>NZ_CP026333.1:0-394537 GCF_002953115.1 Pseudomonas sp. XWY-1 | reverse complement strand
CAATAATTGCTAAAGCTCGAAACCCCCGTACTCGCGGGGGTTTTGCGTTGTGGCGGGTAGCTCAGTGTATGGGAGCCCTTTTACACCAAGGTGCAGTTCAGTTGAGGCAGCCAGTGGTACACGAAAAAGCCCGACGGATAGTCGGGCTTTCATTTTTGCGCTGAGGTTAGCTTTTGCCCCTTCTAGTCGTCGGCGGTATGGTCTCATCCTCACCCTTGTCTTCCAGGGTGACAACGGTGTTATCCAGGGTCATCACTCGCGTAACTGGGGCTGGCTTCTCTCCTCCTCTGAACGGCGACTCGTAAGCATCCGCAGCACCCATCATGCCTTCGCCGTATGGGCTACCTGGCCCATTATCTGAGCCGGACAGTTGTGGCTCACCTGCTGAGAGCCCTGAGCTAGCATGCGATTGGGTACCAGCGATCATCAAACCAGCGCCCGATGCTGTCATCATTTCGCCCGCTTGAAGGTCCGCGTGCGACTCGGCAACGGCTGGTTGCGGACCCACATGGAGTTGACTGACGTTGAGTTCACTGGTGTGAGCTGAGGTGGACGCATGACCTATGGGCTCCATCAGGTTCTGATTAGCACCCGCTGTCATGAGCCCCTCACTTGGGGCTGCTCTAAGCTCACCAGCGTGGTCATCGATCGGCGCTAGTGCCTCCGTGCTAGTCAGGGCTGCGGCCGCTACTGGCTGGCTGGCCTGCACAGGTGCTGCGTCCAGGCGGATCGGTGCCTGTGCCTCGGCGGCGGTCAGGGCTGCGGCCGCTACTGGCTGGCTGGCCTGCACAGGTGCTGCGTCCTGGCGGATCGGCCCTAGTGCCTCCGTGCCGGTCAGGGCTGCGGCCGCCACGGGCTGGCTTGCCGACAAAGGTGCTGTGTCCTGGCGGAGCGGCGCTAGTGCCTCCGTGCCGGCCAGGGCTGCGGCCGCCACGGGCTGGCTTGCCGACAAAGGTGCTGTGTCCTGGCGGAGCGGCGCTAGTGCCTCCGTGCCGGCCAGGGCTGCGGCCGCTACTGGCTGGCTGGCCAGCACAGGTGCTGCGTCCTGGCGGATCGGCGCCTGTGCCTCTGCGGCGGTCAGGGCTGCGGCCGCTACTGGCTGGCTGGCCTGCGCTGGCGCAGCGTCCTGGCGGATCGGCCCTAGTGCCTCCGTGCCGGTCAGGGCTGCGGCCGCCACGGGCTGGCTTGCCGGCAAAGGTGCAGTGTCCTGGCGGAGCGGCGCTAGTGCCTCCGTGCCGGCCAGGGCTGCGGCCGCCACGGGCTGGCTGGCCTGCACAGGTGCTGCGTCCTGGCGGATCGGTGCCTGTGCCTCGGCGGCGGCTGGCGCTGCAGCTGCAACGGGCTGGCTGGGCTGCACAGGTGCTGCGTCCAGGCGGATCGGTGCCTGTGCCTCGGTGGCGGTCAGGGCTGCGGCCGCTACGGGCTGGCTGGCCTGCACAGGTGCTGCGTCCTGGCGGATCGGCCCTCGTGCCTCCGTGCCGGACATGGCTGCCGCCGCCACGGGCTGGCTGGCCTGCACAGGTGCTGCGTCCTGGCGGATCGGCCCTAGTGCCTCCGTGCCGGTCAGGGCTGCGGCCGCCACGGGCTGGCTGGCCTGCACAGGTGCTGCGTCCAGGCGGATCGGTGCCTGTGCTTCGGCGCCGGTCAGGGGTGCAGCTGTTACAGGCTGGCTGGCTTGCACAGGTGCTGCGTCCTGGCGAATCGGTCCCTGTGCCTCTGCGCCGGTCAGGGTTGCAGCTGCTACGGGCTGGCTGGCCTGCACAGGTGCTGTGTCCTGGCGAATCGGTGCCTGTGCCTCGGCACCGGAAAGGACTGCGGCCGCCACAGGCTGGCTAGCCTGCACAGGTGCTGCGTCCTCGCGGATCGGTGCATGTGCCTGGGCGCCGGTCAGGGCTGCGGCTGCCACAGGCTGGCTAGCCTGTACAGGTGCAGCGTCCTGGCGGGTCGACGCATGTGACCCGCCCCCGGTCAGCGCCGTGGGCTGGCTGGCCTGCACAGATGCAGCGTCCTGGCGGATCGGTAACTGTGCTTCAGCGGCGGCTGGCGCTGCCGGTGCAACGGGCTGGCTGGCCTGCACAGGTGTAGCTTCTTGGCGGATCTGTGGGTTGCCCACTCGCCCGGCGAGCCCTGCCGCTGCTGCAGGCTGACTGCTCTGTGCATGGGGGGCGTCCTGTCGAATTGGAGCTGGTGCAGGGGCAGGCGCAGGCGCTTCAGCGTTTGCGTTCATCGGTGTGACCAGTGGCTGGCCATGGGCTGCAGCTTGCGTATTTTCGCCGGGGGCGGCCATCAAATTGCCTGCGTGTCCGCCCAGAGGGGCAAGAGCGTCGGCGGGCTCCGGCATAGGAGTTACAAGCGGCTGACCACTCTGTGCTGTAGCGCCATCACTCTGGAGCATCGAGCGCACACTTGAGCCTGGCTCAAAGCGCCCAGGCTTGCCGTTGGCGGCCGCATCAGCATTGTGGTTGTCCGCCATGTGATCGGAAGCGATCATCATCCCTGGGACGACCGAAACGTTACCAGCGAGCTTGGTGGCGGCTGCAGCCTCGCGACCGGCAGTCTTCGCAGTCGCCGAAGCGGCTTTCGCAGTTTCAGCAGCTTCTGCTACATGTTGGGCGTTCACTACCCGCGAAGCCTGGCCTTGGCCACGAAGCAGCGCAGGTACCTCGTGCCCAGCTGCATTGACCACACGTGCAGCCTGAGCAACTTCGGTACCGGCTTCAGCGGCTTTCAAGGCAGATTCAGCGCTGCGTGCTGCCAGAACTGCTCTTGTCGCTTGAGTCCCTTTAATAGCTGCTCCCCCCCATCCTGCGCCTGGCACAAACATAGTCGCCGCCGTAACGGCCATAGCGGTTTTTGGGTTTTCTTGCTCCCATTGCTGCTCGGCCTGGCCTACGCCGACCATAGTGTTCGTGATTGGCTTGGTCGAAAGCGTGTCGCGGATCTGCTCCGGGGAAAGCGTGGTGTCAGATTTTTCCAGCGCGGTTTTACCCCCTCGCATCTGTTCTTGCGCTTTGGCATGGCTGCTTGGCATTTGCGAAGATACATAGGTCTCGCGGTCCTCGTAGGAACGGTATGGGTCCATTCCCGATGCTACTTCCCTGAGCTCTTGTGGCTGGGGAGCACCGGTAGGGCCGACCTGGTTCGGATTGACCCCAGGAACACTGGCCGACGGGTTGCCGATGTTTGCACGAGAAACTTGACCGGCTGGGTTGTCACTGACCTGGGCTGCTCGACCTCCTATGCCTTGGAACTTGCCCGCATCATTTTCCCTCGGACCACCCACAACATTCCCAGTCATCGCAGAGATGACGTTTGCGAACTCTGTGTCCGCTCCAATCGACTTCAGCGCCCACAGCTGTGCAGACTCACGAGCACCAACCATTCCAGTAGATTGCTGGGCATAGCGGGTCTCTAGCTCGGGGAATTTCTTGTTGAATTCACTGCGCTGAGAATCACTGAGACCGGCGATTGCCTGATTAAGGGCCTGCATACCTTGCTGTGATCGGGTGAGATTCCCCCCGGTGGTTTCCTCGCTGATCTTCGCGTTCGCGGAAACGCCTGCTTCCGCTGAGGTAGCTTGCTGGAAGCGATTGAACGACGATTGAGTGTCTGCGGTTGTTGCACTCAGACGTCGCCCCAGGGCGTTTTCGGTTGCGGCTTCTCTGCCAGTGCTATGAGAGAAGGTATCAGCAACCGACGCCTTCCACCCAGACATGTCACTTTCATTTTTGGAGATCTCCGAACCAAACTGGGATGCAATGGTTGAAGCTTGAGACTTGGTCATGTCCTTACCAGTGGCGTTCTGGATGCCGGCTGAAACACCGCCGAAGATACCGCTGAAACCAACCTTCGCGTCGAACGCCTCTTTGAACGAATTCATCTCCTTCCCAGTGAACCCCAAGGCCTGACCAATGCTATCCCCCAACTTCATCGCTTGCTGGGAAATATTACTATGCTGTCGGTCAAGCGATTGCATGCGCTGATCTGTCCAGCTATCACCGGATTTGTACGAGGACATTTGGCGGAGGGATGCCTCAACAGCTGAGGCGCTCTCGCTGCGTTTCGAATGGTCAGAACCGAACGCACTCTGGGTCGAAGTGCTGAGCGTGTTTTTCAGGTCCGCCGTGTTCCAGTTGGCTCCATTAAGTGACAAGCCGTTATTGACACTGCCGGAATGTTCGGACTGGTACTGATTACGGCTTGCAACATCGACATGGGCGCCATTTTTTACAAGATCAGGAGACTGAAGTTTTTCGTCGTTGTGGTCGCGCCCCGACCAGCGGCTGGCAAGGCTGACCATGCCGTAAGCAGTTAGGCCAAGCATTGCTGCAGAAATGAGGGGTGTTGCGGCCAACATGTCCGAAGCGATACCAAGCCTAGTCGCCAGGACATCATAGTAGACTGCCTTCAAATTGCTCGGTACTAGGCCCTTCTCTGTGAACTCAGTGAGTTTTTCTGCGACATCGTTTTGGATGTACATCTGAATTACGGCGGAAAATGGCAGCCAGGAGGTGGTCCAGATACCGAATCCTAGAAACTTTACATACATCATCAGCGATCCAGCCCCTTTGAACAGGCTGTAGATAATGACGATGGGCGCGAAGCCGAAGAAGAGAATCTGAAGGAATACCATGGTCGGAGTCATGATTCTGGCGAAGAAACTACCAGAAGATGCAGCGTCAGACCGGAATTGCTCATCTTGCTGAGTCAGCGACGTCATACATAGGTTGAAGCTGTTCTGATCAGAAACGCTATCAAGGCAGTTGTAAGTTCCAACAACAGAGTTATAGAAAAGGGCATTGACCATGAAGTCATCAGCGCTTTGAGCTGCAGACCAAAGCGAAGGCACCAAATTCGTAATTGCGGCACTTACATCGTCAGGCGTGTACGCACTGCCCGAAGGGCTTTTAACCTTCATGCCGGCGTTGATCATTTGCTTCGCTGCAGCCGAAGACGGGAACGCATCAACCTTGAGAGCTAGCTTTGTTTGTGCTTCCTGACATGAAAGTGCGGAACCAGCAATATTGACGTTATCCCAATAGGTTGTCATACCCGTGCTGCGGGAATGGCCCAACACGTAGGAAACAATGTTGGTTGACTTTTGGAAGTCCGCAATACTGAACGTCGTGGATCCTGGTACACAGTCAATAATATATTGTTTCAGACTGGCTACTAGATACGGGTCTACATTTTCCACGCCCTTACGAAGAGTAAGTAGTAGTTTCAATGGAGTCACAAAGCCATTCTGAGTAACGGCCATGTAACTGCCCGAAGTGCTTTGGTAGGCTGTGTTGATTTTTTCAAACAGACCGTACATTGTTGTAGTAAACAAGCTGGCTGGGGCGGCAATCACCAATGGAACGTTATCAACCTTGTTGACCTTGCCTGTGTAGATGTCCTCGATTTTGACATCTGCCTTAATAGTGCAACACGCAACCATCATGGCGAAGCCAAACAGCCCTCCCACGGGTCCATTAGCAGGGATGAACTGTTCCGAAGCGCCTTTCTGGATTACGAACATTATTCCTGATATCAACGCAATGAAACCTCCTACAAGGTACACGCCCGTCATGAAACCCTTGGCGTTGAATATCATAGCTACGCTATTAAGCGTATTGTAGAATGTTGAAACATCACCAAGTACAAATACAGTGAAGTCCATAATATATTCCTAAAGCCCCGGCTTAACAAAGATTGCTGGGTTGCTGTTTAAGATCATTTTGATCCATTGTTCGGTAGCCACAATCCTTGGTTGGAAGTTCGCGTCTTCCGCCCGAATTGCTGCGAGCTCTTGGGTGAGCTTATTGATATTCGCGTCCACAAAGTCAGGTTTGATACCCTTAACTCCATTGAAGGTCTGATTGGCAGCGTACAAAGCGGCTTCACCATATTTCAGGGCCAGTTCGTTAGCGATGATTGGCGCCATTTGCTCAGCAACTGACTGAATTGCCCCAGGGAACTGCTGAACCTTCCTAATCAACGCTAGTGCCGGGGTTTTAACAGAATTGATGAACTGCTTCTGTGCTGCAGTAAAGTCGCATGAGTTTCCGGTGCAGTTTGTAAGCTTGCCTACAATTGAAGTGCTAGCTGTACCAGTTGTTGCGCCTTGTGCGTAGCCGAATAACATTTTATTGGTGTAGCCCAAGGTCCCATCAAAGCTCAAAGTCTTATTAGGGTTGATGCTAGTGCATTTATTGCGGTCGTACCCGTTGTTGCAATGCAGGATCTTAAGTGGTGTGCTGTTAGAGCTTGAGCCGTTTTTGAAGTTCGTCAATGTCAAGGTTGGGCTGTAAATCTGTCCAACCTTCGGTTTTTCAGAACCGTCAGAGTTCTTTGAGGAGCTGTCAGGAGAGGTCATTACCACCGCTCCAATCATGCTCATCACTACTTCGTTTGCGAGGTTGCTATCAGCTTCCCCTGTGTCGGGGTTACCCAAGTATTGGCCAGATGAGGTATCTGTCAGTGCTTTCCAAACAGGGTTACCGCATTCCTCGCAGCTTCCGTCATTTGTGGCCTTGTCAGAGCTGCTGTTCGGTGAGCTGAATATATCCGTCCAACCAGCGAACAGATCAGAGAAAGAACCTGTTGCTGCCGAGGCCGCTGTCGATGCTTGGTCAACCATTTCTTTTCGAGCTGAAGGATCTGTGAACGATTTGACAATGGAGTTCGCCACAGCGCACGTGTTCTTCATCATCTGGTTCAGGGCTTGCAGCTTGTTCTGGAAGTCCTGCATTAGCTTGCCCAGCGCTGGGTTGATAGCATCAATGGCGGCTTTGAATGCAACGCCAACAGCGTTCGCTGCGATTTGGCGGAACAATGCAACCAGGGCGTCTGCGTTGATGAACGAGAATGATCCCGCGAACATATCAATCCCGCCGCAACCGGCCGAGAATCGGGGCGGGTCGAAAGCGACCAGGTTAATGTTTCGCACAGGGCTTCGAAGGGCTGCGCCTCCGCCAACCATGCCACCGCGGCTTTGGCTAGTAAAGGCGCCCGCGCTGGTGCTGTTAGACATGAACATGCCGTCAAGCGCGTCAGCAAGTCCAGCTGACGCAGGTACAGAAACCATGGTAAGTGTTGCCACTATCAATAAAGAAATCAGCTGCTTCATTTTATTCCGCATTATTGCTCCCCCCCTCGTAGCGGCCTTCCAATTTGTCCTTCAGATATTTAACCCACTGCTTTGGATCGTCACTTGCGCCCATTTGAGTGTCTTCGTTGGTCAAGACGCCTCGATCATAGGTGTTGATTTTCTGGGCAATGTCTTTCGGCAATAGGTTGTTGCTGTCTGCTGCAATGATGATTCGTTCTGCGAGCTGGTCCTGAGCCATCATTCCTTGCGACACGATGTAGTAGTTGTTCGGTGGAACAACGAGAACCGTAGTTGGCGTGATGCGCAGGTTCAAGATGCTCGCTTGGCCGGTGTTTTTCTCGAATTCAGTTACATTGGGTAGCGGCTTGCCATCCATGGAAATGAATTTCGTCACAAATCCATACTCCTTGGCCAGTTTCTGAACAGTGTTAACCTGTGGCCTACAGAATTCGCACTTCGAATCGAAGAAAACCCACAAGCCGCCCACTGTCGCGACATGTTTCAATGCCTGGGATACACCGGCCTGGGCATTCCGCAGGAAGAACGGTTTCGTGTAAGTCGCGATAGGGACTCGGTTGTTCTCGTCCAGGAATGGATCGGCGGCCACAACACGGGTTGTCATCTCTGCATAGCGCTGGGACTTGTCCATGGCCACGCGCTGCGCGTAGAGGTAAGCTTCAACGTTCTCCTTGCTTGGGTCGTCGATCGCTGCGTCCAACAACTTCGGCATGTTTTCGCGAAGCCACGAAACAGAGAATGGCTGGATCTCCGGCTCTTCTGAGGCAGGCTTTCCGGTGGAAGCTTGGGGCTCTTGACGGATCAAAGGCGGAGGCGGTGGATTCTCTTTTGGATCTTTGTAGAAGAACCAGCCTTCTGCTTTGCGCTCGATGAACCTCGGAGATCCACTGTCGGTATCTGCTGAGACAGCACCGGGCAAGGCGGCGATCGACAGCAGAGGAAATACCAATACACTTTGCACTAAACCATAACGCGTACGCATACGATATAGATGTCTAAATGGAGATTTCATCAAATGATGGGCCCTACCTTGCCAATTATTAGCTTGGAATCAAGGAAGCCCCAGTAGCGACCGTCATAGCTTCTTGGCTCAGTCCCAATAACCAGAATCTTGCCGGCCGGGACTGTCATGACTCGGTCGAAATCGCCGGGCTTCTTGCCCAGCTTTTCGATAAGGTCCAGCTCACCGATCAGTCGATCGCCGATGTATGCGACGTTGTTCTTCACGACCAGCTTGTCACCCGGGAGGCCTGCGACCATCTTTCCAACGGTCTTCCCTTCGAAGTGCTCGCCCATGAGGCCCCCTTTCGGCACGAACGCGACGAAATCACCCCGTTTGAGGTCAGCAGGCTGGCCATAAGTGATTATGTACAGGCGCCAGGGCAGGCAACGGACTGACGCAAGATCAACACCGATGCGGTAGTCCTGGCGAAACGTCGTAACAGCCGCAATTGCAACGATGAACGCAGCGGCGATACCTATGAGCGAGTTTCGAAGAAATCGAAGCCGTGCTTTGTCTGTCCGAAGGGTTTTGAGCGGGGACACCAGTCGAGACGCCAGTGCTTTAAAGTTCATGCGATCACTCCAGCTCAAGGCCAAGGTGCTGTGCAACCTGGTCGGTAACGTTCAGCCCCGCGGGTGCGTTTAGGGCTACCGATGAGTTGATAACCAGCACCCCTGAATCTGTGTACCCCTTCAGTACATTTTGAAGGTCTGTCACGAATGCAAGGCCGTCGGCTTGCGCTTGCTCAGGGCTTAAGCCGGCCTTATCGAGGGTACGCTTCATCTGCGCATTGGCGAGCTTGGTGCCATCAACCAGCACTACCTGTGCTCCCGAACTGAGGTTCTGCCCGGCGAAGTGATAAGCCATGAAGCTTGTGAAGCCGGATACAGCGAGAGCCACGAAGGCGCATGTCAGAAAGGAAACCCCTGCAGGTGCTTGCTGGGCTTTGTCACCCTGTGCTGCCTTAGTCCTTACCTGGTCATCATCAGGGCGGATTTGCTCCCCAGGCTGTTGTTGTTGGCTATTCGCTGTATCAGTCATCGTGGCGTTCCCTAATAGCGGTGGAAAAAGGTAGCGCTCAATGCGCAGTTATTGTTACAAGCATAACACGTAGCACTACGGCCACAGTATCAGTTTGCGGCAATAAAAAGCCCGGCGCATGGCCGGGCTGAGCATTGCAATGGTGGGTGATGGTGCAGGTGCTGACTGCTTGCTAGCCTGATTACGCCGCAGAGCTCTGGCGGGCCATGTAATTGTTCACTGCCTCTACCGCATCGACCCCACGGTCAAGATCATCAAGAATCTCGTTGCGGGCTGCCCCTTTCGAGGAGAACGTCACGTTGTGGAACTCATCCACAACAAGGCGCACGATGCCCCAATCGGTTTCGCTACGCTTGACCATGATCTCGCTGTACTTGCCGGGCATGGTGTGTACCGTCTTCAGCATGTGGGCCCCGTAAGGTTCGATCTTGAACTGCTTGCTGTCGATGGCCGAGTCGATCGATTCGGACTTCTGCTGCAGGATGAACTGCCAGGCCGAGTTCGCGGCGATTGCCTCGGTGTTTTTCGACGCATAGACGTCGCCAATAGCCTGCGTTACTACCAGCACCGCACCATCTTCTTTCCGCGCTTTGCGGTAAGCAGCAACCATGGCCTTGGCCATCATTGGATCGTCGAGCATCTCCCAGGCCTCATCGACGATGAGGATTTTCTTCCGGCCTCGCTCACCCAGCTGAGCCTTGTACATGTCGTGGTTGATGCGCGAGATCAACTGCAGGAGGACCACCTGCTGAAGAGCTGGGCGCCCCTTCAGATCGCTCAGCTCCATGCAGATGAACGCGTTGCTCATGTCCAGGTTGTTCTCACCATCGAACCATTTGGTGTACTGACCACCGGCAAACGGGAACAGCTGGCGGCCCAAGCGCCGGCACTCTTCGTCATCCGATTGATTGATGAACCAGTCTGCAACAGCGGTGATATTTGCGGCGTTGCCGAACTTCTCCCAGGTACTGGTAATGGCCTGCTCGACACGGGACAGCTGGTAATCGTTAAGCGTGTCCTCCGGTGCGGCCATTTTGGCGATGGTGGCTTTGAGAATGTCCATTTCCTCGTGCAAGTCTTCAACATGCGTGAACGGGTTCAGGCACACATCCGACTCAGACTTGAACTCGATGAATTCGCCACCAACCATCTTGCACAGCTTCAGGTAACTCCGGCCGGCGTCGATCACCCACAATTTTGCGCCTGCTGCGAGGTAGTCGGCGGCGATTTTCTGTGTGAAGAACGACTTACCAGCGCCGGCCTCAGCAAAAATGATCCCGCTATAGTTGGTACTCGACTCGTACAGATCAACCAAAGCCGGCTGGCCACGGCGCGTGAGCAGCAGCATTGCCCCACCCATGCCGCTACCAGTCCATTCGCCGAGTATCGGTAGGAACTGACAGGCATGTCGCACTGCCATCGTATGGAAGCGATAGAGGTTCTTGACGCCTTCTTTGGACGTATTGAGTGGCAGCAGGTTGTTCCAGAGAGCTTCAAGGATGCGCCTGTCCTCCCGGAGCTCGAAAGCCAGAGACGTGTAGTAAGCCTGCAGGCCTGCGGACAGCTTGTTCAGGCGCTGCTTGTCACGCGAGAACAGGAAAATCGTAAAGTTCACCTCAACGATGATCGCACCCTTGCCGTCGATCTCATGAACCAGGGTGTCGATGCCCTTTTTCTTGTAGCTGAGGATGGGAATCAGGTGAGCTGTGGGCCCAAAGACCTGGTGGTTGATGATCGAGGACGTTTGCTTGACTTCGTCCTTCTTCACCACCTGGTCCGGGTAGTGGATGGTCAGCACCATGTAGTACGGGTCGGTGATCTGGTTCGAAAGCCCGTTCGGGTCCCCGATCATGTGGTTCATAATTGCGAGGCTGGTTTTCTGAGGGAAATGTTTGACACTCAGCGCTTTCGCATAGTGGGCGCCGTCATTGAAATTGATGGTCGACGGGTCATCGTAGTTGATGGAGTCGCCAGGGTAGTAGACCTGGTCCTTGATCAGTTGATCTTCATCGTAGTGCGACCGAGGAGCATCCCACAGCTTCGTGAGGATTCGCATGAGCACCAGGTAGCCAACTGCATCGAGCTGGAACAGATTTAGCGACGCTGCTTTGAGAGCTTCCGTGACCCGGTCGGCTGATTCTTTCGTCGCCGCGATGTCTGCGTCATCGGGACTATCGTTGCGGCAAGGGAACTTCACGGTCACGATGACGCGCTGACGATTTAGCATTACACCACTCCGCTGAACCAGCGGGTTATCAACGCCACCGTTAATCAGATTGGCGTGCTGGCGTGAGAGAGCCTTAAGAATTGGGTTAAGCGCTGGCTTGCTGTTCAAATAGGCATCGATGTATTCGCCGACATCGGGGCTTTCAAGCATGGCGATCTGAATGTAGGTGCCGGCCGCGAAGCTCATGCTCAGGGCGGACTGAAGCTTGTCGACGGTCGAGGAGCTGGCGCCTGTCAGGGCGTCAGATACAAAACATGCCCCGAGGTAATGTTCATTCCCGTCGGAGCAAAAGAATACTTTTGAGTCGGGGTCGATAGCCCTGACATTGAGTTTTTGTTGAGGGGTTGATGTTCTATCCCCTTTGAGCGTCGCTTTCGAAGCTGCCATTTCACTGTTCGCCATATGTGGTGGTTGAGTAGGCTTGGAAGGCCTGGAGGGCAACCCGCAGGCAGAGCCAGTTGAAAAGGCGCACTAGCGACCTAGTGCGCCTTGAGAGGCGTTACAGCGTTGCGGTGAAGATGTTGGTCAGTACGCCTGGGCCAACGCTTGCAGAGAGCGCTACGGCTACGCCGGTCACAACGGCCATGACCGATTGCTTGACCACGCCGATTGCCAGGCCGGTACCGAGGGCACCCAGGGCAAAGACCTTACCGAGGGAGCCGGTCATCCAACCGTCGAGGCTGGTGACGATCTCGGTGAAGGTGGAGTCGGAGCCCGCGGTCACGTCGACGGCGACAGCCAGACCGACCACAGCCATGCTCACCAGGGCACGTTTGTCGATTTTCTTGAATGGAGCAGCGGCTACTGCGTTGGTTTCGATTTGTGCGATTTGTGCGGTCATTGTGTAGCTCCCAGTGTTATCAGTTCAGATTGATGTCAGTTGTGGATGGGATTGCGGACGATGTAACTTGCGGTCCGTAATTGGTTGGTTCTGCAGCAACGTTTTCCGATTTAGGGGCGGCAACGTTAACTGGCGGTACAGCGGTTAACTCAAGGTGAGGAACAACCATGCCTTGTCCTGAGTACTCGGTTTTACCGAACGACCAAGTGCGTGGCTGAATCTCGGTGAAGAGGTAGGACGGAAAGTGCAAATCGTCCTTGCTGTCGATCCACGGAGCTATCCAGATGCGCATGACCTGGGCTGGAACTCGAACTGGTCGAGCAAGATCTGCAACAGCTGGCCCTGGCACACCATTGGATACCTTGAGGTTATGCTCAGAGCCGGCAGTCTTTCCCATATCGTCACCGTACTTTACGTTCGGTGCCTTCTGACCAATTGGCATATCGCTGTCGGTCAGCGCCGGGCTCTGTTCTGTGGACTTGTAAACAGCCATTGGCGACTTACAAATGATGCCTTGCGGCATGCCTGGGCATGAGAATTCGTCTTCGCCGGCGGTATTCAACCAGGACGAACAACCACTCAGAAGAGCAATAGGCAACAGCGCTGCGACTAATGCAGTACGTTTCATATGATTACCTTTCATCATTTCAGTTCGATCCCTTTCACCAGCATGATCGTAACTTTGCGGCCGGCGTCGATCTCAACTACCGGAGTCATTTCACGAGCCATCTCCATATAGAATTTGGCAATTTCATTCGCGGAAGTAGAGAAACCTTTGGCAACACCAGTTTGCAGAATGGTCGATGTGTCAGCGCTTTGGGTTTGAGTGGTGCTGCTGTCACCCAGGCTCAACTGCGGGATTGTTTGTGGAGTCATGCCCTGTGCGAGGCCCGAGAGACCGCCGGCAACCAAAGTTTTGGCAATCATTTGGCCCTGCTTGGACACGAGGCGACCACGCATACCGACCCGCCCGTCCTCGCCAACGATGTAACCTTCCATCTTCCCTTCGATGATCTTTCCGTCTTTGCGTACGCAAGAGAAAGATTCCGTCCGGAGCATGGCGCGTTCGCTGGAGAGAACACCGTAGCCAGATGCGAGCGCAAAGCATTCTTTGACATCGACGCTGTACTTGTTTGGCAGTACGGCGTCAGACTTGATTCGCATGGTCGTCGGCACAGGGTTTTTCTGCGTTGTAGAGCTGGTAGGCGCGTCCATACCGTTCAGCAACACACCCTCGAAGAACGAACCGGCTGGCATCGCCGGGGTTGGCTTCTCTGCCTGCTTCGGGGCCTCATTCCGGGCAGTTTGGGTACCGCCAGTGACCCGCAGGGTTGCTGCCTTCGGCTTCGGCTCTTGCAGGGCCTCACCAGTGCCAGCGGCGCTTTCATAGCCTGGCAACGCAGCATTCAAAGCTGGTGCGGTACCGCCCTTACTAAGCTCCAGTTTCTCCATCCGATCACCCAAGCGCTTCAGCTCGCGAAGCGTGTCCTGGGTGACAGGGTCTGGCCGTTGCCCCCGCAGCCGTTCTTCTTCGAGTGCGCGCAGTCGATCATCTTTGCGATCTTGCTCCAACTGCTTGAGCGCTTGGCCGATCTCTTTAAAGCGTTTGTCCTGTAAAGCCAATTTAGCCATGATCTGCTCAGGAGTATTATTATCTCCACGAGGCAAGAGCAGCTTGGTGTCGGAAGTGCCTTCGTTCTTCGTATTGTTCTTAGGCTTGTCATTGCCAACAATTACAGAACCGACAATCATCAAAAAGCCTAAAAGGCCAATAATTGCAATTGTAGATCGAACGCTTGGGCTAAGATCTTGCCACTTATCTTTCAGCTGGTCTTTGATAGCCATGCTTAATTCCCCGTTGCCGACTTATCAGAGACGATGAACACATCAGTGGTCATGCCGGCACGTAGGGTGGCTGTCGGGAAGAAAGACACAGCGCGGACGCCATCGCTGTAGAACGTTCCTTCATCAAGATCGACGTCGGTTTTGGACGTTCCTTGCAGGCTGTAACGATAAATATCGTACTCTGGGCCGGAATAGCGAACTTTTGGATAGGCAATTACGTTGCCGATGTTCGCGGCCGACGCCGGCAACAGACCTTCACTGAAGCCTTCAGGGGTTTTGCCGAGAGCTGCTTCTCGCAACACGTAACGAATAGTATCGGTGTAGTTGTTGCTGTCGGGCGCATGGGACGCATGACCACCAGTTTCTGCCATTGGCTTGTCCAACTGCAGCGTAATGGTCTGCTGTGGAAGCTCCTTCGGAATCAGGGTCAACGATATAACCGGGTCATTGGGATTAGATCCCGTCACGTAGAGTGCGACAGGCTTATCCTTAGTTTTCATCGTCGCATAAAGCGATTGGCCAATCTGGCTGATATCTAAGTCATCAGGTTGTTGGTCAACCGACTTAGGTGAAGCGAATGGAGTGGAAATCCGGTTCGGCAAAATGTTCGAAACGTAAATAACTTCGTTCCGGTCCGAGCTCACGCGAACTACCTGGGTGCGCGAATCAGATTCGGCACCAGGCATAACGCCCAAGCCAGGCAGAGGCTGCGCTTCGACAGGTTTGACTCTTTTTGCTGCCGTAGGAACAGGCGGCAGTTTTACTTCCGCCATCCCATCAGCCCATGAGATGGATGCATGGATGGTGGCCAGCACGACTAGAGCAATGGCTGAGCGTTTCACTGAAGCGCCTCCTTGGTTGGTTCAGCAGGCTTAGGCGGGTGAGACTGAAGCCACTTGAGTGTTTTGGGGGTGCTGCCTGGGTAGTGGTCCATGCCCGTGATCCACGGGCGACCTGCGCGCATCTCGATCACGTACTCGACCACCTGGTAGTCCTGTTTGGGTTTGCCGGTTGCGCTACGTGACTCCATCGAACCGAGAATGAAAACTTTCTTCGATTGCTTCTCGTAGCTGATGTCAGTTGCGTTCCAGGAGACCGAACCGGCGTTTGTTGCGAACACGGGATCGTTGGCCAGCACGAACATCTTTTTGCGGACGTCTGCGTAAATCTTTGGATCTACGAAGGCGCTCACAGAATCGGCGATGAAGTTCACGTTTTTGGGCGTGACGTTGCCCATGAGTGTCGAGGCGTAGAGGCCAAAGGACTTGATGTAGTCGTCGTCCGCGTTGTTCCAGCCCACCTTCACCGCTTTGTCCAGGTTCGGCGGGACCAAGCGTGTTGTTTCGTGCTGTCCCATTTGGTTGAAAGCGAGCAGCAGGAGCGATACCGAAAGGCATGCGATCGATAAGGTCTGGAAGTTTCTGAGACTTTTCAGCCCTTCCATCGTGTTCTGCATTTTTTTGATCTTCATTGCGGCCTCTATGCGCTACCGAATACATAACGCGTACAAATAAAGTCTTTCGAAAGCTTTAGTAGAAGTAGTCGCGCTTCGAAGAGTCGTCGTAGTGCTTGTTCAGCCCCATGACGCCTGCCTCGTAGCAGAGGTGGTGCAGAACGCCGTCCAGTGCACCGCTCTTGAAACGCTTAAACCGCTTCACTGCATACCAGCCGCCGGCGAGGGAAGCGATGGTTGCCCAGCCCCCCAGTGCGATACCTGCGCCCAGGCAGCCAATGAAGATCGCAGCCTCATCGATTTCCCAGAAAAGCAATTGCGTCTGACTGTCAACGTAGCGCGGGATATCGATCTCCTTCACAGAGGTTTCCCCGCAGCTTTAACGATGTCGACCTCGACCCGACGGTTCATCGAGCTATCGGAGCTAGATACAGGGTCACGCTTGCCCCGGCCGTAGACCTTAATGTTTTTCTTCTTGACGCCATGCCGGATCAAGTAGCGCGCAGCTTCGATGGCGCGGTTCTCGGACAGGCGCTGGTTGTAAATCGCCTCGCCCACTTCGTCCGCATAACCGATCAGGGTGATGGTGCTGCCGACGCGAAGAGCGTCAGCGATGACGTTGGTCAGCGGCCACCAGCCCGTAGGCATGGTCTTGTCGAAGTCAAAATAGAGGGTCGTCCGCGTGTGACGGGCCTCCTCGGCGATCTTTGCATCTTCTGCATCGAGCAGAGCCTCTTCTGCCGGCATCAGGGCGCGAGGCCTGGCTGGCTCAGTCACCGTCCAAACCGGAGATTCGGCTTTCTGCTGGGTATCGCGAATGGATTCAACAAGCGCGTGCCCTGCGTGCGCAGGCTCAATCGCAACGCCGTAGCTGTCTGGAACCACTACCTGTCGCACATCAACGGCACCCGCGGTGCTTGCTGAGAGCGCAAGCGTCGCAAGCAGAAAGGCTCTGTTCAAGGCGTTCATAGAATACTCGTTGGTTTGGAATGCGAAATAACACGTAGAGATAATACAGAAAGTTGGCTTTTTGTTGCAACCGTCCTCTTGTGGCGCCTAAAATATAGCGACGTGTTACGTATTGCAAACCCTTTTAGAGCTTTCGCGATCCAGCCATCCCACCTTATCAGCACCTGTGCTTCATACCCCTGCATTAGGTATTCCCTCTTTGCAGAGTCGTAGGAGTCAAAAATGCAAACCAGAACAGACGCAGCAACCCACCAAAGCTCGGCCAACGGCGAATCGCTGTGGGCCAGCCAGGGCCAGGCCGCGGCTTCTATCGGCCTGGAGGTGTGGAACAAGGTTGAGAAAACCAATCCTGATGAGACCAAGTCCTTCAACAAGGGTGGCTTCCAGGGGACCGCTATCGCGCCGATGTATCAGGTCAAGCGTGCTACTGAGGTTTTCGGGCCTTTTGGCCTTGGCTGGGGTGTCGAGCTGATCAGTGAAGCGTACGTGGACGGCAAGCCGTTCGTGGTGGAAGGCCAGGTAGTTGGTAAAGAAGTCATTCACAAGGTGTACGTCGAGTTGTGGTACCTGCAACAGGGGTTCCGCGGTTCAGTAAAGCAATTTGGCGCTACCACCTACATCACACGAGATGCCTACGGATACATCATTAGTGATGAGGATCACGCCAAGAAAAGTCTCACAGATGCGACCTCGAAATGCCTTTCGTTGCTCGGCTTCAGTGCTGATGTCTTCACGGGCAAATTCGATGATACGAAATATGTCGAGGGCCTCCGTGAGGAAGCTCAGCATGGTCAGGTGAGCGAATCAGCTGGAGGCACGACAAATGCAAGCGGGACGGCTCAATCAGAAGCCCAACAGCAATCATCAACGCAGCCGCCAGAGAAATCTCGGTATCAGAAGTACAAGGATCAGCTGGATCAGATTGCTCAAACCGGGCAGGCCGTAAAGGACGTACCAGGCGTTCGGACCACCATTGAGCAGGACACGCTCCTGTCGCAGATGGAAATCCAAACGCTGTTGCAATCGCCGCTGCTGCGCTTACCCGCGGCAGAGAAAGACAATGCGCAGGCCTCCGGGTCTGGCGTGTTCCTCTAACCCCCACAACCCGGGCGCCTCATGGTGCTCGGGTTTTTTTGTGCGTAGCTAAAGGCTCACCTCCATGAGTATGGATCAGATACTTCGCTCGAAAATTGGTGGCTTTAAAGACACCCTGGCACTGAGTTCGGTCGGTGCTGGTGGACTTCTGACATCGCCTTTCTTCAGCTCTGTGCCGGCCACCCTCCCCCTCGCCATGGGCGCTGTGGGTGCGGCGTACGTGGGCAATCGTGTCTTTGATTTCTGGAAGAACCAGCTCCTCCTTGAGTCGAAGATCAATATCCGCTCGGCTACCGATCTGGCGCACGGGGATGGCTTGCTGCTTGGCTTCACCACCGACACGGGCCAGCCTGTCCGTGTCCCTGATGAAGATTTCATGCGTCATGGGTTTATCCTGGGTCAGTCTGGAGTCGGTAAAACCGTCCTAGGTAAGCTGATGATGTTCCAGCAGATCCAGCGTGGCGGCGGCCTCACGTTCATAGACGGAAAGATGAATGCGGACGACATTCAAACGATCTACCAGTACTGCGTCTGGGCAGGCCGCGAGCAGGACCTGCTGATTCTGAATCCGGGCAACCCATCGCTCAGCAACTCCTACAACCCCATCCTCCGGGGTGACCCTGATGAGATCGCCGCCCGCATCCTGTCCATCATTCCGTCTACCGAGAATAACCCTGGCGCCGACCACTACAAACAGTCGGCGAACCAAGGCATCACCACCCTCGTAGCGGCAATGCAAGCAGCTGGCCTCGCTTACAACTTCATCGACTTCACGATCCTGTTGATGAACCACAAAGCGATCGAGGAGCTGGAGACACTGCTCAAGAAGACTCAGCCTCACAACCCGGCCACAAAAAACTTCTCCCTGTTCCTTGAGCAGTACAAGATCGGCGGAAAGCCGGGCATGGAGAACGTGGTCGACATCAAGCGGATGAAGGAAACGTTCGGCGGCCTTGCCGGCCGGATGTACTTGTTCGGCACGGGTAAATTCGGTGATGTGATGAACACCTACGCCCCGGAAATCGACCTATTCGAAGCGATCCGGGCGAAGAAGATCATCTACGTCGCTCTCCCGACGATGGGTAAAAACGAAGCCGCCTCCAACTTCGGCAAGATGTTCCTGGGCGACCTGCGTACGGCTATCTCGTGGATCCAGGCGCTGCCTGAAGAGGACCGGCCTAACCCCCCGCACTTCAACTTCATGGATGAGCTGGGCAGTTACGCCGTTCAGTCGCTTGCACGTCCCTTTGAACAGGGGCGCAGCGCACAGATGGCACTGTTCCCCGCTGCCCAGACCCTGGCCAACCTAGATGTGGTTTCCCCTGACTTCAAAGAGATGGTCATCGGTAACACCTGGACCAAGATCTTTTTCAAGATCGGGACCCAGGCCACGGCCGTTGAGTGTGCAGACCTCATCGGCATGAAAATCGGTATCACGAAGTCATTGAGCGGCACGCAGAACGAAAGCAGTAGCACCCCCCTCCTCAACGTGGCGCCAGAGGGCGGCACCGGTGCTGCCGCCGGCATATCGGTCGGCGAGCGTGAGCAGGAGGAATACAAGGTTTCGCCGGATGACCTCAAAGCGCTCGGCAAGGGTGAATGCATTATCCAGTACGGAGGAGACCAGATCTTCAACGTCCGGGTGCCGATGATCAGCATCGACAGAAAGCTGCAGAAAGAAATCGGCCCCATTCGAATCAACCATTTCCGCAGGCCGTCCGTTAAGGGCGCGGACTTCTTCAAGAACAGTGACAAATACCTCGGTGGCAGCGGGCTGCCCACGGGTGGGCGGAAGATAAAACAGGAGCAGCTGAGAGATGAATAACCTAGAACCCAAGGGCGATCCTGGTGTGCTCGGGCATACCCTTGTCCTCGATGAGAATACCGTGGGTCAGGGGCAACTGATCAGGGAGGTGGTTCAGCGACGAATTGCTGCCGGCGCTGCGGTCTTCGTGGTTGGTGCATCGATCGATGAAACACTTTTGGGAACGATGATCGGCGCCAGCACTGCCGTTGGCCGGGGAGCTGACTTGCTCATCGTTAATCCTGGTAGTCCCGCGTTGAGCCATACCTACAACCCGGTGTTGCACACTGCCCCTACCAAGGTCGCTAGCCATGTCTTGAATTTCCTCGCGGATCAGGATGCGACGGCAGCTCACGATTCAACCTCAACCGCTGCACTTGTTCGAGCGATTGTGTCCTCGTTGCAGCTCGCAGGCCTGCCCTACTCGTACCTTGATCTGGGCATGTTCGTGATGAAGCCTGACGCTATCTCAGCGCTGGTGGAACACATGGCCACTGCACACCCCCGCTCAGTGCAGCTGGGAGCCCTGCAGCAGGCCTGCAATGCTTTTCAGGGTGATGATGGTGACATCTGTGCGGACAAGCTTAAAGGACGCTTCTCGGGCCTTGCTGGGAGCATGTGCATGCTTGGCGCCGGTAGAGCGGGTGAAGTGTTCAACAGCTACCAGCCTGACGTCGTGCTTCACGAGGCGCTGGTTACACGGAAGATCGTGTATCTCGCAATTCCTTACATCGGCCGTGGCCAGGCTGCGTCCAATCTACGCCGCATCGTGATCTCGAACTTGGCGGATGCTGTCCTACGGTCGATCGGTGAGCCTGGTGCACCCACTGCGCTGGCTGTGTTCACCGATCCAGGTGGTTGCAATGACCCGAGCATCGAGCAGCTGCTCTCGCCGGAGACTGAGCAGGTGTTGAGCGTATGGGTTGCAGCTGGTTCGCTCGACGATCTTGGGCGTGAGTCTCTGGATCTGCGCGAGGCCTGCCTGAGTCGAGCTCGCAACCTGGTTCTGTTCAAACCCCAATCCGAATCGGCAGCGCAGGTCTATTCCCAACTGCTGCCTACGGAGCCTGAGCAAGCCCAGGGCACAGGGGATGTGATGCAAAGACTCTTGTCGATGAGCACCACCGACTACGCGATTGTTTCCGGGGAGCACCAGGTGACTTGGGCGAGTTTGGCCGCCCCGGGCGAAGTGAGAGTCGCCACTGCGGCCGACATCAGGCGGCCGGCCAGGCGCCAACATGCACGGATGGCCGGCGCAGACCAATTCACGCAGACAGTTCCGGTTTAAGGGTGGTGCCAATGAACGAATTCACTGATATGCCCCTGGGC
The DNA here is from genome assembly GCF_002953115.1 of Pseudomonas sp. XWY-1. Taxonomy (NCBI): domain Bacteria; kingdom Pseudomonadati; phylum Pseudomonadota; class Gammaproteobacteria; order Pseudomonadales; family Pseudomonadaceae; genus Pseudomonas; species Pseudomonas sp. XWY-1. Next base: position 373,819 of record NZ_CP026333.1, on the reverse strand, counting down.
AACGAGGAAGAAAACGATGTCTTCGGATCTGAGCTTCTATCTGACGATTCTGGCGGTCTTTCTGATCCTGGCGATGTTCGTAACTGGCTTGAGAGCTTTGATAGCGCCAATCTTTTCGAAGGTCTTGACGCCTTCGATCTTGATAACGCTGCAGACGATGCTCAAGTGGATTTTCTGGGGACTGACGAAACTGTGGTCGAGTCATATCCTTTTGCTGAAGAACTTGGGCTCGCCGCACTCAATAATCTATCGAACCTTGGAGCGCAAAGACGAAAACTGAAGAAGGATGAGCTGCGCCGGCTTGATGAAGAGGACTTTGAGGACGGAGTTACGCGTCTCGCGTTTCGCATCATCAAGGCCAACGTCGAGGCTTTGTTCTCGAAGAAGCTTCCGACCGATGTGTACGTGACTGCGGCGCAGTGGGTGTTCGGTCCCACCCTTGGCGACTGGGCATTTGATAAGTGCTGTGAGGTGCTGGGAGCTCGCAAGGACGTCATTCGTCTGAGGATCCACTACGAGTTCTGGCGTCGCTGGTACGTGTTCCCTGTGGAGTTCCCTTTCATGATCGACCCAGTGCCAGAGGCTGTTGCGGATGAGATCTTTATCCTGGCCGGTGATGAAGGGTACGATCTTGCCCGGGTAGCATGGGGGCAGCCTGGCATTCGATCGGCTGACCTGCTGGCACTCGCATCCGGTGGCAATGTCACAGAGGCCTACCGTTCGGCTCTGGAGCGTCTGTGTGATCGATACATGCTGAGTCAGCAAAATGATTGCTGGTACCTCACCGGCCGTAACCCAGCACTGAGGGCCGTGGACTTGGCCCTGCTCCCTCACAAGCCCCTCGTCAACCAGATCTCCTGGTCCAGCATGTTCTAAGCATGCTTAGTGGCTGTCAGGCTCTCAATCGAGCGAGAGCCTGGTGCTACCCCCGCCACACCCTCAAATTCCCGTCGTCCACGTGAATGAAATTTCGGCCTGGATACACGCCCACGCCGCCGCCCTCAAGGTATAGGGCCAGTCGTCGAAGGTAGTCTACCGGGACGCCTGGCACTGTGAGGTCGCAGGCGCCACCTCTTAGGTGCGCAGAGTGCTTTTTGCCACCCACCTTCTTGTTGGTCGACTCTTCGCGATACCCTGAAAGCACGATGATGGGCTTCGTTATCCCGTGAATTTTGAACCAGCCTTGAATTCCAGCGACGATGTCCAGGAGCACAGGGCTCATCTGCACAGCTTTGCCTGTGTGAACATCGCGCATCAGCCGGCACACGGGGTCGTAGCCGGACCAATCGAGTCGACCGTTCTGGTAATAGACCTTGTCGACCTCTTCCCATTGCCCGGGTTTGATCTCACGCTTCAGCCAGAGGCGTCTGGGCTGATCCCAGAAGGTGCTGGCGCTTGAGAGCAGTGGCACTGACGAAGCAGCCAAGCCGAGGGCAAAGTGCAGGAATGATCGACGATCCAAGGGAGAGCTCCACTAACAGTGAAGCAGACTTTATCACTGCACGTATCGTATGTGTACGTGTTGAGTATGCGATTATGATTTGTGAGGTGAATTCGAGCACTCCTAGGGCTATTCGTCCTCGTTTACCCGCTGCATGAACCAACCCGTTTCTTCATTTTTTTGGCGTATCATTGGGACTATCCCACCCTCAAAATCATCCGCGCTATGACCGGAGAGACAGATACTGAGCAGGGTGCAGAAATCCCCCCCATGGTCTTCTAGCGCGGGGTGCCCCTGATGGATGTCTTCAACGAGATTATTGAGCTTCAGAAGCTCGGATACGCTTGTGCATCGGAGGTTGAATAGTAGGTCTTGCCACTCGCCCAGTTCAAATAGGTAGACGCTGCCCGCATGGCAGTAGATGTGCCCATCAATTTCCTTCATGACTGGCCAGCGCATCAACATCAGAGCAGCTTCACCAGGAAAATCCTGGGATAGATAATCTCCCAAGCACGCTGCTCTTTGCAGGCGCAGGGCACGGTCTATCGGTTCACCTTGCGTCGCGGGTGGGCGAGACAGTGGCGTAATGTAGACCGGCACCTCACCGAGAATGTCGTCGTAAATCTCAAAGGATGGCTCGTCGATATCCGGGATATCGTCATCAGCGAGCTCATACTCCCAGCCGAGGGCATCAAAGACCTGGCACCAAAGCAACGGCTCGGTGTCACCGCAAAGAGTAAGCGCCAGGTGTGTCCGGTTAGGTTCACATTGGAGCTCGAAGTGTTCGGGGTTACCTGGTGCAGCGAAAAGCTTGGGTCCGTCATCAACTGGTAGCTCATTGACGAAAGCTTCAAATGCCCGTCTCTGGTCAGTGCTTACAGCAAACTCATCTGACTTCGAGAAAGCCTTTAGCGGCTTTCCCGAGGTGGGGTTGACCATGCTTAAGATAAAGATCGCGAGAGGAGGATCGAGTTGATGCACCCCAACCAGTACCTGCAGGTGATGCTTAAGTCTGCTCTGGACAACTTCCGAAGCGACCTTCTCGTCGACCAATGAGGGAGGAAGAGCTTCAATTGCGTAACTCATGATGTCCCAGCTGCCGAAGCCGCAAAGACTTGCGAGCATCGCTGCCACCTTTTCCTTGGGCAGCTCTGCTCCGCGGCTGCATATGTCGACCCAGTCACGAGCCCGATCAATCGAACTCAAAACGAATGGCTCTTCGTGCATGGGCGGGCTCCGATAAATTAAAGGGGTGTCGGTATTTCAAGCGTAGCGGATCTTTAGCCGGCGAGACTACAGCTGCCTTGGCTCCACTTTGGATGCATGCCCTTCCAACCCATCGGCACCCTCCGGCATCGATGCCTTACCGGGGTCTTGAAGCTGACCGAGAAGGTTTTTGGGCTCGGCCCTTGCGAGCTCTTCCCGTGCGGCTTGCCAGCCACCCTTCAAGCGCTCACGGTCCATCCACAGTCTATGAAACTTAGATTCTGTAGCGACAAAGGTCCGAGAGGAAAGGAGTTCTACACAAGCATTGGCGAGTCCATCCACGCTTTGATAGGTATCCCATGCGAATTCAAAAAAATCGGATAGGTCGTCGTTGTCGGAGTAAATGCGACAGTCGCCATCTCCATCTTCTAGGCACTCATCTTCTCCCTTGAGAAACCACCGAAGTGACGGGATGTCAATGAGCGCTAATGTCAGATAGTATTCAAAAGCCAATCTGTCGCCAATTGCAAATTTACAAAATGCAATGATGGCAAGGTTTATGTGGCACTTGTGCCTTAGGTGTTTCGTCGCGTGGTTGGCAGCTTCATACTCACCGGTTTCCAACAACATCAGAGGGTACAAATACCGAATCCCCATTTCATCGCAAGGGTCTAAACGCAAGAGTCTTCGGGCATCTCGTAACGCCTTTTTGTCTTCACCCACTTGAAAATTGCTATAAGAGCGGATGTACAGTAGATGTAAATAGGTCTCGTTGCGCCCGTAGTCTGGGTCCATGAATCCACGAAAGTTGGTTGGTATGATGCGTTCAATTAACTTAATGGTCCTGTCGAGAATTGCTACGGCATCTTCGTACCGCCCTTGGTCATTCAGGTCCAGCGCTAGATCTACAGCGCCTTCCATGAAGCCAGGCTGATGGGATAGAGTTTCTTCAACCCAAGATTTGAAATCTGGCGAGTCAGCATTGGAGTCATCTAGATGCTCGCACAACTGATCACAAGCTGAAGAACTTTTCAAATACCCTTGTTTGATGCCGTCGTAATAGAAGAATTCATATAGAGGCGTCGTTGCAAGCTGCGGATTGCGTCCCTCAACATCCGACCACGAAGCAGCTTGGCACAGTGCAGCGCATACGGAATCCATCACCCGTTGCAAGGAGAGACCTGTTATGGATGACAGGCGCGCACCAAACTCGTTCAACAATTGCTTTCTGTGATCATCCAGAGAGACTTCAGGATCATTAGGAACTAAGAGTTCAGCAATATCACGAAGTTTTCTGGAGTTTTCATTCTCAACATTTGACGGTTTTACAGCGGGCATCGTCTTGAGTGCCGTCGTCAGTGAATACCAATTAGAATAGCCTATAGCACAGGCCACGCATTCAAGGGACTTAGAACGCGGCTCATCCCACAATCCACTGAGCGCCTTGGATGCTAATTTTATGCGCTTTTTGAGTTGCTCAGCGGCTTTCTCGGGATCATCTGTCCACGAAAAAAAATTCCAGAGGAATTTCAGTTGTGCTATCAGAGTTGAGCTGCGGGTACTTACTGTCGGAATCAGTCATTCCAATCTCCACATTGGCGAAAATTGATCAGCCCGCTTAATCTATGCCTGTAGAGAAGAATAAAAATATGGGTGAAAGGCTTGTCGCTATGGCTGTTTCTCCGGTGCGGGCGGAAGGTGTGCGACAAACACCGGAAATGATTATAACGCCTGGTGCGAGCGGCTGGAAGTCTGCTTACGACACCGCTCTGGGTGCCCGTACCTCCACTCCTGCGGTTAGTCCCTTTCCCTTAGCTTGACGCGGTGCTAGGCAGCCTAAAGTGACGGCTCAAGCCGGCACCAGTTCTCACAGGTAAAAAAAACCCGGCTGCAAGAGCCGGGTGTGGTGGGTTAGTTTAAGAGCCCTCGCATGTGCTTGAGCTGCTCGTTTAAGTCACCGACCCTGTTGGGTGGATTGAAGGTGCCTAGGTTGGCTTCTAGAGCCTCTAGCACGGGCTTGAGGTTCTCTGCAGCCTTGAAGCCCGGCTTATCAGGATCCAGCGCCTGAAGCACGTTCTTCTTGGCCATCATGTTGAACCATTCAGGCTCCCAATTCTCGCAACCAGGTAGCGCGAAGATCGTCCTCTTTGAGCCCATTTCGACGGCTGACAACATGTCGATCGGGCCTTCGACGATCATGAATTCACTTTCCGAGCCTTCCCAGATCCACGGAGATTTCCCGCCGTACCGCATGGCCTTCTTCTCCCCTTCTTTGGGTTCACGCATGAGCCTGAACTCAGCAGCACAGTGCGATTGCGACCGAAACCACAGTGGCCGGAATGCGCAGGCTGGCGCCTTCTTTTCGGGGTTCCACAGGCCAGCTTTCACCATCAGTTCCTGTCCCGCGACATCAGTCAAGAACCCCTTGGCTTCCATCGGACTGTCCGGGATGGTGATCAGGATGCCTCTGTTACAAGCTTCTCTGGCAACACCTTCGGATATACCTCGACCAGCAAAGTATTTCAGGGCTTCTTTCGACGGATATGGGCGAGCTTCGGCGACGCGTTGCAAGACCAGCGCGAGAGCACTGTCATCGCGTTGGATCGCGTCCAAGGGTTTGGGGGGAATGTAGTGCTTGAGCAGGTCGACGTCCGCACCCATGAGCTCTAGGCCAGCTTCCCGGTGGGATTTCTCCCAGTAGTAAGCCGCCGCAGCAACTACGTCACCTTGTTCACCGCAGGAGTAGCAGAGCCATCCGCCATTTTTCACACTGACCTTTACCGAGTGAAGGGACGAAGCACCGCACTCTGGGTTTGGACAGATGTTGTACCGGATTGCACCTGCTGATGGTCTCGCTTTCGCACCGAGCATGTGCTCGAAGAACCAGTCGAGCGAGACATTATCTCGCACATACTCGAAGTCGACTTCATAGGCGACTCCATTAGCATCGCGCTTGTATGGTCCATTAGTTGCAGACATTTTCTGGTTCTCCAGATGTAATCTTAATGCTCTGTGATGCTTCACGCCGGCCTGTAAACCTCAGCCCGCGACCGTGGCCAGCAGCCGAAACTCATCCCATACATCAATGTCTAGCTCCCGGGCAGCTTCGAGTTTCGAGCCTGCTGCTTCGCCGGCGACGACGAAGCTGGTCTTGCTTGAAACCTTGTTGGAGACCTTCCCCCCTGCCCCTTCAACCAAGGCCTTGGCAGCCTCTCTGCTGAGGGTTGGAAAAGTGCCGGTGAGGACGACGACTTTGCCCTTCAGCGAGGCTCCACTGATGGCAATGAAGTCGTTCGGTGTGGTGATCACGGCTAGGCGATCCGCCTCAGCACCGAGTGTCGAATCCTCGAAGAATCGGGTGATGTTGGTGGCGGTACCGTCCCCAACATCCGCGGTTGCCAACAGCTGCGCGAAAGACGCTGCGCGGAATGCTGACCAGGACCCGAACTGCGCCGCCAGAGCTTTGCTGGTGGCTTCGCCGACACCCTCGATGCCCAGCGAGAAAATGAACCGCGGGAGTTCGGGAGCCTTCGAGCCCTCAATGCCCGCGATCAGGTTCTTCGCGGAGACCGGTCCAAACCCTGGGAGCGGTGCGACCACCTTGTCGCTAAGGCTGTACAAGTCGGAAGGCATGCTGATCAGGCCGGCGGCGATCAGAGTAGAGACCGACTTGTCGCCCAGGTTGTCGATGTTCATTCCCAGCCGAGACCCGAAGTGAGCGAGCTTGCCCTGCTTCTGTGCTGGGCATTTGATGCCACCTGGGCAATACAGCTCGACGGCGCCCTGCAGGCGAACGAGGGGGCTACCGCATGACGGGCACTCTATCGGCATCACATAGCGGGTGAGGATCTCATCACCGATCGCGGACACTGTCCGAACGATCTCCGGTACCACATCCCCCGCTCGGCGAACGATAACGGTGCTGCCGACCTTGATGCCCTTGGCCTCTATTTGATCAGCGTTATGTAGATTGGCGCTGGACACCACTACACCACCGACTCGCACAGGCCTAAGCTTTGCCACAGGAGTCGCAGGCCCTGTGCGGCCGATCTGGACCACGATGTCTTCGACGACGGACACGGCCTCTTCTGCCGGATACTTGGACGCAATGGCGAATCGGGGGGTGCGATTGTTCCAGCCAAGCCGTTCTTGGTCGGCGAGGGAGTTGACCTTGAATACGACGCCGTCGATGGCTACTGGTAGGTTGTGGCGATTCGCACCCACTGCATCGTAGAACCCCTTGATGCCATCCCAGCCGCGGACCACGGTCGTTTCCGGGGCAATGCTGAATCCGAGCTCCCGCAAGCCCTCAATGATCTTCCACTGTTTGGTTGCCTTGAACGCTGGCGTGCCATCGAGCTCCTGGGCTCCATACGCGTAGAAGGATAGCCTTCTGGAGGCAGTCACCTTGGGGTCCAGCTGGCGCATACTGCCGGCGGCGCCGTTGCGAGGGTTGGCAAGGGTCTTCAAGCCCTGGCTCTTGAGGCGCTCATTCACGATCTCAAAATCGCTATTGAGCATGACAACCTCGCCACGAACCTCCAGATCGATGGCCGCAGGTAGGGTCAGGGGCAAGTTCAGGATGGTTTTGGCCTGTGCCGTTACATCCTCCCCGGTCGTACCATCCCCGCGAGTGACTGCACGAACCAGGACGCCAGCCAGGTATCGAGCCGAAAGCGCTAAGCCGTCGTACTTCAATTCGGCGGTGTACTCGATGTCCGCCGGCTGTGACAGCTCATCCACCACAGAACTTGCGAATGCCCGGGCTTCCTCCTCGTCCATGGCATCTTTGAGCGACAGCATTGGCACATCGTGTCGTGCTTGCACGAACTCCTCCAGAACCCGGCCACCTACTCGCTGCGTTGGTGAGTCGGCGGTAGCTAGATCGGGGTGCGCTGCTTCCAGTTGCTCCAGCTCACGAAACAGGAGGTTGAATTCTCCATCCGGGATCGTCGGGGAATCGAGTCGGTGGTACGCATCCATGTGTCCAGCGACCTCTGCACGGAGTTGAAGAAGGCGTTGCTCAACCTGGGCGAATTCAGACATGGTTTTTCCACTGGCAGGATAGATGTGTGCATGATAATAAATCTGTCAGTATTATGCGTACATGTTTCTTTTCGTGCGCCCAATCGTGCTGGTGACAAGCCGGCCAGGAGTGAGTTGCATCATGTTTTCGAACCTTCACCTGTACCGGATCACTGAGCCCTGGCGCTTGTCTACGGCCGACCTTGCGAAACGGCTGGAAAAAAGGGCTTTCACCCCCTGTTCTGGTAGCGTCACCAAAACCCAGGGGTGGGTGGAACCCCGTGTGGGCGGTGGCTTGGTGCTTGAGGTGCAGAAGCAGATCTTGCTGAACCTGTGCTTTGAAGAAAAAAAGGTGCCCGAGCCGGTGTTGCAGCGACACGTGGCAAAGAAGGCGGCCAAGATGCTCTCCGAGAAGGGCTACAAGCCCAGCCGGGACCAGCTCAAGGCAATGAAGGAGGAAGCGTTTATCGAGCTCCTACCAAGGGCATTCGAGTCACAGAGCACGGAGAAGGTGTGGATCGATACCGCCGCGGGGCTGATCGGCATTGACTGTGGCTCACCGGCGAAAGCCGATGATGTCGTCACTCAAATCCATGATGCCATCGATATACCCGCATCACTGATTCGAACCTCGATGGACCCCTCCTCCGCGATGGCCACCTGGTTGATGAACAACGAATCTCCCGACGAATTCACGGTCGACCGCGAGGTCAACCTGCAGGGGCTGGACCTTGAAAAATCCAAGGTCGGCTACGCCTCGATCAGCCTGGAGCGCGAAGAGATCCGACAGCACTTGCTCGAAGGTCGGCGCCCCGTACGGCTGGCGATGACATTCAATGAAGAGGTGTCCTTCATCCTGACGGATAAATCGACCCTCAAGCGCATCGTTTTCTTGGAGAACGTGAACAAAGAATTTCCCGATGAGGAGGATGAAGAGGCTGCCTTTGGCGCGATGTTCGTGACTTACGCCGGCGTGCTGTCAAAGCTCGTGCCCGCACTCATGGAAGCTCTCGGCGGTGAGGAGTCCGCACAGGGGTAATCAGATTTGTAGTCGCGTGATGTGCATTACCGGGTACTAGGCGAACGCAAGGCTTAGCCACTCACCCCGGGAGAATGACCATGAAACTGACTATCGACACCGATGTTTGCAAACGCAAAGTTCAAGCTCTGTCGCTTGACCTCGCTCTGTTATTAAGCGCGTGCTGCATGCGCTTGAAGCTGATCGTTGAGATTGCTGGGATGCTGGTTAAGGCCGGTTATTTCAGGATGTTCTTCTCACAGATCTACACCACCAGCAACATTGATGTAGACGGTTTCCGTAACGTGTACGAACTCGAAGGGTATCCAAGCGTCACGCCAGGTCATGTGCGCTTGCGGTATCGCCAGACGGTAAACGGTCACGTGAAGGCTCGCTCCAGCATGCTGGTCACTGTGCAGGAGTGGGATGCAGCGGCCCGTCGCGTAGCATTCGGTTCCGGGCGATTGGCTCAAGCCGATTAACGTTGTGCAAACCTGGCCTCACCTGAGGCCGGGTTTTTTTATTCGCCGTACAGCGCGTCCCATGCCTCTTGGACTGCTTCGTCCGAGGCGTCGCTGAGCTCCTCCAGGCTGACGTCTGCATACCCACTGGCATGCATCAGAGCGTCGGCGTCCGACGGTGAAAGCCCTCGGCAGATTTTGTGAATTTCTTCGCAGCGGCCATAGTTCCATGCCTCATAAACCTGCGCGTTCCAGGTGATGCCCTTTTCGACGTGTGCGACTAGGTCGCGAGTCATGACATAGGAACCTCGGTAGTAGATGCAGGAATTCAAAGCGCAAGCTGATAGTTCGCCGGGGCTTTCTCCACGACGCTTCGCAATCTCCAAATCAGCCCAGGAGCTCAGGTTCAATTGGAAGCCAGGCTCCCAGTTAATGGTGGTTAGTTCGGCTTGCATAGTTTCTCCAGAAGCCCGGCGCAATGCCGGGCTCGATCGCAATTAGTGGACGGTGCCAGGGGCTTGTTGTTTGTAGATCTTCTGCAGCCTAGCCTCGGCAAGCTTTGCGATCTCAGGCTGAGCACGGAGACGGATGGTGTCCAGGGCTAGCATGGCGCTGATGTCGCCGGTGATCGATGTGAAGGTGGCATCTGGTGAGCAGCCGTCGTCCAGTACGGACTCTGCTTCTGCAGACGCCACGACGAACGTCGGCACCGATTCAACCTTGAATGCCTTGAACAGATTGGGGTTGATCTCCCAGGGCACGCCGGCCTTGTTCACCTCCAGTGCGGCCTGCTTGGTCTGCATCTGGGAGCCGTTCTTGAACCCCCTCACGACCATAACGGCACCGGTTTCGCGGGCTTGTTGCGCCAGCAGCTCAAGCTTGTCCTTGGGCATAGAGAACGAAACGAAGATGATGAAGTCATTCGCGCCATGCCCACCCTTGGCGCCGTCTTTCGCGGCGTTGAAGCGCGCAATGACGTCGTCCAGCGACTCGGTCTTGGTGGGTGGTGGAGTGTCGATGACCGGTACCGTAGCCTTGAACGTGCCCGCCTTCACCGGGTCAATTTTTCCGTTCAGAGCGGCACTACGAGATGCCGCCTGCTCCCGCATGATCTTCTGGATAGCTTCGTTGGAAGGCATTTCCAGCTGCTGGGATAAGGCAGGCACGGCGATGACGCTAGTTACTAAGAGTAGCGCCGCCGCAGCAGTCGCGTTTACGGAAAATGCCATAGCCAAAGTCCTTGTATCCTGGAAGAGGGAACTCAGTGTTCGATTCGGTCAGAATGGTCGACCGCCCGATTGGAGAGCAGCACTTGCCTGCGATTTTCGCGGTCTCAGGCTTGGGGTAGAGGCGAGTCAGCTTGTACTGCCGCTTGTCCATGATGATCTGCGGGTAGTAGCCGCACATTGCGTCACCCCCCATCGCCGCCCATTGGGTACCAGCGGCATGCAGTTTTGCGAGGATTCGCGTGGTCTGGAGCCTGGCGGTTTGCTCCATGCTCAGGTGCGCCTCGTTTCGACCGGTCAGCGGGTACATGTGACCGTACGAGCCGGCGGCCCAGAAGATCGTCGACAGCGGGAAGCCAGCAGCGGCGGCAACGGCATCGGCGGACATGGCCCCGATCGCAAGCATGCTGCCGAACGGGAATGCGTATGGCGTCAGGATGCCGGCGAGTTCGTCGTCGTTGTGGGTGGGGTCTGCGAAAGACATCCAGGGGACGTCGATACCGCGGTTGTCCATGCAGGTATCGTCCAGGATGGCGCCCATCACATACATGGCCGGGTTGATATAGAAGTTGACCTGCATGAACGAGTCACGGGTACTACCGATGCCGCTGCTCTGATCGTCAGAGATGTAGCCGAAGGCATCGGCGTTCACGCCTACGTTGACCTTCACCCCACCAAGCAAGGGGAAGCACCCTGGCACCGTGGTAACGTCGGTCATCATGTCGAACTCCCAGAACGAGGTGGGAATGCCGACCTTGGGCGGGTTGTCGCACGTGCAGAATGCGCTTTTGTTGCCACTGTCGAAGTCTTCCTGGCCATCGGAGATGAGCTCCGTCGAACCGAAAAGCTTGATTGGGAACATGCAGGACCAGCAGACGTCCGAAATCAGGTTCGGGAATTTGCCGGTGCACACACCTTCATCAGCAGAGCTGACCGTACTGAGCAGGGCCGTGGCCACAAAGCCCAGGGCCATTAGCAGTTTCTTCATAGCTTCAGCTCCTCGATCTGGAGTTCCCTACCCTTTTGCGTCAGGACCGCGGGAACGCGCTCAATCCCGAACTTCTTCGTGAGGATTCCCATCTGGTCGAAGTAGACCGGGCGACCCCACTCACGATCGAGCTTCAGGAACGAGCCCGCGACCAGCACGACTTTGTCCCGAGGGTGCTCGTCCGTGCGCTTCTTGGCGTACTGCAGCTGCTTCGGATCGCGAGCGTCGATGAAGATGATCGCTTTGCTGAGGGTGATGTGGTCCAGCGGGTTGATGCGAGTGCCCGCCGGCACCAGGATGTTGCCCAGATGATCTTTGACGGTCTCAGGGTACGTGTAGGTCGGGTCGTACATCCTGATCTGTGGCTCAACGACGGGCCCAATGCCGGGTACCGGCTTGGGGTTTTCTGCTCCGGCCAACTGCTTGTCGCGGTAGTCGTTCCAGAACTTGTCGAGTTCGCCTTTCTTGTCCATCGCTCTCAACCGACCTTGGATCATGTCGATTGCATCCTGCTCCTGGATCTCCCAGGTGTTTCCGTACTTGCCGAGCTCTTCGGCATGAACAGTGGATGACGCGAGGTAGAGGGCGGTAAGGAAAGCGGATGCGCATAAGCGGCGTAGCTTCATCACAACTCCAATGAGAATGCCCAGCCCGGGGCTCATGATGACCAGGTGATCAAAAACCAACGTGGCCATCGAAATGGCCACGTGGAGAAGACTGTCGGAGGGGGATCAGGAACCGCCGTTGAGGAAGCTTTCGAGACGCGCAAGTGGTACCAGCCCCGGCAGCTTTCGGCCGTCCTCGCTCACCATTGCTGGGGTGCCTTGGAAGCCGATGCTCTCAGCCAGCGCGATGTTGCGCTCGATAGGGTTGTCGCATTTTTTGGCCGGAGGCTGGGTGCCTTGCGCCAGAGCTTCCCATGCTGCTGCACGGCCCGCTTCAGGCAAGCACCAGACCGATTCAGCTTTGGCGCGAGCCTGCGGGTGCAGCGAGTCGAGCGGATACATGAAGGTGTAGATGGTGACGTTGTCGATTTTGGCCAGGACGTCCGATTCAAGAGTTTTGCAGAACGGGCAGTCAGGGTCAGAGAACAGGTAGAGCTTGCGGGAGCCGTTGCCCTTCACGCGAGTGAACGCGTCGGCCAGCGGAAACTTCGATACGTCGATCTTCTCTGCAGCTGCTCGCTTGGGTGCCGTCAGGTCCTTGCGGGTCTGCATGTCGTAGACGCTGCCGAACAACAGGTAGCGGCCTGTGGCATCGGTGTAGGCAATGTTCTTGCCCATGGTGATTTCGTAGAGGCCATCAATCGGCGCCCGCTCCACGTTGGTGAAGTTGGTGGAGGGGTATTTACCCTTGAGCGTGTTGAGCACGGTCATGATTTCGATGTCTGCCGCTGGCGCCACAGCCGCAGCTGCTGGAGCGGTGGCTGCGACAGGGGCCTGAGCCACCTCGGGTGCAGGAGACTCGGCCTGGGCGAATGCAGCCAGCGAGCAACTGGCGAGAGCGAGAGCGACAGCGAGCTTTTTCATCGGTTACCTCAGATTTAGAAATGATGTCGGTAGAATTATGTTTACGTGTGACAATATACTAGCAATACCAACAGCGCGTGACTATACGCAGCGAGTATTAAAAGAGAGTTATGGATACCGCAAAGCCGCCTTCTCACCCGTTGCAGCAACTGCACCACGCCTATCAGGGGGAACCGCAGAATTCGGAAAAAATCGTACGCTAAGCTAACGGTGTTCTCGTGACAGCTCTTTGACTAGGCTTTCTAAGGCCATTCTGATAGCCCTGACTTCCTGAAAAGCCATGGCTAAAATTTGTGCGGCTAAAAGGGATAACCGATGGTAAAGTAAGTTATCCCTGTCGAGATACTGAAAAGCGTTATCCTCGTTTTTCCCAAAACTGTTTTGCCAGTTCGCTCAGAGCGCTAGTTAACTGAGCGACAGATTTCGCACTTTGCAAATTATTCTGCCCGGTCTGTACATTGGTATCAGCAGCATCGCGTATATTGATAATACTGCGGTTTATGTCTTCACTTACTGCTCCCTGCTGCTCGACCGCAGTCGCTATTTGCGCGTTCATGTCGGTAATTTCGTTAACGCGTTGGCCAATTCCATCAAGAGCTGTAGCTGCTTCCTCTGCGTGAGCTACACTCGTGTGCGCTTGCCGACTACTTTGCTCCATGACTGTAACAGCGGATTGCGCTCGCTCTTGTAGAGCGCTGATCATGCTTTGAATATCCGTTGTCGATTGCTGTGTGCGAGCAGCAAGACTGCGAACCTCATCGGCGACAACAGCAAAACCACGCCCCTGCTCACCAGCACGCGCGGCCTCAATTGCTGCGTTGAGTGCCAACAAATTCGTTTGCTCGGCGATCCCTCGTATAACGTCAAGAACTTTTGATATCTCGTTACTTTGACCTTCAAGCTCATGAATAACCTGAGCGGCTTGCCTAATTTCACCTTCAGGGGCAGTGATTGACTGGCTTGTGTGGGCTACCAGACGCTGGCCAGATGCCGTCTCAGTGTCTGCTCTTCCGGCCGCATCTGCAGCATGCTGTGCATTGCTCGCAACCTCTTGAATGCTTGCCGCCATTTGGTTTACTGCCGTTGCTATTTGATCTGTCTCTGCCTGCTGCTCAACTGTAAGTACATTGCTTGACTCAATATCCTTTAGTAGGCCTCGGGTGTGTTCGCTAAGCCGATTTGATGCATCACCTATGCGACCTACTATGGCGCCTGTTTCAGCTTGCATCATTCGTAAAGCAAACTCTATTTGGCCAAACTCATCGGTGCGCCCAGTGTAGAGGGATTGACTTAATGGGTTATTGGAAATATTCCTGGCTCTTTCAACCAGTCTTCCAAGAGGAGAGAGAATAGCCAAAACACTAACAGAGCTTAAGCTTCCTGACATTAAAGTGGGCGGTTACAGGAGCTGAGTGCAACACGGTTATTGAATTGAAGCTGGAGCATCATGCCGCATAGCCATAGCTTCCTGCATCACCTCGTCCATAACCTCGATCGGACACTTGAAGTCGAAGCGCTTACGGGGGCGCATGTTCAGTTGCAGTGCGATGGCATCCAGTTCCTCCTGGCTATGCACCGACAAGTCCGTGCCTTTGGGCAGGTACTGGCGGATCAGGCCATTGATGTTTTCGTTACTGCCGCGCTGCCAAGGGCTGTGCGGGTCGCAGAAGTAAATCGCCACCCCGGTCTGCTGGGTGATTTCAGCATGCCGCGCCATTTCTCGGCCCTGGTCGTAGGTCATGCTCTTGCGCATCGCCAGCGGCATGCCATTGAGCGCTGCACTGAAGCCTTCCATCGCCGAGGTCGCCGTCGCGTCGTTCATCTTCACCAGCATCAGGTAGCCACTGGTGCGCTCCACCAGCGTACCTACAGACGAGGCGTTGGCCTTGCCCTTGATCAGGTCGCCTTCCCAATGCCCTGGCATCAGTCGGTCTTCGATCTCCGGCGGACGTACATGAATACTGACCCTCTCAGGGATCTGACCGCGCCGATCCACGCCGCCAGAGCGCGGCCTGCGCATCGTCTTGCTTTGGCGCAGGCAGATGATCAGCTCTTTACGCAGCTCGCCGACTGGCAAGGCATAGATCGCGTTATAGATCGTCTCGCGACAGACGTAGGCATCTCTGAGGCTGGGAATATTCATGCTGCGCAGCTTGCCGGCAATCTGCTCGGGAGACAAACGCTCACGCAGCATATGCGCCACCAATTCGAAGCGCTCGCTACCCGGCAACAGCTTTTGCTTCGGTCGACACACCTGACGGCGGGCCTGCATCTGCTGCTGGGCCACGCGGGCCGAGTAGCCGCCACAGGCATCTCGATTGCGGCGCAGCTCCCGGCTGATGGTCGAAGGGGATCGGTTGATCAAGCAGGCAATCCCGCGCAGGCTGAAACCTTGGGCATGACCGATTTGAATGGTGGCGCGCTCTTCAACGCTGAGTTCGGAATAAGACATAGGGACAGCACCGTACCGGAAAGGTCAGGTGTTGCACTCAGTTTTCGCCGCCGCCCCCTTATTATCACTGCGAGGTGAATAGCTTTTCTGCCAATTGATTATGCCAATGCGATTCTCTTCGCCGAAGATTTCGTCCATGAGCATGCCAAGTCTAAATAGTTCCCTATGATCAATACAGATAGCCATAACCCCGCCTGGGGTTAGCATCTCACGCATCATCCAGATTCTGGGTGTCATGAAGCGCAACCATTTGCTGTGCTTGGACCCATCATCTTTAGGAACTACATCGCCGAGATCTGGATCGTTTGGATCCTTGTCCCACTTGTCGTTATAGCGGAAGTCCTCGCCGGTGTTGTACGGCGGGTCTGTTACTACAAGATCAACTTGACCACGATATTTATAGAGCGTGACCATCGCAGAAAGGTTTTCACCGTCCCAGATCTCATTCTCTGACTGGGCGGTTTCCTCTCCAAAGGATACTTTCTTGATAATACGATGCAGCTTCGGCTTGACCTGGCGGATGATCTGCCAGGGAGCAGCCCGCCCGGTGTAACTCATAACGATGCCATTCTTGCCAGCATCGGCAAGCGCCGCATCATGCTCCTGCAGCATACGGACCAAGGCGGCCCTCGGCAGTTGTTCGTAATCCATGCTTGCCCCTTGAATTCGTGCGGCGGCACCGAAAAGCTGAAAATTCTAGTACCGCTCGTGGATGCTTCACCATCCCTAGGGTGGCGAGTGTACTTGTGAACGTATTGATTTGGCTGTTAAACCGTTGAAAAAGACGGATCAACTGAGTTCCAAACGGGCTGCGTACTGGCTGGCAGATGCGAATCCGGCGCACGCCGCTCCCTTCTGGGCTCAAGCCCGCGAAGCGGGCATAAAGAACCCGGCCGAGGCCGGGATCCTTATGGGCTTATGGGCCGGCGTATTGGTCTGCCCAGTCCAAAGCCGGTGCCACGGGAGCTTGCACCTCCTGAGGCCAGGTTTTGGAGCCCACTGCAAATCGCCCGTAACCCATTAAAAGATAGCTGGGCATCCGACGAAAAGAGCACCAAGGCACCATTACCCTTGAGCTACAGCGCCGCTACGGGGCACCAGTTTGATTTCAACGCGGCGATTTTGGGCGCGACCCTCGGCGGTGTCGTTGGGGGCAATGGGCGAGCTGGAGCCTGCACCAAAGGTTTGCAGGCGCGAAGGATCGACGCCATTGCTGCGCAAAGAGAAAAAGGGGACTGATTTATGTGCGCCAGGCAAAGCTTGGTCGCCTGGGAATGACGGCGCAAGCCGTCACGAAATGGCGTAAGAAACCCAGCGGGTATGACCCCCGCCCGGTAAAGGTTAGCCACCGACCGGAAGCGAGTCTTGCGTGGTGACCGGGTAACCGGCGCTGCGAAGCGTAGACAGCAGAAAAGGGGATTTATTTTCCCTACTCTAAAACGGCCGCTGTTGGCCGATTGCTGCCTGTCGTGGACGACCGTTTAACTTCAAAGCCTGACTGGATTGCAAACTGCTGACACGCGTAGATTCTGTTTTCGACTCGTTTAATGCCGTCGATGCCAGGCCATAAACAGAGAGGAAACAACCGCTCGAAAATTCGAGCCATAGACTCTAGAGCCAGTGGGTAGTCGGAGTCATGTTCCTGCAACCATCAAATCCAGATTCTGCACCGCCGCTCCAGCGGCTCCCTTCCCAAGATTGTCAAACACCGCAGCCAACAAAACCTGCCCCGTCTCATCATTTTCACACACCACCAATCGCAAACTATCAGTCCCGTTAAGCGCCTGAGGATCAAGGCACGTCAACCCTTTGGCCTCCTGCATCGACATCACCTGTACATGGTCCGCATCGACGTAGTGCTGCATAAGACACGCATGCAACCGCACCGCATCCACGCCCGGCGCCAACAAGCGAAGTTGCAACGGTATGGTCAGCACGATCCCCTGCCGAAAAGCCCCATAAGCCGGCACAAACATCGGCCGCTCCATCAGACCGCTTTGCTGCTGAATCTCCGGAATATGTTTGTGTGCCAGCCCCAGACCATAAACCTGAAACGCGGGCGCCTGTGATGCGCCCTCTCCCTCATGCTCTTGCACGCCAACGCGCCCTTTTCCGGAATAGCCCGACACAGCATGAATGTTCGTCGGATAGTCCCTGGGCAGCAACCCGGCCTCCAGCAATGGGCGCAGCAGCCCTATCGCCCCCGTGGGATAGCAACCGGGATTGCTGACCCGCCGTGCCGTGGCGATGCGTTGGGCCTGCTGCGAGTTCATCTCCGCGAAACCATAGGTCCAGTCTGGATGGGTGCGGTGCGCCGAACTCGCATCGATCACCCGAACGGCGGGGTTTTCGATGCTCGCTACAGCGTCGCGTGCGGCTTGGTCGGGCAAGCAGAGAATCGCGATGTCGCAGGCGTTGATGATTTCGGCGCGACGTTGCGGATCCTTGCGATGTTCGGGGCTGAGCGTGATAAGCCGCAGATCGGTCCGGTCGCGTAGACGTTGATGGATTTGCAACCCGGTGGTGCCTTGGTCGCCGTCGATGAATATAAGAGGACTTGCCATGGAATGCTCTCGGACATAGGAAATCAGGAGTTCCAATCTTCAGTGAGGGGCTAAGATAGGAAAAGTTGAATTTCTAAACGATGAAATTCAGCTTTTCTGAACAAGGAGTGACTCATGCGCGAAATCAGCCTGGACCGTCTGCGCACGTTGGTGGCCATTGCCGACCTGGGTTCGTTTGCCGAGGCGGCCCGTGTGCTGCACCTCGCGCCACCCACGGTCAGTTTGCATATTGCCGACCTGGAGTCGCGGGTTGGCGGAAAGCTGTTGTCGCGCACACGTGGGCGCATTCAGCCTTCGGCGATTGGAGAAACGCTGGTGGAGCGCGCGCGGCGCCTGTTGGCGGATGCGGAGCAGGCGCTTGAGGACGTGGAGCGTCAGGTGCAGGGCTTGGCCGGGCGTGTGCGGCTGGGTGCCTCCACAGGGGCCATCGCACAGTTGATGCCGCAAGCTTTGGAGACGTTGGGCCAACGCCATCCCGCTATCGATGTGCAGGTCGCGGTGCTCACGTCGCAGGAAACTTTGAAGAAGCTTGCCGAGGGCTCTTTGGAGATCGGTCTGGTCGCGCTGCCACAGACCCCGGTGAAGGAATTGCGGATCGAGCCATGGCGGCGGGACCCGGTCATGGCCTTCTTGCCGGCTCGCTGGGAATGCCCGGATGTTGTGACCCCCGGTTGGCTGGCCGCCCAGCCATTAATTCTGAATGACAAAACTACTCGGCTTTCGCGCTTGACCTCGGAGTGGTTCGCCAGTGATGGACGGCAGCCCACGCCGCGTATTCAACTGAACTACAACGATGCGATCAAAAGCCTAGTGGCGGCCGGTTATGGTGCGACGTTGTTGCCGCATGAAGCCTCCACGCCATTGCCCGATACCAGGATCGTCATGCGGCCATTACAGCCCTTATTGTGGCGTCAACTTGGTATTGCCCACCGTGGTGGGGACGTCGAGCGGCCTACGCAACATGTGCTGGATGTGTTGTGGGGGTTGAGTGCGGGCTAGGGCGATGTTGTCAGAGAAAGGACCGCTTTCGACCCGGTCATACGGTGATTGAGGTCCCAGGCGTCAGCTACCGCACCTGAAGCCGTCGTTCATCGCTCCAAAGCCGGTGCCTGTCTCCGTTCGCCCAGGCCAGGGTGTCGTAGTACTTGTGCAGCAGCTCGGTAATGGCGGCGGTGTCGTCGGTCATGGGGTTTCCTTGGGGTTGGCGGTGAGGACTGCCTGGACGCGTGCTTGCAGCGCGGGCAGCACGTCTTGTTGGAACCAGGGGTTGCGCACCAGCCAGCGATTGTTGCGCGGGCTAGGGTGAGGCAGGGGGAACGCTTGCGGCCAGTGCTCGCGCCAGGCTTCGACCACCCGGGTGAGCGGCGTCTTGCCAGTACCGAGGTGGTAGTCCATGGCGTAGCTGCCCAGCACGATGACCAGCGACAGGCGCTCGAAACGCTGCATGAAGGCTTCGCGCCAGGCGGGGGGCGCACTCCGGGCGTAGCGGCAGGTCACCGCTTTTGCCGGTGCCCGGATAACAGAAGCCCATGGGCAGAATGGCGATGCGGGTAGGGTCGTAGAAGGTGTCGCGGTCCACGCCCAGCCAGGCGCGCAGACGCGCGCCGCTGGCGTCGTCGAAGGGCACGCCTGAGGCATGGACCCGGGCCCCCGGTGCTTGGCCGGCGATGAGGATGGGCGCACTCGGGTGAAACTGGAAGACCGGCTGCACGCCGTGTGGCAGATGCGGTGCGCAGCGCGTGCAGGCGCGGACGTCGGTCAGAAAGGCGTCGAGTGTCGGCATGGCGCGCTTCCGGAAAGGGTGGCTCGCGCAGGACGGAGGTGCCATCCTGCGCGAAGCGTAACCCGGCAGCAAGTCAGTGCTGGGTCAGTGTCGGATAGCCCTGGATGAATACGCGGTCGGTCTTGGCCGCCGGCACATGGCAGCCCATGCAGTCGGCTTCGTAGCTGACGGCGACATTCTTGGCGGGGGCGTCGGCCTTGAACAGCGCCCAGCCCCAGCCGTCGCCCCACAAGGGGTTGCTGGCGAAACGGCCTTTGGCGTCCTTGACCATCACGAACCACACGGCCGCATCGGAACCCCAGACCACAGGGTTGCCAGTGGTCATGGCGCTGGTTTCGAGCTTGCGGATCTCTTTCACCAGCGTGGCGCCGTCCAAGAACTTGCCGGTCTTGCGGTAGTGCTCGGCCGAGGCCTTTAGTCGCCGGCCGTGACGGCCAGTGGCAGGACGAGGGCGCTGGCGAGCAGAGCGCCGGTGAGTGCGATTTTCATCGTGTTCTCCTTATATGCCTATGGAGATCAGACGGCGACCACGGGGAAATCCACCGTGGGGTCGGCGATGTGGTTGGTGTAGTTGGTGAGCGTGTTCAGCGCGACGTTGGCGATCACTTCCAGTATCAGGCCGTCGTCGAGCCCCGCGCGGCGGTAGTTGGCCATGGCGTCGGCCGACACCACGCCGCGTTGCTCGACCAGCGCGCGGGCAAAGCCGGCGATTGCATCGTCAAGTGCGTTGGCCGCCTGGCCGGTGCGGGCCGCGGCGATGGCCTCTGCCGACAGTCCGGCACCTTTGCCGATCAGGGTGTGTGCGCTCAGGCAATACTGGCAGCGATTGGCTTGAGCGGCAGCGAGCGCAACGATCTCGCGCTGGGAGGCATTCAGGCGGCCGGTGCCCAGCGTTTCGGACAAGCCGAGGTAGCCATTGAGCGCCGCCGGCGCGTGGGCCAGCGTGGCGAACAGGTTCGGCACCATGCCAAGCTTGGCTTTGACGGCCTTGAGTGTGGCAGCGGTAGCGGCGTCAGCGGTGTCGATGGTCAGGGGGGCGATTTGGGTCATGTCTATCTCCGTAGTGGGTGAGGTGCAAGAGCACGTGGGCATGATCGCCCTTTGTTTGGTACGATATGGCACGTAAAGTATCAAATACGTAACCTATCGTCTTATATGGAGAGTGGAATGGCGGATCGACTGACCGGCTTGCTCCGGCACTACTCGCTTTCGGCGCGCGTTTTTCACAGCGGCGCCTTCTGTGGGCAGCATCATTACGCGGCGCCGCATGGCTATATCCATCTGGTGCGGCGCGGCCCGATTACGGCGCGTTCGCCCGTGCATGAAGATCTGCTGGTTACCGAGCCGAGCCTGCTGTTTTATCCGCGCGTGGCGTCGCATCGTTTTGTCGCCGCCCCCGGCGATACCGCTGAGCAGTTGTGTGCGGAGGTCGACCTGGGCGCTTCGACGGGCAATCCGTTGGCCATGGCCTTGCCGTCGATGCTGCTGATTCCGTTGGCGGACTTGCCCGGCCTCGGGCCGACGCTAGAGTTGCTGTTTGCCGAAGCCGAGCGCGACCAGTGCGGTCGGCAGGCCGCCATCGACCGCTTGTGCGAGTTGCTACTGATCCAGTTGCTGCGTTATCTGATGGATGGGCGGCTTGGCGCCACCGGACTGCTGGCGGGCCTGGCCGACCCGAAACTCGCGCGCGCCATAACCGCCATGCACGATGCGCCGCAGACCGCGTGGTCGCTCGAGGCGCTGGCGGCGAAGGCGGGCATGTCACGCGCGCGCTTCGCCGCCGCGTTCAAGGACGCGGTGGGCGTCACGCCGGGCGACTATCTGGCCGACTGGCGGATGAACGTCAGTTGCACCCTGCTCAAGCAGGGGCGGCCGGTGGCGGTGGTGGCCGACCGCGTCGGCTACGGCAGCCCGAACGCTCTGGCGCGCGCCTTCCGCGTGCGCATGGGCTGCGCCCCGCGCGACTGGCTGGCGCAGCAGCGCGGTGACGCGGCGCTCAGCGGTTCGTGAGTTTGAGTTCGATTCGCCGGTTCTTGGCGTAGGCGGCGCCGGTGTTGCGCTCGTCGAGCGGGTGAAATTCGCATCACGCCGGAACAACTGGCGGAACTCCAGGTGGCGATCCGTCAACGGCTGGTCAGTCTGTTCGTGCGGCGCGGCCGGCTGGACAAGGCTGAGTCAGTGGCGCAGGTAGCTGGATGACGCTGTCCCGCCCTGAGCCGACGCTCACAGGCGGGGATTTCCAGTGTCGTCATTGTCGGCTATTGGCCGGCAGCAGCCCGTCGTTGCCTGATGGATCCAACCCCTCCGCTGCTATAGTGCAGTCGGCTTCTGACGTTCAGTGCAGCCGTCTTCTGAAAACGACAAGGGCCGCGCCGCTTCGTCAGAATAGAGTCTGCTTTCCAATTTTTTGACACATGCCCGAGAAGGTTATAGATTTCAGCCTGACAGAAACGGGGTTTGAGGCGCAACGGAACAGAAAGTGCACTTAAGCCGCCTTCAACCAAGGAGACATCGTGCAGGGGCACCGCATCGGCTACGTCCGGGTCAGCAGCTTCGACCAGAACCCGGAACGCCAACTGGAACAGACCCAGGTGAGCAAGGTGTTCACCGACAAGGCATCCGGCAAGGACACCCAGCGCCCCCAGCTCGAAGCGCTGCTGAGCTTCGTCCGCGAGGGCGACACGGTGGTGGTGCACAGCATGGATCGCCTGGCCCGCAACCTCGACGACCTGCGCCGCCTGGTGCAGAAGCTGACCCAGCGCGGCGTGCGAATCGAGTTCTTGAAGGAGGGGCTGGTATTCACCGGCGAGGACTCGCCGATGGCCAACCTGATGCTGTCGGTAATGGGGGCCTTCGCTGAGTTCGAGCGCGCTCTGATCCGTGAGCGGCAGCGCGAGGGTATCGCCCTGGCCAAGCAGCGCGGCGCGTACCGGGGCCGCAAGAAGGCCCTGTCCGACGAGCAGACTGTTACCCTGCGGCAGCGGGCGGCGGCAGGTGAGCCCAAGGCGCAGCTCGCCCGCGAGTTCAACATCAGCCGCGAAACTCTCTACCAGTACCTCCGCACGGACGACTGACACATGCCGCGTCGCTTGATCCTCTCGGCCACGGAGCGGGACACCCTGCTCGCGCTGCCGGAAAGCAAGGATGACCTGATCCGCTACTACACCTTCAACGATTCCGACCTGTCACTGATCCGCCAGCGGCGCGGCGACGCCAACCGTCTGGGCTTTGCGGTGCAACTCTGCCTGCTGCGCTACCCCGGCTATGCGTTGGGCACTGACAGCGAGCTGCCCGAACCGGTCATCCTGTGGGTGGCCAAGCAAGTCCAGACCGATCCGGCGAGTTGGACGAAGTACGGCGAGCGCGATGTGACCCGTCGCGAGCACGCTCAGGAACTGCGCACCTACCTTCAACTGGCCCCGTTCGGCCTGTCCGACTTCCGCGCCCTGGTGCGCGAGCTGACCGAACTGGCCCAGCAGACCGACAAGGGCTTGCTGCTGGCCGGCCAGGCGCTGGAGAGCCTGCGGCAGAAGCGACGCATCCTGCCGGCGTTGAGCGTGATCGACCGGGCTTGCTCGGAAGCCATTGCGCGAGCCAATCGGCGGGTCTACCGCGCCCTGGTCGAACCACTCACGGACTCGCATCGGGCCAAGCTGGACGAGCTGTTGAAGCTCAAGGCCGGCAGCAGCATCACCTGGTTGACCTGGCTGCGCCAGGCACCGCTGAAACCCAACTCTCGGCACATGCTGGAACACATCGAGCGGCTGAAGACATTTCAGCTGGTGGACTTGCCCGAAGGCCTTGGCCGGCACATCCACCAGAACCGCCTGCTCAAGCTGGCCCGCGAGGGTGGGCAGATGACGCCCAAAGACCTTGGCAAGTTCGAGCCGCAGCGACGTTATGCGACCCTGGCCGCCGTGGTACTGGAGAGCACTGCAACCGTGATTGATGAGCTGGTGGATCTGCACGACCGCATCCTGGTCAAGCTGTTCAGCGGCGCGAAACACAAGCATCAGCAGCAGTTCCAGAAGCAGGGCAAGGCGATCAATGACAAAGTGCGCCTGTACTCCAAGATCGGCCAGGCGCTGCTGGAGGCAAAGGAAAGCGGCAGCGATCCCTACGCCGCCATCGAGGCGGTGATTCCCTGGGACGAGTTCACCGAGAGCGTCAGTGAGGCCGAGCTGCTGGCCCGGCCGGAGGGCTTCGACCACCTGCACCTGGTCGGCGAGAACTTCGCCACCCTGCGCCGCTACACGCCGGCCCTGCTGGAGGTACTGGAGCTGCGCGCCGCCCCGGCCGCACAAGGCGTGCTGGCAGCCGTGCAGACCCTGCGCGAGATGAACGCCGACAACCTGCGCAAGGTGCCGGCCGATGCCCCCACCGCCTTCATCAAGCCGCGCTGGAAGCCGCTGGTGATCACCCCGGAAGGCCTCGACCGGCGCTTCTACGAAATCTGCGCGCTGTCCGAGCTGAAGAACGCCCTGCGCTCCGGCGACATCTGGGTCAAGGGCTCGCGGCAGTTCCGCGACTTCGACGACTACCTGTTGCCGGCCGAGAAGTTCGCCGCGCTCAAGCGGGAACAGGCCCTGCCGCTGGCGATCAACCCGAACAGCGACCAGTACCTGGAAGAGCGCTTGCAGCTGCTGGACGAGCAGTTGGCCACTGTCGCCCGCCTGGCCAAGGACAACGAGCTGCCCGATGCCATCCTCACCGAGTCCGGCCTGAAAATCACCCCGCTGGATGCGGCGGTGCCGGATCGGGCGCAGGCGCTGATCGACCAGACCAGTCAGTTACTGCCGCGCATCAAGATCACCGAACTGCTGATGGACGTGGACGATTGGACGGGCTTCAGCCGCCACTTCACCCACTTGAAGGACGGGGCCGAGGCCAAAGACCGGACGTTGCTGCTGTCCGCGATCCTCGGTGATGCAATCAACCTCGGACTGACCAAGATGGCCGAGTCGAGCCCCGGCCTGACCTACGCCAAGCTGTCCTGGCTACAAGCCTGGCATATCCGCGATGAAACCTATTCGGCGGCCTTGGCCGAGCTGGTCAATCACCAGTACCGCCATGCCTTCGCTGCCCATTGGGGCGACGGCACCACCTCATCCTCCGATGGCCAGCGCTTCCGCGCTGGCGGCCGGGGAGAGAGCACCGGGCACGTCAACCCGAAGTACGGCAGCGAGCCAGGACGGCTGTTCTACACCCACATCTCCGACCAATACGCGCCGTTCAGCACACGCGTGGTGAATGTCGGCGTCCGAGATTCCACCTATGTGCTCGACGGCCTGCTGTATCACGAGTCCGACCTGCGGATCGAGGAGCACTACACCGACACGGCCGGTTTCACCGATCACGTCTTCGCCCTGATGCACCTGCTGGGCTTCCGCTTCGCGCCACGCATCCGCGACCTCGGCGAAACCAAACTGTACGTGCCGCAGGGCGTGCAGGCCTACCCGACGCTGCGCCCGCTGATCGGTGGCACCCTGAACATCAAGCACGTGCGCGCTCATTGGGACGACATCCTGCGCCTGGCCAGCTCGATCAAACAGGGCACCGTTACCGCCTCGCTGATGCTGCGCAAGCTCGGCAGCTATCCGCGTCAGAACGGCCTGGCTGTCGCCCTGCGCGAACTGGGCCGGATCGAACGCACGCTGTTCATCCTGGACTGGCTGCAAAGTGTTGAACTGCGCCGCCGCGTGCATGCCGGCCTGAACAAAGGTGAGGCGCGCAACTCGCTGGCCAGGGCGGTGTTCTTCAACCGCCTTGGGGAAATCAGGGATCGGAGCTTCGAGCAGCAGCGCTACCGGGCCAGCGGCCTCAACCTGGTGACGGCGGCTATCGTGCTGTGGAACACGGTGTACCTGGAGCGCGCCATCCAGGGGTTGGTCGAGGCCGGCAAGCCGGTGGACGGCGAGCTGCTGCAATTCCTGTCGCCGCTGGGCTGGGAGCACATCAACCTAACCGGCGATTACGTCTGGCGGCAGAGCCGCAGACTGGAAGACGGGAAGTTTCGGCCCCTACGGATGCCCGGAAAACCTTAGCGTACGATTTTTTCCGAATTCTGCGGGCTCCCCTATCACGCCATCAACGAGCGCTTCTTTTCCGGGGCATTGCCTGGCTGCGAAATCAGATTTTCGACACGCCAGGGATCCGAAGGCCATTACCGGCCTGGCGCTCTCCCGAGCGGGGAGCTCTGCCCGGCACTGGACCAAATTGCCATTGGGGCGCACCTGTCGAGCAGCAAAATGATCGAGTCGCTGGCGCATCAGGCCTGTCATCAATACCGCCAGCACTCCAGACAGCCCCCGCGGCGGGCCTATCATGACCAGGTCTGGGCCGAGAAAATGGTCGAGATTGGTCTGCAGCCGTCCAGTACCGGCCTGCCAGGTGGCCGAGTGACCGGGCAGAAGGTGTCTCACTACCTTCTTGAAGGCGGAGGCCTAAGCCTCCTCATCCGTGAGCTTCACGATCAGGGGCTGGATATCAATCTGGCGGCAGCGGCCGGGCCTGCTGGTGCTGGCACCCGAAGCGCGAACAAGAAAGCCTGGGCCAGAACGAAATACACGTGTGCAGGCTGCAACAAATCTGTGCTCGGCGGCGACCAGTACAACCTTGTGTGCGGTGATTGCCAGCTGCCGCTAACTCCTGAGGTATCTACCGCGATCGAGCGCGAAGGCGTCGAGATGCCGGCGGAGGGAGAAGCAGTACCTACGGCGCCCGGATCCTGTGTGCAGTCAGTGGCATAAGAAAACCCCCGAACCAATGGTCCGGGGGCTGGTGAAGCAGTTATGCAGAGCTGGAGAGCTCGCAAGAATCCAGCCGACTCAAGTCCGGCGTGCATCCTCTGTTACGTTGGTATCTTGAATGGGAATTCCGTAGTGGTCGGCATCGTGGTACACGGCCGAGTTCGGATTGAGGAAAGACAGATCGTCTACAACCCAGCGTCCTCCATTGGTTCCGCCGGAGAGGAAGCAACAGCGGGTACGTGCTGGTACTTCTACCTTGTAAACACTGCGGCCGACGCGGAATTCGATTTCGGCAGCATTGATCGTCTTGCCCATTTTTGCGATAGGGGTGCGGGTGCTCATGTGTTTCTCCTGAAAGGCGTTTTTGCGGGCAAATCAATAAGTGAACAGGTCACCCGCGGATCCATGGCCGTTGTTGAACAACGTCTCACGAGGCACCTCGAACCAGCTAAAACCGTCCCAGACTTCCAGCGTTTCGCCAGAAACACGTGCTTTGAAGTAGCGGCCACCCAAATTCGGGTGGGAGGGGTGGTAGGCGTAGATGCCCGCCCCTTTCATCAGGTGATCTTCGATTTTTTTCATTGCTTGAACTGCGGTTAGAGTGGCCATCGCCGGCTCCATTCATGTGAGGTGTGCCAAGGCACTTGTCTTGCCGTAGGGCGTTGAACTTGCCTTTGGAGATGCGCCTCATGTTTCTATAAACTCACATGAGAAAACCCGGCGCATGGCCGGGTTTGATGGAGCGTTTCTAAGCTTGTAGCTGGTAGCTACCAGTTACCTTGGTGCCACGCATGGCGCTGTAGTAGTTGACGCGATCGATGAAAGGGATGGCCTTAAGCACGGTTGAACTGAAGCCATGCGTTGAACGTATGGTCTCAATGGTGCCACCGGTTGAGAGCTCCCAGAGGAAGATGGTCCCCCCATTGGCATGTACCGCTGCCTTCCGCGTGATCTGCGCGCCCTGCATCAGCCGCGAGGCCTCAATGATCGGATGCATACAGCCCCCCTTCACTTAGCTTTTGCGTTGGCGACGAACGATTCGAGCTCCTTGACGGTCGACCCGAAATTTACTTTCTCGCACAGCAGTTCGATTTCTTGTGTCGACAGGGGGGTGAGCTGGCCGGCGTAGCTTGCGATATCAAGCAAGCCGGGAACTGCTGGCGCACCGCTTCGGAGGAACTCCTGGTAGTGGCGAAGTGCGGCGAGCACTGTACCTTGCTCACGGTCACCTACGAGAACTGCTGATTGAGTTGGCAGGGTTTGCTTGGACATACTGATCTCCTGGGATGAAGCAGGTCTTGCGTTGACCTGGTACCCGGAGATGGTGAGCATCGAGCTATAAAGCTGGGCTCGGTTTGAGTGGGTGGTGCTGATGTGAGCGTGCGAACTCGGCAAGCCCGGCGAACGGCCGACAGGACAGGCCTCAGCTCAAAAGGAGTGCTGGTTTCTCAAATTAGTTTAAAGCAGCGCAGGTACGAGATCCAAGGCAAATGCAAATGCAGCACTAAGAAATCTACCAAAACAACGGGTAGACAAAAACTCCGCATGGTTACCTCAACAGTGGACAGCCATAACCGCCCGCGCACACTGCCGAGGCAGAGCCCAATAAATCAAACCGCAGGTTCAATATCATCCACCATGAAGTCTAGTTCAGACCGCAAATAATCAAAGCGAGCTTTAGCGACAACATCCGGGTATTTGGTATCCATGAATGGCGAAACCATCCACCCGTTATGCTCGCTTTTTGCACGTTCTTCAAAAAACTCCGCCAAGCCAACCTGGCTTATGACCTGGATTGCGGTCTCATACTCTTCAATCGACATGATTGTATATGGGTACTGTTCTACCATACCCCTTTCAAGGCCAGCCTTATCAAGTAGATTAAGAATAGCGTCTTCAAGTTTCTGGAAGATGGATGGACCGAAGAGATACCAGTTCGAGAGAGTTAATATGACTGGATAGAGTCTCCGACCTTCTGGCTTCCATGGCGTATACTCACTCACTACATCTGCCAAATTCTTATAGTTTTGAACGACAAATTTTGCAAGATGGTTTACCTCTTTCTCTAGAGCGCCATCTTCTAGCTGGTAACGAGCCGGAAGTCCAAGGCGCTTCGATTTACACTCAATCAGCATAGCCGCTGATTCATCGTACACATACCAGTCCACTCCATCCTTCTTGTTTTTTCTAATGAAATACTCTTCTCCCGCTCGAATAGATAGACTGTCCGTCGTTATAAGTTCTGCACTTATTTCACCAACATATCGCTCAACCGCCGCACCGTATGGGTTCTCAAACCCTTCAATCCGTCCTAAGTCAAAAAATAAGCCTTCCGATACTCTCGACAAAATGAAATGAGGGACCGGGCAAATAACAATGTTAGGGGCCTCTGGAAAAATACGAACTAAAGGTGTGCTTTGAAGGGGGTTAATAGTGTACGACCAGTTCTCATTATATTCTTGAACTGACTTGGTGCGCTCTCGGAGTGGCTGAAAATCCATTACAATCAAATTAAAAAATGAATCCCGTTGCTGGTTAGTAATTCCGAGTTGTGTAAAATCGGTGTTCAGATCATATGAATTTTTTGAGATGAACGCACCGGCAGTCGCCATTCCCAGGAGATAGAATTTCTTAATAGTTAGGCCAGTCTCCTTCTCCAAAAGGGCTTCAACCTCAGGCGCCCTGTATATCCTAAAGTATCGAGCAAGCCGCAATTCGACAGTATGGGCCTGCCAGGGAAACTGTTGCTGAATGATCCGATGCATTTCTTGGAAGATCATCTTTTCAAGGCGGCCGTGAACCTGTTGATCTTGTAGTTTCCTGATTTTCTCGATGGCGGAAACAAAGTCTCTCAGTTCAAATAGATTTTTTGTAGCACCCGCACCAGAGTTCAAGATCACCTCACGTGCAAGGATATCAAGTTCCCAAGGAAATACTACACCCTTGATAGAGCACTTGCCATTTGGGTGAATTCGTGAAAATTGAAGAGGAATAGATTCCCCGTATTGTATATTCTGATAAAAGCGACATATTTGAAGAAGTGCTTCAGTACGATCTAGCTTGGCAACAAAATTACGAAGTGGCTTGTAATGTTGATACATCATTCTTCCCTGATGCTAAGCACGATATTGCGTGGTACTTTACACCATCCCTCGGCGCTGGGCACTGTCACTATTACCACCTTGTCGAGACGACCGCAGAAGCTGATTCGACTAAACCTGGTCCATGGGAGTGAAACTCGAATTCCATCTATTCAAAGGGACAACAGCAGCCTACAGAGTACCTCGACTCGTTCGAGTCATGGAGAGGGCGCAGCTGTTATCCCCTACCCCTCATTGTCCTCGGTATCGTCCGCAGGCAAGGCTATCGCGATAGAGGAGGCCGAGGCCGCCGTAAGTGACTGGTCAATTTTCAGGCGTTTTATAATTCGGTTGCCAACTGTGAGCTCGCTGCCTCGGCTTCGTACTCGGCAAGCGCTTTGGCGTACATATCAGGGTGCTGCTTGTCGAAGCCGGGCATGTGTTCAGTTTCCACCCACTGACCGCGGATTTGGCTTTTTGCGAGCCAGGGTCTCTTGCTGCCGGCTGGCTGGGTCCATGCGGTGACGCCTATTCCGAACGATGCGATTTGCTTTGCCGTGATGAAGCCCTGCTTTCGCATAAGGACTATCACTTTCAATGCCGATTCTTTCCAGGGTGTGAGCCGTACCGGTGCTGGCACACCAGCTGGCAATGAGGTCACGACGGCTGGTACGCGGCAGCGCAGTGAGGGCGACCAGTCGAACATGCGCTCATCAGAGCTAGCGCTGTTCTCTGCGTAAAAGAGCCGATGATCAAGACCGAACGTGTGAACGTAACCTTGTGCTGTCCATGATTCATAGGGGCAGAGTACTTTGACTCCAAGCCGGCGGAGCATTTTGGCAATGCCAGCACTTGCATCGGTGATTTTGCTGACGATGACCAGGCGGTGATCTGGGCCCGGACTCTCCCAAAAGTCGTCGCCTTGATTGGGAAGGATCTGTTCTGCGACCTTGGCATTCAGCGAGAGCTTTGCCTGGACACCGATCTGGCGGCCGTCGTCGTTGACCACGAGCACATCGAACCCTGCAGCCTCTGGATAACACGTCCATCCTTTGATCTTGTTGAACTCTTTGATGAACACTTCGCAGAGCGTCGACTCTTTGCTGATGATTGGAGGCTTGGCTCGGCTGATAGGCTGCATGATGAGCTCCGTGTGTTCCCGGCGTTGCTGCTGGTCGTGAGAGAGTATGGTGGCCATCGTTGTCCCTAATGGGTTGAGGCAGAAGTCGCGCTCGTGCGGTCGATAACTCGTATCTATACGACTATTGATTCTGAATGCACGATTTCAGTTTGTCTATTGCGATACTGCCAGTATCTCGCGGGTCGGATGGAGGGGCGCCAGGCAAACCTTCTGGCCCCGATACCCAACGGAAACGGCCTATTTACTGGCTATCTGCGCTCTGAATGCTCTTCGTAGATTTTTTATAGTTCCATGTTGCATTGCCTGCGAAACCAGTGTTTAATAGGCCCCATGTAGGCGATCAAGCCTCAACCGACCCAATCTCCTGAAAGGCTGGGAAAATCAACCGAAAGGTTGAACTTGCGACCACAAGGCCCGCTACTTCGTAGTGGGCCTTGTGGTTTCTGGCGTTCGTGAATCAGGCGCGTCTCGCCCGCTGGGCCTGGGCCTAGGTGCTATAACACGAACGCATACATCGACTGTATCTAAATGCTATCCTACGCAGGTTGGCCATGCGGCCGACCAATATTCCCCTTTAGGAGCACAGGATATGAGCATGAGCGAGAAGCAACTCAGGGTGGAGGTCAACGGTGTAGGGGTGGGTTCTCTCTCGATGAAGAAGTACCAGGAGATGCGAAGCCGCGTGCGGCGGGATCCTCGGACGTACCTCAAAGCCCTGATCGTAGTGATGGGCGCCTTGACTCGAACCCTGCGCGGAGCCCTTGCAGCCTTGCCAACGGCCGTTTTTGGTTTAGTGCTGCTTGCGGCATTGTTGGAGCCCGAAGCAGTCACCAGAGCCCTTTTTGCGTTGCAGTCTGCTAGCCCTGCAGAGATCACTGCGGGGCTGACCAAAATCATTGAGGTGGCGCGATACCTGCTAGCTCCCATGATTGGCCTCTTCACATTGATCTCCGCCTTCCGTGAAGTGCGGGACGCCTACTATGAGGATGTTTGCCGCGAAGTCCGCATCGCCTTAAATGCATCAGCGGTTGGCCATGTCTGCATCAGCATGTGCGAAGTGGAAGCAAAGGCCCCTCAGTCCGCGTAAGCGTCTGCTGTCACCCTAGGCGGAGGCGATCACCCCTCTGCCCAGCCACAGCTCACTCACATTGTTCTGTGCCTTTGGTGGTCTGCCGCCACAGCTTCCAGGACTCATACAATCGCTCGGCCGACACGGGCTGCGCAAAGCCCATCCACTCCGCCACCAAGGCCGGCGTTTCCCCTCTTTCAAACAGCTCAGCCGCAAAGGTATTGCGCAGGGTCTGCGGGCTCGCTCGATGCTCGGGATCGCGAATGGCCTTCACCCCAGACTCGACGATCACGGCCTCGGTGATGCGGTTCACCGTGGACGGATTGATCGAGGTGATTGTCCGACCGTTCTTGATCACCGGCGTGATGTCGCTGGGGAACACCAGGTCACCTTCGGTGCCGGCCTGCAGGCGGATGTGCAACCAGGTGGCCAGGGCCCGGGCGGCATAGTCGAAGGGCTTGGTGCGGTGCTCGAACTTCGAATCCGCATAGGAAAGGGTGATCCACGGGGCGGATTGCGGGGTGATGCAATTAACAGTCAGGCCTACGATGTCCTGTACCTTGAGTCCAGCCCCCACGCACAGACCCACCATCGCCCGATCCCGCGCCTCGCGCCAGCGCCCCCGCTCGCTCTGCGCCGTCAGCGGCGCCACCAGGTGATTGGCCAGCAGCTCGGCTTCCTGGGGCCGCAGAAAGCTGGTAGGCAGGTTGCCGTCGACATCCTTCCATTTGACCCCTTCAGCCCTCAACGCCTGCGCCGCCGGGTTGAGGAAACCTGGCTCTTCCTTTTCCTTGAAGAGGTCGGCCAACACCCGTTGTATGAGCTTGCGGTACCGGTCGCGCTGCGGCCTATTGTTCACTCGCTTTTCGTTCTTCTCGATCTCAGGGGTTAGGCTATCGAGGAAGTCTGATATATCGCTTGCATCCACTTCGTCTAATTTAATGCTCTTTTGCTCAATCCAGTCGACAAACCGGCCCCACTGCGAGCGATAGACCTCCGCGGACGATATTCGAATGCGGGCTGAGGTTCCTCTGCCCGCTTGCTGGCTGATCCAGTGGTCGAATGTCTCCTTAGGCCGTTCATTCCAAGAAGGACTGTCAGGTTTGAAGAGGTCTTCAGTAGCGCTCATGGGCGACTCCGGAGGTACAGGATGGACGGGAGCTAGGTCGGCCTGCTCTGACTGTTAATTGCATGTCGGTGAAGTGTAGTGGAGAACATTTGTACTCGCCTGGTTTTTTCACTGACAGAATGGGGGCGTGCCTGGCGCCGGCTTTGCGGGCCGAGAGGGACCGGCGGCTTCAAGAGCACAGAACAAGGGAGGGGGGTATTCGTGCGTGTGTGGCATCCCTGAGGGCAAGTTCAACTACTTTCAGGAGTTCGCCATGAACAACGTATCGCTCATCAGCTTCATCAACCTGCTGCACAGCGCCTCCCACGTGCAGCTGACGCTGCCCGGGCTTACCACGCGCTGCACTGCGGAGGTCGAGCAATCAGGTTCGACAGTCATCCTGCTTCGCCTGTTGTGGTCGAGCAACTGCGAGACGCTGATCACTGCTGAGGCACTGTCGGCTGGCCGCTGGGTCGACGACACGTTCCACTGCCTGGATGCTCACGGCCGCGAGGTCACGCTGCAATTACTGCAGACGACAACAATCAAACCCGACTGCAGCACGCCGAACGAGCTCGATGCCTTGCTCCGTGAGCTGTTGCTGGAAGCTAATCGCCGTGGGTCCTCTCCAACCAACATGCAAAATGCCCTGCAGGTAGCTGTTTGGGAAGGTTCGAAGTCAGTCCGACGGTTGCTCTTCCCGCAGATGCTTGCAACGCTGAACACCGTCCAGGAAACACTCACCAAAGCCGCGCAACTCGGCGTATGGGACTGGGCCTCGATGCCGCAACTGCGTGACCAGGTCACGGCTGCGCTCGCGGCTGATTACGGTACCGAGGTCACCTGGAGTCCGGATTGCGTCTACGACCACCTGGACAGCAGTGAGATCCTCGATTTCTTCGCGGATCTTCGCAAACGCACCGACACTCTCGATGAAGAATCCGAGCTGGTATGGCGAGTCTTGGTCATGGCGGTCAACCTTCTGGAGAAAAAGCAGCTCCACGAGTTGCTCCAGGGCCTGCGTCAACGACTGGAAGACATGAACGACGACATGCGCCAGCTCTGCTCTCTGCCTGTCGCTGATTTGCTGCGGCTGATCGCAGACCCTGAGGCTGATGCCGAGGAGGTATAACGCTCTACCCGCCCCGACCATGTGTCGGGGCTTTTCTTTGGGCAAAAGAAAACCGCCAGTCCGAAGACCAGCGGCGGATGGAGCGTTCGTAGGTGCTATGCCGACTTCAGCACATAGCGTTTCTGCGGAATGAGCACTGTTTCTTCGACGACGTTCAGGCTCAGCATGTCGATGAAGGTTGAGCGGATACTGTCACAAGCATTGTCAAATGCCTCGACGACCTCTACTCGGTTCGCGAGCTGGTCCAGAGACCATTCGTTGAAGTCTTCATCCTGGTCCAACGCCTGGCCAGAGACACGAAGCGTTTTGGGTGGATGCTGGAAGTTTAAACGACCTGCATCACCCTCGGCGCCACAGCGACCGCAGCGATTGTTACCTTCGGTACAGGCTTGGTAATTGCGCTGAGAGCAGCTTTTGCAGTAGGACTGATAGCCGGTGGATTCCCATTGGCTTTTCATGAGCACCAGATACCCGCTCGATCGGCCATTACTGCTGATGGTGAACTCGCCATTCATTTCCACGACGAAGTCCTCGATCACCAGAGACAAGTCATCCCAGTAGTCGACATTGAGCAGCTCAAAGGCCTTCTCTGTCTGCTCCCGATCCAGGCCAAGGGCATGGATCTTCACGCAGTGAGCGTAGCTCGTGGCGCGGTTCCAAGAGTTCATGGTGTCATAGCGATAATGGCCAGCCAGGAAGCTGATCATCGCTTGACGATCGGTGCGGTCCACTGCTGCTTTTTGAAAATGTTGCATTGGGAAATCTCCTGTTGGCTGTATAACCGGAGATGTGCAACACAGAGCGGTAAATCCGGGCAATGGCGCGATCGGGGATCATGGACCTGGGAAGATCGAGTGCTGCAACGGCGAGTTGGCCCGCTGGGTTAGCCCACCCGCCTGGCAACGGTCTGGGCATCACCAAAACTGCGTGATAGGCCGGGTCTCAAAATTGTCGATGGCTTCCTTGTGCTGCTGGTAATGCTGCTCGTACATCTTGATGTTGAGGCGGCAGAACTCTTCCAGCTCAGGCTCGGGTAACCGCGGCGAAAATAGAATCACTGGCCGCTGGTCCTGATCAGCGAACTGTAGGGTGCCGTCAGGGAACATCACCTGAGGTATCCCGCCCAATAGCATCTCCACTTTGGTAATGAACGGGGTGATCTTGGACTGGTCGGGCGCGAAAATGTGCATCACTTGATCGGTCATAGCGGTTATCTCCTAGGTCAATGGAACTGGGGTGCGATTAGGTCCTCTGGTCCCTACATCACACCAGCTTCAGATGGGGTCTTTTAGGGTCGCCTATACGGACCTGCAGCGCCGGCTGCATGTGCATTACGTCAAAACCCATGGACTTGAACCACATAGGGTTCATCAACGTGCGTTTCTCGGTGGGGAGTTCGAAAAAACCGTTGTCCTCGGACCAGAATCGGCCGCTCACTGGATGAACCAGGTCAAGCTCACAAGTGCCGTCGG
Organism: Pseudomonas sp. XWY-1; assembly: GCF_002953115.1. Taxonomy (NCBI): domain Bacteria; kingdom Pseudomonadati; phylum Pseudomonadota; class Gammaproteobacteria; order Pseudomonadales; family Pseudomonadaceae; genus Pseudomonas; species Pseudomonas sp. XWY-1. The sequence goes on along the minus strand of NZ_CP026333.1, from coordinate 338,375 downwards.
GATAGGTGCACACCACAAGCTCCCAGGACGGATCGGGGGGGGACTGGCCATTGGTAGTCCTCCGGCGCAAGGCGCTTTCGAATTCCCCCGTCACAGCGGCCGGACAACCCATAGACGAATGCACGGACATGCCACATCAAGATCGGGCGGTCTCGCTCAGTCCACCCTGCACATGCGTACTTGAATGCCTGGCGAACCAACGGCCTTGGTAGGCCCCACTGAAAGCACGCGAGGCCCTTCTGATACATATCTTCAAAGTCGAGGTTGGGATAGCCTGCGTCGTCTGCTGCACGTTCCAAGTAGTTCATGCTTCGCGCACCTCCGGGCGATATGCAGACCCTCCGAGACGGTACTCGTCCACCTTGGCCAGCGCGTCTGCCGCTGGGCGCTCGACCAGGGTTTGTATTTCCCCATCGGTGTACAGGCAGCCGGTGATATCCATCACGAGTGCAGCGCCGGCAAGGTCGATTGCAAGGATGTGGGTGTAGTTTTGGTGGCCTGCCAGGCTATTTTCCCCTTGCGTGAAATCTCGACTGATCGGCCCTTTAACAACCCCGCGGTACGGCTCTGGAACTGTCTCGGGCCATCCGTCGCAGAAGAATGACTCGACGAATTTCTGCAGGCCGATTCCGAGCTCGGCAGCAAAGCGTTTGATGCCGTCGATCGATGATCCATCCCACGACCATTCTTCAATCAGATTCCGATTGCACATGCTGGGTCCCTCCCTAAGGCTCCGGCGCCATTGTGTGTTTGCAGCAATTGAGTCATGCATCTTAGAGCATATCGATACTTAACGCGTAAACATAAGTCTAGTTTTCTTTGTACACCATGTTCATCTGGGGCCAGCAGTGAAGCACGCTCATCCTGCGGGCGAAAAAAAACCCGGCAAATGCCGGGCTGTGGGGTTACCTGCTCACGCTTGCGGCGCCAGCAGTAGCTCAAGGTGTTGTCGATCACTTGCGACCATCGACTCGACACCCCGCAAAATAGCTGCAGAGAGCGCTTTTCCAGCGATTTGCTGCGAGTTTGCGTTACCGTTGAGCTGCTCTTGGGTGCAGCACTCATAGGCCTGGAGAATTGACCGGAGATTGCCTAGGGAGAGCCGGCCGACGATGGCATCCAGCACGATGGCAACAGGAGAACCACACACCTGAGTCGCTTTAGCTACAGCGCTCGCTGTGTCAGGTGCAGGATCAGCAGTGATGCCCTGGGCAGCGCCCAAAATCGCATTCAACTGATCAGTGACCAAGTGCAAGAGCTCGTTGTAGCTATCCCCATCAGGAGGTAATACTTTGTCGTTGAGGTCTCGGGCGTGCGCGTTGACGGCACTGAGAAGGCTTTCCACCGCTTGTAGGGAGCTTTTTGGATCGTTCATGAGGGGCACCAGGTAGTTGGTTGTTTAACTGACTTCAGGGGATGCTCCACACAGCCCTACAATCCACCTTCTACATGCCTGTGGGACATCTCCTTGCATCATGAAAAGCCTTTCTAGGAGAGACCCTATGCAATTCCAACCAGCGTTTGAGCAAATGCGTGCCATCGTTGAGGCTGATGACTGCCTTCTGCGTGGATTCAAACAAGACTTTTACCAGTTTGACCTGCTCCACCTCACCAAAACTGGGACGGTCGGCGGTCGATACGTTTGGGTCATCCGCGAAAACGGCACACACCTGGCTTCACTCGGCCTGCATCCCAAGCTCACTGAGTTTGTGGAATGCGCGCTCGACATGAAGGAGGCACTGCAGGTTTTCGAAATCACCCTGCTGAAGGATGGTGCTGCGACGATTAAACCTATCTCCGTGGAGATGGGGCGTGACCTGTTACGGCACCAGCAATACAAGTTCGAGGGACGGCACATCAAACGAGGCGGCCGCCTCGTTGCGCTGGTTGACATCGAGGTGCTGTACAACCGAGGCCAATACGGCGGTACCGTCACCTTCTCCTTCGAATCAACACCGAGCAGGGATGAAGAAACTGACTTCAAGCAAATCGCCCTGTGCCTATTCCAGCAGAAAGCGCAAAGCTTGTTTGCCTGTATGGACCACGTGACTTTCCAGACGCGCAATCTTGCTGCATGAGGTACCAACGCAATACCCCACCGCTGGCCACCTAGGTCAGCGGTTTTTTGTGCCCGAAAAAAAACCGGCCTCAAGGGCCGGTCGGTAGCGTTGCCTTCAGCGTGCAGCGAGCATTGCCATACGGCTCCGCTCCTTGCGTTCAAGCAATTGCTGGCTGTTGTACGGCCCAACCTCCTGGACGCCGCCCAGGTCATCGAGGTGCACCAGGTAATTTAAGTAATCATCACCAGGATTCGACCATAGGTGCCTCAGCCGCTCGTGGTTGAGCACATGTGCCTTGAACTCCTCTCGACTCAATTCACCACGGCCGAGGGCGACCTGCAGTTTCGAATACGCCAGGTAGTCTGGGCGCCAGCTTAAAGGGATAGCGCACAACGCGTGATGTACGCGATCCGAATCGGGCCATACCGGGGGAATGGTCGTCAGTTGTGCCAGGGGAGCCCGCAGAATTCGGAAAAAATCGTACGCTAACAGTTCAAGCGTCCCGGCCACGCCTGACTGTAGCTTGTTGACTGGTCAATCTGTCTCGCGGGTAAAGCGATAGAACAAGTTCGGCTCGCTGACCACGTACAAATACCCTTCATCGTCGATGGTTACGCCTTCGGCTTGGGGTATACCTTTCAGCAAACCAGCAAACCCCCTCGCCAAGGAGCGGAAACTCACCACCTTGCCCTCGTCGGTCATTTCAATCAGCAGTTTCGACTCGTCGCTGAGCAGGATCAGATGGCCGCTCTGTTGATCGAATACAACCGAAGACAAGTCAGTGGCAAACACCTTGTCTTTTACTAGGTTGGACATGTCGCGGACGTGCAGGGAAACGCCTCCTTCCAGGCTGGCACGAAGGCCGCTCACTTCCAGTAATTGCCGGGGGTCACGCTCCTTGGTCACAAACAAACGATCACCTTTTAGGTCGTAGGCGAGCCCTTCAAGGCCTTTGTTGTCCTCCTTGCCAAGCGCCAAGGTTAGCGCTGAATACTGGTCTAGGCTCAATGGTCGATCAGGAGAAAGCTTACCGTATTCGTCGATGGGGATATCCACGATAACCAGGCTCTGCCGCCGCTCTTCGGCAATGACCAGTTGACCGTTGCCGGCATAGGACACCGCTTCCACGTCGTGGAAGCCATCCAGGCTGTAACGTCGCTCCACGTCACCGTCACGACTGAGGGCCAGCAGCTCGTTCGGGCCATTGGTAACCGCCCACAGCAGATTTAGGTCAGGATCGAAGGTCAGGCCCGAAAGGTTGTTGTCCACACCGGGAACCGCCTTAGCATCCAGCTCAACCCGATAGCCAGGCAGCCACACAGAGCGCTCCTGCCAATCGTCTGTGTGCCAGTGGGTCTTGATCCAAAAGTACAGACGATCATCAAGGTGATGAGTACGTACTTGGAATACGGTGAGCAACACAAGGCATACAAGCGCCCACATCCAAACACTTACTTTCCGTGTTCGGCCCAGCCAGTTTTTAGCCATCAAATACATTAGAAGCCTCGTTAAATCAGACTGACGCCACGAGCCGTGATGGTTTCAACCCGACTCGGCGCGGCTGGCACAGGTGATACACAACGGCGTGGCCGGATCGAACTCCAGACGGCCCGAGGCGATCAACTCGCCGCATTGGTTACACCAGCCATAGTCGCCCTCGTGCCAGCGCTTGAGGGCCAGTTGGAGACGGACACGTTCATGCCGTGCACGACTGCGGATCGCATCGTTCATCGCTTGTTGCTGGAGTGCGTCCATTCTCGATAGACGCCCCACCTTGCTTTGATCCAGCTCTACCGATTGCGAGCGAGACTCAGCGTCTCCCAGCAATCGATCCAGCTCGGCAGCCCGCTGTTCCAGTAGGGTCTTGAAATGGGCAAGATCGAGGGCGTCGTCCAGGCTCATTAGCGCAGCAGTAACAGCGGACTGGTGGTGGTACGGAGCATGCTGGTAGTGGTGCTGCCGACCAGGAACTGCCGGATACGTGAGTGTCCATAAGCCCCCATCACTAGCAGATCGATGCCATGCTCTTTCTGATAGGCGTGCAGGGTACGTTCTATTTCACCGCTCCGAGTCTCAGCGCGAACGGTAAATCCGGCGTTGATCAGCACTTTCTGCGCCCAGTCCAGCTGCGCGGACGCTTCGTCGTTCACGGGCCCAACCATGACCAGATGGATCGGCAGCCCCTTCAGCAGCGGGCTGGCTGCCAGCATCTCCACACCCTTGCGGGTTGTAGCGCCGCCATCGAATGCCAGCATCGCGCTCTTGGGCTTTTGGAAGTTGGCCGGGGTGACCAGGATTGGCCGGTGCATGATACGAATAACGCTTTCCAGCTGGCTTCCGACATGCTGACTCAGACCGCCACTAGACTCGCCCTGGCGACCGATAACCAGCAAGCGCGTTTCACTTTGCAGCTCTTGCAAGCTCTCCAGTAAATCGCCATGTCGCTGCTTGGACTCCGGTGCGCGCACACCATCATTCACGGCCCGTTCTTTCGCGGCTGCAAGCATGATTCGCCCTTGTTCAAGGGCCAACTTGCCGCGCTGTTCATCCAGGGAAGCAAGCTCATCAAGCAGGTGCTCGCGGCTGCCAAGGCGGCTCTGTTGCAAAAATCGTGAAGCTTGAGCATGCTTGGCGGAGATTGGACGGACGGAACGATGACGGATTTCAAGTGGCGCCATTTCCAGGGTGATGTGATCCTGTGGGCGGTGCGCTGGTATTGTCGCTATCCGATCAGCTATCGCGACCTTGAGGAAATGCTGGCGGAACGCGGCATTTCGGTCGACCATACGACGATCTATCGCTGGGTCCAGTGCTACGCCCCGGAGATGGAGAAGCGGCTGCGCTGGTTCTGGCGGCGTGGCTTTGATCCGAGCTGGCGCCTGGATGAAACCTACGTCAAGGTGCGGGGCAAGTGGACCTACCTGTACCGGGCAGTCGACAAGCGGGGCGACACGATCGATTTCTACCTGTCGCCGACCCGCAGCGCCAAGGCAGCGAAGCGGTTCCTGGGCAAGGCCCTGCGAGGCCTGAAGCACTGGGAAAAGCCTGCCACGCTCAATACCGACAAAGCGCCGAGCTATGGTGCAGCGATCACCGAATTGAAGCGCGAAGGAAAGCTGGACCGGGAGACGGCCCACCGGCAGGTGAAGTATCTCAATAACGTGATCGAGGCCGATCACGGAAAGCTCAAGATACTGATCAAGCCGGTGCGCGGTTTCAAATCGATCCCCACGGCCTATGCCACGATCAAGGGATTCGAAGTCATGCGAGCCCTGCGCAAAGGACAGGCTCGCCCCTGGTGCCTGCAGCCCGGCATCAGGGGCGAGGTGCGCCTTGTGGAGAGAGCTTTTGGCATTGGGCCCTCGGCGCTGACGGAGGCCATGGGCATGCTCAACCACCATTTCGCAGCAGCCGCCTGATCGGCGCAGAGCGACAGCCTACCTCTGACTGCCGCCAATCTTTGCAACAGAGCCTCCGTCGCCATGCTCACCTCGCTTTGGTGCACACGAGTATTGAGCATAGTCGAGATTGGTGCAGATCACTTCTGATATTGAACTGTCAGGAGCTGGCTGCACAACAGCCATTACGCCCAATCAACTGGTGCAGTCGTCTTCTGAAAATGACACAGTTAGGGTATAGCTCAGGCTGACATCCAAACAGGACGCCCTAGTCCGGGGGTGACTCGCAGAAATTGCCCTCTTCCTGTAGACTGTTGCGGCCATTGAGTTACTAAAGACACTCGATAAGACCTCATGCTTACCCTGCAAAACATGATCTGGCTGCCTACGCCGCCATAGCGCTTCGCCCCCCCGCATCATCTGTGACTGCTTGCTCTGCCAGCGGTCGCTTTCTGCTGTGCTTTAGGTTTTAACACCCGCCACAGCTCCTCTACATCCGACATTTGACCTCGTATCGACCAGCTGCACTTGGCCTGCGCCATGCTGTGCTGCGCGATCCATTGCCTTGGGAATTCTGATGCTCCACTCGTTAAAACAAACCTGGTTATCCAACATCCGTGGCGACATCCTCGCCGGTCTTGTGGTCGCACTGGCCCTAATCCCTGAAGCCATCGCCTTCTCGATCATTGCTGGCGTTGACCCTAAGGTCGGCCTTTACGCCTCTTTCTGTATCGCTGTGGTGATCGCCTTTGTCGGTGGCCGCCCAGGCATGATTTCGGCCGCAACGGGTGCCATGGCACTGCTGATGGTGACTCTGGTCAAGAACCATGGTCTTGAATATCTGCTGGCCGCCACGCTGCTATGTGGCGTGCTACAAATTGCTGCTGGCTACCTGAAGCTCGGATCGCTGATGCGCTTCGTCTCGCGCTCGGTGGTGACCGGTTTTGTCAATGCACTGGCGATCCTGATTTTCATGGCTCAGCTGCCCGAGCTGACTAATGTCACCTGGCACGTCTACGCCATGACAGCCGCAGGCCTCGGCATCATCTATCTGTTCCCCTATGTCCCCAAGATCGGCAAGCTCATCCCATCGCCGCTGGTGTGCATCATCGTGCTGACCGCCGTCGCCATGTCGGTTGGTCTGGATATCCGCACGGTCGGTGATATGGGTGAACTGCCGGATACGCTACCGATCTTCCTCTGGCCTGATGTGCCGCTGACATTCGAGACGCTGGCCATCATCTTTCCTTATTCGGCAGCACTGGCTGTGGTCGGTCTGTTGGAGTCGATGATGACCGCGACCATTGTCGACGACCTGACCGACACCCCGAGTGACAAGAACCGCGAGTGCAAGGGCCAGGGCGTGGCCAACATTGCTTCGGGTCTGATCGGCGGTATGGCTGGCTGCGCGATGATTGGTCAGTCGATCATTAACGTGAAATCCGGCGGTCGTTCTCGCCTGTCGTCTCTTGCCGCAGGCGTATTTCTGCTGCTGATGGTGGTTTTCCTCGGCGACTGGCTGAAGCAGATCCCAATGGCTGCGCTGGTGGCAGTGATGATCATGGTGTCCATCGGCACCTTCAGTTGGGATTCGCTGCGCAACCTGAAGAAGCATCCGTTGTCGACCAACATTGTCATGGTCGTCACCGTGGTGGTCGTGGTGGCCACCCACAACCTGGCCTTCGGCGTGTTAGCCGGCGTGCTACTGGCTGCGATGTTCTTCGCCAACAAGGTTGGCCATTACATGGCGATCAGTTCTTCGCTGGACGAAGCCGGCGAGCATCGTAGCTATAACGTCACCGGTCAGGTGTTCTTCAGCTCGGCTGACAAGTTCGTCGCAGCCTTCGACTTCAAGGAAGCCCTGAACAAGGTAACCATCGACCTGAATCGTGCACACTTCTGGGATATCACCGCTGTTGCAGCCCTGGACAAGGTAGTCATTAAGTTCCGCCGTGAAGGTACTGAAGTCGAAGTGCTGGGCTTAAACGAGGCCAGCGCCACTATCGTGGATCGCTTTGGTGTTCACGATAAACCTGACGCCATTGATCAACTCATGGGCCACTGAGAAGGAGAACAACAATGACCCACGTAATTGCCTGTATCGACGGTTCCACCTCGGCTCCAGCTGTTTGCGACTACGCGGCCTGGGCCAGTCTGAGCCTGGAAGCGCCGCTGACCTTCCTGCATGTGCTGGATCAGCGCCAGTATCCGGTTGCAGCAGATTTGAGTGGCAACATTGGCCTTGGCGGCTCTGTTGCAAAGATTGGCGGCAGTCAGAGGTAGGCTGTCGCTCTGCGCCGATCAGGCGGCTGCTGCGAAATGGTGGTTGAGCATGCCCATGGCCTCCGTCAGCGCCGAGGGCCCAATGCCAAAAGCTCTCTCCACAAGGCGCACCTCGCCCCTGATGCCGGGCTGCAGGCACCAGGGGCGAGCCTGTCCTTTGCGCAGGGCTCGCATGACTTCGAATCCCTTGATCGTGGCATAGGCCGTGGGGATCGATTTGAAACCGCGCACCGGCTTGATCAGTATCTTGAGCTTTCCGTGATCGGCCTCGATCACGTTATTGAGATACTTCACCTGCCGGTGGGCCGTCTCCCGGTCCAGCTTTCCTTCGCGCTTCAATTCGGTGATCGCTGCACCATAGCTCGGCGCTTTGTCGGTATTGAGCGTGGCAGGCTTTTCCCAGTGCTTCAGGCCTCGCAGGGCCTTGCCCAGGAACCGCTTCGCTGCCTTGGCGCTGCGGGTCGGCGACAGGTAGAAATCGATCGTGTCGCCCCGCTTGTCGACTGCCCGGTACAGGTAGGTCCACTTGCCCCGCACCTTGACGTAGGTTTCATCCAGGCGCCAGCTCGGATCAAAGCCACGCCGCCAGAACCAGCGCAGCCGCTTCTCCATCTCCGGGGCGTAGCACTGGACCCAGCGATAGATCGTCGTATGGTCGACCGAAATGCCGCGTTCCGCCAGCATTTCCTCAAGGTCGCGATAGCTGATCGGATAGCGACAATACCAGCGCACCGCCCACAGGATCACATCACCCTGGAAATGGCGCCACTTGAAATCCGTCATCGTTCCGTCCGTCCAATCTCCGCCAAGCATGCTCAAGCTTCACGATTTTTGCAACAGAGCCCACACGAGTATTGAGCATAGTCGAGATTGGTGCAGATCACTTCTGATATTGAACTGTCAGGAGCTGGCTGCACAACAGCCATTACGCCCAATCAACTGGTGCAGTCGTCTTCTGAAAATGACATTTGGTATCTCTCATAAACGGATGTTTTTGAGAGAACTATCTTCGGCCTTCACACGCACGAAAGGCGGCGAAGCTCCGCCGTTAATCCGTCCGCCGGAGATCTCGCCCAGGCAGGCTGAAGGCCGAGCAAGCCTGACAGGCCCGAAAAGCCCGGCACGGGCGTCGGCGGCGATGACGGCGGCGGCATTATCCAGGGTTGATGATGGAAGTGGAGGATATCGACAACCTCTCGCGCAACCAAGACATCGCGGTCGGACTGCAAGTGATCTTGAAGCCACGGGCCCGTCCCACCCCGACATGGACCTCGATGCCCGAACGGACGTTAGATTTCGAGTTCTAGGCGTTCTGCGATGAAGGTTGGATCCCAGCCGGGATTGAAAGTGTCGACGTGGGTGAATCCGAGCCGCTCGTATAGGCCACGCAGGTTCGGGTGGCAGTCGAGCCGCAGCTTGGCGCACCCCTGCGTTCGCGCGGCATGGCGGCAAGCCTCGATCAGCGCGGAGCTGACACCCCGGCCCGCATGTGTCCGTCGCACCGCGAGCTTGTGCAGATATGCGGCCTCCCCCTTGAGGGCGTCGGGCCAGAACTCGGGATCCTCGGCCGACAAGGTGCAACAGCCGACGATGCCGTCGCTGCAACTCGCGACTAGGAGCTCGGATCTCAGGACGAAGGTCTCCGCGAATGTCCGGTCGATCCGCGCGACGTCCCAGGCGGGCGTTCCCTTGGCGGACATCCACGCCGCAGCGTCGTGCATCAGCCGCACAACCTCGTCGATATCACCCGAGCAGGCGACCCGAACGTTCGGAGGCTCCTCGCTGTCCATTCGCTCCCCTGGCGCGGTATGAACCGCCGCCTCATAGTGCAGTTTGATCCTGACGAGCCCAGCATGTCTGCGCCCACCTTCGCGGAACCTGACCAGGGTCCGCTAGCGGGCGGCCGGAAGGTGAATGCTAGGCATGATCTAACCCTCGGTCTCTGGCGTCGCGACTGCGAAATTTCGCGAGGGTTTCCGAGAAGGTGATTGCGCTTCGCAGATCTCCAGGCGCGTGGGTGCGGACGTAGTCAGCGCCATTGCCGATCGCGTGAAGTTCCGCCGCAAGGCTCGCTGGACCCAGATCCTTTACAGGAAGGCCAACGGTGGCGCCCAAGAAGGATTTCCGCGACACCGAGACCAATAGCGGAAGCCCCAACGCCGACTTCAGCTTTTGAAGGTTCGACAGCACGTGCAGCGATGTTTCCGGTGCGGGGCTCAAGAAAAATCCCATCCCCGGATCGAGGATGAGCCGGTCGGCAGCGACCCCGCTCCGTCGCAAGGCGGAAACCCGCGCCTCGAAGAACCGCACAATCTCGTCGAGCGCGTCTTCGGGTCGAAGGTGACCGGTGCGGGTGGCGATGCCATCCCGCTGCGCTGAGTGCATAACCACCAGCCTGCAGTCCGCCTCAGCAATATCGGGATAGAGCGCAGGGTCAGGAAATCCTTGGATATCGTTCAGGTAGCCCACGCCGCGCTTGAGCGCATAGCGCTGGGTTTCCGGTTGGAAGCTGTCGATTGAAACACGGTGCATCTGATCGGACAGGGCGTCTAAGAGCGGCGCAATACGTCTGATCTCATCGGCCGGCGATACAGGCCTCGCGTCCGGATGGCTGGCGGCCGGTCCGACATCCACGACGTCTGATCCGACTCGCAGCATTTCGATCGCCGCGGTGACAGCGCCGGCGGGGTCTAGCCGCCGGCTCTCATCGAAGAAGGAGTCCTCGGCGAGATTCAGAATGCCGAACACCGTCACCATGGCGTCGGCCTCCGCAGCGACTTCCACGATGGGGATCGGGCGAGCAAAAAGGCAGCAATTATGAGCCCCATACCTACAAAGCCCCACGCATCAAGCTTTTGCCCATGAAGCAACCAGGCAATGGCTGTAATTATGACGACGCCGAGTCCCGACCAGACTGCATAAGCAACACCGACAGGGATGGATTTCAGAACCAGAGAAAGAAAATAAAATGCGATGCCATAACCGATTATGACAACGGCGGAAGGGGCAAGCTTAGTAAAGCCCTCGCTAGATTTTAATGCGGATGTTGCGATTACTTCGCCAACTATTGCGATAACAAGAAAAAGCCAGCCTTTCATGATATATCTCCCAATTTGTGTAGGGCTTATTATGCACGCTTAAAAATAATAAAAGCAGACTTGACCTGATAGTTTGGCTGTGAGCAATTATGTGCTTAGTGCATCTAACGCCGGAGTTAAGCCGCCGCGCGTAGCGCGGTCGGCTTGAACGAATTGTTAGACATCATTTACCAACTGACTTGATGATCTCGCCTTTCACAAAGCGAATAAATTCTTCCAAGTGATCTGCGCGTGAGGCCAAGTGATCTTCTTTTTGTCCCAGATAAGCTTGCTTAGCTTCAAGTAAGACGGGCTGATACTGGGCAGGTAGGCGTTTTATTGCCCAGTCGGCAGCGACATCCTTCGGCGCGATTTTGCCGGTTATTGCGCTGTACCAAATGCGGGACAACGTAAGCACTACATTTCGCTCATCGCCGGCCCAGTCGGGCTGCGAGTTCCATAGCTTCAAGGTTTCCCTCAGCGCCTCGAATAGATCCTGTTCAGGAACCGGGTCAAAGAATTCCTCCGCTGCCGGACCTACCAAGGCAACGCTATGTTCTCTTGCTTTTGTAAGCAGGATAGCTAGATCAATGTCGATCATGGCTGGCTCGAAGATACCCGCAAGAATGTCATTGCGCTGCCATTCTCCAAATTGCAGCTCGCGCTTAGCCGGATAACGCCACGGGATGATGTCGTCATGCACGACAAGGGTGACTTCTATAGCGCGGAGCGTCTCGCTCTCGCCAGGGAAAGCCGAAGCCTCCATAAGGTCATTGAGCAATGCTCGCCGCGTCGTTTCATCAAGCTTTACGGCCACAGTAACCAACAAATCAATATCGCTGTATGGCTTCAGGCCGCCATCCACTGCGGAGCCGTACAAATGCACGGCCAGCAACGTTGATTCCAGATGGCGCTCAATGACGCTTAGCACCTCTGATAGTTGGTTCGAAATTTCGATGGTCACCGCTACCCTCATGATGTCTAACTTTGTTTTAGGGCGACTGCCCTGCTGCGTAACATCGTTGCTGCTCCATAACATCAAACATCGACCCACGGCGTAACGCGCTTGCTGCTTGGATGCCCGAGGCATAGACTGTACAAAAAAACAGTCATAACAAGCCATGAAAACCGCCACTGCGCCGTTACCACCGCTGCGTTCGGTCAAGGTTCTGGACCAGTTGCGTGAGCGCATACGCTACTTGCATTACAGTTTACGAACCGAACAGGCTTATGTCCACTGGGTTCGTGCCTTCATCCGTTTCCACGGTGTGCGTCACCCGGCAACCTTGGGCAGCAGCGAAGTCGAGGCATTTCTGTCCTGGCTGGCGAACGAGCGCAAGGTTTCGGTCTCCACGCATCGTCAGGCATTGGCGGCCTTGCTGTTCTTCTACGGCAAGGTGCTGTGCACGGATCTGCCCTGGCTTCAGGAGATCGGAAGACCTCGGCCGTCGCGGCGCTTGCCGGTGGTGCTGACCCCGGATGAAGTGGTTCGCATCCTCGGTTTTCTGGAAGGCGAGCATCGTTTGTTCGCCCAGCTTCTGTATGGAACGGGCATGCGGATCAGTGAGGGTTTGCAACTGCGGGTCAAGGATCTGGATTTCGATCACGGCACGATCATCGTGCGGGAGGGCAAGGGCTCCAAGGATCGGGCCTTGATGTTACCCGAGAGCTTGGCACCCAGCCTGCGCGAGCAGCTGTCGCGTGCACGGGCATGGTGGCTGAAGGACCAGGCCGAGGGCCGCAGCGGCGTTGCGCTTCCCGACGCCCTTGAGCGGAAGTATCCGCGCGCCGGGCATTCCTGGCCGTGGTTCTGGGTTTTTGCGCAGCACACGCATTCGACCGATCCACGGAGCGGTGTCGTGCGTCGCCATCACATGTATGACCAGACCTTTCAGCGCGCCTTCAAACGTGCCGTAGAACAAGCAGGCATCACGAAGCCCGCCACACCGCACACCCTCCGCCACTCGTTCGCGACGGCCTTGCTCCGCAGCGGTTACGACATTCGAACCGTGCAGGATCTGCTCGGCCATTCCGACGTCTCTACGACGATGATTTACACGCATGTGCTGAAAGTTGGCGGTGCCGGAGTGCGCTCACCGCTTGATGCGCTGCCGCCCCTCACTAGTGAGAGGTAGGGCAGCGCAAGTCAATCCTGGCGGATTCACTACCCCTGCGCGAAGGCCATCGGTGCCGCATCGAACGGCCGGTTGCGGAAAGTCCTCCCTGCGTCCGCTGATGGCCCAGACCGTGTAAAAACGTTGGCATCGTCCTTGCTGTGATTTGATGGATTCAAAATCAGCGGGGGACGCCAATGAAGCGCTTTATCCAGGGAGAGCACCGAGGGCAAAGCACACTGCTTCCCGAGAGCTTGGATGACTACGTGGCGGACACCAACCCGGTGCGGGTGGTCGATGTTTTCGTCGATGAACTCGACCTTGGCCTACTGGGTTTCGAGGGTGTCGTCCCGGCGGAAACCGGCAGACCCGCCTACCATCCTGCTGACCTGCTGAAGATCTACATCTACGGTTACCTCAACCGTATCCAGTCCAGTCGACGTCTCGAACGCGAGAGTCAGCGCAACGTTGAGTTGATGTGGCTGACCGGACGTTTGATGCCGGACTTCAAGACCATCGCCAACTTCCGCAAGGATAACGGCAAGGCAATCCGCGGCGTCTGTCGGCAGTTCGTGGTGCTGTGCCAGCAACTTGGCCTGTTCTCTGAAGCGCTGGTAGCCATTGATGGCAGCAAGTTCAAGGCGGTCAACAACCGTGACCGCAATTTCACCAGCGCCAAGCTTCAGCGGCGAATGGAGGAGATCGAGTCCAGCATCAACCGTTACCTGACCGCACTGGATACCGCTGATCGCCAGGAACCGGCCGTGGCGCAGGTCAAAGCCGAACGCCTCCACGACAAGATTGCGACCTTGAAAACTAAGCTGCGGGAGCTCAAGGAAATCGAGGTACAGCTCAACGAAACACCGGATAAACAGATCTCCCTGACCGATCCCGATGCCCGCTCAATGAAGACCCGGGGCAGCGGAATAGTCGGCTACAACGTGCAGGCGGCGGTCGACGCGAAGCACCACCTGATCGTGACCCACGAGGTCACGAACGACGGGGTCGATCGAGACCAACTGAGCTCCATGGCCAAGCAAGCGCGAGAGGCCATGGGTGTCGAGGAACTCTCGGCGGTCGCAGACAGAGGGTATTTCAAAGGCGAAGAAATCCTGGCGTGCCATGAGGCTGGAATCACCGTTTTCGTGCCCAAGACGCTGACCTCGGGAGCGACAGCGGCTGGTCGCTTCGGCAAAGGTGATTTCATCTATGACGCAGCCAAGAACGAGTATCGATGCCCGGCTGGGCAAAGCCTGATCTGGCGGTTCTCAAGCGTCGAAAAAGGGCTGAAACTGCACCGCTACTGGAGTTCGCATTGCCAGGGTTGTGCGTTGAAAGAGCACTGTACGCCTAGCTCAGAGCGCCGAGTGAGCCGATGGGAGCATGAGGCAGTGCTCGAAGCGATGCAGAGTCGCCTGGATCAAGCGCCTGAAATGATGCGAATCCGCCGTCAGACGGTCGAGCACCCGTTCGGCACGCTGAAGAGCTGGATGGGCGCCACCCACTTCCTCACCAAGACTCTCGACCGAGTGAGTACCGAGATGAGCCTGCATGTGCTCGCCTACAATCTCAAACGCGTGTTGAACGTGTTGGGCAGCGGTGCCCTGATGGCAGCGATGAAGGCCTGAGGCCTGTTCTACGACTCGTACCGCCCTCCAGCAGGCGTACTGAAGCCGAAAGTGCCATAGCAACCAGAATTATCGATTGCGCCTGATTGGGCCTCCGACGGCCTCCTAGACGCTGAGAAAATCCCCGGAAGTTGATGGCCATCGTTTGCTGCGTTTTTACACGGTCTGGGCCGGCAGCAGCCCGTCGTTGCCTGATGGATCCAACCCCTCCGCTGCTATAGTGCAGTCGGCTTCTGACGTTCAGTGCAGCCGTCTTCTGAAAACGACAAACTGGATGTCAGGCAAGGCGCATCACGCCGTCAGAATAGAGTCCGCTTTCACATTCTTTGACACATGCTTGCCAAGGTCATAGATTTCAGCCTGACAAATTCAAGGCTTCGGGCGCAATGGAACCAAAAACCAACGCAAGCCCTGCCGCCCATCCAGCCCATGGAGGCATCTTGCAGGGACAACGCATCGGTTACGTCCGGGTCAGCAGCTTCGACCAGAACCCGGAACGCCAACTTGAACAGGTCGAGGTCGGCAAGCTGTTCACCGACAAAGCCTCGGGCAAGGACACCCAGCGTCCCCAGCTGGAGGCCATGCTCGGTTTCGTTCGCGAAGGCGACACCGTGGTGGTGCACAGCATGGATCGCCTGGCACGAAACCTCGATGATTTGCGCCGCCTGGTGCAGAAGCTGACCCAGCGCGGTGTGCGCATCGAGTTCCTGAAGGAGGGCCTGGTGTTCACTGGCGAGGACTCGCCGATGGCCAACCTGATGCTGTCGGTGATGGGGGCCTTCGCTGAGTTCGAGCGCGCCCTGATCCGCGAGCGGCAGCGTGAGGGCATCGCCTTGGCCAAGCAGCGTGGCGCGTACCGGGGCCGCAAGAAAGCCCTGTCCGATGAGCAGGCTGCTACCCTGCGGCAGCGAGCGACGGCCGGCGAGCCCAAGGCGCAGCTTGCCCGCGAGTTCAACATCAGCCGGGAAACCCTCTACCAGGGGTTGTACGCCGGAATCCCAGAAATTTCCGTCAGCCCAGCTCCAGTCCCGCCACGAGCGCATCCAGGTCGATGAACTTGCCGTCAGTCTGGAAGGTGTAATGCCCGTTCAGCAGGATGTGCCGCCAGGCCGCTGGCGACATCTGCGTGATCAACGCCAGCGCCTTGGCATTGCCAGCTGCCTCGTACTTCGTCAGCAGCAGGGACAGGATCGCCGAGTTGTAGAAGATGATCGCGTTGCCGATCAGCCTGGCGCACTGGTTGCTGATCTCGATTTCGATGTCGGTGCGGCCGGTCAATTCCTTCTTCCCACCGACTTGGGCGATGGTCGAGCGTAGCTGGTGATAGGACTCAATGCGGTTCTGCGAGCGGTGAACATTACGCTCCAGTTGCGGGTCGCGCAGGTAGCGCAGTGTGTAGATACTGCGGATGAGCTTGTCGAACTCGAAGATTGCGCGCCGCGTCGGGTTCGGCGCCGTATAGGTGCACAGCTTGCGGATCAGCGTGCCCTGCGTCATTTCCTTCAGGCCCAGTGTGGCGACGATTCGGTCGATGTTCGCCTTCTCACCGACGATGAGTTGCCGGTCGATCTGGCCAGCCGGCCGGATCAGGCATTTCTCGTACAATGCCAGATCATCGGCGCAATACAGCTCCTGCAACTGGTCGTCGAGGTCGGTGAAGCGCGGCTCGAAACGAAGTCCGAACCAGTGCAGGATGGCGAAGTTGGCCTTGTTGATGCTGTGCATGTCGCCGGTGATCGCGCTCGGCACGATGTCCGACGTGTTGCGGTACCAGATGTCGAACACGTGGTGAGCCTCGTACTCGTGTGCGCCTATCAGGTAGCCGTTCAACGGCACGTGATTGCACAGCAGCGTGTAGGCGACGACGCCCTTGCCGCGGCCGAAATATTTGCGCGAGTAGCGCGCCTTCACAGTTGGTCGCTCGACGCCGAATTTCTGCCCATCAACGGCACCGTACAACGAATCGAGGTCGAACGAGTAATGCGGGAAGATCGGCAGTGCGGCGATGGCGTTGCTGATGCAATCGTTGGCCACATGTAGCGTCGCCTGGCGCAGGTACTGCTGGTAGGTACTCTCCAGGACGTGGTACGGGATGTCGCTGGTACGTGCCATAACCTGGTTGCCGTGGTTCATGGCTTGGGCAATGATCACCGCCATCAGACTGTCGGCGTCGGCTACCTTCTTCGCATAGCGTGGCTGCAATGGTGTCAGCGCCGACAGGAACTGGCACTGGCCGTTGACGAAGCGAAACACGTCGGCGACATCGCAGTATGGCAGTTGCTCGTAGAGAGCTTGCTCGCGCGCCTTCTGGTTCTCCCCCTTGGGCTTGCGCCAGGTCAGTCTCTGCGTGTCCTTGTCGTATTCCAGGTGCGTCAGCTTGCCCTGTTTCAGCTCGCGATTGAACGCCACCCATTGCGCACGCAACTCGGCCGCCAGTGCATCGAGCTGGGCACTGACCGGCTGCCGCAGGAAGGGGATGTCCATCTGCGCGAGCACGGCGGCTTTCTCGTCCATCGAAACCAACTCGTCGGACAAATGCCGGTGCTGCAAGCTATCGTCAATGTAGAGCTCGCCCGCCTGGAAGCGTTTCCTGACCTGACGGTAAAGCCAGAATTCGTAACGATCGGCATGCAGGCCTGTCGGCGTGCCTTCGGCATCGAACATCAGCAGGTACGGACGCAAGCGTTTCGGCAGCGTTGCCGCCGGACATTCGTCGAGTGGCCGTTGTGATAGGCGCTGCTGCTTGGCGAACACGCTCTTGGCCCAAGTCAGCGCCGCGAGCCATGGGTTATCGGGGGCCGTGCCGGCGAAGTCGAGCGCGACGTACAGCGGCCGTAGATGGCGTCGAATGCGTTCGGCCAGGCCGTCCACCGCCTGCCAGTGCAGCGCCAGTTTGTTCAGTGGCTTGACGCTCATGCGCTGCGCCGTGTTTTGCAGCAATTCCCTGGACATGATTTTGTAGGCGCGTTGGCGCACCTCGCCGAACGGCGTCGGATCGGCCACGCTGTCGTCCACGTACAGCGACAGCAGGCGGCCAACCTGCGGCGTTTCCTGATGGCGTCGCAGCTGTTCGGCGACAAAGGACTGTTTCGCACCCGTGCGGCTCTCGTCCTCAAGTTTTTTCATGTGGAAGGCCATCGCGTCGACCAGGTTGTCGGTGAGCTGCCGGTAACGTACCCAGGCATAGCACAGCAGGTAGAGCCGGGTCTGCTCCGCCTTCAGGTGGCGCAGGTCATGGACGGTATAGAAGTTCGCCAGGCTCGCGTAGTACAGCAGGTTCTGCTGCGAGATGCCGAGCTTGGGCAGCAGCGCCTTGGCGATCCCGTGCAAGGACTTCAGCGTGGCGCGCTTCTCGCGCTCCCCTGCCATCTGACGCCAGCCGAAATCTTTAGCGTCCTGCTTGAGCGCTGCCAGTTGAGACAGGGTGTCGTCACGCACCAGGAGCTGGCCCAGCGCAGCTTTGGCCGATTCGTCCAACACTTCTGCCAGCAAGCCGCCCAAGCGCCTGCGTTCGGTGGACAGGGCTTCACTGACCAGCTCTTGTAAGGTGGTGTGGCCGGGCCGGATGATTTTGTGCTCGCTGAGCCAAACGATCAGTTCGGCGGCCACGAATCCTGGCATTACGTCGCGCCGCACGATCTGTTCAGCCTGCTGTGCCAGTTGCGGCAGGAAGCTAGCCGCCCACGACCGGTAGCCGAACAGTTCGGCGATCTGACCCCTCTGGCTGTAGTGCTCATGCTTGGTGATCGCCTTGCGTTCGAACGCTTCGCCGTGGAAATAGCGACTCAGCACGAAGGCGCAATCGTCCTCGACCTCATGCCAATCGAAGCGGAAGAAAGCATGCTTGGCCTTGAAGTAGCCGATCTGCAAGACGCAATAGACTTGGGCCTGCAGGCTAGGCCGGCTGCTGGCGAACGCCAGTTCAGATTCGGTCAACGCCAGGTATTCCAGCCGCTGAGCATCGTCGAAGTCCGGTAGGCCGTACAAGGCTTCCTGCTCTGCGTCAGAAAAGACGGTGAGTAGCTTATTCTTGTTGCTCATCGACCGTCCTTCCCGCACCACGCCAACCTGCTCGCGTCAATGTTTCGATCAACGTAGTGCGCTTGACATTGAAGTTGCGGCACACCGCCGCCTTAGACATGCCGCCATCGAGCGCGGCGACGATGGCGTCCAGCTTCTCACCAGTGATCGCCTGCGGCCGGCCGCCGATCCGGCCGCGTTTGCGTGCGGCGGCCAAGCCCGCGACGACGCGCTCCTGAATCAAGGCGCGCTCGTACTGCGCGAGCGCACCGAACACCTGGAACAGGAATTCGCCCGAGGGCTCTGTTGCAAAAATCGTGAAGCTTGAGCATGCTTGGCGGAGATTGGACGGACGGAACGATGACGGATTTCAAGTGGCGCCATTTCCAGGGTGATGTGATCCTGTGGGCGGTGCGCTGGTATTGTCGCTATCCGATCAGCTATCGCGACCTTGAGGAAATGCTGGCGGAACGCGGCATTTCGGTCGACCATACGACGATCTATCGCTGGGTCCAGTGCTACGCCCCGGAGATGGAGAAGCGGCTGCGCTGGTTCTGGCGGCGTGGCTTTGATCCGAGCTGGCGCCTGGATGAAACCTACGTCAAGGTGCGGGGCAAGTGGACCTACCTGTACCGGGCAGTCGACAAGCGGGGCGACACGATCGATTTCTACCTGTCGCCGACCCGCAGCGCCAAGGCAGCGAAGCGGTTCCTGGGCAAGGCCCTGCGAGGCCTGAAGCACTGGGAAAAGCCTGCCACGCTCAATACCGACAAAGCGCCGAGCTATGGTGCAGCGATCACCGAATTGAAGCGCGAAGGAAAGCTGGACCGGGAGACGGCCCACCGGCAGGTGAAGTATCTCAATAACGTGATCGAGGCCGATCACGGAAAGCTCAAGATACTGATCAAGCCGGTGCGCGGTTTCAAATCGATCCCCACGGCCTATGCCACGATCAAGGGATTCGAAGTCATGCGAGCCCTGCGCAAAGGACAGGCTCGCCCCTGGTGCCTGCAGCCCGGCATCAGGGGCGAGGTGCGCCTTGTGGAGAGAGCTTTTGGCATTGGGCCCTCGGCGCTGACGGAGGCCATGGGCATGCTCAACCACCATTTCGCAGCAGCCGCCTGATCGGCGCAGAGCGACAGCCTACCTCTGACTGCCGCCAATCTTTGCAACAGAGCCCATTTGGACGTTCGGAATGTTAACCGCGACTTCCGCCACGTCGCGAACGTTCAGATTGGCGAGCGAGTCCGACGTGAGCACCGACATGGTGATGCCCACGTCCTGGACCGATTCGGACCGCTTCTGCGCCGTGACGATGATCTCCTGAATGCCGCCCTCGACTTCGGCACCGCTCGCCGCCTCCTGCGCCTCAGCTTGTCCGGCAAAGCCGGAAAGGCAGGCCGTCGCCAAGAGCATCCGCTTGGTCCGCTCACGCACTTTCTTCGGTTGTCCGCTCTTCACAGTCTTCCCCTTTGTCTGTTTCGAAGGGCGGCTTTGCTTTTCCGCCACCGTTATTTTTTTGCGCGCGCCAAAACCCTATCCACATGTCCAATTTTGGTCAACGGTATCGTTTTTACCGAAAGGGTTTGATTCTAGAGCACTGCGGGTGAAGAAAGCCTTGGAACTTTTGCAATGTCGGCCCTCCATGGCTGCTCCCTATGTCGGAGCAGCCATCGGCGGCCGGAGCCGAGAAAATCGATCAGCCGATGCGGCAGCGATCAGGGTCAATGCGCGGCAAGCCGGTCGTAGATTGCGATCGCGTCATCGATGGCCTTGTCGAGCTGCGGCTTGACCACATTCCAGCGCGCCAGGATGAGGTCGTCGACTGCAAAACGCTCCCCTTCATCTTCGAGGCGCGGCGTCGAATTCCGGAATTCGGCCAGGGTCTTGCGATATTTGTCGGCCAGTCCTGCCAGCTTTTGCCGATCGGAGAAATCCTTGTTGCCGTCCACATAGACGTAGATGGGCGAGGTGTGCAGCAGCGCTCTACCCTTGCCATAGGCACGTACGGCCAACCACATCGATCCCGACGGCTTGAACTTGTGCAGTAGCCGCAATTCGGACGCGTGGCTCGTCCCGCTGACGAGCTTCAGAACCTCACCATGACCGACGAGTTCGGCGCGGTCGATCGCATCGAAATCGGGATTCGCGCGGATCACCGCGTCGACCGTTATTTCATCGCCCGCCCGAATGTGATATTCGGTCGCCTTCTTGTCTCCGTTGACGGAATAGTCGGCCGACAGCCAGTTGGTGATGAACGACCTGCGCGACCTGAGCCCGTCGAACCAGGCGCTCGGCGAAGGCGATCCGCCAACGTCGACGTAAACCCGCTCCGCGCCCGGGAAGTCGATGTAGGGATAATCGGAACCGGCGCTCGGCAGCAGCTTGAAGCCCATGTTGAGGAAGTCGTAGAGATAGGCCGTGTTCATCGTGCCATATTGAAGCATTTCGACGAAGTCGACCTTGCCTCTCGGCACGTCAAGCGCCAGACCGTAGTCGACGTTGAAGATGTCCAATGCGACGTGGGCGTATCCCCAAAGCCCACCATCGGCGCGGATCATGTCTGATGTCGCGTCGTAGATGAAATAGTCCTTCTCAGGCCAATGGAACTTCTTGGCATTCAGGCCGATCGAATGGCCACGGTGCGATGTTCGCGGTGATTCCTGGCCGGAGACGAGGAAGTGGCCGCCATTTCCATAATGCCCTTCTTTGCCGAAACCATATTGCTTGAACTGCGACCCTTTGAGATTCCCCGCTTCCAGGAGATTGGCGACCCCTAGGTCTTCCGCACGCATATAGGCGAGAATCTTGTCGTTCTCCGCTGGCGTGGAGCGGCCGATATGAATATGGTCGTCACCCGAAAGCCAGCCCTGCTTCGGCAAATCGGTCCACCGCTCCATCTTCACCTGGATGGACTGCGGCGTTCCGGGGGCAATACGGACCTTGCGCTTCTGGATTCGATACTCCGGTCCCTTCATGACGAACAGGTCATATTCGCCCGCGGGCACGTCCGCCGCATAGTTCGTATCGACGAAGAACACATATCTGCCGTTCGCCGACCATCCCTTTGGGACGGAGACCATGGGGAGATTGCGTGTATACTCCGTGTAGCGCTGAACGGTGAGCGCGCTGCGGCCCGCAAGCGGCGCCCAGCCGTCGGACCGATAGAGGCCAACCCGCGCCGCGGTCGGTCGGCCGGCCTCATCAAGCACCTGCAATGCGAACTTCCCGGGCGAAGGCGCCTGCGGCTTGCTGGCTTCGCGGCGGACCTTGACGTCGCAAAGCGTCACCTCGCCGCCATCATTCGATCGTGTAAGCTGGCTCCCGAGCCCCCCGACCGCAAAGTCCGTTCCGTAATATTTCCGGTTGGCGAAGCGTGCGCGGTCGAGGCGCACGGTCTCGGTATGCCAGCTTCCCTTGTTGTTCGCATCGAAGCGAACCTTTTTCGCGGTCGGCTGCACGGCCTGATCGTAGGAAAAGACGAACCCGTCAGTCTCGGGACGAAAGAAGGTGAGATCGACCAAGATCGTTTCATCGATATCAAAGGCGAACCGATCGTCGACATCGAACAGCAGATAGGCGCCGGTGATGCATTGCCGGTTCTCGTGCTGCGTCATCCGGGCCGAGGGGCTCCAACTGACGAAGTTTCCACCGCCGTGAAAATCGAAGTTCAGGGAGACCGTTCTTTTGATCTCGGGGCTTGGCTTCCAGCCATGCTCTATCTTGCCTAGTGGCCCCGTCGAATGCGCAAGCGCAGGTCCGCTGGCCATGAGGCTGGCGATGGCCGCGTGGATGATCAGACGTGTGACATACATATGGCGCTCCCTGATCGTTGAGCGTGCCGGCGCGCCGTTCTTCGCGACAGTCGCGCTGCCGCGCCTGCATTTTTCCGGCCGTGGGTTCGGTCTCGTGATCGAAGGCGACAACCACTTCAGAGATTCCACTCCTAGACGAAACTGACCAACGCCCACTAGACTGACGCCAACGCAAAGCGCCGCAAGGGCTCCACGCAAATAATTTGCCGTGACCGCCATTTTTTTTTGTGCCTGCATTACCTTCACATCGCAGGCTGTGGCTTTCTCAGACATCAAGCGCTCCTTTTTATATTTCTTGTAAAAATACACACTAAAATAGTTATATATTTCCGTAGCGACTGTAAAACTTCTTAAAATTTTGCTCTGTACGTGATGCTGCGCGTGAGCTTCCGCCAACGCATCACGTTAAAGCGAAAATTAGTAGCGGTAACAGAGTGCGACGCCCAGCAAGGCAGGGCTCAGGCGGATCACATCTCAAAAACCAGTAACTGCTGCCGATAGTGCTGCGATAAACTGACATGAGGAGTGCTCAACTACTACCCCTGACAACGGCTCGTTGTCAGGGGCTCAGGATGCCTGTAGGGAAAAGGTCCGCTCAAACCGTCAGACGTTCAAGGGATTGCCCTGACGGAGCCGGCATCCTTGAGAAAAGCCTCATAGCCGCGTCTCTCCAGCACGATCGCATCTCAGATCAGCAGAGACGCAGACTCATTCATGGAGGTCTCCTTTCTAGAGCGGGAAAACGGCCCGAAGCCACAGAGCATCACCTTCGGCGCGATTCCGCACCCCTGTTTCGCCGTAGCCCTTGACTGTAAGGAACCAACCCTGACCGCTGTCGTAACGCACCGAGGGGCCGATGGCGCGGGCACTGCCTTTGTTGTCGCGCACGGTATGCCCGTCCTGCTCATCGTCCGTCAACTGCTGGTAGACATAGCCACCCACCCCCACCGTCCAGCCGTTACCCAATGCCCAGCCAGCTGCATAGTCAACGATCAATTCGTTGCCGGAGCGGTAGTCCGTGTCATCGTTGCGCGCATTGATGCCGTACATAACCTTGGCATCGGCGTTGAAACCTTTGACGTCGATCCAAGAGATCCCTCCCACCATATGGGTCGCCCAATAGTTGCCGCCGACGTTGGCGAGGTCATCTTTGTCGTATTCGCCGGTCGGCGCGAAGATGTCAATGCCCGCCACAGTGTGCAGATTCGGTGAGAGATGCCAGCCGATAGCTGGGCCGAAGACGATGTCACCTACGCCGGTCTTGCGCTGCGAGCGACCAGCCGCCGACACGTCGAGAGTGACAAGCGGCACGATGGAGTGCAGCGCCAGGCTGCCGCCCAGCAACTCCTGCGAGGTGACCCAGATGAAATGAGGCACGAGTGCGTCAGCGCGCACCTTGAACCCCGGCACAGGTATGCTGCTCCCGTCGTTGCCTTTGAGGTCGTCACTGCGGTAGTGCTGAGCGTCAAGCATCATGTAGGTACCTGGCGGCGGTAGCGCGCAGCAGCCGAAGCCGTTGACACCTAGCGCGTAGAGGGTCTTGCCGCCTTCGGTGGCGGAAACGTGAAGCGTAGCTGCCAGTCCGGCGAACAGGAGGCTTGAGGCGGCGAATGAGCAGGTTTTCATTGTTGTTTTCTCCTGACGGGTTATTTCGGTTGAGCGGGCCCCTCCACCCAGGTCAACCTGAGTGGTGTCAATAGCAGTGGTTGGTATTTGTAAAGATTGGCAGCATGTAAAGTCTAAAATAGCACCAGCCAAAAATTTCCAATTCGCTTTATGACCTATTTCTATCAAGAAGTGCATGAGCTGTATTTACTTGCACTTCACTGATTACTCTGTACTGGGAAAACCATCCGCTTTGTCTTAAGGATCGAATGACTGAGGAGGACACATGCTGAACAAGTTAGAAACTTATTTTCAGGCCCAAATCATGAGCCGCCATAAAATTAACTCTGAGAGCAAAATTTAGCGCCCCGACACTGTCAAGCTCCGTAACATACGGAGCCATAGCCATCATCAAGTTGATAGCTCATAGCTCCTAGCCCAACCAACTCACAAAATAGTTATCAGCTAGGCTTCATCTCCATATACCCACAACCACAGACCCACTCTGTGACCGCCTCATAGGCGATGATCTCACCCTTCCAACCCGCGAGCGCTCCCATTGCACAAATCCAATTCTTGATTTCAAGGCCACCGTTTCCTGCGTTATTCAGAATCTCCTCGTCGCTCATGAAAACTAAAGCCTCGACATCACCTCGCTTAACCAGCTCCATCACCTGGTGATCCCACTCGGGATTGACCTTCCCCATCTCAGCCATACCCGGCCAATGAGAAAGCCCACCGGTGCCGAATATTGCAACCCGTTCGTTTCCTTTCCAGCATGCGACTGCCTCGCTAATCACCTTGCCAATCTCATATGCACGACGACTGGAAATCAGCGGCTCACAGCCAGAATTAATATAAACGGGAATGGCACGAACGCCCCCTGCTGGTCGGACGGCATAGTGAATCGGTATGCTCGTAGAGTGATCCAGGATCATCGCCTTCGACACAGCCCAATCAACCCCATTATCAAACCCATAACTCATGATATGGTGCGCAAGGGGCTCATTATTAATAACAACATCCCTTTTGATCCCAAGCCATTCTTCCCACGGCCCCTCTACATCCCCGATACCAATTAAACAGCTTGGGATGCATGCAGGACCATGAATCGTGTAATGGTCATCACCGATCACTATCACAGTATCAACGCACAACTCACGCAGTCTATCTGCGATCTTAGCGTAAGCATTCATGCAGTTATCCCGCTTGTCTTGCGGCGGGGCATCTGGCATCGCCGCAATAAGGGGATCATGAGGCAACATAAAACCAGCTACAATCTGAGCCATAACAGTTCCTTCAACAACCAATGAATTAGCGGCAAACAGCGACCAAATCAACCGGATGGAGTGTTCATACGACGCATGTATTCAGAAATAGAGGCACCACCGCCATGGATCGCCTGCCAAGAGCAAAAAAGCAGCATCTGACTAACCCCCATATCGGCCATGGATCGAACGTCAAGCGATTTGATCATGACCTTTTCCTCATTACTCAGCGGGTACACAGCCAGCAGTCCATCGACGTCAGCGTGGAACTTTTGAGTCACCGACGAGCTTGTATGCATATCCCAAAGAACTCGCTCCAAAGTATAAATACTCATATCACCTCAGCCAATTCAATATAAGCCTACAATTAATTGTCGCTCTAAAATATAGACACTTCACCAAGGCAGCCTTGAGGAATATAAAACTCTCTCACCAAGGCGACTCTGATGCAGAGTCGCCATTTAACAAACAGCCTAGAGTTAAAGACAGAGAATTGCCCTGAAGGCCTGGCTGATCGCAGCATCAGTATCAGACACCAAGCCTTTTGACCGATAAGCCACAAAACGATCTGGACGCACAAGCAAACAGCCATCGTCCTCTATCTCGCTGACGTCCGCCCAGGCCCCATAATGATCGGTTATATCTCCATCGACGCTTATCGATACGAGGTTGACGTCGATACCCAGCGACTCACTGACCTTAGCCGCACTCCTCAACCAAGCATCTCCCCCCAGCCCGGTGATAATCGTAAATTTGCCATTACCAACCAGATCGATACTTGACACGTTTACCCCATTCCGTTGCAGCCAGGCATGCGGCAATGTAGCTCCTGGTGTCGTGGTCGGGTGTATATGAACTTGAGAGTTTTCGGAGTTAAACTCAGCCGTCGTCCCATCGGAGACAATAGCATGCGAGCTCAGATAGTGATGACCAGCCTCCCCCCCAATTCCGTTAAACTGCCAGTTTTGCAACTCCAGCGCCTCACGCATTTTTTTACGCCGAGTTTTTCCCTCTTCGGTTGGTGACGAGAATACTTCTAAAGCATCCCACCCATCCTCTTCACTCTGCCCGGGAAAAAATCCCAGCGCTTGAGGAACAGCCTGCATATTAACCATAGCTGTAATAGCCCGATTGACCATCTGCTTAGCAACAGGCTGACGCTCGTCGGAGTAACTCTGTAGAAGGTCCTGGCCAGCATACCCATTAATGATGTATGCAAGCTTCCAGCTTAGGTTAAATGCATCCTGAACACAGGTATTGGTTCCCAGCCCACCGGCCGGAGGATGACGGTGAGCCGCGTCGCCCATTAACACGATTCTCTCTTTCACCATGCTCTTTGCGAACATGTTATTAACTGTCCACTTGGAGATCGCCTTTATATTGACATCCACATCCCTATCTCCAATTAGGGTGTAGATACGCTCCAGCACCGCCTCTTCATTAGTCTCAGCATCTGCGTTATCTGGATTGTACATAAACAGCAAAATCCAATCATTCCACGGTTTTACGCAGATGAAAGTGCCGCCACCGATCCAGTCATCGTTGCCGGGCTGCAGGGTCGGAAATAGAACCGCCTTCCGATCCGCACAATATTTTGAAAGATCAGCATCAAACCAACAGTTAACCGCGTGACCTTCTCCCATTTTTCCTTCGAACTCAAACCCGAGGCTTCTGGCCACCAAGCTACGAGCACCATCGGCACCAACTGCATAGTCGGACTCGACGATATACTCTTCCCCTGTCTCGCGATTGCGGACCAGAGCATATACTTTTTCGCTGGACTGCTCGATTTCCAGAACTTCGGTATTGAACAGCACCTCCGCCCCGCTTTCCCGTGCAACATCCAGCAATATCGGCTCGAGCACATGCTGAGCGGCGTTGCACATCTTGCTGGGGCTAGCCGTCAGGTATTCGGATCGGCGGTCATCACCGTACCCCCAGGAGCTCAGTCTCGCCAGCTCTTGGCCCGCGAGACGAGTGCACCAGACAACATTTTCCATCTCCTCAACTGAGGCAACATCATAGACCTTTTCTTCGATACCCAGGTCACGAAACACCTCCATTGCACGGGTGTTAGTGATATGAGCGCGAGGCGAGTTCGCGGTTCCGGAATGCTGACTTACAGCAAGCACCTTTACGCCGTATTTAGCGAGAAGCGCGGCCGTAGTCAGCCCTGACGGACCCGCCCCAACAATGAATACAGGAACGCTCACCTTTCTAATTTCATCTTTCAAAAAAATATTTTTCAGCATAATTTCACCTTGTTTTTATTCTGATGACCAATCTATTAGCCGTTACGCTCAAGGTAATCTTCGAGCATAAATATACGGTCGTTCCCCCACCAAGACTTATCATCCACACACATGAAAGGCACACCAAAAACCTTGCGCTCTATAGCCTTTTCGGTCGATTCTTCATAGGCCGCCCGCCCCTTAGGAGACTCAATGAAGGCAAAGAAATCTTCCTTATTCCATTGCATTTCAGATGCAACTTCACTAAGCACCTCAACATCATCCGGCGCCTGCCCTACCCCCCAAGTCCTACCGAACGCAAAATTCACATATCGAGATCTTTCACTTTCATCTTTTGCAAAAAAACTACCAACATTGAGGCTTCTCGAATTGAAATTAGGGATGAACCTCAAGTCAATTCGATAGATCTCTGCCCAGCGCATCAGATCAACAGTGAGATATGACAACTTCACAGGAAGCTCTCGATTGCTGGGCCCGATGTTTCCAATGGCTTTTTTCGCTGCCGCAAGATCTATTGCATGATAGCAAATCGACACCCTGCGATCTTGGGCAACCTGATTTAGCCGATAGTTAGCCAAGTAGGAGAAAGGGCTTATGAAATCAAAATAGAAATCAACTATCTTAGTCATGCAGATTTTACCTTATGGCTAGAGACACCGCCCTGATCATACACGATTCAAAGGTAACGATCCGGACCTTTAGTTAGCAAACCTACATATCTCAAATCAACCCTCTGCACTATACTTGGCATGCAGCTCAGCCCAGGCCCGCCCTGATTTACGCGCCCCTTCCAGATACATCTCAGGGATCACATGATAGGGAGGGCGACAGGGACCAGCTTTGAGCCAGCCTGCTTCATCCATTCGCGCCTTCTCCAAACCAATATTGTATTTCGAGAACTCGGAAAAGTCCCCTTTGGGGAAGAGCATAGAATCCGCTTTGCGCATTTCATCTGAGATTGCCTTCGCCACTGACCACTTCCCAGTGACTTTCGCGTCAGCTACAGCATCACGCAGTTTTAACGGTGTCGCCGGACCGCACATGGCGGCGCTTGACCAAAAGGCAGTCATACGCTCCGGATTGATCCGAGCAGCAGCATAGTAATCATCCTCGTGAGGCAGGAAGCGTATGCTCGAAGCCAAACGCAAATCGAGATCCAACATACCAATCCCGAGATATTTTGCCGTCACAACCTGAGGAATTTCGCTAACCTGAGCCCAAAATTCGCGAGGAAACTCATATTTGAACGCCTCCGGGTTCGCATACACTGCTATTGCCGCGTCAGGAACCGCTTCAGCAACATCGCGATAAAACTGGATGGCAGATGGAGTTTCCATCTTACACCACATTGGCAATCCAAGCATGACGCCATCTGCACCCAACCTCATCACCTCTCGGGTCTGGCGAATAACTTCTCTTGTATGCAGGGCAGTGGTACCACAGAAAAACGGTACTCGCCCTTTAATTGTCTCGGCGACCGTCGCTATAAAATCACGCTTTTCATCCCAGGTCAGCGTCGCACACTCGCCGAAAGTACCATTACTCATAATGCCATTTACGCCGGACGCCAGTAGATTTTCGACAATCCGAACCGTCTCGTCTAAATCAACAGTGTTTTCAACTCGCCAGTCTGATGCATCAGGTTTTGCCGGCGTAGGCATGATAACCCACACCCCATTAACGTCATCTGCAGTCATGCGCGGCTTAACCATATCACTCATAATTTTACTCATTTTCCCGACACCATACCCATCCAACACGTGTATTAGGGGCCTAATTAGAACGGATACTTCTGATGACTTGACTCAATCGTCAGCCATTTCAATTCGGTAAACTCATCAATCACTGCTCGGCCATCGAAACGACCATAGCCACTATCCTTTGTTCCACCGTATGGAGCCTGCGCCTCATTCTGAACAGTAGAACCATTGATATGACAACAGCCAGCCTCAATCCTCATCGCGACACTAAGTGCATTGCTAATATCGCGACCAAATACAGCGGATGAAAGGCCATAATCGGTATCATTGGCTACACGGACCGCCTCATCTACACCCTCAACCCTAACCACTGTGGTAATAGGACCGAATGTTTCCTCATCGTAGATTTCCATACCATGCTTAACATGATCGAGGATAGTCGCGGGCATGACCGCGCCGTCGGCGTGGCCACCAGCTACGAGCACCGCCCCCTTATCAAGAGCATCATCAATCATGCGATTGAGACGATCACCGGACTCCTTAACCACCATAGGACCGATGACACAGGAAGCGTCAACCGAAGGATCACCAATCGGTAACATCTTGGCCCGCGCTGCGAATTTCTCAACGAACTCGTCAGCAATCTTCCTGTCCACGACGACTCGTTCGGTGGACATGCAGATCTGCCCCTGATACAAAAAGGCGCCGAATACTGCTGCATCCACCGCCGCATCGATATCCGCATCTTCAAGTACGACCAGCGGTGCCTTACCACCCAATTCGAGCAAACAGCGCTTCAGATGGCGTGCCGCTTTCTCTGCGATAATGCGACCAACCTTTGTAGAACCGGTAAAATTAACCCTCCGCACGGATTTATGGGCTATCAATGCATTGATAACATCAGGCGCGTCATTCGGGTCATTAGTCAACAGGTTCAACACACCTGCCGGCAAGCCTGCCTCGACGAGCGCTTCTGCGATTAGCGCGTGAGTCTTCGGACTAGTCTCGGAGGCGCGGAATACCACGCTATTACCACATGCCAGCGGATAGGCGATCGCCCGAGCAGCGAGCACGACAGGACCATTCCACGGAACAATACTCAATACCACTCCTACCGGCTGACGTATTGTCATAGACAGCCCACCTGGCTTGTCGGTCGGAATAGTCTCACCTTGAATCTGAGTAGTAAGCCCTGCTGCCTCCCGGAAAAGATTTGCAGAGAGCGTAACATTTATACCTGCCCAAAGAGATGAGGAACCAACTTCATTCGCCATAGCATCGACAAAGAGCGGGATTTTCTTCTCAAGAATATCGGCGGCTTTCAAGAGAATCTGGCGCCGCGCACTCGGACCTGTCGCTCGCCACATCTCATAGCCGCGCTGAGCAGATTCAACCGCTGCAAGTGCATCGCTGACGCCTGCAGCAGCTAACTGAGTAACAACGCCCCCCGTAATTGGGTGCTTACGCTCATATACTGCACCAGCCGAAGCATCAACTTGCTGATTATCGATTATTAGTTTTGTTTTCAATGTTATTCTCCTTGCCTTCATGCAACACACCCATGCACCACACTAGGAAATAAATCTCTGCATGAGTAACAGTGCTTTTCAATACCAACATATCGATAATACCAATGCTTAAAGGGGGCTGAAAAACACTGCCTGCCCCGGAGATGTGCTGGGCGTCACCCGCAGCGGCTTCTATGACTGGTGTTCACGCAGAGCGTCGATGCGCCACCAGCGAAAAGCCGAGTTGGATCGGCAGTTCGCGCAGGCATACAGCGCACGCAAGGGCCGCAGCGGGACACCATGCCTGTGTCTCGATCTACGGGACGCTGGGCTGCCCTACAGGTTGCCGCCTCGATGCAACGGCAAGGACTGTGTGCCAGGGCCGCCAGGAAGCTCAGGGCCACGACCAACACCCGACACTCGCTGCCGGTGGCAGAGAACCTTGAATCGCCCCGGGTTCCCTAGACACTCTCCAAGCTCAGAAAATAGCGTTTCTCATACTCTACTGGCGACAGCTGCATAGCACTGCTGTGTCGACGCTTGGGGTTATAGAACATCTCGATGTAATCGAAAATATCACTTCGGGCTTCGTCACGCGTTGCGTAGATCTTTCGTCGGATTCGCTCCCGCTTCAAAAGCTGGAAAAAGCTCTCGGCTACGGCATTGTCGTGGCAGTTTCCCCTTCGGCTCATGCTACTGATCACATTGTTGGCTTTCAGGAAGCTTTGCCAATCTGAGCTACTGAACTGACTGCCTTGGTCTGAGTGAATCATCACTTGCTGCTGTGGCTTGCGTCGCCACACGGCCATCAGCATGGCGTCGATGGCTAGGTCGCTGCTCATCCTGGGCTTCATTGACCAACCAATGACTTGGCGAGAGAACAGATCCAGCACTACCGCCAGATACAGCCACCCTTCGTAGGTGCGGATGTAGGTGATATCGGTCACCCAGACCTTATTCGGCTCACTGACCTTGAACTGCCTGGCCAGATGGTTGGGCGATGCCGCTTTTGGTTTTCCGCCATAAAACCCAGTACGACGGCGATAGCCCGTTTGAGAACGCAGCCCCTCTGCCTGCATCAAGCGACCGACTCGATTTCGCCCACAGATCTCTCCTAGCTCTCGCAGGTCATCGTGAATCTTGCGATAGCCATACACGCCGCCGCTTTCTAACCAGGCCTGCTTGATCAAACCAAGCAGGCGCTGATCTTCTTTGGCTCGGGCAGATTGAGGCTCGGCCAGCCAAGCGTAGTAGCCGCTGGGATGCACCTTGAGGGTTTGGCAAAGGCGACGCACTGGGTAATCCGTCGAGTGCTTGTTGATGAAGGCGTACTTCAGCCGCACTCCTTGGCAAAGTACGCGGCGGCCTTCTTTAATATGTCTCGCTCTTCTGTCACCCGCTTGAGTTCAGCGCGCAGCTTGCGCAGTTCAGCCTGCTGTTCATTGTCTTGCTGACGCTGCTCTTGGGGCTTGCTGTAGACCTTGATCCAGGCGTAAAGGCTGTGCACGGACATGCCCAGGCGCTGGGCGACCTCGGCGACAGGTTTGCCTTTTTCGGTCACTTGCTTGACCGCTTCGATCTTGAATTCTTCGGGGTAACGCTGACGACTCATGGCACCTCCTATTTGGGCCTCATTATGAGGCTTGGAGGTGTCTACGAAACCAGGGGCGATTCACCTGCTCAAGCAGGATTTCACAGCATCGGCACCAAATCAGAAATGAGTGGGTGACATCACCTACCTGCACACGGAGGAAGGCTGGCTGTATCTGGCAGTGGTCATCGACCTGTACTCACGGATGGTGATCGGCTGGGCCATGGGCGAACGCATGACGGCCGACCTGGTCTGCGATGCCTTGCGCATGACGCTATGACGACGCAGGCAGCACAAGGGCGTGATCGTGCTCAGCGATAGAGGCAGCCCGTGCTGCTCAGCTGCTTACCAAGAGCTGATCCGCGACCATCATTTGCGATGCAGCATGAGCACGAAGGGCAACTGCTACGACAATGCCTGTGCAGAGAGCTTCTTCCACAGCCTGATGGTCGAATGCATCCACGGCGAGCGCTTCATGAGCCGCGCCCAGATGCGCGAAACCGTGTTTGAATACATCGAAATCGACTACAACCGCCAGCGCCGCCACAGCACGCTGGGACACATCAGCCCAGAGGTCTCCGGGGCCCGGATGAGTGCTTATTAACCCCGTGTCCACGACTGCTGGGCAAGATCACAGACGAGGTGCATCTGTAATGCGGACAGCAGCCCACACGGTACCAGTGAAGGGCAAGGAGTAGAATCAGTAGCGCGGAAATAGCCCGAGACTGACGCAGGGGACCTTCGTTTTTCGGCTTATTGGACGAAACGAAGGAAAAAGTCGGGGCTACTTTAGAGCTGTTCTAAAATATATCAATATTGTTGGAGGTGGCAATGGGCTATAAAAACAGATCCCTGGAAATTAGCACTCTACGCGGCATAAATATGAACTTATTGCCGATCTTGGCTGAGCTCCTGAGGATGGAAAGCGTGACCAAGGCCTCAGAACGCCTCCATTTGACGCAGTCGACCGTCAGCGGATCGCTAAAGCAACTGAGGGGTATTTTTAAAGATGATCTGCTTGTTCAGCGGGGACGCGGGATGGTCCTGACAGAAAAGGCCAAGCGACTGAAACCGGAAGTTGATCGCATGATCGAGCTTGTCGAAAAGCTGTTCGAGGTTGATCATTTCGACCCTGAAACCGCAACAACAAACTTTCAAATTGCCACAGCAGATTATGTGTCGGCGTTGGTGACAAAAAACCTGGGCGTTTACCTTGAAGCACATTCTCCAAACATTTCGCTCACCCTGAAGCCAACGCCAGGAACCTCTGCCAAAGAGCTACAAATAGGATCTTTGGATCTCATTATATGTCCCGATTTGCCCACCAACTGGGAGTCGTGTGGCCTCAAAAAAGGTGATGAACGGTTTAGTCATCAAGTATTCATGCACGACAAAATGGTGGCTATTCAATGTGGTAGACATCGAGCTGCAGGCAGGCCTATAGAGCTTATCGATTACTTGACAAGGCCTCACGCAATCTATTGCAGGACTGATGGCAAAGAAACCATCGAGCAAGAGGCATTATCGCGACTGGGGCTGAAACAGCACATCCAGATAAGCGTCCCTTACTTTACACTGCTACCTCAACTGCTAGAGGGCACGGACCTTATATCGATCGTTCCGGAGTCAATCGCTCGCCTGTATGGAGATATACACAGCATTGATGTATTCCCCCCCCCCTATGAACTTCCTTCATTCGACCTAGTGATGATTTGGGCGAAAAACCGTGAGAACGATGCTGAGCATAAATGGTTAAGAGATACCTTAAGGAAGGTCTGAAAAACACTTCCCGATCTGGTGAAATAGCCCACCAGTCCCTCTGGAGCCCCCGGCATGAAGCAGTTGTTCTTCGCCGATGCCGAGTACGCCGGCAAACGCAAACAGACCCGCCATGAGCGTTTCCTGATCGAGATGGATCAGGTTGTGCCGTGACAGGCGCTGATGGCACTGATTGAACCGCACCGAGAGGCGAGGGCGGGCGCCCAGCCTACCCGTTGGCCACCATGCTGCGGGTGCATCTCATGCATAACTGGTTCGGCTACAGCGATCCGGCGATGGAGGAGGCTCCCTATGAAGTGACGATCCTGCGACAGTTTGCCGACTGCACCTGGATCGGACTCCGGACGAAACCACCATCCCCAACTTCCGCCGCCTGCTGCAAAGGCACGGGCTAGCTGTGATCTCTCAGTAGGTTGTTCATCCGGGGCATTCCCGGAATTCTGGAAGCGCGACCAACACAACCTTCCAGGAGCCCCGGATGAACCTGCATAAACATGCCCGTCTTACCCCGCGAGGTCGAGCCCTTCTGGTTCAACGCATGCTCAACGGTGCGGATTCCACGACACTTGGACACTCAGCCCACGATCATTTGGACACTCGTTCCATGCTCACTTGGACACCTGATCCACGTCCACTTGGACAGGCAGTCGGAGCGCAGCGACGCAGGTTTGCATTGTTAGTCTGAAGTCTCTGTCGCCGTCAATTTCGTTGCGCGTCTGCGCATCGATTCGCCCTTCAGTTCGATCCGATAAGCGTTGTGCACCAGCCGGTCGAGGATCGCATCGCCCAAGGTCGGGTCGCCGATCAGCGCATGCCATTTGTCCACCGGCATCTGGCTGGTGACCAGCGTCGAGCGGTTGCCGTAGCGGTCGTCCAGCAGTTCAAGCATGTCGCGCCGCTGCGCAGCGGTAAACGGCGCCAAGCCCCAGTCGTCCAGGATCAGCAGGTCGGTCTTGGCATAGCCGGCCATGAGTTTGGCGAAACGGCCGTCGCCGTGAGCCAGGCCCAGCTCCTCCATCAAGCGCGGCAAGCGCAGGTAGCGCACGCTGTAACCGTCGCGGCAGGCCTTGTGAGCCAGCGCGCAGGCGAGCCAGGTTTTGCCTACGCCCGTTGGGCCGCCGATGATCAGGTTCAGGCCGTCGCGCAGCCATTGGCCGCTGCCCAGTTGCAGGATCAGGGACTTGTCCAGGCCGCGTGGGCTGCGGTAATCGATGTCTTCCAGGCAGGCGTTATGGCGCAGTCGTGCCAGTTTCAGGCGGCTGCTCAGACGCGTGTTTTCACGTTCGGTCAGCTCGCGGTCGACCATCAGGCCGAGGCGTTCGTCGAAGCTCAGATCATTGATATCGGGCGTGGCGTGTTGCTCGCTCAGCGCCTTGATCATGCCGTGCAGGCGCAGGGTTTGCAGCTTGTCGAGTGTCGGGTTGGGCAGCATTTTGGTGCTCCTTTTTCAGGTCAGTGGTAGTAGCCAGGGCCGCGCAGGTTGATGTGTTCGTCGGGCAGTAGCGGCAGGTTTTGCTGGGACAGCGGTAGCTTTTCCAGCCCTTGGCGCAGGATCGATTCAAGGCTTTTGTAGCTGCACGCGCCCAGTGCCAGCGCTCGCTGGCAAGCGGCTTCCAGCCGCTCTTCGCCGTGCTGCTTGCTCAGGCGCAGGATGCCCAGGCAGGCGCGGAAGCCGTGCTGAGGATGGATTCGGCGCTCAAGGATGTAGGCGATAACGCCAGCGGTGTTAGGCCCGGTCTGCTCGGCCCAGCGGATCAGCCGTTGCGGTGTCCATTCGGCGTGCTCCCGGTGGCTCTTGGGCATGTGCTCGGTTTGGGTGGTGTGGCGGCCTTTGTGCAGCGAGCGCAGGTGACTGGCCACCCGCTGGTTGGCGTGGAAGCACTCGACGGTCTTAGCGGTTAGCCGCACTTCGAGTTGGTGCTTCACCAGCTGGTACGGCACCGAGTAGTAATGGCCCTCGACCTCGACGTGATAGTCGATGTGCACCCGCGCCTTTTTCCATTCGGCGTAGACATACGGATGTTCTGGTAGCGGTTGCAGTGCGGGTTGGTCGATGGTCTCGAAGGCCGAGCGGCGTGAGCCGGGCAGCTTCTTGAAGGGCTTTTGATTGAGGCGTTCGAGCAGCAGGCTGATTGCCGTGTTGAGTTCTCCGAGCGAGAAGAACTGGCGGTTGCGCAGCACTGCCAGGATCCAGCGCTCGACCACTTGCACACCCACTTCAACCTTGGCTTTGTCCTTGGGTTTACGCGAACGCGCGGGCAGTACGGCTACGCCGTAATGCTCGGCGAGATCGCGGTAACTGGGGTTGATGTCCGGCTCGTAGCGATGCGCCTTGGTGACGCCACTGCGCAGATTATCGGGCACCAGGATCTGCGATGTGCCGCCGAAAAAAGCAAAACAGCGGGCGTGCGAGCCCAGCCAGTCGGGCAGTTTCTGCGACCAGGTGGCCTCGGCAAAGGTGTAGCTGGACGCGCCGAGGACGGCGACGAAGATCTGGGCCTGACGGATTTCACCGGTCTGTCGGTCGATGATGGGCGCGGTCTGTCCGGCGTAATCGACGAACAGCTTTTCGCCGGCACGGTGCTCCTGGCGCATGACAACGTCGACCTTGGCGGCCCAGAGGCGGTAGTGCTCGCAGAACCAGCTGTATTGGAAGCCTTGCGGGTGAGCGAGTCGATATTCCTGCCAGAGTAGGGCCAAAGTGACGCCGGGGCGGCGTAACTCGGCATGCGCCCAAGACCAGTCAGGCATCGGACGTTGATCGCTGGGAACTGTTGGTGCTGGAGGGAACAGGCATCGCTCCAGTTCGGCATCCGATAACAATGTCGGCCAACTCAGCCCGCAAGCGTTGAAACGGTGCAAGTAATTGCCCGCACTGCCGCTACTGATGCGCAGGCTGGCGGCGATCTTGCGCACGGACAGGCCAGCGTCGAACTTTAGACGTAGTACCTCTCGGATTTTACGCATGGATATACGCTCCACGATGACCTCTTCGCTTCGAGAAAAGAGGTCGATGGTAGTGAATAATCCTGCGTTGCTGCCTGCCTGAGCATGGATCGGATCAGTGGAACATCACTGTCCAAGTGCTTGTGGAATCAGTGTCCAAGTGGCCGTGGAATGAGTGTCCAAGTGGCCGTGGAATGAGTGTCCAAGTCAGCGTGGACTGGGTGTCCAAGTGCGCATGGAATCCCCAATTCGTGATCAGTGCGTTTCCCGTCGGCGCTATCTTGGCTGCTTTGGCCGCCAAATTTATGCTGCCAGAATGGCGCACGCTGTTCGCCGTTTCCGGGATCGCAGTGGTTCTTCCGATTATCTATATCTACTTTCTGGTGCCGGAGTCCCCAAGCTGGAAGGAACAGCGCGCATCTCAAGCCTCCGCTGTGCGGGTGTCCGTGAATGAAATCTTTGCCCCGGCGCAACTCCGGACCACATTGCTGGGGACCATGGCAGCAAGCTTGGCGCTGCTCGGTTACTGGGGGGCAAGCACGTGGCTGCCTACCTACCTGGTTCAGGAGCGAGGACTAAGTTTGACCGCCATGGCGAGCTTCATGGCCGCTCTTAATTTGGGAAATTTCCTGGGGATGAATTTCTTTGGGTTTGTGGCCGATCGGATAGGAAAGCGCCAGACGATCATTATCTCGCTGTCGCTGACTGCCATGATGCTGCCGATCTATGTATTCAGTGCGGACCGTCAATCGCTCTTCTGGCTTGGTCCGATGTATGCCTTCTTTATCGCTTTTGCTGGCCTGTTCGGCTCGTATTTTAGCGAGTTGTATCCAACCCGCATGCGGACCCTTGGCGCTGGCTTCTGCTTCAATGCTGGCCGGGGTCTGGCAGCTTTTGCACCGGTGCTGCTCAGTGGTATCGCGAGCTACTACAGCCTTTCGACGGGGCTGTTAGTCTGTGCCGGATTCTTCGTTTTGGCCGCACTGGTTATGATTCCAATGCCGACACGGGGAAAAGCTGATGTCAAGTCGGCTGTGCCGGAAGCCTGTTGACCTTTAGCCAAGGCGGCCGCGAAAACTGAGTGCAACACCTGACCTTTCCGGTACCGTGCTGCCCCTATGTCCTATTCCGAACTCAGCGTTGAAGAACGCGCCACCATTCAAATCGGCCGTGCCCAAGGGTTCAGCCTACGCAAGATTGCTTGCTTGATCACCCGATCCCCTTCGACCATCAGTCGCGAGCTGCGCCGCAATCGAGATGCCTGTGGCAGCTACTCGGCCCGCGTGGCCCAGCAGCAGATGCAGGCCCGCCGCCAACGCTGTCGACCGAAACGAAAGCTGTTGCCGGGTAGCGAGCGCTTCAAGTTGGTGGCCCACATGCTGCGTAAGCGTTTGTCTCCCGAGCAGATTGCCGGCAAGCTGCGCAGCATGACCATACCCAACCTCAGAGACGCCTACGTCTGTCGTGAGACGATCTATAACGCGATCTATGCCTTGCCGGTCGGCGAGTTGCGCAAGGAGCTGATCGTCTGCCTGCGCCAAGGCAAGACGACGCGCCGGCCGCGCTCTGGTGGCGTGGATCGGCGCGGCCAGATCCCTGAAATGGTCAGCATTCATGTGCGCCCGCCAGAGATCGAAGACCGGCTGATGCCGGGGCATTGGGAGGGCGACCTGATCAAGGGTAAGGCCAACGCCTCGTCGGTAGGCACGTTGGTGGAGCGCACCAGTGGCTACCTGATGCTGGTGAAGATGAACGACGCAACGGCGACCTCGGCGATGGAGGGCTTCAGTGCAGCGCTTAATGGCATGCCGCTGGCGATGCGCAAGAGTATGACCTACGACCAGGGCCGGGAGATGGCGCGACATGCCGAGATCACCCAAAGAACCGGCGTGGCGATCTACTTCTGCGACCCGCACAGCCCCTGGCAGCGCGGCAGCAACGAAAACATCAACGGCCTGATTCGCCAGTACTTGCCCAAGGGGACTGACTTGTCGGTACACAGCCAAGAGCAATTGAATGCCATCGCCTTGGAACTGAATATGCGCCCCCGTAAACGCTTTGATTTCAAGTGCCCGATCGAAGTCATGGGCGAGGTGATGCAGGAAGCCTTGGTTATGCGGCATGATGCTCCAGCTTTAATTCAATAACCGTGTTGCACTCAGCTCCTGCAACCGCCCAAAGTAAGGGGAAATTTTAAGCCTTGACGCAGGAGCAACGCATCTACCAGCCCCAACCACTTTCCCTTAAAGGCGCCTCTGGCGCCTTTTTTTTGCAGGGTACTCATGTTCCTCAAGGTTGAGGTTCTGCAACGATATGGTTTGGCGTGGATTGAATCACTGGAATGCTTTATTCGAACCATTTTTGTATGAGGCGCAAACGCAGTGATTCGCCCTGCGCAGGTAGCGCCAGGAAGTTTTGGAACGCTCTTGCACGTTCTGCAGAATGCGTTGCGGCAGCAGTTATTTATGGGGCGGCCCGCACATTGCCGCGAATTCTAGCCGAGTGCAAGTGATGTAGAATTGTTACGTGCGGTGATGGCATGCTAACAAATAGATGGTTTCGGCAAAGTTAAGTTCAAGTGCAATATGCTCTGATGTTCTGGCTCTAGCAAGTTAATGCTTCAAGTGGCTGGCTTGTGCCGAATATGAAGATGTAACTTGCGTTGATGGTTTTTGCTTAATCGGCGAAAAGGTCGAAAATTAGTTGCCGTAGCCAGCGATTGGCAGGGTCTCGATGATACTTGGCATGCCAGAAAAGGTTGATCGCAATCTCGGGTAAATTCAATGGGGCTGGCGAGAAAGACAAACCGAACGGAGATACGCAGCATGCTGCGAATCTTTCTGGTACTGTAGCAATCAGGTCTGTCTTCTGCAAAATGTAGCCGACGGCTACAAAGTGCGGGACCTCTAGACGCACGGATCGCTTGATGCCAGCACGAGCCAAGTATTTTTCTACCTCCCCGTGCCCTGTATTGGCTGATATCACTCGTACATGCTCAAGTTCGCAGAATTTTTCCGCTGTCAGCGACTGGCCTGCAATGGGGTGGTCCTTTCGGTACATACATACATAGCGATGGTGGAAGAGGCGGCGTTGGAAGAATCCGGCTTGTAAACTCGGAAGTAATCCAATAGCAAGATCGACGGCCCCTGATTGCATTTCATCACTAAGGCTGATTTCAGAGTTACGTACAGTGCTGATCTTTATATTCGGTGCTAGATCGGCGAGCGTGTCCATTAGCTTCGGCATAAAATAGATTTCACCGATATCGGTCATCGCCAGCGTAAAATTTCGATTGCTGGTTTTAGGCTCGAAGGTTACCTGCTGATTCAGCGCGCCCTGCAGTGTGCTCAGAGCATAGGCGATGGGCTCAGCAAGCTGTTGCGCATATGGGGTTGGCTCCATCATTCGTGACGTGCGTACGAAAAGCTCATCTTGGAGCAGTGTTCTCAGTCGCTTAAGTGCGTTGCTAACCGCTGGCTGTGTTAAGCCTAACTTCTCAGCAGCGGTGGAAACCTTCCGGTCAACTAATAGTTGATGGAAAATTACGAGAAGATTTAAATCAATATCACGAAGCTCCATATGCGACTCCTCGTTGGGTGGGGGATACGTACGGTCCTTGGGGTGAATTATAGCCTAGTTGAAGTGCGACTCTGGTTTCCCCCTGGGGCCGAGCAATCAGAAACAGCTTTGCTGTCTGCCATCCTGAGCCCATCTCCTGAAATGAGATGGTGGCTCATCTATTGCCAGGGCTTTCCCGTCTGAGCGGACAATCCATCACGCTGGCGGGGTGCGGTGTGTTCACCGCATCTTTCTGAGCTCCAGGGCCAGACTACAGGCATGCATGGCCTTGAGTAAATATTCATGGCGGTGATGATACGTATTCACCTCATTGCATTTATTTATTGCCGTCGATTCGTCATGATCACTTCAAGCTAGATACAAGTAAGAACGGGGAGCTGTCATGGAGCTGGTCGTATATCCACAAAATCTTCGCCTAAATGTCCAGAGCGGTCAGAACCTGCTCGATGTGCTGCGTGAGAACGCGGTGCCAGTCTCCTACAGTTGCATGTCCGGGAGGTGCGGAACATGCCGTTGCCGTGTCGTCGAGGGGGAGGTCTTGAATGCCGGCCCTGAGTCAGGACGTCCCGAGTACGAAGGCGACCACTATGTCCTCGCCTGTCAGGCAACACTCAAGGAGAGTTGCACCATTGAGATCCCTGAAGCAGACGAGGTGGTGGTTCATCCTGCCCGGATCATTAAGGGGACAGTGGTCGCAATCGAGAATCCTACGCATGACATTCGTCGCCTAAGAGTGAAGTTGGCGAAACCTCTCGAGTTTTCTCCTGGGCAGTACGCTACTTTACAATTCACGCCCGAGCATATCCGGCCATACTCAATGGCTGGCCTGCCAAGTGATGAGGAGATGGAGTTCCAGATTCGCCTCGTGCCTGGTGGTCGCGTTACTGAGTATGTATTCAGCAATCTGGACATCGGGGCGGCTATCCGTATTAGTGGTCCTCTGGGGACTGCCTACCTGCGTCGCAAGCATGAAGGCCCAATGTTATGCGTCGGTGGCGGGACAGGCATCGCTCCAGTGTTGTCGATTGTGCGAGGTGCACTCGAATCGGGAATGCGTAGCCCGATTCATCTTTATTTTGGTGTGCGCAGCATGCAGGATCTCTACGATACCGAGCGACTTGAAAGTCTTGCCGCAGAGCATCCCAATTTAAAATTAAACTTTGTTGTGGCGACTGGCGATGTGCCGCAGGGGTTGCGCCGTGGTTTGGTCACCGATGCTATCGAATCTGACATTCCCGACTTGGCCGGTTGGCGCGCCTATCTCTGTGGAGCTCCCGCCATGGTCGAGGCTTTGAATATGTTGGTCGTACGTCGTGGCATGGAGCAGGGCCATGTCCATGCAGATGCCTTTTATCCGAGTGGTATCTGACGGTTTCCGTCGGCACAGTCGTAGCATGCAGCTGTCATAAAAAAGCAAGCATAATAAGAGGAGCGTCACAATGAATGACAATAATGCCATCTTTCCGGAAAACCCAAAGTGGCCTGGCGATAATACTAGCAAGGTTCCTTTTTGGGCCTATACCCGCGAAGATTTGTACAAGAAGGAACTTGAGCGCCTGTTTTACTCAGGTCACTGGTGCTATGTGGGGTTGGAAGCGGAAATCCCCAATATTGGTGATTTCAAGCGCACTGTAATTGGTGAGCGCTCGGTGATCATGGTTCGCGACGTGGATGGCAGTGTTAACGTTGTTGAAAACGTCTGTGCGCACCGTGGTATGCGTTTCTGCCGGGAGCGCCATGGTAACCGGAAGGATTTTTTCTGCCCCTATCATCAGTGGAATTACAGTCTTAAGGGCGATCTTCAGGGCGTGCCGTTCCGTCGCGGCGTCAAGCAGGACGGCAAGGTCAATGGCGGTATGCCGAAAGACTTCAAGCTCGAGGAGCATGGCCTTACCAAGCTCAAGGTGGCGACGCGCGGTGGCGTAGTATTTGCGTCGTTCGATCACAACGTGGAGTCTTTTGAAGAGTTCCTCGGTCCGACCATTCTGCATTATTTTGATCGTCTCTTTAATGGTCGAAAGCTGGTGGTTCTTGGTTATCGCCGCCAGCGTATTCCAGGTAACTGGAAGCTAATGCAGGAAAACATCAAAGATCCTTACCATCCTGGCTTGTTGCATACCTGGTTTTCGACATTCGGACTTTGGCGTGCAGACAACAAATCAGAATTGAAAATGGATGAGCGCTTCCGCCATGCCGCAATGATCTCCACCCGCGGCCAAGGCGGGAAAAACGAAGAGGTCGTGAGCGGCGTAGACAGTTTCAAGGATCAGATGAAAGTTAACGATCCACGACTGCTCGACATCGTTCCCGAGCCGTGGTGGGGGGGACCGACTGCGGTGATGACTACGATTTTCCCGAGCGTGATCATTCAGCAGCAGGTCAATAGCGTTTCTACTCGCCACATCCAGCCCAATGGCCATGGCTCTTTCGATTTTGTGTGGACCCATTTCGCATTTGAGGATGACACTCCAGAAATGCTTGAGCGTCGTTTGATTCAGGCAAATCTGTTTGGACCTGCAGGGTTTGTTTCTGCAGATGACGGTGAAGTTATCGAATGGTCTCAGGAGGGGTTCGAGCAGAAGCCAGCCTACCGCAGTGTGATCGAAATGGGTGGGCATGAGATCGGTGATACTGATCATATGGTTACCGAGACCCTGATCCGCGGTATGTATGCCTACTGGCGCGAAGCAATGGGGGAATAATAATGATCGACTTCAAAGTGTATTTCGAGCTGCAGAGCCTTTATAGCGACTATGCAATGGTCTGCGACTCGGCAGATTGGGAGAAGTGGCCTGACTTTTTTGTTGAGGGTGGAACGTATCGCCTTCAGCCGCGAGAGAACTATGAGCGCGGGTTGCCTCTGTGTCTTCTGGCTCTTGAGAGTAAGGCAATGATACGTGATAGGGTCTATGGCGTTAAAGAGACCATGTATCATGACCCCTATTATCAAAGGCATATTGTTGGTATGCCACGGGTGATATCGGTCGAGCGAGATATTTATGGTGAGCGAATCATCTCTGAGGCAAATTATGTGGTGGTTCGTACAAAGCTCGATGGAGAATCCACGGTTTTCAATTCGGGATATTACCGCGATCAGATCGTGCGCACTCCGGAAGGGCTTAAGCTTCTGTCTCGCCTCTGTGTTTACGACTCTGAAATGATTGCTAACTCAATCATTTATCCGATCTAGGTATTT
The DNA here is from genome assembly GCF_002953115.1 of Pseudomonas sp. XWY-1. Lineage (NCBI taxonomy): Bacteria > Pseudomonadati > Pseudomonadota > Gammaproteobacteria > Pseudomonadales > Pseudomonadaceae > Pseudomonas > Pseudomonas sp. XWY-1. The sequence goes on along the minus strand of NZ_CP026333.1, from coordinate 294,556 downwards.
TTATGAATAGTGAATGGGTCGATGTTGCACCGCTTGAAAGAGTCCCAGATGGTGACGTTATTGGGATCATTGCAGCCGGACGTGAAATTGCCCTCTACTTGGTTGATGGTGAGGTGTTTGCTACCGACAACATCTGTACTCATGGACAGGCACGGATGAGCGATGGCTTTCTTGACGGATGCGAGATCGAATGTCCATTGCATCAGGGTAAGTTCAATATCTGCTCGGGAAAAGCACTCTGCGCGCCTCTTACCGAGGATCTCCGGACCTACCCGGTGAAAGTCGAAAGCGGTCGCGTTTTGCTCAACCTGGGTTAAGCATGGCATAGCTGTGTGCTTATCCACGGGGTAACTAGAATTCCCGTGGATAGGCGCCCATGGCCAGAGCCAAATAGAGAAGTCAAAGGTGAACTCAGATGGTGCAATTGGGTGCACTAGGAGAGAACCCCAAAATGTTGTAATGCCTGGAGCGAAAAATCTTGCCCCTTAATAACCTAGCCTGCGTGCAGTACGACCAACCTGATTCCGCTGGTCTACGGGGTGCCGACTTTCTAGTTCACCGCGACCGAACAGCGCTCTTGGCAGCTGCGCTATGACTTTGCAGCCCTAACCGGCACCCTGCGCTTCATCAAGGCGACACCGTCGCCCCCCTTTGGGGCAAGGCTCTGAGAGCGCGACTTGGATCTGGCCTGGGAGGTACCGAGCGATATGCTGAAGAAAGTCCGCGTGCTTCCGCAGAACGTTCTAGCTATTGGACTGATGTAGATGAGAATCGCCTGAATTTTTCTTATGTCATTCATGTGTTTTGAGTTTTCATCTGTCTGTTGGTAAGTATGTTTTTAATGTGCGGACTACCCATGCGTAGTCGAGAGCTTTGCTTATAATAAGCGCCGATGAGCTGGATGCTCAATATAGCGTCGTGTGTGCTTCATTAGTTTAATGCGTAGATCGCTAGCCTATTTGTTTTAGTGCTTGAAGGGTGGGGTCTTCCGGTTGTGGTTGGTGTGCAGTCAAGAGCTTGCCTTTTGGGCTTCTTTTGGTAAAAAACAGAGGTATAACAAGATGAACCATTCGACTGCTGTGGATGTCAGTTCCTTGATTGACAAGGCCTTGCTGGGTGGCTATCAGATAAGGGTGATTGTTCTTTGTGCAATTATTGCTATGCTTGATGGCTTCGATACCCAGTCTATTGCGTATGTGGCGCCAGCTATAGCGTCTGATTGGGGGCTTCCGTCTTCTTCATTCGGTCCAGTATTCGGCATTGGGTTGCTTGGGTTAACTTGTGGTGCATTGTTGTTTGGGCCTCTTGCTGATAAGTTTGGGAGGCGCAGGATAGTTGTTTTAACGGTCTTTCTTTTTGGTGTTTTTGCTTTTTTAACGGCATTTTCCAGTTCGTTTATTGAGTTGCTGCTCCTTCGATTTCTTACCGGGGTTGGTCTCGGTGGTGCAATGCCAAATATTATAGCATTGACCTCAGAGTACTCACCTAAGCGCCTGCGCGCAACCATGATCACCCTCATGTTCGCCGGATTCCCATTGGGGTCAATGATGGGCGGTTTTATCAGCGCTGAAGTTATTCCTGCATGGGGCTGGCAAGCGGTTTTTTACATTGGCGGTGCGTTGCCTTTGCTGCTAATCCCTATACTTTACTTCATGCTGCCTGAATCAATTCGTTTCATGTGCGCGCAGGGAGGGCGTGGGGCTCAGATCGCCGGTATTCTGCGTCGGCTGGCTCCAGTTGCTTCTATTAATGACTCCACAAAATTTTATCTGCCCGAAGAACACCATGGTGGGTTTGCTGTGCGTCATCTTTTCCGGGATGGACGTACGTCGATGACCTTGTTGATCTGGGTAGCATTTTTTATGAACTTATTAGTGATGTACTTCCTGGTGAACTGGCTGCCGTCGCTGCTAAAGGCTGCGGGTCTTCCACTGAAAACGGCTATTCTTGGGACTGCCTTGCTCAACGCTGGTGGTGTGATAGGGAGCTTGTTAATAGCAAGGCTGATAGATCGATTAAATCCTTTCGCTGTGCTGGCTAATGCTTACGCCTTGGCGGCTTGCTTTATTGCTGTTTCTGCTATTCAAGGGCTGTCTTCAACGTTGTTGTTGGGTGCAATATTTTTCTCAGGATTTGGGATTGTGGGTGCACAGCTCGGAATCAATGCAGTAGTCGCGGATCTCTATCCCACGGCTATACGCTCTACTGGCATCGGTTGGGCGCTTGGCATTGGTCGGGTCGGTTCTATTCTCGGGCCGATCTTCGGCGGGGTCTTGTTGTCAATTGGTTGGGAGGGGCATTCCATCGTGATGATAACCGTGATTCCGTCTCTCGCTGCGTCTATCGCTGTAGGGGCGCTAGGATACACGCGCAGGATTAATTTGAAGGCAACCCATGAGGAGGGTCTGAAAAAGACTTCCTAACCTGGTATAAATAGGTCTTCTACAACCGTTCTGGAACCCCTCGATGAAGCGGCTGACCTTCGCCAATGCCGAGTGCTCAGTGAAGTGCAAGCAAACACGGCGCTTCCTGATCGAAATGGATCAGAAAGCACCGTGGTAAGACCTAGGGAAGGTCTTATATGGACGCCTCCCGGAGCTCAATAGGTAGACATGCAGGCGTGTAGTCAGGAGCAGTCTTATATCCGGCCTGTTTGTGCAGGCCGGGAGCCTGCTGGCCCTGATGGAATCCGCTGACGAGGCCCTCATCTGAAAATCGAGCTGTGGGCGACGCCCTGGCTCATATTCCCTATCAGGTTTACCCCGTCACGGTCTGACCTACTCCGCCATCACGTGCTTACCGTCTGTGCTCCTTGTGAAGCCTGTAAGTGATTGATTTCAGTTCTTTCAGTGCCCAGCAGGACACTCCGTAAAAAGCTCGGATCGGTACGGAGAGCCCTTGGCCAGCACAGCCCAAAGCGTTCTGGCGAGCTTGTTAGCCAGCGCTGCAACCACCACGTTATAAGGGCGCCTGGCCAGCAAGAGCTCGATCCACCGGGATTTTTGCCCCCTGTTGATGATCGAGCGAGCACCGTGCATCAGCAATGTTCGCAGATAGGTGTCGCCGCGCTTGCTCAACCCCAGCTGACGAACTCGACCACCGGTACCCGTTTGGCGAGGTACCAATCCCAGCCAAGCAGCGAACTGGCGGCCTGAGCGGAAGGTCGTAGCATCTCCCAGTGAGGCCACGGCGACAGTAGCGGTCAACAGACCGATCCCGGGGATCTCTGCAATTTTCTGGCAGTCGGAGCTCTCGCGCAGGTACTGTTTCAAGCGGAGTTCGATTCCTCGGATTTCCTCATCCAGGTGGATGATCCGCGCCCACTGCTCGCGTAGGCTCTCCAGCAAGAGGGGAGGCACCCTGCCTTCTGCATCAGCGAATGCTTCCGGAATGACCTTGCCCAGTTGGGCGTAGCCCTCGGGCAGCACAATCCCGAACTCGTAAAGCAGTCCACGTAAGCCATTGCTCTGCATGGTGCGAAATTTCAGTAGTTGGGCACGGATGCGGTGCAGAGAGAGGATCGCCTGCTGATCGGGCCGTTTGATCGCGACCAGGCAAGCACCGGGTTGCTGTACTGCCGTCCAGATAGCTTGGGCGTCGGCCGCATCGGTCTTGTTTCGCAGCACGAACGGACGTACGGAGCGGGGAGCCAGCAAACGAACATCGTGCCCCAGCTGCTGAAGCTGACGGGCCCACCAATGAGCGCTGCCACAAGCCTCTATCGCTACCAGGCAGGGTTGCCGTGCAACGAAAAAGGGTAGGACTTCATCGCGCCGCAGCTTCAAGCGCTCGATCTTTCCGGTTTCCTGATCAACGGTATGCAGTTGAAAAACCTTCTTGGCGATGTCCATGCCAATCACGCTATGTTTCATGGTGGAACCTCCTGCTCAAGTGATGCTTTCTACACGCACGCTTCACTTTGGCACTTCGATGCCGGAGCAGCGAGGATCCTCTATGGATACAGAGGTGCTGTGGTCGGCCCGCTGCCGGGGGGAGGCGTCCATACCATCTGAAATAGCCCCGACTTTTGCCTTCGCTCCACCCGGCAGGCCGAAACACGAAGGTCTCTTGCGTCAATCGCGGGCTATTTCAGCACTCCCAATTCTATTCCTTGCCCTTCACGGGCACCCTGTGGGCTGCTGCCCACATCACGGACGCACCTCGCCTGCCATCAGCAGTCGTTTCCGCATCATCCAGAGGTTCGACAGGGCAAACAGGGTGACCAGTTGGGCTGTGTTCTTCGCCAACCCACGGAAACGCACCGTGGTGTAGCCGAACGGGCACTTGATTACCCGGAACGGATGTTCAACCTTGGCTCGCGTCTGAGCCTTGGCCTTCTCGATCTGGCGAATCACGCGCCCGAGCAGGCTGCGTTTTCCGAGCGACTTGTAGGTACTGCGGCGAGCGGCAACCGACCAGATGACATCGCGGCCTTCGTGCTCGGCGCGCTTTTCGACGCCGGTATGGCCGGCGTCAGCGCAGATATACGACTCTTCGCCATGCAGCAATTGGTCGACCTGGGTGACGTCAGCCACGCTGGCCGCCGTACCGATCACGCTGTGCACCAATCCCGAATCGTCATCGACGCCGATGTGCGCCTTCATGCCGAAGTGGTGAGTCGGCCACAGGAACTGCCCCCGTAGCCGCTCGCAGAACCGTACGTGACACTCTCGCGTCATACGGCTCCCGTTATCCAACCTGTTGCTCGGTTACTTGCCAGTGATAAAACAGTCGAGGGGCAGCCGTCTGCACCGTGTCCAACCATTGAGATATGCGCCGCTTGCGCCCGTGAAGTATTTTGTACTTACGACCGGCCCAACGCTTGAGTGCGCTATCGATATGTCGAGAGATGCCAAGCATGGCCGTCCGATAGAACGCGCCATAGTACTGCCACCAACCTTGTATCACTGGGTTGTAAAGCCGAGCCACAGCAGCCAGCGTCACGTGAGTTTGGCGGTTGACCCGCCACTCGCGCACTGCTCGCCGCATCCGCTTCAACGCTTGCGCACTGACTCCCGGCAGGAAGCTGGTGAAAAGGTTGTTCTGTTGGCCGATTGCCTTCCTGGGTCTAAAAGTGAAACCAAGGAAGGTAAAGCTCACATGCGGATACTCCGCGCGTCGATTGCTGTCCTTGCAGTACACGATTTTCGATTTCTCGGGATGCATCGTGAGACCACAAACTGCTAGACGTGAAGCGATTGAACGCATCACGTGTTCTGCCTGCCTCTCGCTACGACAATGCACTACCGCATCATCGGCGTACCGGGCAAAAGGACAGTTTGCGCTGTTTCGTTGCATCCAAGCGTCAAAGGTGTAATGCATGAACAGATTCATCAGCATGGGACTGATCACGCCGCCTTGCGGGGTGCCACGTTCGCGTTGAATGCGAACGCCATCTGCTGCCTCGAACGGAGCAACCAGCCATCGTTCGATGTACAGCAGTATCCAGTCCTCTTTGATATGGGTTCGCACCGCTTTCATCAGCAGTTCATGATCAATGTGATCAAAAGCCGCCTTGATATCAAACTCCACCACCCAGTCGTATCGCCAGCAGCGCTCGCGTGTGATCGCTATGGCCTGTTTGGCTGAACGCCCTGGTCGGTATCCATATGAGTCCGGATGGAAAAGCGCATCCAGCTTCGGCTCGATGAGGAGTTTGACTACAGTTTGTGCGATACGGTCGCTGACCGTAGGCACTCCCAGCCTGCGTATACCCCCCGATGCCTTCGGTATCTCAACAACCTTGACCGGCGGCGGGAAATAAGACCCCGACGACATTCGATTCCATAGCTTGTAAAGATTCTTCGGCAGGTTCCGCTCAAAATCGGCAATGGTCTCATCGTCGATTCCAGCAGCTCCCCGGTTGGTTCTGACCTGCTGATAGGCCTCCCATATCACGCGCTTCGCTATGTTGTAAGGTTTGTTCGAACTCACGCCACTCATCCCCTGAGGTTGACAGCGTTCGTTGACAGGATAACGCCTCCCCTTCGCTCCGCCTTCATTACAAAGGCTTCATCACTACTACAGGAGGCTCCGCCCCTCATTCCAGCATTGGTATTCTTCCTCATGGTTTTAGCCATTTGTCATTTTCCTTTGCATCTGGAACAAGGTTCTCACGTTCCGTACCCAAGCCTGTATGGAGATCATGCCGCCTTTACACCGGCTGCCACTGGGGCCGTAAGCAGGTAACGCCCCAACTCGTCCTGAAGCCAGTACTCAACCTCAGTTTCGACAGCACTTTAGGGAATAACGATGCGTCATCGGACGGTTTGCTTTCGCTCATCTTCTCCATACTCACCTGCCATCATCATGGGATGACTTTTCCTCGGTTGCTCACCACCGCACCTTTTGGATGCAGCAGCACCGGGTGGTTTGAAGCCTGCTCCTGCAAGCCGACTTCGGAAGGCCTACTTCCATCTTCGGTACAGCATCACAGGTCATACGACCTGTGTTCGTGACACACAGTACTGGTTGCCCTTCTTGGTCTGGTGCATCTGCTGATCGCGCTTGCCATCCTTGTTCTTGGTCGAGCTGGGGGCATGGATGATGGTCGCGTCGACGATGCTGCCTTGGAGCAGGAGCAGACCGCGCTCGCCCAGGTAGCCATTGATGACCTCCAGGATCCTGCTGGCTAGCTGTGTAAATCCAGTACGTTGTTCAGTGAAAGTGCGACGCGGCTGATCGGCGGGTTGTATGTGAGGCTCGCATGCGGCCTATGCCAGTTGTAGTGATGCAGCCAGGCAGGCAAGTGCGCGGCTCTCTGCTCGGAGCTGTCATAGCTCCGGGCGTAGGCCCACTCACGCAAGGTCGTCTGGATGAAGCGCTCGGCCTTGCCGTTGGTGCGCGGCGTATAGGGCTTGGTGCGGATGTGCCGTAGCCCAAGGCGAGCGCATAAGCGCTGGAACGCTCGGGAACGGTAGCAGGAGCCATTGTCGGTCATGACCCGCCGGAAGCGGATGCCCAGCCCATGGTAGTAACGCAAGGCCTGCAACAAGGCCTGACAGGCACTGCTGCCACGCTCATCCGGGTGCAGGCTGGTGAAGGCCAGTCGGGAAGCATCGTCGATGGCCACATGGACGAACTCCCAACCGGCGCCGTTGGAGCACTGTTGACGATCGCCGGTGATCCGGTGCCCGGGCTTCCAGAAGCGGCCGAGCTTCTTGATGTCCAGATGCAGGAGATCGCCAGGGTTGGCGTACTCGTAGCGTACCACCACAGGGGCTGGCTCCAGCTCGGCCAATCGGTGCAAACCGGCCTGCTTGAGACGGCGGGCGACGGTACTGACGGCCAGACCGAGCATCTGGGCGATCTGCCGGTAGGTCTTGCGCGACCGGCGCAGCTCGATCAGTTGCTCGATCATGGCTGCTGCCGTGGCATGCGGACATGAGTGCGGGCGTGACGAACGATCCATCAAGCCGGTTTCGCCCTCCTCGCGAAAGCGTCTGAGCCACTTGTAGGCCGTGCGGACACTCACCCCTGCGGCTTGCGCAGCCTCCTCGACACGCAAGCCGTTGAGTGGGGATTCCATGCGCACTTGGACACCCAGTCCACGCTGACTTGGACACTCATTCCACGGCCACTTGGACACTCATTCCACGGCCACTTGGACACTGATTCCACAAGCACTTGGACAGTGATGTTCCACTGATCCGATCCATGCTCAGGCAGGCAGCAACGCAGGATTATTCACTACCATCGACCTCTTTTCTCGAAGCGAAGAGGTCATCGTGGAGCGTATATCCATGCGTAAAATCCGAGAGGTACTACGTCTAAAGTTCGACGCTGGCCTGTCCGTGCGCAAGATCGCCGCCAGCCTGCGCATCAGTAGCGGCAGTGCGGGCAATTACTTGCACCGTTTCAACGCTTGCGGGCTGAGTTGGCCGACATTGTTATCGGATGCCGAACTGGAGCGATGCCTGTTCCCTCCAGCACCAACAGTTCCCAGCGATCAACGTCCGATGCCTGACTGGTCTTGGGCGCATGCCGAGTTACGCCGCCCCGGCGTCACTTTGGCCCTACTCTGGCAGGAATATCGACTCGCTCACCCGCAAGGCTTCCAATACAGCTGGTTCTGCGAGCACTACCGCCTCTGGGCCGCCAAGGTCGACGTTGTCATGCGCCAGGAGCACCGTGCCGGCGAAAAGCTGTTCGTCGATTACGCCGGACAGACCGCGCCCATCATCGACCGACAGACCGGTGAAATCCGTCAGGCCCAGATCTTCGTCGCCGTCCTCGGCGCGTCCAGCTACACCTTTGCCGAGGCCACCTGGTCGCAGAAACTGCCCGACTGGCTGGGCTCGCACGCCCGCTGTTTTGCTTTTTTCGGCGGCACATCGCAGATCCTGGTGCCCGATAATCTGCGCAGTGGCGTCACCAAGGCGCATCGCTACGAGCCGGACATCAACCCCAGTTACCGCGATCTCGCCGAGCATTACGGCGTAGCCGTACTGCCCGCGCGTTCGCGTAAACCCAAGGACAAAGCCAAGGTTGAAGTGGGTGTGCAAGTGGTCGAGCGCTGGATCCTGGCAGTGCTGCGCAACCGCCAGTTCTTCTCGCTCGGAGAACTCAACACGGCAATCAGCCTGCTGCTCGAACGCCTCAATCAAAAGCCCTTCAAGAAGCTGCCCGGCTCACGCCGCTCGGCCTTCGAGACCATCGACCAACCCGCACTGCAACCGCTACCAGAACATCCGTATGTCTACGCCGAATGGAAAAAGGCGCGGGTGCACATCGACTATCACGTCGAGGTCGAGGGCCATTACTACTCGGTGCCGTACCAGCTGGTGAAGCACCAACTCGAAGTGCGGCTAACCGCTAAGACCGTCGAGTGCTTCCACGCCAACCAGCGGGTGGCCAGTCACCTGCGCTCGCTGCACAAAGGCCGCCACACCACCCAAACCGAGCACATGCCCAAGAGCCACCGGGAGCACGCCGAATGGACACCGCAACGGCTGATCCGCTGGGCCGAGCAGACCGGGCCTAACACCGCTGGCGTTATCGCCTACATCCTTGAGCGCCGAATCCATCCTCAGCACGGCTTCCGCGCCTGCCTGGGCATCCTGCGCCTGAGCAAGCAGCACGGCGAAGAGCGGCTGGAAGCCGCTTGCCAGCGAGCGCTGGCACTGGGCGCGTGCAGCTACAAAAGCCTTGAATCGATCCTGCGCCAAGGGCTGGAAAAGCTACCGCTGTCCCAGCAAAACCTGCCGCTACTGCCCGACGAACACATCAACCTGCGCGGCCCTGGCTACTACCACTGACCTGAAAAAGGAGCACCAAAATGCTGCCCAACCCGACACTCGACAAGCTGCAAACCCTGCGCCTGCACGGCATGATCAAGGCGCTGAGCGAGCAACACGCCACGCCCGATATCAATGATCTGAGCTTCGACGAACGCCTCGGCCTGATGGTCGACCGCGAGCTGACCGAACGTGAAAACACGCGTCTGAGCAGCCGCCTGAAACTGGCACGACTGCGCCATAACGCCTGCCTGGAAGACATCGATTACCGCAGCCCACGCGGCCTGGACAAGTCCCTGATCCTGCAACTGGGCAGCGGCCAATGGCTGCGCGACGGCCTGAACCTGATCATCGGCGGCCCAACGGGCGTAGGCAAAACCTGGCTCGCCTGCGCGCTGGCTCACAAGGCCTGCCGCGACGGTTACAGCGTGCGCTACCTGCGCTTGCCGCGCTTGATGGAGGAGCTGGGCCTGGCTCACGGCGACGGCCGTTTCGCCAAACTCATGGCCGGCTATGCCAAGACCGACCTGCTGATCCTGGACGACTGGGGCTTGGCGCCGTTTACCGCTGCGCAGCGGCGCGACATGCTTGAACTGCTGGACGACCGCTACGGCAACCGCTCGACGCTGGTCACCAGCCAGATGCCGGTGGACAAATGGCATGCGCTGATCGGCGACCCGACCTTGGGCGATGCGATCCTCGACCGGCTGGTGCACAACGCTTATCGGATCGAACTGAAGGGCGAATCGATGCGCAGACGCGCAACGAAATTGACGGCGACAGAGACTTCAGACTAACAATGCAAACCTGCGTCGCTGCGCTCCGACTGCCTGTCCAAGTGGACGTGGATCAGGTGTCCAAGTGAGCATGGAACGAGTGTCCAAATGATCGTGGGCTGAGTGTCCAAGTGTCGTGGAATCCGCACACGAATGAAGTTGCTCGGGCTCGCTGCTGAGGAGGCCACGTTTCTACTATGTAGGCAGAAACGATACTCCATACCCCACCGAGCCCCAGGCCCGACAGGAACCTTAGCAGGAGCAACAGATATAGATCATGAGCATAGGCAATGGCGGAGGTCAGCGAACCGAAGATCGCCAGTGAAGCGATCAAGGCATTACGGCGCCCAAAGTTGTCTGAATACCAGCCTGTCAAGATGCTGCTTGCACCAATCCCCAATAGAGTTGCGGTGGCTAGCGCACCCGCCTCATTGATACTCAATCCCAGATCTTGCCGAATAACCGGCAATGCAATGGAGAGCAGGACAATCTCCATTGCATCAAAAAGATAGGCGATAAAACCACCAATCAGGACATGCCACTTGGATATCCCCTTCATTGTCTACACCTCTTTATCTACAAGTTGCGAAGTGACGCTGACAAACACCAAAACCAACCACTACATGAGCACTTGACTTAGAATCGATACACCGCTTGCAACCAAATACGGTCGCCGCTTGCACGATTCTCCACCTGCGTCTCATGTTGCCATTTCGCAACAAGCCCTATCTCAGGTGTTTGGTATTTGATAGTTGGACCAAACGCAACGACCTGGCCTCGGTTGCCATCACCGAAAGTATGGCCGTCCCGCTCATCATCACTAAGTTGCTTGTAGATATAGCCGTTCAAGCCGACCTGCCACTCGCGAGTAAAGTTATAGGCCAAGTTATAATCGGCATTAAACTCATGTCCTGATCGGTAATCCGTATCAGGATTTTTTCCGTTCACCAGATAAATTAGCTTGGCGCTGACCTCAAGATTTTCCAGCGGATAGGCGGTGAACGCATACCACGGCCCATAAGACCATGTATTCCGGCCTGAATTAAACATCCGATCTTTATCGTATGAGCCAATTGGAGCGAAGATGTCCACGCCGACGAGTTGATGGTAACGAGGTGAACTCCACCCCAGAATCACCGGAGCCAGCATCAGGTCACCAACACCATCTTGGTTTTCGCTGCGTCGGACGCGGCCTACGGGCGTATCAACGTTGAAACTGATATCCCCTTTTACGAAGGGTAGCGCGAAGCGGCTTTCGACCTTCGCTCCCAGAATCGAGTAGTCGGTGTACACATAATCCATGCGCATCGAGAGCGCTTGAACATGCAGATCGAAGTCGTGGATATTGGATTTATCATGACCATCGCTGTCTTTCGTTTCGTTTGCGCGATAATCACTTAAATAAAAGAAATTCGTGAGCCCCGGAGGTGGCATCTTTCCGGCAAGCACCGTATTTACGCCGACTGGATAGGCGCTGCCACCACCCCAATGTCATCAACTTTGGAAATTATCCATAAATATCATATAATTAGCGCTCAAATCAGTGCATGGGAGAAGCCCTTTTGACTACCTATACCGCATCGCTTGACACCGCCAGCCAAACCCTGGCTTGAAAATTGTACAAAAAATAACCAGTCCGCTCGATTGTCCCGCCTTCATCGCCGCCCACCGCCAGAATCCTCAAGACTTTACCCGCCGACGCCAGCTCACCTTCAAGAACCTCGTCCTGTTCCTGCTCAATCAGCCACGCACGGCCCTGCAAACCGAACTCGATCAGTTCTATCGCGTACTCAATCAGGCGTCGACTGAGACGCAAATGGTCACTGCGCAGGCCTTCTGCAAAGCGCGCAAAAAGCTCAACCCCGAGGTATTTGAAAGTCTCAATCGCCTCCTGCAGCAACAAATTGACTGCTTCGGGCTGCGCCAGAAGTGGCGTGGGCTGAGGGTGCTCGCGGTGGATGGCTCGACCGTGCATTTACCCCTGGAGTCGACCATGGCGACCTTCTTTGGCAGTCACTCTGGCTTTCCCATGGCTCGCTTGTCCACACTCTACGAAGTCGCTGACGGTCAAACCTTGCATAGCCTGATCGTGCCCCTGACAGTCGGTGAGCGCGACTGTGCCCATCTGCACCTTGAGCACCTGCCGGCTGGCAGCCTGACGCTGTTTGACCGTGGTTACCCTGGGCACTGGTTATTCGCGCTGTTCGCGCAGCAACAGCGGCACTTTCTGATGCGCCTGCCCTGTGGCTATAACGCTCAGGTCAAAGCGTTTCTACACTCTGGCCAAGTTGAAGACACACAGCTTTTCGTGGCCAACCATCCTGAAGCACGTCTGTTCTGCTCCGAGGCTGGCGTTGATCCTGCCAGCCAGATCGAGCTGAGACTGATCCGGGTCGAGTTGGCCAACGGCGAAAGCGAAGTATTGCTGACCTCGCTGCTGGATCGAGAAGCCTTTCCCGCTGAGGTGTTTGCCGAGCTTTACCACCGCCGCTGGGGCATCGAAACCGACTTCCGTCGCCTCAAACAAACCCTGACGCTGGACAACTTCAGCGGCCGCAGCGTGACCGCTGTAAAGCAGGACTTTCATGCCGCTCAACTGTTGAAGAACCTGGCGCTGTTGATGCAGCACCTGCTACAGCCGGTCATCGAACAGCGCCACAAAGGTCGCAAGCTGCGATGGAAAGTCAACTTCACCCAAGGCGTGTCACGGCTCAAAAATACCCTGGTCGAGCTGCTGGTGCGGCACTGTGCTCAGGGGCTGAGCAATGTGCTGGCCTTGATGGCTAAAAGCCTCAGTGCCGTACGCTCAGGCCGTAGCTTTGCGCGCCAACGCAAACGCGCAGCCAGCCGAGGTTGTGAGGGCTACAAACCGACGCGCTGAAGAAACACCACAGCCCAACCTCCGTCCAAAAAAAGCTGGCCACAAGCGGTCGGCATAGGCTCGTCCGGAGGACGAGAAATCTCGCCTAGACAGCCGGAACAGACGATGATCACATCACCGCCAGCCCAGTTAGACCGCGTGATTGAGCGGCAGAGGCCTGGTCATCGCTCGACGGCCATGGCGGCTGGCTGCTTCGGGGGGCTTGTCTTGGGCAGGGCTGCAGCTTAGGTTGATGACATTGGGGGAGACCCTAGGGCAGCAGCTGCGGTGTATAGCTGCAACCGCTGGCCGATTCGCTGGGGGTGACTTTGCCTGCTACAAGGCCTGCTTCGAGAAGCGCGTGACCGAAATCGGCGGCATGGCGCATGCCCATGCAAGTTCTGCTACCTGCAAGTCGCCAACACCAGCTGGTCGAGCAGGCTCTGCGCCACATCGGTCAGCTGTACGACATCGAGCGTGAGATCTGCGACCTGCTGCCCGATAAGCGACAGCGGATACGCCAGGAAAAGTCAGGCCCATCACCGCTGCCCTGCACGGCAGGATGCTCGCTCTGTGCCAGTTGCCGCGTGAAGGCACGGCCATCTCCAAGGCACCGGATCGCAGGACGGCCCTGGTACGCGATCCCGATGCCCCGCTAATCAGCACGTTGAGCTTTCACTGAGCAACGTGCTGGGTTTACACAGCTAACGGGCTTGCCAGATTGCCCGCGTGGGGGCTGGGTGCGGATCCTCCAGGTTGACTCGGTTGACGGCAGCGCGTTTCTGGCTTTATATATACCAACAGTTTTTATATGCTCCAAGCGGCCAGGCATCCCCTCTGTCGCCTGCCCGCCCAAAAGCTCGATCATTGGCGGCATAACCTCTTTGGCCTCCGTCGTTTCAGCACTGCACGAGTTGGACATGACCTTGAGTAAACGAACCCAGCAATCCGTCACGAATGGCAAACCGAAGGTGCGCAGCCGGCTTTCGGTTGGCGCCGTCCGCAGTGAGGAAACCACCAACGCCATCCTGACCGCCGCAGCCGAGATTCTCGAGGAGCGCGGATACGCTGGCTTCACTCTCGACGCTGTGGTCAGTCGGGCGGAGTCCAGCAAGCCCACCATCTATCGATGGTGGAAGAACAAGGCGGCGCTGATTCGTGATGTCTACGAACGCAGCGGCGAAGCCTCTCTCAGCCCCCCTGACAACGGAAACCTTGAGCAGGACCTCCACGAACACCTGCGTGCACTATGGCAATGGTGGAGCGCCTCCAGATCAGGCGAGGTACTGCGCAGCTTCATTACCGAAGTGCAGCTTTGCCCCGAGTCTCTGGAAGAGTTTCGCAAGTCATTCCTGCCGCGTCGGCAACAGGTCATGCGCAGAATCCTTTTGCGGGCGGTGGGCCGGGGAGACATCCCGGGAGGCCCAGCCGTTGAAAGCGCAGTCACTCTCCTGACCGGCGCCTCGTGGCTTCACCTGCTCACAGGCAACCTCGACGCCGTGGGCGAACTTGAGGGTACGGTGAAATTGGTGGTCAACGGTCTGCGCGCCCGCTGAAAACCTCGTAGGCATCGGGAGGCTGCTCGGCCTCTCTTTTTTAACCATATAGACACCATTGGTATCTAATATATGGATACACTCCATGCCCCATCCGGATACTTGGCGAGTTACCGCAATCTCGGGCTTACGCTGTCGCTTCTCGGCGTCTTGTTGTTGAGCGGATGTTCCTTCAGCGACCTCAGGCCGCAATCCTTGATTGGCCAGCCGGATGACCTCAAGGCTTCCCATGCCCTGAATGGGGTGCACCTTTCGCCTGCAGACTGGCCCAGGGAGGATTGGTGGACTGGGTTCGGCGACCCCCAGTTGAACCAACTGATCTCAGAGGCCCTGGAAAACAGTCCGAGTCTGCGCGCGGCCGCTGCCAGGGTGCGGCAAGCCGAAGCCCTGCAGGGGATTCAGGAGTCGCGTCTGCTGCCTCAGGTCGACGGTTCCCTGTCGGTCGTTCGCCAGCGCTACAGTGAAAACGGGACGGCCTCCGCAGTCGTCGCAGGTACCTGGCAAAACATTGGCCAGAGCACCCTGAATGGCAGCTACGAGCTGGACTTCTGGGGCAAGAATCAGGCGGCGGTCGAAGCTGCGATCGGACGCAGCAAGGCGGCCGAGGTCGATCAGTTTTCGGCTCGGCTGGTGTTGTCATCGGGCATCGCTCAAGCCTACATCGCCTTGCAGGAGACCTACGACCAACTCGCGATTGAGCGTCAAATGCTGCAGCAGATGGAGAGCATCCACTCACTGACACAGCAACGCTTTGTTGCGGAGCTAGACAGCCAGATCGATATCAAACAGTCCGAAGCCGGCATTACTGCGTCCCGTGCCCGAATCCTCGCTCTCAAAGAAGCCCTGGAGCTTGGTCGCAACCGTCTGGCGGCCCTCGTGGGCAAGGGACCCGACCGCGGTCGGAGCATCACGCCTCCTCAACTGAAGCCCTCCTCCACCCTCTCCGTGCCCAGCACCCTGCCCGCCGAGTTGCTAGGCCATCGTCCCGACGTGGTGGCTCAACGCTGGCGAGTGGAAGCGGCCAGCAATGACATCGATGTCGCGAAGGCGCAGTTCTATCCAAACGTAAACCTGATTTCTTTCGTCGGTCTACAGACCATGGGACTGGATACGTTCACGCAGGGAGGCAGCCGCATACTCGGATTCGGACCGGCGATCAGCTTGCCGATATTCGAAGGCGGACGCTTGCGCGCCAATCTTTCCGCCCAGAACGCCTCCTATGACATCGCGGTAGAGCAATACAACCAGACCTTGATCGATGCGCTGCACGACCTCGCCGATCAACTGTCATCGATTCGTTGGATGCAACAACGGATCACGCAACAACAACTGGCCGTCCAAACCGCCACGGATGCCTACGAGCTGGTCAACAAGCGCTATGCGGCAGGGCTGGCTACCTACATTCAAGTGCTGACCACACAGACTTCGGTCTCCATCCAACGGCGAGAGCTCGCAGCGTTGCAGGCCCGCGGCCTGTCGTTACAGGCGAATCTGAGCCGCGCCTTGGGCGGAGGCTACGTCCCTGATCTGCCGCTCGATGGCGCCGACGAATTAAGGAGTCCACGCACATGAATCAAAGCACCCAACCCCATCAAGCACAGCCGCAATCCACCGCTGCGGGCAGCGCTGATGCCGGCAAGCCGCCCGTGCCGTTCCAGACGCGCGGCAAGGTGGTTACGGCAGCCGTCCTGATCCTGTTGATCGCAGGGAGCGCGTGGTACGTACTGCAACGCAACTCCGAGCGCACCGAGGATGCCTACGTGGATGGCAATGTCGTGCAAGTGACCGCACAGATCGGCGGCACCGTGACGGCCATTGCAGCGGACAACACCGACCACGTGAAGGCCGGTTCACCGCTGGTCACGCTGAACCCCGTAGACCAGGAAGTGCGGTTCGAGCGTGCCAAGACCGAGTTGGCCAAGGCTACGCGGGTGGCAAGGACACAGTATTCGCAAGTCCAGCAGTTGCAGGCCGAGGTCGTGCAGCGCCAGAACGACGTTCAGAAAGCACGGGCCGACCTGGTACGCCGTTCCAGACTCGCCGCCAGCGGGGCCGTCTCCCGTGAAGAAATCAGCCATGCCGAAGATGTGCTCAAGAACGCACAGGCCGCCTTGGACGCTGCAAACCAGTTGCTGGCACAGCGCCGCGCCATGGTCGATGGCACCGACCTCCGGACGCATCCTGATGTGCTGGTCGCCGCCACCAACTTACGTGATGCGTACATCGCACGCGCACGCACAACCATTATTTCGCCCGTGGATGGCACCGTGACCAAACGCAGCGTGCAACTGGGTCAACGCATCAATCCAGGCGTCGCACTGATGTCCGTTGTCCCATTGGACGAACTATGGGTAAACGCCAATTTCAAAGAGTCGCAGCTCGAGCATCTTCGCATCGGTCAGCCGGCTGAACTGACGGCCGATGTCTATGGCTACAGCGTGGTCTACCACGGAAAGATCGTGGGTCTGGATGCTGGAACCGGCAGCGCATTCTCACTCTTGCCCGCCCAAAACGCGACGGGAAACTGGATCAAGGTCACCCAGCGCGTGCCGGTCAAGATCGCCCTGGACCCGAAGGAAATCGCCCGGCACCCCTTGCGTATCGGGCTGTCCATGCGCGTTTCAGTGGATACCAACAATCGCAGCGGGGACATGATCCGCCAGGATGTCGCACCGGAGAGGGTCTACCAAACCCAGGTCTATGACCATGAGTTGAGGGATGCCGACGCCATCGTGGAGACGGTCATCCGGGCCAACGAAGGGCAGCCGCGAACAGCGGCCGCACGATAGGCCGGCTCATGTACAGAAAACATGGCGCACTCCTGGCAACGGTCTGCCTGCTGTGCGGCCTCGAATTCCTACAGACCGGCATGCTCGCATTCGCCTCCGTCCCCATCCGCGGCGAGATCGACGCCAGCCCCGAGGAATACAGCCTCGTCGCAGCGCTCTATGCTTGTGTCGCGGTGGTCGTGATCGGCAAACAGCGTTGGCTGACCGAACGACTGGGCTGGCGCAACTACATGATCGGCTCGATCGGCGTCTACATCGCCGGGGCGCTGCTGTGCAGCCTGAGCCACGACCTGCACACGTTCGCCCTGGGCCGGGTCGTGATGGCGTTGGGCGGGGCATCGTTCATGACGACGTCGCGCATCCTCGTCAACCTCATCCCGCCCGGGCCTGGGCGATTCGTCGGGATCAAGGTGTTCGCCGTCGGCTTGGCCAGCGGCACCGCCGCGGCGCCGCTGGTTGCATCACTAGCCGTCACTCACGACACCTGGCAGGCCATGTTCTGGGTGCTTATCGTCGGCTCGGTCGCGGCCGCCGTGCTCTCCCTGGCATTTTTGCCCAAGGCCCCGCATCCCGAGCATGAGCGCACGAAAACCAGTCCCGCGCGCGTTCTCCTGCTGGCCGTCGGATCGTTCTTCCTTCTTTATGTCCTGCAACGCTCCTACTACGATTTCTACGACGACACCAGCATCCTGCTGGTCTTTGCGGCGTTGGCCACGGTCGCGCTCTATACCTACTTCCACGTCGAGCACAATCACGACCGCCCGCTGTTGAAGATCCGCCAACTCATGACCCCCCGCTACGTAACGGGCGTGGCCTTGTTCTCCTTCAGCTACTTGATCCTGGGGGCCAACAACTACATCCTGCCGTCCTTTCTCCAGATGGGCCTGGGCTATTCTTGGGATACCATCGGGAAATTCCAGTCCATGGGACTCGTGGCGTCATTGCTGACCTGGCTGGTGATGCTGCGCTTACTGCCCAAGCACCCCGCACCGAAGAAGTTCTTCGTCGCGGGATTTCTATCGCTGGCGGCCTTCGGCTGGCTGCTGTCATCGCTCACACCGATTGCCGACATTTGGCTGCACGTCCTCCCAGCACTCGCCTTGAGCGGATGCTTTGTCATGCTGGTGCTGGCGACGACCGCGATGCAGACCTTCCGCGATGTCGCCCATGAAGACGCGCTTTTTGCCCATGCGCAGCAGGTCAAGAACATTCTGGGTCAGATCGCCATGGCAATGGGCACCAGTCTCGCGACCATCTTCATGCAATGGAGAAGCACGGTGCAGTACAGCTCGCTGAACATCCGGCTGGCCAATGACGACCCCCTCTTTTCACAGCAACTGCAACAGCTCAGCCAGTTCATCTCGTTGTCGCACGAGGCAGGCCAGGCCGCCCAGATGGCCATGGCCCTGCAAGCACAGCAGATAAGCCAGCAGGCTTCGCTGATGGCGGGGATCGAGTATTTCTGGCTGGTGATCTGGGTCGCCGCTGCTGCCGCGCTGGTTTCCGTGTTGCAGCGGGTCTTCCGATGAACATCGTCCGCATTGGTCAAAAGCGGACACGTACTAACTATTCAGACCGTAACACTGCGCTCTTGTATGCTCGCCGGCAGGTGGATGGATAGGTAGTCGATAAGGCTCCGGACCGAAGGCAACATACCCTTGGGTTTCGGATACAGCAGGTGAATCACATGCTCGGCACCCGCCCAACCCGGCAGAACCAGATTCAATTGCCCGCGTTGGACAGCCAAAGAAACTATCGGCTCTGGCAAGAGGGTGACTCCGAGACCATGGATGGCAGCCTCCAGCTGCACCCTCAGGTCGTCTGAGAGCAAACGCGGCGTATGGGTCACAAGATAGTCGCTCTCACCGTTTTGCAGGAGCCAGCGCCCCCTGCCATCGTGCACGTCCCCGGGCCGGCAGAGGGTATCCAAGATCCTAAGGTCCGCAGGACTTGCGGGCTGCCCGTAGCTGTCCAGAAATGCCGGACTAGCCACCAGCACTCGTCTGGCCAGCCCCAGTCGCCGCGCCACAAGTCCTGCCGTTTCCTCAATCTGCGGTCGGGCTCTGAGGGCAAGGTCGAAGCCTTCCTCAATGACATTGACCTCACGGTCGACGGCATTCAGTTCCAGTCGAACTTTCGGGTGCAGCGCCAGGTAACTGGGAAGTATCGGTGCGAGGTAGGTCTGCGCCATCACCTGAGGGCAGGTAAGTCTAACCATCCCAGCAGGTTCTCTGCTCAGGTCGGCAACGCTGTCATATGCCGATTGGGCGCCCTCAACGACTGCCAGACACTGTGAATAGAAACGGGTGCCGGCGTCCGTCAGCGCGATTTGCCTGGTCGTTCGGTTCAGCAGGCGTACCCCCAAGCGACTTTCTAGGGCAGCGACTCTTCGGCTCAAGCGAGTCTTCTCGATCCCCGAAGCTTTAGAAGCGGCGGTGAAGCCTTTGTTACGCACGACCAGCACGAAGTACTGGAGGTCATTCAGATCCTCAATCATTGGTGCACCATAGCAATAGTCCTTGGCACTTTACCGATCTTATCGCCGATTGGGTTTATATCTACAGTATCTCCATCGAATGCAGGTCACACGGCCCGCTCAGGAGATCGAATATGTCGCTTCAATTTTCCCCAATTGCCATCGCTGAAAAGGCCGTGCACGGCGCCCAGTTTTCTGCTCACCGCCTCGATCTCATCGCGCTTTCCGGTTTCATTGCTCCGATCATGGGCTTCGATCACTTCCGCATGAGTGGGCCAACCTTTGCTCCACACCCGCATGCGGGCTTCTCCGCAGTTTCCTATGTCTTCGAGGACTCTGCAGGTGGCCTGCGAAACAGAGATTCGCTGGGTCATGACCTGGTGATCGAGCCCGGCGCTATGGTCTGGACCCAGGCTGCAAGCGGTGTCGTACATGACGAACTTCCCGCTTCCAGAGGCTCGGAAGTCCACGGTCTCCAACTGTTCGTGAACCTCTCTCGGGATCACAAAAACCTGGCCCCGAAGATGCTTTACGCAGCCGCTGAAGACGTACCGGTGGTGAACGGTGCGGGAGGGACCAAGATTCGTGTTCTCTCCGGGCGGTACCAAGACGTAGTGGGGCCGATCAATCCGGCTGAGCCCTTCGAGTTTTTAGACGTGAAACTCACACACGAGGGGAACTTCGAGATCCCGAGGGGACGTAACGTTCTGTTCTACATCCTGTCGGGTCAGGTAACCATAGGCTCCGATGATGCGGAGCATTCATTGGGGACTCACCAAGCCATCGCGGTGCGTAGCTCTTCCGAAGGTGCTGAGCTGCGCATCAGCACGAAGGAGGACGCACATCTGCTGGTTCTCTGCGGAGTTGATCCTATGGAACCGGTCGCCGTGTACGGGCCATTCATCATGAACGACCAATCAGGTCTGCAGGCCGCCTACTCCCGGTACGTCGCGGGTGAGATGGGCAGGTTGAGCCAGCTTGCCTCCTCTTGATGAGCCACTTTCCACCTTTCAATGAAATCACACGGCGGCCATCAAGGCGGCCGTGGGTAGCCACGCCCTGCGTGTGTGCGCACCAACCCGGCAGAATGCCGACAAAACCAAAGGAGTAATCCCATGAGCTACGACCGTCTCTCTGCTGAGAATGCCGCGTTACTACTGATTGATCACCAGACCGGTCTGTCTAATGGCATCCAGGATCAGAGCCTACCCGAGTACATGACTGCGGTTACGGCGCTGACCAAGCTGGCCAAGACCTTCAATCTACCGACCGTGATTACTACCAGTGCCGCGGATGGTCCGAATGGGCCGGTGCTGCCGATCATTACCCAGACCCTGCCTGACGCACCGGTTATTCACCGCCCGGGCGAGATCAATGCCTGGGACAACCCGGCATTTGTCGAGGCTGTGAAGAAGACTGGCCGTAAAAAACTGATCGTGGCGGGCGTATCGACCGAGGTCTGCGTGGCCTTCGTCGCATTGTCCGCGATCAAGGCTGGCTACGAGGTCTACGCGGTGATTGATTCTTCCGGAACCTGGAACAAGCTGGTTCAGGAAGTCGCCGTTGCCCGCATGGCTCAAGCCGGTGTTGTGCCGATAACTTGGGTCGCGGTTGGTGCCGAGTTGCAAGCCGACTGGCGCAATCAGACAGGTGAGGCACTTGGCCAGATCATGGGTGAACACCTGCCGTTCTACGGCAACCTGTTCAGCAGCTACCTCGCAGCCAAAGGCCACTAAGCCAGAGACTCCGGCGCCAGGGCTTCCTGGCGCCGGAGTCCCGTATAGGCGCAGTGATGCCAGCAACACGTCATATCGAGTGGCTGTGAAACATCGATCAGCTCACTTGGTCTGGCGTAACCCTTTCTCCGAACTGTTCTGCACTCATGCCTGCCGCCCCTAAACCTCGGCCCGTCCTCATCCTGCGGCAGTCGCGGACCAGGCCTGGCAAAACCTGTTCGGAGCCTGTACCAAGGCGCCGTGGCGTCAAGCGATGAAGTCGGGCTGCCGCGCCGGGGCGGCGGCCTGGAAGGCCGGCTGCTCGAGGCAATTGCGGTACACCGCCATGAGCTGCGGGTAGTCTTCAAGCTCGCAGCCCATGCGCTGGGCGTTAGCTACCTGCGGCACCAGGCAGCAGTCTGCCAGGGTCGGTGCAGCGCCGAAGCAGTAGGGCCCCTGGCCATGCCGCTGCAGCAGGGACTCGACCGCTGCCAACCCCTCGGCAACCCAGTGGCGGTACCAGGCATCTTTCTGCCCGGCACTCACGCCCAGCTCCCGTTGTAGGTAATTGAGCACCCGCAGGTTGTTGATCGGATGGATGTCGCAGGCGATCAGGTTGGCGATCTCCAGTACCCGCGCCCGCGCCAACGGCTCGGCCGGCAGCAGGCGCGGCGCCGGCTGCAGGGCATCCAGATAGTCGATGATCGCCAGCGACTGGGTGATCAGCTGGCTGTCGTCGGTAACCAGCACCGGCACGCCGGCAGCCGGATTGAGCTCGCGATGCGCCGTACTAAGCTGTTCGCCGCTGCGCAGGTTGACCCCGAGGCAGTCGTACGCCAGCCCCTTGAGCGCCAGAGCGATACGGACCCGGTAGGAGGTCGAACTGTTGAAGAAACTGTAGAGCTGCACTAAATGCTCTCCTGCGAAAGTAGGCCGGCTCTGGCCATAAAAGAATCCCTGCCCCAGCCATTCGCTGCCGGTATGACCGGGCAGGGGCCCCGATAGCGGTCGCAAGCGACCGCCCAGGGCTAAGGGACGACAGCTCTCGGAACGCCTTAGACGACCCGCACGTGGATCTCGCCGAGCCCGTCGACGCCGCCGACCATCAGGTCGCCCTTGATCACCGGGCCGACGCCTTCCGGGGTGCCGGTCATGATCAGGTCGCCCGGCTGCAGTTCGAAGAAGTTGGACAGGTAGCTGATGGTTTCCGGTACCGACCAGATCAGCTTGTCGATGTCGCTGCGCTGCTTGTCGCTGCCGTTGACCTGCAGCCAGATGCCTGCGTGCTCGGGGTGGCCGACCTGGCTGGCCGGGTACAGCGGCGCGATCGGCGCCGAGCGGTCGAAGGCCTTGCCCAGCTCCCAAGGCCGGCCCATCTCGCGCATCTGCATCTGGCGGTCGCGACGGGTCATGTCCAGGCCCACGGCGTAGCCCCAGACGTGCTCGTTGGCGCGCTCCTGCGGGATGTCGCGGCCGCCCTTGCCGATCGCCACCACCAGCTCGATCTCGTAGTGGTAGTTGCTGGTCTCCACCGGGTAGTCCAGCTCCAGCACCTGGCCAGCGGCCACCGGCACCACCGCGTCGGCCGGCTTGCAGAAGAAGAACGGCGGCTCGCGGTCCGGGTCGAAGCCCATCTCGCGGGCGTGGGCGGCGTAGTTGCGGCCCACGCAGTAGACGCGGCGCACCGGGAACTGCTGGTCGCTGCCGGCGACCGGCAGGCTGGTCTGGGCCGGCGGTTGGATCACATAGGTCATAGTCTTCTCCCTCGTCAGTGGTTTTCGCGCGATTCGCGCAGGATGCCGAGCGCTTCCTGAACCGGACGGTCGGAGTAGCTGAACAGCACGCAATCCTCGTCCGCCTGGAAGCTCACCGGCGCCCAGGTCGGCACGACAAAGATGTCCTTGGCTTCGAAGTCGAAGCGCTGCCCGCCGATCAGCACACTGCCCTTGCCCTCGACCACGGAGAACACGCTGGCGTCGGTGCTGCGGTAGGTCTGGCCGCGGAAGCCCTTAGGCAGCAGTTGCATGAAGGTGGCGATGGTCGGCATCGGCCAGCCGCCGGTGACCGGATTGACGTAGCGCAGCTTGACCCCATCCCAGGCATCCACCTCGTCTTGGCACAGCAGGGTTTCCAGCGCCTCGCGGGTACGGGCATAGGGGTAACTGAAGATCGGCGAGGTCAGCCCTTTCGGCTGGTAGCGCAGCGGCAGCATGTTGTTGCCGAAGCGAGCGAAGCTGTTGCCTTCCGGGCGGGTCAGCGGCTGCTCGGCCTGCGGGTAGCTCTCGGCGAAGGTGGCGCCGAAGAAGCGCACCATCGGGATGTCCAGGCCGTCCAGCCAGACCACCGGCTGGCCGCCTTCGGCCTCGACCGGGTTGCCGTGGTCGTGCCAGGTCCAGGACGGGGTGATGATGAAGTCGCCCGGCTCCATGGTGGTGCGCTCGCCATCCACCGCGGTGTAGGCGCCGCGGCCTTCGACGACGAAGCGCAGGGCAGACTGGCTGTGCCGGTGGCTGGGGGCGATCTCGCCCGGCAGGATCAGCTGCAGGCCGGCGTACAGGGTGTTGGTGACGGCGGCCTGGCCGCGGATGGCCGGGTTCTCCAACACCAGCACGCGGCGGATGGCCTCTTCGGCGCTGATCAGCTCGCCGGCCTCCATCAGGCTGGGGCGCAGCTCGCGGTAGCGCCAGAGCGCCGGCACGCAGCCGCCGGTCGGCTCCAGCGGCACCAGGTTGTGTAGCTGCTCCCACAGCGGGAACAGGTCTTGGGTGTCGATGCGGCGGTAGAAGTCCGCGCGGGCCGTGCTGATGTTGTCTTTGTTATGCATTCCCTATCACCTGTGGCAGATCGAAGAACGCGCTACGGGCCAAGCCGCCCGCCGCGGCAGCAGTCGAGAAACCGGCGGTGAAACCGTCGTCCTCGTCCATGGCGCGATTATTCGCTCACAGGCCATATGCGAATAATGATATGTTGCTATACCCCCATACCAACAAAGGCATGACTGGATGATCGACTGGAGCCGCCGCCTGCGCCTGCGCCATCTCCACCTGCTGGTCAGCTTGGCCGAAACCGGCAGCCTCAGTGACACCGCGCGCCTCGCCCACACCACCCAGCCTGGGCTGTCGAAATGGCTCAAGGAGCTGGAGGAAGACGTCGGCGCCACACTGTTCGAACGCCACGCCCGCGGTCTGCGCCCGACCGCCCACGGCCAGCTGCTTCTGGGGCATGCCCGGCGCATCCTCAGCGAGATGGCGCGCGCCCAGCACAATCTGGAAGCCCTGCAGGAAGGCGATTCGCGCAGCGTGGCGCTGGGCACCTCGCCGGCCTCGGCGCCCAGCCTGGTACCGGATGCGATCACCTACTTCCTCCGCCAGCACCCGCGGTCGCGGGTACAGCTGCAGGAAAGCACGATGAACGCCCTGCTCGAGCGACTGGAGCAGGGCGAGTTGGATGTGGTGGTTGGCCGTCTGGATAGCTATCAACCGCGCGCCACCTTGCGCAGCGAGTTGCTCTACCACGAACCGATGCAGGTCGTCGCCCGTCCTGGCCACCCGCTGAGCGGGCGCCGCGAGCTGGGCTGGGAGGATCTGCTCGCCTATGACTGGATCCTCTGGCCGGAAGGCACACCGATCCGCAGCCGCCTGGACATGGCGCTGACCCAGGCCGGTCTCAAGCCGCTGCCGTGCCGGGTCGAATCCTCATCGCTGATGGGCAATCTATGGCTGCTGCAGAACAGCGACATGATCTCGGTCGCGTCCGGCCGCGTCGCCGAACACTTCACAGCCCGCGGCCTGGTGGTCTCACTGGACTTCGAGCTCGAAACCCAAGGCTCAATCGGCATGTGCTGGCGTGACGAACCGCTTATGGACGGCAGCGTCCTCGATCTGCTCGACTGCCTGCGTCAGGCGGCGAACACGCCGATCCGCCATTTACAGCCGACGCCGCCCATCGCCTGATTTAGACCGCAGACAGGCCTCTGGGTGTCCCCTACCCGCGCTTACTGAAAATGATGTTTATGGAGTCGAGCCGATCTGTCGGGTGCTGCCGATCGCTCCATCGACCTACTACGAGCATGCAGCCCGGAAAGTAGATCCTGCGCGGCAGTCAGCCCGCATGCGCCAGGATGAAATGCTCTGCGAGCATGTCCAGCGGGTCTGGGAGGAGAACTTCCAGGTCTACGGCGTACGCAAGGTCTGGCGGCAGCTCCTGCGGGAAGGCTTCGTGGTGGCTCGTTGCGCGATTGAGCGGCTGATGCGGCAACTGGGGCTGCAAGGTGTCGTACGCGGCAAACCGGCCAAGACTACGGTCAGCGACAAGGCCAAGCCCTGTCCGCAAGATAAGGTCAATCGCCAGTTTCGCGCCGAGCGGCCGAATGCATTGTGGGTGTCGGACTTCACCTACGTCAGCACCTGGCAGGGCTTTGTCTACGTGGCCTTCGTCATTGACGTCTTTGCCCGGCGGATCGTCGGCTGGAAAGTTTCCAGTTCGGCGCGTACTGACTTCGGGCTCGATGCGCTGGAGCAGGCGCTGTATGCCCGCCGGCCCGTCGACCGCGGCGGGCTGATTCACCACAGCGACAGCGGCGTACAGTACGTGCCGATACGCTACACCGAGCGACTTGCCGAAGCCGGGGTCGAGCCCTCGGTGGGCAGCGTGGGGGACTCCTACGACAACGCCTTGGCCGAGACCATCAACGGCCTGTACAAGGCTGAGGTGATCCATCGTCGTTCCTGGCAAAATCGGGAGGCGGTGGAGCTGGCAACTCTGGAGTGGGTCGACTGGTTCAACCACCGGAGGCTGCTGGAACCCATCGGCAACATCCCACCTGCCGAGGCTGAAGCCCTTTACTATCAACAACTCACCAAGTCGGCCCAGACGTCATGACTCACACCAAAGAGCCTCCGGAATTCCCGGGGCGGTTCACAGCTGGTAGTCCGGTGCCATCAGCTCCTCCTCAAGGACTGCAGACAAGAAAGCCGCAGGAACCCTCTCGACCACGAAGGGGATCAGCCGGTCTACACGGCGAGCGCTTCATGAGCCGCGCCCAGATGCGTAAAACCGTGTTTGAATACGTCGAAACCGATTACAACCGCCAGCGGCGTCACAGCACATTGGGGAACATCAGCCCGGAGGCCTTCGAGGCCCGGATGAGTATTTAAACCCGTGTCCACGAATGCTGGGCAAGATCACAATAGTGCGGCTCGCCGAGCATTGTGCAGATTTTGCACATACTGGTCGGCATTCACTGCAACAGGCACTCCCGATGCGAATTCACCCCCTGTCCGACCTGCACAACGAGTTCGCTCCCTTCACGCCCGAGGTGAGGGATGCGGATGTGGTCATCCTCGCGGGCGATATCGACCTCGGCGTACGGGGCATCGAGTGGGCCAGGCAGGCATTCGACTGCCCGGTGCTCTACGTGCCGGGCAACCACGAGTTCTACCGTGGCCACCTCACCAAGACGCTGCAGGCGATGCGTGCCGCCGGCGACGAACGTGTGCACGTCATGGATCGGGATGAGGTTGAGATCGGCGGCGTGCGCTTCCTCGGCGCCACGATGTGGACCGACTTCGCTGCCACCGGCAACCCGCCCCTGGCCGCGTTGAGCGCGCAGCAGGCGCTGAGCGATTTCCGCCAGATCCGCACGGAGAACTATCGCCGCATCCGGCCGACGGACCTGATCAAGCAGGCGGAGAAGACCCGTGACTGGCTGCGCAGCAAGCTCGTCGAGCCCTATGAAGGACCGACCGTGGTGATCACACACCACGCCCCGACGCTGCGCTCGCTGCAGGAAAGCCCCCATGCCGGCACGATCCTGGATGCGGCCTTCGCGAACGACTGGGAGGATCTGATAGGGGGCGATCGCGTGGCCTTGTGGGTGCATGGCCACACGCATACCTCGGTCGACTTCGAAGTGAATGGGACGCGGGTTGTCTCCAATCAGCGGGGCTATCCAGGGGAGGAGTCTGGGTTCCAGCCGTCCCTGGTCATCGACCTCGAGGCCCTGCTGCCAGCGGGCGATGAGCAATTATTGTCGGGGCAATACCAATAATCGAAGGGGCCGAAGAAGATCCACGGTGATCCGCAGGTACGGCATGTAGCATCGGTTAACGCCCATGAGTGGCACACTTTCTGATCACATGGATACACCATGCCCATAGCCTCCACCATCTGGCAACAGGTGAAATACCAACCCAAAGGGCAACCGTTCAGCTCTCGACGATTTGCAGGGCTGGGATCACGCTCTGCTGTCTGCAAGGCGATAGCCCGGTTGGTGAGCGCTGGCGAGCTGGAGCGGATCACTCGCGGGATCTATATGCGACCGAAGATCAGTCCGTATGTCGGCAGTGTCCGCCCCAGTGCCTTGGCTGTGATCCGGGTGATCGCCAAGCGGAATCACGAAACGATCCAGGTGCATGGTGCCGAGGCGGTCAGGGCATTTCGCCTGAGCACCCAGATGCAAACACAGTCTGTGCTGTATACGAGCGGCTCAAGTCGAGAGATTCGACTCGGTGCCCTGACGATACGGCTCCGGCATGTTTCCCCAGAAAAGTTGCAGCATGCCGGAACCAAGGTGGGACTGGCCCTTGTAGCGCTCTTCTACCTGGGCAGCAAAGGCGTGAATCCGACTTCAGTCACGAAGATCAAGAACGAGCTGACGCCAGCCGAACTCAAGCAGTTGGCAGCCTGCAAAATGCCTGCTTGGATGAGCAAGGCCCTGGCTGGCCCTCCGCCGGTCTGACGCCATGCACCAATGGCCAGGCAGAGCATTTAGCTAGATGAGATTTATGCAAGGAGAACGGAATGACGATGCCCAGTGAGCGCACCCGCTCGATCATTCAAGCCCGTGAGTTTCTGGTTGACTTGTCTCGTGACAAGACGCTGCCTGAGACCGTGCGCATTGAGGCGCGTCGACTGTTGCGTCATTACCCGACCGCCGATGAGGTGCTGCTTGCCGGGAAGATAGAGGAGCAGCGCGACGATGGTCTGCCGTGGGTTTTTCTGAGCTCCAGAATCGACTAGCCCTGTAGCTCCGATACTGGAGGCAGGAGGGAGGTTGGATCAAGCTCAGCATGCTGGCGATGCGATACAGCTTCTCGACGGTGATGTTCACCTCACCACGCTCGATGCGTCCTATATAGCTGTGGTCGTGCTGCAAGCCAGCGCGAGTGCGGGCAGGCTCTTGGGGCAGGTTCGGGGAGCACCTACTCGTTGGATGACTTTGCCGTCGAGCCGAGCTATCAGCTCCGCTTTTCGCAGCATTAAAGACCGCTGTTGCTGGCCTGTTTCTGAAGGTCGAGCAGCTGTAAGCCCCTGTCGGGGGTGAGGCTGCCCGAAGCGTGAACGCGTTGGCTCAGGCCATTCGCCAGCCCTCCACCACTTCAGCACCAAACTCAGCCCTCCAGGCCTTGAGCTGGGCATGGTTCGCACCCTTGGTCTCGATACGCTTGCCGGTAACTGGCTGCACATACACCTTCACCTGGCGGGGGCGGCGCTGCTTCACGGCAACCGGGGCAAGCGGCTCCAGCTCGACCGGCGGCGGATTGAGGATGGCTACCACCTTTGCCAGATCCATGCTGTAGTCCGCCATCAGCGCCTTAAGCTTGTCTTCGAACTCCATTTCGCGCTGGAGGCTGGCGTCGGCCTGCAGCTGTTCAAGCAAGGCCATCTGCTTCTGCAGCTCACGCTCGGCACGACGAAATTCGGCTAGTTTGGACATGTTCACTCCTTTGGTTTCGTAACAGAATCAAATTGGTGTCAACGCCGACTGAAAACTGACCCACTTTGGGCTGGATTCACCGAAGTAATAATGACCCACCTGGATCAGTCGGGTTTACGGTTCTGGCGGATGACGCCCGCCTTGCGTTTGTCCTTGAGTCGGTAGCTTTCTCCGGTCAGGGTGAGGATGTGGGCATGGTGCAGGAGACGATCCAGCATGGCGGCGGTCAGTGTGGCGTCGCCGCTGAAGGCATCGGCCCACTGGGTGAACGGCAGGTTCGAGGTCAGGATCATCGAGCCCTTCTCGTACCGCTTGGCCACCACCTGGAAGAACAGGTTGGCCTCCTCACGACCGAACGGCAGGTAGCCGATCTCGTCGATCACCAGCAGTCGCGGGGCCAGGATGGCGCGGTTGAGGTAGGCCTTCAGCCGTCCCTGTCGCTGGGCCGCACCCAGTTGCAGCATCAGATCGGCCGCAGTGATGAAACGGGTCTTGATGCCGCTCTGCGCCGCCCGATAGCCCAGAGCGATGGCCAGATGCGTCTTGCCGACTCCCGAGGGGCCGATCAGCACGATGTTCTCGGTGCGCTCGACGAATGCCAGCCCTGCCAACTCATGCAGCAGCGCCCTGGGCACGCCGGGACTGAAGCCGAAGTCGTACTCCTCCAGCGTCTTGATCGCCGGAAAGCAGGCCATCCGCGTCAGCAGTTCGCGGCTACGCTGCTGGCGAAAGCCCTGCTCATGGCGCAGCAACTGCTCCAGGAAATCGCTGAAGCTCAGCTCCTCCCGGACCGCCTGCTGGGCCAGCACCGGGTAGTGATCGGCGACGCGTTCGAGCTTGAGAGCCTGACACAGCTCGGCAATGCGCTCGTGTTGCAGGTTCATGCGCAGGCCTCCCGGATCGACTCGTAGACCGACAGGGGATGCTGCAAGGACTCATGGGGGATGGGCCGTGGTCGGTCGCCCAGCAACGCTGCCCACTCCTGCCGCAGGGCCTGCGGCAAGGGCGTCAACAGCCCGCGCTCCCGACGCCAGCGATCAATGGGGCGTTCACCGAGCGTGGCATGCATGCGCACGTTGGCGACCTCGGCAAGCCACTCGCCGACCAGTCGGTTGGCCGTTCCGCTGTCCACCAGCAGGCCGGCGGCATTCACCCGGCTATGCAGCGGGTTGTAGAAGCTTTCGCGCAGGTAGCGGTTGAAGCGTTCGACTTTGCCCTTGGTGCGTGCCCGATAGGGGCGGCACAGGCGGATCCGGAAGCCCAGGTCGTCGGCCATCTGGAGCAGGCCCGGATGGAAGCGGTGGCTGCCGTCGCCATAGGCATCGCGCTCCAGGACGACGGTCTTCATATTGTCGAACAGCACCTCCTGCGGGACTCCACCGAAGTAGTCGAAGGCCAGCAGCAGCGAGTTGTGCTCCGACTCGAAGGACTCGTCCGGCACGAAGTGGACATAGGTCATCCGGCTGTAACCCATCGTGGCCACGAAGGCCGACAGCGGTGATTTGGCGCGGCGGAAGACCACGAAGTCGGCCTGCATCTGTTTGCCGGGCTCGGTCTCGAAGCGTACTACCGGGCCATCGTCGAGCCTGGCCGGCTTGAGCTTGGCCAGCCAGGCGCGCAGCTGGGAAGCGCCGCCCTGATAGCCCTGCTCGCGGATTTCGCGCAGCAGCACGGTGGCTGGCAGCCAGAGCGGATGCGCCTGCCTGACCCGCTCGCGCAGGTAGTCGTGGAAGGGGTCGAGCTTGGTGGGCCTGGGTTCCCGCGGCGAGTAACGCGAGACGGAAGGCTCCTTGAGGTAACGCCGGACGGTGTTGCGGGACACGCCCAGCGTCTTGGCGATCTGCCGAATGCTGTGCCCTTGACGGGCCAATACTCTGATCTCCACTGCTTGCTCCTGGGTCAACATGGGCGGCCTCGAAAAGGCCGCGACGGTAGCCCAGGTGGGTCAGTTTTACTTCGCTGGGGTGGGGATGCGGCGGAAATCTTGGACTACCTGGAGGTAGTTCATGTATTCATACGAAGACCGTATCCGAGCGGTCAAGCTCTACATCAAACTGGGCAAGCGAACCGGGGCAACTATTCGTCAGTTGGGCTACCCGACGAAGAACTCTTTGAAGAGCTGGCACGCAGAGTATGAGCGATGCCTCGACCTGCCGCGTTGCTACGAGAACTCGAAGTCGAAGTACTCACCGGCCCAAAGGGAAAAGGCTGTCGAGCACTATCTCGAATACGGTCGCAACATCGCCGCTACCATCAAGGCGTTGGGCTACCCCGCGCGGGATTCTTTGCGTGCCTGGATTTACGAAATGCACCCCGAGTTGCATACGCGTGTTGTCAGTCGATCAGACGGGTTAGCCCGGCCGCCAGCGGTGAAGCAGGCAGCGGTCATCGCGCTGTGCACGCGAAAAGAAAGTGCGAAAGCCCTGGCTCAAAAGCTGGGCGTGTGCAGGCCGACCTTGTACAACTGGAAAAACCAGCTACTCGGCCCAGAGGTATCCCCATCCATGAAGTGTCGACTTGAACCCTCATCGTCACCGGAACGAGAGGAGTTGCAGCGGCAACTCGAATCTCTCCAGCTCGATGTTCGCCGTTTGCAGCTTGAACATGACCTGTTGATGAGGGCGAATGAACTCATAAAAAAAGAGACGGGCATCAACCGGCAAGTCCTGACCAATCGGGAGAAGACATTGCTGGCTGATGCCCTTAGGCATAGGTACTCCTTGCTAGAGCTGCTTGACGCGTTGGGCTTGGCCCGAAGCTCCTATTTCTATCATCGAGCCCGAATGCAGGTCGCGGAAAAGTACACCGAAGTGCGTCGTGCCATGGCGGACATATTCGAGCGCAATCATCGTTGCTATGGCTACCGTCGGATGCGAGCTTCGTTGAGCAGGCAGCGTGTGCGCCTTTCAGAGAAGGTGGTGCAGCGCTTGATGAAGCAGGAGTGCCTAGTCGTCGCCAAGCCGAAACGGCGTCGATACGGTTCCTACCTCGGGGAGATCAGTCCGGCGCCGGAAAACCTCCTCAACCGCGACTTCACGGCCCTAGCTCCGAATGAGAAATGGCTGACCGACATCTCGGAGTTCCAGATCCCGGCAGGCAAGGTGTACCTGTCCCCCATGATCGACTGCTTCGATGGGAAGGTAATCAGTTGGTCGATCGGCACGCGTCCCGACGCCGAGCTTGTGAACACGATGCTGGATGCAGCTATCGAAACGGTGGCCAGTAACGATAAACGGCCTGTTGTTCACTCCGATCGTGGCGCTCACTACCGCTGGCCCGGCTGGTTATCGCGCATCGCTGATGCGAAGCTGATTCGTTCGATGTCGCGCAAAGGCTGCTCACCAGACAACGCGGCTTGTGAAGGTTTCTTCGGCCGACTGAAAACGGAACTGTTCTATCCTCGCAACTGGCAGTCAACGAGCATCGAGCAGTTCATTCAGGCCTTGGATTCATACATTCGCTGGTACAACGAAAAACGTATAAAGATTTCCCTCGGCGCGCTCAGTCCCATTGAGTATCGTGAAAGCCTGGGCTTAGCGGCATAACCAGTCCAAGTTTTTGTCCGCATCCCCGGTGGGTCAGTTTTACATCGGCGCTAACATGGAAGCGGCCTGCTACTCGCCGGTTCGCGGGTAATCATAGAGGTTGGTCCGGCTGATGCCGAACTCAGGAGCCAGGGCGGCCTTCGGATCATGGGCCTCGGCGTGACAGCACAGCGCAGCGAACCTGGTTTCGCTACGGGCATTCTTCCAGTCTCGGCAGGCGTCACATCGCTTGGCCAAGTCGGCTCCCTCGCGCTGCCGCTCGCGGAACACCACGCGTTCTAAGATCAGTGATTTTCATCCCCCCTGACCATTCAGTTGAGTTCAGCTCGACCACGCCCCACCTGTAGAGGTGCATCTGGACAGGGCTGTCTCAGGCAGACTGCTCGCTTTGAATAAGCTCCATGCGAATGCGGGAAAACAGGTCGTCAATGTTGAGAGTTTCGTCCTGTAGCAGGTAGCAGCTAGCTAGGATCGTCAGAGGATGAACCCCCATGGCAGATGCAATCTCATGCACCTTCTCGACCGTAGGGCTCTTGAGCCCACGCTCAAGCGTGCTCAGGTAGGTTCGACTGCTGACGTTCGAGAAAGCCTCTTGTGGGAGCCCTTTGCTCAGCCTGTGTCGCTTCAGGGCGATACCGAGTGCCTGTTTCAGTTCCATTTGCTGCTCTCGCAAAAGGAACGATAAGGCCCCATTGAACACTATAGAGCTACAATCTATAGTGTTCATTTTGTGAGGCGAAGGCCATGTTTGTGACATACCGCCAGGCAGAAATGCCTCTGGGAAGGCTTTTTGGGGATGAAAACTCTCTCCATTGGCGCTATGTGGAGCTATCTCTCAGGTGCCCCTGGTTCTACACCACCATCGGGTATGTAGCCGGTGACGAGAGCTTCACCAAGACGTTGCTGATCCCATCCCCACCAGAGCTTGAGCGGCTGCTCAGCGAGCAGCACGATCGCATGTGGGTTGAAGAGGTGATGCTAGTCAGCCCCGGATACATGAATGGCAGTGATGGCTGGAAAATGGAGCGTCTACAGGAGCTGCGTGTAGATATTGACGATAGAGATGGGTACTCAAATTACGTCCACGTGATCGAGGGTGGCCATTGCTATATAGAAGGGACATGCTCTGATTTGTCTCAGCTGCGAACTGAGCGCGCTATTTTCTCAGCTGCCGAGGCCACGCAGCTGATAAGGAGCTGAGTCCTGTCACGAGTGCGCTCGACTGTCGGCCTGAGCGGTGGGAGCTGCGAACAGCGCTCTGCCGCCGCCCCCCTGCGGAAACCTCTGCTACGGAAGGATTGCAGCCATGCCGATCAATCTGCCGATCGAAGACTGGGACGGGGAGCCAGCCCTACGCCTCCCCGACGAAGTCCTGCAGCGGCTCGATCTCCAAGTAGGAGACTCGCTGTACTTGGTCGAGGCTTGGGTCGGTGACGGACCGCGCCTCGTCCTGTCGAAGACGCCACTGATCCCCGATCGGGTCGACGCACTGGTCGCCCAGTGGGAGCGCGAACTCGCCGAGGAGCAGGCTGAGTCTGCGCATGAGGAGTCGTCCAAGGATGAATAAGCTGATTCCAACAACCGAGGATTCCTCGGTTGTTGCCTCGACGAGAGGCCAAGGGGGCGCCGCTGAACCAGTTGGAAGGCCTAGGCTCAAGGCCTGCCCATGCTGAACGAAATCATCCCACTGATTCTGCGCGCCGGAGCGCTTATCGCCGCCGAGGCCAATCGCCCAGGAGGGCCGCGCGGGGAAGGAGACAAGGCCAACATTGACGTCGAAGTTGAGATCCAGCTGCGCAAGGGGCTGCTACGACTGCAGGCAGGTGACTTCTGGGGAGAGGAGACGGGGAGCGCACTGACGGGGGCACGCTATTGCTGGGTGGTGGATCCGAACGATGGCACTTCCGATTTTCTGGCAGGCCGACAAGGCTCGGCCATCTCCGTGGGGCTGCTTCGGGACTCCGAGCCAGTGCTGGGCGTTGTCTATGCGCCGATTTCTCCGCGTGGGCCGGACTGTATCAGCTGGGAGTCAGGCATGACTGGCCTTCTGCGTAATGGCATACAAAGTTCCCCCGACCTGTCTGCACGGCAACTCGACGCCGCTACGGTGGTATTCGTAAGCACAGCCGCCAACCAAAAACCGGAGCTGAATGCCGAACTTTGTTCACCCGCAGGCTTCAGCCCGATGCCCAGCATCGCTTATCGCCTCGCCAGGGTGGCCGCCGGCGACGGCATTGCGGGGATTTCGCTCTACCCCGTGTATCCGCACGACGTAGTCGCCGGCCATGCCCTCCTCAAGGCGGCTGGCGGCGACTTGCTTGATCAGGACGGCTACCCGATTATTTACGACGACCTGAGCAAACCTCTGTGCCGCTGCTGTTTCGGTGGCAATTTGGCTGCAAGTCAACTCCTGGCTTCACGCCCTTGGCGGCAGCGACTTTCGATCCCGTCTTGAGCACCTCATGCTCCCCAAAAATGGGAAAGCGGTCGTGCGTGTTTTAGCCGGCATCCGCCCGAAGCGAACGACGGCGAGGCTTTCAAATCGCCACCGCCGGCCTCAGGAAACGGGCTGGCAGCGCAGCTACATTCAGCTTGAGTGGCTGTAATCACTCAGTGACACTTATCGTCTCGGGACACAACCCCGCATGAGGTAGGCATGAAGCACAAGAACGTCTCTGACAAGCACGCCATGATCGCGAAATTCACGGAAGAGGCCCTCCGCTTGGGCGGCGGTGCTTCGGTCAACCAACGCCACTTCATAAAGGCAGCTCTTGCCCATGGCGAAACGATGGAGCCTGCGGGTCGCCTCTCAGGGGCCAACAGGGTATGCAGCGATGTCTGACCAGTCCAAGCAAGCAGCCGTCACCCCCAGCGCAGAGGCTTACCAAGCACTCCTCGATGAGCTGGAGGATCTCCGCATCGAGCGTATTGCGTGTGATCGTATAGGCACGGTTCCCCTCTCCGAGCTGTTATCCATTGAGGCAATGCGGACCCGCTTTCGTTGATGCTCCGGCAATCCAGGCTGGTCTCGATTTTTGGCCAGCGGTCATACTCGGAAGCCATCGCCGATATGGCCAGTACAATCAGCTCAATGCGGAGACAGGGCAATGAACATCAAGCTGATTCTTTCCGAGGAAGACCTAGCTACAGCCCTTGCCCGCATGGAGCAGCTGTGGGGTGCCGAGATTGGTACACCGGAGGGCAATGAGCTGGATGCTCTGGCGTCGCTGATCGAGAGGCACGAGGCCAAGCACTACCCGATGCCACCTGCAGATCCCATCGAGACCATCAACTAAATTCCGCATGGACCAGCGGAAGGTGACTCAGCCAGACCAGAAGTCATTCTGCGAGTCGAACAAGTGGCCAGCGGCCATGAATGGACTCGCATCCCGGCGGCGGCAACGTGCTCACCACGTAGACCCGACGCTCATCGCCGGCGGCCACCAGCAGGCCTTCGATGGCCTGGCCTTCCTCCAGATCGAACCAGTGCGAGACACCCGCTGGATCCTTCTCCATGAAGCGTTCCGCCACGATCCACACCTCCCGAGGATGGAAGCGCGCCCATTTTCCCGCTCTGATCGAGTCCACCCTCGCCCAGCCGGTCGCCGGCAGTTTTCCCTTCTGCTCCTGGCGCCGCCCCCAGGGCAGCCACTCCACCGAACCGTCGGCCTGCAGCACCGGCAGGGCCGCCTTCGGGTTGGGGAAGTAGACCCGCACCAGCTTGCTGCTTTCCGTGTAGCGTCCCGCCACCTCTACACATCCGCACATGCCGCACCTCCAGCTCTAGCGGTGATCAAGCCGCCCCGCCAGACTCGATGGCCCGCAGAATCCTTCGGACCTGCTGCGCCCCCGCCACCGTCACACAGCAACTCAGCGGGGTGACAACCCCCAGCGCCGCGTTGGGCCTAGCCAGCCAGTCGAGCGCGGTCGCGCGGTCTTCGAAGACCCGCTCGGCCAGGGCCTGCACCTCCCGAACTCGGGACTCGGTTTCGCGGTCCTCCATTACGGGGTCTCCTCCTCGCTCATAGCAATGTCCAGATTCTGCACATTGCTCTCAGGCGACGCCTCTGTTTGCTGTATATAAATACAGTATAATTGAGGCGATCACCATGAGTTTGACATCGCTCGGCCTGCTACGCACGCCCGTCCAGCGACGGCCCCTGTTCCTGAACCCGGAGGTCGCAGCCCCCCCCATCGCTCGCTGCGGACGACATCGAGGCACCCTGTCCCTGGACGAGCTGTGCATCAAGCCCGCCGGCCGCCCTTCTCTGCAGGGCTGAAGGGGCCTATCCATCGGTCAGGGACCGGCCCTGCCAGCGAAAACAAGTGCGCTGGCCCCAAAGCTTGACACCATCGGACCGGCCCTGCCCCGCTTATCGCTCCCAGTCACCAAACGGCGCATCGGCATCGATGTAGCGAGTCGCGGACTGCACGTCGCGCCAACCGACGTACTCCATCAGCGCCTTGCTGCTCCATCGGTTGCGGCTGGCCCAGGTGGCAAAGCCGCGGCGCAGCGAGTGACCGGTGTAACCCGCGCCGTCTACCCCACTGCGCAGCAAAGCCTGGCGCAACACGCGTGACACGCTGTTGGGGTTGAGGCCGTGTGCCGCCAGATGGCCCCAGCGATCAATCGCACGAAATACCGGCCCCTGTTTGACTCCACTGAGTTCGCGCCACTGCTCATATGCGGCCACCGGGCACAGGCGCTTGAGCGCAGGCACGCGCAACGAGCGGCCGCGGTTGGCGCGATCGCCCTTGCTGCTTGGCAGAAATATTTCCAGCCCCTGCCCTGGGCGCAGCCGAAGGTGCTCTACCTGCAGCCGACACAACTCGTCGGCGCGAAACGCCCGCCAAAAGCCGAGCAGGATCAGCGCCTGGTCACGCGCCGCACGTAGGCATATCGCCGGCCGCGCGCTGTTTAGCTCCTCGGTCAGCATGGCAATGCAGGTTTCCAGTTCCTGCAATGCCAGCGCCTCGGCCTGCTGCACTGGCTGCGGGTGCAGCGCCTGAATGCCGCGCAGGGTGTCGCGCACCCGCGCAGCCTTGGTCGGATCGGCGAAGCCGTGCTGACGGTGCCATTGCGCCAGTGCCGCCAGATGTGTGCGCAGCGTGCTGCCCGATAGTCGCGCGCCATAGGCGGCGAGGTAGCGCACCACGCTTTCGCTGGATGCCGGCAGCAGCCCACCCCACTCCCCTTCGAAGTGCTCGATGGCCTGCGCATAACGCCGTTGCGTGCTGGCGCGCCGCGCGGCCTGCAGATAGCGCTCGGCTAAATCGTCCACGCTGCCTCCTCGCGTACCGCGATTCAAGGCCCATTCACAGCGAAGAACCTATCACGTTCGAGAAACTGGGCTTCTTGAACGTCAGTTCATCCGAAAATCCTGCCACCAGGTTAACTCTGTACAGGTGTAATTCCATACTGTGTAAACCAGTACGAAATCGTCGGAGTAAGCCCATGGCTCGCGGCGGCATCAACAAGGTCCTCGTCCGGCGCGCCCGTGACGCCCTGCTCGCCCGCGGAGAGCGACCGAGCATCGATGCGGTGCGTACCGAACTGGGCAACACCGGCTCGAAAAGCACTATCCAGCGTTACCTGAAGGAGCTAGCGGCAGAGCAGAGGCCACCGCCCAGCGGCACCAGTTTGGACGAGGAGTTGCTCGCCTATATCAGCAGTCTAGCCGAGCGCTTGATAGCCCACGCCCAGGCGGCAGTCGCTCACGAGCGTGAACAGTTGACGCAGCAAGAGGCCCGCGCTACGCAGCAACGGCAGGTCGAGCAGGCTCGCTTCGAGCAGCTGCAGCAGACTCATACCCTGCTTAACAACGAGCGACGCGACGGCCTCGTCCGGGAGCAGGCCTTGAACTCCCGCCTGCACGAGGTCGACGCTGAGCGTCAGCGTCTGGCCGAGAATGAACGTGGCTTACAGCGCCTCCTTGAGGAGCGGGCGGCGCATATCCAGTCCCTAGAAGATAAGCATCGGCATGCCCGGGAAGCGCTAAACCATTATCGCCAGCAGCATCTGACGCAACGTGAGCAAGAAACACGCCGCGCCGAGGAGCAGTTGCATCAGCTGCAGCAAGAGCTGCGGCGGCTGCAAGGTCAGCTGCTGGCCAAGCAGGAGGAGCTCGGCCAGGTGTACCGTGAACTGGAGCGTTTGAATGCCGCGTTGCAGGCTCGTGGCCTCGAGTTGCGTACGCAGGGCGAACACCTGCTGCAGACGCAACGCTACGCGAAGCAGCTGGAAAGTGACCTGCAGGAGCAACGGGAGCGCCTTCACGCCGTGCAGATCGATGCGTCCGTGGCTCGAGAAAAAAGCCGGCGGTATGTACTCAAGCATCGCCAGGACCGCCGCGACCTGCGTAGCCACACGCAACAACTGGCGGCCCTGCATATGTTAATCCGCCAACTACGGGCAGAGCGCGAGAGTGCCGTTGATCCGCCGCCAGACGCTGGTTAGGCCGAGGAGCGGCGGCCAGCTGTGCGCAGCCCGCGCAAATCGAACTCCAGCTGAAAATCCTGATCGCCCTTCAGGGCCTTCTCCACGCACGTTGCCAGACGCCACGGTAGGAGTAATGCTGACTCGCTGCCCCCAGCCTGGCAAAGGCGCGTCAGGTGTAGCGAGTTGCGTTTGTGGACCAGATGCCACAGCCACATCAGGCAGCGATCATCCCAGCCATCGACCCAACGCTGTACAATCAAGAAATGTCCCAGGCGCCTAAACAAGGCTCTGTCTTTCATATAGCCCCATCTATGGGCAGGCCAGTTGTCCGGCGTCTCCTGAGGGGCTGCCTGGAACAGCCGAGTGAACAAATCGTACAGCGCCAGTGCTGCCAGGTGGCCATAGGGCGGCAGGCTGGTCAGGGCACAGTACGCTAGGAAATTCTTCCTAACCCAACACCGTAGCAAGCAGAACTGAGGCGACCGGCTACGCAGAATGATCAGCAAGTAGCCCAAACGCCTCCAGCTTGGACACCCGCACAGGCTCTCCATGGTTGACGGCGAGCACATCGGCAAGGGCTTTCCGCTCAGGCGCCATGTTAGCAAGCACTCATCGAATACCTGACTGGGGATGCCAGGATCCAGCGCCGTCCACAGGATGTCGTCGTGCACTCCCTGCAGGATCGGGCACAACGGATACAGTCGTTCCCACGTGGTGCTGCGCCATTTCACACCACGAAACAGTGCATTCCAGCGCTTGCGATACTCCGCCGGTATAGGTTCACCGGCCCCTACGGTGGGATCACTGCGAGCTTGCCAGGCTGCTAGCTCATAGCTGCGCACTGCACAGCCAACCGCCTTGGCCGCTTCAGCTGCGAGGATCCACTGCTGGGCAGTGCTTATGGTTGCCGGCAGTTCAATTTTCGTGGACATGACACCTCACCCTCCATGTACCCGCAACTACCGCAGTGTAGCGCTCATTGTGTCAACACCTGGACAAGGCTCGGTGAGACGACTCAGGAGGGTTATCACGCATGCGGAAGACATTTGCGAAATCTGATCAAAGAGCGATGCAGTAAGTCCTTGATCCTGCGGAAATAATTTTCTTCCATGAAAAAAAATTGTGAACTCGCTTAGAGCATAACGGGTCTCGGAGCCACGGCGACAGGCGCGCATAATGTGTCTACAGATCGCTAAGCGATGGTGAACCAGGTCATTAGCAGAGGGATAAGGTCATGAACAAGTGGCCCGTCAAGGCGTCTCTCAGCTGACCACCTAGCCTATTGCCGCGGGAGCCGTTGGCTTAAATGACGAAACCAGCTCTAGTGCTCGTGGGTTGGGATTCCCTCTATCGGTCAAGTCGGAGTGCGGAGCTCCTGTTTAGGCAGCTCGAGCTCCGGAACGGAAGCGAACATACGGGCATGCATTGAATGAGGAGGTCGAAGAATGCTCAACCTCACAGACTTCAAACGAGTGCTGCAGTCAGAACTGGAAATCGTGGAGCCCCAGCCGTTGGCTTCGGGAACCCATATTAAGTCTACTACCGTATTTCCTTCACGAAAGAACAACGCATCGCTGACTTGTGAAAGTCTGATTCAGATTCACGCTTGCCTGTACCTCGAGCAAGATCAGGAAACAGCAGCCTATCTTCCCCGCCCCTTTGTTTTATATAGCGAAAAATCAAAAATTCGCTTCATACCTGATGTGCTCGCGGTGAATGGCGAAGGCCTTTACAGCATTTATCTCTTGGTGCGACCCGATGCCCCTGCCTCCCCTATCCCGTACCGTGCTGAAATTCTCGAATCAGTATTTGACACAATACCAGTACGAATCGCACTACTGGATCTTACCCGATTTGCGTCGCGCGCCAAGATGCACAACCTGCAATATATGTATCACCAAGCCTACGCTGGAAGTCCCGAAGGTGGCGCTACAGTTGTGCATCTACTCATGGGCAGATTTTTTGGCCAGGCGACGATCGCAGCGCTCATCGCTCAAGGTGCACATCCCGCCGACGTGTCATTTGCCCTTTTTCACCACCTGATTGAGGCTGACCTAGAAAGGCCGCTTACCCCTAGGACTGTCTGCCGAGTCTGAATCATGCACGAGCCACTGAAGATCTCCCCGGGAGAGCGATACTCCTATCTCGGGGAAGTTTTTCAAGTTATAGAGGTGAAGGACAGTAGAGTTCAACTTCGCTCGATCAGGCCCAGCGGGCGAATCATGAACCCGAGCCTCGAACGACTGAGCCGTGCCCATCTAAAGGGCGACTTGATCAAGACGCAGGAGGCCCCATTCCCCTGCGAACCGACCAAAATCATGTGCGCCCTCTCCGAAAAGCATCGGCAGGTATTGAAAAGGCGGGTAACCTACGTGACGGCCTTAATCGACCAGTTAGGACCTCATTTACCGAAAAAAAAAGCGGAGGCAATTGCATCTAAAGTCGCGACTCAAATCGGCGATGTAAAACCACCCTGCTACACAGCTCTTTACGAGTGGGTGAAATCCTATAAGCAGCGCGCCGGAAACATTATTTCCCTCATACCAACAACTCACCGAGCACGCGGCTACCGACTGCTTAATCAGCCTGAAGAGGTTCAGAAAATAATTCGCTATCACATTGATACGGAT
The DNA here is from genome assembly GCF_002953115.1 of Pseudomonas sp. XWY-1. Classification (NCBI taxonomy): domain Bacteria; kingdom Pseudomonadati; phylum Pseudomonadota; class Gammaproteobacteria; order Pseudomonadales; family Pseudomonadaceae; genus Pseudomonas; species Pseudomonas sp. XWY-1. The sequence continues at coordinate 252,817 of NZ_CP026333.1, read as the reverse complement.
TATTTAACCTGCCCCCCTCTAAGCAAGGCAGAAGTCATAGACAATATTCAAGGTGCGATCCATAGGACCAATGAAAACCGTGGAGCCCTGCACAAATTAACCTCCCCCTCACCCAGCACACTATACCGTATTCTTGCTGAGCTAGACTTCTACACCGTAGAAAAAGCCCAGCGAGGCACCAGAATCGCAAAGAGCCATCAAAAGTGGAGCATTAAGTACCAGAGAAATGTACGGATATTGGAGATTATTGAGGGCGATAGTCATCAGATTGATATTGAGGTAGTAGATTCCGAAGGCAACGTGCTGGGCCGCCCTTGGCTCACCAAGCTCTTAGATGTACGTACAGCCTGCGTCGCCGGCTGGGACATATCGCTAAACCCGCCCTCTATCGACAAAACAATTCGTGCAATCAAAGCATCCCTACACTGCGAAAACACCTATGGGGGGCTTGCAATCTCATATGTTTTTGATAATGGCCAAGAGTTCACGGCACAGAGATTAAAAGACATCATGAAGGAATTAGGCGCCGAGGTTAAATTCTGCAGAATTGGTAAGGCAGATGACAAACCCCACGTAGAGTCATCTTTCAAAACCTGGACGAAAGATATTGCACAGCGTTTGCCTGGCACCACCTTTTCCAATCCAGAAGCACGCGGTGACTACGATTCAGAGGCGAACGCTCAGATGACACTTGAGGATGTAAGGTCGGTGTATTCTGACTGGCTAGAAAACTACTACCATAAGCATTTTCACCACGGCTTAGGTATGGCACCTGAAGAAGCATGGAGTGAATGTGTGGCTGACGAAATAGCCATAAAAAAATATTCATTAGAGGACATCGACCGTTATTTCCTGAGCTTGGGTCATGCCACCCCAACCGCAAATGGGCATCTTACAATCAACAAGGTTAGTTGGACATCAGGAGCAGTTCCCTTCCTTGCACGACTTGAGCCAAAGCCTGAGTTCTTATGCGTCCTATATGACACTAGCGATCTGGGACGAGCTTGGGCATATCATCCAGCTTATCCTGAAAACATACAACCGCTGGATCCAGTAGATGCAGCCTACCAAGTTGGCATGACAATGAGCCTACACCAAATCATTTGCGACCGACTCACCGAAAAGAAAAATAAACTTTGCTATTTGGGGTTGTACGCCGGAATCCCAGAAATTTCCGTCAGCCCAGCTCCAGTCCCGCCACGAGCGCATCCAGGTCGATGAACTTGCCGTCAGTCTGGAAGGTGTAATGCCCGTTCAGCAGGATGTGCCGCCAGGCCGCTGGCGACATCTGCGTGATCAACGCCAGCGCCTTGGCATTGCCAGCTGCCTCGTACTTCGTCAGCAGCAGGGACAGGATCGCCGAGTTGTAGAAGATGATCGCGTTGCCGATCAGCCTGGCGCACTGGTTGCTGATCTCGATTTCGATGTCGGTGCGGCCGGTCAATTCCTTCTTCCCACCGACTTGGGCGATGGTCGAGCGTAGCTGGTGATAGGACTCAATGCGGTTCTGCGAGCGGTGAACATTACGCTCCAGTTGCGGGTCGCGCAGGTAGCGCAGTGTGTAGATACTGCGGATGAGCTTGTCGAACTCGAAGATTGCGCGCCGCGTCGGGTTCGGCGCCGTATAGGTGCACAGCTTGCGGATCAGCGTGCCCTGCGTCATTTCCTTCAGGCCCAGTGTGGCGACGATTCGGTCGATGTTCGCCTTCTCACCGACGATGAGTTGCCGGTCGATCTGGCCAGCCGGCCGGATCAGGCATTTCTCGTACAATGCCAGATCATCGGCGCAATACAGCTCCTGCAACTGGTCGTCGAGGTCGGTGAAGCGCGGCTCGAAACGAAGTCCGAACCAGTGCAGGATGGCGAAGTTGGCCTTGTTGATGCTGTGCATGTCGCCGGTGATCGCGCTCGGCACGATGTCCGACGTGTTGCGGTACCAGATGTCGAACACGTGGTGAGCCTCGTACTCGTGTGCGCCTATCAGGTAGCCGTTCAACGGCACGTGATTGCACAGCAGCGTGTAGGCGACGACGCCCTTGCCGCGGCCGAAATATTTGCGCGAGTAGCGCGCCTTCACAGTTGGTCGCTCGACGCCGAATTTCTGCCCATCAACGGCACCGTACAACGAATCGAGGTCGAACGAGTAATGCGGGAAGATCGGCAGTGCGGCGATGGCGTTGCTGATGCAATCGTTGGCCACATGTAGCGTCGCCTGGCGCAGGTACTGCTGGTAGGTACTCTCCAGGACGTGGTACGGGATGTCGCTGGTACGTGCCATAACCTGGTTGCCGTGGTTCATGGCTTGGGCAATGATCACCGCCATCAGACTGTCGGCGTCGGCTACCTTCTTCGCATAGCGTGGCTGCAATGGTGTCAGCGCCGACAGGAACTGGCACTGGCCGTTGACGAAGCGAAACACGTCGGCGACATCGCAGTATGGCAGTTGCTCGTAGAGAGCTTGCTCGCGCGCCTTCTGGTTCTCCCCCTTGGGCTTGCGCCAGGTCAGTCTCTGCGTGTCCTTGTCGTATTCCAGGTGCGTCAGCTTGCCCTGTTTCAGCTCGCGATTGAACGCCACCCATTGCGCACGCAACTCGGCCGCCAGTGCATCGAGCTGGGCACTGACCGGCTGCCGCAGGAAGGGGATGTCCATCTGCGCGAGCACGGCGGCTTTCTCGTCCATCGAAACCAACTCGTCGGACAAATGCCGGTGCTGCAAGCTATCGTCAATGTAGAGCTCGCCCGCCTGGAAGCGTTTCCTGACCTGACGGTAAAGCCAGAATTCGTAACGATCGGCATGCAGGCCTGTCGGCGTGCCTTCGGCATCGAACATCAGCAGGTACGGACGCAAGCGTTTCGGCAGCGTTGCCGCCGGACATTCGTCGAGTGGCCGTTGTGATAGGCGCTGCTGCTTGGCGAACACGCTCTTGGCCCAAGTCAGCGCCGCGAGCCATGGGTTATCGGGGGCCGTGCCGGCGAAGTCGAGCGCGACGTACAGCGGCCGTAGATGGCGTCGAATGCGTTCGGCCAGGCCGTCCACCGCCTGCCAGTGCAGCGCCAGTTTGTTCAGTGGCTTGACGCTCATGCGCTGCGCCGTGTTTTGCAGCAATTCCCTGGACATGATTTTGTAGGCGCGTTGGCGCACCTCGCCGAACGGCGTCGGATCGGCCACGCTGTCGTCCACGTACAGCGACAGCAGGCGGCCAACCTGCGGCGTTTCCTGATGGCGTCGCAGCTGTTCGGCGACAAAGGACTGTTTCGCACCCGTGCGGCTCTCGTCCTCAAGTTTTTTCATGTGGAAGGCCATCGCGTCGACCAGGTTGTCGGTGAGCTGCCGGTAACGTACCCAGGCATAGCACAGCAGGTAGAGCCGGGTCTGCTCCGCCTTCAGGTGGCGCAGGTCATGGACGGTATAGAAGTTCGCCAGGCTCGCGTAGTACAGCAGGTTCTGCTGCGAGATGCCGAGCTTGGGCAGCAGCGCCTTGGCGATCCCGTGCAAGGACTTCAGCGTGGCGCGCTTCTCGCGCTCCCCTGCCATCTGACGCCAGCCGAAATCTTTAGCGTCCTGCTTGAGCGCTGCCAGTTGAGACAGGGTGTCGTCACGCACCAGGAGCTGGCCCAGCGCAGCTTTGGCCGATTCGTCCAACACTTCTGCCAGCAAGCCGCCCAAGCGCCTGCGTTCGGTGGACAGGGCTTCACTGACCAGCTCTTGTAAGGTGGTGTGGCCGGGCCGGATGATTTTGTGCTCGCTGAGCCAAACGATCAGTTCGGCGGCCACGAATCCTGGCATTACGTCGCGCCGCACGATCTGTTCAGCCTGCTGTGCCAGTTGCGGCAGGAAGCTAGCCGCCCACGACCGGTAGCCGAACAGTTCGGCGATCTGACCCCTCTGGCTGTAGTGCTCATGCTTGGTGATCGCCTTGCGTTCGAACGCTTCGCCGTGGAAATAGCGACTCAGCACGAAGGCGCAATCGTCCTCGACCTCATGCCAATCGAAGCGGAAGAAAGCATGCTTGGCCTTGAAGTAGCCGATCTGCAAGACGCAATAGACTTGGGCCTGCAGGCTAGGCCGGCTGCTGGCGAACGCCAGTTCAGATTCGGTCAACGCCAGGTATTCCAGCCGCTGAGCATCGTCGAAGTCCGGTAGGCCGTACAAGGCTTCCTGCTCTGCGTCAGAAAAGACGGTGAGTAGCTTATTCTTGTTGCTCATCGACCGTCCTTCCCGCACCACGCCAACCTGCTCGCGTCAATGTTTCGATCAACGTAGTGCGCTTGACATTGAAGTTGCGGCACACCGCCGCCTTAGACATGCCGCCATCGAGCGCGGCGACGATGGCGTCCAGCTTCTCACCAGTGATCGCCTGCGGCCGGCCGCCGATCCGGCCGCGTTTGCGTGCGGCGGCCAAGCCCGCGACGACGCGCTCCTGAATCAAGGCGCGCTCGTACTGCGCGAGCGCACCGAACACCTGGAACAGGAATTCGCCCGAGGGCGTCGTAGTGTCCAGGTTCTCTGTCAGCGAGCGGAACGCCACCCGCTTGTCCTTGAGCGAAGTCACAATGGCGAGCAGGTGCGACAGCGAGCGACCGAGCCGGTCGAGTTTCCACACCACCAGCACATCGCCGGCTCGAACGAACTCAAGCGCCCGCGCCAAGCCGGCACGGTCATCCTTCGCGCCAGAGGCACGATCCTCAAACAGGTGACGCGGATCGACGCCGGCGGCGAGCAGCGCGTCGCGCTGCAAGTCCGTGCTCTGGCGGTCGGAGTCCGACGACACGCGCATGTAGCCAACCAACATAGGCGGATAACCATCAAAAACAGGTTTCCGCATAATAGTGAATAGCGATAGAGTTTTCCGTACATTTTTGAGGGGGTGTTGCACAGGTAGCACAGCGGCGGCTGACAGCCTGTCGCAAAACAAATGTTTTACGACACCTCCTTGAGGTTGCCGCGTTTACATCATTACCTGAACAGGTATAAAATTCCGTCATGACAAACAAAGAAAAACCGCTCGAATGGATCGCGAGCAGCCACAAGGATTTGATGGCGTTGCCGTCCGACGTGCGTCGCCGTTTCGGTTACGCGCTCTCGTTGGCGCAGATAGGCGATCAGGATGACGCAGCAAAGGTGCTCAAGGGGTTCGGTGGTGCCGGCGTGCTGGAGGTCGTCGAAGACGATGCCGGCGGCACCTATCGAGCGGTATACACGGTCAAGTTTGCGGAAGCGGTGTTCGTCCTGCACTGCTTCCAGAAGAAGAGCAAGAGCGGAATCGCCACGCCAAAGGCCGACATGGACATCATCCGCGCTCGGCTGAAGGTGGCCGAGGTATTGGCACAGGAGCTACGAAATGCAAAAACGAATCATTGAAGGCGTCGAGGTTCAGCGCAGCTCGGGCAACGTCTTTGCCGACCTTGGACTGCCTGACGCTGAAAAGCTCAAGATCAAGACCGGCCTGGTGGTCGAGATCAGGAGGGCCATGCGCGCCCTTGGGCTGACTCAACAAGCGGCGGCCAAACGCATGGGCATCCCGCAACCGAAGGTGTCGGGCATGATGCGCGGCGACTTCACCAATCTATCCGAACGCAAGCTGATGGATTGTCTGAATCGCCTCGGCTACGACATCGAAATCAAGGTACGGCCAGCAGCCGAGCCGATCGGGCATCTAACGCTCGCAACCGCTTAATCGGAGCCCTCCTGATGGCAGCCCGCATCACCGACGACGAATGGGACGAACTGACTCCCGAGAATTTCGATACCACGGCACTGCTGCGTGCAGTCGATGCCGTGGACGTGCTGCGCGGCGATTTGAATGACAGCGCAGACGGCGCACCTCCGCAACTGCGCACCGACCTGTTGAAGCTGCATCAACTGGCAATGGCCGCGTTCAACGAGGGATCACGCAGCCGAGTGGCTGAGCTATTTGATCTCGCCGTGGATCTTCAGGATCAGGTTGATCATCTGATGACCTCGCTGGAACAAGTGCAAGAAACCCTGTCCCGGTTGACGGCGCTCTACCCAGAAAGCCTGTCCTGAATGTTCTTGGAGACAACCACATCATGAGCCGCAGCCGCCGCAAAACGCCCATCGTTGGGCACACGACCTGCCGTAGCGAGCGCGAGGACAAGAAACTCTGGCATCAGCGCTGGCGAACTCACGAGCGCACCGCGCTGGCCAGCGCGTCGCCGGAAGCTCTATGCGCCCATCTGCCTCTACTGGAAAACCAGGTCAGCAACGTCTGGTCGATGGGTAAGGATGGCCGCTCCTACTGGCCCATCAAGCGCCAGGCCGCCACGGCGGATCGCATTGCCAACCACAAGGGACGCAATCCGCAAGAGCGCGCCTCCCTGAAAAAGCGTCTGCTGCGCAAGTGGATGAGCAAATGAACCTGTCCACCGGCTATCGCTTGGGCGCGAATCGCTGAAGAAGCAGAACTCCCAGCCGGCTACGAGGGCACGGCGACGCCAGAGGCGCATCGGGCCTGCGAGGTGATCCAGGAGCGGATTCGAGAGCACGTCGTCGCCACCAATGACATGCGGCTGTTCGGCCTGCTGCACCTGCTTGGGCAGGCGTCGCTGCGCATGGAGCAAGCGCTGTGGCCGGAAGAATATGCGCGGATGACCCGCGAGGTCGAGGAAGCTCTCCGAGAGGCCGACGACCCCAACGCCAAGTCGTACACCCACGAAGAAGTCATGCGGGCGATGCAGGAACTCATCGACCAAGCGCGAGACAAGCCATGTTGATCGGCTGACGGAAATTTCTGGGTTTCCGGCTTACAACCCCTACCAGTACCTCCGCACGGACGACTGACACATGCCGCGTCGCTTGATCCTCTCGGCCACGGAGCGGGACACCCTGCTTGCGCTGCCGGAAAGCCAGGATGACCTGATCCGCTACTACACCTTCAACGACTCCGACCTGTCGCTGATCCGCCAGCGACGCGGCGACGCCAACCGCCTCGGCTTCGCCGTGCAGCTCTGCCTGCTGCGCTACCCCGGTTACGCGCTGGGAACCGACAGCGAGCTGCCCGAGCCGGTCATCCTGTGGGTGGCGAAGCAAGTCCAGGCCGAGCCGGCGAGCTGGGCAAAGTACGGCGAGCGCGACGTGACCCGTCGCGAGCATGCCCAGGAACTGCGCACCTACCTGCAACTGGCCCCGTTCGGCCTGTCCGACTTCCGCGCCCTGGTGCGCGAGCTAACCGAGCTGGCCCAGCAGACCGACAAAGGCTTGCTGCTGGCCGGTCAGGCCCTGGAGAGCCTACGGCAGAAACGACGCATCCTGCCGGCGCTGAGCGTGATTGACCGGGCCTGCTCGGAAGCCATTGCGCGAGCCAATCGGCGGGTCTACCGCGCCCTGGTCGAACCACTCACGGACTCGCATCGGGCCAAGCTGGACGAGCTGTTGAAGCTCAAGGCCGGCAGCAGCATCACCTGGTTGACCTGGCTGCGCCAGGCACCGCTGAAACCCAACTCTCGGCACATGCTGGAACACATCGAGCGGCTGAAGACATTTCAGTTGGTGGACTTGCCCGAAGGCCTGGGCCGGCACATCCACCAGAACCGCCTGCTCAAGCTGGCCCGCGAGGGTGGGCAGATGACGCCCAAAGACCTTGGCAAGTTCGAGCCGCAGCGACGTTATGCGACCCTGGCCGCCGTGGTACTGGAGAGCACTGCAACCGTGATTGATGAGCTGGTGGATCTGCACGACCGCATCCTGGTCAAGCTGTTCAGCGGCGCGAAACACAAGCATCAGCAGCAGTTCCAGAAGCAGGGCAAGGCGATCAATGACAAAGTGCGCCTGTACTCCAAGATCGGCCAGGCGCTGCTGGAGGCAAAGGAAAGCGGCAGCGATCCCTACGCCGCCATCGAGGCGGTGATTCCCTGGGACGAGTTCACCGAGAGCGTCAGTGAGGCCGAGCTGCTGGCCCGGCCGGAGGGCTTCGACCACCTGCACCTGGTCGGCGAGAACTTCGCCACCCTGCGCCGCTACACGCCGGCCCTGCTGGAGGTACTGGAGCTGCGCGCCGCCCCGGCCGCACAAGGCGTGCTGGCAGCCGTGCAGACCCTGCGCGAGATGAACGCCGACAACCTGCGCAAGGTGCCGGCCGATGCCCCCACCGCCTTCATCAAGCCGCGCTGGAAGCCGCTGGTGATCACCCCGGAAGGCCTCGACCGGCGCTTCTACGAAATCTGCGCGCTGTCCGAGCTGAAGAACGCCCTGCGCTCCGGCGACATCTGGGTCAAGGGCTCGCGGCAGTTCCGCGACTTCGACGACTACCTGTTGCCGGCCGAGAAGTTCGCCGCGCTCAAGCGGGAACAGGCCCTGCCGCTGGCGATCAACCCGAACAGCGACCAGTACCTGGAAGAGCGCTTGCAGCTGCTGGACGAGCAGTTGGCCACTGTCGCCCGCCTGGCCAAGGACAACGAGCTGCCCGATGCCATCCTCACCGAGTCCGGCCTGAAAATCACCCCGCTGGATGCGGCGGTGCCGGATCGGGCGCAGGCGCTGATCGACCAGACCAGTCAGTTACTGCCGCGCATCAAGATCACCGAACTGCTGATGGACGTGGACGATTGGACGGGCTTCAGCCGCCACTTCACCCACTTGAAGGACGGGGCCGAGGCCAAAGACCGGACGTTGCTGCTGTCCGCGATCCTCGGTGATGCAATCAACCTCGGACTGACCAAGATGGCCGAGTCGAGCCCCGGCCTGACCTACGCCAAGCTGTCCTGGCTACAAGCCTGGCATATCCGCGATGAAACCTATTCGGCGGCCTTGGCCGAGCTGGTCAATCACCAGTACCGCCATGCCTTCGCTGCCCATTGGGGCGACGGCACCACCTCATCCTCCGATGGCCAGCGCTTCCGCGCTGGCGGCCGGGGAGAGAGCACCGGGCACGTCAACCCGAAGTACGGCAGCGAGCCAGGACGGCTGTTCTACACCCACATCTCCGACCAATACGCGCCGTTCAGCACACGCGTGGTGAATGTCGGCGTCCGAGATTCCACCTATGTGCTCGACGGCCTGCTGTATCACGAGTCCGACCTGCGGATCGAGGAGCACTACACCGACACGGCCGGTTTCACCGATCACGTCTTCGCCCTGATGCACCTGCTGGGCTTCCGCTTCGCGCCACGCATCCGCGACCTCGGCGAAACCAAACTGTACGTGCCGCAGGGCGTGCAGGCCTACCCGACGCTGCGCCCGCTGATCGGTGGCACCCTGAACATCAAGCACGTGCGCGCTCATTGGGACGACATCCTGCGCCTGGCCAGCTCGATCAAACAGGGCACCGTTACCGCCTCGCTGATGCTGCGCAAGCTCGGCAGCTATCCGCGTCAGAACGGCCTGGCTGTCGCCCTGCGCGAACTGGGCCGGATCGAACGCACGCTGTTCATCCTGGACTGGCTGCAAAGTGTTGAACTGCGCCGCCGCGTGCATGCCGGCCTGAACAAAGGTGAGGCGCGCAACTCGCTGGCCAGGGCGGTGTTCTTCAACCGCCTTGGGGAAATCAGGGATCGGAGCTTCGAGCAGCAGCGCTACCGGGCCAGCGGCCTCAACCTGGTGACGGCGGCTATCGTGCTGTGGAACACGGTGTACCTGGAACGCGCCACCCAGGGGGTGGTCGAGGCCGGCAAGCCGGTGGACGGCGAGCTGCTGCAATTCCTGTCGCCGCTGGGCTGGGAGCACATCAACCTAACCGGCGATTACGTCTGGCGGCAGAGCCGCAGACTGGAAGACGGGAAGTTTCGGCCGCTAAGGCTGCCCGGAAAACCTTAGCGTACGATTTTTTCCGTTTTCTCTATTCGCCCCTGCCATGGTTAGGCCCACCTCTTCTGCCGGTGCAGCGATGGGCGAGAGTTCGAACCTTGTCACATCGAACCAAGCATGGCCGGTCGCCGAATAAGCACCCGCGCTGATCGGTGACGCTGGTGCGCAACTATAGACCAGCCAGCTCTGGCAGCCAGCCCACTGTCGGATGAATCTCACCATTAGGGTGCCGTCGGCAACAGGCTTCCGCCAGATGCAAGCACGCAGGTGGTAATCGATATTGTAGGGCGCCAGGTCCGCAGGTAGATCAGCGTCGACAACAGTATCGAACACCTCAAACCCACTGGCGCCGATTCGCGCCAGGTAGCTGGCCCCCTCGGCGATTTCAAAGGCAGGGTCGAAGTGGAGCACGCCGGCAAGTGCCGTCTCCCCTCCTCCGGTTAGGCGAAACACAATGCGGCCGCGAGGCTTGTAGCTGTGGTTGAACTGTACGGTAGTGGTCATTTGTATACCCTCATCTTGGTCTGAGGGAATGCTTTGCAGCGCCCAATAAAAAACCCACCGCGAACGGTGGGTCAGGTGGAACGTTCAAGAACTGAGCAGGTAGTCCCCTGCGATGACAGCATTCGTAGCCAGGCCCTGCGAAGGGATTTCGACACGCTTGGTGCCGTCATCGATCAGCTCAACGAGTGTGGCGGCAAGTTTACGCACGATGACATTGTCGACCGTTTTGACTGGTACCGAGTGGCCCTTGTCCTGGAGCAGGATTTTGTAGCCGGTATCGTCGGAGTTGTGGGTAATCACCAGAAATCCATGCAGCTTGCTCGTGTTTACATTTACCTGCAGCGCAGGGCGGCGGGCGAGCCGAGATTCATCGTCGCAGTCACGCAACAGGATGAAGTCGGGGTTAGCGCCGGCATCGAGCAGCATCTGCCAGATGGTGCGATCGTTGTCGGGGACGCGAAGGACTTCCACCAGTTCGATCAGGCGCAAGAGACGTCGCGAGCGAATCGACTCACGGTCGATCGGCAGCTTCGACTGGTTGAAATCGTCACTGGTGTCCAGCTGAATGGCGGCGTTTACGGTTTGGGTTTGCATTGCATGACTCTCCTGAAAGGTAAGCCAGGTGTTGCGAAGACCTGGTACCGCAGGAATGCGTCACACGGGTGTGGAAGGCGGCAGGCGGGGCGGCTTTATCATTTTCACGATAGTTTGAATTTTTTTCAGGCTTTCTGAACCGGGCACAGGTATGGTGCGCCGGCTTGCATGTGGACCTGCAATTCAAGAGGCCCTTGGGTGGTTATGTCCTCTGCTCGGTAACCCGAGAATCTCGATGTTCCGAGGATGAGATACCCCCTTCGACACGGTGTTTAGACCGTGCCGGTTTGCTGCATTCGTTGGGCCACCTGGGCCTCTTCTGGAATGCACCACGTGCGTTCTGAAAGCGCTGAAGTGCCGGTTAGGCGTTGGAAGATTGGCCTTCCTGAAACGGAGGTCAACGATTATGAAGCGTATGCTGAATATTCTGAGCCACGTACTGACCATCTACCGGCTTTTATCGGCCGTGTGGGGGTTGATGCGTGACCACTGTGATGCGGTCTAAACGCCCGTCCAGTGTTGAGATGTAAAAAGGCCACCCGAGCGTAAGCAGAGGTGGCCTTTCTGTTTCCGGAGTGCAACTCAGGAAGGCAGGCCGGGTACGACTTACGAAGGTGCGTACCAGCGACGTTCGATGTTCAGCTGATGCTCACGCTCGTAGACACTCACGGTTCCAGCATGCTCATGTCGACCGCCCTCGTACTGGTCCGGATCGCTATCCAAAAGCTCATCGAGTATTCCCTTGACCCTGAGAGCGTGAGCTGCGCGCTTTGCTTTGATCGCCTTGCACACGTCTACAAAATCGGGATCAGCTTCCCCATGGCGGCGGTAGGAAGCCGCCATCTTTTGAAAGATCTGCATGTGCTGGTCATCCAGGTTACGCAGGCCATTGGCATCCATGGGGTAGGCAGCGCCGGCGTACATGGCCATCGCGAACGACTGAAGAAAGCCCGCGGCCGCATAGTCGCTGTCGACCAACACTGCCCGGTGGGTGGCGAATGGAGATTCTGTCATCTGTAGAGATCCTGGAAGGTGGCGTGAGGTCGATGATTACCAGCCGGCATAGTGGGACACGAGGTGGCCCCAGTCAGCGAGAGCCGAGTTATCGCGCAGGATGGTCAGCGCCTCGGCAGCGAGAATTTTCGTTGGGCAACCGCCGGTGAGGAACACGTTGTCCTTACCTTGGTTGTACAGATGCATAAGGCTCAGAGTCATCACCCTCTGAAGCGGGGTCATGGCCCTATACGCCTTACGCATCGCAGTTAGCTTTTCCGGGATCTCAGCGTAGTCCCTTGCCCAATCACACCCCTTGGGCCGGAGACTGTAATGATCGCCTATAGCCTGGAACGGCTTGTTGTGGCGCTCAAAGCACCCATGCAGCTGATACTTCTCAACGATAGCCCAGGCGGCCTCGCCGAAAATGCGTGCCCGCTCATCTGAACCCTTGAAAGAAGGCAGCTCAGCCCCGCACACGATCGCCAGGGCAGCATATTCCGCATAGTCCAGGCTCGGGATCTTGTCGACCAGGTCCACCAACGTATATCCAGGAAAGCGCCCGGCTGCGAAGGTAGGGTTAACCGCAGCATATGCTGCGAGGGCTGCGGGCTTCTGCGAGTGGTGGATATAGCCGTGACTGGCCGTTCCCACATCACTCAGCGACCACGTGCTCAGTGCACCTTGGTGGACGCCGAAGGCGGTCAACAGCTCTGTGGCTTTCACGTGATAGTGGGCTGCATCAAACATCGTTCGTCCTCTGAAACAGTTGATTGCAAAGCTTGTGGTGGATGGGGTTCTGCACCGCCAGATCTGCGGCTATGCATTCCTCTGCCAGGTTCGGCCTCGCTTCATCACTGCAACCCTAGAACGTCGGTGTGGGCTTCGCAACCCCTAGAAATATGGCCGAACAAGGCTAAATCGCAGGCACAAAAAAAGCCGCCTGAGAATGGGCGGCTTTCTTAGGCCAAATGAGCTGAGAGGATCATCTGGCATGCGCGTACTGAAACGGTCGAACCTCAAAATAATATCCGAATTGCAATCTAGTGGGCAACCTGACCTGCCCCACCTTTTCACTAATGAAAAACCCGACCACTAGGGCCGGGTCTGTGCTGCGTTTGGAGATGATCCAGCCTAAGCCGGCAGATACTTGACCTCGGTCTCCGACCTCACCAGCTCTTGGATCACTGGGCACGTGGAAAGGCCGGTATTGACCATGTATTTCGCTGCACTCAACAGGTAACGTCGCTCTGCCAGGTACTCGCAAGGCTCAAGACCGTTGGCTCCATGACATTCGGAGAGGAAGCATTGGTAGAACACGACCTCACGCATGTCAGGGTCAGATTTGAACTTCGGTTTCACACCTACGACACGTGCTAGGTGGAATCCTGTTGGGATCACCGAAGCCCCGTGGGCAGCAGTAAGGGTTTGCAGCATGGTGGCCCCCTGGGCATTGCCTGTGATTGCGATCAAGCTTCTGAACAGGTATCTAAGCGGCTACATAGGGCACGCCAGTAACGGGCATCCTGCATCGACTCCCTCCTCATACGGCGGTATTCGGGCCTATAGCGGTGCGGTTCTGTACGAGCGGAGAGCGAGTTTTCCTTTGCCATTCGTAGACAGAAATTCAACTTGAACAGGGCATGTGCTTTCGGTCGGGTTGACTGCTGTGTTGTTGCGGTGGTCATTGGAATTGCTCCTTTGATTTTTGGCCTAGTGCGTGGAGATGGCGCACATCGATCACCACGCAAGCAGCTCGGCCGCGGGCCAAAAAAAAAGCCCGACTAGGTCGGGCGTGGGTGTAGCGTTAAGCGGTCTGGTAGATCAGTTCCGCCGGGTAGACGAAGACCTGAAGTTTTCCCTGCAGACATGACAGCTCATACACCTGCTTCGCTGGTGTCCGGCCGGGGCCTGGCAGATGACGTTTTCCGACTTCAGACCAGCCCAAGCGTTTCAGTTCAGCAACCTTCTGCTCCTGGTAATGCGACATTGATGGATCCCCCTTCGTGATCACAGTCGACCAGCTGGTTCCATCTCACCAAAAATCCCGAACTCAACAAGCGTGCTGAATGCGATTTCGAGGGCCGGCTTTTGGTGGGCGAGATCCAATGCTCTCTCCCCTGCAGCTTTCCCTTTCTCCGCCTGCCAATCACACAGGAAGTCGGAGAACCGACGGTATCTGTGGAAGTCGATAAACCGGTCGAAGCAGACCTCTTCTGAGGCTGCCAGGGCGGTCATCGCCGTGAGCAGATCTTCAAATGCAGGGAGTTCACTACGTTTCAATGTGCCATCAGCTAAGAGCTGGTCGACCGTGGCTTCAAAGCGTTGCTGGTGTTCTTCCAGGCTACCGCTCACGATCCGAAGCGCGTGATCCTTCGCGACAAACTGATTTCGCCCATCGCGGTGATAGCGCGGATCGAACTCAGCGAAGCTGGTCTGCTTGAGTGAAAGCCCAGAGGTGACTCCCTCACGATCTGTTTCGATGTTCAGGCGATCAACGAATGGGGTCGACCACCGGATGCCGGTCAGCCCCTGGCGACCAGTCTGGACCATCACCATCATTCCATCAGTCAGTTCAAGTGTTGCGAGCATGAGTGTGTCCCCTTAGAACGTTGATCAAGTCCAGGGGGATGAGTCACATGAACCACGAAACTCACCAATTTTGTCTGATCGGGCACACTCCCGGGGCACCGAAAAAAACCCGGCACGTGGCCGGGTTGGGTGTAGCTTTAGGATACAGAGGGCCTGGGAGCGATAGCAGGCTCACAAGCGCGGACCACCACTTCGTAAACCAGCTTCGGCCGAGGGCAGTTCCACTGGTTTTTGAAGAAGACCCCGTTGGCGTTGTGACACCCATAGCTGGCCGTCAGTCCATCGAGCTTGCCGAGCTCCTCCAAACGCTTAGTCAGGTCGAAGGCTCTCTTACCGGTGACATGCCAGAAGCCACGCCTGGCCACCGTTTCCCGCATTTCCTGCTCAGTCTTGGATACAGCCATTTCAGCACCCCTTCCCGGCCGCAATCTGGCGCTTAACAGGCACCTTGTAGGCGTAGTGGGTGACCACGTCGCAGCGCCGCATTCCACGTCGAAGCATGTTGAGTGCAGGCTGATGCTCACGAGTATGGAGGCAGTAGCGTGTGCCACCCTCTAGTCGACGGAGCTCGGCCATTTCATGATTGATCAGCGCAATGTTCAGCTCATCCTGCAGCTGTTCCCGCTCCGGGCCTGTGGCGTTATTGACGCGATTCTGCAGAGTTTCGATGATAAGGCTCATGGTGCTCCCCATAGGTGTTGGTCTAGTTCTGGGATATGCATCACAGGCAACTGGAACAGCACCAATCGAGGAGATCCCATGGCTTGGGATGTTGAGGTAGACGCTAGCGAACGAGCGCCAGGCTCATTGAAACCGGTAGATGATCTTCTCTGTTTTGCAGAGGGGGCATCGCTTGGCGATCCTCACCACCTCGCCAGAATACTCCCGTGTCACGATACGCCCAGGATGGCCGCGCAATCTGCAGATTGCTCTCCTGAATTTCTGATACAACCCACTCATCAAACGACAACCGTGCCCGCACTTTATGGATGGCACAATCGTATCATGTACAGCCCGACTGCCGGCGGTGCACCTCATTGACGACGTATCATCAAGGTCCAAAAATGGGGCCTCGAACACTGCCCTCCTTCGAGACTCAACCCATGCAAGCAAAAGCGAAGATCGACCGCGCAGCTCTTGAGGCAATAGCCGAATCAACCCGCCGCGGGCTGTTGCTTCTTGTCGACAAACCCGGTTCTACCTTCAATGGTTTTCCGCGAGGAACCTGCGGTCCTGCCTCGGACATCCTAGGTCGACTCATCAAAGAACAACTCGGTGCTGATGGTGTGTATGTGTGGGCTGAAGACCATCCGAACCTAAAAAGGGAGCAGTCTCACGCCTGGTTCGAGGTCGACGGGTTCATTATCGACCTCACCTATGATCAATTCCCAGATACCGGGCTTACAGGTTGGGTCTTCGATCAGGGCAACGAGTGGCACGCCAAGTTCGCCGAGCAGGAACGTCGGCAGGGCTTCTGTCCTCCCAGCGGCTGGCCTGAATATCCACTCGATGGTTATGCCGCCGCTAAATCACAGATCTGAACAGGCAGGTCCCGGTACGGTCCACATGCACTGGTCCCAGGCGAAAAAAAACCCGGTCTAGTGACCGGGTCATGTGCAGCGTTTGGAGCGCGAGCATCAAGCTGGCGCTAAAGCCTGAAGTGCAGCAGTCATGCCGACTCCAAGATTTGTTCACCGGAGTGACAAGTCGAGAGATCGATCTCTACTGGCTTTTGGTCAGATTTTGCGGTCACCACGAAGGTGCACGCGCTGTCCTGTTCACCGGCGGCAATGTGGCTGCGGAAGTACCGGTCTGCGACGGCCTGGGCTGCCGCATGGTGATCCCCCTCAACCTCAACATCAGCACTCCAAGTAACGAGATACTGCCGTTCACCGCCAGCTTCAAGTTCAGTTGTGCCTCCGGCCAAGTGGAAGTGACTCTGCAGTTCAGCGATCGGCTGACGTGCGCTGACAACCTCGACGTCAGAATGTCTGATGAATCCCGAGAACCAGAAGCTGGACGCATCCACATTTAGACAGCCGGCCTTCAGTAACACATCGTTGTCGCAGCCGATCTCCTCCGCCTCTTCAGTGCCAGGAGCGTACTGATGGAATGAAGCAGTGCTGTCAAACGTCTCCACTTTGTGAAGCCCATTCTCTTTAACCAGTCGAGCTAGATTGATGATGCGTTGAGTTGCAGCCAGATCGATGCTGAAGGATGCAAATTCTGGCGTATCTTCTGCGCCGTTGGTGGCGCGGGTTTCAACGATATAGGCCTTTGCGGTGCTGGACGAATTCATAGCGATACCCTCAGGTGTGTTGGTCTAGTGAAGGGAGATGCATCACAGCCAACATGAACCGAGGACCCCAAGGACTGAGACGCCCCGCAATGCGGCGTTGCCCCACTGAATGACGCCAAAAAGAAAACCCCGTCGCTAGGACGGGGTTTGATGGGGGTTAACGGCGATGAGAGCAGATGCTCTTCAAGGCCCTGTCGACCAGGTCACCTTCGTAACTCAAGATGACCTCCACGTTGCTGCACGAGCGCTGGGAAGGTCCCAGAGCACGTGCTGCGATCAGGTAACCGTTGGGGTCCACTTGCGATGCAGCGCCGAACAGAACCGCATTATCGACCACTGCGCGGAGAACATCCCCGGCGCCATCGTCTTCGGTCCAACTGGGTGACACGGTGTTGCGAGCACTGACCTGGTTACCGCATACACGGAAGTGCTCAAAGCGCCCGGGGGCATTTTGAATCGAGACCGAGTCGCAGCCTTCAAATTTACCCACGTAGATGACCGGCCGTGTGGCGCCGTTGATGCGAGCTACGGTGGACATTTTTGAGGCAGCAACCGACAGAACAGCATCTGAAGCCTCCGAAGCACTTGCCGCATGCGGTAGCACCTGGAAGGCTAAAGCCGCGGCGATCGTGTACCAGCGTTTCATGAGGCGACCTCAAGTTTCGGAATTGAATTTTGACGTGAACGCATCAGCGTCGGAGAGGTTGCGTGCAAGATCTGCTGCTTGGGGTCCGAGCTGAGCGTATCACCAAGGAGCACTATGATCTCCCCGATTTCGACTCTATGAATGGCACAATTCGCGGCCAGCTGAATCGCAACCATGCGAGCGCAAATGCCATCGATATCGCATGCGTGAAAAAGCCATTGCTGGAGCTCCCCAGGACCTTTCGTTTCGAGCAGGTAGTTTGCTTTTGCCAACAGCATAACTCCACTGCCACAAGCCGGATCTGAGTAAGCTTTGAGATCACCGGCGCGAGGCAGGTCGATGTCACCATCGCTCATCCTGACCATCAGGCTTGCCAATGACCAGGGCGTGAAGAACTGCCCCAGCATTTGCTTGCCGCCATGGCTGGCCAGCTCTTCGTAGAGTGGGCCTAAAATGTCCTTGAACGGTTCTTCATTGGCCACCGCCTGATCGTACAGCGTGATAACTCGTCCTATTTTACCGCGGACATCATCAGGTATGGGATACCAGGGCTGAAACCCCCAAAGCTCCATCACTGCCCCTAGGAAAAATCGAAACATCTCCGCCGGCGGATACCGGTGGCCATCACACAGTGCTTCTGCCAGTGGCTTGATGGTGGGTGGTACCGCGCGTGCTAGTTTGCTTGCCATGGGCAATCTCCAGAGAGGTTGGTCGTATGCATTGGGATGCATCACAGCGACCTACAACGCCGGCCGGCGCCTGGGCATAAAAAAACCGCTCCGGTTAGGGAGCGGTTGCGTAGCGTTAATCAGCGGACTCTTCCGGATCAGCAACGTCCGGAATGGAATCACGCGGCACCCATGTCCAGGTTGCGACAAATGCGCCATCTTCACACAGCGTTACCTGGGCATCTTCATTGACCTGCAGATCATCATTGGCGATGTTGTCCAGCGCCCATGAACGGTACCGGTCCTTGAGAGCGTTCGAGTCCACTGCCTGCTGATCCGGCTCTTCTTGCGCCAGCAGTTTCTTTTGAGCGAGCTCATCGAGCAACTGAGCAGAGGGAGCGCACTGCGACAGACCGAAGTGAACTCCCTGGAGCCCGTAGCGTTTGGAAAACTCTTCTGCCGTCATCTTGGCCAGCACCTTCTCGATGCAATCACTGCACAGACCGTGACCAGCATCTTGATTGCCCCATTGCCGACCTGTGGTACGAGCACCACAGCACGGGCACAACAAGCGCACTGGGGCATCAAGATGCCCGGTCAGGTCGACTTGTGCATATGGAACATCACGGAGCTCACAGTAGGCTTTCTCATCGCCATCGGCGTCATACAGGCCCAATGTGCACTCATCCCACTCCTCAGGTTCAGCGATGGACACCTCGATCGAAAGAAGCAGGTATTGACCGTTGCAGAACTCCTTCCGCAAAGCCATGCAACCGCCTCCGGTGTGATAAACCTCGAAGCCATACGCCTGTACGGGGTCAACAACAGTTGTTCCGCACGGTGAAAAGTAGGGGTTGCGAATCTCCACGTCGTTGAACATGAAAGCCATCTCCGACGGTGAATACGGCCGCTTGAGTTCCTCGCCATTCGGCAGGACCTCGGTCATGACCATTTCTTTGGTATCAGCTGCGTTGTTTGCAATTACGTCCATGGTGCTGCGCCTCTTTGGGTAGTCATCTTGGTCTGAGATGAAGCACAGCCAGCTGTAACGACAGGCAAAAAAAAGCCGCCCCATAGGGAGCGGCGGTACAGCGGTTTAGATTCGAGCAGAGACCTGGTAACCCTTGCCTCCTTCAGCCTGCGTCACGCCGGCTTCAAGAGTGATGGTCACATCTTGCAGTCCTGCATTCTTGAACATACTCGCCACAGTTTCGGCTACCGGCTGCATTTCAAACGGCAAGACGGTGAACCAAGCTTTCGAAAACTTGCACCATCGGCACCCGTATCCAGCGAACCAGCCATTCTCGCGATTTCCAGGAACCGGATCAGGCATTTCCAGAATCTTGTTGATGCGGGTGGCAAAGGCTTCCGGGAATTCCTTCAGAACTGAAGACATAGGAACCTCTCGATCAAGCGGCTTGGTTGTGCTGTTGCTGTTGCTGGCGCTTGCCCAGCTCATTAAGGGTGTCCAGTTTTGCGATGAATCGCTCAGCCGCAGTGGTGCTGGCCAACTCAGAGACCGACTCATAACGGTTCATTCCGCCTGAATAGTCCTTTCGGCCCTCACAGGATCGGTAGAGCACTTTGAGCACTCGATCTGAACCTAGATGAACCATCAGATAGAGATGATCGCTGTGCAGGATCACCTCCCCCATGACTGCGTTCCCGCCTTTACACGACCGAATTTCGTAGCTCGTTTCTGGAAGCTTCAAACGGCCGGCGATCTCTTTGAGCAATCGCTTGCCAGAGCGGTGAAGGGTTTCTTTGGTGATGCGTTTTTCGAGCAGCGCTTTAGGGATTTGCAGCATGACGTTTCTCCACAGGGAATGACGGTCTCTTGCGAAGACCTGGTGACGGGAGATGCGCAACACAGGCATGCAAAACAATCGCGGCTCTTTCCAAGAGCACTCAACAATCCATAACACGTATGTATATTTCTATTGATTTGCTTTCAATCCTGACAGTATTATCCGGCCATCCAATTGATATCACCTAACAAGGTCAGGACGAATCAGCCCATGCACAACAATGCAACCCCCTTCAAGCCACGTCTCTCCCTGCTTGTCGCCTCCATCGCACTGGCCATGAACGCTGGCACTGCGCATGCCGCTTACGCCGGCATTGATGTCTACGCACCAACGCTGGGCTCCTCCAGTACCACCTATGATTCGCACATCGGCGGCTCTGGTGATGGCTCCACCCTGGTTGGCGCCCAGTTCAACCCGAGCACCGAAACTACCGAGGCCTTCAAGTGGACATTGCTGGGTGGCAAGCAACTGCTGGCCAGCCTTGGGACCAATGCCGCCGCCTACGCTGTGTCGAACGAAGCTGACGTCATCGTCGGTAGCTCTGTCGACAGCGTCACGGACAACGAAACCGCCGTGTACTGGAACAACGCCGGCATTCACAAGCTGGACTTCCTGAACGGCGGTGCCGAAGCTGAAGCACGCGCCGTTTCGGCTGATGGCAGCGTCATCGCCGGTTCTGCCGACGACGGTCTGACCGGCAACCGATCGGCAGTAACCTGGGACCTGGCTGGCGCTGTGACTCAGCTGGGCTACCTGAACGACGGCACCTACAGCTACGCCATGGGCATCAGCGCTGACGGCAAGGTGGTGGTGGGGTACGCACAGAACGGCGCCGGCAATGGTGATATCGCCACTCGATGGGTGGGCGGCGGTAGCGCCGAGAGCCTCGGCACCTTGGAGGGTGGTACGCAATCCATCGCCACGGCGACCAGTGCCGATGGCACTTACATCGTCGGTGCGAGTGACTCTTCGCTCGCCCTGAGCGAAGCTATGATCTGGTCCGAGCTGTCCGGCATGAAGGGCTTGGGCTTGCTGGCCGACGGTACCCTGTCCAAGGCTGAAGGCGTCTCCGCCAACGGCGCCGTGGTCGTCGGTATCGCGGACACCACTGGCACTGTCTTCTCCGGCTTCCGCTGGACCGCTGAGACCGGCATGCAGTCGCTGGTCGAATGGCTGCAGGATAACGACCCTTCCTACACTCTCCTGGCCAACAACACCCTGAACTCCGCCACTGCGGTATCTGCAGATGGCAACACCGTCTTCGGCCTGGGCTTCCTGAATGGTCGCTCGCAGCCGTTCGTAGCGCGTTCCTACGGCCCAATCTCCGAGCCTGTGGTCACTACCCCACCGGTGGTAACCACTCCGCCTGAAGAGACCATTCCAGAGGTGACCCCTCCCGTCGTCACCCCGCCTGTTACTGACCCAACGCCGCCAAGCACCGGTGGCTCCTCCAATGCAGGGGACACTTCTACTGGCGGCAGCGATGCAGGCACGGGCACCGGCGCCGGTGGTACCGAAACCGGTGCGGGTACCGGTGGCACTGGGGGCACTGACACGGGTACTGGTGGTACCGGTGGAACTGGCACTGGCGCGGGTGGCGCTGAGGCTACCACTCCACCGACTGGCGTGATCGGTTTGCTGGACCTCGGCGACTCGTTGCAGAATGCGACCCTGTACGCGCAAGCCATGCAGAATCAGCTGCAAGGCTTCGTCCAGGACCAACTGTCCTGCTCGACATTCGACACCAGCGGCATCTGTGTCAGCGTCAGCAGCCAGATGACTCATCACTCGGGTACTGTCCACGGTGACAACGTGTACGGCGGTGTTACCGCTGCATATCGACTGACTCCTGACCTGGTTGCCGGCATCGGCTACCAAGGCCCGAGCACCTCGCTCAAGATCAACGATGACCGCGTCGAGGGTGATACCAACACGATCGGTGCTTTCGTCGAGTACGGTAACCGTCTGCGCAAAGGCGTATTCGCCCGGGGCGCCGTGGCTGTTTCCGAAGGCGATGCCACCATCAAGCGCTCTTACAAAACCGGTGCCGGCGACGTCGAGTCGAAAGGCAAGGCCGATGTCAGCCAGCGTGCCGTATCCGGCCAGGTCGGCTACGTCTTCATCCTGCAGGACAACATCGCTGTCATGCCTTTCCTGGGCTTGGACTACCTCAACACCAAGCTGGATAGCTACACCGAGACCAGCGGCTCCTTCCCGGCGCACTTCGATAAGCGGACCGAAGAAAACATCTACGGTACCGCGGGCCTGGATGCCAGCATGAACCTGGCAAATAAGGCCATCGTCTCGGCGAACATCAAGCACGTCAGCCGCCTGAACAACTCGCAAGACGATCTGACCGGTGATGTGATGGGTGTGTCGCGCTTCGACATGAAGCAAGACACCACTGAGCGCTGGAACGAAGTGGGCGTTGGCCTGCAGGTTGCCGGCCCGTTCAAGGCCTCCCGCGTGGGCATCACCTACGGCCACCGCTTCGGCAGCGACAAAGCCGTTGCCTCGGACGTCGCTACGCTGTCCCTGTCGGTCGGTTTCTAATCGGAAACTGGTACACCAAGCGCCCCACTCAGTAGTGGGGCGTTTTTGTTTGTGGGCGGTTATCGGCAGGCAAAAAAAAGCCACTCCGAAGAGTGGCCGGGGATCATTGGTGTTAGGCAGCAGGCTGCTTGTTCTGTTGCTCCCACCAAGCGCGGAAGCTGGTTACCAGAGAGCAGCCATTGTCCTCAGGCAAGGCGATTACCGCCTTGTTCTGGAGACTGATTGCATGCTCTGGCTCACCATCACGTGAACAGTGGTAGAGCTTGAAGGTGTTACGTGTATCGAGCTGGAAGCAGCACAGAGTGCCCTTCGGCCGTTTGTAATAGACCCGGCAGAAACCCGAGTCAACGGAGTGGAAGGCCAGCTGTTCAACTGCTGGAACTTCAGCGGGAGGGAGCAGGCTGTTGCGATGCTCAACGAGCAGCACACGCAAGGCTTCCAAGTTGAGGGAGCGCTTAACTCCATCAGGGAACAGTTCGTCGCCAAACAAAGCGACCAAATCTGCCTCCAAACTCTCTTTTACCAAGTGGCAGTCTACCTGGTCCCAGGCACGACAATTGATCCATTCTCGCTTTTGCACAGGCGTTTCATTTTCATCAACGTAACCACGCTGATCAGCCATAGCCTCAGCTACTTTGACGCAGGCTTCAGCGTGGCTGGTAGCATGCACATAATCACTGTAGGTACCTTCATCCTCCTGAACCCAGTTCAGAGTAACAGCGTAAAGGTCAACGGCAGGTTGATTAACTCTTACTTTGGTGTCGCTCATGTTTAGTTTCCTTGATTAATTAGAGTTAGCCAGCGAGCTTCATATCTTGCTGAAGCGCAGTTTTGCCTTCATTGAAAGCGTTTAAGAGTTCCGGGATATCAGACAGGAGTGCATGAGGGGTTTCAGACGCCCCCCAGCCATATCCCCAGGCAGCATCCTTTGCATCTTGAAATGCATTGGCTGCTAGTTGAGTGGTTTCCGGCGATTTCATGAGTAGTACGGCTAACGCCCATTGAGATCGAGCGTAAGCCGCAAGCTGAAAACAGGTATTCATACGTTCACCACAGTAGTTTCATAACTATCTGTAATGACGCACACGGACCTGTATTGTAGTTGTACTGCGCAGTACACAGGCCAGGACAAATATCCGGATATTGACTTGAAGGTTTTGAAGCTTTGCTAAAGAATTACTGCATCATGTTCTAGGAATGAAAACCATGCTGCCTGACGCACTGGTAACCATCGGGATGTTCGCCATCGCCTTTTTCGTCATTTGGCTGATGCTGGTGTTCTTGCTCTTGATCCACGAAGCCGGGCATCTAATACCGATGCAGCGGTTTGGTATCAAGCCAGACAAACTCATTATTGGTGGATACAAGCTTTTCTCGTTCCGAAAATCCGGGATCATTCATGAAATTGGTCTGATTCCGCTGTGGGCATATGTGGTCAGCTCCGACTATGAAAAGGCGCCCTCAGACCGCCGGGCGATCATCGCTGCGGGCGGCCCTCTCATCTCACTGGCGACCGGCCTGCTGTTCTTCGGGATTAACTACGTCACGCCGAACTGGCCGACGCTTGTCGCGGCCCAGGGCTCGATCCTCCTGGCGGCGACTAACATCATCCCCCTGCCTCCAATGGACGGGTGGACGATCGTCGAGTATTTCTTGAACCGCCGCGGTATCTACTTTGATGACAGGAACAGGCGGCTCCTCATGGGCGTAGGGTTGGCGACCATAATTGCTATCACCCTCGCCCTCTAGAATTACAGAACTCTGCTCTTCATCTCCTGGTGCAAGTTCAACCCACCAGGAGATGACTCATGACCACTACTTCCCTCGACTGCACCTCACGGCTCCCAGCTGTGCGCCCAGGCTTCTTCGAGGAGGCCTTCCAGAGCTACAACGTACCGCCGAGAATCCGCGCATTTGCAGAAGCTTTCTGCATCCGCTTTGACGTTCGCGGCATCTGCGACCCGGCCTATTGTGCAAACTCTGCAGCCCTTAAGCTGAAGATCGGTGATGGTTGCGGGACCTTCGATCACGAGAAAGAACCCGTCGAGAACGGCATCCCCCTGATCGGTGAGCAACTGCTGTTCTCATACAGCACCTGCATCCAACGAGCAGAGCCAGGCACTACCGCCGACGTCATCAACAGCATGGTGAAAGCTGCTCTGGCGGGGGCAACCGTTGAGGAGCTCTTGCCACCGCCAGCAGCACCCGCTGCTACAAGCTGAACACACCCAAACCGCCTTTCGAGGCGGTTTTTTTTCGTCGATCAAATGCAGTTATTGCTTTTAGATACAGACGGCGTATGTGTTCATGTATTATTCACGCGCTAAAACCATGAAGGATCAACCATGCTCACGAGCCAGCCCCAGCAAGGCATTTCTTCTCCCGCCCACCTGCCGGCCGGCAGCACCTCAGCGGTTAAGTGGTTCTCCCAGGTCACTGTCGAGCTTTCGTATTGGCACGGGAATCAGAGACTGAAAAACCTCGATCAGTTCGAATGGCATGGTGATGCCGTGATGGCGCCAGCGCTGACCCACGCTCAAAGCAAATGTGATTTCTACCAGATCGACGAATCGTCCTCCCTTGAGCTGTGGGCGTTCCGCTCCCAGTGGCAAGTTGCGAAGGTTCGTGAGGGCGCCGACCAGCACTGGTCGTTTGCGGACAGCCTCGACCATGACGTGACAAGGGTCTTGGTCAGCCATCATCCAGTCTGGTCATCAAAACACGGGAAGATGTCCCCTCCTGACACCTGGCCAGGGTTCACCGCTACATTCCGGAAAATCATTTCGGTCGACGCTAGCCGGTCAACCGCTGAACTGGGAGGCTTGGTCACTGCGGCTCTGTGCGTCATCGAGCAAGGTCCTGAAGCTCTGGGGCTCGCGATTACCGATGGTGGAATTCGAGACCTGACTATTACACGCGTCGGAGCAAACACCCGTAGTGCTGGTTGCGAGTTGTTGATGGTGACGGGGGCAATCGCGGTGGCCATGTCACCCTACCAGGCTGAGCCCGGCTTTGACCAACTGGAAGCAGCCGTCCGCAGCTCAGTCGGCATCAAGCTATCCCTCGTCGACGGAGTCACTGCCTCGGGGCACCTCGATGCTGGGCAGCGCTCGACAATCTGGGTAGTCGAAGGACAAAATACACTAAATAATACCTAGCGCGTATGCGTACGCGTTATGTAATATTGCCGCGCCGGACAGATAGATACCCTGTCCGAATGGCTGGTGTCGGCAAATCTGGGTTATGCGCAGGTGTCAGTCATCTCTCTTAGCAAGTTCAACGATTTCTGACCCTTCAGGAGGGCACCGCCATGACCACAACCGTCGAAAACAGCAGCAGCGAACACCAGTTGGATCTGGATTTCCGCATGATCATCACCACTGGCAACATCAAAAAAGCGATGGAAAAGGGTGATGGCAAGAAGCGGTTCACCGCAGGCGACCTCTGGAACATAGCGCCAGGTACTATCCAGGTCATCCCGGGGTACAACGTAAGAGAGCGAAATGCTGACTACTTGGCCAACGTTCAGAAACTGAAGCAATCCATCAAGGACAACGGATTCAAGAAAGACTCGGCTCTCTCGGTCATCATCCGTCGCGATGAGAATGGAGAGCAGTCAATTTGTCTGAAGCGTGGCCATCAGCGTCTTGAAGCCACGATGGAATTGGTCGCCGAAGGTGAAAGCATCCCGACCGTCCCTTGCATCATTGCTGCAGATGATTGTTCCGAAGAGGACATGACTGCAGACCTTGTGCTCAGCAACAATGGTTCACCGCTTAGCCCATATGCAACAGCAGTTGTTTGCAAACGCATGACCCGCTTCCATCCCGATGACCATTCCGCGATCGCCAAAAAACTGAATCTCTGGCCCGCCCAGGTTTCGGACTACCTCTTGATGATCAACGGACCTATCGAGATCAGGAACTACGTCCGCGACGGAGTGGTTTCCTTCACGCTGGCTGTTCAGATCCTTCAAGAGCATGGCCCCAAAGCTCTGCAAGTGATCGAGCAAGGCCTTGCCCGCTCAGCTGCTGCAGGCGGCAAAACCGAAAAGCTCAGGCCAAGGTTTGTTCCAGGCAAGGTCATCAAGAAGGCAATTACCCAAGCAGCTCCAACGATGAAAACAGCCATCGAAAACATTAGACAGGATAAGGGCTATTCGCAGTTGAGCCCGGAGAATCAACAGAAGCTTGAGGAGATCCTGCAGCAATTCCGCCTGGCGGAAGAGGAAGAGGAAAAACTGAACGTGAACCCGTCTACTGAGCAACAGCTCGACCTCAAAGACACTGAGGAATAACCATGCCTTCCAGGCTGCCCCTACACTCGATGTAGGGGCTTTTTTTTGCCTACCGGAAAATGGCCTTCAACCTCGTCCTCCAAGTTGTATGCACCTCGTGCCGCTTCATTTCCCCGAAAGCTGACCACTCAAGCTGCACCGAACCGGATGAGCCCGTGCACATGATCGTGAATCGAGTGAACGATGCGCATGCCTCACAGGCAGCAAGCCCAGCCAGCTCGAAGCGATCGCCCGGCTGAGGTGTGACCTCCCCCCTCACCAACTCTCCGTTCAAACTACGCCGGCATTGGCCGCAGTCGACTGCGAAGCGGGCCAATTGAGTACCATCTGAAAAGACGATCGGGAGGCGAAGGTGCAAAGGCCTCACCTGCCGCCACCGGCTGATCGCTCCGTCAATTGTTGAAGTGCTACCAACCTCAATACTGCTTGCCACTGACACGGCCCTCATCGATCGCCTGCATGTACACCTGGACCCAACCTGGAATCCGCCGCTGCCCTCTTTCCCAATAGCCTACTGCGGCGTACGCCCATCCCAGTGCATCGGCCAGTTGTGTTTGTGTCCACCCTAGAACCTCGGCCCTGATGCGCCTGATGTCTGCACCGGCCAGGCTCGGTGCGTCGCCGACCAGCTCACCTTGCACTGCAGCTTGGAAGAGCGATCGAGCTGCAGCCGGTATATGGCCCCCTTTCTCCCATTTCGATACCAGCCCGGGTGACACGGACAGCATCGAGGCTATAGCTGCCTGAGTCAGGCCTGCTGCATGGCGCTGGAGGGCAAGATCAGTGTGCACGGTTTGGGTGAACTGGATCTGGTGCTCAGTGGCCATGTCGTCGCGATAGCATTGCGCTGCTCGCTTTGCGCGGGAACGGCCGTGGTAGGCCAAGTCGCGAAAATGGCGATCGGCGACAAACTTCCCATCCTTCATCAGTCGAACGCGCCAGCCGGCATCAGAAGGCTTCGATGGGCGGTTGTCCCGGGTAATGCCCTGCATGCTGGAGTCAGCGATGCGCCTGACAGCCGATACTTCGATGCCAGGTGCGGACGTGGAGGTATCCATAAGCCTCAATCATCCAGGGAGTCGTTCTGATCTGACTCTTGGGCATCATCATCACCCAGGAACAGCCCATTGCTGGAGAGCAGACCACCACCCAGAACGAGAGCTGACGTAACCGCCAGTGCCGGCACCCCATCCGACTCCCCTGCGTCAGCATTGGCGCCCTTCGGCCGCGGCTTCACCGGAATCGGGATACTCGCTGCCGCAGTTGCCGTAGGAGCTTGAAGTGTCAGGGGGGCATCAGGACGCTTTTGAGGTACCGGCTTTGGTAGAGGATTGCCCCGATCTGGCATGAGTAGTGGCACATCATCGTCCAGATTTATCGTGACCTCACTGGCCTGCGCTTTCTCCAGGCTTTTGAAAAACTCATCAGACCGCGCCATCAATTTGCGGAACTGCTTGTCGGTCATGAGTTCCCGCCGGCGCAGCCCACCCATGTTCCGGATGGTGTCTGTAGTGATGGCGTACAGGGCATCTTGAAGCTCAGTGCGCACCTGGTGCGTCATGTATTCACACTTCAAGGACAGTACTTGTTCCGCTCGGCCAACCTGGGTCTCCAGTTTCTCAAGCGCCTGAAGCTGGCGCTGGATCCGCAGTTCTGCCACTTGTGCCGTGGTTCTGGACCGGTTGAACCAGTACCAAGCACCGAGGAGGAAAAGGGCCCCCGCGGATGCAGCCAGGTACGTAGGCAGTTCGCTCGAAGGAGGGTCTGGCACAAGATTTAAACTGAACGAGTCGGCTGAGACCAGGGACAGTGAGAGCACCCCTGACAGAGACAAAAGCAATGGTCGTTTCGCAGTCATATCGGGCTCCAACGCTGACAGCATCAATAGGCATATTTGATACATAACGCGTACGCGTACACGCATAGTATCGCCTTGGATTTAATTGTCACGCTGAAAGAATGAGCTGCCAGGGTTTCCCCTACGGATGACCTATTTTCGGGGTGCAGCTGGAGTACTGCTGATACGGCCGGCAGTGGAAGCGCATGGGCACCCAGGCTCTTGCAAGGATGGTCAACAGCTGTGGCCGATGGGTAGGAGTGAACTTTTCTGTGAAACGCCGCCCCGCTTCACAAAAAAAATGACCAGGCGCCGATCAAAACGGGGCCTGGTATGTCATCTATTTTGTGAACCTACACCTGGCATTACATCTGATCGAGCTTGAATGAACTGGCGCCAGCCACGAGGTCACTTCCTAGGTTGCCGAGGATCGTATCCTGAGAAACGGCTACACCGTGGCCCCTGACGCCGCCTGTGCTAACCCAGTAGACCTTGCCTGTGCCAGCCTCCACCACGCGCTTGTGGAGCTGCACCGAATAGCTGAAAAGCCGCTCACCTGGTTGATAGTCGGCCGTTTCCAGGTAGGCGTAAAGCTTGTAGCCGCCATCCAACTTCACAATCTGCTCTGGCAAGTGGGATGAAATCGTCTCCTTGACCAGGTCCTGAGGGATTTCATTGGCATTGGAAGAAAGCACAAGCTCGACAGCAGAGGCACTGCAAGCGCCGAATGCCGCGATGGCGAAGATGGCCAGTTTTGTCAGTCTGATCATGGGGGCTTACTCAAACAGGGTCGTTTTGGGTTGATGCGTGGGGATTCCATGCGCACTTGGACACCCAGTCCACGCTGACTTGGACACTCATTCCACGGCCACTTGGACACTCATTCCACGGCCACTTGGACACTGATTCCACAAGCACTTGGACAGTGATGTTCCACTGATCCGATCCATGCTCAGGCAGGCAGCAACGCAGGATTATTCACTACCATCGACCTCTTTTCTCGAAGCGAAGAGGTCATCGTGGAGCGTATATCCATGCGTAAAATCCGAGAGGTACTACGTCTAAAGTTCGACGCTGGCCTGTCCGTGCGCAAGATCGCCGCCAGCCTGCGCATCAGTAGCGGCAGTGCGGGCAATTACTT
Source organism: Pseudomonas sp. XWY-1 (assembly GCF_002953115.1). Lineage (NCBI taxonomy): Bacteria > Pseudomonadati > Pseudomonadota > Gammaproteobacteria > Pseudomonadales > Pseudomonadaceae > Pseudomonas > Pseudomonas sp. XWY-1. Next base: position 223,122 of record NZ_CP026333.1, on the reverse strand, counting down.
GCACCGTTTCAACGCTTGCGGGCTGAGTTGGCCGACATTGTTATCGGATGCCGAACTGGAGCGATGCCTGTTCCCTCCAGCACCAACAGTTCCCAGCGATCAACGTCCGATGCCTGACTGGTCTTGGGCGCATGCCGAGTTACGCCGCCCCGGCGTCACTTTGGCCCTACTCTGGCAGGAATATCGACTCGCTCACCCGCAAGGCTTCCAATACAGCTGGTTCTGCGAGCACTACCGCCTCTGGGCCGCCAAGGTCGACGTTGTCATGCGCCAGGAGCACCGTGCCGGCGAAAAGCTGTTCGTCGATTACGCCGGACAGACCGCGCCCATCATCGACCGACAGACCGGTGAAATCCGTCAGGCCCAGATCTTCGTCGCCGTCCTCGGCGCGTCCAGCTACACCTTTGCCGAGGCCACCTGGTCGCAGAAACTGCCCGACTGGCTGGGCTCGCACGCCCGCTGTTTTGCTTTTTTCGGCGGCACATCGCAGATCCTGGTGCCCGATAATCTGCGCAGTGGCGTCACCAAGGCGCATCGCTACGAGCCGGACATCAACCCCAGTTACCGCGATCTCGCCGAGCATTACGGCGTAGCCGTACTGCCCGCGCGTTCGCGTAAACCCAAGGACAAAGCCAAGGTTGAAGTGGGTGTGCAAGTGGTCGAGCGCTGGATCCTGGCAGTGCTGCGCAACCGCCAGTTCTTCTCGCTCGGAGAACTCAACACGGCAATCAGCCTGCTGCTCGAACGCCTCAATCAAAAGCCCTTCAAGAAGCTGCCCGGCTCACGCCGCTCGGCCTTCGAGACCATCGACCAACCCGCACTGCAACCGCTACCAGAACATCCGTATGTCTACGCCGAATGGAAAAAGGCGCGGGTGCACATCGACTATCACGTCGAGGTCGAGGGCCATTACTACTCGGTGCCGTACCAGCTGGTGAAGCACCAACTCGAAGTGCGGCTAACCGCTAAGACCGTCGAGTGCTTCCACGCCAACCAGCGGGTGGCCAGTCACCTGCGCTCGCTGCACAAAGGCCGCCACACCACCCAAACCGAGCACATGCCCAAGAGCCACCGGGAGCACGCCGAATGGACACCGCAACGGCTGATCCGCTGGGCCGAGCAGACCGGGCCTAACACCGCTGGCGTTATCGCCTACATCCTTGAGCGCCGAATCCATCCTCAGCACGGCTTCCGCGCCTGCCTGGGCATCCTGCGCCTGAGCAAGCAGCACGGCGAAGAGCGGCTGGAAGCCGCTTGCCAGCGAGCGCTGGCACTGGGCGCGTGCAGCTACAAAAGCCTTGAATCGATCCTGCGCCAAGGGCTGGAAAAGCTACCGCTGTCCCAGCAAAACCTGCCGCTACTGCCCGACGAACACATCAACCTGCGCGGCCCTGGCTACTACCACTGACCTGAAAAAGGAGCACCAAAATGCTGCCCAACCCGACACTCGACAAGCTGCAAACCCTGCGCCTGCACGGCATGATCAAGGCGCTGAGCGAGCAACACGCCACGCCCGATATCAATGATCTGAGCTTCGACGAACGCCTCGGCCTGATGGTCGACCGCGAGCTGACCGAACGTGAAAACACGCGTCTGAGCAGCCGCCTGAAACTGGCACGACTGCGCCATAACGCCTGCCTGGAAGACATCGATTACCGCAGCCCACGCGGCCTGGACAAGTCCCTGATCCTGCAACTGGGCAGCGGCCAATGGCTGCGCGACGGCCTGAACCTGATCATCGGCGGCCCAACGGGCGTAGGCAAAACCTGGCTCGCCTGCGCGCTGGCTCACAAGGCCTGCCGCGACGGTTACAGCGTGCGCTACCTGCGCTTGCCGCGCTTGATGGAGGAGCTGGGCCTGGCTCACGGCGACGGCCGTTTCGCCAAACTCATGGCCGGCTATGCCAAGACCGACCTGCTGATCCTGGACGACTGGGGCTTGGCGCCGTTTACCGCTGCGCAGCGGCGCGACATGCTTGAACTGCTGGACGACCGCTACGGCAACCGCTCGACGCTGGTCACCAGCCAGATGCCGGTGGACAAATGGCATGCGCTGATCGGCGACCCGACCTTGGGCGATGCGATCCTCGACCGGCTGGTGCACAACGCTTATCGGATCGAACTGAAGGGCGAATCGATGCGCAGACGCGCAACGAAATTGACGGCGACAGAGACTTCAGACTAACAATGCAAACCTGCGTCGCTGCGCTCCGACTGCCTGTCCAAGTGGACGTGGATCAGGTGTCCAAGTGAGCATGGAACGAGTGTCCAAATGATCGTGGGCTGAGTGTCCAAGTGTCGTGGAATCCGCATTGATGCGTGAGTGGCGCAATCTGCTGGAGAGATGACCTCCCCGCGTAGGTGCAACATCATCGCGTAGATAGCGACATCGAGCGGGTCTCCTTTCTCGACGTGCTCGCGCAGTTCTCTCGATAGGAAATCAGCAGGGCATGTATCGCCTTCATTCCAGCCAGCACGGCCTTTCGCCCGGCTCCTGGCCATCTTCACCTTCATGCTGAGCGCGATGGCGTCGACGGCCGCATCATCGAGCTCTGTCTCACTGAGCTGGTAGGGGGCGTTGTAAATACGAACAACAACGGCCGATCGATCAGGCACCAGTACCCGGACTTGCACCTCACCGACCTCTTCCAAGGCCGCGTGCACGCCACCGGGGTTCTCCCGATGAGCTACCCGGAGCGCATCCAGCCAGATCTGTTCTGTTGCCATGTCGCTGCCGGCTGCGCCTGCAGGCGCAGAGGCCTGGTTCTTCGCGTTGGCCAGAAACAACACGGTATTGCATGCAGGGCAAGGGGTCATCTCGTTATGGCCAATAATGGCCCCCTGGCTCGCCAGGAAGCCATATCCAGCGCATTGAACCGCCCCCCTTACTACCGCGCAGCAAGGGGTGTCGGATGGAGCTGGCCCTGGAAACGCTCCTGAGTCTTGGTGCGCTATTGAGTTCTCTACTTGCACGAATTCACCTGAGGCACCGATCAGAGGAACACCGAAGTGCTGTCCGCTGGGGGTTGTGCTTGGAATGGTTGGACTGCCGGCGATTCACCCGTCGACACTGGAGTCGATGACAGAAGCGCAGACGCTTCCTGCCGGGCTTGGTGGATGACTGCGGGATTGATTGCCTTCCAGTAGCAATAGGCTGATCGGGAGTTCTCGTGCATGGAAAGGTCACGCTTGCGCATCAAATGCTCGATCTCCGAAACCACCCAGTGGCCAGCGCCAAATGCGTGCTCCTTGCCACCGATCCAGTACTGAGCATCAGTGATCTTGAAGAGCATCTCGAAGACGGCCAGCGCCGCAACCGCCACTGGATCAGTCCTGCCCTTCAGGTGAGCCATGATCGGACCGAGAGAGCGTATATGGCCCAGGCGGAGCGAATTGGCCCAGGAAACTGCACGAGTGTGGCCCACCAGCTGGGGCAAGCTGATCTGATAGAAGCCCTTTGCTTGGGGCTTCACCAGGTCGCGGATATGGGCGCTACAATCCCCGCAGAGAGTGCTATTGGCGTAGAGGCGATCCTGCCGGCGCCCGCCCATCCCCGGAGAGGAAAAGCTGAACAGATCAACATGCCCACAAAGGCACTTGGTTGGAGCAGTAATGTGAGCCGCCATAGACACCTCCAGAAAATGCACCGGCGACAACCGCCAGAATCTTTCCGAAGCATAACACGTATGTATAATATTGGCGTTAGCGAATGCTGTGAAAATTCCCCTTTCCTAGGCCGCCGGCAGCAGCGATAGGATCAGGGGACCAAGCTCCTTGGACGTGTAGGCACCAGAGATAGCCATCTTGACACGAAACGGGATGGGTCTACGCCCTGTGCGGATCTGAATGAAATCCTCCAGGGACAGGCCGATACGGGACGCTTGCTCACTGTCACTCAGCCCCGAGATCGCTGCCAAACCATCGAAGAAGGCACTGACCAGGTCTGGTGATCCGCCGGCGTCCAGGCGATCGAAGAAACCATACACCAATGTCTCGCGGACCACCTGTGACTGTTGATTGGCCGCCTCCACTGCCTCTCGAATTGGCTCTGGCAATGCTGCGAGCAGAGTCGACAAGGTCACCTCCACACCCATCGCGCCCAGCGTGCGTATGCGCGCTGGAGGCGGCAAGGGGCGCATGTGCACTCGGCATTGGCGGATCATGGAGATGCTGATGCCAATTTCTTTGCTAAGCCGGGTATCCGCCCAGCCCTGCTCGTCGCGGAACTGGTCCATCAGCTGGGCCCAGGCAACATTGCTCAAACCGCTATCCGCCGATTCGAAAAAGAGATTGCGAGAGCTCATATTGGCTGACGCTTCGGGACTGCTGCCCCCTTCATGAAGGTCGAACATCTATTTGCTTCCGTTAGCATCTGCAGCAGCCTGGTCATCCAGCTCCACAGGAGCGGCCACGTAGGCGCGAATGATGAGGAGCAGCGCTCCACCGACAAGGCAAAGGAATACTCCCTTGAAAATCAGCTTGGGGGAGATCTCCACCAGGCCGGCGCCAACAGCCATGGTAGCCAGCAGGCCCATGACTACGACGACAAGAGCAACCACGACGCGAATGATCAGAGAGTGTGAGGAACGGCTATCCATGACTAGAGCCCTATCGATACGTAACGTGTACTGATAATACTGGATGAGCATAGATCAGCACAACGCCACGTGCGACCCCATGGAACCCATACTTCCGAGCGCAAAAAAAACCCGGGCACTTGGCCCGGGCATACAGCTGGTTTACAAACTGGCCATCCCATGCGGGATGATTGGCGAGGTAACGGTATGCAGTCCGAAACCGTTGCCCTCGATGCTTACCGAAGCAGTCTTGATGCGTATAGCACCCAGAATACCGACATCGGAATTGGAGACGATACGCTCCTGGCCAGTCTGCGTGACCGAAACAGGTTCGAAATCGGCGCCCATGTCATTGGCCAGCAACTGATTGATGCGTTTAGCCATTTCGGATGCAGCCTCGTCGGCAAGACCTTCTGCCGAAGCGGAGTCAAAGCAGATACCGATCACCTCTGCATCCGCACCAGACTCCTCGTCGTCCTGGGACAACACGACGTGGGCCGTGGCCTTCAGTTCACTGGAGCTCACCACCTCGGCGATGACTGTCGATCGATACGCTTGCTCAAGCTCAGCGAGCTCAGCGTCACGTACCGTTCCTGCAGGGTACGATCCCACCTGGTGCAGCAGGTGACCGCGGGAATCGACTGCAGCTGCTGCGAGTTGGGCGTATTTGATTGCTGTGTTATGGAAGTTCATGCGTTTCTCTCCTGAAAGGTGGGTGCAAGGCCTTGCGTTGCCTTACAAGCAGGTAATGAGAAACACGGCGTTGTATTCTTGCGTCGGTCCATGACAGGCGCTCCTTGGTTGCGAATCAGCGAGTTACTCGGCTTATATCCAATTTGCCGCTAGTGAAATCAAGATCAAAAATGGCACGACCTATGATTTCCTTATCCGTGACAAACCCCCAGTAACGGCTGTCCAGGCTATTGGGTCGATTGTCACCCAGTACGAAATAAGAATCGGCAGGAACAGTACATGCCAAGCCTGACAGATTTCTCTCACAACCGGGAATAGCAGGAAAATCAGTACTTACACCAAAGTCACTGATACCAGGGTCTTTGATCGTGCCGATTTGTAAGTCGTGAATATTCTCCAGCGCATAATCGACCTGCTTGAGCTTCCCGCTAGCTTCATCTTCGTAAGCATATGGCTTCTCGCCCACATGTACCGCCGGTACATTATTAATGGCCAATACACCGCCTTGATAAGTGATGTGGTCACCTGGCACTCCCACCACACGCTTGATGTAAGGCTTAGACGGATCGAGTGGGAATCGGAAAACCAGAACATCGCCAAATTTCGGGGGTCGACCTTGCGTGATTGGCTTCGGAACGAATGGCAATCTCATCCCGTAGGTGAACTTATCGACTACAACGACACTCCCCACCCCAAGCGTGGGGCGCATCGATGACGACGGAACAAGGTATGGTTCGGCGACAAAGGATCGGAATAGGAGCAGGAAAACGGCAACAGGCGTCAACTCCACCAGAAAGGCCACCACGCCTTGCGTGTAGTGATGCCGGCCCCTAGCTCCCCGATACCGTTCATAGACCCAGAACGGCAGGCCAAGGACTGCTGCAGTCGCGAGCAATGTCGCCATGTCCAAAAATGTGCAAAGCAAAATGTAGGGGCCGAGCACCGCGGCGGCGCACCCTAGGGAGTAAATCCAGGCTGGCCCGTGGGCCTGATACTTTTTGCGACAGAGCGCCGGAGCAGCTACGGTCAAGCCAACTCCGATCAAAAACAGGCTCATAAGTATTTGCCCATCTTTTTATGGTAACGATAGATAGCCAAGCGGCTTATGAACAGAGCAAAAAAGATACCGCCCACTGCCCAGCCAACCACCTTGACCCAGAAGCCGTAGCTGTAGGCAGGGGTGACTTTGAACTTCTCCAGGAGGAATTCAATTAAGGATCCAACCGTCCACAAGAGCGCTGCAACCACCCATCCGTTCATGAGGAGTTGGATATTGTACTTCACGCCTTTAGGCTGCTTCTGTGTAGCGAGCATGTTTACTCCGCGGCTATGAACGACCACCCTGCCCGGCTTAGCGCGCATTTGTATCCGCTCAGCGGCTTGATCAACAGAGTTGACTCAAGTGACGCAGCGATACAATCAAAGTGATAGCTGTAATATGAAGAGAGCTTTTCCACGTCCGCACTAAGGGCTCGCCAGTATGGCTCGTAATGCCGGCTGCCTAGAACGGGTGCAGTATTTTCGTATTGGAGAGGAAACGGCTGCAGGGTAAGAAGCGCCAACCGGCATTTCGAACGAAGCCAGGTACATGAAACTTCGACGATAGACTGACTCAGCTCTGACGACCTGAATTTATCGCGAACTTCCAGCCGGGTTATAACAAAGACGCTGCCAGCTTCCAGCACAGCGCCGAAGTCCTGATGGCAGGTCCTGACCAGCTCGTGAACCAGCGCCTGGACGGCCTCGCTGACCAGATCGCAAGCATCAGCCAAGGAGTATCGCTTCCCCTCTCCACTGGACAACAAAACCCCGTCCAGGATAGCGACCGGAACAGCCTCTGACTTCAATAGGAGCCAGGCTGTAACCAGTCGCACTTCACACACCGCAGAGCCATCAAATACATCCCCTGAAAGGCTCAGCTCCACGGTATAGCCACCTGCGAGCTCCACGCGCTCAACCACCCCGCGATGCATCGGAATCTCGCTGTAGAAGCCGGTATCGATCAGGCTTCGCACATACGGACGGCACCGAGTGATTTGCGTCAGGCTGGCAGACATGGTGCAGCTCAGCGCAGACCGGCGCCAGCACGAGCCTGCTCAGCTTTGGCTTTTTTACGATCGGCCATTTTCATCAGCTGTACGAAGAGCACTGCCATCACCAGGACCGCGATCAGCACGAAAGCGAGTGTGGGGGTGATGTGGCCAATCTTTGCCCACACAAACACGAAAGCCGCGAGTGCTAAGGCTGCCGGCACTTGGCCAACAATGTTCAACGTCCGCATGGCCCAGAATTGGATTTGCTGCATCTCAAGCTCCTAGATTTGATTTATAACACGTACGCATAATACTGGATGAATCAAAATACTTCTAGCCATTCGATGTCATGATGCCGCCACAAAAAAGGCCTCAGTTCACAGATATGAACCGAGGCCTTGGCCATCGACCAGGACAGGCTTACAGCGGGATGAAGATCGAGTAGAAACACACGGCCAGTGCGGCTGCGCAGAGGGCCGAGCACAGCCAGATCAGGATATTGACATCGCGCAGCGAACGGTCAGCAAAGCCCTGAATGGCCTGGACCTGCTCAGGGCCAGAGGCGTTTTTCACAGTGAAAAGAGCTTTGCGGCGGTTGATAGCGATCGAAATGATTACGGCCAGCACCACAACGGCGATACGAGCGAGCATGTCGGTAGTGATTGTCATAGCGGTTCCTCAGGTTGGGTTGGATACAGAACAGGTAGTACGATTTGACTGGCGAGAGGTGGCATCACGGCCGCCCCCCTTGTTGAGACATGGTTTTGATGGCTGCTAATACTGGGTCCCTGGGGCCGGTATCCTCGCCCTCGCAATGGGTCCGGTGCTCACCTGGCTTGATCAGGCAGTACCGCCCCACCGGCTTAGCTGCTGCTACCTCGAAGCCACGCTGGGCCCAAGGTTTGAACAGGATCAGGCCGACAGCAGCAACAGCGCAGACAGTGGCAACGGCAGCTATAGCGATGCGCAGAGAGAAGAATCGCCCTCGACTATTCACCGACAGTAAGCTCCACCCCGGTCGACAGGCTGATCATCTGAACTGCAAGGTCTGGGTTTATCAGCCCTTTGGAGGCGAGCCCCCTGATCTGGCCGGAGAAGAACTGCACGAAGAATCGTTGCGAGGCGTGCACGCTTTGCTCAGCAGCACCGTGCTCCTTCACCTGGTCACGGCGCTCGATGGCAGCGGCGGCTGAGGTAGCGATAGCGTTGGCCAAGTCCGCAGCTCCGGCCTCACCTCGGGACGGCAGCCTCGTCACGTCAAGCTGCGCAAGGACATCATGCGGGAGATGCAAGCTCGAAAAACCCTCACCGTACCACCCGTCATACACCGACACCCCGTGCTCGTCGGTGGCCAGCACAGTGAAAAAACGAGAGAGCTGGTGGTGCTGATCGTCACCAACAGCAAGCTTGGGTGGGTTGGCCACCTCGTAGCCGGCGCCGACCTCGAATTCGAGTGTGTTGGCCAAATTGAACGCTCCTATCGGTTCCAAGAAATTACCAGGTACAAGAATACATAACGCGTACGCATACGGCTATAGAGTCGGTGCAAATCTGCCAGCCTCTTGCCGCTCATTGCCCGCAAGCAGCGCCTGGGAGGACACGGCGGCACCGAAAATCAGAACCAAAAAAAAGACCCACCATCTAGGATGGTGGGTCGGATTTAGCGTTACTTTATAGGTAGCTCTGCTGAGCGTTTATTTGGATTGCAGCGGCTTGCTGTTTTGGTCTGCACCGTACTTCACGCGCCTGAACTCATCTTTGATGGCAGCTACAGCCCCCATCAATGGCGCGAAGAAGATTCGTGGTGCCTGCCTTGCAGCGTTAGCGAACTCAGACCCAAATGATTGATTCATTCAGCAAACTCCTTGATTGCCCGGGCTGCCCCAATGCAAATAAAGACGAAGAAAAGACCAGCATCTACAAGCACAATGGCATGTTCGAGAAGCCCGAGAATTAGCAAGGTGAAATCGCTTATCCCAAACTTAGCCAAGTATTGGACCAAATGGTTGAGCAAGACTGCTGGCACCATGATGATCAAGAAGATGATAGTACCGACGAAGCCATGGGCTCCGAAGTGAGCGATCGGGCTCCACCAAGGTTTTTTGTGCGTTTTGGACATCTGTTACTCCTGAAAGGACCTGGGGCGGTCGTTGAGAAATCCCATAGGCCTTCTTGCGGTAGACCTAGCCCCTGGAGATGCGTAACGCGGGTCTGTAATCGGCAGGCACAAAAAAGCCAGGCATAGCCTGGCTGGGTTGATGGGTGGACACATCTCGATCAGCTCTGCCGGGCCTGCCGCAGCCGACCTGGTGTGAATTTGCCTGAGAACGAGAAGCCGAGATCCCTAACTCTCTCACGGACCTTCAGCTTGTTGGATTTGTCACCCCGCTCCTTGTGGAGCTCGACATGCTCTGCCTCCACCTGGAGTAAGAATTCGACGTCCTTCTGACACAGCTCCAAGGACTGCTCCAGTTTTTTTCGGTCCGAAAATTTCTTTCCGATCAGAGCGGCCGAGGCCGCAGCCAGGACGGTACTGGTGACAGCAGCAAATGCATTTATCAAAGCGGATTGAACAGCAGGATCGTTGATTGCGAGAAGCATGATGGCCCCCTGAAAGTTAACTTGCTCCAAGGGGATGCTTCACAGAAACCAGTAAACCACAGGCACAAAAAACCCGCTCGATCGGCGGGTTCTTTGTGAAGGTCAGTGCTTGGGGGGGATCTTGGCTGAGCGGTCGCCTCCGCCGGCCTTGGCCATTTCAGCCTTGATGGCTTTATAAGCACCCACTAGAGGCGCAAAATAGATGCGTGGAGCCTGTTTTGCAGCACTCAGAAATTCAGAAGTAAAAGTCATAGCTTTCATGTTTGCCCCCTCTCTGGGAAAACTAGTAACTAATGTATAGCAAATTAGGTGGGCGGCATCAAGCGCCTGAAACAATTTCATCGAGCAAAGAAAAACCCGATTCGCCTAAGCGAACCGGGTTTGAGTAGCGTTTACGGCGGTACCTCACCAATCAGATCAGTAAAGCCAGTGATCCAGTTTGGAATTTCTCTGGTTCCGCGCAAACCGTCTCGTCCATGCTGGCTTGAGCTGATCGCGTCGGAAAGTTAACCACGTTATTGCGGGATGACATGAGCGCTCGCCCTATTTCTTCGCCCACCGAAACAAACTTAGGAAAGCAGACACTCTGACCACAAATCTCATGACCAATTGTCTCAGAAACTCCGTCGGTTAAACCTGCAGGAATCCCTTTGAGCCTTTCATGTTCCGCTTTAGTAAAGAGCCTGCTGAGACCTGGATTTTCCGGATGCAATATGAAGGGTTCGGTACTTCTGCCCTTCTTGTAGCCCGTCCCAAGCGTGCCACAACCAGATTCATTTCCTGTTAGTAATTGCCTCGCGAAACCCTTGCCTTCAGCCTTGTCTCTTTTCTCCTTAGTTGCCAAGTATTCATAGGATTTCCAAGATTCGTCGTCGAGAGGAATGTCATCAATTATTGCATTGATGCATGTCTCTCTCACCTTGTTCACCTTCAGATTTTCAAACGAGAAAGAGTCCCCAAGACCGGGAGTTATTGCCACAACGACCAAGCGTTTCCGGTGCTCCAGCGTCCCGTAGTCCCATCCATCAAGGACTGCTTCATGAATTCTGTATCCGAGGTAGATAAACACACTTCGGATAGCCGCCATGGAAGCTGTATTTGCGTACTCCCCAACATTTTCAATCAGCGCAATACAAGGGTTGACATGACGGAGCCAGTTGAGATAGTCCACGAAAAGCGCGCCTGCGTCAGCATGCTCCTCTGCAAAAGTCAGTTTATTTTTAACCTTACCGCTCTTTGACGCTGCTATACATGGAATCCCTCCAAGCAAAACCTCACATTGCGGCGTATTTTCACTTAGATACACATCCCGAACATCAGAGTTGATCGCAATTGAATCCTCTGTCCAAATTTCAGTGTTATTCCGCATTGAGCAGTCGAGATACTCGCTTTCTAGTTCAACACCGACTTGTAAGAACGAGCCTACACCCGACCGCATTAAGCCAGAGTGCACTGCGGCATCTAAGATCCCACCGCCATGAAAAAGACTACATACAGCGAGCTTCTGGCCACGGTCCAACTTTTCTTTCATGCGCTTGAGGCGCTCGCGGATCTTGGTTTGAATCTGCAAAGCAGTGATCACAATCCGGCCACGACGAATCGCAACGCGGACCTTATGATCATCTTCAAAGACTTCACGAATTTGCTCTGAACGCAGGTCGATTACTGGATGAACAACCCCATTGCGCTCACGTTTTGATACGCTGATGCACTTTCCGGCGAAGCCGGATTGAACCTCAATTAGCTCTAGACGTCGGGCAACCTTGTCAGACTTAATCGAGTATTTATTGCCAATCTGAACACCCGCTGTCAGCAGGTGACGGCCCTCCATGAAGACACGTGAAACGCCTTTCGATTCGCCAATTGTTGCGTTGATGATGGTGGTCATTGTGCTGCTCCAAGTAGTCGACACAGCTCCCCTGACGGGGACTGAGCCCGATCGGGGAAATGACAAACTGGTTGTCCGTACACACCTGGAATGCGGAACAAGGCTCCATACTTTTTTCGAGCAAAAAAAAGCCCCCGCCACGGCGGAGGCTTGATGTCTTGCTTGATTCAGATGGACGCCGGCACTTCCTCCCCACCCAGCGCCTCGTAAAGAGCTGGGAGGAATTCGGCGAAGGTCATCATCATCAACACGAATGTGGCGTCAGCCTGAGCCAGGGCATCCTCTCCCCCATCCTGGGCAGCCTGCTCCTGAAGCAGCTCTTCGAACTTCACGCGCCTGATCACAAGCTTGTCGTCCAGGACGAAAGACAATTTGTCCTGCCAGGCCAGCGACAGCTTGGTCGCGACCTTGCCAGTGGCCAGGTGATTTTTGATTTCGTCGCTGGTGAGATCCTGCCGCTTGCAGCGAACCGATCCGCCCTCGTCATGGGTGTCATGCAGTTCACATTCGTCGAGGACATAGAACCCTTCGCTCGCCTGGCCGGTTTTGAGCCAGTCAGTGAGGGTTGCGCTCGGGGCGATCTTCACAGTCACCGGGCGCACCGGCAGGGACCCCATTACCTCACGGAGCGTGGAGAGCAGATCCTCTGCACGTTTGGCGCTCGCATTGTTGACGATGATCAGCCCGAGCTTGGGCGCGATGGCCGCTGTGATCACACCCCGACGAATAAACGCTTTCGGCAGCAAGGCCTGGATCGTTTCGTCTTTGATCTGGTCACGCTCTTTCTTGTAGACCTTGCGCTGCTGGGCGCTCTCGATCTCCTCGACCTTCTCCTTCACAGCATCATTGACCACGCTTGCCGGCAGGATGCGCTCTTCCTTCCGAGCACTGATCAGAAAGAAATTCCCGCTCTGGTGAACGAGCGGAGCATCTTCCCCCTTGCCCAGCGGCGCGATGAAGCCATAGGTGACCAGCTCTTGCGAACCGCACGGCCGTGCCGGCTTCGACGCCAGGGCGGCTTGGAGCGTATCCGCGGCGAATTCAATATCTTGGGTCAGACGGTAAACGGTCAGATTCTTAAACCACATGGTCATGCCTTGTTAGGTGATGTCGGTGATGACAGCGCCCTTATGAGCGCAGTCTTGAGTAATTGAGGTTGAAGTGGCTGAGTGATATCTACCGGAAAGGTGAGCTGTCGATCAGCCGGCAGCCGCGTAGCGGAGGCAATTGATCTCTTGAGCTGGGTTAGGCCGGTCGAGCCCTGCCCACCATCCTCCCCACTCCTCACAACTGATCGGTCGCGATGTACCAGGTGCCCCTTCTACGCAGAACTTGCCTAAGTCCGACGACCAGGTGACCACCAACAAGGAGGCATCGATGCCCTCCTTCCCACTCCAGTTCCAAAAATGGCCTGCACTTTCGGGTACCGCCTGTGACCAGGTGCGGCGCGTACTGCCCTCAGTAGCCCGCTGGCGCTCAGTAGGCGCATTTTCAAAACGGTTGGATGGTGAGCTACTGAAAGTCGCGAGTAGGCCTTCAATGGCCGTTTGCTGCAGCCAGGGCATCGGAGAGTTCATGTACGCGATGTAGTTGGCAAAGAGATTCGCGGTATCACGCACCCCTACCGCGCTTGCGTACTTCAAGAGTTGGGCCGCCTGCGCTGGTTGTGGCGCTGTGAGCAGCTTTCGCAAAAACGCCGCTTCTGCCGCTGAGAACTGATGGCTGCCGGCATGGCCGCTGGCTCCTGGTGGAACACTGAGCCCCGCGGCATGCGCCTCGATCATGGCCCGGTCGACCTCAGCATCGAGCGATTCGCCGCTCAGCAGCGCGTCGATGCCGATACGTACCATTGGGGTATTGGCTTTCCCGGTTCGGAGGGCAGGGCCACGCAAGTAGAAATAGCGCTGGGCGGCCTTCAAGAGCAACGCCGCAATGCCGGCAGTGCCGGCGCCAGTTGCGCCAGGAGCTACATCAAGCAGGTTCCCCATGGCGGTCGTCCTTCACTGCGCGCTGGCGATCGACAGTCGCGGCAGCTGCTGCAGACTTGCCTTCGGTGTTTCGTTGCCCTGAGCTGCCTTGATCTGCGCCAGCTCTTGCTCCAGCTCCTCACAACGCCGAGTTACCTGCGCCAGCGTGCGCACCGTCAGGTCGCCATGCTCATCCTGCTCGATGCTCAATCCGAGGCGGGCGATGATTTCGGAGTTCATGCTGCGGTGATTGTCTCTAGCGATGTCAGCGATCTTCTCTCGCATGCCGTCAGGCAGGCGCACCACGAACTTATCTGCTGTGCGGGATGTATTGCGGGGCTGGGACTTGGGCATGGGAATTAACCTCAGTATGGCGAGCTGGCGATGTCTCAGGTGAAAAGTGATTACGCTGCGCGAAGGTGCCGGGATTTGTTTTCGCGGCTCTCCTTGGCCTCGACAGTCAGGAGAGAGCGCGGATTGGAGAGTAAGCGACGGAGGCCGATCGGCTCGCCGGTGTCTTCGCACCAGCCGTAGCTACCGTCTGCAATGGCAGACAGCGCCTGTTTGATATCGCGCAGGCTTTGGTTCTCGCGTTCGATGCTGCCCAGGATGGACTGGCGCTCTTGCTCGATCAGTGCTGCGTCGACTTCATCAGGGGCTTTTTCCAAGCCCGTCAGGTCGATGCGCAGCTGCTCGATCCGCCCCGTGGCGGTAGCGCTCTCGCTCACCAGCAGGTTTTTGAAGAACGCTACTTGCTCAGGGTTCATGTACTGGTCGTCGGGCTGTTGCAACAGTTCCTGAGGGGTCATCCGATTGGGCCTCGTGATTGGTTGGGTCAATGTGCCTGGCGCCAGCGTCTCGACGATCGATACGGCAGGTTGATGGCACCATGCTGTCATTTTCACACGCACCGATATTACGGACAGTATCCGAAACGCACAACAGTAAAATTACACATACGTGTTATGCATGCAGAAAATATTTTCTGCCCGAACGGCTGGGTTTTCTCCAGACGTAAAAAAACCCCAGCGCTAGGCGGTGGGGTTTGGGTGAATCGTTATGCCGCTTCTGGCTGAAGGCTTCGTTTGTCCACGTAGATCTCCTGCACGAGCTGAACTCGGTCAGGATTCTGCTGCGCGAATTGAGCAAGAGCGGCGCCCGGGCTACCACCACCACAGCGGAACGTCTGGAGCCCATCTTCGTTTGGCATCGAGTAGACCAGCAAGAACGCGGTGTCCTCGTGATAGCGGTTGGCTGCGTAGTCGGCAGCCTTCCCTGTCAGACCGGCCATTTCAACAACCCACTGCAGGGTTTCAGCTCGAACCTCAAGCTCGATCATCGCCTCCTCGCCAGTGCGGGGGAACTGAGCCTGCGACAAATCGCGGCCCAGGTAGGCTGTCTTGGCTTTTTCGAACTGACCGAGCACAAGATGTGCGAAATCACCGAACTGGAACGCCAGCTTGGCCCGCAGAAGGTCCAATGGCTGATAGAAGTCAGGAGCTTTCCAATCAGCTGGTACACGGCCTTCAGTGGAGACTGCTACTGCTTGGTTTGGGTTAGTCATGGTGCGGCACCTCATGTGCGTTAAGTTTGTAGGTGGGGATGGCCCACAAGGACATGTATGACGTGAGGCCTCTCCCCTGCCGCTGGGTGCATGGTGCCGGCATGCAAAAGGCTCACGCCGCCTGCACGTCCAGGATAAGTAGATCTGCAGGGACGCTCACGACATCCCCAAGCCACCGCCGTACGGCGTCCCTCTGAGTGGCGACTGGGCAACCAGGCTCTGCGCTCATCATGAAACCAAATGCCTTGAAGCTCGCTTCACGCATGGCCCATTCCAAGCTTCGTCCGCTCAGGTCTTCGACGAACACGGTCTGGTAGGAATGGTCTGTTCTGCAACGACCAAGCAAGCCCGGTGCGGTAGCCCGGGCGAGTAGCGCCGAAGCGCCGCCGGCGAGCTCAACGCCATTCTCATCCGCTACCACCCAATCCCAGTGGTTCGCCGCGACGACGTCACGCAGGCTGAGCTGGGGCTGTGAGAGGTGCGATTTGGCCATGTCGAGCGCATGCTGCGCATTGGCTGCAGCGAACAGTTCGCCGGTGACGACTCGGAATGCTTTCAGGCGGAAAGTGTCCGCGGCATCGGGGTGTTGCTGGGTCGGTTCGGTATGACGCATGGTGGGCTCTACACAAAATGCTTCAGTGGTAATGGGCGCTTTCATAACCGCCACCTCAGCTAACACCTGCTCGCACCATCCGTACCTTCACCCCTCGCTGCTCGAAAGCCTTCGCTACGCGCCCTTGACGCTCGTCTTGGCCATCACCGAAGACGATGGCGTGAGTCACCCCGCCTGGCAGGGTGTCGGGGGTCGGATGCCTGGTCACCGAGGCCAACGGGACATTCAATTTCTTGCTTATCAACTGGCGGTGGCGCTCACCCGTGATTAAGCAGTCAATGACGACCTGGTTCACCTGGTGATCAATGATGAGCTTGGCGATCCGGTGAGCTTGAGCGCTGTCGATCGCGGGTCCCGAGGTGCTAATGAACAGCTTTGAGATGACCTGGGCCGCAGCCTTATCAGCCTCTCGGATGAAAGCCAGGAGCTGACCGCAAGCATTGCAGTTGTATAGGGCCGTCTGCCTGACCATGCGGTTGTGCCTTTTGGTCGATAACCGGAATGTTCTACCTTCACACCCGCACTGGTACAGGAACTCCCTCTTTACTGATCTCGATGTGTCAAGCTGGTGACATCTGTCGGCCTGGACCTTGAACACATCAACCATAATCTGGGTCCATTCGGCCCCGTGCGGATCGACATCTGCCCCCCATACCAGGTGAGTGACATAGTGGGCGACCTCATGCGGACAGATTTGATCGAGGTACTCTGAGAGATTCTCTCGCGCCAAAATGCGGTTGAACCGGAATTGCAGGTCGTAGCACCGGCCAGTCCCCTTGTCTTTGCGGTACCTGAACATGCCACCGGATTTACCAGTTAGGTTAAACAGGACCGGTATCTCTGGAATGTCACGGGAAAGATGAGATGCCGCCAGTCCCAGGCACTCTGTGACACGGGCCCTGACCGCCTTCAGTTCGTCGACGGGAAGCATCAGGCGTCAGCCTCTGGCAGCACCTGGATACTCAGCTGGGTTTTACGAGCAGAGGAAGGTGTATGCATGGCTGAGGGAGGACTCCTAGATAGAAACCACATATTTTACACGTACGCGTTAAGTATCGTAAACGCACAAATAGATGGATAAGCCAGATCACCAGCTTCGCCGATCGCCTTTCCGCAGGCAAAAAAAACCTCAGCTGGGCTGAGGCTTCTTGATGGGCGTGATTCTTCATTGCTACCTAGGCACGAGCTTTACGGCGGCGAGAAGTATCCGGTCATAGCGCATGACCAATTGTTTGAGACGGCGGCTAGATGCGTTGCCGTTGAGCGCCTTGGCTACCATTCTCTCGTGACGTGCCTGGGCGCGACGCAGCCGCTGGCCTTGTTCTCCTCCCCACAATTTGAGAGGCATCTCCGGACCAGTAGGGGTCGAGTTGAGTGTTCCCATTTGCAATCTCCTGAGGCTTGCGTTGCATGACTCAGGGAGATGCGGAACGCAATTACATACGCCTCATTCGACTTTCATTTTGCCAGGAGTATAACGAGCCAGCCGGCCAAAACCTGCGCGGATCCCCGGTGCCGATCGCACCTACTTCGCCTTTGACTTCTTGGTGATCACTATATTTGGCAAGCCGCGGACAGCGTCATCCCAGTGCGGATCACGGTCTGGATCGTTGACCACCTTGCTGATCCACACAGCCGTCTTATCCCAGCGGATGGCGAGCATGCGGCCATTCCAGCCGCGGGCCTTGTACTCAGCCTTGAACTCTGCCGGGGTCAACAACGGCTGTTTCAGTCGAACTTCGTTTTCCAAATTCATGCACCCAAAATTGTGTGGGCAGACCGTATGCAGGCTAAGTCCTCGAAAATGTTGTAGGCATCGGTTGGTCAACAGCCCCCCGCCACCTCGTCCCTTCCACGCAGGCGCGGTGGGAAAGAGCATTTTTAAACTATAGGACAACAATAATCAACTAGGAACAACCTGTCCGCAGACTGTCAGGAGGATCGAGTAGGAGGCGGGTTCACACCCGCCGTCCTCTCACACCACCGTGCGTACGGTTCCGTACACGGCGGTTCAGGCTATGCGGCTAAGCCGGTTGATCGTATCCAGTATCGAGACCAGTCCGAGTCGATCCCATAGCTTCTTCGGCAGCGCCTGATTCATATGAGATGCTCCCGAGTTCCACCATGGGCCTCGACCATTAGAGGCTGATTTGCAGGCACGCTCTTCACTTAGACCCAGGCGCATCAGGTTGCGCACCCTCGTAGAGGGCTGCTTCCATTGGCGCCAGATGGCACAGCGGAGTTTGTGCCTGAGCCAGCCATCCAGTTCCTCAAGTGGCCGTTTGCTCTGGCTGAGCTTGAAGTAACCCGCCCAGCCTCGTAATACAGGGTTTATCCGCTCGATGGTATTTGCCATCTTGCGACCCCGTGCACCGCGTAGCAGCTCTGCGAGCCGGTCGCGCAGGCGACCCAGGCTCATCGTTGCCACCCGCAGCCTTGGCTGCTGATGCCAGCTCATCCCATAGCCCAAGTAGTCACACTTCCAGGCTCTCGCGACTCGACTCTTCTTCTGATTCACCGTCAGTTTCAAACGTTGGTTCAGGAAGCGCTCGACACTGACCAGTACTCGCTCGCCAGCCCGAGGACTGCGCACATAAATGTTCGCGTCATCGGCATAGCGCACGAAGCGATGGCCCCGCCGCTCCAGTTCGCGGTCAAATTCATCGAGCAGGATATTCGACAGCAGCGGCGAGAGCGGGCCGCCTTGCGGCGTCCCTTCCTGCCGTGGGCTAACGACACCACCTGACATGACTCCCGCTTCAAGGTAGCGACGGATAAGCCTAAGTACGCACTTATCTTTGACCCGGCACTCGATACAGGCCATGAGGATGTCGTGGTTGACTCGATCGAAGAACTTTTCCAGATCGATTTCCACGCACCACCGATGTCCCGATGCCACATGGGCACGGGCCATCTCGACAGCTTGATGTGTGCTTCTGCCCGGACGGAAGCCATAACTGTAGTCCGAGAACAGTGGGTCGAAGATGAGCGTGAGCTGTTGCTGCAAGGCTTGCTGGATCAAGCGATCCACGACGCTGGGGATTCCCAGTTGCCGTGTGCCGCCCTGCGGCTTGGGAATTTCAACCGCTCGCACTGCTTGTGGATGGTATTCACCGGCCAGTAGCCTGGCCTTGAGGGTTGGCCAATACTGTTTCATGTAGCCCGCCAAGTCAGCGACCGTCATGCCATCGGCACCCGGCGCTCCCTTGTTGCTGACCACGCGTTGATACGCACGTCTGAGGTTGGCCGGTGCAAGCACCCGCTCCATCAGCGTGTCCGGCTCCGAGTTCGTCCACGTCGCTGACGCCGCCGGCACCTTTGCACTGTCAGGCATCACCCTCGGCTTCTGGCCGGGATTCGGGATGACAGTTTCCGCTGTGGGAAATTTCTGCATTACGGCTACCAACGAGACAGTGACGCCTACTAGCGGCATAACCTGTTCGGCCCTTGGTGGCGCGGTTATCCGCCACTTACTACGGCTTCGGCTGACTTCTGCACGCTCATCCCGTCGCCTTTCGACGCGCGGTAGCACAATGGCAAACGTACAGATCTCCCAGGGTAATTCGCGTGACCTTCCTGCTTATGCCTGTCGGATTTACGTCACAGCGTTCCGTGCAAGTATTGGGCTTTGGCGATTGTTGCCGCCTAACCCCGCTGTGCCGCCTGATCCGCTTCCTGTTCGTCAGGCCAGCATTTTGCCTCGGGCTTCCTTCAGATTCGCAGTCGCCCGCGACACCCTTGCCTCCGGCTAACACTTCCCCTTGCCGGGTGTGTAGAGGACTTTCACCTCCAAGTCACCCGCTTGGCCACCACAGCCAAGCAGGTTGCGCTTACGCGCAACGCGCCATGCCTGGCGCACAACAAAAAACCCGGCCTCGTGGGCCGGGTGGATAAAACGTTATTGGTTCAGTAACCGAGTGCCTGGCAATCGTCGCAAAGGCCAACCTGGAATACTTCAAGATCGGTGAAGCACCGGGGGCATTGCTCGACATCATGATCTGCCGCAGGCTTGCTGATTGCGTCGCCGAACTCGGCAACCAGTGCAGCATAGTGATCGCTGGTTGAGGCGTCACCGCGCAGCTCATAAAAGCGATCCTCGGTTTTCGAGTAGGCTTTGAACACTGGCTTTCCGTTGAACTGGCTGACGCCCACTGAAACGGGAGCAATGTTGCGCAGCATAGCGATGGTCGCGGGCATTGTTTGCATTGGGTTTTTCCTCAAGAAGTGGGTTGGCCGTATAGCTAGGAATGGCCAACAACACCTGATAAGCCGCCCCAGACGGCAGCTCCCGCGGTCGAAGCTGCGGGTATCAGCAGCCGATCGCCGCAGGCTCTTTGAGTTGCGCCTTCCTGACATTACCCTCCTGAGCAGAAAGCGCAGGTGTAAAAAACCCCGAACTGCGTGAGCAGAACGGGGTGGTGCAGCGTTAGGGGACCAGGCCTGGCGGAATGTACTACCAGTGCGAAGGCCACTGGATAGAATCGTCATCGTCGTAGGGGACAGGCTTCACCTTGAACCCAGCAAGCAGAATCTCCAGCAGTTGCTCATCGTCCTGGGGCAAATCAAACCAACCTGCCTTGTAGAAGCGTCTCGCGAAGCTGTAGTCATCCCACAGCCGCTCGATATCGTTCTCGCTGGCCATGTAGCCTGCATTCGCCAATGCCGCACGCATGCGGCGAACATCAGCACTGCGTGCCGACGGCGCCGCAGTGTATTGAAGGTATTCCATACTGCTCATCCGCCAGTAGTCACTTTTTGCTCGCTCTGAAAACCTTACGCAGCGCGTTTGTAGGCTTCGATTCGCTCGTCGGCTGCGGCCAGGTTGCCCTCGACCCTCGCACGCGCTTTGGCCATGTTTTCGACATCATCAGGTTTCGCACGCGAGCACGAAATGTTCGAGACCTCAGTCAAAACACGTTGGGTCATCTCTTTCCAATGGGATACCTCATTGGCACTGCAGCAGGCATGGTAGTCATTGACCTTGCGGTGGAGACGGTCGTAGGCACGGCGGTACTCGGCGACAGGGACGGTTTTGTTGCTGCTCATGGGTGGCACTCCTCAGAAGGGAAATCTGGTTGAACTTGCCCATGGAGATGGCTCACGCACGCGTGTAACGGATGTGCCGGTGAGCGCCAGCGTCCTTGTTCTGCCATGTAACTCATCCCTGAGCACGATGTTCAATTCCTCAGGAGAGAAACCATGACAACACTCGTGAAAGTAGCGACCTGCCTGACCCCGGAGCTTGCACGGACCATCGTCAAGATGGCGTGCATCGTGCGCATCTCCCAGACCGGAGAGGGAGTGGAGATTCGCGACACCAGACCCCTCCTCGATCGCTTGGAGTCCCCAATCGAAGGGCGTGGAGTCGTCCGAACCTTTGGCTCCACGCATTTCATTGTGACCGAGGATCTGGCTCACCGAATCGACGCAAAACACCTACCAGGTGAGCCGACTACAACTTTACCTGTAACCACTGCAGATGACGCCGATGCGCTGAAAACGCTAATTGCTGATCGGTTGGGATCTCAAGGTTGGCTGATCGTCGACGACCTGAGTTTCAACTGCACATCTGGTGTGGCCAGAAAGCAGTACCAAACAGCGGTCGGCATCAAAGAGGCAATCGCATACCTACAAGCCGGGGATGACGGTGCCAGGCGACTGATCGCTGAATACTACAGCGAGGGTAACAATGTGCTGAGCACAACGACTGCGCGCTTCACCCCAGACTGCTCGACAGAGGCAATTGAAGCGGGCACCAGCCGTTTTTCAGCCCAAGTTGACCACGTAGTAAGCGGCACCTATGCAGTGCGGCTGCTTCGCCCTCGCGCCCAGGCCGCGGATGATGAATAGCGTCTCCATGCTCACTTAGGCAAACGCTCCACCACACCCCGGGTTCGCCTGGGGTTTTTATTGCCCAGAGTTTCTTTTTGCATGTGCGCCATCACCGCGTACATAGCCAACAACGCATCGGGTGGACACACACCATGAACCATTATCTGCAACTGATCAAAGACGAAATCCTGTCTGTTCAAGGACAGAAAGACTACTGCTTGCAGGTCCTAAACGCCGGCGGCCTAGAAAGCTGGCAGTCGAAGGAATACAGCAACCTGGTTGAGCACTACGACCAGAAGCTCAAAGAACTGAATGAACGATTGCCCGCCGCCGGCTGATCACCAGCCTTCCACCTCAGTCCTCCAACCTCACCCAGGAACATCATGAATAACGCAATCGAAGCACAAGCACGGAAGGTCCGAGCCGCCTACGCAGCTACTGACAGCGTCAATCCTGAATACGAGCGCGAGTTCGACATCCTCTCCGATATGCGTCGTGCAAAGATGGCCCAAGAATTCCGCGCAGAGCGTGGCTTGCCTCCCACGGCCGCAACCCCGTATGACTGAGCCACAGCAAACTGCGGCTTGAGCATGCACACCATCGCCCCCGGCTTGCTGGGGGCGTTTTTCGTTGCGCTTCCGGTCAAGTAGAGTGAAGCCGCGAGTCATCTGGTCCACCGACCAGGTTATAGTGGCTTCTTCGAAGGGTTGCCACGATAGCCACGTAGGTGTAAATCACCGTGTACACGCAAACTTCAAGTACAGACATGACTCAAAAAACCGACCAGGAGCTGTTTTACGAGCTTCAGATCGCCGCCAATCGCCAGACAATCTGGATACACAGCAGTGACGGCTCAACGGTCGGACGATTCAGTCCTCGGGGAATTGATCTTCACAATACTGTTACCGAACAGATGTCTGGCTTACCTGAGTGCCGAATGTGTACGCATGGAGGCCCAACACAGGCTGACTGGCTCACCTTCCGCGACCGCTCGCTTGAATGGTGGGGCGTGGATATTCCTCACAATGGAATCGACACGAGTTTTCTGCTGCCTGGCTAACGTGCTATGCGCAGCCGGCTGAACCTAAAAATTCATTTGTGCGGGCTGGCGCTGGCTCAGCAAAGACGGGCCACACACGCCGCAACTTCCCCTTCGATAGTAGAGACGTCCTCTTCGCTCAAAATCCCAAGCGCTCTCAGTTCTTTGAGCCGACCATCAATGAGTCCTTCGTTGTACGCGATGGAATACTCATCTCTCATAGTCTTCATGTGCTTGATGAGGGAGCGCAGTTCAGTCATTTTCTCGTCCCGTGCTAGGTCCTGGTCTTCACAAACCTTCAACGGGACTAGACCCTGGCCACTCCGGTACAAGGTGACCTGCAGGCTCCCATTATCCGAGCTGGCGAGCCGCTCCAGGTCAGCGGGGTCAATCGGGCATACAGGCATATCGCCAACCTCATTTCAGGTGCGCCAAAATCACATGGTTTTATACGGTATCAGCCCGGAAGCAGGCCGGGCTTAATTGGTTTGTTCGAGCTGTGGCATAACGAAGGTAGGCACATGTGCCTACCCGCAAGGGAATAGGCACATGTGCCTACCTAGGGGTGTCTTCAGCTGTCAGCTTCGCGGCTTGCTGCTGCTCTCGACGCTCCATCAATTGCTGCATGTACACAATCCCATCTTGCAAGGCTTTTACCGCCCAGGATGGACAAGGCCGGGATGATTTCTTTGTCGGATCGTTGAGCCAAGAGCGAACAGTTCGAATTGAGCATGGCCGCCGGGTGACGGCATTGATGAGCACCGCACTCTCACCTTGCTTCACGTTAAATTGTTTCAGCAGCGCCAGAAATGCTTGCCGGTTGGCTTCCCGGTGTTCGTCGTTCATCAATCCTCCAAACATCTGAAAATAGGCACATGTGCCTACTCTTGCATTGTAGGCACATGTGCCTACTTGGGGCACCAAAATTCGTGTGCTGAGCTCATGACCGGACCGACAATCCTAGCGATGGGACCTGACAAGCCGCCCCCATCACCTTAACTTCCAGGGAGGTGAATTCTGCAGCTAGGGCCCTGGTAACCACCTCAAGCTCAATTTCAGTGATCCCCAATGGCCCAGGCCAGATCTTGACCGTTGCCGGTTCGCGCCAGGCCTTGAAGCAGCCATTGTTTCGAGAATCACGCCACGCAACAGCGCGGTAAGGCGTCACACGGTGGCACGCCAACAGCACCGGACGAACAAACGGTGCTTGAACGCTTCATCGAAAAGGCGGGGCTGCCCACCTTCGATTAACCTGATCTGCACACACTCGGCTTCCATGCTGCCCTGCACTACAGGCGCAAGCAGGGGCTGAGGAGCGGTCGAGGATCCACCCTTACGCTCCTCTGCCGAGACATCACTCGTTGGCTGCGTAATTCGCCTTTTGAAGCCACTCGCCTACTGCGGCCGATCGAGATCCTCCCCGGGCGTTGATGTGCCTACCCCTGAAGGTACCCCATGCTCGATACCCTCGCCCATCGACTGCGACCCAGAACGTGACCTGGTCTTCGTCCACCTGCCGATAAATTGCTTCTGGTGCTGCGTTCATGATCGGACCTGTTTTGTTTAAGAGGTCCTAGAATGGCGTCACGACGATCTGCAATGGCAGTCACGATCGGAACTGAAGGGCGTACTCCAGAAGCTGCGTATTCAATTCATCTCGGTTTTCACCGTAATGAGCTTCCCGGTGGCAATTCGGACAGAGTGCCACGCAGTTGTAGACGCGGTCCGACACCTCGGCACCTAGCACGTGATGCACGTCCAGAAAGCCGCGGAAAGTTCGACTCTCGGCGCATCTCTCACATTGGTACCGAGATCGCTCTAGAACCGCCAGGCGCACCCGTGGATCTCGCTTCACGTGCGACCGCGGAGTGCTCACTCTTTCCCCCAGGTCCCGCCCTAAAGACGAATAATCCGGCGTAGGACAATCGTCGAATGTGTCGTCAAGGCCCGGCGCTAATGCATCCGTAGCAACCAGCTTCGCGAGATCGACAACCCCTGGCCATTGCCACAATACGTCAGCTACCTGGTGAGTATCTGGCAACCGATCATCCTGCAGCCACAGCGTTGGACTGGTTCCGTTCTGGGCATGGTTTTTCTTGATGCGGCCCTTCAGCCCACGACGCAAGAGTTCATCGCTCACTTCCCGCTGACGATTCCAGATCGAATGCAACGCGCTTAGCGGGATAAGGGCCGCATAGACCACTGCCTCACCGTCGCGCTGGAATAGCAGGGCGTGGCTCATGCCCTGGGCGAGATCTCTCCCCACCACGTGCTCCAGGGTAGCGCCCCACCCGCCAGGCCGGAGGTGAGCTGTCAACTGAGCAGCAGAGTACTTTTGCTCATTCGGGTTACGACCATCCCGGCGCCAGCACAGACGCACCCGGGCTTTGACATGCAGGCCATCGGGTGTGTGGAAATCGACAATTTGCTGGGATGCTGAACCGGTGAGGATCCGGCGATCCTCTACAACGTTGAAGCCGCAGGCCTCCAGAAATGGGCGCACAGCATCGCGAGAGCGCTGTTCGGCCGCGAGACTCTCCGAGCCTCGAAACCGACGGGGCGGTGAATTGGACAAGGCAACACTCCCTTCTAGCACGCTGCTCGCAGTCCAGTTTGACTCCCTGATAGGTTAGCCTGCCCGGAGCTTAAAATGGATAAGCCCCAACCAGGCCGGGGCTTCGTGTAGTCATTTTGCAACAGCAGCCGATCAGCCCTTGAGTTGCGCCTTACCGATCAGCACACCGGGGCCCACTGCAGAATCCAATGGCTTAGCACGCCCCAAGTGATACTCGGCATACCTAGAGCCAAGGTGCGTCTAGTCGGTCAACAAGCCGATCCCCATCGGTTCGAAACTCAGGCCAGCACCCGTTATCTTCCATCTTCCGTAGCCCACTGTATCCTTATGATCAGGATGCCATGTATGAATGGCCTCCATCATCCAACTGAGCAGGCTTTTTTTACTGTTTTGGTCCTTCGCTTCCTTTGCCACGTCATTGAAACTTTGGCTCTCCTGGGCCCACATTTCTCCTTGGGCATAGATGTGAGGGCCTAATTTCTTTGCCAGATCAGTGTGGTTCGGTAGGGAATTTCTAATTTGCATCCAAGCCATAACCATTTCAGTTTTATCTGGTTCCTCACGACTCATGATTCGGTTGATCACATCCGCATAATCCTTTGCCCAACGATCCTCTGCATCAGAAAAAAGTTTGATCTCCTCAGGAATAATAAAGATATGTTCCATCTCATTTTCCAGTTGGTAGGCAATATTGGACATAGCGGGGTCACAGAATCTAGTGGGCATTAGTTTAATCTGGCTTTCGCAGATATCACGTCGCAGGTGAAGAAGTTCATGCCCGATAACAGAGGCCGTAGCGGTCAATGGGTCACACCAAAGCACAACTTTCTGCTGATCACCATCGATTTCAAAGCCCGCAGTTGCCCTATCGATATTGAAGACTGGATCACGGCATTCCGCCTTGTGCAATACTTCAAGTTCGATTCCGGTTGAGTCAAGTATCAGTTTTGGAATTGCGCGAAGGTTTAACGGTAATTGTTCCCACACCTCTCTCAATTTGAGGCCGTCTAGCTGCTGCTCAAGACGTTGCATTCCGCGATTCCTATTTGTATGTCGAGTCTCAGAGACCTTCGCAGGCGATACATGGCGCCCAATTTTTATTGAGCCTAGGCTCTTAGCAACAACAGCAACTGCTACACCGATTCTTCGATCAGAGCGGGGATCCCTACCCGCCCGACTTGATCCGCCATAATCTGCGCCTCATGCACCAATTCGACGCTCAGGTTTGGCGCCAGTTGAAAACGGATCACATCATCCGGTGCCAGGCGCAGCAGTGCTTGTAAAGAAGCGTGCAGATTCTCGGGAGTGCTGTCTCTCGTCACTTCCAGCCGCAAAGGGGGTTGAACAAGTGGCCGGGTCAACTTAGCCACCGCCGTGTTCCAATTGCGATGACCATGCATGGCTGCGACAGCCTCCAGGCTTTGGCTATGCGTCACAGGCATGTTGTGGCTGGAGAGGTGGACGCGCAGGCGCTTGGCCTGCATTTTGAGCGTTTCAATCTTGGGCATGGTGCATTCTCGCTATTCCGGCCGCTGTGCGCGTCGTCCCTCCGTTGGACCTGCCGGTGAGAATCACCATTCGGGGTAAACCTTGCTTTCACCATGCCATTTTGGCGGAGGGGGCCGGGCAGCAAGTAGCCATGCGCAAGAGGCTATTGCAGACCGTCGGGACAATCAAGCACAACTGCCATGGGGATTCAGGTACCGCCGCCATTGCCCTCCAGTTCCAGAACCCGTGCTGTCGCAGCATCATCAATCAGCAGATAGAGATGTTCGATGCTTGAGGCCTCCAACGCCCTAGCAAGCTCCAGGCCCCGCACTATGCCCAGCGCTTCGCGCCGATACGCTTCACCTTCGCGGTGTACTCAGGCGCTGGTGGCATGTTTCCGTATTTGCTCTTGCGAGGCATGGTCGTTTCCGCTTAACTCATTGCTGCCTGGAGAGTGGCCGCAGCCTCTTCGTACAACTCCTTCCGCCAGTAGCGGCCGGAGTAATGCTTGCGCTGCCTCACCAGGTTCATGCCCAGTTCGAACGAACGCTTCGCCTCGTTGACCGTGACAAAGCCCTTGTGTCCGTCTGGGTCAACCGCAGTGATGATCGCCCCCCGAAGGTCTCGTCCGTCTCGGCGGACCAGCCATTAGGGAGGTCAATTGGAAGGTTCATGGAGGTTTCCTATCAAACGGGGAGGTTTAACTGGTCTCAGCAGCCGCAGCTGGCGCAAGGCGATGGAGTTTGCAAGCCGATCGGTATAGCTCGGCTTTGGTAGCCCCAGCGAGCCGATGCTTGGTTGGGAGACGTAGCGTGAACTGGGAGGAATAGCCGCCGCTGTGCGTCAACTGGATGATACGCAACGAGTCGAAACCAATCCGCCGCAACTTAATCGATAGAATGGGGAGCTCAGGGTGGTGCGTTCGTAGTGTCGTCAGCAGGTAGCGGGCGAGATATGCATTGCAGATTTTCGTGCATAGTGAGTCCAGTAGAAAACCGAAAGACAGGACAACGCCCGCCGAAATTTTGCCCACCCCCAAAACCAATGCAATGATCAGCGGCAAACAGATTACCAACAACAAAATTTCCCACATGTTCTTTTCCCTGCTTGATCCTAGGGAAACTCCGAACAAGTTGCTCATCAGTCGAAAATGGGCAGCTTAGGGATGCCGAAAAGCCCGATTTTCAGTCGCTGATTATTGGATAACCAAGGCAAAGCCTTGGTTATCTGGACTACGGGCGCACCTCTCCCGCAGCAGGCAATAATTGCCGGCGCACCATCCACAGATTCGACAGGGCAAACAGCGTGGTCAGTTGCGCCGTGTTCTTGGCCAAGCCGCGAAAACGAGTCTTTACATAGCCGAACTGGCGTTTGATCACCCGCCCCCGGTGTCAGGATAGTTGTCGCCTCGCCAGATTTACCTGAAACCAGACCCCGGGGGCGGAAAGAGAGCCGTTGTGCCGTACTATTCCTCTGAGCGCAAAGCCGAACTGCTCAAGATGCTGGGTCCTCCACTCAACCTGACGATGGCCGAAGTCGCTAGGCGCGAGGGCGTTACTGAAATGTCGCTGTATACCTGGCGCAAACGAGCCAGTGCCGAAGGATGTGTGGTGGTGACCGATCCCAAACACCCGACCGAGAGTTGGTCGGCAGAAATGAAATTCGCAGCTGTAGCCGAATGCGCCAGCTTGTCCGAGATCGAGGTGGGTGAATACTGCCGTCGCAAAGGCTTGTATCCCGAGCAGCTTGCTGCCTGGCGGCAAGCGTTCATGAGTGGGATGGCCCCTCCAACAGCGCAGCCTAAGGTTGATCGGGAGCAGGCCCGTCAGGATCAGAAACGCATTAAACAGCTTGAGCGCGAACTGCGCCGCAAGGATAAGGCGTTGGCTGAAACAGCCGCGTTATTGGTGCTGCGAAAAAAGCTCAACGACTACTGGGGAGTAGACGACGAGGACAATTGACTGCTCTGCCGGAACGGCAACTGCTGGTGGCTTGGCTGACTGAGGCGATTAATTCCGGAGCTCGGAAATTGACGGCATGTCAGGAAGTTGGCTTGACGCTCAGAACGTTGCAGCGCTGGACTCAATCGGAAGAAGTGGCGGCGGATGCACGTACAACTACAGTTCGCGCAACCCCACCGAACGCGCTGAGCGAGCACGAGCGACAAGCGATTCTCAACCTGTGCAACAGCGCTGAATATGCTCACTTGCCACCTAGCCAGATCGTGCCGAGGCTGGCCGATAAGCAGCTCTATATAGGCTCGGAGTCGACCTTTTACCGGGTGCTTCGGGCTGCTGGACAGCGAGAACGCCGAGGGCGTGCTCAACGCCCTGGGCGTCATGCCGAGCCGACAACGCATGCTGCCTGCGCACCTAACCGGGTGTGGTCGTGGGACATCACATACTTGCCGTCTTCGGTGCGTGGAAAATACTACTACCTATACCTGATCGAAGACATCTACAGCCGCAAGACTGTGGGCTGGGAGGTACACGAGAACGAAGACGGCGCCAAAGCTGCAGTGTTGCTGCAGAGAAGTGTAATCAGCGAACAGTGCTTGAGAGAGCCGTTGGTGTTGCACTCGGACAACGGCACGCCGATGAAATCGGCCACTTTGCTGAGCAAGATGTACGAGCTGGGCATAACACCGTCCCGTGGCAGGCCGCGTGTCAGTAATGACAATCCATACTCGGAGGCGCTTTTCAGAACACTGAAGTACTGCCCGCAATGGCCGACCAAGGGTTTCGAGACCTTGGATGCTGCACGATGTTGGGTGCGTGATTTTATCCGTTGGTACAACCACGAACACCGACACAGCCGAATCCGCTTCGTCACGCCAGCAGAGCGTCATCGAGGTCAGGACAGGCAAATCCTTGCCCTGCGCCACGAACTCTATGAGCGCGCTCGAAGCAAGAATCCGGAGCGATGGTCAGGACGCACTCGCAACTGGGAGCCGATTGGTACCGTGCTGCTGAACCCTGACCGAGAACAACAGCACGTGAAGCAAGCCGCATAGTTGGATGGTTGACGCGACAACTACCTTGAAAAACGCCGCCCGGAACGGGTGCTCCACCTTCGCACGCACTTGCGCCTTGGCCTTTTCGATCTTGCGCTTGGCTTGGTAGAGCACGCTGCGTTTGCTCAAGTGTTTGTAGGTGCTGCGGCGGGCAGCGACCTGCCATATCACCTGCCGTCCCTCGTGTTCTGGCCGCTTTTCCACGCCTGTGTAACCCGCATCCGCACACACGACATTCTCTTCGCCATGCAATAGCTGAGCGACCTCCGTCACATCAGCTACGTTCGCGGCGGTGCCATGAACGTGATGCACCAGACCCGACTCAGCATCCGCGCCGATGTGGGCCTTCATGCCGAAATAGTACTGGTTGCCCTTCTTCGTTTGATGCATTTCAGGATCGCGCTTGCCTTCCTTGTTCTTGGTCGAACTGGGCGCGTGGATGATGGTCGCGTCGACAATGGTGCCCTGGCGCAACGACAGGCCCTTGTCTTGCAGGTAATTGTTGATGGTTTCCAGAATGCCGGCTGCCAACTGATGCTTCTCCAGCAGGTGCCGGAAGTTCATGATCGTCGTGTCTTCGGGGATCGGAGCGCTGAGCGTCAGACGAGCGAACTGGCGCATCGAAGTGATCTCGTACAGCGCCTCTTCCATGGCGGGATCGCTCAAAGAGAACCAATTCTGCAGCAGGTGAATGCGCAGCATGGTTTCCAGAGGATAAGGCTTGCGGCCACCGCCAGCCTTTGGGTAGTGAGGCTCGATCAACGCCACCAGTCCACTCCACGGAACCACCTGTTCCATCTCGGCCAGGAAACGCTCGCGACGGGTTTGCTTGCGCTTGCCGGCGTACTCGAAA
This sequence comes from Pseudomonas sp. XWY-1, assembly GCF_002953115.1. Taxonomy (NCBI): domain Bacteria; kingdom Pseudomonadati; phylum Pseudomonadota; class Gammaproteobacteria; order Pseudomonadales; family Pseudomonadaceae; genus Pseudomonas; species Pseudomonas sp. XWY-1. The sequence continues at coordinate 192,387 of NZ_CP026333.1, read as the reverse complement.
TCGGAAAAGCTCATCTGGCTCATGGGATGGCGGACTTGTAGAAGGCAGTTGGACGGAGGGCTATTTCAGCACAGGTCAGATGGCCTGTGCTGACTTGATCGGAGAATCCCTAGAGCGAAAAACGCACCCGCCTCTACGGCCTCGGCCCCGGATGTTGAGGGCCGGGGCTTGGGTGTACCGGTCGCGTTTTCCCCGCTATCGCTGCGCGGTTGCGCTGAACACCACCTTGTAACAGCTACCTTGGGGATTTGACTGCCCGCACGGCCCAAAGGGAATGGTCTTGGTTTCTCCCTGAGCCATTTCGACGCGTTCATTAAGCACCCCTCCCGCCACTGAGCTTGATTCAGAATTGCCCCCCCAACCTGCCTTGATGGCCACCGAAATGCGATTTTGTGGGACAGGTTCAGGCGTCAATTCGAGTGTAAATGACTCGTTTCTTTCAGCCCCTCCCCTGTCTTGGTCTTTAACCGGCAACGTCCGACCGATCAAAATAGGTGTTGCAAAATTGGTGACCAGCTCATCACCTTTGAACACTTGCCCTGACAGAAAAACGTTATACGGCGTCGCAGCGTGCACAGAGGTTGCTAACAGCGTGGCGAGTGCAGCTGCGGAGAAAAAATGAAGCTTCATGGATGGTTTCCGATTTAAGAGAAGTGAGCTTTCGTACAGAATTGAGCTAAGCGGCGCTGCATGCGGGGAAGTCCTGCGTGTATCACCGTTCCAGTCAACAAAAAAACCTGCAATAGTCATGGTCGTTTTCTTACCTGTAGCGGGATGAAATGAGGCACATGCGGTGCTCAATCTTCTCAATCTGCGGCGTGACTTCATCGGCAATAGGTGGCTTGCCTAAAACGCACCGTATCCAGGCGTAGCCGGGCAAACTCCAAAAGCCTAATTTATGCTCCAGATGCATTCGCTTTCGCTGCAAGGTTACGAGCGCGCCGCTAACCTGTTTTTGCCATGCTAATTTCGCGGCCTTCATCGTTTTTCCCTCTACCACTACATATTGTGTTCGACCAGCTGCTCAACGGCACAAGATATTGTGCTGGCTTCATACTGCCGCTCCCCAGCGCTTGGCTGGGCTTGTGGTGTACTTGGGCGTTTTCCTACACGTCAGCAGGTTGTGCAAAGAGGGCACCGTGATCGCCCAGTGCAAGCATCCGTTGGAGCGCTTCAAGAACCGGCGAAAGGGCCTCGTACTGCTCTACTGTGACGCCAAGGCTTGCGGCCTCCTGCACCTTGATTGCTTCATACAGATCGCGCATGCCTGCGCCTTCCGGCAGCTCTGAAATAATGGTGAGGATCGAGGTCTTTTTTTCGTCACTGAGCTTCGTACCGGCGAACTGTTCCAGCAACTGAACAATAAAATCTGGTTCAGCGCGGCCCGCTTCCAACGGGTTGAATTTGAACGGTTGTACAGCGGATGGATCAATCTTCAGGGTCATGGGCCTACCTGCATCAGCCAAAAGAAAATATCAAAGACTGAGGATCAGTGTCATCTGAGACTGACCATCAGTTCAAGGAAAACGCTGCACACAACCGGCCCTTGATTGGGCCTTTTGCAGTACCAGGGCGCGGATTTCGCGTCCGCGATTCCAGCGCAAATTATGCAGAGACACTTGGGCATTTGCTGATTTCCTAGTTATCCCTGCTGGACACGAAATGAGCTCACCAGGAGCACACCACCGACAAGGAAAAGAGTGGATGCCCAAAACAGATCGACAGACTCGCTGTGAATTTTTTCGATGAGGACAAAGGCTCCCCAAAGCGTCGTGACCGTGCCCGCCCAAAATGAAAGCCTGGCCATTTGAACCTTCTTGCTGATACTCATCGGTCGTTTTCCGTGATTATTTGGCGTTCTCGGCATGCTTACGACGGCAGAATTGTTTACGGCGGATATGGCGAGGCATGGCCAGTGTAAGCCCCATAAACAAGAAGCCAATCAACATCGACAGCAGCGCGTTAGCTGCCAGCTGAATCGGAAATTCTAGGGAAGCACCCAAGGAGTACGACGGGAACCCCAAACTGATGCGCGAGCCAACGTAATGCCAACACACAGAGAAGATGGCGGCGCAAATCAAGCCAGCCACTATGTAGATTCCACCCCGAACAAGAAGGTCGCGCTGATTGTCATTCATGTGGGAAATCCGTGAAGTTAATGGGGTTTATTCTCGGCATGGGCCTATTTGGCCGAGCGACCTTCCTTCCAGGTCATCGCGTAGAAAATGACGATGCCCACAATGGCGCCGATAGGGCCTGCGCGCTCAATCCATGTGGTTGAAAACGTGGGGAAGGCCAGTTTTAGCCCTATGAGAATCATGGTGGCAACGAGCCACCCAAAGCCTGCTGCCACGGGTGTGAGCAAAATCCGTTTGACGATCAGGTCCGTGTTCATAGCGACTCCTTTTGGGTTGTTAATGTGCCGGTTCAACGTGGCTGCCCAGCTCGATGGCTGGGCTTGGGCAGTGCCGTTTTCCCTCAACGTTTGGGCTTATTGTTGTCGCTGCCGTTCGGGTCGTTTTTGTCCGTGCCACGACTGTAAACCCACGCGGCTCCCGCGATGATGATGACAACCAAACCTACCGTTACTGCCCATGCCGGGATGTTCATGCCTCATTCCTGCTCGATCCTGGGCACGGTTACCGTGTCCCTCTACTGCCTCGGCCCAGCGCATGGCTGGGCTTGGGCGGTGCCGTTTTCCTGCTTATTCGGCGTCACGGTCGTGTTGATCGCGGCTGCTTTGCGGTCGTCCTGGGCGTTAACTTACTTTCAGCCATTGCTACTGTGAGGTCCTGGCTAACAAACGATGTTGCTCGATGAGGCTGAGGTAGCCTTGGGCCTGTATAGTTTCCGAGGCATCTAAAGCCGTCACCGGATTAGAAAGCAAAAAACGGGTGGTCAGTTCAAAAGCCGTCGGTTGTAAGAATTGATAGCCTGAGCCACCGAGGAGCCATACCACACAAAGGACAGTCCACCCCAGGGCTGCGGCAACCACTACCGCATCGATCCCACCTTTTCGCATACACAGAGCCATAGGGTTTGCCATTTCGTATTCCCTGATCAGTGGCCGAGCCACACACGCTTGCCGTCAGCCCAGTCGTAGAGCTGATCCAGCATGCTGTTGAGGTCGTCCAGCGGGGTGAAATCTGCCTTGCCTTCGTAGCTATCCGGCTTTAATGCTTCCATGCCCTCAACGATTTGGGTCAAGTCTTCATCCAGGTCGTCGGAGTTCCAATCCAGCCAAGCAGCTGGAACATGGCTGCGAATCAGCGCACCTATGCGGTTAGCCACCTGCGCCGCATGCTCATTGGAGGTGTTCGACTGATCTTCATGCAGGATCGCCTTTACGTCGATCCTGCGATCCCACACAGGCTTGCCAGCGGCGCGGCGCTCTGCCGCTACGCGGTGGTTTTCAACAATGCTTTCGATGGTGCGAGGCATGGGTGATTTCCTACGCTGCCGCGTGCTCTGTGACGACGGTGCAGTGATCCAGGGAAACAGCCCCCGAAACATCGTCCACCATGATGACGGGCTCGCAGCACATGACGAAGGCCTTGCCGCAGGTTCTGGTCTGGATTTTTTCACCAGAGCCCAGCAGTTCCTCGTAGAGCACGGCAGCGCCTTCGGGGTGCGCGGTGTTCCAGTCGTGGCACTGGGCCTTCGCAGCGGTTTCCTGCTCGCGCAGGGTCATGTTCTTGCGTTTCGGTAGTGGCATCGGGTCATTCCTTGGATGAGGTGGACGCCAAAACGGGCATCCTTCTATGGCCTCGGCCAGCGCGAGGGCTGGGCTTGGGGGTTACCGCAATTTTCAAGCGGTGGTTGTTCCGTCTTCAGTTGCTCGATTTATTTCACTCAAGCAAAGGCGAATCATTGTGTCGGTACTTGTACTAGTTGGGTGCGAGTAAATTGATCTGAACTTGTCAAAGCCATCGTCGCCGTCGAAATACACGTAGCCCTTGCAGCGTACCGCCCGGATGTCCAGAGTCGGGAAAGCTTCTTTGATCGCTTTGTTTACCGCTGCAAAATTGGCCATTTCGTCTCTTTCCTATCGGTAACTCATCCTTCGATAGCATCAATTCTAGTTCCGTTAATCGGAACTGTCAAAACCTTTTTTACACCGACTCGCTTTAATATTTCCCCCCATGAATCGACCCTATATTCCGGGCCTTCCTTAACGATCACGGTGCCGAACTCGGCGTTCAGAGCTTGAACGTAGTCGTCAATCTTGCCCTTGCTGAGCCCGGTCAAGGCCGCAACGCTGGATGCTGTAGGCCGCTCCAGCCGGTCAATGGCTGCGAGTGTCACCAGCAACCGTCCGGCGTGCCCTTTGGGGTACTGAGGAACACCGTTTTCATTCACATCAAACGCAGACATACTTACTCCATTAGTACCAATTAACGGAACTATAAAGCCACTTCGAAAGCCCGTCGAATGGTTTCTTGATTGTGTTGCTTCCTAAAAAAGGGAGTAACAAAAAAAATTAAGTAGGTAACAAGCGAAATTAAGTAGGTAACAAGCCCCTCGGAGGCGTAAAATCGGGGTTCAAGCGGCTGTATAGCGGCCGCATCGTCGATTTGAAGCGATTTGCACTCCGAGGCTGGCGCCGCTATGAATCCCTCCCAGCCCAATCCGACACCTCCCGCGGCCTTCAATCCGCGTCGGGGAAAGCTTGTTAGCAGGGATTACCTCGAGAAGCTGATCAAAAAAGGCGTCGGCAGCGGTGAACGTGAGTCCTACCGGCCCTGGCTCAAAATCCGGTCGGTTCCTTCCAGGGGCACGTCCAGAGTCGTGCCTGGAGTCCGGGTCGCTCGCGGGCATCACTGCTTGTCCAATGGCGAATTCAGTTTCTTCGTCCTGATGGAGTTCAATCAAGACATCACGGACATCCGTGAGCAGTTCCCGCTGCTTGATTACGATGAGACCCACTCCATCGCGTTGCAAAAAAATATCAAGCCCGCCCGTTATATCGGTACGGATGTGCCGTTCGTTCACACCGCAGACTTCATGCTTAGCTACACCCGCGCTGGAGCTGATGCGACGACGCTTGTCGCAATTTCACTTAAATATCGAAGTGAAATAGCTAACGCTTCTGTCGAAAAGCGAAAGCGCATCTTCGAAAAGCAAGAAATCGAGAAAGAGTATTGGGCGCGGCGTGGAGTCGAATCGAAGCTATGCTTCTTCGAAGATCTTCCACACATGAAGATCAAGAATCTCATCATCATTCGAAGCTATGCCAATTTGCCTTTGTCTATTGCATCTGACAACAACGTCAAGAAGATTCTGCAGTTCCTGAGTGCTGCCGACCCAGTCGAAGTAGAGCGTATTTCACTGAGGCGATTGTTGAGGCTTATCAGTCAGAACGTATATATAGAATACTCGGTTGTAAAAGAGCTAGTTTTTTATCTTATTTGGCATAAGCGAATCATAGTTAATTTAGATGAGTTCGAACTTGGAATATCTAAGCCTCTGATGGGGCTAACAGTGCCCTCCACAGCGGTATATTTCGGTGAGGTCACGTTGTGAAATTGCCCATTAATTATGTCTTAGTCCCGGTACTCGAATCCGCCTTAATAAAGTCGGTCTCAAGGATTATAGATATTAACCATAGTACCGGGCAGGCGCTGATCATTGGGCTTGAGTACCCCTTGAAGAAGCCAGGCGTGATCGGCATTGAGGAGATTTCCTACGAGCTGGAGCAGGGAATCCTCCGAGTTGAGCAGGACCTCCCTGCGGCATACATGCTTAAGGATGAGGACGAGCTCAGTGATAAAGAAAAATTGTCACGCGAAAAAGCAATCCTTTACTACAAGCTACGCTATAGGTCCAGCTAAGAAGGCGCAAAATTATACTTGGCTATATCGTCACGACCGGGCATGGCTCCGAAACTATATTTCTTGTCATGCGAAGCGTTTGGCAGTTAACGATAACATTGACTGGGACGGGAGAGACCGTGAGCTAGTCGCAAGGTTGTCACGCGCTTTGGATGACTTATACGCGTTGCCAGGTAGGCCAGTTCTTATTTCACTAGCGGCTCTGTGTCGCGTCTTATCTGTACCTCCTGATGCGTTTCGACAGCAGCGGAAGCTGCCCAGGTCTACGGCGTTCATCAAGGCGTGTTTGGAAAGCCGGCATGATCATCAGCTCAGAAAGCTACACTGGGCCGCTCGTTTCCTAGCTATGAAAAATGTGAATATTACTCGGTCCAGCCTATTCAGGCAGGCTAACATAAGAGTATTGCATCTGGCGGAGAGTGAAGTTGCGTCAATCATTGTCGGCGCGACAGGCATTCATAGCGGTCATGAAATTGTCTAGGTTGCCGTACAGGAGATATGCGACCCGAGTGAATAACTGCATAGGTGTACGAGGCGAACTTTTTATGGCGGCTTCAGCTTGCAAGTAAATCCGTTCATCAATCGCCGTGGTAGGGTCTTCATTTATACAAAACTGGAAATAGCTACTAATTGATGGAGTTTCATAACCGTGAACCTCCAGAGAACGATTTATGGCGGGGATGGAAAAAACTCGAAACTCTTCGGGGGATGGTAAATTCAGTACGTCATAAACGAATTTAGAATAATTATGTTCGGATGAGCTTTGCACCGCATGCGCCTTGCCATAGCGCTCATGGGTTAGGCATGAACTTAGCTTCGTAAGCTTGTGCCGCTGCAATGTTACTTTGCAGGTAGGGCAGTTCTCCAGCAAGGGCGATGCGTGTCGATGGCATACTTCAACGCCCAGCGGTCCTGGAGTTACATGGGTGCGGTGTATATAGGCGGTACCTAGGCGCTGCACATCTTCAATGACACATTGAGCGCATACCCTAAATGGTCCCCTGGGCAGTACAGACGCGGATCGGTATCGGACCCTATCGAACAATATAGCTATCGGATAGAGAGTATGCCTGCTCAAGGCATCAGGGCCAAAGATTCCGCGAAATGCCCTAGTGTCTCCTAACTTCAATACATTCAACTCGAACTCGGTGATCTCAAGATACCGGGACTCGTTTTCGACTATCCCGCAGAGTTCATTGTTTCTTAAGATGGTCGACGCAAAGTATTCCTCATCGAATGGCTCTGTGACCGGTGCATTTTTTGGTAGCAAGCAACACTCTCTTGAGAAAAGTAGATGGGAGATAGTACATCAGTGACTTCCGCGGTGACTTGGGATCACCTCAATGGGACCTCAGCATCCCCTTCGATGGATCTGCGGTCTGCTACCCGCGAAAGCGTGCGCTGGGTATTAGCCACTCCACTGGAGGTGATCGAGCCGCTTGTAGGTTTCGTACAGTGTGATGAGGCTTCCTTTTGACATCACCTCTAAGGGGGAACGACCTTGGAAGAAGGCATTGTCGTTCTTCATGGAAGGAAAACCCTTCACGTTCGCTTGGTTGTCAAAGGTATTTCGTAAGGCGGCGTGGATGTTCAGCACCAAGCTGACACGCTGCAATTGGTCAGTGTCGAGGCGCAGCACGGCGTCAGGGTGGTGGGCGATACGCTTTCGCGAAGACGGCGAGATGCGGAGGATGCTGCACACCTGATCATGAGTGGCATTCCACTCCTCGAGCACCCGCAGCGCGGTTTTTAGGGCTACTGCCTGTTGATCATGAGTGAGCTCACTTGAGATCGCCACTAAAAACCGCCTCCTTTGTCGTCGATGCCGCTCCGGACCATGGCGCATGGGTCTGATATGCCAGGCGCTATTCACATTCCGCGAACCGTTGTTCAAAGCATAAGCTCCCGATCATTTGCTCACTAGTCCGTCTCATCTGGAAAGCGACCAGCTCGAGCACCACGTGGGAAGGACATGGCGCAGCGCCATCAAATAGCCATAGGAAACACCCATCGCTCTCGTTTAAGCTCCGATAAAACCTTCGCGGTCCAGGTATGGAGACTACGGCAATGGGGGCTTCAGATGATTAGCAGGGGATCTGAATGGCATCGGTGGGAGCCGCATATCCACGCTCCTGGTACGGTTCTTAATAACCGGTTTGGCTCAAACGATCCGTGGGAGGCCTACCTCAGCTCCCTTGAAGGGCTACAGCCTGCAGTCGAAGCGATCGCTGTGACTGACTACTATGTCACGGACACCTACGAGCAAATTCTCAAGCACAAAGAAGCCGGCCGTTTGCCGGGGGTTCAGCTCATCTTCCCCAACATCGAGCTTCGTCTGGATGTGTTCGCCAAAACGGGTTATGTGAACCTTCACCTTCTCGTCAGTCCTGAAGATCCCGATCACATAGATGAGATCAAGCGCATCCTCAAGCGGCTCCAGTTCCATGCCTTCGGTGACCGCTTCGATTGCACGCGAGAAGAGCTGATCAAGCTCGGTAAGTGTGCAGATCCCTTGATTGTGGATGAGCTCGCGGCGTTGCGGCATGGGGCGACGCAGTTCAAGGTCAATTTTGACCAGCTACGAAAGGTGCTTGGGGAAAGCGACTGGGCCAAAAAAAATACGTTGGTCGCTGTCGCGGGTAACGCGAGTGACGGTACGTCCGGGGTTAGACAGGCGGCCGATGCGACCCTGCGGCAAGAAATCGAGAAGTTTGCTCACATCATCTTTTCCAGCCATCCGGCCCAGCGTGAATTCTGGCTCGGCCAGCGACCTGCCATGACGGCTGAGGACCTGCGCCTTCGTTATGGTGGCTGCAAGCCATGCCTTCATGGCAGTGATTCACATGACCAGAAATCAATTGGTCAGCCGGTGGATAACCGGTTTTCTTGGATCAAAGGTGCGCTGGATTTTGATTCTCTTCGCCAAGCATGCATCGATCCAGAGGGACGAGCCTATGTAGGCGAGTTGCCGCCTCGATCGGCGCTGCCGTCCCAGGTCATTTCTCACGTGAGGATAAACCGCGCGGACTGGGCGGCGACTCCAGATATACCGCTCAATCCAGGCCTTGTTGCCATCATTGGGGCGAGAGGTTCGGGAAAAACGGCGCTGGCGGACATTATCGCTGCGGGCTGCGATGCGATCACCCAAGAGAGCTGGGACGCGGACGAAAATAGTAGTGCGTCATTTCTGGCCCGTGCTCGTAGGTTGATCGGCAACGCTTCTACGACCCTGACCTGGGGAGGTGGCGCGTCGGTTGAGCGCGCTTTAGATGGAAGAGATGCCAACGGGCATATGGCCTTCCCGCGAGCTCGTTACCTCTCGCAGCAGTTCGTCGAGGAGTTGTGCTCCGCGAAGGGCATGTCAGACGGCCTCGTTGATGAGATCCAGCGGGTAATTTTTGACTCCCATAGCCCCGACAGTCGAGACGGGGCGATTGACTTTGAACAGCTGCGAGAACAGCTGACAAGCCGTTTCCAGCAGTCGAGGGATCGAGAGGCTGCCGCGATAGATGACATCTCGGAGCGAATCGCCACTGAGTTTGAGAAAGAGAGCTCGGTTGCCTCGCTAGGCTTCCAGGTTGCGCAGAAAAAACAGCAGATCGCTGGATATTCTGTCGACTTGGCAAAGCTCGTCGTTCAGGGCACAGAGGCTCATGCGACACGGCATGCGCAGCTTAGCGCGGCCGCAGAGAAGATGCGCAGTCGGATTCAGGCCTACAGCAGTCAGCGGCGGACCTTCGTGGCCCTGCAAGACGAGGTCAAGAGTATGCGGGCCACTGGAGCGCCCGAAATGCTCCGGCAGGTTCAAGCCAGACATGCCAATAGTGGTTTAGGACAGGAGCAATGGGAACAGTTTCTTCTGGTCTACAAGGGGGATGTCGACAAGAGTCTTGCCGGATACATTCAGTGGTCTGATCAGGAGATCATCAAGCTACGTGGAGTACCACCGGTACCCGGTGACCCTCTGGTCCCGTTGATTGCCGACACTGTGGATCTTGCAACGCTTCCTCTGGCGCCTATCGCTGCTGAAATGACCCGCCTTGAAGCGTTGTTCAGCGCAGATAAGCTTATTCAAGAGCAATTCAAGGCGTTGACCGACCGTATTACTCAGGAAAACGCGACGCTCAAGGCTCTCGAAACCAAGCTCACAGATGCTCAAGGGGCGGAAGCCCGCCGCAAAGCACTGCAGGCTGAACGCAGTGAGACGTACGGCCGGGTGTTTGAGGCGATCATCAATGAGCAAGATGCCTTGGCCGATCTCTATGCACCTTTAATGGCTCGTCTTGGCGAATCCTCAGGGACCTTGAAAAAACTAGGCATCTTGGTTCGACGGACTGCCGACGTCGCCGCTTGGGGTGAAATTGGTGAAGAGAAGCTGCTTGATCGGCGCAAGGCAGGACCGTTCAACGGGCGCGGGTCGCTGATCACCGCGGCTACGAAGGATCTCAAAGCAGCTTGGGAGACTGGTTCGGCTCAGGACATCCAAGCGGCGATGGCAGCCTTCATGGACAAATATCGCAAGCACTTCATTGATCATGCTCCGGTTGCACAAGCCCAGCAGGCGGAGTTCCGCGCTTGGTCCAAGCAGTTCGCTACCTGGCTCTATAGCACCGACCACATGACTGTCAGTTACGAGATCCTGTACGACGGTATCGATATTAGAAAGCTTTCACCTGGCACGCGCGGGATCGTACTGCTACTGCTCTATCTCGCGCTCGATGATGCGGATGATCGCCCCCTGATCATTGACCAGCCGGAGGAGAACCTCGATCCCAAATCGGTCTTCGATGAGCTGGTCGACCTATTTATCGCGGCAAAAGCGAAACGTCAGGTGATCATGGTGACGCACAATGCCAACCTAGTGATCAACACTGATGCTGATCAGATCATCGTGGCATCCTCGGGGCCCAATACTCCAGGCGGCTTACCGCCTATCACGTATGTTTCGGGCGGCCTTGAGAACTGTGAAGTCCGGACAGCAGTGTGTGAGATCTTGGAAGGTGGTGATACCGCTTTCCAAGAGCGTGCCAGACGGTTGCGGGTACGCTTGGAAAGGTAGGGGTTGGCGTGGCGAGCGTTTATTGGCGGTTGCTTGCCACGCACGTGCCGGGAAGTTCTGGACTTTATCGCATCGTCGATGGACCTCCTGGCTCCAGCGCCTAAGCCGGCGCTGTGGCCAGGACTCCCCTGTCTGCTGGCTGTAGTGAGCGACCTCAGGCCAAGGTACTGGTCGTATTGCTTTGCTTTGGCAGTGCTATCGAGATGAGTGCAGCAGCGAATACGAACGTGCTGGAAATCCACAAGCATGCCTCCAGGCCAGAGGCTTGGAACACCCAACCTGAAAGCAACGTGCCGATCAGCCGGCCCAATGCGTTGGACATGTAGTAGAAACCTACGTCCAGGGAAACGCCGTCTTGCTTGGCATAGCTGACGATCAGGTAGCTGTGCAGCGATGAGTTCACCGCGAACAGCACACCGAACAGCATCAGCCCGCCGAGCAGCACTACCTGGGCCGACCAGCCTGCCGATAGGCCCAGACCAATGAGCGCGGGCAATCCAGCCAGGGCGATCGCCCAGATAAAGGCCGCTCGACCGTCGGGTACATGACCGCGCTTCTTGCCGGTGATGTGAGGAGCAAACGACTGGACGATGCCATAGCCAATGATCCACGCGGCCAAGAAGCCACCGACCAGCCAAAAGTCCCAGCCAAACGCGGTGCTCAAGTACACCGGCAGCGCCACGACGAACCAGACGTCCCTGGCACCGAAGAGAAACAGTCGTGCAGCCGAAAGGATGTTGATGGCCCGGCTCTTGGACAGCATGTCGCGGAACTTCGGCTTGGCCTTGGCTTTGCCCAAGTCCCTGTTCAGCAGCACTAGACTGCCGATCCAGATCAGGGCCAGTACTGCTGCCATAACCAGCACCGCCAGCGTGAAGCCAAGCAACGCGAGCAATGCTCCGCCGAGGAAAAAGCCCACGCCTTTGAGCGCGTTCTTCGAGCCCGTGAGGATGGCCACCCATTTGTAGAGAGTGCCTTGCTGGCTATCCGGTACCAGAAGCTTGATGGAGCTCTTGGCGCTCATCTTGTTCAGGTCCTTGGCGATGCCGGACAGCGCCTGGGCGGCCATCACCCACGGCACTGTCAGCCAGGCTGCCGGAACCGTGAGCATCAGCAAGGCCAGCACCTGCATGCCCAGGCCGATGTTCATGGTGCGGTTGAGCCCCAGGCGGGCGCCGAGGTAGCCGCCCACTAGGTTGGTGATGACGCCAAACACTTCGTAGAACAGGAACAGCGCGGCGATCTGCAGCGGCGTGTAGCCCAACGAATGGAAGTGCAGTACCACCAACATGCGCAATGCACCGTCGGTGAGGGTGAAGGCCCAGTAGTTGCCGGTAATCAGCAGGTACTGACGCACTTCCCCAGATAGGGCTGACAACGCCTTCATGATCGCCGTTTACTCCGCCGCGCCGACCAGTCGTGCCAGTTCTGCCGCACGGTTGGCATAGCCCCACTCGTTGTCGTACCAGGCATATATCTTCACCTGTGTACCATTGACCACCAAGGTCGACAGCGCGTCGATGATCGAGGAGCGTGGATCAGTGCGGTAGTCGATAGACACCAGGGGGCGCTCTTCGTAGCCAAGGATGTCTTTCAGTGGTCCATCGGCCGCCGCCTTCAGCAGCGCGTTAACCTCCTCAGCTGTCGTCTCGCGCTCGACTTCAAACACACAGTCGGTCAGCGAGGCGTTGGCCAGCGGTACACGCACGGCGTGACCATTCAGCTTGCCGCGTAGCTCGGGGAAGATCTCAGCGATCGCAGTAGCCGAACCCGTGGTGGTCGGGATCAGGCTCATGCCCGAGGCACGGGCGCGGCGCAGGTCCTTGTGCGGCGTATCGAGGATGCTCTGGGTGTTGGTGAGGTCGTGGATGGTGGTGATCGAACCGTGACGAATGCCCAGGTTCTCGTGAATCACCTTGACCACCGGTGCCAGGCAGTTGGTGGTGCAGGAGGCGGCGGTCACGATACGGTGCTGCGCCGGGTCGAACAGGTGCTGGTTGACGCCCATCACCACGTTCAGTGCACCCTTTTCCTTCACCGGAGCGCAGACCACCACGCGTTTGACGCCTTGATCCAGATAGGCCTGAAGCACGGCCACCGACTTCATCTTGCCGCTGGCCTCGATAACCAGATCGCAGCCCGACCAGTCGGTGTCGGCAATCGTCTTGTTCGCGGTGACCTTGATGCGCTTGCCCTCGATCATCACCGAGTCGCCTTCAGCACTCGCCTCACGATGCCAGCGCCCGTGCACCGAATCGAAGTTGATCAGGTGGGCGTGGGTCGCTGCGTCGCCGGCAGGGTCATTGATCTGCAGGAACTCGAATTCCGGCCAGTCCCAGGACGCGCGAAGCGCCAAGCGACCAATACGGCCAAACCCATTGATGCCTACTTTGATAGCCATGTTCTTGTTCTCGAATCGCGATTAGCGAAAGGTTAGAGGGTGTCGCTGAACTGGTTGATGTATCCAACGTGCGCAGGGTTCTGGATCGCACGCGGGCGCAGGGCCTGGACCTGGGCAACAGCTTCTTGCACAGGAATGCCGCACTCGATCATCAGACGGGCCGCAAACAGGCCGGTGCGTCCAGAGCCTCCCTTGCAGTGAATGGCGATCGTCTTACCGGTCATCACCAGCTCTTTCAGGCGTTCCCGGTGAGTGTCCCAGGCGGCAGCAAACGGCTCACCGGGTGCTTCGTCGTCCTCGACCGGCAGGTGGAACCATTCGAGGCCCAGCAGTTGACACTCCACGGGAAGCAGATCGATTTCGTTCTGCAGCAGTTCTTCACTCGGCATCAGAGTTACCAGCGCGCTCGCGCCGGCTTCGCGCAGCGTTTCCAACGCCTGAGATACCGATGTCTCTTTGGTACCTGGGCACGGAGTGAAGATCAGCTGGCCGACCAGTTCAGAATTAGCCAGCACGGAATACGGGTGCAATTGCATGCTCACAAAGCCTCAAATGGATCGTTGATTGACACGCTTGGATAGGTCTTCAGCCGACTCTTTACGTTCGGAGTAGCGATCGACCAGGTAGTCGGAACGATCACGAAGCAGCAGGGTGAACTTCACCAGTTCCTCCATCACGTCGACGACACGGTCGTAGTACGAAGAGGGCTTCATGCGGCCCGCCTCGTCGAATTCCAGATAGGCCTTCGGCACGGACGACTGGTTAGGGATAGTGAACATGCGCATCCAGCGGCCGAGGACGCGCAGCTGGTTGACCACGTTGAACGACTGCGAGCCGCCGCAGACCTGCATCACCGCGAGGGTTTTGCCTTGAGTGGGGCGCACTGCGCCCATGCTCAGTGGAATCCAGTCGATCTGCGACTTGAACACGCCGGTCATTGCACCGTGGCGTTCCGGCGAGCACCAGACCATGCCTTCGGACCACAGCACCAGATCGCGCAGCTCCTTGACCATGGGGTGGTCATCGGGCACGTCATCCGCCAGTGGCAGCCCGGTCGGGTTGAAGATCCGCGTCTCGGCACCGAAGTGCTCCAGCAGCCGTGCGGCTTCTTCCGTCAGCAGGCGGCTGAACGAGCGTTCGCGGGTCGATCCGTACAGCAGCAGAATGCGAGGCTTGTGGGTGGACTTTTGCTCGACTGCCAGTTTGTCTTCTGTCGGCAGGTCGACCAGATCGTTGTTGATATTGGGGATGTGGTGTTCGGTCATGATTTACTCCTGAGACAAGGCGCCAGATGGCTGATCGAACCAGCGGCGCTTGAGCCACAAGGCCACGCCCACCAGTGAGATCAGTACCGGCACTTCCACCAATGGCCCGATGACGGTGGCAAACGCGACCGGCGAGGCAAGACCGAAGGTGGCGATGGCCACGGCAATGGCCAGTTCGAAATTGTTGCTTGCTGCGGTGAATGCCAGTGCAGTGGTGCGCGGGTAGTCAGCTTCCAGCAGCTTGCCCATCCAGAAGCTGATGAAAAACATCACCACGAAGTAGATGGTCAGCGGGATAGCGATGCGCAGCACATCCAGCGGCAGTTGCAGCACCATGTCGCCTTTCAGGCTGAACATGGCGACGATGGTCAGCAGCAACGCCACGAGCGTCAGTGGACTGATCTTCGGGATGAAGCACTCCTGGTACCAGGTCTCGCCCTTGCTGCTGATCAGAATTTTGCGGGTCAGGAAACCGGCCAGGAACGGGATGCCCAGATAGATCAGTACCGATTGGGCGATTTCGAGGAAGCTGGTCTCGATGACGCTACCCTCAAGGCCAAACAGTGGCGGCAGCAAGCCCAGGAAGATCCAGGCGTACACGCTGAAGAACAGGATCTGGAAAATGCTGTTGAAGGCGACCAGGCCCGCCACGTACTGGTTGTTGCCACCGGCGATCTGGTTCCACACCAGGACCATGGCAATGCAGCGCGCCAATCCGATGAGGATCAGGCCGGTCATGTACTCAGGCTTGTCGGAAAGGAAGACAACGGCCAGCCCGAACATCAGGACCGGGCCGATCACCCAGTTCTGGATCAGGGACAACGTGAGGATGCGTTTGTCCTTGAAGACCTGCGGCAACTCCTCGTATTTCACCTTCGCCAGAGGTGGGTACATCATGACGATGAGGCCAATGGCGATGGGGATGTTTGTCGAGCCTACCGACAGGCTGTTCAGCCACTCTGGAAAACCCTGGAACAGACTGCCCAGACCAATGCCCAGGCCCATGGCCAGAAAGATCCAGACCGTCAGGTAGCGGTCGAGGAATGAAAGTCGGCTTTTGCTCATGGTGGATCTCCCTAAACGTCAGAGCGTTCCGATGCGGGCCAGCTCAACCTTGAGTTGGGCGGCATCCAGTTTTTCGAAAGGCAGCGCGAGGAATGCCTTGAGGCGTCGTTTGATCTGCTCAAGCGTGACGTCGAACGCTGCGTCCAATTCGGCGGTGTTGCCCTGCAGGTCCGAAGGGTCAGAAAGCCCCCAGTGGGCTTTCACAGCTGGTCCGAAGAACACGGGGCAGGCTTCGCCAGCGGCCTTGTCGCAGACGGTGATGACAAAGTCTGGTGCCAGCTCGGCATGCGCGTCGCTGGACTTGCTGCTGAGGCCCTCGGTGGAGATACCGGCACGCTGCAGCGCGGTGATGGAAAGCGGATGCACCTCGCCCTTTGGCTGGCTGCCGGCGCTGTAGGCCTTCATGCCGGCCGGTGCCAGATGATTGAAAACAGCCTCGGAGAGGATGCTGCGGCAGCTATTGGCGGTGCAGAGGAACAGAACTTTCATCGGTTTTTCTCGGCAATGATCAGCAGCAGGAGGCGACGCGTTGTGGGCGGTCACCCATGGTGTCCAGTCTTTTGGTGCTAGTACTCAGCCACTCGTGGTTGGCCTCCAGCGTCGTCGCCAGGACCTCACGTACCCAGGCGGGCAGCTCTGGATGCAGCCGGTAATAAACCCACTGGCCCTGACGGCGGTCTTCCAGCAGGTCACACGTACGCAGCTGCGCCAGGTGGCGGGAAACCTTGGGCTGGCTTTCTTGCAGCGCGCAGGTCAGTTCACAGACGCAGAGTTCTTCCTCGCGAGCGATCAGCAGCATCATCCGAATGCGGTTTTCGTCGGCGAGGCATTTGAAGACTTTGGTGGGGGTCAGCGAGTCAGTCATGGGGTTACTCAGTGTTTGGTTTTCACAAGGACGAACATCTTGATGCGTTCATGGATCTCGTGAAGCGCGTGTCGGAAAGCATCGTGTTTGTCACTGGTCACAGGGTCTTCGAAGTTCCACGCCAGAGCCTCGCCGAAGGCAGGCAACGTAAGGCACTCGTGGGCTGCCTTGTCGCACAGAGTAATCACGTAGTCGAACCGTTCCCCTGCGAACTCGTCGATGGACTTGCTGCGCAAAGCGCTGGTATCGATAGCGAGGTGCTCAAGGGCGGCATAGGTACGCGGGTCGACCTCGCCAGGCTGGGTCCCGGCGCTGAAAGCTTCGAAGTGAACAGGGTCTGTATGCCGGAGCAAAGCTTCGGCGAGCTGGGAGCGAGCGGCGTTTGCGGTGCAAACAAACAGAACGCGGGTCTTGCCAGTCATCACTTGGTACCCTGAGTGTATATGGTTTTTCGAATATACGCTTTTTCGAATGTATCGCAACCCCTCGATGATGGGTGGCTTTACATGTGCGCGTTCATGCACATATATTGGCTGCATGACGACCAACCAAAATCTCCGTGCTCAAGCCATCGAAGCCGCCATCGAGTCGCTAGACGAGACCTTCTTCAAAGCGCTTTGCGAGCCTTCCAGAGTCGCGGTTTTCAAGCGCGTACTTTTGCTCGGCCGGGCGGATGTCGGCGAAATCGCCAAAGAGCTGCCACAGGAGCGCTCGGTGATCTCCAGGCACCTGCAGGTATTGCATGAAGCCAAGATCGTGAAGGCCACCAAGGTGGGTCGGCAGGTGTTCTATGAAGTGAATGGTGGGGCGATCGTCGAGCGACTGGAAGGCCTGCTCCAGCGAACCAAAGGTCTGGTTTCGATCTGCTGTCCGTAGCACGGGCTTTTTTTGCTCTTATATATGTATGAGTGCGCACATATGAATGATTCGAATCGCGTTCTGGATGTGGTCGTCATCGGTGGTGGGCAAGCAGGTTTGGCGACTGGCTGGCATTTACAGCAGCACGGCTTGGATTACCTCATCCTGGATGAGCAGACATCCCCAGGCGGGAATTGGCGTAACTACTACGAAAGCCTGCAGTTGTTTTCACCAGCGGAGTACTCCGCGCTGCCGGGGCGGGCGTTTCCTGGCAATCCCAAGGGCTACCCGCTGCGAGACGAAGTGGTGCAGTACCTGGAGAAATACGCCGCCGAGTTTCAGCTGCCTTTTCAGGGCGGTACCCGTGTGGTGGCGGTCGTACTTAAGGACAAGGCATTTGAGATTCGCACCGCCAACGGAGCGACTTTAACTGCGCGTGCTGTGGTAGTGGCATCAGGGGGCTTCAGCCGTCCTTTCATGCCTGACATTCCTGGGCTGGAGAACTTTTCAGGATACTGTCTGCATAGCTCGGCTTATCGAACACCTGAGGCCTTTGACGGCCAGCGTGTTGTCGTTGTGGGGGCAGCTAACTCCGCTGTTCAGATTGCCTATGAACTTGCAGGCGTTGCACAGGTAGTGCTGGCTACCCGCGAGAAGATCCGCTTCTTCCCTCAGCGGATTCTGGGACTCGATTTTCACACTTGGTTGAAATTCACCCGGTTGGAGCACACGCGCTGGTTGAGTGACCAGAGCACGCCTGTGCTGGATACCGGCAAGTACCGGAAGGCCTTGGATACCGGGCGGCTCCAGCGCAAAGCGATGTTCCAGCAGGTGGTGCCTGACGGCGTCGTCTGGCCGGATGGAACCACCCATCAGACCGATGCGCTGATCTTCGCCACCGGTTTCCGGCCGAACCTGGCGTTTCTGGCACAGCTTCCAGTCGCCGACCGGCAAGGTCGTGTCCTGCAGCAAGACGGCGTGGCAGATCAGGTGCCCGGCCTGTACTTCGTCGGGCTGCCCAAGCAAAGGAACTTCGCCTCGGCAACCCTCAGGGGGGTAGGGACTGACGCGGGCTATCTCATGCCTCAACTGCTCCGTCATCTAGAACGGGTTGGTTCGACGGAAACACCCGTTCAACGATCGCGCAATCCAGCCAGCGGCCTTCAAGGCAAGCGTGCTTCTCATAGACGCCAATCGTCCTGAAGCCGCAGGACTGGCAGAGCGCGAGGCTCGCCTCGTTGAAGGTGAAAATGCGGGAAAGGACCTTCCAGAAACCACGTGCCTCTGCCTCGCTGAGCAATGCCTTGAGCAGCAGCTTGCCGATACCACGTCTGCGGACGTCACGATGAAGATAGATTGAGAAGTCGGCGATGCCGGCGTAGCAGGAACGCGCGCGGTAACTGCTCAGGTTTGCCCACGCCACTACCGCCCCGTCGAGCTCGACGACCAGCACCGGATAGCGTGACATATCGGCAACCCACGGCTGTATATCAGTTTCAGTACGCGGCTGGGTCTCGAACGTAGAGCTGCGGTCTTCGATCCCCTGGTTGTAGATCTCGGCAATGGCCTGAACATCACCGGTTTCAGCGAGGCGAATGTGCATCCGGCTTCCTTTGGTGAAATGGAACAACTTTGTTAAAGAGGTTTCACTTTTTTTGCGGCTGGGCTGGGCAGCATTCGGTGGCCAAGCCACAACGTAGTTTGGCAGCACGAGTCAATTGGCGTAGCAGCGTCAGGGCCCCTTGACGTACTTCTGGCGGCAGACAGCTGATCATTGCCTTCTCTTCGGCGATCAGGCTGGCACGAATCCGCTCGTACAGCTCGCCGCCGGCTTCGGTGGCTTGCACCTGGACCGCCCGACGATCTTCTGGATCCTCTACTCGGGTGACATACCCCTTTCGCTCCAGGGTATCGACGACACGACTGGCTGTGCTCTTGTCCAGGAACATCTGCTCGGCCAGGACCTGGAGACGCAGTGGTCCCAGCTTCACCAAAGCTTCAACCGCGTGGCACTGAGTGACCGATACGTCGTAGCAGCAAATGCGGTCGCGATCCCTGAATTGGTAAATGCGCACCAGCTGGGCAAGTGCCTCGTAGAGATCTTCGGCATCCCGGCTGAGATCGCCGCTGTGCTTATCCGACATGGCATTTCCAATTAGTTGTTACTCACAACGTTATGGTTGAAGAACGCGGTCATCAACATTGACCAGCAGATTGATTGTGGTTGATCGTTTACGCGGATGGGTTATCGGTATGCAGATAAAAAAGCAGCTCCGAAGAGCTGCTTTTCTGCCCTACTCCCCCTTTTTATGCTTGTGGGGTTTCAGGTCTGGGTGATCCTTCTGCTTCTCAGGCGTGACCCGCTGCCTCTTGTCCGGAGTGCCATCTTCGTTGGTGCGTTTAGGGCCTGGCTTGATGCTCATGCAAATTTCCTTTTCCGCTTGGGTTGTTGAGTACTGCTATGTAGTTAGTCGAGCTTCTGGCTGCTGTCAAAGCAGCTCGATGTGGAAGCGCTGTCGACCTCACGCGTTCAGTCCGTATTAGAGGCCTGAGTAGGTGCTTCCGGTCAAAGTCTTGCAAGGGGCCGTAAAATCCAGAGCTGAGCTATACGAGGATGTCTGGACGCTCATCATCCCGAGTACGGTGTGGAACAGGTTGTCGCGGCTCAGTGGCGAGCTTGCCTGTACTTTCAAGCAGCCCACATTAAGGCGTTCGCTTTTCGCGAAAGCGTCAGACATCCAGAGCACCAATGGCACCTTGGTTTGCTCATCTGGTGCCATCGCATAGGGCAGCCCATGCAGGTAAAGACCAGCCTCTCCCAGTGACTCCCCGTGGTCCGAAACGTACATCAGCGCAGTGTCGAATTTGTTGTTCGCGGCCAGAATATCGATCAGGCCAGCCGTGACGTAGTCGGTGTAGAGGATCGAATTGTCGTAGGCATTGATCACCTCCTGCTGCTTACATTTGTCGAGCTCATTGGTCTCGCAGACCGGCCCGAATTTCTTGAACTGCGGGAGGTAGCGCTTGTAGTAAGCCGGGCCGTGACTACCTTTGTAGTGGAGCACCAGGACTGCATCGCCTTCCTGACGCTTGATGAAGTCCTCCATCTCCGAGAGCAATACACCGTCCTTGCACTCGTCGCTGCTGCACAGCTGAGCATCTGCGTGTTGGGTAGCCTTGTGGTTTGGCACCCGATCACAGACCCCTTTGCAGCCCGAATTGTTATCAGTCCACATGACACTGATGCCTGCGCGCTGAAGCACATCGAGCAGCCCTTCTCGACTCTTGGCCAAGCCATCCTTGTACTTATCCCTACCGACGTCCAAGAACATGCATGGCAGCGAAACCGCGGTGGCGGTGCCGCACGAGCTCACATTCGAGAAGCTGATGACATTGCGCTTTTCCAGCTCTGGATTCGTATTGCGGGAGTAACCATTAAGGGAGAAGTTGGCGGAACGTGCGGTCTCCCCCACTGCCAGTACCAGCAGCTTGGGTTTGCGAGCCGCTCCCTGCCTGGTCACCAGGGCGTCGGTACCGATGGAGGTCAGTGCTTTCGGTGTGGCCAGCTTGCGTTTCAGGTAACCATGACCGGCAGCAAACAAATTGGTGGGAACCAGAATGAGCCGGATCTCTCGATTGTTGCGTAGGAGGGAGGCATAAGACTGGTACTGGCTCAGCACGACACCAGCAAGGGTTACCAGTGTGAGCGACAGGACGATGAGTCTGCTACCCAACGCTTTGGTCCAGGGCTTGCGCCGCAGGGGCACCAGACAGATCAGGTAGACGGGCAATACCCCTACCATTGCCACCCAGAGGCCAAGCTTCCAGTTCAGTAGCTCGGACACCTCACCGACGTCGGTCTCCACGACGTTGGTGAACATCGTGTAATCAATGACGATACCGTAAGTACTCATGAAGTAGCTGGCGAACGACGCGCTGATCAGCACCAGGCACAGCAGAGGTTTTGCGAGTCTTGACCATGACAGCAAGCTAAGTACGGTGAACACCCAAACGAACACTACGACTGGCAGGCTGGCGGCGAGCAACCAGTTAACTTCATTAGTGTTGAATGCCAGGCGCCAGAGCACACGCCAAAGCTCAGCGTTCGCGAATAGCAACAACCATAAAGTTACTAGCGCGACGAGTGAATTGGTGCTAATGCCTTCCTGTCTAACATTGCGAATAGCATGGATCCATTTACTTAACAGGTTGTGAATAATGGATTTAGAAGGTGTCATTATCGAACTCTAGAGAGCTGCTCATCCATGGCGCTGGTTATGAATAGTCGGGAGCTAAATGGCAAGCCATCGACAGACACAGAGCGAATCAGGGCGTACAGAGCGCCAGAGACCTTGATCCCCTTAGCCTGAGGACGCTTAGGATGTGTGAGGCATAGGATTAAATGAGAAATTAGTTCTCGCTAGGCGCATTATTTCCGCCACACGATAACGTCATGATGACTTCGCGATTACAATGCTGACAGAATCGCGATAATGACTTTTTCGATTGTAAATGCTCAGGCTATGATAAAAAATCGGATAAGTCCGACTTTTTGAGCAGTCAATGCCGCCCGGTGAATTAAATTAAATTTCATAAACAAACCAGCTTCGTTTTGTCGTACGCTAACTTTGAACTTTTACTTTAACTTAAAAGTCATTCTAGCGAGCAGAACACTTCTTTCACCTTTTGCTCGTGCTGATGTCACCTATCGATGAGGGACGAACACCATGAGTTTTCTCAAAAATTTATTGGGTGGCCACCACGGCCGTGGAAACCACGGCGGTGGCAAGCATCACGGTAGTGGGCACGGGAGTGATCGACATGACCGGCATGGTCGCTTCGAGCAGCAGCAATCCTGCGACGGTAATGACCGGGTGATTGAGGATGGTCGCGCAATAGCTCAAGCCCCAATCAAAGATCTGCAGACTTGCAGGCACTGCCGGACCGCAAACGCCCCGTCCGCACGCTTTTGTCTAAACTGCGGAACACCACTATCGAGTGGTTGCACGGCCTGCGGCTCGTCCCTGACAGCAGGAGCAAAATTCTGCAGCCAGTGCGGCCAGGCAACCCCTTAGCGCCTGACCACTCTGGAAATCCAACGCGACCACTACCCTGTGCAAGGAGAAATACGTGGGATCGAATCATGATCATGGCAGTGCCGCGGTTCGTGAGGGGCATCAGAAGAAACTAGTCATGGCATTGATCCTGACCGGTAGCTTCATGATCGCTGAAGTGATCGGCGCATGGATTACCGGCAGCCTGGCGTTGCTGTCGGATGCGTCTCACATGTTCACCGACACCGCCGCTTTGGCAATTTCGTTGATTGCGCTTCAGATCGCCAAGCGGCCGGCGGATCAGAAAAGAACCTTTGGCTATGCGCGGTTGGAGATCCTAGCCTCCACGTTCAACGCCGTGCTGCTCTTCCTGGTGGCGATGTACATCTTGTACGAGGCCTACCAGCGCTTCTTCATGCCGGCGGAGATCGCCACCGGGGCGATGATGTGGATTGCAATTGCCGGCCTGATCATCAACCTGATTTCAATGCGACTGCTGGCATCTGCCAGCAACGAGAGCCTCAACGTCAAAGGCGCCTACCTCGAAGTCTGGAGCGACATGCTCGGATCGTTGGGCGTGATCATCGCCGCCCTCATTATCCGCTTTACCGGCTGGATCTGGGTCGACACGGTTGTTGCCGTAGCGATCGGCCTTTGGGTATTGCCGCGGACGTGGCAATTGCTTCGAGAGAGCTTGGGGATTCTTATGGAAGGTGTACCCCGGGGACTCAACGTGGCGGCAATCGAGGCCACGATCCTCAAGGTCGAAGGCGTCACGGATGTACATGACTTACACGTTTGGGCTGTCAGCAGCGGAAGCAACGTGATGACGTCGCACGTGGTCGTCCGAGACGCAGCAGATGGAGATGCTGTGCTAGCGGCCGTCGTGGATGCAGTCAGCGACGCGTTCGAAATCCATCACTGCACTATTCAGATCGAGCGCGCAGCTTTCCACGAGAACGTCCCTTCGCCGTCGCATTAATCGGCCGATAGACACCTGATCAACACACCGCCTTCAACGTCGGGGGTGGTGTTGTCGAGGATTAGGCAAGGATGGATTGGCGACAGCAGAAGCACTTCATGAGTGCCTGGTGAATGATCCCGGAAGATCCATTCCACTAGCTCAAGTAGGTTCAGCGATGACTTGGATCATTACGAAGTACCTGGTCACTGCCGCGATAGTAATTCTCGTGTCTGAGCTGGCAAAGCGCAGTGACAAGCTGGGCGGCTTGGTTGCCGCCCTGCCATTGGTCACCGTCTTGACGCTCATCTGGCTCTACTTGGAAAACCAGAGCATGGAGAAGATTTCCAATCATGCCTGGTACACGTTCTGGTATGTGATTCCAACGCTGCCGATGTTTATCGCGTTTCCGGCACTGCTGCCCAAGTTGGGATTCTGGTCAACACTTATCTCCAGCATCCTCATCACCATGGCGAGCTTCGGAGGCTTTGCCCTACTTCTAAGGCGATTGGGCATCGAGTTGCTTTGAGTCGGGTGTAGAGGAAAGCACTCAGCCACCGCTTACCGGCTGTTGATGCACTCACCTTTCACGAGGTAGCGAACCATGTGCAGTTCGCCCTTGGAATCCTCGTAAGTCATCATGCTTCTCACATTCCCGCAGTACCGCACGCTAGGCGAGACGTACACCAACTTGCCAACGTCCAAATCCATACCGTATGCGTAGTCTTCAAGCTCGGGCATGGGTTTCTTCACGCTCTGTGCATAGCGTTCCGTAGCCTTCCTGGCAGACTGCTCAAGATCGTCGTTGATCAGAACGCTGCTATGGGCATTTGTCGACAGTGCAGAGAAAAGCATGAACGCAGCAATAGCCGATATAGTTGTTTTCATGAGAAGTCCATTTATAAAAAAGCGCCCATGGCGGGGCGCTAAAATTCACCTTACCAAAGGAGCGTATGGTTCCAAGGTGAATGCATTGGCGTGAGCAGGGTTTCGTTACTCCCGCCATGCTGCTTCAGATGAGACTGACCCAAAGCAGCGCTGCCTGTGTGCTGCACTTAAACTAGCAAAAGCGGCTAACGACAAGATGATTGTGAAATTACAATTTGGACATGTAATAGATTGTAAAGTAATTATCCTTGCCTGAGTAAGATGAAAAGCCAAGCATGCTCGCCGGTTTAAGCCCGTTATTTATGGGGAGAACGATCGGTGGCTTGCTACCACTCGTAGCTTGAGCTTGAAGGAGTAAACGCCACAAAAGCTGAGCAGCTTGGCAGAAACACCACTCCTCTCGGCCGAATCCGCCTGTCAGGCGTGAGGACTGCAAACCGCTGCAAGCCACAGAATCCGCTAAGCTCAGTAGGGAAAGCCGTCATGACTGTCAGCAATCTTGCGGCTACATTACAAATTTGTAGGATTTCGCCGCGGCCAGCGTCTTCGCGTTAAGATTCAAGCGTCCTCAGGTGACCCCGGCGTATGGACAGAGGTAGCGACCACCAGATGCCATGCACTCAGCCGAACCTTCAAACTGCCTGCAACCACAGTCTTGGCGGATTAGGCCAATTCCTTCCTCACACCTTGAGATAAGTTATGCGCGTGCTAGTTGTGGAAGACGAAATTAAAACTGCCGAATATCTTCAGCAGGGCCTATCCGAAAGCGGGTATGTCGTAGATATCGTGCACAATGGTGTTGACGCCCTGCACTTGTTCAATACTAACGTCTATTCGTTGGTTCTGCTGGACGTAAACCTTCCTGGCATCGACGGTTGGGACCTTTTGGAAACCATCAGGAAAACCAGCCGGGTCCGCATCATCATGCTGACCGCTCGTGGTCGCATCAACGACAAGCTCAAAGGCTTGGATGGCGGAGCCGACGATTACCTTGTCAAACCCTTCGAATTCCCGGAGCTGCTCGCTCGAATCCGTTCGCTGCAGCGGCGTGGTGATGAATTAGTCGAGAAGAGTTCGCTGAAAATTGCCGACTTGGAACTCGACTCAGTGCGCCATCGGGTTTTCCGCGCTGGCACACGCATCGACCTTACCACCAAGGAATTTTCGCTCCTGCACCTGCTTATGAGCAGGACGGGCGAAGCGTTGACTCGTTCCCAGATCATTTCGTTGGTCTGGGACATGAATTTTGACTGCGATACCAACGTCATCGATGTCGCTATCCGGCGCCTTCGCTCGAAGATCGATGACCCGTTTGAAACCAAGCTCATTCACACGCTTCGTGGCGTAGGGTACGTTTTTGAGGAACGCGCATGAGGCCATTCAGCCTGGCTGCAAAGCTGGGATTAAAAGTGGGGTTGATGAGCGCAGCGTTGCTGCTTCTATTCGCCACTTTCGGGTATCTGATGGTGGGCCAGGCGCTGGAGCGAAATGCCCGCAGTGACCTGGAAGTGAAGATGGCAGGCATGGCTCACAACCTGTCCATGATTTCCGACATCTCAGGAGTCAACGCTGACGCACATCAGCTTGTGGATCTGGTGATGGGCCACAACAACCTGTACGTCAGCATTTTTGAGTCGGCGCAGAGTGAGATGCCCCTGCTCTCGATAGGCTCGAAGCAGGTCAACGTGGAGGTGCACAAGTTTCAACCATCCGCACAGCCGAAGGAACATGAGTGGCGCGACACCCAGGACCGCCCCTTGCTGACAGCTTCTCGCACCATGAATTTGGGCGACGGAACCGAAGTCAGCGTGTACATGACTATGGACCAGTCGTCCAATGAAGCGCTGCTTGATGCATTGCTCACCTGGGCCCTGATGATTTCCCCGCTCATCATCGCGCTGATCCTCGCAATCGGCTGGTGGACCGTACGCAGAGGTCTGCTGCCTCTGACCAAGTTCCTGAAAGTCGCCTCGAAGATCTCCACCGAGAGCCTCGACCATCGTCTGCCGACTAATGGAATGCCAGCAGAACTCAAAGAGCTCGCCGACGGTATCAACATCATGCTGGCTCGCCTGGATGACGGGGTTCAGCAGCTCTCGCAGTTTTCTGACGATCTTGCTCACGAACTGCGAGCGCCGCTATCCAACCTGATGGGTAAAGCCCAAGTTGCACTGACCAGAGAGCGATCGCTTCCCGAGTACAGGGAAGTGCTGGAGTCGTGCACAGAAGAGCTGGACCGCATGAGCCGCATGGTTTCCGACATGCTGTTCCTCGCTCAGGTCAGTCATCCAGCATCCATGGTGGAGTTCGAACCTGTGTCCCTGGTCGATGAAGTTCAGCGGGTGTGTGATCTCTTCAGCATTTCGGCAGAGGATGGCGAGATCCAGCTGCAGATCTCTGGCAGTGATGACGTGGTGCGCGGTAACCGCCTGATGATTCAACGAGCCGTCTCGAATCTGGTGTCAAATGCGATTCGCTACTGCCCTCGCGGTCGCACGGTCTACGTGAAAGTGCAACGCGGTGGTAGCGGCACGACCTTGAGCGTCGGCAACCCGGGCCGCGGGATCGCCAAGGAACACCATGCGCATTTGTTTGAACGGTTCTACCGCGTAGATAAGAGCCGAGCACGAAGCGAAGGGGGGACCGGTCTTGGCCTTGCCATCGTGCAGTCGATCATGAGCCTGCATCAAGGCTCGGCGAGCGTGGAAGTGACCGAGGAAAATTTCACCTGGTTCCACCTTCACTTTCCCGAAGCCCAGCTAAAGCAGCCGGCAAAGACCGCTGCTTGAAGCGCGCCCACTTGAAAAGGCCCGTCAATCGACGGGCCTTTTGTCTATGCAATGCCTCAGTGCCTAAGCACCACAGGGTCCATAGGTGACCGCAGAATTACCGACTTTATGATCTTTTGCTCTTCTGGGTTGGCGTTTCTCCACAGGTGGGAGAAGTATTGGGCATTCACTTTTTCCTGGGCGCTCACACTGCCGGCGGCCTCAATGAATTGCATGGTCGAGTACACACAGAGCAGTGCCAGGATAAAGAATGCTGTCGCCACCACCATGACATAGCGCTTGGCCAGCACCGGTGCTTGCTTTAGCTCCAGGATCGAGGCATTCGCTGATTTTGTCGCGGCAGTGAGCTCCGAAATCAGCGGTTGGATGGCGGTCTCGACTCCACGAGCGGCAGCGGAATATGCCTCTGCCGCAGCGCGTATGGCGACCTCTTCGGCATTGGACCAGGCTTTCTCAGCCTTTCGTACCTCCTCCTGAATCTGCCGACTGACAAGGTCAACCTCCTCCACCAGCTCGTTCGACTTTTCCAGAACGGCGTTGCAGGCCCTGGTCTGGGAGGCCAGCTCATCGAGCTGAACTGTGAGTTTTTCAGTGCTTCGACGGAAGTCACCGATGGCAACAGCCCAAGACTCTATGTCATTCATGGCTATCTCCTAGGGCGGCCGGTAACGCCGCACTGATTTATTTTGTTAGATGTCAAATATGTAATTTAAGAAGCAGTTTGAAGTCACCCTCGGCACAAGCGAGGTAGACATGATCCTTCCAGATTTGCAGATTTGGCGCATCCCGCCAGCCGCCCAAATTACGGAATTGTAATTATTGACTCACCTTGTCGTTAGCTTCGCGTTCCTAAACTACAAACCAACAAAGGCCGTCAGTCAGGCAGGCCTAGTAAGAACCGAGGCACACAATGAAATTTGTCAAATCTATCGCTATTGGCAGCCTGCTGCTTGGTCTCATGGGTACCGCTTACGCTGAAGGTGGTTACGAGCGAGCGAAACAGTTCCAGGAAAACTTCCGAAATGAACAGGCTCGCCTATGGAACGATGACTCTTCGGACCAGAACAAAAAACAAGTCGCTCAAGAGCAAAAGAAAGAAAGCAAGGATGGTAAGGAACAAGCCGATAACTAAACGGCGGTTAAATAGGACTTCAAATGACGAGAGCAATCGACAAAAAAGCCAGGGTAAATCCTGGTTTTTTTGTGTCTGGAATTTTACCTTCGTTTGTACGAGGCGTTTCCGCATTACTTTCTCCGACCAGACCTTCGGTACCTTGCTTGGCGTCTTTCCAACGGCACAGCAACAGCTGACTGGCGTTCGCTTCGGTGATCTCGACACAGCCCAGGTTGGCAGGCAGCTCAGCATTGCTGTCGTGTAAGCGCCGGGACAGGTAGAAAGAGCTGTCACGAGGCCACTTTGCTGGGTACTGGATGTTTTCGGACTTCCCGCTGCTGTAGAACTCCGAGGAATACGAGCGGCGACCAGGGTAGATCAGAGGGGCCGATGGAGCACATTCAACCAGGCCTGAACGACATCTCGCTGGTTCTGGGGCCTCTGCATCAACACCCCGGCATAGATGATGTCGACGCCGATGATTGGCAGTATCAACGCTCGCGGCGGCGCCCTGGTGATCCTTCGGCCAACCTCATTGATCCGACCGGACAGGAGCAACGCCGAGACACGTACAGAACCAGCGGCAGCCTGTCGATCAGCCCTAGTTTTCCTGCGAGCGCTCCGGCTCCGAGCAGGGCACCACAGATCAGCGCGAAAACCAGCTCGGTGTTCATGCCAAAGATGCCGTCGTACTCATGGCTCAGCCCTTCATGCCCTGCTTGGTCATCTGGGCGTTCAAGCGAACTTTTCATAACTCGTCCCTTCTGGGGGGCAAGACTATAAACTGCCCTGTGCAGTTGGAAGACATTACTGTTGTGTAGCTGAGATTTATTTCACAGCTAACCCAGGGGCAGTCATTAAGGCATCTAGCCTAAATGACGTTCATCGAGCTCAATAAAAAATGCCAGGCACTGCCTGGCATTTATGAATTCTCTAAGTGTTCTACTCACAGCAATTACTACTTGTTGTTGATGCATTGCGAGTACATGGAGTAGCGAACCGTCTTAAGCGTACCCTGAGAGTCCTCGAAGGTCATCAATCGCGGGTAAACTTGGCAGGTACGCGGGTCTTGGGACTGACGCACGAATTTCGCAACATCGATCTTCATGCCGTAATTGTAGTCCTGGATCTCCGGCATCGGTTTGCCATTTCTCTCGGCATAGTTCGCTACAGCAGTCTGATGCTCCTTGATGTATTGCAGCTGCTTGCTTTCAGAGTAAGTATAAGCCTGCGAAGCCATCGAAAACATAACAAGTGCAGCAGCAAAAATTAGCTTTTTCATTAGGAACCTCTCAAATTCAAATCATCTCGGCGTAACTTTAGCAACGCACAGGCATCACCGGCATGACGAGAAACTTACAATTTTGAAAGGTAAGTGCATCAGCTTCATATAAAAAAGCCCACAGCACGGGTTGTGGGCTTCTTTATCAGTGGCTATCAGCTAACCACTTCGGCCTCATCGCCATCTTCATCTTTTCGGTGTGCCCAATGATACAGAGCAGGCAGTACCAGCAAGGTCAACGCGGTGGAGGACAGAATCCCGCCAATCACCACCGTTGCCAGCGGCCGTTGAACCTCGGCACCTGTACCGGTGGCCAAGGCCATCGGAATGAAGCCCAGGGAAGCCACCAGCGCAGTCATCAGCACAGGTCGCAGTCGGGTCAGAGCTCCTTCGTCAACGGCCTGCCTGAGCGTTCGTCCCTCTTCTCGCAACCCGCGAATGAAGGCAATCATCACCAGGCCGTTCAGTACCGCGACGCCGGAGAGAGCGATGAAGCCTACCCCTGCCGAGATCGAGAGCGGGATATCACGCAGCCAAAGGGCCACGACCCCGCCAGTGAGAGCGAATGGAATACCGGTGAAGACCAGCATGCCGTCCTTCAGGTTGTTGAACATCAAGAACAGCAAGGTCATTACCAGCAGCAAGGCTACTGGAACCACAATCTGCAGGCGCTTGGCTGCAGACTGCAACTGCTCGAACTGGCCGCCCCAACTGGTCCAGTAACCTGCTGGGATTTCCACCTTCGTTGACAGGGTAGATGCCGCCTCATCAACGAACGACCCAAGGTCACGGCCCCGAACGTTGGCGCTTACAATAACCAAGCGCTTACCGTTCTCGCGGCTGATCTGGTTCGGGCCCAACTGCAAGTCCAGCTTAGCGACCTGCGAAAGTGGAATGAAACCGATCTGATTGGCGCCCTGAGCCGCATTGGCAGGCACAGGAATCAACAAGCTAGACATACCCGCGACGTCGGTACGTATGGCCTCAGGCAGGCGCACCACCATGTCGAATCGGCGATCACCCTCGTACAACGTTCCCGCTTTACGACCACCCACAGCAATCGCGATCGAATTCTGCACGTCCCCAATGCTCAGGCCATAGCGTGCTGCTTTTTCCCGGTCGATGTTAATGGTCAGCACCGGCAGACCTGTGGTCTGCTCAACCTTGACCTCCGAGGAGCCTGGTACCGCTTTGAGCGCTGCGGCGATCTTATTGGCCGTGCTGTTGAGCACGTCCATGTCGTCACCATAAACCTTCACCGCAACATCGCTGCGCACCCCGGAGATCAGTTCGTTGAAACGGAGCTGGATAGGCTGGGAGAGTTCATAGTTGCTGCCCGGGACACTGGCTGCCGCCTTCTGAACCTCGGCAATGAGTTCCTCTCGCGACTTGTCGGGATCGGCCCATTGGTCCTTTGGTTTGAGCATGACGTAGGCGTCGGAGATATTTGGCGGCATTGGGTCAGAGGCGATTTCAGCCGTACCGGTTCGGCCGAACATACGCTCAACTTCCGGTACCTGCTCGATGACTGCTTTTTCCAAACGCTCCTGCATATCCACCGACTGGCTGAGGCTAGTTCCCGGTACGCGCAAGGCTTGAAGAGCGAAGTCCCCCTCACTGAGACTTGGGATGAACTCGCTTCCCATGCGACTGGCAAGTACACCGCTGAGAACGACCAGTGCTACTGCTGCGGAGAAAGCGATATTCCGATGCCCAAGCACCCACTGCAGCACAGGCTCATAACGTAGCCGCGCAGTGCGCATAACAACGCCCTCTTCCTCCTTGACCTTGCCCGTGACGAACATGGCGATCGCCGCAGGCACGAAGGTAACGGAGAGGATCATTGCACCCAATAGCGCCATCACAACGGTGAATGCCATGGGGTGGAACATTTTGCCCTCCACGCCGGTGAGAGCGAAGATGGGCAGGTACACCACCATAATGATCAGCTGCCCGAAGATCAGTGGCCGACGCGCTTCGCGGGCAGCGGCAAAGACCTCATGGAAGCGTTCGGTTTTGGTGAGCATACGGCCATGTTTGTGCTGCGCATGGGCCAATCGACGGATCGCGTTCTCCACGATAACCACGGCCCCGTCTACGATGATGCCGAAGTCGAGTGCTCCCAGACTCATCAGGTTGGCACTGACCTTGTTGTTGAACATGCCAGTGAAGGTGAACAGCATGGAGAGTGGGATGACCATCGCGGTAATCAGCGCAGCACGGATGTTGCCGAGGAACAGGAAGAGGATGGCGATAACCAGGATCGCGCCTTCCACCAGGTTCTTCTTCACCGTCGCAATGGCTTTTTCAACCAAGTTGGTACGGTCGTAAACGGTGACGGCAACCACGCCCTTTGGCAGGGTACGGTTGATATCCGCGAGCTTCGCGGCGACAGCTTGGGACACAGTACGGCTGTTCTCACCGATAAGCATAAACACGGTACCGAGCACGACCTCGCGGCCATTCTCGGTAGCAGCACCCGTACGGAGCTCTTTACCGATGCTGACGTCGGCAACATTGCTGATGCGAATCGGTGCACCATCCACACTGGTGATTACGATGCTGGCGATGTCTTCGATATCGCGGACTTGGCCAGGTGCACGGATGAGCAGCTGCTCGCCATTACGCTCGATGTAACCGGCGCCGACGTTGGCGTTGTTGCTTTCCAACGCTGCGACCAAATCATTCAGGGTCAGCTTGTAGGTAGCCAGGCGCTTCGGATCCGGCGCAACAAGGAACTGTTTGGCAAAGCCACCGATGGTGTTGATCTCTGCAACGCCGGGTACGTTGCGCAGCTGAGGCTTGATGATCCAGTCCTGGATCACCCGCAGGTCGGTGGGCGTGTAGGGCGTACCGTCTTCTTTGACCGCGCCATCTTCGGCTTCTACGGTCCACAGGAAGATCTCCCCGAGCCCGGTGGATACCGGCCCCATGACAGCTTCTACACCCTCTGGCAGCTGTTCCTTCGCAACCTGCAGCCGCTCGTTAATCAGCTGGCGGGCAAAGAAAATGTCGGTGCCATCCTTGAAGATCACGGTGACCTGAGACAGGCCAGAGCGAGACAAGGAACGGGTCTGCTGAAGGCCTGGAAGACCAGCCATGGCTGTTTCAACTGGAAACGTGATCCGCTGCTCAGTTTCCAATGGGGAATAGCCAGGCGCTGCAGTATTGATCTGCACCTGGACGTTGGTGATGTCAGGAACGGCATCGATCGGCAGTTTCTGGTAGCTGTAGATGCCGATACCGGCCATGATCAGGACAGCGATCATCACAACGATCCGCTGTTCAATGGCAAATCTGATGATACGTTCAAACATGAGAAATCATCCTGTCAGTTCGCATCAGTGGCTGTGCTCGGCAGAGGCTTTGCCGAGCTCAGACTTGAGTGTGAAGCTGCCATTGGTAGCCACGTGAGCGCCCGCTTCGATACCGTCCGTGATTTCCACGTACCCACTGTCGCGGCGGCCCAGCTTTACTGGGCGGGTGTCGAAGCCCTCGGCGGTGCGTACGAAGACCGAAGGTTTGTCATCAACGGTCTGCACGGCGTGTTCCGGGACAGCCACCGCCACGCGAGCAGTCTGGGAAGTGACTGCGATGTTGACGAAAAGACCAGGGCGCCAGGCCCCGTTGGGATTGGTCAAGGTAACGCGGACGGTCGCTGCTCGATTTTGCTCGCCCAACAGGCTGCCGACATAACCCACCTTGCCCTCGACCTCCACATTCATGTCAGGTGAGGAAACCTTCACGGCGCGGCCGGTAGTGACCTTGGCCAAATCGGTAGGCGGTACAGCGAAAGTGGCCCAGACTTGGTTGAGGTCGGACAGAATGAAGGCGTTAGTCGCCTCGCTGACGACTTCACCGACGGTCAAGTGCTTCTCCACCACTACGGCGTCAAAGGGAGCCCTGAGTTCGTAGCGGTTACCACCGACAGAGTTCACCGAGGCGCCGATCGCGCCGACCTTCTGTTTGGCGTTGGCTAACGAGATCTCCGCTTCCTGCAGCGCCTGGCGAGCCTGGAGGTAGTCCTGCTCCGCAGAAATCTTGTCCTGCCAGAGCTGCTTCTCTCGATCGAAGGTCACTCGCGCCAGTTCGACACGACGCTGTGCAGCCTGTTGCTCGCTGCGTAGGTCAGAGATCTGTTGGCTGGCAATCACTGCAAGGACTTGGCCCTTCTTGACGGACTCACCCAAATTCGCCTGGACTGTTTCGACAACGCCTGGAACGCGAGGAACAACGTGCGCAGTGCGGTCCTCGTCAAAACGAATCTCACCCGGGAAGCTCACGACGGTTCCCAGATCACGAGGCGCAGCCGATTCCAGAGTCACGCCCGCTGCTTTGATCTGTTCAGCACTGAGGGTCAGCTTGCCCTCTTCCTCACCCCGCTCTTCACTGTGGCCCTCTTCGCCATGACCTTCTTCACCGTGCCCCTCTTCACCATGCTCCGCATCACTTTTCTCTTTTTTAGCTGATCCGGCCTTCTTTTCATGGCCATGACCATCGTCAGTACCATGTTCTGCGTTAGTCGCCGCTTGTTGATCGGAACTGCTGTTCCAGGCGAGGCCGCCAAATCCAAGGATTGCCACAGCGGCCACCGCGAGGGCGATCTTGCGTTTGTTTTCCATTGCTACTCCTGCTGATCGTAGGCACCGGCATGTTTAAACGCCGACTGCCGAGAAAAATGTATGGCCCGTTCAGCGCGCGCCGGCGGTCGAGCCGACTTCGCCATAAACCCTTTCTACTTGCGCACGCGCATTGGTCGCCGCTGCCAGCGAGTCGAGATACTGGCCACGAGCAAGGATCAAGGTGCGCTGGGCGTCCAGTACTTCGATAAAGCCGAATTTCCCCATCTCGAATCCGCGGGTTGCGGTATCCACGGCCTGCTGGGCTGAGGGCAGAATGGTCTTGTCGTAGGACTCAACTTCTTGCATGGCGGTGGACCACTGGTTCAGCGCGGTTTGGGTTTGGGCGCGCAGTCTCAACTCGACAGCGTTACGCAGGTCGCGGGCCTGATCGGCACGTCGAGAAGCGGAAAGAATGTTGCCTTGGTTACGATCAAACAGCGGCAAAGGCATGGACAGACCAACGACATTGACTCGCTCGCGCACCGAGCGGTCGTACTGGCTACCCACGCTTACCGTGAGGTTTGGAATACGCTGAGCTTTTTCTGCGCCAAGCGAGGCATCGCTCTTATCAATCTGCACCACTGCCTGGCGCATTTCCGGAGTCTGATCGAGCTTTGCCAGCAACTCTTCAGTGCGCGGCGGCAAGCCAGGAGACAAGGTTGGTGATTCAAGGCGATCGAATATGGTCACAGAACTCCCCGTGACTTGGGCGAGTTGCTGGTAAGCGTTCGCTTTTTCCGTTTCGGCGCGACGGACCTGCAACCGGGCTTCAGCCAGTTGAACCTGGGCGCGGGTAGCCTCCACAGGTGAAGATTTACCTGCGCGAACTCGACCATCGACAATGCGAAGGCCGCGCTCAGTAAGTTCAAGGGATTGTTTAGCGAGGTCGAGTCCGGTTTGGGCTCGTAATGCAGCGTAAAACGCCTGCACGACGTCTGCACGCAGACCATTCACGCGTCGGTCCAGTTCCAGTTGTGCAACACTCTGGCCGTATGTGGCGACATCTACGCGGGCTCCCCGCTTACCACCGAGCTCCAAGGTCTGACTTAGCGTAACGGTAGTTGTGCTGGTGTTACGCCGTGTGTCCTCCATCTCATACGAGATTTCGGGATTTGGAATCAGCCCGGCTTGCTTGCGCGCACCGTCCGCGATGCCAATTTCCTGACGTGCCGCCGCGAGGTCTGGGTTGGCATCCATTGCCGTCGACAGCGCTTGGGGCAAGCTGATGCTTTGGGCAAATGCAGTGGGTGCCAGCAACCCGGAAATCACCGCATAGAGAGCGGCAATTTTCCACGGTGAGATGTAGGTCTTGGATAAGACATTGCGGTTATACCGGAGCACTTTCTTGGTCCTCGTGCACAAACTTCGTTAGCTTGGCCAGAACGCCGAAATAGCTGCCAAGCCCCACTGGATTAGGTGATGGCACTCTAAAGAGCGCTAGCTATCAGAGGGGTGGCTAGAAAATTACAATTTCGTAAGAAAAGCTTGTAATGCCCGAAAACGCTGATGACACAGTCGAACCATCGAATTTCATTGCGAACGCGAGAGATGGCTAGCATGCGGCGTCAATGACCAAAATAACGACCAGATGACGAAATTGTAATTATCCTATCACCATCCCGTTATCTTCCGCCTGCAAATATGAGCTCGGCGCTACGCGAGGCGCGCCGCCGGCTCAGAGCTTATAACGACACCCGCGCCGGAAAACATAATAAAAACTGCCGTAAATCAAAGGAGCATCGGATGAAAATCAAAGTACCACTGTATTTGGCGGCAGTTTCGGCGCTGTCTGGAAGCTATGCAGTTACTGCTCAAGCTGAAGATAAGCCCGAAGGTTTCATCGAAGGTAGCAGCCTTACAGTGCTCAACCGCAACTTCTATTTCAATCGTGATAACCGCGACAGCTCGGCCCCCACTTACAACAGCGGCAAGGGCAACACCAATGGCTACTCCGAGGCCTGGGCGCACGGGATCATCACCAAATTCAACTCTGGTTTTACCCAAGGGACGGTCGGCGTTGGTGTTGACGCCTTTGCCATGATCGGGCTTAAGCTCGATACTGGTGACGGGCGCAACGGCGGTCGTAGTTCATTCGACGTGATGCCTGTTGATAACAAAGGCGAAGCTCGCGACGAATACACCAAGGTTGGCGGGGCGGCTAAAGTTCGCTTGTTTGATACGGTCGTGAAAGTTGGTGATGTTTTCCCGTCGACGCCAGTTGTTGCATCAGGCGACTCGCGCCTGTTGCCTGAAAGCTTCCGCGGTGTGACCGTTGAGAACACCAGCATCCAGGGCCTCACCCTGCAGGGTGGCCGACTGCATGCGATGAGCCAGCCGGTCTCCAGCAATCTGAATGATAACTTCGCAACTTTCTACGGTGGCCCGGTTAACTCGCCTTGGGTAGGCTACGGTGGCGGTGATTACGCGATCAACGATAACTGGACCCTGAGCGTATACGCCAGTCAGTTGAAAGAAGTCTGGAACCAGTACTACGCTGGCACCAGCTTCGCCTATCCACTGAACGACGACCTTGCGCTGATTGGCGGCTTCAACTATTACAAAGCCGTGGATGAAGGGAAGCAGCGCCTAGGCGAGTTTGACAACGATATCTGGAGTGCCAAGGTCGGTGTCCGTTACGGCGCTCACACCCTGGCCCTGTCGCACCAACGCAACAACGGCGACGATGATTTCGACTACCTACGTCAGTCAGACTCGATTTTCGTCGACAACTCTATCCAGTACAGCGACTTCAACTCGCCGAAAGAGCGTTCCTGGATGCTGCGCTACGACCTGAACTTCACCAGCTACGGCATTCCTGGTCTGACGTTCATGACCCGCTACGCCAGAGGCTCGGGCGCAGACTACTCGAACGCCAACCAGTTCTACATGCGCACCGACGCCAACGGTGATCCGCTCACCAATCAGAAACGTTGGGAACGTGACGTAGAGGTTAAATATGTCGTGCAAACCGGTCCAGCAAAAGACCTGTCCTTCCGGTTGCGCCAGGCCACCACGCGTGCCACTGCATTCGAATCGGATCTGGATGAAACTCGTGTGATCATTGAGTACCCGCTTTCGATTCTGTGATTCTCTAAGGGGATCAGTTTATTCGTAAACTGGTCTCTTCAGAAAAATGTGCATTACGAATTCACCTTGAGTGGCTTAAGTGCTCCTTTGGTAAAAGGTGGATATTTGGCGCCCTTTGGGCGCCTTTTTTTACCTAAAATTCAATCAACCGTTCGAGTGTACGCATTGCATGCCGGTGAAACTCATGGCTGCACCAATGACCAGTTTCCTCGACATGAGTAACTTCGCCGTCATCTGAACGGAACAAAGTCAACACAAAGAAGAAAACAACCCCATACTTAATAAGGTCAAATTACCTATTGGAGAGAGGCCCTGCACCTGTCAAACCCAAACCGCGAAAAGATATACCTCCAGACTATCAATCATATTACCTGGAAATTACAAATCCGTTATTTAGGCCCCGCCCCGCTCATTTTGATTTACCATTCTTTTCAATAATTCCGGCGCGCGTGCGCGGTTAATTTCTCAGTGATATCGAGACAAAATCCCATGCGAATTCTGGTAATTGAGGACGAAGTAAAAACTGCGGAATATGTGCGTCAAGGCCTTACAGAATGCGGTTATGTCGTCGATTGCGTGCATACCGGGTCAGATGGGCTATTCCTAGCCAAGCAACACGAATACGAGTTGATTATTCTTGATATCAATCTGCCAGAAATGGATGGGTGGCAGGTACTTGAGCTTTTGAGGCGTAAGAATTGCCCCTCACGCATCATGATGCTCACGGCGAGAAGTCGTTTGGCAGATAAGGTCCGGGGTCTGGAGAACGGTGCAGATGACTACCTGATCAAACCATTTGAGTTCCCAGAACTGCTAGCCCGGGTTCGCGCGTTAATGCGCAGGTCTGAACACCCTGCATCTGTGGAGATTATTCGTGTCGCTGACCTGGAGCTAGACCAGAGCCGTCACAGGGCCTTCAGGGACGGCCAGCGTATTGATCTGACGACGAAAGAGTTTGCACTTCTGCACTACCTAATGCGCAACACCGGCGTGGTGCTCAGCCGCACACAGATCATCTCACAGGTCTGGGACATGAACTTCGACTGCGATACAAACGTTGTAGAAGTGTCGATTCGAAGACTTAGAGCCAAGATCGATGACCCTTTCGAGACGAAGCTGATCCATACGCTTCGAGGTGTGGGCTATGTGCTTGAGAAGCGTTGATCGCCCGCTCCTTAGTCATGAAAATAGAGCCAGTGATCATGCATGTAAGTCGAGCCATACTGTTTTTGACCCTTAGCGCGCGTTTCCTCACTAAACGTATGAGGTGTGCTGGACAGGAGGTATAGCATAGATTATCAACAGGTAACGGAAGGCCAAGCTTATGCCAGAGCTGACGCACGCTCAGCTGACATTGTCTTCAACAGCCACCAGGCTTACCTCTGATACCGTGTGCCGGCGATGAGGTTAACCTCCCGACTACAGCACCAAGCAGGAAGCTCAGTCGCCGCTCAACGATGATGGCGGCCACCGGCTTTTCTGGCTCGTTGCGGGGCTGCTGACGGTCATTGCCTTCGTCATGGCCACCCTCTCTGTGCATCTTCTCACCTCGCTCAAGGAACTTGGCCTTCCAACGGTCACGGTGTTGGCCGTGGGGATGGTCATTGGGCCGGCCCAGGTGGTGGCCAGAGTATTGGAGTTCTCGCTTGCTCGGCATCTTCACCCAACCTGGTCGGCCCGTGCCGGCGTGTTGGTGAGCTTCATCGGCATCTGCTTATTCATTCCTGGCGTGCCTTCGCTGGCATTCCCTACAGCAGCGCTGTATCGCGCCGGCATCGGGATTCTCACTATTGCAAGAGGCATCTTGCCTCTGGTGCTGTTTGGCCCCAAGGGTATCGCGCACGCATGGGAGCATTGGCTCGCCCAATGCTCCTGGTGCAGGCCGCGGGGCCGTTTGCTATGGCCTTTGTGCTGAGTACTCAAGGCGCACCTGTGATGCACTTGCTCATGGCGGCGATGGTCGCTGTCGCGCTAGGTAGCAGTTTCAAACAGCCCCCTCAACCCAGTGCAACGTAGGCGAAGCTGGTGATTCTGCCCTCAAATGGGGGTACCCGCTAGATTTCACCCCTCGCTTTGCCTTTGACTCTGCCTGGGGGTATACCGCCTGGGGATAATCGGCCTGCTTTGTCTTTGCGGATTGCCCTGCCAATTGACAGGCCTACATAAGCCGCTTCCAATGCCCTCAACGTAGAACCATTCGCTCCGGCCGAAGCTGGCTGGTGGGCGTGAGCCAAGAGGCGTATCCTGCAAGTGCTTGCTCCGAGACTTGTTGGCCTACAGCCTCCCCTTGGAGACATCTGATAGCCCGCCGCCCAGGCGGGCTTCTTTGCTACCAGATCTGTAAACCAGCGCCTTTGGTTGGCTAGCCCAAGCTAGGCTCTGCCAGGGCACTTCCCCATCAGCGATCTACCCGTCGCCCCTAGGCACGACGGTTATCGACGTACCCAAATCCTTTATGAGGCGCGTGGAAAGCAGGCGGAGGTTAGGCGAGATTCGCTTACGCAGCCATTGCTTCGCAGGATTCTGCGCAGGTCATGCAGGCCTGTGCGCACTGCTGACAGTGGTCTGCCTGATGCTTACCGCACTCCTCTCCGCAGGCTCGGCAAATTTTGGCGCATAGGGCACAAAGTTTTTTGGCGAGCACGCTTTCTCGTGCCATCAAGGTAGCGGCAAGCTTGCACATATCTGCGCAATCCCTGTCCAGCTTGATGCAGTCAACCATCATTTTTACGTCCTGTTCTTGCAGGCAGGCTGACGCGCAGCCTTCACAGGCCAGCGCACAGCGCAGGCATTCCGAGATACATTCTTCAAAGCGACTGTTCATGGTCATATCTCTGGTATCGGGTGGATGTGATGCCAACGTACCGTCTCATGACGGTATGTAGCGTTCGACCTGACGGGGTCCTGAAGATTGATTACATTTGTGTAAGCTTGTCCGAATTATCTCGTGTGAAGGCCTGCCCGATCATTTAAGGCTGGATAATCACTGTTTCTGGACGCTCACGATTCTCGCGGTGCTTCCTTCCATACGGAACCCAAATTTCACCTTGTCTCCTACGTTCAAGCCCTTCAAATGCGCAGGCTCAGCTTGGAATCCCATGGTCATCGCCGGCCATTTGAGCTCTGCTACCGGGCCGTGCGCCAAGGTGATTTTCCCGCTTTGAGGATCCAGCGCCTTTATTGTCCCCTCAGCATGCGCAGTGGGTGCCGCCTGGCTGCCTTGGCCACCCTCGGCGGAAGCTGGCATTTTCTTCATGTCCATACCGTTCATGTCCTGGGCTTGCACGCTGGCGGCGAAAGCTGTGACCAGGCCTGCGATAACAATTAGCTTTTTCATTGGATTTTTCCTGAGAGGTTGGGGGTAGTTACAGCAAGTTCGCGGCGACGGATCAGCCAGTACGCCGCAGGGATTACAAAAAGGGAAAGCAAGGGGGCGGTGAGCATGCCGCCCACCATGGGCACCGCGATGCGGCTCATGACCTCGCTGCCGGTACCGCTGCTCCAGAGGATGGGCAGCAGGCCTGCAACGATGACCGCCACAGTCATTGCCTTGGGCCTGATGCGTTGCACCGCGCCCTCACGGATTGCGTCGAGCAGCGCTTCTCGTGTGGTTTCGCCGTTGGCCTGACGCTCAGCCCAAGCGTTATTCAGGTAGATGAGCATGATCACTCCGAACTCCGCCGCTACGCCTGCCAGGGCAATGAAGCCAACGCCTGTGGCCACCGACAGGTTGTAGCCCAGCAGGTACAGCAGCCAAACGCCTCCGGTTAGCGCGAACGGTAACGTGCCCATGATGAGCAGCGCCTCACCGAGGCGGCCAAAAGTCAGATAGAGCAGCACGAAGATGATGGCCAGCGTCGCCGGCACCACCCAGGCCAGACGGGCGTTCGCCCGCTCCAGGTATTCGAACTGCCCGGAGTAGCTCAAGCTCATGCCTGGATCGAGCTTTACCTCGCTGTCGATCGCCTGACGTAGGTCTGCGACAACAGACGAAAGGTCCCGGCCGCGCACATCGATGTACACCCAGCCCGAGGGGCGAGCATTCTCGCTCTTCAACATTGGCGGGCCATCAGCAATACGTATGCGGGCCACGCTGCCGAGCGTCAGCTGGCCACCCTGCGAGGTGTAGATCGGCAGTTGACGCAGCGCTTCCACCGAATCACGCCATTCGCGTGGATAGCGTAAGCTGATGGGATAACGAGCCAAGCCTTCAACCGTTTCCCCAATGGTTTCGCCACCAATGGCGCCGGCCACGATGGCCTGTACGTCGGTAATGTTCAGACCGTAACGGGCTGCGGCATGGCGGTCGATATCCAGATCAATGTAGCGACCGCCAGTCAAACGCTCCGCCAGCGCCGAAGCCACTCCAGGCACCTTCTTCGCTGCCCGCTCCACAGCGAGCGTAGCCCGGTCTATCTGGTCCAAGTCGCTTCCGGCAACCTTTACGCCGATTGGGCTCTTGATGCCGGTGGCCAGCATATCGATGCGGTTGCGGATTGGCGGGATCCAGATGTTGGTCAGCCCAGGCACACGCACAGTGCGATCAAGCTCCTCGATGAGCCTCTCCGTGGTCATTCCAGGACGCCACTCACTCTTGGGCTTGAGCCGAACGGTGGTCTCGAACAT
The DNA here is from genome assembly GCF_002953115.1 of Pseudomonas sp. XWY-1. NCBI lineage: Bacteria > Pseudomonadati > Pseudomonadota > Gammaproteobacteria > Pseudomonadales > Pseudomonadaceae > Pseudomonas > Pseudomonas sp. XWY-1. The sequence goes on along the minus strand of NZ_CP026333.1, from coordinate 150,620 downwards.
TTCCAGCGGTGCCGGGTCGGTAGCTGACTCGGCGCGGCCAGCTTTACCAAAGACACTGGCCACTTCGGGAACGGTTCGAATCAGACGATCCGTTCGCTGCAACAGCTCTGAAGCTTTCTGTGCCGAGAGTCCAGGCAAGGCTGAAGGCATGTAGAGCAGATCACCTTCATCGAGCGGAGGAAGGAACTCGCCCCCAAGATGATTCAAGGGCCACAGACTGCTGAGCAGGATGAGCAATGCTCCAGCGAGGGTAACCAGAGGCCGGCGCAGGACGACCTCCAATGCTGGACGGTACAGCCGGATGAGGCCCCGGTTGAGCGGGTTGCGCTGTTCCGCAGGTAGTGGCCCTCTAATCCAGTACCCCATCAGCACCGGTATCAGGGTCACCGATAGCGCAGCCGCCGCTGCCATCGCGTAGGTCTTGGTAAAGGCCAGGGGTGCAAAGAGGCGACCCTCCTGAGCTTGCAGCGTGAACACCGGGATGAACGATAGCGTGATGATCATCAGACTGAAGAACAGTGCCGGTCCTACCTCGACGGCCGCCTCCGTCATTACCTTCCAATGCGCTTCGCCTCGCAACGGCTGACCAGGATGTCGAGCATGCCAAGCCTCAACGCGTTTGTGGGCGTTCTCGATCATGACCACGGCAGCGTCCACCATTGCACCGATGGCAATAGCGATTCCGCCAAGGGACATGATGTTGGCGTTAATGCCCTGATGACGCATCACGATCAGCGCAATCAGGATTCCGACGGGCAGCGCCACGATGGCCACCAACGACGAGCGCAGGTGCCAGAGAAACGCTGCGCATACCAACGCCACTACCACGAATTCCTCGATCAGCTTGTGACTGAGGTTCCCCACGGCACGGTCGATCAACTGGCTACGGTCGTAGACGGTGACAAGCTCCACCCCGGCTGGCAGGCCTTTCTTCAGGGTTTCGAGCTTGGCCTTGACGTGGGCAATGGCCTCACGAGCATTCTTGCCGCTGCGCAGGATTACCACACCTCCCACGGCTTCGCCGAGGCCGTCCAGTTCGCCTATGCCTCTGCGGGCTGCCGGACCTATCTGCACCGTAGCGACGTCGCCTACTGTCACCGGCACGCCCTTGGTAGCCAGTCGCAGCGGTATCGCCCTGAAATCATCCAGTGATCGCAGATAGCCGGCCGCACGTACCATGAATTCCGCTTCGCCCTGCTCCAGTACACCGCCACCGGTCTCCTGGTTGGCCTTGCCTATAGCCTCCACCACCTCAGCCTGGGTGATACCGAGGCTGGCTATGCGCAGCGGATCGAGCACGACCTGATACTGCTTGACCATACCGCCGATGGTGGCCACCTCAGCGACATCCGGTAGCGTCTTGAGCTCATAGCGCAGGAACCAGTCCTGAAGGCTGCGCAGTTGCGACAGGTCATGGCCGCCGTTGCGATCGACCAACGCATACTGATAAATCCAGCCCACCCCGGTGGCGTCAGGACCCAGTACCGGCTTGGCTGCCGCAGGTAATCGCGATTGCGCCTGGCTCAGGTACTCAAGCACCCGTGAGCGCGCCCAATACAGATCGGTGCCGTCCTCGAACAGCACATAGACGAAGCTGTCACCGAAGGCGGAGAAGCCGCGAACCGTTTTGGCCCCCGGAACCGAGAGCATGGTAGTGGTCAGCGGATAGGTCACCTGATTCTCAACGATCTGGGGAGCCTGGCCTGGGTAGGACGTGCGGATGATCACCTGCACGTCCGACAGGTCGGGCAAGGCGTCGATTGGCAGGCTACGCACCGAGACGAAGCCCCATGCCACCAGAAACAGCGTGGCGAGGAGCACCAGCACACGGTTGCCTACCGACCAGCGGATCAGTTTGGCAATCATGGTTGGCCCTCCACCACGTTGATCTGCTCAACTACCATGCCCTCGTCGCGTTCGCGTATGCCAAAGCGAATCTGCACACCGACCTTGAGGCCATTAAGGAGAGACTGATTAGCCACAGGAAAGGTCATGGTCATCCCTGGCATGCCCAGGGTGATGAAAGGACCGTGGGCAACGGTGAGCTGGGTGCCGTCTATCTGCACGACACGGCCATCCGCTTCATGCAGGGCTGGCCCCGCATTAGGCTGACTATCCTGCGCCGTCGCCGCCTCGATGCCTTTCAAATTAGCGTCGGAGTCCAACAGGAATTGCCCGGACGCGACGATGCGCTGTCCTGCCTGAAGGCCCTGCAACACCGCAACTTTCCCTCTGCTCTCCTGGCCCAACACGACTTCCACCGGCCGGAAGCGACCACCGTCCTCAGCCAGCATCAACAGGTCTCGCTTGCCGGTGCGGATGACCGCCTCGGCAGGCACCAAGAGGCTTTGCTCGGAAGACTCGCCGGGATGGAGAGCCACTTGAGCGGTCATCCCAGGACGAAGCCGTCCATCCGGGTTGGGCAACTCGATACGCAGGCGCAACGTGCGGCTCTGCAAATCGGCATCGGCCAATAGCGCGGTCAACTTGCCCGGTACGGGATCGCCCGGGAACGCTGGCAATCGCGCCTGCACAGGCTGGCCTTCGCGAAGGCCCTGAGCCTGGGCTTCCGGCACAGCCGCTTCCAGCCAGACGTTGGCCACTCCATTGATCCTCGCCAAGGTAGCACCCGGCATCAGGGTCATTCCGGGTCGCAAATCGAGAACCTGGATGACTCCGGCCGTGGGTGCGGAGAGTGTGACCGAGAGCTGCACCTTCCCAGTGCTCGCGACCCGGTTGATCAGGTCGGCCGGCATGCCGGCGAGCACAAGCCGCTGTCGTGCCGCCGCCGTCAGCTGCGCGTCGCCGGAATGCCGCAGCGCCAGGTATTCCTCCTGCAAACCAGCCCACTCCGGGGTTAGCACATCGGCTAGAGGAGCCCCTTTGGCAACGATGTCGCCCGTCGCTCGACCATAGACGCGCTCGACGTAGCCGCCAGTCCGGGCCTGCAATACGCTGAAGTCGCGTTCGTCGAACGTTAGAACGCCGCTCACACTCAGGGTCCGTTCTAGCCGGCCAGCCGTCACCGTCGCCAATCGAATCCCAAGGTTTTGCTGGAGCCCAGCCGAGACCTGAACCGCAGGCTGCTCCTCGCCAGCCGTGTCATCCGAATACTTGGGCACGAGCGGCATGTCCATGAACGGCGATTTTCCGGGCGCCGGGAAGTGCTGCTGGGGATACATCGGGTCATACCAGTACAGCGCTTTTTTTTCCTCACCTACTGGCTGGGATGGGGAATACGCACCTCTTCCACCTAGCCAGAAGCCCGCGCCTATCCCAATAGCAAGGGCAGCAGCCACGAGCAAACCAATCGACCTATTCCTCATGCCCGCACCTCTCCATAAACGAAATGCAGACGCGCTGCTGTTGCCGCCAACTGTCCTTGCAGGTCCACATCCTGTAGCAGCGCTTCCACACGCTGCCGGCGTGCCCACAGCACTTCACTCAACGGCGAATTACCGGCGCGGTAGTCCGCCAGAGCGAGGCGTACCCGGTCCTCGGCCAGGGGCAAAAGTGTTTCGCGACTGCGCCGTACAGCCCGTTGCAAGCGTTGGTACTCGGCAAGGTCTGTTTCAAGCTGAGCTTGATGCTCGCGCAGGGCAGCGTCCTGCTCATTTTCCAATTGGCGAACTTGTGCGCGTCGTGCCGCAATCATTGGGTCTTGCCGGGAGCTGGTGAACAACGGCAACTGGAAGCTGACTTGCAGGCTGACCATGTTGCTGAAGTCCGGGCCACGGCGCTGATAATCCACCCCCCAGGACCAATCCGATTTCTTCTCCGCCTGAGCCTGATGCACCTGGGCTTGAGCCTCGCGTGTCATGGCGTGGTAGGTATTGAGCTCCGGATGGGCATGGACGGAGTGCAGGTATTCAGCTGCGTCTACAGGCCAGACAGGGAACGTCGGCGCGCCTACTTCGGCGTCCTGCCCAATCCAGCGCTTCAGCGCGGCTCGCGCCTGAGCTGATTGACTCAACAGAACGTCTTTCTGCTCGTCCAGCTGCGCGGCTTCTTGCTTGGGAGCCAGCGTATCGGCGGTGGAGCCTGCACCACCGGCCAGGCGGGCCCGCACCGTGGAAGCCAGCAGCTGGTTTTCTTTGTAGAAGGCGTCGAACTGTTCAAGCTTTCGCTGCACGGTGTATGCAGCCACCCAAGCCTGTGCGGTTGCCGCCCGAACTTTCAGCCGTTCGAACAGCGCCTCGGCATCGGCTCGCTCGACCGTAGCCTGCGCTGTCTCTATGCGAGCTTTGCGTTTGTCCCGGTTCGGTACTTCTTGGGACAGGCCAACCACCTGCATGGTCATGAAGTCTCTGTTCATGCTCCAGCGGTCGGTGCCTTCAATCGGCAGGTTCTGTACCCCAAGATTCAGGCGCGGATCGGGAAGTTCGCCCGCTGGAATGACTGCGCTGCGCGCAGCTGATGCCTGCTCCTGGCGGGCCTGTAGAGAGGGAGCGTTGCGTTCAGCCAGTTGCAGCGCATCATCCAGCGACAGCGTTGCAGCCTGTGCCGAGACAGCCGGCAGCAGTATGGAAAAGACGGCCGTGGTTATCCGTCCCTGAAAACGTTGGGGAGTCATGAAAATGATTCCTCGAAAGATCAGCGCCCAGGCGCATGCGATCGCCCCGCTGCTAGGCGGAACGACGATGTGAAATTAAGAGGGAATCAGACGCGGGGAGGCCGCCATGGATCGGGGGGAGAGCCTGTCGCTATGCCTACCGCGTAGGTATCGGCAGGTCGTGGCTTAGCAAAGGTCAGCCCAGGCGTCAGGAAGCTGAGCTGCACGGTACTGGCAGTCCTGCACTCCTGGCCGACCTTGCAGGATTTGGCGTGATCGCCGGCCTTGCCCAGGTCTTGGTCCTGGCAGCAGTCATGATCCATACCCGCCATCATTTCCATGCCCATGGTCTGCATTGGGCAAGGTTCAGTCGCCGAATCGATGCCCGCCATCCCGTTAAGCGGAAGCGCCACGATAAGCATCAGGATGGTGAGCAGTCGAATGAACCGATTCATGATGGGCGAGTATAGGTTACCGGGATGAGTTCAGCATTAAGGGGTTGGGGCTGCACTAACCAACCGCTTGGAGGCTGGGAGACTGATGAAGAAGGTTGTGACACCCTCCGCTGAAGTACACCAGATTCGTCCGCTGTGAGCCTCGATGATAGAGCGGGTTATGGACAAACCCAGGCCTGCATTGCTTGGGCCGCCTTCGCGCCTGGCTGGATCGGCTCGATAGAATCGGTCGAAGATCTTGCCAATGTGCTGGGGATCGATGGTTACCCCGCTGTTACGCACGGAAAGCGTCACCCTTTCAGGCGTCTGCTCGATCTGCACTGATATCTCGTTGCCTTCCGGGGTGTAGCGCAACGCGTTGGATAGGAGGTTGGAAAGCGCCCGGTCAATCATCAGGCGATCGCCACGAACCTTACCCTGCCCGTGCAGGGTCAGCTGGGTGCCTTGATCCTCAGCCAGGAACTGGTAGTACTCGAACAGCTTGGATACGAGTTCAGAGAGCTCCACATCGATCTGCTCGGGCACGATCAGACCGTTATCAGCCTTGGCGAGGAACAGCATGTCGTCGATCATGCGCGACATGCGCTTGAGGTCTTCCAGGTTCGAATAGAGGTTTTCCTCATAGGCATCCAAGTCACGCTTCTTGGTGAGCACCACTTCGGTATGGGTCAGAAGGTTGCTGACTGGCGTTCTCAACTCGTGAGCGATATCGGCAGAGAAGTTGGACAACCGAACGAATGCATCTTCCAATCGTCCCAGCATCCCGTTGAAAGACAGGATGAGCTCCTGAAGCTCTAGCGGCACGGGCTCCAGGGGAATGCGCTCGCGGAGCGATCGTGCCGACATCCCGGTGGCCACTTTGGTGATTTGTCCAACAGGCCGAAGCCCACTCTTGGCCACGACCCAGCCCAAGCCTGCGCTCACAATCGCGCTGATCACCAGGCCAATTCCGAACCACCATTGCAGGGTGACAAAGAAATGCGCGTGAGTGGTGACATCGAGCATCAGCACGGCCGTCACCGGTTCCGGCTCGCCTGCAATGGTCAGCTGGGCGGTAATGCCGCGAAAGTTCTGCGATTCATCCTGCCATTCCCAGACCGCACCCCGGTGCGCCTGCTCGAATCGCTGAGGAATTTGGGAGGCTTTGGGGTCTGAAAAAAGGACCGTACCGTCAGCCTTGGTGATTTTCGCCGACAAATCCTGATGTGCGCCGAGCAATGCCCGCAGCTGCTGCTCCTGATCGTGGAGCCCGCCTCGCGCTGCTGAGATGGACAGGATATGACGCGTTGACTCCAGCTTTTCGGAAAGCGCCTGCTCATCCAGCATCCGGAAATGGTGCTGACTGAGCCCGTAGAAAGCCACGCCGGCAACCACCAGGACAGCAGTCACCGCGAACATGAACATCAGGGTCAGTCGCTTGACGAGCGATGATTGCGGGCGCATCACTCGGGCACATCCATCATGTAGCCCATGCCTCGGGCGGTATGGATGAGCTTTGGCGCAAAGTCGTCATCTATTTTGGCCCGCAATCGGCGAATCGCTACCTCGATCACGTTGGTGTCACTGTCGAAATTCATGTCCCAGACCTGGGAAGCGATCAGCGACTTGGGGAGCACCTCGCCGCGTCGGCGCATGAGCAGCTCCAACAGGCAAAACTCCTTGGCAGTAAGGTCAATCCGCTTGCCGTTTCGCGTAGCTCGACGCTTGAGCAGGTCTACCTCAAGGTCTGCCATCTTCATGGTGGTTTGAGCAGAACCACCATTGCCTCTGCGCAGCAACGTGCGAACCCGAGCCAGTAGCTCCGAGAACGCAAAGGGCTTCACCAGGTAATCATCAGCGCCCAGTTCCAAACCTTTCACGCGGTCGTCTACGCCGTCTCGGGCCGTCAAGAAAAGGACTGGCACATCCTGACCCGCCGCACGGATCTTGCGCAGGACCTCCCAGCCATCGAGCCCCGGCATCATCACGTCGAGGATCAGCAAGTCATACGCTTCGCTCTGTGCCTGTTGCAGGGCGTCAGTGCCTGTCATCACCCGGTCAACGGTGAAGCCGGCTTCTGTCAGGCCTTGCTGGAGGTAGACACCGGTTTTCGGCTCATCTTCGGCTACGAGTAATTTCATCTGCTCTCATCCACGCGGGGTGCATCTCCAGTTTGCAGGAAAAAAGACGCCCAACCAGAAGCTGACGGAAAAGTAATGTCGAGATCAGTTTTCTGACAGCACCGCGAAGCTAACTTGACCCTGTACCTGACGCCATGAGGCGCAGAACCCACTGAGGATCTCCAGATGAACATGGTCAAAGCAATTGTGATGGTCGTCACCTTTGGCGCGGCAGGCCTCGCCCTGGCAGAGGGCGGCGCGGACCGGACCTTTGCGCGGATGGAAGCGGCTCGCCAAAGCTCCATGCAGGCCTACCAGGTTGCGCAGCAGAAGAAAGAGCAGACGCCGGTCGCCGCCCAGTCCAGCAAGCACGCTGGCCACGAGAGCTGCTGATCCGAGCTTACAGAAATGTAATCACCCCGGAATCTGAACTATGGCAGTTTCAGACTACGGCCTCTCATCAGCCTCGCGCAGTGGCGCAAGTCTAAGAGACTGGTGAGAGCTCCAATGAACCCAACGGCTGCGCCATCGAGCAGCCTGGATATCAGCGATCTACCTGACTGGACGCAACGGCATGCAAAGCAAAACCACGAGACGATCATTCGTCAAAGGCCTGGCCGCTACCGGACTTCTGGGTGGGCTGGGCATGTGGCGCGCGCCGGTCTGGGCCGTGACCAGCCCTGGCCAACCGAACGTGCTCACCGGCACGGACTTCGACCTGTATATCGGTGAACTGCCCGTCAACATCACGGGTGCAGCTCGTACGGCCATGGCCATCAACGGCTCCGTGCCAGGGCCGATCCTGCGATGGCGCGAAGGCGACACCGTGACGCTGCGCGTACGCAACCGGCTGAAACAAGACACCTCCATTCACTGGCACGGCATCATCCTGCCCGCCAACATGGACGGTGTGCCGGGCTTGAGCTTCCACGGCATCGCTCCCGATGGCATGTACGAATACAAGTTCAAGGTCCACCAGAACGGCACCTACTGGTATCACAGCCACTCAGGCTTCCAGGAACAGTCCGGGGTCTATGGGGCGTTGGTGATCGATGCCAAGGATCCAGAGCCGTTTGTGTACGACCGTGATTACGTCGTCATGCTCAGCGATTGGACAGATGAAGACCCGGCGCGGGTGCTCTCCAAACTCAAGAAGCAATCTGACTACTACAACTTCCACAAGCGTACGGTCAGCGACTTCGTTGACGATGTGAGCGAGAAAGGCTGGTCGGCCGCTGTAGCGGATCGGAAGATGTGGGCTGAAATGAAGATGAGCCCCACCGACCTCGCTGATGTGAGCGGGTATACCTACACCTACCTCATGAACGGCCAGGCTCCGAACGGCAACTGGACGGGTATCTTCAAGCCCGGCGAGAAGATCCGCCTGCGCTTTATCAACGGCTCGGCCATGACCTATTTCGATGTCCGCATTCCTGGGCTCAAGATGACGGTTGTGGCTGCTGACGGCCAGTACGTCAAACCCGTATCGGTCGATGAGTTCCGGATTGCCGTTGCCGAAACCTACGATGTCATCGTCGAACCTGAAAACGAGCAGGCCTATACGATCTTCGCGCAATCCATGGACCGTACCGGGTACTCCCGAGGCACCCTGGCGGTTCGTGAAGGCTTGCAAGCGCCCGTACCGGAGGTAGATCCGCGCCCGATCATCGCCATGAGCGATATGGGCATGGACCACGGCAGCATGGGCGGAATGGATCACGGCAGCATGGCTGGCATGGACCAAGGCAACATGGCCGGCATGGACCACAGCAAGATGGCTGGGATGGACCATGGCAGCATGGCCGGCATGGACCACAGCAAGATGGCTGGAATGGACCATAGCAACATGGCCGGCATGGATCACAGCACGATGGCTGGGATGAGTCATGAGGGCATGGCCGGCATGAGCGGTGCAATGCAGAGCCATCCGGCTTCCGAGACCAACAACCCGTTGGTCGATATGCAGACCATGTCGCCGACCCCGAAACTGAACGATCCGGGAATTGGCCTGCGCAACAACGGGCGCCGAGTGCTGACCTACGCCGATTTGCGGAGCACCTTCATCGATCCCGATGGTCGAGAGCCTGGACGCACAATCGAACTGCACCTTACCGGCCACATGGAGAAGTTCGCGTGGTCGTTCGACGGTATCAAATTCTCCGACGCTGAACCGCTGCGGTTGAAATATGGCGAGCGTCTTCGCATCACCTTGGTCAACGACACCATGATGACTCACCCCATCCATCTCCACGGTATGTGGAGTGATCTGGAGGACGAGAACGGCAACTTCATGGTTCGCAAGCACACCATCGACATGCCACCTGGCTCAAAACGAAGCTATCGCGTCACCGCAGATGCCTTGGGACGTTGGGCCTATCACTGTCACCTACTGTTCCACATGGAAATGGGCATGTTCCGAGAAGTCCGTGTGGACGAATGAACTGGAGATTTGAGATGAGCAAACCAATGAAACGAAGCGCCTTTTTCCTCTCCGCTGCGGTGGTCGGCATGTTGGCTGTTTATGCCCCGTCGTCGTGGTCTAGCGACAACCATGATCAGCATTCCCAGAAATCCACCGAGGCCGGTAAAGCCAAAGGCTCGCAGGACAAGCAGGGCCAGGGGATGAACCATGAAGGCATGGACCATGGGTCCATGGAAGGTATGGACCACGACAAAATGATGGAATCGCATGGCAGCGACAAAGCTAAGGCAGGGAAAGATGGTCAATAGCCTTGGGCGGCCTTCGCTGCTGGCCCTGACTGTTTCAATCGGCATGCTGGGCGTAACGCCCAGCTTCGCCGCTGAAGAAATGGATCACTCGGGCATGGATCATTCGAAAATGGGGCACGGTTCCATGCAAATGGAAGCTGCTCCGTCCGAATCGATGCCGGCGATGGATCACAGCAAGATGGGGATGAGCAAACAGCAGAAACAGCCTGCCCCTGTTGATCACAGCCAGATGGGGCATGCTCAAAGCCAGAGCAAATCCAGCCCGGTGGACCATAGCAAGATGGACCACAGCAAAATGGGCCATGGAAACATGAAGGGCATGGATCACGGTTCAATGAAGGGCATGGACCATTCCCAGATGAATCATGGTTCAGCGACTTCTCCGACCACAACGAGCCGCACGCCGATTCCAGTGCTCACTGATGCCGACCGCGAGGCAGCCTTTCCGCCTTTGGGTGGCCACCAGGTGCACGACAGCGGAATCAACAGCTTCTTCCTGTTGGACCAGCTCGAATACCAGAACGCCGATGAGGGCAGCACCCTGGCTTGGGATGCATCTGGCTGGGTAGGTGGCGACATCAATCGACTCTGGGTTCGCTCGGAAGGCGAGCGCACCAACGGGGTAACCGAAGACGCTGAGCTGCAACTGCTATACGGGCGCTCGGTCAGTCCTTGGTGGGACGTGGTCGCCGGGGTCCGTCAGGATTTCAAACCGGAATCACCGCAGACCTGGGCAGCCTTTGGTATTCAGGGCATGGCCTTGTATGACTTCGAGGCCGAAGCTACGGCGTTCATTGGCGAAAACGGCCAGACTGCTGCGCGTCTTGAAGGCGAATACGACATCCTGCTGACCAATCGCTTGATTTTGCAGCCCACGGCTGAGGCGAACTTCTATGGCAAGAACGATCCTGAGCGGGGTGTTGGCTCGGGTCTGGCCAATACCGAAGTCGGGCTGCGTCTACGGTATGAAATCGTCCGCCAGTTTGCCCCGTACATAGGCGTTACCTGGAGCCGCTCCTACGGCAACACCGCTGACTTCATCCGAGACGAGGGTGGAGATGTTAATGAGGCACGCTTCGTTGCCGGTATCAGGATGTGGTTCTGAGAATTCCAACATGAAAAGAACAATTACAACGCTGCTTGTGGCCGGTGCTGTCGGAAGTGCTGCGGTATTGGGCACCGCGTATTTCGGCTTGGTGAATGTCGGCGCCGATGATCCTCACTTCCCGGCTGTCCATTCGTTTCTCGCCATGGCTCGCGACAGGTCGATTGAGGTTCGAGCGCGAGACATTGAAGTGCCTGACCTGAAGGACGCTGCGTTGATCAAGGCAGGCGCAGGCAACTACAACGCCATGTGCATTGGGTGCCACCTCGCCCCTGGCGTTGGGAAGACAGAACTTAGCCAAGCGCTATACCCGTCGCCACCTGACCTCACCAAGGTGGGTGTCGGAGGCGATCCGGCTGCCGCATTCTGGACGATCAAGCACGGTATCAAAGCCACCGGCATGCCCGCTTGGGGCAAGAGCATGGGTGATGAGTACATCTGGGGAATCGTCGCGTTCCTGGATCAACTTCCCCAAATGAATCCCGAGCAGTACATGGCTTTGGTGGCCACGAGCGGTGGCCACCAGCACGGCGGCGGTGAAAGCGATATGCATAACCATGAGGGCCAGCACGGCGGGAGCGGTCATGCCGAGCATGGCGATCACGACGAAGCGGCAGACGACGATCATGCCCAGGCAGCTCACGACCATGGAGCTGCACCCGCAGGCGCCGCCCAAGCCGCAGATCATCACGGCGACCACAATGCGGCCGAAGCCCATTCGGACGCCCACCCGAAACCGTCGACAAAGACGCATGTTCACAAAGACGGTAAGGAGCACACTCATGCCAACTAACCGGATACTCGTTCGTCTAGCCGCTATCGCTGGGCTGCTGGTCACCTCGGCGACCTACGCTGCCGAGCCTTTGTCCATCGACGTTCACCGAGACGCGAACTGCGGTTGCTGCAAGAAATGGATCACGTACCTGGAAGCCAATGGTTTCAAAGTGACCGACCATGTTGAGACGGACATGAGGGCAGTGAAACAGAAGCTGGGCGTAGCGCCACGGTTAGCGTCCTGCCACACAGCCGTGATTGACGGAAAGTTTGTTGAAGGTCACGTGCCAGCTGAGCAGATTCGAGAACTCAAGGAGCGGAACGATCTGGAAGGGATCGCCGTGCCAGGAATGCCAGCTGGATCCCCAGGCATGGAGGTTGATGGCGTAAGCCATGCTTACCAAGTCATTGGGTTAACCAAAAGCGGCGAGGACCTAGTAGTCGCCAGCTATCCAGCCAAATAACGCACCGACCACAAGGACGGCAGTAGGCTGACTGCCGTCCCATATTTCCCCGCTCGAAAGCGTCATCAGCTCAACACGACGGCACAGAGGGCCTGCAAAGCGTACCTAATCAGATTCACGGCGCTCGCGGACTGGCTTGAGTACGATATCGCCGTTGATAAGCTCGATGGAGAGCCTGTCGCCCGTCGTGATCCCTAGCTCGCGCAGAATGTCGTCGGGTAATTCCACAATCACATCGCCGGAGCCGTCGCCGGGATCAAGGCACTTAACCGTGGTGCGCGCTGATTCAGTCATTGGTCTCTCCTGCCTGAGCTACCAATCCTCATCGTACTCCACCAGTCATGAAAGCCGGTAACCAGGCGATCGCCGGAATTGACGCTTCAACCCGGCTTTTTATCAGTGTAACTCCTGCCCGCTTGATCAGTGCTCAGTTCTGGCCCCGGCAACCGATACCAGCGGTCCGGTACTCAAGGATTTTCAGGTCTCCATTGGAATCCTCGTAGTTCATCTGTGCTGGCATCACGTCACAGCTCGCCTTGGTCGATGTCATGCTGATTACCCTCGCCACGTCGAGCCGCATCCCGTAGCGATAATGGATCACCTCCGGTGGCTTCTTATCATTGGCGGCTGCATAAGCTCGCATAGCTTGCTCATTGGCCTGAATCATCTTCCCGTATAGACGGTCGGATCCTCCTTCGGCGATCGCGGCTGAGGAGGCCACAATGGCCAGGATGGCGGTGATGTTTCTAACGACTTTCATTTCAATCACTCCAAGAGACATGATTGAAGCTTAAGACTCTGCAGCTGTCATACACGTGAGCCGTGGATTACATCTGAGTAAGCTCGAGGAGAGCGAGATGCTGCATTGCAAGATGGTTTTTCACTAGGGTTGTCCAGCCTAGACTGCGAGCCGGCGGCGACTGAAAGCAGGGGAAAGCGGTATTGTTACTTAGTTTTTTAGCAAAACGTGGACCCGAAAAAACCAGCGCCGACGCCTCTGTTACCTTGTTATTTTCGCAAATTTCCGTCGACAGATTCGTCTCAGGTCAGCAAAAGGCAGTGGGTTTTGTTACTAGCTTATTTAGGAAACAACAGATTGACTGTCAGATAGGGCTTCGTGTGGTCGAGCTCCGCATGCCCCAAAATTACTTGAACGGTTTCTACGTCGCCGGTCGCGGCTAGCACCTTTGCCGCTAACGAGCGCCGCCCGCTGTGCGATGCCCCATACTTTATGCCCGCCTGCCGGTAAAGCCTGCTGATGGCCTGTTGCAGGGAGTCACACGCCCTGTAAACCTCAGGCCCGCTATCCAACTGGCGGTATTTGAATGCAAGTTCGAAGGCTTGGCCCTTGAGTATTGCGCCGCTGTTTACTCATACAGGCAGCGGTTATTGATTGCCAAGGCCGGCGTCGAAAAATTCACGGAAAATCCAATTACGCCCGCTCGACCGCGGCCAGCCGATCCGCTGGATAACGCCGCATAAAATCAGCGCTTGCCTCTACCGGCGCCTCTAACCAATCCCGGTACAGGTCTCTGGGTAGTATGACCACCATGCGCTTTTCATCCTCGGGCCGGTGGTAGTTGCACATGAACGCATGGGTATCGGCGTTGACGGTCAACATTGTGTAGGAATGCAGCACCTGGTTGGTCCCCGGGTCGCGCCATTCCTCCCACAAACCGGCGATGCCCATGACCTCACCATCAGCCCGGGCGATCCGGGTTGCCACCGCCTTTCCCGACCGCCAGTCCGGCTCGTAGATGGCGGCCGCCGGGATGATGCAGTGCTGAGCTCGCCGCCAGGCGTTGCGATAAGAGGGTTTCTCGGCCACGGTTTCCGACCGAGCATTGTACGTGCGCCTGGAAATCTTCGTGTCCTTGCTCCAGCTGGGTATCAATCCGAACGTCCCGGACAGTAATTCCGGCGCAAGCCCCTCCTCACTCTGCTCCACCTGGTCAATCGAACGGCGTAAAAGTGGGCCAATGTACCCGGGCCAGAGGTCCAGCTTCCACTGCCGATCGCTCTCTACGCCGAAAGCTGCTGCAAGCTGATCCTGCGTCGGGGCTTCGTAATGACTGCACATGCAAGAATCTCCTGGGCCTCAAAAAGGGCGCTTGTCTAAAACCAACTGCTCGGACGAAAGCGGAGCGGATGGAGAAGGGAACCTAGCACCTGTTTAGTCTATCGCTCATATTGCTCAGCCGCGGACCAGCAGCTGGATATCAAAAGAGCGGTGGCACGATGCTTAAATCGTTTCGCTGCTAGGTTCGTTGTGCATCTGCACTTGGGATTACAGGAGTTTCGGCGTTTTCGACAACCCGGCACTCAAGCCGCCGGTCAATCGCACCCCCATCGCCGGCCGGGTATTTGACGCTCGCCCCGACCGCCTTGATTTTCGCGACCTGCCCTACACACCCCCTCTACGTTCCCTGTCCCCCTGCTGCCCATTGCAATCGGACCTGGCACGCTACCTCAAGAGCTATGTGGCCGCCGGCCTAGTCCTCGACCAGGGAAAGGACCGCCGAGAGCTGGCGGGCTTGTCCCTATGGGCAGGCTGACCTTCCTGCCTGGAGCATTGCGCGCTCGACGATAAAGTTGATCAGCGCCAAGTCGGTATAGGCGCTGTACCTGGGCAAGGCTACAGGGTACTATCCAGGTGGGCAGCATCGAGCTGCTTCCAAAGAGCTTGTTCGATAAATTCGCCGTACCGTTCTGCAAGCTCTGCGCAGCCGTTCCGGCCGAGTGCTGTTGCGGCACCACTCTCGTCATAGACAATGCCGGAGACCACCCGATATTCCATTTCCCGGTATCCCTTAGCATCCCAGTCACTCGACCAGATACCAGGGCTAGACTCCGCTTCGATGATTTCAGTAATTTCACACTGAATCACACATCCCTCAGCGTCGATATGGACTTCATACACGTTACCCTCCCGGCCTGCTCAAAGCTGATCCGTGTCTGTCTCTAAGCTGATTCCTGCGGCAGGCTTGTCATCACGAAGACCGATGAACACCGGGTGCCGCACCTTGCCGGCGGGGGTGAGCTCGGCAAATTGCACTTCACAGACCTGCAGAGGCTCCAGCCAAACAACATTCCTGCCCAGTTGCGGCGGATCACACAGGGCAGATCTCTCTCGTGTGAGTTGCACAAGAGAAGCGAGAAGGATTTGTGAACTGATTCTGTCGATGCCAGAACTCACACGGCCGGCATACACCAATCGCCCGTCGTCATCATGAACACCCAACAGTAACGAGCGGATCCCTGCAGCCGACTTAGTGAGCCCGACAATCACAAACTCTGCCCTGTTCCAGCACTTGAGTTTGATCCAGGCGCCGTCCCGCTCGCCCGTGTAGAGGCTGCCATCGCGCTTTCCAACGATGCCTTCAAGCCCCAGGCGGGCACAGTTGGCGAGAAGCTGTACTGGATCAGCATCGAGCGAGGGGCTGAACCGGATTTGTTCCAGAGGGCAGTAATCCAGCAGTGCCTCAAGGGCCTGGCGACGCAGCTCAAGCGGCTCACCACGCAAGTCCACTCCATTCAGGTAAGGCATGTCGAAAATTGCGTAATGGAGATCGTCCGTTTTTCCGGCATCGAAAGCAGGCTTCAACATGTGAAATGCAGGCATGCCGTCCTCCTGCTGGAAGACCACCTCGCCATCCAACCAGGCCGAGCGGACTGGAAGCCGGGCGAGACATTTGGCGATACGGGGAAGCTTCTTTGTCCAGTCGTGGCCATTCTTGGTAAATAACTGGACGATCGGTCCATCAATCCGAGCAAGGAATCTATACCCGTCGAGCTTAACTTCCCACCGCCAACCCGCGGCCGGCGGCCTAGCCACCATGCTCACCAGCTGCGGGTTCATCCGCTCAGGCATCGGGACTTTCTTACCGGCCATGACGATCCCGCCTACTGGACCACAGTTATTATTTGAGTATTCAACAGGCGAAAAGATCCGATGTTGTTTTCCTTGGGAGACTGCCCAGCATACGGATTGACCAGCACGTGTGTCACAATAATGGCATTCACCACCCGCTTGGTTCTGGATCGCGCCCCTTTGTGCTTGGTGAGAAATGGCCCTTGGTGGGCGGAAGATCCGCCTTTCGTCTACGCCGCTCTAGCCGCGCCGAGCAGCCTGCATTACTGTATATGCGAACAGTAATTCATGGTGCTTAATGAACGCGCTCACACCCTACCCACTCGCCGCCTCCAAAGAGTTGCTGCACGTCCTCGCCGGCTGCGCAGCGGGGGGGTTCCCAAGCCCAGCGGCTGACTACTACGAACCACCGCTATCCTTGGATGAGCGGCTGAACATTCGCGCCCCCCATGTCTGGCTGGTTCAGGTAGAAGGCGACAGCATGCGTGACGCCGGCATTTTCAATGGTGGCTTGCTGGTAGTGGACCGCTCGATCACACCCAGCGCCGGACATATCGTCCTCGCGTACGTCGATAATCAGCCATTGGTAAAGCGACTGGCCAAGTCCCCGGCCGGCTGGATCCTGGAGTCAGCCAACCCTGACTATCCAAACATCGCACCCAGCCAATACGACTCAATCGAAGTATTCGGAGTCGTGGTCTGGAGTCTGACACCTCATGCACATTGAACCCCGCCCCGTGTTTGGCCTGGTGGACGTCAACTCGTTCTACTGCAGCTGTGAGCGCATTTTTCGACCGGAGCTTCGACAGCGTCCTGTCGTCGTTCTCTCCAACTCGGATGGCTGCATCGTGGCTCGAACAAACGAGGCCAAAGCTCTCGGTTTGAAGATGGGCGACCCGTACTTCAAGGTCCGCAGGTTCTTGGAGCAGAACGGCGTCGCAGTGTTCAGTAGCAATTATGGCTTGTATGGCGAATTGAGTCATCGCGTCGGCCTTGCCATAGAATCTCTAGTACCCGCTTGGGAACGATATTCAATTGACGAGCTGTTCATACGGCTCGATGGCGTGCCCGAGCCGATCATCGATGTTGGCCGTGCCATCCAAGCCCGGGTACTGCAGTGGACCGCGCTGCCGGTTGGCGTTGGTATCGGGCACACCAAAACCCTCGCCAAGGCGGCGCAGCACGCATCGAAGGTATGGCGGGAGAAAACGGGTGGCGTGGTGGATCTGCGCAAGCCGGAGGCTATCGAATGGTTGCTCCGGCGAATGCCGGTCGATGAGGTATGGGGGATCGGTCGACGAATGCGCGATAATCTGGCTCGCGACGGGATTAGTACGGCCTGGGAATTGTCGCTCTCAGACCCACGAGCAATGGGCCGCAAATACAGTGTTCTACTGGAGCGAACAATCAGGGAGCTACAGGGCGAGTCTTGCATGGACCTAGAGCAATCTGTGCCGCCAAAGCAGTCGATCTGTTCCAGCAAGATGTTTGGCCAGCGAGTGCGTACGCTCAAGGGCCTACAGGAAGCACTGGCGACCTACATTCACCGAGCCGCTGAGAAGCTGCGCATGCAGCGATCACTGTGCGGTGCCTTGCGCGTCGGCATTCAGACTTCGTTCCATGGGGACGGGCCGAAGTATGCAAATGCCGCAACGACTATTCCGGCTTATCCAACCGATGACGTGCGGCAGCTCACGCGCTACGCGCTGCGTGCACTCGATGGAATTTACCGCCAAGGTTACGCCTACAGCAAGGCCGAGGTACTGCTGATGGATCTGCGCAAGCGAGGGGAGTACACCCAGGACCTGTTCACCCCGAGCCAGCCTGAGCGCACTGACGCACTTATGACCACGATGGATAAGATCAACCAGCGCTGGGGGCATGACTGTCTGCGAACCGCTGCGGTACCGTTGACCCCGGATTGGGGTATGCGTCGAGAACTACTGAGCCCCAGTTACATGACAAGCTGGGAGCAATTGTGGAGGGTTCATTGCCGATGAGGCCCGTCTTCTCAAAAAAAAACCCGGCTTTAGGCCGGGTCTGTGTAGCTTTAATGTAGAAACCCAATACGCCACATATTGCCGGCGCCGTCTGGTTTTGTTGTGATCCTCACTCCTCGTGATTACATGTTGAACTGATGCCCTAAATCCCAACACTAATGCCATGCGGAGCACAGCTCTCCAGACGCTATTAGCGCCTCGTAGGCAACTAAAAGGATTGGTTTTTGGTCCTCTGCAGAGAAGCCACTCTCGATTTGCTCAATGGCTGTATAGTAATCCCACCAGTCAAAGAATGCTTCAAAGTACGGCGATGATATCTGCTCACACTCCTGACCTTGGAGTATTGCGTCTTTCATGTCATCCAGAGAAGGAATGTGTTCCGCGCTGCAGATACCAGCC
The DNA here is from genome assembly GCF_002953115.1 of Pseudomonas sp. XWY-1. NCBI lineage: Bacteria > Pseudomonadati > Pseudomonadota > Gammaproteobacteria > Pseudomonadales > Pseudomonadaceae > Pseudomonas > Pseudomonas sp. XWY-1. The sequence continues at coordinate 132,171 of NZ_CP026333.1, read as the reverse complement.
CTTATCAACTGCGTAGCGGCTTGGCTGTATTTTATATTGAAGTCGAGGCTGATCATATCCAATCCTAGTGACCATGACGTTTAATAAAATCAGTGACTGACTCAATTGTGGGTTTAACCAGCATATGGTAACCAAAGAAATCAAATCCCTGTAACTGTTCATCCCATAGTGCCAACTGATCAGAATCGAACGACCAGCGCTTGTCACCATAGGAAAATTCTGTCCAACCATCGTTTTCCGGACCTTCAGAATTGGAATCCGTGGCAGAGGTCTCCTGGTCGCTGACGATAACCGCTTCGATCACCCCACAGCGGCTTCGGCACTCATCCAGTTCTTTCTGTGTCATAACAGCTTCACGCACTTGGTCACCAAGCAGGTAAGTCACTTTGTATTGCATATGGGCTTTCCTTGTTAGATGGCGCGATTGATACAGGCTAGCTGCACGAGTACAGTGCCCAAGCGATAGCTGTCACCAAAAAGCGTCGTCCCCATGAAACCGCGGAATTTGATGTCCGAGTTGCAGACGGTGCGAAGCTTGCCGTTGTGGAGAACTGTGTCGCCAGCGCGGATCATGTTGATGTGAGTATTAACCGTTTAGTGATTGGTCATAATGTTAACTTTTGGTTAGTCCGCTCGATACAGAGATAAATGAGGTAGGTCATGTAGCGGCTCGGCGAGCCTCAGACATCCAAAGCTTACGAATGCCCTGGCAGTAAACTGCTTTGGCGTGCTCGCCCTGCTTCTTCCACTGGACAACCACACGATTTACACGGCGGGCGTGCTTAACGAAACTGCCGACATCTGCTTTCATGTTTTACCCCTATCAAGCGCTACGCGCTTATATGTTTTTGTTTAAATGGATTGTCACACCGCCCTTATGGAGCAGCTCGCTCACTTCGCAGTAGCGGTCAGTCAGGTCCGTATGCGACTTACCGTATTGCGCCGCCAATTTACATTTAATGCGCGCAGTCCTAACTGGGCCTCGTACTTTCGAATCCGGCAGTGCTTCAAGCGCCTGTCCGAGAGAGCCAGCAGCTGCCTTACGATCAGATAGAGCTTCCACCTCGTTCGAAAAAATACTCGTTGCTTCGGGACCGAGCGGAAGCTGCTCGAAGTACTCGCGAACTGCGCGAGGTACTTGCTCCATAGTCCTGGGGTAACGATTACCCACAAGGCCTTGCTCATTCAGAACAGAATGAACATGCATTTTTTCAGGAATGGTGCAGCTGGTTTTAATCGCGATGAAACAGGTCATGGCATACCTCGACGTTGTCCTAGTGCCAATGAGATGAACCACACGCAGCATGAAGATCTGCCTCCAGCCCTGGTGCCGGGAGAGTGAAAGTCGGCCGCACCCGCTTGCTCCCTGAATTCGACCCATAAAAAACCCGGCCAGGCCGGGTTGAGGGTGGTGGTGCCTTATGCCGAAGAAGCTACCCGGCGCACCGGGAGCAAGCCGCGTGAATAGGGCATGCCGATAAACAACGGGTTTTCTGCAAGCTGGCTCCAGGTAGCTGCGTCGTCAGCCAAAAACTGGTCATCAGCACGCATCTTCTCGCCTGGAGCCAACAGACGATAACCGGTTGCCTGTGTCCGGTCGGCACAGGCTGAAAGTGCTGCGAGCACATCGGCGAGGCGGATAAAATCGCCGTCCTCGGCCTGGAATTTTTCAAGCGCTGCAATGTACGCCGGCAACTCAGCCAGCTGGGCTCTCAACAGGCTGCATTCGGACCTGAGCTCGTCGACTTCCGAGATACCAGACTCGTTACGCGGTAAGGCCCCGATCGTGATCAAGGCCTCACGGAATTGATTAACGTAATGCTCAGTACTGGTCGCCGGGAATTTATTCAACAGGCACTCTTCGTCGATGGATGCGCCTGCATCTTCGACTTCTTCCGACGGCTCACCTGGAACCATGAAGAATGCGCGCTCCACTGCTCCCAGGTAGTCCGAGAAGCGCTTGATGTTACCCAAGTTCGTCAGCAGCACGCCCACAGGGTGTCCATGGTGCAGACCAATGACGTCGTATACCCGAGCCATGTCGCGCTGCTCTGCGGACGGCATAGCTGGAGCTTTCAGATAGACCTCGCCAGCGCCCTCCTCGTCCGTGATCGAGCCATGAGCAATCAGTAGGAACTGATCCGCATGCTCCAGCGCTGCGATGCCGCCCTCAAGCAGCCACTCAAGCCGCATTCCTTCCTCATCAGTGCGTGTCACAGCGACCGCTTCAACCCGCACAGCATCCTCGCTGCGCTGGGGGCCTGCCTGGTGCTCCAAGAGCTGCTCCCCTTGATCGGTGACCTGCCATAGGGCCGGGCTTCGCTGAACTCGCTTGAGCAAGCCCAGATGGGTGAGAACATCAAACCACTGGGTGCCAATGTCAGCGCCTTGGCCATCGCTGGCGCATTCGTCAAAGCGCTGCAGTTTTCGGATGACCAGGTTAGCGAAGGGCGGCAGAGTTGTCCGCTGTCCAGAACTGTTCATGCTGCCGCCACCTCGACAGGTTGTGTGAGCGCTTGCTGGACAGCTTGGACTATGCGCAGCAGGTACATGTAGTCCGGGTTTGGTTCGGTAGCTCGATCGACGGGGTAATGCCATTCATCACCGAACAAAAGGGATAGGAGCTCGGAATGACTCCAGCAGTCCCGCAACGATTCAACATCGCGAAGCTCATCGAGCCTCCTGTACAGCGAACGTGCATCCTCTGCGTCGAGATACCCCAGCTCCCAATCAGTACCGCTCTGCTCCCGTCGGCGATCGATGATGCACCGTGCTGAGAGCTGTTTAAGAGCCTTTGCGCTGAATCGAGTGCTGCTCAGGCCGCGGCTGAGGCAATTCAGGATGTACTCATCACTGCACTTGGCAACGAACTCAGTCACCGTCCTTGAACCCATGCCACCCCAGTAGGAGGTCCAACTCTCCCCTGCGCAACGAATGGTTAGGTTACCCTGACAACTGACACTATCTGGGCCGTCATCACGTGGAGACAGTCGGGACCCGAGGTCCTCCAGAAAGACGGTGATCGGGTCAAGGTTTACAGCTCCCGTGATGACAAGTTTTGTCACCACAGAGCGCTCTACAGCTAAGCTCGTGGCTAATGATCCATCAGCATTTCTATTTACGCCCATGCCACCCCTCACACTATCGATTCATAACGCGTAAACATAATCTATCTGTAGATGATCAGATTGGCTAGGCTAAACTGCGCAGTGAGGGGCCGTGTTTTCTAGGAATTAAGATCTGCCGGGTGTAGGTTCACAGAATAGCTGCACGGTTTCACAAATAGTTGACCGACCGGGACTGCGAACCTGGTCCCCGTCGGTCACCATCAAGCCCGCCATCGCGGGCTTTTTTTTTGCCCGGAGTTCCGCCGGTACGCCCTACTCCACTCGTTGGAATTTCAGGGGGATGGGGATGCATTGAGGAAGGGATCTGATGGGCAGCCGGGAAAACTGAAAAGGTCAGCGGCGGACCTTAGGTGTTGAGGGATTGCTGCGATTCCAAAATTTATACTCGTACAAGTTAATAGTTAATTACACATACTTGTTAAGTATCTATTTTTAGAAACTTAGTATCGAGGCAGTATTGAGCAGAACTTGCCGAATTAGATTTATTGTAGATTTCGAAGTGATGTTGGAATAAGATCTATGACTAACTTTTTCAGCATCGCTCTGAAGATTTGTAATCCAATCAGCTGGTTGGAGCGAGAACTTCAGATCAGATCAAAACTGCTCGGGCAATCACCACGTGGCGGTTTAGAAGTAAATAGAGCAAGCCGCTTGCTTGAGATTCTGATCAGTCATGAGGGTCATGACTTATGAGCAGAAAAGGAGGCCTCAAAATGTAGAAAAACGCGACCAATCCTCAGAGGACTGACCGCGCTTAGCGAAGCTGACTTGCGTACTGAGAATCCGCAATGTCTGCTTTTTCGAAGCGGCTGTCAATCCTCTCCCATCTTTTCGACCTTAGCGAGGCCACTCGACGGCACAGTGTTGCCTGTCGAAAGGCCTCACTTCGCCCGCTCTGCGCCTTGATTTTTTGGCGCAGCGTCGGCGCTCGTTTCGAGATTTTCGGAGGTGTTTCATGACAGTACGAAAGGTGGTCACGCGGCGGTCCAACCATTACCGCGGCTACTTCCCATCGCTGGGGATTCCATGCGCACTTGGACACCCAGTCCACGCTGACTTGGACACTCATTCCACGGCCACTTGGACACTCATTCCACGGCCACTTGGACACTGATTCCACAAGCACTTGGACAGTGATGTTCCACTGATCCGATCCATGCTCAGGCAGGCAGCAACGCAGGATTATTCACTACCATCGACCTCTTTTCTCGAAGCGAAGAGGTCATCGTGGAGCGTATATCCATGCGTAAAATCCGAGAGGTACTACGTCTAAAGTTCGACGCTGGCCTGTCCGTGCGCAAGATCGCCGCCAGCCTGCGCATCAGTAGCGGCAGTGCGGGCAATTACTTGCACCGTTTCAACGCTTGCGGGCTGAGTTGGCCGACATTGTTATCGGATGCCGAACTGGAGCGATGCCTGTTCCCTCCAGCACCAACAGTTCCCAGCGATCAACGTCCGATGCCTGACTGGTCTTGGGCGCATGCCGAGTTACGCCGCCCCGGCGTCACTTTGGCCCTACTCTGGCAGGAATATCGACTCGCTCACCCGCAAGGCTTCCAATACAGCTGGTTCTGCGAGCACTACCGCCTCTGGGCCGCCAAGGTCGACGTTGTCATGCGCCAGGAGCACCGTGCCGGCGAAAAGCTGTTCGTCGATTACGCCGGACAGACCGCGCCCATCATCGACCGACAGACCGGTGAAATCCGTCAGGCCCAGATCTTCGTCGCCGTCCTCGGCGCGTCCAGCTACACCTTTGCCGAGGCCACCTGGTCGCAGAAACTGCCCGACTGGCTGGGCTCGCACGCCCGCTGTTTTGCTTTTTTCGGCGGCACATCGCAGATCCTGGTGCCCGATAATCTGCGCAGTGGCGTCACCAAGGCGCATCGCTACGAGCCGGACATCAACCCCAGTTACCGCGATCTCGCCGAGCATTACGGCGTAGCCGTACTGCCCGCGCGTTCGCGTAAACCCAAGGACAAAGCCAAGGTTGAAGTGGGTGTGCAAGTGGTCGAGCGCTGGATCCTGGCAGTGCTGCGCAACCGCCAGTTCTTCTCGCTCGGAGAACTCAACACGGCAATCAGCCTGCTGCTCGAACGCCTCAATCAAAAGCCCTTCAAGAAGCTGCCCGGCTCACGCCGCTCGGCCTTCGAGACCATCGACCAACCCGCACTGCAACCGCTACCAGAACATCCGTATGTCTACGCCGAATGGAAAAAGGCGCGGGTGCACATCGACTATCACGTCGAGGTCGAGGGCCATTACTACTCGGTGCCGTACCAGCTGGTGAAGCACCAACTCGAAGTGCGGCTAACCGCTAAGACCGTCGAGTGCTTCCACGCCAACCAGCGGGTGGCCAGTCACCTGCGCTCGCTGCACAAAGGCCGCCACACCACCCAAACCGAGCACATGCCCAAGAGCCACCGGGAGCACGCCGAATGGACACCGCAACGGCTGATCCGCTGGGCCGAGCAGACCGGGCCTAACACCGCTGGCGTTATCGCCTACATCCTTGAGCGCCGAATCCATCCTCAGCACGGCTTCCGCGCCTGCCTGGGCATCCTGCGCCTGAGCAAGCAGCACGGCGAAGAGCGGCTGGAAGCCGCTTGCCAGCGAGCGCTGGCACTGGGCGCGTGCAGCTACAAAAGCCTTGAATCGATCCTGCGCCAAGGGCTGGAAAAGCTACCGCTGTCCCAGCAAAACCTGCCGCTACTGCCCGACGAACACATCAACCTGCGCGGCCCTGGCTACTACCACTGACCTGAAAAAGGAGCACCAAAATGCTGCCCAACCCGACACTCGACAAGCTGCAAACCCTGCGCCTGCACGGCATGATCAAGGCGCTGAGCGAGCAACACGCCACGCCCGATATCAATGATCTGAGCTTCGACGAACGCCTCGGCCTGATGGTCGACCGCGAGCTGACCGAACGTGAAAACACGCGTCTGAGCAGCCGCCTGAAACTGGCACGACTGCGCCATAACGCCTGCCTGGAAGACATCGATTACCGCAGCCCACGCGGCCTGGACAAGTCCCTGATCCTGCAACTGGGCAGCGGCCAATGGCTGCGCGACGGCCTGAACCTGATCATCGGCGGCCCAACGGGCGTAGGCAAAACCTGGCTCGCCTGCGCGCTGGCTCACAAGGCCTGCCGCGACGGTTACAGCGTGCGCTACCTGCGCTTGCCGCGCTTGATGGAGGAGCTGGGCCTGGCTCACGGCGACGGCCGTTTCGCCAAACTCATGGCCGGCTATGCCAAGACCGACCTGCTGATCCTGGACGACTGGGGCTTGGCGCCGTTTACCGCTGCGCAGCGGCGCGACATGCTTGAACTGCTGGACGACCGCTACGGCAACCGCTCGACGCTGGTCACCAGCCAGATGCCGGTGGACAAATGGCATGCGCTGATCGGCGACCCGACCTTGGGCGATGCGATCCTCGACCGGCTGGTGCACAACGCTTATCGGATCGAACTGAAGGGCGAATCGATGCGCAGACGCGCAACGAAATTGACGGCGACAGAGACTTCAGACTAACAATGCAAACCTGCGTCGCTGCGCTCCGACTGCCTGTCCAAGTGGACGTGGATCAGGTGTCCAAGTGAGCATGGAACGAGTGTCCAAATGATCGTGGGCTGAGTGTCCAAGTGTCGTGGAATCCGCACCATCGCTCAAAAATAAAAAGCCTGTGCCCTGGGAGTCCCAGCTCGAAGGCGCTCTTTTTCGGCTTCTTGAGCTGTCTCCTGCGGTCATCGGCTACGTCCCGCAGCCCAGTGAGGAACGTGTTCCATCGCTCCAGGGCTACTTCAAATATTACCCAGACGTACAGGTTTTCCTCGCGGATGGGCGCGAGTGGTGGTTTGAAGTGAAGCCTCACGACCGACTGAAGATTGCCAGCGTCAGGCAGCGACTGGATGCCGCTGAGCGCTACTTCAACGCCACTGCCCGTAACTTTTCGGTGATCACTGAAAAGTTAATTGAAGCTGAACCCCTGGCTACCAATCTTAGAAGGTTGATGTATCACCGGCGCGGTCCAGAGCTTTCGCATCAGGCGTTGGAGGAGGTAATGGCGGCCTTCAACGAATGGCCGCCTATGACCGTTGCAGATTTGCTCTGCGTGGTTGGTGAGAGGAAAGCCTGGCGCTTGTTAGGCCTTGGGGTGGTGGGTATTGACCTAGATAGGTCAATTGACACTAATTCCCCGGTCTTCCTGCAAGGGGGGCACCGCCATGCAAACCTTTTCCCTTAGGGTGAAATTGGTCGTCATCGTTCGTGGCGTACTGATGGTGCTTGAGAAGAGGCTTATCGACCGGAAGCTGCTCTTTTTCGATGAGCTTGGTGAGCCCACGAAGCTATCCGAAAAGGAGTTCTATGAGGCCTACGAGAAGCGCGAGATCGAGATCTCCGCTGATCAGCCTTATCTCGGGAAGGTTCCGTATGTACGGAACATCCCTCCAGACATCTCATGCTTCCCCAAAAAACATGGGGATGAAGCATTGCGCCGACGCAAGTATCTGGACGACCTAACTAAGCGCGGTAAATACAAGCTACCGGGTGACGAAGACATGATCAAGACACTTAGAGAAATCGCCAAAAAGATTGGGGATGCGTGCGCACCCTCGGTTTCCACCATTCGACGTTGGGCAGCCAAATACATTGGCCAGAACGTAGTAAAGCTTATCCCTCAGCATGCCAAAAAGGGACGGGCCCCCGCGATACAGGGAGAGCTCGAAGTTATTCTTGAAGGCGTGATTAATAAAACCTACCTGCAGGATACGATTCCTGCGGTCAGCGTGGTCGTTTCAGAATTCGAGGACCAGATAAAAGAGCGGAACAAAAGTCGTTTGTCTTCGGATCAGCTCAAGATCCCAAGCGGAATGACTGTCCGAAGGTACATCGCCAAGCTGGATCCGTACCTTGTGGATAAGGAGAGGCTCGGAAAACACGCAGCAGACAAAAAGCACCGCGTTGCGGCGGGTGTCCTACGTGTCCATGAGATTTTGGAACGGTGGGAGATTGATCACACGCTATTGGACGTACAGCTTGTGGATGAAACCTCGGGGCTGTGCATTGGGCGCCCCTATCTGACGATCGTCCTCGACCGTTTCTCTCGAATGGTGATGGGATATCTGCTTCACCTGTCGGCGCCAAATACGGAGACCGTGCTTCGTGTGATCGAACGCTCAATCCGCCCAAAGGCCGAACTGCTGAAGCGTTTTCCTAAAGTGAGAAATGAATGGTGGGCACGTGGGCTGCCGGCTCGCATCGTCCCAGACAACGCGGCGGAATTTCACGCGGGTGATCTCATCATGGGGTTCAACGAGTTGGGTATCGAGATAATGTATCCCGCTTCCAGAGCCCCTCAAAGGAAAGGTGCCGTCGAACGCTTTTTCAGCACACAGAACCTGGGGCTTATCCACAACCTCCCGGGTACCACCTTCTCAAATATCCAGCAGCGTGGCGATTACGACTCGGAGAAGAATGCATGCTTCACGCTCCCTCAATTGGAAGCGGTGGTAGTGAAATGGATCGTCGATGGTTACCACCAGACTCCTCATCGGGGGCTGGACAACAGAACACCGGCTCAAGTCTGGGGGACTAGCGAGGCGAACCATGTCATTAGCCTTCCCGTCGACCTGGATTCGTTGGAGTGCATTCTGGCCAAGCGGGCCTCGGTGAAGGTTCACCATTACGGCATCGAGGTAGCCAAAGTGGGCTACCACTCTACGGAACTTGCTGAACTACGTATGCGTTTGGCAGACGGGGAAAAGGTAAACGTGAATCGCCCCTGGTTTCGTAGACACCTCCAAGCCTCATAATGAGGCCCAAATAGGAGGTGCCATGAGTCGTCAGCGTTACCCCGAAGAATTCAAGATCGAAGCGGTCAAGCAAGTGACCGAAAAAGGCAAACCTGTCGCCGAGGTCGCCCAGCGCCTGGGCATGTCCGTGCACAGCCTTTACGCCTGGATCAAGGTCTACAGCAAGCCCCAAGAGCAGCGTCAGCAAGACAATGAACAGCAGGCTGAACTGCGCAAGCTGCGCGCTGAACTCAAGCGGGTGACAGAAGAGCGAGACATATTAAAGAAGGCCGCCGCGTACTTTGCCAAGGAGTGCGGCTGAAGTACGCCTTCATCAACAAGCACTCGACGGATTACCCAGTGCGTCGCCTTTGCCAAACCCTCAAGGTGCATCCCAGCGGCTACTACGCTTGGCTGGCCGAGCCTCAATCTGCCCGAGCCAAAGAAGATCAGCGCCTGCTTGGTTTGATCAAGCAGGCCTGGTTAGAAAGCGGCGGCGTGTATGGCTATCGCAAGATTCACGATGACCTGCGAGAGCTAGGAGAGATCTGTGGGCGAAATCGAGTCGGTCGCTTGATGCAGGCAGAGGGGCTGCGTTCTCAAACGGGCTATCGCCGTCGTACTGGGTTTTATGGCGGAAAACCAAAAGCGGCATCGCCCAACCATCTGGCCAGGCAGTTCAAGGTCAGTGAGCCGAATAAGGTCTGGGTGACCGATATCACCTACATCCGCACCTACGAAGGGTGGCTGTATCTGGCGGTAGTGCTGGATCTGTTCTCTCGCCAAGTCATTGGTTGGTCAATGAAGCCCAGGATGAGCAGCGACCTAGCCATCGACGCCATGCTGATGGCCGTGTGGCGACGCAAGCCACAGCAGCAAGTGATGATTCACTCAGACCAAGGCAGTCAGTTCAGTAGCTCAGATTGGCAAAGCTTCCTGAAAGCCAACAATGTGATCAGTAGCATGAGCCGAAGGGGAAACTGCCACGACAATGCCGTAGCCGAGAGCTTTTTCCAGCTTTTGAAGCGGGAGCGAATCCGACGAAAGATCTACGCAACGCGTGACGAAGCCCGAAGTGATATTTTCGATTACATCGAGATGTTCTATAACCCCAAGCGTCGACACAGCAGTGCTATGCAGCTGTCGCCAGTAGAGTATGAGAAACGCTATTTTCTGAGCTTGGAGAGTGTCTAGGGAACCCGGGGCGATTCAACTTCCTGTGCTGGCCCAGGCTTTTGAAGACGAGGTTTGGAGCTACGCCACCGAGGATCGAAACCCCTTCAGTGCGAGCTTCAATTTCCAGCCTCTGTTTGGGAAGCGGGAGCCTTTTGAGACGTTCGAAGGGAGCAATACCTGACGGCCACGGGCCGGGCTTATTAGCCCGGCTCTACTCCCTCGATTTTTATGTCTTCGATTTCATGGATGTATAGGAATGTTTGGTCTTTTAATCAACCCACGACCACACCACGACGAAAGTCTTTTGGGGTACCTGCAGCGCTTGGCGAAAGCCAACGGATTACCCAGAAAGGAACTGCTCACAGCCTTTGCACGAGCCGACGAGACTGATGTTGCGGACTGGCTGCAGATGATGGAGGGACCACTGAGCTGGCCTACGGTCGCTGCTGAGTTTCGTGATCCTAAGCCTAAAGGGGTCAAGCTATGGACGACTCATCACGCGCGTTACTGTCCGATCTGTTTGAGCGAAGCCGGTTATTGGAGAGAAAGCTGGGGCTTGACGCTGGTTACGACATGTTCTGTCCACGGCACTGAACTCCACGGGCGGTGCCCCAACTGTTTGAAGGAAACCGATCCAAGCGCGATGAGTGCGAATTGTTGCCAAGCGTGTGGCACCTCTTTGTGCGGGACCAGTTTTGAGATCGCGCCGGCGAGTGGTACAGCCGCCTGGCTCACCTCTGGCTTTGAAGATAGGTTTTACGCCGAAGCGTTGCCAACTGACGCGGGATTGGCTGCCCTCACCTACGAACAGTTTCACGAGTTGTCATCGCGTCTCGCTGTCAGAAGTTTGCCTACGGAAAGAACCCAGCCGCTGAAGGTTGCTGATTCAGGTTCGCTAGAGATATCGCGGCTTATGGCAAACGCGGCGGGCGTGGTTCTCATGAACTGGCCTCTCGCATTCAGAGAACTGCTGAGTGGCCTCAAGGCAGTCCATTCCGATAACGAACATTGGACGCTCAGCAGATCGTTCGGCCCGATATACCACGACATCCACCGTGATCTGGATGACCCTTGTTTTGACTTTCTTCGTCGAGAGTTCGAATCATTTCTGCAGCATGCGTGGGAAGCACCGTTAGCGAAGCGAAATCGCAATTTGAGGGAGGAGACGATTGAGAGACATCGTTGGGTCTCCTTCGCTTCTGCTGCTGAAGCTTGTGGTCTCGGGGTATCAGTCGTAAAACGCCTCCATCAGCAGGGACAAATCGCCTATCGGGAGAAGCCCCATGAAGATCGTGTTTTTACGGTCGTGGACTTGGATCAGTTGAAGGTAATCTCGCAGCAAATCCAGGGCGCGGTTGATATGAAACAAACCGTGAATTTACTAAGCCTCTGTCACACACGGGTTAGGCAGCTGCTGGCTGCCGGTACCCTCCAGTTCTTTGGTGGAGAACCGCGCCCAGGCGAAAGGTGGCTCATTGACCGCCGCTCGATCAACGAAATGATTGATGAGAAGCTGCCCACCAGCACTGACCAGAGTCTGGTGACGATCAACTACTTGGCCAAGCATTCTCTGCCCAAGGGGGGGGGGTTGGTCGAGTTGGTTCAGGCAATACGTGCAGGTGAACTTCGTGCTTACCGACAGGCCGAGACTGGCCCGGTTGGTGTGGGGGCGTGGTTACTCAAGGCGCAAGAGTTTGCATCGTGGCAACAAGCCCGAACAGGGGGCAAGGGCTTAACCCTACCCGGTTTATCGGTGGTCAAAGCAGCTGCGCTATTGGGTGTTAAAGAAGAATGCGCTTACGCGTTTGTTCGGCTTGGCCTGCTTTGGAGCACCAACGTCGAATACGGCAGGCGTACGCAACTGGTGGTTAAGCCCCAAGCGATCGAAAGATTCAGGCGAGGCTACATCTTGGGACCGGAGATCGCTGTGTACCTGGAAACGTCGACCAAGGAAGCGTTCAAACTCCTTTGGGAGGCTAGGTTTCGCCCCGTTGCGGGACCAACCATACCAAATGCAGCATGCCGGCAGTACGTATGGGTGAGAAGCAAAAAACTGATTGAATACCTAATGGGTGAGGCGATGCAGAGTGATGACCCAGACGCCACCACCCTTTTATCCACGCCGATCGCTCAGCCTCGCGATAGCCGATTCAAGCATGTGGGATCAAGATAGTTAGCAAGCTCTCTTTTTTGGTTGCTAAAATCACCTAACATCATCTGGAGAATCCTATGTCCCGTCTCGCTGAATTTCGCTTACTCGAACAACAGCTCGCAGCCCAACTGGCCGAGCTGGAAGCGCTAAAAAATGACTCTTCCTTGAAGCAGGAAATGGAATTCGAAACGAAGCTTCGCGCCCTGCTCAACGAGTACGGTTACGGTCTGCGGCAAGTGGTGATGATCCTCGATCCGCAAGCGGTGGCGTCCGCTTCGATTGCCCCGAAGGCACTTCGTAAAGCACGTGTGGTGAAGGTCTACAAGAATCCACACAGTGGTGAGATTGTTGAAACCAAGGGTGGTAATCAGCGCACACTCAAAGCCTGGAAAAACGAGTATGGTGCCGACGTAGTCGAGTCTTGGCTCGCCAGCTGATAGCGCTGCCGAGGGCTTCTGGCACGAGATAAAACGTGATGCAGCCCGAACGTGAATTCCCATTCTGGGGTGTGACGAAATTTTCTTGAGGTGGTGGTGACACACAGTTTGTGCGCATTAAATAGAGGTCCACTTCAAAAAATGGATGCTCCAAAAATGCGTATGCTCTCGTCGCGATAGCTGTCAACACCATCTCAAGCGTTCTGACAGCACTGGTGCTTCACTGGATCACGCCTCCCCTTCTCGACGTAGCCGTGCGGCCCACCGCGGTCTCAAGCTCAGTATCGAATAGCGCAACGTAGCTTCAGATCCCCAGGGGCAGAAATCAACGCTAACGGTCGGTTGGAGTCGAGAAAGCTTTCAGGTTCGAAGGGCACCTACTTCGATCTCAAGATGAGCTTCATCCGCCACCGGATCGTCAAAGATAACGAAGCGTCAGGACTTCTGGAGAGCATGGAGTTTGTTGTGTCGCAACCTCACAAAGGGGAGCTTGAGCACATTCACAGGGACGTCATTACATTCGATCCGGCGAGGTTTGAATCCCTTATCCGGATGCCTTCTGATCATCCTTATCGCAGATTGGATAGGGTGAAGTTGGCACGGGAGGAACTGGGAGATCTGTTGGACCTACCGCAGGTTTGACCGCCTCAGGGAAATTCAGTGCTTTGACGACATCCGTAAGGGCATTGACGGATGGGCGAGCGCTGACGTTGCGAGCCGATACGGCAATAGCTTCTCCACCAGGGGGATGCGAGAGTGGCTTCTGAAGCTCGCCACTTTCCCTAAGCATGTCCAGCGCTGGCAGATATCCCAGTGACAAGCGGCACTAGAAATACTTCGTTCGTGTACTTGGCTTAAATGGGGGGGCATCGCCAGCCCTGCCTAAGCGCACTCCATCATGGAAGGAGTACAGATATGTCGACCTTGTCGTTAGCAGGAAGCACCCACGCAATCAGCAGACATGACTTCGAACAGAACCAGGAATGGCCTGATACACCTCAGAATCGCCGTTTACTGGCTGCATACGGGGCCGCTTGTGAGCTGTCATCTACCTCTGCTGTCGCTGCACTGAACGCAGAGCGAGGTGGCTGGACTGATGTTGACCAGTACAAGGCCAAAGCTGCGCACTGGGAAACAGTGGCGGAAACTCTCGTGTCAGTGTTGAGCATGGAAATTGAGAAGGGAAGAGAAGAAATACTGCTGCCTGATCCCTGGCGGTAGCCACGAATCGGCTGAGCAGCGGTAGCCGGACCGACGTATGAAACGAAATCGATCACATATTTCTGAATCAGGTGCTGGACTTGGGACCACGGCGTGTTAACCACTTTTTTCACTGTAAACCACAGTGGTTAACAGTGAAAAAAGTGGTTAACACCTCCCGCCTAGAGCAGGATCACTAGGTTCTGTACGAAAAGAGATGTCGCAAATCCTACTGAATTTCAGCGTCAGAAGGGCGCCGATTGGGTTTCTCGGGATTTCGTACAGAGGCTAGGATGTCCGAAACGGCAACTGAGATTCATCGCTTGCGGCAACATCGCGATCAAAGTCTGCACGCGAGTAGTCACGTGGGTAGTAGGAAAAACTTTTCAAATTGAAATAAGCTTCCGTATCCATGTACCGCCTGGACAGTTCCAGCGACGCAAACTCAGCCGATTGTGCGTCAAAGTCACGGCTGAGGTGCATCGTAGATATACCACACTTGTACGCGCTGTCCGGATCTACAGGCATGGCACCGCTTCTGTACCAGTCACGCAGAAGGATGTCTGCGGTTTTTGGCGGCCCGTAAGCGACGACTGGACCAACCGATACTCCGGCAATTGAGCCCTTATGGTCGTCTAGAAACGAACGCGTTTCATCAAAAGTTTTCGTCGTCTCACCAGCATAAAGCAAAATGTTTACCTTGGTGGCGATTCCGTGATCGTTACACGCTTTCAATAATGTCGACGCTTTATTTAGATAGCGATCCGGATGTTGCGATTTGTTCATGTTCAGGATCTGAGTGGGCGATGCTGTCTCAAGCCCCAGGTCAAGCACCCTCAATCCTGCCTCGGCGAGACAGGCGATAGTCTCAGGGGTAAGCACATCTACGCGGCTCTCCGTACGCCAGTGAATGTTTAGACCAGAAGCCCTAAATGCGTTCGCAAGGCCAGTACCCCATTTCACATTGGGGACGAACATTGAAGATTGAAAATAAGGACGGATCTCGCTAGTGCTGTACTGAGCAACAACTGCTGCTAGAGCACTGGCGACCTGGTCTGGGGCACCCAGCTTTTCCAAAGGGATATCCCGCTCTTCGCAGAATGCGCAACCCACACCACACCCGCGCGAGGCTTCAATACTGGGTTGATAACGCTCAAAGCCTGATACCAGCGTATGGTTCAGGGCAATATCTGGTCGTGGAGCTGGTAGGATCCTTAAGTCAGGCGCGCTAGTGAGCAGGCTGGCGATTTGCGGTTCAGCCAGCCCTGAGATCAGCAGATCTGCCTCGGGTAGTTTCTCGCGTAACCAGTCGGGATCTGGCCCAACCACCCAACGTCCACCGACAATGATCTTAGCATCTGGATCTGTACTACGTGCGAGCCGGCAAAACTCCTGCGCCCACGGCAGAGCGTAGAAGCTGGGAATTGATAGCATTATCGGATACCGAGACGGTAGCACGCCTTGTTCGAGTAGACTGCGGAGCACCTCGGCGGGCCCTCTGTGCTCGCCATGTACCAGAACTGTCTCGGTCCCCATAGCATCTAGGATCGTCGCCAGCGACAATGCGCCATAGTTAAGATATAACTGCCGGCGCGCAAGGATATGATCGCGCTTCTTAGGCGTTAGCATACCTGCAGAGATGAACGCAACTGTGTTCGAACGCTTCACTTAGTCCCACTATGTGCTTAATTCTGAAGGAAGGGATGCCATGCCATTTGTAAGCTTCGAAGGCATAGACGGTAGCGGTAAGACCGAGCAAGTCAGGTTACTGGTCGAGCATCTTAAGAGGATCGGCCAACCAGTTCTACAGACCAAAGAGCCGGATGGTGGCCAATTGGGCATGGCCGTCCGAGCAATTCTGACCAATCCCGGCCTTGACCTCGTTCCGGCAGAACAGCTCCTGCTGGTAAGCGCTGCGCGATTTGACCATGTGCGGAGTGTAATCCAGCCCGCGTTGGCCAACGGCCAATGGGTTGTCTCCGATCGCTTTATTGACTCGACATACGCGTTTCAGGTCGCGGTTTCTGATGTGGATCTTGGTCGGTTGTTCAGGGCGACATGTGAGGTCGTCGTCGGTACAACGATGCCAGATTTAACGATCATTCTCGACCTTCCAATTGAAGTTGCCAGGTATCGGCGGGAGCGGCGCAATGGTGACCTCGATCCGGCAGAAAAGACTCGGGACTTCGCAGCTATCCGAAGCGGGTTACTGGACACCGCTCGCGAGAACCCGGAGCGATGTCATGTCATCAATGGTGATCAATCGCCGTTGGACGTTGCACACGATGTTTGGCTATTGGTTGAACCGTTGTTAACTAATGCATCGCCAACCAACTGATTGACCTCTGATCCGCCTTCCCGATTTTAGCCGGAACCGTTCATGAATTCCCTGACACGTAATCTGCTGATACAGCGTGTGATTGACTCGCTTAGCATTTTGGCGCCGGGTCCGCTCTTCGAGCGGTTCGGAGTGGTTTTAGTTGAACGTATGCTAGATATCCGTCTGGTACAGCGAGGTTCGGCGGTGAATGGCAGCCCAGTTGGGGGGGCGTTGGATGCTGTCTCCGAAGACGGCACCATCGTCGTCGAGGCCTCGATCTTGAAGGGCTACTTTTCTGGCACGATGCAAAAGCCCTGGGGCGATCTTGACCACTCACTATTGCTTGCACCACGTGCCAAGGATATTTACCTCCTGAGTTCGCAGCGCGCTGAGACTGGCGTAATAGAGGCGATGGTGGGTAAGGCCCTTCAGGAGGACCGAATGTCAGGAAGACGCCTCCACCTGATGGACAGCCGCTCCATCGCCGAGGTCATCATTGATACGCTAATGCTCCGCGACGATGCGATCGACGATCTGGCGCAGCATCTGCCAGTCTTGGCCGAAATTCGCGATGACCATCCGGCATCGTTGAAGGCGCCTTCACTGAGTCCGGTTTATGTTGAGAATGAATTTGTAAACAAAGAGCTGGACCGTCGACTTGAGACCGAGGCGTGCGTCGAGATTTGTGGAATTGGCGGTATTGGAAAGTCCCAAGCGGCCGCTGCGTATTTGCTGCGCATTGAGGACCGTTTTCATTATCGGTTTTGGGTAAGCGGTCGGGATATCGACAGCGTCGAGCGATTGTCTTCGGTTCCAGTTCGTCGAGGTGGTGCCGAGCGGAACGTTAGCGCGCTGCTGCGTAAAAACAGCACTTTTCTCGTCGTAGATGATGCTAGTCCCAGTCTCGCCGTCCACCAGCTCGCTGATTTGTGCGGACCCGATTCACGGATTTTGATTACTCGGCAGCATCCATCATCTGGAGCCTACGTCATGCCTACAATGGATGCTCAACAGGCCCGCACATTGCTTGGTAGGGGGCTCGATGCGCCGCCGCCTCGAAAGCAATTCAACACCATATGGCGCTCTGTGGGTGGGCACCCGCTTAGCTTGGCGCTACTCAATACTGCCGCCCGCGAAGGCGTGTCATGGAGTGAGTTGGCAGATGACTGTACCCACGTCGCAAAGCTGCCAGTAGATGGTGTACGGCTTGCAGACCGTATTCTCGGACGATTGAAACCGGTACTTGAAGAGGAGCTGTGCCTTTTTCAATGGGCGGGTCAGAGCCATTGTGATCGCGACTTCTTCAAACATGTTGTCGGGCGGTTGCGTTTGAGATCTTTCGAACATCATGGCCTCACTGCACCCGAAAGTCCGGCATCACTTCGCATTCACGACATCGTCTTTGCAGCCCTGAAATCACTCAATTGGTTGACTGATGAGAGGGCCAAAGAAATTGACGGACACCTCGAGTCTTTTATTCTTCAGCAGATTCGCGATGACGGGCATGGTCTGCAACTGATTGCCTCTCAGTTACGACGAAAAATTTCTAGCAACGTTGCGAACGGCGATCGTCGTCCCGCATATCTCTATGCAGTAGCCATGACCTGGACAGGTAGCGCCATTCCAGTGCATTTGTTACCTGACCCGCTGGATGAAGCGCGAAGGCTCAGATCGCTAAGTGCAACTCATCATGAGGTAGACATCTTAGTTGTCCTCCAAACTATTGAGGCGAGAGAACGCTACCTTTGGCAAACGTCCGGGGAAGTAGCCGCCGGGGCATGGCTGAGCAGAGTGTTACAAGCCTATACGGATCTTGAAGCTATCGTCGGTCTAAGTGCTAAGCAAATTGCCGAAATTAAGCACCATCATGCTAAGACGCTTCGCAACCTAGGGAAGCATGTGGCAGCCGAGCGCCTATTCGAGGAGGTAGTTGCCACTTACGCGCTAAACGACTCCAAACTTCAACTCGTGCGATCTGTCGGCCGCAGGCCGCAAGGCTTCGAAGCAGCCAAACGATATGCGTCCGAAATAATTGCTACGAAGTTGGAGGGCGGCAGCGTTTCTCCATCAATAATGATGGCACTAGGAGATGCACTCAACGGAGCTCGTCAAAACTGGGCAGGCGACCTCATTGAACAGCATGAGGAGCTGTTTCTTAAGGAGGCACTGCACAGTGCCTCCTTGGGCATTCCGCAAGGCTATCATTCTGTTGCGAGCTTTGTTCGAGCACTGGTATGGCATGCACCGTACCGCGTCGAAAGTTTATTGGAGCGCTTACCCGAACCAACGCCTTTGATGCTGGATGATGACCAAAGCCGCGGCAGCTATGCTGAAATCATGATGCTCGCAGCCGGCATCGACAACGAAGTAGATTACCTGAATAGAGCCCTGGAAGCTTTCGAGACATTGAAGTTTCCGAACATTTATCAGAAGCGCAAATGGGGCGAGGCTCTTTACAAACTTGGTCGCTATGCAGAGTCTGAGACCATCTTGGAGGCAATTAGTGATACCAGCGGCAGGATCTGGCTGGCCCATAATCTGTCACAGGTGAAGCTCGGGCTTGGTAAGTTAGACCAAGCTCTTGATCTCGCCAATGAGTGTGTTGACGGGGCTATCGAAGAAAATGAGAAATACCGCAGCAGCTTCCTATTGCAGCGAGTAAAAGTGAAGATTGCACTAGGACAGAGTGCTTCCAGCGATATAGCCGAAGGCTATAGGTACACCACCAATGCGGGTCTAGTTGCTCAGTTTGCTGAGTTGGAAAAAACGTGCGCTTGTCTATGACTACCCAAATGTGAACTCTGCTCACGGACTCTATACTTTCGCTTTTGAGGAGTATTTTTCCAATAAACTCTGATTTAGACTGGATCTCAGCTTTGACTTGGTCAGTAGTTGCCCATTAGCAGTGATAGCATAAATCAATATGGCAGCTAAATTGCATCAGGATAGAGGCGGTTATCCGTGACCGCTGCGTCTTCATCCTCGGCAGTGACCCCGCACCACTCACAACTGTCGCCATAGGATTTATCATACTCTCCAAGGGTGACAATTTTACTGTCTTCATTAGACGATCTGTCCTGCTTGACGCAGTCATTGCATAAGGTCACGGTCGGGTATTGATCAGCGGTTCTCTCGGATTGCATGTCCCCAAATATGGTGCATTTTTTCATAACAATTGCTCCTAATTTATGACAGTAGCGCAGTCATTCAATTGTGTCACGCTCGTATACGGGACCGTTTAGCCAGTATCGTAAATTTTGGCATGTATCTAGTTGCGCTTCTTTTGACGGGGGCTTCCAGAGTAGCCAAAAGCGCCTATCGTGCAAGGTGGTGATCTGCCACTTTAGCTAACCCTTGCAGCTCGCATGCCCGTGAATTGTGCGCGAAAACAACAGCGCAACGGAGTTTGTCTACGCAGCCATCACGACCATACTCAACTATCGCCGCCATCACATGATTTTTGTTCCATGATCCCTCTCAGTTTCAGGAAGGGTTCTACCATTTCAGGTTCCGGAAGGTCTACTGGAATCGATTTCTGAGGCTGCATATTTTGGAACTCCAGGCTGTCTGATTTTTAATGGCTACTCGCGAGTTGACCTAGTCCATTCTAGTTTACAGTGCAAAGAATATGTTTACACCTTTGCCCTTCTTACCTGGGCAAAGCAGTGAGGTCGATGAGGGCATGCGCTCGGGGAGGCTTGAGCTGGAAAAACTAACCTCTGGTGCGCAGTAAAGATCACCAGGATCTGGCCAAGGCGCGGGGGTCTTACGCAGAGATAAAGACAGCGTTGCCGGTTACTACAGCTGGATTGGAGAACAGGTCCACGGTCTACGCCTGCCCTCTGCTCAAAAGGCATGCCAACTCGCTGCCTTCAGTATATTAAGCTGCTGAAAAGTTAGGCGTACTTCGCTGCCGTTTTCAGAAATCTGCCAAACGCAAAAAGTGCCTTGTCAATTTTCCTTTGTTCTATCCCATCAAAGACTTTGAGGAACGGTATGTACTCTTGTGTATAGACCTCGTACTTTTGCTTATTTGTTTTTGGGATTTCTTGAATTCTCCCTGTTTTCATAAAGCGCATAGCCCTGAAGACATGTTGATCGAAAATTGGCCATGTACTTGGTGATAAGCAATGGAGGTAAAAGATATTCCATATCGCGCTGCCACTTTTCTGATGACTTAGGTAGCGGGCCGACGGGTCGCCCCTGAAGGACGTGGTGTAATTATTTGCGATGCTTTGAGCTTTCAAATTAGCGATATTTTCGATTCCATTTTTCCACTCAAAAAGTATTCTCAGTGACTCATCGGTCAATGGATTCCCAATGTTGTTTGTGTATTTTTCATCATTTTTATATTTGTACTTTGAAGACCAGTGATCCAAGAACGCATGCAGATCTTGAAATTGAATCTGAAATGAAATATGCACTTTTCACCTGCCATTAACTATAGGATAACCTTAATAAAAATTGCGAGAGAGGATCGAGCCATTCCCAGCTAATGGTCTACTTGACAGGCCCTGGTTTTTCTTATAGCTTTATCACTGAACCAGTAGCTCAGTTAGTAGAGCGCTCATTGTATACGAATGAGAGGTCGTGGGTGCGAATCCCGCCTGGTAAAGGACTTTCATAGAGAGTCTTTTACCAGGCCGAATTTCTCCAGTTCAAGTCCTTTAGGGATAGGTTGACGCTGTGCGCCGACCTTGATTTTCAAGGTTCTGGCATCACACAGTTCAAAGCAATAATTTCTCCAGTCTGATATTCCTAGTCTCTCGGAATCGCTCACCTCAATTCCGAAAATGTAAGACTTCCCTTTCCATACTACTCCTAGTGGCTTGGAAATGCCTTTTTTATATATGGCAGCCAGTTGTGGTGGGGCGCCAGTACTTTTGTCCAAGCCTTTTTCCACATGTATGCAAAAGGCGCTATATACTGCGCGGCTTGTTCTACCGATCTCACTTTTTTCGAATTTCGAATAAATGCCTGTGAATGAGGACTTGCCACTTCCCTCGACTAAAATTAAATCAGATTTATTTGGGATTTTCGGGTGCTCGATGGACCACTGACTATCTTTCCTATTAAGCTTTCCGACGAATATATTTCTTGTTTGGTTTAGTGAACAAAAAACTATCGAGAAATTATCTTGGGCAAGTGGCTTCGGATAGCTGGCAAATGACCTTTTGACCAGGGTGCATAGGGATTCAAAACGTTGCTCTGGTGATGAATCCCTTTCAAATACTTCACCAGAATCTGAAAGTGACACCCATTGTGAAATAACTTGAACGGTAAATAAAACCTCACCAACGTATGCGATCAGGTCTGGGAAATTGCTGCATGAGAAAACCTTTCTGGCGTAGTCCCATGCAGTGTTACCATTCCAGCTAATTCGGCTGTCCGATGCCATGTAAACTGAGGTAGGACCTCGGTTGTCGTAAGCAGCCCAAGCTACTACTGTAGTCATTTTACTTCCCTCTCCCAAATAACGACGAGCAAGCTATTCGCAAACCGGAAGCTTGGACAGGCTTTTTGCTGCGCCAACGTGCATTCGCTCTGACTGTCTCAGAGGGTGGTTAACGAAATACTGGTTGAAAATTTGCTGCAGCTTTTTATCATCAGTCGTCTTCACTTCGGCTTGAATGTCACTCACAAATTTGACTGATACACTATATTTCTTGACAGAACCCGCGATTTTCTCTATTTCCAGCTTGGATTTTTCAGAGATCTTTCCCGTGGTCCAGAGCTCGAAGTGAATGGCAGTATTTCTCCAGTCATGGTGGGTTAGGCAGTACTTATAGGTATTGGGTATACGGACGGTAAGCCACCGAGTGATCTCATCCTCTGATAGCACGGCGTATGGCGCGTAACCTTTACACTCGATAAAGATGGTTTCGCCAAATCCTTCTACAAGAACATCCGTCTCGCTTTCCTGCCCACTGGGATTGCGGATTTTTTCGTTCAGACGTACCCGGTGGCAGTGTCGGGTCCGACCAACAACATCCGCTACGAAATATTCAAATAAGGTCCCACGGAGATTCCCTGTAGCGCCTTCAAATTTTTGAAGGCCAGCAAATAGCTTTTCCAGGGTTTCAGCATCAATGGCTTGCTGCCCGGCTTCCGTGAGGGTCTGAATCAAGAGTCGCAGCGCTGTCGCCACATCTCTGCCGAAAAGGGTAGTTGGTGTAGCCGGGACGATGCCCTTGGTTTTTAGCAGATTGAAAGCCTCGTTCGAATAGCTCTCAGCGATGAAGAAGCAGATGCAGGACCCCACGTTGAGACTCTTTACGGTCTCAACCTTCGTCAGAAAAGCCAGGACGCCAGCTTCGGTTACTTCCACGTCAAAGAGGATGTCTGCTACTACGAAACCCTGCTTTTGCCCGCCATCAGATCTCCTCTGGTTTATTCCAGACAGGTAGCAGGGAGCAGTCATATCCCAATAGAAGGTGCCCACCTGGGGTTGGGATTTCCCTTCGAGGTTCCTCAGCTGGGCCAGCCCGTAGCTGATCAATCCCAGATTTTTACACCAGGTTTCAAAGCCGGCTAGGAAGATATCCTCCGCGGCGGTTCTCGCTCTGAGCGTGGAAGTCGCTCCATCGTACATGCCGGCCCCTTTTGCCAGAGCAATACAGTTACCTGAGCCGGGGAGGTACTGCCTCTCTAAAAGCTGGGCGCGGAGCAATTGCTCAATCATCGTGGAGCTGGAGATGTGTTTTTTCAGCCGATCTGGTGCGCCACAGGCAATGTGAAAAAATGGCTCGGCCACAATGCCGCCCCTTTCCATCAGTGCTGCAAGGGCTTTTCCATACGCAGCATTGGCTTTAAGCAACGCATCCGTGAGTTTCAGCCAGTAGTCGTCAGAGCCGAAATGAGCCTTTATGTACAGGAATACGGTGTTACGCGGGAAAAGGTTATAGACCCGGCCAATACGTTCGTCAGCGCGACTGACTCGTTTCCTCGCGGCAACGGCAGTGATTCCCTCCTCCTCCACCATTGCAGCGACGAGCTCACTGGAAAGGCAGGGACCATTCTCCTCAAGGCGGTCATAGACGCTGGTCATCGGTGCTCCATGTCACACTGCGCTATTAATATTACAATCCTTTCGTCCGCAGCAGCTAAATTCGCGGTTTCTGAGAAGCGCCGATTCTCGTGGGCTGCAGAGGAATTTGTACTGAATTTACCAGACGTGATGTCACAGTCGCTAATTTTCAGTACCTGTGAGGGAGCCTCAAGAGGGCCCAGTTCGAGACATTCAGGACGTCTCTGTAAACCACTTTTTTTCACTGTTAACTACTGTGGTTAACAGTGAAAAAAGTAGTTTACAAGGGGCGAGCAGAACACCTACACGGATGCCCTTCATCCGTTTCGGATGTACATGTGCGCTTGGTCATCGTAACGACAATGCTGGGGTGTCAGCGCAAGCCAGGCGGGGAGCCGTCCCTCAGCTCGGCCATACACTGATGGGTGGAAGCGCCCGCCATCAGCGCCCGCTTACGACCCAATGCAGACATCTGTATCCGGGGCCGCTTCGCCTATGAACTCCCCACGCGGGCGCAAATCCGTCAGCAGCACCTCCGCTTTGCTGTAGGCGTAGCCGGGGCGGTTCAATGGTTGGCCATGGGAGTCGTTTAGAAAGTCGCTGCGCAATTATTTACATTCGTGACGTTGCGGCGCTTTGCCTCGCTTTCATAACAAGTAAAAAGCTGACAAGGTGAGTGGTACTTTCGAACACTCTTGGAACAGACATATGGCAGTGGTAGTACTCGACAGGCTACGCGACCTCTTCAACAGCATGCGTGCGCAAAGTATTAGCCGGTATCGATTCAGCTATACGCGAGGTCCCTTGACCTTTGACGTCATGTTCCTGATAGACGAAACCCCCTACGCGCTCCTGTTCGGCGCCCAAGGGCACAACCTATCTTTCGAGTTCCAGGTGCAGTCCGGCTTCCGTGTGGTGCATCCACAGTTGGACAAGGCTGACTACGCGATGCTCTGCAACCTGCTCGGCCTGAAGTGGGATCCCAACAACTCTTTTTCACCGGGAGGCTTTCTTGCCGGCTTCAACTCTCACATCCCAGCAACCGCTGTACCGAGCCAAAAAGCTGGGCCTCACGACGTTGCCCAAGTCCGCCGAAATGTCGAGGATGCGGACAAGCGATTCTTCTGTGGCTGGAGAGACAACAAGGTACGAGGCGAGCGGGTTACACCCGAGAATCTCGAAAAGACGCGTAAGCTAATGGGGCCCAAAACAGCAAAAACCTGTGACCAGAAAAACATCAGCAGCTGCTGGACTGATATCCCAGGCGGAGCAGTTGCCGTCACTGATCCCTGACCGATCGTGTCTCTTGTCGCTCTCGCACGGCTTCGAAAAGTTCTTCTTTCCTCGACACACACTCAGTAGTGCCCGGCTAGTAGGATATCGGCGAGCGTGAGGTCGCCCATCGAAGCGGTGCAGTCCTCGGCTGCAGGTACCGGCTGGATCGTCGGGCAGCCCTGCATCGGCTCTTCGTCAATCGATACCACGTCGTGCGTCGTTGACAATTTGGACCCTGCGGTAGTCTCAATCGCCCCGGAAACTGTAGATACTTTATGACCGCTTCTTGCCGTTAGCTGCCTTTCTTGAAGGACAGCTTTGGGTGGATAGCGGCCTTCGTGGAGGTTGGTGTCTACGGGGCCGGTTTAGTCATTCTGAATCTCCGGTTTCACCTCCGTGAGGCCGGTCACCGCCATGCATCAGATCTTGATTGACACGCGTGCCGCCTTGGATAGCCTTGCAATTGAGGTCTGTAACTGCGCATTTGTCGGTCCTGGGCACCAGCATGAGCCCCCCCGCAATTTTGGCAGCAGAGGAAGCTGGTTCCTCTGAAGTAGTGACGGCGGGCATTGCCGGTCGGATTCTGAACCCAAGGTCGCCAGACTGGGAGCTAAAGGATCGCTGCGACTACTCCTCATCCCTTACCGAAAACGCACGCGTCGGTCGTGAAGGGAGCCAAGCCCGCGAAGGCACACTCAGCGCGGTTGCCACGCTGGCGCATCAGATCACCGAAAGCCGCGGCCAGTTGAGCGATGCACAGATCGCGGCGGCACGCGAAGCTGGTCTCACCGACAGCAAGATAGTCGAAGTGATAGCACAGGTCACACTGTTGAACCTGACTAACTACCTCAACAATGTCGCCACGACCGATATCGACTTTCCGCCGTCGGCCCGCTAGGAGAGAAGCGCCATGAACCCAGTGACTATCTACACCACCCGGCACTGCCCTTACTGTGTAAGTGCCAAGCGATTGCCCTTAAGCAAAGGCGTTGTTCCGATCGAGATCGATGTTGAGCAGTCTGCCGAAGCGTTGGCGCAGATGCTCCAGCGCTCCGGTCGCAGAACCGTCCCGCAGATTTTCGTAAATGATATGCATGTAGGCGGATTTGATGACTTGGCGCGCCTGGATCAAAAGGCTGAGCTAGACCGATTGCTTCGTGCTTGAGGCTCAGGTGCGGTTGGACATGCGAGGGGGGAATATGTGAAGCCCGGAGGGAGCCGGGCTTCTTTTTGCTGGCGCATAGCCTTACAGGCTGCTCGGCTCGATACCAATCTCCCGAAGTGACTTAACCAGGGATGGGTCGATTACGGCCTCTCCGGTGGAAGATGCGGCCTGGTTGATGCCAACGGTCCGGTATTTGAGTAGGTGACCGGAGACCATCTGCTTCAGAATCTGCTTTGCCTTGTCGCCGCCGGTCACGGTGTACGGACTCATCAGCTGCGAGGTGGACTTGATCGCCTGTTCTTGGGCATTTTTGACCAGTGCGGCCTGCTCGCCCTGAAGTGTAACGAGCGGCGCCATCGGGATAGATGGGGCCATGCCTACCGGGGTCTCCTGCGGAGTGATCGTCCATGCATCGTTCTGATCGATGCGCAGTTGAACGGTACCGACCGGTACTTTGAATCGGCCGCCGGACATTAGGCCGACGTAGATTTCGCTGCCTTCCTTTCGAACTACTGGATAGAAGTGCAGCGGCTGGGTGACGATCCAACTGGGCGCGCCGTGATCACCCGTGGTGACCATCATAGTAGTCTTGTCGGTGAATTCGTCGGTTGTGGCCGTTGCCTTCCAGGTCTGCTGCTCAGTGGCGCATCCTGCGAGGGATAAGGCGATAGCGAGTGCGGCGATCCTTTTCATTTCGGCCTCTCTAGTCTCGGGACCCCATTGTATCAGGGTGCCACCATACTCCTGCTGGTGCCCTAGCCCGGCATTCTGAAGATCGCTGTAGAAAAAATTGTCGACATTACCCAACCTCGCGAGGCAATACCAAGAAACGGATCTTCGAGGTATTTCTGAGGATGCTGGGTGGCCGGCCGTGTGGGGTTTGCAGTGTTAACGAGGATGCGAGTGAGATCCCTGCGGGCCTATTCGCCGCTTGGACTCAGCCGTCCTATAAACCAAAGGTTTACCGCCGTTATGACTGCAGCGGCAGAATTGTGTCACTGGGTGGCCGACTCACCACTCCGTAGAGACGGGATTCCGCCCCGCGATTGGCCGCCTTCCGTAGCATCGTCTTAAATACGGATGCCGCTGAGCTTTGTATTGGACCTAGCGCGACTCCATGCTGCTACACCGACGAGCGGTCTAACGTGGAGCATTGTCATCCGCCAAGAAACCAAATACTGTGTATGCATACAGTAGTTCTTGAAAAGAGCCATCTCAAGGGTTTCGTGGATGTTGGCGGAAGCGTGGCTTAATGCCAGTATTGGCTGAATCCCGTCCTCCGGGGTTGCCTACCGTCGATAAGGATCATCATGGAATTTCAGCTGCAAGGCTTCGTTTTTCATAAAGTAATCACCAATCAGCGAGACAAAAGCGTTGTTCTGATTCCCCGGGACCGTCAGATTGATCTTCCAGAACCGAAGGCGGATAGCTTGGTTAGCACCATTCTTTCAAGCTACGAAGGCGAGGGGAATATGGCATATGCCAGAATTTTGCCGGACAGTTGGTTTGATATTAAAACCAAACGTTATTTCTCGAAAGAACTTGGATTTTATCAATTTTCCAGAGATACCTTGACTCAGCTTAAAATCGAGCTAGAGAAAGCCCCACTGGCAACGGGCGGATTTCTAACCATTATAGACTATCTTATTGATGGTCAGCCCAACCTCATGATTGTCCTTATAAAGAATGCAAAAGGCATTGGAATTGATGAGAACCTAAATCTTGAGGAAATTGACACCCTCGATATCGATAAGCTGCATTTCGCTGCCAATATTGATATAAATCGCTGGATGGAAGCTGAAAAAGATTTAGAGGCACCGCATGTTTCATTCTTGAAAGGTAAAAGCCGTAAAGATACGGTGGTGGGTTATTTCAAGTCACTTTTGGGGATTGACGAAGACGCCTATCTCGATCCGTCAAAACATACTCAACAGCTTGTGGCACTGATCAAGAACTACTGTGAGGAGTTTAAGAGCGAGGACGAGGCGTTAAATAGTCGCCGCGCAATTCGGGAGTGGGCTGATGGGAAAATTGCTAAAGGCGAACCAATCACTTTGCGTGAAGTAGCTAACCAATTGGAGCCCGGCGACCCCAATAATTTCATCAATTTTGTCATTCAAAGTAAAATTGAAATTCCCTCTGAATTCGAGCCGGTCGCTAAGCATATGAAATCCCTGCTTAAATATAGAGTGTCTGGCCCTAATAAGGAGTACACACTATCGTTTGAGCAAGCTGCCTTGGAGAATAAAACTATTTACCTGAATGCAGAGGGGCATTTAGTGATTACTAAAGTCCCTGAAAGCATAAAGCAGAACATTCCTAAAGCTTGATTATGGCCCCGATGACTCCCATTGAAGAAATAGAGGAAATTTTGCAGTTAAACTGCATTTGCCCCCTACGTTGGTCGGGTCATAAGCTCGTGGCTACTTCCCGGTTACAGCAACCGGCGCGAGCAATACTAGCTAGGTTGAATGAATGTGAAAACGTTGAAATTGAGGTTCGGCAAGATGGGCGATTGATTACGCTTAGCGCGGTCGCTGATAGGCTTGTTGAGATCTCTATTACTCCCCCCCGGGGAGCAAACTATTGCTTAGCAAAAGATGAAGATGACTTGCTTGGATTTTTTAATCTGCATTGTCTACCTGAAAATTTTGCGCTGCTTGAAACGGGCTATAAGACTTGGGCAGATGAGACAAAACAACAATCCTCTCCAATAATGCAAGCATCCAGCTTCATTAGAAAGTTGGAGGTTAATGGAGTGTTGGAAGTTACAGGAAGCCGTTTTACCCTGATGACCTATGACCAGAAAATTTATCTGAGTTTTGGCCTACCCCCGAAAGTGGTGCAGCGTACCGCCACCACAGTGGCGAATGGTTTACGTAGGTTGGATGAGATATTCTCTGACGCACTACACTCTTCTGAGAAGAAACGGCTAATACGTAATGCGCTGATTTCCGGCTTGAAGTCTTGTGATGAAAATAATCGATTGGCTCATCTATTGAGCCATTGTGATGAAATGCTTGAAAATGCGCAGCATAATTACGAGCTTTTCGTATCCAATTTTTCGTTCAACAACGATCTCGATAAACTTAATGAGCAAAAGCGTGAGTTTAGCGTAAAGCTTAATGGCCTGCTGATAGGCATACAGGGCAAGCTATTGGCGATTCCCGTATCAACGATTTTAGCAACGACTCAGCTAAAGGATGCATCGGATCCCAGCCATTTAACAATAAATACTACAGTTATGGTGTCTTCGTTATTCTTCTTGTTGATTATAGTTTGGCTTATAAAAAGCCAGATGATAGCAATAAAGGCAATAGAATACGAAATCCTTCAAAAGGAAAAGCGCTTTCGCCAGGAGTTGCCCAAACTATTTGATGAGGTAGTGAGTATTTTTTCCAGCTTGAAGTCAGATTGTAGTTTAAATCTCAAAATGGCTCGCTCGCTTATCGTGCTCTCATTTGTGCTGACCATTGTCACTGGGTACGTATTTTTTCAAAAGACTCCCGAGCTCCTGAGACTATTAAAGACATTGTTTATAATCGCCTGTGGATCGTAGTGTATTTTTTTGGTGCTTGCTTTCGGCCCTTGGCTATCGCTGGTCTTCGGAGAAGCGTAGGACTCACTGACTGCAATGGGTCGAAAGCAGCCGGTCACGAATGCCCGCTTTCGACCCGAAGGAGACGGTGGCCTTTATGGCTTTGGGTACGGTTTCAGCTTCAATGTAAGCAATGAGGGGGAGGCTACAGAATTCGGAAAAAGTCGAACGGTAAGATCTCCGAATTCTGTGGGATTCCCTTCTAGGTCAGAAAGCCCCCCAAGCGTCAGTAGGGATCAGATCCGTGGTACTGACTTACGCAACGGTGGGAGCGGGCGTAAGCAGCGCGACACACTCCTCGATGACATATTCCGGAATGCTCTCGAATTTATGCGGGTTGAGCTGCATCACGTACTCATTCTCGATGTGATAGGACTCGTTGATGAATTTGCGGATGACGCTGTCGTCGTGCTCATCATTGATGAGCCGGAACAGCTGGATTTTTTCATAACCCACAGCGGTAGCGTAAAACTTAGCCTTGATGGCCACCACATCCTTCACCTCAGCCACCAGGGCAATGTAATTAAAGTCAGCGATATGGTTGTTGCGGATTTGTGACTCGGCATCTGCCTGTTCGGCAGTCGTCATGTCCCGAATAGAAGATCCTGACTGAATCGTCGGGGTATCCCGCCCCTTGAAAAGGCTAGCAAGTAGGTTGTATTCCAGGCCTGCGTCGTCCAGCAGCTCGAAGTGTCGTCGCAGGTAGATTGTCTTCAGGACGGTGTCGGTAAGTGCCTCGATATTATCTTTGCAGATTTTGGCGAAGGTCTGGATATCGTTCCTCTCGATCGGAACTTCCGTTACAACCCCGGCGCGCGAAGATAAGAAGCAAGCAGATGGTTCGGCGGCTTTGAATATGGCGTTGGTACTTTTTATGACATCAATCGCGGGTTCGATGTCGTGGGTGAGCATCAGCGTGGTTATGCCGCGCAGACTGGCCTTACCCCGGAATAGCTCCTGGAGGATCGCAAACTTCTTGTTCTTGTCGAAAGATGAGATAGGATCATCCAATACGACTAAATCCGGTTTTTCACTGAGGACTTGATGCATGAATAGCACAAGCGCAAATGCGTTTTTTTCCCCGTAGCTCAGATGACGTGAGGCCGTCTCTATGTAATTCTCCTGGTCTTTGTGGATTAGCTTCATTTTGTAGGATTCTGGTTCGGCTACGATTTCAACAACGTATTTGTAGCCTGCAGACTTCAGGAAGCCATTGATGCTGTTCTGGTTGTCTTCGATGTTTTTTTTAATTTTCGCTTTGTGTCGATTGATTTTCCCTTTGAGGCTACCAACTTTACCAATCAAGTCATCCAGCTGAAGGTTGATAGGGTCGACGGTCTTGCGCGTCTCCTCAGAATCAAGCTTGTCGATTAAATTGAGCTCAATTTTCAAAGGTGTCAGTTGGTCGCCAATTTCTTCGAAATCGCGTAGAGAGAAAAAAGATATAGTTCGCAACCCCTCCAGCTTGTTGATCAATGCATCAATGTCCGCTTTGAGGCCCGTCAGGAAGCTTTGCTCCTCCGCCTGCAATTCAACCTTTGCCTTTGTCACATTCTCCAAATTCTCCCGGCACTTCTCGCTGAAATATTTTCCTAGCCTGTCAATGATTCCGCGAAGGAGGTTAATGTGCCCGACGGCGTTGGAGTCATACTCTCTTTCGACGGCTAAGGCTGTGTCCTTCTGTTCTACGCTAGTCAGCGCTATTGAACAGTAGGGGCAGCTATCTGCTAATTGTAGAAATTCATTGCCTTTTACCTGCCATGCGATCCATTTGGCAGGTTCCTGACTTTTAATAAACGTCGAAAATGGTTGCAGGACATCAGGAATGTTTTCCAACTTATTGCCAGATCCGAATGCCTTGTGGATCTTGCTTGTCTTGGGGATGGCACCTGTCTTAGACTTTCCGAAGGCCTCCCGTAATTCCTTCAGATCGGTTACGACTTGTCCGATTTCAGCATTGTCGGAGAACGCTTTTCGGATACCCGAAAGCAGCGAATCGATATCAGCCATCTCCGCCAGATATTCCGGAGTTCTGATGAAAATCTCAAAACTATTTTTCACAATCTCATCTTTCTGGAACACGAATTGCTGCACATAGCTGTCGTCAAATACGAGGACTTTCCTGAGTTTGTCCACTCCCCGAACCTCCGGGGCTGGCATATCAGGCTTGCCGCGGTGCTTGAATGGGATCAACTCGTGGAGAGAGCCGTCAGCACGAATATGGCTGATAATAGCTTTCGCAATGGTGCTTTTCCCAAGGCCGTTTGGCCCATATTTGATGTTTAGCGCTCCTTCAGAAATAACTACATCTGCGCGGTCAATACTGTTGCAGTTGAGTACGGTAACTGTGTAGTTAGCCATGCGACCCCCTTAATCTTGAACAGAGTAGGCAATTAAAATTAGCAGCTATTTCTACAGTCGTCCGCGAATGTCCGATTTATTTGATTTTGTAACCGGGAATCCACAGTATCCGGAGATTTTTGTACGACAAACCGCGAGCGTCCACTTTTGGCCGATTTTTGCCCTTCGTGAACGGCAGCTTCGGGTCGAAAGCGGTCATTAACGACCGACCGCTTTCGACCCTAGACCCCCGGCTGTTGTGAGGACTCTGAGCCTTTCATCGCATGTGATTGAACGAGCTTACCTCCTCGGGTAACGTCGTAGCGGAGGACTGCAACTGCGCATTCGTCGTGACTGGGTACCAGCAAAGGCCCCCCGGCATTTTGGCAGCAGAGTGCGGATTCCACGACACTTGGACACTCAGCCCACGATCATTTGGACACTCGTTCCATGCTCACTTGGACACCTGATCCACGTCCACTTGGACAGGCAGTCGGAGCGCAGCGACGCAGGTTTGCATTGTTAGTCTGAAGTCTCTGTCGCCGTCAATTTCGTTGCGCGTCTGCGCATCGATTCGCCCTTCAGTTCGATCCGATAAGCGTTGTGCACCAGCCGGTCGAGGATCGCATCGCCCAAGGTCGGGTCGCCGATCAGCGCATGCCATTTGTCCACCGGCATCTGGCTGGTGACCAGCGTCGAGCGGTTGCCGTAGCGGTCGTCCAGCAGTTCAAGCATGTCGCGCCGCTGCGCAGCGGTAAACGGCGCCAAGCCCCAGTCGTCCAGGATCAGCAGGTCGGTCTTGGCATAGCCGGCCATGAGTTTGGCGAAACGGCCGTCGCCGTGAGCCAGGCCCAGCTCCTCCATCAAGCGCGGCAAGCGCAGGTAGCGCACGCTGTAACCGTCGCGGCAGGCCTTGTGAGCCAGCGCGCAGGCGAGCCAGGTTTTGCCTACGCCCGTTGGGCCGCCGATGATCAGGTTCAGGCCGTCGCGCAGCCATTGGCCGCTGCCCAGTTGCAGGATCAGGGACTTGTCCAGGCCGCGTGGGCTGCGGTAATCGATGTCTTCCAGGCAGGCGTTATGGCGCAGTCGTGCCAGTTTCAGGCGGCTGCTCAGACGCGTGTTTTCACGTTCGGTCAGCTCGCGGTCGACCATCAGGCCGAGGCGTTCGTCGAAGCTCAGATCATTGATATCGGGCGTGGCGTGTTGCTCGCTCAGCGCCTTGATCATGCCGTGCAGGCGCAGGGTTTGCAGCTTGTCGAGTGTCGGGTTGGGCAGCATTTTGGTGCTCCTTTTTCAGGTCAGTGGTAGTAGCCAGGGCCGCGCAGGTTGATGTGTTCGTCGGGCAGTAGCGGCAGGTTTTGCTGGGACAGCGGTAGCTTTTCCAGCCCTTGGCGCAGGATCGATTCAAGGCTTTTGTAGCTGCACGCGCCCAGTGCCAGCGCTCGCTGGCAAGCGGCTTCCAGCCGCTCTTCGCCGTGCTGCTTGCTCAGGCGCAGGATGCCCAGGCAGGCGCGGAAGCCGTGCTGAGGATGGATTCGGCGCTCAAGGATGTAGGCGATAACGCCAGCGGTGTTAGGCCCGGTCTGCTCGGCCCAGCGGATCAGCCGTTGCGGTGTCCATTCGGCGTGCTCCCGGTGGCTCTTGGGCATGTGCTCGGTTTGGGTGGTGTGGCGGCCTTTGTGCAGCGAGCGCAGGTGACTGGCCACCCGCTGGTTGGCGTGGAAGCACTCGACGGTCTTAGCGGTTAGCCGCACTTCGAGTTGGTGCTTCACCAGCTGGTACGGCACCGAGTAGTAATGGCCCTCGACCTCGACGTGATAGTCGATGTGCACCCGCGCCTTTTTCCATTCGGCGTAGACATACGGATGTTCTGGTAGCGGTTGCAGTGCGGGTTGGTCGATGGTCTCGAAGGCCGAGCGGCGTGAGCCGGGCAGCTTCTTGAAGGGCTTTTGATTGAGGCGTTCGAGCAGCAGGCTGATTGCCGTGTTGAGTTCTCCGAGCGAGAAGAACTGGCGGTTGCGCAGCACTGCCAGGATCCAGCGCTCGACCACTTGCACACCCACTTCAACCTTGGCTTTGTCCTTGGGTTTACGCGAACGCGCGGGCAGTACGGCTACGCCGTAATGCTCGGCGAGATCGCGGTAACTGGGGTTGATGTCCGGCTCGTAGCGATGCGCCTTGGTGACGCCACTGCGCAGATTATCGGGCACCAGGATCTGCGATGTGCCGCCGAAAAAAGCAAAACAGCGGGCGTGCGAGCCCAGCCAGTCGGGCAGTTTCTGCGACCAGGTGGCCTCGGCAAAGGTGTAGCTGGACGCGCCGAGGACGGCGACGAAGATCTGGGCCTGACGGATTTCACCGGTCTGTCGGTCGATGATGGGCGCGGTCTGTCCGGCGTAATCGACGAACAGCTTTTCGCCGGCACGGTGCTCCTGGCGCATGACAACGTCGACCTTGGCGGCCCAGAGGCGGTAGTGCTCGCAGAACCAGCTGTATTGGAAGCCTTGCGGGTGAGCGAGTCGATATTCCTGCCAGAGTAGGGCCAAAGTGACGCCGGGGCGGCGTAACTCGGCATGCGCCCAAGACCAGTCAGGCATCGGACGTTGATCGCTGGGAACTGTTGGTGCTGGAGGGAACAGGCATCGCTCCAGTTCGGCATCCGATAACAATGTCGGCCAACTCAGCCCGCAAGCGTTGAAACGGTGCAAGTAATTGCCCGCACTGCCGCTACTGATGCGCAGGCTGGCGGCGATCTTGCGCACGGACAGGCCAGCGTCGAACTTTAGACGTAGTACCTCTCGGATTTTACGCATGGATATACGCTCCACGATGACCTCTTCGCTTCGAGAAAAGAGGTCGATGGTAGTGAATAATCCTGCGTTGCTGCCTGCCTGAGCATGGATCGGATCAGTGGAACATCACTGTCCAAGTGCTTGTGGAATCAGTGTCCAAGTGGCCGTGGAATGAGTGTCCAAGTGGCCGTGGAATGAGTGTCCAAGTCAGCGTGGACTGGGTGTCCAAGTGCGCATGGAATCCCCAAGCAGAGAAAGCTGGTTTCTCTGAAGTAGTGACGACAGGCCTAGCCTGTCGGATTCTGAACCCAAGGTCATTAAACTGGGAGCTAAAGGATCGCTGCGACTACTCCTCCGACATATTGAAAAGGCACCGTGGGTGTCTTTTTTTTCGCTCGTTGTTGCCGGGCTATCAGTACCAAGCTAGGTAGAATCGACGCTGAGGTTGCAGATGACGATCCGTCGTTTTGGATGCACCAGCTTATTTGTGAATGCGGTAGGCAACTCTCATTTTTTCTGTGAAATTTCTACTGGTGAGTCACAGAAAAGATGCAGCTTTAGCTGAAAACACTGGAACGTAGATGTCAGCTTTTTTGTGAGCCTACACCGGGCCAGCGGCCGGGCCTGCACCCCGCGGCAGTTGAGCGACCTGCAGCAACACGGGGGCCTTCATATCCTGCGCGTGAAGGGCAAGGACGGCAAGATCCGCTGGGTTGCCGCTGCATCCGGTAGCGACGGCACATCTGCATGCCTACCAGGAGACCGGTCCCCCGAGCCAGGGCCTGGCCAATTGTTCCGCTCGCTGCGAGGTCGCAGCGCAGGCGCAGGCATTACCGCCAACGGCGCGTACCAGCTGGTGCGTTACTGGGCCAAGGCTGCCGGAATCGCCGTCAGGCCTAAGGTGCACACGCTGCGCGCTACGGCCGCCACCAACGACCTTGAGGAGATGACGACGTTGTAAAGGGTCCAGACCTGGCTTGGCCATGCCAACATCAGCACCAACCGCCTATACGATCGGCGGGCAGCGCGCTGAAGACTTGCCCACTCAACCACTGAAGTGCAGCGAGATCGGGGGCTTCAGTCAGCCAGCGGTCTATAGTCACTGCGCTGAATGCCCAAGCGACGGTCGATTTCCTCGGAATTGCCTTCAGCCAATAGCATGTCATGGGCAAACTGGCGAGTCATTGCCTTGTAGCGCTCCCACAGGTAGCGCTGCTTGGGGTTCAGCTCACCGACCCCGGGTTCGATGAGCTGCAATGCTTCTTCCAGTTCCTCAAAGGCGACCATGCACCACGCAGTGGACATCTTTTGGGGGAAAATAACGGTAGGCAGTGCGTTGGAGGGTGCGGCTTTGCTCATGGTTCGATCCTTTGGTTAACTGCCGGGGTGGCCTTGCCATGGACAGTATGCCGTGAGTGCACAACTGTGTATCCAGGGCATACGGTTAGGCCACGGCGTGTGTCACAATACTGGCACTCCGTCACCCGCCTGGTTCTGGATCGCCCTTGTCTGAATTGCTCAAACTGAAAAAAAACGCGCTGGTGGCTCATCCCAACGGCGGGTACAGCTTCGGCACGATTCCTGAGATGCCTAAATTCGGCCTGCCAGGGGGTGAAGTGTATTTGCGCGTGGGCGTGCATCTGCGCCCCGGCAGCGGCTTCGGTGTGAGGCATGTATGGGAAGCGCATCAGCCCGACCTGCTCAAGCACGGCTGCACCTCGATCGAGGGGGTGGCCGCGCTCATTGCCAAGATGATCGTACCGGGCGCGGAGATCTACTGCGAGTTCAAGGAACAACGTGGCGATCACCGCATTGCTGTACTGCGGACCTCCACCGGTACCTTGATTCTAGAACCTCGCGATGACAGGGTCCTGGGCTTTGCCTACCACGTTATCACCTGGTATCCGCAGCGCCGCGCCCATGGCACCTTGGTGGGGAGTATTCCACGTCAGCGCCCGGCCCTTACGACCCAACCGGCGACCACAGCTGAGACCAATTCCAAGTAAAAAAAAAGCACCCAGTGGGTGCCTTTTAAGTAATTTATGAGGAGTAGTCGCAGCGATCCTTTAGCTCCCAGTCTGGCGACCTTGGGTTCAGAATCCGACAGGCTAGGCCCGTCGTCACTACTTCAGAGAAACCAGCTTTCTCTGCTGCCAAAATTGCGGGGGGGCCTTTGCTGGTACCCAGTCCCGACGAATGCGCAGTTGCAGTCCTCAAGTACAAGGATATACAAGGTGACGCCTGTGTCAATCAAATTTGATGAATGAGAGTGAGTTTCCGGGCTTCCAGGTGATGCACGATGATCCCGGATGTCGCGGTGAAACCGCCCGAGCGTCAGGCATCGGCCAGCCTAACACCCGGTCGTACTGGACGACGTAAGCGTGGCCATAATCGATTTCCTTTCATTTAACCCGGTGAGGACCTTACGAAAACTGGACAATCTTGGCCAACGCCGCTGCTCAGTGTGGCCGACGAAAGCTCGTCCCCCGGCGAGATGCTAAACCCATCACTGCGAGCGCCCAACTGGCAGCAAAATAAGGATCTGGGGAGGCCCCCCTTAGAAACCACAAGGACAAACCGCCGAGCGACACGAGAACCGCGCCACCGAACAAAACTTTTGAGTTCATGCGTCATTTCACTCCAGACTTATTCCTGTTCGATCCTGGGCACGCATACCGGCCCCCTCTACGGCCTCAGCCCAGTGGACAGGCCTAGGCGTTTCTGGCGGATTCCGAGGTCCTGCAGTCGGTGATGCCCCACCCAGGCTCGCCCTCAAATCCAGCAGGCCAACTTTTCGTGATTCATCGGATATTTCAGGGCTTCCTATAACTCAACGCACTTGGTTTTTACTCGCTCCGGCAATGAGTTTTTCGGATAGAGCTTCCCAGTTGAGCCCATAAAAGGCTCAGTCATATCTGTTTGGTAACGGTCGGCTGGGATTGCTTGCATGCATCTAGGGACTCATAACCCGGAATTGTATAGGTGCTCTCGCTAACGCCACTGAACGAAATGGCGACGAACATCACTGCTTTCATCATATGTGTTTTTCCTGCTCAATACTGGGGAGCGAATGCATCCCTTTCTACGTCCTCGCCCCCGGCTTTTTAGGGCCGGGGCTTGGGGTGCTCGGCGTCTTGTACGGAAGGTCCGGCATGGGTTCCTTTAGGCGCCCGAATAATTTACACGTCAGTATAATACAGAAAATTTAGAATTATCATCCATCAGAATCAGTTGGGATCTGTGCAGACTTGACCGCAGAACCGCACTGAGTGGTGGTGGTGGTTGCAGCCATGGGTTCTCTGCCAAAATGAGTGAAGAATCGCGGTCTTGAGTGAATTTGCAGCGGGTCTCCTGCATGGCTTACAGGCCCGCGTGCCGTGGTGTTCTGGGAGAATTACAGCCCCCTCCGACCTCCACTGCTGGGTGCCCACATACGAGCAACGTCAGCGACGCCGAAAAAAAAGGCCACCTCGTGAGAGGTAGCCTTCGTTGGGTTAAGCAAATAGATCCGGGACCGCCGAATTATGAATGGTAGATTCAACCTTCATCGACTCCAGGATCTGTTCGTGCTCGGCGTTGCTGATCGAATGATGCCGTATGTAGGAGCGTAGATCGGTACCAGCTAGATCGCGCTCCATGCGTTGCCAGAATTGCGCTCGGCGAGCCATTGCATCGTAATCAGCAGCCTTGCCCTTGGCCAATTTGACCATGCCGTTGTTCAAGTAGAACTTGGCGCTGTCAGTCGGAGCCAGGCTTTTCGCCAACGTATAGAACGCCTCATCGAACTCATCTACAAAGCACATTGCATCTCCCGGATCGATCTCCATCTCGTCGGTTTCTGCGTAGTAGACGATGTTGCGTTCCTTGCCATCAAAACGGTCTCGGATCATTCGCATCGCTGGCCGGCCAGGGTAGCGTTCCTTGTTGGTGGCTTCGAGGTAGGCGTCCTGCAAGCCCATCTCCTGCGCGGGGCTTTGCCAGTCTTCAAACTTGAACCAGCGCTGCTCTGGAATGATGCCCTTCTCAGCGGGAGTGACGTCATCGATCAGGTAGCGCTTCCCTAGGACACGGATCTCGTACCACTCCGACAAAGCGGGGAAGGCATGGTCGAAGCCGTAGCTCAGTGACCAGGCGAAGTCGATCGCAAGCAGGTTTTTCGGCGTGATGAATTGGAAGGTACTCCCACGAAGGATTTCGTTGGACTCCGTCCTTTCCAGCTCGCCGCGGAACATCCGCGCATCGTGCTCCTCAGCCCGCTCTTCCTCCAGCACATCTAAAGTAAGCAGGTACCGCAACAGCTCACGGCGCATCTCTGCGTTGTAGGCTGTTCCTGTGACGTTGATGTAGCCGGCGTCCGAGGTTGTGCGCCCGATCCAGTCTCGACGCTCCATGTCCCAGCGGGTGTTGATGAGATGATTCCTGAAGCGGTTAATTCCCGACATGTGTCCATGCTTCTCAGGCGCAGACGCAATCATTGCTTCCATGGATTTGTCACGCTCACCGGTGACCGTGCACCAGGCACAGCCAAAACGGGAGCCGCACGCCGCCTTGTTACCACCATCGCCGGTGATGATTGCGCACGTGCCTTCATTGGCTTCCTTGTAGAGCTCCAGGCACCAGTCGAAACTGTCGACGAAGGTCCGATAAGGACCACCGCGCTTCGCCTCGCACGCCATGAGGAACTCCCACACCTCCTCCATCTCCCAGTCGGCGATGATCGAGCAGTTGTACGAGCCATGATCATTGAGCACCAATCGCCCGGCCTCCTCCTCACCCCGTTCGCGCATATTGGCAGCACGGGTTGCCGACTCTGATAAACGAGTGCCCACGAAAGTCACCAGTTCACCTGGAGACTGCAGGGTCGAAAGCAGTTGCTTGAGCGCTTTTTGCTGCGGGCGCAGCTTCCAGTCGACCGAGCAGCTTCGAGAGGCGCCGGCGAAAACCGGAAGTTTGCCGCGGCCCAGGGTGGCGTAGGCAAACGTCGAGGTCATCGAGGGCTGCACTTTGACTACTGTGATTGGCAGTCCGAGCTGGGTGCAGTACGCTTCCAGCTCAGTGATCATTGCCTCGGCATAAGTCTCCATAGCTGGATTTTCGGTACCTGTCTGGGCGTTCGTTACAAAAGCTACCGGCACGTACAACCCGGCCTCGACCCGACGCCGGATAGCCTCCAGCATCAGTACTAGCACAACCGTGCTGTCCTTACCGAACGAGGTCGCTGAGCTACATGTGAAGCCTTGATCGATAATCTGGTCGATGCGCGCAATGCAGGCTTCCGCCCGGGCAACGATCCGGGCAAAGCGACCAGCACTGCCCTGGGCAGGAACTGCGTGGGTGTTGCCGGTTAGGGGGATCAGTTCAGGTACGAGCATCTGATTCATGTTGGCATCTCCAGGAGGAAGTAGGCTTCGTATCCTGGGGATGCTCAACACCAAGCATGAATGACGTCATCGACCGCCCGAGCCAACTGCCTCATGCTAACTACGGTCCCAACCGCACGACTGGTATCAGCACTCGTTCGCCCGGGTTATTACCTAAATAACACTATGGCGTTCATGCGGGCTAAAGGACCGTACGCGCATCGGGGACAACCTTGAAGGACTGAAAGGCTAGCCTGGCTTTGAAGACAACGGCATTGGGGAAGTGCTGTTCAACCCTGCGTCGTACCGATTCGATCGGCACCTCGCATAATGGCCCTAGGATGACTTCTGTCAGTTGAATTTCATCCCCAACTGGCCAGAAATGAAGCGGACCGTCTGCAAGCGCAGTGTCCAACCTCACAAAGCGACGGTACTCCTGCTCATAGCGCCAACCCGACGATTTGGTGCGGAGCAACTGTTGTTGTAGCTCGTCACTCAACTCATCTGGGGTGCCGGCCGGGCTGAGAGCGGCAAGAATGCGATCGTCCTGGTAGTTGACCTGCTGTACGAGGCTTCGGCAGACGTCAAACCCTAAGCAGATACCGGTGTGCTTCTCTGCGTAGTGGCTCCACATTACAGGTTCTGACCAGTCCCCGGCGAAGCACAGTAAGCCATGCTGTGAATGGCTTTTGTCTTTCCAATCCCGCACAACCTGTCGCGTCTTGTGTTCTTTGAAATTCGCCGCGAGCAGCTCAAATGGGTCATTCAAATCCGCGAAACGGGAAACCTTGAGTCGACGCTTCTCGATGTTGCTTAGAGCGTGTTTGGCGCTCGTGAGATTGTACAGGCGGATAGCGGTGCTGTCCGCGGGAGGACTACATGCAATTGAACTGCCCATGTCTGAATTGTAGCCAGCTGCAATCCATTCACGCCTGCGCATTTCATTCGTGGGCATCGGTATTTCTCCTTTCCAGCACTAGTTTTTGTGACACCTTTGGCGGGCGCGAGGTTGAGGACGCTATGGAGTCAATTTGGAGTCCGACTCCAGTGCATCAGCGAGCTGGCTGAACGCATCAGCAAGGCGCCGCATCTGGCCAATTTCGTCTGCCAAATCCCCATCCCGATAGCGATACTCAAGCGTGCCGCCGAAAGGCCCAGTGCCAGGGAAAATCCCTCCGTAGCTCAACTGCTCATTGACGTGCTTTTCAGCCCGACTGATCCGCTCGCTCACATTAGTTTTTGTGGCCATGCATCCCCTCGATTCGACAGAAAATTTCTTGCGCGCACGTGAGTAACGCATGCCGTCAGCCGGCGGCATTCTCGCAAACGTCACTGATAGTCTCGACCTCGTACTGGCTCAGCGCACCGACCAAGAAAATGCCCAGGCTGGCACACGCGGCCTTGATATCAGCGGCATCGATCCGCTGCGGCAGCATTCCGCGCTCGGCGCACCAATCGCCGATGGCGTGAATCTGCGGCGTGGTCAGGTTGGCCATGTTGAGTTTCTCCTGTCGGGCGCAGCCGCGTAAGCGGTGCGGGATCCTCGATATCAAAAATGGGTGGGGGTCGGGTCAATCTTTGGGCCGGGGGCGGCGTAACCTGGTGGGCGGGTCATCCAACGTGGTCGAGCGTAGGCCCGAGCCCTTGCGCCCGCGGAAATTTTAGAGGCCGAGCGTTTCCTTGCGCGTTTCGGCCATTGATCCAATTAGCAAGTTCAGGGCAGAAACCTCCTCAGCACTTACCAGAGTAGGGTGAAGAGCGCGCACACGGTCA
Organism: Pseudomonas sp. XWY-1; assembly: GCF_002953115.1. Classification (NCBI taxonomy): domain Bacteria; kingdom Pseudomonadati; phylum Pseudomonadota; class Gammaproteobacteria; order Pseudomonadales; family Pseudomonadaceae; genus Pseudomonas; species Pseudomonas sp. XWY-1. The sequence continues at coordinate 90,634 of NZ_CP026333.1, read as the reverse complement.
TACAGCGCCGAACGCTGCTCAATCATCGACATATAATCAGGCGCCTGGCCAAGCGATGCGATTGCTTGATGCAGCGCTACCAGATCCGTCAAACGGGAACGCTCAAAGCTGTCAGGCGCCGCGGGGTGGTTATTGGACTGCATGGTGATCTCCTGCTCAATTGAACGACTTTCTGGTCAGATTTCGCTACTGCCAATCCACTCGCCGCCGAGGTAGCCATCGGCCCCGTCGCGGGTTATTGCCACATGCTCGTACGCAACGGATATCAGCTGCTGATGCGTCCAGCCCGTTGGGGGTGCGGCAATGGCTAGGAGCACATCGCCGGCGAGAGAACGGATTTCAAAAACTGCATGCTTCACCGCAGAAAGCACGTCTGGCTCACCTGGGCGCTGGTCAGTTACAAGATTCAACATGGCGTTATCCATCGCTACTCGGCTTGCGGCCGAAGCGTGTAGACGGCATGGCACTCGCTGCAATCCACCGCATACGCGGTGATGGGTGTAATAGCGAATACGCCGCCGCTATTCAGCAAGGGCCACACCTCAGCTTTGTATTCGTTGCGGTGACCACACCATGGACATGGCACGGTAAGGCTCGAAAGCCCAGACGTAATCACAGGTGCTACTTCTGCCGGCGCTGGTGACTGTTCTTGAACCTCAAAGCGATGCTTACAACTACAGCACTCAAATAGGTGCACACCCTTTGGCAGCTGCTGGCTGCCTGCTGGGTTCTCAGCTACCTGCCGGCCAAGCGCACCGGGTTCACACGCCGGATTGGTACAGAACCCTTGCAGGTGATGCCCGTAGTTCTCAGTATTTCCTGTGATGCGATCCAGCTTCATGCCTCACCTTCATGTCTCGGCGGCCACGCCTGCCACTGTGATTCGGGAGCTTTTACCGTGTGCGGTACCGATCATTCATCGTACTCGGGATAGGTCCATTTGTTGCCAAAGGGGCATACCCAAATAATCCTCGGGAACCGAAATCGCGGAAGCATTTCAGCGAACGTCAACTTGACGTCCGGCGCATCCTCAAAGCTTACGCGCCGCGAGCTCGCAGGGTCGGGAATGTGTTCTTCCACTAGCCCGGGGTCGGCCCATCCGCCTGGGAACTCGCCCCCTTCGGCCTCGACCACGGCCAACGCCTGCTCCACTGAACGGGCGACGACCACATAGTCGTCGCCGATGAACCAAGCGCGCAGAGGCAAGTGGCGCTCCAACTCTTCCAACCGCAGCAGTTCTTCAACGTTCTGCAGCGCGGCAGCGGCTTCCGCATCATCAGGGGCTGCGTCGACAGCCAGGCGCCGCTGGGCGAGCTGATCGAACCAAAACAGATTGTTGTGATAGACCGCAGCGTCGGCGGTTTCATGCGCTTGGGCAGCTTTTCGCGCTTCCCAGGCGTCGGCCACCGAACCGGTACCAGAAGCAGCTAGCCATTGGCTACGTTCGACGTCGGGCATGCAGTTCCACCATGCCATACCCGCCGCCTCATCGGCGGTTGGCGAGCGCTTCGAAGAATCGGCTTGCGGGGATACTGTCATGGCATGCCTCCTGTTGCGGTCAAATGTTGAGGCGCGCTAACCGCGCCTTTACACACTGCTTGCCCTGCCAACGGCCGAGCAAGGCAGGAGCAGCGGGTTTAGCGAGGTTAGCGGCTCGATTCGGCCATTTCACGAAGGTCACTGAGAATCTTCGGAACGACCAAAGATAATTTGCCAGGCTTCAGTGCAGCGTCTCTGATCGTGGTGGCAACATCTTCGTCGCGCCAATAGTTCTCAACAATCGTCGCAGATGCTTCGGCCTGCCCGTAGACGTAATTATTGAGAAGGACCCCTGGTACATGATTCAACACATAGCCCATCGCAAAGCGCCCGTGCCGCTTAACGCAAGCCTCCAGCAGGGCAGTCATTTCATCAAAGCGCCCATCTTTCGCCAGCTCGTGTAGGGCTCCAAAAGCTGGCTCGCTGATGTATTTGCCGTCCCAGTCTTGAAAAAACTCGGTAACGATCTCTTCTAACGCCCGCATCCTGCTACCTCACTGAAATGGGTAAAATAGGGGAAAAAGCTGCCTATCTTATGCCCGAGAGCCCCTAAATTGCATTGCTGTCAATTTCATGGCTTCCCTATGGTTCGAACGTTGTGTTGAGCAGGTCGAAAAAGCGATCCTTCTTGGCGACGTCTTCTGGCTGCTGCCTAACGATTTGCTCCAGTGCCGAACGATGCTCAGGCGTTTTGCTGACAACCTGCCGAGCGTGTTTTTCTGCTCGATCAAGAGCGGCAGAATGGCTGATAGCAGCCTTGACACCCGCGCTACACAACAGGCGATGCCATAGGCTTCTGTAGCTCGTCTGAACCAACGCCCATTTGTAAGCTGCCAGTGCGGCGCATACCTCGCCTTCAATGGGGTTTGTCGTGGATCTGCGCATTGTGTAATTTTCCGTTAGTCGCGCTTAAGGACAGCGTTACGCCGTGAACATGGTCAGCACCATTATCAGGCATTCTAGTCGGCCTCACCGTAATTCCGGGCGATAGCTGGGATGTTTAGCTTTAATAATTCACCATTCTTAACATGTTCGAAAGCCTCATAAACATGCTGTCGCGTTTTAGGTCCATAGTCTTTTTCTACTGCAATAAGAATCCGCCATCCATTTAACATACAAACCAAAGGGACAAGGATTAGCTGCAGCAAAACGAAGATAGCAAAACTGGCAAGCAGCGGGTGTCCATCTAGCAATATCGGACCGAATCGCTCCCCTATAATTTTCGCAGTAATTCCGGATAAAATTGAAGGGATAGCCAAATTAATTAAGTCGTTACTGAGAATTTTTGCTACCTTTCGATAGACTTGGGTTGCTGACATTATCTTGGTCCGCACAAACGAACTCCTGTTTAATTGAACACCTATGCGCTGTCCTCTACGGACTCGGCCCAGCGGGTGGTGGGCTTGGCCGGTAGCGCGATTTTTGTCTCAACCCTGCCGGTAGTTACGCGAGCACCTGCAATTCTGCTCGTAGAATTCGACGGCCTGGTTGTCGGTGATGTTGGAACGGCACAGCTGAAGAGTTTTCGACTGGTGAATACAGGCGCATCCCCCATCGAAGTACGCCCGATTCTGCTTGAGTTGATCAGCTTCCCGCTGCTGTTCGCTCTTGGGTGCAAGCTCGACCTGTACGCGATTGGAGAGAATTGATTCTGCTATCGCGGGTGACATACCCTGCAAGTCTTTGATATCGGCAGCGGCCGCAACAATGCTTTTTACATCATCTTCGACCCAGTCCGTATAAGGTCGAATCAGATCAATGATGCCTTCACGTTGCAACGACTGGTCGGCCATCAGCTGCTCATAGTCACCGCACAGGCCTTCCCTCGCGAAATACAGATCAATGTCAATGGCTGAAAGCGTCTTCTCGACTTGAGTACAACCGTAGAACTGCACCAGGGCTTTTGCAATACCACTGTTCCGCACCGAAGCCGATTCGTCCAGCTGGTCCTCAGCCAAAAACTGGCAGTAGATTGCTGCCCGTGTTGGGTCGGTCGATGACGTCAAATACTCCGACTGGTCGCCCCGGTCGTAGTTATGAAAAATGCGGTAGGTCTTTTCGGTCATGGTTTCGATTTTCCTGCAGATCCTGGGCAAAGTTGCCTACGGCCACAGCCCATGGTTAAGCCAGGGCTTAGAGGTGACAGGTGCGTTTTCCGCTACTCTCCTCGGGAGTGTTCGATGGCCCAAAAGGCCAAGCCTGTGATGAATGACATGAAGCTAACCATTGCCACGACATATAAAAGTGTTTTTCCCATAGCCTGAACGGGGTCATCGAAAAAGAAGACAGGTAATCCGATGAAACATGCAAGGAAAAGGAAAATGTTACTGAGCCTCATTCGCTCCGCCTCCTGGGCATAATGATTCTTGAGCCGTATTTCATACTTAATCCGACTTCCTACGCAGGTTGTTCGCATCTAGCTTGGCTCGGATTTCTGCGTCAGTGTCACATACAGCACTGGTGGGGCTGATTCCCGATAAACTGCGGGCGATATATGACGCCAATAAGAAAAATAGTAACCCGCTGATGTACTCAGAACCGCTGTCAAGTGCTATCAGGATCAACCAGATCACGACCGCACCGACAAACGAAAGAACGCGATTTCTTGTCACTGGACGGTTTGAATCCATTTCTCTACTCATACAATGTCCTTTCTGCTATCGAGGGCGCGAGAATCGCACCTGCATCTACGACCTGAACCCCGGTTTTTAGGCCGAGGCTTGGAATAAGCCGGCGTTTTCGGGCCGGAGCGCCATTTCCCTACTGGAGAAGCCCGCGCTTGGCGAGCTTCTACGCGCAGTGGTTTACAATATATCGCTAATAGTTCGTATCGAATCATCCGCTGCGGCTTGTTGAGCCTTCAAGATTACATTACCGTCCAAGCCTCGGGCGAGCGTGTCCAGTCGTCCTGAATAGCTTGAACATGAGCCCACACAACGCAGCCCCCATAAGTATGCGTCGATGGGTTGCTTATTTTCTTCCGCAGTCTTGCTTGCGATCTTCGCCGCTGATGATGAACCTGCCTTCCATGCTCGATATAGAAACGTCATTGATTCTGAATAGTCTCGCTGAACGATCATCCCTTCAGACAAAACAATCCCCGCTGCTAGTAGCAAATTCGCATTGATTGGGGTTGTACTGGCGCTGGTTGCAAAGGAGATCAGTTTCGATGCATAAGCCTGCCTCAGGATGTCAGTTTCCTCCCAGTCATAGCCCGCGTTCAGCGCGAGATCATGAGCGACATACAGCTCGTAATAAGCTCTCGGATCAGCTTCATCAAGCGCTTTTCGATAGAGGTCGAGTAGCTCGCCATCCGCCGACTTGAGTACCGTATACCGCTCTTCGGAGCAGATACCATTGCACGCAGTCCAAAGACGAATCTTTTCCCGCATCAAGAAGCTGTAAGCATCAAATGGGGTATTCATTTGAAGCGCGGAACTCTTGATGTGGTCAAACTTCTGCTGGCCATGATCGCCACAGCCCGAAATAAACGCTGTCGTTGATGCCACTAGAAAAAATGCAAGTATTTTTCTCGTCATTGAGCCTAATTCCTTATCAATCTTACGGACGCGCGCTCGTCATCTTCCTACTGACCCGGCTCAGATTTCTTAGCAGGGCCTGACCGTGATCAGTTTCGGGTGTTCGTTTCCAACACGGATTGGATGGCAGCCGCACTGAATTGCGGCGCCATGTGCCCTTCATCAACCATGAGCTTTGGCCGCTCAGCCCGCGTGATCTGTACACGAAGCTGCGCGAGGGCACTGTCGATTTTCTGTTCAGCAGCAATGAATTCTTTGTCGGTCGCTTCACCAGGCACGAAGGAGTGCCTGTCGTGCCCCCTGCTCAAAATTAGCAAATCGCGGAGGGACAGCTTCACCGAGACTTCCGTGTCAAGGTCCGCTTCGGAATAGTTGTTCAGGGTACTCATCGACACAGCTCCTTTCCGCTGACGGTCGGGGTCGTGAAACAGGGCGGCTATGTAGGAAAGCTCCAACAAGTACACCCAAGGTCCGGGTCCGGATCCGGGCTAAGCACAGAGCTAGGCTTCGCAAGCCAGATCCAGTCCCAAAGGGCATCAGCATCTGCTGAGAATGCTCTGCACGATGCTTCATATTGAATCGTAACACGTACGCGTAATACTGGTAAATTAATTATAAATGCTGCAAACGCATCTCGGGCGCCGTCTGATGGGTACTCGCAGAATACTTATTCTCTCAAATCGTTGACCGCCCGGGCTCCGGGTCATGTAGCCAGATTGAGCCACCAATAAAAAACCCCAGCCTTGGCCGGGGTGGGTGAGGTGTTTACTGAAAGCTGACCACGCAACAGGGGTACTCGTCAGGGCTGCGTGCGGTGATGGCTAAGCGGAAAAGACCCTGGACATCAGTAAGCCGGGGTTTTCCTTTGATCAAGACCAGAACCTGCAGTCGCGGCCTCATAGGTGTGACGCCAATTCAGCACGGCGGGCAGCGGGCGAAGGAGTTTCGTTGATCAGGCGGGCAAGGAAAGCGGTGTAACTTGCTTGCTCGTTGATGTGCATGACGTGCGCGATAAAGTCATTTCGCTTCCGCTCCAGCCACTGCTCTGCAGCGACAGATTCGAAAGTCAGACGCTCGGTGAAGATCACATAGTCGTCGAGAGCTACCTGTTCGGGCCAGGTCAGCTCGGATAAATTCAGGCTGTGCATGCAGTATCTCCAGGAAGATGTAGGCTTCGTACCCGGGAGATGGTCAACATTGAGCATTAAAGAAGCGGGGCATGACGCGAGTTCCAGGGAGTGAGACTGGTTATCCTCGCTAGTCAGCAGCGACCAGGCTCCCTGCTCGGCCAGGGAAACCAAAGGCTCCCTCCCTACGTCCTCGGCCTCGCGGTTTGACGGCAGGACTTGGGGGGTAGCCGGAGCACTCACCGATCAAGGAGTCATCACTCATCATCGTCGAAGTTGTACATGCCCGGCGCCAGGTTCTCGAAGCGGGTGTACTTGCCGATGAACGCCAGCCGAACAAAGCCGATAGGGCCGTTACGCTGCTTGCCGATGATGATCTCAGCCACGCCCTTGTGCTCGGTCTCTGGGTGGTAGACCTCATCGCGGTATACGAACATGATCACGTCGGCGTCCTGCTCGATCGCCCCGGACTCACGCAAGTCAGAGTTCACTGGGCGCTTGTTCGGACGCTGCTCCAAGGAGCGGTTCAGCTGCGACAGTGCGATCACTGGGCAGTTGAACTCCTTAGCCAGGGCCTTAAGGGACCGCGAGATCTCGGAAATCTCATTGGTCCGGTTATCGCCGGCAGAGCCCGGGATCTGCATCAGCTGCAGGTAGTCCACCATGATCATGCCAATCTCGCCGTGCTCACGGGCCAGGCGCCGAGTGCGTGCTCGCATTTCCGAGGGGCTGATGCCGGCGGTGTCGTCGATGAACAGCTTGCGGTTATTTAGAAGGTTCACCGCCGAAGTCAGTCGCGGCCAGTCATCGTCGTCCAGCTGGCCAGATCGCACCTTGGTCTGGTCGATGCGGCCAAGTGACGACAGCATACGCATGATCAGCGACTCACCTGGCATTTCGAGCGAGAACACCAGCACCGCCTTCTCGGACCGCAGCACAGCGTTCTCCACCAGGTTCATGGCGAAGGTCGTCTTGCCCATCGACGGCCGGCCGGCCACGATGATCAGGTCTGCCGCCTGCAGGCCGCTGGTCTTCTCGTCCAGGTCGGTAAAGCCCGTCGACACACCGGTAATGTCGCTGTCGGAGTTGAAGAGCGTGTCGATGCGGTCGATGGCCATGGTCAGTAGGTCTTTGACACCCACCGGGCCGCCGGTTTTCGGCCGGGCTTCAGCGATCTGGAAAATCTGCCGTTCGGCCTCGTCGAGGATCTCCGCGGCATTCCGCCCCTCTGGGTTGAAGGCACTGTCCGCGATGTCGGTACTGATGCTGATCAGCTGACGCAGGGTCGCCCGCTCGCGGATGATCGCAGCGTAGGCCTTGATGTTGGCCACGGATGGGGTGTTTTTGGCCAGCTCCGCCAGATAGGCCAGCCCGCCGACCTGGCTGCTCAGCCCCTCCTTGTCCAGACGCTCATGCAGCGTCACGATGTCAAAAGGCTCGTTCAGGTCCGCCAGCTTTTGAATGGCGCGGAAAATCAGCCGGTGATCGTGTCGGTAGAAGTCGCCATCAGAGACCTGATCGAGAACACGCTCCCAGGCGTTGTTATCGAGCATGAGACCACCGAGCACGGACTGCTCAGCCTCGATCGAGTGCGGTGGCACCTTCAGCGAGGAGGTCTGTAGGTCGAGCTGCTCAGAAGCATAATCTTCGTTCATGTTGGCATCTTGTTCAGTGAGTGGGGAGCGCTACCGGTTGGCGATGTGTTAGCGGGCTTCATGGCGGCTTTTTCGCGCCTTTCCGGCGCCGCCCCCTGCCCTTGCCCTCAACCTTCTTTGAAGCCCCTTCTGCGAGCTTCTGGACGGGCATCCGACCAAGGCGAGGATGGGGGTCAATCATCTCTACCCCCATCTCTTGATCGGTGAAGTCGTGCGTGCCTGGCAGCAGGTTTACGAAGCGTGTGAATCGCCCCTCAAAGCCAAGCCGCACAAAACCGGTCGGACCTTCACGCTGCTTGCCGATGATGATCTCGGCCGTACCAGCGAAGCGGGAGTCAGGGTTGTACACCTCATCCCTGTACACGAACAGGATCACATCCGCGTCCTGCTCGATTGCCCCGGATTCGCGCAGATCGGAGTTCACCGGGCGCTTGTCCTTGCGTTGTTCCACCGAGCGATTGAGCTGCGAAAGTGCAATCACAGGGCAATCAAATTCCTTGGCCAAAGCCTTGAGTGACCGGGAGATGGCCGAAATTTCGTTGGTTCGGTTGAGGCCGCCATATCCGGGGATTTGCATCAGCTGCAGGTAGTCCACCATGATCAGGCCAATCTCGCCGTGCACGCGCCGAAGCCTCCGCGTACGGCTACGCATCTCCGAAGGGCTCAGCGCCGGCGTGTCATCAATGAAGAAGCGATCGTTCTTGTTGAGTGCGTTGGCAGCCTTGGTCAGCTTGGTCCAGTCCTCATTCAACAGCTTCCCGGATCGGACTCGCGACTGGTCAATGCTACCCATCGAGGAAAGCATGCGCGTTAGCAGGGCATCGCCAGGCATCTCCATGGAATAGACCACGACCACTTTATCCGACCGCAGAACGGCCTCTTCCACAATGTTCATGGCAAAAGTGGTTTTGCCCATGGATGGCCGGCCGGCCACGATGACCAGGTCAGCAGGACGCAACAGGCTCAGTTTGCTATCGAGGTCGACGAAGCCTGTCGATTGGCCCAGGGACTCAAGGCCTGACTCATGGGCGGATTCGATCTTCTCGACGGCTTTCCTGAGCAGGGTGTCGATGCCAACCGGGCCGCCTTCCTTCGGCCGTTGACCGGCCACGGACAACATTTTCGATTCGGCATCATGCACCAGATCTTCCGCGGTGCGGCCGTTCGGGGAGCTGGCGCTTTGCTCGATCTCCCCGCAGACGCCAATGATCTTTCGGAACTGCGACCGCTCACTGACTACGCGTGCAAAGGACGCGATGTTGGCAACGGACGGGGTGTTATCGGAAAGCTCTTTTAGATAGGCCAGCCCACCGGCGTTCGAGAGCTCCCCTGCTCGATCCAGAGCCTCCTGGGCTGTGACAACATCAAGCGCACGCCCCTCTTCAAGCAGCCTGGCAATAGCCTTAAAAATGAGCCTGTGGTCGGCGCGGAAAAAATCAGATTCGACCACCAGGTCCGAGACTCGCACCCAGGCACGTGGCTCGTTCAGCAATCCGCCTAGAATGGCCTGCTCGGCTTCAACAGAATGCGGCAGCTCCCGACTGGGGGTCTGCTCGTATTCAGCCGCTAGATGGATATGGTCGTTCAAACCTCAGGCCTTACTCGTCGAAATGCTGGTGTGGATCGGGCTGCCAGCTTCGATCAGTACCCTTTGGAGGTCCTGGCCTGCGCTGACAGCTGGGGTTCGGTCACGATGTTCGTTGTTTGAGGGCCTAGAACGCAACTACCACTCGCTGGGTGGCCGGCCGGATCAGAACGTAACTTCGATCAATGTTGCCCGCCCGGTGCGGGTTTGAAAGTCGCAAAGGCCCAGTTGCACGAGCCGCGGCTGCCGGTGAGCGATGCAAGTAGCGACCTGGGCGCGGAATGCCGCCAACTCAAGCGGGAGCACTGATCGACCAGTAGCGGCCTGGATCTTATCGCGGAATTCCTGCAGCGCCGCCTCCAAGCCAGCATCATCGCCGGCCTGGCCTGAAGTTTCGGCACTCGGTTTTGGGATCGACATTCAAACTCTCCAGGGTTGGGGTCGTGACAACGCTTGAGCTGACATGCGCAGTCGCGGTTTACGCCCTAAGGCCATAACGCGTAACTATAATCCTGAAAGAATCTATTAATGTCAAACGGCATCGAAGGTCAGGATGACGATCTGTAACGCACTGAATAATCTATCTATATTTCCAGTGAAAGCATGGAGGTCTTCATGCCTGACTAAAATACAGAACAAGGGAAGATCTAGAGCTCTTCCGCCAATTCGACATCGATCCCACTGACCAGCAGCCCTTGAATATCCGCAGTTATGCCGCCTTCGTTCTCGAAGCTAGTAGCGGGCACAACCCAACTGTACTGGTGCCCTGCCAGCAGCCGCGCTGTCACTTTGTTCGACAGGGTTGAACGCCAGCGCATGATCAAATATTCCTCGACTTCCTTTCGCCCAAACGGGACAGCGCAGAAGGACAGCTCATAATTGCTAGAATATGCGCTGAGCAAGGCCAATTTGTCGCTGGCGCCAAGACCAAACAATGCGCAGGTTTTCCTCGCAAATGTATGATTCTCAAAGTTCGTAAGGTCACTCATCCTGGCTCGTAGGGCCGAACTCTCACCCACATAGACAGGAGATTGACCCTTCCATATCACATAGACCCCAGCGTCACGTGTGATGTCCTTTTTCCAGTCGACATGGCCAGCCAATACACGCCGCGGTGCTGAGATCATCGTTGCCTCGTAGTGACGCAGTTGCTCCTGGGTGTTCAAGTGCTTTTGCTCCTAGGTGCCGCTTTCGTAAGGTCCGAGTTCTGTCACCCGGCGTTGCCGGTGAATTCTGACTGAAAAATGCGCAAAGACTCACTATTGATTTCGGCACCTAGGTAGCCATTGAGCACACCAGCTCCGTTAGCTCATTTTAATCTCACTTTGATTCCGACTCCGTCTTATCCGCCACTTTTTAAGGGCAGCAAAAACATCACACACCATCCCATGCCAGATCAAAGCCATGATTATCAGTGTGAAATAATCCGGCGCACCCTCTAACTCGGCAAGGCTATGCAGATCGATCGGCTCAGCAGTGAAGAAGATCTTGCCAACTACTGACACAACAAAAAGAATTACAAATAGTACCGCAGCAGAACGTAATAAGCTCAAAATCGTTAGCACAACAAACATTACCAGGGCTTTTAGCGTGACAATGGTGAAGAACCGAGGGCGCTCACAAACGCCAAGCCAGTTTGTCTTCCAGCCAGAATTACCGTTCTTGAATTTTCTATTCATCTCGATTCAACCTGTACTAATTGCTTGGGCTGGAGGGAGTTCGCGAGGCAGAAACAGCATCAATGCCTAGTGCAACCTCATTCTGCGCTTGGGATGACTGCTCAACTGCACTTCCAGCATCACACCACTGGCCATCTACGCCAGGGCAGCCTGTGACTCCTGTCCGCTTCTTCTTGAATCCGAACCCATGCCCTGTGGCCAGGTGTACAAACGGCAATGCTGCCCAGTACCCAACCACAAGCGACGCCGCCTTAGCTGTAAGCCCGGGCAACGTGTATGCGAATGAGCTCGCCGAAAAAGCTGCGATGCAGACGGCGCCAACCATATAGTTGCACCGAATTTGATTTTTGGCGGGCTGCTGGCAAGGAGGAATCATTGTGCAGCTCCCTCAAATGCTGCGGCCCCTGCCCCCTCGAATGCTTCTGCCTGGCGCTCGACTAGCGCACAGCGCTCCTTGACCCATTCCAGATCTCTGACCCGGATGTCCTGCGCGCTTCGGTTGGCATTCACCAGGAGCCGAGATGCACATCTCGAATCACGGGTTGCTGCCTCAATTTCCTCAGGTGTCGCAGAGGAAAAAACAGTTCTCAGCTTGCTCAGCCCTAGGCCGTTGTAGGCCAGCGCTCCTCCGATCAGAGCGAGCAACGCCACGCCCCAGTAAACCGCACGTTTGCGGGTGTTTTTTTCTGAACTCACCAAGGATCTCCCGGACATGGCTAGCTTTCCGTAACGAAAAATAACACATAACGCGTACAGATAATTAACCAGTATTGAAAGACTTTGACGAACAGATCACCTCAGTCGCATGCGTGGCCCTGTTGAGAGCCCATCGTCGTTTCCGCCCCAGGCTCTTCACTCTCCTGACGCTTACTCTTAAAGTGGGCGTTCAGTTGCGCTATGAAACAGGTGCCCTGGTGCGCATCGGTTGCTCGCATATCTCCATCATTTGGGAACGCAATGGATCAGAACCCATACAGTGCGCAGTACGAAGCAGCTGTCGCCGCCATGGCCGCGGCTGAAGCGGGCTTGCAGGAGCAGTACGAACTCTACGGCCATCTGCATCGCTTTGATGAAGGCCAGGCCAAGTTGGCGCTCAGAAATGCCGAGGTGAAGCTAGAGGACCTCGAACGGGAACGTACCGAATTGGGTGTGGTGCCCCTGCTTGATCGTGCCACTATCTACAAGGCCGTCTATCGCGCTAACCGCTCGCTCCTCGGGCAAGCATTCGATGCAGTGACGGGCCGGGTTCCAGAACCACCCAAAATGTCCGAGGCAGAGGAAGCCAAGCTAGCCGAGAAAGCTGCTCGGTTGGGGGCATTGCTTGGCGAGGATGGAGAGATAGCCACCCAGCAGCATTTGGTACAGAGGCTTCGATACGATATTCAGTTCCACTCTTCCCTGGACTGGCTCGAAACCGACTCCGACTACGCAACCTACAGTTCGCAAATCGCGAGACTGCAGCCAGCCATTGAAAGTCTTTCAGCCAAAATCTCTAGGTTTGAAGAGCATATTCGAGAGCCGCAGGCACAGTGCCTCAAATATCGTCAGCGTCTGGTTGTGGCCAAGGAGAAGCTTGCCCAAGCGATCCATTTCCGAGATCTCCATCGAAACGCACCACCACACTCAGTCGAGGCCGCGGGAGTAAAGGGGGCTTGCAGTAACTACTTCGGAACAGATGACATTGCCCAGGTCGTCAGGCACAAAACCAGCGATGTTATGGACCTTGAACGTGAGCTCGCCAAGTGTGAGGTGAGAATGGCGTCGCTGCGGCAGCGCGATAGTCGAGTCATCGAGCGTCTGATCATTGACGGGAACAACCTCTGCAATCGTGGCCGGGGCAAAAATCGACAGTTCATCGGTTTGACCGCCTTGAGTGCACTCGTTCCGGCATTACTGTCAAACTGGCCTGGCAGCGAGATCATTCTGGTCTTCGATCCAGGCATCACGAGAAAGCTCCAGGTTTCGTGGGAGGACATTCAAAGCACCTTCCCAGGTGTAGAGACATACCGCGTCGACAAGGACCGCAGCGCCGATGAAATGATCATCGAACTGGCCTCTTCACCGAACGCATTCATCATCAGCAACGATCGTTTCACGGAATTCAGCAACCGACCCGCCCTCAAAGAAAACAGAGTCTTTGGCCATGACATTACCAAGAAAAACATCTTGGTGAATGAGCTGTGGATCACAGTGGATTATTGCTCCCCAGGCTGAGCAGGATAGGCTTCCCCGCCCTCACCTGCGTTACGAACCAGCTGCACGCTCAATCATCGTCTTTGGTAAGGCCATAGTCGATTAGTGCGGGCCCAGGCCCGCCTGTAAGGTCGTACAGCTACTCAACTGAGTAAATGTTGCTGTCATCGCCAAACAGCACATCATCGTCACGGTTGAGCGAAGCTGCAGTGCCTGGCCTCGGACGGCGGCACCACAGCGCGATGCCTCGGATGAAGAAGCCTGCCGAGATGACTGCAAAAACCAAGGATGTGAACAGCACGCCCTTCGTAACGAGCGCAAGCGCTCCAACGCCTAGGAACGCCAAAAGCCCTTTCGGCACTATGTGCTGGGTCTCGCAGATGGCTCAGGCTGCAGCCGAAAGACAACATCACCAGGGCCGCGGCGATCGCTACACCCACATCTGCTCCAGCGCTTTTTTCGATGGTTCCTCAGAAACCCACCGCCACCGATCCTGCAATGGCGGCCAAGTGGCGAACCAGCGCCAGCGGGGTGTGGCGAATCCTAACCTCGATAGCCCAGAGAACGCGTGTGGGCGCCATCATCTGAGGTGCCCTGATTTTGCCGGCCAGCTCGTCAACCGCCCTGGCCAGGTCGGCCTCAGCTTGCTGGAGCGCCAGAAACAGTTCTGCGCTGGCAGCTGTATCGTCGTGCGCGTACTTCAAATGTGCTGCACGTGCGGCCCTGACGCGGATGATCGCGTCCAGGGTGCTCTGATCCAGTGCAAGCTGAGAGGTAGCTTCAGTTCGCTGGTGTTTGACCTAGCCATTTCTTTGCTCCATTTTCTCGGTGAAACCTGACCTCCCCCCTCTGATCCAATGGCGTCGATCTGACGGTTCCGTTATGGCTGTAGGAAAAGTCAGCAGACCACCTAACGGCGCTGAACTGCTTGTATGCACTTCACACTGTGCAGTACACAGCGCATACTGCGGCTGGGACTTTTGGTAACCCACTAAAAATGGCACATTTCCGTTTAACCCCCGTAAACACTGTCTTGTAAACCACATTTTTGACTTGTAAACCACTGTAGTTTACAGTGAAAAAAAGTAGTTAACACGAGGCCGGTTCATGCCGAATTTACAAGACGAAGCTAAGGCCTACATTGAGTCCGTTTTAGGTGTGGCAGCGCAGATGACTCCGGTGCAACTCCGGGTCCCCTATACCATCCGGGACAGCTACAAGACCTACGAGTTGAGCGTATCTATGGGGAACAGTTCGGCGTTCAACATGATGCTGCTGGTCTCCCGTGATGATATTGAGTACCCAGGCATCGTGAAGCTGCAGAAGCACATCGAGATGGTGCGCAACGTCACCAACCAGGTAGTGGTGTACGTCTGCTGGTCCTTGTCGACTCAAGACCGCCGCAGCCTGATCATGCACCAGGTCAATTTCATCCAGCCCAGCTTCCAGATGTTCATACCTGAGATGGCGCTGGACCTGCGTGAAAGCTTCCGTCAGCGGCGAGAGCAAAGCGAGGTCGCCGCCCTCCTCCCCGCGGCTCAGGCCATGCTTCTCTCGTGCCTCTATGCCGGGATACCCGACGAAACCTACTTCACCACGAACGCTTTGCTGGGGGACCTGGGCTACAGTCGCGTGACCCTCTCGAAGGCAGTTGATCAGCTCCTATCGCTGGGGGTGATCACTCCAGCGAAGAGCGAACTCCCTTGGAAAACCTACGCCTTCAGCGGGTCGCCTGCAGAGGTGTTCCAGAAGGCCAAGAAACACCTCCGATCTCCCGTCAAAAAGAGAATTGGTATAACCCGAAATGCTATCCCCATGGCTCCTGAAGTTTTCATCGCTGGAGAAACTGCTCTAGCCAAGTACACGATGCTGGCGGAGCCTAAGCAGGCCGTCTGGGGGATGAGCAAGAAAGTGTTCAATGACATGCTGGCGCTTAATGCATTCGAGGTAGTCGAGTCGGTGGACACGATCGAGGAGTGGGTGGAGATTTGGGGGTATCCGTCGCTCAAAAATTACATAGCAGACGCAGCGTCGCTGTTTCTGAGCTTGGAAGACAACCCCGACGAACGCATTCAAATTGCGCTCGATGAACTCAAGGAGCAGGTCAATTGGTTAGCGTAAAAGGGTTAGATGTCTTCGGAAAGCACTTCCGCGATTTCCGCGATCGCTACGTCTTGATCGGTGGCGTTGCCTCCGCCCTAGCGATGGAAGATGCTGGTGAAGGCTTCAGGGCCACAAAGGACCTGGACATTGTCCTGGTTATCGAAGCCCTGGACGGATCATTCGTATCTCATTTCTGGGACTTCATCAAAGCCGGCGGGTATCAGATCAAGCAGAAAGGCGGTGAGAGTCCTGCCCCCAACTTCTACCGATTTCAAAATCCTGCAGATGAGGCTTACCCGGCCATGATCGAGCTGTTTTCTCGTACGCCTGAAGGTCTGGAGCACGAGGAAAACGCGACACTGACTCCCATTCCCACTGACGAAGCAGTCTCAAGCCTGAGCGCCATATTGTTGGACCCGGACTACTACAATTTTCTCCTATCCGGCCGCCAGCAAAGCGAAGAGCTGACCTACATCAGCGCTGATCGCCTTATCCCCTTCAAAGCCAAAGCTTGGCTTGATTTGTCTCAGCGCAAAGCAAAAGGAGAGGGTGGGGCTGACAGCAGGGACATTAAAAAACATCGAAACGATGTCCTAAACCTGACCGGCCTACTGACAGGTGAGGTGATCGAGTTGCCCGAAAGCATTACCGCGGACATGACGCTATTCCTTGAGCGCTTGGCAGCCGAGGAGGTCGACTTCAGAGCGCTCAAGATTCGGGGTGACCTCAAGACCATCATCGCCCGCATTGCCGAATCCTTCGGCCTTCAGGCGACCTCTTAACCCCGCCATTTGCGAAGACTTTCTCAGCGCCCCGCCCCAACTCGGGCGCTGCGAAAGCGACGACTGCGTTGATGCATAATGTCCTCTCGCTTAGCTCAAATGGGCGCGCATTCGCTGGGCATGCGCCAGCAGCTCTGGACAGATGACCCGCCACACAGGCGCGTCTTCAAAACTGCAGGTTCGATGTTGGCGCTGATGGAAAATTGACCCACCCTGCCGATTGAAATTTGACCCAGGGCGGATTGCTGATTTTGTTACCAGCAACTGTGGATAAGTCTACCAGCGCAGCTGCTTTTGAACCCACTCCCTCGCTGTCCCAGTTCAGCTGTTGAAGACCTGCCACATGCAGCCATGCAGCAGGCCGTCGTCACCATGAAATCAGAACGACTCATCGTCCTCCGGTTCCTGGCCGCCCTTACGCTTTCGCTCCCGTGATTTGATCTTGGCCTGGGCCGCCAAGCTACTGTGTTGCAGGCGATAGGACTCGTTACCGGTTTCGACGATGTGGCAGTGGTGGGTCAGCCGATCCAGCAGGGCGGTGGTCATCTTGGCGTCGCCGAACACGCTCGACCATTCGGCGAAGCTCAGGTTGGTGGTGATCACCACGCTGGTGTGTTCGTACAGCTTGGACAGCAGGTGAAACAGCAACGCACCGCCAGCCTGGCTGAACGGCAGATAACCCAGTTCGTCGAGGATGACCAGATCCATGCGCAGCAGTGCCTGGGCGATCCGCCCGGCTTTGCCGTCGTGTTTTTCGCGCTCCAGCAGATTGACCAGATCGACCGTGGAGTAGAAGCGCACGCGCTTACCGTGCCGGGTGATGCCGGACACGGCCAGCGCGGTGGCTAGGTGGGTTTTGCCGGTGCCTGGGCCACCGATCAGCACCACGTTCTGCGCGGTGTCGGTAAAGCTCAGGTTGGCCAGCTCGCTGATCAAGCGAGCGTCGGCGCTGGAGGCGCTGAAGTCGAAGCCGGCCAGATCGCGGTGCATCGGCAGCTTGGCCATGTTCATCTGGTGGCTCACCGAGCGCATGGCGCGATCTGTGTGCTCTTGTTCCAGCAGGTGTTCGAGCAGCCACTTGGACGAGGCTGTGTTCGACTCACCCTGTGCAGTTAACTCCGCCCAGGCCGTGGCCATGCCGTGCAGGCGCAGCTCCTTGAGTTCCGCCATCAAATCACGCATGACCGACCCCCTCGGCCTGGCCACGCAGGCGGTCGTAGCGCGCCGTGTTAGCGACCGGGGCTTCCTTGAGCGACAAGTGGGTTTCGACGCTGGGTGGTGGTTCGGATGCTGTCAGCCGTGCCACGACATTGAGGATGTGTTCGGCGCTCAGGCTGCCGCTCTCCAGTACCAGCTCAACGGCTACCAGCACGGCATCGAGTCCGGCGACCGGTACGGCAGCCAGGACTTGCGCCATGATCCGGTCACCGCCGGCATGACGCCCCAGACCGTGCTTAAGCTGACGCAGCGGCGCCGGCAGATCAGCAAAGGGCGCGCCGTTGCGCAGGGCACCGGGCTTGCGTTCGATCAGCGGGAGGTAGTGCTGCCAGTCATAGCTGACCTGGTCGCGATCCAGCAAGCGGACATGGCTGGCAATCAGCGCATCATCGGCCACCACCTCGATTCGCGTCGGATACAAACGGCTGCTGACCCACTTACCCGCGTACTCACATGGCACCGAGTAGCGGTTGCGCCCGACGCTGACCAGGCAGGTGCTGGAGACCCGCGCAGGCCGCTCGACGTAACCGTCGAATGGCGCTGGCACAGGCATCAGTTCAGCGCGCTCCAACTCCAGCACTTCGGCTACACTCAGCCCGCTGTATTGAGGGTGCATCAGCTCGTTCCAAAGCGCGCGGCAGCGCTGGCCCAGCCAGGCATTGAGTTCCTCGAAGGAGTGAAACTGGCAGTCCTGGGCGTCTAGCCAGATACGCCTGCGGCTGTCTTGCACGTTCTTTTCAACGATGCCCTTTTCCCAACCAGCGGCGACGTTGCAGAAGTCCGGATCGAACAGGTAATGCGCGCACATCACCGCAAAGCGTGCATTCACCGCCCGGCCTTTGCCCTTATTGACCTTGTCGACGGCGGTCTTCATGTTGTCGTAGATGCCCCGGCGCGGCACGCCGCCCAAGGCGCCGAACGAGCGTGTATGGGCGTCAAATAACATCTCATGGCCCTGGCTCGGATACGCCACAAGCCAGAACGCACGGCTGGCACACAGCTTCAGATGTGCCACCTGCATACGCCGGTAAATGCCGCCGACCAGCAAGCCTTCCTCGCTCCAGTCAAACTGAAACGCCTCGCCAAGAGCAAAGGTCAGCGGCACAAAGGCCTGCGACGCCTTGCCCTGTCCCCCTCGCCAGGCACGGATAAACGCGGTGAGCTGGCTGTAGCCACCGTCATAACCTTCGGCTTTGATTTGCGCCAACAGCGCCTTGGCACTGCGCCGCTGTTGCTTGGGCCGCAGCGAATCGGCCTTTAGCGCCTGCTCCAGCGTGGTGTGAAAAGGGCTGAGTTTGTTGAAGATCGCGCGGCGTTGGTAGACCGGCGGCTTGGCCTCAGGTGCTCTGACCCACTTGCGAATCGTGTTGCGCGCCAACCCGGTGCGCTTGGCTATCTCATGCAGCGACAGCTTGTCGCGGAAATACATCCGGCGGATTTTGCCCATCATTTCCATACTGATCACCCTGTGTTCTCCTGCTCAAAAATTGAGCAGAAGCAGTTGAACACCTGGGTCAGTTTTCAGTCGGCAGAACAGCCTCTACTGGGTCAGTTTTCGGTCAGCGGCAACAGGTTCGAACCTGCCGGTGTCTTCAAACTTCCCGGATGCCAGGTGCAGATCCATTACTTGATCGGGCAGTTGCCAGGCATGGATACACACCTCATCGACGGCCAACTCGGCCTCAACGAGATTGGTTGTTAGGACGCCCCAGTGCTCACCATCCTCGTAGAGCAGCTCCAGGGCTAGCCGACCATTTGGATACAGCCGTGGCCGCAGTTTCGATAACTGCATGACGCTCTCCCCCCAGGCCTATTTGACCGTCGCTGTCTCGGTGACCACGAACGGGACCACACCTCCCAACTGAACTCCGGCCAGGCCTTGTTTACCGTCTTCGCCGATCACGTAGCCTTTCAGCTCTCGCTGATCAGCTCCATCGCAGGTCAGTGTGGCGGTAGTAGTCACATGCCGGAGCTGACGGTTGTTCCATTCCAGGGGAATACCCAGGGCGCAGTCATTTCCGGCCAGGACCTGAGACATCTCATACTCAACCTTGCCAAACCCTCCTGCCCGGTACTCGGTCGGCAGAACCGAGCCGAGCGCAGGATCACCGAGGTGGTACATCTTGGCGTAGAGGGTCGACCCCGCTGGAATGGTGACGTTGAGCTTTTTCTCATTGCACCCTGCCAACGACAGAGCGACACAACCAAGTACAGCGATCTTTCGAAGTGGTGACATGCTTTTTCCAGTGAGTGTTTGAACGTTCAAACCAGCGTGACTGATCAAGCTATCGGCAGATCAGATGCTCTGCCCGGGCAATCCGCGTGGTTAATCGGTAGCATCGTGGTGTCACAGACCCGGGTGTTGAACTTCCGCCAGGTGCGCATGTGACTGCGGAGCATCTGGCCAGGCTCGTTGCAGGCCGTCTGGGCCGGGGCTGAGCCGTCCTCTGTACCGTGATACGTAGCATGCGCCGCTGAATTGCATTTAGGCCAGGAAATGTGGCCTCCATTACGCAGGGCACCTCCTGGCTCGTCGCAGCTGTCCTCATCCCATAGAAACCCGTCGATGCACTGTGCATCGGGATAGGGCGCACCGAAATGCCGGCCTTGGTAATCACATCTCAGAGCTACATCACTTGGCATTCCCGGCCCCGCCTAACGCAAATAGAATTCATAACGCGTACGCATACGAAAATCTTATCACAATTTCTTTCCGGGGCGCTGCAGCGCAGAAGCAGTCGCCTCCCTACAACGTCGATTGTCCGGTCAGTTGGCTACGGAGTGAAAGAACGCGAGAAAGCGCTCGCAGGCTGCCGGTGGTGCCTTTTTGGACCAAAACGAGAGCAGGGAGGCAAGATACGGTTGTATCTTTTCTTCGGTCAGTTTGGCGTAGACGGTCGTCGAGATGATGAAGCCATCGCACTTACCCTCGATTACCGCCTTCTCTAGAAGGTACTCCACACCTCCTATCAAGGCTGCCTGCGCCCGAGAGAGCCCCACCATCGCGTGTTCTTTAGTGGGGACTACCACTCCCCCCCCAGAGACGACTAAATCATCCAAATTGATAGCGATGAGGCCGCCATTATTGAAAGGTGCAAGCTGCTTGGCAGCCTTGCTAATCTGCTTCTCCAACCCGCATTTTGACCAGCTCTTTTTGCATGCTATCGGATAGTCCCCAAAACCGATGTCGACCAAAATATCAGGCTCTTCAGCCCTGACGGGTAGCCCTCTGTCCTTCAACTGAGACATCAGATCCAGCTCCCACAACGCATCCTTGCCCTGGGAAACACTGCGATCATCAGGTTGCATGGGATTGCGAGCCATTCGAGTTAGAGCCTCTTGAATCCCAGGCTCATCTAGCAGGTTGATGACCGCATTCGCGAGACGGTTCACGTGCAGCGTCTCCCACACCACTTTATTCTCAGGCTTTACGCCCTCAGCCCACGCCTGGCTCAGGATGTCCGCCTGACGCAGCAGCTGCCACAACGCGCTGCCATCTCGCAATTTGATGTTTCGCTGCTCCAGGCCCTCCCGGACCCGCTGCGCCTTCAAGGCAACATCATCATATGAGTCCGTCTTGCTCTTGTTCCCCGCGAAGAATGTATCCACTGCACAGCTCCTTTGGGACCTGACCGGTGCTTTCACCGGAACATTGACTGGGATGCCCAGATGCTTAAACGCAAAAAATTGGGAATGCACTGTGCCAGAGCGGCTGAGTGTTCGCACGTGATACGGCATCGAAGCCCTACCAATGCGAGTGGGATCGCTGACGCGACCGCATGACCGGGTGGGGGAGGATTTCGCAATACTAGCTAAGGCGGCGCCGGCGCCAAGATAGCCTTACCTCGGAAGCCGACATATGTGCCATAAGCTAGCCATTGTCAACAGAGGGATTGAGCTGGGGCCTGCGCGGTCAAGGAGTCAATCCGTGCTGGATATCGTTGAATCCTGGATGCCCCAGGTCCACAGTGAGGCTGCTCTACGTGGAGTCCTTCCCCACGTACTTCTGCGCCCAAGACCGGCGCTGCTCCGGCGTTCTTGTCGCACAAGAACGCTCGTGGCGGCTGAGCCAAGCCTTGCAGAGCCGCTGCATATCGCGATTGTGTTCTGTGACCAGTCGATACTCAGCCCCACAGTGCGAGCACTGAGCAGTGCCAGTGTTATGTGCCATAAGTCAGCTCCGATTGGCGGGCGCCCGAGGGGCCGGGTTGCTGGTGATACGGATCCTGGCGCAGAATCGCTCGTACGGCACGAGTGCGCGACGTCTCAAACGGATTGTCCGCCGGCGCTTGCCGCATTTCCTTAGCCGCGAGGCTGATTTCCTTGATGCGGGACCGCAGCCAGTTCGCATCTGCCGTGTAGATGGCATCGGGATTGTTGGCAAGCATGGCACGCAGTTTATCGCCCAGCTCTTCGTTGATCACCACACGCCCCAGCAGGTGAAAGTCGTGATGGTGCAGGGTTGCACAATCCTCAGCACTCATTGCCGCCAGGTTGGATGGGATGCCCGCGCAGAACTGGTCGGTCTGAAATATCCGCTTTGCATTCGCCAGCATTTCACCGGCAGACAGCTCCCCACACTGCAGCGGAATGATCACACGAGCGCCGGCCGTGATCCATGTGCGAACTCGCTCTGCGTGCACAGCCCACAAGTCGAGTGTTGCCGACTGGTCACCGATGACATCCGGTGCCACGATGCTCAGCGCTCCGGGGTAGTCCGTCCGTTCCAGCACGCATTCGTAGGCGAAAAACACTTTCTCCCAGCTCACGAGCTCGCCCTTCTGGAATGCAGAAAAGGCCCCCGAGTCAATGAACACGGCGCCACCTGCATCCAAATGACGTGGAAGCGTCCGAAGGAGTTTCAGGGTGTCCAGCAGTGTGGCAACAACACCTACTGGGACGCCTTCATCAACGGCAGCCCTCAGGTCCTGAGTGCTGGACATCCCCGAATAATAAGCAACGTTCCAGGTCAACGGCATGATCTTCCTACCCCTTCTGCGCACGCGAAATCCGCGCCGCTTCCACGGCATCGACCCAGCTCGATGGCTGGGGATGCGTGCTTTAGGAGCTGACCTAGATCTGTACCGCAGACTGGAAGTACACGTTGAGGAGGTTGGCGGACGCCTTGCTGATGGCGTCGTTGTAGGTGGATGCGATCACCTCGACGGTGATGGTCTTACCCTGATTGTCATGGTAGGTAACTCGCCAATTCGGCTGCTGGTCCATGTTGGATCCTGTGAGTATGCTGGCGCTGATTTCAGACCTCGACCCAAGACACGCCTTGGTCATGCTTCTCGCCGGGCGCAGAGAGGAGACTCACTGAACAGAGAGAGCGGCCATGGCATCGAGCAAGGCGCTTTTAACCTCGTTGGTGTCACCCTCCTCCGACACGAAGGCAATGCTGTCCAGCTTGGCATAGGCCTGCTGCATGGCAGCCAGCGCTTTGGGAGCTGATGTCACGGCACGAGTACAGGTATCGGCAAGGAGACGCTCTTGGTCTGGGTCGGCAGCCCGCACGGTGAGGTGCAGAATGTAGTCCTCGTCGGCCAGGTCCATGCTCGGCACTTCGGCATGACTGTAGAGCTTGGAATCGCTGACGCTCGCACGTTCGGCCGCTGGGAAATTGATCTGCAGCGCCTTCGGGCCCATACCGACCTCCAGCGCGCTGGCCTGAAGTTGTTCAGCCAGCTGCAGGCCTTCCCACGCCCCACGCACCCACTCAACGGCGTAGCGGCCATTACGGTTGCGCTCGATCAGCATGTAGAAGGTGTTGTCATTGACCGAGTGGCCAAAGCGCTCGACGGCGATCTTCTTGATACCCTGCTCAAAACCTGCACGCTTGTGCTCAAGCGTCTCCCGCGGATAAACCTGTTCCATCACTATCACGTGTCCTATTTGGGTGTGGGCCTGAAGCGGCTTATTCGCCCTTCACTTCCTCGTAAATCCAATCCACGTGCTCGAAGGCAGCCTGCTTGGCTTCGGATTCGATTTCAGCCTGGGTGGCGTTGTCCTCGACCTCAAACTCGAACTCCACATCGGAGCCCTGAACGTCAGTCTTGATGGACCCTTTGAAGGTACGCATTCGATTTGTCCTGGTAGATAACTACAGAGAAAAAGATTAAACCATAGGACAACCTATGGCAACCATAAGTTGTCCTATACGCTAACTTTTATGCTGAATCAGCGGAACCACGGCGGCGGCGGCGGATAGCGCCCGGCATGGACTTAAAGCTGGGCGATCGAGGGGCAAGGGAGTAAAGGGTATGGGGGACGACTACCTGGCTCAGCCATCAGGACGCGATAGGGCGCCCAAAGGAAGGCTTGCCCAGCATGGGAAACCCTCTCCTCTCAAGCTTCTTCTGGAACAACGAGCCACTTCTTGAAGCGTGCCGGCGAACCCGCATATAGCGCATTCGGCAGAACATCCTCGGTGACCACACTGTTAGCGGCAACCACACTGTTGTGCCCAATGCTGACACCAGGCAGCACCACACACCCGGCGCCAATCCAGGCGTTGTCGCTTACCGTGATCGGTGCTGTGAAGTCGTTGCTCTTGCGCCGCTCTGGATGAACGTCGTGGCTGGTGGTGCAAAGCCGCACCTGCGGGCCGAGCATGGCGAATCGACCAATGCGAATGGGCGCCTGGTCCAGGAACACGCAGCCGCTGTTGATGAAGGCGCCCTCACCCAGCTCCAGGTTCCCCCGCTCGAAATAGAACGGCGGCCGAATGACGACCTTGCCTTCGGTGCGGATGCCCACTTTAGCCATGAGGCGGTTGGATACCTTCTTGCCCAGATCGTGAGTGTCGAGCAGGCGGATGTACTGGCGCGGGGTCAGGGAGCGTTTGAGTTTGGCGATGAGTAGCAGCACGCGAAGGTCCGGTTTTGAAATTATCTGTTGGAGAAGTGGATATCGGCAGTAGACGGCCTGGCTGAAGCCGGCCGATTCCTCGGCCATGGTCACGTGCTGTTGACGAATTCGATCGAGGTGTATGCCGATCAGTCGCGCCAGCTTCGCATCAGGCATTTTTCCAAGCTTGCAGTCGTACCATCGCGCACGCCCTACTGCAGCCCAATCTACTTGGTAGTGCCGCCTCCCGCTGGTTGCGGTGATCGCCACGCCACCATCAGCGGTCGCATGTTGACGATCAGCCCACTCTGGTGGACTGTTGTCCTGGTCATCCATTGACTTTCGAGCCTCTTCTATCGCCTCAGTGCCGCTCGATAGCCGGGTGAGGTCCTGCGGCTTAGATCATCGTACCTACGACAGAACGAGGCGGTCCTCAATCCAAACCGCGCAGACTGGCGAGCCCATAATCATCGCGTAGGATCCGCAGCTGCTCTTTGTCCATTTCGTCTAGGGCCGAGCAGTTTGCATCGGCTAGCCCCTGCCGCTTCAGCAGCGCTGCGGCATCGGCCCTGTCGTAGATGTAGCGAGAGAGATCCGCAGCCGCGAGGAGAATGCCGGTCTGCAGCTGAGTCGGTTTGTTGCGAGGTTTGCGCGGGGTGGCAGCCATTTAGAGGCTCTCCATCTTAATGAGTGGCCTGTGATCAGAAATCCGCCAATAGGCACATGTGCCTAGAGTAGGAGTAGGCACATGTGCCTATTTTTGCATGCCCACCTGACCCCAGTTCGGTCCGGAGACCATCACCGGCGGCCAGTGGCTACATTGGGCATTCGGCACCGCGAGAGATCAGTGATCAGCGGGCATGCTCATGCCTTGGCCAGCGCTTCGACCAGCAGCGCCTCGAACTCATCCACGGCCAGCGCCTCCCAGCGGTCATTGACCAGCTGCTCGTGGTACCACTTCAGTCCGGAGTATGTAACCCGCACGCACACACCGCCCAGCATCACAAGCGGATGCTGGCGCACGGACGCTGGCAGGAATACGGGTGGGTGGTCGGCCACAGAAGCGCTGATCGCGAGGTTCTCCATCGCCTCACGCAAGGCAACGGCGCTGACCTTCTTGGCCTGCACCTTGGCGGAAAGGGCAACGCGCAGAGTCTCGACAGCGGCGCAGGAGCCGCGGTCATCTCCATTGCAGCGCGCAACAAAGTCGTCAAGCCACAGCAGCGACTCTTCAACCTCGCCAGCACTGGCGGGCGTTGGGATGGCATCGCTGCCCTGGTGCTGAATAACCTGTTCCTGTCCTTGTTCTGTGAGCCATGCCGCTACCTGGTCGGCGCTCATGATGGCCAGGGTTTCCGAGCATGCATCACAGCCCAGAACCAGCTCGCAGCGAATGTCGCCGGCGCGCAGTCGCCCGTGCTGAGCATCGCTGATGTTCTTGTTGTGCGTCTGCCAACTCAGCGACTTGCTACCGCACTCCGGGCATTCGGTGATCTTTGTGATGGTCATGCTTTGCCTCCTGCAGGCGTGCGACCTCTGGCGGCAACTGCGCCAGCAGGTCATTGATGATTGTCTTTCTATCGGCGCGACCCAGCTCAGAGACTGGGCACAGTGGTGCGGACGTCGGCGGTCTAATCGGCCGGGAGGGGAGCTTGATCGCGGGTAACCAGCAGACTGCTTATCTGAACAGCCCGGACTGGCCAGCAGTCGCCATCAGCAACCTGGTGCCGGGCACGAGCTCGTGCGCGGATCTCGATGTCCTCGGTTGACTCGTCTCGCTCAACGTTCAAGCCGAAGGTGTGAGTGCCCTTGTAGCTGGCGCCCATACCCTGAACCGACCAATCGGCGGCGACAGTGACGGTTTCGATCATGGTGGCCCTCTAGGGCAATCGTTAGTAGCTGACCAGCGAGCTGGGCCGGTGTGATCAGGCTGGGCCGTTTGCTACTTCGTAGTACGAGCTGCGCAGCCGGTTCACGGTATAGCCGCGACGGCGCAGCGCCTCGACAACAGAAGTGCCATTGCCGGTGTAGCGGCCAGTTGCGAAGCGCATAGTGGTCCCTTGGGCCTTGCACTGCTTGTACCCTTCAATCAAGCGTTCAGTGTTGGTCATGATCTCTCCCCTACGCCGCCGCCAGGCAGTCCTTCCATAGATCTGGATCTGCGTGAATGAAGTAACCGGGCTTGTCCGGGTTGACCACGCAACGCCCGCCCTTTTGCCGGTAAGCTTGGTACGCCCGGGCAAACCGAGACTTTTGCACCTCATCCAGCCGGCGCATCTCCGCCTTGATCTCAAGATCGAGCGTGAACCCCTTCGCCGGCGCTATGGCGCAGGTTGTGCCGAAGTGGCGAATCTCGTTGGTCTCGCAGTCCTCAATCCAGACCACGCGCTTGAGGCCCTGCTTGCCGCAGCATTCACAGTGAGATTTGTCGTCGTTGATTCCGAGGAATTTGAAGCGGCTCATGGCGGGCAGCGGGTCCGATGAATGACTGAGCCACAACATTAAACTATAGGACAATCTTAATCAATAAAAATTGAACTATACGACAACTATTTTAGGAGGTTTCGCATGAAGCTGCCTTGGAGTATCGAGCGTTCAGCTAGCAAGGACAGCACCAGGGGAAGACGTCGGTCCATCATGTGAGGTGACTGATGCGTGCGCCGATCAGTGAGAAGCCCTGAACGCTGTCCAGGGCTTCAAGCGCCGGCCTTACCGGCCAAACACCTGGTCAAGCACTGGCCGCGACTCGATGATCGCGGTGCCCAGCTCATCGACGGTCGTAGCGCTGGTCAGACGGTCCTCGACTGCAGACAGCTCGGTCAGCAGCTCATCGTTGCCGCCTTCCTTGTAAAGCGTGTTCTGCAATGCTTCGACGGTACGCTTCACATCGCGGTGCGTGTCCTGGAAGTTGCTTTGACTCCCGGAGATGGTTGCCTGAGACCAGCTGGTGAGCGGGTGGTGGCGAGCCTCCACCTTACCGGCACCGAACATGCGGTCATAGGAGCCTTGCACCAAGCCTTCGATCAGAAGGCCGTTGTTTCTGTCATCCATTTTCTACATCTCATCGTGATGACGTGATCTTCACGTCGTGGTGATGATGCCAGGCGCACCCGGCATCGGTTTTGCCGATCAGTGGCAGCACTGTATCGGCTGTCTGTAAAGGGTCTTCAGCCGGTATGCGCCAGCGGAGCTGGCGCCTAAGCCGCGGTCACCCCGGAGCCGTGGGCCGATCATGATCATTGTGCCGCCAGCTGAGATACGCTCAGGCCAACCGCGACTGGCCGCACCCAGATGGGCATGCTGCTCAGCATGAAAGTCTCCCCTTGAGCGGCCAGCAGCAACGTAGTGCCCATCACATGACCGATGGCTTTCGCTGCCTTCGGTGGAACTGCGTT
Organism: Pseudomonas sp. XWY-1; assembly: GCF_002953115.1. Lineage (NCBI taxonomy): Bacteria > Pseudomonadati > Pseudomonadota > Gammaproteobacteria > Pseudomonadales > Pseudomonadaceae > Pseudomonas > Pseudomonas sp. XWY-1. Next base: position 62,970 of record NZ_CP026333.1, on the reverse strand, counting down.
ACCGATTCGTTCGCGCCAGGCCTGATCGCTCAAGCCGTCCAATTCCAGCTGCTCCTCTGGTTCAACAAGGCTCTGGATCGCCGCCAGCTCTAAGGTTGTGAAGGGCCGGTGCCAGGTCCCGTCGAGCGACTCGATGATGCAGGTGAGCTTCTCATCAGCGCCTGGGAGCTGGGTGTCGGCAATGTCCCACCGGCCGTCGTCATACTGACCGCCCGCGGCGCCCTGCAACGGCACCACGCCGTAGTGCCCGCCAGGCAGGTAGGGTTTGCCATTTGTGCGCATCTTGGCCGCTCGGGGATCAGCGACACTGAACGTGCCTTGCCCTGGGCTCTTGACGCCAATGATGGCGCCGCTGGTGTCTTGCCACCGGCGAACACCGTACTGCTGATACTGCAAGGCGCCGGCCCTGGCACGCGGGTCAGCCACCGAGAACGCCCCGTTCGTTGGGTTCGATCGTCCAGCCACCGTGCCCATACTTTCGTTCCAGCCATGCACCCCCATGTATCCAGCTCGATATCCAGGGACGATGACCAAGTCACGCAGATACCCATCTTGGATCGCCAGGTTGTTGAGACTGCGCCAGTCTTTCCCCGCCTCGACCAAAGCCAGGCGGACCCAGGTTTTCCATTGCAGAGCTGGCACTCGGTGCATTGGTCCGGCTCGCTCGATGTCGCCGGCAAGAGGCATGCGGCTGAGGATTTCGCCTACAGAGCGCAGGCTCTTCTTCTCAGGCTCGTACAGGAACGGCGGGACCTTCTCGACATGGCGAGCCACCAACAGGAATCGCTTACGGCTTTGAGCCAAGCCGCCGATCACCCCACAGTCATGGGTGGTTTCGGCGACTGCGTACCCATAGTGGCTTAGCAGGGCGCCGATCTGGTCCAGCAAGTGCCGGCCGCGGTTGGCCAGGCGCGGGACGTTCTCGAATACCAGCATCGGCACAGGGTCGTCGCGCCAGGTCTCCGCCATCAGCCAGATGCAACGCAGGGTGAGCTCGTTCAAGGCTTGGTACTTGGGGGTGGCACTCATCTTCTCCGACAGCAGTCCGCTGGCGCCCTTGCACGGGGAGCTGATGAAGACGGTATCGGGCCGGCGGTTCTGTGCTGCACGGCGGATGTCTTCTGTGGTTGCTTCCCTCCATCCGGCTGGCGGTTCCTTGCCGTGGAACCTGATGTACTGCTCGCGGGTGAAGAGATCCAACTGCGTGCCCTCCACACCGGTCAAACGCTTGAAGTCGGCAAGGCCGGCCGGATCAACGTCGACGCCGCCCAGACACTCCCATTCAGCCTGCATGTTGCCGACGATGGGCTTCGCCTCGTTGAAGCCTTTGGCACCACCGCCCAAGCCGCAGCAGAAGTGGAAGTGAGTGAGGATTTTTTTAATCAGCATGCAGCCGTCCTAGAAAAGTTGTCTGGTGCCCGCCAGGTGGATTGGTTGGAGAGCTCATCTGGTGTGCTTACTTACCGGACACAGAAATTAAACTATAGGACAACCTTTATCAACAATTGTTAAACTATACGACAATTTAATTTTTGACCCAGGGGCGACAGCTACGATCGCCGCCGTCTACCTTCAGAAGGGCCAAAAAAACTCCGGCCAAGCATGGCCGGAGTGGGTATTGCGTTCATGGGGCAGGGCAGCGCCAGGCTAGAGTGCGGTGCGTGCCAATCGATCGCTAAAAGGGCGGGTTCCGCAGGTAGTCGCAGTACTGCGCGTCCAGCAGTGCAAACGAAGACGGCTCGATCGAAATCAAGGTCCATTCCCCATCGACAAACCGTCCTTCCTCGCCGTAGTGGAGCCCGGGCAACGAGTAGCTTCGTTCGATCGTCGCCCAGTCCTCGGGGTACTTTGCTTTGAAGGCCTCCTGGAAGGACTTGTTGCCGTAGCTGCCCATGCTAGTAACGACTGCAGAGAACTTCTCGTCTCGGTCGGTGATCAGCTCGATCGACCTGGCCATCAGTTTGGGTGAAGCCTCTTCGTTGGCTGTGCGCATCCATGATCTCCGTTGGCTGACTTCTGCCAGTGGCAGGATTGAATCGGTGCGAGGCCGACATCGCCATCGCGTTAACTGGTCAACTCGATATGGGAAACACCCGCCGATAACGAAGCCCAGACCAGCAAGGCACACCCAACAGGAAGGGGATCTTCAGTGCCGCTCAAAGGCCGGCTGTAGCGCTAGCCCCTATTCTTCTCGATCAAGATCAGGCGTTCTGTATGTCTTCCACTGCAGCACCGTGTACCGACCGAGTTTCACCTTCGTCTCAGTTACCACCTGGCCAAAGGCGTAGTTGCCGATCTCGGTCACCCAGACCGAGATCAGGTTCTGCCCCAGTCCAGCGCCGAAAAGCCGCTGCAGCAGCGTTCGCCGGGGCGGTGCTTCTGGAAGTTGGGTTGTGCTCATGGCCACCTCTGTTCGAAGTTGTCCCGATGGCGCCGAAATGTGCCATCGCTAGTGTTGGTTGCGGAACCGCCATTTCAAGCCTGTAAACACTGGGCTGGCGACATTCGAAATGTGCCATCGTTAGTTGTGCTGGCGATCCGCGTGGCACATCTGGTCGAGTCAAAACAGGCCGTCTGCCAAAGTGCCACTTGCACGACAGGAGTACATTTGTACTCCTAGCGCCAGCAGCTGATCTCAGTCACCAGATCACTCAAAGGAACACCGTAGGGGCATGTTCCTTGGCCTTCGCCCTTCTTTGCCGCGGAGAGCCCCTTTTCTGTTCGGTCTTGCGCCCGTTCCCAGGACTTTTCAGGTTCACGCCGTAGAGCTCACACAAGCTCGAGAGCTGCTCAGCCGGTATCAAGCGGTGGGTGTTGCTGAGTCGCAGCAAGATGGCCTTGGGGGTGCGCCTATGTGCCGTGGCCAGGGCGTCGATCGCGGAGCCGTCACGGTAGCTCGCAACGAGCCGCTGATCTTCCTCTTCTGTCCATTTGCTGCCCTGGGCGGTCGACTCAGTGTTTCCCCCAGCACTGCTAGGAGCTGGAGCCTGAGCCTGTTGCACCTGCTCAGCTGCCTGAGCTGGCGCCGCCGGCGTCTGCGCAGGTACCGCAGGGAGTTCCGAATCAAGGACCGTTGAGAGCATGGCCAACCACCTGGTGCGATCCGTGTCGCGTGAGTGGTGGAAACCAACGCTGCCGATCACCACCATCGGGTTCACATTCAACGCTGCTGCGATCTGCCAGGCGTGGTAATTGTCCAGGAGGTCCTTGCCGGTACGCCAGCGGGAGAACTGGGTCTGGCTGACACCGAGAAACTCGGCCGCCGAGACGTCCCCGTGGAACCCTTTGACCACCTTCAACTGGTCAAGCCAGTTAGCTGCGGTCTTGACCAACTTCACATGCGGACTATTCGTCTGGTTCGAGAACGGCGTCGACCGCTTGGCTCGCTGGGATAACGAGGCGGCGCCGGCGGCGGCGGCCAGGCGCAGGTGTGCGGTGAGCGGTACGCGCTCATCGCCGCACTCGATGCCGGCTTCATCCAAGCCCGCAGACAGATTGATCAGGATCGCGATGGATCGATTCGTCATCTCATCTTGTTTGGCCATGCACCCTCCCCTGGATCCGCTGAGGATCGCTACATGAGGCCCTGGGATACCGAGGGCCGCCCTTGATCCACATCATAATGGCAAATTTGATTCTACACACGTACCTATACGATATCAGATGTTGGTATGCGCCAGCAGCGGCTCGTACGATACGGGAGGACCGTTAATGCCGGCCGCAGGCCCTGGCAGCGGAGATCCGAATAGTCCGTTTGTGTGGTTGGTCTAGTCGCTGTCGCGACTGTTCGTGAGCGGCCAAGCCGTGCTGCCCTGGACCTCCGACAGCGATGTGCTCCACCAGATAGGGAGCGCTGCCCCCACAAACGAAAAAGCCCGCCTTGATAGCGGGCCTTGCGGATAGTGCGGGGCTCAGTGAGCTGGGTTGAAGATGAACAGGCCTATCCCAACCATGAGGAAAGGAAAGCCGATCGCCCCCATTGTCGTAGCCGCATCCAGGGCGTAGTACTGCTCACATACGGCGCCGGCGACCAAGAACCCGAGCAGGAGCACAGCCAAGCCGGCCATTCCCCTCAGGAAGAAAACGACACCGGCCGCCGAAAGCATCAGCACAGCGGCCCGCCCCGACGACATGTCGAGAGCACTACGCGCAAACTCGTGGTCGATCACCATGGGACCGATGCAGAAGAACCCGACGGCCAAACACATTGCGCCCAGGACCCGATAAACCGAGCTTCGATCAACACCGTCCACTGCGTCCAACTCATGTTTTTGCATCACTTACTCCCTTTTGTTCTGTGCTTTCGCGGGGCGTGAGACCCGTCGCCGTGTTCCGCAGTATTCGAATCAGCCTGCGAGAGTGCGCTCGTTTTACTTGTGCTCATCGCGTACGCCGTTGTAGGCGAGGATTGTGTACAGAGCCGCCATGGCACCAGGGATCACGTACATAGACGCTCGTGCCATCATGACGATCATCTCCGAGATGAGCTCGTCTGCATCCCGGCAAACCACCCCAAAATCATTCCACCAATAGTTTTCATGTCTCGTCCTCATGTCTGGTGCTCAGCGCATCCAGAAAGTGCTGTAAGCGCTCCACCCTCATTCGGTGAAGGCCGTGGTTTGAATCGGGTGGCCAACTCCGGCCCCCCTTGGCTGACTACTCGGCGTACGCGTCCAACTGCTTCTTCAGCTCGGTTCGCTGCGCATCAAGCATCTGGTTGAGCTGATCCGCTTTGAACACATCGAACGGAGCCCGGGCAAACGCCAGCAGCTCGATCGCCACCAATGTCTTGCCTTCGACTTTGCTCGACTGCTCAGAAGTCGCGGCGTCGGGAAGGCCCAGCATCTTGGTGCAGGCGCTGCTCGTGTAGTCGTAGCAGCCCACCTTCGCCTCACCTGCCAGAACAGCGCTACGGAAAGAGACGCTCGGGAAGATAGTGGTACCACTCACAATCCCAGCCATGATCAGTACCAGGCCGAAGGCACTGCCCACGAATGCGCGAAAGGCGCCTATGACGAACGCGAAGACGCTGACACCGGACAGAATGAACGAGATTGTTGGGGGAGTTACCAACCACGAGGCATGTTTCAGGTCCTCGGGGCTCACAGGAGCCTTGAAGTTCAGAACGGCTGCGCTGATCACGGCAAACACGACGAACAGCACCGGCACGGCCAAGAGCAGGCTTGCGATGATCAGAGGCCCCTTGCCGGCCGTCCTTGGTACAGGGTCGACGTATTCACTTGAGGATTCGTGGTTACTCATGATGCTCACCTGCTGGGATAGCAACTAGGGATGTAGGGTGGGTGCTTTCCTGGCTGTGCGAGCCCTTGCGGATCTCTTCTTTCAGCTCCAGGCGCTGGGCATCGAGCATTTCGTTGAGCTGGTCCGCCTTGTACACATCGAAAGGTGCTCGCAGGAAAGCCATCACCTCGATCGGCGCCGATGTCTTGCGTTCGACTTTGCTCGACTGATCGGAGGTCGCGCTGCTGGGGAGGCCAAGCATCTTGGTGCAGGCAAGGCTCGTGTAGTCGTAACAGCCGACCTTCGCCTCGCTTGCCAGCACGGCGCTGCGGAACGAGACGCTGGGGAAGATAGTTGGCATACCAAGCACACCAAACATGATGAGAATCAGACCCAACGCGCTGCCTCTGAAGGCTTGCAGAGCGCCACCCATGATGCAGATGAAGCAAAAAAATGCGCAGATGAACGACAGCGATGGCGGAACCACCAACCAGGAAGCGAGGTGCAGGTCCTCGGCGCTCACGGGAGCCTTGAAGTTCAGGACGGCGGTGCTGATTGCCGCAAACACGACGTACCCCACCACCGCGGCCAAGAAAACGCTCGCGAAGATCAGAGACCCCTCGCCGGCCGTCCCCGGCGTGTGATCGAAGTAGTCATTGGATGAATCGTGGTCACTCATGATGCTCACCTGCTGGTTTCGTTAATCAGGGATCGGGGGAAGGATTCGGGTCTACAGCTTCAAGTCCTTCCGGATCTCTCTGGCCGTGGGCATTCCGCGGTACCGGTGCACGGAAACCCCCACGGCCTTCATCAGCTCGTCACGACGTCGGTCCTTTGCCTTGGCCTTGGCGCTGTTGTGCGTGGAGTCGTCGACCTCGACCAGCGCTACCGGCTTGAGCTGCTTGTCGCAGAGCAGGAAGTCGCAGCGGTTGTGGGCGACCATATGCCGTGCGTGGTTCTTGTCGGTCATGGCGGTGGCCTTCACCTTGATGAAGGCGCCGAAGACCACCTGGGGCGCGATGACAAGGTCGTCGCGTACCGCCTCCTTGAGCCGCCAGAAGAAGTCCTGCTCGCGCTCGGTGAGCAGGGGGATGCACTGGTAATGCTTGGTCGAGTAGCCCTTGCGGCGCTTCAGCATCGCAATGGCGAAATACGCAAAGGCGCAGATCACCAGGGCGGGAACAAGCACTCCGTCCATGCCGTTGAGAATTGACATACTTACTCCTATTTGGATTCTTTACGCGTACCAATACGCACGCTGGTTAAAAAATGGCGTGTAGCCCGCCTGTGATGTTGGTCAAGTAAATGTGATTTCGCTTCCAGCTCGGAAGGAGCACGCCGCCTACGCCGATCAACAAACCTGCCCAGGGTATTGCTCGTTGGGCGTGGAACCGTTAGGGTGATTCATCTCCTATTAGCGACACGCTCGTGTCGTGCAACACCTCTCTCCAAACCTCCCGTAGCCAAAGCAAGTCACCGTCCAGCAATCATGCGCGCTGACTTGACCAATCACACAAACGAACCATTCGAAGCCTGCCCCGCCTAGCACGATCATGAGCGCCAGCAACGTCGCTAGACGTGGTCGTCCGAGAGATGCCCGGTGACCGCGGGCAGTTGATGCGAAGGTTCGACACCCACGGCCCGCTTGCCCCGTCGAGAACCCCGGCCTTTCCCCTCGCCCGCGGCTGTCGCCTCTTTCACCGCCCGAGCAGACATGCCCTCATTGACCATGTCCAGAATTTCCTGGGACATCCGCTGCTGCACAATGCGGGAGTTCCCCATGCGGTAGTTCGCGTCGGTGCGCTCGGTATCCGCAGCCTTTGCCCATTCCTTCAAGGTCTCCCGGGCCTCACCGATGCTCCCCTTGATCTTGACGAAGATCTGGAACATCAACGGGTCAATGGAGACGGATGACTTTTTGGATACGCCACCCGCTTGCCGGCGGTAGAAAATCCGGATGAAATCGTCAGCCATGCTCGCGCCCTGCTCCGATCAGTAGGTAGTGCATCAGGCCACTTCCAGATGCAGGTCACTGACCAGGCGCCCGGTGATATCTGGGCAACCGAAGAACAGGCCACCATGCAGGCGACCCTGCCGCACCATCGAGGCCACGGTATCGGCCGCCTGGGATACGGAGACACCCACTACGCCCGCGATCGCCGTAGCAGTCAGTGCCGCATGACGCAGGATGGCCAGCTCGATGCGCGACTCAACTTCATCGCCCTCGAACAGCAGGGCAGCGTCGGCGCCGACAAGGTCAGCCACTTTGGAAAGCGCCCCCACGCCGGTGATCGCGGAGAAGGCCTCGGCCTCTTGTTCAGGGCTCACAACCAGCACCAGCCCCCCCGCTTGTTCGGTGTGCTTGGCATCAGGTCGTACCGCTTCACCCACCATCCCAGCGGCCTCGCAGTAACGCAAAACTGCCTGGATCTGCTCATTCACCTCAATGGATACCATCGCACGGGTCAGCGCCACATACAGCAGGTGGAGCTCTTGGCGCAGCTCAGGAGTATCCAGCACCAGCGGCAGGCCGGCATCGGTGATCAGGTTGAGGAAGTCGCTCAGCAGAACGACCTGCGGGAACTCCAAACCTTTCGAGCGGTGGGCAGTGCACAGAATGACGGTCGCGTTATCGATATCGCTGACGCAAGCATCTTTGATCCGCTGTACCAGGCTCGGGATTTGATCGCCGTACTGCTTGGCAACACTGATGAGGGCGTGGATCTCTTTGTCATCGGTGTCGTTGGCATAAGCCTCCAGATCTTGGAGAGAGCGGAACGCACTGAGCAAAGGATCGCGCAGACGGACCCCCGTGTTGGCTCGCAGGTGGTGCACTTCAACCAGCTTGTCGAACGGGTACTCGTTGACGCCCCCCACGAAGTGAAGACGATGGCCTTCCAGCAACTGGACAGCACTAGCGAACAGCTTCGCATTGGTGCGGCCAATGATTGCGTACGGCTTGGTGCGGTCGACGGCGAAGCGGGTAGTCAGCTCATGGCGTGAACTGCGCACTGGATCCTGCTCGCCGGCGAACTCACGCAAGAGCATGGTGGCCAGATCGGCGATGCCGGCGCCATAACGGTGGCTCTCGCTCAGCGAAACGACCTGGTCGAACTGCGACGGTTCGAAGGTGTTGTAAGCACCACGGAAACCGAAGATTGCCTGGAAGTCGTCACCGGCCAAGCGCAGCGGGCAGTCCTGGCGCAGGATCACCGCAGCAAAGACAGGATTGGTGTCCTGGTACTCGTCCAGAAGAATCTGGTCGTAGCGGTAGCTCAGATCAGGGTCACCCAGGCTCCACAGTTTCAGGTAACCGTCATGCGGCATTCGCAGGTGGGTGGTCTCCAGAAACTCGGCACGCTCGGCTTGGCTTTCGCCGCACCCACGAGACCATTGGCGCAGGCGCTGCAGGTCTTCCCAAACAACCTTCGCCCACGCCGCAGCTTTCTCACGGTCATCGCCAACGATCTGTGCAGGCACATGCGCTGCCAGGATCTCCTGGTCAGCCGACACCATGTAGTTGTGCAGGGTGACGTAGAGGTGGCGAGCGAACGCCATTGGGATGCCGTACTGCTTGGCCAACTGGGATGGATGGAGATCATCTTGCTTGCCAACCTTCTTGAACTGGGCGCCGACTTCCCAAGCAAGCCCATGACTGGTCTTGGTGGTGACGTTGCCAGGGAAGCGAGCAGCTGCATCTTCCTTGTTGGCCTTACCAAAGGTCACATACAGCAGACGCAGGGCTGGGAACCGCAGGGCGTGCTCGATGAGCAGCGAGGTCTTACCAGCACCCGCCTTGGCGCGGATCAGCAAGCGCTTGGCGGTACTGCCCAGGGCAACAACCTGGTCTTTGTTTGGGGTGAAAGCTTTCGCGGCCATTGCCGGCCTCCTTGAGGTGCGAGTAGTGAATCAATCGTCGTCTTTGCGGAACATGTTCATGCTGTCGTTGAAGATGCAGTGAGGGTCTTCCTGATCCATCAGCCGTTCCTTCTTTCTGAACTTCACATTTGGATCAGCAAACAGATTGAAGAACAGGACCATCGGAATGCTGGCTGCGATGACCAAGAGCAACGAGCCTGCGAAGGCCCAGCCACCGAAGGCCTGTCGAACGTATGCAGCAAACAGACAAGCTGCAGCAGCCAGAGCGATCGACCCGGCCCCCTTCCCAACCTGTTTCAACATAAAGGGTTTGTTCATCTCGGCGGCTCCTTGGCACAACCATTTATGACTCAACGATACCTATAGATTTGTATTGATGCAAGACAAATTATAGTTACGTGTTACGAATATAGGCATAAGCATTTATGACTCTATAGCGATAAAAAGCGTCGGGCGTCAGCACAACCATTTATGTCCGAGGGGAGACAAAAGCGGAAAGCCAGAGCACAACCATTTATGCTCATTCGAAGCCATAAAAGCCGCCCCCGTCGGCGCCGATACGCCGCCCAGCAACGAAAAGGGAGAAGCTCGCTGCAGAGAAACCCCGGGCCGCAATCGCCTATGGGCACGCACGCTTGCAATGAGCTGCGAATCATGGAGGCAATGAAGTGCTTCCCACCCAAAGGACACCGATCAGAGAAAAGCTGTCACAAGCAGCTTGAGCAGAGACGAATCCGATCAAGCCAAAGCACCACCACGCAGGCGCTGACTACCGCCAGCCAATAAACGATACCTGCCTCTCCGGTCACGACCGGTACCAGGAGAGCAACCGGGTCCGTCATTGCCAGGCAGATCACAAGCCGTCAACCGCCTGCCAAGCATCACACGCTGCGAGCCGGACCGAGCACCGCCCGCACAGATCCAGCTTCAACCACCACCGACCGCCGGGCATCGCACCCTGCCAGCCAAGCCCAGGATCGCAAACCGCAGCAACAGGTCTCACACCGTCTACCACCGACCGCCGGGTACCGCACCCTGCCAGCCAAGCCCAGGATCGCAAACCGCAGCAACAGGTCTCACACCGTCTACCACCGACCGCCGGGTACCGCACCCTGCCAGCCAAGCCCAGGATCGCAAACCGCAGCAACAGGTCTCACACCGTCTACCACCGACCGCGACCGATCATAGGCGGCCAGTTGCAGGACAACATCAAGCGCCTGCACAGCTAGCCGCTGTAACCCCGTCGCATCTTTCTCAGCCCGTCGCTCTCCTCCCCCGTCAGATCCTTCTTGGGGTCACCACCGGCAGCCGGCGGGCTGTTTCGCTTGACGCAACCTGCAAGGAATGATGGTCGACCGCCGGGCTCGCCCTCGGGCGCAGCGAAAGGCACAAATGGTTATGCTGCCGGCGGGAGCAAAAAAGCGCCAAACCAGCCGCAGCAGAACAAGCGCCAGCACAATGAGATGCCAATGCGGCAGCGCAACAACGAAGCCCAAACTAGCGATGGCACAATTCAACATTTAGAACTGTCGCGCGAACAACATGGTCCCGCCCAAGCGGGAGAAGAAGTCACCTGAAAAAGGGCTCTATGAACGCGCCAGCCCCCCAGAGCCTAGTGCTCGCAACGCATGCTCTCGCGAACAGAAGACGACGTAGAAGCCGCAGTGAAATAATGGAGATGATAAAGAGAAGAGAAGAGATGAGAGAAAAGAATCTACAGCAGGATAATGAGTCCAATACTTCAGCGGAAGAAGGGAGCCGACAGATGCAGAGGCAGAAGTGGCATAGAAAGAACTGGCAGATGTAGAGGCTCAAGCGGCATAGAAAGAACGGGCAGATGTATAGGCACAAGCGGCATAGAAAGAACTGGTAGATCTACAACTGCCAGCCCCACGACAGACACCCAAACCAAACGTGCAGAATGAGGCGTGGCACAACAAGGAGTGGCACAACAAGCAGCGGAAAAAGAGAATCCGACACAAGTGCCGGCGCCGGAATGAGGTCGATGGTGCGACCGGAATAAGAGAAAACTAATGAAGATAATTAAATGAGATTAAGGGAATGGGCGCGAGGCAGTTCGGGTCAAACACCGCTAGGCCCGGATAGAAGTCAGCTCACCACCGAATGCAAAAGCAATTCTTAGCGGCCGGATCTCACAACACTTAGCAAGAGCCTGGATATGACTTCGCCAAATCACCGGTAGGCTTCTGGTCCGCTTTACCAAAGCCGCGGGATCCCATTGCGCATAACACCGGTCAGCTTCTAGTTAGCTTCGCCAAAGCCGCAGAGTCACACATCGCATAACACCGATTTGCTTCTGGTCCGCTTTACCCGTAGCCCAGTTCCTACTTGGCCTGACACCGAGCTGTTTCTGGTCGCCCTCAGCCACAAAAAAGGCCCTGCCGACGTTGATCGACAAGGCCTTCGCGAAACTGATTAGGAATTACTCATCCACGTTGAGCTCTCCTTCGAATTTCGTTTCCACCTGGTCCAGCATGCTGCCCACCAGAGTCTCAAGAGATGCCAGATCATCTTCCCTGGCCTTGAGCGTTAGCTTTACGCCATGGCTCATATTTCGTACCCGCTCGTGCATTTCGGCTCTGAGGTCAAAGAGTTTAGAAATCCTTTCGCAAAGGCTCAGAACTAGCTTGTGGTTGGGCTCGAATTCTCGGGCTCGCTTCACTCTTTTCGTGAGGCCTTTGTGGCTCACGTTCGTAGACATCCATTTCCCCTTGCCGGCCTTGAGCTTTCGGTACACCCGTACGAATGGCCTCGACTGGCCACGGTGCTGGTTGAAATCGATCCCTATGCGCCCCGTCTGGAACGGCTGCATGACGTAGAGCAATTCGCCCATGCGAACCAGGAGGTGATCGATTCGAATCAGGTAGTCGACGGCGGTGTCGACCGACTCCTTGCCTTTGCGCCGAAGCTCTTCGAAATCGTCGATGGAGGGGGGGTTGTGTATAGCCATTGTTTAAGCGTTCGCCGGGGGGTTGTGTATAGCCGCGCCGAGGAGGCACGTTCTGGCGAATTTTCTTTGCCATCATCCAGTATTGTCAATACGTGTTATGTATCTTAGACTTACTGCAATGCATACAGCGCAGTAGCTACATCGCACTGCACTGTAGGTACTGCACACTGCACAGTGCGCATCGTTAACCCGTCTAAGTCACTGGTTTATAGAGGTTTTATTTCATGAAAGGTCGCGTAGCAATCGGTTTGGATGCGGGTCGTAGCGCCATTAAAGTCGTCGCTTACCACGACGGCAAACGAACTGAGATCATGTACCCCACTCTGGCGGTTCCAGCTGTCGAACTCACCGACCCGACGACTGCGGCTCGCGCCCAGGCCGAGACCGAGGTTGTCGATGGCAAGGCATACTTCACTGGCGATACCGCTCGCCTCCAGGGCAACCTAACCTCCTCTATCGGGCTGAACGACAACTGGACGGATACCCCTGAATACCTAGCGCTTATTCAGTCGGCTTTCACCAGGCTCCGTGCCAAGGGTGTTCAAGGAATTGATGAGGCATTTGTCATCATCGGCACGCCGTCCAAGTTGTTCGGTTCTCGCAAGGACAGCTTGGTCGAGCGCACTAAGAAAGCACTCCCAAAAACTGTCGAGTTGAAAGCGCTTCCTCAGCCAATGGGCGCTTACTGTGACTACATCCTGGATCAGTCAGGCATGCCCATTGAGAATTTGATCAATGGTGCTAACGGAAGGCCTAAGTCCTATGGCGTCATCGAGGGCGGGCATTACTCGACTGACTTTCTTTTGATGAGGGAGGGTCAATATATTGAACGGGGCGCTGACTCCTGCGCTGGAATGAGTGCAGCTGCAGAGCAGTTGCGACGTATCCTGGGCAAGCGCGAGATCCAAGCAAGCCTGGTGGAGTGTGAGGAATCGTTCAGCACCAAATCTCTTTTCCAGTACGGTCAAGAGGTAAACATTCAAGAGCAAGTGACCGAAGCTCAACAACACGTGGTTCAGGAGGTTATCTCTAAAGGTAACTCGTTGTTTTCCGACGATGCACGGTCGCTCAATGGGATTTTGGTTGCGGGTGGAAGCGCCGAAGCAATCTATGCTCGTGCCAAAGATGTATGGCAACACAGCATTCTTGTAGAAAATCCTCGCTGGGCTGTTGCTGACGGTTTTGCTCGCTATGCCCTTGGACAAATTATCCGGAGCATCGTAAACGCGAATGCCAAAAGAGTGTCTGCTGTAAATGGCTAAGCTCATTCGTGTATATGACCCTAATGAAACTGAGCGCAAAATCAATCTGAATATCCCAGAGGACGTTTGCCCAGGTTTGCTGGAGTTCATGTCCGAACTGCCATACGGTAAAGACACGCCTCTTATCAGAGGTGTCTTTTATCAGTGGTTTTTGAGCCACAGTGCGGCAGGCACCCTAGACACAGCTCTGAACCACGCTCTTGCTGGCCCAGGGGGGATGATTGCGACGGGCCGCCAATCCAAGCGTGATAGTGCTACTCCGCCAACGCGAAAAAAACGGGTACCACGGCAGCGAGAGATCACGGCAAAACCTGGAGCTGTCAAAGCTCAGGTAGTCGCGCCTTCCCCCGTGCCCCTAGCTCCCCCTGAACCGATGGAGCCGGCCTTGGTTGTCGAGGAGGTTCGCCCTCCCCTGCAACCTGAGCCGATGGGTCGCCAAACTGCTGGTGCTCCCTTGGACAATGGTTCTGTCGAGGTTCATCCAGAGTCAGTACCTGTCGCCACACCACCTGTACACGGTACGGGTGTTCAGGACTCACTCATCAACCAACAGCCTCAGCTGCTCACAGGTGCAGATGCCCTTGATGAAGGCAGCTCATCGCATGATTCTCAAGATGCGACACCGGCCGAACCTACAAACGCGCAAAAAGCAGCACTCGATGCGTTGGGCACCATGTTCTAGCCCTCCACAAACAATCAGGTGAACGATGAAAATTGGCTCCAAACTGCTGAACGTCGCTCAGCGCATAGCGGCAACCACGACTGACTTTGTTTTGGTATCGCTGGTACTGGGAGGATCGCTCGCACTACTGGCTTGGGTCATGGCTCATAACGCCCATGTGGATACGTCGGGCCCATTCGACATTGCTACACCTGGCCTGAGCTGGACTGAAGGCGCTGCGCTGAGCCTGGCGCCGTACTTCCTTGTTCTGTTGCCTTTGGTGTGGTTGATCTACGAAGCGACACTGACCAAGACCTGGCGGGGCACGACTGCCGGCAAGCTGTTGTTCCGTGTCAGGACGATCTCTCTCAAGGGCAACCTGTCCACCTGGCAGTGCATCTTGCGCACCACCTTGAAGATCATGTCCGTCTTGATTTTGCTCAGCATTGGTCATCCGCTCGTGCTGGCCATTGTGCTTGCAGCCTTCGTGGCGGTTCCGGTTTTCACTGTGAAATCCCAGTTCATCTTCGACCTCATGGCGTCCACCACCGTGGCTAAAAGGTGCACGTGACCACCCGCACCAAATGCATGACCGGCCTCAGGGCCGGTTTTTTTTGGTCCTGAAATGGTGTTTATCAGCCCATGTTGAACATCACCTGAGGCAAAGTTAACGGATACTCCCACTGGAGAAGCCAGTCAGGTCCGAGGTCGCGAAGCCTCCTTTGTAGTCAGCAACACGGTAACGGGTTAGCGCACTACCCACATACCGCCTGATATCTCCGCTCCCTAATGCATCCCCTGTGTTTGCCTCTGTGTTCTCGACTCGGTGATGCACCGCCAGTCTCTGAGATCAGACAATACGTTGAGTCCGGGCGTCTCCCAGGAACTAACAACACAGCTGGACGATTAGGTCGAAGCGGTTATCCCTCAGGTCGCTCACCACTACGTGAGCAGCGCAAATGACTTCCCCGGACGTATGTCCTTCACATAGCAGCCAGGTGCAACTGGTGGGGATTCGCAAGCTAGCCAAGCAGGACGTCGTACTGCTGTCGACTATCCTAATGGCGATAAAGAGGTGAGCTCAGTCTTGGTAACGGTGGATTCTCCACCTACAGCGCCGCGGCAGCTGTGGTTACCAGGACTGGGCTCTTTTGTATATCAAAAGGCCCAGTTTTTTTTGCTACGCCGTTCTTCGATTTCGTGTCCTTTCCCGGGTGTAGGTCAACACGCCCCCTCCCTCACTGAATAGGGCATCCATTTGGCATGTTGCGTGACCTAGCGTCTCGCTATATCCTGCCTGTGTCGAACGTGTCATCAAGTCGCCAGTGAGGTCTTCCAAACCTCATTGCCAAATCAACCGCCCCCAGTGGCGGTTTTTTGTGCCTGTGATTTGAACTGGCCACTAGCCTGAAAGTGCCTCACTCAGTATTATTGCTACATGTTATCCAGACCCCTGAGGCCCTCAAGTGATCAAAAAAGCAATCGCAGCATTAGCTGCAACCTGCGTCATCATCGGCTTACCTGGTTGTGCAGCGAAGCCAATCACCGTTGAGAAAGGCCCGGTGCGCGTTCAAGCGGCACAGATTAATGGGCGCTTGGTGGAGGGTGTACCTGTCAAGGCTGTCACCGAGGACGCCGCCCTTGGTGACATGACTGCGTATGTGAATGACGCTCTCAAGAAAGCTGGCTACAACCAGACTGCGGGTGATGCCAAGGTCACGTACACCATCAGCGAGGTCTATGCGGGCCCGGCCTCACAGTACAAGGAAGCTCACACAGCAGTGGGCAACACTGTGGCCACGGGCGCCTCTCTGGCTGTATCCCTCGCGACGTGCTCACTGCTGAACAATTGCACCGACTCTGGAATGGTTGGGAACAACGTCGCCTCGGGCCTAACCGCAGCATCCGATGCAGCACAGACCACCAACGGCCAGAACGTCGACAAACTCGCGGGGACGAACCTGGTGATTCACACGGTTTGCTTAACCGGCCGGGGTTGCGCCAGTTCAGCTGCAGCGACATCAGATCCCTCGATCTCGCTGAATGATCTTCGTATGCAGAACGCCATGCTGGGTCTTCCCCGCACGATGAGGATCGGCGAGTAACACCAATGCTGTGTGCGACCGGCTGCCAAACAGCCGGTCTTTTGGGTTAGCGCCCATCGTAGTCCCCTTCTCTTCTGCTTTACCTTCCCCTCCCAGTGACGCCAGTCCATGGCATCCAGTTTCAGCTTGAACGTTAAGCATCTCCCGTTATCAGGCCGTCCACCGTTCCGGTGCAGGTCACTTTTCGAGGAGATCGCGATATGGCAATGCGCATCATCACGGGTCCAGCTGCTCAGCAAAACTCCGCCGCCTGGCTCGCATGGCGTAGTGAAGGAATCGGAGCTAGTGAGGCGCCCCAGATCATGGGCACTTCAAAATTCCGCAGTTCCTATGAGCTTTTCAGACTCAGGCTAGGCATCGGGCCTCCCCCGCCGCCGACCCCCTTTGTAGATCGGATCCGAGCCAGGGGTCATCAGCTGGAACCTATAGCAAGGGCGGCATATGAGAGACACACCGGTGCCACGGTAACTCCCATCATTGCCGAAAGTGCTTCGATCCCATTTATCCGGGCATCGCTAGACGGGTTTAATCCCTTCTTGGGCATCCCGGTCGAGATTAAATGTCCAGGAGCCACTGCTCATGAGCTTGCGCTCAAAGGCATCATCCCACCGGAGTACGTGGACCAGGTTCAGCACCAGATCTTCGTTGCTGAAGCCCCCTTTGCACACTACTACTCCTTTGATGGAACTAAGGGCGTGCTGCTCAAGGTCCTGCGGAATCAGAAGCGGATCGATCAAATCCTAAGAGGTGAGCATGATTTCTGGCACCGGCTACAAACGGGGAAATGGTGTACGGATGAATGGGAAGCTGCAGCGGCCTCCTGGCAACAGGCAAACCGGTTGCTTCAGGAAGCGGCAGCGCGAGAGGAAGCCGCCCGGGGGGTTTTGTTATCGCAGATGCCGCCAGGTCGCAAACGACATGAATCCGACGGCGTATCTGTACTTCTCTCCACACGTAAAGGTCAAGTCGACTGGCGTGCCTTGCTCAGTGCACACGGTATTACTCTGACCGAAAGCCAAATCGATGCCTATAGGAAAGCTTCTACCGAGAATGCAATAGTTCGAGATCAGCTCAGCGTCCCCCTGACCGTGCCCGCCTTACCGACGGCACAGTTGCCTCAACCTGGTTTGCCATCAGTGCAAACTGGACAGCCCGCTCCTAAACCAGCGGCACAAGCCCTGAGGAAGGAGTTCATCTTCTAACGCCACACCAGCCCCCGGAAACGGGGGTTTTTTTTGCTCGTTTTGCACAGGCATGTGCGGCATACCCTCTCATAAAGCGAACCTGGGAGACCGAATGAAACGTATCAATGGGCATGTATCGGCATGGCTTGTAGTAGTTTGTATCTACATTGCGCTGGTAGTGGTTACGGAGGTGGCGCATAAGCTAGCGCTTTTCACATTGACTCTCCTTATATGTGTACCTGTGATCGCATGGTGGAAAACAGGAAGCTTCACATATTGGCCAGTTATTAATACCAAAAGTGACAATACTTCATTTAAACCACAACGGACCTACGAGCACCAACGCGCAGGACAGACTCAATGCAAGCGGGATACACCAAAGACATATGACCTTAGCGACATTCCGCACCCACCAAAGAGAAGAAACGATGCACATCTCAAGAACCTTCCTCAAGGCAACGGCATCACTCCACCCACCAGTAAACAGCGGCCAAAAACCGTGCAATGCGCACTCGTAGCCAAAAGGGCCAAGCAATCGATCGAGGAAAATGCAGCCCCTACTATTGGATCCGTGGACGACCTGATCAAGGATCAAACCCGCATAGTAGACACTCCAGAAGACATCCTCGTTGTTCCTGATGGAGACGTCTTTCTTTAACTGCATCACATAAACCAGCGCCTTATTCAAGGTGCTGGTTTTTTTATTCATCAAATGGATTACACTTTCACAATTCCAACCCTAGCGGCATTTTTGCATACGAAAAATCGTGCATACCAAATTTTGCATACATTAAAGCGTACTTTTCAGGGAACTTTTCTGGCGCCGATTTGTTGACCCTCATAACAACACGTCCCTATAATTTGTCCTGCACCGCCAATCAACGGATTAGATAGGAACTAGGGACACAGCATGTCTTACAGCTTTGACACATACCAGGGAGCTACGGAAATCGGTCTTTCGTCGCTGGGTTGCCTCTCAACCGATGGCAAACCGCATTGCCCACGATTCAACAAAAGCTGCTCTAATAAGTGCGCATCCAAGTGCATGCTCAAAGCAATGACAGACTTCCCAGAAGCCAAGACTGAAATTCTCCTGGCTGGCGTCGTTATCGCGTCAACATTTGCATCAGATATGACTGAGGTTCACGCAGCATTGTCCGGCTTCGAGCGGGCAATCCAGGCGACCTGCATCTGATCACTCGCCCCTGCATCACCAATCACATGCCTGCGTAATGCACAGTACTACGATTTGAAACGGGTCAGTCTTCCACTTACGCGTTATGGATTTGATTGACGTTCTCTGTCACGTACGTATAATCAATAAAAGCGGCCTTCTGCGGTCGCTACCAGAGGTAATGCTTCATGATCCACGAGTACTCCCCAATGGAAATCGGTCTGGACGCCCTTGGTGTTGAACCTGGTCAGAACCCCAGCACAGTGTTCGGGGTGGATGATCTAAGCCAAGCGGACCAGATCCGAAAAGTAGGTGAGCGGATCGAGCACGCGATGAGTGCCTACCCTGAGATCAAGACTGAGATCTTGGCCGCCGGCATCAATGTCCTCCTCCATGTGTCCAGTTCGCTGGCGCAGTTCAGGAGTGTCGCTCTCCCTCAACTGGACCGATCTGTGGATACCGTGGCTGCGTAGGTTTGATAATCAACGAGCCCTTTATGGCAGTAGAAAAGATTGATGCCCTGGAGCAAGAGACTGTTTCAGGGCTTGTGCAAGACACCGACATCGAGTTACTCCCCTCCTCCAAGCCTTCCGGCCCCCCCTCGACCTTTGAAAAGCTGTGCGGGACTTTCATCTCGAATAAAGACCGCTCACGCACACTTGTGAACCGTCTGGCCTTCGAGATGGATCGCGATGAACGCGTTCGCAAGATCTGCAGGGTCAAGCTCCGTCAAAACAAGTGCGAACTCAGCGATTTTGAAGAGGTCCTGCAAAGGACGCTGGAAGTCTTCTTCGGCTCTATGCTGGCTAAGATTGAAGATCAAGATGCCGTCTATGCGGTTGTCTACGCTGTGGCGCACAACGTCAGCCGAGAAGTCCTAAGAGATCGCCAGAAGCTGATGATCAATCATCGCTCCATCGAGGACATGCAAGAAAAGGGTGAGGAGCTGGAGCAAGTCGGTCTTGCCGACCAGATAGAAGTAGACCACGATCGAGATATCGATACAGAAGCTGCCACCATTAAAATGGCCGCAGCACTTAAACGGGTGATCAACGGAGAACAAACAGTGGCCAGTTCCGGCATCTATGCCATGGATCAAGATCCAATGGTGCGCCTTGTACAACCTCAGCCTACGGACGACCAAGAAAACGATACGGACGCTTCATCACGAGACAAACCAGCTGATGCTGGTGTGAAGCGTCCCCGCGGCGGTAGCCGGGCCGAGCTTTCGGTTGATCAGCAAGAACTGGTGAAGATCGGCTCTGACCTGGGCCTACGCAATCAAGACTATGCCTTTGCCCTGGGCATTGGTCTCCCTCGACTCTCCTCCTACATCTATGGTCGGACTGCGTCGGTGCCAATGGAGGTAATGGAAAAGGCTCGGGGACTTCTGGCAGAGGAGCCGCACCGGAGGGAACGCCTTAAGCGTTTCGACCGGGACATGAGCGTCATCTTGGCTGAGTGGATGACTCGCCTTTCCATCGACGCTGAGAGAGACGAAGACATGGCCACCATACTTGGGGTGACCAAAATGACCATCTACCGGTGGCGCAACAACGAAACCAAACCAGATGCAACTGCACTGGCTCGCTACGAGCAATGGATCGACGACTACGAGCATCGCATCAAGAAAGCCGTCGAGCAGCGGCTTCAAGCAGAGCGCTCTTAAACATGAACCCGCATTTATGCGGGTTTTTTAAGGGCGAAAAAAAACCGGCTGCAGAAGCCGGTTTTGTGAAGAGCTAGATGACTTAGCTTTTCCAGGATTCGACGACGTCACCACCATATTGGGTTTTCCACTCTTTCAGCAGGCGGTGATTGCCACCTTTGGTCTCGATAGTCTCACCGGAGTGGGGATTTTTGTAGACCTTGACTTCACGTGGCTTACGCTGCTGACGATCGCCATCTGGCCGTACATTGATTTTGCGCAGACTTGAAGCCGGGTCGAGGATAGCGATGACCTTGCCCAGATTCGCATCGTATTCTTGCATCAGGCTTTTGAGTTTATTTTCGAACTCAATTTCACGTTGGAGCCCTGAATCATTTTTCAGCGCTTCCAAAGCAGAAAGTTGTTCTTGCAGTGCTTTCTCTGCGGCACGAAATTCAGCCAACTTGCTCATGGGTCTTCCTCATAGTTTACAATTAGGCAAACAAGCATCTATAACTAATTTGCATATAAAATCACTATACCCTAGGTGTTGATGGTTTTCTACTGACTCGACGGAAATTCTATGATATGCAACGCTGATGATTACGCAGAAAGCGGCCGCCACCACCACATTGCAACACTGCTAGCCGGCCGTTACTTCGAAGGCGTCTACTTGATTTCAGAACCACCCAAGACCGCATGCATTGAGGGGGTAGCTTGGTTGAGCTTCATCGCATCCGACCTCACGGGCAGCATCAACTGCATCGTTGATCCAGCACGGGTAGGCTGGGTAGAGGGTGAACACTTTTCCAGCATTCGGGTGCTTCTGACAGGCCAGGTAATTCACTATCAAGATCAGTTGCATGCGCGCATCAGCGAGCTACACCAACTGAAAATGCAGTGGTAAAAAAAAGACCTTCTGGAGGGTATCCAGAAGGTCTTTTTTACACCAAGGCCCGGATGCAGGCCTTGCTCAATGCAACACGGGTGATGCTCGCCATCGTAAGTACCTGATAAGCGGCAGCAGCCCTCCCCTCCACCAGCGCCACGGTGGCCAGCGTCAGCAGAGCATCTGCCGGCACGAGCGCAAATTCAGCGGAACTGGAATCTTCGAAATCAAGGGTGATTTCCTCATCATCTGCCACCCGATCACCGGAGCATAGTCCGTCGAACGCATGAGGGGCCTCCGATAGGAGGAGGTCGAAGAACTCAACGTAAGCGCTCAACTCGCTGGTGGAACCAGCTGAGAACGTGCGGCCATTGCTGAGGGACTTTTGAACGGTGTGAATCACATACTCGACAGCCTCTACTTCGCTGAGGAGGTCCTGGCCGGCCGACAGTAGCGAGTCCTGTACAGATGACCCAGTGGCAGCATCCGTCAGCCCAGTGACATCCAGGTCACCACCCAGGTCGCTATAGCGACACTGGGCGAGCACCTTGATCTGGGCTTCGTAGGAAGAATCGGCTTGGACCTCCTCCGCGAACGATTCCCCGTTGGGGAACAGTCCGGAAATCAGCAGGGAACGAGTTTGCGCTTGATTATGTTGTGGGTACGAAATCATGTGGGTCTCCTGAAAGAGTGTGCTGTTGAGGCTTTTCGCCTAACTGCCTTGCCTCAGGGGATGTGTCACATGGGTGTGTAAGATGAAATCATGAACCAATAACGAAATATACAAGCAGACGCCAAATCAATACAGATAGCGTATAGCTTCGCGTTACATATTTCTAAAATTACTTTTTGGGGGCCATTTGACACTATCGGCGCAGGAATCCAATTCTTTAATCATTAATGACCATGCCTGTTCAAGACGTTACAATTTGACTTTCTACCTACGGATAGATGGCTCAAAATTTCACTGAGAATTTTTATGAAAGCCCTGGCAAAAATATTCAAAAACCCCGCAGCCTTACCCACGATTTCTTCGGTGGTTATGGAGCTACTAGCGATGTCTAGGGATCCCTCAGTGCCGTTGTCCAGCATTGTGAAAGCAGTGAGCCTTGACCAGGCTCTCGCCGCAAAGGTACTACGCACGGCCAACTCTGCTTATTTCGGACGCAGCGGAACTGTTTCCCGTCTCGACGATGCCATTTCTATAATTGGCATACACAACTTCCGTACCACTATCATCACGACAGGCCTACTGAAGGCGCTAGCGGATGCACCAGGCATTGATATGCCGACCTACTGGAAGATGGGTTTGCATACTGCGTTCATGGCATCTGCCCTGGCAGAGAGCATCGGTGCAGAACGTGATATCGCTTTCACAACTGGTTTGATGCAAGGCATTGGCGCTCTACTCATTCACCTGGTAATGCCCGTTGAAGCCTGTACCGTAATTCAATCCGTTGATGCATTCGACCTTGCCGGCCGGCGTCCTGTCGAGCAGGCGCAGCTTGGATTTGACAATGCTGAGGTTGGAGCAGAGCTGCTGAAGCGCTGGAAATTCCCGGCTCCAATCCAAAAAGCTTTGCTCACGTATTCCAATAGGTCCCCCCTACCCGATATCCTTGGCCAATTGCTATCAGTATCCTCGACCTATGCTTATGGTGTGGTTACGGGGTTGGATAGATCATCACACGCAGACTGGATGGACCCAGAGATAGCAAAATCTCTTGGACTCTCTCATGATTTGTTGGATAGCTGCCGACAACGTGTGTCTGAATCAGTGCTGATGATCAGTTAAGAGAGAAGGATTTTTAGTGAACCCAGGGCTCCGCCTGTATCAGGCCATAATCGATAGATCTGAACTGCTATCGCTCCCCTTTCAAGAGGCTAGCAAGGCCTGTGGTTTCACCGCAGAAACGCTGGCTAGTTGTTTTGGGGATGAATCTAAAGCCAAGCCGCGTGCCCTCCACGATGTACTGGATCGAAAACGAATCGACCTCATCGCAGCATTTCTTCATTGCTCGGGGTTCCGAGTTCTGCAGATGGCGGACGTTTTTCGATGGTCTGACTACTGCCTGATCCAGCAGTCAGCTGTGTTCAATTCGAAAGCCGTCAACCAGAGCCATGAGACCGCGGCCTATTTCGAGGAGGTCACGAAGGCAGACGTCGCCTCATCCCCGATATTCATCCTGGATGAACTGATCGCAGCCACTTGGTCAGAAGATCTTAAGGAGGCCGCCGAGAAAATCGACGTACCGTTTGAGACACTCAATTCATGGCGCACGGGTCGCCCTAAGCCCTCCCTCCGCGATCTTGCTGCTATCAGGATCGTAGCGAAGCGTATTGATCTCGGAACCCCAGTGATCATGATGGCGTTGGGCGTACTGGCGAAATCTGATTTCCAGCTGGATGGTTGCTCCGTCGACATTGAAGATGAGCTAAACAAAGCCCTCGATATAGACATCCTGTAGTATCTCTTGCGTAGTTATTCCCAAAAGGCATATAACACGTATTGATAAGAAAAAACTCTATTGCTAGTATCCGTAAGGCTAAGAACGGTATTTTACTGAGCCAAGGGTTCTTCTTTATGCGTTTCGATGCCCAATCTGCATCTGCCAAGCTCTCTAGTTTGCGAATTCCTGCACCCGACATCGAAGTGCTCGATGAGGTTTACAAATCAGAGGGTGATGACCTCACCGACGCGATCGATCGGGCAAAAGCCGGCGACAACTCAGCCCTGCACTATCTTCGTGGAGTTTTCTTCACGATTCTACCAGGGTGTGCCGAGCGCATCCTCCAGGCCAAGCTCCCACAACCATCCCTCCCAGTGCTGATCAGCATTGGGAAATCCGAGGGCCCGCAGTTCTCTCAAGATCTCAAACAATGGGCCAATGGTGGTTACGTAGACTCAGATGTTGGTCAGTCTCTGTGCGAAATCTACCGGAACGCTCATTCGCAGCACAGTGCATCCTTGGAACCAGAGGTGCTGATCGAGGCTGCGGATATTGAGGCTGCCGAGGAGCCTGTCACTTCCGACAATGCCTGCGAGCCTGCAGGCGAGAAGACCTTTGTTACTCGGCATGTGTACGGCGGAAAGGTCGCCGTTTGCTTCCAGTCCGATATGACCAGGGGTGGTGAGCACACGATTAGGATCGAAGCCGCGGAGTCGACCGCATCCAAGAGATTCAACTGGTCTGACAAGATCAGCATTCAGCTATCTGGACGCGAGCTGCCCGGCGTGCTGGCGACCTTCATGCAAATGCAGACAAAGTTCGATGGGAAAGGGCATGGTGCGCAAAACGAAAAGTGGTTCACGATCGAGAACCAGCCAGGGAAAGTATTTCTCTCAGTGAATACGAAAGGCCGGACAACGCGATCGGTACCCATTGGCCCGGGGGACTGCTTCGGCGTGGTGACGCTGCTCATTGAGCAGATGCTGAAGAACTCCCCTTTCCTCTCCGCTGATACGCTGTTGAACATTGTCCAGCGCACCGCTCAGATAGCCCCGCAGCCGTCCTCGAACGGCCACAGATAGCTTTAGATCTTCGCTCCACCTAGCAAGAATTGCAGGAGTGTTTCCGAGCTTGGGGGCTCAGGGAAACGCTCCTGGAACTGGATCGCTACCAAGCAATTGATCACCATCGTGTTCAAACCCTTCGACCGGTATTGCGAGTAGGCCAGATCGTCTTTGAGCAGCTCGGTCTCATATTTCTCCGCAAGCTCTTTCTTCTGCTCATCCGACAGTTCCATGAACTGGGCGCGGATAGCTTCACGCTGAGCTGCTCCCCACTGCTCCAGTAGGTCTGCCATTTGGTTCGATGGTGCTGCTTTCGGCGCTTGCGATGGCGCCGGCTTCGACTTCTCACCGCTTTTAGAGGCGGCTGGCTTTTTGCCTCTGCCTGGTTCCGCGGCCTTCTGTTGAGTTGGCGCCTTGGCGTAGTTGTTGGCTACTGCAGCCTTGAAATATGCCGCTGGACTTGCAACGTTAGCCCCTTCCTTGCGCATCTGTGCCTCGGTGTAGTCAGCTTGCGCAAGCAGGTACTCTTCATCGTGAGTCATGCCAAGCTCATCAATATCCTTTTGACTCAACGACAGTGCTTTAAGGCGCTTTGACACGTCCTGGCTGACCAGCTCTGGTGATGGTCCAAGGTCTAGGCCAGGCTGAATCAGTGTCTCCAGCTTGAACCAAAGCTTGTCCATCTTCCGATTTAGCTTAGTGACGTGCGGTGTGATGCGGAATCTGCGTTCAATGCTGTTGACCTGGTCGATTGCGCGACCCAGCATTTTGTTGAAGTCGCGAAATTCGGCATGTGGCGTAGCAGATCCGGACAGCACAACGCTCCAATCAGACCAATGTGCACGGTACGTCTCTCCCATAGGTGAGCCCAGGTATCGAGACGTGATCTCGTGCAGAGTGAGAGCAGAGAAGCTGGAGAAGTGGTACTGCATCCGCAAGTCGATCAAGTTGAAGATCGCTGGGTCGAGTAGCCGGCGTTTCAGATCCGGTGGGAACGAAAAGCGAAGGGTCTGGCCATCTTCCAAGATGTAGGCTTCAGCGATCAGGTTTGCGATGCCCCATTCGCTCTTCCGCCCCGGGCTTTCACCCTTGTAGTCAAACTCCACCTGTGTCTGAGACATGCTCACGAGTACCTTCTTGAGGTAATCACGGCTGTTCGATGTGGTGTGTCCAATGTTGTCCTCGACCTGTTTGATCGGGATCTCATGAACCATCTCCTCTCTCGGCCGCTGCTGGGCGAATTGAAGGAGGGTGTTGTAGAGTTTTCGCTGAAGAAACGTGAAGTCACTGGCGGCAGAGACGTTTCGCATCGAGAGGGCTTCGGTTGCCTTTTTCAGCTCTACGGCTTTGGATGGCTCTACATCACGAACGACCTGGAGCTTGGGTGCCCTCTTGCGTTTCGCTGGACTGGTATCCGTTGTCGCTCCGGCTGTACGCTTTGCTCTCGGAGCTCGCGGTGTGGGGGTTTCTGAGTCCATGTGAATTGTGCCATCGGTGACTGTGGTGGCACATTACTCGAACGTATGACTTCTGGTCAACGAAAATACGGTTCCAAGGTCAGTGCCCAATTGTGCCATCCCTAGGGACCGCTTTTGCCCTTCGCTTTTGACTCAAAAAAGCGATAGCAAAAAACCTACAACAGCTTGTTTCTGTTTTCACTGCTTTTTTAAAGCTTTGTTAGTGATTCCCTCAAACCCTTGATACACAAGGGCTCTAGCCATTTTTCTGTGCCATCTCCAGGGGAAACAGTGCCATCCTCCGAGACTAATGTGCCGGCGGTAGATGGGTCTGGTGCCATCCTTAGAAACATGTGCCACCTTTAGAACCGTACTGTGCCATCGCTAGGCGATCTCGTGAATTGTGCCACTGGTAGGCATGTGGCTTACTAGCGATGGCACAATTGGGCCAACCCCAGTAAATACGGGCTTTCCAGCCATTACTGAAGATCGATTTCGCATCAGCACCCTCCCTAACGATGGCACTCTTCAGCACGATTCGTGGCACGCGAACGGAGCGATCTGCCGAAATTGCTTTAGCAGTGCTCTAACAATGGCACATTTCGTTTCTTCAGCCTTATCAGACACCTACAGAACCCCTCATCCCCCTGACGATGGCACAATTGATGTTCATGGGAGGTGCGACTCCCCCCTTAGCCCCCCCAAGTAGTGGCTTGCCACGACGCAAAATGACTCAACCTCTTTGAACTAGTTGAACGAAGCCCGCGGTCGGCATCGTTGATATAGTTTTCACTGTGAAAAGTGGCATAAGACTGATGGGGAGGCTCTCGAAGCGTGGCACATTTGGCTGGGTGGCCACTGGCCCATCCTCATCTAGAGATGGCACATTTCGGTCGGCTTCCCAATTTCGGCCTCTAGCCATGGCACATTTGGCAATTTCGAGCTGTCTCGCCTCTAGGGATGGCACATTTCGCTGTTTCGCCCTGTGATCAGCCAGCCAGGTCCAGGGAGGTTCACGCCTCCAAAGGGCGCCACCTCTAGCCATGGCACAATTGGCTGCGTCAGGTTTTCACGTGAAAACATTGCTGGCGGGCTCAGCAGGTCCCATCGATCAAGAGAACTGCGGTGCTTGAGCCATGGCAGAGAGAAAAGGGGTGCGATCGAGTCGACCAGGCTACGAAACAAGATGTCAGGCTGATACGCGGTGCCTGGCCGTATCTGTCCATCATCGATACGTCGCAGTCATCATCGATCGCCTGCGGGCGAGCTGGCAGCGTCTGATGGAACGAGCATGGGCGCTAACGGCGGAATAGGACACCATTTCCAGAGTGCGGCCTTATCGGGAACATCCGTTTTGCCGGCCAACTTGGCGGGAATAATGTAGCTGCTCGGCCTGGCCAGGCCTCCTAAAAGGCAGTCGGACCGAGCGAGCCCGCCCGCAGCTAAAGCCCGTGGCGGTAATCAGGTGCACGGATCGCTCTCTCTCTATGGGTATGGGCAGTATGGCCCTGGACTTGATCGGTTGCAGTCTTGGCAAGCTTTGCGCCGGCAGTGCTTGCCTACACGGTACCCAAGTCCAGTAATGAAGGGCTGCATGATTATGTGGGCTCTATAATGTGGGCGGCCTGGTCACAATGGCAGTGAGCGCCGATGACGCTGTGAGGGCCCAACGGCAGTCAGAGTTTGAGCTTTCGACCGCTTCGCGGAGGTCACCCTCCTACAGCGGTAAAGCCTGGGTAGTAACTTGAGGTCCATTGCAGCTGTGATGAAGGGCCTGTACCTCGTGCTTCGACTTCGAAGCTGCCTGCGGATATGAAAAGGCAAAAAAAAACCCCGCTAAGCGGGGTCTGGGGGTTATCAGAATTGGAACCGAGGATCACCTGTATCCACTAGACCATCCTGAGCTGGGTTTGCATGCGCATCAGCTTCAGCTGCTGGCAACGGCTGGCTCACCGGTCTTACCTTTGGTGTAACCGAAAGGCTGATGAATGGTGCACCACCGTCCACACCGTCTTTTCGCCAGCCTGCAATGCGCATTTCGTGGTTGAAGCCGAAGCTACCCGCGTAGTCGGGACCTTTTTCCTTCTTGTCAGCTTCCTTGAACAGGCTGGCATTGATCCCGCCTACTGACAGTGAGTAGAACTTCTCGTTCGAGCCGTTCTTCTGTTTGAGCCAGACCGCTACCTCAAGCTTCAGCTTCTGGTTGCGCTCCTTGTTCAGCGGGAACTCCATATAGCCGATCATCACGGGTGCTGCATCAGATGTGCGGTTTTTGTTCTCGAAGATGGTTCCGGAGCCTTCGCTCAATACCAATGCAATAGACATGCGTTTCTCCTGATCTGTTGGGGCGGCGTATGCGCCATAGCTTGCACTGCTGTTATGCAGCACATGGTTTTGTATTCGACGCATAACACGTAAACGTACTTTGATTGAATCCAATGGTAACAGATTGATCTGCTTGCCCCCACGCCCTCTACTCTACAAATCAAATGAGGACCCCATGCCAGGCCAAGCATACGTAACGTCTACGTACTGGTTACGTTGGGGGCTAAGGCGAGAGCGATTGGGCGGTTCATATATACACTTCACCTAAAGTCCTCGATGACCGGGGGCCTAATTTTTCACTGTGAAATGGCTAAATTATGAGCTCGTTTCATCCTTTCGTTTCACAGTGAAATGATCACGTGAGTTGATGTACGGCCCGGTCGGTGCTGGAACCGAACCTGGAGAACGTAGGGCTGCGCAGCACCGCGCAGATGTACTACGAGACCTCCCAGCGAAAAGGCCTGAGCATTCTTCAGCTGTACAAGCGCATCGCTTGGATGGCCCTGGAGCACCTGGCCATTGTCGGCACTGGCCAAGACGTGGGCGACAAGATGGAGGCCTGGGTCGATGAGGAACCCGCCGATAGCGTCAACATCGCGCCCACTCACTTACCCATGGCATCGATGATTTCGTCGAGTACGTGCTGCCCCTGATTTCGCCGCCGGCCGGATCCGCTTCCGCTAGGAATACCAAGGCAGAACACTGCCCTGACCGCGCCAAAAAACCGCCTCGCCTGATCCTGCCCGGAGAGTCGTCATCATGTCGCAGGCCTTGATTCAAACCGAACCCGCCCCGGTATCAAAAGTAGCCGGTGATCCGCCTCTTCCGCCGTTGCCTGGGGCAGTACGCTACGGGCGTGGTGGTAGTAAACGCGTGCTGCGGGGCACAGCTCAATGGCATGACCATCGACTCGGGCGTCTCGCTGCCTGGATCTAAAAGCAGCAGGTTCTCAAAGCTAGCCCGTTATCTGGGATCTTGGTTGTGAGTCTTTTCACTGTGAAACGCACAGCTTGATCCAGCAGCCGGCACGGAGTTATTGCACAGCCGTTAACCCTGTCGGTCCTCGCATCCCAATGGCCGTGGGGCATGTTGGAGAGCAGTTCGCGGTAGCTCCAAATGGGGTGCCACTCCGCGGGTTTTCACTGTGAAAACGTCGGAATGCCGCCAGTGGCGCCAATTGCACCACGGACCTGATTAAGCCAGGACAGTTCGATTCCTGTTTACGTACTGAGCTGCGTTTTGAACCCATGCGTTCCCTCATAGAGGTGAAGCTTTTCACAGTGAAATAGAGACCCGGAACCTGTCCGTATATGAAGGGGACCGAGGCTTTTCACCGTGAAAAGCTCGGTGCCAGATTGAAGCCAGACGCGCTGAGTCGGATCACTGATGTCCATTAATGGTCTGAGATCCTGGTCGGTTCTTAGTGGGACCTGTTGCCAGTTGCCTCATCAGCAGGGAGCGCCTTTTCACTGTGAAAAGCGGATGACTCTCCGTTCTGCGTAGCAGTTGATGTCGTGGTCATCGAAGTTGTAACGCGCATCCTTTGGATCTGCAGGCACTACCCCAGACCAGCAACCCGTAGTCTTTTCACCGTGAAAAGGGAGGCGGAAATCTAGGGCATTCACAACATGCACATTCCTGGACGCTGGCAATTCAACTCGGCAGCCGGCTGCTCCGTATAACCTGGATCTCCTAGAAGATGTCCGGTAGCACCCGTCTTGGTAACGAGTCCCGTCCAAGTTCCCGAGCACACTTTTCACCATGAAAAGTGGGAATGAGTCGGTGCTCGGCAACTTGCCAGCTGCGCCAGTGATGTCAGGATCCAAGGAGCAGAACGAGACTTCTGGGCACGACTCGGAGAAGGAAGAGAGCAGGCGGAAGCCGATTACCTTGTCACTGTGAAACGACCCGTATTACAGCAATCGGCGGGAGCGCGTCGAACTGTGAAATGGTTTGGCTAGGAGAAGGGCAGATAGAGCGTTTCACAGTGAAAAGCATGACGGCGTGACTTCACTCATGCAGCAAATGGGCTATGCGGTGCGCAGTGAGCAGTGTGAGGTGTGCACTGCATAGTAAACAGTGCACAGTGCACAGTGCGCAGTTGGCAGTGAGCGCTGATAGAGGAAGCTGCTACATAGTTGCCATGGGAAAAGTGGCTATTTTTTCACAGTGAAACGTCAAGGAGGGGGCGTTAATTTTCACTGTGAAAAATAGCCACGAGGACAAGAAGTGATGTGAACCAGGACCGAGCTTTTCACAGTGAAACTACGAAAAACTCAACAATATCAGTAGATTAAAAAGGGAAAGGCGAGGGCGCCTTGCCGCCGGAGGGACCGGCGGCGGAAGGGATATTAACTACGCGTTTTGAGCATCTCCTCGATGTACGCGAGGACCTCTGCGGGATCAATGCCTTTGGGAGGGGTGAGAATCAACTTGCGCCCATCGATACGGGCATCCAGCTGGGTGCGTTCCTTGTAATTGATTTGCCGCGGAGGAACAGGGGCCTGAGGTGATGTCTTGCGCCGAATCTCACCTTTGGCCCAGTTGATTGCGCTGTCCTGGGATGCACCTTCTTTAATACGGTTTGCGGCGGCCAGAACGGTTTCAATATGTCCCTTGTCAGCCAAAGCAACCATATCGGAGACAACCCTGTTACCAATCAGGTCAGGATCTTCTTCCAGCAGTGAAATGACACCCTCAGGCAGCTTGAAATAAGCAAGGCAGCGGCTGATCGTGGCCATGCTTCGACCGACACGGCGGGACAACTCCGCTTGGGAATGTACTACCTTGTCATCGAGAAGCTTTTTGTAACTCGCACCACGCTCGAATTCAGTAAGGTCTTCCCGGGCGTCGTTGTCCGTGACCGACAAGATAGCCGCTTCGGCATCCGACAGATTCCGAATGAGGGCGTAGATGTGGTCTTTGCGGAGCAGCTCATGAGCTAGGAACCGGCGCTCGCCGGCAATAAGCTCGTAAGTGCCGTCAGCAAGAGGGCGAACGATAATCGCGTTGTTGAGGCCTTTATCCTCAATCGTGTTCGCGAGGAGGCCGAGCTTCTCGGGGTCAAATTTGCGGCGTGGCTGATACTTCCCGCGGCGTATGAGCACCAAAGGCAGAAACTTCGCCTCGCCTGGCAAGCGCTCACCGCTCAGGAAAATGTCATCTAGGCCCGGCTGGTGTACGTGATCGGCGTCAGAAACTGGCGCTCGTTCCAGCGGCTCCGCCGAGCTGGCTCCATCGTCATCAAGATGCAGAGAGCTGAGTACCTCGCTCATTGGCCGGAGGTTGGCCTCCGGAATCACCTTCGGAACATGTACACCCTGGATGCTGGTCGGACTCTCAGCCGGCGCTATTACAGTGGGCTTTCCAATCGGGCTAGAGCTCCTCATTTACCCTTCTCCAGGACCGTTTTGATACGGCCGACCATTTCTTCGAACACATGGCGGAACGCGCCCAGAGAGTTCTCATTTCCTTGTTTCCAGAGGGCAAGGGGTACGCCGTCTTCCAGGCTCTTCGAGTAGTCCTCGGAGTGGAACAATGGCTGTTCCGTAACTTTTCCTGGGAACAAGCTGGACAAGCGAGCGAGGTTAGCTTGCAGGCGTGGGCGGTTGCGCATGTACATGGTGGGAATGGCGACGATCTCAGGTGCACGACCGAAATCGGAGCTCATCTCATTGATCTTGTGCGCAAGGCGGGATAGCGCACGGAAGGAGAACTTGTCCATACGGATTGGGCACAGCAGGAAATCTGCAGCGGCAAGACTGTTTCGAGAAAGCATTGTCCCAGAAGGTGCGTTATCCATGATGATCACATCATAGCTCGACAAGTCGCAGTGCGGGAGCAGTCCTTTGCGAGCACGTTCGATAAAGAGCGAATATCGGAAGTCGGCGCCTTGTGCGTTCCGAAGCACTACGTCCATATCGTCCAAGGAATCGTAAGCTGGGATGAGGTGAGGGCCGTGCTCGCCGAAAGGCTTTTTGATCACCTGGTCAAGCGTCATTTCTGGGAAGTTGCCGAGCCGGATCAGATTCCCAAGATGCCCTTCAACAGCCCTGTCAGCTGGTAGGCCAAGCTCTACAAGCTCTTCGGTCGTTTGGTCAGGATCATAGCCCAGCATGCTCGACACGTCGGCTTGAGGGTCGTTGTCAATGATGAGGGTCTTGAAACCCGCCAAAGCGAACTCGATACCGATATTGCAGGTAGTGGTGGTTTTCGCTGTCCCACCTTTCTGAACGTAGGTCGAGCAGGTGATAGGGCTCGAAAATCCTCTGGTGTTCCCATTCGCACGGCGAATCGATGCAATCAGAAACATGTCAGCGAGCGTGTAGCTGCGGACCTCTACGGATCCACGGGCCACACGTGCGATGTTGAGATCGTGTTCCTTCTCAATAGCTTTCAGGGTCTGAGTGCTTATCATCAAGCGTTCAGCCACGAATTGAGGGGTAAAAGTTAGCTGAGTGAAATCAGTGAAGGTGTACTGATCGAGTGGCGCAGCAGCTGCAGTCATGTGGTTTACCAATTCCAGGTAAGTAGGATGACCGCATTCTCATACGAATCCATACGGTCAGACAAGCAGAAATGCGTTTCTACCAGATAGAGATAGCCAGAGCCCAGTTGTCTGTCATTGGGTCCGATCTGGAAAAAAGCGATGTCAACCAGATGAATGGGGGGTAATCTGCTGATTTAGTGGGGAAAAATGATGAGGGGAGGGTGGTCAAGTATCGATTACGGTAGAGCACAGAACAAAAGACGTACCTGTAGCAGGTACATGAGCGAGGCTCCGACGCGGAATCCCGGTCTCCTCATTTTTGATGAGTGCTCTGGGTTAAACAAATGGCCTCTCGTATAACCAGGTTATCTGCGATTTGATAGCGTGGGCCGCCGACGCCCATGACTCAACAAGAAGGTCTGTAGTAGTGACCTCGGGCATAGCCAAGACTCTTTAACTCAATGCCGGCGGACTTGGCCAGGGAGGGCCTACCGCTGCAGTCGCGGTGTGCTTAGTGTTTGGACGACACCCGCATGCAAGGCGTCGTCCTCCGTGTGCAGGTATCTACTGGTGGTTTCGATTTTGCTGTGGCCAGCAAGCGCCTTGATCATCACCAGGTCACCAGTTGCTTTGGCTAGGTGGCTGAAGCAAGAGTGACGGAGCCAGTGCGTTGAGGCCTCCTCAAGTCGATCGGCTAAATCGAACTGGCTGCGCTGTACCGCGAGGGCTGCTGCTCGATGCATGATCTCTTTGACCGCTTTCAAAATGGTGTCGTTATGGGCGCGCTTGAGCTTTGAATTCGAGGCCAGGAGGAGGGGGGTTGTGTCCTTTACTGGTACCTCACGTGATAGGCCGAACGCCTGACGATACTGCAGTAGGTCCTCATAGAGATCATCGGATATCGGCACATCTCTGATCTTGTTGCGCTTGCCCAGGACCTCCAGCCACAGAGCCCCACTAGCTGAGCGCCGGATCTTGCCCATGGTAGCGCCGGTCGCTTCGAACGTTCGCACCCCGGTCATGTAAAACAAGCTCAGCATGAAATGGTCGCGGGCCCGTTTCCGTGGGCTTTTAGTAGCTGCGATAGCCTCAAATGCCAGGGCAATGGCTGCCTCGGGAAGCAGCCGTTTGATCGTTAAGTCGACGTCGACCTGGGGCTTGGCCACGAGCGACACTGGGTTCGCTTTAAGGCGTCCACCCTTAATCATCCACTTGTACATGCTGCCGATCTGGATCAGAGCGTACTGCTGGGACGCTTTGCTAAGCGGTCCAGCGAACGGCCTCCAGTCTGGGTGCGAGCGCTTGTGCTTTGTATGCGATACCCAAACCTCAGTTGGCTGTGGATCAGCCATAAAGTCGATGTACTGGGTGATATCCAACACCGTTATTTGAGAGAGCTGTTTACCCAGGGTGTGCATTGCCCAGAGAATGAACCGTTCTACCTCCTTCCGCATCACGCGTTTAGTCTTCGGGTTCTTTCCTTTGGCATGGAGCCACATCCAGGCGGCCTCTATGTCGTTATCCGCTTGGATCACATCGATCTGGTCAAGGACGTCGACAGGCTCGCGATCGAGCAGCGCAATTTCCGACTTGGCCTGGAGGTAAGGAATTCCGTGTGGGGCTGGAATGATCGGGCTCATCGTATGTCTCGCGTTTTGCCGTTGTAGACAAGGCAGTCATCAATCTCATCGGGCTCAAACCAACGCTGCGCACCTGACGGTGCTTCGCATTGGTACTCTTCCTGCGCACCTCCAGCCGTATCGACACCTTCCCGTACTGCGATCACCACTAGGATGGCCCCGTACGCTGCAAAGTTATCAATCTCTCTGTCGACGACTAGCTCGGCGCCGCGGGTTAGGTACCGTTTCCACCGATAGCCATCTATGCCGACCCCAGAGAAATCATCATCATCATCATCGTCGTCATGATCCCAACTGAAAGGTTTAGTAGCGGCTGCTGAACTCGCGACCGCTTGTGGCGTCTCGGTCGACGTCTCCTGCACATGAGTTGTCTTGCGCTGTCGTTTCGTCGGTGGCACCAGCACCAAGCGAGCTGCTTTCACAGCGGCCTGTTCGTTAGGGCTCAATGTCGGTAGCGCCCGGGCTAGGTCATCCCATTTAAAGTCTCGATTCTCGTCTGCAGCAATGCGGCTCATGTGTTCTGGGCGAATTGACCAGCGGCAAGCCACATCTGCCATGCGCCATCCTTTCTGTGCGATTAGTTGCTTGAAGTCATCTCGGGGCAGTTTCCCTGGGCGCAAGAGCAGCAGCCCGCGAGAAATCTTTGCGTTTTTGGCTTGATCCACAGCGCAAGTCTTTTGTGTTGAAAGCCTTGATTTTAGGGGCTTTCAAGATGAAATCAAGTAGGAGGGTAAGCTCGATATGCTGTGCTCAAGCCCCACTGAAACGAGCGCAAAAGACCGGTTTTTTACGCGCTCCTGTGTGAAATCTGGTGTCCTTAGCCCCTGCGAACTCATCAGAATCGAAGCAGGAGCGGGATCACCGGCGTTCAAACTGGCCTTGGTTCGCGCCAGCAGCTTCATGAGCAAGGCGAAAGGGAAGGGTGATCTTGCTAGATGCCCGGAACTAAGCTCCAGAACGCAGCGTTGTACTTCCGAGTCCACTCGGCCTTTGCATGGCGCCCCGGCCGTGTGTATCGCTGCCGGCGCGAATCAGACGGCACCTAGGCGCACCCATGCCCAAGCAGGCTCCCCAGCTCCTTCGGTGCGTCGTGTGTCATCCGGGGAAGACTGTGGACGGGCACTGAGCGGGCCACGGCAGCACTGTGCTAGCCCTTACGGGGTAACCTTGGATTGCACAGACCTCATGTTGAACGTCGTCCGGATGACTGGCAGCAGCCCGGGCGTCGCGTAACATAGGGGGCAATCAGATCTAGCCTCACCGGGAGGCGGACGTAAATGTTGCTATTAAGCGCAATCAAGGTAATTGGTTATAACTAAACTAAATCAATATTTAGTTTAGTTATCCATTTTGAGTATATTCAGCACAACTGACGGAGAATGTTGATGCAGCAGCACCTTTCGCCTTGGATGATCGAAAGCGCTTATCGCTATTGGGAAGCCGCCAAACATCTGCTTACTGGACACGACATGATGGCCGTTGCCCAGGTAAACGCTGCGATCGGCATGGAGATTTTGCTGAAAAGCTTCGTCGCTGTGCCCAATGGCAATCATGGCCAGGTCAATGAAACCTACGATCTTGACGCCCAATTGATCAAGGATGCACATCGCGAGCTGCAGCTTGCCGGCAAGATTTCGGCTGACAAGCGCGTCGACAAGCACGATCTGCTCACGCTTTTTCACGCAGTCCCTGCGCATATCCGCATGCGCCTTCGATTCAACCAGGAGGAAGAATGGATTGAACGTTACCGTAACGTCTTCACAAACGCTCGGTATCCATACGAGGCCAACTCACCGATGGGCTACAGTGACACGCTGGTCTACGTACTTGGCCAAATGATCGAGAACGTTGTGAAGTGGTATCGAGAGCAAGGCTGCCGTGACCTCTTCATAGTTTGCTATGGCATGACGCCGGCAGATATTCAGGCCAAAGCTGGAATGCAGCCTGATCCATCGTGAAGCTGTGTTGAGATCTGCCCATCTACGGCCCGGTGTGTACCGAATAGCCGTTGTAACGCATATCTGACTGCGGTGCGCATTTTTAGCTGATGAAGATACTTGATCTCCAGCGCAAGCAAAATTAACCAAACCCTTTGCTCATAAGGGGTAAACGAATAATCCATAACGCCTCTCTGAAAAGCCAGCTACTGATTATGGCGGGCTTTTGGAGAGGTGTTTTTATTCAATCTAAAAAATTCGTGATAATCGGAGATATTCACGAGTTTCTAGATTTTCTAATAAGAATCGTATGATATTCGATAAGAAATTGATTTTTTGTCAGCGCGGTTTTAAGCTGCGATTTCCCATGCAGCACGCAGTGCGCCGGCGATGCGCTAGGAAAAATGCCGTCGCCGCTGGGTTATCCCGCTACTGCCATCACATACCAAGGATCCGAGCCATGACGACCGCAGACGGAGTTCAACCTGAGAAGCGCCTGGGCACGCGTGAGCTTGTCCACCGTTACGCGAAGGAATTGCTTGATGCTGGCCGCGAGGTTCGCCAGGCAGATATTCGTGAGTGCATCTTTATCCACCATGACCTCAAAGCCTCGCCGAACCTGGTCAACGAAGAGATCAAAAAATTCTGGAGCGAGATCGGGCCTGTGCTGAGTGCCAGGCTGCGCAGGCCAGGTATTCCAGACTCCGTGTGCGAAAAGCTCGATGAGATCTGGGATGTAGCCCTGAATGCAGCCACCAGCTCTCATGAGGTTGAGCGCAAGGCGTTTGAGGCGGCTACTGCTGCAGCTGAAGCGGCAGCCAAGGAATCACGTGAGAATGAACTAACTGCTGTGTCAGCCCTTGAGGCTCAGCGCCGAGAACTGGCCGGGCTCATTGCAGACAAGGAGCGGTTGACCGATCAGCTGGATCAGGCGAGTGCTGATATTCGCCAGCTTCAGGCAGAGCTTGCAGGTCTCAACAAAAAGCTCACTACCTCAAGCGAGGCGCATGGCGAGGAAATCAAGCGCCTGCAGGATGTGCACAACGGAGCAATTGAGCGTGCCCAGGGCATGCATCGCGGCGAGCTTGAACGCCTTCAGCAGCAGCTCCAAGCAGCGAACGATGCGACAGAGGCTGCGCGTGCGAAGGCTGAGTCTGCCCGGGTTGCCGCAGAGCAACACCTTGAGAAAACCGAAAACCACCTGATGATGGAGACCGCCAGGGTTCGGGATGAAGAGAGAGGCAAAACAGAGAAGGTCGGCAAGGAGCTGCAGCAAGCTTTGACGCTCATCGACCAGCTGCGGATCCAGCGCTCGAAGGCCACTGACGATGCCGCTGAGACCCGCGGTCGTCTGGAGGTTACCCAGCAGAGCCTGAGCGCTCTAGAGGCACAGAACAAGGAGCTGCGTGAGCGGAATAGCACCCTGCAGGCCGCCCTCCTAGAAGGCTTCAGAGGTGGTAAGGCGGGATCGTCAGACAAGGGTGAATAGTTTGCTGAATTGACATTTTGTCAATTGTCAAGTATTTCTTGTGCCTTTCGGATGAAGGGTGTTACCGTAGCAATGCACCACCCTGGTGCCCTACTACAGAGGAACATTTATGTCTGCTAAGCGCATGACCAAAACGGACAGCGGCTCGAATCTGAGCTCGATTCTCAACAACCTTGAAGACAAGACTACTCGCAAGGTTATCTTCTACGGCAGTCGTAAGTCGGGCGGCTCTTGGACTGATGGCTCGGCCATTACCTGGCCATTGATGGCGGCATTGGTTGAGGATTCGGAAGGCAACCTAGGCGTGTACGATGGTGTGTTTTTGACTGCCTCATCCCACCACCGTTACCTTGAGGTTCAGCAGGTGCTGGATGCTGCCTTGGAGGCTGGAGCCGGGAAGGTGTACTTTGCACCGGAACCCATCCCTTTCACCTCGCATGAAACCGCGGCCGTTGCTGCTGATGTGATGCTTTCGGTTCAAATTAAAGAATTTGACCAGGTGTCCCGGGTGCAATACTTCAAACTGCTCAGCAACATGAACGAGCGGCAATTTGCTGAAATGAACGAATGATCATGGCTCCCTGGCTTTCTTGATGTCAGCCAGGGAGTCATGATCAGAGCCGGCAGCTCATCAAAGGTCCAGCTGCAACGGCGCCACCGGAATGCCCACCATAACCACGCCTGGCTTAGCCTCGACAGTAGGCAACTTCTCCGCCCGAATCAGCGTGCTCAATTTCAGTTTTGGGTCGTGGACCATCAGGTCTGACTCCAACACGTAATCAAACCCATCCCTTGTCCCACAAATCGGTATTTCTGCCGCTTTTACTGCTGCGCGGATACCCTCTAGCTGCTCAGCAGGGCCTGGCTTTTTCTTCCTGGGTGCAACGAATGCGGTGAAGTTGGCGCCCGCCTCTTCAAGAGCTCTGAGCGCTGCGGATTCGGCAGCAGGGCTTATCCTTTTCGTTGGGGTTGCATCAGGATCAGGTATGGCTACCGCCACAGGTGCCGGCGCCGGTACGCCTAGATCACCATCATTGTGTACGAGCGAAGCAACCGGCCCTTCTTCTCCTGCAGTTGAATTCACGCTTTGCTCGGCTGTGTCCACGATCGAGGATTCACTGAGCGCGAATGCGCCGAACACATCATCCACATCATCGACGTCATCGCTTCCTGAGTGCCCAGGTTCTATGGCGAGAAAATCTTCCTCCAGTTCCACCACCTGCCCGGGACCGAATGAGCTGAGCGACAAGCTCTGCAGGTCCTCATCTAGCAAGTCGTCATCTGCACCACCACTCATGAGCGGGTCATCATCATCCTGCGCCGCTAGCGCTTCAGCGGGCATACCGGGTTGCGTTTCTGGAACGTCACTGTGCTCGGGCTCAGCCCTTGCGGCGCCGGCAAGCGAAGTTGCGTGCTCGGTAGGGTTGCCTGTTGGAGCATTCGGTTGAGGAACGCTTGCGGTATCAGCTGCGGGTTTACTAACCCCTTCTTCAGCCTGAGCTTGTGGTGCTGGTGCTGGTGCTGGTGCTGGTGCTGGTGCTGGTGCTGGTGCTGGTGCTTGCTGCGGCTGCGGCTGCGGCTTCGCCTTCTCTTCTTGCTTGCCGGCGATGTTCATCTTCGCGGCGATCTCAGCGCTGAATCCACGGGCAACGATCTCCCGAAGCGCATCTGCTTCAGTAATTCCCAGATTGTGTGTGAACAATGGGCGCTCGATGTCCAGCTTGGTACCCATGTTGGGTAAACCACTGAGGCCCGCAAGCTCTGGGGTTGTGGCAACTGGCACGACAATGATGCAAGGTTCCCACGTGGTCAGGTGAGCACCCGTTTGTGCGTTGCGCAACGATACCGAGTACATCGGCAGGAACCTGCTCATGTCGGCGTGATTATGTCGCGAGTACAGCAGCCCCTTCTCTTGGAGCGTCGTCATCAGGTTGAGGGTCATTCGGTACCGACCATCACCCTCCTCCAACGACCAGCCCATTTTGGCCAAGATGAGAGATCGAAGGTCCTTTTCCCGGATGACGATCAGTCCATCGTGTTTCTGAGCAATCTTCAGCGTGGAATCTTTGGCCTGGTCGCCGGTGCCGTTAACTCTGCCGTACTCCGTCATGATCTCGACGAAGCTGTGATAAATGGAGTTGGACTCGTCTTCTGAGATCTCGTGATCACTCAGCGTCTCGGTGATGCTCGACTCGGCCATGCCGGTCTTTTTGTCAACGAGTATCAGGAACTCCATGAGCGCCGTCATGCGGTCGTCCAGGCTGAGGCCATTGCGGTCAACCGGGAAATCGCTTGGATGGTGGTAATGGGCGATGACCAGATTCACTGCTTGTCGATCACGTGCTGGCAGGGCCCAGAACTCAGGGAAGCGTGCAAGAATTCTTGCGCCCAGGGCATCGTGCGAGATGCGGTTGTCATCCTGCGGTGTCAGCGCTCCACCCTCCTCCTGAGTCTTAACGCTGCCGTCTGGTAGTAGCTCATAGGCCTCAAGCTTACCGATGTCGTGCGCCAGGCCAAGAATCGGGATCAGCGGATCAGCGGCGTCAAACCGGTATTCCTTGTTTTTCAGGTCGATGATTTTGAATTTGGGCTTGCCCCGGGCCTTTACATAAACCCCGTCAAATACGTAAGCGCCAGCATCCTCCAGTGCGGTGTCCGCAACGGCCAGACAATGCTCCCAAAGCCGGCGATTTCCGTGCCCTCCCTTGCGATGCGATGCGGGGAAGTGTGCATGTGCGGAATAGGTATCCCAAATGGCCCAAAAAAACGCTACATGGGCCGGCCACTTCTTCTCATTAGCCGCAACCCAAGCCAGCACCTTTTTACTGTCGATGGGAAGACGCTTCGACGGCACCTCGATGCGCGGTAGTGCCGAGGTGGGCATGGGAACCTTGCCGAGGGTCGATCGTGCGCCGTTGAGGATGTTTCCTTTCTTGCCGGCGTATAGCTTGTTCAGTGCTGACAACCTGGTGAACCAGATGAACCAGACACCGATGATCAGACCGGAAACAACGCCCAGGATCCAGTGTGAGACGTTGTAGCCCACCAGCGGCCAGTTCTCTAAAAACTCCATCGGAGAACCGCCAAAGGCCCGGGCAGTGAGCAAAAGCCACCAGAAACCGAACACGATTGCCGTTGCGCGAATGACCTTGTTGTTAGCGTTCACAGGAAAGCTCCGCTGTCTGTCTGGGTCGTTGGTGGCGGCGCCCCGTCAGAACTGGCTGGTTGTTCCTTCGGTACCGGGGTCCCGTTATTGTCCTTCAGGGTGTTAGAGCACCCTCCGCCCCCTTTCACGAAGCCACTGCACCCCCAGAAAGGCGACTTGCCGGCGTTTCGCAGGTACATGGGTTTGCCGCAGAGGTCACATGGAAATGACTGCGGCCGCTCAACTGGATCGCCGTCGCGATCGTTCATGGTGTGATTGCACTGCTCTCGATCGACGCAGGCCCAGAAGTGGCCTTTTGGGACTTTGATTTTGCGCATGCCACCTTGGCATTTAGGGCAGGAAACGACATTACCTTTGGAGTCCCGGGTGTTCGCCGTCGGGTCGAAGTAAAACTCGACCTTGCCGGTGTCGAGCAGCTTCAGCCCGGCCTCGAACTTGGTGGATTTCTTCGGATTGACAAAGCCCTTGAGCCCTAGCACCACCGTGTCCCGAAGCAAGGTTTCGGCTTCAGATACCTTCAACATGCGACTGGCGATCTCTCTCCATATGGAAAAGCCGCACTGGCGCTCGCAAGCGAAGGTTCTGGCCTGGATCTCAACCGCACCGCCACAGGTTGGGCAAGGGGCGCTCAGCTTCTTGACCTGGACACCTGCGTACCTGTTCTTGATGGTGTCGAGGATTTCTGTCGTCAGCTCTGCAAGCTCGGCCTTGAATTCATCCCGCTTGTACGCGCCCTTTTCCATTTGACGGAGCTTGTGCTCCCATTCCCCGGTGAGGACTGGCGACGTGAGGGCATCGATACCGTTGTCGACCAGGAAGCGGTAGACAGTCATACCCTTTGCGCTGGGAGCAAAGTACTTCTTCTGCTGGATGAGATAGGGCTCTTTCTTTCGGCCGGCGCCGTCCTTGGTGGATTGGAGCGATTCGATCATTGCAGAGCGTGTGACCGGTGTACCTAGACCCCGCTCTTTCATCGCCTCACGAAG
Source organism: Pseudomonas sp. XWY-1 (assembly GCF_002953115.1). NCBI lineage: Bacteria > Pseudomonadati > Pseudomonadota > Gammaproteobacteria > Pseudomonadales > Pseudomonadaceae > Pseudomonas > Pseudomonas sp. XWY-1. Next base: position 20,953 of record NZ_CP026333.1, on the reverse strand, counting down.
GTCCTCATCCTCTACCAGGCGCCCTGCCGTCTCCATCGCGCCCAGCAATGTGTCCTCGGTGTACCGTTCTGGAGGTTTAGTTTTGAGCATCTTCAGCTCGATGCCCTGCGGAGTGACTGATTCTCCTTTTACGTACCGTGCGAGCTCTTTCTTGTCGTCGGAGTCACCATCTCGATCGGTTGCGTCCTCGACGATCCCGGCTCCGTAAACCACCATCCAGCCTGGGGACACAAGCACACGACCTGTCGACCTGAAGAGCTCGTCAGCCACCGTCGTAAGCCGGACGGTCACCGAATACTCAGCCGCTGGATGGAACACGGCAATGAAGCGCTTGACGATCATGTCATAGATTTTTTGAACGTCCGGCTCCAGATCCCCAGCTCGCTTACCGGTTGGAATGATAGCGAAGTGGTCCGACACCTTCGTCGAGTCGAAAATCTTCTTGTTGGGTCGTACCCAGCCTTCATCGAGCACGCGCTGCGCGTGATCTGCATATGGGGTTCCACCAAACATTCCCATGACCTTCTTCGTGTCGTTGATTGCGTCATCGGGAAGATAAGCAGAGTCAGTCCGCGGGTAAGTAGTGAGGCTGAGCTCCAGGTAAAGTTTCTGGGCAATCTCCAGTGTGTACGCTGCAGAAAACCCAAGCTTGCGGTTCGCCTCTCGCTGCAGCGAGGTGAGGTCGTACAGCTTGCCAGGGCCCGTCTGGGCTGGCTTGACTTCATCCACCACACTGCTCGGTGCTACTCCAGAGCACTTGCTGATCAACGCATCGGCCTTTGCTCTATCCATGATCCGGTGCTGAGAGCCGCCCTTCTGCTCAGGCGTCTGTGGTGCCAACCATTTGCCGGTGTATTTACCGGCAGCTACCCCAAAGCTCGCGTGAACCTCCCAATAGGGCACCGGCCGAAAGGTCAAAATTGCCAGCTCCAAAGCACAAACCAGGGACAGCGTTGGGGTCTGCACGCGGCCAAGAGGGAATATCTCGGCTTTAGCAGTTTCTCGCTCATAAAGACGGGAGATACCCCGGCTCGCGTTGATCCCGATGATGAAGTCGCCCTCGCTTCGAATCTCTGCTGCCATGGCCAGGTTGTCGAAGTCAGCGCCAGGCTGCATGTTCTTGTACGCCTGCCGAATGGCGTCATCGACCATGGATCTCATCCACATGCGAAGCATTGGCTTAGTGCATCCAGCCATTTTGTAGATGAGCCTGAAAATCAGCTCGCCTTCGCGGCCGGCATCGCACGCGTTCGCAACAGCGGTGACATCAGGCCGGCGCATTAGGCGTTGCAGCACGTTATAGAACTTAGCCTTTGGCTCGATGACCCTCAGGTCGAATTGATCTGGGATCACAGGCAAGTAGCCGATGTCCCGCCCACCTTTGGCCATTTCCTCGGAATGGATTTCAACCAGGTGGCCGGCAGCGGGAGCAAGAATTGCGTTCTCGCTCTCCAGCCATGATTCCACCTTGCTGAATCCTCCGACCGCTTGCGCGATTGAGACCGCTACGGTTGCTTTTTCAGTGATGATCAGTGTCTTGCCCATGCGGACTAGCCTTCCAGTGCAGAATTACATTTCTTCCAAGCTGCCGGCCTAGCCAGACGGCTGCTGGATGAGAAACAAAAAAGCCATCGACTCCAGTGCTGGATCTCGATGGCTTCACGAAACACGGTGAGGCGGCCGCTGCTATGCGCCCTGTTGTTCACCGGGTGTTGCAGGCTTGCTTGCAGAGTCGGAACCAAAGGCGGAGGCGAACATGGCGCTGCGCTCTGCATTGTCTTGCTTCGGTTGAGGTGCCTGGTTGCCGTGGCCCTTGAAGAGTTCAGCAGCCCAGCCCGGTACGATCTTGATGTGGCCAGAGTCAGGAGTAACAGGACCTGGCATGTCTTTGGCCTGGATGAACGGGATCTTGGACACTTCTGCGATCCCAGTTTGACCGTCCGGCAGGGAGATGGCCTTTACGTCCATACGGAATTCGCCGTTGACGATGATGGGCATGCCGCGGGCGAGTTTCTCAGACAACGGCTGCAGATTACGGCCGTACCAACGAACTGGGATGCAGGCATCGGTGTCCTTCGACTGTCGAATCAGCACGACCAGGCGGTCGTTGATTGGGGTGCCGTCTACAGGATGTTTGCGGTTGCGTTCCAAAGACTTGGCCTGAATGAACCCCGCGATACGGATCTGGTTCGAGGCATTCTTGTTGAGGTCCATTGCCTTCCAATCGAACGAGTCGAGCCGTTCTTCAGTGCCAGCACCGGGCTGTTGCTCCAACTGGGCTACAGAATCTGGGGTACCTGAGTCCTTCGCGGCGGCATGCACAACAGCATCCCACTTCCGCATGAAGTCGTCTCGAAAACGCCCGCCAAGGTGCATCAGGTTTGGAGCTTCGAAACGGATGCTCTTCACCCGGGCTACGCGGTCCTCCCCCTGCTTGGCGCCATCGGTGTGAACGAACGCCATGATGAGATCCCACTCTTTGATGTCTTTGGGAATCGGCGATTTTTTCGGGTCGTAGTGAATGGGGAGCATGTGGTTTTCCGACCGGGTCTGCTGGATGTAGCAGATCCCTTTGACCGGGTCATTCAACCGCAGGACGCCGGCGATGTAGCCAGAGTTAAGCATCCCGTTTGGATACGAATAGGAGTCAGGCTTCCGCTTTGCGTCCTGGGGCAGCATTGAGTACCTCGATACGTGAATGGCTTGGTTTTCTCAAGAATACGCAACACGTACCAATAATACAAGGTGAATCGAATTGCACTCGAAGGGTGCTCCAAGGTCACAGAGCTACTAGCACGGGTACACATCTAGCCAAAAAGTCTCTTTTTCCACCGGAACAAGAGATTTGAATCTTGTTGTTAACTGTGTAGAATCTTTTTTAAATTTATACTGGATTTCTCTGCTTTATTTGTTTAGGGAGCGTCCTGAATCGTGTTAGACGCCGCGACCAACCTGGAGCCGCACAATGCCCAAAGCTAGCGACAAGACCGCAAGTGAATCGACAGGACGGCGGTCTCAAGCGCCCGCCAAAGCACCAGCAAAACCAGCTGCTAAAGCTGCGGCGAAGCCGGCAGCCAAAAAGCCTGCTGCACAAACTCAAGCCTCTCAAGCTGCTACGACTAAGAGACCCCGTGCATCTGCCAAGGCCAAAACATCAGCCCCAGAAGATAAGGCAGTTGCAGCGATCGATACTCGCAACACTATGCCGGGGTCCCGCCTCGTCAAGATGATCAAGAAGGTGATCATTGATCGTGGGCTGCCTGATCGTGCAATCGCCGATGTCATGGGTATCACGGTCATCTACTGGAACTCCCTGGCTAACGGGAACCGCCAGATACGATCGCTGGGCAAGGAAAAGCTGCAACTGGTGGCTGACTTCCTTGGTCTGCCCCTCATTCAGGTTTACAACCTGGCTGATTTCTTCACGCCACAAGATTTTGTATACAAGAAAGATCTTGATGAGCAACTCTGGCTGTCGATCGAGAAGATGGGTAGCGATCCGACCTGGGCGGGCTATATCCCGAAGCAGGACGAATGGGAACAGACTCCTCTCTCCGTTCGTATGACCATGGTGTTACTGTATGAGCAGCTCTCTGGACGCCAGTTGTTGGCTAAGGCTGAAATCGAGCTGCCTGGTGTGCAACCTCCGCCGGTAGCTTAATTTGCAGGAATAAAGAAACCCCGGTCATTGACCGGGGTTTTTTGTGGGTTAGAAGATGAACGGAGCCGATGGTGGCTGCGAGGTGGTGTCCGTTGTCTCCGCCTTTTCGGGCTCAATCACGGATTTTTCAGGTTCAGTCGCAAAGAAGAGGTTCTCTTCAGTCTTGCGACCAGTTGGAAGTGGCGGAACCACAGAGACCTCAGGAACGATAGTTACTTCATTTTGTTCTGTTTGAGGAAGAATAGTTGCAGGTGCTGAGCTACTGAAGAAGACCTTATCGTCAGCAACAGCCGGCGCTGAATCAGCAGCCCCTACATTCAATGGATCAAACTCGGAAGCATGTTCTCCAAGGATTTTTTCAGGATCCATGCAGAAGGACAGCAGGCCAGATACTTGGATGTAAGCAACCCCTTCAATGCTCGGTCCGCTCGGTATAGCAGCCAACACCGATGCACACATTTTCTCCAAGTTGGAGAATTTGCTTGAAAGAACGCTCATAGCCTCAGCCTTGTCCTGAACCCGACGGATCAAACCCAGGATTCTCGACGTCGTTTTGCCGTTGCCCTTGCGAGTCCAGGAGCGATTTACATCTTCCGCGATCTCCAAAGCGGCCTGGCCGACTAAACCTTTAACTTCCGTTTGAAGTGCATCTTCTTCGCCAAAGTAGCTGGTGTTGCTGATACGAATCGCCGAAGTGTCAAAGGTCAACAGTCTTTCGAGCACTTGTGCCTGTGGAGCATGCTGGCGGATCAAATCTGCACGGGACTTACCACCTGGTGTTGTAACCGCGTTTGCCGGAGAGGTAGCCCACTTCTCCACCAGGTCCGGTAAAGTGTTGAGGAAGGAAGCCTTCTCAACCAGATATTTTCCTTTGATCGCATGCAGCACTTTTGCAAGCTCGTCTGCGTGTTGGGTGGGTACAAAGTATCCGCGGATACGATTGTTTACCTTTCGAGAAACCCCTACTTTGAGGATTTCTCGCTTGGCTTCCGATCGGTATTTGTTAACCCAAGCGAATGCGCCCGACGGCAGCATGCGCCCGACCTCCCGGATGAAGTCATCGCCATCAACAGTTTTCTCACCGGTGCTTCCACCAATGATGACGTCAAAAAGCACTACATCCTGAAGGATGCTGATGCCCAATTCATCGGTTTGCTTGGTAGTGCTCATGGTGGTTCTCCTGAAATTGAAAGAACGGATCCCTTGCGAAAGACCCAGTGACAGGAGATGCCTCACAGGCACCCATAAACGAAAAAACCCCGGCGAGCCGGGGTATGGTGAAGCGTTAGACATTTCCGACGATCGTCGACCAGGTTCTCAGGATCGCGGCAGCCTCATCGTGCGGTGCGAAGTCCAGAACCGTCACTTGCAGAGCAAGCTTCTGGCTTTCTTCTGTGGTTTTGCCCATTTGCACGAGGAGCTTGTAGTTCATCGCCCAGTTCAGCACATTTCGGGTGGTGATCGTGAAGTTGAAGGCCATGCCTCCTGCCCCAGCATCCTCGTTGAGAGCTATGAAATTCGCTCGAACTTTGGCTGCTAGTGTTGCCATGGATTTTGCTATCAGTGGGTCAGTTTTCGTCTGGTCCACAATGAGGTTGGCTTCACGCCCCTCATCCATGTAGGTGCAGAACATTGAATTGAAGCGGTCCATCGTCGCGATGTTCATTTTCTTAGTGCCCCTGTAGCCAGTGGCGCTACCGCCTTTGCCGCCAGCAGACCCTTGGCCGTTCGTGTTACCGGTAGCGGCGATCAAGCATCCAGGAGCAATCGGAATCACTTCGTTGGTCTGATCAAGAAAGATCGGCTTGCCATCCAGGATACCGTTGAGACCCATCTGGATCTGTGGCGGTAACTGATCGAACTCATCCAAAAGCAGTATGGAGTTCGGGGTTTTAGCCCATTGGCAGACCTTCCCGTAGATCCACTTCATGCCTTCGGGGCCACACAATTTCCAACTGCCGAAGAGGTCAGAAAGCGTAGTTTCCTCGGAACATTGAACGGTGAAAACCGACCTGCCTGTACGGGCCGCAAAGGCCTCGACTAACGTGGTTTTGCCGGCGCCGGTTGGTCCGTAGATGTAGGTCGCTTTCTTGATGGACGCCTTGAAAAAGTCCTGAGGGAGCCCCGCTGAAGCTGCCCAAAGTATCAGGCGCGTGAGCAATTCATCGTCGAAGCTATAGGGTACGATTTTTGGTGTGAAGCGGGTTTCAGCAAAGATCTTGGTCTGCATCCCATTAAAAAATGGTGCTGTGGTACCGAAAACCTGTGGTGCTAAACGGACATCTATCGGATTAAGGGTGTCGATTCCAGCGTCGAGTTGAGGGTTGTTGATGTGTTGAAAAGCAGTCATGGTCAAATCCCCAATAGGCAATGGATGGCCTCTTGCGAAGGCCTGGTACAGGGAGATGCCTAACACGCGAGTAGAAACATAAAAAAACCGGACCCCAAGGAGTCCGGCTGGTCTTTCGTTTTGGCTCTATACGATACCCTGCTTCAGCGCTGCAAAAACGGCTGCCGCGAAGTCGTTGTCGGATTGAGCCACTCCACAGGCCAAACCTAGGTCAGCGTAGCGTTTATGATACCCATCACCGATCAGGACGAAGCGTACCTCGATGCCCATCAGCATTGCTTCATCAACGGCTGAGCGCAGTACCTCGCTGTTCCCAGGATCCCCGTCAGTAACCACAATCAGAATTCTGCGGGCCTCCGGACGATCTATGAGTTTCTTGAGCGCCCAGACCACAGCAAGGTGAGTTTTCGTACCATTTTTGGGCTCAGGGCTGTACCGCTGCAATGTACCGGCCCAGCTTTCCTCAAATCCATGCCATTCACGAACTACCGTGTTGTAGGTTGCAATTCCAAATGGAATATCAGATTTATTCAGCACTTCACCTACTGCCACCGAAACCCGGTTGCAAGCTTCCTGAGCTGTGATCCGATCGTCATTCTCATCCTTCTTCGGAATTGGTCCGAACTTATTATTCATGGAAGAGCTTTCATCGCCCAACAGGTAAAAACAGGTATCAATCTCCTCCGCTTGTCTTCTTCTGGTAAAGATCAGGTCGTCGCCCACCGCGTATCGCCAAAGCTTACGGCGTTTTTCAAGGTAGTTGTCGCGTCAACCATCCAACTATGCGGCTTGCTTCACGTGCTGTTGTTCTCGATCAGGGTTCAGCAGCACGGTACCAATCGGCTCCCAGTTGCGAGTGCGTCCTGACCATCGCTCCGGATTCTTGCTTCGAGCGCGCTCATAGAGTTCGTGGCGCAGGGCAAGGATTTGCCTGTCCTGACCTCGATGACGCTCTGCTGGCGTGACGAAGCGGATTCGGCTGTGTCGGTGTTCGTGGTTGTACCAACGGATAAAATCACGCACCCAACATCGTGCAGCATCCAAGGTCTCGAAACCCTTGGTCGGCCATTGCGGGCAGTACTTCAGTGTTCTGAAAAGCGCCTCCGAGTATGGATTGTCATTACTGACACGCGGCCTGCCGCGGGACGGTGTTATGCCCAGCTCGTACATCTTGCTCAGCAAAGTGGCTGATTTCATCGGCGTGCCGTTGTCCGAGTGCAACACCAACGGCTCTCTCAAGCACTGTTCGCTGATTACACTCCTCTGCAGCAACACTGCAGCTTTGGCGCCGTCTTCGTTCTCGTGTACCTCCCAGCCCACAGTCTTGCGGCTGTAGATGTCTTCGATCAGGTACAGGTAGTAGTATTTTCCACGCACCGAAGACGGCAAGTATGTGATGTCCCACGACCACACCCGGTTAGGTGCGCAGGCTGCATGCGTTGTCGGCTCGGCATGACGCCCAGGGCGTTGAGCACGCCCTCGGCGTTCTTGCTGTCCAGCAGCCCGAAGCACCCGGTAAAAGGTCGACTCCGAGCCTATATAGAGCTGCTTATCGGCCAGCCTCGGCACGATCTGGCTAGGTGGCAAGTGAGCATATTCAGCGCTGTTGCACAGGTTGAGAATCGCTTGTCGCTCGTGCTCGCTCAGCGCGTTCGGTGGGGTTGCGCGAACTGTAGTTGTACGTGCATCCGCCGCCACTTCTTCCGATTGAGTCCAGCGCTGCAACGTTCTGAGCGTCAAGCCAACTTCCTGACATGCCGTCAATTTCCGAGCTCCGGAATTAATCGCCTCAGTCAGCCAAGCCACCAGCAGTTGCCGTTCCGGCAGAGCAGTCAATTGTCCTCGTCGTCTACTCCCCAGTAGTCGTTGAGCTTTTTTCGCAGCACCAATAACGCGGCTGTTTCAGCCAACGCCTTATCCTTGCGGCGCAGTTCGCGCTCAAGCTGTTTAATGCGTTTCTGATCCTGACGGGCCTGCTCCCGATCAACCTTAGGCTGCGCTTTTGGAGGGGCCATCCCACTCAGGAACGCTTGCCGCCAGGCAGCAAGCTGCTCGGGATACAAGCCTTTGCGACGGCAGTATTCACCCACCTCAATCTCGGACAAGCTGGCGCATTCGGCTACAGCTGCGAATTTCATTTCTGCCGACCAACTCTCGGTCGGGTGTTTGGGATCGGTCACCACCACACATCCTTCGGCACTGGCTCGTTTGCGCCAGGTATACAGCGACATTTCAGTAACGCCCTCGCGCCTAGCGACTTCGGCCATCGTCAGGTTGAGTGGAGGACCCAGCATCTTGAGCAGTTCGGCTTTGCGCTCAGAGGAATAGTACGGCACAACGGCTCTCTTTCCGCCCCCGGGGTCTGGTTTCAGGTAAATCTGGCGAGGCGACAACTATCCTGACACCGGGGGCTTACGAGTGTTGAGTCTTCCTTCACTTGCAGCCCATACCTCATTTTGGGTGATAGTTTCTATGAGTTCCTCGAAAGTCGCTGAGAGTATTGCAGCTGTCTTCTGAGCGCCAGCCCGAAGAAGGCTACGATTTTCAAATGAGCCGCCAGTCTTTGAAAGACTCAATTCCTTCATCTCGTTTGAGGCGTCTGGCTGATAGCCTCCCAATCGATTCTGACTCACACCAGGCAGACTGGAACAGTGACATCTTCCAAGCCTTTTGCGTAGCTTCCACAATCACTCTGGCTTGCGTTCAGCACTTGGTTGATGGCGTCGGAGATTTTACCGGGAGTACTGGATTGGCCATTACTATCTGGTTGCCCTGGAGAACCAGGTTCACCTTGCTGGTTGTGGCTAGCAGATCCTTTTTCCGGGGGGCTCTTCTGTTGGTCTTTAGTCAGTTGGAGTAGATCCACAATTTCATTCGCGGCTAGGTTCGCACCCTGAGTGTCCGATGCATTGCAACCCTTTACAGCAATCGCCTTCACTTGCTCAACCAAAGTTGCACCGAATGTTTCAATAGCCAGTGCGCGATACGCGAAAGCGAAGTCCTTCAGGCAGGTTTGTTCAAGGAGCTCGCTACGAAGCTCAGTGACCAACCAGGCGACCAGAATTGACTGAGGTGTTTCCTGGCCAGCGACCGGACCGTGAAAAACTCCTCTCTTCACCAGGATCTTTAAGGTGTTGTGAATGTTGGCGTTGGCACCACGAAAGCGTGGCTTTGCCAATAGCTCGCCGCGGGGATCCTCTAAAACGTTCAGCAATGTTCCGGAGATATCTGGATTCATCACAACAGAAAAGTCCGTGTGCAGGCCGTGGCAAAGAATTTCATGGTCGAGTAGACCTTGGATCAGTTCGAGATCTTCATCAGTACCCATGGCAGCGGTCAGAGGCAAGGTCAGAACTAACCCACCAGCAGCCTTTTGATCCGGGCCAATCGACGCAGTTTTGATGTTGGCCCAGATGACACGCACCCGTCGCCCCAGCTTGTTCGCTTCCGCGATCAGCAGATGGGTGTAGAGGTAAATGTGACGCATCGAGACTTTGGACGTTGCAGGAAGCTGCGCTTGAGCGTGACCCATGGATATCCCCTTCTATTGAATGATGGCTGCGGCGATGCCTTTGCCTTACGAAGGGGAATGCTTGACACGTGACTAGAAAATTAATCGTCACCCTGTGGAAGCTGGATACCATGCTTCTGCAATTGGTCACGAAGAGCGCCCTCCAGGTCCTTCATGAGAGCTATGCCGTCGAGGGCTGGTGCTGAAGGCTCAACTGGCGCCGGCGTCCGTGATTGTTGGGCCAAGGAGGGTGGTAGGGTCCGGCCGTTGGCTTTGTACCTGGCAATGTAATCCTCAACAATGTCACGTAGGAGTGCCGACGATGTGAGGCCTGGGTGGGATGACTGCGACATCTCAGCTACGATCGCTTGAAAATCTTCTTCAGTTGTACGGCTTACGCGGGTCGACAACGGCTGATCAGCGCTCTCCCGGCTTGCGAAGTTGATTTTCTCAGCCTGGCCCAGGTAGGGCTCCAGGATCGGGGCCATCAGTTCTCGTACTACCTCGTCATCCACATACTGGTAGCACTGGATTTTAACGGTGCGACTTAAGAAGCCCACGAGGATGGGAGAGCTCTCGACCGCTTCAAGCAGGCGCAGCTCCGCGATCGCATCATTCGCGTACTTCCAAATGGTCGGCATACTGATGACATACATGCGGCCGACGTCGCGGGCTATGTCCCCAGAGAGTAGTCGCTGGTATATCGCTACCTTGACAGCGAGCGGTGTGGATTTCGCGGCCAATTTGTCCCCCTGTCCTATTGCTGAGCCGGTATGAGGCCCGCTTTGACTGCGCCAGCCTCAATTTCACCACGTTCAAGCCGCAAACCATAGAACAACGGTCGCGTGGCACCAGATTGCTTTTCACCCTCTAGGCTGAGATCACCATAGCCGCGACTCTCCGCATCTTTCTCGGCCAGCACGAACCCATCATTGCAGGCTGTCAAAAGTCGCAAGCGCGATGACGCTGACTGTTTGATGGGGCTCGGCAGATACATGATGAAAAACCCACGCCCCCCCTTACGAGCGACCCGACCACGAAGCTGGTGCAACTGAGCCACACCAAAGTGCTCAGGGCTCACTGCAACTAGCAAAGTCAGACCGGGGAAGGTAACGCCAACCTCGATCACAGTAGAAGCAACCAATAGTTTGAGTTGCCCGGCCTTCATCTTGTTTATGACGTCAGTCTTGTCGTCATCCGTCATTCCCCCATGGACCCGGCCTACTTCGTCTCCCAAGGTCCTCCGGAAGCGCTCGTAGGCGGCTTCCACGGCATTGCGAGTGTCCGCCTCCCCGTTGACCACCGGGTAGACGAACGCTGCTTGTCCGCCCTGCTTGATAATCTGCATAACGAGATCATGCAACTTCTGCCTGGCGTTGTGCGTGATGATCCTTGTGACGATCTCCCGCGGTACCGGCGTGGTCCTCAGAATTGAGATTGGCAGACCACCGAGCTTAACCAGTGCAACCGTTCGGGGAATTGCGGTTGCCGTTGATTCAAGAAAGTTGGTATGGGCCGCGATGAGCTTCTGCCGTTGAGCGACAGAGAATCGTTGCTGCTCGTCAGCGATGACCAGGTCGAAGACTATCCCCGCTTTTTTGGCGGCTGAAAGCACAGCAGTGGTGCCGACAACGATCCCTGCAGACAGGTCAATATTGGCCTTGCCCACCGGACCGACAACAGTGACAACGGGGATTTCGTAGAAGAGGCTGCTCAACTCGGCCGCCAATTGCTGCGCCAAGATTTGCCCGGGCGCGATGATCGCAACCTTTGCCCCCGCGAGGTAGCTTGCCGCAGCTGGAACCATGAACGTGAATGACTTACCCGTACTGACATCACCCGACAGGATGCGCTGCATCGGATACGGCGACCTGAGGTCTGATACGATTTCGTCGATGGCTTGTAGCTGGTCGGCAGACGGAGAGAAAGGAGCACGCTTGATTAGATCTGCAACCTGGACTCGGTCGATTCGCAGCAGGGCCCCTTTCACCGCTGGTCGGTTGCGATGAGCCTCAACGCGATTAACAAGCGCCTGTATGCATACCGCCTTGGCAATCCTCACCGCCTCGTCTCCCTCACGCACTGACAAAGGCCTGTGCAGGTTACGCAGCAAGTCAGCAGGGTCGACAAGGCCTGTCAGCTTCCGAAAGTCATCTTCGTGCATCAGGGCCTGTTCCAGGAGCAGGCAGGCTGCCTCGTTGATGTGTGCCATCGCTGCGGTGATGGCCTCACCAAGAACTTCAGCACTCACCTGATTCTGCTTTCCCTGGTAGACGGGCATCACACGGCCAATCATCGCAGGGGGTATGACCATTGGGTTCGACATGGAGAGTCGGCCCTCATAGGTGACCACCTCGCCGTAGGTGTGCACTGTCGCGCCAAAGTCGTACCCCATCCAGGGTTCGATCGAAGGCTTACCAATCAAGCTGATGTGCAAGCGCTGACCTCGCCCGTCGACCACTTTGACGAATCCGCGGAACGCCCCTTTGGCCTCTCGCAAGACCGCACCGGTGCGATCGTAGATCGATCGCTCGATTAGGGTGAGCGCCATGTACGAAGCTTCGCCAGTATCAGGCAAGGGAAGCACCACTATGGGGTCGTGAAAATCCCTGTATTCCTTCGGTACTGTTAGAAGGCACTCGGGCAGCGATGTAAACCCCAGGCGTGTGAGTCGACCTATATCATGCATAATCTGATTTCGTGGCTGAAGTCGAATAGGGATAGTCACGCGTAACTATAACTCAAGAGAATCGAAATGCGGTCGCACTGCCTCCTGACTAGCACAAAAAAGCCCTAGACGATGGATGTCGTCTAGGGCTGGGTTAGTGGCTGACCCGAGAGTCGCCGGTTTGGCCTGTGATCAAGCGAACCGAATCACCAGGGGCGAAGGTTTCAGCTGGATCTTTGGTTTGGGTGACGGCTTGCAAGCTACCGTCACTGGTCATTTTCACGGTGATCTCGATCCCATCAGCATCGTGGGCTTTTTTGTCGACAGCAGCCCCAATGGCGGCGCCAACAGCACCTGCGACGACCATCACGGCCAGTTGTCCCAGACCACCACCGCCATTGCTGCCGGCGATAGCGCCCAGGGCACCACCAGCCATGCCGCCGATTGGCGAAGGCTTTCCATTAATTCTGACATCACGAACAGAGTCGACGACACCCAATTCAACCTTCATTTTCTGCATGGCAGTTGCCTGAGAGTAATCCCGGCTCGTCATGTTCGATGCGCAGCCCGACATTGCTGCAGTAGTAACGATCAGCAGAGTTGCGAAGATATTTTTCATAGTTAGCATCCTTGAGAAATGGTTCGCTTTTTAGTGCGAAATTGAGCGCATAGTACGACCTTGGCCGTATGGTTTTAGTTAGCTTCACACTCTCGATATGTAGAACACGCGTTTGTAAAACGCAGGAGAAAATCGTTCCGACGTTTATTGAACCGTGTAGATCATCTCTAATGCGATGCTTTCTCAAACTAAATGGAATGCTCTTTGTACATGGCATGGGGAACGCCATGCAAAAAAAAACCGCCAAAGAGGCGGGCTAAAATTAATCGGTGCTAGTTATATGCTTTGTCGCTGGCTTTCTGAGAGATATCATCCTGAATGTTTTTGACTTCCGGTAGGACGGTCGCATTCATGATGTCATCTATAAACTCAGACAAATCAAGTGCAGAGAAGTCAATTTGCTGGAACTCTTCAACCGTAAAGCCGCCACAGCTAGGGCTTTTGGGCGTTCCCCAGCCCTTACCTATTTGTGGTTTGCCCTGTTCGTTGATGATCTTCGCAAGCACAGAGTTGTAACAGCAGTACGATTCTGTGGTCTCTAGGCATGCGCCGAAGACTTTCTTGGAACAGTAGCTTCCGACAAAATGGCAAAGATTCGCACCACGGTGCATCCCCAACTGCTGCTCCTCTGGCTCACAGGATTTAAGTTCCATTACGACTTGAATTGCTACAGCAATCGCGAAACTGTACGGATCGAAGTAGAATCCGCCGCCAAGCCCGTACACAGGGCCTCCAAGCATTCCGGTGGCAGGGATTGTCCCGCCGACTGCATAACTTAAGCCGTAGGCACTGAAGCTCAGCGTTGGGGCAGAGGGTGCAGCGGCTCCCAAAGCAGACGCGCCCTGTTTAACCCACTCTACGTTGTTGTACGCAAAATCGTACATATACTTCGAGCCATAACTGGCTAAGCCCCCTCCTACTGTAGAAACAGCCTGCCCCATGATGGAGTAGTTAGTTTCTGCTCCACTACTCTTGCCGCAGCAGTTCTTGATTCCCCCGTATCCTTTTCTGCAGGACTCATCTTCACCCCCAAAAAGTTCCCCGTCAGAACCGTACACCCCGGCTTCACGTGCAGCCTCTTTAGCTGCAACGGCTTTGGCGAAATCAGTATCTGATGGATAACTTGTATCCCAGCAGACTCCTTGGTAACAGGAAACCTTTGTGCTGCAATCCTCAGTAGTCGTGGTCTCCCCTTTTTTGGTGATGCAACTATAGGTGACCTGGGACATAACACACCCGATCGGGTCGGTGCTCTCGATACAGGTCTGGTCGATTTTTTTGCACCCTTTATCCTCGTACTGTTGGCAGTCATTCTCTTTGTTCGGACTGATGCAGGAATAGTCGTCTTTGTATTTCCAGCATGCCTTGTAGACAGGTAATCCGTTTATAACACGTGTTTCAGGCCCCTCAACGCAGGTGTGTGCTGCGATGTAGCACAGAGGGTTCGTGGCAAGAGGATTGCACTGACTGGTATCGAGTTCGTCTCTGATAATTGTATGGGTATCGTCCAGCTGAACAGTATCGGACGGCTTCGGAGTCGCAGGGTTATCGCAACGATAGGTTCGCTGCTCAACCAAACAAGTGCCATTCCAAGCTGTTGATATACATGAAGTCGACGTTTGATAACAGCCCGCCACCTTCGAGATCGCTGCACAATAATCAACTGAATCGGGCTTGATGCACTCGTATGTGGACCGATAGCGCCAGCATTCCTTATAAATCATATTGCCGGCAATGTTTCGGGTCTCAGGGCCCTCAACGCATGCTTGGCCTGTGATTCTGCAATCTGCCGCGAACGCAGCGGTAGACAAAGCAAAGAAAGATACTAGAACAAATATTACTGACTTCAGTGATAACAGCGCGTATGCAGCAGTTATTCGATGAGTCTCTGGTAATTTAAACATCCATATCCGCCAAGTCAGAGCAGTGTTTTGATTGGTTTTTCAGTTTGGGCAATTACGGGTTTGTCACTGAGATCTAGCCTGAAGAGATGTGCACTGGTCTGTCCACGTTTCAGTACAAGCACCTGGACAAACCATTCGCGCATTCATCGTGATGTAAGTTTCACCAGAGCCCCCGACTGCTGTTCGAGTCTCTAAGATATTGTTGCCTGCGACCAAATAGGGCCTTAGATCAATGTTGGGCCTGGTCTCATTGCTTTCGCCTCTCTCCGGATCCCGCAATACGCCATCACCCACATCAACTCGATAGCAAGCTCGGCCTTTGTTGCAGGTTGTTAGAATCCAATCGAGTGTAGCTCCGCCGAAAGGTCCACTGAATACAGTATGTCCGTTTATCTTTATTAGGATATAGTCGTCATAGGCAACAGATGCTAAGACAAAATCAGTGATCAATGCAGGGTCTTTAATCGAAAATTGCAATGAGCGGTCGTAAAGACCTTCGCTCCAGTAGTTGTCGCCTATTGATCCAAATTGAAGCGCATAAGTGCCAGAAGCTGCATTGGCGAGCGACCAGCTTGTGTACATGTCAGCCTGGGTGGTTCCGGGGATAATCCCGCCATTATCGCACCCGGCCACTGGAGGCTCGCACACAACGGCAAGAAACTTATCACAGGTCACGTTTTCAAGAGAATTATATGTTTTGTTGCATTGGAAGTTTGCTTTTGTGTCGACATTAACTACCTGACCCATTGTGCAGCTGTTGTTTTCGCTCAGATTATACTCGTTACATACCTCCGTCGAGTAGATGTCAGGAGTAGTAGTGGTTTTTGTCCCGCAGTTTTCGGTAATGTCTCCAGGTTTGGCATTATTTATAATATCCCCTATTCCGCTAATGATTGGATCATTCTCATCTACATCAACCTTTACCCGCTCGTAAGGGTTCTTGGCTAGGAAGTTGACCGCATCGCACTCTTGGTTTGCGATCTGGTCGGGACCATCGGTCTCTGTCTTGCAGGTGTTTATCCGTGCGGTCCCTACGTTGAAGAGTGAAGTGCTGCCAAATTGCGAGGACTGCGAAGGCGTATCGGTATAAAACGGCATCGCCTTTGCGTTGGAGGAAGTCACGTTAGAGGAAAGCTTACTGAGGTTCGACTTGCCGAGCTCCGTCCCCTCTGAGTGTGGATCAGCTACAACGGCGCCTGATAGCACCAGAGCCGCGGCGAAAGTCAGAAGGCCAGTAGTTCTGCGTTTCATTGAGATTGCACCTCATTGACCTTGGTTGAGGTGTGCGGATCTTGAGTAAACAAGCTTGGGTCCGCCGGTGGGGCTCCGTCTTCACAGACGTTCATACCCCAGCCAACCTCAAGTGGGCCGGAGCCACCGGTGACCTTCGGTACCAGCTGTTGGATGTATTGAATGGCTACCCGGGCACAGCCTGGCTGCTTGAGCTGTTCAACGACTTTGGCCTCTACCATGATCGGTTCGCGTGATTGGGTTTTTGCTTTCCACACGTCAGCCTGATCGCCGGTAAGCTCGGCGGACGCGTGGCCGGTTCTGACCGCTTCGATCAGAATTTCTTTTGAAGTATTGGCAAACGTAGGGGCCGAGGCAGCGGCGAGGACGATGAGGGATGTGGACAGGGACAACAGTTTGGTTTTGAATTGCATTTCGGTCTCTCGGATACTCACAGTATTATTACACGTAACTGTAAGTGAGTTCGGTTGTCGAAAGCAATCTGGTAGATTCGCGTGAGCTGTGTGCGTGGATCACTGCCCTGCTATCAACGCTGATGGGTAACTGTGTGAGGTAGTGGCAATGGGGGAGCTATATGGCGCCTTCGAGAATTTCGTGTTCAACAGCTCAAGTGGCTACCTGGTTCCGATGCTTGCAATGGCAGTTGTCGTGAATTCGTTGCCACCCAACTGGTTAGCATCGTCGGTACTCAGGGTGGTTGGAGTGCTGATGCATGAAACACTTCACCTAACAGTGGGATTCTTCGTCAGGGCAAGGCCAGTCAGGATGTCCCTCATACCCCGAAGGGATGGAAATCAAATTATCCTTGGTTCAGTGGTGTTCGAACGTCTGAGCTGGCTTAACGCTTGGGCTACTGCCCTCGCGCCGTTGCTAGCGTTGCCCGGCCTCTACGCGCTCTGCATCTGGCGGACCACAAACCATGCGGGTGGCCTGACTTGGCAGGATCTGGTCCTATGGACTCTTGCAGGTCCAATCATCCTGCACTGCTGGCCATCGAGGGCAGACTGGCGACTGGCCCTCATCTCGTGGCCGATTCTTTGCCTGACTCTGCTATCGGCGGCGCTTTACGTCTGGGCTCAAGATTTGTCGGTCCTATTGGCCTGGAGCAGTGTGGCGTCGTAGTCGGGACGTTTCATGTGCTTGTGTGTCGAAAGCCAGTTGGTTGCAAAGCTGGTTGCGTCGTTCTGCTCTTTGTTGGTGAGTCCAAAGGAAGACAAGCCAGCTGAGTTCATGCCCGGTTTCCCCTTGTTCAGACCGACGTAGATCAACCACCAGGATGCCGCCATCTTCATATTTTGGTCCATGCCATGGCCATTCTTGTACATGGCCGAAAGGATGGCTGGTGCATTGGGCTCGCTTGCTTGAGCTGCCTTCGTCAGCCAGTTGTACGCCTCTTGGTATCCCCCGCGCTCATAGAGCATCCGTCCCAGTAAATAGTAGGCTGTCACGTTGCCTCGATTGGCACCTTCGTTTGCCCATGTCCAGGCCCTTTCATGGTCGCCTTTGTTGAGGTAATAGAGGGAGAGGCGCACCGCTGCGAGGTCGACGGATGCGTCCTTCACAGAAGACTCGAACATCCCCATCGCCTTGGCTTCATCTTTCGCTACACCCCGGCCAAGCAAGGTGAGGACGCCCAGGTTGTACCGAGCAAGGGGGTAGTCAGCGCTGGCAGCGGAGAAATATGAAGCCGCGGCGGAGCTATCCTGTTTGACGCCTTCTCCGTGATCCAGCAAATAGCCCACCACGTTCTGTGCTCGACTATTCCCGCCCTGGGCAAGCTCGAATAGCTTGGGCAATGCAGCTTTGTCCCCAGCTTTGTAGGCTGCCCAGGTTCGAAGGACGTCTCCACCCTCACGGGCGGTTGAAAGGATCCCCTTCATTGCGGAGGAAATGTCGGGAAGATCGACCCCTTCTGTTGCTTGATTGCTGAAGTATGCGGCTGCGGAGGTGTCTTGGGGGGTGCCGGCAGCACTCGCGGAGCTCGCAAAAGCAAGGGGGAGAGCCAACATGGCCGGCAGTCGATTCAATAATTGCATTTTCGGATACACCTTGTTTATTGGTACGCGTAATGTATTCTTTACCGCATGAAAAAACTATCCCTACCCTTTCTCCTGGTATGCGCTTTGACCGGGCTTCCTGCGGCCGGGCACGCGGACTGCTTTGCTGAGGCGGCTGCACGCTATAGGGTCAGCGAGAAGCTGCTCCGCGCCATCCAGGTCACTGAGAACCGACCGGGCAAAGCAGACGTAGTGAGTCCAAAAAACAGCGATGGGAGCTGGGATATTGGGTTGATGCAGATCAATTCCACTTGGCTTCCAAAGCTTTCGAAATACGGTATCGGTGAGAAAGAACTATTGGATCGTTGTATTAGCGCGAATGTTGGAGCTTGGATCCTAGCGAGTAATATCGCCTCATATGGCCATGTTTGGAAAGCGGTCGGTGCATACAATAGTCCGAATGAGAAAAGTCAGCGGATATATATTCAGAAGGTCATGAGTAACTACGGTGGTTTGTAAATGAAGCAGCTATTCAGCAGTTTTTTTGCTGTTCTTCTATTTGGCTGGATTTTGTACACGGTATCCCCGGAGGAACCGTGTGAACGAGTAGAGCGTGGCGCCTTACCTGTTCGAGTAGTTTTCGACGCGGTACGTTGGGCGGGCACAAACTATCTCAGTACAGACTCGCGGATTGACTTGCTGATCTGGAGCATTGCAGCTGATAAATCCGTGCAAAATTTCATTTCGCGTTTGTTCTATGGCCCGGAACTCAAATGCACTAGCGGCCAGACTAAATAGGAGCTGACTGTGGCAAAAGAACCCGATCTTTTTATTTACAACTCCCCATCAGATAAGCCTGCGGCCGAATATTTGAACGATTTGTTCATGATGGCTGCCCAGAATAAAGTTCCTGATATTCATTTCCAGTGGATTCAAGGTCACGTAAATATTCAGTTGCGAGAAGACGGTAAGCTGAAACACTTTGACACCGTAGAGCCAGTTATGGGCAAAATGATCGATACGAAAATTCGATCGCGTGCCACCATGGACCTCTCGCAGCATCAAATCCCTCTCGATGGCCGCATCGGGTTAAGATACCCCGGACTGGAGTTGGAAGTTCGTGTGAGCTTGGTTCCAAGTCATAATGGTCAGAAAATCGTATGCCGGTTGCTGGACCAAGAAAACGCTTCGATGAGTCTCGAACGCATCAAAATGCCACCCTTGGTCGAGCATGCTTTCCGCGAGATGATAAACGAACCCCAAGGGTTGATCCTCGTCACTGGCCCAACTGGCTCAGGAAAAACCACCACCCTTTACGCCGCTTTGAATGCCATCAACGACGGAACTCTCAACATCTGTACGATCGAGCACCCTGTTGAGTATGTAGTTAAGGGTTTTGTCCAAATCAACGTTACGCCCCAACTCAGTTTCGCATTGGGTCTGCGAGCCCTGCTGCGGCAAGATCCTGATGTAATTTTGATTGGGGAAATTCGTGACCAGGAGACCGCGCAGATTGCCATTCAGGCTGCGAACACGGGTCACCTTGTTTTTGCCACATTGCACTCCAACAGTGCAGCGCAAGCTGTCCCTCGCATCATTGACCTTGGGGTCGATGCCCAAACCCTTGCTTCGGTACTGATTGGCGTGATTGCGCAGAGACTTGTTCCAACTCTGCGGCCTGATATTGTTCACGAATGGGCAGCCATTAACGATATTGAACGCATGTGGTTAAAGAAAAATGGGCTGCCGGCTATCACGGGCAAGGTACCTGTTGCGCCATCGAAAGATTCATTCTCAGGTAAATGTCCAATCATTGAACTTATCAGAACAGATAAGTCCGTACGCACAGCCATTGTCAGTGGCGGTGGCGAGATGACAGTCCTGAACGCGGCTGCTCGGCAAAACCAATTCGACACGTTGGGCCAATCTGCGGTAAGGATGGTGACTGATGGCTTTACCACTATGGCTCGGGTAAGGTCGCTAATTAAAGATGATTCTGTTAAGCCAACTGTAAGGCGTATTGGTGATGTCCTCATTGCACAGGGTCTCATTACCTTTACACAAGCAAATCAGGCAGCTGAACTTCAGCTGCGTTTCACCATTGAAGGCAAGGTTAAAAAATTTGGGCAAGCTTTAATTGATCTAGGCCTTGTATCACAAGATGATGTGGTGAACGCTCTTGGTTACACCGAGGGGGCTGTGGAATTTCTAAATGAATTGGCTGCGATCCGAAAAATCAACTTCAGGGCACTGAAGGAAACTGTCGAGCTGTGGCGTAGCGAACGAAATCAAGAGTCAATCTTCGACATGCTCATCGAGCAGAACCTGATCAGCAAGGAACGTTTATATGAAGAAGTTTATTGCGTGGATGGCTATGGCAGCCCTTCTGGCAACTCCAGTTCTATCCTCAGCGCAGGAGTCACTGCAGTCGCTGCCGTATAGAGAGGTTGCGGCCCAGGCTGAGGACAGTCACAAAGTCATCGTGTTCTTTTCCTTTGCGTGTCCTGTCTGTGCTTCATACGATCAGACCTTTGCTCGGTGGGCCAAAACGATGCCTCCTGGCTGGTCCGCTGAGTTTCTTCCCGTAGCGGTCCCCGATAAAGGGAACTATTTTGCTGCTCGTGCATTCTTCGCTGTCCAGGATGCAGATCCAGCTCGCCTCGATGCATTCATGTCTGCGGCTTTTACATTGATCCAGCAGAATGGCATGCCGATGGAGAGTCCTGATACGTGGACGAAAGCTGTAGCAATTGCAAAGGTCGAGGGATTCAATGAAGCCTGGCACAACGTCACTCAGCAACGGCTGGAGGAAGCATTTGCCAAGCTCCTCACGTATGGGGTTGATGCCACGCCGTCCATGGTCATCAGTGGTAAGTATGTGATCACGCCTGATGATGTTTCTGGTGATAGTGCGCTCTACATGAACCTGGCCAACGGCATGATTTCCAAGGTGATGCAGGAGCAATAGCCCAGTCCGCGGCTTGTCGGCCAA
>NZ_CP026332.1:1305000-5902716 GCF_002953115.1 Pseudomonas sp. XWY-1 | reverse complement strand
GTTTGAAAGCCGGATGAGGCAAAAACAAACCGCCATTGTACCGGTCGAGCGTTCAGTTATCCACATGTGGACACGTTAGGAACCACGACAAAACAGCCATTTATCGACCAAAACGGCTTTTCGCCTCTGTGAATAAGCCCTGTGGATAAACGACCATGAGGGCTATGCACAACCCCACCCCTTAGCCTGTTGATAACTCCTCTGTGGATAACAGGTGTTTTCATCCACAGCTTTCGCTCACGATGGGAACAAGCGCAGCACGGGATCAGAACAAAGTTGTAAAACTCTGTACACCCCGTAATTCATGGGCCAGCGCAGGTTATCCACAGAAGGTTATCCACTTAAGAGTTATAAGTTCTTCAAAAAAGCTTTTTATATGTCTCTTCTTTTTTTTCATGTTGTCCCTGATCCGTGTGTCCGATCAAGCACCCCTTGGGCACTGATCAACAGGCACCGTCCATCACATGCTCTATATGGAAAGACTGGTTGGAAATTGACCTATGGGCTTGCTTTCTCTAGAATCGCCGGTCTCTTAAAAAGGGGGCCATCCCGGCCCGTCGTCGACAAACCAGGTAACACGCCATGAAACGTACTTTCCAACCAAGCACCATCAAGCGCGCCCGCACCCACGGTTTCCGTGCCCGTATGGCTACCAAGAACGGCCGTGCTGTTCTGTCGCGTCGTCGTGCCAAAGGCCGTAAGCGTCTGGCCATTTGATTTTTCGGCACAGGTGGTGAGTCAGGACTTCAGTCGGGAAAAGCGACTGCTTACACCCCGGCATTTCAAAGCGGTCTTCGACTCCCCAACCGGCAAGGTTCCAGGGAAAAACCTGCTGATCCTTGCTCGCGAGAACGGTCTCGATCACCCACGCCTTGGCTTGGTAATCGGCAAGAAGAGTGTCAAGCTCGCCGTTCAACGCAACCGCCTCAAGCGCTTGATGCGCGATTCCTTTCGTCTGAACCAGCAATTGCTTGCCGGTCTGGACATCGTGATCGTCGCGCGCAAGGGATTGGGTGAGATAGAAAACCCGGAATTGCACCAACACTTTGGCAAGCTCTGGAAACGCCTGGCGCGCAGCCGGCCGACACCAGCAGTCACCGCCAATTCCGCAGGGGTAGACAGCCAAGATGCGTAAACTGGCACTCGTTCCGATCCAGTTTTACCGTTATGCCATTAGTCCTCTGATGGCCAATCACTGTCGGTTTTTCCCCAGTTGCTCCTGTTACGCGTATGAAGCCATCGAAAACCATGGCATCTGGCGTGGTGGGTGGCTGGCCGTTCGTCGCCTGGGGCGTTGTCATCCGTGGAATGACGGCGGTTTCGACCCCGTTCCACCCGCTCCTTCCTCCCGAACTTCTTCGATAGCCGAGTAATCATGGATATTAAACGCACGATCCTGATCGCCGCGCTGGCAGTCGTGTCCTACGTCATGGTCCTGAAGTGGAACGATGACTACGGCCAGGCTGCCCTGCCGACTCAGAATACTGCTGCCAGCACTGTTGCTCCGGGCTTGCCCGATGGCGTGCCGGCCGGTAACAACGGTGCCAGCGCCGATGTACCGAGCGCCAACGCCGAATCGAGCCCTGCCGAACTGGCACCGGTCGCACTCAGCAAGGACCTGATCCGAGTCAAGACCGACGTTCTGGAACTGGCTATCGATCCGGTCGGTGGTGACATCGTCCAGCTGAACCTGCCGAAGTACCCACGCCGTCAAGACCACCCGAACATTCCATTCCAGCTGTTCGACAACGGTGGTGAGCGTGTTTACCTGGCACAAAGCGGTCTGACCGGTACCGACGGCCCGGATGCCCGCGCCAGCGGCCGTCCCCTGTATGCCGCCGAACAGAAGAGCTACCAGCTGGCCGATGGCCAGGAACAACTGGTGGTAGACCTGAAGTTCAGTGACAACGGTGTCAACTACATCAAGCGTTTCAGCTTCAAGCGCGGTGAGTACGACCTGAATGTCAGCTACCTGATCGACAACCAGAGCGGCCAGGCCTGGAACGGCAACATGTTTGCCCAGCTCAAGCGTGATGCCAGCGGCGATCCGTCCTCCAGTACTGCCACCGGCACCGCTACCTACCTGGGTGCTGCCCTGTGGACAGCTTCTGAGCCTTACAAAAAGGTCTCGATGAAGGACATCGACAAAGGTAGTTTGAAAGAAAATGTGTCCGGCGGCTGGGTTGCCTGGCTGCAGCACTACTTCGTGACCGCCTGGATTCCGGCCAAGTCGGACAACAACGTTGTCCAGACCCGCAAGGATAGTCAGGGCAACTACATCATCGGCTACACCGGCCCGGTTATCAGCGTACCGGCTGGCGGCAAGGTCGAAACCAGTGCCCTGCTGTACGCCGGCCCGAAGATCCAGTCCAAGCTGAAAGAGTTGTCCCCAGGCCTGGAATTGACCGTCGACTACGGCTTCCTGTGGTTCATCGCCCAGCCGATCTTCTGGCTGCTGCAACATATCCACAGCCTGCTGGGTAACTGGGGCTGGTCGATCATCGTGCTGACCATGTTGATCAAAGGCCTGTTCTTCCCGCTGTCGGCTGCCAGCTACCGCTCCATGGCGCGTATGCGTGCCGTTGCACCTAAGCTCGCCGCACTCAAGGAACGCTTCGGTGACGATCGCCAGAAGATGTCCCAGGCGATGATGGAGCTTTACAAGAAAGAGAAGATCAACCCACTGGGTGGCTGCCTGCCGATCCTGGTGCAGATGCCGGTATTCCTGGCCCTGTACTGGGTATTGCTGGAAAGCGTGGAAATGCGCCAGGCCCCATGGATCCTGTGGATTACCGACCTGTCGATCAAGGATCCGTTCTTCATCCTGCCGATCATCATGGGCGCCACCATGTTCATCCAGCAGCGCCTGAACCCGACTCCGCCGGATCCGATGCAGGCCAAGGTGATGAAAATGATGCCAATCATCTTCACCTTCTTCTTCCTGTGGTTCCCTGCCGGTCTGGTGCTGTACTGGGTTGTGAACAACTGCCTGTCGATTTCGCAGCAGTGGTACATCACTCGCCGTATCGAAGCAGCTACCAAAAAAGCTGCTGCTTGACGGGCTAATACGCTAGCCTGTGAATAAAAAACGCCCCCTAGTGGGGCGTTTTTGCTATCTGTCGTTTTTGTCGTAGAGGCTTTCGAGCATGAACACTGTGCGTGAAACCATCGCCGCCATCGCCACGGCCCAGGGCCGGGGCGGTGTGGGAATTGTCAGGTTGTCCGGCCCTCTGGCTGCCAAGGCCGGCCTGTTGATCACCGGCCGCACCCTGACCCCGCGGCATGCCCATTACGGTCCGTTCCGCGACGATGAAGGGCTGGTGCTGGACGAAGGGATTGCTCTGTTCTTCCCAGGGCCTAATTCGTTCACTGGCGAAGACGTGCTGGAACTGCAGGGACACGGTGGCCCTGTGGTCTTGGACATGCTGCTGCAGCGCTGTGTACAAGTCGGCTGTCGTCTGGCCCGCCCGGGCGAGTTCAGCGAGCGCGCCTTCCTCAACGACAAGCTCGACCTGGCGCAGGCTGAAGCCATCGCCGACCTGATCGAAGCCAGTTCCAGCCAGGCAGCGCGCAACGCCCTGCGCTCGCTGCAAGGGGAATTCTCCAGGCGTGTGCACAGCCTCACCGAGGCGTTGATTGCCTTGCGTATTTACGTCGAGGCGGCAATCGATTTTCCTGAAGAAGAGATCGACTTCCTCGCCGATGGCCACGTGCTGTCGATGCTTGATGCCGTGCGCAGCGAGTTATCCACTGTGCAGCGCGAGGCCGGGCAGGGCGCCTTGCTGCGTGACGGCATGACGGTAGTCATTGCCGGCCGGCCGAATGCCGGTAAATCGAGCTTGCTGAACCAGCTGGCCGGGCGGGAAGCTGCCATCGTCACTGACATCGCCGGCACCACGCGGGATATCCTGCGCGAACATATCCACATCGACGGCATGCCGCTGCACGTTGTCGATACTGCTGGCTTGCGCGATACCGATGACCATGTGGAAAAGATCGGTGTGGAACGCGCCCTGAAGGCCATTGGCGAGGCAGACCGCGTTCTGCTGGTAGTCGACTCCACTGCGCCCGAGGCCAGCGACCCGTTCGCTTTGTGGCCTGAGTTTCTGGCTCAGCGGCCGGACCCGGCCAAGGTCACGCTGATTCGCAACAAGGCCGACCTGAGTGGTGAGCGGGTAGCGCTGGAACAGTGCGCTGACGGCCATGTGACCATTACCCTGAGCGCCAAGGGCGACGACACAGGGCTGCAACTGCTCCGCGACCATCTGAAAGGCTGTATGGGTTATGAGCAGACTGCAGAGAGTGGCTTCAGCGCCCGCCGGCGCCATCTGGATGCCTTGCGCCAGGCCAGCGAGCACCTGGAGCACGGCCGTGCTCAATTGACCTTGGCGGGCGCGGGAGAGCTTCTGGCTGAGGACTTACGGCAGGCACAGCATGCGCTGGGGGAGATCACAGGAGCATTCAGCTCGGATGACCTGCTTGGGCGGATTTTCTCCAGCTTCTGCATCGGCAAGTAATCCACAGCCACGCAAGGCCAAGCGCCGCTCCTTAGGGAGCGGCTTTTTTTTGCCTGAAATTCGTTGCAGAAGATGAATGCAGGCCGCTGACCCAAGCACCTGTGGGAGCGGGTGGACTCGCGAAGAAGCCCTTACAAGCACGGAATGTCGGCGGATGTACCGACCCTTTCGCGAGCTTGACCGCTCCAAACCGACCATGCCTGGTTGCTAGCGCGATGAATTTTCCATGCTCGGCCTAAAAACTGTGCTCAGGAGCCCTGTGGAAAAGTCGCCTTCAGCTCAGTTGATAAGCGGGCTTTTTTCTGAGGAAAAACCCGCCTGTGGGTAAACAGCCATTTAATCCACAGGCTAAATGACGTTATCCAGAGCCCTCATGGCACTCCAGACACAGGGTTTAATTTCTCTCTACATAGCGCCATTATTGGGATGCAGGACTTTATCCACAGAAGTCGCTGTGCATAAGAATAAACATAAAAACAAAGCTTTTTAAATTTCTTCTCTCTGATTTCTGTTGTTTGCCACTCATCCACAGACTGGTCAAAATTTGCTCAGACGGTTTCTTTACTGGGGGTGAAGTCCCTATACTTGTCCGCTTACCTTCTCTATTCGCAAAAACAGGCACGAGGTGCGTGGTGGATTTCCCTTCCCGTTTTGACGTGATCGTCATCGGCGGCGGCCATGCCGGTACCGAGGCTGCGCTTGCGTCTGCACGCATGGGTGTGAAAACCCTGCTGCTGACCCATAACGTGGAAACCCTCGGTCACATGAGCTGCAACCCCGCCATCGGCGGTATTGGCAAAAGCCATCTGGTCAAAGAGATCGATGCGCTCGGCGGCGCCATGGCGCTGGCCACCGACAAGAGCGGCATCCAGTTCCGCGTTCTGAACAACCGCAAGGGCCCGGCCGTACGTGCCACCCGTGCACAAGCCGACCGCGCCATCTACAAGGCAGTGGTACGTGAAATCCTGGAAAACCAGCCAAACCTGTGGATATTCCAGCAGTCCTGCGACGACCTGATCGTCGAGCAGGACCAGGTCAAAGGCGTGGTGACCCAGATGGGCCTGCGTTTCTTTGCCGAATCTGTGGTGCTGACTACCGGTACCTTCCTCGGCGGCCTTATCCACATTGGTCTGCAAAACCATTCCGGTGGTCGCGCCGGTGATCCACCTTCGATTGCCCTGGCCCACCGCATGCGTGAACTGCCGCTGCGCGTCGGCCGCCTGAAAACCGGTACCCCGCCACGCATTGACGGCCGCTCGGTGGACTTCTCGGTAATGACCGAACAGCCAGGGGATACGCCGATCCCGGTGATGTCGTTCATGGGCAATGCCGAAATGCACCCGCGTCAGGTGAGCTGCTGGATAACCCACACCAATGCGCGCACCCACGAGATCATTGCCTCGAACCTCGACCGTTCACCGATGTACTCGGGCGTGATCGAAGGTGTCGGTCCGCGCTACTGTCCGTCGATCGAAGACAAGATCCACCGCTTTGCCGACAAGGAAAGCCACCAGGTGTTCATCGAGCCGGAAGGCTTGAACACCCATGAGTTGTATCCCAACGGTATTTCCACTTCGTTGCCGTTCGACGTGCAGTTGGAGCTCGTGCGTTCCATCCGTGGCATGGAAAACGCCCACATCGTGCGCCCGGGCTATGCCATCGAGTACGACTACTTCGATCCCCGCGACCTCAAGTACAGCCTCGAGACGAAAGTCATCGGCGGCCTGTTCTTCGCCGGGCAGATCAACGGCACCACCGGGTACGAAGAAGCCGGCGCCCAGGGCCTGCTGGCCGGGACTAACGCCGCACTGCGGGCGCAGGGCCGTGACAGCTGGTGCCCGCGCCGCGACGAGGCATACATCGGCGTACTGGTGGACGACCTGATTACCTTGGGTACCCAGGAGCCGTACCGCATGTTTACCTCGCGTGCCGAGTACCGGCTGATACTGCGCGAAGACAACGCCGACCTGCGCCTGACCGAAAAGGGCCGTGAACTGGGCCTGATCGATGACCAGCGCTGGGCCGCGTTCTGCGCCAAGCGCGACGGTATCGAGCGTGAGGAACAGCGCCTGAAATCGACCTGGGTTCGGCCGAATACCGAGCAAGGCCAGGCCATTGTGGATAAGTTCGGCACTCCGCTGAGCCACGAGTACAGCCTGCTCAACCTGCTGGCGCGCCCCGAAATCGACTACGCCGGCCTGATCGAAGCGACTGGCGGTGACGTAATCGATCCACAGGTTGCCGAGCAGGTCGAGATCCGCACCAAGTACGCCGGCTACATCGACCGCCAGCAGGATGAAATTGCCCGACTGCGCGCCAGCGAAGACACACGCCTGCCTGTGGATATCGACTACACGACGATTTCCGGCCTGTCCAAGGAGATACAGGGCAAGCTGAGCCAGACCCGTCCGCAGACGCTGGGCCAGGCTTCGCGTATCCCGGGCGTGACCCCGGCGGCGATTTCCCTGTTGCTGATTCACTTGAAAAAACGCGGCGCTGGCCGCGAATTGGAGCAAAGCGCTTGAGTTCCCTGGTCACCCCTCAACACGCTGAAGAGTTGTCCACAGGTGCGCGCCAGCTTGGTGTCGAGCTGACTGCCGAGCAGCACGAGAAGCTGCTTGGCTACCTGGCTCTGTTGATCAAATGGAACAAAGCCTACAACCTGACTGCTGTGCGCGACCCGGACGAGATGGTTTCGCGTCACCTGCTCGACAGCCTTAGCGTCATGTCTTTTATCCACAACGACCGTGATAACTGGCTGGATGTCGGCAGCGGCGGTGGCATGCCCGGCATCCCGTTGGCTATCCTGCATCCACACAAGCGCGTCACCGTGCTGGACGCCAATGGCAAGAAAACCCGTTTCCTGACACAGGTGAAAATGGAACTCAGGCTGGACAACCTCACGGTTATCCACAGCCGGGTCGAGGCCTTCCAGCCGGCACAACCGTTCGACGGAATCATCTCCCGCGCTTTCAGCAGCATGGAGAACTTCACCAACTGGACCCGCCACTTGGGCGACACCGGGACGCAATGGCTTGCAATGAAGGGGCTGCATCCTGCCGATGAACTGGTAGCATTGCCCGCAGACTTCACAGTGGAAAGCGAACAGGCCCTGACCGTTCCGGGTTGCCAGGGCCAGCGCCATCTGCTGATACTGCGCCGCAAGGCATGACTGGGAACACTCGCAACAATGGCTAAGGTATTCGCAATCGCGAACCAGAAAGGTGGTGTGGGCAAGACAACCACCTGTATCAATCTCGCCGCCTCGCTGGCTGCGACCAAGCGTCGTGTCCTGCTGATCGACCTCGATCCGCAGGGCAACGCCACCATGGGCAGCGGTGTGGACAAGCACGAGCTCGAGCATTCGGTCTACGACCTGCTGATCGGGGAGTGCGACTTGGCCCAGGCTATGCACTACTCCGAGCACGGAGGCTTCCAGTTGCTGCCGGCCAACCGTGATCTGACCGCCGCTGAGGTGGTGCTGCTGGAAATGCAGGTCAAGGAGAGCCGTCTGCGCAACGCCCTGGCACCCATTCGCGATAACTACGACTACATCCTCATCGACTGCCCGCCGTCGCTGTCGATGCTCACGCTGAATGCTCTGGTCGCTTCCGATGGCGTGATTATCCCCATGCAGTGCGAGTATTACGCACTGGAAGGTCTCAGCGACCTTGTGGATAACATCAAGCGCATCGCCGCGCGGTTGAACCCGGAGTTGAAGATCGAGGGCCTGTTGCGGACCATGTACGATCCGCGCCTGAGCCTGAACAACGATGTTTCGGCGCAGTTGAAGGAGCACTTTGGCCCTCAGCTGTACGACACGGTCATTCCGCGCAACATTCGCTTGGCCGAGGCCCCCAGCTTCGGCATGCCAGCCCTTGCTTACGACAAGCAATCGCGGGGCGCACTGGCGTACCTGGCCCTGGCTGGGGAACTGGTACGCCGTCAACGCCGTCCATCACGCACTGCACAAACAACTTAAGGAATCCGTATGGCCGTCAAGAAACGGGGTCTCGGACGTGGGTTGGATGCACTGCTCAGTGGTCCTTCCGTCAGCGCGCTCGAAGAGCAGGCTGTAAAGATCGACCAGAAAGAACTGCAACACCTGCCGGTCGAGCTGGTCCAGCGCGGCAAGTACCAGCCTCGCCGGGACATGGACCCGGAGGCGCTGGAAGAGCTTGCGCACTCGATTCGCAACCATGGTGTGATGCAACCGATCGTGGTACGCCCGATTGGCGACAACCGATACGAGATCATCGCCGGTGAGCGCCGTTGGCGCGCCACCCAGCAGGCCGGCCTGGACACGATCCCGGCCATGGTCCGCGAAGTGCCCGACGAAGCCGCCATCGCCATGGCATTGATCGAGAACATCCAGCGCGAAGACCTCAACCCGCTGGAAGAGGCCATGGCCCTGCAGCGCCTGCAACAGGAATTCGAGCTCACCCAGCAGCAGGTGGCTGACGCTGTGGGCAAGTCGCGGGTGACCGTGGCCAACCTGCTGCGCCTCATCACCTTGCCCGATGCGATCAAGACCATGCTCGCCCACGGTGACCTGGAGATGGGGCACGCCCGTGCATTGCTGGGCCTGGAAGAAAATCGTCAGGAGGAGGGGGCGCGTCATGTTGTCGCACGTGGCCTCACCGTGCGCCAAACCGAGGCACTGGTCCGTCAGTGGCTCAGCGACAAGCCTGATCCGGTCGAACCGAGCAAACCTGATCCGGATATCGCACGCCTTGAACAGCGGCTCGCAGAGCGCCTGGGCTCGGCCGTGCAGATCCGTCATGGCAACAAGGGCAAAGGCCAGTTGGTTATTCGCTACAACTCGCTTGATGAGTTGCAAGGCGTGCTCGCTCACATCCGCTGAAACAATTCCTGTTGTAGCGCGAAGTCGGAAATCACTACCGAAGAGTTGAATAGGGGTTAATCCACCCCTATACTCTGCGCGCATTTTGTCGGCACAAATTATGCCAAGTCATAGCTGACTTGTTGGTCGACTTCCGAGGAGCAGTTGTGATGGAAATACGCACGCCAAACCGCCTGCCTTTCCATCGCTGGGCGGTTTTTCCGGTACTGCTGGCTCAATTTGTCGTACTGCTGCTGGCAACCTTGGTGTTGTGGCAGTGGAAAGGGTCGGTCAGTGGATATTCAGGCCTTTGCGGAGGTTTGATTGCCTGGCTGCCCAATGTGTATTTCGCCTGGAAGGCTTTTCGCTTCAGCGGGGCTCGGGCGGCACAAGCTATCGTCAAGTCGTTTTACGCTGGCGAGGCAGGCAAGATGATTTTGACGGCAGTGCTTTTTGCACTGACCTTTGCAGGAGTGAAGCCACTGGCGCCGCTAGCAGTATTCGGCGTCTTCGTGTTGACCCTTTTGGTCAGCTGGTTCGCGCCCCTGCTGATGAATAAAAGACTTTCGAGACCTTAGGGCGTTTGAGGCAACCATGGCAGCAGAAACCGCTTCGGGCTATATCCAGCACCACTTGCAGAACCTGACCTACGGTCAACTACCAGACGGCAGCTGGGGCTTCGCCCATTCGGCTGCAGAAGCCAAGGCAATGGGCTTCTGGGCGTTCCACCTGGACACCCTGGGTTGGTCCGTCGCGCTGGGTCTGATCTTCCTGTTGATCTTCCGCATGGCGGCCAAGAAGGCGACTTCCGGCCAACCTGGCGGTCTGCAGAACTTCGTTGAGGTGATGGTCGACTTCGTCAACGGCAGCGTGAAGGACTCCTTCCACGGCCGTAGCCCGGTAATCGCACCACTGGCGCTGACCATTTTCGTCTGGGTATTCCTGATGAACGCCGTCGACCTGATACCGGTCGACTGGATTCCTCAGCTGGCCATCCTGATTTCCGGTGACCCGCACATTCCGTTCCGCGCCGTGTCGACCACCGACCCGAACGCGACCCTGGCCATGGCCTTCTGCGTCTTCGCCCTGATCATCTTCTACAGCATCAAGGTCAAGGGACTGGGCGGCTTCATCGGTGAGCTGACCCTGCACCCGTTTGGCAGCAAGAATATCTTTGTGCAGATCCTGCTGATTCCGGTCAACTTCCTGCTGGAATTCGTCACCCTGATCGCCAAGCCGATCTCGCTGGCACTGCGTCTGTTCGGCAACATGTATGCTGGCGAGCTGGTGTTCATCCTGATCGCTGTAATGTTCGGCTCCGGCCTGCTGTGGCTCAGCGGCCTGGGTGTGGTGCTGCAATGGGCGTGGGCTGTGTTCCACATCCTGATCATCACCCTGCAAGCTTTCATCTTCATGATGCTGACCATCGTCTACCTGTCGATGGCTCACGAAGATAACCATTAAGACCGCCTGGCGTGTCTGATAGCCTTCCCTGCCTGTACGGGGGGAGGGCTTAAAAAGTCCGCAAGGGCATGCTGTACCAAACGATTTGTTTTACCGCTTCAAACTAAAAACCTAACCAATACGACGTAAAAGTCGGGAGGAAAGATGGAAACTGTAGTTGGTCTGACCGCTATCGCTGTTGCTCTGCTGATCGGCCTGGGTGCTCTGGGTACCGCCATTGGTTTCGGCCTGCTGGGTGGCAAATTCCTGGAAGGCGCTGCTCGTCAGCCAGAAATGGTTCCGATGCTGCAGGTCAAAATGTTCATCGTTGCCGGTCTGCTCGACGCCGTAACCATGATCGGTGTTGGTATCGCTCTGTTCTTCACCTTCGCGAATCCGTTCGTTGGTCAGATCGCCGGCTAATCACTCGTCACCACGAGTTGATGGCTGTATGAATTAAGACCGAGCGAGGTGTTGGCGTGAACATTAATGCAACCCTGATTGGCCAATCCGTTGCTTTCCTGATTTTTGTACTCTTCTGCATGAAGTATGTATGGCCTCCGGTCATCACTGCTCTGCAAGAGCGCCAAAAGAAGATTGCCGACGGCTTGGACGCTGCCAACCGCGCAGCTCGCGACCTGGAGCTGGCCCAAGAGAAAGCGGGTCAGCAACTGCGTGAAGCTAAAGCACAAGCAGCCGAAATCATCGAGCAAAGCAAGAAACGCGCTGCTCAGCTTGTCGAGGAAGCCCGTGAACAGGCCCGCGTCGAAGCTGACCGTGTGAAGGCTCAGGCTCTGGCCGAGATCGAACAGGAACTGAACAGCGCTAAAGACGCTCTGCGTGCCCAAGTGGGTGCTCTGGCCGTTGGTGGTGCTGAAAAGATCCTTGGCGCCACAATCGATCAAAACGCGCATGCGGAGCTGGTTAACAAACTGGCCGCTGAAATTTAAGCGAGGGCGATCATGGCAGAACTGACCACGTTGGCCCGACCTTACGCTAAGGCTGCCTTTGAGCATGCCCAGGCCCATCAGCAACTGGCCAATTGGTCAGCCATGCTCGGCCTGGCTGCTGCGGTGTCGCAAGACGACACCATGCAGCGCCTGCTCAAGGCCCCGCGACTGACGAGCGCAGAAAAGGCCGCCACGTTCATTGACGTGTGCGGTGACAAGTTCAATGCACAGGCACAGAATTTCATTCATGTTGCCGCGGAAAACGACCGTCTCCTGCTTCTGCCGGAGATTGCCGCCCTGTTCGACCTGTACAAGGCCGAGCAAGAGAAATCCGTGGACGTGGAAGTCACCAGTGCCTTCGCGTTGAACCAAGAACAGCAAGACAAACTCGCCAAGGTTCTCAGTGCACGGTTAGGCCAGGAAGTGCGCCTGCACGCGTCGGAGGATGCCAGCCTGATTGGCGGCGTCGTCATCCGCGCCGGTGACCTGGTAATCGATGGCTCTGTTCGCGGCAAAATCGCGAAACTGGCCGAAGCATTGAAATCTTGAGTTTGAAGGGGCAGCAGAGCAATGCAGCAACTCAATCCTTCCGAAATTAGTGAAATCATCAAGGGCCGCATCGATAACCTCGATGTGAGCTCCCAAGCCCGTAACGAAGGTACCGTCGTTTCGGTATCCGACGGTATCGTGCGGATCCACGGTCTGGCCGACGTCATGTACGGCGAAATGATCGAGTTCCCTGGCAGCGTCTACGGCATGGCCCTGAACCTGGAGCAAGACTCCGTAGGTGCAGTGATCCTGGGTGCCTATGACACCCTCGCCGAAGGCATGAGCGCCAAGTGCACCGGCCGCATCCTGGAAGTTCCGGTTGGTAAGGAACTGCTGGGTCGCGTCGTTGACGCACTGGGTAACCCGATCGACGGCAAAGGTCCTCTGGGCAACACCCAGACCGACGCAGTCGAGAAAGTGGCTCCAGGCGTGATCTGGCGTAAGTCGGTAGACCAGCCTGTACAGACTGGTTACAAATCCGTCGACGCCATGATCCCTGTCGGCCGTGGCCAGCGTGAGCTGATCATTGGCGACCGTCAGATCGGCAAGACCGCCATGGCCATCGACGCCATCATCAACCAGAAAGACTCCGGTATTTTCTGTGTTTATGTTGCAGTCGGCCAGAAGCGTTCCACCGTTGCCAACATCGTTCGCAAGCTGGAAGAAACCGGCGCCCTGGCCAACACCATCGTGGTTGTTGCCAGTGCTTCGGAATCCGCCGCACTGCAATTCCTGGCGCCATACGCCGGTTGCACCATGGGCGAGTTCTTCCGCGACCGCGGTGAAGACGCACTGATCGTTTACGATGACCTGTCCAAGCAGGCCGTTGCCTACCGTCAGATCTCCCTGCTGCTGCGCCGTCCACCAGGACGCGAAGCATACCCAGGCGACGTGTTCTATCTCCACTCCCGTCTGCTGGAGCGTGCATCGCGCGTTTCGGAAGAGTACGTCGAGAAGTTCACCAACGGTGCTGTTACTGGCAAAACCGGTTCCCTGACCGCTCTGCCGATCATCGAAACCCAGGCTGGCGACGTTTCTGCGTTCGTTCCGACCAACGTGATTTCCATCACCGACGGTCAGATCTTCCTGGAATCGGCCATGTTCAACTCGGGCATCCGCCCTGCAGTTAACGCCGGTGTTTCGGTATCCCGCGTAGGTGGTGCCGCTCAGACCAAGATCATCAAGAAGCTGTCCGGTGGTATTCGTACCGCTCTGGCTCAGTACCGTGAACTGGCTGCATTCGCCCAGTTCGCGTCCGATCTGGACGAAGCGACCCGCAAGCAGCTGGAGCATGGTCAGCGCGTTACCGAGCTGATGAAGCAGAAGCAGTACGCGCCGATGTCCATCGCGGACATGGCTCTGTCGCTGTACGCCGCTGAGCGTGGCTTCCTGATCGACGTAGAAGTCTCCAAGATCGGCAGCTTCGAGCAAGCTCTGATCGCCTTCTTCAACCGTGATCACGCTGAACTGATGGCGAAGATCAACGTGAAGGGTGACTTCAACGACGAAATCGACGCAGGCCTGAAAGCCGGTATCGAGAAGTTCAAGGCCACCCAGACCTGGTAAGCCGCAGCGGGGGCTCAGGCCCCCGCTTGCTAACCTGATAGGTGATACATGGCAGGCGCAAAAGAGATTCGCAGTAAGATTGCGAGCATCAAAAGCACGCAAAAAATTACCAGCGCCATGGAGAAAGTGGCGGTCAGCAAGATGCGCAAGGCACAAATGCGCATGGCTGCTAGCCGTCCTTACGCGGAACGTATCCGCCAGGTGATCGGTCATCTGGCCAACGCCAACCCGGAATACCGCCACCCGTTCATGATCGAGCGCCCTGTAAAGCGCGCTGGTTATATCGTGGTGAGCAGTGACCGTGGTCTGTGCGGTGGCTTGAACACCAACCTGTTCAAGGCCCTGGTCAAGGACATGAGCGCAAACCGCGAACAGGGCGTGGAAATCGACCTGTGCGTGATCGGCAGCAAGGGTGCGACTTTCTTCCGCATCTTTGGCGGCAACGTCGTAGCAGCGATCAGCCACTTGGGCGAAGAGCCATCGATCAACGATCTGATCGGCTCCGTCAAAGTGATGCTGGACGCCTACCTGGACGGCCGTATCGATCGCCTCTCGGTGGTTTCGAACAAGTTCATCAATACCATGACCCAGAAGCCGACGGTCGAGCAATTGGTACCGTTGGTGGCAACCCCGGATCAGGATCTCAAGCATCACTGGGACTACCTGTACGAACCCGACGCAAAAGAGCTGCTGGACGGCTTGATGGTGCGCTACGTGGAGTCGCAGGTTTACCAGGCGGTGGTCGAGAACAACGCTGCTGAACAAGCGGCCCGGATGATCGCCATGAAGAACGCCACAGACAACGCCGGTGATTTGATCAAAGAGCTTCAGTTGATCTACAACAAGGCGCGTCAGGCTGCGATCACCCAGGAGATCTCGGAAATCGTCGGCGGCGCTGCCGCGGTTTAACGGTTCACATATTCAGAGGATCCAGCTATGAGTAGCGGACGTATCGTTCAAATCATCGGCGCCGTCATCGACGTGGAATTCCCACGTGACGTCGTGCCGAGTGTATACAACGCGCTTAAAGTACAAGGCGCGGAAACCACCCTGGAAGTTCAGCAGCAGCTGGGCGACGGCGTGGTTCGTACCATTGCGATGGGCTCGACCGAAGGCCTGAAGCGCGGTCTGGATGTCGTTGACACCGGCGCTGCCATTTCCGTTCCAGTTGGTAAGGCCACCCTGGGCCGTATCATGGACGTACTGGGCAACCCGATCGACGAAGCCGGCCCGATCGGCGAAGAAGAGCGTCGCGGTATCCACCAGCCAGCGCCTTCGTTCGCTGACCAGGCAGGCGGCAACGACCTGCTGGAAACCGGCATCAAGGTTATCGACCTGGTTTGCCCGTTCGCCAAGGGTGGTAAAGTTGGTCTGTTCGGTGGTGCCGGTGTCGGCAAGACCGTAAACATGATGGAACTGATCCGTAACATCGCCATGGAACACAGCGGTTACTCCGTGTTCGCTGGTGTGGGTGAGCGTACTCGTGAGGGTAACGACTTCTACCACGAGATGAAGGACTCCAACGTTCTCGACAAGGTAGCGCTGGTCTACGGTCAGATGAACGAGCCACCAGGAAACCGCCTGCGTGTAGCGCTGACCGGCCTGACCATGGCCGAGAAGTTCCGTGACGAAGGTAACGACGTTCTGCTGTTCGTCGACAACATCTATCGTTACACCCTGGCCGGTACCGAAGTATCCGCACTGCTGGGCCGTATGCCTTCTGCAGTAGGTTACCAGCCGACCCTGGCTGAAGAGATGGGCGTTCTGCAAGAGCGCATCACCTCCACCAAGGAAGGTTCGATCACCTCCGTACAGGCCGTATACGTACCTGCGGACGACTTGACCGACCCGTCGCCAGCGACCACCTTCGCCCACTTGGACGCCACCGTCGTTCTGTCCCGTGACATCGCCTCCCTGGGTATCTACCCAGCGGTCGACCCACTGGACTCGACTTCGCGCCAGCTGGACCCGAACGTGATCGGCAACGAGCACTACGAGACCGCTCGTGGCGTTCAGTATGTTCTGCAGCGCTACAAAGAGCTGAAGGACATCATTGCGATCCTGGGTATGGACGAACTGTCCGAAGCCGACAAGCAACTGGTAGCCCGCGCTCGTAAGATCCAGCGCTTCCTGTCGCAGCCGTTCTTCGTGGCAGAAGTCTTCACCGGTTCGCCAGGCAAGTACGTTTCCCTGAAAGACACCATCGCTGGCTTCAGCGGCATCCTCAAAGGTGACTACGACCACCTGCCAGAACAAGCGTTCTACATGGTCGGCAGCATCGACGAAGCGATCGAGAAAGCCAAGAAACTGTAATTCCTGCGCCCCGCAAGGGGCGCTATCAGGTTGAGGCAAGCAGATGGCTATGACAGTCCATTGCGATATCGTCAGCGCGGAAGGAGAGATCTTCTCCGGCCTGGTCGAGATGGTGGTTGCGCACGGTAACCTGGGTGATCTTGGTATCGCTCCAGGCCATGCGCCGCTGATCACCAATCTCAAGCCTGGTCCGATCACGCTGACCAAGCAGGGTGGCGCACACGAGGTGTTCTACATCTCTGGTGGTTTCCTCGAGGTTCAGCC
The DNA here is from genome assembly GCF_002953115.1 of Pseudomonas sp. XWY-1. Lineage (NCBI taxonomy): Bacteria > Pseudomonadati > Pseudomonadota > Gammaproteobacteria > Pseudomonadales > Pseudomonadaceae > Pseudomonas > Pseudomonas sp. XWY-1. The sequence continues at coordinate 5,886,271 of NZ_CP026332.1, read as the reverse complement.
GAACATGGTCAAGGTGCTTGCCGATACCGTGCAACGTGCTGCAGACCTGGATGAAGCTCAGGCTCAGGAGGCCCTCAAGGCTGCCGAGAACGCCCTGAATCTGAAAGGCGCGGACTTCGACTACGGCGCCGCCGCCGCACGTCTGGCCGAGGCCGCAGCCCAGCTGCGTACCGTCCAGCAAATGCGCAAAGGCAAGTAATCGGCCACGGCTGATAACTTCTGTTGCGATTGAGTAAAAGGGTAGCCTCGGCTACCCTTTTTCTTTTTCTGTTTTCTCCCCCGGTCTTTCACTGACCGCCCAGGATTGGTAGCCAGTAATGTCACTCGATATCGTTATTCTCGCCGCCGGCCAAGGCACCCGCATGCGCTCGGCGCTGCCCAAAGTGTTGCACCCGGTGGCTGGCAATTCCATGCTCGGCCATGTTATCCACAGCGCGCGCCAACTTCAGCCGCAAGGTATTCACGTGGTCATTGGCCATGGTGCCGAGCTGGTTCGCGAGCGGCTGGCTGCTGACGACCTGAATTTCGTCATGCAGGACAAACAGCTGGGTACCGGTCATGCTGTTGCCCAGGCACTGCCAGCGCTGACCGCTGACACCGTGCTGGTGTTGTACGGCGACGTGCCGTTGATCGAAGTGGAGACCCTGCAGCGTCTGTTGGCCAAAGCCAACGATCAGCAGCTGGGGCTTCTGACAGTCACCCTCGACGATCCGACCGGCTATGGCCGGATTGTGCGTGACGAGCAGGGCAAGGTAACTGCCATCGTTGAGCACAAGGACGCCAACGACGCGCAGAAAGCGATCAAGGAAGGCAACACCGGCATTCTGGCCTTGCCGGCCGGGCGCCTCGCCGACTGGATGGGCCGCCTGTCGAACAACAACGCCCAGGGCGAGTATTACCTGACTGACGTAATCGCCATGGCAGTGGCCGATGGCTTGGTGGTGGCCACTGAGCAGCCACACGACGCTATGGAAGTGCAGGGCGCCAACGACCGCCGCCAGCTCTCCGAGCTGGAGCGTCACTACCAGTTGCGGGAAGGCCGCCGTCTGATGGCTCAGGGGGTTACCCTGCGTGATCCGGCACGCTTCGATGTTCGTGGTGAAGTAAGCGTTGGTCGTGACGTGCTGATCGACATCAACGTGATTCTCGAAGGCAAGGTGGTCATCGAAGACGATGTGCAGATCGGCCCTAACTGCGTGATCAAGAACACGACCCTGCGCAAAGGCGCGGTGGTCAAGGCCAACAGCCACCTCGAAGGCGCCGTGATGGGAGAGGGCAGCGATGCTGGCCCGTTCGCCCGCCTGCGCCCGGGGAGCGTACTGGACGCCAAGGCCCATGTGGGTAACTTCGTTGAACTGAAAAACGCCCACCTGGGTGAAGGGGCCAAGGCTGGTCACCTGACCTACCTGGGGGATGCCGAAATCGGTGCGCGCACCAATATCGGCGCCGGCACCATCACCTGCAACTACGATGGCGCCAACAAGTTCAAGACCGTGATGGGTGAAGACGTGTTCATCGGTTCGAACAACTCGCTAGTGGCGCCTGTGGAAATCAAGGCCGGCGCGACCACCGCAGCCGGCTCGACCATCACCCAGGCTGTAGAAGCGGGTGACCTGGCTGTAGCCCGTGCGCGCCAGCGCAACATTTCGGGCTGGAAGCGCCCGGAGAAGATCAAGAAGAGCTGAGTTATTCACAGCCGTTTCGATCGAAAGCCGACTTATGTGAATAAGTCGGCTTTTTTATTGGCGCGGCTGCGCCTATAGGACCGCCTCAAAGCAGAAGCAAACAATCCACAGGTCAGCGACAGCTTGACGAATCGCGCGTCTTAGGTTTTGATTGCAACCATTAACTTTCGAATCGAAACTTAAACGCACATGTCGAAACGAAACACACCACAACGGCGACACAATATTCTGGCTTTGCTCAGCGAGCAGGGTGAGGTAAGTGTGGACGCGTTGGCCAAGCGTTTCGCCACCTCGGAAGTGACCATTCGCAAAGACCTCGCCGCCTTGGAAACCAACGGCTTGTTGTTACGCCGCTACGGTGGTGCTGTGCCGGTACCGCAAGAGTTGCTCGGTGAACCGGCACAACCCGTCTCTTCCTATAAAAAGGCCATTGCGCGTGCCGCCGTGGGGCGTATCCGCGAACATGCACGCATTATCATCGACAGCGGCAGCACCACGGCGGCAATGATCCCCGAACTGGGGCGCCAGCCAGGCCTGGTGGTGATGACCAATTCGCTGAATGTGGCCCGTGCAATCTGTGACCTCGAACACGAGCCGGTGCTGCTGATGACCGGTGGCACCTGGGACCCGCATTCCGAATCGTTCCAAGGCCAGGTCGCGGAGCAGGTACTGCGCTCCTACGATTTCGACCAATTATTCATCGGTGCCGACGGCATCGACCTCGGCCGGGGTACCACCACCTTCAACGAGCTGCTTGGGCTGAGCCGGGTAATGGCCGAATTTGCCCGTGAAGTGATCGTGATGGTCGAGTCGGACAAGGTTGGGCGCAAGATCCCTAACCTCGAGCTGCCCTGGGGCAGTGTGCACACCCTTATTACAGATGAACGCCTGCCAGCAGCAGCGCGCGAACAAATTCAAGCCCGCGGCATCAACCTGATCTGCGCCGCGATCAGCCAGGAGCAATAAAACATGTGTGGAATCGTTGGTGCTGTCGCCGAGCGTAATATCACAGCCATCCTGATCGAAGGCCTCAAGCGTCTTGAATACCGCGGTTACGACAGCGCCGGTTTGGCTGTACTCACCCAGAACGGTGAACTGCAGCGCCGCCGGCGCATCGGCAAGGTCAGCGAGCTGGAGGTTGCTGTTGCTGATGACCCATTGGCTGGCCAGCTGGGTATTGCCCACACCCGCTGGGCTACTCACGGCGCGCCGACTGAAGGCAACGCCCACCCGCACTTCTCGGGCAATGATGTGGCCGTGGTGCACAACGGCATCATCGAGAACCACGAGGAACTGCGCGAAGAGCTGAAGGGGCTGGGCTATGTCTTCAATTCGCAGACCGATACCGAAGTCATCGTCCACCTGATCCACCACACCCTGAAGAGCATTCCAGACCTGACCGACGCCCTTAAGGCGGCGGTGAAGCGCCTGCACGGCGCTTACGGCCTGGCGCTGATCAGTGCCAAGCAGCCGGACCGCCTGGTGGCCGCGCGCAGTGGTAGCCCGCTGGTTATCGGCCTGGGCCTTGGCGAGAACTTCCTGGCTTCCGACCAGCTGGCGCTGCGTCAGGTTACTGACCGCTTCATGTACCTGGAAGAAGGCGACATCGCTGAAATCCGCCGTGATCAGGTCTCTATCTGGGACCAGCAGGGCAACAAGGTCCAGCGCGAAACCGTGCAATATCACGAAGGTGCCGAGGCTGCCGACAAGGGCGCTTACCGCCACTTCATGCTCAAGGAAATTCACGAGCAGCCAAGCGTTGTTCAGCGCACGCTTGAAGGCCGCCTGGGCAAGGACAACGTGCTGGTCCAAGCCTTTGGCCCGCAAGCTGCCGACCTGTTTGCCAAGGTGCGCAACGTGCAGATCGTTGCCTGTGGCACCAGCTACCACGCCGGTATGGTTGCGCGTTACTGGCTGGAAAGCCTGGCCGGCATCCCTTGCCAGGTAGAAGTGGCCAGCGAGTTCCGTTACCGCAAGGTGGTGGTGCAGCCGGACACTCTGTTCGTCTCCATCTCGCAGTCCGGCGAAACCGCCGATACCTTGGCCGCACTGCGAAACGCCAAGGAGTTGGGTTTCCTCGGCAGCCTGGCGATCTGCAACGTGGGTATCAGCTCGCTGGTACGCGAGTCGGACTTGACCCTGCTGACCTTGGCCGGCCCTGAAATCGGCGTGGCTTCGACCAAAGCATTCACCACCCAGCTGGTTTCGCTGATGCTGCTGACCCTGGCCCTTGGTCAGGTGCGCGGTACGCTGGAAGCCGGTGTCGAAGCTGAGCTGGTTGAAGAGCTGCGTCGACTGCCAACCCGCCTGGGCGAAGCCCTGGCCATGGATGCCACCGTCGAGAAAATTGCCGAGCTGTTCGCCGACAAGCACCATACCCTGTTCCTCGGCCGCGGCGCGCAGTACCCGGTGGCGATGGAAGGTGCTCTCAAGCTTAAAGAAATTTCCTACATCCACGCCGAAGCTTACCCAGCAGGCGAGCTGAAGCACGGCCCGCTGGCTCTGGTGGACAACGACATGCCGGTGGTTACCGTTGCACCAAACAACGAACTGCTGGAGAAGCTGAAGTCCAACCTGCAGGAAGTGCGTGCCCGTGGTGGCGAGCTGGTCGTGTTCGCCGACGAGCACGCTGGCATGACCAATGGTGAAGGCACCCACGTGATCAAGGTGCCGCACATTGCCGATGCCCTGGCGCCAATCCTGTACACCATCCCGCTGCAGTTGCTGTCTTATTACGTGGCCGTGCTAAAGGGGACCGACGTTGACCAGCCGCGTAATTTGGCCAAGTCGGTGACTGTCGAGTAACGGGTAGTCAGGTGTTGATCAACTTGGTTTCGTTGAATTAAAACAGTCGTCGAACAATTAAAACTGTCGCCGGTAGAGGGGAAGCGCTCGTTTCCCTTCATCGGACGGTTTCAACCGTCTCCCTCGCGTCCCGTCTCCCCCTTGGTCTGGCGTTCGCTTATGCCCCTTCCAATTCAGACTTATGAACCTTTTCTGTCATTACATGAGAAGGAATTTGCTGCTCTCCTGGGTTGATCCCAAGGCAGCAACCTTCGAAATCCTGGCCCCAAGCCATGTGATCAAGAGCTCCGAGTTCCGCATGCTCGCTGCTGAATTCGGGTGACCAGGGTGCTATGGCTTCAATCGGCTTGTTCACTGTCACACAATGCACGCCGCGTTCAATGTCATTAAAAGTGATTGGGATATTGCCTATTCAGGGAACGAATATCTTTCTGCAAATGTGCAGTATAGTAAACCGGTTGCTTCGTTCTGCCCTGAATGCGTTAGGGAGGAAACCGCCACTCCAGTGAGCGGATGATAATAAAAATGAGTGGAACCCCTGCCTGTGAAAATCCAGCCTCTTCCGCCGCTCAACAGTCTTCATGCGTTTGAGTCTGCGGCACGCCACTTGAGCTTTACCCTTGCCGCCAAGGAATTGAATGTTACCCAGGGTGCAATTAGCCGTCAGGTTCGCCTTCTTGAGGACTACCTGGGCAAGGCACTATTCACCCGTACCACCCGCAGCATGTCCCTGACCCCCACCGGCGCGCAGTATTACGAAACGGTGCGTGAATGCATGCTTCACCTGGCCCGCGCCACCGGCGATATACGCCAGTGGCAAGGCAACCAACAAGTCACCGTTGCCACCAGTACCGCCATGGCGTCGCTGTGGTTACTGCCCAAGGTGTCGGAATTCCAGAGTGCCCATGAAAACATCGACCTGCGGATCATCGCCCACGATCATGTGAAGGATTACGCCAGGCTCGACAGCGACCTGGCGCTTTACTACTGCAACCCACCGCCCAAGGACATGGCTGTCACGCCGCTGTTCTCGGAAGAAATCTTCCTGGTGTGCAGCCCGACCTATCTGGCCAGGCATCCGCAACTGAGCAGCATCGAAGGGTTGTCGTCGTGTACCTGGCTCTGGCTTGAAGACTCCCAGCGCGACTGGGTAGGTTGGCCCGAATGGTTCAAGCGCCTGGGATACGAGCCCATGACCCCCAAGCATCGCGTCAATATCAACAGCTACGGTATGCTGATCCAGTCGGCGATCAGTGGCCAGGGCGTGGCCCTGGCCTGGGGCAACCTGGTGGACGATGCGTTGAGCACCGGTGCGCTGGTCAAGCCCAACGATGTGGTACTCCAGACCGACGCCAAGTTCTGCCTGCTGGAGTCGTCCACCGAGCGTGGTCCTCGTGAAAGCGTGCGGCTGTTCCGGGACTGGTTGATGGCCCTGCCTTCGGTGCAGAAATAGCCTGCCCAAAACACAAGACCGACAGCTGATGGCTGTCGGTCTTGTGTCTTCCAGGGTGGCTTTAGGTTAGCTGGCTTTCTTCGCTGTCAGCCCCATATCAAGCCCCTCGCAGGCCAAGGGCCCAGCCACCGGCGTGATGCCTTGCGGGTGAATCCCAGGTATAGGCAGGCGCCCACCCGGCGGCGTATCAAGCAGGCCGTCAGCCATCTCCTGGCGCAAGCTGCGCATCAGGGTGTAACTAATCAGCAGGATGAACCCCGCAATCGGCAATCCCGCCGCAATGCTCGCCATCTGGATCGCCTTGAGCCCCCCCGCCATCAGCAGAGCCATGGCTATAGCACCTTCCAGGATGCACCAGAGCAGGCGGATACTCTGCGGCGGGTTGGCGCTGCCCATGGAGTTCAACGTACACAGCACCTGGGTGCCGGAGTCGGCCGAGGTGATGAAGTACGTCGCCAGCAGGATACAGACCAGCACGCTCAGCACCTTGCCCAACGTACCGGCGTCGATCTTGTGCAGCAGGGTGAACATGGCAGCGGTGGTTTCCTGCTTGGTCGCCAGCAATACCGTGCCACCATCGAACTTGGCCTTGTCGCCCTGCAGCTCACCACTGGCAACCAGTTCTGCGTGCTGCTGACGATCGAGCTGCTCAGCCTTGAGCGCGGTACCACCGAACACCGACATCCAGATGATCGTCACCAGGGTGGGTACCAACAGCGCGCCGGCGATCAGTTCACGGATGCTGCGGCCTTTGGAAATTCGCGCAATGAACAGACCGACAAACGGGCCCCAGGTCATCCACCACGGCCAGTAGAACGCCGTCCACCAGTTCTGCCAGCCGCTGTCCTTCTGGGTATCGCTCCAAAAGCTCAGACCCACTACATGGCTGGCGTAGTCGCCGGTGCTCTCCAACATCAGGTTGATGATGTAGCGGGTTGGCCCCAGCAGCAGGATCAACACCACCAGCACCACCGACAACAGCATATTCCATTCCGAAAGGCGCTTCATGCCACGCGACACGCCGGCCATCACCGATACGGTAGTAACCAGGGTAATGAGCACGATCAGGGTGATCTGCACCCCCAGGCTGATGGGCAGGTCAAACACCTGGCTCAGCCCGGTGTTCATTTGCACCACGCCCAGGCCCAGCGACTGGGATACACCGAACGCGGTAATCACCACGGCAAGGATGTCCACCACATGTCCGATGGGCCCATAGATGCGCTCACCAATCAGCGGGTAAAGGATCGAGCGCATGCTCAGCGGCAAGCCCTTGCGATAGGCAAAGTAAGCAAGGCCCAGGCCAACGATGGTGAAAATAGCCCAGGGATGTAGGCCCCAGTGGAATAGGGTAATTCGCATAGCTGTGGTGGCGGCTTCGTCGGTGAGGCCGGTGGCGAACGGGTTGCCCGCGTAATGCCACATGGGTTCGGCAACCGACCAGAAGATCAGTCCGATGCCCATGCCGCCACTGAACAACATGGCGATCCAGGAGCCGAAGCTGAACTCGGGTTTGTCGTCGTCTCGCCCAAGCTTCATAGACCCAAACTTGCTGCACATCAGATAGATCAGTAGCCCCAGCACACCCGTGACGGAAATCAGGTAGAACCATTTGAAATTCTGCAGGATGAAGTCGGATGCACGTTGAAAAACCGCTGCTGCATGTTCGGCAAACAGGGCGCAAAACAGCACAAAGGCTACTACGGCCAGTAACGACCAGATCGTCACGGTGGGATTGAGGCCTTTGAGCAGGCCAGATTCGGCACGCATTGGTTATCCCCTATTGTTTTTGTTCAAGGGTTTGATGTCACGGTTTGGGTAGAGCCGCTGCCACAGGCAGGTGCCGGATCCCTGGCGGCGGTCTTCCCGCAGGCCCAAGGCGCGGTACGCTCTCTCGGGCCCTATCAAAATGGGAGAATTACCCGCTCTTCGACAAACCATTTCTAGTCATTAATTGATTACCAAAAGTCATTAATATGAAAAGTCCAGAGCCTGGCAGTTCATCAATGATTATCTACCACTACCGTCATCGACGAATAAATCATTAATGATAAAAACTGATAAATAGCGTTGAAATAAATCGTTTGTCGCGCCCTTCTTCTCTTGCTGAAACTGGCACCAGGCATCAAGGCATTGCCTGCCGTGCATCTAACAAGAGAAAACAAAAAATGACCGTATCGACTGACTCCCGCCTTATTCCCGTCCACGTCTTGGAAACCGTTCTGGCGCCTATCCATGAAGCTCATGGCCTGACCAACGAGTTCTACACCGACCAGCGCTATTTCGAACTCGAGCGCGACGAAGTGCTGGGGCGTAACTGGGCTTGTATAGGTTTTGCCAGCGACTTGCCGACCAACAGCTACGTCAAGCCGGTCGATTTCATGGGCCTGCCGCTGCTGATGATGCGCAACCGTGAAGGCCTGGTGCAGGTGTTTCACAACGTCTGCAGCCACCGCGGCGTGAAACTGGTTCAACAGGCGGGTGAAGTGCAGGGTGTGATCCGCTGCCCCTACCACTCCTGGACCTACGACCTGAACGGAGGTCTCAAAGGCACTCCGCACATTGGCGGGATCAACCAGCACAAAGACGAACGTTTCGCATGCGAGAAACACGGCCTGAAGGCGCTGCGCACCACGATCTGGATGGACATGGTGTTCATCAACCTGTCTGGCGAGGCACCGGCGCTTGAAGAGCAACTGCAGCCGTTGACCGAACGCTGGACTCAGTTCCTGGGCAATGACGGCATGAGTCTGCTGCGTCGTGAAGCGAACGGTGGTGCTATGAGCATCGAGGTCAACTGCAACTGGAAGCTAGCAGTCGAGAACTACTGTGAGGCCTATCACCTGCCGTGGGTGCACCCGAGCCTGAACAGCTACTCGCGCCTGGAAGACCACTACAACATCATGTTCGAGGAATTCGCTGGCCAAGGCAGCCACGCCTACAACCTCTCGGCCGTTGCCGGTACCCATTTGCCGATCTTCCCATCCTGGCCACAGGACCGCCTGCGCACTGCTGAGTACGTGGCGTTCTTCCCCAATGTGCTGCTGGGCATCCAGGCCGACCATGCGTTCGCCATGATGCTCGAGCCTGTGGCGCCGGGTAAAACCATCGAGCACCTGCGCCTGTTCTACGTGGGTGACGAAGCGCTCGACAGCCGTTACGACGCCTCGCGCAAAGCGGTAATGGAATCCTGGCGCGTAGTGTTCGCCGAAGACATCGCCTCGGTCGAAGGCATGCAGAAGGGCCGCTCCTCGCCTGGTTACAGCGGCGGTGCGTTCTCGCCGGAAATGGATCTGCCGACTCACTACTTCCACAAGTGGGCTGCCCGCCAGTTGCTTGACTGTGCTCAACGCGCCTGAGGTGATCATCATGCATCCGATAGCTCCGCACTGGCTGAACTTCATCGACGGCCAGTGGACCGACAGTGAGCAGTACCTGAGCATCCACAACCCTGGCACCACGGACCTTGTGGCGACCATCGCCCAAGCCAGTGTGGCCGACGCCGAATGCGCCCTGCAGGCGGCTCGGCGCTGTGCTGACAGCAACGCTCTGAACCGTGTGCGTCCTGCGCAGCGGGTGACCTGGTTGCTTGAGGTTGCCGCGCAGATTCGTGCGATCACCGACGAAGGGGCGTGGGTGCTTTGCCAGGAAAACGGCAAGAGCCTGCGTGATGCCCGTGACGAATTCATCGAGGCCGCACGCTACTTCGAATACTACGCCGGCATGGCCGACAAGATCGAAGGGAAGTCGATTCCGCTGGGCGACGGCTACATAGATTTCACCGTCTACGACCCCTTGGGCGTGTCGCTGCAGATCGTGCCGTGGAATTTCCCGGTATCCATCTGCGCCCGCTCCCTGGCCCCTGCCTTGGCGGCCGGCAACGCGGTAGTGATCAAGTCGCCGGAACTGTCGCCACTGGGCCTGTGCGTGCTGATGCAGGCCATCGAGCGTGCCGGCCTGCCACAGGGGGCCGTCAATCTGATCTGCGGCCGTGGTCGTGAAGTGGGTGCCTACCTGGCCGGCCATCGCGATGTCGACCAGTGTCTTCACAGGTTCCGTCGGCACCGGCCAGAGCATTTTGCGCAGTGCCGCCGAACACGCGATTCCCAGCGTCATGGAGCTGGGCGGGAAGTCGGCGGCCCTAGTGTTCCCGGATGCCGATCGTGAGCAACTGATCAGTAGCGTTAAAAGCGGCATCTTCTTCAATGCCGGCCAGGTGTGCTCTGCCATGTCGCGCTTGCTGGTACATCGCTCTATCTACGACGAGGTTGTAGCTGACGTGGTAGCGATGGCCGAGGGGCTGACCGTGGGCCTGGGCCAGGACAACCCTGACCACACACCCGTGATTTCTGCTGCTCAGCTCGAAGGCATCGAGGCCTTGTGCCGACGTGCCCAGCAGCAAGGCGCGGTGGTCGCAACCGGCGGCGAGGCCATCAGCGGCCTGAGCGGGCATTACATGGCGCCAACCGTATTGCGCGATGTGACTGCGCAGATGGAGATAGCCCAGACTGAAGTCTTCGGCCCTGTGCTGGCAGTAATTCCCTTCGACAGCGAAGAGGAGGCCCTCGCCATTGCCAACGGCACCGTGTTCGGTCTGGTGGCCGGCGTATTCACCCAGGACCTCAATCGCGCCCTGCGCTGTGCCCGGCGACTGTGCACCGGCCAGGTGTTCGTCAACGAATGGTATGCCGGTGGCATCGAAACGCCGTTCGGCGGCGTCGGGCTCTCGGGCTTCGGACGGGAAAAAGGCCAGGAGGCGCTCTACAGCTACGTCAGGACCAAGAACCTGGCCGTGCGTATCAAGGGCGAGTGAGGAGGCAGCATGATGAAAACCTGGCTCTGCATCATCTGTGGTCTGATCTACGACGAAGCCAAAGGTTGGCCCGACGACGGCATTGCCCCCGGTACCCGCTGGGAGGACGTGCCCGAAGACTGGCTATGCCCTGAGTGCAAGGTCGGCAAAGCCGACTTTGAAATGATCGAACTCAGCACCCCGATCGCAGCAGTGGCTACCGCGCCGGTTATCCAGGCGCAACCACTGGTTACCGCTCGTCCCGCCCAACCGGTGGTCATCATCGGTAGCGGCCATGCCGGCTACGGCCTGGCACAGGCCCTGCGCAAGGCCGCCCCGCAGTTGGAGATTCGCGTACTGACCCAGGAGTCGGGCCATCTTTATTCCAAGCCCGCGCTATCCATCGCCCTGGCTCAGGGGCGCACCGCCGCAGCCCTGGCCACCGAAACGCCGCTGGCGATCGAACAGAGGCTTGGCATTCGTATCTATACCGGCTGCAAAGTCGAACGCATCGATGCCCAGGCGCAGCGCTTGTACACCAGCCTCGGCGAAATGGACTACGGCCAACTGGTGCTAGCCAGTGGTGCTTCTCCCGTGCGGTTGCCTATCGAGGGCCGCGCCGAGGCACTGCTCAGTGTCAACAACCTGCAGGATTACCAGGCGTTCCGCCAACGCCTTGATGGCGTGCGCAGAGTGGCCATTCTGGGCGACGGTTTGATCGGCTGCGAGTTTGCCAACGACCTTGCGAGCAATGGCTATCAGGTTCGGGTAATCGGCCTGGGTGCCTGGCCCATGGAACGCCTGCTGCCCGAGGCGGCAGGCCAGCACTTGCAGCAAGCGCTATCGGGGTTGGGGGTGCAATGGAGCCTGCGTACCACCTTGCAGTGCATCGAGCCGGACGGCGAAGGCTACCGACTGACCCTTGCCGACGGTCAGGTCGTCGGTGCAGACCTGGTGCTCAGTGCAGTGGGCTTGCGCCCCAACCTTGAGCTGGCGCTGGAAGCCGGCCTGGACTGTGGCCGCGGGATCAAGGTCGACGCACAACTACAGACCTCACAACCGGGCATCTATGCCTTGGGCGATTGCGTCGAGATCAACGGCCAGTTGCTGCCTTACCTCGCGCCGATCAACGAAGGCATTCGTGCCCTCGCCAAGACCTTGCTGGGCCAACCGACCGCCGCCCACTACCCATTGGCGCCCGTGACGGTGAAAACCCCGGTCGCCCCTCTGTGCCTGCTGACACCTCCCGGTGGTTGCGAGGGCCAATGGCGCTGCGATGCGACCAGCGATGGATTGAGCGCTGCGTTTCATGACCACGCAGGTGCCCTGCGCGGGTTCGTGCTGCTCGGCCGTCAGGCACAAATGCAACGAAATACCTGGCTGCAAAACTGCCAGGACACCCAACAAAATGTGGCCTGAGGCTGAACCATGAACAGTATCGTCAATCTGCCTCACGATGACCGCAATTGCGGCTGGTATGCCGCGCTGCCTGAACAGGCGCCGAGCAAGCGCCTAAGTGGCGAACATAACGCCGATTATGTGGTGATCGGTGCTGGCTTTGCTGGGCTTGCCGCCGCACGGCGCCTGGCCGAGCACCTGCCGCAGTCGCGCATTGTTTTGGTAGATGCCCAGCGAATCGCCTACGGCGCCTCCGGGCGCAACTCGGGTTTCGTCATCGACCTGCCGCACAAATTCGCCCTCGAACATCCCGATCCTCAGCATAAACAACGGCTCTTGGGCCTAAACCGCTCAGCCATCGATCAACTGCAAACATTGATCGGCCGTCACGGCATCGAATGCCAGTGGTCCCATGCGGGAAAATACCAGGGCGCGGTGGGAGAACGTGGCCAGGGTTATCTGGATCACTTTGAAAAACTGATGGCCGACCTGGGTGAGCCCTATCGCGTGGTCGGGCGTGACGAACTAGCCGGTGTACTCGGTAGCCGCTACTACAGCCGCGCCATCTACACCCCCGGTTGCTACCTGATGCAGCCTGCTGCCCTGGTACGTGGCCTGGGTAATTCGCTTCCCGGCAACGTCGAAGTGCTTGAAGAGTCGCCAATCCGCACACTCCAGAAAGAGCCCTGCGGCACGTGGCTGGTGCGGGGCGACAACGGGCTGATCCGGAGCCCGCAGGTATTGCTGGGCACGAGCATCTTCACCCAGGAGTTCGGCTACTTGCGCAACCGACTCCTGCCGGTGATGACCTTCGCCAGTTGGACGCGACCACTGAGCGACGTCGAGATGGCGACGGTTGGTGCCCAGGCCGACTGGGGCCTCACCCCTGCCGACCACGCCGGTACCACGGTACGAATGACCCAGGACCGGCGCCTGATCATCCGCAATACCTACAAGCATGTCCCTCGCTACGGTCGCAGCGTAACCGATGCTACCCGCAACAAGATTCGCGATGACCATCGCAAGGCCTTCGAGGCGCGCTATCCGCAACTGGCCCAAGTGCCGTTTACCCATACCTGGGGTGGGGTCTATGCGATCTCACGCAACTTTACCAACTATTTCGGCCAACTCGATCAGGGTGTTTACGCCACCGCCTGCGACAACGGCGTGGGCGCGGCCTGGGGCACCATTTCCGGAACGCTCCTGGCAGACATGGCGGTGGGGGCGGACTCCCAGCAATTGAGTGACATCCGCGCAGTGACTGGCCTGCCCTCCCGTAACCCGCCTGAGCCGTTCTTGGGTATGGGGGTGCGGGCCCGGATCCGCTGGGCCGCGTTCAACAGTAGGAGCGAAGTATGACCCGCACACTCAGCGGAAAAGGCCCGGTGCGTCTAGTCGACCACCGGAACCTGGACTTTGTCCACCGGGGCGGGCCGCCTGGCGGCGCCTCGGTAGCGCGTGCTGTCAGTAATGAGGTGTCGCCCAACCTGGGTATCGGCTTTGCCCGCTGGGAAGGTGCTGAAGTGGCCTGGACGGTGCTCTATGACGAAGTGATTTTTGTCATTGAGGGCTGTTTTGAACTCCAGGCCAACGGCGAGGTGTACCGCGTGTCGCCAGGTCAGGTGCTGTGGATTCCCGAAGGCACGGAGCTGGTGTACGCAGGCCACGCGCTGTTCGGTTATGTGGTGTACCCGGGTGATTGGAAACAGCGCCACGGCCTTGCCTGACTACCGACCACCCTGGTCTGGGGAATCCAATTGTTCGCATTATCCAAACGGTTCGGCACGATTTATGTCGCTGCCTTGTTGATGCAGCTGGGTTCCAGCCTGCTGATGACCTACCTGGCCCTGCGCCTGAATGCTTCCGGTGTGGCGCAGGTATGGGGTGGTGCGCTTATGGCCGCCAACGCGCTGGGCATGGTGTTGGGAGCCCGCTCCGGTTATTGGCTGATTGGCCTGGTCGGCCATGCTCGGGCCTTTGTGGTGAGCGCCGGGGTGATTGTCACTGCGGTGCTCTCGCACCAGCTCAGTGATGGCTTACTGCTGTGGCTTGCCCTGCGATTTGTCGTTGGTGCTGCAATGATGGGCCAATTGATGGTCATCGAGAGCTGGCTCAACGACTGCGCACCGGTCAGCCGGCGAGGCGGCGCCATGTCGCTGTACATGGTGGCCAGCTATGTCGGCATGATGCTAGGGCAATTGATGCTCAGTCTGGGAGATGGGCTGCACACCTTGGCGTTGACGGGCGTGGCCATGGCTTTTGCCATTGGTTTGATCCCCGTGGCTCTGCACAACGGTACCCAGCCGAGCAACATCAACCAGGCCCGGATCAAACCCTTGCTGTACCTGCGTAGACTTCCTCAATCGTTGTTCACGATTCTTGCCTCGGGATTGCTGAACGGTTGCCTGTATGGGCTGACGCCGATCTTTGCTGCGCAACTGGGCTTTAGTCCGGCGCAGGTCGGGCAGTTCATGGCTGTCAGCATTGCCGCCGGGCTTCTAGCACAACTACCGCTGGGTAAACTGTCGGATCATATTTCCCGCATCACCTTGATCCGCGCTACCGCTGCATTGCTGTGCATAGCCTATTTGCCGCTGGCCTTCGGGCTGGCATCAGGGCAGCTGTGGATCATGTTGGCCGGGGCTGCCATCGGCTTCTTGCAGTTCTGTTTGTATCCGCTGGGCGTTGCCCATGCCAATGACAACCTAGAGCCGGAACTGCGTGTATCGCTGGCCGGAGTGCTGCTGATGACCTTTGGTATCGGCGCGACCATCGGCCCGCTGGTTGCAGGGGCGATGATGGAGCATGCCGGTCCACAAGCACTGTATCTGTTCGGCATTGGTGTAACGGCTATGGTTGTTTGCTTTATAAGGAATAAATCCGGCGTTGATGTGTCATTGGCAAGGTTGTCATGAAACGTCGGAGCCCAGGGATATGTCCGCCTCACTCCATTTGATGTCCGAACCAGTTAATTGAGCCCTGTTTTCGCTCTCTATGGTTAAGCGGTGAAGTGCCCCTGGCACTGCACCCTACCCATAACAAGAGCAAAAGCAGGGACCATAATGACTATGACGACGTCTGGGAAAGCCAGCGATCAGTTGGCTCAGGGATTCAAGCCTCGACATGTGACCATGTTGTCGATTGCCGGTGTGATCGGCGCGGATTTGTTCGTAGGGTCCGAACAGGCGATCGCTGCGGCAGGTCCGGCAGCAATCATTGCCTATGCGCTTGCTGGCGCTCTGGTGGTGCTGGTAATGCGAATGCTTGGCGAGATGGCAGTGTCACCGCCGAAAACCATTCGATCATCGGCGGCCTGGGCGAAGCGGTGGCGGGCCTGCTGCTGCGCAACGGGGTAACGCCGACATTCCGCCAGATCGCTTTGCCCGATGCCTTCCTCGATGCCGGCGCCCTGCCAACGCTGCATGACCGCTACGGTATCTCCACCGATGCAGTGAGCGCGCAGATCAAGGCTTGGCTGTGACGTGATACCTGAAGATAGAGCCGGCCGGAATTAAAGGCGGCTCTATCCCTGTATGCCCGCAAAGCGAATGCCGAAGGCAAGGGCATGGCCTGACGCAGCGAATGGGGCTCGTCAGATTTGCATGGCCATGCCATCCACATTCATCGCCGCCTGGCGCAGGGCCTCGGAGCGCGTCGGGTGAGGGTGGCAGGTGAGGGCGATATCTTCTGCCGAGGCCGAGAACTCCATAGCCACGCAGAACTCACCAATCATCTCGCTGACGCTTGGGCCCACCAGGTGCACACCCAGTACTTCATCGGTTTCGGCATCGGCGATGACCTTGGCGAAGCCTTCGGTCTCGTGGTTGATCTTGGCACGGCTGTTGGCGGTGAAGGGGAACTT
Organism: Pseudomonas sp. XWY-1; assembly: GCF_002953115.1. NCBI lineage: Bacteria > Pseudomonadati > Pseudomonadota > Gammaproteobacteria > Pseudomonadales > Pseudomonadaceae > Pseudomonas > Pseudomonas sp. XWY-1. The sequence continues at coordinate 5,870,276 of NZ_CP026332.1, read as the reverse complement.
GCCAACCTTGTAGGCACGCCCTTCGGCCTTGAGCTGCTCTTCAGTCTTGCCCACAGTGGCCATCTCCGGGCGGGTATAGATCACCCCAGGGATGAGGTTGTAGTTGACCTCGTGGGGCTTGCCGGCGATGCGTTCGATACAGGCCACCGCTTCGTCTTCGGCCTTGTGCGCCAGCATCGGGCCCGAAGTGACGTCGCCAATCACCCAGACACCCGGCACTGAGGTACGGTGGTGCTCGTTGCCGAGCATGCCGCGCTTGTCGGCTTCCAGGCCCACGCTTTCCAGGTTCAGCCCTTTGGTATAAGGGCGGCGGCCGATAGCCACCAGCACGTAATCGGCTTGCAGCGATTCTGCGGTACCACCGGCGGCAGGCTCCAGCGTCAGGCTGACGCCATCGGCACCTGCGGTAGCCTGAGTCACTTTACTGCCCAGCTTGAACACCATGCCTTGCTTGGCGAGCGCCTTCTGCAGGGCCTTGGCCGTTTCCGTGTCGGTGCCGGGGCAGATGCGGTCCAGGTATTCGATGACAGTGACCTGGCTACCCAGGCGGCGCCAGACCGAACCCAGCTCAAGACCGATCACGCCAGCACCGATGACGACCAGGTGCTTGGGCACTTGCGGCAGCGACAGCGCGCCGGTCGAGTCGATGATGCGCTGGTTGTCGACGGTCACACCTGGCAGAGGGGTGGGCTCAGAGCCGGTGGCAATGACGATGTCCTTGGCCTGCAACGCGGTTTCGCTACCGTCTTCGGCCTTGACCACGACCTTGCCGATGCCATCCAGGCGGCCCCAGCCTTTGATCCACTCGACCTTGTTCTTGCGAAACAGGTATTCGATGCCCTTGGTCAGGCCTGTCACGCTCTCATCCTTCTGTTTCATCATCTGGGCGAGGTTGAGGGTGGGCTTTACTTCGATACCGAGGTGGGCGAACTCGTCACCGCTGGCAGCTTCGTAAAGCTCCGAAGCATGCAGCAGTGCCTTGGATGGCATGCAGCCGACGTTCAGGCAGGTACCGCCCAAGGTCGAGCGGCCTTCCACGCAGGCAACGCTCAGGCCCAACTGGCCAGCGCGGATGGCTGCGTTATAGCCACCAGGGCCACCGCCGATGATCACCACGTCATAGGATTTCATGGGTTCAACTCCAGGATGTAGAAGCGCGAGAGGGCACAAGGTTAAGCTGAGATGCAGAGATTGTATACAATCTGCTGTATGGATAAGATCAGTTGGTTCTAGACCATGGTCTTGTTTAGAGGAAACATCCCACAGATGAACTACTCTGATCCGGCGACGTTCGAAATATTAGGCGTCGTGGCTAATTACGGACAGGAGGGGTGTTTCATGCTTGCTCAACTTCCACCTGCATTGCAGAGCTTGCATCTGCCGCTGAGGCTGAAGCTGTGGGACGGTAACCAGATTGATCTTGGGCCTAGTCCTCAGGTCACCATTCTGGTGAAGGAACCGCAGCTGATCAGCCAGTTGACCCACCCAAGCATGGACCAACTGGGCACCGCATTCGTCGAAGGCAAGCTGGAGCTGGAAGGCGATATCGGTGAGGCTATCCGCGTGTGCGACGAGCTGAGCGAAGCGCTGCTGGCGGATGAGGATGAAACGCCGCCGCCCCGTTTGTCTCATGACAAGAGCACCGACGCCAAAGCCATCTCCTACCACTATGACGTGTCCAACGCGTTCTACCAGCTTTGGCTGGACCAGGACATGGCCTATTCTTGCGCCTACTTCCGTGAGCCGGACAATACGCTCGACCAGGCGCAGCAGGACAAGTTTGACCACCTGTGCCGCAAGCTGCGTCTGGATGCCGGTGACTACCTGCTCGATGTTGGCTGTGGCTGGGGCGGGCTGGCGCGGTTCGCTGCCCGTGAATATGGCGCCAAGGTGTTCGGTATTACCCTGAGCAAGGAGCAATTGAAGCTCGGCCGCAAGCGTGTGCAAACGGAAGGGCTTGCCGACAAGGTCGACCTGCAGATTCTCGATTACCGCGATCTACCCCAGGATGGTCGCTTCGACAAGGTTGTCAGCGTGGGTATGTTCGAGCATGTCGGGCATGCCAACCTGGCGCTGTACTGCCAGAAGCTGTTCGGGGCGGTGAGGGAAGGTGGGCTGGTGATGAACCACGGCATCACTGCCAAGCACGTCGATGGCCGACCGGTCGGGCGTGGGGCGGGTGAGTTCATCGATCGCTATGTATTCCCCCACGGCGAACTGCCGCACCTGTCGATGATCAGCGCCAGTATCTGTGAAGCCGGGCTGGAGGTGGTGGACGTGGAGAGCCTGCGCCTGCACTACGCTAAAACCTTGCACCACTGGAGCGAGAACCTGGAGAACCAATTGCACAAGGCGGCAGCGCTGGTGCCTGAGAAGACCCTGCGGATCTGGCGTTTGTACTTGGCCGGGTGTGCCTACGCCTTTCAGAAGGGCTGGATCAACCTGCACCAGATATTGGCCGTGAAGCCATACGCCGACGGGCATCATGACCTGCCTTGGACGCGGGAAGACTTGTACCGCTGAAATCGTAAGTGTCACAGCCCTGACAGGGCTGTGCAGGAGCGGCCTTTAGCGCGAAAAGGCCGCTTTCAACGGGCGTGTTCACGCTAAAGAATCGGCGATATCAGCCGCGCAATCCGCATCCCCAATTGCTGCAGTCGATGGGTATCTTGGGTGTCTTCTGCAGTAATTTCCCGCGCTTGTTCGAAGTCTTCCTGGAGCATGTGCTCGACCTGGTCGGCGAAGCCGCGATCGACTGTCAGAAGGGTAATCTCGAAGTTCAGGCGGAATGATCGGTTGTCCAGGTTGGCACTCCCAATCGCGCTGACGTCATCATCCACTAGCACCACCTTCTGATGCAGAAACCCGGGTTGGTAACGGAACATACGTACCCCCGCGCGCACTGCTTCGAAGGCAAACAGGCTGGAGGCGGCGTAGACGATGCGGTGGTCAGGCCGTGACGGGATCAGCACCCGCACATCGACTCCCCGTAGCACCGCCAGCCGCAAGGCGGCGAACACGGCCTCGTCAGGGATGAAGTAGGGGCTGGTGATCCACACCCTGCGGGTGGCCGAATGAATCGCTTCAAGGAAGAACAGCGAGCAGGTTTCTTGTGGGTCTGCCGGGCCGCTGGCAAGGGCCTGACACAGCACGCCGTTATCCGGGTACGTATCGGGCAGGATCAGCGGCGGTAGCTGGCGCGTGGCCCAGTACCAGTCCTCGGCGAACGACTCTTGCAAGCAGGCCAGTACCGGCCCGCTGATCTGTACGTGGGTGTCACGCCAGGGGGAAAGCTGTGGATGTTCACCCAGGTACTCGTCTCCCACATTGTGGCCGCCGATGAAGCCGAGCAAGCCATCCACCACCACAATCTTGCGATGGTTGCGGAAGTTCACCTGGAAGCGGTTGAACCAGCCGCGACGGGTAGCGAATGCGTGGATCTGCACACCGCCGTCACGCAGCACCTGGCTGTAGCTGGACGGCAAGGCATGGCTACCGACACGGTCGTACAGCATGAACACCTGCACGCCTTCGGCGGCTTTGCGTAGCAAGAGTTGCTGCAGTGCCTTGCCGAGGGTGTCGTCATGAATGATGAAGAACTGTACCAATACCACATCGCGTGCTTTTTCGATGGCTGCGAAGATGGCATCGAAGGTGGCTTTGCCATTGATCAGCAATTTCACCTGGTTATTTGCCAGGCATGGCATGCGACCCAGCTTGGGCATGGCGCGCAAGGCTGTGTAGCTTTCCGACTCGCGGGCGGTAAGGGCTTCTTCAACCCAGGGCCGCCAGTTGAGGTTGGCCATGGCCACGTGCATTTCCTGGTTGGCCTGGCGCCGAGCCTTGATGTAGGCATAGAACGAGCGGGCGCCGAAGATCAGGTAGGGGATCAAGGTGAGGTAGGGGATGAAGAGCAAGGGCATCGCCCAAGCAATGGCGCCCTGGGCTGTCCGCACGGTGAACAGCGCATGCAGTGCGGCGACAATACCCAGCAGATGGATCAGGCCGAGTAGGTAACCAAAGAAGTAGGGGCTGTGGTAATCCATATGCATCCTGCTTGCCGAGTACACTTGAGTTAACAGAACACGTTCCCGGTCCGCCTGCAACCCGCAGGCGGATTTGGCGTCTAAGGCTCAGTCCGGCCCGTTTGACCGGCTTTTTTCCAGGAGCGTTCGTCCATGAAGATTCGTCTGCCACTGTTGGCGTTGGCCCTAGGCATGAGCAGTCCACTGGTACAAGCCCAGATGCTGCAACCGGGGTTGTGGGAGCTGACCACCAGCAACATGCAGGTCGATGGCAAGCCGCTACCCGACATGGAATTCATGCTCGGTCAGTTGAAGAACCTGCCGCCAGAGCAACGCGCAATGATGGAAGGGGTGTTGGCCAAACAAGGGGTCAGTGTAGGTGGTAAGGGTGTGCGTTCGTGCCTGACGCCTGAACAGGTGGCAACGAATGACATTCCCCTGCAGGACCCGAAATCGGGCTGCACGCAGAAGATTACCGACCGTACCGGTAACGTGTGGAAATTCCAGTTCAGCTGCCCGAAGGCACAGGGTAGTGGCCAGGCTACATTCCTCAGTGATCGGGAATTCACCACCCAGGTCAGTGGCACGTTCAACGCTTCGGGTGTGCAGCAGCAAGGCAGCATGAACACGCGTGCGGTGTGGTTAGGCAATGACTGCGGGGCGGTCAAACCGCGCAGCTGAAATTCCCATTGGTGAGTGGCAACCGCGTCGTGGGCATGCAGGCTCGGATAGTTCCACGTGGAACATTTCATTTCGATCCTTGCCTCGACGCGGTTACGGCATAGCTTTTCGGTCTGACAAAGGGCTGGTCAAGGCTGGTGTTTTCAGCGCGTGCTCGAAGCTGACTTACAAAATAGGCAGCAGAGAAAAAGCGTTCAAAATGAAAGGAGGCGTCAACGGCACCCCTCGATCAAGCTGCAATGCAGCTTGAAGCGCTCCCCGCTGGAACTGGATACGCGGTTCAAGGTGGTCCAGCCTACGCGGCGGCTGTAACCCACCCAGGCCTCACCATCGCTGGCCAGGCCGGTAAAAAAAGTCAATGTGCCATAGCGGCTGTTGGTTTGTGCCCACAGCCGACGGCTGCTGAAGTCGTAGCCGCGAAGGTAGAAGGTGCTGCCTTCAGTACGCACACTGTAGTAACTGCCTTTGCCGTCCTGGCAAGCGAGCAGCGTCGCACTCCGCGTACAAAGGGCCAGTGTTTGGTTTTGTGGCATGGCCAACAGCGAAGCAGGCATGGTGAGTAACAGCAATGCCATGACGCGTGGCAAATTCATTTTTCATCCCCTGTGAGCACTCGTCCGTCGAGAACCACTTGGCGAAATTGTATTGTTACTTTATAACATTGTGCAATGCATCGTTTCGAATGCGTCTGCCTGAAGGGGTTCGCCATGTCCAATCGTCTTCCCGTCACCGTGCTGTCCGGCTTTTTGGGCGCCGGCAAGAGCACGCTGCTCAACCATGTGCTACGCAACCGCGACAACCTGCGGGTGGCGGTAATCGTCAACGATATGAGTGAAATCAACATCGATGCCAGTGAGGTGCAGCGCAATGTCAGCCTCAACCGCGCTGAAGAGAAACTGGTCGAGATGAGCAACGGCTGCATTTGCTGCACGTTGCGCGAAGACCTGCTTGAGGAGGTTGCACGGTTGGCCGAAGAGGGACGTTTCGACTATTTGTTGATCGAATCCACCGGTATCTCTGAGCCGCTGCCAGTGGCTGAGACCTTCACTTTCCGTGACGAGCTGGGTCGCAGTCTGTCCGATATGGCGCGACTGGACACCATGGTCACCGTGGTCGACGGCTTGAACTTCCTGCGCGACTATCAAGCAGCAGACAGCCTGGCCAGCCGTGGTGAAACGTTGGGCGAAGAAGACGAGCGGTCGATCAGTGATTTGCTGATCGAGCAGGTCGAGTTCGCAGATGTGCTGCTGCTGAGCAAGATCGACCTGATCAGCCAACATGAGCGCGAAGAACTCATCGCTATTTTGCGCAGCCTCAATGCCCGGGCGCAGATCGTACCCATGGTCATGGGCCAAGTGCCGCTGGCACGTATCCTCAACACCGGGCTGTTCGACTTCGATCAGGCGGCCCAGGCACCAGGCTGGTTGCAGGAGCTGCGCGGTGAACATGTACCAGAAACCGAAGAGTACGGTATCGCGGCCATGACCTGGCAGGCCCGACGCCCGCTTCATCCACAGCGCTTTTACGACTTTATCCACAAGGACTGGGAAAACGGAAGGCTGCTGCGTTCCAAAGGGTTTTTCTGGTTGGCCAGCAAATATCAGGAAGCTGGCAGCTGGTCGCAAGCGGGCGGCATGATGCGCCATGGTCTGGCTGGCCGCTGGTGGCGCTTCGTGCCACGCGAGCAGTGGCCACAGGATGTGGATAACACGAATGCGATCTTGAAACACTGGACCGCCGACACCGGTGACTGCCGACAGGAGTTGGTGTTTATTGGGCAGAATATCGACGTCGAAAAATTATCCACAGCCCTGGATGCATGCCTGTTGACGGATCAAGAAATGGGCTTGGGTCACATGGGCTGGCTGCGTTTACCTGACCCATTTGGCCCATGGCATGAGGAAGCGGCAGCATGAACCTGGCTCACCGACCTGTGGATATCTTTCAGGTGTTTGGCGAGACGCCTCAAGTGCTGGCCGAAGTGCTGCAGGATGGGGTGAACCTGGCCGTCTGGCGGCGGCGCTTGCCGGCACAACTGGAGGACTTTGCCGCACTGGTGATCAGCCTTGGCCAGCCCTTGGCTGATCAGCGGGTGATTGATGTGAACGAGGAGCAGAAGCCGGTATTGCCAGATCTGCTGCGTGAAGCGGCGGATTTGCATGGGTATGAAGCTTTCGTTGCTGATGTGACGTGGTTGGTGGCGGCTTATACCTGTCTGGTTGGCGCACGACGGGTCGGTGTGCGCTTGCGCGTGTTGAACGCTCCGATGTGCCCACGCTTCCATGTGGATAACGTACCGTTGCGCTTGCTCACCACTTACGTCGGCCCAGGTAGTGAGTGGTTGCAAGAGCAGGATAGCTGTCGTGGAGAGTTACACACAGCTCAGCCACCTGTGGATAACATCCAGCACCTTCAAGCCGCCGAGGTTGCGGTACTTAAAGGCGAACAATGGCAGGGTAACGAAGGGGCAGGCCTGGTGCATCGGTCCCCTTCTACGCAGCGGGGGCGTTTGCTGCTCAGCCTTGACTGGCTGGCCTGACGGCGCATAGTGAGGCATCACCGCCGCCTGAAGCCACCCCATGCTGCAGAACATTCCCACCCATGTAATTGCCGGCCCGCTTGGTGCTGGCAAGACCACGCTGATCCGTCACTTGCTGGCTCAGCGCCCAGCCAACGAGCGCTGGGCGGTATTGATCAACGAGTTCGGCCTTGTCGGCCTGGATGCAGCCTTACTCAGCCGTGACGAAGACGGCATCGCCATCGGCGAGGTCGCAGGCGGCTGCCTGTGCTGCGTCAACGGCATGCCGTTCCAGGTGGGCCTGGGACGACTGCTGCGCAAATCGCGGCCTGACCGGCTGTTTATCGAACCTTCCGGCCTGGGCCATCCCTTGCAGCTGCTGGCTCAGCTGCAACAAGCGCCTTGGGTTGGAGTGCTGACAATTCAGCCACTCATCATGGTTGTGGATGCCCAGGCCATGGCTCGAAACGAGCCTCTTCCAGAGGCTCAACAGCAGGCTTTCAACGCCTCTGAAAGCGTGATTTTCAATAAGTCAGAGGCTGTGGATGAAATACATAAGTTGTTGATAAGTAATAAATTTAAAGAAAAGAAGATCATGTGGACCGTGCAGGGGCAGTTGCCTTTGTCCGGCCTCCCGACGGTATCTCCACAGATTGTTGACAGCCCATTCTTGAAAAACAGGATTGTCGACAATCCTGGAATCGCTCCAGCAGCACTGTGGGCTGACCCGAGTCAACCGATTTGCCTTGCCCAGCAGGGGGAGGGTGGTTGGAGTATTGGCTGGCGGTGGCACCCTGGCCAACAGTTTTATCCACAGCGGCTAAAGGCTTTCTTGTGTGCTTGGCCATGGCGACGGGCCAAGGGAGTTATCCACAGCATGGAGGGCTGGTGGTCATTCAATGGGCTGAATGGGGATATGCCCGCTTGGCAGCCCAGCGACTGGCGGAAGGACACGCGTATCGAGCTGATTTTCGATCAGCCGCAACCGCAACCCGCATTGCAAGCCGGGTTGGATGAATGTCGCGTCAGTTGATCAGTTGCGCCAGCGGTTATGCTCCTGGCGCCATTGCTGCATCTCTATGACGTTGTCGGCGCGCGGTGGGGTCTTGATTTCGAACGGGTAGGGCGCCAGCTCGATCTGCACACTGTGGGCGCCGAACTGGGTCGCGGTGCCGGGGTGACGTTGCTCACCCGTGACGGTGAATTCGAAGGCATAGACGCGTGCCAGGCGCTTGCGGCCATTGGCATCCCGGACAAAGGCGATGCGCTTGAGCGCTACGGCATCGTCAAGCAACTCCAGGTCGAGTTTGGCGCAATGCTGTTTGACCCGTTCCAGGGCCTTTTCACGCAACCCATGGTTGTGCCACAACCAGGCGCCTGCCGTGGCTACCAGCATCAGGACGAAGAGGTTCTCCAGGGTCAACATTTGCATATGCTCCAAACAGGTAGATCCAGCTTAACTGCGTTCCTGGCCTGTCGTACAGGTAGCAATCGAGTTCATACTGCGCTGCGCACAATCCTAGAAACAGCTTTGGAAACCTCCCGCATGAAACGTACCCCGCACCTGCTCGCCATTCAGTCCCACGTGGTGTTCGGCCACGCCGGCAACAGCGCCGCGGTATTCCCCATGCAGCGTATTGGGGTCAATGCCTGGCCGCTCAATACCGTGCAGTTCTCCAATCACACACAGTATGGCCAGTGGGCGGGTGAAGTGCTTGCTCCAGCGCAAATTCCTGCGTTGGTGGAAGGCATTTCCAACATCGGCGAGCTGGGCCACTGCGATGCGGTGCTTTCCGGCTACCTGGGCAGTGCCGAACAAGGGCGAGCGATCCTGGCCGGTGTCGAGCGGATCAAGGCGGTAAACCCAAAAGCGTTATACCTGTGCGACCCGGTCATGGGGCACCCGGAAAAGGGCTGCATCGTGCCGCCCGAAGTCAGTGAGTTCCTGCTTGACGAGGCGGCAGCCACGGCGGACATCCTGTGCCCCAACCAGCTGGAGCTGGACAGCTTCTGTGGGCGCCGCGCCCAGTCGCTGGAGGACTGCGTGAACATGGCGCGCAGCCTGCTGCAGCGTGGACCACAGGTTGTACTGGTCAAGCACCTGGCGTACCCCGGGCGGGCCGAAGAGCATTTCGAAATGCTGCTGGTGACCGCCGAGCACAGCTGGCACTTGCGCCGCCCACTGCTGGCGTTTCCGCGTCAGCCGGTGGGGGTGGGTGACCTGACCTCAGGCCTGTTCCTGGCGCGTGTGCTGCTCGGCGACAGCTGGGTGCAGGCATTCGAATTCACGGCTGCGGCAGTGCATGAAGTGCTGCTGGAAACCCAGGCCTGCGCCAGCTACGAATTGCAGCTGGTACGGGCCCAGGACCGCATTGCGCACCCACGGGTGCGCTTCGAAGCGCAGTTGCTCGCGCTTTAAATGGCGTCGGTTTTCAGGTCCTGGTAGCGCTTTTCCAGCTCCTGGCGGATCTGCCGGCGCTGCTGGCCCTGCAGGAAGCGGCGCTTTTCTTCGCTGCTGTGCGGCTGGCGTGGTGGCACCGGCACCGGACGGCGGTTGTCGTCGACCGCGACCATGGTGAAGAAGCAGCTGTTGGAATGGCGCACCGAGCGTTCGCGAATGTTCTCGGTCACGACTTTGATGCCAACTTCCATCGAAGTGTTGCCGGTGTAGTTGACCGACGCCAGGAAGGTCACCAGTTCACCCACGTGCACGGGTTCACGGAAGATCACCTGGTCTACCGACAGGGTCACCACATAACTGCCGGCGTAACGGCTGGCACATGCATAAGCCACTTCGTCGAGGTACTTGAGCAGGGTGCCGCCATGTACGTTGCCAGAAAAGTTGGCCATGTCCGGGGTCATCAGGACGGTCATGCTCAGCTGGGCGTTTCCAGGTTCCATAGTGTGCTCACGGTGAGGTTGCGCTGAATCGGGCGAATGGAGGGCGTTATCTGCTGACACTTCTGTTCCCCTCTTTGAATTTGCCTTGCTGATACGGGACGTTGGCTGGCGCGCTGTCGTCACGCTGATCATGCCATCACGAGCGCTTTTCCGGCCGATCTGTTTCTGCATATTGCACCGACTTTTAGCGGCGGGGTGCGATGTTAACCTGAGTACGCCCATGCAACATGGGCGTTGCTGCATTCAATGCAGTATGTACTTGCTGCTCGCTCAGGGTTGCCTCGGCAGGAGCGGTCTGACCAGGCATCCATAAAAAGACGAGATAAGGAGTATCACGCCATGCATGCCATCAGCTTCATCCAGGACCTGGCAGTCATCATGCTGATCGCTGGCGTCGTCACCATTCTTTTTCACCGCCTGAAGCAGCCGGTGGTGCTGGGCTACATTGTCGCCGGCTTCATCATTGGCCCACATACTCCCCCGTTCGGCCTTATTCATGACGAAGAAACCATCAAGATCCTCGCTGAACTGGGCGTGATATTCCTCATGTTCTGTCTGGGGCTCGAGTTCAGCCTGCGCAAGTTGTTCAAGGTCGGCGCCACGGCGTTCATCGCAGCGTTCCTGGAAATCGTGCTGATGATCTGGATCGGCTTCGAGATTGGCCGCTGGTTTGGCTGGAGTACCATGGATTCACTGTTCCTGGGCGCCATCCTGGCCATTTCCTCCACCACCATCATCGTCAAGGCGCTCAACGACTTGAAGATGAAGAACGAGCGCTTTGCCCAGCTGATCTTCGGCGTGCTGATCGTCGAGGACATTCTGGGTATCGGTATCATTGCCCTGCTGTCGGGCATCGCGGTCAGCGGCACGGTCAGCTCGGGCGAGGTGTTCTCCACAGTCGGCAAGCTGTCGCTGTTCATGGTCGTCGCTCTGGTCATCGGTATTTTGCTGGTGCCGCGGTTATTGGCCTACGTCGCAAGGTTCGAAAGCAACGAAATGTTGCTGATCACCGTTCTGGGCCTGTGTTTCGGCTTCTGCCTGCTGGTCGTGAAGCTGGAATACAGTATGGTTCTGGGCGCTTTCCTGATTGGCGCGATCATGGCCGAATCACGCCAGTTGTTGAAGATTGAACGCTTGATTGAGCCCGTACGCGACCTGTTCAGCGCCATATTCTTCGTCGCCATCGGTATGATGATTGATCCTCAGGTGCTCATCGACTATGCCTGGCCGATCGTAGTCATCACCCTGGCGGTGGTACTGGGCAAGATGCTGTCTTGCGGCATGGGGGCGTTCATAGCCGGCAATGACGGGCGTACGTCTTTACGCGTGGGCATGGGGCTTTCGCAGATTGGCGAGTTCTCTTTCATCATCGCCGCGCTGGGCATGACCCTGCAGGTGACCAGCGACTTCCTTTACCCGGTGGCGGTTGCAGTATCGGCAATCACTACGTTGCTGACACCCTACCTGATCCGCGCGGCTGACCCGTTGTCGCAGAAACTGGGCAATGTGGTGCCCGCCCGCCTCGCGCGCGTGCTGTCGTTGTATGGCGAGTGGTTGCGCAACATCCAGCCGCAGGGCGAGAGTGCCATGCTGGCGGCGATGATCCGGCGCATCCTGTTGCAGGTGGGGGTGAACCTGGCGCTGGTGATCGCTATCTTCTTCAGTGGCGGTTATTTTGCAGGGCGTCTCGGCAATTGGCTCAGCGAGTGGGTCAGCGATGTCAGCCATCAGAAGGCCGTCATTTGGGGGGCAGCGTTGTTGCTGTCACTGCCATTCCTGATCGCCGCGTACCGCAAGCTAAAAGCACTCTCGATGCTGCTGGCAGAGATGGGCGTGAAGCCGGAAATGGCCGGGCGACATACCCAGCGCGTGCGCCGTGTGATCGCCGAAGTGATCCCGCTGTTGTCGCTGTTGGTGATTTTCCTGCTGCTGTCGGCATTGTCCGCCAGCATTCTGCCCACCAGCGAATTGCTGCTGGTGATTGCCGTGGTAGCTGCGGTGGTGGTGGCGTTGTTGTGGCGCTGGCTCATCCGCGTGCACACGCGCATGCAGATCGCGTTGCTGGAGACGCTGGAGAACAGTCGCGAGAACTCGCACTGAGGGGGTTCCGCCCTGGGCAAGGTATCTCGCCCGCCCGAGGAGGTGGGGCTATAGCGATGTCGCCAGGCGCAAAAAGCCTGGCGATTTTAACGACCTTGAGTCGCTAAGACGTCATTTTCCTGCCTCAAATCGCGCATCTATAAGGGCGTTAGCGATCAGCTCTCCAGCCAAACATCTCGCGCCCAGTGCCACACCGATTCCCAACTGTCTTCGCCGACACCTTCCTCTTCGGCATCCCACAGCACCACGGTGCCATCTTCTTCCACGCAATAGTAATTGTCGCCGTCCTGGCACAGCGGAATCAGGTCGCGCGGTACGCCGGCATCCCAAGCGTTGGAGGCCACATCTGGCAGGTAGGTGTGCGAGTGCGGATCAGTGACGGTAACTGGCTCAAGGGAGCCGTAAACCACATCACTTACGGTCAGCAGAAACTCTTTGAACACGAATGGAATATTGATGAACAGCTGCTCTTCGATTTCTACCAGCTGGTCTTCGTCGGGAAGCTCCAAGGGCACCGGTACCGGCTCATTCGCTTCACGGAGTTGTTCGATCACTTCTTCCACGGTTCACTTCCTCTGACCTAGATGACAACGCTGCGCCTTATACCCTAGTAGCCCACTTTGGCAAAAGCAAAAACCCCGGGCAAGCCCGGGGTTCTCTGTTTAGCACGCAGCGGTTAGCCGTTCTGACGGATACCGGCTACCAACCAAGGCTGGTTCTCGCCTTGGGCGCGAACCATGTGCCAGCTTTCGCTGAACACTTCGCCCTGGTCGAAGCGCGAATTCTTCGACACGCCACGGAAGGTCAGGGTAGCGTCGGTGCGGTCGGCGCGGTCATCGACACCGTCCAGCTGCACTTCCAGGTTATCGATGTAGGTAGACTGGAAGCCATCACCCAGCTCAGCACGCTCACGCTTGAGGAACTCAAGCATTTGCGGGGTAACGAACTCGCTGATCTTGTCCATTTCATTGGCATCCCAGTGCTGCTGCAGCGACTGGAAGTGGTTACGGGCTGCCGCCAGGAAGCTCTGCTCGTTGAACCAGGCCGGCGCGTTGATCACCGGTGCGGCTGCGGCAGCAGGTGCGGCCGAACCACCGAAAATCGACGGCTGCGCAGGCTGCGCGTGAGCCTCACGCTGCATCGGCGCATGGCCTGGCATAGCCATTTGCGGCTGCTGCTGGCGACGGCGCGCGGCGATGAAGCGGAACACGAGGAAGGCGATGAGCGCCACGATCAGGAAGTCCATGATCTGGAAGCCCTCGAAACCGTCGCCCATGAACATGGAAGCCAGCAGGCCACCGGCGGCGAGGCCGGCCAGTGGGCCCAACCAGCGCGAAGCACCGCTGGCGGCAGCCGGTGCACGGCCAGGTGCGGTCGGCGCGGCAGCAGGCGTGGTAGGCGTAGCCTGGCGGGTCTGGTGGATAGGCGCGGAGCCCGAGCTCTTGCCGCCGCCGAAACGCTTGGCGCTGGCGTCCAGGCTCAGCGTCAGGCCGACGCAGAGCGCCAGTGCGATGCTAAGAAAACGTTGCATAAGTGGGATATCCCCTGTTGTGGATTGCACGCGCGTCATGGTGCACAGGTTCCCGGGCACATGACCAGCGACATAGTGTTTCGAGCTTTTGCTTGAATGTTACAAAGTTGGCAGGCCCGACCCTTGCGGGCTTTAGACAGCCTCGAGCTTGGCATACCCCAGCATCAGCCATTTGCTACCTTCGGCAAAATTCACCTGCACCCGCGCCTGAGCGCCAGAACCCTCGAAGTTGAGGATCACACCTTCGCCGAATACCGCATGCTGCACACGCTGGCCAAGGTTGAACGCGGTCTGCGGAATGCTGGCATTGGCGAACAGGTTGCTGTTGGTGGCCGTCTTGGCCCCGCCGAACGGGCGGCTGACGCTGTTGGACAGGCGTACTTCCTGAACCAGGCCTGCCGGTATTTCACGTACGAAACGCGACACCTTGTTGTAAGTCTCGCTGCCATAAAGGCGGCGTGTTTCGGCGTAGGTCATGACCAGCTGGCGCATGGCGCGGGTGATGCCTACATAGGCCAGGCGTCGTTCCTCTTCCAGGCGGCCGGGTTCTTCCAGGCTCATCTTGTGCGGGAACAAGCCTTCTTCCATGCCCACCAGGAACACATATGGGAACTCAAGGCCTTTGGCGCTGTGCAGGGTCATCAGCTGGATGCTGTCTTCATGCTCGTCAGCCTGAGTATCGCCAGCTTCGAGTGAGGCGTGGCCAAGGAAGGCCGAGAGCGGGGAAAGGTCGGCGTCTTCGTCGGTGGACTCGAAGTTGCGCGCCGCACTGACCAGTTCCTCAAGGTTTTCTACCCGTGCCTGGCCCTTTTCACCCTTTTCTTCCTGGTGATAGGTGATCAGGCCGGACTGTTCGATGGTGGTCTGGGTCATGGTATGCAGCGGCATGTCCACAACCTTGGCAGCCAGCCCCTCGATCAGCTCGATAAAGGCCCCCAGGGCACTGGCAGCGCGGCCTTTGAGGGCCTTGGCAGCGATCAGCTGGCACATGGCCTCCCACATGGACAGCTGGCTGTGACGGGCGTGCTCGCGGATGGCTTCGACGGTTTTTTCGCCAATACCGCGCGGCGGCACGTTGATCACCCGCTCCAGCGCGGCATCGTTGCCACGCCCTTCGATCAGGCGCAGGTAAGCCATGGCATTCTTGATTTCGGCGCGCTCGAAGAAGCGCTGGCCGCCATAGATGCGGTAGGGGATGCGCTCGCGCAGCAGGGCCTCTTCCAGCACGCGCGACTGGGCGTTGGAACGGTACAGGATGGCGATCTCGTTGCGCGCATTGCCCTGCTTGACCAGGCTCTCGATGGTTTCCACGACATAGCGCGCTTCGTCGTGCTCGTTGTAGGCCGCGTACAGGGTCAGTGGTTCGCCTTCGCCCATGTCGGTCCACAGTTCCTTGCCCAGGCGCCCGCTGTTGTTGGCGATCAGCGCGTTGGCCGCCTTGAGGATGCCGCCGGTAGAGCGGTAGTTCTGCTCCAGGCGGATCATTTCGGCGTCAGGGAAGTCGGCGGTGTACTGGTGAATGTTCTCGATCTTGGCGCCGCGCCAGCCGTAGATCGACTGGTCGTCATCGCCTACCGCCATCAGGCTGTCGCCACCGCGTGCCAGCAGGCGCAACCAGGCGTACTGCACGGCGTTGGTATCCTGGAACTCGTCCACCAGCACGTGGCGGAAGCGTCGCTGATAGTGCTCCAGCAGGCCCGGGTGGTCACGCCACAGGTCCAGGGCGCGAAGCAGCAGCTCGGAGAAATCGATGACACCGGCGCGCTCGCAAGCCTGCTCGTAGGCCGTATAGACCTCGCGCATGGTCGCCAGGAACAGGTCGCCCCCCGCCTGGATATGCTGCGGGCGCAGGCCTTCGTCTTTCTGTCCGTTGATGAACCATTGGGCCTGGCGTGCCGGCCACTTCTGCTCGTCCAGGCCCAACTCGCGCATGACCCGCTTGATCAGGCGCTGCTGGTCGTCGCTGTCGAGGATCTGGAAGTTCTGCACCAGCCGCGCTTCCTGCCAGTGGGCCCGCAACAGGCGATGGGCCAGGCCGTGGAAGGTGCCTACCCACATGCCTGCCGGGTTGATGCCCAGCAGTTGCTCGATCCGCTGGCGCATTTCTGCTGCGGCCTTGTTGGTGAACGTCACCGACAGGATCGAGTGCGGCGACGCCTGCTCGACCTGGATCAGCCAGGCGATGCGGTGTACCAGCACGCGGGTTTTACCGGAACCGGCGCCGGCAAGCACCAGTTGACGCCCGAGCGTGGCCGCTACGGCCTGGCGTTGGGCATCGTTGAGGGAGTTCAGCAGGAGAGAGAGGTCGTCTGTGCGCATCGGGCCATTCTAGGGCGATGCCGGGTAAGGGGCAAATATCTACTGTATGAATATTCACCTGGCGGCATCCCGCTCATCGGTCCGGGGCCAGGTCACGGCCTGCGCAAGCTGGCTGAGGCATGGTCAGGCGATGGCCTTCACGTTATGGATTTCGCACCTTCGAACTTCATCTGCTGCTGTTTCAGATTAAGGATCGCGCCATCGCGCAGGTCATTCAGCCATGCCAATGCCTGCCATGCCTGGCGAGCAGGCTGTTGGCTTGTTCGGGCCCGAAACTGCCAGCCGGGTAGGGGCGGGGCGCCTGGAAGTGCTCTTCACAGCCCTTGATGATTGGATCTACCCAAGCCCAGGCTGCTTCCACTTCATCGCGGCGCATGAACAGTGTCGAATCACCTTCGAGCACATCCAGCAGCAGACGCTCGTAGGCTTCCCAGCGGCGAGTCTGGCTGAACACCTGGGCCAGATTAAGGTCCAGGTCCACGGGTTCCAGGCGCATGCCCTTGCCTGGGCTCTTGGTCATCATGCGCAGGCTGATGCGTTCGTCCGGTTGCAGCTGTATCAGCAACTGGTTGACCTGGCCGCCGCTGAACAGTTCGTGAGGCACTGGCTTGAACTGGATGACGATCTGCGAAGCGCGCCGCGCCATGCGTTTGCCGGTGCGCAGATAGAAAGGCACGCCCGCCCAGCGCCAGTTGTCGATGTGCGCCTCGATGGCCACGAAAGTTTCGGTATCGCTGTCGTTGTCGACGTCCTTTTCAAAGTAGTAGGCCGGCACTTCCTGGCCGCCGATACGCCCGGCACCATACTGGCCGCGTACCGTCTTGTCCTGCACATCCTGGCCGGTGATCGGCTTGAGGGCGCGCAGGATTTTCACCTTTTCGTCGCGTACCGCTTCGGCCTCGAACTGCGCGGGTGGCTCCATGGCCACCAGGCAAAGCAGTTGCAGCAGGTGGTTCTGCAGCATGTCGCGAATAGCCCCGGCGCGATCGTAGTAGGCACCGCGGTTTTCTACGCCCAGTGTCTCGCAAACGCTGATCTGGACATGGTCGACCTGGTTGTTGCGCCATACCGGCTCCAGCAGGGCATTGGCAAAACGCAGGGCCATCAGGTTCTGCACGGTTTCCTTGCCCAGGTAGTGGTCGATGCGGAACACCTGTCTTTCTTCGAACACCGTGCCAATCGCTTCATTGATGGCAGTGGCCGATTCCAGCGAATGGCCGATCGGTTTTTCCAGCACGATGCGCGCTTCGGTGTCGGCCAGTCCGGCAATGCGCAGGTGGTTGGCAATCGGCACGAACAGGTTGGGAGCGGTGGCCAGGTAGAAGATGCGCGTCAGCCCACCGGGTTCGCCCAGGTAGCGTGCCAGGCGGCCGAAGTCGGCGCTCTGTGAAGCATCCATCGGGAAGTAGTCGACCCGTGCGGAAAACCGCCGCCATACCTCTTCGTCGAAGTCGCTGCGGGCAATCTGTGCCCGACAATGGCGTTCGGCGAGCTTCAGATAGTCGATGCGTGGCAGGTTGCGTCTGGCCAGTGCGATGACCCGCACGGCAGGGTTCAGACGGGCCTCGCGAAACAGGTGGTAGAGCGCCGGAAGCAATTTGTGCAGGGCCAGATCACCGGTGCCGCCGAAGACCAGAATGTCGCAAGGAATAGTCAAACCACCACTCTCCACGTTCGTTTAACTGGGCGGGTTGGCGTCCATGTAGTATAACTACAAGAAAGCTACAACCCGGCAAGCCGATCATAACCGAGTCCCGCCTGTGAATCTGTTGCAACATATCGCCCAATCGCGCCACTTGCTGCGCAAATCGGAACTGAAAGTGGCCGACCACGTGCTGCTCGACCCGGCTGCCGTCATGCACAGCTCCATGGCCGATTTGGCGCACAGCGTGGGTATCAGTGAGCCGACCATCGTGCGTTTCTGCCGGGCCATTGGCTGCTCGGGCTTCCAGGACCTGAAGCTGAAGCTGGCGCAAAGCCTGGCTGCCGGGGCCAGCTTCGGTCAGTTCGCCATCCACGAAGACGATTCGGTCGCCGACTACAGCCTGAAGATCTTCGACACCACCCTGCACACCCTGATGGAAGTACGCGAGCACCTTGATCCGCAGGCGCTGCAACAAGCCGTGAGCGCCATGGCCCAGGCGCAGCGGGTAGAGTTCTACGGCTTTGGCGCGTCCGGTGCGGTTGCGGCCGATGCCCAGCACAAGTTCTTCCGCCTGCTGCTCAGCGCGGCAGCGTATTCCGACCCGCACATGCAAGCGATGTCGGCGGTTACCCTGAAGCCGGGCGATGTGGCGGTGTGTATTTCCCAGTCGGGCCGTTCCAAGGACCTGCTGATCACTGCCAACCTGGTGCGTGAGAGCGGCGCCAACCTGATTACCCTGTGCCCCAGCCAGACGCCGCTGGCCGAGCTATCGACGGTCAACCTGGCGATCGACGTGCATGAAGACACCGAGATCTACACCCCACTGACCTCGCGTATTGCCCACCTGGTGGTGATCGACGTGCTGGCGATGGGCGTTGCCATGGCGCGCGGGCCTAGCCTGGTCAACCACCTGAAGAGCGTGAAACGCAGCTTGCGCAGCTTGCGTCTGTCGCCCAAGTCGATCAAGGCTACCGACGACTGAATTCAACCTGTACTGGCGTCTTCGCGGGCTTGCCCGCTCCCACAGGTACTGTGCACTTCTATAAATCGGTGCAATTCCTGTGTGAGTGGGGCAAGCCCGCGAAGAGGCCGGTACAGGCAGTGAAAATTCACGATTCTGTCACCATTACACCGCCAAACGGTAAACCATCAAGGCCAGTCTGAAACCCCCGCATACTATCTGGGAGACAGGCAATGGCTCGTGACTTCGACGGTACGTACCAACCCAACGCCAAGGCTCGCAAGCAGCAGGAAAAGGATCAGCGCCGTATGGAATACCGCCGCGCGATCGAGAGCTATTGCGACCAACGTCAATTGCTCCGCGACCTGGCGGACTACCCCGAGCTGCAAGCACTCACTGTATGGCAGTCGTCGGCGGCAACTTCCCCGAAAAACGTTCAACAAGCGCGCTGATAAGAGCACGTTCGCCGCGTATGAATGCAAGGAACGCCAAGGCCACCGGCGACTGCCGCTTGGCCTTGGCCTGCACCACGCACCAGCTACGGTACAGCGGTAGCTCCTCGACCGGTAATTCCTTCAGCATCCCGGTAGCCAATTCCAGGTTGACTGCGTGACGGGTCAACAGGGCGATCCCCAGCCCGGCGATCACGCATTCGCGCTGGGCATCGGCCGAGGCTACTTCAAGCGTCTGGGCGAAATGCACGCGCTTGTCCTTGAAGTACTCTTCGCACGCCTTGCGTGTTCCCGAACCTTGCTCGCGGACCAGCAGGGTATGTGGCTCCAGGTCCTGCATGCGCAACTGCTCCAGCTTGCACAGCGGGTGCTGTGGCGGCGCAACCGCAACGATCGGGTTGTTGAGGAACGGCAGAAACTCCAGGCCCATGTCTTGCGGCACCATCGACATGATGATCAGGTCGTCGCGGTTATCGGAAAGGCGGCGGATGGCTTGGGCACGGTTGACTACCGTCAGGGTCAGGTTGACTTCCGGGTGACGCTGCTTGAAGGCGGCGAACAGGTGTGGCACGAAGTACTTGGCACTGGACTCGATCGCCAGTTTCAACTGACCTTGCAGTGAGCCCTGCATGTCCGACAGCTGCATGTCCAGGCTCTCCAGGCGCCCGAAGATATCGTGGCTGGCGCGCTGCAGGGCCTCGGCCGCCTCGGTCAGGTAGAGCTTCTTGCCCACGTACTCGAACAATGGCTGACCGATCAGCTCTTCAAGCTGACGGATCTGTAGACTAACGGCGGGTTGCGTCAGCGCCATCTCCTCCGCAGCACGGCTGTACGACCGCAAATCGCACACCTCATTGAAGATCTGGAGTTGACGCAATGTCATACGCATCAAGGACTTACGCATTTTAATCTGCTCTTCGGCAACACCTTGTTACCCAACTATAAGCTTTTGCTAATACAGCCTCTAACAAATATTGATTTTTGTTTATCGACCTACAGCGCTAGGGTGAATACGCGACTGGCCAGCAACGTCTGGTCACGCGCCGACCGGTAGAACCGGCTCGACTGTTCCTACGGCTTTGGGAAGACTCCAGTGATAAAAAAAATCCTGATCGCCAACCGAGGTGAAATCGCAGTTCGGATCGTGCGTGCTTGCGCCGAGATGGGCATTCGCTCGGTAGCGATCTTTTCCGACGCCGACCGGCATGCCTTGCACGTCAAGCGCGCTGACGAAGCACACAGCATCGGTGCCGAGCCGCTGGCCGGTTACCTGAACCCGCGCAAGCTGGTGAACCTGGCTGTGGAAACCGGCTGTGATGCCCTGCACCCAGGCTACGGTTTCCTTTCGGAAAACGCTGAACTGGCAGAAATTTGCGCCGAGCGCGGGATCAAGTTCATCGGCCCGGCCGCCGACGTGATTCGCCGTATGGGCGACAAGACCGAAGCGCGCCGCACCATGATCGCCGCCGGTGTGCCGGTAACCCCGGGCACCGAAGGCAACGTTGCCGATATTCATGAAGCCCTGAGCGAAGGTGATCGCATCGGTTATCCGGTGATGCTCAAGGCCACCTCCGGTGGTGGCGGCCGTGGTATTCGTCGTTGCAATAGCCGCGAAGAACTGGAACAGAACTTCCCACGGGTCATTTCCGAGGCGACCAAGGCATTCGGTTCGGCCGAAGTGTTCCTGGAGAAATGCATCGTCAACCCTAAGCACATCGAGGCGCAAATTCTCGGTGACAGCTTCGGTAACGTAGTGCACCTGTTCGAGCGCGACTGCTCTATCCAGCGCCGTAACCAGAAGCTCATCGAAATTGCCCCGAGCCCACAGCTCACTCCTGAGCAGCGCGCCTACATCGGCGACCTGGCGGTGCGTGCGGCCAAAGCGGTGAATTACGAGAACGCCGGTACCGTGGAGTTCCTGCTCGCCGATGGCGAAGTGTACTTCATGGAAATGAACACCCGGGTGCAGGTGGAACACACCATTACCGAGGAAATCACCGGTATCGACATCGTTCGTGAGCAGATCCGCATCGCCTCGGGGCTGCCACTGTCGGTCAAGCAGGAAGACATTCAGCACCGCGGCTACGCCCTGCAGTTCCGTATCAATGCTGAAGACCCGAAAAACAACTTCCTGCCCAGCTTCGGCAAGATCACCCGTTACTACGCCCCCGGCGGCCCGGGCGTGCGCACCGACACGGCGATCTACACCGGCTATACCATTCCACCGTTCTACGACTCCATGTGCCTGAAACTGGTGGTGTGGGCGTTGACCTGGGAAGAAGCCATGGACCGCGGCCTGCGGGCCCTGGACGACATGCGCGTGCAAGGTGTGAAGACCACCGCCGCGTACTACCAGGAAATCCTGCGCAATCCGGAATTCCGTAGCGGCCAGTTCAATACCAGCTTTGTCGAAAGCCACCCTGAATTGACCAACTACTCGATCAAGCGCAAACCCGAAGAGCTGGCCCTGGCCATCGCCGCCGCCATCGCCGCCCACGCAGGCCTGTGAGGAACCCTATAATGTCCAAGAAAATTCACGTAACCGACACGATCCTGCGCGACGCTCACCAGTCCCTGCTGGCTACCCGCATGCGTACCGAAGACATGCTGCCGATCTGCGACAAGCTCGACAAGGTTGGCTACTGGTCGCTGGAAGTCTGGGGTGGTGCAACCTTCGACGCCTGCGTGCGCTTCCTCAAGGAAGACCCGTGGGAGCGCCTGCGCAAGCTGCGCGCAGCGCTGCCAAACACCCGCCTGCAAATGCTGCTGCGCGGCCAGAACCTGTTGGGCTACCGTCACTACAGCGACGACGTGGTCAAGGCCTTCGTCGCCAAGGCGGCGGTCAACGGCATCGATGTGTTCCGCATTTTCGACGCCATGAACGACGTGCGTAACCTGCGCGTGGCCATCGAAGCGGTCAAGGCCGCCGGCAAGCACGCCCAGGGCACCATCGCTTACACCACCAGCCCGGTACACACCATCGAAGCCTTCGTGAACCAGGCCAAGCAGATGGAAGCCATGGGTTGCGACTCGGTGGCGATCAAGGACATGGCCGGCCTGCTGACCCCATTCGCCACTGGCGAGCTGGTCAAGGCGCTGAAGGCAGAACAGTCGCTGCCGGTGTTCATTCACTCCCACGATACCGCCGGCCTGGCAGCCATGTGCCAGCTCAAGGCCGTGGAAAATGGCGCGGACCACATCGACACCGCCATCTCCAGCTTCGCCTGGGGCACCAGCCATCCGGGTACCGAGTCGATGGTTGCTGCACTCAAGGGCAGCGAGTTCGACACCGGCCTGGACCTGGAGCTTCTGCAAGAGATCGGCTTGTACTTCTACGCCGTGCGCAAGAAGTACCACCAGTTCGAAAGCGAGTTCACCGCGGTAGACACCCGGGTGCAGGTCAACCAGGTACCGGGCGGCATGATTTCCAACCTGGCCAACCAGCTCAAGGAGCAGGGCGCTCTCAACCGCATGAACGAAGTGCTGGCCGAAATCCCGCGTGTGCGTGAAGACCTCGGCTTCCCGCCGCTGGTCACCCCGACCTCGCAGATCGTCGGCACCCAGGCGTTCTTCAACGTGCTGGCGGGTGAGCGCTACAAAACCATCACCAATGAGGTGAAGCTGTACCTGCAAGGTGGTTATGGCAAGGCCCCAGGTGTGGTCAACGAGCAACTGCGTCGCCAGGCTATCGGCAGTGAAGAAGTGATCGATGTGCGCCCGGCTGACCTGCTGAAGCCGGAAATGGCCAAGTTGCGTAGCGACATCGGTGCCCTGGCCCGTTGCGAAGAAGACGTGCTGACCTACGCCATGTTCCCGGACATTGGCCGCAAATTCCTCGAAGAACGCGAAGCTGGCACCTTGACGCCTGAAGTTCTGCTGCCGATTCCGGAAGCCGGTGCCGTGGCTGCCCCAGGCGGTGAAGGCGTGCCGACCGAGTTCGTCATCGACGTACACGGCGAAACCTACCGCGTCGACATCACCGGTGTGGGCGTTAAGGCCGAAGGCAAGCGTCACTTCTATCTGTCGATCGACGGCATGCCGGAGGAAGTGGTATTCGAGCCACTCAACGAGTTCGTCAGCGGTGGCGGCAGCAAGCGCAAGCAAGCGACCGACCCTGGCCACGTGAGCACCACCATGCCAGGGAACATCGTTGATGTGTTGGTCAAGGAAGGTGACATGGTCAAGGCCGGCCAGGCGGTCCTGATCACCGAAGCCATGAAGATGGAAACCGAAGTGCAGGCGGCCATCGCCGGTAAGGTCGTGGCCATCCATGTGGCCAAGGGTGATCGCGTGACGCCGGGTGAGATCCTCATCGAGATCGAGGGCTGATTTAAGCCCTCATCTACAAGTGGTTAACCTCTGGGGAGCGGATGCTCCCCTTTTTTTGTGCCGGACTCACCCGCACCTCACAACGCGCATCCCTTGTAGGAGAGCTGATTCAGCACACCGCTCAACCTTTGCGGCACATCTCAAGGCTTTCCACCTGGCCACCTGGCTGCTGGTTCTCTTCACTCAACCACCGCTCAAACCCGGCAGCCACCGCCGGCCATTCATCATCGGTAATCGAATACCACGCCGTATCGCGGTTATGGTCCTTCACCACCAGGTGCTTGCGGAACACCCCTTCGTAGACGAAGCCGAATCGCTCTGCCGCACGTTTGGAGCGGGCATTGGCGTTATTGCACTTCCACTCCAGCCGTCGATTACCCAGCGCGAAGCCCAGCTTGCCCAGCAGATACACCGCCTCGGTACCCTTGGGCGTACGCTGCATGGCGGCACCGAAGGCAATGTGGCCGATCTCGATCCGGCCGTGTTCAGGCACGATCGACATCAGGCTGAGGATGCCTTGGGCCTGGCCACTGGCGCGGTCGATGACGGTGTAGAAAAGCGGGTCGCGGCCAGCAGCGTTGCCTTCCAGCCAGCGGTCGAAGGCGACGCGTTCGGCGAACGGGCCGTAGGGCAGGTAGTCCCACAGCACCGGATCGGAGGCCGGCCCCTGCAGTGCCTCCCAGAGGTCTTCGCCATGGCGCCCTGGATCGAGCTTCTCCAGGCGGATGAAGCGGCCTTCAATGGGCTCGGCCTTGGGGGTTGCGGCGGGTTTCCAGTTCAATGCGTCTGTCATGTGCGGCCTACAAGCCTTTGCGGAATTGGATGAAGCCCGAGCGCTCGGCAACCTGCTGGTACAGGCTGATGGCGGTGGCGTTGGTTTCGTGGGTCAGCCAGTGCACCTTGATGCAGTTGTCGGCCTTGGCAGTGGTGTAGACGTGCTCGATCAACTGTCGACCAATGCCCAGGCCACGTTGCGTGCTGTCCACATACAGGTCCTGCAGGTAGCAGGAATTCTCGATACTCCAGTTGGAACGATGGTAGATGAAGTTGACCATCCCCACCGCCTTGCCGTCGACCCAGGCCAGTGCCGAATGGGTTGGCTCGCTGGGGTCGAGCAGGCGTTGCCAGGTGCTCAGGCTGACGGCATCGGCCAGCTCGGTCTCGTAGAAGTGCAGGTAGGCCTGCCAAAGGGCGTGCCAGGCTGCGTGATCTTGGGCCGTGACAGGGCGCAGGGTAAGGTTGGGCATGGGCTATTCCTTCAGAGTTGGCGCATGTGCGCCGCGAGTTGATTGTCCAGTTGATCGGGACTGGCGCTCAGGCCTTCGCGCACACCAGCGATGTCTTGCCCGGAGCGGTTCTGGCTGAGCTTGCGCGCACCTTGCAGGCGCGCGATGGGCAGGCGGATGCCGACGATGGCGCGGAGCATGCCCTCGATGTAGTCGGCAGGGGCGTCGGTGACTTTCCATGGTTCGCTGCGACCCTGTTCGTGGCGGTCGGTCAGGCGGCTTACGATAGCCAGTAGCGGCTCGGCCTCATGGATAACTTCGGCCGGGCCATAAGCGTGCACCGCCAGGTAGTTCCAGGTCGGCACCACCTTGGGGTTTTCGGCCTTGCTTGGGTAATAGCCGGGGCTGACATAGGCATCGGCGCCGGGGAATACCAGCAGTGCTTCGCCGCCGTGCTGCAGGTCTTGCCATTGGCGGTTGGCCCGGGCCAGGTGGGCATACACAGTGCCGAAATCGCCCTCGGCGGTATCGACCAGCACCGGCAGGTGCGTGGCCAGAAGGCCCTGTTCGCCCTGGCTGACCAGAACGGCCAAGCGGGTGTCTAGCATGTGCTGGTGCAAGCGGGTGAGGTCGTGTTCCTGATGCGGCTTACTGTTGTACATGGCAGGATCCTTGTCGAATGGTTCCATCCTAGGCAGGCTATTGGTTCTGGGTAAGATCCATTAATGCCTGTTTTCATAGGTCCAATATCATGCGCGAGTCGCCCCTCATACTGCCTTTCGACCCTGCCGGGATCGCCCTGGATCGCAGCCGCGGGCTTAGCCAGCAGCTATATCAGGCGTTGCGAGCGCGGGTACTGGATGGGCGCCTGAGCAGTGGTACTCGTCTGCCGGCTACGCGCGACTTGGCTGCCATGTTGGCGCTTTCACGCAACAGCGTGGTGCGCGCCTACGATCAACTGTATGCCGAGGGCTTCATCGAAAGCCGGGTCGGTGATGGCACCTACGTTAGCCGGCTGCCAAAACTGTCCACACAAGTATCCACAGGGTTATCCCTGGGCTTATCAACAGGTTTATCCACATTTCGTGAAGAAAATACTGAGGATTTATCCAGCGGGAGGCTTTTCAGCGCGCCTCTGCAGCGCCTGAAAAACAACCATTTGCCACCGCCCAGAAGCGGTGCGCCGCGTGCTTTTCGCGTTGGTATTCCAGCATTCGACCTGTTCCCGTTTGACGTCTGGGCCAAGCTACAGGCGGGTTTCTGGCGCAACCCATCGCCTGCACAACTGGGCTATGGTGACCCCGCTGGCGAGCCGGCTTTGCGCGATCTGATAGCGGCCTATCTACGCCGCTCGCGGGGGCTGAGCTGTACGGCTGAACAAATTGTGATCACAAGCGGTGCGCAGCAGGCCATCAGCCTTTGTGCACAGCTGCTGCTGCAACCGGGCGACGGTGTGGCTGTGGAAAACCCAGGCTATCGGGCGGCCGCTCATGCCTTCACACTTGCGGGCGGCCGGGTGTGTGGCGTGCCTGTGGATGAAGACGGGCTGGACTGCGGCCGGCTGGATCAGTTGACCGATTGCCGACTGACCTATGTCACGCCTGCACACCAATACCCGACCGGGGTGACCATGAGCCTTGCACGTCGCCTGGCATTGCTGGCCTGGGCCGAACGCAGTGACGGCTGGATCATCGAGGACGACTACGACGGCGAGTATCGCTACAGCGGTGCGCCGCTCGCCCCGCTGGCAGCGCTCGACCGGCACGGGCGGGTGCTGTATGTCGGCACCTTCGGCAAGATCGCCTTCCCGGCGTTGCGTCTGGGCTACCTGGTGCTTCCGTCGAAACTGGTGCAGGCCTTCAGCCAGGGCAGAGCTATAGCGGTGCGGCATTCGGAGGTCAGCAGCCAGTGCGTGATGGCCGAGTTCATGGCCCGTGGCCATTTTCAGCGGCATATCCGCCGTATGCGCAAGGCGGCGTTGAAGCGGCGCGATGTGCTCAAGGCCGGTTGGCCTGTGGATATTCCGGGGTTGGGTGCAATGCCGGAAGTGGCGGCTGGGCTGCATGTGAAGGTAAATGTGGATAACTTTGCTCGGGAGCAGGAGTTGGTGGCCAAGGCTGAGGCGGTGGGAGTGGAAGTGACGCCACTGAGCAATTTCTGGTTGGCGGACTGCGAGGTGCCTGTGGATAAGCGGGCGGGGCTGGTGCTGGGCTTCGCGGCGGTGCCGGAGGGCGAGATAGCCGAAGCCTTGATGAAATTACGCAAAGTCTGGAGAAAATGAAGGGGGCTGCAAAGCAGCCCCCGGTCCAACATCACGTACCGGACTTTATCCGCGTCCAGGCGCGGGTCCTGGCCCGTTCGGCATTTCGCGTCAAAGGCTTGAGGGTATACAGCTTGGCCATCGCCTCTGCCGTCGGATACAGGTTGGGGTTGTTGCGAATCGTCGGATTCACCTTGTCGGTCGCATCCTTGTTCGGGTTCGGATACCCCACGAAGTCGCTGATCGGCGCAATCACCTCCGGCCGCAGCAGGTAATTGATGAACGTATGCGCATCCTCCGGGTTTGCTGCACCCTTTGGAATCGCCAGCATGTCGAACCAGATCGGCGCGCCTTCCTTGGGCAGGCGCATGTCCACCACCACGCCGTTGTTCGCCTCACGGGCGCGGTTGGCTGCCTGCGAGAAGCTGCCGCTGTAGCCCACTGCCACACAGATGTCGCCATTGGCGATGTCTGCCATGTACTTTGAGGAGTGGAAGTAGGTGATATGCGGACGAATCTTCAGCATCAGTTCCTCGGCCTTCTTGTAGTCCGCCGGTTTGTCGCTGTTCGGCGGCAAGCCCAGGTACTGCAGGGCCAGCGGTAGAATCTCCGACGGCGAGTCGAGCAGGGCCACGCCGCACTGCTTGAGCTTGGCGATGTTCTCTTCCTTGAAGATCAGGTCCCAGCTGTCCACCGGCGCGTTGTCGCCGAGTGCAGCCTTGACCTTGGCCGGGTTGAAGCCGATCAGCACGGTGCCGTACATATACGGCACGGCAAACTTGTTGCCCGGGTCGTTAGCTTCGATCAGCTTCATCAGTGCCGGGTCCAGGTGTTGCCAGTTCGGCAGCTTGCTGCGATCCAGCGGCTGGAACACCCCGGCTTCGATCTGCTTGGCGAGGAACACGTTGGACGGTACTACCACGTCATAGCCGGAGTTGCCGGTCAGCAGCTTGGCTTCCAGCGCCTCGTTGGTGTCGAAGATGTCGTACACCAGCTTCACGCCGCTGTCCTTCTGGAAGGCAGTCAAGGTCTGCGGGGTGATGTAATCGAACCAGTTATATACACGCAGGGTGCGCTGCTCGGCTTGCGCATGCAGGGCGCCTGCGAACAGGGTGGCAGCGATGAACGGGGCGAGCAGACGTTTGAGTCGGACCATTATCGGGCTCCTGACTGGGCGCGCTGGAAGCCTTCCAGCACATTGACCGCGTTGATGCCGATTTCTTCCACAGCGTAGCCGCCTTCCATCACGAACAGGGTCGGCTTGCCGAGTTGGCCGATGCGCTTGCCCATTTCCAGGTAATCCGGGCTGTCCAGCTTGAACTGCGAGATGGGGTCGTCCTTGAAGGTGTCCACACCCAGGGAGATGACCAGCACGTCGGCGTCATAGCTGGCGATGCGCTTGCAGGCATCCTCCAGGGCTGCGCTCCAGGCGGCCCAGTCGCTACCGGCGGGCAAGGGGTAGTTGATGTTGTAGCCCTGGCCTGCGCCTTCGCCGGTTTCATCGGCATAGCCGAGGAAGAATGGGAATTCGTCCTGCGGGTCGCCGTGGATCGAGGCGAAGAACACGTCGTCGCGGTTGTAGAAGATGTCCTGGGTACCGTTGCCGTGGTGGTAGTCGACGTCAAGGATGGCGACCTTGCGTCGGCCTTGGTCGAGGAAGGCCTGGGCGGCGATGGCGGCATTATTCAGATAGCAGTAGCCGCCCATCACTTCGCCGGCAGCGTGGTGCCCTGGCGGACGGCACAGGGCGAACGCGGCATGGGCGCCTTGCTGAATTGCTGCCTGGGCGGTCAGGGCAACTTGCGCAGCACTGTAGGCCGCCTGCCAGGTACCCGCGGTGATGGGGGCGCCGGCATCGAAACTGTAGTAACCCAGTTCGCCATGCAGGCCGGTCGGCTTGACCTGGCGCAGTGTGCGGGCCGGCCAGGTGAAGGGCAGCAGGTCACCCTCGTGGCCCTGTGCAGCCCAGCGGGCCCAGGCGCCTTCGAAGAAATCCAGGTAATCGGCGCTGTGGATGCGCAGCAACGGCGCACGGCCGAAGTCGGTCGGGCCCTGGATGTCGCCGAGGTTGCGTTTTTTCACCTGGTCGAGCACATGGTCGGCGCGCGAAGGCATTTCGAAACAGGGCATCAGCTTGCCATCGATCAGCTCGCAGCGGCCGTGGTGCAGGCGGTGGTCATCGGAATAGATCGTCAGCATTGTTGTTCTCCGGTGGGACTGGCGTGGGTCCATTGTCATGGGCTGATCAGCAGGGGAGAACGACGCAAACGGCCAAAAGGGGATCGATATGGCCAAGGTCTTTGGCCGGATGGGTGGTGACCTATCCGGCCTTTTCGCGGGTAAGGCAGCGGCGGCAACCGTGAACGGCCTTTGGGCATTGGCAGGCAGGCCCGGCCCTTTCGCGGGTGAACCCGCTCCTACAATGGCCACCAGGGCGTCAGGGGTTGTGACACCCCTGTAGGAGCGGGTTTACCCGCGAAGAGGCCAGAACAGGTCAACCACGAAAATGGCTGGGCGCCACGCCACTCCAGCGCTGGAAGGCATGCCGAAAACTGGCCGTCTCACTGAACCCCAAAGTCTCCGCAATCCGGTAGATCGGCATCTGTTCATCGGCCAGCAACTGCTTGGCCCGCTCGAACCTCAGCTCGTCCAGCAGCTGTTGATAACTGCTGCCCAGCGCCTGCAAATGCCGGCGCAGGGTGCGCGAAGAGCAGTTCATCTGCCGCGCAAGCCCTTCCAGCCCGGGCGCTGCGTCCAGTTGCTGCGCCAGCAGCTGGCGAATCCGTCCCAGCCATGCCTGGCGACCGGTGAATTCAAGGTTCAGGCGCCGGCAGCGCTCGCTCATGGCTTTGTGAGTAATCGGGTCGGCCAGCGGCAGCGGCATATCCAGCCATCGCCGTTCGAAGGCAAAGGCATTGTCCTCGGCGGCGAAACCGATCGGGCATTGAAACGCTTCGGCATAGAGGGCGTGGTAACCAGGGCGAGGGTGTTCGAAGCGTGCGCCAAGCAGCGGCAACGGCCGGCCAAGCAGGTCGTCACAGATGACTTTCAGCGACACCAGGCAGAACTCGGCGTTGAAAGCGCTCAGCGCCGGGCTGTCCTGGTAATCGCTGGCGCTGAACCAGACACGTTGGCCGTCGTCGAGCAAGCGCAGCTTGAAAACTGTTCCCAGCAGTGCCGGATACTGCAGCGCCAGGCGTAGGGCGTCACCCAAAGTGGCACTGGAGAGCAGCGCGTAACCGAGCATGCCGTAGCACGACACGCGCATGCGCTGGCCCAGTTCCAGGCCAATGTCCTCGCGCCGGGCCACAGCATTGGCGCAAACCTGCAGCTCCTGCTGGGTGGTGATGCGCGCATCGGCATGCCCCAGGTCTGCCGGGCCAATGCCGCTGCCGGCCAGCAACGCCGACGCCTCGCAACCGTCTGCCTGGAAGACGTTGAGGATCAGCGAAACTGCGTTGAGGGTGGTCAGGTGGCTGTGCAGCATGCTGGGTAATCCCGTTGGACTGGGATGCATTATGGAGCAAGTTGTGTGCCGATATCCGAGGCTGCAGGCAAACCACATACCCTGCCGGCGCGCCGGGTGTCGCAAAGGCCTGCAAAGCGCCCTCTAAAACCTTCAGGCAAAAAAAAGGCCCGAAGCAAGCGCTCGGGCCTTGGAAAGGTTGAGAGGTGTCTAGTCCCTCGACCTGGTGAGACTGTTTACAGCGGCCTGATTACGCCTTCAGCGGAACCAGACGTGGAGCGATCATGTTTTCCGGACGCAGGATGTCGTCGAGCATCGCGTCGTCCAGCAGCTTCTCTTCGCGCACCAGTTCCAGTACGCCGCGGCCGCTTTCCAGGGCAACGCGGGCGATACGGGTGGCGTTCTCGTAGCCGATGTACGGGTTCAGTGCGGTAACCAGGCCGATCGAGTGCTCGACCAGTTCACGGCAGCGCTGTTCGTTGGCGGTGATGCCGACGATGCAGTGCTCGCGCAGCATATCCATGGCGCGTTGCAGCAGGCGGATCGAGTCGAAGATCTTGTAGGCGATCAGCGGCTCCATTACGTTCAGCTGCAGCTGGCCACCTTCGGCGGCGACGGTCAGGGCCAGGTCGTTGCCCATGATGGCAAAGGCCACTTGGTTCACAGCTTCTGGAATAACCGGGTTGACCTTGCCTGGCATGATCGAGCTGCCTGGCTGACGCGCTGGCAGGTTGATCTCGTTGATGCCGGTGCGCGGGCCGCTGGACAGCAGGCGCAGGTCGTTGCAGATCTTCGACAGCTTGACCGCGGTGCGCTTGAGCATGCCGGAGAACAGCACGAAGGCGCCCATGTCGGAGGTGGCTTCGATCAGGTCGGCAGCCGGTACCAGCGGGTGGCCGCTGATGGTGGCCAGGCGCTGTACGGCCAAGGCCTGGTAGCCAGGGTCGGCGTTGATGCCAGTACCGATGGCGGTACCGCCCAGGTTGATTTCGGTCAGCAGTTCCGGAGCCAGCGAGCGCAGGCGCTGCAGGTCTTCAGTCATGGTGGTGGCGAAGGCGCGGAATTCCTGGCCCAGGGTCATCGGTACGGCGTCCTGCAGCTGGGTACGGCCCATCTTCAGTACGTGGTCGAATTCTTTACCCTTGGCAGCGAAGGCCTGGATCAGGCTATCAAGGCTGGCCAGCAGCGCGTCGTGGCCCAGCAGCAGGCCCAGGCGGATTGCGGTCGGGTAGGCGTCGTTGGTCGACTGCGCCATGTTCACGTCGTTGTTAGGGTGCAGGTACTGGTACTCACCCTTCTGGTGGCCCATGGCCTCCAGCGCAACGTTGGCAATGACTTCGTTGGCGTTCATGTTGGTAGAAGTACCAGCACCGCCTTGGATCATGTCTACCACGAACTGGTCGTGGAAATCGCCTTTGATCAGGCGGGCGCAGGCTGCGGAAATGGCAGCGTGCTTGGCATCGCTCAGGTGACCCAGCTCACGGTTGGCGTCGGCAGCGGCCTGCTTGACCATGGCCAGGGCCACGACAAGCTTGGGGTAGTGCGACAGCGGAACACCGGAGAGGTGGAAGTTGTTGGCAGCGCGCAGGGTCTGGATGCCGTAGTAGGCATCTGCAGGAACTTCAAGGGTACCCAACAAGTCTTTTTCGACGCGGAACGATGCAGCAGAGGACATGATGTATATCATCTCGATTTTGACCCGGCACATGCCGGAATGGCGCCAATCCTAGGCCTGAAGGTGTTTTGCGGCCAATGCTATTGCACGCTAACCTATGCACAAACGGCATAGTGTTTCATGTGACGCCAATTGATATTCGAGCGTGTTCCATTTTGGTGCGCGCCGGGAGATGTGCTTCGTGAACCTTGAAAGCAAATGGCTGGAAGACTTCAGTGCTCTGGCCGCTACCCGCAGTTTTTCCCAGGCCGCAGAGCGGCGTTTCGTGACCCAACCGGCCTTCAGCCGGCGCATTCGCAGCCTTGAGGCGGCGTTGGGCCTGCAACTGGTGAACCGCTCTCGCACACCCATCGAGCTGACCGAGGCTGGTCAGCTGTTTCTCGTCACAGCACGTACTGTTGTCGACCAGTTGAGCGAAATTCTCCGCCATTTGCATCACCTGGAAGGCGGGCAGGGCGAAGTGGTGCAGGTGGCTGCGGCACACTCCTTGGCGTCGGGGTTCTTCCCCCGTTGGGTGGCCCAGTTGCGCAACGACGGTTTGAACATCGCCACCCGCCTGGTTGCGACTAACGTCGGAGATGCCGTACATGCACTGCGCGAAGGCGGCTGCGACCTGATGCTGGCGTTCTACGACCCGGACGCGGCCTTGCAGATGGATGCCGAGATCTTCCCGTCGCTGCACATGGGCACCACTGAAATGCTGCCGGTGTGCGCTGTGGATGCCGATGGCAAGCCGTTGTTCGACCTCGAAGGTGAGGGCAGCGTGCCATTGTTGGCCTACACCGCCGGCGCATTCCTCGGTCGCTCGGTCAACCTACTGCTGCGCCAGCGCAACCTGCGGTATACCACCGTCTATGAAACCGCCATGGCCGACAGCCTCAAGAGCATGGCCCTGGAAGGGATGGGCATCGCTTGGGTGCCGCGTCTGTCCATGCGTGGCGAGCTCGAACGCGGTGAACTGGCGATCTGCGGCGGTAGCCAATGGCATGTGCCGCTGGAAATCCGCCTGTACCGCTGCGCGCTGGTGCGTAAGGCTAACGTCCGCTTGCTATGGCGCAAGCTGGAGTCGTCTGGAGCACAAGGTGAAGCGTCACTTTGAATTGTCCTTCAGGTATTCAGTGATATTTGCACGATTCCTGTCGCTGTAGCGGTAGCAGTTGGAGCGTGCTGGTACACGGGGGTGCGTGTACGTTTCACACACCCAGCCATTGAACTTCAGTTCGGCGTCTTCATGGGTGGCGCCTAGCAGATGGCCAATTTCATGAGCTGCAGCACCGTATGCGGCCACAGAGGCAATGGCCGTTTTCTGCTTGAAATAGGCCAAGCCGGCGTTGTAGTTCAGGCCGCTATGATCGTAGCTGTTGCGGGTGAGCAGGAGATGTTTATCCATGAGAGAGTAGAGTCGGTGTCGCTTTTGTGCGTACACCTGCTGGCTGAAAGCGTCCAGGAGCTTTTCGGACGGCATTCCTGCATAAGCAATATCGGTTATGTGTTTTACATTGCGTTGAAATATCACTTCGATGGGGTGTTGGCTGAAACGGCGCATTTCGTTCAGCCAATGCTGGAAGAAGTCTTCGTTCAATTGCCCGTCGTGCATATCGGCCAGGTCGTCGTGCACATAGACGGTGACGGTGAGCGCGTGGGCTGCCGAAGCACTCGGCAATTGCACGCTGAATACCAGGCCAAACGAAAGTGCGAAGAAGCATGGAGTTTTCATGTAGACACACCAAAGTGCTCGAGGAAGGGCTGCGAGCGTGCAGCACTCGTCGACCCCGAGGCAGCAGGAAAAAGTTGTCCCACGAGACAGCTTGCCCTTTGATCCGGCATGTGCTTGTAGGGGTGGGCGGCCAGCCTTTAAATACGTTACAATCCCGCGCCTTCGGCCGACCTGGTCGATTCAGAATCCGTATGACAAGCCACGCCGGCCCACCTGCGTGGCTTGTTGCTTTTAGCGCGCCAGAAGGCGCTTGCAGGAGAGGCTCGACGATGAGTGCACTGGTTGGCGTGATCATGGGCTCCAAGTCCGATTGGTCCACCCTTAGCCACACCGCCGATATGCTGGAAAAACTCGGCATTCCCTACGAAGTGAAGGTGGTTTCCGCCCACCGCACCCCGGATCTGCTGTTCCAGTATGCCGAGGAGGCTGAGGGCCGTGGCATCGAGGTGATCATCGCCGGTGCCGGTGGCGCAGCCCACCTGCCAGGCATGTGCGCCGCCAAGACCCACCTGCCGGTGCTGGGCGTGCCGGTGCAGTCGTCGATGCTGTCGGGCGTCGATTCGCTGCTGTCGATCGTGCAGATGCCAGCCGGTGTGCCGGTTGCCACCCTGGCCATCGGCCGTGCCGGTGCGGTCAACGCTGCCCTGTTGTCGGCCAGCATTCTGGGCGCCAAGTACCCGCAGTACCACGCGGCGTTGAAGCAGTTCCGCACGGAACAGACCGACACCGTGCTGGACAACCCAGACCCGCGCCAGGCTTGAGGCTCAACCCATGAAGATCGGTGTAATCGGTGGCGGCCAGCTGGGCCGCATGCTGGCCCTGGCGGGTACCCCGCTGGGCATGAACTTCGCCTTCCTCGACCCGGCACCGGACGCCTGCGCTGCGCCCCTGGGCGAGCACCTGCGTGCCGACTATGGCGATCAGGACCACCTGCGTCAGCTGGCCGACGAAGTCGACCTGGTCACCTTCGAGTTCGAAAGCGTCCCGGCCGAGACCGTGGCCTTCCTCTCGCAGTTCGTGCCGGTATACCCCAGCGCCGAATCGCTGCGCATCGCTCGTGACCGCCTGTTCGAAAAGAGCATGTTCCGCGACCTGGGCATCCCCACCCCGGCCTTCGCCGACATCCTCTCGCAGGCCGATCTGGACGCCGCAGTGGCCAGCATCGGCCTGCCGGCCGTGCTGAAAACCCGCACCCTGGGTTACGACGGCAAGGGCCAGAAGGTGCTGCGCACGCCAGAGGACGTGGTGGGTACCTTCGCCGAGCTGGGCAGCGTGCCATGCCTGCTGGAAGGCTTCGTGCCGTTCACTGGCGAAGTGTCGCTGGTGGCTGTACGTGGCCGCGATGGCGAAACCCGCTACTACCCGCTGGTGCACAACACCCACGAGAGCGGCATCCTGCGCTTGTCGGTGGCCAGCCAGGCACACCCGCTGCAGGCTCTGGCCGAAGATTACGTCGGCCGCGTGTTGCAGAAGCTGGATTACGTTGGCGTGATGGCCTTCGAGTTCTTCGAAGTTGACGGTGGCTTGAAGGCCAACGAAATCGCCCCGCGCGTGCACAACTCCGGGCACTGGACCATCGAAGGCGCCGAGTGCAGCCAGTTCGAGAACCATCTGCGTGCCGTGGCCGGCCTGCCACTTGGCTCGACCGCCAAGGTGGGCGAGAGCGCGATGCTCAACTTCATCGGTGAAGTGCCGGCCGTAGACAAGGTTGTCGCCATCGGGGACTGCCACCTGCACCACTACGGCAAGGCCTTCAAGGTTGGCCGCAAGGTAGGACACGCCACCCTGCGCTGCCCTGACATGGCCACCCTCGAGCGCAAGATTGCCGAAGTAGAGGCGCTGATCAGCAACTGATCGGGCTTCGAATCGAACTTCTGCAAGCGGCATGCCCTCTGAATGTGGCAACAAGCCGAAGCCCGTCTAGGCTTTGGCTTGTTCCAACTTCACTGCAGAGGGATTGCCATGGGTATCATTGGAACCATCTTCATCGGCCTCATCGTCGGCCTGCTGGCCCGCTTCATCAAGCCGGGCGATGACAGCATGGGCTGGATCATGACCATCCTGCTGGGTATTGCCGGCTCCTTGTTGGCTACTTATGGCGGCCAGGCGCTGGGTATATACCAGGCTGGGCAAGCGGCGGGCTTCCTTGGCGCGCTGGTCGGTGCCGTGGTGCTGCTGGTGATCTACGGATTCATCAAGAAACGCTGATTACTGGTTAGAATGCTCGGCAATTCATTCGAGTTGCCGAGCATTTTCATGCGTGCCTTTTTCCTCGTCCCCTTGCTGTTGGCCAGTACCCTGGCCCATGCCGAACTGCCCGAAACCGACTGGCTGGAGCTGATGCCCAAGTCGGACCAGAAGGCGCTTGAACAAATGCCTGAAATCGACCACAACTCGCCGGAAGCCATGGGCACCTTTACCGCCAAGGGTGGCCTCAAGCAGAGCAAGGGCCTGCCTGCGGTGATGTACTCGACCAAGACCGTTGCGGCCATGAATGGCAAGGACATCCGCCTGGGTGGCTACCCTGTGCCGCTGGAGAGTGACGCCAAGGGCAACAGCACGTTGTTCTTCCTGGTGCCGTACCCGGGTGCGTGCATCCATGTGCCGCCACCGCCGCCGAACCAGCTGGTGCTTGTGCGCTACCCGAAAGGGTTGAAGATCGACGACATCTACACACCGCTGTGGGTCAGCGGCAAGCTGAAGGTGGAGAAGGTCAGCAATGACCTGGCCGATGCGGCCTATGCGCTGGATGCAAACAAGGTGAGGGTGGTGGAAGACGCAGACCTTTGATAATTGCCCCGGCCTCTTCGCGGGCTTGCCCGCTCCCACAGGTTCTCCACAAGCCTCGAAAATTGTGGGTTACCTGTGGGAGCGGGCAAGCCCGCGAAGAGGCCGGCAACAAAAGTGCTGGGCTCAGATATTTTCACAACCGATCTGGACGCCCAGCGAATGACTCGCCCCAGGCTTCAACTCCACCAGGTCATCCCACACATTCGCTGTCTCGATGCACAGCATTCGCTGCCATCCATCGTCAGCCATGTCCGCCAGCTCCTTGGCCCGCTCGGTCCACGGGTTCCAGATCACCGCCGAGCGCGAGCCGCTGCTGGTCAAGGTAATCCGCCGATTCCAATGCGGGTCGACGATGCTGAGGGTCTGCGGGGTGTTCAGGTAGATCCGGTCCGTCTCCCCGGCAAACGTCAGTGCCCCCTGCTGCTGGCGCTGTTCCCAGCCCGCCAGGGTTTCGATATAACCCAGCCCGTCGACGCCCTCGACCCGCGCCTGGCGCACATCGCTGACCGCGAAGTAGCTATGCAGGGCCTGGCTGATGGTCACGGGGGTATTGCCCATGTTGCGGCTGGTCAGGCTCAGTTTCAGCTCTGCGCCCATCTCCACCACCAGTTTCAGCTCGACATCATGGGGCCAACCGGGCAGGTCGCCCTGCGCTTCAGGCAGTTCGAACTCGATCCGCAGGGTTTCGCCCACTTCCTCGATACCCAGCAATTGCCAGTCACGCGTGCGCGCAAGCCCGTGGGCAGGCGCCGGTGTTCCCTGGTACATGGCCTGGACGGCCTGAGGGTTGCGCTGCAGGTTGCCAAACCATGGCCAGCACACCGGTACCCCGGCGCGTACCGACTTGCCCTGGCGGAAGATGGCCTGGTCGCTCAGCCACAGCAGCGGCGGTTCGCCTACCTGCTGGTAGCTGAGGACCTGTGCGCCCTGCTGGGCGATCAGGAGTTCGGCACGGTCACTGCTGATACGCCAGCAGTTGAGTTCGCCATGTTGCTCGGTTACGACCTGAAAGGTAGCCATTGCGTTCTTCTCATTGATTGCCAGTGGGCCTTGGACCCGGGCAGATGCAATGAGTTTACCGCCAGCGTGGCTCAGCGACGAGGCACCGAGCGGGTACGACCACTGCCGTCAATGGCGACGAAGACGAATACCGCTTCGGTGACCTTGCGCCATTCGCTGGACAGCGGGTCGTCGCTCCACACCTCGACCATCATCTGGATCGAGCTGCGGCCGATTTCCAGGGTCTGGGTATAGAAAGACAGCTGTGCGCCGACCGCGACGGGCACCAGGAAGGCCATACGGTCGATGGCGACGGTGGCTACGCGGCCGCCGGCGACACGGCTGGCCATGGCCGTGCCTGCCAGGTCCATCTGCGCAACCAGCCAACCGCCGAAAATATCGCCAAACCCGTTGGTTTCTCGCGGCAATGCGGTGATTTGCAAGGCCAGGTCGCCTTGCGGGATTGGATCTTCTTGTTCGAGCTCAATCATGCGATGGGGCCTCTGACCCGTGACGCTTTTCGTTGGTGTGGCGCAAAGGCCGGGTAAACGATTCAGCTTGAAACATACTACGCCGATGTCGTTTCACTGGGCGGCCGTAGGGAAACTCTGCGAAACCGCCTGACAATAGTGACCGGCGTTTTCGCACAACATCCCACGTTAGGAGCAACATAATCCTACGAATTGCCAGTATATAGGGCATAACGGCCAGCGACGACCGCGCATTCACGAATATCTGTGTGGATTTTGTATCGCTTTCGGCGTAGCTCGGCAATTTGCTATCTTCGCCTGTCTCCAATCCAGAAGCCGCGCGCCAAGCGGCCTGCATGCCCTACAAAGAGAACAACGAGCGATGACTTCCGTGCCCAGCAGTATCGAGCAGCCCTCGCGGCCGCTGACCCGCAGCGACTACAAGACCCTCTCACTGTCCGCCCTGGGCGGTGCGCTGGAGTTCTACGATTTCATCATCTTCGTGTTCTTCGCCACGGTGGTGGGCAAGTTGTTCTTCCCGGCCGACATGCCCGAATGGCTGCGGCTGATGCAAACGTTCGGTATCTTCGCCGCCGGCTACCTGGCGCGGCCGCTGGGCGGCATCATCATGGCCCACTTCGGCGACTTGCTCGGGCGCAAGAAGATGTTCACCCTGAGCATCTTCATGATGGCCCTGCCGACCCTGATCATGGGCCTGCTGCCGACGTATGCGCAGATCGGCATGTGGGCCCCGATCCTGCTGTTGCTGATGCGCGTGATCCAGGGCGCGGCAATCGGCGGCGAAGTACCGGGCGCATGGGTGTTCGTCTCTGAACACGTGCCGGCTCGCAACACCGGCTATGCCTGCGGCACCCTGACCGCCGGCCTGACCGCCGGCATTCTGCTGGGCTCGCTGGTAGCGACCTTGATCAACAGCGTGTACAGCGCGGAAGAAGTGGCTGACTACGCCTGGCGTATCCCGTTCCTGCTTGGCGGTGTGTTCGGCCTGTTCTCGGTGTACCTGCGCCGCTGGCTGCACGAAACCCCGGTGTTCGCCGAAATGCAGCAACGCAAGGCACTGGCCGAGGAGTTGCCACTGCGCGCCGTGCTGCGTGACCACCGTGGTCCGATCATCCTGTCGATGCTGCTGACCTGGATGCTTTCGGCCGGCATCGTAGTGGTCATCCTGATGACCCCGGCGCTGCTGCAGAGCATCTACCACATCAGCCCGACCGACTCGCTCAAGGCCAACAGCCTGGCCATCGTGTTGCTCAGCTTCGGCTGTATTGGTGCCGGCAGCCTGGCCGACCGCTATGGTGCGGGCCGGGTGTTCGTGATCGGCAGCCTGCTTTTGCTGGCCAGCTCCTGGGGCTTCTACCACAGCCTGCCGACCCGTCCCGAGTTGCTGTTCCCGCTGTATGCCGTGACCGGCCTGTGCGTGGGCGTGATTGGCGCAGTGCCTTATGTCATGGTCAAGGCGTTCCCGGCGGTGGTGCGTTTCAGCGGGTTGTCGTTCTCGTACAACGTGGCCTACGCCATCTTTGGCGGGCTGACGCCGATGGTGGTGACCGCACTGCTGAAGGTGAGCCCGATGGCGCCTGCCTACTACGTGGCAGGCCTGTGCGCCGTTGGTCTGGCCGTGGGCCTGTACCTGCTCGCCAACAAGCGCTGATCTGCGCTACGGCTACTGGCCTCTTCGCGGCTAAAGCCGCTCCTACAGGGTTTTGCACAAGCCTCAAGGCCGACACCGAACCTGTAGGAGCGGCTTTAGCCGCGAAGAGGCCAGACCTGCTTCCAGTGATGGCCTTTCATCCAATTGTCACAATGAAGTCATATCGTATTCATGCGGCCTGCCGATACTTGGGCCCGTTCCATCCAACACCCCAATATTCCTGCTAGGAGCAAGGCATGAAACTGAAGCGTTTGATGGCGGCCCTTACCTTTGCCGCCGCTGGCGTTGCAACCGCCAACGCGGTAGCCGCTGTCGATCCTGCGATCCCGACCTACACCAAGACCACTGGTGTTTCGGGCAACCTCTCCAGCGTTGGTTCCGACACCCTCGCGAACCTCATGACTCTGTGGGCTGAGGCCTACAAGAAGGAATATCCGAACGTAAACATCCAGATCCAGGCTGCCGGCTCCTCTACCGCGCCACCCGCGCTGACCGAAGGCACCGCCAACCTCGGCCCGATGAGCCGCAAGATGAAGGACGTCGAGCTGCAAGCCTTCGAGCAGAAGTACGGCTACAAGCCGACCGCCATCCCGGTCGCCGTCGACGCCCTGGCCGTGTTCGTGCACAAGGACAACCCAATCAAGGGCCTGACCATGGCTCAGGTCGACGCCATCTTCTCCTCCACTCGCCTGTGCGGTGGCAAGGCCGACATCAAGACCTGGGGCGACGTCGGTGTGACCGGCGACCTGGCCAACAAGCCAATCCAGCTGTTCGGCCGCAACTCGGTATCGGGCACCTACGGCTACTTCAAGGAAGAAGCCCTGTGCAAAGGCGACTTCAAGCCTAACGTCAACGAACAGCCTGGCTCGGCTTCGGTCGTGCAGTCGATCAGCTCCTCGCTGAACGGCATCGGCTACTCGGGTATTGGTTACAAGACCGCCAGCGTCAAGACCGTACCCCTGGCCAAGAAAGACGGCGGTGAGTTTGTTGAAGACAACGAAGCCAACGCCCTGAATGGCACCTACCCGCTGTCGCGCTTCCTGTACGTCTACGTCAACAAGGCGCCGAACAAGCCTCTGGCCCCGCTGGAAGCCGAGTTCGTCAAGCTGGTGCTGTCGCAAGCGGGCCAGCAGGTGGTGGTGAAGGATGGCTACATCCCGCTGCCGGCCAAAGTCGTCGACAAGACCTTGGCTGACCTGGGCCTGTCGCACACCGGTAACGTTGCAAAGAAGTAAGTAATTAAGAAGAGGCCGGTGCCACTGCCCGGCCTCTTCCACGAATTTCCAGTCCGAAGCCAGGTCCCCTGTGCGGCGGGCTTTCGCGCGTCACCACTTTGTAATGTTTTTGTCACACGGGACCGCTAGGGTGTGCGCATGAATGATCTGGCCAATTCCAACATGACCCAAAACTCCCAGCCCGTGCGCATTGATTTCAATACGCCCGAGTTGCAACGCAAGCGCCGCATGCGCGCGCTCAAGGACCGCCTGACCCGCTGGTATGTGCTGGTAGGCGGGCTTGCCGTATTGGCGGCAATCACGTTGATCTTCTTCTACCTGGCTTATGTGGTGCTGCCACTGTTTCAGGGCGCCGAGCTGACCAGCAAGAAAGCCCTGGAGCCGACCTGGCTGCAGCAGGATGCCGGTAAGCCACTGATGATCGCGCTTGAAGAGCAGAATCAGGTGGGGATGCGTGTTTCGGACAAGGGCCAGGCATTGTTCTTCGATACCAAGACCGGTAACGAACTCAAGCGTGTCGAGCTACCCGTGCCGGCAGACACCCAGGTCACGTCCATCAGTACTGACCAGCCGGGCAGCGCGCTGGTGGTGCTGGGCCTGTCCAATGGCCAGGCGCTGGTTTTCCAGCACACCTACAAGATCACCTACCCGGACAACAAGAAAACCATCAGCCCTGGCATCGACTACCCGTACGGCGAGCAATCGTTCGTGCTTGACGAGCAGGGGCGTGCGCTGGACCACGTCAGCGTCAACGTCAATGGCGACACCCTGCTGCTTGCCGGCTCTACCGGTGCTCATCTGCAGGTGGTCGAGCTGACCCGCACGGAAAACATGATGACCGAAGAGGTCACCACCGAGCAGAACCGCATCGAACTGCCGCAAATGACCGAGACGGTGAAGAATATCTTCATCGACCCGCGCCAGCACTGGCTGTACGTGATCAACGGCCGTGCCACGGCCGACGTGTTCAGCCTGCGCGACAAGAGCCTCAACGGCCGTTACAAGTTGTCTGATAGCGCCGACACCGACATCACTGCCACGGCCCAGCTGGTTGGCGGCATTTCGCTGATCATCGGTGACTCCAAGGGGGGGCTGGCCCAGTGGTTCATGGCCCGCGACCCGGATGGCGAATCGCGCTTCAAGCAGATCCGTACCTTCCAGATGGGCAAGGCGCCGATCGTGCAGATCGACGCCGAAGAGCGTCGCAAGGGCTTCATCGCCCTGGATGCCGAAGGCAAACTGGGCGTGTTCCACAGCACTGCACACCGAACCCTGCTGGTAGAGCCGGCTGCCGAAGGCCCTGGCACGCTGGCCCTGTCGCCACGCGCCAACCGCATCATCATCGAAGAAGGCGGCAAGTTGTTGCCGTTGAGCCTGCGCAACCCGCACCCGGAAGTTTCGTTCAGCGCGCTGTGGGGCAAGGTGTGGTACGAGAACTACGACGAGCCGAAATACGTCTGGCAATCGACCGCGTCAAACACTGACTTCGAGCCCAAACTGAGCCTGTCGCCGCTGACCTTCGGAACCCTGAAGGCCGCGTTCTACGCCATGATCCTGGCCGCCCCGCTGGCCATTGCCGCAGCCATCTACACCGCCTACTTCATGGCCCCGCGCATGCGCCGCAAGGTCAAGCCGGTGATCGAGCTGATGGAAGCGATGCCGACGGTGATCCTCGGCTTCTTCGCCGGCCTGTTCCTGGCCCCGTACCTGGAAGGCCACCTGCCCGGTGTGTTCAGCCTGTTCCTGCTGATGCCGATCGGTATCCTGCTGGCCGGCTTCTTCTGGAGCCGGTTGCCGGAGTCGATCCGCCTGCGTGTACCGGATGGTTGGGAAGCGGCGATCCTGATTCCGGTCATCCTGTTCACTGGCTGGTTCGCCCTGACCATGAGCCCGCACCTGGAAAGCTGGTTCTTCGGCGGCGACATGCGCCTGTGGATCACCAACGATTTAGGCATCACCTACGACCAGCGCAACGCCCTGGTAGTCGGTATCGCCATGGGCTTCGCGGTCATCCCGAACATCTACTCGATTGCCGAAGATGCCGTGTTCAGTGTGCCGCGCAGTCTGACCCTGGGCTCGCTGGCACTGGGGGCGACGCCTTGGCAGACCCTGACCCGCGTGGTCATCCTCACCGCCAGCCCGGGCATCTTCTCGGCGTTGATGATCGGCATGGGCCGTGCGGTAGGCGAGACCATGATCGTGCTGATGGCTACCGGCAACACGCCGGTGATGGAGATGAACCTGTTCG
Source organism: Pseudomonas sp. XWY-1 (assembly GCF_002953115.1). NCBI lineage: Bacteria > Pseudomonadati > Pseudomonadota > Gammaproteobacteria > Pseudomonadales > Pseudomonadaceae > Pseudomonas > Pseudomonas sp. XWY-1. The sequence goes on along the minus strand of NZ_CP026332.1, from coordinate 5,827,056 downwards.
AGGGCATGCGCACCCTGGCCGCCAACGTGGCTGTGGAAATGCCGGAATCGGAAGTCGGTGGCAGCCACTATCGCGTGCTGTTCCTGGCCGCCCTGGTGCTGCTGATGTTCACCTTCATCATGAACACCTTGGCCGAGCTGATTCGCCAGCGTCTGCGCAAGAAATACTCGTCGCTTTGATAGAAAGGTAGCGATCCGTGAAAAAGGATTCCCTCAAAGGCTGGTTCAAGAGCGGCGCCCCAGGCGTCTGGATGAGCGGCGGCGCGGTGGCCATGGCCGTGATCATGACCGTCGGCCTGCTGGCGGTGATCGCCGTGCGCGGCCTGGGCCACTTCTGGCCAGCCGATCTTGTCCAGGCCACCTACAAGGTGCCAGGCCAGGCCGATCACGTCGTCATTGGCGAAGTGGTGCAGAAGGAGGAAGTACCCCGTGCTCGTCTGAAGGGGGCTGGCCTGCCAGTGCCTGACCAGGGCCCGGAGTTCATGACCCGCGAGCTGATCAAGGTGGGTAACCGCGACCTCAACGGCAGCGACTTTACCTGGGTGGTCGGCGACTGGCTGGTCGACGAACAGCGCCCGGCTGACCTGATGGCCCTTGAGCGCCGCGAGTGGGGCAACTTCTATGGCTACCTGGTCAGCGTCAAGGAACAAGGCCGCGTGGTTGCTGAAGGCCCGGCTGCCTGGAACGAACTGCAGGCCCGCCTCAAGCGAGCCAACCAGCTCAACAGCGAGCTGCAGCAGCTGGAGAAAAAGGACATCGGTGCCATCAACCATGGCCTTGAGCGCCTGCGCCTGCAAGCGCGCAAGCTGGAGCTGGACGGCAAGCTGGACGCCGCCGCCCAGGCCGACATGGACGCCGACCGTGCCGAACTGAACAGCCGCTACAAGGCTATCGAAGACCGCCTGACCGGCCTGCACCAGGCTTTTTCCCGCGACAGCCTGGTGGCCCGGGATGGCAACGGCCGTGAAGTGGAAATCAACCTGAGCAAAGTAGTGCATGCCGTCCAGCCGAACGGCATGTCGGCCTTCACCAAGTTGGGCACCTACTTCGGCAAGGTCTGGGAGTTCCTCAGCGACGACCCGCGTGAAGCCAACACCGAGGGCGGTATCTTCCCGGCCATCTTCGGTACCGTGATGATGACCCTGATCATGGCCGTGATCGTTACCCCGTTCGGCGTGCTGGCTGCCGTGTACCTGCGTGAATACGCCAGGCAGGGCCCGGTCACCCGGCTTATCCGCATTGCGGTGAACAACCTGGCCGGTGTTCCTGCGATCGTCTACGGTGTGTTCGGTCTGGGCTTCTTCGTCTATGTGCTGGGCGGCTCGATCGACCGCCTGTTCTTCCCCGAAGCGTTGCCGGCGCCGACCCTGGGTACCCCGGGCCTGCTGTGGGCATCGCTGACCCTGGCATTGCTGGCGGTGCCGGTGGTGATCGTGGCCACCGAAGAAGGCCTGGCGCGAATCCCGCGCACCGTGCGTGAAGGCTCGCTGGCGTTGGGCGCAACCAAGGCCGAGACCCTGTGGAAAATCGTCCTGCCCATGGCCAGCCCGGCCATGATGACCGGCATGATCCTCGCCGTGGCCCGTGCCGCCGGCGAAGTGGCGCCGCTGATGCTGGTAGGTGTGGTGAAGCTGGCGCCGTCGCTGCCGGTGGATGGAAACTACCCGTACCTGCACCTGGACCAGAAGATCATGCACCTGGGCTTCCACATCTATGACGTCGGCTTCCAGAGCCCGAACGTCGAAGCCGCGCGGCCGCTGGTTTATGCCACTGCGCTGCTGCTGGTGCTGGTGATCGCGACCCTCAACCTCTCTGCCGTGTGGATTCGCAACCACCTGCGCGAGAAGTACAAGGCGCTGGACGGCTGACCCTGATTGCAAGCGTGCCGCCCGTAAGCCGGGCGGCCCTTTGAAACGACTTGATAGCGTATGGAGTTGACCATGCAGCAAGATTCCCACACCCATGGCATCGACATGTCTGCCCTGGGCCGCAACAAGCAGAGCCTGCGAATGGCTGAAGAAACCGTGGCCATCGAAGTGCCGGGCCTGAGCCTGTTCTATGGCGACAAGCAAGCGCTGTTCGACGTGCAGATGAACATCCCGAAGCAGCGTGTGACCGCCTTCATCGGCCCATCCGGCTGCGGCAAGTCGACCCTGCTGCGCACCTTCAACCGGATGAACGACCTGGTTGACGGTTGCCGTGTGGAAGGTGCCATCAACCTGTACGGCAACAATATCTACCGCAAGGGCGAAGACGTTGCCGAACTGCGCCGGCGTGTGGGCATGGTGTTCCAGAAGCCGAACCCGTTCCCCAAGACCATCTACGAGAACGTGGTCTACGGCCTGCGCATCCAGGGCATCAACAAGAAGCGCGTGCTCGATGAAGCCGTCGAGTGGGCGTTGAAGGGCGCGGCCTTGTGGGACGAGGTCAAGGACCGCCTGCACGAGTCGGCGCTGGGCCTGTCCGGTGGCCAGCAGCAGCGTCTGGTCATCGCCCGCACCATTGCCGTTGAGCCGGAGGTGCTGCTGCTTGACGAACCCTGCTCGGCGCTGGACCCGATCTCGACCTTGAAGGTCGAAGAACTGATCTATGAATTGAAATCCAAGTACACCATCGTCATCGTGACCCACAACATGCAGCAAGCGGCGCGTGTTTCGGATTACACCGCGTTCATGTACATGGGCAAACTGGTCGAATTCGGTGATACCGATACCCTGTTCACCAACCCGGCGAAGAAGCAGACGGAAGACTACATCACCGGTCGCTACGGCTAAGCGCCGCTCGCGAAACAGGCACCTTGGTGTCTGGCACCGGCGTTGCCGGTGTTCGCGGGTGAACCCGCTCCTACAGGGCCGCGCTACCAAAGGACAAAACGATGATCAACAAAGAAAGCCTTACCCATCACATTTCCCAGCAGTTCAACGCCGAGCTCGAAGAGGTGCGCAGCCACCTGCTGGCCATGGGCGGGCTGGTGGAAAAGCAGGTCAACGACGCGGTTACCGCGCTGATCGAAGCCGACTCTGGCCTGGCCCAGCAGGTACGCGAGGTTGACGAGCAGATCAACCAGATGGAGCGCAACATCGACGAGGAGTGCTTGCGCATCCTCGCCCGCCGCCAGCCAGCGGCCTCGGACCTGCGCCTGATCATCAGCATTTCCAAGTCGGTGATCGACCTGGAACGCATCGGTGACGAGTCGACCAAGATCGCCCGCCGCGCCATCCAGCTGTGCGAAGAGGGCGAGTCGCCGCGTGGTTATGTCGAAGTTCGCCACATTGGCGACCAGGTGCGCAACATGGTCCGGGATGCGCTGGACGCCTTTGCCCGCTTCGACGCCGACCTGGCGCTGTCGGTGGCCCAGTACGACAAGACCATCGACCGCGAATACAAGACCGCGCTGCGTGAGCTGGTGACCTACATGATGGAAGACCCGCGCTCTATCTCGCGGGTGCTGAGCGTGATCTGGGTGCTGCGCTCGCTGGAGCGTATTGGCGACCATGCGCGCAACATCTCCGAACTGGTGATCTACCTGGTGCGCGGCACCGACGTGCGCCACATGGGCCTCAAGCGCATGACGGCAGAAGTGCAGGGTACTGCTGTCGCCAACGGCGAAAAGGCTAATGTTCCGGGTGAATCTGACGATAAGTAAGGTTGCTCCCGAGCATCGACGCCCGGCCTTGGCCGGGCGTTTTCGTTTGCGGTCGAGAGCCGGCAGGCACCCGCGAACGATGTGAAGAAGTCCCGGCGTGACCAGGTTGTAGCAAGTGGCCATCATTGGCAGTAGGCTAGTCGGGATTCAAAAGGAGTATCGATGAGTAAAGTGAATGTGCTGGTCGTGGATGACGCCCCGTTTATCCGTGATCTGGTCCGCAAGTGTCTGCGTAATGCCTTCCCGGGTATGGCCATCGACGACGCTATCAACGGTCGCAAGGCCATGGCCATGCTCGGCAAGGAAGCGTTCGACCTGGTCCTGTGCGACTGGGAAATGCCGGAAATGTCTGGCTTGGAATTGCTGACCTGGTGCCGTCAGCAGCCTGCACTGAAGAACCTGCAGTTCATCATGGTGACCAGCCGTGGCGACAAGGAGAACGTCATTCAGGCGATCCAGGCGGGTGTTTCCGATTTTGTAGGCAAGCCGTTCACCAACGAGCAACTGCTGACCAAGGTAAAGAAAGCCCTGACCAAGATCGGTAAGCTCGACAGCCTGATGGCCATCGGCCCGGCGCGAGCCAACCCGGCGTTTGCCAACGACTCGTTGAACGCGCTGACTGCGGGCAAGCCCGAAGCGGTCAAGGTGGCGGCGCCGACACCGGCACCGGCCAAGCCTTTGGTCGCGGCGCCCGCACCTGCCGCCCCCGCGCCGAGCGGCCGTGGCCAGGGCCAGCTGCGCCTGGCCAGTGGCATGCAGCCATGCGTGATCAAGGCTTTGAGCCTGAAAGAGGCACTGCTGGTGGTACGCCGCAACGAAGCGCTGCCACAGGTGCTGGAAGGTGCGGTGCTGGACCTGGAGCAGGGCGAAAGTGCCGAAGTCGCTCGCCTGAACGGCTACCTGCATGCGGTGGCGGCGCTGGAGCCAAAACCTGACAGCGACTGGTTGCAGTTGACGTTCAAGTTTGTCGACCAGGATGCCCAGAAGCTCGACTACCTGTCTCGGTTGATTGCCCGCGGCACTGCGCAGAAGCACTTCACCCCCGGTGCCTGAACCCGGCCCCGCGTCATGCTTTGGGCAGGAGCAGCACACGGGTGCTCCTGCCCAAGCCCGAGTTGCCCCATCCGACCAACTGCAATACCTACCGTAAAACCCGCTGCTAGGCTTCGACAGATCATAACTGTCAAAAAGCCACTATCATGCCCGCGCGCCTGCTGCTGTTCTGTGCATTGCTCATGGCCTCGGCGTCGAGCCAGGGCGTGACGCTCTACAAGATCACTGACGATTCCGGTGTCGTCTCCTATTCCGACCGCCCTGGCCCCGGCGCCAAGCCCTTGGTGTTGCTCGAACCCATGGTCGAAACGCTCGAAGGCCAGGTACTGCTGAACGCGAAAACCTTCGACGGTGGCGTGAGCTTTTCGGCACGAAACGAGCTGCATGTGCCGGTAGAGGTAGAGTTGCGGCTGGACAACCTGGTCAACGCACAAGGCGGTGATGCCCCGCGTATCGTGCGCCGGCTGCTGCCACCGCGCACCACGCAGATGCTCAGTGTGCTCAGGGGGCGGCCCGGGCTGCTGCTGAACTACCGTTCGACCCTGCTGCAGGCCATGGGTGATCCGGGCAAACGGCCGCTAGGCTTCCGCTATGCGTTCCCGTGGATTGGCGGGCCGTTCCGCGTCACTCAGGGCCCCAATGGCCGTGTCAGTCATTTTGGGCCCCGAGGGCGCTACGCCATGGATATCGCCATGCCCGAAGGCACACCCATCATCGCGGCGCGGGAAGGGGTGGTGGTGAAGACGCAGAACAGCCAGAGCGGGCGCGGCCCCAACCCCTCGGGTAACTTTGTCAGGATTTTGCACCCGGACGGCACCATGGGCGTCTACCTTCACCTGATGCGTGGTTCGGTGGTGGTGGCGGAGGGGCAACGGGTACGGCAGGGCCAGATGCTGGCCAAGTCGGGCAATACCGGCAACAGCACTGGGCCGCACCTGCATTTTGTGGTGCAGCGCAATGTGGGGTTGGCGCTGGAGTCGATACCTTACCGCTTCGACAGGCCGATCAGCGGGCTGCCGGATTTCACTGCCGGCAACCCCTGACCGATTGGGCCATCAATCCAGCTTCAGCACCTTGGCCAGGACGATCTTGGGCCCTTTCATCTTCTTGATGATGATGCGCAGCCCTTCGACCTCCAGCACTTCCTCTTCTTCAGGCACGCGCTTGAGCGTCTCGTAGATCAACCCGGCCAGGGTTTCGGCCTCGATGTGGTCAAGGTCGATACCCAGCAGGCGCTCGACCTTGAACAGTGGGGTGTCGCCACGCACCAGCAGCTTGCCCGGCTGGTAGGCGAGAATGCCGCGCTCGGTCTTGCGGTGCTCGTCCTGGATGTCGCCTACCAGCACTTCCAGCACGTCTTCCATGGTCAGGTAGCCGATCACCTTGCCATCGGCTTCCTCGACCAGCACGAAGTGCGCGCCGCCCTTACGGAACTGCTCCAGCAACTGTGCCAGCGGCATGTGCCGCGACACGCGTTCGAGTGGCCGGGCAAGGTCCTCCAGGTCGATGGTCTCTGGCAAGTGCTCCAGCTCAGCCAGCTCCAGCAGCAGGTCCTTGATGTGCAGCAGGCCGGTGAATTCTTCGCGCTCGGCGTCGTACACCGGGTAGCGGCTGAACTTGTGGCGGCGCACCAGGCCCAGGATCTGCTTCAGAGGCGCATGGGCGTCGATGCTGATCATGTCCTCACGCGAGTTGGCCCAGTCGACCACTTCCAGCTCGCCCATTTCCACGGCCGAGGCCAGCACGCGCATGCCTTGGTCGCTTGGGTCCTGGCCACGGCTGGAGTGCAGGATCAGCTTGAGCTCTTCGCGGCTGTAGTGGTGCTCATGGTGCGGGCCAGGCTCGCCCTGGCCGGCAATGCGCAGGATGGTGTTGGCGCTGGCATTGAGCAGGTAGATGGCCGGGTACATCGCCCAGTAGAACAGGTAAAGCGGCACGGCGGTCCACAGCGACAGCAGCTCTGGCTTGCGGATAGCCCAGGACTTGGGGGCCAGCTCGCCGACCACGATGTGCAGGTACGAGATGACGAAGAAGGCGACGAAGAACGAGATCGCCTTGACCAGCTCGGCGCTGTCCACGCCGAAATAGGCCAGCAATGGTTCCAGCAGGTGGGCGAAGGCGGGCTCACCCACCCAGCCCAGGCCCAGCGAGGCGAGGGTGATGCCCAATTGGCAGGCCGACAGGTAGGCGTCGAGCTGGTTGTGAACCTTGCGCAGGATGTTGCCACGCCAGCCGTGCTTTTCGGCGATGGCCTCTACGCGTGTGGCGCGCAGTTTGACCATGGCGAACTCTGCAGCAACGAAGAAGCCGTTGAGCAGCACCAGCAGTAAGGCAAAGATGATCATGCCGAAGTCGGCGAATAGCGAGGTGAGGCTAATACCAGAGGAAGGGTCCATGATGGAGTTTTTTCGGGGTCCGTCTTTGAGATAGAGAGAAAAAAAGTGCCAGCTTTTGCTGGCACAGGGGATCCAATGTAGCGGCTGGGGCTGTAAAAGCAAAGAGCAGCGGACTCATTGCGGGCCCAGTGGCAGCCGGCATGCCCGCGAAGGGCTGCGCCGCAGCCCCAATCTCAAGCCTTTTCGTTGGCCAATTGTGCTGGCGGAAAGTGACAGGTAAAGGTGCTGCCATGCCCCGGTACACTGCTGATTTCCAGCTTGCCGCGGTGGCGCATCAGCACATGCTTGACGATTGCCAGCCCCAGCCCGGTACCGCCGGTATTCGATGCACGGCTGGAGTCTACCCGGTAGAAGCGCTCGGTCAGGCGTGGCAAGTGCTTGGCATCGATGCCCACCCCCGAGTCCTGCACCGACAGGTGTGCGCCCTGGGCATCGACCCACCAGCGGATGCGGATGTTGCCTTCGTCCTGGGTGTACTTGACCGCATTGAACACCAGATTGGAAAAGGCACTGCGCAGTTCCGACTCGCTGCCCTTCAGCTTGACGCCAGGCGCCGCTTCCAGGCTGATGCGCTGGTTGCGCGGCCCGGACAAGGCTTGGGCGTCGTTCTTGATGGCGGCGAGCAGGGCATCGACTGCCACCGGCTGGTTGTCCGATGGGTAATCGGTGGCTTCCAGTTTGGCCAGCAGCAACAAATCGTTGAGCAGGGTTTGCATGCGCGAGCCTTGCTGGCTCATCTGCTGCAGGGCGCGGCTCCACCGCGGGTTCACGTCCTCGACGTTGTCCAGCAGGGTTTCCAGGTAGCCGGTGATTACCGTCAGCGGCGTGCGCAGCTCGTGGGACACGTTGGCGACGAAGTCCTTGCGCATCTGTTCCAGCTGGTGAATGCGGGTGACATCGCGCACCAGCATCAGGTGTTCATTGTTGCCGTAGCGGGTGATGTGCAACTGCACTCGCATGCGGTCATTGATCGGCGAAGGGATTTCCAGCGGTTCGAGGTAGTTTTCTGCCTCGAAGTACTCTTTGAAGAGCGGGTGGCGCACCAGATTGGTCACTTGCTGGCCGCCGTCCTGTGGGGTCTTGAAGCCCAGCAGAGTCTCGGCGGCGCGGTTCCACCATTCCAGGTTGCCGTCGCTGTCGAGCATGATCACCGCGTCACGCAGCGCAGCGGTGGATTCCTGCACTCGGTCGATCACTGCCTGCAGGCGGCCCCGTACGCGCTGGTCGCGGCGTTGCAGGTGGTAGATGCTATCGAATACCTCGCCCCACAGGCCGTAGCCATCGGGCGGTGCTTCGTCGGGTTGGTGATTGCGCAGCCAGTCGTGCAAGCGCAGCAGTTGCTTGAGGGTCCAGCCCAGATAGAGCGCCAGGCCAATGGCCAGGCTCCAGCCGTAGTAGCCGCTGACCAGCCCGCCGATCAGGCAGACGGTAATCAGCAACAGCAGATGGCGAATCAGGGTTGCGTGCCAGTTCTGGTTCAATTGACGGTCCTTGTACAACGACGTGCAGCTTGGCGCTCGGGAACTCGATCAGCTCTTGGTCGAGAAACGGTAGCCAGTGCCCCGGACGGTTTGTACCAGATTCTCGTAAGCTTCACCCAGCGCCTTGCGCAGGCGACGGATGTGCACGTCGACGGTACGTTCCTCGACATAGACGTTGCCGCCCCACACCTGGTCCAGCAGTTGGCCGCGGGTATAGGCGCGCTCCTGGTGGGTCATGAAAAACTGCAGCAGGCGGTATTCGGTAGGGCCCATCTCGGCCGGCTTGCCGTCGATGGTCACACGGTGGCTGATCGGGTCGAGCAGCAGGCCGCCGACCTCGATCGGCGCCTCGCTGTCGCTCGGGCCGGTGCGGCGCAGCACGGCTTTCAGTCGCGCTACCAGTTCACGCGGCGAGAACGGCTTGGTGATGTAGTCGTCGGCGCCCACTTCCAGGCCCTGGATCTTGTTGTCTTCTTCACCCTTGGCGGTGAGCATGATGATCGGAATATCACCGGTCAGCTCGTCGCGCTTCAGGCGGCGGGCCAGCTCGATGCCGGAGGTGCCCGGCAGCATCCAGTCGAGCAGGATCAGGTCCGGTTTGCGGTCGACGATGATCGCGTGGGCCTGTTGGGAGTTTTCCGCTTCCAGGCAGTCATAGCCGGCCATTTCCAGGGCAACGGCGATCATCTCGCGAATGGGCGCTTCGTCGTCGACGATCAGAATGTTCCTGCCTACCATGCTCAAAACCTCTCCTGGATTCGGTGTCTTGGCCCGCATTAGATAACGGAATTATTGCAGCTGTGTGACAGGGTGTTGGCCGTTCTGGCGACATTCCGTGACTGAACTAGGCTACAGAGGGCCGCTTTGATGGCAACCCGAACTCATTTCCCCCCCGAAACAATGGTGAATCCAATGACACGACATACGCTGAGCTGGATGGCCCTTTTCACTGCGTTGGCGCTGCCGGGGGTGGCGTTGGCCCACCATGCCATGGAGAAGGATGGCATGTGGGTCGATCATGCCGGCATGACCCTGTACACCTTTGACAAGGATGCGGGTGGCAAGTCGATGTGCAATGGCGAGTGCGCCAAGAACTGGCCACCGTTGATGGTCAAGAAAGAAGACGAAGCACCGAAGGATAAATGGACCCATGTAACGCGTGACGACGGCTCGATGCAGTGGGCTTACGACGGCAAGCCGCTGTATACCTTCATCAAGGACAAGAAGGCCGGTGACATGACCGGCGACGGCATGAAAGACGTCTGGCACGTTGCCAAGCCATGAGATAGCCGGGGCCGCTCTGCGGCCCCAAACTACTCAGCGCAACGCGTAATCCAGCACAACTCCGATAAACACCAGCATCCCCGCCCAGTGGTTGTGCAGAAATGCCTTGAAGCACGATTCCCGGTCCAGCTTGCGCGTTGACCAGTATTCCCAGGCAAAGCAAGCCGCCGCACCCAGCAACCCAAGGTGGAACCAGCCACCCAGGTCGAAGCGGCTACCGGCCAGCAACAGGCAGCCCAGCGACAGCAACTGCAGGGTCAGGATGATGCTGCGATCAGCGTCGCCGAACAGGATCGCTGTGGATTTCACGCCAATCTTCAGGTCGTCATCGCGGTCGACCATGGCGTAGTAGGTGTCGTAGCCTACCGTCCACAGCAGGTTGGCGATATACAGCAGCCAGGCGCCGGCCGGCAGTTCACCGCCAGCGGCTGTGAAAGCCATGGGAATGCCCCACGAATACGCCGCCCCCAGCACCACCTGCGGGTAGTAGGTGTAGCGCTTCATGAACGGGTAGCAGAACGCCAAGGCCACCGCCCCGAACGATAGCCAGACAGTGCGGCTATTGGTGCACAGCACCAGCAGGAAACTCACCCCGACCAGAATCGCGAACAGTGTCAGCGCCTCGCGTGGCCTCACCCGGCCGCTGGCCAAGGGGCGGTCTGCTGTGCGCTTGACGTGGCCGTCAACCTTGCGGTCGGCAAAGTCGTTGATGCAGCAGCCGGCCGCGCGCATCAGCACCACACCAAGGCCGAAGATGAGCACATTGGCCAGGGTGGGTGACCCATTGCCGGCAATCCACACTGCCGACAGGGTCGGCCACAACAGCAGGTAGATGCCTATCGGCCGGTCCATGCGGCTGAGCTGGACGAAGTCCCAGGCCCGTGGGTGCAGGCGGTTGAGCGACTTGAGCAGTTGCAGGTACATCAGCGGTTTTCCTCCTTGGCCGCTTGCCACAATGCCGGCAGGAACACTTCTGCCACCAGCAGGTCCAGGCCGTTGCGCTCGAAGCGCGAGCGGCGGCCCCAAAGCGCCGCATGTGCAGCTTCGGGCGGCAGCCAGGCCTGTGGATAAGTGCACACTTCGAGTGGATGACGGATGAACGCCTGGTCGCAGAACAGCAGCTCGCCCAGCGAGCGGCTGCCCAAGGTTTCCAGGTCCAGTCCTCCGCGTTCCAGGGCGCTGCGGCTGGCCACGCTGCGGGCGAATACCCAAGGTTGGCCATGGCCGCGCAGATACACTTCGCGCACCCAGCCTTCGGCGCCGGCAGCGATGCCCAGCGCCTGGCATTCGTCATCGCGCAGCGGCTGCCAGCCCTCGAACAACGGGGTGACGGAAAAGTGATCGATGGACAGACGGGTCAGGCGGCGGGTCAGCGAGCCCTCGTCGAACAGCCAGTCAAGGGTGGGCTGGTCGATGTCGGTCGCCAGCTGTGAATACGGCAGCCACGCGACAGCGGCTGCTTGCGGGGATTCGTACGACACGTCGGTATGCTTTGTTACAGCCAGAGAGGCGGCGAGCTTAGCATGATTGCCCCAACTGCTTGCATACTGCCGGCAGGGCCGCTACAAAGCCCCCACGCATTGCGCGCTGGCCCTGTTCGCGGGCAAGCCCGCCAGGCCTGCGCGGTCACTGTAGGAGCGGGCTTGCCCGCGAAGAGGCCATCAGCAGCAACACAAGCCCCAGCCTGAACCGAGGAAATAGACCTGATGAAAAAGTGGCAATGTATTGTCTGTGGCCTGATCTACGACGAAGCCGAAGGCTGGCCCGACGACGGCATCGCCCCCGGCACCCGTTGGGAGGATGTGCCTGAAGACTGGCTGTGCCCCGACTGCGGTGTCGGCAAAAGCGACTTTGAAATGATCTCCATCGGTTAATCGAGGAAAGCACGACATGACGTCCCCTGTGGTAATCATCGGTACCGGCCTTGCGGGCTACAACCTGGCCCGTGAATTTCGCAAGCTCGATGCGCAGACGCCGCTGTTGCTGATCACCGCCGACGATGGTCGTTCGTACTCCAAGCCGATGCTTTCCATGGGCTTTGCCAAGCAGAAGGACGCCGACGGCCTGTGCATGGCCGAGGCGGGCGCCATGGCCGAGCAATTGAACGCCGAGATCCGTACCCATACCCGCATCAGCGGCATCGACCCGGGCCACAAGCGGCTGTGGATCGGCGAAGAGGCCGTGGAATACCGCGACCTGGTGCTGGCCTGGGGGGCGCAGACCGTGCAGGTGCCGATCGAGGGTGACGGCGGCAATCTGGTATTCCCGATCAACGACCTGGAAGACTACGCACGCTTCCGTGCTGCCGCCGCTGGCAAGCAGCGAGTCCTGATCCTCGGCGCCGGCCTGATCGGCTGCGAATTCGCAAACGACATGAGCCTGGGCGGCTTCAAGGTCGACGTTGTGGCACCGTGTGAACAGATCATGCCGACCCTGCTGCACCCGGCCGCTGCGGCGGCTGTGCAGGGTGGGCTGGAGGGCTTGGGTGTACGCTTCCACCTGGGGCCGGTGCTGACCCGTCTTCAGCAGGTGACTCAAGGCCTGGAGGCGCACCTGTCGGACGGCAGCGTGATCGCCTGCGACCTGGTGGTTTCGGCCATCGGCCTGCGCCCACGTACCGACCTGGCTGCCGCGGCCGGCCTGCAGACCAACCGTGGCGTAAGCGTAGACCGCGAGCTGCGTACTTCACACGCCAACATCTTTGCCCTTGGCGACTGTGCCGAAGTCGATGGCATCAACCTGCTGTACGTGATGCCGCTGATGAGCTGTGCCCGGGCGCTGGCGCAAACCCTGGCCGGCAAGCCGACGGCAGTTTCCTACGGGCCGATGCCTATCACCGTGAAAACCCCGGCCTGTCCGCTGGTGGTCTCGCCAGCGCCACAGGGCTGCGAAGGCATCTGGCAGGTAGAGGGGCAGGGCACTGACCTCAAGGTGCTCTGCCTTGATGCCGACGGCAAGCTGCTGGGCTACGCCCTGACCGGAGCGGCGGTGATGGAGAAACTGGCGCTGAATCGTCAGTTGCCACCGGTTATGGCGTAAATAGCGCGCGTTCTGTCGGATTTATCCTGTTGTTGCCTGCACAATGGCCGCCCAGATACTGGCGCGGCCCCAGAGCTCGTGCCATTCTCACTCCCGTCTGCCGCAGATTAGAGCCTGCGGTGCCTTGAGCGCTGCTCCCAGAGGCAGCACGGCATAACAACAAGAATTCCGTCAAAGAGGCTTCACTATGCGCAAACCAGAACTCGCCGCCGTCATCGCCGATAAGGCTGATCTGACCAAGGAAAAGGCCAATCAGGTTTTGAACGCGATTCTCGACAGCATCACCGGTGCCCTGGACAAGGACACCGTGACCCTGGTCGGTTTCGGCACCTTCGAAAAACGTCATCGCGGTGCGCGTACCGGCAAGAACCCGCAAACTGGGGAACCGGTCAAGATCAAGGCCAGCAATACCGTGGCCTTCAAGCCTGGCAAGAACCTGCGTGACAGCGTTAACGCCCCCGCCAAGCCAGCCAAGAAAGGCAAGTGATCGCTCTCTGACAACCCCAGTGTCGGCCAAGCGGGCGCCCCAAGGCGCCCGTTGTGCTTTCTGCAGGCAAAATGTTTCGAACTTGCATAAATAGTTCTGGAAAAGGATAAACTGCGCGCCTTAGTCACTTTTCATTCGAGGCGCGTTGATGAAGTTCCGCTTTCTTCTCTGGGCCATGGGGCTGTTGATGGCCAGGGCCAGTCGTAATAACCCCGCATTCCAGCAGCAGCTCAAGGGCAAGGACCTGGTGTTCCAGATGCAGACCCTGGACGGCAAGGTCGCCCGGCACTTCATCGTCAACAACGAACGCATCAGCAGCAAGGGCGGCGCGCACCCACAGCCGGCATTCGCCATTGCCTTCAAGGACGCCGCCTATGGCTTCGCCACCATGCAGGCGGGTAACAAGCAGCTGGCGTTCATGCAGGGGATTCAGGACAAGCACATCCAGATCAAGGGCAACCCGGCGCTGGTGATGTGGTTCCAGGGGTTGATGAAATACCTGAAACCGAAGAAGAAAGGCTGAAACCCAACGGGGATGCCGATGCTTTACCTGTGGGAGCGGGCGTGCCCGCGAAACAAGCGACGCGGTGCATGGCACCGGCTTCCGGTGTTCGCGGGCAAGCCCGCTCCCACAGGGATCGCGCCAGCTGTTAGAAATTGAGCAAGACAGTTGCTCCCGCAGGCTATGTGTTAATGCTTAATGCGGTGCATGGAACTGCGAAGCCAGCTCACGCAACAGGTTCTCTGCTTCGAGCACCTTGTTCACCACATCCTCGGCCTTGTCCCGGGTAATGCTCAGGCGTTCCAGCAGTTCGTCAGGTATCTCTTCCTGCGGCCCTGAGCCTATACCTCGCGAGCGCAGCAGGCGGGTGGCCAGGCACACCAAGTTGGGGAACGCGAAATATTCGCCGTCGTAGGCCGGATCGTGCTGAAAGCGCAAGGCAGTCGACAGCTCTTCTGGCATGTCCCACAGCTTCATCAGCCAGGCACCGATCTGTTCGCGGCTGATGCCCAGCAAGTGTTGCTCCACATAGGTGTGGTTCAAATGCGGGTTGACCTCAAGGTGGCGGCAAATCAGCGAGAAGTGCGGCGGGAACACGTGCGCCAGCAGCAGGTAGCCGAAGTTGTGCAGTAGCCCGGCCAGGTAGGTCAGCCCGGCCTCGGGGCGTTCTGCACGAGGCATGGCGCGGGTCAGGCCTTCGATGATCGCGGCGGTGTAGATCGATTGTTGCCAGTAGGGCGTGGCCTGCTGCGGTTGGTCTTTGGGTAGGCTCAAGGTCTTGCCCAGCGCCAGGCCCAGGGCCAGGTTGATCACCAGGTCGAAACCCAGCACACGCACGATGGCGTCTTCCACCGAGCGGATCTTGCCCGGCGAACCATAGTAGGGCGATGCAGCCCAACTCACCACCTGTGCCGCCAGCGCCGGGTCGGTTTCGACCACGCCGGTGATGTCGTCGATGCTGGCGTTGGGATCTACCCGCAGCTTGATGATCTTCTGCGCCGTGTCGGCGAGCGGTGGAATTTCGATGGTTTCTTCCAGGCGTTTCTGAATGCGCCGGGCAGTGAAGGCCTGGACCGCATCGGTGATTTCCCGGGTGTCGTCATCGGGGCGGTCGAGATTGGGGCTGATCGCTTCGACTTGCTGGCCGAAGCTGCTGGCGCTGGCCTTGGCCAGCATGCGCTTGAAGTGTGCGCGTTCGATTTCCAGCAACAGGCCGGCTTCGCCTGACTGGATAAAGACAGTTTCAGCGTCGAGCAGGCTCTTTTCGTACTGACATGGCGAGCTGGTCAGCGCCGGGATGCCCGGCAGGGCCTTGAGGTGGTGCTTGTCGAGCATCTGCTTCAGGCGCGGCACCGACACGGCGGTCAGCTTGCGCCCGGTCAGCTCGGCCAGCCGGTTGAGGTCCAGCAGGTGGCTCTGCGGGAACAGCACCATGAGGGCGCCGACCTCGTCGTCGAGAAGGACAGCCTGCACCCGCGAAGCCGCAGGCAGGTGCGAGTGTTCGACCACCTGGCGGTAGGGCACGCCGAGTTTGTCGAGCAGCAGCCTGATGACGGAGGGGGCGTGTGGGGTTGCGGTGTCCAGGGCAACTTCAGTCATGGTCCGTATCCACTGTATCTTTTAAACGCGAAGTATAACCAGCCTGCGAGCAAATCTGGATCCATTCTGGGACTAGCGTCACACTTGGCCATATTGTTGGCCGTGGCGCAGCCAGCGGTCCAGCAGCGGGCTGACGTGTTCCGGCCAGCGTGATACCAGAGCCTGGGCCGCGTCGCGCACGGCCGGCAGCAGGTCAGCGTCGCGCATCAGGTCGGCGACCTTGAACTGCAGTAGACCGGTCTGGCGGGTGCCGAGCATCTCGCCCGGGCCACGCAGTTCAAGGTCTTTTTCGGCGATGATGAAGCCGTCGTTGGTCTCTCGCATGATCCCCAAGCGCTCGCGGCCGATCTGCGACAGCGGCGGGTGGTACAGCAGCACGCAATGGCTCACGGCGCTGCCCCGGCCAACCCTGCCACGCAGCTGGTGCAACTGCGCAAGGCCCAGGCGCTCGGGGTTCTCGATGATCATCAGGCTGGCGTTGGGCACGTCCACGCCCACCTCGATGACCGTGGTGGCGACCAGAAGCTGCAGGTTGCCAGCCTTGAACTCGGCCATGATCTCGGCTTTTTCTGCCGGTTTCATGCGCCCATGGATCAACCCCACCTTCAGTTCACCCAGCGCACTGCCAAGCTCCTCATAGGTGCTTTCGGCGGCCTGGCAGGTGAGTTCTTCGGACTCTTCGATCAGCGTGCATACCCAATAAGCCTGGCGCCCCTCGGCGCAGGCGGCGCGTACCCGCTCGACCACTTCGAAGCGGCGGCTGTCGGCCACCAGCACGGTGTTCACCGGCGTACGCCCTGGCGGC
The DNA here is from genome assembly GCF_002953115.1 of Pseudomonas sp. XWY-1. NCBI lineage: Bacteria > Pseudomonadati > Pseudomonadota > Gammaproteobacteria > Pseudomonadales > Pseudomonadaceae > Pseudomonas > Pseudomonas sp. XWY-1. The sequence goes on along the minus strand of NZ_CP026332.1, from coordinate 5,810,765 downwards.
AATTCGTCGAGCACCGAGGTGTCCAGGTCGGCGTAGGCGCTCATGGCCAGGGTGCGCGGAATAGGCGTGGCGGTCATGATCAGTTGGTGCGGGCAAAGCTCGCCGGCCACGCCCTTCTTGCGCAGGGCCAGGCGTTGCTGTACGCCGAACCTGTGCTGTTCGTCGATGATCGCAAGGGCCAAGTGCTTGAACCTTACCTCTTCCTGGAACAGTGCGTGGGTGCCGACCACCATGGGTGCGCCGTTGGCGATCTGCTCCAGGGAGGCGGCCCGGGCCTTGCCCTTGAGTTTTCCGGCTAGCCAGGCGACTTCGATGCCCAGCGGTTCCAGCCAGCGCTTGAAGGTAATGTAGTGCTGCTCGGCGAGGATCTCGGTGGGTGCCATCAATGCCACCTGGTAGCCCGCCTCCAGCGCCTGCAACGCCGCCAGTGCAGCGACCACGGTCTTGCCGGCACCCACGTCGCCCTGCACCAGACGCATCATCGGTTCGTGCTGGCTAAGGTCGTAGGCAATTTCGTTGGCTACCCGCTGCTGCGCGCCGGTCGGCTGGAAGCCCAGGTTAGCCAGGTATTGCGCCTGCAGGCGCGTGGCCCTGGGCAGTACCGGCGCACGCAGGCTGCGCAGGCTTTCGCGCAGGCGTTGCTGCGACAGCTGATGGGTCAGCAATTCTTCGAAAGCCAGGCGATGCTGGGCCCAGTGCTGGCCTTCGGCAAGCTCTTCGAGGTCGGCGTCGGCCGGCGGGTTGTGCAGGTAGCGGATGGCTTCGTCCAGGGGGGCCAGCTGGTAGTCCCGGGCAAGTTCATCAGGCAGCCAGTCGGGCAGGCTACGCGGGCCAAGCAGCGCAAGGCTCTGCTGGCACAACAGGCGCAGGCGTTGCTGGGTAAGGCCTTCGGTGGACGGGTAAATTGGCGTCAGGGTCTGCTCCACCGGTGGTGGTGGCTCGTTGCCGTTCAGCGCACGGTACTCCGGGTGGTAGATTTCCAGGCCCGAAGCGCCGGGGCGGGCTTCTCCGTAGCAGCGCAGGTGGGTGCCCCGCTTCAGGCCCTCTTTCTGCGCGTTGCTGAAGTGGTAGAAGCGCAATGTCAGCACACCGCTGCCGTCGCCCAGGCGCACCACCAGGCTGCGGCGCTTGCCCATGGTCACATCGGCACCACTGACCACACCCTCGATAACCGCATCCTGGCCGGGACGCAGCTGGCCGATTGGCACCACGCGCGTGCGGTCCTGGTAGCGCAGGGGCAGGTGGAACAACACGTCCTGCAGGTTTTCCAGGCCGACCTTGGCGAGTTTCTCCGCCATCGCCTCGCCCACACCTTTCAGTACTGTGACCGGGACCTTCGACAGCTCACTCATGACTCAGGCCGGTTGTTCCGCAGGGTTTTTGGCGACCGAGCACAGGCGGATCGAATCGGCGAGGATCTCGATGGCCTTTGGCCGCGGGAAGCTGGCGCGCCAGGCGATGGCTACCGTGCGGAACGGTGCCGGTGCCGTCAGCGGGCGCACTTCGATGACGCCGGGGGCATAGTGATGGCTGTGCACTGCCGACAGCGGCAGGATCGATACGCCAAGGCCGGAAGCCACCATGTGACGGATGGTTTCCAGCGAGCTGGACTCGACCGTGGTGTGCCTTGAGCCTTCACCCCCCTTGTTCAGGGTAGGGCAGGCTTCCAGTACCTGGTCACGGAAGCAGTGGCCCTCACCAAGCAGCAACAGGCTCTTGTCATTGAGCATGGCGGTGTCGATGGTCTTTTTCGCCGTCCATGGGTGGTCGGCAGGCATCAGGGCGCAGAACGGTTCGTCGTATAGCGGTAGCGTCAGCACGTCGGCTTCGTTGAACGGCAGGGCGATGATCACCGCGTCCAGTTCGCCGTTGCGCAGCTTTTCACGCAGTACGTGGGTGAAGTTTTCTTCGATGTACAGCGGCATTTGCGGCGCCACGCGGTGCAGCTGCGGGATCAGGTGCGGGAACAGGTAGGGGCCGACGGTGTAGATGGCGCCGACCTTGAGCGGAGCGGTCAGCTGATTCTTGCCGGCCTGGGCCAGCTCGCGAATGCCCTGGGCCTGCTCCAGTACCTTCTGCGCTTGGGCGACGATGTTTTCGCCGACCGGGGTCAGGCGTACTGCGCTTTTGCTGCGCTCGAAGATCAGAACGCCAAGCTCGTCCTCGAGCTTCTTCACACCGACCGACAGGGTGGGTTGGCTCACGTGACAGCGCTCGGCGGCATGGCCGAAGTGCTGTTCCTGGGCGAGTGTGACGATGTAGCGTAATTCTGTAAGGGTCATAACGTGCGTCCATGAAGTTGCGGGCCCAGCATAGCGGCTGCAATCGATAGACGCACGTTATCAGACTTGCCGAATTGTGACAGAAGCAAAAGTCTTAGCGGCGGTCCAGTGAGTAGACGAACGGTGCCACGACTTCAATCGTGCCATTGTTCAGCAACTCGGGTGGCGGCTTGGGTACCGTGCCGGCCCGACGGATCATTTCCAGGGTCGCCCGGTCCAGTGCGGCACTGCCTGAGCCACCGGCCATGGAGTACGACACGACCTTGCCTTCGGCGTCGACCACGAAGCGCAGGCGGTTCATGCCTTGCAGGCCGCGACGGCGCGCGTCTTCCGGATAACGCTTGTACTTGGCAAGGTGGCGCAGCAGGTCGCTCTGCCAGGTTGGCAAGGCGTTGCTGTTGGACGCAATGCTCGGTGCCGGTGCCGCGGACTTCTGCGGTGGCGAGTTGCTGGGCGGTGCATCCACCGTTTGCTCGGTGGGCGGTGCTTCCTTCGGCGGCTCAGGCTTTTTCTCGGGCTTGGGCGGCTGGGGCTTGGCCTTCGGCTTGGGCGGCTTGGGGATGGCGATCTTGGGCTTGGGCGCTTCTGCCAGCTTCGGCAACGGTGGTTCCTCGACCGGGGCCGGTGGCTGCGGAGCTGCCTTTGGGGGTGGTGGTGGCGCAGGCTCCGGCAACGGTGCCAGTTCGACCATCATCGCTGCCGGGGGCAGCTCGATGGCCTGTGGCACCGACCAGTTGAGCGTCAGCAGCACGGCGACCACGTGCACACCCAGCACGATCGCCAGGCTGCCACCGTAGCGCGCCATGTTAGAGCGCGTTTTCATCATTTCTTGGCTGCCGTCTCGAGACCTACCAGACCGACTTTCAGGTAGCCGGCCGCGCGCATGTTGTTCATCACTTCCATCAGGTCGCCGTAATCCACGCCTTTGTCAGCCTGGAAGAAGATGGTGGTTTCCTTGTCACCCTTGGTCTTGGCGTCGAGCATCGGGCCAAGCTGGTCGGGTGCAGCAACCTGATCGTCGCCGACATACAGCTTCTGGTCGGCCTTGACGCTGACGAACACCGGTTTCTCCGGCCTTGGCGCCGGTTTGGCGGTTGAGGCCGGCAGGTCGACCTTGATGTCGACCGTAGCCAAGGGGGCGGCGACCATGAAGATGATCAGCAGCACCAGCATCACGTCGATGAACGGCGTAACGTTGATTTCGTGGTTTTCGGCGAGGTCGTCGCCACCTTCGTTGAGATGCAGGCCCATGGCTTACCCCACTTTCACCATGTGCGGGGCGGCGCGCTCGCTACCCTGGTGGTCCAGATCACGGCTGACCAGCAGCAGTACCTGGGCGGAGGCATCGGACACCTGCGCCTTGTAACCGGCAATGGAGCGGGCGAAGACGTTGTAGATGACCACGGCCGGGATTGCCGCGACCAGGCCCAGAGCAGTGGCCAGCAGCGCTTCGGCGATACCTGGGGCAACGACGGCCAGGTTGGTGGTCTGGGTCTTGGCGATGCCGATGAAGCTGTTCATGATGCCCCATACGGTACCGAACAGGCCGACGAACGGCGCGGTGGAGCCGATGGTTGCGAGGACGCCGGTGCCGCTGCTCATGGTGCGGCCGCTGGCATGCACCAGGCGCTCCAGACGGAAGCTGACGCGCTCCTTGATGCCTTCTTTTTCGCGAGCGTTAGCCGAAAGACGCATCTCTTCGAGGGCGTCGTGGACCAGGGTGTGGGCCAGGGTGCCTTCCTTGTTGGTGACCTCGCTGGCTTCTTTCAGAGTGGTGGACTTCTTCAGCTGGGCGATTTCACCACGCAGGCGACGCTTGGCGCCCATCAGCTCGAAGCCTTTGGCAATCCAGATGGTCCAGGTGATGATGGAGGCGATGGCCAGGCCGATCATGACGATCTTCACCACGATGTCGGCGTTCTTGTACATGCCCCATGGGGACAGGTCATGGGCCATGCCCAGCGAGGTATCTTCGACCAGGGCTTGAACGCTTGGGTCTGCTGCGGCTGGGTTGCTGGCATTGGCATCAGGCGCCGGTGCATCCGCCGGGGCAGCAGCAGGTGCGGCCGGGGCAGTAGCAGCCGCAGGTGTGGCGGCGTTGGTGGTTGGCTCATCGGCCATGGCCACCGGGGCCAGCACCAGGCTGAGTGTCAGCGCGGCGATGGCGCGCCAGGCGCGCGACGGGGTTGGCGAAGCGGAAGGTTGAGTACGTGTCATGCTGGCCGGACCTGATGAAGAAAAAAGTGAGCGTTCTCCAAGGCCTCGATGTAGGCCGAGAACAATTTGGCGGCCATTATTGCAAGTAATTCTTGTTAACAAAAGTAATATTGTAGCTTTTTTCGCCTATGGTCTAGCCGCCCATCGTGTAGCGTGGCCAGGCTGATCAATTGGTCTAGGGAGTTTAGAGATGTCAGACCTTTCCGTGATGGTGGTGGGTTGTGGTGATGTGGGTGGGCGTCTGGCCAGGCAGATGTTGACTAAAGGCTGGCAGGTGAGCGGCCTGCGCCGTTCTGTTGGTCAGCTGCCCGCTGGGGTTCAGCCGGTTGCCGCAGACTTGGCCGAACCGTTGATACCGCAGGCCTGGCCACAGGGCGCGCTGGACTACCTGGTGTACTGCGTGGCAGCCAGCCAGCACGATGAGGCGGGTTACCAGGCAGCCTATGTCGATGGTTTGCGCCATGTGTTGGCCTGGTTGGCCGAGCGTGGCCAGCGCCCGCGTCGCCTGCTGTTCATCTCAAGCAGCAGTGTGTATGCGCAGAAAGGCGGCGAGTGGATAGAGGAGGGCGCTGCCACCGAGCCTGAGGGCTATTCCGGGCGTGTGATGCTGGAGGCTGAACGGTTGGCACTGGCCAGCGGCATCCCGGCGAGCGTGGTCCGCCTGACCGGTATCTATGGCCCAGGGCGCGAGTGGTTGCTGAGCCAGGTGCGTCAGGGTTACCGCGTTGCCGAGGAGCCGCCGCTGTATGGCAACCGCATTCATGCCGAAGATGCCGCCAGCCTGCTGGCGTTTCTGCTGCAGGCCGATGCTGATGGCAAGGCTCTGGACGACTGCTACATTGGCGTCGATGACGACCCGGCGCCGCTGGCCGATGTGGTGGCCTGGCTACGGGCGTACATGGGGGTTACCGAATGGTCCGATGAGCAGCGGGTGCGGCGTACTGGCAGCAAGCGCTGCAGCAATGCCCGGGCGAGGGCGCTGGGCTGGGCGCCTGAGTATCCGAGCTACAAGGAAGGCTACGCCGCGATCCTGGCAGGAAAAGCCTAGCTGGCAACTGGCGCGATTCCTTGTGGGAGCAACGGTCTTGCTCAATTTCTAAAAGCTGGCGCGATCCCTGTGGGAGCGGGCTTGCCCGCGAACACGGGCGAAGCCCGTGCCATCCACCGCGGTGTCTTCTTCGCGGGTAAACCCGATCCTACAGGGACCGCGCATCATCTCAGCTGCGCTCCAGCGTCCACTGACGCTTGCCCGCTGCCAGCTCTGGCATTTCATCCGGCTGTGCACGGTTCACTGCCTGGAAAATCTCCAGCTTGTCACCATCGCGCTTGATGATGAACGGTGCACCACGCTGGTTGCGCTCCAGCCACAGGCTGTCATTGTTGCCACCCATGGTCGCGCAATCACCCGCCAGGCACAGGGCGAAGCGGTCCGGCCCCGGTAGGCCGGTGACGTTGCCGGTGTCGCTGAAGCGCACGCTGGCACCCTTGCCTTGGCCTTCGACGATCTTCCAGTTACCACCCAGGTAGGCTTGGTAAAGCGCTTTCTCGAAGCTGCTGCCCAGTGGTGCATTGGCTGCAGCCTGTGCCTTGGCGCGCACGAAGGTTTGCTTGGTGCCGTTTTGGTCGACGGCCAGCAGCTCGTCGCCATCGAGCGAAAGCTGCTCGGTCTGGCCGCCTTGGAAACGGGCCTGCCATTGCTTTTCATTGGCGCTCAGCTGGCCGTCGGCGGCCTCGAAACCATTGCTATAGCTAGCTTGCTGATTGGCCACGTCGAGCTTCCACTCGAACACTGGGCCGTGCTCATTCAGCGCCTGGCGCAGGCTGCCGGCTTTGACCGCCGCAGTGATGGCTTCCTGGTTGATCCAGATGCCGTTGAAATCTTCGGGTTTGTGGCTGGTGCAGCCGCCCAGTAGCAGGGCTGCCAGCGCGAAGGGCAGTGCTTGACGCATGACGGGGTAACCTTGCAGAGGAAGGAGGGTGACGGGCAGGGCCCGTCACCAGGGCATCATTCGATGACCAGGATGGCGTCCATTTCGACCTGGGCGCCTTTCGGCAGTGCGGCAACGCCGATGGCGGCGCGGGCCGGGTAGGGCTGTTCGAAGTAGCGGCCCATCACCTCGTTTACCTTGGCGAAGTGGCTCAGGTCGGTGAGGAAGATGTTCAGTTTCACGATGTCCTTGAACGAACCGCCAGCAGCTTCAGCCACGGCCTTGAGGTTCTCGAACACCTGCACGGTCTGGGCTTCGAAGCCTTCGACCAGCTCCATGGTCTTCGGGTCCAGAGGGATCTGGCCCGACATGTACACGGTGTTGCCGGCCTTGATCGCCTGCGAGTAGGTGCCGATGGCGGCAGGGGCCTTGTCGCTGTTGATGACGGTTTTGCTCATGATGACTCCTTGCGGTTGGCGGACTACGTACGCATGCGGGTGATGCGGACCACACCGGTCAGGGTACGCAGCTTCTTGATCACACGCGCCAGGTGCACGCGGTCGTGCACGCTGACCACCAGTTGGACCACGCTGATACGGCCGTCGCGTTCGTCCATGCTGATCTTCTCAATGTTGCCGTCGGCGGCGTTGACGCTGCTGGCCAGCAGGGCGATCAGCCCGCGCTGGTGTTCCAGTTCGACACGCAGTTCGACATTGAACTCGCCAGTGATGTCCTTGGCCCAGGAGAGTTGCACGCACTTTTCGGGGTTGTGGCGGATTTCACTGATGTTGCGGCAGTTCTCCAGGTGCACGACCATGCCCTTGCCGGCCGACAGGTGGCCGACAATCGGGTCGCCCGGGATCGGTGTGCAGCACTTGGCGTAGCTGAGCACCAGGCCTTCGGTGCCGCGGATCGCCAGTGGGCCTTCTGGCGCCGGCAGCTGTTCGCCTTCGGCCGACAGCAGGCGGCGCGCGACCACGTAGGCCATGCGGTTGCCCAGGCCGATGTCTTCGAGCAGGTCTTCTATCAGCTCCAGGCGGTACTCGGCGAGAATAGACTGGATGCGTTCCTGGGGGATTTTCTCCAGGCTGCTGTCGAAGCCAGTGAGTACCTTGTTCAGCAGGCGCTCGCCCAGGCTGATGGACTCCGAGCGGCGCTGTTGCTTGAGCGCGTGGCGGATATTCGTGCGTGCCTTGCCCGAGACCACAAAGTTGAGCCAGGCCGGGTTTGGCCGAGCGCCCGGGGCACTGACGATTTCCACTGTCGAGCCGCTTTGTAGCGGTTCGGACAGCGGCGCCAGGCGGCGGTTGATGCGGCACGCGATGCAACTGTTGCCGACGTCGGTGTGCACCGCGTAGGCGAAGTCGACGGCCGTGGAGCCTTTGGGCAACTCCATGATCCGGCCTTTGGGCGTGAACACGTAGACCTCGTCCGGGAACAGGTCGATCTTCACGCTCTCGATGAATTCCAGGGAGTTGCCGGCACGTTGCTGCAGTTCAAGGATACCCTTGACCCACTGGCGGGCGCGCGCGTGGCTGCCCTTGGGCTGCTCGTCGTCGTTTGATTTGTACAGCCAGTGCGCGGCGATGCCGTTGTTGGCCATCTCTTCCATTTCGCGGGTGCGGATCTGGATTTCGATGGGCACGCCGTGCATGCCGAACAGGGTGGTGTGCAACGACTGGTAGCCGTTGGCCTTGGGGATCGCGATGTAATCCTTGAAGCGTCCGGGCAGCGGCTTGTACAGGTTGTGTACGGCGCCGAGCACGCGGTAACAGGTGTCAACCTTGTCGACGATGATGCGGAAGGCATACACGTCCATGATCTCGTTGAAGGCACGGCGCTTGCCGCGCATCTTCTTGTAGATGCCATAGAGGTGTTTCTGTCGACCGCTGACCTCGCCCTCGATGCCGTCGGCGGCCAGGCAGTTGGCCAGCGAGTGTTCGATCTTGGCGACGATCTCTTTGCGGTTGCCGCGTGCGCTCTTCACTGCACGGTGAATCAGCGACGAGCGCATCGGGTGCATGGCCTTGAAGCCAAGGTCTTCGAACTCTACGCGCACGGTGTGCATCCCCAGGCGGTTGGCGATGGGGGCGTAGATCTCGAGGGTTTCCTTGGCGATGCGCCGGCGTTTTTCGCCAGACAGCACTTCCAGGGTGCGCATGTTGTGCAGGCGGTCGGCCAGCTTGACCAGGATCACGCGGATATCGCGGGCCATGGCCATGGCCATCTTCTGGAAGTTTTCCGCCTGCGCCTCGGCCTTGGTCTCGAAATTCATCTGGGTCAGCTTGCTGACCCCATCGACCAGTTCGGCCACGGTCTCGCCAAACTGCTGGCTGAGGGCTTCCTTGGCGATGCCGGTGTCTTCGATCACATCGTGCAGCATGGCCGCCATCAGGCTTTGATGGTCCATGTGCATGTCGGCGAGGATGCTGGCTACGGCCAGCGGGTGGGTCACGTAGGGCTCGCCGCTGCGGCGGCGTTGCCCATCGTGGGCCTGTTCGGCGTAGAAATAGGCGCGCCGGACCAGGTTGACCTGTTCGGGGCCAAGATAGGTCGAAAGCCGTTCGGCCAAGGCTTCTATACCCGGCATGGGTTCACCTCCTGCCGAGGAAGAGGGCCTTGCGCCGTACGACGTCGACCTGGCATCAATCAGACAGCCTCGTTGTTCTCGTCCTCGAACGCGGCGAACACCGGATCCTCGGTGACGATCTCTTCAGCGGCGATGAACTCGTTGGTGACGATGCCTTCGGCAATTTCACGCAGGGCAACAACGGTTGGCTTGTCGTTTTCCCACGCAACGCGTGGCTCTTTGCCGCCGGTCGCCAGCTGGCGAGCGCGCTTGGTCGAGAGCATGACCAGCTCAAAGCGGTTATCCACGTGTTCCAGGCAGTCTTCAACAGTTACGCGGGCCATGGTCTTCCTCAGTAGCAATTGCGGTGGGCGTGCAGCCCATTAATGGGCAGGCGGACTCGATAGTATAAAAATTCACCAGCCAATAGGGAAGCGCTGTTTTGCCGGGCGGTAGCTGCAAACCCTGCGCTGCCTTCTTCGCGGGTGAACCCGCTCCTACAGGGGCCGCGTAGCTTGTAGCGGCGGGTTTACCCGCGAAAGGGCCGGAACAGACACCCTCAGTGCATGAGCCTGACGATAACCTCAGAGCATCGCGTCACGCAACCGCGGGGTCAGCTCTTCGAACAAGGTCTGCACCGAGCGCAACGCCCGGCAATCCGGCCGGGTCAGCAACCACAGCTGAGTGTCGCAGCCGGGCAGGGGGCCGCTGAGTGCATCCACCCCGGGCAGCGCATGCACCATGTAGTCCGGCAGTGCTGCCACGCCCAGGCCGGCCATTACCAACTGGGCGATGGTCGACATGCTGCTGCACTGGTAGCGCGGGCTCAGGCCCGGGTGTTGCTGGTTGCGCCAGACCACCGTAGGGTGGTCCTGCATCGAGTCGTCTGGTGCGATCCACGGCACGCTGGCGGGGGACTCGCTCAGGCGCTCGCGCCACTGTGGCTGGCCGCAGACCACATAGGAGGTCGATCCCAGGTTGCGGCCCACCAGGTGCTCCGGTGGTGTATTGGTCAGGCGCAGGGCGATGTCGGCGTCGCGCCGGCTGAGGTTGGCGAAGGTGTTGGAGGTGCCCATCTCTAGCGACAAGGCCGGGTAGTTGGACATGAACTCGGCCAGTGCGGGCAGCAGCAGGCTGTGCATCACCGCCTCCGTGCAGGTCAGGCGCACCGTGCCGCTGACCACTTGCTCGCCACTGGTCATGGCAATGCGCGCCGCTTCCAGCGCCTGCTCGGCACGTTCGGCCTGCTCGGCCAAGGCCTGGGCGGTGTCAGTCGGCAGATAGCCCTTTCGGCTCTTGACGAACAAGGCGGTGCCCAGCGCCGACTCCAATCGGCGGATCGAGCGGAACACGGTCGAAACGTCGACTTTGAGCAGTTCGGCGGCTTTGGCCAGCGAGCGGCCACGTTCCAGTGCCAGGACCAGAGAGAGGTCTGCGTGGGTTATCTGATATTGCATTGATGCACGCTCTGCTTGCCAAATTGCCAATGTCTGTTGCGTCTGGGCCATTTTATAGTGAAACGGCCCCCCGGAATCAATGCGCCCGGTCGGGTAACCAGTCCCCACGATGGGAAAGTGAAAACAACAACAGCTGCAACCATCGTCGCCCGTGAGGCGCCAGCCGTATCCCCACATCGCCGCAGCACATCAAAGGATGTACACCATGACGTCGGTAACCCCGTGCGCCAGTTCTTCCAGCGAGATGAATGACTTCCTCCAGGCCCATCCGGACACGCAGTACGTAGACCTGCTGATCTCCGACATGAATGGCGTGGTACGTGGCAAGCGCATCGAGCGGGCCAGCCTGCACAAGGTGTACGAGAAGGGCATCAACCTGCCCGCATCGCTGTTCGCCCTTGATATCAACGGTTCCACTGTCGAAAGCACCGGCCTTGGCCTGGACATCGGCGACGCCGACCGCATCTGTTTCCCGATCCCCGGCACGCTGTCGGACGAGCCGTGGCAAAAGCGCCCCACCGCCCAGCTGCTGATGACCATGCACGAGCTGGATGGCCAGCCGTTCTTCGCCGACCCGCGTGAAGTGCTGCGCCAGGTGGTGAGCAAGTTCGACGACCTGGGCCTGGATATTTGCGCCGCGTTCGAACTGGAGTTCTACCTGATCGACCAGGACAACCTCAACGGCCGCCCGCAGCCGCCGCGCTCGCCGATCTCCGGCAAGCGCCCGCAGTCGACCCAGGTGTACCTGATCGACGACCTCGACGAGTACGCTGACTGCTTGCAGGACATGCTCGAAGCTGCCAAGGAACAGGGCCTGCCCGCCGACGCCATCGTCAAGGAAAGCGCCCCGGCGCAGTTCGAGGTCAACTTGCACCACGTGGCGGATCCGCTGAAGGCCTGCGATTACGCGATCCTGCTCAAGCGCCTGATCAAGAACATCGCCTACGACCATGAAATGGACACCACCTTCATGGCCAAGCCCTACCCGGGCCAGGCAGGCAATGGCCTGCATGTACACATTTCATTGCTGGACAAGAAAACCGGCAAGAACATCTTCGCCAGTGACGATCCGCTGCAAAGCGATACGCTGCGCCACGCCATTGGTGGCGTGCTGGAAACCATGCCGGCGTCGATGGCCTTCCTGTGCCCCAACATCAACTCCTACCGCCGCTTCGGTGCGCAGTTCTACGTGCCCAATGCGCCGAGCTGGGGCCTGGACAACCGCACCGTGGCCGTACGCGTGCCCACCGACAGCAGCGACAATGTGCGCCTTGAGCACCGTGTAGCCGGCGCCGATGCCAACCCGTACCTGATGCTCGCGGCGATACTTGCCGGCGTTCACCATGGCCTGACCAACAAGGTCGAGCCCGAGGCGCCGATCGAAGGCAACTCCTACGAGCAGCTGGAGCAAAGCCTGCCGAACAACCTGCGCGATGCCCTGCGCGCGCTGGATGACAGCGAAGTCCTCAACCAATACATCAGCCCGGACTACATCGATATCTTCGTGGCCTGCAAGGAAAGCGAACTGGCCGAGTTCGAAGTGTCGATTTCCGATCTCGAGTACAACTGGTACCTGCACACGGTGTAAGCCCATGAGCGCAAATGCGGTCCCTTTGATCGGTGTCAGCGCCTGCCGTCAGCAGGTAGGGAAGAACTCCTCGCACACGGTCGGCGACAAGTATGTCGAGGCGGCCGGCTTTGCCGGCTTGCCACTGATCTTGCCGGCCCGTGATGGCGGCAGCGACACGCAAGCGCTGCTGGCTCGCCTGCACGGCATTGTTTTTACCGGCTCGCCTTCAAATATCGAGCCGCATCATTACAATGGCGCCCCCAGTGTGGCGGGTACCCGGCATGATCTGGCGCGTGATCGCCTGACCCTGCCGCTGCTGCAGGCAGCCATTGCCGTCGGTGTGCCCGTATTCTGCATCTGCCGAGGCTATCAGGAGCTGAACGTGGCCCTTGGCGGCAGCCTGCACCAGCGTGTGCAGGAGCTGCCTGGCTACCTTGACCACCGCGAACCTGAGGATGCCCCCCTGGAGGTGCAATACAGCCCTCGCCACTCGGTCAGTATCGAGCCTGGCGGGTTGTTCGAGCGCCTGGGCCTGGCGGCGCAGTTCGAGGTCAATTCGCTGCACAGCCAGGGCATCGACCGTCTGGCCCCGGGCCTGCGCGTCGAGGCACGGGCCCCGGATGGCCTGATCGAGGCGGTGTCCATGCCTGCGGCGCCGGGCTTTGTGCTTGGGGTGCAGTGGCACCCGGAGTGGCGCTTCAACGAAAACCCGGTCTCGCTGCGTCTGTTTCAGGCGTTTCGCGAGGCCTGCAATGCCTACGCAGCACGGGAGGGCTCACGGCAGGAATGATTCTGACGTCAGCCGAAGGTCTCGGATGACTCGTCCCCGATAGCAAGCTTTCAATGAGTGAAAGCGAGCCTTGTATCCAAGGCTTGTTAAAACAATTCCAAAATTTACGGCAAATACTCATGAGCAATTACACAGAAGCCGGCCGCCCACCCGATGTGGCGGCCGACGCGGGCAACACTCAGCGCAGCAAAGGCCTGGCCAAGGGCCGGTTGGGGCTGCTGGCCAGCGTGGTGCTGGGCATTTCCACCATCGCCCCGGTCTATACCCTGACCGGCGCCCTTGGCCCTACCGTGCGAGAGGTGGGTGCCCACCTGCCTGCCGTGTTCATCGTGGGCTTCCTGCCGATGCTGCTGGTGGCGCTGGGCTATCGCGAGCTGAACTCGGCGGAGCCTGACAGCGGTACTTCGTTTACCTGGTCGGCGCGTGCATTCGGCCCGATGATCGGCTGGATCGGCGGCTGGGGACTGGTGGTTGCCACCACGATCGTGCTGTCGAACCTGGCAGGTGTGGCGGTGGATTTCTTCTACCTGTTCCTTGGCCAGATCACCGGCAAGCATGAGCTGGCAGCGTTGGCCGACAACCTGTTGATCAATATCGTTACCTGCTGCATGTTCATTGGCCTGGCAGTGTGGATTTGCTGTCGGGGTATCGCCACCACAATGACCGTGCAGTACGGCTTGGTGGCCCTGCAGCTGCTGGTGTTGATCGGCTTTGCGTTCGCCGCTTTCGGCGGCACTACCGCGCCGCCACCGCTGGCCTTCGATTTCGCCTGGTTCAACCCGTTCGGTGTCGAGTCGTTCTCGGCCTTTGCCGCTGGCCTGTCACTGTCGATCTTCATCTTCTGGGGCTGGGACACTTGCCTGACCGTCAGTGAAGAATCGGTGGGCAGCGAAGAGGTGCCGGGCAAGGCCGCTACCTGGACCGTGATGTTGATCCTGGGCCTGTACCTGTTCACCGCCATCGCCACCCTGCAGTTTGCCGGTATCAGTGAAACGGGTCTGGGCCTGAACAACCCGCGCATCCAGGAGAACGTTTTTGCCCACCTGGCCGGCCCGGTCATGGGGCCGCTGGCGATCCTGATGTCCATCGCCGTGCTGGCCAGTACGGCGGCGTCGCTGCAGTCCACCTTCGTGGCGCCGGCGCGCACCCTGTTGGCCATGGGTTATTACGGTGCGGTACCGCAGAAGTTCGCCAGCGTCTGCCCGCGCTCGCAAACGCCGCGCTATGCCACCATCTGCGCCGGCGTGGCCGCAGGCCTGTTCTACGTGACCATGCGTACGCTGAGCGAGAACGTACTGGCAGATACCATCACTGCACTGGGCATGATGATCTGCTTCTACTATTCGCTGACCGCGTTTGCCTGCGTCTGGTATTTCCGCGACAGCCTGTTTGACAGCCTGCGCCACTTCATCATGCGCGGCCTGTGCCCGCTGGTGGGTGGGGTGATCTTGTCGGTGATCTTCGTGCGTACCGCCATCGACAGTGCTTCGCCGGACTTTGGCAGCGGCTCGCATGTGGGCGGGCTGGGGCTGGTGTTCGTGATTGCCGCGATCATCTCGGTGCTTGGCATCGGCCTGATGATGCTGTCGCGCATGCGTGCGCCGGCGTACTTCCTCGGGGCTACCCTGCGTCAGCAGGCTACCTTGCCGCTGCAGGACTAAACCATTGGGGCCGCTCAGCGGCCCTTCGCGGGCACGCCCGCTCCCACAGGTGCGGCACAAGCCTCAAGGCAGTGATCAATCCGTGGGAGCGGGCGTGCCCGCGAAGGGCTGCAATGCAGCCCCATCGATCTTCAGCCGATCATTTGCTTGAGCAATGCCGCATGACGCTGCTGCTGCTTCTTTAGCAGCAGCCGATTCGAGCGGAACACTGCTTTCAAGTCTGCCAGCGCCGTGTCGAAATCATCATTGATGATGACGTAGTCATACTCGTCGTAGTGCACCATCTCGCTGACCGCTTCCTTCATGCGCCCGGCAATGATCTCTTCGCTGTCCTGCCCGCGTCCGTCCAGGCGGTGGCGAAGCGCCTCCTGGCTTGGAGGCAGGATGAACACCGACAGCGCCTGTGGCATCAGCTTGCGCACTTGCTGTGCACCTTGCCAGTCGATTTCCAGAATAAGGTCGTAGCCCTGGTCCAGGGTCTGCTGCAGCGCGCTGCGTGAAGTGCCGTAGAAGTTGCCGAACACTTCGGCATGCTCCAGAAAGTCACCTTGCGCGATCAGCGCCTTGAATTCCTCGTGGACGACGAAGTGATAGTTCACCCCGTGCTGCTCGCCCGGGCGCATGGCGCGGGTGGTGTGCGAGACCGAGACGCGGATCTGCTGGTCGTCTTTGGTCAGGGCGGTGACCAGGCTGGTCTTGCCGGCACCCGAGGGGGCCGAAACGATGTAGAGGGTGCCGCTGCTGTGGTTCATGGTCGGGGTGGCCTTACTCGATGTTCTGTACTTGTTCACGCATCTGTTCGATCAATACCTTCAGGTTGACCGCCGCTTGCGTGCTGCGTGGGTCGAAGGCCTTGGAGCCGAGGGTGTTGGCTTCGCGGTTGAGTTCCTGCATCAGGAAGTCCAGGCGTCGGCCTGCGGCGCCGCCACCCTTGAGCACGCGGCGCACTTCGGTGACGTGGGTGCTGAGGCGGTCGAGTTCCTCTGCCACGTCGCTTTTCTGGGCCAGCAGTACCATCTCCTGCTCCAGGCGCTGTGGGTCCAGTTCGGCTTGCATGTCGCCGAAGCGGTCGAGAATCTTCTGCCGCTGCGCCGCCAGCATCTGCGGCACCAGGGCGCGCAGGGTAGTGACTTCGCTGGCCATGTTGTCCAGGCGTTCGTTGATCAGCCGGGCCAGTTCCTGGCCTTCGCGCTGGCGCCCGGCCTTGAGTTCGGCCAGCGCTTCGTCGAACAGCGCCATGGCTTCGGCGTTCAGTGCCTGGGGGTCGCTGGTGTCGGCCACCAGCACGCCTGGCCATGACAGCACTTCCAGCGGGTTCAGGGGGGCCGGCTGCTTGATCAGGCCAGCCACTTCCTCGGCGGCGGCAACCAGTTGCGCGGCGCGCTCATGGTCCACTTTCAGCGGTTTGCCATTGCTGTCTTCGTTGAGGCGCAAGGTGCATTCCACCTTGCCGCGTGACAGGCCCTGGCGCAGGCCTTCACGTACGCCGCCTTCGAGGTCGCGCAGGGCCTCGGGCAGGCGCAGGTGCGGCTCCAGGTAACGGTGGTTGACCGAACGCAGCTCCCAGACCAGGGTGCCTTGGCTGCCGGCGCGCTCGACACGAGCAAAAGCGGTCATGCTGTGCACCATGGGAAGTACCTCGCGTAATGAATGAACGGTGGGAGCCTCTCGGCTGCAAGGCGCAGGATTGTAGCGCAGTGTCGCCGTGGCGCCCAATCCGCCTATGTTACTGACGGGTGGCTACTGCGGTAGGAAAAGGCGACGGGCTGTGCCGGGCGCGACAATAGGCATGTCTTCCCCGGGCTGCGGGCTCTATAATGCTCGGCAGATTCAAAGTCCCAGTACAGGTATCCCAGATGAAACGTCCAAGTGGTCGCGTTGCCGATCAGCTCCGCTCGATCCGCATCACCCGCAACTACACCAAGCACGCCGAAGGGTCGGTACTGGTCGAGTTCGGTGACACCAAAGTCATCTGCACGGTCAGCGTTGAAAACGGTGTACCGCGCTTCCTCAAAGGCCAGGGCCAAGGCTGGCTGACCGCCGAGTATGGCATGCTGCCGCGCTCCACCGGCGAACGTAACCAGCGCGAAGCCAGCCGTGGCAAGCAGGGTGGCCGCACCCTGGAAATCCAGCGCCTGATCGGCCGTTCGCTGCGCGCCGCGCTGGACATGAGCAAGCTCGGTGACATCACCCTGTACGTCGATTGCGACGTGATCCAGGCCGATGGCGGTACCCGTACCGCGTCCATCACCGGCGCCATGGTTGCCTTGTGCGACGCTTTGGCAGTGATCAAGAAGCGCGGCGGCCTCAAGGGCGGCAACCCGCTCAAGCACATGATCGCTGCCGTGTCGGTAGGCATGTACCAGGGCGAAGCGGTGCTCGACCTGGACTACCTGGAAGACTCCGCAGCCGAAACCGACCTGAATGTGGTCATGACCAGCGCTGGTGGTTTCATCGAAGTGCAGGGTACTGCCGAAGGCGCACCGTTCCAGCCGGAAGATTTCAACGCCATGCTCGCTTTGGCGCAGAAGGGCATGAACGAGATTTTCGAACTGCAGCAGGCAGCACTGGCTGACTGAAACCAGCCAAGGAGGTGCGGGGCATGAGCGATTCGAACCTGTCGATCACCCCGCCCAATGCCGAAATCCGGCAATGGGCGATGTTCTGCCACCTCTCCGCGCTGTTGGGCCTGGTAGTGCCGCTTGGGCACCTGCTGGGCCCGCTGGTGCTATGGCACCTCAAGCGCGAGCAAGACCCTTTTATCGACGCCCAGGGCAAAGAGGCGCTGAACTTTCAGATCAGCGTGACCATTGCCGGGTTCATCTGCTTCCTGCTGATGTTCGTGTTTATCGGGCTGGTGCTGTTTGCCATGCTCACGGTGGCAGTGATGATATTGATCATCATTGCGGCGGTGCGGGCGAATGAGGGCAAGCCTTATCGCTACCCGATGATCTGGCGGCCGATCAAATAACCATTGGGGCTGCAACGCAGCCCCAATGGCCTTTTAGATGGTCAGCGTCCAGTCATAGTCGACGATCAGCGGCGCATGCTGGGAGAAGCGTGGCTGACGCGGCAGGCGAGCGTTGCGTACGAAGCGGCGCAGGCCCGGGGTCAGGATCTGGTAGTCGAACCGATACCCCAGGTTGAGCATCTCGGCCTGCTCGTTGTCCGGCCACCAGCTGTACTGGTCGCCTTCACGGCTGACTTCGCGCAAGGCATCGACATACCCCATCTCGCCAGTGATGGCATCCATCCAGGCGCGTTCTGGCGCCAGGAAGCCCGGCGACTGCTGGCTGTCACGCCAATTCTTGATGTCGAGCTTCTGCTGCGCCACGTAGAACGAGCCGCAATAGATGTATTCGCGACGCTTGCGACGCTGCTTGTCCAGGTACTTGGCGAAGTCGTCCATCAACTTGAACTTCTGGTTCAAGTCTTCGTCGCCGTTCATGCCCGAAGGCAGCAGCAGGCTGGCAATACTGACTTTGTCGAAATCTGCTTGCAGGTAACGCCCGTAGCGGTCGGCTGTCTCGAAGCCCAGGCCGGTGATGACTGCCTTGGGCTGCATGCGCGAGTAAAGGGCCACACCACCTTGGGCAGGCACCTCCGCGTCGCAGGCATAAAGGAAATAGCCATCGAGCTGGAAAGCTGGGTCGTCGAGTTCAAAGGCCGAGGCGCGGGTATCCTGAAGGCAGATGACGTCGGCATTCTGGGCTTGCAGCCAGCTGAGCAAACCACGCTCGGCCGCAGCCTGAATGCCATTTACGTTCACACTGATGATCCGCATAAATGGCCCCAAAAATCTCGTGCGTGTATGATACCCGAGCTCAACCCATTTAGCTAAATCCGTGGTGTCCGGGACTATTCATGCAGCCGTATCAGCGCGACTTTATCCGTTTTGCCATCGATCGCGGGGTACTGCGTTTCGGTGAATTCACCCTGAAATCGGGGCGTACCAGCCCGTATTTCTTCAATGCCGGCTTGTTCAACACCGGCTCCGCACTGGCTGAGCTGGGGCGTTGCTACGCCGCCGCCATCGTCGACAGCAAGATCCCGTTCGATGTGCTGTTCGGCCCGGCCTACAAGGGTATCCCTTTGGCGGCGACTACCGCCGTGGCCCTTGCCGACCAGCATCAGCTGGACGTGCCATGGTGCTTCAACCGCAAGGAAGCCAAGGACCATGGCGAAGGTGGCAGCCTGGTCGGCGCGCCGCTGGCCGGTGACGTGCTGATCATCGACGACGTGATTACTGCCGGTACCGCCATTCGTGAGGTCATGCAGATCATCAACGCCCAGCAGGCCAAGGCCGCTGGTGTACTGATCGCGCTGAACCGTGAAGA
Source organism: Pseudomonas sp. XWY-1 (assembly GCF_002953115.1). NCBI lineage: Bacteria > Pseudomonadati > Pseudomonadota > Gammaproteobacteria > Pseudomonadales > Pseudomonadaceae > Pseudomonas > Pseudomonas sp. XWY-1. The sequence goes on along the minus strand of NZ_CP026332.1, from coordinate 5,791,954 downwards.
GCGCGGCAATGGCGAACTGTCGGCGATCCAGGAAGTGGAACGCGACTTCGGTATCCCGGTGGTCAGCATTGTTTCGCTGACCCAGGTGCTGGAGTTCCTGGCTGACGATCCACAGCTGAAACAGCATCTGCCGGCTGTCGAGGCCTACCGGGCGCAGTACGGGATCTGATCCTGGCCCAGGAATGAAAAAGGCGACCTTCTTCAGAGGGTCGCCTTTTTTTGTGCCGCCTGATCTGGCCCTTTCGCGGGTAAACCCGCTCCTACACGGGGATTTCCTTTGTAGGAGCGGGTTTACCCGCGAAGAGGCCAGTGCAGGCTAACCGATCAATCAGCGCGGCTTGCGGTTGGTAATCAGGGTGCCCACGCCGCTGTCGGTGAAGATCTCCAGCAGCACTGCATTCGGCACGCGGCCATCGATGATGTGCGAGCTGTTCACGCCGCCCTGCACCGCATCCAGCGCGCACTTGATCTTCGGCAGCATGCCGCCATAAATGGTGCCGTCAGCGATCAGTTCGTTGACCTGCTCGGTGGTCAGGCCAGTCAGCACCTGGCCCTGCTTGTCCATCAGGCCGGCGATGTTGGTCAGCAGCATCAGCTTCTCGGCCTTCAGCGCTTCGGCCACCTTGCCCGCCACCAGGTCGGCGTTGATGTTGTACGACTCGCCGTTGGCACCCACGCCGATTGGCGCGATGACCGGGATGAAGTCGCCCTTCACCAGCATGTTCAACAGGTCGGTGTTCACGCTCACCACTTCGCCCACGTGGCCGATGTCGATGATTTCCGGAGTGGTCATCTCAGGCGTCTGGCGGCTGACAGTCAGCTTGCGGGCGCGAATCAGCTCCGCGTCCTTGCCGGTCAGGCCGATGGCGCTGCCGCCGTGGCGGTTGATCAGGTTGACGATGTCCTTGTTGACCTGGCCGCCCAGCACCATCTCCACAACGTCCATGGTCGCCGAATCGGTGACGCGCATGCCGTCGATGAAGTGGCTTTCGATCGACAGGCGCTTGAGCAGGTCACCGATCTGCGGGCCACCGCCGTGGACTACCACCGGGTTGATGCCCACAGCCTTCATCAGCACGATGTCACGGGCGAAGCCCGTCTTGAGCTCCTCGCTCTCCATCGCGTTGCCGCCGTACTTGATCACCAGGGTCTTGCCGACAAAGCGGCGGATGTAAGGCAGTGCTTCGGACAAAACCTCGGCTACATGGGAAGCGGCATCGCGATCGAGGGTCATGCAGGGCTCCTGTAAGGAACAGATAGTCGGTCAGAACGGCAGTTGCAGCTCAGGCTCTACCCGCAGCAACTGGGTGCGGAAAACATCCTTGATACGTTGCAATTCGGCGTCGCTGTCGGCCTCGAAACGCAGCACCAGCACCGGGGTGGTGTTGGAGGCGCGAACCAGGCCCCAGCCGTTGGCGTAGTCGACCCGCACACCGTCGATGGTGGTCAGGTTGGCTTCGCCCCAGTCGGCGTCGCGTTGCAGTGCATCAATGATGCTGAATTTACCCTCGTCGGTCACATCAATATTGATTTCCGGCGTGGAAATGTCGTTCGGGAAGGCGGCAAACAGGTTTTCGGCGCTCTGCTCGGTCTTGCTGAGGATCTCCAGCAGGCGCGCGGCGCTATAGATGCCGTCGTCAAAACCGTACCAGCGTTCCTTGATGAAGATGTGACCGCTCATCTCGCCTGCCAGCAGCGAACCGGTCTGCTTCATCTTCTTCTTGATCAGCGAATGGCCGGTTTTCCACATCAAGGCGCGGCCACCGTGCTGTTCGATCAACGGGGTCAGGCGGCGGGTGCATTTGACGTCGAAGATGATCTCGGCGCCCGGGTTGCGCGACAGCACGTCCTGGGCAAACAGCATCAGCAGGCGGTCGGGGTAGACGATGCTGCCGGTGTTGGTCACCACGCCGACGCGGTCGCCGTCACCGTCGAAGGCCAGGCCGATATCGGCACCGGTTTCCTTGACCTTGGCGATCAGGTCCTCGAGGTTTTCGGGCTTGCCCGGGTCCGGGTGGTGATTGGGGAAGTTGCCGTCGACCTCGCAGAACAGCGGGATCACTTCGCAGCCCAGGGCTTCGATCAGTTGCGGTGCAACCACGCCAGCGGCGCCGTTGCCGCAGTCCACCACCACCTTGAGCTTTTTCGCCAGCTTCACGTCGCCGACAATCTGCTTGAAGTAGCGGTCGAGGATCTCGACCTTTTCCACGCGGCCTTGGGCCAGGGTCAGGTCGTTGGTTTTCAGGCGGGTCAGCAGGGCCTGGATCTGTTCGTTGGCCAGGGTGTCACCGGCGATGACGATCTTGAAACCGTTGTAGTCCGACGGGTTGTGGCTGCCGGTCAGCATCACACCAGACTTGCCGGCCAGCACGTTGGCTGCGTAGTACAGCGCCGGGGTGGGCACCAGGCCGATGTCGCTGACGTGGCAGCCCGCATCGACCAGGCCTTTGATCAGCTGTTCCACCAGCATCGGGCCCGACAGGCGGCCATCGCGCCCTACCGAAACCTGCGGTTCGCCCTGGGCCAGGCTTTGCGCGCCGATGGCGCGGCCGATCCAGTAGGCGGTTTCGGCGTGAAGGGTCTTGCCGACCACGCCGCGGATGTCATATGCGCGGAAAATGCTGTCGGGCAATGCGGCGGGGACCAGGTGGGCCATGTCGTTCATCTCTGGAAGCTCCATTAGTCAAAGGCTTTCTGGGCAGGCGCAAACTGAACGCTTGGACGGTGGTTTCGCCAGAGAGTTCGCCATCCTTGGCCTGAACGGTCATTTGCCGGCTCAGTGGCTGCCGGAGTGACCGAAGCCGCCAGCGCCACGCTGGCTTTCGTCGAACGCTTCGACGATGTCGAAGTGAGCCTGCACCACCGGCACCAGCACCAGCTGGGCGATACGCTCGCCAACCGCGATGGTGAACGGCGTGTTGCCGCGGTTCCAGCACGACACCATCAGTTCGCCCTGGTAGTCCGAATCGATCAGGCCGACCAGGTTGCCCAGCACGATGCCGTGCTTATGGCCCAGGCCCGAGCGCGGCAGGATGACTGCCGCCAGGCCCGGGTCGCCGATGTAGATCGACAGGCCGGTAGGAATCAGAATGGTCTGGCCCGGTTCGAGGATGGTGTCTTCCTTGAGCAGGGCGCGCAGGTCGAGGCCAGCGGAGCCGGGGGTGGCGTATGCGGGTAGCGGGAATTCGCTGCCCAGGCGTGGGTCGAGGATCTTGGCTTGAAGAGCGTGCATGTAACTTATTGAACCTGGTTGAGCCGTTCGGCGATGAAGGCGACCAGTTGCCGGGCGATCTTGCCCTTGCTGGTCTGCGCGAAGAGGGTCTGGTGCTGCTGGCGGTCGATCACGGTCAAGGCGTTTTCTTCGCTGTTGAAGCCGATGCTGGGGTTGGCCACATCATTGGCGACGATCAGGTCGAGGTTCTTGTCCTTGAGCTTGCGCGTGGCGTAATCGAGCAGGTGCTCGGTTTCGGCGGCAAAGCCGACGCTGAACGGGCGGTCGGCGCGGCCAGCAATGGTGGCAAGGATATCGGGATTACGCACCATCTGCAGCAGCATGCCGTCGCCGGTCGTAGGATCTTTCTTCAGTTTTTGTGTGGCAACCACTTCGGGGCGGTAGTCCGCAACCGCTGCCGAGGCGATGAACAGGTCGCACGGCATGGCCGCTTCACAGGCCGCGAGCATGTCCCGCGCGCTGACGACGTCGATGCGGCTGACCCGGTCAGGGGTTGGCAAGTGCACAGGGCCCGTGACGAGGGTCACCCGAGCCCCTGCTTCGGCGGCCGCTTCGGCCAGGGCGAAGCCCATCTTGCCGGAGCTATGATTGGTGATGTAGCGCACCGGGTCGATGTTTTCCTGGGTCGGCCCGGCGGTGATCAGCACGTGCTTGCCGGTCAGTGCCTGGCGCTTGAAGCTTTCCGCGGCGCACCAGGCCAGGTCGGTGGCTTCGAGCATGCGCCCCAGGCCGACGTCGCCACAGGCCTGGCTGCCGGATGCCGGGCCGAACACCTGAATGCCACGGCTCTTGAGCAGCTCGAGGTTGGCTTGGGTGGCCGGGTCACGCCACATGGCCTGGTTCATCGCCGGCGCCACGGCGACGGTGGCGTCAGTGGCCAGCACCAGGGTGGTCAGCAGGTCGTCTGCCATGCCCTGGGCCATGCGTGCCATGAGGTCGGCGGTGGCTGGGGCGATCAGCACCAGGTCCGCCCACTTGGCCAGTTCGATATGGCCCATGGCAGCTTCGGCGGCCGGGTCGAGCAGGTCCATGTGTACGGGGTGGCCCGACAGCGCCTGCAGGGTCAGCGGGGTGATGAATTCTGCACCACCCCGGGTCATGACGACGCGCACCTGCGCGCCGTGCTCCAGGAGACGGCGAATCAGCTCGGCGCTTTTGTAGGCGGCAATGCCGCCACCCACGCCGAGAACGATGCGCTTGCGATACAGCCGCTGCATAGGCTTGCCTTTTTCCAGTGAGAGCGGGCGACGACGTTTGAAATGCCTGCGGCGGAACGTCGCATGTACGAGGCGAAATAGATTAACACAGGGCCGAAATGGGCCGCAGCAAAGGCAGGGGTGGAATGAACATCAGGGAGTGGCCGGCGCAAGAACGGCCTAGGGAGAAGTTGTTGCAGCGAGGGGCAGGGAGCCTGACAGATACGGAGCTGCTGGCCGTTTTTCTCGGCTCAGGCGTACGTGGGCGTAATGTCGTGGAGCTTTCGCGAGGCTTGTTGGTGAAGTTCGGCAGCTTGCGCCGGTTGCTGGAGGCTGACCGCGAGGCCTTCGTCGGCGAGCTTGGGTTGGGCCCGGTGAGGTACAGCCAGCTGCAGGCACTGCTTGAGATCGGCCGCAGGCACCTTGCAACGTCGATTGAGCGGGAGTCTGCCATGGACAGCCCGGCAGCGGTGCGACGCTACTTGAAAGCCATGCTCAGGCATGAGGCCAGCGAGGTGTTCGGGTGTCTGTTTCTCGATACCAAGCACCGGCCACTGGCATTTGAGATCCTGTTCAGGGGCACGATAGATCGGGCGAGTGTCTATCCGCGAGAGGTGGTGCGGCGGGCATCGGAAGCTCCACGTCTGCAACGTTTCCAAACATATACCATAAGTGCCACAACCATCCTTCAGGGATCAGTGAACCGAGTCAGGACGATGTGCATTTGACCCTGACGTTGAAGCGGGGGTTGGCGTTGATCGACGTGCGGGTGCTGGATCACATCATCATCGGTGACGGGGAGCCATTGTCGATGGTCGAGCATGGGTGGATTGTGGCCTGAGGGAGTACTGAGAGCCTTATAGGGTCAGTACGGGCCCTTTCGCGGGTAAACCCGCTCCTACAGGGGTAGCGCCAACTGCCAGGCTGGCGCTGTCCTGTAGGAGCGGGTTTACCCGCGAAGAGGCCGGTACAGGCTTACTTGGTCACCGTCACCTTGCTGAAATCCAGCCGCCCGAACGGGCTCACCTGGTACCCCTCGACGCCTTGGCGCAGCAAGGTCGCTGCCGTCGGGTGCGCCAGTGGCACCCACAGCGCCTGCTGCTGGATCAGTGTCTGCGCCTGCTGGTACAGCCGGCTGCGTACGCTCTGGTCGTTGGTGGTGCGCCCGGCGCTGATCAGCTGGTCGAGGCGGCTGTCGCAGAAGCGTGCGAAGTTGGTTCCTGACTCGACCGCCGCACAGGAAAACTGCGGGCTGAGGAAGTTGTCCGGGTCGCCGTTGTCGCCCGCCCAGCCCATGAACAGCAAGTCATGCTCGCCGGCCTTGGCGCGGCGGATAAGCTCGCCCCATTCGATCACGCGGATCTCCGCTTTAACGCCAATCTTCGCCAGGTCGGCTTGCAGCATCTGCGCGCCAAGGCTGGGGTTGGGGTTGAGCAGGCTACCCGAGGGCCGGGTCCAGATGGTGGTACTGAAGCCTTCGGCCAGGCCGGCCTTGGCCAGCAGGGCCTTGGCTTTCTTCAGGTCCAGCGGGTAGCCGGGCAGGTCCTTGGCGTAGCTCCAGGTATTGGGCGGGTAGGGGCCATTGGCAGCCACCGCAGAGTCTTCGAACACGGCCTTGAGGTAGGCTTGCCTGTCGAAGGCCAGGTTGATCGCCTGACGCACTTCCGGCTTGTCCAGCGGCGGGTGCTGGCTGTTGATGGCGACGAAGGCAGTCATGAATGCCGGGGTGGTAGCCACCTTGAGGTTACCGTCCTGGCCCGCTTCGGCAATGTCCAATGGCTTGGGCGACAGGGCAACCTGGCACTCGCCACGCTTGAGCTTCTGCAGGCGCACATTGGCATCGGTGGTGATGGCGAAGATCAGCGGGTCGACCGCCGGCTTGCCGGCGAAGTAGTCCGGGTTGGCGCGGTAGCGCACCACGGCGTCTTTCTGGAAACGCTGGAACACGAACGGCCCGGTGCCGATCGGTTGGTTGTTGAGCTTCTCCGGCGTACCGGCCTTGAGCAGCTTGTCGGCGTATTCGGCGGAGTAGATCGAGGCGAAGCCCATGCTCAGGGTGGCCAGGAAGGTGGCGTCCGGGTGGCTGAGGGTGAAGCGCACGGTGTTCGGCGACGGTGCCTCGATCGCCTTGATCAGGCTGCCCAGCTGCAGCGATTGGGCATGCGGGTAGCCGCCCGGCGCAGTCTTGTGCCAGGCATGGGCCGGGTAGAGCATGCGCTGGAAGCTGAACAGCACGTCGTCGGCATTCAGCTTGCGGCTTGGCTTGAAGTAGGGGGTGCTGTGAAACTTGACGTCATCGCGCAGGGTGAAGTCATACACCAGGCCGTCGGCCGATACCGTCCAGCTGGTCGCCAGGCTCGGCACCACCTTGCCTTGCGCCGCATCGAACTCCACCAGGCGGTTCATCAGCACGTCGGCGGTGGCGTTGGTGGTGGTGAGCGAATTGTACTGCACCACGTCGAAGCCTTCGGGGCTGGCCTCGCTGCAAACGCTCAGCGGAGCGGCCTGGGCAACGCCGGCGGCGAACAGGGAGGTGAACAATAAGGAAAGTGCGGCGACACGCATGGTGGCTCCTTGGCTGTCAGTGGCCCATCTGCCAGTGCAGTCTGGAAAAGGCTTACCCTAGTGCGCCCGCCGGCAAATGACCACACCCTTTTTTGCAAATCTTGCGACGAGCGGTCGACGACTGGCGGGGCCTGCCGCTATGCTGGCCCGGCGCGTTCTGGCTAGCGGTAATGTGCATCTACTGTTGTTGCAGCCAAGTCTTTCTGGTATAAAGCAGCGCTCTTTTCTAGGGGCTCGGCCTGTCGCATAAGCGGATCCGGTCGATAAGGCCTCCAGAATCACGGCGCCCAGGCGCCAAAGACTGAGAGATTAAGCGGCCAACCCATGCCGGGTTGGGCATGTGGTTTTAGAGGGCTGAGTCATGTCGAGAGTCTGTCAAGTTACTGGTAAGGGTCCAGTAACCGGGAACAACATTTCCCACGCAAACAACAAAACCCGTCGTCGTTTCCTGCCGAACCTGCAGCACCACCGTTTCTGGGTTGAATCCGAGAAGCGTTTCGTGCGTCTGCGCGTTTCCGCCAAAGGCATGCGTATCATCGACAAGCGCGGCATCGACGCCGTTCTGGTTGACATCCGTAAAGCTGGCGCCAAGGTTTAAGGGAGAGCATCATGCGTGAATTGATCCGTCTGGTTTCGAGTGCCGGTACCGGCCACTTCTACACCACCGACAAGAACAAGCGCACCACCCCGGACAAAATCGAGATCAAGAAATATGATCCGGTTGTTCGCAAGCACGTGGTGTACAAGGAAGCCAAGATCAAGTAATTGATCGGCGACCTGAAAAAAACCCGCATCCGAAAGGAAGCGGGTTTTTTTTTAGCTGCTGTCAGGGTCAGTTGAAGCTGAAGCTCTGGATCATCAGGTCGGCGTCGGCCTTGATCTGGATGCGCGCGGCGTCGTAGTCGCGGGTGGATATCTCGTTGGGGCCAACAACGCGAGCGCGCCCGGTGAGGGCGCGGATGGTTTCTTTCAGCTCCGGCACGTAGCGGGTGCCGACCAGGTGGGCGAGGGTTTGCAGAACTTCTTCGTTGGTCATGCTGATTTTCCTTGTGAGGCTGAATGGCCCGAAACGGGCAGGGTCATCCTCACGCATGCCTGCAAACTCCCTGCGCTACATAGTTATTTCTGCTCGAACATCACATAGATCTTGCGGCACGGCTCCAGCACCTCCCAAGTGCCTTTGAAGCCGGCGGGGATGACGAACCGATCGCCGGCACGCAGGGTTTTCGCCCCACCGTCCTGGTCGCGCAGCACCGAAACGCCCTGAACGATCTCGCAGTATTCGTGCTCGGTGTAGTTCACTGTCCACTGGCCCACCTCACCTTCCCATACGCCAGCGGCAAACTGCCCGCACGGGCTGGAATAATGGTTGTAGACCGCCTGGTCCGGCTCGCCCTTGAGGATTTTCTCTGCAGCCGGGCGGTAGCGTTCGGCCTCGGTGATGACCTGCGCGAAGTCGATGATGCTATCAATACTCATGGTTCGGCTCCTGTTGTTGTTTAATAAAATGAACATCAGTAGGCTTTTGAGCCTCTCGTGTCAAATATATTGATAGTTTACACCGGCTGGTTTAGGGTATCGCTTGCCAGTGTGCGCTTGGCGCCCGGCCAGAATTCTGACAACGCCTGTGAGTCCTCAGTGCGGCGTTGCACCTAAACAAGAGGAGGAGTTTCGTATGACCACCCTGACCCGTGCGGACTGGGAACAACGTGCCCAGCAACTGAAGATCGAAGGCCGTGCCTTCATCAACGGCGAATACACCGATGCCGTATCCGGTGAAACCTTCGAGTGCCTGAGCCCGGTCGACGGACGCTTCCTGGCCAAGGTTGCCAGCTGCGACCTGGCCGATGCCAACCGCGCTGTTGAAAACGCCCGTGCCACCTTCAACTCCGGCGTGTGGTCGCAGCTGGCCCCCGCCAAGCGCAAGGCCAAGCTGATCCGCTTCGCCGACCTGCTGCGCAAGAACGTCGAAGAGCTGGCGCTGTTGGAAACGCTGGACATGGGCAAGCCGATCGGCGACTCCTCCAGCATCGACATCCCAGGTGCGGCCCAGGCCATTCACTGGACTGCCGAAGCCATCGACAAGGTCTACGACGAAGTTGCCCCGACCCCGCATGACCAGCTTGGCCTGGTTACCCGCGAACCCGTGGGTGTGGTTGGTGCCATCGTGCCGTGGAACTTCCCGCTGCTGATGGCCTGCTGGAAACTCGGCCCTGCACTGGCCACCGGTAACTCGGTCGTGCTCAAGCCGTCCGAAAAATCGCCGCTGACTGCCATCCGCATCGCCCAACTGGCGATCGAAGCCGGTATCCCGGCTGGCGTGCTGAACGTGCTGCCAGGCTATGGCCACACCGTGGGCAAGGCACTGGCCCTGCACATGGACGTGGACACCCTGGTGTTCACCGGTTCGACCAAGATCGCCAAGCAGCTGATGGTTTACGCGGGCGAATCGAACATGAAACGCATCTGGCTGGAAGCCGGTGGCAAGAGCCCGAACATCGTCTTTGCCGACGCCCCGGACCTGCAAGCAGCCGCCGAGGCCGCCGCCAGCGCCATCGCCTTCAACCAGGGCGAAGTGTGCACTGCAGGTTCCCGCCTGCTGGTCGAGCGTTCGATCAAGGACAAGTTCCTGCCGATGGTGGTAGAGGCCCTGAAGGGCTGGAAGCCAGGCAACCCGCTGGACCCGCAGACCACTGTCGGTGCCTTGGTCGATACCCAGCAGATGAACACCGTGCTGTCGTACATCGAGGCTGGCCACAAGGACGGCGCCAAGCTGCTGGCCGGCGGCAAGCGCACCCTGGAAGAGACCGGCGGCACCTACGTCGAGCCGACCATCTTCGACGGCGTGACTAACGCCATGCGCATTGCCCAGGAAGAAATCTTCGGCCCGGTGCTGTCGGTGATTGCCTTCGACACCGCCGAAGAAGCCGTGGCCATTGCCAACGACACCCCGTATGGCCTGGCCGCTGGTATCTGGACTTCGGACATTTCCAAGGCCCACAAGACCGCCCGTGCCGTGCGTGCAGGCAGCGTCTGGGTCAACCAGTACGATGGTGGCGACATGACCGCGCCGTTCGGTGGCTTCAAACAGTCGGGCAACGGCCGTGACAAGTCGCTGCACGCACTGGAGAAGTACACCGAGCTGAAGGCGACCTGGATCAAGCTGTAACCCGGTAGGTCCTTTTCGCGGGCAAGCCCGCTCCTGCAGGTCTTCGCGACCGTTGCAGGAGCGGGCTTGCCCGCAAATGGGCCCCTGGAAATATTGGCTGGGAGGCTGTAATGCGTTGGGGTACCTACTTCGCCGTACTGGCATCGGTGCTCAGTGTCGGGCTGGCGCTTGGCGTGAGCATGCCGCTGGTGTCCCTGCGCCTGGAGGCCTGGGGCTACGGCAGCTTCGCCATCGGCGTGATGGCGGCAATGCCGGCGTTGGGCGTACTGGCCGGCGCCAGCCTGGCCAGCCGCCTGGCAGGTTGGGTTGGCGTACCTTCGGCGATGCGCCTATGCCTGTGGGGCGGGGCGCTGTCGATTGGCCTACTCGCGCTGCTGCCTAGTTACCCGTTATGGCTGCTGCTGCGGCTGATGATCGGCATGTCTCTGACCGTGGTGTTCATCCTCGGCGAAAGCTGGATCAACCAACTGGTGGTCGAACAGTGGCGTGGCCGGTTGGTGGCGCTGTATGGCAGCAGCTACGCCCTGAGCCAGTTGGCCGGGCCGTTGGTGCTGGGTTTCCTCGGCTCTGATGACGACTTCGGCTTCTGGGCGGCGACCGGCCTGCTGCTGGCCGCGCCGCTGGTTCTGCTGGGGCGTGGTGGAGCGCCGAGCACGGAAGCCTGCAGTGTCACCTTTGGCGACCTGTTCGCCTTCTGCCGACGCTTACCGGTAATTGCCTGGGCCATTGCCCTGTTCGCCTCGTTCGAGGCGATGATCCTCACCTTGCTGCCGGTGTATTGCCTGCAGCAGGGTTTCAGCACCGAAATCGCCTTGTTCATGGTGAGTACCGTGGTGGTGGGTGATGCAGTGCTGCAATTGCCCATCGGCGCGCTGGCCGACCATATGTCGCGACGTACCCTGTTCACTGGCTGTGCGGTGACCCTGCTGGTGTCCAGCCTGGCGATCCCGCTGCTGTTGCACACGCCGGTTATCTGGCCGTTGTGGGTGTTGTTCGGCGCCAGTGCCGGCGGCTTGTTCACCTTGTCGCTGGTGCTGATCGGTGAGCGCTACCGCGATGATGAGTTGGTACGGGCCAATGCCCACGTGGCCCAGCTGTGGGGTATTGGCTGTTTGCTCGGGCCGTTGTTGGCGGGGGCGGGGAGCCAGTGGATCAGCGGGCATGCGTTGCTGTTCCTGATGGCGGCCGGGGCTGCGGGGTTGGTGGTATTGACCCGGCGGCGCGGAGCCTTTGAGCCGGTTTCTGCCTGATGATTTTGGGGGCCGCAAGGCCCCGGAATCGCCGCTATAGCATCTTCTCCAAGCCAACCGCCTTGCTGATCCAGGCATTGAACCGCCGCCAGACCCCACCCGGCTCAGACGTCAGCACGTGCCGTTGGCCATTGTCCTCGGTCGCCCACACCAGCTTGTTGCCTATCAGTTTCACCTGATAGCTCAGCGCAGGCGCCATACCCTGCTGGGCTAGCTCGCGGGTGTATTCGGCAAGCTCCGGGCTGTCCACCAGTACCCCGACCTCGGTGTTCCACAATACTGAGCGCGGGTCGAAGTTGAACGAGCCGATGAAGGTCTTGCGCCGGTCGAACACGATCGCCTTGGTGTGCAGGCTCGAATCCGAGCTGCCACGAAAACTCAATCGCCCCGCGCTGGGGTCGCCTGGCTGGCGGCGAAGCTCGTAAAGCTGCACCCCGTGCTCAAGCAAGGCACGACGATAGGGGGCATAGCCTCCATGCACTGCCGGCACGTCGGTGGCTTCAAGCGAGTTGGTCAGCAGCTTCACCGAAACGCCAGCGTCGGCGCGGCCGGTCAGGTACAGCAGCCCCGGTTCGCCTGGTACAAAGTAGGCCGATGCCAGGACCAACTCGCGGTGCACGTTAGCCAGGTCCGGAGCCAGTTGCTGGCTCAGCAGTAATTGCGGGTCCGGTTCGTCTTCGGCCAACACCTTGCTGGGCGCATCCCATAGGGCCTGTGCGTGAGCCCAGATCAGCTCGTTGCGCCACACATCCAGGCGCGGCTGCGACTGATAGGCCATCAAGCGGTCGTACAGGGCCTTGCGCTGGGTCCTGGCTTTGGCCAGCGACACTTCCAGGCGCTGGCGGCTGGCCCGCAGGTCGTTGGCATCCGGGTCATGCCAGAGGAAATCGGTGATCGGCCGGCTGAGGGCGCTGTTCCAGTACTGGTCGAAGCTGTGCCCCAGCTGCTCGGCCACCGGGCCCACGCCCAGCAGGTCGATGTCGGTGAAGTTGAGGTTGGGCTCGGCATCGAAATACTCGTCGCCCAGGTTGCGACCGCCGACGATGGCCATGCTGTTGTCCACCAGGAACAGCTTGTTGTGCATGCGTCGGTGCTGGCGCGACAAGTTGAACAGCCGGCCCACGGCGCGCGTAACGCCGGTACTGCGCCCCAGATGCAGTGGGTTGAACACGCGAATGTGGATGTTCGGGTGGGCATCGAGGGTGCCCATGACGGTGTCCAGGCCGTCGCTGGTGGTGTCGTCGAGCAGGATGCGCACGCGCACGCCACGGTCGGCGGCGCGCAGCAGTTCATGCACAAGGGCGCGGGTACTGAGGCCGTCGTGGACGATGTAGTACTGCAGGTCGATGCTCGCCTGGGCGTTGCGTATCAGTTCGGCGCGGGCGCGAAATGCCTCGTTGCTGTTGGGCAGCAGGCGAAAGCCCGAGCGGCCGCCATAGGGCGCGGCCTGGCGCAGCACCGAGCGGCCAAAGGCCGATTCGTGGGCAGGCAACGCCTGGCTGGTTTCCCGGGGCGCGCTGATGCTTGTGCAACCGGCAAGGCCGAGCAACAACACCAGCAGCAGAGGCAAGGCTCGCTGGAGTCTCAAGGGTGGACCGTCCTGTTACAGCAAGGGCTTTAGGGGTTTGACCGTGACGGGCGGCGTAAAGTTACGCGTCGGCGCTTTCGTCATCCAGTAGACGAAGGGCGGTTTCACCAACCTTGCGCACGGAGGCTTCGATCTGCGGCGTTGGCCTGGCGGCGAAATTCATGCGCAGGCAGTGGCGAAACTTGCCCGAGGCCGAAAAGATGCTGCCCACGGCAACCTGCACGCCCTGCTCCAGTAAAGCGCGGTTCAGCCGAAGCGTATCGAGATGTTCGGGTAATTCCACCCACAGCATGAAGCCGCCCTGGGGCCGGCTGACCCGGGTGCCCGCCGGGAAGTAGCGGGTCACCCAGTCGCCCATCAGGTCGCGGCCACGCTGGTACTGGCTGCGCATGCGCCGTACATGGGGCTGGTAGTGCCCGGCGGCGATGAAGTCAGCGATGGCCAGCTGAGGCTGGCTGGCGGTGCTGCCGGTGCTGATGTATTTCATGTGCAGCACGCGCTCCAGGTAGCGCCCGGGCGCCACCCAGCCGATCCGCAGGCCAGGCGCGAGGGTTTTGGAGAACGAGCTGCAGAGCAGCACGCGGCCATCGTCGTCGAACGACTTCAGGGTGCGTGGGCGTGGGTAGGTATAGGCCAGGTCGCCGTACACATCGTCTTCCAGAATCGCCACGTCATAGCGTTGGGCGAGGCTCAGCAGGGCCTTCTTGCGTGCCTCAGGCATGATGTAGCCCAGCGGGTTGTTGCAGCTGGGGGTGATCTGGATGAGCTTGATCGGCCACTGCTCCAGGGCCAGCTCCAGCGCCTCCAGGCTGATGCCGGTGACCGGGTCGGTGGGGATTTCCAGCGCTTTCATGCCCAAGCCCTTGAGGGTTTGCATGGCGCCGTGGAAGCTGGGCGAGTCGACCGCGACGATGTCGCCTGGCTCGCAGACTGCGCGGATGCTGCATGACAGCGCCTCATGGCAGCCGGTGGTGATCACCAGGTCGGCCGGCCCCAGGCGGCAGCCGGAGTCGAGCATCAGCCGGGCCACCTGTTCGCGCAGGGCCAGGTTACCGTGGATGTTGTCGTAGTACAGGCCAGGCATGTCCTGGCGCCGGCTCAACTGGGCAAGGCTGCGCAGCAGCGGCTTCAGGGTAGGGCTGTCGATGTCGGGCATGCCGCGGCCGAGTTGCACCACATCATGGCGCGGCGTACTGCGCACCAGCTCCAGCACCTGTTCCCACTGCGAGATGTCCACCGGGCGCTGGGCCGGGCGGCTGACTGCGGGCAGTGCCGGCAACTGCCGTTGGTCGCTGACGAAGTAGCCGGACTTGGGCCGCGGCGAGACCATGCCGCTGTCTTCGAGCATGCGATAGGCCTGCTGCACGGTGCTCAGGCTGACCCCGTGCTCCTCACTCAGTGCGCGTACAGACGGCAGGCGCTGGCCAGGGCGATAGAGGCCCTGCTCGATGCGGGCGCCGAGTATTTCGGCGAGATTCAGGTAGAGGGTCAAGGCATACTCCTGCGCTGCATTGGCATAGCGACCGGTACAGTTGGGCTGAAAATACAGCATTCAGTCGGCCAGCGGCCAATTCTGTATGGGAATAATAAGGCTGTATTGGATCTGTATTGTCGAGGGTGCCGACGCGCATGCTTTCTCCACGGTAACAACTGAACGGGAGGATGCGGTGATGGGTGGCATGAGCGATGTGCGCTTGCAACTGTTGGCCAAGGAACTGGAAGCCGGGCAGCAGGCCAAGGTGTTCAACGCGCCAGAGGGTTTGGGGCGTTGGGGGCTGATGCTGCATCGCTGGCATACCCGCAGGGCGTTGCTGCAGCTGACCGATGACGAGTTGCGCGATGTCGGGCTGAGCTGGGAGCAGGCCCGGATCGAAGGGCGGAAACCCTTCTGGAAGGACTGACACGATGGTCGCAGGAGGGCCTGTTGTGCCCCAGACTTAAAACCTGCACCGACCCTGTGGGAGCGGGCATGCCCGCGAAGCAGAAGTCGCGGAGGATGGCACGGGCTTCGCCCGTGTTCGCGGGCACGCCCGCTCCCACAGGGGGCGCGTCAGCTTTTAGATTTTAAGCAAGACAGTTGCTGCCACAAGGATGGGGACTTTCAGGCCAGCTCTTTCAGGCGATGCCACAGCATCCCCAGCGCCAGCAGTGGCGAGCGCAGGTGCTTGCCGCCAGGGAAGGTGATGTGCGGCACCTTGTTGAAAAGGTCGAAGCGCCCGCTTTCCTGGCCACTGATGGCTTCACCCAGCAGGCGCGCGGCCAGGTGGGTGGCGTTGAGCCCATGGCCCGAGTAGGCCTGGGCGTAATACACGTTCGGCTGGCTGGCCAGGCGGCCAACCTGCGGCAGGCGATTGGCACCAATGCCGATCATGCCGCCCCACTGGTAGTCGATGCGCACGTCGGCAAGCTGCGGGAACACCTTGAGCATCTTCGGCCGCATATAGGCGGCGATGTCCTTCGGGTCGCGGCCTGAATAGTGGCAGGCACCGCCAAACAGCAGGCGGTGGTCGGCGGACAGGCGGTAGTAGTCCAGCGCCACGCGCTGGTCACACACCGCCATATTCTGCGGCAGCAATGCGCGTGCGCGTTCTTCGCCCAGCGGCTCGGTGGCGA
The DNA here is from genome assembly GCF_002953115.1 of Pseudomonas sp. XWY-1. Classification (NCBI taxonomy): domain Bacteria; kingdom Pseudomonadati; phylum Pseudomonadota; class Gammaproteobacteria; order Pseudomonadales; family Pseudomonadaceae; genus Pseudomonas; species Pseudomonas sp. XWY-1. Next base: position 5,776,341 of record NZ_CP026332.1, on the reverse strand, counting down.
TGATGTAGCTGCCGGCCGGCAGCACCTTGCCGCCCAGCTCGCGATTGAGGTCGTTGTGGTAGGCGTTGCAGCACAGTACCAGGGTCTTGGCGCGTACCCGGCCTTGGGCGGTATGCACCTGCACTTCAGTGCCATAGTCGATGCGGGTGACTTCGGATTGCTCGAACAACTTCACGCCCAGGCGGGCGGCTGCGGCGGCTTCACCCAGTGCCAGATTGAGCGGATGCAGATGCCCGGAGCCCATGTCGACCAGCCCCCCCACATAGCAGTCGGCACCCACCACGCTGTGGATATCGTCCTTGCCGACCAGCCGCAGCTCATGTGCATAGCCCAGACTGCGCAGCTCCTCAGCGTCTTCGGCAAAGCCCAGCAGCTCGGCGGGTTTGTTGGCCAGGTCGCAGTAGCCCCAGGCCAGGTCGCAGGCGATAGCATGCTTTTCTACCCGCTCGCGCACGATCTGTACGGCCTCCAGGCCCATCAGCTTCATGGTGCGCACGCCTTCTTCGCCGATGACCGGGAGGAACTGCTCCAGACCATGGCCGACCCCTCGGATCAATTGCCCGCCATTGCGCCCACTGGCGCCCCAGCCAAGTTTGCGCGCTTCCAGCAGGATGACCGAGAAACCACGCTCTGCCAGCTCGATGGCGGTGTTCAGGCCCGAGTAGCCGCCGCCGATGATGCACACGTCGGCGTTGTGTTCGCCTTGCAGGTAGGCGTGGTCGGGGTGTGGCGCGCTGCTGGCGGCGTAATAGGAGGCGGCGTGCTGCGCGCTGTGGATCATTGGGGCGGCCCTGAAAAATGGAGGGGGGACGAGGATAAGCTGTGCCATCGCGGCCGGGCAACCAGCGAGGGCTTCATACTCGTTCGCGGGTGAACCCGCGAATAAGCCTATAATCCAATCACTTTGTCAGCTTGTATCCCGTCATGTCCTGCAACCGCCACAAGATCCACTTCCTGCGCGAACTCATCCCCTCTTTCGAGTGCGAGCCCGGCTGCCACGACTGCTGCGGCCCGGTCACCACCTCGGCGGAGGAAATGGCCCGCCTGCCGCGCAAGTCCCAGGCCGAGCAGGACGCTGCTCTGGAGCGTCTGGACTGCGTGCACCTGGGCCCCAACGGCTGCACGGTGTATGAAGAGCGGCCGATGATCTGCCGGCTGTTCGGCACCACCCCGCGCATGGCCTGCCCGCGTGGTCGTGGCCCTGAACCGATGATCGACCCCGCCGCTGAACAGTTGGTCCACCAGTTCATTGCCACCACCCGCCAGGTGCTGGTCTAGCCTCAGTCCGGGATCGGCAGGCAGAGGCTCTCCTTCACCTCTTCCATCACGATGTAGCTCTTCGATTCGCGCACGTGCGGCAGTTTCAGCAGGATGTCGCCGAGCAGCTTGCGGTATGAGGCCATTTCCGAAATACGCGCTTTAACCAGGTAGTCGAAATCACCCGACACCAGGTGGCATTCCAGCACGTGGGGCAGCTTCAAGACCGCGCGGCGGAACTCCTCGAAGGTGTCGCCCGACTTGTAGTCCAGGCTGATTTCCACGAACACCAGCAGGCTGCCCTTGAGGTGCTGCGGGTTCAGGCGGGCGTTGTAGCCCATGATGATGCCCTCGCGCTCCAGGCGGCGAACCCGCTCGGTGCAAGGGGTGGTGGACAGCCCAACTTTCTCGCCCAGTTCGGTGAAGGAGATACGCCCGTCATTCTGCAGGATACGCAGGATGTTGCGGTCGATCTTGTCCAGTTCACGCTTGGTCTGGTGCTGGGTTCTCATAGGGGATGCCCCTCCGTGAAAGGCGATTTTGCCGAGAATTCTCGCCAATAATAGGCTTTTATATAGTGAATTGCACTGGTCTCAAATTCCTATACTGCGCCCATTCATGCCATTTCAATAAAAGTGTGCGGCGCGCCGCGTGTGAGGGATAAAACGATGCGAGTTCTGGTACTTGGTAGCGGTGTAATCGGAACCGCCAGTGCCTATTACCTGGCCCGGCAAGGTTTCGAAGTCACGGTGGTCGACCGCCAGCCGGCGGTGGCCATGGAAACCAGCTTTGCCAACGCCGGCCAGATCTCGCCCGGCTATGCCTCGCCCTGGGCTGCCCCTGGTGTACCGCTCAAAGCCATCAAGTGGCTGCTGGAACGTCACGCTCCCCTGGCCATCAAGCTCACGGGCGATGTCGACCAGTACCTGTGGATGGCACAGATGCTGCGCAACTGCACTGCCAGCCGCTACGCGGTGAACAAGGAGCGCATGGTGCGCCTGTCCGAGTACAGCCGTGACTGCCTCGACGAACTGCGCGCCGAAACCGGCATCAACTACGAAAACCGCAGCCTGGGCACCACCCAGCTGTTCCGCACCCAGGCCCAGGTCGATGCTGCGGCCAAGGACATTGCCGTACTCGAACAGTCCGGTGTGCCCTACGAGCTGCTCGACCGCGACGGCATTGCCCGCGTCGAACCCGCCCTGGCCGGCGTGAAAGATATCCTGGCCGGCGCCCTGCGCCTGCCGAACGACCAGACTGGCGACTGCCAGCTGTTTACCACCAAGCTTGCCGACATGGCGTTGAAGCTGGGCGTGGAGTTCCGCTTCGGCCAGGACATCCAGCGCCTGGACTTCGCGGGTGACCGCATCAATGGCGTGTGGATCGACGGCAAGCTGGAAACGGCAGACCGCTACGTGCTGGCGCTGGGCAGCTACTCGCCACAGATGCTCAAGCCGCTGGGCATCAAGGCTCCGGTGTATCCGCTGAAAGGCTATTCGCTGACCGTGCCGATCACCAACAGCGACATGGCCCCGACTTCGACCATTCTCGACGAGACCTACAAGGTTGCCATCACCCGTTTCGACAACCGCATCCGCGTTGGGGGCATGGCTGAAATCGCTGGTTTTGACCTGTCGCTGAACCCGCGTCGGCGCGAAACGCTGGAGATGATCGTCAACGACCTTTATCCTCGCGGCGGTGACCTGAGCCAGGCCAGCTTCTGGACCGGCTTGCGCCCGGCGACCCCGGACGGCACACCGATCGTGGGTGCCACGGCGTTCCGCAACCTGTTCCTGAACACCGGTCACGGTACCTTGGGCTGGACCATGGCGTGCGGTTCCGGTCGCCTGCTGGCCGACCTGATTGCGCGCAAGAAGCCGCAGATCAGTGCCGAAGGCCTGGATATCTCCCGTTATGGCAACAGCCGGGAAGTGGCCAAGCACGGGCAAAGCGCGCCGGTTCACCAGCAGTAATAGCCTGTGCCGGTCCATTCCACAGGTACACCACAGCTTTTGAACGCTGTGCACTACCTGTGGGAGCGGGCAAGCCCGCGAAGAATCCACCACCGATTTCAACCCGAACCACCATAAGGCAGCCGCCATGCGTCCCGCCCGCGCCCTGATCGACCTCCAGGCCCTGCGCCACAACTACCGTCTGGCCCGTGAACTGACGGGTGCCAAAGCCCTCGCCGTGATCAAGGCCGATGCCTACGGCCACGGCGCCGTGCGCTGCGCCCTGGCCCTGGAGGCCGAAGCCGACGGCTTTGCCGTGGCCTGCATCGAAGAGGCGCTGGAACTGCGCGCCGCCGGTATCAAAGCCCCGGTACTGCTGCTGGAAGGTTTTTTCGAAGCCAGCGAACTGGCGCTGATCGCCGAGCACGACCTGTGGTGCGTGGTGCACTCGCTGTGGCAACTGGACGCCATCGATAAAACCCCGCTGCACAAACCGCTCAACGTCTGGCTGAAGCTGGACAGTGGCATGCACCGCGTTGGCCTGCACCCCAAGGACTACCACGATGCCTACCAGCGACTGCTGGCCAGCGGCAAGGTTTCGCGCATCGTGTTGATGAGCCACTTCGCTCGCGCCGACGAACTGGACGCTGACGCCACCTCCCAGCAGATCGCTGTGTTCGAAGCTGCCCGACAGGGCCTGGCCGCCGAATGCAGCCTGCGTAACTCGCCCGGCGTGCTGGGCTGGCCGCAAGCGCCCAGCGACTGGGTGCGCCCAGGCCTGATGCTGTACGGCGCCACGCCGTTCGAAGTGGCGCAGGCCGAGGCCGCCCGCCTGCAACCGGTGATGACCCTGCAATCGCGGGTGATCAGCGTGCGCGAGCTGCCTGCCGGCGAGCCGGTTGGCTATGGTGCCAAGTTCGTCAGCCCTCGGCCGACCCGCGTGGGTGTGGTCGCCATGGGCTATGCCGATGGCTACCCGCGCCAGGCGCCCAACGGCACCCCGGTGCTGGTCGCTGGCAAGCGCACCCAGCTGATCGGCCGGGTGTCGATGGACATGCTCAGCATCGACCTCACCGACGTACCGCAAGCCACTGTCGGCAGCCCGGTCGAATTCTGGGGCAAGCAGGTGCTGGCCAGTGAAGTGGCCGCGCATGCGGGCACTATTCCCTATCAGATCTTCTGTAACCTGAAGCGGGTACCACGGGACTACATCGGCGAATGAGACGCTGAAGCGGACAGGTTGGGGGCGGTGTGTTGTAAATACTGAACGGCATTGCCATGATATCGTTCACATCCACCCCCCTTTTACCGTTTCAGGAGGCTCCAGCTTTGGACGTCGGCGAACGACTGCAAGCCATCCGCAAGCTCAAGGGCCTGTCGCAGCGCGAACTCGCCAAGCGTGCTGGCGTGACCAACAGCACCATCTCGATGATCGAGAAGAACAGCGTAAGCCCCTCTATCAGCTCGCTGCGCAAAGTGCTGAGCGGCATTCCCATGTCCATGGTCGAATTCTTTTCGGTCGAGCTGGAGCCCCAAAGCCCCACTCAGATCGTCTACAAGGCCCATGAGCTGATTGATATCTCGGACGGTGCGGTGACCATGAAGCTGGTGGGCAAGTCGCACCCCAACCGTGCCATCGCTTTTCTGACCGAGGTGTACCCGCCAGGTGCGGACACCGGTGCCGAGATGCTCACCCACGACGGCGAGGAGACCGGTATCCTGCTTGAAGGCCGCCTGGAGCTGGTGGTCGGCAACGAGATTTTCGTTCTCGAAGAAGGCGACAGCTACTACTTCGAAAGCACCCGCCCGCATCGCTTCCGCAACCCATTCGACCAGCCGGCGCGGCTGATCAGTGCGGCGACGCCTTCAAACTTTTGATCCAGCGCAGTGCATTGAGTCGGCAATACCCCTTTCCTGTGTGGGGTCGTTTCACGGCCTCTGGGTTCCCGCTATACTTTTCAACGCTCGCCGATCCGTGGCCGCGAGCGTGATTAGCCACCATGAGGGTGTTCGCGTGAATCAAATCAAGAAGATGCTGGCCGTACCAGCAGCCGTATTCGCCCTCTGGGCAATGAGCGCAACCGCTGCGACCAATGACGACATCGCCAAGCGCCTGGAGCCGGTTGGCCAGGTGTGCGTCCAGGGCCAGGAGTGCAAAGGCATGGAAGTGGCCGCTGCAGCGGGTGGCGGGGGAGCCAAAACGCCGGATGAAATCATCGCCAAGCACTGCAATGCCTGCCATGGCAGCGGCTTGCTCGGCGCGCCTAAAATTGGTGACACCGCGGCGTGGAAAGAACGCGCCGACCACCAGGGCGGCCTGGACGGCATCCTGGCCAAGGCCATTACTGGCATCAACGCCATGCCGCCAAAGGGCACCTGTGCAGACTGCTCGGATGAAGACCTGAAAGGGGCGATCAAGAAAATGTCCGGGCTGTGATTTACAGCTGAATTGCATGAGGCCCGCCGTTGATGGCGGGCTTTGTTTTTGGGGCGTCTTTACCGGCCCGTTCGCGGCAAAGCCGCTCCTATCGGGCAACGCGATCCCCGTAGGAGTGGCTTTGCCGCGAACGGGCCTGCACAGGCAACCAATCAACGCCGTGACGACATTGAGAGAGATTCTGTACAACTAGCTTTTCTACCAGTTGTATCTACGGATTTTCCGCCGAATACTGGAGCATCTTAAGGTGGTGGGTATGGAACAATGGATTCGGTTCCAGCGGGCGGAAACTGTTCGGAACAAAACGCCGTCAGTCTAAGGCAATCGGCAAGGCTGATTACCGGCAGCTCTCATCAAGGTCTGGGGTATACACCATACGGCTACCAAGCGACCACCCCGAGTCTGCTCGGCTTCAATGGTGACCGCCTGGATCCTGCTTCCGGTTACTATCCACTGGGCAATGGCCATCGATCATTCAGCACATCATTGATGCGGTTCATTAGCCCGGACAGGATGAGTCCCTTCGCAACTGGCGGATTGAATTCGTACGCGTACTGCCTTGGAGATCCCATAAACCGACATGATCCCAGTGGTGAAAATTCGGTTGGTAGGTCCTTCGTTAAACTCTACAGACGTCTCATCCCCAAAAAACTGAACTTGCCTCCCATTGTAAACCAGCTCGCATCAGCGGAGACCGAAACGCATTTCGTTAGTTACCGCAATATCCCAGATGAATACAGAATCAACGTTGTCAAGAAAACTGACAGAGTGTCAGATGATTATGTTTTGATTGGCTTTCATGGTAGCCAGAATAAGCATACGCAGTCGTTGGAGGCTGGAGTGAATGCAAGCCTTTTGAAGCGCGATCTTTTAGGCAAAGGGTTCTATGTATCGACAAATTATAGGCACGCTAACAAGTATGCTGGAAAGGATGGACGGATTTTTGCGGTGTACGGAAGAGGAGTTGAGCGGTGGAGAGTGGGCGTGCAATTTGATCGTCCGAGTCCTGACATTCTGCTGATTAGGCCGCCTACGTTCAGCAATATTATTGTGCGGTCAGAAGTTAGAATGCCGCTTAGGCTTCTCCATCAACTCAACGGCGACACATTCTGACTAGCAAGTTTGGCCAATCGGACCCTGAGACCTCTGTGCTGCATGGAAATGCAACGTTTGCGAGGTGGTGCCTAGCCGATAGAGGCCCGGCAACCAACCTTTAGAATCCATGTCCAACTCCTGAACCCATGGATGTTTCAGGAGGCCCAGATGCACCTCTGCTCCATCGACCAGGCTGTCGAGCAGGTCTTGTCCCGGCTGCCAGCCCATATCCACATGGGCCTGCCTTTGGGCCTGGGCAAACCCAATGCCTTCGTCAACGCGCTTTACGCCCGCGTACGCGAGCTGCCCGAACGGCGCCTGACCATCTACACCGCACTTTCCCTCGGCCGCCCGCCACTGGGCGATGGCCTGCAGCGGCGTTTTCTCGAACCCTTCGTCGAGCGTGTCTTCGCTGACTACGAAGAGCTCAGTTACCTCGCAGACCTGCGCAACGACACGTTGCCACCCAATATTCGGGTCGAACAGTTCTTCATGCAGCCCGGTAGCCTGCTGCACAGCGAATCGGCGCAGCAGAACTACGTCAGCAGCAACTACAGCCACGCCGCACGGGATATCAACGCCAAGGGCCTGAACCTGATCGCCCAGTTGGTGGCCGCCACCCCTGAAAAGCCCGTGCACCTGAGCCTGGCCTGCAACCCAGACATCACCCTCGACCTGCTGCCGATGATCGCCAAGCGCCGCGCTGCTGGCGAAACCATCCTCATGCTGGGCCAGGTGCATGCCGAACTGCCCTACATGCCAGGCGATGCCGAGCTGCCCATCGATGCCTTCGACCTGCTGCTCGACGAAGCCGAGCAACGTCGGCTGTTTTCCACGCCAAACATGCCGGTCGGCATCCAGGACCACTGCATCGGCCTGCACGCCAGCAGCCTGGTACGCGATGGCGGTACGCTGCAGATCGGCATTGGTGCCATGGGCGATGCGGTTGCCGCGGCATTGCTGGCACGTCAGGGCGACAACGCCGGTTACCGTGCGGTGCTCAAGGCGCTGGATGTCGGACCGTGGCAGGCATTGATCGAGCGAGAAGGGGGCCTGGACACCTTTGCCCACGGCCTGTACGGCTGCAGCGAGATGTTCGTCAACGGCCTGCTGGTGCTGGCTGAAGCAGGGCTGCTACGACGCCCGGCGGACGAGCAGGGCGCAATACTGCATGGCGGCTTTTTCCTCGGCCCGCAGGCGTTCTACCAGCGCTTGCGCGAGATGCCGCTGGAGCAGCGCGCGCAGTTTGCCATGACTCGTATCAGCTTCATCAACGAGCTATATGGGCAGGAGGCACTCAAGCGCCGACAACGTCGTGATGCGCGCTTCATCAACACCGCGTTCGGCATGACCCTGCTCGGCGCCGGGGTGGCTGACCAGCTTGAAGACGGCCGCGTGCTCAGTGGCGTGGGCGGGCAGTACAACTTCGTTGCCCAGGGCCATGCGCTGGAGGGCGGGCGTTCGATCTTGCTATTGCGCAGTTGGCGCGAGGCAGGCGGGGAGGTGACCTCGAACCTGTTCTGGACCTATGGCCACTGCACCATTCCCCGGCACCTGCGCGATATCGTGGTGACCGAGTACGGCATTGCGGACTTGCGTGGGCAGACTGACAGCGAGGTGATTGCGCGGTTGTTGGCGGTGAGCGATTCGCGGTTCCAGCCGGGCCTGATCAAGCAGGCAAAAGAAGCTGGCAAGCTTGCCGACGACTTTCAGCTGGAGGCGCACTTTACCGACAATACCCCGCAACGCCTGGAGGCGATCAGGGCACAGCATGCGCGGCTGTTCCCGGAGTATCCGATGGGCACCGACTTTACGGCCGAGGAGCGGGATCTGTTGCGGGCGCTGAACTGGTTGAAGAGTAAGTTCAAGCTGAGCGAGGTGCTGGAGCTGGGCAAGGCCGCGCTGGATGCGCCGGGGCCGGAGGGGTATGAGCGGCATCTGGCGCGGATGGGGCTGGAGGTTCCGCAAGGGTTGAAAGAGGAGCTTTATCAGCGGCTACTGCTGGCAGGCTTACAGGCTACAAGTTAATCGCCTGCGCACACTGGCCCCGTGTAGGAGCGGGTTTACCCGCGAATGCGATATTGAATCTGCCATCGCATTCGCGGGTAAACCCGCTCCTACGCCGGGGCGGTGAGGCCTTATTCGATGAAGCTGACCACACCACCTTCCAGCGACTTCACCCGGGCCAGCGATTCAACGCGGTAGCCCTGGCTGTCCAGTTCGGCACGGCCGCCCTGGAACGACTTCTCGATCACGATACCCAGGCCCGCCACGGTGGCACCTGCCTGCTTGATGATCGAGATCAGCGCCTGCGAGGCTTTGCCGTTGGCCAGGAAGTCGTCGATCACCAGCACGCGGTCGCTGCTGTTGAGGTGACGCGGCGAGATGGCCACGGTGTTCTCGGTCTGCTTGGTGAAGGAATACACCGAGGCGGTCAGCAGGTTCTCGGTCAGGGTCAGCGACTGGTGCTTGCGAGCGAAGATGACCGGCACACCCAGTTTCAGACCGGTCATCACCGCCGGGGCAATGCCCGAGGCTTCGATGGTGACGATCTTGGTCACGCCGGCGTCGGCGAACAGGCGAGCGAACTCGTCACCGATCAGCTGCATCAGCGCGGGATCGATCTGGTGGTTGAGAAACGCGTCGACTTTGAGAACCTGATCGGAAAGCACGATGCCTTCTTCGCGAATCTTCTGATGCAGTGCTTCCACTGTGATTTCCTCGATGTAGATAGTGGTCTGTATGGGCGATCTGTGAGCTCAAATCGGCCATACAAACCACCGTGGCCGCTAAAAGCGGCAAAGTTAAAGAGTAATGGTTGATCAGCGTTTGAGCATTGCCCGGATATCGGCCAGGGCGTTGTTGCCGCGAGCGGCCTTCACCTCGACCGGCGCATCGTCCAGGCCCTCCCAGGCCAGGTCGTCCGGCGGCAGTTCGTCGAGGAACCGGCTGGGCGTGCAGTCGATGATTTCACCGTACTGCTTGCGCTTGGCGGCGAAGGTGAAGGCCAGGGTCTGGCGCGCGCGGGTGATGCCCACGTAGGCCAGGCGGCGTTCCTCTTCGATGGTGTCGGCCTCGATGCTGGAGCGGTGCGGGAGGATTTCCTCTTCCATGCCCATGATGAACACGTAGGGGAATTCCAGGCCCTTGGAGGCATGCAGGGTCATCATCTGAACACCTTCGGCGTTCTCTTCTTCTTCCTGCTGGCGCTCGAGCATGTCGCGCAGCACCAACTTGCCGATGGCGTCTTCGATGGTCATGTCACCCTCTTCGTCCTTCTCGAGGGTGTTTTTCAGCGCTTCCACCAGGAACCAGACGTTGCTGATCCGGAACTCTGCAGCCTTGTCGCTGGCGGTCTGCTGGCGGATCCAGTTTTCGTAGTCGATGTCGCGGATCATTTCGTGCAACGCGGCAATCGGGTCTTCCAGGGCAACCTTGTGGCGCACCCCATCCAGCCAGTGCTTGAAGCGCTGCAAACGCTCGGTGTAGCGGGCGTCCAGGTGCTCACCCAGGCCCAGTTCCTCGCTGGCGGCGTACATCGAAATGCCGCGCTCGGTGGCGTAGTTGCCGAGCTTTTCCAGGGTGGTGGAGCCGATTTCCCGGCGCGGTACGTTGATTACCCGCAAATAGGCGTTGTCGTCGTCCGGGTTCACCAGCAAGCGCAGGTAGGCCATCAGGTCCTTGACCTCCTGGCGGCCGAAGAAACTGTTGCCACCCGACAGGCGATACGGCACCTGGTGATGCTGCAGCTTCAGCTCGATCAGCTTGGCCTGGTAGTTGCCGCGGTAGAGGATGGCGAAGTCGCTGTACGGGCGGTTGGTGCGCAGGTGCAAGGTGAGGATTTCCATGGCCACGCGTTCGGCCTCGGCTTCCTCGTTCTTGCAGCGGATCACGCGGATCTCGTCGCCCACGCCCATTTCGCTCCACAGCTGCTTTTCGAACGCATGCGGATTGTTGGCGATCAACACGTTGGCGCAGCGCAGGATGCGGCTGGTGGAGCGGTAGTTCTGCTCGAGCATGACGATCTTCAGGGAGGGGTAGTCCTCCTTGAGCAGCATCAGGTTCTCAGGGCGTGCGCCGCGCCAGGCGTAGATCGACTGGTCGTCGTCGCCCACCACGGTGAACTGGTTGCGCATGCCGATCAGCATCTTCACCAGCAGGTACTGGCTGGCGTTGGTGTCCTGGTATTCGTCCACCAGCAGGTAGCGCACGCGGTTCTGCCAGCGCTCCAGCACCTCGGGGTGTTCCTGGAACAGCTTGACCGGCTGCAGGATCAGGTCGTCGAAGTCCACCGCGTTGAACGCCTTGAGCGTGCGCTGATAGTGGGTGTAGACGATGGCGGCGGTCTGCTCGCGCGGGTTGCGCGCCTTTTCCAGGGCTTCTGGCGGCAGGACCAGGTCGTTCTTCCAGGCACCGATCATGTTCTTGATCTCGTCGATGCCGTCGTCGCCGGAGTATTCCTTCTGCATGATGTCCGACAGCAACGCCTTGATGTCGGACTCGTCGAAGATCGAGAAACCCGGTTTGTAGCCCAGGCGCTCGTGTTCCTTGCGGATGATGTTCAGGCCCAGGTTGTGGAACGTACACACGGTCAGGCCACGGCCTTCCCCCGGGCGCAGCAAGGTGGCGACCCGCTCCTTCATCTCGCGCGCAGCCTTGTTGGTGAAGGTCATCGCCACGATGTACTGGGCGCGGATGCCGCAGTTCTGGATGAGGTGGGCAATCTTGCGCGTGATCACGCTGGTCTTGCCCGAACCTGCACCGGCGAGCACCAAAAGAGGGCCGCCGACATAGTCACGGGCTTCCTGCTGCCGGGGATTGAGTCGGGACATGCTAGAAACCGGGGGTCGCCAGAAAATAGCCGCGCATTCTAACAGGCATGGGGCCGTTGTGGCGCGACCGTCTGACGTCTGAGTCAGACTTTTGTCCGCCTAATTATTAGTGTCACTAATGCTAGTAGCTGAAAAAATCATATTTGCCGGTTTGACTCGTTTCGCGCAGGATGCACGACAAAATACGTCGGAATGCTACGCTCGAAAAAACCATGTATAAAAGTGAAAATCATTTTCATTGAATGCAGTAGCATCCCCTCCAGATCTCGTTGCACCGTCAAGCCCTAAGGAGCCCGCTTGTCCACGCCTGTCGAACCTTTGCGTTTGCTGCTGTTGGCCGATGAGCCGGAATGGGCTGCCTCGTTGCACGCGTGCATGCCCGCACTGGGTGGCAGCGCCGTGCTATTGACTGCGCCAAACTGGGAGGCGGTCGACAGCCTGTTCAGCCATGATCGCCAGGCCGTCGTGCTGGCAACGCCAGGCTTGCAGCCTGCCCCCGGGCGTTGCGAGCTGCCGACCATCCTGCTGCTTGACCACGAGCCTGAGGCCGCGCCCAGCGCTGTCAGCGACTGGCTGGTGCGCGACCAGCTCAACGCCGATACTCTGCGCCGCTCACTGCGTCATGTGCGAGAGCGCGGGGTGCTGGTCGCCACCTTGCAGCGCCTTGCCGAGCAGGACCCGCTGACCGGCATCGCCAACCGCCAGGGCTTCCAGGCTTTGCTCAATGCACGCCTGGCCGAAAACGAAGGCCGTGGTGTTGCGCTTGGCCACCTGGACCTGGACAACTTCCGCCACGTCAACGACGCCCTGGGCCACCAGAGCGGTGACCGGTTGATCCTGCAGGTGGTGGCACGGCTGAAGCATCAGCTGGAGGCGGGTGACCAGCTGGCACGTCTGGGTAGCGACGAGTTCGCCCTGCTGATCGACACCCGTCGTGATGCCAACCGCGCCGAATGGATTGCCGAACGCATCGTCGAGGCCTTGGCCGAGCCCTACTGGATCGACGGCGAGAGCCTGCTGCTGGGCTGCAGCCTGGGCCTTGCACATGCTCGCGCGCAGAGCGGCGCCGATCCGTTGATGTGGCACGCGCACATCGCCATGCGTCAGGCCAAGGGCAGCCAGGGCTGCACCTTCCATGTGTTCAACGAACGCATCAACCGCAACGCACGCAGCCTTGCCGACCTGGAAAGCGAGTTGCGCCGCGCCCTGCGCCGCGACGAACTGGAGCTGCACTATCAGCCCCGGCTGAACCTGGCTGACGGGCGCATTGTTGGCCTGGAGGCGCTGGTGCGCTGGCGCCATGCCGAACGCGGGCTGCTGCCGCCTAGCGAGTTCGTGCCACTGGCCGAGCAGAGCGGCCTGATCGTGCCCTTGGGTTATTGGGTTATTTCCCGTGCCCTGCGTGACATGCAGGCATTGTGCGAGCGTGGCCTGGAACCGCTGCACATGGCGGTCAACCTGAGTTTCCGTCAGTTCCAGGACAGCCAGCTACTGGCCACGTTGAGTCGCCTGATCCTTGAGCACGGTGTGGATGCCCGCTGGCTTGAGTTCGAGCTGACCGAGACGGCGGTGATGCGCCGCAACGAGGTGGTGCGCCAGACCATGGACGCGCTGGGCCGCCTGGGCGTGCGCTTCTCGCTCGATGATTTCGGCACCGGGTTTTCTTCGTTCGTGCACCTCAACAGCCTGCCGATCACCTTGCTCAAGGTGGACCGCAGCTTTGTTGCGGAAATGGAAATGCGCGAAGAGAATCGCAAGCTGGTACACGCCATGATCAACCTGGCGCACAACCTCAACCTCGAGGTGGTGGCCGAGGGTGTGGAGAGTGAAGAGCAACTGGCGTTGCTGCGTGGGTTTGGTTGCGACCAGGTGCAAGGCTTCCTGGTCAGCAAACCGCTACCGATAGGGGAATTGATGGCGTATTTGCTGCAGGCGCCCGGACGCCAGTTGGAGGCCGTCCTGTAGGAGCGGGTTTACCCGCGAATACGGTGGTGGCGGCAACGGTGAACGTCTGGTGGAGATTGGCCAGCAGGCCCGGCCCATTCGCGGGTAAACCCGCTCCTACACACTGATCTGCGGTGGACACACACACCGGGGTTGGACACAGGCCGTTGTAGGAGCGGGTTTACCCGCGAAGAGGCCCCCACGTCAGGCCGAAGCCGTCGCCTTCCCGGTAGCCCAAGCCTTCCCCAACAACCGCTTCATCCGCCACTCAAAGCCAAACGTCAGCGCCACCGCCGCACATGCCAGCCCCAGCGCCAGCCCCCACCAGATCCCTACTGCACCACCGCCTAGGGTAAAGGTGAACAACCAGGCGCTCGGCGCCCCCACCAGCCAGTAGCACACCAGCCCGATCAGGAAGGTGGTCTTGGCGTCTTTCAGGCCACGGATCGAGCCCATGGCAATCGTCTGCATGCCGTCGAACAGTTCGAACCACGCCGCCACCATCAACAACTGCACGGCCACCTGGAAGATCGCGGCAAAGGCCGGGTCATTACGGTCGATGAACAGCCCTACCAGTGCTTCGGGCAGCAGCAGGAACAGCGCGGCGAAGGCAAACATGATCATGGCCCCAAACCCTATGCCCACCCGCCCGGCGCTGCGCGCCGCCAGCAGGTTGCCAGCGCCGTAGTACAGGCCGACGCGCATGGTCACCGCATAGGACAAGCCAGTCGGCACCATGAATGCCGTGGACACGATCTGCAGGGCAATCTGGTGCGCCGCCAGCTCGGTGCTGCCCAGCACGCCCATGCACAGCGCGGCGAATGCGAACAGGCCCACTTCCACCATGTAGGTACCGCCAATCGGCAGGCCCAGCCGCCACAGCTCGCGCAGGGCCGCCAGTGATGGGCGTGACAGGCCCTTGCGCAGCGGGTAGGCGGTATAGGCCGGGTGCCAGCGGATATACAACGCCAAGGCAGCGGCCATGCCCATCGACACCACTGCAGTGACCAGACCGATACCCATCAGGCCCAGCTTGGGCAGGCCGAACATGCCTTCGATCAGTGCCACGTTGAACAGGTAGTTGAGCACCGTGCCGAACAAACTGATGACCATCACCGGGGTCGAGCGACCCAGCGCGCTGGTGAAGCCACGCAAGGCCATGAAGGTCAGATAACCGGGCAGGGCCAGTGGCAGCAGGGTGAGAAATTCGGCGGCCGAGGCCACGTTCTCGGGCTTCTGCCCGAAAAGCAGCAGCACAGGTTCAAGATTCCACAACACCAGCGCGGCGAACAGCGCCAAGGCCCAGGCCAGCCACAGGCCGTTCTGCGCCAGTCGGGTGGCGCCTTCGATGTCGTTGGCACCCTTGCGAATGGCCACCAGCGTGCCGACGGCGGCGATCACGCCCAGGCAGAAGATCGACACGAACGAATAGCTGGCTGCCCCCAGGCCACCCCCCGCCAAAGCCTGAGGGCTGATGCGGGCCATCATCAGGGTGTCGGTCAGCACCATCAGCATGTGCGCCAACTGCGAGGCAATCAGCGGCCCGGCCAGGCGCAGCAAAGCCTTGAGTTCTGTGGTGGGCGCGACGTGCATGGGGGCAGTCCTTCATTCTGGGGTGATCAACGAAGGGCGATTCTGAGGCTTCGGTCAACTTTGCACAAAAGGATAAATGCGATAGTTGGCATGAGTTGAACTCATGTATATAGGTTTCTCGGGGATTTGCCTCACACGCCCATATTGCAGGTGCCTCATGCCACGCCAGCTACCACCGCTGTATGCCCTGCGCGCATTCGAAGCTGCCGCGCGGCTAAGCTCCTTCACCCGTGCGGGCGAAGAGCTGTCCATCACCCAAAGCGCCATCAGCCGGCATATCCGTACGCTGGAGGAGCATTTTGCCTGCCGCCTGTTCGTGCGCAGTGGCCGCAGCCTGCAACTTACCGAAGCGGGGCGGGTACTGCTGCCGGGCGTGCGCGAGGGCTTCGCGGCGTTTGAGCGGGCCTGTGAAACCTTGTGCGGTGAAGACGACATATTGCGCATGAAAGCCCCCTCGACCCTGACCATGCGCTGGTTGCTGGCGTGCCTTAGCCGCTTTCGGCATCTGCAGCCGGGCAATGAAGTGCAGCTGACCAGCGCCTGGATGGATGTCGACCATGTGGATTTCAACCAGGAGCCGTTCGATTGCGCGGTGTTGCTCAGCGACGGGGTATTCCCGCCGGAGTGGGAGGTGCGCAAGCTGTTCCCTGAGCTACTGATCCCGGTCGGCGCGCCGGACCTGCTCGACGAGGAGCCCTGGGATGTTTGCAGGCTGGCCTCTGTCGAACTGCTGCACCCCACGGTGGACAAGCGTGACTGGCGGGAATGGCTGGAGCGGATGGGGCTTGGCGACCAGGTGTCGCTCAAGGGCGGCCAGGTGTTCGATACCCTGGAGCTGGGCATGATTGCCGCGGCGCGTGGCTACGGGATATCCATGGGCGACCTGCTGATGGTGGCCGAAGATGTGGCGCAGAAGCGCTTGAGCCTGCCATGGCCGACGGCGGTGCCCAGCGGCATGGATTACTACCTGGTGTGGCCGCGCACCCGGCGAGGCGGCGAGCGGTTGCGGCGGTTGAGTGCGTTCCTGGAAGGCGAGGTGGCGGCAATGGATTTGCCGGATGTGGAAATCCTGCCGCCTCTTTGATCACCTGCACCGGCCTCTTCGCGGGCTCGCCCGCTTCCACAGGTCGTATGCCCTGTACCTGTGGGAGCGGGCAAGCCCGCGAAGAGGCCGGTACAGATTTACATCGAGCCCAGGTTCAACGCCTGTGCACAGGCCTGCAGCGACCGGCGCTCGCTTTGCGCATACAGCGCCAGCTCATCCTGTACCTGCAACCCCAGCGCCGCTTCGAACGCTTCGCGGTTGGCGTTGCTGCCGTATTCGGCCTGCGCATCGTCACCCAGGTTGGACTGGAAGATCCCCGCCGCACTCACCGGCAGGAAGTCCTCGTACACCAGCGCCTCGAAGTGCACGTGGCCCGCGTCGATCAAGCCTTGCAGGGTGGTCGGGCGGCCTTCCTGGTCGCGTGCGGCCAGGCCTTTCTCGGTGGCGAAGTAGCGGAAGTACGCCAAGCCCTGTTCACGCATCTGCGCCAGGTCATCCGGGAACTCGGCAAAGTTTGCCTGTAGCAGCGCCATGTAACGCTCGGCATTGGCTTCGGCTGGAGCGCCACCCAGCGCAGCGCGGGTAGCGTCGAGCAACTTGTCGTAAAGCTGGCGACCTTTCGGCGTCAGTGCCGCGCCGCGTTGCTCGATTTCGCCAAAGCGCGCGGTGTGGCTGCCTTCGCGGCCTTGCTGGTCGCGGAAGGCGACCGTTTCCTGCAGGGCCTTGAAGCTGGTCTGGCGCAGCAGGATCGGGTGGCGGCGGGTGGGTGGGCCTTCAACCACGGCCTTCGGCGGGATGCCCTTGGCAGGCATGCCGAGCTGGATTGCATCGATATCCAGGGTACGCGGGGTCAGGTGGTTGATGTGCGGGCCCTTGAAGGCCACCACATCGGCGATCAGGCGGTGTTGGTCGTGCAGCTGCTGGTATTGCTCGGCAGTGACGGTAGCGTCCTGGTGCCAGCGGAAGGTGTGCAGCGCTTCCTGCACGAACGTCTCTGCATCCGCGGCGTCAAGGCCACCTTCGCGCTCACACTGGGCGATCAGTTCGAGGGCGCGGGAGGTGAAGATCTGGCGCTTGGCCAGGATGCCCTGTGCCAGCTCGCGCAACTGCGGGTTGTCGATCAACTCCAGGCGCAGCAGCGAGGTGAACACACGGAACGGGCTGACATGCAGAGATTGCTCGTGCACCGCGCGGAAGGCAGTGGAATGCACCGGTACGCCAGCGGAGCTGAGGTCATAGTAGCCGACCGGCTGCATGCCCATGACGGCGAACAGGCGGGCGATGGTGGCCAGTTCTTCGGCGGTGCCGACGCGGATGGCGCCGTGACGTTCCTGGTCCAGGCGCTCGATCTCGCCGGTCCAGCGCAGGGCCTCTGCTACTTCGGGTTGCTGGGCCATGACCTGCTGGTTGATTTCGCTCACCAGCTCCAGCAGCGTGCCGTACAGCGGCACTTCCTGTTTGTACATGAGCGACATGGCGGCAGAGAACTGCGCGCGGATGCTGTCTGGGCTGACGAAATCGTTGGCGGGCATCGCTAGCTTCCTGGTTGGGTTCGGACGCTTACATGAAAGCTGGGAATGCACTTTGCTCACAAGCGAAAAAAAGTGAGTGTGTCATTCCTTTTTTGATCGACCTCGACGGCCCTTTCGCGGCTAAAACCGCGCCTACGCGGTCCCCGTAGGAGCGGCTTTAGCCGCGAAGAGGCCGTCAAACCTGCAACTGCTCGCCAATCCATTCCACCAGCGCCCGCACCTTTGGCACCTCTGCCGCATGTTCGGCGTACGCCAGGTAATGCGCCCCGGCACTGCGCATCGCATGGTTCCACGGCACCACCAGGCTACCGTCGGCCAGTTCCTTCGCCGCCAGGTAGCGCGGCACCAGCGCTACCCCGCACCCGGCCTGTGCTGCGCTCAACGCCATATAGAACGTATCGAAGCGCGGCCCGTGGTAGGCGCTGACGCTCTGCAGGTCCTGCTCCAGGAACCACTCATGCCAGGCCTCCGGCCGAGAGGTGCTTTGCAGCAGCACCAGCTCGGCCAGCTCCTCGGCACCGGCCAGCTTGCGCCCGGCCAGCAGCTCTGGCGCGCACACCGGCACCACCTCTTCGCGGAACAACTCCACGCAAGTGGCCCCCGGCCAGGTGCCCTGGCCATAGAAGAACACCACGTCAGCCGAGCCTTGCAGCAGGGCGAACGGCTCCATTTCGTTGCGAATGTCCAGGTGGATATTGCTGTGCCGTTTGCCAAACCCCTTCAGGTGCGGGATCAACCAGCGCACGCCAAAACTCGGTTGAGTGGCTACCTTCAATATCTCGGTCTGCTCGCCGTAGGTGAGTACGTAGCGGCTGGACATGTCCACCTGGGTCAGGATTTTGTTGACCTCGGCCAGGTACAGGCTGCCGGCTGGCGTAAGCTGCAAGCGCCGGCGAATGCGCAGGAACAGGTGGTGGCGCAGCATGTCTTCCAGCTGTGCCACCTGCTTGCTGACCGCGCTCTGGGTCAGGTGCAGTTCTTCAGCGGCACGGGTAAAACTCAGATGGCGGGCTGCAGCTTCAAAGCACTGCAGGGCGGTCATGGAGGGTACCAGGCGTTTTGACATAGCGGTCTCTGCGGCTCAAATCATTACCTGACGGAATGATATGCGGAATAAAGGTCGTTTGTTGTACCTATGTGATCGGATTAATACTGATCCACATCATTTTTCCACCCCATCACCGATGTAGGAGATGCACAAATGGTTGCTGGATTGCTCGAGCGCCTTGGCGTTGCCGCCGAGGCTTACACCCAGGGCGACTACCCTGTTCACACGCCGATCGACGGCAGCCAGATCGCCTCGGTGAAACTGCTCGGCAAGGCCGAGACCATCGCCCGCATCGATCAGGCCCAGAGCGCCTTCGAAGCCTGGCGCAGTGTGCCTGCTCCGCGCCGTGGCGAACTGGTGCGCCTGTTCGGCGAAGTGCTGCGTGAGCACAAGGCCGACCTCGGCGAGCTGGTCTCGATCGAAGCCGGCAAGATCACCCAGGAAGGCCTGGGCGAAGTGCAGGAAATGATCGACATCTGCGACTTCGCCGTTGGCCTGTCGCGCCAGCTGTACGGCCTGACCATCGCTTCCGAGCGCCCGGGCCACCACATGCGTGAAACCTGGCACCCGCTGGGTGTGGTCGGCGTGATCAGCGCCTTCAACTTCCCGGTTGCCGTGTGGGCCTGGAACACCGCCCTGGCCCTGGTGGCCGGCAACTCGGTGGTATGGAAACCGTCCGAGAAGACTCCGCTGACCGCCCTGGCCTGCCAGGCGCTGTTCGAAAAAGCCCTGAAAGCCTTCGGCGATGCTCCGGCTGGCTTGGCACAACTGGTGATCGGCGGTCGTGAAGCTGGCGAAGCCATGGTCGACGACCCGCGCGTACCGCTGGTCAGCGCCACTGGCAGCACCCGCATGGGTCGCGAAGTCGGCCCACGCGTTGCTGCCCGCTTCGGCCGCAGCATCCTGGAACTGGGCGGCAACAACGCCATGATCCTGGCCCCGAGCGCCGACCTGGACCTGGCCGTGCGCGGCATCCTGTTCTCGGCTGTCGGCACTGCCGGCCAGCGTTGCACCACCCTGCGCCGCCTGATCGTGCACCGTTCGATCAAGGACGAAGTGGTTGCCCGCGTCAAAGCCGCCTACGGCAAAGTGCGCATCGGCGACCCACGTAAAGACAACCTGGTCGGCCCGCTGATCGACAAGCAGTCGTTCGATGCCATGCAGGGCGCACTGGCCAAGGCCCGCGACGAAGGTGGCCAGGTATTCGGTGGTGAGCGTCAGCTGGCCGACCAGTACCCGAACGCCTACTACGTTTCGCCAGCCATTGCTGAAATGCCGGCGCAAAGTGACGTGGTGCGCCACGAAACCTTCGCACCGATCCTGTACGTGCTGGCCTACGACGACTTCGAGGAGGCCCTGCGCCTGAACAACGAAGTGCCACAAGGCCTGTCGTCGTGCATTTTCACCACCGACATCCGTGAAGCCGAGCGCTTCCAGAGTGCTTCGGGCAGCGACTGCGGCATCGCCAACGTCAACATCGGTACCAGCGGCGCCGAGATTGGCGGTGCGTTTGGTGGCGAGAAGGAAACCGGCGGTGGCCGTGAGTCTGGCTCGGATGCCTGGAAAGGCTACATGCGTCGCCAGACCAACACCGTGAACTACTCGCGCGAGCTGCCACTGGCGCAGGGTATCGTGTTCGACTGATGGATTGATGCTGCATGGCCGGGGGCCTGGCCCCCGGTTCGCGGGTAGACCCGCTCCTACAGGGTTCGTCCAAGCGACACCGACCCCTGTAGGAGCGGGTTTACCCGCGAAAGGGCCGCCCTGCGGCCCCAACAAGAACAAATTGCTGGAGCCGGCCATGTCCGAACTGCGTCAACAATGCTTGTGGGAACACGTCAGCAAACCGACCGTCGCCGCCCAGGCCCTGGCCGGTGAGCACAAGGCCGATGTCTGTGTGATCGGCGGCGGCATTACCGGCCTGTCGGCGGCCATCCACCTGCTCGAACAGGGCAAGTCGGTGATCGTGCTGGAGGCCTGGAAGATCGGCCACGGTGGCTCCGGGCGCAACGTCGGCCTGGTCAACGCCGGCACGTGGATCCGACCCGACGACGTCGAGGCCACCCTTGGCCAGAAGCAGGGCAGCCGCCTGAACAAGGTGCTTGGCGAAGCCCCGGCTGAAGTGTTCGCCATGATCGAACGCCTCGGCATCGACTGCCAGGCCCAGCACAAAGGCACACTGCACATGGCGCACAACGCCACCGGTATCGCCGA
The DNA here is from genome assembly GCF_002953115.1 of Pseudomonas sp. XWY-1. Lineage (NCBI taxonomy): Bacteria > Pseudomonadati > Pseudomonadota > Gammaproteobacteria > Pseudomonadales > Pseudomonadaceae > Pseudomonas > Pseudomonas sp. XWY-1. The sequence continues at coordinate 5,755,392 of NZ_CP026332.1, read as the reverse complement.
CCTCGAAGCGCGTCACGAACAATGGCGCCGCCGAGGTGCCGACGTCGAGCTGCTGACCGGTGCCCAGTGCCAGGAATACTGCGGTACCGACAAGATTTCCGCTGCGCTGCTTGATCGCCGTGCCGGCACTATCAACCCCATGGGCTACACCCAGGGCCTGGCGGCTGCCGTGGCGCGCCTGGGCGGCAAAATTTTCCAGCAGTCTTCGGTCGAAGGCCTGGAGCGTGAAGGTGATGGCTGGCGGGTGAAGACCGCGCGTGGCGCTGTGCGCGCCGATAAAGTGGTGATTTCCACCGGCGCCTACACCGAAGGCGACTGGAGCAACCTGCAGAAGCAGTTCTTCCGCGGCTATTACTATCAGGTAGCCTCCAAACCGCTGCAGGGCACTGCAGCCGACAAGGTGCTGCCACATGGCCAAGGTTCGTGGGACACCCGCACCGTGCTCAGCAGCATCCGCCGCGACGATCAGGGCCGACTGCTGCTCGGCAGCCTGGGCCGGGTCGACAACAAGCCAGCCTGGTTCGTGCGCAGCTGGGCCGATCGCATCCAGAGCCACTATTACCCGGAGCTGGGCAAGGTCGAGTGGGAAATGCACTGGACTGGCTGCATCGACTTCACCCCTGACCACCTGATGCGCCTGTTCGAGCCGGCGCCTGGGTTGGTGGCGGTGACTGGGTACAACGGGCGCGGTAACACAACCGGCACAGTGATTGGCCGGGCGTTTGCCGAGTTCCTGCTCAAGGGCGAGGCGGACAGCCTGCCGATTCCGTTTTCGCCGATGAGCGGTGTGAGCGCGCCTTCGCTGCGCACGGCGTTCTATGAGTCCGGTTTTTCGCTGTACCACGCGGGGCAGTGCCTGAGGGTTGTGTTGTAAGTACTGGCCTCTTCGCGGGTAAACCCGCTCCTACAGGTTCACCACAGCCCTCTCAGGCGGTGCACAACTTGTAGGAGCGGGTTTACCCGCGAAGAGGCCAGCACAGGCTCACTTGTGCAACCAACTCAGGAAGCCACCTTTCTTGATCAGGGCCGGCTTCTGCAACAACAACGATTCCCGGCTCTGCCGCCGGAACCGCTGCAATTTGCTCAACGCCGTCTGCACTTCGCCACGCTGCTGCAAACAGCTCTTCACTTGTTCCTTGTCGATCCGGTACAGCACGCAACTGGTCAGCGTGCGGAATTCGGCCAGCGAATCTTCTTCGTCGATGATCCCCTCGATCCCCAGCACCTCACCCGGCCCCATGCGCCCGGCTTCCAACAGTTTGTCTCCGTCGCGCACCGAGGCCGACACCACACCGCTGCCAATCACCAGCAGATGATCGGAATGCTCGCCCACCTCCAGGATCACCTGGTCCGCCAGGTACTCGACTGCAGTCATGCGCTGGCTCAACGCATCGCGCTCTTCATCACTTAGCGAGCGGAACACTCGCACCTCATCCAGCACCTCGCGCTGGCGGCTGCGCGGCGGCACGGCCAGGTCGACGTTCCACATCACCCCGCTGGCCTCCAGGTGCCGGTGCGCCAGGTCGAACAGCTGGTTACGTGCATCGCCCTTGGCGCCCGCATCGGCCACGAAGCCGCTGGCCTCGTACTCCACCGACTCCAGTGTCGAGGCCTTTACCGTCACCTTCGGCTTCGGGGTCGCAAGGATGGCACTGACGCCCTGCAAGGCTTTTTCCAGCGCATCGAACACACGCTTTGGCCGCACCTTGGCCGGGACCACCACGCTGATCGATACCCCGTGCACATCGGCCGGGCGACTGTGGTTGAGCAGCCGCGCCTTGGCCGCTACCGAGTTGGGGATCACCGCCAGGCTGCCGGTACCGGTCAGCAGGCGCGTGGCGCGCCAGTCGATATCCAGGACCTTGCCTTCGGTGCCGTCGATGGAGATTGAGTCGCCAATCTGATAGGGCCGCGTGGTGTTCAGCACGATGCCGCTGAAGACGTCAGCCAGTGTGCTCTGCAGCGCCAGGCCGATGACGATGGCCATTACCCCGGAGGTGGCCAGCAGGCCCTTCACCGGCAGTTGCAGCACATAGCCTGCGGCCGCGACCACGGCGGCGAGGAAGATCAACGCCCCCAGCACATCCTGCAGCAAGCGCCCACCATGGCTGCCACGGGCCACCAGCAACAGGCCGAATACCACGGTTACCGTGCGCGCACCGAACAGCCACCAGCCGATGGCCAATACCGTGGCCATCAGGTTGCGCGAGACATCGTCGGGCCACGGCGGTGGTTGCAGCGGGCTCATGCCAGCGGCCATCAGCACTGAGCTGAACAGCAGGAAGATCACCAGGCGCGCGCTGATGCGCCAGGCATGGCGCTGAATGGGGATCAGTTGCCAAAGCACGAGGTCGAGCAGGATCAGGGCGCAACCGAGCAACAACGGGGACGACTGGATGAACGCCAGCATGGTGATCTCGGGGGTGAGGGGAGGGCTGTGGGTAGTAATAGAGCAGGTTTTCCGGGCAGGCAATGCAAGCCTGTGCTGGCCCCTTCGCGACTTGCCCGTTCCCACAGTTAAAGCGCTGGTTTTGAATCTTGTGCGATCCCTGTGGGAGCCCGCGAAGAGGCCAGCAAAACCAACGCCAATCTATCGTTCCTAAAACAGAACGCTAAAGGCAAAAACCGCTATCTACCGCTCCAAAGGTGGTGGTTTTAATCTTCTCCCATCAACGCGAAACACCCAACTTACTGAACATCAAAACCCTTAGGAGCTACCCCCATGACCCACTTCAAATACAACCGCCTGAACAAAGACGACGCCGCTGTACTGCTGGTCGACCACCAGGCGGGCCTGCTGTCCCTGGTGCGCGACATCGAGCCGGACGCGTTCAAGAACAACGTGCTGGCCCTGGCCGACCTGGCCAAGTTCTTCAACCTGCCGACCATTCTTACCACCAGCTTCGAGCAAGGCCCCAACGGCCCACTGGTGCCAGAACTGAAAGCCCTGTTCCCGGACGCCCCGTACATTGCCCGCCCTGGCCAGATCAACGCCTGGGACAACGAAGACTTCGTCAAGGCGGTGAAGGCCACTGGCAAGAAGCAACTGATCATCGCCGGCGTTGTGACTGAAGTGTGCGTAGCTTTCCCGGCCCTGTCGGCCCTGGAAGAAGAGTTCGACGTGTTCGTGGTCACTGATGCCTCCGGTACCTTCAACGCCATGACCCGCGACGCCGCCCACGACCGCATGAGCCAGGCAGGTGCGCAACTGATGACCTGGTTCGGCGTGGCCTGTGAGCTGCACCGCGACTGGCGCAACGACATTGAAGGCCTGGCCGCGCTGTGCTCCAACCACATCCCCGACTACCGCAACCTGATGACCAGCTACAACGCCTTCAACGCCAACAAGTAAGCGCAAACGCCGCGGGCACCGCCAATCGGTGCCCGCCCAGGGCAGCACACCTATCCAATCCAGCGCCCGTCCGCCGTTGCACAGTGGATGCGGGCAAGCTCATCCCAAGGAACGCCGATGAACACCGCACTCCATGACAACCGCGAAGTGGTGACCGTATGCCTGCAACACAAGGTGCTTGATGGCTCGCCGGGCACCCCGGCAGCGCAACCGCCGCGCTGGAAGCAGGCACTGCTGACCTACCTGGTGATCTGCCCGATGACCATGGTCATCCCGCAACTGCTGGCGCCGCTGTTTGCGCGCTTCCCGCAGCTGGGCGGCGTGATTACCGGCAACCTGATCGTCAACCTGTTCGTCATCCTGCCCGTGGTGTTCTACATCATGCCTTGGGTAACCCGCCGCTGCGCCAACTGGCTGCGCGGCTGAGCCGACGCCTTCATCTCGACACTTTCAAGGAGATACCGCTATGAGCACGTTCGTTACCCGCGATGGCACTTCGATCTATTTCAAGGACTGGGGCAGCGGCAAGCCCGTGCTGTTCAGCCACGGCTGGCCGCTGGATGCCGACATGTGGGATTCGCAGATGGAGTTCCTGGCCAGCCGCGGTTACCGCGCCATCGCCTTCGACCGCCGGGGTTTCGGCCGCTCGAGCCAGCCGTGGAACGGTTACGACTACGACACCTTCGCCGATGACATTGCCCAGCTGATCGGGCACCTCGACCTGCGCGATGTCACCCTGGTGGGCTTCTCGATGGGGGGCGGTGATGTCAGCCGCTATATCGCCTGCCACGGCAGCGAGCGGGTGGCCGGGCTGGTGTTGCTGGGCGCGGTGACGCCAGTGTTCGGCAAGCGTGACGATAATCCTGACGGTGTCGACCTGTCGGTGTTCGAGGGCATCCGGGCCGGCCTGCGTGCTGACCGCGCGCAGTTCCTCGCCGATTTCGCCACGCCGTTCTACGGCCTGAACCATGGGCAGCAGGTGTCCCAGGGTGTGCAGACGCAGACCCTGAACATTGCGCTGATGGCGTCAATCAAAGGCACCCTGGACTGTGTGACGGCCTTCTCGGAGACCGATTTCCGTCCCGACATGGCCAAGGTCGATGTGCCGACGTTGGTGATCCATGGCGATGACGACCAGATCGTGCCGTTCGAGACCACTGGCAAGCAGGCGGCGGAGCTGATTCGCGGTGCCGAGCTGAAGGTGTATGCCGGGGCGCCGCACGGGTTTGCGGTGACCCATGCGCAGCAGCTGAATGAGGACTTGCTGGCGTTCCTTCAGCGGTAATTGTGGGAAACACTCGCGGGTAAACCCGCCCCTACAGACGTTGTAGGAGCGGGTTTACCCGCGAAGAGGCCGGCCCAGGCAGCAAAAAGCTTGACCAGGGCTAACCTTCTTCAACCCACCGCACATCCATTCAAGCCCAGGCCTTGCATCAACCGGCATGCTTCGCAGTCCCCCTGCCGGCCCCTAGTCGGAGAAGCCCATGTCCCAGGATCGCAACGACAAGACCCGTCGCCAGTTCCTCGCCACCAGCACTGTGCTCGGTGCCGCTGGCGCGCTCTGGTCCGCATTGCCTTTTACCGGCCAAGCCGGTTCCGCTCACGCATCCACGCAAGGAGGTTCCATGACCGCCGACCTGATTCTGTTCAACGGCAAACTGCACACCGTTGACCGCGAAAAGCCCACCGCGACCGCCGTCGCCATCAAGGACGGCCGCTTCATCGCCGTGGGCAGCGACGCCGAGGCCATGGCCCACAAGGGTGCTGCCTCGCAGATCATCGACCTCAAGCAGCGCACGGTGATCCCGGGCCTCAATGACTCGCACCTGCACCTGATCCGTGGCGGTCTGAACTACAACCTCGAGCTGCGTTGGGAAGGGGTGCCGTCAGTCGCCGATGCCCTGCGCATGCTCAAGGACCAGGCTGCGCGCACGCCTACCCCGCAGTGGGTGCGCGTGGTCGGTGGCTGGAACGAGTTCCAGTTCGCCGAAAAGCGCATGCCCACCCTTGAAGAAATCAACCAGGCCGCACCCGACACCCCGGTGTTCCTGCTGCACCTGTACGACCGCGCGTTGCTCAACCGCGCCGCGCTCAAGGCCGTCGGCTACACCAAGGAAACGCCGAACCCGCCGGGTGGCGAGATCCAGCGCGACAAGTTTGGTAACCCCACCGGCATGCTGATCGCCCGCCCTAACGCGATGATCCTCTACGCCACGCTGGCCAAGGGGCCTAAGCTGCCGCTGGAGTATCAGGTCAACTCCACTCGCCAGTTCATGCGTGAACTCAACCGGCTGGGCCTGACCAGCGCCATCGACGCCGGCGGCGGCTACCAGAACTTCCCCGACGACTACTCCGTGATCCAGGAGCTGGCCGACAACGATCAGCTGACCGTACGCATCGCCTACAACCTGTTCACCCAGAAACCCAAGGAAGAACTGGACGACTTCAAGAAGTGGACCTCCAGCGTCAAGCTGCACAGCGGTACCGACTTCCTGCGCCACAATGGCGCTGGCGAAATGCTGGTGTTCTCTGCCGCCGACTTCGAGGACTTCCTCGAGCCGCGCCCGGACTTGCCGCAGACCATGGAAGAGGAACTGGAGCCGGTGGTGCGCCACCTGGTCGAGCAGCGCTGGCCATTCCGCCTGCACGCCACCTACAACGAATCGATCACGCGCATGCTCGACGTGTTCGAGAAGGTCAACCGCGACATTCCATTCAACGGCCTGCCCTGGTTCTTCGACCACGCCGAAACCATCACCCCGCAGAACATCGAGCGTGTGCGTGCGCTGGGCGGTGGTATTGCCATCCAGGACCGCATGGCCTTCCAGGGTGAGTACTTCGTCGACCGCTACGGCGCCAAGGCCGCCGAGCAGACCCCGCCGATCAAACGCATGCTCGAGATGGGCGTGCCGGTGGGCGCGGGTACCGATGCCACTCGGGTGTCCAGCTACAACCCATGGACCTCACTGTACTGGCTGGTCAGCGGCAAGACGGTCGGTGGCATGGAGCTGTACCCGGAAGGCCTGAGCCGTGACACCGCGCTGCAACTGTTCACCCAGGGCAGCGCCTGGTTCTCCAGCGAGCAAGGCAAGAAGGGCCAGATCAAGGTGGGCCAGCTGGCTGACCTGGCCGCGTTGTCGCTGGACTTCTTCAGTGTCGATGAAGAGGCGATCAAGGGCATCGAGTCGGTGCTGACCATCGTTGATGGCAAGGTGGTGTACGGTGCTGGCGAGTTCGACAAGCTTGGCCCGCCGCAGGTGCCGGTGCTGCCCGAGTGGTCGCCGGTGACCAAGGTGCCGGGGCACTGGCGCGTCGGTACGCCATCGTTGGCAGCCACCGTGCACCAGTGCAGCGGGCCTTGTGGTGTGCATGCGCACAGCCACGAAAAGGCGCGGCATTCGAGCGTGCCGGTAAATGACTTCCAGGGCTTCTGGGGGGCGCTGGGCTGTTCGTGCTTCGCTTTCTAAGGTGAGCTGATGTGAAGAACGGGGGGCCAATAACTGGCCCCTTTTTTGTGTTTTCAGTGCCGGCCCTTTCGCGGGTAAACCCGCTCCTACAACGGCCTGTTTCCAACGTCCGGTGTGTGTCTACCGCAGATCATGTGTAGGAGCGGGTTCACCCGCGATTGGGCCGTAAGGGCCGGCATCAATGGTGTGCCTTATGCTCCCCACCAGCCAATAGATGCCGAATCCGCACCTCAACCCCATCGGTCTGCAGCATCCTGACCCGCGCCTCGATCTTCAGTTCGCCACGGGTCACCCGATGGTGATGCCGCAGATGCTCCAGCCATGATTCCTCGAAGAAGAACTCCAGCCACAACGCCGGATCAGCACTGTCCCGCATCAACCCCCACGACAATGCGCCATTGCGCTTGCGCATCGCTTCCAGCTCCTGCGCCGCCTGCTGGAAGGCCTCGGCCTTGGTGGGGGCGATGTGGTACTCGACGGTGACCATCACCGGTCCGGCTTCCTTGTCCATGTCATCGCTCAACACCGGCACCGGCCAATGCAGCGACGGCGTCAGCTCCTCTGCTTCGGTTTCCGGCAGCGCCACCTTGCAGGTCAGCAAGGTACCCAGCGCCAGGCCGCCTGCGGCCACCAGCAGGCTGAAGGTGAGCGTTGCATGGCTGGCCAGCGTGCCCCACAGCAGGCCACCACAGGCCATGGCGCCGAAGAAAATCAGAATGTATACCGACAAAGCCCGCGCCCGTACCCAGGCTGGCACCGAAGTCTGTGCAGCCACTTGCAGATTGGACAGCACCGCGATCCACGCCGCGCCGCTGAGCAGCATCGCTGGCAACAGCACATAGAAATTGCGCACCAACGCCAGGGCCAGCAGGAACAGGGCATACAGCAGGCTGGCCAGTAACACCAGGCGGTCACGGCTGATGCGCTCACGCAGGCGCGGCAGCAAGGTGGCGCCCGCCACTGCGCCAATACCGATGGCCGCCAGCAGCAGGCCGAAGTCCGCTGCAGTGCCGTGCATCTCGCCACGCACGATCAGTGGCAGCAGCGAAGTGCCGGCGCTGGCGCAGAAAAAGAACGCCAACGCGCGTAGCATCACGGCCTGCAAAGGCTTGGCACTGCGGGCAAAGCGCAACCCGGTGCGCATGGCGCCAACGAAGCGTTCGGCCGGCAGCAGTGGTTCCTTCACCTCGCGCTTCCACAGGAACAACACCAGAATCACACCCGCGAACGAGATGGCATTCAGGGCAAAGGTCAGCCACGGGCCGACCATGCTCACCACCACCCCCGCCAGTGCCGGGCCGATGGCCCGTGACACGTTGATGCCGACACTGGAGAGCGCCACCGCGTTGGCCAGGTCCTCCTTGCCCACCAGTTCTGGTGTCAGTGCGCTCCACGCCGGCATCATCAGCGCTGTACCAATGCCCAGTGCCAGGGTCAGCACCAGCAGCAAGGTGACGTTCATCATCCCGAGCAACGTCAGGGCCGCCAGCACAACCGCTACACAAGACATCCACAGTTGCACCAGCAACAGGTAGCGGCGTTTGTCGACGATGTCCGCCGCTGCGCCGGCCGGCAGGGCCAGGAAGAACATCGGCAGCGAGCCGGCTACCTGGATCAACGCCACGTGCAGCGGGCTGGCTGACAGCGTGGTCATCAGCCAGCCGGCGCCCACCTCGTGCATCCAGGTGCCGATGTTGGAGGCGATGGTGGCGATCCACAGCATGCGGAAGGTGGTGTTACGCAACGGGCTCCAGGCACCTGAAGGTGATGTGCTCATGTCAGAAGCTGCCTTTGAGTGGGTATTCGATGATCAGGTAGATGCGGTCGATATCATCGCCCGCCTGGGCCTGGTTGGCGCGGTGGCTGACGTGGGAGAGCGACAGGCTCAGGTCCCTGGCAGCCCCCGACTGCACCACGTATTTCAGGTCGATGTCGCGCTCCCAGTGCTTGCCGCCGTCGCCGTACTGGTTCACATAGGCGCCGCCCGCAGGCGCATGGCTGCCGTCGATGCCGCGGCCGCTGACATAGCGGCCCATCAGGCTCAGGCCAGGTGCACCGAGGGTGGCGAAGTTCAGGTCGTAGCGCAGTTGCCACGAGTGCTCGCCAGGGCCGTTGAAGTCGGCGTACTTGATCGCGTTGGCCAGGTAGATGGAGTCGCCGCCGACGAAGTCGAACGGGGTGTCGCCCTCGACCTTCTGGTAGGCCACGCTCAGCGCCTGGGCGCCGAAGCTGTACTTGGCCAGCAGGCTATAGGCGAGGGTGTCGATCGCCCCGGCGCTGGCGTTGCCGGTGTCGCGGGTTTTGTACAGGTTGCCGTCCAGGCGCCAGTTGCCTTGGGCCAGGTTCAGGTTGAGGTAGGCCTGGCGCCAGGTGTTTTCCAGTTGCCCGGCATACAGTGCGGCGCCGAACGGCCCGTTGGGTGCGAAGGTGGCACCGGCCAGGCTGATGGCCCGGTTGTGGGTGGTCGCGCCGTAGCCACTGAAGTCGTCGTGGGTGGAGCTGTTGTCCTGGTTGTTGAAGGCAGTGAAACGCCCGGCCTGCACGCGCCAGTCGGGCTGGTCGGTGTTTTCCACCCACCAGCCGGTGGCGTATTCCGGGTGCAGGCGTTTGTCACCGGTGTCGAACACCGGGGTTTCCACCATCATCTCGCCATAGCGCAGTTGGGTGTTGCCTAACTGCATTTTGAGCGCGGCACCGGCACTGGAGTACTCGGACTCGGCGCGGCTGTCGCTGTCGCGTGGCAGCAGGCCGGTGCCGCTATGGCCGCGGCCGCCGTCGAGCTTGAGACCAAGAAAGCCATGGGCATCGATGCCGACGCCGACAGTGCCTTCGGTGAAACCGGAACGCACCTCGCCGATGAAGCCTTGGGCCCATTCCTGGCGGTAGTTCTGGCCGCTGCCGGAGGGCGAGCGGAAGTCACTGTGCAGGAAATAGTTGCGGCTGAGCAGCGACCAGCCGGGTTCATCGGCCTGGCTGAGCGCCGGCCAGAGGGCGAGGGTGGCGAGCAGGGCGCGGCTTGGTCCGTGAGTGGCGCGGATCATGAGGGGCTCCGGGGGATGATCCGGGAGTGTGGAAGAAGAGTAGACCCAAGGTCTTGTAAGGGTGTGCTGGGTGGGGATTTGCATTGCCTGTACCGGCCCTTTCGCGGCTAAAGCCGCTCCTACAGGGCCACCACTGGCCCCGAGCCTTGTGCAATACCTGTGGGAGCGGGCATGCCCGCGAAGAGGCCGGCTCAGCCAGCCAGGCACTCAAGCCATGTCGCTGATGGCGAACTCCTCAGCCAGATGATCGATCAGCGCTCGCACCGAAGGCAGCAACCCACGTCGCGATGGGAAGATCGCATGCACGATACCGCAACGCGGGTGCCAGTCCGGAATCAGCTCAACCAGACGTCCCGCCGCCAGATCCTCACGCACCGCCACCCGCGGCAAGTGGGCGATCCCCACTCCGGCCACCACGAAATGGCGCAGGGCAAACAGGTCGTCAGTCACCATGCGTGGTGTATGCGGGATGACGATGCTGCGGCTGTTGTCCTCACCCTGGAACAGTTCCCACTGGTACTCGCGCTGTGCACTGCCCCAATGCACGCTGGGTAGTGTGCCCAGCAGCTGTGGGTCAAACCCTTTGGGCAGTTGCGCCAGGTATTGAGGCTGGCCGACCAGGCACTGGGTGCTGTTGCTCAGCACCTTCATCACCATGTCAGTGTTCTCCAGCGGCGGAAAGCGCACCCGCAGAGCAATATCGAAGCCCTCGTGCAACAGGTCGACACGGCGGTTGGTACTTTCGATGAACAGCTCCACCTGCGGGTACTTGAGCATGTAGCGGGTCAGCATCGGCCCGACCCAGGAGTTGAGCAGGGTGGTCGGGCAACTGATGCGCACCAGGCCGCGCGGTTCGCTGCGGTTGCGCTCGATGATTTCCGCCGCGCCCTCGGCCTCCACGCGCATGGCCAGGCAGCGGTTGTAATAGGCCTGGCCGATTTCGGTCAGCGAGCAGTGACGGCTGGTGCGGTTCAACAGCCGCACACCCAGGCGGTCTTCAAGGTCGGCGATTCGCCGGCTGAGCTTCGACTTGGGCATGTCCAGCGCCCGCCCGGCCGGGGCGAAGCCGCCATGTTCGACGACCTGGGTGAAGTAGTAGAGGGAGTTGAGGTCTTCCAATGATCGGTCTCCGGGTATTTGGTTGCCTGTGCCGGCCTCTTCGCTAGTAGGAGCGGCTTTAGCCGCGAAGAGGCCGGCACAGCCCCTACAAATCCATCGTTCATAAATCAGAACGCTAAAGCCAGATTCTGCTAACTACCGCCGCAAAGGTGATGATTTTAATCTGTGCCCATCAACGCGAAACACCCCGGATTGCTGAAAAATTCATAACCCTTGGGAGCACAGACCATGAGCAAATTCACCTACAACCGCCTGAACAAAGACGACGCTGCCGTACTGCTGGTCGACCACCAGGCTGGCCTGCTGTCGCTGGTGCGCGATATCGAGCCAGACAAGTTCAAGAACAACGTGCTGGCGCTGGCTGACCTGGCCAAGTTCTTCAACCTGCCGACCATCCTCACCACCAGCTTCGAGCAAGGCCCCAACGGCCCGCTGGTGCCGGAACTGAAAGCCCTGTTCCCGGATGCGCCGTACATTGCCCGCCCTGGCCAGATCAACGCCTGGGACAACGAGGATTTCGTCAAGGCGGTGAAGGCGACCGGCAAGAAGCAGCTGATCATTGCAGGTGTTGTGACTGAAGTGTGCGTAGCTTTCCCGGCCCTGTCTGCGCTGGAAGAAGAGTTTGACGTGTTCGTGGTGACTGATGCTTCCGGCACCTTCAATGAAATGACCCGTGATGCCGCGCATGACCGCATGAGCCAGGCGGGTGCCCAACTGATGACCTGGTTCGGCGTGGCCTGCGAGCTGCACCGCGACTGGCGCAACGATGTCGAAGGGCTGGCTGCACTTTGCTCCAACCACATTCCGGATTATCGCAACCTGATGACCAGCTATAACGCGCTGACTGCGGGTAAGTAATCAACCACCAGCAACGCGCACAAAGGCCGGCTCTCTCTATAGGGAGCCGGTTTTTTTGTTGCGCTTTGTTCCAGTCGTTGACCTGTATTGGCGGCATTGTTAGCGTTTCACCCGAGCGCGAAGCCAGTTGTCATTCAGCGGCAGTAACTGGATCAGGAACCCCATCGATGGCTGAATCATCAGTGTAGGGTGAGACCTCCACACCCCGGCTTGAGGTGTGCATATGAATATCGAGCATCTGATGGGCCACTGGAAACAGTGGCCCTTTTCTGTGGTTGGTACTGACACCCGTGTCGACGAGGACTCTGTGGGAGCGGGTTCACCCGCGAAGAGGCCGATACAGGCGACTCAGTTCATGGGCTGTGACTCAATCCCATCCAGCAACGCCTCAACCAACCCTTCTGCCATTTCGAGTGCGTTCAGGTTGCTCCAGAATAGGCTCTTGCCTGTGTCATCCAGATGCTCCAAGGCTTTGTAGCCACAGTCGTAGGCGCCGCGCAGGTACTGGGCGACATGCACCAGGGCATCGTGGGCGGAAACGCCTGGGTTTACGGTGAACAATGGGGGATGGCCGGCATCGCAGCGGCTGAAAGAGCGTTGTGTGGTGTTGGGGAGGGGTGGATCGGGGACGATTCTTTTCATGGCAATTCCTTCTCCAGGATTGAACTGCAACCACCCGTTTCCACGCAGAAGGCGGCAGTTGTGCGCGGGGTGGAAAACCGGTGAGAAGGCAAGCCGGTAGGCCAAACGGCCTCACGCGCACAACTGCCATAACGGCAGCCCTTCATCACATCCGGGTTTCCACACCCGATCGCTGAACCGACAGCGACCCGGTTAGCCTAGAGAGCAGGCCTTCCCTGGACAATCAGACGGGCGTCGACACGGTGTGTAGGATAATTCCTTGGGATTGGCGTGAACGTAGGAAATGGTTCGCGGGGAAGTAGGACCCAGCTGAGAATTAGACGATTTTTTGATGGTTTTTGTGTGTTCGCGTAATGGCGGCGAGGTGATCGTCAGGAAATTGCAGGATGGCTTCCAGGTGCCTGGCGATAGTTTTTGGGCGCCCATGAGATCGAGCGCCGCCCGCGCGGCGCTTCGCGGGTAAACCCGCTCCTACGTTTGTTTCTGGCCAATCCCTCCTGTGCCAGGCGCGCGCGACCGCCTTGTTTGTACGACGCGATATCGAGGCGTGCGCCAGGGGGGCTCGCGTGCGCGTCCCACAGGAATAATTGGCCCGAAACAAATGTAGGAGCGGGTTTACCCGCGAAGCGCCGCGCGGGCGGCGCTCGATCTCACAGGCACTACAACCCTCAAGGCATGCGCCAAAAGACCTCAGTCCGCATCCGAATCAAACAACCGCTCCAGCTCCACCCGCGCCTCCTTGCCCGTCTGCATCACCTTGGCCCGGTCATCACGCACTTGCCCCTGGGCCTCCAGCACCTCTTCGTCATGCTGGGTAAACCGTGCAATGCGGTCCGCCGCCTGTTCATCGCTCAGGCCCAACCCCACCAGTGCCCGGCGGGCCATTTCCAGGCTGGAGTGGTATGTCTCGCGAATCGGCTCGGCGCCCACATCCGCCAGTTTGTGCACGTGCTGGCGGTTACGCGCGCGGGCCAGCACTTTCAGGTGCGGGTACAGGCGTTTCACCCGTTCAGCGCTACGAATGGCGGCTTCCGGGTCATCGATGGTGATGATGAAGTACTCCGCCTCACCCACCTTGGCCGCATGCAGTACTTCGGGGCGCAGCGGGTTACCGTAGAACACCGGCACCTGTTCGAACATACGGGTCATCTCGATGGCATCCACCGAGGTTTCCAGGGCAACGAACGGGATCTTCTGTGCCCGCAGGATACGCGCGACGATCTGGCCCATGCGGCCCATGCCGGCGATTACCACCCGCGGCGTGCCGGCGTCGATGGCCTTGTAATGGTCGGGCACTTCACGCACTGGCTGCGCGCGTTTGAGGGCACGGGCGCAGCCAATCATGAGCAGCGGGGTGATGGCCATCGAAAGAGTAATGGTCATCAGCAGCAGGTCGTAGGTCTGGGTATCGAACAGACCCTGGTCCTTGCCCAGCTTGAACACCACAAAGGCAAACTCGCCGCCGGCGGCCAGCACCATGCCCAGTTGCAGCGCGCTGGCGCCGCTCAGGCCGCCGACCAGGCGTCCGGTGCCGACCAGCAGCACCAGCTTCACGGCCACCAGCAACAGGGTCAGCCCCAGCACCACCAGCGGCATCTCCAGCAGCAGGTGCAGGTTTGCACCCATCCCGACGCTGATGAAGAACAGCCCCAGCAGCAGGCCCTTGAAGGGTTCAATCTGTGATTCCAGCTCGTGGCGGTATTCCGAGTCTGCCAGCAGCAGGCCGGCGAGGAAGGCGCCCAGGGCCATGGAAATACCGGCTTGTTCCATGAGCCAGGCGGTGCCGATCACCACCAGCAGGGCGGTGGCAGTGGACACTTCCGGCAGGCCGGTGCGAGCCACGGTGCGGAACACCGGGCGCAACAGGTAGCGGCCACCGATGATGACCACGGCGATGCTGGCGAATACCTTCAGCCCATTCTCCAGGCTGTCGCCACTGCTGGTTTCCGGGCCAGTGGCGGCCAGCAGTGGTACCAAGGCGATCAGCGGGATCGCGGCGATGTCCTGGAACAACAGGATGGCGAACGCCAGACGGCCGTGCGGGGCATTGAGCTGTTTGTTCTCTGCCAGGCTCTGCAGGCCAAGGGCGGTTGACGAAAGCGCCAGGCCCAGACCGAGCACGATGGCCGCGGGCAGCGTCTGGCTGAAGCCGAACAGGGCGATGGCGCCGATAACCGCGCCGGTCAGCAACACTTGGGCAGTGCCAACACCGAACACCGACTTGCGCATCAGCCACAAGCGTTTGGGCGACAGCTCCAGGCCGATGATGAACAGCAGCAAGACCACGCCCAGTTCGGAAATGTGCGCCACCCTTTCTGTGTCGTGGACCAGGCCAAGTGCTTGCGGGCCGATGACCACACCGGCGAGCAGGTAGCCGAGCATGGCACCCAGTTGCAAGCGCTTGGCCAGGGGGACGGCGAGGACGGCGGCAAGCAGGAAGATCACCGCGGTTTGCAGAAGGCTGCCTTCGTGTGGCATTGGCTCTTACTCCATGAGCTGCCGGGGCAGCGTTCGAACAGTTTGACGGACAATTCTGAGGGGTAGGGTGGCGTCAGACAATCATCTAACGGGAAGAAACATTGTCCTGTTCAGGGTGACAATCGGTGCCGGCGCTTATCTGGGCTCAAGGCCTGTGCTATCTCTGTGGGAGCGGGCGCGCCCGCGAAGAAGGCAGCGCTAATCCGACTGTTCACCGCCACCAAACTGTGCCCGATACTGCGCCGGCGTCATGCCAATTCGCTCAAAGAATACCTTGCGCATGTGTCGGTCACTGCCAAACCCGCACTGCGCCGCCACCACCTTCATCGGCAGGTCACCGCATTCGAGCAGCTTGCGCGCACGGTCGATGCGCGCATTCTGCAGGTACTGCAGCGGCGTAATGCCCACCTCGCGCAGAAACGTCCGGGCAAAGTTACGCCCGCTCATGGCCACCAGTTCGGCCATTTTCTGCACGGTGAACGCCTGCTCGATGTGGTCGACGATATAGGCCTGCACCCGGGCAATCGGCGAGTCATCGCGTGGTACCGCAGCCAGCAATGGCCCGTAGGGTGTCTGCCCACCCTGACGGTGGCGGGCTACCAGCAGTACCTTGGCTACTTCCAGGGCCAGCGCCTTGCCATGGTCCTCGGCGACCACCGCCAGTGCCAGGTCGATCCCTGCAGTGATACCGCCCGAGGTGATCAGGCAGCGGTCCATCACGTAAATCTGCTCGGTCTCCACCTTGGCTTCGGGAAACGCCTGTGCCAGGCGCTCCACGTAATTCCAGTGGGTGGTGCAGCGATAGCCATTGAGTAACCCGGCCCGCCCCAGCAGGAACACCCCGGTGCAGATGGCACCGAAGCGCTTCGCCTGGCGTACGGCCTTGGGCAGCCAGCGCTCGATCCCTGGCAGGGCGATGTCATAGGCCCCAGGGCCGCCCGGCACCAGCAACAGGTCGACGGCCTCCGGCAAGTCTTCCAGGCGCCGGTCGGCCACTACCTTCAGGCCGCATGAGCCGCGTACCACCGCCTGCCCCTCGGCCAAGGTCAGCAGCCGATATTGCCGTGCTGCAGGCAAGAACCGGTTGGCGATGGCAAATGCATCCATGGGACCGGTGACATCCAGCAGTAGCACATCATTGAACAGCACCATGGCCACGGTGCGGTGGGCGGGTTTTTCCTGCATACCTCTTTCGCCTTGAATGCCGGCCGCGGTTAGCGGCCAGAAGCTGAATACGAAACGCATCTTAAGGTATCGGCAAAACGCCCAGGGCCAGCAGCGCACAATTAACAACAATTCAGGTTTGGCTCAGGACTTCGTCATGTGCCGGGGGCGAGACTTTCCGTATTGAACAGGAGAGTCGCCATGTACCCTGGGACGCCCGAAGCGCCGCTGCAAACCCCCGGCGCACTCACGCCCGCGCGGCTGCGCCGGGCCAAGGAGCTGATGTTGCATAGCCCGTTGTCGATCATCGAGATCGCCGCGGTATGCAACCTTACCCGCAGCCATTTTTCCCGCGCGTTCAAAGTCAACACCGGCCTTTCGCCGCAGGCCTGGCGCCTGCTGGCGCGCATGGAAAAGGCCAAGCGCTTGCTTGCCACCGAGGCGCCTATCACCCACGTGAGCCTGGAATGCGGCTTTTGTGACCAGGCCCATTTCACCCGTGCTTTCAGCCGCCTGGTCGGCCAGCCACCCAAGGCCTGGCGGCAGGCGCAGACACTTTCTTAAGCCAATGCTATCCACCGGTATAACCCCTGCGGACAGTGCCGGCCCGTTATCCCAACCCAAGGAGTCACCCCATGAGCCAACCCGATTACAAGCGCCTGAACAAAGACGACGCCGTGGTGCTGCTGGTCGACCACCAGACCGGTCTGATCTCGCTGGTGCAGGATTTTTCGCCCAACGAATTCAAGAACAACGTGCTGGCCTTGGGCGACCTGGCCAAGTTCTTTGGCCTGCCGACCATCCTCACCACCAGCTTCGAGCAAGGCCCGAATGGCCCGCTGGTGCCCGAGCTGAAAGAGATGTTCCCGGATGCGCCGTACATTGCCCGTCCCGGCCAGATCAACGCCTGGGACAACGAAGACTTCGTCAAGGCAATCAAGGCCACGGGCCGCAAGCAACTGATCATCGCCGGTGTGGTGACCGATGTGTGCGTGGCATTCCCGACCCTGTCGGCGCTGGCGGAAGGTTTTGAAGTGTTCGTGGTGACCGATGCCTCGGGCACCTTCAACGAAACCGTGCAGCAAGCGGCTTGGGTACGCATGACCCAGGCGGGTGCGCAGATGATGAACTGGTTCTCGGTGGCCTGCGAACTGCACCGCGACTGGCGCAACGACATCGAAGGGCTGGGTAACCTGCTTTCGCAGCGTATCCCCAACTACCGCAACCTGATGAACAGCTACGCGGCGCTGGCCTCGCGTTGATGTAAACCTGTACTGGCCTCTTCGCGGGTAAACCCGCTCCTACAGCCGCGCCGACCGTAGGAGCGGGTTTACCCGCGAAGAGGCCGGCACAGGCTATGCGTGACTCACAGGCAGACTGAAACGAATCCGGCATCCACCCAACTGCGACACCAGCGCCTGCAGCTGCCCGCCGTGGGCCTGAGCGACCGAACTGCAGATCGCCAAGCCCATCCCCATGCCACCGGTCTTGGTGGTATGAAACGCATCGAATACGCGCTCACGCTCGTCCGCCGCGATCCCCGGCCCGTTGTCGTCCACGCAGATCTCCACCTCGTCCTCGACTACCGCCGACGTAATCTTCAGCACCCCGTCACAGCGATATCCCGCCAACGCTTCCAGGGCATTGGTAATCAGGTTGAACACCAGCTGCTGCAACTGCACCGGGTCGGCTGTCACGCACACCCCGGCCTTCAACCGTGTCTGCACATCCACCTTGCCCTTGGCGGCGTCGGCCGAGGTCAGGCGCACCACCTCGCGGATCAATTCGTCCAGCTTCACCGCCTTGAGTTGCATCGGTGACTGCTTGGCCAGGGACCGCAGCGCCCGCACGATGTTGCCGGCCCGTTCGCTGTCGTTGCGGATGTCTTCCAGGCCGGCAATCGCTTCTTCCAGGTCGGGTTTGGCGCGTTTCAGCCAGCGCAGGCTGGCCGCGGCATTGGAGGCGATGCCCAGGAGCGGCTGGCTGATTTCGTGGGCGATGGACGCTGACAGCTCATTCATCGCCTGCAAGTGCGCACTGCGCGCCAGTTCCGCACGCGAGCGGCGCAACTCAGCCTCCATCTGGGTGCGGATCTGGTTTTCCTCGGCCAGGCGCGTGTAGAACTTGGCCGTTTGTAGCGACACCGCTGCCTGCGAGGCGAGGATTTCCAGCATGGCCAGGCGCTGACTGCCGAACAGGTTGGGCACGAGGCGGTTTTCCAGGTACACCAGGCCGATCAGCACGCCCTGGATCACCAGCGGCAGGCACAGCACCGAGCGGGCGTTGCGCGCCTGCAGCTGTTGGCGGAAGGCCTCCGGGCACTCACTGAGGGCATCGTTGAGCACCAGCGGTTTGCGGGTGCGCATGGTGGTGTTGATGACCGACAACGGTGCCTGGGTCATGAACTTCTGGCAGTTGTCCATGCTCACGTGCAGCCCGGCATCGTCGATATAGGCCAGGGCGGCCATCTGGAACTCGGCGCCGCTTACAATCAGCAGCGCGCCATGGTCGGCACCGGAGTGCTGGGTCAGATGGCCCATCAGGGTTTCGATCAGGCCTTCGAGCAGCACTTCCTCAGACAGCGCCCGCGCGGCTTCGATGCCGGCTTCGAGGTCCAGCCTGGCCTGGTGGGTGGCGCGATAGGTCTCCTGAATCGGCTGGGTACGCAAAAACGGATGCAACGTCTCCAGCTGGTGCACCTTGCCGGTCGCGCCCCAGATGTGGAAGCAGTCGCGGGCAATGCGCAGGTGCAGGTTGGCGCCCGAGATCAGGCCGCTGGGGATGCACACCTCGGCCAGCTGTTCATGGGCCAGCGCCTGCTCGTGGATGAAGCCGGCAGCGGTGGCGGCGATTTGCGCCTGGTCGAAGCAGCGGATCGCGGCCAGGCCGTCGCCTTCGAGCTTGGCGATGACGCCCTCGATCAGCAACTGCTTGCTGCGGAAGGTGGCCGGGTTGAAGCCGGCCCAGCGGCTGAAGCGCTCGCGCAGGGCCTGCAGCTCGCGCAGCTTGTCGGCAAGGCTGCCGTGGGCCTCGGGGCTGCCCAGGGCCAGGCCGCGGAACAGGTGATAGTCGGCCAGGTTGATGTGCGCCGGTGCGGCCCAGGTGTTGTCGCCGGCCAATGCCAGGTCGCGCATGGCCTTCGGGATATTGCCCATGTAGAAGGCGCACATGGCGGCGAACAGGTGTTGGAAGAACCGCGTGGTGGGCGACCTCGAGGCGGTGGCCGGGGCGGGGCAGGGCATGCCGCTCAGGTTGGCGACGAACGCTTGCTGGGCCAGCAGGATCTGCTCGATATCGCCGTAGCCGTGGCGACGCACAGTGGCCAGGCCTTGCGTCACTTCCTCGACCACGTCCGGCAGGTAGCGGCCCATGAACAGCGAATCTGAAACCAGATGGTTGCAGGCATAGCAGCTCATTGCCAGGTCACCGCTCAGGCGCGCCGAGTCGACCGCGTCCAGCGCGGTACGTCGGGCGAATTCCATGGGCGAGGTCCAGGCGCTGACCTGGTCCAGGGCCAGCAGCGCGCTGGTCAGATCAGCGTCGAAACCGTGCCGTTCGATCAGCTTGAGCGCGGCCAGGCAACAGGCATGGCCATCATGGTAAGCGCCAAAACGCTCGGCAATCATCACGCCGTACCAGGCCATGCCGTAGGTGCTGCCAGGGGCAACGCCGTGCAGTAGCGACATCTCCATGAGCTTGGCCAGGTGCAGGAAGCAGATGTCGTCCTTCACGAAGAAGGATGATGACAGAGTGGCCAGCAGGCTGATGGCAACCGTCACTTCCTCCGAATCGGTGCGCGGCAGTGACTCCAGGCAATGCCGGTCCTTCTGTTCGATCAACGCCTGCACATGGGCATGACTGGCCTCGACCTGTTGCCAGTCGAGGCCCCGCACCGGGCTGATACCCAGCAAGTCCAGGCCGGCCAGGGCGCTGTCGATAGCCGCCTGATAGTCACCGCGCGAGGTGTACAGCAGTGCCTGCAGCCGGCACGCCCGCGCCTGGTCCAACACCGAGCGGGCACGCTGGCGGCATTCAGTGAGACGGGCCTCGGCCGCGATCGTGCGTGACAGTTGCATGTCGCACTCCGTCGCCATGCAGGCGATGGCAAAGCCATGCGTGGCGCGGCTTTCCAGCGTGGCGCTGTGCTGCAGCAACTGCTCGGCGGTGTGCAGGTAACCAGCGGCCTGCTCGAAGGTGCCCGCGTCGCGTGCGCATGATGCGGCTTCGCGTAAAAGCTGCAGGAACGCTTCGCAGTCATCCGCTGCAAACCCGCATGGGGTGGCGCGTTGTAGCTGGCTGGCGAGCTCGAACAACACCTCGTGCGTTCGCCCTGGCCAAGCCTGGCGCATGGCCAGGGCGATACGTGCATGCAGCGAGGCGCGCTGGTGCACGGGCGTGAGTGCATAAGCGGCCTCCATCACCCGGTCATGAGTGAAGCCCAAGCCGTTCTGGCCCGGTTGCAGGAAGCCAGCGCCAATCAAGGCTTTCAGGGGTTCGCCTGGCGGTTGGGCGAGCACTTGCCGAAGCAGGTGTTCATCGCAGTGGCTGCCCGCTGCGCTGACGACCCGCAACAGGTCGCGTTGCGGTGCCGGCAGGCGCTCCAGGCGGTGGACCATCAGGTCGGCGACATTGTCGGAGTAGCAGTGCCGGGCCACGGCCTGCAGGCACCAAGACCAGCGCATGGCCTGGGTGTCGAAGATGAACAGCTGGTCTTCGACCATGGCCCTGAGGATCTGGTTGATGAAAAACGGGTTGCCCGCCGTCTTGCCATGCACCCGTTCGGCCAGTTGAAATGCGGCCTCGGGGGCAACATGGAAGCGCTCGCCAATCAGCTCGGCCACCGCCCCAACGGCCAGCGGCCGCAGGTTCAGCGTGGTGCTGCGCACCGCTGCGGGTATGGCCAGCGTTGCGCTGGTGGTGGGCGTATCGTTGCACCGGGTAAAAATCAGCAGCAGGTTGGCCGGCGCTTCAGCCAGCAGTTGGGCCAACAGGTGCCGAGTGGCGTCGTCGGCCCATTGCAGGTCGTCGAAGAACAGCACCAGCGGTTGGCCAGGCCGGCTGAAAACCTGCAGGAATTCAATGATCGCGTGCAGTTCCTTCTGCAA
Organism: Pseudomonas sp. XWY-1; assembly: GCF_002953115.1. Classification (NCBI taxonomy): domain Bacteria; kingdom Pseudomonadati; phylum Pseudomonadota; class Gammaproteobacteria; order Pseudomonadales; family Pseudomonadaceae; genus Pseudomonas; species Pseudomonas sp. XWY-1. Next base: position 5,734,166 of record NZ_CP026332.1, on the reverse strand, counting down.
CGCAAGGCGCGTGGGCTTGGCGGGTAATTGGGGCAGGGGGCCGAGAATCAGTTGCAGGTCCGGGGCCAGTTTGCCGAGCAGACGACCATGACTTTTGATGCGGCGCTGGATTTCGCGGCGCAGGGTGACGAGGTCCTGACTGTTCTTGGCCAGCAACTGGGTAGTCAGGGCACCGAGTATTTCGATCCAGGGCGTGTAGGGCACTGCTTGGGTGTGGCTGTTGCATTTGCCGACGGCCCAGTAACCTTCGGCGTTGGCCTTGAGAGCGGCTTCGACCAGGCTCGATTTGCCCATGCCAGCAGCGCCGTTGATGACCAGGGCTTGTGGTTTGCTATCGCGATGCAAGGCCTTGAGCAGCAGGGTGATAGCCTTTTGCTCGGCGCCGCGGCCAAACAGGCGCGCGTGGCCGGGCGCTACCGGGTCGGCGCAGCCTGGGGTGAAGGGCGCCATGGATTTGTGGGCGGCCCACTGCCGCTGGCAGTGAGCCAAGTCCACTGCAAGGGCGCGCGCGCTCTGGTAGCGGGCGTCCGGCTCTTTGGCCAAGGCCTTTGCCAGGACCAGGCTGAGGGGGGGCGGCACCTTGCTGTCCACTTCGCTGGCCGCCCGCGGCTGCACACCAGCATGCAGCTGTCGCCAGTGCTGAGTGTCGCGCCCGGCCAGCGGCAGCTCGCCTACCAACAACTGGTAGAGGATTGCCCCCAGGGCATAGATGTCACTGCGTCGGTCGCTGCTGCTACCGTGCGGGCAAACCTGCTCCGGCGCCAGGTAGGCCCAGTTGCCGAGCGGGGTGCCCTGTTCGCTGATCCGCTCTGCTGGGTCGGCACGAAAGAAGCCCAGGCGCACCCGCTGGTGGGCGCGCAGGTACACATGTTCAGGCTGCAATGTACCGTGCAGCACATTGCGTTCGTGCGCTTGCGCCAACGCATGGGCAGCGTTCACCGCGATGTCGAGAAACGGCTCCAGCGCCGCAGGGCCTTCAGCGATCAGGTCGGCGACTGAGCGCCCGGCCGGGTACACCAGCAACGGGCCTTCGGCCGAGCGCACGAACGCCGAGGGGATCACCGCCCACTGCGGGTCCAGTTGCAGGCGGTAGTCACGTTCCAGGCGCTGACAGGCGGAAGGAGCCTCGAGCGGCGCGCGCACGGCGATCCAGGCCTGATTTGTGGCTGGGTCGCGCAGGCGGAAATAGCTGAGTTCACCTTCCTGGCCCAGCGCGCTGATCTCGCACCGCTTCAGCCAGCCCTCGTCGATTGACTGGTCGTAATCGATGGGCCTGTGGGCAAGGCGTTCATCGAGCATAAAGCACCCCCGCTAGCGACATCCTGAGGCGCGAGTATACGCAGCGGGCCCAGCATGGATGCGGGTTACAGCCTGCTTGGCAGGAACGGGCACGCTGTTGTCCGTTATCGTCCCCTTGGGGCAGGCGGGCTTTTGTATAGTCCTTGGGCCAACCTATCCCTCGGGATAATTGTCTGAACGCCAACGCTGGCCTAGGCTGCCCAGGGCAGCGAAAACGCCCGTGCCCGCGCGAGGAAGCCATGATCCGAATAGGCAATGCCCAGGTGTCGCTGGAGCGGCGCGAAGTCTTTGTCGATGGCAAGCCGATCCTGTTGGGTGGGCGTGCTTTCGACGTGCTGGCCACGCTGATCAGGGCCAAGGGCCGCGTGGTCGGCAAGGACGAGTTGTTCAGCCAGGTGTGGTCCGGCACGGTGGTCGAGGACAATAACTTGCAGGTTCAGGTGTCCTTGCTGCGCAAGGCCTTTGGCGACCGTGGCCTGATCCAGACCGTGCCGCGCCGGGGCTATCGCCTGGCCGCGCAGATCAGCCTCGAGGAGCCTGGTGAGGCATTGGGCAGGTCGTTGCTGCGCAGCCTGGTCGAGACTGTCGAGCCGCTCGATGAGCGCGTGAATGTGCCGGTGTTGGTGGTGGATGACGACTCGTCGGTGCGCACCGCGTTGGGCCGGCTGTTGCGCTCGCAGGACATCCCGCACCACTTGTTTGCCAGTGCCGAGGCGCTGTTCGAGGCCCGCCTGGAAACCCCCTGTGCCTGCCTGCTGCTGGACATGCACTTGCCTGGCACAAGTGGCCTGGAGGTACAGGATGCACTGTGCCGGCTGGCGCTGCCCTGGCCGATCGTGTTCATGACTGGTTTCGGCACCATCCCGATGACCGTCCAGGCCATGCGCGCCGGGGCGGTGGAGTTTCTGACCAAGCCGTTCGATGAAGACCAGTTGCTGACCCTGTTGCAGACAGTGCGCGCCCGGGCCGTGGCCGAAGGCCGCAAGTGGCTGCAGGCGCGGCAGGTCGAGGAAAAGTACCAGCGCCTGACTCAGCGTGAGCGCCAGGTCTTCTCGCTGGTGGTAGGCGGCTTGTCGCACAAGCAGATCGCCAGGCAGATCGGCACCAGCGAGGTGACGACCAAGGTGCACAAGAAGAACATCATGAACAAGATGCAGTCCCGCTCGCTGCTGGAGCTTGCGGCCATGCACAACCTCCTCGGAGCGCGGTCTGCGAGCCTGGGCGGCGCATGAGCAGAGGGGTGTGCATCGTCGACGACGATGCCTCGGTGCGCAAAAGCCTGGCCAACCTGCTGCGCTCGGCGGGGTTCGAGACCTTGTCGTTTTCCGCCGGGCACGCATTCCTGGCTTCGCCACTGGCGGGCGAGGCGGGTTGTGTGTTGCTGGACCTGAAGATGCCGGGAATGAGCGGGCTGGAGGTACAGCGTGAGCTGGCACAGCGGGGGTGGCGCTTGCCGGTGATCTGCATGTCGGCACATTGGGACGATGGCTCGGTACGGGCAGCGATGGGCCTTGGGGCACTGGCCTGCCTGGGCAAGCCGTTTTCTGAAGAGGTGCTGCTGAAGGTGGTTGAAGAGGCTTTGGCTGGCGGTCAGTGAGGTATGGCTGTGCCGGCCTCTTCGCGGGTGAACCCGCTCCTAACAGGGGGGCATCACAACCCTGGCAATCTAACTGCTCCCCGGTCGGTACTGCAGGGCCTCGGCCAGGTGCGCCCGGCCAATCGTCTCGCATCCCTCCAGGTCCGCCAGTGTCCGCGCCACCTTCAACAACCGGTGCGCCGCCCGTAGCGACAAGGTCAGCCGCTCGCAGGCCCCTTCCAGCCAGACCTGATCCGCCGCTACCAACCCACAGTGGTGCCTTAAACCTTCAAGGTCGAGAAATGCATTCGCACACCCTTGTCGCCTGTGCTGCAGCTCCCGCGCTTCAGCCACCCTGACGGCGACATCGGCACTGGTTTCACCGCAAGGCTGGTTGTTCAATGTAGTGCTCTCGCGAGCCACGGTCAGGTGCAGGTCGATGCGGTCCAGCAGTGGCCCGGACAGCTTGTTGCGATAGCGCGCGATCTGCTCGGTGCTGCAGCGGCAGCGGCCAGTGGGGTCGCCCAGGTAGCCGCAAGGGCAGGGGTTCATCGCCGCCACCAGCTGGAAGCGCGCGGGGAAACGCACTTTGTCGCGGGCACGGGCAATCACGATTTCACCTGACTCCAATGGTAGGGGTAAATATCACACATTACGCTTGTAAGCACTTTCAAGTCCATAAACACGTAGCTACCCCATCAGCAGCTATGCTGGAGCAAGGCAAAATGCTATCTTTTCTCATCAAAAAGGAGATCTGCTTTGCGGAAATGGATTTATGAGAAATCGTTAGTCATATGCCTAGGGGCGTTAGCACTCTATATTTTAATATGGTGTACTGTCTCATATATTGGCGTTCAAGTGACTTATGTTTTAGGGCCAATCATTCTAGTCTCCGGGCTTACGGCATATTTTAGTTCGCCTTCTGAACAAAAAAACAATCTGGAGTGAATATAAATGCATTGAAGCTGAGCCAGCGATTGTCGGGTGCCAAAGACTTTTGTATTGTGCTGATTTATTAAGGATTATACTTATGAAAACGCTTCGTTTTTTAACGCTTGGTTCGCTTGTTGTAATTGTTATAAATGTTGTTCTGGCAGTTAATGCGTCCATGAATGGGACATATGATGCAAGTCAAGTGAAACGCATGGTTCCATTTATTTTTATTTTCATGTTTGCTGCGGTCGCATGGCTTTTGGCATTCGCATATAAAAAACTATCGAAAAAATCGGCTGTATCCGACAAAGTATGAGCTTTGAAAGTATATTTACTGAAGCTGGTGTAATGGTCATGTATGCCGTTGGCGGTTTCATATTATCCATTACACCTATTCCGTTTCTACCGATGCTATTTTTTCAAGGCCTAATGAAGTACAAAGATGATGGTCTTGGTTACTTGATTCTTTTTATTGTCTTCAACGGTTTGTTCGCGTTGTTACCAATGGTTTTCATAGCGTTGGCGTATGAGCGTTCCAGCACTGGCGGCGTAATTTTTGCGTTTGCCATGTATTGGAGTGTCATCTACGGTCTATGTTTCGATAGAAATAAAGATAGTTAATTCATCTGGGTCGTTTTTTATGGTTGAACTTGTTCAATTATAAAAAATGAGCAGATATAAATTTTTGTATAAAACACCAGATTAAGGGTCAACCCTAAATAACCATTATTGTTCGACCTTAAAAATATTTTCGTTTTGCTATTGACAAGAATTTTCATTGAATTTAAGCCATAAAACGAATGTCTCGAAAATTGAAATATCAAAAAAATGAGATAAAAACATATAAAAAATAGTATGCACTTTTTTGGTGCATTCACGGAAATAGGTCAAAAACAGCCGATTATTTTTCTTGTGAACTATAGTAAAGGAAAAATATTACCCCCTCTAAAAACGGCCTTTTTGTGAGTTGCCATTTTTTCACCTATCTCAAAAACATCAAAAAATAGCTCAAAAGTTTTGGACAAAAAACGCCTTTATGCTTCATGCTCTTTTAAAGGCGAAGCCACCAGATGCTTTTGATTTTAATGCTTTTATATATTTCTTTGTAATTCCCCTTGGATAACTCTTAAATAAGTGTCGCAACCTGATTTCAAGGGAAAACTTACCTGTTTTGCTTTTTTGAAAAATACACCATAGAAATTAAGTATATACTTTAATTGACAAAGAATTATTGTATGGTAATTGTATAGGTATGAAACCATATTTTACTCCATGCTATTTATTCCATACTCAATAAGAAACGAAAAATCACATATCGACCTATTTTTTAAGGAGTGTGAAAATCAATATTTTTATGAACAAGCCATTGAAAAGAAGATGCGTTCAATGGATTCACTTGAGAATAAGAAAAAGAATTCTTTAAAAAGGAAGGGCAGCCGAATAGCTAAAGAAATTGCTCACTTAAAAAGAAATCTCAACTGGGTCGCTCGCTCATCAGAATACAAATGCTGGAAAATACAAAACAAATATACACTTAATGCAGATGCTGACGAAGTAGTTAACAATATTAGTTTTGTGTTTGAAACAATCCAAGATGTAGTTGCGACAAAAAATAGAAACTCAAAATTTGATGAGGATTTTAAAGGTAGCGTCTTCTCATTCGTTGACCCCTCATGGAATATAGGATACGGCATAAAAATCAAGGATATTAAGGGTTCAAATATAAAAGACAAGACACTTAACATTATTGATAAGAGAAGGCTTAAACTCCAAATAAAAAGAATACAAAAGCAAAGAAGCGAGATGCATAAGCTTGAAATTGGCTTGATTGGCTCCGGCAGCAATTATGAGATTTGTAGTGATGAAGTAGTAAAAAATAGAGCAATGGATGAAGCCAAGCAAATTGAATATATAATGAAAAACTTCATTGTTTATGAAAATAATAAGAAAGTCCCACTATCAAAGGTTGCAAGCACTGAAAATCAAAGGTTTGCAGAGCTTTTTGTTCAAGTAACATCATTGGACTTGTACGCTCAAAAACGTAACTATAAGCCGTTGTTTATTACTTTTACCGCACCTGCGAGATTTCACCCTAAGCCATCAAAAGGTGTAAGTTCTTGGGATGGCTCTACTCCAAAAGAAAGCAATGATTATCTTAAAGGCTTATGGAATGCTTTTAGGAAGGATATTCATAGACATCAAGTTGAGCTATCTGGCTTTTGGGCTGTCGAGCCTCATAAGGACCAATGCTTTCACAAGCATGCCTTAATGTATGTAAAAAAAGAGCATTATGAGAGTTTAGTGAGTTTGATTAACAAGCACTTTAAGCACTCTGAAAATGCAGTGAGAATTGAAGAAATAGATACCAAAAAAAGCAAAGCAACATCTTATGTGATGAAATACTTAACCAAGTCATTTGACATGGATTTTAAGCTTAAAGATGGTGTATTAAACATTGATGCTCTCAACATCTCAAATCATAAGAGAGTTAGAGCCGTGCAAGCATTGTGGTCTGTTCGCAGATATGCAATGTTTGGAGTTAAAAATACGCTATCTTTGTGGAGAGAATTAAAGCGAAAGTCCTTCCTTAAAGGAAGAAATGAGAATATTGATAAGGCGTTTTCATTCGTTGAAAACAACGATTTTGTTGGATTTTCAATGTTCGTCAACGGAAAGTTGAAGATCAAGAGAATGTTTACCCAAATAGAAATTATGAAAAATAACTTGTTCGGAAGTATTTATGGGCGAAGCCTTGTAGGTAAGTATATATATGATGTTGAAACAGATGAGGTTATTGACATAAAAAGCAGGTGCAAGATAGTCAATGCGGAAGCATTGGGGTTAAGTGCAGTGTAAATAAATATATACTTATCTATTGAATTATAATTATACCATGTTATATTGTTAAAATAACAAGGGGATAAATTATGCAATTGATAAGAGTAGCAAGCGGAAAGAAAAAAGTTCTAAAATTTATAAAGAGACTTGGTTATGTGGATATGTATGAAACAATCAACAACTTACCAAGTGGGAGCGAATGCGACTTGTTCTTTGATACGGAAGATGAACGATTTAAAGCGATAGTAGACCAAAGTAAACTTAAATATGAAGATTTAGATGAGTGTTTGAAAACGCAGTTTCATTAAGGCCAGCAATAGCTGGTTTTTTTACGGCTGCTAAAAATAAAGTATATACCTTTGTTGACATATCGAAAATACATGGTCTAATAATTGTATATACAATAATAATGGTGATTAATGAAAAGGAATGTAAAGGTTTATCTATTAAAAGCAGAGCAAGAACTGATTAATGAAGTATTAGAAATTACAAAGAAAAATGACTTCTCATTAGCAAGTTTTTTAAACGCTTGCATTGAGCAATATGTGAGAAATTATAAAGCGAATGGTTTTGAAGCAAAGCTTTGTCTTGATGTTGAAATAAAAAAATACAAGAGAACAAATAAGTAATGAGGAAAGCATGAATGAGATTAAATATTTAGTAGCAGCAATAGCGATGACAACAGCATTTAACGCGAATGCTGAATTTATGGTTAAAATGCCGCTTGAAATATCCAATGGCGGTGGTTTAGAAAATGGGTCATTAAAATTTGTCGGAGAAAATACTAATGCTGGTAGTGGCTCTGGTAATGATGATAATGATGGTGAAGTGACTACACCAATTGAAAGCATGGAGCTTGATGCTCAATGTGATGCTTTTGCGAGCGAAGCAAATATCTTTTTACAGTCACAATACTCTGATGTTCACATGTTAGGTTATGAGTATAAAACTATTGTTTTACCTCCTTTTGGAGCAAAACAAAGTTGCGTGCTGACGTTAAATGTACCTGCGAACAAAGGTGCTACCTGTACAGGAAACTCAACATATACAGGTCAATTAGGTAATAATTTGAGTGTATTGGGAGCTAAATATACAGTTCCAAGAACATACGGCTATTCTTACTATGGTAGTTGTGAATAATAAAAAGCCCTGATGGGCTTCTTTATTTCCTATCGTATTGAATATCTGGCTTGAAAGCGGATTTATATTTCATTGACTTTTTGAATTCATTATTGATTTCATGGGCGAGCGATGAATCTCTATGTTCAATCTCATCAAATACCTCGTATAGGTCTTGTCTTAAATGATACTGCTTTCGCTCATTGGCTGGTTTCTGATTAACATAGTCCTTGTGTGTGCTATCCCAATATCTATGCCCATCAATGTCATTGCTACTATTCCCAATAAAGCAACGTCTATCAAGACTATTGATAATATCCTCTATTTCATCACATAACTCATCAAGCTCATAAGTAGAATAGTCGCCTTCAACTTTTTGAGTTGCTGGTTCTGGCTGTAAATCTTCATAATTTTCATGCGTTGGTAGATTATTATCTTCTGGATTTATCACTTTTAATGGTTCGTTGCTGAATTCATCTTGGAGTGAATCAATCAAGTCGTCATGTGATTCATGCGGTTTTTCGCTTTCAAACTCATGGTCATTATTTGAATAGATTGGTTCAGCATAATCCATCTCAAATTCATGGTCGTTGTTTTGCCAAACGTCCTCTTGTTCAACCTGCTTTTGCTTGATAGGTTCGTGAGGATCTTCTTTTTCTGGCTTCGCAGGAGCCGATTCAAGCGGTGTTGGTGCTGGTGGTGTGAAATCCATAGGAGCAACTGCTTTAGGTGGCTCTACGGCCACGGTAGGAGCTTCTGGTTTAGGTTCTGGCTTCTTGTTCATGGAAGCATATTGTTCTTGGGTTTTCTTCACTAATTCCAAATCTGCTGGGGTTGGTGTGTAACCTTCCAGCTTGATACCTTTGGCTTCCAAACCCATTAGTTGAGCCTCAATCCAAGCATTACGTCTGAACTCTTTTGCACCAAATACAGTTAGGGTTGATGGTGCTTTTGTGTCAGCTACAAGACGTTGCAAGCCAGCTTTTGCTGATTTTCTTGATATGTCATTAAAGAGAACCTTTGCAGGGTCTTTATGATATTCAAAAGCTTTCTTGTCTTTTGCTGAATTATAGAAATACTCAACCTTGTCATTAAAAGGCGTGCAGGTGAAATGCTTGGCAAGTGTTGATTGCGGGTGAATTCTTTTCATGAATTCTGGCTTGTCATCATTTGAAGATATGCCGCATTGCTCATATTCTTTTTTCCCATGTCTCAAAGCAAGAGTCTTTTCAAATTCTAAATCTTCTCCAAGTTTTGCTTTCAATGTTTTGTAGGAAAGGTTTAGCTCTGATGCTTTGAATGTCTGGTCATCATGTTGAATTGAAAAGGCTGATTTCCCATTATGAATGATATTAAAGCCATTCTGTGATATTTGATTTATGAAATCTGATGGGCTTTTTGCGTTATCAAGAAAAGACTTTAAAACGTCTTTCATTTGTTTCTTATTAGAAGTAATTCCACGAACATCAAGCATTCTTTCATTTGTGGAAGGAAGCTTTTCAAGGTCGTTTTTCTTCGGAGATGTAGCTTTTCGATTTTGTGGTTTAATCAATTTGTGTTTATCTTCTAACTTATCGCATTCAATTTCTATGATGCGATAGTCATCTTTTTGCTTGTAGGTTTTTCCATTATTATCTCGAACAGACCAGATGATGTGGACGTGCATTTCATCTGTATCATTATGAACGGCCATTAAATATTTGCGATTGCTGAGATTATGAGTTTTCTCATAAAGTTCTTTTGCAATCTGTAATGCTTTCTGTGGGTTCATATCATCATTCGTGTGAAAGCTCACAACGTCGTGATAAGTTCTTACTTGTTGGGTTGAGCCTATTGTTCTATTTTTGTTGTGATAGTTCACATCATCATCAATTTCTTTAGATAACCTTTCTGCCAAATCACCTTTTATGGTTTTCGGGTTGTGAATGAAGCTGGCTTCATAAAGACAGCAGCCTTTATCTTTAAGAATGTAGTTGGCTGTTTTCTTAATTCCTTTTTTGGTTTTCTGACTGCTGGCTTTTTTTCTTATCATGTTACTCCTTGTCGTTGTTTTTCTTTTCTATCTTCACATATCTCTTTTGGTCACGAAGGTATCCATTTAACATGTTGAATATTTTGTCTATTGACTCAATCGATTTCCAGAGGCTATCTGGAACATCCTCACTGGAATTGAGATGTTTGGCTATTTGATTAAGATTGTTGTACGGCTCTGCTATTTTCTTCTCAAAATTCTCGTAAGTCTCTTTTAGGGATTTACTATTGATTTCGATAATCAAGCCGAAACCATCTGCAATAATCTTCTCAATCAACTGGTCGTAATTTAGTCCGGTCTTTAGTTTTAATTCTTCGAAAGCTTTCTTGGTTTCTGGTGTGGTTCTAATTGTAACGGTTGATTGCTTACTTCTGTTTACTGGTTTGTTTTGTTTAGGTGGAAATAATTCACTCATGTTAACCTCATAAATTGTTATCTTAATTGTGGCAGTCTTACTGCTTTTTCATTTTCTAAACGAAGTGCAGAAAATCGAGCAACAATGGAAATCCACGAAGTGGAAATCCATTGTTATTGCTCGCATGTTGTTAGACTTCCATATTAATAAGTTAACATATATTTTAATGCTTTCAAGTATTTCAAGATTGCCACAATATGGATAACTGAAAATATGAAAGCAAGAATGAATAGTAAGCATAAGAAAGCCACCTAAAAAGGTGGCTTGGGAATCTGGAAATAAATAGTTGTCAGTTGAAGTATTCGTTTAGATTTTTGATGCCAAATTCACTCAATGGATTATGAAGGGTGAACTGCTTGGCAATTTTATCAATCATGATTCCCTGATAGTGAATCTTGCAATATAGTGTTCTGGTTTCTTTTTCAAAATTGAATTTGAACACAATATCATTTGTGATGAAGAACTGATTTATTTTTAATCTGCCTTCTTCTGTATTGTAAAGCTCAATAATGTCGTTTTCGGAATATATGTTGATTGATGTCTTGCGGGTGTTTATTTCTGCTTGAAGCTTTGAAAGCTCACCTTCAATATCATTGATTTTTAATTCTGTGCTGCTGACTACTGCTAAAAATTCTTGCGGGATAACACCATTTGTAAAACCTGCAAATGACTTCAATAGATTATCTTTGTAGCTTTTCTGTTCAAGCAATACATTTCGAAGTTCAACAAGCTTCTTGTTATCTGATGCTTGACGTTTTTTATTCGATAACAAGCTGATTAGCAACTCACGGAAGCTTTCGATCTTTTCTTCGATCTCAACATCATGTTGAGTTGCGAATGAATAGCGAACTCCATTTTTAATGTAGTGTTCGCGGTCTTGTTTCTCTTCTTCAAGTTCCAAGATTTGCCAAGGGTGAACGTCAAAATCTTCTTTTGTCGTTGCCTGATAGACCAATTCTAAAAATAGACCATACGCTAAATCAAAACGAAATCGTGGCTGGTTGCAATTCGTCTTTAACTCTTTTCTGGTGAAGCAATGGAAATATCCATAGCAAACACCTTTTGGGTTCGTTTGTTTTTCAAACAGCATTGAAGCATTGCAGCAATCACATTTTATAGAATGTCGAAAGATGTTCAAACTGCCGACCGTTTGATTACCATAATGTTTTCTATGTGCTCGTAATTTCATCGCTTCAAGAGCTTCATTGAATAGCTCGTATGAAACAATTTGCGGGTAGTAACCTTCAATAAAACGCTCGAAAACCTTGTTTTTATTTTCGTCCCTGCGTTGAGCCATATAAGAGCCAAGAACATATTTTGTTTGAAAGAGCAGGTGGATGTTCTTGTTGGTCCATTTTCTTTTAGCGTAAGCATTAATTTTGCGAATGGTCAAAGATACGCCAACATATTTCAGGCTTTCGAAAATATCTCTAATTTCTTGAGCTTCTTCTTCAACAATATCAAAGCGGTTTTCTTCTTTGTTGTATGAAATGCCATATGGTGGGTTGTGACCATTAAATATAGCTTTTTCATCATCTGCTAATTTTTTTGCTCTATTCCATGCAGATTTTCGACGAACTGATTTTGTTTTGCTTTCTTCATGAGCACGTTTTGCAATGACGCTCAATAGAATATCTTGTTGAAGATCATCAATTCGATTCGTCTCGTTAGGTTTTTCATATCGCTGACCATCAATGGTAGTGATAAGAATGACACCTTTTTCAAGAATGCTATTCACAAGCTCTTTCGCTTGTAGCAACCTCTGACGACTTAAACGGTCGATGCTCTCAACAAAAATGTAATCACCCGGTTTGATATGAACGTCATTTATCATATCAATTAGGTCTTTGAGTTTTCCTTTCTTTTTGTTGCTTCCATCATGAGCCGATACGCCCGTATCTGAAAAGATATTTTCTGGCAGTAGCTCAACGTCATGATGCTTCGTAATGGCCTGAATCGACGCCATCTGACGATCTACCGAGTCCTTACCGGCTTCACCTTGGGCCTTGGATGAATAACGTATGTATGCGTATGCGGTGGGCATTTCGGGCGTCCTGCGATGGGTCTAAAAGTGTGAGAATACTATATCCCTGTCTCCAGTGGCTCGCGAAGCACTTCCAGTACGCGCCGCTCAAACTCCGGAAGTTCGTCGAGAAACAACACGCCGTGATGGGCGAGCGTGATTTCACCTGGTTGCGGTCGGCTACCGCCACCGACCAGCGCCGGGCCGGACGCAGAGTGATGGGGGTGGCGAAAGGGTCGCTGTGGCCAGCTGTTCAGCGGCGCTTTCCCGCTGACCGACTGGATTGCCGCCACTTCCAGCGCTTCGTGCTCGTCCAGCGGTGGCAGCAGCCCGGGAAGGCGGCTGGCGAGCAAGGTCTTGCCGGTGCCGGGCGGCCCGGTGAATAGGAATTGAGACACCATTAGACCCCAATGCGAAAAATACGGCAGAATGCCATCAAAGGGGGGACGATATGCCTAAGATCTGGCCGTATATCCGGTTTAGTAGTGAAGAACAGAAGAAGGGTGACAGCCTGCGTCGTCAGCAAGATCTGATCGACAAATTTGCCGCTCGGCCCGAGATCGTGGCCGAGGGTGCCACCATCGACACCAGCCTAGACCTCAATGATCTTGGCGTTTCGGGGTACACAGGTAAAAACCTACTCCAAGGTCGCTTCAAGACGTTTCTTGATGCTGTGGACAGCGGCATCGTCAAACCGGGTGATTACCTTGCAGTAGAGGCCCTAAACCGTGTCACGCGACTGAACCCTCGGGCGAGCCTACCGATCCTCCTAGGGTTGCTCGAAAAGGGCGTAAAAATCGCGATAACTGATAGCTCGCTGATCTACACCAACACGGGTGACATTACGCAGCTCTACATCGCTATTGGTGAGTTGCAACGTGGTTATAGTGAAAGCCAGGAAAAAGGTCGTCGCGTTCGTGAGGCATGGGATGACAAGAAAAAGCGGGCATTTGCCACTGGTGAGATCGCTACGTCACGCCTCCCTTTATGGTTGCGAGCGGTCAAAACCACAGAGAGAGGTATGGTGATCAGAACCGTCGAAAAGATTCCAGAGCGTGTGGCGGTCGTAAAGGAGATCTATCGACTGTCCGACACAAACGTTGGAGCTATCGCCACAGCCCGCATTCTGACTGAAAAAGGTATACCCACGTTTACCCGTGAAAATGGTCGTAAAAATCCTAACTATGGTGATTTTTGGCAACCGTCATACGTAAAGAAGATCCTTGATAATCGGGCAGTGATGGGACATTACCAACCGATGACCTGGGAGAAATTGCCCGATAATCGCCGTCGTCGAATCAATCACGGCCCTGAAATCGAAAATTACTTTCCCGAAGTCATTGAACCTGAATTGTTCCGTCGCGTTCAAGAGAAACGCAAAGGTCGTGCAATTGAAGGTCAAGGAAATAAGGGGAAGAAATTTAGCAACTTGTTCACAAAAATAGCTCATTGCTCAAAATGCGGTGCGACCGCTTCGCATGTGAACAAAGGTTCTAATCCAAGGAAGGGCGGGCGTTATCTTGTTTGCTATCGTGCTCGACATGGTGAGTGCTCATATAACGCATGGCGTTATGATGAAGTCGAAACGGCGATTCTCAAATTTCTTGCGGAAGCTGACATTAAAAGCATCATTCAAGATGACAGCCGTGCAGACGACCTAATCAACAAAAAATATGAAGTTGATGCTCAAATCAGCGATATTCAAGAAATGCTTGATGCCTTCAAAGCTGATTTTAAGAGATTGAAAGGTCGAGTTACTGATGTTGAGCGAGAGCTTGCTATAGAGAATGAGCAATTGATTGAAGTATTGAAATCAAAAGCCGAAAAATTGGAGCAAGAGATATTTAATGCTTTCGAACAGCAAAAAGCAGATATTGAGAAAGATATTCAAGTGCTCCGAAATCTTTCTCATACAGAAGACGAAACCACCGTTTTTGAGATTCGTTCGAAAATTAATGAGCGACTAAAGCTTATTGTCAAAGATATTGTTATCGACTTCCAAGAAAAAATTGTCGAGATACAGTTTAGAAATGGAAATGTCCGTTATTTGAGTGAAAAGGCATCGATCACTTATTCCGAGCCAACACAGAAAGACCTTGAAGATCGTGAAATGATGGACGAGGTGTGGGCATCGATGAGTGAAAATGAACGGCAGCAGATTATTGATCACAGTATACCGGTTGAAATCGCTAACGATCCCCACCTACTGGTCAAATTTTTCGAATCCTAAAAGTCTAGTCATCAAACGTTTAAGAGGCCGTCATTTATGTGATGGCCTTTTTATTTGTCTGACATTTTGTCTGACGCTTTCCATATTGGTCTGACACTTATTTTGTCTGACATAGTTGTCTGACACTTGAAAGCATTAAAATATATGATACAACTTTCTATATGAGGACTTTCTTTTTTAGGCAAGGAATAGAAATGTCAGACCAACTTTACTAACGTAAATTGTTCTGGCGTAGAAAAACCTACGGTCTTTTCCACTCCATTTCTTCCTTGATTTTCTGCACTGACGTTTGAAAATGAAAGAGCACAATCAAAAGCGAGGCTTCATGAATAATAAATAATTACGGAGAATGTTATGGATATAAACGAATTGAGTATGAGCAAAATTACTGACGCAATAGACTTTATTGAGTTTTTAGTAGAAGAGCATGATATAGATGTTGATGAGGACATTGCCGCCAGCATCTTAACATCAAATGATGATGCGGAAAAAATAAAGCTCCTTCTGCATGTGCAGCGATTGCTTGTCGTCTCGGATTTAAAAATCAAAACTAAGTTTGCACTTACTGCTGGACTGACTTTATTTATGAGCATGGTAGTTTATGGTGATATCGATGAAGTGAGCGACCAACCAATAAACAAGTTTCACTAATGGCAACGGGCGAAAGCCCCTGCTTACCATATAACTACACAGGAGTAACATGAAGAACAGAAACGCTCGTATCACAATAAGAGCCAGTGCAGAACATATTGCAAAGCTCAATCAACTTTCAGCAGATTTGCAAATCAGTAAAACAGCCCTTCTCAAAAAGATTATTGACGATGGTTTTGGTCAAACAGTCGAAATCATAAACCCTGAACTTCTTGCAGCCTTTGTCAAAATAGACAAAATGCTCGACAGCATCGGTAATAACATCAACCAGATGGCGAGGAAAGTGAACTCTGGCAGTGAGTTCACAGAGCAAGATAGAAAAACGCTTGAAGCGGTATCATCTCGCTTTGAAACCTTATCTGACCTGATTGCTAACAAGACACGAAAAACAGTAATCAAAAAGAGAGGTTCGAGATGATAAGGAAAAAGCTCAGCAATCTGCCAGATATAGCGTCTGCTGGTCGTACTATGAATTATGCTTTGAAAAAAGCTGCCCTTGTTGGCGGTAGTGAAGCAAAGTTCGAAAATACTAGCATCGAAGACTACAACAAGTTGGGCATGAAAAAATTCAACCAGATAAACAACAAGTATGAAAACAAGAAAGGTCGCAAACAAGAAGTCACAGCAATTCACGAAATGATTAGCTTTGATACAACCGACAATATCACACCTGAGCAAGCCCTTGAATATGCTATGTCTGTATGGCGTGAAACCATAGACATTGATAATCGTAAATATCGATATGCTGTACACACAGACACGGATGAAATGCACGTCCATCTAATATGGAACAAAAGAAATAATAAAGGCGAAATCTACAACAAAAAAGATGATTACCGCCTGTTTGAAAAGTGCTGCTATGAAATAGAGTTGAAGCACGGTTTGAAGGTCGTTGAAAATCGTAAATTCTTAAAGCCTGAAATGCCGACCAACCCACAGTCATCGAACGAGTATCGCCATGAGAAAAAGGGCTTCAAATCGGAAAAATCCAAGTTCAAGGATGACGTATTGCAAGCTACTGACGCTGCATTGACTGCCAGCGAGTTCTTGCAGCTTCTCGATCTGGGCGGCTACTCAATCCTTGTAAACTCCGCTCTGGCCTATTCCCTTGAAAAAGACGGTCAGATCTTCAAGGCTTCTGATGTAGGTGCGTCCTACAAGTCATTAAAACAGCGTTTTGGCGATGATTTAGACTTTCCTGATACCCTTGCACGCCTGGGCAAGAAGACCGCCCCTATACGTCAAATGGGAAGCCTTGCAGGCCCACAGTTCGCTCCCATCGACGACGAAGTGACGAAAGAAGAGAAAGTCAAGAAATCTAAAAAGACTCTTTACACTCGTTTTGATAGTGACGATGGGAAATTCTTCTTTTTCAAAGACAGTACGCGTAAAGCATTCACCTACGAAAGAGGTTCAGTGACTTTCAATAGCATGAGTCCTACTGCTATCAAGGCTGGCTTGCAGAAAATGGTCGAAGAATGTGAGAAAGATAATCACAAAGAAATTTTCGTTACGAGCGATAGCAAAGACTTTAAACGTGAGACTTGGATTCAGTTTCAGATGATGGGCTTGGCCCAAAAAGGTTATGAATTGAAAGGTTTTGAACCTAACCAGTTTGACATGATAGAGCTTCGAAAAAGAAGGTCTGAACTTGAAGGTAAATTTTCTACTGGTAATTCTTCTATTGCAAGTGTGTCTACGGTCAAAAACCCATTTGATAAGCTCAATGAATCGGTAAATCGCAAAGAAAATAAAAATGATACGGTAGATGAAACGCTAAATCTAATGTGTGCATCAAGCCATTGGAATCTGCTAAACGTAAAAATGGCTGAAATTGAATCAACAAAAAGTCTTGCTGAAACTAACAAGCGAGATTTTGATGGAAAAAAAGACGCAGAGGCAAGGCAAAAGAAAAACAAATTAAGACCGCAATAAAAAACGCCTATCAAGGCGTTTATTTTCAAAACATTCTGTCGTATACATATTGCGACCATATCTTGTTTACACCATCATTATAACTCGTAGCATCTGATATTAGCGTATCGTTAATTTTATTTGTAGTTTCTACCTTGTAGTATCTAGTGACGCTGACGACGTAATTTTCAAATTTAGCTGCATCTATTTTTTGTGCAAATGTAGTTAGATTTTTTTTATCGCCAAATTTTTCAACAGACTTTATTAAAATCAAGCATTTATCACCTTCTGCATATTTAATATCTAAAAGCAACGCAGTATTAACAGCAAAGTCGTCAATTTTTTCTCTTATGTCGCTGCAACTTAATTTAGAGTCGTCAGGAGTTGTTGGTTTTTCTTCACTACCACTGTCAACCTGATTATTCACAAACACAATATTTGCTTCCGGGTAGATTTTGACAGAGTAAGCAGCATTAGCTGACACTGCGAATATAGCTGACAAAGCGATTATCATTTTTGAGATTTTCATTTTTCACCTTCCTTTGTTATTGTTGATTTGATAAAAACTTTGTCATATACGAGATATGCAAAAAGCGTGAGCATCACGCAAGTTGACAGTAAATTAGGGAAAATAAATGCAAGTGCAGCAATCAAGCTGCTAAATGCAAAGATAAAAACATGATGATTCATAAGAGATAAAAAAGTTACTTAATATTATTATTAGCATAATAATATTAAAAATCAATAGCACTTGAAGCGAACCCTATGTTCTTCTGTAAATTTTATACCTTCTTTTGCAAACATATCCTGATGTTTTTTGCACTCCCATTTGTATTCAGGGTTTGATTTATCAAGCTCTAATCTCTTTTGTGCATGCTCATCATCAGCAGCTTGAAATCTTTTGTTTCGTTCATTTCGCATGCTGTCAGTGAAGTCGTTCGTATATACAACATCTTCATACTCCCTTGATATGTTCAGTTTTTTTAGATTCCACCTGCAATCTTCACGCTGATAATGTTCGAGCTGTCCAAGCCCAGCAATTGCGTTGATGTTTTCGCATCCACCTTGCACAGTAGGAATCACGATTTGGCAGTGAGCACCGACAATATCGACATTTGAACCTATGATAGTGGCAGAATTTTCATACCCCGTGATGGCTTCGACTTCTTCTTTGAACTCTTTATAATTCTCTGACCTACAGAGACAGCTTTGATAATTCTTGTCGATGTAGTCTTTCATTTGTTCGTAAGTGCCAGCCTTACGAGTCACGTTCTCACTCTGTTGACGAACGTCTTTGCATTCACCAGCAAGAGCAAAATCAAAAGCACCTGATGATAAAAGAGCGATTAAAGCCAATCCTGATATTTTCATTTTTTCTCCTTAAAAGTTAATTCCAATCTTGTGTAGCGTGTCGATAAACATCGTCGCAGTGTGCGGAATATCAACAATTAACGCAGAAGCTGTCATTGTGATTATTGGCTTTGCGTAGCCATTTTGGGCTGATCCATTGGCTACTTGTACGAGGCCATAGGCTCCGGTTAAAAAGTAGATAAATCCGATGACTTGGAAAATCCCGATAATGACTTCAATGTTTTCCATGAACACTTGAGCAGTCGAGTCACTTGATAATCTGGTAATACGCTCTTTGAGCGGCCCTGTAAGGCCTGAAATTTCGTCTTTAAAGCAGCTTGATGATACAGATTGATTCTCATCAATCATCGTGCAGAAATCGACCTTGAAATACGTATTAGTGATGACGCTCAATGAAGGTGAAACGTTCATCATGATTACGCCAACAAGTATATATATTGCTGGAGCACCCCACCCAAATTTTGAGCCTTGGTTGCCCACCTGAATCATTTTGTAACCGCCTGCGATAGTCACAGCCAGTCCAATCATGAAACCAACGATGATAATCAATTTATTAAATGCTGCGATAAGCTCAACACGATTAGACGTTGCGTCTTCAACGGAAGCCCCAAAAGCGAACGCTGGGACTAAAAGCAAGGCCACTGTTATCAGTTTGGCAAGGTTCTTAACATTCATTTTTTCCTTGTGTGGTTATTTGGCAAGCAAGGGCAGTTGCCCATTGCTCATTGGTCGAGCTTGTTATCTATCTTTTTAATTTTCTTCTTCAATTGAGCTTGAATATCATCAAACGTAGCAGTCAAATCTTTAATTGCTTTTGTCGGGTCGAACTCGCTCAAATACTCTCTTGATAGTGGGTCAAAAATAAGCCCTTCTTTGTCTATTTTGGTTGACACCAGTTCTTCATCGCATTGAGCAACTAATGCGATTATGAGTAAGGATTTCAGAGCACTGATGTTGTTTTCATCAAGTGCTTTTGAAGCGGCAGCTTTGAGTTTTTGAGCCAGACCCTGATTTTTTAGTTTGAGTAAAATTTCTGATATTTTCTGCATCATGTCTTGTGCAGTCATCAAGCTTATTGGTTGTTTCTTCTTCGTCATTCTATTTTTCTCCTATATTTAGATTGAACTATCGTCAAAGTATTCGTCTTCAACGAATGTTGCTTGTGTAGGCTCTTCTTCAAAGACAGGTTCTACATCAAACTTTTTAGCATCATCAAACGCTGTAATATCTTTCTTCTTCTTATTGCCCTTCTTAATTCTGTAAAGCGATACATACGAATAACTGACATTAAATGCAGTTGTCTTGGCGTTGTACTTGTCACTTTCTTTTGCTTCTGAAAAACCTTCGATGAGTTCCATGCCTTTCAGCTCTCTGTTTGCTTCACGAATCTTATAGATAAATTTTTTATCGTCCATTTTTAAATGACTTAACTGAAAACGTTCTTTCAGAAAATCGACGGAAAATTTATTTACTTTGTTCATTCTGTTACAGATGTAAAGCAGATAAAGAATTCTCTGATACTCTCCTTTAAGCTCTTTGAGCACTTCAATGTTGATGTCATAAAGCTCTTTTAGGTCGTTGAAAAACTCAATGAATAACGCTGAAATTTCAACGCTACACTTATTCTTTCCCAGTTTTCCGTTTATGAAGCTAAAGACTACGTTTTTCCATTCGCCATCTTCTTTTAACTCATACGCAATATTGAGTTTGCTGAGATTCTTCATCGACAAGCAAAATATCTTAAAGTAAGTAGGACGTTGATTAGCATCAATTCCTAATTCATCCATCATTTCAGAGGTTGAAAAATCGAATCGATTACTACCGCATTTAACTGCCTTGCGAAGTAAGAATAAAAATAATTCGAGGTCACTAAAGACAGTGAGCTTGGCGATATTTATCTCTACATTGCGTATTGACTTGCTATAGCTCTTTATCTGTATTTCTTTTAATACTGATTCTGTTTTTGTAGTATTGAATATAGGAAGACTTAAAAAGGCTTTTGGTACAGAGGTATAATGCGGCAGCGTGTGTGTTTTTCTTTCTTTTGCTATTATTTTTATATCCTTCATGGTTCTAATTTCTCTTGTTATAGTAATATCCTCTCATATAAATTTGATATTTCAAGAGCAAATAAGGAAAATATTTATAATTCGAAAGAACCATCAAGGCTCATTTAATCTATAGCACGTTAATATTGCCATTATTTAAAGGGAAAAACCGACCAACTTATAAAGAGCGTGAACCATCCCCCCCCTATTTTTATAAAGAGCGTGAACCATCTGCTCTTAAAAAACCTTGGATTCAAGCCAAGAATCTACCGCCCCTTAATGACAAAAGGTATTTATTACATAAATATATATATATAAAAGATACTTACAGCGAAAAGCCATTCTGGTTTAAGTTTTATTTATCCGCCCCATATGTGGTGGAATTATTAAAATAGCCATTTGACATGCTCAAAAAACCACATATCTCATCGTATGGTTTGAATTACACCAAGTATCTTTCAAATGAAAATATTTCGGCTCGTAAAAAAATTCTTACAAAAACAGTGTTTTGTTTTTTGAAAATTTTTATTGAATTTTTGAGTTTTGCTTTTTTTCGACACTCATATTATGGCTTGTTCATGCCATAAATTCTTGTCAATAGTCGAGCGAAAATATATTTAAGGTTACACCTTAATCAATAAATAAGGTTGACCGTTGATAATATATTTCCGCCCCACCTGTTGACTATATTTATTTATATGGTGTAATGATATTAACAAACAAATAAGGAGCAACATGCTTTTATTTTACATAGATAAACACAGCAAATTAAAAGTGGTAGAAGATTTAAAAAAACACATTGACGAAATATATAGCGAGAATTCTTTTTATGCTTACGCATACGAGAAGTCTTATATTTACTCAAGCGATAAGAAAAACAGACACTTGCTCGTAACAAGCGACTTAAATATGTTTGAGCGAAACAAAGCTTTTTATGAAAAATTTGATAAGGATACAAGGCCGCACTTCGTAAAGTTTATCGACCTTCGCGAATATGAAACGTTCTCTTACGCAAACGTAAAGGTAACTAAAACAAAGAAATTTAAAGCCGTGAAGCCGTTGTCACTAATGACAAAGCTTTCAAGACTTGTTGCTTCACGAGCAGCACCTGTTAATCATGTGAGATTTGACGATTCGATATTTGAAGCTTTCGAAGAGTTTTATAATAATGTTGATTTCTTTAAGTTTTCAGAGCAGTGTGATGAATATCGCTTTAAATTGTCAATGGTCGGTCACAGCGGCAGAGTAACAAAGCTCTTAAACTTAAATGTAGGTGAGCTATCAGTTGTTTATTGCCCTAATTTCTTACATGTTGAACAAGATGACGAAAGCAAAGAAAGACACCCACAGCGAGCTACTTTGCGTCTTCCTGTATATGAGTTGAATAGTAAAAAATACGTTGCTGAATTCAATGACAAAAACAAGAACTATAAGCAGCTTGTTGACGATTTAAGGCTTTTGAAAGAAATGGAAGAAATATGAAAAACAGGAAAATGTAGAAAAGGCTTATTTAAGCCTTTTTTGTTGTTTTTTGTGAAAAGTCCCAAAAGTAATTTTGTTATTTACAAGCGAAAATTTAGCCGGTCAATGTAAAAAATCCGTCTTAACGAAACTCGGTTTTTCTTTCCGCCCCATTTGTTGCCTGTTCTGCTTCTAACATGCGAAGCATACCCCCAGATTGGCGAGCCACTGCACGCCCGCTTTTCCGGTTTACAAGCCATTTTCCGGCGGTTGTCCGTACCGATGCAGAGCCTCGGCACGATCAACCACCTCGATCTCAATCGCCTTTATCGATAGTCTTCATAAGGTGTTTCTTCAACCGAAAACTCGATTCCGCGAGATAGACCTTGAACGTTTATTTCCATATCTTGAATCGTAAACTCACCATCGTCCACCTCATAGGAAAGGTCGATTTCGACGGTGAACTCCAACTCGCCTTCTTCCACCTGAGTCGTATCTTCAAACGTGTAAATCACATCATCTTCGCGATCATACCTGCCATTCGCGTAATCAGGCCCTGTAACTGTAACGCTGTACCGAACCTCCACATCACAAACGATTTGGCAGTTTTCATCATCAATATGAATGATTGAAGGCTCGAAGTCACAGACCTCGGAAATTGAGAACTCGTCTACCTCTGCATCTTCCCAGGTAGAAGAGTTGTATGCGTCCGCACCCTCAATCTGGGCTTTTATGGTTTCTTTGATTTCTTCTTCATGATCTCCAATATAGCTCTTTATAAAGGCCGATCTCTCTACGTCATGCGTGTTATACAAGTCTAGAAGCTTGCTGAGGCTTTCGATATGGAGGAATCGTGGGTTCTCTTCGCAGAACGCAATCAGATCTTTATCTTCGGATACCACATAAATCTCTTCACGTCCTCTCAATGCTCCCCGGACAGCAAGCATTGTGAACGCATCGGGAAACTCACTTTTCTTCTTGCCTTCTTGAAATGGGGCGACCTGATCGAAGTACATATCTACGACTTCGTTACCATTTACATTGGTCAAGTCAACCACTCTGGTGTTCGAGTCATCCAAGAAATTATCGAAAACTTGTATAGCGTGATTTTCAATTTCGGTGTTATCGAACGGCTTGAAAAGGTTTTGAATTACTTCATTGTCGGAGTTTGTCAGTATCCGAGCTTTACGTCTAAAAGCCTTTACACCATTGATTGCTTCATTGATGTGCTCGGATATTTTTCGCTTAACTTCACGAACCACAATAGTGCTGGTGATATGGTTCAATTCGCCTTCGCCGCATACATCTCTAAAAGCATCGATTGTCTTGGATGAGAAATCTAAACCAGCTTTTACGAAAAACTCTGTATCGATAAATACGTTCCGTGTTTGAAGCGGCATCGCAGTCCCCTTGGTGATGGCCTTTTGAGATTGGAATGATCCACCGCTGTGAGATCAATATCAACCTTTATTTGCACCGGCCAATCGGCATTTTACGCACCGTTGGCCGGGAGAGTTCGACCGGGGCAACCCTCACGCTGTCAGGCGTAATCTCTATAAAGGTATACTCAAGGGCGAAGGTCTTATCAATCCTTCTCGCCGGGAAGATTTTTTTTATTCATTATGTTCCAACTGTCTTTTGCTAGCCAACCTTGTTTGTTGCTTGTGGTTTCCGAAACGATAAACTTTCCGTCTTTACTGAACTCTTTTATCTTCTCGTAGATTTCCCGTGCAGACAAATCCGATACCAAAAAGAAGCTGTTCGGCAGTTCATAACGCCAGTTTAAAATTTCTGGAATCTTGTCTATGTAGTTTTTAACTTCATCACGAGTACCGCATTTATCTTCGTAGACGAATATGTAAGAACGTCTCATCCTTCAATCCCCCGGTTCGATCCGCTATGCGTGAGTTCGGGGTTCTCCACAATTTCGTTATAGAGGGTAGGCACTGGGCTGCTTAGTCCCTTTTGATAGATCTCAAGTGACTGTTTTTTGATCTGGTATTCTTCGGATTGCAATTTGTCCCTGTCGAACACAAGTAGAAACAGGAAGCCAATAGCTGCCAATATTACAGGGATGAAAATCAGTATAACCAACCAAGTTGGTTGCGTCTCGGTACGGATGGCAAAGGCTGTGCCGGGTACGCTAATAATTAAACACAGCCAAAGAATCGGGTTAAGTGCACTTTTGACGCGGAGCTTGCCGCCCGCTTCCATGGCTTTCCCGAACTTCTCTTCGATCATTTTCAACCCCTAAATGGCGTCATGCCTGCAAGGCTACCACACGACCCATTCAGCACTCGATCCTTTCTAACGAGGTGGCCTACCCGCCGCACACCAAAAATTTTCTTTTTTGGGGTCTAATGGTTGCTAAAAAGAAGCAGGTTGTGCGCCCCGGCCGCAGCCAGCAGCAAGGCGCGCTTGGCTGCCAGTTGGCCCTGCACTTCGCTCAGGTCCGGGTAGGGCCGTTGCTGCAGGATCAAACCGTTGGCGGCGTAGGGCGGTAGCGGCACCTGGCCGTTCAGGTGGGCGACCAACTCCAGCAGGTGGCCCACCGCATACACCACCAACCCGCCGGCCAGGCTGGCTTCCTCGGCATTTTCCCGCGGTACCACCAGCGCCCGGCCTGCTTCGCGTGCCGCCAGTGCCGCAGGTAGCACGCCCTGCACCGGGCGCAGTTTCCCCGACAGCGCCAGTTCGCCCAGGCATTCCATATCGGTCAGGGTGGCAATCGGCACCTGGCCGTCGGCGGCGAGGATGCCCAGGGCGATGGCCAGGTCATATCGGCCGCCATCCTTGGGCAGGTCGGCGGGGGCGAGGTTCTGGGTAATGCGCCGCTGCGGGTACTTCAGCCCGGAGTTGACGATGGCGCTGCGCACCCGGTCCTTGCTTTCCTTGACCGTGGTTTCCGGCAGGCCGACCAGGGTGAGATGAGGCAGGCCGTTGGCCAGGTGGGTTTCGACGCTGACCGCCGGTGCCTGCACGCCAACCTGGGCGCGGCTGTGGACGAGGGCTAGGGACATGAACACTCCGTTGTTGCTGGAAAATGCCGCTTCCTGCGGCTGGGCAAAGAATAGCCAGTGCTGCCAACGCCGGCGCAACAAGTGTGCGTCGTGGTTTTTCAGGGCAGGGGTTTTCCCTGCGTTTTCATGCGGTTCGGCAAAAATGGATCCAATAGGCTTTGCGCAGGCGTCAGGTATGACTTAGTGTTGTTGGGCAACCGCAGTTGCCATGGGATGGCACTGCGTCTTCTTTCAAATGGACTTGAGGTATTGCACCGTGCAAATGCTCACCCGCACGCACCAGGTAATGCGCGAACTGGTGCAGGCCAGTGCATTCGTTGAACTCAACCGCTTTTTCGACAGGCTTGAGGCTCAGTGGCGTCAGGCCCCGCCCGGCGAGTTCCCGGCCTACTTGGCGGCCATTGAAGGGCACATGCTGCTCGACCAGGAAAACCAGAGTGACAGGGCCCTGAGCCAAGTGCTCAGAGCCTGGATCGACGCGTGCCCCAGGGCTTACCACCCACAGGTGGTAATGGGTATGCACTGCTTCCACCGGGCCTGCCAGGTGCAGGTTGATGGCCAGCGCAACGCTGCACGCTTGCTGGCTGTCGCGCAAATTTGTGAATCCGCCACCGCGCACCTGTTGCGTGCAATGGACCGCTCTGCGCACCCCGTGGCAGCGGCCATTGGCATGCTGCGCATCAGTGCGCAGTTCCATGAGCCTGGTTGGTTGCTGCAACTGTTTCAGGGGGAGCCTGCACGCTTCAGGCCCAGTGCCCATGCCGATGTAGAGGTACAGGAAGCTGCAGCGCCGTTGCTGGTGAGGCATGGGCTGTTGCCCTTGGCCGAGCTGCCACAGGCGCTGCCGCGCTACCTGGGCAAGCGGGTCGACCATGAAAACGAGGACCCTCGCTATTACTGGCTGCGCCATGCGCTGATCGCCCGCCCCGGCTGCTTCGAAGCGATCCAGGCCCTTGCTGTGTACCTGCTGCCCCGCTGGGGCGGCAGCCTCGATGCGTTCGAGCTGTTGATCAGTGGCCCGTTGTGCGCAACCTGGGACGAGCGTTTGCGTAATGCGCTGCACTGGATGGCCGTCGAAGGCCGGCTGATGCTGCCACAGGCTGATCCGTTGCAGGCCGTCGCCGACTGGCAGCACGTGTTCGAAGACTGGTCACAACGCCCGTTGAGGCCCAGGGAACGTGCTGTCGTTCTGGCATGGCGGGGGGCACTGCGCAGCAGGGTATCGGGCGACCATGCTGGCGCTATGCGCGACTTTGCCGCGAGCTTGGCGTGCAATGCCGATCTCGGCGCCATCCGCGCCATGGGCGTGCCGTTTCGCTGTTTGGCCGAGCTGATACTGCGCAATGGCATGGCAGATGAGAGGCAACTGTTACACAGCGCCATTGAGCGCCTGTGTGACGGCCGTTCACATGCTGCTGCCTGTGCATTACGCGCTGTCGGGCACCGTTTCGGGCTGTGGGCGCTGCCACGCTCGGCCGAGCAGGCAAGGCTATGGTTGCAACGGGCGGTGAGTCGCCAGTTCGCGGGCCAGGCACCGGGGTTCGAAGTGCTTGAAGTGGCGCGATTGCTGTGGGCAGCCAACCGGCATGAAGTGGCCTGCTATCTGTATGAACGCTGCGCCGAACTGAACCTGCCGGGTGCTGCCCTGGCCTTGTATGAGCTGCACCATGGCGGCATGGCCAACACCCCGGCGCATTACCTGGATGACGAGGCAGCCGGCTACTGGCTGCAGCGTGCGGTGGAGGCGGGCAGCAGGCAGGCCAAGTACAACCTGGCCTGCCTGCGCATGGACGGCGATGAGGATCTGAACGAGCGCAGTGCCATGCTGGCGGTCAGGCGCCTGCTTGTCGACGCGCTGGGCAACGGGCAGACCAACGCGTGTGCGCGGTTGCACCTGGGGATTTTGTTACGCCGGTTTGGTGAGGCGCAGGAGCGAAGTGAGGCCGTTGCTTACCTGCTGAGCCTGGTCGAGCACCCGGACCCGTGGCTTGCAGGGCGTGCCAGCGCCGAACTGGGGCTGGCCTGGATGCAGGGGCGTGGCACCCGCAAGCAAAGCCGCTTTGCCGCCATCCAATGGGTCAACCGAGCGGCCAGCTTGCAACCAAGGGATTCGGCCATTGGTGATATCCAGGCCCAGATCCTCAATTCGCACAGCCGGGTGAAGACGTTGTTTACTCAGTGCGGGGCGGCATTGTTCCGCGGCACACTGCATGCAAGTGAACTACCACCGAAACAGGCCTTTACCCATGCCGAGTCGTTGCGGGTTCAACCTGCATCGGACGGGCTCAGGCGCGCACATAAACCCAGGCTGTCAGGCCCGATGCAAGGGTGACTGCGACGCGCTTGTAGTCGGCAACTTCATAGCGGTCCGCCGCTGCCAGTTCGTCTTCGCTGATCTGGAAGACCATGCCGGCCACGCTGTCGTTGGCCTGGCTGCTGGGGGAAACGATGGGGTGATGAGACTTGCCGCTGGTCGCCAGTACGCCTGGGTCGGTGATCTCGACCCAGTCCAGGCGGTAGCCCGGCATACGGTCGGCCTGGCCGTTCAGCTCACGGCCAAAGTTGGCCAGTTGCACGGCTTTATCCTGCAAGGTGCCGTAGGAAAACAACAGTACCGGGTATGCGCTGGAGGGCTGCATTCATTCATCCTGTGAAGTTGGGTTCAGCCGGGCTTCCAGCTCGGCTACCTGTTTTTCCAAGGCCTCGAGGCGTGCGCGGGTGCGCGCCAGTACGACCATCTGGCTGTCGAATTCATCGCGGCTGACCAGGTCCAGCTTGCTGAAGGCGCCTTGCATCAACACTTTGAACTGGCTTTCCAGTTCCGCACGGGGCTGGGCGGCATCGCTGCTGAACAGGCGCGAGGCCTGTTCGCTCAGGGCATCGAGAAGGGCTTTGGGCGGGAGCATGGGGCTGTCCACTGAAACGGAGAAATGGCCGCCAGTGTAGCACGCACAAACCTGGCGCCTGAGTGCACATTGGCCTTCGTAGGAGCGGGTTTACCCGCGAAGAAGACACCGCGGTGGATGGCACGGGCTTCGCCCGTGTTCGCGGGCAAGCCCGCTCCCAGCGATCGCGCCAACTTTTAGAAATTGAGCAAGACAGTTGCTCCCACAAAGAATTATCTGCGGTTTCTAATCCGTTGCACATTTTTCGCGCAGCTTGCCCCGCTGCTGCGCACCGAAATTGTGCATGTTTCCCATGCTGGCGACTGGCCAATCCCGACCAAATCACATAACGCGCTGTTTTTCGGCGCTTTGTCGGAACTGGCAAGGTTTCTGCAAAGACCTGTACGAGCCATGCACTGAAGCAGTTCCTTGTGACCAGGCAGTGCGCACGCGGAGCCGGATGCCGACGACGCGTTACAAAGCCAACCGCTGCGCTTAGACTTGAGACGGGTTTGTTTTCCTGGGGCAAGTCCACCAAATCGGGAGAGAGTTTCATGAAGCTAGTCACAGCCATCATCAAGCCGTTCAAGCTGGACGACGTGCGCGAGTCGCTGTCGGAAATCGGCGTGCAGGGCATCACCGTCACCGAAGTCAAAGGTTTCGGTCGGCAGAAGGGCCACACCGAGCTGTATCGCGGTGCTGAATATGTGGTCGATTTCCTGCCCAAGGTGAAGATCGATGTCGCCATCGATGACAAAGACCTTGATCGGGTAATCGAAGCCATCACCAAGGCAGCCAACACCGGCAAGATCGGTGACGGCAAGATTTTCGTGGTGAATCTGGAGCAGGCGATCCGCATCCGTACCGGCGAAACCGATACCGACGCGATCTAAGCAGCAAAAAAAGCCTCACCAAACCCAACGCCCCAGGAGAAAACAACATGACTCTGCGTAAGATCGCAGGGCTAGGAGCCCTATTGTCCCTCGTAATGCCCGGGCTTGCCCTGGCAGAGGAAGCTGCCCCAGCGCTTAATTCCGGCGACACCGCCTGGATGCTGACCGCAACGGCGCTGGTGCTGTTCATGACCATTCCGGGCCTGGCCCTGTTCTATGGCGGCATGGTGCGATCCAAGAACGTGCTGTCGGTGATGATGCAATGCTTTGCAATCACCGGCTTGATGAGCATTCTCTGGGTCGTCTACGGCTACAGCATGGCCTTCGATACCGCCGGTATGGAAAAGGGCGTGCTCAACTTCAACTCCTTCGTTGGCGGCTTCTCCAAGGCCTTCCTCAGCGGCGTCACGCCCGACAGCCTGACCTCGGCCACCGCGCTGTTCCCTGAAGCGGTGTTCATCACCTTCCAGATGACGTTCGCCATCATCACCCCGGCGTTGATCGTCGGTGCCTTTGCCGAGCGCATGAAGTTCTCGGCGATGCTCGTATTCATGGGTATCTGGTTCACCCTGGTGTATGCGCCGATCGCCCACATGGTGTGGAGCGGTGACGGTGCCCTGATGTGGGACTGGGGCGTACTGGACTTCGCCGGCGGCACCGTGGTGCACATCAACGCCGGTATCGCAGGCCTGGTCTGCTGCCTGGTACTGGGCAAGCGCAAGGGCTACCCGACCACGCCGATGGCCCCGCACAACCTCGGCTATACCCTGATGGGTGCAGCGATGCTGTGGATCGGCTGGTTCGGTTTCAACGCAGGCTCTGCTGCCGCCGCCAACGGTACTGCCGGCATGGCCATGCTGGTCACTCAGATCGCTACCGCCGCCGCCGCCCTGGGCTGGATGTTCGCCGAGTGGGTCGGTCACGGTAAGCCAAGTGCTCTGGGCATCGCTTCGGGCGTGGTTGCTGGCCTGGTCGCCATCACCCCGGCTGCGGGCACCGTCGGGCCGATTGGCGCGCTGATCATCGGCCTGGTTTCGGGTGTGCTCTGCTACTTCTGCGCCACCACGCTCAAGCGCAAGCTCGGCTATGACGATTCGCTGGATGCCTTCGGCGTGCACGGTGTTGGCGGCATCATCGGCGCCATCCTCACGGGTGTATTCGCGGCTCCGGCGCTGGGCGGCTTCGGTACCGTCACCGACATCGGCATGCAAGTCTGGATCCAGGCCAAAGGTGTGATTTTCACCGTGGTCTACACCGCCATCGTCACCTACGTGATTCTCAAGGTGCTGGATGTGGTGATGGGCCTGCGGGTCAACGAAGAAGAAGAGTCGGTCGGCCTCGACCTGGCTCAGCACAACGAGCGCGGCTACAACCTGTAACTGCGACGCGGTAAAAACTTGCCCGGCTTGCCGGGCATTTTTTTGCCAGTTTTTCAGCATTTCCCGCACGGCAAACGGTTTATTCGACACGTTCGTGACGTAGGTAAAAAACTTACAAGCCGCAGGGCGTTTATGGTGCTTTGCTTTTTCCACGGGCGCGCTAGAATGCGCGCCGAAGGGTGTTTGACGAGTAGTCCACACACTTCGCCAGCCTTTGCTAGGCTTGCCAATAGCGTGTGGCCAGCAGGGGCTAATGGATTTGTCAGGTCCTGCCAGGAGCAGGGCCTGCTGGGTGCCGCCTCCCATCAGGAGTGCCGACCCAAGGGCAGTGGCCTAACCCACGGCCAGTTGAATTTTCACTGGTGGCTGCCGGTCTACGGCTGCACTGGTCTATAACCAACCTGCTTTTCGCAAGTCATGAGGTAGAACATGAGCGACGACGATCTGGAAAATGATGACCTCGAAGTAGGCGACGAAGACGAGGGTGATGAGGTCCTTGAAGGGGCGGCTGACGACGGCGTGGAAGACGCTGGCGATGACGACAGCAGCCCGGCACCCGTTGCCAAGGGCAAATCCAAGGCAGCAGTCTCGGTAGACGAGATGCCGAGCATGGAAGCCAAGCAGAAAGAGCGTGATGCACTGGCCAAGGCGATGGAAGAATTCCTTTCTCGCGGTGGCAAGGTGCAGGAAGTCGAGGCCAACGTGGTCGCTGACCCGCCCAAGAAGCCAGACAACAAGTACGGCAGCCGCCCTATCTGAGTGGCTGATCGCAAAAAAGCCCGCCGTCGCTGCGGGCTTTTTTGTGGGCGTCAGGAAATAAGAGAAATTTCCCACAAGTATAAAGGATGTATCTGATAGATCTTCTTTGCGATGCCAGGCAAGCATCACGCTTCAAGCCTGGAGGACTTATGGACAAATTGGTTCGTCGTCGCGAGCTTCGCAAGGAAGACTTGCCTAAGGTGGAAGACCCTTTCTTTGCTGAGGGGAGAGTAAAGCGTGCGCTCAGAGGCTGGGAGTGCTTGCACGGTAAGACAGAGTTCCTGAGAGATTGCGGCTTCACGCTCGGGCAAGTGCTCTCTGAGCCAGATCTGGAAAGGGCAGTAAAAGAGATCAGAGACGGCAGGTGGCTGTTTTTGACCAACGATCCAACTAGGCCTATGAGGCTCGATGATCACTTCGGCGCGGCGCAATGCTTCCCTATGCCTGCGCAGAGTAATAGGCTGGCTGAAAACGAAAAAGGTCCCGGTAAGTGGCGCACCATCGACATCGATTATGACGGATTGAAAAATACATTTTCCATGCTGCAGAACCGCCTTGGCTCGCTAGGTGACGAGGGTCGTATTTTCGGTTCGGAAGGCAAGGATTATGACAACACTTCGCGCGTCGTGACCCAGCAGTGGGTTCCCCTTGATAGTCACGAAGATCACTTGGTATCGCGATCTGTCATTCATCGCTATGGTGAGCTACGGGCTATCACCCAGCGGTACTTAGAGGGAGAGGACAAGTGGCAGATCAGTGGAAAGTCTTGGCACTGGCAACCGGTCCTTCCTTTTGAAACCTATGAACACCGAGAAAAAAATGATGCCCGCCGGACGAAAAGTAGAGGGGTGGGTAATGCGGTTTTGGGGAGGGCTGGATGCCCTTTATCTATTGCTCTACGTCGTAGGAAGTATTCGGCGTGGGCATTTCCCGGTAGTTACGGACCTGCAGAACACGCTGAGCATTTGGAGCGAGCAAGGCTTGCTCACTGTGGTACTTATGGTGATCAACCTCGTTATGCAGGCGTCGATCATTTTCAGCGCGGCGCTTTTGCTGGGCGCTCGAAAGGCGGGTATTTATGTTGGGTTAGTGCAAATACCTTGGCGGCTGCTGTTCGCTGTTCCGTCGTTTTCGGTGCTGTTGGTATGGGCTAGCTTGGTACCTGACTACAATCCGTGGCTGATGCTCGGTTTGATTGTTATTTCAGAGTTCATCAAAGGCGGCATATTGATGTGGTTGCTGCGTCGTCAAAACATGCAGCGCAGGTTTGCTGGCGGCTAAGCAAAGTAGCACGCCGTCGCTGCGGGCTTGGTTTGGGTTGCCTGTGCCGGCCTCTTCGCGGGCATGCCCGCTCCCACAGGTTCACCACAGGGTTCAGGACCTGCGCGGTCCCTGTGGGAGCGGGCGTGCCCGCGAATGGGCCGCAAAGCGGCCTCCGTCAGCGCCAGCGCGCGAGCACGTCGGGCAGCTGCGACAGGCGCTGGATTTCGGCATCCGGCGCCTGATCGCCAGTCCAGGCCTTGCCCTGCGGGTTGAACCACACCGCGCGCAAACCGGCGCGCTGGGCACCGGCAATATCATCGCCAGGGTGATCGCCAATATGAACCGCCGCACCCGCGTCCACCTCGCCGCGGCGCAACGCTTCAAGGAATGGTGCGGGGTCTGGCTTGCCAATGCCCAGGTCCTCGGCGCACAGGGCAAAGCGGAAGTAATCGGCCAGCCCCAGCCGGCTGACGTCGGCATTGCCGTTGGTGACCACCCCCAGGATGTATTGATGGCGCAAGATCTCAAGCACCGGTTGTACCTCTGGGAAGATCTCCACCTGGTGGCGCGCATGCAGGAACACTTCGAAGCCTTCGTTGGCCAGCGCCTGTGCGTGCTGCTCGCTGTAGCCGACCTCTTCCAGGGCATGAAACAGCACGCGCCTGCGCAGGGCGCTGATGCGGTGCTTGAGGCCGGGCTCTGCTTGCACCAGGCGCTCGCGGATGGCGAACAGGTGTTCCACCGGCACGCTACCGAGGGTTGGTGCGTTGGCTTCGAGCCAGTCGCGCAGCACGACTTCCGCGGTGGCAATCACCGGCGCGGTGTCCCACAGGGTATCGTCGAGGTCGAAGGTGATCAGCTTGATGCTCATGAGTCTGTGCCTTTGCTGCGTTTGGCCCGAGGGTGGGCGCTGTCGTACACCGCGGCCAGGTGCTGGAAGTCCAGGTGGGTGTAGATTTGCGTCGTGCTGATGTCGGCGTGGCCGAGCATCTCCTGCACCGCGCGCAGGTCCTGGGATGATTCCAGCACATGGCTGGCGAAGGAATGGCGAAGCATGTGCGGGTGCAGGTGTTGGCCCAGCTCACGCTCACCGGCAACCTTTACCCGCAGCCTCACTGCCCGGGGGCTGATGCGATTGCCCTGGCGGGTAATGAACACTGCACGGTCGCGTGGGTTGCCGATGCCGCGCAAACGGTACCAGGCCTGCAACGCCTCGCGAGCCTTGCGACCCACCGGCAGTACGCGGGCTTTTCCACCCTTGCCCAGTACCTGCACCAGGCCGGCGGCGAGGTCGAGGTGATCAAGATCGAGGTTGGTCAGTTCCGATAGGCGTAGGCCCGAGGAATAGAACAGTTCGAGGATCGCCTGGTCCCGCCGGGCGATGAAGTCGTCGTCGACGCCACCATCGAGCAGCTGCAGTGCGCGGTCGGTATCCAGTACCTTGGGCAGCCGCCGCTCACCTTTGGGCGCGCTCAGGCCGTTGGCCGGGTCGTGCTGGCACAGGCCTTCGCGGTTGAGGTAGCGGTACAGGCCGCGCACTGCCGACAGTAGGCGTGCCAGGCTGCGCGGAGATTGGCCATGGTGGTGCAAGCGGGCGATCAGCTGGCGCAGCTGCTGGATTTGCAGCGCCTGCCAATCGGCAATGCCGTGTTCTGCGCAGTAGGCGATGACTTTTTCCAGGTCGCGACGGTAGCCCTGCGAGGTGTGCTCCGACACCTGGCGCTCGTTGCGCAGGTGTGCGCAATAAGCCTCCAGCTGGCGTTTCATCAGCGTACCGGGCGCAGGGTCTGGGTAACGCGTGGCACAACGCGGCCGAGCACCTCGGCGATATAGCCGAGGAAAAGGGTACCGACGCTGCTTTTGTAGTGTTGCGGGTCGCGGCTGCCGATGGCCAGAACCCCATGCAGCCCTTGGTACTCAAGAGCTGCCACGGCGCTGGAGCCTACTTCCCGGCGCTGTTCTTCACCGAACAGGAACGCCAGCTC
The DNA here is from genome assembly GCF_002953115.1 of Pseudomonas sp. XWY-1. Taxonomy (NCBI): domain Bacteria; kingdom Pseudomonadati; phylum Pseudomonadota; class Gammaproteobacteria; order Pseudomonadales; family Pseudomonadaceae; genus Pseudomonas; species Pseudomonas sp. XWY-1. The sequence goes on along the minus strand of NZ_CP026332.1, from coordinate 5,700,072 downwards.
GTGCTCGCGCAGGTTGCCACTGACGGTCTTGCCACCGCCCAGCAGGGCACCGATGGCTTGCTGCGCCTCGGCATTGCTGACCCAGCGCCCGACCGGCGCGACGTTGTCGCCGAACAGGATCAGGCTGACGAAGGGCACCTGGAATTCCTGGCGCAGGCTGTCTTCGACCGCCATTACCACTTCTTCCAGGCTGCCGGCATCGAGCAGGTCAAGGATCAGCCGGCGGGTCTTGTCGAACAGCCGGTCGTTGTCGCGGGCCACGTCCATCAGTTGCGACAGGCGATGGCGCATTTCGATGTTGCGGTCACGCAGCAGCTTGAGCTGGCGTTCCACCAGCGACACGCTGTCTCCTCGCTGATGCGGGATGTGCTGTTCGATCAGCAGCTCGTCGTGCTCGGCGAAGAAGGTGGGGTGGGCGCGCAGGTAGGCGACCACCGCTTCGGCATCGAGCTCGGCGGACTGCTTGGGTACAACCTTGGGCTGATCGGTCATGGCGGTTACTCGTTTAGAGACGAACCTGTCCTTCATAGACGCGTACGGCCGGGCCAGTCATCATCACGGGCTTGCCGGGGCCGGCCCATTCGATGTGCAGGCGGCCACCGGGCAGGTCGAGGGACACCGGGGAGTCCATCCAGCCCTGGCTGATCGCCGCCACGGCCGCGGCGCAGGCGCCGGTGCCGCAAGCCTGGGTTTCGCCGGCGCCGCGTTCCCACACGCGCAGGTTGGCGCGGTGGCGGTCGATGACTTGAATGAAGCCGGCATTCACCCGCTGTGGGAAGCGTGGGTGGTTTTCGATCTTCGGGCCCAGCTCGTGCACGGGGGCAGTATGCACGTCGTCGACACGCAGCACGGCGTGCGGGTTACCCATGGACACGGCGGCTATGGAATGCAGCTGGCCGTCGACCTCCAGTGGGTAGCTCAGCGCCTGCGCGTCAGCAACGAAGGGGATTTCGGCAGGGATGAAGCGGGGTGGGCCCATGTCGACACTCACCTGGCCGTCGTTCTGCACGTCCAGCACGATGATGCCGCTCTTGGTTTCCACGCGGATGCGCTTTTTCGCGGTCAGGCGCTTGTCCAGCACGAAGCGGGCAAAGCAGCGCGCACCGTTGCCGCATTGCTCGACCTCGGAGCCGTCGGCGTTGAAGATGCGGTAGCGGAAGTCCACTTCCGGGTTGTTCGGCGCCTCGACGATCAGCAACTGGTCGAAGCCGACACCGGTATGGCGGTCACCCCATTGCTTGGCGTGCTTGGGCTGGATGTGCGCGTGCTGGCTGACCAGGTCCAGGACCATGAAGTCGTTGCCCAGCCCATGCATCTTGGTAAAACGCAGCAGCATGGGCTTACTCCGGCAGCAGGCTTTCGCCAGCATACAGTTCGGCGACGGTCTCGCGGCGGCGTACTTCGAACGCCTGGTCGCCGTCGACCAGGATTTCAGCGCAACGGCCGCGGGTGTTGTAGTTGGAGCTCATGACAAAACCATAGGCGCCCGCGGACTCTACGGTCAGCAGGTCACCTTCGGCCAGGTTGAGGACGCGGTCCTTGCCGAGGAAGTCGCCAGTCTCGCAGATAGGGCCGACCAGGTCGTAGGCACGGCCTTCGCCTGCACGTGGCTTGACCGCGCTGACACCCATCCAGGCCTGGTACAAGGCCGGGCGGATCAGGTCGTTCATCGCTGCATCGATGATGGCGAAGTCCTTGTGTTCGGTGTGCTTGAGGTATTCCACGCGGGTCAGCAGCACGCCAGCGTTGGCGACGATGTAGCGGCCTGGTTCGAACACCAGAGCCAGGTCGCGCTCGCCCACGCGCTCGCGGATGGCCTTGATGTAGTCGGCCACCCGTGGTGGCTGTTCGTCGCGGTAGCGCACGCCGACACCGCCACCCAGGTCCAGGTGGCGCAGGTGTATGCCGCACTCGGCCAGGCGGTCGACCAGCACCAGCAGGCGGTCGAGGGCGTCGAGGAATGGCTCGACGGTGGTCAGCTGCGAGCCGATGTGGCAGTCGACACCGACCACTTCCAGGTTCGGTAGCTGTGCGGCGCGTACGTAGATGGCCTCGGCATCGGCAATGGCGATGCCGAACTTGTTTTCTTTAAGGCCGGTGGAGATGTACGGGTGGGTACCGGCATCGACGTCCGGGTTGACCCGCAGCGACACCGGGGCAACCTTGCCCATTTCGGCGGCGACTACTTGCAGGCGCTCCAGCTCGTCGGTGGATTCGACGTTGAAGCAGTGCACGCCAACTTCCAGGGCGCGGCGCATGTCTTCACGGGTTTTGCCGACACCGGAGAACACCACGCGGTCGGCACGCCCGCCAGCGGCCAGCACACGCTCCAGTTCACCACCGGAGACGATGTCGAAGCCTGCGCCCAGGCGCGCCAGCACGTTCAGCACGCCAAGGTTGGAGTTGGCCTTGACCGCGAAGCACACCAGGTGCTCGGTGCCTTGCAGGGCGTCTGCGTAGCTACGGTACTGGGCCTCGATGTGGGCGCGCGAGTACACGTAGGTGGGGGTGCCGTAACGTTCAGCAATGGCCGACAGGGCCACGCCTTCCGCGAACAGCTCACCGTCGCGGTAGTTGAAAGCGTTCATCTGGTTTCCTTACTGCGCTGGCGACTGCTCGGGCTCGGACTCGGACTGCAGCTCGGGCTGCTGTTCTTGTGCCGGGGCCGGCTTGGCTTTTGGCTGGTGCTGGTGCGACGTGTGCGCTTTGCCGTTATCGCCATCTTCAGGCAGATACAGCGGGCCTTTCTGGCCACAGGCCGAAACGAGGCAGGCAACAGCGACCAGCGCCGCGAAGGAGGAAATCAGGCGCTTCATGGGTGAAATCCTTAGAAAAATGCAGTATTGCGCCCGAGTATACCGAGCGACCGGCGGCTTGCCTATGCAAGGACCGGTCCGCCGGGCGGGCTATGCTTAGCCTCTGCGCAGCCCCCTGTAGGAGCGGGCTTGCCCGCGAAGAGGCCGGTGAAGGCAACGGCTAAACCTTTGCATTCGGCGGCAAGCGCCCGTATCTTGCCCGGCTTGCCTGTAACGCAGCCAATTTCGAGGTTCCTGCAATGAGTTTGAGTGAAGCGCGTTTCCATGATCTGGTCGACGCGACCCAACAGGCCCTGGAAGATCTGTTCGACGAGAGCGGTCTGGACCTGGACATGGAGAACTCCGCCGGTGTCCTGACCGTCAAGTTCGAGGGCGGTGCCCAGCTGATCTTCAGCCGTCAGGAGCCACTGCGCCAGCTGTGGCTTGCCGATCGCTCCGGTGGTTTCCACTTCGATTACGACGAAGACAGTGGCAAGTGGGTGTGCGAAAAGAGCGAAGAGTTGCTGGGGGAAATGCTCGAGCGTATCGTCTGGGAGCGGGCCGGCGAGAAGCTGGACTTCGACGAAATCTGACATGAGTAGCGCCCAGGCCCGGCCGCCCAAGCCGCTTTACAGCAACGTCAGCCCTGCAGTGCCGTCACCGTGCATCAGCGTATGCCGGCTGGACGAACAGCGGGTGTGCACCGGTTGCCATCGGCATGTCGAGCACATTCGCGAATGGCGCTCGGCCGATGACGAACGGCGCCGGCAGATCTGCCGCGAGGCCCAGGTCTTGCGCGATCAGGCTAAGGCACACTGAGCGCAGGGGCTTGAGTATTTGCCCGGCTGTGGTAGTGTCGGGTTCTGCGTCGGTGACGCCAAAGCCTTCTCAAACCCCGCCCTTGGGCGGGGTTTTGCTTTATTTGCACATTGAAAACTGCCTGTTCAAAGGAGTCTGACTGGATCATGAGCACCAAGCCTTCCCTCATCCTCACCCGATTGGACGTACAGCGTCTGGAGCGTCTGATCGACAGCCTCGACGAGAGTACGCCGGGTGTGCTCGCCCTGCAGGACGAGCTTGACCGCGCCGAGCAGGTGGTCGGTCACGAGGAAGTGCCGGCGGGCGTGGTGACCATGAACTCGCGGGTGCACTGCCGTGAGGAAGCCAGCGGCAAGGACTACCACCTGACACTGGTGTACCCCAAGGATGCCGGGCCGGAAGGCAAGGTCTCGATCCTGGCGCCGATTGGCTGCGCCTTGCTCGGGCTGTCGGTGGGCGAGCAGATCGATTGGCCGGCACCGGGGGGCAAGACCCTCAAGCTGAAGCTGCTGGAAGTGGAGTACCAGCCGGAAGCAGCGGGCGATTACGACCTGTAAGGGCCAGGGGCCGCTTCGCGACCCATTTGCAGCACAAGGCTGTTCCACAGCGGTCTTGTGCTGCGAGTTCAGGCGCCTTGCGCCAAAACCTGTTCCAGCCCCTCATTCAAAGCCTGCTCCAGCACCCGCTTGTAGCTCAGGTAGACCTGCGTTGCCCCCAGCCGGTCATCCAGCAGCTCGGACAAATCCAGGTCGGTGATATAGCACCGGTACCGCTCTGCGCCACGGCGCTGACCGATGATCTGCCGGGCCACCACCGCGTACAGCTGCTCACCATGTTCCAGTTCGGAAAACTCCTGCTGGTCGCAGTACAACGTCACATGCGCCACACCCGCTACACCGGCCTGGATAATCGCCTGTACCTCATAGTAAGGCTGGTCGCTGCCCTCGGCCGGGGCCAGGCGCGGCTCGATGCTGCGTGCCTTGCCTGGGCCGGTGGGCAACAGCTGCGCGAAGTGGATATCCAGCGAGGCGGGCCGCAGGCTATCGAGGGGCAGGCGTGCATCGCGGCGCATCACCACCGAGCGCAGAAAGCGTTGCAGTGGCAACAGCAGATGCGCTTCGTCATGCAGCGGCAGGCGTTGTTGCCACAATGCGTTGTATTCATCCAGCACATACACGTCGGCCCAGCCGCCCTGCAGGCGGTAGAACACCTGAATACAGGCTGGCCGGCCTTGCTCCAGCACCAGGCGCAGGTCGTGATCCTGCAGGGCATTGGCATCCAGGTACAGCGGGCTGTAGGCACTGCGTTCTTCGCCCAGGTAGGCCAGCAGCGCCTCATGCTCGGCCAGGGTCGTCAGGCTGACATGCTCGGGCAAAAGCTCCAGCACATGGGTGTGTTGGGCCACTTGTAGCAGGTAGCGGTGGTGGAGCCCTTGGTCCCGCAGCAGCTGCACAGTGTCGAAAATTTCCTCTACGCGCTGGCCGATAGGCTGGGCGCGGCTTTGGCAGAAGCAGCGTACCCGCACCCGTGGCCGGTGGCCGCGTTGCGCCGGGCTGTTGAGGAAGTCGCGCAGGCAGCGCACCAGCGCGTGTTCGCCGTCATAGCGCTGGACCAGCACCTCGTTCCAGCTGTTGACGGTGACCTGGTCCAGGGTCAGCACCAGGTTTTCGCGCACGCCAGCGTAGCTCAACGCATCGGTGCGCTCTGTGGTCATCAGCACGTTCAGGTCGCGGTGGTGGCGCAGCGGGTCGACGCCGACGTTGACCAGCAACAACACCTCATCGGCAACGCTGGGCTGCAAAAGGCGCACTTCGCTGACGGTCGGCAAGGGCAGGGGGATACTTTGCCGCAGACAGCCCAGCAGGTTGAACAGCTCGAACTCCCCGAGGTCGCTGGCCCCTGGATGCAGCGCCATGCGGGTGCTGCTGTCGATCACCCCGTTGCGATGGGCCCAGGTCAGCAGTTCGAGTAGCTCGCGGCAGCGCTTCATCGGGCTGAAGTGCTGTACTTCATGGGTGCTCAGGTTGCCGCTGTACAGCTCCCAGTGGTAGCTGCCCGGCTCCTTGCGGTTGGGTGCCTGGACCAGCGTCAGGGTGTCTTCGGCGAGGTCAGGGGCGATGCCGGGATTAATCACTTCGACCTTGCCGGCGCGGCGCTCGAAGGCGGCGTACAGGCGCCGGCCCAGCACATTGAGGTCGCGCTGGTCGGCGCGGCTGCTGGCGTTCTGGGTGCGGGCGAACTGGCTGAGGAAGCGATAACTGAGGTTAAGCTCGGCCACCAGCTCACGCCGCTCGACGGCGACCTGCTGCACTTTCCATTGGCTGCGGCTGTCCAGCAGGGCCAACTGGCGCTGGTCCCAGCCCCATTCGTCGGCCAGGCGCTGCAGCAGCCGACGTTGCCAGCCATGGCTGCGGCCCTGGTCGCTGAGCTTCTTGTTCACCTTCAGGTACAGGCTGCGTCTTACCAGCTCCAGGCGCGCGGTTTCGCCGCGTTGCAGCAGGTAACGTTCGATGCGCCGGTAGACCATCACGTAGGGGTCCAGCTCGTCGAGGTCGAGCTGGTTGGCAAACACTGCCTGCTTGTAGTCCAGGCTCAGGCAGCGCACCGCAGGGTGTTCGCTGGCGTAGGCTTCGGTCAGCAGCAGTTTGAGCAGCGATTTGTAGGGCGAGTCGATGCCTTTGAACAATTGCCACAGGCCAGCGCCGACGAACTCACCGGGCGGAATGTGCGCCAGGTTGCCGAGGTCAAGGGCTTCCTGGCTGCGGATGAAGCGCTTGGACAGCAACGTCTGGGTGTAGCTGTAATAGTTGTGCTCCTCGTACACCGGTACCAGCCACCACAGTGGCGTGCGCCCGGCCAGCCACAGGGTGGTGCGGTAGAACTCGTCCAGCAGCAGATAATGCTGGGTGGTGCCGCAGTCGTCGGAGCCGAGCTGGCCATCGCGCTGACCCTGGGCGAAGCCCTGTGTGTCGATCAGGAAAAAGTGTGCTTCGGCGCCCAGGCTTGCCGCCCAGGCCTCCAGCAGCTGGCACTTGCGGCGCAGCTCACCCAGCAGCTGTTCGGGCAAGCCGGGTGCATGGCACACCCACAGGTCCATGTCGCTGTGCTCGGCCTGCGCCAGCGAGCCCAGGCTGCCCATCAGGAACAGGCCGTGGATCGGGCGTGGCGGGTTGCCATGCTGGGCCTTGTAGGTGAACGAGCGGGCCAGGCGTTGGGCATCTGCCACCAGCTCGGCGCTTGGCTCGTACGCCGATACGCCCGCGGGGGTGCTGCCGGAAACGTAACCCGGCAATAGCGGGTGGTTCACGTGAAACAGCAGCGGCAGCAATGACAGTACCTGTTGCTGGCGCGTTGACAGGCCTTCCTTAGCCCGCTGCAGTCGGCCCTGGTTCAGATGCAGGAAGCGCGCACGCAATGTCGCCAGGACCTTGCGGTCGATGCCTTCGTCCAGGTCAGGGCGGATTTCGTGAGGGTGGTTCATTGCGCGCTCGGGCAGGCCATTGAAGCTGTGGCGAGTTTAGCCTGAGTGGCGGGGTCGGATAAGCGGTAATTGAAATTTTGGCGCCATTTTTCCAGCGCTGGCCTGCTCCAGCTTTCGCTGCGCTTCAGGCATGATGGGCGCATTGAGTTCATGTAGAGAGTGTCCAATGCGTGTATGGATCGATGCCGACGCCTGCCCCAAGGCGGCCAAGGATCTGATCGTCAAGTTCGCCCTCAAGCGCAAGTTCGAGGTGGTGATGGTGGCGGGGCAGGCGGTGGCCAAGCCGGCGTTCGCGATCGTGCGCCTGATCGTGGTGCCCAGCGGCATGGATGCGGCCGACGATTACATTGTGGAGCACGCCGTGCCGGGCGAGCTGGTGATCTGCAGTGACGTGCCGCTGGCCGACCGCCTGGTGAAAAAGGGCGTGGCCGCGCTGGACCCGCGTGGGCGCGAGTTCGACGAGCGCAACATGGGCGACCGCCTGGCGGCGCGCAACCTGTTCACCGAGCTGCGTGAGCAGGGCCAGGTGGGGGGCGGGCAGGCGGCTTATGGCGAACGTGAGAAACAGGCGTTTGCCAATGCACTGGACCGGATCATTGCCCGGCTCTCGAAAGGCTGAGCGCTGACACCGGTTCCTGTAGCGACAGCCCAGTTTGGCGCGGTGGATGGCACCGGCTCTGCCGGTGTTCGCGGGTAAACCCGCTCCTACAAGCGATCGCGCAGTTGCCCCACAGGCTATCGCGAAGTTGCCCCACAGGTACCGCGTGGCCTTGAAGCCTGCGCTGGACCTGTGGGAGCGGGCATGCCCGCGAAGAAGCTAACGCAGTAATTTACTCGTGCGTCAGTTCCAGCACTCGGTCCACCAGCTTGTAGATCCCGCCCGCCGCCTCGCTGATCGACTTGGCCTCCATGTACGCCGGGGTAGTCACGAGCTTGCGCTGGGTGTCTTCGACAATGTCGTGTACATCGCATTCTTCATGGGTGCCGCCCATCTTTTCGACAGCCGCCGCAGTGCCGGCATCGCGCCCGATGGTGCAGACCACGCCCGGCCCGTAGATCTTCGCCGCCAGCGCCGGCGAGATGCAGATCAGGCCTACGGGTTTGCAGGCGTCGGCAAAGGCTTCGGCCAAGGCCAGCACGTCTGGGTTCACGCTGCAGTTGGCGCCTTCCACGGCAAAGTTGGACAGGTTTTTAGCGACCCCGAAACCGCCCGGCACGATCAGCGCATCGAAGTCTTCGGCCTTGGCCTCACGGATATCCTTGACCTCGCCGCGGGCGATGCGCGCCGACTCCACCAGTACATTGCGCGATTCGGGCATTTCTTCGCCGGTCAGATGGTTGATTACATGCATCTGTGCGATGTTCGGCGCGAAGCACTGCACCTGCGCACCGCGCTGGTCGAGGCGCAGCAGCGTGATCACGCTTTCGTGGATTTCGGCGCCGTCATACACGCCACAGCCGGAAAGAATCACCGCTACTTTTTTTGTCATGCTCATTACTCCAGTGTCGAGGCGCTAAATGTCCTCTAGTTTGGCAGATGTCGCCATAGGGATTCCTGCGGGGGCGGCCTAATCTTGGTGGATAACACCTGAGGTCGCGCCCATGGACCTGATACTGTTGGCCGTACCGTTCTTTTTTGTGCTGATAGCCGTCGAGCTGGTCGCTGACCGCGTGCGCGGCCAGCACAATTTCACCCTGGCCGACTCGATCAACAGCCTGAGTACCGGCGCACTGTCGACCAGTACCGGCCTGCTGACCAAAGGCGTAGGGCTGGTCACCTATGCCCTGGCCTTCGAGCACCTGGCGCTGCTGCAATTGCCGGCGCAGGCAGGGTGGGTCTGGTTGCTGGCCTTTGTCCTGTACGACTTCTGTTACTACTGGCTGCACCGCCTGGGGCATGAGCGCAACGTGCTGTGGGCTGCGCACTCTGTGCATCACCAGAGCGAGGAGTACAACCTCACCACGGCGCTGCGCCAGACCAGTAGCGGGTTCATCTTCTCGTGGCTGTTCTACCTGCCGCTGGCGCTGCTGGGCGTGCCGCCACTGGTGTTCATTACCGTGGCCTCGCTCAACCTGCTGTATCAGTTCTGGGTACATACCCGGCATATTCCCAAGCTTGGCTGGCTGGAGTGGGTGTTGATCACGCCGTCCAATCATCGCGTCCACCATGCGCAAAACCCTGCTTACTTGGATCGCAATTACGGTGGTGTGTTCATTCTCTGGGACCGTCTGTTCGGCACTTTCAAGGAGGAGGACCCGGCCGAGCCCGTGGTGTTCGGGGTGACCACGCCGCTGGCCAGCTGGAACCCGCTATGGGCCAACCTGCAGTTCTATGCCCAGCTCTGGCATGACGCCCGGCGCACCACCAGCCTGTGGGACAAGCTGCGTATCTGGTTCATGCCTACCGGCTGGCGCCCGGCCGATGTGGCCGCACGCTACCCACAGGCCAAACAGGACCTGGCGCTGTTTCACAAGTTCGAGATTGCCCTGGGGCGCGGGCAACAAGCCTATGTGGCGGCGCAGTTCGTGGTTTATGTGGCCTTGGGCAGCTACCTGATGGACGTGGCTGACCGCGTGTCGGCCGCCGCGCTGGTGCTCGGCTGGTCACTGATGGCGTTCGGTTTGTTCGTGCTGGGCGCGTTGCTGGAGAACCGGCCCTGGTCTGCACGCCTGGAGTTGGCGCGGTTGTGTCTGAATGCGCCGGCATTGTACCTGGCCGGCGCCTTGGGCTTAGCGGTGGTCGCGCCGCTGGCCTGGTTTCTGCTCGTGGCCTACAGCCTGCTCAGCCTCTGGGGGCTGGGCCTGGCTCGCCGCCCTGCGCTCCGCGCGCAGAGTACGGAAGCGCCGGCGCAGCCACAGCAGGCCGCCCAGCGCCACCAGGCCGCCAAGCACCCATAGCTCGTAACGCTTGACGTTGCCCAGCAAGCCTTCGAGGATGGCGCCGAAGTGGTAGGCGGCGGCGCCCAGGGCCACTGCCCAGACGCCCGCGCCAATCCCGTTCAACAGCAGGTAACGGCGTGGCGGGTAACCCGACAGGCCGATGGCCACCGGCATGACCGTGCGCAAACCATAGACAAAGCGGAAGCTCAGCACCCAGATATCGGGGTGGCGGCGGATGTGGTTCAGCGCCCGGTCACCCATTGCCTGCCAGCGCGGCTTGCGCGCCAGGATCCTGCGCCCGTGGCGTCGGCCCATGAAGTACCACAACTGGTCGCCCGCGTAGCTGCCGAAAAAGGCCACCAGGCATACCAGATTGATATCCATGTAACCGCGGAACGCAAGGAATCCCGCAAGCACCAGAATGGTCTCGCCTTCGAAGAAGGTGCCTAGAAAAAGGGCGAAGTAGCCGAAATCCTGCAGGAATTGTTGAAGCATTTTCTGAGGTGCTGGCGAAATGAACGCGCAGCCTACCCCTTCGCGCGCGTTCGTGAAAGTGTCCAAATGTGTCTCGACGTGAACATTTCCAGCGCAGACAATGCCACAAGCCACTTGCCACGGCTTGCCCATGTGTGTAACACGGGCGTCATAATGAGCGCTTATCTTGCCGCTCAATAGATGATAGGGCGTTAACGTCCTCAGGAACGCCAGATGAATAATGAAGTGCTAAGCCCTGTCGCGATCAAGGATGCTCAGGAGCTCCCAGAAGAGATGCTGCAGACCCCGCCAGACCTGCCTCCGGTGGCCGAGCCTGTAGCGGAACAGGTGGTCGAGCCTGTGGCTCCGGTGCCCGCGCCGTCCCCGGCCATCGCCGTCCCTGGTCTGGACGACAGCAGCCTGTACATTCATCGCGAACTCTCGCAACTGCAGTTCAATATCCGGGTGCTGGAGCAGGCACTGGACGAGAACTACCCGCTGCTGGAACGCCTCAAGTTCCTGTTGATCTTCTCCAGCAACCTTGACGAGTTCTTTGAGATTCGAGTCGCCGGCCTGAAGAAGCAGATCAACTTCGCCCGTGAACAGGCCGGCGCCGATGGCCTGCAGCCGCACCAGGCGCTGGCGCGTATCAGCGAACTGGTGCACTTCGAGGTGGAGCGCCAGTACGCGATCCTCAACGACGTGCTGCTGCCTGAGCTGGAAAAGCACCAGATCCGCTTCATCCGCCGCCGCTACTGGACACCCAAGCTCAAGACCTGGGTACGCCGCTACTTCCGCGACGAAATTGCCCCGATCATTACTCCGATTGGCCTCGACCCGACTCACCCGTTCCCGCTGCTGGTGAACAAGAGCCTCAACTTCATAGTCGAGCTCGAGGGGGTGGACGCCTTCGGTCGCGACTCGGGGCTGGCGATCATTCCGGCACCACGCCTGCTGCCGCGGGTTATTCGCGTGCCGGAAGAGGTGGGCGGCCCGGGCGCAAACTACGTGTTCCTGTCGTCGATGATCCACGCGCACGCCGACGACCTGTTCCAGGGCATGAAGGTGAAGGGCTGCTATCAGTTCCGTCTGACGCGCAACGCCGACCTGGCGCTTGACTCTGAAGAGGTCGACGACCTGGCCCGCGCGCTGCGCGGCGAGCTGTTCTCGCGCCGCTACGGTGACGCCGTGCGCCTGGAAGTGGCCGACACCTGCCCGAAACACCTGTCGGACTACCTGTTGAAGCAGTTCAGCCTCAGCGAAAGTGAGCTGTACCAGGTCAATGGCCCGGTCAACCTCACCCGCCTGTTCAGCATCACCGGCCTGGACAGCCACCCGGAGCTGCAATACACACCGTTCACCCCGGCGATCCCCAAGCTGCTGGCGAACGCTGACAACATTTTCAGTGTGATCAGCAAGCAGGACATCCTGCTGATGCACCCGTTCGAGTCCTTCACGCCAGTGGTCGACCTGTTGCGCCAGGCCGCCAAGGACCCGCACGTGCTCGCTGTGCGCCAGACTCTGTACCGCTCGGGGGCTAACTCGGAAATCGTCGACGCCCTGGTGGACGCGGCGCGTAACGGCAAGGAGGTCACTGCGGTGATCGAGTTGCGTGCGCGTTTTGACGAAGAGTCCAACCTGCAGATGGCCAGCCGCCTGCAAGCGGCTGGTGCGGTAGTGATCTACGGTGTGGTTGGCTTCAAGACCCACGCCAAGATGATGCTGATTCTGCGCCGCGAGCAGGGCGAGATCGTGCGTTACGCGCACCTGGGCACCGGCAACTACCACGCCGGCAACGCCCGCCTGTACACCGACTACAGCCTGCTGACTTCTGACGATGCGCTCACCGAAGACGTCGGCAAGCTGTTCAGCCAGCTGATCGGCATGGGCAAGACCCTGCGCATGAAGAAGCTGCTGCATGCGCCGTTCACCCTGAAAAAGGGCATGCTCGACATGATTGCGCGGGAAACCCAGTTTGCCCTCGAAGGCAAACCGGCGCACATCATCGCCAAGTTCAACTCGCTGACCGACGCCAAAGTCATCAAGGCGCTGTACAAGGCCAGCCAGTCGGGCGTGAAAATCGACTTGGTGGTGCGTGGCATGTGCTGCCTGCGCCCGGGCATTCCGGGGGTTTCGCACAACATCCAGGTGCGCTCGATCATTGGCCGCTTCCTCGAGCACACGCGGGTGTTCTACTTCCTCAATGGCGGCGAAGAGCAGATCTACCTGTCCAGCGCCGACTGGATGGAGCGCAACCTCGACAAGCGTGTCGAGACCTGCTTCCCGGTGGAAGGCAAGAAACTGTTGCTGCGGGTGAAGAAGGAGCTGGAAGGCTACCTGACCGACAATACCCACGCCTGGACCTTGCAGCCAGACGGGCGCTACGTGCGCAGCACCCCGACCGGCAACCAGAACCCGCGCAGCGTTCAGGCGACCCTGCTGGAGCGCCTGAGCAACCCGGTCCTCAACGTACGCTGAGGACGAAGCCGACCCGGGCCAGCCACTCCGCCTCGTTGGCGAAGTCGGCCTGGGTCAGCTGGTTCTGCTGCAGCCAACCTTCAGGGAAGGCTACATCCAGGCTGTTGTCCCCGCCGTGCAGTTCTACCGTTGGCATCTGCTGGGTGCCGCGGATGTGGTGGAACAGGATGGCAAAGCGCAGCAATACGCACAGGCGCAGCAGCTTGACCCCTTCATCACCCAGTTCGGCGTAACGGTCCTTGGGAATGTTTCGGCGGTGGCCGCGCACCAGCAGGGCCATCATCTGCTGATCTTCCCGCGAAAAGCCTGCCAGGTCCGAGTGCTCGATCAGATAGGCGCCGTGCTTGTGGTAGTGATAATGGGCAATGTCCAACCCGATTTCGTGCACTTTCGCAGCCCAGCCCAGTAGATCGCGCCAGTTTCCGTCTTTCAGGTCCCAGGCATCGGCCACTTGGTCGAATGCGTGCAACGCCTTGCGCTCGACGCGCGCAGCCTGGCCCTGGTCCACGTGATAGCGCTCCATCAGCGAGTTCAGGGTGCGTTCGCGCACGTCTTCGTGGTGGTGGCGGCCGAGCAGATCGAACAGCACACCTTCGCGCAGGGCGCCGTCGCAGTGGTCCATGCGGTGCAGTTCAAGGGCATCGAAGATGGCTTCGAGAATCGCCAAGCCCGCCGGGAAGATAGCGCGGCGGTCTGGTTTGACGCCGTCGAAGTCGATCTTGTCGACTTCGCCCAGCTTGAACAGCTTGCGTTTGACCCAGGCCAGGCCTTCGGCGTTGACCTCGCCATTGCCCAGGCCGCCGGCCTTGATGGCCGCGCCGATGGCGCGAATGGTGCCGGATGAGCCGATGGCCTCATCCCAGGTCAGGCGGTGCAGGGCATTTTCGATGCTCATCAGTTCCAGGCGCGCGGCAGTGTAGGCCTGGGCATAGCGGGCCGGGGTGATCTTGCCGTCGCGGAAATAGCGCTGGGTAAAGCTCACGCAACCCATCTGCAGGCTTTCGCGCAGCAGCGGCTCGAAGCGCTGGCCAATGATGAATTCGGTACTGCCGCCGCCGATGTCGGCCACCAGGCGCTTGCCGGGTGTGTCGGCCAGGGTGTGCGACACGCCCAGGTAGATCAGGCGCGCCTCTTCACGGCCGGAGATGACTTCCACCGGGTGGCCGAGGATGGCTTCGGCGCGCTGGATGAATTCGTTACGGTTGCGCGCTTCGCGCAAGGCGTTGGTGCCGACGATACGCACGGAGCCTGCCGGCATGCCGTTGATCAGCTGGGAAAAGCGCTTGAGGCAATCCAGGCCTCGTTCCATTGCCTCTTCACTGAGCATGCGCTCTTCGTCGATGCCTGCGGCCAGTTGAACCTTCTCGCCGAGCCGCTCAAGGATGCGGATTTCGGTATGGTGGGCCTTGGCCACGACCATGTGAAAACTGTTGGAGCCAAGGTCGATGGCGGCGATCAGGGACAGGTTCTTCGCGATGGTATGCGGCATGATCTGGTTGTTCTCGGTCGTTAACCTGGCAATCGTGCCACGATAGCAGGCTATCGCCAACGCGTGACACTCAGCCGTTGTACTGGCCTTGATGCAAGGCAATGTGCCATTCGATTCTATGACGGCCATATGACAGTTTCGATTCGCGGCGTCTTGCGCAACTATAGTTACACTCAATCGTCCGTGGCTTCCTGTCCGGCGTAGGTGCGGCTATCATGGGCCACGTTTTTTGCTTACGACCCTGGAGATATCCATGAGCAGCGATCTGATCAAACATGTCACCGACGCCTCCTTCGAAGCCGATGTCCTGAAGGCCGAAGGCGCGGTACTGGTCGACTACTGGGCTGAATGGTGCGGTCCATGCAAGATGATCGCTCCGGTTCTGGACGACATCGCTTCCACCTACGAGGGCAAACTGACCGTCGCCAAGCTGAACATCGACGAGAACCAGGAAACCCCGGCCAAGCACGGTGTGCGTGGTATCCCGACGCTGATGCTGTTCAAGAACGGCAACGTCGAAGCCACCAAGGTTGGTGCACTGTCCAAATCGCAGCTGGCCGCATTCCTCGACGCCCACCTGTGATGTGAAAAGGCCCCGCAAATGCGGGGCTTTTCTTTTTCAGAGCACTAGACGCAGAAAAAAGCAAGTGTTACATTCGGCCTCGCACTGCTTTTCCAGTGCCCTCTACATGCCGTCGCCGAAGCATCCCTAATTCGAATCAGTACGCGATCCTGTCGCCATCCAGCGGCGCGGCCTCATTAAGCCAGAAGCTTAATTCTCCCTTCTTACATGATTACGTCATTCCCCTTATGAACCTGACTGAACTCAAGCAAAAGCCGATTACCGATCTTTTGGAAATGGCCGAACAGATGGGCATCGAAAACATGGCCCGTTCGCGCAAACAGGACGTGATTTTCGCCCTGCTGAAGAAGCATGCGAAAAGCGGCGAAGAGATCTCGGGTGACGGCGTGCTGGAGATTCTCCAGGATGGTTTCGGTTTCCTGCGTTCGGCTGATGCGTCCTACCTGGCCGGCCCAGACGACATCTATGTCTCGCCCAGCCAGATCCGCCGTTTCAACCTGCGTACCGGCGACACCATCGTCGGCAAGATCCGCCCACCGAAGGAAGGGGAGCGTTACTTCGCCCTGCTGAAGGTCGATACCATCAACTTCGACCGTCCGGAAAACGCGAAGAACAAGATCCTGTTCGAAAAC
This sequence comes from Pseudomonas sp. XWY-1, assembly GCF_002953115.1. NCBI lineage: Bacteria > Pseudomonadati > Pseudomonadota > Gammaproteobacteria > Pseudomonadales > Pseudomonadaceae > Pseudomonas > Pseudomonas sp. XWY-1. Next base: position 5,684,441 of record NZ_CP026332.1, on the reverse strand, counting down.
CTGACGCCGCTGTTCCCGAACAAGCGCCTGAAGATGGAGGCCGGTAACGGCTCCACCGAAGACTTGACCGGTCGCGTCATCGACCTGTGCGCCCCTATCGGCAAAGGCCAGCGCGGCCTGATCGTTGCCCCGCCGAAAGCCGGTAAGACGATCATGCTGCAGAACATTGCGGCCAACATCACCCGCAACAACCCTGAGTGCCACCTGATCGTCCTGCTGATCGACGAGCGCCCGGAAGAAGTGACCGAAATGCAGCGCACCGTGCGTGGCGAAGTGGTTGCTTCCACCTTCGACGAGCCGCCAACCCGCCACGTGCAGGTTGCCGAGATGGTGATCGAGAAGGCTAAGCGCCTGGTCGAGCACAAGAAAGATGTGGTTATCCTGCTGGACTCGATCACTCGACTGGCACGTGCCTACAACACCGTGATCCCGAGCTCCGGCAAGGTGCTGACCGGTGGTGTCGACGCCCACGCCCTCGAGAAGCCCAAGCGCTTCTTCGGTGCTGCGCGTAACATCGAGGAAGGCGGTTCGCTGACCATTATCGCCACTGCGCTGGTTGAAACCGGCTCGAAGATGGACGAAGTGATCTACGAAGAGTTCAAGGGTACCGGCAACATGGAGCTGCCGCTGGACCGCCGCATCGCTGAGAAGCGTGTGTTCCCGGCCATCAACATCAACCGCTCCGGCACCCGCCGCGAAGAGTTGCTGACCGCTGACGACGAGCTGCAGCGTATGTGGATTCTGCGCAAGCTGCTGCACCCGATGGACGAAATCGCTGCCATCGAGTTCCTGGTCGACAAGCTCAAGCAGACCAAGACCAACGATGAGTTCTTCCTGTCGATGAAGCGCAAGTAAGCTTCCCGATCAGGCAGTAATTGGGGCCGCCTTGCGGCCCTTCGCGGGCACGCCCGCTCCCACAGGTTAAATACAATCCTTGTGGGGGCGGGCGTGCCTGCGAAGGGGCGCAAGGCGGCCCCAGTGCATTTTTGCCCCCAAACAGGCCTCGAACGGCGCTACACTCTGCACCCCGACCGATACGGCCAACACGAGGCTCCTGCATGCAGTATCGCGACTTGCGCGACTTCATCCGTGGCCTGGAACAGCGCGGCGAACTCAAGCGCATCCAGGTACCGATCTCCCCCGTCCTGGAAATGACCGAGGTCTGCGACCGCACCCTGCGCGCCAAGGGCCCGGCATTGTTGTTCGAAAAGCCCACCGGCTTCGACATCCCAGTGCTGGGCAACCTGTTCGGTACTCCGGAGCGGGTGGCCATGGGCATGGGCGCCGAGTCGGTCAGCGAACTGCGGGAAATCGGCAAGCTGCTGGCCTTCCTCAAGGAGCCCGAGCCGCCCAAGGGCCTGAAGGACGCCTGGTCGAAGTTGCCGATCTTCAAGAAGGTCGTGTCGATGGCGCCAAAAGTGGTCAAGGACGCGGTGTGCCAGGAAGTGGTGGTCGAGGGTGACGATGTCGACCTTGGCACGCTGCCGATTCAGCACTGCTGGCCTGGCGACGTGGCGCCGCTGATTACCTGGGGCCTCACCGTGACCCGTGGCCCGAACAAGGACCGCCAGAACCTGGGCATCTACCGCCAGCAGGTGATCGGCCGCAACAAGGTGATCATGCGCTGGCTCAGCCACCGTGGCGGCGCCCTCGACTACCGAGAGTGGTGCGAGAAGAACCCCGGCCAGCCGTTTCCGGTCGCCGTGGCCCTGGGCGCTGACCCGGCGACCATTCTCGGTGCGGTGACCCCGGTCCCGGACACCCTCTCCGAGTACGCCTTCGCCGGCCTGCTGCGAGGCAATCGCACCGAGCTGGTCAAGTGCCGTGGCAGCAACCTGCAGGTACCGGCAACCGCCGAGATCATCCTGGAGGGGGTGATCCACCCGGGCGAAATGGCCCCGGAAGGCCCGTACGGCGATCACACGGGCTACTACAACGAAGTGGACAGTTTCCCGGTGTTCACCGTCGAGCGCATCACCCACCGGCAAAAACCGATCTACCACAGCACCTACACCGGCCGGCCGCCAGATGAGCCGGCCATTCTCGGCGTGGCATTGAACGAAGTTTTCGTGCCGATCCTGCAGAAGCAGTTCCCGGAAATCACCGACTTCTACCTGCCGCCGGAAGGCTGCTCGTACCGCATGGCGGTGGTGACCATGAAGAAACAGTACCCCGGCCACGCCAAGCGCGTAATGCTGGGTGTGTGGTCGTTCCTGCGACAGTTCATGTACACCAAGTTCGTTATTGTCACCGATGACGATATCAACGCTCGTGACTGGAACGATGTGATCTGGGCCATTACCACGCGCATGGACCCCAAGCGTGATACGGTAATGATTGACAATACCCCGATCGACTACCTGGACTTTGCGTCACCGGTGTCGGGGCTGGGTTCGAAGATGGGCCTGGACGCTACTCACAAGTGGCCGGGCGAGACTACACGCGAATGGGGCCGGGTCATCGTCAAGGATGAGGCCGTCACCCGCCGTATCGATGAGCTGTGGGATCAGTTGGGAATAGATTGATGCAGGTAACGTTGCAGCCGTCCGGGGCGGTGCTGGCGCTTGAACCCGGGGAAAGGATCCTGGATGGAGCACGGCGGCTGGGCTATGACTGCCCAAACAGCTGCCGCAATGGCAATTGCCATGTTTGCGCCGCGTTGTTGGTTGAAGGGCGGGTTCGCCAGGATGGCGAAGTCCGCGACCATGGCGAGTTGTTCACCTGCATTGCCGAACCGCTGGAGGACTGCGTGTTGCTCTGGGACGGTGTGCTTGCCTTGGGCGAACTGCCAGTGCGCAAGCTGGCGTGCAGCGTCAGTGAGTGCGTCGACGTCGGCGGCGACGTCTGGCGGGTGCGCCTGCGTGCGCCTGCCGGCAAGCCTCTGCGCTACCACGCGGGGCAATACCTGATGATCGAACGTGAGGGCGGCAAGCAGGCAGCCTTCTCCCTGGCGTCCGCGCCACATGCCGGGCGTGAACTGGAACTGCATGTGCTGGCGCGTGAGCCCAGTGCGGTGCAACTGATCGACCAGCTCAGGCGAGATGGCCTGGCGCGCATCGAAATGCCGTTTGGCGACACCCACCTGGCCGAGCTGCCTGACGGGCCGCTGGTGCTGATTGCCGCTGGCACCGGCATGGGCCAGATGCACAGCCTGGTCGAGCACTGCCGGGCTCAGGGCTTCAAGCACCCGGTACACCTGTACTGGGGGGTACGCCGGCCGGAGGATTTCTATCAGATCGAACACTGGGACGAATGGCAGCGCCTGCCTAACCTGTTCCTGCATCAAGTGGTCAGCGACCTGTGCGGCTGGGAAGGCCGCTGCGGCATGCTGCATGAAGCGGTCTGCGAAGACATTGCCGACCTCAATAGCGTGCATGTGTATGCCAGCGGCTCACCGAACATGATCTATGCCACGCTCGACGCCCTGGTCGAAGCCGGTATGGATGCGCACCGCATGCGTGCCGATGTGTTTGCCTACGCGCCGCGCGGTTAATAACCGAAGTTTGAAAGTATCGGTATAAGGCGGTAATTGTTACCGCCTTGGCCAATAACTTTCACCGCTGCTGAAACAGTACTTCCCAGTCGTCGGAGCCGTGCATGAAACGCGTGCTCAAAGGCTTGAGTATTCCTGCAATTCTGGCCTATGGTTACTGCAAGCGCCCTTGGTAAAGCGGCCTCGGGCCGCAGCGTAATCGAATCTCGCTACCTCCGTAGTTCACAGGAATAATGGCGGCAGCTTATGTCGGCTCTTGAAAGTATGTCTTGGGAAGTTTCATACCCTCCAGCACTCGATTTCGGTCAGCAACATACTCGCGAACAGTTGTTCAGCTCCATGAAGACAACCATGTCCAGGCATCAGGGTGGGCCGGTGTGGCTGTTTGCCTATGGTTCGTTGATCTGGCGCCCAGAGTGCAATTCGGTGGAGCGCCAGCGCGCGCGGGTACATGGCTATCACCGTGGCTTGTACCTGTGGTCGCATGAACATCGCGGTACCCCGGAAACGCCCGGCCTGGTGTTTGGCCTGGACCGCGGTGGTTCCTGCAGCGGCTTTGCCTACCGGCTGGATGAACGCAACCTGGACGACTCACTGATGGCCCTGTGGCAACGCGAGATGCCCTATCCGGCATACCGGCCGCACTGGCTCAACTGCCGCCTGGGCGATGGTAGCAAGGTGCAGGCCTTGGGCTTTGTACTGGAGCGGCATCTGCCGTGCTATGCCGGCAACTTGCCGGATACCTTGCTCAGCCAGATCCTGGCCAGTGCCAAGGGGCGTTATGGCACCACGCGGGAGTATGTCGAGCAGACCTTGAATGCACTGCGCAGTCACCAGATGCCCGATCGCAACCTGGAAGCGCGATTCAGGCGTTGCCACAATCTGCGCGAAGTGTGAACAACCAGTTCCGGCCTCTTCGCGGGTAAACCCTGCACGGTCGCCTGTAGGAGCGGGTTTACCCGCGAAAGGGCCGGGCCTGCAGGCCAATCCCCAGCCGCCGTTCACCGTTGCCGCCACCACCGTATTCGCGGGTAAACCCGCTCCTACAGGAACTGCATATTCCCTACCTGTAGGAGCGGGTTTACCCGCGAAGAGGCCGCTACTGCCTTACCTGGCCAGCACCACCAACTTACCTACAGCCTGCCGTTGCCCCAGCTTCTCGATAGCAGCCCCGGCTTCTGCCAGTGGATAAGTCTGCGACACCAGCGGCTTCAACTTGCCCTCGGCATGCCAGGCAAACAGCTGGCGGAAGTTGGCGGCATTGTCCTCCGGCTGGCGCTGAGCAAATGCCCCCCAGAACACGCCCAGTACCGCCGCGCCCTTGAGCAGCACCAGGTTGGCCGCCAGCTGTGGAATGCTGCCACTGGCAAAACCCACCACCAGCAGCCTGCCATTCCAGGCCAACCCGCGCACCGCTTGTTCGAACAGCTCGCCACCGACCGGGTCATAGATCACGTCCACGCCCTGGCCACCGGTCAGGCGTTTGATTTCTTCGCGCAGGTTGGCCTGGCTGTAGTCGATCAGCTCATCCGCCCCGGCAGCCTTGGCCACGGCCAGTTTCTCGGCACTGCTGGCCGCCGCGATCACCCGCGCGCCCATGGCCTTGCCGATCTCCACCGCCGCCAGGCCCACCCCGCCGGAAGCGCCCAGTACCAGCAGGGTCTCGCCGGCTTGCAACTGGCCACGCTGGCGCAGGGCATGCATCGAGGTGCCGTAGGTCATGCCGAAGGCCGCTGCGGTGGTGAAGTCCATGCTCGCCGGGATCGGCAGAACGTTATAGAACGGCACCGCCACTTGCTCGGCGAACGCACCCCAGCCGGTGAGCGCCATGACCCGGTCGCCTACCTTGAACGCGCCGGCCTTTTCGCCGACGGCGGCCACCACGCCCGCTGCCTCGCCACCTGGAGAGAACGGCAGCGGTGGCTGGAACTGGTACTTGCCTTCGATGATCAAGGTGTCGGGGAAGTTGACCCCGGCAGCCTGCACGTCCAGCAGGATCTCGTTCTTTTTCGGCAGTGGGCAGGCCACCTCTTCCAGCACCAGGTTGCGCGCCGGACCCAGGGTTTTGCACAACACAGCTTTCATCGGGGCTATTCCTTTGCGGGTAGTGGCCGATAAGTGTAGGAGGGCCGCTTGGCAGGTCAACGAGCATGGCCCGCCCTGATGGGCCGGCATAAGCCCGGGCTTGGGTTTGAGCGGTGTGCTGGGTAAGCTGGCGCCAACTGTATTGAGGAGCGAATTCGTGAAAGCGTGGATCTTGATGGTGCTGGCGCTGCTGCTGCCGGCTGCGGCCATGGCCGAGGAAGCCAAGGAAGGGGTGCCCAAGGTCGCCTACATCAGTCTGAGCCCGCCCTTCGTTGGCAACTATGCGCTCGACGGCAGCCCGCGGCTGCGCGTGTACAAGGCTGACGTGGCCCTGCGCGTGACGGGTGACGAAGCGGCCAAGACGGTGAAACACCACGAACCGCTGATCCGTAACCAGCTGGTGGCATTGTTCACCCAGCAGACGGTGGACAGCATGAGCAACGTCGAGGCCAAGGAGCACCTACGCCAAGAGGCGCTGAAACAGGTGCAGCAGGTGCTGGAGGCGGAAGAGGGCAAGCCGATCGTTGAGGACCTGCTGTTCAACAACCTGATTGTGCAGTGACCTGAAACAGTGTGAGGTCCATCACTGGTAAGTTGGATTGAATTCAGGCTTACCCCGTGTGTAGGACCCTTCTGTCTTTCCTGTAAGCCCGCCAGTTTTCAGTTTTTGGGGCCATGGCCAAGCTAGATTGTGCCTTGTCTTCAGTTGCTCGAGAGTGTTGGCAATGGCTTTGAAGTACCAGCCGAAAGAGGCGACTGTACTGATGTGCGACTTTTCAGGCTTTCAAGTGCCTGAAATGATCAAGGTGCGTCCCGTGGTCGTTCTTCGCAAGCACAGTCAAAATCGCCAGTTAGTGACGATAGTCCCGTTGAGTACCACTGCACCGGATCACATGGCAGGGCATCACGTTGTGCTGCCGAGTTATCTGCCTGGTTCGGCCCTGACATGCTGGGCCAAGTGCGACATGATCTACACGGTGGCTACCTCCAGATTGGACAGATGTCGGGTCAAATCGCGGCAAGGAAGTGGTCGGGAATACATGACCTTTACAATGCGGCCAGAGCATTTCGCCGCCGTGAGGGCTGCAGTTGGCTTTACGCTGGGTTTCACACATCCAGCAACAGAGCGGTCTGTTGTCAATGTTACGCTCGATGCGTGATAATCAGCCTGTTCCCGCAAGGGGCTTGTAAGACTCTGAGGATCCTGGTTCAACCAGCAATTACAGAGCCGGGCAGGTATATGGCGATGACAAGTCGACCTGTCTGTGAGTAGGGCGCCGAAAGGCGCCCTTTGTCTTTGTGCCAGTTTTCCAATTTTCGGCGGACGCTCGCGCATGCCTTCAGGACGCCAGGGTACGGCGGAATCGCGCGAGGGCCACGCTGAAGAACACCAGGCCGATCAGCGTCAGCGCCAGGATATCCGGCCATACCACCGCCCACCCGGCATCCCGGAACAGGATTGCGGCACTCAGGCTGACAAAGTGCGTTGAGGGTGACCCTTGCATCACCCACTGCAGCCACTGCGGCATGCTGTCCAGTGGTGTGCTGCCGCCGGACAGCAACAGCATCGGGATGATCACCGGGATCGCCAGCAGGCCGAACTGCGGCGTCGAGCGCGCCAGGGTGGCGAGGAAAATGCCCAGCGATGTACTGGCGAACAGGTACAGCGCGGTCACGGCCAGGAACAGCCCCATCGAGCCAGACAGCGGCACGCCCAGTGCACCTTTGACGACTACCACCAACGAAATCCAGGTGCAGATCACCACCACCAGCGCGTTGCTGCCGATCTTGGCCAGCATGATCTCCAGCGCGGTCAGCGGCAGCACCAGCAGGTGGTCGAGGGTGCCATGCTCACGCTCGCGCAGCAGCGCGGTGCCAGTGAGGATGATCGCCAGGATGGTGATGTTGTTGACGATCTGGATCACGGCCAGAAACCAGCCCCCCTCCAGGTTGGGGTTGAACAGCGCCTTGGGGTTGATCAGCACCGGGCTTTGCTCGTTACCACGCTGGCTGTAGTCGAGCAGCTCGCGCTCGAAGATGCGGCCGATGTAGCCGGCGCCCATGAACGCTTGGCTCATGGCTGTAGCATCGACGTTGATCTGCAGCTCCGGCGAGCGCCCGGCCAGCAGGTCGCTCTGGAAGTTCACCGGTACGTTGATGACGAAGGTGTACTGGCCGCTGTCCATGGCCTGGTCCAGGCGCTGCGGAGGCAGTGGCACGGCTGGCTGGAACTCGGGCGGTTGCAGGGCTTCGCTGAGCTTGCGCGAGACCAGGCTATGGTCTTCATCCACCACCGCCACGCTGGCGTTGTGTACGCCGATCACCGAGCCGGCTGCCGGCATGTAGATTGCCACGCTGAAGGCATATAGCAGGAACAGCAGCAGTACGCTGTCATGACGCAGGCTGGTCAGTTCTTTCAGGCCCAGGCGCAGGGTGTGGTTCAGGCGCGACATGTCAGGCCTCCTGCTTTTTCAGCATTGCCAGGCTCAGGCCGGTGAATGCGGCAAAGAAGCTCAGCAGGATCAGGCACTGCGGCCACAACTCGCGCAGGCCCAAGGCCTTGGTGAAGGTGCCGACTGCGATGTCGAGGAAGTAGCCCGCCGGGAACAACTGGCCCATCACCGCTGCCGCGCCGTCCAGCGACGAGCGTGGCACGATCAGCCCGGAAAACTGGATGGTCGGCAGGCTGGTAATGATCATGGTGCCGAGAATGGCGGCGATCTGGGTGCGGGTGAATGCCGAAATCAGCAGGCCCAGGCTGGTGGTTGCCAGCAGGTAGGCCACGCCGCCACATGCCAAAGCCAGTACGCTGCCCTTGAGCGGTACGGCGAACAGCCAGCGGTTCATCGCCACCAGCAGCGCCAGGTTGACCAGGCTCACAGCCAGGTAGGGCATCTGCTTGCCAAGCAGGAATTCCAGGCGGGTGAGGGGTGTGGCGTAGAAGTTGGTGATGGAGCCGAGCTCCTTCTCGCGCACGATGCCCAGTGCCGTGAGCATGGCCGGAATGAAGGCCAGTATCAGTGCCATCACGCCCGGGCCGATGGCGTTCACGCTGACCACATCCTGGTTGTAGCGGAAACGCGTTTCCAGGCGCACCGGGTCCTGGCGCGGCTGCGGTTGTGGGCTGGCCTTTGCCAGTTGCTCCAGGTTGGCCTGGTGCACGGCTTCCACGTAGTTGCGGCTGGTTTCTGCGCGGAACGGCATGCCGCCGTCGAGCCAGGCAGCCACCACCGGCTGGCGCCCTGCGTACAGGTCGCGGCCAAAGCCGGGCGGAATCTCCAGTGCCAGTTTGATTTCCGAGCGTTGCAGGCGCTGGTGCAGCTCGCTGCTGTCGCGGATCGGTGCCTGTTCGGCAAAGTAGCGTGAGCCACGGAAGGCTTCGAGGTAGGCACGACTTTGCGGGCTCTGGTCCTGATCGTGCACGGCAAAGGCGAGGTTTTCCACATCCAGTGAAATGCCGTAGCCGAAGATCACCATCATGAACACTGCACCTAGTAAGGCGAAGGCCAGGCGCACCTTGTCGCGCAGCAGCTCCTTGCCCTCACGGCCGGCCACTGCCATCAGGCGGCGCAGGCTGAAACCCTGGCGTAGCGGTAGGGTGGGGGTGGACGCCTGTTCCAGCACGCTGCTGTCGGTGGCGGCTGGGGCCAGTTCCTGGGCCTGTTCCAGGCAGCGGACGAACGCGTCCTCCAGCGTGTCGCCCTGGTACTGGTGCTGCAGGGAATCGGGTGTGTCGCAGGCCAGCACCTGCCCGGCGTGCATCAGCGAAATACGATCGCAGCGCTGGGCTTCGTTCATGAAGTGGGTGGAGAGGAAAATGGTCACGCCCTGCTCGCGGGACAGTTCTACCAGCAGGCGCCAGAAGTCGTCGCGGGCGGCGGGGTCGACGCCGGAGGTCGGTTCGTCGAGGATCAAGACTTCCGGGCGATGCAGAACCGCCACTGCCAGCGACAGGCGCTGGCGCAAACCAAGGGGCAGGGCGCCAGACGGTTGGTCGGCGATAGCGGCGAGGTCGAAGCGCTCGATCAGCTCATCGATGCGCTGGGCGCTCTCGGCTTTGGGCAAGTCGAACAGGCGGGCATGCAGGGCCAGGTTCTGCCGGGTGCTGAGCTCGCCATACAGAGAGAAACTCTGCGACATGAAGCCGACCCGCTTGCGTGTGGCCAGGTCGCTGGCGTCCACCGGGCGACCCAGCAGGCTGGCGCTGCCCTCGCTGGCCGGCATCAGGCCGGTAAGCACTTTCATGGTGGTGGTCTTGCCGCAACCGTTGGAACCCAGGAAGCCGAAGATCTCCCCGCGGCCAATGGCGAAACTGACCTTGTTCACCGCTGTGAAGTCGCCAAAGCGCAGGGTCAGGTCGTGTGCCTCGATGGCGACCGGGCCGTCCGTGGCTTGGCGCGGCGGGATTGCCAGCGGTTGATGCTGCGCCTTGCCCGCGCCCTGGTAATGGGTAAAGGCGTCATCCAGCTTGCCGCTCGGGGTGACTGCAGCCAGTTCGTGGCTAGGGCCGGCGGCCAGCAGCCGGCCGCCATCGAGCATCAGGCAATGCTCGAACTGTTCGGCTTCTTCCATGTAGGCGGTAGCCACCAGCAGGGTCAGTTGCGGGCGTTGTGCGCGAACCTGTTCAACCAGCTCCCAGAAGCGCCGCCGCGACAGTGGGTCGACGCCGGTGGTCGGCTCGTCCAGGATAAGCAGGTCTGGCTCGTGGATCAGCGCGCAGCAAAGGCCCAGCTTCTGCTTCATGCCTCCCGACAGCTTGCCGGCCGGGCGCTGGGCAAAGCGCTGCAGGTCGGTGGCCTGCAACAGATTGGCCATGCGCTTTTCACACTCACGGCGGCCCAGCCCGAACAGGGTGGCAAAAAAACGGATGTTCTCGCTGATCGACAGTTCCGGGTACAGGTTGTTGCCCAGCCCCTGCGGCATGAACGCCACTTTGGGGTAGAGCGCCGTGCGATGGCGGCGTTGGCGGATCGAGCCGCCCAGCACCTGCAGCTCTCCCTGCTGTAGGCGTTTCACGCCGGCGATCAGCCCCAGCAGGGTCGATTTGCCAGCCCCGTCAGGGCCGATCAGCGCGCAGCGGGTACCCACAGGGAGGCTGAAGCCTAGTGGGTGGAGGGCTATCAGGTCGCCGTAACGGTGGCTGATGCCTTCGGCCAGCAGTGCCGGGGCGTTCATTGCAGGTTGGCCGGCCAGTCCACCTCAGCCGTGCGTACATAGCCGGCGCCTGGCATGCCTGGTTTGGCTTGCGGCACGGCGCCCGGGTCGCTCAGGCGCAGTTTGACCCGGAACACCAGCTTTTGCCGTTCGTCGCGGGTTTCCACCTGTTTGGGGGTGAACTGGGCCTTGGCTGCGACAAAGGCCACCTTGGCCGGCAGCGCGCGCTCGGGCAGGGCGTCGAGCACGATGCGCGCCTGGTCGCCTACGGTCAGTCGGCCGCTGATGGATGCCGGCAGGTACAGGTTCATGTACTGGTCGCTGGGGTCGATCAGCATCAGCACACGGCCGCCGGCACCCAGCACTTCACCGGGTTCGGCCAGGCGCAGCTGGATGATGCCGTTGATGGGCGCACGCAAGCTGCTGTCGTCGATTTCACTGGTGAGCTGCGCCACTTGGGCTTCGGCGGCGCCAATGGCGGCCTTGATCGCTGCCAGTTGGGCGCGGGCAGCGACTACTGCTGCGTTGGCCGTGTCAAAGCGCGCCTGCTGTTGGTCGAGCAACTGCTGGCTGGCGAACTTGCGCTGGAAGATTTCGCGTACGCGCTTGAGCTCCTGGCTGGCCAACAGCAGTTCACTCTGGCGCAGTTGCACGCTGGCCTGGGCGGCGGCGTAGTTTTCCCGGGCGCGCAGCACTTCGGCTTCGGCCTGGCTGCGCTGGGCTTCCATGGTGCGTGTGTCGATGCGTGCCAGTAGCTGGCCACGGGTCACGTTGTCGCCTTCATCGACCAGTACTTCGGCCAGGCGACCGGGGATCTTGCTGGCGATCTGCACTTCGGTGGCTTCAAGGCGGCCGTTGCCCATGCTCAGGCCTTCGGGCAACTGGTCGTGGAGCGACTTCCAGTACCCCAGCCCGCCGGCTGCAGCGAGCAGTGCGATCAGTGCAGTGGCGAAGATTCTAGGGGCATATCGGTTCATCGTTCTGCATCCTTGCGGTCATGCACGGTACATCATGCCTGGCGGCCATGTGTGGCGTGTTGATATCGGTCAAGCCCTTGACCTTAGCTGCGCATTCAGCGCAACGCGACAATCACCGCCCATTGCTCGGGCGTTACCGGCATGACCGACAGGCGGCTGCCTTTCTGCACCAGCGGCAACTCGACCAGACCGGCCTGCTGTTTCAGCCGCCCCAGTTCCAGTACCCTTGGGAAGGTTTGTACGTGGGCCACATCCACTGCGCTCCACGGATTCCTGTCGGTCGTGGCCTTGGCATCGTGATAATGGCTTTCCGGGTCCAGCGCGGTCGGGTCGGGGTAGGCCGCGCGGGTGATTCTGGCAATGCCGGCGATGCCGGGTTGCGGGCAGCTGGAGTGGTAGAAGAAGAATTCGTCACCCACGCTCATGGCCCGCAGAAAATTACGTGCCTGATAGTTGCGCACGCCGTCCCAGCGCGCTTCACCCAAGCGTGCGAGGGCTTCGATGGAGAGCTCGTCGGGCTCGGATTTCATCAGCCAGTAAGCCATGAATGCTGCTCCTGAAAAGGTTTGAAATAACCTGTTGCACGAAACCGACAGCCGGTTGGCGTCAAGGTTTGCGTGCGGACGCATGTTGTCGGAAAATGCGCCCCGTTTAAAGCGCGTGCGCCGGCGGTACCCAGAATATCGCCGAGTACTGAACAGTTTGCCTGGGGGGCAATCTTCGATGAATCAACGTAAAAAGCCGGATCTGCTGTGGATCCTGGTGTTCATTTTTGGCCTGGGTGTGGTCACTACCGGTTATGCGCAAGGGTTCTGGGAGCGCAAGCTGGACAACGCCTATCAGATGCCGGTCGACGCCAGCCAGCCACAACGTTGATACCCCCCCGCTGGCGCCGCTCAACGTGGCGCCAGGTACCAGCCACGGTCCGAGACCGTGCCCTGCAGCGGAACATCCCAACTGGCCTGCGCCAGCCGCTCGACCTTCTGGCATTCATGCGCCAGCCCCAGCAGCAACGGTTTTTTCCAGGTTTGCCGACGCGCCTGGTAGGCCAGGCTGCGATCATAGAAGCCACCGCCCATACCCAAGCGGCCGCCCACTTCGTCAAAACCGACCAGCGGTAGCAGAATCAGATCCAGCGCCCAGATCGGCCGCTGGCGTTTGCGATCGATGATCGGCTCTGGAATACGGAAGCGGTTGGGCTTGAGCTTCTCACCCTGCTCAAAACGCTGGAACACCATGCGCGTGCGCGGCCAGGCGTGCAGCACCGGCAGGTAGGTGCACTTGCCGCGACGCTGGGCTTCGCGCATCAGCAGGCGAGGGTCGATTTCACCGTCGTTGGGCAGGTACAGGGCAATGTGGCGGGCGCGGCGGAACAAGGGGTGTTGCGCCAGCTGGCGGTACAGGCCGAGGGTGGCCTGGCGTTGCTGGGCAGGGGTAAGGGCGCGGCGGGCATTGCGAAGCAGGCGACGTAGCTGGGGGCGGGTGAGCGGCACGTTTTCGGTCATGGCACGGGCGATCCCAGATGTGCTGGCTTTAGTACGAACAGTGCCTGCGCGGTGAATCGTCGTACAAAGCTTGAAAAAAGTCGGCCAAAACGAATTGCCCGCCTTGGGGGCGGGCAAGAAAATTCAGGCTCCCCGATAAGACCGCTATCGGTGTAGCCCTTGAACCCGAAAGTTCAAGGTGGAGATTGCAGGGGGCGTTAAGGCTTTCCGTCGGGCGGACATGCACACCGGCCCCAGCGTGCAACCCCCGTGGTTGTGCGTATCGGCTCAGGGACATAACCGACTGGCGCATCCCCCAGGGAGTGGCGCCAGTATACCAATCTCAGCCGATTTTGGTATCCGTGTCGTCGGACAAAGCCTTATCTACCCGATCCAGCAGGTCGCGCACCTGTTCGCGGTTTGTGCCGCTGACCGGCGCATCGTTGCGGTCTTCCTGGCGGTGCAGCATTTCGTGGGTAATGTTCAACGCCGCCATCACCGCGATGCGGTCGGCACCGATCACCTTGCCGCTGCTGCGAATCTCGCGCATCTTGCCGTCCAGGTAGCGCGCAGCGCTGACCAGGTTGTTGCGCTCTTCGGGCGGGCAGATGATCGAGTATTCCTTGTCGAGGATCTGCACGGTGACGCTATTGCTTGAACTCATGAGTCTTGCTCCAGAGCCTTGAGGCGTAAAATCATCGACTCGACTTTGCGCTTGGCGATCTCGTTCTTTTCGATGAGGTGGGCGCGCTCTTCGCGCCAGGATTTTTCCTGAGCTACTAGGAGTGCATTTTGCCGTTTTAGTTGCTCGACGCGTTCGATCAGCAACTCGAATCGGCTCATCAGTGCCTGCAGGTCGTTCTCTTGCGTGGGTTGCACTCGATTCGCTCCGTCGTTGACTCACCTGGCGATGATGCCTCTCCCTGGGCGGCAACGGCCAGTGCCGATGGTCTTGGCGCGCCTGCCGGTGCTAGGATACAAGGTCTTCATTCTAGACATTGCGCCGTCTGGCGCCTAGCTGCCCATGCCCAATACTCAATCGCCCTACAACGCTTTCGCCATGCTGCTCTCGAGCAATGGCCATCCTGTCACCCCGGCCGAACTGCACGGCCTGCTGATTGGCCGCAGCTGCGCCGGCGCCGGCTTCGATGCCGATGCCTGGTTGGCCGATGCCGCCCAACTGCTGGAAATCGAGCCTGGTGACAGTGTCCGCAATGCCTTGGTCGGCTTGCAGGAAATGGTCAAGGGCGAGCTGACCAGCGACGACATGGCAATCGTCCTGCTGCTGCCTACCGATGATGCTGCACTGAGCGACCGCGCCACCGCGCTGGGCCAGTGGTGCCAAGGCTTCGTGACCGGTTTCGGCCTGAACGCTGGCGGGAAGGACTTGTCCGACGAGGCCAAGGAAGTGCTGCAGGACCTGGTGGCCATTTCGCAGGTCCAGGAAGCGCTCGAAGAGTCCGAGGACGGTGAGAGCGACTACATGGAAGTCATGGAATACCTGCGCGTGGCGCCCCTGCTGCTGTTCTCCGAACTGGCCAAGCCGGCCGCACCCGCGCCCAAGCCCTCGCTGCACTGATCAACCAAGGGTAGTCTGCCCATGAGCCACATTCCCAAGGCCGAGTATGCCCGTCGGCGCAAGGCGCTGATGGCGCAGATGGTCCCCAACAGCATCGCCATTCTGCCCGCCGCTGCGGTTGCCATCCGCAACCGCGACGTCGAGCACGTGTACCGCCAGGACAGCGATTTCCAGTACCTCAGCGGCTTCCCGGAGCCCGAGGCGGTGATTGCGTTGATTCCAGGGCGCGAGCATGGCGAGTACGTGCTGTTCTGCCGTGAACGCAACCCTGAGCGCGAGCTGTGGGACGGCCTGCGGGCCGGCCAGGAAGGGGCGGTGCGTGATTTCGGCGCCGACGATGCCTTCCCCATCACGGATATCGACGAGATCCTGCCTGGCCTGATCGAAGGCCGCGAGCGGGTCTACAGCGCCATGGGCAGCAACCCGGAGTTCGACCGCCGGCTGATGGACTGGATCAATGTGATCCGCTCCAAGGCACGCCTGGGCGCCCAGCCACCAAACGAGTTCGTTGCGCTGGATCATCTGCTGCACGATATGCGCCTGTATAAATCGGCGGCGGAAGTGAAGGTGATGCGTGCTGCCGCGGACATTTCTGCGCGGGCCCATGTGCGGGCCATGCAGGCCTGCCGCGCCGGGCTGCACGAGTACAGCCTGGAAGCCGAGCTGGACTACGAATTCCGCAAGGGTGGGGCGAAGATGCCGGCCTACGGCTCGATCGTTGCGGCCGGGCGCAATGGCTGCATCCTGCACTATCAACAGAACGACGCGCCGCTCAAGGATGGCGACCTGGTGCTGATCGACGCTGGCTGCGAAATCGACTGCTATGCCAGCGACATCACCCGCACCTTCCCGGTCAGTGGGCGGTTTTCGCCCGAGCAGAAGGCCATCTACGAGCTGGTGCTCAAGGCTCAGGCGGCGGCGTTTGCCGAAATAGCCCCCGGCAAGCACTGGAACCACGCCCATGAGGCGACCGTGCGGGTCATCACCGCAGGCCTGGTGGAGCTGGGCTTGCTCGAAGGTGATGTGCAGGCGCTGATCGACAGCGAAGCCTATCGCGCCTTCTACATGCACCGCGCCGGGCACTGGCTGGGCATGGATGTGCACGACGTGGGCGAGTACAAGGTAGGCGGCGAGTGGCGGGTACTGGAACCCGGCATGGCGCTGACCGTGGAGCCGGGCATCTACATTGGCGCCGACAATCAGGCCGTGGCCAAAAAGTGGCGCGGCATTGGGGTAAGGATCGAGGACGACGTGGTAGTGACCAGGCAAGGTTGTGAAATCCTGACTTCGGGCGTGCCGCGTACGGTCGCCGAGATCGAGGCGCTGATGCAGGCTGCCCGCAAGGCCGTGGCATGAGCCGGGTAAACCTGGCGATCATCGGCGGTGGCCTGGTTGGCGCAAGCCTGGCGTTGGCCCTGCAGGCCGGCGCCAAGGCGCGCGGCTGGAAGATCCTGCTGATCGAGCCGTTCGCCCCCGGCGACAGCTACCAACCCAGCTACGATGCGCGCTCTTCGGCATTGTCATTCGGCACCCAGCAGATTTATCAGCAACTGGGCCTGTGGCAGGCCATCGGCCGCCGCGCCGAGCCTATTCGCCAGATTCACGTGTCCGACCGTGGTCGTTTTGGCGCCACCCGCCTGGATGCCCTGGAAGAGGGCGTGCCGGCGCTGGGTTACGTGGTGGAAAACGCCTGGCTCGGCCAGTGCCTCTGGCAAGGGCTGGACAGCGAGGTGGTGAGCTGGCGCTGCCCGGCCGAAGTGACCTCGATGCAGGCCATCGAGCGCGGTTATCGCCTGCGGCTGAACGATGACACCCAGCTGGAATGTGACCTGGCGGTACTGGCCGATGGTGGCCGCTCTGGCCTGCGCGAGCAGTTGGGCATCCATGTGCGCCACACGCCTTACCAGCAGAGCGCGTTGATCGCCAACATTACCCCGGGTGAGGCCCACGGCGGCCAGGCTTTCGAGCGCTTCACCGAAGAGGGCCCCATGGCCTTGCTGCCGTTGCCGGAAAACCGCTGCGCACTGGTGTGGACCCGTCAGGGCATGGATGCGCGGCGCCTGGCCGACATCGACGAGCGCAGCTTCCTGCGCGAACTGCAGGGTGTGTTTGGCTACCGCTTGGGCGCGCTGCGCCAGGTAGGCGCACGGCACCTCTACCCGCTGTCCTTGATCGAGGCCCAGGAGCAGGTGCGGCCGCACCTGGTGGTGCTGGGCAACGCAGCACACAGCCTGCACCCCATCGCGGGCCAGGGTTTCAATCTGTCGTTGCGTGACGTGCAAACCCTGGCCGAAGCGCTGTTGGCGGGTCCACAGCAGCCTGGCGATCTGACCACGTTGCAGGCCTATCACCAGCGCCAGCGCCTGGACCAGGCGATGACCATCGGCTTCTCCGACCAGGTCACCCGCCTGTTCGGCAGCAATCAGCCGTTGCTGGCTGCCGGGCGCAACCTTGGCCTGCTTGGGCTCGACTTGTTGCCACCGGCAAAAAGCTGGTTCGCCCGCCAGGCCATGGGCCTGGGCACCCGCCCTGATCCGCGGGGCCAGGCATGAGCAACCCGCGTAAACTGGCGCGCCGGGCGCGCATGCTGCGCTGGATGCTGAACCTCTACCCACCGTACCTGGGTGCCGGTATCCGTGTGCAGCACATCAGCCCGGACCTGCGTAGCGTCAAGGTGGCGATGAAACTGACTCGCTGGAACCGCAATTACGTCGGTACCCAGTTCGGTGGCAGCCTGTATGCCATGGTCGACCCGTTCTACATGCTGCTGCTGATCGAGCAGCTGGGGCGCGACTACATCGTCTGGGACAAGGCCGCCAGCATCGATTTCATCTCGCCGGGCAAAGGCCCGGTTTATGCCGAATTCCACGTCGATGATGCGCTGCTGGACGAAATCCGCCAGCAGGCCGCCACCGGCAAGAAATGCCTGCCGCGTTTGCAGGTCGATATCCGCGATGGCGCCGGCGAGTTGGTGGCGCGGGTCGATAAAACCCTATACGTGCGGCTCAAGCCGCAAGCGAGGCAGGCGTAAGGCATGGAAATGCGCGCAGATCTGTTGATTGTCGGTGCCGGTATGGTGGGCAGCGCCCTGGCCTTGGCGTTGCGCCACAGTGGCCTGCAAATTTTGTTGCTCGATGGTGGCCCGCTGACGGTCGTACCCTTCGATGCCCAGGCCCCGTTCGAGCCGCGTGTCAGCGCGCTATCGGCGGCCAGCCAGCGCATCCTCGAGCGCCTTGGCGCCTGGGACGGCATTGCCAAGCGGCGCGCCACGCCGTACTCCGACATGCATGTGTGGGATGGCAGCGGCACCGGGCAGATTCACTTTTCGGCGGCCAGTGTGCATGCCCAGGTGCTCGGCCATATCGTCGAGAACCGGGTGGTGCAGGACGGCCTGCTGGAGCGCCTGCACGACAGCGACATCGGCCTGCTGGCCAATGCGCGGCTGGAGCAATTACGCCGCTCTGGCGATGAGTGGCTGCTGACGCTGGCGGATGGCCGGCAACTGCGGGCACCGTTGGTGATCGCTGCCGACGGTGCCAATTCGGCGGTGCGGCGTCTGGCCGGCTGCGAAACCCGCGAGTGGGATTACCTGCACCATGCCATTGTCACCAGCGTGCGTTGCAGCGCCGGGCACCAGGCCACGGCCTGGCAGCGCTTCACTGACGAAGGTCCGCTGGCGTTCCTGCCGTTGACCCGCGATGGTCAGCAGGACTGGTGCTCGATCGTCTGGTCGACCACCCCGGAGCATGCCGAGCAGCTGATGGCGATGGATGAAGCTGCCTTCCTGCAGGCTCTGGAACGTGCCTTCGAGGGCCGCCTGGGCCAAGTGTTGCAGGCCGACCCAAGGGTATGCGTGCCGCTACGCCAGCGCCACGCCAAGCGCTATGTGGGTGAAGGCCTGGCGTTGATCGGCGATGCCGCGCACACCATCCACCCGCTGGCCGGGCAGGGTGTGAACCTCGGCTTCCTCGACGCTGCGGTGTTGGCGGAGGTACTGGTCAATGCTTGCGAGCGTGGTGAGCGGTTGGCGGATGTGAAGGTGCTGAGCCGTTACGAGCGGCGGCGTATGCCGCACAACCTGGCGCTAATGGCGGCAATGGAAGGGTTTGAACGGTTGTTCCAGGCCGATCCGCTGCCGTTGCGCTGGTTGCGCAACAATGGGTTGAAACTGGTGGAGCAGATGCCGGAGGCCAAGGCGCTGTTTGTGCGCCAGGCGTTGGGTTTGAGTGGTGACCTGCCGGATCTGGCCAAGGCTTGAGAGTGGCGGGGCCGCTCTGCGGCCCTTTCGCGACACAAGGCCGCTCCCACAGCGTGGCGCAATGCACCTGTGGCAGTCCTTTGCAACATCCGGTAACGCCTAGGTAGGTGAGCCAGAAAATGGGATTCACTACCATTCGCACCTCTCATACGATCGAGGAGTGCTTCAAATGTTGCCACGCAAGCCCCTACTGGCCGCCTTGGCCCTGACCCTGTTCGGCGGCACTGCCCAGGCAGCGGACGAAGTGGTGGTGTACTCCTCGCGCATCGACGAGCTGATCAAGCCGGTGTTCGATGCCTATACCGCCAAGACCGGGGTCAAGATCAAGTTCATCACCGACAAGGAAGCCCCGCTGATGCAGCGCATCAAGGCCGAGGGCGACAACGGCGTGGCCGACCTGCTGCTGACCGTCGATGCAGGCAACCTGTGGCAGGCCGAGCAGATGGGCATCCTGCAGCCGATCGAGTCCGACGTCATCGACCAGAACATCCCGGCGCAGTACCGCGCCTCGTCCCATGACTGGACCGGCCTGAGCCTGCGCGCGCGCACCATCATCTACTCCACCGAGCGGGTCAAACCCGAGGAGTTGAGCACCTACGAAGCCCTGGCTGACAAACAGTGGGAAGGCCGTCTGTGCCTGCGCACGGCCAAGAAGGTGTACAACCAGTCGCTGACCGCCACCCTGATCGAAACCCACGGTGAGGCCAAGACCGAGCAAATCGTCAAAGGGTGGGTCAACAACCTGTCCACCGATGTGTTCTCCGACGACAATGCGGTGATCCAGGCCATCGAGGCCGGGCAGTGTGATGTGGGCGTGGTCAACACCTACTACTACGGCCGTCTGCATAAGCAGAACCCGAACCTGCCGGTGAAGATCTTCTGGCCCAACCAGGGTGACCGTGGCGTGCACGTGAACCTCTCGGGCATCGGCCTGACCAAGCATGCGCCACACCCGGAAGCCGCGAAGAAACTGGTTGAATGGATGACCGGCGAAGAAGCGCAAAAGCTGTTTGCTGATATCAACCAGGAGTTCCCGGCCAACCCGAAGGTGAAACCATCTGAGGAAGTGGCGGCGTGGGGTAGCTTCAAGGCCGACAGCATTCCGGTGGAAATTGCCGGCAAGCGCCAGGCTGAAGCCATTCGCCTGATGGATCGGGCTGGCTACAACTAAGCGCCAGGCTTTATCCTCTTTGGGCCCGTTAGGGCCCTTTCGCGGGTAAACCCGCTCCTACAGGATCGGCACTGCCTTGCGCGGTCCCCGTAGGAGCGGGTTTACCCGCGAACGACCGCAAAGCGGTCGCAAATCAGCCACAGAGACATTCAATTTGCCCCACACCCCCCAACGCCGCTGGTACCTCCCGGTCTCCCTGATCGCCGCCTTGGTGCTGCTGCCCCTGAGCGTGCTGCTGTTGTCCTGGCAATCCATCGACCTGCAGATCTGGTCCCACCTGCTCGACACCCAGATGGGGCGCCTGCTCGGCAATACCCTGACCCTGGTGGTGGGCGTGGGCATTGGTGTCACCGTGCTGGGCGTCAGCCTGGCCTGGCTTACCAGCCTCTGCGACTTCCCTGGTCGACGCTGGCTGGACTGGGCGCTGATGTTACCGTTCGCCATCCCGGCCTACGTGCTGGCGTTCGTCTTCGTCGGCCTGCTGGACTTTTCCGGCCCGGTGCAAAGTGCCCTGCGCGAGGTGTTCGGGCCAATGCGCCTGCCTCGGGTGCGTTCCACCGGTGGGGTAATCACCGTCCTGGTGCTGGTCTTCTATCCCTATGTCTACTTGTTGGCGCGCACGGCTTTCCTGGCTCAGGGCAAGGGCCTGATGGAGGCGGCGCGGGTACTTGGGTTAACGCCCCTGCAGGCTTTCTGGCGGGTGGCCTTACCCATGGCACGGCCGGCGATCGGCGCCGGTATCGCCCTGGCGCTGATGGAAACCCTGGCCGACTTCGGTGCAGTGGCCGTATTCAACTTCGACACCTTCACCACGGCCATCTACAAGACCTGGTACGGCTTTTTCAGCTTGTCCAGTGCGGCCCAGTTGGCCAGCCTGCTGTTGCTGGCGGTGATGCTGGTGCTGTACGGCGAGCGCCGCGCCCGCGGTGCCAGCCGGAGCGGCAACGAACGGCCGCGCGCGCAGGCGCTGTATCACCTGCGCGGCCTCAAGGCGCTGTTGGCCAGTGGCTGGTGCCTGCTGGTGTTTGCCTGCGCTTTCGTCATCCCGCTGGCGCAGTTGCTGGTGTGGTTCTGGCAACGCGGTCGGCATGACCTGGATGAGCGTTACGTCGGCCTGGTGCTGCACACCCTGTACCTGGGCAGCATGGCGGCGCTGGTCACGGTATGCGTGGCGCTGCTGCTGGCCTTCGCCCGGCGCCAGGCACCGACGGGCGGTATCCGCGCCGGGGTTGGCCTGGCCAATCTGGGGTATGCCCTGCCCGGTTCGGTGTTGGCGGTATCGATCATGCTGGCCTTCAGTTACCTCGACAACCACCTGGTCATCCCGTTGTCCAGCTGGCTGGGCGGCGCCGGCAAGCCGCTGCTGCTAGGCAGCCTCTCGGCGTTGCTGCTGGCCTACCTGGTGCGCTTCATCGCGGTGGCCTACGGGCCGCTGGAGAGCAGCCTGGAGCGCATCCGCCCGTCACTCCCTGAAGCCTCGCGCAGCCTGGGTGTTGGCGGCGCAAGATTGTTTTTCAAGGTGTATCTGCCGCTGCTGGTGCCGGGGGCACTTGGCGCCGCGCTGCTGGTGTTCGTCGATGTGCTCAAGGAAATGCCCGCCACCTTGCTGATGCGGCCGTTCGGCTGGGACACCCTCGCCGTGCGGGTGTTTGAGATGACCAGCGAAGGCGAGTGGGCGCGCGCCTCGCTGCCGGCACTGACCTTGGTATTAGTGGGGCTGCTGCCGGTCATCGGCCTGATTCGCCGTTCGGCACGTCGACCCGGTCACAGTCACTGAGGATGTCAGTTTGCGACCTTGCGGCTACAATGCGCGGCATTCGCGCGGCGGGTGTGAGTAACAAGAAAAGCTGACGACCCAACGTCATCGACCGCCGCCGCTTCGCCACGCCCGGAAGGAGAAACCCATGGGACAGCGCACGCTTTTGTATGACCTGCACCTGGCGCTAGGCGCCAAGACGGTCGATTTCGGTGGCTGGGACATGCCCCTGCACTATGGCTCGCAGGTCGAGGAGCACCACCAGGTGCGCAGCGATTGCGGCGTCTTCGATGTCTCCCATATGACCGTGATCGATGTCGACGGCACTGATGCCACTGTTTGGCTGCAGCGCTTGCTGGCCAACGATGTGGCCCGCCTCGACGACACCGGCAAGGCGCTGTATAGCCCACTGCTGAACGAACAGGGCGGTGTAATCGATGATCTGATCGTCTACCGCACGGAAACCGGCTATCGCCTGGTCAACAACGCCGCCACCCGTGCCAAGGTGCTCGATTGGCTGCAATCGCAGCGTGCCGGGTTTTCCGTGGACTTCCAGGTCCGCCCTGATCTGGCCATCCTTGCCATCCAGGGGCCGCGGGCCCGCGAAAAGGTCGCGGCCCTGCTCAGCCCCGCGCGCGCTGCACTCATCCGCGAACTGCGCCCGTTCGAGGGCGTTGCTGATGGCGACTGGTTCATTGCCCGCACCGGCTATACCGGTGAGGACGGCTTGGAGATCATCTTCCCGGGCGATCAGGCGGTGGCCTTCTTCAACGACCTGGTCGGCGCCGGTATCGCCCCAAGCGGCCTGGGCGCCCGCGATACCCTGCGCCTGGAAGCCGGCATGAACCTGTACGGCCAGGACATCGACGAAAACCACACCCCGCTCACCTCCAACCTGGGCTGGAGCATCGCCTGGGAACCGGCCGAGCGCGACTTCATCGGCCGTGTCGGCCTGCTTGCGGAAATCGAGCACGGCGTGCAGGAAAAACTGGTGGGTCTGGTGCTGGAAGAGCGCGGTGTACTGCGCGCCCATCAGGTCGTGCGTGTAGCCGGCATTGGCGAAGGGGAGATCACCAGTGGTAGTTTCTCGCCTACGCTGAGCAAGTCCATTGCGTTGGCGCGCGTGCCTATGGCTACCGGTGATCGGGCCGAGGTGGAAATTCGCGGCAAGTGGTACCCGGTGCGGGTGGTCAAACCAACCTTCGTGCGCCACGGCAAGATCCTGATCTGAACAATTTATAACCGGCGGGCGTACCGCTGAGCCAATCGAGGAATTCAAGACATGAGCAATATCCCCGCCGAACTGCGTTTTGCCGAAAGCCATGAGTGGGCTCGCCTGGAAGCCGACGGCAGTGTGACCGTGGGTATCAGCGATCACGCCCAGCAAGCCTTGGGTGATGTGGTGTTCGTCGAGCTGGCTGAAGTCGGCAAAGTGTTTGGCGCTGGCGACGCTGCGGGTGTGGTGGAGTCGGTCAAGGCCGCTTCGGACATCTATGCCCCGGTCGGTGGCGAAGTGATTGCGGTCAACGAAGAGCTGGCCGATAGCCCGGAACTGCTCAACGAAGAGCCTTACGGTTCGTGGATCTTCAAATTGAAGCCAAGCAACCCGGCCGAGCTGGACAAGTTGCTGGATGCGGCTGGCTACCAGGCGCTGATTGGCGAGTAAGACCGCGTCGCTTGCTTCGCGGCTAAAGCCGCTCCTACACAGGTACAGCGCTGCATTCGAGACGGGTGCAGCCCCTGTAGGAGCGGCTTTAGCCGTGAAGAGGCCGGGCCTGCAGACAAGTTTCCCCGCACAATCGGCAATCCCTTCCTAGACTTGTAAGTCTCCATGAGGCCTGGTCTAGGAAGAGAGCGTCGTCATGTCCCAGTCGCCATCCCTGCATCAACTGCAAGAGCTCAACCCATTTCTGCGCCGCCACCTGGGCCCCGATGCCACAGAGCAGCAGGCCATGCTCAACGCGCTGGGTATCGCCAGCCGCAACGAGCTGATCGAGCAGACCGTTCCCCCAGACATCCGCCTCAATCGCCCCCTCGACCTCCCAGCGGCACTGGACGAGCAAGCCGCCCTGGCCAAGCTCGCCGGTTACGCCGAACAGAACCAGGTCTGGACCAGCCTCATCGGCATGGGCTACCACGGCACCATCACCCCCACGGTCATCCTGCGCAACGTACTGGAAAACCCCGGTTGGTACACCGCCTACACGCCCTACCAACCCGAAATTGCCCAAGGCCGGCTGGAGGCGCTGCTGAACTTCCAGCAAATGGTCATCGACCTCACCGGCCTGCCTCTGGCCAATGCCTCGCTGCTCGATGAAGCCACCGCTGCCGCCGAAGCCATGGCCCTGGCCAAGCGGGTGGCACGCAACAAGAGCAACGCCTTCTTCGCCGACGAGCACTGCCATCCGCAGACCCTATCGGTACTCAAGACCCGCGCCGAAGGCTTCGGCTTCGAGCTGATCGTCGATTCTGTGGATAACCTTGCCAAACACTCGGTGTTCGGCGCTTTGCTGCAGTACCCGGACACCCACGGCGAAGTGCGCGATTTGCGCCCGCTGATCGACCAGTTGCACAGCCAGCAGGCCCTGGCCTGCGTAGCCGCTGACCTGCTGAGCCTGGTGGTGCTGGCACCGCCCGGAGAGCTGGGCGCCGATGTGGTGCTGGGCTCGACCCAGCGCTTTGGTGTGCCGATGGGCTACGGCGGGCCTCATGCGGCCTATTTCGCCTGTCGCGACGACTACAAGCGAGCCATGCCGGGGCGCATCATCGGCGTGTCGCGCGATGCCCGTGGCAACACCGCATTACGGATGGCCCTGCAGACCCGCGAGCAGCATATTCGCCGCGAAAAGGCCAACTCCAACATCTGCACGGCCCAGGTGCTGCTGGCCAACATCGCCGGCTTCTACGCGGTGTACCACGGCCCGGAAGGCCTGCAACGCATCGCTCAGCGTGTGCACCGGCTGACCTTCATCCTGGCTGCCGGCCTTGAGGCCAAAGGCATCAAACGCCTCAATCAGCACTTCTTCGACACCCTTACCCTGAATGTTGGTGGTGCCCAGGCGGCCATCATTGAAAGCGCCGAGGCCGCGCACATCAATTTGCGCATTCTCGGTCGCGGGCACCTGGGCGTGAGCCTGGACGAAACCTGCAACGAACAGACGGTGCTGCGCCTGCTCGACATCTTCCTGGGGGTGGATCATGGCCTGGAAATCACCGCCCTCGACCAGTTGGCCCTGCCTGAAGGCATCCCCGCCAGCCTGGTGCGACGCACGCCATTCCTCGCCCATCCGGTGTTCAACCTGCATCACAGCGAAACAGAGATGCTGCGCTACCTCAAGCAGCTAGAGAACAAGGACCTGGCGCTGAACCAGTCGATGATTCCGCTGGGCTCGTGCACCATGAAGCTCAACGCCACCAGTGAGATGATCCCCATCACCTGGCCCGGTTTTGCCCAGCTGCACCCGTTCGCCCCGGCGGCTCAGGCGGCAGGCTACAAGGCGATGATCGACGAACTGGAAAGCTGGCTGTGCGCGATCACCGGCTTCGATGCGATCTGCATGCAGCCCAACTCAGGTGCTCAGGGTGAATACGCCGGCCTGATGGCCATTACCCGCTATCACTGCAGCCGCCACCAGCCGATGCGCACGTTGTGCCTGATCCCGTCGTCGGCCCACGGCACCAACCCGGCGTCGGCACAGATGGCCGGCATGGAAGTGGTGATCGTCGATTGCGACAACGATGGCAACGTCGACCTGGCTGACCTCAAAGCCAAGGCGCATGCGGCCGGGGAGCGTCTGTCGTGCCTGATGATTACCTACCCCTCGACCCACGGCGTGTACGAAGAGGGGATACGCGAAATCTGCGATGTGGTGCACCAGCACGGCGGCCAGGTTTACATGGACGGTGCCAACCTCAACGCCCAGGTGGGCCTGGCGCGCCCCGCAGACATTGGGGCCGATGTTTCACACATGAACCTGCACAAGACGTTCTGCATTCCCCACGGTGGCGGCGGCCCGGGTATGGGGCCGATCGGTATCCGCGCGCACCTCAAGCCGTTCGTCGCCAGCCACCCGGTAGTGCCGGTGCCTGGATTGGACCCGAACAATAGCGCGGTCAGCGCCGCGCCCTGGGGCAGCGCAAGCATCTTGCCGATCAGCTGGATGTACATCGCCATGATGGGCCCGCAGCTGGCCGACGCCAGCGAGGTGGCTATCCTTTCGGCCAACTACCTGGCCAGCCAGTTGGGCGCGGCGTTCCCGGTGCTCTACCGTGGGCGCAACCAGCGCGTGGCGCATGAATGCATCCTCGACCTGCGGCCGTTGAAGGCACTGACAGGCATCAGCGAAGAGGACGTGGCCAAGCGCCTGATGGACTATGGCTTCCACGCACCGACCATGTCGTTCCCGGTGCCGGGCACGTTGATGGTGGAGCCGACCGAGAGTGAATCGAAGGCCGAGCTGGATCGGTTCGTCGAGGCGATGCTGGCAATTCGGGCGGAAATTGACGAAGTACAGCAGGGCAACTGGCCAGCGGAGAACAACCCGCTGAAACATGCACCGCATACCTTGGCTGATGTCTTGGGGGTATGGGACAGACCGTATAGCCTGGAGCAGGCGGTGGCCCCCAGTACTCACGTGCGCCAGCACAAATACTGGCCGGCGGTGAACCGGGTAGACAACGTGTATGGGGACAGGAACCTGTTCTGTGCGTGTGTGCCGGTGGAGGCTTATCGCTGAGGTTGGTGTTGGATGCTTCGCGGGTGCCTGTAGGAGCGGGTTCACCCGCGAAGCAGGCGACGCAGTTACTCGGCTACCGCATTCTTGGCCAGGATGGCATTGGCCAACTCCATGTCGGAAGCCTGCATCCCTGGGTTCTCTGCCCGTGCCTCGCGCATGGCCGCTTCCAGGAACGGCCCGCGGATCGCGCCTTCGCTGGCGACGAAGCTGCTGGCGTCATCCTGCGCGGCCACTACCAGCTTGTGATCCCGCGAGGTCAGGTAGCTCGACGCCGTGGTAGCACCGGAAGTCATCACGTTACGCCAGAAGGTATCGGCCATGGCCGAGCCAAGAGGCAGCGAAAGCAAGGTTGCGGCGGCAATGGCGGTTTTGAGACGCATGTTGAAACACCTCGAAGGGTGATGGTTGAAGATGCGCGCTTGGATCTTTTCGGGCAAGGCAAGTTCCTTGAATACAAAGGACTTTTCGTCAGTGGCAGACGCGCAGCACTTCCTCGGCACGGGTCTGCCCAGCGGCCACCTTGGCCTCGCCGCAACGGCGCAGGTCAACCAGGCCATCGGCCAGCGCCTGGCTCCGCAAACGGGTCAGGTCGGCATCAGGGCCGATCAATGCGCGCAAGGTGTCGCTGGGCTCGAGCAGTTCGAATAATCCCGTGCGCCCCTGAAAACCGGTGCCGCGGCAGGCTCGGCAGGTGGCTGATGAACCTGCCTGGCAGTCGGTGCAGACGGTTCGCACCAGGCGCTGGGCCATCACCCCGATAAGCGTCGCCTTGATCAGGTAGTCGGCCACACCCAGCTCTTGCAAGCGGGTAATCGCTGCACAAGCGTCGTTGGTATGCAGGGTGGACAGTACCAGGTGCCCGGTCAGCGCTGCCTGAACTGCCACCAGGGCGGTTTCGCGGTCGCGAATTTCGCCGATCATGATGATATCGGGATCTTGGCGCAGCATGGCCCTGACCGCGTTGGCAAACCCCAGGTCCAGCGCGGGCTGCACCTGCAGCTGGTTGAAGGCAGGCTCCAGGCGCTCGATCGGGTCTTCGATGGTGCACAGGTTGACCTGTGGGGTGGCCAGCAGTTTGAGGCTGGTGTACAGCGTGCTGGTTTTGCCGGAGCCGGTGGGGCCGGTGACCAGGATGATGCCTTGGCGCTGACGTAGCAGGCGCTGCCATTGGGCCAGTTGCTGGCCGTGCAGGCCAAGGCGGTCGAAGCCCTCTTGCAACTGGTGCGGGTCGAACAGGCGCAGCACCAGTTTCTCGCCAAACGGGGTGGGCAGGGTTGAAAGCCGCAGCTCCACTTCGCCACCACCGGGTAGGCGGCTTTGCAGCCGGCCGTCCTGCGGCCGTCGCTTCTCTGCAACGTCCATGCGGCCCAGGTGTTTCAGGCGGCTGACGAGGGCCAGGGTGACCCCGGCGGGGAAGGCATAGACGGTGTGCAGCAGGCCATCGATGCGGTAGCGCAGCTGGCCCTGTTCGCGGCGTGGTTCCAGGTGGATATCGCTGGCGCGTTGCTCGATGGCGTACTGCAACAGCCAGTCGACGATATGCACGATATGCGCGTCGTCTGCGCTGGCCTCGGCCTGGCGTTTGCCCAGCTCAAGCAATTGCTCAAGTTCCCCCAGGCTGGCCGACTGCTGATATTGCGCGCCTTTTACCGACTGGGCCAGGCGGTGGAACGACTGCGCTGACTGACGGATCTGCTGCGGGCTGGCCAGTACGCGACGGATCGATCGGCCGAGGCTACGGGCCAGGTCGGCCTGCCAGTCATCCTGGAAAGGCTGGGCGCTGGCGACGGTGACGCTGGAGGCATCGGCCGCGACGATGAGGATGCCGTGGCGCTGGGCGAAGGCTGGGGAGATCAGGCCGGTGACCTGGGGCAGGTCGAGTTGCATGGGGTCGATGCGCAGGTAGGGTTGGCCGACCTTGTCGGCCAGCCACTGGCAAAGGTGCTCCAAGTCCAGGGGCTGGCCGGGGTGCTGGCGGCTTTCCAGGCTGCAGGCGGCGATGTGCTCCAGCGGGTGGCTAGCGGGGTGGGCAGCGGCGTGCTCGAGTACTTGCAGGGTATCGCTGGCGTGCAGGTGCTGGTCAGCGAGCAGGGCCTGGAGCACGCGCTTGAGGTCGAGTGCGGGGTTGTCGGGGGTGTGCATGGTTGGCGTCCGTGCCTGATCGGGTAGTGCTGATCAAGGCTAGCCTGGCGGCGGGAGGCTATCGGAGGTGAAAGGTTTCGGGATTTTGCTGCGCCTGTACCGGACGCTTCGCGGGTGAACCCGCTCCTACAGGGATCGCACGGGCCTTGAAGGGTGGTTCAGACCACTGCCAACGCCACTCGCTGCAAGTTGGTCAGGCTCACCTCACCCACACACACCAGGTTACGCAGTTTCTGTGCAATGACTTCGGCCCGGTGCCAGCTCAACCCGCCAATGCCGATTTCGATATCCAGCCAGTCATCCTGCTGGCTGACCTGCACGCTATGCGGGGTCAGGAACTGCAAGGCGAACAGGTTGAGCACCCGGCACAGGCTATCGGGCTCGGCCTCGGCCTGCAGGCGATAGTGCACGGTGCTGTGGGCGTTGTTGGCGGCCCAGGCGTCGGTACGGGGCTGTGCGTTCATACTGGTCTCCGCAAATGAGGGAGAAATTCTTGCACGTTGCTGGCGGTATTTTTTCGCTATGATTGGGTGATTTCGCCCTGTTGGCGAATTTTTTTATTCAAGAAAATATGGTGTGGAGAATAAATAATGCACAGCGAGCTGGACGCCTACGACCGTCGCATCCTCGAGCTGCTGCAGGAGGACGCTTCGCTGTCCAGTGCACAGATCGCCGAGCGCGTCGGGCTGTCGCAATCGCCGTGTTGGCGGCGCATTCAGCGCTTGAAGGAAGAGGGGGTGATTCGTGGGCAGGTGACCTTGCTGGACCGCAAGAAGGTCGGCCTGAACACGCAGATTTTCGCCGAAGTGAAACTGAACGCCCATGGGCGCTCCAACTTTACCGAGTTCACCGAGGCGATCCGCGGGTTCCCTGAGGTGCTGGAGTGTTATGTGCTGATGGGGGCCGTGGACTTTCTGCTGCGAATCGTCACGTCGGACATCGAGGCCTACGAGCGGTTCTTCTTCGAAAAACTGTCGAACGTGCCGGGGATTCAGGAGGTGAACTCGATTGTGGCGCTTTCCGAGATCAAGTCCACCACTAGCCTGCCGCTACCGCGGTGAGGCCATTCGCGGGTAAACCCGCTCCTACACCGGTGAGGCCATTCGCGGGTAAACCCGCGCCTACACCGGCCTCACGCCTGGCGCGAACCTTTGTAGGAGCGGGTTTACCCGCGAAGCAGGCGACGCGGTATCACGCCTTGAGCAGGTGCTTCCAGCCGCGGCTCTGGTCCACCGCTCGAGCCTGTTCGATACGCGCTTCCAGCACTTCATCGCTGATGGGCTGCTCGGCCAGCTCGTGCAGCTTTTTCAGGTCGCCGTACAAGCGGTCCATTTGCGGCGCTTCCAGCACCTGGCGGGCGTGGTGCAGCCAGGCCAGAAGCTGCTCGATACGTGGCAGCTGCTCGGCCAGGTCTTCCGGGCGCTGGGTGTACAGCGGCAGCTTCAGTGCGCGGCCTTCCTCGCCCAGCAGGTGCCCCAGCCAGCTGGCCAGTTGCGCCTTGCCCTGGCGTTCGCCGCGGCCCTTGCGCTCTGCGGTCCAGGTCCGGGCCATCAGCCAGCGTGAGGTTTCCAGCGAGAACTGGCCCCAGCGTACGTCTTCCAGCTCTTCGGCAAACTGCTCGGGCGCGGCGCGACGGATGTCTTCGTCATCGTTGCCGGCCTGAACCAGCGGGCGCCAGTCTTCAAGCAAGGCATCAAGACTGGCGCGCAGGTCGCGGGTGGTGGCGCGCGGTGCTGCCTGGCCCAGGCTGGCGGTGAGTGCGCGCAGCTCGCTCAGGCACTCGACCCAGTCCTGGAGCAGGCGCCAGTGACCGTTGTGGCGGTACTGCTCGGCCAGGCGCTGGCTGCTGCCCAGCAGTTGCCAGGCGAGGGCGGCATAGGCGTCGTCCAAGGCCATTTCGGCTTCCAGCGCGGTGTGCGGCAGGTCCAGCTCGTAGCTGTCCGGTTCCAGCAGGCGGTAACCGCGCTCAGCCTTGCTGATGTCGCACGGCATCAGTGGCAGGCTGGCGGCCAGTTCTGCAGCCAGTTCCAGCAGTGCTTGCGGTTCACCTTCACGCAGCTCCAGCTCCAGCTCGCAGATCTCTTCCTTGCGCTTGCCGGCGATCACGAAGCCTTGGTCCAGCGCGGCCTCGATCACCACCTTGCTCTTGCCGCGGCCCCAGGCGATTTCAGCGTATTCACGGCTGAAGTCGGTGGTGAACAGCGGCTTGATGGTTTTCTTGTCCAGGTTGGCCAGTTGCTCGGGCCAGCAGGTGGCGTCCAGCTTCTTCAGGTCGAGCTTGACCTTGTCCAGGTTCCATTCGTACTCGTTGCGCTCTGACAGGCCAGCCACGCTCTGGCCGCGGCACTTGAGGGTTTGAATGACAGCGTCGCCATCGCGGCGCAGGCGCAGGGCGACACGGGCGGCGGACAGCTCACGCTCGGGGGTGTCGAAGTACTGGTTGAGCAGTTCACGGGTCTGCCAGCCGGACTTGTTGCGCTTTTTCAGCAGAGGGTGCTCGCGCAGGGCGGCAAGGGTCTCGCGGCTGGCGCGGAGCTTCAGTTCGGTTTCTTTGTGCATCACAGACTCGAAAGAGGGGGCGTGGTTGGCAGAGAGTCTACAGCAGTCAGCCCTCAACGGTTTATTCCAGACAGCGGATAGTCCTATGATGGGCAACGTTTCCGAGGAGTACGCGCATGCCGTTGCCGACGCTGAAAGACCAGTTTGCCGCCTTGATCGCCGCGCCTTCGGTCAGCTGTACCCAACCTGCGCTGGACCAGTCCAACCGCCAGGTTATCGACCTGCTGGCCGGTTGGCTGGGCGACCTGGGTTTCAAGTGCGATATCCAGCAGGTCAGCCCCGGCAAGTTCAACCTGCTGGCCAGCCGTGGCACGGGCCCGGGAGGGCTGGTGCTGGCCGGGCACAGCGATACCGTGCCCTATGACGAACAGCTGTGGGCCAGCGACCCGCTGAAACTGACCGAGACCGATGGCCGTTGGGTCGGCCTGGGCAGCTGCGACATGAAGGGCTTCTTCGCCCTGGTCATCGAAGCGGTCATCCCGCTGCTGGAGCACGACTTCAAGGAGCCGCTGCTGATCCTTGCCACCTGCGATGAAGAAAGCTCCATGTCCGGCGCCCGTGCCCTGGCCGAGGCCGGCCAGCCACTGGGCCGTGCAGCGATCATTGGTGAGCCTACCGGGCTGCGGCCGATCCGCATGCACAAGGGCATCCTCATGGACCGCATCGACATCCTCGGTCGCAGCGGCCATTCGTCGGACCCAAGCCTGGGCCGCAGCGCCATGGAGGCCATGCATGCGGTCATGGGCGAGCTGATGGGCCTGCGCCAGCAGTGGCAACAAACCTATAGCAACCCGCAATTCACCGTGCCGACCCCGACCATGAACTTCGGCTGCATCCACGGCGGCGACAACCCCAACCGTATCTGCGGCCAGTGCGCCCTGGAGTTCGACCTGCGGCCGCTGCCGGGCATGGACGTGGACCAGCTGCGCGCGGCCATTCGCGAAAAGCTGGTACCCGTGGCCGAGCGCCATGAGGTGCGCATCGACTATGCGCCGCTGTTCCCGGAGGTGCCGCCGTTCGAGCAGGCTGCCGATGTCGAGCTGGTACAGGTCGCGGAGCGCCTGACCGGCCATCGCGCTGAAGCGGTGGCGTTCGGCACCGAAGCACCTTATCTTCAGCAACTGGGCTGCCAGACCATCGTGCTGGGCCCTGGCGACATTGCCTGTGCCCACCAGCCCGGCGAATACCTTGAAATGTCACGAATCGAGCCTACCGTGCGTCTATTGCGTGACCTGATCCGGCACTATTGCCTGCACTAAACGTCAATCGAACTGATTCGTTCCTGCCTAGAGGAGACCGCGCGTGACCGCAAGCCTGTTCCGACGATGATCCTGAACGCCCCCTGCATCGCCGTTCTCCGTCCACTTATCCACAGGCCCTGTCATGCCCGATTACGTCAACTGGCTGCGTCATGCATCCCCCTATATCAATGCCCATCGCGACTGCACCTTCGTGGTCATGCTCCCTGGCGATGGGGTGGAACATCCTAATTTCGGCAATATCGTCCACGACCTGGTGCTGCTGCACAGCCTCGGCGTGCGGCTGGTGCTGGTGCATGGCTCGCGCCCGCAGATCGAAAGCCGGCTGGCCGATCGCGGCCTGACCCCGCACTACCACCGGGGCATGCGTATTACTGATGCGGCCACCCTGGACTGCGTGATCGATGCCGTCGGCGCCCTGCGCCTGGCTATTGAAGCGCGGCTGTCGATGGACATCGCCGCTTCGCCGATGCAGGGCTCGCGCCTGCGCGTGGCCTCCGGCAACCTGGTCACCGCGCGGCCGATCGGCGTGCTCGAAGGCGTGGACTACCACCACACTGGCGAAGTGCGCCGGGTCGACCGCAAGGGCATCAGCCGCCTGCTCGACGAGCGTTCCATCGTGCTGTTGTCGCCCTTGGGCTACTCGCCTACCGGGGAAATTTTCAACCTGGCCTGCGAAGACGTGGCTACCCGCGCGGCCATCGAACTGGGCGCCGACAAGTTGCTGCTGTTCGGCGCCGAGCCAGGCCTGTTGGACGCTGACGGTAGGTTGGTGCGCGAACTGCGCCCGCAGCAGGTTGCTCCGCATCTGCAGCGTCTAGGCAGCGACTACCAGGGCGAACTGCTGGATGCTGCGGCCGAGGCTTGCAAAGGCGGTGTGGCGCGCAGCCATATCGTCAGCTATGCCGAGGACGGCGCGCTGCTCACCGAGCTGTTCACACGGGGCGGTGGCGGTACGCTGGTGTCGCAGGAGCAGTTCGAAGTGGTGCGCGAGGCGACCATCGAGGACGTCGGTGGCCTGCTGGAGTTGATCAGCCCGCTGGAAGAGCAGGGCATCCTGGTGCGCCGTTCGCGCGAAGTGCTGGAGCGAGAGATCGAGCAGTTCAGTGTGGTCGAGCGCGAGGGCATGATCATCGCCTGTGCGGCGCTGTACCCGATTGCCGATTCCGAAGCCGGGGAGCTGGCTTGCCTGGCGGTGAACCCGGAGTACCGCCATGGCGGGCGTGGCGATGAGCTGCTGGAACGCATCGAGAGCCGGGCACGGCAGATGGGCTTGAGTACTTTGTTCGTGCTGACTACGCGCACTGCGCACTGGTTCCGCGAGCGCGGCTTTGCGCCGAGTGGCGTGGAGCGGCTGCCGGCGGCGCGGGCTTCGCTGTACAACTACCAGCGCAATTCGAAGATTTTCGAGAAGCCCCTGTAAGCCTGGGCCGCCCTCTTCGCGGGCACGCCCGCTCCCACAGGTAAGTTACAGGCTTCAGCCCTCGAAATAACCCTGTGGGAGCGGGCGAGCCCGCGAAGAGGGCGACACCGGTCTCAAACAAAAACGCCGCCCTTGAGGGGCGGCGTTTTCGTTTACACGGTATGCAGGTACCAGTTGTACTCGAGGTCGGAGATCGAGTGCTCGAACTCTTCCAGCTCGCTTTCCTTGCACGCGACAAAGATGTCGATGTACTTCGGATCGATGTACTTGTTCAGGATCTCGCTGTCGTCCAGCTCGCGCAGGGCATCGCGCAGGTTGTTCGGCAGGCTCTGCTCCAGCTGCTCGTACGAGTTGCCTTCGATCGGCGCGCCTGGCTCGATCTTGTTGGTCAGGCCATGGTGCACGCCAGCCAGTACGGCAGCCATCATCAGGTACGGGTTGGCGTCGGCCCCGGCGACGCGGTGCTCGATGCGCACGGCATCGGCCGAGCCGGTCGGTACGCGCAGCGCTACGGTGCGGTTGTCCAGGCCCCAGCTTGGCGCGTTCGGCACGTAGAACTGCGCGCCAAAGCGGCGGTACGAGTTGACGTTCGGGCAAAGGAAGGCCATGGACGCGGGCAGGGTCTCGAGCACACCGCCGACAGCGTGACGTAGCGCGGCGTTCTGCTCGGGATCCTCGCTGGTGAAGATGTTGTTGCCATCTTTGTCCAGCACGGAAATGTGCACGTGCAGGCCGTTGCCTGCCTGGCCCGGGTAGGGCTTGGCCATGAAGGTGGTGTCCATTTCATGGTCGTAGGCGATGTTCTTGATCAACCGCTTGAGCAGTACCGCGTAGTCGCAGGCCTTGAGCGGGTCGGCCACGTGGTGCAGGTTGACTTCGAACTGCGCCGGGGCGCTTTCCTTGACGATGGCGTCGGCCGGGATGCCTTGTTCTTTCGCGCCTTCGAGGATGTCCTGCAGGCAGTCGGCATATTCGTCGAGGTCGTCGATCAGGTACACCTGGGTCGACTGCGGGCGTTTGCCCGAAATTGGCGAGCGTGGTGGCTGCGGGCGGCCGTTCACGTTCTCCTGGTCGATCAGGTAGAACTCCAGCTCGAATGCGGCGCAGATAGTCAGGCCCAGTTCGTCGAACTTGGTCACCACCTGACGCAGCACTTCGCGCGGGTCGGCGAAGAACGGCTCGCCTTCCAGCTCGTGCATGGTCATCAGCAGCTGGGCGGTGGGGCGCTTTTGCCATGGCTCGTTACAGAGCGTGTCGGGGATTGGATAGCAGATGCGGTCAGCATCGCCGATGTCCAGGCCCAGCCCGGTGCTTTCGACGGTGGAACCGTTGATGTCCAGGGCAAAGAGGGAGGCCGGCAGATTTATGCCTTTCTCGTAAACCTTGTGGAGGCTGGTGCGCTCTATGCGCTTGCCACGCACCACACCATTCATATCTGCAATCAGAAGGTCAACGTAGAGAACCTCAGGATGTTCCTTAAGGAACGCGTTCGCTTCGTTAAGCTGAACGGCACGCGGGGGTACCGACATGATGCAACACCTTTGTTGTTAAAAATATCAATCAAGGGGGGCTTGCAAGACCAGTCAATCGAAAAGAGATACTGATGTCAAGCCGACCCCATGATGCCCTGAAATGGCACATCTACGGCAGATTTGCTGCATATCGGGGCAATCCATTATCCGCTATTTCCCGGGTAAAGGGCTATCTCCGGTGCGCCGTGTTTTATTTTTTACGGAGGTGTTGTGTAAAAAAATGAACAAGGCTAAGCTCGGTTTCAACCCAAAACACAATAATACGAGGGTCACATGGTCCGCTTGCCGCGACCTGAAAGCATTGCCTGCGCAGTGCCATCGGGTACATCCGTCGTTTTTGCAAGCTTCGTCAATGGCGTGGTCGCCCTGGCCGCAATAATTGACGTTTCGCGTTCCCGGACCGGTCCTCGCAGCGGCTTGCCGCCTTTCGCTTCACCTTCCTGCCTTTTGAACTCATTACGGACACAGCTGATTTCAGTGTATCCACTGTGGCTCTGCGCGTGGGTTTTTGCTTTAGCAATCGACTCCATCCAGAATCAAGTCGCGGACCACCTTACCTCCTGAGGTATTTATGAGTAACAACCTCGACCAGCTCACCGATTGGTTGAAAGAGCACAAGATCACCGAAGTCGAATGCATGATCAGCGACCTGACCGGCATCACGCGCGGCAAGATTTCGCCAACCAACAAATTCATCGCTGAAAAAGGCATGCGGCTGCCCGAGAGCGTGCTGCTGCAGACCGTGACCGGCGACTACGTCGACGACGACATCTATTACGAACTGCTCGACCCGGCAGACATCGACATGATCTGCCGCCCTGACGAGAACGCTGTGTTCCTCGTCCCGTGGGCCATCGAGCCGACCGCACAGGTCATCCACGACACCTACGACAAGAAGGGCAACCCGGTCGAACTGTCGCCGCGCAACGTGCTGAAGAAAGTGCTCAAGCTATACGCCGACAAGGGCTGGCAGCCGATCGTCGCACCGGAGATGGAGTTCTACCTGACCAAGCGCAGCGAAGACCCGGACTTTCCGCTGCAGCCCCCGGTAGGCCGTTCCGGTCGCCCGGAAACCGGCCGTCAGTCGTTCTCGATCGAAGCTGCCAACGAATTCGACCCGCTGTTCGAAGACGTCTACGACTGGTGCGAGCTGCAGCAGCTGGACCTCGACACGCTGATCCACGAAGACGGCACGGCGCAGATGGAAATCAACTTCCGTCACGGCGACGCCCTGCACCTGGCCGACCAGATCCTGGTGTTCAAGCGCACCATGCGCGAGGCGGCGCTCAAGCACAACGTGGCTGCCACCTTCATGGCCAAACCGATGACCGGCGAGCCGGGCAGTGCCATGCACCTGCACCAGAGTGTGGTCGACGTGGCCACCGGCAAGAACATCTTCAGCAATGAAGACGGCAGCATGAGCGCGCTGTTCCTCAACCATATTGGCGGCCTGCAGAAGTTCATCCCCGAGGCGCTGCCGCTGTTCGCGCCCAACGTCAACTCGTTCCGCCGCTTCCTGCCCGACACTTCGGCGCCGGTGAACGTGGAGTGGGGCGAAGAAAACCGCACCGTCGGCCTGCGCGTACCGGATGCCGGCCCGCAAAGCCGGCGCGTCGAAAACCGCCTGCCGGGCGCCGACGCCAACCCGTACCTGGCCATCGCCGCCAGCCTGCTGTGTGGCTACATCGGCATGGTCGAAGGTATCGAGGCCAGCGCGCCAGTGCAGGGCCGTGGTTACGAACGCCGCAACCTGCGCCTGCCCCTGACCATCGAAGACGCCTTGGAACGCATGGAAAACAGCCGTGCGCTGGTGCAATACCTGGGCAAGAAATTCATTACCGGGTATGTCGCTACCAAGCGCGCCGAGCATGAAAACTTCAAGCGCGTCATCAGTTCGTGGGAGCGTGAGTTCCTGCTGTTCGCTGTCTGATCAACCCTGGTGCCGCAGGAGCGCGGCGGTCCAATAACGGAGAAGCACATGAGCGTCAACAACCCGCAAACCCGTGAATGGCAAACCCTGAGCGGGGAGCATCACCTCGCACCTTTCAGTGACTACAAGCAGCTGAAGGAGAAGGGGCCGCGCATCATCACCAAGGCCCAGGGTGTGCATTTGTGGGATAGCGAGGGGCACAAGATCCTCGACGGTATGGCCGGTCTATGGTGCGTGGCGGTCGGCTACGGACGTGAAGAGCTGGTGCAGGCGGCGGAAAAACAGATGCGCGAGCTGCCGTACTACAACCTGTTCTTCCAGACCGCTCACCCGCCTGCGCTCGAGCTGGCCAAGGCGATCACCGACGTGGCGCCGAAAGGTATGACCCATGTGTTCTTCACCGGCTCCGGCTCCGAAGGCAACGACACTGTGCTGCGCATGGTGCGTCACTACTGGGCGCTGAAGGGCAAACCGCACAAGCAGACCATCATCGGCCGCATCAACGGTTACCACGGCTCCACCTTCGCCGGTGCATGCCTGGGCGGCATGAGCGGCATGCACGAGCAGGGTGGCCTGCCGATCCCGGGCATCGTGCACATCCCTCAGCCGTACTGGTTCGGCGAGGGAGGCGACATGACCCCTGACGAATTCGGTGTCTGGGCCGCCGAGCAGTTGGAGAAGAAGATCCTCGAAGTCGGCGAAGACAACGTCGCTGCCTTCATCGCCGAGCCGATCCAGGGCGCTGGCGGCGTGATCATCCCGCCGGAAACCTACTGGCCGAAGGTGAAGGAGATCCTCGCCAGGTACGACATCCTGTTCGTCGCCGACGAGGTGATCTGCGGCTTCGGCCGTACCGGCGAGTGGTTCGGCTCGGACTACTACGACCTCAAGCCCGACCTGATGACCATCGCGAAAGGCCTGACCTCCGGTTACATCCCCATGGGCGGTGTGATCGTGCGTGACACCGTGGCCAAGGTGATCAGCGAAGGCGGCGACTTCAACCACGGTTTCACCTACTCCGGCCACCCGGTGGCGGCCGCGGTGGGCCTGGAAAACCTGCGCATTCTGCGTGACGAGAAAATTGTCGAGAAGGCGCGCACGGAAGCGGCACCGTATTTGCAAAAGCGTTTGCGCGAGCTGCAAGACCATCCACTGGTGGGTGAAGTGCGCGGCCTGGGCATGCTGGGTGCGATCGAGCTGGTCAAGGACAAGGCCACCCGCAGCCGTTACGAGGGCAAGGGCGTTGGCATGATCTGTCGCACCTTCTGCTTCGAGAACGGCCTGATCATGCGTGCGGTGGGTGACACCATGATCATCGCGCCGCCGCTGGTAATCAGCCATGCGGAGATCGACGAACTGGTGGAAAAGGCGCGCAAGTGCCTGGACCTGACCCTTGAGGCGATTCAATAAGCGTTTGCTAGGCTAGCGTTGTGACATTAAGTCGTTACATGGCCCTGCTTTCCTTGATACAGGGCCTTGTAACTTGCCAGACTAGCGACTGTTTCAGTCGCCGCGCGCTCTGCACCGTGGGTTCTGGCTGCTGGACAGTTGCTAAATAAAAATTCTGGAGCATTACGCATGAATAAAATGGGCAAGACGTTGCTGGCCGCCGCCCTGATGGGTGCCATGGCCTCCGCTGTTCAGGCTGAAGACAAAGTGTTGAACGTCTATAACTGGTCGGACTACATCGCTCCGGACACCATCGCCAAGTTCGAGAAGCAGACGGGGATCAAGGTCAAGTACGACGTCTTCGACAGCAACGAAACCCTGGAAGCCAAGCTGCTGGCAGGCAAGTCGGGCTATGACATCGTCGTGCCTTCGAACAATTTCCTGGCCAAGCAGATCAAGGCGGGCGTGTACGAGGAGCTGGACCGTTCCAAGCTGCCGAACTGGAAGAACCTCGATCCTGACCTGCTCAAGGCCGTTGGCGATGCCAGCGACAAGGACAACAAGCATGCCTTCCCTTATATGTGGGGCTCGATCGGCATTGGCTACAACCCGGAGAAGGTCAAGGCTGCGCTGGGCGTGGACAAGATCGATTCGTGGGACGTGGTGTTCAAGCCTGAGAACATCGCCAAGCTCAAGAGCTGCGGCGTGAGCTTCCTCGACGCCCCGACCGAAATGCTCCCGGCTGCGCTGCACTACCTCGGCAAGCCGACCGACAGCACCAAGAAAGAAGACCTGAAGGCCGCCGAGGACCTGTTCCTCAAGATCCGTCCTTCGATCACCTACTTCCACTCGTCCAAGTACATCGGCGACATGGCCAACGGCAACATCTGTGTAGCCGTCGGTTACTCGGGTGACCTGGAGCAGTCCAAGGCCCGTGCCCATGAAGCGGGCGACAAGGTCAAAGTGGACTACGTCATTCCGAAGGAAGGTGCCGGTACTTTCTACGACATGGTCGCCATCCCGAAAGATGCCGAACATAAAGACGCTGCCTATCAGTTCATGAACTTCCTGATGCAGCCGGAAATCATGGCTGAAATCACCAACGCCGTGCGCTTCCCGAACGGTAACGCTGCTGCTACCCAGTTCGTGGACAAAGACATCACCAGCGACCCGAGCATCTACCCGCCTGCCGAAGTGAAGAAGCAGCTGTACGCGATCGCTGCGCCTGACGCTTCTGTGCAGCGAGTGATCACCCGCAGCTGGACGAAGATCAAGTCGGGCAAGTAAGCCCGATGCGACAGCTCTGGGCCGGGTTTTTCGGCCCAGAGCCATTGAAAGGTAATTGATGATTGCGGCATCGAAGCTGCGAAGTTAAGTTGCGCGCCGGTTTTGCGTGTGCGGCAGCATTGTCGCTACCCAGGCACTGATTGTGAGGACCCCCACTTGTCTATTTCTGTATTCCGCAAGGCCTTGATGGCTGGCGCGGGCCTGACGCTGGCATGCAGCGTCCAAGCGGCGCCGACGGTGCACTTCTATAACTGGTCCGACTACATCGGCCCCACCACACTCGCGGACTTCGAGAAAGCCACGGGCATCAAGCCTGTGCAAGATGTGTTCGACTCCAACGAAACCCTGGAAGGCAAGCTGCTGGCCGGTAACACCGGCTATGACGTGGTGGTGCCGTCCAACCATTTCCTCGGCAAGCAGATCAAGGCGGGCGCCTTTCAGAAGCTCGACAAGAACCTGCTGCCCAACTATTCCAATCTCGACCCGGCGTTGATGAAGCGCCTGGAAAAGAACGACCCGGGCAACCAGTACGCGGTGCCTTACCTGTGGGGTACCAACGGCATCGGTTACAACGTCGACAAGGTCAAGGCCGCGCTGGGCGTGGACACCATCGACTCCTGGGCCGTGCTGTTCGAACCCGAAAACATGAAGAAGCTCTCCAAGTGCGGTGTGGCCTTCCTCGACTCGGCGGACGAAATGCTGCCAGCGGTGCTCAACTACATGGGCCTCAACCCGAACAGCACCGACCCCAAGGATTACGCCAAGGCCGAGCAGAAGCTGCTGGCCGTGCGCCCGTACGTGACCTACTTCCACTCGTCCAAGTACATCACCGACCTGGCCAACGGCGACATCTGCGTCGCGGCAGGTTTCTCGGGTGATGTGTTCCAGGCCAAGGCCCGCGCAGAAGAAGCGAAGAAGGGCGTAAACCTGGCCTACGCCATTCCCAAGGAAGGCGGCAACCTCTGGTTCGACGTGCTGGCGATCCCCAAGGACGCCAAGAACGTCAAAGAGGCGCATGCCTTCATCAACTATTTGCTGAAACCTGAGGTTATCGCCCAGGTCAGTGATTACGTCGGTTACGCCAACCCGAACCCCAAGGCTGGCGACCTGATGGACCAGGCCGTGAGGACTGACGCTGCGGTTTACCCATCGCAGGAAGTGCTGAACAAGATGTTCGTGAACTCAGAGTTGCCACCCAAGGTGCAACGGCTGATGACCCGTAGCTGGACCAAGGTCAAGTCGGGCAAGTAAAAAATCCAGACCCGCGGCGGCCTCTGCAGGTCTGGCCGTGCGGGCACAAAAATCTTGTTGGGAGTTTCACTCATGGCAGTTGCCTCCGGTGCCTATAAAAAAGCCCTCGAGGGTGACCAGCAACCCAAGCAGGTGCTGGTCAAGATCGACCGGGTCACGAAAAAGTTCGACGAAACGGTAGCCGTGGACGATGTGTCCCTGGAAATTCGCAAGGGTGAGATATTCGCCTTGCTGGGTGGCTCCGGTTCCGGCAAGTCTACCTTGCTGCGCATGCTGGCCGGCTTCGAGCGCCCATCCGAAGGTCGGATCTTCCTCGATGGCGTCGACATTACCGACATGCCGCCCTACGAGCGGCCGATCAATATGATGTTCCAGTCCTACGCGCTGTTCCCGCACATGACCGTGGCGCAGAACATCGCCTTCGGCCTGCAGCAGGACAAGCTGCCCAAGGCCGAGATCGATGCCCGCGTGGCCGAGATGCTCAAGCTGGTGCACATGACCCAGTACGCCAAGCGCAAGCCGCACCAGTTGTCGGGCGGCCAGCGTCAGCGTGTGGCGTTGGCCCGCTCGTTGGCCAAGCGGCCCAAACTGCTGCTGCTCGACGAGCCGATGGGGGCACTGGACAAGAAACTGCGTTCGCAGATGCAGCTGGAGCTGGTCGAGATCATCGAGCGCGTGGGGGTAACCTGCGTGATGGTGACCCACGACCAGGAAGAGGCCATGACCATGGCCCAGCGCATCGCCATCATGCACCTGGGCTGGATCGCCCAGATCGGTTCGCCAGTGGACATCTACGAGACACCTACCAGCCGCCTGGTGTGCGAGTTCATCGGTAACGTCAACCTGTTCGAAGGTGACGTGGTCGACGACGCCGAAGGCTACGCGATCATTGCCAGCCCGGAGCTGGAGCGCAAGATCTACGTGGGCCACGGCATCACCACCTCGGTGGAAGACAAGCACATCACCTACGCCCTGCGTCCGGAAAAGATGCTGGTCACCACCCAGCAGCCAACCTGCGAGCACAACTGGTCGCGCGGCAAGATCCACGACATCGCCTACCTGGGCGGCCACTCGGTGTTCTATGTGGAGCTGCCGAGCGGCAAGGTCGTCCAGTCGTTCGTTGCCAACGCCGAGCGCCAAGGTACCCGTCCTACCTGGGGCGATGAAGTGTACGTATGGTGGGAAGACGACAGCGGCGTGGTACTGCGGTCATGAAACTGCGCAAGCTCAAGCGAGCCTTCCAGCGTCTGGTCCCGGAGGGGCGGCACTTGGTGATCGGCGTGCCGTTCATCTGGCTGTTCCTGTTCTTCATGCTGCCGTTCTTCATCGTCCTGAAGATCAGTTTTGCCGAAGCTGACGTGGCAATTCCGCCGTATACCGAGATCTACACCTACGTCGAAGACAAGATCCAGCTGGTCCTCAACCTGGCCAACTACGGGCTGTTGACCGAGGATGAGCTGTACCTCTCGGCCTATCTGGGTTCGTTGAAGATGGCGTTCTTCAGCACCCTGCTGTGCCTGCTGATCGGCTTCCCGATGGCCTACGCCATTGCCAACGCCAAGAAGGAGACCCAGACGGTCCTGCTGTTGCTGATCATGATGCCAACCTGGACCGCGATCCTGATCCGCGTCTATGCCTGGATGGGTATTCTCAGCAACAACGGCCTGCTCAACGGTTTCCTCCTGTGGACCGGGTTGATCGACCAGCCGTTGCAGATCCTCAACACCAACCTGGCGGTATACATCGGCGTTGTCTATTCGTACCTGCCATTCATGATCCTGCCGCTGTTCGCCAACCTGGTGAAGCATGATCCGAGCCTGCTCGAAGCTGCCTCCGACCTGGGTTCGAGCACCTTCAACAGCTTCTGGAAGATCACGGTACCGTTGTCGAAAAACGGCATCATCGCCGGCTGCATGCTGGTGTTCATCCCGGTGGTGGGCGAGTTCGTGATCCCGGAACTGCTCGGCGGCCCGGAAACCCTGATGATCGGTAAAGTGCTGTGGCAGGAGTTCTTCAACAACCGTGACTGGCCGGTGGCATCCGC
Source organism: Pseudomonas sp. XWY-1 (assembly GCF_002953115.1). NCBI lineage: Bacteria > Pseudomonadati > Pseudomonadota > Gammaproteobacteria > Pseudomonadales > Pseudomonadaceae > Pseudomonas > Pseudomonas sp. XWY-1. The sequence continues at coordinate 5,640,932 of NZ_CP026332.1, read as the reverse complement.
CCTGGCGGTGGTGATGCTGGCGATCCTGATCGTGCCGATCCTGCTGTTCAACCGTAGCCAGGCCAAAGAGATGGAGGGCCGCGCATGAAACGCTTCAGTTTCTCCAAGCTGATGCTGGTGCTCGGCTTGCTGTTCATCTACTTGCCGATGCTGATCCTTGTGATCTACTCGTTCAACGCCTCCAAGCTGGTGACGGTGTGGGGCGGCTGGTCGATCAAATGGTACGTCGGCCTGCTCGACAACTCCCAGCTGATGGGTTCGGTGATGCGCTCGCTGGAAATCGCTTGCTACACGGCGGTGGCAGCGGTGGCGCTGGGTACCCTGGCGGCCTTCGTGCTGACCCGCGTCACCCGCTTCAAGGGCCGCACGCTGTTCGGTGGCCTGGTCACTGCGCCGCTGGTAATGCCCGAAGTGATCACCGGTCTGTCGCTGTTGCTGCTGTTCGTGGCCATGGCGCAGATGATCGGCTGGCCGCAGGAGCGTGGTGTCGTCACCATCTGGATCGCCCATACAACGTTCTGTGCGGCGTATGTGGCGGTGGTGGTGTCGGCTCGCCTGCGTGAGCTGGACCTGTCGATCGAGGAAGCGGCGATGGACCTGGGTGCCAAGCCGTGGAAGGTGTTCTTCCTGATCACCATCCCGATGATCGCGCCATCGCTGGCGGCGGGCGGCATGATGTCGTTTGCCTTGTCGCTGGACGACCTGGTCTTGGCAAGCTTCGTCTCCGGGCCTGGCTCGACCACCTTGCCGATGGAAGTGTTCTCGGCGGTTCGTCTGGGCGTGAAGCCTGAGATCAACGCCGTGGCCAGCCTGATCTTGCTGTCGGTATCGCTGGTGACCTTCTTCGTCTGGTACTTCAGCCGCCAGGCCGAAGAGCGTCGTCGCAAGGCGATTCAGCAGGCGATCGAAGAGGGTGCTGCAGCCAACGCTTCGCAGCCGCAGGTCAAGCGCCCGAGCCAGCTCACGGCTTCAGCCTGATATAGAGCCTGTTCGCGGCGAGCCAGTGCCGCGAACAGGCTCGTACAGGCTCCGAAATTGCCTGGCTGGTACTCACCAGAAACTCTTAGCTCAGTCGGCATATCATAATTATTGGCGTACATTGCCCATGCTGATCTGGGTGGCAAATGCGCTTGTCCTGCCGTTATTGTTAACAGGCACGCTGGACGTACCTGCATTAGAGTTAAGGGCTTGAGCGGCTGCTGCGTGATTAGCTGCTGAGTTTCCTGTGGCTTTACTGTAAGTTGGTGGTGGGGTCTCTGTAGAGACACTAGGCCTTGAGAAATCTAGCGCTCGCTCATAAGAAGGTGGTAAATCGCCAGGGAGAGGCGCCGACCGAGCAGCGTTAATGGTGCGCATTCTTAGCATAGCAAGTTGCCCAGCACCTATAACCAGTACGGTTACTAAGGAAAGTAATCCTCCAGCCAGTTCTAGTTTTTTGGAATTTTTAATCATTCCAGCGATCGCCAGCCCGGTTCCCACAAGCCCGGTGGCGAATGCAGTATATCGAAGCCCCACCCCAATGATGCCGAAACTTAAGTGCCCTGTGGGATCAACGCGATTTACCGGGTCACCCGCACAATACATATAAGCGTTCAACCCACCTTTCCCGAATGGGCTAAGATTATCTGGGCTGCAGAACCTCTCGAGGGTGGGATTATACATACGATACCCATTCCCGAGCGCATAGCAGCCTGTTGCTGAGTCCAGCGGCTCGCCGTTGAATGCCAAGAGGGTATTCGATTCGCTACGGGCGGGGCAGTGGCCATAAGGGCTGTAGGGATACGCCTTCAGCGCGGCATGCCCTAACTCGGTCATGACGGTGTCAGTATTGCTAACGCCCATGAGTAAGTGACCTTCGTCAGCAACTGAGGCGCGTTGCGCTAAAAGACCACCCGCATGCCGGAAGACCGAATGTGTCAGAGCGTCTTTGACTTCGGTAGCAATACGGCTGTTCTGATAAAAGCGCAGTGTTTTTTTTGCAGCGGCCACGGGACCTCCTGGGATTCGACATTGCGCAGAGAGCTGTCTGGTTATTGCTCGCACAGGTGAAAACATCAGCTTGAACACAGTGTGCTGTGGCGGGGAGTGCCCGGCTACTGGTAGAAATGTCAGGTCATCAAGCGAGCTGAGCCTGCCGCGTATCGCATGCCTTGGCATTGTTTTATCTGCCAGGCGGCTGCTTCGACCTGCGCCACCCGCTTTCGCGGGTACCCTCAGTGGATTCTTTGATTATTCAACTTGGCCGGAGGCATCCGCCCTGGCGGTGGTGATGCTGGCGATCCTGATCGTGCCGATCCTGCTGTTCAACCGTAGCCAGGCCAAAGAGATGGAGGGCCGCGCATGAAACGCTTCAGTTTCTCCAAGCTGATGCTGGTGCTCGGCTTGCTGTTCATCTACCTGCCGATGCTGATCCTGGTGATCTACTCGTTCAACGCCTCCAAGCTGGTGACGGTGTGGGGCGGCTGGTCGATCAAATGGTACGTCGGCCTGCTCGACAACTCCCAGCTGATGGGGTCGGTGATGCGCTCGCTGGAAATCGCTTGCTACACGGCGGTGGCAGCGGTGGCGCTGGGTACCCTGGCGGCCTTCGTGCTGACCCGCGTCACCCGCTTCAAGGGCCGCACGCTGTTCGGTGGCCTGGTCACAGCGCCGCTGGTGATGCCCGAAGTAATCACCGGTCTGTCGCTGTTGCTGCTGTTCGTGGCCATGGCGCAGATGATCGGCTGGCCGCAGGAGCGGGGTATCGTCACTATCTGGATCGCCCATACAACGTTCTGTGCGGCGTATGTGGCGGTGGTGGTGTCGGCTCGCCTGCGTGAGCTGGACCTGTCGATCGAGGAAGCGGCGATGGACCTGGGTGCCAAGCCGTGGAAGGTGTTCTTCCTGATCACCATCCCGATGATCGCGCCATCGCTGGCGGCGGGCGGCATGATGTCGTTCGCCCTGTCGCTGGACGACCTGGTATTGGCCAGCTTCGTCTCCGGGCCTGGCTCGACCACCTTGCCGATGGAAGTGTTCTCGGCGGTTCGTCTGGGCGTGAAGCCTGAGATCAACGCCGTGGCCAGCCTGATCTTGCTGTCGGTATCGCTGGTGACCTTCTTCGTCTGGTACTTCAGCCGCCAGGCCGAAGAGCGTCGTCGCAAGGCGATTCAGCAGGCGATCGAAGAGGGTGCTGCAGCCAACGCTTCGCAGCCGCAGGTCAAGCGCCCGTCGCAGGTGGCTGCGTCGGCCTGACCGGGCCCTTTCGCGGGCACGCCCGCTCCCACAGGGACCTCACAGCCTTCAGGGTTGTGCTGAGCCCTGTGGGGCAGGGGCATCACGATCTTCAGGGTTGTGGTGAGCCCTGTGGGGTAGGGGTGTCATAGCTTTCAGGATTGTGGTGAGCCGTGTGGGGTAGGGGTGTCATAGCTTTCAGGGTTGTGGTGAGCCCTGTGGGGCAGGGGTATCACAGCCTTCAGGGTTGTGCTGAGCCCTGTGGGGTAGGGGTATCACAGCCTTCAGGGTTGTGCTGAGCCCTGTGGGGCAGGGGTATCACAGCCTTCAGGGTTGTGCTGAGCCCTGTGAGGCAGGGGTATCACAGCCTTCAGGGTTGTGCTGAGCCCTGTGGGGCAGGGGTATCACAGCCTTCAGGGTTGTGCTGAGCCCTGTGGGGTAGGGGTATCACAGCCTTCAGGGTTGTGCTGAGCCCTGTGGGGCAGGGGTATCACAGCCTTCAGGGTTGTGCTGAGCCCTGTGGGGCAGGGGTGTCACAGCCTTCAGGGTTGTGCTGAGCCCTGTGGGGCAGGGGTATCACAGCCTTCAGGGTTGTGGGGAGCCCTGTGGGAGCGGGCATGCCCGCGAAGGCTCCAGCACCGATTCAAAGCCATACCGCATCCCAATGTGGATAGTCCCTGATACTTCTGACCAATCCAGCCCTCAAGGGATTGGCAACAATGTACCGGGCTACATGAACCACACACTCTTCCCGCCGCAGCGCATGGTCCTGGTAACCCGGTTGCCATATCGGCTTGTGCCCGACACCGGCCTTGCGCAAGGCAATCGCTGTGCGTGATTTGAACTTGCGCATCAACGTTCCCAATGTCACTTCTTTCAGCTCAATCAGCCAATGCAGATGGTCCGGCATCACTACCCAGGCCAACGATCGGCAGTCCTGAATGTCATCTGAGACCCGAAGGTGTTTGACCACCAAACGGGCATGGTGGAAGTCGCGGAACAGTGGTTTGCGTTGATGCGTGATGGTGGTCAGCATGTAGAGCCGGCCGGGCTCGGAGAAGCGCCCACGGCGCAATCGGTGGGATTCGGCTAACGGCATTTTGATCTTCCTTGAATGTGAGCCTCCCCGTGAAAGGTAGCGGTTGGAGCGGGGATGGCCGATGCCTGATGGTTTCTGGATATGGCAGATACTGATACATGGCTGTGGAGGCCTCTTCGCGGGCACGCCCGCTCCCACAGGTACCGCGCAAGTCTCAGATAGTGCGCTCTCTCTGTGAGAGCGGGCGTGCCCGCGAAGAGGCCCCCGCAGGCACCAAAAATGCCAGCATGGCCCCCGCCAGTGATGTTTATCGAACCCTGAACTACGCTCACAGTCGCATCCCACAAATCATTTGTGCACAAGCAAGGAGCCAGCATGGCGTTGATGCGTCCGCTGTCGGTCGTCTGCCTGGGGCTGTTGTACATGCTCACCGGCTGTAGCAAGGAAGAGGTCCCCGAGACACTGCCTCGGGTGGGTGTGCAGCAGGTACAACCCACCGATTTCGCTGCCAGGGTCACTTTGACCGGCGACGTGCAGGCGCGGGTGCAGACCGATTTGTCATTCCGCGTCGGCGGCAAGATCATTTCGCGTAGCGTCGACGTGGGCGATCACGTCAAGGCCAACCAGGTGCTCGCCCGGCTTGACCCGAAAGACCTGCAGAACAATGTCGACTCGGCCAAGGCCGAGGTATTCGCCGCGCAGGCGCGGGTCACCCAGACCAGTGCGGCCTTCGTGCGCCAGCAAAAACTGCTGCCCAAGGGCTACACCAGCCAGAGCGAGTACGATGCTGCCGAGGCCGCGCTGCGCAGCAATCAGAGCGCACTCAAGGCCGCCCAGGCGCAACTGGCCAATGCCAACGAGCAACTCAGCTACACCGCACTGGTCTCCGAGGCCGCCGGGGTGATCACCGAGCGTCAGGCCGAGGTTGGCCAGGTGGTGCAGGCGACCATGCCGATCTTCAGCCTGGCCGTTGATGGCGACCGCGATGCGGTGTTCAACGTCTACGAGTCGCTGCTGGTGGCGCCGCCCAGCGATGCCGGGGTAGTCGTGAGCCTGCTGGACGATCCCAAGGTCCAGGCCCGTGGCTTCGTGCGCGAAATAACCCCCACCGTGTCGGCGCAAAGCGGCACCGTGCAGGTCAAGGTGGGGCTCAAGGACGTGCCGCCCGGGATGCAATTGGGGGCACCGGTTACTGCCACCACCAACGCCCAGGGCCGGCCCAGCATCGAGCTGCCATGGTCGGCACTGACCAAGGCCTTGCATGAGCCTGCCGTGTGGGTGGTGGGCGAGGGCGACAAGGTGGAACTGCGCAAGGTCGAAATCCGCCGTTACCTCACCGGCAAGATCGTGGTCGCCAGCGGCCTGAAAGGCGGCGAGACCGTAGTGGTCAACGGTGGCCAGTTGCTGCACCCCGGCATGCAGGTACAGAAGGTCGATGCCAAGGGCCCAGGGGGTGAGCTATGAAGCGTCTGTTGCTGATGCTCTCGGCTGCTGTGCTGCTGGTCGGTTGCAGTAGCGAAGAAGAGGCACCCGAGGCGATCCGGCCCGTGCTGTCGGTCAAGGTCGAACCTCAGGTGCAGTCGCAGCTGGGCCGCTTCGCCGGCAGTATCCAGGCGCGCTTCGAAAGCACCTTGGGCTTCCGGGTTTCCGGGCGCATTGCCCGGCGGTGGCTGGACGTGGGCGCCCAGGTGAAGCCGGGCGACACCTTGGCCACCTTGGACCCGACCGACCAGCAGAACCAGTTGCGCGCCGCCGAAGGCGATCTGGCCAAGGTGCAGGCACAGTGGATCAACGCCCAGGCCGATGCCCGTCGCCAGCAGCAGTTGTATGACCGTGGGGTAGGCGCCCAGGCACAGCTGGATATCGCCCAGACCAACCTGAAAACCACCAGTGCGGCGTTGGAGCAGGCGCGCTCCGCCGTCAGCCAGGCCCGTGACCAGCTCGACTACAGCACCCTGCGTGCAGACCACGCTGCCGTGATTACCGCGTGGCAGGCCGAAGCCGGGCAAACCGTTACCGCCGGGCAAGCCGTGGTGACCCTGGCCCGGCCGGACGTGAAGGAGGCGGTAATCGACCTGCCGATCGGCCTGGCCGAGCAGTTGAGCAAAGGCCTGACCTTCACCGTTGCCTCGCAACTGGACCCGACCATCAACACCACGGCCAGCCTGCGTGAACTGGAGCCCCAGGCCGATGCCACCACCCGTACCCGCCGCGCTCGCCTGACCCTGGCCAGCACACCGGCGGCCTTTCACCTCGGCACCGCCATCAGTGTGACCCTTAGCTCGGAAGTGTCCCCGCGCAGCGAACTGCCCTTGAGTGCCTTGCTCGAGCGCGATGGCAAGACCCAGGTGTGGGTGATCGATACGCAGAACAAGACCGTGGCCACCCGTGACGTGGCGCTGATCGACCGCACCGCTGACAGCATCGTGCTGAGCGCCGGTGTGCAGCCCGGTGAGCGTGTGGTCACCGCCGGCGTCAACAGCCTCAAGCCTGGCCAGAAGGTCACCTTCGACGAGGATGCGCAATGAAAGGAAGCTTCAACCTGTCCGACTGGGCACTCAAGCATCAATCGTTCGTCTGGTACCTGATGTTCGTTAGCCTGTTGATGGGGATTTTTTCCTACTTCAACCTGGGCCGCGAGGAAGACCCGTCGTTCACCATCAAGACCATGGTCATCCAGACCCGGTGGCCCGGTGCGACCCAGGACGAAACCCTGTACCAGGTTACCGACCGCATCGAGAAGAAGCTCGAAGAACTCGACTCGCTCGACTACACCAAAAGCTACACCCGCCCCGGCGAATCCACGGTCTACGTGTACCTTCGCGATACCACCAAGGCCAAGGACATTCCGGATATCTGGTACCAGGTGCGCAAGAAAATCCAGGATATTCGTGGCGAATTTCCCGCCGGTATCCAGGGGCCGGGCTTCAACGACGAATTCGGTGATGTATTCGGCTCGATCTATGCCTTCACCGCTGACGGCCTGACCCTGCGCCAACTGCGGGACTACGTGGAACAGGCACGGGCCGAGGTCCGCGATGTACCCAACATCGGCAAGATCGAGCTGGTCGGCACCCAGGACGAAGTGCTGTACCTGAACTTCTCCACCCGCAAGCTGGCAGCCCTGGGCATTGACCAGCGCCAGGTGATGCAGGCACTTCAAGCGCAGAACGCGGTAACGCCGGCCGGCATGATCGAGGCCGGCCCGGAGCGTATCTCGGTGCGTACGTCCGGGCAGTTTGCCTCGGAAAAAGACCTGCAAACCGTCAACTTGAGGATCAACGACCGCTTCTTCCGCCTGGCTGATATCGCCGACATCGAGCGCGGCTACGTCGACCCGCCTTCGCCAATGTTCCGTTACAACGGCCAGACAGCCATTGGCCTCGCCATCGGCATGAAGGCCGGCGGCAACATCCAGGTGTTCGGTGCGGCGTTGAAAAAGCGCATGGACCAGGTGGTCCAGGACCTGCCGGTGGGTGTCGGTGTACACACCGTTTCTGACCAGGCCGTGGTGGTCAAGCAGGCGGTCGGCGGTTTCACCAGCGCGCTGTTCGAGGCGGTGGTGATCGTGCTGGCCGTGAGCTTTGTCAGTCTTGGCGTGCGCGCCGGGCTGGTGGTGGCCTGCTCGATCCCTCTGGTGCTGGCCATGGTGTTCGTGTTCATGGAGTACAGCGGCATCACCATGCAGCGGATTTCGCTGGGTGCGCTGATCATTGCACTAGGCCTGCTGGTGGACGATGCGATGATTACCGTGGAGGTGATGGTCACGCGGCTGGAAATGGGGGAAAGCAAGGAGCAGGCGGCGACGTTCGCCTACACCTCCACAGCCTTCCCCATGCTTACCGGCACCTTGGTGACCGTGGCCGGGTTCGTGCCTATCGGCCTCAACGCCAGCTCTGCGGGTGAATACACCTTCACCCTGTTCGCGGTGATTGCCGTGGCCCTGATCGTGTCGTGGGTGGTGGCTGTATTCTTCGCGCCGGTGCTTGGCGTGCATATTCTCAAAGGCGACAAGCTCAAGGCTCACGAGGCTGAGCCTGGTCGGGTCGGGCGGGCATTTGAAGGTGGGTTGCTGTGGTGCATGCGCAACCGCTGGTTGACCATCATCGGCACCGTGGTGCTGTTCGCCCTGGCGATCTTCTGCATGCGTTTTGTGCAGAACCAGTTCTTCCCGTCCTCGGACCGCCCGGAAATTCTCGTCGACCTCAACCTGCCGCAGAACGCTTCGATCGAGGAGACGCGCAAGGTGGTCGACCGTTTCGAGGCGCGGATCAAGGACGACCCGGACCTGGTGCACTGGAGTACCTACATCGGCCAGGGCGCGATCCGCTTCTACCTGCCTCTCGATCAGCAGTTGCAGAACCCTTACTACGCGCAGCTGGTGATTGTCAGCAAGGGCTTTGAAGAGCGTGAGGCCATGATGGACCGCCTGCAGAAGATCCTGCACGAAGAGTTCGTCGGCGTCGGCACCAACGTGCAATCGCTGGAGATGGGCCCGCCGGTGGGCCGGCCGATTCAGTACCGGGTCAGCGGTGCCGACATCGACCAGGTGCGCAAACACGCCATCGAGCTGGCCACCTTGCTCGACCAGAACGAGCACATCGGCGAGATGATCTACGACTGGAACGAGCCGGGTAAGGTGCTGCGCGTGGAAATTGCCCAGGACAAGGCACGCCAGCTGGGGCTGTCGTCCGAAGATGTTGCCAATGTGATGAACAGCATCGTAAGTGGCGTGCAGATCACCCAGGTCAACGACAATATCTACCTGGTCGATGTGGTCGCCCGCGCCGAAGACAGCGAGCGTGGCTCGCCTGATACCCTGCAGAACCTGCAAATTCTTACCCCTAACGGCACGTCAATCCCGCTGCTGTCGTTCGCCACCGTGCGCTACGAACTGGAACAGCCGCTGGTGTGGCGCCGCGACCGCAAGCCGACCATCACCATCAAGGCCTCAGTCAATGGCGAGATCCAGCCCACGGACCTGGTGGCCCAGCTGAAGCCGAAGATCGACGAATTCGCCAGCAAGTTGCCGGTAGGCTTCGAAGTGGCTACCGGCGGTACGGTGGAGGAGAGTGCCAAGGCGCAAGGGCCGATCCGCAAGGTTATCCCGCTGATGCTGTTCCTGATGGCGACCTTCCTGATGATCCAGCTGCACAGCGTGCAGAAGCTGTTTCTGGTGGTCAGCGTGGCGCCGCTGGGGCTGATCGGGGTGGTGCTGGCGCTGGTGCCTACGGGTACGCCGATGGGCTTTGTGGCGATCCTCGGCATCCTCGCGCTGGCGGGTATCATCATTCGTAACTCGGTGATTCTGGTGACCCAGATAGACGAGTTCGAAGCCCAGGGCTTGTCGCCGTGGGATGCGGTGGTGGAGGCCACCAACCACCGGCGCCGGCCGATCCTGCTGACCGCGGCGGCGGCGAGCCTGGGCATGATCCCAATTGCACGCGAGGTGTTCTGGGGCCCCATGGCCTACGCCATGATTGGCGGGATCATCGTGGCGACCTTGCTGACGCTGCTGTTCCTGCCGGCGCTGTATGTGGCCTGGTACAAGATCCGCGAGCCGCAGAAACACTCCTGAAGGCCCCTATGGCCCCCTGTAGGAGCGGGTTTACCCGCGAATGCGATGGTGCATCGACCACCGCATTCGCGGGTAAACCCGCTCCTACAAGGGCATGTGTGCTTTTGAATGGTTATATAAAAATTCTTAAACAGTATTTTTAAGAATAACTCCGCCTCACTACTATTGCCCTCAAGCCAGGCGCACCCCCCCTTCAAACCTCTGCCCGGCGCCCTCACTCCAAGGAGAACGAGCATGAGTGCATCTCTGCGTAGCATCGACGGTCAGGACGAAGCCACCATCTTGCGTGAAATCCAGAGCGCCCTGCGCGACCTGCGTTTCGGTGCGGTGGAGATCACCGTGCACAACGCTCAGGTCGTACAGATCGAGCGCAAGGAGAAGTTCCGCCTGCAACAGCCCGGCAACAAGCCCGGCTGATCGGCGCCACAACATCCAAAACTAGAAAAAATGCCAATCGGGAGCTTCACCATGTCCATCCGCCGTTATGCGCTCGCCGCCCTGGCCAGTGCTGTTTTTGCCGGTTCCGCCATCGCCAAGGACTACGAACTGCTCAACGTGTCCTACGACCCGACCCGTGAGCTGTACCAGCAGTACAACGCCGAGTTCATCAAACACTGGCAACAGGCCCACCCGGGTGACAAGGTGAAAATCCAGCAATCCCATGGGGGGTCGGGCAAGCAGGCCCGTGCGGTGATCGACGGCCTGCGCGCCGACGTGGTGACCCTGGCCCTGGCCGGTGACATCGACGAAGTGGCCAAGCTTGGCAAGACCCTGCCCGAGAACTGGCAGACCCGCCTGCCTGACGCCAGCACCCCGTACACCTCGACCATCGTATTCCTGGTGCGCAAGGGCAACCCGAAAGGCATCAAGGACTGGGGCGACCTGATCAAGAAGGACGTGTCGGTCATCACCCCGAACCCGAAAACCTCCGGCGGTGCACGCTGGAACTTCCTCGCAGCGTGGGCGTACGGCCTGAAGGCCGGCGGTAGCGAAGAGAAGGCCAAGGCCTATGTGCAGGAGCTGTTCAAGCATGTACCGGTGCTGGATACCGGCGCCCGCGGTTCGACCATCACCTTCGTCAACAATGGCCAGGGTGACGTGTTGCTGGCGTGGGAAAACGAAGCCTTCCTGGCCCTGAAGGAAGACGGGGGTGCCGACAAGTTCGAGATCGTCGTGCCGTCGCTGTCGATCCTGGCCGAGCCGCCAGTGGCCGTGGTCGACAAGAACGCCGAGAAGAAGGGCAATACCGAGATTGCCACCGAATACCTCAAGCACCTGTACAGCCCGGCCGGGCAGAAGATTGCCGCCGAGAACTTCTACCGCCCGCGTGACGAGAAAGTCGCTGCGGAGTTCGGCAAGCAGTTCCCGAAACTGGACCTGGTGACCATCGACAAGGACTTTGGTGGATGGAAGACTGCACAACCGAAATTCTTCAATGATGGCGGTGTGTTCGACCAGATCTATCAGGCACAGTAAGGGCCAAAGGAAAGCGGGGCCGCGTTGCGGCCCATTCGCGGCACAAGGTCGCTTCCACAAGGAACCATGATCTCCTGTGGAGCGGCCTTGTGTCGCGAATGGGCTGCCAAGCAGCCCCAGGATTCAAAAGCTTGCACCGGCCCGGGAGCGTTTCCGGGCTTAGTGCGTTCAACCAGGGATATTTATGTCGCGTCGTATCTCCCCCGTCATACCCGGCTTCGGGCTGACGCTGGGCTACACCTTGGTGTACCTCAGCCTGATCGTGCTGATACCGCTGGCGGCCATGTTCATCCATGCCTCGCAGCTGACCTTCGAGCAGTTCTGGACCATCATCAGTGCGCCGCGGGTGATCGCTGCGCTCAAGCTGAGCTTCGGCACCGCCCTGTTCGCCGCCATCATCAACGGTGTGATCGGTACCCTGCTGGCCTGGGTGCTGGTGCGTTACACCTTCCCCGGGCGCAAGATCATCGATGCGATGATCGACCTGCCGTTCGCCTTGCCCACCGCGGTTGCCGGTATCGCCCTGACTGCCCTGTACGCGCCGCAGGGCTGGGTCGGCCAGTTCGCCACCGACCTGGGCTTCAAGATCGCCTACACCCCGCTGGGCATCACCCTGGCACTGACCTTCGTGACCTTGCCGTTCGTGGTGCGCACGGTGCAGCCGGTGCTGGCCGACATCCCGCGTGAAGTGGAAGAGGCCGCGGCCTGCCTGGGGGCCAAGCCACTGCAGGTGTTCCGCCACATCCTGGCGCCGGCCCTGTTGCCGGCATGGCTCACCGGCTTTGCCCTGGCCTTCGCCCGTGGCGTGGGTGAGTATGGTTCGGTGATCTTCATTGCCGGCAACATGCCGATGAAGACCGAGATCCTGCCGCTGCTGATCATGGTCAAGCTCGACCAGTACGACTACACCGGCGCGACCGCCATCGGCGTGTTGATGCTGGTGGTTTCCTTCATCCTGCTGCTGCTGATCAACCTGCTGCAGCGTCGCATCGAAACCCCTTGAAGGAGGCCGGCATGTCCAGTTCATCCCTGAGTGCAAGTGCCGCAGCCAACGCCGCCCGCCGTGGCAGCGCCACGTCACGGCGTATCCTGATCGGCCTTGGCTGGCTGGTGTTCGCCCTGTTCCTGCTGTTGCCGCTGGTGATCGTGGTATCGCAGGCGCTGAAGAACGGTTTTGGCACCTTCTTCGAGGCGATATTCGAACCCGATGCGTTGTCGGCGCTGAAGCTGACCCTGCTCGCCGTGGTTATCTCGGTGCCGCTGAACCTGGTATTTGGCGTAAGCGCTGCCTGGTGCGTGAGCAAGTACACCTTCCGTGGCAAGAGTATCCTGGTCACCCTGATCGACCTGCCGTTCTCGGTGTCGCCCGTGATCGCCGGCCTGGTCTACGTGCTGATGTTCGGCGCGCAAGGCCTGCTCGGGCCGTGGCTGCAGGACCACGATATCCAGATCGTGTTCGCCCTGCCGGGCATTGTCCTGGCGACCATTTTCGTTACCGTGCCGTTCGTGGCCCGTGAGCTGATCCCGCTGATGCAGGAGCAAGGCACGCAAGAGGAGGAGGCTGCACGGCTGCTCGGTGCCAACGGCTGGCAGATGTTCTGGCACGTGACCCTGCCGAACATCAAATGGGGCCTGATTTACGGCGTGGTGCTGTGTACCGCGCGGGCCATGGGCGAGTTTGGCGCGGTGTCGGTGGTGTCGGGCCACATCCGTGGCGTGACCAACACCTTGCCGCTGCATGTGGAGATCCTCTACAACGAGTACAACCACGTCGCGGCCTTCAGCGTGGCCAGCCTGTTGCTGATCCTGGCGCTCTTCATCCTGCTGCTCAAGCAGTGGAGCGAGAACCGTATTAACCGCCTGCGCCACAGCGCCGTGGAGGAATGATTCATGTCGATCGAAGTTCGTAACGTCAGCAAGCGCTTCAACAGCTTCCAGGCCCTGAACGCTATCAACCTGGACATCAACAGCGGCGAGCTGGTGGCTTTGCTCGGCCCGTCCGGCTGCGGCAAGACCACCCTGCTGCGCATCATTGCCGGCCTGGAAACCCCGGACCAGGGCAACATCGTGTTCCATGGCGAGGACGTTTCCGGCCATGATGTGCGTGACCGTAACGTCGGGTTCGTGTTCCAGCACTACGCGCTGTTCCGCCACATGAGCGTGTTCGACAACGTTGCCTTCGGCCTGCGCATGAAGCCCAAAGGCGAGCGCCCGAGCGAGAGCAAGATTGCCGAGAAGGTGCATGAGCTGCTGAACATGGTGCAACTGGACTGGCTGTCCGACCGCTACCCCGAGCAGCTTTCCGGTGGCCAGCGTCAGCGTATCGCCCTGGCCCGCGCCCTGGCGGTGGAGCCGAAGGTGCTGCTGCTGGACGAGCCATTCGGTGCGCTGGATGCCAAGGTGCGCAAGGAGCTGCGTCGCTGGCTGGCGCGGCTGCACGAGGATATCAACCTGACGTCGGTGTTCGTTACCCACGACCAGGAAGAAGCCATGGAAGTAGCCGACCGCATCGTGGTGATGAACAAAGGCGTGATCGAGCAGATCGGCTCGCCAGGTGAGGTGTACGATCAGCCGGCCAACGATTTCGTCTACCACTTCCTCGGTGACTCCAACCGCCTGGCCTTGAGCGAAGGGCATCACGTGCTGTTTCGCCCGCACGAGGTGTCGCTGTCGCGGCACGAGACCGAAGGGCACCATGCGGCCGAGGTGCGCGACATTCGGCCGTTGGGCGCAACCACGCGGGTGACCTTGAAGGTGGAAGGGCAGAGTGAGCTGATCGAGGCCGAAGTGGTGAAAGACCATGACAGCCTGACCGGGTTGGCGCGGGGAGAGACGTTGTTCTTCCGGCCGAAGGTGTGGCAGAAGGTGGCGGATATCTAAGTCGCACAAGGCAAAGAGAGCCCGGGCATGGTCCCGGGTTTTTCTTGCCTGAACGCGTGACAGGGCAGCTTTACAGCCTTTCTCAAGCGAGTGGCTGTAGCCTGCTTGTTATGCAATATGGGTATTAATAAATATCTTCTTATTCCTTTACGAATATTTCGCCCTCCCTATACTTGTCTCCAAGCACGCAAACTTACTGGAGGCGTCCCCATGCGCAATGAGTCGATTCGCTACCTGATTGTGCCGGGTTGGCAAGGATCGCCAGACAACCATTGGCAGAGTCACTGGCAGCGCACCCTGCCCAACAGTGCACGGGTTGAACAGCAAGACTGGCTCACCCCGCAGCGGCAGGACTGGGTGCACGCGCTGGAGCAGGCGATTGCCGCCGAGCGCTCGCCGGTGATCCTGATTGCCCACAGCCTTGGTTGCATCACTGTCGCCCATTGGGCAGCGCAGGCCAGCCCGGCCTTGCTGCGGCAGGTGCGTGGTGCACTGCTGGTGGCGCCGGCAGATGTCGAACGGCCCACGTGCGCACCCGTGCTGCGCAACTTTGCGCCGATCCCTACCGAGGTGCTGCCATTCCCTAGCCAGGTTGTCAGCTCGGACAACGACCCAGCCGTGAACGTGCCACGGGCGCTGTACCTGGCCCAGGCATGGGGCGCCGAAGCGGGTTTGCTGAGCAATGCCGGGCACATCAACGTCAAGTCCGGTCATGAGCGCTGGGAACAAGGCTTCGCCTACCTGTATCGCTTGCAGAGCCGGATCGAGCAGCGCGCACTGCGCCGCGCCTGATCGGCCTTACTGTTCACCCTTTGCCTGACGCCTGGCCATTACGGGCCTGGGGCGGGAGTTCGTCATGACGTTTCAAAACCCGTTCGGCCAGCCGCTGTTGACCTTCCCCGAGCTGGACAAGAGCCCGCTGAGCATTCGTGCCAAGGCGCTGGTGTTCATCGACCCGCGCTCGCAGCAGCTGCGCGAGGACCTTGAGCGCCTGGCGCCACAACCTTTGCCGGTGCTGATCCGTGGCGAAACCGGCACCGGCAAGGAGCTGCTGGCCCGGCAGATCCACCGTACCAGCGACCGTGGAGGGTTGTTCGTGTCCGTCAACTGCGCGGCCATCAGCCCCACCTACGCCGATGCCGAGCTGTTTGGCTATAGCGCCGGCAGCCATGGCGGTACGGCCAGCAGCCGCGCCGGCTGGTTCGGTACGGCCAGCGGCGGCACCTTGTACCTGGACGAGATTGCCGACTTGCCGTTGGCCATCCAGGGCAAGCTGCTGGCGGCCCTGGAAAACCGCGAGGTCACTCGGGTGGGCGCGCAGCAGCCACAGCCGGTGGATGTGCGTCTGGTAGCCGCCACCAGCATCGACCTGGCCTGTGTGGTGCGTGCAGGGCGCTTCAACGAGCGCCTGTACCAGTATTTGCGCGAGGGCGCGCTGGAACTGCCGCCGCTGCGCGAGCGGCCGGGCGATATCCTGCCGCTGGCCGAGTACTTCGCGGGCATCTACAGCGTGCGCCTGCAGCGGCCTGTGCCCTTGGTGAGCGAGGCGGCGCAGCGGGTGCTGGAGGCGCATTTCTGGCCCGGCAATACCCGCGAACTGGAGAACGTCATCCACTTTGCCTTGCTGGTCAATGACGGCGAAGAGATCCTGCCCGAAGACCTCGACCTGCCTGACCCCGCGCGTTAGATATCGCTCTTGGGTAAAGAGGCTGATGCCATTCTGTTTTTTGGAATAAGCAACTAAGTAAAAGATATTGTTGCGGAATAAAAAATTTGGGTATCGTCCGCCTCACGCCCACTGGTGAACCGGTTGGGCACCCGATTCGCCATCGTCGATGGCCCAGATTCAGAACAAGGACCACCATGAAGAAGACCCTGCTGACCACTGCCCTGGCTGCTGCCCTGTCGTTCTCCGGCCTGGCCGCTGCTGCCGAGAAACTGGTGGTTGCCGCTACCCCGGTACCGCACGCCGAAATCCTCGAATTGATCAAGCCGACCCTGGCAAAAGAAGGCGTGGACCTTCAGATCAAGGTCTTCACCGATTACGTGCAGCCGAACGTGCAGGTGGACCAGAAGCGTCTGGACGCCAACTACTTCCAGACCCTGCCGTACCTGCAGAACTTCAACGAAGGCAAGGGCACCCACCTGGAAACCGTGGTGGGTGTACACGTAGAGCCCTTCGGTGGCTACTCGAAGAAGGTCAAGGCCCTGAGCGAGCTGAAAGAAGGCGCAACCGTTGCCATCCCTAACGAGGGCAGCAACAGCGGCCGTGCGCTGCTGCTGCTGCAGAAGGCCGGCCTGATTACCCTGAAAGACCCGAAGAATGCCCTTGCCACCCCCAAGGATATCGCCGAGAACCCGAAGAAGCTGAAGTTCCGCGAGCTTGAGTCTGCCATGCTGCCCCGTGTGCTGGACCAGGTCGACCTGGACATGATCAACACCAACTACGCTCTGGAAGCTGGCCTGAACCCGGCTAAAGATGCACTGGTGATCGAAGGTGCCGACTCGCCTTACGTGAACTTCCTGGTCGCCCGTCCGGACAACAAGGACAGTGAGGCCATCCAGAAACTGGCCAAGGCCCTGACCAGCCCTGAAGTGAAGGAATTCATTGCCAAGAAGTACCAAGGTGCGGTGCTGCCGGCGTTCTGATTTCGCTAGCAACGCCTGATATGTGCCAACGCCGACACCTTGTGTCGGCGTTTTTCTTCAGCCCTGCCCGCACAGCACCGTAGAAGCCTTTTGCTGCGAAGCGGCCGCAAAGCAGCCTCTTACTTCGGGGGTACCAGCCGTAAGGTACTTTGCGCCGGAATCACCCCCATCTGTGCCCGCTGATACTGCCCCTGCACATACCCCTCGGCCTGGTCCGCGTAATGCCGGTCGAACGGCACGCCACTCTGCCCGACCGGGTTGATGGTCAGCGCCTGCCCGGCATCGGCAAAGTCGATCAGCCGCCGCGTCGACGGCCCATAGGTCACCGGCCATGGCGCAGAGCTGATCTTCGCCGAGAGGTTGTTCGGCACTTCATGGGTACCAGGTGCGGCGAAAGGCCCAACGTTGAACAGCAGGTTCAGCGGCTTTTTCACCCCAAGCGGATGGTTGTGGGTCAGGGTATGGGCCTTGCCCCATTGCCAGCTGGCTGGGTCCTTGCCGAGGGTGTCGCGCAAGTGGCCAAGGCTCTTCTGCCAGGCTTCGCGCACGATCGAGCTGCGGTCAGTGCGCTGGTTGGCGCCGCGGGTGTTCCACCAGGGCGACTCGGCATCGGCGGCCAGGCGTGGCAGCGCGGCATCGATGGCACGGGTGCTGATCAGCACCGGGAACCAGGTGTCGCCCAATTCGTCATGCAACGCGGCATAGGCCAGCTCGTAGAGGAACTGGTTGAACAGCGTGGCGCTGGTTGAGTCCAGTGGATAGTCGCCGCGCCAGGCAGCCAGCTGCTCGACCAGTTCCTCTTCCTCGTCACCCTGGGCGATCTGACGCAACGTCGCTAGCAGCGGTGCCAAGGTGCGCGGGCCGTAATCGCTGGCCGTATCGAGTTGCAGCGCCTGGCTGTTCTGCATGTCCCATTTCACCTCCGGGTTGGCCAGCTGGCGATCGAGCTGGCGGCCGCGGTCGGCGAGGTTGTAGTAGCCGGGTATCGGCACCACGGCGGGTGGCTGGTAGTTGGCCGAGACGATATAACCGCTGGCCGGATTCTCCTGTTGCGGGTTGACGCTGAAGGGGTAAAAGCCGGGTTTGTCGGCCTGGCTGCTGGCGCCGTCGAGGATGAACGCCGGGTTCACACCGTCCGGGCGAATCGGCAGTTTCGCTGCCGCCCACCAGCCGATATCGCCACGGGCATTGGCCCAGACGAAGTTCAGCCCCGGCGCCTGCACCTTGGCAGCCGCTTCGCGCATCTTGCCCAGGGTGTCGGCGCGATTGAGCTGGTAGAAGCCTTCGAGGATCGGGTTCTCGGTTTCGAGGAACGCCCACCACATGGCAATCGGCGTGGCCCCTGCCGTGGCGCCGAGGACTTCGTTGACGATTGGCCCGTGGGGTGAGCGGCGCAGGTTGATGGTGACCGGTTGCTCGCCTTTGATTGCAATCTGCTGCTCGGTCTTTTCCAGTGTGCGCCACTGGCCATCGACCATGACCTGGTCAGCGTTGGCAGGGTTGGTCTTTTCTGCGATCAGGTCGACGTCATCGTTCTGGAACATGGTCAGGCTCCAGCCGAAGTCACGGTTGTGGCCGAGCAGAGCGAATGGGTTGAGTGCCTGAAAATAGCCGTAGAGGTTGAAGCCGGGCGCTGACAGCTCGGCCTCGTACCACACCGCAGGTACGGCAAAGCTGATGTGCGGGTCGCCAGCCAGCAACGGCTTGCCACTGCGGGTGCGGCTACCCGCGACCGCCCAGGCGTTGCTGCCTTCGAACTGCGGGATGCCGGCATCGCCCAGCGCCTCATCGCTTAAGCGCGCAAGTGTTTCCAGGCTTTGCCAGTCGGCAGCGGCCAGTGGCGTGCCCAGTGCGCCCTCGGGTTGCCAGCCAAGGTCGAATATTTTCAGGTAGTCAGGCCCCAGCTGGTCGCGGATGTAGGTCAGAGCAGGCTCGGTGCGGAACGCGGCGGCAAAACTGTAGGCCAGGTAGCCGGCGATGCTCAGCGTGTCCTCGGCGGTGAACGGGCGCGGGGTGATGCCGAGCAGGTCGAATTCCGTGGGCTTGGGGTGGCTGGCCTGCCAACTGTTGACCCCGTCGAGGTAGGCTTGCAGGGCCTGCCATGCCGGCGCCTGCGGATCCTGCCGCTTGGCCATCAGCGCGGCCTGCTCGCGTATGCGCAGGCTACGGAACAGGGTGTCGGTGGGCAGCAGCTTGTCGCCGAGCACTTCGGCCAGCTCGCCACGGGCCAGGCGGCGCATGATCTCCATCTGGAACAATCGGTCCTGGGCATGCACGTAGCCCAGTGCGCGGTAAAGGTCCGGCTCGCTCTGTGCCTGCAGGTGTGGCACACCGCGTGCGTCGTAGCGCACGCTGACCGGCGCTTGCAGGCCGGCAACGGCGACCTCGCCCTCGCGCTGCGGCAGCTTGCCCTGAACGTACCAGTACCCGGCGGCGCCAGCGGCCACGGTGACTACCACCGCCAGCAGGGTCAGGCTGCGCTTCATTCAGACTCCTTGTGCATTCAAACGAAAAATGTGGTCCGATCATCGGCGGATTCGCGAACAGAGCATAGCCCCAGGAAGGAGTTTCCATGTCCCTCAGCGAAAAACACAAAATGCTCACCGGCCAGCTCTACCACGCTGGCTGCCCTGAACTGCAGGCCGAGCAGATCGCCAACAAGCACTGGATGCATCGCTACAACAACAGTGTCGAACTGCTCAACGACGCACGCCACGGGCTGCTTGTGGAGCACTTTGGCCAGGTTGGCGAAGGCGCGGTGATTCGCCCGCCGTTCTATTGCGACTACGGCTACAACATCAGCGTTGGCCGTAATACTTTCATGAACTTCAACTGCGTGATCCTCGACGTGGTGCCGGTGCGTATCGGCGACGACTGCCAGATCGGTCCCAACGTGCAGATCTATACCGCCGACCATCCGCTCGATCCTGAAGTGCGGCGCAGCGGGCTGGAGAGCGGGCGGCCGGTGACCATCGGCGACAACGTGTGGATTGGCGGTGCGGCGATCATCCTGCCGGGGGTGAGCATTGGCGATAATGCCGTGGTGGGTGCTGGGAGTGTGGTCACTCGCGACGTGCCGGCCGGAGTAACGGTGGTGGGCAACCCGGCGCGGGTGCGTGGGTGAAATCTAGAGGCCCTGCGGTGTTGGCCGCAGGGCTTAGGTCAGGCGGGTTTGAAGCCGGGTTTGCCGTTGGCGGCGCGCCAGGCTTTTACGCGGTTGACGACGCCTTGGGGGGAGTCATCGGCATCATCACCTGGATAATAAATGAGATCAGATCCTAGGGGATTCTCGATGATTTCTTCAAATTTGAGTGCCAAGTCGTCCAAATGTTGTCCAAGGGCTGCCCCCTTCAAGCCTGAGCGATTTTCAAAAAATTCGCCTACAAAGGCCAGAAACTCGCTCTCTGTGAAGTCTTCGATATGATTCTTGCTGATCATTCGCTTCCCCTCTTGTTGTGGTGGTCGATATGTCGGCGGGGTGTCATTACAACAATATTGTCCAAGTCATAGACAGCGCCGCCTTTGGCTATCTCTTCGACATGGTGCAGCTCGAATGTCGCTCGTTTTCCCACGCGCTCTTGGGCGGGAACACGGGGCGCGATACCTTCGGCCATTCTGAGCCGGTTACTTAATGTGAAGTACTGCCTAAGCTCCGGGTCTGCGGCTACTTCAATCCACAATGCCTCCCGAAGCTTATCAAAGCTGGTAAATCGCCGTCCTGTGAGTCTCTGCGCAATGCGCGAAGGAATAGGCGCCGCCCCATGCTGTGAGAATGCATCCTCCAGGAATTTGTCCTGTGTGAGTTGACCGTTTCCACTGGCCACCCCCGGCAAATTGCGCGGGTTGCGCAACATCACATAGATCGGCGCCAGTCCCGAGTCCGCAGGGAAGACGATGACGTAGTCATCAATGTGCAGGTCGGGCAACCCGGGGAATGTGCGGATATCCGGTTCCGGAGGAACGATGATGTTGCCCGGCAGGTGCGTCTGCAGGTCCTCGACAATGGTCGCGCCCGGGATGTAGGTGCCCCTCTCGTCGTCGTACTGGCCCAAGGTCGAGGGCGGTGTTGCGGGGTGCCAAAGCAGCGTGGCACCACCCGGGCCTTCAGCGGTAAAGCGATAGGCGCCGTGAGTGGGATCCCACTGAGCCTGGCGCACACGTACGTCACGCAGCACGCCGCTGCCATCAGTGGCTGCCAGGTACAGCTCGGTCTGGTTGCCTTGCGGGATGGCGTTCATCCGCAGCGGCAGCTCAAGGTTCTGGCCGACCTTGGGGTTTGCCTCCAGGGTCAGGTCCGCACCGGGCGTCATCATGGCCAGCGGGACGGTGACGCCCATGCGCTCGCCATCGCCCAGGCGCGTGGCGTAGAGCATCAGTGACGCATACCGAATGGCCGTCAGTGCAGCGCCCGTCAGCAGGCGTTGTGCAGTCTTGCCAATTGACTCGGCGAGGCTCTCCCAGATCAGTTCAAATTCGGCCGTGCCACCGCGCGAGGAACTCAATATCACCGGGTGGCGAGTGCTTGCAGTCCAGGCGTTGAAGGTAATCGGGGTATTGCTGGGTGTGTGTCCCGAGAGCGCCGCGAGTACTGCCTGCTCGTCGAAAGCCGCTTGCAGGGCGATGTCCGCCTGGTCTCGCAGCTGCCTCACAGTCGTTGCATCGGTAGATGACGTACTTGCATGCTCGGCCGCTTGAGCTTGCACTTGAGCTTGCAGGGCGAGCAACTCTGGCCGTCGATCTGCAGAGGTGCCAACTGCTATGACTCGCAGGGCGAAATCGATGCGGTGAGCTTCGACCTCTAACAGGCTATGAAGCCTGCCCCAGGTAGAGTAGGCCTGCACCAGCCGCGCTCGCGCCCTGAGCAGGCCGGAGGTTTCCTGTACCAGTTCGCGGCTGTGCTCCAGTGCCGCTTCCTCGGCAATGTCCTCATGCAGGTGGCGGGTGAAGGCAGCGAGCAAGTCCTGCAGTGCACTGCGCGCTATTTGGAACTCATGGCTGGCAGCAAGGATGCGGACCAGTGCTTGCTCGGTCTGATAGAGCGTTTGATCGATCTTCCGGTTGTTACCTTCTTTGAGTCTGGCTGCGGACAACGCACTTCGAAGTCGATGCTGGCGCTGTATCAACTCGCTGCTTTGCTGCTCTAGCAACTTGGCCTCGAACGCGGCCCGGTAGGATGCGAGCCACGCGGTGCGTGGATCTGCTGGCCCGTTGGGGGCGCGGGTGACAGCCAGGAACTCCTGAAAGGAGCGATGCTCCGGGGCTTTGCCATAGAAGCTGTTGGCTTGTTGGCGGGCAGCTTCCAGGCGTTGCCCAAGCTGCGTCTGAAGCTGGCTGATCGCCGCGATTCTTCGCTCGATTGCCTGGACCTCGCTCAGGCCGGCCAGTGAGCCGGCTTGAGCGAGAATGGCCTGGTCGAGATCCTGGTCAAGTGCGGCCTGGCGCTGCTCATGGGCTTGCTTGACCTGCCGCTTGTCGTTTTCGATCTGTGGAATCAGATCGATGACGAGGCTGCCTGGACGGAAGCTGGATACCAGCTGATAAGGTATGCGGTTGTGGCCCCAGAAAACGCCAGGGACGAAGATTGGGCGCGTGCCGTGGACATGGCTATCGGGCAGCTCGGTGAAGCCTTGTGGTGACATACAGTTTCTCCATTGATCTGTATGTCGCTACGGTAAAAATCCTCCCATGGGTCGAAGCTGTAGATATCTATGGGGTACCCACTATCTACCAAGGGCAGTAGCACCCTATTGCCAAGGTATTGGTTGCCTGCACCGGCCGGCCTTCAAGCAAGGCCTTGATGATGGGCTCCACGAAACTGTTGCTGGCGTTGCACACCGCACCTTCGCTGTAGGGGCCGAAGTAGGCCAGGTTGCCTTGCCGGTCCCAGATGGCCACGGCCGGAGAGGCAGGCAGGTGCTCGCTGCCGGGCAGGTGGGTGATGGGTTGCAAGCTGCCGATATTGGCCGGCAGCTGGCCGTGGCTGCCGGGTTTTTGCAGCACATGGAAGGTAACGTCGTGGCCAGCGAACTGGCTGATAAGGTCGCCCAGGTGCTGTTGGTTGCCGACGTTGCATGGGCAGGCCGGGTCCCAGAAATGCACCACGCGGATCGGGCCAGCACCGGCCAACTCGGCAGGTAGCTGTAACTGGCTGCCGTCGAACAGCGTGGCCTGGTTGTCGAACGGGCGCAGGTAGCGGGCCTGAAAGGCGCTATAGGCCTGCCAGAGGATTACGGCGCCGACCAACAAGGCGATGACCGTGCACAGCGGTTTGATGATTCGGCTATTCATGAAGAGTCGGTGGCCCTTGTGGTAGCAACTGTCTTGCTCAATTTCTAAAAGCTGGCGCGATCCCTGTGGGAGCGGCCTTGCGTCGCGAAAGGGCCGCGCAGCGGCCCCAGGATCTCGGCATCATGCATAGATCGCTGGGGCCGCTTTGCGGCCCTTTCGCGACACAAGGCCGCTCCCACAATTAGTTCGATGCTGGTTGTTCGAGGTGAGCAAGCTTGCCATGGCGCCGGCCAGAGCTGAAGATTCCAGATCAATACTTGCATCAATGTGGATGTACCCGATGCCCCCTGCCTTTCACCCCGACCGCCTGCGCACCAGCCTGGCGCCGTTCACCACTCGCCAGCCACTGTCGGCACAAGCGCAGGACTACCAGCGCTTCTATGGCCTGGACCTGCCGGCACACAGCTGGCTGGGCGGCTTCCAGGCGGCGGGGTTCGATCTGGTCGGGCAGGCCTGGCTACCCGAGCAGCCAAGCGCGACGTTGTTCCTGCTGCACGGCTATTACGACCACATGGGCCTCTACCGGCATGTGATTGCGTGGGCACTCAAGCAAGGTTTTGCGGTGATCAGTTGCGACCTGCCCGGCCACGGCCTGTCCAGCGGCGAGCGGGCCAGCATCAATGACTTTGCGGTGTACCAGCAGGTGCTGGAGGCCTTGTTCGAACAGGCGTACACGCTGCAACTGCCGCACCCGTGGCACCTTTGTGGGCAGAGCACGGGGGGAGCGATTGCCGTGGACCATCTGCTGCACCAGGGCGCACGCAGCCCCGTCGATGGCCAGGTCATCCTGCTGGCCCCGTTGGTGCGGCCATGTTCCTGGCGCTGGTCGAAGTTCAGTTATTGCGTGCTGCGCCACTTCGTCAATGGCATCGAACGGCGCTTCAGCGAGAACACCAACGACCCGGCCTTCCTGCCGTTCCTTGAGGCCGACCCGCTGCAACCGCGTCGCCTGCCAACGGCCTGGGTGGGCGCACTGATCGCCTGGGTCAAACGCATCGAGGCCGCGCCCCGCAGTGCGCGTCGGCCATTGATCGTGCAGGGGGAGGCGGATGGCACGGTGGACTGGCCCCACAACCTCGAAGTGCTCAAGGCCAAGTTTGCCGAGCCACAGATCCTGATGCTGCCCGAAGCCCGTCACCACCTGGCCAACGAGTTGCCGGGAATCCGCCAGCGCTACTTCGACTTCATCGACCAGCGCCTGGGCTGATCACTTCAGGTCGTTGGTGCTCTGGCCAACCACCAGGCCGGCACGTACAGCGGCCAGGGCCGCCTGGTAGTAAGCCTTGCCCTCGGGCGACTCGGCAAAGGTGGCGAACGCTTCCAGCTCGGCATCGGACAGGTCGCGGTAGACGTACAGCAGGGTGTTGTTCAGGTCTTCGCCAATCTGCCCCATCAACCGCTGGCGCTGGCCATCCAGCAGGCTCTGGGCCTGGCCGCCGCCGAACAGGCCGGGGATCATCGAGCTGAGGCTGTCGGCGGCTACACCGGCGATGGCAAGGCTGACTTCGGCGCCGGCTTCCCGCGCAGGCAGGGCTTGGGCCAGGTGGCCGATGATCAGCAGACGATCGTCGCTGGCCTGGATCTTGGGCAGGCCTTTGGCGTTCTTGGCCAGTTCGTCCTTGCGGGTGGCCTTGAGCTCGGCCGCCACCACTTTGCGCCCCAGCGGCGACTGGAAGAAGGCCAAGGCTGGTGCCGGGTCGGCCAGTGTGGCGCGCAGCTTTGCCTGGGCGCGACGGTCCACCGCCTGCGCCTGGAAGCGCTGGTTGCTGTTGTTGACCAGCGCCTGGTATACGGCGGGTGGCAAACTGTTGCGGTAGCGCTCCTGGGCAGCGGTCAGGGCATCGTTGAAGTGGGCGCGCTGGTCGGGCCAGCCGGCAGCCTTGTACAGTTGATCCAGGTTGTCTGCCCAGACAGGCATGGTGCAGATCATCAGCAGAATCAGGGAAAACAGACGGCGCATTCAGGACTCCTGTCGGCAGGTGGCTATTGTCCTTGGCCCGGCGCCGGTTTGTCGAGATATCCGCGTGTTTCTCGGCCAAGTGGCGCTGTGCGGCGACAGGGCGAATGGATATGATGCGCGCCATGCACATATCCCCTGAACACCCGATGCTTGCGGCCGTCGTAGACGATCTGGCCACCCATGGCTGGTCCCAGCAGGCGCACTTTCTGCCTGCCGACCTGGTGCGCGCACTTGCAGCCGAGTGCCGGCGCCGTGATGCCGAAGGCGAACTCAACCCCGCAGGGGTTGGGCGGGGAGCTACCCAGGAGGTGCGCGAAACCATTCGCGGTGACCAGATCCAGTGGATCGACCCGGGGCAGGCCGAGGCCTGCGACCAGTACCTGGCGGCCATGGATCAGCTGCGCCTGGCAATCAACCAAGGCCTTTTCCTGGGCCTGGAAGACTTCGAATGCCACTTTGCCCTGTATCCACCGGGGGCATTCTATCGCCGGCACCTGGATCGTTTTCGCGACGATGACCGGCGCATGGTCTCGGCGGTGCTTTACCTCAATGAAGGCTGGCAACCGCATGACGGTGGCCAGTTGCGCATGTTCCTGGCCGACGGTGTCGAGCACGATGTCGAGCCAGTGGCCGGTTGCCTGGTGGTATTCCTGTCGGGCGAAGTGCCTCACGAAGTACTGCCGGCCGGGCGTGAGCGGCTGTCATTGACCGGCTGGTTCAGGCGGCGTGGCAATGACCCGTTCTGATAGGCCCAAGGTGCTGGTGAGCGCCTGTCTGTTGGGGCAGCCAGTTCGCTATGACGGCCGGGCCAGCGGCCATCCCGATTTGTTGCAGCAGTGGCAGGCCGAAGGGTGCGTAGTGCCGTTGTGCCCCGAGGTAGCAGGCGGCTTGCCGACACCGCGGCCGCCAGCGGAGATCCCGGGAGGGCAGGGCAGCGCAGTGCTCGAGGGTGACACACAGGTGCTGACAGTGACGGGTGAAGATGTCAGTGCCGCGTTTCTGGCCGGAGCGCAGTTGGCGCTGGAACTGGTGCGGCAGCATGGCATTCGTGTAGCGGTGCTGAAGTCTGGCAGCCCTTCGTGTGGCAACCGGTTGACCTATGATGGCACCTTCAGTGGTGTGAAAGTGGCGGGGGAAGGGGTAACCACGGCGCTGCTGCGGCGGGCGGGAGTGCAGGTGTTCAGCGAGCTGGAACTGGACCAGGCGCAGCGGGCTTTGGCTGATATATCTGTTTGAACCTGTGCCGGCCCTTTCGCGGGTGAACCCGCTGATGGACACACATCGAGGGTTGGACCCAGGCCGCCGTGTAGGAGCGGGTTTACCCGCGAAAGGGCCAGGCCTGCTGGCCAATTTTCACCCGCCGTTCACCGTTGCCGCCGCTACCGTATTCGCGGGTAAACCCGCGCTCCTACACACATTGGTGGTGGACACACGTCGAGGGTCGGACCCAGGCCGCCGTAGGAGCGGGTTTACCCGCGAAGAGGCCGGCATAGGTTGCAAACAAGACCTCACTGCCCGCCTGCAGTCTCCTGCACACCCTTGAACCACTTCTGCTCAAGTTCGGCAGTCCGGCCACTGTCTTTCAAACGCTGCAACGCATTGTTTACAGCACTTTCAAAAGCCGGGTTGTCCTTCTGGAACGGGATCACCAGCTTCTTCTCGCCAATCGGCAGGCTTACATCGAGCGGGCCGTCGCCTGTGAGCGATTCACTCGACGGGGTGAATGTGATGTCGTACTTGCCACTCTCGACACCCGCCAGCACTTCGGTAGCCGGGGCTTCGACGAACTCGGCGCGCAAATCCAGTTCCTTGGCCAGGGCCTGGCCAAATTCGATGTCGAAACCTGTCAGGTGGTCGTCTTGCTTGAAGGCGTATGGCGAGTTCTCGGCCTGTACGGCAATGCGCAGTTCGCCCCGGTCGGCGATTTCGTCGATCAGCTCCGCCTGAGCCAATGGACTGATCAGTACTGCCAGCAGTACCCCTATGGTCGAACGCATGTATGCCCCTTTTCTTTTAGCAGTTTGAAATCGATCGCCACGGCTTTCTTCCTCGCCGTGATCGAGCGCAGCCTATGACCTTCAAGCCTCGGCATTGTTTAACCCTGACGGAAATATTTCTGTCAGGCAATGTGAACACCTTGGCGGTTATTTCAACTAAGGTGAACTACCGCCGCTTTTGGATGACAGCTGCGGTCAATAAGTGAACCACAGGAGAAGTGAATGAACAGCCTATTTTCGCGTGCTGCCGTTGCCGGTCTGCTGATGGGAGCGTCGGTGTTCGCCAGTGCCGCAGACGCCCTGAAGAGCCAGGAGCCGCCCAAGGAGGCGAAGGTCTTCATCGTTTCCCCCGCCGATGGTGCCACGGTCGACAAGACCTTCACCGTCAAGTTCGGTATCGAGGGTATGGGCCTCAAACCTGCGGGTGACCAAACCCCGCACACCGGGCACCACCATCTGCTGGTGGATGTCGACAAAGAGCCGGTGGCTGACATGCCGCTGCCGACCAGCCTGATGCCAGAGGCCGGCGTCGCACTGCCGAAGGGGCCGCAAGTGCTGCACTTCGGCAAGGCACAGACCGAAACCAGCATTACCCTGACCCCGGGCAAGCACACCCTGCAACTGATTCTGGGTGACCAGTATCATGTGCCGTTCAAGCCTAGCGTCGAGTCGAAGAAGATCACGGTTGAAGTGAAATAAAAAAAGGGAGGCCACCAGGGTAATGCCAGTCAGTTAAGCTGACTGGCATTTTTCATTTTCGGGTGGGGTACTTCGCTGGACGTTGCTTCACCGTTCGCGGAAACCATCGGTCAGGCCGTCGATGTGGCAAGACATATTGTGCCGCCGAAGCCTGCAGATCCGACAAAAATCCCGGCAAATTTCCGGGGTGGTTCAAGGATGTGCCATGCAGCAAGCCCAGTATTGCCCAGCTACAGGCAGTAAAACTCATCTCGCATGGGTACACACCAGGGCACTGTCGAGACATTTGCACCATCTGATAACGCAACAGGTTGTAGCCCAGCAGTACGCCCCATAGCTCTTGCGCAATCATCTCCGGCGTCTTGCTTCTCAGCGTATATTCACCACCTAAAAGCCCTTGCTTGATCTCTCGATATCCCAGTTCGATTTCCCAACGCTGACTGTAAAGGTCGACGATCTCATCACCCGGGAAACGCAGCGGATCGACCATTGAGGTCAGTACGCTCACCACCTTGCCTTTAATCGTCTTGCTTAACAGCCGTGCTCGAGTCTCCAGCGGCAGGCCGGGCCATTGCTTACGGGCTTGTGGCGAGGTGCGCAGAATGACTACGGCATCGTTGCGCCCAAGCTTGTGCTCGACTTCGTACTGGCTACCCTTCTTCAAAGGAATAAGCCAATGACGCTGCTCGCCTTGTGATTGCCAGTGATGCAGCAAACCCAACGAGTAGAAACCTTTATCGAACAGGGTCAGCGAGTGATCAGGCGTGGTAGCGATCAACTGTTCGGCCAGCTTCATTTCGCTACTGTGATAGCTCTCGAAAGTACTGCTTATCAGCAGATGGCTAGTCAGTTCCATCTGGCAGACCATTCGGACTTGAGGGTAACTGCCATCGCCATGCTGATTGGTCGCGCCGCCGTAGCACGCCCGATTTTCTGCGGTGTCGGGGGTATTCCAGACGACGCCATCCACACCCAAAAGTGTTAACCCCAACCATTGAGGGTGTTGGACTTCTGCATGCCATCGCTGCTGGGTGAGCGAAAACACCTCGCGAACCGCTTCGCTACCCAGCCGTTGCCGTCCCTGAACAACAGCGCTGGGCGCCACCAGCGGTCGCTTGCCCGGCAGCATGATGTCCATGTGATTCACGACATCCCAAGCCGACATCCGGCGGAACAACGCCATGCCGATGATGCACCAGACCAGGCTTTCCAACGGCAACCGGCGCTTACGTATAGTCGAGACACCTGCCGTTTCGAAGGCCTGTTTCACAATGTCTGGATCAAGCAAGGCTCCAAGCCCTTCGAGGGCATGTGGCCGCGATGCCATTTCATGAGTGAGGGACAGGGCTTTTGACAGGCGCATAAAAAATCCGATGCTCGTTTCCAAGCATCGGATTTTGCGGCCTATGGGCTAAAGGTCAATGCGTCAGTCTTAACTGACTGGCATTAGGCCACCAGGGCCTCCCTTTTTCATACCGCCAGCGACCTTAGAACAGGACGCGCGAACGGATGGTGCCTTTGACCTGTTGCAGTTTTTCCTGCGCCAGGTCCGAGTACTCGGCGTCAACATCGATTACCACGTAACCGACTTTCTCGTTGGTCTGCAGGAACTGACCGGAGATGTTGATACCGTTCTCGGCGAAGACCTTGTTGATCTCGCTGAGCACGCCCGGGATGTTTTCGTGAATGTGCAGCAGACGGTGTTTGCCTGGGTGCGCTGGCAGGGCCACTTCCGGGAAGTTGACCGAGGACACCGAAGTACCGTTGTCGCTGTACTTGACCAGTTTCTCGGCCACTTCCAGGCCGATGTTGGCCTGGGCTTCGGCGGTGGAACCACCGATATGCGGGGTCAGGATCACGTTGTCGAGGCCGCGCAGCGGGCTCTCGAACTCTTCGTCGTTGGAGCGTGGCTCGACCGGGAACACGTCGATGGCGGCGCCGATCAGGTGCTTGTCCTTGATGGCAGCGGCCAGGTGGTCCAGCTCGACCACGGTGCCACGGGCGGCGTTGATCAGGATCGCGCCCTTCTTCATCGAGCGGATTTCCTTCTCGCCGATCATCCACTGGGTGGATGGCAGCTCAGGCACGTGCAGCGAGACGATGTCGGCCAGGCTCAGCAGCTCGTTCAGGCTGGTGACCTGCACGGCGTTGCCCAGTGGCAGCTTGGTCAGCGGGTCGAAGAAGTACACCTGCATGCCCATGTTCTCAGCCAGTACCGAAAGCTGGGTACCAATCGAGCCGTAGCCGACGATGCCCAGTTTCTTGCCGCGGATTTCGAACGAGTTGGCCGCGCTCTTGATCCAGCCGCCACGGTGGCAGGAGGCGTTCTTCTCTGGGATGCCGCGCAGCAGCAGGATGGCTTCGGCCAGTACCAGCTCGGCGACCGAGCGGGTGTTGGAGTATGGCGCGTTGAACACGGCGATACCGCGCTCGCGGGCAGCTTCCAGGTCAACCTGGTTGGTACCGATGCAGAAGCAGCCAACTGCGACCAGCTTCTTGGCGCAGTCGAAGATCTCTTCGGTGAGCTGGGTACGCGAACGGATGCCGATGAAGTGGGCATCGGCGATCTTTTCCTTCAGCTCGGCTTCCGGCAACGAACCAGTGAGGTATTCGATGTTGGTGTAGCCGGCGGCCTTGAGGGTATCGACCGCGTTCTGGTGCACACCTTCAAGAAGAAGGAACCGGATCTTGCTCTTGTCGAGAGAAGTCTTGCTCATCTGCGTAAACCTGTATCCCGGAGATAAATTGGCGAGGGGTGATGCCAGGCGCGAGGGCAGCCTTAGCATGAACAGCGGGAGGGCTATGCTAGCATACGCGACACAATCTGAGCTTATCCCGACAGGTGAAGAGTGCTCAGGGTGACCATGAATAAGTCGAGAGTTCCAGCGATGACCCATCCCGCTGTTATTGAAGAACTGATGACCCTTGTCGACCCTGGCAAGGTCCTGACTGACCCGGTTTCCCTCGAAGCGTATGGCAAGGACTGGACCAAGCATTACCCGCCTGCGCCCAGCGCCATCGTCTTTCCCAAAACGATAGAACAGGTGCAAGCCATTGTGCACTGGGCCAATGCGCACAAGGTGGCGCTGGTGCCCTCTGGCGGGCGCACCGGGCTTTCTGCCGGCGCCGTGGCGGCCAATGGCGAGGTTGTCGTCGCCTTCGACTACATGAACCAGATCCTTGGCTTCAATGCTTTCGACCGTACTGTGGTTTGCCAGCCAGGGGTCGTCACCCGCCAGCTGCAAACCTACGCCGAAGAGCAAGGCCTTTATTACCCGGTGGACTTCGCTTCCAGCGGTTCCAGCCAGATTGGCGGCAATATCGGCACCAATGCCGGCGGGATCAAGGTGATTCGTTACGGTATGACCCGCAACTGGGTGGCCGGGCTGAAAGTGGTCACCGGCAAGGGCGAGTTGCTGGAGCTGAACAAAGACCTGATCAAGAACGCCACCGGCTACGACCTGCGCCAGCTGTTCATTGGTGCCGAGGGTACGCTGGGCTTCGTGGTCGAGGCCACCATGCGCCTGGACCGCGCACCGCGCAACCTCACCGCCATGGTGCTGGGCACACCGGACTTCGACTCGATCATGCCGGTGCTGCACGCCTTCCAGGGCAAGCTGGACCTGACCGCTTTCGAGTTCTTCTCCGACAAGGGGCTGGCCAAGATCCTCGCCCGCGGCGATGTGCCTGCGCCCTTCGCGACGGATTGCCCGTTCTATGCGCTGCTTGAGTTCGAGGCCAGCACTGAAGACGTGGCCAACGAAGCATTGGCTACCTTCGAGCATTGCGTCGAGCAGGGTTGGGTGCTGGATGGGGTGATGAGCCAGAGCGAAACCCAGCTGAAAAACCTGTGGAAGCTGCGCGAGTACCTGTCGGAAACCATTTCGCACTGGACACCGTACAAGAACGACATTTCCGTCACCGTCTCGAAAGTGCCTGCGTTCCTGCGCGATATCGACGCCATCGTCTCTGAACATTATCCGGACTATGAAGTGGTGTGGTACGGCCATATTGGTGACGGCAACCTGCACCTGAACATCCTCAAGCCTGAGCATATGAGCAAGGACGACTTCTTCGCTTCGTGTGCCAAGGTCAACAAGTGGGTGTTCGAGATCGTCGAGCGTTACAACGGGTCGATTTCTGCCGAGCATGGCGTGGGCATGACCAAGCGTGACTACCTGGGCTACAGCCGCTCCCCTGAAGAAATCGCCTGCATGAAGGCAATAAAGGCCGTGTTCGACCCTAACGGCATCATGAATCCGGGTAAGATCTTCGCACCTGAATAAAAAGCAGTATCCAGAAGGAGTCGGCCATGAGTTACCAGCACCAGTACGTAGACGGCACGCGCATTCACTTCCCCCTGGGCAAGGTGGTGTGCATCGGCCGTAACTATGCCGAGCATGCCAAGGAACTGGACAACCCGATCCCCACCGAGCCGCTGCTGTTCATCAAGCCAGGCAGCTGCGTGGTGCCGGCCGAAGGTGGCTTCAAGATCCCGGCCGAGCGTGGGTCGGTGCACTATGAGGTTGAAATCGCCGTGCTGCTGGGCAAGCCGCTGTCGACCCACCCGAGCGAGGAAGAGGTGCTGGACGCCATTTCCGGTTACGCACCGGCGCTGGACCTGACCCTGCGCGAAGTGCAGGCCAAACTGAAGGAAAAGGGCCTGCCTTGGGAGCTGGCCAAGTGCTTTGACGGCGCTTGCGTGCTGCCACCGTTCGTCTCGGCCGCCAGCTTCGAGGACGTGACAGACATCCCGGTGCGCCTGACCGTGAACGGCGAAGTACGCCAGGATGGTAACAGCGCGATGATGCTGAACCCGATCGTGCCGATGATTCAGTACATGGCAGCACATTTCTCGCTACAAGCGGGGGATGTGATCCTCACCGGTACCCCGGCCGGCGTCGGGCCGTTCAATGTCGGTGACGAGCTGGTGCTGGAGCTGCCGGGTGTGAGCCGCTTCGAAAGCCGGGTGCTTTAACTCGAAACCGCGTCGCCTTCTTCGCGGGTAAACCCGCTCCTACAGGGATTGCAGCGCCTTGGGAGCGGGCAGGCCCGCGAAGAGGCCGGCCCTGTTTACCGATTTTTCACACCCAATCCGGATAATGCGCGCACCTACGCCCATTTTCCCAGGATCACCGCATGCCATCCTCCTCCAGCGCCCCGGCAACTCCCAAGCGTCGCTTCTACCTGCGCTGGCCCTTCGGCCTGGCCGTGGCGGCGGTGATCGGCTATGGCGTGGCCGTGGCCATGCACTGGGATGACCGCGGTGCACTGTGGGTAAAAGAAAGCTTCGAAAGCACCGCCGAGCGCAGCGAAAGCGTGTGGCTGCCGGATTACCAGGTGGACATCGACGCCAAACCGCTGCCGGGCATGGACGATGATGAAGCCTCGGATGTGGCCTTCAACCCGCAGACCCGCACGCTGTTCGCGGTCATGGGCAAGAACCCGTTCCTGGTCGAGCTGAGCCTGGAGGGCGATGTACTGCGCAAGATCCCGCTCAACGGCTGGAACAACCCCGAAGGCGTCGCGGTGCTGGAAGACGGCAACCTGGCCATCACCGACGAGCGCCTGCATGACCTGACCGTGGTCAAGGTGGACGCGCAGACCACTGCACTGAATCACGATGACTTCCCGAGCCACGACCTGGGCCCTTCGATCAAGAGCAACAAGGGCTTCGAGGCCATCGCCTGGGACCCGCTGCGCCAGCGCCTGATCATTGGCGAGGAGCGCCCGCCCAAGCTGTATACCTGGAACACCGATGGCCGCAGCCCGCTCAAGGGTGAGAAGCAGCCGTTGCCTAGCGATGAACTCGACTTGCGCAACCTGTCTGCGCTGGGTGTCGACCCGCGTACTGGCCACTTGCTGGTGCTTTCGGCCGACTCCAACATGCTGCTGGAGCTGGACGAGCAGGGCCAGCAAGTCAGCTTCATGACGCTGCTGGGCGGCTTCAACGGGCTTGAAGGCACCATTCCGCGGGCGGAAGGGGTGGCCATGGACGACAAGGGCACCTTGTACATGGTCAGCGAGCCGGCGCTTTTCTATCGATTCCAAAAAAACTGACAACATCATCAGATTTGCCTGACGCTTGCATTAAGCTTTGCTTCAGCCATTCATGATTAGATTCGCCATCCTTGTGTCGAGTCTGTCCCTATGCGTCGTTTTGTTCGCCTGTTCCTTGTTCTGGCTGCCCTTGGTCTGTTGCTGCTTGGCTGGGCCGGGCAGGAGTTTCGCCTGTTCGAGCGTGGCTGGTTCAATCTCAAGACCTGGTGGCAGCCTGTGGAGCGCAGCATTGGCCTGGATCGCTACCGGGTGGTGCTGGAGGCGCAACCGATCGAAGGGCTGGATGATGACATTTCGGCGCTGACCTACGACCCCGACCGCAAAACCCTCTTCACGGTCACCAACGCCCGTTCGGAGCTGATCGAGCTGTCGCTGGATGGCCGTATCCTGCGCCGTGTGCCGCTGACTGGCTTCGGCGACCCGGAAGCTGTGGAGTACGTTGGGCCAAACAGCTATGTGATCACCGACGAGCGTCAGCAACGGCTGATTCGCGTACGTCTGGAAGACGACACGATGTTTCTCGATGCCGGTGATGCCGAACAGCTGACGTTGGGTATTGGCCTCAATGGCAACAAAGGCTTCGAGGGCCTGGCGTACGATTCGGCGGGCAAGCGCCTGTTCGTGGCGAAGGAGCGTGACCCGATGCTGATCTATGAGGTGCATGGCTTCCCTCATGACAATCCGGAAAAGCCCTACGCCGTGCATGTGGTGCAGGACCGCAAGCGCGATTCACGGTTGTTTGTGCGGGACTTGTCGAGCTTGCAGTTCGATGAACGCAGCGGGCATTTGCTGGCGTTGTCGGACGAGTCTCGGTTGGTGCTGGAGCTGGATGTACAGGGCCAGCCGCTGAGTACCTTGTCGTTGCGCAAGGGCTTCCAGGGGTTGCAGGCGACGGTGCCGCAGGCTGAGGGGATTGCGATGGATGAAGCGGGGACCATTTACCTGGTCAGTGAGCCGAACCTGTTCTATGTGTTCAAGCAGCCGGCTGACTGATCGCCTGTCAGGGCCTGTTCGTGGGTAAACCCGCTCCTACAGGGATCGCCACGGTTCCAGGCCTGTGGGGTACCTTGTAGGAGCGGGTTTACCCGCGAAGGGTTTTACTCGGCCTTCAGGCTCTTCACGCCTTCAGCGGTACCCAGCAGCAGCAGATCCGCCGGCCGCGCCGCGAACAGGCCGTTGGTCACCACGCCGACGATGGCGTTGATCTGCGCTTCCAGCTCCACCGGGTTGGTGATCTGCAGGTTGTACACATCCAGGATCACGTTGCCGTTGTCGGTGACCACGCCTTCACGGTACACCGGGTCGCCACCCAGCTTCACCAGCTGACGCGCCACGTGACTGCGGGCCATGGGGATCACTTCGACCGGCAGCGGGAAGGCCCCCAGTACTGGCACCAGCTTGCTGCCGTCGGCGATGCAGATGAAGGTCTTGGCCACGGCCGCGACGATCTTTTCGCGGGTCAGGGCTGCGCCGCCGCCCTTGATCAGGTGCAGGTGTGCGTCGCTCTCGTCAGCACCGTCCACGTAGAACTCAAGCTCGCTGACGCTGTTCAGTTCGTAGACCGGGATGCCATGGCCCTTCAGGCGCTGGGCAGTGGCTTCGGAGCTGGCGACTGCGCCGTCGAACGCGGTCTTGTGCTGAGCCAGGGCATCGATGAAGAAGTTGGCGGTCGAACCGGTACCGACGCCTACGACGCTCTTTTCATCCAGCTTGGGCAGAATGAAGTCGACAGCGGCCTGGGCGACGGCCTGTTTGAGTTGGTCCTGGGTCATGCGGGCTCCGGAAGGGGCAGGGCGGTTTCAAAGTTGCCTAGTATAACGGCTCGCACGGCTTTGCTGTGGTCGCCCGACGTAGCGCTGGGGTAGACTCCCAGCCCTCGTCCCGCGGCCCAGTGATGCTTTCCCGATGCTTGAACAGTACGTCAAGAAGATCCTCACCTCGCGCGTCTATGACGTTGCCGTCGAAACCCCGTTGCAGAGCGCCGGGCAGCTGAGTAAGCGCCTGGGCAACCAGATTCTGCTCAAGCGCGAAGACCTGCAGCCAGTATTCTCGTTCAAGATCCGCGGCGCCTATAACAAACTGGCCCAGCTGAGCCCGGAAGAACTGGCCCGTGGCGTGGTCACCGCCTCGGCCGGCAACCACGCCCAAGGCCTGGCCCTGGCCGCGCGCGAAATGGGCATCAAGGCTACCATCGTGATGCCCAAGACTACTCCGGAGATCAAGGTCGAAGGCGTGCGCTCGCGCGGTGGCAAGGTGGTGCTGCATGGCGATTCGTTCCCTGAAGCGCTGGCCTACTCGCTGAAACTGGTCGATGAAAAGGGCTTCGTCTACGTTCACCCTTACGACGATCCGCACACCATCGCCGGGCAGGGCACCGTCGCCATGGAAATCCTGCGCCAACACCCTGGCCAGCTGGATGCGATCTTCGTGCCGGTGGGCGGTGGCGGCCTGATCGCTGGCATTGCTGCCTACGTGAAGTACCTGCGTCCGGAAATCAAGGTAATCGGTGTCGAGCCGGACGATTCCAATTGCCTGCAGGCGGCCATGGCTGCCGGTGAGCGCGTGGTGCTGCCGCAGGTCGGGCTGTTCGCCGATGGCGTGGCGGTGGCGCAGATTGGCCAGCACACGTTCGATATCTGCCGCCACCATGTGGACGAAGTCGTCACTGTCAGTACCGATGAAATCTGTGCAGCAATCAAGGATATCTACGACGATACCCGCTCGATCACCGAGCCTGCTGGCGCGCTAGGTGTGGCGGGCATCAAGAAGTACGTCGAGCTATACGGCGTCAGCGGCCAGACCTTGGTGGCCATCGACTCCGGTGCCAACGTCAATTTCGATCGCCTGCGCCATGTGGCCGAACGTGCCGAGCTGGGTGAAAAGCGCGAGGCGATCATCGCCGTGACCATCCCTGAGCGCCCGGGTAGCTTCAAGGCCTTCTGCGAGGCTATCGGCAAGCGTCAGATCACCGAGTTCAACTACCGCAAGCACACCTCTGACGAAGCGCATATCTTCGTTGGGGTGCAGACCCACCCGGAAAACGACCCCCGCGCAGCGCTGGTGCAGCAACTGACCGAGCAGGGCTTCCCGGTTACCGATCTGACCGACAACGAACTGGCCAAGCTGCATATTCGTCATATGGTCGGCGGCCACTCGGCCGGTGCCAGCGACGAAATGGTGCTGCGCTTCGAATTCCCCGAGCGGCCGGGGGCGCTGTTCAACTTCCTCAACAAGCTGGGCGGGCGCTGGAACATCTCGATGTTCCACTACCGCAACCATGGCGCGGCTGACGGGCGCGTGGTGGCGGGGCTGCAGGTACCGGAGGACGAACGTCACCTGGTGCCGGCAGCGCTGGCCAAGATCGGTTACCCGTACTGGGACGAGACCGAAAACCCGGCCTACAAACTGTTCCTGGGCTGAGCGGCTAAGCTAGGGCTGATGGCCCTTTCGCGGGCTTGCCCGCTCCCACAGGTACTGCGCAGGCCTAAAGGCCTGAGATACCTTGGCAGGAGCGGGTAAGCCCGCGAAGAAGCTACCGCAAAATGCCCGTTTAAGGACGACCGAGAGATGGAACACCTGACCACGCTCAAGACCCTGCACATCATCGCCACCGCGCTGCTGCTTCTGGGCGCCCTGGGCCTGGCGATCTGGACCTGGCGCGCCCGCCGTCAGGGCGATGCCGAAGCCTACGCCAAGCTGCTGCGCCGGCCGTTGGTGTTTGTCTGGCTGGTGATGGGGCTGTGCCTGGTGAGCATGCCGTTCACCGGCTGGTGGCTGGTACATCTGGTGGGCTGGCCACTGGGGCAGACTTGGGTGTTGGCATCCAGTGTCATCTATACCTTTGGTGCGTTTGCCGTGTGGTGGCTACTGGTGCGGCTGAACCGGCTGCGCAAGGCCGAGGTAGTGGGGTTGCGGTTTACCTTGGCGCTGGCGGTGTTCAGTGGGGTTTGCTTCCTGTCCATTGCCGGGCTGATGGGGGCCAAGCCGGTCTGACAGCCTTGTGCTGTTTGTGCCGGCCTCTTCGCGGGTGAACCCGCTCCTACAGGTACAGCGCAGCCCTCAAGGCCTGTGGTGATTCCTGTGGGAGCGGGCGTGCCCGCGAAAAGGCCGGCACGCGAAACCTCAATCCCGTAGCGAGATCACCGGCCACCCACGCTTATCCGCCTCGGCCCGCAGGTCCGGGGCCGGGTCCACTGCTACTGCATGCGTCACCCGCTGCAACAACGGCAGGTCATTCATCGAGTCGCTATAGAAGTAGCTGTCCTCAAGATCAAAGCCGTTCTCCAGCATCCAGCGCTCCAGCCGCGTCACTTTGCCTTCACGGAAACACGGTATATCGGTACTACGCCCGGTATAGCGGCCGTCGCGCACCTCGCATTCGGTTGCCAGCAACACCCGCACCCCCAGGCGCCGGGCGATCGGTGCGGTGACGAAGCGGTTGGTAGCGGTGATGATCACCAGCTGGTCGCCCGCCTCGCGGTGCTGCTGCAGCAAGGCCAGGGCCTTGGGCAGGACGATGGGCTCGATGCAGTCGCGCATGAAGTCGCGGTGCCACTCGTCGAGCCGGGCCATGGGTGTTGCCGCCAGGATCTCCATGGAAAAGGCCAGGTAGGCCTGCAGGTCCAGGGTGCCATTGAGGTAATCCTGGTAGAAGCTGTCGTTGCGTTGCTTGTAGGCGACTGGGTCGAGAATGCCGCGCTCGCAAAGATAGTCACCCCAGGCATGGTCGCTGTCGCCACCGAGGAGGGTATTGTCCAGGTCGAATAAAGCCAGGCGCATCGCGGTCACTCGCATCAGCCACAGGGTAGGCCCGCAGAATACGGAGTTTTCACGCAGCTGCACATAAGCTTGGCGGGCGCGTTGCTGCGCTCGCAAGCTTTGTGGAACAATGCGTTGACATGCGTTTGCGAGGTTGCTGCCGTGATCGACCCGGATGGTTTTCGCCCCAATGTCGGGATCATTCTCACGAATGATGCCGGGCAGGTGCTATGGGCTCGACGGATCAACCAGGATGCCTGGCAATTCCCCCAGGGTGGTATCAACCCTGACGAGACGCCGGAAGACGCCCTGTACCGCGAGCTGAACGAAGAAGTTGGCCTTGAACGCGACGATGTAGAAATTCTTGCCTGCACCCGTGGCTGGTTGCGTTATCGTTTACCCCAGCGATTGGTACGTACCCACAGCCAGCCGCTGTGCATCGGCCAGAAGCAGAAGTGGTTCCTGCTGCGCCTGGTCAGCAACGAACAACGGGTGCGGATGGACCTGACCGGCAAGCCGGAATTCGACGGCTGGCGCTGGGTGAGCTATTGGTATCCGCTGGGCCAGGTTGTGACATTCAAGCGCGAGGTGTACCGGCGCGCCCTGAAAGAGCTAGCACCGCGTCTGTTGACGCGCGACTGACGACGGAGTTCGACCCCGAGCCATGCTCAATACGCTGCGCAAGATCGTCCAGGAAGTAAACTCCGCCAAAGATCTCAAGTCGGCGTTGGGGATCATTGTCTTGCGCGTCAAGGAAGCCATGGGCAGCCAGGTCTGCTCGGTCTACCTGCTCGACCCGGAAACCAACCGCTTCGTGCTGATGGCTACCGAAGGCCTGAACAAGCGCTCCATCGGCAAGGTCAGCATGGCCCCCAACGAAGGCCTGGTTGGCCTGGTCGGTACCCGGGAAGAGCCGCTGAACCTGGAAAACGCCGCCGACCACCCGCGTTACCGCTACTTTGCCGAAACCGGCGAAGAGAAATTCGCCTCCTTCCTGGGTGCGCCGATCATTCACCACCGCCGTGTGGTCGGGGTACTGGTCATCCAGCAAAAGGAGCGCCGTCAGTTCGACGAGGGCGAGGAAGCCTTCCTGGTCACCATGAGCGCCCAGCTTGCCGGGGTTATCGCCCACGCCGAGGCTACCGGCTCGATCCGTGGCCTGGGCCGTCAGGGCAAAGGTATTCAGGAAGCGCGCTTCGTGGGTGTGCCGGGTTCGCCTGGTGCCGCGGTGGGGCGTGCGGTGGTGATGTTGCCGCCGGCCGACCTGGAAGTGGTCCCGGACAAGACAGTCGATGACATCGACGCCGAACTCAAGCTGTTCCAGAACGCCCTGGAAGGTGTGCGCGACGACATGCGCAAGCTTTCGGCCAAACTGGCCACCCAGCTGCGCCCGGAAGAGCGTGCGCTGTTCGACGTCTATCTGATGATGCTTGAAGACGCAGCCCTGGGCGGTGAGGTGACCGAGGTCATCAAGACCGGCCAATGGGCCCAGGGCGCCCTGCGCCAGGTGGTTGGTGAGCACGTCAATCGCTTCGAGCTGATGGACGACGACTACCTGCGTGAGCGTGCCTCCGACGTCAAGGACCTGGGGCGCCGCCTTTTGGCCTACCTGCAGGAAGCGCGTTCGCAGTCGCTGGTGTATGCCGACAACACCATCCTGGTCAGTGAGGAACTGACACCGGCCATGCTCGGTGAAGTGCCGGAAGGCAAGCTGGTCGGCCTGGTCTCGGTACTCGGCTCGGGCAACTCCCACGTCGCCATCCTCGCGCGGGCCATGGGTATCCCCACGGTGATGGGCCTGGTCGACCTGCCATACTCCAAGGTCGACGGTATTGAACTGATCGTCGACGGCTACAAGGGCGAGGTGTTCACCAACCCCAGTGAAGTGCTGCGCAAGCAGTACAGCGAAGTGGTCGAGGAGGAACGCCAGCTGGCCCAAGGGCTGGATGCACTGCGCGAACTTCCGTGCGTCACCCCCGACGGCCATCGCATGCCCCTGTGGGTCAACACCGGCCTGCTCGCTGACGTGGCCCGTGCCCAGCAGCGCGGTGCCGAAGGGGTAGGCCTGTACCGCACTGAAGTGCCGTTCATGATCAACCAGCGCTTCCCCAGTGAGAAAGAGCAGCTGGCCATCTATCGTGAGCAACTGGCGGCCTTCCACCCGCTGCCGGTGACCATGCGTACCCTCGACATCGGTGGCGACAAGGCACTGTCGTACTTCCCCATCAAGGAAGAAAACCCGTTCCTCGGCTGGCGCGGCATCCGCGTCACCCTCGACCACCCGGAAATCTTCCTGGTACAGACCCGCGCCATGCTCAAGGCCAGCGAGGGCCTGAACAACCTGCGCATCCTGCTGCCGATGATTTCCGGCATTCACGAGCTGGAAGAGGCGCTGCACCTGATCCACCGTGCCTGGGGTGAAGTGCGTGACGAAGGTACCGATGTACCGATGCCGCCAGTGGGTGTGATGGTGGAAATTCCGGCGGCGGTGTACCAGACCAAGGAGCTGGCGCGGCAGGTGGACTTCCTGTCGGTAGGCTCCAACGACCTGACCCAGTATCTGCTGGCGGTGGACCGCAACAACCCGCGGGTCGCCGACCTGTACGATTACCTGCACCCGGCGGTACTGCAGGCGCTGAACACGGTGGTGCGCGACGCCCATGGCGAAGGCAAGCCGGTGAGCATCTGCGGCGAGATGGCCGGTGACCCGGCGGCGGCGGTCCTGTTGATGGCCATGGGCTTCGACAGCCTGTCGATGAACGCCACCAACCTGCCGAAGGTGAAGTGGATGCTGCGCCAGATCAATATGGGCAAGGCCAAGGAACTGCTGGCCGAGGCCTTGAGCCATGACAACCCGCAGGTTATCCACAGCTCGCTGCAACTGGCCCTGAAGAACCTTGGGTTGGCGCGGATGATTGGGCCTGGGGCTAATAAAACCCTGTGAGGGTGATGCTGCCTGTGCCGGCCTCTTCGCGGGTGAACCCGCTCCTACAACCGACCTGCGCCCACCAATGTGTACCCCCGATCAGTGTAGGAGCGGGTTTACCCGCGAAGAGGCCCGAACAGACAACATCAAATGTTCAGGCCAACAACTCAATTTCCCCCAAATGCCCGCCAAAAGGCCCGAAACTGCGCTCAACCAGCCGCCTTTGCCCCTGGTCATCCACAATGAGCACTGTGCTCGCCCGGGTCCCGTAATTCTGGCTGGCGATGAAGACGCTCGACAGCAACTTCTCGGTCGCCAACCCCACGCCTGTCTCGGGTAGGTCTCCATCAGCCGCGGGCTCGTTA
The DNA here is from genome assembly GCF_002953115.1 of Pseudomonas sp. XWY-1. Lineage (NCBI taxonomy): Bacteria > Pseudomonadati > Pseudomonadota > Gammaproteobacteria > Pseudomonadales > Pseudomonadaceae > Pseudomonas > Pseudomonas sp. XWY-1. Next base: position 5,599,044 of record NZ_CP026332.1, on the reverse strand, counting down.
TCCGCGAGTAAAGCCAGCAGCCTGTGCGGCTCCGGCGTGTCCAGCAGGTTTTCCAGCCCGTCACGTGCCTTCACCAGCTTCGGCCACGGTGTATCCAGCCCGGCGTTCGAAAGCCCGTAAACCCCAGCCTTCAGCAGGCGCGGCGTGGCCTCACGGGCATGCAGATAGCCCAGTCGCTGCCCATCACCCACCAGCAGGTTGAACCCCGAGTACTGCCCGCTACGGCTGGCCACCTGGTCCAGGTAAGCCTCGACCCCTAGCTCGCCCTGCAGAAACGCCGCCACCAGCTCACCCCGCGAGCGAGGCCCCGGCGCCTGGCCCGGGTCGCGGATGTTGGTCAGCGCGGCAAAGCGCCCCTGTGGGCCTACGCCCAGCCAGGTACCGCCTGCCTCCAGGTCGCGCCCGGCATGCACCCCAGGTGCATCCTCCCAGGCCGCCAGGGGCTGAGTGGGGCGGGCATAGAATTCGTCGCGGTTGGCCGCCACGATCAGCGGCAGGGCGTGCCCCGGCCGCCAGGCAAATACGATCAGGCACATAGGTTGGGCCTCTGTGTTTTTTGGTCACTGTACCCACAGCAACGATGCGGATCCATCCTGACACAGAGTTCACTAGAGCCCCGAGCCCGGCTTCCGTTACCATGCCGGATTGATTTCTAGGGGACGCCGAATGGAATTCGTGCTCTATCTGTTGTTGGGCGCCTGTGCCGGTGTGCTGGCCGGGCTGTTCGGCGTGGGCGGCGGCATCATCATCGTGCCGGTGCTGGTGTTCAGCTTTACCCTGCAGGGTTTCGACGCTTCGGTGCTGACCCACCTGGCCGTCGGCACGTCATTGGCCACCATCGTCTTCACCTCGATCAACGCCGTGCGGGAGCACCACCGCAAGCGCGCGGTGCAATGGCCGATCTTCGTCTGGATGACCTTCGGCATCCTCCTGGGGGCCGGTGTCGGTGCCAAGACCGCTTCGCTGATCCAGGGCCCACTGCTGCAAAAGATCATCGGTGTGTTCGCCCTGGTCATCGCCGCGCAGATGGCCCTTGACCTCAAACCCAAGGCCAGCCGTGGCGTCCCCGGTAAACCTGGGCTGATCGGTGCAGGTGGCGTGATTGGCTGGGCCTCGGCCATTTTCGGCATTGGCGGTGGTTCGCTGACGGTGCCGTTCCTCACCTGGCGTAGCCTGCCCATGCAGCAGGCAGTGGCCACGTCATCGGCCTGTGGCCTGCCGATTGCTGTGGCCAGTGCCCTAAGCTTCATGCTGCTGGGTTGGCACGAGGAGCACCTGCCGCCCCACAGCCTGGGTTACGTGTACCTGCCGGCGCTGGTCGGCATTGCCGTGACCAGCATGTTCTTCGCCCGCTTCGGCGCGCGCCTGGCGCACAAGCTGTCGCCCCGTTTGTTGAAACGCCTGTTCGCAGCCCTGCTGTTCTGTGTCGGCCTCAGCTTTTTGATTTGAATCGAGAGGAAGTTCCATGCTGCCTTACCCGCAGATAGACCCCGTGGCCCTGGCCATCGGGCCGCTGAAAATCCATTGGTACGGCCTGATGTACCTGATCGGCATCGGCGGTGCCTGGCTGCTGGCCTCACGCCGGCTGAACCGCTTCGACCCCACCTGGAACCGCGAGAAGCTGTCCGACCTGGTGTTCTGGCTGTCGATGGGGGTGATTGTCGGCGGGCGCCTGGGCTATGTGCTGTTCTACGACTTGCACGCCTACCTGGCCAACCCGACGCTGATCTTCGAGGTATGGAAAGGCGGTATGTCGTTCCACGGCGGCTTCATCGGCGTGATGCTGGCGGCCTTGTGGTTCGGCAAGCGCAACAACAAGTCGTTCTTCGAGCTGATGGACTTCGTCGCCCCGCTGGTGCCGATTGGCCTGGGTGCCGGGCGTATCGGCAACTTCATCAACGCCGAGCTGTGGGGCAAACCCACCGACGTCCCATGGGCGATGATCTTCCCGCCGTTCAGCGACCCGGCCCAGTTGCCGCGCCACCCGTCACAGCTCTACCAGTTCGCCCTTGAGGGCGTGGCGCTGTTCGTCATCCTGTGGCTGTTCTCGCGCAAGCCACGGCCGACCATGGCGGTGTCGGGAATGTTCTCGTTGTGCTATGGCATCTTCCGCTTCGCCGTGGAGTTTGTCCGGGTGCCGGATGCACAACTCGGTTACATCGCGTTCGGCTGGCTCACTCAAGGCCAGTTGCTGTGCATTCCGATGATAGTCGGTGGCCTCGTCTTGATCTGGTGGGCTTATAATCGCAAGCCTACGGCGAAACCCGCCTGATTAATCCCACGGCAGGGGCCATCCCCCTGCCGTTTTTGCTACAGGTAAGCCATGAAACAGTATCTGGACCTGGTCCGCGACGTCATTGATAACGGCACGTTGCAGGGAAACCGCACCGGCATCCGCACCATCAGCCTGCCGGGCGCGATGCTGCGTTTCGACCTGCAGAAGGGCTTTCCGGCCATTACCACGCGCAAGCTGGCGTTCAAGTCGGCGATCGGTGAAATGGTCGGTTTCCTGCGTGGCGTGAAGAACGCCGGTGAGTTCCGTGAGCTTGGCTGCAAGGTCTGGGACCAGAACGCCAACGAAAACGCCCAGTGGCTGGCCAACCCGTTCCGTCAGGGCCATGATGACCTGGGCGAGATCTATGGCGTGCAATGGCGCCAGTGGCCGGGCTACAAGCGCATCCCGCTGAGCAACCCGGCGGCCATCGAAATGGCCGAGCAAGCCGGTTTCCGCCGCATTGCCCAGGACGAAGAGGACGGCGTCGCGTTCGTCATCCTGTACAAGGCGATCGACCAGGTGCGCCAGTGCCTGGACACCATCGCCAACGACCCGGGTAGCCGCCGCATCCTGTTCCACGGCTGGAACTGCGCGCAACTGGACGAAATGGCACTGCCACCGTGTCACTTGCTGTACCAGTTCCACCCGAATGTCGAGACCAGGGAAATTTCCCTGACCCTATACATCCGCTCCAACGACCTGGGGCTGGGCACACCGTTCAACCTCACCGAAGGCGCGGCGCTGCTGTCGCTGTTCGGCCGCCTGACCGGCTATACACCGCGCTGGTTCACCTACTTCATCGGCGATGCCCATGTGTATGAAAACCACCTGGACATGCTCAACGAGCAGCTCAAGCGCGAGCCGTTGGAAGCGCCGAAGCTGGTGATCAGCGACCGTGTTCCGGCATTTGCCGAAACTGGCAAGTATGAGCCGGAGTGGCTGGAGAAGATTGAGCCGAGTGATTTCTGGCTGGAAGGCTATGAGCACCATGCGCCGATGACAGCGCCGATGGCGGTCTGATAGATCTTCATTGTTCGAACTGGCCTCTTCGCGGGTGAACCCGCTCCTACGGGGTACTGCACAGGCCTAAGTCCTGCGCGGTCCATGTAGGAGCGGGTTCACCCGCGAAGCTTCTGGCTTAATGCCCATGACTCCGCCCCACATGCGAATGCTCGGTATCCGGCACCGATACCGCCCCGTTCGTCTCCAGTTGCTGCAAGATCGCGCATTCACTCCCCTGCGCGTTGCAGCGCCGCCGCAGCTCCACCAGCTGCTCCTGCAATGCCACCAGGCCATCGATCCGCGCCTGAACATGCTCGATATGCTCGTCGATCAGCGCATTGACGCTGCCGCACGCGTCGGCGGGGCTGTCGCGCAGGCGTAGCAGGCTGCGAATTTCGTCCAGGGTCATGTCCAGCGTGCGACAGTTGCGGATGAAGGTCAGCCGCTCCACATGGGCCTGGGTGTACAACCGGTAGTTGCCCTCGCTGCGCGCCGGCTCCGGCAGCAGGTTTTCACGCTCGTAGTAGCGGATGGTTTCCACCGCGCAGTCGGTGGCTTTGGCCAGTTCTCCGATCTTCATCGCGAAATCTCCAGCAAGTGGCTTGACCCTATAGTGGCTACAGGGTGTTCACTTGGCAACAGGCTCAATTTAAGGATGACCCCATGAACCAGCCTGTCAGCCACGAACACAAGCATCCGCACGATCACGATCACGCTCATGGTAATGACGACCATGGCCATGCTGCCCACGGCCACAGCTGCTGCGGCGCCAAAGCCGCGCCGCCGCTGGTGCAACTGAGCGAAACGGCCAGTGCCCAGGCACAACTCAGCCTTTTCCGCATCGAGGCCATGGACTGTCCCACCGAACAGACCCTGATTCAGGACAAACTGAGCAAGCTGGCCGGTATCGAACAGCTGGAGTTCAACCTGATCAACCGCGTGCTTGGCGTGCGTCACACCCTGGACGGCACCGCCAACATCGAGCGGGCGATCGACAGCCTGGGCATGAAGGCCGAGCCGATTGCCGCCCAGGACGACGGCAGCGTCAGCGTGCCACAACCGGCCAAGGCCCGCTGGTGGCCACTGGCATTGTCGGGCGTTGCCGCAATCGCCGCCGAAATCGTGCACTTTGCTGCACTCGCCCCGGAATGGATGGTGGCGGGCCTGGCACTGGCAGCGATTCTCGGTTGCGGCCTGGGTACCTACAAGAAGGGCTGGATTGCCCTGAAAAACCGGAACCTCAACATCAATGCGCTGATGAGTATCGCCGTGACGGGGGCCGTATTGATCGGCCAGTGGCCGGAAGCGGCTATGGTGATGGTGCTGTTCACCGTTGCCGAACTGATCGAAGCGCGCTCGCTGGACCGTGCGCGCAATGCCATCGGCGGCTTGATGCAACTGACCCCGGACATGGCTACGGTGCAGCAGGCCGATGGCCAGTGGCGCGAGCTGGAAGTGCGTGAGGTAGACATCGGCGCACTGGTGCGGGTGCGCCCGGGTGAGCGCATCGGCCTGGACGGTGAAGTGACCAGTGGGCAATCCAGTGTCGATCAGGCGCCGATTACCGGCGAAAGCCTGCCTATAGAGAAGGGTGTGGGCGACAAGCTATTTGCTGGCACCATCAACCAGGCGGGGGCGCTGGAATTTCGCGTCACCGCCGCTGCCGGGCAGTCGACACTGGCGCGGATCATCAAGGCGGTGGAGGAAGCGCAGGGCGCGCGGGCGCCCACCCAGCGCTTCGTCGACCGTTTCTCGCGCATCTACACCCCGGTGGTGTTCGCCATTGCCCTGGCCGTGGCGCTGATACCACCGCTGTTCCTGGCTGGCGCCTGGTTCGACTGGGTATACCGCGCCTTGGTGCTGCTGGTGGTGGCCTGCCCCTGCGCGCTGGTGATCTCGACTCCGGTGACCATCGTCAGTGGCCTGGCCGCCGCTGCGCGCAAAGGCATCCTGATCAAGGGTGGCGTGTACCTGGAGGGTGGCCGCCACCTGGATTTTCTGGCCCTGGACAAGACCGGCACCATCACCCATGGCAAGCCGGTGCAGACCGACGCCAAGGTGCTGGCGCCGCTGTTCGAAGACCGTGCGCAAGCCTTGGCGGCCAGCCTGGGCGAGCGTTCGGACCACCCGGTGTCCCGCGCCATCGCCGAGTTCGGCAAGCAGCAAGGCCTGGCCTTGAGCGAGGTCAGTGACTTCGCCGCCCTGGCCGGGCGTGGCGTGCGTGGTGTCATTGCCGGTGAGGTCTACCACTTGGGCAACCACCGCCTGGTCGAGGAGCTGGGGCTGTGTTCGCCAGCGCTGGAGGCCCAACTGGATGCGCTGGAGCGCCAGGGCAAGACCGTGGTCCTGCTGCTTGACCGCTCCGGGCCACTGGCACTTTTCGCCGTGGCCGACACGGTCAAGGACAGCAGCCGTCAGGCGATCGCTGAATTGCATCAGCTGGGTATCAAGACTGTCATGCTGACCGGTGACAATCCGCATACTGCGCAGGCCATTGCCGCCGTGGTGGGGATCGACCGCGCCGAGGGCAACCTGTTGCCGGCCGACAAGCTGAGAACCATTGAGGCGTTGTACGCCCAGGGCCATCGGGTGGGCATGGTCGGTGACGGCATCAACGACGCCCCGGCACTGGCCCGCGCCGAAATCGGTTTTGCCATGGCTGCTGCCGGCACCGACACCGCCATCGAGACGGCCGATGTGGCGCTGATGGACGATGACTTGCGCAAAATCCCGGCCTTCGTCAGGCTGTCGCGCCAAAGTGCGGCGATTCTCATGCAGAACATCGTCCTGGCGTTGGGCATCAAGGCGATATTTCTGGCGATCACCTTCGCCGGCATGGCCACGATGTGGATGGCGGTGTTCGCTGATATGGGCGTGAGCTTGCTGGTGGTGTTCAACGGCTTGCGCCTTTTGCGCAAATAGAGGACGTACATGCTGAGTTCCGAGCTGAAGGCCTTCTACATGGTGGCCCGTCTGGGCAGCATCACCCAGGCGGCGAAGAAGCTTGGCCTCAGCCAGCCCACGGTGACCACGCAGATCCGCAGCCTGGAAGGCCAGTACGCCGTGGAGCTGTTCTACCGCGGCGGGCGGCGCCTGGTGTTGAGTGAGGAGGGCTTACGCCTGCTGCCGATGGTCAAGGCGCTGCTGCAGCAGGAAGCCGACATCGAGTTCGAGCTGCGCAACAGTGGCCAGGCCCAGGGCAGCCTGCGCATCGCTGCCACTGCGCCTTACTACATTCTCGACCTGGTCAAGATCTATCGCGAACGCCTGCCGCAGGTTGAAGTGGCGGTGGAGATCGGCAACTCGCAGCAGGTGCTGGAAATGCTCGAGGATTACCGGGTGGACATTGCCGCGTCGTCGCAATGGGTGGAGGACGCACGGTTGGTGCGGCGGATACTGGGCACTGACCCTTTGGTGGTGGCGGTGCATCGCAACCATCCGCTGGCCCATCGCCAGACGGTGTCGATCGAGGTGGTGTCGGGGCATTGCCTGCTGATGCGCGAGAAGGGCTCGACCACACGCAAGCTGACCGAGCAGATGATGCAGGAGGCTGGGGTCAAGGCCAGCGCCATGATGGAAATCGGCAGCCGCGAGTCGATCCGCGAAGCGGTGCTGCGCAATATCGGCATCAGCGTGATTGCCCGCCATGAGGTGCCGCACAATCCCGAACTCCGGGTGCTGGCGCTGGAAAATGCGCCGGTGATGCATGAGTACCTGTATTGCCTGAAGGAGCGGCGCCAGGCCCGGTTGCCGGCGGCATTCCTGGGGGTGGCGCAGGAAGTGGCCGGTTCGCAGTTCTAGATTCGTGTTGGCTTGTTCGCGGGTAAACCCGCTCCTGCATTTCTGCAAACACGCATGCCTGCATTTCTGCGATCGCGCATGCCTGCATTTTCCGCGAACACGCATTCCGTTGTAGGAGCGGGTTTACCCGCGAAGAGGCCGGTACAGGCCACTACTAAATCTACCTATACCACTATCACCGGCTTTTGCCTTAAAGCCACAGAACCTTCGCACAGCCTACCTAGCATGGCCCCATCTCTTCGATGAGGCCATGCCATGAACCACACCACCCCCGGCGCACAGATAAAAGTGTGCAACATCCACAAGCGCTTCGGTGCCTTTACGGCGCTCAACGATGTCTCGCTGGACATCGCCGCGGGCGAACTGGTGTGCCTGCTCGGCCCATCCGGCTGTGGCAAGACCACGTTGCTGCGTTGCATTGCCGGCCTGGAGCGCCAGGATCGCGGTACGCTGTACATCGGCGAACGTGATATCTCCGATCTGTCCCCCCAGGCGCGCGACTACGGCATCCTGTTCCAGTCCTACGCGCTGTTTCCCAACCTTACCGTCGAAGCCAATATCGCCTATGGCCTGACGGGCAGTGGTCGCGAGCAGGCCCGTCAGCGGGTGGCCGAAATGCTCGAACTGGTAGGCCTGTCTGGCAGCGAGAAGAAGTACCCAGGCCAGCTCTCCGGTGGCCAGCAGCAACGTGTGGCCCTGGCCCGCGCGCTGGCACCGTCGCCATCGCTGCTGCTGCTCGATGAGCCGATGTCGGCGCTGGACGCCCGGGTGCGCGAGCACTTGTGCACCGAATTGCGTCAGCTGCAGCGCCAACTGGGCATCACCACGTTGATGGTTACCCACAACCAGGACGAGGCCATGTTGATGGCCGACCGCATCGCGGTGATGAACAACGGCCAGGTCGAGCAGTACGCCACCCCGCAGGAAATCTATGACCACCCGGCCACGCCGTTCGTGGCCGAGTTCGTCGGCCAGGGCAACTGGCTGCCGTTCCAGCGCAGCAGCGACAGCCATGCCCTGGTTGGCGACATGAACATGCGCCTGGCGCCGGGTTCAGCCCAGGCCAGCAGTGGCCGGCTGTTCTGCCGCCCGGAAGCGATCACGGTCAACCCGGTGGTGCACGAAGAAAACCTGTTCCCGGCCATGGTCCGCGAAATCACCTTCCTCGGTAACCGCTGCCGCATGAGTTTTGAACTCAAGGCCCTGCCAGGCCATGCCCTGCTGGCCGAGCTGGCCCCTGAGGCCATGCCGCGCCTGGGCTCGCAGGACATCTGGGTGGCGTTGCCGCCGCAGAGCCTGCAGGTGTTTGCCTGAGATGGCCGCGCCAATGTCCCTGCCGTTGAGCCAGGCCAAAGCCGCGCCGCGTGCTGGCATCGCCCTGGGTGACCGGCTGTTCGTCGTCGGCGGCAAGAGCCTGCTGCTGATCCTGTTGGTGCTGGCCGTGCTGATGCCGTTGCTGGCGATCTTCTGGCGTGGTTTCAGCGGTGAAGCGGGCCAGGGCGGTGGTTTGCTGGCGGCCCGTGAACTGTTTGCCAGCGCCAGCTTCCACTGGCTGCTTGGCAACAGCCTGTCGGTGGCCTTCACTGTCGCGGCCATTGTGGTACCGCTGGCCTATTTGTTCGCCTTTGCCCTGCAACGCACGTTGATTCCGGCCAAGGGCCTGTGGCGGGGGATTTCGCTGCTGCCATTGCTGGCACCGTCGATGCTGCCGGCCATCGCCCTGGTCTACCTGTTTGGCAACCAGGGCCTGCTGCGTGGGTTGCTCAGCGACAATATCTACGGCTTCTGGGGCATCGTGCTGGGCGAGGCCATCTATACCTTCCCGCATGCGCTGATGATTCTGCTGTCGGCACTGTCACTGGCCGATGCTCGCCTGTTCGATGCGGCCTCCAGCATGGGGGCAGGCTCGTGGCGTGCGTTCACCAGCATCACCTGGCCGGCCTCGCGCCAGGCGGTATTCGCGGCGTTCTGCCTGGTATTCACGCTGACTATCACAGACTTCGGTGTACCGGTCGTGGTGGGGGGCGACTACCAAGTGCTGGCGCTGGAAGCCTACAAGGCGGTGGTGGGCCAGCAACAGTTCGGCCGTGGCGCGCTGATCGGCATGGTGCTGCTGTTGCCGGCCCTGTTCAGCTTTACCGTCGACGCCTGGCTGCGTAGACGCCAGGGCGAGGCCATGGGCGGCCGTGCCCAGGTGTTCGAACCCAAGCCATCACGCGGCCGCGATGCCTGCTTCCTGACCATTGTGCTGCTGGTGTGCGCGGCGTTGCTGGTGGTGATCGGTATGGCGGTGTACTCCTCGCTGGTCACTTTCTGGCCCTACAACCTGTCGTTGTCGCTGCGCCACTACATGTTCGAAGACACTGCCGGTGGCGGCTGGCTGGCCTACCGCAATAGCGTGACCATGGCCATTGGCACCGCGCTGATCGGCAGCATCGTGATCTTCACTGGTGCCTACCTGATGGAGAAGACCCAGGGCCAACGCCTGCTCAACCATGCGCTGCGCCTGCTCAGCTTCATCCCCATGGCCGTGCCGGGCCTGGTACTGGGCCTGGGCTACGTATTCTTCTTCAACCTGAACGGCAACCCGCTGCATGTGCTGTACGGCGGCATGGGGTTGCTGGTGGTGTGCACCATTGCCCATTACCTGACCACCGCGCAGATGACCGCGACCACCGCTCTGCGCCAACTCGACGGCGAGTTCGAGGCCGCCGCGCTGTCGCTGAAAGCGCCGTTGTACAAGCACTTCCTGCGCGTGACCGTGCCGATTTGCCTGCCGGCGCTGCTGGACATCATCCGCTACCTGTTCGTATCGGCGATGACCACCGTGTCGGCAGCGATCTTTCTGTACAGCCCCGACACCATCCTGGCTGCCGTTGCCGTGCTGAACATGGACGACGCCGGCAACGTTGGCGGTGCCGCCGCCATGTCCACCTTGATCCTGCTGACCAGTGCCGGCGCTTCACTGTTGCTGGCTGCAGCCTCGCGCGGCCTGCTGCGCCGCTCCCAAGCCTGGCGCCAACGCGCCGCGACCGTCTGACCTGTAAGGAACCTACCCATGCACAAGCACCTTGCACTTGCCGTTGCCGTTTCCGCCGTGTTCAGCCTGCAGGCTTCGGCCGCCGATACCCAACTGACGGTCTACACCGCCCTGGAAGCCGAGCAACTGAAAACCTACAAGCAGGCCTTTGAGAAAGCCAACCCGGATATCGAGATCAAGTGGGTGCGTGATTCCACCGGTATCATCACCGCCAAGCTGCTGGCGGAGAAAGAGCGCCCGCAAGCTGACGCTGTGTGGGGGCTGGCGGCATCGAGCCTGGCCATCCTCGACCAGAACGGCATGCTCGAAGCCTATGCGCCAAAGGACCTGGGCAAGATCTCCGGCAATTATCGCGACGCCGCCAACCCGCCAGCCTGGGTCGGCATGGACGTGTGGGCCGCCACCATTTGCTTCAACACCATCGAGGCCGAGAAACAGGGCCTGAGCAAACCGGTGAGCTGGCAGGACCTGACCAAGCCTGAGTACAAAGGCAAGATCGTCATGCCCAACCCGGCCTCGTCCGGCACCGGCTTCCTGGATGTCAGTGCCTGGTTGCAGACCTTTGGCGAGCCGCAGGGCTGGGCCTACATGGATGCGCTGCACCAGAACATCGGCCAGTACGTTCATTCCGGCTCCAAACCGTGCAAGCTGGCGGCGGCGGGCGAGTTCCCGATCGGTATTTCGTTCGAATACCCGGCCGTTCAGCTCAAGCGCCAAGGCGCGCCGTTGGACATCGTGCTGCCAAAGGAGGGTTTGGGCTGGGAGATCGAGGCAACCGCAGTGATCAAAGGCTCGCCCAAGGCGGATGCAGCCAAGCGCCTGGCCGATTTCTCCGCCAGCCCGGCGGCCATGGAACTGTACAAGGAAAACTTCGCCGTACTGGCCGCGCCGGGCATCGCCAAGCCGCAGACCGAGCTACCGGCGGATTATGAGCAGCGGTTGATCAAGAACGACTTTGCCTGGGCCTCGAAGAACCGCGACCAGATTCTGGCCGAATGGCGCAAGCGCTATGACGGCAAGTCGGAGAAGGTGGCCCAGCAGTAACGCTTCACTATTGCAGGGCCGGCCTCTTCGCGGGTAAACCGTGAAAGGGCCGGCCCTGCTGGCCAATTTCCACCCGCCGTTCACTGTTGCTGCCGCTACCGTATTCGCGGGTAAACCCGCTCCTACACCGGATTGGTGGTGGGCGCACATCGGTGGTTGGACACAGGCCGCCGTGTAGGAGCGGGTTTACCCGCGAAGAGGCCGGCCCTGCTGGCCAATTTCTACCCGCCGCTCACCGTTGCCGCCGCTACCGTATTCGCGGGTAAACCCGCTCCTACACAGATCGGTGGTGGACCCACACGGGGGTGGACACAGCCCGTCGTAGGAGCGGGTTTACCCGCGAAAGGGCCGGCCCTGCTGGCCAATTTCCACCCGCCGTTCACCGTTGCCGCCGCTACCGTATTCGCGGGTAAACCCGCTCCTACGCCGGATTGGTGGTGGGCGCACATCGGTGGTTGTACACAGGCCGCCCGTAGGAGCGGGTTTACCCGCGAAGAGGCCAACCCTGCTGGCTCAAATCTGTGAAACCAGCGCCTCCAACTGCTCCTGCCGCTCAGCCTGATTCAGCTTGGCCCCGGGATTCAGGGTGGACCACTGCGGGTGCGCCCGCGCTTTGACCAACGCCTCCGGCAACTTGCCCTCACGCCAGGCCTTTTCATCCAGCTCACCCAGCCTGATGCTGTCCTGCGCCGCATGCCCGCGGTTATCCAGCGCCACCATCAACTGCTGCTGACGCAAGGCCAGCAGACGCAATACCGTGTCGTCCACGGTCAGCTCGCGCTTGCCCTTGAGCTTGCCCATCAACCGCGAACCATAGTTGCGCGCCGTCTGCAGCGCACCGCCGGCAATCGCCCCGGCCAGCGCCGCCGCGCCGAGGGTGAGGCCACCAACCAGCAAATCGACCCCGGCCCCCGCTGCCGCCCCCGCCGCCACGCCGCTGCCCAGGCGCACGCCCAGCAGTTTTAACGTCTCTGGATTGAACAAATCATCGCCCCAGCGGCCGTCCAGCAACGGCAGGTCGCTGGCATGGGCGTCCTCGCGGCGGAAGGCATACAGCTTGAGCAAGGCTTCGACGCAGCGTTGTTCTCGTTGGCGTATGTCCTGGCGCAGCGCCTCGATGGCCCGGGCTTCTGCCGCTGGTTCGGCCTCGACACTGCGCCGGCATGCAGCGCAATCGAGCAGCAGTTCGGCGATCAGGCGCTTGCCGCTGTGCCGGCGTGCCAAACGCTGTGCCTGCTGGTCGTCGATCAGCCGTTGCAGCGCCGGGCGGGCGTTTTCCAGCAGTAGCGCCAGGCTTTCGTACAAGCGGCGCTCGCCATCTTCCGGCGGGGCCACGCTGTCGAACCGTACCAATGCGTGAAGCCCAAGCCGGGCAAGGGCTTCACGCCATTCCGGCTCACGGTGCTGGCTGCTGGCGACGAAGTTGAGCACCGGCAGCAACGGCTTGCCGCAGTTGGCCAGTACTTCCAGTTCGTCGCGGTACTTGGCCAGCACCGGCTCGCGCGCATCGATCACATACAGCCCGGCATTACTGGCCAGCAGTTGGCGCAATACCTTGGCCTCCTGCTCGAAGCGTTGGCGCGCTTCGCTGCCCTGCAGAAAGCGCTCCAGCCGGGCCGGGCCGTCCAGGCGCTCGCCCGGGCGTTCCAGACGTTCAAGGTAGTCGAGCAGGGCGATGGCATCTTCCAGGCCGGGCGTGTCGTACAGCTCCAGCAAGGGTTCACCGTCCACAGACAGCCGCGCACCTTCCACATGGCGGGTAGTGCTGGGGCGGTGGGACACTTCGCCAAAACCGACGTCGCGGGTCAGGGTGCGCAGTAGCGAGGTTTTGCCGACATTGGTATGGCCGACCACGGCCAGTTTCAGTGGCTCAGTCATGGCCATGCTCCAGCCAGGTCAGCGGTGAGGTGTCGGCATGTTGCAGGCCAAGGCGGTCAAGGGCTTCGTGCCAATCGCCCAGGCGCTCGGCATCGAGGGGCTGGCCCGGTGCAGCCTGCAGCAGCCAGATACGGGTTGCGCCGGCATTGCGCGCCAGTTCGGCGAGCAGCGCCAAGCTGCCGCGGTCGGGCGAGCGGCGTGGGTCGCAGGCGATGGCCAGGCGTGCCGGTGGGAAGCGGCTGAGCTGCTCCAACAGCCGGTTGCGTGATTCGCGGCTGTCGAGCACGCCGGCATCGGTCACGCTTTTGGGCAGGGCCGGTGGCCAAGGGCGCTGGTCGTCCAGCTCCAGGCCCACCAGCAGGGCACCGCTGCTGCCGCTTTCCAGCTGCCCGGCGGCAAACTGTGGCAAGGCTTGCGGGGCAGCATCCTGCACGCCGATGCGCTCGCTGCGCGGCATCAGTGCCTCGCGCAGTTGCGCGTAGCCGGGCAGGCCCAGGTCCAGCGTCAGGCGTTCACGGCCCTGGCGCCAGCGCCACAGGCATAGCCCGGCCAGCAGCAGGCGGGGCAGCAGGCCGTATACCAGCACCACGCCGAGCAGCCAGCTGGCCCAGGCCTGGCGTGCCATGTCCAGGGCCGGCAAGCTGTCGCCGCTGGCGCGGATCATGGCTTCGTCGGGCACGGCGAAGCCTAGCAACGAGGGCAGGGCGCCCAGTGCTTGGGTCAGGTGAATGAACGGCTCGGCGGCGAGCAAGGTGGTTTCCCAGACAAAGCCATAGCGTCGGGTCGCCAGCAAGGCCAGCAGCATGCCCAGCGCGGTGAGCATCGCCAGCAGCCACAGACCGTGTACCAACAGGCCGAGCAGCCACCGGTTGAGGCGTTGACGTTGCAGCAGCACCAGCAGCGCTGGCGCCAGGTGCGCGGCCTTGGCATCGCGGGCAAAGCGTTCGCTTAGCCATAGCCACAAGCGGCCCAGCCCTGCGCCATGCTCGCCGCTCAGGGCAAAACCCATGGCCCAGCCCAGCAGCATCAGCAGGTTCAGCCCGAGCAGGCTGCCCAGCGCCCAGAACACATTCACCGGGCGCTGCCCGTCACCGAGGGCGGCCAGCCCCAGGCCTGCGCCGCTGAGCACGGCCAGCAGCAGCAGGGCCAGCAGCGCCAGGCGCGCGCCCTGCTTCCAATGGCGCAGGGCGCCGGTCATGTCATCGCGCTCGGCCAGGAACAGCGCACGTGTTTCGATGCGCGTGGCCAGGTCGCCACCTAGCTGGCGGGCGTGGCGGTTGGCTTCCTGGTCTTCCAGCGGGCCGGCATGTTCTTCGCGCAGGCGTACCGCTTCGGTGAGCCAGCGCTTGTCCAGTGGCGTGGGTGCAGTCACAAGGTCTTCCATTGCACAGGTCAAGGCAGAAGCATAACCCACACGCCCGGTGCTATCCTCGCCGGCATGAATACATCACTTCCCCTCAGCCTGATCGCGGCTTATGCCGAGAACCGCGTGATCGGCATCGACAACTCCATGCCCTGGCATTTGCCGGGGGACTTCAAATACTTCAAGGCCACCACCCTGGGCAAGCCGATCATCATGGGGCGCAAGACCTGGGACTCGCTGGGGCGGCCGCTGCCTGGGCGGCTGAACATCGTGGTCAGCCGCCAGCCGGGGCTTGAACTGGCGGGTGCCGAAGTGTTCGCCTCGCTTGAAGAGGCGTTGGTGCGGGCCGAGCAGTGGGCGCGCGAGCAGGGCGTCGGTGAGCTGATGCTGATTGGTGGCGCGCAGCTGTATGGGCAGGCGCTGGAGAAGGGGCTGGTCAGTCGCATGTACCTGACGCGGGTTGAGTTGGCGCCAGAGGGGGATGCGTGGTTCCCGGCGTTTGATGAAGGGCAGTGGAGGCTGACTTCTAGCGAGACACAGGCTGAGGAAGGTAAGCCGGTGTATCACTTCGAGGTTTGGGATAAGGGGTGAGATTGTTGGGGGCTGCTTTGCAGCCCTTCGCGGGTGAACCCGCTCCTACGGGGGACCGCAGGGGGTTTAGGTTTTGAGCAAGACACGAGCGGCCTTGTCGCGAAAGGGGCGCAACGCGCCCCCGGCAATCTATCAGGTGTGGCTCAGCTCGGCATGTTCATCACCGGCCAGCACTTCCTTGTCTGTCTCTTTCAGCAGCTGGCTGGTGACAACGCCCGCCGTCATCGAACCGTTCACGTTCAACGCCGTACGGCCCATGTCGATCAGCGGCTCCACCGAAATCAGCAGCGCCACCAACTCCACCGGCAAGCCCATGGCTGGCAGCACGATCAGCGCGGCGAAGGTGGCACCGCCGCCCACGCCGGCAACTCCTGCCGAGCTCAGCGTGACGATGGCCACCAGGGTGGCGATCCACAGTGGGTCGAAGGTGTTGATGCCCACCGCTGGCGCGACCATCACCGCCAGCATGGCCGGATAGAGGCCGGCGCAGCCGTTCTGGCCAATGGTGGTGCCGAACGATGCGCTGAAGCTGGCGATCGATTGCGGCACGCCCAGACGGCGGGTTTGTGCCTCGATGTTCAGCGGAATGCTGGCGGCGCTGGAGCGGCTGGTGAAGGCGAAGGTCAGCACCGGCCACACCTTGCGGAAGAAGCGCAGCGGGCTCACACCGGTGGCGGCGAGGATGATGCCATGCACCACGAACATCAACCCCAGGCCCAGGTACGACACCACCACGAAGCTGCCCAGCTTGAGGATGTCCTCCGTGTTGGAGCTGGCCACGACTTTGGTCATCAACGCCAGCACGCCATAGGGGGTCAGCTTCATCACCACCCGCACCAGGCGCATCACCCAGGCCTGCAGGGTGTCGATGGCCGACAGGGCGCGCTCACCCTTCTCGGCGTCGTCCTTGATCAACTGCAGCGCGGCCAGACCGAGGAACACCGCAAAGATCACCACGCTGATGATCGAGGTCGGCTTGGCCCGCGCCAGGTCGCCTACCGGGTTGCTGGGGATGAACGACAGCAGCAGTTGCGGGATGTTGAGGTCGGCGACCTTGCCCGCGTAGTCACTGTGGATAACCTGCATGCGTGCGCTTTCCTGGGCGCCGGCCACCAGGCCCTCGGCGCTGAGGCCGAACAGGTTGGTCAACACAATGCCGATCAGGGCGGCAATGGCCGTGGTCAGCAGCAGGGTGCCGATGCTCAGCACGCTGATGCGGCCCAGTGAAGAGGCATTGTGCAAACGTGCCACGGCACTGAGGATCGAGGCGAAGATCAGCGGCATGACGATCATCTGCAACAGGCCGACATAGCCGTTGCCGACCAGGTCGAGCCACGCGATGGTTGCCTTGAGCACAGGGTGGCCAGCGCCATAGATCGTGTGCAGCACAAGGCCGAAGACCACGCCCAGCACCAGGCCAAGCAGTACCTTCTTGGCCAGGCTCCAGTCGGTGCGGCGGGTTTGTGCCAGACCCAGCAACAGGGCCAGGAATGCCAGCAGGTTGAGTGACAGCGGCAGGTTCATTGAAGCTCCAGCAAAAAAAGCAGAAGTGGCATCGCCTCTGTGAGCGATTGCGAACGGAAATGCTAACAGCCTGAAAACAAACGAATTTATACCCAAATGGAATTTACATAGTCGTTTATGGAATAACGGGATGTCGCAGATTGCAATGAACAAGGCGTTTGCAGCTGCCTGGAGGTCGTTATCGGGGGCTTGCAGTGGGGATTGTTGCACTAGCGTTTCTGGGTCATTTCAGGAGATTCGTACATGAAAGTCGCTGTGAAAGCCGCCGCCATCGGCCTGTCCCTGCTGTTCAGTATCGAAACCTTCGCCACGGAGCTCAAACACTGGCCTGCCGACGCGGCCAAACAGCTCGACAGCATGATCGCCGCCAATGCCAACAAGGGTAACTACGCGGTGTTCGACATGGACAACACCAGTTACCGCTATGACCTGGAAGAAGCCTTGCTTCCGTTCATGGAAAACAAGGGGCTGCTAAGCCGCGACAAGCTCGACCCTTCGTTGAAGCTGATGCCGTTCAAGGACACTGCCGAGCACAAGGAAAGCCTATTCAGTTACTACTACCGGCTGTGTGAAATCGATGACATGGTCTGCTACCCGTGGGTAGCCCAGGTGTTCTCGGGCTTTACCTTGCAGGAGCTGAAGGTGCAGGTGGATGAGCTGATGGCTTCGACCAAGCCGATCCCCAGCACCTATTACGAAGGCGACCAGGTCAAGGCCATCGAGGTTCAGCCGCCCAAGGTCTTCAAGGGCCAGGCCGAGCTGTACAACAAGCTGATGGAGAATGGCATCGAGGTCTATGTGGTTTCGGCGGCCTCCGAAGAGCTGGTGCGCATGGTCGCCTCGGACCCCAAGTATGGATACAACGTGAAGCCCCAGAACGTGATTGGCGTGAGCCTGCTGCTCAAGGACCGCGCCAGCGGACAGCTGACCACTGCGCGCAAGCAGATCAGCGCCGGGCACTACGATGCCAAGGCTAACGAGGGCCTGGAGTTGACCCCTTACCTGTGGACCCCGGCCACCTGGATGGCGGGCAAGCAGGCGGCGATCCTTACCTACATCGATGAGTGGAAGAAACCGGTGCTGGTGGGCGGCGACACGCCGACCAGCGATGGCTACATGCAGTTCCACGGGGTGGATGTGGGCAAAGGCGGTATCCACCTGTGGATAAACCGCAAGGCCAAGTACATGGACCAGCTCAACGGGATGATTGCCAAGAATGCGGCGGCGCAGGCCAAGGAAGGGTTGCCGGTGACGGCTGACAAGAACTGGGTGATCGTCACGCCGGAGCAGATCCAGTAACGGGAATATCAACCATCGCGGCCCACAATGAGGGTCTGGGCCGCTTTCTGGTCAATGGTCTGCGCCAGCAGGGTCACTTGTTCAATGGCACGTTCACGGATCCTGGCGCCCTCAGGGCCGAGGGTCTGTTCGACCACTAAACTGTGCGCCTGGTTAATCCCAACGAAGCGAAACCATGTGTCGATGAAGGTTTTCTCCAGGCCAAACACCTGGTCGGGTGTCTGTGAGCCGGGCCCGTAGCCCAAACCACGGGTGTAGATGGCAATCGCTCGACGCCCGCCAAGCATGCCGTTCAATCCTTGCTCATCGAAGGTGAACAGCACGTCTTTGTGCGAAATCGCGTCGATCAGGTGCTTGAGCTTGTACGGAATACCGAAATTCCACAGCGGTACGCTGAACACCAAGGTATCCGCCCGGTGGAATCGTTGAGCGAGGGCCGTGATCCGGTCCCATGCAGCTGCCTGTGCGGTTGACAGCGGGGCATCGGCAAGCCCCGCGTACTTCGCCGCGAGCAAGGCGCCATCTACCTCAGGCAGCTCACATTCCCAAGGATTCAAGTGATCGATTTCCACCGCTTTGCGCTCGGCCAATGCCGCCAGGAACACGTCGGTAATCTGAGCGGAAACGGACCGCTCTCCTCTGGGTGAGGCGCAGACATACAAGATACGTTCAACCACGGGGCTTCTCCCAAGTAGTGTTGATAAGCCTTGCCCGGCGCTTGAGCGCCCAGGCGTTCGGTGGTCAGTCTGATTCAGGGCGATTCATTATAGAAATGACGTATGCTCGCGAGATTGAGTGAGATAGGTGATGAATCTGTGTTCGATACTGTGCTTTTGCGGAGCTTGCTTGCCGTTGCCGACACCGGTGGTTTCACCCGCGCTGCGCAGAGGCTGCATCTAACGCAGTCGGCGATCAGCGCTCATATTCGGCGGCTTGAACGCGAAGCCGGACAAAAATTGCTGGAGCGTACGACCCGCTCGGTCAGCCTGACACCCGCAGGCGCTCGGTTGGCAGGCTATGCCCGCACCATCCTGGCGTTGCACGATGATGCCCGCGCAAGCCTTGGGGCAGGTCGGCGGGTGTCAGGCACGGTGTACGTGGGGTTGAGCGAGGAAATGGTGAAAGCCCCGATCATCGACTGCATGCGTCGTTTTTCGGTGGCACATCCCGATGCAGAGGTGTCCCTGACCGTCGGCCTGACTGGGGAGTTGCTCTCGCTCGTCCACTCGGGTGGGCTGGATATCGTATTGGGCAGCCGCTGCAGCGATGAAGAACGTGGCGAGGTGCTTTGGTCCGAACCATTGGTGTGGGCGAGAGGGCCGATTGCGCTGGGCAGCGATGAGGTCACCACGCCTGTGCCCTTGGCGGTATTTTCTGATCAATGCCCTTATCGGGCCGCAGCTATCGAGGCCTTGGTACGCGCCGGGCGGCAATGGCGCATCGTTTGCCAGAGCCCAAGTGTCGGCGGGCTGATGACCGCCGTAAGTGGCGGGCTTGGGGTAACGCCTGTCACGCGATCGTCTGCTCTGGCTGCCGGCCTGGTGGAGGTGTCGACGTTGCCAGCCTTGCCTCAAGCGCAGTTCGTGCTGACGTCGGCGGCGACACCGAAGCGCTCGGCTGCCCTGCTGCTGGCGCAATTACGCCAATGTGTCGCGAAGGGAGAGCTTTGATCCGGCCTTTATCCACAGGCAAAAAAAACCGGCGTACGAGACGCCGGTTGTGCCAATGCCAGAAAAGCCCTTACAGCCCTTCGAGCATTGCCTTGTTACGCACCGCACCCTTGTCGGCACTGGTGGCCAGCAGGGCATAGGCCTTGAGCGCCGTGGTCACCTTGCGTGGACGGACCTCGGCTGGCTTCCAGCCCTTCTTGTCCTGCTCGACACGGCGTTCCGCCAGCTCTTCATCGCTGACCAGCAGGTTGATCGAACGGTTAGGGATGTCGATCAGTACCTTGTCGCCGTCGCGCACCAGGCCGATGGCGCCGCCCGCCGCGGCCTCTGGCGAGGCGTGGCCGATCGACAGGCCCGAGGTACCGCCCGAGAAGCGACCGTCGGTGAGCAGGGCGCAGGCCTTGCCCAGGCCTTTGGACTTGAGGTACGAGGTCGGGTAGAGCATTTCTTGCATGCCCGGGCCGCCTTTCGGGCCTTCGTAGCGGATGATCACGATGTCGCCGGCTTTCACCTCGTCGGCGAGGATGCCGCGCACGGCGCTGTCCTGGCTTTCGAAGATCTTCGCGGTGCCCTCGAACACGTGGATCGATTCGTCGACACCGGCGGTTTTGACCACGCAGCCATCCAGTGCGATGTTGCCGTACAGCACGGCCAGGCCGCCCTCTTGCGAGTAGGCGTGTTCAAAGCTGCGGATACAGCCGTTTTCACGGTCGTCGTCGAGGGTTTCCCAACGGGTCGACTGGCTGAATGCGGTCTGGGTCGGGATACCGGCAGGGCCAGCCTTGAAGAAGGTGTGCACGGCTTCGTCATCGGTCTGGGTGATGTCCCATTTGGCGATGGCTTCTTCCATGCTGCGGCTGTGCACGGTCGGCAGGTCGGTGTGCAGCAGGCCGCCACGGGCCAGCGAACCGAGGATGCTGAAGATGCCGCCGGCGCGGTGGACGTCTTCCATGTGGTACTTCTGGATGTTCGGCGCCACTTTGCACAGCTGCGGCACTTTGCGTGACAGGCGGTCGATGTCGCGCAGGTCGAACGCCACTTCGCCTTCCTGTGCTGCTGCCAGCAGGTGCAGGATGGTGTTGGTCGAACCGCCCATGGCGATGTCCAGCATCATGGCGTTTTCGAACGCTTTGAAGTTGGCGATGCTGCGTGGCAGGACCGACTCGTCATTCTCGCCGTAGTAGCGCTTGCACAGCTCGACGATGGTGCGGCCGGCCGTGAGGAACAGCTGCTCGCGGTCGGAGTGGGTGGCCAGGGTCGAACCGTTGCCCGGCAGGGCCAGGCCCAGGGCTTCGGTCAGGCAGTTCATCGAGTTGGCGGTGAACATGCCGGAGCACGAACCGCAGGTCGGGCAGGCGCTGCGCTCGTATTCGGCGACTTTCTCGTCGGAGGCCGTGGAGTCGGCCGCGATGACCATGGCATCGACCAGGTCCAGGCCGTGGCTGGCCAGCTTGGTCTTGCCGGCTTCCATTGGGCCGCCGGAAACGAAGATCACCGGGATGTTCAGGCGCAGGGCGGCCATCAGCATGCCGGGGGTGATCTTGTCGCAGTTGGAGATACAGACGATGGCGTCGGCGCAGTGCGCATTGACCATGTATTCCACGGCGTCGGCAATGATTTCGCGGCTTGGCAGCGAGTACAGCATGCCGTCGTGGCCCATGGCGATGCCGTCATCGACCGCGATGGTGTTGAATTCCTTGGCCACGCCACCGGCGCGTTCGATTTCGCGAGCCACCAGCTGGCCCAGGTCCTTCAGGTGCACATGGCCCGGGACGAACTGGGTGAACGAGTTGGCGATGGCGATGATCGGTTTCTTGAAGTCTTCGTCCTTCATCCCGGTGGCGCGCCACAGTGCACGAGCGCCGGCCATGTTGCGGCCTTGGGTGGAAGTCTTGGAACGATAATCAGGCATGAAACACTCCTGGCGGCTTAATCAGGTCACAAATAGGGGAGTGAGCTTCTCTTGTCCTTTGCGCCGCAGGCCGGTTGCCACTGGCACGGATGGGGCCAAGACCGCGCGGGATCGCCGCGTGCTTGACCAGAGCTCATAAACCCGCCGGGGATGACTGGCGATGAATAGGCCGATTCTACACCGCTGGCGCGGTGAGGGAATGCAGATGTGGATGGTTGGCGGGGGGATTGCGGCAGGAAAGGGCCGCTGGGCGGCCCTTTTTGGCAGATATCAGCTGTTTGGCAGTAACCGGCAGGTGATGCTTTTGATGTAGCGGGTTTCGGCGATGGCCGGGTGTACCGGGTGATCCGGGCCCTGACCGCCTCGCTCAAGCAGCTGCATGTTGCGGTCCAGGTGGCGGGCACTGGTCAGCAGGATGTTGTTCAGGTCGTCCTCGGGCAGGTGCATCGAGCACGAGGCGCTGACGAGGATGCCGTCTTTGTTCAACATGCGCATGGCCTGTTCGTTCAGGCGGCGGTAGGCCGCTTCGCCGTTTTTCAGGTCCTTCTTGCGCTTGATGAAGGCAGGTGGGTCGGCAATGATCACGTCGAAGCGTTCTTCGGCCGCCTTGAGCTCGCGCAGGGCTTCGAACACGTCGCCTTCGATACAGGTCAGCTTCTCGCTGATGCCGTTCAGTGCAGCGTTACGCTCCACGCCGTCCAGGGCAAAACCCGAGGCATCGACACAGAACACTTCGCTGGCGCCAAAGGCACCGGCCTGTACGCCCCAGCCACCGATATAGCTGAACAGGTCGAGTACACGCTTGCCCTTCACGTACGGTGCCAGGCGGGCGCGGTTCATGCGATGGTCGTAGAACCAGCCCGTCTTCTGGCCTTCGCGCACCGGGGCTTCGAACTTGACGCCGTTCTCTTCCAGCGGCACCCAGTCCGGCACTTCGCCGTAGACGGTCTCGACATAGCGCTGCAGGCCTTCGGCGTCGCGCGCGGCCGAATCGTTCTTGAACAGGATGCCGCTGGGCTTGAGCACCTGCACCAGTGCGGCGATCACGTCATCCTTGTGCGCTTCCATGGTGGCCGAGGCCAACTGCACCACAAGGATATCGAAGAAACGGTCGACCACCAGGCCTGGGAGCAGGTCGGAGTCACCGTAGACCAGGCGGTAGCACGGCTGGTCGAACAGGCGCTCGCGCAGCGACAGGGCGACGTTCAGGCGGTGTACCAGCAGCGACTTGTCCAGCGGCAGCTTGATGTCGCGTGACAGCAGGCGGGCGCAGATCAGGTTGTTCGGACTCAGCGCGACGATGCCCAGCGGCTTGCCGTTGGCTGCCTCGAGAATGGCCTGCTGACCCGCCTGGAAGCCTTGCAAAGGGGTCGCGCTGACATCGACTTCGTTGCTGTAGACCCACAGGTGGCCGGCGCGCAGGCGGCGGTCGGCATTGGCTTTGAGGCGAAGGCTGGGCAGGGACATGACGTCGCTCCGGGAAAAAGAGCGGGATTATAGCGTGTCTGCGGTGCTTTCGCCTTTAGAGGAGTGGTAACCGGGGGCGCTTAGAGGGTTAAAATGCCGCGTCCTAAACGAGTGTGCACGTATGTCCCAAGAACTCAGCGCCGAACAGATCCAGCAAGCCTTGCAAGGCATCACCATCCCGCCTCAACCGCAGATCATGGTCGATCTGCAGTTCGAGCAGTACATGCCTGACCCAGACCTGGAAACCATCGCCAAGCTGATTTCCCAGGACCCGGGCCTCTCTGGCGCCTTGCTGAAACTGGTCAACTCTCCGCACTTCGGCTTGTCGAACAAGATCGGTTCGATCCAGCGTGCGGTGAACCTGCTGGGTAGCCGTTCGATCATCAACCTGATCAACGCCCAGTCGATCAAGGGCGAGATGAGTGACGAGACCATCGTTACCCTCAACCGCTTCTGGGATACCGCCCAGGACGTGGCGATGACCTGCCTGACGCTGGCCAAGCGAACCGGCATTCAGGCGGCGGACGAGGCCTATACCCTTGGCCTCTTCCATGACTGTGGCGTGCCGTTGATGCTCAAGCGCTTCCCCACTTACATGGATGTGCTGGAAGAGGCATACGCCAAGGCCGACGAAGAAACACGCGTGGTCGATACCGAGAACCGCACGTTCAACACCAACCATTCAGTGGTCGGCTACTTCACAGCCAAATCCTGGCGCTTGCCCGAGCACCTCAGTGCGGCCATCGCCAACCACCACAATGCCTTGGCCGTGTTCCGCGACGATACCTCGCGCAATACCCAGAGCCAGCTGAAAAACCTGCTGGCGGTGCTGAAGATGGCCGAGCATATCTGCGCGTCCTACCGTGTGCTGGGCAACCAGGCGGTGGACCACGAATGGAATGTGGTCGGCCCTTTGGTGCTCGATTACATTGGTTTGTCGGAATACGATTTCGAAAACCTCAAGCAGAACATTCGCGAGTTGGGCGGACACTGACACATGCCGGAATTGCCAGAAGTAGAAACCACCCGACGCGGTATTGCGCCACACCTGGAAGGCCAGCGGGTCAGCCGTGTGGTGGTTCGCGACCGGCGGCTGCGCTGGCCGATCCCGGAAGACCTCGATGTGCGCCTGTCGGGGCAGCGCATCGTCAGCGTGGAGCGACGCGCCAAGTACCTGTTGATCAATGCCGAAGTGGGGACGCTGATCAGCCACTTGGGCATGTCGGGCAACCTGCGGCTGGTCGAGCTGGGTTTGCCGGCGGCCAAGCATGAGCATGTCGACATCGAGCTGGAGTCCGGGCTGATGCTGCGCTACACCGACCCACGCCGCTTTGGTGCCATGCTGTGGAGCCTGGACCCTCTGAACCATGAGTTACTGCTGCGCCTGGGGCCTGAGCCGCTGACGGACCTGTTCGATGGTGAACGGCTGTTCCAGCTGTCCCGCGGGCGGTCGATGGCGGTCAAGCCGTTCATCATGGACAACGCGGTAGTGGTGGGGGTGGGCAACATCTACGCCACCGAGGCGCTGTTTGCCGCCGGTATCGACCCACGCCGGGAGGCAGGCGGGATTTCCCGGGCGCGCTACCTGAAACTGGCGATCGAGATCAAACGGGTGCTGGCGGCGGCGATCGAGCAGGGCGGTACCACCCTGCGTGACTTCATCGGTGGCGATGGGCAGCCGGGCTACTTCCAGCAGGAACTGTTTGTGTACGGGCGTGGCGGGCAGCCGTGCAAGGTATGCGGCACTGAGTTGCGCGAAGTGAAGCTGGGGCAGAGGGCGAGCGTGTACTGCCCGCGCTGCCAACGATGAAACGTTCGCTGCGAACCTGTTGAAGCGAAACCTGAATGTTGGCGCGGTAACTGTGGGATCGGGCAAGCCCGCGAAACAGGCGACGCGATGAATGGCACCGGCTACGCCGGTGTTCGCGGGCACGCCCGCTCCCACAGGGACCGTGCAGGGAAGGGCAGTGATCAGCCCTTGCCAGGCATAGGTAAGGGGGCGATCACGCAGATCTCTTCGCCTGAAGCGAAACCTGAATGTTGGCGCGGTAACTGTGGGAGCGGGCAAGCCCGCGAAGCAGGCGACGCGATGAATGGCACCGGCTGCGCCGGTGTTCGCGGGCATGCCCGCTCCCACAGGGACCGTGCAGGGAGGGGCAGTGATCAGCCCTTGCCAGTGATCCGGCGATACTTGGCCATCAGCTGTTCTTCGGTTTCCGGGTGCGCTTCATCCAGCGGGATGCGGTCGACCGGGCAGGCCTGCTGGCACTGCGGCTCATCGTAATGGCCTACGCACTGGCTGCACAGGTAAGGGGCGATCACGCAGATCTCTTCGCCTGAAGCGAAACCTGAATGTTGGCGCGGTAACTGTGGGAGCGGGCAAGCCCGCGAAGCAGGCGACGCGATGAATGGCACCGGCTGCGCCGGTGTTCGCGGGCATGCCCGCTCCCACAGGGACCGTGCAGGGAAGGGCAGTGATCAGCCCTTGCCAGTGATCCGGCGATACTTGGCCATCAGCTGTTCTTCGGTTTCCGGGTGCGCTTCATCCAGCGGGATGCAGTCGACCGGGCAGACCTGCTGGCACTGCGGCTCATCGTAATGGCCTACGCACTGAGTGCACAGGTTAGGGTCGATCACGTAGATCTCTTCGCCTTGGGAGATAGCCTCGTTCGGGCACTCGGGTTCGCAGACGTCGCAATTGATGCAATCGTCGGTGATGATCAGGGACATGGGGACTCCGGCCGGGGCTCACAGCCCGGGCATGTTCAACGCAATGGGCACAATTGTGCCGCATTCGCGCCCGCAGTGCACGCGGGCGCGACAATCAGGCGTCAGGCTTGCTTCTTGAAGCGTTCAGTCAGTGCGTCGGCCACCACTGGGTGGACGAACTTGCTGATATCACCGCCCAGCGCTGCAATCTCCCGGACCAGGGTCGAGGAAATGAACGAATAACGCTCCGACGGCGTCAGGAACAGGCTCTCGACATCAGGGGCCAGTTGCCGGTTCATGTTCGCCAGCTGGAACTCGTACTCGAAGTCGGACACCGCACGCAGGCCACGCAGGAAGACGTTGGCGCCCTGTTCCTTGGCGAAATGCGCCAACAGGGAAGAGAAGCCGATGACTTCGACATTGGGCAGGTGCTTGGTGACCTCACGGGCGAGCTCAACCCGTTGTTCCAGTGGGAACAAGGGGTTTTTCTTGGGGCTGGCCGCCACCGCGATGATCACGTGGTCGAATAGCCGCGAAGCGCGCTCGACCAGATCGCCATGGCCTTTGGTAATGGGGTCGAAAGTACCCGGGTACAACACTCGGTTCATCGCGTCATCCTGGCTGGAGTGCGTTGGGGAGTCGGATGGTAGCGCAGCGACGGCGCCCCGGCCAAGTCATGCGGCCGACTGATGGCACTATAGACAGGGGCCATGTTCGTTGTCATGCGCTGTGTGCCAGGCGGCTGACCAGTGCTTCGCTGAGCCTGGCGCTGATGGCATACACCGACAATTGCGGGTTGGCGCCGATGCTGGTGGGGAACAGTGAACCGTCGTGAATCGACAGGTTTTCCAGCTGGTGATGGCGGCCCAGGCTGTCGCACACCGCGTGGCGCGGGTCTTCGCCGAGGGCGCAGCCGCCCATCACATGGGCGCTGCCCAAGCGCGTGCGGAAGGGCTCCAGGCGCAGTTTGTCGATCATGGTCAGGGCCTGTTCCAGGCTAGAGGCGGCGCTGGCGTCGCTATGCACCGGGGTTACCTGGGTGGCGCCAGCGGCAAACTGAACGTGTGCCATGCTGCGGTAGGCGCGCCGCAAGCCGTCACGCAGGTAGTCGGTGACCGGGTAATCGAGCACAGGTGAACCATCGCTGCGTAGTTCCACGGCCCCGCCCTGGCTTTCGGGGTGAAAACCATCGCGTAGCAGCGCCAGCATCACATGGGTATGGGGCAGTTCGGCCATGCGCTGGGCATTCTCGTGGCCGTGCCCGCCCAGCAGGGTGCTGGCCAGGGCCGGGTGCAGTGGCGGCACTTCCAGCTTGTAGCCAACCGGACCGTCTGCGCCGCCTTGCCACTGGAAATGGTCGCTGTAGATCGACTGCGGGGCGCCATAGTAGGGGTCGATACGCTCGCTGAAGCGTGCCGCACTGAAGTTGACCAGGTGCAGGAAGGTTCGCTTGCCCAGGCGACCATGCGGGTCGGGCGCGGCAGAGCGCAGCAGCAGGGCCGGGCTGTTGATACCGCCACCGGCCAGGAGGTAATGGCGTGCCTGCACGCTGACCTGCCTGCCGGTAGGGTGTATGCCCTGGGCGTCCAGGGCCTGGCATGTCAGGCTCTGAATGCGTTCGCCGTTGTGAGCGAAGCGCTCGGCCCGCGCCAGATACAGCAGTTCGCCGCCTTGCTCGAGGGTGGCAGGTATACGGGTCACCAGCATCGACTGTTTGGCATTCACCGGGCAGCCCATGCCGCAGTAGCCCAGGTTCCAGCAGCCGCGCACATTGCGCGGGATCACCCCCCAGCGGTAACCCAGCTGTTCGCAGCCCCGGCGCAGCACATCGTTGTTGGCATTCGGCGGCAAGGCCCAAGGGCTGATGCCCAGTTCCTGCTCCATGCGCTCGAACCAGGGGCGCAGTTCATCCTCGCCCAAACCGTTCACGCCATGGACCGAGGCCCAGTGCGCCAGGGTTTGCGGCGGGGTACGAAAGCTCGAGGTCCAGTTCACCAGGGTGGTGCCGCCCACGGCGCGGCCCTGCAGGATGGTAATGGCGCCGTCCTTGCTCATGCGCCCCAGCCCTTCCTGGTACAGGCTGGCATAGGCTTCGCTCTCCAGCAGGTGGAAATCGCTGCTGGTCTTCAGGGGGCCTTCTTCGATCAGCAGTACCTTGAAACCGGCAGCGCTGAGCATCTGCGCACTGGTGGCGCCGCCGGCACCACTGCCGATCACGGCAATGTCGGCCTCCAGAAACAGGTCGTGCTCCAGACGCGAGGCGTCGTGGGTGATCCAGCCGCGTTCGAGGCCTTGGCGAAACGGGTCGGGGACAGGCATTGGCGATGCTCTTGTTGTGTTCAGATTTTCGGTGGGCCCGGGTAACCGCAGCCTGCCCAGGATTCGGGGCGTTCGTACCAGGCCATTTGCAGCAGTTGCAGCAACGACGCGTGCCCCATGCGTAGCAGGTTCAGCGAGCTGTCCTGCCAGCGTTGCAGGAACGCCGTGACCTGCGTGGCGCCAGCTTGGCCCCAGCTGCCCCAGACGCCGGTCAGCGGGCCGCGAGTCAGCGGCAGGCTGAGCACGTCGAACAATTGCCGGGTGAGCTTGAGCATTTCCGGCGACAACGCCGCCAGCTTGTTGTCGAGGCTGCGCAACACCGGCGCATCGGTAGCCTGTGTACCGGCCAGGACCACCGGGATCAGCGCACGCAGCAGGGGCAGGTCGTCGTCACGAAGTACCTGATAGCCGGTCGCGGCGGTTTGCACGCTGCACCCCACCAGGCTGGCACCCGCCAGAAAAGCACTGGCGCCGAGGCTGAAACGCAGCAGGTCGCGGCGGTGCATGGTGCGATCCTCAGCGGATGAACAGTTTGTAGACCAGGCGCTGCAAGGCTTTGCCATAAGGTGGGTAAATCAGCCGTGCGGCGTTGAAGCGTTGCTTGGCAAGTACCGCCTTGGCCTTACTGAAGGTGAGGAAGCCGTCATGACCATGGTAGTGGCCCATGCCTGAAGGGCCGATGCCGCCGAAGGGCAGATCGTCCTGGGCAACATGCAGCAAGGTGTCGTTCAGGCACACACCGCCGGAGTGGGTGTGACGCAGCACATGTTCCTGGGTGCGGCGGTCATAGCCAAAGAAGTACAGCGCCAGTGGGCGTGGGCGCTGGTTGATGTAGGCCAAGGCCTGGTCGAGGCCGTCATAAGGCACTAACGGCAATAGCGGGCCGAAGATTTCGTCCTGCATCACCTGCATGCTGTCGTTCACGTCCAGCAGCAAGTGTGGTGGCAGGCGCCGGCCCTGAGGGGCTTCGCCTGGGTACAAGTCGAGTACTTGCGCGCCTTTGGCGCGGGCATCGTCCAGCAGGTGCTGCAAGCGCTGCAACTGGCGCGGGTTGATGATGGCGGTGTAGTCGGGGTTGTCGGCGATGCGCGGGTACAGTCGGTGCACGGCGCGCTGGTAGGCGTCGCTGAAGGCGGGCAGCCGTTCGCGCGGCACCAGTACGTAGTCGGGGGCGACGCAGGTCTGGCCGGCGTTTAGGGTCTTGCCGAAGGCTATGCGCTCGGCGGCGCTGTCCAGCGGCACATCCTCAGAAACAATAGCGGGGGATTTGCCACCCAGCTCCAGGGTGACCGGGGTCAGGTTGTGCGCGGCAGCCTGCATCACCTGGCGGCCCACGCTGGTGGCACCGGTGAACAGCAGGTGGTCGAAGGGCAGGCGGGCGAAGGCCTGGCCCACCTCGACCTCACCGAGCACAACGCTGACCAGGTCTGTGGGGAACACACGCTCGAGCAGTTGCTGCAGGGCCAGGCCCGTCGCGGGCGTGGCCTCGCTAAGCTTGAGCATGACCCGGTTGCCGGCGGCCAGGGCGCAGGTCAACGGGCCGATGGCGAGGAACAACGGGTAGTTCCACGGCACGATGACGCCGACCACGCCCAAGGGTTGATAGCGCACCTGTGCGCTGGCCGGCTGGAACGCCAGGCCGACGCGGCGTCGGCGGGTGCGCATCCAGCCTTGCAAGTGCTTTTCGGCGTGGCGCAGGCCCTGCACTGACGGTAGCAGTTCGGCCAGCAAGGTCTCGTCGGCGCTGCGCCCGGCAAAATCCTGGCTGATGGCTTCGATCAGTTCTGCCTGGCTGCTCAGCAAGGCTTCACGCAGGCTCTTCAGCCACTGGCGCCGCTGCGCCGCTGGTGGCAGCGGGTTACCGGCAAAGGCCAAACGCTGGGCCGCGAACGTCGTCGCGAGGTCGAGGTCGAATTGCACAGGGGGCAAGGCACTGGGCGAGTTCATGGTGATGTCGAGTCCGGGCCGGGGTTGCCTAGAGCCTATACTCTAATTTGTACCATGGTGCGAATTTTTACATGTCGTTCAACGGTGCATTCCATCTGTAATACGCCGTAAGATAAACCTTTGATGAAGGCCCGCAGACTGGGAGCGAGCATGGCCCCGCGCATGAAGACCCGAGAGCGCATCGTGCAGAGCAGCCTGGAGCTGTTCAACCAGCAGGGCGAACGCAGCGTCAGTACCAACCACATTGCCGCGCACATGGAAATCTCGCCCGGCAACCTGTATTACCACTTCCCCAACAAGCAGGCGATCATTGCCCTGTTGTTCAGCCAGTACGAAGCGCTGGTGGACAGTTTTCTGCGCCCGCCGCAGGGCCGCGCGGCAACCGTGGAAGACAAGCGCTTCTACCTCAAGGCCTTGCTGGCGGCGATGTGGAACTACCGCTTCCTGCACCGTGACCTGGAGCATCTGCTGGACAGCGATGCCGAACTGGCCGCCCGTTACCGGCGTTTTTCCGAGCGCTGCCTGCGCCAGGGCCAGGCGATCTACCGCGGCTTCGTCGAGGCTGGCATCCTGGCCATGGTGCCGGCGCAGATCGAGTCACTGACCATCAACGCCTGGATCGTGCTGACATCATGGGTACGTTTTCTCAGCACCACGCGTGAACATTCTGCGCATTTGGGTGAAGAAGCCTTCAAGCGCGGCGTCTATCAGGTGCTGGTGCTGGAGCTCGGTTTCGTCACCGACAATGCCCGTCCTGCCGTGGACGCGCTGTGTCAGGAATTCCATGTACCGTTCAACCAGGCCCTGGAGCATTAGCCCAGGGCTCTCGTGCCATCGATCAGGAGATTGTCATGCCCCTTGCGCAATTGATCACCCCGCAGCAGTTGGCCGAGCGTCTGGGCTCGCCCAAGTTGGTGATCCTCGACTGCCGCTTTGCCCTCGAGGATGTGGACTATGGCCAGCGCAGCTATGCCCTGGGGCATATTGAGGGGGCGCATTTTGCCGACCTGGACCGGGATCTCAGCGGTCCGGTGAGCAAGGGGCGCACCGGGCGCCACCCATTGCCCGATCCGCAGCGGCTGGTCGAGCGCCTGCGAGAGTGGGGCCTGAACAACGACAGCGAGGTGGTGCTGTACGACGACGGCCCCGGTGCCTTTGCCGCCCGCGCCTGGTGGCTGCTGGTCTGGCTGGGCAAGCGCAGCGGTGTGGCGATTCTCGACGGTGGCCTGAAGGCCTGGCACGCAGCGAACCTGCCGTTGAGTCTGGACCCGCCGCCCAAACGTGAGGGCACTTTCAGTGGTGAACCTGACGCGAAGCTGCTGATCGATGCCGACCATCTGGGCAAGCGCCTTGGTAGCACAGACCTGACCTTGATCGATGCGCGTGCCTTGCCGCGTTTTCGCGGTGAAGTGGAGCCGATCGACCCGGTGGCGGGGCATATTCCCGGTGCCCAGTGTGCGGCGTTTACCGACAACCTGGGGGCTGACGGGCGTTTTCTGCCGGCGGATGAGCTAAAGCAGCGTTTTGCCGAAAAGCTGGCTGGACGGGCGCCGGAGCAGTTGGTGTCTTATTGTGGGTCTGGGGTAACCGCTTGCCATAACCTGTTTGCGCTGGCGCTGGCGGGGTACCCGCTGGGCAAGCTGTATGCGGGGTCGTGGAGTGAGTGGATCAACAACCCGCAGCATGCTGTGGCCACCGGCGAGTAAGCAGACCGGGTTGAACCCCCGCGGTGGGTGGCACCGGCAATGCCGGTGTTCGCGGGCATGCCCGCTCCCACAGGGGGCGCGCAGCCTTTACCAATTCGCGGGCTAGCTACCGTCCACCAGCCACTGCGGAATCCGTCGTTCCAGGTAGTACCCCGGATTTCGCAGGCTGCCATCGACAAAGCCCACATGCCCACCGCGGTCATGCAGTTCGAAGCGGGTTTGTGGTGACAGTTCACGGGCCGTCGGCAGGCTGTGGCTGGACACGAACGGGTCATCGCTGGAATGGATGATCAGCGTAGGTGTGCGGTTCTGGCCAAGGAAGAAGTGGCTGGATGAGCGGCGATAGTAGTCGTGCGCATCGCGAAAGCCATTGAGCGGTGCAGTGACTTTACCGTCGAAGTCCCAGAATGTGCGCAAATTGGTGAGTTGGCCCAAGCGTTCCAGTGTCGCCAGCTGTTCATGCTGGCCCTGGGCGTGGAAGTGCCGCTGCTTGAGCTGAACATACGCCAGCATCTCGCGCATGAAATGCGCCTGATACACCTTGGAGAACCCTTGGCCGATACGGTCGGCACAGTGGTCCAAGCGAAAGGGCACCGAAACTGCAGCCGCTGCTTCCAGTTGGCTGGCGACGCCGCTCTCTCCCAGGTATTTCAACAGTACATTGCCTCCCAGCGAATAACCCACTGCATACAGCGGCGCCAGCGGGCGCAGGGCGCGAAGATGACTGACGATTTCCGCCAGGTCTTCGCTGGCGCCGGAATGGTAGCTGCGCGGCAACAGGTTGGGCTCGCCTGAACAACCCCGCCAGTTCACGGCCACACTGGCCCAGCCGCGATCTTGCAGCGCTTGCTGCAAGCCTTTCACGTAGGGCGAGTGAGACGAGCCGGTCAGCCCATGCAGCACAATGACCAGTGGCGCATGGGGTTGGTGCGGGCCATGCCAGTCCAGGTCGATGAAGTCGCCGTCGGCCAGCCACAGCCGCTCCCGGTCACGCTGCAGCTCAGGCAGCTTGCGCCAGAGCGGCCCCCACAGGGTCTGCAGGTGGGGATTGGACAGGCCGATGGCCGGACGGAATGTGGCGTTGTGGCTGGGCATGCTGGGTGGCTCATGATGTGCCCTGCTAGCTTGCCATGAAACAGCGCCACAGTACCTGCGCTATTGGTCGGGGGCTGGCAGCGGCTGTTGCTCAACGCCTGGTCCGACACTGACAAGCACCTTGCGGCTCAGGGCCAGCCGGCGCTGCATGACGGCTCGGACATCTGCCGGGGTAAGTTCGGCAATACGGGCGCTGTACGTGTCGAGATGATCGGCAGGTTGCCGCTGATGGGTTACTTCCGTCAGCAGTGTTGCCAGTTGCCTGTTCTGCGCGATCCCTCGCAGCAACTGCCCTTCCAGCTGTTTGCGTGCCAGTTGCAGCTCCAGCTGGGTGGGCCCTTCGTCGATGAACGCCTGCAGCAGGGTTTCTACCAGTGCCTGCGTGCCCTGCACATGCTGGGGCGCAACCTCCCATTCCACGGTGAACAGGCCGCCTGCACTCAATGGCAATACATGCGTGTGCACGCCGTAGGTCAGGCCGCGTCGTTGGCGCAACTCCACCATCAAGCGCGACTCGAGGCCCTCTCCCAGAACAGCGCTTGCCAAGGCCAGGGCCAGAAACTCCGGATCGTTGGCGGGTACGTTCATTGGCAGTGCCAGCAGGACCGCACTGCTGGCACCAGCCTGTTCGACGGCTATCGTCGCGCTGGGAGCTGATGGGGCCGCCGGTAGTTCAGTGGCCGACCAGCCTTGCGGCAGGGCCTGGCTGATCTGTTGTGAGATGGCTTGGGCTTGTCCAGGCGAAAGGTCGCCTACCACGACCATCTCAAGGTTGCTGGCGCTGTAGGCGCGTTGGTGGAATGCCCGCAAGTCCTCAGGGGTAATGGCCTCGATACCTTGAGCGGTGCTGCCCTGAGGGTTGCCGTAAGGATGCCCGTTGAACAGGTGGCGGAAGACTTCGCTACGTGCTCTGAGGATGGGTAGCCGCTCGCGCGATGCATGGTTTTGCAGCAACTGGCGCTTGATCCTGGTCAGGGCCATTGGATGGAAGACAGGGTGGGCCACGAGGTCGGTGAGCACCGCCAAGGCCGGGTCGAGCAGAGAAGGGGGGCTAAGGCTGCGAAGGCGCAGCGTCGCATGTTCCAGGCGTACTTGTTTTTCCATGACCGCGCCCAGGCGCTCCAGGTGCTCAGCCTGCTGGGCAGCCGTGTAGGCTTGGCTACCCTCATCGAGCATGGAGAGCGTCAAGGCTGCCAGGCCAGGGTACAGAGTGTCCTGCGTGGTGCCTGCCTTGAACCGTAGTATCACGTCAACAATTGGCAGTTCCCGTGCTTCAACGAATTTGACGTCCGTGCCCGCAGTCGTCTTCCACGCTTGAACCTGTGTATGGATGGTTTCGAACTGGTCCAGGTCAAGTCCCTGGGCAGAGAGCAGCCCGCCGTAGAGGTTGTTGGCTCCGGCAGGCTGTTGCAGGGTCGTTGAGTCAGTCATGAGCGCTTTCCTTGTGGTGCGTGAACGTGAAGGCTGCACGGGAATGGGTGAGGAATTCATAGGCAGCCAGGCCTATCTGCTCGGCTGTCACGGTCTCGATGGCCTGTTGTTCTTCCTCGAGCGAAATAACCGGCAAGCCACAGGCGGCCTGTTTACCCATGGTTTGGGCCTGCTCGGCAATGTCGTCCCGTTCGAACAGCAGCCTGGCCAGCAGACGAGCCTTGGCACGTTGCAGGTGTTCCTTGGCTGGCGCCGACTGGCGAAACGCTTCGATCTCCTGCATCAGTCGTTCGGCGGCGGTCTGTGGGGTTACGTGTGGGCTGCAGAACGCGTAAAGGGTCAGCAAGCTGTCACCGCGCTGCCAGGGTTCATAGGTCGCTTTGATGTATTGCAGGATTGGTTCTTCCAGCAGCAGCCTGCGCTGGAGGATGCTGCTGTAGCCGTTGGCAAGCAGATCGGGAAGCAGACGCAGCGCGTAGGCCTGCCTGGCAGACTGCGCGGTACGCTGGCTGGGTAGTTTGAAGCTTATGATCACGCCGTTGTGCAAGCCTGGCAGGCGCAGCGTCTGAAAACGCCGGCCCTGGGAGGAGGGCCCTGTGGGTAAGGGCCGCATCGGCAAGCGATGGGCGGGGATCGCCGCAAAGTGGCGCGTCACCAAGGTTTGTAGTTGTAGCAGGCTGATGTCGCCGGCCACGGCGAGGGTGGCATTGTTGGGGTGGTACCAGGTCTTGTACCAGGTACGCGCTGCGGCTGGAGTGAGGCTCTCCAGATCTGACATGTGGCCAATGACAGGCGTGCCATGGCCACTATTGCCGTAAGCCAGTAAGTCGTGATGCTCCAGCGCCAATGCCCAAGGGTTGTTGTCCACTGCCTCGCGTCGCTCAGCCATGACCACTGCCAGTTCCCGAGCAAAGGGCGTATCGCCGAGGGTGGCACTGGCCATGACATCAGCCATGGCCTCCAGGGCAATTTCCAGGTGGCGGGTTGGCAAGGTGAGCGGAAATACCGTGGCATCCGCATAGGTGAATGCATTCGGGTCGCCGCCCAAGCGGGTCATGAGGGTTGAGTACTGGCCAGGCGCCAGTTTGCTGCTGCCCTCGAACAGTAGATGCTCCAAGGCATGGGACAGGCCGGTGTGGCCTTCAGGTTCGTAGCTGGAGCCTACGTGGTACCACAGCTGCACGCTGACCAGTGGCGCACGGTGGTCTTCACGCAGGCAGACGTGCAGGCCGTTGGCGAGGGTAAAAGAACCTTTCGAGGCTGCCATTAGCGGCGGGGAGGGGTGTTCGGCCATGGTTGAACTGCTCCTTCAGGAAATGAAGGTGCAGCTTCAACCATGGCGCAGGTGGGGTGCGGTAACTAAGTACACCCAACCCGCGGGTAATCAGCCCCGCTGCCAGAGTGCGTAGTGTACCTGGCCGGTCTTCTTCTCGCGGTGCAGGCGCCAGTTGCCCGGCAGCTGCAAGGTCGAGGGTGCCGCTTCGCTTTCGGTGTAGACCCATGCCTGCTCGCCCAGCCACTGATTCTGCTCCAGCATGTTGCAGGTGTTGGCCAGCAGGTCCTGATGGAACGGCGGGTCGAGGAACACGACATCGAACTGCTGCTTGGCCGGGCCTTGCAGGTAGCGCAGGGCGTCGGTTTGCAGGATTTGCCCGCGAGGGCAGCGCAGGATTTCGAGGTTGTTCTTCAGGTTGGCGATGGCCGCAGGGTTGCTGTCCAGCGCCACGGCGTCCTCGGCCCCACGGGACAGGGCTTCGAGCACCAGGGCACCGCTGCCGGTGAAGGCGTCCAGCACGCGGGCGCCCTCGATGTAGGGGGCCAGCCAGTTGAATACGGTTTCCCGCACGCGGTCAGGCGTTGGCCGCAGGCCTTCGCCTTCCGGCACCGCCAGGCGGCGGCTGCGCCATTCGCCGGCGATGATGCGCAGGTGGCCCTGGCCCTTGCTTTGGCCCGCTTGCGGGCGGGCGGGAGGGGTGGATCTTGGCATTAGTGCTCCGGTACCCCGAGCGGTTGCTCGGAGGGCTTGTCAGTGGGTGCTGGCAGCGGTTTTTGTGGCACTTTCGGGCCAACGGTGACGATCACCAGTTTATCGGCTGACAGGTGTTTGTTCATGGCTGCCTTGACCTGTTCGACGGTAAGGGCCTGGGACTGTTGCATGAAGTCCTCAAGCCAGGTCAGCGGCAAGTTGTAGAAGCCGATCGCGCCCAGTTGGCCGACGATACTGGCATTACTGGCGTTGGACAGCGGGAAGCTGCCGGCCAGCTCGCGCTTGGCATCGTCCAGTTCCTGTTGGGTAGGGCCCGTCTTCAGGTAGTCGGCGAGAATGCCTTGCACCAGCTTGAGCGTACCTTCGCTGAGCTCGGCACGGGTTTGCAGGTTGATCATGAACGGGCCGCGTACCTGCATCGGGCTGAATACCGAGTAAACGCCGTAGGTCAGGCCGCGCTTCTCTCTCACCTCGCTCATCAGCCGGGTACCGAAGGCGCCACCGCCAAGGATCTGGTTGCCCATGGACAGGGCTGGCCAGTCCGGGTCCTGGCGGTCGATCCCCAGTTCGGCCAGCATCAGGTGGGTCTGCTTGGACGGGAAGTCGATGTGGGTCAGGCCGGCCTTGGCGTCTGCGGGTTGGGCCGGTGCGGCCAGCGCAGGGCCCTTGGGCAGGCCGGCAGACACCTGTGCGGCGATGGCTTCGGCCTCTGCACGGCTGAGGTCGCCGACCAGGGCAATTACCGCATTGCCGCCGGTATAGGCCTTCGCGTGGAACGCGCGCAGTTGGGCAAGGCTTATGCCCGTGATGCTCTCGGCAGTGCCGTCGCTTGGGTGGGCATAGGGGTGGTCGCCATAGAGCTTGCCGAAAAGGGCCTTGCCGGCGATCTTGCCGGGGTTCTGTTTGTCATATTCGAAGCCAGCCAGCATCTGGTTCTTGATGCGCTTGAGGGCATCCTCGGGGAATGTCGGCTTGCCCGCCACCTCTGTAAACAGTTTGAGGGCCGGTTCGCGCTTGTCCTTGGCACTGAGGCTGCGCAGCGATGCGACGGCCATGTCGCGGTAGGAGCCGTTGCCAAAGTCTGCGCCCAGGCCTTCGAAGCCCTCGGCGATGGCGGTGACGTCCTTGCCGGCCACGCCCTCGTTGAGCATGGCGTTGGTCAGGGCGGCCAGGCCTGGCGTGCCACCATCCTGGCTGCTGCCGGCAGCGAAGGTGACGCGCAGGTCGAACATGGGCAGTTCGCGGGCTTCGACGAACAGCACCCGGGCACCTTCGGCGGTGTTCCAGTGCTGGATGTTCAACTGACGCCGGCTGGGTGCCTTGCCATTCAGTTCGGCCAGCGACTGCAAGGTGTTGGCCGGGCGGGCCGCGCTGCTGTCGGCCTTGGCAGCGTTATCGGCCATGGCCGGAGCGGCCAGCACTACCGCCAGCGCCAGGGCACGAATGCCCGTGGCCAGCAGGGTTGGGCGTGGTGCGCGGCGATCACTCATGGGCGGACTCCTCGGGCAGTACATGGGCAACGCTCAGGCGTTCGCGAGTGAAGTAGGTGCGCGCGGCGTTCTGGATGTCCTGTGGGGCGACGCGCTTGAGCTCGTCCAGTTCGCTGTCGATCAGCTTCCAGGACAGGCCGACGGTTTCCAGCTGGCCGATGGTGGTGGCCTGGCTGCTGATGGAGTCGCGGTCGTAGACCAGGCCGGCGATGACCTGGGCGCGTACGCGTTCCAGCTCTTCTGCGCTGGGCGGCGTGCTCTTGAGTTCGTCAAGCAGCTGCCAGATGCCTTTCTCGACGTCGGCGAGGGTTTTCTGCTTCTGCACATTCGGCGTCGCCGAGATCAGGAACAGGCTGTCGCCGCGGGTGAAGGCGTTGTAGCTGGACGACGCGCCGGCCACCAGTTCCTGGCCACGCTCCAGGCGGGCCGGCATGCGGGCGCTATAGCCACCGTCGAGCAGTGCCGAGATCAGGCGCAGGGCATGCACCGTCCGTGGGTCCTTGGCGGTGGGCAGGCCGGGCACGTTGAAGCCGTAGATCAGGCTTGGCAGCTGGGTGCGTACGTGCAGGGTCAACTGGCGCCAACCTGGTTCAGCCAGCTCCAGAGGCAGCTTGGCTGGCGGCACGGCGCGTTTGGGAATATTGCCGAAATACTTCTGCGCCAGGCCCTTGACCTCGTCGGCGGTGACATCACCGACCACCACCAGGGTGGCGTTGTTGGGGGTGTACCAGGACTCGTACCAGTGGCGCAGTTCCTCGACCTTCATGCGCTCCAGGTCGGCCATCCAGCCAATGGTCGGCGTGTGATAGCCGCTGGCCGGGTAGGCCATGGCGCGGAACAGCTCGAATGCCTTGGCATTGGGCTTGTCGTCGGTGCGCAGGCGGCGTTCTTCCTTGATGACCTCGATTTCGCGGCTGAACTCGTCGGCAGGCAAGCGCAGGCTGGCAAGGCGGTCGGCCTCCAGCTCCAGGGCTACCGGCAGGCGGTCGCGGGCCAGCACTTGGTAATAGGCGGTGTAATCGTCGCTGGTGAAGGCGTTTTCATCGGCGCCGAGGTCACGCAGAATGCGCGAGGCCTCGCCGGGGCCGACCTTGGCGCTGCCCTTGAACATCATGTGTTCCAGCGCATGGGACAAGCCGGTCTGGCCCGGGGTCTCGTAGCTGGAGCCGACCTTGTACCAGATCTGCGAGACCACCACCGGGGCACGATGGTCTTCGCGGACCACGACCTTCAGGCCATTGTCGAGGATGAATTCGTGGGTGGGTTGCACATCGGCGGCGAAGGCCGCGAGCGGCAGGCAGAGCGTGCCGAGCAACAGGCCAGCGGCGCGGCGGGCTAGAGCATTCATACGGTGTTTAACCTGTTCGGCGGCCCGCTGGGTTTAGCGTCGGCGGGCCAGGAGGTGCTAGGATACTGATCCGGTTGCCTGGCGACCATGCCTGTCGCCGTTCTGGCCCACAGGACACTAAGTCAAAACGTTGCGCATGAACCAGCCGGCTTCAAGATAGTCTGTTCTGCGTAGAGAGAATTTCCGATTGGCCATAGCTGGCCTATCGCTACCCTGAGATAGCCGTCTTCCATGTTTGGTTCCAACGACGACAAAAAAGCGCCGGCCGAGGCTGGTGAGAAGAAAGGCCTGTTCAGCTGGTTTCGCAAGAAGCCGCAGCCACCTGCGGGAGCGGGCGTGCCCGCGCATGAGCCCCCCGTTGTCGAGCAGTCTGCAGCCGCTCCGGTCGAGGGATCTGCCGCCGAAGCGCCACAGGCCCCCGAACCCGTTCAGGCCCCTGCTGCCCCACAGCTGGCTGAGCCGCAGCCGGTCGCCGCACCCCCCCGGCCCCCGGTAGTCGAGGCCCCCGTCCCTGAACCGGTTGCGTCGCAGCCGTTGCAGGCGCCTGAGCCAGAGCCGGTCGCATCCCAGCCGCTGGTGGCACCTGCACCGCAGCCGGTTGCGTCCATGCCCTTGCAGGCGGCCCCTGTGGAGTCTGCCCCTGTCGAGGCCGCAGCGCCGGTCAGCAACCTGGTGCTGCCGGTTGCCGAAGAGCCCGTGGCCCTGGTGCCGGACCTGGAGCCGAAGGCGCCGCCCGCAATCCCGGAACGCGCGGCACCAGCCCCTGTTGCTGCACCCGTCGAACAGGCCAAGCCCGGCTTCTTCGCGCGCCTCAAGCAAGGCCTGTCCAAGACCAGTGCCAGCATCGGCGAGGGCATGGCCAGCCTGTTCCTCGGCAAGAAGGTCATCGACGACGACCTGCTCGACGAAATCGAGACGCGCCTGCTGACTGCCGACGTGGGTGTGGAGGCTACCTCGGCCATTGTCCAGAACCTGACCCAGAAGGTCGCGCGCAAGCAGTTGGCCGATGCCGATGCCCTGTACAAATCGTTGCAGGAAGAACTGGCTGCGCTGCTGCGCCCGGTCGAGCAGCCGCTGAACGTACAGGCCCAGAACAAACCCTATGTGATCCTTGTGGTTGGCGTGAACGGCGCCGGCAAGACCACCACCATTGGCAAACTGGCGAAAAAGCTGCAACTGGAAGGCAAGAAGGTCATGCTGGCTGCCGGTGATACCTTCCGCGCAGCCGCGGTCGAGCAGTTGCAGGTGTGGGGCGAGCGTAACCAGATTCCGGTGATCGCCCAGCACACGGGTGCCGACTCTGCTTCGGTAATCTTCGATGCCGTGCAGGCCGCCAAGGCGCGTGGCGTCGACGTGCTGATCGCCGACACTGCCGGCCGCCTGCACACCAAAGACAACCTGATGGAAGAGCTGAAGAAGGTTCGCCGGGTCATCGGCAAGCTCGACGTTGAGGCGCCGCACGAGGTGCTGCTGGTGCTTGACGCCGGTACCGGCCAGAACGCCATCAGTCAGGCCAAGTACTTCAACCAGAGCGTCGAGCTGACCGGCCTGGCCCTGACCAAGCTGGACGGCACTGCCAAGGGCGGGGTGATCTTCGCCCTGGCCAAGCAGTTCAACATCCCGATCCGTTTCATCGGCGTCGGTGAAGGCATCGACGACCTGCGTACCTTCGAAGCCGAGCCGTTCGTCAAGGCTCTGTTCGCCGAGCGAGATTGACCATGATCCGATTCGAGCAGGTTGCCAAGCGCTATCCCAACGGTCATGTGGGTTTGCATGAGCTGAGTTTCCGGGCGCGCCGGGGCGAATTCCTGTTCGTCACCGGCCACTCGGGCGCTGGCAAGAGCACCTTGCTGCGCCTGTTGCTGGCCATGGAGCGCCCGACCAGCGGCAAGCTGATGCTGGCAGGGCAGGACCTGGGCCAGATCAGCAATGCGCAAATCCCGTTCCTGCGCCGGCAAATCGGCGTGGTGTTCCAGAACCACCAGTTGTTGTTCGACCGCACCGTATTCAACAACATTGCCTTGCCGCTGCAGATTCTCGGCCTCTCCAAGGTCGAGATCGCCAAGCGCGTGGACTCGGCGCTGGAGCGCGTGTCGCTGTCCGACAAGGGCGAGCTGTTCCCGGCCGACCTGTCCACCGGGCAGCAGCAGCGGGTGGGTATCGCCCGCGCCATTGTTCACCAGCCAGCTCTGCTGCTGGCCGACGAGCCCACCGGTAACCTCGACCCGCGCCTGGCTGCAGAGATCA
Source organism: Pseudomonas sp. XWY-1 (assembly GCF_002953115.1). Taxonomy (NCBI): domain Bacteria; kingdom Pseudomonadati; phylum Pseudomonadota; class Gammaproteobacteria; order Pseudomonadales; family Pseudomonadaceae; genus Pseudomonas; species Pseudomonas sp. XWY-1. The sequence continues at coordinate 5,557,899 of NZ_CP026332.1, read as the reverse complement.
TGGGCGTGTTCGAGGACATCAACCGCCTGGGCACGACGGTATTGATCGCCAGCCACGACCTGGCGCTGATCGCGCGCATGCGTCACCGCATGCTGACCTTGCAACGCGGCCGCTTGATCGGCGATGGGGAGGCCGGGCAATGAACACAACACGTACGCCGAAGGTTTCCGAGCGGGTCGCACCGAAGCCGGCCGATCCGCAACCTGCGAAGAAAAAGCGCGGTGAAGACGATGATGGCCCGGACTTCCGCACCCTGCTGCATGCCTGGCTGGAAAGCCACCGTGCCAGCTTGGCCGACAGCCTGCGCCGCCTGGGCAAGCAGCCGATCGGCAGCTTCTTCACTTGCCTGGTCATGGCCGTGGCGCTGAGCATGCCGATGGGCCTGTCCTTGTTGCTGAAGAACGTCGAGCAGCTTGGCGGTTCGTGGCAGCGCGCTGCGCAGATTTCGCTGTACCTCAAGCTCGATGCCGGCAGCCGCGATGGCGAAGCGCTGCGCGACGAGATCAAGGGCATGCCTGGCGTGGCGGACGCCCAGTATGTCAGCCGCGAGCAGGCCCTGGAGGAGTTCCAGCAGCAGTCCGGCCTGGGCGAGGCCTTGCGCGAACTGCCAGACAACCCACTGCCGGGTGTGGTGGTGGTAACCCCGACCGAGGTCGACAAGCCGGCCCTGGACGCTTTGCGTCAGCGCCTGGCGGAGCTGCCGCGGGTGGACGTGGCGCAACTGGACCTGGTCTGGGTCGAGCGCCTGGCAGCCATCCTCAAGCTGGGTGACCGCTTCGTCTTCGGCCTGGCCGTGATGCTGATTTCTGCCCTGCTGTTAGTAATCGGTAACACAATTCGTCTACACATTGAAAACCGTCGTATCGAGATCGAAGTGATCAAGCTGGTCGGCGGCACCGACGCATACGTGCGCCGGCCTTTCCTGTACATGGGCGCCCTGTATGGCCTGGGCGCAGGCCTGCTGGCGTGGGGCATCCTGGCGTTTGGCCTGAACTGGCTGAACGAGGCGGTGGTAGGGCTTTCCGGGCTGTATGGCAGTGACTTCGCCCTGGGCGGCGTTCCGGCTTCCGATGGTCTGTCGCTCTTGATCGGAGCAGTGTTGTTGGGGTATATCGGTGCATGGATTGCAGTCGCCCGCCACTTGAACGAGCTGGCGCCGCGATAGTTTTTACGTGCCAGCATTGACATTTCCTTCACTGCGGAACTTGTACCGTCGTTCCAGGTCAATGTTGGCAGCGCCCACAAGGTGCGAGTTTTGTAAGTCGGAGGTTCTTGAATGACCACATCGTTGCAACCTGCCTATGCCCTGGTACCCGGTGCAAACCTGGAAGCCTATGTGCACACGGTCAACAGCATCCCGCTGCTGACGGTCGAGCAGGAGCGTGATCTGGGCGAGCGTCTCTATTATGAGCAGGATGTCGAGGCCGCTCGTCAGATGGTGATGGCCCACCTGCGTTTCGTCGTACATATCGCCCGTAGTTATGCCGGCTACGGGTTGGCCCAGGCTGACCTGATCCAGGAAGGCAACGTCGGCCTGATGAAAGCCGTCAAGCGCTTCAACCCGGAAATGGGCGTGCGCCTGGTGTCGTTCGCCGTGCACTGGATCAAGGCAGAGATCCACGAGTTCATTCTGCGCAACTGGCGCATCGTCAAGGTGGCTACCACCAAGGCTCAGCGCAAGCTGTTCTTCAACCTGCGTAGCCAGAAGAAGCGTCTGGCGTGGCTGAACAACGACGAAGTGCATCGCGTGGCGGAAAGCCTTGGCGTCGAGCCGCGCGAAGTGCGCGAGATGGAAAGCCGCCTCAGTGGCCAGGACATGGCCTTTGACCCGGCAGCGGAAGCTGACGACGACAGCGCCTTCCAGTCGCCTGCGCATTACCTGGAAGACCACCGTTACGATCCGGCGGTGCAGCTTGAGGATGCCGACTGGAGTGACAACTCCACCAGCAACCTGCACGAAGCGCTGCAGGGCCTGGACGAGCGTAGCCGCGACATTCTCTACCAGCGTTGGCTGGCGGAAGAGAAGGCCACGCTGCATGAACTGGCAGACAAGTACAGCGTATCGGCTGAGCGTATTCGCCAGTTGGAGAAGAATGCGATGAACAAGGTCAAGGCCCTGATCGCTGCCTGATCGAGTCTGGGTTGTAAAGAAAAGCCGCTGGCCCTGATGGGGTGAGCGGCTTTTTTGTTTGTGCTGGCTTTGCCGGCCTCTTCGCGGGTAAACCCGCTCCTACAGGGGATGCGGTTGCCCGTAGGCGCGGGTCTGCCCGCGAGGAGGCCGGGGATGCGGTTGCCCGTAGGCGCGGGTCTGCCCGCGAGGAGGCCGGGGATGCGGTTGCCCGTAGGCGCGGGTTTGCCCGCGAGGAGGCCGGGTATGCGGTTGCCCGTAGGAGCGGGTTTACCCGCGAAAGGGTCGGGCCTGCATTCAAAGCTTTCTGGAGGAGTCCAGCTGCATCAGGTAGCTGGGCCCGCCCAGCTGGCTCATCTGCCGGCGAATCCAGCCGGCCCGGCTGGCCACGTAGGCACTCGGTCGGCTGGCACTCCACTTGATTGGGCTTGGCAGCACCGCTGCCAGCTGCGCTGCCTGCTGGCGGCTGAGCCGGCTGGCGTCGACGCCAAAGTGATAACGCGCCGCTGCCTGGGCACCAAACACGCCCTTGCCCCACTCGGCGCTGTTCAAATAGACCTCGAGAATCCGTTCCTTCGACCAGAACAGCTCGATCAGTGCGGTGAACCAGGCCTCCAGCCCCTTGCGAAACCAGCTGCGGCCTGACCACAGAAACAGGTTCTTGGCCACTTGTTGGGTCAGGGTGCTGGCGCCGCGAATGTTGCCGCCACGCTCGTTGTGGGCCAGCGCCGCCTGAATGGCCGGGAGGTCGAAGCCCCAGTGGCTGGCGAACTTCTGGTCCTCGCCAGCAATGACCGCAACCTTGAGCTCATCGGAGATGTTCTCCCATGGCTCCCAGTCGCGCTGCAGGTCGATCGGTTCACCATTCACCCATGACTGTACCTTGCGCTCGACCATCAGCGCCGTGCCGGGCGGTGGTACCCAGCGGAACACCAGCACCAGCACGATGCTGCCGGCAACGAACCAGAGCAGGGCGCGGGAGAGGCGACGGATAAGCGTTGACAGCATGTCGATGGCTTGGCCCTAAGGGTGGAAGGGGCCATTATACAGACCCGATACAAGGAGTCGTCCCATGCTTCGCAGCTTCCTGATGCTTGCCGCCTTTTTTGGCTTTACCGGTGTCGCCCTGGGCGCCTTCGCCGCTCATGGCCTGAAAAACCGGCTGACGGCTGACTACCTGGCAATCTTCCATACCGGCGTGACTTACCAACTGGTCCATGCCTTGGCGATCTTCGGCGTTGCGGTGCTCTCGGCGCACCTGCCCGGGCGCCTGGTCGGGTGGGCTGGCGGCCTGTTTGCGTTGGGCATCGTGCTGTTCTCCGGCAGCCTGTACCTGCTGACCCTCACCGGCCTTGGCAAGCTTGGCATCATCACCCCGATTGGCGGCTTGTGCTTCCTCCTCGGCTGGCTGTGCCTGGGGCTGGCAGCCTGGCGGCTGGGCTGACCGAGTGGTCCACAATCACGACTAATGGCGTGCACCGCCCTTGGGTTGCAGGACGGTTCGGCGCTAGAATGCTGGCCCCAAAGAACAATGGTGGCCGTGCGCATGCGCATTAAATTGAACGGTGAACCTTACGAACTGCCTGCCGGCGAAAGCGTTGCAGCCCTGCTGGCGCGCCTGGAACTGACCGGGCGCCGTGTTGCAGTGGAACTGAACCTGGATATCGTGCCGCGCAGCCAGCACGACAGCACGCTGCTGAATGACGGCGACCAGGTCGAAGTGGTCCACGCCATCGGTGGCGGCTGACAGCAGCCCGGCGGTTCACAAGCAAGCCCTGCAACCTTTTCCCGAGGAACAACGATGAGCAACGTTCGTAGCGACAAGCCCTTCACCCTGGCCGGGCGTACTTTCCAGTCGCGCCTGCTGGTCGGTACCGGCAAGTACCGTGACATGGAAGAAACCCGCCTGGCCACCGAGGCCTCGGGTGCCGAAATCGTCACTGTCGCTGTACGCCGCACCAACCTTGGCCAGAACGCGGGCGAGCCGAACCTGCTCGATGTACTGTCGCCCGACAAGTACACCATCCTGCCGAACACTGCAGGCTGCTTTGACGCGGTGGAAGCGGTACGCACTTGCCGTCTGGCCCGCGAACTGCTCGATGGGCGCAAATCGCACGAGTCCCGGACGCTGGTGAAGCTGGAAGTGCTGGCCGACCAGAAAACCCTGTTCCCCAACGTGATCGAAACCCTCAAGGCAGCCGAAGTGCTGGTCAAGGAAGGTTTCGACGTCATGGTCTACACCAGCGACGACCCGATCATCGCCCGTCAGCTGGCCGAAGTCGGCTGCATCGCGGTCATGCCGCTGGCTGGCCTGATTGGCACCGGTCTGGGTATCTGCAACCCCTACAACCTGCAGATCATCCTGGAAGAATCCAAGGTACCGGTGCTGGTCGATGCCGGTGTGGGTACCGCCTCCGACGCCACCATCGCCATGGAAATGGGCTGTGAGGCGGTGCTGATGAACTCGGCCATCGCCCACGCCCAGCAGCCGGTGCTGATGGCCGAGGCCATGAAACACGCCATTGTCGCGGGTCGCATGGCCTACCTGGCCGGTCGTATGCCGAAGAAACTCTATGCCAGCGCCTCTTCGCCGCTGGATGGTCTGATCAAGTAAGAGCAACTGATGACTGAATCGCACGATACGCCGATCACCCCCGACGGCGAAGCCCGCCCACACCGCCGCATCAAGAGCTTCGTGATGCGTGCCGGGCGCATGACCGAAGGCCAGCAACGCGGCCTGGATCAAGGCGGCCCGCTGTACATCCTGCCACTGGCTGATAGCCCGGTGGACTACGACCAGGTGTTCGGCCGTTCGGCCCCGCGCACCTTGGAGATCGGCTTCGGCATGGGCCATTCCCTGTTGGAAATGGCCGCCGCCGCCCCTGAGCAGGACTTCATCGGTGTGGAAGTGCACCGCCCGGGTGTTGGCGCGCTGCTCAATGGCGTGCTGACCCAGGGGCTGAAAAACCTGCGGGTGTATGACTGCGATGCCATCGAAGTGCTGAACCGCTGCGTGGCGGATAACAGCCTCGATCGGTTGATGCTGTTCTTCCCAGACCCTTGGCACAAGGCGCGTCACCACAAGCGCCGCATTGTCCAGCTGGAGTTCGCCGAGCTGGTACGTCGCAAGCTCAAGCCCGGTGGTGTGTTCCACATGGCCACCGATTGGGAGCCGTATGCCGAGTACATGCTGGAAGTGATGAGCGCAGCTCCTGGCTATCGCAACCGTGCGGCAGACGGCACCTATGTGCCGCGCCCCGAAGAGCGCCCGATCACCAAGTTCGAACGCCGCGGTGAGCGGCTGGGGCATGGGGTGTGGGACTTGAAGTTCGAGAAGGTGGATTGAGCGGCTGATACGGCTTTTCGATGTGCTGATGCCGGCAGGGATGCAGGCGAAAATAACCGCCTTGAGAAGGGCGGTTTTTTTTCGGTAATACACAACACCTCAGGGCATGCCCGCGAAGAAACCAACGCGGTGGATGGCACCGGCTTTGCCGGTGTTCGCGGGCGGCTGCGACGGTGAGCGGCGGGTGGAGATTGGCCAGCAGGGCCGGCCCATTCGCGGGTGAACCCGCTCCTACGGGCGGCCTGTGTACAACCACCGAGGTGTGTCCACCACCAATCAGTGTAGGAGCGGGTTTACCCGCGAATACGGTGGCGGCGGCAACGGTGAACGGCGGGTGGAAATTGGCCAGCAGGGCCGGCCCTTTCGCGGGTAAACCCGCTCCTACGGGCGGCCTGTGTACAACCACCGATGTGTGTCCACCACCAATCTGTGTAGGAGCGGGTTTACCCGCGAATACGGTAGCGGCGGCAACAGTGAACGGCGGGTGGAAATTGGCCAGCAGGGCCGGCCCATTCGCGGGTGAACCCGCTCCTACGGGCGGCCTGTGTACAACCACCGAGGTGTGTCCACCACCGATCTGTGTAGGAGCGGGTTTACCCGCGAATACGGTGGTGGCGGCAACGGTGAACGGCGGGTGGAAATTGGCCAGCAGGGCCGGCCCTTTCGCGGGTAAACCCGCTCCTACAGGCGGCCGCGCAGGTCTTTCAAATGTTGAGCAAGACAGTTGACCCAGGGGCCATTGGCTCAGCCGCGACGATCCGCCACCACGCCAATCAACACCAGCACCACCAGCAACACAGGCGCCAGCGCATAGTTGTTGAACTGGCTCAGGCCTTTCACCACCCATGGCGTGGCATAGATCAGCGCAGCACCGCTGCCGATCATCACCATCAGCGCCATGAACGGCACACGCAGGGCGCCGGCGAGGCCGCCCAGGCGTTGCTCGGCCCAGGCTTTGACATCGGTGCCGAACAGCACCAGCAGGCAGCCTACCAAGGCCAGTGAAATCTCCGACAGGTTGCTGCGGCTCCAGCGGGAAACCGTCGCGAGCAGATCAAGTACCAGATCCATGGGTCATCCTCAGGTCAAGAAATACTGCAGCAGGTCATTGAGGAACAGCTGGCCCCTTGGGGTGGCCACCAGTCGATCCGGTTCGACCTGCAAAAGGCCCTTTTGTTCGGCGGCGCGGCGTGCTTCCTGCAGCTGTGCCAGTGGCAAGCCGGTGCGCTGGGTGAACAGTTCGGCTTCCACGCCATCGGTCAGGCGCAGGGCGTTCATCAGGAACTCGAACGGCAGTTCATCGACTGGCAGCAGCTTCTCGCCGGCCCTGAACGGCTTGGCCAGGTTCAGGTAGTCCTTGGGCAGGCGGGTCTTCCAGGTACGCAGGATGCGCCCGTCGGCAAAGGTGAGCTTGCCGTGAGCGCCAGCGCCAATGCCGATGAAGTCACCGAAGCGCCAGTAGTTGAGGTTGTGCCGGGCGGCGCGGCCTGCCTGGGCGTAGGCCGATACCTCGTACTGGCGGTAGCCGTGCTCGGCCATCAGCGCTTGGCCGGCTTCCTGAATATCCCAGAGGATGTCGTCTTCGGGCAGCTCTGGCGGCTGGTTCCAGAACACCGTGTTCGGCTCCACGGTCAGCTGATACCACGACAGGTGGGTCGGCCCCAGATCGATGGCCTGGCGCAGGTCACCCAGCGCATCGTCCAGCGACTGGTCGGGCAGGCCGTGCATCAGGTCCATGTTGAAATTGTCGAAACCGGCCGCGCGCGCCATGTCGGCGGCCCGCACCGCTTCGTCGCCATTGTGGATGCGCCCCAGTGCCTCCAGCTTGGCAGGCTGGAAGCTCTGCACACCGATCGAAAGACGGTTGATACCGGTCTGCCGGTAGGCCTTGAACTTGTCCTGCTCGAAGGTGCCCGGGTTGGCTTCGAGGGTGATCTCGATGTCTGGCGCGAACGGAATACGTTGCTCTATGCCACGCAGTAGCCGGCCAAGGGCGTTGGCACTGAACAGGCTTGGCGTACCGCCACCGAAGAAGATCGAGCTGATCGGGCGACCTTGTACGGCAGCCAGTTCCTGGTCGAGGTCGTCGAGCAGGGCTGTGACGTAGGCATCTTCCGGTAGTTCAGGCCCGGCTGCGTGGGAGTTGAAGTCGCAATAAGGGCATTTGCGTACGCACCACGGAATGTGGATGTACAGCGCCAGCGGCGGCAGGCTGCTAAAGCCTGCCGCGCCGGGGGGCGACAGCATTTCGATCATGCCAGGCCCAGACGTTTGCGCAGCAGGGCCATGGCACGGGCGCGGTGGCTGAGCTGGTTCTTGTCTGCTGGGGCTAGATCGGCGCTGGAGCAGTTGCGCTCCGGTACCCAGAACAGCGGGTCGTAGCCAAAGCCCTGCTCGCCGCTGGCCTCGAACAGGATGCGCCCGTGCCACAGGCCTTCGCACAGGATCGGCAATGGGTCGTCGGCGTGACGCACCAGCGCCAGAACGCAGACGAACTGTGCACTGCGCTCAGCTTCAGGCACGTCTTTCAAGGCTTCGAGCAGCTTGGCATTGTTTGCCGCGTCACCTTTGCCGTCGGCATAACGCGCCGAGTAGATGCCCGGCGCGCCGCCGAGGAAGTCCACTGCCAGGCCAGAGTCATCGGCCAGGGCCGGCAGGCCGGAAATGCGGGCGGCGTTGCGCGCCTTGAGGATGGCGTTCTCGACGAACGACAGGCCGGTTTCTTCCGGCTCCACCTGGCTGAACTCACCAATCGAGTGCAGTTGCACGGAATGGCCGAGCATGGCCTGGAGTTCCTTCAGTTTGCCGGCATTGTGGCTGGCCAATACGAGTTGCTGGAAATTCATCATTCGCCTGGGAACACTTCCTGGTTGAAGCGGAGAGAGTTGCTGATGCCGCCGGTTTCGATGGTCAGGTCGAAGGTGACGGTTTCTGGTTGTTCGATCTTGAACTGGGCGATGTAGTACACCGCGCCCGGTTCGGTAATCTGCTTGAACGACAGCGGGCTGATGCGCCCGGTCAGGTCTCTGACCTTACCGCTGACCAGTGCTGGGGTGGGCTTGCCGGCCTTGAGCACGGCAATGTTGAGCACGCCCTGGTTCTTGCTGCGCACCAGGCCGGTGGCCGCGGCCACCTCGGGTGTGAGCATGCTCGAGGTGAATGCGCTGTAGTGCACCGTCACGTCGCCAAATACCTCCTTGCGCTCGGGGCGTGCGGCATCGGCAGCCAGTACTGGCAGGGCCAGGCACAGGCTGATCAGGAACAGGGCTAGGCGACGCATGGGGCGATTCCTCCGGTGGGCGTCAGACCGCGAGCTGGTGCTCTTGCAGGCCCGGACTGCTGACGCGGTAGATGCCGATCTCACCTAGAAGATTAGGCCATAGCCGGCCACCCCACCCGTTGCGGTGCAAGTGGTCGACCGCCAGGCGGTCCAGTACCTTGGCTCGGCGTTCGTGCACAAGTTCTTCGAAGTCGGCGAAGGTGCAGAAGTGGATGTTCGGCGTGTTGTACCAGGTATACGGCATGAAGTCCGATACCGGCATGCGGCCTTTGGTCGCCAGGTACCAGCGGCAGCGCCAGTGGCCGAAGTTTGGGAAGGTGATGATGCACTGACGGCCCACCCGCAGCATTTCGTCGAGGATGCGGTCGGGGTATTCCACGGCCTGCAGGGCTTGGGTCATGATCACCACGTCGAAGCTGTTGCTGGCGAAGTTGCCCAGGCCTTTGTCCAGGTCTTGTTCGATGACGTTGACGCCCTTGGCCACGCAGGCGGCGATATTGTCGGCGTCGATTTCCAGGCCATAGCCGGTGACCTGTTTGCGGTCACGCAGCGAGGCCAGCAGTTCGCCGCTACCGCAGCCCAGGTCGAGTACCCGGCTGCCGGCGGGGATCCAGTCGTGGATGATTTCCAGATCGGCTCTCATGCTGTCCTCAGATGGCAATGCGGTTCATGTAGTTCGAGAAACCCTGCATGTAGCGAGGTGTGGGAATCAGGAATGCATCGTGCCCGTAGGGCGAATCGATCTCCAGGTAGCAGACGTTCTTGCGCGCGGCCATCAGCGCGTCGACGATCTCGCGCGAACGGGCCGGAGAGAAGCGCCAGTCGGTGGTGAACGACATGATGCAGTAGTCCGCCGTGACGTGGGCCAGGGTGGCGGCCAGATCACCACCGTGCGTGGCGGCCGGGTCGAAATAGTCCAGTGCCTTGGTCATCAGCAGGTAGGTGTTGGCGTCGAAACGGCCGGAAAACTCCTCGCCCTGATAGCGCAGGTAGCTTTCGACCTGGAACTCGACGCTGTGGAAGTCGTAGTTGAGCTTGTCGCTTTTCAGCTCACGGCCGAATTTTTCACCCATCGAATCATCGGACAGATAGGTAATGTGGCCGACCATGCGCGCCAGCATCAGGCCGCGCTTGGGGATCACGCCCTGGTCCTGGAACGAACCGCCATGGAACTCAGGGTCGGTGAGAATGGCCTGGCGCGCCACCTCATTGAAGGCGATGTTCTGCGCCGACAGCTTGGGCGCCGAGGCAATGTCGACGCAATGACGCACACGCTCGGGGTAGCTGATGGTCCATTGCAGTGCCTGCATGCCGCCAAGGCTTCCGCCGACGACAGCGGCCCATTGCTGGATGCCCAGGCGCTCGCCCAGGCGCACCTGGCTGTGTACCCAGTCCTCTACGGTCAGTACAGGGAAGTCGGCGCCATACGGTTTGCCGGTGGCAGGGTTGACGCTGCTGGGGCCGGTGCTGCCGTTGCAGCCGCCGAGGTTGTTCAGGCTGACCACGAAGAAGCGGTTGGTATCGATCGGCTTGCCGGGGCCGATGCAGCTGTCCCACCAGCCTGGCTTGCGGTCGGTGGCGGCATGGTAGCCAGCGGCATGGTGGTGGCCGGACAGGGCATGGCAGATCAGCACGGCGTTGCTCGCGCTGGCGTTCAGGGTGCCATAGGTCTCGTAGACCAGTTCGTAACTGGCCAGTGAACGGCCACAGGCCAGTGCCAGCGGTTCATCGAACCGGGCGGTTTGCGGTACTACCAGACCGACGGAATCTTCGGGAAAGACAGTTGACATCGACCCTGCTCACGCTTGACGGAGGCGTAAGTCTAAAGAGCGCTACCCCCAGCGGCAAGCAAAGGCTTGCGACTGGGGGCAAGCTGGCGCTGGCGAGCCTCAGATCATTCGCCACAGCTCTTGAGGCATGCCGGCGTAGGCGGCCAGCGGGGGCATGACAAACGACTGGACCACCTGGATCGCCAGGAAGGCGAAGATCGGCGAGATGTCCATGCCGCCCAGGTTTGGCACCAGGCGGCGGAACGGCGCCAGCACCGGCTCGCTGATCTGATAGGCCAGTTCGGCCGCCGGGTTGTGGCTGTTGGGTGCAACCCAGGAAACGATCACCATGACGATCATCGCCACCCAGAAAATCTTCAGGAACAGCGAGGTGATGCCGATGATCGCCCACATCAGCAGGTGCAGGACGTCGCCGAAGGTACCGTAGGTGACCATCAGCACGAAGCCCATCAGCAAGGCCTGGATGACCACCGCCAGCAGTAGCGACGAGGTATCCAGCCCGCCAACGCTAGGGATGATCCGGCGGATCGGCTTGAGCAGCGGTTGGGTGGCACGAACGGCGAACTGGCACAGCGGGTTGTAGAAGTTGGCCTTGACCAGTTGCAGCACGAAGCGCAGCAGGACAATAACCAGGTAAAGGCTGACCAGGGTTTGCACCACGAAAATCGCGGCGCCTGACAGTGCATTCATCTAAGGCTCCTTATTTGCCCAGTTGTTCGGCCAGCTCGGCAGAGCGCGTGGCTGCAGCCTGCAGCGCCTGCTCGACGATGGCTTCGAAGCCGCTGGCCTGGAACGACTTGATCGCCGCTTCCGTGGTGCCGGCGGGCGAAGTGACGCGGCGGCGCAGTTCAGCGGCATCGACGTCGCTTGCAACTGCCATGCGCGCGGCGCCCAGGGCCGTCTGCAAGGTCAGTTGGGAGGCCGTTTCGCGTGGCAGGCCGAGTTTTTCGCCTGCCGCGGTCATGGCCTCGATCAGCAGGAAGAAGTACGCCGGGCCACTGCCGGACACAGCTGTCACGGCGTCCAGTTGCTGTTCCTGCTCCAGCCACAGGGCGGTGCCTACAGCCGACAGCAGTTGTTCGGCCTGCTGACGCTGTTCGCCGGACACTTCAGCGGTGGCGTACAGGCCGCTCACGCCTTGGCGCAGCAATGCCGGGGTGTTGGGCATGCAGCGCACCACCGGGCGAGCGCCCACCCAGCTTTGCAGGCTGGCGCACGTGATGCCGGCGGCGATGGAAACGATCAGCTGGCCATCCTGCAGGTTGGGTTGCAGTGCCTGACATACGGTTTTCATGACTTGTGGCTTGACCGCCAGCACGATGACGTCAGCGCCATCGATGGCCTGGGCGTTGTCCTCGAAGGCTTCAATGCCGTGCTCGGCCTGGATGCGACTGCGGGTCTCGGCGCCCGGGTCGCTGGCGCGGATCTGCGAGGCGTCCAGGCCCTGGGCACGCAGACCACCGATCAGGCTGGCGGCCATGTTGCCGGCGCCGATAAAGGCAATACGTGTCTTGCTCATGTCAGGTCCTTGTGGAAAAGAGTGAGTGAAGCATGGAATCAGGTGTTGCCGTAGTCGCGGGCTCCGAACAGGGCCGTGCCAATCCGTACCCACGTCGCGCCCTGGGCGATGGCCGCTTCCAGGTCGTGGCTCATGCCCATCGACAGGCTGTCCAGGCCAAGCCCCAGGCCTTCCTGCAACTTGCGCAGGCTGGCGAAGGCGGCCTCCTGGGTGGCGCGGTCTTCAGTGGGTTCCGGGATTGCCATCAGCCCGCGCAGGCGCAGGTTGGGCAGTGCGGCTACGGCTTTGGCCAACGCGGGTAGGTCGGCCGGGGTGCAGCCGGATTTACTGTCCTCGCCGCTGACGTTCACCTGCAGGCAGATGTTCAGCGGCGCCAACCCGGCAGGGCGCTGTTCCGACAGGCGTTGGGCAATTTTCAGGCGGTCCACGGAATGCACCCAGTCGAAATGCTCGGCGATGGCTTTGGTCTTGTTCGACTGAATGGGGCCGATGAAGTGCCAGATCAAGGGCAAGTCGCTGAGGGCCTGCTGCTTTGTCAGTGCTTCCTGTAGGTAATTCTCCCCGAAGTCGTGCACACCGGCGGCATGGATCTCGCGGATAGCGCTGGCGGGCTTGGTCTTGCTCACGGCCAGCAACTGGACGCTGGCCGGATCACGCCCGACTGCCTGGGCAGCACTGGCGATACGGGCGGAAATCGCGGAAAGGTTGTCTGCTAGGGTGGACATGGATCGATGCCGGCAGCTGTGGGGTCTGCGGCATTCTACCTGCTTGAAGGCCTTTGGGGAGTCTTATGGATGTGACCGACCTGTTGGCCCGAGCTGTGGATGCGGGGGCTTCAGACCTGCACCTGGCGACGGGCCAGATTCCGATGCTGCGCCTGGATGGCGAGTTGCAGCGTATGGGCTTGCCGCCGTTGAACCAGGGTGCCTTGATCGAGGGCATGGCCAGCGTGCTGGATGACGATCAGCGCCGGCAGTGGGCCCAAGGCGATGAAATGGACCTTGCGCTGGAGTTGCCGGCGCTTGGGCGCTTTCGGCTGAACCTGTTTCGCCAGTTGAATGGCCCGGCGGTTACCTTTCGGCTGATTCCGGGGCGCATTGCGACGGTGAGTGAGCTGGACCTTGCGGATGTGTTTCAAGCTGTTGCGCATTGCCGGGATGGCTTGATCCTCGTGGGCGGGCCGACCGGCAGTGGCAAGTCCAGCACCCTGGCAACGCTGCTCGACCAGCTGAACCGCGAGCGGGCGCTGCACATCATTACCCTGGAAGACCCTGTCGAGATCATCCATGGCAGCCAGCGCAGCCTGGTCAACCAGCGTGAGATGGGGCGCCATAGTCGCGGCTTTGCTCAGGGGCTGCGCAGTGCGCTGCGCCAGGACCCGGACGTGATCATGATCGGCGAGTTGCGCGACCTGGAAACCATTCGCCTGGCCCTGCGCGCGGCGGAAACCGGGCACCTGGTGCTGGCAACCGTGCATGCGCGTTCGGCGACCAGCAGCATCGACAGGTTGGTGGAGGTGTTTGCTGCCGAGGAAAAGCCGTTGGTGCGGGCGATGCTGGCCGAGTCGCTGCGCCTGGTGGTCGCGCAGGTGCTGGTCAGGCGCGTAGGGGGTGGGCGGGTGGCGGCGCGGGAAGTGCTGGTGGCGACGCCGGCGGTGCGTAACCTGGTTCGGGAGGGGCGGTTGGCGCAGTTGTCTTCAGTGATGCAGGGCGGGGCGGCGGAGGGGATGCTGACGATGGAGGGGGCGTTGCGGAGGCTGAGGGAGCGAGGGTTGATCAAAGGCTTGTAGTACCTGCAAAGGCCCTTTCGCGGGCGCGCCCGCTCCCACAGGTATGGCGCTGCCCGCGAGAGCGACGCGCTACCTGTGGGAGCGGGCGTGCCCGCGAAGGGGCCGGTACCGGATAGCGCCGATCAGATTAACGCTTGGCCAGACTCAGCTGCTGCTCTTTCGGCAGCACCCGCTTGGCCACCACGTAGTGCTTCTGCCAGTAAGGCTTGCTCAAGGTGTCGATACTCACCCGCTTGCCACGGCGTGGAGCGTGGATGAAGCGGTCGTTACCCAGGTAGATGGCTACGTGATTGACCCGACGGCTCTTGATGTTGAAGAAGATCAGGTCGCCAGGCTTCAGATCACCCTTGGCCACCTTCACCCCGTGGCCCTGGGCCATGGCATTGGAGGTGCGCGGCAGGTCGACGTCGGCGACGTCGTTGAAGGCGTATTTGACCAGCCCGCTGCAGTCAAAGCCTTTTTTCGGGCTGCTGCCGCCCCAAACATAAGGAGTACCGAGCACATTTACCGCACGGCTCAGCACATCGCTGCTTTGCTTAGGCGACATGGCGGCGACATTCGCACCGCGGCTGCTGGCAGCATTGCTTGGGCGGGCGCGTAGCGCGGTCTGTTTGACTGGTGCGCGTTTTACCGAGGCGTTGGTCGTGTAGCCGGTGAAACCATTGGGAAGACGTTGCTCACGATTGGTGGCGTGGGCGGCCAGGGGCAATAATAGGCAGAGGGTCAGCCATGTCTTGATCAAAGGCGGCATAGATGAAGCTCTTATGAATAGTTATGTGTTGGGCGCGCAACTTTATAACAGCTTTTTGATCAGTTATTGATCCGTTGGTCGATTGCCCAGGTGCCGTATGTCGGCTTGCGACGAGAAAGTCACATTTTTTCTTAGAAAATTTTCGGATAACCCACGGGGGCTATGAATGAACAGTTATCAACAGGGGGTGCCCTTTCACGACACCCACAGCAAAACCATTGGCTACCTGCTGTGGATTTTCGGCTTCACCGGCTCCCATCGTTTCTATTACGGCAAGCCGATTACCGGGACCATCTGGTTCTTCACCTTGGGCTTGCTGGGCATTGGCTGGTTGATCGACCTGTTCCTGATCCCGTCCATGGACCGTGAAGCCGACCTGAGGTTTCAGTCCGGGCGTATCGACTACAACATCGCCTGGATCCTGCTGACCTTCCTGGGGGTGTTTGGCCTGCACCGGCTGTATCAGGGCAAGTGGATCACCGCGATCATCTACTTCTTTACCGGCGGGTTGTTCCTGGTGGGGGTGCTGTATGACTTCTGGACGTTGAACAGCCAGGTGTCCGAAAGGAATGCGGGGCGGGGCTGACGGTAGCGGGGCTGCTTTACAGCCCCTTCACGGGCAATGCTGTCCATATAAAGAAGGCCTTGTCGCACCGCTGCGGCAAGGCCTTCTTCGTTACTGACGGGTCTGCCGCTGTTGCAGCAACAGGTTGCTGAACCCGGCCCCAGCCAGCTGCTTCTGTGCCCCGGTCAACTGCTCGCGGTTGCTGAACGGCCCGACCAGCACGCGGTACCAGGTTTCATCCTTGACCGTGCCCGACTCCACTTTCACGGACTGGCCCAGCAGGATGATCTGTGCCCGTACCTTGTCGGCATCGGCCTGCTTGCGGAACGAGCCGGCCTGAAGGAAGTACTGCGTGGTCGCCGCCGGTTTGATCACGGGTGGTGGCGGTGGCGGGGTCTGGCCGAGCAACGCTGCCTGGGCCCTCGCCGTGTCGATTTTCGCCGCTTCTGCTGGTGTCACCGGGGTTACCGGCTGGGCCGGCACCGGTGGGGTTTTCTCCGGTACGGCTTCCGGCGGCACGATCACCTCAGACTCCGGCAGCAGGGTGTAGAAGTCGTACTTCGGCTTCACCGGCTGTTGCGGGGTGGCTTGCGCGGGCTTGCCGGCTTCGGCCGCTTTCGCCGGTTTCTCCTGCTCGGGCTTGGTGCGCTTGATGTCATCGCCACCGGGTTCGAGCTTCATCAGGAACACGATGAACGCGCCTACGGTCAGGCCGACCGCCAGCCATACCCAGCCGGGGATCGGCTGTTTGGCCGGTGCCGTCTGGCGGCTGGCGCCGCGTTTCGGGGCAGGTTTTTTCTTGGCAGCCAACTTACATGCGCTCCAGGGTTTCCAGGCCGAGCAGTTCCAGACCTTGTTTGAGGGTGCGGCCAGTCAGGGCGGCCAGGCGCAGCCGGCTCTGCTGCTGCGAAGGGGTTTCGGCTGCGAGGATCGGGCAGTTCTCGTAGAAGCTGGAGAACAGGCCGGCCAAGTCGTACAGGTAGCTGCACAGCACGTGCGGCGTGCCTTTTTCGGCGACGTTGTTGAGGATTTCGCCAAACTGCGCCAGGCGCGCGGCCAAGTCCTGCTCGTGGGCAGCTTGCAGCAGGATTTTGCCGTCGACTTCGTCAAAGCCTTTGCCCAGCTTGCGGAACACGCCGGCTACGCGGGTGTAAGCGTACAGCAGGTAAGGCGCGGTGTTGCCTTCGAAGTTGAGCATCAGCTCGAAGTTGAAGCTGTAGTCGCTGGTGCGGTGCTTGGACAGGTCGGCGTATTTCACCGCGCCAATGCCCACCACCTCGCCGATGTGGCGCAGTTCGTCGTCGGCCAGGCTCGGGTTTTTTTCCTTGACCAGCGCGTAGGCGCGCTCCTTGGCCTCGGTGAGCAGGTCGATCAGCTTCACGGTGCCGCCGTCACGGGTCTTGAACGGGCGGCCGTCGGCGCCGTTCATGGTGCCGAAGCCCATGTGCTCCATTTGCATCGGGTGGCCGACGAAGCCAGCGCGGCGGGCCACTTCGAACACCTGATTGAAGTGCAGGGCCTGGCGCTGGTCGACGAAGTACAGTGCGCGGTCAGCCTTCAACACGTTGCTGCGGTAACGCACGGCAGCCAGGTCGGTGGTGGCGTACAGATAGCCGCCGTCAGCCTTCTGCACGATCACCGGCAGGGGGTCGCCGTCGCTGTTCTTGAACTCTTCGAGGAACACGCATTGGGCGCCCTGGTCTTCGACCAGCAGGCCCTTGGCCTTGAGGTCGGCCACCACGTTGGCCAAGTCGTCGTTGTAGGCACTTTCGCCCATCACGTCGGCCATGGTCAGCTTGACGTTGAGCAGCTCGTAGGTCTTCTGGCAGTGCGACAGCGAGATGTCCTTGAAGCGTGTCCAAAGGGCCAGACACTCGGGGTCACCGGCTTGCAGCTTGACCACCAGGCCGCGAGCGCGAGTGGCGAACTCTTCCGATTCATCGAAGCGTTTCTTCGCCGCGCGGTAGAAGTTTTCCAGGTCCGACAGCTCGTCGCTGGTGATCGGGTTTTCCTGCAGGTAGGCCATCAGCATGCCGAACTGGGTACCCCAGTCGCCGACGTGGTTCTGGCGGATGACGTTGTCGCCCAGGAACTCCAGCACGCGCGCAACGCTGTCACCGATGATGGTCGAGCGCAGGTGGCCGACGTGCATTTCCTTGGCCAGGTTGGGTGCCGACATGTCGATCACCACCTTTTGCGCCGGGCCGGCTTTGCGCGCACCCAGGTGGGCGTCGGCCAGGGCGGCATCCAGGCGGTTGGCCAGGGCGTCGGTGTTCTGGAAGAAGTTGAGGAAGCCGGGGCCTGCAATCTCCACCTTGCTGATGTCGGCGCTGGCCGGCAGGGCGTTGATCAGTTTTTCGGCGAGGTCGCGCGGCTTCATGCCGGCCGGCTTGGCCAGCATCATGGCGATGTTGCTGGCGAAGTCGCCGTGGGTCTTGTCCCGGGCGTTTTCCACCTGGATCGCCGGCGACAGCCCTTCAGGCAGCACACCGTCGGTGACGAGTTGGGTGAGGGCTTGCTGGATCAGCTGGCGAATGGTGTCTTTCATGGGGATCTCTTTTCGACCGCAAGCGCGGTGAGCGCCTGGATGCGCAGGTGGAAAAACTGGGCATTATCCGTTGCCGGGAGCAGGTTGCCAACCTTTGGGCGGCAAGCTGGGGGCCACAAGCGGCAAGAAAAAGCGGCATCGCACCCGCCCGGCGCTTGCTTGCGGCTGGCAACTCGCAGCTTGCAGCTCAATACAGGTCTACCGGGTCGACATCCAGCGACCAGCGCACCTGGCGCCCGCTCGGCAACTGCTCCAACACTAGCAACCAGGCGCTGATCAGTCGATGCAACGGCGCCCGGGTATTGGCCTGTATCAACAATTGTGCGCGGAATCGTCCGGCGCGGCGCTCCATGGGCGCCGGTACCGGGCCCAGCAGTTCGATGCCAGGCAGGCGCTGTTCGGCCACCAGGCGCTCGGCGGCGGCACAGGCTTCGTCGAGGAAACCTTCGGCCTGCCCCGGCTTGTGTGCTTCGGCGCGCAGCAAGGCCAGATGCGAGTAGGGCGGCAGCCCGGCGGCTCGGCGTTCGTCCAGGGCCTGTTCGGCGAAGGCGAAGTAGCCTTGCTCGGTTAGCTGGACCAGCAGTGGGTGGTCGGCCAGGTGGGTCTGGATGATGACCTTGCCGGGCTCTTCGGCCCGCCCGGCCCGCCCGGCCACCTGTACGATAAGTTGTGCCATGCGCTCGCTGGCGCGGAAGTCACCGGAAAACAGCCCACCATCGGCATCAAGGATGGCCACCAGGGTCACCCGCGGGAAGTGGTGGCCCTTGGCGAGCATCTGGGTGCCGACGAGGATGCTCGGCTGGCCGCGCTGGATGGTGCTGAACAGGTTGTGCATGGCGTCCTTGCGCGCCGTGCTGTCGCGGTCCACGCGCAGGATCGGGTAATCCGGGAACAGCACCTTCAGGCGCTCTTCGGCGCGCTCGGTACCGGCACCGACCGGGCGCAGGTCGACGTGGTTGCATTGCGGGCACTGTTGCGGCAGGCGTTCGTCATAGCCACAGTGGTGGCAGCGCAGCACGCCGGAGCGCTGGTGCACGGTCATGCGCGCATCGCAGCGTGGGCATTCGGACAGCCAGCCGCAATCGTGGCACAGCAAGGTTGGGGCAAAGCCGCGGCGGTTGAGGAACACCAGCACTTGTTGGCCAGCCTCCAGGGTCTGTCGGATAGCCTGCTGCAGCGGGCCACTGATGCCGCTGTCCAGTGGCAGGCTCTTCACATCAAGGCGCAGCATGCGCGGGGGGCGTGCCCCCCCGGCGCGTTGGTTCATGCGCAGCAGGCGGTAGCGGCCGGTCAGGGCGTTATGCAGGGTTTCCAGCGAGGGTGTGGCGGAGCCGAGCAGGATCGGGATGTTCTCCTGGTGAGCGCGGACCAGCGCCAGGTCGCGGGCGTGGTACCGCAGGCCTTCCTGCTGTTTATAGGAGCCGTCGTGCTCTTCGTCGATGATGATCAGGCCGGGGTTTTTCATCGGCGTGAACAATGCCGAGCGGGTGCCGATGATGATATCGGCCTCGCCGTCCCGTGCCGCCAGCCAGGCATCCAGGCGTTCGCGGTCGTTCACCGCAGAGTGCAGCAGGGCAATGCGCGCGTTGAAGCGTTGCTCGAAGCGGGCCAGGGTTTGCGGGCCGAGGTTGATCTCCGGGATCAGCACCAGCGCCTGCTTGCCGGCTTCCAGGGTTTCGCGGATCAGTTGCAGGTAGACCTCGGTCTTGCCACTGCCGGTGACGCCGGCCAGCAAGAATGCGCCGAAACCGCCAAAACCCTCGCACACGGCGTCGAAGGCTTCGCGTTGCTCTTCGTTGAGCGGAAGTTCCGGCTGTGCCAGCCAGTGCTCATGGCGTAGTGCCGGCAAGTGGCGGCGCGTCTCGATCTGCACCAGATCCTTGGCCAGCAGCAGGTCGAGGCTGTCCTTGTTCAGGTTGAGTTTGGCCAGCAGGCTGTGGGCCACGCCGTGCGGGTGCTGGGCCAGGGTCTTGAGGGCGTCGCGCTGGCGCGGCGCGCGGGCGATGCGCGGGTCTTCCAGGCGGGCGCCAGGGGCTATGTGCCAGAAGCGTTCCTGGCGCATCTCGGCGGCTTCGCCCTGGCGCAGTAGCGTGGGCAGCGCCCAGCTCAGGGTATCGCCCAGGCTGTGCTGGTAGTACTGGGCGGTCCACAGGCACAGCTTGAACAGCGACGCGGGAATGGGGGACACCGGGTCGAGCAGGGCGCTGGCAGGCTTCAGTTTGTCGGCGGGCACTTCGCTCTGCGTGCACACCTCTATCAGCACGCCGATCATTTCGCGGCGGCCAAAGGGCACGCGGATGCGCATGCCAGGGGTCAAGGTCAGGCGCGCCATGCTCGCCGGCGCCTTGTAGTCGAACAGGCGCCGCAGCGGAGAGGGCAGGGCAAGGCGCAGGATGACGTCGGACACGCGGAAAGTCTCGGAGGGCGTTACAAGGACTGGCGAGCCTAGCAGACGACGGTCGGTGCAAGCGACATCTTGCGCTGACGGTGTGCTCTGGTATTATTCGCCGCCTAATTACGTGCGGTATTCAACAATTGGTGTTGGGTGGCGGCACGCAGCTCGAGGAAGTGACCATGAAAGAAGGTATCCACCCGAACTACGAAGTAGTTGCAGTCACCTGCAGCTGCGGTAACAAGTTCGAAACTCGTTCGACCCTGGGCAACGTCCTGTCGATCGACGTTTGCAACCTGTGCCACCCGTTCTACACCGGTAAGCAGAAAGTTCTGGACACCGGTGGTCGCGTACAGAAGTTCGCCGATCGCTTCGGCATGTTCGGTGCCAAGAAGTAATCATGCGCATGGCGAATCCTTCGGGTTTCGCATTGTTGCTGAAGAAGGCGTCCCTTGTGGGCGCCTTTTTTGTGGGCGTTATCTGGCATTTCCCGGTCCTGGCGTTCTGCCCACAGCCGGACAAGCCCCAATGGGTAGCGGTACGACAGGTGGTTGATGGCGACACCTTGCGTCTGGTCGATGGCCGCAGCGTGCGGCTGATCGGTATCAATGCCCCGGAAATGGGTCGCAAGGGGCGTACCAGTGAGCCCTATGCCGAAGCTGCCAGGCGGCGATTGCAGGCCTTGGTCAAGGCCAATGACGATCGCGTCGGGCTGGTGCCTGGTGTTGAAGGTAAAGACAAGTACGGTCGCACACTGGCGCACATCTACAGCCGCAATGGCGACAATCTGGAAGCGCAATTGCTTAGCGAGGGCTTGGGCTACCGCGTGGCTATTGCCCCCAATGTACGTCTCAGCGGTTGTCAGCAGCTTGCCGAACAAGCTGCGCGCCAGGCTGGCGTTGGCCTGTGGCGGCATTCGCCCGTAGTGGCTGCAGGCAATGTCAGGCAGTCAGGTTTCGCTGTTGTGCGTGGTCGTATCGAAGGTATCGAGCGAAATCGTGGTGGGGTCTGGCTGACCCTGGGCAGTACCCTGGTGCTGCAGGTTCCCGCTCGTCTGCAGCGCAACTTCCCCGCCAGCTTCTTCGATAACCTCAAGGGACGCCAGGTCGAAGCGCGCGGGTGGGTGCTGGATCGTTCCCGCAGGGGTGGCCTCAAGCCCGGGCAGCGACGCTGGGTGTTGCCATTGACCGATCCGAGCATGTTGGAGCGCATTTCAGGCTAAAAGATGTAGACATTTCGCTACTGGATTGTACACACTGTTGGTCGTATGCCCCGTGGGTTGTAGCGTAAAGTCGTAGGCTAAAGGCCTTGACACAAGTGACCGGCCAGTCTTGTGGCTCCCCGGCTCTTTGCGTATCCTCGGCGGTCCGTCAGAACAGTAAATAGCGGAATGCCCACCATGTCAGACCTGAAAACCGCCGCTCTCGAATATCACGCTCAACCTCGTCCGGGGAAACTGAGCGTTGAACTCTCCAAGCCCACTGCCACCGCCCGTGACCTCGCCCTGGCCTACAGCCCAGGTGTTGCAGAGCCGGTGCGCGAAATTGGCCGTGATCCAGAGCTGGCTTACAAATACACCGGCAAAGGCAACCTGGTTGCGGTGATTTCCGATGGCACTGCCATCCTCGGTCTGGGTGACCTCGGCCCACTGGCTTCCAAGCCGGTCATGGAAGGCAAGGGTGTTCTGTTCAAGCGTTTCGCCGGTATCGATGTGTTCGACATCGAAGTCGAATCGGAAAGCCCGCAAGCGTTCATCGACACCGTTCGCCGCATTTCGATCACCTTCGGTGGCATCAACCTTGAAGACATCAAGGCACCTGAGTGCTTTGAAATCGAACGTACCCTGATCGAACAGTGCGACATCCCGGTGTTCCACGATGACCAGCACGGTACTGCCATCGTTACTGCCGCTGGCATGATCAACGCCCTGGAAATCGCCGGCAAGAAACTGGAAGAAGCCAAGATCGTCTGCCTGGGCGCCGGCGCTGCTGCCATTTCCTGCATGAAGCTGCTGGTAAGCATGGGTGCGAAGGTCGAGAACATCTTCATGATCGACCGTAGTGGCGTGATCCATGCTGGCCGTGACGACCTGAACCAGTACAAGGCGCAGTTCGCCCACGCGACCGACAAGCGCACCCTGGCCGACGCCCTTGACGGTGCCGACGTGTTCGTAGGTCTGTCTGGCCCGAACCTGCTGAGCCCGGAAGGCCTGAAGTCGATGGCTGCCAACCCGATCGTGTTCGCCTGCTCGAACCCGGACCCGGAAATCTCGCCAGAGCTGGCGCATGCCACTCGCAACGACGTTATCATGGCTACCGGTCGTTCCGACTACCCGAACCAGGTCAACAACGTACTGGGCTTCCCGTTCATCTTCCGTGGTGCTCTGGACGTTCGCGCCAAGCGTATCAACGAAGAAATGAAGATCGCTGCCGCTATCGCCCTGAAAGACCTGGCCAAGCTGCCAGTGCCGAAGGAAGTTTGCGAAGCCTATGGCGTTGAAGGCCTGGAGTTCGGTCGTGAGTACATCATTCCGAAGCCGCTGGATGCACGTTTGATCACCGTCGTTTCCGATGCTGTGGCCAAGGCTGCCATCGAATCCGGCGTGGCTACCCTGCCTTATCCGAAGCACTACCCGCTGACCAGCGTGGATGAAGTGTTCAACGGCTGATTGCAGCAAGCGACATAAAAAAGCCCCGGCTCGCATGAGTCGGGGCTTTTTGTTGGGGCTTGGGAATGTGTCAGGGCTGCAAGGTGTTGGTCAGGGCGCTTGTGGCGCCTATCAGATCGAGCGCCGCGCGGGCGGCGCTAGATTTACGCGCCCACGCAAAACCTGAGTCAGGCGCCCTGCCTTAGAACAGATCCATCGGCGTCGCTTCATCGGCTGGCAGCGGGCTGCCCGGTGCCGCGCCATTGCCCAGCTCGTCCACCGACGGCGGAGAATCTTCGGCTTTGAACAGCTCGAAGTAGGCATTCGGTGTGCTCGGCGATGCCGCGCGTCCGCTGACCGGGTCGACGCGCAAGCTGAGAATGCCCTCCGGCTCTGCCGGGGCATGCGCAGGCTTGTCCTTGAGTGCCGCGCCCATGAAGTTCATCCAGATCGGCAGTGCCGCAGTCCCACCATATTCGCGGCGGCCGAGGGTTTCCGGTTGGTCGAAGCCGACCCAAACGGTAGTCACGTAATCGGCGTTGTAACCGGAGAACCAGGCGTCCTTGGATTCGTTGGTCGTACCCGTCTTGCCCGCCAGGTCGGTGCGGCCCAAGGCCAGCGCCCGGCGGCCGGTGCCGCGCTTGATCACGTCCTGCAGCATGCTGGTGAGGATGTAGGTGGTACGCCCGTCGATGATCTGTTCAGCCACTGCCGGCGCTTGCGATGCCGCGGCCACCTGGCTGAAGGCAGAAGGTGCCTCGCCTGGCATGGCCGCCGTGCTGATTGGCTGCTCGGGTGCGGCCAGGCCCGCCTGGTCTTCGGCACCTTGCGGTACGCGGGCCGGGTTGGCGGTGAACAGTGTCTCGCCGCTGCGGCTCTCGATGCGCTCGATCAGGTACGGGGTGATCTTGTACCCACCGTTGGCAAAGGTGCTCCAGCCGGTGGCGATTTCCATCGGGGTCAGGGTGGCGGTGCCCAGGGCCAGCGACAGGTTGCGCGGCAGGTCCTGCTTGTTGAAGCCGAACTTGGCGATGTAGTCGATGGTGCGGTCCACGCCCATGGCTTGCAGCAGGCGGATCGACACCAGGTTACGTGACTTGTACAGCGCCTCACGCATGCGGATAGGGCCGAGGAAGGTGTTGGTATCGTTCTTCGGTCGCCACACTTTATCCACTGACTCGTCAACGAACACGATCGGCGCATCGTTGACCAGGCTGGAAGCGGTGTAGCCGCTGTCCAGCGCGGCGCTGTAGATGAATGGTTTGAAGCTTGAGCCCGGTTGGCGCTTGGCCTGCACGGCGCGGTTGTAGTTGCTCTGCTCGAACGAGAAACCGCCGACCAGGGCGCGGATGGCGCCGCTGTTCGGGTCGAGGGTGACCAGGGCGCTCTGCGCAACGGGCACCTGGCTGAACTTCAATGTGCCATCGTCAAGGCGTTGCAGGCGCACCAGGTCACCGACCTGGGCCACGTCGGCCGGCGACTGCGGCGAACGGCCCTGGGCGTTGTTGTTGATGAACGGGCGCGCCCATTTCATGGTGTCCCAGGCAACCTGCGCCTCTTGGCCGTCACGGGTCAGCACCTTGAGGCCGGTGTGTTCCACCTGGGTGACAATGGCTGGTTCCAGGCCGCCAAGGGTGCGTTGCTTGCCCAGCTCCTGCAGCCACGCTGCCTGGGTGCGGCCCGGGAAGCGTGCTTCAGGGCCACGGTAGCCGTGGCGCTCATCGTAATCGGAGAGGCCCTTGAGGACGGCCTTGTTGGCCATTTCCTGCATGTCGCTAGGCACGGTGGTCGTGACGCGGAAGCCTTCGGTGTAGGCGTCGCTGCCGTAACGGCCGACCATTTCCGCGCGGGCCATTTCGGCGATGTACGGGGCATTCACCTCAGGCGTCGGCACGTGATAGCTGGCGTTGAGCGGCTCGGCCAGGGCGGCCTCGTAGCTGGCCTGGTCGATCTTGCCCAGCTTGTACATGCGCCCGAGGATCCAGTCGCGGCGCTCTTTGGCGCGCACCGGGTTGGCCAGCGGGTTGAAGCGCGACGGTGCCTTGGGCAGGCCGGCGATCATCGCCATCTGCGCCAGGCTCACGTCACGAATGGACTTGCCGTAGTACACCTGCGCAGCTGCATCGATACCGTAGGCGCGGTTGCCCAGGTAGATCTTGTTCACGTACAGCTCGAGGATTTCGTCCTTGGTCAGCTCACGCTCGATCTGCAGGGCCAGCAGGATTTCGTTGGTCTTGCGTGAGAAGCTGCGCTCGCTGGTAAGGAAGAAGTTCTTCGCCACCTGCATGGTGATGGTGCTGCCGCCGGTCTGGATATGACCGGTTTTCACCAGCTGGGTTGCTGCGCGCATCAGGCTGCTGGGGTCGACGCCGTAGTGGTTGAGGAAATTGTCGTCCTCGGCTGACAGCAGCGCCTGAATGAATTGTGGGGGAATTTCCGCGAAGCGGATCGGCGAGCGGCGCATTTCGCCGAATTCGGCAATCAGCTTGCCATCGCTGCTGTACACCCTGAGGGGGATCTGCAACTGGATGCTTCTGAGGGACTCGACCGAGGGCAGGCTGGGACTAAGATACAGAAACGCACCGCTCACACCGAGTACGAGCGCGCAGATGACTGCGACGGAAGACCACCAGAAGAACTTTAGCAGACGTATCAAGGCTTTTCGGTGTCCAGGTTGGGAGTGGATTGCACGCAGGTCCGGTGGACCAAAAAACGCTGGGCATTATAAGCATTTTTCGCCTTTCCGGGTGACCGGCCAGGCTACTCGTCGACTCGATGGGTAGCCCTGGCCCAGTGTTGCCGCGGGGTTGCGACAGGTGGCTGCGCTTGGCAGCTGTAACAGACAGCAAAGGAGTCGCGATGTTTGGACGCTTCGGCAAGGATGCCGGTTCACTCGTGGGGGTGGAAATTACGCCCGACGCCGTTCGGATCATGCAACTGCAGCAGCGGAATCGAAGCTGCCGTGTGATGGGGTCGGCACAAGAGCTGTTTCAGGCGCCGCTGGCCGATGACTGGGCTCATGCGCCTGGGGTGGTGGTGGCTGCGCTGCAGCGAGCTTACCGGCGCAGCGGCCTCAGGCAACGCCGGGTAGCGCTGGCGCTGCCGGCCAGTCAGGTTATCTGCAAGTTGTGCCATCTGCCGGTGGAGCAGAGCGGGGCGCAGTTGGAGGCACAGCTGCTTGCCGATGCAGAGCGGCTGTTTCCGTTTCCGCTGGAAGACCTGGCCTTGGATTTTCAGGTCATGGGGGCTTCCCATGACCAGCCAGGTTGCTCCGAGGTAATGGTTGCAGCCTGTCGGCAGAGTGCGCTGGCGTCACTCGAAGCCGTCGTCGAGGAGGCGGGCTTGCAGTTGGAAGCCGTCGAGGTCGACAACATTGCCTTGTGCCGCATGTTGCCACAGGGTGGCCTTGAAGGAGCAGCGCTGCTGCGTGTCGAAAACCGCAGCGTAACCCTTCATGACTGGCAGCCGGGCAGGGCGTACCAGCGCTGTGAGCTGCAAACGACTGGCCCGGACATGAACGGGCAATGGCCAGAGCGTCTCCAGGCTTTACTGGTCGGGCAGAGCCGGCCTGCGGGGTTGTGGGTTGCCAGCAGCTCATCGATCAATCCGGGCTGGCTACAAGCCTTGGGCAGCCGGCTGAATGTGCCGTGCACCTACCTGCCTGGGCTGGCAGGGCTGGAACATGTTGATGGGGCGATGCTGCTGGCCTGCGCCTTGGCCTTGGGAGGGCTGCGCCCATGATGCGGCTGAACCTTCTGCCCTGGCGCGAACGGCAGCGTCAGGCGGCGCTGCGGCGCTTTCGAGGCCAGTTGATTGCTGGCGCACTCCTGGCTTTGTGCGCCGTGATGCTGGTCGATCAGCTGGCCCGCCAACGCGGGCAGCAGCAGGTGCTGGCCAATACCCAGCGCCAAGCGACCCTTGATATACAGGATGAGCAGTTGCAGCCACTGGCCGAAGTGCGTGCACAGCATGAAGCGCTACTTGCCCGTGCGGTGGCCCTGGAGGGCCTGCGCGCCCATCAGGGTGTATTGGCCGGTGTCTTCGCCGACCTTGAAGGGGCGTTGCCTGAAGGTGTGCAGCTAGTCGGCCTGAGCCTTGATAGTGGTCGCCTGCAGGTGACAGGGTTGGCTGCGTCCGGTGCTGTGGTGGCGCAGTTCATGCGCGACTTGAACCGCTCGAACGTTTTGCTCGATCTGGAGCTCAAGCGCATCAAGAGCCTGCCGGACGGCGATGAGTTTCTGCTCACCGCTCGCGTTGCGGCGTTCTGGTCGTGAGTCCAGCGCAGATGCTCGCTTGGCTGGCGGTGGTCGAGGGCTCAGGCCGCTTCCGACGGTTGGCGCCAGCGCTGGTGGCTGTGGTGGTGTTCAGCCTGGGCTGCGCGATGCGCCTGCCTGCCCTGTTACAGCAGCAGGCGCGGGAGGATGCCAGGCATGTCGAGTTGAACCAGCTGCAGGCAGCCAATGCAGCGCAGTTGGCCGAACTGGAGCGGCTGAAGGCTTTAGTGGTGATTGCCGAACAGCGGTTGCAAGAGGCGCACTGGTATCTGGCCGCCGGGGAGAGCATGAGCGACCTGCTTGAACGGCTGGCAGTGTCGGGGCATGCACATGGCTTGCTTGTCGAACGCCTCGATGTAGAGGCAGGTGAGCAACAGGCCGGATTCAGCAAGGTACCGCTGGTGGTGCAAGTGGTGGGGCGTTATCCGGCCTTGCGGCTGTGGCTGGACGACTGGTTAGGGCAGGCACGGATTCTGCGCAGCGGTGACATGAGCCTGGCAACCGTTGATCGCCAGCCTGGACTGTTGCGCCTGCAGTTGCGGGTTGATGCCTATCACGCGGCTTCGCCCATGAAGGCACCTGCAATGCTGGCGCACCTGCCGGCAAGGGCCGCAATGGCTGCGCCTGAAGTGGACCCGTTTGCGCCCGCTGCGGCGCGAGTGGCCAGCGCCGGGCTGGTCGGCGTGCCGTTGGCGCAGCTGGAAATGGTCGGCAGCCTGGCGCGCGGGGCGGCACGCGAGGCTCTGCTGATGGCGGCTGGCAAGCTCTATCGCGTACGCCCGGGCGACCGGGTAGGGCGTGATCAGGGGGTAGTGATGCATATAGACCAACGTCAGGTCGAAGTGCGTGAGCGGCTGTTCATGGCGGGGGTATGGCACGAGCGCACGGCGTTCATCACCCTCACCAAGCGCCTGGGCAAGGAGGCCTCGGACCCGAATGAAAACGTGGATGAAATACCTGTTGGCGACCCTGCTGTCGATCCCGCTGGCTTCGGCGACGCCTTACCAGGGTGAACCCCTGTCGCTGAACTTCCAGGATGTTGAGGTGCGTGCGGTGCTGCAGGTGCTGGCTGACTACGCTGGCGTCAACCTGGTCGCCAGTGACGCAGTACAAGGCAGTGTCACTTTGCGTTTGCAGGACGTGCCGTGGGATCAGGCGCTTGACCTGGTGCTGCGCAGCAAGGGCCTGTCCCGGCGCCAGGAGGGCAATGTGCTGTTGGTGGCACCTGCAGCCGAGTTTGCCGCGCAATCAGCAGGCGCCCGGGTGAGTCAGGCGCTGGATGCGCACCTGCAGCCATTACGTCGGGAGCTGCTGCCCATTCACCACGCCAAGGCCGCCGATCTGGCGCAGTTGCTGCTGGCAGGCCTGGAGGGTGACGGCATCCCTCCGGCTAGCTTGAGTGTCGATGAGCGCACCAACACGTTGGTGGTGCATCTGCCCGCTGACCGCCTGGCCGAGATGCGCCAGCTGGTGGCGCAGTTGGATGTGCCGGTGCGCCAGGTAGCGATCGAGGCGCGTATCGTCGAGGCCAACGTCGATTATGAGAAAAGCCTGGGGGTACGCTGGGGTGGGCCGCTGTACGGCGAGAAACTGCGGCCCGGCAAGGAGCTGTTCGTCGACCTCGGTCTGGAGCGTGCCGGCAGCAGTATCGGCCTGGGTTTGTTGCGCGGTGACGTGCTGCTGGACCTGGAGCTCAGTGCCATGGAAAAAAGCGGCAACGGCGAAATCATTTCGCAGCCCAAGGTGGTCACGGCTGACAAGGAAACGGCGAGGATCCTCAAGGGTACCGAGGTGCCTTACCAGGAAACGAGCCAAAGCGGCGCTACCTCGGTATCGTTTCGCGAAGCCTCGCTGTCGCTGGAAGTAACGCCACAGATCACCCCGGACAACAAGGTGATCATGACCGTCAGGGTGACCAAGGACGAGCCGGATTACGTCAATGCCTTGAACAACGTACCGCCGATTCGCAAGAACGAGGTCAATGCCAAGGTTCGTGTGGCTGACGGCGAAACGATCGTGATCGGTGGCGTCTACTCGACTTCGCAAAACAATGTGGTCGACAAGGTGCCATTTTTCGGCGATCTGCCGTATGTTGGGCGGCTGTTTCGACGCGATGCATTACAAGAGAAAAAATCCGAGCTGCTGGTCTTCCTGACTCCGCGTATCATGAGTGACCAGGCGATTGCTGTGAGTCGTTGATTCTGTGCGAAATTTGATACTTGTGGGGCCCATGGGCGCTGGTAAAAGCACCATCGGACGCCTGTTGGCCAAAGAGCTGCGCCTGCTGTTCAAGGATTCCGACAAGGAAATCGAACTGCGATGCGGCGCGAACATCCCGTGGATATTCGACAAGGAAGGCGAGCCGGGTTTCCGTGATCGCGAGCAAGCGATGATTGCCGAGTTGTGCGCGCTCGACGGTGTGGTGCTGGCCACCGGCGGTGGCGCGGTGATGCGCGAAGCCAACCGGCAGGCGCTGCATCAGGGTGGCCGGGTGATCTACCTGCATGCTTCGGTCGAGCAGCAAGTCGGCCGCACCGCGCGCGACCGCAATCGCCCGCTGCTGCGCACGGCCAATCCTGAGGCGACCTTGCGCACCTTGCTGGAAACCCGCGACCCGCTCTACCGCGAGATCGCCGACCTGGTGGTTGAAACCGACGAGCGGCCACCACGCATGGTGGTGATCGATATTCTCGAGCGCTTGCAGCAGTTGCCGCCCCGTTAACCCGGGACTATTCTCGGCCTCCAGCGCCGAGGCGAGGCTCAACGTTACCGCGCAGGTCGCCGGATGGCGCCGCGCCCAAGTACATTGTGGGGATACATGCAGACACTAAAGGTCGACCTGGGCGAGCGTAGCTACCCGATCTACATTGGCGAAGGCCTGCTGGACCAGCCTGAGCTGCTGGCGCCGCACATTGCGGGTCGGCAGGTTGCCATCGTTTCCAACGAGACCGTCGCGCCGCTGTATCTCGAACGCCTGAGCAAGGCCCTTGGTGCCTACTCGGTACTGCCCGTTGTGTTGCCCGATGGTGAAGCCCACAAGAACTGGGAAACATTGCAGCTGATCTTCGATGGCCTGCTGACAGCTCGGCATGATCGTCGTACTACTGTGGTCGCTCTGGGTGGTGGCGTGATTGGTGACATGGCTGGTTTCGCAGCCGCCTGCTACCAGCGCGGTGTCGATTTCATCCAGGTGCCGACTACCCTGCTGTCGCAGGTCGACTCTTCCGTAGGGGGCAAGACCGGCATCAATCATCCCCTGGGCAAGAACATGGTCGGTGCGTTCTATCAGCCCAAGGCGGTGCTGATCGATACCACCAGCCTCAAGACCCTGCCAGCGCGCGAGCTGTCTGCAGGTCTGGCCGAAGTGATCAAGTACGGCCTGATTTGCGACAAGCCGTTCCTCGCCTGGCTCGAAGACAATATGCAGGCACTGCGTGCCCTCGATTCGGCAGCCCTGACCGAGGCCATCCGCCGCTCCTGCGCGGCCAAGGCCGCAGTGGTGGGTGCCGACGAGCGCGAGTCCGGCCTACGGGCCACGCTGAACCTGGGGCATACCTTCGGGCATGCTATCGAAACCCATATGGGCTATGGCGTGTGGCTGCACGGCGAAGCCGTCGCGGCGGGCACAGTGATGGCCCTGGAAATGTCCATGCGCCTTGGCTGGATCGACCAGGCTGAGCGCGATCGTGGAATCCGCCTGTTGCAGGACGCAGGTTTGCCGGTGGTGCCACCACAGGAAATGACCCCGGCGCATTTCATGGAGCACATGGCGGTCGACAAGAAGGTGCTCGACGGTCGTTTGCGTCTGGTGCTGCTGCGCCAGATGGGCGAGGCCGTGGTGACCGACGACTATTCGAAAGAGATTCTCCAGGCCACGCTGTCGGCGGACTACCGCGCGATCGTGGCCCAGCTTTGAGGTTGTGACAGCGCAATGACAAGTTTGCATGCCGATGAGGCCTTTCTCGACCATTACCAGTTGAGCCATGATCCGTTCGCGCCCCGCGTACCTGGCTTCAAGTTCTTCCCGGCCCAGCGCAAGCCCGTGCTTGGCCAACTGCACCACCTGGCGCGCTATAGCCAGCTGATGCTGGTGGTCAGTGGCCCATTGGGCAGCGGCAAGTCGCTGCTGCGCCAGGCCCTGGTGGCCAGCACCAACAAGCAGGCTGTGCAAAGTGTGGTGGTGTCGGCCCGCAGCGCCAGCGATGCCTCCAGTATGCTCGCGCAGGTCGCGCAGGAGCTGGGTGTCGCCCAGCCCGAGGTGCAGGCGATCCTGTCGAAGGTGGTGCAGCTGGCACTGACCGGGCAGGAAGTGTATTTGCTGGTGGACGATGCGGAACAACTCGACGAGTCGGCACTCCAAGCGTTGCTGGAGTTGGCGGCGGGGGTTCCTGAAGGGCGTCCGCACGTGTTTCTGTTCGGTGAGCCATCGCTGATTGCCGGGCTGGATGAGCTCAATGTCGAGGAAGAACGTTTCCACATCATCGAGCTTGCGCCCTACAGTGAAGAAGAAACCCGCGAGTACCTGGAACAGCGCCTGGAAGGTGCTGGTCGGGGCATCGAGGTGTTCAGCCGTGAACAGATCGCCGATATCCATGAAAACTCCGACGGCTGGCCTGGCAACATCAATCAGGTCGCCCGTGACACTTTGATCGAAGCCATGATCGCCAGCCGCTCGACGGCCAAGCGACCAACCATGGGGTTCAAGATGCCTAAAAAACATGTGCTCGCGCTGTCCGCTGTGGTCGTGGTTGCCGTTGCGGCCGCGGTATTGATGCCCAAGAAAGGCGACAAGGCCCCTGCCGAAGCGCCGGCTGCCCAGGCCCAGTTGCCACTGGGCGACGGCAAGCAGGGTGCTGCCATCGAGTTCTCTGGCTCGTCCCAGCCAATGCCGCTGCCACTGGTTGGCCAGTCGCAGCCGGTGATGCGCGAGCCGCTGGCCCAAGCCGCAGGCATGGGCGAGGGTGAAGAGGGAGGCCCGGCTGTCGACACCGCGCTGCAGCCTGGCAACCCGCCACCCACCGTGACCACCATCGCTCCGCCACAAGGTGTGCCGGCTGGCCCGGCGCCTGCGCCTGCCCAGCCCGTGCAGTCGGTTGCGCCTGCGCCCAAGCCTGTTGCAACCCAGCCCGCCAAGCCGGTTGCGCCGGCCAAGCCAGCACCGGCGCCGACCCAGGTCGCCGTGGCCAAGCCGGCTGCCAAAGCTGCCGAAAAACCAGCCGCCGCTGGCGCTGGCAACAGTGGCTGGTATGCCGGACAGAAGCCGGGCAATTATGTGGTGCAGATCCTTGGTACCAGCTCCGAAGCGTCGGCCCAGGCTTACGTCAAGGCCCAGGGTGGCGACTATCGCTACTTCAAGAAAAACCTGCAGGGCAAGCCTCTGTACGTCGTGACTTACGGCAGTTTCGCCAACCGCGACGCAGCGGTTGCGGCAATCAAGAACTTGCCAGCGAAGGTTCAGGCTGGTAAACCTTGGCCACGTACCGTCGGCAGCGTCCAACAAGAGCTGGCCACGGCCCGCTGATACCTTCCGGGCGGCATCACCCCGCCGCCCAGTAGCTAAGCGAATTCTAGCTTTCGACTAGCCTGCTGCGCCCGAGCGCGGCAGGCTTTTCTGTCCCGGACTGCCGGCCACAAGCCCCTAGTTGCAGTCATGGCTGAAACGCTTCAGACTCGAGCCAAGCCGCTATCACGGCGCATGGCGCAAAAACATTCAAAATTGCGACATAAATTTTCAATGGCGAGACATGAAAATTTGTGGGCGTCGCTGTCGCTGTGCAACAATGGTTTTCCATGACCACCGCAAAAAAGCTGGCGTTTGATCGGCGTGGATGGTAAGTGGTTGTTAAAAAAGAGATTTACCTCCGTTGAGAGGTGAACCTGGTGAGAATGTGTCTATGAAAACAGGTCTGTACCATCCCGAAGAATTCAAGGACAACTGTGGTTTTGGCCTGATCGCCCATATGACGGGTGAGCCGAGCCACCACCTTCTGCAAACTGCCATGCAGGCGCTGACATGCATGACCCACCGCGGCGGCATCAATGCCGACGGCAAGACCGGTGACGGTTGCGGTCTGCTCATGCAGAAGCCCGATCAATTCCTGCGTGCCATGGCCCAGGAGCACTTCGCTGTCGAGCTGCCCAAGCAGTACGCCGTCGGCATGGTGTTCTTCAACCAGGACCCGGTCAAAGCCGAAGCTGCCCGCGCCAACATGGACCGCGAGATCCTCGCCGCTGGCCTGAAACTGGTCGGCTGGCGCAAGGTGCCGATCGACACCAGCGTCCTCGGCCGCCTGGCCCTGGAGCGCCTGCCGCAGATCGAGCAGGTGTTCATTGGCGGTGAAGGCCTGAGCGACCAGGAATTCGCCATCAAGCTGTTCAGTGCCCGTCGTCGTTCGTCGGTGGCCAACGCCCACGACGCCGACCACTACATCTGCAGCTTCTCGCACAAGACCATCATCTACAAAGGCCTGATGATGCCGCGCGATCTCGCGGCGTTTTATCCAGACCTGGGTGACGAGCGCCTGCAAACCGCGATCTGCGTGTTCCACCAGCGCTTCTCCACCAACACCCTGCCGAAATGGCCGCTGGCGCAGCCGTTCCGCTTCCTCGCCCACAACGGCGAGATCAACACCATCACCGGCAACCGCAACTGGGCCGTGGCTCGTCGCACCAAGTTCGCCAATGACCAGATCCCGGACCTCGAAGAGCTCGGCCCGCTGGTCAACCGCGTCGGTTCCGACTCGTCCAGCATGGACAACATGCTGGAACTGATGGTCACCGGTGGCATCGACCTGTTCCGCGGCGTGCGCATGCTGGTACCGCCAGCGTGGCAGAACGTCGAGACCATGGACGCCGACCTGCGCGCCTTCTACGAATACAACTCCATGCACATGGAGCCGTGGGATGGCCCGGCCGGTATCGTCATGACCGAAGGCCGCCACGCGGTGTGCCTGCTCGACCGTAACGGTCTGCGCCCGGCGCGCTGGGTGACCACCACCAATGGCTACATCACCATCGCCTCGGAAATCGGCGTATGGGGCTATCAGCCTGAGGAAGTGCTGGCCAAGGGCCGTGTCGGCCCGGGCCAGATCCTTGCCGTGGACACCGAAACCGGCCAGATCCTCGACACCGACGCCATCGACAACCGCCTGAAGTCGCGCCACCCGTACAAGCGCTGGCTGCGTCAGCACGCCACCCGCATCCAGGCGACGCTGACCGACGACCAGGGTGTGGCCAGCTACGACGCTGACCAGCTCAAGCAATACATGAAGATGTTCCAGGTCACCTTCGAAGAGCGTGACCAGGTACTGCGCCCGTTGGGTGAGCAGGGCCAGGAAGCCGTTGGCTCGATGGGTGACGACACGCCGATGGCCGTGCTGTCGCAGCGCGTGCGCTCGCCGTATGACTTCTTCCGCCAGCAGTTCGCTCAGGTAACCAACCCGCCGATCGACCCGCTGCGCGAAGCGATTGTGATGTCGCTGGAAATCTGCCTGGGTGCCGAGCGCAACATCTTCCAGGAGTCCCCGGAGCACGCTTCGCGGGTCATCCTCAGCTCGCCGGTCATCTCGCCCGCCAAGTGGCGTTCGCTGATGAACCTGGAGCGCGAAGGCTTCGACCGCCAGCTGATCGACCTCAACTATGAGCAGGGCGTCGGCCTGGAAGCGGCCATCCGCAACATTGCCGACCAGGCCGAAGAAGCTGTGCGTGGGGGCAAGACCCAGCTGGTGCTGAGCGACCGTTATATCGCCCCGGGCAAGCTGCCGGTGCACGCTTCGCTGGCCGTTGGTGCAGTGCACCACCGCCTGACCGAACAGGGCCTGCGTTGCGACAGCAACATCCTGGTGGAAACCGCTACCGCCCGTGATCCGCATCACTTCGCCGTGCTGCTGGGCTTCGGTGCCTCGGCCGTTTATCCGTACCTGGCGTATGAGGTACTGGCTGATCTGATCCGTACCGGCGAAGTGCTGGGTGACCTGGACGAAGTGTTCAAGTACTACCGCAAAGGTATCTCCAAGGGCCTGCTGAAGATCCTGTCCAAGATGGGTATCTCCACCATCGCCTCGTACCGCGGTGCACAGCTGTTCGAAGCCATCGGCCTGGCCGAGGAAGTGGTCGGCCTGAGCTTCAAGGGCGTGTCCAGCCGCATCAAGGGTGCGCGCTTCGAAGACCTGGAAAACGACCAGAAGCTGCTGGCGGCCGAAGCCTGGAGCGCGCGCAAGCCGATCCAGCAAGGTGGCCTGCTGAAGTTCGTCCACGGTGGCGAATACCACGCCTACAACCCGGACGTGGTCAACACCCTGCAAGCGGCTGTGCAGCAGGGCGACTACGCCAAGTTCAAGGAATACACCACGCTGGTGGACCAGCGCCCGGTGTCGATGATTCGTGACTTGCTCAAGGTGAAAGTGGCCGACCAGCCGCTGGCGCTGGAGCAGATCGAGCCGCTGGAGGCGATTCTCAAGCGTTTCGACTCGGCGGGTATCTCGCTGGGTGCACTGTCGCCGGAAGCCCACGAAGCGCTGGCCGAGGCCATGAACCGCCTGGGCGCACGCTCAAACTCTGGTGAAGGCGGCGAAGACCCGTCGCGCTATGGCACCATCAAGAGCTCGAAGATCAAGCAGGTGGCCACCGGTCGTTTTGGTGTGACCCCGGAGTATCTGGTCAACGCCGAAGTGCTGCAGATCAAGGTTGCCCAGGGCGCCAAGCCGGGTGAGGGCGGCCAGCTGCCAGGCGGAAAGGTCAACGGCCTGATCGCCAAGCTGCGTTATGCGGTACCGGGCGTGACCCTGATCTCGCCACCGCCACACCATGACATTTACTCGATCGAAGATCTGGCCCAGCTGATCTACGACCTCAAGCAGGTCAACCCGCAGGCGCTGGTATCGGTCAAGCTGGTAGCCGAAGCGGGCGTGGGCACCATCGCCGCAGGTGTGGCCAAGGCCTATGCCGACCTGATCACCATCTCCGGTTACGACGGTGGTACCGGTGCTTCGCCGCTGACCTCGATCAAATACGCCGGCGCCCCTTGGGAGCTTGGCCTTGCGGAAACCCACCAGACCCTGCGCGGCAATGACCTGCGTGGCAAGGTACGGGTGCAGACCGACGGCGGCCTGAAAACCGGCCTGGACGTGATCAAGGCGGCCATCCTCGGCGCCGAAAGCTTCGGCTTTGGTACCGCGCCAATGATTGCCCTGGGCTGCAAGTACCTGCGCATCTGCCACCTGAACAACTGCGCCACCGGCGTGGCCACCCAGAACGACAAGCTGCGCAAGGACCACTACATCGGCACCGTCGACATGGTGATCAACTTCTTCACCTTTGTCGCCGAAGAAACTCGCGAGTGGTTGGCCAAGCTGGGCGTGCGCAGCCTTGGCGAGCTGATCGGCCGTACCGACCTGCTCGAAGTGCTGCCAGGTGACACCGAACGCCAGCAATACCTGGACCTGTCGCCGCTGCTGGGCAGCTCGCACATTCCTGCGGACAAACCGCAGTTCTGCGAAGTCGACAAGAACCCGCCGTTCGACCTGGGCGAGTTGGCCGAGAAGATGGTTGATATGGCCATGCCGGCCATCCGCGACCAGGCGGGTGGCGAGTTCAGCCTCGACATCTGCAACTGCGACCGCTCCATTGGTGCGCGTGTGTCGGGCGAAATCGCCCGTCTGCACGGCAACCAGGGCATGGCCGCGGCGCCGATCACCTTCCGCTTCAAGGGCACTGCGGGCCAGAGCTTTGGCGTGTGGAACGCTGGTGGCCTGAACCTGCACCTGGAAGGCGACGCCAACGATTACGTCGGCAAAGGCATGACCGGTGGCAAGGTCACCATCGTGCCGCCAGCCGGCAGCCCGTTCGAAACCCAGCACAGCGCCATCGTCGGCAACACCTGCCTGTACGGTGCCACTGGCGGCAAGTTGTTTGCCGCAGGTACTGCGGGCGAGCGCTTCGCTGTACGTAACTCCGGCGCCCATGCTGTTGTCGAGGGCACTGGCGATCACTGCTGTGAATACATGACCGGCGGCTTTGTCTGCGTTCTGGGCAAGACCGGTTACAACTTCGGTTCTGGCATGACTGGCGGCTTTGCCTACGTGCTCGACATGGACAATAGCTTCGTCGACAAGCTCAACCACGAGCTGGTGGAAATCCAGCGTATCAGTGGCGAAGCGATGGAGGCCTACCGTAGCCACCTGGCGCGTGTCCTTGCCGAGTATGTGGATGAGACCGGCAGCGAGTGGGGGCGTGAGCTCTCGGAGAACCTGGACGACTACGTGCGGCGCTTCTGGCTGGTCAAGCCGAAGGCAGCCAACCTGAAGCAGCTGTTGTCCAGCACCCGTGCCAACCCGCAGTAAAAACAGCTGCAAGTGGCAAGCCTCAAGCTGCACGTAATGGCAGTGAGAGGTTTGCCCGGCTTAAGTGATCGTCTTGCGGCTTGCAGCGTGTAGCTTGCAGCTGCTGTAAAGAGGTTTTGAAAAATGGCTGAACGTCTGAACAACGACTTCCAGTTCATCGAAGTGGGCCGAAAGGACCCGAAAAAAAAGCTGCTGCGCCAGCGCAAGAAGGAGTTCGTGGAAATCTACGAACCGTTCAAGCCGCAGCAGTCCGTGGAGCAGGCGCACCGCTGCCTAGGCTGCGGTAACCCGTATTGCGAGTGGAAGTGCCCGGTACACAACTTCATCCCCAACTGGTTGAAGCTGGTCTCCGAAGGCAACATCCTGGCCGCGGCGGAACTGTCGCACCAGACCAACACCCTGCCGGAAGTATGCGGCCGTGTTTGCCCGCAAGACCGCCTGTGCGAGGGTGCCTGCACCCTGAACGACGGTTTCGGCGCGGTGACCATCGGCTCGGTGGAGAAGTACATCACCGATACCGCCTTCGCCATGGGCTGGCGCCCGGACATGTCCAAGGTCAAGCCCACCGGCAAGCGCGTCGCCATCATCGGCGCCGGCCCGGCTGGCCTGGGCTGCGCCGACGTGCTGGTGCGCGCCGGGGTAACCCCGGTGGTGTTCGACAAAAACCCTGAGATCGGTGGCCTGCTGACCTTCGGTATCCCCGAGTTCAAGCTGGAAAAGACCGTGCTCAGCAACCGCCGCGAAGTGTTCACCGGCATGGGCATCGAGTTCCGCCTGAACACCGAGGTGGGCAAGGACGTGACCATGGAACAGCTGCTCGCCGAGTACGACGCGGTGTTCATGGGCATGGGTACCTACACCTACATGAAGGGCGGCTTCCCCGGCGAGGACCTGCCGGGCGTGCATGACGCACTGGACTTCCTGATCGCCAACGTCAACCGCAACCTGGGCTTCGAGAAGTCGCCGGAAGACTTCGTCGACATGCAGGGCAAGAAAGTGGTGGTGCTGGGCGGTGGTGACACCGCGATGGACTGCAACCGTACCTCGATCCGTCAGGGTGCCAAGGCGGTGACCTGTGCTTATCGTCGTGACGAAGCCAACATGCCGGGTTCGCGCAAAGAGGTTAAGAACGCCAAGGAAGAGGGCGTGAAGTTCCTCTACAACCGTCAGCCCATTGCCATCGTGGGTGAGGACAAGGTCGAAGGCGTCAAAGTGGTCGAGACCCGCCTGGGCGAGCCTGATGCCCGTGGCCGCCGCAGCCCTGAGCCAATCCCGGGCTCCGAAGAGATCCTGCCGGCAGACGCCGTGGTAATCGCCTTCGGCTTCCGCCCGAGCCCGGCACCGTGGTTTGAACAGCATGGCATTCAGCTGGACAGCCAGGGCCGTGTGGTTGCCCCGGAGAAGGGCAAGTTCAAGCACCAGACCAGCAACCCGAAAGTGTTTGCCGGTGGCGACATGGTGCGCGGTTCGGACCTGGTGGTGACTGCGATCTTCGAAGGGCGTACGGCTGCCGAGGGTATCCTGGACTACCTCGAAGTCTGAGGTTCGACCTGTTCGCGGGCATGCCCGCTCCCGCAGGGTTAAGCGCAGAACCCGTGGGGGCAGGCATGCCCGCGAAGCTTTTGTATACAAAAACGCTTGATCTGTGGCATCCAATAGACAAAACACATGGCCATGGCCGTGCCTTTTGCGCTGGTGTCTGAGAAAATGCCCGCACTATTTTTCCGGATGCCGACATGACTGCCCTGAAGAACGATCGTTTCCTGCGTGCACTGCACAAGCAACCCGTAGACGTCACCCCGGTGTGGATGATGCGCCAGGCCGGCCGCTACCTGCCGGAGTACCGCGCCAGCCGCGCCAAGG
Source organism: Pseudomonas sp. XWY-1 (assembly GCF_002953115.1). Taxonomy (NCBI): domain Bacteria; kingdom Pseudomonadati; phylum Pseudomonadota; class Gammaproteobacteria; order Pseudomonadales; family Pseudomonadaceae; genus Pseudomonas; species Pseudomonas sp. XWY-1. The sequence goes on along the minus strand of NZ_CP026332.1, from coordinate 5,518,667 downwards.
CCGGTGACTTCATGAGCCTGTGCATGAACCCGCAGTTCGCCTGCGAGGTCACCCTGCAGCCGCTGGACCGCTACCCGCTGGACGCAGCGATCCTGTTCTCGGACATCCTTACCATTCCCGATGCCATGGGCCTGGGCCTGTACTTCGAAACCGGCGAAGGCCCGCGTTTCAAGAAGGTCATCAGCACCCCCGCTGACATCGAAGCGCTGCCAGTCCCGGACCCACAGAAAGACCTCGGCTACGTGATGGATGCGGTCAGCACCATTCGCCGTGAGCTCAATGGCCGTGTGCCGTTGATCGGCTTCTCCGGCAGCCCGTGGACCCTGGCCACCTACATGGTCGAAGGCGGCTCGTCGAAGGACTTCCGCAAGACCAAGGCCATGGCCTACGACAATCCGCAAGCCCTGCACCTGCTGCTGGACAAGCTGGCCCAGTCGGTCACCAGCTACCTTAACGGCCAGATCCTGGCCGGCGCCCAGGCCGTGCAGATCTTCGACACCTGGGGCGGCAACCTGTCGGCGGCGGCCTACCAGGAGTTCTCACTGGCCTACATGCGCAAGATCGTCAGCGGCCTGATCCGCGAGCACGAGGGGCGCAAGGTGCCGGTGATCCTGTTCACCAAGAATGGCGGCTTGTGGCTGGAAAGCATTGCTGAAGCTGGTGCCGACGCGCTGGGCCTGGACTGGACCTGCGAGATCGGCGACGCCCGTCGCCGCGTGGGTGACAAGGTGGCGCTGCAAGGCAACATGGACCCGACCGTGCTGTACGCCAAGCCCGAGGCCATTCGCAAGGAAGTGGCGCGCATCCTGGCCAGCTATGGCCACGGCACTGGCCATGTGTTCAACCTTGGCCACGGCATCACGCCGGAAGTTGACCCGGAACATGCGGGTGCATTCATCAACGCCGTGCACGAACTGTCGGCGCAGTACCACCAGTGACTTGATGCACTGCACAGTAAACCCGGCTTCGATGCCGGGTTTTTTGTACGTTAAGTTTGAATTCAGCGATCGTCGCTAATCTGGTCCCATCGAAACCGAAACAGGACCCGATCCTCATGAAAATCCGTTATCTCGCCCTCATCCTCGCCCCCTTGTTCAGCACTGGCGCATTTGCCGCTGGCTACACCGGCCCTGGCGCCCAGTCGGTAACCACGGTTGCCGCCGCCAACGACGCCGCCGATGACACCCCGGTTGTGCTGCAGGGCTTCGTGACCAAGAAGATCAACAACGACGACAAGTACGAGTTCAAGGACAACACCGGCACCATCACTGTCGAGATCGACGACGAGGACCTGCCGCCGACGCCGTTCAACGACAAGACCAAGGTGAAGCTGACCGGTGAGGTTGAAAAGCACCTGATGAGCCGGGAAGTGGATGTGGATATTGTCGAGATCATCAACTGATCTGATGGCCTCCTCGTGGTCACGCCCGCTCCCACAGGTTGTGGGTGCGGGCGTGACCACGAATGCATCACACCGTTTTGGGTGGCAACTTGCTCAGGTGCAACGCCACCAGCAATGCCACCGCCAACAAGCTGCCAATGAACAGCCCGATCCCGTTCCAGCCCCACTGGTGCCAGAACACCCCGCCCGCCGTACCGGCCACGCTGGAGCCAGCGTAGTAGCAGAACAGGTACAGTGACGACGCCTGCCCCTTGGCCTTCAGCGCCCGGCGGCCGATCCAGCTGCTGGCCACCGAGTGCGCACCAAAGAAGCCGAAGGTGAACACCAGCATGCCCACGATCACCATCACCAGTGGACTGGCCAGCGTCATCAGCAAGCCAACCGCCATTACCACGATACTGGCCCAGAACACCTTGCGCCGGCCCAGTTTGTCCGCCAGGGCGCCGACCTGTGCCGAACTGTAGATACCTGACAGGTAAACCACCGACAGCAAGCCGACCAGCGCCTGGTTCATGTGGTAGGGCTCGGCCAGCAGGCGGTAGCCGATGTAGTTGAACAATGTGACGAAGGCGCCCATCAGCAGGAAGGCTTCAAGGAACAGCCAAGGCAGGCCGGCGTCCTTGAAGTGCATGACAAAGCCGTCCAGCAGGCTGCGTGGGTTCATCGTCTGTGCGCGGAAATTGCGTGACTCCGGCAGCACCTTCCAGAACACCAGCGCGGCCACCAGGGCCAGGCCGCCAATGGTCAGCATCGCCGTGTGCCAGCTGACGAAGTCGATCAATACGCCAGTGATGAGCCGCCCGCTCATGCCGCCAATCGCGTTGCCGCCGATGTACAGGCCCATGGCCAGGCCAATGTGTTGCGGGTGGATCTCTTCGCTCAGGTAGGTCATGGCCACTGCCGCCAGGCCGCTCAGCGACAGGCCGACCAATGCGCGGGTGGCCAGTACCAGCTCCCAGCTGGGCATCACTGCGCTGGCCAAGGTGGACAGGGCGGCGCAGACCAGCGCGAATACCATCACGGGCTTGCGCCCGATGCGGTCAGAAATGGGGCCGGTGATCAGCAGGCCGAACGCCAGCATGGCGGTGGACACCGACAGCACCAGGCTGCTCTGTGCCGCGTTGATGGCAAACTCCCTGGACAGCAGAGGCATCATCGGCTGTACGCAGTACAGCAAGGCGAAGGTGGCGAAACCGCCGCTGAACAAGGCCAGCACGGTTTTCATGAAGGCGGGTGTGCCTTTTTCGATCCACATTTCGGTCAGGATGGCAGGTTTTGGCTCAAGGAGGAGGGGGGCTACTGCAGTTTTCACGGGCGGGTACCTCTGGCGCAATGAAAAAAGCATATAGCTGGCTAACGATTAGATCCAATATATTGTTCGACCTATTTGAGATGTTTGGCGACTTGTTTGGAGCGGATCATGGAACTGCGTCATCTGCGTTACTTCATTGCTGTGGCCGAAGAGCTGCACTTTGGCCGCGCCGCCCAGCAGCTGGGTATTTCCCAGCCGCCCTTGAGTCAGCAGATCCAGGCCCTGGAGCAGGAGTTGGGGGCCCGGTTGTTCGACCGGACCAACCGTCGTGTCGAACTGAGCGAGGCCGGTCGATTGTTCCTCGAGGAAGCGCGCCAGGTATTGGCGCAGGTGGAGAAGGCCGCGGATGTCGCCCGGCGTGCGCAGTTGGGCGAGCTGGGCGAGATGAAAATCGGTTTCACTTCCTCGGCCCCGTTCACCTCGAAAATCCCCAAGGCCATTCACGCCTTCCGTCAGCGCTTTCCGGCGGTGCACCTGAACCTCAAGGAAATGAGCAGCCGTGACGTTGCCGAAGGGGTATTCGACGAGTCCATCGAGGTGGGGTTGATGCGGCCGATGCCGCTGCCGGAGGGGTTGGTGGCCACCGAGTTGTTCCGAGAACCGTTGGTGGCGGTGATCAATGCCTCGCATCCGCTGGCCGAGGGCACTGAGCAAGGCGTCTACATGGCGGCGTTGGCCCCTGAGCCCTTCGTGTTCTTCCCGCGCAGCTATGGCAGCGGTTTGTATGCACAATTGCTGAGCATGGCCCGGCATGCGGGTTTCAGCCCCCATTTTGCGCAAGAGGCAGGGGAAGCGATGACCATCATCGGCCTGGTCTCGGCGGGGCTGGGGGTGTCGGTGCTGCCGGCGTCGTTCCAGCGCATGCGTATAGAAGGTGTGGTGTACCGCACCTTGCTCGATGAAGAGGCGATGTCGGCGGTGTGGCTGGTGCAGCGTGAGCGCGGCCATTCGGTCATGGCCAAGGCATTTGCCGAGTTGTTGACAGGGCAGGTGGTCGGTCAGGCGTGATGCCGGTCAAATGGCACTGGTCATTGCCCCACTGCCGCCACATACTCGGGCATTCGTTGATACACGGAGGTCAATCATGCGGCGCGTGGTGTTCAATCAGAAAGGTGGCGTGGGCAAGTCGAGCATTGCCTGCAACCTGGCGGCGGTCAGTGCCAATGAAGGCTACCGGACCTTGTTGATCGACCTGGATGCCCAGGCGAACTCGACCCAATACCTCACCGGCCTGACCGGCGAGGACATCCCCATGGGCATCGCCGACTTCTTCAAGCAAAGCCTTTCCAGCGGGCCGTTCAGCAAGAAGAACAAGGTCGATATCTACGAAACCCCATTCGACAACCTGCATGTGGTCACCGCCACTGCCGAGCTGGCCGACCTGCAGCCAAAGCTGGAGGCAAAACACAAGATCAACAAGCTGCGCAAGTTGCTCGACGAGCTGGACGAGGATTACGAGCGTATCTACATCGATACCCCGCCGGCGCTTAATTTCTATGCGGTTTCTGCGCTGATCGCTGCCGATCGCGTGCTGATCCCCTTCGACTGCGACAGCTTTTCGCGCCAGGCCCTGTATGGCCTGCTGGCCGAGATCGAAGACCTCAAGGAAGACCACAACGAAGACCTGATGGTCGAAGGCATCGTGGTCAACCAGTTCCAGTCACGTGCCAGCCTGCCGCAGCAGATGCTCGACGAACTGCTGGCCGAAGGGTTGCCGGTGCTGCCGGTGTACTTGGGCAGCTCGGTGAAAATGCGCGAATCGCACCACGCCAGCCTGCCGCTGATTCACCTGGAGCCGCGGCACAAGCTGACTCAGCAGTTTGTCGAGTTGCATTCGCTGCTTGAAGAAAACGCTTAAACCCCTTGGCTACGCAGCCACTCCAGCAGCGACTGGAGTGGAAACGCCCCGGCCTGGCGGCTGATTTCGCGGCCGTTCTTGAACAGCAGCAGGCTGGGGATCGAGCGTATGCCCAGTTGCCCTGCGAGGTTACGGTTGGCTTCGCTGTCGAGCTTGGCCAGGCGGCAGCGGCCAGCAAGCTTCCGGGCGGCCTCTTCGAAGGTGGGGGCGAATGACTTGCACGGGCCGCACCAGTCGGCCCAGATGTCGACCAGCAGCGGCAGGTCGCCTTTGATCTGGCTGGCGTAGCTGGCTTCGGTAAGTTCGAAGGGGGTGCTCAACAGCACATCCTTTTTGCAGCGACCGCATTTCGGCGCATCGCCCAGGCGCTCGGCGGGCAGGCGGTTGAGGCCGTTGCAGTGGGGGCAGGGGATTACCAGTGGGTCGGTCATTTCATCTCCGGTGTTGGGTTCACGGTTTCCTTGTGGGGGCGGGCGTGCCCGCGAACACCGGCGAAGCCGGTGCAATCCATCACGTTGCCTGCTTCGCGGGCACGCCTGCTCCCACAGGATTCGGCGCTAATCAGGAAGAGCAGCTGATTTCCAGGTGCTTGCCCCACTCCGGCGGTCGCTCGGCGTAGGCTTGCATCCCGGGCTGTTCCTCGAAAGGCCTGGCCAGGACTTGGTGCAGCCGTCGAACTTCACTGTAGTCCCCCGCCTCGGCCGCTTCGATGGCTTTCTGCGCCAGGTAGTTGCGCAGCACGTACAGCGGGTTCACCGCATGCATCCGCTCACGGCGGCCTTCGGCATTGCCGGGCTCACGCCCACAGCGGGCCAGGTAGTCTGCGCCCCACGCATCGAAACCGGCGAGGTCGATAAAGTCATCGCGCGCCACCTTCAGCGCCTCGGCCACCGGCTGCTCACCCAGCTTGCGGAAGAACAGGCTGTAGTCCACGCCACCGCGTTGCATGCACTGCAGCAGGCGCTCGACCAGCGCCATATCATCATCTTCGGCGGTGGTCAGCCCCAGGCGCCGGCGCATCAGGTCAAGGTAATGGGCCTGGTACAGCGGCAGGAACAGGCCCAACGCTTCCTTCAGTGGCTCAACTTCGATCACGGTGGTCAGTGCCTGGGCCAGCGCGCTGAGGTTCCAGTGGGCGATGGGCACCTGGTTGGCGTAGCTGTAGCGGCCACGGTCGTCGGAGTGGTTGCAGATGAAGTTGGCGTCGAAGTCATCCAGGAACGCGTAGGGGCCGAAATCGAAGGTGATGCCGAGGATCGACATGTTGTCGGTGTTCATCACGCCGTGGCAGAAGCCATACGCCTGCCAGCGGGCGATCAGTTCGGCATTGCGCTCGACGATGGTGCGGAACATGGCCAGGTAAGGCTGCTCGGCGTCACGGCATTCGGGATAGTGCTGTTCCAGCACATGGTCGATCAACACGCGCTGCTGCTCGGGCTGCTTGGTGTAGTAGAAGTACTCGAAATGGCCGAAACGCACATGGCTCTGCGCCAGACGCGTCAGCATGGCCGCGCTTTCACGGGTTTCGCGCCACACCGGGGTGCTGGAACCGATTACGCACAGTGCCCGGCTGGTAGCGATACCCAGGGCGTGCAGGGCCTCGGAGGCGAGAAACTCGCGAATCGACGAGCGCAGCACGGCGCGGCCGTCACCCATGCGGGAGTAGGGTGTCTGGCCGGCGCCCTTGAGGTGCAGGTCCCAGTGTTCGCCTGCGTCGTTGAGCACTTCGGCCAGTAGCAGGCCACGGCCGTCGCCCAGACGTGGGTTGTACGAGCCGAACTGGTGGCCGGAATAAACCATCGCCCGAGGGTCGGCCTCTTCCCACAGTTTGTGGCCGCTGAACAGCTCGGCGAACACCGGCAGCTCGGCCTGGGCGGGGTCGAGGTCGAGCAAGGCCATGGCCGACTCGCTCGCTACCACCAGGCGCGGGTCTGCGATGGGTTCAGGCAGCACCTGGGTGGAGAACGCATCGCCCAGGCGGGCGAAGCGGTTGTCGAAGGTGAGTTGGTCGAGGGCTTTCACGGGACTGCTCCTTGGAATCGGTGCCAATGGGGCCGCTTGGCGGCCTTTCGCGGGTGAACCCGCTCCCACAGCGGCCAGCGCCCGATGTAGGAGCGGGTTTACCCGCGAACGAGGGCGAAGCCCTCGCAGCCATTTTGCACACAATAAAGTATTCGAGCCTATTCAGGCCGAAGCAGTGCCATCCGGTTTCGGCTGCTCCATCGGAATCAATTGCTGCTTGCTGCCCTTCGCATCCATCAGGAATACCTCTACCTGGCGTACCGAGATCTTGATGTTGTGGGCCTTGAACTCGCGGTTGATGTAGCGGTTGATCTCGTCCAGCGTCGGGTTGCGGTCGCCCAGGTCACGGACGTGCATGCGCAGTTCGTGGTCCAGCGAGCTTTCGCCGAAGTTGAGGAAGTACACGATCGGTTCCGGATCCTTGAGCACACGTGGGTTCTCATGCGCGCCCTTGAGCAGCAGGTCGCGCACCAGGTCGAGGTCTGAGCCATAGTCGATGCCCAGCTTCAGCGTCACCCGGGTGACCGTATCGGTCAGCGACCAGTTGATCAGTTGGCCAGTGATGAAGGTCTTGTTGGGGACGATGATGTCCTTGCGGTCGAAGTCGGTGATGGTGGTGGCACGGATGCGGATCTTGCTTACCGTGCCCGACAGGTTGCCGATGGTGATGGTGTCGCCAATCCGTACCGGGCGCTCGAACAGGATCATGATGCCGGAGATGAAGTTGGCGAAGATTTCCTGCATGCCGAAGCCCAGCCCTACTGACAGCGCAGCCACCAGCCATTGCAGCTTGTCCCAGCTCACCCCCAGGGTCGACAGGGTGCTGACGATGCCGATGCCGACGATGGTGTACGACAACAGCGTGGTGGTGGCGTAGGCACTGCCCTGGGCCAGGTTCAGGCGAGACAGCACCAGTACTTCCAGCAAACCTGGCAAGTTGCCGGCCAGGGCGAAAGTGATGCCGACGATCACCAGCGCGCCGAGCAGGTCGCCGAGGCTGATCGGTACCATGCTGGCGGCGGCGCCGGTGCCGCTGGTGTATTCGTAGAGGACGAAATTGTTGAGGTAGGCGAACACCGAGATCAGGTCGGCCCATACCCAGTACAGGCCGGCGATGAAGCCGCCGAGCAGGGCCAGGCGGATCAGGCGCAGCGACTGCTGGTTGACCTGTTCGATATCCAGCGTTGGCTCTTCGGTGATGACTTCGCCATCCAGCCCTTCCTTGGCTGCCGCACGTTTGGTCAACGCACGCTGGTAGGCCAGGCGTCGTGCAGCCACCGACAGGCCGCGCACGAAGGCAGCCTCGATCACCAGCCAGAACAGCAGCAGGTACAGGGTGTAGATGAGTCGGTCGGTAAGCTTCAGTGCGGTGTAGTAGTAGCCGAAGCACACGGCGACGAACAGGGCGATGGGCAGGGCGGTGAATGCTACTCCCACCGCCCTGCGGAACAGCGAGGTGTCACGGTGCGCCGGGCTGCTGAGCAGCAGGCGGCTGAGCAGCCAGGCCATCAACGCATAGCAGGTCAGCACCACGCCGATGCCCAATACGTCGTCTGCCAATGCCGAAGGCTGGTGCTCGGCCACCGCCACCACGCCGACCAGTGCCAGCACCACGGTGCCCAGGCGGCGAACCCAGCCGCGCAGGAACTCGACCTGTGGTTTGTGCCAGCGGAAGTGGACTTCCGCCACGCCACCGGGTGCGAGGATACGGTAGGCGGTGTAGAACACCAGCCAGGCCTGGGCCAGCTGCCAGAGTGCGGCGCCCAGGTTGGCATTCTGCCCGCGGGCGTCGATCTGCAGGGCGTAGCTGCACAGCGCCAGACCAAGGCTGACCGGCATCGCCAGCAGAATGTTGATTAGGATTGCCTGGGGCGTGTGCCATTGGCTGTCACGGCGGAAGTGGCCGATATCCTGGTGCACTTTGCCTAACCGTTGGTAAAGGTATTTGCGCCGCCACAACAGCGCGCCGATCACCAACAGCAGCGGCAGGAACAGCAACGGGCGCTGGCTCAGGCCATCGGCCAGCTCTTTCAGGCTGGAGCCCCACGGCAGGTTGGCGACCTGGTCGGCCAGGCGCTCCGGCACGTATTGCAGCCAGTCCCAGTCCAGCGGCTTGTTGCTGGGGATCCAGAACATTTGCTCGTCGAGGGTGGTGCGCAGGCTCTGCGCGGTGCCCAGCAGCTGCTTCTGATTGAGCTGCAGGGTGATCGATTCGTTGAGCAGCGCCGACAGCTCGCGGTTCAGCCGCTCCAACAGGTCGCTGCGGGTGATGGCCACTTCCAGCAGGGCCTTGCGCAGCTGCGGGGTCACATCTTCCTGCGGTTGCGCAGCCAGCAGTTTGTCGACGTAGGTGACCGGGCTGCTCATCTGCTCGCGTTGCTGGTTGACTTCGAACTGGTACAGGCGGGTGTCGGCGATCTGGTCGGCCAGGTCGCGGTCGACCTTCAGGTGCGGCAGGGTCTGTTTCTGTTTATAGAGAATCTTCGACAGCAGCAGGCTTCCCTTGAGCACGTTGATCTGCTCGTCAAGCGCCTGGTCGGCCTGGGTCAGGCTGTCGAGCTGCTGCTTGGTGCGCAGGTTCTGCTGGGTCAGTTCGTTAAGGCGATCGGTGCTCTTGAGCAGGTAGTCGGAAAGCTTGAGGTTGATCGCACTTTCAGTGGCCAGCAGGCTGCTGCCGCCGGCCTTCTGAGCCTCGATCGACTGCTGGGTGACGGCTTCCTGGGACTGGGCCAGGCGTTTGGCGTTGATCAGCGTCTGCAGGTCCTGGATTTCCTGCTCCAGGCGGGCAGCGCGCTCGACCAGCAGGTCGTGACGCGCATTGCCGAGGTCTTGCAGCAGGCTGTTGCCGGCCAGTTCCTGGCGGCGCAGCAGGGTCAGCGCGTTGAGCGAGGCCAGCTCGGCGTTGAGCTGGTTGCGCTGGTCGGCATTGATGGCTTTGCCACCGTCCTTGCCGGTTTTGAGGATGTTGTTGATCTGCTGGGTGCGGGTCTGGCTGCTGCTGATCTCGGCCTGGGCGCGCTCGGGGCGGGTTTGCGAGTTGATGATCAGGCTGTTGGCTTCAGACAACGCCTTTTGCAGCTCGCCCTGCTGCGTGTTGCGTTCGCTGAGCATCTGTTCAAGCTGTGGCACGGTGAGGTTGGCGTAGCGCTGTGCCACCGGTTGTGCCCTGGTTTCCTTGAGCTTGGCCAACTCCTTCTGGCTGTCGCTGGTCTCCTTGGGGGCACTGCTCAGCTGCTGCTTGAGTGCAGCCAGTTTCTTTTCGTTGTCTTCCTTGGCAGCAAGCAGGCTCAACGTTTGCTCGAGCACCTGCTGCAGCGCCTTCTGGTCTGCCTCGGGCAGTTTGCGCTCGGCGATCTTGTCGAGGCTGTTCTGGATACTGGCGGTGGTCGGGGCTTCTGCCGCGCTAGCCGCAAAAGAAAGGGACAGGCACAACCCGAGCAGGGCTGTGCGAAGGTACACGCGCAGGGACATAGGCAGACTACTTGTGGATCCGGCTGAAACGAAGTTTAGAGGAACAATCCTGGTCCGGGTCGCGTTCCTTCGGGGAATCTGACGCCTACTTTCTGGATCTTGTTCCCGTCCATGGTTGCCACGGTCCAGATCGTGCCATGCCATTCGACCTGGTCCCCTACTACTGGAGCGCCTCCGACCTTCTGTCGGATGAACTGCGCCAACGGCATTTTCGCGTCGAGGCCATCGAGCTTCAGGCCATACAAGGCTGCCACCGCACCCAGTTCGGCATCGCCTTCGAGCACGAAGTCGCCGAAGAAACGCAGATCCAGGCCACGCTGTGGCGCCTGGCTGAACAACTTGCCGAGGGCCGGCAGGTTGTGTTCGTGGCCGATCACGCAGAGCATGTCGCCAACCTCCAGCACGGTGCTGCCCGACGGGTGCAGCAGTTGCTCACCACGGAACAGCGCGGCAATCCGTGTGCCTTCGGGCATTTTCAGCTCGCGCAGGGCGGCACCGATGCACCACTTTTCGGCGCCCAGGCGGTAGACGAACATTTCCCACTCGCTGGTGATGTGCACCTCAAGGGCGGAGCGGGAGATTGGCGCCGGGTCTGGCGGAACCGTCACTTTCAGCAGCTTGGCCACCCACGGCAGGCTGGTGCCTTGCACCAGCAACGATACCAGCACGATGAAGAAGGCCAGGTTGAAGAACAGCTGGGCGTCTGGCAGGCCCGCCATCAGGGGGAACACCGCCAGAATGATCGGTACCGCGCCGCGCAGGCCGACCCACGAAATGAAGCCCTTTTCGCGGCCATGGAAAGCCTTGAACGGCAGCAGGGCCGCGACCACCGACAGTGGCCGCGCCACCAGGATCATCCACAGCGCCAGGCCCAGTGCCGGCAGGGCGATAGGCAGCAGGTCGTGCGGCGTGACCAGCAACCCCAGCACCAGGAACATACCGATCTGGGCCAGCCAGGCCATGCCGTCGAGCATGTGCAGGATGCCATGGCGGCTACGGATCGGCTTGTTGCCCAGCACCAGGCCGCACAGGTAAACAGCGAGGAAGCCGCTACCATGCAGGGCGTTGGTCAGCGAGAACATTACCAGGCCGCCGGCGACTACCAGAATGGGGTACAGGCCGCCGGCCAGATTGATACGGTTTACCAGTTGCAGCATCAGCCAGCCGCCGCCCAGGCCCAGCAGCGTGCCGATACCGAACTCACGCAGCAAATGGCCCAGCAGGCTCCAGTGCAGGCCGGTCTCGCCGCTGGCGATCATGTCGATCAAGGTGACAGTGAGGAATACCGCCATCGGGTCGTTGCTGCCCGACTCGATCTCGAGGGTAGCGGAAACCCGCTCGTTCAGGCCTTTGCCGCCAAGCAGCGAGAACACTGCAGCGGCGTCGGTGGAGCCGACGATGGCGCCGATCAGCAGGCCCTGGATCAAGCTCAGGTTGAACAGCCAGGCGGCGATCAGGCCGGTGAGGGCGGTGGTGATCATCACCCCGACCGTGGCCAGCGACAGCGCCGGCCACAGCGCCACGCGGAAGCTTGCCACCCGCGTACGCAGGCCACCGTCAAGCAGGATGACGGCCAGTGCCAGGTTGCCCACCAGGTAGGCGGTTGGGTAATTGTTGAAGATGATGCCGCCACCATCGACACCGGCGAGCATGCCGACGGCGAGGATGATGACCAGAATAGGGATACCCAGGCGCGACGACAGCGAGCTGACCAGGATACTTGCACCCACCAGCAATGCGCCGATCAGGAACAGGCTGTTGATGGTGCTTGCATCCAAAGGCAGGTACTCCGAGACAGCGGGGAAGGGGCGTGGTAGCGCATTCAGCAACAGCTAGCAGGTCGCGTGCCAATCGATTCTAACCTGATGCCGGCGCAGGCTGTAAAGCGATACCGCATCGTCGCTGCGGCGTGCAGCTGTAATGGTTCGCCCACTGTAAGGCAGCCAAGGACATGAATGTCAAAGAAACCATTTCTCTCGCCCAGGTGGCCCAGCGCCTGCTCGGGCAATTTCCTGATTTGCACAATCTGGCGCGCCAGGCGGCGGGCCACGTGCTTCGCCGCCAACTGGGGTACTGGCTGGACCCGGACGGGCTCTATTGGCACGAGTTCCAGTCGGCGGCCAGCAGTTCGTCGAGCTTCACCGGCTGGCGCCACAGTGGGCCGCCACTGCGGTCTTTGAGCCTTACCGAACTGGTCATCCAGCGATTCAGCCCGCAGCAGCAGGCCAGTGCTGACGAGTTGAGTGTTTATGGTGGCTTCTACCGGGTGGATGCCAGCCACGCAGTTTACGACGAGCGCAACGAAGTGCGGCTCGACCCTCGGCAAGTACTGACGGCGTTCTGGCAGTTGGATTTTGCAGGGCGCTACACCGAGGCGCTGAGCAAGTTCCGGTCACGGCATGGCGAAGACTATTGTGTCCTGGCCCGTGCCCGCTTCATTGCTGCTGTGGGCCAATCTGCGCTGAGCCAACCTGAGCGCCAGGAACTGATGGCGGTGACGGTCGCTGATGCCGCTCTGCCAAGCACCGTGCAAGGCCTGCGACAGGCCAGGCAGGCGAATGCCCAACCTCAATGGAACGCTCTTGTCATCGGCGGTATCAGCGCCAAGCTGATGTTCTTTCACAAGCTGAAGACTGGCAGGTTGTGCCTCTATATTGCCGATGCGCAGGCTGTGGTGAAGGTATTCGACGATCGCCATGCGTTCCAGATGTGGATGGCTGACCAGGCCACCACGACTGCGGGGCGAGAGCGGCTGGTCAGGCTGTTCGTCGGGGACGGGGTACTGGCGCAGTCACTACGCCCGCGTCTACGCAATTACTTCAAGTTGCTCGCACAGTCGCGAGGCGACACCACGTTTTCAGGACAGGCCATTGAAGGGGACCTGTTCGTTCGTCTGCGCGATTCGGTCATGGATGACCTGACCAGCGACGCCCACGAACGGCTGACCACCAACGCACAGTTGCGCAAGGCCGATTGGCTGTCGGGCTTGCAAGCAGCGAGTTTTATAATTGCGCCGATGGCGCCGCTTGGCTGGCCGGTGATATTGGCATCGCTCGGTCTGGGCACCGCAAGCCTGGCGCTGCACCTGGACAGGGCAATCAATGGCAAGCAGGCCTGGCGCACGGCAGCATGGTGGTCAGTACTGACGGATATCCTGTTCATCCTGCTCGATATAGCCATGATGCGTGCCAGCGAGCTGTTCACTGATGGCCATGTCCCCGCGCGTGTGACTGGTCAGGCGCAAGCCTCCGCTGCCAAGGTCGATTGGGAGCTTTACATGGCGCCGGCGGCAGACGACCTGCTGGCTGTGTCGGATCAGGCGCTGGCCCGCCAGGAAGCCCTGTTGGGCGCGGTTCCGTGGGCTGATCTCGATGCCGTGGGGCCCAATGGCGAGTATCTGGATGCATTCGGTGAACCCTATCCCGTCTACCGCGATGAGCTCGTGTTTGGTTCGCCCGCCATTGCCGAGTACACCAGCTCGCCGGAGCGCTACAACAACCTGTGGCGGGGTATGCCGCTGGAGGGCACTCGCGCCGGGAATATCCAGCGCAGCCATGACCTTGCCCGCGCACTTGGGCAGATTGGCGTCAGTAATCAGGTAAGGCTGTATCGGGCTGCCTCCAGCCTGCGGGGCACGGGTTTTCAGGCAGTTGGTGAGGGTGCCATTGAAGTGGGTGACGTGCTGGTGACAACCGACTTCACGTCATTCACGGAAAACCCCTATGCCCTCTGGGAGGTTTTCAACGACCCGCAGACCCAGGTCAGCGGCAGGGGGGCTTTTGATGAAAATGCGTTGGTGTATGTATTGGAGCCGGGCGAAGACATGCAGGCGACGCCCATCGGGCCCTTTTCAAGGCGACCTGATGAAGCGGAGTCTTTGATGATGCCCGGGCGCTACCTGCAAGTGGAGAAGGTGACGGCCGTTCAAGGGCACAATTATCGCTTTACCGAGGTGTGCCTGAAGGCACTGGCGCAGGCGCCAGGCGGGACGGCCGTGCGTGACATGCGCACAGGCAAGCTGTTCGATCGCCAGGCACTGGCGATGCGGCTGGGCACGGAGGATGATTCGTTGATGCGCACATTCTTTGCGCTACCCGCCTGAGCAAACGTGAAAGGGGCCGCTGCGCGGCCCCTGATCAAGGCCTCAGCCCTGTTTCACTTCACGCATCGGCTTGCCTTTCACTGGTGCATCCCCCGCCACGTAGTACTTGGCGGTGCTGCGCGGCAGTGGCTTGCGACCACGGATCTTGTCCGAAATCTTCTCGGCGATCATGATCGTGGTGGCGTTGAGGTTGCCGGTGATGATCAGCGGCATGATCGAGGCATCGACCACGCGCAGGCCCTTCATGCCGTGCACGCGGCCTTCACCATCGACCACTGCCATGTCATCGGTGCCCATCTTGCACGAGCAGGACGGGTGGAAGGCGGTTTCGGCGTGCTCGCGGATGAACTTGTCCAGCTGCTCGTCGGTTTGCACGTCGGCGCCCGGGCTGATTTCGCGGCCACGGTACGGGTCCAGCGCCGGCTGGGCCATGATTTCACGGGTCAGACGAATGCCGTCACGGAATTCCTGCCAGTCCTGCTCGGTGGACATGTAGTTGAACAGGATGCTCGGGTGCTGGCGTGGGTCTTTCGACTTGACCTGGATGCGGCCACGGGCAGGCGAGCGCATGGAGCCCATGTGCGCCTGGAAGCCATGTTCCTTCACGCCATTGGAGCCGTTGTAGTTAATCGCAACCGGCAGGAAGTGGTACTGGATGTTCGGCCACTTGAACTCCGGACGAGTCCGGATGAAACCCCCGGCCTCGAACTGGTTGCTGGCGCCGATACCGGTGCCATTGAACATCCACTCGGCACCGATCGCCGGCTGGTTCCACCACAGCAGCGACGGGTATAGCGAAACCGGCTGGGTGCAGGCGTACTGCAGGTACAGTTCCAGGTGGTCCTGCAGGTTTTCGCCAACGCCCGGCAGGTCGTGCACAACCGGGATGTCGAGGCTTTCCAGCAGGGCGCGCGGGCCGACGCCGGAGCGCTGCAGCAGTTGCGGCGAGGCGATGGCCCCGGAGCTGACGATCACTTCCTTGCGGGCGCGGGCTTCGACGCGCTCTTCGCTGTCGCCGACCAGGTAGGTCACGCCGATGGCGCGCTTGCCGTCGAACAGAACGCGATCCGTGAGGGCGTGGGTGACGATGGTCAGGTTCGGGCGCTTCTTGGCCTGGTCCAGGTAACCACGGGCAGTGCTGGAGCGGCGGCCGTTCTTGGTCACGGTGCGGTCCATCGGACCGAAGCCTTCCTGCTGGTAACCGTTGAGGTCTTCTGTGCGTGGGTAACCGGCCTGTACGCCGGCTTCGACCATGGCGTGGAACAGCGGGTTGTTGCCGGCTTTCGGCGTGGTCACGCTGACCGGGCCTTCGCCGCCATGGTAGTCGTTCGGGCCGATGTCACGGGTTTCGGCCTTGCGGAAGTACGGCAGGCAGTCCAGGTAGGTCCAGTCTTCCAGGCCTGGCATTTCTGCCCAGCCGTCGAAGTCCATGGCGTTGCCGCGGATGTAGCACATGCCGTTGATCAGCGACGAGCCACCCAGGCCCTTGCCACGGCCACATTCCATGCGGCGGCCGTCCATGTAAGGTTCCGGGTCGGTCTCGTAGGCCCAGTTGTAGCGGCGGCCTTGCAGCGGGAAGGCCAGGGCGGCTGGCATCTGGGTGCGGAAGTCGAAGCGGTAGTCGGGGCCACCGGCTTCCAGCAGCAAGACGGTGACGCCGGCGTCTTCGGTCAGGCGGGTCGCCAGGGTGTTACCGGCCGAGCCGGCACCGACGATGATGTAATCGAATTCTTGGGACATGAAAGTACCCTCGTGTTGGCGGTGATCGGGGAGCGGGAACGCCCGTGCGCGGTGGCACGGGCGGGGCTAGACAGGGTTCAGAAAACCGAGTTGTAGCCGCCCAGCTCGACCTGGACCGACTTGATGCGAGTGTATTGAGCCAGCGAGCTGACGCCGTTTTCACGGCCGACGCCCGACTGCTTGTAGCCACCTACCGGCATTTCGGCCGGCGATTCACCCCAGGCGTTGATCCAGCAGATACCGGCTTCGAGCTTGTGGATGATGCGGTGGGCGCGGGTGATGTCGTTGGTGCAGACGCCGGCGGCCAGGCCGTAGTCGGTGTCGTTGGCACGGCGGATCACTTCTTCTTCGGTTTCGTAGGTGAGGATGCTCATCACCGGGCCGAAGATCTCTTCCTTGACGATGGTCATGTCGTCGGTGCAGTCGGTGAACACGGTCGGGGCAACGAAGGCACCTTTGGCGAAGTCACCGGCAGTCAGACGCTCGCCGCCGCACAGCACGCGGGCACCTTCTTCCTTGCCTTTGGCGATGTAGCCCAGCACGCTTTCCATGTGCTGGAAGCTGACCAGCGGGCCGAAGTTGGTGTTTTCGTCTTCCGGGTTGCCAACGCGGATGCGGGCAACGCGCTCGGCGATCTTGGCTTCGAAGGCCGCCTTCATTTCAGCCGGGATGAACACGCGGGTGCCGTTGGTGCACACCTGGCCCGAGCTGTAGAAGTTGGCCATCATGGCGATGTCAGCGGCCTTGTCCAGGTCGGCGTCGGCACAGATGATCAGTGGCGACTTGCCGCCCAGCTCCATGGTTACTTCCTTCAGCGAAGAGCTGGAGGCGCTGGCCATGACTTTCTTGCCGGTGGTGGTGCCGCCGGTGAAGGACACTTTTTCGATGCGCGGGTGCTCGGTCAGCCAGGTGCCGACTTCGCGGCCGCTGCCGGTCAGAACGTTGAATACGCCGTTTGGCAGGCCGGCTTCGGTGTAGATCTCGGCCAGTTTCAGGGTGGTCAGCGAGGTGACTTCCGACGGTTTGAAGATCATCGCGTTGCCAGCGGCCAGGGCCGGGGCAGATTTCCACAGGGCGATCTGGATCGGGTAGTTCCAGGCACCGATACCCACGGTCACGCCCAGCGGCTCGCGGCGGGTGTAGACGAAGGACGATTCGCGCAGCGGGATCTGCTCGCCTTCGATGGCCGGTACCAGGCCTGCGTAGTATTCCAGCACGTCGGCGCCGGTGACGATGTCGACGTAGCGGGTTTCGGAGTACGACTTGCCGGTGTCCAGGGTTTCCAGCATGGCCAGCTCATCGTTGCGCTCGCGCAGGATGTCGACGGCGCGGCGCAGGATGCGCGAACGCTGCATGGCAGTCATCGCAGCCCAGACTTTCTGGCCACGCTCGGCGCTTTCCACGGCCTTCTCGACGTCAGCCTCGGTAGCACGCTGCACGTGGGCGAGGACTTCGCCGGTGGCCGGGTTGATGGCTTCGAAAGTGGCATCGCTGCCAGCGTCGACGTAAGCGCCATCAATGTAGAGTTTTTGCGTTCCGAAACGGGCCATAGTGTCCTCGCAAGTGCAGTGTGTGGTTTGGCTTGCGCGTCATGCTCCTGCCGGGTTGGCAAGGGCCCTGCGCGCATTGTCAGCAGCCTGGTCGTTTGTGCCCAGGGTGTGCTGCTTGGCCAGTTGTAGTTCCATGTATTCGTAAGCAATCCGTATCGCCTGGTCGGTGTCGAATGCATCACCCGACAGGGCGCCACGCAGCCACAAACCGTCGATCAGGGCTGCCAGGCCGCGGGCTGCCTTGCGCGCATGGTAGAGCGGCAGGGCGCGGCGGAACTGGCAGCACAGGTTGGAATACAAGCGGTGGTCGTTGATCCGCTGCAACCTGTGCAAATCGGGCTGGTGCATGCTGGAAGCCCAGAAGGCCAACCAGGTTTTCATTGCCGGGCCGTTTACCTGGCTGGCATCGAAGTTGCCCTCGATGATCACTTTCAGGTGAGCGCGCGGGCTGTCGTCTTTCAGGGCCTGGCGACGTGCTCTGACGCCTTCGTTGAGCATGCTCATGATGTAACCCATCGTCGCTGCGATCAGGCCGTTCTTGTCCCGAAAGTAGTGACTGATGATGCCGTTCGACACACCGGCCAAACGGGCAATCAGCGCAATGCTGGCGTCCCCCAGTCCGACCTGATCGACCGCCTGCAATGTGGCTTCGATCAACTGCTGGCGCCGGATGGGTTGCATACCGACCTTGGGCATCTTGCTATCTCCTCAGGCCTGCGAGCAGACGACAGGCGGCTGACTCGGCGAAGGCCAGTCTATTTTGTTTTGATTGAACGTTCAATCAATAAAGAATAAGCTCTGCGACAATTTGTGCCATTGACAGTTTTTCAGGCGGTCGAGAAGGCACGGATTGACACCCCAGGAAATCGCGTAACCCCCGGAATACAAGGTGTTGACGGGCATGAGCGATGCGAAATGCAGATTCTGCCGTACGGCCATTGGCCCTGCGACAGGCCCTTGGAGCGGGCGGGGTGACCTGTGACGAATGCGCGCACCTCCGTTGAGGCGTGGCATTTTCAGCAGGCCACCTGTCTGTTTTTGGCAACGTATCGATTCGGGATCACGGTTTCCAGGGTTCTTTTATAACACCTGATGCAGTGGGGATATTCCACCAATTGCTCGGGAAAGACTGATTAGCCTCCACAGCCGCACTGCCCGGAGCATTCGTGCAATGAGTTCTGCCTCACTTACCAAGCCCCCCGCCGAGAGGGTACGGGTCAACCGCGTGGTGTTTTTCACCTCCGCGCTGATGATCCTTGTTCTGACTGCCTTGCTGATCGCTGTACCCGAAACCGCCGGCCAGGTGCTGGGCGTGGCCCAGAAGTGGCTGACGCGCACCTTTGGCTGGTACTACATGCTGGTCATCTGCGGATACCTGCTGTTCGTCGTCTACCTGGCTTTCTCCGACTACGGCAGCCTCAAGCTGGGTGGCAAGGACGACCAGCCTGACTTCAGCTATGGCGCCTGGGCCGGCATGCTGTTCTCGTCCGGTATCGGTATTTCGCTGCTGTACTTCGGCGCCTCCGAGCCCCTGGACCACTACTTCAACCCACCGGAGGGCACCCCGGCCAGCCTCGAGGCCGCGCGCCAGGGCCTGCAGCTGACCTTCCTGCACTGGGGCCTGCACGGCTGGGCGATCTATGCCCTGGTCGGCCTGGCCGTGGGTTACTTTGCCTACCGCCACAACCAGCCGTTGGCACTGCGCTCGGCGCTGTACCCGCTGGTGGGCGAGCGTTGGGTCAAGGGCGCTGCCGGCAACGCCGTCGATATCTTCGGCATGTTCGTCACCCTGCTGGGCCTGGTGACCAACCTGGGCATCGGCGCGATGCAGGTGTCGTCCGGCCTGGAATACCTGTTCGGCATGGACCACAGCAAGACCAACCTGCTGGTGGTGATCCTGGTCATGGCTGGCGTGGCCACCGTGGCAGCGGTATCGGGCGTGGAAAACGGCATCCGCCGCCTGTCCAACCTGAACATCATGCTGTTCAGCGGCCTGTTGATCTTCGTGCTGCTGGGCGGCGAAACCCTGCACCTGCTCAACGGCTTCGTGCAGAACGTCGGCGACTACCTGAACGGCATCGTGCTGAAAACCTTCGACCTTTATGTGTATGAAGGCGAAGCCGGCAAGTCGGAGCGCTGGCTGGGCCTGTGGACCGTGTTCTACTGGGCCTGGTGGATCTCCTGGGGCCCGTTCGTCGGCATGTTCATTGCCCGTATTTCCAAGGGCCGCACCGTGCGCCAACTGGTGATGGGGGTGCTGCTGATCCCGCTGGGCTTCACCCTGGCCTGGCTGTCGATCTTCGGCAACACCGCACTGGACCTGGTGATCAACCAGGGCGCCGTGGAGCTGGGCAAGACTGCGCTGGAACAGCCATCGATGTCGATCTACCAGCTGCTGGAATACTTCCCGGCAGCCAAGATCGTCATTGGTGTGGCAGTGTTCGTCGGGTTCGTGCTGTTCCTCACGCCGGCCGACTCCGGCGCGGTGATGATGGCCAACCTGTCGTGCACAGGCGGCAAGGTCGACGAAGATGCCCCGCACTGGATGGTGGTGTTCTGGTCCGTGGTGATCACCCTGGTGACCATCGGCCTGCTGTTTGCCGGTAACTTCGAAGCCATGCAGACCATGGTCGTGCTGGCGGGCCTGCCGTTCTCGGTGGTGCTGGTGCTGTTCATGTTCGGCCTGTACAAGGCCATGAAGCAGGACGTGGTGATCGAGCAGGAGCGCGCCGAACTGGCCGCCCGCGGCCGTCGCGGCTTTAGCGAGCGCCTGACCCAGCTGGAACTGCAGCCGACCCAGGCCGTGGTGCAGCGCTTCATGGACAAGCAGGTCAGCCCGGCGTTGAAAGAAGCCGCTGCACAGCTGCAGACGCAGGGCTTCGAGGTGGAAACCCGCGTTGGCCAGTCGCGCAACCTGATGGGCTTGCGGGTGATGATGGAAGAAGGCAACCCGTTCGTCTACGAAGTGAGCCTTGACGGCTATATGGCCGCGCCGAGCGAGGCGCCGGTCGAGGGTGAGCCTGAACTGCGCCAGCGCTTCTACCGCGCCGAGGTCTACCTGCATGACGGCAGTCAGGAGTACGACCTGATGGGCTTTGCCCCAGACCAGATCGTGCGTGATGTGCTCGATCAGTTCGAGAGCCATCGCCAGGTGCTTGGCCGCGTCTATAGCTGACAGCCCGGCAGGTCGCCGCATCGCCAGGTGCCGCGGCCTGCCAGCAGCAATATGTAGCACCTGTTTCGATACCATTTCCAGGACGCTTTGTGGTTCATTCCACAACGAGTCCTGGTCATGCCCGCCACTCACGCGCACAACCTCAAACACGCAGTCGCCGCCCAGTTCGCCAGCCGTCCCACGCTCCGCCAGGTCGTAGGCGAACAGGTCATGAAGGTGATCCTGGAGCACTATCCTCTGGTTGGCGTGCATCGCCCTGAAATGACCTCGGCTGCACCGCTGTACCTGATGTCCCTGCAGCCGGATGGTGTCTGGCGCCCTCAGCCGCTGGTGGATGTTGTGCTGCAGGCCCTGCTTGCGGCTAAACCACTGGACCTCGCCCCGGCGGGTGACTACCGCCTTAGCCTGAACCCGCCCCGGCGCTTTTTCGCCATCGAGTCGAGCTTCGAAACGGCTGAGGGCGATTTGATCGAGCCCGCGCGCCTGACCGATGGCCTCAACGCGTTGCTGCCAATGCTGCTTTGGCACTTCCAGCAAGCGCAGATCGACTATTGGAACGGCGACGGCACGATCGACCGGGACCTGTGGTTGCAACAGTTGTTGCGCGCCAACCTGCTCGATGGCCTGAAAGACGAAGCGCTGGACGACGAACAGCGCAAGCTTCTGCGTGACCTGATGATGGGCAACCGCACCGGGCTCGATGTGCAGCTGGTGCGGGTAGCCTTACGTGAGGGCGAAGACACGTTCCGTGAGCTGTTGCCCGGCTTGCTGATTACCGCCTCCAGTGAGGTTCGCGAACTGACACTCTGGTGTTCTCCCGAAGGCCTGGTCCGCAGTTTCGACGCCCAGGCTGCATTCGGCGCGGCGTTGCAAATACAGATGGCTGGACGTTACCGGTTTGATGAGTTGAACTGGCAGGGCCTGACTGTGGAGGGCGACGCTTTCGCCCTGTACAGCGCCTTGCTGCTGGAAATCTTGCTCGAGCGCGTGGCCCGCCTGCGCTGGAGTGCGATCGACAGCGTCGACCAACTGGAGCACTACTGCCACTTGGCCTGCGACCCCGCATCATTTTTCGCCGAGTTCAGTGACCATGGCACCGGTGGGCTGGGCCTGGCGCTTCCCAAGGGCCTGTCGCGAGCCGATACGGATAGCCAGACCGCTTACCTCCAAGCCATGCTCGACTTGTCGCTACTGCAACAGCACAGCCCAGCGCAGGGCATTCAGGACGGTCTGCCGGACTTGCACACCTATGCGGCGACGCGCCTGCGCGAAGCGATGCTGCATGACCACCCGGTAGACGCCAATTATTTTCCTGATGACCTTCTCCTCACGGTCGAGACCTTTGTCAGTGACGGTCACGGGCTGGGCTTCGGCCAGAAGACCGGTGAAAAGACGTTGACCCTGACGCAGCTGGCGATCGGCCGCCTGGATGCCACCGCAGGCGGGGTGGTGACACACATCGCCCACCGGGAAAACCAGCTGATCATGAAGTGGATGACCATTGATTACGTCCGTGAGCTGGTGCAGCGAGTCGATATCGGCGGCAGTTATCCACGGCATGTTCAGTCGATGCTCGATCGCTCGGCGAGCCGCGCCGAACACATCTCGGCATTTGCCATACGCTGGCGTATCACCCTGATGTTCGATGCTGCGCGGGCGCGTGCCGTCAAACGGCTCGACAAATTCGCCTACGGCGCCCTGGCAGAATTCTGCCGTAGCGGCGCGGAAGGGGCAGCCGCTGTGCGGATTGCACCGCTTGCGTTCAAACGCTCACCGACATCAGAGAGGGTCGACGTGGCGCATGGTTTCTACGTGATCGAACTCATCGAGTTGGGTGTTCATCTGTTGTACTGCCCGCTGTACACCGAAAAGGCGCTGATTCAGTACGACAGCGCTCAGGCACTGTTGGATGCGATCAGCCGCCCGGGGGCTTTGCAGGACAACGTGCTGCTGTGGATCGAGCAAGCTCAGCGCGCGGTCTACGACAATGGAGGCTTCCGGGAGCCGCACCTGCCCCAATGGCTGCTCGACCCTTACACCCTCCCGGAGAAACCGCAGCCTGTTCAGTTGGCGCTGCAATTCTGGGCGCGGGACGTGGATCGGCAGATGTTCGAAGCCAAGGGCCGGATGTTGCTGGAGCTGGCGGATCGCAGCGCCATG
Organism: Pseudomonas sp. XWY-1; assembly: GCF_002953115.1. Lineage (NCBI taxonomy): Bacteria > Pseudomonadati > Pseudomonadota > Gammaproteobacteria > Pseudomonadales > Pseudomonadaceae > Pseudomonas > Pseudomonas sp. XWY-1. The sequence continues at coordinate 5,495,875 of NZ_CP026332.1, read as the reverse complement.
AGCAACAGCGAGGTGCGTTGGCGACTGGTCACGGCATTTTCCTGGGAGCTGCTGAATGTTGTGTTTCCGGTGTTACCAGGGCCGCTCACCTCGGTTGCCTGGCTCTACATCGGCATGCGCAGCTTGATCAACGATGTGCATGGCCTGGCCAGCTCGCATTTCGACGAGCAAATCCAGGCGATGGTCGATGTGCTGAACAACACCTTGCTGGCGCTGATACACCTGCAGACGCCGAAACTGGCAGCGCCGCCCGTTTCTGGCGACCTGCCGCCAGCGCTGCTACAGGGGCCACCTGCCGGCACTGGGGTCGAGTTGGCGAACCTTTGCGCAGCAACGCGGGAGCCCAGCCCCTCGGTCGACAGCCTGCAGGCCATGGCCAACACCCACCTCGATTTTTCCTGGCGTGGGGCTGGGGGGCTCAATGGTCTGTCAAGTGCCCAGCGCGGCCAGATGCGGGCGTTGGCGGCCAGTGTTTCGCTGGAAGGGCGCGAACCGCAGACGCAGGGCGTGGCCGCGGGGCTGGTACGGATCGGGGATGATTTCTATGTGTCTCTGGACGGTGATGTCTACCGAGTCAGCCTTGATAACGCAGCGTTTCGCATCATTGGTCCGGACGGCACGGTTGGGCCATACCTGATGCGCGACGGCAATGTCTGGCACCTCAATAATTCGCGCTTGCACGGTGGCAATGATCGCTCCGGCGAGTTGGCCCGAGAGCGATTGCGCAAGAAGCTTGGCGGGCCGATTGCCAAGGCTCAGGCCGAGATAGAGCGGCTTATCCTGGCCGCAGAGGCTGCCACGAAGGATTTCAACGCGTTGAGCGAGCAGATTGTCGGTTTGCGTGATCCGGTAAAAAAAGTCGAGGAACGGTTGCAAAAGGCGCCACCCACCGAGCCGGGCGAACGTGCGCAATTCGAGCAGGCTACCGAGTTGTTCAAGCTCAAGTTCCAGCAGTTGCAAGAGCAGACGAGTAAGTTGCGCAACCAGCGCCTGCCCTTGAACGAGAGATTGTTCCTTGATTATCTCGAGGCCGAACGCAACATTACCTACGTGCTTGACAAGTCGAGTGCCTCGACGCACGTCGGCAGCGTGAGAGATCAACGGATACTCTTGGGCCAGGTCCGCAAGAACCTGATCAGCTTTGGCATGTTCTTCATTGATGAGCTGCTGGCCTTGGGTGGGTTCAGGGAATATGACCAACTCACCAATGCGCTCAATGTCGCACCGCCAGAGAAACAGGCCGAGTTGTATGCCAGGTTCCGGACGATGTTGGAGAAGTTGCTTGAAGAGCAGCCCAGGATCATCAATGTCTCCAGCCAGCTGGATCGCCTGTTGGCCATCACCGACATCGACATGCAAGTGCCTTACGTCAATACCACGCTGACCGTTTCGAGCATTATCGAGAGCCGTAAGACGACCACGATCAACATCCGGTTTTTCCAGGCCATGGGCCTGGTCGAGCTGGCCCTGCAGTGGCACAAAGGCACGCCTACCCAGCACTACATGATCTTCCGCCATGCGCTCGCCAGTCAGCGTTTGCGGGTGGCTGCACAAACCCATCATCTGCTGATGTTCTGTGACTTGCCTGTCGCCGAACGAATCGAGGTGCTGCAAAGTGCGTGGGACGAATACCTCGCGGCGATTCTCAACGCCGAACGGATCAAGACACTCGGCAGCAAGCTCATCGATGTCCAGCGCCTTGAGGCGTACAAGCAACAGATGGTGGAACTGAAAACCATAGCCGGTGAGGCGTTGGTCGAGGCCATGCGCGAGCAGGCGGACGGGCAGGTCCGTGGCACACGTCGTGCGGTCTATTCACGAAAGAGCCTGCAGGTGGCCCATACGCGGGCTGGTCAGATAGTCATTGGCAGCGAATCGGTGGTCGACGGGCAGGCTGTGCTGCAAGTTGTAGCGGCTTTCAACAAGAGCGCGCTGCATCGCTTCCAGAAGCAGGGAAACACCTGGGTTGAAGAGGTAGCCGCGGGCGAACCGGAACAGCAGTCGCGGACTTCTACGCCGGAGTCCGAAAGGAACAATCGGGAGCTGGCCGAGGCCATGCTGGCACAGAACGAAAATGTCATCGCTCAAGCCAGAGCCCTGGTTGCCAAGGATGCTGACGATATGGGCCTGATGTCGATGCTGGACGGCCAGATCAACGAAGTGTCCGAGTTGCGTGAACAGCTCAGCGATGCCAACGCAGAGCACGCGCTGCTGGCGGGCATGGACGATGCGCTGATTCAGTTGCGTCAGGCCCGCCGCGACTGTTTGGTAGCGCTTTACAGCAAGACGCGCTATCCAGGTGCCAGAGGGCTGAATTTTCTCCATCAGCAGGGTTTGCTCGCCGTGGAATATGTCGGGCCTCGGCAGGTGGTTTCCGATGGCTATCTGGACGAGTACCGGATCAGCCTGTTGCGTGCTCCCGGTGAGGGTCGAGGTAAACCCTTGTGGGCCGCGCATTTCCATTTTGCCGACTCGCAGGCGGCGCCGACGGCGTTTGGCAAAGGCCATCTCAAGCTGTGGAGCCAGCGCAAAATGGGGTATCGCGAGCAAATGAAGGCGGCGAGCGAGGGGCAGGTACTGAGCATTTATCGGGGTAACCTGACCTACGCACAGGCCAGGGATGTCATTCCGTTCAACCTCTGAACTTTGCCCGGGTGGCCCAGCGGCTGCCCGCGATCAGCAAATGCTAGCGATTGCTGTAACGGCCATGCTTACCGTGTGCAGGCATGGCCTGGTTGCCACGTGTGGCGATCATCTGTTGCAGCGTGACCAGTTCGATACCCAACTGCTTGAGCCGTGGAATCTGACTTTCCAGCACCGCTAGCGTCTGCGGGTAGGGGTGGCCGATCAACACGGCCGAGCCTTGCTTGCGGGCCAGCGTAATACCCTGTTGCAGCTGAGCGTCGATGGCTTCCGGCGTGCGCACGTCATCCAGAAATACATCCCGTGATACATGCGCGACATCGTGTGCTTGAGCCTCGGCCGCGGCGACCGTGGCGGCACTGGTGCGGCTGTCGACAAAGAACAGATGGCGCCGCTGCAGCTCGCCCATCAACCACGCCATGGGTTCACGTTGTGCGGTCATGCGGCTGCCCATGTGGTTGTTGATGCCGGCGGCGTAGGGCACCTTGACCAATGCTGCGTCCAGGCGCCGTGCCAGCTCTTCGATGGCGATGCCCGGGTGCCAGGCATAGGGCCCGGTGGCCGGGTCCATGGGCATGTGCAGGATCACCGTTTTGCCGGCCTTGTGCGCCTGGCGTGCAAAGTCGGTGGCATGCGGGGTGTCGGGCATGATCGCCATGGTCACCGGCCCAGGCAGGGCCAGGGTACGGCTGTCGCGCTCTGGGCTCTGGCCCAGGTCGTCGATGATGATGCTCATGTAGGCCTTGTTGGCCGGTGCCGCTTGCGCGATTCCGGCCATCAGGCAAAACAACAGACACAGCAGAAAACGCATAGGGTGGCTCAGTCGCCCTTGGTGATGTTCAGGCCCTTGAGCAGGCTCAGTGCCTGGCTCAGCTGGAAGTCGTCATCCTGCGGGCGTTCCTTGCGCTTGCTGCTGCCGGTCGGGCGGTCGGCGCCGCCGTTGCCGTTGCCCAGGTGGCCCTGCAGGTCGGCTTCCTTGAAGTTTTCGGTGTCGGCTTCGGCGGTGAGCTTGGCCGGGCGCACCTCGATGTCCGGGACGATGCCCTGGGCCTGGATCGAGCGGCCGTTGGGGGTGTAGTACAGCGCAGTGGTGAGCTTCAGGGCGCGGTCGTTGGCCAGTGGCAGCACGGTCTGCACCGAGCCTTTGCCGAAGCTGTCGGTGCCCATCAGCACGGCGCGCTTCTGGTCCTGCAGGGCGCCGGCGACAATTTCCGATGCCGATGCACTGCCACCGTTGATCAGTACCACCAGCGGCACGCCTGCGCTGGCATCGGCCGGGTCGGCCGAGAAACGCAGCTCGGAGTTGGCGATGCGGCCTTTGGTGTAGACGATCAGACCTTTGGTCAGGAAGTGGTCGGCCACTTCCACTGCCGATTGCAGCACGCCGCCTGGGTTGTTGCGCAGGTCCAGCACCACCCCGCGCAGCTTCTTGCCGTTGTCCTTGCGCAGCTTGGCCAGGGCCTTGCCCACTTCGTCACCGGTCTTGACCTGGAACTGGGTGATACGGATGTAGCCGTAGTCGTTCTCCAGTAGCTGGCTCTTCACGCTCTTGACCTGAATGACTGCACGAGTCAGGTTCACGTCGAACGGGTTGCCGCCGTCGCGCACCAAGGTCAGGGTGATTTTCTCGCCGACCTTGCCGCGCATCTTGTCGACGGCTTCGGTCATGGTCTGGCCGCGGGTCGGGGCGCCGTTGATCTTGACGATCAGGTCACCAGCCTGCACGCCGGCCCGCGAGGCTGGGGTGTCGTCGATTGGCGAGACCACCTTGATGAAGCCGTCTTCCTGGCCTACTTCAATGCCCAGCCCGCCGAACTCGCCGCTGGTGCTTTCCTGCAGCTCCTGGAAGTCCTCAGGGCCGAGGTAGGCCGAATGCGGGTCAAGGTTGCTAAGCATGCCCTTGATGGCGTTTTCCAGCAGGGTCTTGTCGTCTACCGGTTCGACGTAGGCAGCTTTGATGCGGTCCAGGACCTCGGCGAAGGTGCGCAGTTCTTCCAGCGGCAGTGGCGCCTTGGCGGTCACCTCGGTGGCTGGCACTGCAGCGGCCTTGGCCGGCTCTGCGGCGGTGGCCAGGGGCGCGCCGACCGCCAGGGCGATGGACAGGGCCAGTTGGGTGAGACGAGGCGAGTGCAGCATGTCGAACGAACTCCTGATCCTGTAAGCGCTCCCTGGGGAGCATCGGCGCAGCACTCAGGCTGCGCCGTAGAAATTTGACTAGCCCCGGCACCACTGCGAAGGGTCGGTAGGCCGGCCCTGCTGGCGGATAGCGAAATACAAGCCTGCCGCGTCCTGACCACCGCTGTCGCCAACGGTGGAAATGGCTTCACCGGCCTTGACGATATCACCGGCATTCTTGAGCAGGCTCTGGTTGTGGCCGTACAGGCTCAGGTAACCGTTGCCATGGTCGAGAATGACCAGAAGCCCGGCACCGCGCAACCAGTCCGCGAATACCACACGCCCGCCGTGCACGGCACGTACCTGGGTGCCTGGGTTGGCGCTGATCATAACCCCGTCCCACTTGGCACGGGCGTCGCTACCGCGGGCATCACCGAAACGTGCCAGCAATCGACCATTGACTGGCCATGGAAGTTTGCCCCGCGCAGCAGAAAATGCGCCGCCGTAGTTGGCGCCATCGCTGGAAACCATCGGCCCGAGGGTGGTACGGGCCTTTTTCGGCGGTTCCACTGGCTCTGCAGGCTCACGGGCCCGGTCGCGGGCAGCGGCGGCGGCCAGCGCTTCCTGCTGGCGGCGTTTTTCCGCTTCCTGCTGCGCCAGCAGGGCCTTCTTGCGTGCCTCTTCAGCTTCACGCGCCTGGCGGGCGAGGGTTTCCTCGATGGTCTTCAGGACCTTGGCCAGGTCGGCCTGGTCCTGTTCGCGCGCTTGCAGCTTCTGATCGCGGTCCTTCACATCGCTGTTGAGCTTTGCCAGTACCTGCTGGCGCTTGGCGCGCTCGGTTTCCAGGGCCTGGCGACGGCTGTCGAGGTCGGTGCGCTGGGCCAGCAGTTGTTGTTGCTGGCTGGAAATTTCCTGTTCGACGTTGGCCAGTTGGCGCAAGGTCTCGTTGAAGGTGCGCAATTGCTCCAGGCGCGCCTTGCTCAGGTAGTCGTAATAGGTAAGGGTGCGGGCGAATTTCTCGGGGTTCTGCTGGTTGAGCAGCAGCTTGAGGTATTCCTCGCGACCGTTGTTCTGGTAGGCCGAACGGGCCTGAATGGCGATCAGTCGTTGTTGTTCAACGCGGGCGCTCTGGAGTTTTTTTTTCTCGGTATCAAGGCGCTCCAGCTCGCCTTCAGTCTTTTTTAGTTCTTGCTGCAGGGCCTCCACCTGCTTTTCGAGGTTGCCGATGTCGGTTTCGGTGGCTTTGAGGTCTTTTTGCACACCGGCCTTTTCTTCCTGGAGCTTGCTCAGCGTTTTCTTGAGCTCGGCAATGTCCTGGCGGGTGGCATCCAGTTGCTGCTGGGTCTGCGCACGCTCATCGGCGAAGGCCGGGCTGAGCAGGCAAGACAGGGCTAGGAGGATCAGGGCGCGAAGCATGGGGTTTGGCGTACCAAGGATGGAGACTGGCCTAGTATGCCCGCCTGGGCAGGCAAAAAAAACGCCTCGCTGCGGATGCAGGGGGGCGTTTGTCTGGAATTCATGTGCAATTGGGGCTGCAACGCAGCCCCTTTCGACATTCAGGCGTCGACCAGAATCGAGGTACCGGTCATTTCCACCGGCTTTTCCAGCCCCAGCAGCTTCAGCATGGTTGGCGCCACGTCGGCCAGCACGCCGCCCTCGCGCACTTTCACGTTGCGCTTGCCCACGTAGATGAACGGTACCGGCTCGGTCGTGTGCGCGGTGTGCGCCTGGCCGGTGCACTCGTCTTCCATTTGCTCGACGTTGCCGTGGTCAGCGGTGATCAGCGCTTCGCCGCCGACCTTGTCCAGTGCGTCGACAATGCGTCCTACACAGGTATCCAGTGCTTCGACGGCCTTGACCGCTGCCTCGAACACGCCGGTGTGGCCGACCATGTCGCCGTTGGCGTAGTTGACCACGATGACGTCGAAGCGCTGCTGTTCGATGGCTTCGACGATGCGATCGGTCACTTCCGGCGCGCTCATTTCCGGTTGCAGGTCATAGGTGGCGACCTTCGGCGACGGGATCAGGATGCGTTCTTCGCCTTCGAACGGCTCTTCGCGGCCACCCGAGAAGAAGAAGGTGACGTGGGCGTATTTCTCGGTTTCGGCGATGCGCAGCTGGGTCTTGCCGTTTTTCGCCAGGTATTCGCCCAGCACGTTGTTCAGGCTGGACGGGGCAAAGGCTGCTGGTGCCGGGATCTTTGCCGAATACTGGGTCAGGCCGATGTACGCCGCCATCTTCGGCAGGCGCGCACGGGCGAATTCCGTGAAGTCTGGCTCTACGAATGCACGCGACAGCTCGCGAGCACGGTCGGCGCGGAAGTTCATGAAAATCACGGCATCGCCATCTTCGACCTTGACGGCTTCGCCAATGCGCGTGGCCTTGACGAATTCGTCGCTTTCGTCGCGGGCGTAAGCTGCTTCAAGGCCTGCCAGGGCTGTGTCAGCGGTGTACTCGGCAGCGCTGTCGACGATGAGGTTGTAGGCAGCGCTGACGCGGTCCCAGCGGTTGTCGCGGTCCATGGCGTAGTAGCGGCCGATCAGGCTGGCGATACGACCCTTGCCCAGTTTGGCGAAGGTGGCGTCGAGCAGTTCGATGGACGACTGCGCGCTGCGTGGCGGGGTGTCGCGGCCATCGAGGAAGGCGTGCAGGTAGATCTTTTCGGCGCCACGCTGGGCGGCCAGTTCGGCCATGGCCACCAAGTGGTCCTGGTGGCTGTGTACACCACCATCGGACAGCAGGCCCAGGATGTGCACGGCCTTGCCAGCACCGACTGCCTTGTCCACAGCACCGGTCAGTACCGGGTTTTCGAAGAACTCGCCGTCGCGGATGGCCTTGGTCACCCGCGTGAAGTCCTGATACACGACGCGACCTGCGCCGAGGTTCATATGACCGACTTCGGAGTTGCCCATCTGCCCGTCCGGCAGGCCGACATCCATGCCCGAGCCGGAAATGAGGCCATGCGGCTGGGTGGCGCACAGGCGGTCATAGACCGGTTTATTGGCGGCAAAGATGGCGTTGTGTTCGGGGATATCGCTATGGCCGAAGCCATCCAGGATAATCAGGACCAGAGGTTTGGGCGTGCTCGTCATCAATCAAACTCACGGTTGTTCAAAGATGATAAAGACACGCATTTTAGGGCAAATACGCCACCTGCGGCGAATATTCGTCCCACTCCACCGACCGGCGCACCTGTGGTGGCAACATGAAGGTGGTTTTGTGGCCGGCCCGTCGGGCTTTGGTGGCACCAAGGGGCTGTGTATACTGGCCGGCATTTTCAATCGCCTGGAACACCGCTGATGGTTGCTCACCTGATTCAATTCGCGACAGATCACTACATCCTGGTTGCGATCTTCCTCATTCTGCTGGTCCTGCTGCTCATCAATGAAATCCGTCGTGGTGGCCAAAGCCTGACTAACGGCCAACTGACAGCCCTGGTCAATGCCGAGAAGGCCCTGGTGATCGACATTCGCCCGGCCAAGGAATACTCCGCCGGTCATATCGTCGGTGCGGTGAACATCCCGCAGGACAAGCTGGCCAACCGCATGACCGAGCTGGGCAAGCATAAAGAAAAGACCTTGATCGTCGTCGACGCGATGGGCCAGCAGTCCGGCACCATTTGCCGCGAGCTGCTCAAAGCTGGTTACAACGCCGCCAAACTGAGCGGTGGCGTTTCCAGCTGGAAAGCCGATAACCTGCCCCTGGTGAAGTGATATGAAGCCTGTCATCGTCTACTCCAGCGACTACTGCCCCTACTGCATGCGCGCCAAGTACCTGCTCGAGAGCAAGGGCGTGGCCTTCGAGGAAATCAAGGTCGACGGCAAGCCGCAGGTTCGCGCCGAGATGAGTCAGAAAGCCGGCCGCACGTCGGTGCCGCAGATCTGGATCGGCAGCACCCATGTCGGTGGATGCGATGACCTCTATGCCCTGGAGCGCGCGGGCAAGCTCGACGCGTTGCTGGCGGCCTGATTTGCACTGCATTCAAAAACATTAGGATAAGGATCTGACATGACTGACCAACAGACCAACGGCGCTGCTGCAGAAGACAACAGCCCTCAGTTCTCCCTGCAACGCATCTATGTGCGCGACCTGTCGTTCGAGGCCCCGAAAAGCCCGCAGATCTTCCGTCAGACCTGGGAACCGAGCGTTGCCCTGGACCTGAACACCAAGCAGAAATCCCTGGAAGGCGACTTCCACGAGGTCGTGCTGACCCTGTCGGTTACCGTCAAGAACGGTGACGAAGTGGCCTTCATTGCTGAAGTGCAGCAGGCCGGTATCTTCCTGATCGCCAACCTCGATGCGCCTTCGATGAGCCACACCCTGGGTGCGTTCTGCCCGAACATCCTGTTCCCTTATGCCCGTGAGGCCCTGGACAGCCTGGTGACCCGCGGTTCGTTCCCGGCGCTGATGCTGTCGCCGGTCAACTTCGACGCCCTGTACGCGCAAGAAATGCAGCGTATGCAGGAAGCGGGTGAAGCGCCTACTGTGCAGTAATTACTGCTGGTATCAAGAAAGCGCCTCTCGGGGCGCTTTTTTGTTGCCTGTGCGGCCCTCTTCGCGGGTAAACCCGCACCTACAGGGGATCGCGCCGTTCCCTCCACCTGCGTAGGAGCGGGTTTACCCGCGAAGAGGCCCGCACAGGCAACACATCAGCTCCCGGCAAACCCGTTCTGCCGCCACGCCTCATACACCGTCACCGCCACCGTATTGGACAGGTTCAGGCTACGGCACCCCGGCCGCATCGGCAGGCGCAGGCGATGCTCGGCCGGCAGGCTGTCCAGCACCTCGGCCGGCAACCCGCGGCTCTCTGGCCCGAACAGGAAGGCGTCGCCCGGCTGGAAGGCCACTTCGTGGAACGGGTGCGAGCCCTTGGTGGTAAAGGCGAACAACCGTGGGTTGCCAAGGCTTTCCAGGCATCCGGCCAAGCTCTCGTGGCGCTTGAGCGTGGCATACTCGTGGTAGTCCAGCCCTGCGCGGCGCAGGCGCTTGTCATCCAGTTCGAAGCTGATGGGTTCGATCAGGTGCAGGGCGCAGCCGCTGTTGGCGCATAGACGAATGATGTTGCCGGTATTCGGCGGAATTTCTGGTTGAAAAAGGATGACGTGAAACATGCACGGCTCCAAACGTGAAGATGACGGGCATTCTACCCCTGAACCGGACGTGCGTTCGAAGGCCTTCCCACGGGTGATGCTGTCGTTGGCGATCGTCGGCTTGATGGTAGGGCTGATGATCGGTCGCCTGACTACGCCGGACGAGCGTGAACTGCAGCAGGTGCAAGTGATGCAGGATGGCCTGGAGCTGTGGTTCAACGAAGAGCCCAAGCTGCATGGCGAGAACGTGGAAGGGACGGTGGCGTTGCTGTTCCAGGCCCGGGGTAAGGCTCAGCAAGGGCAGCTCAGCCTGCAGGGCAAGCCGGTGAGCTGGCGGGTACAGCACAGCAAGGAAGGTTTGTTGCTGACGGTGGTGGCCGCGCGCCCCCTGCACGGCGAATGGGCCGGTGCAGAGGACGCTGGGCGCTGGCGGGTGCAAGTGAAACTGCACGAATAAAAGAGGGGATATCCCGGCCTGCCTGTACCAGGGTCCCCAAAAGGGGTACTGCGTATAAAGGGGGGATGCCCGGCCTGCCTGTACCGAGGTCCCCAAAAGCGGCGGTGCTGCAAATAAAAGAGGGGTTCACCCGGCCTGCCTGTACCAGGGCCCCCGAAACTGGAGATGTATTGCTTATTGCAGGGGGCGTGCCAGTTTTGCAAAAGCCGTGAATACTGGGCTTTGCGGGTGATTTGGCCGGATTTTGAGGGGATTTGTGCCTTCGAGAGGTGCAGCGGGCACAGGAACGGTGCATTCAGAGGGCTGAAATGGCTGGGGCCGCTTTGCGCCCCATCGCGACACAAGGCCGCTCCCACAGGATCGTGGTAGGAGCGGGTTTACCCGCGAATACGGTGGCGGCGGCAACGGTGAATGGCAGGTGGAGATTGGCCAGCAGGCCCGGCCTCTTCGCGGGTGAACCCGCTCCTACGACGACCGCGATGTGTGTCCATCGCATCAGCCTTGGGGGCAGAGGTGATCCTGTGGGAGCGGCCTTGTGTCGCGATGGGCTGCAAAGCAGCCCCAGCAATCTAGAAGGCTAATTCAGCGCTCAGTGGTCATCACCTTCCTCATCATCCCCACCAGCCACATTCATCCCCAGCTCCTTGATCTTGCGTGTCAGGGTGTTGCGCCCCCAACCCAGCAACAGCGCGGCATCGCGACGGCGGCCGGCGGTGTGCTTGAGTGCCGTCTCGATCATGATCCGCTCAAAGCTCGGCACTGCGCTGTCCAGCAGGCTGGTCTGCCCGCGCGCCAAGGCCTGGTCGGCCCACTGGCGCAGGGCCTGCTCCCAGTTGGTCACCGGCGCGGTATCGTGTGGCAGGTTCAGCAGTTCGGGTGGCAGGTCGCCGATCAGCACTTCGCGGCTGGAGGCCATCACGGTGATCCAGCGGCAGGTGTTCTCCATCTGCCGCACATTGCCAGGCCATGGCAGGTTGCGGATGAACTCTTCGGTTTCCGGCTTGAGGATCTTCGGCTCGACTGCCAGCTCCTGGGCCGCCCGGGCAAGGAAGTGGCGGGCGAGGGCGGGGATATCCTCGCGGCGGTCGGCCAGGCGCGGAATATGGATACGGATCACGTTCAGGCGGTGGAACAAGTCCTCACGGAACTTGCCGGCCTGCACCAGTGACTCCAGGTTCTGGTGGGTGGCGGCGATGATGCGCACGTCGACCTTGACCGGCACATGGCCGCCCACGCGGTAGAACTCGCCATCGGCCAGCACACGCAGCAGGCGGGTCTGGGTGTCGGCAGGCATGTCCCCGATTTCGTCGAGGAACAGCGTGCCACCATCGGCCTGCTCGAAACGGCCGCGACGCAAGTTGGCAGCACCTGTGAAGGCGCCTTTCTCATGGCCGAACAGCTCCGACTCCATCAAGTCCTTGGGGATGGCAGCCATGTTCAGGGCAATGAACGGCGATGCTGCGCGCGGGCTGTGCCGGTGCAGGGCGTGGGCCACCAGTTCTTTGCCGGTGCCGGACTCGCCGTTGATCAGCACGGTGATGTTGGAGTGGCTGAGGCGGCCGATGGCGCGGAATACCTCCTGCATCGCCGGGGCTTCACCAATGATTTCCGGGGTGCGCGCCAGGTTCTGTGGCACATCCAGGCCTTGCTGCTCCTGGGCGTGCTGGTTGGCGCGCTTGACCAGCGATACCGCTTCGTCGACGTCGAATGGCTTGGGCAGGTACTCGAAGGCACCGCCTTGGTACGAGGCCACGGCGCTGTCCAGGTCGGAGTGGGCGGTCATTATGATGACCGGCAGGCGCGGGTGCTGCTCGCGGATCTGCGCCAGCAGGTCGAGGCCGCTGGTGCCAGGCATGCGAATGTCGGAAATGATCACGTCGGGTTGCTGGCGTGCCAGGCGCCCCATGACACCGTCTGCGCTGTCGAAGCTCTGGGTGGTCATGCCTTCCTGTTGCAGGGCTTTTTCCAGGACCCAGCGGATGGAGCGATCATCGTCGACGATCCATACGGTTTCACTTCGGCTCATGAGGCGGTGGCTCCTTGTTCCAGAGGCAGGTAAATCGAGAAGGCGGTATGGCCAGCGTGGCTTTCACACTCGATCAGGCCCTGGTGCTGGCTGATGATGTTCTGGGTAATGGCCAGGCCCAGCCCGGTACCGTCCGGGCGGCCACTGACCATGGGATAGAAGAGGGTTTCCTGCAGTTCCGGCGGGATGCCCGGGCCGTTGTCGATGATCTCTACCCGCGCTACCAGGCGGTGACGCACGTGGCCGATGGTGAACTGGCGCAGGGCGCGGCTGCGCAAGGTGATGCGACCCAGGCGCAGTTCATTCTGCGAGCTGATCGCCTGCATGGCGTTGCGCACGATGTTGAGTACGGCCTGAATCATCTGTTCTCGGTCGATCAGCACGTCCGGCAGGCTTGGGTCGTAATCGCGCACCAAAGTGATGCACCCCTGGCTTTCGGCATCGACCAGGCTGCACACCCGCTCCAGCACTTCGTGAATATTGGTCATGGCCAGCGACGGCAGTTTGTTCGAGCCGAGCATGCGGTCGACCAGGTTACGCAAGCGGTCGGCCTCTTCGATGATCACATTGGTGTAGTCGCGCAGCCCTTCCTCAGGCAGTTCGCGGGCCAGTAGCTGGGCCGCTCCGCGGATGCCGCCAAGGGGGTTCTTGATTTCGTGGGCCAGGCCGCGCACCAGCATCTTGGTGGTTTCCTGCTTGCTCAGTTGGGCCTCTTCCTTGGTGATGCGCAGCAACCGGTCACGCGGGTGCACCTCGAGCAACAGCAGGGTCTGGCCTTGATGCAGTATCGGCGTTACCGCGTAGTCGACGGTGATGGTCTGCCCGGTCAGCGATGTAAGCTGCGCTTCACGCTTGGTGAACGGGTGCGCCTGCTCGACCGCCTGGCGCAGCGAACTGAGCGCCTCGGTCGATTCGGTGAACAGCTCGCTGATGAACTGCCCATGGCTGCGCTGGCCACTGACGGCCAGCAGCATTTCTGCGGCCGGGTTCATGTACTCCAGGCGCAGATCGGCGTTGAGCAGCAACGTGGCGGTGGTCAGGTTGTCCAGAAGCAGACGGTGCTGTGCATCGCTGATGGTCATAAGGCGTCGTTGACCTCGTTTGGCGCTTGCCTGGCACTTGGGGCCAGATCCGGGCGTGCTGTGGATCCGCTGATGCGAGACTCTCTTCCTGCAAAAAATGCAAGAAACAAACCAAGGCTCCGAAAAGAAGCGGAAATAGCTGAGAAAGGCCTGGATTTGCGCTCAATCGGATCAAAATTTGCTGAGCGGGCGCTCCGCGCGACCTGTTTTGGGGTGCATGGCGGAGCGTTCGGCGTTGTTATGCACCAATATAGAGCATTGACGCGTCTAGTGTTTCGGACACAGCTGTGCGGTTGCGCGGACCAGGGCAAGGTGGCGTATCGGGTCATTGGTGCGGGCGTGCAGGGCGTTGGCGAGTTTACGCGCGCAGTCCTCTGGAGGGTGCCGGTCGAAGCGCCCCAACTCGAATAGAAGCGTTGCCTGAAGCTTGTCCAGACGAGGTCGCAGTTGGTCGACCAAATCAAGGACGGCTGCTGATGGCCTCTGCTCTAGCGTGACCCAGCGATCGAGCAAGGTGTACTGCATCAGCTTGTTGGCCTCGATCTGGTCGCTGAAGAAAGCTGCGGCGCGTTCAGGGCTGAGGTCATGGTCGGCGGCCTGCTGGCGCACCAGGGCAAGGACTTCGCGCTCGCGCTCGGGCGCTGCTACGGCAAGGTTGTGTTCCCACTTGTGCAGTGCAACCGAGCTGGCCAGGTCCAGTCGGTACTCGATGTTGGATAGGAGTGGGTTGAATTCAGGCTGGGAGGCTTCAGGAGCGATGCAGCCGATCAAGGCAAACGGCAAGCAAAGTGACGTGATGGCCAGGCGCATGGTGTTCTCCATACAGAGGGAGAATGGATTGTGCGCAGTTGACCAACTGCTGCTTGTAGGGGCGTTCTGATTCGCATGTATGAAAACAAAAACGGCCTCCCGAGGGAGGCCGTTTTGATCATGTCATCGGCGCGAGGCGCCAATCAGATCAGCAGCTGTAGTACAGCTCGTATTCCAGCGGGTGTACGAAGGTACGGACCTTGATTTCTTCTTCGCTCTTCAGCTCGATGAAGGCATCGATGAAGTCGTCGGAGAACACGCCGCCCTTGGTCAGGAACGCACGGCCTTTATCCAGCTCTTCCAGAGCTTCTTTCAGGCTGCCGCACACTTGCGGGATGTTCTTGGCTTCTTCTGGTGGCAGGTCGTACAGGTTCTTGTCGGCCGCGTCGCCTGGGTGGATCTTGTTCTGGATGCCGTCCAGGCCAGCCATCAGCAGGGCCGCGAACGCCAGGTACGGGTTGGCCGATGGGTCCGGGAAGCGTGCTTCGATACGGCGGGCTTTCGGGCTGCCAACGTAAGGAATACGGATCGAGGCGGAACGGTTGCGAGCCGAGTAGGCCAGCATTACCGGGGCTTCGAAGCCTGGGACCAGACGCTTGTACGAGTTGGTCGACGGGTTGGTGAAGCCGTTCAGGGCCTTACCGTGCTTGATGATACCGCCGATGAAGTACAGGGCGGTGTCGGACAGGCCGGCATAGCCTTCACCCGAGAAGGTGTTCTTGCCGTCTTTCCAGATCGACATGTGCACGTGCATGCCCGAGCCGTTGTCGCCATACAGTGGCTTCGGCATGAAGGTGGCGGTACGGCCGTAAGCGTCGGCAACGTTGTGCACGACGTATTTCAGCGCCTGTACTTCGTCAGCCTTCTTCACCAGGGTGTTGAACTTGACGCCGATTTCGTTCTGGCCGGCAGTCGCCACTTCGTGGTGGTGAACTTCAACGGTCTGGCCCATTTCTTCCAGGGCGTTGCACATGGCAGTACGGATTTCGTGGTCGTGGTCGAACGGCGGAACCGGGAAGTAGCCGCCTTTCACGCCTGGACGGTGGCCTTTGTTGCCGCCTTCCACGTCAGCGCCGGTCATCCACGAGCCCTGCTCGGAGAAGATCTTGAACATCGAACCGGAGATGTCCGAGTGGAACTTCACTTCGTCGAAGATGAAGAACTCAGGCTCTGGGCCAGCGAATACGGTATCACCGATGCCGGTGCTCTTCAGGTACTCTTCAGCGCGCTTGGCGATGGCGCGTGGGTCGCGGTCGTAGCCCTGCATGCTCGACGGGTCGACGATGTCGCAGGTGATGATCAGGGTTGGTTCTTCGGTGAACGGGTCCAGAACGGCGGTTTCGTCGACCGGCATCAGGATCATGTCGGAAGCTTCGATACCTTTCCAGCCAGCGATGGAGGAACCGTCGAACATCTTGCCGACTTCGAAGAAGTCTTCGTCCAGCGCATCACGCGACGGCATGGTCACGTGGTGCTGAATGCCTTTGGTGTCCGTGAAACGCAGATCAATCCACTTGACGTCATGATCTTTGATGAGTTGAACCGACTTCGACATGTTGTCCTCCGGATGGTCTAGAGCGCGGTGGGCCGCTGCCCTGGAAAAAGGGTGTTGCCGGGCGCGGATAGTCGGCCAAGCTTACCTGCCTCACAAGGGAGCAAATTGCATGCCAGTGCCCGAAAATGGCGAGGGTGGGATAAAAGGGGGCGTTTGCGGGCATTTGGCGTTGGGTTAGCGGGTGAAAGTGCACTCTTACGATGCGTTTTTTGATCGTGTCGCACCAATAGGGTGCGTGGCGTGTGGTGTGCCAGCTTCTAGGGCCTCTTCGCGGGTAAACCCGCTCCTACGGGCGGGTTTGCCCGCGAAAGGGCCGGAACAGGCGCTGCAAAACCTGGCCTCTGCATTTATCTCAAAGCTTCTGATCAAAAGTTGGTCAAATCCTGAGCAATTTCCGATATAATTCGCGCCCCTCATTTTCGGCAGGCCCTGCGCGCGCTGTTAACCAATGAAACTTATCGTCAAAGTCTTCCCAGAAATCACCATCAAAAGCCGGCCGGTGCGCAAGCGCTTCATCCGCCAGCTTGGCAAGAACATCCGCAACGTGCTCAAGGATCTCGACCCTGAGCTCGCGGTCGATGGTGTCTGGGACAATCTCGAGGTGGTCACCCGCGTCGAAGACGAAAAAGTCCAGCGCGAGATGATCGAACGCCTCACCTGCACCCCGGGTATCACCCACTTCCTGCAGGTAGAGGAATACCCGCTGGGTGACTTCGACGACATCGTCGCCAAGTGCAAGCACCACTTCGGCCACCTGCTGGCCGGCAAGCACTTCGCCGTGCGCTGCAAGCGCGGTGGCCACCATGACTTCACCTCGATGGACGTCGACCGTTACGTCGGCAGCCAGCTGCGCCAGCAGTGTGGCGCCGCCGGGATCGAGCTGAAAAAGCCTGAAGTGCTGGTGCGCATCGAAATCCGCGACCAGCGCCTGTACGTGATCCACAACCAGCACAATGGCATCGGCGGTTATCCGCTGGGTGCCCTGGAGCAGACCCTGGTGCTGATGTCCGGTGGTTTCGACTCCACCGTTGCGGCCTACCAGATGATGCGCCGCGGCCTGATGACCCACTTCTGCTTCTTCAACCTCGGCGGCCGTGCCCACGAGCTGGGCGTGATGGAAGTGGCCCATTACCTGTGGAAAAAGTACGGCAGCAGCCAGCGCGTACTGTTCATCAGCGTGCCGTTCGAAGAAGTGGTTGGCGAGATCCTCAACAAGGTCGACAACAGCTACATGGGCGTGACCCTCAAGCGCATGATGCTGCGCGGCGCCGCCCATATGGCCGACCGTCTGCAGATCGACGCGCTGGTGACCGGCGAAGCGATTTCCCAGGTGTCCAGCCAGACCCTGCCGAACCTGTCGATCATCGACTCGGCCACCGACAAGCTGGTGCTGCGCCCGCTGCTGGCCAGCCACAAGCAGGACATCATCGACCAGGCCACCGAAATCGGCACCGCGGACTTTGCCAAGCACATGCCGGAATACTGCGGCGTGATCTCGGTAAACCCGACCACCCATGCCAAGCGTCACCGCATGGAGCACGAAGAAAAGCAGTTCGACATGGCCGTGCTGGAGCGCGCTCTTGAGCGCGCCAAGTTCATTTCCATCGATCATGTGATCGATGAGCTGGGCAAGGACATCGAAATCGAGGAAGTGGCCGAGGCGCTGCCAGGCCAGATCGTCATCGACATTCGCCACCCCGATGCCCAGGAAGACGAACCTCTGGTACTGGAAGGTATCGAAGTCCAGGCCATGCCGTTCTACGCCATCAACAGCAAGTTCAAGCACCTGGACCCCACGCGCCAGTACTTGCTGTATTGCGACAAGGGTGTGATGAGCCGTTTGCACGCACACCATCTGCTCAGTGAGGGACATGCCAATGTGCGTGTTTATCGTCCGACATAAGACGCCGGGGCTGTATGGCGGCAGTATTCGCCATCGCCCTCCCGACCGCCGGGCCCGCTGAGCCTTAAACGGTACATATTGGCCGCCTACACTGGGCGGCAACCGAATCCTCTGATCGAGATACACTTGTGATCGAAAATCTGCGTAACATCGCCATCATCGCCCACGTTGACCATGGTAAAACCACTCTGGTCGACAAACTCCTGCGTCAGTCCGGCACTCTGGAGCGTAACGAGCTCAATGACGAGCGCGTCATGGACTCCAACGACCAGGAAAAAGAGCGCGGTATTACCATTCTGGCGAAAAACACCGCCATCAACTGGAACGGCTACCACATCAACATCGTCGACACCCCCGGCCACGCCGACTTCGGTGGCGAGGTTGAGCGTGTAATGTCGATGGTCGACTCCGTGCTGCTGCTGGTCGACGCCCAGGACGGCCCGATGCCGCAAACCCGCTTCGTGACCAAGAAGGCTTTCGAAGCCGGCCTGAAGCCAATCGTCGTGATCAACAAGGTTGACCGTCCGGGCGCGCGTCCTGACTGGGTTCTGGACCAGATCTTCGACCTGTTCGACAACCTCGGTGCCACCGACGAACAGCTGGACTTCAAAGTGGTCTACGCCTCGGCCCTGAACGGCATTGCCGGCCTGGACCACACTGCCATGGCCGAAGACATGACCCCGCTGTACCAGTCGATCATCGACAACGTACCAGCACCGTCTGTTGACCGCGACGGCCCGTTCCAGATGCAGATCTCCGCACTGGACTACAACAGCTTCCTCGGCGTGATCGGTGTTGGCCGCATCGCCCGTGGCCGCGTCAAGCCGAACACCCCGGTTGTCGCCATCGACACCAACGGCAAGAAGCGCAACGGCCGTATCCTGAAGCTGATGGGTCACCACGGTCTGCACCGCGTTGACGTCGAAGAAGCCCAGGCTGGCGATATCGTCTGCATCAGCGGTTTCGATGAGCTGTTCATCTCCGACACCCTGTGCGCCCCGGATGCGGTAGAAGCGATGAAGCCGCTGACCGTTGACGAGCCGACCGTTTCGATGACCTTCCAGGTCAACGACTCGCCGTTCTGCGGTAAAGAAGGCAAGTTCGTCACCAGCCGTAACATCAAGGACCGTCTGGACAAGGAGCTGCTGTACAACGTTGCCCTGCGCGTTCAGGAGACCGACTCCCCAGACAAGTTCAAGGTTTCGGGCCGTGGTGAGCTGCACCTGTCGGTGCTGATCGAAACCATGCGTCGTGAAGGCTTCGAAATGGCCGTGGGCCGTCCTGAAGTGATCATCCGCGAAGTCGACGGCGTGAAGCAGGAGCCGTTCGAGAACGTCACCATCGACATCCCTGAAGAATCCCAGGGCAAGGTCATGGAAGAGATGGGTCTGCGTAAAGGCGACCTGACCAACATGGTTCCGGATGGCAAGGGCCGTGTTCGTCTGGAGTACAACATTCCAGCCCGTGGTCTGATCGGTTTCCGTAACCAGTTCCTGACCCTGACCAACGGTGCAGGCATCCTGACCTCGATCTTCGATCGCTACGACACCATGAAGTCGGGCCAGATGTCCGGCCGCCTCAACGGCGTACTGGTTTCGGTCGAGACCGGCAAGGCACTGACCTACTCGCTGGAAACCCTGCAGGCTCGCGGCAAGCTGTTCGTTGAACACGGCCAGGAGATCTACAACGGTCAGATCATTGGCCTGAACAGCCGTGACAACGACCTGGGCGTGAACCCGACCAAAGGCAAGAAGCTCGACAACATGCGTGCTTCGGGCAAAGACGAAGTCATCGCCCTGGTACCGCCAGTTCGCCACACCCTCGAGCAGGCCCTGGAATTCATCCAGGATGACGAGCTGTGCGAAGTGACTCCTAAGTCGATCCGTCTGCGCAAGAAGATCCTGGACGAAGGCGAGCGTACCCGCGCAGCCAAGAAAGCCAAGAACTGAGTTAGCTCAGGCTGAATGAAAACGCCCCCGGTCGAAAGGCCGGGGGCGTTTTAGTTTGTCTGGGTTTTTTGTGCTGGTGGTACCGGCCTCTTCGCGGGTAAACCCGCTCCTACAGGATCCACAAAGGTCAAGACCTGTAGGAGCGGGTTTACCCGCGAAGAGGCCGGTGCAGGCAATAGATCAACGCCCAACCACCTTGGGCTTGTAGGCGCAATACCCCGGCCGCGGCCCGACCTTGGGGTGGTTGCGGCAGGTATCCGGGCGCTTGTCATAAATGGTGCACAGGCGGCTTTTACGATCCAGGTACATGCAGTCGTCGTTGCTCATCCGGGTCAGGGTGAATATCCCCGACTTCTGGTTGAAGCGCTCGATGATGCCTTCTTTTTGCAGGCGTTTGGCCACGTTCTTGGGTGGTTCGTCTTTTTCGAACTCGTCGACCACGCCGATACGGATCAGATCCTTGATCTTCACCTCTACCGGCAGGGTGCAGCAGGTCGAATGGCAGCCGTGGCACATGTGGCTGGCGTAGCGCTGCCAAGTCTCCAGGCGGTCGACTTCGGCGGCGGCGATCAGGGTCGTTTTCATCTTTATAGGGTGGATCACGGTCTTGGGGCGCGCGATGATACCGGAATTGTTCAATTTATGAACAACCTTTTGCCGGAATCGCAGAGTGGGCATGAAAACTGCGAACCGTAACTGTCGCTCCCTGTCGAAGGGTCTAGTCTCATCACTCTCCCTCCGCTTTCGTCAACTTGCCCGAGGATGCCGCATGTCCCAGGAACCCAAAGCACGTGACGCCGAAGTCGCGGATTTTCGTGCCGCTGTACTGAACAAGCTGACCTACGCGGTCGGCAAGGACCCCGAGCATGCCTTCGACCATGACTGGTTCGAAGCCATTGCCCTGGCCGCGCGCGATCATATGGTCGACCACTGGATGGATCACACCCGGCAGGCCTATCGGCGCAGCCAGAAGCGGGTCTACTACCTTTCCCTGGAGTTTCTCATCGGCCGCTTGCTGTATGACAGCCTGAGCAACCTGGGCCTGCTGGACATCGCGCGCGATGCGCTGGAGGGGCTGGATGTGGACCTCGAGCGCATTCGCCTGCTCGAGCCGGACGCCGCGCTGGGCAATGGCGGCCTTGGCCGTCTGGCGGCGTGCTTCATGGAGAGCATGTCTACCTTGGGTATCGCTGCCCATGGTTACGGCATCCGCTACGAGCACGGGCTGTTCCGTCAGGCCGTGGTCGATGGCTGGCAGCAGGAGCAGACCGAAAACTGGCTGGATTTCGGCAACCCCTGGGAGTTCGAGCGCGCCGAGGTGATCTACCCGATCAGCTTTGGCGGCAGTGTCGAAACGGTCCACGATGCAAGCGGTGCCCAGCGCCAGGTATGGTGGCCTGGCGAGACGGTGCGGGCGGTGGCCTACGACACGCCGGTAGTCGGCTGGCGCGGATCCAGCGTCAACACCCTGCGCCTTTGGCGGGCGCGGGCACTGGAAGAGCTCCACCTGGAGCGCTTCAACGCCGGTGATCACTTGGGGGCTGTGGCTGAAGTGGCGCGTGCCGAGAGCATTTCGCGTGTGCTTTACCCGGCCGACAGTACCGAGGCTGGCCAGGAACTGCGCCTTCGCCAAGAGTACTTTTTCGTCTCGGCTTCGCTGCAGGACTTGCTGCGGCGCCACCTGAACATGCACAAGGACCTGCTCAACCTGCCTGATGCAGCGGCCATCCAGCTAAACGACACCCACCCTTCGATTGCGGTGGCGGAGCTGATGCGGTTGCTAGTGGACCAGCACGAAGTGCCTTGGGAAAAGGCCTGGGAGCTGACCGTCGGCACGCTCGCCTACACCAACCACACCCTGTTGCCAGAAGCCCTGGAAACCTGGCCGGTAGCGCTGATGGAGCGCATGTTGCCGCGGCACATGCAGATCATCTACCTGATCAATGCCTACCATATCGATGCGTTGCGGGCCAAAGGCCTGCACGATTTCGACGTGCTGCGCGCGGTTTCGCTGATCGAGGAAGACAACGGCCGACGGGTGCGCATGGGCAACCTGGCGTTTCTTGGCTCGCACAGCGTCAACGGCGTGTCGGCGCTGCACAGCAAGTTGATGAAGAGCACGGTGTTCTCCGAGCTGCACAAGCTCTACCCGAAACGGATCAACAACAAGACCAACGGCATTACCTTCCGCCGCTGGTTGTACCAGTCCAACCCCCAGTTGACCGAGATGCTGGTCGAGGCACTTGGGCCGGAACTCAAGGACGACCCGCAGACGCGGCTGGCGGGCCTGGTGCCGTTCGCCGACAAAGCCGCTTTTCGCAAGCAGTTCGCTGCCCAGCGGCTGCACAGCAAGCGTGCCCTGGCCAGCATCATTCAGGATCGCATCGGCGTCACGGTCAACCCCGAGGCGCTATTCGATGTTCAGGTCAAACGCATTCACGAATACAAGCGCCAGCTGCTCAACCTGCTGCACACCGTTGCACTGTACCAGGCCATACGCAATGACCCTGGCACCAACTGGGTGCCACGGGTGAAGATCTTCGCTGGCAAGGCTGCGGCCAGTTACCACCAGGCCAAATTGATCATCAAACTGGCAAACGACATCGCCCGGGTGGTGAACAACGACCCGACGGTGCGCGGCCTGCTGAAGGTGGTATTCCTGCCCAACTACAACGTCAGCCTGGCCGAGAGCATCATCCCGGCGGCCGACCTTTCCGAGCAGATATCCACCGCAGGTTACGAAGCGTCCGGTACCAGCAACATGAAGTTCGGCCTCAATGGTGCGCTGACCATCGGCACTCTGGATGGCGCCAATGTGGAGATGTGCGAGCAGGTGGGGGCCGACAACATGTTCATCTTCGGCCTGACCGCGCAGCAGGTTGAAACGCGTAAGCGTGCCGGTGACTTTGGTGCCGGCACCGCCATAGCCGCTTCCAGCCGCTTGAGCGATGTGTTGCAGGCTATTCGCAGTGGTGTGTTCTCGCCAGATGACCCCTCTCGTTACACCGGGTTGATCGACGGCCTGATCGCCTACGACCGCTTCCTGCTGTGCGCCGATTTCGATGCCTACTGGGATGCTCAGCGCCGGGTCGAGGATCTGTGGCACACACCGCAGGAGTGGTGGCGCAAGGCGGTGCTCAATACCGCGCGGATGGGCTGGTTCTCGTCGGATCGGACCATTCGCGAGTATGCGACCGAGATCTGGAAGGCGCTGGATTGAGGCAGGCCTGTGCTGGCTTGATCGCGGGTAAACCCGCTCCTGCAGGGCCCTCATAAGCCTGTAGAAGCGGGCGCGCCCGCGAATCGCCCCACAACCAGACCACCGGCCTGGCGAAGGCTGAACTACCGACCTATTGTGCCGTCTGAGAGCCGTGGCGAGTCTCATCACTCGCTAGCCCGTCACTCTCCCTGTAAACTGCGTGGGTTTTTCATCCCCCCAATCCGTTCGGAGCCATACATGTCCCGCGTTACCCTGAGTCGCTATCTGATTGAGCAGACCCGCAGCAACAACACCCCTGCCGATCTGCGCTTCCTGATCGAAGTGGTAGCGCGTGCGTGCAAGGAAATCAGCCACCACGTGTCCAAAGGCGCCCTCGGTGGTGTGCTGGGCAGCATGGGCACTGAAAACGTGCAGGGCGAGGTCCAGAAGAAACTGGACGTGATTTCCAACGATATCCTGCTGGAAGCCAACGAGTGGGGCGGTCACCTGGCTGGCATGGCTTCCGAAGAAATGGACAACGCGTACCAGATCCCGGGCAGGTACCCGAAAGGCGCCTACCTGCTGGTCTTCGACCCGCTGGACGGTTCGTCGAACATCGACGTCAACGTGTCGGTCGGTACCATCTTCTCGGTTCTGCGTTGCCCTAACCAGTACCTGAGCCAGAACGAAAGCCTCAACGAAGAAGCGTTCCTGCAGCCAGGTACCGAGCAGGTTGCTGCCGGTTATGCCATCTACGGCCCGCAGACCATGCTGATCCTGACCCTGGGCAACGGCGTCAAGGGCTTCACCCTGGATCGCGAACTGGGCAGCTTCGTGCTGACCCACGAAAACATCCGCGTACCGGAGACCACCGCCGAGTTCGCCATCAACATGTCCAACCAGCGTCACTGGGAAGCCCCGGTACAGCGCTATGTGGGCGAACTGCTGGCAGGCGAGACCGGCCCGCTGAAGAAGAACTACAACATGCGCTGGATCGCCTCGATGGTGGCCGACGTGCACCGCATCCTGACCCGTGGCGGCCTGTTCATGTACCCACGTGACGCCCGCGAACCAAGCAAGCCGGGCAAGCTGCGCCTGATGTACGAAGCCAACCCGATGTCGTTCATCATCGAACAGGCCGGTGGCGCTTCCACCAACGGTTACGATCGCATCCTCGACATCAAGCCAGAAAGCCTGCACCAGCGCGTGTCGGTGATTCTCGGCTCGAAGGAAGAGGTCGAGCGCGTCACCGCTTACCACAAGGAGTAAGTCATGCTCGCACCTTGGCAGCCGTTGCTGGAATGGTGGTTCGGTTGGGGCACCAGTGCCCAGGCCGTGGCTGACGAGAAGAGCACGCTGTGGTTCGGCAAGCATTACGATGCCGACGCCCATGCGCTGTTTGGCGACCTGGTCGAGCACGCCCTGGCGGGTGGGCTCGAAGAGTGGCAGCAAAGCCCGCAGGGCTGGCTGGGCCTGCTGATTTTGCTCGACCAGCTGCCACGCATGATCTACCGCGACACGCCGCGTGCCTTCGACGGCGACCGGCGTGCCCAGGTAGTCGCCATGCAGGGCCTGCAGAAGGGCTGGGACTACCAGCTGCTGCCGATCCAGCGCGTGTTCGTGCTGCTGGTACTGGAGCATGCCGAAGTGCTGGACTGGCAGAACCTGTGCGTGGAGCGTTATCGAATGCTGCTGGACGAACAGCCCGAGGCCAACCGCCGGCTGTTCGAAGGCTTCCTCGACTATGCCGAGCAGCACCAGCGGGTAATTGCCCGCTTCGGGCGCTTCCCGCACCGCAACCTGGTGCTGGAGCGGCCGAGCACCAGCGAAGAGATGGACTTTTTGCTGGAGCCTGGCTCCCGGTTCTGAGGCCCAGGGGGCCTGCTGCGCAGGCATCGCGACGCAAGGCCGCTCCAACGGGGGCGGCCTTTTTTATTGGGCACATGATTAATGCTTTGTGATTAATCGCACAGTAGTGGCCATCCGACCAATGGTGTAGGGGCATAGGGGGTGGAGTAGGGAACCTGGGAGGGATTTTCACGTCGAAGGTCACTGCAGGCCACTCGCCTGTATCATCTTTCAGGAGTGTCCCCTTCATGTCGTTGCGTTCCCTCGCCCTGTTGTCGCTGTGCGTCGTGCTGACTGCCTGCAGCAAGATCAATCAGGAAAACTATTCCAAGATCAAGGCCGGTATGAACAAGGCCGAGGTCGAGCAGTTGCTCGGCACGCCGACCGAATGTTCTGGCGCGTTGGGCATGAGCAGCTGCACCTGGGGGGACGAGAAGAGCTTCATCAGCGTGCAGTATGCAGCTGACAAAGTGCTGATGTATTCCGGGCAGGGCCTCAAATGAGGCGTGCGTACCTGCTGATGGGCGTATGCCTGGCGTTGCTGCTGGGCGGTTGTGCAGGTTCCGTGCACGACCCGCTGGCGCCGAAAACCGCCGGAAATGTCGACCTCAAGCGCTACCAGGGCAAATGGTACGAGCTGGCGCGCCTGCCCATGCGCTACCAGGAAGGTTGCGAGCAGTCCGAGGCCCATTACAACCTCAAGCCTGATGGCAGTTATGGCGTGCTCAACCGCTGCCGCACCATGGGTGATGAATGGCTTCGCGCTGAAGGGCATGCGAATATCCAGGAGCCGGGGCACACCGACAAGCTGTGGGTCGAGTTCGATAACTGGTTCACCAGGCTGGTGCCAGGCGTGGCGCGGGGTGAGTACTGGATTCTTTATGTGGACGACCACTACCGCACGGCCATCGTCGGCAGCCCGGACCGCAAATACCTTTGGATTCTGTCGCGCACGCCGACACTGCCGGCCTGGGAGCGCGAGAACCTGCTGTCCAGGGCGCGGCAGCAGGGCTATGACACCAGCCGCTTGATCTGGCGGGCGTCCGATCAGCAAATAGTAAAGATGCACTGAGTTTTTTGGGGTTGCGTTGCAACCCTTCGCGGGCAAGCCCGCTCCCACAGGTTCTGCGCTGAACCCTGGGCTGCCCCCAAGACGTTTTGTGGGGCAGTCCACCAACCTGTGGGAGCGGGCTTGCCCGCGAAGGGCTGCAACGCAGCCCCGGTACGCTCAGCCCAAAAGCTGGCGCAACACCTTGGCAAACGCCCGCCCGCTTTCTTCTTCTTGGGCATGCCGCCCCTGGCGCACCACCCATTGCCCGTTCACCATGACATCGCGCACCTGGCGATCGCCACCGGCAAAAAGCCAACGGTTGAGAATGGCATCACCCTCCGCCATGGCGATGTAGGGGTCCTGCCCATCGAGCACCAGCCAGTCGGCACGCTTGCCCACCGCCAACTCGCCGACCGCCTGCCCCAGTGCCTGCGCACCACCGCTCAGCGCCGCGTCATACAGCGTACGCCCGACCATCGGCTGGTCGCCGCGATACAGGCGGTTGCGTCGCTGGTCCCGCAGGCGCTGGCCATATTCCAGCCAGCGCAGCTCCTCCACCACGCTTAACGACACATGGCTGTCCGAACCAATGCCCATGCGCCCGCCCTGTGCCAGGAAATCCACTGCCGGGAAGATCCCATCGCCCAGGTTGGCTTCGGTGGTCAGGCACAACCCGGCCACCGCGCCGCTGCGGGCCATGGCAGTCACTTCGTCCGGTTCGGCATGGGTAGCGTGTACCAGGCACCAGCGGCGGTCCACGTCCACGTGCTCGTACAGCCACTGCAGCGGGCGCAGGCCGCTCCAGGCCAGGCAGTCGTCGACTTCCTTCTGCTGTTCGGCGATGTGGATATGCACTGGGCACTGCCTGTCGCTGGCCGCCAGCACTTCGGCGATCTGCCCAGGCCTCACCGCCCGCAGCGAGTGGAAGCACAGGCCCAGTTGCTGCGCCGGTTGCGCGGCCAGCAGCGGGGCGAGCTGGGCTTGCAGCTGCAGGTACTGTTCAGTGGAGTTGATGAAGCGCCGCTGCCCGTCGTTCGGCGCCTGGCCGCCAAAGCCTGCATGGCTGTACAGCACCGGTAGCAAGGTCAGGCCGATGCCGCTATCGGCCGCAGCCGCGCTGATGCGGAGCGACAGTTCGGCCGGGTCGGCGTAGGGCTTGCCAGCCTGGTCGTGGTGCACGTAATGGAATTCGGCCACCGAGGTGTAGCCGGCCTTGAGCATTTCGATGTACAGCTGGCGGGCGATGACCTGAAGCTGCTCTGGGCTGATCTGCCCTACCAGGCGGTACATCAGGTCTCGCCAGGTCCAGAAACTGTCGTTGGGGTTGCCGGCAACTTCAGCCAGGCCTGCCATGGCGCGCTGGAAGGCATGCGAGTGCAGGTTGGGCATGCCGGGCAGCAGCGGGCCGGCCAGGCGCTCGGCGTCTTCGGCCGAAGCGCCAGGCTCGATGCTGGCCACACGGCCATCACTGGCGACCTCGATACGCACATGGCTGGCCCAACCCGTAGGTAGCAGGGCGCGTTCGGCGAAGTAGGCTGACATCGGTGGAATCCTGTTATTGTTAACTTGTATATACATATACAGGCGTTTGCCTGCCGGGTAAACTGCGGCAAGCTACCGCTCATTTCATTTGCACAAGGATCCATCGCCGTGCCGACACCTCCTGTCTCCGTGCTGGTTGCCCAGATGGGCGAGGGCCCGGCGCCGCTCTACGCCCGGGTCAAACAGATGATCATCCAGCAGATCGACAACGGCAGCTGGCCACCGCATCACCGGGTACCCTCCGAGAGCGAGCTGGTCAACGAGCTGGGCTTCAGCCGCATGACCATCAACCGCGCCCTGCGTGAACTCACCGCCGAAGGCCTGCTGGTGCGCATGCAAGGGGTCGGCACCTTCGTGGCCGAGCCCAAGGGCCGTTCGGCGCTGTTCGAGGTCAACAACATTGCCGACGAAATTGCCGCGCGCGGACACCAGCATAGCTGCCAGGTGATCACGCTTGCCGAAGAAGCGGCCGGCTCCGAACGGGCGCTGGCGCTGGACATGCGTGAAGGTCAGCGCGTGTTCCATTCGCTGATCGTGCATTTCGAGAACGGCGTGCCGGTGCAGATCGAGGACCGTTACGTCAACGCGGCCATTGCGCCCGATTACCTCAAGCAGGATTTCACCCGGCAGACGCCTTACGCCTACCTGTCCCAGGTGGCGCCGCTGACGGAGGGCGAGCACGTGGTCGAGGCAATCCTGGCCGAGCCGGAAGAATGCACCCTGTTGCAGATCGACCGGGGCGAGCCTTGCCTGCTGATTCGTCGTCGCACCTGGTCCGGCCGCCAGCCGGTGACCGCTGCACGGCTGATCCACCCCGGTTCCCGTCATCGCCTGGAAGGACGTTTCAGCAAATGAGTCAGCTGCAGTTGTTGCGTGCGCATGATTACCCGCGCATGCCTTGGAAGAACGGTGGTGGTTTCACCGAAGAGATCACCCGCGACAGTGGCGAGGGCCTGGACGGTTTTGGCTGGCGTCTGTCGATTGCCGATATCGAAGAGTCGGGAGGGTTTTCCACCTTTGCCGGCTACCAGCGGATCATCACCGTGCTGCAGGGCGACGGCATGCGCCTGCTGGTCGACGGCCAGGCCAGCCGGCCATTGCTGGCGTTCGATGCGTTTGCGTTCAGCGGCGAGAGCCAGGTCAGCTGCAAGTTGCTGGGTGGGGCGATCCGCGATTTCAACCTGATCTATGCACCGCAGCGATATCGGGCGCGGTTGCAGTGGCTGGATGGCACCAGCCGGGTGTACAGCTCGGCGTCGACGGTGTTGTTGTTTGCTGCCAGCAGCCTGGTCGAAGTCACTATTGCCGGGCGCGAGACGCAGCGGTTGGGGTTGTTCGACTGCTTGCGGCTGGAAGGCAATGATGAATTGCTGGGGTTGGTTGTGCAGGGGCGGTGCTGCCTGATCGAACTTGATGGGCGCTGAAGGTTCGGCTGTAGATTTTTGGCGCCTGTGAGATCGAGCGCCGCCAGGTGTCCGCCTCGACACATTCTGCGCCTGTGAGATCGAGCGCCGCAGGTGTCCGGCTCGACACATTCTGCGCCTGTGAGATCGAGCGCCGCCCGCGCGGCGCTTCGCGGGTAAACCCGCTCCTACGTTTGTTTCGGGCCAGTGCATCCTGTGCCTGGCGCGCGCGACCGCCTTGTTGGTACGACGCGATATCGAGATGGGCACCAAGGCGTTCGCGCGCAAATCCCACAGGCATAATTGGCCTGAAACAAACGTAGGAGCGGGTTTACCCGCGAAGCGCCGCGCGGGCGGCGCTCGATCTTCGCACCGCCGCAGAACTCAAGCCGGACCGGCGCTCGCTTCACCCCCCAAAAAGTCAAGGTAAGAACGACAAGGTCCGATTATTTTGGTTGTCCATGCTTGTACATACAAGTAAAGGTGTGTTTGTATATTGACCACGACATACCCGCCCGCGGACGACCGCAGAGGACCTTTCCCGTGACCGACAACAACAAATACCGTGACGTTGAAATCCGTGCCCCACGTGGCAACAAGCTGACCGCCAAAAGCTGGCTGACCGAAGCGCCACTGCGCATGCTGATGAACAACCTCGATCCACAGGTCGCGGAAAACCCCAAAGAGCTGGTGGTATACGGCGGTATCGGCCGCGCCGCGCGCAACTGGGCCTGCTACGACAAGATCGTCGAAACCCTGACCCGCCTGGAAGACGACGAAACCCTGCTGGTCCAGTCGGGCAAGCCGGTCGGTGTATTCAAGACCCACAGCAACGCACCGCGCGTGCTGATTGCCAACTCCAACCTGGTGCCACACTGGGCCAACTGGGAACACTTCAACGAACTGGACGCCAAGGGCCTGGCCATGTACGGCCAGATGACCGCCGGCAGCTGGATCTACATCGGCAGCCAGGGCATCGTCCAGGGCACCTATGAAACCTTCGTCGAAGCCGGTCGCCAGCACTACGGCGGCAGCCTGAAAGGCAAGTGGGTACTCACCGCTGGCCTGGGCGGCATGGGCGGCGCCCAGCCACTGGCCGCGACCCTGGCCGGTGCTTGCTCGCTGAACATCGAATGCCAGCAGAGCCGTATCGACTTCCGCCTGGAAACCCGCTACGTCGACGAGCAGGCCACTGACCTCGACGACGCCCTGGCACGCATCGCCAAGTACACCGCCGAAGGCAAGGCCATCTCCATCGCCCTGCACGGCAACGCCGCCGAAATCCTCCCAGAGCTGGTCAAACGTGGCGTGCGCCCGGACATGGTCACCGACCAGACCAGCGCCCACGACCCACTGAACGGCTACCTGCCAGCCGGCTGGACTTGGGAGCAGTACCGCGACCGTGCGCAGACCGAACGGGCTGCAGTGGTCAAGGCCGCCAAGCAGTCGATGGCCGTGCACGTGCAGGCCATGCTGGACTTCCAGAAGCAGGGTATCCCAACCTTCGACTACGGCAACAACATCCGCCAGATGGCCAAGGAAGAGGGCGTGGCCAATGCCTTCGACTTCCCAGGCTTCGTCCCGGCCTACATCCGCCCACTGTTCTGCCGCGGGGTCGGCCCGTTCCGCTGGGCGGCGCTGTCCGGTGAAGCTGAGGACATCTACAAGACCGACGCCAAGGTCAAGGAACTGATCCCCGACGACGCCCACCTGCACCGCTGGCTGGACATGGCCCGCGAGCGCATCAGCTTCCAGGGCCTGCCGGCACGTATCTGCTGGGTGGGGCTGGGCCTTCGCGCCAAGCTGGGCCTGGCTTTCAACGAAATGGTCCGCAGCGGCGAGCTGTCGGCTCCGGTGGTGATCGGCCGTGACCACCTCGACTCCGGCTCGGTATCCAGCCCGAACCGCGAAACCGAGGCCATGCGTGATGGTTCGGACGCTGTTTCCGACTGGCCGCTGCTCAACGCCCTGCTGAACACCGCAGGCGGCGCCACCTGGGTCTCGCTGCACCATGGCGGTGGCGTGGGCATGGGCTTCTCGCAGCACTCGGGCATGGTCATCGTCTGCGACGGTACCGATGAGGCCGCCGAGCGCATCGCCCGGGTACTGACCAACGACCCAGGGACTGGCGTCATGCGTCACGCCGATGCCGGTTATGACATCGCCATCGACTGCGCCAAGGAGCAGGGCCTGGACCTGCCGATGATCACCGGCTGATCACCACGCTTTGGATCGCACCCTGCAAGGGGTGATACTGAACAACAAGAAGGAGCGCGCAGGCACCCACAAGCGGGCCTGCGGCTCCACGCGATTTGGAGTAGTAACGTGACCGAACTCACCCTCAAGCCTGGCACCCTGACCCTGGCCCAGCTGCGCGCGATCCATGCCGCGCCCGTGCGCCTGCAACTGGATGCCAGTGCCGCACCGGCCATCGACGCCAGCGTCGCCTGTGTCGAGCAGATCATTGCCGAAGACCGTACTGCGTACGGCATCAACACGGGTTTCGGCCTGCTGGCCTCGACCCGCATCGCCAGCCATGACCTGGAGAACCTGCAGCGTTCGCTGGTGCTGTCCCACGCCGCCGGTATCGGCGCGCCGCTGGATGACGACCTGGTGCGGTTGATCATGGTGCTGAAGATCAACAGCCTCAGCCGTGGCTTCTCCGGCATCCGCCGCAAAGTCATCGACGCGCTGATTGCCCTGGTTAACGCCGAAGTCTACCCGCACATCCCGCTGAAAGGCTCGGTAGGCGCATCCGGTGACCTTGCCCCGCTAGCGCATATGTCGCTGGTGCTGCTGGGCGAGGGCAAGGCCCGCTACAAGGGCCAGTGGCTGCCGGCCACCGAAGCCTTGGCGATTGCCGGCCTCGAACCGCTGACCCTGGCCGCCAAAGAGGGCCTGGCCCTGCTCAACGGTACCCAGGCCTCCACCGCCTATGCCTTGCGTGGCCTGTTCCAGGCCGAAGACCTGTATGCCGCGGCCATCGCCTGCGGCGGCCTGAGCGTCGAAGCCGCATTGGGCTCGCGTTCGCCCTTCGATGCGCGTGTCCACGAAGTGCGTGGCCAACGCGGCCAGATCGACACCGCGGCCTGCTTCCGCGACCTGCTGGGCGACTCCAGCGAAGTGTCGCTGTCGCACAAGAACTGCGACAAGGTCCAGGACCCGTACTCGCTGCGCTGCCAGCCGCAGGTCATGGGTGCCTGCCTGACCCAGCTGCGCCAGGCCGCCGAGGTGCTGGGCATCGAAGCCAACGCCGTGTCGGACAACCCGCTGGTGTTCGCTGCCGAAGGTGATGTGATCTCCGGCGGCAACTTCCACGCCGAACCGGTGGCCATGGCGGCTGACAACCTGGCCCTGGCCATCGCTGAAATCGGCTCGCTCAGCGAGCGCCGCATCTCGCTGATGATGGACAAGCACATGTCCCAGCTGCCGCCGTTCCTGGTGGAAAACGGTGGGGTCAACTCCGGCTTCATGATCGCCCAGGTCACCGCTGCCGCCCTGGCCAGCGAAAACAAGGCTTTGTCGCACCCACACAGCGTCGACAGCCTGCCAACTTCGGCCAACCAGGAAGACCACGTGTCGATGGCCCCGGCCGCCGGCAAGCGCCTGTGGGAAATGGCCGAAAACACCCGTGGCGTGCTGGCCATCGAATGGCTGGGCGCGTGCCAGGGCCTGGACCTGCGCAAAGGCCTGAAGACTTCGGCCAAGCTGGAGCAAGCGCGCCAGGCGCTGCGCAGCGAGGTGCCGCACTACGACCGTGACCGTTTCTTCGCGCCGGATATTGAAAAGGCCGTGGACCTGTTGGCCAAGGGTAGTCTGACCGGCTTGCTGCCGGCGGGTGTACTGCCAAGCCTGTAACGCCCCTGGGGCCGCTGGGCGGCCCTTCGCGGGCGCGCCCGCTCCCACAGAAGTAGGTGCAAAACACCATCCCCTGTGGGAGCGGGCGTGCCCGCGAAGGGGCTGCGCAGCAGCCCCCTGAATCTCACGACCACAAAAACAATTCAAGGACGTGACATGCAACAAGCTCAAGGTCTCAAGCGCGGGCTAAGTGCCCGCCACATCCGTTTCATGGCCCTCGGCTCCGCCATCGGCACCGGCCTGTTCTACGGCTCTGCCTCGGCCATCCAGATGGCAGGCCCGGCCGTGCTGCTGGCCTACCTGATCGGCGGCGCTGCAGTGTTCATGGTCATGCGCGCCCTTGGCGAAATGGCCGTGCACAACCCGGTGGCCGGCTCCTTCGGCCACTACGCCACCACCTACCTCGGCCCAATGGCCGGTTTCATCCTTGGCTGGACCTACGCTTTCGAGATGGTCATCGTCGCCATCGCCGACGTCACCGCGTTCGGTATCTACATGGGCTTCTGGTTCCCGGAGGTAGCCCGCTGGATCTGGGTGTTGGGCATCGTTTTCCTGATCGGCGGCCTCAACCTGTGCAACGTCAAGGTATTCGGCGAAATGGAATTCTGGCTGTCGCTGCTCAAGGTCGGCGCCATCGTGGCGATGATCCTGGCCGGCCTCGGCATCATGGCCTTCGGTTTCAGCCAGGTGGGTACCGGGCATGCCGTGGGCATGAGCAACCTGTTCGACCATGGCGGCTTCATGCCTAACGGCGTGGGTGGCTTGATCGCGTCGTTTGCCGTGGTGATGTTCGCCTTCGGCGGTATCGAGATCATCGGCGTCACTGCCGGCGAGGCAAAAGACCCGCAGCGCGTCATTCCCAAAGCGATCAACGCGGTGCCAATACGGATCCTGCTGTTCTACGTGCTCACCCTGTTCGTGCTGATGTGCCTGTACCCATGGCCGCAGATCGGTAGCCAGGGCAGCCCGTTCGTGCAGATCTTCAGCAACCTGGGCATTGGCTCTGCCGCTGCCGTGCTGAACGTCGTGGTGATTTCCGCTGCCATCTCTGCCATCAACAGCGACATCTTTGGCGCAGGCCGCATGATGTATGGCCTGGCCCAGCAAGGCCACGCCCCGCGCGGTTTCAGCAAGTTGTCGAAACATGGCGTACCGTGGATGACCGTCGTGGTGATGGGGGCTGCGCTGCTGATCGGCGTATTGCTCAACTACCTGATCCCGGAAAATGTGTTCCTGCTGATTGCCTCGATCGCCACCTTCGCCACGGTGTGGGTGTGGCTGATGATCCTGCTCACCCAGGTAGCCATGCGCCGCAGCATGAGCCGCGAGCAAGTGGCCCAGCTCAAGTTTCCGGTACCGTTCTGGCCATACGGCCCGGCCATGGCCATTGCGTTCATGGTGTTCATCTTTGGCGTGCTCGGCTACTTCCCGGACACTCAGGCGGCATTGATCGTCGGCGTGATCTGGGTGGTGTTCCTGGTGGCGTCCTACCTGCTGTGGTGCAAGCCGCGTGCAGGGCGGGGCCAGCCGGTAGCGGAGCCGGCCGAGCTGCACCGCTAGCAAAGGAGATTGTGCATGAGAACCCTCTGGCAGCATTGCCATGTTGCAACCATGGCCGATGGCCGCTACTCGGCCATCGAGGATGCGGCGATCGTCACCAGCGCCGGGCTGATCGAGTGGATAGGCCCGCGCGCCGAGCTGGCGCCCGTCGAAGCTGACCGCACGGTTGACCTGGGTGGTGCCTGGGTCACTCCCGGGCTGATCGACTGCCACACCCATGCGGTGTTCGGTGGCAACCGCAGCGGCGAGTTCGAGCAGCGCCTGCAGGGCGTGAGCTATGCCGAAATCGCCGCGCAGGGCGGTGGTATCGCGAGTACCGTGCGGGCTACCCGGGCAGCCAGCGAAGACGAACTGTTCGCCAGTGCTCGCCAGCGTGTTCAGGCACTGATGCGCGATGGCGTGACCACCCTTGAGGTCAAGTCCGGCTACGGCCTGGACCTGGCCAATGAGCGCAAGATGCTGCGAGTGGTCCGCCGCCTGGCTGACGAGCTGCCGCTGACGGTGCGTGCCACGTGCCTGGCGGCGCACGCTTTGCCCCCGGAGTACGCGGGTCGGGCCGACAACTACATCGCGCACATCTGTGACGAGATGTTGCCTGCCCTGGCCAGCGAAGGCCTGGTGGATGCCGTGGATGCCTTCTGCGAACACCTCGCGTTCTCGCCGGCCCAGGTCGAGCGGCTGTTCATCAAGGCGCGCGAACTGGGCCTGCCGGTCAAGCTGCATGCCGAACAGCTGTCATCGTTGCACGGCTCGAGCCTGGCCGCGCGTTACCAGGCACTGTCGGCTGACCACCTGGAGTTCATGACAGAGGAAGACGCCGTGGCCATGGCAAACGCCGGCACGGTCGCCGTGCTGCTACCGGGTGCGTTCTACTTCCTGCGTGAAACCCAGCTGCCGCCAATGGATGCATTGCGCCGCCACGGGGTAAAGATTGCCCTGGCCAGCGACCTCAACCCCGGCACCTCACCAGGGTTGTCGCTGCGGTTGATGCTGAACATGGGCTGCACCTGCTTCCGCATGACGCCGGAAGAAGCCCTGGCCGGCGTTACGGTCCACGCTGCCACGGCGCTGGGCCTGGGTGACAGCCACGGCTCGCTGCAAGTGGGCAAGGTGGCCGACTTCGTTGCCTGGCAAATCGAACGCCCCGCCGACCTGGCCTACTGGCTGGGTGGCGACCTGCCCAAGCGCGTAGTGCGCATGGGCCATGAAATCTCCAACTGAGCGAGGCACGATGGACAAGGTACTGAGTTTTCACCAAGGTCGCCTGCCGCTGCTGATCAGCATGCCGCACGCTGGCTTGCGTCTGACCGACGCCGTGCGCGACGGCCTGGTCGACCAGGCGCAAAGCTTGCCGGACACCGACTGGCACATTCCGCAGTTGTACGACTTTGCCCGTGACATGGGCGCCAGCGTGGTGGCCGCAGAGTACTCACGCTTCGTCATCGACCTGAACCGTCCGGACGACGACAAGCCGCTGTACGTCGGCGCCACCACGGGCTTGTACCCGGCGACCTTGTTCGGCGGCGAACCCCTCTTCAAAGACGGGCTGGCGCCGTCTGGCGAAGAGCGCAAACGCTACCTGGAGCAAATCTGGCGCCCTTATCACGCGACCATTCGTCGTGAACTGGATCGCTTGCGTGAGCAGTTTGGCTATGCGCTGCTGTGGGATGCCCATTCGATCCGTTCGCTGATCCCGCACCTGTTCGACGGCAAGTTACCGGACTTCAACCTGGGTACTTTCAACGGCGCCAGTTGCGATCCGGCACTGGCTGAGCGGCTGCAGGGTGTGTGCGCCAAGGTGCAAGGTTACAGCCACGTGCTTAATGGTCGGTTCAAAGGCGGTCACATCACCCGGCATTACGGCGACCCAGCCAACCATATCCATGCTGTGCAGCTGGAGCTGGCGCAAAGCACCTATATGGAGGAAGTCGAGCCGTTTGCCTACCGGGAAGACTTGGCGCAACCGACGCAAGCGGTATTGAGGCAGCTACTGCAAGCGCTGCTGGCCTGGGGCGACGAGCGTTACAAGCGTTGAGTGAAGGCGGCGACGCTATCGGCGTCGCCAGGCGCCGTGGGAGGCCATTGTCGGAAATCTGCGCAAGGGTCAATTCGCGCCGTTCGAACGCGCCAGCAAGGACGGTGCTGAAAGCGCAATTCAGGTTTATGATGGCCCACGGCCGAATAATCCTCACACGGAGTGCGCAATGCAGACCCTCTACCCGCAGATCAAACCCTACGCCAGGCACGATCTGGCCGTGGAAGCGCCGCATGTGCTTTATGTCGACGAAAGCGGCTCGCCGGAAGGTCTGCCCGTGGTGTTCATCCACGGAGGCCCCGGTGCTGGCTGCGACGCCCAGAGCCGCTGCTACTTTGATCCCAACCTGTACCGCATCATCACCTTCGACCAGCGCGGCTGTGGCCGCTCCACGCCCCATGCGAGCCTGGAGAACAACACCACCTGGCACCTGGTCGAAGACCTGGAGCGCATTCGCGAACACCTTGGCATAGACAAGTGGGTGCTGTTTGGTGGCTCTTGGGGCTCGACCCTGGCCCTGGCCTACGCTCAGGCTCACCCAGAACGCGTGCACGGCCTGATCCTGCGCGGCATCTTCCTGTGCCGGCCGCAGGAAATCGAGTGGTTCTACCAGGAAGGCGCCAGCCGCCTGTTCCCCGACTACTGGCAGGACTACATCGCACCGATTCCACCGGAGGAACGCGGCGACCTGGTCAGGGCCTTCCACAAGCGCCTGACCGGTAACGACCAGATCGCCCAGATGCACGCCGCCAAGGCGTGGTCCACCTGGGAAGGCCGTACCGCCACCCTGCGCCCCAACCCGCTGGTGGTCGACCGCTTTTCCGAACCGCAGCGGGCGCTGTCGATCGCCCGCATCGAATGCCACTACTTCATGAACAACGCCTTCCTCGAACCGGACCAGCTGATCCGCGATCTGCCCAAAATCGCCCACCTGCCGGCGGTGATCGTGCATGGTCGCTACGATGTGATCTGCCCCTTGGACAACGCCTGGGCGTTGCACCAGGCCTGGCCGAACAGTGAGTTGAAAGTGATCCGTGACGCCGGTCATGCGGCTTCCGAGCCTGGCATCACCGATGCCTTGGTGCGTGCCGCCGACCAGATGGCCCGGCGCCTGCTCGACCTGCCCCTGGAAGAAGCATGAGGGGCCTGCTGCAGCGCGTGCGCGGTGCGCGGGTTGAAGTGGCGGGGGAGGTGGTCGGCGCCATCGACCAAGGGTTGCTGGTGCTGGTCGCGGTCGAGCCTGAAGATTCCCGTGAACAGGCCGATAAGCTGTTGCACAAGCTGCTGAACTACCGGGTGTTCAGTGACGAGCAGGGCAAGATGAACCTGTCGCTCAAGGATGTCGGGGGTGGCCTGCTACTGGTGTCACAGTTCACCTTGGCGGCCGACACCCGCAATGGCATGCGTCCAAGCTTCTCGACCGCAGCGCCACCGGCCCTCGGCGCCGAGTTGTTCGACTATCTTTTGCAACAGGCAAAAGCTCAGTACGCCGACGTGGCCAGCGGCCGTTTTGGTGCGGATATGCAGGTGCACCTGGTCAATGATGGCCCCGTAACATTTATGTTACAAATATGAGGTCAAAAAACCCTTTGTTCACAGGAAAACAAGGGGTTTTGTACGATAAATAGTTGCTCCAGCCTGATGCGTTGTCACGCAACCTGCTGGATAATCGCGCGCTGCATGGACCTGCGTTCGTAGGTCCGTTTCACTCTGACTCGAGCATTGTCTGGATCCGTTTGGGGAATCATTACGCCCTCTCGGGGTCCGAACAGTGCTCGCCAACCCGGCATTTGTCGCTGGCCGTTGGTTTCATGATCTGTTTTCGGCGAGGGTTGCTCGTGATTGTTAGTCCCCAAAAAGCATCAAGAATCCCCGGCGTCGGGCTACGCAAGGCGCTGATGGCCAGTGTGGCTCTGGTCGGCCTGATGAGCGCGGGCCAGCTGTGGGCATTCAATCTTGACGATGTTGCTGCCAAGGCAAAGGATCTGGCCGGCCAGAAGTACGACGCGCCAAAAAGCAACCTGCCGGCCGTATTCCGCGACATGAAGTTCGCGGACTACCAGAAAATCCGTTTCCTGCAGGAAAAGGCCGAGTGGGCCAAGGACAAGACCCCGTTCAAGCTGTCGTTCTATCATCAGGGCATGCACTTCGACACCCCGGTGAAAATCAACGAGGTCACCGCCACCAAGGTCCGGGAAATCAAGTACGACCCGAACCGCTTCGAGTTCGGTGACGTGCCGCACGACCCGGAAACCACGAAAAACCTCGGTTATGCCGGTTTCCGCGTGCTGTACCCGATCAACAAGGCCGACAAGCAGGACGAGATCATGACCCTGCTTGGCGCCAGCTATTTCCGCGTGGTCGGCAAGGGTCACGTGTACGGCCTGTCTGCCCGTGGCCTGGCCATCGACACCGCCCTGCCGTCGGGCGAAGAATTCCCGCGCTTCACCGAGTTCTGGGTTGAAAAGCCCAAGCCAGCCGACAAGCACCTGGTGATCTACGCGCTGCTGGATTCGCCGCGATCCACCGGCGCCTACAAGCTGACCCTGCGTCCAGGCAACGACACCGTGGTCGACGTGCAATCCCGCGTGTTCCTGCGTGACCATGTCAGCCGCCTGGGCATTGCGCCGCTGACCAGCATGTACCTGTTCGGCCCCAACCAGCCGTCCAAGGTGCTCAACTACCGCCCGGCCCTGCACGACTCCGAAGGCCTGTCGATCCATGCCGGCAACGGCGAGTGGCTGTGGCGCCCGCTGAACAACCCGAAACACCTGGCCGTGAGTAACTTCAGTGTCGAGAACCCGCGTGGTTTCGGCCTGATGCAGCGTCAGCGCGCCTTCAGCGACTACGAAGACCTCGACGACAACTACCAGAAGCGCCCAAGCGCCTGGATCGAGCCGAAGGGTGACTGGGGCAAGGGTAGCGTCGACCTGGTCGAAATCCCGACCGCCGACGAGACCAACGACAATATCGTGGCCTTCTGGAGCCCGGAGAAACTGCCGGAGCCAGGTAAACCGTTCGAGTACGCCTACCGCCTGCACTGGACCATCGACGAGCCGAAGTTCCAGGCCCCTGATCTGGGCTGGGTCAAGCAGACCCTGCGTTCCACCGGTGACGTCAAGCAGTCCAACCTGATCCGCCAGCCAGATGGCAGCGTGGCATTCCTGGTCGACTTCGCCGGCCCGGCGCTTGCCGCCCTGCCGGAAGACACCGCCGTGCGCAGCCAGATCAGCGTGGGCGACAACGCCGAGGTGGTCGAGAACAATCTGCGCTATAACCCTGAGACCAAGGGCTGGCGCCTGACCCTGCGCCTGAAGGTCAAGGAAGCCAACAAGTCGACCGAAATGCGCGCCGCACTGGTGCGTGATGTACCGGTCGAGCCTGCCAAGCCTGCCCAGGACGCCAAGCAGGACAAGGCCGCAGCCAAGCATGCCAAGGCCGAGAAAGCCGTCAAGGCTGAGCAATCTGCCAAGGCCGAACAACCTGCCGCCGATGCGGCGCCCACCAACGGGGCCCCGGCCACCACCGAGCAGGTGCTGACCGAGACCTGGAGCTATCAGTTGCCTGCCGATGAGTAACTCAAGCGCAAGGCCGGAATCGCTTGGCGAGTACCTGGCCCACCTACCACTGAGCGACGAGCAGCGGGCTGAGCTTGCCAGCTGCACCTCGTTCAGTGAGCTACACCAACGCTTGGCGGCCAACCCGGCCGCCAGCTCTGCCGAGGCCGTGCAGGCCTCGGTGGGCCCGCGCCTGACCGTGGGCAGTGCCGCCGAGCTGGAAGAAGCCGAAATGCTCGGCGTCGACGGCAGCGGCCGCCTGTGCCTGAAGATCGCCCCGCCGATCAAGCGCACCAAGGTCGTGCCCGAGCCATGGCGCACCAATGTGCTGATCCGCATGTGGCGACGCATGACCGGCCGCCCCAACGCCCCGCAGCCGCCCAAGCGCGAGCTGCCGCCAGCCCGCTGGCGCACGGTCGGCTCTATCCGCCGTTACATTCTGCTGGCGCTGATGATCGGCCAGACCATCGTCGCTGGCTGGTACATGAAAGGCATCCTGCCGTACCAGGGCTGGTCGTTCGTGGACTTTGACGAAATCGTCAACCAGCCGCTGTGGGACACGGTGGTGCAGGTGTGGCCGTATGCCCTGCAAACTTCCATCCTGATCCTCTTCGGCATCCTGTTCTGCTGGGTGTCGGCGGGCTTCTGGACCGCGCTGATGGGCTTCCTCGAGCTGCTCACCGGGCGCGACAAATACAAAATTTCCGGTAGCAGCGCAGGCAACGAGCCGATCGCGCCCGAGGCGCGTACCGCGCTGGTGATGCCGATCTGCAACGAAGACGTGCCGCGGGTGTTCGCCGGCCTGCGCGCAACGTTCGAGTCGGTGGCCGCCAGCGGTAACCTCGACCGTTTCGACTTCTTTGTGCTCAGCGACACCAACGACACCGACATTGCCGTGGCCGAGCAACAGGCCTGGCTGGATGTGTGCCGCGAAACCAAAGGCTTTGGCCGCATCTTCTACCGCCGCCGTCGGCGCCGTGTGAAGCGCAAGAGCGGCAACCTCGACGACTTCTGCCGTCGCTGGGGTGGCGAGTACAAGTACATGGTCGTGCTCGACGCCGACAGCGTCATGAGCGGCGAGTGCCTGAGCAGCCTGGTGCGCCTGATGGAGGCCAACCCGGACGCCGGCATCATCCAGACCGGGCCGAAAGCCTCGGGCATGGACACACTGTATGCACGCATGCAGCAGTTCGCTACCCGCGTGTACGGCCCACTGTTCACTGCCGGTCTGCACTTCTGGCAGTTGGGTGAGTCGCACTACTGGGGCCACAACGCGATCATCCGCATGAAGCCGTTCATCGAGCACTGCGCCCTGGCGCCGTTGCCGGGCAAGGGCGCGTTCGCCGGTGCCATCCTTTCCCACGACTTCGTCGAAGCTGCGCTGATGCGCCGTGCCGGCTGGGGTGTGTGGATTGCCTACGACTTGCCGGGCAGCTACGAAGAACTGCCGCCAAACCTGCTCGACGAGCTCAAGCGCGACCGCCGCTGGTGCCACGGCAACCTGATGAACTTCCGCCTGTTCCTGGTCAAGGGCATGCACCCGGTTCACCGTGCGGTGTTCCTTACCGGGGTGATGTCTTACCTGTCGGCGCCGCTGTGGTTCCTGTTCCTGGTGCTGTCGACCGCGCTGCTGGCGACCAACACGCTGATGGAGCCGCAGTATTTCATCGAGCCTTACCAGCTTTACCCGCTGTGGCCGCAGTGGCACCCGGAGAAGGCTGTGGCGCTGTTCTCCACCACCATTGTGCTGCTGTTCCTGCCCAAGCTGCTCAGCGTCATCCTGATCTGGGCCAAGGGCGCCGTCGAGTTCGGTGGGCGAGTCAAGGTCACCTTGTCGATGCTGATGGAGATGCTGTTCTCCATGTTGCTGGCACCGGTACGCATGATCTTCCACACCCGCTTCGTGCTGGCCGCGTTCCTCGGCTGGGCTGCGACCTGGAACTCGCCGCAGCGTGACGACGATTCCACGCCGTGGGGCGAAGCGGTGCGCCGGCATGGCCCGCAGACGCTGCTGGGCGTTGCCTGGGCCGCACTGGTGGCGTGGTTGAACCCGAGCTTCCTGTGGTGGCTGGCGCCTATCGTCGGTTCGCTGGTGTTGTCGATCCCGGTATCGGTGATTTCCAGCCGCACCCGCCTGGGCCTGGCGGCCAAGGACGAGAAGCTGTTCCTCATCCCAGAGGAATACGCCACCCCACAAGAGCTGCTGGCTACCGACCAGTACACCCACGAAAACCGCTGGCATGCCCTGCATGATGGCTTCGTGCGGGCCGTGGTCGACCCGCGGCAGAATGCCCTGGCCTGTGCCATGGCCACTGCCCGCCATGGCCAGGCGGCACCGATCGAAGCGTTGCGTGCCGAGCGCGTTGCCAAGGCGATTGAAGTCGGGCCGAAAGGCCTGGACCTCAATACTCGCCTGGCCCTGCTCAGCGACCCGGTGGCACTGAGCCGCCTGCACGAGCAGGTGTGGGCCGAGCACAATGCGGCATGGATCGATGTGTGGCGTGCGTCGATCAACAATGACCCGCATTCGCCGCTGTTGCCGTTGCACCCGGAAAACGCAGGCCAACCGAGCCTCGTCGGCGCCTGATCGGGCCTGTTCGCGGCGGTTCGGCGCCCCGATGAACCCGCTCCTACGGGGCGCCTGGCCGGGGCTCTTCGCGGGTGAACCCGCTCCTACGGGGCGCTGGATCGGGGCTCTTCGCGGGTGAACCCGCTCCTACGGGGCGCTGGATCGGGGCTCTTCGCGGGTGAACCCGCTCCTACGGGGCGCTGGATCGGGGCTCTTCGCGGGTGAACCCGCTCCTACCAGGGATACACATGCCCTTGTAGGAGCGGGTTCACCCGCGAAGCTTTTTGGCCTAGCCCCCTCATTTTGGCCAACAAAGTCCCCCCGCGGCTCTAGGTCCACGGGCCGCCATGCGTTAGCATCCCTCTCCGATACGACGCTTCGGCCAGTACGGCCGTGCCAACACAATAAGATTCGCTACTTTTCTTGCTAGGGGACTTGGTGATGATCAAGAAATACCTTTCGCGACTGCTGGTCGGTGTGACCGCCCTGGTCGCCGTGACCGCGGCCCAGGCGGGCGCCATCGATGACGCGGTCAAGCGTGGCACCCTGCGGGTGGGCATGGACCCGACTTACATGCCGTTCCAGATGACCAACAAGCGTGGCGAGATCATCGGCTTCGAAGTCGATATCCTCAAGGCCATGGCCAAGTCCATGGGCGTGAAGTTCGAGGCCGTGTCCACCGCCTATGACGGCATCATCCCGGCGCTGCTGACCGACAAGTTCGACATGATCGGCAGCGGCATGACCCTGACCCAGGAGCGTAACCTGCGTCTGAACTTCAGCGAACCCTTCATCGTGGTTGGCCAGACCCTGCTGATCCGCAAGGAGCTGGCTGGCGAGATCAAGTCGTACAAGGACCTGAACAACGAGAAGTACCGCCTGACCTCCAAGCTTGGCACCACCGGCGAAATGGTCTCCAAGAAGCTGATCAGCAAAGCCAAGTACCACGGCTACGACAACGAACAGGAAGCCGTCATGGACGTGGTCAACGGCAAGGCCGACGCCTTTGTCTATGACGCGCCGTACAACGTGGTGGCGGTGGATAAAGCCGGTGCCGGCAAGCTGCTGTTCCTCGACGAGCCCTTCACCTACGAGCCGCTGGCCTTCGGCCTGAAGAAAGGCGACTACGACAGCATCAACTTCATCAACAACTTCCTGCACCAGATCAAGCACGACGGGACCTACGATCGTATTCACGACAAGTGGTTCAAGAACAAGGACTGGCTGAAGGAAATGGAATAAGGCTCAGGCCACAAGCCCGGCTTTATGACCCCGACGCGCAGGCAAACCCTGCGCGTTCGCATTTACGGAAGTACCCCACGTGATCAAACACAAGAAAGCCCAGTGGCCTTGGCATGGGTTGACCGCCCTGGTCCTGGTAGGCCTGGCGCTCAGCCTTTACATGGCCACCTCGATGATCTCCTACGAGTGGCGCTGGAACCGCGTACCGCAGTACTTCGCCTACAAGGCCGAGGAAACGCAACGCGCTGCTGGCTACGGCACTGTGCAGGAAATCGTCATTTCCGGTGACAACGCCCGCGTCACGCTGAAGGACGAAAGTGGTGCCGAGCAAGTGCTCGATGTGGACAAGGACAGCCTGCAACTGAGCCGCGGCGACGATGTTGCCGAGGGCGACCAGATCGGGGTAACCCGCCATTGGGCCGCTGGCCCGCTGGCATGGGGCCTGTGGACCACCTTGTGGATCTCGGTGGTGTCCGGGGCGCTGGGCCTGGTGATCGGCCTGTTCGCCGGATTGTGCCGGTTGTCGAACAACCCGACCCTGCGCGACCTGTCGACCGTCTATGTCGAACTGGTGCGCGGCACGCCGCTGCTGGTGCAAATCTTCATCTTCTACTTCTTCATCGGCACCGTGCTCAACCTGTCCCGCGAGTTTGCCGGGGTAGCGGCGCTGGCATTGTTCACTGGTGCTTACGTGGCCGAGATCGTCCGTGCTGGCGTGCAGTCGATCGCCAAGGGCCAGAACGAGGCTGCCCGGTCGCTGGGCCTGAACGCTGGCCAGTCGATGCGCCATGTGATCTTGCCGCAGGCCTTCAAGCGCGTGCTTCCGCCCCTGGCCGGCCAGTTCATCAGCCTGGTCAAGGACACCTCGCTGGTGTCGGTGATCGCCATCACCGAACTGACCAAGAGTGGCCGTGAGGCTATCACCACCTCGTTCTCTACTTTCGAGATCTGGTTCTGCGTGGCAGGCCTGTACCTGCTGATCAACCTGCCGCTGTCGCACATCGCCAGCCGGCTCGAGCGGAGGCTTGCGCAAAGTGATTGAAGTCCGTGACCTGCTGAAAGTCTTCGACACCCGTGGCCA
This sequence comes from Pseudomonas sp. XWY-1, assembly GCF_002953115.1. Classification (NCBI taxonomy): domain Bacteria; kingdom Pseudomonadati; phylum Pseudomonadota; class Gammaproteobacteria; order Pseudomonadales; family Pseudomonadaceae; genus Pseudomonas; species Pseudomonas sp. XWY-1. Next base: position 5,451,300 of record NZ_CP026332.1, on the reverse strand, counting down.
GGTGGTAAGGGCTGTGGATAACGTCACCACTCAGGTCGCCAAGGGCGAAGTGGTGGTCGTGCTCGGCCCGTCGGGGTCGGGCAAGTCGACGTTCCTGCGCTGCCTCAACGGCCTGGAGCATTTCGACCAAGGCCATGTGGCCATCGACGGCCTGCAACTGGCCGACCCCAAGACCGACATCAATGCCTACCGCCGCGAAGTCGGCATGGTGTTCCAGCACTTCAACCTGTTTCCGCACATGACTGTGCTGGAAAACCTGTGCCTGGCGCAGAAGGTGGTGCGCAAGCGCAACAAGGCTGACCGCGAAGCCAAGGCCCGGGCGTTGCTGGAGAAGGTGGGTATTTCGCAGAAGGCCAACGAGTACCCGTCGCGCTTGTCTGGCGGCCAGCAACAGCGGGTGGCGATTGCCCGGGCCCTGGCGATGGACCCGAAAGTGATGCTGTTCGACGAGCCGACCTCGGCGCTCGACCCGGAAATGGTCGGTGAGGTGCTGGACGTGATGAAGACCCTGGCCCAGGAAGGCATGACCATGGTCTGCGTCACCCATGAAATGGGCTTTGCCCGCGAAGTGGCTGACCGGGTGCTGTTCTTCGACCATGGCAAGCTGCTGGAAGATTCCGCGCCAGGCGCGTTCTTTGATTCGCCGAAGGACCCGCGCGCGCAGGCGTTCCTGCGCCAGGTATTGTGAAACTTGGTGGGCGGTAGAGCGTAGCCAACCCCCGAAACTCGCTTTCTGCGGGTTGGCTATTTCACTCATCCGTTGATTTGGAATACAGCTGGCAAATGAATAATTGCGTGGCTTAAGTGATTTTTCTAATTGCTTTTGAAGCTACATGAGGATATTTATTCGTTAGGTAATTTAGACGGCTGCGCGCTGCCTGAATTGCTATTTTGTTCTGTTCAACTCGCCACTTTGCTGCCTCAACTTTCGACGGTGTTTGCTCTAGTTGGAGGCGCTTTGTAGTCAACTGGTCATGCTTGGCTGCAAGCTTCCTCAATCCGGACGCTTTATTGGCGTAACCTGCGTATAAGTAATTTCCCTTGACGCCGTGCTTGCTATTTTCGTATATGACTGTTCCATCCATTTTGCTCATGTCGTCCATGAGCGCTAACATTTCCTCATTTATTTCTTGGAGTCTGGTATCAGTCGTTTGAATGTCTTGCTGTATCTGAGCGTGTTTTCTTTCTTCGTTTCCGACGTTAAACTCTAAATTTTCAGTGCTGTCTATGTGATGTTTCAAATTTTTTGAAGCTTTGACTAGAGACTTTCCAGCTTTCCAATCCTTGTAGCGCGCTATAAGTCCACGGGCATTTCCTGAAGGATCATTATAATTAATCGGGTCTCCCGCAGTATAAGCATATGCATTAAGATTTCCGGCCAAGAATATGCTGGCACGATCGGCAGAAATAAATCGCCTCAGACGGGGGCTGTATCCACGTTCTCCGCGGCCTAACAAGTACACGCCGAAATATTCCAGATACTCTCCGTTGAAGCCTGGTGTTACAGGTAAAGGACCAGTGCCGTAATTTCCATAAGCACAGTATGTCACGCTGTTGATGGCAGAACTCTGGGTCGAAACCAACACGGACTTTGCTCTGTCCAAAGCAATCAGGTTGGTCTCGGTAAAGAGTGACCCCCCTAGCTGGCACAGCGGAGTGCCGGCCGCGTTCATTACTCTTATTGAACTACCAGGCACTCCAATAGATGCGAGCCGATCATGCTCATAAAAGCGTAACTGACGATTAGCCATCAGAAGATTCCCTGTTGAATCATGACCTCAAGGATGCGGGCAGCAAGGTAGCCCCGACAACTGGCAAAAATGCCAGGTTGGTGCGCTCCGGTAATTCTTTATGCCCAAGCCTGGGTTGAACGGTCGAGGGGCTGCAAAGCAGCCCCGCTAACCTCAGATGCTGAACCGCCCAACCATCCCCCGCAATTGCTGCCCCAACTGCTCCAACTCCCCGCTCGAGGCTGCCGTCTGCTCACTGGCCGCACTGGTCTGATCCGAAACATCCCGCACATTGATCACACTTCGGTTGATCTGCTCGGCCACCACGCTCTGTTCCTCACTGGCGGTGGCGATCTGCTGGTTCATGCCCTGAATACTCGACACCGTGTCGGTGATCTGGCTCAGTGCGTGCCCGGCCCTGCGGCTCAGCTCCACGCTCTGTTCGGTCAGGCTCTTGCTACTGTCCAGCAAGCGGGTCACTTCGTCGGTACCGTTGTGCAGGCTGTCGATCAGTTGGCCGATCTCCTCGGTCGCCGTCGACGTGCGCTGGGCCAGGCCACGCACCTCATCGGCCACCACGGCAAAGCCGCGCCCGGCTTCACCGGCCCGTGCCGCTTCGATCGCTGCGTTCAGCGCCAGCAGGTTGGTCTGTTCGGACACCGACTTGATCACATCGAGGATGCTGCCAATCCGTTGGCTCTCGCCTGCCAGGTGCTGCATGGCCGCCAGGCAATGGTCCATCTGCCCGGCCAGTTGTTCGATACGGCCGATGGCTTCGGAGACTACCTGGTCACCCACCTGCGCCTGCTGGTCAGCGTTGGTCGCGGCCAGGGAGGCTTGCTCGGCGTTCTGTGCCACTTCCTGTACGGTGGCGCTCATCTGGTTCATGGCAGTCGCCACCTGGTCGGTTTCCTCGCGCTGCTGATTGATGCGCAGCTTGGTGTCTTCGCTACTGGCCGCCAACTGCGTGGCGGCCTGTGACAGCTGGCCGACACCCTGATCAATGCCGCCGATCAGCTCGCGCAGGCTCAAGGTCATCTCGCGCATGCTGGTTTGCAGCTGGCCCATTTCGTCGCGACGTTGCACGGTGTCGACCTGGCTCAGGTCCCCTTTGGCTATGCGGGCGGCCACAGCCAGCGTCTGGCGCAACGGCTGGGTGATCTGCAAGGTGATCAGCCAAGCCGCCAGAGCCCCTACCACCATTGCCAGTAGCGCCACACTGGTCAGCAGCGACCGGGCGGCCAGGGCCTCACTGTCGCGTTGTTCGACCTTGCGTTTGCCCAGTTCGAGGCTCACTGTTCGCAGCTCATTGCCCATGTTTTCCATGTTGTTCTGCAACTGCTCGACACGTACGGCGGCGCGGCGATACTGATCCAGGCTGGTGCGGTACTTGCTCAGCTCGACACCCGGTTGCTCACTGATGGCGCGTGGCAAGCCCAACGGCGCAAGGCCTTCAAGCAGTTGCGCAAGGCTACTGTCGGCGGCGTCGAGGGCGTTATCACCGACTTTGGCAAAATCCTCGACCGGGACGAAGGTGTAGGCTGGAACCAGGCTTTGCTGGTTGGCACCTTCGACATGCCGGCTGAGGGTGTCCATCAGGCCCAGCACACCACTTTGCTGACTGTCGTCAGGCATTTTCAGCAAGGCCTGGGTCTGCAGTTGGTCAATCGCCTCGCTGAGTGCATGCTCCTGCGACTGCAGGGCTTCGCGCAGGGCTACACGGCTGGCGACGCTGCGCTGCAGTTCGCTGAAGTTGTCGCGCAGGCTCTGCAACAATGCCATTTTTTCTGTCAGCAACTGCCGTGACTCATCGACGTTGCTGCGTTGTTGCAGGGTAGTGAGCATGCTGTTGAGCTGGTCGAGGATATTGCTGATGCGCGCTCTGCTGGCATCGTCGTTGAGCACGCGGTAGGTGATGCGTTCCGCGCGCAGGTCTTTTGTCAGGTCATTGATCAGGCCTATTTCGCTGAGTTGCTGTGAGCGCACGATGGCACCATCCAGGGCACGCCAGCCGCTGATGGTGGTGGCCAGGGTGAGCAGCAGGACCACGGCAAAGCCGAGGGCCAGCTTGGCGGCGACACTGATGTTGCCGAGCTTGCGGTTGAGGGAGCCAAGCATGGGGAATCTCCGAGCGAGTGAGAGAAAGGATGCAGGCGCATGGCTGGCATCACATCTCTGCCCATCGGCAGCGGAGCTGTAGGACTTGACCTGATAATCAAGTAGGAAATTTCGCCGCGAACAGTAGGATATATTTCGTCCTGTGCCGGTCTCTTCGCGGCGGCAATGGTGAACGGCGGGGGGAGATTGGCCAGCAGGCCCGTCCTCTTCGCGGGTAAACCCGCTCCTACGACGGCCTGTGCATGTGTGTAGGAGCGGGTTTACCCGCGAATACGGTGGTGCCGGCAACGGTGAACGGCGGGTGGAGATTGGCCAGCCGGCTTGGCCCATTAGCGGGTTTACCCGCGAAGAGGCCCGACCGGGCGACCGCTAGTTCAGATCACAGCCTGAACCGCCCAACCAACCCTTGCAAATGGGTACCCAACCGCGCCAGTTCCACGCTGGAGCTGGCCGTCTCCTCACTGGCTGCCGAGGTCTGGTCGGAAATATCACGCACATTCATCACGCTGCGGTTGATTTCTTCGGCCACCGCCGTCTGCTCCTCGGCCGCCGTGGCAATCTGCTGGTTCATCGCCTGGATCGACGACACCGTGCGGGTGATGGTTTCCAGCGAGCTGCCGGCGCGGCGGGTCAGCTCGACGCTGCTGTCGGTCAGTTGGCGGCTGTTGTCCATCACGCTGGCCACCCGTTGGGTGCCGCTTTGCAGGCCGGCAATCAACTCTTCGATCTCTTCGGTCGACTGCTGTGTGCGCTGGGCCAAGCTGCGCACTTCGTCGGCAACCACGGCAAAGCCACGCCCGGCCTCACCGGCGCGGGCGGCTTCGATTGCCGCGTTGAGGGCCAGAAGGTTGGTTTGCTGGGCCACCGATTTGATTACGTCGAGTACGCTGCCGATCTTGTCGCTCTCGGTCTTGAGCAGGTTCATCGCTTCGCTGGAGTTGACCACTTCGCTGGCCAGGCGCTCGATCTGTGCCACTGCCTCGCCCACCACGCGATCACCCTCGCGGGCCTGCTGATCGGCCATCAAGGCGGCTTCCGAAGCCTGTTCGGCATTGCGTGCCACTTCGTGCACGGTGGCAGTCATCTGGTTCATCGCAGTCGCCACCTGGTCGGTTTCGACCTTCTGGTTGTTGACCCCCGCGCTGGTCTGTTCTGTCACCGCCGACAGCTCCTCGGCAGCGCTGGCGATCTGCGTGACGCCGTCGCCAATGCCGCCGATCAGTTCACGCAAACCTTGGGTCATGCGATGCATGCTGGCCTGCAATTGGCCCAGTTCGTCGCGGCGTTGCACCTGCAGGCTCTGGGTCAGGTCTCCGCTGGCCACACGCTCTGCGGCGCGCAGTGTTTGGCGCAGCGGGATGATGATTTGCCGGGTAATGGCCCAGGCGGCCAGCAGGCCAAGGGCCAGTGCCAGCACGGTGGCAACCGTGAGCAGTGTTTTGGCCTGCGCGGCAGCGGCATCGCGCACCTCGGTTTGCGAAGCGGTCATCATCTGGCTGGTCTGCAGCAGTACCGTGCCTTGTTCAACCATGCGTTGCAGCGCTTGCTCGCTGGCGAGCTGGGCATTGCCGAACTGGGTCACCGCATCGCGGTAGCCGCCCATGGCTGTGGCGGCATCATCCAGGCTGGCAGCATGTTCGGCTGGCACTTTGGCCGGCAGGGCGCGCAGTTCGGCCAAGGCCTGGTCGATGGCCTTCAGTGCCGTTTGCTGGTAATCGGCATTGCCGCTGTAGGTGTAGCCACGCACCTGGAAACGCGCTTGTTGCAGCAGGGCGCTGACGTCCACCGCGTGCTGGTACTGATTGATGTCAGCGCCTTGCAGCAGGCTACGCTGTACGCGGCCTATCAGATCCACGGCCTTATCGGCGCTGCTACCCAGTACATCACGGCTGGCTTCGCGGCGTTGGTCGGCCTGTTTCAGCTCGTTGAATGCCTGCTGGTAGATGCGCACTGCCTCGCGTTGCTGTTCGAGGCGTTGGCGATCGGCGGGTTGTTCGATCTGGCCAAGCATCAGCTGCACCTGGCGGTCGAGGTTGCTCAGGGCTTTTTCCAGTTCTGCCAGCGAAGCGTCGTCGCGGCGGCGATCATACTGCTGGCGGGCGATGCGCAATTCCTGGGTGTATTGCTGGATGACCGAGATGTTTCCCAGTTTGTCGCCACGGTCGATGATGCTGTCCATGCCGTGCCAGCCGGTCAGGGTAATCGCCAAGGTCAACAGCAGCACCAGGCCGAAACCCAGCCCCAGTTTGCGATTGACGCTCACATTGCCCAGCGATTGGGCTAACCATTGATACATGTTCGACTCCCCGGCGGCTTGGCAGCACAAATAATTGTATTGTTGCCAAGGCCATCGGCCCGGGAGGGGGAATCTTGATGGGCGAAGAAGGGGTGTTTGTGTCAGAAAATACGCGAAAGCAGCGCGGTGACGGCGGTCTCCACCCGCAAGATGCGATCACCCAGCTGTACCGGCGCCAGGCCTGCCTTGCCCAGCAGGTCGACCTCGTAGGGGATCCAGCCACCCTCAGGGCCGATGGCCAGGGTAACGGCTTGTTCTACGGCGCGCGGACAGGCTGGGTAAGGGCCGGGGTGGCCGACCAGGCCTAGGGTGCCGGCGGCGATGGTGGGCAGGCGGTCTTCGACAAAAGGCTTGAAGCGCTTTTCGATGATCACCTCGGGCAGCACGGTGTCACGCGCCTGTTCCAGGCCCAGGATCAGGTTCTCGCGAATGGTGTCGGGCTGAAGAAAGGGCGTTTGCCAGAAGCTTTTCTCGACCTTGTAGCTGTTCAGCAGGATCAGCCGCGGCACGCCCAGCGTGGCCACGGTCTGGAACAGCCGTCGCAGCATTTTGGGCCGAGGCACCGCCAGCACCAGGGTCAGCGGCAGCTTCGCCGGTGGCTGCTGGTCGAAGGCCACTTCAAGTTCGGCTTCGTGCTTTTCCAGGCGCAGCACCGTGGCCTTGCCCATCAGGCCGTTGATACGGCCCACGCGCAGGTTGTCGCCCACTGCCACGCGGTGGATTTCCTGCATATGGGTGAAGCGCCGATCAGCAAGAACGACGCGGTTGGCCGAGACGAAGTCGGCCTCTTCAAGAAGCAACAGGTTCACGGTTGGGTCGCTGGTGGCTGGTCGTTATGGTCGTCGGCGGTTTCGTCGTGGGCGCTGCGCTTGCGGATCAGGCTGCCGCACAGCACGCCGATCTCGAACAGCAGCCACATGGGCACGGCCAGCAGGGTCTGGGAGAAGATGTCCGGTGGGGTGAGGACCATGCCGACCACGAAGCAGCCGATGATCACATACGGGCGGACTTTCTTCAGATACTTCACGTCGACCACGCCGATCCACACCAGCAGCACCACCGCCACCGGGATTTCGAAGGCCACGCCAAAGGCGAAGAACAGCGTCATCACGAAGTCGAGGTAGCTTGCGATGTCGGTCATCATCGCTACGCCTGCCGGGGTGGCAGCGGCGAAGAACTTGAACATCAGCGGGAACACAAGGAAATAGGCAAAGGCCATGCCGGCGTAGAACAGCAGGATGCTCGATACGAGCAGCGGAATGGCAATGCGCTTCTCGTGACGGTACAGCCCGGGGGCGATAAAGCCCCAGATCTGCTGGAGGATGAACGGGATGGCCAGGAACAGCGCCACTATCATGGTCAGCTTGAACGGCGTGAGGAACGGCGAGGCCACATCGGTGGCGATCATCGTTGCATTGGCCGGCAAGTGCTCGCGCAGTGGCGCGGAAACCAGTGTGTAGATCTGCTGGGCGAAGGAGAACAGCCCGGCAAAGATCAGGAAAATGACGGCAACGCAGCGCAGCAGGCGGGTGCGCAGTTCGGTCAGGTGCGAAACCAGCGGCATTGGCTGGTCGTGTTCCGGATTCTCGCTCATGGGGCTCGCGGCGGTTGAGGCGGTTGAGGCGGTTCAGACGGTGCGGCCGGGGCAGCGGGTGCTTCGACCGGCCTGGCTTCGAGCCCGGCAGGTGGCTGCACGCTGGCCGTGGTGACCGGCGGCTGTGCGGGTGGCGTCATTGGGTTGAGGATACGCTTGGCTTCCTCTTCCATCTGCAGGATGTGCTCGTTATGCAGTTGGCGGCGGATGTCGTCGGCGCCTATTTCGCGCTCCACTTCCATCTTGATGCTGTTGAAGCTGCGCTTGAGCCGGCCGATCCACAGCCCTGCCGTGCGCGCGGCACCCGGCAGGCGCTCGGGGCCGAGCACCAGCAGGGCGACCAGGCCGACGAGCAGCAGCTCGCTGAAACTCATGCCGAACATGGGTCAGTCTTTCCGCTGCGGCTCTTGGACCGGGTGGGCCTGGCCTTCGATGGTATGGCCTTGCTGCGGCTGCGCGGTGTTTTGCACCGGTGGCACAGGCTGCGCAGGCGGCGGAGTCTGCTCGGCCGGCTTGGTCTCTTCTTCGTTCATGGCCTTGCGGAAGCCCTTGATCGACTCGCCCAGGTCGCTGCCGAAGTTCTTCAGCTTCTTGGTGCCGAACACCAGGACCACGACGACCAGCAGGACGATCCAGTGTTTCCAGTCAAAGATACCCATTTCGTACTCCTGAAAATTGTGTGTACAGCATATCGATGCGGCAACCCGGCGCCTGTGGGAGCGGGCGTCCCCGATAAAACATCAGGCAGATGGCTGGCGTGCGGCCTTTTCATCATGCCCGGAAAGCCCGAAGCGGCGTTCCAGTTCATCCAGCACGGCTTGCGGATGCTGGCCCAGCGCGCTGAGCATCACCAGGCTATGAAACCACAGGTCGGCGGTTTCGTAGATGACATCGCTGTAATCCTTGCTGATCTGGGCATCCTTGGCCGCAATGATCGTTTCGACCGACTCTTCGCCGAGTTTTTCAAGGATCTTGTTCAGGCCCTTGTGGTACAGGCTGGCCACGTAAGAGCTGTCAGGCGCCGCTTGCTTGCGTTCTTCAAGCACTTCGGCCAGGCGGTTGAGGGTGTCGCTCATGTCAGTGTCCTGCGCTGTAGATATCATCCGGGTCCTTCAGAACCGGGTCGACGATTTTCCACTGGCCGTCTTCAAAGACGCGGTAGAAGCAGCTTTCACGACCGGTATGGCAGGCGATATGGCCCAGTTGCTCGACCATCAGGATGATCACGTCGGCGTCACAGTCCAGGCGCAACTCATGCAGCTTTTGCACATGCCCGGACTCCTCGCCTTTACGCCACAGCTTGCCACGCGAACGCGACCAGTAGATGGCACGCTGCTCGGCGGCGGTCAGGGCCAGCGATTCACGGTTCATCCAGGCCATCATCAGCACGCGTCCGGTCTTGTGGTCCTGGGCGATCGCCGGTACCAGGCCATCGCTGTTCCACTTGATCTCGTCCAGCCAGTCTTTCATCGTCGACTCCAAAGCGGGCCCGCTCCTGTGCCGGGCCCTTTGCGCTAGTGTGCCAGCCACAGGCGCGGCTGGCTATTGGCGCACGATCAGGTAAAGGCCCGCAGCCAGCATCAGCCAGGCGGGCCAGGCGGCCGGGGCGGCCAGGCTGGCGGTTTCGGCAGCGCCTGCGGCCAAGACTGCGCCACCGCCAAGCAGGCCGGCACCCAGCAGGCGCAGCGCCCAGCGGTCGCCCTGGCGGCGTCGTTCCGGCAATTGTGGATCGTGCAGGTGAGGCTGCGACAGGCGTTCGAGCAGGTCGCGGGTCATGCCGGCCAAGTGCGGCAGTTGCTCTACCTGGCTGTGCAGGTTGCCGAATACGGCCTTGGGGCTATAGCGGTCGCGCATCCAGCGTTCGAGGTACGGCTTGGCGGTGCTCCACAGGTCCAGGTCGGGGTACAGCTGACGGCCCAGACCTTCGATGTTGAGCAGGGTTTTCTGCAGCAATACCAGCTGTGGCTGCACTTCCATGTTGAAGCGCCGTGCAGTCTGGAACAGGCGCATCAGTACCTGCCCGAAGGAAATATCTTTTAACGGTTTCTCGAAGATCGGCTCGCACACGGTGCGAATCGCTGCTTCGAACTCGTTGACCTTGGTGTTTGCCGGCACCCAGCCCGAGTCGATGTGCAACTGGGCGACGCGGCGGTAGTCACGCTTGAAGAAGGCAAACAGGTTGCGCGCCAGGTAGTCCTGGTCCTCGGCGGTGAGGCTGCCGACGATGCCGCAGTCGATGGCAATGTACTGCGGGCTCCACGGTTTGACCGTGCTGACGAAGATGTTGCCGGGGTGCATGTCGGCATGGAAGAAGCTGTCGCGGAACACCTGGGTGAAGAACACTTCCACGCCGCGCTCGGCCAGCAGCTTCATGTCGGTGCGCTGGTCGGCCAGGGTGGCCATGTCGGTCACCGGTACGCCGTAGATACGCTCCATCACCAGCACCTTGGGGCGGCACAGGTCCCAGTACACCTGGGGCACGTACATCAGCTCGGAGTCTTCGAAGTTGCGCCGCAGCTGGCTGGCGTTGGCAGCTTCGCGCAGCAGGTCGAGCTCGTCGTAGATGGTTTTTTCGTAGTCGCCGACGATTTCCACCGGGTGCAGGCGACGGGCATCCGCCGAGGCGCGTTCGGCGGCCTTGGCGATCAGGAACAGCCAGGCCAGGTCCTGGGCGATGACCGGCTTCAGGCCCGGGCGCACCACCTTGACCACCACTTCTTCGCCAGTTTTAAGGCGCGCAGCGTGCACCTGGGCCACCGAGGCCGAGGCCAGTGGCTCGACGTCGAAGCGGCTGAACACCTCGCCGACCTTCGCACCGAGCTGTTCCTCGATCAAGGCCACGGCTTGTTTCGGGTCGAACGGTGGCACACGGTCCTGCAACAGCATCAACTCGTCGGCGATGTCGGGGGGCAGGAGATCGCGGCGGGTGGACAGCAGTTGGCCGAACTTGATGAAGATCGGCCCCAGGTCCTGCAGTGCCAGGCGCAGGCGCGCGCCACGGCTGAGTTCGGTGGGCTTGCGTGGCAGCCAGCGCCACGGCATCAACAGGCGCAGGCTGGCCAGCCACCAGGGCAGCAAGGGTTGGTCGAACAGCAGGTCATCGAGGCGGTAGCGGATCACCACACGCTGGATGCGAAAAAGACGTCGGACGGCGAGCAGCTTCATGCGTTATCGCTGGTATCAAGGGATCGGGACAGGCGCCTGAGGCGCGCTTCGAGGCGTTCTGTATCAAGCTTCAAGGCATCGAGCTCGCTGAAGGCGGCTTCGGCCTCGCGCTTGCCGACCAGGGTACGGGATTCTTCGGCCAGGTATTCGGACAGGTTCTGGCTGAACCGTGCTAGGCCTTGGCGAGTCCAGCGAGCGCGCAGGCGGATATGGCCGGCCAGCATTGCCGTGGCGACCGGGCCAAGCCAGCGTTGCAGCTCGTGCTCCCAGTCCAGCTCCAGGTCCTGCAGCACACCGAACAGGTCGAGCAGTACGGCGCTGTCGCCGTGCAGTTCGACCTGCGGGCTGTGCAGCACGGCGGTCTTGTCCTTGGCCAGGGCCAGTTGCGCCAGGCTACCGGCGGGGGCGCGCAGGCTGCAATCGACCTCACCCTGCCAATGGGCGGCGAGCATCAGGCCCTCCTCATCGGGCAGGATGAACACCTGCAGGGCCGGTTGGCGGCAGTCGATCTCGATGACCTTGCCTTCCAGCGCGGCCAGCCGCGGCAGGGCCGTGCTGTCCAGGCGCAGGACGCGGTTCAGGCCATGTTCGACGCTGGCGAGCAGCCCGGCCAGCAACATCAGGGCTTGATCCCCCGGTGCACGGCAACGATGCCGCTGGTCATGTTGTGGTAGGTGACGCGGTCGAAACCGGCCTCGACCATCATGCTCTTCAGGGTTTCCTGGTCCGGGTGCATGCGGATCGACTCGGCGAGGTAACGGTAGCTCTCGGCGTCATTGGTGATCAGCTTGCCAGCCAGCGGCATGAAGGCGAACGAGTAGGCGTCGTAGGCCTTGGACATCAGCTTGTTGGTCGGCTTGGAGAACTCCAGGATCAACAGGCGGCCACCGGGCTTGAGCACGCGCAGCATCGAACGGATGGCGGCGTCCTTGTGGGTGACGTTGCGCAGGCCGAAAGCGATGGTCACGCAGTCGAAGTGGTTGTCCGGGAACGGCAGCTTTTCAGCGTCGGCCTGGACGAACTCGATGTTGCCGGCCACGCCACGGTCAAGCAGGCGGTCACGGCCAACCTTGAGCATCGAATCGTTGATGTCGGCCAGCACCACCTGCCCGGTCGGCCCGACAAGACGCGAGAACTTGGCCGCCAGGTCACCGGTACCGCCGGCGATGTCCAGCACGCGGTTGCCGCTGCGCACGCCCGACAGCTCGATGGTAAAGCGCTTCCACAGGCGGTGCATGCCGCCGGAAAGCACGTCGTTCATCAGGTCGTACTTGGCTGCTACCGAGTGGAACACTTCGGCGACTTTTTTCGCCTTCTGGCTTTCAGGCACGTCCTGGTAGCCGAAATGGGTGGTGGGTTCGGCGTGGTCGCCTTTGCGCTGGTCGTTCATATCGCTTCACCGGAAAAAATTACCGCCATTCTAGGGCGAACGGGCGGATTTGTCTTGGCGGGGTGTGCCAGTCGGCAGGGGCGGGCATAATGCTCATTATGTCTACATCTTCAGGAACGCCCGCATGACCCAGATCAGCGTCGAACGCAAACACTCCCTCGGCCGTGATGCCGCCCGCGCCAAGGCCGAAGCGCTGGTCGACAAGCTCAGCCGTGAGTACGACCTCAAGGCCACCTGGAACGGTGACCGCGTGGACGTTGCGCGCAGTGGCGCCAATGGCAGTGTGCACATTGGCGACGACAGCATCCGTGTCGAATTGAAGCTGGGCATGATGCTGTCGATGATGAGCGGCACCATCAAGGGTGAGATCGAGCGGGCGCTGGACAAGGCCCTGGCCTGAGCCAGAGCCGCTCTCAGATTACTGCGGCGCGTCCGCCGGAAAGGGAATGATGCCAATCACCTGCTCCAGGCGCAGATCGCCGCGGTAGATCGCGATGCGCTCGCGTGCGTCTGCGGCCTGCTCGAGCATGGCCTTTCGGCCCCTTACGCCTGCATCCCAGAATTTGAGGTGGCCCTTGACGAAGTCATGCCCCCTCGCTTCGAGGCTGGGGTAGTGAAAATGCGCCTCCCACAATACCCGCTGTGGCGCTTGCACATCGCGAATCTCGTAGACGTCGAGGTAATCATTGGCGTGACGTAGCTGCCGGCGAATCACGGTCTGCCTGATCCGAATTCGCTTCTGCTCAGCCAGGAAGCGAAGGGCCTTGCCGTCGGGATGGCGGGTGTTCAGATACGCGTCGGTGAGCAGCCGAAGCCTTTCGTGATGGACGCGCTCTACCGCTGCCCGAAGGAGGTCGACCAAGCTGGAATCCAGTGGATTGTTCAGCTCGGTCAGTTGCTGCTGCACTTCGCGCATGTCACCTGCAGGCCATTCCAGAAAGTCGGCCAGGCTGTTGGGCTCATCGGCATAGTGCGCGGCGAAGGCGATTTTCCCATCCACCTCTGCCAGCAGGCGGCTTGCGCGCTGGCGCAGCTGTGCCCGGTCGTGCTGGGCCGGCCGCGCTTGCTCAGGCACGGCATGCCACACCCCGTCGCGTTGCGCGAAACTGCCCGCAGGCTCCTGGTTGAATGCACTGCGCTGGATGGCCCGATTGCCCATTTGGTCGATTTCCACCAGCAGCGGTCGACCTCGGTCAACACGGATGACCCGGCGCCTGATCGTTGCGGGGCGATGGTAGGGCGTTGGCGAGGGGGGGCTGATGCCGCTGTCGAGGTTGGTCAGGTTCGCGCTCAGTTGCTGCTCCGTGATCTGGGTAATGCTGGACAGTTCGCGTATGTATTCGTCCAGCACGTCAGCGACCAGCGCAGGCGAGTCCAGTGTCCTCATGTATTGGGCGCGATCCAGCACGGTACGGTATTTCTGAAGGATATCCTCAAGCAGTTCGGCTTTGACCTGGGCCGTCTCTTCGGTGGCTGCCAGCCCGTCGTGGCTCCATATTGTGCGGCTGAATTCGATGCCGCTGAGCGGCGCGCGCATCGCAAGCAAATGCTCGGCCGTGTCCGCAGAGAGCCGGGTCTTGTCCACGGCGAGGTAGGCCAGGTCACTGAGCAGCTGGGCCCGAATGACCAGTGTCGAATACGTCCTGCGTCGAATGGTCTGGGCGAGTTTCGTGGCTTTATTGGGAAAATCGATCTTGGGGTCCTGCAGTGTTTCCGCCAGGATCCGATCCAGCCGCTGGCTGACGACAAGCAGGCGGCGGCTGGCCTGGCTGGAATCGCGGACCCGTTCGCGATAATCGAGGTATTGCTGAATCTGCTCGGCAGTCTCTGGAACGCGGGGCAGCCCGATGGACTGTGCGCTCAGTGCCTGGTGGTCGACCTGCTCCAGCAAGCGGCGGCACAGCAGCATGTCGTTTTCGATGGCTGCACCGTACCAATTGCCGTATCGGCGTCGGTTCGGGGCTCGGGTGTCGAATTTGCTGAACCGGGGTTCAGCCATCTCCTTGAATACTTCGATGTTTCCATGCAGCAGCGTGCTCTGCCGTTCCAGGTAGAGCGCGGATGCCCTGATTTCCGGCAAATGGCGCAGGCGTTGGGCTTTGAGTGCTTGCCTCTGAACCTGCAATGCTGGCGGCGGTGAAGCGCGCTCATGTGCAGGTAATGCATCGATAGCCAGGCTGTATTCCAGCGCGAGGTCGTCATAAGCCTGCAGTTGTACTTGGCTGCGTTCCATCAGTGGTGCCATCTGATTCAGCGCTTGTTGGTTAGCCGTGGCGGTTGCGCTCAACGTGTCGAACCGCTGGCGGTTTTCCGCGTTGATGGATTGCCTGTTCCTTGGCATGCCGCCAAAGAGGGTCAGATTCAAAGTCCATTGGCCATGCCAGCGCGTCAACCAGGGGCCTTTCTGGCGTTCACGACCAACGATATGGTAGCCGTCCGGGGCGCCATTCCATTGGGACACCCATTCGCTGCTGCTCGGCTCTGGGCCGATGATCTGCATGCCGTTCCAGGTCTCGATGACCTCATAGACGTCATCGCCCAACTTGACGTAGTAACGGCCGGCGATATTGAACAACCCACGCAAACGGCCCTTTATCAGTGGCGCGTGCCCTTCCAGCGACTGCGAGGCTTGCAGCTGGGCCATTGCCTGGCGTTCCTGTACCGACAGGTTGCTCAGGCGCTGCTCGTCATGCCAGCTTTCTACCCGCACGCGCGTAGGCTGCGGCGCCTCGACGGGGGCCTGCCACGGTTTCTCCTGTGGCTGCTCTAGCGCTGGGGCTGGGGATTCTTCCTTCGGTGCAGGGCCTGAAAAACGCAACGTAGCGGCCGCTTCGCTGTTGGCAGGTGGCGTTGCGGGGCGGTGCGCAAGGAGCAAGGCCAGGTTGGTGAGAAGGTCTATGGCGGCGACGATCTTATCGTCACCGCTGCGCTTGATCAGCGCCTCCACGTCTTCCTTGGCCGCCGACAGCGCCACGACCAGCCATAGCAGGGTGGTCATCGGGCCATGCCAAAGTTGGGTGACGGTATTGAAGATCGCCCAGGTAGCCTCCTTCACCAAAGCCCGCACTTCCTGGGCATTGGAGACGCTGTTGCTGGCTGAGGCCAATAACATGGTGTCGATGCGGGCGTTGAACAGGTGGGTGTCCAGATCATCCGTCCAGGCTTGGAACGAGGCCTGAACCGGGCGTCTTAGGCGTTGCAAAAGACTGTCCAGCAGCTCGACCGGCACATTGAGCAGGTGCGTCAGTTTGGTAATGTTCGGGTGCAAGTGCGGGTGCTTGAACCCGTCGTTCTGGTAAATCGGGCGCGCGTCATCGTCGAGCCAGGCCAATACGCTCTCTTGCAGTTCGCCCCTGCTGCGGATTGCGTCCATCAGCAATTCGAGGTTCGGAAATTCCTGCAACGCCCTGTCGGCATAGAATGGGCGGTACAAGACCCAGCTGCCGCTTGCCGGTATTTCGATGATGAACATCCCGTGCGCCACATCGCTTGCCGAAGCGCCAGGCGCGCAAAGGAACGCCAGGGGGGCGATGCGCAGAAGGTCCACGCCATTGTCCATGCCCTGGCAGAACCTGAGCATTGCCTGGCTTGCCGCTTCGCCAAGCTGTCGCTCGATCTTGGCCTTCAGCGTGCTGAACCGAAGGGCGTAACGCCATTCCCTGGCATGCTGGCGGATTCGCTCGGCTCTGCGCGGCTGGGTGTTGACTTGGTCCTTCAGGTAGGAGGGGTAGTGGCCGCCGATGTCGACCTGATGAATCAGGCCCCTGATCTGGTCGATGCTCAGCCAGTCGGTCACAGGCGAGCCGTCCTCGAAGTTCATCCCGCTCATCACCTCGCCAGCCTCCAGCCGCAGGCGTGAAATCGCCAGGTCGGTCAGGGAAACCGAGTACAAGAACAGTGACTGCCCTTGTGTAGCGGCGCCGATGATGGCCTGGGAAATGCGGATGCGCACCTTGTTCGGGTCGTGTACCGCCTTGTCTGGGTAGCTGGTCTGCAGGGTCTCACGCAAGCGGCGAGCGGCGTAATCACGGATATCTTCAACATCGCCCAGCGATGTGCGACCCTTCGACCGACCTTGGTTCGCCGCCAGATCTAGCAGTGCAGTGTGATAGGCGTAGCGGTCATCAGCGCTGGCATTGAGCAGCCATCGCGGTGGGCTGACAGCGGGTGCAGTTCGTTCCTGCGAAGGCAGGTCGAAGAAGTAAGCTGACGGGTCGCTCACCTGGCGCAGTTGTCGCTCCAGTTCGTCGACGGTTGCCAGGCCACCAAGACGCAGGCGTCCGATGTCGTCAAGGATATCGTTCAGCAGCTGCCTGGCCTGGAAGGCGAAAGGGCGTCCGATCACCGGTGTGTGCGCCCAGGACAACGCTTCGAAGCGATAGCGTTGCGCTAGCTGCCGTTGCAGCGCGGTGGCAAAGCTGGGCAGGTCGACATGGCGGTGAACCGAACCGCAGGGTTTGCATTGCAGAACCAGGTTGCGGGTGCCACTTGTGGTGATGAGCAACAGATCCGGTAGGGTGACGGTGCGTGCCTCGCCCTCCGTTCCGAGCGTGACTTGTATCGCCTCGACAGCCAGGCTGTCGAATACCCCGTCGAGCAGTGCGTACATTGCAGCTTTTTCATCATCTGCCAGGCCTTGGCCAGGGAGGTTCTCGAGCAATGCGGCCTTGATGGTGTGTTCCAGCCAGAGCATGCGCGAGACTTGGCTGTCTTCGTCGAGCCCGTTCCAGAAGCCGATCTGGGCTTGCTGGAAGGCGGTTATCAACGCACCAAGCACTGTATCGAAGTCATCGTTGAGCTTCGTCAGGTCAGGGATGATTTCGGGTTGGCGGAGGTTGTCCGGGCCTTGCTGCTGAATTTGAAACACATGGGGTGGGCTGATGCTCAGCTTGTCTGCGGCGCTTAGTTGCACACGTTCCTTGGCCAGAAAATGCCTGAGAAGCTCGTCCGGCAGCCCGCTCTGACGTGGGAGATCACCTGTGCTGGCCGGTGCATGCAAGATGACGAAAGGATCGAGCGATGTGATGTGAGGGTGGTTGCGATGCAACCATGGATACCGGTCGCTGAAAGTCTGGAATGCTTCTTTTGATAAAACGTCCCGCAGGCTGGGTCGTTTGGAGAAACAGGCTGCCACGCTTTGCTTGAACGTCAGCCTGGGTGGGTTTGCTACAGCAGTCATGGCGTCGATGTCCGTGAGGTGAAGCCTGCGACGCTAGCGCTATGGTCAACGGGGCTTGCGGTATATAGATGCGACAACGACGACCTTAGGGTGAGGTTTCTAATTTTCTTCCCTACCTTAATGCTCAAGCCCAGCCTCCATGGGCGGTTTTCCACCACTCATGAGCATGAGGTACACAGCATGGCCAAAGTGATTGTGAAGAAAAAAGACGAAGCCCTGGGCACGCTTGGCGAGGTGCGCGGCTATGCGCGCAAGATCTGGCTGGCCGGTATCGGCGCCTACGCCCGCGTTGGTCAGGAAGGCTCTGACTACTTCAAGGAGCTGGTCAGGGCGGGTGAAGGTGTCGAGACTCGCGGCAAGAAGCGCATCGACAAAGAGCTCGATGCCGCCAACCACCAGCTTGATGAAGTCGGTGAAGAAGTGAGCCGCGTACGCGGCAAGGTAGAAATTCAACTCGACAAGATCGAAAAAGCTTTCGACGCACGGGTCGGTCGCGCCTTGAATCGCCTGGGTATTCCGTCTAAACATGACGTTGAGGCGTTGTCGATCAAGCTTGAACAGTTGCATGAGCTGCTTGAGCGCGTCGCGCACAAACCATAAGGAGAGCAGGATGGCTGGCAAGAAGAACACCGAAAAAGAAGGCAGCTCCTGGGTCGGCGGGATCGAGAAATACTCCCGCAAGATCTGGCTGGCGGGGCTGGGTATCTATTCGAAGATCGACCAGGACGGCCCGAAGCTGTTCGACTCGCTGGTGAAGGATGGCGAGAAGGCCGAGAAGCAGGCGAAAAAGACGGCTGAAGATGTTGCCGAGACTGCCAAGTCTTCGACCACTTCGCGGGTGTCGGGCGTGAAGGACCGTGCGCTGGGCAAGTGGAGCGAACTTGAAGAAGCCTTCGACAAGCGCCTTAACAGCGCCATCTCTCGCCTTGGCGTGCCGAGCCGCAACGAGATCAAGGCACTGCACCAGCAGGTGGACAGCCTGACCAAGCAGATCGAGAAGCTGACCGGTGCTTCGGTTACGCCGATTTCGTCGCGCGCTGCAGCAACCAAGCCGGCTGCAAGCAAGGCTGCGGCCAAGCCACTGGCCAAGGCAGCAGCCAAGCCTGCGGCGAAAACGGCGGCGGCCAAACCTGCTGGCAAAACCGCAGCGGCCAAACCCGCAGCCAAAACCGCAGCGGAAAAACCTGCAGCCAAGCCAGCAGCCAAGCCTGCAGCGGCCAAACCTGCGGCAGCCAAGAAACCTGCGGTGAAGAAAGCTCCAGCCAAACCGGCAGCGGCCAAACCAGCAGCACCAGCTGCCAGCGCTGCGCCTGCAGCGACCACAGCACCGGCAACTGCCGCCACCCCGGCCAGCAGCACGCCGTCGGCACCGACTGGCACCGGTACCCTGATCTGATACTGCGTCGCTTTCTTCGCGGGCTCGCCCGCTCCCACAGGTACAGCGCAGATCCGAACATCAGCGCAGACCCTGTGGGAGCGGGCATGCCCGCGAAGGCCCCACCACGGATCTGCTCGGCCTACCCCTCCAGGTACTTCACTGCCAGCTGCTCCGCCGCCGCCCGGGCCTGGGCCTGCAGATGCGGCGCCACCAGCATCATCACCTGATACACCACGATCCCCACATCCCCCTCGCGCCCCAGCACACGCTGGTAATCCAGCGAGAACATCAGCGTCAGTGTGATCTGCTCAACCAGTTGCCCCAGCGCCTGGGTATCACTCTCTACCAGCCCCTGGCTCTTGAGGCTGGCCAACAGCGCCGCCAGCGTGCGTTTGATTGCATTGATCAGGCTGCGCATGCCTCGGGCGAGCTTGGGCAGGCGACCGGTCAGGTTGGACAGGTCCTGGAACAGGAAGCGGTACTGAGCCATGCGCTCGACGATCAAGTGCAGAAACAGCCAGTAATCCTCTGCGTCCAGCCGCACCTCCAGCGGCGGGTCCAGCAACGGCATCAACGCTTCCTCAAAACGCTCGAACAAGCCCAGTACCAAGGGCTCCTTGCCATGGAAGTGGTAGTACAGGTTGCCTGGGCTGATGCCGAGTTCGTTGGCAATTTCCAGGGTGGATACGTTGGGTTCGCCCTGCTGGTTGAACAACTGCAGGGCGCATTCAAGGATACGGTCGCGGGTTTTCATCCAGTCAGCAGCTCATCGGGTCAGCACGTAGGTGCCTGGCGCGGGGCCTAGCGGTGGGTAAGTGGCGTTGCCCAGTTCAGTGCGGGGCGCCTTGAGCAGGCCGGAGCGGGCGGTGATCCACTCCAGCCACAATGGCCACCAGCTGCCTTCGCTGCGCTTGGCGTCGTGGAACCAGGCGCGTGGGTCGCTGCTCAGCTTGGGGTTGGCCAGGTAGTAGGCCTTGGGGTTGCCTGGCGGGTTGATGATGCTCTGGATATGCCCGCTGTTGGCCAGCACGAAGCGCCGCTCGCCACCCAGCAGCAAGGCCGAGCGGTACACCGCATCCCATGGTGTGATGTGGTCGTTGCTGCCGGCCACGGTAAAGCTGTCGATATTGACCTGCTGCAGGTCGATCGGCGTACCGCACACCTCCAGCCCGGACGCGTAGGTCAAGGGGTTGAGCTTGAAAAACTCCAGCAGGTCGCCATGCAGCGCGGCGGGCAGGCGCGTGCTGTCGGCATTCCAGTACAGGATGTCGAACGCCGGCGGTGTCTTGCCGAGCAGGTAGTTGTTGACCCAGTAATTCCAGATCAGGTCGTTGGGCCGCATCCAGGCGAAGATCCGCGCCACTTCGCCACCGTCCAGCACGCCACGCTGATAGGAGCGTCGCTTGGCCGCTTCGATGGTCTGCTCATCGGCGAACAGGCTGGCCGGGCTTTCGAACTTGCTGTCCAGCAAGCTGACCAGATACGTGGCACTGCGCACCCGGCGCAATTGCTTCTTGGCTTGCAGATGGCCTTGCAGTGCGGCCATGGTCAGGCCGCCGGCACAGGCGCCCATCAGGTTGGGGTCGCGGTTGCCGCTGATACTGCGGCAGGCATTGAGCGCTTCCTCCAGGGCTTGCACGTAGCTGGAAAGGCCCCATTCACGGTGGCGTGGGTCGGGGTTGCGCCAGCTGATCATGAACACCTGCAAGCCGCTTTTGAGCATGTACTGGACGAAGCTGTTGGTGGCGCTGAGGTCGAAGATGTAGAACTTGTTGATCTGAGGCGGTACGACCAGCAGTGGGCGTGCGTGCTGCTTTTCGCTCATCGGCGAGTACTGGATCAGCTCCAGCAGCTCGTTGCGAAATACCACTGCGCCAGGGGTTGCGGCCAGGTTGACGCCCACTTCGAAGGCGCGCTCGTCCACCTGACGCGGCAGCCCATCGTTGTGACGCAGGTCGTCGAGCAGGTGGGCCACGCCGCGCACCAGGCTCTGGCCGCCGGTGTTGAACAGCTCCTTGACCGCCAACGGATTGAGCAGTGAGTTGCTGGGCGCCAGCGCATCGTTGATCAGGTTGAACAGGAAGTGGGCGCGGGCTCGATCATCGTCGTTCAAATGGCTTTCATCGATCCACTGGCGTGTCTGCTTCTGCCAGGCCAGATAGGCCTGCAGGCCGCGGCGATAGAACGGGTTCTGGCTCCAGGTCGGGTCACTGAAGCGTGCGTCACGCGGGTTCGGCTGGTAGGGCGTGTCCCCCAGCATTACCCGCCCCAACTGCCCGCCAAGCGCCAGCAGATGATGCGCGGTATGCAGCGGGTGGCGCAGGCCGTGGCGGCCGACGTTGCGCAGCGTGGAAAGCAGGTCGCGGCCGCGCAGGCCGAGGATGGCGTTCTGCACGTTCATGCGGGTGGCGGGGAGCGTTGTCGATCCTTTGGCCGGTTTGTCTGTCATGGCAACACTCCCTCGTCTGATCCATTTCCCCTGTCAGGCCGCAGCTGTTTCACCCCCCCGAGGCCGGACGGGGATGCATGACCGCACGCTGACGTTCTTCCTGCAGGAACTTCATGATGATCGGGGCGACGGCTTCGGCACGGGTGATCAGGAACAGATGGCCGTCGTCGATAATGTGTAGCTGGGCATTGGGAATCCGCCAGGCCAGCAGGCGCATGTTGATCAGCGGGATCAACGGGTCGTCGTCGCCAGCCAGTACCAGGGTGGGCTGCCGGATCTTGTGCAGCCAGTGGATGCTGGTCCAGCCCAGCCCGGCGAACAGCTGCCAGTAGTAGCCCAGCTTGCCGCCGGAGCGCACCTTGGCGGCATGGTGCATGGCCAGGTCGGGGTCACGTCGGAAGCCGCCGCCATAGATCATCGGCGCAATGCGGATGACATGCGATGGCTGCACGTAACGCCGGGGGCTGGCCATCATCCACAGCACCTTGGGCTTGCCTGGCACCATTACCGCACCGGCAGCGGTGGCGGCCAGCACCAGCTTCTTGCAGCGCTCGGGGTAATCGTGAGCAAACTGCTGGGCCAGGGCGCCGCCCCAGGACACGCCGATGACGTTGACCTGGCCGTAGTCGAGGTAGTCGAGCATCCGCGCGGTCAGCTTGGCCAGCCCAGGGAAGCGGTACGGGTTGCGTGGCGTAGACGAGCCGCCGACCCCGGGCACATCGAAGGCGATGACTTCCAGGTCCGGGTCAAGTGCATCGATGAACGGGAACACCAGCTCGAGGTTGGCGCCGATGCCGTTAAAGATCAGCAACGGCGTCAGGTGCGGCTTGCCGGGGCGAACAGCGGTGCGGATGGACTGGTTGTCCAGCTCGACGGTCCTGAAAATATAGGGTTGCGGCATGCACGTGACTCTTGGGTGAAGTAAACACCGTGGCGCCGTGCAGGCCGCCACGGCGCTGTAACTCAACGCTCGTGAACGTAGGTGCCTGGGGAGGCTTCGCCGGCGGCATAGGTACGGTTGCCCAGGCGGGTCGGTGCCTTTTTCAGCGCGCCGGCACGCTCGCCCAGCCAACTCTGCCAGTGCAACCACCAGGAGTCTGCATGCTTGATGGCATTTTCCTGCCAGGCCACCGGGTCACCCGGGCGATCGGCACCGGTCATGAAACGTGCCTTCGGGTTGCCCGGCGGGTTGAGGATGCTCTGGATATGCCCGCTGTTGGACAGTACGAATTCGATCTTGCCGCCGAACAGATGTGCCGAGCGGTAGCATGACGGCCATGGGGTGATGTGGTCGTTGGTGCCGGCGAGGCTGTAGATGTCGCATTTGACCTGTTTCAGGTCGATCGCGGTGCCGCACACTTCCAGGGCGTCGGGGCGGGTCAGCGGGTTGCTCTTGAACATTTCGATCAGGTCGCCGTGGAAGGCGGCCGGCAGGCGCGTGGTGTCGTTGTTCCAGAACAGGATGTCGAACACGGGGGGCTCATTGCCGAGCAGGTAGTTGTTTACCCAGTAGTTCCAGATCAGGTCGTTGGGGCGCATCCAGGCGAACACCTTGGCCATTTCGCTGCCTTCCAGCACGCCCGCCTGATAGGAGTGGCGCTTGGCGGCCTCCAAGGTCTGCTCGTCGACAAACAAAGCAACCTGGTTGTCCATGGTGGTGTCCAGCACGCTGACCAGCAGGGTCAGGGCGTTGACCTTGTTCTCGCCAATGGCGGCATAGTGGCCCACCAGTGCGGTACAGGTGATGCCACCGGAGCAGGCGCCGAGCATGTTCAGGTCCTTGCTGCCGGTAATCGACAGCACCGCGTCGACGGCTTCTTTCAGCGCATCGATATAGGTGGACAGGCCCCATTCGCGCTGGGCCTTGGTCGGGTTGCGCCAGCTGATGATGAAGGTCTGCTGCTGCGAGCGCAGGCAGAAGCGCGCCAGGCTCTTTTCCGGGCTGAGGTCGAACACGTAGAACTTGTTGATCTGTGGCGGCACCACCAGCAGCGGACGCGCATGCACTTGTTCGGTGATGGGGCTGTACTGGATCAGTTCCAGCACATCGTTGCGGTACACCACCGCGCCTTCGCTGGTGCCCAGGTTCTTGCCCACTTCGAAGGCATCCATGTTCACCTGGCTGGGCATGCCGCCGTTGTTGACCATGTCCTTGGCCAGGTTGGACAGGCCATCGAGCAGGCTCTTGCCGCCGGTTTCGAAGAAGCGTTTGACCGCAGCCGGGTTGGACAGGGTATTGGTCGGCGCCATGGCCTCGGTCATCAGGTTGATGACGAACTGGCCGCGGCTGATGTCCTGGGGGGACAGGTCGCTGCTGCTCACCCAGTCCTGCAGCTCCTTGCGCCAGGCCAGGTAGGTTTGCAGGTAGCGGCGGTACAGCGGGTTGTTGCTCCAGGCCGGGTCATTGAAGCGACGGTCGTCGCTGTCCGGGGCCAGGCTGGATTTGCCCAGCAACACGTTCTTCAGCTCCAGGCCAAAGTGAGCCACATGCTTGGCGCTGTGCAGCGGTTGGCGCACGGCCTGGCGCAGCACGGTGCGTGCCGAGCTCAACAGGTCCTTGCGGCGGATGCCGATGACTGGGTTCAGCCCCAGGGTGTTTTCCGAGGCCTGCCGCTGCAGCTCATCGTTGTTCTTGTTACTCATCTACGACGCTCCGTTGTCCTGAGACGAGTACCGGTTGCTGTGGCGGGTGCACAGCCCTGAGCCCGGTACTGCTACTCGGGTGACCAGTGATAAGGAACAGCGGTGCTGCGTGGGTTCTGCCGACCTGCAAAGTCATGCAGGGAACTTGCCACACCCATTGGTTACCCGACTTTCGTGTAATGCGCAAGACAGCCCTTCACTGGGCTGTCTGCAAGTCATTCAAACAGATGAATTTAGAAAATGCGCTCTAAACCCCGCAGGCCTTGCGCTAGAGCATGAGCTTGACCACAGATTCGGCTGGGTCGCGGGATTTGCCGGCCTTGTGCAACTCGTCGAGGTATTCCGCCCACAGTTGTTCCTGGCGCAGGCACAGTTGCTCAAGGTATTCCCAAGTGAACAAGCCGCTGTCATGGCCGTCGTCGAAGGTCAGTTTCAGTGCATATTGGCCGGCAGGTTCCAGGCCACTGAGGCCAACGTTGATCTTGCCGAACTGCAGGATGGGGTTGCCGTGGCCCTGGACCTCGGCGGAGGGAGAGTGCACGCGCAGGAATTCGGCGGGCAGGTGGTAGACCTCGCCGGGCGCGTAGGTGAGGCTGAGGGTTTTGGAGGCTTTGTGCAGGTTGATGGCGGTAGGCAGGCGGGCCATGGGCAGAATCTCTCGGGAGCTGATGAGGCACAGCTTCCAGCTTATGGGGGAGGGATTCAAGGGCCTCTTCGCGGACAAGCCCGCCCCCGCACGGATCACCACAGACCCAAGGGTTGTGGTGGCGCGTGCAGGAGCGGGCTTGTCCGCGAAACTGTCGAAACCGGTCTTACAGAATGTAACGCGACAGGTCTTCGTTCTGTGCCAGCTCACCCAGGTGGCTGTTCACATACGCCGCGTCGATCTGGATCGGCGCTTCGTCATGGGTGCTGGCCAGGTCGCCCGCACTGAACGACACTTCTTCGAGCAAACGCTCGAGCAGGGTGTGCAGGCGGCGGGCACCGATGTTTTCGGTCTTCTCGTTGACCTGGTAGGCAATCTCGGCCAGGCGCTTGATGCCGTCGGCGAGGAACTCGATGTTCAGGCCTTCGGTCTTCAGCAATGCCTGGTACTGCTCGGTCAGCGACGCGTGCGGCTCCTGCAGGATGCGCTCGAAGTCTTCCGGGGTCAGTGCCTTCAGCTCGACACGAATCGGCAGACGGCCTTGCAGCTCGGGCACCAGGTCGCTCGGCTTGCTCAGGTGGAATGCACCCGAGGCAATGAACAGAATGTGGTCGGTCTTGACCATGCCCAGCTTGGTGTTGACGGTGCAGCCTTCGATCAGCGGCAGCAGGTCGCGCTGTACGCCTTCACGGGACACGTCGGCGCCGCCAACGTTGCCACGCTTGGCAACCTTGTCGATTTCGTCGATGAACACGATACCGTGCTGTTCGACTGCTTCCAGGGCCTTGGCCTTGAGCTCTTCCTCGTTGACCAGGCGGCTCGCTTCTTCATCGCGAACCATCTTCAGCGCTTCCTTCACCTTCAGCTTGCGCGCTTTGCGCTTGCCCTTGCCCATGTTGGCAAACAGGCTCTGCAGCTGGTTGGTCATTTCTTCCATGCCGGGCGGCGCAGCAATTTCGACACCGACGGCATCGGCCACTTCGATCTCGATTTCCTTGTCGTCCAGCTGGCCTTCGCGCAGGCGCTTGCGGAACAGCTGGCGGGTGTTGGAGTCGCTGCTGGTCTGTGCGGCTTCCTCGCTGAAGCTGGTGACGCGTGCCTGGGGCAGCAGGGCGTCGAGGATGCGGTCTTCGGCGGCGTCTTCGGCGCGGTGGCGCACGCGGATGATTTCCTGCTCGCGCAGCATCTTCAGCGCGGCATCGGCCAGGTCACGGATGATCGACTCGACGTCGCGGCCCACGTAGCCCACTTCGGTGAACTTGGTGGCTTCGACCTTGAGGAACGGCGCGTTGGCCAGTTTGGCCAGCCGGCGGGCGATTTCGGTCTTGCCGACGCCGGTAGGGCCGATCATCAGGATGTTCTTGGGGGTGACTTCGGCACGCAGCTCGGCAGGGAGCTGCATGCGCCGCCAGCGGTTGCGCAGGGCAATAGCCACGGCGCGCTTGGCGTCGTCCTGGCCGATGATGTGGCGGTTGAGTTCGTGGACGATCTCGCGGGGGGTCATGGACATGATCAATACGGTCCTTGGGCAGGTGAGTCAGCGTGGAAAAGCCCCTTCACCGGGAAGGGGCGCCAGAACAGCTGAATCAGTCGGCCAGGTCCTGCTCCTCGATGGTCAGGTTGTGGTTGGTGAACACGCAGATGTCGCCGGCGATGTTCAGGGCGGTCTCGGCGATTTCGCGGGCCGAGAGGTCGGTCTTGTTCAGCAGGGCACGGGCTGCGGCCTGGGCATAGGCGCCGCCGGACCCCATGGCGATCAGGCCATCTTCGGGTTCGACCACGTCACCGTTGCCGGTGATGATCAGTGATGCATCCTTGTTGGCCACGGCCAGCATGGCTTCCAGGCGGCTCAGGGAGCGGTCGGTACGCCATTCCTTGGCCAGCTCGACGGCGGCGCGTACCAGGTGACCCTGGTGTTTTTCCAGCTGACCTTCAAAGCGCTCGAACAGGGTGAAGGCGTCGGCAGTGGCGCCGGCGAAGCCCGCGATGACCTGGCCGTGGTACAGGCGGCGCACCTTCTTGGCGTTGCCTTTCATCACGGTGTTGCCGAGGGATACCTGGCCGTCGCCGCCCATGACGACTTTGCCGTTACGGCGGACAGAAACGATTGTGGTCAAGGGGAGAGTCTCCACGCAGCGGGGCGAAAGTGCCTGATGCAGACTCATATGGGGGTGGGGGGAAGGATTTCAACCGGGGGGGATGAATGGTTGGTGCAGGCTAAAGGTTGCAGGTGGTCAATGTGGGAGCGGCCTTGCGTCGCGAAAGGGCCGCGCAGCGGCCCCAGGATCTCGGCATCATGCATAGATTGCTGGGGCCGCTTTGCGGCCCTATCGCGACACAAGGCCGCTCCCACAGGCGTTACTCAGGCCTCGTGGCAGATGTGCCCATCGACCAAGGTATAACGCACCGCGCCCGGCAGGCAGTGGCCGATGAACGGGCAGTTCTCGCCACGGGAGAACCATTGTTCGCCAGCAACGGTGGACGCTTGCGGGTCGAACAGCACCAGGTCGGCCGCGCCACCCACTTTCAGCTCACCGGCCGGCAGGCGCAGGGCGGCAGCCGGGCCGCTGCTCAGGCGGGCCAGCAAGGTTGGCAGGTCGAGCAGGCCGTCCTGCACCAGGGTCATGGCCAGTGGCAGCAGCAACTCGACGCTGCTGATACCCGGCTCGGTGGCGCCGAACGGGGCCAGCTTGGCATCGCGCTCGTGCGGCTGGTGATGGCTGGAGATGGCCTGGATCACCCCCGACTTCACCGCCTCGCGCAACCCGTCACGGTCGGCAGCGGTGCGCAGCGGCGGCTGCACGTGGTACAGGCTGGAGAACTCGCGCAGCGACTCGTCCGTGAGGATCAGCTGGTACAGCGCTACATCGGCGGTTACCGGCAGGCCCAAGGCCTGGGCCTGGGCGATCAGCCGCGCACCACGGGCGCTGGTGATCTGGCTGAAGTGCGCACGCACGCCGCTCTGTTCCACCAGCAGCAGGTTGCGCGCCAGGGCCACGGTTTCGGCGCTCTCCGGGATGCCCGGCAGGCCGAGGAAGCTGGCCATGGCACCTTCGTGGGCCAGGCCGCCCTGGGCCAGATCGCGGTCCTGGGAGTGGAACACCACCGTCAGGTCGAAGGTGGCGGCATACTCCAGGGCGCGGGCCAGGGTACGGTTGTTGGGGATTTCCTTCAGGCCGTTGCCAAACGCTACGCAACCGGTGTCACGCAGGGCCACCAGTTCGGCCAGTTGCTCGCCCTCCAGGCCCTTGGTCAGGGCGCCGACCGGGTAGACCTTGCTGTTGGCGGCTTCGCGGGCGCGGTCAAGGATAAGTTCGGCTACCGCCGAGGTGTCCAGCACCGGCTTGGTCTGTGGCGGGCAGCACAGGCTGGTGACACCGCCGGCAACGGCAGCGCGGGTTTCACTGGCGATGTTGCCTTTGCGGCTGTAACCCGGCTCGCGCAGGGACACGCCCAGGTCAACCAGACCGGGCGCAGCGACCAGGCCATCAGCCTGGATCGTGCGGCTGGCGCTGAAACCGGCCGGTGCGGCGCCGATGGCGACAATGCGGCCGCCGTCCAGGTGCAGGTCGGTGACCTGGTCCAGGCCGCTGTTGGGGTCGATGACCCGGGCGCCGAGAATACTGATGGTCACTGGGCGTTCTCCTGGTCCAATTGACGTTGCGCGTTCTGCCCGCTCATGGCCATGGACAGCACGGCCATGCGCACGGCGATGCCGTAGGTGACCTGGTTGAGGATCACCGAGTGCTTGCCATCGGCAACCGCCGACTCGATTTCCACGCCACGGTTGATCGGGCCCGGGTGCATGACGATGGCGTCAGGCTTGGCCCCGGCCAGGCGCGCGGTCGTCAGGCCGAACAGGCGGTAGAACTCGCCTTCACTGGGCAGCAGGCCACCGGCCATGCGCTCACGCTGCAGGCGCAGCATGATCACCACGTCGACGTCTTTCAGGCCTTCGGCGAGGTCGGTGTAGACCTTTACGCCGTACTGCTCGATACCGATCGGGATCAGGGTTTTCGGCCCGATCACGCGGATGTCCGGGCAACCCAGCGCTTTGAGCGCGAGCATGTCGGAACGGGCCACACGCGAGTGCAGGATGTCGCCGACGATCGCCACGGACAGGTTTTCGAAGCTGCCTTTGTGACGGCGGATGGTGAGCATGTCGAGCATGCCCTGGGTCGGGTGCGCGTGGCGGCCGTCACCGCCGTTGATCACGGCCACTTCCGGGCACACGTGCTCGGCGATGAAGTGCGCGGCGCCGGAGTCGGAGTGGCGTACGACGAACATGTCGGCGGCCATGGCTTCGAGGTTGCGCAGGGTGTCGAACAGGGTTTCGCCCTTGCTGGTCGAGGAGGTCGACACGTTCAGGCTGATCACGTCGGCCGACAGGCGCTGGGCTGCCAGTTCGAAGGTGGTACGGGTACGGGTCGAGTTCTCGAAGAACACGTTGCACACAGTCTTGCCGCGCAGCAACGGGACTTTTTTCACAGCCCGGGCACCGACTTCCAGGAAGGAGTCGGCGGTGTCGAGGATCTCGGTGAGCAGTTCGCGGGGCAAACCGTCAAGCGAGAGGAAGTGGCGCAGCTGGCCCTGATCATTGAGCTGCAGCGGGCGCTTGGCGTCGATTGGCGTCATCGCGGGGGACTCTTAAAGGGCGGAAGCGGAGGCGAGGTCCTGGCGCTCGAGGGCGAGCGGTGCGGGTCCGGTCAATTTTACCCGTTCATGGGCGGCCAGCGACAGGGTGGCGCCGAGCACGTTCGGGCGAATCGGCAGTTCGCCGGCATCCAGGTCCAGCAGGCAGACCAGGGTGACGCTGGCCGGGCGGCCGTAATCGAACAGTTCGTTGAGCGCCGCGCGGATGGTACGACCGCTCATCAGCACGTCATCCACCAGCACCAGGTGCTGGCCCTCGACCTCGAACGGCAACTCGGACGGGCGCACTTGTGGGTGCAGGCCGTTCTGGCTGAAGTCGTCGCGGTAGAACGACACGTCCAGGGTGCCCATTGGGCTGGTGTCGCCCATGGCATCCTGCAGGGCCTGGGCAACCCAGACGCCGCCGGTGCGGATACCGATGTAACGGGGCTCGGTGATTGCCCGGCGCGCCAGGTGGGCACGAAGGTCGACAGCCATCTGCCGGATCAGCTCGGCGGGATTGGGTAGGCTCATTGCGGGCTCCTCGGAAGGGTGCGCCGGGTGGGCCCGGCGGCAAAGATGATCAGGTATTGGCCTCCAGCCAGCCTTGCAGCAACAAGGCGGCGGCAATGGCATCGACCGGGTTGTCGCGGTAGCTGCCACGCTGGCCGCCACGGGCCATGCGCTCGCCTTTGGCCTCGAAGGTGGTCAGGCGCTCGTCGTGCGTGTGCACGGGCAGGTTGAAGCGGCCGTTCAGGCGGCGGGCGAACTTTTCGGCGCGGGCGCTCATTTCGCTGGGTGTGCCGTCCATGTTCAGCGGCAGGCCTACGACAATGGCATCTGGCTTCCATTCGGCAATCAGCTTTTCCACCTGGGCCCAGTCCGGTACGCCGTTCTGCGCCTTCAGGGTGCACAGTTCGCGGGCCTGGCCGGTAATCACCTGGCCGACGGCCACGCCGATCTGTTTGCTGCCATAGTCGAAGCCCAGCAGCAGGCGTAGATCAGCCATCAGGCGTGGCCCGCCTGGCTGGTCAGCAGGTGCAGGTTGATCCCCAGGCTGGCGGCCGCAGCCTCAAGGCGCAGGTCGCTGGCCATGCCGAAGACGATTTCCGGGTCGAACGGGCAGTTCAGCCAGGCGTTGTCGGCCAGTTCCGCTTCCAGTTGGCCCGCTTCCCAACCGGCATAGCCCAGGGTGATCAGGCTCTGTTTCGGGCCCACACCGGCGGCGATAGCCAGCAATATGTCCTGTGACGTGGTCAGCGACAGCCCTTCCAGCGCCACGCTGGCCTGGAAACTGCACTCGCTGCTGTGCAGCACGAAGCCGCGGTCGGTTTGTACCGGGCCACCCTGGTAGATCGGCACCTGCAAGGTGCTGGCCGGCGGCGTTTCGTCCGGGCGCAGTTGCTCGAGGATGTCGGCCAGGCTCAGTTCCTGTGGTCGGTTGACCACCAGGCCCATGGCGCCATGCTCATTGTGCTCGACGATATACGTGAGGGTCTGGGCGAAGTTCGGATCGGCCATGTGCGGCATGGCGATCAGGAACTGGTGCTTGAGGTAGCTGGGTGCGAGGGTTTTCATGGGGGATAGTGTGGCGCCAGGTGGCGAGACTGACAAGGTGGGCTTTGTGTCGCTTTTGCCGGCCCCTTCGCGGGCATGCCCGCTCCCGCCGATACTCCACAGGCTTCAGCGCCGGTGAGCAACCTGTGGGAGCGGGCGCGCCCGCGAAGAGGCCGGCACAGGCAGAAAATCAGTTACTGGACAAACGGTCCCCACGGGCAAAGCGCCAGGTGCGGATGATCTCCAGCCGGTCGAACTCGGCCAGATCCCCGGTAAACGGTGCAAACGGCGCGGCCAGCCGCACGATGCGTTGCGCCGCCTGGTCCAGCACGGGCTGCCCGGATGATTCCAGTACCAGCACCTCGTACAGCGAGCCATCGCGGTTGATCGACACCATCATGCGCAAGTTGCCGTAGATCTGCTGTCGGCGTGCTTCGTCGGGGTAGTTGAGGTTACCCACGCGCTCGACCTTCTTGCGCCACTCTTCCTTGTACCAGGCGCCCTTGTCGCGCATGGTCGACGCGGCGTTCAGGCGATGGATGCGCGGGCGCTTGGCGTACATCTGCTGCTCGTTGGACAGCTCCGCCTCCAGGCTGGCGATCTGGCTGGACAGCTGCGAGCTGTCGAAGTCCGGTGCCGGTGCGGCTGGCTTGGGCTGTGCCTTGCTTTCCTTGGGTTTGGGCTCGACCTTGTGCGGCTTGGGCGCCGTCGTCACCACTGCCGACTTTTTCGGGGGAGGGGGTGGGACCACCTCTGGCCTGGCCGCAGGCGGTGGGGTGATCTTGTTGATCTTGCTGTCCTGGAACGGCGCCAGCTCGGTGGTCTTGGGCACCGCTTTCTTGTCCAGGGTGCCGCTGCCTTGCTGGTTGTCCTGGGCCTGGAAGTCAGCCTTCTCGGGCGGTTTCTCGCTCTTGAAGGTGGCCAGGGTGATGTCCATGGTGTGGCGGATTTCGGCAGGCTTGACCACGGTGAAGCCGACGCCAAGGATCAGCGCCAGGTGCACCAGCGCAGCCAGGAACAGGGTGAAGCCAAGCCGGTCCGCAGGGCGAACACGGGGAGGCAGCAGGTCGGCAGGGACGTCAGCGGGGTGCGTCATCAGGTATCCAGCAACCGCAGGGCGGGGCAGCAGCTCAGTCGAATAGGACCGGCATCATACCCCACTCTACGGCTTTACTTCGCGTTGGCTGTCAGCGTGCCTTTAGCTTGCGATCAATGGCATCCATCAGCTTGCCACCGATATCGGTGTTGTAGGCGGCATCGATTTCGCGGATACAGGTGGGGCTGGTGACGTTGATTTCGGTGAGGTAGTCGCCGATCACGTCCAGGCCAACGAACAGCAGGCCCTTCTCGCGCAGCGTCGGGCCGACCTGGGCGGCGATCCAGCGGTCGCGCTCGGTCAGTGGGCGGGCTTCGCCACGCCCGCCCGCGGCCAGGTTGCCACGGGTTTCGCCGCTGGCCGGAATGCGTGCCAGGCAATAGTCCACTGGCTCGCCATCGATCATCAGGATGCGCTTGTCGCCGTCCTTGATTGCCGGCAGGTAGGCCTGCGCCATGATCTGCTGGGTGCCCAGTGCGGTCAGGGTTTCCAGGATCACCGACAGGTTGGGGTCGCCAGCCCGGTGACGGAAGATCGACGTACCGCCCATGCCATCCAGTGGCTTGAGGATCACGTCGGCATGCTTGGCGGTGAATTCGCGAATGATGTCCGGGCGGCGGCTGACCAGGGTCGGGGTGGTGCATTGCGGGAACAGCGTGGCGAACATCTTCTCGTTGCAGTCGCGCAGGCTTTGCGGGCGGTTTACCACCAGTACGCCGTCGTTCTCGGCTTGTTCCAGCAGGTAAGTGCTGTAGACGAACTCCATGTCGAAGGGCGGGTCCTTGCGCATCAGGATCACGTCCAGCTCGGCCAGCGGGCTGTCCTGCTCCTCGCCCAGTTCGAACCAGCGTTCAGGGTCGGCAAACACCTTCAGCGGGCGCATGCGGGCGCGGGCCTTGCCTTCACCCTGATACAGGTCTTGCTGTTCCATGTAGAACAGGCTCCAGCCGCGTGCCTGGGCGGCCAGCAGCATGGCCAGCGAGCTGTCCTTCTTGTAGGAGATGGACGCGATGGGGTCCATCACAATGCCGAGGCGAACGCTCATGGGGGGTCCTCTTGGCGGCAGGTGGCCGCGGTGGATCGAAAGAAAAGTGGCTCAGGGTGGCGCCGCGAACGCCGACGGTCAAGGGGCGCGGCAGATGGAATGGCCACCCGGAGTATGCTAAAAATGCAGCTGCAAGCCTTGAGCTACAAGCCTCAAGAAAAGAGCATCCATGCGCCGAGCTGCTTTCTTGCAGCTTGCCGCTTGCAACTTGCGGCTTCAATCCTACTGGTAGGCGTCTATGGAACAACCCCTGAAGGTGATGGTGATCGACGATTCCCGCACGATCCGCCGCACCGCGCAGATGTTGCTCGGTGAAGCGGGCTGCGAGGTGATCACCGCCAGCGATGGCTTCGATGCCCTGGCCAAGATCGTCGACCATCAGCCCAGCATCATTTTCGTCGATGTGCTGATGCCACGCCTGGACGGCTACCAGACCTGCGCGGTAATCAAGCACAACAGTGCCTTCAAGGACACCCCGGTTATCCTGCTGTCGTCCCGCGATGGCCTGTTCGACAAGGCCCGCGGCCGGGTGGTCGGTTCCGATCAGTTCCTGACCAAACCGTTCAGCAAGGAAGAACTGCTCGACGCGATCCGCGCCCATGTGCCCGGGTTTGCCGCACCTCAACAACACGCACCCTGACCGAGCCCCGCCATGGCGCGGTCCTACTTTCCTGATGGGGAAACAGCATGGCCCGAGTTCTGATTGTCGACGACTCGCCGACAGAGATGTACAGATTGACCGAATGGCTGGAAAAGCACGGCTACCAGGTGCTCAAGGCCAGCAACGGTGCCGACGGCGTGGCCCTGGCCCGGCAGGACAAGCCCGACGCGGTGCTGATGGACATCGTCATGCCTGGCATGAACGGCTTCCAGGCCACCCGCCAGCTCAGCAAGGACCCGGACACCAGCGCTATTCCAGTGATCGTGGTAACCACCAAGGACCAGGAAACCGACCGTATCTGGGCCACGCGCCAGGGTGCCCGTGACTTCCTGACCAAACCGGTGGAAGAGGAGGCGCTGATCGCCAAGCTCAAAGAAGTACTGGGGGCTTGACCACCCGCCCGCAAGGCGCGTCGCTGACCGCCTTTGAGTTGTTGCTGGACATCGACCGGCGCTGTCGCCTGCTGGTTGCCGACCAGCCGCCGCAGGACAACCGCGTGCAGCAGTGGAGCGGCATTGGCTTTCGCATTGCCGGGCAGTGGTTCGTCGCGCCCATGGGCGAAGTGGCCGAGGTGCTGCGCGAACCGCGCAGTAGCCGCGTCCCCGGCGTGCAGCCGTGGGTGTGCGGGGTGGCCAACCTGCGTGGCCGGCTGTTGCCGGTGATGGACCTGAGCTGCTTTTTCGGCCTTGGCCACGCCGCACCGGGCAAGCAGCGGCGAGTGCTGGTGCTGGATCACGACGACCTGTTCGTCGGTTTGCTGGTCGACGAGGTGCTGGGCCTTCAGCACTTTGCCCTCGACAGCCTGCAGCTGTCGCCGCCGCAGCCGCTGATCCCTGCCGCTGCACGCTTTGTGCAGGGGTATTTTCCGCGTGAACGTAACTGGGCGATCTTCAGCCCCTTTGCCCTGGCCCAGGCGCCGGGCTTTCTCGATGTGGCGTTATAGGACCTGCGAACGTGAACAAGCCTGCCACCCCCGTCACTGCCACCACCGTGAGCCCACGTACCCGCAGCATCGCGCAGATCACCGTGCTGTTCCTGATCCTGATCCTTTCGATCATCTTGCTGTTCGCCAACTTTGCTTACCTGAATACCCAATCCAACTACGACAAGCAGTACATCGGCCATGCCGGCGAGCTGCGCGTGCTGTCGCAGCGTATCGCCAAGAACGCCACCGAGGCGGCCACCGGCAAGGCCCTGGCCTTCAAGCTGCTGTCGGATGCGCGCAATGACTTCGAACGGCGCTGGGGTTACCTGCGCCAGGGTGACAAGTCCACTGGCCTGCCGCCTGCGCCACCTTCGGTGCGTGACGAGATGGAATCGGTACGCCGCGACTGGGAAAACCTGCGCAAGAACACCGACATCATCCTGGCCAGCGAGCAGACCGTGCTGTCGCTGCACCAGGTGGCAGCGACCCTGGCCGAGACCGTGCCGCAGTTGCAGGTGGAATACGAAAAAGTGGTCGAGATCCTGCTGCAGAGCGGTGCCCCGGCCAATCAGGTTGCGGTGGCCCAGCGCCAGCTGTTGCTGGCCGAACGCATCCTTGGCTCGGTCAACACCGTGCTGGCCGGTGACGACAGCGCCGCCCAGGCGGCCGATGCCTTCGGCCGTGACGCCGGGCGCTTTGGCCAGGTGCTGGAGGGCATGCTCGATGGCAATGCGACAATCCAGATAACCCGCGTCGAAGACGCCGATGCGCGTGCGCGGCTGGCCGAAATCGCCGAGTTGTTCCAGTTCGTTGCCGGTTCGGTGGATGAAATCCTCGAAACCTCGCCCGAACTGTTCCGTGTGCGGGAGGCTGCGGGCAACATCTTCAGCCTTTCGCAAACCCTGCTCGACGAAGCGTCGCACCTGGCGAACGGTTTCGAGAACCTGGCTGGCGGGCGCACCCTCGACACCGTTGGCGGCTATGCGCTGGGGCTGCTGGCGCTGGCCTCGATCATCCTCATCGGCCTGGTCATGGTGCGCACCACCAACCGCCAACTGCGCGAGACCGCAGAAAAGAACGAACGCAACCAGCAGGCCATCATGCGCCTGCTCGACGAAATCGAAGAGCTGGCAGATGGCGACCTGACGGTGACCGTATCGGTGACTGAAGACTTTACCGGCGCCATTGCCGACTCGATCAACTATTCCGTGGACCAGTTGCGCGACCTGGTCGCCACCATCAACCACAGTGCAATGCAGGTCGCTGCCGCCGTGCAGGACACGCAGAACACTGCGCGGCAGCTGGCCAAGGCCTCCGAGCACCAGGCTGCACAGATCAGCGAGGCGTCCGAGGCGGTGGGTGACATGGTCGAGTCGATCGATCGGGTTTCGGCGCATGCTTACGAATCGGCCAAGGTGGCCGAGCGTTCGGTTGCCATCGCCAACAAGGGCAACGAGGTGGTGCACAACACCATCAACGGCATGGACAACATTCGCGAGCAGATCCAGGACACCGCCAAGCGGATCAAGCGCCTGGGCGAGTCCTCACAGGAAATCGGCGATATCGTCAGCCTGATCGACGACATTGCCGACCAGACCAACATCCTCGCCCTGAACGCCGCCATCCAGGCCTCGCTGGCCGGTGAGGCCGGGCGTGGGTTTGCCGTGGTTGCCGACGAGGTGCAGCGCCTGGCCGAACGCTCATCGTCTGCCACCCGCCAGATCGAGGCGCTGGTGCGTACCATCCAGGCCGATACCAACGAAGCGGTGATCTCCATGGAGCAGACCACCGCCGAAGTGGTGCGTGGCGCACGCCTGGCCCAGGATGCCGGGGTGGCGCTGGCCGAGATCGAAGGGGTATCGCAGAACCTCGCCGACCTTATCCACAGCATCTCCGACGCTGCCCAGTTGCAGACCTCGTCCGCCGGGCAGATCTCCCACACCATGGCGGTGATCCAGCAGATTACCGCGCAGACCTCCGCCGGCTCCGGTGCCACCGCCGACAGCATCCGCCACTTGGCCCGCATGGCCAGCGAGATGCGCCGTTCGGTGTCCGGTTTCACCCTGCCACCCCCTACCGAGCCGCGTTGAGGAATAGTGACCATGGCTTCTGCAGTAAGCCCCGAGCGTCACGAAACAGTGGCGCTGGCCTGGACCAAGGCCGCCATCCTCGATTGCCTGGGCCAGGCACGGCAGGCGCTGGAGCGCTTTGCCGGCGAGACGGGCGACCTGTCGATGATGGCTTTCGTGGTCGACAACCTGCACCAGGTGCACGGCTGCCTGCGCATGCTCGAACTGCGCGGCGCCACGCGCCTGGCCGAGGAGCTGGAGCTGTTTGCCAAGGCATTGGCCGACGGCCAGGTCAGCCCCCGGGG
The DNA here is from genome assembly GCF_002953115.1 of Pseudomonas sp. XWY-1. NCBI lineage: Bacteria > Pseudomonadati > Pseudomonadota > Gammaproteobacteria > Pseudomonadales > Pseudomonadaceae > Pseudomonas > Pseudomonas sp. XWY-1. Next base: position 5,414,422 of record NZ_CP026332.1, on the reverse strand, counting down.
TGATTGCCTGGGTGCATTGTTCCGCGGCCTGGAGCAGTTGCCCTCGTACCTGGAGCGGTTGCGCGGTGCTCGCCATGACCTGCCACTGGTGATGCTGCCGTTGCTCAACCAGCTGCGCGCCTGCCGGGGGGAGGAACCGCTGGCTCAGGCCAGCCTGATGACCGGCGCCGCCCAACGCTTCGCGGGTGACGATGACCTTGCCAACCTCGACCTGTCGCTGGGCAACTGGCGTGACCAACTGCAGGCCGGGTCGGGGCGCGATGCGCTGCGTTCGGTGGTGACTGCACTGTGCGATGACTTGATGCGCATCAAGGAGCGCCTGGACCAGTTCGGGCGCGGCGACCGTCAGCACCGCGAACAGCTCGATGCGCTGTTGGCGCCGTTGCGCCACGTGGCTGACACCTTGGCGGTACTGGGCTTTCAGCAACCGCGGCGGGTGATCATCGACCAGGTGCTGGCGTTGCAGGCATTGGCTCAGGGCGAGCGGGCGGTGGACGACGCGGTGTTGATGGATGTGGCGGGGGCCCTGCTGTACGTGGAGGCCTCCCTGAACGGCATGGTCGGCCCTTTGGAGGAAAACGGCCAAGGCAGCCTGCCGGGCTCGGACCTGGCCGAAATACGCCAGCTGGTGCTGAATGAATCGCTGAACGTGTTGCAGCAGGCCAAGGATCTGATCGGCGATTACCTGGAGTCCGACTGGCCGCGGCAACGCCTGCAGCCCTTGCCGGGGCTGTTACAGCAGATCCGCGGGGCATTGGCCATGTTGATGCTGCCGGCCGTGGCCGAGCTGTTTGTCGGCTGCGCAAGCTATGTGCAGCGTTGGTTGCAGCACCAGGAGGAAGAGCCGCCGATTGATGAGCTGACGCACTTGGCCGAGGCACTGAGCGCTGCCGAATGCTACCTGCAATGGCGGACGGCAGACCCGCTGGCCGATGGCCAACCCTTTATCGAGATGGCACGGGCCAGCCTGGCGGCGCTGGGTGTGCAGTGCGCGGTGATCGGGGCCAGCCCAGACCAGGACGGCAATGGCGATGGCATCGATGATGAGCTTCGCCAAGTGTTCCTTGACGAGGCGGGCGAACTGCTGCCGGAAATCGAGCGCCACTGGCTGCGCTGGCGTGCCGACAACCAGCAGCGCGAGGCACTGGGCGAAGTGCGTCGCGCGCTGCATACACTCAAAGGCAGCGGCCGCATGGTGCATGCCGAGGCGGTGGCTGAACTGGCCTGGGGCGCCGAGCACCTGCTGAACCGGGTGCTCGAGGGCCGCAGCGTGCTCAGCCCGGAAGGGGTTGTAGCGCTGCAGCAGGTGTTCGTCCACCTGCCTGACCTGCTGGCCGACTTTGCCGCCGGCCAGTTGCCGCAACTGACTGAAATCGAGCAATTGGCCGGGCATCTGCACAGCCTGGCCGAAAACGATGCCCCGGCGGCTGCCGGTGTCGATGGCCTCGATCCGCAGTTGCTGGGTATTTTTCGCAGCGAGGCGCAGGGTCATCTGGCCAGCCTTGAGGTTTATCTGCAAAGCACCGGCGGCCACGACACGCCGGTCAGCGATGACTTGCAGCGTGCCTTGCACACACTCAAAGGCAGTGCCGCCATGGCCGGTGTGATGCCGGTGGCCGAACTGGCCACTGCCTTCGACCGCCTGGCCCGTGAGTACAAGGGCCATCAACTGCCACTGCAAATGGCCGAAATGGAATGGCTGGAGGCTGCGCGGTCGTTGTTCCATCTGGGCTTGGCGCAACTCGATAGCACGCCCCTGGCCGCCATCCCCGGTGCCGCGGAACTGATCGAGCAGGTTGGCCAGGCCGTGGACCGCCGCCTGGCCAGCCTGCATGAAGACCCGCACCATGCCGGCCGCAGCAAGCGTGATCCGCAGTTGGTCGCCAGCTTCCTGGCCCAGGCCATGGACATCTTGCTCGATGCAGAGACGTTGTTGTCGCGCTGGCAGCAACAGCCCGCCCAGCGCGACGCACTGGATAACCTGCTCGACCAGATGACCACCCTGGGGCACGCCGCGCACCTGGCCGACCTGTGGCAGATGGATGACGTGTGCGAGGCGTTGCTGGACCTGTATGGCGCTGTGGAGGAGGGCAGCCTGCCTGCCGATGCCCGCTTCTTCAGCCAGGCGCAGCGGGCCCATGAAGCCTTGCTGGACATGCTGGACGAAGTGGCGGCCGGGCAGGATATTCCACCGCGCCCGGAGCTGGTCGACAGCCTGCGCAACCTGCTGGACCAGGCCTTGGCGCCAGATGCCACCGGCCTGGTGGGCATCGATACGGTCACACCACTGCACCCGGACATGGACCTGTCCGATACCTTGGGGTTGCCACGCCCGCCGTTGCAACCGCAGGTGGCCGAGCCGCTTGCCGAGGAGCCGGAAAGCCCCGGCGAAGAGCTGCTGGAAGTGTTCCTGGAAGAAAGCTCGGACATCGTCGAGAGCGCCGCGGCGGCCCTGGCGCGCTGGCAGGCCGACCCGCGCAGCAGCGTCGAGGTGGACAACCTGATGCGCGACCTGCACACCCTCAAGGGCGTGGCGCGCATGGTCGAAATTACCCCGATCGGCGACCTGGCCCACGAACTGGAGTTCCTCTATGAGCTGTTGGCTGCGGGTAGATTGCCGCCAAGCGCGCCACTGTTCGCACTGCTGCAGAACTGCCACGACCGGCTGGCGCATATGCTTGACGCTGTGCGCCTGGGGCAGCCGCTGCATGCCGCTACAGCGCTGATCGACTACATTCGCAACTTCAGCAGCGCCGCACTGACAGACAGTGCCGCGGGCCAGGGGCCGCCAGAAGCTGCCACCGCCGAAGTACCGGCAGCAGCGCCAGAGCGGGCACCGGGTGACATGGTCAAGGTCGACGCCGAGCTGCTCGACGACCTGGGTAACCTGGCCGGCGAGCACTCGATCATCCGGGGGCGCATCGAGCAGCAGGTCAACGACGCGCAGTTCGCCCTCAACGAGATGGAAACCACACTCGAGCGCATGCGTGATCAGTTGCTGCGTCTGGATGTCGAGACCCAGGGGCGAATCTCCAGCCGGCAGCAGTTCGAAGGCGATGCCTATGACGACTTCGACCCGCTGGAAATGGACCGCCACTCCCAGCTGCAGCAGCTGTCACGGGCCCTCTTCGAGTCTGCCTCGGACCTGCTCGACCTGAAGGAGACCCTGGCTCAGCGCGCTCAGGAGGCCTACAGCCTGCTGCAACAGCAGGCGCGGGTGAACAGCCAGTTGCAGGAGGGCCTGACGGCCACCCTGATGGTGCCGTTCGAGCGCCTGGTGCCGCGCTTGCAGCGCGTGGTGCGGCAGGTGGCCAGCGAGCTGGGCAAGCAGGTGGAACTGGTGGTTGGCAATGCCGAGGGCGAACTGGACCGCAGCGTGCTGGAACGTATGGTGGCGCCGCTGGAGCATATGCTGCGCAACGCCGTTGACCACGGCCTGGAAAGCCGCGCAATGCGCCTGGCCGCCGGCAAGCCGGAGCAGGGCACCATCCATCTGAATTTGCTGCATGAGGGCGCCGATATCGTCATCGAAATGACGGATGATGGTGCCGGCGTGCCCCTGGAGGCGGTGCGGCGCAAGGCCATCAAGCGCGGCCTGCTGGACCCGCAGGCGCAGTTGAGTGACCACGAGATCCTGCAGTTCATCCTGCGGCCAGGCTTTTCCACCGCCGAAAAGATCACCCAGATTTCCGGGCGCGGGCTGGGCATGGATGTGGTGCACGAGGAGGTCAAGCAACTGGGTGGCTCGATGAGTATCGAGTCGGCGCAGGGCAAGGGGGCGCGTTTCCTGATCCGCCTGCCGTTCACCGTGTCGATCAACCGTGCGCTGATGGTGCACCTGGGCGAAGAGCAATACGCCATTCCGCTCAATACCATCGAGGGCATCGTCCGCGTGCCACCTGCCGAGCTTGCGGCGTGCTACCAGCTGGACTCGCCGCGCTATGTCTATGCCGGCCACGAATACGAGCTGCGCTATCTGGGCGAGTTGCTGCAAGGCCTGCCGCGCCCCGCGCTGCTGGGGCAGAGCGTGCCGTTGCCGGTGCTGCTGGTGCATTCCAAGGAGCAGTCGTTCGCCATCCAGGCCGACAGCCTGTCGCCCAGCCGCGAGATCGTGGTGAAAAGCCTGGGGCCGCAGTTTGCCGCGGTTGCCGGGTTATCGGGGGCGACACTGCTGGGCGATGGCCGGGTGGTGCTGATTCTTGACCTGCTGGGCCAGCTGCGCGGCCAGCAGCGACGGCTGGCCCGCTTGCCTGGTGGCGGTAGCCAACGCCAGTTGCTTGGCCCGGCACCGCGCCGTGCCTTGCTGGTGATGGTGGTGGACGATTCGGTAACCGTACGCAAGGTAACCAGCCGCCTGCTGGAGCGCCACGGTATGAGCGTGCTTACGGCCAAGGATGGTGTCGATGCCATGGCCCTGCTGGAAGAGCACCGGCCTGACGTGTTGTTGCTGGACATCGAAATGCCGCGCATGGACGGCTTCGAGGTGGCCACACGCATCCGCCGTGACGCACGGCTGAAAGACTTGCCGATCATCATGATCACCTCGCGCACCGGCCAGAAGCACCGGGACCGCGCCATGGCCATCGGCGTCAACGAATACCTGGGCAAGCCGTACCAGGAATCGCTGCTGTTGCAGAGCATCGCCCATTGGAGCCAGGCCCATGCTTGAACTGATTTCCGGCCAGCGCAGCAGCCTGACCGGGCTGTTGCTGCCGTTGGGCGACCGCACGCTGGTGTTGCCCAACGTGGCGGTGGCCGAGTTGAGCGGTCAGCGTAACCTGGTGTGCCAACACGGCGACCCCGCCTGGCACCTGGGGTGGATCGACTGGCGTCAGCAACGCCTGCCGTTGATCGGTTTCGAGGCCGCATGCGGTGGTGAGACACCGTGCGGGGAGCGGGCTCGCGTGGTGGTGCTCAATGCGTTGGGCGATACCGGTTTGCGCTACCTGGCGCTGTTGCTGCAGGACATTCCGCGCTCGTGCAAGCTCGACAGTCAGCTTAACTACGTGGATGTGGCGCTGGGCAGGTTGGAGCTGGCGGCGGTGCAGGTGGGTGAGCAGGTGGCGCGGGTGCCGGACCTGGTCGCATTGGAAAGGCTGGTGCGTGACGCGGATCTGCAACCTGACCTTGGTTAGGATGTGAGGCGCAGGGCCTCTTCGCGGGTAAACCCGCTCCTACAATGGCTGCGCGCTCCGTTGTAGGAGCGGGTTTACCCGCGAAGGGGTCATCAGCATCACAACAGGAACCCAGCCCACCTCAGGAGGTCTGTGTTTGCATGTATTACGGTGAACGCTTCAACGCCTGGACCCACCTGGTCGGTGCCGTCCTCGCTGCTATTGGTGCCATCTGGCTGATCGTGGCCGCGGGCCTGCAAGGCGACCCGTGGAAGATCGTCAGCTTCTCCATCTACGGCGGCACGCTGCTGTTGCTGTACAGCATTTCCACCCTGTATCACAGCACCCGCGGGCGGGCGAAAGTGATCATGCGCAAGCTCGACCACCTGTCAATCTATCTGCTGATTGCCGGCAGCTACACGCCGTTTTGCCTGGTCAGCCTGCGCGGCCCTTGGGGATGGAGCCTGTTCGGCGTGGTCTGGGGGCTGGCGATCATCGGCATGTTGCAAGAGATCAAGCCGCGCTCCGAGGCGCGGATCCTTTCGATCATCATCTATGCGGTAATGGGCTGGATCGTGCTGGTGGCAGTCAAGCCACTGCTGAACTCGCTGGGCACGGCCGGCTTCGCCTGGCTGGCTGCCGGCGGCGTGTTCTACACCGTCGGCATCATCTTCTTCGCCTTCGACAGCCGCTTCCGCCACTGGCATGGCATCTGGCACCTGTTCGTGATCGCTGGCAGCCTGATGCACTTCGTGGCGGTGTCGTTCTACGTGCGCTAGTTAAAAATCGCCCCACAACTGCTGTGCCACCGACATCGCCACCACCGGCGCGGTCTCGGTGCGCAGCACGCGCGGCCCAAGGCGTGCTGCGTGGAAACCGGCGGCTTTGGCCTGCTCGACCTCGGCTTCGCTAAGGCCGCCTTCGGGGCCGATCACGAAGGCCAGGGTGGCGGGCTTTTCATGGCTGGTGAGCGGCTCGGCCACCGGGTGCAGGACCAGCTTCAGGTCAGCCTTGGTGCTGCTCAACCATTCAGCCAGGGTCACGGGTGGGTGGATGACGGGCAAGGTAGAACGCCCGCATTGTTCACAGGCGCTGATCGCCACTTGGCGCCAGTGGGCCAGGCGCTTGTCGGCGCGCTCATCTTTCAGGCGTACTTCGCAGCGCTCGCTGACGATCGGGGTGATTTCGTTGGCACCAAGCTCGGTGGCCTTCTGGATCGCCCAGTCCATGCGCTCGCCACGGGAAAGGCCCTGGCCCAGGTGCACATGCAGCGGTGAATCGGCCTGGCCGGCAAAGGCCTGGTCAAGGCTGACGCGGACAGTTTTCTTGCCCACCTCGAGCAACTGACCACGGTATTCCTGGCCGCTGCCATCGAACAGCTGCACGGCGTCGCCGGGTGCCATGCGCAGCACGCGGCCAATGTAATGGGCCTGGGCCTCGGGCAGGTCGTGCTCGCCAAGGCTCAGGGGGGCGTCGATGAAGAAGCGGGACAGTCTCATGGGTTTGCTCGGTAAATAGAGAGACGCAGATCCCCTGTGGGAGCGGGCGTGCCCGCGAATCAGGCGCCGCGGTGCCTGGCAAGGGCTTCGCCCTTGTTCGCGGGCTCGCACGCTCCCACAGGAAAAGTGGTGTGGCGAATTGCCGGGCCTAGCCCGGGTCGCGGAAGTCGGGGTGGAAGTTGGCCGGCACTGCGACACTGACGCTGTCGCGGGTGGCGATATCGATGCCTTCGCTGGCCACTTCGGCAAGGAAGTCGATCTGCTCGGGGGTGATCACGTACGGCGGCAGGAAGTACACCACGCTGCCCAGCGGTCGCAGCAGGGCGCCGCGGGTCAGGGCGTGCTCGAACACCTTCAGGCCACGGCGCTCCTGCCAGGGATAGGCAAGCTTGCCTGCCTTGTCTTGCACCATTTCGATGGCCAGGGCCATGCCAGTCTGGCGTATTTCGGCAACGTGAGCATGATCGGCCAGGTGTGCAGTGGCTGTGGCCATGCGCGTGGCCAGGGCCTTGTTGGCCTCGATCACGTTGTCCTGCTCGAAGATATCCAGGGTCGCCAGCGCTGCAGCGCACGCCAGCGGGTTGCCGGTGTAGCTGTGCGAGTGCAGGAATGCGCGCAGTGTCGGGTAATCGTCATAGAACGCCTGATACACCTTGTCGGTGGTCAGGCAGGCGGCCAGCGGCAGGTAGCCGCCGGTGAGGGCCTTGGACAGGCACAGGAAATCCGGGCGGATGCCGGCTTGCTCGCAGGCGAACATCGTGCCGGTACGGCCGAAGCCCACGGCGATCTCATCGTGGATAAGGTGCACGTCGTAACGGTCGCAGGCCTCGCGCAACAGCTTGAGGTACACCGGGTGGTACATGCGCATGCCACCGGCACCCTGGATCAGCGGCTCGACGATCACGGCGCTGATCGAGGCGTGGTGTTCGGCCAGGGTCTGCTCCATGGCCTGGAACATGTTGCGCGAGTGCTCCTCCCAGCTCATGCCCTCCGGGCGCAGGTAGCAGTCAGGGCTTGGCACCTTGAGGGTGTCGAGCAGCAGCGCCTTGTAGGTTTCGGTGAACAGCGGCACATCACCAACCGACATGGCGGCAATGGTTTCGCCGTGGTAGCTGTTGGTCAGGGTGACGAAGCGCTTCTTGTCCGGTTTGCCGATGTTCTGCCAGTAGTGGAAGCTCATTTTCAGCGCCACTTCGATGCACGACGAGCCATTGTCGGCATAGAACACCCGGTCGAGACCGGCCGGGGTCATGGCGACCAGGCGTTCGGACAGCTCGATCACTGGCTGATGACTGAAACCGGCCAGGATCACGTGCTCGAGCTGGTCGACCTGGTCCTTGATGCGCTGGTTGATGCGCGGGTTGGCATGGCCGAACACGTTGACCCACCAGCTGCTCACCGCATCCAGGTAGCGTTTGCCCTCGAAGTCTTCCAGCCACACGCCTTCGCCGCGCTTGATCGGGATCAGCGGCAGCTGCTCGTGGTCTTTCATCTGGGTACAGGGGTGCCACAGGACCTTGAGGTCGCGTTGCATCCACTGATCATTGAGGCCCATGGGCACTTCTCCTGGCTTTGCGGCTTGGTTCGACCGCGTAAGCCTAAGCAATGCCGCAGGGCAGGACAACCGCTGCCGTTCAATGGCGGTGGGTGCCGGTCCATTCGAGCTTGCGGATATGCACGGTGCCGGCGTGCGAGGTGGAGATGGTCAGGCGCCGAAAGGGGCCGTCAATCACCTGGTAGTAGGGGTGTGTAGCGATCGGGCCCGGGCGAGCGTCCCGGAAGCCGCTACCTTCGAGGGTGAGCCAGTAGAAAATGCGGGGGGATGGCGCAACCAGGTCATAGTCGATGTTCTCGGCATCGAACAACATGTGCAGGTCTTCGCCCAGAAAGTCGCTGACTACGTAGTACTCCAGCCGCAGGGACTCGACCTCTTGAGCGAAAGCAATGGAAATTTCGCTGTGTTCGCCAATGACCAGCTCGGTACCGTCCTCGCCCTTGAAGGCTTCGTGAAAGCCGGTCCAGGACGTGCTGCTGGCGTGGAAGCTCAGGCCTGAGGCTGTGCGAAGTGTCTGCCTGTGTAACAGAAGCTGCCGCTCCACTTGGTTGAAGCGCTCCTCGAAGATCATGCGCAGGCCCTCCTGGCGGGCTTTTTGCCATCTTCGCCAGCTTCGCCTACCACCCTGTGACATGGCTACTGGCAAAAATGTCAGTTGCCAAAAGGACTTGATGTCACTGCGCTGGCAGGGTGCTCGGACCTGACGTATTCTTAACGCATCTTCCTGGGGCATTCCTGCCTCTCCCCGTTTCTGTAACCTCTGACTCGGAGTTCGCCGACATGGCTGCTGCTTGGGTGCGCCTGTGCGCGTTGGTATTGATTGGTGTGTCCAGCGGCGCTGCGCTGGCAAAAGACAAGACGCCCACGGCGATTGTCGTGGGGGGTGGCCTGGCAGGCCTGACGGCAGCCTACGAGCTGCAGAACAAAGGCTGGCAGGTGACCCTGCTGGAGGCCAAGGCGGGCATGGGCGGGCGTTCGGGCCTGGCCACCAGCGAGTGGGTCGGCAACGCCAAGGCACAGCCGGTGCTCAACCAGTACCTCGACCGTTTCAAGCTTGAAACACTGTCGGCGCCCGAGTTCGTGCGTACCCCGGGTTACCTGATCGACGGCGAGTACTTCAGCGCCAGCGACCTGGCCACCAAGCAACCGGCCACTGCCGAGGCGCTCAAGCGTTACGAGAAAACCCTCGATGACCTGGCCCGCTCGATCGATGACCCGCTGAACCCGCAGGCAACCAGCACGCTGTTCGCCCTCGACCAGATCAACGTCTCCACCTGGCTGGACAAACTGCAACTGCCGGCCACCGCCCGTCAGTTGATCAATCAGCAGATCCGCACCCGCTACGATGAACCGTCGCGCCTGTCGCTGCTGTACTTCGCCCAGCAGAACCGCGTCTACCGCGGCGTCAGCGACCGCGACCTGCGCGCTGCGCGCCTGCCCGGTGGCAGCCCGGTGCTGGCCCAGGCTTTCGTCAAGCAGCTGAAAACCATCAAGACCAACTCGCCGGTTACCGCCATTGTCCAGGACAAGGATGGTGTCACGGTAAAAGTCGGCAGCGTCGGCTACAAGGCGGATTATCTGGTCATGGCTGTGCCCCTGCGCGCACTGGCCAAGATTCAGATGACCCCTGGCCTGGACAGCCAGCACCTGGCGGCGCTCAAGGGCACCAACTATGGTTGGCGCGACCAGATCATGCTCAAGTTCAAGAAACCCGTTTGGGAAAGCCGTGCACGCATGTCGGGCGAAATCTACAGTAACGCCGGCCTCGGCATGCTGTGGGTCGAGCCGGCGCTCAAGGGTGGTGCCAACGTGGTGATCAACCTGTCCGGCGACAACGCACGCCTGCTGCAGGCCTTTGGTGAAAAGCAGATGGTCGACCAGGTGCTGATCCGTCTGCATGCGTTCTACCCCCAGGCCCGTGGCGCGTTCACTGGTTACGAGGTCAAGCGATACAGCGCGGACGCTGGCACGGGTGGTGCCTACCTGGCCTACGGCCCAGGGCAGATCAGTAAATACTGGCGCCTGTGGGAACGTCCGGTGCAGCGCATGACCTTTGCCGGTGAGCACACGGATGCCCTGTACCCGGGCACCCTGGAAGGCGCCCTGCGCAGTGGCCAGCGTGCGGCCAGCCAGGCACAGGACCTGTTGGCCGGCAAGTCGTTCGACCCGGCCAAGGCGCTGCCGGTTGCGGCGGCGGCAGGTGCGGTGGCCGCCAAGGAGAGCAAGGGCGGGTTCTTCTCCAATATGTTCGGCGGTTCGTCCGACAAGGGCGACAAAGCTGACAAGGCGCCGGCCAAAGCTGAGCCTAAGCAGGCCGAAGAGGCCAAGCAGGACAAGCAGGACAAGCCAGGCTTCTTCAAGCGCCTGTTTGGCGGGGCGCAAGCGCCAGAGGCGAAGGTTGAGCCAATTGCCAAGGCTGAGGAAGTGGCGCCTGCACCTGCGCCCGCTCCACAGGCGGCTCCGGCTCCTGCAGCGCCTGCGCCTGTGGCCAAGGAAACGGCTGCCAAGCCTGCGGCAACCAAAGCCGCTCCCGCCAAGCATGCGCCCGCGCACAAGCCAGCCCACAAGCCTGCCGAGACGAAGAAGGCGACAGCCAAGTCGGAGCCTGCGAAGAAGCCTGTAACCAATACCCAGGCCAAGGCGGGCTGATCGATCGACAGTGCCGGCCTGTTCGCCTGAGGGCCGGCACTGCAACCCCAACTCTCCTACTATCGTTAATGTTTTCTTAATGGTCAGCTAACAGAATAAATATCGGATTCCTCGATAATCCAAAGCAATTTTTTCCGCTTTTCTTCGATACGTTACGCGTTAGTCTGTGCATAGCTTTCACGGGGAAACACGCAACATGCAACTGCGCAATTCACCTTCTCGCTACGGCGTGGTCAGCATCATCCTGCACTGGGGCGTGGCGCTGGCAGTTTTCGGCCTGTTCGGCCTGGGCTTGTGGATGGTCGGCCTGGACTACTACAGCCCTTGGCGCAAAGCTGGCCCGGACTTGCACAAGAGCATCGGCCTGGTGCTGCTGGCGGTGATGCTGCTGCGGGTAGTCTGGCGTTTCATCAGCCCGCCACCACCGGCACCAACCAACCATGGTGCGGTCACACGCCTGGCGGCCACGCTGGGCCACCTGGCCCTGTACCTTGGGCTGTTTGCGGTGATGGTTGCCGGTTACCTGATTTCCACCGCCGACGGCGTCGGCATTCCGGTGTTCGGCCTGTTCGAAGTGCCGGCACTGATCAGCGACCTGCCTGACCAGGCAGATGTGGCGGGTGTGGTTCATTTGTGGCTGGCTTGGGGGCTGGTGATTTTTGCCGTGCTGCATGCCCTTGCCGCGCTCAAGCATCATTTCATCGACCGTGACGCGACCCTGACTCGCATGCTGGGCCGCAAAGCTTGACTCTCAACCTCAATTACACAGGAAGGAACAGGATGTTGAAAAAGACTTTTGCCGCTCTGGCGCTCGGTACCGCTCTGCTCTCTGCTGGCCAGGCCATGGCTGCCGAGTACAAGATCGACAAGGAAGGCCAGCACGCGTTCGTTGACTGGAAAATCAGCCACCTGGGCTACAGCTTCATCCACGGTACTTTCAAGGATTTCGACGGCAGCTTCACCTGGGACAGTGCCAAGCCTGAAGCCAGCAAGATCAGCGTCGACTTGAAAACTGCCAGCCTGTGGTCGAACCACGCCGAGCGTGACAAGCACATCGCCAGCGCCGATTTCCTCGACGTGAAGAAGTACCCGGACGCCAAATTCGTCTCCACCAGCGTCAAGTCGACTGGCGACAAGACGGCTGACGTGACTGGCGACCTGACCATGCACGGTGTCACCAAACCGGTGACGTTCAAGGCTACCTTCAACGGTGAAGGCAAGGACCCATGGGGTGGTGAGCGCGCAGGCTTCAACGCCACCACGACGCTGAACCTGAACGACTTCGGCATCAAAGGCCCAGGTGCTACCTCGCAGACCCTGGACCTGGATATCAGTGTCGAAGGTGTGAAGCAGAAGTAATTTCTGCCAGCTGAAAACCGAGGGGGCCGCTTTGCGGCCCTATCACGACACAAGGCCGCGCCCGCAGAGATCAAGAAATTCTCTGCAGGCGCGGCCTTGTGTCGTGATAGGGCTGCGAAGCAGCCCCCTCGGTACTTCTATCAGCCCTTGCGGGTCAGCAGCGCTGGGCGCTCACCGCGTGGGCGGCTTGGCAGGTCATCCAGTTGCTCAGGCGTCGGGAAACGGTCCAGCTTGGACTCCTTGCGAATGATCACTGGCTGTTTTTCCGGCTGACGCGGGTTGCGCACGGCCGGCTCTTGCCGGGCAGCATCGTCACGCGCTGGGCGACCACGGCCACCGCCGCCATCACGACGGGCACCGCCACCGTTGTTGGCGCGAGGCGGGCGTTTTTCTCCGCCACCACTGCGTGGCTGGCCGCCATTGCGAGCTTGGCCCTGGCCGCCAGCGTTGCTGCGTTGGCCATTGCCTTGCCCCTGACCTTGGCCAGCACCACCCGGGCGGCGGTTGCGGCCCTGGTTCTTGCCTTGGTACGGGCTGACATAGTCGGCGCGGTTACCGAAGTTATCGAGCTCGTCGTCCAGGAATTCTTCCGGGTCGCGGTCTGCCGGCGGCTTCGGAACGCTGTTACTGCTGGCCTGCTGCGGGCGTGGCTTCTTGTCACGCGGCTTGCGCGGTTGCTGCTTGTCGCCGCTCTTTTCCTTGTCGTCCGGCTTGGCCGCAGCTTGCTGCCTGGCTTTGCCTTTGTCCTTGCCTTTGTCCTTGCGGCCGCCGTTGCTGTCTTTAGCACCTTCGCCACGGGCTTGCTGGTTGCGGCCGCCGCGGCCGTTGTTCTGTGGGCGCTCGCGTGCTTCGGGCTTTTCGGCTTCGACCTGGCTGGCGTCGAAGCCCATCAGGTCGCCATCCGCGATGCGCTGCTTGGTCACCCGCTCGATGCTCTTGAGCAGCTTCTCTTCATCTGGCGCGACCAGGGAAATTGCTTCACCCGACCGACCGGCACGGCCGGTACGGCCAATGCGGTGGACGTAGTCCTCCTCGACATTCGGCAGCTCGAAGTTGACAACGTGGGGCAACTGGTCGATGTCCAGGCCGCGGGCAGCGATGTCGGTGGCGACCAGTACGCGCACGCTGTTGGCCTTGAAGTCGGCCAAAGCCTTGGTGCGGGCGTTCTGGCTCTTGTTGCCGTGGATCGCGGCGGCGGTCAGGCCTTGCTTTTCCAGGTACTCGGCCAGGCGGTTGGCGCCATGCTTGGTTCGGGTGAACACCAACACCTGTTCCCAGGCACCCAGGGTAATCAGGTGCGCCAGCAGGGCACGCTTGTGGCTGGCAGGCAGGCGATACACCCGCTGCTCGATACGCTCGACGGTGGTGTTCGGCGGGGTGACCTCGATACGCTCCGGGTTGTGCAGGAGCTTGTCGGCGAGGTCGGTGATGTCCTTGGAGAAGGTGGCCGAGAAGAGCAGGTTCTGGCGTTTGGCCGGCAGGCGGGCGAGGACCTTCTTGACGTCGTGGATGAAGCCCATGTCGAGCATGCGATCGGCTTCATCAAGTACCAGGATTTCCACGTGGGCCAGGTCGACCTTGCCTTGACCGGCCAGGTCGAGCAGGCGGCCTGGGCAGGCGACCAGCACATCAACGCCTTTGGCAATGGCCTGGATCTGCGGGTTCATGCCAACGCCGCCGAAGATGCAGGCGCTGACCAGTGGCAGGTCACGGGCATAGACCTTGAAACTGTCATGCACCTGGGCTGCCAGTTCGCGGGTCGGTGTCAGGACCAGCACGCGAGGCTGGCGTGGGCCGTGGCGCTGCGATTTGTCGGGATGGCCGGCCGGGAACAGGCGCTCGAGAATCGGCAGGGCGAAGCCGCCGGTTTTACCCGTACCTGTCTGTGCGGCAACCATCAGGTCGCGGCCTTGCAACACGGCGGGAATAGCCCGCTGTTGCACGGGGGTCGGCTGGGTGTAGCCCGCAGCCTCGATAGCGCGGACAAGAGCCTCGGAGAGACCGAGGGAAGCAAAGGACATGGGCGATCCTGTTCTCGTGTGGGCTGGGCCCGTTGGGATGTTCTGCCTGGCGCGACGGGCATCGATGAAATGCGATCGCGTCCGGTCCAGCTGGGCTTTCACTGCACATCCGGGAAACGGAGGCTGGACGCGAAGGGGCGTCGGTACCGATCGGGATGCCTGTTGCGAGGCCGAGCGTCCGGGCGTGAGCCGGGCGGGAAGGCCCGAGTATAACAGAGCTATCGCGCTGTGCTGCTTTCCTGCTGCTCAACGGCGTTGAGAATGTTTCCAGTGTCGCTTGTATAACGGTTGCTGATCGCTGCATAGGCCGGCTCCTGCTTGAACCGCTGCAGCTCTTCGGCAAAGGCCACGGCCAGTGCCTCGCGCCCAGGCTTGCGCACCAGGCCCAAATACTGCGCCTGGCGGCTGACTACCAGCGGCAGTTCTTCGACTTGCTGTTGCAGGCCGAGCTGGCGGAGCAGGTAATGCCCGACCCTGCGGTCGGTGATCGCCAGGTCGATACGGCCCAGCACCAGCTTGCCGAAGTTGGCTTCGTGGGTGGGTGCGGCTTCGCGCTTGAAGTGCGGGGCCTCGGTGAACGCTTTACCGTAGGCGTAGCCGGGTGATGTGCCGACGGTGAGGCCGGCGAGGTCGTCCAGGTGGGTGACGGTATGGCGGCGCGTGCGGCTTTGGAACAGGACGAATTCGACCTCCGACATGGGTTCGGAGCCGTACACCATGTAGGGTTGGCGCGCCTCCGTCTGGAAAATGTCGAGAATGCCATCGGCCAGGCCCTGCTCAGCCATCGCCAAGCAGCGCTTCCAAGGCAGGAATTGCCACTCCACCTCGACGCCGAGGCGTGCGAAGACCTGGCTGGCGACTTCGTAGTCGATGCCGCGCGGTTGGCCGTTGTGCTGAAACACATAAGGTGCCCAGTCGTCGGTTACCAGGCGCAAGCGTTCGCCCAGAGCCAACGGGCTCAGGCAAACGAGCAGCAGGATCCAGAACAGACGGGCGATATGTGGCATGGCCGGAGATTACGCGCTCGGCCGGTGTACGGTAAAGGCATGCACGATCGATGTGGGAGCGGGCGTGCCCGCGAACACCGGCGAAGCCGGTGCCAACGATCGGGTTGCTCTCTTCGCGGGCACGCCCGCTCCCACAAGACCGCGCAAGGCAATGAGTTTTGCGGGCACATCAGGCTTGAGTGGTTCGCAGCAGATGCGCCTCGATATCCTTGCGCCGCTCGCCCAGCGATAGCCGTAGCCCCGGATGGCGCAGGCACTGACGCAGCCGCTCGGGCTCCACGTGGCCGTAGCGGTCATTGAGGTTTTCCAGGGCCTTGTCCCACCAGGCGGACGCACAGGCGCGGTCGAACTCATTGGGGTAGGGGTAGCAGCCATAGAGCAATTCGCGG
This sequence comes from Pseudomonas sp. XWY-1, assembly GCF_002953115.1. Lineage (NCBI taxonomy): Bacteria > Pseudomonadati > Pseudomonadota > Gammaproteobacteria > Pseudomonadales > Pseudomonadaceae > Pseudomonas > Pseudomonas sp. XWY-1. The sequence goes on along the minus strand of NZ_CP026332.1, from coordinate 5,398,829 downwards.
GCGAACTGGCGCTCGTGACTGGGCAGGGTCAGGCTCAACGCCTTGTAACCCAGGCGGTGCAGAGTGGGTGGCCGCGGCAGTTGGTCGTTGACCAGCGCAACGTCGGCCAAGGCCGAGGGGCTGAGTGGGTCGTGCTCGTGCTTGCGCAGCCAGGCCTGGATCTTGGCGCGGAACTGCGCCTTCCGGCTCCAGTAGTGATGGATGACATCGGTACACTCGGCCAGCTCCAGGTTGCGGTAGGCCGCTACTGCCAGGCAGAACTCCTCGAGGGTATAGGCCTCCCGAGCCAAGGGGTAGAATTCGTCCATCATGGCGATGGAGCGGTCCAGGGTGTCGCAGTTCTCGGCAGTGAGGCCGATAACGCCGGAATTGACGAGCGGCATCTGGCAGTCGGCCAGTCCCCGGGACTCGAGAATGGCCAGCAGGTTCTTGTACAACAGGCACTTCTGGTCAGCGCCGTAGCGCGTGCCGATGGCGTTGCACAGCAGGCGGTTGGGCGCCACGCGGGCGAACAGATGCAACGGCGAAGTGCGGAAGAAGGTGTCGGTGTCGATCAGCACTGCCAGCGGGTGTTGCTGCAGTACCTGGCGCAACAGCACATGCTTGCTGCGAAAGTGATAACCGTGCGGGGCATTCCATGCCTGGCGCGTGGCCTCGTCCAGCAGGTGGACGGTGACGGGCAGCCTGGCGTAGGGCTGCGCATTGTCGGTGTAGACCTGGATGTCCATGGCCTCGCCGGCTGCGCTGCCTAGCTGGGCGAGGGCGCTGACGATGCTGAAGCAGGCTTCCTGATGGTAGGTTGCCGGGCCAAAAGCCAGGTAAACAAGCTGTGGGCGCGAAGGTTGGGTGTGCTGCATGGCAGGCAAGACCTGTTTAACCCGAAAATGAATAAGGCTTTAGTCTATGACCAAAGCCTTAATCATTTCTTAAGCAGACTTTGCCAAAAGATTTCAGCGCGGCAGCTTCAGGTTGTTCCAGATCGCCAGGCTCGGTTCAGCCTGGTTCAAGGTATAGAAGTGCAGGCCCGGCGCGCCGCCTTGCAACAGCTGTTCGCACATGCGGGTAATCACTTCTTCGCCGAACGCCTGGATGCTGGCGGTGTCGTCGGCATAGGCTTCCAGCTGCTTGCGGATCCAGCGCGGGATCTCGGCGCCACAGGCATCGGAGAAGCGGGCCAGCTTGCTGTAGTTGGTGATCGGCATGATGCCCGGTACCACCGGAATGTCCACGCCCAGCTTCTGTGCACGCTCGACGAAGTAGAAGTAGCTGTCGGCGTTGAAGAAGTACTGGGTGATGGCGCTGTCGGCACCGGCCTTGACCTTGTGCACAAAGTTGGCCAGATCCGCCTCGAAGTTGCGCGCCTGCGGGTGCATTTCCGGGTAGGCAGCCACTTCCAGGTGGAAGTGATCAGCGGTTTCCTGGCGGATGAACTCGACCAGGTCACTGGCATAGCGCAGTTCACCACTGGCCATGCCCATGCCCGACGGCAGGTCACCACGCAGAGCGACAATGCGTTTGATGCCGGCTGCCTTGTACTCGGCCAGCAGGGCACGCAATTCGGCCTTGGTGTCGCCCACGCACGACAGGTGCGGCGCGGCAGGTATCTTCACTTCGCTTTCCAGCTGCAGCACGGTGTTGAGCGTGCGGTCGCGGGTCGAGCCACCGGCACCGTAGGTGCAGGAGAAGAAGTCCGGGTTATAGGTGGCCAGCTGGCGGGCGACGCCCATCAGCTTTTCGTGACCGGCATCGGTCTTGGTCGGGAAGAACTCGAAACTGTAGCGGCGTTCTTGTGACATCAGGCGTTCCTCTGGCAACAAGCGTCTGGCGGCAAGCTGCAAGTAAAAGCCAGATCGGTGATGGCCGGTCTGGCTTGGGCGTCGTTCAAGATCTGTGTTTCCGGAGCTGCAAGTGGCAACGGCACGGTATGCCTTTGCCTGCCACTTGCAGCTTCAAGCTTGCCGCTTAGTAGCGGTAGGCGTGCGGCTTGAACGGGCCTTCGACGGTCACGCCGATGTAGTCGGCTTGCTGCTTGGTCAGCTGGGTGACCACGCCGCCGAAGCCGCGGACCATTTCCAGGGCCACTTCTTCGTCGAGTTTCTTCGGCAGCACTTCAACGGTCAGGCGCTCGGCTTTCTTTTCGGCCGGCAGGTCAGCGAACTTCTGCTCGAACAGGAAGATCTGTGCCAGAACCTGGTTGGCGAACGAGCCGTCCATGATGCGGCTTGGGTGGCCAGTGGCGTTGCCCAGGTTGACCAGGCGGCCTTCGGCCAGCAGGATCAGGTAGTCATCGTTCTGCGGGTCGAAGCTGCCAGCGCCGGTACGGTGGATCTTGTGAACCTGCGGCTTGACCTCTTCCCAGGCCCAGTTCTTGCGCATGAAGGCGGTGTCGATCTCGTTGTCGAAGTGGCCGATGTTGCAGACTACGGCACGCTTTTTCAGGGCCTTGAGCATGTTGGCGTCGCAGACATTGACGTTACCGGTGGTGGTCACGATCAGGTCGATCTTGCCCAGCAGGGCCTTGTCGATGCTGGCTTCGGTGCCGTCGTTGATACCGTCGATGAACGGCGAGACCAGCTCGAAGCCGTCCATGCAGGCCTGCATGGCGCAGATCGGGTCAATTTCGGAGACCTTGACGATCATGCCTTCCTGACGCAGGGACTGGGCCGAGCCCTTGCCCACGTCACCGTAGCCGATCACCAGGGCCTGCTTGCCCGACAGCAGGTGGTCGGTACCACGCTTGATGGCATCGTTCAGGCTGTGACGGCAGCCGTACTTGTTGTCGTTCTTGCTCTTGGTGACCGAGTCGTTGACGTTGATCGCCGGGACTTTCAGCTCGCCCTTGGCCAGCATGTCCAGCAGGCGGTGTACGCCGGTGGTGGTCTCTTCGGTCACGCCGTGCACGCGGTCCAGTACCTGCGGGTACTTCTTGTGCAGCAGTTCGGTCAGGTCACCACCGTCGTCGAGGATCATGTTGGCGTCCCATGGCTGGCCATCTTTCAGGATGGTCTGCTCCAGGCACCACTCGTACTCTTCTTCGGTTTCACCTTTCCAGGCGAAAACCGGGATACCGGCGGCGGCGATCGAGGCGGCGGCCTGGTCTTGAGTCGAGAAGATGTTGCAGGACGACCAGCGCACTTCGGCACCCAAGGCAACCAGGGTTTCGATCAGCACGGCGGTCTGGATGGTCATGTGGATGCAGCCCAGGATCTTCGCACCCTTGAGCGGTTGCTCGGCCAGGTACTTGCGACGCAGGCCCATCAGCGCAGGCATTTCCGATTCGGCAATGATGGTTTCGCGACGGCCCCAGGCGGCCAGGGAGATGTCGGCGACTTTGTAATCGGTAAAACCAGCAGGCATGTTTGCAGCGCTCATGAGAGCCTCCATTCGTAATGTGCGAATGGGCGCCGTTGTGCGTTAAGCGCTCGCGGGAGCGAGCAACGCCCCATCCGAGCCTGACAGGCCTAGCCTGCTGCAGCGCCCCTCGGACAGGTGGCGGGCATGGCTCCGCTGTGGGCAACCATGTAAAACGGCGCAGATTATAGCTGCCCCCGCCGGCTTGCCCAAGGTTTTCCGTCGATTAATCGCGACGATAGTCGATGTTCAATGGAGCGAAGGCAGCCGCTCTGCCATCATTGCTACACGTTAGCCAAGCAGGTCAGGAGTACAGATGAACTTTCACACCCGCAAGTGGGTTAAACCCGAAGACCTCAACCCCAATGGCACCCTGTTCGGTGGCAGCCTGTTGCGCTGGATCGATGAAGAGGCGGCGATCTACGCCATCGTCCAGTTGGGCAACCAGCGTGTGGTGACCAAGTACATGTCGGAAATCAACTTCGTCAGTGCTTCGCGTCAGGGTGACATCATCGAGCTGGGCATCACCGCTACCGCGTTCGGCCGCACCTCGATCACCCTCAAGTGCGAAGTGCGTAACAAGATCACCCGCAAGAGCATTCTGACTGTCGACAAGATGGTGTTCGTCAACCTGGGCGAGGATGGCTTGCCGGCAGCCCATGGGCGCACCGAGATCAAGTACGTGCAGGACCAGTTCCCGGATTCGGCAGTCGAATAGACCCTGGTTGCCTGTGCCGGCCTCTTCGCGGGTGAACCCGCTCCTACAGGGGGACGCGCCCCCGTAGGAGCGGGTTTACCCGCGAATGGGCCGCAAAGCGGCCCCGGCATTCTCAAGGCTGGGCGCTGACCTTGCGCACCACCCGCCCAATGCTCAACCCCTGCACCAGAATCGACGACAACACCACGATGTAGGTGATCGACAGCAGCAGGTCCCGTTCCTCGCCCAGCGGTAGCGACAGTGCAAGTGCCACCGACACGCCACCGCGCAGGCCACCCCAGGTCAGCACCCGCACCGTGCCTTTGGGCACCGGGCGCCAGCGCCGCAGCAACACGATCGCCGGGGCCACCGTCAACAGGCGCGACAGCAGCACTGCCAGCGCCAGCACGCCGCCGGCCGCCAGGTGCATCCAGTTGAACGGCAGCAGCAACAGCTCCAGGCCGATCAATGCGAACAGCAGGGCATTGAGCATGTCGTCGATCAGCTCCCAGAAACCGTCCATGTAACGGCGGGTCATGTCATTCATCGCCAGGTTGCGCCCCAGGTTGCCGATGATCAGGCCTGCCACCACCATGGCGATCGGTGCCGACACATGCAGCTCGTAGCACATCGCCGAACCACCGATTACCAGCGCCAGGGTCAGCATGACCTCTACCTGGTACTGCTCGACGCTCTTGATCATGCGGTAGGTGGCGTAGCCGATCAGGCCACCGAACACCACACCGCCAATGGCCTCGCGGGCGAACAGGATCGCCGTGTCGGCCATGCTCGGTGTTTCACCCAGCTGGATGATGCCCAGCAACACGGTGAATACCACGACTGCCGTGCCGTCGTTGAACAGTGACTCGCCGACGATGGTGGTTTTAAGCGGTTTGGGCGCATTGGCAGTACGCAGCGCGCCAAGCACTGCAATCGGGTCGGTCGGTGAGATCAGTGCACCGAACAGCAGGCAGTAGATCAGGGGCACCTGCCAGCCGAACAGGGCAAACACCCAATGTGACAGGTAGCCGATGACCACGGTGGCAATCAGCACGCCCAAGGTAGCCAGCAGGCCGATCGGCCAGCGGTAGCTGCGCAAGTCGCTGAGGTTGACGTGCAGGGCGCCGGCAAACAGCAGGAACGCCAGCATCCAGTGCATGAGCAGATCGTTGAAGTCGATCTGGTTCATCAGCCCTTCGACGCGCTCTTCCAGGCCAGGGAAGCCGACAAGGCTCAGGCCTTGCAATATCAGGGAAAACAACAGCGCCGTAACCATCACGCCGATAGCGGGGGGCAGGCCGATGAAGCGGTAATTGACATAGGTAAGAAGGGTGGTGAGGCAAATAAACGCGGCAACTAATTCAAGCATCCCGAATCCTGTAACAGTGGCTTCCAAGTCGTTACCCGAGTGACTCGGGCAGTTCTTTGATGACCTGGCACGGGGTTCGGGGCACAGGGTTTGACCGAATTAGTCCAAATCGTTCCCGTGACAGTCTGCACTGGTTACCCTGTGGGAGCGGGCGTGCCCGCGAACACCGGCAAAGCCGGTGCCATACACCGAGTTGCATTCTTCGCGGGCATGCCCGCTCCCACAAAGCCCCCCTGAACGCTATATATTCACAGCCATGAAAAGCCATAAGGATAAGAAGGCGTGTTGGCAACATCTCTGGTGCTGGTTGCCGCCCTGCTGCATGCAACCTGGAATACCTTGATCAAATTCAGTGGCGAGCGCTTGCTGGTAATTGCCAGCATGGACACGGTAGCGCTGGCCTTCGCGGTGCTGGCGGTGCCCTTCGTCGATGTTCCGCCTGCTGAAATCTGGCCCTGGTTGGTAGCCTCGGCACTGGCTGAGCAGTTGTACCGCTATCTGCTGATCAAGGCCTACCGCGTGGGCGACCTGGGGCTGGTCTATCCTCTGATGCGCGGGCTGTCACCGCTGGTGGTGCTGGGGCTGACCCTGGCCTTTGCTGGGGAATCGCTGAGCCAGCAGCAGATCATCGGTATCCTGTTGATCCCCTGTGGCATGGCCTGCCTGTTGTGGCAGGGCGGCGGGGGTGACCGGCTGCCATGGTCGATGCTGCCGGTAGTTGCCTTGATTGGCCTGTGCATTGGTTGCTACACCTGGTTCGACGGCCAGGCCGTGCGCCTGTGGGGCAAGCCGTGGGATTACCTGGTCTGGCTGACCCTGCTCAGCGCCTGGCAATTCCCGTTGTTGGCGGGCGTAGCGCGGCGGGCGCCATTCGTACTGTTCTGGCGAACCCAATGGCGCCTTGGGTTGGCGGTAGGGTTCTGCGTATTGTTCAGCTATGCCCTGGTGCTGTGGGCCATGCACCTGGGGTCAGTGGCCGAAGCGGCGGCACTGCGGGAGTTGAGCGTGATCCTGGTGGTGCTGCTGGGTATGCGCTACCTCAAAGAACCTTTTGGCGGGCCGAGACTCCTAGCTTGCGGGCTGGTGTTGGCCGGCATGCTGGTAATGAAGCTTTGAACTGAAGACTGAACAAGGAGTCCTGTCCATGACTGTTGCCCTGTGGTGCATCCTGATTGCGCTGCTGTTGAACCCGCTTTGTGCCTTGATCGCCAAGGCGAGCAGTGGCCGCTTCGGCCTCAAGGACAATCACGATCCGCGAGCCTTCCTCGATACCTTGTCGGGCCTGCCGCGGCGTGCCCATGCAGCGCAGCAGAATGGCTACGAAGCGTTTCCGGCATTTGCTGCGGCGGTGCTTGTGGCGGATATCGTGGGCAATGCAGAGCAGGTGACCCAGGATGTGCTGGGGGTGATGTATATCACCAGCCGCTTGCTTTACATCATCTGCTACCTGGCCGACTGGGCTGCCTTGCGGTCGCTGGTGTGGTTTGCCAGCCTGGCACTGATCGTGTCGTTCTTCGTGGTTTCCATCTGAAACCGAGTGGTCTTCTTCGCGGGCTTGCCCGCTCCCACAGGTACACCACAGTATTCAAGGGCTGTGGTGTACCTGTGGGAGCGGGCAAGCCCGCGAAGAATCCATCGCCGATCAAGGTACCTTAGGTACCTCAGGTAGCGGCTGGCCTTTAGGCCAGAGCATCCAGATCTGCCCCTGCTGTTTCATGTTCCCGGCCAGTTCGCCGGCTTCCGGCCCGGTGCCCCAGAACAGGTCGGCACGCACTTCGCCGGTAATCGCCCCGCCGGTGTCCTGCGCGCCAACCGGTCGTACCACCGGCGTGCCGTCCGGGCGTGTGGTAGACAGCCACAACAAGCTGCCCAGGGGAATCACCTTGCGGTCGATGGCCACGCTGTAGCCGGCGGTAAGCGGTACGTTCAGCGAGCCGCGCGGGCCTTCGTTGCTGTCCGGGCGGGTGCTGAAGAATACGTAGCTGGGGTTGCTGGCCAGCAGCTCTGGTACGCGCTGCGGGTTGGCCTGGGCCCAGGCATGAATGGCGCCCATGCTCACTTCTTCTTTTTTCAGCTGACCTTGCTCCACCAGCCAGCGGCCGATCGGCCGATAGGGGTGGCCGTTCTGGTCGGCGTAGCCCAGGCGCAGTTGACGGCCGTCCTCCAGTTGCACCCGGCCAGAACCCTGGATCTGCAGGAATTGCAGGTCCATCGGGTCGGTCAGCCAGGCCAGCACCGGTGCCTTGACGCCGTTACGGTTGATGACTTCGGCCGTGTCGTAGGGCTTGAGCACCCGACCCTCCAGGCGGCCGCGCAGGCGTTTGCCCTTCAGTTCGGGGTACACGCTGGCCAGGTCGACCACGATCATGTCATCAGGGATGCCGTAGACCGCCACATGGTTGGTTGCCGATTGGCTCAGGCTGCCTGGGTAGACCGGCTCGTAGTAGCCGGTAATCAGGCCGTTGGCATTGTTCTCTGCAGAGCGCAGGCCGTACACCTGCAGGTTCTGTTCAAGGAAGGTTCGCACTTGGGCGGCGCTGGCTGTGGCGCTGCCGGCCGCTTCGCAGGTGGCGGCCCACACCGGGTCGCGCTTGAGTTTTTCGCAGCCGTTGCGCCATGCATAAAAGCCTGCCAGCAGGTCTTCATCGCTGACGGCCGGCAAGTCTTTCCAAGTGGCCGGGGCATAGGTGGCGACAGCGTGGGGCTCGGGCTTGGCGCTCTCGCCGCCGTTGCAGCCGGCCAGCAAAGCCAGCACCGGCAGTGTCCAGGCCAGGTGGCGCAGGGCAGATTTCATGTGTGCATTCCTGTCATGAGCGAACATGAAGGTTCGCCCCTGTCTTTTATGTGGCTATTGGTGTTTGGCCCAGGGGCAGCGATACTGGCCGCCCATTTGCGTAGGCCGAAGTGAGCGTGATGTTTAAGCGATTGACCGTTGTTCTGCTGGCAGCACTTGCCCTGGGAGGGGCTCTGACGGGTTGTGACCGGGTTGACCCGAACTCGCCGCTGGGCAAACGCAAGGTGATCTTCAAGGACATGCTCAAGACCAGCGAGGACCTCGGCGGCATGCTGCGTGGCCGGTTGCCGTTCGACGGGGTGAAGTTTGCCGACGGCGCGCTGAAGCTGGACAGCCTGTCGCATCAGCCGTGGCAGCATTTTCCACAGGTGCGCGATGGTGGTGACAGCGCCGCCCGTGCCGAAGTGTGGGAGCGCCAGGCGCGGTTCCATGACCTGGCCCGGCAGCTTGAGGGCGTCACCGGCGAACTGGTCGATGTCACCCGCAACCAGCCACTGGATGCTGCGCAATTGAAGGCACCGATGGACAAGGTCGAGGCTGCGTGCAAGGCCTGTCATAGCGAATTTCGTAATCATTGAATGGCTGTGCTGTTTGCGCAAACCTTCGAGGCGTGTACAAATTCCACAAAGACCAGGCTTGCCGGCCAGATGCCTTAGCGGTCGAGAGCGTCGACCGCTTCCTGCAGCTCTTTACGCGACTCGGCCAGCTTGTCCTTGCGTTTGTTGATCTTCTCGGCGTCGCCTTTCTTCTCTGCCTTCTTCAAGTCCTTTTCCCGCTGCGCCACTTCGTGACGCGCATCGAGCACCTTCTGCTCACGTTCCTTGCGCAGGCTGGCGTCGGTGCAGTTGTCCACACCGCGCAGGGCTTCCTCCAGCCCTGCAACCTGGTCGCTGTTGCCGTGGTCACGGGCAATTTTCAGCTGGTTTTCGATGGCGCTGCGCTTGGCGGCGCAACCGGTCAGGCCGGCATCCGGCTGGGCAGCCTGAGCAGTGCCCGCGGCCAGGCCCAGTGTTGCGAGCAGGAAAAGAGTCGAAATACGTTTCATGAAAAGCCTCCCTAACGGGGCGGGGCAGCAAAAGTTGGGGGAAATCCTGCCTTGGTTTTGCCCATTTAGAAACCCTTGGTGAGGTTTTCTGCCGGAGTCTCGGGTTTTTCCTACGCACTATTTGGTAAAAAATCATTGCTCAATGCGCTGGGGTGGGGTCCGGAAACCTTCTATGCCGGCTTCGGCCAACTGTGCGGCAATGGCTTGCACCTCGGATGCCGCGAAAAATTCCACAAGTTGGCGCGAGCGTTTTGCGCCGATGCCGGGCACGGTTTGCCATTGCCCGGCACTGCGTGAAGCCAGCGCCTGCCAGTCGCCAGTCAGTGGCAAATGCTTGCCAATGGGCACGCCAAGGGCGCGCAGCCACTGATCGAATGGGCGTGAGCGGGCTTCGTCGAAACTGCCCATCAGGTGTGCCGCAGTGAGCCTGCTGATACCGGGGGCCTGCTGCAGGCGCTCGGCATCGAGCTGCAGCCAGTCGGTCATGGACGTTACCAAGCCAGCTTCGACCAGCCGACGCCATGTGCCCGGCCCGGTGCGTGGCAAGGCCAGGCCCTGTTTACCGCCAAGCCAGGTGAGTCGGGCAATGAACTGCTCATCACAGCCCTCGCTGGCTTGCCAGCAGCTGTGGGCATGATGCTGGTCGGGTGCTGGTGCGGTTATCGGTTGGCGCTCTACAGCGCGGTGCACGACGTGTTCGAGCCGCGGAATGGTCAGCCCGGCAAGGCTGATGGCCACCTGATCGCCAGGGCGAATATCCAGGCGTTGCCAGCGCGCCAGCGACCCAAGGCTGACTTGGCTAATGCGCCGGTCATCGAGGGTAACGGGTTGCAGGTGAAGAACGGGCGTGACCCTGCCAGTGCGGCCGACCCGAAAGCGCACGTCGCGTACTTCGGCCAAGGCTTGTGCATAGGGGTACTTCCAGGCCGCGATCCAGTATGGCGCCTTGGCCTGCCAGCGCTCGGCAGGTGGCCGACTGCCCTGGCGCAGGATCACACCGTCGGTGGCGAAGGGCAGAGCAGAGCGATACCAGTGCTCGCGCCAGTGTGCTGCATCCTCCAGCGTGTCGATGGCGATGCTGTAAAGCTGGCTGTCCGGAAAACCCAGTCGTGCCAGCTGGGCGAGGCGTTCGGCCTGTTGCTCGGGGCCGTGCGGCCAGCCCCACACGAACAGGCCGATAGCGTTGCCTTGTGCGCCAGTCAGTTGCTTGCGTGCGAGCAGCCCTGCCACGGTACCCCGGGCGTTGGCGCTGCCTGCCTTGGCTTGCACATGTTCGTCCAGGCGCAGATACAGCTCACCTTGCAAGTGCAGGTCGACCGCCTCGGGCAACTGCCGTGTGACAGCGCCGAGCTGTGGGATGTGTCGGCTCCAGTCATGGCCGTGTACACCGTCCCCCCGGCTGGTCAGCTGTACCAATCGGCCCTGTTGGTAAGTGAGGGAAACGGCTACGCCGTCGACCTTGGGCTGTACCCACACGCCGGTCTTGCCGGCCATCCATCGCGCCACGGCCTGGCGGTCTGCCAGCTTGTCGACGCCGGTATGCGGCACGGGGTGGGGGACCGGGCCGCGAGCGCTGGCCAGGGGGGAGGGGCTGGTGCCAACCGCGAAGCACTGCTGCAGGTGGTTCAGGCGCTCGCGGCTCTGGTCGTACAGTTCGTCGGCCACCAGGGCTATGCCCTGCCGATGGTAGTGCTCGTCCCATCGGGCAAGCGTGGCGCGCAGTTGCGCAACTTCGGCCTTGGCCTGTTGCGGGTTCCAGTGTGGGCATGAGGCAGCCCTGGCCAATGGGGTGTTCAGCACAAATAGCAGGGCGAACAACAACAGGTACGGCATGGCCTGGCATCCTTGCATGGCGGGGAAGCGCTTAGCGTAGGCGGGTGGCGGGGCGGGCGGTGCGTGCAGTTGTCAGGTGATATTTCGCTGGTGTTCGTCTCCAATCCCGAGGCGGAGCAAAAAACGAGCGCGGCGCTCGATCTCACGGGCGATGGACATGCCGTGACAGGCACAAAAAAGCCCCTGCCGATCGCTCGGCAGGGGCTTTCGTCTGGCGCTGCAGGAAGCTCTTACAGGCCGGCAGCGTCACGCAGCGACTGGGCGCGGTCGGTGCGCTCCCAGGTGAAGGTGGTGAAGGTGTCGTCGCCGACAGTCTTCTGCTGCGGGGTGCGGCCGAAGTGGCCGTAGGCAGCGGTTTCCTGATACATCGGGTGCAGCAGGTCGAGCATGGTGGTGATGGCGTATGGACGCAGGTCGAAGCACTCACGCACCAGCTGGATGATCTTGTCGTCGGAGACCTTGCCGGTACCGAAGGTGTTGATCGAGATGGAGGTCGGCTGGGCCACGCCAATGGCGTACGACACCTGGATCTCGCAACGCTCGGCCAAACCGGCGGCGACGATGTTCTTGGCCACGTAGCGGCCGGCGTAGGCGGCGGAGCGGTCGACCTTAGACGGATCCTTGCCGGAGAACGCGCCACCCCCGTGGCGGGCCATGCCGCCGTAGGAGTCGACGATGATCTTGCGGCCGGTCAGGCCGCAGTCACCCACCGGGCCACCGATGATGAAGTTGCCGGTCGGGTTGATGTGGTACTGGGTGCCTTTGTGCAGCAGTTCGGCCGGCAGGGTGTGCTTGACGATCAGCTCCATCACGGCTTCTTGCAAGTCTTTCTGCGAAACCTCCGGATTGTGCTGGGTCGACAGCACCACGGCGTCGATACCGACCACTTTGCCGTTCTCGTAGCGGCAGGTGACCTGCGACTTGGCATCCGGGCGCAGCCATGGCAGCAGGCCGGACTTGCGCGCCTCGGCCTGGCGTTCTACCAGACGGTGCGAGAAGCAGATCGGTGCAGGCATCAGGACTTCGGTTTCGTTGCTGGCATAGCCGAACATCAGGCCTTGGTCACCGGCGCCCTGGTCTTCCGGCTTGGAGCGGTCCACGCCCTGGGCGATGTCTACCGACTGTTTGCCGATGATGTTCATCACGGCGCAGGTGGCGCCGTCGAAGCCGACGTCGGAGCTGTTGTAGCCGATGTCGATGATGACTTTGCGCACCAGGTCTTCCAGGTCGACCCAGGCCGAAGTGGTGACTTCGCCGGCGATGATGGCGACACCGGTCTTGACCAGGGTTTCGCAGGCTACGCGGGCGTATTTGTCCTGAGCGATGATGGCATCAAGGACTGCGTCCGAAATCTGGTCGGCGATCTTGTCCGGATGCCCTTCGGACACGGACTCGGAGGTGAAAAGGGAGTATTCGCTCATCTCGAAGGTTCCTGAAATTTACCGATGGTGTATGTCGCCAGCCGTCCGCTGAAAATGGCGGACCTGGATCTGGAAACCGTTACGCAAGCCCACGTACAGGCTGTCCGCATGGGCCAGCCCGGCAGCGTTGGCCCAGCGCGCCAGGTCGTCCTGTTCGAAGCCCAGCCAGAGGTCGCCGCAGGCTTCGCGCGCCCACCCCTGGTCATGGCTGCACAGTTCGGTGACCAGCAGGCTGCCGCCTGCCTTCACCCGTTTGGCCAGCTGGCGCAAGGCCAGGGCCGGGTCGCTGAAATGGTGCAGCACCATGTTCAGCACAACGCAGTCGGCGGCCACATCCGTTGCACCCAGTGCATCGGCCAACTGCAGGTTCACGTTGTCGAGCCCTTCGCGCTGGCACACCTGGCGCGCAAGCTCGAGCATGGTAGGGCTGTTGTCCAGGGCGGTGACCTGGGCGAAGCGCCGGGCCAGGTCGGGCAGGAAGCCACCGTCGCCGGGGCCGACTTCCAGCGCGCTGGCGGCCGGGTCGAAATGCAGTTTGTCGAGCAGCGCCAGCAGGCTGTCGCGGTACTGCGGAAGGCCGGCGATCAGGTCCTGCTGGGCACGGAACTTCTCTTCCACGCGCAGGAAGAAGTCCTGGCTGGTGGCCGCCCGGCGCTGCTGGACATGGGCTATGCGCGCCTGCACATCGGGCGGCAGGGCCAGGTCGTCGACTTCTTCGAGCAGCGCCGCGTGCAGCCGGCCACCCAGGCGCAGGCCATCGGGCAGGGCACGGCGGTAGAAGATGGCGTTGCCTTCGCGGCGGGTTGCCACGAGGTCGGCCTGAGCCAGCACCTTGAGGTGATGGCTCATGCCCGACTGGCCGATGTCGAAGATCTGCGCCAGCTCCAGCACGCCGAACGAGTCATTGGCCAAGGCGCGCAATACGTTCAGGCGCAGCGCATCGCCACTGGCTTTGCACAGGGCTGCCAATGTTTCGCGTTGCTCGGGGATCGATTGCGCACGCAGATTCATGGGGCGGCAGTCTAGACAGGCATCGATGCCCTAGCAAGGCCAATATCAAAAAGTTTTGATATTGGCGATGAGCTGCAAGCCGAAAGCCTCAAGTTACACGCTTTGGGGCACCCCGAGTCGCGCTCTGCTTCTTCAGTTGCGGCTTAAAGCTGGCGCCTGGCGCTTAAATGTTTGCCCCAAGCGCCCCCAGTGGGCGAAAATGGCCGCCTTTTTCGTGACACCACCTATTCAAGCCCCCTAGGAGATCAGCGATGCCCAGCCGTCGTGAACGTGCCAACGCCATTCGTGCCCTCAGCATGGATGCCGTGCAAAAGGCCAACAGCGGCCACCCAGGTGCCCCCATGGGCATGGCGGATATCGCCGAAGTGCTTTGGCGCGACTACCTGAAGCACAACCCGAGCAACCCGAGCTTCGCCGACCGTGACCGCTTCGTGCTGTCCAACGGCCACGGTTCGATGCTGATCTACTCGCTGCTGCACCTGACCGGCTACGACGTCACCATCGATGACATCAAAGGCTTCCGCCAACTGCACAGCCGCACCCCGGGCCACCCGGAATACGGCTACACCCCAGGTGTGGAAACCACCACCGGCCCGCTCGGCCAAGGTATCGCCAACGCCGTGGGCTTCGCCCTGGCCGAAAAAGTGCTGGCTGCCCAGTTCAACCGTGACGGCCACAATATCGTCGACCACAACACCTATGTGTTCCTCGGCGACGGCTGCATGATGGAAGGCATCTCCCATGAAGTCGCCTCGCTGGCCGGCACCCTGGGCCTGAACAAGCTGATCGCCTTCTACGATGACAATGGCATCTCCATCGACGGCGAAGTGCACGGCTGGTTCACCGACAACACCCCGGCGCGCTTCGAAGCCTACAACTGGCAGGTGATCCGCAACGTCGACGGCCATGACGCCGAAGAAATCAAGATGGCCATCGAGACCGCCCGCAAGAGCGATCGCCCGACCCTGATCTGCTGCAAGACCATCATTGGTTTTGGCTCGCCGAACAAGCAGGGCAAGGAAGATTGCCACGGTGCACCGCTGGGCAACGACGAAATCGCCTTGGCCCGTAAAGAACTGAACTGGAACCACGGCCCGTTCGAAATCCCTGCCGACATTTATGCCGAGTGGGATGCCAAGGCCGCTGGCGCCAAGGCCGAAGCCGAGTGGAACCAGCGCTTCGAGGCCTACGCCAAGGCCTACCCGGAGCTGGCTGCCGAGTTCAAGCGCCGTGCCAGCGGCGAGCTGCCGGCCGACTTCAGCGAAAAGGCCCAGGCCTACATCAACGAAGTGGCTGCCAAAGGCGAAACCATCGCCAGCCGCAAGGCCAGCCAGAACGCCCTGAACGCCTTCGGCCCGCTGCTGCCGGAGTTCCTCGGCGGCTCGGCTGACCTGGCCGGCTCCAACCTGACCCTGTGGAAAGGTTGCAAGGGCGTCGAAGCCAATGACGCCAGCGGCAACTACGTGTTCTACGGCGTGCGCGAGTTCGGCATGACCGCCATCATGAACGGCGTTGCCCTGCACGGTGGCCTGGTGCCTTACGGCGCGACCTTCCTGATGTTCATGGAATACGCCCGCAACGCCGTGCGCATGTCGGCCCTGATGAAGCAGCGCGTGATCCACGTGTACACCCACGACTCCATCGGTCTGGGCGAAGACGGCCCGACGCACCAGCCGATCGAGCAGCTGACCAGCCTGCGCAGCACCCCGAACCTGGACACCTGGCGCCCGGCCGACGCGGTGGAATCCGCCGTGTCCTGGAAAAACGCCCTGGAGCGCAAGGACGGCCCATCGGCGCTGATCTTCTCGCGCCAGAACCTGCAGCACCAGGACCGCGATGCCCAGCAGATCGCCGACATCAGCCGCGGTGGCTATGTGCTCAAGGACTGCTCCGGCGAGCCTGAACTGATTCTGATCGCCACCGGTTCCGAAGTGGGCCTGGCTGTTCAGGCCTTCGACAAGCTGACCGAGCAAGGCCGCAAGGTGCGCGTGGTTTCCATGCCGTGCACCAGCGTGTTCGATGCCCAGGACGCTGCCTACAAGCAGTCCGTGCTGCCGCTGGAAGTCGGTGCGCGCATCGCCATCGAAGCTGCCCACGCCGACTTCTGGTACAAGTACGTCGGCCTGGAAGGTCGTATCATCGGCATGACCACCTACGGTGAGTCGGCGCCGGCTTCGGCATTGTTCGAAGAGTTTGGCTTCACCCTGGAGAACATCCTCGGTACTGCCGAAGAGCTGCTGGAAGACTGATTTAAAGATCTGCGGGCGGTGTCGCCTTCATTCGCGGGCAAGCCCGCTCCCACAGAGGTTGCATGAAACCCTGTGGGAGCGGGCTTGCCCGCGAATGCCACACCGCAAATTCCGCAGGCTGACGACAATTGAACTGTCTCGTGAGCCCCGAATGCCCCACCGTCCCTACAAAGTTGCACTCAACGGTTATGGCCGTATCGGCCGCTGTGTCCTGCGCGCGCTGTTCGAGCGGGGGGCAAAGGCCGGTTTCGAGATCGTTGCGCTGAACGATCTGGCCGATCAGGCCAGCCTCGAATACCTGACACGCTTCGACTCCACCCACGGGCGTTTTCCCGGCGAGGTCAAGGTCGACGGCGACTGTCTGCACATCAATGGCGACTGCGTGAAGGTAATGCGCAGTGCCACCCCCGAAGGCATCGACTGGGCTGCGCTGGGCATCGACCTGGTTCTGGAGTGTTCCGGTGCCTATAACACCCGTGCCGATGGCCAGCGTTTCCTCGAAGCCGGTGCGCCAAGGGTGCTGTTCTCGCAGCCCATGGCCAGCGAGGCTGACGTTGACGCCACGGTGGTCTACGGCATCAACCAGGCCTGCCTAACCGGCAGCGAGCGCCTGGTGTCCAACGCCTCGTGCACCACCAACTGCGGCGTGCCGCTGCTGCGTGTGCTGGACCAGGCGTTCGGCATCGAATACGTGCAGATCACCACCATCCACTCGGCGATGAACGACCAGCCGGTGATCGATGCCTATCATCACGAAGACCTGCGCCGCACGCGTTCGGCCTTCCAGTCGGTGATCCCCGTGTCCACTGGCCTGGCGCGTGGCATCGAGCGCCTGCTTCCGGAACTTGCCGGGCGAATCCAGGCCAAAGCGGTACGTGTACCGACCGTCAACGTCTCGTGCCTGGACATCACCCTGCAGACCGCCCGCGACACCAGTGCGGCCGAAGTCAACCGAGTGCTGCGCGAGGCCGCGCTGGAAGGCCCGCTTAAAGGCTTGCTGGCCTACACCGAGCTGCCGCACGCCAGCTGTGATTTCAACCATGACCCGCATTCGGCGATCGTCGATGCCAGCCAGACGCGTGTTTCCGGGCCTCGCCTGGTAAACCTGCTGGCCTGGTTCGACAACGAATGGGGTTTTGCCAACCGTATGCTCGACGTTGCCGAACACTTTCTGCACGTCGTTCACCCAACCCGCAACAAACAGCCCTGAAGGACTGCATTCATGACCGTGTTGAAGATGACCGACCTCGACCTGCAAGGTAAGCGCGTACTGATCCGCGAAGACCTCAACGTGCCTGTGAAGGACGGTGTGGTAGCCAGCGACGCGCGTATCCTGGCAGCGCTGCCGACCATCAAGCTGGCCCTGGAGAAGGGCGCAGCGGTAATGGTCTGCTCGCACCTGGGCCGCCCGACCGAAGGCGAATTCTCTGCCGAGAACAGCCTCAAGCCGGTCGCCGATTACCTGAGCAAGGCCCTGGGCCGCGACGTGCCGCTGGTTGCCGACTACCTGGACGGTGTCGCGGTACAGGCCGGTGAACTGGTGCTGTTCGAGAACGTGCGCTTCAACAAAGGCGAGAAAAAGAACGCCGACGAGCTGGCGCAGAAGTACGCAGCCCTGTGCGACGTATTCGTCATGGACGCTTTCGGCACCGCACACCGCGCCGAAGGCTCGACCCATGGCGTCGCCAAGTTCGCCAAGGTGGCCGCTGCCGGCCCACTGCTGGCAGCCGAACTGGATGCCCTGGGCAAGGCCCTGAAAGCCCCGGCCAAGCCAATGGCGGCCATCGTTGCCGGCTCCAAGGTTTCCACCAAACTGGACGTGCTGAACAGCCTGAGCAGTGTTTGCGACCAGCTGATCGTCGGTGGCGGTATTGCCAACACCTTCCTGGCCGCTGCTGGCCACCCGGTGGGCAAGTCGCTGTACGAGCCTGACCTGGTGGACACCGCCAAGGCCATTGCCGCCAAGGTCAGCGTACCGCTGCCAGTCGACGTGGTGGTTGCCAAGGAGTTCGCCGAGACCGCCGAAGCCACCGTCAAGGCCATCGCCGACGTAGCTGCCGACGACATGATCCTGGACATCGGCCCGCAAACCGCGGCCAACTTCGCCGAGCTGCTGAAATCGTCGAAAACCATTCTGTGGAACGGCCCGGTTGGCGTGTTCGAATTCGATCAGTTCGGTAACGGCACCAAGGTACTGGCCAAGGCCATCGCCGACAGCGCCGCGTTTTCCATCGCCGGTGGCGGTGACACCCTGGCAGCCATCGACAAATATGGCGTCAGCAAGGAAATCTCCTACATTTCTACCGGTGGTGGCGCCTTCCTCGAGTTCGTCGAGGGCAAGGTCCTGCCAGCTGTGGCAATCCTGGAAGAGCGGGCCAAGGCCTGATGACGTCGGCGCTTGGCAAAGGGAGTGGCCTGGTGGTCAAACAATTGCCTGTGATGATGCTGGCTGGTCTGCTGAGCGCTTGCGCGGGCAGCCCGGCCTCGGATACCGACCCGGCGCAGTCGCACAAGGGCGGTTGCTACCAGTCCGAATGGCAGGCCGAGACTGTGCCGGTCATCGGCAAGCGCGTGGGCCCGGAAGGCCTGGAAAAGTACGACGAAGACCACCAGCGCAAGGCGCCGGGTTGCCCTTGATCGGGTAATAGGCAACCTGAACGTTGATTTGTGGTCTTGAAGAAGGGGCCGCTGTGCGGCCCTTCGCGGGCTCGCCCGCTCCCACAGAGACCGTACTGTACCTGTGGGAGCGGGCGAGCCCGCGAAGGGCTGCACAGCAGCCCCAAATCGAGGAAACTGAATGAAAGCGCTTTTGGCCGTGACGGCCCTGGCGACACTGGCAGGATGCTCACTGCTGCAGCCGACGCAACCGGCCCCGGCAGACAACTGGACCCGTTGGGTCTGCGACACCCAGGCTGAGGTGCTTTGGCGCTTCGCCGATGCGCAACGTGACCAGGTTGACGTGCGCCTTGGCGGCGGCGACCAGGTCTATCGGCTCAAGGCTGAACCGGGTGCCTCGGGTGCGCTGTACAGCGATGGCATGCTGGCCTTCCACACCAAGGGCGAAGAAGGCCTGGTGTACTGGGTGGCAACCAACGATCTGATTGGGCGGGGCTGCAAGGCACCGTGACTGGCCGGGCCGCGAGGGTGGCCCACACTACTTGAACAGCAACCGCCCCTGCGGCAGGCTTGCACGAAACAAACGACGCTTGTCGGGAGAGAGATACACAATGGCACTCATTAGCATGCGCCAGATGCTGGACCACGCCGCCGAGTTCGGCTACGGCGTACCAGCTTTCAACGTCAACAACCTCGAGCAGATGCGCGCCATCATGGAAGCGGCCGACAAGACCGACTCCCCCGTGATCGTCCAGGCTTCGGCCGGTGCCCGCAAATACGCTGGTGCGCCTTTCCTGCGCCACCTGATCCTGGCTGCCATCGAAGAGTTCCCGCACATTCCGGTGTGCATGCACCAGGACCACGGTACCAGCCCTGACGTCTGCCAGCGCTCGATCCAGCTGGGCTTCAGCTCGGTCATGATGGACGGCTCGCTGGGTGAAGACGGCAAGACCCCGACCGACTACGAGTACAACGTCCGCGTTACCCAGCAGACCGTTGCCATGGCTCACGCCTGCGGCGTTTCGGTTGAAGGCGAGCTGGGCTGCCTGGGTTCGCTGGAAACCGGCATGGCCGGTGAAGAAGACGGGATCGGCGCCGAAGGCGTGCTGGATCACAGCCAGATGCTGACCGACCCGGAAGAAGCCGCCGACTTCGTCAAGAAGACCCAGGTCGACGCCCTGGCGATCGCCATTGGTACCAGCCACGGTGCCTACAAGTTCACCAAGCCACCAACCGGTGACGTGCTGGCCATCGATCGCATCAAGGAAATCCACAAGCGCATCCCCAACACCCACCTGGTGATGCACGGTTCGTCCTCGGTACCGCAAGAGTGGCTGGCGATCATCAACCAGTACGGCGGCGACATCAAAGAAACCTACGGTGTACCGGTCGAAGAAATCGTTGAAGGCATCAAGCACGGCGTGCGCAAGGTCAACATCGATACCGACCTGCGTCTGGCCTCTACCGGTGCCATGCGCCGCCTGATGGCGCAGAACCCGAGCGAGTTCGACCCGCGCAAGTTCTTCGGTGAAACCATCAAGGCCATGCGCGACGTGTGCATCGCGCGTTACGAAGCCTTCGGCACCGCCGGCAATGCCTCGAAGATCAAGCCGATCTCTCTGGAAGGTATGTACCAGCGCTACCTGAAAGGTGAACTGGCCGCCAAGGTCAACTGATCGACAGGTAACCCTGAAAAACCCGCAGCGATGCGGGTTTTTTTATGGGTGATGGAAACCTGTACATAATTCCGGCAGACCGACCGTTAGTCGGCTACCGTACAGTTTGACCATTGATAGCGTTCTGATTGCATTGCGTGTTGCAGCCTCAGGTCTAGAGTACTAATGGATCCAACCGTATTTTGAAGTCGGTCACATAACAGAGAAGCAGCATGGATGGCGCTCACCCTCAACAGCAGCAGCCACTGGATGGCAGCTCAGTTCTTCTGGTGGTAGACGACTACCCCGAGAACCTCATCAGCATGCGGGCCTTGCTGGCCCGGCAGGATTGGCAAGTATTGACGGCAAGCTCTGGGATAGAAGCCTTGAGCGCGTTGCTTGAGTACGAAGTCGACCTGGTGTTGATGGATGTACAGATGCCGGAAATGGACGGCTTTGAAGTCGCCCGGCTGATGCGCGGCAATCAGCGTACCCGACTGACCCCGATCATTTTCCTCACCGCCAACGAACAGTCCGACGCGGCCGTGCTCAAAGGCTACGCCAGCGGCGCCGTGGACTACATGTTCAAACCGTTCGACCCGCAAATACTCAAGCCCAAAGTCCAGGCGCTGCTCGACCAGCAGCGCAACCGGCGCATGCTGCAGCAGCTCAGTCGCGAACTGGAGGCGGCCAGGGCATTCAATGCGTCCATCCTGGAGAATGCCGCCGAAGGCATTCTGGTGGTTGATGCCCATGGCATCATCAGTTTTGCCAATCCGGCCATTTCCCGTTTGCTGGCGGCACCGGTGCAACAACTGCAGGGCACTCCATTGCTCGACGTTGTGCAACTGACCAGTACCAGCCTGTGGCGCGAGTCGGACTTCTACAAGGCCTACCAGGGGCGGCAGATCTACCGCGTACACGATGCCCAACTGCGTACCCAAGGCGGTGAGCTTGTGCCGGTGGCGCTGTCCTGTGCGCCGTTGCCGGCCGATCAACAGGCCATGGTGGTGACCGTGCTGGACATGTCGGCAGTGCGTAACTTGCACCAGCAGCTGGAATACCAGGCCATTACTGACCCGCTCACCGGCCTGCTCAACCGCCGTGGTTTCTACCAGGCGGCTGAAGGTGCACTGTTGCGCAACGAGCGCTCTGACAAGGCGCAGGCGCTGATGTACATGGACCTGGATGGCTTCAAGCGCATCAACGACTCGCTCGGCCACGACGCGGGCGACCGGGTGTTGCGCTGGGTGGCCGAGCAGCTCAAGGACTGCCTGGGCAGTGAGGCCTTGCTGGCGCGTATGGGCGGTGATGAGTTCACTGCACTGTTTGACAGCTTGCCCTACCCGGAGCAGGCCGGGCGTTTTGCCGAACGGTTGCTCGAACGTGTTTCCATCAGCCATGAGGTAGACGGGCTCGATGTGTGCCTTGGGGTCAGCATCGGCATTGCCACCTACCCGGACTGTGGCGCCAATGTCGAAGGCCTGCTGCGTTCGGCCGATGCTGCGATGTACGCCGCCAAGCAAGCGGGGCGTCAGCAATACCGCTTCTACGACCAGGAACTCAACGGACGGGCGCGCTCGCGATTGATGCTCGAGGACAGCGTGCGCACGGCCATCGAGCAGCAGGACTTTACCTTGGTGTACCAGCCACAGGTCGCCTTCCACGATGGTCGCCTGCGTGGTTTCGAGGCCTTGCTGCGCTGGCAGCACCCCAGCGTTGGCGATGTGCCGCCGGGGCTGTTCATCCCGTTGCTGGAAGAAGCGCGTCTGATCAACCGCCTGGCCAGCTGGATCTACCGCCAGGGGGCCGCCCAGCGGCAGGCCTGGTACGACCGGTTTCCGCCGGACCTTGTGCTCGGCATCAGCCTGAGCCGCGCGCAGTTCGTCATGCCTGGCCTGGTCGAAGAACTGCGACGGGTCATCCAGCTTTACCAGCTTGTCCCGACTCAGTTGGAGGTGGAAGTGGCGGAAACGTCGCTGATGTATAACATCGACGCGGCCGTCAAACAGATACACCGCTTGCGTGAGCTGGGCGTGAGGGTGGCCCTGGATGACTTCGGTGCGGGTGACTGTTCGTTGCGCATGCTGCGCGACCTGCCTATCGACACACTCAAGCTCGACCGTCATCTGGTGGCACGTCTGCCCGATTCGGCGGTAGATGCTGCGTTGGTTCGCAGCGTGATCGGCCTGTGCGCCGACTACCGTATCACGGTGATCGCCGAGGGGGTGGAGACCCCGGCGCAGGCAGCCTGGCTCAAGGCCAATGGCTGCGAATACGTTCAGGGTTTCCTGGTGGCTTATCCGATGACCGCGACTGACGCTAGCGGCTTCCCGGCAATTTTCTCCTGGCCAGGGCCGTGATTGGCTAGAATCGGCATTCGTTACGCCGAATACAGCGCCATGACCGTACTACGTTACTTGCAAGCCTACCCCCCGCACCTGCAGGAGCAGGTGCGGCAGATGATCGACAGCGACCGCCTGGGTGAATACCTGCAGCGCCGTTACCCTGACCGCCATGACGTGCAAAACGACAAGGCGCTGTATGGCTATGCCCAGGATCTGCGCCAACAGTACCTGCGAAGTGCGCCAAACCTGGACAAGGTGCTGTTCGACAGCCGCCTCGATCTGACGCATCGGGCCCTGGGCTTGAACACGGCGGTGTCGCGGGTGCAGGGCGGCAAGCTCAAGGCGAAGAAGGAAATCCGCATTGCCTCGCTGTTCAAGGAGGCCGCGCCACAGTTCTTGCGCATGATTGTTGTGCACGAGTTGGCGCACCTGCGCGAGCGAGATCACAACAAGGCGTTCTACCAGCTCTGCCAGCACATGGAGCCGGACTATCATCAACTGGAATTCGACCTGCGCGTCTACCTGACCTACCGGGAGCTGCCGGGCAACCTCTAAGGAACATGCAGCATGGAAGTGAGCAAGACCAAGAGCAGCTTCTACCGCCGCCTGTACGTGGCCTGGCTGATCGATAGCCAGACCGCGACCAGCGTGCCCGCCCTGATGGAGGCCACCGGCATGCCCCGTCGCACAGCTCAGGACACTATCGCCGCGCTGGCCGACCTGGACATCGTCTGCGAGTTCGAACAGCAGGAAGGCGCACGCAACCACGCCGGGCATTATCGCATTCATGACTGGGGGGCGATCGACAAGCAGTGGATCATCCGTCACTTGCGGCAGATCCGCGAAGTGCTGGGTTACCCCTGATGTGCAAAGCCCGCACAGGGTGGGCTCATCCCTTGCGCATTCCAATGGACGCGATGCCGTTCTCCGAAGACTCCTCGCTCACCACCGCAAACCCATGGCGGGCATAAAACGCCTGTAAATGCGCCGGAGCCGACAGATAAACCGGCACCCCCGGCCAACAATGCTCCGCCGCTTCCAGCCCCTTGAGCAGCAAGCTTTCGTCGAGCTGCAAACCTCGCGCCTGCGGTGATGTCACCACTCGTCCGATCACCACATCCCCACCTTGTGACTGCGGATCCAGCAGGCGCAGGTAGGCCACCAGCTTGTCTTCCTGCCAGGCCATGAGGTGCAAGGTATCGCCAGTCAGGTCCTGACCATCGACTTCCTGGTAGGCGTGGCGCTGCTCCACCACGAGCACTTCAGTGCGTAGCTGCAAAATGGCATAGAGCTGCTCCTTGCCGAGATCGGTGTGGTGCTTGCAGAGCCAGTCGATTGACATGGGCACGAACTCCTTGGATGAGGCTCGATCATCGCATGCTGCACGTGCTTCGGCCAAAATAGAGGCTAAATGACACTATTGGCCGCTGCCCTCGGCAAGCGCTTTGTGTAATCTCACTGGCAGTGTTGCCCTCCATTGCGAAAGGACGTGAGCATGCGGCCACTGCTTTGTGTTCTGGGATTGCTGACAACGATGCTGGCAACACCTGCCCCGGGTCACGACAAGCTACGCCTGGTGGCTGACAACTGGCCACCGTTCACCGATGCCAAGATGCCGGGCGGCGGCCTTGCGACCAGCATCGTTACCACCGCACTGGCCCGTGCCGGCTACGCCAGCGGCTATGAAGAGGTGCCGTGGGCGCGGGCGTTGCTGGGGGTAGGTGAAGGGCGCTACGACGTGCTGATCAATGCCTGGTACAACGACTCGCGCGCCAATATCGGGCAATTCTCCAGCGCCTACCTGAGTAATCGTATTCGCCTGCTGCAACGTAAGGGCGAGGCGTTCAGCTACACGCGTCTGTCTGACCTTTATGCCTACAGCATTGCGGTAGTGCGTGATTACGCCTATTCACCGGAATTCGACGGGGATCCGCGTCTGAACAAAGTGCCGGTGCGCAACTTTTCTTCTGCGGTACGCATGTTGGCGGCAGGGCGGGTAAGCCTGGCGGTGGAAGACGAGTACGTGGCCCGCTACAACCTGCAGCGCGAGCCGCAGGAAGTGCGTGACAGGGTGATGCTGGTGGATCCGCCGCTGGGGGAGAACACCCTGCATGTCCTGGTCAGCCTGAAGCACCCGGAGCACAAGCGGATCGTCGAGCGCTTCGAGCAGGCGATAGCGGCGATGAAGGCCGATGGCAGCTATGCCCGGCTGCTGCGTCAGTATGGCTTTTGAGCACAGGCAATAAAACGATCAGGCCGGGGCATTTTCCTTGATCAGGTGTGCCGCCAGGGTCCGCAATGGCCCCAGCTGCCGGCATATCAACGCCAACTGCGTCTGCACCAACCGCTGATGCTCATCCAGATCTTCCGGCATCTGCTCCAGGGCATTGGCCAGCGCCTCTTCGGCATCACTGTGAATCGCCACCGGCAGCCGTGCGGCCAGGCCGTTGGCAATCTCGTCCAGGCTGCTGGCCAGGCTTTGCCCGGCGCCTTCGATCAACTGCTCCTGCACCTCCGCCGGCAACGCCGTGTCGCGGTGCGCGCCTAACCCCGAGAGGTAGCTGAGCAAGGTGTGCGACAGCACCAGGAAGCGAAAGCCAACGTCGGCCTCCTTACGGAAATGCCCCGGCTCCATCAGCATGTTGGCCAAGGTGGTGGACAGCGCCGCGTCAGCGTTGTGGGCATTGCGCCGGGCCAGGCGGTAGGCCAGGTCGTCGCGCTTGCCGTGGGCATACTGCTGCATGATCTGGCGCAGGTACACGCTGGCGCAGGCCAGGGTATTGGCCAGCGCCTTGTTCAGCCGTCGGCCCTGCCAGTCGGGCAGGAACAGGAACACCGCTAGGATGGCAATCAGGCTGCCCACCAGGGTATCGAACAGGCGTGGCAGGAACAGGCCGTAGCCATCGCCGATCTGGTTGAAGCAGAACAGCACCATCAGGGTGATCGCCGCAGTGGCCAGGGTGTAGCGGGTGGTGCGGTTGACGAAGAACACCACCCCGGCAACCACGGCGAACAACGACTGGATGACCGGGTTGGGGAACAGGTCGAACAAGGCCCAGCCCACGGTCAGGCCAACGGCAGTGCCGAAGATTCGCTGCACCAGCTTGCGCCGCGTGGCCCCGTAGTTGGGCTGGCAGACGAACAGCGTGGTGAGGATGATCCAGTAGCCCTGGGTCGGGTGAATCAGGTGCACCATGCCATAGCCGATCGACAACGCCAGCGGCAGGCGCAAGGCATGGCGGAACAACAGCGAAGTCGGTGTGAGCTGAGTGCGCAGGCGCGTCCACACGTCCTTCAGCGAGTGTGGCGAGCGGTCGAGCAGGCTGCTGTCGCTGGCGTCGGCCAGGCTATCCGGGTTGCTGGCGGCACTGAGCAGGCGGTCCAGTGTTGCCAGGTTGGCAGCCAGCGCCCGCAGCGACCGCAGCAGGCCGCGCCAGGCCGGGTTGCTCTGGATGCGCAGGTGTTCGAGCGAAGCGTTGAGGTCCTCGAGGGCTTCTGGATAACCGCTGGCCAGCACGAACGGTTGGCGCAGGCGGATCGAGCGGGCCAGTTCCTGGCAGGATGAACCCTGCTTACGCAACAGGCGCTGGCAGCGGAACATGACGTCGCTGTGGAAAAACGCCTCGGTCAGTGCGTTGTAGGGGTAGTGCGAGGCACTGACACGCTCGTGGATATCCTGGGCCAGGAAGTACAGCTTGAGGTAGCGGCTTACCTTCGAGTTTGGCTGGCTGTTGCCCACCCGGTGCAGGATGATTTCCTTGGCTGCATTCAGCGCGGCCACCACCTTGCCGTTCTGCTGGGCCAGTTCCAGGCGCCGTGCCTCGACGTCGAGCGTGCGGACCGGTTCAAACAGGCTGGCCTTGAGCTTGAGGTAGCTGCCCAGCTCGAAGAACAGTCTGGCCAGGCTCTGCTGTACCGGCTGGTTGGAAAACAGCGCCTGCCACAGCACCGACAACAACCCGTACCAGGCCGCACCTGCCACCAGCAGCAGCGGTTCGTGCCAGAAGTCGGTGACCTGGCCGCCGCGCTGGTCCACCCCGATCATGGTGTAGACCGAAGTGATCAAGGTGGCCGAAGCGATGGCGCCGTAGCGCTCGCCCAACGCCCCGAGCATGGTCAGGCCAAAGGCAGCCAGGGCCAGGGCAATGACGAAGATCCAGGGGTAGGGGAACAGCAACTCGACTGCCAGTGCAGCGATGGCGAAGCACACCAGGGTAACGGCCAGGGCGCTGAGGCGGCCCTGCCAGCTGTCGTCGGTTTCGGCCAGGGCGCTGGCGATGATGCCGAGGAACAGCGGAATCAGCAGGGCCATCTCGTTCTGGTACCAGCACAGGGCCAGGCTGCCGGTGAGGGCAATGGTGACCCGGATGCTGTAGCTGAACTTGTCTTGGCCCCACAGGCGACGCAGTGACTGACGGAACGAGCTCGATGACATGATGGCCTGCCAGGCGGTGATCAGAAGAATACCTTTCAGGGCCGGTTATTGGGGCCGCTTTGCGCCCCTTCGCGGGCACGCCCGCTCCCACACGTACGACACACGGCCCTGTGGGAGCGGGCGCGCCCGCGAAGGGGCGCGCAGCGGCCCCAATAACGGCGCCAAGCACGGGCCAGCAAGAAGCGTTCCGTGCTGCTGAAAGGATTCTACTCTACACGAACTGCGCGGCGGCGTTCGCCGATGCCCAAGCCCACTGGAAGTTGAAACCGCCCAGGTGGCCGGTGACATCCAGCACTTCGCCGATGAAGTACAAGCCGGGGCTTTTCAGCGATTCCATGGTCTTGGACGACACCTCGCGGGTATCCACGCCGCCCAGGGTCACTTCGGCGGTACGGTAGCCTTCGGTGCCGGCCGGTACAACTTGCCAGTTCGCCAGCTTTTCGGCGATTTGCGCCAGTTCCGCCGGGGTGTACTGCTTCATTGGCTTCGACTCGAACCACTGCTCGGCCAGCAAGTTGGCCAGCTTGCGGGTGAACACCTCGCCCAGCACGGTCTTCAGTTCGGCGTTGGCGCGTTCGGCCTGCATCTGTTGCAGCCAGGAAAGCGCATCGCGGTCGGGCAACAGGTTGATCTCGACCGTGTCACCGGCTTCCCAGAACGATGAGATCTGCAAGATTGCCGGGCCGCTCAGGCCGCGGTGCGTGAACAGCAGGTTTTCGCGGAAGCTGGTGCCATTGCAGCTGGCGGTGCAGTCCAGCGAGGTGCCGGACAACTCGGTGCACATCGCCTTGAGTTGGGGCTCGGTGATGGTGAATGGCACCAGCCCGGCGCGGGTTGGCAGCAGGGTGTGGCCGAACTGGCGGGCCACCTGGTAGCCGAAACCGGTGGCGCCCAGGGTCGGGATCGACAGGCCGCCGGTGGCGATGACCAGCGACTGGCAGGCGAACTGGCCGCCGCTGGTCTGCAGCAGGTAGCCGCTTTCGGTCTTCTCGATCTGTTCGATGCTGGTGTGCATGCGAATCTCGGCACCGGCCTCGTCGCACTCGGCCAGCAGCATGTCGAGGATGTCGCTGGCCTTGTTGTCACAGAACAGCTGGCCGAGCTTCTTCTCGTGGTACGCCACGCCGTGCTTGCACACCAGCTCGATGAAGTCCCACTGGGTGTAGCGGGCCAGGGCCGACTTGCAGAAGTGCGCGTTGTGCGAAAGGAAGTTGGCCGGCTCGGTGTACAGGTTGGTGAAGTTGCAACGCCCGCCGCCGGACATGAGGATTTTCTTGCCTGGCTTGTTGGCGTGGTCGAGCAGCAGCACCCGGCGGCCGCGACGGGCGCTGAGCTGGGCGCACATCAGGCCGGCGGCGCCGGCGCCAAGGATGATCACGTCGGTGGAGTGCACGGTATGAACCTTCAGATTTGAAATGCTGAACCCTGTGGGAACGGGTTCACCCGCGAATGCGACGATGCATTTACTGCCGCGTTCGCGGGTAAACCCGCTCCTACAGGGGGCTTTGCCTGGCTTTAGATAATGCGGACTTTCAGGGCGCGACCCTTGATCTTGCCGCTGTTCAGCCGCTGCATGGCCTGCTTGGCCAGCGCCCGCTCCACGGCCACAAACGCCTGGAAGTCGAAGATGGCGATCTTGCCCACTTGCTTGCCCGGGATGCCGGCATCACCGGTCAGGGCCCCCAGGATGTCGCCAGGGCGCAGCTTGTCCTTGCGGCCAGCGGCAATGCACAGTGTGGTCATCACCGGCAGCAGGGGCTCGCCGCCTTTGTTTTTCAGGCTGTCCAGCTGGTCCCAGCGCAGCGGGCTCTTCTGCAGCGCTTCGATGGCCTGGGCGCGGTGGCCTTCGGCCGGTGCCACCAGGCTGACCGCAACGCCTTTCTCGCCGGCGCGGCCGGTACGGCCCACGCGGTGCACGTGGATTTCGGCATCACGCGCCAGCTCCACGTTGATGACCATGTCCAGGCCATCGATGTCCAGGCCGCGCGCGGCCACGTCGGTAGCCACCAGCACCGAGCTGCTGCGGTTGGCGAACATGGTCAGCACCTGGTCACGGTCGCGCTGCTCCAGGTCGCCGTGCAGGGCCTGGGCGACGATGCCCTTGGCGGTCAGGTGGGCAACCACGTCTTCGCATTGCTGCTTGGTGAAGCAGAACGCTACGCACGACTGCGGGCGGTAGTGGCCGAGCACGCGGGTGACGGCTTCCAGGCGTTGCTGCGGGTCAATCTCGATGAAACGCTGCTCGATCTGGTTGTCGGTGTGCAGGCTTTCGACCTTGACCTGCTGCGGGTTGCGCATGAAGTCGGCGGCCAGTTGCTTGATGCCGGCCGGGTAGGTGGCCGAGAACAGCAGGGTCTGGCGGCGCGATGGGGTCTTGCCGATGATGCTGGCGATGGCGTCGAAGAAGCCCATGTCGAGCATGCGGTCGGCTTCGTCCAGCACCAGGGTGTTCAACCCGTCCAGGACCAGGGTGCCTTTGTCCAGGTGCTGCTGGATGCGCCCTGGGGTGCCGACGATGATGTGCGCGCCGTGCTCCAGCGAAGCGATCTGTGGGCCCAGCGAAACGCCGCCGCACAGGGTCAGGATCTTGATGTTGTCCTCGGCACGGGCCAGGCGGCGCAGCTCCTTGGCCACCTGGTCGGCGAGTTCGCGGGTAGGGCAGAGCACCAACGCCTGGCAGCCGAAGTAGCGCGGGTTGATCGGGTTGAGCAGGCCGATGCCGAAGGCGGCAGTCTTGCCGCTACCGGTCTTGGCCTGGGCGATCAGGTCCTGGCCTTTGAGGATGACAGGCAGGCTCTGGGCCTGGATCGGCGTCATCGAGGCATAGCCGAGGGCCTCCAGGTTGGCCAGCATGGCAGTGGACAGCGGCAAGGTGGCAAAGGCGGTGGATTCGGTGGTCACGAGGCGGGCCTGCGGTGCGAAGCGAAAAATGCCGCATAGTCTACCAGCCTCGTGGCCATTCGCCCTACGACTCCATGTGTTGTTCCGGACGACGGGCACGCCTTCCGTCCGTCGGCGCCAGCTGCAGGAAGATCGCCGCTGCCAGCATGGCCATTACACCGATGGTGACGAAGGTCAGCTGGAACGCGCCCAGGGTGGTTTCCACGCCTTCGGCGCTGCCTGCCGCAGTAAAGCCGCCCAACAGTGCGCCGGCGCAGGCCACACCCAGGCTCAGCGACAGTTGCGCGACCACCGACAGCAGGCTGTTACCGCTGCTGGCGCTGGCGTCGTCGAGATCGATGAGCGTCACTGTGTTCATCGCAGTGAACTGCATGGAGTTCACTGCGCCCAGAAGGCCAAGTTGCACCAACAGCAGCCAATAAGGGGTCTGCTCGTCCACCAGGCCCAGGCTTGCCAGCAGGATGCCCAGCAGCAAGGTATTACCGGTGAGGATGATGCGATAGCCGAACCGTTCGATCAGCGGTCGGGCAATGGACTTGGCCAGCATGGCCGCCGCCGCCAGCGGGATCATGCTCATGCCTGCCTGGGCGGGTGAGTAGCCCAGCGCGACCTGCAGCAGCAACGGCACCAGGAACGGCAGCGCGCCGCTGCCCAGGCGGGCGAACAGGTTGCCGAGGATGCCGATGGCGAAAGTACGCACGCGGAACAGGCTTGGCGAGAACAGCGGCTCCGGGTCGCGCCCGGCGCGCAGCCAGTACGCGGCCAGGCAGGCCATGCCGGCGAACAGCAGCAACATTACCCGCAAGTGCGGCAGGTGCAGCTCGCCCAGGCCTTCCATGGCAATGGTGATCAGTACCATGGCTGCGCCGAACAGCAGGAAACCAGGGCCGTCGAAGGTGGTGCGCTCGGCGCCGCGCAAGTCCGGGATGAACTTCCATACGGCAATGCAGCCAAGCAGGCCGACTGGCAGGTTGAGCAGGAAGATCCAGTGCCAGCTGAGGATCTCCACCAGCCAGCCACCGACCGTTGGGCCCAGCAATGGCCCGAGCAGGCCGGGGATGGTGATGAAACTCATGATCCGCACCAGCTCGCTGCGTGGGTAGGCGCGCAGCACCACCAGCCGCCCGACCGGCAGCATCAGCGCACCGCCCAGGCCCTGCACCACGCGGGCGAAGATCAGGAAGCCAAGGCTGTTGGCTGCAGCGCACAGCAGCGAGCCAAAGCTGAACAGCAAGATGGCGCTGAAGAAGATGCGCTTGGTGCCGAATCGGTCGGCGATCCAGCCTGAGGCAGGGATCAGCAGGGCCACGGTGAGCATGTAGGCAATGATCACACCCTGCATGCGCAAGGGGTCTTCGGCCAACGAGCGGGCCATGGCCGGCAGTGCGGTGTTGAGGATGGTGCCGTCCAGGGACTGCATGAAGAAGGCGATGGCCACCACCCAAGGGATCCAGCGGGCGGTGACGGGGTCCAGCGGGGTGCGTTCGGGCATGACGTCCTCGTTTGTCAGTGCCGGCCCTTTCGCGGCTAAAGCCGCTCCTACAAGGGTTACGCGTTCCTTGTAGGAGCGGCTTTAGCCGCGAAAGGGCCGGCAAGTCCAGTCACAATGTCAGGGTCAGGCCTTTGACCAGTGCCCCGGGCAAATGACTCGACCCGGTACTGCGCTGTCCATAAGTACTGGTCGACAGGATCATCTCGCGCTCCTGGGTCAGGTCCTCCAGCTGGCTGCCCAGCAAGGTGTACAGGCTGTCATCGAAGCGCATGGTACTCACCGGCCCCTGGATCTGCCCGTCTTCTACCCAGAAAGTGGCGAAGCGGGTCAGCCCGGTCATGCGCGCCGCTGGCAGGTCCGAGTAGTTCAGGTACCACAGGTTGCTGATGTACAGCCCGGTGCCAAGCCGCTGCAGGATTTGCTCGGTGGGCAAACTACCCGGCGCCAGGCTGAGCGCGCAAGGCGACTCGTAGCTGTCGGCGCCATTGGCCAGCAGCCCGAATTCGGCCGCACTGCGCGCACTGATCAACCGCTGCCGGGCCTCACCTTGCTGGATCAGCGGCACATCCAGGCGCGGCGCACCTTCATCGGAAAATGCCGGGCTAAGCGAGCCGCTGACCTGCTCGGTAAAACTGACCAGCGGGCTAAGCCGTGCATCGCCGTTGTACAGGCGCTGCAGAGCGCTGTTGCCAGTGGCCAGGGCCTGTGCGGAAAAGCCGCCCCAGCACAACATGCCGGCGACTTCGTCCATGGCCGCAGGTGCAAGGTAGGCGCGGTAGGTGCCGGGCTTGAGGGTAACTGCCGGGCGGCCGAGGAAACCCAACTGCTCTCGTGCTTGGCGCAGGCGTGCGGTGAAGTCGTCGGCACTCCAGGCCTGGCCGGCATAGTTGGCCTTCACTGCCTGGCCATTATCGTGGAACAGGCTCCAGTCGACGTTGAAACTGTTGGCCTGGTGCCAGCCGAAGGCGCCGAACGAGCTGGCGAAGCCGCGGCAGACCGGGCCGGCGGCGTAGATGCCGACCAGGTCCAGGTCACCTGCTTCACGCTCGAGCAGGGCCAGTACTTCGTTCAGTGCGGGCAGGGGGTGTTCCTGCAGGCTATGGCTGTGCCAGGCGTTTTCGTCCAGGCGCAGGTAAGGGTCGAGTGCCAGCAGCGGCAAGGTCTGGCGCAGCTGCTCGAGCGCAACGTTCAGGCGCTGGCGATCCAGTTGCACGTCGCCACTCAAGGTCACCTGCTGTTCCGCCTGGCGCCCATCGCGCACCAGCCGCAGTTGCGCGATGGCCTGGCTCACTTCGCCGGCCTGGCGCACCTTGGCATGGTTGAAACGCACGAACTGCGATTGCTCGGCACTGTAACCGAGGGTGAACTGCTCGCCCGCCTGAAGGGCGGTGCGCACCTCCCCGACCAGGGTTTCGAAAGCCTGTTTCATCACGCGTCTCCTCCGAATACATCGATCTGGCGGAACACACAGGCAGGCGAGGCGTGGCCGACCCGCACCACCTGATTGGGTTCGCCCTTGCCACAGTTGGGCGTGCCCAGCACCTGGAAGGTACTGTGGTCGCCAACCGCCGACAGGTTGCGCCAGAACTGCGCGGAGATGCCGCGGTAGTTGGGGTTCTTGACGACGCCCTTGAGCTCGCCATTTTCAATCAACTGGCCCCATTCGCAGCCGAACTGGAACTTGTTGCGCGCATCGTCGATGGACCAGGAACGGTTGGTACGCATCAGGATGCCGTGCTCGATGCCTCCGATCAGTTGCTCGAAAGACTGGTCGCCCGGCTCGATGTTGAGGTTGGCCATGCGGTCGATCGGCGCGCGGTTCCAGCCGCAGGCACGGCTGTTGGCTACGCCGTCCAGGCCAGAGCGGAACTGCGACAGCGCGCCACCCAGCGGGCGCAGCAGCAGGCCGTCGCGTATCAGGAACGCTTTGCTGGCCGGGGTGCCGTCGTCGTCATGACTGTAGCTGGCCAGCTCTTCGCCAATGGTCGGGTCGAAGGTCACGTTCAGCAGGCTGGAACCGTACTGCAGGTGGCCGAAGTCGCTGGCTTTGACGAAGCTGGTGCCGGCGTAGTTGCGCTCGTCGCCGAGAATGCGGTCCATCTCCAGCGGGTGGCCGATGGATTCGTGAATCTGCAGCATCATCTGGTCCGGCATCAACAGCAGGTCGCGCGGGCCACTGGGGGTGTTCGGTGCCAGCAGCAGTTGCAGTGCTTCGTCGGCCACCCGGCTGGCCGCGCCGACCAGGCCGCAGCGCTCGATGATCTCGAAACCACCCTGTTGGCCGAAGTTGTCGCGGCCCAGGCTGCGGCTTTGGCTGTCCTGGCCGTCGCTGGCGGTCACCCCCAGGCCCGGGAACAGGAAGCGCTGGGCATGGCGCAGTTCGGCGCCGGCCGAGTTCAGGTAGGTTTGCTCGACCAGGCTCAGCCCCAGGCTGGCCTGCCAGTCCACCAAGCGGCTGTCCTTGGGCACGCTGGCCGATTCGGCGGCGAGCAGGCCAAGGCAGTCGGCGAGGCTGGGCACGGGTTGGTCGAAGTTGGGCGAAACATGGTCGTGGCGTGCGCTGGTCACGGCTTGTTCGCGCAGGTCCAGCAGGCTGTGCCGGGCGATCTGCCGCGCCAGCGCCTCGGCTTGCTCAAGGGCGCGCTGCAGGCCAGCCTGGGACAGGTCGGCGGTGGCAGCGTAGGCCTCCACGCCATTGACCCGCACGGTGAGCATGGCGCCCTCATCCTGGTTGAAGAAGGGTGGTTCGGCGACGTTGCGGCGAACCGAAAGCGCCTGGTGCGACTGTTTCACATGGCGCAGGGAAAACAACTCGGCCGTACTGCGCAGCGCAGCAAAGCGCTGGCGCAGCAGGGCGCTGGAATCGAACATGCGGATGCCTCCGTGTACACGGTGGCTCCCCCTAGAACCACCCGTCTTGCATGCCGAGGCAGGTATCGTCGTGTGCCTCGAGCAATGCCAGCTCATTATGGCAGCCCGGTACTTCCCAGGTCAGGAAATAACGCGCAGCTTGCAGCTTGCCGAGGTAGAAGTCGCGATCAGCAGCCGTTCCCTTGAGCATGCCAAGCTCTGCGTGAACCGCCTGTTCCAGCCAGCGCCAGCCGATCACGCAGTGGCCGAAGGCCTTGAGGTACAAGGCAGAGTTGGCCAGGGCACCAGCGACTTTGCCTTGGGCCAGGTCGCCGAGCAGGGCCAGGGTTACGCCTTGCAGGCGGTTGGCCAGTTGCTCCAACGGCTGACGCAGTGGGTCAAGGTTCGGGTGATGGCTGGCGCGCTCGCAGGTGGCGGCGATCAGGCGGATCAATTGCTTGAGGCCGGCACCATTGTGCTGTGCCAGCTTGCGGCCGAGCAGATCGAGCGACTGGATACCCTCCGTGCCTTCGTGGATCGGGTTCAGGCGATTGTCACGGTAGTACTGCTCCACCGGGTATTCGCGGGTGTAGCCGTGGCCGCCAAGAATCTGGATCGCCAGTTCGTTGGCTTTGAGGCAGAACGCCGAGGGCCAGGATTTGACGATCGGGGTCAGCAGGTCGAGCAGGTCCTGCGCCGGTTTGCGGGCGTTTTCGTCAGGGGCCGTATGGGTGTCGTCGAACAGGCGCGCGGCGTACAGGCCCAGATCAAAGGCGCCTTCTACGTAGGCCTTCTGCGCCAGAAGCATGCGCTTCACATCCGTGTGCTCGATGATCGGCACCGCCGGGCTGTGTGGGTCCTTGTTGTCTGGCAGCCGGCCCTGCGGCCGCTGGCGAGCGTATTCCAGGGAGTAAAGGTAGCCGGCGTAACCCAGCATCACCGCGCCCATGCCTACGCCTATCCGCGCCTCGTTCATCATCTGGAACATGCAGGCCAGGCCTTGGTGCGGCTGGCCGACCAGATAGCCGACGCACTGGCCATTGTCGCCGAAGTTCAGCGCGGTCGAGGTGGTGCCGCGCCAGCCCATCTTGTGGAACAGCCCGGCCAGCAGCACATCGTTGCGCGGGCCACGGCTGCCGTCCGGGTTTACGTGGTACTTGGGCACGATGAACAGCGAGATGCCTTTGACCCCGGGCGGGGCGTCCGGAAGCTTGGCCAGCACCATGTGCACGATGTTTTCCGACAGTTCGTGGTCGCCGCCGGAAATGAAGATCTTGTTGCCTTTGAGCCGGTAGCTGCCGTCGCCTGCTGGTTCGGCGCGGGTACGGATGTCGGCCAGCGACGAGCCGGCGTGGGGTTCGGTCAGCGCCATGGTGCCGAAGTAGCGGCCGTCGATCATCGGTTGCAGGAACAGGCGCTTCTGTTCATCGGAGCCGAAGCTCTCGATCAGGTTGGCCGCGCCCATGGTCAGGAACGGGTAGGCCGTGGTGCCGGCGTTGGCGGCCTGGAAGTGGGCGAAGCAGGCTTGCGAGACCAGGCTGGGCAGTTGCATGCCGCCGACCTCGAAGTCCCGGTTGGCGTTGAGGAAGCCGGCTTCGAGGAAGGCATCGACGGCGGGCTTCACTTCGGGGATCAGCTCGGCGCGGCCGTCCACGTAGCGCGGTTCGTTTTCGTCGGCCTTGCGGTTGTGCGGGGCGAAATACTTTTCGGCGATGGTGCGGGCGGTGGTCAGTGCCGCATCGAAGGTTTCACGGCTGTGCTCGGCGAAGCGCGGGCGCTGGGTCAGGGCTTCGGCGTCAAGGACTTCGTAGAGCTCGAAGGCGAGGTTGCGGGGGCTGAGCAAGGTCTCGGGCATGGTGGCGGTCCTGAGGCGGGATGCTGCGAGTGTAGGAGCGTGGTGAGACTGGGGACAGGTTAATAGGTTTGCGTGATATGGGTTGAGAACGCCGGGAAGCCTGCCGGTTATTGGTGAAACCAACGCAAGGTCAGGTCGTGTAATGCCTGCTCGGGACAATATAGAGACGTTTCCCACAATCCCGATCGGAAATGGACTGCTGCGGATCGAATGTCAGTTGGCCTTGAATGTGCGTTTTGGTGTTCACAAGGAAACGTTTCAGATGAGTGATGCCCACCCCGCTGACTTGGCTGAGGCCGACGGCAACCAGGTTCCCTTCTTCGTAGTCTCACCCATGAAATTTGGTGTAATGACTTTCTTTACCTTGGGCTTCTACTGGGTTTATTGCTTCTATCAAAGTTGGAGTCTGCATAGAGAGAAAACGGGAGAGCGCGTAAGTCCGCTCTGGCGAAGCGCTTTTGCAGTGTTCTTCATCTATCCATTATTGAGAAGGGCAAATGACCATATTCGCGACTCAGGTAAAACCTATCCGTGGTCCATCCTGGGGCTCACGCTGGGCTATTACGGTTTTTGCGTTGTCTGGGTGGCTGCCGGCGTCGTGTTGGAAGGCCAGCTGTGGCCGGCCTATTTTGCGGGCATAGCCGTTCAGGCAGCTTGGCTGATCATTCTGGTGTTCATGCAGAAGGGCATCAATTTCAGTGCGGGTGACAAAGAAGGGAAGGCCAACAGCCGGTTGACGCTGGCAAATTGGCTTTGGATGCTGTTGGGTATTGGGCTTATGGCAGCACAGCTGTCTGCTTTGATTGCGCTTTCACCAATGGTTTGAGCAACTTTTGGCCGGAGCTCTGTCTGAGGGGAGCTCCGGATAGTCCCCGATCCACCCCGCGCTTTCACTTGCCTTGAAGACAATACGATACTGGGGTAGAAGCCTGCTGCAAGGCTTTTTTGATATGCCTGTCTAGGCTGGTCCTTTTCGCGGGTAAACCGTACAGCGGCCTGTGTCCAACCCCCGATGTGTGTCCACCAACGATCTGTGTAGGAGCGGGTTTACCCGCGAATACGGTGGTGGCGGCAACGGTGAATGGCGGGTGGTAATTGGCCAGCAGGGCCGGCCCTTTCGCGGGTGAACCCGCTCCTACACGACGGCCTGTGCATGTGTATAGGGGCGGGTTTACCCGCGAAAGGACCGGCCCAGGCAGCCGAGAATTTCCAGGGGATAAACGGTAACAACAGAAGACACCCAAGTCACCGTTGGCATGGCTCACGTTCTGGTGAGCACCTGTTAGTCCAGCCCCTGCTTCAGGACATTCACGCATAAAAAAGGAGAGCCGAGGCTCTCCTTCTTCTTCAACAACCCTCAGCCATTAGCCAATGGTCATCAGGCTGGCGTTACCACCCGCCGCTGCAGTGTTCACGCTCACCGCGCGCTCGATGACCAGGCGCTCCAGCGCAATCTGGTGATCCCCGCTGGACAGCCCGTGCACCCCAACGATCGCCCCGGCACGCTTGGCCACCTGCTGGCATACGCCGCGCAGCTGGTCCGAGTCGCCATGGTGGATCACGGCGTCGAACGCCACTTCATCCTTGTTCCAGTCCGCGACCAGCTTCACCTTGGCCTGCAGCTCACGCGGCAGGCGGGCGCGCAGGGCCTTGCCCGGCTCACCGTCAACCCACACCGCCGAGCTGCCAACGGCCAGTACCGCGGCGAACTGCGCCAGCAGGTCGGTTTCGTTGTCTGCCAGGCACAGCACGTGCTCACGCGGCAGAATGGTGTAGCTGTTGCGCTCGCCGGTCGGGCCTGGCAGCAGGCGAGCGATGCCGCTCTGCGACTGGCTGGCGAACTGGCTGCACAGCGCGGCCAGGTCGGCCAGCTGGTTGCTCTCGGCCCAGGCCTTCAGGCCGTGCAGCGGCTTGATCAGCTGTTCGTGCAGGGTGCGGTCCGGCTTGCCTTCGCCGTCCTGCTGCTGGAAGTGGCGGCCAATGGCATCGGCCGGGCGGGTCGACAGCAGGCGGTAGAGGTACAGCGGGCCGCCGGCTTTCGGGCCGGTGCCAGACAGGCCTTCACCACCGAACGGCTGCACGCCCACCACTGCACCCACAATGTTGCGGTTGACGTACATGTTGCCGGCGTTGGCGGTTTCCACCACTTTGGCGATGGTCTCGTCGATACGGGTGTGCACGCCGAGGGTCAGGCCGTAGCCGGAGTTGTTGATCTGCTCGATCAGCTGGTCCAGATTGCGGCGGTTGTAGCGCACCACGTGCAGTACGGGGCCGAAGATTTCGCGCTTCAGCTCGTCGAAGCTGTCCAGCTCGATCAGGGTTGGCATGACGAAGGTGCCGCGCTTGATCTCGGCAGCATCGGCAATGGCGACCTGATAGACCGGGCGGCCTTTCTCGCGCATGCCCTGGATGTGCTTCTCGATGCCGGCCTTGGCTTCGGCATCGATCACCGGGCCGATGTCCACGGCCAGGCGGTCCGGGCAGCCCAGGCGGCTTTCAGCCATGGCGCCCTTGAGCATTTCGATCACGCGGTCGGCGGAGTCTTCCTGCAGGCACAGCACACGCAGGGCCGAGCAACGCTGGCCGGCACTGTCGAAGGCCGAGGACACCACGTCGATCACGACCTGTTCGGTCAGTGCCGAGGAGTCGACGATCATCGCGTTCTGGCCGCCGGTTTCGGCGATCAGCGGGATCGGGCGGCCCTGGTTGTCCAGGCGGCCAGCGACGTTGCGCTGCAGCAGGCGGGCCACTTCAGTGGAGCCGGTGAACATCACGCCTTTGACGCGCTCGTCTCCGACCAGGCCGGCACCGACGGTTTCACCGCGGCCCGGCAGCAGCTGCAGCACGCCTTCTGGGATGCCCGCTTCCAGCAGCAGGCGCACGGCCTGGGCGGCGATCAGCGGGGTTTGCTCGGCAGGCTTGGCCAGTACCGGGTTGCCGGCAGCCAGGGCTGCGGCCACCTGGCCGGTGAAGATCGCCAGCGGGAAGTTCCACGGGCTGATGCACACCACAGGGCCCAGCGGGCGGTGGGCGTCGTTGCTGAAGTCGTTACGTGCCTGCACCGCGTAGTAGCGCAGGAAGTCCACGGCTTCACGCACTTCGGCGATGGCGTTGGCGAAGGTCTTGCCGGCCTCGCGGATGAGCAGGCCCATCAGCGGCTGGATCTCGGCCTCCATCAGGTCGGCGGTGCGCTCCAGAATGGCAGCACGCTCGGCTGGCGGGGTGGCCTGCCAGATCGGCGCGGCGTTCAGTGCGCACTGGATGGCGTTGTCCACGTCGGCAACGGTGGCCTCCTGCACATGGCCGACGACGTCGCGGTGGTCAGCCGGGTTCAGCACCGGTGCGGCAGCGCTCTCGCTGGCGGCGCAGGCCAGCAGCGGGGCAGCCTTCCAGTCGTTGTGAGCGGTGGCCAGCATGGCGCAGGACAGCGATGCCAGGCGGTGTTCGTTGGCCATGTCGATGCCGGCCGAGTTGGCCCTTTCAGTGCCATACAGATCGCGCGGCAGGGGAATGCGTGGGTGCGGCAGGCCGATACTGCCTTCCTGGGTACCCATGCGCTCGATGCTGGCCACCGGGTCGGCGACCAGTTCCTGGATGGAAATCGAGTGGTCGGCGATGCGGTTGACGAACGAGGTGTTAGCGCCGTTCTCCAGCAGGCGGCGCACCAGGTAGGCCAGCAGCGTTTCATGGGTGCCGACCGGTGCATACACGCGGCACGGGCGGTTCAGCTTGCCATCGGCAATCTTGCCGACCACTTGCTCGTACAGCGGCTCGCCCATGCCGTGCAGGCACTGGAACTCGTACTGGCCCGGGTAATAGTTCTGCCCGGCAATGTGGTAGATGGCCGACAGGGTGTGGGCGTTGTGGGTGGCGAACTGCGGGTAGATGGCTTCTGGCACGGCCAGCAGCTTGCGGGCGCAGGCGACGTAGGACACGTCGGTGTACACCTTGCGGGTATAGACCGGGTAGCCTTCCAGGCCTTCGACCTGGGCACGCTTGATCTCGCTGTCCCAGTAGGCGCCTTTTACCAGGCGGATCATCAGGCGGTGGCGGCTGCGCTTGGCCAGATCGATGACGTAGTCGATCACGTACGGGCAGCGCTTCTGGTAGGCCTGGATAACGAAGCCGATGCCGTTCCAGCCAGCCAGGGATGGCTCGAAGCACAGGCGTTCGAGCAGGTCCAGCGAAAGCTCCAGGCGGTCGGCTTCTTCGGCGTCGATGTTAAGGCCGATGTCGTACTGCTTGGCCAGCAGGGTCAGCGACAGCAGGCGCGGGTACAGCTCTTCCATCACGCGCTCGTACTGGGCCCGGCTGTAGCGCGGGTGCAGTGCCGACAGCTTGATCGAGATACCTGGGCCTTCATAGATGCCACGGCCATGCGAGGCCTTGCCGATCGAGTGGATGGCCTGCTCGTAGGACGCCAGGTACTTCTGCGCGTCGTGTTCGGTCAGTGCGGCTTCGCCGAGCATGTCGTAGGAGTAGCGGAAGCCTTTGGACTCGAAACGGCTGGCATTGGCCAGTGCTTCGGCAATGGTCTCGCCGGTGACGAACTGCTCACCCATCAGGCGCATGGCCATGTCGACGCCCTTGCGGATCATCGGTTCGCCGCTCTTGCCGATGATGCGGGTGAGCGAGGAGGTGAGGCCGGTTTCGTTATGGGTGCTGACCAGCTTGCCGGTCAGCAGCAGCCCCCAGGTGGCGGCGTTGACGAACAGCGACGGGCTGTTGCCCAGGTGCGGCTGCCAGTTGCCGGTGCTGATCTTGTCGCGGATCAGCGCATCGCGGGTGCCTTTGTCGGGGATACGCAGCAGGGCTTCGGCCAGGCACATCAGCGCCACGCCTTCCTGAGACGACAGCGAGAATTCCTGCAGCAGACCCTGAACGACACCGGCACGGCCGCCGGCGCTTTTCTGATTGCGCAGTTTTTCGGCAATGCTTGCGGCCAGCTTGTTGGTGGCGTCGGCCAGCGGCGCGCTCAGGCGCGCCTGCTCCAGCAGCATCGGCACCACTTCCTGCTCGGGGCGGCGGTAGGCGGCGGTGATCGCCGAGCGCAGTACCGACTGCGGCAAGATGCTCTCGGCAAATTCGAGGAAGCACTGGTGGCTGTGGTCGGCCTGGACTTCACCGGCATCGTCGGCCGGGTTGCTGGCATGACCGTTGAGTTCGGTCAGGGTGGCACCACCCTCGAGCTTCTCCAGGTAATTGAAGATCGCTTGCTTGATCAACCAGTGAGGCGTGCGGTCGATGGACTGCGCAGCTGCTTTGAGTCGCTCACGGGTCGGGTCGTCGAGTTTGACCCCAAGGGTGGTAGTCGCCATTTCTTATCCTCGTTATTGCCACGGTTGTGGCCTAAGCTGGCATCAAGAGTAGCTGTAGGACAATTCGGGTGCAACTAGGTGCAACCTGAATTTTTTGTGTAGAAGGTGCAACTCGTCCGATAGCCATTCCCATACCCTGAAAAGGGGCGTTTTGGGTGTGTTTTATTCTGAAAAACCGGTTTTTTACTCCCGAAAGGAGCAAAAAATGGGCTTTGTCGGAAAATGCACTGGCAGGTGCAACTTGCAAAAGAAAAATGGTTGCACCTTCTTTGCGTTGTTGCATAGCATTCGCCGCCTGGGTGCAACCGCCATCGCTGTGGTTGCGCATGATAAAAACAAACGCCAGGGCACACGCATGGGCAATCCACTAACGATCACCTTCGTGATCTACATCGCAGCAATGGTGCTGATCGGCTTCGCCGCCTATCGCGCTACCAAAAACCTTTCCGATTACATTCTGGGCGGTCGCAGCTTGGGTAGCGTGGTCACCGCGCTGTCTGCCGGTGCCTCCGACATGAGTGGCTGGCTGCTGATGGGCCTGCCTGGTGCCATCTACTTTGCGGGCCTGTCTGAGGTCTGGATCGCCATCGGTCTGACGGTTGGTGCCTACCTGAACTGGCTGTTCGTGGCCGGACGGCTGCGCGTGCAGACCGAGCACAACGGTGACGCGCTGACCCTGCCGGACTATTTCTCCAGCCGTTTCGAAGACAAGAGCGGCCTGCTGCGCATCATTTCCGCCATCGTCATCCTGGTGTTCTTCACCATCTACTGTGCCTCCGGCATCGTGGCCGGTGCCCGTCTGTTCGAGAGCACCTTCGGCATGTCGTACGAAACCGCGCTGTGGGCTGGTGCAGCGGCGACCATCGCCTACACATTCATCGGTGGTTTCCTGGCTGTGAGCTGGACCGATACCGTGCAGGCCACACTGATGATCTTCGCGCTCATCCTCACCCCGGTGTTCGTGCTGATCGCCACCGGTGGCTTCGATCAGACCTTCGCCGCTATCGAGGCGGTGAACCCGGCGAACTTCGACATGCTCAAGGGTGCCACCTTCATCGGCATCATCTCGCTGATGGGCTGGGGTCTGGGTTACTTCGGCCAGCCGCATATCCTGGCGCGCTTCATGGCCGCTGATTCGGTGAAGTCGATCGCCAAGGCGCGCCGCATTTCCATGACCTGGATGATCCTGTGCCTGGCGGGTACCTGTGCCGTTGGCTTCTTCGGCATTGCCTACTTCTCGGCCCATCCTGAGCTGGCAGGCCCGGTTAGCGAGAACCACGAACGTGTGTTCATCGAGCTGGCCAAGATCCTGTTCAACCCATGGATTGCGGGTGTCCTGCTGTCGGCCATCCTGGCCGCAGTCATGAGTACCCTGAGCTGCCAACTGCTGGTGTGCTCCAGTGCCCTGACCGAAGACTTCTACAAAGCCTTCCTGCGCAAGAATGCTTCGCAGGTCGAACTGGTGTGGGTCGGCCGTCTGATGGTGCTGGCCGTGGCCCTGATCGCCATCGCCATGGCATCCAACCCGGAAAACCGCGTGCTGGGCCTGGTGGCCTATGCCTGGGCTGGCTTCGGTGCCGCCTTCGGCCCGGTGGTGCTGATTTCGGTGCTGTGGAAAGGCATGACCCGTAACGGTGCGCTGGCCGGTATCGTGGTGGGTGCGCTGACGGTGATCCTGTGGAAGAACTTCGACACCCTCGGGTTGTACGAAATCATCCCGGGCTTCCTGTTCGCCAGCATCGCCATTGTTCTGGTGAGCAAGCTGGGCAGCCCTTCGCAGGCGATGGTCAAGCGCTTCGAAGCTGCTGATGCGGCGTATCACGCCGACAAGTAACACCCGTTGAATTGACGGCGCCTGCTTTGCGGGTGCCGCCAATCAGCAGCCAGGCCTGACTCCGCCTGCAAGGCAAGGTAAACTTGCCGCCTTCGCAGGAGTTGCCATGAACTATCGTCACGCCTTCCACGCCGGCAACCACGCCGACGTCCTCAAACACATCGTGCTGACCCGCCTCATTGCCCTGATGTCGCGCAAGGAGCAGCCGTTCGCCTATATCGATACCCACGCAGGGCTCGGCCTGTACGATCTGCAGGGCGATCAGGCAAGCCGTACCGGCGAGTACCTGGAAGGCGTAGCCCGCCTGTGGAATCGCGATGATCTGCCGGCCATGGCCGACGACTACCTGCGCATCATCAAGCGCCTGAATGCCGATGGCGAGCTGCGCTACTACCCAGGGTCGCCCGAACTGGCCCGTCGCCTGATGCGCCAGCAGGACCGCGCCCTGCTCAACGAGAAGCACCCCGAAGACGGGCCGCTCCTCAAGGAAAACATGAAAAAAGACCCGCGCGTGACCGTGCACCTGGGTGAAGGCTGGCATGTGCCGCGGGCCTTGCTGCCGGTGCAGGAAAAGCGCGCGATCATGCTGATCGACCCGCCGTTCGAGCAGGCCGATGAGCTCAAGCGCTGCACCACGGCCATGAAAGAGGCGATCGGCCGCATGCGCCAGACCGTTGCGGCCATCTGGTACCCGATCAAGGACCAGCGCTCGCTGACCCGCTACTACCAGGACCTGACAAGCACCGGCGCGCCAAAGCTGCTGCGGGTCGAGCTGTATGTGCATCACCAGGACAGCCCGCAGGGCCTGAATGGTTCGGGCCTGGCCATCGCCAACCCACCATGGGGGCTGGAGGATGAACTTAAGGAGCTGCTGCCATGGCT
Source organism: Pseudomonas sp. XWY-1 (assembly GCF_002953115.1). NCBI lineage: Bacteria > Pseudomonadati > Pseudomonadota > Gammaproteobacteria > Pseudomonadales > Pseudomonadaceae > Pseudomonas > Pseudomonas sp. XWY-1. The sequence continues at coordinate 5,354,873 of NZ_CP026332.1, read as the reverse complement.
GGCCAAAGAGCTGGCACAGACCGCCGGTAGTTACCGCATGGACTGGCTGATCGCCGAATAAACCTGTAGGCGCGGGTTTACCCGCGAACACCGGCAACGCCGGTGCCATCCACCGCATTGCCTGCTTCGCGGGTGAGCCCGCTCCTACAAGGGGGCGGTGTGCCTCCAATGTTTGCGTTATAATCCCGCCCTTTAGCCGCCATCCGCCCAAGAGGCCGCTGGCGCATTTTTACCGAATGAAGAGGCTAATCCCTTGGCATTGACGATTCTTGGCCTGTCCGGCGCCCTTAGCCATGACCCTTCCGCGGCCCTGTACATTGACGGCAAGCTGATTGCCGCCGCCGAAGAAGAGCGCTTCGTGCGTGACAAGCATGCGAAGAACCGCATGCCCTACGAGTCGGCGAAGTTCTGCCTGGAACAGGCAGGCATCAAGCCGTCCGACGTCGACGTGGTAGCCATCCCGTTCGCCCCGATCAGCCTGTTCGGCAAGGCGCGGTGGCACTATGCCAAGCGCTATTGGTACGCCCCGGATCGTGCACTCGATGCCATCCTGATGGGCAACCGTCGCTACAAGCGCTATCGCAAGAAGATCGTCTGGTGCCTGGAGCAACTGGGCTTCGACCCGAAAAAGGTCAAGATCGAGCCGGTCGAGCACCACCTGGCCCACGCTTCCAGTGCTTATCATTGCTCGGGTTTCAAGGAAAAAACCGCAATCCTTGGCATTGACGGCAAGGGCGAGTACGCCACCACCTTCTTTGGTTACGGCGAAAACGGCAAGATCCACAAGATCAAGGAATTCTTCGACCCGGACTCGCTGGGTGGCCTTTACGGTGCCATTACCGAGTTCCTGGGCTTCGAAATGCTCGATGGCGAGTTCAAGGTCATGGGCATGGCGCCGTATGGCGACGCCAGCAAGTATGATTTCTCGCGTCTGGCCAGCTTCGAAAACGGCGAGTTGGTCATCAACACCGAGTACGCCAACGTTATCGGCCTGCGCCGCTATAAAGAGAAGGGCAAGGGCTTCTACTTCTCGCCAAAGCTGATCGAATGGCTGGGCCCCAAGCGCGAAGGCGACATCGCCGACGAGCCGTACATCCATTACGCCGCCAGCATGCAGGCGCTGTTCGAGAAACTGGCGCTGCAAATGATCGACCATTACCTGGGCGACACCCTGCGTGAAACCGGCAAGCTGGCCTTCGCCGGCGGCTGTGCGCTGAACGTCAAGCTCAACCAGAAGATCATCGCCCGTCCGGACGTGAAAGAGCTGTTCGTCCAGCCGGCCTCCGGCGACGCCGGGACTGCTGTTGGCGCCGCTGCCTATGTTTCCCACGCCCGTGGCGTTCCGGTCGAGAAGATGGAGCACGTCTACCTCGGCCCGTCGTACTCCAACGAAGACGTGATCGCCGCCTGCGCCCGTCACCCGAACCAGCCGAAGTGGCGCAAACTCGAGAACATGCCGCAGCAGATCGCCCAGATCATGGTCGATGGCAACCCGGTAGCCTGGTTCCAGGGCCGCATGGAGTTCGGGCCGCGTGCCTTGGGTGGCCGATCGATCATCGGTTGCCCAAGCGTGGAAGGCGTGGCTGACCGCATCAACCACCAGATCAAGTTCCGTGAACGCTGGAGACCTTTCTGCCCGTCGATGCTCGACACTGTCGCCCCGCAGATGATCAAGGTCGACCATCCCGCGCCGTTCATGACCTTCACCTTCGAAGTCGCTGAAGAGTGGAAAACCCGCGTGCCGGAAGTGGTGCACGAGGACGGCACTTCGCGTGCCCAGGTGCTCAAGCGCGAGTACAACCCGCGCTACTACGACATGATGAAGGCACTGGAAGACCTGACTGGCAACGGCGTGTCGCTGAACACCTCGCTGAACCGTCGTGGTGAACCGATGATCTGCTCGCCGACCGATGCCCTGAACATGTTCTTCGGCTCGGACCTGCAGTACCTGATCATGGAAGACATCCTGGTTGTGAAGGACGGCGCGGCCCCGTATGACCAGCCGCTCTGAACCGCGCATCCTGCAGTTCTGCCATGGCTATGACGGGCCGTTCCTGGACTGCGCCCGTCAGTACGCCAGCCTGTTTCAGGGGCGTGGGTACCAGGTGACCACGGTGTTCCTCACCGGCGCCGCCGATGCGCAGGTGGCGGCTGGCTGTGCGTCGGACGAGGTGCTGTTCCTTGAGTTCAGTTCCAAGGCCGTGCGTGGCCTGAAACTCGGCGCCATCCGCGCATTGCGGCGCATTGCGGCCGAGCGCAATTTCGCTTTCTGCATCGCCCATCGCTTCAAGCCGATCTACGTTGCCCTGCTGGGGACCGGCCTGCCGGTGATTGGTGTGCACCATGCCTTTGGCGACTACCAGCGCAAAGGCCGCCGCTTGTTCGCGAACCTGTTCAGCAAGCGTCTGAGCCTGTTGGGTGTTTCGGACGCGGTACGTGACGATATGCGCCGTTGCTTGCCGCAGTGGCCGGCCGAACGCATCCAGACCCTGTACAACCGCATCGACATCGACGCCTTGCAAGCAGCCCTGGTGCCGCGCGCTGACGCACGCCAGGCCTTGGGCCTGGATCCTCAGGCGTGGATCGTCGGCAATGTCGGGCGCCTGCACCCGGACAAGGACCAGGCCACCCTGTTGCGCGGTTTTGCCCAGGCACTGCCGGGGCTACCTGCTGGCGCCCGCCTGGCGATCCTCGGCAAGGGGCGTCTGGAGGCCAGGCTCAAGGCGTTGGCTGCCGAGCTTGGCATTGCCGGGCAAGTCGACTTTCTTGGCCAGGTACCGGATGCGCGCCGTTACTTCCAGGCGTTCGACGTGTTTGCTTTGAGTTCCGATCACGAGCCGTTCGGCATGGTCCTGCTCGAAGCGATGGTTGCCGGTGTGCCGGTGTTGGCCACGGCCTGTGGCGGTGCTCGCGAAGTGGTCGAGGGCGTTGGCGTGCTGTTCCCGTTGGGCGACGCCGCGCAGCTGGCCCAGGGCCTGCAGCACATGGCCGTACTGGACGCTGGGCAGCGCCAGGCCTGTGCCAGGCACATGCTGCAGCGCCTCGGTGAGCGTTTCTCTGACCAGGCGGTGCGCGAGGCCTTCTGGCAACTCCCACAGGTGCGCGCGTTGGTGGGGCAGGCCTGATGCTCAATCGTATCCAGGCCTTCCGCGAACGCGGTTGGCAAGCTATCGATGCCAAGGCTTATGCCCAGGCGTGGACGCGTTTTGGCGGCAGTGTCGCCACCCATCCGCTGGTGGTCGAGCAACTGGCGGACCTGGCACAGATCCCGGTGCGTTACCTGGGCTGGTACCAGGCTGGCGAGCTGCAAGCCGCCATCCCGGCCTGGGGGCGTCACCTGGCGCTGTCCAAGGACGTGCTGAAGCGTGCTGGCAAGAAGGCCCTGTTCGACCTCGGTAATGCCGAGATCATTCTGCCGGCGGCGTCTGATGCCGCTGCGCCGTTGCGCCATACAATGCGTTACCTGTCCGAACTGAACCAGGGCCGCTTCAGCGGCCTCAAGGCGCAGAAGGAGCAGTTGGCCATGGCCCGGGCGCCTGAAGACCTGTCGAAGAAGTTCCGCTACAACCAGCGCCGTGAACTGCGCCTGCTGGAAGAGGCGGGTGGCGTGGTACGCCCGATCAGCGACTTCAGTGCCCAGGAAATCGCCAGCATGTACTGCGACCTGTTCCTGCGCCGCTGGGGGTTCCCGGCTACCGGTGCTGAACGTATGGCCGATGTGCTGGAGCGCCTGCGTGAGCTGCTGATCGGCTCGGTGTTGCTGCTGGACGGTAAGCCGATTGCCATCCAGCTGGTGTACCGCGTCGAAGCGCCGGAGTGGATCAGCGTCGAGTACATCAATGGCGGCGTCGACCCTGAAACCAAGGCCTTCAGCCCAGGTAGCGTGCTGAGCTTCCTCAATACCCAGGCCGCCTGGGAAGACGCCCGGTCACGCAACAAGCCGCTGCGGTTCTCGTTCGGCCGTGCTGACCGTGAGTACAAGGACCGCTGGTGCAACCCTGTGCCGGTGTATCAAGCGTGAGCCGCAAGCAGCAGTTGCTCAAGCGCCACCGGCGCAACAAACGCCTGGGGCTGCTGGCGGGCCTGGTTGCGCTGGTCGCCCTCGGTGTTTTCAGCTGGTGGTGGATGCCACTGCTGTTGTTGCCGCTGCTCTGGTCTGCCCATGAGGCCTGGTTTGCCGACCACCTGTTCTATGCACCGGGTGAGGACTATGCCTACGACTTCGGCGATCAGGTGCAGCAGGTTCCTGCCAGCCTGCACGATGGCTGGCTCAAGGCTGATTGCACGTTGCAGGGTGACGAAACCCTGGTGCTTGAGCTGCGGCTAAAGAGCAGCTGGTTGGGGCGCTTTCTCGACCCTCGGGTCGAGCTGCTGGCTGGCGAACAGGCCGATCGGCAAGCGTTCGAGCGTGGCGTCGATGGCGTGCGCTTCCTTAACCTGACGGGTCTTGCTGCGCCACTGCAGGCCGGTACGTTGCGACTGCGCGGCCGGCATTGCCGGCTGCAGGGTCAGTTGCGCCTGTGGATAACCCCCTCGGTCGAGCTGCAGCGGCGCCGGGTGATGGTGATCGCGCCACATGCCGATGACGCCGAGTTGGCCGCGTATGGGTTGTACAGCCAGGCCGACGAAAGCTGGGTGGTGACCCTGACCGCCGGTGAGATAGAGGCCGAGCACTATCAGCAGATGGGCCTGGCAAAGGCCGAGGCCGCGCGCCTGAAGGGGCGCCTGCGTGCCTGGGACAGCATCGTCGTGCCGCGTTGGGCCGGCGTGCCGGAGTCGCGTTGCATACAGCTGGGCTACTTTTGCCTGCAGCTGCCTGCCATGCAGGCAGCACCCGACCAGCCGGCCGCCTCACGTGAAGCCGACCTGGCCGATATCCGCGTGTTCCGCCAGTTCAACCCGTTCCCGTTACCGGGCGACCGTGATGGCGCACCCACCTGGCACAACCTGCTGGCCGACCTGCGAGCCTTGCTGGAGCTGGCCAAACCAGAGGTGCTGGTGATGCCGCACCCGCAGCTAGACCCCCATCCGGACCATATCTGCGCTCAGGCGGCGGTATTGGAAGCCTTGCAAGGCATGACCTGGCAGCCACAAACCTTGCTGTGCTACGCCAACCACCTGCACGATAACGACCGCTGGCCGATGGGCGACAGTGGCGATGGCGTGGCTTTACCGCCGCAATTGAGCGCTGCCCAGGCCTGGGCACCCTGCAGCCTGGTGCTGGACTGCGCGACCCAGCGCGACAAGGCGATGGCCTTGGGCATGATGCATGACCTGCAGCCGCCGGCACCGTTCAAGCGCCGCCTGCGCCGCCTGCTGCAACGCTGGCTTGCCGGGCGACAGCCATCGCCTTTTGGGGAGAACGAATTCTTCCGCAAGGCCGTGCGCCGACACGAACTGTTCTGGCGGCGTGAGCTGTAAGCACGCCCCATGGTTGACCGCGAAGGCGCAGAGCGCCCAAGGAAAGCAATGAAAGTCCTATTTCTGGTGCAGAAGGAACAGCGGGCGATTCTTGACCGCCTGTACGATGGCGTCGCGGCCAACTGCGAGTGCGACCTGCGCTGGCTGACCAGCCAGGATCAGCGCAACCTGCGCCGTTACTTCAAGCGTGAGGTGCAAGTCGAGCGCTATGACCGCATCGTGTTCTTCCTGCGTTTCAAGCAGGAGATCCGCCAGGTGGCCTTCATCCGCACTGTGCCGAACCTGGTGATTCTCGAGCACGACGCCTACCAGAACTACATCCCGTGCAAGTACACCGGCAAGTTCAGCGCTCATTACCGCCAGTTGCCATGGGCGCGGGTGATCAGCTCCGGCTACATGGTCAGCGAGCGCTTGCGCCAGGAAGGTTTCGACGCGGTGTTCGTGCCCAAGGGCTATGACGAGCAGTTGCTGGCTGACCAAGGGCGTGAGCGTGATATCGAACTGGCCTTTGTCGGCAGCGTCAACAGTGTGGCCTACAGCGGCCGCAAGGCACTGCTGGACGAGTTGGGGCAGGTCGAGAACCTGTTGGTAACCCGTACCAAGTCGGGCGAGGACTACTGCAACACGCTCAACCGTATTCGTTTCTTCGTCAGTGCCGATGTCGGCATGGGCGAATATATGATCAAGAACTTCGAAGCCATGGCCTGTGGCTGTGTGTTGCTGGCATACGATCAGGGCGAGGAAGAGAACCGTGCGCTAGGCCTGCAAGACATGCACAACGTGGTGTTCTATGACAACATCCCGACCCTTCAGGAAAAGCTCCGTCGTTTGCGCGCGAACCCCGAGCTAGCCCGGCAGATTGCAGAAAATGGCCGCCATCTGGCGGTTTCCCGTTTTAGTTTCGGCGCAGTTGGACGTAGCATCGTCGACCACATGCGCCCGGCGCTCAGGCCCCACCCGCCATTGTCTGCATGGCAGCGGCTGCGTCTGAAGCTGGGCATCTAAACAAGAGCTTTCACGCCCAGGAGCGGGTTGTTGAAGGCCGATAGTCGTAATGCGGAGGGAATCCGGTGCGCTTTTCAAATGAGAGTGACGTCACGCTCGTCGTGACCAGTTGTGGGCGGTTCGATCTGCTCAAAGACACCCTTGAGAGTTTCGATCGCTACAACACCGCGCCCATTCGCGAGGTATTCATCACCGAAGACTCTGGCGACGATGCTGTGCATGCCGCTGTGCCGGCGCACTGGAAGCCGCACTGCAAGGTGTTCGTCAACCGGCCCAAACTTGGCCAGTTGCCGTCTATCGACCTGGCCTACAGCCAGGTCAAGACGCCGTACATTTTTCACTGCGAAGACGACTGGCAATTCTATCGCCAAGGCTTTGTCGAAGACTCGCAGGCCATCCTTGATGTCAGTCCCAACATCTTGCAGGTCTGGTTGCGCAGCCATGCCCACGACCTGGCCATCCACAGCCCATACATCCACTTGGGCGATCGCCAGGTGATCGCTGGGGTGCCGTGCTATCCGCTGCTGTCCGACAAGGCCGAGTGGCAGGCGTTCTCGCTCAACCCTGGGCTGCGCCGATTGAGCGATTACCAGCGCTGTGCGCCATTTGCCGCCTATGCTGGAGAAAAGGCGCTTTCCCGCCGCTACGCTGAGTTAAATCTGACAGCGGTCACCTTGGAGGGTGACGCAGTATTGCACACTGGATTCGGCAATCACGTGACCTTGCCCATTGAAGTGGAGCGTAAGGCCAAGCGTCGTCAGCGTGATCGGTTGAAGCTGGCATTGACGCTGGTTGCGGGGGCCTTGATCGGCATGGGAATCACCATTTTTGTTCAATGAAGTCGCTGTCCCACCTGACTTGAGCGGGAGAGGGCCCATGAACATCGTCAATATGATGTGGGCGGGTGGAACGCCGTACATGTCCATCCACAAGGTGCACCGGCAGGTCTTGTCGAACGCGGGTGCCGATGCCCGGATCAGTAACTGGCTGCTGCTGGGGAGCGGGCTCTGCTGTGGGCTCGGTTCGACCCGGGAATGGCATATGCCCTCACGTGCGCTCAAAGGGCGGCACTTGTGGCGCTTGCTGCGCCCGTGGCTGCGTATGCGCTTGCGCAAGGCATTGGCCGAGGCCGGGGCAGAAGTGGTGCTGCTCGATGGTATTGGCGTCGCCCGGTTGGTGCTGCCGTTGTTGCAGCGCATCGGGCACGTACGTGCCAAGGTCCTGTTCCATGGCAAGACGCGTCTGCATGCCAGCGATATCCGCTTGTTGCAGAGTTTTCCGTCCGAGCGTCTGAGTATCGCGGCGGTATCACAGACGTTGGCCGAGTCGCTGGAGCGTGACCTGGGCAGGCCGGTGCAGACGCTGCGCATGGCGCTCGACCCGCTTGCATTCGTCGAGCCTTTGCTGAACCGGGATCAGGCCAGGCAGGCGCTGAAGTTGCCTCAGGACGCCGAGGTGATGCTGGGTGCGGTAGGGCGATTGGTAGAGAGCAAAGGCTTCGAAATGCTGATCGAGGCATTCGCCAGGGCCAGTGCACGGCAACCGGGCTTGCAGCTGGCGATCATTGGCGAGGGGCCGCAGCATGCCGTGCTGCAGCAGCGTATCGACGCGTTGGGCCTGGCCGAGCGCGTTCATCTGCGCGGTCACCGCGAAGACCTGCAGCAGCTGTATCGGGCATTCGACTGGCTATTGGTACCTTCGCGTTCCGAAGGCCTGGGGTTGGTGGTGCAAGAGGCGGTGATGGCCGATGTACCGGTGGTGTGCAGCGACCTGGAAGTGTTTCGCGAGCAATTGCGCGACACGGGTGGCTACCTGCCGGTTGCCGACGAAAGCGCCTGGGCTGAGGCGATTGAGCGCTGTACGGCGCTCAGTGCATCGACGATCGCCGCGAAGCAGCGCCAGGCACTGGCACCGGAGCAGGCCTGGCAGGCGTTCTGCAGCGGCTCGCAGAGCCTGTTGCGCAGCTGACCTTCAGCGTGTCAGCAAGGCTGCCTCGAAGGCGGCAAGGGGGAACCGGTCGCCCAGGTTCTCCCGCTCGATATAGCGCACCATGTGCTGCACATTGCGTCGAATCATGCGGGCCGACAGTGGCGGGCGCAGAAAGCGCATGTCGGCCACGTCGATCAAGCCCAGACGCTGGTCGGGGGTGACCACCACGTTGCCCAGGTGCAGCGAGCGGAAATAAATGCCGCTGCGGTGCAGCTGACGGATCAGCTCGATCAGGCGTGGCAGGTAAGTGTCCCAGCTGAAGCCGTCATCGCGCGACATCTGCAGCAGCGTTCGCCCGGGTAGCGGGCGGTACAGCACCGCAGTGCGGCCCGGCAGGTCGAGCTTGTGCTGGCTGATCACTTCGAGGGTTGGGATGCCCAGTTGCGCCAGGCGCGCGGCGTTATCGACGAAGCGCTGCGAGTAAGGACGTAGCAGTGCAGATGAAATCAGACGCTTCCTACGAAAAACCTTGAGGAAATTTCCATCTGTGAGCAGGTAGACTTTGGCGCCATGGCTGTCTGCCTCAAGCACCTGTGCGCCGAGTGTCAGCTGATCGAAGTCGACCTGGGTGAGCCGGGAGCATTGCATGAATAGAGCCTTGTCGTCTGGCGAGCAAAATGACCGGCAATAATGCCGAAAATAATGCTGTAGCACCATGGATGGTGTTTCTGATTCATCGGGGGAAAGGATGTTGTATCAAAAAAACTGGGCACAAGCGTGGTTAGGTTTGGGCCTGGTCTGGTTCCTGGCGGCGATTGCCCTGGCACCCAGCAACAAGGTTTATCAGCAAGGTCTGGTGTTGTTCTTGTGGCTGCCAACGCTGGTATTGGCCTGGTCGGCCCGAGGTGTGCTGGTGCAAGCCTGGAGGCGGCAACCGGCGTTGTGGGGGAGTGTGCTGCTGCTGTTGGCCTGGAGCGGCCTGAGCCTGGCATGGTCGCCCGCCGAGGAGCCCATGCGCGAGCTCAAGCGCTTGCTCTACATTCTGGTGTTCCTGCTGGCGTTTCCGCTGTTGGCCCAGCTTGGCCAAGCCCGCATTCGTCAGTTATTGCTGCTTGGCAGCGCGCTGCTGGCCATCGCTGCGTTGGTCTCCATCATCAAGTTCTATGGGGTGCAGCGTGCGCCTTTGTTGTTCAGGCTGGCGGGTATCGGCGAGATATCCCACCCCATCCTGGGGGCTTATGTCATTGGTTCGGCCTTGCTCTTGATGCTCTACGAGCCACCTCGGCGACGTGGCTTGCAGTTGTTGTGGCTGGCGGTACTGGCTTGCCTGGGGGCCTTCGCCATGCTCAGCCAGAGCCGTGGTGCGGTTCTGGCACTGGTGATTACCGTGGTGATGGCGCCGTTGTGGTTCCGTGACCGCCACAGCCGGGTGTTCTCTGTTCTGGCACTGCTTGCCACCGGCCTGGCCTTTTTGGCCGTGTACGACGTTATCGCCCAACGGGGCTCGTCCTACCGGCCGGAAATTTTCCATGCCGTTCTCCAGATGATTGCCGCGCACCCTTGGACTGGTCTTGGCCTGGGGGCTGATTACGAAGTGAGCGCCGTCGGCATGCACTTCGATCACACCCACAACATGTTCACCCATGTTGCCGTTGAAATGGGCTTGCCCGGCATGTTGCTGTGGGTAATGGTATGGCTGCTTACGCTGGGCGAAATCGTGCGCGCCCGTGGCACCCTGTTCGGCAAGGTGCTGCTGGGCTTCTGGGTCTATTCGACCCTGGCCATGCAGTTCGATGCCGCCAGCCTCACCGGTACGCCACGTGCCGAATGGTTCATCAGCTGGCTGCCGGTGGGCCTTGCCATGTTGCTGCCATGGGGGCGTGCCGAAAATGACGCCTGTGGTAAAATTGCCGGTTCAACCTGAACAGCGAGCTCGATAATGGCCGAAACACCGCGACCAGCGGAGCACACCTCCAGCCTGAAGATCTACTTCCGGCTGTTGAGCTATGTGAAACCCTATGTCGGCATTTTCCTGCTGAGCATTGTCGGTTTCGTGATCTTTGCCTCGACCCAGCCAATGCTGGCCGGCATTCTCAAGTACTTCGTCGATGGGCTGAGCAACCCCGAAGCGGTATTGTTCCCCAACGTCCCCTACCTGCGTGACCTGCAATTGCTGCAGGCGGTGCCGCTGCTGATCATCCTGATCGCTGCGTGGCAGGGCCTGGGCTCGTTCCTCGGCAACTACTTCCTGGCCAAGGTCTCTCTGAGCCTGGTGCATGACCTGCGGGTGGCGTTGTTCAACAAGCTGCTGGTGTTGCCCAACCGCTACTTCGACAACCACAACTCCGGGCACCTGATTTCGCGCATTACCTTCAATGTGACCATGGTCACCGGCGCCGCTACCGACGCCATCAAGGTGGTGATCCGCGAAGGCCTGACCGTGGTGTTCCTGTTTGCCTACCTGCTTTGGATGAACTGGCACTTGACCCTGGTGATGGTCGCCATCTTGCCGGTGATCGCGGTTATGGTCAGCATCGCCAGCAAGAAATTCCGCAAGCAGAGCAAGAAGATCCAGGTAGCCATGGGCGACGTCACCCACGTTGCCTCGGAAACCATCCAGGGTTACCGCGTGGTCCGTAGCTTCGGTGGCGAGGCCTACGAACAGCAGCGATTCGGCCAGGCCAGCCAGAGCAACACCGACAAGCAACTGCGCATGACCAAGACCGGCTCGCTGTACACGCCGATGCTTCAGCTGGTGATCTACAGCGCCATGGCTGCGCTGATGTTCCTGGTGTTGTTCCTGCGCGGGGACTCTACTGCTGGTGACCTGGTGGCGTATATCACCGCTGCCGGCCTGCTGCCCAAGCCGATTCGCCAGTTGTCGGAAGTCAGCTCGACCATCCAGAAGGGCCTGGCAGGTGCCGAGAGCATCTTCGAGCAACTGGACGAAGCGCCTGAAGTGGACACTGGTACGGTCGAGAAGGAACGCGTGGAAGGGCGCCTGGAAGTGCGTAACCTGAGCTTTACCTACCCGGGTACCGAGCGTGAAGTGCTGAGCGATATCAGTTTTGTCGCCGAGCCCGGGCAGATGATCGCCCTGGTCGGCCGCTCCGGCAGTGGCAAGTCCACCCTGGCGGCGCTGATCCCGCGCTTCTATCACCACGACAAGGGGCAGATCCTGCTCGATGGCGTGGAGATCGAGCACTATCGCCTGCGCAACCTGCGTCGCCATGTTTCGCAAGTCACCCAGCATGTGACCCTGTTCAACGACACGGTGGCCAACAACATCGCTTATGGCGATCTGGCCGGCGCGCCGCGCGCAGACATCGAAGCCGCCGCGGCCGATGCCTATGCCAAGGAATTCGTCGACCGGCTGCCAAAGGGCTTCGATACCGAAGTGGGTGAGAACGGTGTACTGCTTTCCGGTGGCCAGCGCCAGCGCCTGGCAATTGCCCGTGCGCTGCTTAAAAACGCGCCGTTGCTGATCCTCGACGAAGCGACTTCGGCGTTGGATACCGAGTCCGAGCGGCATATCCAGGCCGCCCTGGATCACGTGATGCAAGGCCGTACCACGCTGGTGATTGCTCATCGCCTGTCGACCATCGAGAAGGCCGACCAGATCCTGGTCATGGACCAGGGCCGCCTGGTCGAGCGCGGTACTCACGCCGAGCTGCTTGCGGCCAATGGCCATTATGCCCGCCTGCATGCCATGGGGCTGGATGAGCCGGCCAAGGCCGATATCACCTGAACCCTCCTTGATCGGGGCCGTCATGGCCCCGATTGTCACGGGAATTTTCCAGGGATGATCTGGCCACAAAGCCATTGACTACCCTGTGCTAATATCCTGCCCCTGTTCATTATTTCCATATGGGTTGCCCATGAAGTTGTCCATGCCGCGTTTCGATCAAGCCCCGGTACTGGTGGTCGGCGATGTCATGCTCGACCGCTACTGGCATGGCGGTACTTCGCGTATTTCGCCTGAAGCGCCAGTTCCGGTGGTCAAGGTCGATCAGATCGAGGATCGCCCCGGCGGCGCGGCCAACGTTGCCTTGAACATTGCTGCGCTGGGCGCGCCGGCTTCGCTGATCGGCGTCACCGGCCAGGATGAGGCTGCCGACAGCCTGGCCAACAGCCTGCAGGCTGCCGGTGTCCGTTCGGTGTTCCAGCGCATCGCGCACCAGCCGACTATCGTCAAGCTGCGGGTCATGAGCCGTCACCAGCAGTTGCTGCGTATCGATTTCGAAGAGCCGTTCGCCACCGACCCACTGTCGCTGGGCGCGGAGGTCGACAGCCTGCTCGAAGGCGTCAAGGTGCTGGTCCTGTCCGACTACGGCAAAGGCGCACTGAAAAATCACCAAAACCTGATCCAGGCGGCGCGGGCCAAGGGCATTCCGGTGCTGGCCGACCCCAAGGGCAAGGACTTTTCCATCTACCGTGGCGCCAGCCTGATTACCCCGAACCTCAGCGAGTTCGAGACCATCGTCGGCCGTTGCGTCGATGAGGCCGAACTGGTCGCCAAGGGCTTGCAGTTGCTGCAGGACCTGGACCTGGGCGCCCTGCTGGTCACCCGCGGTGAGCATGGCATGACCCTGCTGCGCGTTGGTCAGCCGCCGTTGCACCTGCCAGCGCGGGCACGCGAAGTGTTCGATGTGACCGGTGCCGGCGATACTGTCATTTCCACCCTTGCCGCGGCCATTGCTGCGGGTGAGGACCTGCCCCATGCGGTGGCCCTGGCCAACCTGGCGGCGGGCATTGTGGTCGGCAAGCTGGGTACGGCTGCCATCAGCGCCCCTGAGCTGCGTCGGGCCATCCAGCGTGAGGAAGGCTCCGAACGCGGCGTGCTGGGCCTTGAGCAACTGCTGCTGGCCATTGATGACGCGCGGGCGCACAACGAGAAGATCGTCTTTACCAATGGCTGCTTCGACATCCTGCATGCCGGGCATGTCACCTACCTGGAACAGGCGCGGGCCCAGGGTGATCGCCTGATCGTTGCGGTAAACGACGATGCCTCGGTAAGCCGCCTGAAGGGGCCGGGCCGGCCGATCAACAGCGTTGACCGGCGTATGGCCGTGCTGGCCGGTTTGGGCGCGGTGGACTGGGTGATCAGTTTCCCGGAAGGCACCCCGGAAAACCTGCTGAGCCAGGTCAAGCCGGATGTGTTGGTCAAGGGTGGAGACTATGGCATCGACCAGGTGGTTGGCGCTGATATCGTCAAGGGCTATGGCGGCACCGTGAAGGTGCTGGGGCTGGTCGAGAACAGCTCGACCACGGCGATTGTCGAGAAAATTCGCAAGAACTGATCTGACCTTGGGGCCGTTGTGGCGGCCCTCGGCTGGGGCGGGTTTACCCGCCCCAGCAAGCAGGCGAAAGCTCCCGGGATGTCACTTGTTCAGCGAGGTCCGCGCCCGCTCCAGCAGCGCTCGCGCCTTGTCGCCAAACCTTTGCAAGTGCGACGCCCTTGCGGGCTTGCTTTCCACCAACCCCTGCTGCTTCACCCAATCCTTCCAGCGTACCCGTTCATCTGCCACCACCCAGCCTTCCTGCCGGGCAAAACTTTCTGCCAGGTACAGCCCACGCGTACTCGCCGGCACCAGCTCATCCTTTTTCAGCGTGTACAGCTCTGCCAGTGGCTGGCCGTCCTTCAATGGCATCAGGTACAGGTCGGGGCGTTTGCGGTTGAGCCGCGCCACCAGCTGGTCGCCCTCCAGCCGCTCGTCAACGTGGAACAAGCTGAGTTTCTTGGCGTCCCGGGGCACTTGCAGGCGCATGTCATAGATCAGCTGTAGCGAAGCGGTGGGCAAGTGCACATAGGCCCGTGGGCGCTCCAGGAGCATCAGCTTGCCGCAATGCACCGGGCGTGCGGCACCGGACTCCGGAGCCAGCACGAAGTGGGGTGTTTCGCGGTAGTGCAGGGCGGCGGCGTAGGGGATGGGCAGCCAGGTGTCGTTGAAGCGCCCGCCCAGCCAACCTTCCGGGGTTTCCAGCAGGCACTCCTCGGCCACTTCCTGTACGGCCGTGTGCAGCGGCAGGTTCAGCTCCTGCGCCGGTACATAACCGGAAATCAGTTTCAGTACCACATCGCCACGGTCTTGTCGGCGCTGACGCACCAGTACCCAGTAATCGCGGTTCTGCCAATGCAGCGTGAGGCGCACTGACACGCCCAGGTTGGCCAGTTCGACCACGAAGTGTTGTGTATCGGGTAACTGGATGGCCTTGCGCCGTTGCTGGGTCTGGGCAAAGTTCAGCGGCATGCCGATGCTTTGGTAGATCAAGCCTTCGGGCGTGGCCTCGACATGCAGTGGCAGTGTCTTGAAGTTGCTCGGGTTCTTGCGGATCAGCGTTCGCGCCACGAGGCTCCTCCTTGCGTCGGGTCAGTCTTCAGTCCCTGAGTCGGGAGCCTGAGGTAACTCAATGCTGGCCCAGGATGCGGGCGACGGTGGCCACGTTGTGGGCCAGGTGCAACGGGTTGATGGTGCCGACAATAGCACTGCTGACGCCCGGGTGGGCGAATAGCAGCTCGAAGCTGGCCTGCACCGGGTCGACGCCCGGGGCCAGGCAGATATGCCCGCTCGCCAAGGCCTTCTTTACCAGGATGGCCTTGCCGTGTTCGGCAGCGTAGTCCAGCACCGGGCGTTCTGCCTGTTCGTTGAGGTTGTAGGTGACCATGGCGCAGTCGCCTTGCTCCAGTGCCTTCAGGCCGCCGGCGACGGTCTTGCCGGACAGCCCGAAACCGAGGATCTTGCCCTCCTGCTTGAGTTCGGCCAGGGTCTGGTAGACCTCCTGCTGTTCGAGGATGGCCAGGTCATTGCCGTCGGAATGCACCAGCACCAGTTCGATGCGGTCGGTTTCGAGCCGGCGCAGGCTGCGCTCCACCGAGCGGCGGGTGTGGGCAGCGCTGAAGTCGAAATGCGACAGGCCTTCCTCGAACTCTTCACCGACCTTGCTGACGATTACCCATTCATCACGTTGGCCGCGCAGCAGCGGGCCCAGGCGTTCTTCGCTACGGCCGTAGGCCGGGGCGGTGTCGATCAGGTTGATGCCAAGCTCGCGGGCCTGGGCCAGTAACAGGCGGGCTTCCTCATCGCCGGGGATCGTGAAGCCACTGGGGTACTTCACGCCCTGATCGCGGCCCAGCTTGACCGTGCCGAGGCCCAGTGGGGAGACCGTGAGGCCGGTGCTGCCCAGCGGGCGATGGAATGCGTGCAGGGTTGGCAGGCTCATGGCAGCAACTGCTCCCAGGCCGGTACGCTCAGTGGAGGGCGTGGGAGGTCGGCCAGGTCGGCCTGTGCTTGTGGACGAATGCCGTCGCGCTCCAGGTGGCTGATCACCCGGTCGCTGAAGTCCGGTGCCAGTGCCAGTTTGGTCGGCCAGCCCACCAGCAGGCGCTGCTGGTCGGCAAGGAAGGCGTTGTCCGGGCGTGCCAGGCCGGATTGCGCAGGCTCTGCGCGGTCGACGCGCAGTGTGGCCCAGCGCACCAGGCTCTGATCGACCCAGGGCAGGAGGTTGGCGATTTCCTTCTGCGCTGCAGCAATCTGCGCTGCCGGCTCGCGCGCCACGCCATCGGCTTCGGCCAGGTCCCCACCGAGGTACCAGACCCACTGGCCATCGGCTGCCGGATGGGTGGTCACCGTTACCCGCGGCTTGGGCCCGCCGCCAAGGCAGTGGGCGTACAAAGGTTTCAGGTTCGGGCCCTTGGCCATGACCATGTGCAGCGGGCGGGTTTGCATGGCCGGCTGATCCAGGCCCAGCGCCTGCAGCAAGCCTTCGGTGCCGGCTCCGGCACTCAATACGATGCGTTGGGCACGGATTTCCCGGTCGTCCACGCGCAGGCCGACCAACGTATTACCTTCACGCAAGGGTTCGATGCGCTCACCTGCCAGCAAGGATTCGCCGGCCAGCTCGGCCAGGTTGGCCAGCAGGCTCGGGACATCGATCACCAGTTCCGCCAAGCGGTACACCTTGCCCTTGAACGCGCGGTCCTGCAGTGCCGGTGGCAGCTGGTCACCCTTGACCTGGTCGACCCGGCCGCGCACGGCCTTGCTGGCGAAGAAGCTTGTGAGGTTGCCGGCCAAGGTGCCCGGCGACCACAGGTAGTGGGCATCGGAGAGCAGGCGGGTACGCCCGAGGTCGAGTTCGCCGTTGCCGGCCAAGGCCTCGCGCCAGCGGCGCGGCATGTCGGCGATGGCTTCCGAGGCGCCGGTCAGGGCGCCGTGCAGGGCGTATTTGGTGCCGCCGTGGATGATGCCCTGCGACTTGATGGTCTGCTCGCCGCCAAGGCTGGCGCGCTCCACCAGCACTGTCGAGTAGCCCAGGCGGCGCAGGCGGGCATTGAGCCAGAGGCCTGCGACCCCGGCGCCGACGATCAGCACGTCAGTGGAAATGGCAGATGGCATGGCGGTACCTCGAAGACTGGGACAGCTGGCAAGTATACAGGCTATACCTGAGATGGCCCTATCGTCGGCGAGCCCCGCACACGGGCTCTCAATGCCCAGCGGTCTTCGAGAACAGCTGAATCACCACCACGCCACCCACGATCATGGCCATGCCAAGCATCGCCGGCATATCCAGCTTCTGCCCATAGATCACCAGCGCCGCCACACTGATCAGCACAATCCCCAGCCCCGACCAGATGGCGTAGGCAATCCCCACCGGAATGCTGCGGACCACCAGCGTCAGCATCCAGAACGCAATGCCATAGCCAACCACCATCAGCAGCAGTGGCAACGGCGTGCTCAGGCCTTTCACCGCCTTCATCGAGGCAGTGGCGATGACTTCGGCGCAGATGGCAATGGCGAGGTAGGTATAGGCATTCATGGCGGGATCCTCCGTTACTGAGCGGGCATTCTAGACGTTGCCTGGATGGGGTAAAGTCATTACCTATCAATGTGGGAGATAGGTTGATGGCCGAGCAGTGGAACCTTGAACAATTGCGTACCTTTCTGCGCGTTGCAGAACTGCGCTCGTTCTCCGCGGTGGCACGTGAGCAGCACAAAGCCCAGTCGGCGATCAGCAGTGCCATCGCGCTGCTCGAAACCGACCTAGGGGTCACCCTGTTCGAACGCAGCAGCGGCCGGCAACCGAAATTGACTGAAAACGGCAGCGCCTTGCTGGAGGACGCCCGCGAATTGTTACGCCAGTGCGAACGCCTGGATGGCCGCGCCCTGGCCCTGATGCGCGGGCAGGAGGCCTTGCTGCGGGTCGCGCAGGACGAAGCCATGCCGTATCAGCCGGTGATCGACAGCCTCGACGAACTGGCGAGCCGCTACCCGTTCCTGGAGGTGCAACTGGCCAGCGGAGCCCAGGGCGATGTGGCGCGCAAGCTGGTGGAGCGGCGCGCCGATCTGGGCCTGTTCTTCCTCCACGAAAGCATCCCGGCTTCCTTGGAACGCCGTGCCTTGGGCAGCGTGGAGATGGTCACGGTGTGCGCGGTCGGCCACCCGCTGGCGGGCGAAGGCCGGGTCACTCGCCAACAATTGGCCCGCCACCGGCAGTTGCTGATCACGCCACAACAAAGCGGTTACCCCGGCGGCGAGGCGATCAGCCCGCAGGTATGGCGTGCCGACAGCTTCTACGCCATGGCCGAACTGCTGATGCGCGGCCTGGGCTGGGCCTGGTTACCCCGGCATGTGGTGCAGTACCCGACCTACCAGGCGCACATGGTCGAACTGGACAGCAACTGGCGGCCGCCGGCCTTGGTGGCAGAGCTGGCCTGGCGCCGCGATGAACCTCTGGGCCCGGCCGCGCAGTGGCTGGCCGAGCGCTTTGCAGTGCACCTTCGCGCGATCGGGTAGACTTAGCCGCCATGAACAGAACTCTCTATACCTTGCTGTTTCACCTGGGCCTGCCGCTGGTTGCGCTGCGCCTGTACCTGCGCGCGCGCAAGGCGCCGGCCTATGGCCAGCGCATCGGCGAGCGCTTTGCTTTCAAGCTGCCGGCCATGCGCCAGGGTGGTATCTGGGTGCATGCGGTATCGGTGGGCGAGAGCATTGCTGCCGCACCCATGGTGCGTGCCTTGCTCAAGGCTTACCCGGAGCTGCCGATCACACTGACCTGCATGACCCCTACCGGCTCTGAACGCATTCGCGCCCTGTTCGCCAACGAACCACGCGTGCAGCATTGCTACCTGCCCTACGACCTGCCTTGGGCGGCGGGGCGTTTTCTCGATCATGTGCAGCCTAAGCTGGGCATCATCATGGAAACCGAGCTTTGGCCCAACCACATTCACCAGTGTGCCAGGCGCGGCATTCCGGTGGCGCTGGCCAATGCGCGCTTGTCCGAGCGCTCGGCCCGTGGCTATGGGCGCTTTGCCAGGCTGACCCGGCCGATGCTGGCCGAGATGAGCCTGATTGCCGTGCAGACCGAAACCGAGGCCCAGCGCTTCCGTGACCTGGGTGCACGCCCTGAGCGCGTGCAAGTCACCGGTTCGATCAAGTTCGACCTGACGATCGACGAACAGCTGCTGCCGCGCGCCAGGACATTGCGTGAACAGTGGGGGGGCGGCCAGCGCCCTGTGTGGATCGCCGCCAGCACCCATGAAGGGGAAGATGCCTTGATCCTGCAGGCGCATCGGCAGTTGTTGCAGGTGCATGGCGATGCCTTGCTGATCCTGGTGCCGCGCCACCCCGAGCGCTTCAATGCAGTGCATGCGCTGTGCAGCGAGCAGTTCACCACCGTGCGCCGCTCTGCCGGTACGCTGGTCGATGCGCAAACGCGGGTATTGCTGGGCGACACCATGGGCGAACTGCTGTTCCTGTATGCCCTGGCCGACATTGCCTTCGTCGGTGGCAGCCTGGTGCCGACCGGTGGGCACAATCCGTTGGAGCCTGCGGCGCTGGCCTTGCCGGTGCTCATGGGGCCGCATGTGTTCAACTTCCTCGAAATCAGCGCGATGCTGCGCGAGGCGGGTGCGTTGCAGCAGGTGGATGATGCTGACGGGCTGGCCGGTGCGGTGCGCCGTCTGGTGGAACTGCCGCAGGACGCCCAGCGCATGGGCGAGGCGGGCAGGGCGGTGATGCGGGCCAATCAGGGGGCGCTGCAGCGATTGCTCGAGGGGCTGGGGGCCTTGATCCGCTGATAACCGACATATCCACTCAAAGACCCGGTCTAGAGTGGATATGTCTGATTCTGGTTATTTATTCCTACGGCGTAAGTTATAACTTCCTACACTGGATTTCTCGCCGTTAGGAAACTTCCTACGAATAGACTTTAAAAGTCAGAAGTGTCACACGCTTGTGTCGGAAGCTTGTAGGACGGTTGTCCTATTGCTTCGGGCTAGTATCGCCTCATGTCCGGTTTTCATAAGAGGTGGCGTGATGGCTGATTTATCTGATGGCATTGCCAACACTATTGAAAGTGGGCTGGTGTGTCTTATCACGCTGGCGCGTTACCATGGTGTTGCCGTCTCTGCCGAGCAGTTGCAGCACGATCATGCAGCAGCGGGTGAGCGTTTCTCTACCTGCACACTACTTCGGGCATTTCAGCAACTTGGCCTCAAGGCCAAACACCGCAGCGTCGATCCGGCCCGGCTGCAGCAGACGCCCTTGCCCGCTATTGCAGTGGATACGCGTGGTGAGTACTTCATCATCGCGCGCGTGGAGGGCGAGCAGGTTCTGGTGCAGGACCCGCACTCCCGCGCGCCGCAAGCGCTGACCCTCGCGGAACTGGTGGTGCGCTGGTCGGGAGAACTCATTCTGGTTCGCTCCGATGCCCAGTTGCCCCTCGGGCTGTCGCGCTTCGACTTTACCTGGTTCATTCCTGCTCTGGTGAAGTACAGGCGGCTATTTGGCGAAGTGCTCGTGGTTTCCCTGGTCATTCAGATACTGGCTTTGCTGACGCCTTTGTTCTTTCAGGTGGTAATGGACAAAGTCCTGGTGCATCGCGGTTTGACCACGCTGGATGTTATCGCCTTGGGTTTATTGGTCGTCGTTCTGTTTGAAACATTGCTGAGTGGGTTGCGTACCTATGTGGCAGCTCATACAGCGTCAAGAATCGATGTCGAACTGGGTGCAAAACTGTTCAGGCATTTGATCGATCTTCCCACCGCCTATTTTCACGCCAGGCGAGTCGGTGACTCGGTTGCCCGAGTGCGAGAACTGGAGAACATCAGAAGTTTCCTGACCAACAACAGCATCACGCTAGTGCTGGATGTGCTGTTCTCGGTGGTCTTCATCGCTGTCATGTTCCTCTATAGCGGATGGTTGACGCTGGTCGTCGTTGGCTCGCTGCCTTTCTATTTTCTCGTATCCCTGGTCGTTACTCCGCTACTGCGGGCGTTGATTGATCAAAGCTTCCAGCGCGGCGCCGAGAACCAGGCTTTTTTGGTCGAGGCGGTCAACGGCATCGACACACTGAAGTCGATGGCCGTGGAACCTCAGGTGACCCGGCGCTGGAATGATCAGCTGGCCGCTTATGTATCTGCCAGTTTCAAGACCCAGAACCTTTCCAGTCTGGCCAATGAAAGCGTCGGCCTGATCGGCAAGCTGGTCACGGTAGCCACCTTGTGGCTGGGGGCCCGGCTGGTCATCGAAGGCGCACTCACGGTGGGCGAGCTGATCGCCTTCAACATGCTCGCAGGGCGCGTGTCGCAGCCCATCATCCGCCTGGCCCAACTCTGGACCAGCTTCCAGCAGACAGGGGTATCGATTCAACGCCTGGGCGACATTCTCAACACCCGTACCGAGGTCAACCAAGGCAAGGGCACGGTGCTGCCCACACTTGTCGGGCAGATCGAGCTCGATCGTGTGTGTTTTCGCTATCGGCCGGACGGGGGCGAAGTGGTGCGCGATGTCAGCCTGAAGATCGCCGCCGGAGAAGTGATAGGCGTTGTAGGTCGCTCGGGGTCAGGCAAGAGCACGCTGACACGCTTGATTCAGCGGCTGTACTCACCTGAGCGGGGGCGGGTATTGCTCGACGGTGCTGACCTGGCGGTAGCCGATGTGGCGTCACTGCGTCGGCAGATCGGCGTGGTGTTGCAGGACAACGTGCTTTTTCGGCGCACCGTGCGCGAGAACATTGCCCTCGGCAACCCAGCAGCACCGCTTGAAGAAGTGATCGCCGCAGCGACACTGGCGGGTGCTCACGAGTTCATCCTCGAATTACCGGATGGCTACGAAACCCTGATTGGTGAGCACGGCGCCAGCCTGTCGGGTGGGCAGCGACAGCGCATAGCCATCGCCCGAGCGCTGTTCGGCAACCCACGCATCCTCATTTTCGACGAAGCCACCAGTGCGCTGGACTATGAGTCCGAACGGATCATCCAGCAGAACATGGCGCGGATTTGCGCGCAGCGCACGGTCATCATCATTGCCCATCGGCTTTCGGCAGTACGCCATGCCGACCGCATCGTGGTCATGGAGCGTGGGCAGATCATCGAGCAAGGGACTCATGATGAGCTGCTGGGTTATCCACAGGGCACCTATGCCTACCTGCATCAACTGCAGCTCGGGGCCGCCGTATGAGTGTGGCGTTCAAGGACCTTGCCGAGCGCTACCGGGATGCGTGGAGGACGGCATGGCGAAAGCGCCGGAGCATGGACGGCCCCGTACGTGAGCCCGACGAACTGGCCTTTTTACCTGCGGCACTGTCCTTGCAGGAAACGCCAGTGCATCCCTTGCCGCGCTACCTGCAGTGGAGCCTGCTGATGTTCATCGGGCTGGCGCTTGCCTGGGCTTGCATCGGTGAGATCGATGTCATCGCCAGTGCCGAAGGCAAGATCGTGCCCAGTGGCAGGAGCAAGTTGATACAGGCCAGCGAGGTCGCGGTGGTGCAGTCGATCCACGTCGTCGATGGCCAGCCGGTGCGCAAAGGCGATGTGCTGGTCGAGCTGGAAGGGCAGTTGACCGAGGCTGACATCAAGCGTTTGGGCAGCGAACTGCTGGCTGCACAGATCGACCAGGCCCGCGCCAGCACACTGCTGAGTGCGCTGGACGGCGATGTGGCACCTGCCTCCCTGGCACCCTTGATACCGCAGGCCACGGCCGCGCAGCAGGCAGGCGCGCAGCGCTGGTTGGAGGGGCAATACCTGGAGTTGCAGGCCACGCTGGAACAGGCCGATGCCGAAATCGGTCAACGCGCTGCCGAAATCCGTTCCGCCCAGGGCCGGGCTGACGCGCTCCGGCAACTGTTGGTGATCACCCGCCAACTGACGGCGGATTACAAGCTGTTGTTCAGCGAATCGGCCGTGGCCAAGCACACCTACCTGGAAAAGGAGCAGGCCCGCCTGGAGCAGGAACGCGAACTGGCACTCCAGCGCTCGCGCATCGACGAACTGAACGCTGCACGGCTTGCTGCTCAGCACCGCCGTAGCGGTGCCATTGCCCAACTGCGCAGAGCCATGCTCGACCTTCACGGTGAGGCGCAACGGCGCATTGCAACCCTTGAGCAGGAGTTGAACAAGGCCGAGCAGCGGCATCGCCTCAAGGTACTGACATCCCCCGTTGACGGCACCGTCCAGCAGTTGGCGATCCATACACAGGGCGGGGTGGTTACACCCGCGCAGACACTGATGGTCATTGTGCCGACGGGCGAGCCGGTGGAAGTGGAAGTGAAAGTCGAGAACAAAGATATCGGCTTTGTTTTTCCGGGGCAGCACGTGGAAGTGAAGATCGAGACATTCACCTTTACCAGGTATGGCGTTGTACCGGGGGTGGTGGAGAGTATTTCCGATGATGCCATTGAGGATGATAGGCACGGTCTTTTGTATAGCGCTCGAATCAAGTTGGCCAAGGAAGCTTTGCGCGTAGGGGATAACGACTTGCCGTTGACGGCGGGCATGGCTGTGCGTGCAGAAGTGATTGTGGATAGGCGCAGGGTTATCAGTTTCTTCTTGAGTCCCCTGCAGCGGCATGCAAAGGAAAGTCTGAAGGAGCGATAAATGAAATATAAAAATGCGTGCATTGTATATAGAGCGGCTTGGAGCTTACTGCGGATCTGTAGTGCAATAATATTGGCTGGTATGGCGAGTTGCTGTGCTGTCGGTCTCGGTGGTTCAGATGCGTTTGGGGCTGGGAGCAGCATTTCCGTGTTGTACGAAAGAAATTTTGGAAAAGTTCATGCATTGTCTGAAGCGAAGTTTGCTTAGTGGCTGATATGGGCAGGCTGGCTCTAGGGAGGGGTGATGATTAGTTATAGGTATATCTTTATCTTTGGGAAGGTGCTGTTCGGAAAGCTAATTGCGCTGTGTAGAAGATTTGGTTTGGTGCTGTGGGGTTTTAGCAAGTTGTTGTTGTTGCTAAGTGTGGTGTGGTTATTGGTCGCCATTGTTATTACTCCGACTTGGGCGCCGAAGAAGCTGAAGACCCCTAATCCAATGGTGTGTGGAAAGATCTCGGGTGTTGTTTATGAGCTCCCTAGGAAGTATGTGATCTATTGGCCTGAGTATGAGGGTAAGAGTTCTTGGGAGCCGGGATTTACAAATAACAAAAAAGGCTGTGGTGCAAACTTGGTGTCACTCTATATGGCAATGAGTTGGCCGGAGATGCAGCCCGTCTCTTACGGTGAGGCGACGTCTTTTAGTTTTGATGGAATATCGGTCGCAATTGAGCCTTGGCCGCATGGGGAAGCGGGGTTGAGAAAACAGCTCCAGCATTACCTTCGTGAAACACCTGCGCCTCTAGTTCAGGCTAGCAAGCTGAACGAAGATCTCGGTCTAAATTTTCTCGAGGGAGTTGATAGTGCATTTCCTAATCAGCGCAAGGGCTTTTTCTGGCTGGAGGCCAAGGGGCGCATGCAATATATCGGTTATTGCAACTGGGTCGAGCATAAGGCCAATTACTCGCGTTGCTATTTGGAGTTTTTGATGCCCGGAGACAACGCAATTGTAAATGTGGAGTTTTTATGGGGGCGGCTAGGGGAGTGGCATAACATTGTTTTGACGGTGGGTGAGTTTTTCATGAATGCTGTAAAATATGGAGTCGATAAATGATTAGGATAGAGCTGTCCGATGTGGATGAGGCACGTCAGGCTTTGCGTGATAAGGGGCCGGATGCAATGTATGATGTCCTGGCAAAAAAGGAGACAAATACGCTGTCCTTGCAAATGGCGTTGCGCGCGGGGACTCTTTGTCAGGTGTTGCGGCAATAAATTATATGAAGTCGGTAGCGGCAGGTGTCGGTCGTCCGATGCAAGAAATCGATGTGGATAAGGTGAGGGTTGAAATGGCAAATAAATATATGGAGGTGTTGCTAAAGAAGATTAGTAAAGGTCCTATTGTCGGTCAGGTAAGCCAAAAAGAGGTCGCGGCATTTCATAAGGAAACTTTCGAAAGCCTTGAATATCCTGAGAGGGCATGGACGTTGAGTCCGGTGTTTGATGTGATTGCTGTCGAAAATCGAGAGGACTACTGGCGGCATGTGCTTTCCTCAGCGGGGAATCTAACGGATGAATTTACACTTTCCTTTCACACTCACCGCATGATGGCAATGGCATCAGTAGTTTCTTCCGCCGAAAACCGTTTAATTGCTAAGGAGTGGATATCCAGGGTCGAGTCACCCACTGGTGTTCCTGACCTTATCAGTGCTGCCGCAGCTTCGCTTTTCAATTCCATCAATAATGCCTTTAAAGCCGCTAGTCACTTTGATAATGCAACTGATCAAACACTGCAGATCGAAATCACCCCCACAACCGAATCCCGCCGCGACCTCCAAGGCCAGGACGATATCCGCAATGACGTCTCCAACGGCTACGTCGATCGTCGCCTGACCCACAGTATCGCATTCACCGACAGCACCCTCGACAACACCGACTTCACCTCCGCTCAGTTGGGCAGTTTGGCCACCGGTGGTGTTCGCCCCGGCGAGCTCCAGATCGACCCCAACGTGCGACCCAATCAGCATCTGGCTCAGTTCTATCGTGATGGCAATGAACAACCGGATTTCAGCCTGCGCAATGCCGTAGTACTCAACGGGTTGGCAGCAATGACTACGGTGAACACGTTTGTCGACCCGCTCTTGCTCGACCTCAGCGGCAAGGGCGTTGGTCTGACGGGTATCGAGGAAGGCGTACTGTTCGATATCGATAACAGTGGTTCACTGCGCCGCACCGGCTGGGCAGACCGGCTGACCGGCATGCTGGTGCATGATAACGGTACCGGCCAGGTGAGCAACGTCAGCCAGCTGTTCTCCGAATACTACGGCGGCAAGGCAGGCAGTGATGGCAGCTCTGGTGAAACGCCGTTCAAGGATGGCTTCGCCGCCCTGGCAAGTGTTGACGCCAACGCCGATGGCGTCATCAACGTTGAAGACGCCGTCTGGGCGCAATTGAAGGTGTGGGTCGATGGCAACCACGACGGGCGTGCCGATGCCGGTGAGCTGAGGGCATTGCAGGAGCATGGCATTAGCCAGATCAAGCTCGGCCAGGTCGAGCCGGTAGGAGAGGTGCGTCAGGGTAACGAGGTCATTTCCCGAGGCGCTTTCACTGTCAATGGTGAGGACCGGGAAGTACTGGCGGTGAGGTTTCTCGCCGATACCGTCGGTAATCGGATCGAGGCCCAGGAGGGTGGCACTCTACTGACTTCGTCAAGCGGGCCCACTTCCCGAAGGGCCTACATCAGCCAGAGTGCTCAAGGCAGCACGCTGGACGCCGCAGCGCTCGGCGTACAGACGCTGTACGGCAGCGCGGGCGATGATGTCTTGACCGCGGCTCCAGAGGGCAGTTGGCTGGTTGGTGGCGGTGGCAGCAACACCTATCACGGCGGGGCGGGCGACGATGTATTCGTGATCAGTGCCAGCGACGATTGGGCGAACATGCAGGGCAATGGTGGGCGCGACACGGCGCTGATCGTGGGGGAGCATGGCGTTGGGCTGAACATGGCCAAGGCCGGGCTGACCATTGCGCAAGGCGGGCGGGGTAAGGACATCATCGCCAGCGGCGGTCAACGCGGAGTTTTCATCAAGGGCGGCTCGGGCGACAGCTTGCTGATCGGTGGTGGCGGCAACGATGTGCTGGTTGGCGGTACGGGCCGTAACGACATCATTGGTGGTACCGGCAAGTCGGTGATCTATGCGGGCCCCAAGGGGGATCGCATCCGGGCCTCGGCGGGCGGAAGTATCATTTACGCCGGTGGTGGCGCTGATCAGATTACGGGCGGTGCTGCCGATGACGTGATCGAGGCCGGACGCGGCGATGCCACGATCGACGGAGGCGCGGGCACCAACCTGGTCAGTTTGCATGGTGCTCACGACGAGTACCTGATCACACGTACCGAATCGGGCCACCTGATCACCGACACCGTGGCGGGACGAGATGGCCGTCTGAGCTTGAGCAACATCCAGAAACTCAGCTTCGCCGACATTGCTGCCATCGATCTTCTTGGCGGGGGCGCCATGCCAATCGGCGACAGGCTCTCGCCTGAGCAACTGGCTACATTCGCCACCACTGACACGGCGCTGATAGTCCCTGCAACGGCGCTACTGGGCAATGATCAGCCACTTGGCAGCAGCGGGCCATTGCGCATCGCCTCAGTCAGCGCTGGCAAGGGTGCAACAGTGCGGCTGAATGAGCAGGGTGATGTGGAGGTCACGCCGTTGCCAGGCCATGACGGTGATGTCAGTTTCCGTTACGACTTGGTCGATGCTGCCGGCAACGCGTCCATGAGTGTGACCGAGGTGGGCAGTGCTGCATCAGCACCCTTGCGGGCAACGGTAACGTTGCGCCATGAACAATCCCCCGCTGACCCACTGTCGGGGCGGCAGTGGTATCTGGACGAGATCAATGTCGCGCCGGTATGGCGTGACTTCACGGGCAAGGGGGTGAGGATAGGGCAGTTCGAGCCGGGTGGGGAGTTTGCCGTGGCGCCGGAAATCTTCGACATCGGGCACCCCGATCTCAAGCCGAATATCGATCCCATCTGGCTGCAAACCCAACGCACCAATGGCACGCTGCCCGCTCTGGCGTCCAATCATGCCACTCAAGTGGCTGGGGTCATGGTTGGCGCGCGCAATGATCAAGGAGGGATCGGCATCGCATATGAGGCGAAGATCGGCGGGCACTACCTGGCCAACAAAGGCGATGACCTGACCAATCTGGGGCAAATGGTCAACTACGACATAGCCAACAACAGTTGGGGTTTCAAAACGGACTTCGGACTTACAAATGTTCCAGAAGGAAAAGTCGATACTGCTCTGGCGCTGGCATTCAGCACTACGCTTGCCGCCACCAACGGCCGTGGCGGGCTAGGCACCATCGTCGTCGCCTCTGGTGGCAACCAGCGCCATAAAGGCGGTAATGCACAGGGCTCACTGACCAACAACAACCGCCACGCCATTGAAGTGGCGGCCATCAATGCAAAGGCAGACCTCTCGGTACTGCAAGCTGCCACGGCACCCTTTTCCAATCCAGGCTCCAGCTTGCTGGTCGCTGCACCGGGGAGCCATGTTTTATCCAGTGGCGTCAGCCTTGAAGCGGAGCGCGGTGCGTCGGTCGGCAGCGCCTACAGCACGACTCAGGGCACCAGCTTCGCCGCGCCGATCGTCTCAGGCGTGGTGGCGTTGATGTTGCAGGCCAACCCGGGGTTGGGTTACCGGGATGTTCAGCAGATCCTCGCACTGTCTGCGCGCAAAGTGGATGACGCATCAACCCAATGGGCTTACAACGCAGGGCGCAATTGGAATGGCGGTGGCATGCACGCCAGCCACGACTATGGCTTTGGCATGATCGACGCCCGCGCCGCAGTGCGCCTTGCCGAGTCCTGGGGGAGCCGGGCGACCAAGGCCAATGAACGGCTGCTGACAGCCAGCAGTGAACCAGTGGCTCAACAGGTTGCGGCGGGGCAGGTTGCGACTTTGTCTTTGACCCTGCCGGCTGATTTGCTGGTGGAGCATGTGGAGGTCGATGTCCACTCGATGGTCGGCCGCCTTGGCGACATGACGCTCACGCTGGTGTCGCCTGGCGGCACGCGCAGCGTACTGCTCGATCGCACAGGCAAGGCGCCGGGCTCTGGTGATGACGATCTGGGCGATTCGCGTTCAGGGGCGTTCAAATATGGGTTCATGTCGACCCATCATCGCGCAGAGCGCTCGGCTGGGGAGTGGAAGCTTGAGGTGCGTAATGCTGTTGCTGGCTTACCGCTAACGCTTGATCGCTGGACGCTGCGCCTCGTCGGCAGCCCCGGCACCACCGATGATGTCTATTACTTTACCGACGACTACGCGAATCTGGTGGCAGAAAACCCAGGGCGCGCGAAGCTTGACGATGCCATCAGCGGCACCGCTGGCGGGCGCAATACGTTGAACGCGGCTGCAGTAAGTCGCAGTATCTCGGTGGATCTGGCCAGCGGCAGCGCCAGTATTGCCGGTGCGGCGCTCACCATAACCCCTGGCTCGGTGCAAAACCTTATCAGTGGTGATGGCGACGATACCTTGATCGCCGGGCCCACCGGGGCATTACTGGATGGTGGCCGTGGGTACAATCTCCTCAAGGGGGGGGAGGGTACCGACCGCTTTGTCATCCACAGGCGTGCAGGCGGTAACGATGTACTCAAGCAGTTCGAGACTTCGCGTGAGGTGATCGACCTGATCGGCTTTGGTGGTTCAGGGTTTGCTGACTTGCAGATGCAACAGGACGGCAATTCGACTGTGCTCGACCTTGGCAGTGGGCAGAAGCTGACGATTGCGGACACTACGATTGCTGAACTGCGGTCAGCGAACTTCCGTTTCCTTGACGCTTTCACCGCTGCGCCAGGTTATTTCGAGGGCAGCCCTGAAGAGCAGACGACCCCGCCTGTCAGCGCGAATGTTCTGCTTACCGGTGGTGCAGGTGGCGTGTCGCTTGCCAGTGACGCATCCGGGCAGTTGGTGGCTTCTTTGGCAGGCACGATATATTCCCCGCCGACGGTTGCGCCCAGCGTGTTTCTGGTGACAAAACAAGAAGGTGTGAGCGACTACAAGAACACCCTTCGGGGGTTCCGACACGGTATCGACAAGATTGACCTGACCCAGGTAGGCATCAGTCGCTTCGAGGATCTGCACGTCAGCAAAGTCCAGCGCTTCAAACTCAATGACTTTGCGCAGATTCACGGTGTAGCCGTTGATACCCAGGCAGTGCCGGGGCAGGAAGGTATTGTGAAGATGCTGTACTTGGATGCGCTCGAAGTTGCGCAGGTGACCGCGGAGGACTTTATCTTTGCGCAGCCGGCAATGGTCACATCTGAAGCGGTTGCCGTGCCAGAGATTTCCGCCCTTTCAGCAGGGTCATCGCTGGTTGCTGTCGAGCACTCGCTACCGAGCCTGGGGAATCTTGTTGACGCAATGGCTGCGTTCGCCCCTGAACCTGCGGGGCCTGCGCTAATTGGTGATATGTCGGTTCAACGCATCGACTCGACGATTGCCGTAGCCGCCTAGGCGTTGTCATTCAGGGCTGGAGTGATATTGGAGGCCTATCGCCAGCAAGCCAGCTCTCACAGGTGCATCATGCCTTCAGGCCTGGCACCGTGTGGGAGCGGGCAAGCCCGCGAAGAGTCCAGCCCCTATCTCAAGGCCTGCGCTCGAAGTTCTTGGCCGCTGCTGCCGCCAGGTCCGGTGGCAGGAAGTCCTTGTCCGGGTTGTAGTCAGGTTTCAGGTAGCGCTTGAGGTCCTGCAGGTCTTGCGGGCTCAGGGTGCCGGCTGCCTGCTTCAGGCTCAGGTTGTCGAGGATGTAGTCGTAGCGGCTATTGTTGTAGTCGCGCACCGAGGTGTACAGCTGGCGCTGGGCATCAAGCACGTCGACGATGTTGCGGGTACCGACCTGGTAGCCGATTTCGGTGGCTTCCAGCGCGCTCTGGTTGGAAATGATCGACTGCTTGCGCGCCTGTACCTGTTCCACATCGGTGTTCACTGCGCGGTGCAGGTTGCGGGTGTTTTCCACGACCTGGCGGCGCAGGCTTTCACGCTGTTGCTCGCTCTGGCTCAGGCGCTGGTAAGCCTCGCGTACCTGCGAGCTGGTCAGGCCGCCGCTGTAGATCGGTATGTTCAGTTGCAGGCCAACGCTGGTCTGCTCGACATCGCCGCTGTAGCGCACCCCCAGTTGCGATGGGTTGGTGAAGCCAAGGCTGTCGTTGTCACCCTTCTGGTACTTGGCCACTGCGTCCAGGGTCGGTGCATGCCCGGCCTTGCGCTGACGCAGGGTCTCTTCTGCGGCAGAAACCGCGTAGTTGGTGGCCAGCAGGTTGAGGTTCTGGCGCCCGGCGGTTTCGACCCAGGCTTTGGCATCGTTGGGCGTTGGCACTTGTACCGGCAGGCTATGCACTACGCCTTGGATAGAGGTGTACTCACGGTTGGTCAGGGTCACCAGGGCCTCGAAGGCATCCTGCACCTGGCGTTCGGCGATGATCCGGTTAGCGCGTGCAGTGTCATAACTGGCTTGGGATTGCAGCACGTCGGTCTTGTCCGAAAGGCCCACGTCGAAACGCTCGTTGGACTGATCCAGCTGGCGCTTGAAAGCCGCTTCCTCTGCCTTGGTGGCGGCCAGGTTGTCCTGGGCGCGGAGGACGGCGAAGTAGTTTTGCGCGGTTTGCAGGATCAGGTTTTGCTCGGTCGCCGACAGCTCCAGTGCTGCCTGTTCGTTGACGGCTTCGGCGGCTTGCAACTGGAACCAGCGATCAGCGCGGAAGATGGGCTGGGCCAAAGTTGCGCTCCAGGAGTTGCCGCTGCGATTGGACGTCATGGACGGCTCGTCCAGCTTGGTGCGGGTGTTCATCATCTCGGCACCGGCCGACAGGTTTGGCAGCAACCCGGCGCGGGCCTGCGGCACCACTTCGCGGCGCGCCCCGTAATCGGCGCGTGCGGCAGCCAGGTCGGCGTTGTTGTCCACTGCCTCCTGGTAGACGCTGACCAGATCGGTCTTGACTGTCGAGGGCACGTCCGCTGCCCAGACCACTCCGTTGGACGCACAAGACACGGCTATCGCCAGTGAGAGTTTGCGCAGCATAGAGGCAATCCTTGTACGAAATTTAATTACTGAACTGTTGAGTATCGAGCGATGGGCCAGTGTAGTGCCATGCGCACCCGGCAACAATCGCTCGGTGTGCCTTTCATCATCCGCGCATTTACCTGCTTGGCTTTGCTGACCACTCCAGTCTAGACTGCGCATGTTCTTGTCGGGGTGCCTTGAAGCAAAGGCTGAGATCGCAGAGGTGCGGATCCCGTTGAACCTGATCAGGTTAGCGCCTGCGTAGGGAACAAGATTGCTCGCCTTCCCGGGGAGCCTCTTGTGCCAGGTCCGGGATTGTCACAGCTGCATACAGCTTCAGGCACCCCCATGTCCGGCACTGCACCCAAAGAGGGTGCGTCCGCGCGTTTCAGGTTCACCCCGACATTCCACTGCTAGGAAGCCGTCAGGAGAGCCTGTGATGACCAAACAAGAAAAAGCGATCAACCTCAGCGAATCGGCACAAGTCGATCAGCAGTCCGTGCAACCTTTTCCGCGTTCACGCAAGGTGTATGTCGAAGGCTCGCGCCCGGACATCCGTGTCCCCATGCGTGAAATCAGCCTGGATGACACCCCGACCGATTTCGGCGGCGAGTCCAACGCCCCGGTGCTGGTGTATGACACGTCTGGCCCGTACACCGACCCCGACGTGATCATCGACGTGCGCAAAGGCCTGGCCGATGTGCGATCGGCGTGGATCGAAGCCCGCGGTGACACCGAGCGCCTAGAAGGCCTGAGCTCCGACTTCGGTCAGCAGCGCCTGAACGATGCAGAGCTGGCCAAGCTGCGTTTCGCCCATGTGCGCAACCCGCGTCGTGCCAAGGCCGGCGCCAACGTCTCGCAGATGCACTATGCCCGTCAGGGCATCATCACCGCCGAAATGGAATACGTGGCCATCCGCGAAAACATGAAGCTGCAGGAGGCCCGCGCCGCCGGCCTGCTGAATGAGCAACATGCCGGCCACAGCTTCGGTGCCAACATCCCGAAAGAAATCACCCCTGAATTCGTTCGCCAGGAAATCGCCCGTGGCCGCGCGATCATTCCGGCCAACATCAACCACCCGGAAGTAGAGCCGATGATCATCGGTCGCAACTTCCTGGTGAAGATCAACGGCAACATCGGCAACAGCGCCCTGGGTTCCTCGATCGAGGAAGAGGTGGCCAAGCTGACCTGGGGCATCCGCTGGGGCTCGGACACGGTCATGGACCTGTCCACCGGCAAGCACATCCACGAAACCCGCGAGTGGATCATTCGCAACTCGCCGGTGCCGATCGGTACCGTGCCGATCTACCAGGCCCTGGAAAAGGTCAACGGCGTGGCAGAGGACCTGACCTGGGAACTGTTCCGCGACACCCTGATCGAGCAGGCCGAACAGGGCGTGGACTACTTCACCATTCACGCCGGTGTGCTGCTGCGCTATGTGCCCCTGACCGCCAAGCGGGTCACCGGCATCGTCAGCCGCGGTGGCTCGATCATGGCCAAGTGGTGCCTGGCGCACCACAAGGAAAACTTCCTGTACACCCACTTCGACGAAATCTGCGAAATCATGAAGGCCTACGACGTCAGCTTCTCGCTGGGCGACGGCCTGCGCCCTGGCTCGATTGCCGACGCCAACGACGCGGCGCAATTCGGTGAGCTGGAAACCCTCGGCGAGCTGACCAAGATTGCCTGGAAGCACGACGTGCAATGCATGATCGAAGGCCCCGGCCACGTGCCGATGCAATTGATCAAAGAGAACATGGACAAGCAGCTGGAGTGCTGCGACGAGGCGCCGTTCTACACCCTCGGCCCACTGACCACCGATATCGCGCCGGGTTACGACCACATCACCTCGGGCATTGGTGCGGCGATGATCGGCTGGTTCGGTTGCGCCATGCTCTGCTACGTAACGCCGAAGGAGCACCTGGGCCTGCCGAACAAGGACGACGTCAAGACCGGCATCATCACCTACAAGATCGCCGCGCATGCCGCCGACCTTGCCAAGGGCCACCCGGGTGCACAGATCCGCGACAACGCCTTGTCCAAGGCGCGTTTCGAGTTCCGTTGGGAAGACCAGTTCAACCTGGGCCTCGACCCGGACACCGCCCGTGCTTTCCATGACGAGACTCTGCCGAAGGAATCGGCCAAGGTCGCGCACTTCTGCTCGATGTGCGGGCCGAAGTTCTGCTCGATGAAGATCACCCAGGAAGTGCGTGAGTACGCTGCCAAGATCGAGGCCGTGGATGTGACGGTCGAGCAAGGCATGCGTGAGCAGGCCGAGCGGTTCCGCCAGGAAGGCAGCCAGCTGTACCACAAAGTCTAAACCGCAGCACCTTACCCTGTGGGAGCGGGCTTGCCCGCGAAGCAAGCACTGCGGTGCATGGCACCGGCTTTGCCGGTGTTCGCGGGCAAGCCCGCTCCCACAGGGTGGTGCATGCCACTCACCATCACTCCTGCGGACATGACCATGACATCACCCAGCCAGTTCTCTCCCGACCATCCAATCCCCATCCAGCAGCGCATTTTCGGTGCTCGCGACCTGTTTTCACTGTGGTTTTCCCTCGGCATTGGCCTGATGGTGCTGCAGGTCGGCGCCATGCTGGCGCCAGGCCTGGGCCTTGCTGGCGCCGTGCTGGCCATCGCCCTGGGCACCGGTGTCGGTGTGCTGTTGCTGGGTGCGGCGGGGGTTATCGGCAGCGACACCGGCCTGTCCGCCATGGGCACCCTGAAACTCAGCCTGGGCAGCCATGGCGCGCGCTTGCCGGCGCTGCTCAACTTGCTGCAACTGGTGGGTTGGGGCGCTTTCGAGATTATCGTCATGCGCGATGCTGCCAGCTTGCTGGGGGCGCGAGCGTTCGGTGAGGACAGTGCCTGGAACAGCCCCATGCTCTGGACGCTGTGCTTCGGTGCCCTGGCCACCCTGCTGGCCGTCAGCGGGCCACTGGCCTTCGTGCGCAAGGTGCTGCGCGCCTGGGGGATCTGGTTGTTGCTGGGCGCTTGCCTGTGGCTGACCTGGAACCTGTTCGCCAAGGCCGACCTGGCCGAACTGTGGAACCGTGCCGGGGATGGTTCGATGTCGCTGGCGGTTGGCTTCGATATCGTCATCGCCATGCCGCTGTCCTGGCTGCCGCTGATCGCTGACTACTCGCGCTTTGCCCGCAATGGCAAGCATGTGTTCGGCGGCACGGTCGTTGGCTACTTCATTGGCAACACCTGGCTGATGAGCCTGGGCGTGGCCTACACGCTGGCGTTCGCCGCCAGTGGCGAAGTCAATGCGCTGTTGCTGGCCCTGGCGGGCGCCGGTATGGGGATCCCGCTGCTGCTAATTCTGCTGGACGAGTCGGAAAAGGCCTTCGCCGACATCCACTCGGCGGCGGTTTCCACCGGTGTGCTTATACCGCTGAAGGTCGAGCACCTGGCGTTGGCCATCGGCGTGTTGTGCACCCTGATCGCCCTGTTGGCGCCACTGGCACAGTACGAAAACTTCCTGTTGCTGATCGGTTCGGTGTTCGCGCCGCTGTTCGGCGTGGTGCTGATGGACCACTACGTGGTCCGTCGACGCCGTCTGCCAGCGCAGGTCAATGGCTTGCACTGGCAGGCGTTGGTGGCCTGGTTTGCCGGGGCGGTGGCCTATCACCTGATTGCCGCCAAGGCGCCGGAACTGGGCGCTACCCTGCCCGCATTGCTGCTGGCAGGTGTGCTGCATGGGCTGCTAAGCCTCAGCCGCGGCCGGGAAACAGTTCAGGCTTGAGTACGCCATTCAGGCGCGGGTAGGGGATCTTCAGTTCCACGTGGCCCATGGAATAGGGCGCGATGGCATAGACCTCGTACTTGACCACTACCGCGCCGTACGTCAGGGCGACGTGCGGCGATTTCTTGAACGGCCAGGTCTTGACGAACTCGGCATCCTTGTCCATTCCCACACTCATCAGCCAGGCACGGTGCGATTCTTCGACGGTTTTCCAGAAGGTGTCTTCCTGGCCGGGCACCAGCATGTCCTGCAGGGTCAGCACCTTGTCCAGCTTGCGTGAATAGTTGATGAAGCCGCGCCCGGGCATGCCGTGGGCGCCACCGCTGTCCAGGTAGCTGGACAACTCGATGATCACCAGCCCGTCATGCTGCTCGCGTACCTTGGCTTGCAAGTAGCTGCTGTTACGTTTGTCGGCACTGGCCAGATATTGCTGTTCGTAGGCCTGCAGGGTGGCTGGTGCGGTGCCATGCTGATTGTCTTCGGTCAGTTGCAGCAGGCGTTTTTCGACGATGCCGTCGAGCTTGGGCAGGGCCGGGAAGTGGATCATGTCGATGTTCACCAGCGGGCAGTCGCTCTCGCTGCAGCCGGGTTTGACATGCTCCCAGGCGTCGCGCTTGACCTCGAGCGGGGCCCGGTAGTTGGGCGTGAACAGGCTCTGGCAGGCGCACAGCGCGAGCGCCAGCACGGCCACGGAAGTCAGTTTGACAAGTGTCATGATGATCCTTGCAGAACAGGGAAAAGTCGGCCTTTGACCGTCTGCGCGGCCTTCAGTTCGCCACTAAGCTAACAGAGTGAAGGGCTGCTGTCCCGAGTGCGCCAGCGGTTGCTGGAAAGGGGTGAAACCAACAGGCGTGCGGAGTAGGATGGCGCGAAGCAGTATTCGAGGTAATGAGGATTTCCATGTCAGACGCGTTGAACGCCGTGCCCAAGGGCTTCGAAATCATCGAGCGGGCCAATTGCTTCCAGGGCTTTTACAAGCTCGACAAGTTACGCCTGCGCCACGAGCTATTTGCCGGGGGCATGGGGCGCGAGATCAGTCGCGAACTGTTTGTGCGCCACGATGCGGTATGCGTGCTGCCGTACGACCCTGCGCGCGATGAAGTGGTGCTGATCGAACAGTTTCGCGTGGGCGCCCTGGACAAGGTCGCCAACCCTTGGCTGATCGAGATGGTTGCCGGGCTGATCGACAAAGACGAGCAGCCCGAGGAAGTCGCCCATCGCGAGGCTGAAGAAGAAGCCGGCCTGACCTTCAGCGCCCTGTGGCCGATGACCCGCTACTTCCCGTCGCCTGGCGGCAGTGACGAATACGTTCATCTGTTCCTCGGCCGTTGCAGCAGCGAGGGCGCGGGAGGGCTGCATGGCCTGGAGGAAGAGGGCGAAGACATTCGCGTACGCGTGTGGGCGTTCGAGGATGCCCTGCAGGCAGTGCGCGACGGGCGCATCTGCAATGCGGCCACCATCATTGGCCTGCAATGGCTGGCGCTGAACCGTGACGAAGTAAGAGGTATGTGGAAGTGAACCTGCTGCGCGAGCGCTATCGAGTTGACCTGGTCGGGCTGCAGGCAGCCTGCGAGGCCAACTATGCCCGGCTGATGCGCTTGTTGCCCGACATGCGCACCACCCAGAGCTCGCGCCGCATCGGCATGACCCAGGGTGACCAGATGCTTGGCGTGCTGGTGCTCGACGTGGTGCTGGCCTGCCCGTATACCACCACCCTGCATGTGCGCCAGGAACACAGCCTGCCGTGGTTGCCAGTGCCACACCTGGAAGTGCAGGTGTATCACGATGCGCGCATGGCCGAAGTGGTCAGCGCCGAACACACCCGGCGCCTGCGCAGCATCTACCCGTATCCGAACGATGCCATGCACCAGCCGGACGAAAAGGCCCAGCTCAACCTGTTCCTGGGTGAATGGCTTAGCCACTGCCTGGCCTGCGGCCACGAACTGGCAAGTGTTCGCTGAATTGTGACGTGAGTCGGTTGCGGGTGTTTGCTCGTCACCGTCGCACAGCCATAATTCCCGCTGAATCCATTCGAGGAGATGGCCGTTGTCGCCGCCAGACCAATCCCGCCCCGTGCATGTGGTGCAACTGACCGATGCCCACCTGTTCGCCGACCCGGCTGGCAGCATGCTGGGCCTCAAGACCCGAGACAGCCTGCGCCACGTGGTGGCCCAGGTGCGGCGCGAGCAGACGCTTGTCGACTTGCTGCTGTGCACGGGCGACCTTTCCCAGGATGCCAGCGTGGCTTCCTATGAAGCGTTTCGTGAGCTGACCGCACCGTTTGCCGTGCCCACGCGCTGGCTGCCGGGCAACCATGACGAGGCTCAGGTGATGGCGCAGGTGGCGCCGGAGCTGGTGCAGGCAGTGACTGATATCGGCGCGTGGCGGGTGGTCATGCTCAACACCGCCGTGCAGGGTGCTACCCACGGGTTTCTGCAAGATGACCAGCTGGCCTTACTGGAAGCCGCCTTGAAAGAGGCCGGCGAGCGGCATTGCCTGGTGTGCTTCCACCATCAGCCAGTGGATATCGGCTGCGCCTGGATCGCGCCGATCGGCTTGCGCAATGCCCAGGCGCTGTTCGATATCGTTGAAGGATATCCACAGGTGCGGGCTTTGTTATGGGGGCATGTGCATCAGGAATGGGATGAGGTCCGAGAGGGGCGGCGCCTGCTGGCCACGCCGTCGACCTGCATTCAGTTCGCGGCGCGCAGCGAAGACTTCCAGGTGAGCGAAGAGCATCCGGGGTACCGCTGGTTGCGCCTGCATGCCGACGGGCGGCTGGAGACCGGGGTGGAGCGGGCGCTGGATTTCGAGGTGCAGCTCGACTTCGACAGCCCAGGGTATTGAGCAGGCCACGTCAGCCTGCCGGAAATGTATTGCGAAATCCGTGGCACTGCGTCAAAACCCGGCGAACGCGCTACACTGCGCGTCCCTGCGCCCGCATTACCAGGCGCGAAGCCACAGATTCCGGGGGCAGCATGTCGGGTTCCATCCTCTATATCCATGGCTTCAACAGCTCGCCGCTTTCGACCAAGGCGCGTCAGCTGGAGGCAGTCATGCAGCAGCTCGGCCTGGCCGACCAGCTGCGAGTGCCGGCCCTGCACCACCACCCACGGCAAGCCATGGTCCAGCTCGAAGCGGCCATCGCCGAACTGGGGGCGCCACTGCTGGTGGGCAGTTCGCTCGGCGGCTACTATGCCACCCATCTAGCCGAGCGCCATGGCCTCAAGGCCCTGCTGGTCAACCCGGCGGTAACCCCGCACAAGCATTTCGACGGTTACCTGGGCACCCAGCGCAATCATTACAGCGGTGAAACCTGGGAGCTGACCCACGATCACGTGCAGGCCCTGGCCGAGCTGGAAGTCGCGGCCCCGGCCGATGCCGACCGCTATCAAGTGTGGCTGCAGACCGCCGATGAAACCCTGGACTATCGACACGCCGAGCGCTATTACCGTGCTTGTGCCCTGCGTATCCAGGCCGGTGGCGACCACAGCTTCCAGGGCTTTGCCGAGCGCCTGCCGGCGCTGCTGGCCTTCGCTGGCATTGCCCGTGGGCAGTATGCGGCGCTCGATTTTTCTGTATTTTGACTTTTT
This sequence comes from Pseudomonas sp. XWY-1, assembly GCF_002953115.1. Lineage (NCBI taxonomy): Bacteria > Pseudomonadati > Pseudomonadota > Gammaproteobacteria > Pseudomonadales > Pseudomonadaceae > Pseudomonas > Pseudomonas sp. XWY-1. The sequence goes on along the minus strand of NZ_CP026332.1, from coordinate 5,316,296 downwards.
TGCATTCACCAGACTGACGACGAGACCCTATGGCCAATCCCAGCGCTAGCGCCTATAACGCAGACGCCATCGAAGTCCTCTCGGGCCTTGATCCGGTCCGCAAGCGGCCGGGCATGTACACCGATACCAGCCGCCCCAACCACCTGGCCCAGGAAGTCATCGACAACAGTGTCGACGAAGCACTGGCCGGCCACGCGCGTTCGGTGCAGGTCATCCTGCATGCCGACCACTCGCTGGAAGTCAGCGACGACGGCCGCGGCATGCCGGTGGACATCCATCCGGAAGAGGGCGTGTCCGGGGTCGAGCTGATCCTCACCAAGCTGCACGCCGGCGGCAAGTTCTCCAACAAGAACTATCAGTTTTCCGGTGGCCTGCACGGGGTGGGCATCTCGGTGGTCAACGCCTTGTCGACGCAGGTGCGCGTGCGCGTCAAACGTGACGGCAACGAATACCAGATGACCTTTGCCGATGGCTTCAAGGCCAGCGAGCTGGAAGTGGTCGGCTCGGTCGGCAAGCGCAACACCGGCACCAGCGTGTACTTCAGCCCCGACCCGAAGTACTTCGACTCGCCCAAGTTCTCCATCAGCCGCCTCAAGCACGTGCTCAAGGCCAAGGCGGTACTGTGCCCGGGGCTGCTGGTCAGCTTCGAGGACAAGGCCAGCGGCGAAAAGGTGGAATGGCACTACGAGGATGGCCTGCGCTCCTACCTGGTCGACTCGGTCAACGAATTCCAGCGCCTGCCCGACGAGCCGTTCTGTGGCAGCCTGGCGGGTAACAAGGAAGCGGTTGACTGGGCTTTGCTGTGGCTGCCCGAAGGCGGCGACAGCATTCAGGAAAGCTACGTCAACCTGATCCCCACCGCCCAGGGCGGCACCCACGTCAACGGCCTGCGCCAAGGCCTGCTGGATGCCATGCGTGAGTTCTGCGAGTTCCGCAACTTGCTGCCGCGCGGGGTGAAGCTGGCACCGGAAGACGTTTGGGAGCGCATCACCTTCGTACTGTCGATGAAGATGCAGGACCCGCAGTTCTCCGGGCAGACCAAAGAGCGCCTGTCATCGCGCGAGGCCGCCGCGTTCGTCTCCGGTGTGGTCAAGGATGCTTTCAGCCTGTGGCTCAACGCCCACCCCGAGCTGGGCATGCAACTGGCAGAACTGGCCATCAGCAACGCCGGTCGCCGCCTCAAGGCCAGCAAGAAGGTCGAGCGCAAGCGCATCACCCAGGGCCCGGCATTGCCCGGCAAGCTGGCCGATTGTGCGGGCCAGGACCCGATGCGTGCCGAGTTGTTCCTCGTCGAGGGTGACTCGGCCGGTGGTTCGGCCAAGCAGGCGCGGGACAAGGAATTCCAGGCTATCCTGCCGCTGCGCGGCAAGATCCTCAACACCTGGGAAGTGGACGGGGGCGAAGTCCTGGCCAGCCAGGAAGTGCACAACATTGCCGTGGCCATTGGCGTCGATCCGGGTGCAACCGACCTTGCACAGCTGCGCTATGGCAAGATCTGCATCCTCGCCGACGCTGACTCCGATGGTCTGCACATCGCCACATTGCTGTGTGCGCTGTTCGTTCAACACTTCCGGACACTGGTCGAGGCTGGGCATGTTTACGTGGCCATGCCGCCCCTGTACCGCATCGACCTGGGCAAGGAAATCTACTACGCGCTCGATGAAGCCGAGCGTGACGGCATCCTCGACCGCCTGGTGGCCGAGAAGAAGCGCGGCAAGCCGCAGGTAACACGCTTCAAGGGCCTGGGCGAGATGAACCCGCCGCAGTTGCGCGAAACCACCATGGACCCGAACACCCGGCGCCTGGTGCAACTGACCCTGGACGACGTAGAGGCCACCTGCGAGCTGATGGACAAGCTGCTGGCCAAAAAGCGCGCCGGTGACCGCAAGAGTTGGCTGGAAACCAAGGGCAACCTGGCCGAGGTCATGGTTTGATTCGGCAAGTACTTGCCGTTTGCCTGGCGCTGGTTGCCCTGCCTTGTCTGGCGGGCAACTGGCCAGAGCTGAAGATGACAGCCGAGCACCCGATCGACGGTATGCGCGGTGGCAACCTGTCGGGGCTGGTGGAATGCCGGGGTGGGTTGTGGGGCGTGTCCGACCGTGACGACGACCGTATCTACCGCTTCGATCAGCAGAACCCCACCTGGCGCGCGCAGCCGCTTACCTTCACCCCGCCGGCTGTCCCGGAAAGCGGCCTGCCATGGGGGTTGAAGTCGCGCAACTGGGCGGCATCGTACATTCGCGGTGGCGAGCTGGATTTCGAAGGTATCACCTGTGATCAGGCGGGTAACCTCTATCTGGTCAGCGAAGCGCATGCCGCAGTGCTGCAATTGCCGCTGGAAGGCGAGCCGGACTGGTTGCGGATCGACTCGGCCATGGTGCGCCAGGCCCGGGCAAGCGGCATGCTGCTGAACTTCAATGCCCTGTTCGAAGGTTTGGCGATCAACCCGGCGGGTGACCGCCTGTGGCTGGCTGCCGAGCGTGAGCGCCGTGGCCTGGTGGCCATCGAGCGCCAGCAGTCGGTCTGGACCTGCGGGCGTGGTTGCGTGCTGCTGAGCGAGGCGGGGGTCGAAATGCAACCCGCGCAGATGCCCAATGCCAGGGCCCTGTCGCGCGACTTCGCTGACCTGGCCTGGTTCGAGGGCAAGCTGTTTACCCTCGAACGTAACGCCTACCGGGTGTGCCGACGTGATGTCGACAGTGGCAAGGTCGAGCGTTGCTGGTCGTTCGCTGCTGATGCGCTGGTCGAGTCACGGCGCTACGCGCAGCCGTTTGGCCTGGCCGAAGCACTGGTGATCGATGCCAAGGGCGCCTGGATTGGCCTGGACAACAACAACGGCGCCCGTGCCGATGGTGAAACCCGCCCGGTCGTCTGGCGCTTCGACGCACCTGAAGGCGGCTGGAGCGCCAAACCATGAGCCAGGCGCCGGGCAAGCGCGCGGGCAAGTTACTGATGATCGTCGCCTGGGCGGCGGCGCTGTTTCTTGCCACGCGTTTTTTCGGCCAGTGGGAAGACAGCCAGCGTAACCCCAACCGCCAGGTGCAATCCGAGCATGGGCAAGGCTTTATCGAAGTGCGCCTGCTGAGTAATGGCCAGGGCCACTTCGTGGTGGATGGTGCCATCAACGGCCAGGTGGTGCATTTCATGCTCGACACCGGCGCCACCGACGTGGCGATCCCGGAGGCGTTGGCTCATGAACTGAGCCTGGAGCGCGGTAGCCCGGTGCTACTGAGCACCGCCAATGGCCGTACCGAAGGCTATCGCACGCGCCTGACCAGCCTGCAACTGGGCGATATCCGCCTGCAGAACGTACGCGCCATCGTGGTGCCAGGCCTGGATGGGTCCACCGTACTGCTGGGCATGAGTGCCCTGCAACAACTTGAATTTACCCAGCGCGGTGGCACCATGCTGCTGCGCCAGAACCTGAAATAATGACGAGGCCCGCATGAGCGACTCACTGGAACTCAGCCTGGACGGCGTAGAACGCCGCTCGCTGGCTGACTTCACCGAACAGGCCTACCTCAACTACTCCATGTACGTGATCATGGACCGTGCCTTGCCGCATATCGGCGACGGCCTGAAGCCGGTGCAGCGCCGCATCGTCTACGCCATGAGCGAGTTGGGGCTCGATGCCGATGCCAAGCACAAGAAGTCGGCACGTACCGTCGGTGACGTGCTCGGCAAGTTCCATCCCCATGGCGATTCGGCCTGCTACGAGGCCATGGTGCTGATGGCGCAGCCGTTCAGCTACCGCTATACCCTGGTCGATGGCCAGGGCAACTGGGGTGCGCCGGATGATCCGAAGTCGTTCGCCGCCATGCGCTACACCGAGGCGCGGCTGTCGCGTTACGCTGAAGTGCTGCTCAGCGAAGTCGGCCAGGGCACTGTGGACTGGGTGCCGAACTTCGATGGCACGTTGCAGGAACCGGCCGTGCTGCCCGCGCGCCTGCCCAACATCCTGCTCAACGGTACCACCGGTATCGCCGTGGGCATGGCCACCGACGTACCGCCGCACAACCTGCGAGAGGTGGCCAGTGCCTGTGTGCGACTGCTCGATGAGCCCAAGGCAACCATTGAGCAGTTGTGCGAGCACATCCAGGGGCCGGATTACCCTACCGAGGCAGAGATCGTCACGCCGCGGGCTGAAATTCTCAAGATGTACGAAAGCGGCCGCGGCTCGATCCGCATGCGCGCCGTGTACCGCGTCGAGGATGGCGACATCGTCGTCACTGCGCTGCCGCACCAGGTCTCCGGGGCCAAAGTGCTGGAGCAGATTGCCGCGCAGATGCAGGCCAAGAAGCTGCCGATGGTCGCCGACCTGCGCGACGAGTCGGACCACGAGAACCCGTGCCGTATCGTCATCATCCCGCGATCCAACCGCGTCGATGTCGACGAGCTGATGCAGCACCTGTTCGCTACCACCGACCTGGAAAGCACCTACCGGGTCAACGTGAATATCATCGGCCTGGACGGCCGGCCGCAGTTGAAAAACCTGCGAACCCTATTGGTGGAGTGGCTGGAGTTCCGCACCAATACCGTTCGTCGCCGCCTGCAGCACCGTCTGGATAAGGTCGAGAGGCGCCTGCACCTGTTGGACGGTTTGCTCACCGCATTCCTCAACCTGGATGAAGTGATCCACATCATCCGTACTGAGGAATACCCCAAGCAGGCCCTGATCGAACGTTTCGAGCTGACCGAAATCCAGGCCGACTACATCCTCGAGACCCGCCTGCGGCAGTTGGCGCGCCTGGAAGAGATGAAGATCCGCGGTGAGCAGGATGAGTTGCTGAAGGAGCAAGCCAAGCTGCAGGCCTTGCTGGGGAGCGAGGCCAAACTGCGCAAGCTGGTGCGCAGCGAGCTGATCAAGGATGCCGAAACCTATGGCGATGATCGTCGCTCGCCGATCGTAGCGCGTGCCGAAGCCAAGGCCCTGTCGGAAAACGAGCTGATGCCGACCGAGCCCGTCACCGTGGTGCTGTCGGAGAAGGGCTGGGTGCGCTGCGCCAAGGGCCACGATATTGACGCCACTGGCCTTTCCTACAAGGCCGGCGACGGCTTCAAGGCTGCTGCGGCCGGGCGTTCAAACCAGTTTGCCGTGCTTATCGATTCCACCGGTCGCAGCTACTCGCTGGCCGCCCACAGCCTGCCATCGGCGCGTGGCCAGGGCGAGCCGCTGACTGGCCGTCTGACGCCGCCACCGGGGGCGACTTTCGAATGTGTGTTGTTGCCTGACGACGATGCGCTGTACGTGGTGGCTTCGGATGCCGGTTACGGCTTCGTGGTCAAGGGTGAAGACCTGCAGGCCAAGAACAAGGCCGGCAAAGGCCTGCTCAGCTTGCCCAACGGGGCCAAGGTCATGACCCCGCGTCCAGTGGCCGATCGCGAGCAGGACTGGTTGGCGGCAGTGACCACCGAAGGCCGCCTGCTGGTGTTCAAGGTCAGCGACTTGCCACAGCTGGGTAAAGGCAAGGGCAACAAGATCATTGGCGTGCCGGGTGACCGGGTGGCCAGCCGTGAAGAATTTGTTACCGATCTGGCCGTGATTCCCGAAGGCGCGACCCTTGTATTGCAGGCCGGCAAGCGTACCCTGTCTTTGAAGGCGGACGACCTGGAGCACTACAAGGGCGAGCGCGGTCGGCGCGGCAGCAAGCTGCCACGCGGGTTCCAGCGTGTCGATGGGTTGCAGGTGGAAGTGCCGACATAACCGGTTGTAATGTCTGGAACGGCAATTTCAACGCCGTTTCGGGCAGAAATGCTGGAGTCGGACGGTTATTTCGCGGATGATATGCCCCTTGCGGTGCCGGCGTGGCCGTGTGCCCGTTTGAATATACATGTATCACTGCGGTGTGCCTTGTGGCAGCCGCCTGGATGGGATGATGAAATTTCTGCGCCTTCCATTTGCGCTGTTGATGACTGGCCTGCTGGGCCTTGGCGGGTGCACCATGCATCAGCCGGTTGCCCTGTATCAGCTCGACAGTGGTGATCCTGGCCAGCCGTCGCAGAGTGCGGGCATGGCCGTGGTACTCGGCCCGGTATCGGTGGCCGATTACCTTCAGCGTGAGACATTCCTGCAGCGTCAACCTGATGGCAGCCTGAGCGCGGCGACCGACGGTCGTTGGGCTGGCAGCCTTTCATCGGATATCGACCAGCTGCTGGTGCGTCAACTGGCCTGGCGTCTGGACAGCCAACGCGTAGTACTGGCCCCGGCGACCGCAGGCTTCAGCCCGGACGTACAAGTGCTGTTGTCGATTACACGCCTGGATTCTGGCAAGAACCAGCCGGCCATCCTGGATGCCCAGTGGCGTCTGCTTGACCGCCGTGGCCATGTGCGTGACAACCGTATCATCCACCTCGAGCAGCAGCACGAGGGCAGTGAGTCGTCGCAGGTGCAGGCTCAGGGCCAACTGCTGCAGAAGCTGGCCGAACAGCTGAGCACGGCGGTGAAGCCGCTGGCCAACCAGCCGGCGATTGCCGAAGAGGCACCGAAAAAGCCCGCTGCACCGACGCAGGTGAAGAAGGGGCCGGAGAAACCCAAAATCCCGATGGCCTCGCCGATTCGCACCGATATGGAAGTTTATCGGTTCTGATCAAACGGCCAGATACGACAAAGCCCGCATTCGCTGCGGGCTTTTTTGTATCTGCTGGTCTTCGTAGGAGCGGGTTTACCCGCGAAGAGGCGGGCCCTGCTGGCCAATTACCACCCGCCGTTCACCGTTGCCGCCGCTACCGTATTCGCGGGTAAACCCGCTCCTACGCAGATTGGTGGTGGACACACATCGGGGGTTGGGCACAGGTCGCCGTGTAGGAGCGGGTTTACCCGCGAAGAGGCCGGCCCTGCTGGCCAATTTCTACCCGCCGTTCACCGTTGCCGCCGCTACCGTATTCGCGGGTAAACCCGCTCCTACCGGGGGTTTGCGCTATTGGCTGGATCTTGCGCCAGGCAGGTGATCGCAAGGAAACCAGCCTGGCTCAAAACATGCGCTGTAGATGTGCGTCTACCTGTCAGGCGCGGTGCTCATGCATGCGCGCCAGTTGCCGTTCCAGCATTGACGGGTAGGGCTCCATCAGTCGCTCCACACAGCAGGCGCCTTCGGGGCTGGCGATCGGGCGAATACGTGCACGTTGGCGGATCAGGGCGTCATCGTTGATCTGCCGCTCCACCAGCAACAGGTTGCGGCTGTGCTGCGACAACGCCAGGGCATCCTGGACCTTCTCGGCCATCAGCAGGTCAACCAGTTCCAGCCCATGCAGGTCGTTGCCCAAGACCAAGCCTAGCTGCAGTTGCAGGGTAATGCCGCTGTCAGCTACCTCGATCTGCAGGGCGTGGCCCAGGGCGCGCAACAGTTCGCCACAGCAAATGGCGTTGGTCAGGTAGTCCTCGCCACACTCGCGGCTGTGGAACAGCACCAGGGTGCTGCCGTCGTTCAGCGTGTGCGTTTCGCCGTCGTAGAGCGAGGCCGCGTGCTCCAGGCAATCACGGTAGCGCTCGGTCAGCTCGGCCAGGCGTGTGCGTGGCAGGCGACGCAGTTGCTCCTGCGAGCCCAGCTGCACGGCAAGCACGGCGCTGTACTGCGGCTCGTCGGACTCGACCTCTGCGGCGGCTTTGGGGGCAGTGTCGTCGTCCAGCAGGCCGGCGAAGGCTTCGTCGTCATCCTCGTCTTCCAGGGCAACCTTGGCGCGCGGTGCGGCCTTGGGTGCCGGGGCAGCTGCGTGCAGGTCGTCGAACTGCTCGTCGTCTTCTTCCTCGGGCTCCGGCTCCGGGGGCGGAGGCGGGGCCAGGCGTGCATGCAGCTGGCGGGCGATGTCGCCAATCTCGTCCTGGCGGTCGGTGGCCGGGGTATAGGGCTGCGGGTCGCGCAGCCATACCCGTAGCTGCAGCAGTGGCAGGGTGATGAAGCGACCCTGACGCAAGCTGAGGGCCAAGGCCAGGGTAAGCAGGATGGCGGCCAGAATGCCCATGCTCTGCAGGCTGATCAGCATCGGCTGCTGGAACTGGCTCATGTCCAGACTTATGCGCAGCTGCCCGGCCGTCACGTCCTGGAACGTGATTTTGGTCTGGTACAGGCCTTCGGCCTCGCCCAGCAGGCTGTTGCGCGGGCGCTGGCCAGCTTCGGCGAGGATGCGGTTATCCACGCTGTAGATTGCCGCATGGGCCACCAGCGGGTTTTTAACCAGGTTGCCCAGTAGCACGTTGAGGCTGAGGATGTCGTTGGACACCAGCAGCTCGGTGGCCGATGTTGCAGTCTGGGTGGTCAGGCTCTGGCCCAAGGCATCGGCCTGCTCATGCATGGCCTGCTTGAACTGCAGGCCCATCACGCAGGCGTAGATCACCAGCGCCAGCGCCACCAGGAAAATGTTGGTGCAGGCGATGCGCAGTGCCAGCGGCACGCGACGTTGACTCAGGGCGCGATAGATCATCAGGAAGAAATTGTCTGGTTTGACTGGCGTGGGCCGGTTCACAGAGCTCGGCTCTTAATGGCATGAAAGTGGGGGGAGTATAGCGAGCCGGGTTTTGTCGGCAAAGTATCGTTGGCGCCCGATGGTCATGGAAAATCGGTAGAATGCGCATTTTTCATCGAAGTCGGAGCCAGGTTGTGCGCGAAATCGTCCTGATCAACATCACCGGTGAGGACCGTCCCGGTCTCACTGCGGCTATCACCGGCGTCCTGCTGCAGGGCGGTGTGAGTATCCTCGACATCGGCCTGGCGGTCATGCACGGCACCTTGTCGTTTGGCATCCTGGTCGACATCCCGGACAACGAAGTGGCTACCGCGCTGTTGCAAAGCGTGCAGGCCAAAGCCCACGAACTGAACCTGCAGGCCCGTTACACGCCGATTTCCGAGGCGGACTACCAGCATTGGGCCGATGGGCATGGCGAAGCGCGCCACATCGTTACCCTGCTCAGCCGCAAGATCACACCCGAGCAGCTGCAGCGGGTGAGTGCGGTGATCAGCCAGTACGGCCTGACCATCGAGCGTATCGAGCGCCTGTCGGCCCGGGTGGCACTGGATGCCGAAATCGACAAGGGCAAGGCAGCCGTCGAGATCTCCGTGCGCGGCGTGCCGAGCGATGCCCAGGCCCTGCGTGCCGACTTCTTTGCCCTGGCTGAAGAGCTGAGCGTCGACATCGCCTTCCAGAAGGACGATCTGTTCCGCCGCAACCGCCGCCTGGCGGTGTTCGACATGGACTCCACGCTGATCGAGGCCGAAGTCATCGACGAACTGGCCAAGGCGGCGGGTGTGGGGGAGCAGGTGGCGGCGATCACCGAGCGCGCCATGCGCGGTGAACTGGACTTCCGCGCCAGCTTCAAAGAGCGCATGGCACTGCTCAAGGGCCTGGATGTGGGGGTGCTGGACGAGATCGGGGCATCGCTGCGCCTGACCGAGGGTGCCGAGAACCTGTTTGCCGAGCTCAAGCGCCTGGGATACAAGACCGCGATTCTGTCCGGTGGCTTTACCTACTTCGCCCGTCAGGTGCAGGCGCGCCTGGGTATCGACTATGTGTTCGCCAACGAGCTTGAAGTGGTTGATGGCAAGGTGACCGGCGTGGCTGTTGAGCCGATTGTCGATGCCCAGCGCAAGGCCGATTTGTTGAAGAAGCTGGCCAGTGACGAAGGCTTGCAACTGGAGCAGACCATCGCCGTGGGCGATGGCGCCAATGACCTGCCGATGCTGTCGCTGGCCGGGTTGGGCGTGGCGTTTCGTGCCAAGCCGCTGGTGCGCCAGTCGGCCAAGCAGGCGATTTCCACCTTGGGGCTGGACGGGGTGCTGTACCTGCTGGGCCTGCGTGATCGCGACGCCCGCGGCTGATCCGTGAATCCGGGGCCGCAAGGCGGCCCAACGAAAAAGGCCCTGCATATGCAGGGCCTTTTCATATGGCTCGAATCAAGCCTGCGCAGGCGCCGCCAGCTGCTGCCCCATGCGAACTGCAGAGCCCGCACCCAGGCTCTCAGCCCACTTCACCTGCTCTGGCCCGAACAGCACGATGGCGGTCGAACCCAGCTTGAAGCGGCCTAGTTCGGCACCTTTCTCCAGGTGGATCGGCGTGCGGCTGGCTTCGTCGTAACGGAAGGTCTTCAGCTCACGTTTGGGCGGCGTGACCAGCCCGGCCCATACCGTTTCGATCGAGGCGACGATCATCGCGCCGACCAGTACCACAGCCATTGGCCCACGCTCTGTATCGAACAGGCAGACCACGCGCTCGTTGCGAGCGAACAGCTCGGGAACATTCTCTGCGGTGGTCTGGTTGACCGAGAACAGGCGGCCCGGCACATAGACCATTTCGCGCAGGGTGCCGGCCAGCGGCATGTGCACGCGGTGGTAGTCCTTGGGCGACAGGTAGATGGTGGCAAACTCGCCGCCCATGAACGGCGCGGCCATGGCCGGATCACCGCCCAGCAGCTCTTGCGCGCTGAAACCGTGGCCTTTGGCCTGGAAGATACGGCCGTGCTCGATCGGACCGAGCTGGCTGACCGCACCGTCGGCCGGGCACAGGATGGCGCCCGGGGTTTCGTCCAGCGGACGGGCACCAGGTTTCAGGGCGCGGGTGAAGAACGCATTGAAGTGCTCGTAAGCGCTCAGGTCTTCGACCAGAGCCTCGCTCATGTTGACCTGGTAGCGCTTGGCGAACCATGCGGTGAAGGCGTTCTTGAACCAGCGCACGCGGCACTCGGCGATGCAGCCGGCCAGCCGCGACAGCAGGTGGTGCGGCAGCAGGTACTGGCTGATGATGAACAGACGGGATTTCATGCAGGTTCCTTAGACTTCTACAGGCGTGTCCGGGTGGTTGCCCCATTCGCTCCACGAGCCGGCGTAGGCCTTGACGCGTGGGTAGCCGAGGGCCTTGGCCACCAGGTAAGTGAAACCGGAGCGGCGGTGGGTCTGGCAGTGGGTGATCACCTCCTTGTCAGGGGTGATGCCCAGTTGCTCGAGGACTTGTTTGATGTCCTGGCGAATGCGCAGGTGGTCGTTGAGGTCCATGCCGGCGGTCCACTCGAAGTTGATCGCGCCGGGGATGTGGCCGCCTTTGGCTGCCAGCACTTTTTCGCCGCTGAATTCCTGCGGGCCGCGTGCGTCCCAGATGACCAGGTCATCGGCGCCCAGGCGGCTTTGCAGGTACTCGCGGGTGGCAGTGGGTGCGCTGTCTATGTGCAGGTGCACCGGGGCGTTGCCAATGGCAGGCACTTCGGTGGACAGTTTGTCTGCCGGCCAGGCCTGGATACCGCCATTGAGGTAGTGGTAGCGCTTGTGGCCGATGACATCGAGCAGCCAGATGAAGCGCCCGGCCCAGCCGCCGCCTTCATCGTCGTACACCACATACACGGCATCGGCGCGGTGGCCGAGTTCGCTGAACAGTTTTTCGAGCTCGCCCAGGGCTGGCAGCAGGCCGGGCGCCGGGGGCTGGCCGAGCTGGGTGCGCTTGCCTTCGACAAAGCGCGCGCCGGGGATATGCCCGCTGACATAGCGGTTGGCGCTGCTCAGGTCGACCAGGATCAGCTGCGGCGAATCCAGGCGTGGCAGCAGGTCTGCAGCTTCGATCACCAGGGGCAGGCTGGAAAAGTCGGTCATCCACGGTCTCCAGTGTGGAAAGAGGGGCGATTGTAGCGCAAGGCTCAACCCTTGCGGTTGGTAAACACCGACAAGGCCCGCTCGATGCATTGCGCGGTCTTGCCGAAGGCTTGCACGCTGATATCGGCCAAAGGCCGGCAGCCCTGGTCGGCCACCAGCAGCATCAGCACCTGGTCGTTGGCTGCCAGCGAGCGAAGCAGTACATGTTCGCTGCGGAACAAGGTGCGCAGCGGGGCGGGCAACAGCGCCGAGAACTGGCTGTGGTTTTCCGGTGTGATGCGCAGCTGCCCGGCCTGACTCAGCAGCTTTTGCAGCAGCTTGTTCTGCGATACCTGCAGGGCCAGGGCACCGGCCTCCTTGGGCAGGCCGGCAATTTGCTGCACGCGCAGGTAGTCGCTGGCCTTGTCCAGGCTAAGCAGCATGATGCGTTGCATGCCGCAGGCCAGCAGGGCTTCTTGGGCCTGGGTAGCCAGGTGCACGGCGTTGGTGAACGGGCTGGGTTGGGCCAGCAGGTGCTGGCACAATGTGCGCCAGCGTGCCAGGTCGTCGCTGCTGGGCGGTGGCGGGGCCAGCATGTCCGGGTGAGGGCGGCGTTGGTGCCACGGCCAGATCAAGGCCTCGGCCGGGTGGAACAGGGCGTGCCGGGCGTGGCGGCGGGCGCTGGCGGCCGCCTGCTGGTGCACCTGCTGCTGCACGTCTTCCAGCGAGGTTTGCAGGTACAGCGCGGTCAGCAGTTGCCAGCGCAGCAGGTGCGGGTTGTCCCAGCCGACCTGTGCCGCCAGGGCCAGGTTGTTGGCCAGCAGTACGGTATTGGCCGGCTGGTTGAACCAGCGCCGCAGGCCGGGCTCGGCGTCCATGCGGTGCTGCTGGCTGAGCAGGTCTTCGTCGCGGGCGATATTCAGCACCTGGGCCAGTTGCTCGCGCTCTTCCAGCAGCAGGCGATAACCCTGAGTGACCCACTGGGGCAGGCGCCAATACTCGGCCATGGTCTGGCACAGCGCCATGATGCGCACGCCAAACAGTTCTTCCTCGACGTGGGCGGCGTCTTCACCTTTGTGGATAACCCGCAGCTCCCAGGTGTCGAGCAGCTTGGGGTAGGCCAGTGCCAGTGGCCAGAGTGGCGACAGGAACAGCAGGCTGCCCCAGTGAATCTCTTGCCACAGCCGTGCCAGGCGGCTGGCGAACAGGCCGCTGGCCTGCTGTGCCGCATGCTGGCTGATCATCTGGAACTGGCACAGTACCGGCGGAATTTCCTCCACGGGCAGCGCCGGCAGGCGTTTGAGAAGCTGCTCGCTGCGCTCCAGGCCCAGGCGGTTGAGAGCAACCTCCAGGCTTTCGGCGGGTTCGGCGAGGCTGGCATTGGTGGGGTGATTGGCTTCGCGCATCACTGACAGCACCAGTGCCGGGCTATCCTGCATCAGTTCGGCGATGTCGCGCAGCGAGCGGCGGCTATCGTGGATGGCAGCCATGACCCGGTCGTAGCTGTGCTTCGGCACGGGGATGCGAACACTCTCGAGCAGCTTTACCCAGGCCTCTAGCGTACGCGGGGCCTGAGTGGGCACCTTGGTTTCAATTGGCATTTTGACATCAGTCCGAACTGGCTTTTCGCATTGAGTGGCTATAGTCTGGCGCAGTTCTGCCGATAAGTAGAAGAAGAGTTTTAAAGCTCCCGTCTCTTCCCCTGACCACGACAGCAAGTGCTTTGAACCTATGGCTAAAATTATCGGCATCATCGTCGTATTCGCGAGCGTGCTCGGCGGCTACGTGCTCTCCCACGGCAAGATCGCAGCGCTGATCCAGCCGTTCGAAGTACTGATCATCGGCGGTGCGGCCTTTGGTGCATTCCTGCAGGCCAACCCTGGCCACATGACCATGCACGTCATCAAGAAGTCGATGAAGATGTTCGGCTCGCGCTTCAGCCATGCCTTCTACCTGGAGGTGCTGGGCCTCGTTTACGAAATCCTCAACAAGAGCCGTCGCGAAGGCATGATGGCCATCGAGGCCGACATCGAGGACGCCGCTGCCAGCCCGATCTTCGCCAAGTACCCGACGGTACTGGCCGATGAGCGCATGACCGCGTTCGTCTGCGACTACCTGCGCATCATGTCCACCGGCAACATGGCCCCGCACGAGCTCGAGGGCCTGTTCGACATGGAACTGCTGAGCATGAAAGAAGAGCTGGAGCACCCGTCCCACGCGGTGACCGGCATCGCCGACGGTATGCCCGGCTTCGGTATCGTTGCGGCGGTACTGGGTATCGTGGTGACCATGGCCTCGCTGGGCGATGGCGATCAGGCGGCCATCGGCATGCACGTAGGTGCGGCGCTGGTGGGTACCTTCTTCGGTATTCTGGCGGCTTACGGTTTCTTCGGCCCTTTGGCCAAGTGCCTGGAGCACGATGCCAAGGAAGAACTGAACCTCTACGAATCGATCAAGGCTTCGCTGGTGGCCTCGGCGTCGGGCATGCCACCTTCGCTGGCGGTCGAGTTCGGGCGCAAGGTGCTGTACCCCAAGCACCGCCCAAGCTTCGCCGAACTGGAACAAGCGGTTCGCGGTCGCTGAGTCATGGAGAACAATCAGCCCATCATCGTCAAGCGCGTCAAGCGCTTTGGCGGCGGCCACCATGGTGGCGCCTGGAAAATCGCCTTTGCCGACTTCGCCACGGCGATGATGGCGTTCTTCCTGGTGCTGTGGCTGTTGTCCACGGCCACGCCTGAGCAGAAGATCGCCATTGCCGGCTACTTCCAGGACCCTATCGGTTTCTCCGAGAGTGGCACGCCTTATGTCATCGACCTGGGTGGTTCACCGGAGATGGCGCCGGACAAAACCATCAATCCGGAAGTGAAGACCGAGCCGACGCAGCAGTCCCCCACTCAGCTGAGCAAGGACCAGGTCGAGACCATGGCCGAGCAGGTCGAGCGCGAGCGTCTGGAGCTGCTGCTGCAGGAACTGCAGAACAAGGTGGAAGAGAACCCGCAGCTGCAGAAGTTCAAGGACCAGATCCTGTTCGAGATCACCCAGGACGGCCTGCGCATCCAGATCATGGATGCCGAGAACCGACCGATGTTCGACATCGGTAGCGCGCGCCTGCAGCCCTACTTCGAAGATATCCTGTTGGCCATGGCCGACACCATCAAGGCGGTGCCGAACAAGATCAGCATCAGCGGCCATACCGATGCCAAGCCGTATGCCGGCACTGGCGAGTACGGTAACTGGGAGCTGTCGGCCAACCGAGCCAACGCCGCGCGGCGCGCCCTGGTGGCGGGTGGTTACCCGGATGGCCAGGTGGCACGGGTGGTGGGGTACGCCTCGTCGTCACTGTTCGACCGCAAAGACCCGTTCAACCCGGTCAACCGCCGTATCGACATCATCGTGCTGACCAAGAAAGCCCAGCGCAATATCGAAGGTGAGCAGGGTGCGCCGGAAACACCGCCAGCTGCGCCAACTGCTCCTGCAGCGCCAGCCAGTGGTGCAGCGCCAGGGGCTTCGGCACCGGCTGCCCCAGGGGCAACTGAACAGCCACCGATGCAACCGCGCGAGCTGCGCCAGAAGCTGAACATCTTTGAAGATGGCACGCTGAAGATGGATGAAGCCAAGGAGCAGTAAGCGGCTTTTCTGTGTGGGCACCTGTGCTACCCAACACCTGAACGTTGGCGCGATCACTGTAGGAGCGGGTTTACCCGCGAAGCCTCCAGCGCGGTGAATGGCACCGGCGTTGCCGGTGTTCGCGGCTAAAGCCGCTCCTACATACGCATCGGTGATTGGGCGCAGGCCGTCGTAGGAGCGGGTTCACCCGCGAAAGGGCCGGACCTGCTGGCCAATTTCCACCCGCCGTTCACCGTTGCAGTCGCCACCGTATTCGCGGGTAAACCCGCTCCTACAAGGGATCGCGGCAACTTTCAATTCGAGCGTTTCAGTAGCTGTCTTCTGCCAGGCTGGCGATGATCGAGCGGTAGCTGTTCATGCGCTGCGGCTTGATGCGCCCCTCTTCCAGTGCCTTGAGCAGCGCGCAGCCCGGTTCGCGGTCATGCTTGCAGTCGCGGAAGCGGCAGGTGCCGAACAGGTCGCGGAACTCGATGAAGCCATCCTCCACGTCGTCGCGGCTGACATGGCCAAGGCCGAACTCGCGGATACCCGGCGAGTCGATCAGGTCGCCGCCGTTGGGGAAGTGGTACAGCCGCGCCGTGGTGGTGGTGTGGGTACCCTGGCCTGACCATTCCGACAAGTCGCCGACGCGGGTGCCGGCGTCTGGCAGCAGGCTGTTGACCAGCGACGACTTGCCCACCCCCGACTGGCCGACGAACACGCTGATATGGCCGTCGAGTTGCTGCTGCAGGCGCTGCATGCCATCGCCGTGGTGTGCCGAAACTTCCAGCAGCGGGTAGCCCAGTTCGCGGTAGACCTCCAGCAGCGCATGCAGGCCGGGGCCGTTCTCGTCGTTGATCAGGTCGGCTTTGTTCAGCAGCAGCAGCGGGCGCAGGCCGGCGTGCTCGGCTGCTACCAGATAGCGGTCGATCAGGTTCGGGTGCGGCTCCGGCGCCGGGGCGAACACGATCACGATCAGGTCGACGTTGGCTGCCACCGGCTTGAGTTGACCATGATTGTTCGGCCGGCACAGCTCGGTGCTGCGCGGCATCTGCGCCACGATCACGCCGATGCCCTGGTTACCCGCACGCCACACGACACGGTCGCCGGTGACCAGTGCTGGCAGGTTGGCGCGCAAATGGCAGCGGAACACCTGGCCTGCGGTTTCGCCATCCTGAGCTTCAACTTCTACCTGCACGCCGAAGTGCGCGATCACCAGGCCCAGTTGCTCCGGCCCCAGGTCGCCACCTTCCAGTTCCTGCAGTGCATGCTGCTCGCGTTTGGCCGCGCGAGCGGCGCGCTCGCCCTGGATTTTTTCGATCCGCCAGTTTTGGCGGCGATTGAGCTGGCGTTTGGCCATGAAGGTACCGTAAGAGAGGCCCGGCGTGGGGCATTGAAAACGGCAGGCAGTTTAGCACGCCCGCCGCTGGACTATTCTGCTCAGCTTTATGCCGTGAATGGGCGTGCCTTGGCCACTAGGCTAATATGACCGCCTATATGAGGAGCCCCTGCATGCAAAACCCACAGAACCTGATCTGGATCGACCTGGAAATGACCGGCCTGGATCCGGACAGCGACGTCATCATCGAAATGGCCACCATCGTCACCGACAGCGAGCTCAATACCTTGGCCGAAGGGCCGGTGATCGCCATCCACCACAGTGACGAAGTGCTGGCGCGCATGGACGAGTGGAACACCCGCACCCATGGTGCTTCGGGGCTGACCCAGCGCGTACGCGAGAGCAAGGTCAGCATGGCCGAAGCCGAGGCACAGACCATCGCCTTCCTCGAGCAGTGGGTGCCTAAAGGCAAGTCGCCGATCTGCGGCAACAGCATCTGCCAGGATCGTCGT
Organism: Pseudomonas sp. XWY-1; assembly: GCF_002953115.1. Taxonomy (NCBI): domain Bacteria; kingdom Pseudomonadati; phylum Pseudomonadota; class Gammaproteobacteria; order Pseudomonadales; family Pseudomonadaceae; genus Pseudomonas; species Pseudomonas sp. XWY-1. The sequence continues at coordinate 5,299,293 of NZ_CP026332.1, read as the reverse complement.
TTCCTCTACCGCCACATGCGCAACCTGGAAAACTACTTCCACTACCGCAACCTGGATGTCTCCACCCTCAAGGAACTGGCCGCGCGCTGGGCGCCGGACGTGCGTGACAGCTTCAAGAAGGGCAATACCCACCTGGCGCTGGACGATATCCGCGAATCAATCGCCGAACTGCGTCACTATCGCGAGCACTTCATCAAGCTGTGAGTCGAAACGGCGCAGATATTGTATCTGCGCCCCCTTTTGGTGCCTTGGGCAACTGGTTAGACTGCGCGCCTTTCCTGCACGGACCCGCACCATGTTGTTGATGCTCTACCTTATTGCCATTACCGCCGAAGCCATGACTGGCGCGCTGTCTGCCGGGCGTCGCGGCATGGACTGGTTTGGCGTGGTGCTGATCGCCTGCGTCACTGCGCTTGGGGGCGGCTCGGTGCGTGATGTGCTGCTCGGGCATTATCCGCTGACCTGGGTGAAGCACCCTGAGTACCTGGTGCTGACCAGTTTTGCGGCGCTGCTGACTATTTTCATCGCGCCAATGATGCGCCGCCTTCGCTCGCTGTTCCTGGTGCTCGATGCCCTGGGGTTGGTGGCGTTTACCTTGATAGGTTGCATGACGGCGCTGGAGATGGGGCAGGGCATGCTGGTGGCGTCGATCAGCGGGGTGATCACCGGGGTGTTCGGCGGGATCCTGCGGGATATCTTCTGCAACGACATCCCGCTGGTGTTCCGCCGTGAGCTGTATGCCAGCGTGTCATTTGCGGCGGCCTGGTTCTATCTGGGATGCGTGTATTTCAAGGTGCCGGCGGAGCAGGCGATGTTGCTGACTTTGTTTGGCGGCTTCCTGTTGCGCCTGTTGGCGATACGCTTCCACTGGGAAATGCCCAAGTTCCACTACAACGACCAGCAGTGACGCAATTTACAAGCGCAACATGGCCCTTGTGGGCGCGGGCGTGCCCGCGAACACCGGCGAAGCCGGTGCCATTCCCTGTGTTGCCTGCTTCGCGGGCGCGCCCGCTCCCACAAGGATGGCGCATGCTCTGAGGCTGGTCGCTATTGAGCTCCGTGTCGGGCCAGCGCCCACTCCACATGCTCGCGCACCAATTCCGATTCATCGTCACGCCTGGCCTTCAGCGCTTCGATAACCGGAATCGTGGAGGGCGCATTGCCCAACCCCACCGCCAGGTTGCGCAAGAACCGCTCGTACCCCGCCCGCCGCAAAGGCCCGCCCTCGGTCTTGCGCAGGAAGGTGCGTTCATCCCACAGGAACATCGCCGCCAGGTCGGTATTTTCCAGCCCGTGCCGTGGCTGGAAGTCCTGCTCCTGGCTGTGCTTGGCAAAACGGTTCCAGGGGCAGACGATCTGGCAGTCGTCGCAACCGAACACTCGGTTGCCCATCTTTGCGCGTAAATCGACAGGGATCGCGCCCCTTAGCTCGATGGTCAGGTACGAGATACAGCGCCGCGCATCCAGCACATAGGGCCCCACAAACGCCTGTGTCGGGCAGATGTCCAGGCAGGCCTGACAACGCCCGCAGTGCTCGCTGGTGGTGGCTTCGTCCACCGGCAGCGGCAGGTCGACGAACAGTTCGGCAAGGAAGAAGTAGCTACCCGCCTTGCGGTTGAGCAACAGCGTGTTCTTGCCGATCCAGCCCAGCCCGGCCTGTTCGGCCAAGGCTTTTTCAAGTACCGGGGCGCTGTCTACAAAGGCGCGGTAGCCGAACGGGCCGATGGCCTCCTGAATGCGGTCGGCAAGGAATTGCACGCGCTTGCGCACCAGCTTGTGGTAGTCCCGGCCAAGCGCGTAGCGTGACACGTAGGCCTTCTCGGGCTGGGCCAGGCGCTGCGCCATCTGCGTGTCGCCGGGCAGGTAGTCCATACGTAGCGAGACCACGCGTACCGTGCCGGGGATCAGCTGGTCGGGATGTGACCTTTTGCTGCCGTGGGCGCCCAGGTATTCCATTTCACCCTGATAACCGGCGTCGAGCCAACGCTGCAGGTGGTGTTCGTGTTCGCCAAGGTCGACCCCGGCGATGCCAACATGGGCAAAACCGAGTTCCTGGCCCCAAATCTTGATCGATTGGGCCAGTTGGGCGAGGTCAGGTGTAGAGGCGGACATGGATGGGCAAGGCAATACGGGCTCAGGTGCGTATAATTCTGCCAGACATTGGAGCCTTTGACCCCATGCCGCAGACCAAACACCCCAGTAATGCCCCACAATTGCTCAGCAGCGTGACGGTTGCCCGCCTGCCGCCACGGCAGGCGCATGCCCACAAAGGCGACTTTGGCCATGTACTGGTGGTCGGGGGCGACCTGGGTACCGGAGGCGCTGTGTTGCTCAGTGCCGAAGCCGCCCTGCGTTGCGGCGCCGGGCTGGTCAGCGTGGCAACCCGGCCCGAGCACGTGTCGGCCAGCCTGGCGCGCCTGCCCGAAGTCATGTGCCTGGGTGTCTGTTCGGCCAACCAGCTGATGGGCGTGCTGGAGCGCGCCTCGGTGCTGGTAGTCGGGCCCGGCCTGGGGCAGGCGGCGTGGGGCCGCAGCCTGCTGTCGGCGGTGGCCAACGCCGAGCGGCCGCAAGTGTGGGATGCCGATGCCCTGAATTTGCTGGCGCGCACCCCGCTGGCCCTGCCCAGTGGCAGCATCCTTACTCCACACCCGGGGGAGGCGGCGCGGCTGCTGGGGATTGCCACCGAGGCGGTGCAGGCCGACCGCCCTGGTGCCGCGCGCAAGCTGGCGCGCCGTTATAACAGCGTCTGTGTGCTCAAAGGTGCTGGCACACTGGTGGCAGCCCCGAGCGGGCAGCTGGCGTTGTGCGAGCGCGGGCACCCGGCGATGGCCGGCGCCGGCCTGGGCGATGTGCTGACGGGGGTGCTGGCAGCCCTGTTGGCCCAAGGCCTGGATGCCTGGGGAGCGGGCTGTCTGGGGGTGTGGCTGCACGCCTGTGCCGGCGAGCGCCTTGGGAAAAAAGGTAGAGGCCTGGCGGCCAGTGATCTGGCGCCGGCCATTCGTGAGTTGTTGGAGGAGCATTCTGCGTGTCTGGCTTAAATCTGTTTCTGGCCGATGAAGAGGCCACGGTCAAATTCGGTGCAGCACTGGCTGAGGTGACCGGCGGTCGCGGCGTGATTTTCCTCGAGGGCGACCTGGGCGCGGGTAAAACTACCCTGTCGCGTGGCCTGATCCGCGGTCTGGGCCATACTGGTGCTGTGAAAAGCCCGACGTTCACCGTGGTCGAACCCTATGAAATCGGCGAGGTCCGAGCCTTTCACTTCGACCTGTATCGCCTGGTCGACCCGGAGGAGCTTGAGTTCATGGGCATTCGTGACTATTTCGAGGGCGACCCGCTGTGCCTGTTCGAATGGCCACAAAAGGGTGCGGGCGTTTTGCCAAAGCCTGACCTGACCATTACCATAAGCCCCCAAGCGAGTGGACGCTCGCTGAACCTTTCGCCGCAGGGGGCTCGCGGCGAGGCTTGGTGCGTGGCACTGGCCGAACACTATAAACAGTAAGTGGGGTAGGTATGCGCATACGCGCACTGGTCGCCATCGTTGGGCTGCTGCTGACAACGGTGACCGTTGAGGCTCTGGCCGTCACTCAAGTCAAGAGCATGCGCCTGTGGCGCGCACCGGACAACACGCGGCTGGTCTTCGACCTGTCTGGCCCCGTGCAGCACAGTGTCTTCACCCTGAGCGCACCCGATCGCCTGGTCATCGACATCAATGGCGCAACACTGGCCGCGCCACTGAATGTGGCCACCTCCAACACGCCGATAAGCAATGTGCGTTCGGCACAGCGTACGCCAACCGACCTTCGGGTTGTGGTCGACCTGAAAAAGTCGGTTACCCCGAAAAGCTTCACCCTGGCGCCCAATGCACAGTACGGCAACCGCTTGGTGGTCGACCTGTATGACCAGGAAGCTGACGCTATCGCGGCCAGCGCGCCGCCACCTGCTCCGGCCCCGGTACAAACGCCTGCGACCACGCCGGCGGTACCAGTGACGCCGGCCCAGCCGGCGATCAAGCTACCACCGGTACCCAGTGGCAAGCGTGACATCGTGGTTGCCATCGATGCCGGGCACGGCGGCGAAGACCCTGGCGCTTCCGGCTCGCGTGGCCAGCACGAAAAAGACATCGTGTTGCAGATCGCCAAGGAGCTGCAGCGTCAGATCAACAGCGAAAAAGGTTTCCGTGCAGAGCTGACCCGCACCGGCGATTACTTCATCCCGCTGCGCAAGCGTACGGAAATCGCCCGCAAGAAAGGCGCCGACCTGTTCATTTCGATTCACGCCGACGCGGCCCCGTCACGCGCAGCCTTTGGCGCCTCGGTGTTCGCCCTGTCCGATCGTGGCGCCACCTCCGAGACGGCGCGCTGGCTGGCCGACACGGAAAACCGTTCTGACCTGATCGGTGGTGCGGGTAATGTCAGCCTCGACGACAAGGACCGCATGCTCGCTGGCGTGCTGCTTGATCTGTCGATGACCGCTACGCTCAGCTCCAGCCTCAACGTGGGGCAAAAGGTATTGGGCAACATGGGGCGGGTTACTTCGTTGCACAAGCAGCGCGTGGAGCAGGCCGGGTTCATGGTGCTGAAATCGCCGGATATTCCGTCGATCCTCGTTGAAACCGGGTTCATCTCGAACAACAACGAAGCAGCCAAGCTGGCCTCGTCGAGCCACCAGCAGGCGCTGGCCCGGTCGATCCGTACCGGGGTGCGCCAGTATTTCCAGCAGAACCCGCCGCCCGGCACCTATATCGCCTGGCTGCGTGACACCGGCAAGATCGCCGCCGGCCCGCGTGAACACACCGTACGCCCTGGCGAAACCCTGGCGATGCTCGCCGTGCGTTACCAGGTCAGTGTGGCCAGTCTGCGCAGCATCAACAGCCTGAAGACCGATGAGCTGAAGGTTGGCCAGCGCCTCGATGTACCCGCCACCACCTTGGCCGCGCAATGATGAGTGGCGGTTCGCGAATTCAGCTGCTCAGCCCGCGGCTAGCCAACCAGATTGCCGCCGGCGAGGTTGTCGAGCGGCCTGCGTCTGTGGCCAAGGAACTGCTGGAAAACAGCCTGGACTCCGGTGCCCGGCGCATCGATATCGAAGTCGAGCAGGGCGGCGTCAAACTGCTGAAGGTGCGGGACGATGGCAGCGGTATTTCTGCCGACGATTTGCCGCTGGCCCTGGCCCGACATGCCACCAGCAAGATCCGCGAGCTGGAAGACCTAGAAGGGGTATTGAGCCTGGGCTTCCGTGGCGAGGCCTTGGCCTCGATCAGTTCGGTGGCGCGCCTGACCCTGACCTCGCGTACCGCCAGTGCCAGTGAGGCCTGGCAAGTAGAAACCGAAGGCCGCGACATGACGCCGCGGGTGCAGCCGGCGGCGCACCCGGTCGGTACCTCGGTGGAAGTGCGCGATTTGTTCTTCAATACCCCGGCCAGGCGCAAGTTCCTCAAAGCCGAGAAAACCGAATTCGATCACTTGCAGGAAGTGATCCGGCGGCTGGCGCTGGCCCGTTTCGATGTCGGCTTCCACCTGCGCCACAATGGCAAGAGCATCCTCAGCCTGCACGAGGCCCACGACGAAGTCGCCCGTGCGCGGCGGGTGGGTGCCATCTGCGGCCCGGGCTTCATGGAGCAGGCGCTGCCGATCGACGTGGAACGCAACGGCCTGCGCCTTTGGGGCTGGGTCGGTTTGCCGACGTTCTCGCGCAGCCAGGCAGACCTGCAGTACTTCTTCGTCAATGGCCGGGCAGTGCGCGACAAACTGGTCGCCCATGCCGTGCGTCAGGCCTACCGGGACGTGCTGTTCAACGGCCGCCACCCCACGTTCGTGCTGTTCCTGGAACTGGAGCCCAACGGCGTCGATGTGAACGTGCACCCAACCAAGCATGAAGTACGGTTCCGCGAAGGGCGCTCGGTGCATGACTTCCTGTATGGCACCTTGCACCGTGCCTTGGCCGATGTACGTCCGGAAGACCAGCTGGCCGCACCTGCTGCCGTACCTGAGCTGGTTCGCCCCACCGGCCAGCAGGCCGGTGAGTTCGGGCCCCAGGGTGAAATGCGCCTGGCCTCGCCGGTGCTTGAACAGCCTCGAGCCCCGCAACAGTCGTTTTCCAATGGTGGCAGTGGCGCCGGTTACCAGTATCAGTACACCCCACGTCCCTCGCAGCCGCTGCCGGCCGCAGAGGCACAGGCGGTGTATCGCGAGTTCTATAAGCCGCTGGAAACAGGTGCTGCGCCTGCGACGGCACTGCCCGAAAGCCAGGGCGACATTCCCCCGCTAGGCTATGCCCTGGCGCAGCTCAAGGGTATCTACATCCTGGCCGAGAATGCTGTTGGCCTGGTGCTGGTGGACATGCACGCCGCCCACGAGCGGATAATGTACGAGCGCCTCAAGGTGGCCATGGCCAGCGAGGGCCTGAGCGGCCAGCCGCTGCTGGTGCCGGAGACCCTGGCCCTCAGCCAGCGTGAAGCCGACTGTGCCGAAGAGCATGCACAGTGGTTTCAGCGCCTGGGCTTCGAATTGCAGCGCCTGGGCCCCGAGACCTTGGCGATTCGCCAGATCCCGGCCTTGCTCAAGCAGGCTGAAGCCAACCGCCTGGTGCAGGACGTGCTTGCCGACCTTATGGAGTACGGCACCAGTGATCGCATTCAGGCGCACCTCAACGAGCTGCTCGGCACCATGGCTTGCCACGGCGCCGTGCGCGCCAACCGGCGACTGGCAATTCCCGAGATGAACGCCCTGCTGCGCGACATGGAAAACACCGAGCGCAGCGGCCAGTGCAACCATGGCCGTCCTACCTGGACCCAGATGGGCCTGGACGATCTGGACAAACTTTTCCTGCGCGGTCGATGAAATGAGCGGCAAGCCCCCTGCAATATTCCTGATGGGTCCGACGGCGGCCGGCAAGACCGACCTTGCCATCGAACTGACCACAGTGCTGCCGTGTGAACTGATCAGCGTCGATTCGGCACTTGTCTACCGGGGCATGGATATCGGTTCGGCCAAGCCGTCGAAAGAAGTCCTCGCTGCCCACCCGCACCGGCTGATCGACATTCTCGACCCGGCCCAGAGCTATTCCGCCGCGCAGTTCCGTGCCGACGCGCTGGAGGCCATGGCCGAGATCACCGCGCGCGGCAAGATCCCGCTGCTGGTCGGCGGCACCATGCTCTATTACAAGGCGTTGATCGATGGCCTGGCCGACATGCCGGCCGCCGATGCGGCGGTGCGCGCCGAGCTGGAAGCGCAGGCTGAAGCCCTGGGCCTGGTCGAGCTGCACCGCCAGTTGGCCGAAGTCGACCCGGAGTCCGCAGCACGTATCCACCCCAATGACCCGCAGCGGCTGATCCGGGCATTGGAGGTGTACCGGGTGAGCGGCGAGAGCATGACAGCTCATCGTCGGCGTCAATTCGCGGAAAGTCGCGGCGCAGACGCAGGCGCCGGCGGACATTTGCCCTATACTGTCGCCAGTTTGGCGATTGCTCCTACAGATCGTCACATTTTGCATCAGCGAATTGCGTTACGATTTTCGCAGATGCTGGAACAGGGCTTCGTTGACGAGGTCCGATCGCTGCGAGCCAGAAGTGACTTGCACGCCGGGCTGCCGTCTATACGGGCAGTGGGGTATCGGCAAGTCTGGGATTACCTGGATGGCAAGCTGACTGAGAATGAGATGCGTGAACGCGGTATCATCGCTACCCGGCAGCTCGCCAAGCGGCAGTTCACCTGGTTGCGTGGCTGGCCTGAAGTGCACTGGCTTGACAGCCTGGCCTGCGACAATCTGTCCCGCACCTTGAAATACCTTGGGGCCATCTCCATATTGAGCTGAGTCCCTGCTGATTGCCGTCTATTCTTGCGAAGGGGCGGCCTAATTTATCGATTTTATTGATTTTCTATTATTTATCCTTACAGGAGTGCGGCATATGTCAAAAGGGCATTCGCTACAAGACCCTTACTTGAACACCTTGAGAAAAGAAAAGGTCCCGGTATCCATTTACCTGGTCAACGGTATCAAACTGCAGGGCTCGATCGAATCGTTCGACCAGTTCGTGGTATTGCTGAAGAACACCGTCAGCCAGATGGTCTACAAGCACGCCATCTCGACCGTAGTTCCGGCCCGTCCGGTCCGCCTGCCAAGCCCGACCGACAGCGAGCACGGCGACAGCGAGCCAGGCAACGCCTGATAGGAGCCTGCATTGTTCTTTGAGCGCCACGGTGGTGGTGAGCGGGCGTTGCTCGTTCACTTGGAAGGTCAGAACCCTGAGGCGCGCGAAGACCCGCAGGAGTTTCAGGAGTTGGCATTGTCGGCCGGTGCCGACATCGTCTCGCTGGTCACGGTGACAAGGCATCAGCCTTCCGCCAAATACCTGATTGGCAGTGGCAAGGTCGAAGAGCTGCACGACCTGGTCCATGCCGAACAGGTAGACCTGGTGATTTTCAATCACACCCTCACGCCTAGTCAGGAGCGCAACCTTGAACGTGTGTTCGAGTGTCGTGTGCTCGACCGTACCGGGCTGATTCTCGATATCTTCGCCCAACGGGCGCGTACCCATGAAGGCAAGCTGCAGGTCGAACTGGCCCAGCTGGAGCACATGAGCACGCGGCTGGTGCGCGGCTGGACTCACCTTGAGCGACAAAAAGGTGGTATCGGCCTGCGCGGCCCGGGTGAAACCCAGCTGGAAACCGACCGCCGCCTGTTGCGGGTGCGTATACGCCAGATCAAGTCGCGCCTGGAGAAAGTGCGCAGTCAGCGTGAGCAGGCGCGTCGCGGGCGCAAGCGCGCGGATATCCCCTCGGTGTCGCTGGTGGGTTATACCAACGCCGGCAAGTCCACGCTGTTCAACGCCCTGACCGAATCCGAGGTGTATGCCGCGGACCAGTTGTTCGCCACCCTCGACCCGACCCTGCGCCGGCTCGAGCTCAACGACCTGGGGCCGATCGTGCTGGCCGACACCGTAGGCTTCATTCGCCACCTGCCGCACAAGCTGGTCGAGGCATTTCGGGCTACGCTCGAAGAGTCGAGCAACTCCGACCTGTTGCTGCATGTGATCGACGCCCATGAGCCAGAGCGCATGGAGCAGATCGAGCAGGTGCTGGCGGTGTTGGGCGAGATCGGTGCCGAGGGGTTGCCGATACTGGAGGTGTACAACAAACTCGACTTGCTCGAAGATGTCGAGCCACAGATCCAGCGCAATGCCGATGGCAAGCCGGAACGGGTCTGGGTATCGGCACGCGATGGGCGTGGCCTGGAGCTGGTTGGCCAGGCGGTTGCCGAGTTGCTGGGGGATGATCTGTTTGTCGGTACCCTGTGCCTGGAGCAGCGTTTTGCCCGCTTGCGCGCGCAATTCTTTGCCTTGGGTGCCGTGCAGAGTGAAGAGCATGATGAAGAAGGGCGCAGCCTGCTGAGCGTGCGACTGCCCATGGTCGAACTGAATCGCCTGGTCAGCCGCGAAGGCATGGAGCCGCAAGTGTTTGTCGAGCAACACACTTTGCAATAAATGCTCGTCGAGGTCGCCGGGCAGCAGTGACAGGCATTCTGTAGCATTGGACGGCGCGCCGTGGGCGCGTCTTTGCTTTATCAGATGGAGAGCGCTATGGCTTGGAACGAGCCGGGTGGCAACTCGAACAATCAGGATCCCTGGGGCGGCCGCCGTGGTGGCGGTGGCGGCGGTGGTGACAAGAAAGGTCCACCGGATCTGGACGAGGCCTTCCGCAAACTGCAGGACAGCCTGAATGGCATGTTCGGCGGCAGCAAGAAACGTGGCGGCGGTGATCGCAATGTCGGCAAGGGCGGTGGCCTGGGCCTGCTGGGCATCGGCCTGGCGGTGCTGGCTGCAATCTGGCTGTACAGCGCCGTGTATGTGGTCGACGAGCAGGAGCAGGCGGTTGTGCTGCGCCTCGGCAAGTACTATGAGACGGTCGGTCCCGGCCTGAACATCTACTTCCCGCCGCTTGATCGCAAGTTCATGGAAAACGTCACGCGTGAGCGTGCCTACACCAAGCAGGGCCAGATGCTGACCGAAGACGAGAACATCGTCGAGGTGCCGCTGACCGTCCAGTACAAGATCAGCAACCTGCAGGACTTCGTGCTCAACGTCGACCAGCCTGAGGTGAGCTTGCAGCACGCGACCGAGAGTGCACTGCGTCACGTGGTGGGTTCCACTTCGATGGACCAGGTGTTGACCGAGGGGCGTGAGCAGATGGCCGTGGATATCCGCGAACGCCTGCAGCGCTTCCTCGATACCTACCGTACCGGTATCACCGTTACCCAGGTCAACGTACAGAGCGCGGCAGCCCCGCGTGAAGTGCAGGAAGCCTTCGACGACGTGATCCGCGCCCGCGAAGACGAGCAGCGTGCCCGCAACCAGGCCGAGTCCTATGCCAATGGCGTGGTGCCGGAAGCCCGTGGTCAGGCCCAGCGCATCATCGAGGACGCCAATGGTTACCGCGACGAAGTCATCGCCCGCGCCAAGGGTGAGGCAGACCGCTTCACCAAGCTGCTTGCCGAGTACCGCAAGGCACCTGACGTAACCCGTGAGCGTCTGTATCTGGAGACCATGCAAGAGGTCTACAGCAACTCGAGCAAGGTCATGGTGGCAACCAAGGACGGGCAGAGCAACCTGCTCTACCTGCCGCTGGACAAGATGGTCGAGGGCAGCCGCAGGCCGTCCGTGCCAACCACCAGCGTGTCGCCATCGGCCAACGATGCGGCCGCCCGTGCCGCGCAGGACATGCAACAGCAACAGCAGCCGCTGCGTACTAGGGAGAGCCGCTGATGAGCAATAGATCGCTGATCGCCCTGATCGCCGCCGTGGTCCTGGCCATCGTGGCCTGGAACAGCTTCTACATCGTGTCCCAGACCGAGCGTGCGGTACTGCTGCGCTTCGGTAAGGTGGTCGAGGCGGATGTTCAGCCAGGCTTGCACGTGAAGATTCCATACGTTAACCAGGTGCGCAGGTTCGACGCCCGACTGATGACCCTCGACGCTCCGACCCAGCGGTTCCTGACCCTGGAAAAGAAAGCGGTGATGGTCGACGCCTATGCCAAGTGGCGTGTCAAGGACGCTGAACGCTTCTACACCGCCACGTCCGGCATGAAGCAGATCGCCGACGAGCGTCTGTCGCGTCGTCTGGAAAGTGGCCTGCGCGACCAGTTCGGTAAACGGACCCTGCACGAAGTGGTTTCCGGTGAACGTGACGCGCTGATGGCTGACATCACTGCATCGCTGAACCGCATGGCGAGCAAGGAGCTGGGCATCGAGGTGGTCGACGTGCGCGTCAAGGCCATCGACCTGCCGAAGGAAGTCAACCGCAGCGTGTTCGACCGCATGAGCACCGAGCGTGAGCGTGAAGCCCGCGAGCACCGTGCCAAGGGTAACGAGCTGGCTGAAGGTATCCGTGCCGATGCCGACCGTCAGCGCCGTGTGCTGCTGGCCGAGGCTTATCGCGAAGCAGAAGAAACCCGTGGTGATGGTGATGCCCAGGCGGCCGCTATCTATGCCAAGGCCTACAGCCAGGACGCTGATTTCTATGCGTTCCACCGTAGCCTGCAGGCATACCGCGAGAGCTTCTCGAGCAAGAGCGACGTGATGGTCCTGGATCCGAAGAACGAGTTCTTCCGTTACCTGGACAAGAGCAGGCCTTGATGCTCAGGCCCTGATTTTCATGCAGCGGCGCCCCGCCTGGCAGCTAATGCACCAGGCGGGGTGCATCCTGAATGAAAAGGGGTGTATGATGAGGCAGCCGGGAAATTTCCCGGCTTTTTTGCGTCTGCAAGGTTGATTGGCTCAGCGCCGGTTGACGGTTTGGTCAGCTCGCAAGGCAATTTGAGGGTGTCGGGTACGGTGGCTGCGCTGGGATCAGTGCTGCCCGCTGCTGTGCGCGATACCGGCTTTTCTGACGGTTTGCCTGCTGGCAAGCCGCCCGGACCAGAGGGGAAATGGCGTAATGGCAACGGTAGACCGCTGGCTGCTGCCAGATGGCATCGAGGAAGTACTGCCACCTGAGGCTGCGCGCATCGAGATCGCGCGCCGCCAGGTGTTGGACCTGTTCCAGAGTTGGGGCTACGAACTGGTCGTCACCCCGCATATCGAGTACCTGGAGTCGCTGCTTACCGGCGCCGGCCAGGACCTGGATCAGCGCACCTTCAAGGTAGTGGACCCGCAGTCCGGCCGCCTGATGGGCTTCCGCGCCGACTTCACCCCGCAGGTAGCGCGTATCGATGCGCACACACTGCGCCGTGAAGGCCCGAGCCGGCTGTGCTATGCCGGCAGCGTGCTGCACGCCCAGCCGCGTGCCCTGTCCACCTCGCGCAGCCCGATCCAGCTGGGTGCCGAACTGTACGGCGATGCCAGCCCTACCAGCGACGTCGAAGTCATCAGCCTGATGCTCGCCACGCTGCAACTGGCCGATGTGCCGGATGTGCACATGGACCTGGGCCACGTCGGTATTTACCGCGGCCTGGCCCGTGCCGCCGGCCTGTCTGGCGCGGTCGAACAGCAGTTGTTCGACGCCATGCAACGCAAGGCTGTCGATGAAGTGCAGGCGCTGACCGCCGACCTGCCGAAAGACCTGGGCAGCATGCTGCGCGCTCTGGTCGAGCTATGCGGTGGTCGTGAAGTACTGGCTGAAGCCCGCGTGCGCCTCGGTCGCGCCCCGGCCAGCGTGCTGGCGGCGCTGGACGACCTGCTGGCAATCGCTGATCGCCTGGCGTCGCGCTACCCGGACCTGCCGCTGTACTTCGACCTCGGCGAGCTGCGGGGTTACCACTACCACACGGGCGTGGTGTTCGCCGTGTTCGTGCCAGGCGAAGGCCAATCGATCGCCCAGGGCGGTCGCTACGACGATATCGGCGCCGACTTTGGCCGGGCACGCCCGGCTACCGGCTTCTCCACGGATTTGAAGACCCTGGTCACACTGGGGCGAGCGGAGGTCGTATTGCCAACTGGCGGCATCTGGATGCCGGACAGTGGCGATGCGGCCCTCTGGCAGCAAGTCTGCCAGTTGCGCAACGAGGGCCAGCGTGTGGTTCAGGCTCTGCCTGGCCAGCCGTTGAGTGCTGCTCTCGAGGCGGATTGTGATCGGCAATTGATTCAGCAAGACGGGCGCTGGCAGGTTCTGCCGCTGGCCCAGTGAGTTTCTGCGTCGGCAACAGGCCGGCAACCAAGTTTGCGTGAATGAGGACCAATGTAATGGGTAAGAATGTCGTCGTCCTGGGCACCCAGTGGGGTGATGAGGGCAAAGGCAAGATCGTCGATCTGCTGACCGAACATGCTGCCGCCGTAGTGCGCTACCAGGGTGGCCACAATGCGGGTCACACCCTGGTGATCAACGGTGAAAAGACCGTTCTGCACCTGATTCCGTCCGGCATCCTGCGTGAAGGCGTACAGTGCCTGATCGGTAACGGCGTGGTCGTTGCCCCGGATGCACTGATGCGTGAAATCACCAAGCTGGAAGAGAAAGGCGTACCGGTGCGCGAGCGCCTGCGCATTTCCCCGGCTGCGCCGCTGATCCTGTCGTACCATGTGGCCCTGGATCAGGCCCGCGAAAAAGCCCGTGGCGAAGCCAAGATCGGCACCACCGGCCGTGGTATCGGCCCAGCTTACGAAGACAAGGTGGCACGTCGCGGCCTGCGCGTGGGTGATCTGTTCCACCGCGAGCGTTTCGCTGCCAAGCTGGGTGAGCTGCTGGATTACCACAACTTCCAGCTGGTGAACTACTACAAAGAGCCAGCCATCGACTTCCAGCAGACGCTGGACGAGTGCATGGCTTACGCCGAACAGCTCAAGCCGATGATGCTCGACGTCACCGCCGAGCTGCACAACCTGCGTCGCGCCGGCAAGGACATCATGTTCGAAGGCGCCCAGGGCTCGCTGCTGGACATCGACCACGGCACCTACCCGTACGTCACCAGCTCCAACACCACCGCTGGCGGTATTTCCACGGGTTCCGGCGTCGGCCCGATGTACCTGGACTACATCCTGGGTATCACCAAGGCCTACACCACTCGCGTGGGTTCCGGTCCGTTCCCGACCGAACTGTTCGACGAGACCGGTGCTACCTTGGCCAAGCGTGGCCACGAGTTCGGCTCCACCACCGGCCGTGCCCGTCGTTGCGGCTGGTTCGATGCCGTGATCCTGCGTCGCGCTATCGACGTCAACAGCATCTCGGGCATCTGCCTGACCAAGCTGGACGTACTGGACGGCCTGGAAACCATCAACATCTGCGTTGGCTACAAGAACGAGAACGGTGCCGTCATTGACGCGCCTTCCGATGCCGACAGCTACATTGGCCTTGAGCCGGTGTACGAAGAGATGCCAGGCTGGAGCGAGTCGACTCTGGGTGTGAAAACCCTGGAAGAGCTGCCGCAAGCTGCGCGTGACTACATCAAGCGCATCGAAGAGCTGGTTGGCGCGCCGATCGACATCATTTCGACCGGCCCGGACCGCAACGAGACCATCGTGCTGCGTCACCCGTTCGCCTGATCTGCCCTCCAGGCTGATCTGACGCCGCGGCCCTGAGAAGGGCCGCGGCGTTTTCATTTGTGGGCATGTCTGTGCTGGCCAATATCCACCGGCAATCCACCGTTGCCGCCGCTACCGTATTCGCGGGTAAACCCGCTCCTACGTGGGCACAAAACGGTGGTTGGGCGCAGGCCGTTGTAGGAGCGGGTTTACCCGCGAATGGGCCTGCACACGAAACCCTATTGCTAGACCTTGGCGCATTTCCCTGCTGCCTACGGCACAACCCTTGCTGTAAGAAGTTTCTGTAGATGCCATCAAAATAGTGGCGCCAGAAAACACGAGGGTTACACCGTGTCTGCCATCCTCTCACTGTTACGAAGCCGCCTATTGCGGCCTGTGTTTGTTGCCCTTGGTATCGCTCTTTTGGTGCAGGTGCTGGTTGCCGTTGCGCTCACCCGAAGCACGGTCACCGCCCTGGAGGCCGACCTTGGCGAACGGCTGGGTAATGACAGCCGCCAACTCGCAAGCGATCTGGAGCAAGCCGGGCAAGATGTGCGCTCTGGGCTCGACGGCCTGTCCAGCAGTACCCGTCAGCGCCTGAGCGCAGGGTTGTCGGAGCGCCTGCAAAGCGAACAGCAGCAACTGCGCAGCACCCTGGAAAAGAACCTCAAGGATTCCGCCAACGACATGGCCGAACTGCTGGCTTCGGTTGCCCCGCGGGCGATCTGGGACAACGATGTGCCAGTGCTCTCGGATTTCGCACGACGCGCTCAGCGCAACCCGAACGTGCTGTTCGTGGTGTACGACGACGCTCAGGGTCAGCACCTGACTCGCTACCTCAACCGGCAAAACCCGATCAACCAGGCTTTGATGGAAAAGGGCCAGGGCGAGCGTGCGCTGGACAAGGTGATTGATGCTGCCCGGCGTGACCCGGCGGTGTACTTCGTCGAAGCCTCGATCAGCCCCAATGGCACGGAAATCGGTAAGGTGGTGATGGGGGTTTCCACTGCCGGCATCGACCATGAGCTAAAGGCGCTGGACCAGCGCTTCGCGGCGCTGATCGCTAGCGGAGAGCAGTTGGTTGGCGACAGCCTGGTCGGTGCTGCTGCCGATAGCGGCAAGACCCTGCGTGAGCGCCTTGAGAAGGCGCAGGGCAGTGCTGCCGCCATGCAGGCCAATACCGCGCAAACCGTGCGCGATGCCGCTGCAGAGCTGCGCTGGCGTATCGGTCTGGGCCTTGTGCTGGTCGGCCTCGGGGTGCTGGTAGTGGTGGCTTTGGTGCTAGGCCGCCGGGTACTGAGCAAGCTGCGCCTGTTGATTGCCGCTCTCGATGACCTGGCGGCCGGCGAAGGTGACTTGACCAAGCGCGTGCCGCTCGACAGCCGAGATGAAATCGGCGACATGGCCTCGGCAGTGAACCGCTTTGTCGACAAGTTGCAGCCGATTGTGCGCGAAGCCGGCGAGGTGGCGCAGCGCACGGGTGTGGAGATTGGCGCGATGGCCCAGCGCAACGCTGGCGCAGATGCTGCCGCCGCATTGCAGCGCGATGAAGTGGCCGCCAGCCTGCGCGACCTGTCGAGCATGGCTGATGAAGCACAAGCCGAAAGTCATGCGATGCAGGCGGCGTTGCAGCAAGTGGTGGATATCCGCCAGGCGACCGATGAAAACAGCCGCACCTCGACCCAGCTTGCCGGTTTGATCGAGAACCTGGCTGGGCAGGTGGATGCCGGCTCCCAGGTGATCGAGCGCCTGGCCAAGCAGAGCGAGCAGATCGAAGTGGTGCTGACGGTGATCCACGGTATCGCCGAGCAGACCAACCTGTTGGCCTTGAACGCCGCCATCGAGGCGGCCCGTGCTGGCGAAACCGGACGCGGCTTTGCCGTGGTGGCCGACGAGGTGCGCGCGCTGGCGAGCAAGACGCAAAGCTCTACGGGCGATATCCAGGCGCACATCGCAGCATTGCAGAAGGGCGCCAAGGAAGCTGTGGCCACCATCAGCCAGGCTGGGCTCAAGGCTAGCGAAGGCTTGCTGGTGCTGCGTGACAACGAGCGTCGGCAGCAGTCAGTGCAGGCGGCGGTGGAGCAGGTGCATGCGGCCATTGGCTTGGCTACCCGTGCGGCCGAGCAGCAGGCGAATGGCGCGCAGGCGGTGCGTGGGCGAGTGGAGACTATCCATGCTCAGGCTGAGCGTTCGGCTGAGGTGGTGATGCAGACTACGGCCAGCAGCAAGGTGCTGGATGATCTGGCGGCGCAGCTGCGCGCCAGCCTGGGCCAGTTCCGGGCCTGAATCCTGCGCGGTCTCTTGTGAGAGCAATTGTCTTGCTCAATTTCTAAAAGCTGGCGCGATCCCTGTGGGAGCGGGCTTGCCCGCGAACACGGGCGAAGCCCGTGCCATCCACCACGGTGTTGCTATGCTGTCGGCGACACATAGCAAAAGGAGTTGCTAATGTCCGCCCAACTAATCGCCGCCCAGGCCGACCTGAATTTCCTGCACAGTGACAGCGTAAAGCTCACTGACCCGATGACCGCCCTGCAAGCCTACTGCGCTATGACCTCGGACGTCCCCTACTGGCTGGCCCGGGCCTTCCGCATTCGCGACTTCATCTCACGCCGTTTCAATGTCGCCGATATCCACGGCTTCACTCGCGGCGATCCAACGCATGTGCCAGCCGTCGGTGAGCGCCTGGACTTCTTCACTGTCGAGGCCATCAGCGACCAGCAACTGGTCCTGACCTCGCGTGATACGCACCTGGCTGTGATGGTGAGCGTAGATCTAGATGAGCAGTGGGAAGGGTGTCAGCGCTTGAGCGTGACCACCTCGGTGCAGTGCTTCAACACCTTCGGCCGGCTTTACATGTTGCCGGTCGGCAAGGCCCATGGGCCAATTGTGCGGCGCATGCTGCGTAACATCTGATGGCCTGATCACCGGCAAGCCCCCACAGGTGCAGCGCAGGCCCTGAGACCGGTGCTGTACCTGAGGGCAAGCCCGCGTAGAAGTTCATGCCTTGTTCAGATACATCCGCGTAGTGAGCAGATATACCGGCAACCCCGACACCACGATCAGCAATGCCGCATACGGCGCCGCCGCCGCGAACTCGACATTGGCCGTATGCGCCCATACTTCGGTGGCCAGGGTGGTCATGCCGGTCGGGCTGAGCAGCAGGGTAGCCGTCAGCTCCTTCATGGCATCCAGGAACACCAGTGCAAAGGCCGCTGCCATGGCCGGGAAGATGATCGGCAAGGTCACCCGGCAGAATGCGGCAAAGCTACTGGCGCCAAGGGTGCGCGCAGCTTCTTCCAGCGTTGGTGAGGCCTTGTTCAGTGCGGTGCGCACCGGCGACTGGGCCAGCGGCAGGAACAGCAGTGCGTAGGCCAGCAGCAACAGTGCCGTGGTCTGGTACAGCGCCGGCACGTAGTGCAGGGCGAAGAACACCAGGGTCAGGGCAATCACCAGGCCGGGCAGGGCGTGCAGGAGGTAGGGCAGACGCTCAGCCCAAATCGCCAGGCGGCCTTTGTAGCGCACCACCAGGAAGCTGATAGGCAGAGCCAGCAGCACACAGAAGCCGGCACCGCCCAGCGACACCGACAGCGAGGTGAACAACGCCTTCGAGATGGCCGCCACCGGGAATGCCGCCGACGAACCCACGCTCAGCCAGTAACCGAGCATCGCCAGCGGAATGCCGCTGCCCAGCACCGCCAGGCCCACGCAGAACAGTTGCGCCAGCACCGCCCAGCCGCGTAGCCGCACCGGTTGCGCACGGCGCGCTACGCCCTGGCCGATGCGTACATGGCGGGCTTTGCCGCGCACCCGCAGTTCCAGCCACAGCATTGCCAGGCACATCGCCAGCAGCACGGCAGACAGCATGGCCGCGTTGGCGTTGCTGAACTCCAGTTCGAACTGCTGGTAGATCGCCGTGGTAAAGGTTTGCAGGCCGAGTATCGACAGCGCGCCAAACTCCACCAGCATATGCAGGGCAATCAGTAGCGCACCCCCGAGCATCGACGGCCACAGCAGTGGCAGGGTGACTTTGCTGAACACGCCCCAGCGGCTGCAACCCAGAGTGCGTGCCGACTCCTCCAGCGAGGTGTCGAGGTTGCGCAGGGTCGCAGCAACGGGCAGGAACACCAGCGGGTACTTGGACAGGGCCATGACCATGATCGCGCCACCCAGGCCTTCAAAGTCCGAACTTAGCGACACCCAGGTGAAGCTGCTGACGAACGACGGCACGGCGAATGGCAGGCATAGCACCACGCCCCACAACCGGCGGCCGGCCAGGTTGCTGCGCTCCAGCAGCCAGGCCAGTGCCAGGCCGACCACCATGCAGGTCAGCGTCACGCCGACCATCAGCAGCAGGGTGTTGCGCATCAGCCCCCAGACAAAGGGCCGCCACAGCAGGTGCAAGGCTTCGCGCCAGCCGGCTTCCCAAGCTTTGATGGCGACATAAGCCAGTGGCAGCAAGCTCATTGCCACTAGGAACAGCACAGGCAGCACTACCCAGATGGAAGGGCGCTTGCGGCGCGGTACGAAGCGTACCGGCACCGGTTCGGACAGGGCGGCAGTCATCAGAGCAGGCCGACCTCACGCTCAAGTTCGATGGCTTCCTCGGCATTGCCCAAGTCAGCTGGCGAGATCTTCGGCGGGCGCAGCTCGTCGAACGGTTTCAGGCCGCGGTCAGAAACCATGCCCTTGTGCAGCGGGTACTCGGCGGTGGTCTGGGTGATCACGCGCTGGCCTTCTTCGCTGGCCATCCAGTTGAGCAGGGCCTGGGCTTCTTTCGGATGTTTGCTGGCCTTGACCACGCCTGCGCCGGAGATAGTGACCAGGTTGCCAGCATCGCCGTCGGCCAGGTAGTAGAGCTTGGTGTCCAGCTTGCCGCGTTCGCGTTCAAGCGCGTACCAGTAGTAGTTGTTAACCAGTACCGCAGCCACTTCACCTTTTTCCACGGCTTTGAGGGCGACCATGTTGTTGGTGTAGGTCTTGCCGAAGGCTTTCAGGCCGGTCAACCATTCTTCGGTGGCTTCGCGCCCGTGCATCTTCAGAATGGCCACGGCCTGCTCCTGGAACGCACCGCTGGTAGGGACGTAGCCGACGCGGCCTTCCCACTCAGGGTTGGCGAAGTCCATCACCGTGGTCGGCAGGTCTTTCTCGTCGACTTTCTTCGGGTTGTACACCACGATGCGCGTACGGGCGGTGATACCCATCCAGGTGCCGTTGGCGCCAACGTACTCCTTGGGCATCATGTTCAGCGTGGTGTCGTCAATCTTGGCCAGCAGACCCAGCTCGCCCAGGTTGTTCAGGGGCGGGGACTCTTCGGTATAGATGATGTCGGCCGGCGAACGATCACCTTCCTCGATGATCTGGCTGGCCAGCTGGTTGCTGCTGCCTTTGCGGATGTCGATGTGAATGCCGGTCTTGGCCTCATAGGCCTTGGCAATGGCTTCGCCAATTTCCTTGTGCTGACCGTTGTACATGGTCAGCGTGACCGGTGCGTCTGCCATGGCGGCCGGAGCGCCGATGACCAGGCTCAGCACTGCGGCGGCCAGGGTACGCATCAGCGGTTGCGGGCGGATCGTCATGCGGGTACTTCCTCGCTTACGGCTACATATTTGGAAACAATGGTAAACGAAATTGTTTCTCAAGTGGCCGGGTGACGAGAAATTCATGGTCAGACCATGGTGCAAGGGGGGGGGCTGGGCGTGTGTTGACTTTACGGGCCTCTTCGCGGGTGAACCCGCTCCTACGAAGTGCGCGTATCGGGGGAGGGGGCACAAAAATCGCAGGCAAGAAAAAACCCACTAGCAAGCTAGTGGGTTTTTGTATGGTGCCCAGGAGAAGACTCGAACTTCCACGACCTTGCGGTCACTGATACCTGAAACCAGCGCGTCTACCAATTCCGCCACCTGGGCAAAGCTTTACATCATCTGCAGAAGGCGACTATCGTTCGCTTTCACACAGTAGTAACAGATCCTTGGTCATCTGTTACTTGAAAATATTTGGTGCCCAGGAGAAGACTCGAACTTCCACGACCTTGCGGTCACTGATACCTGAAACCAGCGCGTCTACCAATTCCGCCACCTGGGCACACATTCGAGGTTACTTGATGCTTTACAGCGTCGTTCATCTCTACTACAACTTCGGGGTTGTCCGTCGTTGTGGTGCGCACTATACGGACGCTCCCCTAGGCTGTAAAGCCCCTGATCGAAAAAAAATTCAAAAAATTCAACTTGTTGATTCCACAAGCCTATTTCTGCTGTTTATGCACTGCAGCGGGGGCTGTCCAAGGCAGACATTTCCGGTTTCAATACGCCTATGCCAGAATTCCTATCTATATACCCCAAGGTGAACCCCTTCTGATGGCCGATTGGCAATCCCTCGATCCCGAGGCCGCTCGCGAAGCGGAAAAATACGACAACCCCATTCCCAGCCGTGAGCTGATCCTGCAGCGTCTCGCCGACCGAGGCGAACCTGCTGCCCGCGAGGAGCTGGCAAAAGAGTTCGGTCTGTATGAAGAAGACCAGATCGAAGCCCTGCGCCGCCGCCTGCGTGCCATGGAGCGCGATGGCCAGCTTATCTATACCCGGCGCGGCACTTATGCCCCGGTAGACAAGCTGGACCTGATCTGTGGTCGCGTCTCCGGCCACCGCGACGGCTTCGGCTTCCTTATTCCCGATGACGGCAGCGAAGACCTGTTCCTCAGCCCGTCGCAGATGCGACTGGTGTTCGACGGCGACCGCGGCTTGGCCCGCGTCTCCGGTGTCGACCGCCGTGGCCGCCGTGAAGGCGTGCTGGTCGAAGTCATCTCCCGTGCCCACGAAAGCGTGGTCGGCCGCTATTTCGAAGAAGGCGGCATCGGCTACGTGACCCCGGACAACCCGAAGATCCAGCAGGAAGTGCTGGTGACCGCCGGGCGCAACGGCGGTGCCAAGATCGGCCAGTTCGTCGAGATCAAGATCACCCACTGGCCAACGCCACGCTTCCAGCCGCAAGGCGATGTGGTCGAAGTCATCGGCAACTACATGGCGCCGGGCATGGAAATCGACGTTGCCCTGCGCAGCTACGACATTCCGCACGTCTGGCCCAATGATGTGGTCAAGGAAGCACGCAAGTTCCGCTCCGAAGTCGAGGAGAAGGACAAAGAGAAGCGTGTCGACCTGCGCCATCTGCCGTTCGTCACCATCGACGGTGAAGACGCCCGCGACTTCGACGATGCCGTTTATTGCGAACCGTTGGGCAAGCTGCGTCTGTTCTCCGGTGGCTGGCGTCTGTACGTGGCCATCGCTGACGTCTCCAGTTACGTGCGTCTGGGCTCTGCCCTGGATGTCGAAGCCCAGCAGCGCGGCAACTCGGTTTACTTCCCCGAGCGCGTGGTGCCGATGCTCCCCGAAGAGCTGTCCAACGGCCTGTGCTCGCTGAACCCGCATGTCGACCGGTTGGCCATGGTCTGTGAAATGACCATGAACAAAGCCGGCCAGATGGTCGACTACCAGTTCTACGAAGGCGTGATCCACTCCCATGCCCGCCTGACCTACAACAAGGTCAGCAGCATGCTCGAGCACTCGCGTACCCGTGAGGGCAAGGCGCTGCGCGAAGAGTACAAGGAGGTCGTGCCGGACCTGAAGAACCTGTACAACCTGTACAAGGTGCTGGTGGAGGCGCGCCACACCCGGGGTGCCATCGACTTCGAGACCCAGGAAACCCGCATCATCTTCGGCGAGGAGCGCAAGATCGCCGAAATCCGCCCGACCGTGCGCAACGACGCCCACAAGCTGATCGAGGAATGCATGCTGGCGGCCAACGTGGCCACCGCCGAGTTCCTGCAGAAGCACGGCGTACCGGCCCTGTACCGCGTGCACGACGGCCCGCCGCCGGAGCGCCTGGAAAAACTGCGCGCCTTCCTAGGCGAGTTGGGCCTTAGCCTGCACAAGGGCAAGGACCCGTCGCCGAAGGATTACCAGGCCCTGCTGGCGAGCATCGCCGGTCGCCCGGACTTCCACCTGATCCAGACGGTGATGCTGCGCTCGCTGAGCCAGGCCGTGTACAGCACCGAGAACAACGGCCACTTCGGCCTGAATTACGAGGCGTACACCCACTTCACCTCGCCGATCCGTCGTTACCCGGACCTGCTGGTGCATCGCGCCATCCGCAGCATCATCCGCTCCAAGGTCGATACCCCGCACGTCAAGCGTGCCGGCGCCATGAGCATTCCCAAGGCGCGTATCTACCCGTACGACGAAAACACCCTGGAGCAACTCGGCGAGCAGTGCTCGATGACCGAGCGCCGGGCCGACGAAGCCACCCGTGACGTGGTCAACTGGCTCAAGTGCGAGTTCATGAAAGACCGCGTGGGCGAGACCTTCCCGGGTGTGATCACTGCGGTGACCGGTTTCGGCCTGTTCGTCGAACTGACCGATATCTATGTAGAGGGCCTGGTGCACGTCAGTGCGTTGCCGGGTGACTACTACCACTTCGACCCGGTACACCATCGCCTGGCCGGCGAGCGCACCGGTCGCAGCTTCCGCTTGGGCGACACCATCGAAGTCAAGGTCATGCGTGTTGATCTGGATGAGCGCAAGATCGACTTCGAAGTGTCGGAAAAGACCCTCGCCGCACCGATCGGCCGCAAGCAGCGTGGCGCCGCGCCGGTTGCCGAAAAAGCCGAGCAGCAGCCGGCAACCGAAGCGAAAGCCACGCCCAAGCCACGCAGCCGCAAAAGTGAAGCGTCCGAAGCGTACTTCCCCAAGGATGCTGTGCAGCGAAACGCTGAAGTGCGTAAAAGCCGCGAGATGAAGAAAGCGCTGATGACCGACGCGCGCAGCAGTGCTGGCAGCAAATCGGAGAAAGGTGGCAAGCCGTCCGGCAAACCGACCAAGCACCGTAAAGGCCCGCCGAAGTCCGGCGCTCCACGCAAAAACAAGAGCAATTCATGAGTCAGCTGGAAAAAATCTACGGCGTACACGCCGTGCAGGCATTGCTGCAGCACCATCCAAAGCGAGTCAAGCAGATCTGGCTGTCGGAAGGGCGCAGCGAGCCACGCCTCGAAACCTTGCTGGCGCTGGCCGCGGAAAACCGCGTGCCGGTCGGCCAGGCCGAGCGCCGTGAGATGGATGCCTGGGTCGAAGGCGTGCACCAAGGCGTTGTAGCCGAGGTCAGTCCGAGCCAGGTGTGGGGCGAGCTGATGCTCGAAGAGCTGCTTGAGCGCACAGAAACACCGCCGCTGATCCTGGTGCTGGACGGTGTGACCGACCCGCACAACCTCGGCGCTTGTCTGCGTACCGCGGATGCGGCCGGTGCCACGGCAGTGATCGTACCCAAGGACAAGTCCGCAACGCTGACGCCGGTTGTGCGAAAGGTGGCTTGTGGTGCGGCAGAAGTCATTCCGCTGGTGGCTGTGACCAACCTGGCGCGTACGCTTGAGAAGTTGCAGCAGCGTGGCCTGTGGGTGGTGGGTACCGCTGGCGAGGCCGAGCAGGAGATCTACCAGCAGGACCTGACCGGGCCACTGGTGATGATCATGGGGGCGGAAGGCAAGGGCATGCGCCGGCTCACCCGTGAGCATTGCGACTTCCTGGTGAAGTTGCCGATGGCGGGTAGCGTCAGCAGCCTTAACGTGTCGGTGGCGACCGGGGTTTGCCTGTTCGAAGCCGTGCGTCAGCGCCAGGCCAAGCGCTGATTCTCAACCTGTTCCGGCCTCTTCGCGGGTGAACCCGCTCCTACAGGGTGATTGCGTTCCCCTGTAGGCGCGGGTTCACCCGCGAAAGGGCCCGCAGCCTGTAAATATGTTTCAGGCTGTTCAAATATTCACCAATCACCTTGCTTGTGCGCCCCGGCTTCTCTACAATTGCGCCCCTTGCCGAGCTGGCAGGCGCTCATGTGCCTCCCCTCCGTGCAAGACATACAGTGTCATTCACTCCTTGTCTGACCAGATTCACTGGCAGACTACTAACCCGTAAGGAGCATTCATGCGTCATTACGAAATCATCTTCCTGGTTCACCCGGACCAGAGCGAACAAGTCGGCGGCATGGTTGAGCGTTACACCAAGCTGATCGAAGAAGATGGTGGCAAGATCCACCGCCTGGAAGACTGGGGCCGTCGTCAACTGGCCTACGCAATCAACAATGTTCACAAGGCTCACTACGTGATGCTGAACGTTGAGTGCACCGGCAAGGCCCTGGCCGAGCTGGAAGACAACTTCCGCTACAACGATGCCGTTATCCGTAACCTGGTCATCCGTCGCGACGAAGCCGTTACCGGCCAGTCCGAGATGCTGAAGGCTGAAGAGAACCGCAGCGAGCGCCGTGAGCGTCGCGAGCGTCCTGAGCATGCTGACTCCGCCGAAGGCGACGACAGCAATGACAGCGACTCCAGCGATAACGCTGACGAGTAATCCACGGACCTTTAGAGGAGCCTATTAAATGGCACGTTTCTTCCGTCGTCGTAAATTCTGCCGCTTCACTGCTGAAGACGTGAAAGAGATCGACTTCAAAGATCTCAACACCCTGAAAGCTTACGTATCCGAAACCGGCAAGATCGTTCCAAGCCGTATCACCGGTACCAAAGCTCGTTATCAGCGTCAGCTGGCTACCGCTATCAAGCGCGCCCGCTTCCTGGCCCTGCTGCCCTACACCGACAGCCACGGCCGCTGAGACCGGGTCGTCGACAAGCAGTAAGGGATTAGCATGCGAGCGTTAGCAAGTTTCATCATGCGCGGTCGTGTGCAGGCCACCCTCGTGGTGGTCATCAGCGCGGTACTGCCGCTGCTGTTCTGGTTGAGTGCCGCTGCCGGCAGCCTCGTGCTGCTGCGGCGTGGGTTCAAGGATGCTACATCGGTCATCGCCGGCGGCTTGCTGGCCGGGCTGGCCGTGTGGGTCATGGGCGATCCCATCACCTTTCTGGTGATTGCGGGTGCCTTGGCCTTGGCCGCCATGTTGCGTGCCGAGCACCCCTGGAGCCGGGTGTTGCTCGCCAGTGCCGTGTTCGCCGTGGCTTTCAGCCTCGTGCTTGATCTGGCGCTGGCGCAAACCTTCGATGTGCTGGCCAAGGCGTTTGCCGAAGCCATGCCGAAAATCGAAGGGCAACCGGTGCTCTCCGGTGAGCTGATCCGCCCTGTGCTGGTCGCTTCCACAGCAGTGACGGTGCAATTGTTCAGTGTGCTGGCGTTGATGCTGGCGCGCTATTGGCAGGCAGCGTTGTACAACCCTGGAGGCTTCGGTCGCGAGTTTCGCGAACTGAAGTTGCCGAAACAGACCATGGCGGTCTTGGTGGCAGTGATGGTGGTGGCGCCGTTTATCGGCCCGCAGTTCATCATCCTGGCATCGGCTTCCAGCCTGGTACTGGTGCTGGCCGGCATCGCCTTGATGCACGGGCTGGTGGCACAGGGCCGACTGGCCGGTTTCTGGCTGGTGGGGATGTACGTGACGCTACCGCTGATCATGCAGCTGATTTATCCGTTGCTGATGGTTTTGGCCATTGTCGACAGCCTGATTGATTTTCGCGGTCGCAAGTCCCCTCCGGGGAAAGACTCCGCGAACGGTGAAGGTTAAAAGTTAAGAGGTTTTACCAAATGGAACTGATCCTGCTGGAAAAAGTCGCTAACCTGGGCAACCTGGGCGACAAAGTAAAAGTTAAGGCTGGTTACGGCCGTAACTTCCTGCTGCCATTCGGCAAGGCCACCGTTGCCAACGCCGCCAACCTGGCTGCGTTCGAAGAGCGTCGTGCCGAGCTGGAAAAAGCAGCCGCTGACAAGAAAGCTTCGGCTGAAAGCCGCGCTGCCCAACTGGCCGAGCTGGAAGTGACCATCACTGCCACCGCTGGCGACGAAGGCAAGCTGTTCGGTTCGATCGGCACCCACGACATCGCTGACGCCCTGACCGCCTCCGGCGTTGAAGTGGCCAAGGCTGAAGTTCGTCTGCCGAATGGCACCATCCGTCAGGTTGGCGAATACGACGTAGCCGTGCACCTGCACAGCGACGTTGAAGCCACCGTACGCGTGGTCGTCGTAGCTGCCTAAGCTGCGCTAACTGGCTGGCTCCTTGCGAGTCAGGCGGTTAACATCGGGCACGGTCCTGTTTTCGACAGGCCGTGCCCTTTGTCTTTTTCATCCTCCAGAATTCTTTCGTGGCCATGAACGAGATCACCACCTCCGAACAGCTTGACCTGCAAACCGCAGCCCTGAAGGTACCGCCGCATTCCATCGAGGCCGAACAGGCCGTGCTCGGTGGCCTGATGCTGGACAACAATGCCTGGGAGCGGGTGCTGGACCAGGTGTCGGACGGCGACTTCTACCGGCATGACCACCGGCTGATCTTCCGCGCCGTGCACAAGTTGGCCGACGCCAACCAGCCATTCGACGTGGTGACCCTGCACGAGCAGTTGGACAAGGAAGGCCTGTCCTCGCAAGTCGGCGGCTTGGCTTACCTGGCCGAGCTGGCCAAGAACACCCCTTCGGTGGCCAACATCAAGGCCTACGCTGCGATCATTCGTGAGCGGGCCACGTTGCGCCAGCTGATCAGCATCAGTACCGACATCGCCGACAACGCGTTCAACCCGCAGGGGCGCAACGCTGCCGAGATTCTCGACGATGCGGAACGGCAGATCTTCCAGATCGCCGAGGCACGGCCTAAAACCGGCGGCCCGGTGGGCGTCAACGAGCTGTTGACCATGGCCATCGACCGCATCGATACGCTGTTCAACTCCGACAGTGACATCACCGGTATCTCCACCGGTTACACCGACCTGGACGAGAAGACCAGCGGCCTGCAGGCAGCCGACCTGATCATCGTCGCGGGTCGTCCGTCGATGGGTAAGACCACCTTCGCCATGAACCTGGTGGAAAACGCCGTTCTGCGTACCGACAAGGCGGTGCTGGTGTTCTCCCTCGAGATGCCAGGTGAGTCGCTGATCATGCGTATGCTTTCGTCCCTGGGGCGTATCGACCAGACCAAGGTCCGTTCCGGCCAGCTGGACGACGACGACTGGCCGCGCCTGACCTCGGCAGTGAACCTGCTCAACGACCGAAAATTGTTCATCGACGATACGGCGGGTATCAGCCCCTCGGAAATGCGCGCGCGTACCCGCCGCCTGGCCCGTGAGCATGGCGAGATCGCCATGATCATGGTCGACTACCTGCAGCTGATGCAGATTCCGGGGTCGGCCGGTGACAACCGTACCAACGAAATTTCCGAGATTTCCCGCTCGCTCAAGGCCCTGGCCAAAGAATTCAACTGCCCGGTCATTGCCCTTTCGCAGCTGAACCGCTCGCTGGAACAGCGCCCGAACAAACGCCCGGTGAACTCCGACTTGCGTGAATCCGGTGCAATCGAGCAGGACGCCGACGTGATCATGTTCGTGTACCGCGACGAGGTGTACCACCCCGAGACCGAGCACAAGGGCGTGGCGGAAATCATCATCGGCAAACAGCGTAACGGCCCCATCGGCTTCGTGCGTTTGGCGTTTATCGGCAAGTACACCCGGTTCGAGAACTTGGCGCCGGGGATGTACAACTTCGATGACGACGAATAACTCATTGCGTTAGCAGGGGGCCTTGTAGGGGCTGCTTTGCAGCCCATCGCGACGCAAGGCCCACATTCGTTTCAACTCGGCCAAGGCGGGCAACGGGCAACCATGGCCTTGCAGGTTTGGCACGTTGCAACAAATGTGGGAGCGGCCTTGCGTCGCGATGCGCCGCGCGGGCGGCGCTCGATTTCACAGGCGCTGAAACTGCTGTGTCGAACACCTGGCGCCCTCACCAAACCAACCACCTGACGCCCCCCCCAACTGTCGCTCTCCTCACCAATCCCCACGAATCCAGTCGGATTTGGTCAAAATTTGTGCTATATTCCGCGCCCGCGATTTCCCTGCACACCAGAACCGGTCACTGACATGCAAGCAGCCAAACCACTCTACGACTATCCCAAGTACTGGGCCGAATGCTTCGGGCCAGCACCTTTCCTGCCAATGAGCAGGGAGGAGATGGATCTGCTCGGCTGGGATTCCTGCGACATCATCATCGTGACCGGTGATGCCTACGTCGACCATCCGTCGTTCGGCATGGCCATCATTGGCCGTCTGCTGGAAGCCCAAGGCTTCCGCGTGGGCATCATCGCCCAGCCGAACTGGCAGTCGAAAGACGACTTCATGAAGCTCGGCGAACCGAACCTGTTCTTCGGTGTGGCCGCCGGCAACATGGACTCGATGATCAACCGCTACACCGCGGACAAGAAGATCCGTTCCGACGATGCCTACACCCCTGGTGGCCTGGCCGGCAGCCGTCCGGACCGTGCCAGCCTGGTGTACAGCCAGCGCTGCAAGGAGGCCTACAAGCATGTGCCGATCGTGCTCGGCGGCATCGAGGCTTCGCTGCGCCGCATCGCCCACTACGACTACTGGCAGGACAAGGTTCGTCACTCGATCCTGATCGACGCCAGCGCCGACATCCTGCTGTTCGGCAACGCCGAGCGTGCGGTGGTCGAGGTGGCCCAGCGCCTGTCCAACGGGGAGAAGATCGAGACCATCACCGACGTGCGCGGCACCGCCTTCGTGCGCCGCGATACCCCGCAGGGCTGGTACGAGATCGACTCCACCCGTATCGACCGCCCGGGGCGCGTCGACAAGATCATCAACCCGTACGTGAACACCCAGGACACCCAGGCCTGCGCCATCGAGCAGGCCAAGGGCGACCAGGAAGACCCGAACGAAGCCAAGGTGGTGCAGATTCTCGACAGCCCGGCCGTGACCCGGGAAAAGTCGGTGATCCGCCTGCCATCGTTCGAAAAGGTGCGTAACGACCCGGTGCTCTATGCCCATGCCAACCGCGTGCTGCACCTGGAGACCAACCCGGGCAACGCCCGCGCGCTGGTGCAGAAGCATGGTGAAGTGGATGTGTGGTTCAACCCGCCACCCATCCCCATGAGCACCGAGGAAATGGACTACGTGTTCGGCATGCCATACGCCCGTGTGCCGCATCCGGCCTATGGCAAGGAGCGCATCCCGGCCTACGAGATGATCCGTTTCTCGGTGAACATCATGCGTGGCTGCTTCGGTGGCTGTACCTTCTGCTCGATCACCGAGCACGAAGGCCGCATCATCCAGAACCGCTCGCACGAGTCGATCCTGCACGAAATCGAAGAGATGCGTGACAAGGTGCCGGGCTTCACCGGCGTGGTCTCGGACCTTGGCGGGCCGACTGCCAACATGTACCGCATCGCCTGCAAAAGCCCCGAGATCGAGAAGCACTGCCGCAAGCCGTCGTGCGTGTTCCCGGGCATCTGCGAAAACCTCAATACCGACCACAGCTCGTTGATCGAGCTGTACCGCAAGGCCCGTGCGTTGCCGGGTGTGAAAAAGATCCTGATTGCTTCCGGCCTGCGCTACGACCTGGCGGTGGAATCGCCGGAGTACGTCAAGGAACTGGTCACCCACCACGTTGGCGGCTACCTGAAGATTGCCCCG
Organism: Pseudomonas sp. XWY-1; assembly: GCF_002953115.1. Lineage (NCBI taxonomy): Bacteria > Pseudomonadati > Pseudomonadota > Gammaproteobacteria > Pseudomonadales > Pseudomonadaceae > Pseudomonas > Pseudomonas sp. XWY-1. Next base: position 5,269,400 of record NZ_CP026332.1, on the reverse strand, counting down.
GAGCACACCGAGCGTGGCCCGCTGGACAAGATGATGAAGCCGGGTATCGGCACCTACGACCGCTTCAAGCGCATGTTCGAGAAGTTCTCGAAAGAAGCGGGCAAGGAGCAGTACCTGATCCCGTACTTCATTGCCGCGCACCCCGGTACCACCGACGAAGACATGATGAACCTGGCCCTGTGGCTGAAGGGCAACGGCTTCCGTGCCGACCAGGTGCAGGCGTTCTACCCGTCGCCAATGGCCTCGGCCACGGCCATGTACCACTCAGGCAAGAACCCGCTGCGCAAGGTGACCTACAAGAGCGAAGGGGTGGAGATCGTCAAGAGCGACGAGCAACGCCGTCTGCACAAGGCGTTCTTGCGCTATCACGACCCGAAGGGCTGGCCGATGCTGCGTGAAGCGCTGCAGCGTATGGGCCGCGCCGACCTGATCGGGCCGGGCAAGCACCAGCTGATTCCGGCGCACCAGCCGCAGACCGACAGCTACCAGAGCGCGCGCCGCAAGAACTCGACCCCGGCGGGGAGCCACAAGGTGGGCAAGGACCAGAAGATCCTGACCCAGCACACCGGCCTGCCGCCGCGTGGCAGCGATGGCAGCAAGCCGTGGGACAAGCGCGAAAAGGCCAAGGCCGAAGCGTTTGCGCGTAACCAGCAGGCGGCCAAGGAGCGCAAAGAGGCGAGCAAGGGCGGCAAGGGCAACAAGAAGCCGCGTCAGCCTGTCATTCCCCGCTGATCTTGAAGGCTACATAGAGCCCTGTGGGAGCGGGTTCACCCGCGAATGCGTCGGTAGATCCACTATCGATTCGCGGGTGAACCCGCTCCTACTGGGTCAGTGTTCGGCCCATCCATCTGGGTCAGTCAGGCTGCTTGTCGACCCACTTAGGCGCGACCGGCGCCACAAAGCTGTCCATCCCGTCCAGCAGCTCGTCCGGCTGCTGCCCCAGCAGCAACATCGCCCGGTGTTGCGGGCGCACGAAACCTTCTTCGACGATATGGTCGAGGAACCCGCCCAGCTTGTCGTAGAAACCGTTCACATCCAGTAGCCCGAGCGGCTTGGCGTGATAGCCCAGCTGCCCCCAGGTCCACACTTCGAACAGTTCCTCCAGCGTACCCAGCCCACCCGGCAAGGCAATGAAGGCATCGCTCAGCTCGGCCATGCGGGCCTTGCGCGCATGCATGCCATCCACCACTTCCAGGCGGGTCAGGCCCTTGTGGCCGACTTCAGCGTCCAGCAGGCTCTGCGGGATGATCCCGACCACTTCTCCACCGGCCGCCATGGCCGCGTCGGCCACCACACCCATCAAGCCGACCGCGCCACCGCCATACACCAGGGTCAAGCCACGGCGGGCAATGGCCTGGCCCAGCGCGACGGCTGCTTCACGGTAGGCAGGGTTGGCGCCCATGCTGGCGCCGCAGAACACACAAACGGAACGTACGGGCATTGCTCATCTCCTGTCACTGAGGCGCACAGGTTACGGCGCATGCCGGTCACTTCCAAGGCCGGTTCATTCTGGACGGGAGAATTCGCAGATGGCTCCTGTGGCCCCGTGGGCGTAGGCGGCGAGCAGGCTATTGAGGAAGTTGGAGATGGGCATTTGGTATTGCTCCTAAATGAGAGGTTGTCTCATCGTCCAATAAAAGGGCATGATGTGCCCTTAGATTTGTTGTATACAATCCATTGAACAATTCTACTGGCTGGCCTCTTGACGCCCCCTTGACCCATATCAGCAAGGGGCTGAACGGTTTCAGGCAGTCTCGCAATTGATAAAACCCTGCCAAGGAGATTCATGATGTTTGCGAAAGCTGTAGCGGTATCTCTGCTGACCCTCGCCAGCGCTTCTGTCTTCGCCGCCGAGTGCTCGGTCACTGTCGACTCGACTGACCAGATGTCCTACACCAGCAAGGAATTCACTGTCGACAAGAGCTGCAAGGAATTCACCGTCAAACTGACCCACTCCGGCAACCTGCCGAAGAACGTCATGGGCCACAACCTGGTGATCAGCAAGACTGCCGATATGCAGGCCATTGCCACCGAAGGCATGAGCCAGGGTCTGGATAAGGACTACCTGAAGGCTGACAACGCCGCCATCATCGCCCACACCAAGATGATCGGCGCGCCTGAGAAAGAAACCGAAGTGAAGTTCGACACTTCCAAGCTGGAAGCCGGTGGTGACTACAGCTTCTTCTGCACCTTCCCGGGCCACATCTCGATGATGAAAGGCAAGGTCATCGTCAAGTAATCAAAGGCTGACGGCGAACCCTGTAGGAGCGGGTTCACCCGCGAATGCGTCGGTGGGTTCACCATCGTATTCGCGGGTGAACCCGCTCCTGCAGGCCACTTATCAAGGGGCGAACGGCAGTTCGCGCTTGTGCTGGGTCTTGCGGTAGGTGGCGACGATGATGTCGAACGCCGCCTGGTCAACCGGCTGCCCATGCAGGAAGGCATCGATCTGCGCGTAGGTCACGCCATGTGACGCCTCGTCCGGCTTGCCCGGCTCCAGGTCTTCCAGGTCGGCCGTTGGCACCTTCTCCACCAGTGCCTCCGGCGCACCGAAGCTACGCGCAATCGCCCGCACCTGATTCTTCACCAGCCCACTCAACGGCGCCAGGTCGCAGGCACCATCACCAAACTTGGTGAAGAAGCCCATTACCGCCTCGGCCGCGTGGTCGGTACCGATCACCAGACCTGCGCGGGCGCCAGCGATGGTGTACTGGGCGACCATCCGGGTGCGTGCCTTGACGTTGCCCACCACGAAGTCCACCAACGTCGGCGAGCCGTTCTTCAACGCCGCCACTTCAGCTGCCAATGCGCGCACTGCCGGGGCGATATCCACCGTGTGAACTTCATCTGCCTTGATCACGTCCAGGCATGCCTGGGCGTCATGCTCGTCATGCTGTACCTGGTACGGCAGGCGCACGGCAATGAAGGTGTAGGCCTTGTCGCCGGTCTCGGCGCGCAGCTCGTTGATGGCACGCTGGGCGAGCAGGGCGGCAGTCAGTGAGTCGACGCCACCGCTGATGCCCAGCACCAAGGTCTTGAGTCGAGCGTTGGCCAGGCAGTCCTTGATGAACGCCACCCGCCGGGCGACTTCGGCCTCGAGCGCTGCCGCGTCGGCGAACGGCGGCTGTACCTTCAGCGCCTGGGCAATCTCTTGCTGAACCGCTTGCATGGGTTACTCCTTGCTGGGGACTTTGAATACGTGACGCATGTAGGCGACGAAGTTCTCGTCGCGGCACTGGGTCTTGGCGGCTTCATCAGAGATCTTGGCCACCGGCGCGCCGTTGCAGTCGGTCATTTTAAGCACGATGTTCATGGGTGCCACACCTGGGATGTCGCAGGTCAGGTTGGTGCCGATGCCAAAGCTGACGTTGATGCGTCCGCGCAGGGCGCGGAAAATTTCCAGCGAGCGGGTCAGGTTGAGGCCGTCGGAAAACACCAGGGTCTTGGTCATCGGGTCGATACCCAGTTTCTGGTAATGGGCAATGGCCTTCTCCGCCCAGGCTACCGGCTCGCCCGAATCATGGCGCAGGCCGTCGAACAGCTTGGCGAAGTACAGGTCGAAATCGTCGAGGAAGGCATCCATGGTGATGCAGTCGGTCAGGGCGATGCCGAGCAGGCCGCGGTACTCGCGTACCCAGCAGTCCAGCGCAGCGATCTGGCTGTCGATCAGCCGTGGGCCGAGCTGCTGGTGGGCCATGATCCACTCGTGGGCCATGGTGCCCAGCGGCTTGATATCCAGTTTCCATGCCAGGTCGACGTTGCTGGTGCCGACAAAACGGCCGGGGAAGTCGTCGCGCAGCACCCTTGCCACTTCCTCCTGCACGCGGCTGGAAAAGCGCCGGCGGGTGCCGAAGTCGGCCACCTGCAGTTCGGCCAGCTCGTCGTCGCTGGCATGCGCACGCAGCCAGTCGAACTTGCGGTACAACTGGTCCCGCGCCTCGGCCAGGCGCATGTGCGGGTGCAGATTGCGGTTGCGTACTTCGCTGATGATGGCCAGCAGCGGCACTTCGAACAGGATCACATGCAGCCACGGACCTTTCAGGCGCAGGAACAGCTGATCATTTTCGATGCCGACGTGCACGTAACGCAGGTTGAAGCGGAACAGGCGCAGAAAGCGTAAAAAGTCGGGCTTGAGGAAGCTGATGCGTTCGAGGAAGGCCAGTTGGCCATCGTCCAGGGTGAGGTCGGCAAGCCGTTCGAGCTGATTGCGAATTTCGCCGAGGTAGGGGCGCAGGTCCTCACCGTTGCGGCAGCGGAATTCCCATTCGACGTCGGCGTCCGGGTAGTTGTGCAGCACACCCTGCATCATGGTGAGTTTGTAGAAGTCGGTGTCGAGCAGGTTGTGCACGATGCGCTCGGCGAATGCGCTTTCGCTCATCAAGGGGGCTCCGGAAGCGGCGATTGGCGGACATTGTGCCAGCCTTTTCCACCTTGTGTGGCTGTTCCGGCCTCTTCGCGGGCACGCCCGCTCCTGCACGGTGCGGGTACTTGCTCCTGTTGTAGGGGCGGGTTTGCCGGCGAAGAGGCCGGAACGGCCAAAACAGAGGTGTTTTTCCGTGCACCAGCTAGCCTTGAAACGGTGCCGCCTGTAGCAGTCGCGCACCAGCAGTGTGCAGTTCGGTGACGTCCGCTGTTACAGGGCGGTTGCACGTAAACACTTGCCAGGGTTGCAATGATGGCACTCGACGGTTGCTCCTTGTCTGTACGTGTGGTGGCGCCTGCCGCGTGGCAGACGGTTGCACGCTCAATAAAGAAAAGGCCGCCCGTCGGCTGCAGGCACCCTTCACAGTGTGTTTTCCCGGAATACAAAACCGATGGCACGGCCCTTGCTCTGAGTACCGGGCTGAGAAGTTGTAGTGCCAACCAAAAAAACTCTAGGAGCACCACCTCATGTCGCAGACGTTTTACAAGAAAGGTTTCCTGGCTCTGGCCGTTGCTACGGCACTGGGTGTTTCTTCGTATGTTCAGGCCGACGTCAAGATCGGTGTAGCGGGCCCCATGACCGGGGCAAACGCAGCGTTTGGCGAGCAGTACATGAAAGGTGCGCAGGCAGCGGCCGACAAGATCAACGCCGCCGGTGGCGTTAATGGCGAGAAAATCGTCCTGGTCAAAGGCGATGACGCCTGTGAGCCGAAGCAAGCCGTGGCCGTGGCCAACCGCCTGGTCGATCAGGACAAGGTGATTGGCGTGGTGGGCCACTTCTGTTCTTCCAACACGATCCCGGCCTCCGAGGTATATGACGAGGCGGGCGTGATCGCCATCACCCCAGGCTCCACCAACCCAGCGGTCACTGAGCGCGGCCTGAGCGCCATGTTCCGCATGTGCGGCCGTGATGACCAGCAGGGGATCGTCGCTGGCGACTACATCGTCGACGTGCTCAAGGGCAAGAAGGTCGCGGTGTTGCACGACAAGGACACCTACGGCCAGGGCCTGGCTGACGCGACCAAGGCACAGCTGAAGAAACGCGGCGTGGAGCCTGTGCTGTACGAAGGCTTGACCCGTGGCGAGAAAGACTTCAGCGCGGTGGTCACCAAGATCCGCTCTACCGGTGCCGACGTGGTCTACTTCGGCGGCCTGCACCCGGAAGCCGGCCCGCTGGTACGCCAGCTGCGCGAGCAGGGCCTGAAAGACGTCAAGTTCATGTCCGATGATGGCATCGTCACCGACGAACTGGTGTCCACCGCCGGCGGCGCGCAGTACGTCGATGGCGTGTACATGACCTTCGGCGCCGACCCGCGCCTGCTGCCAGACAGCAAGGCGGTGGTGGAGGAGTTCCGCAAGGCTGGCACTGAACCTGAGGGCTACACCTTGTACGCCTACGCTTCGCTGCAGGCCCTGGCTGCCGCGTTCAATGGCGCGAAGTCGAACAAGGGCGAAGACGCTGCCAAGTGGCTCAAGGCCAACCCGGTGCAGACCGTCATGGGTGAGAAGAAGTGGGACAGCAAGGGCGACCTGACCGTCTCCGACTACGTGGTCTACCAGTGGGACAAGACCGGTAAATACCACCAGCTGGAAAAACAAAAATAACAACGGCCCGCGGCCCGGGCGGTTGCTCGGGCCCAAGCCCCGCGGTACCTGTCTTTATTCGTAGATCTGCACAGTTCTGCGCTGCGAGGGCCCCGCACAGGTGGCCCGCGCCGTGGTCGGCGCTCGTGCAATCTCAATCAGGTGAGATTGCGTTATGGATGGTATTTTCCTGCAGCAACTGGTCAACGGCCTGACCCTCGGGTCGGTCTATGGCCTGATCGCCATCGGCTACACAATGGTCTATGGCATTATCGGCATGATCAACTTCGCGCACGGCGAGGTGTACATGATCTCCGCTTACCTCGCGGCGATCAGCCTGGCATTGCTGGCTTACTTCGGTGTCGAATCGTTCCCCCTGCTGATGCTGGGCACCTTGTTGTTCACCATCGTCGTCACCGGCGTTTATGGTTTCACCATCGAGCGCATCGCCTACAAACCGCTGCGTAACTCCACCCGCCTGGCACCGCTGATCAGTGCCATCGGCATTTCGCTGATCCTGCAGAACTACGCACAGATCAGCCAGGGCGCCCGCCAGCAAGGCGTGCCAACCCTGCTGGAAGGCGCCATGCGTGTCGAAGTCGGAACCGGCTTCGTGCAACTGACTTATACCAAGATCTTCATCCTGGTGGCGGCCTTCGTCGGCATGGGCCTGCTGACCTACGTGATCAAGTACACCAAGCTCGGCCGCATGTGCCGTGCTACCCAGCAAGACCGCAAGATGGCCTCGATCCTGGGTATCAACACCGACCGGGTAATCTCCTACGTGTTCGTCATCGGTGCGGTGATGGCCGCCCTGGCCGGCGTGCTCATCACCATGAACTACGGCACCTTCGACTTCTACGCCGGCTTCATCATCGGTATCAAGGCGTTCACTGCCGCAGTGCTCGGGGGTATCGGCTCGCTGCCGGGTGCCATGCTCGGCGGGATCATCCTGGGAATTTCCGAGTCGCTGTTCTCAGGCCTGATCAACTCCGACTACAAGGATGTGTTCAGCTTCTCGCTGCTGGTGATGATCCTTATCTTCCGCCCACAAGGCCTGCTGGGTCGCCCGCTCGTGGCTAAGGTGTGAACATGTCCGTTGCCAAAACTGCCTCTATTAGCGAAACCAAGGGTTTCGACCTTAAACGCAGCCTGCTGGAGACCATTGTCGCTGGCCTGCTGGCACTTATCGTGTTTGGTCCGGTCGTTGGTGTGGTGCTCGACGGCTACACCTTCAATGCCGAGCCGCGCCGCGTGGCCTGGCTGGTCGGCGGTGTGATGGTGGGGCGCTTCCTGCTCAGCCTGTTCCTGCAGACTGCCCCCGGGCAGCGCATGCTCCAGGGCTTCGACAGCGGTGGCTCGGGCGTGCATGTGACCGCACCGGACTACAAGTCGCGCCTGCGTTACATCATCCCCGCGCTGATCGTGATTGCCATCGTTTTCCCGATCTTCGCCAACAAGTACCTGCTGACCGTGGTCATCCTCGGCCTGATCTACGTATTGCTGGGCCTTGGCCTGAACATCGTGGTCGGCCTGGCCGGCCTGCTCGACCTCGGTTACGTGGCGTTCTATGCCATCGGTGCCTACGGTCTGGCGCTGGGTTACCAGTACCTGGGGCTGGGCTTCTGGAGCGTGCTGCCGCTGGCGGCCATCGCTGCGGCGCTGGCGGGGTGCATCCTCGGCTTCCCGGTGTTGCGCATGCACGGTGACTACCTGGCGATCGTGACGCTGGGCTTTGGCGAGATCATTCGCCTGGTGCTGAACAACTGGCTATCGTTCACCGGTGGCCCCAACGGCATGCCGGCACCTTCACCCACCTTCTTCGGCCTTGAGTTCGGCCGCCGGGCCAAGGATGGCGGGGTGCCGATCCACGAGTTCTTCGGCTTCGAGTACAACGCCAGCCTCAAGTTCGTGTTCATCTACGCGGTGCTGTTCATGGTCGTGCTGGCAGTGCTGTACATCAAGCATCGCCTGACTCGCATGCCGGTCGGCCGGGCCTGGGAAGCGCTGCGCGAAGACGAGATCGCCTGCCGCTCGATGGGCCTGAACCACGTGCTGGTCAAGCTGTCGGCCTTTACCCTGGGCGCCTCGACTGCCGGTCTGGCGGGGGTGTTCTTCGCCACCTACCAGGGCTTCGTCAACCCGTCGTCATTCACATTCTTCGAGTCGGCGCTGATCCTCGCCATCGTCGTGCTGGGTGGCATGGGCTCGACCGTGGGTGTGGTCATCGCGGCGTTCGTGCTGACCGTGGCGCCGGAACTGCTGCGCAGCTTCTCCGAATACCGGGTGCTGCTGTTCGGCGTGCTGATGGTGCTGATGATGATCTGGCGACCGCGTGGGCTGATCCGCATCAGCCGTACCGGTGTGACCCCGCGTAAAGGAGTGGCGCCATGAGCGACGATATCATTCTCTCGGTCGACAACCTGATGATGCAGTTCGGTGGCATCAAGGCGCTCAGCGACGTCAGCCTGAAGGTCCGGCGCAACCAGATCTTTGCCCTGATCGGCCCCAACGGCGCCGGCAAGACCACGGTGTTCAACTGCCTGACCGGCTTTTACAAGGCCAGTGGCGGACGTATCGAACTGAACGTGCGCGGCAGCCACACCAACGTCATCCAGCTGCTCGGCGAACGCTTCCAGGCGGCCGACTTCGTGTCGCCTGCGCGCTTTGCCAACCGTATGTACTACAAGATGTTCGGCGGTACCCACCTGGTCAATCGCGCCGGCCTGGCGCGCACCTTCCAGAACATTCGCCTGTTCAAGGAAATGTCGGTGGTGGAGAACCTGCTGGTGGCCCAGCACATGTGGGTCAACCGCAACTTGCTGGCCGGGGTGCTCAACACCAAGGCCTACCGCAAGGCCGAAAGCGATGCGCTGGACCACGCCTTCTACTGGCTGGAAGTGGTCGACCTGGTCGATTGCGCCAACCGCCTGGCCGGCGAGCTGTCGTACGGCCAGCAGCGGCGCCTGGAAATCGCCCGGGCCATGTGCACGCGGCCGAAGATCATCTGCCTGGACGAACCGGCGGCGGGCCTTAACCCGCAGGAAACCGAGGCACTCAGCCGCATGATCCGTGTGCTGCGTGACGAGCACGACATCACTGTGGTGCTGATCGAGCACGACATGGGCATGGTCATGAGCATCTCCGACCATATCGTGGTGCTGGACCACGGCAACGTGATTGCCGAAGGTGCGCCGCAGGACATCCGCCACAACCCGACGGTGATTGCCGCCTACCTGGGTGCAGACGAAGAGGAACTGGTATGAGTGCACCCATTCTCGAGCTGAAAGACCTGGACGTGTTCTATGGGCCGATCCAGGCGCTGAAGAAAGTCTCGATGCACATCAACGAGGGCGAGACGGTAAGCCTGATCGGCGCCAACGGTGCCGGCAAGTCGACCCTGCTGATGTCGATTTTCGGCCAGCCGCGGGCGGCATCCGGGCATATCGTGTACCGCGGCACCGACATCACCCGCAAATCCTCGCACTACATCGCCTCCAACGGCATTGCCCAGTCGCCGGAGGGGCGCCGGGTGTTTCCCGACATGACCGTCGAGGAAAACCTGATGATGGGTACCATCCCCATCGGCGACAAGCATGCCGACGAAGACATGCAGCGTATGTACGAGCTGTTCCCGCGGTTGAAGGAGCGGCGTAACCAGCGGGCCATGACCATGTCCGGTGGCGAGCAGCAAATGCTGGCGATTGCCCGGGCGCTGATGAGCCGGCCGAAGTTGCTGTTGCTGGACGAGCCCTCGCTGGGGCTGGCGCCGATCGTGGTCAAGCAGATCTTCTCGACTTTGCGAGAGCTGGCCAAGACCGGGATGACCATTTTCCTGGTGGAGCAGAACGCCAACCATGCGCTGAAACTGTCGGACCGGGCCTATGTGATGGTCAACGGGCAGATTCGCATGACCGGGACCGGGCAGGAACTGTTGGTCAATGAGGAAGTGCGTAACGCTTATCTGGGCGGGCACTGAGTTGTATGCAGGGGCTGCAATGCAGCCCCCTTCTCAATGTGGAAAACTTGTCGTTCCCTTCTCCCGAAACACACCCATATTCCTTCGCAAGCCATTGTTTCCACAGGCCAACTCTTTTCCACGGATAGTGTGGAGCCGCCTGTGGAAAACATGGTGGCATATCGCTCAAGGCCTTGAGTATCAAGCCCTGTAGCGATTTGATCATTTTTTGTTCATATCCCCGTTGTGGATGATTTTCCCAAGCTTTCAAAATCTCTGCGTGTGCTTCAAGTGCAGTGCCAATCCTGTGGATAACTCTGTGTAAAAACCTTGGACAGACCGCTGCAGGCGGCATGTTTGAAAGCCTTGCGCCATCATCGCCAAGATATCCACCGACCACAATCCGCTGAAAGGGTTCCGTGCAGTGGACAAGTTGCCCCCAATCCGTGGGGAAAGCCTTGTGGATAACATGCGCATACCTGGCGGCGAACCCTCTGCTGCAAGGGTTTCACGAGTATGAACAAAAAATGAACAGCCCTTGAGCGGCTTGCTGCCTGCGCCGTGCGCGGGCATGCTGCAAAGCTGCCATGACAACCTACCGTGAGGAACACAGCATGACGTCCACCGTATTCATCACTGGCGCGACTTCCGGTTTCGGCGAGGCCACCGCCCGCCGCTTTGCAGAAGCCGGCTGGAAGCTGGTACTCACTGGGCGCCGCAAAGAGCGCCTGGACGCCCTGTGCGCTGAACTGTCGGCCAAGACCGAAGTGCATGGCCTGGTGCTGGACGTGCGTGACCGCAAGGCCATGGAGCAGGCTATTGCCAATCTGCCGGCCGGCTTTGAAAAGATTCGCGGTCTGGTCAACAACGCCGGCTTGGCGCTGGGTGTGGATGCTGCGCAGAACTGCAGCCTGGACGACTGGGAAACCATGGTCGACACCAACATCAAGGGCCTGATGTACACCACTCGCCTGCTGCTGCCACGGCTCATCGCCCATGGCCGCGGCGCGTCGATCCTGAACGTCGGGTCGGTGGCGGGCAACTACCCGTACCCGGGCAGCAACGTGTATGGCGGCACCAAGGCCTTCGTCGGCCAGTTCTCGCTGAGCCTGCGTTGCGACCTGCGCGGTACCGGCGTGCGTGTGAGCAACATCGAGCCGGGCCTGTGCGAGAGCGAGTTCTCGCTGGTGCGCTTCGGGGGTGACCAGGCCAAGTACGATGCTACCTACGCGGGTGCGGAGCCGATCCAGCCACAGGATATTGCCGAGACCATCTTCTGGATCCTCAACCAGCCGGCGCACATCAATATCAACAGCCTTGAACTGATGCCGGTGAGCCAGGACTGGGCAGGGTTCTCGATCGACCGATCAAAAGGCTAAGCACGAGGCGCGAACCGGAAAGATCCGGTTCGCGGAGCAACGCATCGCTCAGTTGATATAGTAAAAGCCGGTTCTTTCTTTAGGGATGATGCCTAACGCTTGAAGGACATCGTTGATGGCGTCATGCCGGCCCATGTCCTCGGCCGTTGCTTTGCAATTGATGACACGGCGCAGGCTTAGCAGGTAGCTGAGTTTGCCATGGGAGTGCTCGTCATAGCGGTGGCCGTGATCGATTATCTTCTGTGCTGCTCGGTTGATCTGCTCTTCGACAAATGCCTTGAAGGCTTCTGCTTCCATGTTGGTAACTCCTGAACGTTCGAGAAAGGAGCACCAACATAGGCGTGGGGAGATGCTTCCGGCAGAGGGAAACGCTCACCCCTGACAGGTTCGTTGTATGGACAGTCAGAAGTTCGCCTGATTCAGCCCTTCCAGGCAGGTAGCCAAGTGATAAGGCGTGGTCGATGGCATGTCATCCCTGCTCACCGCGCCGTCACCCCCTCGGCACTCATACCAGCCGGCGTCACGCAGGAACCGCGCTGAAAGGGCAACTAATTGCCCCGCGAGCTTTGCTTCACTGCCTTCACGCAATGTAAGCGCCCGCAGGTACTCGGCCTGCGCCCAGATACGCTGGGAGGCATCAAGCACCCGGCCATCCACATTCAGCATGGCCAGTACGGCCGCATCCTTCACCCCGAATTGCTCGGCAAAGCCGAAGGCTCGGTCTATCGACGCATGCAGCGGCGTGTCACGCAGCAGCGGGGAGGTATGCAGCAGATAGAACCACTCGAACTGGTGCCCAGGCTCGAACCAGTTATCCACAGCCCCGCGTGGCTTTTCCAGCATCAGGCCATGGGCCGGTTCAATGAAATGCGCCTCGAGCGCCTGACACAATTGCAGCAGCGACTGGCGGACATGTTCGTCGCCACGCACAGCCATTACTTGCAGGAACGCTTCGGCCAGGTGCATCTGCGGGTTTTGCAGCGGGCCACTGCCGAGGTCGGCCCAGTCTTCGCCCAGGCAGGCTTCGTACAGGCCATCGTCACGGGCGAACTGCTGGTCGATGATGTCCAGCGCGGCATTCAACGTGGACTCCACCAGGTTTTCGCGCACTTTGCCCCAGTAGTGCGCGCAGGCGAACACGATGAAGGCGTGGGTATACAGGTCCTTGCGCCGGTCCAGCGGCTTGCCGTGGGCGTCGATGCTGTAGAACCAGCCCCCGTGCTCGGCATCGTGGAAGTGCTTTTGCAGCGAGCGAAACAGGGCTGCGGCGCGTTCGGCGGCGCCCGGTTGGCCGATACGGCTGCTGAACACGTACAGCTGGCGTGCACAGGCCATGGCCCGGTAGCGCTGCACCGGCAACGGTTGGTGCTGGGCGTCCAGCGCTTCGTAGGGCAGGGCCATGTCGGCGTTCCAGCCCGGGCCTTGCCACAGCGGCACGATGCGTTCGGCGAAGTGCTGGTTGAAGCGGGCCAGTTCGGGCAGGGTGGGGCGGGGGTCGGACATTTGGGCGCTCGTCGCTGTCGGGCAGGGCGCCATGGTAGCAGAAGTGGGGTTTTCAGTAGCCTGGGTTGCCGAGCCCCTGCCAATGCCGCGCCCCGACAAAGATGAAGCGCAATTGCTGGGTGATCTTTTCCTGCGGCGTCAGGGCCTGTGGATAACCCGCTTCCGGGTTGTCGATAAGCTCGGGCAGAGTGGCGAACACGGTCTTCACCACCAGGTCGGCCATCACCGCAAGCGCGGCGCTGTCCAGGTGTTGCCAGCGCTTCATGCGCGCAAGGTCGGTGGCAAGGTCGTCACTGATATCCTGGCGCAGGCGGGCAATGGCCTGGCGCACGGCCTGTGCGCCGCCGTACTGCTCGCGGGCCAGGAACAGGAACTGCGCGCGGTGGGCGGCTACCACGTCGAGGAAGATGCGCACCGAGGCGTCGGTGATGCCGCCCAGTTCGAATTCGTTCTGGCGCACCAGGCGGATGGTCTGGCGGAAGGTGGTGTCGATTTCGGCGACAAGTGCCAGGCCCAGGGCGTCCATGTCGGAGAAATGCCGATAGAAGCCGGTCGGCACGATGCCAGCCGTCTTCGCCACCTCGCGCAGGCTGATACTGCCGAAACCACGGCCACTCTCCATGAGCAGGCAGGCGGCATCGAGCAGGGCCTGGCGGGTCTGTAGCTTCTGTTCGGCGCGCGGTAGCATGGTGCGGGCTTCTGTAACGGTCAGGCTGGGCACTCTAGATAAAAAAACAAAGCCCGGTCAATGGACCGGGCCTGGAGGGGAGCAAGCGTTGTGACAGAAGTTGTTCTTTTCGGCCATGGCGATCAGCTCACACGGCTGAGTTCAACCAGGCGATCCGAGCCACCTTCAGCGACACGGCCAGCTTGTTCGATCAGACGATCGGAGCCGCCTTCGGCAACACGGCCAGCTTGTTCGATCAGACGATCGGAGCCGCCTTCGGCAACACGGCCAGCTTGTTCGATCAGACGATCGGAGCCGCCTTCGGCAACACGGCCAGCTTGTTCGATCAGGCGATCCGAGCCGCCTTCGGCAACACGGCCAGCTTGTTCGATCAGGCGATCCGAGCCACCTTCGGCGACACGGCCAGTACGTTCGATCAGTCGATCGGAACCACCTTCAGCTACGGTTTTCAGCGGCTGGGCAATTTCGGCTGCGCTGGAGCGCGCTTCTGATGTCAGGTGTTGCTCGGACGCAGGCAAGGCGAAAGCGTTGGCGGCCAGAAGGGACAGGGTCAGGGTCAGCAGATGGCGTTTCATGATTTCGGTGCTCCTCTCGGGGGCTGGAAAGTGGGTACGGAGCCAATGCTACGCCGCGTAACGCCAGAGAGAAGTTCATATGGGTAATGGTAACAATCGACCATATTGATAGAGGTTGGAAAGGCCTCTATTCCAAGCCTTGCAGGCGTAATGACAATCCCCTGACCCTGTTGATGGTAGGTAACATGTGCGCCGTGGCGCGACAGATTCCTGAGCAAAAGGCCAGGAAAAACTTCGCTATCATGGCGCCATCGATAAAACCTCACGGGTTTTCATCAGTCGGAGTTATTGAGGCCATCGCTGCGCCTGTTTTCTGTCATGCCGCAAGGAGAATTACGCAATGACGCGTCCCGCCAGAATCCTCGTCTGGACCCTCGCCAGCCTGCTTACCGTGCTGGCGATCCTGGTGGTAGTGATTGCCACCTTCGACTGGAACCGCGTCAAGCCACTGCTCAATGAGAAGGTCTCCGAAGCCTTGCATCGGCCCTTCGCGATCAACGGCAACCTCGCCGTGCACTGGCGTACCGAACCCGAAGAGGGCGGTTGGCGTGCCTGGGTGCCTTGGCCGCACTTCATTGCCGAAGACCTGACGCTGGGCAACCCCGAGTGGCTCAAGGAGCCGAAGATGGTCGGCCTTGAGCGTGTGGAGTTTCGCCTGGCGCCGCTGCCGCTGGTGTTCCAGCAGATCAGCATACCCCGCATCAACCTCACCAAGCCCACTGCCAGCCTCACTCGCCTGGCCGATGGCCGTGCCAACTGGGTCTTCGACTTCGGCCCCAAGGATGAAAACGCCGAACCTTCCAAATGGCAGCTGGACATCGGCGCCATCGGCTTTGACCAGGGCAACGTCAGCTTCGACGACCAGACCCTGAAAACCCGCATGAAGGTGCAGATCGACCCGCTTGGCAAGCCAATCCCGTTCAGTGAGATTGTCGGCAAGACCAGCGCCGAGAAGGCCGGCGGTGCGCAGGACTATGCCTTCGGCCTCAAGGCCCAGGGCCGCTACAAAGGCCAGCCAGTGTCCGGCACCGGCAAGATAGGTGGCCTGCTGGCCCTGCAGGACGCCAGCCAGCCGTTCCCGCTGCAGGCCGACGTGCGCATCGCCGACACCCATGTGGTGCTCGCCGGCACCCTCACCGACCCGCGCAACCTTGGTGCCCTCGACCTGCGCCTGCGTTTGTCGGGTGCCAGCCTGGGCAACCTCTACCCATTGACCGGCGTCACCTTGCCTGACACCCCGGCCTATTCCACCGACGGCCACCTACGCGCCAACCTGCAGGCGGCGCAAGGGGCGTCGTTCAATTACCAGGGCTTCAACGGCAAGATCGGCGACAGCGATATACATGGGGACCTGGCCTTCGTTGCCAGCCAGCCACGGCCCAGACTGTCCGGCAACCTGGTATCGAACCAGTTGCTGTTCAAGGACCTGGCGCCGCTGATCGGTGCCGACTCCAATGCCGAACAGAAGGCCCGTGGCGGTGCCAGCAAGCAGCCTGCAGGCAAGGTGCTGCCAGTGGAGGCGTTTCGCACCGAGCGTTGGCGGGCAATGGACGCTGATGTCACCTTTGCTGGCAAGCGCATCGTGCACAGCGCGCAACTGCCGTTCACTGACCTGTCGGCCCATGTGGTTCTCGAAGACGGCCTGTTGCGCCTGGAGCCCCTGCGCTTTGGCGTGGCCGGCGGCAGCCTGGCCTCCAACATCCGCCTGGACGGGCGCAGCGTGCCCTTGCAGGGGCGCGCGAAGTTGACTGCGCGGGGCTTCAAGCTCAAGCAACTGTTCCCCACCTTCGCGCCAATGCAGACCAGCTTTGGTGAGCTCAATGGCGACGCCGACATCAGCGGCCGTGGCAACTCGGTAGCCGCCTTGCTGGGTACCGCCAATGGCGACCTGCGCATGCTGATCAACGATGGCGCCATCAGCCGTAGCCTGATGGAAATCGCCGGGTTGAACGTGGGCAACTATGTGGTCGGCAAGCTGTTTGGTGATGAGGACGTGAAGATCAACTGTGCGGCAGCCGATGTAGGCATCAAGGATGGCCTGGCGACTACGCGGCTGTTCATCTTCGATACCGAGAACGCGATCATCTACATCGACGGCACGGCGAATTTCGCTTCCGAGCAACTGGATTTGAACATCACCCCGGAATCGAAAGGGCTGCGGTTGTTCTCGCTGCGTTCCCCCCTGTATGTGCGCGGACCGTTCGCCAAGCCGAACGCCGGTGTGCAGGCAGTGCCGCTGGCGTTGCGTGGCGCAGGGATGGTTGCGCTGGGGGTGGTGGCAGGACCGGCGGCGGGGTTGCTGGCGCTGATTGCGCCCAGCAGCGGGGATGACCCGAACCAGTGCACACCGTTGTTGCAGCAGATGAAGGCAGGCAAGGCGCCGGCGGCGGTGAAAGCGCGGAAATAGCAAGGGGCCGCAAAAGCGGCCCCTTGAGGGTGTCAGAAATCAAAGGCCTTGCAACAGGTCGGACATATCGTCCGCGTGCTCCTCTTCCTGCGCCAGGATGTCTTCGAAGATACGACGGGTAGTCGGGTCTTTATCCCCGATGTACTGAATGATCTCGCGGTAGCTGTCGATGGCAATGCGCTCTGCCACCAGGTCTTCCAGCACCATCTCTTTCAGCGAATTGCCGGCCACGTACTGGGCATGCGAGTGCTTGGTCAGGTTGTCGGGGTTGAAGTCCGGCTCCCCGCCCAGTTGCACGATGCGTTCGGCCAGCTTGTCGGCATGTTCGGCTTCCTGGTTGGCATGTTCCAGAAACTCCTCGGCAGCCACACTGGCTTTGATGCCGCTGGCCATGAAGTAGTGGCGCTTGTAGCGCAGCACACAGACCAGCTCGGTGGCCAGCGATTCATTAAGCAGGCGCAGGATCTGTTCACGGTCGGCGTGGTAACCCTCGGTCACTGCGCCTTGCTCCACATGCTGGCGTGCACGCTCGCGCAGGGTTTTCACATCGGTCAGTTCAACATTGCTCATGGTTATCTCCAGCAGGGGTCAGGGTCGGGTCGGAACACAGGCTTACGCGCCATGCAGGGCGTCGCTGTCCTCCTGGCGTTGCTTGCAGGTCTTGAAGCCTTTGGCATCCACATGGCCGGTGGCATCGAAGCGCACGTAATAGGGCTGCTGCTTGCCGTCGTTGTTGAGGATGTAGTCGTTGCAGGTGCCCCCGTGCGGCAGGTCGATCACGCTCGACGGGCTGCCGCCAATGGCGATGACCTTCTGCATGGTCATACCGTTCTCCACCTGCTTGACCAGCGGCTCATCGCGGTAGGTGACGTAATCCACCGGGTTTTCCGGGCGGCTGCCGCAGGCGGCCAGGGTGGCGCTTGCCAGAAGGATTGCCAGGGTCTGCTTGTACATGGTCCCGCTCCTTGCAAAGGGTCTGTGTGGTTTTGAACCACAGCGCGCGCCAGGAGTTCGATTGCGATGGTCATCATGGCCGCTGTAGTGTTGGCCCGTCGTACACGCAAAGGAGCTGCGGCAATGCAGCAGGATTTGGCCACGCGATACCCGCTGGTGCTGGTGCCGGGCATGCTCGGGTTTGTCCGGATGGTGCTCTACCCCTACTGGTTCGGCATTGTGCCGGCCTTGCGCAAGGGCGGGGCGCAGGTGTTTCCGGTGCAGGTTTCGCCGCTGCATTCCAGCGAGGTACGCGGCGAGCAGTTGCTGGCGATCATCGAAGATATCTGCCAACGTACCGGCGTCGACAAGGTCAACCTCATCGGCCACAGCCAGGGCGCACTGAGCGCGCGTTACGCAGCGGCCAAACGGCCGGGGCGGGTGGCGTCGGTCACCTCGGTGGCGGGGCCCAACCATGGCTCCGAGCTGGCCGACCACCTGGAACGCACGGCACCGGGCGATTCACCCCAGGGGCGCATCCTCAAGGCCGTGCTGCATGGGTTTGCCGTGCTGCTGGTGTGGCTGGAAACCGGCTGGCGTCGCGACCCGCTGCCGGTAGATGTGCACGCCTCGCACCAGTCGCTGACCAGCGCCGGGGTGGCACTGTTCAACCAGGCTTATCCACAGGGCCTGCCGCAAACCTGGGGTGGGGAAGGGGCCTATGAGGTCAATGGCGTACGCTATTACTCCTGGTCCGGCACCTTGCAACCCGGCCTGACAGACCAGGGGCGCAACCGCTTCGACGGCAGCAGCCGCTTCTGCCGCCTGTTCGCACGCAGTTTCATCAAGGAAAAGGGCCATTGCGACGGCATGGTCGGGCGTTTCAGTTCGCACCTGGGGCAGGTGATCGGCGACGATTACCCGCTCGATCACCTGGACATCGTCAACCAGTCGCTCGGTGCCGTGGGCAAAGGCGCGGAGCCTGTGCGGCTATTCACCGAACATGCCGCCCGGCTCAAGGCGGCGGGGCTTTAGCTCAAGTGCCTTGGCGGCGGATCGGCGTGGTCCAGCGTTCGGCCAGCACTACGCCGGCCAGGGTCAGCAAGCCGCCGACCAGGTGGTAACCGGCCAGTTGTTCGTCGAGCACCACGGCGGCGATCAGCGCGGTGACCAGCGGCAGCAAGTTGAAGAACAGTGTGGTGCGGCTGGGCCCCAGGCGGTGCACGGCCTGCATCCACACCAGCGGCGCGATCATCGAAGCCAGTACGCAGGCATACAGGACCAGGCCGATGTTGTGGCTGTTCAGGCCGGTCTTGTCTGACAGCAGGAACAGCGGTAGCAACACGACGATGGCCACCAGCACCTGAAGGTACAGCAGCTGCATCGGCGGCAGGCGCAGCTGCCATTTCTTCAGCAGGAAGCTGTACAGCGCATAGGCCAATGTAGCCACCAGCATCAACAGGTCGCCGCTGTTCAGCCCTTGCTGAAGCAGGCTGGCGGGGTGGCCGGCACTGACCACTTCAAGCACGCCGAAGAATGACACCACCGCGCCCAGCAGGGCACCGTAGCTCAGGCGCTGGCCAAGCCAGGCGATGGACAGCGCCAGTGACATCAGCGGCATCAGCGAGAGGATGATGCCCATGTTGGTGGCACTGGTGATGCCGGCGGCGAAGTAGGCCAGGCTCTGGTACATCGCCATGCCCAGCACGCCGAGCACGAACACCTTGGCCAGGTGCGGGCGGATGGCTGCACGGTTGCGCCACACGGCGGGCAGCAGGAACGGCGTGAACAGCAAGGCGGCCAGCAACCAGCGGTAGAAGCCGATCTCCGCAGGGTGGATGGCACCGGCGGACATCTTGGTGACCACGGTGTTGCCGGCCCAGATGAGGATGGCGGTGAGGGGGAACAGGTAGTTCATGCAGCAGGGTACTCGCTGGGGGCTGGAATGGGGCTGCTTTGCAGCCCTTCGCGGGTGAACCCGCTCCTACGGGGGATACACAGGCCTGGAGGCTGGCGCAGATCCTGTGGGAGCGGCGAGCCCGCGAAGGCCTGCAAGGCAGGTCCCCGATAGGCCTGTATTATCGAATGTCTGTCTACAAGCCTATACTTCTATCCAGACAACCGACCCTGCAAAGCAGACAGCATGCCGCGTAAATACCTCGATATCCCCCAGTTCACCCAACTGCCGGCCCCGGTGTACTTCCGCCACGACGAGTTCGTTGCCGACACCCACAGCGCCGTGCATCAACACGCCTGGGGCCAGCTGAACTACACCGCCCACGGCGTGATGCAATTGGATGTGGCCGGCCAGCGCTTCCTGTCGCCGCCGCACTACGCCGTCTGGGTGCCGCCCGACACCGAGCACGGCTGCTACAACCCCCAGGCCATCGTCTACCGTTCTATCTATCTCGACCGCAGCCTGTGCGCAGCGCTGCCACCGCACCCGTGCAGCCTGATGATCAGTGACATCCTCAAGGCCATCCTCGGTGACTTCGCCCGGCGCAATCTCAAGGTGGCCGAGGACGAGCGTGACCAGCGCCTGGTACAGGTACTGCTTGACCAGTTGCTGCTGGCGCCCACCTTGGCCTGCTACCTGCCGTTTGCCCACAGCGATGGCTTGCGCCAGGTGCTCGACGCGCTCAGCGCCGAGCCGGGGGACAACCGCCCGCTGGCCGACTGGGCCGCACGCGTACACGTCAGCGAACGCACCCTGGCCCGCCAGTTTCTGCGCGAGCTGGGCATCAGCTTTGGCGAATGGCGCCTGCGCCTGCGTTTTCTGCGTGCCATCGAAGCGCTGGAAGCCGGCCTGCCGATTCAGGCCATTGCCTTCGACCTTGGCTACAGCAGCGCTTCGGCGTTCATCGCCATGTTCCAGCGCCAGGCCCGGTGTACGCCCGAGCAGTACCGCCGGCAGGCGCGGGCGGGGCGCTGAACATTCTTGGCTACACTCAGCTCGATCCCCGTGCATCGGGCGCGGAGCCAAGGAGACCACTCCATGAAAGTGCTGCAAATCCCGTTACTGGCGCTGGCGGTGTTGTTCAGTGCCCAAGGTTTCGCTGCCAATACCGCGCAGCAGGAAAAGATGAAAACCTGCAACGCCGACGCCACCGCCAAGGCCCTCAAGGGCGATGAACGCAAAGCGTTCATGAGCACCTGCCTGAAAAAGGATGTGCCCCAAACCCAGCAAGAGAAAATGAAGACCTGCAATGCTGACGCCACCACCAAAGCCCTGAAGGGGGACGAGCGCAAGGCCTTCATGAGCGATTGCCTGAAGAAGAAATGACCTGCGCCTATGCCTGCGCCGCCAAGGCTGGCAGACTGCGGCATTCCCGCTGTCTGCCGTCGAGGCTGTATGACCTTTACCCCCCGTCAGATCACCCTGGCCAGCCTGATCATCGTCATGGCCGGGTTGCTGCTGGCTTTGCCCCTGAAGTTGCTGCCCAGCCTGCTGGCCGGTCTGCTGGTGTTCGAACTGGTCAACATGCTGACCCCGCGCCTGCAACCGCTGCTTGCTGGCCAACGCGCGCGCTGGCTGGCCGTGGCGCTGCTCGGCACGCTGGTGGTCAGCACCCTGACACTGCTGATTGCCGGTGCCTTCAGCTTCCTGCTGCACGAGGCGGAAAACCCCGGCGCCTCGTTGGACAAGTTCATGGCCTTGGTCGAGCGAGCCCGCAGCCAGTTGCCCCCTTTCATCGAGGGCTATCTGCCTGCCAGTGCCGCAGAGTTCAAGGTGGCCATCGGCGACTGGATCAAGAGCCACCTGAGCGATTTGCAGCTGGTGGGCAAGGGCATGGCGCACATGTTCGTGACGATGCTCATCGGCATGATCCTCGGCGCCATCATCGCTTTGCAGCGCATTCCCGATATTTCCCGGCGCAAGCCCCTGGCGGCGGCGCTGTTCGAACGTCTTAGCCTGCTGGTGAAAGCGTTTCGCAACATCGTGTTCGCGCAAATCAAGATCTCGCTGCTCAACACGATCTTCACTGGCATTTTCCTGGCCGTGGTGATGCCACTGTTCGACGTACACCTGCCGCTGACCAAGACGCTGATCGTGCTGACCTTCCTGCTGGGCTTGCTGCCGGTGATCGGCAACCTGATGTCCAACACCTTGATCACCATCGTCGGCCTGTCGCTGTCGATCTGGGTGGCGGCAGCGGCGCTGGGTTACCTGGTCGTCATCCACAAGATCGAGTATTTCCTCAACGCGCGGATCGTGGGTGGGCAGATCAGTGCCAAGGCGTGGGAATTGCTGCTGGCGATGCTGGTATTCGAGGCGGCGTTCGGGCTGCCTGGTGTCGTGGCGGGGCCCATCTACTATGCCTATCTGAAGAGTGAGCTGAAGCGGGCGGAGCTGGTCTGATCATGTAGTGGCCTGTACCGGCCCTTTCGCGGGTAAACCCGCTCCTACAGGGGCCTGCGGCCAATCACCGATGTGTGTCCACCCCCGATCGGGCGTAGGAGCGGGTTTACCCGCGAATACGGTAGCGGCGGCAACGGTGAACGGCGGGTGGTAATTGGCCAGCAAGCCCGGCCTCTTCGCGGGTAAACCCGCTCCTACACGCGGCCTGCGGCCAATCACCGATGTGTGTCCACCCCCGATCGGGCGTAGGAGCGGGTTTACCCGCGAATACGGTAGCGGCGGCAACGGTGAACGGCGGGTGGTAATTGGCCAGCAAGCCCGGCCTCTTCGCGGGTAAACCCGCTCCTACACGCGGCCTGCGGCCAATCACCGATGTGTGTCCACCCCCGATCGGTGCGTAGGAGCGGGTTTACCCGCGAATACGGTAGCGGCGGCAACGGTGAACGACTGGTGGAGATTGGCCAGCAGCCCCAGCCCGTTCGCGGCTACAGGCTAATCGACAAATCAGGCCGCGCCGTAACGCTTGCGCGCCTCGATGGCCAGCCCGCTACCAATGCTGCCAAAGATATTGCCTTCCACATGCCGTGCATTCGGCAGCATCGCCGAAACACTGTTGCGCAGCGCCGGAATGCCGCTGGAGCCACCGGTGAAGAACACCGTATCGACCTGGCCTTCGCTTACCCCAGCCTTGGCCAGCAGTTCGGTCACGCTACCGCGCACGCGCTCCAGCAGTCCTTCGATCGCCTCTTCGAACAGCGTGCGGGTCAGTTCCGCAGTCAGCTCGGGCTCGACGCGGCGCAGGTCGATGTGGCGGCTGTCATGCTCGGTCAGCTCGATCTTGCTGGCTTCCACTTCCATCGCCAGCCAGTGCCCGGCGCGCTGTTCGATCAATTTGAACAGGCGATCGATGCCGAAGCTGTCCTCGATGTCATAGCGCATGCTGCCCAGCGCCAACTGTGACTTCTGCGAATACAAGGCGTTGATGGTGTGCCAGGTGGCCAGGTTGAGGTGGTAGCTGGTCGGCATCAGCGCACCGCTCTTCATGCGGCTGCCATAGCCAAACAACGGCATCACGCCCTGAAGGCTCAGTTGCTTGTCGAAGTCGGTACCGCCAATGTGCACACCGCCGGTGGCGAGGATGTCGCTTTGGCGCTCGGCGACCAGATGGCGCTCGGGCGACAGGCGGATCAGGGTGAAGTCCGAGGTACCACCGCCGATGTCGACGATCAGTACCAGCTCTTCGCGGCTGATGCTCGACTCATAGTCGAAGGCCGCGGCAATCGGCTCGTACTGGAACGACACGTCCTTGAAGCCGATTTTGCGCGCCACTTCGGCCAAGGTGTCCTCGGCCTCCTGGTCGGCAGCCGGGTCTTCGTCGACGAAGAACACCGGGCGGCCCAGCACCACCTGGTCGAATTCTCGGCCAGCGGCCGCCTCAGCGCGCTTCTTGAGCTCGCCGATGAACATGCCCAGCAGGTCCTTGAACGGCAGGGCGCTGCCCAGCACGCTGGTGTCGTGCTTGATCAGCTTCGAGCCCAGCAGGCTTTTCAGCGAGCGCATCAGGCGGCCTTCGTAGCCTTCCAGGTACTCGTGCAGCGCCAGGCGGCCATACACCGGGCGCCGCTCTTCGATATTGAAGAACACCACCGAGGGCAAGGTGATCTTGCCGTCTTCCAGGGCAATCAGCGACTCGACGCCAGGCCGATGCCAGCCGACCGTGGAGTTGGAGGTGCCAAAGTCGATGCCCAGGGCGCGGGCCGGGGATACGTCAGACATGGGAAATGGGCTTCCGGAGGCAAAACGGCCGCGCAGTGTATGCCAGTTGGCTACAGAATCAAGACCAGTCGTCTGCCTTGAGGCAAACCCAAGTCGGTCTTGAAAGGCTATGCTTGACCCCTATCTTCAGTTGCAACATGCACATTCACATTGGTGATCCATAAATGGACTTCAAAGACTATTACAAGATACTCGGCGTAGAGCCCACTGCGGACGACAAGGCGATCAAGGCCGCGTACCGCAAACTGGCGCGCAAGTATCACCCGGATGTCAGCAAGGAGCGCGACGCCGAGGAAAAATTCAAGGAGGCCAACGAGGCCTATGAGGTGCTGGGCGACGCGCAGAAACGTGCCGAGTTCGACGAAATTCGCAAGTACGGCGGCCAGCATGGCCGGCCGTTCCAGGCACCACCGGGTTGGGAAAACCGCGGCGGTGGCGGCGGTTTCGAAGGCGGTGACTTCTCCGACTTCTTCAGCTCGATCTTCGGTGGGCGCAGTGCTGGTGGCAACCCCTTCGGTGGCGCCCGGCAGCAGCAACGCAGTGCTGGCAGGCGGGGGCAGGACGTGGAGCTTGAACTGGCAGTGTTCCTTGAAGAGACCCTGAGCAAGGAGTCCAAGCAGATCAGCTTCCAGGTGCCGCAAACCAATGCCATGGGCCAGCGCACCGGCTTCACCACCAAGACCTTGAACGTGAGGATTCCGGCTGGGGTGACCGACGGCGAGCGCATCCGCCTCAAGGGCCAGGGCGCGCCCGGCAGCGGTGGCGGGGCCAACGGTGACCTGTTCCTGACCATCCGCATGGCACCGCACCCGCTGTTCGATGTCGAAGGTCATGACCTGATCATCACTGTGCCGTTGGCACCGTGGGAGGCGGCCCTGGGCGCCAAGGTGGCGGTTCCGACCCTGGATGGCAAGATCAACCTGACCATCCGTCCTGACAGCCAGAGCGGCCAGCGCCTGCGTGTACCGGGCAAGGGCCTGGCGAACAAGCAGGGAGAGCGCGGCAACCTTTATGCGCAGCTCAAGGTGGTCATGCCACCAGCGTCGGACGAATCTGCCCGCGAACTCTGGACCAAGCTTTCCGAGAAAGCTGCGTTCAACCCGAGGACACAATGGAGTAAGTGATCATGAGCAGCACCCTGATCGTTCAACTGGACATGCGTACCCTGTGTCAGGAAGCCGATGTCACGGCTGAATGCGTGATCGAAATCGTCGAGCACGGCATTGTCGAACCTTCCGGGCGAACGCCGGAGGACTGGCTGTTTGACGATCAGGCGCCGTTGGTGACCAAACGAGCGGTGAAGCTGCACCAGGAGCTGGAACTGGAGTGGGAAGGGGTGGCGCTGGCGCTGGAGCTGTTGCAGGAAGTGCAGCAGTTGCGCAGTGAGAACAGCATGCTGAAGCAGCGTCTGGGCCGGTTTATTCAGATGTAGGTTGCCTTGCCGGCATCTGTGGGAGAGGCCTTGTGTCGCGATGGGCTGTGCAGCAGCCCGAGATCTTTGCTCCACCGCAAAATTGCCGGGGCTGCTTTGCAGCCCTTTCGCGACACAAGGCCGCTCCCACAATGGACCGCATTTCAGGTCGGTTCGGCGCCCGGGTTCAGCACCAGTTGCATGAAGGTCAGATCAAGCCAGCGGCCAAACTTAACCCCCACCTGCGGCATCTGGCCGGTCACCACGAAGCCCAGCCGCTCATGCAGGCGCACCGAAGCTGCATTGCCACGCTCGATCGCTGCCACCATCACATGCTTGCCACATCCGCGCGCGCGTTCGACCAGCGCCGCCATCAACACCGGCCCGAGCCCTTTGCCACGCTGGTCGCTGCGCACGTACACCGAGTGCTCAACGGTCAGGCGAAAGCCCTCGAAAGGCCGCCAGTCGCCAAACGAGGCATACCCCAGCACGCCGGTTTCATCGACCGCCACCAGAATCGGGTAGCCCTGCTGCGCACGCGCTTCAAACCAGGCCTGGCGGTTGTCGAGGTCCACCGGGGTTTCGTTCCAGATCGCCGTGGTGTTGAGCACCGCGTCGTTGTAGATGTCGAGTATGCCTGGCACGTCGGTGTGCAGGGCATCGCGAATTTCGTAGCTCATGACAGCGTCTCGCAAGGTCGTTGCTCGCAGATTAAATGGTTACCAGACCGCGTACACCTTCGGCTTGCATGTTTTCGCCGCGGCCGCGCTGGATGATTTCGCCACGGGCCATGACCAGGTACTGGTCAGCCAGCGCTTCGGCAAAGTCGTAGAACTGCTCCACCAGCAAAATCGCCATGTCGCCACGTTCGGCCAGGCGGCGGATGACCGCGCCGATTTCCTTGATCACCGAGGGCTGGATGCCTTCGGTCGGCTCGTCGAGAATCAGCAGGCGGGGGCGGCTGGCGAGGGCGCGGCCGATGGCCAGCTGTTGCTGCTGGCCGCCAGACAGGTCGCCACCGCGGCGCTGTTTCATCTGCTCCAGCACAGGGAACAGTTCGTAGATGAAGGCCGGTACCTCGCGGGCTTCACGGGCGGGGAAGCGCGACAGGCCCATCAGCAGGTTTTCCTCGACGGTCAGGCGCGGGAAGATCTCGCGGCCCTGGGGCACATAGGCGATGCCGGCCTGCACCCGTTGCTGCGGTTTGAACGCGGTGATCGGCTTGCCTTCCCATTCGATGCTGCCGTCGCGGGCGGGCACCAGGCCCATCAGGCAGCGCAGCAAGGTGGTCTTGCCCACGCCGTTGCGGCCCAGCAGGCAGGTCACTTCGCCGATCTTGGCTTCGAAGGACAGGCCGCGCAGGATGTGGCTGCCGCCGTAGTACTGGTGCAGGGTGTCGATCTTGAGCATGTGAGAGTTCCTGAAAGGGATGCTGTGCCTGTGCCGGCCTCTTCGCGGGCAAGCCCGCTCCTACGACGGGAACCGCCCATGGCATTACGCCCACTGTAGGAACGGGTTTACCCGCGAAGAGGCCGGCACAGGCGCCAAAAATTCAAATCCGGTCAGCGGCCCAGATACACCTCGACCACCCGCTCATCTGCCTGCACCTGCTCCAGCGAGCCTTCCGCCAGCACGCTCCCCTGGTGCAGCACGGTCACATGGTCGGCAATGCTGCCGACGAAGCCCATGTCATGTTCCACCACCATCAGCGAATGCTTGCCGGCCAGGCCCTTGAACAGCTCGGCGGTAAACTCGGTCTCGGCATCAGTCATGCCGGCCACCGGTTCATCCAGCAGCAGCAGTTGCGGCTCCTGCACCAGCAGCATGCCGATCTCCAGAAACTGCTTCTGCCCATGGGACAGCAAGCCGGCCTGGCGCTGGGCCAGCGGCAGCAGGCGCAAGGTGGTCAGCACGTCCTCGATGCGCTGGCGCTGGTCACCGCTCAGGCGCGCGGCCAGGCTGGCCCACACCGACTTGTCGGTCTTCAGCGCCAGCTCCAGGTTCTCGAACACGGTCAGCGCTTCGAACACTGTGGGCTTCTGGAACTTGCGGCCAATGCCGGCCTGGGCGATCTGGTATTCGCTCATGCGGGTCAGGTCGAGGGTATCGCCGAAGTAAGCCGTGCCGCTGTCGGGGCGGGTCTTGCCGGTGATTACGTCCATCATCGTGGTCTTGCCGGCGCCGTTGGGGCCGATGATGCAGCGCAGCTCGCCCACCCCGATGTACAGGTTCAGCGTGTTGAGCGCCTTGAAGCCATCGAAGCTGACGCTGATGTCTTCAAGGCTCAGCACCGTACCGTGGCGGGTATCCAGGCCGGCCTTGCGGCTTTGGCCCAGGCCGATGGCATCGCGCCCGGCACCGAGGTTGTCGAATACCGGTTCCAGCATGAATTCCGGGTGGACTGGGGGCACGCCTCTCATGGCTGGCTCCTTTTCTTCAACAGGCCGACCACGCCCTTGGGCAGGTACAGGGTAACGAGGATGAACAACGCGCCGAGGAAGAACAGCCAGAACTCGGGGAAGGCCACGGTGAACCAGCTTTTCATGCCGTTGACCAGGCCGGCACCGAGCAGCGGGCCGATCAGCGTGCCGCGCCCGCCCAAGGCTACCCAGACGGCGGCTTCGATCGAGTTGGTCGGCGACATCTCGCTGGGGTTGATGATGCCCACCTGCGGCACGTACAGCGCACCGGCCAGGCCGCACAGCACGGCGCTCAGTACCCACACCAGCAGCTTGAAGCCGCGCGGGTCGTAGCCACAGAACATCATGCGGTTTTCAGCGTCACGCACGGCGGTGAGCAGGCGGCCGAACTTGCTGCGGGTCAGGCGCCAGCACAGGTACAGGCTGGCCAGCAGCAGGGCCACGGTCAGCAGGAACAACACCGCGCGGGTGCCCTGGGCTGCAATGTCGAAGCCGAGGATGGTGCGGAAGCTGGTGAAGCCGTTGTTGCCGCCGAAGCCGGTTTCGTTGCGGAAGAACAGCAGCATGCCGGCAAAGGTCAGGGCCTGGGTCATGATCGAGAAGTACACGCCTTTGATCCGCGAGCGGAAAGCGAACCAGCCGAACACCAGCGCCAGCAGCCCGGGCGCCAGCACCACCAGGCACAGGGCCCAGGCGAAATGCTGGGTACCGGCCCAGTACCAGGGCAGTTCGGTCCATGACAGGAAGGTCATGAACCCGGGCAGGCCGTCGCCGGCGGCCTGCCGCATCAGGTACATGCCCATGGCATAGCCGCCCAGGGCGAAGAACAGGCCATGGCCCAGTGACAGCAGCCCGGCATAGCCCCAGACCAGGTCCAGGGCCAAGGCGACGATGGCGTAACAAAGAATCTTGCCGACCAGGGTCAGGGTGTAGGCCGACACGTGTAGGGCATGGTCTGCCGGCAGCAGTGAGCACAGTGGCAAAGCCACCAGCAGCAGGACGACGACGGCACCGATGGCAAGGGTCAGGCGTGGGCCGGCCTTTTGCGTAGCAGTGACAAGCAGTGGCTGGTTCATCAGTCGATTACCCGTCCCTTGAGGGCGAACAGGCCTTGCGGGCGTTTCTGGATGAACAGAATGATCAACGCAAGGATGAGGATCTTGCCGAGTACGGCACCGATCTGCGGCTCCAGCAGCTTGTTGGCGATGCCCAGGCCGAACGCGGCCCAGAGGCTACCGGCCAGCTGCCCGACGCCGCCGAGCACCACCACCAGGAACGAATCGATGATGTAGCTTTGGCCCAGGTCCGGGCCGACATTGCCCACCTGGCTCAAGGCCACGCCACCGAGCCCTGCGATGCCCGAGCCAAGGCCAAAGGCGAGCATGTCGACGCGCCCGGTGGACACGCCGCAGCAGGCGGCCATGTTGCGGTTCTGGGTGACTGCGCGCACGTTCAGGCCCAACCGGGTACGGTTGAGCAGCAGCCAGGTAAGCAGCACCACGGCCAGGGCGAAGCCGATGATGACCAGGCGGTTGTACGGCAGCACCAGGTTGGGCAGCAGCTGGATGCCGCCGGACAGCCAGGCCGGGTTGCTCACTTCGACGTTCTGCGCGCCGAACAGCAGGCGGATGGCCTGGATCAGGATCAGGCTGATGCCCCAGGTGGCCAGCAGGGTTTCCAGTGGCCGGCCGTACAGGTGGCGGATCACCGTGCGCTCCAGCGCCATGCCTACCCCGGCACTGACGGCGAAGGCCACCGGCAGGGCAATCAGCGGGTAGAACTCGATGGCGCCTGGGGCGAAGCGCTGCAGCAGTACCTGGACCATGTAGGTGCTGTAGGCGCCGAGCATCAACATCTCGCCATGGGCCATGTTGATCACCCCGAGCAGGCCGAAGGTGATCGCAAGGCCCAGCGCTGCCAGCAGCAGGACCGAACCCAGCGACAGGCCGCTGAAGGCCTGGCCGAGCAGTTCGCCTACCAGCAGTTTGCGCTTGACCTGGGCCAGGCTCGTTTCG
This sequence comes from Pseudomonas sp. XWY-1, assembly GCF_002953115.1. Lineage (NCBI taxonomy): Bacteria > Pseudomonadati > Pseudomonadota > Gammaproteobacteria > Pseudomonadales > Pseudomonadaceae > Pseudomonas > Pseudomonas sp. XWY-1. Next base: position 5,239,969 of record NZ_CP026332.1, on the reverse strand, counting down.
GCGGCTGTGCGCACGCCCGGGTCTAGTTCTGCATCGGGCTGCAGCAGGGCTTCGAGGCGGGTGCGGGCCAGCGGGTCGCCGGTTTCACCCAGCAGGCGCACGGCGGCCAGGCGTACCGCAGGCTCGCTGGCGCCCAGTTGCAGGTTGGCCAGGGCCAGGCCGAGGGCGGCCTGTACGGCGGCGTCCGGCTCGGCGGCGAAGCGCCGGTCGAGGAAGGCCATTTGCGCGGGTTGTGCGCTTTTCTGTAATTGCTGGGCTGCGGCCAGGCGGGTGTCGCTGTTGTCGCTGAGCAACTGGTGGCTGGCCAGGGCGTTGTCGATCAGGCCGCGCAGGCGGTTGTTCAGGCGCACCTTGCGCGTGTCATCGGTGGCGATGCGGCCTTGGCGCAGGTTTTCCAGCAGCGGCAGGCGCGCGGCATCGGGTTGTGCTGCCCAGCCTTCGAGCAGGCCGGCCTGCTCGGCGGGCTTGGCGGTGAGAAAGAATTCGCCCTCGCTGGCGTGGGTTGCCAGGGGGATTAGCAGGAGAAGTGTGAGCAGGAGTCTGAGCATGCGGGCAATCCTGGAAATCGGTGTTGGATTCTTCGCGGGTGAACCCGCGCCTACACAGAGACGGTGCAAGGTTTGAAACCTGCGCGGTCCTTGTAGGAGCGGGTTCACCCGCGAATGGGCTGCAAAGCAGCCCCATGCACTCAGTTACCTTTCACGGCGTAATCTGGCCGCTTGTCATTGCCCGGAATGAACGGGCTCCATGGCTGCGCCCGCAGTGGCTGCTCGGTTTCCCACACCACGCTGAACTGCCCGTCATCCTGAATTTCGCCAATCATCACCGGCTTGTGCAGGTGGTGGTTGGTCTTGTCCATGGTCAGGGTGAAGCCCGACGGTGCCTCGAAGCTCTGCCCGGCCAGTGCTTCGCGGACCTTGTCGACGTCGGTGGACTTGGCTTTCTCCACCGCTTGTGCCCACATGTGGATGCCTACATAGGTGGCTTCCATGGGGTCGTTGGTCACGGCCTTGTCGGCACCCGGCAGGCCCTTGGCCTTCGCGTAGGCCTTCCAGTCGGCGACAAATTTCTGGTTGACCGGGTTATCCACCGATTCGAAGTAGTTCCATGCCGCCAGGTGGCCCACCAGCGGTTTGGTGTCGATGCCGCGCAGTTCCTCCTCGCCCACCGAGAAGGCCACCACCGGCACGTCGGTGGCCTTCAGGCCCTGGTTGGCCAGTTCCTTGTAGAAGGGCACGTTGGAGTCACCATTGACTGTGGAAATGACCGCGGTCTTGCCGCCGGCGGAGAACTTTTTGATGCTGGCGACAATGGTCTGGTAATCAGCGTGGCCAAACGGCGTGTACACCTCTTCGATGTCCTTGTCGGCCACGCCTTTGCTGTGCAGGAATGCGCGCAGGATCTTGTTGGTGGTGCGCGGGTAGACGTAGTCGGTGCCCAGCAGGAAGAAGCGCTTGGCGCTGCCGCCGTCCTCGCTCATCAGGTATTCCACGGCCGGGATGGCTTGCTGGTTCGGGGCGGCGCCTGTGTAGAACACGTTCGGCGACATCTCTTCGCCCTCATACTGCACCGGGTAGAACAGCAGGCCGTTGAGTTCTTCGAACACCGGCAGAACGGACTTGCGCGACACGGAGGTCCAGCAGCCGAACACCACGGCCACTTTGTCCTGGGTCAGCAGTTGACGGCTCTTTTCAGCGAACAGCGGCCAGTTGGACGCCGGGTCGACCACCACCGGTTCCAGCATCTTGCCGTTCACGCCACCCTTGGCGTTGATCTGCTCGATGGTCATCAGCGCCATGTCCTTGAGCGATGTCTCGGAAATGGCCATGGTCCCGGAAAGCGAATGCAGGATACCGACCTTGATGGTCTCGGCGGCCTGGATACTCCAGCTCAGGCCCATCGCCGCGATCGATGCGCTGAGGGTAAGGGCCTTGATCAGACTGCGACGCTTCATGTGCTCTCTCCGCTGAGTTTTTTATGGTGTTGGGCAAGCGGGGAGGGCGTTGCAAGGGCTGTGCCTAGTGGCGAAAGGTACGGTTTAGAGGGGCTGTGCGAGGTGTTGGGGCGTTGGTTGGATCCAGGTTGGTGCCTGATGGATTTGTGTGCACAGGATTGGGGCCGCGGTGCGGCCCATCGCGACACAAGGCTGTTCCCACAGCGGACGGCGTACACCGTTGCCTTCGTGGGAACAGCCCCCGAGGCGATCAGCCGTTATGCACAGCCGTGCGGGGATGGCGCCTGCTGCGTACGAGCTGGTAGGTCACCGCCAGCACGACAAACCAGATCGGTGTCACTACCAGTGCTGAACGCGTATCCGCTTCCAGGCTCAGCAACACCAGGATGAACGCAAAGAACGACAGGCACACGTAGCACATGAAGCGCCCGCCCGGCATCTTGTAGTTCGACGCCTGATGCAGCCCCGCGCGGTCTTTGCGGTACTTCAGGTATGACAGCAGGATCAGCGTCCACACGAACATGAACAGTACCGCCGACACGGTGGTGACCAGGGTGAATGCCTCGACCACGTTTGGCACCAGGTAGATCAGCACCGCACCGAGCAACAGGCAGGTACACGAGAAATACAGGCCGTTGGCCGGCACCGAACGGCTCGACAGCTTTTCGAAGGCCTTGGGCGCGTCACCTTCCTGCGACAGGCCGTAGAGCATTCGGCTGGTGGAGAACACGCCGCTGTTGGCCGACGAAGCCGCCGAGGTCAGCACCACGAAGTTGATGATGCTTGCCGCCGCCGGCAGGCCTGCCAGCACGAACAACTCAACGAACGGGCTTTTGCCGGGCACCACATCGCGCCACGGGGTCACGGCCATGATCGCGATCAGCGCCAGCACATAGAACACGATGATACGGACCGGGATCGAATTGATCGCCCGCGGCAGGGTGCGTTCCGGGTTCTTCGCTTCGGCGGCGGTGGTACCCACCAGCTCGATGCCGACGAAGGCGAACACGGCGATCTGGAAACCGGCGAAGAAGCCCATCAGGCCATGGGGGAACATGCCGCCGTCATTCCACAGGTTGGCCAGCTGGGCGGTGCGCCCGCTGGGCGAGGTGAAGCCGGTGATGACCATGTACAGGCCGGTAGCGACCAGGCCGAGGATGGCAACGATCTTGACCAGGGCGAACCAGAACTCCAGTTCGCCGAACATTTTCACGGTGACCAGGTTCAGCGACAGCAGCAGCCCTACGCAGGTCAGCGCCGGTATCCACTGCGGCAGGTCGGGGAACCAGAACTGCGTGTAGGCGGCGATCGCGACTACGTCGGCAATGCCGGTGACCACCCAGCAGAACCAGTAGGTCCAGCCAGTAAAGTAGCCGGCCCAGGGGCCGAGCAGGTCGGCGGAAAAGTCGATGAACGATTTGTAGTTCAGGTTCGACAGCAGCAGTTCGCCCATGGCGCGCATGACGAAGAACAGCATGAAGCCGATAATCATGTAGACGAAGATGATCGATGGCCCGGCCAGGCTGATGGTCTTGCCTGAGCCCATGAACAGACCGGTACCGATCGCGCCGCCGATGGCGATCAGCTGGATGTGGCGGTTGGTCAGGTTGCGTTGCAGGTGCGGTTCATCTGTCGCTATGGGTGAGGTTTGCGTCATAGGCTGCAGTCTTCTTGTCAGAGGTAGCCGGCTAGGCTAACACGCGCGTTCCAGATCGGGGCGCGACAGATCGACTCTGCATTTTCGGCTCAGCATTTCGCCTGTACCGGCCTCTTCGCGGGTAAACCCGCTCCTACAAAGGCAACGCGGTCCCCTGTAGGAGCGGGTTTACCCGCGAAGAGGCCAGCACAGGCAACACAAGGCTCAAGCGCTGGCCAAGACCCGGCGGTGCCTCACCACCAAACTATCCACTCCCCACATCACCACCATCGACACCCCCACCAGCGGGAACATCACCCCCAGCACCAGCATCACGGCCACCGCCGCCTTCCAGCGTGGCAGGTCATGACGCAGAGGCGGTACGCCCAGGCCGCCTTCAGGCCGGCGCTTCCACCACATCACCAGCCCACTCACCGACCCCAGCAGAATCATCAGGCACACCAGCAGGATGATGATCTGGTTCAGCGCCCCGAACATCTTGCCTTCGTGCAGCATCACGCCCAGCTCGGTGGCGCGGGCGACCGGGCTGTAGTCGTGCCAGCGCACATCGGCCAGAACCTTGCCGGTGTATTGGTCGACATGCAGGGTGGCGTCGTTGCGCGGGTCGTCGGCGAACACGGCAATGGTGAACACCCCGTCGGCAGTGGTGGGCAGGGTAATGCTGTAGCCCGGCTCGACCTGACGCGAAGTGGCAATGTCTTCGACCTGCTGCACGCTCACCTGGGGCGCTGCGGGCATGTCCGACATCATGTGGTGCCCGGCGTGCTCGGCGTGTGCACCGGACTGTGGCATCGGCGTGTTTTCCATGGCCCAGGGCACGGTCTGGCGGTGTGCGCTGTTCAACTCACGCGCCTGCTGGTCCGACTTGGGCACGTCGTTCCACATGGCTGCCGGGAAGCGGTTCCACAAATCAGCGTACTGCTTGCCCCACAAGCCGGTCCAGGTCATGCCGCTGACCAGCATCAACAACAGCAAGGCCGAACCCCAGAAACCGGTTACCGCGTGCAGGTCACGCCAGAACAGCCGGCCGCGCGCCGACAGCCGCGGCCAAAGCACGCCAGCGCCACTGCGCCCGCGCGGCCACCACAGGTACAGGCCCGATACCACCAGCACGATGCCCCAGCCCGCAGCCAGTTCCACCAGCCGGTCACCGACCGTGCCGACCATCAGCTCGCCATGCAGGGCGCGGGCGATGGCTTGCAGGTTCTGCTTGCCGTCCTGTTCGCCGAGGACCTTGCCGCTGTATGGGTCGACGAACACGTTCAGTTCGCGCCCGCCGTCATGCACCACGAACTGCGCACTGCGCTCGGCGTTCAGTGGCGGCAAGTACTGGGCGATGTGGCCCTTTGGGTAGGCCTGGCGCACTTCAGCCAGCATCGTGTCTGCGCCCTGCCGGTGCTGGCCGGCCTCGACCACCATCAGGTCGCGGTACAGCAGCGGGTCGAGCTGGGGCTTGAACAGGTAGATGATGCCGGTGATTGCCAGCAGGATCATGAACGGGGCCACGAACAGCCCTGCATAGAAATGCCAACGCCAGGCCAGGTTATAGAATGAGACGCGTGTTCCTCTCATGGGAACCTCCTTTTTGACCAGCTGAGGGGCGCAACCGAAGCTGCGCCCGTTGTTGTCAGAAGCTGAAGTCGACCTTGGTCCAGAAGGTCCTGCCTGGCTCGTTGACCGGCTGTGGATCTGTAGCCGGGTAGCCAAACCCGGCGTTCCCGGCCAGGTTCAAGTGCTCGGCGTAGGTTTTGTCGAACAGGTTGTCGACCCCTGCGCTGAGCTTGAGGTTGTTGTTCACCTTGTAGGCGCCGTTCAGGGAGAACACGCCGAAGCCGGCGCTCTTGTCGTAGTCCTTGCCAACGACGTTCCCTTGGTTTTCGGCAATGCGGTTTTGCGCCGCCACCAGCCGCCACAGTGCGCCGACGCTCCACACATCGCGGCTGTACGTCAGGCCCATGCGGCTTTCCAGGGGAGGCATTTGAGGTAGCGCTTTGCCATCGCTGCTGTTCTTGCCCCAAGCGTAGGCAAGCGTGGCGTCGGCCTTCCAGTTTTCAGTCAGCTGGTAGGCGGCGCCCAGTTCGCCACCCATGATGCGGGCATCGATGTTCTGCGCCTGCGAGGTGCTCATGCCCATCATGCCAGTGCGATAGTCGAACAGGATGTAGTCGCGAATCTGCCCGACATAGCCCGAAGCCCAGGCCTCCAGGCGTTCAGTGCGGTACTGGATGCCGAAGTCGAGCTGGGTGGTTTTTTCTGGCTTGATGCCGTCGAAGGCATTGGCCGAGCCGGGTGGTGCCAGCTTGGGTGAGAACAGCTCCCAGTAGTCGGGGAAGCGCTGGGCATGGCCGAGGCCGATGTAGGTGGTGGCCGGGATGGCCGCCAGGTCGTGCTCGTAACGGATGAAGCCGCTTGGCAGGGTATCGGCGCGGGTGTCGCCTTCGGTGGCGCTGGTTTTGCGGAAGTCGCGCGCCGAGGCGCGGTCCAGACGGGCGCCGGTAATCAAGCGGTCCTCACCGCTGACGTACCAGGTCAGTTCGCTGAAGGCGCCGTAGTTGTGGAAGTCGGCGTCCTTGGTCCAGGCCTGGCCCTTATGTGCGTCCACACCCATACCGCCACGCTGTCGATGTTCATTGGTTTGCGCGTCGATGCCGCTGATCAGCTGCACGTCGGCCCAGCGCCAGGTGGCTTTGATGCGTGCACCCATGGTGCGGCGGTCGACGTTGCTGACCATCGGCATGCCCATCATTCCGCTACCCGACGGCGTGCGCAGGCTGTAGTTGTCCATCACATGGTCGGCGTAGTTGTAGTAGACCTGCGCCTCGACCTTGTCGAGCACCTCGCCGAGGTTGGACTTCTCAAAGCGCAGGCCCAGGCTTTCGCGCTTGAACTGCGAGCCGTCCATGCCGCGCCCGGCGTAGCGGGCTTCGCCATCACCCTTGCCGGCAGTCAGCTCCAGCAAGGTGTCCTGGTCGGGAGTCCAACCGAGAGCGACATCGCCGTTCCACTTGTCCCAGCGCGACGGCACGGTGTCGTTGTTGCCGTCGTGGTAGTCATCCGAACGTGACTGGTTGCCGACGAAGCGGGCGTAGGCCTGACTGTTGCCGGCCGCGGCATCCAGCACCTTGTCGAAGCGGCCGTTGGAGCCGGCCAGCAGGCTTGCGTTGACGCGGCTGCCGAGGGTGCCGAATTTCTCCGGTTCGCGCTCGAAGAGGATGGTGCCTGCCGAGCCGCCGGGGCCCCAGATGACGCTCTGCGGGCCTTTGATCACGGTCAGGCGGTCATAGGTTTCTGGCGAAATATAGGACGTGGGCGCGTCCATGCGATTGGGGCAGGCCCCAAGCATCAGGCCTCCGTTGGTGAGGATGTTCAGACGCGAGCCGAACATGCCGCGCAATACCGGGTCGCCGTTGGTACCGCCGGCACGGATTGCCGAGAAGCCGGGGATGGTCTTCAGGTAGTCGGCGCCGTCGCTGGCCGGCACTGGCTGGCGCGGGTCTTTCGGGTTGGTGACCACAGTCAGCGGCGAACTCGGGGCCACGGCGGTGATCACCGTCGGGCTCAACTCGGGTGCGTCGTGCACATGGTCTTCATGGCCAGGGTCGGCAGCCAGGGCCATGGGCGCGAGCAGCGAGCCGCACAGGGCGGCGATGGTCCCACGCAGGGACAAGGCAAAAACAGGGGTGCAGCCGGACATAATGATTCCAGTCGATCAGTCATGAGTTAGCGCGAAGCCTCCTGGCTTCGTGCGCAAAATGTGGTTTCAGACGTTGATCGAAGAAGGCGGGGCGCGGCTGCGCGCACCAGGGAATACAGCCTGCCGGGCATGGCCCTGGTGCGTTGGCGCAAGCAGGTGGGTGGTGGGGACGATGCTGCCGGCGCTGAGCGGGCTGAGGGCCTGGGGCAGGGCCGGGCAGTTGAACAACAGGCTGCAGTAACCGCACTTTTCCCACATCACATGCAACTGGCCATCGCTGCCGTGGCCGTGATGGGCGTCGCCGCCATGCTGATGGGCAGCCGCCATCGGCATGTTCATCGGCATGTTCATGCCCGCGTGGTGGTCCATCGGCATCGACTGGGAAATCAGCGGGCCGATGAAGATCATCCACATGGCGAACAGGCTCAGCCATCCGCCACCGGCGCGCCTGAGGTCAGGGCGGATGGTACGGCCGATGCTGTGGCGCGGCAGGCTCATGGCGCGTGCCTGTCAGCAGGTATCAGTGCGCGTGTTCGTGGGCTTGCGGCTGGTCCGCAGGCGCCTGCTTCTGCACGGCCACTTCGACGGTGATGTCGCCGGCCTTTTCGAAGTGCAGGGTCAACGGGAAGCGTTTGCCGTCGCTGAGCAGGCTGCGGTCCTTGGGCTGCATCAGCATCACATGGTAGGCACCGGGGGCAAAGGTCAGGTCCTTGCCGGCAGGCACTACCACGCTGGGCACCTGTTGCATCTTCATGGCGCCAGTGGCGCTCATGGCATGCTCGTGAAGTTGCGCGTCATCGCTGATGGGGCTGTCGACGCTGAGCAGGCGGTCATCAGCCTGGCCATTATTGTGCACCACGAAATACGCGGCGACGTTAGGCGCGTTGGGTGGCAACTGCAGCGACCACGGGTGGGCAATGTGCAGGTCACCCACGCTGTATTCGTGGGCATTGGCAAAGGCGCCAGGCAGCAGCAGGGCGGCCATGACGAGGGCGTGCTTGAGCATGGTGAATCTCCGTTTCAATTCTGGTTCAGGCAGACAGCATGATGAACTCAGGCTAGCGGAGAGGCACGAGGGTTTAGCCCAGGCCAGAGCTGGCGGGGCGTGGGTGTGTACTTGGCAGGTGGCGGCAGCAGCCCGCTGAGCAGTGTCGGCGGGTTGTGCAACTGTGGCGGGTAGCCGGGCAGGGCCAGCAGCGGCACGGCACCGGAGCAGCACCAGCAGTTCATCATGCCGACGCTGTCGTCACTTTGCGGGCCGAGGTCGATCTTGGCCAGGGCCTGAACGTCGACGTTGGCCTTGTTGGCCATGCTGGAACAGAAAGCCCCCCACAGCAGCTGCTCGGCCGTGCCCTTGGGCGCAGCAGAAGACAGCGGCATGGCCAGCAGGTTGAACAGCACTGCAAGGCAGGCTATCCAGGCAATGTGCCGACGTGGGGGCATGGAGAGATCCGGTCAGGAATCGTGGTGGCTATTGTACGGCGGAGTATAGGTAAAAATGCCGGGGTGCGGTGAAGTGACGCAGGTGGTCTGGTAATGGGGGCTGCTGTGCAGCCCATCGCGACACAAGGCCGCTCCCACAGAATTGCGGCAGCCTCGAATACTGCGCTGTCCTGTGGGGCCTTGTGTCGCGATAGGGGCGCAAAGCGCCCCCGACACTCTCAAATCTTGTTGCGGCCCATCAACCCGCGCACGGTTTCTTGCAGGTCAGCCGGCAACACCACCACTTTGGCATTGCTGCTCCCCGCCAGGTTCTCCATCGCGCCCACATAGCGTTCGCCCAATAGGTACATCGCCGGTACGGTCTCGTTGCCCACCGCTTCCTTCACCAGCGAAATCGACCGCGCCGAGGCCTCGGCCAGGCTGATCTGTGCCTCGGCATCCAGCCTGGCCGCCTGCAGGCGCGCCTCTGCTTCGAGGATCGCCGCCTGCTTGGCCCCTTCGGCGCGGGTAACGTCGGCCTTGCGCTCACGTTCGGCCGCGGCCTGGCGTTCCATGGCCAGTTGCATGTTTTCCGAAGGTTTGATGTCTTGAATCTCCACCGAGCGCACCGTCACGCCCCAGTCTTCGGTCTGCTCGGACATTGCATCGCGCAGGCGGGCCTTGATCTGCTCGCGGCTGGACAGCGCCTCGTCGAGGTCCATTGCACCGACGATGGCGCGCAGCGAGGTCATGGTCAGGCTGGTGACGGCGAACGAGAAGTCCTGCACGCCATACGAGGCTTTCTGCGGGTCGACTACCTTGGCGAAACACAGGGCGTTGGCGACGATTACCGCGTTGTCCTTGGTGATGATTTCCTGCTGCTGCACATCGAGGATGATGTCCTTGGTCGGCAGGCGGTAGGCGACCACGTCCATGTAGGGGATGACAATGTTCAGGCCCGGCTTGAGGGTGCTGTGGTAGCGACCCAGGCGTTCGACGATCCACTCCTCGCCCTGGGGCACGATGCGCACCCCCTTGAACACGGTGATCAGGACGAACAGGGCGATGGCGCCGACGACGATGAGGCTGGTCATGCTGCAAAATTCCTTTTAATGCGGATTCAGGCCCGGATAACGCGGGCGGTGTTCCCCTCGATGGCGGTCAGGCGTACCCGCTCGCCGGCGGCGATCTGGCTATCGGCGACGCAGGTCCACTCTTCGTTGCCGAGGATCGGCTTCTGGAAGCGTACGCGGCCTTTCTGGAACTCCGACACGGGAGCGGTCAGCAGGCCCACTTCGCCGATCACGCTGTCGGCGGTCCAGCGCACATCCGGCTGCTTGCGCCGGAACACTTTGAACCACAGCACGGTGGTGGCCGACGACAGCAGTACCCACAGCAGGACCTGCATGTCCAGTTGCAGGCTGGGTGCGGCGAGCGAGATAAGCGAGACCAGCACGGCGCCGATGCCGAACCAGAGTATGAAGAACGTTGGGAGGACCAGTTCAAGCAGGATCAGCGCAATGCCGAAGACCAGCCAGATCCACCATTGCATTTCCATATGGGTGAAACCTTCCGGGGGAGGGGCGTCGAGTTTAAGGCAGCAGATCGGCAACGGGCCACTGGGTTGGTTGGAAGAAAAGTCTGAAATCCTTGTAGGAGTGCCTTTGTGTCGCGAAAGGGCAGCGCCTAAAGGGCGAGCGCTGTGGCCAGATCCGTCAGTGAGTCGAATGCCCTGTCCACCTCCGGCAGCGTCGGACGTTTCAGGACAAGCACCGGCACGCCAAGCTCCCGCGCCACTTCCAGCTTCGGCTCGGTCGCCACACTGCCGCTGTTCTTGCTGATCAGCACATCGATGTGGCGGCGCTGGAACAACACTCGCTCATCCTCGATATGGAACGGCCCACGTGCGCCAATCACTTCACAGCGCTCGTTGCCAGGGCACGCCTCCAGCGCACGCAAGGTCCAGAACTGCTCCGGCGGAATCTCGTCCAGGTGCTGCAGCGGCTCGCGCCCCAGCGTGAACAGTGGCCTGCGGAACGGCTTCAGTGCTTCGATCAACCCTGCCCAATCCTCGACTTCACGCCAGTCGTCCCCCGCTTGCGCCTGCCAGGCGGGGCGGCGCAAGGCCCAGCACGGGATGCTGGCGTTGCGTGCGGCGCTGGCGGCATTGCGGCTGATTTGCGCGGCATAGGGATGTGTGGCGTCGATCAGCAGGGTGATGCCCGCTTCGCGCAGGTAACGGGTCAGGCCCTCGACGCCGCCATAGCCGCCGACCCGCACCTGGCATTGCAAGCCCTGGGGCACGCGGCCGATACCGGCCAGGCTGTAGACATGTCGAGGCCCGAGCCGGCGGGCGATAGCCAGGGCTTCAGTGACACCTCCCAGCAACAGGATGCGCGCAGTCATTGCACACCCGCCTGGCCGACGATGCCGCCTTGGCGGTCGATGGCGAACACTTCCACGTGCACCTGCGCCGGCACGACGCTACGGGCGAAGGCCAGGGCGTGGGCACACACCGCGTCACCCAGGGCAATGCCGGCCGCATGAGCCAGGGCGAGCGCTTGCTGGCTGGTGTTGGCGCCGCTGATGGCAGCCTGCAACGCCTCGTCAGCGCCAATGTCTGCGGCCCAACCTGCCAGTTGCGGCAAGTCGATGCTGGAGTGACGGCTGTGCAGGTCCATGTGCCCGGCGGCCAGTTTGCTGATCTTGCCGAAGCCGCCGCACAGGGTCAGGCGCGGCACCGGTACCTTGCGCAGGTGCTTGAGCACCGCGCCGACGAAATCGCCCATTTCGATCAGGGCGATTTCCGGCAGACTGTAGACGCGGCGCATGGTGTCTTCGCTGGCATTGCCGGTGCACGCGGCTATGTGCGTGTAGCCATTGGTGTGGGCCACGTCGATGCCTTGGTGGATCGAGGCAATGTAGGCCGCGCAGGAGAACGGCCGCACGATGCCGCTGGTGCCGAGGATCGACAGCCCACCGAGAATGCCCAGACGCGGGTTCATGGTTTTCAGGGCCAGCTGCTCGCCACCTTGCACATTGACCGTGACCTCGAAGCCGCCAAGGTAGCCACACGCGTCGGCCAGGTGTTGCAGGTGTTCACTGATCATGCGCCGAGGCACCGGGTTGATGGCCGGTTCACCCACAGCCAGCACCAGCCCCGGCCGGGTCACCGTGCCCACGCCGCTGCCTGCTACAAAACCAATGCCAGGTTCCGCCAGCAGGCGCACCTGGCAATAGACCAGGGCACCGTGGGTCACGTCCGGGTCGTCACCCGCATCCTTGAGGGTGCCGGCTTCGGCGCACTCGCCGATCAGGCGGCAGAATTCCAGGCGCATCTGCACGACCTTGCCTTTGGGCAGGGTGATGTCCACCGCATCGTCACGCTGCCCGGTGAGCAGCAGCTTGGCCGCTGCCAGGCTGGTGGCGGTGGCGCAGCTGCCGGTGGTAAGGCCGCTGCGCAGAGGCGCGGGCTGTTCGCGGGTTTCTTCACGCATCGGCGGGTTTCAGTACTTCGAGAAGGGTGATCGGCAGAGCCTGGCGCCAAGTGTCGAACGCACCCAAGGGCTGGGCATGAGCGACATGGATACGGGTCAGCTCACCACCGTGCTGTTCGCGAAAATGTGCCAGGGCCAGTTCGCTTTGCAGGGTGACGGCGTTGGCCACCAGGCGGCCGCCGGGGCGCAGGCTTGCCCAGCACAGGTCCAGTACACCTGTGCGGGTTACGCCGCCTCCGATGAAGATCGCATCCGGTTGTTCCAGGCCTTGCAGCGCCGCTGGCGCCTTGCCGCGAATCAGTTGCAGGCCGGGTACACCCAGTGCATCGCGATTGTGCTCGATCAAACCCTGGCGGCCTTCGTCGGCCTCGATGGCCAAGGCGCGGCATGCCGGGTGGGCGCGCATCCATTCGATGCCGATCGAGCCGCAGCCCGCGCCCACATCCCACAACAGTTCGCCAGGCTGCGGTGCCAGGCGCGCCAGGGTGATGGCGCGGACATCACGCTTGGTCAACTGGCCATCGTGCCGGTATGCGGCGTCTGGCAGCCCGGCCAGCCGGTGCAGGCGGGGCGCATCGGGCGTAGCCAGGCATTCGATGGCTACCAGGTTGAGCGCCGCGATACCAGTGTGCGGCCAGTCTTGGGCGGTGCCGGCCAGTGCACGTTCGTCCACGCCCCCCAGGTGCTCGAACACCTGCAGGCGGCTAGGGCCGAAGCCGTGCTCGCGCAGTTGCGCGGCAATTGCCGCCGGACTGTCGCCATCGTTGCTCAGCACCAGCAGGCGCATGCCGCTGTACAAGTGGGCATTGAGCGCTGCCAGGGGGCGGGCCACCAGCGACACCACCTGCAGGTCCTGCAGCGGCCAGCCCAGGCGGGCAGCGGCCAGGGCGCAGGAAGAGGGCAGCGACAACACGCGCATTTCTGCAGCAGGCACCTGGCGTGCCAGGCTGGCGCCGACGCCGTAGAACATAGGATCACCGCTGGCCAGCACGCACACCGGCTCGCCGCGAAGGGCCAGCACCGGGGCCAGCGAGAACGGGCTGGGCCAGGCCAACTGTTCAGCGGTCACGCAACGTGGCAGCAAGGCCAGCTGGCGCGGGCTGCCGAAGACCCGGACAGCGCCCATCAGGGCGCGCCGGGCCTGTTTGCCCAGGCCGCTGAAGCCGTCTTCGCCGATGCCTACTACTGTCAGCCAGGGTGTCATGTATTTCAATCCGCCATTTTTGGGGCCGCTTCGCGCCCCTTCGCGGGCAAGCCCGCTCCTACAGGTACAGTGCAGCATGTGCAGCCTGCAGTGATCCTGTGGGAGCGGGCGAGCCCTCGAAGAAGGCGACGCGGTCCTGAATTTCTACTTGATCGCCGAGGATGCTCGACCACCGGCTTTTCATGCCGCCGGACAAAGCAGGCATAATACCGCGCCTTCTACACTCAAGCGCACTTTCACAGATTGCCGGACACCCCATTGACCCAGGCCGAAGCCCCCACTGTCATCCCTCGTCCCTCGGCCTGCCCGGGGTTGTGGCGCATCGTCAGTGCCCGTGATGGCGGTATCTGCCGCATCAAGCTGCCGGGTGGCCTGCTGCTGGCCGAGCAGGCTGAAGCCGTGGCGGCGGCGGCGGAGCGTTTTGCTGGCGGCGTGATCGAGGCCACCAACCGTGGCAACCTGCAGATTCGCGGCATTGGCAGCGAGCATCGCGCTTTGGTCGAGGCACTGCTCGCAGCCGGCCTGGGACCACGCGATGCCGCGGGTGACGATGTGCGCAACGTGATGCTCAGCCCACTGGCCGGGCATGACCCGCTCATGCTGCTGGACGCCAGGCCGCTGGCCGGGCAGATCCTCGACCTGTTGGAAGGCACCCCGCGCTTTCACCAGCTGTCGGCCAAGTTCGCTGTGCAGCTGGATGCAGGCGAGCGCCTGGCGATGCTCGAACACCCCCATGACCTGTGGCTGTCGCCCCTGCACCTGGACCAGCAGACCTGGCTGGCGTTTGGCCTGGCAGGGTGCCCGGCAGAGGGCCAGGCGCTTGGTGCGGTGCCGCTGACGCAGGGCCTGATGCTGGTGCGCGCCGTGCTGGAGCGCTTCCTCGATCTGGCATCCCCGACGCAGACGCGCATGCGCCAGCTGCTTGAGGTGTACCCGCCAGCTGATTTTGTCGCTGGGCTCGGCCTGGACATCCGCTGCGATGCCGCCGTGCTCACATGGCGGCGTGAACAGCACCGCGCCTCGTGGTTGGGCAGGTTGCCCCAGGCGCAGGGTGTTGCCCTTGGCGTTGCCCCACCGCAAGGCCGCCTGACCCCCGCGATGCTGCGTGGCGCCGCACGTATTGCCCGTGAACTGGGCGATGCCAGTATGCGCCTTAGCCCCTGGCAAAGCCTGGTGCTGACCAACCTGCAAGCGCAGCACATCGATCAGGCCCTGGCCGAGCTGTCTGCGCTGGGGTTGCTGTGCCACGACCGTGAACCCCTGGCGCGTATCAGCGGCTGCACCGGTGCCAGCGGCTGCGCCAAGGCCCTTGCCGAGACCAAGGCCGACGCCGTTGTCCTGGCCGCGCTGCTGGGCCCTGGCGTGCCGGCCAGCGTGCACCTGTCCGGCTGCCCCCGTTCCTGCGCCGTGGCCCATGTTGCCCCGGCCACCTTGCTGGCCCGTTCGCCGGGCCGTTACGACCTGTACCTGCGTGATGCGCGCCAGCCGGGTTTCGGTGCCCTGCGCGCCACCGACCTTACCTTGAATGAAGCAGGCGCCATGCTCGACCTGCCGACGGAGCACCTTGATGATTGACTACATCCGCGATGGTCAGGAGATCTATCGCAATTCCTTCCGGATCATCCGCGAGGAAGCCCGACTCGAGCGGATCCCCGCAGACCTTGAAAAGCTCGCCGTGCGCGTGATCCACGCCTGTGGCATGGTCGACGCCATCGATGGCCTGCAGTTCTCCGACGGTGCCGGCCGGGCCGGGCGAGAGGCGCTGCTCAACGGCGCGCCGATCCTGTGCGATGCGCACATGGTGGCCGAAGGCATCACCCGGGCCCGCCTGCCAGCTGACAACAAAGTCATCTGCACCCTGCGTGACCCCAGCGTGCCGGGCCTGGCCAAAGACGCCGGCAACACACGCTCCGCCGTAGCCCTGGAACTGTGGCGCCCTTACCTGGAGGGCAGCGTGGTGGTCATCGGCAATGCCCCTACTGCGCTGTTCTACCTGTTGGAAATGCTCGACGCCGGTGCGCCCAAGCCGGCGCTGATCCTCGGTTTCCCGGTCGGTTTCGTCGGCGCTGCCGAGTCCAAGGCCATGCTCGCCGCCGACAGCCGTGGCGTGCCGTTCGTGATCATGCAAGGCCGCCTGGGCGGTAGCGCGATGGCCGCCGCGGCGGTCAACGCCCTGGCCACGGAGGTGGAATGATGGCGCCGCGCGGACGACTGCTTGGCCTGGGCGTGGGCCCTGGCGATCCTGAACTGATTACCCTCAAGGCCCTGCGCCTGTTGCGTGAGGCGCCGGTGGTCGGCTACTTCGTGGCCAAGGGCAAGCGTGGCAATGCCTTCGGCATTATCGAGGCGCACCTGCAGCCCGAGCAGACCCTGCTGCCGCTGGTCTACCCGGTCACCACCGAAGTGCTGCCGGCGCCGCTGTCCTATGAGCAAGTGATCAGCGACTTCTACGACGAAGCCAGCGTACAGGTGGCCGAGCACCTGGATGCCGGCCGCGACGTGGCGGTGATTTGCGAAGGCGACCCGTTCTTCTATGGCTCCTACATGTACTTGCATGACCGCCTGGCGCAGCGCTACGAGGCAGAAGTGATTCCCGGTGTCTGCTCCATGCTCGGTGGCGCTTCGGTGCTGGGGGCGCCGCTGGTGTACCGCAACCAGAGCCTTTCGGTGTTGTCCGGTGTGTTGCCCGCTCAAGAGCTCAAGCGCCGTCTGGCCGACGCCGATGCAGCGGTGATCATGAAACTTGGGCGCAACTTCCCCAAGGTGCGCGAAGTGCTGGCCGAACTGGGCCTGGACGGGCGTGCGCTGTATGTGGAACGGGCGACCATGGCCAACCAGAAGATCGTGCCGCTGGACCAGGTCGACCCGCAGTCGTCACCCTACTTCTCGCTGATAATCGTGCCGGGGGAAAAATGGCAGGGCTGAACATGCACAAGGCGCCGGCGATCATCATTCTTGGGCCGGGCAGCCTGGCGACGGCGCAGCGTATCCAGGCCTGTTATCCACAGGCCACGATCCATGGCCTCGAGGGGCGTGTCGAGGGTGCGGACCAGTCGTACGCGTCGTTTGGCGATACCCTGCGCGGGTTGTACCAGCAAGACACGCCGATCATCGCGTTGTGCGCCGCGGGTATCGTCATCCGCAGTCTGGCCAGCCTGCTCAGCGAGAAGGGCAGCGAGCCGCCGGTCCTGGCCGTGGCCGAGGATGGTAGCGCGGTAGTGCCGTTGCTCGGCGGCCTCGGTGGGGTGAACGTGATGGCGCGCGAAATCGCTGACGCGCTGGGCGTTTCCGCTGCCATCACCACCAGTGGCGAGCTGCGCTTCGGGACTTGCCTGCTGAACCCGCCGCAGGGCTATGCATTGGCCGACATCGAGCAAGGCAAGCGCTTTGTATCCGACCTGCTGGCGGGTGAGTCTGTGCGCATCGAAGGTAACGCCCCGTGGCTGCAGCTGGCGCAGTTGCCCGCCAGCGAAGCGGCGCAGCGCACCATCCATGTGGGGCATCAGGCGCGCCCGGCCAACCGCGACGAGCTGCTGATCCACCCGCGCCTGGTGGTGGTGGGCGTTGCAGGTGGCAATCTGCACAGTATTCGCGCAGCCCTGCAGCAGGCCGGCATCGCCGAGCCCTCGGTAGCCTGCGTGCTGGCAGACGAGCGAACCATGGCCGACAGCGCGTTGCACGAAGCTGCGCAGGCCCTGGGTGTCCCCTTGCGCTTCGCCACCCGCCCAGGCGATGTGGCCAGCATGGTCGCTGCGGCGGTGCCCGATAGCGAGTTGATAGCGCTTGGAGAAGTCGTGGTCGCGGTGGCGCCTGCCCCGGTCGACGTAGCGCAGGTCGGCCGCCGTCGCGGTCGCCTGGCGGTCATCGGCCTTGGCCCAGGTGCGGCGGAACTGATGGTGCCGGCGGTCAAGGCCGAACTTGCGCAGGCCGAAGATGTGCTCGGTTACGAAACTTACGTGCGCATGGCTGGCCCGTTCCGCAGCGACCAGGTGCTGCACTGCACCGACAACCGCGAAGAGATGCAGCGCGCCCGACATGCCTTCGAACTGGCGGCCCAAGGCCGTTCGGTGGTGGTGGTCTCGTCGGGCGACCCGGGCGTTTTCGCCATGGCCGCTGCGGTGCTCGAAGCATTGCACGAATCCAGCGACCCCACTTGGCATCGCGTTGACCTGCAGATCTTGCCGGGGGTATCAGCCTCGCTGGCAACCGCCGCCCAGGCAGGTGCACCGCTGGGGCATGACTTCTGCGTGATGTCGCTGTCGGACAACCTCAAGCCCTGGTCGATCATTGAAAAGCGCCTGGACCTGGCTGCCCAGGCCGACCTGGTGCTGGCCTTCTACAACCCGATCTCCAAGGCCAGGCCGCACCAGCTCGGTGTGGCCCTGGAGGTTGTGCGCCGACATCGTGACGGGAACACGCCTGTAGTCCTAGGCCGTGACATCGGTAGGCCGGGGCAGACGCTTAAGGTAGTCACCTTGGCCGAGCTGCTGCCGGAAATGGTCGATATGCGCACCATGGTTCTGGTTGGCTCCTCTACAACCTGTGTATTCCCTCGCCTGTCGGGTGGGGTGTGGGCCTACACGCCGCGTTGGTACCCCACCGCCAACTAGTTGCGTCGGAAACTCTTCAGCGCGCTTTGTGGCCAGCGCGCTGGCTAAGGTGATTGCCCTTGACTCAAGGGGCAACCATCAAGGAGTTTCCAATGTCCGATGCAACCCAAATCACCACCACCGATGCCGCCATCCTGGTAGACGGCAACCTGCTTGCCTTCGGCGCGGGCATGTCTGCGCAAAGCCGTCATGATGTGAAGAATGCCTTCCACTTCGCCACGTTGGTCGCCGACAAAGCTTTTGACGCCGAAAAGCAGAGCCGAGAGTGGTACGACAAATTCATCGATGTCATGCGAGACCTTGGCTTTACCATCCCACGCCGTACCTTCGAACTTGAAACCTCGGTGGAACTGTCCGTCACCGTAGGCGCCGTGGCCATCCGCGCGATAGGTGTGGTCGGCAATGCGATGCTGGGCGGCACCAAGCTGGGTGAAGTGGCAAAGCGGGCGTTTGACAAAATGACCACAGTCGAAAACGACGCCAAGGTGCTCCACCACAAGCGCAAGAACAAAGCCAGGGGCCTGGTCGGCCTGGCCTCCTGCATTGAAACCTCAAAAAACGATGTGGTCATGGTGGTGAGCTGCATCCAGGCATCTGCCCCAGCACTGGACGACGATGTGCTCGGCATCCAGTGGAAGCTGGACAGGTCCGCTTACTACGCCGGCACGGCAGTGCTCACCCTCAATAACTTTGTCTACGACAAAGTCCGCGAAACCGTAGAAAACAAACTCGGCGTGCGCAGTGTCGAGAACGTGCTCGAGTACGACATCTGATTGCTCGGCGGCGTAGTCGCAACGCCGCCTTGTTCGGTTCTTTGTGACGAGGTAACACGATGGATAGAGCAGATGAGCAACTGATGTTGATTGGCGGAACAGCATTGCTGTATTCGCCAGGCGCAGTCGAGGCACAACGCCAGGCCGCTTTCGATTCAGTCCTGTACGCGCAGTTGGTAGCCAACAAGCACGCCGGTTCACGCGTGGACAATTATGAAAACTGGTATGCCGCGTATCGGGAGGCCTACCGCCAACTGGGCTGGATCAAGCTGGCCAGTACTCATGACCTGAAACCGTTGGGGCGACCTGTGCGCAACGCGCATATACAGCCACTTGAAGCGTGGCTGAAGATGCGTTCGCTTCGCCATGAGGCCGTGCTGGCGGCGATAAAGACGGGCCTTGGCCAGTCTGCTGAAGGCTTCCGGCACTTGCTGAGTTTCTGCGCGCATGATCAGGCGCAGTGCTCCACCCTGGTCATCGAACTTGGCGTACTCAAGCCGGGCCCGGCGCTGGACTTGTGCAGCATCTCGCTGCAAATCGACAAGCCACTCTCGCTAGTTTCGCTGGAGACATTTCTGGGCGAACAAGTACTTGAGGGCGAGGCCGAGTTCAACGGCGTTTCCCTGGCATTGGATGAAGGACGCTTCCAACGCCAGCGTGATGAATTGCAGGCCTTGATGGAAACCAAGGATGCACAGGCCGTTTACCGGTTCGACCCTTACGCACAACCTACAGGAGCAGCATCATGAGTGAAGCCACGTCTGCCGTGATCGGCGCTGGGATTGTTTCGTTCTTGCCGGGCGTCGACGCCGCGCAGAAAAACAAGGTGAAGCTGGCCTTGGCAATGGCCGAAAGAGCCACCGAGGCCGCTTTCAAAGAGGGGCTGATTAAAGACTGGTTCGCTTATTACCGTAACCAACTCAAATTCATGGGGTGGGATGCGGTGACGGCTGAGCAGATCCATTGGCCGGACAAGACGCGTACGCAACAGACGGATCAGGTGCTGCAGACCCTGTCCAAAACTGCCGGGGACAGCTTTGCATCGTCGGTCAAAGTGTCCATTCAAGCGTTGCTGACCAAGCCGTCGGTGCTGAAGGAACTTGAGAAAAAGGCATTCGAGATGCAGCACTTTCAAGTGTTGGCCTGTGCGCCGGCCGGTAATAACCGTGTCGACATGGTGATTTACCACGAAACGGACAAGCAGTCTGTTTTCAGTGCAGGGTTCATCAGCCGCAAGCGCAGTTACAAGAATGTGCGTGCGGAGCTGGTCCGGTTCAATATTCTGGCCTTCGAGAACAGCGTAATGCCAAAAGTGCAGGAAAGCGTCGTCAAGGTATCCCTGGCGCGCATTCATGACTATGCCATCTAAGGCACCAGGTACCCTTTGATCCCTGTAAAAATGATCTGCGCCGCCAGGGCACAGACGAACAGCCCCATCAAACGGCTGACGATCTGCAGGCCCTGGTCGCCCAGGATTCGCTCGATACCGTGGGACAGGTAAAGCACTAGGCCGACAGTGAAACTGGCCAGGGCAATGCTGACGATGGCCAGCAGTTTTTCATCCCAGTGCGGCTGGCTCACCCCCATCACCAGCAGGGCACCGATGGTACCGGGGCCAACGGTCAGCGGAATGGTCAGCGGTACGATGGTCACATCCTGCTGCACGTTGTCGGCCTGTACCGCCGGCTTGCCCTGGGCCATGCCCAGGGCCGAAATGAATAGCACGCTGCCGGCACCGATGCGGAAGGCATCGGCGGTGATGCCGAAAATTCCGAAGATCGCGCGCCCGAACAGGTAGAGCGTCACGCTGGCGACCAAGGCTGCGAACGCGACCTTCCAGGCCAGTTGCTTGCGCTCCTTGCTGGAGTGGCCACGGGTCAGGCTGATGAAACACGACAGCACGAAGAACGGGCTGTAGAGCACGAGCATTTTCAGGTAGACGCTGAACAACTCATGGAGCATGAGCAGTGTTCCTTGGGTTTATGCCGGCGCGGCCTTGTGTCGCGAGGCCGCTCCTGCAAGAGCATTGGATATCGGTCAGGACGTATGTGCCGGGTCCACCTTGGCTTCCCGGTGATTGGCCCAGTATTGAATCAGCTCACGCAACTGCGACAACTCCACCGGCTTGGCCATGTGTCCGTCCATGCCTGCCAGCCGCGCACGCTCCTTGTGTTCGGCGAGTATGTGCGCTGTCAGTGCCACCACCGGCGTGCGCTGGCGCTGGTTTTCTGCTTCCCAGGCCCGCAACTGCTGGGTGGCCGAGAAACCGTCCAGTATCGGCATCTCGCAGTCCATCAACACCAGGTCATAATGCTGCGCTTTCATTGCCTGCAAGGCCTCTTCGCCATTGCAGGCGGTATCGGGCTTGAGGTTGAGCTTGCCGAGCATGCTGCGGATCACCTTGGTCGAGATGCTGTTGTCTTCGGCGACCAGCACGCGGAAGTCGCCTGGCAGGTCCAGCGCCTGCGGGATGCCAGGCAGGCTGGCAGGCATCGCCTGTTCGCGGCCGCGCTGGGCCAGCTCCTCGGCCAGGGTGGTCTTCAATGTATAACCGGCCACCGGTTTGGCCAGTATTCGCTTGACCCCGGCGTTGCGCGCGATGACTTTGCTCGGCGCATTGCTGATGCCGGTGAGCATCACCACCAGGATGTCGTGGTTCAGGCTCGGGTCTTCCTTGATCTTGGCGGCCAGCTGCATGCCGGTCATGCCGGGCATGTTCTGGTCCAGCAGCACCGCGTCGAAGTAGTCGCGCAGGTGTGCCTTGGTGCGCAAAAGGGCCAGAGCCTCCTTGCCTGACGGCACCGCGCTGACGTTCATGCCCCAGGCGCTGCACTGCTGTACAAGCACCTTGCGGCACGTGTCGTTGTCGTCGACCACCAGCACGCGGGCATCGCGCAGCGGGCTGTCGAGGTCCGCCGGTGGCTGTTCCAGACGGGAAGGGTCCAGCGGCAAGGTCAGCCACAAGGTGTTGCCCATGCCGGTGCTGCTCTTGATGCCGAACTCGCCCTGCATCAGACCGATCAGCTGTTTGGCGATGACCAGCCCCAGATGGCCGCCCAGCTTGTTGCTGGAAAGGAAGTGGTGGCTGTGCAACTCAGCCTGCAGCAAGGCTTCACGGTCGGCGGCGGGCAACGGCTCGCCGCTGTCCTGCACGGCGATACGCAGGCGTGGCACCTCGCCGCGTTGATCCAGCGCCACCACCAGCAGGATCTCGCCCTGGTCGGTGTTTTTCAGGGCGTTTTCCAGCAGGCTCGACAAGGCCTGGCGCAGGCGCGTCGGGTCTCCGCTGATGACCCGGGGTACTTGTGGCTGGGTGAAACTGATCAGCTCGATGTTCTGTTGCTCGGCCTTGGCGCGGAAGATGTTCAGGCAATCCTCGATCAGCGCGTTAAGGTCGAACTGCACGTCATCCAGCTCGATCTGCCGGGATTCCAGCTTGGAAATGTCCAGAATTTCGTTGATCAGCGTCAGCAGCTCGTTGCCCGCGCTGTGGATGGTCTGCACATAATCTCGTTGCTTCACCGACAGCGGTGTGCCCAGCAGCAGTTCAGTCATGCCGAGCACGCCGTTCATCGGGGTGCGGATTTCGTGGCTGATCTTGGCCAGGAACTCGGCTTTGGCGTTGATTTCTGCATCGCTGGCGGCCAGCGCGCGGCTGGCGCTGAAACGCTCCTCGCTTATGCGCCGCAGCCGTTCACTGACCGCCAGGTTGAGCAGCAGGCCACTGACCACGGTCAGGCCCAGCAGGATACACAGCAGCCAGGGTGTCGAGGTGCGTGTCAGGCCCAGCAGGGCTGGCAGCAGTACCAGGCCTCCGAGGTTGAACACCACCATTGCCAGGCTGAACAGGCGTCCGGGCGCATAACCCTTGTACCAGTGGTAGCTGCTGACCAGCAGCATGCTCACGCTGCCCAGCGCCATCAGGGCGTAGGTCATCAGGTTCAATGGCAGGGTATCGACGAACAGCAGCACCAGGCCACTGAGCCCGACAATCAGCATCTCACCCTGCAGCAGGCGGTTAAGCCGTGGCGAATTGCACGGCGAAAAGAAATGTTGGGTGAAATACAACCCGGACAGGCCGGCCAGGACCAGTGTCAGATAGGCGGCAGGCGTTTGCGCACTGTGCCACACATGCCACCAAGGGCCGCTGAGGTTCAGCAGGATCAGGCCGCTGAGCAGCATCAGGCCGTGGTAGAGCGCCAGGATCAGGGTGGTGCTGGAGCGGGTGTAGAGGAAGCGGATCAGGTTGTGCATGATCAGCATGATCAGGCCGCCGAACAGCATGCCGAACAGCAGCGGCTGGCGTTGGTCCGAAGCTGCCTCGGCCGCAGGTTCAAGGCTGATGGCCGGACGCAGCTGGTGCTCTGAGGCCAGGCGCAAGTAGATGTCCAGCGGTTGCCTGCTGTTGGGCAGGGGCAATACATGGTCGCTGCCTCGCAGGGTCGGGCTGGCATTGCCGGCCTGGCGCCCGTGGTGCAGCTGACGCAGAAGTTGTTCGCCTTCGAGGGCGTAGAGGTCCAGGCCAGAAAGGTCCGGGGCAAATACCCGCAGCAGTTGCTCCTGGTCACCTGGTGCCAGACGATAGTGCAGCCACAAGGCCTGTCCAGCCGGGGCAGCATCAAGGTCGGCGAGAGGCAGTGGGCTGAACTGGTTGCGATAGCGCTCGGAGCGCACATCGCTCAGTTGCAGGTTGGCCTGTTCGTCGAACAGAACGGTCCAGCCACCGTCATGTTCGGCCGCAGCCGGAAACATGCAGAGCAGGGTCAGCAAGCTGACGATCAGAGCTGAGGCAATCCGAAGCCGACGCACTACGAAATCCCTTCTTGGCCGATGTGCCGGGTACTCACTATGCGCGGCGCGCCAAGTCGAAGGCAAGGCCCATTCCGGGCCCTGTCGACGAGCCGGATGCCGCAGGCTGAAACCGCTACGGCATACCGGTAGTACTTACTGCTGGTGCTCACCGCGCTCGCGGGCGATGGCCCGATAGCCGATGTCGGAACGGTAGAAGCTGCCGTTCCAGCTGACTTCCTTGGCCAGGCGGTAAGCCTGCTGCTGCGCGTCGGCAACGGTGCTGCCCATGGCGGTGGCACACAGCACGCGCCCGCCGTTGGTGGTTACCTTGCCATCCTTGAGCGCAGTACCGGCATGGAATACCTTGCCTTCGATCTTGGCGGCAGCGTCCAGGCCGTTGATCACATCACCCTTGGCGTAGTCGCCCGGGTAACCGCCCGCTGCCAGGACCACGCCCAGGCTCGGGCGCGGGTCCCACTGTGCTTCGACCTTGTCCAGTGCCTTGGCGAATGCAGCTTCCACCAGCAGGACCAGGCTCGACTCCAGGCGCAGCATGACCGGCTGGGTTTCCGGGTCACCGAAGCGGCAGTTGAACTCGATGACCTTGGGGTTGCCCGCCTTGTCGATCATCAGGCCGGCGTAGAGGAAGCCGGTGTAGACGTTGCCTTCCTCGGCCATGCCGCGCACGGTTGGCCAGATCACCTGGTCCATCACGCGCTGGTGCACGTCGGCGGTAACGACCGGGGCAGGGGAGTAGGCGCCCATGCCACCCGTGTTCGGGCCGGTGTCCTGGTCGCCGACGCGCTTGTGGTCCTGGCTGGTGGCCATGGGCAGCACGTTGTGGCCGTCGACCATGACGATGAAGCTGGCTTCCTCGCCGTCGAGGAACTCTTCGATCACGACACGCGAACCGGCTTCACCGAAGGCGTTACCGGCCAGCATGTCACGCACGGCGGCTTCGGCTTCTTCCAGGGTCATGGCGACGATTACGCCCTTGCCCGCAGCCAGGCCGTCGGCCTTGATCACGATTGGCGCGCCTTTTTCCTGCAGGTAGGCCAGCGCTGGCTCGATCTCGGTGAAATTCTGGTAGTCGGCGGTCGGGATCTTGTGACGCGCCAGGAAATCCTTGGTGAAGGCCTTGGAGCCTTCCAGCTGGGCCGCGCCCTTGGTTGGACCGAAGCAGTCCAGGCCGCGGCTGCGGAACAGGTCGACCACGCCGATAACCAGCGGTGCTTCCGGGCCGACGATGGTCAGGTCGACGTTTTTCTCGGCGAAGTCGGCCAGTTGCTCCAGGGCGCACACGTCGATGGCGACGTTCTCGCACTTGGCTTCAATGGCGGTACCGGCGTTGCCCGGGGCAACGAAGACTTTCTCGACGCGTGGGTCCTGGGCGACTTTCCAGGCCAGGGCGTGCTCACGGCCGCCGCTGCCGATGATCAAAACTTTCATGTCAAAACCTCGATTCAAGTGATCCCGTGGCTTGCGCCGAACACTGTGGGAGCGGGCTTGCCCGCGAATGCGGCGGTGAATCCACCATCGTATTCGCGGGCAAGCCCGCTCCCACAGGATCTCGACTCGCCTCGGGATCCGCGTAATTAGTGGCGGAAGTGGCGCATGCCAGTGAAGACCATCGCGATGCCGGCCTCGTCGGCAGCAGCGATGACTTCAGCATCACGCATCGAACCACCCGGCTGGATCACGGCGCTGATACCCACTTTAGCTGCATTGTCGATGCCGTCACGGAACGGGAAGAATGCATCCGACGCCATGACTGCGCCCTGCACCTGCAGGCCAGCGTGCTCGGCCTTGATTGCAGCGATGCGGGCGGAGTTGACGCGGCTCATCTGGCCGGCGCCGACGCCGATGGTCTGGCGCTGCTTGGCGTAGACAATGGCGTTGGACTTGACGAACTTGGCCACTTTCCAGGCGAATACCAGGTCGTGGATCTCTTGCTCGGTCGGGGCACGCTTGGTGACGATCTTCAGATCATCGGCGGTGATCATGCCGATATCGCGGCTTTGCACCAGCAGGCCGCCATTGACGCGCTTGAAGTCCCAACCGGCAGCGCGCTCGGCTGGCCACTCGCCGCACTCCAGCAGGCGTACGTTCTGTTTGGCAGCCACCACGTCGCGGGCGGCCTGGGAGATTTTCGGGGCGATGATCACT
Organism: Pseudomonas sp. XWY-1; assembly: GCF_002953115.1. Taxonomy (NCBI): domain Bacteria; kingdom Pseudomonadati; phylum Pseudomonadota; class Gammaproteobacteria; order Pseudomonadales; family Pseudomonadaceae; genus Pseudomonas; species Pseudomonas sp. XWY-1. The sequence continues at coordinate 5,214,201 of NZ_CP026332.1, read as the reverse complement.
TCGACGAACTGGCGGTCGACAATGGCCTTGGCGGTTTCGCCGTCCAGTTCACGGTTGAATGCGATGATGCCGCCGAACGCCGATTCGGTGTCGGTCGCGTAGGCCAGGTCGTAGGCTTTGCGGATGCCGCCTTCGTCTTCCGGTACTACCGCCACGCCGCACGGGTTGGCGTGCTTGACGATGACGCAGGCCGGCTTGACGAAGCTCTTTACGCATTCCAGCGCGGCGTCAGTGTCGGCCACGTTGTTGAATGACAGTTCCTTGCCTTGCAGCTGGACAGCGGTGGAAATGCTGGCTTCGCCTTTCTTGGCTTCTACATAGAACGCCGCGCTCTGGTGCGGGTTCTCGCCATAACGCATTTCCTGTGCCTTGACGAACTGGCTGTTGAAGGTGCGCGGGAATTCGCTGCGCGCCTCGGTGCTCAGGGTGTCCTTGGCCTGGTCGATGGTGCCCATGTAGTTGGCGATCATGCCGTCGTAGGCGGCAGTGTGCTCGAACGCCTTGAGCATCAGATCGAAGCGCTGGGCATAGGTCAGGCCACCGGCCTTGAGGCCTTCGACGATGCCGGCGTAGTCGCTGGCGTTGACCACGATGGCCACGTCCTTGTGGTTCTTGGCTGCCGAACGGACCATGGTCGGGCCGCCGATGTCGATGTTCTCGATGGCGGTCGGCAGGTCACAGCCTGGCTTGGAAATGGTGGCTTCGAACGGGTACAGGTTGACCGCAACCAGGTCGATCGGCTTGATGCCGTGCTCGTTCATGATGGCGTCGTCGGTGCCACGACGGCCGAGGATACCGCCGTGGATCTTCGGGTGCAGGGTTTTGACCCGGCCATCCATCATTTCGGCGAAGCCGGTGTAGTCGGCCACTTCCACCGCGTTTACGCCGTTGTCCTTGAGCAGCTTGTAGGTGCCGCCGGTGGACAGGATCTCGACACCGAGCTGCTGCAGCTCACGGGCGAATTCGAGGATACCGGTCTTGTCGGAGACGCTGATCAGGGCGCGGCGGACTGGCAGGCGGGTAGTCTGGTCGGTCATTTCGGGTTCCAATAACGCGGTGGAGTCAGCAAAAAAGGCGCCTCTGTTCAGGGAGTCGCCTTTTCTGGATGGGATTCTGGCTTACAACAAGTCGTACTGCTTGAGCTTCTTGCGCAGGGTGCCTCGGTTCAGCCCGAGCATCTCGCTGGCCTTGGTCTGGTTGCCCTTCACGTAGTTCATCACGCTTTCGAGCAGGGGCGCCTCGACTTCGGAGAGCACCAGGTTGTACACGTCCGTCACGGTCGCGCCTTCCAGGTGGGCGAAGTAGTTGTGCAGCGCCTTCTCGACGCTGTCGCGAAGGGTCTGGCCCTCTTCGCTCGGCGTGTTGAGGTGCTGTTTCAGGTTGGCGTTGTCGCTCACGGGCGTTGTTCCACTCACAAATGTCTCGGTCATCATCGTCATGCGGCCACCCCTTGTCCGTCCTCTGTCTCAAGGCTCTGTCGACGTTCGCTGAAAAACGCGCGAACGTTGGCGCACTGCGCTTGTGTGTCTTCCAAAGCGTTGAACCGGGCGCGAAACTCCTTGCCGCCGGGTCGTGTTGCCAGGTACCAGCCAACGTGCTTGCGGGCGATACGTACGCCCATCACATCGCCATAGAAGGCATGCAGCGCGGCCAGATGCTCCAGCAGGATGCGTTCCACTTCGTCCAGTTGCGGCGCTGGCAGATGTTCGCCAGTGCGCAGGTAATGCTCGATCTCGCGAAAGATCCATGGCCGCCCCTGGGCAGCCCGGCCAATCAACAGGCCATCGACCCCGGTGGTTTCCAGCACCGCCCGGGCCTTTTCTGGCGAGGTGATATCGCCGTTGGCAAAAACCGGGATTGACACCGCCTGCTTGATGGCAGCGATGGTGTCGTACTCGGCTTCGCCGGTGTACAGGTCGGCACGTGTGCGGCCATGCACCGCCAGCGCCTGGATGCCAGCCTGTTCGGCGATCTTCGCCACGTTCAGGCCGTTCTTGTTCGCCCGGTCCCATCCGGTGCGGATTTTCAGGGTCACCGGTACGTCCACGGCGCTGACCACGGCGTGGAGGATCTCGCTGACCAAGGCTTCATCTCTCAATAAAGCAGAGCCTGCGGCTTTGTTGCAGACTTTTTTTGCCGGACAGCCCATGTTGATATCGATGATCTGGGCACCCGCCTCGACATTGGCCTTTGCCGCCGCAGCCATCATCTGCGCATCGCCGCCGGCGATCTGCACCGAGCGTGGCTCGGGATCACCTTCATGGATGCGGCGCAGGCTCGACTTGCGGCTGTTCCACAGGCTCATGTCGCTGCTAACCATTTCCGACACCACCATACCGGCGCCCAGGCGCTGGCAAAGTGTACGGAAAGGCTGGTCCGTGACCCCGGCCATGGGCGCGAGGATCAGGTTGTTACGTAGTGTGTATTGGCCGATGCGTACCGCCGACATAGGTGATCCCTGTTGTGGGGCCGAATCTTGGAGTTCGAAAAAGGGTTGGCATGATACCCGCTCTCGATGACTGGATAAAGATGGATTTGGATAAAATCTGAACAGTTGTCGGCTTATGCCTTTGCGCTTCAAGCAGCAGGCGACAGGACGAAAAGCGGTCGCGGTTGGGGCTTCTTGTCTTGTCGCTCGCTGCTGGCCGCTTGTCGCCTACTCCGGCGAACGGAAGCTCAGGCTGTAATTCACGGCCTTCGGGCCAGGGTCGAGGATGTCCAGGGCAATGTGGATTGGCGTCTGGCTGGGCATTTCGCCACGCCCTGCCAGTTCGCCCGACAGGTACTCGCTGGGCTTGAAGCGACGGCTGGCGATCAGTTGGCCATTGAGGTCGGCGAAACGCAGTTCCAGCAACGGGAATGGCTGGGCGAACGGCGCGCGGTTGTAGATGATTGCGTCGACAATCAGCGCGCCCTTGAAGTCCGGGTGGCTGCGTACCACCAGATTGCTGCTCTTGATGCGTGCAATATCGACGCGGGTTGGCACCTGGCAACCGACCATCGGGCAGATCTGCTGGAAAATCGGCCGATACTGGTCCTGGCGGGCCATTTCGTCGAAGTGGAACCACACGTACTGGAACGCGAGCAGGCCGGCAGCCAGCAGGGTCAGAAAGCCCCACAGCAGGCGCTTGCCCCAGTTGGGTGCGGGTTTTTCCCAGCCTAGCTGCAAGGGGTCGTCGACCACATCGACCAGCGGCTCCTTGCGCGAGGGGCGCTCGGGTTTGCCGGCAAGGCCTGGTTCCAGGCGCTCTCCGGGCAGCGGCTCGACGGGCTCGTCGTCATGCGCCGACAGGCGCAGCGCCAGTGGCTCGTCGTCGCGGGCGCTCAGGCCCGTTTCCGGGGTTTCGTCATCGCTGATACGCAGCGGTTCGCTGAATGCGGGCTGGTCATCGCGTTCGGCCGCACGGTGCACGGGCGGCTCGCCATCGATGTCCAGGTCAAGGTTGCTGCCCAGGGTAGGCTCGGTGCGTTCGCCGGGTGCAGGCTCCAGGTCGAGCTCCAAAGGTTCCGGTTCCAGCAGCACCGGGGTAGGCTCTGCCGGTTCCTGCGGCACGTAGGGCTCATCGGTAGCCGTGCCGAAAAGGTCTTCTGCGTGCTCGTCCGGGTGAAGTTCATCGCGCCGTGCCTGCAGCTTGTCATCCTGGCTGGCCGGGTGGGTCGGGGCCGGTTGGCCGCGACGCTCCAGGCGCTCCAGTTCCTTGTCGAGGTCGAGCTCGTCCAGCGCCTGGGCAGTCAGCGCCCAGTCCTGGTCAGGGGGGGTACCGCGTACGCTGGTGGCAGGCTCTTGCGCCGGTTCGGCCAGCGGCTCGGCAGGCACTGTAGGTACCGGTGCCGGCACCACGGGGGCGCTGGTGGTGGCGGCGCGGTTTTGCTCCAGCAGCTGCTTGGCGGCATTGAATACCTGCAGGCAGTGACCGCAGCGCACCACGCCACGGGCCACGCCCAACTGGTGGTGGGTGACGCGAAAGCTGGTCTGGCAATGCGGGCACTGGGTGACGAAACTGTCGGTCATGCGGCGATCCGGGAGCTGTGCAGAAAAGTATTCTAGGCCCGCTTAGCGACGCCGACCACTGATGCGCACCCAGCCGTCGCGCACGACGATCGGGTCCAGTTCAAAGTCGGCGGCATAAGCGGCGGCCACGTCTTCACCTTGCTCGGCGAGGATGCCCGAAAGCGCCAGCAGGCCACCTGGGCGAACCAGGCCGGACAACTGTGGCGCCAGCGACACCAGCGGGCCGGCGAGGATGTTGGCAACCAGCACGTCGGCCTGCATCGCCGGCATGTGCTCGGGCAGGTACAGCGCCAGTTTCTCGTCGGCAATGCCGTTGCGTTGGGCGTTGTCGCGCGAAGCCTCGATGGCTTGCACGTCGATGTCGGTGCCTACCGCTTCGCGGGCGCCCAGCAGCAGCGCAGCGATGGCCAGGATGCCCGAACCGCAGCCAAAGTCCAGCACCTGGGTGCCTTCAAGCTGCTGGCCGTCGAGCCATTCCAGGCACAGGGCCGTGGTGGGGTGAGTGCCGGTGCCAAAGGCCAGGCCCGGGTCGAGCAGCAGGTTCACGGCGTCCTTTTCCGGGGCATCGTGCCAGCTGGGCACGATCCACAGGCGGCGGCCGAAGCGCATCGGCTGGAAGTTGTCCATCCAGCTGCGTTCCCAGTCCTGGTCCTCGATCACCTCGGCCTGGTGCTCGGGCAGCTCGGCGCCGGTCAGCAGGCGCAGGTGGGCGAACACCTGTTCAGGGTCGGCATCGGCCTCGAACAGCGCCAGCAGGTGAGTGTGCGACCACAGCGGGGTGGTGTTGAGGTCTGGTTCGAAGATCGGTTGATCTTCGGCATCCATGAACGTGACCGAGACGGCGCCTACTTCAAGCAGCGCATCTTCATAGGTTTCGGCTTGTTCCGGGCTGATGGCCAGGCGTACTTGCAGCCAGGGCATGGCGGGCACCTTTGATAAATCGACAGGGGCAGCCCTAGGCTGCGCGAAGGCTGGCAGTTTACGCGAGTGCGGGGGATTTGTGGATCGGGGGCTGCACAGCAGCCCCCCGGGCATGTATCAGACAAAACAGAGCGACAGCGACTCGGCTATATAAGCAGGTTTCTCTTCACCCTCAATCTCCAGTGTGGCAATCGCCTTGAGTAGCCACTGCCCCGGCTTTTTCTCCACCACCTCGCCCAGCTTTACCTTCAGCCGAACCCGGCTGTCGACCTTGACCGGCTGAATGAAGCGCACGCTGTCCAGCCCGTAGTTCACCACCATCTTCAGCCCTTGCGGCAGGACGAGGATGTCCTCGATCAGCTTGGGGATCAGCGACAAGGTCAGGAAACCATGGGCGATCGTGCCGCCAAACGGGGTTTTTGCCGCCTTCTCGGGGTCGACATGGATGAACTGGAAATCGCCGGTCGCCTCGGCGAACAGGTTGATGCGCTGCTGGTCGATCTTCAACCACTCCGAGTGGCCCAGCTCCTTGCCAACGTACTGCGAAAGCTCTGTAACCGGTACATGGGGCATCGCGGACTCTCCGGGTTGTCTGTTGGTACGAAAGTACAAGATCAGCACGGCGAACCGTTTCAGTCAAGTTGCCCGCTTTTCGGCGAATATCGGTCTACAGCCGAGCGTGCTTATAATGGCGGCCATGCCCGAGGGAGATGCTTATGCTGTTGCGTGGTTTGACCTGGCTGGTACTGTTCCAGCTGCTGGGGACGGCGATCAATCACCTGTTCGTGCCGTTTTTACCCGGGCCGATCATCGGCCTGTTGTTGCTGCTGCTCTTCCTCATGGCCCGCGGTGAGGTCGGCAAGCCGCTGAACGAGGCCGCCAGCAGCTTGCTGCGCTATCTCCCGCTACTGCTGGTGCCGCCGGCAGTCGGGGTGATGGTATATGCCAAGGACATTGCCGCCGACTTCTGGGCGATTGCCGGGGCCTTGCTGATCTCCTGTCTGGTGACCCTGGTGTTCGTCGGTGTGCTGATGCAAAAGCTCATCCAGCGCCAGGGCAAGCGTGAGGAGCAGCCATGATGCTCGACTGGCAGGGCGCACTCGATGCGGTCATTCATCACCCATTGTTCGGTATCGGCATCACGCTGGGGGCCTATCAGGTAGTGCTGGCAGCCTACGAGAAAACCCGCTGGATCTTCCTGCAACCTGTATTGGTATCGATGCTGCTGGTGATCGGTGTGTTGCTGCTGTGCGGCATCGATTACAGCGAGTACCGCAAAAGCACCGAAATCATGAACATCCTGCTGGGGCCCGCTACGGTGGCCCTGGCTGTGCCGCTCTATCTCAACCTGCGGCGTATCCGCCAGCTGTTCTGGCCTACATTTACTACGCTGGTAGTCGGAGGCCTGTTCGCCACGCTCTGCTGCCTGGTGCTGGGTTGGTGGTTCGGTGCCGAGCACATGATCCTGATGACCATGGCGCCGAAGTCCGTCACCTCGCCGATCGCCATGCTGGTGGCTGAGCAGATTGGTGGCGTGGCAGCCCTGGCGGCAGTGTTCGTGTTGATTACCGGGGTGATCGGGGCGATCTTCGGCCCGGCGTTGCTGAGCCGCTTCGGCGTGCACAGCCCTGAGGCGCGCGGCATGTCGCTGGGCGTGACCGCACACGCAGTGGGCACTTCGGTGGCCCTGCAGGAAAGTGACGAATGCGGCGCCTTTGCCGCGCTGGCGATGAGCCTGATGGGAGTGGCTACAGCGGTGTTCCTGCCGCTGGCAGTCAGCCTGGTGGCTTGAGGAATTGTGATGACGCTACCGCTGTTTCCGCTCAATACCGTGCTGTTTCCTGGCTGCTTTCTCGATTTGCAGATTTTCGAGGCGCGCTACCTGGACATGATCGGGCGCTGCATGAAGCAGGGCGAAGGGTTTGGTGTGGTGTGCATCCTTGAGGGCGAGCAAGTCGGCAAGGCGCCGCCGGTGGTCGCCTCGATCGGCTGTGAAGCGGTGATCCGCGACTTCGTGCAGCAGGATAACGGCTTGCTGGGTATCCGCGTCGAGGGCGTGCGGCGCTTCAATCTGGAAAGCTCCGAGGTGCAGAAGGACCAGTTGCTGGTGGGCCAGGTGCAATGGCTGCCGGAGCAGGCCGACAGCCCGTTGCTGGAAGCCGATGACGACCTATTGGCGCTGCTGGTAGCTCTGGGTGAGCACCCCATGGTCGAAGCGCTGGGCATGCCGCGGCCGGTGGACGGGCGTCAGGCGCTGGCCAATCAGCTGGCGTACCTGTTGCCGTTCATGGAAGAGGACAAGCTGGACCTGCTGACCCTCGATTCGCCACAGCAGCGGCTGGGCGAGATCCAGAAGCTGCTGGAGCGGATTCAGGGTGAGTTGTTCGCCTGATGGTTCTGTATTGCCTGTGCCGGCCCCTTCACGGGTAAACCCGCTCCTACGACAAGCGCGATCCCCTGCGTAGGAGCGGGTTCACCCGCGAATAGGCCGGCACAGGCAACATCAATATTGATACCTGACCAACGCCTGCGGCAACGCATGCATGGCGAAGAACGCCAGCAGCGCCACGCATGCCGGCAACACCAGCCACCACACCCGCAGCGGCAGGGCTGGCAGGGTCTGCTGGCGTTGCACCAATGTCAGGCTGAGTGCGCACACGCAACAGGCCAGCAGGGCCCCGGCCAGGATATCGGTTGGCCAGTGCGCCCCCAGGTACACCCGCGACAGGGCAATCGCCAGCGCCGGAATGCACCCCAGCATCACCCAGGTCAGGCGCATGCGTGGTGGCTGCCCACGCCCCGCCAGTACGGCCATGACCAGGAAGAACGCGAACGATGCCGAGCTGTGCCCGCTGGGCATGCTGTAGCTGGTCAGTGGGTCGGTCAGTACTTCCGGCCTGGCCCGGGCAAATAGCCATTTCAGTGTGCCGTTGGCGATCGCCGTGCCCATCAACGCGCCCGCCGCGAAAAATGCGTGTCGCCACTGACGGGCAAGCAGCAGCAGGCCGGTCAGCAGGGCACCGAGGAACAACTGGGTGCGGAAATCGCCTAGCCGTGTCACCAGCACCACGGTGCTGTCGATGGCCTGGCTGCGATGCTCCTGGACCAGTGTCATCACGCCTTGGTCGAACTCATGGAAGTAGGGCCAGCCGAGGAATACACCGGCCAGGGCGATGAAGCTGAGCGCGGCAACCAGCCGGGTGCCGTGGCGCTGGTCACGCAGGCTGGTATTCAGGCTCAGGCCGATCAGCACCGCGAGGGCGCCGGCTATGATCCCGGCGTCCAGCCAGAAGCCTTCCGGCAGGGGCAGGCGCATGGCGGCGCCGGTGGCCCAGCCGGGCAGCAGGTAGGCGACCGACCAGCCGGCGCCCGCCAGCAGGCTGACGGCGATGAAGCGCGGCAGGGGCATGTCGAACATGCCGGCGACCATTGGCAGCATCGGCCGCAGCGGGCCGATGAAGCGGCCTACCAGCAGGCTGGCGATGCCATAACGCTGGAAGTAGCTTTCGGCGCTGCCGATCCATTCCGGATGGTGGCGTAGCAGCGGCAGCCGGCGAATGTTCTGGTGGAAGTACTTGCCCACTGCGTAAGACATGGCGTCGCCCAGCAGGCCGCCGAGAAAGCCGAGGAGCAGCGTTTCGCCCAGGCTGAACGTGCCGTTACCGGCCAGTACCGCAACGGCGAACAGCAGTACGGTGCCCGGCACGATAATGCCGGCGATGGCCAGGCATTCGATGCAGGCCACCAGGAAAATCGCCAGGCCAAGCCACTGCGGGTTGGCGCTGAGCCAGCCGGTCAGGCTGTCGAGCCATTGGCCCATGTTCAGCTTCCTTGTTCGAGAATGAAGAAATCACGGCCTTCGACTTGGCCGCGACGTAACGGGTTCCGTGTGCAGAAACGGGCGTACTCGGCATCGACGAAGCGGTACGGCAGGTGCTCGTCGCGCCCGTGCGGGATGCCCAGGCGAGCGGCCTGGATCACCCGGGGCACGGCGTTGCCGCAGTCCTCGACGTACAGGCGTTCGGCGTCGAAACGCTGGGCGTCCCAATGCGGCACTTTCAGGCCCAGGGCCCGGCATAGCAGGGTCTGGCCGGCGCACAGGCGCTCTTGCGGGCGGATATTGCCGCTTGCATCGGGGTTGTTCAATTGCATCTGCGCCAGGCTGTCGGGCCCCGAGAGGGTGTCCTGCCAAGGATAGGCAGACTTGATCAGCACTGCGTTGCCCGGCCCGTGGGCGCTGAAGTTCAGCGAATCGCCGCCGCGGGCGTAGTACATGTAGATGTGCCCCCCATCCAGGAATAGCGCCTTGCGTTTTTCGGTGTAGCCGAGCGAAGCGTGGCTACCTTTGTCGGAAAGGTAGTAGGCCTCGGTCTCGATGATCCGCGCGGCCAGCCACAGGTCGCCGTGGCGGTGACGGATGACCTTGCCCAGCAGGGCCTTGGCCAGGGTCTGGGCGTCGCGGTCGAAAAAGCTGTCGGGCAGGGCTGGCATGCGGGGCAGTTCGTGGCTGGAGAGGCGGGGATGATAGCAATGAATGGCTTAATCGAGGCTGAATCGGATGGTGATGTGGGCAGTGCCGGCCCTTTCGCGGGTAAACCCGCTCCTACACAAATCCCTGTGGGAGCGGGCGCGCCCGCGAAAGGGCCGCGACAGGAGATGAAAATCTCGATAACCCCGGTTACATCTTTCCTACACATTGCCCCATCCATTTTCTACCATCCGCCACCCGCCGCTGGGCGTACACCTGCGCGGCAGTTATAATCAGCCGATTTCCCCTTCGCCAAGACACCGAACCCATGACTGAGTCCGTTCTTGACTATATGACCCGCTTGGGTCGCGCTGCCCGTGAGGCTTCCCGGGTGATTGGCCGTGCCAGCACCGCGCAGAAGAACCGCGCCCTGCAAGCCGCCGCCGACGCGCTGGACGCTGCCCGTGCCGAGCTCACCGCTGCCAACGAGCTGGACCTGGCCGCCGGCCGCGCCAGTGGCCTGGAGCCCGCACTGCTCGACCGTCTGGCGCTGACCCCGGCGCGTATCGACGGCATGATCACCGGCTTGCGCCAGGTGGCCAGCCTGCCGGACCCAGTCGGTGCCATCCGCGACATGAGCTACCGTCCATCGGGCATTCAGGTAGGCAAGATGCGTACCCCGCTGGGGGTGATCGGGATCATCTATGAATCGCGTCCGAACGTGACCATTGATGCCGCCAGCCTGTGCCTCAAGTCGGGCAATGCAACCATCCTGCGTGGCGGTTCCGAAGCCATCCACTCCAACCGCGCCATTGCCACCTGCATTCAGCGTGGCCTGGCCGAAGCCGGCCTGCCGGCGGCGGTGGTGCAGGTGGTCGAAACCACCGACCGCGAAGCCGTGGGCGCGCTGATCAGCATGCCGGAATTCGTCGATGTCATCGTGCCGCGCGGAGGCCGTGGCCTGATCGAGCGCATCAGCCGCGATGCCCGCGTGCCGGTGATCAAGCACCTGGACGGCATCTGCCACATCTATGTCAGCCAGCATGCCGACCTAGACAAGGCCTGGAATGTGGCTTTCAACGCCAAGACCTACCGCTACGGCATCTGCGGTGCCATGGAAACGCTGCTGGTCGACCAACAAGTGGCTGAGCGCTTCCTGCCAGAAATGGCCCGCCGCTTCGTGGAGAAGGGCGTGGAGCTGCGCGGTTGCGAGCGTACCCAGGCTATCATCAGCGCCAAACCGGCCACCGAAGCCGACTGGCATACGGAATACCTCGATGCGATCCTGTCGATTCGCGTGGTCGACGGCCTGAACCAGGCCATCGAGCACATCAACCACTATGGCTCGCACCACACCGACTCGATCATCAGCGAACACCAGGGTGAAGCCCGTCAGTTCATGGCCGAGGTCGATTCGGCGTCGGTCATGCTCAACACCCCGACCTGCTTTGCCGATGGCTTCGAGTACGGCCTGGGTGCGGAAATCGGTATTTCCACCGACAAGCTGCATGCCCGCGGCCCTGTCGGTCTGGAAGGCCTGACCTGCGAGAAGTATGTGGTGATCGGCGATGGCCAGTTGCGCGGCCAGGGGTCCTGCTGAGTTGAGCAAGGCCCAGGCAGTCCGGCGTATCGGCATTCTAGGTGGTACCTTCGACCCCGTGCATATCGGCCACTTGCGCAGCGCGCTGGAAGTGGCCGAGTTCATGCGGCTGGATGAGCTACGCCTGTTGCCCAATGCCCGGCCGCCGCACCGCGACACGCCACAGGTGGCCGCGCAGGATCGCCTGGCGATGGTCCGTGAAGCGGTGCAGGGCGTCGCTTGCCTGAGCGTCGATGCCCGCGAGCTGGAACGTGACAAGCCGTCGTACACCATCGATACGCTGGAATCGATCCGCGCCGAACTGTCCGGCCACGACCAGCTGTTCCTGGTGCTGGGTTGGGATGCCTTCTGTGGCCTGCCCGCCTGGCATCGCTGGGAAGAATTGCTGCAACACTGTCACATCCTGGTACTGCAACGTCCGGATGCCGACGTAGAACCCCCTGACGAGTTGCGCAACCTGTTGGCTGCGCGCTCGGAGAGCGATCCCACCGCCATGTCCGGCCCGGCGGGAAATATTTCGTTCGTCTGGCAGACGCCGCTTGCGGTGTCGGCTACACAGATCCGACAGCTGCTGGCCAGCGGCAAATCGGTGAGGTTCCTGGTGCCGGACGCCGTACTGGCCTATATCGAGGCGCACGAACTGTATCGTGCGCCCAACTGACGGTGCCTCTGGCGCCTCATCCAACGAGTTGAACGAGTTTTATATGACCAAGCAGAAAATTTACGGCGAAGAACTGGTCGCAGTGACCAAGGCAGCGCTGGAAGACGTCAAGGCCCAGGACATCCAGGTCATCGACGTGCGCGAGAAGCACAGCCTGACCGACTACATGATCATTGCCACCGGTACCTCCAACCGCCAGATCAACGCGATGGCCGAAAAGGTCCGTGAAGCAGTCAAGGCCAAGGGCGCCCAGCCACTGGGTGAAGAAGGCAAAGGCGACAGCGACTGGGTGCTGCTGGACCTGAACGACGTCATCGTGCACATGATGACCGCCGCTGCCCGCCAGTTCTACGACCTTGAGCGTCTGTGGCAGGGTGCCGAGCAAAGCCGTGCCGCCGATGGCAAGCACCACAGCCCGGACCATGCCCACGAGTACTCCGACAAGCTCAAAGACCGCGAATAAGGAAAGCGCTGTGCGTCTGCGCCTGATTGCGGTCGGCTCGCGCATGCCGAAGTGGGTCGAGGAAGGCTGGCATGAATATGCCAAGCGCCTGCCCGCCGAGCTGTCGCTGGAGCTGGTGGAAATTCCGCTGAACACCCGTGGCAAGAATGCCGACGTCGCCCGCCTGATCCGTCAGGAGGGCGAAGCCATGCTGAGCAAAGTGCAGCCTGGGGAACGCATTGTCACCCTCGAGGTCCATGGCAAGCCATGGAGTACCGAGCAGCTGGCCACCGAGCTGGACCGCTGGCGCCTGGATGCGCGCACGGTGAATTTGATGGTGGGCGGCCCGGAGGGCCTGGCGCCTGAGGTTTGCGCGCGCGCCGAGCAACGTTGGTCGCTGTCGCCGCTGACTTTGCCGCACCCGTTGGTAAGGATACTCATCGGCGAGCAGATCTACCGCGCCTGGACCGTGTTGTCCGGGCACCCTTACCACAAATGAGCCTGTAAGCAGTCCGATGTCGCAGCCGATCCGTCTCAAGGACCACGAGAAAGACGCCCGCCTGGTGCGCAAACGCGTCGTGGTCGGCGCAGTCGCGATCATGCTGCTTGTGTGCGTGTTGATCGCACGGCTGTACTACCTGCAGATCATCCAGTACGACTACCACTCCACGCTGTCGGAGAACAACCGGGTGCATGTGCAGCCGATCCCGCCGACCCGCGGGCTGATCTTCGACCGCAACGGGGTGATCGTTGCCGACAACCGGCCCAGCTTCAGCCTGTCGATGACCCGCGAACGTGCAGGTAACTGGCAGGAAGTGCTGGATACCATCGTCGAAGTGCTGGACCTCACCGCTGACGACCGTGCCCTGTTCGAGAAGCGCATGCGCCAAGGCCGCCGGCCATTCGAGCCGGTGCCGATCCTGTTCGAGCTCAACGAAGAGCAGATCGCCCGCGTGGCGGTAAACCAGTTCCGCCTGCCGGGTGTCGAGGTGGTGGCACAGCTGGTGCGGCATTACCCGCAGGGTGCGCATTTTGCCCATTCGGTGGGTTATGTAGGGCGGATCAACGAGAAAGAGCTGAAAACGCTCGACCCGGTGAACTACAGCGGTACCCACCATATCGGCAAGACCGGCATCGAGCGCTTCTACGAGGCCGCCCTGCACGGTCAGGTGGGTTACGAGGAAGTCGAGACCAACGCCCGTGGCCGGGTGCTGCGGGTGCTCAAGCGCACCGACCCGAAGCCGGGCAAGGACATTGTGCTGAGCCTGGACATCAAGCTGCAGGAGGCCGCTGAAGCCGCCCTGGGAGGCCGGCGTGGTGCAGTGGTTGCGCTCGACCCGCGAACCGGCGAGGTGCTGGCGATGGTGAGTCAGCCTAGCTTCGACCCCAACCTGTTCGTCACCGGCATCAGCTTCAAGGCCTATGCCGAATTGCGCGATTCGATCGATCGGCCGCTGTTCAACCGCGTGCTGCGTGGCTTGTACCCGCCGGGGTCGACCATCAAGCCGGCGGTGGCTATTGCCGGTCTGGACAGTGGCGTCGTGAATGCCAGCAGCAGGGTGTTCGACCCTGGCTACTACCAGTTGCCCAACTACGACCATAAATACCGTAACTGGAACCGTTCCGGTGATGGCTGGGTCGACTTGGACACCGCCATCATGCGCTCGAACGACACCTACTTCTATGACCTTGCGCACAAGATGGGCATCGATCGCTTGTCCAGCTACATGAACAAGTTCGGTATCGGCCAGCGGGTTTCCCTCGATATGTTCGAGGAGTCTGCCGGGTTGATGCCGTCGCGCGAATGGAAGCGTGCCACCCGTCGCCAGGCCTGGTTCCCTGGCGAAACCCTGATTCTCGGCATCGGCCAGGGCTATATGCAGGCTACGCCGCTGCAACTGGCCCAGGCCACTGCACTGATCGCCAACAAAGGTGTGTGGAACCGCCCGCACCTGGCCAAGACCATCGAAGGCCTGCCGCCGGTGGACGACAACCCCATGGAAGACATCGTGCTACGTGACAAGTCCGACTGGGCCAAGGTCACCCATGGCATGGAACAGGTGATGCACAACGCCCGCGGTACCGCGCGCAAGGCAGCTGCCGGAGCCCAGTACCGCATTGCCGGCAAGAGCGGTACCGCCCAGGTGGTGGCGATCAAGCAGGGCGAGAAGTACGATCGCAACAAACTCCAGGAGCGCCACCGCGACCATGCCCTGTTCGTCGCGTTTGCCCCAGCCGAAGCCCCGAAAATCGTGGTTTCGGTGATGGTCGAGAACGGTGAGTCCGGCTCGGGTGTCGCCGCTCCGGTGGTACGCCAGATCATGGACGCCTGGCTGCTCGACGAAAATGGCCGGCTCAAACCCGAGTTCGCGCCCGCCACCGTTACCCAGGAATCGGCCCTGTGATGAACAATTTCGATCGCATGCTCTCCAGCGAGGATGTGATGCGTCGGCGTGCGAGCTTTCTGCAACGCATTCATATCGACGGCCCCTTGCTGATCATTCTGCTGACCCTTGCAGCCGGCAGCCTGTTCGTACTGTATTCGGCCAGTGGCAAGAACTGGGACCTGCTGCTCAAGCAAGCCACCTCGTTTGGCATCGGCCTAGTGTCGATGTTCGTCATCGCCCAGCTGGAGCCGCGCTTCATGGCGCGTTGGGTGCCGTTGGCCTACCTGGCCGGGGTGCTGTTGCTGGTAGTGGTCGACGTGATGGGCCACAACGCCATGGGGGCCACACGCTGGATCAACATTCCGGGGGTGATCCGCTTCCAGCCCTCGGAATTCATGAAGATCATCATGCCGGCGACCATCGCCTGGTACCTGTCCAAGCGCACCTTGCCGCCCCATTTGAAGCACGTGGCGATCAGCCTGGTGCTGATCGGCGTGCCGTTCATGCTGATCGTACGTCAGCCCGACCTGGGGACCGCGCTGCTGATCCTGGCCTCCGGTGCCTTCGTGCTGTTCATGGGCGGCTTGCGCTGGCGCTGGATCCTCAGCGTGCTGGCGGCAGCCGTGCCAGTCGCGGTGGCAATGTGGTTCTTCGTCATGCACGACTACCAGAAGCAGCGGGTATTGACCTTTCTCGACCCTGAAAGCGACCCGTTGGGCACCGGTTGGAACATCATCCAGTCCAAGGCGGCGATCGGCTCGGGCGGGGTGTTTGGCAAAGGCTGGCTGCTTGGCACGCAGTCGCACCTGGACTTTTTGCCGGAAAGCCACACCGACTTCATCATCGCCGTGCTCGGCGAGGAATTCGGCCTGGTAGGCATCTGCCTGCTGCTGATTGTCTACCTGCTGCTGATCGGCCGTGGCCTGGTGATCACCGCCCAGGCGCAGACCCTGTTCGGCAAGCTGCTTGCGGGCAGCCTGACCATGACTTTTTTTGTATACGTGTTCGTCAATATCGGAATGGTAAGCGGCCTTCTGCCCGTGGTGGGCGTGCCGTTACCTTTCATCAGCTATGGCGGAACATCGTTGGTGACGCTGCTGTCAGCGTTTGGCGTTTTGATGTCGATCCATACGCACCGCAAATGGATCGCGCAGGTTTGAATAAGGTGAACAATTTCATGCAAGCAGTGCGTAACTGGGCTGCCCGTTGTGCGCCTTGGATCGGTGCGGTGGGCCTGTTCGGCGCTGTACAGCTGGCCCATGCCGGCGAATACGACGGCTCGCCCGAGGTAGCCGCATTCGTAGGCGAAATGAGCCGCGACTATGGTTTTGCGCCTGAGCAACTGATGGGTGTGTTTCGTGAGGTGCAGCGCAAGCAGTCGATTCTCGACGCCATCTCGCGCCCGGCCGAGCGGGTCAAACCGTGGAAGGACTACCGGCCGATGTTCATCACCGATGCGCGTATCGCTCGCGGTGTGGATTTCTGGCGTCAGCACGAGGCTGTATTGGCACGTGCCGAGCAGGAGTACGGCGTACCTGCGCAGTACATTGTCGCGATTATCGGCGTGGAAACCTTCTTTGGCCGCAATACCGGCAACTACCGGGTGATCGACGCCCTGTCGACGCTGGGCTTCGACTACCCGCCACGGGCCGAGTTCTTCCGCAAGGAGCTGCGTGAGTTCCTGCTGCTGGCCCGCGAGGAGCAGCTCGACCCCTTGACGCTCAAGGGCTCGTACGCTGGAGCTATGGGGCTGCCGCAGTTCATGCCAAGCAGCTTCCGCAACTACGCGGTGGACTTCGACGGGGACGGCCATATCAATATCTGGAACAACCCTGACGATGCTATCGGCAGCGTGGCCAGCTACTTCAAGCGCCACGGCTGGGTGGCCGGCGAGGGTGTGGTCAGTCGCGCCTGGGTGGAAGGTGAGCGCGCCGACGAAGGCCTGACCACCGGCATCGAGCCGGTGAAAACGGTAGGGGAGTTGCGTACGCTTGGCTGGTCGGTTCATGATTCGCTGCGCGATGATCTGCCGGTTACCGCCTTCCGTCTCGAGGGCGAGAGCGGCCCCGAGTACTGGATGGGCCTGAAGAACTTCTACGCGATCACTCGCTACAACCGCAGCGTGATGTATGCCATGGCGGTACATCAGCTTGCGGAACAGCTGGTTCAAGTACGGGGCGTCAAGTAATGCGCGCAATCATCTCTGGCAACGCTTTCAAGCTGCTCACCTGCCTCGCCGTCGGTGTGGCGCTGGTCAGCTGCTCTTCCAACCGCCCGGCCCCGAAAAGTAGTGGTAATGTCGTGCGTAGCCAGCCGGGCCTGGACATCAACCGGGCGCACAAGGACGGCGCACCGTGGTGGGACGTGGATGTGAACAAGATCCCCGATGCCACCCCGACCGTGCACACCGGTAACTACAAGGCCAACCCGTACACCGTGCTGGGCAAGACCTACTACCCGATGCAGGACTCGCGCAACTACCGCGCCGAGGGTACGGCATCGTGGTACGGCACCAAGTTCCACGGGCAGAACACTGCCAACGGCGAGCTGTACGACCTGTATGGCATGAGCGCAGCGCACAAGACCCTGCCGCTGCCAGCCTATGTGCGGGTGACCAACCTGGCGAACGGCCGCAGCGTGATCCTTCGGGTGAACGACCGTGGCCCGTTCTATTCCGACCGAATCATCGACTTGTCCTATGCTGCCGCGAAAAAGCTCGGCTATGCCGAGATCGGCACCGCGCATGTGCGCGTCGAAGGTATCGACCCGCAGCAGTGGTGGGCTCAGCGCGGCCAAACGCCGCCGATGGTGCTGAAGGAGCCGCAAGTGGCGCAGACCCAGGCAATACCGGCCAGTACCGGGCGGGTCGAGCAGTGGACCCCGCCGCCACAGCAGCACGCAGCGCCCGTGGTACCCGTGCAGGTGGGTGGCAACAACGTGCCCGGCGGTAGCGGTGGCAGTTTCTTGCAGGTAGGCGCGTTCGCCAACCCGGACGCTGCCGAGTTGCTGCGCGCCAAGCTCAGCACCATGGTCAATGCACCCGTGTTCATCAGCTCGATCGTGCGTAACCAGCAGACCCTGCACCGAGTGCGCCTGGGGCCGATCGGCAGCCAGGGCGAGATCCAGCAAGCACAAGACAGCATTCGCCTGGCGAACTTGGGGCAGGCAAAGCTGGTCACAGCAGACTGACTGTGGGAGCGGGCGCGCCTGCGAAGACGGCAACACCAAACTATCGGTTTTGTCATGAATTGCCGGTCGCGGCCATGTACAATGACCGCTTTTGCCCGCAGCGACATAAAGCCGCACGTTCGCGGGCCAGGCCATCGGCCATAAAACTAGACTGACTGGCGCTGGGCACATGATCTTGCCCAGGGAACATCTCAGACCATTAGCGATTTTCGAGAGACGGATGAACATCACCAACCTTGCCAAACGACTTTGCCTGCCTGTACTGCTGCTGATCACGCCTGCCGCCTTCGCGGCGGAGCAGATGACGCCGGCGCCACCGCAACTGGCAGCCAAGTCCTACGTACTCATGGACGCGTCCAGCGGCAACGTGCTGGTCGAGAACAACGGTGACGAGCGCCTGCCGCCAGCCAGCCTGACCAAGCTGATGACCGCCTATATCGCCACCCTGGACATCCGTCGCGGCCAGATCGGTGAAAGCGACCCGGTTACCGTCAGTGAAAACGCCTGGCGTACCGGCGGTTCGCGCATGTTCATCAAGGTTGGCAGCCAGGTAACGGTCAGCGACCTGCTGCACGGCATCATCATCCAGTCCGGTAACGACGCCTCGGTCGCCCTGGCCGAGCACATCGCCGGCAGCGAAGACGCCTTTGCCGACATGATGAACAAGACGGCTGCCGACCTGGGCATGACCAACAGCCACTTCATGAACCCGACCGGTCTGCCGCACCCTGAGCATTACTCGTCGGCGCACGACATGGCGACCCTGGCCCGTGCGATCATCAACGTCGACCCGGCCCACTACGCCATCTACTCGCAGAAAGAGTTCTTCTGGAACAACATCAAGCAGCCTAACCGCAACCTGCTGCTGTGGCGTGACAAGACCGTCGACGGCCTGAAAACCGGTCACACCGACGAAGCCGGCTACTGCATGGTGGCTTCGGCCGTTCGTGACGGGCAGCGCCTGATCGCCGTGGTGTTCGGTACCAACAGCGAGCAATCGCGTGCTGCCGAAACCCAGAAGCTGCTGACCTACGGTTTCCGCTTCTTCGAAACCCAGACCTTCTACCAGAAAGGCACCGAGCTGACCCAGGCGCCGGTTTGGAAGGGCGCTACCAGCCAGGTCAAGGCTGGCCTGGCTGACGACCTGACCATGACTATGCCTAAAGGCCAATTGAAGCGCCTGCAGGCTTCGATGACCATGAACCCGCAGCTCACCGCACCGATCGCCAAAGGTGACGTGATCGGCAAAGTGGAAGTCAAACTGGACGAAAAAGTGATTCACAGTGCCGACCTGATCGCCCTTGATGGCGTCGAGGAAGGTGGTTTCTTCCGCCGTATGTGGGATAGCATCCGTCTATTCTTCTACGGGTTGTTCAACTGATACGTGACCTGCATGCCCCCGCGCCTACCGCGGGGGTGTTGTTGTTGCCACGGCTTACGAGGCCGTTTCCGCCATGAGCGAACCAGACGTCAAGTCGCACAAGATCGAATTCCCTTGCGACGATTACCCGATCAAGGTCATCGGTGACACCGTTGTCGGTTTCAAGGACATGGTCATCGAGATTCTCAGCAAGCACGCCAAAGTCGACCTTTCCACCCTGGCCGAACGCCAGAGCAAGGAAGGCAAGTACACCACCGTGCAATTGCACATCGTTGCCGAAAGCGAGAACCAGTTGCACGATATCAACAGCGCCCTGCGCGCTACCGGCATCGTGAAAATGGTGCTTTGATGTCCGCCTGCCTCGGTTTTCGCGAGCTTGGCCTGCAGCCCTATGAACCGGTGCTGGAGGCCATGCGTCGTTTTACCGAGCAGCGCAGCCCGGACAGCCAGGATGAAATCTGGCTGGTCGAGCACCCTGCGGTCTTCACCCAGGGGCAGGCCGGCAAGGCCGAGCACCTGCTGGTGCCGGGCGACATCCCGGTGGTGCAGACCGACCGCGGCGGCCAGGTCACCTACCATGGCCCCGGGCAGCTGGTGGCCTACCTGCTGCTGGATGTGCGCCGGCTGGGCTTTGGCGTGCGTGAGCTGGTCAGCCGTATCGAGCTGGCCCTCATCGACCTGCTCGCCAGCTATGCTGTTCAGGCGTCTGCCAAGCCCGATGCCCCGGGTGTCTATGTCGACGGAGCGAAAATCGCCTCCCTCGGCCTGCGAATTCGCAACGGCCGTTCGTTTCACGGCCTTGCCCTGAACGTGGACATGGACCTTGCGCCATTCCGCCGAATCAACCCCTGCGGCTATGCGGGGCTGGCGATGACCCAGCTGCGCGACCTGGCAGGTCCGATCGAACTCGACGAGGTCAGGACAAGGCTGCGCGGACAGCTGGTCAAGCACCTCGACTACGCTGAGCAGACGACCCTCACGGGCGGAATCGACTGAATATGACAACTGTGCAAGAAGCCGTGCCGAACCTGATACCTACCCAGGATGCCACCCCGCGCCCAGCGCCGAAGAAGGTGGAAGCTGGGGTCAAGCTGCGTGGTGCCGACAAAGTCGCGCGCATCCCGGTGAAGATCATCCCTACCGATGAGCTACCCAAGAAGCCCGACTGGATTCGCGTGCGTATCCCGGTGTCGCCCGAGGTAGACCGCATCAAACAACTGCTGCGCAAGCACAAACTGCACAGCGTGTGCGAAGAGGCCTCCTGCCCGAACCTGGGCGAGTGCTTCTCGGGTGGTACCGCCACCTTCATGATCATGGGTGACATCTGCACCCGTCGTTGCCCGTTCTGCGACGTTGGCCACGGTCGACCGAAGCCGCTGGATCTGGACGAGCCGAAAAACCTGGCTGTTGCCATTGCCGACCTGCGCCTGAAGTATGTGGTGATCACCTCGGTGGACCGCGACGACCTGCGTGACGGTGGTGCCCAGCACTTTGCTGACTGCATCCGGGAAATCCGCGCGCTGTCGCCGGGCGTGCAGTTGGAGACCTTGGTGCCGGACTACCGTGGCCGTATGGACGTTGCCCTGGAAATCACCGCGCAAGAGCCGCCGGATGTGTTCAACCACAACCTCGAGACCGTACCGCGCCTGTACAAGGCCGCGCGCCCGGGTTCGGACTATGACTGGTCGCTGGACTTGCTGCAGAAGTTCAAGCAGTTGGTGCCGCACGTACCGACCAAGTCGGGCCTGATGCTCGGCCTGGGCGAAACCGACGAGGAAGTGATCGAAGTGATGCACCGCATGCGCGAGCATGACATCGACATGCTCACCCTTGGCCAGTACCTGCAGCCGTCGCGCAGCCACTTGCCGGTGCAGCGTTTCGTTCACCCGGACACCTTTGCCTGGTTCGCCGAGGAAGGTTACAAGATGGGCTTCAAGAACGTTGCTTCTGGCCCGCTGGTGCGTTCTTCGTACCACGCTGACCAGCAGGCCCACGAAGCCAAGATCAAGCTCTGAGCTATGCTCTAGCCTAGAGCGGAGCCACAGATGCCGATGCGCGCCCAAGGGCGGCATCGGCATTTTTGTTTGTGTCCCATGCGCTGCAAGGAGCCGCGATGTACTGCGCCAAAACCTTCCAACCCACCCTGCCAGCCGCGCTGCCGGCCAATGCATGTTTTGCCATTGTCGCCCCGGCGGGCGCGGCGCGGCTTGATGCGCACAAGGTTAGCCAGTGGTTCGTTGACCGCGGCTACCGTTGCCATATCTACCCGGGTGCCCTGCAGGCGCAGGGCTACCTGGCGGGGCCGGACCAGCAGCGCCTGCAGGACTTGCATGCAGCGTTTGCCGATCCGGCCATGGACGCCATCCTGTGCATGCGTGGGGGCTACGGCAGCATGCGCCTGCTTGACCAGCTCGACTTTGAACTGATCCGGCGCAACCCCAAGCCGCTGATCGGCTACAGCGACATCACCGCGCTGCATACGGCGATCTACCGGCATGCCGGGCTGGTGACCTTCCATGGGGGGATGCTCAATGCCGACCTGTTGGGGGCCAAGTTGCCACCGACCGAGTCGTCGTTGCTGGCGCAACTGGGTGGGCATGTGGGGGCAGGCGAGCAGGTCGCGCACCCGGCGGGCTTCGCATTGGACTGCGTGCTGCCGGGGGTGGCCAGCGGACCGTTGCTGGGGGGCAACCTGTCGATGCTGGGGGCGACCATGGGGACCCTTGCCGAGCTGGATACCCAGGGCTGCATCCTGTTCATCGAGGACGTCAATGAGCCGTTGTACCGGGTGGATCGGCTGCTGACCCAGTTACGCCTGGCAGGCAAGCTGGAGGGGGTCAAGGGCGTGCTGGTGGGCGACTTTGCCGGGATTACCACAGCGGCGCTGACGCCGTTGCTGGAGGATACGTTTGCACCCCTGGGCGTACCGGTGCTGGCGGGTTGGCGCAGCGGGCACTGTGACCCGAATGTATGCTTGCCCCTGGGGGCTCGGGTGAGGCTGGACAGTGTTCAGCAAACACTGGTGCTGGAGCAGGACCTGTTCAGGGCGTGAAACTACCGGGGCCGCGCAGCGGCCCCGAAATGCCTACTGCTGCCGCAGGCTCTCAAGCAGCTTATGGGTCGGGTAGCCATCCGCCGGCCAGCCCAGCCCTTGCTGGGCATTGCGGATCGCCTTGCGGGTATTGGCCCCGATAATGCCATCTGCATTACCCGCATCATGCCCGCGGCTGTTCAGCAAGTTCTGCAACTCCATGCGCTCGGTGCGGCTGAGCGGCAGATCCTCTTTCGGCCAGCTGCCGGCAATGAAGCCCCAGCCGCTGAAGCGATCCCCGAGCAGGCTCACCGCCAAGGCATAGGACGACGAGTTGTTGTACTTGAGGATGGCGCGGAAGTTGTCCAGCACCAGGAACGCCGGGCCGCGTGCACCGGCCGGCAGCAGCAGGGCGGCAGACAGCTGGTTGCTACCTGCCGGCAGCTGGGTGCCCGCTGGCAGTTTCACGCCCATCGCCAGCCATTCACTCACCGGTTTGCGCAGTGCACCATCGGCCTGCCAGAAGTCGAAACCAGCCGGCACCTGTACCTCGAAGCCCCACGGTTGGCCGCGTTTCCAGCCCGAACTCTGCAGGTAGTGCGCTGTTGAGGCCAAGGCATCTGGTGTGCTGTTCCAGATGTCGCGGCGGCCATCGCCGTCGAAGTCCACGGCATGGGTGTTGTAGGTGGTCGGGATGAACTGGGTCTGGCCCATGGCGCCGGCCCACGAGCCACGCATGGCTTCAGGCTGGATGTCACCATGCTGGATGATCTGCAGTGCGGCGATCAGCTGGTCTTGGGCGAACTGTGGGCGGCGGCCCTCATAGGCCAAAGTGGCCAGCGAGCGGATCACCGACTTGCTGCCCTGGAACTGGCCGAAGTTGCTTTCCATGCCCCATACCGCAACCAGCACCTGGCGGTCCACGCCATAGCGTTGCTCAAGGCGAGTCAGCAGCTCGGCGTTCTGCTCCAGCAGCTTCTTGCCGTTGCGCACACGCAGGGGCGACAGGGCGCCTTCGAGGTATTCCCACACCGGGCGGGTGAACTCCGGCTGGCTGCGGTCTGCCTTGATCACGTCCAGGTCGGGGGTGACACCGAGGAAGGCGCGGTCGAAGGTGCTCGGCGAAATGCCGGCTTGCAGGGCCTGCTCGCGGAAGCCTGCTTGCCATTGGGCGAAGGTTTGCAGGGGCTGGATGTCAGTGCTGACGTCGGGCGTTGCGCCGGGCACGGTCACCACGGGATTGGGTTGGGCAGGGGCCAGCGGCAGCGCGTCGGCGGCGGTGGGCTTTTCCGCACAGGCCACGAGCAGGATGAAGCTGGAGGCCGCGATCAGCTGGCGGGTTTCCCAGCGGGGGATAAGACGGAAGAGCATGCACAGATCCAGAGTTGCAGGTCAGGTGACGACCATACCATGCCTGCGCTTGCGATGCTTTCATGCAGCCAAAAAGTAGGAAGCCTCCCAATCTCTCGATTGGAAGGCTTCGCGGCGGTAGCTGCCTTTGCCCTTGTTCGGTTGTTCCTGGCGGCAGCGGAACAGTGGCTGGGCAACGATGGACTTGGCCTTGTTGGGGCCGTGCTTTTTCGGCTTTTTGCTCATGGCGGGCTTCCCGGGTTGGGTGGGTTTCGCGGCGCACTGTAGGCCCCCCGAGGGGTGGGGGCCAATTGATTGTGTATATGGTCGAGGCTCTGGTGCCTTGTGTAGGAGCGGGTTCACCCGCGAATACGGTGGCGGCAGCAACGGTGAACGGCGGGTGGAAATTGGCCAGCAGGGCCGGCCCTTTCGCGGGTAAACCCGCTCCTACACGACGGCCTGTGCCAAACCCCCGATGTGTGTCCACCACCAATCTGCGTAGGAGCGGGTTTACCCGCGAATACGGTGGCGGCGGCAACGGTGAACGGCGCGTGGAGATTGGCCAGCAGGGCCGGCCTCTTCGCGGGTAAACCCGCTCCTACAGTGGCCGCAGTTACTCGGGAGGCAGGGCCAGGCGTTGGCCAGCCATCAACAGCGACAGCCGCGCCAGGCCAATCCAGGGCGAACCTTCAGCCTGCCCTTTGATCTGCGCATCGATTCGCTGGGCATCCTGCAGCAGTTGCGCCCAACGCTGCGCCGAGAGGCGCTGCAGGGCCTTGCTGACCAGCGGTCGGCGTTTGTCCCAGATGGGCGGGCGGGCCTGGCTGAACGCTTTGTCCAATGGCACGCCTTGGCTGAACTGCTGGGCTAGCCCCGCCAGTTGGCGCAGCTCACGGGCCAAGGCCCAGAGGATGACTGGCGGCTCCACACCTTCACCGCGCAAGCCTTCGAGCATGCGCAGGGCATGCGCAGCCTCGCCGTTGAGAATGGCATCGACCAGGCCGAAGACATCGAAGCGGGCACTGTCGGCGACGGCAGCCTGCACGGTTTCCACGGTGATCTGGCTGCCTTCGGCCAGCAGCTTGAGTTTTTCGATTTCCTGCGCGGCTGCCAGCAGGTTGCCTTCCACGCGCGCGGCAATCAGGTCGACGGCATCACGCTGGGCTGACAGGCCGGCCTGTTGCAGGCGCTGGTTGATCCACTGCGGGAGCTGGTGCACATCCACCGGCCAGATCTGGATGAACTGGCAATGGGCGCCTTCGATCAATGCCTTGCCCCACTTGGTCTTCTGCGCACTGCTGTCGAGCTTGGGCAGGCTGATCAGCAGCAGCGTATCTTCGGCGGGGTTGGCGCAGTATTCCATCAGCGCAGCGGCACCCTTGTCACCGGGCTTGCCCGAGGGCAGGCGCAGTTCCAGCAGGCGGCGCTGGGCGAACAGCGACAGGCTTGCACCGGCCTGGAGCAGGGTGCCCCAGTCGAAGTTGGCGTCGGCACTGAAAACCTGGCGTTCATCGAAACCTTGCTGACGCGCGGCATTGCGGATGGCGTCGGCGGCTTCCTGGCACAGCAGCGGGTCGTCGCCGCTGACCACGTAGACCGGTGCCAGGGCGCCTTGCAGGTGCTTGTTGAGTTGGGCGGGGGCGAGTTTCATGGGGAACAGACGGGGCGCCCGAGGGCGCCCCTCGCGGGCTTAGTTGCCCGGTACTTCCAGTGGCGATTGCTGAGGCGTCTCGGCTTGCTGGCGGCGGGCAGCCTCCAGCGCGGCAGCTTCGGCTTGGGCGCGCTCGTCGGCTTTACGCTGCAGCTCATCCAGTTGGGACGGGGACAGCATCTGCAAACGTACGACCATGGCGTTGACCAGGTCGCGGCGCATTTCTTCGCGGGCGCGTTTGGCTTCCTGCTCGGAGCCGGTGATGTTCGAGCCGTCACGCACGTAGACCTTGCGCACCTCCAGCTTGTCGCTCATCAGCTCCAGGTTGTTCAGGCCCAGGATGCTGTAGTCCAGCTTGGTGGTCAGCTCGTACTCGGCGGTACGGTTGCCGCTGTTGTAGGTCGCCGAGCGCTCGCGCTCCTGTTCGTTGGTCAGCACCAGGCGATACGGTGCGCCGGCGTGTACGTTGACGCCGCTACGTTCCAGCACTTCACGCAGCTGGACCACGGTCGGGCCATAGGCATTGCGCGCGCTGACGTCCATTTCCTTCACGCTCAGCTCGGTGGCGCCGGTGCCGCGCAGCTGGAAACCGCAGGCGCTGAGCATGACCGCCAGGCCGATTACCAGCAAATTGCGTTTGATCATGTTGTTGCTCCCTTTAGGGCCTGTTCCGCCCACCCGCAATCGATGCGGGTGGGCGTTTTCATCAGTTGGCGACGATGTTGACCAGCTTGCCCGGTACCACGATGACCTTGCGGATGGTCAGGCCATCGATGAAGCGCAGGACATTCTCGTTGCTGCGGGCAGCGGCTTCGACTTCTTCGCGGCTGGCAGCGGCAGGCATCTCGACCTGGCCGCGCAGTTTACCGTTGACCTGAACCACCAAGGTAATGGAGTCCTGCACCAGCGCCTGTTCGTCGACGCTTGGCCAGGCGGCATCGATCACCGAGCCTGCGTGGCCCAGGTGCTGCCACAGCGCGTGAGAGATGTGCGGAGTGATCGGCGCCAGCAGCAGGGTGACGGCTTCCAGGCCTTCCTGCAGCAGGGCGCGGTCCTGTTCGGTGGCTTGCGGGGCCTTTTCCAGCACGTTCATCACGGTCATCACCTGGGCGATGGCGGTATTGAACTTGTGGAACTGGCCCACGTCGGTGCTGGCCTGCTTGATGGCAGCGTGAATGGCGCGGCGGATGACCTTTTGCGCGTCGTCCAGAGCGGCAACATCCAGCTTGCCTGGCAGGCCCTGGCTGACGTGAGCCTGAGCCAGACGCCAGACACGGCGCAGGAAGCGGCTGGCACCTTCGACGCCGGAGTCGGACCATTCCAGGCTCATGTCGGGCGGCGAGGCGAACATCATGAACAGGCGGCAGGTGTCGGCGCCGTAGGCTTCGATCATGGACTGCGGGTCGACGCCGTTGTTTTTCGACTTCGACATTTTCTCGGTGCCACCGATTTCCACCGGCAAGCCGTCGGTCTTCAGGCGGGCGCCAATGATCTTGGCTTTGGCATCACGCTCGATTTCGACATCGGCCGGGTTGAACCAGTCCTTGCCGCCGTTGCTGGCAACGCGGTAGTAAGTCTCGGCGACCACCATGCCCTGGGTCAGCAGGTTCTTGAATGGCTCGTTCGAGGTGACCAGGCCTTCGTCACGCATCAGCTTGTGGAAGAAGCGCGCGTACAGCAGGTGCAGGATCGCGTGTTCGATACCGCCGATGTACTGATCTACCGGCAGCCAGTGGTTGGCGGCTTTGGGGTCGACCAGGCCTTTGTCGTAGTTTGGCGAGGCGTAGCGGGCGAAGTACCAGGACGACTCGACGAAGGTGTCCATGGTGTCGGTTTCGCGCTTGGCCGGAGTACCGCATTTCGGGCAGCTGCATTCGTAGAATTCAGGCATGCGCGCCAGTGGCGAACCGGCGCCGTCCGGCACCACGTTCTCCGGCAGGGTGACCGGCAGTTGGTCTTCCGGCACCGGGACGTCGCCGCAGGACGGGCAGTGGATGATCGGGATCGGGCAGCCCCAGTAGCGCTGGCGGCTGATACCCCAGTCGCGCAGGCGGAACTGCGTACGCGATTTGCCCAGTTCCTTGCGGATCAGGGCCGCTTCGATGGCGTCGAAGGCGCCAGCAAAGTCCAGGCCGTCGAACTCTGCGGAGTTGATCAGCTGGCCGTGCTCGCCATAGGCGGCCTGCCACTCGCTGCCGACTTCATCGCCAGCGCTGGTGCGCACCACGGCCTTGACCGGCAGGTTGTACTTGTGGGCGAACTCGAAGTCGCGCTCGTCGTGGGCCGGCACGGCCATTACCGCGCCATCACCGTAGTGCATCAGCACGTAGTTGGCGACCCATACTGGCAGCTTCTCGCCGGTGAGCGGGTGCTCGACCAGCAGGGAAGTGGCCATGCCTTTCTTCTCCTGGGTGGCCATGTCGGCTTCGGCAACGCTGCCGCTCTTGCACTCATCGATGAACGCCTGCAGCGCCGGGTTGCCCTGCGCAGCCTGGGTGGCCAGCGGGTGCTCGGCGGCGACGGCGACGTAGGTGGCGCCCATCAGCGTGTCCGGACGGGTGGTGAAGACCTTGAGGGTGCCTTCGTGGCCGATGCTGGCCTTGTCGTACGGGAACTGGACTTCCATGCCGCGCGATTTGCCGATCCAGTTGCGCTGCATGGTCTTGACCTGCTCAGGCCAGCCCGGCAGCTCGTCGAGGCTCTCCAGCAGCTCGTCGGCGTAATCGGTGATGCGGAAGTAGTACATCGGGATTTCGCGCTTCTCGATCAGCGCGCCCGAACGCCAGCCACGGCCGTCGATAACTTGTTCGTTGGCCAGTACGGTCTGGTCCGCCGGGTCCCAGTTCACGGTACCGTTCTTGCGGTAGATGATGCCTTTTTCGAACAGGCGGGTGAACAGCCACTGCTCCCAACGGTAGTAGTCGGGTTTGCAGGTGGTGACTTCACGTGCCCAGTCGATGGCCAGGCCCAGGCTCTTGAGCTGGGTCTTCATGTAGTCGATGTTTTCGTACGTCCACTTGGCCGGGGCGACGTTGTTTTTCATCGCCGCGTTTTCCGCGGGCATGCCGAAAGCGTCCCAGCCCATCGGCTGCAGGACGTTCTTGCCCAGCATGCGCTGGTAGCGGGCAATCACGTCACCGATGGTGTAGTTGCGCACGTGGCCCATGTGTAGCTTGCCGCTCGGGTACGGGAACATCGATAGGCAATAGTAGGTGTCTTTGCCTGGCTGTTCGGTAACAGCGAACGATTGTTGCTCGTCCCAGAACTTCTGGGCGGCGGCTTCGATATCACGGGGCGTGTATTGTTCGTGCATGGCTACTTTTGGCTGAGAGAGAAGAGACCTTGTTCCAGGCAGCGGAACCTCGCTGCGTCCGGCACTCCGGTGTCGTTTAGAGTGAACGCCGTAGCATACAGCAGCGCCGCGCATCGTGGGAAACCTTCGTTGCGAATGCCCGCTGGTCGCGGCGCACGGCTGCTTTTTGCAACGACGCTAAGCTCAGGTGTGGGGGGAGATATTCTTACCTTCAATGAGGTGAACGGATGGGAGAGACGCAGCTACCCGCAATCAGACCGGAGCTTTACGAGCGCCTGATCGACCGGCTTGGCCTGGCACTGGAAACGGCCAGGACCTCGGTGCGATTGCGCGACGAGATGCCAGCTGAGCTTGAGTTGCGTGGCCTGAGCCACGCAGAGTTCGAAGTGATCAAGGCCTACCTGGAATCCCTTCCGGAGCGCCACAATGCCCCTATCGGCAGTTACCCACAAGCGGAGCCGACATCGGCCAAGATCATCTGGCTCAAGGACAAGAAACGCCCCGCCAGTACGGCGAGATCCAGGACGCTGCCACATCGCTAGCCGTTCAGGACGCCAGGCGCAGGCTATCGCGCGCCGGTTCTTCACTATCACACAACTCAAGATCGACGCCGGTACGCACTTGTTGACCGGCGTCGATCCTTCTAGGCTGCACGCCTGCCAAGGAGGTGTGGCCGATGCCGATCCGATTCTTCATCAAACAATGGCTGATGCCGCCGGGCGTGCTGTTCTTGCTGCTGCTTGCGGCATGGTGGCTGCGTACGCGGCGGCCACGGTTGGCGGCGCTTTGCTTTAGCGTAGGGCTGGGTGGCCTGTGGTTGATGAGCCTGCCGCTGGTGGTGCAGGAAACCGCCCGTGTGCTGGAAAGTGAGCCGCCGCTGGCCTTGAGCGACTGGGCCGGCCTGGCGAGCCGGGCGGATGCCATTGTGGTGCTGGGCGCCGGGCGCGAGCGCGGGGACCCGGCCTGGGGTGGCGGTGACCAGCCCACGGCCACGGCACTGGAACGTATGCGCTTTGCCGCGCGACTGGCCAAAGCCTCGGGCCTGCCAGTGTTGACCAGTGGTGGGTTGCATTACGGCACGCCGCCCAGCGAGGCGAGGCTGATGGCGGAACGCCTGCATGAAGATTTCGCTGTCGAGGTGAAATGGCGCGAAGAGGCCAGCCGCACGACCTGGGAAAATGCTCAGCTGACGGCCAAGGTGCTGCAGCCTTTGGGGTTTCGCCGGGTGGTGTTGGTGACCCAGGCCTGGCACATGCAGCGCTCACGCTGGAGTTTTGAACAGGCGGGGTTCGAGGTGGTGCCGGCGCCGGTGGGGTTCCTTGGGCGCGATCATGCGCGGCCGTTTGGCGGGCTGCTGCCAGAGAGCCGGGCGATGTGGCAGAGCGGGCAGTTGTTCAATGAAGTGGTGGGGTTGGTGGGGTATCGGGTGTTCTACTGATTCACCGGCTTACATAATCCCCTGAGCGGGCTTGCCCGCGAAAGGGCCTGCCCTGCTGCCAATCTCCACCCGCCGTTCACCGTTGCCGCGACTACCGTATTCGCGGGTAAACCCGCTCCTACAGTGGTCGCGTATCGTCAATCAGACGGTTTTTGCAATACGCCCTGCCAGCAACGCCCAGCCCAGCAGCAATGCACAGACAATCGCCAGCGGCCATGAGCGCCATTGCAGGTAAGGCGTCAGCTGCTGCATCGGCACCACCTCGCCATACAGCACGGCCTGCTGGAACTGCGGAATCTGCGTGGTAATGCGGCCAAACGGGTCGATCAGCGCGGTCACGCCGTTGTTGGTGGCGCGGATCATCCAGCGGCCGGCTTCCAGCGCGCGCATCTGCGCCATCTGCAGGTGCTGCAAGGGGCCGATCGATTTGCCGAACCAGGTGTCGTTGCTGATGGTCAGCAGCAGGTCGCTACGCGCAGCCAGGCCGGCGGCGAACTCGGGGTAGACCACCTCGTAGCAGATGTAAGGGGCAATCTGGTAGCCCTTGGCCTGCAGCAGCGGCTGGTCTTCCGGACCGCGGGCGAAGTCGGACATGGGCAGGTTGAAGAACTCGATGGCCCCACGCAGCACGTCTTGCAGCGGCACATACTCGCCAAATGGCACCAGCTTCTGCTTGAGGTAGGTGCCGTCGCCTTCGCCAGTGACGGTGATGCCGTTGTAGTAGCGGCGCTGGTGGTGCACTTCTTCACGCACCGGCACGCCCGTGATCAGCGCCGAGTGGCGCTCGGCGGCGAAGCGGCCCATCACGTCGATGTAGCCCTGGGCCTGGTCCTTGAGCACCGGAACGGCGGTTTCTGGCCACACCAGCAGGTCCACCGGCCTGGAGCTGAAGCTCAGGTCGCGGTATAGCGCCAGTTGCGCGTCGATGTGCGCAGGGTCCCATTTCAGGTCCTGCTCGACGTTGCCCTGGATCGCCGCCACTTTCAGCGGATCGCCTGCCGGAATGGTCCAGGCATGGCCCTTGAGCGCCAGGCCCAGCACCCAGGGGGCCAGCAACAGCACGCTGGCCACGGCCAGGAACGAGGGGCGGGTGCGCAGGCGGTGCAGGTTGCACAGCAGGGCGGCGGTGAGGGCGAGGCTGAAGGAAATCAGCCATACCCCGCCCAGCGGCGCAAGGCCGGCCAACGGGCCGTCCAGTTGGCTATAGCCGGCGTAGAGCCAGGGGAAACCGGTCAGGAACCAGCCGCGGAAGGCCTCTTGCAGTAGCCAGAGGGCGGCGAAGCACAGGGCGTCGGCCAGTGGTGCTTCGTTGCGCCGTAGCCAGCGCGCCCACAGCCAGGTGGGCAGGGCGAAGAACCAGGCCAGTGCGGCGAAGAACGCCAGCAACAACACGATTGCCAGCAGCGGCGAGGCGCCGCCGTAGGTGTTCATGCTGACGTAGATCCACCAGGTGCCGGCGCCATACAGGCCAAACCCAAACCACCAGCCACGCCACATGGCCTGGCGCGGGCTGAGCTCGCGCAGGCCAAGGTAGAGCACCGCGATGGACAGCACCGCCAACGGCCAGATGTCGAACGGCGCCAGGGCCAGGAGGGTGGAAGCACCGGCCGCCAGGGCCAGCAGGTTACCGGGCCAGCCGGGGCGGGTGATCCAACGCATGTTTGTCCTTAACGGGTGATCGGGGTCAGGCGCAGCAAGTGTATCCGCCGGCTGTCGGCGTTGAGAATACGGAACTTGTAAGACCCGATCTCAGTGGTTTCGTTGCGCTTGGGCAGGTGGCCAAAGGCGCTCATCACCAGGCCGCCGACCGTGTCGAACTCGTCATCGGAGAACTCGCTGTCGAAGAACTCGTTGAAGTTCTCGATCGGGGTAAGCGCTTTGACCAAAAAATCACCGCTGGGCAGTGGTTTGATGTAGCTGTCTTCCTCGACGTCGTGCTCGTCTTCGATATCGCCGACGATCTGCTCCAGCACGTCCTCGATGGTGACCAGGCCCGCCACGCCGCCATATTCGTCGATGACGATGGCCATGTGGTTGTGGTTGGCGCGGAATTCACGCAGCAGCACGTTCAGGCGCTTGGACTCGGGCACGAAGGTGGCCGGGCGCAGCAGGTCCTTGATGTTGAAGCTGTCGCCGTTTTCCTTGAGGATCAACGGCAGCAAGTCTTTGGCGAGCAGGATCCCGAGCACATCGTCATGGCTTTCGCCGATTACCGGGTAGCGCGAGTGCGCGGCGTCGATCACCGCCGGCAGGAACTCGCGAGGCGACTGGCCGGCCTTGATGCTGTTCATCTGCGAGCGCGGCACCATGATGTCGCGAACCTGCAGGTCGGCTACCTGAATGGCGCCTTCGACGATGGTCAGCGCTTCGCTGTCCAGCAATTTGTTCTGATGGGCTTCGCGCAGCAGCTCAAGCAGCTCCTGGCGGTTTTTCGGCTCATGGGCAAAAGCCTGGGTCAGTTTACCCAGCCAGGACTTCTGCCCGTTGCTCGATCGATCTTCGCTCATGGCGGTTCTCGTGATCCTTCGTGTATCAGTGTGTGATTGTGTCGGTTTCATCATCGGCATACGGGTCGGGGTGACCCAGTTCTGCCAGCAATTCCCGTTCCAGGCTTTCCATTTCCTCGGCCTCCTCATCCTCGATGTGGTCGTAGCCGAGCAAGTGCAGGCAACCGTGGATGACCAGGTGCGCCCAGTGCGCTTCCAGCGATTTGCCTTGTTCGGCCGCTTCGCGCTCGACCACCGCTACACAGATGACCAGGTCGCCCAGCAGCGGGATATCGAGCAGGTCATCGGGCACATCGGCCGGGAACGACAACACATTGGTCGCGTAGTCCTTGTGCCGGTAGGTGTGGTTCAGCTCGCGGCCTTCGGCTTCGTCGACCAGGCGAATGGTCATTTCCGAGTCGGCGCTGCGCTGGCGCAACGCCAATTCGCACCAGCGGCGCAAGGCGGCGTCTTCTGGAGTGGCAGCATCCGTGGCCCGTTGGATATCAAGTTCAAGCATCTTTGCCGGGCGCCTCGGGCTTGGGCTGGCGGGCTTCGAAGCGGTCGTAGGCTTCGACGATACGCTGAACCAGTGGGTGACGAACCACATCCTTGGGTTGGAAATGGGTAAAGCTGATCCCCGGAACGTCCTTCAGCACCTCGATGACGTGCGCCAGGCCCGACTTGGTGCCACGGGGCAGGTCGACCTGGGTGATGTCACCGGTGATCACCGCAGTAGAGCCGAAACCGATGCGGGTCAGGAACATCTTCATCTGCTCGAGCGTGGTGTTCTGGCTTTCGTCGAGGATGATGAAGCTGTTGTTCAGGGTGCGGCCACGCATGTAGGCCAGAGGGGCGATTTCGATCACCTGGCGTTCGATCAGCTTGGCCACGTGTTCGAAGCCGAGCATTTCGTACAGGGCGTCGTACAGCGGGCGCAGGTACGGGTCGATCTTCTGTGCCAGGTCGCCGGGCAGGAAACCGAGCTTCTCACCCGCCTCGACCGCCGGGCGCACCAGCAGGATGCGGCGCACCTGTTCGCGTTCCAGCGCGTCCACGGCGCAGGCTACGGCCAGGTAGGTCTTGCCGGTACCGGCCGGGCCGATGCCGAAATTGATGTCGTTGGCCAGGATTTCCTTGACGTAGCGCTGCTGGTTGAGCCCGCGCGGGCGGATATTGCCCTTGCGCGTGCGCAGCGACACGCTGACCTCGTTGACGGCCGGGTTGTCGATGTTCTCGACAGCCGACTCCTGGAGGTACAAGTGCACGGTTTCCGGTGACAGGTCGGTGGCCTTGGTCTCGCGATAGAGACGGCGCAGCAGCTGTTCTGCAGCGGAGGTGGTCCTGGGTTCGCCGATCAGTTCGAACTGATTGCCGCGGTTGCGGATCTCGATGGCCAGGCGCTGTTCGATCAGGCGCAGGTGCTCGTCGAACTGGCCGCACAAGTTGGCGAAACGGTGGGCCTCGAAGGGTTCGAGGATGAAACGATGGGGTTCTATGGGTGCGTTCAAGGTCGTTTTTAGCCGCTCGACGGCGATGGAGTTGAACTCAAGAATAACCCTTGAATGGCAGTGGCGAAAGCACTGAAACGATCAAGGGTTGGCTCAAGGTATATAGTGCCTGTTCTGGCCTCTTCGCGGGCATGCCCGCTCCCACAGGTACTGCACGGGTTTGAAGGTGGGTGCAATACCTGTGGGGCTTGCCCGCGAAGGGGGCGGTGCAGGTATGATCCCCGTCTTTTCTTACGCATGTGTTATCTGGCCAAACATGAGCAAACGCGAACCCGCCATCTATAAAGTGATCTTCCTGAACCAGGGTCAGGTCTTCGAGATGTACGCCAAGCAGATCTACCAGAGTGACCTGTGGGGCTTTCTGGAAATCGAGGAGTTCGTGTTCGGCGAGCGCTCGCAACTGGTCGTGGACCCGAGTGAGGAGAAGCTCAAGAGCCAGTTCGACGGAGTGGTCCGCAGTTTCGTGCCGATGCACTCGATTGTGCGCATCGATGAGGTGGAGCGCCTGGGCACGGCGAAGATCAGCGAGGCCAAGGGTGGAGGCAATGTGATGCCGTTCCCGATGCCAATGCCGGAAAAGTGACCTTCAGGGAAGCGGCGAGAACGGCGTGCGCCCTTCGGCGTTCTGCAGTTCGAGCAGGTACTTGCGGAAAATCTGGCCGAGCACCTGGGTGGCATGCTCCAGTTCGTCGCGGGGCATTTGCTCGGTCACTTCGTCGGCCATGTCCAGCGCATCTTCGGCGCCATTGACCGCAGCCATTTTCAGCAGGATGTAGGCCTGCACGTTGTTGGCCTTGACCCCTTCGCCATGGAAGAACATGGCGCCCAGACGGTATTGGGCGTCGGCTTGGCCCTGCAGCGATGCCTTCTGGAACCAGTCCAGGGCTTTGCCCAGGTTTTTTGGCGTTTGCGTGTAGTAATACTCGCCCAGTTCGAATTGCGCCTGGGCATCCCCCGCAGTCGCCGTCTGCTCGCAGGCCTTGAGGGCGTTTGCCAGGTCTTCAGGCTGAACGTTCAAGGTGCAGCGGCCCGTCGCCGGAATCAGCAACGAGTTACCGCCCTCCGCCAGGGCCAGCAGGGGCTGAAGAAGCAACAGGCAGCCCAGGGTCAGGGCGCGGCCGGTGCGGTTCATGGGGATCGACTTACCTCTGCAAAGCTGCGGCCAATGTCTCTGGTGGCACATTATGGGATAAGCAGCGCCAACCTTACAAAGTTTTACTCGAATTTCTGCTTGGTTGGGGAAGTCAGCTGATTGTGTGTGCGTAATTATTGCCTGGACCGGCCTCTTCGCGGGTGAACCCGCTCCTACAAAGGGGTGTCGCTTTCATGAGTGTAGGAGTGGGTTGGCTCACGAAGAGGCCGGTACAGGCTGGCCATCACTTCAGGGCAGCAAAGGCTTTCTCAGCCGCATCCAGGGTGATCTGCAGCTCCTTGTCGCCATGGGCGATGGAGGTGAAGCCCGCTTCGAATGCGCTCGGTGCCAGGTACACGCCACCGTCGAGCATCAGGTGGAAGAAGCGCTTGAAGCGCTCGGCATCGCTGGCCATCACGTCTTCGAAGGTGACGATATCGTCGGCGCCGCTGAAGTACAGGCCGAACATGGCACCGGCCTGGGTGGTGACGAAAGGCACACCAGCGGCATCGGCGCGTTGCTGCAGGCCGTCAAGCATGCGGCTGGTGTAGTCGGTCAGCTCGGCGTGGAAGCCTGGGCGGCTGATCAGCTTGAGGGTGGTCAGGCCGGCGGCCATGGCCAGCGGGTTGCCCGACAGGGTGCCGGCCTGGTAGACCGGGCCGAGCGGGGCGATGCAGCCCATGATTTCACGCTTGCCGCCGAAACAGCCGACCGGCATGCCGCCACCGACGATCTTGCCGAAGGTCGACAGGTCCGGCTTGATGCCGTAATGGCCCTGGGCGCCGCCGAGCGAGACGCGGAAACCGGTCATCACTTCGTCGAAGATCAGCACCACGCCATGCTTGTCGCATTGCTCGCGCAGGCCTTCGAGGAAACCCGGTGCCGGTGGTACGCAGTTCATGTTGCCGGCCACTGGCTCCACGATGATGCAGGCCACGGTCTGGCCAACTTCGGCCAGGGTCTTCTCGACGGCGGCGATGTCGTTGAACGGCAGGGTCAGGGTGTGCTTGGCGAAGTCCGCTGGCACGCCTGCCGAGCTTGGCACGCCTTGGGTCAGCAAGCCCGAGCCGGCTTTTACCAGCAGGCTGTCGGAGTGGCCGTGGTAGCAGCCTTCGAACTTGATGATGGCGTCACGGCCAGTGTAGCCCCGGGCCAGACGGATGGCACTCATGGTGGCTTCAGTGCCCGAGCTGACCATGCGCACCATTTCCATCGACGGTACGATCGAGCAGACCAGGTCGGCCATCTCGGTTTCCATGGCGGTCGGCGCGCCGTAGGACAGGCCGTGCTCCAGCTGCCTGCGTACCGAGTCCAGCACGTCCGGGTGGCCGTGGCCGAGGATCATCGGGCCCCAGGAGCCGACGTAGTCGACGTAGCGTTTGTCGTCCTCGTCAACGACATAGGCGCCTTCGGCATGCTTGAAGAACAGCGGCGTGCCGCCAACGCTCTTGAAAGCGCGGACTGGCGAGTTGACGCCGCCAGGGATGTGCTTCTGGGCTTGGGCGAACAGGGCTTCGGAACGGGACATGGAAGTATCTCTCGAATCAGGATGCGAACAAGGCGTTGAAGGCGCGGGCGCGGCGGGTGACTTCCTGCGCGCTGTCGGCACCGAACAAACCGTGGATCACCGCCAGCAGGTCGGCGCCGTGGGCGACCAACGGGGCGGCGTTGTCGAGGGTGATGCCGCCGATCACGGCGATCGGCAGTTTCACCTGGGCGCGGGCCTGCTCGAGCAGGCCGACGTTGGCAGCGGGCGCGCCCGGCTTGGTGACAGAATTGAAGAAGCGGCCAAAGGCCACGTAGCTGGCGCCTTCGCTGGCAGCCTGGGCGGCCAGTTCGAGGCTGGCGTGGCAGGTGGAGCCGATGATTGCCTGACGCCCGAGCAGTGCGCGGGCCGGGGTCAGCGGGCCGTCGGTCTGGCCCAGGTGCACGCCGACACCCAGGCGGGCGGCCAGTTCGGCGTCGTCGTTGATCAGCAACTGGGTGCCGTAACGCTCGCAGAGCTTCATCAGCCCTTCGGCTTCACGCAGGCGGCGCGCAGCATCGTCGCTCTTGTCGCGGTACTGCAGCAGACACACGCCGCCTTCCAGGGCCGCCTCGACATGGGACAGGAAACGGCCGGCGAGCAGCTGGCTGTCGGTGATGGCGTACAGACCGCGTAGCTTCATTGAAGGCCTCGTATCAGGAGCAGAAGTCCAGGGGCAGGCGGCGCGGCACGTATTGGCCCTTGCCCAGTTGCTCGGCGTCACGCAGCGTGCGCCAGGTGTAGTCCAGGGCGGTGCGCACGGCGCTTTCCAACTGCTCGCCGAGTGCCAGGCGGCCGGCCAGGGCACTGGCCAGGGTGCAGCCCGAGCCATGGTAGCTGCCCGGCAGGCGCTGGCAAGTCCAGGTGAAGTGCTGGCCTTCCTGGGTGTACAGGCGGTTGTGAATTTCGTCTTCGTCGCCGTGACCGCCGGTAATCAGCAGGTGTCTACAGAACGGCAACAGTTTCTCGGCACATTCGTCAGCGGTGCCCTCGGGCAGTTCGGCGAGGATGCGTGCTTCGGGCAGGTTCGGCGTGGCGATGGTCGCCAGCGGCAGCAACCGTTCACGCAGGGCGTAGCCCACTTCGTCCTTGCCCAGGCGGCCACCGCCACCGGCACGCAGCACCGGGTCGCAGACCAGTGGCAGGTGAGGGTGGACGGCCAGCAGTTCGGCGACGGTGTCGACCATCTCGATCGAGCCGAGCATGCCCAACTTGACGGCGGCCACCGTGGAGTCGGCCAGCACGGCATTGGCCTGGGCCAGCACCCACTCGCGGTCGAGCACGCGGAAGTCGGAAACGTTGACGGTATCCTGCACGGTCAGGGCGGTCACTGCAGGTGCAGCGTGGCAGCCTTGGGCGATCAGGGCTTCGATATCTGCCTGCAAGCCGGCGCCGCCACTGGGGTCGTGGCCGGAGAGACAGAGGACAACGGGGCGGGAGCTGTAGGTATTCATGGTCGGCGAGCTTACCACCAAACCTGTTTGGGCGGATCGTCCGACAAACGAGTTTTACTGATCGATCGGTCAGGTTGCTGATTGGTTTTCTATTGAAAGCATTGATTTAGAGCCTTTTCTTTGTGTTTTTATGTGGCCGATTGCCAGGTTGTGAGGCTATGCTAGAGTGCTC
Organism: Pseudomonas sp. XWY-1; assembly: GCF_002953115.1. Taxonomy (NCBI): domain Bacteria; kingdom Pseudomonadati; phylum Pseudomonadota; class Gammaproteobacteria; order Pseudomonadales; family Pseudomonadaceae; genus Pseudomonas; species Pseudomonas sp. XWY-1. Next base: position 5,176,077 of record NZ_CP026332.1, on the reverse strand, counting down.
GGATAACTCGACAAACGGGTTCTGCAGGATCACGTCGTCTCAAACGGATGGGAGGCTACCGCGACGCGACCGGACAGGCCATGCTGGGGCTGTATGCGCTATTTGCTGATTGTGCTTCTGGGTTTGCTGCCCGTGCTGGCCGGAGCGGTCGATTTCGACGACGCTACCCGGCATCTTCCACTGGGCAAGGCCATGCAGGTTTATGAAGACCCCGATGGCAATGCCAGCATCGCTCAGGTCAGTGCCCCCGGTTTCGCCAAACACTTTCAGTCCCACCATGAGGATGTGCTGAACGCCGGTTACTCCACCTCGGTGTTCTGGCTCAAGGTCGAACTGCGCCCCACTGCCGCGCCCAACGCTGCTCCGCGGTCATGGCTGCTGGAGTTGGCCTACCCGCCGCTGGATCACCTCGAACTGTATCTGCCTGACAGCAGCGGCTTGTACCGCCTGGCGCAGCGCACCGGCGATGCCTTGCCCTACGACAGCCGGCAGATCCGGCAGAACAACTACTTGTTCGAACTGCAACTGCCGCCAGGCAAGGTGACCACCGCGTACCTGCGGCTGCACAGCCAGGGTTCGGTGCAAGCGCCGCTGGCGTTATGGTCCCCTGAAGCCTACCTGGAAGAGCAGCCCACGCGCCTGTATGTGCTGGGGATGATCTACGGCGTTTTACTGGTGATGCTGGTGTACAACCTGTTCATCTACCTCAGCGTGCGTGACGTCAGCTACCTCTATTACATCCTTTACATCGCTTCGTTCGGCCTTTACCAGGTCTCGGTGAACGGCGCCGGTGTAGCCTATTTCTGGCCAGACAGCCCTTGGTGGGCGAATGCCTCCACGCCTTTGTTCATTGGTGCAGCCGGCCTGTTCGGTTGCCAGTTCGCCCGGCACTTCCTGCAATTGGGCAGCCTCAACCGTGGCTTCGATCGCCTGTTGCAACTGCTGATGCTGGGGGGGGCGCTGGTCATGGTACTGGCGGTGAGCATGCCTTACGGCATTGCGCTGCGCATGGCCACGCTGCTGGCGCTGCTGTTCACCATAAGCGTCTTCAGCGCCGGCCTGTATGCCTGGTGGCGCGGCTTGCGAGTGGCGCGCTGGTTCATCATCGCCTGGACGGCGTTCCTGCTTGGCGGACTGGTCAACACCTTGATGGTACTGGGCTACCTGCCGAACGTGTTCATCACCATGTATGCCAGCCAGCTGGGTTCGGCCTTGGAAGTGGCCTTGCTGTCGCTGGCGCTGGCCGACCGCATCAACAGCCTGCGCGAGCAGCAGGCACAGACCTTGCGCGACACTGGGCGTACGCTGGAGCAATTGAACCTGCAACTGGCCAGGAGCAATCGCCTGAAGGACGAGTTCCTGGCCAGCGTGACTCATGAACTGCGCACCCCGATGAATGGGGTGATTGGCTCGCTCGAGCTGATGCACACCTTGCCGATGGGGGCTGAAATGGCTCAGTACCATCATACGGCAGTGGGGTCTGCCCAAGGCATGATGGATATGGTCGATGCCATTCTTACCCTGTCCGAATTGCAGGCCGGCCGCCTGCGGGCGCAGCCGGCACCGTTCAGCCTGCGCGCCCTGTTGCAGGGTTTGCGCGCCGGTTATGCCGGGCAGGCGCTGGGCAAAGGCCTGTACCTGAGCCTGGACATTCCGGCCGACCTGCCGGACGGGTTGCTCGGTGACGGGCAGAAGCTGGCGCACTGCCTGGGTTGCCTGGTGGACAACGGTTTGAAGTTCACCCATCAGGGCGGTGTGATGATCCAGGTGCGTGGCCGCCGGGTGGGGCCGGATGATCTGGCGTTGACCTTTACCGTCAGCGACAGCGGTATCGGTTTCGATGATCTGGAGCAGTCGACCCTGTACCAGCGGTTCTTCCAGGTCGACGGTTCGATGACCCGGCGGTATGGCGGATTGGGGATTGGGTTGTCGATTTGCCGGCAGATGGGGGAGTTGCTGGGGGCCAGATTGGCGCATGAATCGACGCGCGGGTTGGGTAGCCGCTTCGAGTTGAGTTTGAACATGGCGATTTCGCAGGCGCAGATGAGCCCGCACATGCTGCAGGCGCGGCGCTCGCTGTAGGAGCGGGTTCACCCGCGAAAGGGCCGGGTCTGCTGGCCGATATCCACCCACCGTTCACCGTTGCCGCCACCACCGTATTCGCGGGTAAACCCGCTCCTACACAGCACAGGTCGTTGTAGGAGCGGGTTCACCCGCGAAAGGGCCGGGTCTGCTGGCCGATATCCACCCGCCGTTCACCGTTGCCGCCACCTACGCGCGCGCACGCCAGCAACCACACGTTTAGTCATTAATACCCCTTTGACTACCCCGCAAGCAGTGCTTCACTGGGACTCTCAAGCCTACCCGGATCCAGGAGCCCCCCGATGAGCCTGCACCAGTACGCTGAAACCCACGAAGTCACCAACCAGCCGCCGCCGCTCGACGGTGCCAACCTGTACCGCCTCGACCTGCCCTTGCAAGAATGGTCAAGGCGTTTTGGCGCGGGCTGGGCCGAGTCGCGGATCGACGCCTATGGTGCCCTGGCCGGCGGCCCGCTGATGCAGGCAGGCTTCCTGGCCAACGCGCACAAACCCGAGTTCAGCAGCCACGACCGCTATGGCCATCGCATCGATCTGGTCGAGTTCCACCCGGCCTACCATGAGTTGATGCGTACCGCCGTCGAACATGGCCTGCCTTCTTTACCATGGGCCGAGCCCCGTGCTGGCGCCCATGTTGCACGGGCTTCGATGACCTACCTGCACAGCCAGGCCGAGGCCGGCACCGGCTGCCCGCTGACCATGACGTTTGCCGCCGTGCCGGCATTGCGCCTGCAGCCTGAGCTGGCTGAATACTGGCTGCCGAAAATCCTTGCCTGCGAATATGACCCGCGCAACATTGGCGACCGGCACAAGGCCGGGGTCACCCTGGGCATGGCGATGACCGAAAAGCAGGGCGGCACCGATGTGCGCGCCAACACTACCCGGGCCTATCCGGTCGGTGCGCCGGGCCCGGGGCAGGCTTATGAGCTGGTTGGCCACAAGTGGTTCTGCTCGGCGCCGATGTGCGACGCTTTCCTGACCTTGGCGCAAACCGAAAAAGGCCTGAGCTGCTTCCTGCTGCCGCGCCACCGCCCCGATGACAACCGCAACCAGTTCTATATCCAGCGCCTGAAGAACAAGCTGGGCAACAGCTCCAACGCCTCCAGCGAGGTGGAGTTCCGCGGTGCGCTGGCGTGGATGATTGGCGAAGAGGGACGCGGCGTGCCGACCATCATCGAGATGGTCGCCATGACCCGGTTCGACTGCATGGTCGGCTCCAGCGCACTGATGCGCCAGGCGTTGACGCAGGCGGCCCACCATTGCGCGCATCGCAAGGTCGGCGGGCGGGTGCTGAACGAGCAGCCATTGATGCAGAACGTGCTGGCCGACCTGGCCCTGGAAAGCGAGGCTGCGCTCGCCTTGAGCTTGCGCATGGGCCAGGCGCTGGAGCAACTGGACGACCCGCAACAGGCGCATTTTGCCCGGCTGGTCACGGCGGTGGGCAAGTACTGGATCTGCAAACGTGCGCCGGCCATGATCAACGAGGCCGCCGAATGCCTGGGTGGCGCGGGTTATGTGGAAGACAGCATTCTGCCACGGCTGTACCGCGAGGCACCGGTCAACTCGACCTGGGAGGGCTCGGGCAACGTGCAGTGCCTGGATGTGCTGCGGGCCTTGTCCAAGGAGCCGGGCGTACTCGATGCACTGTTTGTCGAGCTGGGTGACGGGCATGGCGACCCGCGCCTGGCGGCGCATATCGGCAACCTCAAGGGGGCGTTTGCCGACACCGGCGACATGCAGTACCGCGCGCGGCAACTGACCGAGGATATTGCCCTGGCGTTGCAGGCCAAGCTGCTGCTGGAGGCCGGGAATGCAGACGTCAGTGATGCGTTTATCGGCAGCCGCTTGGCCGGTGGTGGCCGGGTGTACGGGGCGCTGCCGCGAGGTGTGGATGTGATGGCATTGGTCACAAGGGCTACGCCTGCCTGGCCGCTGTAGCAGCGGGCTTGCCCGCGAATGAACCCAACACCGATCAATGGGGGTGTATTTAACCAAGAAGGCAGGCAAGATGGATCACATGCATGTCCAGACAGGAAGCACAGTGTGAGCCACGCTTTTGTAGTCGTTGATACCCCCGAACAGGCCGTCGACCGTCTGGCGGCCTTGCATGAACAGGCCACAGGTGCCCTTAGTCAGGCCCTGAAGCGTTACCTGAAGGACCGTACCGAGCCCGATACCGATGAGCGCGACCTGTTCCGCTACCCGGCACTGCGCCTGACCTACTACAGCCATGGCGAAGTCGCCGCCACCACCCGCGCCTATGCCAAGGTCCAGGTTGCCGGCACCTACAGCGTCACCGTCACCCAGCCCGCTGCGTTCCGTGGCTACCTGCTGGAGCAACTGCGCCCGCTGATGCATGACTACACTGTTACGGTAGAAGTCGGCGTCAGCGAGCAGAACATCCCTTATCCCTATGTGGTCGACCAGGGCGATGAGCTGGCCGGTAGCGGCATTACCGCTGCGCAGCTGGCGCGAGTGTTCCCCAGCACCGACCTGTCGGCGGCCACCGACAACATCGCTGATGGCCTGTACGACTGGGACCGTGCTGAAATCATGCCACTGGCGTTGTTCGATGCCGCGCGCGTCGACTTCTCGCTACGCCGCCTGGTGCACTACACCGGCAGCGACTGGCGCCATGTACAGCCGTGGATCCTGCTGACCAACTACCACCGCTATGTCGACCAGTTCATCAGCCATGGCCTGGAACAACTGCGTGACGACCCGCGCTTCGTGCGTATGGTGCTGCCGGGCAACGTCGTGATCGAAAAGGGCATGGATCATGGCGAAACCCAGGCCCTGGTGGCGAGCGTGGTCTGGCACCGCTACCAGATGCCGGCCTACCACCTGATCGCCGCCGACGGCGATGGCGTTACCTTGGTCAACATTGGTGTGGGCCCGTCCAACGCCAAGAACATCACCGACCACCTGGCCGTGCTGCGCCCGCATTGCTGGCTGATGATCGGCCACTGCGGCGGCCTGCGGCAGTCGCAGACCATCGGCGACTACGTGCTGGCACACGCCTATATGCGCCGTGACGGCATTCTCGACCGGGTCGTGCCGCCGAATATCCCGATCCCGGCCCTGGCCGAAGTGCAGATGGCCTTGCAGGAGGCCGCCGCGCAGGTCACTGGCGAGCGTGGCGAGCAGTTGAAAAAGCGCCTGCGCACCGGCACCGTGCTGACCTACGACGACCGCAACTGGGAGCTGCGCTGGGCTCAGGAACGCCCGCTGATCAACCTGTCGCGTGCCGTGGCGGTGGACATGGAAAGCGGCACCATTGCTGCCCAGGGCTACCGTTTGCGCGTGCCTTACGGCACCTTGCTGTGCGTGTCCGACAAGCCGCTGCACAGCGAGATCAAACTGCCAGGTTCGGCCAACGCCTTCTATAACCGGGCGGTCAGCCAGCACCTGAAGATCGGCATTGCTGCCCTCGACCTGCTGCGCACCGAGCTCAACTCGCTGCACTCGCGTAAACTGCGCAGCTTCGATGAGCCGCCGTTCCGCTGAGGATTCATGTCACTGCCACCCCGTAACAAGCCGCGCCGCCCTCAGGCGCGGCCTGCCGCCGGCCCGCGTCGCCAGGCCAAGGCGCCACCCGCCGAGCCGCGCCTGATCCTGTTCAACAAACCGTTCGACGTGCTGACCCAGTTCAGCGACGGTGAAGGGCGCGCGACGCTCAAGGACTTCATCGACATTCCGGGCGTATACCCGGCCGGGCGGCTGGACCGCGACAGCGAAGGCTTGCTGTTGCTGACCAACGATGGCGGGTTGCAGGCGCGGATTGCCGATCCGAAGCACAAGCTGGCCAAGACCTACTGGGTGCAGGTGGAGGGTGAGCCGAGTGACGAGCAGTTGCAGCGCTTGCGTGATGGCGTGGAGCTGAACGATGGGCCGACCTTGCCGGCTGAGGCGCGGCGCCTGGAAGAACCCGAACTGTGGCCGCGTAACCCGCCGGTACGGTTTCGCAAGAGCGTGCCGACCAGCTGGCTGGAGCTGGTGATTCGCGAAGGGCGTAACCGCCAGGTGCGGCGGATGACGGCAGCAGTGGGCTTGCCGACCTTGCGCCTGGTGCGCGTGCGGATTGGTGACTGGGCGCTGGATGGGCTGGAGCAGGGTTGCTGGCGGGAGGTCCCTGCCAGGCTTTAGTTCAGGTCAGGGCCTGTTCGCGGGCACGCCCGCTCCCAAAGTTACGGTGCAGTACTTGAAGGCAGCGCCCAACCTGTGAGAGCGGGCGTGCCCGCGAATGGCCCTGAAATGTTTTATACGCCTTCCAGAAACCCCACCACCACGCTTTTGATGATGAAGGCCAGCACCCCCAGGCCCAGCACGAAGAACAGGATCAGCGTCCCGAACTTACCCGCCTTGGACTTTTTTGCCAGGTCCCAGACGATGAAGCCCATGAAAACGATCAACACGGTGACCAGGATGATCATCATCCATTCTTCGAATACGGCGGGATCCATCGGTGTTCTCCAGGCGGGTTGAGCGTCCGATTATACGTCGGCTGGGCAAGCAATTAACGCAGGTGGGTCAATGGCAGCTCGGTGCTGGCCAACACCTGGTTGAGCACGAAGCTCGAGCGCACGCTGGTGACGCCTTCGATACGGGTCAGGCTGCCTAGAAGCAGTTTCTGGTAGTGGTCCATGTCCGGCACCACCACTTTCAACTGATAGTCGGCATCCATGCCGGTGACCAGGCTGCACTCGAGCACCTGTGGCAGGTTGCGGATGGCGGCCTCGAATGTTTCAAAGCGCTCCGGGGTGTGGCGGTCCATACCTATCAACACATAGGCGGTCAGGCTCAGGCCCAGCTTCTTGCGGTCGAGCAGGGCCACCTGGCGCGAGATATAGCCGTCGTCCTCCAGTTGCTTGACCCGACGCGAGCATGGCGATGGCGACAGGCCGATGCGTTCGGCCAGTTCCTGGTTGGAAATGCGCGCATCGCGCTGCAATTCGGCGAGGATGCTCAGGTCGTAGCGGTCAAGTTTGCTCATGGCATTTGCCTTTTCTGTTCGGATTGCTGCGAATTATCAATCCAGGGTGAAAAATTGCGCAAGTGCTATTTATCTGAGCAATCTTCGCAATCCTCTGTCGCAACCCGTCCGGTATCTTTATCACCAGAATCACTGCCCGGACATCAGTCCACGGCGACGCGCCCTAGGCGGGCGGTCGCGGCCAGCCATCCAACAGGATCTGCAGGCCCCCGGGCTACACACCCTCCAGAAGACGGTGTGAGGTGAGCCGGCGCCACAAGTGCCGAGCACGGACGACAATTCCTGAAGGGAGGCCCTGTGGCCTCCCTTTTTTCATGTCGGGAATTTTAATTGGCCTGTGTGGTGGGCACGGTAGACTGGCGTTGGTTGCAGTTTTTTCTACCGAGAGGAACACCATGACGTCGCGCATCTGGCAGTTGGCAGGTGTTGGTTTACTGGGTTTGAGCATCAGCCTTGGGGCCTTGGCTGAAGGGCCCGGCGAGGGGCACGGTGAACGTGGCCAGCAGGTGCAAGGTGAGGGTGGACCGGGGCGCTCGCTCAACTCGCGCGACGAAGTGCGCCAGACCCAACCGCCGCGCCAGGGGTATTACCAGGACATTCCTCGCCGTCACGGTGATGATCACCACTGGCAAACCGGTGGCCCGGGGCAACGGCCCGGTGGCGACTGGCAGGGGCGCCCGGATGGCCATGGCAATGGCTGGGGGCCTGGGCCGCAGTATCGCCCAGGGCACACGGTGGATCATTTTCCCGACCGCTACTGGAAAGTACCCTACCGGGGCGCTGACTATTTCTACTCCGGGGGTTACTGGTACCGCCCGCACGGGGGCCGTTACATCGTGGTGACCCCGCCGTACGGCGTGCGGGTCAGTTATCTGCCGCCTTATGCGCGGGAAGTGTGGTTGGGTGGTGCGCTGTTCTTTCTGGTGGCCGATACCTATTACCAGTACCTGGCAGACAGCCAAGAATATGTGGTGGTCAACCCGCCGGTCGGCGTGCCGTCGCCCGTGCCGGTGGCCCCGGCAAATGGCGGGTATGACGTGGTGGCTTATCCGATGTATGGCCAGGGTCAGGAACAGCAGGAGCAGGACCGCTACCAGTGCCATCGCTGGGCGGTGAGCCAATCGGGCTTCGACCCGGCGACGGCGACGTACGCACCGGCGGCCACTGTGCTCAGCCACTACCAGCGGGCGCTGGGGGCCTGTTTCAGTGGTCGGGGTTACAGCATCAACTGAACCCTGCAGGGGTAGGGATTAATTACCTCATACCGGGTCGGCGTGCACCATCACGTCTGCCTGTGGGTAACGCTGGCGGATCACCCGCGAGGCTTCCACGCACAAGCTATGCGCCTCATGCAGCGGCAGTTGCCCCGGCAGTTCCAGGTGCAGTTGCACAAACCACTGGTTGCCCGACACGCGCGTGCGCAGGTCATGCACGCCTTTCACGCCTGCAACGGCCAGCACCAGCGCGGTCATGTCCTCGCCAACATCGCCGGGTAAGGCCTTGTCCATCAGGATCGCCGTACTTTCGCGGGCAATCTGCAACGCACTCCAGAGGATGTAAAAGGCGATGCCCAGGCCGAACAGCGCATCCAGCTGCGGCCAGCCAAAACGCGTCAGCAACAGGGCCAGCAGAATGCTGCCGTTGAGCAACAAGTCAGAACGGTAGTGCAGGGAATCTGCCCGTACCGCAGTGGAGCCGGTGAGCCGGATGACCTTGTACTGCAGCGCCAGCAGGGCGACCGTCAGCACCAGCGACAGCAGCATCACCGCGATACCGATGGAGGTATCACCCAGCGGTTGCGGGGTGTACAGGCGCTCGACCGCCTGCACACCGATCAGCACCGCACTGCCACCGATGAACAGCGCCTGAGCCATACCGGCCAAGGCCTCGGCCTTGCCATGGCCGAACCGGTGATCGTCGTCGGCCGGGCGCAGGGCGTAGTGCACCGCCAGCAGGTTGAGGAACGAGGCCACGGCGTCCAGTGCCGAGTCGGTCAGCCCGGCCAGCAGGCTCACCGACCCGCTCAGCCACCAGGCCAGCGCCTTGCTCAGCACCAGGATGCTGGCCACCGCCAGGGACGCGCGCGTGGCCAGGCGGAGCAGGCGCTGGTGTTCAGCCGGGGTAGTGATCATCCGTGGTCAGTGTCCTTGTGGCTCAGGCTGCCGGGACCAGGCCCAGGCTGGCCAGTTGTTCGATGCTGCCGCGGTGCTGGATCAGCCGTGGGTCGTTCAGCGGCAGGCGCTGGCCCAGTTCGCTTTCCAGAATGGCCTGCAACTTCAGGTTGTCGACCTTGCCATCGGGGCTGACGGCTTCCTGCAGTTTGGCCGGGTCAACCTGGGCAGTGCGGCCACCTGGGTAGTAAATGGCGCCGGTGGCAAAGTCGATGCCGAAGGCAATGAGCCCAGGGATCACGTAGAAAAGGATACCGATGGCATCCATTGCAGCAACCACAGGGTCGATCTTGCCGCCGATCTGGCCGCGCCGGTCCGGGTAGAAAATGGTGCCGCAGGCCGTCAGTTGAGTCAGCAGGGTGGCGATGAGGGCGCCACCGATGACGCGGGTCGAGATGCGCATGTAAATCTCCGAGAAGGTGTTCAGCAGGACAAGCGAAGCGCCTGCACCTGATGTTAAGACCATGATAGAGCAGGCTGGGTTCGCCGTTATACTCGCGACACTGTTCGAGGACCACCATGATTTCATTACCCATTGATGCTGCCTTGCCCGCCCTGCGCCAGGCTCTGGAGAACCGTCACGAAGTGGTGCTTGAAGCGCCGCCCGGCGCTGGCAAGACCACCCGCGTACCACTGGCGCTGCTGCACGAACCGTGGCTGGCCGGGCAGACCATCCTCATGCTCGAGCCTCGGCGCCTGGCTGCGCGGGCTGCGGCCGAGCGGCTGGCCAGTGAGCTGGGCGAGCAGGTTGGGGAAACCGTGGGTTACCGCATCCGCCTGGACAGCAAGGTCGGGCCGAAAACCCGTATCGAAGTGGTGACCGAAGGCATCCTCACACGCCGCCTGCAAGCCGACTCGGCGCTGGAAGGTGTGGGCCTGCTGATCTTCGACGAATTTCACGAACGCAGCCTGGATGCCGATCTCGCACTTGCGCTGAGCCTTAACGGCCGCGAGTTGCTGCGTGACGACCCGCCACTGAAGATTCTGCTGATGTCCGCGACCCTGGAAGGCGAGCGCCTGTCGCGGTTGCTGGACGATGCCCCGGTGGTCAGCAGCGAAGGCCGCATGCATCCGGTGGATATCCGCTGGGGGCGGCCGTTTCAGCCAGGCGAATTCATCGAGCCACGGGTGGTGGACTGCGTGCTGCATGCGCTGGCTGACCAGGCCGGCAGCGTGCTGGTGTTCCTGCCTGGGCAAGCCGAGATCCGCCGGGTTCACCAAAGCCTTCAGGAGGCGCTGGGGACGCGCCCCGAGATTCTGCTGTGCCCGCTGCATGGCGAGCTCGACCTCAATGCCCAGCGCGCCGCTATCGACCCGCCGGCCAAGGGCCTGCGCAAGGTGGTGCTGGCCACCAACATCGCCGAAACCAGCCTGACCATCGATGGCGTGCGCGTGGTGATCGACGCAGGCCTGGCCCGGGTGCCGCGCTTCGACCCCGGCAGCGGCATGACCCGCCTGGACACCCAGCGCATTTCCCGCGCCAGCGCCACCCAGCGCGCGGGGCGTGCCGGCCGCCTGGAGCCCGGCGTGTGCTACCGCCTTTGGTCCGAGGCCCAGCATGACCAGCTGGCCGCCCATGGCAGTGCCGAGATTCTCCAGGCCGACCTGGCCGGGCTGGCCCTGCAGCTGGCGCGCTGGGGTGTAACGCCCGAGCAGTTGCGCTGGCTCGATCAGCCACCGGCTGCAGCGTTCGCCCAGGCACAGGACCTGTTGGCGCGACTCAGCGCCTTCAAGCCGGGCAGCCGCGACACCCTCAGCGAACATGGCCAGGCCATGGCCGAACTGCCGGCTCACCCACGCATCGCGCACTTGTTGCTGCGCGGCCAGGACCTGGGCCTGGCACAGATGGCATGCGATGTGGCTGCACTGCTGGGGGAGCGGGACATTCAGCGTGGCGGTGGTGCCGACTTGCACAGCCGGCTTGCGCTGGTCAGCGGTGAGAGCAAGGCGGCGCGTGGCGGCCAGGGGGGTGTGCAGCGTGCTCGTCAGCTGGCCCGGCAATACCGTGGCCTGTTGCGTGGCAAGGTCGGTGCGCCGGTCGCCGACCCGGACCACCCACGCTGGCTGGGCGCCCTGCTGGCGCTGGCCTACCCTGACCGGGTCGCCCAGCAGCGCCGGGCGGGTGGGGCGGAGTATCGGCTCGCCAACGGCCGTGCGGCCCTGTTTGGCGAAGTCGATGCATTGATGAAGTGCCCATGGCTGGTGATCGCCGACCTGGGTAGCCGCCAGGGGCAGCGTGAGGAGCGGATCTATCTGGCAGCCGAATTCGATCCGGCGTTGCTCGAGGGTGTACTGGCCGAGCAGGTCGAGCGGGTCGATATCCTCGATTGGGACGAGCGCGAGCAGGTGTTGCGCGCCGAGCGCCAGGTGAAGGTTGGCGAACTGGTCCTCAGCCGTGAGCCGCTGCCCAGGCTGGATGACGAAGCCAGGGCCCGGGCGCTGCTTGGCCTGGTCCGGCGCAAAGGTTTGAACCTGCTGACCTGGACGCCGGAACTGCGGCAATGGCAGGCACGTGTGGCGCTGCTGCGTCAGCTCGACCTGCAGAAGGATGGCCACAGCGAATGGCCTGACCTGGGGGACGAGGCCCTGCTGGCCAGCCTGGAAGACTGGTTACAGCCTTACCTGAGCAAAGTATCGCGCCTCAGCCACTTTGCCGCGCTGGACTTGCCGTCGATGCTGCGCAACCTGCTGCCCTGGCCGCTGCCGCAACGCCTGGAAGAACAGGCCCCGGCGCATCTGGCCGTGCCGTCCGGCTCGAACATCCGCCTGGATTACAGCGAAACCCCGCCGATTCTCGCCGTGCGTCTGCAAGAACTGTTCGGCCTTGCCGATACCCCGCGCATCGCCAACGGCCGGCAGCAGGTCAAGCTGCACCTGCTGTCACCGGCACGTCGGCCGGTGCAGGTGACCCAGGACCTGGCCAGCTTCTGGCGCACGACCTATGCCGAGGTGAAGAAAGACCTGAAAGGGCGCTATCCGAAGCATTACTGGCCAGACGACCCTCTGGTGGCCGAGGCTACGGCGCGGGCCAAGCCGAGAGGGAGCTGATGCACAACACCGAGTGCGGCAGGCCGAAAAAATCATGTGCTGGGCACGACGTGTCAGTGGTCGTGCCATTCATCGTATTGCACCCGCCAGTGAAGCTTGATCTGCGTGCCTCAATAGGAAAGTGATCACTTCGCCTTCCTCGACGTTGAGCAAGGCTACCCACTCCCCACTCCTGTGCGGCGTATCCGTGAGGGCGCCGACCCTGTAGCCCCGCTGGTCGCGCAGATGGCAGACAAGGCCTTCATCTGTCAGCGCCAGCGGCTCGATTTTCCAGTATTCGCTAACGTCTGCATGCCAGTAAAAGCCCAGATAACCATTGCGGCTGACCCCTAGTTTCTTGGTCTCCGGGCGCCCAGGCATGCTGATGCGGTAGTGCAGGCGATCGTTGGTCCGCGAGTGGTAATGAAAGTCCATCACCGGCGAGTCCTGCCTTCCCCCCGCCTGCAACCAGTCATCCTCTGGGGTAATGCCCCAGCTGAACTTGTCTGAACTGCGGCTGAGGCGTAGTGGGATGTCCCGGTCGACGGCGCGCATGTACAGCTTGCCGCGAAAAGACCTGGCGTACCTGGCCTGAATGGTTTCGTTCATGGTGCACTCCTAGAACAGCATTGAGGATGTGCACTCTGGCGCCAAGGCTGGGCAGCCCGGCAGGCCGAAAACATTCCCCGGTGGCCTCAGGTGCTGGCTTCGCCTTCCAGCAACATGAACAGGCGATACAGCACCACGGTGCTGAACAGTTGCAGGAAGCCGCTGAGGCTGTCCATGGCCAGTTCCATCCCAGGTGATGGCTCGGGGAAGGCCATCAGCAGCAGCCCGTCGATCAGCCAGATCGGCGCCAGCACGCCTACCACGCAGACCATGATGCGCATGAAATGCCCGGTGGTCATGCTTGCGCTGTCGCGCATCGCCTGTACCACCGGCCGGCCGCGCAGCACCAGCAGGTACTCGGCGAACACCAGGTTGATCATGATCCACACCCCCGGGAAGATGAACAGCGCAAGGCCGGCCATGATCAGTAGCGAGCTGATCAGGATCAGCAGGGCCAGTTGCGGCCACAGTTGAAGGGCGCGGGCGAACAGGTCGCGCTTGGCGATTTCCTGGCCGTTGCTGCGTGTGTCCAGGTACAGGATCAGGGCTGCGCTGTACAGCGGGTAGAACAACAGGCTGACCAGCATGCCGTAGGCCGGTGATGCCTGGTCGCCCAGCTGCCGGTCCAGCAATTGGGTGAGCAGGGCTTCCACCACCACCAGCGGCAGGCACAGCTGGAGGATGTTTGGCAGGTGACGGCGGAAGAAGTACAGGGAGTCACGCAGAACGCTCAGCGGATTCATCAGTCAACATCGCATGGCAGTAAAAACAGGGGCCTAACTTTAGCCCAAAGCAGGCCTGGAGCTGTCACTTGCTGAAAAAAGTTTCACCGCAGCAGTGATTGAATCCCGCGCCTGTACGCCCCATCTTTGACGCTGTCCGATGTCCCGCTACCCCACGAGGTCGCCCATGAACACTGAAGAACAAACCCTGATCGACGGCCTGTTCGGCCGCCTCAAGCAAGCCGAAGACCCAAGCCAGCCGCGTGACGCGCAAGCCCAGGCGTGCATCGAGCAGCACGTGCGTCAGCAACCGGCGGCGCCTTACTACATGGCCCAGGCGATTTTGGTACAGGAGGCCGCGATCAAGCGCCTCGACGAACAGAACAAGCAGCTGCAAGCCGAGCTGCAGCAGGCCCGTGCCCAGGCTCAGGCGGCACAAGCCGCCAGCAGTGCGCCGAGCAATGGCGGGGGTGGTTTCTTGTCCAGCATCTTTGGTTCGGGTGGGCGCAACGCAGCCCCGGCGGTGCAGCCACAGCGTCCTTCGGCGCCCCCTGTAGCGTCCGGTGGTGGCTGGCGCGAGCCGTCGGCACCTGGTTTCGCCCAGCCTCAGGCGCCGCAGCCTGGCTATGGCGCCGCGCCTGCGCGCAGTGGGGCCAGCAGCTTCCTTGGCGGGGCCATGCAGACCGCCGCCGGTGTGGCCGGTGGTGTGCTGCTGGCGCAGGGTATCAGCAGCCTGTTCAACCACAACTCGCAACCGGAAGAAGTGGTCGAGGTCATCAAGGAAGAGCCGGCGCCAGCCAGCGACAGTGGCGGCTGGAACGACCAGGGCGGGCAGCAGCAAGTGGCTGACAACGGTGGCTGGGGCAGTGACCAGGGTGGATACGCCGACGGTGGTTTCGGCAGCGATGACGGCGGGTTCTTCTCGGACGACGATTCTTACGTCTGACAGGTCTGGCATACTGCTGGCATTTCCGGGGTCGCTTTGCGCCCCTTCGCGGGCACGCCCGCTCCCACAGGTGTACGCGCGATACCTGTGGGAGCGGGCGTGCCCGCGAAGGGCTGCGCAGCAGCCCCCCAGCACTCCAGGCCAAAAATGAGGTTCCCAGGTGAAAAAGATCGCGCTGTTCGCCGATGTGCAGAACCTCTACTACACCGTACGCCAGGCCCACGGCTGCCACTTCAACTACACCGCCCTGTGGGCTGATGTCAGCCGCGAAGGCCAGATCGTCGAGGCCGTGGCCTATGCCATCGACCGTGGCGACAGCAAACAGCAGCAGTTCCAGCAGATCTTGCGCAACCTCGGTTTCGATGTGCGCCTCAAACCGTTCATCCAGCGCAGCGATGGCTCGGCCAAAGGCGACTGGGATGTGGGCATTACCCTGGATGTGATCGACGCGGCCAGCCGGGTCGACCAAGTGGTGCTGGCCTCCGGCGACGGTGATTTCGACCTGCTGCTGGAACGGGTAATCCAGCGCCATGGCACCGAAGCGGTGGTGTATGGCGTGCCGGGGCTGACGGCGTTGTCACTGATCCGTGCTGCCACCCGCTACGTGCCCATCGAAGGCGCGCTGTTGCTCAAACACTAAGGTCTTTTCATGGAACGTATCGCTGTCATCGACTTTGAAACCACCGGCATTTCCCCCGGTACCGGCTGCCGTGCCACCGAGGTGGCGGTGGTAATGCTCGAGGGTGGGCGCATTGTCGAGCGCTACCAGAGCCTGATGAACGCTGGCGTGCCGGTGCCGGCCTTCGTCGCGGGGCTGACCGGCATCACCACCGCCATGCTGCGCAGTGCGCCGCCGGTGGAGAAAGTGATGAACGAGGTGGCCGAGTTCGTCGGCGGCACCCCATTGTTGGCGCACAACGCTGCTTTCGACCAGAAGTTCTGGGACTACGAGCTGGGCCGTATTGGCCGCAGCCGCAGCCAGCCCTTCGCGTGTTCCCTGTTGCTGTCACGGCGCCTGCTGCCCGCCGCGCCGAACCACAAGCTGGGCACTTTGACACGCTGGGCTGGGTTGCCGGACACGGGGACTGCGCACCGGGCCATGGCCGATGCCGAAATGGCCGCCAACCTGCTGCAGCATCTGGCGGGTGTGTTGCGCCAGGACCACGGGGTTCAGCAACTGTCGCACGAGCTGCTTTGCCGGCTGCAGAAAACCCCGGCTGCGAAGCTGCGCGAAGCGCTGGCCAAGTACTGCAGGGATTAGCCAGTGAACGTCTGGGGGAGTGTCGCCTACGTCGAATGCACCAGAATTGTGCCGCTCATTTGAACCCGTTCTGTAACGTCCCTTCACCCAGGCAGGCCGTTAAACTGAGGCACCCGTAAACGGATTTCGAGTTTTCCCCATGCCTGCCTCCCGTCGTTTCCCGCTGCTGCTGATTGGCGCCTTCCTGGCCCTGTATCTGGTCTGGGGTTCCACTTACCTGTTCATCCGCATCGGCGTCGAGAGCTGGCCTCCGATGCTCATGGCCGGTGTGCGCTTCCTGATCGCCGGTGGCCTGCTGTACGGCTTCCTGCGTTGGCGCGGCGTGCCGGCACCTACCTGGCCGCAATGGCGGGCGGCAGGAGCGATCGGTTTCTTGTTGCTCAGCTGTGGCAACGGTGGGGTGACCGTGGCCGAGCATGCCGGCGTGGCTTCGGGCGTGGCGGCTTTGGCGGTGGCGACGGTGCCGCTGTTCACTTTGCTGTTCGGCCTGTTGTTCGGGCACCGCAATTCGAAGCTGGAGTGGGCAGGGATAGCCCTTGGGCTGGTGGGCATCGGCCTGCTGAACCTGGGCTCCAACCTGCAGGCAAGCCCGATAGGTGCGGCGCTGATCATCTTCGCGGCGGCGTCCTGGGCGTTCGGCTCGGTGTGGAGCAAGACCTTGCCGCTGCCCCAGGGGCCGATGGCCAGCGCAGCGGAAATGCTGGTCGGGGGTGCGGTGCTGTTGCTGGGCAGTGTGCTATCGGGCGAACGCATGACACAGCTGCCGACCGCCGCTGGCTGGGGGGCGCTGGCCTACCTGGTGTTCTTCGGTTCGATCCTGGCGTTCAGTGCCTACATGTACCTGCTCAAGCACGTGCGCCCGGCAGCGGCCACCAGCTACGCCTATGTCAATCCGGCAGTGGCGGTGCTACTGGGTATCGTCTTTGCCGGTGAGCAGATTGGCGCTGAAGAGTGTGTGGCGATGGCAGTGATCATCGGCGCGGTGGTGCTGATCGGCTTGCCGCAGTGGCGCAAGGCGCCTGAACCTGTGCCACCGTTGAAAGGTGAAATCTGCAAGTAGGCAGGGGCGATGCGGTAAACTTGCCGCCTTCGCTGAACCCCCTGACGGTATTGCCATGAATTTCGCCAAACTCGGCCTGATCGAACCGCTGCTGCGTACGTTGCAGCAACTGGACTACACCACCCCAACCCCGGTGCAGGCCAAAGCCATCCCCGCCGTGCTGGCCGGCCGCGACCTGATGGCCGCAGCCCAGACCGGTACCGGCAAGACCGCAGGCTTTGCCCTGCCTGTGCTGCAGCGCCTGGCGCTGGAGGGCGAGAAGGTGGCCAGCAACTCGATCCGCGCCTTGGTGCTGGTACCCACTCGCGAGCTGGCCGAGCAGGTGCACAACAACGTGCGCGAATACGCCGAGAACCTGCCGCTGAGTACTTACGCGGTGTATGGCGGGGTCAGTATCAACCCACAGATGATGCGCCTGCGCCGGGGTGTCGACCTGCTGGTGGCTACCCCTGGCCGCTTGCTCGACCTGTTCCGGCAGAACGCCGTGAAGTTCAACCAGGTGCAGACCCTGGTGCTGGATGAAGCCGACCGCATGCTTGACCTGGGCTTTGCCGAAGAGCTGCAGTCGGTGTATGCGGCACTGCCGCGCAAGCGCCAGACGCTGCTGTTTTCCGCCACCTTCTCCGATCAGATTCGCATGCTGGCGGGGCTGGCGCTGAATGACCCGCTCAGTATCGAAGTGAGCCCGCGCAACGCCACGGCCACCAGCGTCAAGCAGTGGCTGGTGCCTGTGGACAAGAAGCGCAAGGCCGACCTGTTCTGCCACCTGCTGCGCAAGCAGCGCTGGAAGCAGGTGCTGGTGTTCGCCAAGACCCGCAATGGCGTCGATCAGCTGGTGGAGCGCTTGCTGGCCGAAGGCGTGAATGCCGACGGCATCCACGGTGACCGCCCACAGGCAACCCGCCAGCGTGCGCTGGACAGCTTCAAGGCCCGTGAGGTGCAAGTGCTGGTGGCGACCGATGTGGCGGCCCGTGGCCTGGATATCGATGACTTGCCGCTGGTCGTCAACCTCGACCTGCCGATCGTTGCCGAAGACTACGTGCACCGCATCGGGCGTACCGGGCGGGCGGGCAACAAGGGCGAGGCGATTTCGCTGGTGTGTGCGGATGAAGTGCAACTGCTGGCGGCTATCGAGGTGCTGACCCGGCAGACCCTGCCGCGTCATGAAGAGCCGGATTTCATCCCCGAGCACCGGGTGCCGATGACCGATGCCAGCGGGCAGGTTATCAAGAAACCGAAGAAGCCCAAGAAGCCGAAAGAAAACAGCGCCAAGCGCGGGCTGGGGCGCTGGATGGACAGCAGTGAAGCTGGCAGTGCGGAGCCAGCGGTGAAGGCTGTGCGCAAGGTGCCGAGCTTCAATGGTGGGCCGCGCAAGCGCAAGCCTTGAGGTTTTGGGGCCGCTTTGCGGCCCTTTCGCGACGCAAGGCCGCTCCCACATGGGCTGCACAATCTGGATTGACGCAGTACTTGTGGAAGCCGCCCCGGCAAGCTGTCAGGAAGCCCGCACCCAATCTGCCGCTGCCCGCCCGGCGCGCAAGCCGCTGGCAAAGCACGCCGTGAGCAGATACCCCCCGGTCGGCGCCTCCCAGTCCAGCATCTCGCCGGCACAGAACACCCCCGGCATGCCCTTGACCATCAACCCCTCATCCAGGCCCTCGAAGCGTACTCCGCCGGCGCTGCTGATCGCTTCATCCAGCGGCCGCGTGCGTACCAGGGTGATGGGCAATGCCTTGATGGCCCGAGCCAAAGCATCAACGTCGGCAAAGGTCGCCTGATCGGTCAGTTCGCGCAGCAGTGCGGCCTTGACCCCATCAATCCCCAGCTGGCTGTGCAGGTGCTTGGCCATGGAGCGTGAACCGCGCGGTTTGGCCAATGCCTGGGCAATCTTGTCCACAGGCTTGTCCGGCAGCAGGTCGAGCAACAACACCCCGCGGCCTTCACGGTGGATGGCCTCGCGTACCGGTGCCGACCAGGCATACACCAGGCTGCCTTCCACACCTTGGGCGGTGAGGATGAACTCGCCCTTGCGCGGTGCGCTGCCCGGGACGCTGAGGGCGATGTTCTTCAGCGGTGCGCCCGCGAACTTGTCCTTGAGCAGCGCGCTCCAGCCCTCTACTTCAAAACCGCAGTTGCTCGGCTGCAAAGGCGAGATATCCACAGCCCGTTCTGCCAGCAGCGGTTGCCAGCTGCCGTCAGAACCCAAGCGCGCCCAGCTGGCGCCACCCAGCGCCAGCACCACGACCGAGGCTTTCACCTGCCGTTCGCCCTGTGGATAAGCAATTCGCAAGCTGCCATCGGTGTTCCAGCCCAACCAGCGATGGCGGGTGTGGATAACTACCCCGTTGTCGCGCAGGCGCTTGAGCCAGGCACGCAGCAACGGTGCGGCTTTCATGTCGGTGGGGAACACCCGGCCCGAGGTGCCGACGAAGGTTTCGATGCCCAAACCATGAATCCACTGGCGCAACGCGTCAGCATCGAAGTCGCGTAGCAGTGCCCCGATTTCGCCCTGGCGTTCGGCATAGCGTGCCACGAACGCCGGGTAGGGCTCGGAATGGGTGATGTTCATGCCCCCGACACCCGCCAACAGGAACTTGCGGCCCACTGAAGGCATGGCATCGAACACCTCGACCGCCAGGCCTGCCTTGGCCAGTGCTTCGGCCGCCATCAGGCCGGCGGGGCCGCCACCGATGACGACAGCGGGGGGAGGGGATGCGGGGGTCAGATCGGGCATGGTGGGCAGCAGGCTGTGGAAAAGAGGCGCATTCTACCGCAGCGCTGCCCATGGAAGCACTGGTCAAAAAATAGCCAGTGTTATGCAGGCCTTGCCAGTAAAGGGCTGCAGCGCCTTTCACGCAGGTTATCCACAAGCGGTTCCACAGTCATTGTGAACAACCTATGACACGTGCCGCGCTGTGGTGAAGGATGCCGTGGCGTCTGGCCAAGGCTGTGCGGTCCTTGCTGTAGCCTCCGCCGATCACGCCCATCACCGGGATATCGCGGCCCAGGCAGTGGCGCAGCACGGCTTCGTCACGGGCGGCAACGCCTGCGTCGGTCAACTGCAGGTAGCCCAGGGCGTCGTCCTTGTGCACATCGACACCGGCGTCATACAGCACCAGGTCGGGTTGATAAAGCGGCAGCAGGTAGTTGAGGGCGTCGTCCACCACCTTCAGGTAGGCAGTGTCGCCCATGCCTCGGGGCAGGGGGATGTCCCAGTCGCTTTGTGCCTTGCGGGCGGGGAAGTTCTGCTCGCAGTGCAGCGACACGGTGATGGCCTCGGGCGTGTCGTGCAGGATGCGCGCGGTGCCGTCACCCTGGTGCACGTCGCAGTCGAAGATCAGCACCCGGTGTACCCTGCCTGCTTCCAGCAGGTAGCGGCTGATGACCGCCAGGTCGTTGAAAATGCAGAAGCCGGCGGGGTGGTCGTAATGGGCGTGATGGGTGCCACCGGCGAGGTGACAGGCGATGCCGTGCTGCAACGCCATCTCGGCAGTCAGCAGTGAGCCGCCGACGGCGCGCACGGTACGCCGGGCCAGGGCCTCGCTCCAGGGCAGGCCGAGGCGGCGCTGGTCCTCGCGCGACAGCTCGCCGTTCATGTAGCGCTCAATGTAGCTGCCGTCATGGGCCAGGGCGAGGATGTCGTTGGGGCAGATGTCCGGGCGCAGCAGGGCCTGGTCGGTGGTCAGCCCGCTGCCGACCAGGTGGTCGTGCAGCAGGCTGAATTTAAAGCTATACAGTGATGTGGCTGGCTGCAATGCGACTGCTCTAGGCCATTCCCTGGGCGAGGCTCTCATTCACTTTTGAGATGAAGTCTTGCCACAGCCGCGCCCCCTGAATTTTCAAACGCAACCACTGCCCTTCGTAAGTGGCACTGGCTTCTCTGGGGTGGAAATATAGAACGGGGGCACCGGGCAATCGGCCAGAGTCGGCTAAGTGTGGGTCGGTGCTTAACGCCTCTTGCTTTGGCTTCTGGCTCGCAACTTTCTGAAAACGAAATATAAGCAGGCACTAAAAAGCCGCCCCGAAGGCGGCTATGAGCGTAGGCGTTCTATTGCAGAGGCTATGCTGCTTGCCTGGAGGTCTAGCGCCTCCAGCGTGATCATTACGTTATCGTGGACATTCACGCTCCCACGCTGCCTTATCCACGTACTGACCTCCTCCACCGCTGCTCTCAACGCAATCTGGTTCATATGCAGCCCTTCAAGGGCGTCTGCTATTGCTGCATCCCGGTCTTCCATATGGGGCTCTCGCTATAAGGCGGATACCGCAGCGTAGGGCCTTACAGCGCCTTGTTCCAGTGCCGTTTGACTGTGGCAATGCCAATCTCAAGTTCGGCTGCTACTTCCGCCTGTGTCTTGTCCTGAGCCTTCAGCTTATGCACTGCCTTAGTGGTATCAACGGCCTCGGGGCGCCCCAGCTTCTTACCCTCGGCTTTGGCACGCTTCAGGCCCGACTGCGTACGCTCGATCAACAAGTCCCGTTCAAACTCTGCTACAGCACCGAGCACCTGCATAGTCATCTTCCCTGCTGCACTGGTCAGGTCTACGCCGCCAAGGGCAAGGCAGTGAACACGGATGCCGGTTGCTGCCAGTTGCTCGACCGTCTGCCGTACATCCATAGCGTTGCGTCCAAGGCGATCAAGCTTGGTGACGATCAGTACATCACCTGATTCCATCCGCTCAAGCAGCTTCTGGAAGCCAGGGCGCTCACTGGCAGGCACGCTGCCGGAAATCGTCTCTTCAATTACCCGACTAGCCTGTACATCGAAACCAGCGTTCTTAACGTCCTGTACCTGGTTCTCGGTGAACTGGTTAGACGTGCTTACACGGCAGTAAAGGAAGGTACGAGACATCGGCATCACCAAGGGATCATTTAACGTAGGATCATTGTAATGGTATCATCATTATCCATCAACCCTATTTTGTTGATGCCTAAACGAACCGGATTTTATGGCATCGTTTAACGGTCGTTTAATGATCCCTCTCGCGTTAGGCAATGAGCCGCAGTAACAGCAGAGTGGACGCTATGCCCAGCCCCACTACAGCCACCCCACTAATGACCACGGCAAGGAGTAGGTAGCGATCATTATTCATTACGACCTTCCAAAAATTGCGAACAGGACTAAGGCCAGGCTACCCAGCCTGGGGACAAATGTGTACCCGCATATGGGGCTAGGGCCTGTTCCGCAGGTACATGAAAAGCGCCACTCCATCCACGACTAGCACGGTCGCAATGATGAAGAACAGGAGGCAGTGGTCTATAGGCAGCATTTGCACACTTTTCCTGCTCCCCGATGTGTGAGGCTTCACTCTGACGGAGCAATCTTCGTTCCACTTACGCCGTGTGGTGACATTGGCTTGACCCACCTGTAGCGGAGGCCACGTAAATAGGGGCTTAGGCGGGTATAGCGGTACGCCAGCACCCGGCATTGCCGCCCGAAAGAGAATAGATGGTGGCTAGTTCGCAATAAGTTACCGGGAGATGGCTCAAAGCTGATCCCCCTTAGGCTGCCAGCGGTAACGGCTCTGCTGCTGGTGGGAACTCAAGGTGTGCTGGGTAACCTTTAAAGCCCCACCGGTCGTAGTAGCGGCCTCGATACATTCGCTTGAAGCGAGGTTGTGCCAAGTAGTCTCGACGGCCTCTCTCGATGGCGGCGTGTAGGCAATCAAGTAAGCCAGTACGGGCGGCTTCAACCTGCTCAGTGGTACATAGATCCAGTGCAACCTGTGGCTGCCACACTTGCTCGGCATCTGCGTACAGGGCAGCGATGTAATCAGGCCACGTGCCGAGCTTCTTGAATCGCTGTTCATCAGGTATATGCACCGTTGGCGAAACCGTAGCCACATCCAGCCGCTTCAGTAGGCGGGCACGTAGCAAGCCCCTGGGAATGTCTGCACCTGATAATGCGTGGTAACAATGAACGGTGATGCTCTCGATCAGCAAGCGGTGGTCAGCGTCTACTAGCTGCTTATTAGGCTTGCCCCACGGTTGCTGCCAGTTCAGGTAAGTCAGTGGCTGCCACTTGACACCCTTTTGCGGCAAGAAGCTTCTGTGGCCGCCATCAACTGGACACTCGCCCTGTGCGATGTATATGCCAAGCACCCGTACCAGATCAAGCATAAAGGTGCAGTTATCCCGGTGACGCTGTGATGGTGATGCCGTTGCCATCCGCTCTAGCTCATCTGCATATACGCATAGGGCAGCACGGGTGTGTTTATCAGACTTAAACTTGGTGTACGAATCTTTGCCCCGCTGGTAGGCGTCCATAAGCTCTAGCTGCTCAAGTGGTAGCTGCTCAAGTTGTGTCAGCGTGTAGCGTTCTTCCAGTTCCTGTTCTGATGTGCCTTTCTGCTGCCGGTTATAAATACGCTGGGCAAGGGTGTGTAGCTTATCCAGCTTTAAAGAACGAGACTCAGCTAGATAGCCGGTGAGCGCTTCGCCCAGCAGGCCGCGTACCTTCTTCGCTACCTGTTTGATGGTATCGCCTACGCCTACTTGCCACTTCTTTAGCAGCTTGTGGGCAGGAATGCTCAGCCCCGCATCTGCTGAAATGAACTTGTTACCGGCTTGCTGGTTAAGCAGCGATAGACCGATGAATAGGTTAAGTG
This sequence comes from Pseudomonas sp. XWY-1, assembly GCF_002953115.1. Lineage (NCBI taxonomy): Bacteria > Pseudomonadati > Pseudomonadota > Gammaproteobacteria > Pseudomonadales > Pseudomonadaceae > Pseudomonas > Pseudomonas sp. XWY-1. Next base: position 5,152,584 of record NZ_CP026332.1, on the reverse strand, counting down.
GATGCAGCGCCCCCACTGAGCCATCTACACCTTTACGGGCCTGAATATGGCAGCGATGGTATACAGACTTTCGCTCATCCGGGTTGAAGCCATAGCACTTGTAGTAGCGGTTGTGGAACCGCTCTAGCTCGAATAGCGAAGCGGTGGTGTGGCCCATCATGATGCAGACGGTGTTGGCCTTGATGCACTCCCGGATGATCCACTGCCCGAAACTGCTCTTACAGAATCGGGTGAATTGTTCCTCTATACGGGACTGCCGCTTTCCTGCCTTATCGGCGCCTCTGGACTTTGCCTTTCTACAGCTATCTTTGCAGAAGCGTTTACTCTTGTCCGCCTGTTCCCGGCGTCCTGTGTAAGAGGTATTGCAGTTAACGCAGGTGTAGCTGTAGTTACGGGTGCTGCTCTTCTTGGTGTTGCTTGGGGTCATTCGTTCCACTCTCATCTAGGGAATCAAGCCGCATGGCAGCTTCAACAATCAATTGCTCTACCACTCGGGTAGGATTAAGGACGCCTGTGTGTTCCATTAAGCGAAGCAATTTCGCTTGATGCTCAGGCCGGTAAACTGAAATTCGCATGTGGGTTCCTACTGGAATTGTGCAAGGCTGATTGGGCTGAAGCCCTAGTGCCATGCAGGTTTGAGCGATTAAGGCGGACAGAATCTATACTACCTGCCGCCTTCAAGTGCCTACGCAAGAAGAACAGCTAGGCCACCTCGGCAGGCTCCGCGTATGTGCCTTGCCATTGCCATCCACCGATACGAACAGGGCGCTGGCATAGTTGCTTTGACGTTCGCCGCCGGCAACGTGCTGCTGGCGGGCAAAGTGGTCGATGCAGCCGTTGTGAGTCACCAGCACCAGGTTGTGGCCCGCGCGTTTGTGTGCAAGCGCTTCGTCGGCGAACTGGCTGTCGCAGCTTTCGAGCCAGTCCTCGCTGGCCACCGCCTGACCGAGTATGAAATGCGCGGTTTGCCGGGTGCGCAGTTTCGGGCTGCTGAGCAGGTCGGCTTTGTTCAGGCCCAGCTGGTGCAGCCCTTGGCCCACGCGGGCAGCGGCCTGGCTACCGCTCAGGGTGATCCCCGTGGGGTCGTCCAGGCAGGGGCCGGGGGCGCTGTCGCAGCGTTCGGCGTGGCGGATCATCACCATCACCGCACCGTCGGCCCAGTCCTGCAGCAGGCCGCTGTCACTCAGTTGTTGCTCGTTGCCAAGGTCCACGATGTGCGTCCTCGTCACCAGCCAGGTGGTCAACGCCGCCACGACCATGCACAGGCCCAGGGCGGCTCCGACGGCTTTGCGAGTCAGGCGTCGCTTGCGCCGGGCATGAATGGCAGGGTGCCCCAGGGTGTTGCTCGATAGCATGCGTTGCTCCGTTGGCAGTACCGCGGCTGGCGCGGTGGTGGATGGCGGCATCCTGCCAAGTGGCCTGTCGGGGGCCGGTGAAGGGCGTGTGAAAATTGCATTTGGCTAGTGCCGGCTGGGTGAAACCCGCGCCCGCGCCTACGCTGTAAACTGCAACACGGCAAAACCGGAGCAGGCCCGATGACCCCTATTCTTGAACTGGAAAGCGCACGGCTGGTGCTGCGCCAATGGCATGACGACGACCTGCGCGAGTTCGCCGCGCTGTGCGCCGACCCGCAGGTAATGCGTTACTTTCCGGCGCCGTTGACGCGTCTTGAGGCCGCTGCGTTGATCGGCCGGGTGCGTGGGCACTTCAATGAATACGGTTTTGGTTTGTGGGCCCTGGAGCGCAAGGACAGCGGCGTGTTCATCGGCATGACCGGCTTGCTGCACGTGGGCTTTGACGCCGATTTCACCCCCGCCGTAGAGATTGGCTGGCGCCTGGCCCGTCGCCACTGGGGCCTTGGCTTTGCCAGCGAAGCGGCGTGGACCTGCCTGCGTTGTGCTTTTGCCCAATTGCGCCTGGAGGAGGTCGTGTCATTCACTAGCGAATGCAACCTGCCGTCGCAAAAGGTGATGCAAGCCATCGGCATGCAGCAGGACCCACACGGCAGTTTCGAGCACCCCCGCCTGCCCACTGGCCACCCACTGCGCCCGCATGTGTTGTACCGCATTGACCGCGCGCACTGGGAGCGCACCCTGCGCGCCTGAATGCACGGCCATGCCCGGCGCGAATGACAAACGCTGTATCATTTGCCTACTTGGAAGGCGCTTGCCCGTAACACGTTCAGCGCCTGTGAAATCGAGCGCCGCTCGGGCGGCGCATCGCGAGCTAGGCTCGCTCCTACGGAGATCCCCCGATGAGTCATGTGTTGGACGACCTGGTCGACCTGTTGAGCCTCGAATCCATCGAGGAGAACCTGTTCCGTGGACGTAGCCAGGACCTGGGCTTCCGCCAGCTTTACGGTGGGCAGGTGCTGGGCCAGTCGTTGTCGGCTGCCAGTCAGACAGTCGAGGACGCGCGCCATGTGCATTCGTTGCACGGCTACTTCCTGCGCCCGGGCGATGCCAGCCTTCCAGTGGTGTACTCGGTAGACCGCGTGCGCGATGGCGGCAGCTTCAGTACACGGCGGGTGACGGCGATCCAGAAGGGCCAGACCATCTTCACCTGCAGTGCATCGTTCCAGTACGACGAGGAAGGCTTCGAGCACCAGGCGCAGATGCCTGACGTGGTCGGCCCGGAAAACCTGCCTACCGAAGTCGAACTGGCCCGTGCCATGGCCGACCAGTTGCCCGAGCGCATTCGCGACAAGGTGCTGTGCGCCAAGCCGATCGAGATCCGCCCGGTCACCGAGCGCGACCCGTTCAACCCCAAGCCGGGCGACCCGGTGAAGTACGCCTGGTTCCGCGCCGACGGCAACCTGCCTGACGTGCCTGCCCTGCACAAGTACATGCTGGCCTACGCCTCGGACTTCGGCCTGCTGACCACGGCGTTGCTGCCCCATGGCAAATCGGTGTGGCAGCGCGACATGCAGATCGCCAGCCTCGACCATTCGCTGTGGTTTCACGGCAACCTGCGCGCCGACCAGTGGCTACTGTACGCCACCGATAGCCCCTGGGCCGGCAATTCCCGTGGCTTCTGCCGCGGCAGCATTTTCAACCAGGCCGGGCAGCTGGTGGCATCGTCGAGCCAGGAAGGCCTGATTCGCCATCGCAAGGACTGGGCATGAGCCTGGGCGAGGTGCGCAACTGGGTGTTCGACATGGACGGCACCCTGACCGTGGCCGTGCACGACTTCGCCGCCATTCGGGTGGCGCTGGACATCCCGGCCGAACACGACATCCTTACCCACCTGGCGGCCTTGCCGGCGGCAGAAGCGGCGGCCAAGCATGCCTGGTTGCTGGAACACGAAAGGGACCTGGCAACGGCTTCCACGGCGGCCACCGGGGCGGTGGAACTGGTGCGCGAGTTGGCCGAGCGCGGGTGCCGGCTGGGTATTCTGACCCGCAATGCGCGTGAGCTTGCGCATGTAACGCTGGAGGCCATCGGCCTGGCGGACTGCTTCCCGGTGGAACACATTCTCGGGCGTGACGAGGCTGCGCCCAAGCCGAGCCCGGATGGGCTGCTGAAGATTGCCAGCGCCTGGGGCGTGACACCGAGCGAACTGGTGATGGTGGGGGATTACCGCTTTGACCTGGACTGCGGGCGGGCGGCGGGGGCGCGCACGGTGCTGGTGAACCTGCCGGACAATCCCTGGCCGGAACTGGTGGATTGGCATGCGGCGGATTGCCGGGCATTGAAGGTGATGCTGGGCTGATGCTTGTGTTGGCAATACGGGCCTCTTCGCGGGCATGCCCGCTCCCACAGGTATTGCGCAAGTCTCGGGTCCTGTAGTGCCCCTGTGGAAGCGGGCGTGCCCGCGAAAGGGCCGGATCTGTCTATGCTCAACCCCATTCTTTGCTCTGATACGGAGACCCACCCATGAGCAGCAAGGCCATCTACGTACAACCCGGCGGCGGCTACGACAAGGTCGAGGTCGGCACCTGCGAGGCCCAGGCCCCCCAGGCCGGCGAGATTACCGTGCGCCTGCACGCCAGTTCCCTCAACTACCACGATTTCGCCGTGGTCAGCGGCATGTGGGGCCCAAGCGAGCGACGCATCCCCATGGCCGATGGCGCCGGCGAGGTGGTTGCGGTGGGGCCTGGCGTCACTGAGTTCCAGGTCGGCGACAATGTGGTCAGCACCTTCTTCCCCGACTGGCTCGATGGCCAGGCCAATGTCGAGGGCTTCGCCAGGGTGCCCGGCGACGGCATCGATGGCTACGCCCGTGAGCAGGTGACTGCCCGCGCCACCGCCTTCACCCTGGCACCCCAGGGTTTCAGCCATGCCGAGGCTGCCACCCTGACCACCGCCGGCCTTACCGCCTGGCGCGCGCTGATGAGCGATGATCACCTCAAGCCCGGCGACACGGTGCTGGTGCAGGGTACCGGCGGTGTGTCGATTTTCGCCCTGCAGTTCGCCAAGCTGGCGGGCGCGACCGTGATCGCCACCTCGTCCAGCGATGCCAAGCTGGAGCGCCTGAAGGCCTTGGGTGCCGACCACCTGATCAACTACAAGAGCACCCCGGCCTGGGGTGAGAAAGTGCGCGAGCTGACTGGCAACCGTGGTGTCGATCATGTGATTGAAGTGGGCGGCCCGGCCACGCTGGAGCAGTCGATGATTGCCGCGCGCATTGGCGGGCATGTTTCGCTGATCGGCATCCTTACCGGGGTGGCCGGGCAGTTGCCGCTGGTGCAGGCGCTGGTGCGGCAGATTCGGCTGCAAGGGGTGCTGGTTGGCAGCCGAGCGCAGCAGCAGGCGATGGTGCGAGCGATCGATGCCAACGGCCTGCGGCCGGTGGTGGACAAGCATTTCGAACTGGAGCAGATCGTTGAGGCGTTCCGTTACCAGGAGAGCAACCGGCATTTCGGCAAGATCTGCCTGACCTGGTGAAGTGAGGGCAGGGTAGCTGGATGTAACGGCCACCCTGCACGCCAATATACTCGTCTTGCACTGCCTGACAGTCAGTCCGGCAGTAGCCGGTCGCGGCTGTTGGACAGGTGCAGGCATACCGCCGCCCGTGCCGCATCCGGGTCTTGTCGGCGGATGGCATTGAGGATTGCCTCATGCTCCAGGTTGGCCAGGTACGCTTGCCGCGCCAGCTTGGCCCCCGCGCGCTCGGCCAGGGCCATGCGGTTGCGCGGTATCAGGCCGTTACCCAGTTGCAGCAGCATCTCGGTGAAATACAGATTGCCGGTGGCCTCGGCAATCAGCAGGTGAAAGCGCCGGTCGGCTTCGATGCAGCTGTCGCCGGCAGCGGCCAGGTCCTGATAGTCATCCAGCGCCTGGCGCATGCGCGCCAGATGCCCCTCGTCACGACGCAGTGCGGCCAGCGCGGCAGCCTGGCCCTCAAGGCCAATACGCAGTTCCAGCAGATCGCGCACATTCGCCGCGCTCTCCGCCGCAACGCGCAGGCCGGCCTGGGCCTGGCGCTCCATCACGAACGTACCGATCCCGTGGCGCGGCTCCACCAGCCCAGAGGCCTGCAGCTTCGACAAGGCTTCGCGAACCACCGTGCGGCTGACCCCGTGCTCGCGCACCAAGGTGTTTTCCGAAGGCAGTTTGTCGCCTGGTTTGAAGGTGCCCAGCAGAATCTGCTGGGTCAGGCTGGAAACCAGGTCGTGGGCACGGCTATGGCCGCGTTTGCGCGCGTGTTCGGGTTCCATGTGTGATCCGCTTCTTGATTTACTTGTACGACAAGTTAATCGATAGAAATATTTTTTGCCGATTTTTCGCGCATCCAATTCAGCATGTAGTTGAGCTGTTTTTGCACGTTAGGATCAAATTGGCATTATGGCAGCTTGTATTTTGCTGTTTTGCCGACGTTTGTGATCTTGTCGTACAACCTCGCTGCGCATAAGCTCCTCCCCACTGCCATGTCAGACAACCCGACCCGCACAAAAACAATTAGTGGGAGATCCGCAAGTGAACGACACCCTCGCTCCGTCTGCCCGGCATGAAGGCGACGCGTTGGCCAGCGCCGTGGCCAAGGTCAAGCGCCACGTCCTGCCGCTTTTCGTCATCATGTTCATCGTCAACTACCTCGACCGCGTCAACATTGGCTTCGTCCGCCCGCACCTGGAAAGCGACCTGGGCATCAGCGCTGCGGCCTTTGGCTTTGGTGCCGGGCTGTTCTTCATCGGTTATGCGCTGTTCGAAGTCCCTTCGAACATGCTGCTGCAAAAGGTAGGTGCCCGGCTGTGGCTGACCCGTATCATGTTCACCTGGGGGCTGGTGGCCACGGCCATGGCCTTCGTGCAGAACGAAACCCAGTTCTACGTGTTGCGTTTTCTGCTCGGGGTGGCCGAAGCAGGCTTCTTTCCTGGCGTGATCTACTACTTCACCCGCTGGCTGCCGGCGGCAGAGCGCGGCAAGGCGATTGCCATCTTCCTCAGTGGCTCGGCGCTGGCTTCGTTGATTTCCGGGCCGCTGGCCGGGGCGTTGATGCAGATCCAGGGCCTGGGCCTGCATGGTTGGCAGTGGATGCTGTTCATCGAAGGCATGGCCTCAGTGGCGCTGTGCTTCTTCGTGTTCTTCTGGCTCGACTCCAAGCCGCAGGACGCCAAGTGGCTGAGCAAGGTCGAGCAGGACGCGCTGGTCGCCACCATCGACCGCGAGCAGCAAGCGCGTGAGGCCATCGGCGCTGTCAGGCCGTCAGCCTGGAGCCTGCTCAAGGACCGCCAGATCGTGCTGTTCTGCCTGATCTACTTCTGTATCCAGCTGACCATCTACGCTGCGACCTTCTGGCTGCCTAGCATCATCAAGCGTATGGGCGACCTCAGTGACATGCAGGTCGGCTTCTTCAACTCGATCCCTTGGTTGATCTCGATCCTGGCCATGTACGCCTTCGCCGCCGGTTCCGCTCGCTGGAAGTTCCAGCAGGCGTGGGTGGCGGGCGCCCTGCTGGTCGCTGCCACGGGCATGTTCATGTCCACCACGGGTGGGCCGGTGTTCGCCTTCGTCGCCGTGTGCTTCGCCGCGATCGGCTTCAAGTCAGCGTCGTCACTGTTCTGGCCAATCCCCCAGGGCTATCTGGACGCCCGCATCGCTGCGGCGGTGATTGCCCTGATCAACTCGGTCGGCAACCTCGGCGGCTTCGTTGCCCCCACCACCTTCGGCTTGCTGGAGCAGCAGACTGGCTCGATCCAGGGCGGGCTGTACGGCCTGGCGGTGACCTCGGTGCTGGCGGCGATTGCCATCTTCTTCGTACGCATTCGCCCCAAGGGCGTCCCTTCCGATGACCTCAAGGCCCCTTCGGCCCTGGGCCAGACCCACTGATGACTGCGAGACAACCCTCATGAATATGCAGACCCTTCACACCAGCACCCCGGTGGTCACCGACCTGCGCGTGGTCCCCGTGGCCGGCCATGACAGCATGCTGCTCAACCTCAGTGGCGCCCATGGCCCGTACTTCACCCGCAACGTCGTGGTGCTGCGCGACAGCGCCGGCAATACCGGCCTGGGCGAAGTGCCCGGCGGCGAGAAGATTCGCCAGACCCTGGAGGACGCCCGCAGCCTGGTGGTCGGCCAGCCGATCGGCCATTACCAGCGTGTGCTCAATGCCATGCGCCAGACCTTCGCCAACCGCGACTCGGCAGGCCGCGGCCTGCAGACCTTCGACCTGCGCATTACCGTACATGCGGTAACGGCCATCGAGTCGGCGTTGCTCGACCTGCTCGGCCAGCACCTGAATGTGCCGATGGCAGCATTGCTGGGCGAGGGCCAACAACGCGATGCGGTGAAGATGCTCGGCTATCTGTTCTACATCGGCGACCGTCAGCAGACCGACCTGGCCTACCGCAACGAAGCCGACAGCGATGACGACTGGTTCCGCCTGCGCCATGAAAAGGCCCTGACCCCGGAAGCAGTGGTGCGGCTGGCCGAGGCCGCCAAGGCGCGCTATGGCTTCAGCGACTTCAAGCTCAAGGGCGGCGTGCTGCGCGGTGAAGAAGAGATGGAGGCTGTGACAGCGCTGGCCGAACGCTTCCCCGAAGCGCGCATCACGCTCGACCCCAATGGCGCGTGGTCGCTGAAGGAGGCCATCGCCCTGTGCCGTGACAAGCACGATGTGCTGGCCTATGCCGAAGACCCCTGCGGCGCCGAGAACGGTTACTCGGGCCGCGAGGTGATGGCCGAGTTCCGCCGCGCCACCGGGCTGCCTACCGCAACCAACATGATTGCCACCGACTGGCGACAGATGGGCCATGCCATTCAGTTACAGTCGGTGGACATTCCGCTGGCCGACCCTCACTTCTGGACCTTACAGGGTTCGGTACGGGTGGCGCAGATGTGCAACGACTGGGGGCTGACCTGGGGTTCTCATTCCAATAACCACTTCGACATTTCGCTGGCGATGTTCACCCAGGTGGCGGCTGCGGCGCCGGGTGAAATCACGGCGATCGACACCCACTGGATCTGGCAGGATGGCCAGCGCCTGACCCGTGAGCCGCTGCGCATTGTCGACGGGCATGTGCGAGTGCCGGCACGGCCGGGCTTGGGCGTGGAACTGGATGAAGACCAGCTGGCCAAGGCCCATGAGTGCTACCGCAACATGGGGCTGGGTGCGCGCGATGACAGCGTGGCGATGCAGTTCCTGATCCCGGGTTGGAGCTTCGATAACAAACGGCCTTGCCTGGTGCGTTGAGGCTGCGGGCCTCTTCGCGGGCAAGCCCGCTCCTACATCAACCGGTGGTGTCGCTACGCACCCTTGTAGGAGCGGGTTCACCCGCGAATAGGCCAGACCTGCCGGCCAATCCCCCCAGTCATTCACCGCCGCAGCCCCCACCGCATCCACCAATCGGTACCGTCGCCACCTACCCTTGTAGGAGCGGGTTCACCCGCGAATAGGCCAGACCTGCCGGCCAATCCCCCCAGTCATTCACCACCGCCACCGCATCCACCAATCGGTACCGTCGCCACGCACCATCGTAGGAGCGGGTTCACCCGCGAAAGGGCCGGCACAGGCAACACACATTCAAATGAAAAACAAAAGCTCCATTTGGGCCTGTGGCGCGATCGGATATGCCATTCGCGACATCTGGCGTTGATGGAAATGCCCTGTCGTGATCGAACAGTTCCGTGGCGTTCTCGTGTAATTCCCCACAGCCATGCGGGGATTAAATGAACCCCGAACCGCACTGACACCTTGCTCTGTGACGCGTGCCAAATATCAACAACAGCGCGCGAACAACGTGTCGACTTATTGATTTCAAAGGAGATATTTTTCGCCTACGCCTGCCCGTCCTTCCTTGTGTCAGCAAAAAGAGAACAACATCAATGAACACCGTGGGATCTGATGGCAACCTTGCACAAGGTTTCAAGCCACGTCACGTAACGATGCTGTCCATCGCCGGCATCATCGGCGCCGGACTTTTCGTAGGTTCTGGCCATGCCATCGCGGCAGCCGGGCCAGCAACCATAATTTCCTATTTCGTGGCCGGGACCCTGGTGGTACTGGTCATGCGCATGCTCGGCGAAATGGCCGTGGCACACCCCGACACCGGATCGTTTTCCACCTATGCCGACCAGGCCATTGGCCGCTGGGCCGGCTATACCATCGGCTGGTTGTACTGGTGGTTCTGGGTACTGGTCATTCCTATCGAAGCATTGGCCGCCGGGCATGTGCTGAACGCCTGGTTCCCGCAGGTGGACAGCTGGATCTTCGCCCTGGCTTCGGTGTTGCTGCTGGCCGGTACCAACCTGTTCAGCGTGGCCAAGTACGGCGAGTTCGAGTTCTGGTTCGCCATCCTCAAGGTCACCGCCATCCTGGGCTTCATCGGCCTGGGCTTCGCCGCGCTGATGGGCTGGCTGCCCAACCGCGAGGTCAGTGGGTTGAGCGGGTTGATGGCCGAATACGGCGGCTTTGCGCCGAAAGGCTGGTCGGCAGTGGTGGGGGCGTTCATCACCGTGATGTTCAGCTTCATCGGCACCGAGGCGGTGACCATCGCCGCGTCCGAGTCCAGCGACCCGTCGCGCAACATCGCCAAGGCCACTCGCTCGGTGATCTGGCGTATCAGCACCTTCTACATCCTGTCGATCTTCGTGATCATTTCGGTGGTGCCGTGGAACGACCCGCAGCTGGCGGTGGTGGGTTCGTACCAGCGTGCGCTGGAAATCATGAACATCCCCAACGCGGCATTCATGGTCGACCTGGTGGTTCTGGTAGCCGTTACCAGCTGCATGAACTCGTCGATCTACATCGCTTCGCGGATGATGTTTTCGCTGGCCAAGCGCGGTGACGCCCCGGCCTTCCTCAACAAGACCTCCAAGGTCGGTGTACCGCGTGCTGCAGTATTCGGCAGCACCCTGATCGGTGCGGCCATCGCAGTCCTCAACTACTTCGCGCCGAAGGGCGTGTTCGAGTTCCTGCTGGCCAGCTCCGGCGCCATCGCCCTGTTGGTGTACATGGTTATCGCCATCTCCCAGCTGCGCATGCGCCGCCGTCTGGAGCGCGAGAACACCGAACTGAAGTTCCGCATGTGGCTGTTCCCGTACCTGACCTGGGCGGTGATCATCTTCATTGCCGGGGCGCTGGCGGTGATGATGTACACGCCTGAGCATCGGGCGGAAATGAGCTCGACATTGGGCCTGGCGATCGTGATTTCCTTCCTGGGGATCGTGACGTCGAGGGGCCATGCGCAACCGGTGGCAGCGCGATCGATGGGGTGATTCAGTTCACCTGGCTGTAAGGCAAAGGGCACCCGAGGATGGGTGCCCTTTGTTTTTTTGAAACACTTGTCTGGCGGAAGATGCCTACGTGGTCGAATTCCTGGGCCTACCGGGTGGCCATGTCGAAGCGGATCTGCAACGTGCACTGATAGATGTGCTCAAACAGTTCCTGCAGAAGATCAGCGTACTTGAGCGGCCATCAAGTGCCGCCCATCACGCTTTGCACATATCGCATCACAGCCGGCGCTTTCTCGAAGCGCCGGTGAACCAGGCTCAGCCACGAGCTAGCCTGGCAATCGACGACCCGCCGGTAATTCACCTGCGGCAGGTTGATGCGCTGCACCACCGATTCCGGGACTACTGCAATGCCTTGCCCAAGTGATACCAAGGTAATCACGGCCACCAGGCTGCCGGGTTGTGGGCCAAGCATCGGGACGAAGCCACCTTGCGCCGCCACTTCCAGCGTGCCGGAAATCTGTTCGGGCAGAATGAAGGTTTCATTGGCCAGGCGCGAGGCCGGGATCTGCGGCACTTCGTTGATCCGCGAGCTGGCGGGCAGGGCGAGAACGAAACCTTCCTGGTGCAAGGCGATGGCTTCCAGCTGGTCAGGAAGCTCCATCGGTGAGCGCACGTAGGCAAGGTCAAGTAAGCCGTCGCGGACCATGCCGGGTAGTTCGGCCATGGGCAGTTCACGGATATTCAGGCGCACGCCAGGGCAGGTTTCGCTGTAGCGGCTGACTTGCTGCTGGAGCATGCCCGAGTAGGCGGCCGAAGCCACGTAGCCCAGTTCGATACGCCCGCTTTCGCCACGGGCTGCGCGTTGTGCACCCAGCTGCGCGGCGTCGAACTGGCGCACGGCCTGTTCGGCCTCAATCAACAGCGCCTGGCCGGCGGCGGTGAGGTTGACCTCGCGCTGGCTGCGCTCGAACAAGCGCACACCCAGCTCGCGTTCCATGTCCTGGATCTGCCGGCTGAGGGTGGGCGGGGCGATGCCCAACTGCTCGGCGGCCCGGGTGAAATGGCCGTGGCGGGCGACGCAGAGAAAATAGCGGAAATGGCGGATTTCCATCAGGTGTTACCTGCAGGGTAATGACGCGGGCCTCCGGGGCTAACAAGCCTTGGCGCAGGCGGCGGTATGGTAAGGCCAACACTACAAGGCTGGTGGCTTGGCGGCAAAGCCTGCCTGTGCAATTGCAGGGACCGCACAACATTCCAGGGCTATGCATTATCTGGAGCGCGCAGCGGTCCCGGCGATCCTGCAGGTTAAAGGCACTTCAAACCAACCAGCCCAGCTTCTGGAGCCCCACCATGCCCTCTGCACGCTTCACCCTGCTTACCGCCTCCCTGGTCTGCGCCCTGATCATCCTCGACACCAACATTGTCGCGGTCAGCCTGCCCAGTATCGCCCGCGACCTGTCTGGCTCGTTCGCCGATATCGAATGGGTGGTCAGTGCCTACCTGCTGGCCTTCGCCGCTTGCCTGCTGCCCGCCGGCAGCCTCGCCGACCGCTTTGGCCGCCGGCGCATGCTGCTGCTCGGCCTGGCCCTGTTCGGCCTTGCCTCGCTAGCCTGCGGCGCGGCGCCCAGCCTGCTATTGCTCGACCTGGCCAGGGCCGCCAAGGGCATCGGCGCGTCCCTGTTGTTGACCTCGGCACTGGCCGCCATCGGCAACTGCTTCCACCAGCCGCAGGAGCGCATGCGCGCCTGGGCCTTCTGGGGTGCCTGCATGGGCGCCACCATCACCTTTGCGCCGCTGCTCGGCGGGGTGATCGCCAGTACCCTGGGCTGGCGCTGGATCTTCTACATCAACCTGCCGTTGGTGGCGTTGCTGGCAGTGATGGTGCTGCGCAGTGTAGAAGAGTCCCGCGACAGCGCGGCGGCCCGGCTTGACCCATGGGGCAGCCTGACTTTTGCGGGTGCCCTGGGCTATCTGATCTGGGCGATGATCGATGCTAACCAGGTGGGCTGGGGCAGTGCTCAAACCCTGGGCCGGCTGCTAATCAGTGCCTTCCTGTTTGGCCTGTTTATCATGGTCGAGCGCAACCAGGAACGGCCGATGATCGACCTTCAGCTGATGCGCAGCGGGCGGTTCGTGGGTGCTTTGCTGGGCATGTTCGCCTACGCCGCCTGCGCCCAGGTGATGATGACTTTGCTGCCGCTGTACCTGCAAAACGGCCTGCAACTGTCCGCATTGGCAGCCGGGGCCGGCATGCTGCCGTTTGCCGTGGCCATGTTGCTGGCACCGCGCTTGGGCATGCGCCTGGCGGCGCACTTGAGCCCGGCGCAGGTATTCGCCCTGGGCCTAGTGCTGGTGGGGGTGGGCAACCTGCTGTGTGCCTGGGCCGCCGGGTTTGGCGGCTATGCAGCCTTTGCCCTGGCCAGCCTGGTGCTGGGGGCGGGTGCCGGGCTGCTAAATGGCGACACCCAGAAAAACATCATGGCTTGTGTGCCACGCCAGCGTACCGGGATGGCTTCCGGTTTGAGTACAACTACGCGCTTCGGGGCCATCGTCCTGGCTATCGGTTTACTGGGCGGCGTACTGGCCGCCCGCAGCGGGCAATTGCTTCACGAAGCCCTGGTTGCCGTAGCGCCATCGCAAGTGGGCCAGGTTGCTGCGATGGCCACGCGGGTAGCGGCGGGCGACCTGCAGGCGGCCCTGGCGCTGCTTGATCCGGGCTTGCGTGAAGCGGTGGCACCCTTGGCCCGCCAGGCGTTCATGGGTGGCTTCGAGGCCGTGTTGCAGGTTGCGGGCCTTGCAGCGCTGGTGTTCGCGGTGGTGGTTGGCGTGCTGCTGAGCCGCCCGCTGCCCGCTACGCAGGAAACGTTACTGGCGCAAAGCCCACCCCTGTAAAAGGCATGTATCCACACCGGCAAAACCGCTTTGGAGCCGCACTCGGATGAATAGGTAGCTGACCGCAGTTATTTCACCCTTGCGCGCAACTAATACAACCGGAAAATGTCATTTCACTGCGCGCCAGCAATGGCGCGTGGATGATGCTGGCGCTGGCCAGTAAAACTATACCGAGGCAAGGAGCTTCCCGTGCACAACGACGACTATTCCGACCCGCTATCAATCCCGGCGGACCAACTACCGCCAGGCGTTTTCCCGCCGATGCCGGGCTACACCATCGCCGACCTGCTTTATGTTGCCTACCAACCCACTGAAACGCTACTTGAAAAGCTCGATATCGACCCGGGCCTGATTCGCGAAACCAGCATCGCGTTTGCCAGCCATCTGTATCAGGCGCTGGAAAGAGACGATATCCAGTATCAGATCGCGACCTGGTACCAGAAGCCCTATGACCACCCTGAAATGCGTGTGCGCAGTGTGGAAATCATCGCTGAACAATTCGGGATCATAACGATAGAAGCTGTCGCTGACTCATTGGAGGGCTCACCGCTGCGGCAACTGGGTAAAGACTTCTTTGCGGAATACATCGAACTGGCCGGTTGTGCCATCAAGAACCACATCCTGAAGTTGAACGACCCCGAGTTTGACCCGTTTGCGAGCCGCGAAAGTGAATAAGGTTTAAGTGCTGGAGGCGCCCGCGATGTGGTGCCTCCAGCTACCCGAAAAATAAATGAGGTGTTTTCTCATTCTCGTTCGGCTTGTAGAGAAGGCCGGAATACAGGCCAGCCCGCCGACACTCTACGGAGCGAGAAAATGAGTTTGACCCCGGTTCCACAGCGCCATCCATTGAGCCGTGCCGTGCGCGGCGCGTTTTTGGGTATGGTTGTCAGCAGCTACGCGCTGCCATCGCTTGCACAACCCGTAAACGCTGAGCACACCAACCCGCTGCAGCAGTGGAACATTCCGGGTGGCCCTTTGGAACCGGCGCTCGACCGCTTTGCTCGCCAGGCGGGTATCAGCCTGTCCTTCGATGCCCAAAACGTCGCTAACCGCAGCACCCAGGGCGTACAGGGCAACCTGGAAACGTCGGCAGCGTTGTCGTCGCTGTTGCAAGGCACCGAATTACAAGTCGAGCAGCAAGGCCCCAACGCCTACCTGGTGATTCCACAACCAAAGCCTGCCGGCCCGCTGGAGCTGGGCGCGACCGAGGACTACCGCCTGGCGCCTGTCATCATCAATGCCAAGGTCAAGGCCAGCGCCGACGATGACGCCAACTCGGTGGTTGCCAAGGAGCTGTGGGTTGGGGGCAAGGTGGCGACCAGCATCCTCAACACGCCCGCGTCCGTGTCGGTGGTGACCAACAAGGAAATGCAGCAGCGCAGCGTCAGCACCACCGAAGAGGCGCTGCAGTACACCCCCGGCGTGGTCAGCGACTACTACGGTTCGGACGACCGCAACGACTACTTCCTGATCCGCGGCTTCCAGGCCACCACCTACCGAGACGGCCTGACCCTCAGCTCGATGCGCGGTGTGCGCGAAGACCCTTACGCCTACGAGCGTATCGAAATTCTGCGGGGTGCCAACTCCACCCTGTTCGGCCCGGCAGACCCGGGTGGCTCGGTCAACTTTGTGACCAAGCAACCACGCTTCGAGAAGTTTGGCCAAGGCTACGTGACCTATGGCTCCTATGACCATGCCGAAACCGGGATCGATGTAGGCGATGCGCTGAACGACGAACAAACCCTGGCCGGCCGCTTCACGGCCAAGATGCAGAACAGCGACCGCGAGTACGACCACTCCCAGGACGACAACCGCTTCGTGATGGGCGGCCTGACCTGGGCGCCGACCGACTACACCTCGGCTACCATGATTCTCGACTACCTGAAAACCAACAGCTCGCCGAACAGCGGTGGCTACCCGCTGGACAATGAGTACGACCGCAGCGACTTCTACGGCGAGCCCGGCTACAACTTCCACGATGTCGAGCGCACCAGCCTGAGCGGCAACATTACCCACGACTTCGACAACGGCTTCGTGCTGCGCAGCAACCTGCGCTACAGCGAGCTGACCGATGACTTTGGCTACGCCTACCTGAGCGACAACGCCTCGCGTGTTGGCACCACCATTCCACGCTACGTCTTCGGCACCGACAGCGATGCCGATCAGCTCAATGGCAACTTGATGCTGCAGTACGATGCCCAGTTCGAGCACATCGACAGCAGCACGCTGGTGGGCGTCGAGTACCTCGACTCGACGACCAAACAGAGCTCGGTCTACGGCCTGGCGCCCTCCATCGACATCGCCAACCCGGTATTCACCGGCGTGCCTGGCGGCATCACGCCCTATACCCGCAAAAAGAATGACGCCACCACCAAGGCGGTTTTCCTGCAGCAGAACCTGTCGTTCTTTGACCGCGTCATCGCGACCGCAGGCGTGCGCAATGACTCGATGGACCTGTCGAGCAAGGAATACATCGGTGGCGAGCAGACCGAAAAGGACAACTTCTCCGAAACCTCCTACCGCGCGGCACTGACCTATATCGTCAACGATGAAGTGTCGACCTACGTGAGCATGGTGGAGTCCGTCTCGCCCCCGCAGGTTGGCGTTACACCGCAGACCGGCAAGCAATACGAAGTGGGCATCAAGTATTCGCCCATGGGCATGGACGCACTCTTCTCCGCCGCTGTTTACGACCTGACCCAGGAGAACGTCACCATTGCCGTGGTGTTGCCAAGCGGCATCATCGAGCAGCAGACGGTGGGCGAGTCACGCGTGCGTGGCCTTGACCTGGAAGCCAAGGCACAAGTCACGCAAGACATCAGCGTGATTGGTGCTTACTCCTACATGGAGTCCGAGGTGCTGCGCGGGTCGCTGTATGACGGCTCTTCCTTGAAGGGCAATGAATTCACCACTGCGCCCAAACACACCGCATCGCTGTGGAGCTATTACGACATACCTGGCACTGACGTGAGTGTCGGCCTGGGCGCGCGGTATGTGGGGGCGTACTACATGGATGCTGCCAATACCAAGAAGAGCGATGGGACCACGTTGTTCGATGCGGCGCTGAACTACAAGATCGCCAAAGGGACCGACCTGGCGCTGAATGTGAGCAACCTGTTTGACGAGCAGCATGTGGTGGGGTCGGGGACGGCGAATTACTACAACCCGGGGCGTGAGGTGACGGCGAAGGTGAGTTATAGCTGGTAGGGGAAATGTGTACCGGGTGGACGCTGGGCATTCGGCCAGCCTCCACCGTATTCTGATCAGCTAAATGAGGTAGGATAAAGGCTATTTGCCATTATCTGCCTGGCGTGTCCTGGGCATTGATAACGCGGCGCAAGCCATCAACAACTCCCAGGAAGGAATAAATGCGCACACAGGTAATTATTGAGGATCATGTCCTGCCGCAGTTGCTTACTTCGGCGATCGAAGCGTACGAGGTGTCACACAGGGCGCACGCGCGGGGACGAAGCAACAAGAAGCTCGAAACATTCGGCTTGCTGTGGGGGTATGCCTTACCCGTGCGCAACAACCTTCCTGCCCGCCTGGTTGCCGTGCTCGCCACGGTCGAAACTTCGGCACTCAGGCACTCGGAATGGGTAGAGCCTGATTTTGAATCCATCGCGATGAAGCGCGACTTCTTTGCAGAGTACTGGCCGCAGTTGGAGCTCATCGGCACGTTCCATTCGCACCCCTACGAAGACCTGAGCGAGGTCAACGATGCGAAAGGTTGGCGCGCTTCTGACGCCGATGTGAAGTTTTGGCCAGCGTTTCATGAGTCCGTATGCCCAGACATGGATGAACTAGCGCATCTGGTCATCGCCATTACCGCCCTTGGCCGTAAAGGCTCTGCGGAGCCCCAGCGCCTGCCGGGTAGTGAGTATTCTTCCGGCTATGTGGTCAGTGCAGAAAAGCGCAAGCTTTGGATCAAGGGCTACACCTCGTCGCTCTACGAGGAAATCGATGATGATGCGCCTTTCGATGAAGATTTCATGGCCGGAAACATTGAGATGGAACGCTCCTACGATGTGTGGGAAGACGATGATGTACTGCTTGAAATTCCCTCGCTGGAAGCACGTTTCAGGCACGAATTGCTGCGCAAATGAGCCCAGATAACCAGCCAGCGCTGTAAGAGGTGGTCGTAGCTGAGAGCGTGTGCCGGGCTGAGACTTGCGGCAGCAATTCCCGGTCCCGGCATTCAGCTATTAGTCATTCATCAACCACTGTTTCAATTCCTTGAGATTGCTCACCACCAGTTGCTGGGCCTCGGGCAGTATTGCCATGTTGCGGTGGTCGATCTGATACCGCTGCAACACATACTTCACTAACGCCCTGCGGCTGGGTACCACCAATTGCCCATCCGTCATGCCGAAGTCGGTTTCGATGATTGCCTTCTGCGCCGCGTTCAACCGCCCATCAGGCTCGAAGATGACGGGCACTTCCACATTCCAGTCTTCATCCTGCTCACGCGTGTTTGGCGATGCGTCGAGCAAGTCCGGCTGCCCGCGCAAGCGGCTCAGCACGAAGTCGCGGTACTGGCCGTTCTTTTCGCAGTAAGCCCGTACGTGCCAGCGCATGCCGGTGTACACCAGCGTGTGCGGGGCGATCAGGCGTACGTCGACGTTGGGGGTGTTGAAGGACACGTATTCGGTTTCCAGGCGCAGGCCTTCACGGCAGGCCTTGAGCAAGGGGCGCAGCACCTCTGGCCGAATTGGGCGATCGGGTACTTCCAGCACACGGGTGTGTGCATAGGCCAGTGCCAGCCCGTCGATGTGCGGGGCGCGCTCATTGTTCTGGTACAGCAGGTGCAGATAGGCGCTGGCGCTGTTGTCGATGAACCGTGGCTCGAACTGCTCGCTCGGTACATAGCCCTTTATCTGCTTGTCATACGTCAAGTTTTCGGGCGCATGCTCGGTGATGTAGGTATTGATGTCCTTCGAAGCCTGCTGGCGGCTGATGCCAAAGCTCTGCATCAGGTGCCCCGTGGTCAGCCGGCCTTCCCACCAGGCAACGGTCTCGATCAAACGATAGCGAAGTGCCAGGTCCCAGCGTACCTGCTCGATGGATTGCTTGCGTTTCATACCCTCTCCATGTGCGCGATTACTTTACCTGTATAAGTCTACATTCTAGACGTGTAGTTTTTCATTACATAACTTTGGCTCGCCTTCGGAATGCATCGGAGGCATCAAAGGACATGAACATGACGATGCCGGAAGTGATTGCGACGGGGGCCTTGGTGGCAATGGGGATCATCCTGCTGGTGCTGATCCAGCAAGGGTTGAAGCTGGGGGAGCTTGGCAAGAAGGTGGAGCACTGCCAGCGGGATTTGCGTTGGCTGCAAATTTGGGAGATGGAAAACCGCGAGCTGCGGTCAGCGTTGCGGGCGGAGCGAGAGCATGTTGCACAGTTGCAGCGCAAGGTGGTCATTTTGCAGGACATGGCTGTGACACAAGGCCGTTAAGGGAGGCTTTTGAATAGGCCGCTGCTTGGGCAGGTGCAGTGCTGAATGCCTACGGAACGGTTTAAAACCGATTTCACCTGGCCCGGTGGAGACTTACAATCAAATGATGGCATTATGCCTCATCAGCCATGCGGCTTCTTGAGCGCTAAGGGCTGCTGCAACCCTGCGCGGGGCACGGACCTTTAGCGGCGCAGCCAGTATCGGGTCGTGTGAGACCCTGCGCCAGACGCCATGTTGACCGCCTTGATACCCATGCTTCGCTTTTGCGGGCAGTTGGCAAACCATTTTACGAACGGAATCCGGCATGACCACTGAAGTAGTAGAAAGCAGCTCGTCGTTGATGAAGATGGTGGAAGCCATCGCCATTAGTCCCCAAGATGCGCGGGAGCTGGTCGCCCAGTACCAGGCGCAGGCGCGCAAGGCCTCGCCGTCTGCCTCGGAGCAGAAAATCGAGGACACGGTGGTCGACAAGATTATCAGCCGCTACTCAAAATTGGCCGCCACCTCTGGTGCTGCCACTGCACTGCCGGGTGTTATCCCGGGTATCGGAACCGCGGTGAGTGCTGTGGGCGGCGGGCTGGCGGACATTTCGGTGTGCATGAAGCTTCAGATTGATATGACGATGTGCCTGGCGGTGGCGATCAACGGGAAAATGTCCAATGAGGACGCCAAGCACATGTCGTACATCATCGCCCTCTATGGTTCGCTGGAGCAGATGGGGACTACGGGAACGACCCGGATCGCCAGCAAAGCCGGGGTGCGGATGGTCAAGAAGTACCTCACGGGTCCGGTTTTGCAAGTGATCAAGGATTTGTTCAAGAAGATCGGGATTACGTTCACCCAGAAGGCTGCCGCTAAAGTGATTCCTTTTGGGATTGGGGTTGTAGTGGGTGGCACGGCGAATTATGCGTTGACGAAGTATGTGGGGAAGACTGCTCGGGATACGTTTCGGCTGAGCCTTAAAGAAGAGGGTGTTATGGAGTGAGGGTTGGGGTTTGGGTGAACGGTTAGAGGCGTGCTTGTGGGGGGGGCAGGCTGAAGGCTGGGGTGTCGGCTTGTGCTGTATTTTGTGGGCCGGGGTAATCTGAAACCAGTCGGTATCTATCTGTTTTGGCGCGTAAATAATTTTTTGGTGAGCTTGCTTGGAATACCATTTGGAACGTTGCGTGGTCTGGATTCCCATGGACGGTGCATTTTGAGGCCTGCCCCAAAAACGAATCGTGGCCAACTCTATCAAGTAAGCGCGATAAAAGGGGACAGATTTATATTTTGCGTTCCGGTATTCAATCAACACCGGAAGACGTATTCGCGATGGCCGCTGTGAGTCTTCAGTGATTCCAACAGGGCGATAGCGTGATTACTCAACGGGATGCTGTGTGGGCGGCGCTTCTTCATCCGCTCCGGTGGGATAGTCCAGACACGCCTTTCAAAGTCGATGTCTGCCCAGCGAGTAGTTGCCGCCTCGGCGGGGCGAGTCATCGTGTGCAACTGCCATTCGATCAGGCAGCGGGTCGTGCGTTTGATGCTGGCGTTCGCGATCTCCAGCATGAGCTCGGGGAGTTCTTCGGGCGGAAGCGCAGCCATGTTCTCTTTCTTGGGCTTCTTGAATACTGCCCTGATGCCGGTGAGTGGGTTGGCGAAGATCAAGCCGGAGTTCACCCCGTAAGTCATGATTTCGTTCAGTCGCTGGCTAAGGCGCTTCACCGTCTCCAGGCTGCCTTTCGCTTCGATTGGACGAAGCAATGCGATCACCATCGGCGCGGTGATTTTTGCGAGTGGTGTCGTCTTCAAGTCAGGGAATACATGCAGCGTGAGCGACCGCCAAATGTCCTCGGCGTAGGCCGGGGTAACCGAGTCTTTTTTCAGCTCGAACCAGGCGGTGGCCACATTCTCGAAGGTGTGTTCCGTTTCTGCGCGCTTGGCTTCATTCAACGTATTGCGCTGTACCTTCGGATCGATGCCTTGGGCGAGCAGCTCGCGCGCTTCGACTGCCTTCTTTCGTGCGTTCGCCAGTGACAGTTCGGGGTAGGTCCCGAAGCCGATGTTGATGCGCTTCTTGGTCACCGGTTCGCGGTAGTTGAAATTCCACAGCAACGAGCCGTTGCTGCGTACTCGGAGCTGCAAACCGTCACCGTCAGTAAGGACGTAATCCTTGGACGCCGGTTTGACTCCCTTGAGCTGTCGATCGGAGAGGCGGAGGTTTTGAGCAGGCATGAGATTGTCCTCAAGCACTGATTCGGTATTCCAAAGATTAGCACCGGGTGAGCTGGAATACCGCCTGGAATACCCGAATGGCTGGAACTCAAAAACTCTCAAAAGACCGCAAAAGCGCTGGAGGCCGCGTATTTACTGGATCGCAGGCACAAAAAAAGACGTCCGTGGACGTCTTTGTTTGATCATTTGGTGGAGCCGGGGGGATTTGAACCCCCGTCCGCCAGTACTCCGCTGTCGGTACTACATGCTTAGCCGTGTCTACTGATTTAATCCGCAGCCGCCCGACGGGCAGGGTGCTTTGGATGAGTTGTGTAAGTTTTAGTCACTTCGCCCACAACGTGCTACGCGACGATCCTGTTCTGTATGACAATCATTTCGGGTTTACAGGCATCCCCTAGTGATTGCTGGAGCCGAAGCTACCAGAAGCAAAGGTCACTTACGCTGCGAGAGCGTAGGATTCCTCGCCGTAGGTTTCGTCATTGGCAACTATAGAAGTTGCAACAGTGGATTTACGAGTTCTGTTACCAACTCGGCATGCACCTAGAGTTTCGCTACCGGCGTCGAATCCTAATCGGCCCCGCACTAGCTCTTGGCTAACGCACCTTACGGCGCGTAGGACGGAGTATACGCCATTGCGCGGGCGACGTCGACAGCCGGTCCAGTCGCCCGCTTTGGGGCTCACGCGCCGCCGCCGCTGCTGCTGCTGCCTTTCTCGGTTTTTTCCAGGCGTTCCAGGACTTTGCTGGTAATGGCAATGCATTCCTTGGTGTCGCCCGAGGCCTGGGCGGCCTTGGCTTTGTCGACGTGCTCGGTGATGGCTTTGTCCAGGCCCTCGGAGGTGGCGCCGGCGGTGGCCATGCTGTCGTCGATCTTTTGCAGGTTGGCGGTGCAGAGGTCATCGGCGGCGAACACCGGCGAAGCCAGCAGGGTGGCGGCCGCGAACAGGGCCGAAAGTGCGGTACCTTTCATGGGTGTCTCCTCTGGGGCCTCTGGAAGGTGGGCCTGTAAGGTGGACTGCGGGGGATTGGCGGGGGTTCAATCGGGATGTGGCGGGGCGATATTGAGGTGGGGATGGCACCGGCGTTGCCGGTGTTCGCGGGTGAACCCGCGGATACGGCGGGCTGTGTATGACCACCGATGTGTGGGCACCACCAATCGGTGTAGGGGCGGGTTTACCCGCGAATGCGGTGGTGGCTGCGACGGTGGACGATGGGGAGAGATTGGCCAGCAGGGCTGGCCTCTTCGCGGGTAAACCCGCTCCTACGGGGGGGGGCTGTGTACAACCACCGATGTGTGGGCACCACCAATCTTCGTAGGAGCGGGTTTACCCGCGAATGCGGTGGTGGCTGCGACGGTGAACGGCGGGTGGGGATTGGCCAGCAGGGCCGGCCTCTTCGCGGGTAAACCCGCTCCTACACAGCGCTCCCCACCTATATCAACGCGTTAGAGGCTGCGTGGCCGGGTGACGCGGTCTACCAGGTACACCAGGCCGTGATAGTCGATGCCGCTGTGGCTCGACAGGCCTATCTCGCAGGTGCGGCTGGTGGAAATACCTTCGCTGCAATACTGCACGGCGTCCTTCAGGCTGCGCAGCGAGTGGGCGTTCAACTCGGGGGTGGTAAAGCCTTTGTCACCGGCAAACCCGCAGCAGTGAATGCCTTCCGGGATCACCACTTGTTTGCTGCAACGCCGCGCCAGGTCGATCAAGGCCTGGCTTTCGCCCAGGTGCTGGGTGCTGCAGGTCACGTGCACGGCTACCGGTTCGTCCTGGGGGGTGAACTCCAGTCGGTCAAGCAGGTGGGTGCGGATGAAGCGCACCGGGTCGTACAGGTCCAGCCGGGTGTCGCCCAAGTCCTGCACCAGGCGCAGGGTGCAGGGGCTGGTGTCGCAATAGATCGGGTCGAGGCCGCCGCGGCTGGCGTGCAGCAGGGCGGTGATCAGCTCCTGGCGCTTGTGTTCGGCCTGCTCGGGGTAGCCCTTGGAGGCGAACGGTTGGCCGCAGCACAGGCTGTCGGCGTTGTCGGGGAACACCACCTGGTAACCGGCCTTTTCCAGCAGGGCGCGGGTTTTGTCCAGCAGCGAGCTTTGCTCGCGGTCGGCATAGGCCGGGCCCATTACCCGGGAGACGCAGGCGGCCAGGTACACCACGCGGGGGCGGGCGTCGTTGCTGGTCGCGCCGAAGGGCAGCGGGCGCAGCGGTTGCGGCATGGCCGGGGTCCATTGGGGCAGGCGGCCTTTGCTGGCTTTGCTCAGCGAGGCGCTCAGGCGGCCCAGGCGCGGGGCGCCTAGCAGCTTGCGTGCGGTGTTGGCGGCGGTCAGGGTCAGGCGCGCACCGCTTAGGGCAGTGTGGAAATGCTCGGCCAGCCAGTCGGCGGTTTTAGCGTGGTCGGCGGCCTGGCTGCGCAGTTTCTTCACCAGCTCGCCGGTGTTGATGCCGACCGGGCAGCGCTGGGCGCACAGGCCGGTAGCGGCGCAGGTGTCGATGCCCTGGTACTGGTAGCTTTGCATCAGTTCACGGGTATCGATGCCGGCGCGCTGCTTGGCCTGGATGTCACGCCACATGACGATGCGCTGGCGCGGGCTGAGGGTCAGGCCCTTGGACGGGCACACCGGTTCGCAGAAGCCGCACTCGATGCACTTGTCGACGATTTCGTCGGCGGCAGGCAGCGGCTTGAGGTTTTTCAGGTGGATATCCGGGTCGTCGCTCAACACCACGTCGGGGTTGAGGATGCCGTTGGGGTCGAGCAGGCGCTTGAGCTTCCACATCAGCTGGTAGGCGTCGTGGCCCCACTCCAGCTCCACGAAGGGCGCCATGTTGCGCCCGGTACCGTGTTCGGCCTTGAGCGAGCCACCAAACTCCACCGCCACCAGTTGCGCCACGTCGTCCATGAACGCCTGGTAACGGGCGACTTCTTCGGCGCTGTTGAAACCTTGGGTAAAGACGAAGTGCAGGTTGCCTTCCAGCGCGTGGCCGAAAATGATCGCTTCGTCATAGTGATGCTTGTCGAACAGCTGGATCAGGCGGTTGACGCCTTCGGCCAGTTGCTCGACGGGGAAGGTCACGTCTTCGATGATGACCGTGGTGCCGGTCTGGCGCACGGCACCGACGGCGGGGAAGGTGTCCTTGCGGATTTTCCACAGCTGGTTGTACACGGCCGGGTCTTCGCTGAAGTCCACCTGCTGTTCCAGCGGGAAGTCGGCGATCGAGGCCATGATCTGCTGCAGTTGCTCGTGCAGCAGGCTCTGGCTGGCGGCGCGGGATTCGATGAGCAGGGCGCAGGCATTGTCCGACAGGCCTTTTACCCACAGCGGCATGCCGGGCATGTTCTGCACCGAGCGCAGGCTGCGGCGGTCGAGCAGTTCCACGGCTGAGACCGGCTGCTGCTTGAGCACGGGTACCGCGCGGCAGCAGCTTTCGACGCTGGGGAACACCAGCAGGGCGCTGGCCTTGTGCGGGTGGTCGGGCACGGTGTCGTACGTGACGGCGCTGATGAAGCCCAGGGTGCCTTCGGAGCCGACCAGCAGGTGCTGCAGGATGTCCAGCGGCTGGTCGTAGTCCACCAGTGCGTTCAGTGACAGGCCTGTGGTGTTCTTCAGCCGGTATTTGTGCCGGATGCGTTCAGCCAGCGCCGTGTTGGCGCGGGTTTCGCGGCCCAGGTGGGCCAGTGCTTCCAGCAGTTCGGCGTGGCTGCTTTCGAAGGCGGCGACGCTGGCCGGGTCTTCGCTGTCCAGGCGGGTGCCGTCGGCCAGCACCAGGCGCAGGCCCGCTAGGGTGTGGTAGGTGTTCTGAGCGGTGCCGCAGCACATGCCACTGGCGTTGTTGGCGACGATGCCGCCGATCTTGCAGGCGTTGATCGAGGCCGGGTCGGGGCCAATCTTGCGCCCGAAGGGGGCCAGCCAGGCGTTGGCCTGGGCGCCGATCACGCCGGGTTGCAGGCGAATCTGCTCGCCCTGGCGACGGATTTCGCGGCCGTTCCAGTTATCGCCGAGCACGATCAGCACCGAGTCGCTGATGGCCTGGCCAGACAGGCTGGTGCCGGCAGCGCGGAAGGTGACCGGCACCCGCTCGCGTTGGGCCAGTTTGATCAGGCCGACCACTTCGTCCTCGGACTCGACGCGCACCACCAGCTTGGGGATCAAGCGGTAGAAGCTGGCGTCGGTGCCGAAGGCCAGGGTGGAGGTGGGGTCGTCGAAGCGGCGTTCGGCGGGGATCAGGCGCTCGGCATCACGCAGGAACGCGGCGGGCAGGCTCATGCAGTCTCCTCGCGGGGCTGTGGCGTCTGTGCGCTACATGCCCCGGGTCATTCAGGCGGTGGTTCTTGCAGGCGTTCAGGCGCCCAGTTCGCGTACCAGCGAGTCGCGGGTGATCTCGCTGATCGACTTGGCACCGGTCAGCACCATGGCCACGCGCATTTCCTTTTCGAACAGCTCAAGCAGGTTTTTCACGCCGGCCTGGCCATGCACGGCAAGGGCGTAGAGGAAGGCGCGGCCGATCAGTACGGTGTCGGCACCCAGGGCAATCATGCGCACCACGTCCAGGCCACTGCGAATGCCCGAGTCGGCCAGAATCTTCAAGTCGCCTTTGACCGCGTCGGCAATCGCCGGCAGGGCGCGGGCGCTGGACAGCACGCCGTCGAGCTGGCGGCCGCCGTGGTTGGACACCACGATACCGTCGGCACCGAACTTGACCGCATCGCGGGCGTCATCGGCATCGAGAATGCCTTTGATGATCATCGGGCCGTCCCAGAACTCGCGGATCCACTCCAGGTCTTTCCAGGAAATGGACGGGTCGAAGTTGTTGCCCAGCCAGCCGATGTAGTCGGCAAGGCCGGTGGGGTTGCCACGGTATTTGGAGATGTTGCCCAGGTCATGCGGGCGCCCCATCACGCCCACGTCCCATGCCCACTCGGGGTGGGTCATGGCTTGCAGCACGCGGCGCAGCGGGCCGTTCTTGCCGCTCATGCCAGAGTGGGCGTCGCGGTAGCGGGCACCGGGTACGGGCATGTCCACGGTGAACACCAGGGTCTTGACGCCGGCGGCCTTGGCCCGCTCCAGGGCATTACGCATGAAGCCGCGGTCTTTGAGTACATACAGCTGGAACCACATCGGCCGGTTGATGGCGGGCGCCACTTCTTCGATCGGGCACACCGACACAGTCGACATGGTGAACGGGATGCCATGGGCGGCCGCCGCGCGTGCGGCCTGCACCTCGCCACGGCGGGCGTACATGCCGGTGAGGCCGACCGGGGCCAGGGCTACCGGCATGCTCAGGGTTTCGTCGAACAGCTTGGTTTCCAGGCTGAGCTCGGACATGTTGTTCAGCACGCGCTGGCGCAGGGCGATGCCGGCCAGGTCCGAGACGTTGTGGCGCAGGGTGTGCTCGGCGTAGGCGCCGCCGTCAGCGTAGTGGAACAGGAAGGGGGGCAGCTTGCGTTGGGCCGCGGCGCGATAGTCGGTAGAGGCAGAAATGATCATGGATTCTCGCAGCGTTGCTTGTGGGAGTGCCGGGCGCGCGACGGCGCCCGGCCCCTTTCACTTTAGTGATGAACCAGCATGCCGGTCAGCCAGTAAGCCTGGACCAGGGTGATCAGGCCGACGATGGTGGCAAAGAACAGGCTGTGCTTGACGGTGAAGCGGAACAGGTCGGATTCCTTGCCGACCAGGCCGGTAGCGGCGCAGGCCACGGCGATCGATTGCGGCGAGATCATCTTGCCGGTTACGCCGCCGCTGGTGTTGGCCGCCACCAGCAGGGTGTCGTTGACCCCGATCTGGTGCGCGGTGGTGGCCTGCAACGAGCTGAACAGGGCGTTGGACGAGGTGTCCGAGCCGGTCAGGAACACGCCCAGCCAGCCGAGGAACGGCGAGAAGAACGGGAACGCGGCGCCGGTACCGGCCAGCACCAGGGCCATGGTCGAAGACATGCCCGAGTAGTTGGTGACGAAGGCGAAGGCCAACACCATGCCGATCGACAGAATCGGCCAGCGCAGTTCCCAGAAGGTTTCTTTGAAAGTGGTAAGACCAGTTTTGAAGTTGATCTTCAGCACCGCCATCGAGATCAGCGCCGAGAGGAAGATCGCGGTGCCGGTGGCGGAGATCGGGTCCAGCTTGAACACCGCCGGCATGGCGGTCGGCGCGGCAACGATCGGTGCGGTCTTGATCACCAGCTGGTCGAGGTGCGGGATGGCGAAGTTGAACACGAAGTTGTACATCGCGCCGCCCGGAGCGAAAGCCGCCTTGAACGGCTTCAGGGTCCAGATGGTGACCAGCACGGTGAGGATCAGGAACGGCGACCAGGCCTTGAAGATCTCGCCAAAGCTGTACGGGCTAGGCTGGCTGCCGCTTGGCTGCACAACGGCTGCGCCGACACTGCCTTTGGCCTCGCTGAACGCACGCTTGGGCTGCCAGACTTTCAGGAACAGGGTAAGGCAGATCAGGCTGGCCAGTGCCGAGGTGATGTCTGGCAGTTCCGGGCCGATGAAGTTCGAGGTGAAGTACTGGGTGACGGCAAAGCTCAGGCCGGCGACCAGGGCGGCAGGCCAGGTTTCCTTCACGCCACGCAGGCCATCCATCATGAACACCAGCCAGAACGGCACGAACAGCGACAGCAGCGGCAGCTGGCGGCCGGTCATGGCGCCGATGTGGAAGGCGTCGATACCTGTGACCTGGCCGGCCACGATGATCGGGATGCCCAGGGCGCCGAAGGCCACTGGCGCGGTGTTGGCGATCAGGCACAAGCCGGCAGCGTACAGCGGGTTGAAGCCCAGGCCCACCAGCAGTGCGGCAGTGATGGCCACCGGTGCGCCAAAGCCTGCCGCACCTTCGAGGAAGGCGCCGAAGCAGAAGCCGATCAGCAGCACTTGCAGGCGCTGGTCGTCGGTAATCGACAGCACCGAGCTGCGGATCACTTCGAACTGGCCGCTCTTGACCGTGAGTTTGTACAGGAACACCGCGGCAACGATGATCCAGGCAATTGGCCAGAGGCCATAGAGGAAGCCGTAACCCGCGGCGGCGAGGGCCATGTCGACAGGCATCTGGAAGGCGAAGATCGCCACCAGGATCGACAGCGCGAGGGTGATGCTGCCCGCTACGTGGCCCTTGAGGCGGAACACGGCGAGGGCCAGGAAGAAGAACACGATAGGGATGACCGCCGCCAGTGCGGACAGGCCAAGACTACCAAGCGGGCTATAGAGTTGTTGCCAGGTTTGCATATGGGGTGGCCCCTAATTGTTGTTGGTCAGGCACTGGCATTGGATAATTGGTAAGACCAATTTACAATGGCTGGACGCTAGGTTAAAAGCGCTGCCGTGGGTGTGTCAATTTGTCCTGTGCAAAACTTTGGTCGCGTACCGATGAGCGGGCATCTGATGTGCTGGGAAAATCGCGGCTTGATGGGTGTTTGCGTGGCCTGGATCGGCGAGAATAGACACCCCCTGAAATTTGCCGGGGGTTTGTGGAGAGCATGTGATGGTTTTTGATCAGGTACGCCAACGGCGCCTGTCCGACGACATTGTCGATCGGCTGGAAGGGATGATTCTGGAAGGCACGCTGACCTCGGGGCAGCGGCTGCCGGCCGAGCGCGTCCTGGCCGAGCAGTTTGGTGTGTCCCGCCCGTCACTGCGTGAGGCGATCCAGAAGCTGGTGGCCAAGGGGCTGCTGGTCAGCCGTCAGGGCGGGGGCAATTTTGTGGCGGAGTCGTTGGGGTCCACCTTCAGCGACCCGTTGCTGCAGTTGCTCGAGCACAGTGCCGAAGCGCAGCGTGACCTGCTCGAGTTCCGCCATACCCTGGAGGCGTCCTGCGCCTATTACGCTGCCCAGCGTGCCACCGAGCCGGACCGGGCACGGTTGAAGGCGGCCTTCGATGCGCTGCAGGACTGCTATGCCAGGGTCGATGAGGTGACCCGTGCGGAGGAGGGCGCGGCTGATGCGCGCTTCCATCTGGCGATCGCTGAGGCCAGCCATAACGCGGTGTTGCTGCACACCATCCGGGGGTTGTTCGACCTGCTCAAGCGTAACGTGGTGACCAACATCGGCGGCATGTACCAGCAGCGCACCGAAACCCGGGACATGCTGATCAGCCAGCACCGGGAACTGTACCTGGCGATTGTCGAGGGTAGGGCGGAGGATGCGCGAGAGGTGTCCAGCCGGCACATTTTGTATGTGCAGGAGGTGCTGCATGAGGCGCACGAAGAAGCGCAGCGGGTGGCGCGGGCAGAGCGGCGCAGCGGGCGCTGAAACTTTTATGGGCAGTACCGGCCTCTTCGCGGGCAAGCCCGCTCCCACAGGATAGGCGCCGGGCTTGAATCTGGTGCCCTTCCTGTGGGGCGGGCGTGCCCGCGAAGAGGTCGCTCCCACAGGATAGGCGCCGGGCTTGAATCTGGTGCCCTTCCTGTGGGGCGGGCGTGCCCGCGAAGAGGTCGCTCCCACAGGATAGGCGCCGGGCTTGAATCTGGTGCCATTCCTGTGGGGCGGGCGTGCCCGCGAAGAGGCCGCTCCCACAGGATAGGCGCCGGGCTTGAATCTGGTGCCATTCCTGTGGGAGCGGGCTTGCCCGCGAAGAGGCCGGAACAGGCTGAAGAGTCGTTACTCTTCCTTGCCCTTGTTCCGCACAGCCCGCTGCAGCTCGCGGTTGGAATCGCGTTCGCGCATGGTGTCGCGCTTGTCGAATTCCTTCTTGCCCTTGCCCAGTGCGATTTCGCACTTGATCAGGTGCTTGCTCCAGTACAGCGCCAAAGCCACACAGGTGTAGCCTTTTTGCGCCACGGCCGCTTCCACGCGCTCGAGCTCGCGCTTGTTCAGCAGCAGCTTGCGGGTGCGTGTAGGGTCGGCGATGACGTGGGTGCTGGCCGTGGTCAGCGGGGTGATGTGGCTGCCGAACAGCCAGGCCTCACCGTCCTTGAGCAGCACGTAGCTGTCAGTCAGGTGCGCCTTGCCGGCTCGCAGGCTTTTTACTTCCCAGCCGGACAGGACCAGCCCGGCCTCGAACTTGTGTTCGATGAAGTAATCGTGTCGCGCTTTCTTGTTTTGCGCGATGGTCCCGGTCGGATGTTTTTTTTGCTTAGCCATAGGGGCGGCATTATAGGCAAGTCCGCGCGTCGTCCGCTATGGGATTTCGGTGTGCTTGAGCCACTGGAATGAATACCGGACAATACAAACCCTGTCATACGCACAGAACCTGTTTTCGGCACGCTGCGAAGCGCCGCCACCCAGCCTTGGAAGTGACGCCTGGATGACTACCCATATTCAACGCTCCGCCCTGCTGCCATACCCCGCCCAGGCGCTTTACGATCTGGTCAACGATGTGGCCAGCTACCCTGAGTTTTTACCGTGGTGCTCGGCCTCGACGGTGATCGAAACCAGCGATACACACATGCGTGCCAAGCTCGAAGTGGCCAAGGGTGGCATGAGCCAGCA
Source organism: Pseudomonas sp. XWY-1 (assembly GCF_002953115.1). Classification (NCBI taxonomy): domain Bacteria; kingdom Pseudomonadati; phylum Pseudomonadota; class Gammaproteobacteria; order Pseudomonadales; family Pseudomonadaceae; genus Pseudomonas; species Pseudomonas sp. XWY-1. The sequence continues at coordinate 5,121,987 of NZ_CP026332.1, read as the reverse complement.
CTTCGTGACGCGTAATGTGCTGGTGCCGGGGCAGTCCATCGAAATGAACCTCGAAGAAGGGCCGTTCACCCAGCTGCATGGTGTTTGGGTGTTCAAGGCGCTGGGTGAAAAAGCCTGCAAGATCAGCCTGGACCTGTCCTTCGATTACGCTGGGCCGATTGTGCGCGCCACGTTGGGCCCGCTGTTCAATCAGGCGGCCAACACACTGGTCGATGCGTTCTGTCAGCGTGCCAAGCAATTGAATGCCTGACGGATAAGGCGCAAACAAAAAGCCCGGACCAGGTCCGGGCTTTTTTGCATCTGCTGTTCCCGCTTAGCGGGTTTCCAGCGGTGCCGGGGTCGGGACCGGGGTGGTCTCGATGGTGTCGATCTCGCGCTGGATGGACTCTTCGGTCGAACCAGGCTTGGCCGGTTTTTCTTCAGGTTGCGCTGCCGGCTGCTCGGTCTGGCCTGGCTCGGTGGCCGGGCTGACGGTGGTATCGCTGCTGCCGCCGAGGATTTCCTGATCGCGGCTGACGCCTGGCATGAAGTCGCCAGACAGGCTGACCAGTTGATCGCTTTCGTTGAAAAATACACTCATGCGTTCTTGCTGGCGCTTACCGCCACCAGGCTGCAGGCTGTACAGGTAATCCCAACGATTGGTGTTGAAGGTGTCCTGAATAAGCGGGTTGCCCATGATAAACCTTACTTGCCGGCGGGTCATTCCCGGGCGTAATTGGTCTATCATGTCTTGCGTGACGACATTGCCCTGCTGGATGTCGATTTTGTAAACCCCGGGAAACGAGCAACCGGCGAGTGCGAGCAGTCCCACTAGGGTGAGGCTGGTTAGCAAGAGCTTGGTGTTTTGCATCGGTGGGCGACTTCCACTATCTTGGCTGGACAACGTAAACCCCGATCATACCCGTATTAAGAGAAGCTGCGAAGCAGCATCGGCGAGAAAGCTGACCATGGTTGAAAATAGCGAATTGCGCAAAGCCGGTCTCAAGGTGACCCTGCCTCGAGTCAAGATCCTTCAGATGCTCGACTCTACCGAGCAGCGTCACATGAGTGCAGAGGATGTCTACAAGGCGCTGATGGAGGCTGGCGAGGATGTAGGCCTGGCCACCGTCTATCGCGTGCTGACCCAGTTCGAGGCGGCGGGTCTGGTGGTTCGCCACAACTTCGACGGCGGTCATGCAGTGTTCGAGCTGGCCGATGGCGGTCACCACGACCACATGGTGAACGTGGATACCAGTGAAGTCATCGAATTCATGGATGCCGAAATCGAGAAGCGCCAGCGCGAAATCGTGGCCGAGCATGGCTTCGAGCTGGTGGACCACAATCTGGTCCTGTACGTGCGTAAGAAGAAGTAACGATTTTTCGTTATGGATAGCAAAGGCGACCTTCGGGTCGCCTTTGTGCTTTCTGGGGCTGAAAGATGTGTTGTCCGTGCCGGCCTCTTCGCGGGCGCGCCCGCTCCCACAGGTACACCTCAGGTTTCAGATCCTGTGATCACCCTGTGGGAGCGGGCGTGCCCGCGAATCGTCCTGGAAAAGCAAGGCTCAGGCCTTGCCGCTCACCACCATCTTGCGCGCATGCGCCAAAGATTCCTTGGTCAGGTCGATACCGCCGAGCATCCGCGCCACTTCTTCCACGCGCTCACGCTTGCCAAGGCTAGCCACGGCGGTGTGGGTAGTGTCGCTGTTGCGCACCTTGTGCACGAACAGATGGTGATGCCCCTGCGCCGCCACCTGCGGCAGGTGGGTCACGGTCAGTACCTGGCCGCGCTCGCCCAGGCGCCGCAGCAGTTGGCCGACGATTTCTGCCGTTGGCCCGCCAATGCCCACGTCGACTTCGTCGAACACCAGGGTAGGAATGCGCGAGGTCTGCGCGGTAATGACCTGGATCGCCAGGCTGATACGCGACAGTTCGCCACCCGACGCCACCTTCGCCAGGGCCTTGAGCGGCTGGCCAGGGTTGGCACTGACCAGCAGTTCGATCTGCTCCAGGCCATGGGGTGACAGTTCGGAGCCTTCGTTCGCTGTCAGTTCGATGCAGAAGCGCCCGCCAGGCATGCCCAGGCGCTGGATTTCCTGCTCCACCGCGCCTGCCAGCTGCTGCGCTGCTTGCTGGCGCAGGTCGCTGAGTTCGCGTGCCTTCTCTTTATAGTGCTGGGCGTAGGCGGCAAGCTCTTCGCCCAGCCGCTCGATCGACTCGTCACTGGCGTTAAGGCCTTCCAGCTCCTCCATCAGTTGCTGTTGCAGGTGGGGCAGTTCGGTGGGGTGCACCCGGTGTTTGCGCGCCAGGGTGTAGATGGTGTCCAGGCGCTCCTCCAGGGCTTGCAGGCGCATCGGGTCGGCGTCGAAGTTGTCGAGGAAGCGGTTGAGTTCGCCCACGGCTTCCTCGACCTGAATCTGCGCGCTGGCGATCAGGTTGGCCGCTTCGCTCAGCGCCTTGGGCGAGTTGGTGGCGGCACCCAGGCGGTTGAGGCTGGAGGTGAGGGCGCTCAGCACATTGCCCGAATCACTCTCGCTGCACTGGTCGATGACCTGGCGGCAGATGCCGAACAGGGCTTCGGCGCTGGTCAGGTTCTTGTGTTCCTGCTCCAGCTGCTCCAGTTCGTGCTCGCCCAGGCCGAGGTTGTCCAGTTCTTCCAACTGGTAACTGAGCAACTGGTGGCGGGCGCGCTGCTCGTCGCCCGAGTTGGACAGGCGCTCCAGCTCCAGGCGGGTCTGGTTCCAGCGCTTGGCTGCAAGCTGTACCTGGCGGGCCAGGTCGACGGCGCCGGCATACTCGTCAAGCAGGCGACGGTGGGTGTCGGTCTTGAGCAGGGACTGGTGCTCGTGCTGGCTGTGGATATCGATCAGCAGTTCGCCCAGCGCCTTGAGGTCGCCGAGGGGGCAGGGCGTGCCGTTGATGTAACCGCGGCTGCGGCCTTCGGCGGTAATCACCCGGCGCAAGATGCACAGGCCTTCGTTGTCCAGGTCGCGCTCGGCCAGCCAGGCGTGCGCTTCGGGAATGTCCACCAGGTCGAAGGTGGCCAGGATGTCCGCCTTGTCGGTGCCGGGGCGCACCACGCCGCTGTCGGCACGGTCGCCCAGGGCAAGGCCGAGGGCGTCGAGCATGATCGATTTGCCGGCGCCGGTCTCGCCAGTGATGACGGACATGCCACGGGCGATTTCGAGGTCGAGGTGCTCGACGATGGCGTAGTTGTGAATGGACAGGTGCACCAGCATGGGGTCGGCTCCCGGAAATCAGGTCTGGTTATTTATACAGTACTTTTTTCGGGCCTGCCAATGCCCCTTCGCAGATTCTGTTGCAGCCTTGAAAACCACCTTGCCCCTTGAACCTGGTTTTTCCGGCCCCATATAGCCGACATCCAAGGCGAGCCTGGCTCGCAGTCCACAAAATTGCGCAGGAGAGACCCCATGGCTGATGAGCAGCTGAACGAGAAAGACCTTAACGTGGAAGAAACCGGTGCAGGCAATGCAGCTGATACCCGTGTTCTGGAGCTCGAGGAACAGCTGGCCGCAGCCAAGGACCAGGCGCTGCGCGCCGTTGCCGACCTGCAGAACGTACGCCGTCGTGCCGAGCAGGATGTGGAGAAAGCCCACAAGTTCGCCCTGGAGAAGTTCTCCAGCGACTTGCTGCCGGTGATCGACAGCCTGGAACTGGCCCTGGCTCACTCCAGTGCCGACGATGAGCACGTCAAGCAGATCCGCGAGGGTGTCGAGCTGACCCTGAAGATGTTCCAGGACACCCTCAAGCGCTACAACCTTGAAGCCGTCGACCCGCACGGCCAGCCGTTCAACCCTGAGCACCACCAGGCCATGGCCATGCAGGAAAACGCCGAGGTCGAGCCAAACAGCGTGTTGAACGTGTTCCAGAAGGGTTACCTGCTGAACGGCCGCCTGCTGCGCCCCGCCATGGTGGTGGTCAGCAAAGCGCCGAGCGCGGCGCAACCCTCGATCAATGAAAAGGCTTGAAATCCTTCGGGGCATCCCCATCTAGGTGTCAAGCCTTCAAGTATTACCGCAGTTGGCCAAAGTAGTCGCTGCTACCAAATTCAAGTTTCGGGAGAGTTAACATGGGTAAAATCATCGGTATCGACCTGGGGACCACCAACTCGTGCGTCTCCATTCTGGAAAACGGTAACGTCAAAGTCATCGAAAACGCCGAAGGTGCGCGTACTACCCCTTCGATCGTGGCCTACGCCAACGATGGCGAAATCCTGGTTGGCCAGTCGGCCAAGCGCCAGGCGGTCACCAACCCGCACAACACCCTGTTCGCAGTGAAGCGCCTGATTGGCCGCCGCTTCGAAGAAGATGTCGTGCAGAAAGACATCAAGCTGGTGCCGTACAAGATCGTCAAGGCGAACAACGGTGACGCCTGGGTCGAGGCTGCTGGCAAGGAAATGGCTCCGCCGCAGATCAGCGCCGAAGTCCTGAAGAAAATGAAAAAGACCGCCGAAGACTACCTCGGCGAGCCAGTCACCGAAGCGGTCATCACCGTTCCGGCCTACTTCAACGACAGCCAGCGTCAGGCGACCAAAGACGCCGGCCGCATCGCTGGCCTGGACGTAAAACGCATCATCAACGAGCCGACTGCCGCTGCACTGGCTTACGGTATGGACAAGGCCAAGGGCGACCACACCGTCATCGTTTATGACCTGGGTGGTGGTACCTTCGACGTTTCGGTCATCGAAATCGCCGAAGTCGACGGTGAGCACCAGTTCGAAGTACTGGCTACCAACGGCGACACCTTCCTGGGTGGCGAAGACTTCGACATGCGCCTGATCGACTACCTTGTCGACGAGTTCAAGAAAGAGTCGGGCATGGACCTGAAGAACGATCCTCTGGCCCTGCAGCGTCTGAAAGAAGCCGCAGAAAAAGCCAAGATCGAGCTGTCGTCCGCTCAGTCGACCGACGTCAACCTGCCGTACATCACTGCAGATGCCACCGGTCCTAAGCACCTGAACGTGAAGATCTCCCGCGCCAAGCTGGAGTCGCTGGTCGAAGACCTGGTCAAGCGTACCATCGAGCCTTGCCGCATCGCCCTGAAAGACGCCGGCATCGACGCCAGCAAGATCGACGACGTGATCCTGGTCGGTGGTCAGACCCGCATGCCGCTGGTGCAGAAAGAAGTGGCCGACTTCTTCGGTAAAGAAGCGCGCAAGGACGTCAACCCGGACGAAGCGGTTGCCATGGGTGCTGCCATCCAGGGTGCGGTACTGGCCGGTGACGTGAAAGACGTACTGCTGCTGGACGTCAGCCCGCTGACCCTGGGTATCGAAACCATGGGCGGCGTGATGACCGCGCTGATCGAGAAGAACACCACCATCCCGACCAAGAAGTCGCAGGTGTTCTCGACTGCCGACGACAACCAGAGCGCCGTGACCATTCACGTGCTGCAAGGTGAGCGTAAGCAGGCTGCGCAGAACAAGTCGCTGGGCAAGTTCGACCTGGCTGACATTCCGCCAGCACCGCGCGGCGTGCCGCAAATCGAAGTGACCTTCGACATCGACGCCAACGGCATCCTGCACGTAGGTGCGAAAGACAAGGCCACCGGCAAGACTCAGTCGATCGTGATCAAGGCCAACTCCGGCCTGTCGGACGAAGAGATCGAGCGCATGGTGCGTGACGCCGAGGCCAACGCCGAGGAAGACCGCAAGTTCGAAGAGCTGGCTGCTGCCCGTAACCAGGGTGACGCGCTGGTACACTCGACCCGCAAGATGGTCGCTGATGCAGGTGACAAGGTTACCGCTGAAGAGAAAACCGCCATCGAGGCCGCCGTTGTTGCCCTGGAAGCCGCTGTCAAAGGCGACGACAAGGCTGCCATCGACGCCAAGGTTGAAGAGCTGTCCAAGGTCTCTGCCCCGGTTGCCCAGAAGATGTACGCCGAGCAGTCGGCTGAACAGCCTCAGGGTGGCGCGCAGCAGGCCGAGCCGGAAGCCAAGCACGATGACGTGGTTGACGCCGAGTTCGAAGAAGTGAAAGACAACAACAAGCAGTAATCCCTGCATGTTGTCGGCCAGTTCCCCGTCGTTTGCCGGTGAGCTGGTAGGATGTCGCCGCGCGGGGGCTTGCTCCCGCGTTGGCGTATCTGGAATTCGAGAATTTTTACAGCATCTGTCAGTGGCTCTTAATGGGTAGCAGGCGGGTGCTGATGGCGTGGCGCAGATGCCACACGCCCAACAAGGTGCAAATGACCTATGTCCAAGCGTGATTATTATGAGGTCCTGGGTGTCGAGCGCGGCGCCACTGAAGCGGACCTCAAGAAGGCTTACCGCCGTTTGGCGATGAAATATCACCCGGACCGCAACCCGGGCGATAAAGAATCGGAAGACAAGTTCAAGGAGGCCAACGAGGCCTACGAAGTGCTGTCAGACGCGAGCAAGCGTGCGGCCTTCGACCAGTATGGCCATGCAGGTGTCGACCCAAGCATGGGTGGCGGTGGTGCCGGCTTTGGTGGTGCCAACTTCTCCGACATCTTCGGCGATGTGTTCAGCGACTTCTTCGGCGGCGGTGGTCGCGGTGGTGGTCGAGGCGGTGCCCAGCGCGGCAGCGACCTGCGCTACACCCTGGAGCTGAACCTGGAAGAAGCGGTGCGTGGCACCACGGTCAGTATCCGCGTGCCCACCCTGGTCAACTGCCAGCCGTGCGACGGTTCCGGTGCCAAGAAGGGGTCGACCCCGTCGACCTGCCCGACCTGTGGCGGCATCGGCCAGGTGCGCATGCAGCAAGGCTTCTTCTCGGTGCAGCAGACCTGCCCGCGCTGCCATGGCCAAGGCAAGATCATTACCGACCCGTGCACTTCGTGCCATGGTGAAGGTCGTGTCGAGGAATACAAGACGCTGTCGGTCAAGGTGCCGGCAGGTGTCGATACCGGCGACCGCATCCGTCTGTCGGGTGAGGGCGAGGCCGGTACTCATGGTGGCCCGACTGGCGACCTGTACGTGGTGATCAGCGTGCGTGAGCACGAGATTTTCCAGCGCGACGGCAAGCATTTGTACTGTGAAGTGCCGATCAGCTATACCGATGCTGCCTTGGGTGGCGAGCTGGAAGTGCCGACCCTGGATGGTCGCGTGAAGCTGAAGATTCCGGAAGGCACCCAGACCGGCAAGCAGTTCCGTCTGCGTGGCAAGGGCGTTGCCCCGGTGCGTGGTGGTGGTGCGGGTGACCTGCTGTGCCGTGTGGCCGTAGAAACCCCGGTCAATCTCAGTCGCCGTCAGCGCGAGCTGCTCGAAGAGCTGCGTGATTCGCTGGAAGGTGACAGTTCCCACTCGCCCAAGGCCAGCGGCTGGTTCGATGGTGTGAAGCGCTTCTTCGGCGATCTTTGACAAGGAACAGGTTATGCGACGTATTGCAGTGATGGGCGCGGCGGGTCGGATGGGCAAAACCCTCATCGAAGCCGTGCAACAAACCCCGGGCGCGGGGCTGACTGCGGCGATCGATCGCCCTGACAGCTCGTTGGTCGGGGCTGATGCCGGAGAGCTGGCGGCACTTGGCCGAATTGGCGTGCTGTTGTCCGACGACCTGGCCAAGGTTGCCGACGAGTTCGATGTGCTGATCGATTTCACTCATCCCTCGGTGACCCTGAAAAACCTCGCGTTCTGCCGCAAGCATGGCAAGGCGATGATCATCGGCACGACCGGTTTTACAGTCGAAGAGAAGCAGTTGTTGGCTGAGGCTGGCAAGGACATTCCAATCGTGTTCGCCGCCAACTTCAGCGTGGGTGTCAACCTTAGCCTCAAGCTGCTGGATATGGCTGCGCGGGTGCTGGGCGATGATGTCGATATCGAAATCATCGAGGCGCACCACCGGCACAAGGTCGATGCGCCGTCGGGTACTGCACTGCGCATGGGTGAAGTGGTTGCCAATGCGCTGGGCCGTGATCTGCAGGAAGTGGCCGTGTATGGCCGTGAAGGGCAAACCGGCGCGCGTGATCGCAAAACCATCGGTTTCGCCACCGTGCGTGCCGGCGATGTGGTGGGCGATCACACCGTGTTGTTCGCTGCCGAAGGCGAGCGCCTGGAAATCACCCACAAGGCCTCCAGCCGCATGACCTTCGCCAAGGGTGCCGTGCGTGCGGCGCTGTGGCTGGACGGGCGTGAGCCGGGGCTGTACGACATGCAGGATGTGCTTGAGCTGCGTTAAGCCGTGAGTGTGGTGTGGGCTTCTTCGCGGGCTTGCCCGCTCCCACAGCTGCGGCGTTGCTCTTGGGCTGGTGCGATCCCTGTGGAAGCGCACCAGCCCGCGTAGAAGCCAAAACAGATGTCAGTCTGTCGCATTGATGTGTTTTAGAGACACATCCGCGGTAGACCGAAAACACACTTTTCTGTAAGCTACAGCTTTAGTGTGTCCACTAAAAGCGCGCAGCGAATTGAATTCAGCACATGAAAGCGGGGTGACGTGTCCATACGTCACTCCGCTTTTTTGCAACCTGCGATCGCCCTTTCATGCTTGATTTACGGGAGGTCTTCTTGACAAAGCCAGCCATACTCGCCCTTGCCGACGGCAGTATTTTCCGCGGTGAAGCCATCGGTGCCGACGGTCAGACCGTTGGTGAGGTGGTATTCAACACCGCTATGACCGGCTACCAGGAAATCCTTACAGACCCTTCCTACGCGCAGCAAATCGTTACCCTGACCTACCCGCACATCGGCAACACCGGTACTACCCCGGAAGACGCCGAGTCGAACCGCGTCTGGTCCGCTGGCCTGGTCATCCGTGACCTGCCGCTGCTGGCCAGCAACTGGCGTAACACCCAGTCGCTGCCTGAATACCTCAAGGCCAACAACGTCGTCGCCATCGCCGGCATCGACACCCGTCGCCTGACCCGTATCCTGCGTGAAAAGGGCGCCCAGAACGGCTGCATTCTGGCGGGTGACAACATCAGCGAAGAAGCTGCCATCGCTGCTGCCCGCGGCTTCCCGGGCCTGAAGGGCATGGACCTGGCCAAGGTCGTCTCCACCAAGGAACGTTACGAGTGGCGCTCCAGTGTGTGGGAGCTGAAAACCGACAGCCACCCGACCATCGACGCTGCCGACCTGCCGTACCACGTGGTTGCCTTCGACTATGGCGTCAAGCTGAACATCCTGCGCATGCTGGTGGCCCGCGGCTGCCGCGTGACCGTGGTACCAGCCCAGACCCCGGCCAGCGAAGTGCTGGCACTCAACCCGGACGGCGTGTTCCTGTCCAACGGCCCTGGTGACCCTGAGCCGTGCGACTACGCGATCCAGGCGATCAAGGAAATCCTCGAAACCGAGATTCCGGTATTCGGCATCTGTCTCGGCCACCAGCTGCTGGCCCTGGCTTCCGGCGCCAAGACCGTAAAAATGGGCCACGGCCACCACGGTGCCAACCACCCGGTCCAGGACCTGGATACCGGTGTGGTCATGATCACCAGCCAGAACCACGGCTTCGCCGTTGACGAGGCGACCCTGCCGGGTAACGTTCGCGCCATTCACAAGTCGCTGTTCGACGGCTCCCTGCAGGGTATCGAGCGTACCGACAAGAGCGCGTTCAGCTTCCAGGGCCACCCTGAAGCGAGCCCGGGCCCGACCGACGTCGCGCCTCTGTTCGATCGTTTCACCGATGCCATGGCCAAGCGCCGCTGAGCATCCTGCTTCAAGGCCCCGGGCCGGCACACGCCGCGCCCGGCAGCGCCTGACCCAGATTGTTCAAAGCGGCTTGCCGACTGACCCCGGATTTGAGTGACCACCATGCCAAAACGTACAGACATCAAAAGCATCCTGATTCTCGGCGCTGGCCCGATCGTGATCGGCCAGGCCTGCGAATTCGACTACTCCGGCGCCCAGGCCTGTAAAGCCCTGCGCGAGGAAGGTTTCCGCGTCATCCTGGTGAACTCCAACCCAGCCACCATCATGACCGACCCGGCCATGGCCGACGCCACCTACATCGAGCCGATCAAGTGGCAATCGGTGGCCAAGATCATCGAGAAAGAGCGCCCGGACGCCGTGCTGCCGACCATGGGTGGCCAGACCGCCCTGAACTGCGCCCTGGACCTGGAGCGCCACGGCGTTCTGGAGAAGTTCGGCGTGGAGATGATCGGTGCCAACGCTGACACCATCGACAAGGCCGAAGACCGTTCGCGCTTCGACAAGGCCATGAAGGACATCGGCCTGGAGTGCCCGCGCTCCGGTATCGCCCACAGCATGGAAGAGGCCAATGCGGTCCTCGAGAAGCTCGGCTTCCCATGCATCATTCGCCCGTCGTTCACCATGGGCGGCACCGGCGGCGGTATCGCTTACAACCGTGAAGAGTTCGAAGAAATCTGCACCCGTGGTCTGGACCTGTCGCCGACCAAAGAGCTGCTGATCGACGAATCGCTGATCGGCTGGAAGGAATACGAGATGGAGGTGGTCCGCGACAAGAAGGACAACTGCATCATCGTCTGCTCGATCGAAAACTTCGACCCGATGGGTGTGCACACCGGTGACTCGATCACTGTTGCCCCGGCACAGACCCTGACCGACAAGGAATACCAGATCATGCGCAACGCCTCGCTGGCGGTGCTGCGTGAAATCGGTGTGGAAACCGGCGGTTCCAACGTCCAGTTCGGCATTTGCCCGAACACCGGCCGCATGGTCGTCATCGAGATGAACCCGCGCGTGTCGCGTTCGTCCGCCCTGGCCTCCAAGGCCACCGGCTTCCCGATCGCCAAGATCGCCGCCAAGCTGGCCATTGGTTACACCCTCGACGAGCTGCAGAACGACATCACTGGCGGTCGCACCCCGGCGTCCTTCGAGCCGTCGATCGACTACGTCGTCACCAAGCTGCCACGCTTCGCCTTCGAGAAATTCCCGAAAGCCGACGCCCGCCTGACCACCCAGATGAAATCCGTGGGTGAAGTCATGGCCATCGGCCGTACTTTCCAGGAGTCCCTGCAGAAAGCCCTGCGCGGCCTGGAAGTCGGCGCCTGCGGCCTCGACCCGAAAGTCGACCTGGCCAGCCCGGAAGCCGCCAGCATCCTCAAGCGCGAACTGACCGTGCCGGGTGCCGAGCGTATCTGGTATGTGGCTGACGCCATGCGTTCGGGTATGACCTGCGAAGAAATCTTCAATCTGACCGGCATCGACATGTGGTTCCTGGTGCAGATGGAAGACCTGATCAAGGAAGAAGAGAAGGTCAAGACCTTGGCCCTGTCGGCAATCGACAAGGACTACATGCTGCGCCTCAAGCGCAAGGGCTTCTCGGACCAGCGCCTGGCAGTACTGCTGGGTATCACCGACAAGAACCTGCGTCGCCACCGCCACAAGCTGGAAGTGTTCCCGGTGTACAAGCGCGTCGACACCTGCGCCGCCGAGTTCGCCACCGACACCGCCTACCTGTACTCCACCTACGAGGAAGAGTGCGAGGCCAATCCGTCGACCCGCGACAAGATCATGATCCTGGGTGGCGGCCCGAACCGTATCGGCCAAGGTATCGAGTTCGACTACTGCTGCGTACACGCCGCCCTGGCGCTGCGTGAAGACGGTTACGAGACCATCATGGTCAACTGCAACCCGGAAACCGTCTCCACCGACTACGACACTTCCGACCGCCTGTACTTCGAGCCGTTGACCCTGGAAGACGTGCTGGAAGTCTGCCGCGTCGAGAAGCCGAAGGGCGTGATCGTTCACTACGGCGGCCAGACCCCGCTGAAGCTGGCCCGCGCTCTGGAAGAAGCTGGCGTGCCGATCATCGGTACCAGCCCTGACGCCATCGACCGCGCCGAAGACCGTGAGCGCTTCCAGCAGATGGTTCAGCGCCTGAGCCTGCTGCAGCCGCCAAACGCCACTGTGCGCAGCGAAGAAGAAGCCATCCGTGCTGCCGGCAGCATTGGCTACCCGCTGGTCGTGCGTCCGTCCTACGTGCTGGGCGGCCGTGCCATGGAGATCGTCTACGAGCTGGACGAGCTCAAGCGCTACCTGCGTGAAGCGGTACAAGTGTCGAACGACAGCCCGGTACTGCTCGACCACTTCCTCAACTGCGCCATCGAGATGGACGTGGATGCGGTGTGCGACGGCACCGACGTGGTCATCGGCGCGATCATGCAGCACATCGAGCAGGCCGGCGTACACTCCGGCGACTCGGCGTGCTCGCTGCCACCTTACTCGCTGAGCAAGGAAGTGCAGGACGAAGTCCGCGTTCAGGTCAAGAAAATGGCGCTGGAGCTGGGCGTAGTCGGCCTGATGAACGTGCAGCTGGCCCTGCAGGGCGACAAGATCTACGTGATCGAAGTCAACCCGCGTGCCTCGCGTACCGTACCGTTCGTGTCCAAGTGCATCGGCACGTCCCTGGCGATGATCGCAGCCCGTGTCATGGCGGGTAAAACCCTGAAAGAGCTGGGCTTCACCCAGGAAATCATCCCGAACTTCTACAGCGTGAAGGAAGCCGTCTTCCCGTTCGCCAAGTTCCCAGGGGTTGACCCGATCCTCGGCCCTGAGATGAAATCGACCGGTGAAGTCATGGGTGTCGGTGACAGCTTCGGTGAAGCCTTCGCCAAAGCCCAGATGGGGGCCAGCGAAGTGCTGCCGACTGGCGGTACCGCGTTCATCAGCGTGCGCGACGACGACAAGCCACAAGTGGCCGGCGTTGCCCGCGACCTGATCGCCCTGGGCTTCGAAGTGGTTGCCACTGCCGGCACCGCCAAGGTTATCGAGGCGGCTGGCCTGAAAGTGCGCCGTGTGAACAAAGTGACCGAAGGTCGCCCTCACGTGGTCGACATGATCAAGAACGACGAAGTGTCGCTGATCATCAACACCACCGAAGGTCGCCAGTCGATCGCCGACTCCTACTCGATTCGTCGCAATGCGCTGCAGCACAAGATTTACTGCACCACTACCATTGCGGCTGGTGAAGCCATCTGCGAAGCGCTGAAATTCGGTCCGGAAAAGACCGTTCGTCGCTTGCAGGATCTGCATGCAGGACTGAAAGCATGAGCATTACCAAATACCCGATGACCGTCCAGGGCGCTCGCGCCCTGGAAGAAGAGCACCTGTTCCTGAGCAAGACCGAGCGCCCGCGCCTGAGTCAGGCCATTGGTGAAGCACGTGAGCTGGGTGACCTCAAGGAAAACGCCGAATACCATGCCGCCCGTGAGGAGCAGGGCATGGTCGAAGCGCGTATCCGTGATATCGAAGGCCGTCTGCAGAATTCGGTGGTCATCGATGTGACCACCATCCCTCACACCGGCAAGGTGATTTTCGGTACCACCGTGGTACTGGCCAACACCGAAACCGATGAAGAGGTGACCTACCAGATCGTTGGCGAGGATGAAGCTGACGTTAAGCAGGGCAAGCTGTCGAGCGGCGCACCCATTGCCCGTGCCATCATCGGCAAGGAAGAAGGTGATACTGTCGTCGTCAAGACGCCTAGTGGCACGGTCGAGTACGAGATTGTCGAAGTCAAGCACATCTGACCGACGCCTGCGGGCGCCGTCCCTCGAGGGGATCCTCTGGCAACTGGCCCAGGTTTTCTGGGTCGGTGGCCTGTGGGTGTTCCATGTAGGGCTGGTGCCTGCGCTCAAGGTCAGTGGCCTGGCCCCGCTGCTGGTGCAGGATATCGCCGGGCAGATCGACCGCTGGTTGATCGGCGTGGCGTTGCTTGGCTTGTTGACCCAGCTGGCAGTGCTGGCGAGGGTGGACGGCCTGGCGGCCTGGTGGCGGCAGTTCCGCGGCCAGATGCTGTTGCTCGGCTTCGGTGCCTGCGTGGGGTATTACACCTTGCGCTACGGTATTTCCGTGGGCGAGCGCTGGCAGATGTTCTGCTTCCTGGTGCTGGGTTTTTCCGGCATCGTGCTGGTGGCCCAGCCGGTACCGGTCAGGGCGCGGTCACCGCGCCACTGATCGGAGCTACCGTTACTTGTAACGGTGGATGTTGGACAGCTGCTTGTTCGGCTGTGGGTTCTTGCGGTAGATCAGGGCTTTCTTGCCGATGGTCTGCACCAGCTCGGCACGGCCGGCCTTGCACAGCTCGGCGATGGTCTCGGCGCGTTCTTCGCGGTCTTCCGAGCGAATCTCGACCTTGATCAGCTCATGGTCGACCAGAGCGCGCTCCAGTTCGGCGATCACGCCTTCATTCAAACCGTTGCCAGCAACGATCAGGACCGGCTTCAGGTCATGACCAATGGACTTGTATTGCTTCTTCTGCTCGTTATTGAGCGGCATAATCTGACCCTTTCCGTCTGATTCTGTAAAATTGACCGGCATTTTACCCGAGGGCCACCGGCTCCGCCCAGTCAATCACGACGCATATCATCGAGGTGCCCCGTGGTACAACGTTCCAAAAGCAGCGCAAACTGGCTGCGAGAGCATTTCAACGACCCTTTTGTGAAGCAGGCGCAGAAGGATGGGTATCGCTCGCGTGCGAGCTACAAACTGCTGGAGATCCAGGAGAAGGACCGCCTTATCCGCCCAGGCATGAGCGTGATCGACCTCGGCGCGGCCCCTGGTGGCTGGTCTCAGGTGACCAGTCGTCTGATTGGTGGCCAGGGTCGCCTGATCGCTTCCGACATTCTGGAAATGGACTCGATCGCCGACGTGACCTTCATTCAGGGGGACTTCACCCACGACGAAGTGCTGCAGCGCATTCTCGAAGCGGTCGGCGATTCGCATGTAGACCTTGTGATTTCCGACATGGCCCCCAATATGAGTGGTACGCCCGCGGTGGACATTCCGCGTGCCATGTTCCTCTGCGAGCTGGCCCTCGATCTGGCGACCCGCGTACTCAAGCCCGGGGGCGACTTCCTGATCAAGATTTTCCAGGGCGAAGGTTTTGACGTGTACCTGAAGGACGTGCGCAGCAAGTTCGACAAGGTGCAAATGCGCAAGCCATCGTCGTCACGGGACCGTTCCCGCGAGCAATACCTGTTGGGCAGGGGCTTCAAAGGGTAATGAAAGGTGTGAAGCGGGGTGGTCGATAGTTAATTCCAATCGGCCACTGCGTCAGGATCGTCCGAACTTCGTGTAGTCTAGCTTTCACAAAGGGTTACAGACGGTGCCTGCGGCTGCGTAGGTAATGTAGTAAGTTAGGGCGATGAATATCATGCGAGGCACGGCTGCGTCGTGCGCCGGCCTCAGAGGGTAGCTAATTGAACGACATGGCAAAGAATCTGATCCTGTGGTTGATCATCGCAGCTGTCCTGGTGACAGTGATGAACAACTTCTCCAGCCCTAACGAGCCGCAGACCCTCAACTACTCCGACTTCATCCAGCAGGTCAAGGATGGCAAGGTCGAGCGTGTGACCGTCGATGGCTACATCATTACTGGCAAGCGCACCGATGGCGACAACTTCAAGACTGTGCGCCCGGCCATCACCGACAATGGTCTGATCGGCGATCTGGTCGACAACCACGTGGTCGTCGAAGGCAAGCAGCCTGAGCAACAGAGCATCTGGACGCAGTTGCTGGTGGCGAGCTTCCCGATCCTGGTGATCATTGCCGTGTTCATGTTCTTCATGCGCCAGATGCAAGGGGGCGCGGGCGGCAAGGGCGGGCCGATGAGCTTCGGCAAGAGCAAGGCGCGCCTGCTGTCCGAAGACCAGGTCAAGACCACGCTGGCTGACGTTGCGGGCTGCGACGAGGCCAAGGAAGAGGTTGGCGAGCTGGTCGAGTTCCTGCGCGATCCGGGCAAGTTCCAGCGCCTGGGTGGCCGTATCCCGCGCGGTGTGCTGATGGTCGGCCCACCCGGTACCGGTAAGACCCTGCTGGCCAAGGCTATCGCGGGCGAGGCGAAAGTACCGTTCTTCACCATTTCCGGTTCGGACTTCGTGGAAATGTTCGTGGGTGTCGGTGCCAGCCGTGTGCGCGACATGTTCGAGCAGGCCAAGAAGCACGCCCCGTGCATCATCTTCATCGACGAAATCGACGCCGTTGGTCGCCATCGTGGCGCCGGCATGGGCGGCGGTCACGACGAGCGTGAGCAAACCCTCAACCAGTTGCTGGTGGAGATGGACGGCTTCGAGATGAACGATGGCATCATCGTCATCGCCGCCACCAACCGTCCGGATGTGCTCGACCCTGCGCTGCTGCGCCCCGGCCGCTTCGACCGCCAGGTGGTGGTTGGCCTGCCGGACATTCGTGGTCGTGAGCAGATCCTCAAGGTGCACATGCGCAAGGTGCCGATCGGCGAGAACGTCAACCCGGCGGTCATCGCGCGGGGTACCCCAGGCTTCTCCGGCGCCGACCTGGCCAACCTGGTCAACGAGGCTTCGCTGTTTGCCGCGCGTTCCAACAAGCGCCTGGTCGAAATGAAAGAGTTCGAGCTGGCCAAGGACAAGATCATGATGGGCGCTGAGCGCAAGACCATGGTCATGTCCGAAAAGGAAAAGAGAAACACGGCCTATCACGAGGCTGGCCACGCCATTGTCGGTCGCCTGGTGCCTGAGCACGACCCGGTCTACAAGGTTTCGATCATCCCGCGTGGTCGTGCCTTGGGTGTGACCATGTTCCTGCCGGAAGAAGACCGCTACAGCCTCTCCAAGCGTGCGCTGATCAGCCAGATCTGCTCGCTGTATGGCGGCCGTATCGCCGAGGAGATGACCTTGGGCTTCGATGGCGTGACCACCGGCGCGTCCAACGACATCATGCGCGCCAGCCAGCTCGCTCGTAACATGGTGACCAAATGGGGCCTGTCCGAGAAGCTCGGCCCGCTGATGTATGCAGAGGAAGAGGGCGAGGTGTTCCTCGGCCGCAGTGCCGGTAGCCAGCATGCCAGCGTGTCCGGCGAGACTGCCAAATTGATCGACTCCGAGGTGCGCAGCATCATCGATCAGTGCTATGCCACTGCCAAGCAGTTGCTGATCGACAACCGCGACAAGCTCGAGGCGATGACCGAAGCGCTGATGAAGTACGAGACCATCGATGCCGATCAGATTGACGACATCATGGCTGGGCGCACACCTCGTGAGCCACGTGATTGGGACGATGACAAGCACTCGGGCACGCCTGCGGCCCAGGATGAGCGTCCGGAATCGCCAATCGGCGGCCCAGCGGCTGAACACTAAGGGCATCTATGAGCTCAGTGCAGTACCCCACCCGGTTGCCTTGCGGCAGCCGGGTTCTTGATTTGTCGCATACCCATGTCATGGGTATTCTCAATATCACCCCCGATTCCTTCTCCGATGGCGGTCGCTTCAGTCAGCGCGACGAGGCCCTGCGCCACGCCGAAGCGATGGTTGCCGCCGGCGCAACGCTGATCGATATCGGTGGCGAGTCCACGCGCCCGGGTGCGCGTGCAGTCTCGGTGACCGAGGAGCTGGAGCGTGTGGCGCCAATGGTCGAGGCCATCAACAGTCGCCTCGACGTGGTCATTTCGGTCGATACCTCCACGCCTGCTGTCATGCGTGAAGCCGCGCGCCTGGGGGCCGGGCTGATCAACGACGTGCGGGCCCTGGAGCGCGATGGCGCCCTGGACGCTGCGGCGGATACCGGTCTGCCGGTGTGCCTCATGCACATGCGTGGCGAGCCAGGCAACATGCAGGACGATCCGCAGTACCAGGACGTGACCGCCGACGTCACCCGTTATCTTGAACAGCGGATGGCCGCCTGCGCAGCAGCGGGCATCGACGCTGATAGAATCATCCTTGACCCAGGCTTCGGTTTCGCCAAGACGCTGGCGCACAATCTGAGCCTGTTCAAGCACATGGAAGCGCTCTATCGCCTTGGGCGCCCACTGCTGGTGGGCGTTTCACGAAAGAGCATGATCGGCCTGACGCTGGAACGTCCGGTCGGCGAGCGCTTGTACGGCAGCCTTGCGCTGGCGGCGTTGGCCATGACCAAAGGGGCGAGCATCCTTCGGGTACATGACGTGGCCGAAACCGTTGATGTGGTACGCATGATCGCTGCGGTGCAAAACGCCGAATAAGAACATTGGAGTCCCTATGAGCAGAAAATACTTTGGTACCGACGGCATTCGTGGCCGCGTCGGCGAATACCCGATCACGCCTGACTTCATGCTGAAGCTTGGCTGGGCGGCCGGCATGGCCTTCCGCAAGCAAGGCCATTGCCGCGTGCTGGTGGGCAAGGACACGCGTATCTCCGGCTACATGTTCGAGTCCGCACTCGAAGCCGGCCTGTCCGCGGCAGGTGCCGATGTGATGCTGCTCGGGCCGATGCCGACACCGGCCATCGCTTACCTCACGCGTACCTTCCACGCCGAAGCCGGTATCGTCATCAGTGCCTCGCACAACCCGCACGATGACAACGGCATCAAGTTCTTCTCGGGCCAGGGCACCAAGCTGCCGGACGAGGTCGAGCTGATGATCGAAGAGCTGCTCGACCAACCGATGACCGTTGTCGAGTCGGGCAAGTTGGGCAAGGTTTCGCGTATCAACGATGCCGCCGGCCGCTACATCGAATTCTGCAAGAGCAGCGTGCCGAGCAGCACCAGCTTCGACGGCCTCAAGCTGGTGGTCGACTGCGCCCATGGTGCTACCTACAAGGTTGCGCCCAGCGTATTCCGTGAGCTGGGTGCCGACGTGACCGTGCTGCATGCGCAACCGGACGGCCTGAACATCAACGAAGGTTGCGGCTCGACACACATCGAATCGCTGCAGGCCGCTGTACTGGTCGGGCATGCCGATCTCGGCATTGCCTTTGACGGTGACGGCGATCGCGTGCTGATGGTCGACCACACGGGCGCCATCGTCGACGGTGACGAGCTGCTGTTCATCATTGCTCGCGACCTGCAGGAACATGGCAAGCTGCAAGGCGGGGTGGTCGGTACGCTGATGAGTAACCTGGGCCTGGAGCTGGCGCTCAAGGACCTGGACATCCCGTTTGTGCGGGCCAAGGTCGGCGACCGTTACGTCATGGCCGAGCTGTTGGAGCGTGAATGGCTGGTCGGCGGTGAAAACTCCGGTCACGTCGTGTGCTGCAACCACACCACAACGGGCGACGCGATCATTGCCGCGCTGCAGGTGTTGATGGCGCTCAAGCGCCGGGGCGAAACCCTGGCCCAGGCCCGTCAGGCCCTGCGCAAGTGCCCGCAGGTGCTGATCAATGTGCGCTTTGGCGCCAGCAAGGTCGACCCGCTGGAGCACCCCGCCGTCAAGGAAGCCAGTGCCAAGGTTACCGAAGCGCTGGCGGGGCGGGGTCGTGTGCTGTTGCGCAAGTCCGGTACCGAGCCGTTGGTGCGGGTCATGGTTGAGGGCGAAGACGAAAGCCAGGTGCGGGCCCATGCTGAAGCACTGGCCAAACTGGTCGGCGAAGTTTGTGTCTGAAGGCGCTTGCCAGCGCAGATCTGGTTGGGTAAGATCTGCGCCCACTTTGACCGACGAGGTAAAGCATGCGTCGCCCTATGGTAGCTGGTAACTGGAAAATGCACGGTACCCGCGCTAGCGTCGCTGAGCTGACCAAAGGCTTGAGTAATCTCGCCTTGCCGAGCGGAGTGGAAGTCGCCGTATTTCCACCGGCCTTGTTCATCAATCAGGTGATTGATGGCCTGGCAGGTAAAGAAATTACTGTCGGCGCACAGAATTCTGCTGTACAACCCGAACAGGGTGCGCTGACCGGGGAAGTTGCTCCCGAGCAGCTGGTTGAAGCAGGTTGCAAGTTGGTGTTGATTGGCCATTCGGAGCGTCGCCAGATTATTGGTGAAACCGACGAAGTGCTCAATCGCAAGTTTGCAGCAGCCCAGGCCAAAGGCTTGAAGCCAGTGCTTTGCATAGGGGAAACCCTTGAGGAGCGCGAGGCTGGCAAGACGCTCGAAGTTGTCGGGCGTCAACTAAGCAGTATCATCGAAGCATTCGGTGTTAAGGCTTTTGCCGATGCAGTAATTGCCTATGAGCCTGTATGGGCCATCGGTACGGGCCTTACGGCCACGCCACAGCAGGCCCAGGATGTGCACGCCGCCATCCGCGGCCAGTTGGCGGCAGAAGATGCTGAAGTGGCTGCGAAGGTGCAGTTGCTATACGGCGGCAGCGTGAAGGCGGCCAATGCGGCCGAACTGTTCGGCATGCCGGATATCGATGGGGGTCTCATTGGTGGGGCTTCCCTGAACGCAGACGAATTCGGTGCAATTTGTCGCGCCGCAGGAAACTGAACAAATGCTGGAAACAGTCATCGTTGTTTTTCATCTGTTGGCAGCGCTGTCGCTTGTAGTGCTGGTTCTGTTGCAACAGGGTAAAGGTGCTGAAGCAGGTGCATCTTTCGGCGCGGGGGCCTCAAACACCGTGTTCGGGAGCCAAGGCTCTGCAACGTTCCTAAGTAAATTAACTGCTATACTCGCTGCCACTTTCTTTTTGACAGCACTTGGGTTAGGATACTTCGCGAAGCAACAAGCTCACCAGCTTAGCCAAGCAGGTCTTCCAGATCCAGCAGTGCTAGAAGTGAAAGAGCCGCAAAAACCGGCAGTTAATGATGATGTACCGGTGCTCCAACAGCAGAAGAGCGAAACCACCAATAATACGGGTGATGTACCTCCTCCGGCTCAAGAGCAGAAGTAACGGGTTTCAAGTAGTAGTATTGCCGAGGTGGTGGAATTGGTAGACACGCAACCTTGAGGTGGTTGTGCCCATAGGGTGTAGGGGTTCGAGTCCCCTTCTCGGTACCAATTAAAGCTTGAGAGCCCGCTTTAGCGGGCTTTCTTGTAGGTGAATGTTTGGATTTGACCCTCAACAGGGTTCGGTCTTATACTTTTGCCCCAGCTTTGTCGCGGGGTGGAGCAGCTTGGTAGCTCGTCGGGCTCATAACCCGAAGGTCGTTGGTTCAAATCCAGCCCCCGCAACCAGCTTCAGCGGAGCCCCTTTTCAGGGGCTTTTTGCTAACCGAACAGTTTCGGCGTCGTTGTCCTACGGCGCTTTCAGGGATGGGCGCTTCGCCCATTTTTTATTTGCACAGCATGCACGAGGGGGTTCAGGTGTCGAGCAAGCTAGAACAGTTGCAGGCCTTGTTGGCCCCGGTTGTCGAGGGTCTGGGCTATCAGTGCTGGGGGATCGAATACGTTTCCCAGGGTAAGCATTCGGTACTGCGCATCTACATCGACAAGGAAGGCGGTATTCTGGTGGACGACTGCGAAGCAGTCAGCCGTCAGGCCAGCGCAATCCTCGATGTGGAAGATCCAATCAGCAGTGAGTACACCCTCGAGGTGTCTTCTCCAGGCATGGATCGCCCACTGTTCACGCTGGAACAGTTTGCCTCGCATGCCGGCGAACAAGTGAAGATCAAGCTGCGCTCACCCTTCGAGGGTCGTCGTAACTTCCAGGGCCTTCTCCGCGGTGTGGAGGAGCAGGATGTGGTGGTCCAAGTGGACAACCAGGAGTTCCTGTTACCGATCGACTCGATCGACAAGGCCAATATTATTCCCAGTTTTGACTGAGACGTGCCGGGCCCGGCGGACTATCCGGGCCCAATGGCTTGCGCAAGGCGAGGCGTACGATGAGCAAAGAAGTACTGCTGGTTGTTGAATCGGTATCCAACGAAAAAGGTGTACCGCCCGGCGTCATTTTCGAAGCGCTGGAAGTGGCCCTGGCCACTGCAACCAAAAAACGTTTTGAAGACGAAGTCGACCTACGTGTGGAAATCAACCGCCACACCGGTAGCTACGAGACTTTCCGTCGCTGGACCGTGGTCGACGAAGCCGATCTTGATGATCCGGCGATCGAGACCTGGCTGGACAAGATCAAGGACACCCACCCTGAAGCCAAGGTTGGTGACGTGATCGAAGAGAAGATCGAGTCCATCGAGTTCGGTCGTATTGCCGCCCAGACCGCCAAGCAGGTCATCGTGCAGAAGGTCCGTGAGGCCGAGCGTGCCCAGGTGGTCGATGCCTACCGTGAGCGCGTTGGCGAGATCATCTCCGGTACCGTGAAAAAGGTTACCCGCGACAACGTCATCGTTGACCTGGGCAACAACGCCGAGGCCTTGTTGGCTCGCGAAGACATCATTCCGCGCGAAACCTTCCGTGTTGGCGTGCGCCTGCGTGCGCTGCTCAAGGAAATTCGCACCGAAAACCGTGGCCCACAGCTGATTCTGTCGCGCACCGCGCCGCAGATGCTGATCGAGCTTTTCCGCATTGAAGTGCCGGAAATTGCCGAGGGCCTCATCGAAGTCATGGCTGCTTCCCGTGATCCGGGTTCGCGAGCCAAGATTGCCGTCCGCTCCAAGGACAAGCGTATCGATCCGCAAGGTGCCTGTATCGGCATGCGTGGTTCGCGCGTCCAGGCCGTATCCGGGGAGTTGGGTGGTGAGCGTGTGGATATCGTCCTGTGGGACGATAACCCGGCGCAGTTCGTCATCAACGCCATGTCGCCGGCTGAAGTCGCGGCGATCATCGTTGATGAAGATGCCCATGCCATGGACATCGCCGTCGCCGAGGACAACCTGGCCCAGGCCATTGGCCGTGGCGGTCAGAACGTTCGCCTGGCCAGTCAGTTGACCGGCTGGACCCTGAACGTGATGACCGAGAAGGACATCCAGGCCAAGCAACAGGCCGAAACCGGTGACATCCT
This sequence comes from Pseudomonas sp. XWY-1, assembly GCF_002953115.1. Taxonomy (NCBI): domain Bacteria; kingdom Pseudomonadati; phylum Pseudomonadota; class Gammaproteobacteria; order Pseudomonadales; family Pseudomonadaceae; genus Pseudomonas; species Pseudomonas sp. XWY-1. The sequence continues at coordinate 5,099,553 of NZ_CP026332.1, read as the reverse complement.
GCGCAATTTCATCGAGGAACTGGAAGTCGACGAGGAGCTGGCCCAAGTGCTGGTCGACGAAGGCTTCACCAGCCTTGAAGAAATTGCCTACGTACCGTTGGAAGAAATGCTCAACATCGATGGCTTTGACGAAGACATCGTCAATGAGCTCCGCGCTCGAGCCAAGGACCGTTTGTTGACCAAGGCCATCGCTACCGAAGAAAAACTGGCAGACGCCCACCCGGCCGAAGACCTGCTCTCCCTTGAGGGCATGGACAAAGACCTGGCGGCTGAACTGGCGGTGCGCGGCGTGGTTAACCGCGAAGACCTGGCCGAGCAGTCGATCGACGATCTGCTCGACATCGACGGCATCGACGAAGAGCGTGCCGGCAAGTTGATCATGGCCGCCCGAGCCCACTGGTTCGAGTAATTAGGCGCGGCCTGAGGAGAGAAGTGCATGACGCAAGTCACGGTGAAAGAACTGGCCCAAGAGGTCGAGGCACCGGTAGAGCGCCTGCTGCAGCAGATGCGTGAGGCAGGTCTGCCGCACACCGACGCCGGTCAGGTAGTGACCGACAATGAGAAGCAGACCTTGCTGACTCATTTGAAAAGCAGCCACAAGAGCAAGGCGGAAGAGCCGCGCAAGATTACCTTGCAGCGCAAAACCACCAGCACCCTGCGTGTCGCCGGTAGCAAGAGCATCAGCGTAGAAGTACGCAAGAAGAAAGTTTTCGTTCAGCGCAGCCCTGAAGAAATCCAGGCTGAGCAGAAGCGTGAGCTGGATGAGCGCCGCGCGGCTGAAAATGCCGCTCGCGACAAGGTCGAGGCCGAAGTTCGCCAGCGCAACGAAGAGCAGGCTCGCCGTCAGGCCGCCGGCTCCGCAGCCGCCGCCCCTGCGCCTGCTGCCAAGCCAGAGCCGGCTCCTGCCGCTGCTCCGGTCGCTGCTCCGGCCCCGGTAGTCGCAGACGCCCCGGCCTCTGAAGACGCCGCGGCCCGTGCTGCCGAGCGCAAGAAAGACGAGACCCGTCGCAACGAAAGCCGTACCCGTGATGACGACCGTCGTCGTGGCGAGGCACCTCGCGTGTCGATCAAGGTCAAGGTCAAGGAGAAGGAAAAGGCGCCGACTCCGCGTGCCGCTCCGCGCACTACCGACGAAGAGAGTGATGGCGCTCGTCGTGGTCGTGGTGGCAAGAGCAAGCTGAAAAAGCGTAATCAGCACGGCTTCCAGAACCCGACTGGCCCCGTCATCCGTGACGTGACCATCGGCGAGACCATCACGGTCTCCGAGCTGGCCAACCAGATGTCCGTCAAGGGCGCTGAAGTGGTCAAGTTCATGTTCAAGATGGGGACCCCGGTTACCATCAACCAGGTGCTCGACCAGGAAACCGCTCAGCTGATCGCCGAAGAGCTGGGCCACAAGGTCACTCTGGTCAGCGATACCGCCCTGGAAGACTCCCTGGCCGAATCGCTGAAGTTCGAAGGCCAGACCGAGTCGCGTGCGCCGGTGGTTACCGTCATGGGTCACGTTGACCATGGTAAGACCTCGCTGCTCGACTACATCCGTCGTGCCAAGGTTGCCGCTGGCGAGGCCGGTGGTATCACCCAGCACATCGGTGCCTACCACGTGGAAACCGACCGCGGCATGGTCACCTTCCTCGATACCCCAGGTCACGCTGCGTTTACCCAGATGCGTGCCCGTGGTGCCAAGGCAACCGACATTGTCATCCTGGTGGTGGCGGCGGACGACGGTGTGATGCCACAAACCCGCGAAGCCGTTCAGCATGCCAAGGCAGCCGGTGTTCCGCTGGTCGTTGCGGTGAACAAGATCGACAAGCCAGGTGCTGACCTCGATCGCATCCGTAACGAGCTGTCCGTCGAAGGCGTTACCTCTGAGGACTGGGGTGGTGACACGCCGTTCGTCAAGGTTTCGGCGAAGATGGGTACCGGTGTCGACGAGCTGCTCGAAGCCGTTCTGCTGCAGGCCGAGATCCTCGAACTGACCGCTACCCCAACCGCGCCAGGTCGTGGTGTGGTCGTCGAATCGCGCCTGGACAAGGGCCGTGGCCCGGTGGCGACCATCCTGGTTCAGGACGGTACCCTGCGTCAGGGCGACATGGTCCTGTGCGGTTCCAACTATGGCCGCGTTCGCGCCATGCTCGACGAGAACGGCAAGCCTGTGAAGGAAGCTGGCCCGTCGATCCCGGTCGAGATCCTCGGCCTGGACGGTACTCCGGAAGCCGGTGACGAGCTGTCCGTGGTTGCCGACGAGAAGAAAGCCCGTGAAGTTGCCCTGTTCCGTCAAGGCAAGTATCGCGAGGTCAAGCTGGCCCGTGCTCACGCCGGCAAGCTGGAAAACATCTTCGAGACCATGGGTCAGGAAGAGAAGAAAACCCTCAACATCGTTCTCAAGACCGATGTGCGTGGTTCTCTGGAAGCGCTGCAGGGTTCGCTCGGCGGCCTGGGCAACGACGAAGTGCAAGTGCGTGTGATTGGTGGTGGCGTCGGTGGTATCACCGAGAGCGACGCCAACCTGGCGCTGGCTTCGAATGCAGTACTGTTCGGCTTCAACGTGCGTGCCGATGCCGGTGCGCGCAAGATCGTCGAGCAGGAAGGTCTGGATATGCGTTATTACAACGTGATCTACGACATCATCGAAGACGTCAAGAAGGCCCTGACCGGCATGCTCGGCAGCGATGTTCGCGAGAACATCCTGGGTGTCGCCGAAGTGCGTGACGTGTTCCGTTCGCCGAAGTTCGGCGCCATCGCTGGCTGTATGGTCATCGAGGGTACCGTGTACCGCAACCGTCCGATTCGCGTACTGCGTGATGACGTTGTGATCTTCGAAGGCGAGCTGGAATCGCTGCGTCGCTTCAAGGACGATGCTTCCGAAGTCCGTTCGGGCATGGAGTGCGGTATTGGCGTCAAGAGCTACAACGACGTCAAGGTCGGCGACAAGATCGAAGTCTTCGAGAAAGTCCAGGTGGCTCGTACCCTTTAAGGGCGAGCGAGCCGCAAGCGCCTGCTACAGGGCGGCTTGCGGTACCTCTTCAGGTAGCGCCCGGTCAGGCATTCGTCTGTCCGGGCGTTTGCCGCTTTAAGTTACAGGTAGCAAGAATGGCCAAAGAATATAGCCGTACCCAACGTATTGGCGATCAGATGCAGCGCGAGCTGGCCGAGCTGATCCGTCGCGAAGTCAAGGATCCGCGTGTCGGTCTGGTGACTATCACCGCCGTGGACGTGAGCCGTGACCTGGGCCATGCCAAGGTGTTCATCACCGTCATGGGCGAGGAAACCCCGGATGCCGTGCAGCAGTCGCTCAAGGCATTGAATAGCGCCGCCAGCTTCCTGCGTCTGCACCTGGGGCGTTCGATGCAACTGCGCAGCGTGCCGCAGCTGCACTTCCATTTCGATGAAAGTGTCAGCCGTGGTGTGCACCTGTCGGCGCTGATCGAGCGTGCAGTGGCCGAAGACCGCCTGCACAAGGATGCCGACGAGTCGGACACCAAGGAGTAAGCGGTGGCCCAGGTCAAACGTATCCGCCGCAATGTCAGCGGCATCATCCTGCTCGACAAGCCGCTGGGCTTCACTTCCAATGCCGCCTTGCAGAAAGTGCGTTGGCTGCTGAACGCGGAAAAGGCCGGCCATACCGGTAGCCTCGACCCGCTGGCGACCGGCGTGTTGCCGCTGTGCTTCGGTGAAGCGACCAAGTTTTCGCAGTACTTGCTGGATTCCGACAAGGGCTACGAAACCGTCATGCAGATGGGGCAGACTACCAACACCGGCGATGCCGAGGGTGAGGTGCTGCAGACCCGCGAGGTGACCGTTGGTCGCGCCGACATCGAGGCACTGCTGCCACGTTTTCGCGGCCCGATCAGCCAGATACCGCCTATGTACTCGGCGCTCAAGCGTGACGGCCAGCCGTTGTACAAGCTGGCACGTGCAGGAGAGGTAGTGGAGCGCGAGGCGCGTTCTGTTACTATTAACCGCTTGGAGTTGCTCGAGTGCGAAGGCACCCGTGCACGGCTGAGCGTAGGATGCAGCAAAGGCACCTATATCCGCACGCTGGTGGAGGATATCGGTGAAGCCCTTGGTTGCGGCGCCTATGTCGCCGAGCTGCGCAGGACCCAGGCAGGGCCCTTTGCGCTGGCACAGACGGTCACCCTCGAGGAACTCGAACAGGCCCATGCCGAAGGTGGCAACGAAGCGCTCGACCGCTTCCTGATGCCATCGGACAGCGGGCTGCAGGACTGGCCGTTGGTCAGCCTGTCGGAACACAGTGCGTTCTACTGGCTGCATGGCCAGGCGGTACGCGCGCCGGACGCGCCACAATTTGGCATGGTTCGGGTACAGGATCACAATGCACGCTTCATCGGTATCGGTGAAGTGAGCGAAGACGGGCGCATTGCGCCGCGTCGGCTGATTCGGTCGGAATGACCGAAACCGCGGGGTCAGGCAGTTGCCGAGCCCCACGGCATCAAGGGTGGCTGTCAGTAGGCACGGTCACACCTTTTTTATTAATACAGGGATTTGTCCCTGGCCTATTGGACCCCGCATGCGGGATCCGTTATCAGGAGAAGCCACATGGCCCTCAGCGTTGAAGAAAAAGCTCAGATCGTTGCCGAATATCAGCAAGCCGCCGGCGATACCGGTAGCCCGGAAGTGCAGGTTGCTCTGCTGACCGCCAACATCAACAAGCTGCAAGGCCACTTCAAGGCCAACGACAAAGACCACCACTCCCGTCGTGGTCTGATCCGTATGGTCAACCAGCGTCGTAAGCTGCTGGATTACCTGAAGGGCAAAGACACCACTCGTTACAGCGCCCTGATCGGTCGCCTGGGCCTGCGTCGCTAATAGCGGCCTGGTCAGTGGTGTGCGTGGGGTGTCGCAGGCTTCGGCAGGGCTGTTTTGCAGCGCTGCCGTTGGGCACTTCACGCGTATCTCCGAGGTTGGCAGCCTGGCAATGCTGAGCGGTTTTTCCGCTTGGTGCCAGGCTCCCAGCCTCGTGTTGTATCTGGACGGTCAATGGGGCCGATTCCCCGTTCTGCCCAAGAATTCGCAAGAAACCAGTTCCCCCAAGAGCCACTGAAAAAGGTAGGAAACCGTGAACCCGGTAATCAAGACTTTCCAGTTCGGTCAATCGACCGTCACTCTCGAAACGGGCCGTATTGCCCGTCAGGCAACCGGCGCCGTGCTGGTTACCGTCGACAACGACGTCACCGTGCTGGTGACTGTGGTAGGCGCCAAACAGGCTGATCCAGGCAAGGGTTTCTTCCCGCTGTCGGTTCACTACCAGGAAAAGACCTACGCCGCTGGCAAGATCCCAGGTGGCTTCTTCAAGCGTGAAGGCCGTCCTTCCGAGAAAGAGACGCTGACCTCGCGCCTGATCGACCGTCCGATCCGTCCGCTGTTCCCGGAAGGCTTCATGAACGAAGTGCAGGTCGTCTGCACCGTGGTTTCCACCAGCAAGAAGACCGACCCGGACATCGCTGCGATGATCGGTACCTCGGCTGCCCTGGCCATTTCCGGTATTCCGTTCGAAGGCCCGATCGGCGCTGCCCGCGTTGCCTTCCACGAAAGCACTGGCTACCTGCTGAACCCGACCTATGAGCAACTGGCTGCCTCGAGCCTGGACATGGTCGTTGCCGGTACCTCCGACGCTGTACTGATGGTTGAGTCGGAAGCTCAAGAGCTGACCGAAGACCAGATGCTGGGTGCCGTACTGTTCGCCCACGACGAATTCCAGGCTGTTATCCAGGCTGTCAAAGAGCTGGCTGCCGAAGCTGGCAAGCCGACTTGGGACTGGAAACCTGCCGTTGCCAACACCGAGCTGTTCAATGCTATCCGCGCCGAGTTCGGCGAAGCGGTTTCGCAGGGTTACACCATCACCGTCAAAGCCGACCGCTACGCGCGTTTGGGTGAGCTGCGTGACCAGGCGGTTGCCAAGTTCTCCGGTGAAGAAGGCCAGCCTTCGGCTTCCGAAGTAAAAGAGATCTTCGGCGAAATCGAATACCGCACCGTTCGCGAAAACATCGTCAACGGCAAGCCACGTATCGACGGCCGCGACACCAAGACTGTACGCCCGCTGAACATCGAAGTGGGTGTACTGCCGAAAACTCACGGTTCGGCACTGTTCACCCGTGGCGAAACCCAGGCCCTGGTCGTTGCGACCCTGGGTACTGCCCGTGATGCCCAGCTGCTGGACACCCTCGAAGGCGAGAAGAAAGACCCCTTCATGCTGCACTACAACTTCCCACCGTTCTCGGTAGGTGAGTGTGGCCGCATGGGCGGTGCTGGCCGTCGCGAAATCGGCCACGGCCGTCTGGCCCGCCGTTCGGTTCAGGCCATGCTGCCTGCTGCTGACGTGTTCCCGTACACCATCCGTGTGGTTTCGGAAATCACCGAATCCAACGGTTCCAGCTCCATGGCTTCGGTCTGCGGTGCATCCCTGGCCCTGATGGACGCCGGTGTGCCGATGAAGGCGCCGGTTGCCGGTATCGCCATGGGCCTGGTCAAGGAAGGCGACAAGTTCGCAGTCCTGACTGACATCCTGGGTGACGAAGACCACCTGGGCGACATGGACTTCAAGGTAGCCGGTACCGCCAAGGGCGTCACCGCGCTGCAGATGGACATCAAGATCAACGGCATCACCGAAGAGATCATGGAAATCGCCCTGGGCCAAGCCCTGGAAGCGCGCCTGAACATCCTCGGCCAGATGAACCAGGTCATTGGCCAGTCGCGTACCGAACTGTCGGCCAACGCCCCGACCATGATCGCGATGAAGATCGACACCGACAAGATCCGCGACGTCATCGGTAAAGGCGGCGCCACCATTCGCGCCATCTGCGAAGAGACCAAGGCTTCGATCGACATCGAAGACGACGGCTCGATCAAGATCTTCGGCGAAACCAAGGAAGCGGCGGATGCTGCCAAGCAGCGCATCCTGGGCATCACCGCTGAGGCCGAGATCGGCAAGATCTACGTCGGCAAGGTTGAGCGCATTGTCGACTTCGGCGCCTTCGTCAACATCCTGCCTGGCAAGGACGGTTTGGTGCACATCTCCATGCTGAGCGATGCTCGCGTCGAGAAAGTCACCGACATCCTCAAGGAAGGCCAGGAAGTTGAAGTGCTGGTACTGGACGTGGACAACCGCGGCCGTATCAAGCTGTCGATCAAGGACGTCGCTGCGGCCAAGGCCTCGGGCGTCTAAGCGACCGTCACGCTATAGAGAAAGGGCCCTTCGGGGCCCTTTTTTCAGGTTCTTCACGGATTGCCGGGAAAGTCATTCTTGATCTTCATGAAAAAGAATTCGCTGTCCCGGTAACCGTAAGCCATCCGCTTGATCACCTTGATCCGGTTGTTGATGCCTTCCAGCTGGCCCGTATGCATCGGCCATCGCACCCTGCTCAAGATGCCGCGCCAGTATCCCTTCAGGCGTTTAGCAAACTGCTTCAGTGCCGGTATCGCGCTTTCATCAGCCAGACGCAGCCACTGCTTCCAGGCTGATCGCCAACCCCAGGCGGTGGTGGGCGACCACAGCGCTTTTAACTCTGCTTTCATCAGATAAACCGTCATCAGCGATTGGTTAGCCGACAGCAGATCCCTCAGGTGCACCTGTTGATCTTTTCGCTTGAGATTTTCCGGATTACGCAGCAGTAGCCAGCGTGCTTGCTTGATCACCCTGCGCGCGGGTTTGTCATGGCGCAGACGGTTGGCTTCGTCGACCCGTACCCGGTCAATCACCTCGCGCCCATACTTGGCGACTACATGAAACAGGTCGTAGACCACGCGTGCCTGAGGGCAGTGTTGGCGTACCTCCAGGTCAAATGCGGTGTTCATGTCCATCGCCACTGCTTCGATCCGCGCACAGCCTTCTGGCCCCAACTCCTCAAAGAAGGGCCTGACAGCCGCTCTGCTACGTCCTTCGCCAATCCACAGAACCCGGCGGGTATCGGCGTCCAGCACCACGCTGGCGTAGCGATGGCCTTTGAACAGGGCGAACTCGTCCATCACCAGGCGCCTGGGCTGGGCCTTTGGTAGCTTCTCTAGAGCGGCTTGTAGAGCTCGTCGCTCCAGCAAGCGCACACTGTCCCAATGCAAGTCAAACAGCTCAGCGACGTGCAGGGTAGGCAGCCGCTGGCAAGCCTGGATCACGGCCTCGGCCAAGCGCTGGGTCATACGCGAATAGCGATCAAGCCAGCTGACTGACTCCATCCGCTTGCCGCATGCGCGACACCCAACGCGCCGCAGTTCCACATTCAACCGTACCGCATGGCCAAGAATGGGGAGATCACGGATCGAACGCTGGCAGTATTCGTGGATGGCGGTGCTGGGCTGATGGCAGCCGCTGCAGGTGGGGAACCTAGTGGGCTGCGGAATCAGGTCGATCAGCAGATCGTCGCCGTCAGGCCTGATGGCAATGACAGAAAAGCCCTCCCAAAAGGGCAGAAACGTATTAATATCGTGCACAAGAACGCCGGTTTGTTGATGTGTTTGCTCGCACGAACATCATCCATCAAACCGGCGTTCTTGTTTCTGTCTTTCCCGGGATTCCGTGAAGAACCTTTTTTCATGGGGACGGGAACCTTTTGCGGACTTGCATCTTGCATGCAGGTTTACCGCGCTGATTGCAAAATGCACGACCACCGAAGTGATAGATATTTGCTAACTTATTGATTTAAAAGGAAATAACAGAAGCAGCAAAGCTGGCACAGCCCGTGCAACTACCTTCATACCTGACGCCAGGACATACGGCGCAGACCTTTCGAAAAACAGGAGTGACCCACATGAAGAAGTTCGCCATTGCTGCCGCTACTGCTACCGCTCTGACCCTGACCATGGCTAACGGTGCATTCGCCGCTGAGCCAACCCAGGCTCCAGTCATGTTGGCGGCCAACACCGTCGACAACGCCAAGCAAGAAGGCTCCGACACTTGGATCACTACCAAGGTCAAAGCTGATCTGCTGACTGAAAAAGGCATCCCAGGCAGCGACATCAAAGTCGAGACCAGCCAAGGTGTTGTTTCGCTGTCTTCTGATGTGAAGGTTACCGAATCGCAGAAAGCAGAAGCGGTGCGCATTACCAAGAACATCAAAGGCGTCAAGAGCGTAATGTCTGACGGCCTGAAAGCCGAATAAGGAATGTCCCGTCGGCCAAATGGATTTGGCCACTTTCATCGAAGCCCTGGCCCGTGCCAGGGCTTTTTCTTGCGCTCAATACACCGGGTTGCGCGCGATCACATCGCTTTCGAAGCATTCCTGCTCAAGGATCAGAGGCTCCACCAATGGGCGGCTGTCGCGAAAATGTGCGGTCTGGGTATGCGCTTCATACGCAGCATCATCGCGGTAGATTTCGTACAGGTAGATCACCTCCGGATCAACCCGGTCCTGCGACACATCGAACACCAGACAGCCAGGCTCACTCGCCACGGAAGCTGCAGCATTGACCTTGATTGCACTCAGGAAAGCTTCGGCGCATCCAGGCTTCACTCGGGTCTTGATGAACAGGCTATACACAAATCTCTCCTTTTGTTTTAAATTCAATAATGAATTGTATACAAAAATGGAGCTTTGCCAATGTCCGAATTGCCTGCACGCCCTGGCCGCCTGAATGGCTTGCGCCACATCGCCCTGCTGGTGCCTAACCTGGAAGAGTGTGAACGCTTCTACGTCGATGTGCTGGGCATGGAAGTGCTGAATCGCGCCAATGAGGACCTGGTGTACCTCACTTGCGGTAACGACAACCTGTCATTGGGGCGTGGGGCAGGGGCGGCCAACGGGTTGCAGACCCTGGATCACTACGGGTTCATTGTCGACAGCGTGGAGGAGTTGGAAGCCTGGTACCAGTACTTCAAGGCTCATGGCGTGACCTTGCTCGACCGGCCGTTCAACCATGGTGACGGCGCACGCAGCTTCCACCTGCTGGACCCGGCCGGGAACAAGGTTCAACCGCTGTATCACCCGGCGGTGTCGGGGCAGCGGTTGGTTTGAAGCCCGTACTGGCCTCTTCGCGGGCACGCTCGTTCCCACAGGTATTGCGCAGGCCTGTGGGGGCGGGCGTGCTTGCGAAGAGGCCAGGCCTGCCGGAGGGGATTACTCGGCATCCAGATGCATCGGCGTAATCACCCGCCCATCGCTTTCAGGCTGCCCCAGGCTGGTGTCGATGAAGTACACCCGGTCATCTTCAAGCTTGCCCTTGTCCACGAGGTAGTCCTTGATGCTGCTGGCCCGCTCCTGGCCCAATGTACGCAGCAAGGCGGTACTCTCAGCCCAAGACTTGATCACCGCGGCGCGCAGCTTGGCGGTACGCTCGTCACGGCTCAGTTGCTCCCATTCTGCTGGCGGCTGCTGTTTCAGGCGGGTGCGGTAAATGCCTTCGAGCATCGCGGGCTTGTCGCTGTCGTCCACCACCAGCATCGAGGCATTGGCCGGCACCTTGTCACCCCGTCGCTGCAGGATCTTGTACCAGGTGGCCTGGTACTCACGCTCAAGGCGCTGTTGGGCAATCAGCGGGCCATCGCTGGCCTGGGCGCTGGTGCCTTCGATTTCCAGGCGCAGTTCCGGGCGCTCTTTCAGCGCGGATGCCAGCTTGTCCAGGGACGACTGGGCCTCGCTGCTGAGTTCGCTGGAACCGGGGGCGAACGCCACGTTGCCAAGGTCTTCCGAGCTGCCGCCGCTGATCAGCCCGCCAATGAATTTGAATGGCGCCTGCGCCGCGCGCAGCACCAGGTTGCGCAGGGTTTGCCAAACAATCGGCATCACGCTGAATTGCGGGTTGTTGAGGTCGCCAGACACCGGCAGTTCGATCGAGATCTTGCCCTCGGTATCCTTCAGCAATGCCACCGCCAGGCGGATCGGCAGGTCGACCGCATCCGGGCTGTCGACTTTCTCGCCCAGCTGCAGTTGTTCCACTACTACCTTGTTCTCGGCCTTGAGCTGGCCGTTGGTGATCAAGTAGTGCAGGTCCAGGTTCAGCCGCCCTTTGCGGATGCGGAAACCGGCGAACTTGCCGGAGTAGGGCGTCAGCGTGGTCAGTTCGACGCGCTTGAAGCTGGTGGCAATGTCCAGGCTGGCCAGTGGGTTGAACGGGTTGAGTGCGCCCTTGATGGTGACCGGTGCGTAGCGGTCTACCTTGCCCTTGACGTCGACCTTGGCCGGCTGTGGCTTGCGGTTGTCGATGGTGCCGATCTGGCCGTTGAGTTGCTGGATGGCCGTGGCGAAGTTGGGGGTAAGCGACAGGTCGGCAAAGTTGGCCGAGCCGTCGTTAATGTCAATCTGCCCGATATGGATGCCAAGCGGCTTGTTGCTGCTGGCCGTGGTCGGCTTGGGCTGGCTGCTCGCCGGGGCGTCGGCCGGTTGCGGGATCAGCAGGTCATTGACATTGGTGGTGCGGTCTTCGTTGATGATGAAGCGTGCATAGGGCTGCAGCAGGGTCACCTTGTCGATCGACAGAGCATCGCCGTGCACGTAGGACAAGCCGTCGACGTTCACCTGCTGCCATTTGACGAAGTCGCGGCTCTTGATGGTGTCGAGGGTGTGCAACTGGCTGACCTGCGCCTTGCCGGTCACATTGAAGGCCAGCGGCGCGGTGTTCTTCAAATCGACCTTGAGGTCGCTCGAGAGCATGCCGCTGCGCAGCTCCAGCAGGATGAACGGGCTGATGTAGGCCTGGGCCACACGCAGGTCGATGTCGCGGGTGCTCACATCCAGCTTTGCCCATATCGGTGCCAGGTTGACCTGGCCTGCGGCCTGCAGCTTGCCTTGCTTGCCCACACCGGTATCGAGTTTGAGGGTGAAGGGCGACTGGTTGAGGCTGTCGAAACCTTGCAGGTCGGCGTTGAGAGGGCCAATGTCCAAGGCTACCGGTTCCTTCTGGCTGCGATCTGCCAGATGCACCAGGTAGTTGCGCAACTGCACGTCCTTGAGCAGCACTTGCCAAGGCTTGCTTGGCTCTTTGGCAGCTTTCTCTTCAGGCGTAGGTTCCGCGGCAGCCGGCTCGGCCTTTTCCTTCGGCGTGGCCTTGGCGGGTTGGCTGGCGAACAGCTTCTGCCAGTCGAGCTGGCCATCTTTTTCCAGCGCCGCCCAGGTTTCGAGCTTTTCGCTGCGGACCTTGCCCACGGTGACCTGCTGCTTGACCAGATCGATGGAGGTTTCGCTAACCTCCAGGCTGGCCAGACGTGCCAACGGTCGGCCATCCGGCGCCTTGATGGCGAATGGCGCGATGCGCACGGAGAGGTTATCCAGCAGCAGCTCGGTCTGTTTGGCGAGGTTGAGCTTGTAATGCGTATCGAGGCTTACCACGCCGTCTTCCAGCACCAGTGGCACGGCATCGCGCACGTAGGGCCAGAACAGCTTCATCTTGCCGTCAGTGACCTTCAGTGTGCCTTCGGAGGCGATCGGCGACAGGCTCAGGGTGCCCTTCCAGTCGATGCGTCCGCCGTGCGGGCCGCTGGCCACCAAGGTCATGTCGGCATTGTCGTTGGGCAGGGTGCTGAGGTTTTTCAGCTCCAGATTCATGTTGTCGTAGAGGAATTCGATCGGCTCGCTGGGGCGCAGGTCCTCGAAGTGCAGGTAGCCTTCGACGAGTTTGATGCTGCCAATACGCAGCGGGAACGGGTCGCTGGGCGGCTCTTCGGGTTTGGCTTCGCTGGCCGGTAGTTTGAACAACCCGGTCAGGTTGAGGGTACCGTCCTTGGCGAACAGCACTTCATTGCGCGGCTTGTCGAGTTCCACCGCTTCCAGATGCAGGGCTTTGGTCCACAGGCTGTCGAGCGAGGCGTTAGCGTAAAGACGCTCGAAGCCGACCTGCTCCTTGCCCGGCTCGCCGATCTGCAGGCCCCACAGCGTCAGCTCGAGGCTGAAGGGGTTGAGTTCGATCCGTTCGAGGTGAGCCGGCACGGTGGCGTATTGGGCCAACTGCTGGTTGGCAATGCGCAGTGCGACACCAGGAAGAATGAGAAAGCCAAGCAGGCTATACAGGGCTACCAAGGCCACGATTGCGCCAGCGGCGCGAGTCAATCCTTTGTACATGTGTCGCTTCGTCAGTCTAAGCAGGAGTGCTTGGAGTATGGCACGTTAAATCAGTTCCGCAGGGGGCACCCTTTGCGCTCAATCAATGCCCATGCGCCGTTTGGCTCGGTGTGCCGAACCGTCGCGCATTGCCCAGCGCAGTACCGGCGCGGTGCGTCGCAGGCCCAGGCGAATCAGGCGCTGTTGCAGAGGCCCGTGCTGCAGGCCGAGCAGGGCCTGGGCCCAGCCGGGCAGCAAGTCGATACCCGCGTGCAGCATCAGTTTGCCAACCGGCTGTGCCAGGCGGCTGGGGGCAGGGGCGTCGAGCAGGATTCGTATCACCTCATGGCTGCGCGCATCACAATGCAGCTGCGGGCGTATGTGTTGCAGATAGTCTTCAACTTGCTGACACGAGCGCGGCACGTCACGGGCGCCAAGGCGCTCGGCGATCAGGGCGATTTCGTTGTAATAGGCATCCTGCTCGGCGCGTGGCAGGCGTGGGTTGCGGTAACGCAGGTGGGCAGCGAGGAAACGGCTGACCTCCGCTACATGCACCCAGGTCAACAGATCCGGGTCGCTGGCCGCATAGGGGCGGCCATCTGGTGCCGTGCCGATGACCTGCAGGTGAATGGTGCGCACTTTGTCGATCAGCCACTCGGCATCGCCCGTGGCGCCGAAGGTGGTGCCGGAAATGAACTGGCTGGTGCGGCGCAAGCGGCCGAGCAGGTCTTCACGAAAGTTGGAGTGGTCCCACACACCGGCCAGGGCCAGGGGATGCAACAACTGCAGCATCAGCGCGCTGATGCCACCGACCAGCATGCTCGGGAAGTCGCCATGGACGCGCCAGCTGATGCTGTGCGGGCCGAACAGGCCGGGGTCGCCCTTGGGCGATTCCAGGTCGAGCTGGCCGAGGGCCAGCCCGGTGAGGCTCATGACCTGGGTTTCGATGCGGCGACGAAGGGCTTCCATGGCGACCTGCTGTGCAGGGCGGCCATGATTGCTGGCCGCCGGTTACTGGTTGAGGCGTTTGTCGATCAGGCCCTGTACCACGCTTGGGTCGGCCAGGGTCGAGGTATCGCCCAGGTTTTCCAGCTCATTGCAGGCGATTTTGCGTAGTATACGCCGCATGATCTTGCCTGAGCGCGTCTTGGGTAGCGCTGGCGCCCACTGAATCAGCTCAGGCTTGGCGAAGCTGCCGATTTCCTTGCTGACCAGGGCCAGCAGCTCGGCCTTGAGCGTGTCATCTGGTGTCACGCCATTCATGGTCGTGACGAAGGCGTAGACGCCTTGGCCCTTGAGGTCGTGGGGGTAGCCGACCACCGCGGCTTCGGCCACGCTGTCATGCAGCACCAGTGCGCTTTCCACTTCAGCGGTGCCGATGCGGTGCCCGGACACGTTGATCACATCGTCGATGCGCCCGGTGATCCAGTAGTCGCCATCGGCATCGCGACGGGCACCGTCGCCAGTGAAGTAGTAGCCGGGCAAGGGCTTGAAGTAGGTGTCGACCATCCGTTGGTGGTCGCCGTAGACGCTGCGGATCTGCCCGGGCCAGCTGGCTTTGATCGCCAGCACGCCGGCGCCGGGGCCTTCGATCAGTTTGCCTTTTTCGTCCAGCAGCACCGGTTGCACGCCGAACATCGGCTGGGTGGCGCAGCCGGGTTTGAGTGACTGTGTGCCGGGCAGTGGGGTGAGCATGATGCCGCCGGTTTCGGTCTGCCACCAGGTATCCACAATCGGGCAGCGCTTTTGCCCGACCTCCTCGAAGTACCATTCCCAGGCTTCCGGGTTGATCGGCTCGCCGACGCTGCCCAGCAGACGCAGGCTTTTGCGTGAGGTGCTCTGCAGTGGCGCGGAGCCCTCACGCATCAGTGCGCGCAGGGCGGTCGGGGCGGTATAGAAGATGTTCACCTGATGCTTGTCCACCACCTGCCAGAAGCGCGAGGTATCCGGGTAGTTGGGCACGCCTTCGAACATCAGCGAGATTGCGCCATTGGCCAGCGGGCCATAGACGATGTAGCTGTGGCCGGTCACCCAGCCGACATCGGCGGTGCACCAGAACACCTCGCCGTCACGATAATCGAACACCACCTTGAAGGTCATCGTTGCCTGCAGCAGGTAGCCGCCGGTGGTATGCAGCACCCCTTTGGGTTTGCCGGTGCTGCCGGAGGTGTAGAGGATGAACAGCGGGTCTTCGGCCTCCATCGGTTCTGGGGGACAGTCGTCGCCGGCATCCTTCGTCGCTTCGTGATACCAGAGGTCGCGGCCCTCGGTCCAGGCAATATCGCCGCCAGTGCGGCGCACCACCAACACGCTACTGACCGCTGGGCAGCTGGCCAGGGCCTTGTCGACGTTCTGTTTCAGCGGGATGCGTTTGCCGCCACGCACGCCTTCATCGGCGGTGATCACGGTGCGGCAGTCGGCATCGAGAATGCGGTCTCGCAAGGCATCGGGGGAGAAACCGCCGAACACCACCGAGTGGATGGCGCCGATGCGGGTGCAGGCGAGCATGGCGAAGGCGGCCTCGGGAATCATTGGCATGTAGATGCACACCCGGTCGCCTTTCTTCACACCGCGCGCTTTCATTGCATTGGCCAGGCGGCAGACCTGACGGTGCAGTTCGCGGTAGGTGATGGCCTTGGAGTCCTTGGGATCGTCGCCTTCCCACAGCAGGGCCGTTTGCTCGCCGCGCTGGGCCAGGTGACGGTCGATGCAGTTGTAGCTGACGTTGAGTTGCGCACCGTCGAACCAGCGGGCCTTGCCGGTATGCAGGTCGCATTGCTGCACGCTTGACCACGGTTTGATCCAGTCCAGGCGTTTGGCCTGTTCGGCCCAGAAGGTGTCTGGGTCTTCGACCGACTGGCGGTAGAGGCGGCGGTAGTCTTCGGGGGTGAGGGCGGCGGACTGGCTGACGGCCAGGGCCTGGGGGTATTTGCGGATATCGAACATGGCGGGTGGTCCTGCTCTTGTAAGGGGCGATGGACTGCAACGGCTATTCGATAGGACAGTGTAGCTGGGAGCGGTGTTCAACCTGGGCCGGCCTCTTCGCGGGTAAACCCGCTCCTACGAGGTAACGCGTTGCCTGGTAGGCGGGTTTACCCGCGAAGAGGCCGGCACAAGCTTCGGATCAACCGCGGTGGCGGCCGCGGAAGTAGTTGATCAGGCCTTGGGTGGAACCGTCTTCGGCGCTGTCTTCCAGGCTGCCGACCAAGCGCTGGTAAACGCCCTTGCCCAGTTCCTTGCCAAGCTCGACGCCCCACTGGTCGAAGGCGTTGATACCCCAGATAACGCTCTGTACGAACACCTTGTGCTCGTACATGGCCACCAGCGCGCCCAGCCGGCGCGGACTGATGCGCTCGACCACCAATGTGTTGCTCGGGCGGTTACCCGGGATCACCTTGTGCGGGGCCAGCTTTTCGATGTCTGCTTCGTTGAGGCCTTTAGCGCGCAATTCGGCTTCGGCTTCCTCGCGGGTTTTGCCCAGCATCAGCGCCTGGCTCTGCGACAGGCAGTTGGCGTACAGCCACTGGTGGTGGTCGGCCACCGGGTTGAAGCTCACCACCGGCACGATGAAATCGGCCGGAATCAACTGGGTGCCCTGGTGCAGCAACTGGTGGTAGGCATGCTGGCCGTTGCAGCCCACGCCGCCCCAGATCACCGGCCCGGTGTCGGTCTTCACCGGGGTACCGTCTTGCAGCACGCTCTTGCCGTTGGATTCCATGTCCAGCTGCTGCAGGTGCTTGGTGATGTTGCGCAGGTAGTGGTCGTACGGCAGGATCGCGTGGCTGTTCGCGTCCCAGAAGTTGCCATACCACACGCCCAGCAGGGCCAGTAGCACCGGCATGTTCTTGTCGAACGGTGCGGTCTGGAAGTGCTGGTCCATGGTGTAGGCACCGGACAGCAGTTCCTTGAAGTTGGCAGTGCCGATGGCCAGGGCGATCGGCAGGCCGATGGCCGACCACAGCGAGTAGCGCCCACCTACCCAGTCCCACATCGGGAAGATGTTTTCTTCGCGGATACCGAACGCTACAGCAGCGGCCTTGTTGCTGGATACGGCAATGAAGTGGCGGTACAGCTCGGCTTCCGAGCCGCCTTGGGCCAGGTACCAGGTCCGCGCGGCCATGGCGTTTTTCAGCGTCTCGAGGGTGTTGAACGACTTCGACGAGACGATGAACAGGGTGGTTTCGGCGCGCAGGTTGGCCGACAGCTCGTGGAACTCGCTGCCGTCGATATTGGCCAGGTAGTGGCAGCGCACGCCGCGCTGGGCGTAGGGTAGCAGCGCTTCGGAAACCAGCTCGGGGCCGAGGAACGAACCGCCAATGCCAATGTTGACCACGTCGGTGATCGGCTTTTCGCTGTAGCCGCGCCACAGGCCATCGTGAATGCGACCAACCAGTTCGGTAATCTGGTTGAGCACCTTGTGCACTTCCGGCATGACGTTCACGCCGTTGACACTGAGTTTGTCACCTACAGGCCGGCGCAAGGCGGTGTGCAGCACCGGGCGGCCTTCGGAGGCATTGATGATCTCACCACCGAACATCGACTTGATGGCGTCCTGCAGGCCCACTTCATTGGCCAGGTTGACCAGCAGATCGCGGCTTTGCTCGGTGATCAGGTTTTTCGAGTAGTCGAGGAACAGGCCGCAAGCGCTGAGGGAAAACTGGTCGAAGCGCTTGGCATCGGCGGCGAAGGCTTCGCGCATGCTGAAGCTTTGCATGGCGTCGCGGTGTTTCTGAAGCGCCTGCCAGGCGGGCAGGGCCGTCACATCGTGGGGTGTACGGTAATACGCCATTGCGCGGGGTTCCCTTGGTGCGTGGTGAGGGCTTGGACACGGCAGTCGTTGCCGGGTTCAGGCTGGCACCATTATAGGCAAAGGCCACGTGCTGGGAATGGGTATGGCAGGGGGATTTTGGTGGGGCATTGCAAGCAAGCTCGCCCCTACAGATAAACGCGCAGGAGCGGGCTTGCCCGCGAATGGGCTGCAAGGCAGCCCAAGACCGTTATGCGGTCTTCTCTTCCAAATGCAGGTAGAGATTGTCGATCAACCGTGTGTTACCCAGGTAAGCCGCCGCAATCACCACCAGGTCTCGATCATCGATCACTGCCGGGCGCAAACTTACGGCATGGCGTACTTCCAGGTAATCCGGACGGAAACCCGCTGCGCTCAGTTGCGCCTGGCCTTCAGCGACCAGCGCGGCAAAATCCCGCTGGCCACGGCCGATGCCCGCTGCAATGTGCTGCAGTGTGCGGTACAGCGCTGGCGCAGCAGTACGCTGCTCTGGCGTGAGGTAGCCATTGCGCGACGACAGCGCCAAGCCATCTTCGGCACGCACGGTGGGTTCGCCGATGATCTGGATCGGCATGTTCAGGTCGCGCACCATGGCGCGGATCACCGCCAACTGCTGATAGTCCTTCTCGCCGAACACGGCAAGGTCTGGCTGGACCATGTTGAACAGCTTGTTCACCACGGTGGCCACACCCTCGAAATGCCCAGGCCGGCTGGCGCCGCACAGGCCTTCGGAAAGCTGGGGCACGCTGACGCGGGTTTGCACGCTCATGCCGTCGGGGTACATCTCTTCCACCGTGGGCGCGAACAGCAGGTTGCAGCCGGCCTGCACCAGGCGCTCCTGGTCGGCTGCCAGGGTGCGTGGGTATTTGTCGAGGTCTTCGTTGGCGCCGAACTGCAGCGGGTTGACGAAGATACTGGCGACCACGAAATCGGCGCGCTGGGCAGCCTTGGCCACCAAGGCCGCATGGCCGCTGTGCAGGTTGCCCATGGTCGGCACGAAACCGATGCGTTTGCCCTCACCGCGCGCGCGGGCCACTGCCGCGCGCAGTTCGCGGACGGTCTTGACTGTATTCATGCACTGAACCCGTGTTCGCTGCCTGGGAAACTGACTTGCTTGACCGCCTCGACGTAAGCGACGAGGGCGCTATGGATATCCGGCTGGCCCTGCATGAAGTTCTTCACGAACTTCGGTACCCGGCCGCTCAGCGACAGGCCGAGCATGTCGTGCAGTACCAGTACCTGGCCATCGGTGGCGCTGCCGGCGCCAATGCCGATTACCGGGATGCCAACGGCATTGGTGATTTCCGCCGCCAGTTCGCTGGGTACGCACTCGAGCAGCAGCATGGCCGCACCGGCCTGTTCCAGGGCAATGGCGTCGGCGCGCATCTGCCGGGCCTGGGCCTCCTGGCGGCCCTGCACTTTGTAGCCGCCCAACACGTTGACGGTTTGCGGGGTCAGGCCCATGTGCGCGCACACCGGCACACCACGTTCGGCCAGCAAGCGGATGGTTTCGGCCAGCCAGGCTGCGCCTTCGATCTTGACCATGTGGGCGCCGGCCTGCATCAGTGTGGCGCTGTTGGCAAAGGCCTGCTCGGGGGTGGCGTGGGCCATGAACGGCAGGTCGGTGAGGATCAGCGCGCCGTCGTTGCCGCGTTTGACGCTGGCGGTGTGGTAGGCCATCTCCGCTGTGGTGACCGGCAAGGTGCTGTCGTGGCCCTGCAGGACCATCCCCAGCGAGTCGCCCACCAGCAACACTTCAACGCCGGCCTGGCTGGCGGCCTTGGCGAAGGTCGCGTCGTAGCAGGTCAGCATGGTGATTTTTTCACCCTTGGCCTTGAGGCCGTTAAGGGTGGTAAGGGTTACTTCAGGCATGTAGGAAATTCCTCGTTCAGGCGCTGTAAAAAACGACTGCATTCAACGCGTGTAGTCATCTTCCGGAGCGGCACATCATCGCGCGTGATGTTCGGGCACAGGTCCGTCCGGGCCTAAATACGGGTATGCGGCACTTTGGTGCCACACGGGACGCCTATAGTCGTGAGCGAGGTGTGGGAAGTCAATCACCCTGTTACCGCATTGTTACGATCAGGGTGTTACTGGCGTTACCGAGGTGGCGATGCAGGCTGGAACGCCCGGTCTACAGGCGTTCCAGGCCGACGAACGGGCATTCGTCGAGCAGTTGCGCGAGGGCGCGGCCATCGGCCAGGCGGAAATCCCCCGGTACCAGTTCGGCCAACGGATACAGCACGAACGGGCGGGCATGCATGTGGTAATGCGGCACTTTCAGGCGTGGCTGGTCGAGTACCTGGTCACCGAACAGCAGGATGTCCAGGTCCAGCGTGCGTGGGCCCCAGCGCTCTTTGCGCACGCGGCCCTGGTCGTTTTCGATGGCCTGCAGCGCATCGAGCAATGCCAGTGGTGCCAGGGCGGTGTCCAGGGCGGCGACAGCATTGGTGTAGCGCGGTTGGCCGGGCAGCAGCGAATCGCTGGTGTACAGGGCCGAGGCGGCTACCAGGCGCGTGGCTTCGACCTGGTCCAGCGCCTGAAAGGCGCTACGCAGCTGCTCGGCAGGTGCGTCCAGGTTGCTGCCCAGACCTACGTAGGCGCGAATGGTCACTCGAACGCCTCGTCGCCACTGCGCTTGCGTTTGCTGCTGCTGCGCTTGCGCTTGCGCGGGCCGGCGCTTTCATCACGGCTGCCAAGCTCGCGGATCATCTCGCGGCGCTCGCTGTCGTTTGCGTCCTGGTAATCGGTCCACCACTGGCCCAGGTCGTCGGTTTCTTCCCCGGCGCTTTCACGCAGCAGCAGGAAGTCGTAACCGGCGCGGAAACGCGGGTTGTCCAGCAGCATGTCGGCGCGCTTGCCGCTGCGGCGCGGCAGGCGCTCCTGCATGTCCCAGATCTCGCGGATCGGCAGGGTAAAACGCTTGGGGATGGCAATGCGCGCGCACTGCTCGGCGATCAGGTCGTGGGCCGCACCGTTCATGGCCGGGATCGGCGGCACGCCCTGGTTCTGCAGGTGCAGCACACGGGCCGGCAGGGCTGGCCAGAGCAAAGCAGCAAACAGGAAGGCTGGCGTCACCGGCTTGCCCTGCTTCACGCGCAGGTCGGTGTTGTTCAATGCCTGGCTGATCAGCGTGTGGGTGTAGGTCGGCCGCTCGTCCAGCGCGTGGGCACTGGCCGGGAACAGCGGTTCGAACAACTCCAGGTCAACCAGCATTTCGAAGGCGATGGCACCTTGGCCGCTGAGGAACAGCTTGAGGCATTCCTCGAACAGGCGCGCGGGTGGAATCTCGCGCAGCATCGGGGCCAGGCCGCGAATCGGCAGGTAAGTGTGCTTTTCGATGCCAAAGTCGAGCTTGGCGGCAAAGCGCACCGCGCGCAGCATGCGCACCGGGTCTTCCTGGTAGCGGTGGGTCGGGTCTCCGATCAGCCGCAGCAGGCGATTGCGCACGTCGTGCACACCGTTGGCGTAATCGAGAATGCGCTCGCTGACCGGATCGTAGTACAGGGCGTTGATGGTGAAGTCGCGGCGTTGCGCGTCCTCTTCCAGGGTGCCGTACACGTTGTCTCGCAGAATGCGGCCACTGGCGTTATGCGACGAACGGTGGGCATCGCCCTGGTCGTCCTCGGAGTGGTGGGCGCGGAAGGTGGCGACTTCAATGATCTCACGGCCGAAATGCACATGGACCAATTTGAAGCGACGACCAATGATGCGGGCGTTGCGGAACTCGGCACGGACCTGTTCGGGGGTGGCGCTGGTGGCGACGTCGAAGTCCTTGGGCGTGATGCCCAGCATCAGGTCGCGGACACAGCCACCGACCAGGTAAGCCTGGTAGCCGGCGCTTTGCAGCCGCTCCACGATGTTCACCGCATGACGGCTGAACTGGTGGCGCTGCAGCGAGTGCTGGCTCTTGTTGATCACCTCGGGCGTGGTGCGCCTGTGGTGCGGGCCCGGTACGGGCGGGCGGAAAGACTGGAACAGCTTCTTCAGCATGGGATGCACTGTGTGAAGGAATGTTCGGCCAAGAATAGGAGAATGGCCGCATGATGGGCGGGGATTCTAGCATTTACTCGGGGAATGGTGTAGGCGGGTAGCAGGATGCCTGCCAGAAGGGTAGAAACGACAAGGGGAGCCTAAGCTCCCCAAGAAGTCGTTGCGTGCTCTTATTGTTTTTTTGCTGGGCTTCTTGTTTTTGTTGAGTGCCCTGCCCACAAATCTCGAAACTTGTGGACGACCCCCAAACCGGGGGTAAAGAGCAAACGGATTGCTTTGGCCGCTGATGACACGTTGATCTGTCGATCCAACCAGTTCAGGCGCTGCTTTTAGTGCAGTTTTTGTTGTTCTCTGCCTGGTTGTGGGGCAAGCCCCAAACACGCATCCTCTCCAAAAGAATCAGTTAGCTGCGCCTCCGCCATCTTGTTTTTATTGTGCGTGAGCCGTTTCGTCTTGTTCTTATTCTGAGTTGCAGTGCTTGTTATTGTTCTTGTACCAAACATATAGCAGGTGCCGTGCCAACTTTTCAAAACTCAATAAAATCAAGGGGTTGAGCGGGTTCTGCAGTTTTTGGCAGGTCGAAAATGTCGCAATTTCGTTACCGTACGCCTCGGGGACTGTTACGGCGGAAAGCTTGGGTAACAGATTTTTACGGGAGGTGAGGTGTTACCTGGGGGGCGCGCCGTGACACGTTCAGCGCCTGTGAGACCGAGCGCCGCCCGCGCGGCGCTTCGCGGCTAAAGCCGCTCCTACATTTGTTCGGGCCAATTTTTTCTGTGGGATTTGCGCGCGAGCGCCTTGGCGCATGGCTCGAGATTGCGTCGTACAACAAGGCGGTCGCGCGCGTGTGGCGCAGGAGGGACTGGCCCGAAACAAATGTAGGAGCGGCTTTAGCCGCGAAGCGCCGCGCGGGCGGCGCTCGATCTCACCGACGCCGCATAGGCTGCGGCGTGCGGTGCGCAGGTGGATTATTCGCTGGTAGCGTTGCTCTTGCGCCGTGGGATGCCCAGGCGCTGACGGCGTTCCCACAGGCACTTGCGGCTGACGCCGAGCTTGCGTGCCAGTTCGGTCTCGGTCATGTGGTCCTGGTGTTCAAGCACGAAGTGCTGGAAGTAGTCTTCCAGCGACAGGTCTTCGGTCGGCTCGTGGCTGGCATTGCCCGCGTTGGCCACCACCAGGGCATTGTCGAGGATGTCGTCCTCTTCCAGGTCGCTCAGCTCGATGTCGATGCCCAGCAGCTCGGCGGAAATTTCTGCGCTCTCGCTGAGGATCACCGCGCGCTCCACGGCGTTTTCCAGTTCACGCACGTTACCGGGCCAGCTGTAGTGACGAATGGCTTGCTCGGCCTCGGCCGAGAAGTGCAGGTCGTCGCGGCCGATGCGAGCGCTCTGGCGGGCGAGGAAGACGTTGGCGATCTCGTTGACGTCGCTGCCCCGCTCACGCAAGGCCGGCAGCTTCAGGGCGATGACGTGCAGTCGGTAATACAAGTCTTCACGGAACTGGCCGGCCTTGGCCAGGTTTTTCAGGTCGCGGTGGGTCGCGGCGATCAGGCGCACATCGACCTTTTGCGACTGCACCGAACCTACGCGGCGTATCTCGCCTTCCTGCAGCACACGCAGCAGTCGAGCCTGGGCTTCGAGCGGCAGTTCGCCAATTTCATCGAGGAACAGCGTACCGCCATCGGCGGCCTCCACCAAGCCGGCGCGCCCGGCGCTGGCGCCGGTGAACGCGCCTTTTTCGTGGCCGAACAGTTCGGATTCGATCAGCGTTTCGGGGATGGCCGCGCAGTTCACCGAGATCATCGGTGCCTTGGCCCGGCGAGACAGGTTGTGCAGGGCGCGGGCCACCAGCTCTTTACCGGTGCCCGACTCGCCCTGGATCAGCACATTGGAGTCGGTAGGCGCGACCTTGCGGATCTTGCTGTACATGTCCTGCATGGGCTGGCACGAGCCGATGATGCCGATCTCGCCATTGGCCGTTGCCGCGCTGCCTTTGTCGGGCGCTGTAGCCTTGCCATTGCTGGCGCGTGGCTCGGCAGGCGATGCAGCAGCGGGGGCGTTCTGCCGGTCACGCAGAATACGCGCTACTGCCTGCAGCATCTCGTCGTGGTCGAAGGGCTTGGCGATGTAGTCCACCGCGCCCATTTTCATCGAGTCCACCGCTGAGCGCAGGCTGGCGTAACTGGTCATGATCAGTACCGGGGTGCCCTGGCCGAGCTTGATCAGCTCGGTGCCGGGCGCGCCTGGCAGGCGCAGGTCGCTGACGATGAGGTCGAAAGTGGCAATGCTGAAGCGTTCCTGGGCTTCCTGCACCGAGCCGGCCTCGCTGACCTGGTACTGGTTCCGCTCAAGCAGGCGGCGCAGGGCCGAGCGGATGATGGTTTCGTCTTCGACGATCAGAATGTGCGGCATTGATTCAATTCTCTCGACGGTCTCGAATTTCAGGGGACGTCGCTACGACATGCCGGGGCAGGGTCACGCGGATCCGGGTGCCACGTTGCCGTTCGATATCGGCCGGGCTGTCGATGGTGATTTGCCCATAATGCTCTTCCACGATGGAATAGACCAGAGCGAGCCCCAGTCCGGTTCCTTCGCCCGGGTCCTTGGTGGTGAAGAAGGGTTCGAACAGGCGGTCCATGATGTTCTTCGGAATCCCGCTGCCTTCGTCTTCGACGATCAGGTCGACGGTGTGCTCGTTAACCTCGCTGCGCACGCGCACGGCGCTGCCGGGCGGCGAGGCATCGCGGGCGTTGGAGAGCAGGTTGATCAGCACCTGGGCCAGGCGCTGCGGGTCACCTTCGGCCCAATGGTCCGGGTCGCAAAGGTTGAAGAACTGTACTTCGAAATTGCGCCGGTTCAACGCCAGCAGACCGATGGCATCTTGTGCCACTTCAGCCAGGCACACGGGCTCCTCGCTGTTCTGGTGGCTGCCGCCGGCATGGGCGAAGCTCATCAGCGACTGGACGATGCGCGATACGCGCTTGGTCTGGTCAAGGATCTGGCTGGACAACTCGATGATTTCGCCATCGTCTTCGCGTTCCTCGCGCAGGTTTTGCGCCAGGCAGGCGATGCCGGTGATCGGGTTGCCGATCTCGTGGGCCACGCCGGCGGCCAGGCGGCCGATGCTGGCCAGGCGCTCGGAGTGCACCAGCTTGTCTTCCAGTGCCTGGGTTTCGGTAAGGTCTTCCACCAGCAGTACCAGCCCGCTGTTACCGGGGGCCAGTGGCTCGTCGATGGCTGCCTTGTGCAGGTTCAGCCAGCGCGGCTGGCCGTCCAGCGCCAGGCGCTGCTTGTGCAGGTGCTCGTCGGGCACGTTGATGAAGCCTTGCAGCAGGCCGCGCCAAGGCTCGTCGATGGTGACCAGGCGCGAGCCGACCACATGCTTGGCGGCGATGCCGGTGAGCTCTTCCATGGCCTTGTTCCACATCAGGATTTCCTGGTCCTTGGCCAGTGAGCAGACGCCCATGGGCAATTCCTGCAGGGTCTGGCGATGGTAGCGGCGCAAGGCATCGAGTTCGGCGGCCAGCCCGGTCAGGCGCGAGTGGTAGTCTTCCAGGCGGCTTTCGATGAAGTGGATGTCTTCGGTCACGTAGTTTTCGTTACCGGACTTGTACGGCAGGAAAGTCTCGACCATGTCCTGAGCCACGCTCGGTCCCATCAGGCCGGACAGGTTGGCTTCGATGCGGTCGCGCAGGCGGCGCAGGGCATAGGGGCGGCGTTCGTCGAACGGCAGGTAGAGGTCGCGCAGTGCTTGCTCGACTTCCTTTTGCGCGGCCTTGGCGCCCAGCGGCTTGGCCAGCTGGGTGGCGAATTCCTGCGGCGAGGCGGCGTGCAGCTCGCGGCGCTGTGGGCGGCGCACGTTATCCACGGCACAGGCTTCTGCCGCGCTGACTTCTTCGGTGCTGGCGTTGGTGAACAGTGAGATCAGGGTGAACAGCAGCACGTTGGCCGCCAGCGAGGCGATGGCTGCCATGTGCCAGCTGGTATCGTCCAGCACATAGATCATGTCCAGCAGCGGGATGTAGAAGCCCTGCAAGTTGCCGAGAAGCGGCAGCAGCATGGTCACCATCCACACCAGGGTGCCGGCCAGCAGCCCGGCGATGAAACCGCGGCGGTTGGCGGTTGGCCAGTAGAGTACCGACAGCACTCCGGGCAGGAACTGCAAGGTGGCGACGAAGGCGACGATGCCCAGGTTGGCCAGGCTCTGGTGGTAGTTCTGGCTCAGGTAGAACATGAAGCCGGCGGTGATGATGGCGACGATCAGTGCACGGCGGGTCCACTTCAGCCAACGGTAGATGTTGCCCTCGGCCGGCGGCTGGTAAAGCGGCAGCACCAGGTGGTTCAGGGCCATGCCCGACAGCGCCAGGGTGGTGACGATGATCAGGCCGCTGGCTGCCGACAGGCCGCCAATGTAGGCCAGCAGTGCCAATTCCTGGTTGTTGGCGGCGATGCCCAGGCCCAGGGTGAAGTACTCGGGGTTGGTGCTGGCGCCCAGGCGCAGGCCGGCCCACAGCACCAGCGGCACGGCAAGACTCATCAGCAGCAGGAACAGCGGCAGGCCCCAGCTGGCGCTGACCAGCGAGCGCGGGTTGAGGTTTTCGGTAAAGGCCATGTGGTACATGTGCGGCATGACGATGGCCGAGGCGAAGAACACCAGCAGCAGGGTGCGCCATGGGCCTTCCTGCAGTGGGGTGTGCAGGGCGGCGAGGGCGGTCTGGTTCTGCAGCAGCCAGACTTCCAGCTCGTGCGGGCCGCCGAATACGCCATACAAGGCATACAGGCCGATACCGCCCAGGGCCAGCAGCTTGATCACCGACTCGAAGGCGATGGCGAATACCAACCCCTCATGTTTCTCGCGCGTGGCGATGTGCCGCGAGCCGAAGAAGATGGTGAACAGAATGATCAGCGTGCAAAAGGCAAAGGCCACCCGGGCCTTGACCGGTTCACCGGTAAGGATGCTGATCGAATCGGCCACCGCCTGGATCTGCAAGGC
Source organism: Pseudomonas sp. XWY-1 (assembly GCF_002953115.1). NCBI lineage: Bacteria > Pseudomonadati > Pseudomonadota > Gammaproteobacteria > Pseudomonadales > Pseudomonadaceae > Pseudomonas > Pseudomonas sp. XWY-1. The sequence continues at coordinate 5,072,799 of NZ_CP026332.1, read as the reverse complement.
CAGCAATGGCAGCACGCCAATCAGCATGATGATGGTGGTCAAGGCCCCGGCCCAGGTACTGCGGAAGCGGAAGGCCAGCAGGTCGGCCAGCGATGACAGCTGATAGGTGCGGGTGATCTTGAGGATCGGGTAGAGCAGCACCGGCGCTAGCAGGAATGCGCCAGACACCCCCAGGTAACAGGCAAGGAAACCGTAGCCGTACTGGTAGGCCAGGCCAACCGAGCCATAGAAGGCCCAGGCACTGGCGTAGACGCCCAGCGACAGGGTGTAGGTAAGTGGGTGGCGAATGATCGAACGCGGGATCAGCCCGCGCTCGCTGATCCAGGCCACGCCGAAAAGCACCATGAGGTACCCGGCGCTGATCAGGATCATCTGGGTCAGGCTAAAGCTCATCGGCATCTCGTTGGCTCTGCAGGATGAAGGTGACGACGATCAGGATCAGCCAGAGCAGGTAGGGGCGGTACCAGGCTCCGGTCGGTTCGATCCACCAGTCCATGATGGCCGGGGAGAACAGGTAGATCCCCACGACCAGAAGCAGGACCAAACGATAGATGTACATGCTGGCCTCGATGGTTGGGCGCTACGGGCTTGAACTTATTATTGGCGCAAATGGCAGGGGGGATGCTAGCGGGAATCCACAGCGTTCGCCAAGGGTTTGAATTTACTGGGCTTTTGTTTTTGAGAGGTGGAATGAATGTGCCGGCCTCTTCGCGGGTGAACCCGCTCCTACAGGTAAAGCGTTGCCTCTAGGTTTATTGAGGACCCTGTGGGAGCGGGCGCGCCCGCGAAGAGACTGGTAAAGTTTCAGCGCAGATCAGCCTCTGGCACGGTGGTCCGCTGCGCGATCGCTTCCGGCCGCCATTGCGTGCGCGCGACTGCCAGCACCTCTGCCGGCGTCGCCAACAGCAGTTCCGGGTCTGTCTCCTGCCCCAGCGCCCGCAATGCCCGCAGCAGCAGAGGGGTAGCATGCTCCGCCTGCAGTGGCGGCGAACGGTACGACTTGCCCAGCTTGTGCCCATCCGGCTGCACGATCAGCGGAATATGCAGGTAACGCGGCTGTGAGAAGCCCAGCAGTTCCTGCAGGTACAGCTGGCGCGGGGTGTTGTCGAGCAGGTCGGCACCACGCACGATGTCGGTAACACCCTGCCAGGCATCGTCCAGCACCACGGCCAGCTGGTAGGCGTACAGCCCGTCACGACGCTGGATGACGAAGTCGCCCACCTCACGCCCCAGGTGTTGCTGGTACTCACCCTGCACTCGGTCGGTAAAGCGGTAGATCAGCTCCGGCACCCGCAAGCGGATGGCTGCCCCTTCACGGGCATGCCCGGCGTTGCGGCAAAAGCCTGGGTAGATGCCGTTGTAGCTTTCCAGCTGCTTGCGCGAGCAGGTGCATGCGTACGCCAGGCCCATGTTGAACAGGCGGTCTACCACGGCAGCATAGGCATCGTGGCGCTGGCTCTGGAATACCACCTCGCCATCCCAGTGCAGGCCGTAACGTTCCAGCGTCTGAAGGATGGCATCGCGGGCGCCGGGCATCTCCCGGGGCGGGTCGGTGTCTTCCATGCGCAGCAGCCAGCGGCCGTTGACGGCGCGGGCATCGAGCCAGGAGGCGAGGGCGGCGACCAGCGAGCCGAAGTGCAGGAAGCCGCTGGGGGTGGGGGCGAAGCGCCCGATGTAGCTGGAGTCGGTCATGGTCAGGCTGGGCATATAAATGAAACGGGGCGCATGATGCGCCCCGTTCAGGTGGAAGAAAGATCAGCCTTTGCCGACCGTTTTTTCCTTTTTCTCGGCAATTTCCTTGCAGTCGAAGCACAGGTCGGCGGTAGGGCGGGCTTCCAGGCGGCGCAGGCCGATCTCGATGCCGCACGACTCGCACCAGCCGTACTCTTCGTCCTGAATCTTCTGCAGGGTTTTATCGATTTTCTTGATCAACTTGCGCTCGCGGTCGCGGTTGCGCAGTTCGAGGGCGAATTCCTCTTCCTGGGATGCGCGGTCTGCGGGATCTGCAAAGTTGGCTGCTTCTTCTTTCATATGGTCAACGGTCTTGTCGACGCCGACCATCAGCTCTTGCTTCCAGCCAGTGAGGATCTTGGTGAAGTGCTTGCGCATGGGTTCACCCATGTACTCCTCACCCTTGGTCTCCTGATAGGGTGCAACCCCATAAAGATTCTGGTTGGCTTTTTGCTTTTCTAGGGTGGACATGAATAGACCGCCTCTCACTCATCTGATCCAATGCGCAGGATGCTCCATCTCCGGCGACCGCCGGCCCTGCGACTGCGAGCCGCCGAACTTACCAGATAGATCGGGGGTGCGCTACCCCGCCCGATCCTGCTAGTTGACACCGGCCTGAGCGGTACGTTCGGTGGTGTGCAGAGGTAGAATCTCCAGTTTAGACCCAATTGAGAGAAGGTCATGGCCCAACCCTACAGTGCGCGCAGCCGCGCCATCGAACCTTTCCACGTCATGGCGCTGCTGGCCCGGGCCAACGAGCTGCAGGCGGCCGGGCACGACGTGATCCACCTGGAAATCGGCGAGCCGGACTTCACCACGGCCGCACCCATCGTCGCGGCTGGCCAGGCCGCGCTGGCCGCCGGGCACACTCGCTACACCGCCGCACGCGGTCTGCCGGCACTGCGTGAGGCAATTGCCGGTTTTTATGGGCAGCGCTATGGCCTGAACATCGACCCGGAACGCATCCTTATTACCCCAGGTGGCTCCGGCGCGCTGCTGCTGGCCAGCAGCCTGCTGGTGGACCCGGGCAAGCATTGGCTGCTGGCCGATCCGGGTTACCCGTGCAATCGCCACTTCCTGCGCCTGGTCGAGGGCGGGGCCCAATTGGTGCCGGTGGGCCCGGATGTGAACTATCAGCTGACTGCCGATCTGGTTGAGCGCTACTGGGACAAGGACACCGTCGGAGCCCTGGTCGCTTCGCCGGCCAACCCGACCGGTACCGTGCTGGGGCGCGAGGCGTTGGCCTGCCTGGCCAGAACCACCCACGAGCGGCATGGCCATCTGGTGGTGGACGAGATCTACCACGGCCTCACCTATGGCATGGACGCGCCGAGCGTGCTGGAAGTCGACGACTCGGCATTCGTCCTGAATAGTTTTTCCAAGTATTTCGGCATGACCGGTTGGCGCCTTGGCTGGCTGGTGGCCCCGCCCGGCGCGGTCGCCGACCTGGAGAAACTGGCGCAGAACCTGTACATCAGTGCGCCGAGCATGGCGCAGCATGCCGCGCTGGCCTGTTTCCAGCCCGAGGCGCTGGCCATTTTCGAGGAGCGCCGCGCCGAATTCGCCCGCCGTCGCGACTACCTGCTGCCCGCCCTGCGTGAACTGGGCTTCCGCATTGCCGTCGAGCCGCAAGGTGCGTTCTACCTGTATGCCGATATCAGCGCTTTTGGCGGGGACGCGTTCGCATTCTGCCGGCACTTCCTGGAAACCCAGCACGTGGCGTTCACGCCGGGCCTGGACTTCGGTCGCCACCTGGCCGGGCACCATGTGCGCTTCGCTTACACCCAGAGCCTGCCGCGCCTGGAAGAAGCGGTGCAGCGTATTGCCCGTGGCCTGCAGAGCTGGCAAGGCTGATGCGTTTCTCTCCTTCACTCGAGCAGGGGCGCCTGTTGCGTCGCTACAAGCGCTTTCTGGCCGATATCGAACTGGCCAGCGGCGAGCAGATGACTATCCACTGCCCGAATACCGGCTCCATGCTCAACTGCATGCGTGAAGGTGGGCAGGTGTGGTTCAGCCGCTCCAACGACCCCAAGCGCAAGCTGCCAGGGACCTGGGAAATCAGCGAAACCCCCCAGGGGCGGTTGGCCTGCGTGAATACCGGGCGGGCCAATGCGTTGGTCGAAGAGGCCCTGCGCGCCGGCACAATCACTGAACTGGCCGGTTTCACTGCACTCAAGCGCGAAGTGGCCTATGGCGAGGAAGGCAGCCGTATCGACTTTCGCCTGGAATTCGAGGGTGCCCCGGCCTATGTCGAGGTCAAGAGTGTGACGCTGGGCTACCCCGACACTGCAGTTGCGGCCTTCCCTGATGCGGTGACTCAACGCGGTGCGAAACACCTGCGTGAGCTGGCAAAGCTGGCCCGGCAGGGCGTGCGGGCCGTGCAGCTGTATTGCGTGAACCTGACCGGTATCGACGCTGTGCGCCCGGCTGAAGAAATCGATACGGCCTACGCCCAAGCGCTGCGCGCTGCCGTAGCGGACGGGGTGGAGGTGCTGGCCTATGGCACTCGGCTGGACGCCGAGGGTATCGTCATCGATCGCCGCTTGCCGGTGCTGCTTACCCCTTGAACCAGATGCCCTGGCTGTCTTCGTGGCAGCCCAGGGGCTGCAGTTGCTCACCCTCGCAGGGCCCTGCCACGCATTCGCCGCTTTCTATCAGGAACAGCGCACCGTGATGAGCGCAGTGGATGAGGCTGGCGCTGTCATCCAGAAACGCGTCCTCTGCCCAGTTCAGCGGGATGTCCCGGTGCGGGCAGCGGTTGCGGTACAGGTACACCTGGCCTTGGCGACGCACGCCGAACAGTTCGAGGCCGTCTACGCTGAAGGCGCGGCTTTGGCCCTCGGCCAGGCCGAGGGATGTACAAAGGAAGTGCATGGCAAGGATGCCCCGTGAAACACGTGATGGCTTGACGCTCCAATGCGAATAATTATCAAATTGATCGCATTCGCTGCGCCCGGCTGCCTATGGTGCGCAGTTCCGCCGCTCGCCACAAGGCGTGTAGCCCGTCTTCAGAAGGAACCCGATGATGCGCCGTCCAGCTGCTTTTCTCGCTCTGTGTGCAAGCCTTGTGCTCTCTACCCAAGCCTTGGCAGCCGAGCTGCCGCAACGCTGGGTCAGCGCGGGTGGCGCCTTGAGTGAGTGGATAACCGCATTGGGAGGTGAAGCGCGCCTGGTCGGTGTGGACACTACCAGTCAGCACCCGGCCTCGTTGAAAGCCTTGCCCAGTGTGGGGTATCAGCGGCAACTGTCGGCCGAAGGCATCCTCAGCCTGCGCCCGGATGTGCTGGTGGGCACCGAGGAAATGGGGCCGCCACCGGTACTGGCGCAAATCCGCAAGGCCGGCGTGCGGGTCGAGTTGTTCTCCAGCAAGGCCGAGCTGCCGGCAGTGGATGAAAACCTCAGGCACCTGGGGCAGTTGCTCGGTGCAGAGCAGCAAGCGTCCGCGCTTGCAGCGGACTACCGCCAGCGGCTCGATGCGTTGCATGCCAACGTCAAGCTGGCCCAGGCCGGGCAGCAGGCTCCTGGGGTGTTGCTGCTGGTCGGCCATGCCGGGGCCAAGCCGCTGATCGCCGGGCAAGGCACTGCCGGTGACTGGCTGCTGGAACATGCGGGTGGGCGTAACCTGGCCGCGCACCCAGGCTACAAGAACTTCTCCAACGAAGCCTTGGCGGCGCTTGACCCGGATGTGATCGTGTTTTCCGACCGGGCGCTGGCCGATGAGCAGGCCTTGCAGGCGCTGTTGAAAGAAAACCCCGCGCTGGCTGCCTCGCGGGCCGTGCGTGAGAAACGCCTGGTCTCACTGGACCCAACGCTGCTGGTCGGCGGGCTCGGGCCTCGGCTACCGGCGACCTTGCAGTCGCTGGCAGCCACCTTCTACCCGGCTGCTCAGGCCAGCTTCGCACAATGAAACAACGGGTCCAGTCACGTACGTTGTTCATTAGCCTGAGCCTGCTGTGCCTGTTGGCAATCTGGCTGTCACTGGCGCTGGGGCCAGTCAGCCTGCCGATGTTCGATACGCTGCGCGCTGGCCTGCGCCTGTTGGGGCTGCCCGTTTCCGAAGATGGCCTGCAGCAGGCCGAGATGATCCTTGGTCAGATCCGCCTGCCGCGCACCCTGTTGGGGTTGGCGGTGGGCGCGGTGCTGGCGCTGTCCGGGGTGGCCATGCAGGGGCTGTTCCGCAACCCGCTGGCCGACCCCGGGCTGGTAGGGGTTGCCGCTGGCGCCGCAGTGGGGGCGGCGGTTGCCATTGTCGGCGGCGCCTGGTTTGGCGGCATGCCGGATGCTTTCGCACCTTATCTGCTGTCGTTCTGCGCTTTTGTCGGCGGGCTTGGGGTAACTGCGCTGGTCTACCGCCTGGGGCGCCGCGATGGCCAGACCAACGTCGCCACGATGCTATTGGCTGGCGTGGCCATGACCGCGCTAGGTGGCGCGGCCGTGGGGCTGTTCTCTTACCTGGCCGATGATGCCACCTTGCGCACGCTAACGTTCTGGAACCTTGGCAGCCTCAATGGCGCCAGCTATGAGCGGCTGTGGCCATTATTGCTGGTGGCGACAGGGGTAGCGGTGTGGTTGCCGCGCCGGGCCAAGGCACTGAATGCCCTGTTGCTGGGGGAGTCGGAGGCGCGCCACCTGGGCGTTGACGTGGAGCGGCTCAAGCGTGAATTGGTGTTCTGCACGGCGCTGGGGGTGGGGGCGGCAGTGGCAGCAGCCGGGTTGATCGGCTTCATCGGCCTGGTAGTGCCGCACCTGGTTCGCCTGCTGGCCGGGCCCGATCACCGTGTGGTGCTGCCAGCCTCGCTGCTTGCCGGCGGTGTGCTGATGTTGTTCGCCGACCTGGCGGCGCGGCTGCTGCTGGCGCCTGCCGAGCTGCCGATTGGTATCGTCACGGCCTTCATCGGTGCGCCGTTCTTCCTGTTCCTGCTGATGCGAGGGCGCGGCTGATGTTGCAAGTCGAGGGCCTGTATCTGTGCAGGGGCAGCAATGAGGTGCTGCACGACATTCACCTGCAGTTGCCTCCGGGGCAGGTCGTGGGTGTGCTTGGTCCCAACGGTGCCGGCAAGAGCAGCCTGCTGAGTGTACTGTGCGGTGAACTGGCGCCCGGCCGCGGGCGGGTGACGCTGCAGGGCCGCCCCCTGGCCGATTGGGCCGGGCAGGAACGGGCAAGGCGCCTGGCAGTGTTGCCACAGGTGTCCAGTTTGGGTTTCTCGTTTCGGGTGGAGGAAGTGGTGGGCATGGGGCGCATGCCTCATGGCACCGGTCAGCGGCGCGATGCGGAAATTGTCGAAGCGGCGTTGCGGGCGGCAGATGCCTGGCACCTGTTGGCGCGCAGTTACCTGGCGCTTTCCGGTGGCGAGCGGCAACGGGTGCACCTGGCCCGCGTGCTGGCGCAGCTATGGCCGGGCGAGGAGGGCAGCACGTTGCTGCTCGACGAACCGACTTCGATGCTCGACCCGCTGCATCAGCACACCACCCTGGAAGCCGTACGCCGTTTCGCCGACTGCGGTGCTGCAGTGTTGGTGATCCTGCATGACCTGAACCTGGCGGCGCGTTACTGTGACCGTATCCTGTTGCTGGAGCAGGGGCGCTGCCATGCGTTTGCCACGCCCGAAGCGGCACTGACCCCAGCGGCCCTGAAGGCGGTGTACGGTATCGACGTACTGGTGCAGGCGCACCCCGAGCGTGGGCATCCGCTGATCATCACCCGTTGATTCTCGAACCGTGCACGGCCTTTGTGGAAGCGACCTTGTCTCGCGACAGGTCCGCCCCCGGGGCAGGCCATTCAAATTGTGGATGACATGGAGTAACTGACGATGCGACACCCGCTGCTGTCCGGTTTCTCGCTGTGCCTGGTACTGGCGATAGGCGGCTGTCAGGCCAGCCTGCCGCCGTTGCCCGCCTGGCAGAGCAGTGACGGTCGCACGCACGCCGAGCTGGGAACGATTGTCGACCTGGCCAGTGAGCAGGTCATAAGCCCTGAAACGCTGGTGGAGCGCCTGGCTGACGCACCCCGAGTGCTTGTCGGCGAGAAGCACGACAACCCTGACCATCACGCGCTGCAACTGTGGCTGTTGCGCGCTCTGCAAGGCCAGCGTACGCAGGGCAGCCTGTTGCTCGAGATGCTGCAGCCCGAACAGCAATCACGGGTGGACAAGCTGGCGGGGCAGCCTTTGCCGGAAGACTTGCCCAAGGCGCTGGCCTGGCAGGAGGGCTGGGATTGGCAGTTGTACGGGCCGATTGTCACCGAAGCCTTGCAACATCGGGTGACGTTGCTGGCCGCCAACCTTTCGCCCGCCGAGATGCGTCAGGCCTATCGACAGCCGGCTCCGGTGCAGGGCGAAAAGTCCAATGCACCTGCGGTAAAGGCTGCCTTGCTGGAACACGTGCGCGCCGGGCATTGCGGGATGCTGCCAGAAAACCGGTTACCGGCGATGCTGGCCGTTCAGCAGCAGCGCGACCGGCGCATGGCCGAGCGCTTGCAGGCGGCACCGCAACCGGCACTGCTGTTTGCCGGGGCTTACCATGTGCGCAAGGACCTGGGCATACCCTTGCATCTGGCTGACCTGGGGGCATCGGGGGAGAGCAAGGTATTGCTGCTGGCTGAGGTGGGCGAGCGAATCGAGCCTGGCGAGGCTGATTATGTGTGGTACACGGCAGCGATGCCGGAGCAGGATTATTGTGCGCAGCTGCGGCGCTGATCCTGAAAAGGCACAGGCAAAAAAAGACCCGGCAAATTGCCGGGTCAATAACCGTGATTAGCCTGATGAGGAGATAATCTGAGAGTCCGAACCAGGGGCTCTTAGCTTATCCAACCAGTCTCGCGACCAGTTGCGATAATCATAACAATTCTCATTTAGCCGTCAATCCCTTTACCCCGATTATTTGGGTTTTTTTTGCGTAGGGTTTTTCGCGTCCAATTGTTGGTTGAGTGCTTCCTTGCGTTCGAGCGGCAAATCGTTCCAGTGCATGTCCAGCAGGGCGCCTTCAATGGCATACAACAGCACCTTCGATGCACGGAACCCTCGTGTCTTCACGGCCTGGTACGCACCCACCGCGCCCAGGCGGCGCAAATCCGATGCACTGTGGATGCCGGCCGCATGCAGCCACTGCGCAGAAGTCTTGCCAAGGTTCTTCAGATGCTGCAATTCATCGTTCATCGAGCCTCCTTGCGATGGCTGAACGGGAATGGGGGGATAAATCGCGAGCAGGTCTGAGAGGAGTGTAGCGGGCGTTGGGAAATATGCGGCTTTTTGCCATCGGAGGGTGAGCGGCCTGTGCCTGCCCCTTGGCGGGCAGGCACAGGAAGATGATGAACTTACAGGCCAGGCAACCGCTGGCGAATCTGCTCGATTACCTGATCCATGCTGCCGGCAGCCTGGGTATCGACGCGGGTGCTGTGCACCAGCTCCTGCGCATCCAGCGCCTCACGGCTGGCCTGTTGGGCCTTGATCACCTCCAGCGTGGCATCCGACGGGTCGCTGTTTTCGGCCTGGCGCTGCTCCAGCCAACTGGCGATGACCGCCTCTGGCGCGTGGCAGTCGAGGATGAGGAACGGCACGCCGGTCTGGCTGGCAACGTCTGCCGCAGCCTGGCGTTGTTCACGCTTGAGGTAGGTGGCGTCCAGCACCACCGGGAAGCCGGCGCGCAGCACGGTCGCTGCTACCTCGTGCAGGCGCTGATAGGTCGCTGCGCTGGCGTCCTGGTCGTATATGCCGGTACTCAGCTGGCCGGCGTCGGCCTGCGGTTGTTCGCCGAACAGGCGCTTACGCTCTACGTCCGAACGCACGCGCACTGCACCCAGGGCCTCGACCAGGCGCATGGCCACGTGACTTTTGCCCACCGCCGAAACGCCATGGGTGATGGCCAGCAGGCGCGACGGGATGGCGCTGTAGCTTTCGGCCAGGTTGGCGTAGTTGCGGTAGGTGCGCAGGGTGGTGGCACGCTGAACGCCATCAGCGTCGGCCGGCATGCTGAACAGTGCGACCTTGGCCCGCACCAGCGCGCGGTAGGCTTTGTAGAAGTTGAGCAGTTCCAGGCCTTCGTAGTCCCCTGTCAGTTCCAGGTACTGGCTGATGAAGCGTCGGGCCAGGCACTTCAGGCCGCGGTCTTCCAGGTCCATGGCCAGGAAGGCGGTGTCGGCGTAGACGTCGGTCAGTCGGAAAGGCTCGTTGAACTCGATGCAATCGAAGATCACCACCTTGCCATCGATCAAGGTGGCATTGCCCAGGTGGATGTCACCGTGGCACTCACGGATGAAGCCCTTGGCCTTGCGCTTTTCCAGCAGGCCATGCAGGCGCTCGAAGCTGCTGCGGGCCCAGGCCTGCAGGGCGTCGAGTTGCTGCAGATCGGCTTTGTCGCTGAGGAATGGGCGAATCTGCTCGAAGTTCTGCTCCACCGGGGCCATCACGCTGTCTGGCGTGCCCAGCGGGTGTTCCATCGGCACACGTGGGGCCTGCAGATGAAACTCGGCAATCTGCCGGGCCATCTGGTCGATGTGCGTGGCGTTCAGTTCGCCATTGGCCTGCAGGGTGTTGAGCATCTGGCCCTGGGGGAACTGGCGCATCTTCAGCACATACTCGATGGCTTCACCTTCGCCACCGATCTGCGGTGCGTCGACGCTACCGGTGATCGGCAACACTTCCAGGTACAGGCCTTCGGTCAGGCGTTGGTTCAGGCGCAATTCTTCGTTACAGAAATGCTGGCGCTGGTCCAGTCCGGTGAAGTCCAGGAAGCCGAAATTCATCGGTTTCTTGATCTTGTAGGCGTATTCGCCAGTGAGCAGGACCCAGGAGATATGCGTCTCGATGAGCTGAAACCCCTCCACGGGGTGAGGGTACAGGGCAGGGTTCTGCAACGCAGTAATAAGAGCTTGGCTCACGGCAAATCCTTCCGGGGCAAGGGAATTCGAATGCGCCATTATGGTCAATGGTGCCGTCCCTGCCTACCGCCGGGCCGTCTGCCCAGCCTTTATAAAGTGCGTATAATCCGCCGCCATGACCCGAACCCGAAATCCCCGCACCCCTCAGAAACGCCCGACCGGCCGCTCCCGCGCCTGGCTGGGCTGGGCTTTGAAGCTCAGCCTGGTTGGCCTGGTGATCGTTGCCGGCTTCGCGGTTTACCTCGATGCCGTCGTCCAGGAAAAGTTCTCCGGCAAGCGCTGGACCATCCCGGCCAAAGTGTATGCCCGACCGCTGGAGCTGTTCACCGGCCAGAAGTTGAGCAAGAACGACTTCCTCACCGAGCTCGATGCGCTCGGCTACCGTCGCGAAAGCGCGGCCAACGGCCCGGGCGCTGCGTCCGTCAACGGCAATACCGTCGACCTCAATACCCGTGGCTTCCAGTTCTACGAGGGCATGGAACCGGCGCAGTTCGTCCGCGTGCGCTTCTCTGGCGATTACGTTGCGGGCCTTTCCGGTGCCAACGGCAAGGCGCTTGACGTGGTGCGGCTGGAGCCGCTGATGATCGGCGGCATCTATCCGAAAAATCTCGAAGACCGCATCCTGATCAAGATTGATCAGGTACCCAAATATCTGCTCGAAACCCTGGTGGCAACGGAGGACCGCGAGTTCTACAGCCACTTCGGCGTGTCGCCAAAGTCCATCGTCCGGGCCATGTGGGTCAACACGTCGTCCGGCTCGATGCGCCAGGGTGGCAGTACCCTGACCCAGCAGTTGGTGAAGAACTTCTACCTCAGCAGCGAGCGCAGCCTCAGCCGCAAGCTGACCGAGGCGATGATGGCGGTCCTGCTCGAACTGCACTACGACAAACGCGAAATCCTTGAGGCCTACCTCAACGAGGTGTTCGTCGGCCAGGACGGTCAGCGCGCGGTGCACGGCTTTGGTCTGGCTAGCCAGTTCTTCTTCAGCCAGCCGCTGTCCGAGCTGAAACTGCATCAGATCGCCCTGCTGGTGGGCATGGTCAAAGGCCCGTCCTACTACAACCCGCGGCGTCATCCCGAGCGGGCCCTGGCTCGCCGCAACCTGGTGCTCGACCTGGTGGCCGAACAGGGCGTGGCCAGCCAGGCAGAAGTCGATGCGGCGAAGAAAATGCCGTTGGGCGTGACCAAGCGTGGCAGCCTGGCCGACAGCTCGTTCCCGGCCTTCCTCGACCTGGTCAAGCGACAGTTGCGCCAGGATTACCGCGACGAAGACTTGACCGAAGAAGGCCTGCGCATCTTTACCAGCTTCGACCCGATCCTGCAGATGAAGGCCGAAACCTCGATGAGCGAGACCTTCAAGCGCCTGGCGGGCCGCAAGGGGGCAGACGATGTGGAAGCGGCGATGGTCGTGACCAACCCTGAGACCGGTGAAGTACAGGCGCTGATCGGTAGCCGCCAGGCAGGCTTCGCCGGCTTCAACCGGGCCATCGATGCTGTGCGGCCGATCGGCTCGTTGGTCAAGCCGTCGGTATACCTGACTGCGCTGGAGCAGCCGAGCAAGTACACCCTGACCAGTTGGGTGCAGGACGAGCCATTTTCGGTCAAGGGGGCTGACGGCCAAGTCTGGCGCCCGCAAAACTATGACCGCCGCCCGCATGGCACTATCTACCTGTACCAGGGGCTGGCCAACTCCTACAACCTGTCGACCGCCAAGCTCGGCCTGGAAGTGGGTGTGCCGAACGTGATCAAGACCATTGGTCGCTTGGGCGTGAATGTCGACTGGCCTGCATTCCCGGCCATGTTGCTGGGGGCAGGTGGCATGTCGCCGATGCAGGTGGCAACCATGTATCAGACCATCGCCAACGGCGGCTTCAACACGCCGATGCGCGGCATCCGCAGTGTGCTCACCGCCGAGGGCGAGCCGCTCAAGCGCTACCCGTTCCAGATCCAGCAAACCTTCGACCCAGGTGCCATTTACCTGGTGCAGAACGCCATGCAACGCGTAATGCGCGAAGGTACAGGGCGCTCGGTGTACAACACCTTGCCACGCTCGCTGACCCTGGCGGGCAAGACCGGTACCAGTAACGACTCGCGTGACAGCTGGTTCTCCGGCTTCAGTCAGGATCTGCTGGCCGTGGTGTGGATGGGGCGTGACGATAACGGCAAGACACCGTTTACCGGCGCCACCGGCGCCTTGCAGGTGTGGACCAGCTTCATGAAGAAGGCCGACCCGCTGCCGCTGGACATGCCGCAACCGGACAACGTGGTGCAGGCCTGGATCGACCCCTACAGTGGCCATGGGTCTGATGCCAGCTGTCCGGGAGCGGTGCAGATGCCGTATATTCGCGGGAGTGAGCCGCCGGCCGGCGCAGCCTGTGGCGGCGAGCAGGACCCAGTAGAATCGGTAATGGACTGGGTCAAAGGCTGGATGAATTAAGCACAGGCTGCATTGATGAGGTGTGATGTGAACAAGTGGCTGTTTCCTGCCGTGACGGCGTTGGCTGTGCTCCAGGGGTGCTCCAGCGTCCCGCGTGGCAATATTCCGGTGGTCGATTCGAGCACCCGCGTGTCCAACAGCGAACGCGTGACGGCCAACCGCTCGGCGGGTGGCTATAACGCCGGCACCGCCCAGGCGCAGACGCTGCCGGAGGATTCCGGTGTCACCGTGATGATCCCGCAGGGCGCAGGCGCTTCGGGCATCCAGACGTTCCCGGCGTCCAATGGCGCCGCGCCGATCAGTACCTCGCCGATCACGCCAGGGCCGATCAGTACAGGGCCTGTCAGTTCGGCGCCGATGACCACCAATCCCAACCCGATTGCCGATGAACCCTTCGACATTGCTGCGATGAACAGCACCCCGCAAAGCGCCAGTGCGCCAACCGGTATTCCGCGCAGCGCCGCCGCCGGTGGCCTGTCGGCCGACGAGCAGCTGGACGGTCCTGTGCTGGCACTGTTGACCACTGCGCAGACGCAGCAGGGCAGCGGCGACTTCAACGGTGCCGCCTCGAGCCTGGAGCGTGCCCAGCGCATTGCTCCGCGTGAGCCGCAGGTGCTGTATCGCCTGGCCCAGGTGCGCCTTTCGCAAGGTGATGCGGCGCAGGCCGAGCAGTTGGCGCGCCGCGCCCTGACCTACGCCAACGGCCGCCCAAGCCTGCAGGCAGAGCTTTGGAACACGATCGCCCAGGCCCGTGAAAAGCAGGGTGACAGCGCTGGGGCTGCGCTGGCCCGGCAAAAGGCGCGGGTCAATTCGTGATGATCGAGCAACGCGTGCTGGATATTGCCGACCACCTGCTCTTGATCGAGCGCGAGCTGCAGGTGCAAGGCTGGTGGGATGACGAGCCTCCAAGCGACGAGGCACTGGCCAGTACGGTGCCGTTCGCCGTGGATACCCTCAGTTTTGAGCAGTGGCTGCAATGGATCTTCCTGCCCCGCATGAAGATCATCATCGAGCTGGGCCACCCGCTGCCCAATGCATCGAGCATCCTTGTCATGGCCGAAACCGTGTTTACCGACCGGCCGGAGCAAAGTCGTGAGCTACGCCGCCTGTTGGCAGCTTTTGATCAATTGATCGCTCCTTCCGCCTGATTTCTTCAGTTTTTCCGTCAAGGGCCGCAGATTGTGGCCCTTTTTTTTGGAAATCTTCTTAATTCTGCTGCTGAAGCGATTTTTAGTGGTGGCAGGAATTCATCTTGAGGAAAAATTGGCAATAATTTTTCTTGACTTGTTGGCGCCGAATCACAAGAATCCAACTTCCGCTGTAGAGGGACTGCCAGAAGCAGACCCGCTAAGCAGATCATGAGGTGCACACCCGCGCCGACCTGTTACACCCCGCAACGCGTTACCTCGCGCTGGGTGGGAAACCCCCGCAACACTCTGGGGATCTCCCAATACTTGCTCAGTCAGTGCTGACGTTCGCTCATGCTCTGCTTGGCAGTAAACCTATTAAGACCCGTCCAGTGAGGGCGGTATTCTGGCGTTTTAGAGGTGAACAACGTGGAGCTTTTATCTGGCGCTGAGATGGTCGTCCGCTTCTTGCGTGACGAAGGCGTTAAGCACATCTACGGGTACCCTGGTGGTGCTCTCCTGCATGTTTACGACGCACTGTTCAAAGAACCGGAAGTGGAACACATCCTGGTTCGTCACGAGCAGGCGGCCACCCATATGGCGGACGGCTACGCTCGCGCCACCGGCAAGGCCGGTGTGGTGCTGGTAACCTCCGGTCCTGGCGCGACCAATGCCATTACCGGCATTGCCACCGCCTACATGGACTCGATTCCGATGGTCATCCTGTCCGGCCAGGTGCCTAGCACCATGGTGGGCACCGATGCCTTCCAGGAAACCGACATGATCGGTATCTCGCGGCCGATCGTGAAGCACAGCTTCATGATCAAGAATCCGACCGAGATCCCTGAAGTTCTGAAAAAAGCTTTCTACCTGGCGCAATCCGGTCGTCCAGGTCCAGTCGTGGTCGACATTCCAAAAGACATGACCAACCCGGCTGAGAAGTTCGAATACGTCTACCCGAAAAAGGTCAAGCTGCGCTCCTACAGCCCGGCGGTCCGCGGTCACTCCGGCCAGATCCGCAAGGCTGCCGAGATGCTTCTGGCGGCCAAGCGGCCGGTCGTCTACTCCGGTGGCGGTGTGATCCTCGGCGGTGGCTCCGAAGCCCTGACTGAAATCGCCAAGTCGCTGAACCTGCCGGTCACCAATACCCTGATGGGGTTGGGTGGCTTCCCGGGTACCGACCGCCAGTTCCTCGGCATGCTCGGCATGCATGGCAGCTACACCGCCAACATGGCCATGCATCATGCCGATGTCATCTTTGCCGTCGGTGCGCGTTTCGACGACCGCGTTGTAAACGGCCCGGCCAAGTTCTGCCCGAACGCCAAGATCATTCACATCGACATCGACCCGGCGTCGATCTCGAAGATGATCAAGGCCGACGTGCCAATCGTCGGCCCGGTCGACAGCGTGCTCAACGAAATGCTCGGCATCCTCAAGGAAATCGGCGAGCAGCCTGACAAGGCGGCGCTGGATGCCTGGTGGAAGCAGATTGACGAATGGCGTGGCAATGGCGAGTTGTTCCCTTACGACAAGGGCGATGGCAACGTCATCAAACCGCAAAAAGTCATCGAGACACTGTGTGAAGTGACCAATGGCGACGCCTTCGTCACTTCCGATGTGGGCCAGCACCAGATGTTTGCCGCGCAGTACTACCGCTTCAACAAGCCAAACCGCTGGATCAACTCCGGTGGCCTGGGCACCATGGGCTTCGGCTTCCCGGCGGCGATGGGCGTCAAGCTCAACTTCCCGGATCAGGACGTGGCCTGTGTGACCGGCGAAGGCAGCATCCAGATGAACATCCAGGAGCTGTCCACCTGCATGCAATACGGCCTGCCGGTGAAGATCGTCAACCTGAACAACGGTGTGTTGGGCATGGTCCGCCAGTGGCAGGACATGGCCTACAACGGTCGTCACTCGCACTCGTACGTCGAGTCGCTGCCTGACTTCATCAAGCTGGCCGAGGCCTATGGCCATGTGGGTATCCGCATTACCAGCCTGAAGGACCTCAAGCCGAAGCTGGAAGAAGCGTTTGCGATGAAGGACCGTCTGGTGTTCATCGACATCGCGGTTGACCGCAGTGAGCACGTCTATCCGATGCAGATCAAGGATGGCTCGATGCGTGACATGTGGCTGAGCAAGACGGAGCGTACCTGATATGCGGCACATCATTTCCCTGCTGCTGGAAAACGAACCAGGTGCGTTGTCCCGCGTGGTCGGCCTGTTCTCCCAGCGCAACTACAACATTGAAAGCCTGACTGTAGCGCCAACCGAAGACCCGACCCTGTCGCGTCTGACGCTGACCACCGTTGGCCATGACGAAGTGATCGAACAGATCACCAAGAACCTGAACAAGCTGGTCGAAGTGGTCAAGCTTGTCGACCTGTCGGAAAGCGCTCACATCGAGCGTGAACTGATGTTGGTCAAGGTCAAGGCCACCGGTGCCCAGCGTGCCGAGATCAAGCGCACCACGGATATCTTCCGTGGCCAGATCGTCGACGTGACCGCCAGCGTGTACACCGTGCAGCTGAGCGGTACCAGCGACAAACTGGACAGCTTCATCCAGGCGATCGGCACTGCATCGATTCTGGAAACCGTGCGCAGCGGCGTTACCGGCATTGCCCGTGGCGACAAAGTGCTCAGCATCTAAATCCAAAAAATTAGCGATGGCTCCGCAGGGGCCGAGATATAACCAGGGGTATTTTCATGAAAGTTTTCTACGATAAAGACTGCGACCTTTCCATCATCCAGGGTAAGAAAGTCGCCATCATCGGTTACGGCTCCCAGGGCCACGCTCAGGCGTGCAACCTGAAAGACTCCGGTGTAGACGTTACCGTCGGTCTGCGTAAAGGTTCGGCTACCGTTGCCAAGGCTGAAGCCCACGGCCTGAAAGTTGCCGACGTTGCTACCGCTGTCGCTGCGGCTGACCTGGTCATGATCCTGACCCCGGACGAGTTCCAGGGCGCTCTGTACAAGAACGAAATCGAGCCGAACATCAAGAAGGGCGCTACCCTGGCCTTCTCTCACGGCTTCTCGATCCACTACAATCAGGTTGTTCCGCGTGCCGACCTCGACGTGATCATGATCGCGCCGAAAGCCCCGGGCCACACCGTTCGCTCCGAGTTCGTCAAAGGCGGCGGCATCCCTGACCTGATCGCTATCTACCAGGACGCTTCCGGCAACGCCAAGAACGTCGCACTGTCCTACGCTTCGGGCGTAGGTGGTGGCCGTACCGGTATCATCGAAACCACCTTCAAGGACGAAACCGAAACCGACCTGTTCGGTGAGCAGGCTGTTCTGTGTGGCGGTACCGTCGAGCTGGTCAAAGCCGGTTTCGAAACCCTGGTCGAAGCTGGCTACGCGCCGGAAATGGCCTACTTCGAGTGCCTGCACGAGCTGAAACTGATCGTCGACCTCATGTACGAAGGCGGCATCGCCAACATGAACTACTCGATCTCCAACAACGCCGAATACGGTGAGTACGTCACTGGCCCGGAAGTCATCAACGAAGAATCCCGCAAGGCCATGCGCAATGCCCTGAAGCGCATCCAGGACGGCGAGTACGCGAAGATGTTCATCTCCGAAGGTGCTACCAACTACCCATCGATGACCGCCAAGCGTCGCAACAACGCCGCTCACGGCATCGAAATCATCGGCGAGCAGCTGCGCTCGATGATGCCGTGGATCTCGGCTAACAAAATCGTCGACAAGACCAAGAACTAAGTCTTATCGATAGATGAAAAACGCGGCTTCGGCCGCGTTTTTTCGTTCTGGCATCCAGCTTCTGGTATAAAGCAGACCAGTGGCTCGCTGTCAGAACCTGTTTCGCGGGCCCGTGTCGAACATTTTCCATCCTGTTGCAAGGTACCCTCCATGAGCGAACGTCCCGAAGAGCCGAACAAGCCCTCCGACGCCGAAAGCCTGCTACCTGTCGATGAGCACGTTGAAGAAGGGCATGACGCCGAAGGCCGCAAGGTGCGCCACCGCGGCATCTACCTGTTGCCCAACCTGTTTACCACCGCCAACCTGTTTGCCGGTTTCTATTCCATCATCAGCTCGATGAGCGCACAGAGCGCCCTGAGTGCCGGCGACCCGCGCGAGGCGAGCAAGTACTTCGCTTTTGCCGCTATCGCCATCTTCGTGGCCATGGTGCTCGACGGCCTGGACGGCCGCGTTGCGCGCATGACCAATACCCAGAGTGCCTTCGGTGCCGAGTATGACTCGCTGTCGGATATGGTCGCCTTCGGCGTGGCCCCGGCTTTGCTGGCCTTCGGCTGGGCGCTGGGTGACATGGGCAAGGTCGGCTGGATGGTTGCCTTCATCTATGTGGCCGGTGCCGCGTTGCGCCTGGCGCGCTTCAATACCCAGGTCGGTACCGCCGACAAGCGCTACTTCATCGGCCTGGCCAGCCCGGCTGCCGCAGGTGTGGTGGCGGGCACCGTATGGGCGTTCAGTGACTATGGCATCCAGGGCTCCAAGCTGTCGTTCCTGGTCGCGCTGCTGGTGGCTGCTGCTGGCATGCTGATGGTCAGCAACATCAAGTACAACAGTTTCAAGGAGCTGGACCTCAAGGGGCGCGTGCCGTTCGTGGCGATCCTGGCGGTGGTGCTGGTATTTGCCGTCGTGTTCAGCGACCCACCGCGTATCCTTCTGTTGATCTTCCTCGCCTATGCAGCATCGGGGCCGATCCAGTTCCTGCTGAAGGCGCGCCGTCGCAAAGCGTGAAAATCACTTAACGCTGGAATAACCTCACGGCTCCATAGTCTTACTGGTACATCCGTTACTCAGTGCTATGGAGCCGTTCATGCTTATCAAGCTTCCCAGGTCTTCCGAGTGCAAGGCGTCGGAGATCACCCCCGAAGGCATTTACCTTTCCCGTCGTACCCTCCTGGGTGGCTCATTGGCTGGCTTGGCGCTAGGCGCATTGCCGGGCGGGGTGGGTGCAGCGCAAATGTCGCGTTATGCCGATGTGCAGGCTGGGGCCGCGCCGGCCTGGTTCACTGACAAGCTCGCGGCCACGCGCTGGCAGGCGGTGACGGTGAAGGACGAGGCGATCACGCCGTTCAAGGATGCCACTCACTACAACAACTTCTACGAGTTCGGGCCCGACAAGGGCGACCCGGCGGCCAATGGCGACAGCCTGAAGACCGAACCGTGGTCCATTGTGGTGGATGGTGAGGTGGGCAAGCCCGGACGCTATGCACTGGAGGACTTCGTCAAACCCTATCAGCTTGAGGAGCGGATCTATCGGCTGCGCTGCGTAGAGGCGTGGTCGATGGTCATTCCGTGGCTGGGGTTCCCTTTGGCTCAGGTGCTCAAGCAGGTCGAGCCGACTTCCAGTGCGCGTTATGTGCGTTTCGAAACGCTGAAGGATCCGCAGCATATGCCTGGGCAGCGTTCTGGCTTCGCCTTGATCGACTGGCCTTATAGAGAAGGGTTGCGCCTGGATGAGGCGATGCATCCGTTGGCAATTCTCGCGGTGGGTATGTACGGCCGGGAACTGCCCAACCAGAACGGTGCGCCGTTGCGTTTGGTGGTGCCTTGGAAGTATGGCTTCAAGAGCATCAAGTCGATTGTGCGCATCAGCCTGGTAGCGGAGCAGCCCGGTACTACCTGGGAAGGGCTGGCGCCGGATGAATATGGTTTCTATGCCAATGTGAACCCGACAGTCGACCACCCGCGCTGGAGCCAGGCGCGCGAACGTCGTTTGCCCAGCGGGTTGTTCAGCCCCAACGTGCGGGAGACACAGATGTTCAATGGTTATGCTGATGAAGTGGCGTCGCTGTATACCGGGCTCGATCTGCGGAAGAACTACTGATGCGTTACCCCTGGTTTCGCTTGGCCATCTTTCTCGTAGGCTGCCTGTTCCCGGTGTGGTGGCTATATGAAGCGGCGATGAACCTGCTGGGGCCTGATCCCGGGAAGATCATGATGGATCGCCTTGGGCTTGGGGCGCTTACCTTCTTGTTGGTGACCTTGAGCATGACCCCACTGCAGAAGCTGACGGGCTGGTCTGGCTGGATCGTGGTTCGCCGGCAGCTGGGGTTGTGGGTGTTCGCTTATATAGTGCTGCACATCCTCTGTTACCTGTTCTTTATTCTTGGGCTGGATTGGGGGCAGTTGGCGGTGGAGCTGCGCAAGCGGCCCTACATTATCGTGGGGGCGCTGGGGTTCCTGGGTTTGCTGGTGTTGGCGGTCACTTCGAACCGGTATAGCCAACGGCGGCTTGGGGCGCGGTGGAAGAAGCTGCACAGGTTGGTGTATGCGGTGCTTGGGTTGGGCTTGTTGCATTTCCTTTGGATCGTGCGCTCGGACCTTCGTGAATGGGCGATCTATGCGTTTATTGGGGCTGTGTTGATGGTATTGCGGATACCTGCTGTTGCGCGGGCGCTTCCCAAGGTTGCCAGGAAGCAGGGTAGGGCGGTTTGAGAGTGGGGTGGGGCTGCCAAGGGCCTGTCTTGAGGTAGCGATGGCTGTGGAGGGGGCCCGCCTTTGTTTCTCTGGCGTCTGTGAGATCGAGCGCCGCGCGCGTCCGGCTCGAGACATCCATCGCCTGTGAGACCGAGCGCCGCCCGCGTCCGGCTTGAGACATTCACCGCCTATGAGACCGAGCGCCGCCCGCGCGGCGCTTCGCGGGTAAACCCGCTCCTACGTTTGTTTCGGGCCAATTATGCCTGTGGGATTCGCGCGCGAACGCCTTGGTGCCTGTCTCGATATCGCGTCGTACCAACAAGGCGGTCGCGCGCGCCAGGCACAGGAGGGACTGGCCCGAAACAAACGTAGGAGCGGGTTTACCCGCGAAGCGCCGCGCGGGCGGCGCTCGATCTCATAGGCGCTGAAACTGTTGTGGCGAACACTTGGCAGCCCTGATCTTGGCAGCCCCGATACGGTCTTTCCCCCTTATATTTCACTTTCTTGAAATTAAAGGTTGACGCCCTCTCGAATCCCCTTATAATGCGCCCCACTTCCAGCGACAACGGAACGACAAACTCCTTGAAATTCAATGAGTTAGACAATCCTGAAGGTGCTGTAAGGGCTACGATCAAATGATCGAAAGCGGTTGAGATGATGGTTGACAGCGCTTCCAAGTGCTGTATGATTCGCCTCCCGCTACGAGAGATCGCAGCGAGCCAAGTGTTTGAAGCTAAACGAGTTTCTCGCAAAAAACTTCAAAATAAACGCTTGACAGGATCTGAGGAAAGCGTAGAATGCGCGCCTCGGTTGAGACGAAAAGCTCTTAACCAAACGCTCTTTAACAAATCGAATCAAGCAATTCGTGTGGGTGCTTGTGAGTATGGACTGATAGTCAAAAAGATTATCAGCATCACAAGTGACCATGCGAGAAATCACATAGTCATTTGAGATTGCTGAGCCAAGTTTAGGGTTTCTTAAAAACCCAAGCAGTATTGAACTGAAGAGTTTGATCATGGCTCAGATTGAACGCTGGCGGCAGGCCTAACACATGCAAGTCGAGCGGATGACGGGAGCTTGCTCCTTGATTCAGCGGCGGACGGGTGAGTAATGCCTAGGAATCTGCCTGGTAGTGGGGGACAACGTTTCGAAAGGAACGCTAATACCGCATACGTCCTACGGGAGAAAGCAGGGGACCTTCGGGCCTTGCGCTATCAGATGAGCCTAGGTCGGATTAGCTAGTTGGTGGGGTAATGGCTCACCAAGGCGACGATCCGTAACTGGTCTGAGAGGATGATCAGTCACACTGGAACTGAGACACGGTCCAGACTCCTACGGGAGGCAGCAGTGGGGAATATTGGACAATGGGCGAAAGCCTGATCCAGCCATGCCGCGTGTGTGAAGAAGGTCTTCGGATTGTAAAGCACTTTAAGTTGGGAGGAAGGGCAGTAAGTTAATACCTTGCTGTTTTGACGTTACCGACAGAATAAGCACCGGCTAACTCTGTGCCAGCAGCCGCGGTAATACAGAGGGTGCAAGCGTTAATCGGAATTACTGGGCGTAAAGCGCGCGTAGGTGGTTTGTTAAGTTGGATGTGAAAGCCCCGGGCTCAACCTGGGAACTGCATCCAAAACTGGCAAGCTAGAGTACGGTAGAGGGTGGTGGAATTTCCTGTGTAGCGGTGAAATGCGTAGATATAGGAAGGAACACCAGTGGCGAAGGCGACCACCTGGACTGATACTGACACTGAGGTGCGAAAGCGTGGGGAGCAAACAGGATTAGATACCCTGGTAGTCCACGCCGTAAACGATGTCAACTAGCCGTTGGAATCCTTGAGATTTTAGTGGCGCAGCTAACGCATTAAGTTGACCGCCTGGGGAGTACGGCCGCAAGGTTAAAACTCAAATGAATTGACGGGGGCCCGCACAAGCGGTGGAGCATGTGGTTTAATTCGAAGCAACGCGAAGAACCTTACCAGGCCTTGACATGCAGAGAACTTTCCAGAGATGGATTGGTGCCTTCGGGAACTCTGACACAGGTGCTGCATGGCTGTCGTCAGCTCGTGTCGTGAGATGTTGGGTTAAGTCCCGTAACGAGCGCAACCCTTGTCCTTAGTTACCAGCACGTTATGGTGGGCACTCTAAGGAGACTGCCGGTGACAAACCGGAGGAAGGTGGGGATGACGTCAAGTCATCATGGCCCTTACGGCCTGGGCTACACACGTGCTACAATGGTCGGTACAGAGGGTTGCCAAGCCGCGAGGTGGAGCTAATCTCACAAAACCGATCGTAGTCCGGATCGCAGTCTGCAACTCGACTGCGTGAAGTCGGAATCGCTAGTAATCGCGAATCAGAATGTCGCGGTGAATACGTTCCCGGGCCTTGTACACACCGCCCGTCACACCATGGGAGTGGGTTGCACCAGAAGTAGCTAGTCTAACCTTCGGGAGGACGGTTACCACGGTGTGATTCATGACTGGGGTGAAGTCGTAACAAGGTAGCCGTAGGGGAACCTGCGGCTGGATCACCTCCTTAATCGACGACATCAGCCTGCTGATGAGCTCCCACACGAATTGCTTGATTCATTGTATAAAGACGATCAAGACCCAAAGTTTTACCCTTAGGTCTGTAGCTCAGTTGGTTAGAGCGCACCCCTGATAAGGGTGAGGTCGGCAGTTCAAATCTGCCCAGACCTACCAATTTTGGTTGGAATGTTGAGCACCCCATGCCTCTGAATAAAGAGTGGTGAGGACGGCTCTTCTGCAGTTCAAATCTGCCCAGACCTACCAATATGCGGGGCCATAGCTCAGCTGGGAGAGCGCCTGCCTTGCACGCAGGAGGTCAGCGGTTCGATCCCGCTTGGCTCCACCACTTGCTTTACCTTGATCAAACTCAGAAATGAGCATTCGCGTCGAATGTTGATTTCTGACTTTTGTCAGATCGTTCTTTAAAAATTCGGATATGTGATAGATATAGACTGAACACCAGTTTCACTGCTGGTGGATCAGGCTAAGGTAAAATTTGTGAGTTCTGCTCGAAAGAGCAACGTACGAATTTTCGGCGAATGTCGTCTTCACAGTATAACCAGATTGCTTGGGGTTATATGGTCAAGTGAAGAAGCGCATACGGTGGATGCCTTGGCAGTCAGAGGCGATGAAAGACGTGGTAGCCTGCGATAAGCTTTGGGGAGTCGGCAAACAGACTGTGATCCAGAGATCTCTGAATGGGGGAACCCAGCCAGCATAAGCTGGTTATCTTGTACTGAATACATAGGTGCAAGAGGCGAACCAGGGGAACTGAAACATCTAAGTACCCTGAGGAAAAGAAATCAACCGAGATTCCCTTAGTAGTGGCGAGCGAACGGGGACCAGCCCTTAAGTTGATTTGAGATTAGTGGAACGCTCTGGAAAGCGGCCATAGTGGGTGATAGCCCCGTACACGAAAATCTCTTGTCAATGAAATCGAGTAGGACGGAGCACGAGAAACTTTGTCTGAATATGGGGGGACCATCCTCCAAGGCTAAATACTACTGACTGACCGATAGTGAACCAGTACCGTGAGGGAAAGGCGAAAAGAACCCCGGAGAGGGGAGTGAAATAGAACCTGAAACCGTATGCGTACAAGCAGTGGGAGCCTACTTTGTTAGGTGACTGCGTACCTTTTGTATAATGGGTCAGCGACTTATATTCAGTGGCGAGCTTAACCGAATAGGGGAGGCGTAGCGAAAGCGAGTCTTAATAGGGCGTTTAGTCGCTGGGTATAGACCCGAAACCGGGCGATCTATCCATGGGCAGGTTGAAGGTTAGGTAACACTGACTGGAGGACCGAACCGACTACCGTTGAAAAGTTAGCGGATGACCTGTGGATCGGAGTGAAAGGCTAATCAAGCTCGGAGATAGCTGGTTCTCCTCGAAAGCTATTTAGGTAGCGCCTCATGTATCACTGTAGGGGGTAGAGCACTGTTTCGGCTAGGGGGTCATCCCGACTTACCAAACCGATGCAAACTCCGAATACCTACAAGTGCCGAGCATGGGAGACACACGGCGGGTGCTAACGTCCGTCGTGAAAAGGGAAACAACCCAGACCGTCAGCTAAGGTCCCAAAGTCATGGTTAAGTGGGAAACGATGTGGGAAGGCTTAGACAGCTAGGAGGTTGGCTTAGAAGCAGCCACCCTTTAAAGAAAGCGTAATAGCTCACTAGTCGAGTCGGCCTGCGCGGAAGATGTAACGGGGCTCAAACCATGCACCGAAGCTACGGGTATCATCTTACGATGATGCGGTAGAGGAGCGTTCTGTAAGCCTGTGAAGGTGAGTTGAGAAGCTTGCTGGAGGTATCAGAAGTGCGAATGCTGACATGAGTAACGACAATGCGAGTGAAAAACTCGCACGCCGAAAGACCAAGGTTTCCTGCGCAACGTTAATCGACGCAGGGTTAGTCGGTCCCTAAGGCGAGGCTGAAAAGCGTAGTCGATGGAAAACAGGTTAATATTCCTGTACTTCCAGTTATTGCGATGGAGGGACGGAGAAGGTTAGGCCAGCCTGGCGTTGGTTGTCCAGGTTTAAGGTGGTAGGCTGAAATCTTAGGCAAATCCGGGATTTCAAGGCCGAGAGCTGATGACGAGTTGCCTTTAGGCGACGAAGTGGTTGATACCATGCTTCCAAGAAAAGCTCCTAAGCTTCAGATAACTGGGAACCGTACCCCAAACCGACACAGGTGGTTAGGTAGAGAATACCAAGGCGCTTGAGAGAACTCGGGTGAAGGAACTAGGCAAAATGGCACCGTAACTTCGGGAGAAGGTGCGCCGGCGAGGGTGAAGGACTTGCTCCGTAAGCCCATGCCGGTCGAAGATACCAGGCCGCTGCGACTGTTTATTAAAAACACAGCACTCTGCAAACACGAAAGTGGACGTATAGGGTGTGACGCCTGCCCGGTGCCGGAAGGTTAATTGATGGGGTTAGCGCAAGCGAAGCTCTTGATCGAAGCCCCGGTAAACGGCGGCCGTAACTATAACGGTCCTAAGGTAGCGAAATTCCTTGTCGGGTAAGTTCCGACCTGCACGAATGGCGTAACGATGGCGGCGCTGTCTCCACCCGAGACTCAGTGAAATTGAAATCGCTGTGAAGATGCAGTGTATCCGCGGCTAGACGGAAAGACCCCGTGAACCTTTACTATAGCTTTGCACTGGACTTTGAATTTGCTTGTGTAGGATAGGTGGGAGGCTTTGAAGTGGGGACGCCAGTTCTCATGGAGCCATCCTTGAAATACCACCCTGGCAACTTTGAGGTTCTAACTCAGGTCCGTCATCCGGATCGAGGACAGTGTATGGTGGGTAGTTTGACTGGGGCGGTCTCCTCCCAAAGAGTAACGGAGGAGTACGAAGGTGCGCTCAGACCGGTCGGAAATCGGTCGTAGAGTATAAAGGCAAAAGCGCGCTTGACTGCGAGACAAACACGTCGAGCAGGTACGAAAGTAGGTCTTAGTGATCCGGTGGTTCTGTATGGAAGGGCCATCGCTCAACGGATAAAAGGTACTCCGGGGATAACAGGCTGATACCGCCCAAGAGTTCATATCGACGGCGGTGTTTGGCACCTCGATGTCGGCTCATCACATCCTGGGGCTGAAGCCGGTCCCAAGGGTATGGCTGTTCGCCATTTAAAGTGGTACGCGAGCTGGGTTTAGAACGTCGTGAGACAGTTCGGTCCCTATCTGCCGTGGACGTTTGAGATTTGAGAGGGGCTGCTCCTAGTACGAGAGGACCGGAGTGGACGAACCTCTGGTGTTCCGGTTGTCACGCCAGTGGCATTGCCGGGTAGCTATGTTCGGAAGAGATAACCGCTGAAAGCATCTAAGCGGGAAACTTGCCTCAAGATGAGATCTCACTGGGATCTTGAATCCCCTAAAGGGCCGTCGAAGACTACGACGTTGATAGGTTGGGTGTGTAAGCGCTGTGAGGCGTTGAGCTAACCAATACTAATTGCCCGTGAGGCTTGACCATATAACACCCAAGCAATTTGCTGACGCAGATTGCGGTGGTGAAGACGAAAGACCCGAAAATTCGTAAGACCACAAATATCGCATATCCGGATTCGCTGGGCTGTCCATCTGGACATTCTGGCAACAGAATTTCTTGACGACCATAGAGCATTGGAACCACCTGATCCCATCCCGAACTCAGTAGTGAAACGATGCATCGCCGATGGTAGTGTGGGGTTTCCCCATGTGAGAGTAGGTCATCGTCAAGATTCATTTCGCAAAACCCCTATCTGCGCATGCAGGTAGGGGTTTTGTCTTTGTGGGCAAAAAAACTCGACCTGCGCGAATCACTGCGGGAGCGGGGACGCCCGCTCCCGTGGCCTGATGGCATTCGGCCGTTTCCTGTACGCGTGATATCGTTCCCCTCTCAGCCATCAGCGCCTCCAGAGACCTTCCGATGCTCAACACCGCCCATCTCCACCCTGGCTTCATGATCGTCCACGGCAACCGCCTCGACGACTTGCGTAGCCTGGTAGTGAGCTGGATGCGTCGTTACCCGCTGGCGCCTCTGGAAAACGAAATTGCCCTGGTGCAAAGCAATGGCATCGCCCAATGGCTCAAGCTGGCCCTGGCTGAAGATCCGCTGGAAGATGACCTGGGCGGCTGCGGCATCGCTGCTGCAATCGATGTACAACTGCCCGGTAGCTTTATGTGGCAGCTCTACCGCAGCGTGCTTGGCCGTAGCGAAATCCCCGAAGTGTCTCTGCTCGACAAGGCACCCCTGACCTGGCGCCTGATGCGCCTTTTGCCAGCACTCATCGAGCGCCCGCATTTCGAGCCACTGCGGCGCTTCCTCACCGATGACAGTGACTTGCGCAAGCGCTACCAGCTCGCCGAGCGCTTGGCCGACCTGTTCGACCAGTACCAGGTCTACCGCGCCGATTGGCTCAAGGACTGGGCCACTGGTGAGCACGTCATCAACACGGCCCGCGGCGAGCGCAAAGTTCTGCCGCCAGGCAACCGCTGGCAAGCCGAGTTGTGGCGAGCATTGCTGGAGGATGTTGGCGAGCAAGGCATGGCGCAAAGCCGCGCCGGGGTACACCAACGTTTCATCGAGCGCATCAACAGCCTGGAGCAGGTGCCTGCAGGGCTGCCACCGAGGGTGATCGTGTTCGGTATCTCTTCGCTGCCGGCCCAGGCCCTGGAAGCACTGGCAGGCCTGTCGCGTTTCAGTCAGGTATTGCTGTGCGTACACAACCCATGCCGCCACCACTGGGCCGATATCGTTGCCGACAAGGACCTGCTGCGCCACCAGTACAAACGCCAGCAACGCAAGCAAGGCATGCCCCTGCAACTGGACGACCAGACGCTGCACCAGCATGCCCACCCATTGCTCGCAGCCTGGGGTAAACAAGGCCGCGACTACATCAACCTGCTCGACAGCTATGATGACCCGGGCAGCTACCAGGGCGTGTTCAGCGACGGCCGCATCGACCTGTTCAGCGACGGTTCGCCCACCACGCTGCTCAACGAACTGCAGGACGACATCCTGGAATTGCGCCCGCTCGCCGAGAGCCGCGAACGGTGGCCGGCAGTCGACACCACAAAAGACCGCTCGATCCGCTTCCATATCGCGCACAGCCCGCAACGTGAAGTGGAGATCCTCCACGACCAGCTGTTGGCCCGCTTCAGCGCCGACCCGACTTTGCGCCCGCGCGACGTGATCGTCATGCTGCCGGACATCGACACTTACGCGCCGCATATCCGCGCCGTCTTCGGCCAGTTGCAGCGTAACGATCCACGCTACATCCCGTTCACCCTGACAGACCAGGGCCAGCGTGGTCGCGAGCCTTTGCTGATCGCGCTTGAGCACCTGCTCAAACTGCCTGACAGCCGCTTCGCGGTCAGCGAAGTGCTCGACCTGCTGGACGTGCCGGCAGTCCGCGCCCGCTTCGGCATCCGCGAAAACGACCTGCCCACGCTGCACCGCTGGATCGAGGGCGCTGGCATCCGTTGGGGCCTTGACGCCGAGCAGCGGGCGAGCCTGGGCTTGCCCGCCGGGCTCGAACAGAACAGTTGGCGTTTCGGCCTGCGCCGCATGCTGTTGGGTTATGCCGTGGGGGTGGGTGAGGCCTGTGATGGCATTGAACCCTACGATGAAATCGGTGGCCTGGACGCGGCACTGATCGGCCCGCTGGTCGCGTTGCTCGATGCGCTCGAAGTCGCCTGCCAGGCCCTGTCCGAGCCTGCCACCGTCAGCCAGTGGGGCGAACGACTGCATGCCTTGCTGCACGTGTTCTTCCTCGCCGAGGACGAGGGTGATGAATTCCTGTTGATGCAGTTGCAGGATCTGCGCGATAGCTGGCTTGAGGTGTGCGAGACCGTCGGCCTGCACGACCCGCTACCGCTGACCGTGGTGCGTGAAGCCTGGCTGTCGGGCCTCGATCAGGGCAAGCTGTCGCAACGTTTCCTCGCCGGCTCGGTCAACTTCTGCACACTCATGCCCATGCGCGCGATCCCCTTCAGGGTGGTCTGCCTGCTGGGCATGAACGATGGCGATTACCCGCGTGCGCAGCCACCGCTGGACTTCGACCTGATGGCCAGCGACTATCGCCCCGGCGACCGCTCACGCCGCGAAGACGACCGTTACCTGTTACTTGAAGCGCTACTGTCAGCACGTGACCAACTTTATGTCAGCTGGGTCGGGCGCAGTATCCGCGACAATAGCGAACGCCCGGCCTCGGTGCTGATCGGCCAGTTGCGCGATCACATCGCTGCGGGCTGGCATTTGGCCGACGCGCAGCAGGGCCAGCCCGCGAGACCGGGCGAGCAACTGTTGCACGCACTGACCCAGGAGCACCCGCTGCAGCCGTTCAGCCCTCGGTACTTCCAGAAGGGCAGCCCACTGTTCAGCTATGCCCATGAATGGCAGGTGCTGCACCAGCAGGGTGAGACAGACGCGCAGAGCGAGCCGGGCTTGCCGCCTTATCAGGACGCTGAAGCCCTGAGTCTGCACCAGCTGAATGACTTCTTGCGCCACCCGGTACGCCACTTCTTCAGCCAGCGCTTGAAGGTGTACTTTGAGGCGCTGGAAGCGCCGACCCCGGACGAAGAGCCCTTCGTCCTCGATACCCTGCAACGCTACGGCGCCAGTGAAAGCCTGCTTGGCGCCGCCTTGGCCGAACCGGACAACGCCGAACAAGCCTTGCGCGCCCAGGCCCGACGCCTGCAGGCCTGCGGTTTGCTGCCGCTAGCCGGTTTCGGCGAACTGCTGCAAAACGAGTTGATCGAACCGCTGCCGGACCTGCTGCAACGTCACCAGCAATTGCTGCAACGCTGGCCACAGCTGGTCGAGGGCGCTTTGCCAGTGCATTTCGAGCACGGTCAGCACCGTCTGGAGGGCTGGCTGGGCCGGGTGTTCCAGGCGGAAGATCAGAGCCTTCTCAGCATCACCACAGTACCCAACACCATCAGTGCCGGGCGCAACAACCTCAAGTGGCACCGCCTTATCGCGCCCTGGGTTACGCACCTGGCGGCCTGTGCGGCGGGCTACCCCTATAACAGTGCATTGGTAGCCAGTGACCTGACCCTGTTGCTTGCACCGCTGCCGCAAGCGCAGGCCGCGCAACTGCTGGGCGACCTGTTGGTGGCCCGTCAGGCGGCAATGAACGCGCCGTTGCCAGTCGCGGCCAAGACCGCGTTCGCCTGGTTGGCCCAGGACGATGCGGATAAAGCCATGGCCGCAGCAGCTCGCGCCTACGAAGGCGACGAACGCACCAGCTTTGGCGAGCGAAGTGAAAGCATTGCCTTGGCCCGTCAGTTCCGGGACTTTGCAGCACTCACCGCTGACGAAACGTTTGAAGGCTGGTGCGAAACCTTGTATCGCCCGTTGTTCACCGCCCCTTGGCAGTCCTTGGGCAACCCGGAGAAAGGCGCATGACCCAGGACCGTCCTCTGGCACTGAGTTTCCCCCTGCACGGTAGCCAGCTGATCGAGGCCAGCGCCGGTACGGGCAAGACCTTCACCATTTCGGCGCTGTACCTGCGCCTGATCCTCGGTCACGGTGGCGAACAGGGCTTCGAGCGCGAGCTGCTGCCACCGCAGATCCTCGTGGTGACCTTCACCGATGCCGCCACCAAAGAGCTGCGCGAGCGTATCCGCGCCCGCCTGGCTGAAGCCGCACGGTTCTTCCGTGGCGAACTGGAAGGCGCCGATCCACTGTTGCACCAACTGCGTGACGATTACCCACAAGAGAACTGGCCGCGTTGCGCCGGCCGGTTGGAAATCGCCGTGCAGTGGATGGACGAGGCTGCGGTATCGACCATCCATGGCTGGTGCCAGCGCATGCTGCGCGAGCATGCCTTCGACAGCGGCAGCCTGTTCACCCAGACCCTGGAAACCGACCACAGCGAGTTGTTGGGCCAGGTCATGCGCGATTACTGGCGGCGCTTCTGCTATGGGATGCAAGGGGACGCACTGGCCTGGGTGCGCGGCAACTGGGGGAGCCCCGACGCCTTGCTGCCGCGCATTCGCCCACTGTTCGGCCGTGTGCGCGCCCAGCAGAATGGGCCAGAGCCCGCCGCATTGATCCAGGCATCGCTGCAGCAACGGGGTGCACAGTTGGCCCGGATCAAGGCGCCGTGGGCGCAGTGGGCCGAGGAACTGCGGCAAATCTGCCGCGATGCGCTGGCCGCCAAACAGGTCGACGGCCGCAAGATGCAAGCCCGTTACTTCGAGCCCTGGTTCGACAAGCTCTGCGCTTGGGCCAGCGATGAGCAACTGGTAGAGCTCGACTTGGGCACCGGCTTTACCCGGCTGACCCCGGCGGGCATGGCCGAGGCCTGGAAGGGAGAACCTCCCGAGCACCCAGCCCTCAACGCCATGCAGCACTTGCAGCAGCAACTGCAGGCACTGGACAGCCCGGATGCCCCGCTGCTCGAGCACGCCGCCAGTTGGGTATCGGCGCGTTTCGAAGTGGAGAAGCGCCGGCGTGCAGAAATGGGCTTCGACGACATGCTCGTGCGCTTGCAGCACGCGCTCGCCAGCGAGGCCGGCGAGCGCCTGGCCAGCCTGATCCGTGAGCAGTTCCCGGTAGCGCTGATCGACGAATTCCAGGACACCGACCCGGTTCAGTACGGCATTTTCGAGCGCATCTACCAGATCAGCGAAAATCGCGCAGAAACCGGCCTGTTCATGATCGGCGACCCCAAACAGGCGATCTACGCCTTCCGGGGTGCCGACATCTACACCTACCTTGCCGCGCGACGCGCTACCAGCGGCCGCCTGCACAGCCTGGACACCAACTACCGCTCCAGCAAAGCCATGGTGGCGGCGGTCAACCAGGTGTTCCTGCAGGCCGAGGCGCGTGAAGCGGGGCGGGGTGCATTCCTGTTCCGCGAGGCCGATGACAACCCGCTGCCATTCATCGAGGTGCGCGCCAAGGGGCGGGGCGAACAGCTGCTGATTGACGGTGAGGTCAGTGCAGCCCTGCAATGCTGGCAGCTGGAAAGTGAAGAGCCAGTCTCCAGCAGCGTTTACCGCCAGCAACTGGCCGCCAGTTGCGCCAGCCATATTGTCGCCTTGCTCAATGGCGGCCAGCAGGGCACGGCGGGCTTCCAGAATGCCGAAGGCGAATTGCGCGCCTGCTTGCCCTCGGACATCGCCATCCTGGTGCGCGATGGCCATGAGGCGCAGATGGTCCGCGCCGAACTGGCCGCACGCGAGGTGCGCAGCGTCTACCTGTCCGACAAGGACTCGGTGTTTGCCGCCCAGGAAGCCCACGACCTGCTGGCCTGGCTCAAGGCCTGCGCCGAGCCTGACTCAGAGCGCCTGCTCAAGGCTGCTTTGGCCAGCCTTACACTGGGCCTGTCGCTGGCTGCGCTGGACCGGCTTAACCAGGACGAGCGGGTCTGGGAGAGCTGGGTGATGCGCTTTCGCCTTTACCGCGACACCTGGCAGCGCCAGGGGGTGTTGCCGATGTTGCGCCACCTGCTGCATGACTTCCAGCTACCGCGCACGCTGATCCGCCGCAGTGATGGCGAGCGGGTGCTGACCAACCTGCTGCATCTGGCCGAGCTGCTGCAGCAGGCCGCCGGCGAACTGGACGGCGAACAGGCGCTTATCCGCCACCTGGCCGAGCATCTGGCCAGTTCCGGGCAGGCCGGTGAAGAGCAGATCCTGCGCCTGGAGAGCGACGAACAGTTGGTCAAGGTGGTGACCATCCACAAATCCAAGGGCCTGGAATATCCCTTGGTCTACCTGCCATTCATCTGCACCAGCAAACCGGTGGATGGTAGCCGTCTGCCGCTGGCCTGGCATGACAGCGAAGGTAACGCTCACCTCACCCTTACACCCGACCAGGAGCAGATCGAGCGCGCTGACGACGAGCGCCTGGCCGAAGACCTGCGCCTGCTCTACGTGGCCCTGACCCGCGCCCAGCATGCTTGCTGGCTGGGTGTCGCCGACCTCAAGCGCGGTAATCTGAAGAGCTCGCAGCTGCACCGCTCGGCGTTTGGCTACCTGCTGGGGGGCGGCCTTGCCTTGGCTGGCTCGGCGCAGCTGACGGACTGGTTGCAGGCTTTGGCGGCAAGTTGCCCGCACATCACTTGCCCAGGCCTGCCGCAGGCGGATGAGCAGATGTATCGCATGCCACACGCCGAACGTGAGCTGCTGCCAGCACGCAGGCCACGCCATGCGGCTGCCGAGCACTGGTGGATCGCTTCCTACAGTGCCCTTCGTGTCGGCGATCAGACCCTCGGCGCCGACAGCTCGCAGGCACAGCAACTGCTGGATGACGAGGTGCCCGATGCCCAGGTGTTGCGCGAGGTCCCGGCCGACAGCGGCGATATCCATCGCTTCCCGCGGGGGCCTAACCCCGGCACCTTCCTCCATGGTTTGCTGGAGTGGGCAGGCCGTGAGGGCTTCAGCGAGGTCAGCGCTAACCCTCAACTGATCGAGCGCACCGTTGGCCAGCGCTGCAACCGCCGTGACTGGGCAGGCTGGATCCCCACCCTGAGCCACTGGATGCAGCGTTTGCTGAGCGAGGCGTTGCCGCTGCCGGGCAGCGACCAGAGCGTAACGCTGGGCCAGCTGCGTCATTACCAGATCGAAATGGAGTTCTGGTTCGCCAGCCACCGGGTCGACGCAGAACAACTCGATCGCCTGGTGGCACGCCACACCCACCCCGGTCTGGCGCGCCCAGCTGCGCAGCCGACCGTGCTAAACGGCATGTTCAAAGGGTTCATCGACCTGGCGTTCGAGCTGGACGGGCGTTACTACGTGACCGACTACAAGTCCAACTGGCTGGGTGCGGACATCCAGGCCTACGATGCCATGGCCATGGAAAAGGCGATTCTTGAGCACCGCTACGACCTGCAGTATGTGCTGTACCTGCTGGCCCTGCATCGCCAGTTGCGCGCGCGGCTGGCGGACTACGATTATGACCGCCATGTTGGCGGCGCCCTGTTCATCTTCCTGCGCGGTGCCAGCAGCAGCGGCCACGGCGTGTACCACGCCAAGCCACCGCGTGAGCTGATCGAAAGCCTCGATGCGCTGTTCCGTGGCGAGCACGCGCCGGTACAGCAGGACCTGTTTGCCGGAGTTGCGCCATGAGCCGAAGCCTTGTCGACCTGTTGCCCACCCCGTTGCACGCCGAGCACCTGCTGGCACTGGCACCGCAGCACAACAGCGCTGACCTGCTGCAATTACTCGACCGCTGGGTTGAGCGGGGCTGGCTACGAGCCCTGGACCGCGCGTTCGTGTCGTTCCTGGAAGAGCGCGCCCCCGGCAGTGATCCCTTGCTATTGCTGGCAGCGGCGCTGGCCAGCCACCAACTGGGGCACGGACATGTCTGCCTCGACCTGCAACAAACCTTGGCCGAGCCTGATTTCGCCCTGTCGTTGCCGCCGGAAGGTGACGCCCTTATCGGCCCTTTGCTACTGCCATCGCAACTGCTGGCCAACCTTGACTTGAATGCCTGGCTTCAGCGCATCAGCGCCAGCCCGCTGGTGGCCGCAGGTGATACGCCTGGCCAGCAATCGCGGCCACTGGTACGCAGTGGCGAGCGCCTTTACCTGCGCCGTTACTGGAGTTACGAGCGGCGCATCGACCAGGCCCTGCGCCAGCGCCTGAGCCAGGCCGAAGCACCGCCTGCGGACCTGCCAGAGCGTCTGGCGCAACTGTTCGAGGGCGGCGCGCCAGCTGGCCAGGTGGACTGGCAGAAGCTCGCCTGCGCCTTGGCCACCCGGGCCGGTTTCAGCATCATCACTGGCGGCCCCGGCACCGGCAAGACGACCACCGTGGTGCGCCTGCTGGCGTTGCTGCAGGCGCCGGCAGTGGAGCAGGGCAGGCCACTGCGCATCCGCCTGGCTGCACCGACCGGCAAGGCCGCTGCGCGCCTGACCGAATCCATTGGCCAGCAAGTCGAGCGCCTGCAAGTCAGCGCCGAAGTACGCGGGCAAATCCCCACTGAAGTCAGCACCGTGCATCGCCTGCTCGGTAGCCGCCCGGGCTCGCGGCACTTCCGCCATCATGCTGGCAACCCGTTGCCGTTGGACGTGCTGGTGGTCGACGAAGCGTCGATGATCGACCTGGAAATGATGGCCAACCTGCTCGATGCCTTGCCGCCGCGGGCGCGTCTGGTGCTGCTGGGCGACAAGGACCAGTTGGCCTCGGTCGAGGCCGGCGCGGTGCTGGGTGACCTGTGCCGGGATGCTGAGGAGGGCTTTTACTCGCCGGCGACTGCAGCGTGGCTTCAGCAGGTCAGTGGCGAGTCGCTGGCCGGCAGTGGCCTCAAGGCCGGCGATGAGCAGCGTCACCCGCTGGCCCAGCAGGTGGTGATGCTGCGTTTTTCACGGCGTTTCGGTGAAGGCAGCGGAATTGGCCAGCTGGCCAGACTGGTCAATCGTCAGGACGCTCACGCGGCGCGCAACCTGCTGGCCGCGCCGCCTGCCGACGTGCACAGCCTGTCGCTCAAGCACGAACAGGATCGTGCGTTCGACCGCCTGTTACTCGACGGCCTGAATCGCGGTACCGATGGACCACAAGGCTACCGCAGCTACCTGCGCACCCTTGGCCGTTACCGGCCGGCACTTGATACCGCCTTTGACGACCCCGCCTGGGAGCAATGGGCGGGCAAGGTGTTGCGCAGTTTCGAGGATTTCCAGTTGCTGTGCGCGGTGCGCCGGGGCGCCTGGGGTGTCGAAGGCCTCAACGAGCGGGTGGCGCGAGTGCTGCACAATGCCGGTCTGATCGACAGCCAGCAGCCCTGGTACGAAGGGCGCCCGGTGCTGGTGACCCGCAACGACTACGGCCTTGGCCTGATGAACGGTGACATCGGTATT
This sequence comes from Pseudomonas sp. XWY-1, assembly GCF_002953115.1. Lineage (NCBI taxonomy): Bacteria > Pseudomonadati > Pseudomonadota > Gammaproteobacteria > Pseudomonadales > Pseudomonadaceae > Pseudomonas > Pseudomonas sp. XWY-1. The sequence goes on along the minus strand of NZ_CP026332.1, from coordinate 5,036,907 downwards.
GCCCTGCGCCTGCCGGATGAGCATGGCCAGCCGCTGCTGCGCGTGGCCTTCCCGCGCAACGACGGCAGTGGTGGTGTGCGATTCGTTCTGCCGAGCCGGCTCAACGAAGTGGAGACGGTATTCGCCATGACCGTGCACAAGTCCCAGGGCTCGGAGTTCAGCCACACTGCCCTGGTGCTGCCGGAGGCGCTCAACCCGGTGCTGACCAAGGAACTGGTGTACACCGGCATCACCCGGGCCAAGCATTGCTTCAGCCTGGTCGAGCCACGCCAAGGCATTTTCGAAGAAGCGGTGGCGCGCAAAGTACGGCGTATTTCCGGGTTGATGCTCGAGCAGGTCTAGGGCAATGAAACCCATTACACGTGGCCGCATGCTCATACAATAAAGCGGCCATGTGCTATCGTTGCGCCGATATCGGAAGGGGCTTCAAGGGATTTCCCACATGAACGTGGCCGCAAGGCGAGTGACAAGCTGTGCGCTTTCGCTATTGCTGGCCGTCCTGTTCCTTTCTGCAGGCGCTGCCCGGGCAGACCCCGGCACAACCGCCGCCCAGGCACAGCAGCGCGCCAAGGCAGTCACCCAGGTAGTACTGGGTATTTTCAGTTACGCCCGCTGGCCCGTCGAACCTTCTCCTTTACGCCTGTGCCTGGTCGGCCCGACCGAGTACGCCGACGATCTCATCAAGGGCCATGTCCAGGAGTCCGGCCGGCCGCTGCAGGTGCGGCGCCTGCTGGCAGAAGACACCCAGGTCGCCCAGGCCTGCGATGCCCTCTACATTGGCAAGCTTGACCAGGGCCAGCGCGATCGGCTGTTCCAGCGTATCGGCGGCCACCCGGTGCTGAGCATCAGCGAGGCGGATGACCCATGCACGGTCGGCAGCCTGTTCTGCCTGCGGGTCAGCGACCAGCAGGTGGCCTTTGAAGTCAATCTCGACTCGGTGGCACGCTCTGGCGTGCGCATTCACCCCAGCGTGCTGCAATTGTCGCGGCGCCGGGCGGAGCAGCCATGAAGCCGACCCGCAAGCGTACCGTGCGCCCGACCCTGCGCTCGGTGCTGGGCCGTGGCCACCTCAGCGTCGCCTTGCTTGCCGTTGGCCTGGCGGGTATCTCCCTCACCCTGCTGGGCGTGCTCGCCCTGCGTGTCTATGCCAACCATAACCTGCAGTTGATCGCCCGCTCGATCAACTACACGGTAGAGGCGGCGGTGGTGTTCGATGACAGCGCCGCTGCCAATGAGTCGCTGGCGTTGATTGCCAGTACCGAAGAAGTGGCCGAGGCCAAGGTCTTCAACAACGAGGGCGAGCAACTGGCGCACTGGCAACGCGACAATACCGGCATGCTCGCGCAGCTGGAGGTGCAGGTTGCCAGCGCCTTGCTGGATGAGCCGGTCATTCTGCCGATCGTGCACCAGCAACAGCAGGTCGGGCATATCGAACTGGCAGGCCAAGGCAGGAGCCTGTTGCTGTTCCTGCTCAGTGGCTTGGCCGGTATCCTGTTCTGCACGGTCCTCAGCGCCTTGGCTGCCCAGTATCTGTCGCGGCGCCTGCTCAACGATATCACCCGCCCGCTGCGTGGCCTGGCCAGTGTCGCCCATGCCGCCCGCCGCGAGCGCAGCTTCGACCGGCGCGTGCCAGAAGCGCCGATTGCCGAGCTGAACGAGCTGGGTAACGACTTCAATGCCCTGCTGGATGAACTGGAGGTGTGGCATAGCCACCTGCAGAGCGAAAACCAGACCCTGGCCCATCAGGCCAGCCACGACAGCCTGACCGGCTTGCCCAACCGCGCCTTCTTTGAAGGGCGCCTGAGCCGCAGCGTGCGAAATGCGGCGCGCCAGCAGGACCACCTGGCAGTGCTGTTCCTCGACAGCGACCACTTCAAGCAGATCAACGACACCCTCGGCCACGCCGTGGGTGACGAGGTGTTGATCAGCGTGGCCGAACGTGTGCGCGCCCAGTTGCGCGAGCAAGACCTGGTGGCGCGCCTGGGGGGCGACGAGTTTGCCGTGTTGTTGACGCCTTTGCATACGCGCAAGGATGCCGAACACATTGCCGAGAAGATCGTTGCCAGCATGAGGCTGCCGGTGCAACTGGACAGTGGCCGCAGTGTTTCCACCTCGCTGAGTGTCGGTATTGCCTATTACCCGGATGACGGCGCTGACCCCGCCAGTCTTCTGAATGCCGCCGATGCGGCAATGTACCAGGCCAAGCGCGAACGCCGTGGCCATTGGCAAGTGGCGCAGACGGAACGGTCCGCCAATGAAATCAGGAACAGGAGTTGAACCCGTGATGCACGCTTTACGTTTTCCGCTTTGGGCCTTGTTGTTCGCCATGCTGGCGCTGACGGGGTGCCAGAGCGCACCCCAAAAGGGCCTTACCCCAGAACAGATTGCCGTGCTAAAGCGCGAAGGTTTCACCCCGACCGATGAAGGTTGGGCCTACGACTTGTCTGGCAAAGTGCTGTTTGGCAGCGATCTGGACAGCCTCAACGGCCAGAGCCAGGCGATTGTCGAGCGCATCGGCAAGGCGCTGCTCGGCGTTGGTATCCAGGGCGTGCGGGTGGACGGGCATGCCGACTCGTCGGGCAAGGCGGCATACAACCAGCAACTGTCCGAGCGCCGCGCGCAAAGCGTGACCAAGGCGCTGGTGGAGGTTGGCATGCAGGCGCAGAACATTCAGAGCCGCGGACTGGGCAGCAGCCAGCCGGTGGCGGACAACCGCACCAGCGCCGGGCGTACCGAGAACCGTCGGGTGTCCATCGTGGTAGCGTCCTACTGATCGTCGCCGCACGGGCTGTCACAATCTCCAGTGGGAGCGGGCGTGCCCGCGAAGCAGGCGACGCGGTATCTGGCACCGGCTTCGCCGGTGTTCGCGGGGAAGCCCCCACAGGATCTGTGCTTGTCCTTGGAAATGCGCAGGCCCATCGGTCACATATCCCCTGTGGGAGCGGGCGTGCCCGCGAAGCAGGCGACGCGGTGCCTGGCACCGGCTTCGCCGGTGTTCGCGGGCAAGCCCGCCCCCACAGGATCTGTGCTTGTCCTTGGAAATGCGCAGGCCCATCGGTCACATATCCCCTGTGGGAGCGGGCGTGCCCGCGAAGCAGGCGACGCGGTGCCTGGCACCGGCTTCGCCGGTGTTCGCGGGCAAGCCCGCCCCCACAGGATCTGTGCTTGTCCTTGGAAATGCGCAGGCCCATCGGTCACATATCCCCTGTGGGAGCGGGCGTGCCCGCGAAGCAGGCGACGCGGTGCCTGGCACCGGCTTCGCCGGTGTTCGCGGGCAAGCCCGCCCCCACAGGATCTGTGCTTGTCCTTGGAAATGTGCAGGCCGTCGGTCACATATCCCCTGTGGGAGCGGGCGTGCCCGCGAAGCAGGCGACGCGGTGCCTGGCACCGGCTTCGCCGGTGTTCGCGGGAAGCCCCCACAGGATCTGTGCTTGTCCTTGGAAATGTGCAGGCCCATCGGTCACATATCCCCTGTGGGAGCGGGCGTGCCCGCGAAGCAGGCGACGCGGTGCCTGGCACCGGCTTCGCCGGTGTTCGCGGGCACGCTCCTACAGGGGCTGTGTTGCCTTCGGAAATGCGCAGGCGCATCAGTCCTGGGCAAAGCGCATCTCGCGGGTTTGCCCCATCAACAACGGCGCATTCGCCTCGGTCACCCCGCGGATGTAATCCCACAGCAGGGTAATGCGCTTCAACTTGCGCAAATCCTCCCGGCAATACATCCAGAACGACAAAGAGGGAAAGGGTTAACCCAGTGATTACAAGGGCTTAACCACCATGAACACCGTTCAACAGGAGCACCCTGTCACAAGTGCTGTCACAAACCGCACCTTGCCCTTGAGGCCAAATTGCCGGTTGGCGAGCCCCTACCATTACCGACGACACGGTATCTACTATCTACGCCTTCGTGTGACGGGCAGTGTGAGTCGCACGGTGTCTGTCTCCCTCAAGACCACTGATCGCAGATGGGCAATGCAAGCATCTGATCGTCTCACCGCATCGCTTCAATCGTTCCACCTGGATCGTCCTAACGCTTCATGGAACGAGCTGCGGGAGCATCTGTTGAAATTGGTGAGCAGTACGCTGGTGTCTGCTGACGACGGCCACCCTCTCCGTCACTGGGGAGACTTGTACCGGAACGTGGCTGTTAACTCGATGCCGGTATTCGCACCACATGGTGAGGTGATGAGTACGGCAACGGAGCCGGTGGCAACCCCGATGACCTTCGATGTGCTGGCGCAGCTCTACATGGCTGATCGTGGCGGGGACCAGAAGCCCACGACCTTGAAGGAGACGACCCTGTGCCACAAGGTGATTGCTGAGAATCTGGAGGGGTTGGATTTGAGGAACCATTCCAGGGCAGACCTGGTGTCATTCCGGGAGCGGTTGGCAGAAGGCCGGATGCCTTCGACAGTGAACAAACTGATCGTAAAGCTTTCGGCTGTCTTTACCTGGGCCGTCGAGAACGGGCATCTGAGCAAGACCTACGACAAGAAGCTGAAGCTCACAAAGGGGGTTGAATCGACCCGTAAGGCTTTCTCCCAGCATCAGGTGAGCAAGCTGATGGACTATGCCAACGGTCTCCCAGAGACCTCATGGAAACGATGGCTGCTCAGCCTGGGAATCATCACTGGCGGGCGGCTGAAGGAGATATGTCAGCTGACTACGGGTGACGTTGTCACCATGGAGCCTGGCATTGTTGCCATTCACATCAACGAGGCCGGTGAGGGTAAGTCGATCAAGAACAAGCAGAGTGAGCGACTGGTGCCGCTTACTGATGGAGCATATGGATTCGACTTGGCCGCATTTTTAAGGTACGTCGATGTAGCCCGGTCTAGTGGGAGCGGATCACTCGCCCAAGTCGGTTACAGGCCGTCGGGTGAGTGGGTCAACCAGCAGGCTATCCCTGCTGCTTTAGGAGATACCTATGAGCGTGGCCTTGTCTTCCATTCACTGCGGCATTCCCTGGCTTCGCTGATGCAGGCCAAGGGGGTTCCTACCACCCACGCTCAAGCTGTTATGGGGCACGCGTCCGGTACGATTACCTTTGACACTTATGGGGCGGGGGTCCCAGTCGAGACCATTGCAAAGCTCCTCAAAGACTTGTTCAAGAAGGTTCGTATCTGACTTGAGCTCGTTTTGAAGGGAAGGTAGACGGTATGGGCAAGCCGGTTAGGCTGCTGAAATTTCAGGACTGCGAGAGGTGCATACCTATGTAGTGGACTCGGGGTTTGGCTATGCTTATTTCGACCGTTCGATGATCCCCAGTTGAGTGAAAGGCTTCGGTAGAGGCTTGTAGAAATTAGGTTTCGCTTAGTGGCAGAGGTTGGCACAATGCCACTGTGCCCGCTGTGACTCGTTCAAGCCCTCAGTCATAGGTCAGGCCGCTCAACCTATTCATGGTACTCAATTCGCGAACGTGAGACTGATTTATGGACGAAAAAGAATCGCTTCTGGTGTCTATCGCCGACACCATCAAGACCTATCGGGAAGGTGAGCTGATTCAGCCAACGGCGGACCATGTTGGGCGGTGGGCTAAACAATTCTCTGCCGACGATCAACTGTTGTTTCTTCGTGAGTTTGATCATGTAATAAAGAGAACTTTTCTCACTAAGGAAGTAGTAAAGAGCTTCTTAGAAAATCTTGTCCGTAACGAAAAGCTGGCAGGCAGTGATCCCGCTGCATATTGGGCAAAGGCCAATATTCTGACTATACAGAAGGCGGGGCAAAGTCAGAAGGAAATGGTAAAGCTGTTTGCTGAGACATTGCAGAAACAGTGTGGTCTTAATCTCGATACCTGTGGTGTAGAAGGGGGCGAGTATATCTATCTTGATGACGTGTTATTTACAGGCGGGCGTGTGGTGACCGACCTTCAAGACTGGATAGTAACGCAAGCGCCAGTAAAGGCAGTAGTAAATGTGATTGTTATCGCCTTGCATAGCAGTGGTAGTTACTATGCCAAGGATGTGCGGTTGAAGAAAATTATTCAGGACTCTGGCAAGAATATAAAAATTAACTTCTGGCGGTTGGTTGAGCCAAAGAATCAGAAAAGACAGAAGGATTCATCAGATGTACTCTGGCCTGTTGAAATTCCTGCGGTGCCAGAAGTACAAGCCTATGTGCAAGGAGAGGAAAAATTCCCTTTGGCTCTTCGGGTCGCTGGTGGAAGTCTGGGTATGTTTTCCTCAGAAGTCGGCCGGCAAATATTAGAGCGTGAATTCTTGGTGGCGGGAGTGAAGATCAGGTCGATGACGCAGGCGCCAAAAGACTATATAAGGCCCCTAGGCTTCGGAAATTTCGGTGTGGGGTTCGGTTCTATAATCGTCACCTACAGGAATTGCCCGAATAATTGCCCTTTGGCTATATGGTGGGGCAATTCACAGCTAGTTCCTGGCCCGCTTAGTTGGTACCCTTTGCTTCCGCGTAAGACGTATTCATAGCTGGAGAATATATTTGATGCGTTCGCAAAACATACCATCTAAGGTGACAGCTGGTCACCGCACGTATCTTCGTTCTGAGGTCGTTGTCGTCTACAAAACGAAGGAGGAGTATGGCGGGCTATCAAATATGGCATCAGGATATCCTGTATGCGTGAATGGAATACGCATCCTTACGTCTGAGGCAATGTATCAAGCATGCCGTTTTCCACATCTTCCTGAAGTGCAAAGGGAAATAATAGGGCAACATAGCCCTATGACCGCAAAAATGAAGAGTAAAGCCTTCCGGAAAGAGTCGCGTCCCGACTGGGACGCTATTCGCTTTAAAATTATGCGATGGTGTCTTCGGGTTAAACTTGCACAGAACTACCAAAGCTTCGGTGGCTTGCTTTTAGCAACAGGTGACTCTCCAATTGTTGAGCAGTCTAGGAAGGATGATTATTGGGGGGCTAAGGCTCAAGGCGTCGACCAAGAATTGCTGATTGGTCAAAATGTTCTTGGTCGTCTTTTAATGGAACTGCGTGAACAGCTGAAAAGAGATGATGATGGAAAGCTGAAGGTGGTTCTTCCACTAGCGGTTCCGGATTTTATGCTTTTAGGTAAGCAGATTTCTATAGTGTCTGAGAGCGCTGTGTATAAGTCCGATTTGCAGTCGACTTTGTTCTGAAAAAATAGAAAGCTAACTCTATTGTTTTTATGAGTGCGTGGTCGATCGCCTCTAATGCAAATATTCACTATCGTGGACGTTCACAGAACCACGCTGGCGAATCCAGGTGCTCAGTTCCTCGATGGCGGCTCTCAGGGCTGTCTGATTCATCATCAACAGCTCAAGGGCATCAGCGGTTGCAGCGGCCTTGTCGTCCATATCAGGTATGCTAGCGGTGATGCACTGCCCTAGAAGCTTACAGGACGTTTAGGCTTGCTTGCAGGCACTGAGCTCAATAATGAGTTGAGTGGAGGCCCACTTTGCCAGGGCGGCTCCCACCTAGAATTTTTCTACGGCACATTGCCCAGGCGGAAATATCGCCTGTGTCCAGGCAGGAAAATATCAGAGGGGAGCTGGCCAATCGGCTGAAAATTCAGCCATATGCAAGCGGTGCTTAATACCCTTTGCGGCTCAGCAGGGGGCCGTAGCCAAGAATCGGCGAATATCACAGGGGTGACGCACGCCACCCCCGAAGCGTTGCTGTAGTCGCTTCCTATAGCGTTACACAGCCGCTTTCATTGCACGCTGTACGGTGCTCAGGCTTACGCCAAGGTGCTCAGCAGCACCACGGAACGACAAGCCTTTAGTTACACCATCACCCGCAATAACAGCACGGATAGCAGCATCATCAACGGTCTTAGTGCGGCCCTTGTAGACGCCTTTCTCCTTGGCCTTGGCGATACCTTCCTTCTGGCGCTCTCTAATCATCGCCCGCTCAAACTGAGCCACCGCCCCCATCATCGACAGCATAAGGTGCTGGGTTGGATTGTCCTCGCCAGTGAACTCAAGCTGTTCCTTGTTGAACCGGATGTGGATACCACGCTTGTTTAGTTCCTCTACCAGCTTGAGCAGGTCGGCCAGGGAGCGTGCAAGGCGGTCGATGGAGTGGACAACGATAGAGTCCCCTTCGCGGACGTACTCAAGCATCGCCTGGAGCTGGGGACGGTCTGTAGTTGCCCCGCTCACCTTCTCAGTGAACACCTTGTCCAAGGTGATGCCGTCAAGCTGGCGGTCTGTGTTCTGGTCAACCGAGCTAACGCGAATGTACCCGACCTTTGCCATTTCCCTATCCTCTGTATTCATTTGCTTCTAGATGCAGAGAGTATGTGTGTATTCACAATTAAAAACAAGTCTAATGAATACGGATTTCAGAGGGTTTCTGTATTCATAAAGTCGTGGCCGCTAGCGCGTACTCAACTGAATACAGATGCCCTCAATCTTGAGGTGATCTTTCTGCGGGGCTTTCCTCCAGGCGAAGAAAAGCCCGCACATGGCGGGCTTGGGGGAGACCGATCCAAAAGTGGTTTGGTCTATCGGATTCCTCAGAAACGAGGAGTCCCGAAAAGTGGGGCGTCCTGAGCAGTGGGGAGATTTCCTCAACGGTGAGGGAAAGTCTGAGGCGGGTGAAAGATGCCTCCAGAAATGGATGCATCTCCCTGTAGGGGCTGTGGTGCAAATCAGTGTTTTTCTGAAAGGTAGGCCCTGTGGTGTAAATCCATATAAAAAATGGATATAGGCTGTGTGGGGCGGCATCTGCTTAGATAATCCACTCGCACCCCCGCGTAGATAGGGGCCTGTAGGGGTGTGATGGTACGAGAGAGTCAAGGCAGGCGCCCGAGGGCGATTAGATACTTGCTAGATCGGCTATTAGTTCGGGGTGTCCTGGAAATCCAGGAGACCGACGCAGATTTGTGTTCATCTCGGTCTGGGAAGGGTAATGACAGACTTGCTGCCCCCTGGGTGATTCATTCTCCTCAAATTGAGGAAAAAGAAATTGGCCCTGGCATCTCATCACGCTGCTGTTTTTCGAGCGTTGAATGCCCGGAACTCGTCCATTGAGAGTTCTGGTAGGCCGTCCATCCGCTGGAAGAAATTGTGAAATCTTAAGTCCCTGTCTTCCGAGGTGATCTTGTATTGCACTCGCATTGCCTCAAGGTCCAAGTCCGCTGGCCAGTATTGAACCATCTCCCGTTCGTACCTTCGCGAGATACAGCCAAAAGTGTCACCAGAGACATCCGCCGATCTGGTAGAGAATTTGACCAGCCCCTGATCCACAAGGGCCTTCAAGGTGCGGGTCAGGTTGGCCAAGTCAAAGTCACCGTAGCCCAGGTTGTCCCTCAGCAGCTCTTGTACGCGTGTCGCGTGGTGGGGCGGATATACGTTCTCTGCGGTATATATACAGGCCAGGGCTTCTAGCACCTGCCGTTTGTTCTTTGTCATTCTCATTTATGTTTTGTCCTTATTGACAAGTAGCGTGAGCTCACCTCGTTGCCGTCCTGTATTCATCCGCTGCCCCTGGGGATCACGCCCGTACAGCGTGTTGTCTTGCACAGTAATAGGTGACGTACCGTCACGCGATTATCAACCTATGCCGCTTGGCATGGTTAACAGCAAGAGCAAGAGCGGGTGGTGGCTGAGCCCCTATCCACCCTTCTGAATAGAATTGCTATCTTGCCTCACGGCATATCTGTAATCAGGGGGCAGGGTAGAAAAGCCCCCCAAAGCTTTTGATTTTAACTGTGCAGATACATGGTGACGTTCCGTCACGTTGTAATAGCTTCTACAGTTCTCAGCAAGGTTAACATCAAGATCAAGAGCGGGGAGGGGCTTGGTTGCCCCTTCTCTCCCCCTACTGTATAGAGTTGTTATCGTGCCTCAGGCACAGGTTATTATGCTGTGGCGGCTACGCCACAATGGTAAATTTGAGAAGGTCAATAATCTCAAAGCTCCGCTTTGGCGATTGTGCCCAATCCTGTCTCACGGCAGAAGTGGTCACTCCTTTTAATATTAGGACTTTCTCGACCGCCTTGTGCTCCGGGGTTTGCAGACCGATTCTTGCGTAACTTTTTGAAAATACCTACGCAAGATTTACGCGGCTATAGCGAAAGAGTCCGGTGCTTCGGCTGAGGCGTTCATTCCAGCTTGTTGAGGGGCGGCAGGTCGATACCAGGCATTGATGTATCTGTCCTGCTCGTGCTCAGTCCCCCTGAAAATCAATCGAGGGTTCAAACTGAGCTTTATCTCGCCCCTGCGGATGTCACTGTTTCGTGATGTGAAGACTCGTAGCATCTGGCTGTCAGTCAGCACTCTTAACTTCTTCATCAAATTTGATTCGGCAGTCCCTAGTGATTTCGCAAGGTCGGCCTGGGTCGTGATGATAATGTTGCGATAAAGAACAAGTCCGTGAAGTTGTTCAAGCAGCCGCAGTTGCGGAATGGTGATGCGGCAGTCGGAATTAGTACGGCGCCATTCACCATGAGCATAGTCCACTTCATTTCGTAGTGAATGCAGTTTGTGGGGCGGTAGTTTACGCCGATCAACAAAGCTTAGATGTTCCTCGAAGTCGTCAATGCTTCGGCACTTACCGAGTTCACATTTGTATTTAGTAGAGCCGGTAAATACTGATGGTGTGTCATCGTGTCCAAGAATTTCGCCAGTGCGTGTGTCGATGATGAGTCCATCAATGCTGAGGTGGCTGGGGGTGTCGATGATGACTGGTGTGGAGGTTCTGCTCTCCATGAGTATTATTCCTTGTTGTAGTTCAGGTCATAGTCAAGACTCCATATGTGCCCCGGGGAGCTGATGCTAGGAGTTCGCGATCCTAATTGCTGGATGCACGAAGCCTGATGAATTCAGCGGCCTTATTGGCTTGATCTTCCGGGCGTTCGTCGTGAGGAGGTAGCTATTATGGTGAGGCTGGAGGGAATGGCTAATCGTATTTTTGCATCAAGTTGATAGGGGCGACTACTTCGCCCGCATCTGTTCCTCAGCCCGCATCGACTTGACGTAACACCGCATCGCCCACTCGATGAACTCTCGAACTGGCATCTTGTGTTTGCGTGCGTGGTAGTTAAGTGAGTGGAAGTCAGCGGCATTGAAGCTGACCCCCAATGCCTTAGTGTGTTCGTACTGGTCACTCACGCTGCTGTCTCCATTTCAGGCTTGGCCTTACCCTTTGCAGGCTTGGCATATTCAGCTATCAAGGCGGCGTGTGCTTTCTGGCGTGCTGCTTCCACCTTATCGGCCAGGGCTTTCGCTGCCGCTGCCTCTTGCTCACGGATTTCACGGGCAAGGGTGATGTCAACCTGGCGGGCAGTCTCTGCAACGTTGCGGGCATAGCGGCTTTCGGCATATGCCTCTGCTACTTCTTTTGCAAGGACGGCTAGGTCGGCGTCAATATCTGCTTGAGGCTTCTTCAGATGAACTTTGAAGTGCAGCGGTTCATGGAATGCACCGGCGATGGTATACCCTTTGTTCGTCCACTCTAGTAGATCATTGAGAGCATAGGTAAGCGGCTTGTCGCTGAACCAATCAACGTGGACGCCTAGCTGTGGGTAAGCTGGCGACTGCGAGTGGCGGTAATACTGTGCGGTACGTTGGTCCACTAGCTTTTTAAGTTCATCGGCATTGTGTGTGAAGCACTCGGCAACGTCGATTCCGTATTTGTATTTCGTAGTCATAATTTATTTCCGTGGTAGCTTGTATTTGCGAGGGTGTTTAAACATATCTGCGATGCTCTCTCTGAAGCGATCATCGGCAATTGGTAGTTGGGTATTGCTGGTGCTGCTGCGGCTCTCTACGGCGCTCTTACGAGCCTCCAGGGCTGCTAGAAGTTCTGCCTTAGTGATGCCGCGTTCTTTTGCTGCATTGTCCAGGAACGTATCAAGTTTGGTCTGTGCTTTCTGGTTGGCCAGTAGAGCCTTGCCATACTCGACTCTTGATTGTGTGAGCTTTACCTGGAGCTGGGCGATGTTCTTTGCCTTCGCCCGGTAGTCGAGTAGGTCCGAGAGGGTGGCAACCATACCGGCAGGAAGCACGTTGTCTTCAAAGTTGTTGAGCCACGCCAGTTCTGCTGGTGTTGCCTCGACGTATTCGTACTTTGCATTGTTGCCTGGGAAGTGGTCGCAATAGCTGATAAGGGCGCCGTTGCTCTTGAGCACTTCCAAGTAAATCTTATCGGCCATTAAGCGGCTTCCTTGTCTTGTTGCTTTGTTGCTTCCTGGGCGATGAACTGTTGTTCTAGCTCTGCCTGGCTTGCAATGTTGTTTTTACGCCAGGTGCGACTCTGGCAGGTGCTTCCGCAGAAGCGAGTAAGTGGAGAGCGGGAGTAGTGTGTTCTTCCGCAACCTTCGCAAGTGTTACGTTTTAGTGGGCGTTGAGCCATATGTATTTCCTCAATGAATTAGAGTTTTGTGATGATAAAAATAACCCCGTCGCTCGGGTAGAGGTTCGGGGCAAAGGACATTAAGCAGTAGATGGGTATTGCAGGTGCACGTAAGTGCGGGGATTTGTCCGAGCGGACGAAACTTAGAATTAGTGGCCAGAATCGTTGCTCCCCTGGCCGGGGAATACCTTGAAGTGAGCGGAGCAGAGGTCGCCAACTAACCAGTACAACTATCCCAATGAAATTACAGTCATTTGCCTGGACTGATAACAGGATGCAACACGCACAAGCGTCGCCTGTAAGTTCTGCCAGCGAGTGTTAACAATTTAGGAAAGAGTGTTGCAAGAGCTTGAGACAGAACATCTCAAAAGAAGCGACTAGTATAGCAGATTCTACCAAATTGTCAATCATAATTCAGTCAGTAATGCAAGTGTTATTTTCGTTTTGTTGATAGGCGGTTCCTGGAGGTGATGGCGGTTGTCCTTTGGCTGCCATCGGGGAACGCCAGAGGTGTCACAAGTGCTGTCACAACCTCTGTCACAAGTCGTTGCCATGGCCCCCTAGCGTTGATTAGGATGGGACACCCTTACTCCTTGTCGATCTACCCCTGAGCAAAGCGCATCTCGCGGGTTTGCCCCATCAACAACGGCGCATTCGCCTCGGTCACCCCGCGGATGTAATCCCACAGCAGGGTAATGCGCTTCAACTTGCGCAAATCCTCCCGGCAATACATCCAGAACTGCCTCGTCACCTCGATCTCCTCCGGCAACACCGTGACCAATCGCGGGTCCTGCGCGGCGAGGAAGCACGGCAATATCGCCAGCCCACGCCCCTGCAACGCTGCCGTGTACTGCGCGATCACGCTGGTACTGCGCAAATGTGCGCTGGCGTTGGGGATCAGGTTGGCCAGGTACAGCAGCTCGGAGCTGAACGCCAGGTCATCCACGTAACTGATGAAGGGGTGTTTGGCCAGGTCCGTCACCTGGCGGATCGGCGCGTGGCTGTCCAGGTAGCCCTGGGTGGCATACAGCCGCAGGCGGTAGTCGCACAGCTTGCAGCACACATAAGGACCATGCTCGGGCCGCTCCAGCGCGATGACGATGTCCGCCTCACGCTTGGACAGGCTGATGAAGTGCGGCAGCGGCAGGATGTCCACCGAAATAGCCGGGTAGGCGTCGACGAAGTGGCTTAGCTGCGGCGTGATGAAAAAGCTGCCAAAGCCCTCGGTGCAGCCCATGCGCACATGGCCCGACAATGCCACCCCCGACCCGGACACCTGCTCGCAAGCCATGTGCAGCGTGCTCTCGATCGATTCGGCATAGCCCAGCAGGCGCTGGCCCTCGGCGGTCAGCACAAAGCCGTTGGTCCGCGACTTTTCGAACAGCAAGGTGCCCAGCGCGCCCTCCAGCGAACTGATGCGTCGCGACACGGTGGTGTAGTCCACGCTCAGCCGTTTGGCGGCACTGCTGGCCTTGCGGGTGCGAGCCACTTCGAGGAAGAACTTCAAATCGTCCCAGTTAAGCGCGCTCAGGGATGTAAGGTCTTTTTGCATGATGATCCGGTTTTTTTGTGCGTTCTTGTTGGATGTTTGCACATCTATACTCGAAACAAGCCTCAGGACGCCACCTCGCGTTTGCCCGGCGCTGGCGATCTCGTCCCGACAACAATTCCAAGGAGAACGCAGATGAACGCACCGCAATCCCCAAACAGCACCAAGGTCGAGCAGGTCAAGCTGCTGATCGACGGCCAGTGGGTCGAGTCCCAAACCACCGAATGGCGTGACATCGTCAACCCGGCCACCCAAGAGGTGCTGGCGCGCGTACCGTTCGCCACCGTCGAGGAAGTCGATGCAGCCGTGGCCGCTGCTCACCGCGCTTTCCAGACGTGGCGTAACACCCCGATCGGCGCGCGCATGCGCATCATGCTCAAGCTGCAGGCGCTGATCCGCGAACACACCAAACGCATTGCCCAGGTGCTCAGCGCCGAGCAGGGCAAGACCCTGGCCGACGCTGAAGGCGATATCTTCCGTGGCCTGGAAGTGGTCGAGCACGCTGCATCCATTGGCACCCTGCAGATGGGCGAATTTGCCGAGAACGTCGCCGGCGGTGTCGATACCTACACCCTGCGCCAGCCGATCGGCGTATGCGCTGGCATCACCCCGTTCAACTTCCCGGCAATGATCCCGCTGTGGATGTTCCCCATGGCCATCGTCTGCGGCAACACCTTCGTGCTCAAACCGTCCGAGCAGGACCCGCTGTCGACCATGCTTCTGGTCGAGCTGGCGCTGGAAGCCGGCGTACCGGCCGGCGTGCTGAACGTGGTGCACGGCGGCAAGCAGGTGGTGGATGCCATTTGCACCCACCAGGACATCAAGGCGATTTCCTTCGTGGGCTCTACTGAAGTCGGCACGCACGTTTACAACCTTGGCAGCCAGCATGGCAAACGTGTGCAGTCAATGATGGGGGCCAAGAACCACGCGGTGGTGTTGCCTGATGCCAACCGCACGCAAACCATCAATGCGCTGGTCGGTGCTGCCTTTGGCGCGGCGGGCCAGCGCTGCATGGCGACCTCGGTGGCCGTGTTGGTGGGCAAGGCCCGCGAATGGTTGCCGGATATCAAGGAGGCCGCCAGCAAGCTCAAGGTCAATGCTGGCTGTGAGCCGGGCACCGACGTTGGCCCGGTGGTTTCCAAGCGTGCCAAGGAGCGTGTGCTGGGCCTGATCGAAAGCGGTATCAAGGAAGGCGCCAAGCTGGAACTCGACGGCCGTGACGTCAAGGTACCGGGCTATGAGCAAGGCAACTTCGTCGGCCCGACCCTGTTCTCGGGCGTGAAGACCGACATGCAGGTGTATACCCAGGAAATCTTCGGCCCGGTGCTGGTGACCCTGGAAGTCGACACGCTCGACGAGGCCATCGCCCTGGTCAACGCCAACCCGTTCGGCAACGGCACCGGCCTGTTCACCCAGAGCGGCGCTGCGGCCCGCAAGTTCCAGAGCGAAATCGATATTGGCCAGGTCGGCATCAACATCCCGATCCCGGTACCCGTACCGTTCTTCAGCTTCACCGGCTCGCGTGGCTCCAAACTCGGTGACCTGGGGCCGTACGGCAAGCAAGTGGTGCAGTTCTACACTCAGACCAAGACCGTCACTGCTCGCTGGTTCGATGACGACAGCGTCAACGACGGTGTGAACACCACCATTAGCCTGCGCTAAGGAGTACGTCATGCGTATCGCATTCATCGGCCTGGGCAACATGGGCGCGCCCATGGCCCGCAACCTGATCAAGGCCGGGCATCAGCTGAACCTGTTCGACCTGAACAAGGCCGTGCTGGCCGAGCTGGCAGAACTGGGCGGGCAGATCAGCCCCTCGCCCAAGGACGCGGCGGCCAACAGCGAGCTGGTGATCACCATGCTGCCTGCCGCAGCCCATGTGCGTAGCGTGTATTTGAACGAGGACGGCGTACTGGCCGGCATTCGCCCTGGCACGCCGACCGTTGACTGCAGCACCATCGACCCGCAGACCGCACGTGACGTGTCCAAGGCCGCAGCGGCAAAGGGCGTGGACATGGGGGATGCGCCGGTTTCCGGTGGTACTGGCGGCGCGGCGGCCGGCACCCTGACGTTCATGGTCGGCGCCAGTACCGAGTTGTTCGCCAGCCTCAAGCCGGTACTGGAGCAGATGGGCCGCAACATCGTGCACTGCGGGGAAGTCGGTACCGGCCAGATCGCCAAGATCTGCAACAACCTGCTGCTAGGCATTTCGATGATCGGCGTGTCCGAGGCCATGGCCCTGGGTAACGCGCTGGGTATCGATACCAAGGTGCTGGCCGGCATCATCAACAGTTCGACCGGGCGTTGCTGGAGCTCGGACACCTACAACCCATGGCCGGGCATCATCGAAACCGCTCCGGCATCGCGTGGCTACACCGGTGGCTTTGGCGCCGAACTCATGCTCAAGGACCTGGGGCTGGCCACCGAAGCGGCACGCCAGGCACACCAACCGGTGATTCTCGGTGCCGTGGCCCAGCAGTTGTACCAGGCCATGAGCCTGCGAGGCGAGGGTGGCAAGGACTTCTCGGCCATCGTCGAGGGTTATCGCAAAAAGGATTGATGCAAGAGGTGGACTTCATCGCGGGCCAGGTGGCCTTCCCTCTGTAACTGCGCACCAGAGGGAAGGGCGTCTGCTCCGCGATTTTTTTTGTCCACGCTTACAGGTAGTGCGCGGCCGTGGTAGGAGCGGGTTCACCCGCGAATGCTACAGAAGCCTCACCGCCGCATTAGCAGGTAAACCCGCGCCTGCAAGTCAGGCGAAGACGAAATACTTACGTACAGTCTCGACCACTTCCCACGTACCTTTCATGCCTGGCTCGATCACGAACACATCACCCGCTTTCAGGTGCTTCGGCTCTTCGCCTTCCGGGGTGATGATGCAGTAGCCATCGAGGAAGTGGCAGAACTCCCATTTATCGTAGTTGACCTCGAACTTGCCCGGGGTGCAGATCCAGGTGCCCATGATTTTGCTGCCGTCGGCCGACAGGTAGGCATTGAGGTTGACGGTGTGCGGATCGCCGCCGATGCGCTTCCACTTGGTGGCGTCCACGACCGGCGTCGGGCAGGTTTCGCGCAGGACGGTGATGAAATCGGACATGGCACAACTCCTGGTGACTGGCTGAATGACTGGTCACCATAGGCCCAACGGCCGAGCCGCAGTTGCCTGGGCTCGACGTCCAGGTGTCTGCCCGCGCTATGGCAGGCGGTTTACCTCGACAGTGATGTGCGCCCCTGCGCATCAGCCGGTAAAGGTGGCTACCAGTTCTGCGGCATAACCCGGCAATGCCGCAAAATCCCGCGCGCACACCAGCAACCGGCGGTTGGCCCATGGCTCCTGCAGCGCCACCCAGTGCAACGGCAGCATGCCTTGCCAGCGCTGTACTGCTGCCAGCGGCACCACCCCGATTCCGGCCCCGCCCGCGACCATGCGGATCACCCCATCAAACCCCTCCGCACGCACCCGGACCTGCATGCGCTGCCCCTCGTGCAGCGCTTGCTCTTCCAGGTACAACCCCAATGCACTGCCGGCCCCCAGGCCTACATAGCCATGGGCCAGGCTGTCGACGAAACTTGGCGCCAGCGCACTGGCCAGGGGGTGGCCCTGTGGCGTCACCAGCACCAGCGGGTCGTCTCGAAACGGCCGGGTCTGCAGGTGCTCGCTGGGGGCGGCTGTGGACACGATGCCCAGGTCGGCCATGCCTTGGGTAATTGCCTGCACGATGCGCAAACTCGGCAGCTCTTGCACATCCACGCTGACGCCCGGGTTTTCAGCCAGATAGCTGGCCAGCAGTTCGGGCAGGTATTCGGTCAGCGCAGCGGTGTTGCACAGCAGACGCACCTGGCCTTGCTGCCCTTGCGCGTATTGGCCCAGGTCGAACTGCAGGCGTTCGACCTGCTGCGTTATCAGCCGTGCATGCTGCAAGAGTGCCTGGCCAGCCGGCGTTGGTTGTACGCCACGGCGGTTACGTTCCAGCAAGGGAATGCCCAGCGATGCTTCCATGGCGCGAATGCGCGCACTGGCTGCTGGCAGCGACAGATGGCTGCGGCCGGCGCCAGCGGTGATGTTGCCGCACTCCAGGGTGTGCTGGAACAGCTTGAGGTCGATCAGGTCGAAATGCATATGGCTCTTTCCTGGCAAGAGGCTGGCTGAGTATATGGCAGATTCTCACGTCGCCCGGGGCACGGCATCATCGACCCATGACGACCTTGCTTGCTTTCTACCAGAACATTGGCCCGGCACTCTCGTTGCTGGTTGTACTGACCTTTCTACTGGCTGGCGCAGTGAAGGGGGTCATCGGCCTGGGCCTGCCGACCATTGCCATGGGCCTGTTGGGCCTGGCTATGCCACCGGCGCAGGCTGCCGCGTTGTTGATCGTGCCCTCGACACTCACCAACCTGTGGCAGCTGGCCAGCGGCGGGCATCTGCGAGGGTTGTTGGTCCGCCTGGGGCCGATGCTGGCATTGATTTTTGTCGGCACCTTGCTGGGCAGCGCCTGGCTGGGAATCAACAGTGGCCCCTGGGCTGCGCACGCGCTGGGGGGCGCCTTGCTGGTCTATGCGTTGTATGGGTTGGTCGGCCCGGGCTTGCAGGTAGCCCCGGGACACGAGCGCTGGCTGGGACCGCTTTGCGGGCTGGTCACGGGTGTGGTCACCGCGTCGACCGGAGTGTTCGTGATGCCAGCGGTGCCTTACCTGCAGAGCCTGGGCTTGAGCCGCGAGCAGATGATCCAGGCCCTGGGCCTGTCGTTCACGGTATCGACCCTGGCCTTGGCCCTAGGCCTGGCCGGGCAGGATGCCTTGGGTGGCCAGGCGCTGGGGGCGTCGCTGCTGATGCTGGCGCCGGCCTTGCTCGGCATGCTGGCGGGCCAGTGGCTGCGTCAGCGGATCAGCGCGCTGCTGTTCAAGCGTTGCTTTTTCATCGGCCTGGCCGCCCTCGGCGGCCACCTGCTGATCAACGGTTAGCGGACGAAGCGCTGAGCATGTCGACCCTCTGGATATCGAAATCGCGCTCCAGGTAATCCATGCGTTTTTCGAAGAAGGCAGCCATGTGCGGGAGGGCCGAGTGCACGTCCAGCGCGGCCTTGTCGGCCCACACTTCGAAGAACACAAACAGGCTTGGGTCCTGCTGGTCGCGCAGCATGTGGTACTCGATGCAGCCGGGTTCCTGGCGGCTTGGCTCGACGTAGGGACGGAACAGGTTTTCGAACGCATCAGCCATTTCCGGGCGGGTCTTGGCTTTGAGGATAAAGGCGAACGGCTCACTCATGGGGCGCTACTCGGTGATGGGTGGTGAGTCAATTCTACGGCAATAATGCATTGCCAATTCGTGACTTCTGGTCAATTGTATTTTGCCCCGTCACCGCTGTATCCCGCCCCCGCGAGCCTCTAACCTGCCGGCATCAATTTTTGATTCGGCCGTGGAGGCCAGCATGAAAAAGATCCTTCTGCTCAATGGTGGTAAACAGTTCGCTCACTCCGAAGGCCGCCTCAACGCGACCTTGCACGAAGCGGCCATCGCTCACCTGGACCGCGCCGGTTTCGATGTGCGCCAGACGTTCATCGACGGCGGCTACGATGCCCAGGAAGAGGTGGAGAAATTCCTCTGGGCCGATGTGGTGGTCTATCAGATGCCCGGCTGGTGGATGGGCGCGCCGTGGACCGTGAAGAAGTACATCGACGAGGTGTTCACTGCCGGTCACGGCAGCCTGTATGCCAATGACGGTCGTACCCGTTCGGACCACTCGCAGAAATACGGCAGCGGTGGTCTGGTGCACGGCAAGCAATACATGTTGTCGCTGACCTGGAACGCGCCGCAGCAGGCGTTCGATGACCCCAGCGATTTCTTTGAAGGCAAAGGGGTGGATGCCGTGTACTTCCCGTTCCACAAGGCCAACCAGTTCCTGGGCATGACCGGCCTGCCGACCTTCCTGGCTGTGGATGTGATGAAGCGCCCAGATGTGCCGGCGGCGTTGGCAGCTTATGAGGCCCATCTGGACAAGGTGTTTGGCAAGGCACAGTAATTTTATGTCTGTACCGGCCTCTTCGCGGGCTTGCCCGCTCCCACAGGTATTACGCAGGTTTCAAGGACTTTGCAGTACTTGGGGGAGCGGGCAAGCCCGCGAAGAGGCCCGTACAGGCGCTGCTGGACTTGGCCTCGACAAGCGGTTATCTAATCCTTGCACAGACCAACCACAGGCCCTGATGTGAAAACCCGATCCGAAGAACTCCAGGTATTCGTCGCCGTCATCGACTGCGGCTCGATTTCCGCTGCTGCCGAGCAGATGGGCCAGACCCCGTCTGCCGTCAGCCGCACCTTGTCGCGTCTGGAGGGCAAGCTGGGCACCACGCTGGTCAACCGCACCACCCGGCGCATGGACCTTACCGAAGAGGGGCGCTACTTTCTTGAGCGCGCGCGGCTGATCCTGCAGCAGATGGACGAGATGGAAGAGCGTCTGTCGATGAACCGCCAGACCCCGACCGGGCGATTGCGCATCAATGCCGCTGCGCCGTTCATGCTGCATGCCATCCTGCCCTGGATCGGCGAGTTCCGCCGCCAGTACCCAGGCATCGAACTGGAGCTCAACACCGACGACCTGATCATCGACCTGCTGGAGCAGAGCACTGATGTGGCGATACGCATCGGAGAGCTGGCCGACTCCAGCCTGCACGCGCGCAGCCTGGGTTGCAGTCCGGTGCAGGTGCTGGCCAGTCCGGCCTACCTGGAGCAGCACGGCACGCCACGGCAGGTCGAGGAGCTGGCCAACCACTGTCTGCTCGGCTTCAGCCAACCGGAGTCGCTCAATCATTGGCCGCTACGTCACGCTCAGGGCGATCGCTGGAGCATCCGCCCGGCGCTGGTCGCTTCCAGCGGCGAAACCCTGCGCCAGCTGGCGTTGGCCGGGGAGGGCATCGTCAGCCTGTCGCACTTCATGACCCACGAAGATATCCGCACAGGGCGCCTGCAGGTGCTGCTGAGCGAGGCCAACAATGGCTACCGTCAGCCGATCCACGCGGTGTATTACCGCAACACCCAGTTGGCGCTGCGCATCCAGTGCTTCCTGGATTTCATCCAGCGCAAGCTGGCGATGTACGCCTGCTGAGTTGCCTGATCGCGACAAATCCTGTCCACAGGCGGCGAAACTTCTGACGGTTGATTGCACAGTCGAAGCGCTTCGGCCTTACTGACTGCTCGACAAAAACAACACCAAGGAAGTGTCATGCGTATTGTCCCGTTCCAGTACCTGGCTCTCGCAGCCGCGATCCTGAGCTGTTCCTCGGTTTACGCCGCCACCCTGGAGGGCGGCGCGGTGGCCGCCCCCGATCAATATGGCGCACAGGTGGCCGCCGATATTCTGAAAAAGGGCGGCAACGCGGTGGACGCGGCAGTCGCGACTGCCTTCACCCTGGCGGTGACTTACCCAGAGGCCGGTAATATCGGCGGTGGCGGCTTCATGACCCTGTTCGTCGATGGCAAGCCTTACTTCCTCGACTACCGCGAAGTCGCGCCCAAGGCCGCCACGCGCAACATGTACCTGGACGACAAGGGCGAGGTCATCGAGAACCTCAGCCTGGTCGGGGCACGCGCCGCAGGCGTACCCGGTACGGTAATGGGCCTGTGGGAGGCGCACCAGAAGTTCGGCAAGCTGCCCTGGAGCGAGTTGCTGACCCCGGCCATCGGCTATGCGAAAAACGGCTTCAAGGTGGCGGAAAAGCAGTACCAGTACCGCAACGATGCCCAAGGCATGTTCAAGACGGCGACCAACTTCAACGATTACTTTGGCAACATGAAGGTCGGCGAGCTGTTCAAGCAGCCGGAAATGGCCCAGACCCTGGAGCGCATAGCCGACAAGGGCGTGAGCGAGTTCTATCAAGGCAAGACCGCCGATTTGCTGGTGGCGCAGATGCAGGCTGACAAAGGCCTGATTACCAAAGAAGACCTGAAGGATTACAAGGCGGTATGGCGTGAACCGATGGCCGTGAGCTGGCGTGGCAATGTGGTGTATACCGCACCACCGCCGAGCTCGGGCGGTGTGGCGCTGGCCCAGTTGCTGGGCATCAAGGAAGACCGCGCGGCCGACTTCAAAGGGGTGGCGCATAACTCGGCGCAGTACATCCACCTGTTGGCCGAGATCGAAAAGCGGGTGTTCGCCGACCGCGCCGATTACCTGGGCGACCCGGCCTTCACCAAGGTGCCGGTGGACCAGTTGGTGGCCAAGGATTACCTGGCCAAGCGCGCAGCTCAGGTCAACCCGAAGGCCATTTCCGACACCGACAAGGTCAAGCCGGGCCTTGAACCGCATCAGACCACGCATTTCTCGATCGTCGACAAGCAGGGCAACGCGGTCAGCAATACCTACACCCTCAACCTCGACTACGGCAGTGGTGTGGTGGTGAAGGGCGCCGGTTTCCTGCTCAACGACGAGATGGATGATTTCAGCGCCAAGCCGGGTGCGGCGAACGCCTTTGGCGTGGTCGGCGGTGATGCCAACGCGATCGAACCGGGCAAGCGCATGCTGTCGTCGATGAGCCCCAGCCTGATGACCCGCGATGGCAAGGTCGAGTTGGTTATCGGTACCCCGGGTGGTTCACGGATCTTTACTTCGATCTTCCAGGTGATGAACAACCTGTACGACTACGGCATGCCGCTGGACAAGGCGGTGGCGGCGCAGCGCGTGCACCATCAGTTGCTGCCCAAGGACACCATCTACTTCGACAGCTATGCGCCATTGACCGGGCCGGTAGCTGATGAGCTGAAGAAGATGGGCTATGTGCTGGAGGACCAGGGCTGGGAGATGGGCGACATCCAGGCGATCCGCGTCGATGGGGCGAAGCTTGAGACCGCTTCCGACCCACGTGGGCGTGGGGTGGGGATGATCGTCAAGTAGTACCTGTGAGCACGCCGGGAGGGCTTTGCCCTCCTATTGCGACACAAGGCCGCCCCCATGGTGACCTGCGTACGTCGATCAATGTGGCGGCCTTGAGTCGCGAAAGGGCCGCAAAGCGGCCCCAGGTTCCAACGGTCAGACGCGGAACTGGCTGACCAGTGTCTGCAACTGCCCACCCAGCCGCGCCAGCTCCACACTCGACGCTGCCGTCTCGTCACTGGCTGCTGCGGTTTGCTCTGACACATCACGCACATTCAGGATGCTTCGGCTGATCTCTTCAGCCACCGCACTCTGCTGCTCTGCCGCCGCAGCAATCTGCTGGTTCATCGACTGGATGCTCGATACCGTACTGGTAATGCTCTCCAGCGATGACCCGGCCTTTCGCGCCAGTTCGACGCTGCTGTCGGTCAGGGCACGGCTGCCCTGCATGGCATTCGCCACTTGCTGGGTACCGTGCTGCAGGCTGGCAATCAGCTCTTCGATCTCTTCGGTAGACTTCTGCGTGCGTTGGGCCAGGCCGCGCACTTCGTCGGCAACCACGGCAAAGCCACGGCCTGCCTCGCCGGCACGCGCCGCCTCGATCGCTGCGTTGAGCGCCAGCAGGTTGGTCTGTTCGGCCACCGACTTGATCACGTCCATCACGCTGCCAATTTTCTGGCTTTCCTGCTGCAGCAGGTTCATGGCCTCGGTGGAGCGGTGCATGTCTTCGGCCAGGCGTTCGATCTGGCCAATCGCTTCGCCCACTACGCGGTCGCCGGCACGGGCTTCGTCATCGGCTCCGGTGGCTGCATGTGAGGCCTGCTCGGCATTGCGCGCCACTTCCTGAACGGTAGCGGCCATTTCGTGCATGGCGGTGGCCACCTGGTCGGTCTCGACTTTCTGGCTGTTGGCGCCCGCGCTGGTCTGTTCGGTGACTGCCGACAGTTCTTCGGCGGCGCTGGCAATCTGGGTGACGCCATCGCGGATGCCGCTGATCAGCTCGCGCAGGGTGGTGCCCATGCGCGCGATGCCTTGCTGCAGCACGCCCAGTTCGTCACGGCGGGTGACGCGCATGTGCTGGGTAAGGTCGCCACTGGCGATTTTTTCCACGGCCACCAGGGTGTCTTGCAACGGGCGCGTGATCTGGCGGGTGATCAGCACCGCCGCCAGCACGCCGACCAGCAGCGCCAGCAGTGTGGCAATGGCCTGCAGGCTACGGGCCTGGGTACTCTCGATGTCACGGCGCTCCAGCTGGATCTGGTACAACGCGTCGCTGCGCTTGACGATGTCGGCACCCTGCACGGTCATTTCGGCACGCGAGGTGGTGATGTTGGCAACCGCGTCGCGGAACTGGCGTACGGCGTCACGATAGGCCAGTACTGCGTTTTCGAACTGTTGCAGGCGCGCATCTTCGCTGGGCAGCTGGCGCTTGAGGTTGTCGGTATCGGCCAGTGCTGCATCCAGCTGGCGCAAGGCGGCCTGCTCGTTGGCGCTGCTGTTGTCGGCGATGTAGCCACGCACATCGATGCGTACCTGCAGCAGTTGCTGGCGGGCCTTGCTGATCAGCTGGTACTGGGCCAGGCGCACACTGTCAGCCTCGGGGCGAGCCATCACCTCCTGGCTGAGCGCATCCATGGCCTGGTCGGCGCGGATGGCCGAGCTGTCCATGGAAACGCGCGCCGCGCGGGTGGCGTCGTAGCCCTGGCGCATCTTGTTCAGCGATAGCTTGTAGGCACTGATGGTATCGCCCAGCTCACCCAGCAGCTTGACGTTCTCCGGGCTTTTGAAGGTGGTGGCCAGGTAGGCCTGCTGCTTGCTGAATGCGTCCAGCTTGGCCAGGGTGTTGGCGGCGGCGGTATCGTCGCCGTTGGCGATCATGTACTGCAGGCGCGCAATGCGCAGATCGGTGAGGTCCTTGTTCAACTGGCCAATATCGCCCATCCAGTTGCTACGGTCGATCAGGCTGCCCAGGCTGGTCCAGCCGGTGAGGGCCAGCAGGCCAGTGAGGACCAGCACCAGGCCGAAGCCCAGGCCGAGTTTAAGGTTGACGCTGATGTTGGCGAACCAGCTGTTCATGCACGCTCTCCAGAAGTTGATTTCGCTCTCTTGATCTTCGATCGCCAGGCGTTGTTGTTCTGGATGCCCGCTGATTCGTGCAGGGGTTATCGGCCATGATTGGGGAAGCTGAAACGCTTTTTCAGCAAAATGTCAGCAAGCGGTCTCACTCGGTCCCTGTTGCACCGGGCATCAGAGAGTGCGTGCACTGAAGGTGTCGCAGCGATTCACTTCACCTTCGGCAAACCCGGCCTTGAACCAGCGCACCCGCTGCGCCGAGGTACCGTGGGTGAACGAGTCTGGCACTACGCGCCCGCGGCTTTGCTGCTGCAGGCGGTCGTCGCCGATTGCATTGGCCGCATTCAGCGCTTCCTCGACATCGCCTGGCTCCAGCCAGTTCAGGCGTTTCTGCGCCTGGTAGGCCCATACCCCGGCCAGACAGTCGGCCTGCAACTCCTGGCGCACCAACAGGCCGTTGTCGCCCTCCATGCGCTGGCCAGCGCGTCGTGCGGCGTCGACCTTGGCCGAGACGCCCAGCAGTGTCTGCACATGGTGACCGATTTCGTGGGCGATCACGTAGGCCTGGGCGAAGTCGCCAGCTGCAGCGAAGCGGGTTTCCATTTCACGGAAGAACGACATGTCCAGGTATACCCGCTGGTCCGCCGGGCAATAGAACGGCCCAACCGCTGCCGAGGCAAAACCGCAGGCCGAATTGACCTGGCCGCTGAACAGGACCAGTTTGGGGTCACGGTATTGTTTGCCGGCCTCGGCGAACAGGGCTTTCCAAGTGTCTTCGGTGTCACCCAGAACCGAGGCGACGAACTCAGCTTGCTGGTCGTTGGCCGGTGGCGCCTTGCCGCCCGCACCACTGGGCGCCGTCTGCTGTTGTTGCTGCTCCATCTGCCCGGCAAGCTGGCCAAGAATCTGCAGCGGGTCCTGCCCGGTGAGCCAGCCGATGCCGACGATCAGCAGAATCGCCCCGAGCCCCAGCCCCTTGCCGCCGCCGAAGCGCATGCCGCCACCGCCACCTTCGCCCCGGGCATCGACCACGTTGTCGCTGCGTCGGCCTTTTCGCCATTCCATGAATGCTCTCCCGAGCGTGAAACAAGAAGTCAAAGATTAGTTCAGGAAAGCGGCAGGTGTCAGGCAAAGGTGTTAATCCATAACCATTTGGTTATGTATGAGGTGGTCGATTTCAATATTCATCGCGCGCGACCTGCCGGAAACTGCAAGTCCGCCTGCCACGCCCAGGCGTTCTCACAATTCCAAGAGAGGAAACCGGCATGCCCGCCCAGGACAACAGCCGCTTCGTGATCCGTGATCGCAACTGGCACCCTAAAGCCCTTACGCCTGACTACAAGACCTCCGTTGCCCGCTCGCCGCGCCAGGCACTGGTCAGCATTCCGCAGTCGATCAGCGAAACCACTGGTCCGGACTTTTCCCATCTGGGCTTCGGCGCCCACGACCATGACCTACTGCTGAACTTCAATAACGGTGGCCTGCCCATTGGCGAGCGCATCATCGTCGCCGGCCGTGTCGTCGACCAGTACGGCAAGCCTGTGCCGAACACTCTGGTGGAGATGTGGCAAGCCAACGCCGGCGGCCGCTATCGCCACAAGAACGACCGCTACCTGGCGCCGCTGGACCCGAACTTCGGTGGTGTTGGCCGGTGCCTGACCGACCGTGACGGCTACTACAGCTTCCGCACCATCAAGCCGGGCCCGTACCCATGGCGCAACGGCCCGAACGACTGGCGCCCGGCGCATATCCACTTCGCCATCAGCGGCCCATCGATCGCCACCAAGCTGATCACCCAGTTGTACTTCGAAGGTGACCCGCTGATCCCGATGTGCCCGATCGTCAAGTCGATCGCCAACCCGCAAGCCGTGCAGCAGTTGATCGCCAAGCTCGACATGAGCAACGCCAACCCGATGGACTGCCTGGCCTACCGCTTCGACATCGTGCTGCGCGGCCAGCGCAAGACCCACTTCGAAAACTGCTGAGGACCCCGCCATGCCAATCGAACTGCTGCCGGAAACCCCTTCGCAGACTGCCGGCCCCTACGTGCACATCGGCCTGGCCCTGGAAGCCGCCGGCAACCCGACCCGCGACCAGGAAATCTGGAACTGCCTGGCCAAGCCAGACGCCCCGGGCGAGCACATTCTGCTGATCGGCCACGTATACGACGGAAACGGCCACCTGGTGCGCGACTCGTTCCTGGAAGTGTGGCAGGCCGACGCCAACGGTGAGTACCAGGATGCCTACAACCTGGAAAACGCCTTCAACAGCTTTGGCCGCACGGCTACCACCTTCGATGCCGGTGAGTGGACGCTGCAAACGGTCAAGCCGGGTGTGGTGAACAACGCTGCTGGCGTGCCGATGGCGCCGCACATCAACATCAGCCTGTTTGCCCGTGGCATCAACATCCACCTGCACACGCGCCTGTATTTCGATGATGAGGCCCAGGCCAATGCCAAGTGCCCGGTGCTCAACCTGATCGAGCAGCCGCAGCGGCGTGAAACCTTGATTGCCAAGCGTTGCGAAGTTGATGGGAAGACGGCGTACCGCTTTGATATCCGCATTCAGGGGGAAGGGGAGACCGTCTTCTTCGACTTCTGAGGTGAAGCTTGGGGCCGCTCTGCGGCCCATTCGCGGGCAAGCCCGCTCCTACATTGATCGGCGTCGGCGTACGCAGATCGTCGTAGGAGCGGGCTTGCCCGCGAATGGGCTGCAAAGCAGCCCCGGCAAAACAACGATCAGCGCCGAACCAGCAGCACCCCACTCTCCATATGGTGGGTATACGGGAACTGGTCAAACAATGCACAGCGCTCGATACGGTGGGTGTCCTGCAACTGGGCAATGTTCGCTGCCAGTGTTTCCGGGTTGCACGAGATGTACAGGATGCGTTCGAAACGACGGGTCAGCTCGCAGGTATCCGGGTCCATCCCCGCACGCGGTGGGTCGACGAACACGGTACCGAACTGATAACTCTTCAGGTCGATGCCTTCCAGGCGACGGAACGGCCGCACCTCATTCAGTGCCTGGGTCAGCTCCTCTGCCGACAAACGTACCAGCCGCACGTTATCCACAGCGTTCTCGTCGAGGTTGCTCAGTGCGGCATTGACCGATGTCTTGCTGATTTCGGTGGCCAGCACCTGGCGTACGCGCGTGGCCAGCGGCAGGGTGAAGTTGCCGTTGCCGCAATACAGCTCCAGCAGGTCATCCTCACGCTCGCCAATGGCCTCGAAGGCCCAGCTGAGCATCTTCTGGTTCACTGCGCCGTTGGGCTGGGTGAACGCACCCTCCGGCTGGCGGTAACTGAACACGCGGCCAGCCACATCGAGTTTTTCCACTGCGTAGTCGCGGCCGATAACCAGGCGCTTGCCCTTGGAACGGCCGATGACGCTCACCCCCAGCGCTTCAGCCAGTTGCCGTGCTTCCACTTCCCAGGCCTCGTCCAGCGGGCGGTGATAGCACATCGTGATCATCGCATCGCCAGCCAGCGTGGTGAGGAACTCCACCTGGAACAGGCGGTTGCCCAGTTCTTCGCTGGCCTGCCAGGCTGCCTTCAGGCGTGGCATCAACGCGTTGATGCGTTCGCTGGCAATGGGGAAATCGTCGATCAGGATTGCCTTGTGCTTCTCGCCCGGGGCGAACATGGCGTAGTGGCGCTGGCCATCCTCGCGCCACAGGCGGAACTCGGCGCGCAGGCGGTAATGATCGCGCGGTGAGTCGAAAACAGCCGGTTCCGGCGCGCCGAACGGTGCCAGCAGCTCGCGCAGCCGGGTCACTTTGGCATCCAGCTGGGTGGCGTAGGAGGAGGGGTCGAAAGCAGCACTCATGCGTTGAACCAGCCTAGCTTGATGACGAACAGGATGGAAAGGATCACCAGCGCCGAGTTCAGTTCGCGGTGGCGGCCCGAGATCAGCTTGACGGCGGTCCAGGCGATGAAGCCGAAGGCGATACCATTGGCGATCGAGTACGTCAGCGGCATGGCCAAGGCAGTTACCACCACCGGTGCGGCTTCGGTGACGTCGTCCCAGTTTATTTCCGCCAGGCCCGAGGCCATCAGTACCGCGACGAACAGCAGCGCCGGAGCGGTGGCGAAGGCGGGCACGCTACCGGCCAGTGGGGCAAAGAACAGCGCCAGCAGGAACAGCACGGCAACCACGATGGCCGTCAGGCCGGTGCGGCCACCGGCGCTCACGCCCGCAGCGGATTCGATGTAGCTGGTGGTGGTCGAGGTGCCCAGCAGGGAGCCGGCCATGGCGGCGGTGCTGTCGGCGATCAGGGCGCGGCCCATCTTCGGCATGTGGCCGTCCTTGCCCATCAGGCCGGCGCGCTTGGCCACGGCGATCAGGGTGCCGGAGTTGTCGAACAGGTCGACGAACAGGAACGCGAAGATCACGCTGATCAGGCCCACGTCGAGGGCACCGGCGATGTCCAGCTGCAGGAAGGTGGGTGCCAACGACGGTGGCATCGACACGATCCCGCCGAACGGCGTGACGCCCATGGCGATCGACGCGACGGTGACGGCCAGGATGCCGATCAGCACCGCGCCGCGCACTTTCAGCGACTCAAGGCCGACGATCAGGAAAAAGCCCAGTGTGGCGAGAATCACCGAAGGCTGCTTGAGGTCGCCCATGCCCACCAAGGTGGCTGGGTTATCGACGACGATGCCGGCGTTATGCAGGGCGATCAATGCCAGGAACAGGCCAATGCCGGCGGCAATCGCCGAACGCAGCGGCAGCGGGATGCTGTTCACGATCCACTCGCGGATGCGGAAGATCGACAGCAGGAAGAACATCACTGCTGACAGGAACACGGCACCCAGTGCCACCTGCCAGGTGTGGCCCATGTGCAGCACTACGGTGTAGGTGAAGAACGCGTTCAGGCCCATGCCCGGTGCCAGGGCGATCGGGTAGTTGGCAATCAGGCCCATGGTGGCGGAGCCGATGGCGGCTGCCAGGCAGGTGGCGACGAAGATCGCGCCCTTGTCCATGCCGGTCTCACCGAGGATGCTCGGGTTGACGAACAGGATGTAGGCCATGGCCAGGAAGGTGGTGACGCCCGCGAGAATCTCGGTGCGCACGTTGGTGTTGTGTGCTCTTAGTTGAAACAGCCTTTCCAGCATGCCCGCTCCCCAAGGCGCCCCCGGCGCCATGAATGTATCGACCCCATCAGCAAAGCACAGACCGTACCGGATGCTGTGGTTTTGTGTGGGGAGGAAAAAAGCCGCGCATCATACCAGCATGCATGGCGGGGGCCTATGGCCGTTGGGGAATGGGTTTTTCCGGCCCTGCGCGGGTAACGTCCCCTGCAGGCGCGGGCTTGCCCGCGAACAGTCCGGCACGGGTGACGCGTCACCCGTTATGCAACCGATCCCGCTTGGCCAGGGTAGGGAACAGTTTTATCCACACCCCGGTCACCACCAAGGTGCCCACCCCGCCCAGCACTACCGCCGGCACTGTACCAAACCAGTGCGCGGTCACCCCCGATTCGAACTCACCGAGCTGGTTCGAGGCACCGATGAACAGGCCGTTCACTGCGCTCACCCGCCCACGCATTTCATCCGGTGTCTCCAGCTGCACGAACGAGCTGCGAATGACCATGCTGATCATGTCTGCCGCACCCAGTACCACCAGTACCGCCAGCGAGAACCAGAACGAGGTCGACAGGCCGAAGGCGATGGTCGCCACGCCGAACACCCCGACCGCAGTGAACATCGTCCGCCCGACGTTGCGCTGGAACGGGAAGCGCGCCAGCCAGAGCGACATCAGCAACGCCCCCACCGCTGGCGCGGAGCGCAACAGGCCAAGGCCCATCGGCCCGGTCAGCAGGATGTCTTTGGCAAATACCGGCAGCAACGCGGTGGCCCCGCCCAACAATACGGCGAACAGGTCCAGCGAGATGGCGCCGAGGATGTCGGGCCGGCTGCGAATGAAACGGATGCCAGCCAGCAGCGATTCGATGCTGGCGCGCCCGCGCTGGGCGACCTGGCCGCGCGCCTGCAGGCTCAGGGTCAGCACGCAGGCAATGGCGTACAAGGCCACCGTCGGGCCGTACACCCACATGCTGCCAAAGGCATACAGGAAACCGCCCACCGCCGGCGCCACGATGGTCGCCGACTGGGTGGCCGAGGCCGACGCCGCCACTGCCCGCGGGAACAGCCCGGCCGGTACCACATTGGGCAACAGCGCCTGGGTTGCCGGCATTTCGAATGAGCGGCTGGCGCCGAGCAGGAAGGCCAGGGCAAAGATCAGTTCGCGGGTGACGTTGTCGGTGGCACTGCCCACCGCCAGCGCCAGGGCAATCAGCCCCTGAAGGCTCTGGCACAGGGCGGCGACCTTGCGCCTGTCATAGCGGTCGGCGACATGGCCGGTGTGCAGCATGAACAGCACCCGTGGGGCGAACTCGACCAGGCCGACCAGGCCCAGGTCCAGGACGTTGCCGGTCAATTGGTAGAGGTGCCAGCCGATGGCCACGGTGAGCATCTGGAAGCCGCTGGCGGTGAACACGCGGGCCAGCCAGAAGGCCAAAAAAGGACGATGGTGACGCAACAACTGCGGTGCGGAATCGGACATCGGAAACCAGGGGCCTCGGCGCAGTAGAGGGGGGGCGCAGCGTATCATCTGTTTGTAACAAGCGGTTACTGTTTGCTCAGGTCGGCACTTTTCCACTGCTAATCAAAGAGGGTGAGGCAACAGGTCACGCGGCAATCCACCACACGGCCCACCGGGCCATTCGGGACTATGCTTCCTAGCATTCATTGATCTGGGTCAATCGTTCCAGATCAATGAATTGGCCGTCTGGCCGGAATCCCTGCGATCGAACAGAACAATTCCAACACGCCGTACTCGACCCAGTGGGGGCAGTGGGCGACTGGGGCCACAAGCCCGGACGCCGGATTATCTGAAGAGGAAGCACCATGTTCGGAATAGAGGCCTTAGAGCTCGCCCGAATGCAGTTTGCCTTTACCGTGTCGTTCCACATCCTGTTCCCGGCCATCACCATTGGCCTGGCCAGCTACCTGGCAGTCCTCGAAGGCCTATGGCTGCGGACCCACAACCAGGTCTACCGTGACCTCTATCACTTCTGGTCGAAGATCTTCGCCGTCAACTTCGGCATGGGCGTGGTCTCCGGTCTGGTCATGGCCTACCAGTTCGGTACCAACTGGAGCCGCTTCTCCGACTTTGCCGGCGCCGTCACCGGCCCGCTGCTCACCTACGAAGTACTGACTGCGTTCTTCCTCGAGGCCGGCTTCCTGGGCGTCATGTTGTTTGGCTGGAACCGCGTCGGCCGTGGTCTGCACTTCTTCTCCACGGTGATGGTAGCGCTCGGTACGCTGGTCTCTACCTTCTGGATTCTCGCCTCCAACAGCTGGATGCAAACCCCGCAAGGTCACGAGATCATCGATGGTCGGGTGGTGCCGGTGGACTGGTTTGCGGTGGTGTTCAACCCCTCCTTCCCCTACCGCCTGATGCACATGGCCACTGCCGCGTTCGTGTCCACCGCGTTCTTCGTCGGTGCCTCGGCGGCCTGGCACCTGCTGCGCGGGCGTGACAACCCGGCTGTACGCAAGATGCTGTCGATGGCCATGTGGATGGCACTGATCGTCGCCCCGATTCAGGCAGTGATCGGCGATTTCCACGGCCTCAATACCCTCAAGCACCAGCCGGTGAAAATTGCTGCGATCGAAGGCCACTGGGAGAACGTGCCCGGTGAGCCGACTCCGCTGATCCTGTTCGGCATTCCCGACATGGAGGCCGAGACTACCCGGTTCAAGATCGAGATCCCGGCGCTCGGCAGCCTGATCCTGACTCACAGCCTGGACAAGCAGGTGCCGGCGATGAAGGAGTTTCCGCCCGAGGACCGGCCTAATTCGACCATTGTGTTCTGGTCGTTCCGGATCATGGTCGGGCTTGGTTTCCTGATGATCTTCGTTGGCCTGTGGAGCCTGTGGTTGCGCAAACGCGGCACGCTGTACAGTTCACGCCCGTTCCTGCATGTGGCCCTGTGGATGGGGCCATCCGGGCTGATCGCGGTGCTGGCCGGCTGGTTCACTACCGAAATTGGCCGCCAGCCCTGGGTGGTGTACGGCCTGATGCGCACGGCGGACGGTGTTTCCAACCACAGCTACGCCCAGCTCGGCTTCACCCTTGTGGCGTTCGTGGTGGTGTACTTCGCCCTGTTTGGCACCGGCCTTGGCTACATGATGCGCCTGGTGCGCAAAGGGCCGCAGACCGGTGAGGGTGACGAGCACACACCGGGAGGCCCTGGCCAGAAACGCACGCCGGCACGGCCTTTGTCCGCCGCCGATGATGGCCGCGAGGCCACCTCTGCCAGCCTGAACAAGGGGAACTGAACCATGGGTATCGACCTTCCACTAATCTGGGCCGTGATCATCATCTTCGGCGTCATGATGTACGTGGTGATGGACGGATTCGACCTGGGGATCGGCATGCTCTTCCCCTTCGTCAAGGGCGAGCAGGACCGTGATGTAATGATGAACACTGTCGCGCCGGTATGGGACGGCAACGAAACCTGGTTGATCCTGGGCGGTGCCGGACTGTTCGGGGCCTTCCCGATGGCGTATGCCGTGGTCCTCGAGGCCCTGTACCTGCCCCTGATCCTGATGCTGATCGGCCTGATCTTCCGGGGCGTGGCCTTCGAGTTCCGCTTCAAGGCCAAGGCTGACAAGCGGCATATCTGGGACAAGGCTTTCATCTGGGGTTCACTGATCGCCACCTTCTTCCAGGGCGTGGCGCTGGGCGCGTTCCTGGAGGGGTTCAAGGTGGTCGACCGGCATTTTGCCGGTGGCACCCTGGACTGGCTGACGCCGTTCAGCCTGTTCTGCGGGCTGGGGTTGATCGTGGCCTACACCCTGCTGGGTTGCACCTGGCTGATCATGAAGACCGAAGGGCCGCTGCAGCAGAAGATGCACGATATGGCCCGGCCGCTGGCGCTGGTGCTGCTGGTGGTGATCGGTATCGTCAGCCTGTGGACGCCCATCGCCTACCCGCAGATTGCCGACCGCTGGTTCAGCATGCCCAACCTGATCTGGTTCATGCCGGTGCCGCTGCTGGTGCTGGTGACCTTCTACGGGTTGCTCAAAGCGGTGGCACGCAACGCGCACTACACGCCGTTCCTGCTCACGCTGGTACTGATCTTCCTTGGCTACAGCGGCTTGGGAATCAGCCTGTGGCCTAACATCATCCCTCCGTCGATTTCGATCTGGGATGCCGCAGCGCCACCGCAAAGCCAGGGCTTCATGCTGGTGGGTACCCTGTTCATCCTGCCGTTTATCCTCATGTATACCTTCTGGAGCTACTACGTGTTCCGCGGCAAGGTGACCCACGAAGACGGCTATCACTAGGAGGGCCGCATGATGGCTGGCAAGCATGGTTTGGAAGACAAGAAACCGCTGTGGCAGCGACTGGGTTGGCTGTTGCTGATCTGGGCGATGAGCGTCGCAGCGCTGGGTGTGGCGGCCTGGGTGATGCGGCTGTTCATGGGGGCGGCGGGCCTGACCACACACTGATAAAGAGCGGCAGCGGGCTTGCCCGCGAAGCAGGCAACGCGCTAGATGGCACCGGCGTTGCCGGTGTTCGCGGGCAAGCCCGCTCCTACGGGGGCGGTGGCGCGCTTACTTGCGGGCTTTCAGAATGACGAACTTGGGCGTTGCCGCCACCTGCTCCACCCCCCGGAACAACCGCGCCAGCTTGCTGTGATAGCCCAGGTGCCGGTTACCCACGATGTACAGCGCCCCACCTACCACCAGCGCTTCACGCGCCTGCTGGAACATGCGCCAGGCCAGGAAATCGCCTACTACCTGCTGTTGATGGAACGGCGGGTTGCACAGCACCACGTCCAGCGACTGTTTCTCCAGCCCGGCCAGGCCATCGGCCGCGAAGAAGGTCGCCGGGCGCTCGCCCAACGCTGCCAGCCAGTTCTCCCGCGCCGATTGCACTGCCATGTACGACTCGTCGACCAGGGTGTACTCGGCCTCCGGGTTGGCCAGGGCGCTGGCGATCGCGAGCACGCCGTTGCCGCAGCCCAGGTCTGCCACCCGTGCACGGCCGAGGTTGCGTGGTAGATGCGGGAGGAACGCCCGCGTCCCGATATCCAGGCCTTCACGGCAGAACACGTTGGCGTGGTTGACCAAGTCAAGAGCCGGCGTGTCGAGGCGGTAGCAGCTGGGGTAGGGGGACTTGGCGAGCGGCCGCTCGGCAACCGTTGCTGTCAGCAAACGGGCCTTTTTCAGTGCCAGCGAAGCCTGTACGGGGCCGATGTACTTCTCCATCAGGTCGCCGGCCGCCCGTGGCAGGTGCTTGATCATTGCCCCAGCAATCACCTGTGCACCGGGTGCCAGCTGGCCTTGCAGGCGGATCAGTTGTTCTTCCAGCAGTGCCAAGGTCTTGGGCACACGCACCAGCACCCGGTCGAACGGGCCTTGCCAGTGTTCGCTGGCCGGTACGAACGGCACACTGTCGAACGGCAGGCCATTGCGCACCAGGTTCTTTTCCAGGGCCAGGTGCCCCAGGTGCGAGTCACCGCTGCTGACCACCTGCAGCTGGCCCGCAAGGCTTGCAGCCAGGGCACCGAAGCTGTCATTGAGCACCAGTACCCGGCAATTGGCGTCGGGTGCCTGATCGTGTAGCTGCGCAAGCAGGTACTCGTCGGCGGCATCGAAGGCCTGCAACGGGTCGTTGGCCTGCTCCGGCTGGCGGATCAGGTCGAGTTCGGCGTAGGGGGTGGTCAGCAGGGGCATGGCGTCTGGCTCGGGTACGAAACTGCCCGTTGCGGTTCGCGCCGGGCTTTGCCGGGCGATTCTACAGGGCTTTGCCCAAGGTCGCAGGTTTGAAGGTCAGATCCAGCCACGCAAGGCGGCAATGGCGATGGCTCCGGCCTTGTTGGCAGCGTTGGTCTTGGTGATCACGCTGCGGATATGGAAGTTGACCGTGCTTTGCGACAGCGAGAGGATGGAGGCAACATCGGCAGCGGTCTTGCCGGCGGCAGACCATTTCAGCACTTCCAGTTCACGCTCGCTCATTTTCGGTTGGGGTGGGCACAGCGCGTTCAGGTGGTGCTCGCCCAGTACCGCGTGAAGGGTGTGGCACAGCCACTGCACGCTACCGGCTTTGTCGTACAGCTCGAGCACATCGATGTGGCCGTTTGGCCGAGCGACACTGATCTGGCTTTCGTTGTGCTGCTGGTCGTGAAGCGACTGTGTCCAGCCGTGGCGCAAGCCATGCTGGCAGGCCATTTCGCGAAATTGCGGGGCTTCCTTGTAAAGTTCATCGGTCCACAGCACCGGCGTCGTCGAGCTGTGGCTCAGGTTCGCTGCCGGGTCCAGCTTGTAGAAGTCGTCGCGCTGGTAACGCTCGATCCACTCAATTGGGTAGTTGCTGTAGAGGTACAGCCTTGGCGTTTGCGTAGCGATCTGAATGCGGATGTTCAGCCCAAGGTAATCCATGTCCAGGTCCTGAGCCAGATGGACTGCGATGTCGAATAGCTTCTGCGGGCTGCGTTCGCTGACGAACGCATGAAGATACTCGGGTTTCCAGTGAAGCATTTGAAACACTCCTAGGGGCGCGCAGGATCCAATCCGTTTGAGTACCCGGATGATTGTAGGAAAAGACCTACCATCCTGTTGGGATTTTTTTGTTATAGCGAACAGGATTTTCTGCGAGTTCGGCACGTTCAACCTGGATGAGGCCCTACAAAGCGGTGGTTTTTATCCTGGCCACTTTAGGCGACACTGTGCACACGCCAACCCTGGAGCCCGATATGACCGCTAGCGCCGAAAAGTTCACTCGCCAGACACTGCTCGATGTTCAGCCACTGACGCCGAACCTCTTCAGCCTGCGGGTTACGCGCGATGCGGGGTTCCGTTTCCGTTCCGGCCAATTTGCCCGGCTAGGTGTGACCAAGGCCGATGGTAGTGTGGTGTGGCGCGCCTATTCCATGGTCAGCGCCCCTCATGACGAGCACCTGGATTTCTTTTCCATCGTGGTGCCAGGTGGTGAATTCACCAGTGAGCTGAGCCGTTTGGGGGCAGGCGATACGTTGCTGATCGACCGCCAGGCGTTTGGTTTTCTCACCCTCGACCGCTTCGTCGGAGGTCGTGACCTGTGGCTGCTGGCTACCGGTACCGGCATTGCGCCCTTTATGTCGATCCTGCAGGACTTCGAGGCCTGGGAGCGCTTCGACAGCATCAAGCTGGTGTATTCAGTGCGCGAAGCGAAGGAGCTGGCTTATGTGGATGAAATTGCCGGGCTGGAACAGCGCGATTATCTGGCCGAGTACGCGGGCAAGTTGCAGTTCATTCCCGTGGTGACCCGTGAACAGCACCCCGGGGCGTTGAATCAGCGCATTACCACGTTGATCGAGAATGGCGAGCTGGAGAAGGCGGCAGGGCTTGAGCTGTCGCCGGAGCATTCTCGTGTGATGCTGTGCGGTAACCCGGAAATGATCGACGAAACCCGCAAGGTCCTCAAGGCGCGAGACCTGCAACTGAGCCTGAGCAAGCGGCCCGGGCAGGTGGCTGTCGAGAACTACTGGTAAGACCATTGCGGCCGTTGCGGGCCTGTAGGAGCGGGTTCACCCGCGAAAGGGCCGGGCCTGCTGGCCAATCTCCACCCGCCGTTCACCGTTGCCGCCGCCACCGTATTCGGGGGTAATCCGGATCCTACACAGACCGCCGTAGGAGCGGGTTTACCTGCGAAAGGGCCGGGCCTGCTGGCCAATTTCTACCAGCTGTTCACCGTTGCCGCCACCACCGTATTCGCGGGTAAACCCGCTCCTACACCGGATCGGTGGTGGACACACCTCAGTGTTTTAACACAGGCCGCCGTAGGAGCGGGTTCACCCGCGAAGAGGCCGGCCCTGCTGGCCAATTTCCACCCGCCGTTCACCGTTGCCGCCGCCATCGTATTCGCGGGTAAACCCGCTCCTACGCAGATTGGTGGTGGACACACATCGGAGGTTGGACACAGGCCGCCGTGTAGGAGCGGGTTCACCCGCGAAGAGGCCGGCCCTGCTGGCCAATTTCCACCCGCCGTTCACCGTTGCCGCCGCCACCGTATTCGCGGGTAAACCCGCTCCGATGGTGGACACGCATTGGAGGTTGGACACAGGCCGCCGTGTAGGAGCGGGTTCACCCGCGAACACCGGCGAAGCCGGTGCCATCCACCGCACTGGATTCTTCGCCAGCATGCCCGCCCCCCCAGCGCCCCCGCCAATGTCAAGGCAAGCGGTTCTGGTTCTGCGTCTTGAGCAAATCGCGAATTTCGGTCAGCAGCGTCTCTTCAGCCGAAGGCACAGGCGGCGTAGTCGGTGCCACGGCTTCTTCACGCTTGAGCTTGTTGATCGCCTTCACGCCCATGAAGATGGCAAAGGCCACGATCAGGAAGTCGATCACGGTCTGGATGAACTTGCCATACGCCAGCATCACCGCTGGCACGTCAC
This sequence comes from Pseudomonas sp. XWY-1, assembly GCF_002953115.1. Taxonomy (NCBI): domain Bacteria; kingdom Pseudomonadati; phylum Pseudomonadota; class Gammaproteobacteria; order Pseudomonadales; family Pseudomonadaceae; genus Pseudomonas; species Pseudomonas sp. XWY-1. The sequence goes on along the minus strand of NZ_CP026332.1, from coordinate 4,998,665 downwards.
CTTCGGCAGCCTTCAGGGTAATGGCCAGGTCGCTGAAGTCCACGCCACCGATCAGCAGGCCCAGTGGCGGCATGATTACGTCGCCGACGAAGGACGAGACGATCTTGCCGAAGGCCGCGCCGATGATGATACCGACCGCCATGTCGACGACATTGCCTTTGACTGCGAAAGCCTTGAACTCGTTGAGCATGCCCATGTTTGGTTCCTTGTAACAAAAGGTAAGGTTAAGGCAGTGTAAGCCACTTAAACGCTTCATGCGTTGTGTTCAGGGCTACTGACTGCAGTTAGAACGAATAGTTTTGTCGCATCTCGAGGCGTTCGAGACACGTCCTGCTCAGTTATCATGGCGAATTTTTCCAGGAGACCCCACCCATGGCTAAGGCCAAGCGCTTGTATGGCTGCACCGAATGCGGCGCGACCTTCCCCAAATGGGCCGGCCAGTGCGGCGAATGCGGGGCCTGGAACACCCTGGTCGAAACCATGATCGAAAGCGGCGGCGCTGCTGCACCCAGTAGCGGCCGCGCTGGCTGGACAGGGCAGCAGGCGCAGATCAAGACCCTGGCCGAAGTCAGTGTCGAGGAAATCCCGCGCTTCACGACCAGCAGCACCGAACTGGACCGTGTGCTGGGTGGCGGCCTGGTGGATGGCTCGGTGGTGCTGATTGGCGGTGACCCCGGCATCGGCAAGTCGACCATTTTGCTACAGACCTTGTGCAACATTGCCGTGGGCATGCCGGCCCTGTATGTCACGGGGGAGGAGTCGCAGCAGCAGGTGGCCATGCGCTCGCGGCGGCTGGGCCTACCCCAGGACCAGCTCAAGGTGATGACCGAAACCTGCATCGAGACGATCATTGCCACGGCGCGGGTCGAGAAGCCGCGGGTAATGGTGATCGACTCGATCCAGACCATTTTCACCGAGCAGTTGCAATCGGCCCCGGGCGGCGTGGCCCAGGTGCGCGAAAGCACAGCGTTGCTGGTGCGCTATGCCAAGCAAAGCGGTACGGCAATCTTCCTGGTCGGCCACGTGACCAAGGAAGGCTCGCTGGCTGGCCCAAGGGTGCTGGAGCACATGGTCGACACGGTGCTGTATTTCGAAGGTGAGTCCGATGGCCGGCTGCGCTTGCTGCGGGCGGTCAAGAACCGTTTTGGCGCGGTCAACGAGCTGGGCGTGTTCGGCATGACCGATCGTGGCCTCAAGGAGGTATCCAACCCGTCGGCGATCTTCCTCAACCGTACTCAGGAAGAGGTGCCGGGTAGCGTGGTTATGGCAACCTGGGAGGGGACCCGGCCAATGCTGGTCGAGGTGCAGGCGCTGGTCGACGATAGCCATCTGGCCAACCCGCGGCGGGTAACCTTGGGCCTGGACCAGAACCGTCTGGCCATGTTGTTGGCGGTACTCCACCGCCATGGCGGTATCCCGACCCATGACCAGGATGTGTTTCTCAACGTGGTCGGCGGAGTGAAGGTGCTGGAAACGGCTTCGGACCTGGCGCTGCTGGCGGCGGTGATGTCCAGCTTGCGCAACCGGCCACTGGCCCATGGTTTGCTGGTGTTTGGCGAGATCGGCTTGTCGGGCGAGGTACGGCCGGTGCCCAGTGGCCAGGAGCGCTTGAAGGAAGCGGCCAAGCACGGCTTCAAGCGTGCCATCGTGCCCAAGGGCAATGCGCCGAAAGAAGCGCCTGCGGGGTTGCAGGTGATTGCCGTTACCCGGCTGGAACAGGCGCTGGATGCATTGTTCGAATAGCGTGCAGGAGCGAGCAAGCTCGCTCCTGCAACCCGTCAGTGCTCGGCAACGGCCGTGCGCCTGACCGTTTCATTGCCGTGCTCGTCCAGTTCCAGCATCGGCACTTCGTTACCCTCGGCATCGAACAGCTTGCCATCCTTGAAGTAGTCCCCATCACGCAGCGCGGAAATGTCCGAATACTGGATGGTGCGCTCGTAGGCTGCAGCGAACACTGACTGGTTTTCCGAGTTGCCGGTGGTGAAATGGTTGAAGATCAGGTTCAGCAGGATGGCCATGATCGCCGCCGAGCTGATGCCGGAGTGGAAGATGGTCTCGAACCAGTTCGGGAAGTGGTGGTAGAAGGTCGGCGCGGCAATCGGGATCATGCCGAAGCCCAGCGAGGCCGCGACGATGATCAGGTTGACGTTGTTCTTGTAGCTGACCTTGGACAGGGTGCGGATACCGCTGGCCGCCACGGTGCCGAACAGCACGATACCGGCGCCGCCCAGTACCGGGGTAGGCACGGCGGCAATCACCCGGCCCATGACCGGCAGCAGGCCGAGTACCACCAGAATCACGCCGCCGGTAGCCACTACGTAGCGGCTCTTGACCCCGGTCACGGCCACCAGGCCAACGTTCTGGGCGAACGCGCTTTGGGTGAACGAACCGAAAATCGGCGCCAGGATGCTCGAGGCCATGTCGGCGCGCAGGCCGTTGCCCAGGCGCTTGGAGTCCACCTTGGTGTCGATGATCTCACCCACGGCGAGGATATCGGCCGACGTTTCCACCAGGGTGACCATGATCACGATACACATCGACAGGATCGCGGCGATGTGGAACTCCGGCATGCCAAAGTGGAAAGGCGTGGGGAAGGCGAACATCGGGCCTTCGCTGACCTTGCTGAAATCGGTCATGCCCAATGCCCAGGCGATCAGCGTGCCGACCACCATGGCCAGCAGGATCGACAGGCGTGAGATGGTGGCGCTGCCAAGCTTGCTCAGCAGCAGCACGATGGCGAAGGTCAGCCCGGCCAGGCCGATGTTGGCCACGCTGCCGAACTCCGGCGAGGCGCTGTTGCCACCCATTACCCAGCGTGCGGCAACCGGCATCAGGGTCAGGCCGATGGTGGTGATGACGATACCGGTCACCAGCGGCGGGAAGAACTTGGTGATGCGCGAGAACACCGGTGTGATCAGAAAGCCGATCAGCGACGCAGCCATGACCGCGCCGAGCACCCCAGGCAGGCCACCGCCCCCCTCGCTGCTCAGGATCGCACCCATGGTCGCCACACCGGCGAACGACACGCCTTGCACCAGTGGCAACTGGCAACCGAAGAACGGCAGGCCAAGGGTCTGCAGCAGGGTAGCAAGGCCACCGGCGAACAGCGAGGCGGCGATCAGCATGCCGATTTCGGCACCATTCAGGCCCGCGGCCTGCCCCAGGATCAGGGGTACTGCGACGATCCCACCATACATGGTCAGCACATGCTGCAGACCATAGGCCAGGTTGGCACCAAGGCCGAGGTTTTCATCCTCGGGTCGCTTGGCGGGAGACGTGCTAGGGGACGTAGTCATGGAGCAGGCTCTCTGTTTATTGTTGTGCCGCTACTGTAGACACTTCCTACAAATGATTGCTACAAGAATTGTATACAATATTTTGATCGGAGCGCGAACAGGTCTGGCTGCAGGGTGTGCTAAAACCCAATGCAGAAGGCGTACCAACTTGGCAGAAGCTGTATTAGAAGGGTGTGTACAAAGCATCGCTACCCAGGCTTAAAGCTGTCTGGGTAGACAAGAAACACCGGGTGGGAGGGCTATTAGCTAGCTAAGAGATTTCATTATTCGATGAGTTCGCGCAGCTCACGCATCATTTCGGTGCTGTCAGCCACGTTCAATTCCACAAGACGGTGCAAATGGGTCATCGAATCGACGTCGATGTACAGGCAGATGAAGCCCAGGCGGTCCGGCTCTTCGTGGCGCAGTTCGACTTGCATCTGCACACGGACCTCGTTGTCCAGGTCGATGATGGCGTCGAAGTCCTGAGTCAGGTCGGCATCCCAGTCTGCCGGGCGTTCGATCAGCAAGCCTTTGAGTGAAAGGTCCAGCAGTTTTGCAGGCCAGCGTTTCAGCCCCTGGCGCAGCTCGGTGGGGGCATCGAAGTCGATGCGTTGAAAGCGGCGGCGTTCGTCATGATCGCTCATGGCATGGATCCTCGAATAGGTCATCAGGTGTCATCCTGACTATAGTTAGAGTTGCATGTGCATCAGGTACTGCAATCTGGCCGCAGAGGCTCTAGAACGAAGCAAGTGTGGCAATGCCGCTTGACTGGCCCTAGACTCGGTGGGCGGTCTTTCCAATCCACCAGCTGGAAGCTAACCATGAACAACAATAATAGCCTGCTACGCCATATTCCGTGGCTGGCGCTGGCAGTCATAGGCGCCTGCGCACTGGGTGTGGTTGCCCTGCGTCGCGGCGAGGCGATCAACGCCTTGTGGATCGTGGTCGCGGCAGTGGCCATCTACCTGGTCGCCTATCGTTACTACAGCCTGTTCATCGCCACCAAGGTGATGCAACTCGACCCGCGCCGTGCCACCCCGGCGGTGCTCAACAACGACGGCCTGGACTACGTCCCGACCAACAAACACATTCTTTTCGGTCACCACTTCGCTGCCATCGCCGGCGCAGGCCCCTTGGTCGGGCCGGTACTCGCCGCGCAAATGGGCTACCTGCCCGGCACGCTCTGGCTGATCGCCGGCGTGGTGCTGGCCGGTGCGGTGCAGGACTTCATGGTCCTGTTCCTGTCTACCCGCCGCAACGGGCGCTCGCTGGGCGACATGGTGCGCGAGGAAATGGGCAGAATCCCGGGCACCATCGCCCTGTTCGGCTGTTTCCTGATCATGATCATCATCCTCGCGGTGCTGGCGTTGATCGTGGTCAAGGCCCTGGCCGAAAGCCCATGGGGCATGTTCACGGTGATGGCGACCATCCCGATCGCGATGTTCATGGGCATCTACATGCGCTACATCCGTCCGGGCCGTATTGGCGAAATCTCGGTCGTTGGTGTGGTACTGCTGCTGGCCTCGATCTGGCTGGGCGGCGTGATCGCTGCGGACCCGGTGTGGGGCCCGGCGTTCACGTTCACCGGCGTGCAGATCACCTGGATGCTGGTGGGCTACGGTTTTGTCGCCGCCGTGCTGCCAGTGTGGCTGGTGCTGGCACCGCGTGACTACCTGTCGACCTTCCTCAAGATCGGCACGATCCTTGGCCTGGCCATCGGTATCCTGATCATCGCACCTGAGCTGAAAATGCCGGCGCTGACCCAGTTCACCGACGGCACCGGCCCGGTGTGGAAGGGGACCCTGTTCCCGTTCCTGTTCATCACCATTGCCTGTGGTGCGGTGTCCGGCTTCCACGCGCTGATTTCCTCGGGGACCACCCCCAAGCTGCTGGATAACGAAACCAACGCCCGCTATATCGGCTACGGCGGCATGTTGATGGAATCGTTCGTCGCCATCATGGCCATGGTAGCGGCCTCGGTGATCGAGCCGGGCGTGTACTTCGCCATGAACAGCCCGGCTGCAGTGGTCGGTACCGATGTCGCGTCGGTGGCGCAGACCGTCAGCAGTTGGGGCTTCCTGATTACACCCGAGCAGCTCGAAGCCGTTGCCCGTGACATCGGCGAGCACACCATCCTGGCCCGTGCCGGCGGTGCGCCAACCCTGGCGGTCGGTATCGCGCAGATCCTGCACCAGGTGTTGCCAGGTGAAAACACCATGGCCTTCTGGTACCACTTCGCGATCCTGTTCGAGGCGCTGTTCATCCTCACGGCGGTAGACGCTGGTACCCGTGCCGGGCGCTTCATGCTGCAGGACCTGCTGGGCAGCTTCGTGCCTGCACTCAAACGCACCGAATCGTGGGGGGCCAACCTGCTCGCCACCGCTGGCTGCGTGGCACTCTGGGGCTATCTGCTGTACCAGGGCGTCATCGACCCACTGGGTGGCATCAACACCCTGTGGCCGCTGTTTGGTATCTCCAACCAGATGCTGGCCGGTATCGCCTTGATGCTCGGTACTGTGGTGCTGATCAAGATGAAGCGTCAGCGCTACATCTGGGTCACCCTGCTGCCGGCCGTATGGCTGCTGATCTGCACCACGGCTGCAGGCCTGATCAAGCTGTTCGACCCCAACCCGGCTGTCGGCTTCCTGGCCTTGGCCAAGAAGTACAGCACTGCGTTGGACGCCGGCCAGGTACTGGCCCCGGCCAAGGACATCGGGCAGATGCAGCACGTGATCTTCAACGCCTATACCAACGCGGGCCTGACGATCTTGTTCCTGCTGGTGGTCTTCAGCATCCTGTTCTTCGCCATCAAGGTCGGCTATGCCGCCTTGGGCCGCAAAGAACGCAGCGACAAGGAAACCCCGTTCCAGGCGTTGCCTGACGCGTAATCGAGAGGACTGCAATCATGTTCAACGACTTGGGTCGACTGGGCAAATACCTGGGGCAGGCAGCCCGCCTGATGGTCGGCATGCCCGACTACGACAACTATGTCGAACACATGCAGAAAACGCATCCGGACAAGCCGGTGATGAGCTACGAGGCGTTCTTCCGCGAACGTCAGGAAGCACGTTACGGTGGCAAGTCCGGGCCCAAGTGCTGTTGAGCCTGCGGTACGTGTAAACCTGTGGGAGCCTGGGTAACCGGCTCCCACAGTCATTTTCAGATTCAGGAGTATTTTGCGTGCAGACGCCCATTCCCGTAACCGTCCTCACAGGCTTCCTCGGTGCCGGCAAGACCACCTTGCTCAAGCACATGCTCAAGGCCGAGCATGGCCTGAAGCTCGCCGTGATCGAAAACGAATTCAGCGAGGCCGGCATCGACAGCCAACTGCTGGGGGACCAGCCGGTGCAGGTCATGACCTTGGCCAACGGGTGTGTATGCTGCAGCATCCATGGCGACCTGACTCGCGCGCTGTACCTGCTGCTTGAACGCCTGGATGCCGGGGAAATCGCCTTCGATCGCCTGGTGATCGAATGCACCGGCCTGGCCGACCCGGCGCCGGTAGCGCAAACGTTCTTCATCGACGAGGAGCTGCGTGAGCGCTACATCCTCGACGGCATCATCACCCTTGTCGATGCCGCGCATGCCGAACTGCACCTGACCCAGACCATCGCTCAGGCTCAGGTCGGCTTTGCCGATCGTCTGCTGCTGAGCAAGACCGACCTGGTCGAGCCGGCTGCTGTTGAAGCCCTCCGCGAACGCCTGGCCCGCATCAATAGCAGGGCTGCGATCCGTGTGGTCGAACACGGCTGCATCGACCTGGCTGAGTTACTGGATGTGCGAGGTTTCAACCTCAACCCTGACCTTGGGGTGAACCTGAAACCGATGTTGCGACCGGTGCTCAAGCCTGCCACCCCGGACCGCATTTCCACGATGGTGCTGCGTACCGAAGCCCCGCTGGATATCGACCGCCTCAGCAGCTTCATGAACGAGCTGCTGGAAACCCACGGCAAACAGCTGCTGCGCTACAAGGGCGTGCTGAACATTGCCGGCGAGGAGCGCAAGCTGGTGTTTCAGGGCGTGCTCAAGCTTTATGGCTTCGACTGGGACGCCGAGTGGGCTGCAGGCGAAGCGCGCGAAAGCGTGATGGTGTTCATTGCCGATGAACTGCCGGAGGCTACGATTCGGGCTGGCTTCGAGGCAATGGCTGCGGGCTGAGCCGCTGCGGTGCCTGCCCTGCGAACCACTGCGGCCATGAGCTGCGGTGGCGGGTTTCGACCTCGATGCACGGGATCAGGCGCTCGGTCAGCACAGCGGCTTGCCGCACTGCTTTGGCGGTGCGGTACTTGACGCTGTGGATGCACTCGCGGTCGCCGAACTCGCAGCGGTTCAGGGCGGTTCCGCCGCAAGGGCCATTGGCCAGGCCTTTAGGGCAGGTTTCCGGGCAGATATACAAGGTGTCTTCCAGGCGGCAACGGCCGCAGGTGTCGCAACCCACCAGCGGGCGCTTCACACTGCGCTCCAGCGTGTGCAGCACGTGTGCGCCGACGCGTGTACCCCACAGAGGCTGGCGCACCGCCCAGCCGAAGGCCTTGCTCAGGCTGTTGCGGCGGCTGAACAGCAGTGCGTGCATGCCATGCATCAGGTGATAGCGGGCTTTTTCCTTGAATGAGGCATCGACCCGTGACTCGTCCAGGCGCCAGCCAGCCTGTGGCGGATGGAAGGTCACCGCCGGCAGGCCAGGCATCTGCCAGCTGGCGTGCCAGGCCGGTGCCCATTGCTCCAGGGACTGAACCTGGGTTTGCCAGTACTCGATACGGGCCTCCAGGGCCAGCAGCTGTTCGAGCGTGTGAACCCCTGACAGGTGCACACCGGCGTACCCCATCAGCTTTGTACCGATAATCTGCAAGGCCAGGCGGTCAACACTGCGCGCCTGGGCAAAGGCCTTGGACTGCGCCGTCTCCGCTTCGAGCATGTCGCGCATGGATGGCGTGACAGTCACGCCGGCCACGTGGTCGAGCATCGCCGCGCGCCCGTGGGTGAGGCTCATGAGGCAGGCCAGCATGGGCTTGGGAGTGGCCTGGCGGCGCATCCAGTGTATGGCTTCCTGATGCTTGGCGGCATCGAAGCCCAGTTGCAAGGTGAGGAAGTCAGCCCCCGCTGCCAGCTTTTTCTCGGCCTTGAAGTACTGGGCGCCGCCTTCTTCCTCGTGGTACTTGAACGGGTTCAGCGCCGCACCCAGCAGCCAGTGCGGGCAGGCCTGGCGAGCAACCTGCAGGGCGGCGACCGATTCCAGATAACGCACCGGGCGCTGGCCAGGTTCATGGCCGGGCAGGCGGTCGCCAGTCAGCAGTAACAGCTGGTCGAGGCCGGCGGCGTCCATACGCTGCAGTTGGGCGAGCAGGTGGTGGCGTTCGCGATCCTTGCCTGAAAAATGCGGCAGGGCAGGCACCGGGTTGCTGAACGAGGCGAGGGCGTCCAGCGGTGACATGTCCAGCGGGCTGCCGACACGATCACCGATGGCCACGGTCATGGGCCAGCCGCATAGGTGCGCACGGGCCAGGATCGCTTCCATGGCGGCAAAGCGTTCTGCGGAAGGCTTGGGGACGAACTCCATTACGCAGACGAAGTTCTGTTCGCGCAGGGCGGTTCTCAGCAGGCTCATATTGGCCGGGCACCTGGTGTGGTCAGGGTGGCATTGTGCGGCAGAAGGCGAGCCGGGTCATGTCCGGATGCGCAAGGTGGTGATCTGAATGAGACATGGGGCGCGAAGACCATGACAGCATGATCATGAAGATTTCTTGGGTTCATCTCAAATTTAATGAGTTTGTCTCAATACCTCGCCAGCCGGAGAATCCCCTCATTCATTCAAGCATGCTGAAGGGACAAGACATGGCACTGGCACATAACCTGGGCTTTCCACACATCGGCCGTGACCGCGAGCTGCGTGCCCGCCACTGGCAGGTGCAGAAAGACGCTGGCATCGAGCTGCTGCCGGTCGGCGACTTCGCCTGGGACAGCCACGTGCTTAGCGCAGGCGATCAGCCGTTGGTTCTGAACTGGGAACCACTGTTCGAAGAAGTGGAGCACGCCAAGGCTCTGGGTCATGCAGTCAAGCCGGTAGTGATCGGCCCCTTGACCTACCTGTGGCAGGGCCAGACCTTGGGCGGTGACTTCGACAAGCTGGAGCTGCTTGACCGCCTGCTGCCCGTGTATGACCAGCTCCTCAACCGCCTGGCCGACCATGGCGTTGAATGGGTGCAGATCGATGAACCCATCCTCGCCCAGGACCTGCCCCAGGATTGGAAAAATGCCTATGAACGCGTTTACAACATCCTTCAACGCGCACCGTTGAAGAAGCTGATCGCCACGTACTTCGGTGGCCTGGAGGGCAACCTCGGCCTGGCCGCCAACCTGCCGGTCGATGGCCTGCACGTCGATCTGGTTCAGGCGCCCGAGCAGTACCAGACCATTCTCGATCGCCTGCCGGCCTACAAGGTACTGTCGCTGGGCCTGGTCGACGGTCGCAACGCCTCGCCTTGCGATCTGGGCAAGACCCTGGGGCTGCTGCACGAAGCCCATGAACGCCTGGGTGAGCGGCTGTGGTTGGCGCCGGCCTGTTCGTTGCTGGAGAGTCCAGTGGAACTGGCCGTGCAGAAGTGCCAGGAAGTGGCGGTGCTGGCCGCTTCGCTCGAGCAGGACCGAGCCGCGGCTTGATCAGATGCTGCCTGTGCCGGCCTCTTCGCGGGTGAACCCGCTCCTACGACGGCCTGCGCGCAATCACGGATGTGTGTCCGCCACCGATCAGTGGTAGGAGCGGGTTTACCCGCGAATACGGTGGCAGCTGCAACGGTGAACGGCTGGTGGAAATTGGTCAGCAGGCCCGGCCCTTTCGCGGGTAAACCCGCTCCTACACGCGGCCTGCGCCCGATCACCGATGAGTGTCCACCACCGATCAGCGGTAGGAGCGGGTTTACCCGCGAATACGGTGGCAGCTGCAACGGTGAACGGCTGGTGGAAATTGGTCAGCAGGCCCGGCCCTTTCGCGGGTGAACCCGCTCCTACACGCGGCCTGCGCGCAATCACCGATGTGTGTCCACCACCGATCAGCGGTAGGAGCGGGTTTACCCGCGAATACGGTGGCAGCTGCAACGGTGAACGGCTGGTGGAAATTGGCCAGCAGGCCCGGCCCTTTCGCGGGTGAACCCGCTCCTACACGCGGCCTGCGCGCAATCACCGATGTGTGTCCGCCACCGATCAGCGTAGGAGCGGGTTTACCCGCGAATACGGTGGCAGCTGCAACGGTGAACGGCTGGTGGAAATTGGTCAGCAGGCCCGGCCCTTTCGCGGGTGAACCCGCTCCTACACGCGGCCTGCGCCCGATCACCGATGTGTGTCCGCCACCGATCAGTGGTAGGAACGGGTTTACCCGCGAATACGGTGGCAGCTGCAACGGTGAACGGCTGGTGGAAATTGGCCAGCAGGCCCGGCCCTTTCGCGGGTAAACCCGCTCCTACGACGGCCTGCGCCCGATCACCGATGAGTGTCCACCACCGATCAGCGTAGGAGCGGGTTCACCCGCGAAGAGGCCGGGCCTGCTTGAATCAATCAGCGCTCGATGGCCAGCGCCACCCCTTGTCCACCACCAATGCACAAGGTCGCCAGGCCTTTCTTGGCATCCCGTTTGATCATCTCGTGCAACAGGGTCACCAGCACCCTGCACCCGGAAGCACCAATCGGGTGGCCCAAGGCAATCGCCCCTCCATTGACGTTAACCCGCGCGGCATCCCATGCCAGCGCATTGCCCACGGCCAGCGCCTGGGCGGCAAAGGCTTCGTTGGCTTCGATCAGGTCCAGTTCGGCCAGTTGCCAACCGGCCTTGTCCAGGCAACGCTGGGTCGCCGAAACCGGACCAATACCCATGATCGCGGGGTCTACCCCGGCACTGGCGTAGGCGGCGATCTTCGCCAGCACCGGCAGGCCCAAAGCCTCGGCCTTCGCTGCGCTCATCAAAAGCACGGCGGCGGCGCCGTCGTTCAGGCTGGAGGCATTGCCTGCGGTGACGCTGCCGTCCTTCTTGAAGGCCGGGCGCAGTTTGGCCAGGGACTCGGCGGTGGTGTCCGGGCGTGGTTGCTCGTCACGGGCAAAAACCTTGGGCTCTCCCTTTTTCTGCGGCAGCACGATGGGGGTGATTTCAGCGTCGAAACGGCCGGCCTCCATCGCCGCCACTGCCTTGCGCTGCGACTCGGCAGCAAAGGCATCCTGCTGCTCACGGCTGAGGCCGTACTTGTCCACAAGATTTTCGGCAGTGATGCCCATGTGGTAGTCATTGAAGGCATCCCACAGGCCGTCCGTGATCATGCTGTCGATCAGTTGGCCATGGCCCATGCGTTGGCCGGTGCGGGCGGAGGGCATCACGTAGGGGGCAAGGCTCATGTTCTCCTGACCACCTGCAATCACCACCTCGGCATCGCCGCAGCGGATCGCCTGGGCGGCCAGGTGCAGGGCCTTGAGGCCCGAGCCGCAGACCTTGTTCAGGGTCAGGGCCGGTACGCTGAAGGGCAGGCCAGCCTTGATCGCCGCCTGGCGTGCCGGGTTCTGACCGGCACCGGCAGTGAGCACTTGGCCGAGGATGACTTCATCGACCTGCGCCGGGTCCAGCCCGGTTTGTTTCAGCAGTTGCTTGATCACGGCGGCGCCGAGGTCAACTGCAGGCACTGTGGCCAGGGCGCCCTGGAAGCTGCCGATGGCGGTACGGGTTGCGGCGACGATCACCACGTCGTTCATGTTGTTGTTCTCCGTGCAATGGGCGTAGTGCCGCCAGCATCGGCGGGTTCGGCTTATTTGTTAAGTTTGTTTTTCTTTCGGATTGATGTGAAAAACAAATCAATGGGTGGCGAAGGTTCTAACCAGCCAATCTGGATTCCGTGCAGCTGTGAGCCTCCTGCACATAAGAACTCTGGTTTTGCATCCCTCTGATCACCCCGTAATATGTGTCGGATAACCTGCGGGGGTAGTCTCACCCTCTGATCAATCGGAATCGCCCCAAGCGGCGCTTCCCCGGCATAAACCTGACGAGGTACAGACATTGGCCATCATTCATCCTAAGGTTCGCGGTTTCATCTGCACCACGACTCACCCGAAGGGCTGCGAGCTCAACGTCCGTGACCAGATCGAAGCCACCCGCAAGCTGGGCGTACGCGAGGATGGCCCGAAGAAGGTCCTGGTCATCGGTGCTTCCAGCGGCTACGGCCTGGCAGCCCGCATCACGGCGGCGTTCGGCTTCAAGGCCGACACCCTGGGCGTGTTCTTCGAAAAGCCAGGCACCGAGACCAAGGCCGGCACTGCTGGCTGGTACAACGCTGCTGCCTTCGACAAGTTCGCCAAGGCCGAGGGCCTGTACAGCAAGTCGATCAACGGTGACGCCTTCTCCGACGAAGCCCGCGCCAAGGTCATCGAGCTGATCAAGAACGAAATGGGTGGCAAGGTCGACCTGGTCATCTACTCGCTGGCTTCGCCCGTGCGCAAGCTGCCGCAGACCGGTGAAGTCATTCGCTCGGCACTCAAGCCGATCGGCCAGCCATACAAGTCGACCGCCATCGACACCAACAAGGACACCATCATCGAGGCCAGCATCGAGCCGGCCACCGAGCAGGAAATTGCCGACACCGTCACCGTCATGGGTGGCCAGGACTGGCAGCTGTGGATCGATGCGCTGGCTGGCGCCAATGTACTGGCCGAAGGCGCTCGCACCGTGGCCTTCAGCTATATCGGCAGCGATATCACCTGGCCGATCTACTGGCACGGTGCACTGGGCCAGGCCAAGCAGGACCTGGACGAAACCGCCCTGCGTCTGAACCAGAAGCTGGCCGGTGAAGTGAAAGGCGGCGCCAATGTGGCGGTGCTCAAGTCGGTGGTTACCCAGGCCAGCTCGGCCATCCCGGTGATGCCACTGTACCTGTCGATGGTCTTCAAGATCATGCAGGAGAAAGGTGTTCACGAAGGCACCCAGGACCAGCTCGACCGCATGTACCGCGACCGTATGTACCGTACCGACGGTGCGCCGGCAGAGGTCGACGAGAAAGGGCGCCTGCGCCTGGACGACTGGGAACTGCGTGACGACGTGCAAAACGCCTGCAAGGCCCTGTGGCCACAGGTGACCACCGAGAACCTGTTCGAGCTGACCGACTATGCCGGTTACAAGAAGCAGTTCCTCAACCTGTTCGGCTTCGAGCGCGCTGACGTCAACTACGACGAAGACGTGGCCACCGATGTGAAGTTCGACTGCGTCGAGCTGTAATCGGATCAGCCTGCACTGGCCTTTTCGCGGGTGAACCCGCTCCTACAGGTCTCACCCCTGTAGGAGCGGGTTCACCCGCGAAGAGGCCGGTACAGGCTACAAAATATTTGCTAGTTTTGGCGCACAACGACAGGGAATGCGCCATGAGTAGCCTCACCCAACCTGCTACCCCATTTCGCCACCCCGCGGCCGACGGCTACCGCCTCGGCGGCTTCTGCTGGCGCCACGCCCAACCTGCCCCCCAGCGCCCGCTGGTGATCATCAACGCTGCCACTTCGGTACGCTGCCGCTATTACGCCCGCTTTGCCGACTACCTGTTCGCCCACGGCTGCGATGTGCTGACCTACGACTACCGTGGCATCGGCGAATCCCGGCCGGCGTCGCTGCGTGGTTTCCAGGCCTCCTGGAGCGACTGGGGCCGGCTGGATTTCGAAGCCATGCTGGCGCATGCGGCAGCGCATTTTCCAGGTCAGCCGGTGGACGTGGTGGGGCACAGTTTCGGCGGTTGTGCAGTAGGCCTGGCACCGTCGGCTGGCCTGATCCGTCGGGTCGTGATGGTTGGCGCGCAGTTCGCCTACTGGCGCGACTACGCGGCCAACCAGCGCTGGCAGCTGTTCGGCAAGTGGCATGTGGTCATGCCGCTGCTGACCCGGGTATTCGGCTATTTTCCCGGCAAGCGCCTGGGTTGGCTGGAAGACACGCCATCCGGCGTGGTACACGACTGGACCACGCGTACCCCACGTTATGAGCACCGCCCCAGCGGGCGGGCGTTGGCGGCGCTACCGTTCGCCCAGGTGCGTGCGACGACGCTGGCCATCAGTCTGACGGACGACCCTTTCGGGACCGTGGCGGCGACCGAGCGTTTGTTGGGTTATCTACAGGGTGCCGAGCGAAAGCACCTGCGCATTGCACCTGTGGATATCTCGGCCGAGGAAATTGGCCATTTCGCGTTTTTCCATGACCGGTTTCGCGAAAGCCTGTGGCCGGTGGCCTTGCAGTGGTTGCGGCAGGGGAGGCTGGAAGGCGGGGGGCCAGGCATCATCATGGATTGAGGGTGGGCGCGGGATCGTGGGGCCGCAAAGCGGCCCCGGCAATCTCAAGCCTTGCGCGCAAGCGGCTGCGCAGCAAACTTCACACCCGCCAGACCGTGTTTGATCAGTGCACGGATGTTGCCATGGTCGCTGCCCTCAGGCGTGGCCAGCACATCACGGTAGTGTTCGCCGAAGGCCAGCAGCGCTTCCTGGTCGCTCAGCCCTTCAAGCAAGGCCAGGCCCAGGGTTTTGCACGAACCTTCGTTCTGCCCTGCCGCATTCTCTACGCCGCCGTTATTGAAGGCCTGCGGCTGGTAGCTGTAGTTGTCGGCAATGAACGCCAAGGTATCGGCAAATACATGTTGGCCGCTGGCCAGGCTTGCGCGCAGGGTATTCAGGTCAGTCACGAGGTTTTCCTTTTTCGAACGCCGCTTGTTGTTCGGCGCTGGCTTCTTTCTGGTATTGGGCTTTCCACTCGGCGTAGGGCATGCCGTACACCGCTTCGCGGGCATCATCCAGGCTCAGGTCCAGCTGACGCTCGTCAGCGGCGGCCTTGTACCACTTGGACAGGCAGTTGCGGCAGAAACCGGACAGGTTCATCAGGTCGATGTTCTGTACATCGGTGCGCTTTTGCAGGTGTTCGACCAGGCGCCGGAACGCGGCGGCCTCGAGCTCGAGCTGTTGCTGTGGGGTCATGGTCTTCTCTCAAGTCATGCGGTTCTTCAGGTGGCGGCCACCGTTGATGACCACCTGGCTGCCGGTGCTGTACTGGCTGGCGAGCAGGTACTTGACGGTCTCGATCAGCGGGCCGGCGCCGGGTTCGAACTCCAGCAGGGCCTTTTTCAGGGTTTGCTGGCGGTAGGCGTCGTCACCCCCTTCCTTGAGGATCAGCAGCCCAGGCAGGATACCGTTCACACGCACCTTGGGCGCATATTTTTCGGCGAATGACAGCACCATGTTCTGCAGCGCGGCCTTGGTGGCGGCGTAGCCGATGTGGCTTTTACTGCCGCGCGAGGAGGTTTCGTCGCAGATGTGGATGATGTCGGCCTTTTCCACCTTGGCCAGCAGGTCGCCCAGGGCCAGGTTGAGGTGGTAGGGCGCTTCGACGTGCAGGCGGAACATGGTCTCGAGGTTGTCGAGGCCGTCGTCGAGCCATAGCGAGGCGTTGTGGATGATGGCGCGCAGTCCGTCGTAACGATCGTGCAGGTGATCGATCAGCGCCTGGCGGTCGCCCGCCTGGCACAGGTCGGCCTGAAACTGCACGATGTTGGGGTGGGCTGCCTGCGGCTGGATGCTGCGGCTGGCACTGACCACCGTATGGCCGGCCTGTGCCAGTTCGAGGGCCAGGGCCAGCCCGACGCGCTGGCTGGCTCCGGTAACGAGAATGGGGCTGTTCATGTTCGGGGTGGTCAACTTGTCTGTCCTTTGGTTGCCACCCAGCATACCCGAACTGTTTCCCTGTTGTATGGCCTGGCCTCAGCGGCTGCGCAAGGCGCCGGCAGTGGCCGGGGAGGCATGCAGCCAACTGGCTAGCAGGCGGGTGGACAGCGGGATGAACAGGTACACCATGACCGGCGTCAGGGCCAGGGTGCTGAGCAGTACCCGGGGCACGAGGTCGAGTGCCGTCAACCAATGGCCGAACAGCAGGTTGAAGGCCAGCGAAACTGGGAAAAACGCCAGCCAGATGGCCACGGCCTGCTTCCAGCGTGGCGGTTTCCGCACCGTGTTGGTGCCGAACCAGTCGTCGATACCGCTAACGCGCGCCTCTTTGGGGCGTTCGAACAGACCGTTGCCGCGTTGTAACCATGCGCGGCGAGAGGCGGAGTGCTCCCAGGCATGCAGCGTCGGCTCGTCGCTGAAGCGGAAGATGATCTGAAATTCGTCGCCATCCCGGGGCGGGGCAAGGATGCCCGAGCCGAGGTAGCCAGGGAAGTCGGTGGCCAGCTGTTCGCCTTCGTGCAGCCAGGCCAGCAGGTCCTGGTAGCGGCCATGGGCGGCGCGGCGCGACACCATGAGGGTGACGGGTGGGGTAGACATTGTGTATCTCCTGGCAACGGGGCTGGCGGGTAGCTGGCCCTTTGGCTGTGTGGCCCGGGGTGGTGGGCGACGCAGTCGTGCATGCAAGAATCGGGCACGCATTATCGCGAAGTTGCGTTCCTCGGCAACTATCAGCTGGCAAACGGTGGGTCCAACAGACCGACACAGTCGTAGTAAGCTATGTGCACAGTTTTTACGCACTCAGGGTACTTCGTGCAGATGAACGAGCAGGGACGTAAACCGGTGATCGATGCGAGTTTCGAGCAGCAGGAGCTGTTTCCGATTCGTGAAGTGTCACGCTTGACCGGTGTCAACGCCGTGACCCTTCGCGCCTGGGAACGCCGTTATGGGCTGATCCAGCCCATCCGTACCGACAGTGGCCACCGCCTGTATTCCCTGGCTGATATCGATGAAATCCGCCGTATCCTCGGTTGGCTGGAGCGCGGCGTGGCGGTCAGCAAGGTGGGCAGCATTCTCGCTCGCGACAATGCGCTCTCCGGGCAGGCTGGCGGCGCGGTGGACGCCTGCCTGCGCTGGCAAAACCAGATTCGCCTGGCGGTACAACACTTCGATGTGGCGAGCCTGAATCGCCTCTATGACGAGGTGTTCGCGGCCAACACCCTGGACCAGGTTTTCGCCGATGTGTTCATGCCGGTTTGGCATGACATGGTCGTTCGGCAAGGCGGCTATGGGCAGGCCAGCGAATGGCTGTTCTATGACCAGTTCCTGCGCGGTCGGGTTTTCGCCCGCTTGCAGCTGGCCCGTGTGCCGTGTAGCCGCACCGTGCTCTTGGCGCCATTGCCGGGGCAGTGCCATGAGCTTGAGTTGCTGGTAACCAGCCTGATACTGGGCAGCGACGAAACACGCGTGATCCCACTGGCTAACGGGCAGCCGCTGCAAGAGCTTGCGCTGGTCTGCGAACGGCTGAAGCCGGACGCCCTGGTGCTGTTTTCCCATCAGTCGCCCACAGCAGAACTCGCCCGGCACTTCAAGCGCCTGGCATCGATGCTGGAATGCCCGTTGTTACTGGCTGGTGAAGTAGCGGAAGCGGTACAGGACAGCCTGGCTGGCAGCCCTGTAGCCTGCCTGGGCGCGCAGGGCAGTGTGATGCGTCAGCGCTTGCGGCAGTTTCTGGCCCGTCAGCTCGATACTTGAGTGTGCAGTTCGGGGTGGGCGTGGCGGTGGGCCTGGAGGATGTAGTCGCGCAGGCGTTCGATTTCTTCGGCTGGGCTTTGGCCGAGGTCGTAGGCAGCCAGGTCCGTGCCGATGCGCCGGCCCAACACACCATGCAGTTCGATCGGGGTGATGCCGCCGGGGGCGAAGCGCAGCTCGAAGCGGGTGGGGGCTGTTGGCAAATCACGGACTTCCAGCAACACGCCTTTGAAGGAAATCTCGCGCACCCACAGGCCGCTTGCCTCGTCATGGGCATTGAGCAGTGCGCTCGGCTGGTCCAGCGACAAGCGCCATGGGCGCAGCATGGGGCCGTCTTCGTAGATTTCCGGTGAACCCAGCTGCAGGTGCAGGGCGTGGAACTCGTCCTCTACCAGCTGCAGCGGGAAACTGATCTGCTGGTTGTTGAACTGGGCCTGCAAGGTCACCTGCTCGTTAGCCACCAACCGGGTGAGCAAGCTTTGTATGCGGCGGTCGCCATTGACCAGCAGGCTCGACATGGTGTCAGCCAGGTTAAGTTGCGGCGAATGCTGCATGTTCTGTATGAAATCCAGCTCGTCCTGGGTCAGGAGCGCGTCTGCTTGCATGATCGAACTCGGTGGTGGCGATTTCTTCAACGGAATTGACCGTGCGTGGCGGACTTGGTTCAGGCGCGTTCGTCGGGTTTCGGACGAGCGCGCAGTTCTGCCAGCTCCCGTTCCAGTTCGACCTGGCGGCTGACGTCTTTCTGGATGCCGATGAAGTAGGTGCGCTGGTCGAAGTCGCTCTTCACCGGCGTGATCGACAGCTCGTTCCAGAAGGCGCTGCCATCCTTGCGATAGTTGCGCAGCACTTCGCGACATGGGCGGCCCTCGGCCATGGCCTTGCGGATGCGTGCGCGGCCAAGCTGGTCACGGTCGTCACCCTGCAGGAACCGGCAATCCTGGTAGAGAATCTCGTCACGGCTGTAGCCAGTGAGGCATTCGAAAGCGGCGTTCACGTAGATCAGGATGGTGTCGTCGCCTTCCTTTTCGGCAACCACGATGCCGTCATTGGACGCATCGACCATCGATTGCAGCAATTGCGCGTTGATCATGTCCGGGCCATTGGTAAAGAAAAACGGAAGATGGCGACGTGGGTAACGGCGGCCTTTTGCCAGCGTTGAATGCTAGTATCCTACGTTTTCACTCAGTTTCGGAATCCTCTACCCGATGAAAGTCGCCATTATTTCCGGCTCGGTCTATGGCACCGCCGAAGAAGTCGCCCGTCATGCTGAATCGCTGCTCAAGGCGGCGGGGTTCGAGGCCTGGCATGCTGCGCGTGCCACCCTTCAGGATCTTCAGGGCTTTGCCCCCGACGCCTTGCTGGCCGTGACCTCTACCACCGGCATGGGTGAGTTGCCGGACAACCTCATGCCGCTGTACAGCACCCTTCGTGACACACTGCCTGCGGCCTGGCGCGGCCTGCCTGGCGCGGTGATCGCGCTGGGCGACTCCAGCTACGGCGATACCTATTGCGGGGGTGGCGAGCAGATGCGTGAGCTGTTCGCCGAACTGGGCGTGCGCGAAGTGCAGCCAATGCTGCGCCTGGATGCGAGCGAGACGGTGACCCCGGAGGCGGATGCCGAGCCTTGGCTGGCTGAGTTGGCGAGCGCACTGAACGCCTGACCCGGCACCTGTGCAGGCGTGTTAGCCGTGGGGCTCGCGCAACAAGGCCAACCACGCCTGCGCCGCCCGTGACAGGTAGGCGCCACGCCGCCAGATAAACGCGATATCCCAACGCAAATCCTCCTGCGCATGCAACGGCACACGCACCACCCCGGGGCGCTCCAGCACTTTTGCCACCACCCGGGGCAGCATCACCACGCCCTGGCCCGCCGCCACCAGCGCCGCCAAAAAATCCGCCTGGCCGCTGCGCCCGCCTTCCTTGGGGGTGAAGCCCTGCTGCTGGCACGCCTTCAGCAGCCGGTCGTTGAGCACGAAACTGCGCTGGTACAGCAGGAACGGTGTATCGGCCAGTTGCCCCAGGCCCACGGCGTCCAGGCCCGCCAGAGCATGGCCCGCCGGCAGCAAGGCATCCAGCGGTTCGTTGCAGAAGGGCTGGTAGTCGAATGCCTCGTCGGTGGGCGTCAAACAGCCGCCCAGTTCCAGTTCGCCACTTCTGACGGCCTGTTCGACGCTGCGGCTGCCGCCTTCAAGCAGCTGGATGGCGATGTTCGGATGGCGCCGCCGGTACTCGGCGAACAAGCCGGCGAACAGCGTGTCGCTGCCAAGCATCGGCAAGCCCAGGCGTAGTTCGCCACGCTCCATCTGGCTGAGATCGTCCAGCTCGTTGAGCAGCGCCTGGCGCTGGCGCAGCAGGGCTTCGCCACGCTCCAGCACGATGCGCCCGGCAGCGGTCAGGTGCAGGTGCGACGCTTGGCGCTCCAGCAGCGGCTGGCCCACATCTTGCTCAAGCTGGGCCACCTGCTTGCTCACGGCCGACTGGCTGATGTGCAGGGTCTGTGCGGCCTGGGTAAAACCGCCGCGGTGGACCACTTCGATAAAGCTGCGCAGTTGTTTGAATTCCATTGCTTCGATTCCATTCTGGAATGGCAGGCAGTCTAACAATTCGCTTCTGGCCTAGGCAGCCAAATCTTAAAATGAGGGCCTGTCGAGGAACCCCGCCATGAAACCTGCATTATTGAAAAAAGCCCTGCGCCTGCTCGTCGAGCTGGCGGTTCTCTGTGCCCTGTTCCTGCTCGGTGGCCAGATTGCCAGTTGGCTGGGCTGGCCGATCCCCGGTGGTGTGATGGGCCTGGCACTGCTGTTGATACTGTTCGCTTCAGGTGTGCTCAAACCGGCCATGCTGCAATTGGGGGCCGGCTGGCTGATGGCTGAGATGCTGTTGTTCTTCATCCCGGCGCTGATGAGCCTGCTCGACTATGGCGCATTGATCCGTGAAGAGGGCTGGCGCATCTTGCTGGTGATCGCCGTGAGCACGCTGATGGTGATGATTGTGACCGCCATGACCGTTGAAATGGTGTGCCGCTGGAGGCTGCGTCGTGAGCCTTGAACCCATGCCGTTGTTCTGGTTGGCCTTGACCTTGCTGGCTTACCTGGGCAGCCGTTGGTTGTATCGGCGTAGCCAGCGCTACCTGCTGTCGCCGTTGATCCTGGTGCCGGTGTTGCTGCTGGCTGTGGCCGTGCCGCTGCATACGGCCTATGCCGAGTATGCGCGCAACACCCACTGGTTGATGGGCGTGCTCGGCCCGGTGACTGTCGCCTTCGCGGTGCCGATCTGGCAGCAGCGGGCCATGCTGGCGCGTCATTGGCCGGCCCTGATGGTGGGCATGGTCGCCGGCAGCAGTGCCTCGATCGCCAGCTCCTGGGGGCTGGCGCACCTGTTGGCGCTGGACAGCGCAACCAGCCTGTCGCTGGTGCCGCGCTCGATCACCACGCCATTTGCCATGCCCCTGGCCCATGACCTGGGTGGAGTGCCAGAACTGACCGCGGTGTTCGTGATGTTCACCGGCGTGCTTGGTGCCATGTTCGGCGGTGTGCTGTTGCGTTGGCTGCCGCTGCGTACGCCGCTGGCACGGGGGGCGCTGTTCGGTGTTGGCGCGCATGGTGCCGGGGTCAGCCGGGCGCAGGAAGTGGGCCGTGAGGAAGGCTCGGTGGCCGGCCTGGTGATGGTCCTGACCGGGCTGCTCAACCTGTTCGCGGCGCCGTTGTTGGCATTGCTGCTCTGACCGTTCGTGCCACTGACTCGCTCAGTCATCAAGCTGGCTGGCAACGCAAGTTCCAGCCAATGGGCTGCTGGCTAGACTTTGCCTCGACATAGAGAGCACATGTAAGTGCCGAGGTGACATGCAATGACCGCAGCCTTGCCCTATTCCGCCAATACCACTACACCGGGACCCATCTGATGCCTATGGCCGAGATTCCATTGTGCGTCTGGCGTACCCGGGCACAGAGTTTCATGTTCCGGGGCCAGAGCATCCGCTACTGGACCGCAGGGCAAGGAGAGCCTCTGCTTCTGTTACACGGTTTCCCCACCGCCAGTTGGGATTGGCACTACCTGTGGGGCCCTCTGAGCCAACGTTTCCGGGTGATCGCTTGCGACATGCTCGGCTTTGGTGATTCGGACAAGCCCGTCGATCACACTTACAGCCTGATGGAGCAGGCAGACCTGCAGCAGGCATTGCTTGCCCATCTGCAGGTCGCGCAGCCCGTGCACCTGCTGGCCCACGACTACGGCGGCAGCGTGGCTCAGGAACTGCTGGCGCGACACCATGAGCAGCGTGCCGACATCGCCAGTTGCGTGTTTCTCAACAGCGGGCTGTTCCCCGAAAGCTGCCGCATGCTACTGATCCAGAAGCTGCTGCTCAGCCGCTTTGGCTGGCTGGTCGGGCGCTCGTTCGGGCGTGACGACCTGGTGCGGAATGTGATGCAGGTGTACGGCCCCTGCACCCATCCCAGTGAAAGCGCGCTGGATGATTTCTGGAGCCTGATCGCTGCCAACCGGGGCACGCGCATCCTGCATAAGCTGGTGGGCTACATGCCGGAGCGCAGGTTGCACCGCGAACGCTGGGTCGGGGCGATGCAACGTAAAGGCGTGCCGCTGCGCTTGATCAATGGCGTGGTCGACCCGCTTTCCGGCGCGCACATGCTTGAGCGCTACCGGCAACTGGTGCCGGAGCCGGACACCGTGCAGTTACTGGGCATTGGCCATTACCCGCATACTGAAGCGCCGGTGCAGGTGCTGCGCCACTACCTGGCCTTTCGTGAGCAGCCGCTGAGCTTCTACCCGCCAAAAGTGGCGTGGTCATGACGAGGCTTCAGCGTCGGCCACCTGGCAGCCAGGGTGCATGTTCCGACGCCAAAAAAAAGGCCGCTGCAAGCCGCAGCGGCCAATCGAGACGTCAGATCAAGGAGCTTCAAAATCTACGTCGGTGAACCTGGCAGGCTTGAAAGGCGGGGGGGAGAGCCCTTCAAGCCGGCCAGTGAGTCAAGAATAAGCGCTTGATCCGTCAGGAAAAATAGCTTCTGTCGACATTCACCGTTACGTATCAGGCAACAGTGCCAAGTGCTGGGTAAGCTTCCCTGCGCTATTGCCTTTATCATCCGTTCACTCTGCTGCTTCGGTAATTTTGGAGCACAGTTCATGTCTTTCGATTTCAATTTTGGCACCCCCGATCTCGGTGAGGGGTGCCCAGATGCACGCTCTGTGAAAGAACAGGTGAAGGCCATGATGGCTCACGCCCAGGAGCTGCAACAACTGATGGCTACGGTTGCGCAACTGGCCAGCCTGATCCCGGAGGCTCATCGGCAACAGTTCACCGAGCAGAAGCGTTTACCGTTGGCGGTTGTCGAGTCGCTTGTGCCGCAAAGGCAGGCGGTTCTTGACCAGTGGTGGGAGCAACAGTCCAGATTAAGTTTGAAACCACTTACCCTGGCGTCCCGTTTGATCCAGCTGATGTTTGCCGAAACGCGCCTCAAGGCCCTTACGTTCAAGGCCTGGGAAGCCGGTATCGAGGCCCTCGAACAGGACGGGGACGCAAACAAGCATGAGGTGTACCTGGTTGCCGGAGATTTGCGTTTTCGTTTGCCGGGTGTCGTCGCCAGCCGTCATGACCTCGAACAGAACCCGGACGCACCTGCGGATTTTCTGATTTACAGCCTGGCCAGCGGTTGCTGGTTCGACACTGAACGCGCGCGCGCAGCCCGTGAACTCGCCCCTGCCTTTGCTGAAGGCAGCCCGTTGCGTTGGCTGTTGTCTTCGCAAGAGCGAGCGGCGTTGTCTACGGAGGGTTTGACACTCGATTTCGTGCCGCTGCAGGTGCCACTTCACAGGTATTTCATCCGTGATCTGCAGGCTATCCAGCTTGAAGCCACCCGGCGCAGCCTGTGGGTCAAGGTCGATGACGCCCGGCGTCTGGCCCAGCTCGACAGTGCGGCTCGGCTTGAGCCTCTGGTGGCTGCGCTGCAGAAACGTGCGACGCGGCATGTGCGAGCGTACCGCACCAGCCTGCTGCCCGAATGGCGGCGGTTCATGCAGGGCGAGGAACTGCAAGCCTATCGACAGCTGGAAGATGACCTGCAGGTGAAGGAGCAGCGTTGCACCGAGCGTCTGGCGCAATGGCGCGACCTGCGCAGCTTCGCCAGGAAACAGGTCCAGCAAGCCCTTGGCCTGGATATCGACCCCGAGCAGGTACGACTGCGTGTCAGTCACGTCGATGACCCTGAGCAGGCGATGAAACACACTCTGCTCGATTGGGCGCTGAGTGGTGGCTACAGCGGGGGCCAGCTCAAGGTCGAAGTCCTGGGTGAGCGGCACCGTTCATTGTTGGGGAGTACCTCTATCCAGAGCGTGATCGAAAAACTGGATTTGCGCGTGAACTACGTCAAGCAGATCCGTACGCTCTATGACGACGCTTTGACCATGGCCGCACTGTGTGAGGTTCTCGATGCGCGGCTGGCGCTGGCCAATCAGGCCGCTCGTCATCAGGGTTTTCACCCGGCGGCGTTCGATCTGTTGCACCACGCACGCCTGGGGAAAATGCAGGCCAATGTCATCAGCGCCGGTCTGGTTTGCCTCGATGGTGCGCAAACGCCCTTGAAGGACCTGCTGTGCCTGGTGCAGGGCGATCAGTACCTGCTCTATGCCCCTGGGGCGCCGGGAGGCGATTTTCATCTTTTCGACTCACTCGAAAAAATGGCGCTCGAAATCGGTAGCTGGACCTTGTGGCCGGTAGGCAGTGAATACCTGCTGGGGCAATGCTCGCGGGCCCAGCATGATTCGCTCAAGCGCCATTTGCGCAAGGTCGAGCTGCTACCCACCGACTGGTCCATGCACAGCGTGACGCTCGCGCCGATCAAGTCGCAGCAGTGGCCGGATGTGCTCAAAGCTCTGGCCAAGCGCAAGATCCTTGCCCTGATCGAGGATCAACAGGCCACCACGCCAAGCTGGTTCATCAACGCCAGTCGTGCCGAGCAGCAGGCACTGGTTGATATCGATCAACTGCTCAAGCTGGCGCAGGCCAGGTATCAGTCGCTGATGAAGATGCCGAGCTTTCGCACCTTCGCCCATCGACAGGTGACGGAAAAGATCAACTCATACCCGGGCAATCGCGGCGGCCCAATCAACCCGGATCAGGTATTGATAACGCTGGAAGAGGATGCAATTCGCACACTGACACAGACTGTCATCAAAGGTTATCCCACGTATTACAATTTCTCCGACTTTGCCCGCATCACCTCGGCTACCGGCCAGGATATCTCGCACCTGAGCCCGGCGCTGCTGGGGAGCTACATCCGTGCTGCCGACCTGGGCAACAAGTACATCGAAGAAGTGAAAGCGCAGTTACTCGACCGCTCCAGGCCGGAATATGAAAGGCTCAGGCAGTGTTATCGCACGCTCTTCGCTTTGAAGATCAGGCGTGCCGTGCTCAGCGAGAAACTTCAGGGCAGCTTGTCGGGCCGCCATGCGCAGTGGCTGGAGTCGGTGATCGACAGCTTTTCGGGGACCTCGATCGACGCGGCGTGCAACCTTTATCCGTTGTGGATGGACGATTGCCCCGTTCAAGGTGCCTACCTGCTGAAGCATGCTCGTGACCGCGAGCTTGAGCCCTTGGTCTATCTGCCAGAAATCGAGCAAGGCCCCACGCTGCGGACCCTCAGCGAGCTGGCAAGGACTTGGCGTGAGCACGACTTGGCAGGTTATTGCCAAGACCGCGTGCCGTTATCGAACCAGGCGCGCCTGAACGTATTGATCGAAGAGCAACTGCGCGCCGGGGATGGCATTGAGGTGGTGCTGGACGCCGTTGCCCGAGGCAGGGGCGTGCGGCCGCCGATAGGCGAGACCGGGCGTATCGGGGATCCTGTCCAGGACCTGGAGAAACGTATCAGGCGGATGATCAACGAAGCCGCTGAAGACAGCGCCGACGCTGCCGAGCGTATTTCGGCCGTGGTGGTGGAGTGGGGGATCGTACTGGCCGGCATCCTCACCGTGCCGTTTCCGCCGGCAGCTATGGCCGTCGGGCTGTTCTGTGCGGCCAGGTCCTTCGTCACCGGGGCCATCGCATGGAGCGATGGCGACCGTTCCGCCGCCTTGCTGTCGTTCGCGGCGGGGGTTGCAGGAACGGTGGCTTCCACGGGGGTCTTGGTGCGGCTGTTCGGTGCCGCACAGAAATACATCACCGTGCTTTCCCGGGCAGAGGTGTCTCAGCCCACGGCATTCTCGCGTGTGATCGGGCGGCTATGCGATGACTACGGCGATTTGGTGAGTGAGGTGGCGCCCGCCCTTTATGACGGCTTCTCTCAGGAACTGCTCTGGCTCGTCGAGGAGGAAACGCTAGACGTCGAAGCGCAGTGTGGGTTGCCCGCGTAACCCATGCGCCAGCTCACGGTTCGTGCGGCCGTGAGCAGGCGCTGCGCCGCCGGCCCATGTTCATCGGCATGGAAGATCGACGTCGGCCCGACCACGGTCATCACCGCGGCGATCTGCCCCATGGCGTTGAATACCGGCGCCGACAGCGCATCCACCCCCGGCATCAGCAGGCCATGCACATGGTGCAGGCCCTTTTCGCGGATGCCGGCCAGCAGTGTGTGGTAGTCACTGGCGGTTTGTTGCAATGCGGCCAGTTCCCTGTCGCGCAGTTCCTGGGTTTCTCGCTCGGGCAGGTAGGCGGCGAATACCAGGCCAGTGGACGAACTGAGCAACGGCAGCACCGAACCGATCTGGGTCACCACGGTGACCGCGCGCACGGCAGGTTCGATGCTTACTACCGTGGCCCCCTGGTTGCCCCACACGGCGATGAAGCAGCTTTCGTTGAGCTCATCTCGCAACTGCGACAACGGCATTGCCGCCACCTTCAGCACATCGATGCTGCCCAGCGCCGCCAGCCCCACCCGCAATGCCTCGCGCCCCAGCCCGTAATGGTTGGTGGCCGTATCCTGTTCGGCAAAACCACTGGCAATCAGCGCCTGCAGGTAGCGATGCACTTTGCTCGCAGGCATCTGCACGTGCTCGGCCAGGCGTGATAGTGACGTCGAGGGCGAGAGTTCAGCGAGGGCCTTGAGGATGTCGGTGCCGACTTCCGCCGAGCGGACCTTCTGCTTGCCGGTGTCGGTGGAGGCGTTGGCTTTGGCCATGGGAGGGGAGGTTCCGGGTTTATCGTGTCGCCTTTATAGCTTGACGCCTTGAACGGAGCAAATTACGTTATTCGTAATCTGATTACGATAAAAACAAAACCCGGAGGCATCGATGAACCGCGACACGTCGCCCGACCTTCACTACCTGAGCGGCTTCGGCAACGAATTCGCCAGCGAAGCATTGCCCGGGGCGCTGCCTGTCGGGCAGAACTCCCCGCAGAAGGCCCCGTATGGCCTGTATGCCGAGCTGCTGTCGGGCACGGCGTTCACCATGACCCGCAGCGAGCTGCGCCGTACCTGGCTGTACCGCATTCGCCCTTCTGCCTTGCACCCACGCTTCGAGCGCCTGGCGCGCCAGCCGCTCGGCGGGCCACTGGGTGGCATCAACCCCAACCGCCTGCGCTGGAGCCCGCAGCCGATTCCTGCTGAACCGACCGATTTCATCGAAGGTTGGCTGCCCATGGCTGCCAACGCCGCAGCGGAAAAACCGGCTGGCGTGAGCATCTATATCTACCGCGCCAACCGGTCCATGGAACGGGTGTTCTTCAACGCAGACGGTGAGCTGCTACTGGTGCCGGAACAGGGCCGCCTGCGTATCGCCACCGAGCTGGGCGTGATGGAGGTCGAACCGTTGGAAATTGCGGTGATCCCACGTGGCATGAAGTTCCGCGTCGAACTGCTTGACGGCCAGGCCCGTGGCTACATCGCGGAAAACCACGGTGCGCCGCTGCGTCTGCCGGACCTGGGCCCGATCGGCAGCAACGGCCTGGCCAACCCCCGCGACTTCCTCACGCCTGTGGCCCACTACGAAGAAGCGGAAGGCCCGGTGCAGCTGGTACAGAAGTTCCTGGGTGAACACTGGGCCTGCGAGCTGCAGCACTCGCCACTGGACGTTGTGGCCTGGCATGGCAGCAACGTGCCGTACAAGTATGACCTGCGCCGCTTCAACACCATCGGCACGGTCAGCTTCGACCACCCGGACCCCTCGATCTTCACCGTGCTCACCTCGCCAACCAGCGTGCATGGTATGGCCAACATGGACTTCGTGATTTTCCCGCCACGCTGGATGGTGGCCGAGAACACCTTCCGTCCGCCATGGTTCCACCGCAACCTGATGAACGAGTTCATGGGGCTGATCAATGGCGCCTACGACGCCAAGGCCGAGGGCTTCCTGCCGGGTGGTGCCTCGTTGCACGGGGTGATGAGTGCCCATGGCCCCGACGCCGAAACCTGTGAAAAGGCCATTGCCGCTGACCTGGCGCCACACAAGATCGACAACACCATGGCCTTCATGTTCGAGACCAGCCAAGTGTTGCGCCCGAGCCTGCAAGCCCTTGAATGCTCGCAATTGCAGGCCGACTACGATAGTTGCTGGGCGACTTTGCCGAGCACCTTCAACCCGAACCGGAGATAACCCATGAACCACTCTGCCAATGCCCGTAGCTGGGTCGAGCACGCCAACGGGCACAGCGACTTCCCCCTGCAGAACCTGCCATTGGGCATCTTCAGCCGGCCGGGTGAAGCCAGGCGCTGTGGCGTGGCCATCGGCGACGCGATCCTCGACCTGGAGGCGGTGCTGGCCGCCGGCCTGTTCGACGGGGCGGCCAAGGCCGCCGTTGAAGCCACCCGCGGCGGGGCTCTGAACGCATTCTTCGCTTTGGGCCGCAACGCCCGCGTAGCCCTGCGCGAGCGTTTGCAGGTGCTGCTGGGCGAGCACAGCGAACACCAGGCAGCCCTGAAGCCGGCGCTGCTCCCGGCCAGCGACTGCCAGCTGCACGTGCCAGCGCAGATCGGTGACTACACCGATTTCTACGTTGGTATCGAGCATGCGAAGAACGTGGGCAAACTGTTCCGCCCCGACAACCCACTGCTGCCCAACTACAAGTACGTACCGATCGGTTATCACGGCCGCGCCTCCACCATCCGCCCGTCCGGCACCGACGTGCGCCGGCCCAAGGGTCAGACCCTGCCGGCCGGGCACACCGAGCCGAGCTTCGGCCCTTGCGCTCGTCTGGACTACGAACTGGAACTGGGTATCTGGATTGGCCAGGGCAATGACATGGGCCAGGCAATTCCGGTAGGCGACGCTGCCGAGCACGTAGCCGGCCTGTGCCTGCTCAACGATTGGTCGGCGCGCGATATCCAGGCTTGGGAATACCAGCCACTGGGGCCGTTCCTGTCCAAGAGCTTCATCACCACCATTTCGCCCTGGGTAGTCACCGCCGAAGCGTTGGAGCCGTTCCGCTGCGCCCAGCCGGAGCGCCCGGAGGGCGACCCGCAGCCACTGTCGTACCTGCTGGACAAGCGCGACCAGGCCAGCGGTGCATTCGATATCGAACTCGAAGTGCTGCTGCTGACCGAGCGCATGCGTGAGCAGGGCATTGCCCCGCACCGCCTGACCCTGAGCAACACCCGCAGCATGTACTGGACCGTGGCGCAGCTGGTGGCGCACCACAGTGTCAACGGCTGCCAGCTGCAGCCAGGTGACCTGTTCGGTTCGGGCACGCTGTCGGGCGCCACGCCGGGATCGTTCGGTAGCCTGCTGGAGATCACCGAAGGCGGCAAACTGCCGGTCGAGCTGGCCAGCGGCGAGGTGCGCAAATTCCTCGAAGACGGCGACGAAATCATCCTGCGTGCCCGCTGCACACGTGACGGCGTGGCCAGCATCGGTTTCGGTGAGTGCCGCGGCACGGTCATCGCAGCCAACTGAGGAGGCAGGGGTATGGAGCTGTACACCTATTACCGTTCCACCTCGTCCTACCGGGTGCGCATTGCCCTGGCACTGAAGGGGCTGGCTTACCAGTCCCTGCCGGTCAACCTGCTGCAGGGTGAGCAGCGTGACGAGGGCTATGTAGCCGTCAACCCGCAGGGCCGCGTACCGGCCTTGCGCACCGACGGTGGTGAGGTGCTGGTGCAGTCGCCGGCGATCATCGAGTACCTGGAAGAGGTTTATCCACAGCCTGCGTTGCTGCCGGCCACAGCCGAGGCACGGGCCAAGGTACGTGGGGTGGCGGCCATCATTGGTTGCGACATTCATCCGCTGCACAACGTCAGTGTGCTCAACCGGCTGCGCCAGGCCGGTCAGGATGAGGGGCAGGTCAACCAGTGGATCGGCCACTGGATCAGCCAAGGGCTCGCGGCAGTGGAGCAACTGATTGGCGATCACGGTTTCTGCTTTGGCGACACGCCTGGGCTGGCGGATGTGTACCTGATCCCGCAGTTGTACGCGGCCGAACGCTTCAACATCGACCTCGACAGCTTCCCGCGCATCCTGCGGGTTGCCGCACTGGCGGCCGCGCACCCGGCGTTCGCCAAGGCCCATCCCGCCCAGCAGCCGGACAGCCCGGCTCAGTGAAGTGAACGGTTCGCCGCCGGAAGCTTGCCGATTCGCTCGGACAGCTTCAGGCGCTGGACCGGGTCTTCCGTCAGCAGCAATGCATGCTCCAGGTCGAAGCGCTCGGCCTGTGGGCAATCCAGATGATGGTAGAGCGAGGCGCGAGTCATGTAGTCGCTCACCTGCACCGGGCCCAACTGCATGATCCGCTCTGCATCGATCAATGCCGCCAGGTGGTTGTCGTTACTGATGTGCAGTTGGCGCAGGTTGCGTGACAGGCGTTGCAGCATCTGCAGCGGGCTGGCGCTGCGCAGGTGCTCGGCTGTCAGCGCCAGGTGCGGGCCGAACTGGCGCGCCAGCAATTCGCGGCAGTCGCTGGGATACAGGCGCCGGCCGCCACAGGGATCGAGCAGGTGGTCGGCACCCGGCACGCGCAGCAGGAAATGGCCAGGGAAGCCCACACCCTCCAGCGGTATGGACAGGCGCCTGGCCAGTTCCAACGCGAGGATGGCCAGGGTCAGTGGTTGGCCGCGGCGGCGCTGCAGTACCTTGTCCATCATCGCCGCATGGGGGCGCAAGGGGTGATATTCATCCTGCTGAAAACCCAGCGCATTGAGCTGGCGCAGCAGTGGCTGGGCCAGTTCGCATAGTGGAAGCATCGGCAGGTTGGCGCTTATCTCGCGCTGCAGGTCGTGCAGCGCAGCAAGGCTGGCCGCGGGCTCGACACCAGGGTCGTGCTCGGCAGCAATCCACAATGCGGCTTCCAGCAGGTCGACAGGCTCGCGTTCCAGGCAGGCCAGGCAGGCTTGACGTGGCTTCATGGGGCATCTCCACACACGTTTGAGTATTAGCTGTGGCGCGTGGTTTCGTCCAGTGGTCCGGCGGCGGCGTCAACGCCGAGGCCGTGCCTATACTGGAAGGAGCACCTCGTAGGGGAGCCGGTCGATGTTCGCGCTGATGCAAAGCACCCGTACCCAGTCACTGCACCTGTTCAATGACCCGCCTACGGGCCTGAAAGCCGTTGTGGCAATCCACAGTGAGCATTTGGGCCCGGCCATGGGGGGGTGCCGCTACCTGCCTTATGCCGATGACGAAAGCGCCATGACCGACGCGATTCGCCTGGCCCAGGGCATGAGCTACAAGGCAGCACTGGCCGGCTTACCGATGGGGGGTGGCAAAGCGGTGATCATGCGCAACCCGCATGTGGAAAACCGCGCCGCGCTGTTCGAGGCCTTTGGCCGCTTCATCGATACTTTCCATGGCCGCTTCATTATCGCCGTGGACAGTGGCACCTCGACCTTGGACATGGACTGCATTGCCCACAGCACGCCCTACGTGACCAGCACCACTGCGTCGGGCGACCCATCGCCACATGCGGCGATGGGGGTGTTCGCGGGCATACGTGCCACAACCTCGTTCCGGCTGGGCAGCGATGACCTGAGAGGCTTGCGGATAGCGGTGCAGGGGTTGGGCAATGTCGGTTATGCACTGGCGGAGCAATTGCATGCGGTGGGCGCGGAGCTGCTGGTCAGCGACCTGGACCCGGGGCGGGTGCGGCTGGCGATGGAGCAGTTCGATGCCAAACCGGTGACCAACGATGCGTTGATCAGTACCCCTTGCGATATCTTTGCACCCTGCGGCGTGGGCCCGGTACTGAACGGGCAGAGCGTGATGCAACTGCGTTGTGCGGCAGTGGCGGGGGCGGCCAACAACCAGCTGACTACCTTGCAGGTGGCAGACCAACTGGAGTCGCGCGGCATATTGTATGCACCTGACTACGTGATCAATGCCGGTGGGCTGATCTATGTGGCTCTCACCCACCGTGGCGAAGACCAGCGCACGATTACTGCGCACCTGGCGCGGATCCCTTCACGGCTGACCGAAGTGTTTGGCCATGCGCAGGCGGAGAAGCGTTCGCCGGCAAGGGTGGCGCAGATGTTGGCGGAGCGGTTGTTGTATGGCTGAAGGTTGATGATGGCGTGGTGGGCCACTTCGCGGGTAAACACGCACCCCTCCAGCGATATCATTCGGCAGCAGTACCCTCAAGCAATTCGGCCAGCGCATCCGGCTGGCTTTTGAACGCCCGGGCGAACACATCGCGGTTCTTCGCCATGTAGATACCGGCTTCCTCGACCTGCTGCTCGGTCAGCGACGGCACCGCCTTGTGCAGCACTTCGGCCAGGCGCTCGGCCAGTTCGAGCATCTTGTCGTGACGGTCTGCTTCGGCCTTATCCATGAACAAGCGCTCCGGGTCGCGGCTGCTGCGGTACACCACTTCGACGGCCATTCATCACCTCTATGCCTTTTTGCTGGTTGCTTTGCGATTTACTGTATCTATATACAGTAATGGCAATGCGGGTTGGTTCGCAAGCAGAAATTGTATCGTGGCATAGACCGAGCGCTGCGGGTGCGCCTTTGCCAGGAACAATTGGCCCGAAATAGACGTAGGAGCGGGCTTGCCCGCGAATGCGGTGGCGGCTGCGACGGTGAATGACCGGGAGATATTGGCCGGCAGGTCCGGCCTATTCGCGGGTAAACCCGCTCCTACAATGCCCAAATCGGCATCATCCATCAGCGCCTTGGCCATGGCACTCAGATAATGGGCGGCCCAGATCATCATGGGCTTCTCCTCCATCAGGCCAGTAATGGTCAATTCACGCACATAGCCCATCAATTCCGACGACTGCTCGCGGGCGTCCCTGCAGGGGATGCCGGGCTCGATGCGGAACAGTGGATGGGTGCTGTTTTCGCCTTGATAGAAAGTGGTCTTGCCGACGGTGAATTGGGTGTCTTCTGTTGTCATTGTTCAATTCCCTGAAGTTTCTCGAGTGCCTGGCCGACCCTTTCGCGGGCATGCCCGCTCCCACAGGTACAGTGCAAGTCTTGAAGACTGTGGTGATCCTGTGGGAGCGGGCGAGCCCGCGAAAAGGCCGGCCCTCCCGGCACATTAACCAGCCTTAGTGCGAAGTCCTGGGCTCAGCGGGCATCTGCACCTGAACCAGTGCCGACTCAAGCAGAGCCCGCAGCGCCTCCAGCTCATGCATCGAGGTCATCATCAGGATCGAAACCGGTGACTTGGGCTGAAGCAGCAACGCCTGATGCACCACGGTGGCTGCGCACAACGCGTAGTCGGTGGCCTGGATCAGGGTGTCTTCGAGGGAATGGGGGTTATGGGGTGGATCGGGAACTACTTTCAGCATGGTGAAGGCCTGTTCAAAGTTGGGGCCACCACCTCCTGCTGTCAAACAATGAGGCGGCAGCTGTACATGGGTTGACAGACCGGTGAACAGAACCAAAAGCCGGCGCACACGAGGTGCCCCATGACAGCTGCCATAAAGGCAAAGCCATGTGGTTAGTTCAGGGCGGCCTGTCAAAGCCGGTCGCTGACTGGCAGCGACGACCCCAGACTAGTGCGCATGCCCGAACGCCACAATGGCAGGGAGTATCTTTGGGAAATACCCTACAAGGAAGGGGTTAAATCTGATTTTTCCCCAAGCACGGCGTGCTTTTTTGCAATGCGCTATGCCTCAAGGTGCCTTGCGGCAATCGGTCGCCTTCCAAGACAGGGGCTTGGCCCTTTAACTGCATGGCACAAGCGTCACATCAGCGACGCATCATCCTTAAAGACGTATCGGGGAATGGAACATCGTGAACATCAAATGGGCAGAAAAACTGCGCAAGGGCCTGCACGGCTCGGCCGACTCGCTGGGCAACCTGTGCGTCGAGGCGTTCCATTACCTGGCGCTGTTCGGCATTGGCGCCATCACCGCCTACGCGGCAGTGGTGACGTTCCTGGACATGCTGGGCAAGGGCGGGATCAGTGTCGATGACATCCTGCTGTTGTTCATCTACCTGGAGCTGGGGGCGATGGTGGGGATCTACTTCAAGACCAACCACATGCCGATCCGCTTCCTGCTGTACGTGGCAATCACCGCGCTCACTCGCCTGCTGATCGGCGATGTTTCGCATCACAAGGCACCGGATGAAGGGCTGCTGTACCTGTGCGGCGGCATCCTGCTGCTGGCGTTCTCGATCCTGGTGGTGCGCTACGCTTCGTACCGCTACCCCTCGACCAAGGTGCTGGACGCCAACGGCAAGGCAGTGGAGGAGGGCAAGTAGCCCTCAGTTGGCAATGAAATGGCGCGGCTCGTGGCGGGCGTCACGGGTCAGCGCGGCCAACACTTGCAGGGGGTTCTGGCTGAGTTCGATCGCAAGACCCAGGCGGATGCTGTCGATCACCCGTTGCAGGCGCACCGGGTCGTTGCGTTGGGCCGGGGTGATGAGGCGTTTGGCGACCACGCCGGCGTCGTCGGACAGGGTCAGCATGATGCTGCCGTCGAGGTTCGCAATGCTCAGGTTCACCCGGTATTCGGGGGCGAATGCAGCACTGATTCGTTCGAATGGGTTGTTCATGGTCTTGCTTCTGCGGTGAGTGATGCAGAGGTTGACCGGGACGTTCGCACGTTGGTTCAGCGCCATTTATCGGCACAAACGAAAACGCCCGGCTCAAGGCCGGGCGTTTTGCATTGCCGATCAGGCGTCCGGGTCACTCAGTTCCAAGGCGCCGCGCTTGCTGCGCAGCTTGCCGTAAAAGTGCTCCAGCGCGTGATTGAGCTTGGTGGCGGCACCGTCGACTGCCTGGTCCAGCGAACTGGCGGTGTGGGTCACGGAAATCGGTTGGTGGCCTTTCGGGCGAGCCTCCATCTGGCAGCGTTTGTCATGCGGTCCGGGCTTGACGCCGTTCTCGTCGCGCAGGTGAACCTCGATGCGGGTGAGGTCTTCTTCGTAACGTTCCAGCGAGTTCTGCAGTGTGCTGCGGACCCACTGGTCGAGCCGGGCGTTACCGTCGAAATCGTTGCTGCTGTTGACCTGGATTTGCATGATTCAATCCTTATTCAGCTTGCTCGCATGGAGACGCGCCTAGGCCCTTGAGACCCTTGGAATTTCTGCGCCTCTTGACTCTAAGGTCAGGCAACTGCGGAATGAATTCAAGCCCTTTTTGAAAATAAATTTCTTGTTGCAGATTGGCTGACTGCGGCATGCCGCTCCGTCGGCCAATCGGCTGGCGGGTTCTGGGCTTTGCTTATGAGAATTGAAATCATTATTATTGCAGCCTTTAAAACGCCCGGACCCCGCCATGACGCGCAAAACCGCTGGCCTTCCCCTCAGCTATCGCCTGGCCGTGACATCCCGTAGCCTGGCCGCGCTGCTGGGCGGCTACTTGCTGGCGTCGATGGCCAGTGTCTGTATTGCCTTGGTGGCGCCGTTGCCAAAGGTCGATGCCACGCTCACCGGTCTGTTGCTGTCGTTCGTCTTCTACCTGCTGGCGTTCATCTGGTGTTTTGCCTGCCGCAGCGCCTGGCGTGCCTGGTTGGGCGTATTGGCGCCAAGCCTGCTGCTGGGCGTGATCAGCGGCGTTGCCTACTGGATGAAAAACCCATGAAAGAAGGCTTCCGCCAGGCCATGGCCTGGCTGCACACCTGGACCGGCCTGATCTTCGGCTGGCTGTTGTTCGCCATCTTCCTTACCGGCACGCTGTCGTACTTCAAGGAAGAAATCACTCATTGGTCGCAACCTGAAGTGCGCAGCCATGCCCTAGACCCGATCAATAGCCTGGCGGTCGCTCAACGTTACCTGCAGGACAATGCAGGGCATTCGAGTACCTGGTTCATTCGCATGCCGAACGAACGGGAGGCCGCCTTGAGTGTGGGCTACCGCGACCCCAGTGGCGGCCCGCGTGGCTTCGTCAGGAAAACCCTCGATACCCAGACCGGCCAGCCGGTGGAAGCACGTGACAGCCGCGGTGGTGAGTTCTTCTACCGCTTTCACTTCCAGCTTCAGATGCCTTACCCGGTTGGCCGTTGGCTCTCGACGTTCTGCGCTTTCATCATGCTGCTGGGGTTGGTCACCGGCATCATTACCCACAAGAAGATCTTCAAAGAGTTCTTCACCTTCCGCCCTGGCAAGGGGCAGCGTTCCTGGTTGGACGGGCACAACGCCATCGGCGTGCTGGTGCTGCCGTTTCACCTGATGATCAGCTACAGCAGCCTGGTGCTGTTCATGTACATGGTGATGCCGGCGGGCATCATGGCCAGCTACGGCAATGACACCGACAAGTACTTCAACGACCTGTTTGGCCGCAACGATGCGCCCAAGGCGGCCCAGGTGGCCACACCGCTGGTAGCGCTGCCGAACCTGTACGCCAAGGTGCAGGAGCTGCAGCCGGGGGCGCGTGTCGGCAACATCCAGGTGCAGAACCCGGGCGACAGCAATGCCCGCGTCACCTTCACCCAATCGGCAGCCGACCACGTGGCTTATCGGCGTAGCGCCAACTGGACATTCGATGGGGCCAGTGGTGCGCTGTTGAGCCAGGGCAAGCCAGAGAGCGGGGTAATGATGACCGCCTTCAGTTTCGCTGGCCTGCACATGGGTAACTTTGCCGGGCCTTGGCTGCGCTGGCTGTACTTCTTCTTTGGCGTGGCCGGTACTGCGGTGATTGGTACCGGGTTGGTGATGTGGTTGGGCAAGCGCCAGCTCAAGCACGCCAAGAGCGGAGCTGTGCCAAGTGAGCTGCGCCTGGTCGAAGTGCTCAATATGGCCAGCATGAGCGGCTTGTTGCTGGCGGTGGCGAGCTTCTTCTGGGCCAACCGCCTGGTGCCCATGGCTGTCGAAGGCCGGGCCGACTGGGAGGTGAATGCTTTCTTCATCGCCTGGGGCCTGTCGCTGGTGCACGCCGTGCTGCGTAGCGGGCGCAAGGCCTGGGGCGAGCAACTGGCGCTGGGGGCGCTGGCCTTCGCGCTGCTGCCGTTGCTCAATGGCCTGACGACTGACCGGGGCTTGAACCATTCGGTGCTGGAGGGCGACTGGGCCATGGCCGGCTTCGATCTGACAGCCCTGGGGACCGGCCTGTTTCTGGCCTGGCTGGCTCGCAAGATGCTGGCCAGCCCCACGCCCGTAGCCAAGCGCGCGGCGCGTGCGACAAAAAAGCCGAGCATTGAAACGGTGGGGGCGAGCTGATGCTGGGTAACGCACTGATCGCCTTTGCAGGCTTCGTTGCCCTGTGCCTGGCGATGGAAAAGCACTTCAGCGACTTGCTCGGGCGCAAGCCGCGCCCGCGCCACTTGCACCTGTTGCGTGTCGCAGGTTGGCTGCTGCTGATACTGTCGCTGGTGCTCAGCGTGCACCAGCGTGGCTGGGCCATCGGCCTGGTGGAGTGGACCGCGGTGATGATGGCCGGGGTAACACTGTGGGTGTTCGGCCTGCCGTACCAGCCTCGTCTGCTGCTGGGCCTGGCCGCCGTCAGCGTGGTGCTGGGCCCGATACTCGCCGTATTTGCCGTGTGACCCCCGTGAGCGAGCCAGGGGATATCATCGAGCCTCACGCTGACAGCGCAGGCGCACGTGCACGTTTCGTCCAGGTGTTCCAGGCCCAGCGTGCGCGTATGGAGGCGTTGGTAAACCGTCGGGTCGGCTGCCGCGCCACCGCTTCGGACCTGGTCCAGGAGTTGTTCCTGCGTTTCTGGCGTCGCCCCGAGGTCAAGGTCGAGGCGCTGGACACTTACCTGCTGCGTTGCGCGGGCAACCTGGCCATAGACCACCTGCGCAGCGAAAGTAGCCGCGAACGCGTGGCCGAAGCCGCTGTGCCGGTGAGCGAGGCGAGCCTGGCCCAGGCCCCTGAGCAGGCCGTGGAGGTTGACCACGACTTGCAGCGTATCGAGGCCACCTTGCGTGCCTTGCCCGAGCGCACCCGGCAGATCTTCCTGCTCAACCGCATTCACGGCTGCAAGTACAGCGAAATCGCCAAAGCCATGCAGCTGTCACAGAGCGCCGTGGAAAAGCATATGATGCGCGCCCTCGAAGCGTGCAAGGCGAGTGTTGCCGAGCCCGCGTCCACCCCACGCCGGCCAGGGAGCGCCCGTCGATGAGCCGTTTACCGCCGATCACCGAAGCGCAGTTTCAGGCTGCCCTGCAATGGTTCAACCGGATCAACGAGCAACCCGGGCAAGCCGAAGGCGCGGCATTCAAGCGCTGGTTGCTGGCCGACCCCGCACACCGCGCAGCCTACGACCAGGCCCAGGTGCTTTGGCAGAAAAGCGCCGCCCCGGCAGCGCGGCTGGCGGACGAAGAACAGGACGCCCTGCAGCGCTACCTCGATACCATGGCCAGACCACCGGCGCGTGGCGGCTGGCGGCGGGTGGCAGGGCTGGCGATGGCAGCCTGCCTGGTGCTGGCCGTGGGCGTCGCGGGTGGTTGGCACCCAGGGTACTGGTTGCAGGACCTGCAGGCGGACTACCGCAGTGCCGGGCAGATTCGCCAGGTGACCTTGGCCGACCAGTCGCAGGTGACGCTTGATGCAGGTAGCGCCATTGCGGTCGATTTCGCCCAGGGTGAGCGCCGTGTGCGGTTGCTGCATGGCGCGGCGTTCTTCGAAGTTACCCATACCGGTGAGCCGTTCCTGGTGGAAGCTGCCGGCGGCGAAGTGCGGGTGCTCGGCACCCAGTTCGAGGTGCGTGAGCAAGGCGAGGGTGCCCAGGTGACGGTGCGCAGTGGGCGTGTGGGCGTCAGCCCCGCACAGGGCATGTTGGCGCGAGAACTGACTGCCAACCAGCAGCTGACCTACCGCGCAGGCAGGGTAGGCGACACCCTGGCGGTGGACAGTGACAACCGCCTGGCCTGGCGCCAGGGGTGGCTGAACTATTACCAGGTGCCGCTGGCGCAGGTGATTGAAGACCTTGGGCGTTATTACCCGGGGCGTATCCTGTTGCTCGATGGTGACCTGGGGCAGCGCAAGGTCAGCGGCAGCTTCCCGGTGGCCGAGCCGCTGCTGGCGCTGGATTCGCTGGGCAAGGTGATGGGTTTTTCAAGGCAGACCGTGTTGGGGCGTTTGACCCTGGTTCGGTAGTTGCCCGTGCCGGCCTCTTCGCGGGTAAACCCGCACCTACACCGTTGCGCGCCCCCTGTAGGAGCGGGTTCACCCGCGAAGAGGCCGGCACAGCAAAAAATATTTCCAGGCACAGGTGAGGTAACAGCACGTGGCATCCGTGTAATGAGTGAAAGTGCGATTGATTCGCAATAATCACCCCCTCACAGGTCTGCGTCCATGAAGTTCTCCCCGCGTTGCGTCCCTCTCTGGTTCGGCCTTGCTGCGCTCCCGGCCTTCGCTGTCGCCCCCCTGGCAAGCGCGGCCGAGCAGCTGCAGGCCTATGCCTTCGCCCAGCCGGCCCAACCCTTGGCCCAGGCCCTGAACGCCTTCAGCCGCACCACTGGCCAGAGCGTGGTCTACACCCTTGAGCTGCAAGGCGTGCAAGCGCCAGCGCTGAATGGTCGGTTCAGCGCTGAGCAGGCGCTGCAACAACTGCTGGGCAACGCTGGGCTGGCCTGGCGCCGCGTCGACGCACGTACTCTGACCCTCGAACCTGCAGACACCTCCGGTGCCCTCAACCTGCAGGCCACCACCGTGACCTCGCAACTGGACGACTACAGCTACCAGCCCCCGGCCAGCGCTTCGATCATGCGCGGGCAGGGCCCGAGCCAGGACATCCCCCAGGCAATCAACGTGGTACCGGCCCAGGTCATCCGCGACCAGGCCCCGCGCAACCTTGATGACGCCCTGGCCAACGTCAGCGGCATTACCCAGGGCAACAACTTCGGCGGCACGTCCGACACGGTGATGAAACGTGGCTTCGGCGACAACCGAGACGGTTCGATCATGCGCGATGGCATGCCCGTGGTGCAGGGCCGCAACCTCAACGCCAGCACCGAGCGGGTCGAAGTGCTCAAGGGCCCTGCCTCGCTGCTGTACGGTATCCAGGACCCGGGTGGGGTCATCAACGTGGTCAGCAAGCGTCCGCAGTTGCAGCAGTACAACGCCCTGACCGTGCGCGGCTCGACCTATGGCAGCGGCAAGAACGGCAGCGGTGGCGGGCTCGACAGCACGGGCGCACTGGGTGACAGCAACTTCGCCTACCGCCTGATCGTCGACCACGAAGACGAGGACTACTGGCGCAACTACGGCGTGCACCGCGAATCGCTGGTGGCGCCGTCGCTGGCCTGGCTGGGCGAAGACACCCAGGTGGTGCTGGCCTACGAGCACCGTGAGTTTCTCTATCCCTTTGACCGTGGCACCGCGTTCGGCAACAACGGCCACCCGCTGAATATCCCTGCCACGCGCCGCCTGGACGAGCCGTTCAACGACATGGAAGGGCGCTCCGACCTGTATCGCCTGGAAGTCGACCATCAGTTGGCCGATGACTGGAAGCTGCACTTCGGCTACAGCTTCAATCGTGAGACCTACGATGCCAGCCAGGTTCGCGTGACCGGCGTCAACGAAACCCAAGGCACGCTGACACGCAGCATCGACGGCACCCACAACGCCATGAGCCGTGACCAGTTCGTGACCCTGAGCCTCAATGGCAATGTCGAGCTGGCGGGGATGCAGCATGACCTGCTGTTCGGCATCGACCATGAAGACCGCAAGATCTTTCGCGGTGACCTGATTCGCCAGACACCACAGTCCACGTTCAGTTATCTGGACCCGGTCTACGGACAGGAAGTGGAGGGCACCAACGTACGAGCCAGCGACAGCGACCAGACCGACAAGCTGCGCACCGATGCGCTGTTCGTGCAGGACGCGCTGCACCTCGATGAGCACTGGATCCTTGTTGCAGGTGCGCGTTTCCAGCAGTACGACCAGTACGCTGGCCGCGGTCGCCCGTTCAAGGCCAATACCGACATCAGTGGCCAGGCCTGGGTACCCCACGCCGGTATCGTTTACAAAGTCGACGACCAGCTCTCGTTCTATGGCAGCTACAGCGAGTCGTTCAAGCCCAACTCGACCATCGCGCCGCTGACCGGCAATGTCGTGCTCGATTCCTCGGTGGCACCTGAGGAGGGCAAGTCGTGGGAGCTGGGCGCCAAGCTCGACATGCCAGGCCGCATCACAGGCACCCTGGCATTGTTCGATATCACCAAGCGCAATGTACTGGTCTCGAACTTTGACGCCGTCACAAGCGAGACGGTCTACAGCAATGCGGGTGAGGTCAGTTCACGCGGTGTGGAACTCGACGTGACCGGCCAGCTCAGCGAGCGCTGGAGCCTGATCGGCAGCTATGCACTGACCGATGCCAAGGTCACCAAGGACCCTGATCTTGAGGGCAATCGCCTGCAGAACGTGGCCCGGCACAGCGGCTCGCTGTCGGCGGTGTATGACTTTGGCAGCCTGTTCGGGGGGGACCGGCTGCGCTTCGGTGCCGGCGCCCGTTATGTGGGCGAGCGTTCGGGTAACGCGACCAACACCTTTGACCTGCCGAGCTATACCGTTGCCGATGCGTTTGCCACTTATGAAACCAAACTCGACGAACACAACGTGCGCCTGCAACTGAACGTGAAGAACCTGTTCGACAAGGTGTATTACAGCTCGGCGGTGAACCAGTACTTTGTGGCAATTGGCGATGCGCGGCAGGTCAGTTTGTCGAGCACCTTCGAGTTCTAGGTAAATGGGGCCGCAGAGCGGGCGCTTTTTCAGGTGAAAAAGGCCTTGCGGTATTCGCCAGGTGTGGCCCCCAGGGCTTGGCGAAACCGGTTGCTGAAATGGCTGGCACTGGCAAACCCGCACAACAAGGCAATCTCCCCCAGCG
Organism: Pseudomonas sp. XWY-1; assembly: GCF_002953115.1. Classification (NCBI taxonomy): domain Bacteria; kingdom Pseudomonadati; phylum Pseudomonadota; class Gammaproteobacteria; order Pseudomonadales; family Pseudomonadaceae; genus Pseudomonas; species Pseudomonas sp. XWY-1. The sequence continues at coordinate 4,956,827 of NZ_CP026332.1, read as the reverse complement.
GTAACACGCCCAGCCGCAACAGCTGGCATGCCCGGTGCAGCCGCCGGGCCAGCAGATACTGGTGCGGCGGGAGCCCGAAACTGGCGCTGAACATGCGCGCAAAGTGGTATGCGGACAGATTGCAGCGCAGCGCTAGCTCGTCCAGGGTGATGGGCTGGTCCAGGTGTGCCTCGATGTAGTCGACCAGCTGCCGGCGCAGGTTTGGCGCCAGCCCGCCTTTCAGGCGCAGGCCTTGGCGCAACCCGACCTGGCTGAGCAGCGCATGGTCCACGATCTCGTGCGCCAGGCTGCTGGCCAGCAGGCGCTCGCCGGGCTCGTCCCAGTCCAGCTGGATCAATTGACGGAAGCGGCCAGCCTGCTGCGGGTCGTCCAGAAAGGTCGCTTCCTGCAGTTGCAGCTCGCGCGGTTCCCGGTCGAGCAGGCGCACACAGCCCAGGGCAAACTGCGCCTCGCTGACATACAGGTGTGCCAGGCGGATCGCGCCATTGACGACCCAGTTCGATTCCTGCCCGGCCGGCATCACGCACAGCTTGTCGGGCGCACCTTTGTCGGCCGGGCGCTGGCGGCGGAAGGTGCCGGTGCCGTCGGCGATGTAGCACGACAGGGTGTGATGGCTAGGCGCCTGGTAGTCGCGCACATCGTCACGGTTGCTCCACAAGGCCGCCGCCAGTCCGTCGCCCAGGTGCGCGCTCAGCTCCAGCCTGGCGTTGGGCGAGGCATGCATGGCGTTGAACACTTGCAACTGGGTGAGTGGCGTCATTGGCGGGTCCTCTTGCCTGCCATCCTACTGCGCCCAGGATCGAGTGACATCCACCGGCGCAAGAAAAGCGCAAGTTCGTGCAAGCAGCCAGAGGCCGATCGAAAGAACACTGGTGATCCCTGTAGGAGCGGGTTTACCCGCGAAGCGCCGGGCACCGATTTCCAAAGGCCCAAGGAACCGCCACCATGAACCTGTCACTCTACCTGCTCACCGTCCTGATCTGGGGCACCACCTGGATCGCCCTGAAACTCCAGCTAGGCGTGGTCGCGATCCCGGTTTCGATCGTCTACCGCTTCGCCCTGGCCGGCCTGATCCTGTTTGCTTTCCTGTTGATTACCCGCCGGCTGCAACCCATGAACCGCCGTGGCCACCAGATCTGCCTGGCCCAGGGCCTGTGCCTGTTCTGCGTCAACTTTATCTGCTTCCTCAGCGCCAGCCAGTGGATCGCCAGCGGCCTGATCGCGGTGGTGTTCTCAACCGCCACACTGTGGAACGCGCTTAACGCCCGCATTTTCTTTGGCCAGAAAATCGCCAGCAATGTGCTTGGCGGTGGAGCCCTGGGCCTGCTCGGCCTGGGCCTGCTGTTCTGGCCGGAGCTGTCGCATCACGCAGCCAGCCGCGAAACGCTGTACGGCCTTGGCTTGGCCCTGTTGGGCACGCTGTGCTTCTCGGCCGGCAACATGCTGTCGAGCATGCAGCAGAAGGCCGGGCTCAAGCCGATGACGACCAATGCCTGGGGCATGGTCTATGGGGCGGTGATGCTGGCGGTGTTCTGTGTGGTCAGCGGCGTACCGTTCAGCATGGAGTGGAATGCGCGCTATATCGGTTCACTGCTGTACCTGGTGGTGCCGGGGTCGGTGATTGCTTTCACTGCCTACCTGACGTTGGTCGGGCGCATGGGCCCGGAGCGGGCAGCTTACTGCACGGTGCTGTTCCCGTTGGTGGCGTTGAATGTGTCGGCGGTGGCCGAGGGTTATCAGTGGACGGCGCCGGCCTTGCTCGGCTTGGTGGCGGTAATGGCGGGGAATGTGCTGGTGTTTCGCAAGCCCCGGGCCAGGGGGGCTGAGGGTGTTGTGGTCGCCAAATAGGTGATGGGTTGCCTGGGCGGGCCCTTTCGCGGGTAAACCCGCTCCTACAGGGCAGTGCACACCCGTTGTAGGAGCGGGTTTACCCGCGAAGAGGCCAGCACAGGCACTCCAAATCGTAGGAGCGGGTTTACCCGCGAAGGGGCCAGCACAGGCACCCCAAATCGTAGGAGCGGGTTTACCCGCGAAGGGGCCCGCACAGGCACTCCAAATCGTAGGGGCGGGTTTCCCCGCGAAGAGGCCAGCACAGGCACTCCAAATCGTAGGAGCGGGTTTCCCCGCGAAGAGGCCAGCACAGGCACTCCAAATCGTAGGAGCGGGTTTACCCGCGAAGGGGCCAGCACAGGCACTCCAAATCGTAGGGGCGGGTTTCCCCGCGAAGAGGCCACCCCAGCACTCCAAATCGTAGGAGCGGGTTTACCCGCGAAGAGGCCAGCACAGGCACTCCAAAACGGTCAGCCCTTCCACACCTGCGGGTTCACCAGGTCCCGCGGCCGCTCGCCCAGCAGCGCCGCACGCAGGTTGTCGATCGCCCGGTTGGCCATGGCCTCACGGGTCTCGGCAGTAGCCGAGCCAATGTGCGGCAAGGTCAGCGCATTGGGCAGCTTGAACAGCGGCGAGTCGCTCAGCGGTTCCTTCTCGTACACATCCAGGCCTGCGCCCCGAATGGTGCCCGCCTGCAGCGCCTCGATCAGCGCCGCCTCATCCACCACCGGCCCACGGGCAATGTTGATCAGGAACGCGCTCGGCTTCATCAGCTTCAGCTCGCGGCTGCTGATCAGCTTGCGGGTGGCATCGGACAACGGCACCACGATGACCACGAAGTCGGCTTCGGCCAGCAATTGATCCAGGCTGCGGAACTGCGCGCCCAGCTCCTGCTCCAGCGCGGTCTTGCGGCTGTTGCCGCTGTACAGGATCGGCATGTTGAAGCCGAAGCGGCCACGGCGTGCCACTGCTGCACCAATGTTGCCCATGCCGACGATGCCCAGGGTCTTGCCATGCACATCGCTGCCGAAGTGGGCCGGGCCCACGGTGGCCTGCCAGTTGCCGGCCTTGGTCCAGGCATCCAGCTCGGCGGTGCGCCGGGCGCAGCCCATGATCAGCGAGAAGCCCAGGTCGGCGGTGCTTTCGGTCAGTACGTCGGGGGTGTTGGTCAGGGCGATGCCGCGCTCGTTGAAGTAGTCGAGGTCGTAGTTGTCATAGCCGACCGACACGCTGGACACCACCTCCAGCCTGGCTGCACCTTCAAGCTGCGCCCGGCCGAGCTTGCGGCCAACGCCGATCAGGCCATGGGCTTCGGGCAGGGCTTCGTTGAACTGGGCGCTGATGTCGCCGAGCTTGGGGTTGGGCAGGATCACGTTGAAGTCTTGCTGCAGGCGTTCGGCCATGGCCGGGGTGATACGGCTGAAGGCCAGGACGGTCTTTTTCATCGGGCAACTTCTCTGCAAGGCGGGGTGGGGCTGTGCTGGTCCCTTCGCGGGCAAGCCCGCTCCTACGGGGGGGCGCGGTGCCTTGTAGGAGCGGGCTTGCCCGCGAAGGTGCCGGAACAGGCGAAATCAATGGTTAGCAACCTACCATTGTCCGCCCCCGCATTGCAGCAGCTTTTTAGTTGGCGATCAGCACCTGATGGGTTTTCAGGTCTGCCTCATGCGCGGCAAGAATCTCTGGCAGCGAGTTGCGCAGGTACTCGACCCAGGTCTTGATCTTGGCATCCAGATACTGCCGCGAAGGATAGATGGCATACAGGTTCAGCTCCTGCAGGCGATATTCGGGCAGCACCCGTACCAGGCTACCGTCCCGCAGGCCCTCGATAGCCGAATAGATCGGCAGCACGCCTACGCCCATGCCACTGCGGATCGCAGTCTTCATGGCATCGGCGGTGTTCACCATGAACGGCGAACTGGTGATGTTGACCATCTCTTGGCCTTCCGGGCCATCGAACAGCCATTTCTCCAGCGGTATCACCGGGCTGACCATGCGCAGGCAGGCGTGCTTGAGCAGGTCGGCAGGCTTGTGCGCCACGCCATGCTGGGCGATGTAGGCGGGCGAGGCACAGACAATGCTGTAGGTGATGCCCAGGCGCTGCGAAACGAACCCCGAGTCGGGCAGTTCGGTGGCCAGCACGATGGAGACGTCATAACCCTCGTCGAGCAGGTCGGGCACGCGGTTGGCCATGGTCAAATCGAAGGTCACGTCCGGGTGCGTTTCGCGGTAGCGGGCGATGGCATCGACCACGAAGTGCTGGCCGACCCCGGTCATCGAATGCACCTTCAACTGCCCGGCCGGGCGCGCATGGGCGTCGCTGGCTTCGGCCTCGGCTTCTTCGACGTAGGTAAGAATCTGTTCGCAACGCATCAGGTAGCGCTTGCCGGCTTCGGTCAGCGCAATGCGGCGGGTGGTACGGTTGAGCAGCCTTGTTTGCAGATGGGCTTCCAGGTTGGAGACCGCCCGCGACACGTTCGCGGTGGTCGTATCCAGTTGCGCCGCAGCGGCAGTGAAGCTGCCGAGTTGGGCTACGCAACTGAAAGCACGCATGTTTTGCAGGGTGTCCATGGGTCACTCTCGAGGTAGAGGACAAAATTGTGTCACGAAGTAACTTGGAAAAGAGAAAAAGTTGCCTTCGACCAAAGGCGGATTATCGCTGTTTTGGTAACAAAGATTCGCAGGAATCTGTGCTTATCGCCAGTGCTGCCGCCCCCTAGAATTGCCCGGCCCCCTTCACCTCTTCCTCGGGAAATCGCAGCTGTGCCGCGTCGCATCATCAGAACGCTCAAGGCGTTCAGTGCCTGTGCCCTTGCCCTCAACTTGAGCGGCTGTATCGGAACCTGGGGCATTGCCCCGCAAAGCAAGACGCTGCAAGCCAATACCTTGACCACCGACGCGGCCATTCGCGAAGCCGCGACCGACGCCCACTGGCCTGACCAGCAGTGGTGGCACGCCTATGGCGACCCGCAGCTGGACCGCTGGATTGCCCTGGCCGTGGCCGGTAGCCCGAGCCTGGCCATGGCTGCGGCGCGGGTGCGCGAAGCCAAGGCCATGGCCGGTGTGGTCGAGTCGGCGGAAAAGCTCCAGGCCAACGGCCAGGCCACGCTCAAGCGCCACAACTGGCCGGAAGACCAGTTCTATGGCCCTGGCGCGCTGTCCGGTGCCAACACCTGGGACAACAACGCTGCCATCGGCTTCAGCTACGCCCTCGACTTGTGGGACCGTGAACGCAATGCCAGCGAGCAGGCCGTGGACCAGGCGCACATGAGCGTGGCCGAAGCCCGCCAGGCGCAGCTGGAACTGCAGAACAATGTGGTGCGTGCCTACATCCAGTTGAGCCTGCATTTTGCCCAGCGCGATATCGTCAAGGCCGAGCTGGAGCAGCAAGAACAGATCCTGGCTTTGGCCAAGCGCAGGCTGGATGCTGGCATCGGCACCCACTTCGAAGTCAGCCAGGCCGAAGCGCCGCTGCCGGAAACCCACCGCCAGCTCGACAGCCTGAACGAAGAGATTGCCCTGACCCGCAACCAGCTGGCGGCACTGGCAGGCAAGGGCCCGGGCGAAGGCGCCCAGTTGCAGCGCCCGACCCTGGCGCTGGCTGCACCGCTGAAGCTGCCGTCGAACCTGCCGGCCGAATTGGTTGGCCAGCGCCCCGACGTAGTTGCCAGCCGCTGGCAGGTGGCCGCGCAGGCGCGGGGTATCGACGTCGCCCACGCCGGCTTCTTCCCCAACGTGGACCTGGTCGGCAGCCTGGGCTTCATGGCCACTGGCGGTGGGCCGCTGGAGTTCCTGACCGGGCGCAAGTTCAACTACAACGTCGGCCCGGCCATCAGCCTGCCGATCTTCGACGGTGGCCGTTTGCGCTCGCAGCTGGGCGTGGCCTCCGCCGGCTATGACGTGGCCGTGGCGCGCTACAACCAGACTGTGGTCGGTGCGCTGAAAAACATCTCCGACCAGTTGATCCGCCGCGAGTCGATGAAAGAACAGTCGCACTTCGCCGCCGAATCGGTTGCTGCCGCGCAGAAAACCTACGACATCGCCATGGTCGCGTTCCAGCGCGGCCTTACCGACTACCTGAACGTACTCAACGCGCAGACCTTGCTGTTCCGCCAGCAGCAGGTGCAGCAGCAGGTGCAGGCCGCCCGCCTGATTGCCCATGCCGAGCTGGTCACCGCCCTGGGTGGTGGCCTGCAGGCCGGTCAGGATGCGCCGAAAGAGGAACGCCAGGCAGCACCGAAGACCCCGGCCACCCTGGCCATTTTCGACAAGAAGCCGGATAACGCCGAATGAGCACTTCCAGTTTGCCCGTGCGCTGGCTGCAAAGCCTGGAATGGCGCCGGGGCTTCTTTGCCTGGGCGCGCACCGACGGCGTGACCTGGGTGTACATCTTCAAGGTGCTGGCCGCTGCGTTCATCACCTTGTGGTTGGCCATGCGCCTGGAGCTGCCGCAACCGCGTACAGCGATGATCACTGTTTTCATCGTCATGCAGCCGCAAAGCGGGCATGTGTTCGCGAAAAGCTTCTATCGGGTGCTCGGCACCCTGGCCGGCTCGGCGATGATGGTGGCGCTGATTGCCATCTTTCCGCAGAACACTGAGCTGTTTCTGCCCAGCCTGGCCCTGTGGGTGGGCCTGTGCTCGGCCGGTGCCATGCGCTACCGCACCTTCCGCGCCTATGGTTTCGTGCTGGCCGGCTACACCGCAGCGATGATTGGCCTGCCGGTGCTGCAACACCCCGACCAGGCCTTCATGGCAGCGGTATGGCGGGCGCTGGAAATTGCCCTGGGGATTCTGGTGTCGACCTTCGTCAGTGCCGCGATCCTGCCGCAGTCGGCCAGTGCCGCAATGCGCAACGCCCTCTACCAGCGCTTTGGCGTGTTTGCCGGGGTGGTGGTGGAGGCCCTGCGTGGCGACAGTCAAAAGGACCGCTTCGAGAGCAGCAACGTGCGCTTCGTGGCAGAGGCCGTGGGCCTCGAGAGCCTGCGCAACGTCACCGCTTTCGAAGACCCGCACATGCGCCGTCGCAGTGGCCGGCTGGTGCGCATGAACAGCGAGTTCATGGCCATCACCACCCGCTTCAATGCCTTGCACCGCTTGCTGGAGCGCCTGCGTGCCCGTGGCCCTCTGCAGATCGTCAGTGCCATCGAACCGGGCCTGAACACCCTGGTGGAGTTGCTGCAGCCCTATGTGGGCCGGGCGTTGACTGACGCCGATGCGCTGCGCCTGACCCTGGAGCTGGCCGCCTACAAGGAAGGCCTGCAGGCCCAGGTGCGGGGGCTGCGGGCTGAGTACCTGGCAACGGACCCCAGCGAATCCGACCTGCTCGATTTCCATACCGCGTTCGAGCTGCTGTACCGCTTCGTCGACGAGATGTTGAGCTACGCCGAAACCCATGCCTCGCTGGCCGCGCACAAGCATGAGCGCGAGCAGTGGGACGAACCCTACGTGGCGCAGACCAGCTGGTTGGTATCGCTGGCGGCCGGTGTGCGCGCCTCGGCAGTGCTGTTGCTGCTGGGCAGTTACTGGCTGCTCAGCGATTGGCCCAGCGGCGCCATGATGACCCTGATCGCCACGGTCACCGTATGCCTTTCGGCAGCGTCACCCAACCCCAAGCGCATGTCGTTCCAGATGGCTTGCGGCACGGCCATCGGCGCTTTTGTCGGCTTCTTCGAAACCTTCTTCGTGTTCCCCTGGATCGACGGTTTCCCGCTGCTGTGCATGGTGCTGGCGCCCGTGTTCGTGCTGGGCGCGTTTCTTTCGTCGCGCCCTGCCTACGCCGGTTATGGCATCGGCCTGCTGGTGTTCTTCGCGATTGGTTCGGTGCCGAACAACCTCACCGTTTATGACCCGTACACCTTCATCAACGACTACATCGGCATGGTGATCGGCATGTTCGTCTGTGCCGCCGCCGGGGCGATCATCCTGCCGCCCAACAGCCGCTGGCTGTGGAGCCGCCTGGAGCAGGCGTTGCGCGAGCAGGTGCTGTTCGCGATCAGCGGCCGCCTGCGCGGTCTGGGCTCGGCCTTCGAAAGCCGCACCCGCGACCTGCTGCACCAGGCCTATGGCCTGGCGGCCGGCAAGCCGCAGGTGCAAAGCCAGCTGATGGGCTGGATGTTCACCGTGCTGGAGATCGGCCACGCCGTCATCGAGCTGCGCAAGGAGCAAGCCCGCGCCCCGGTGCACCCGGCCTATGCCGAGTCGCAGCCATGGCGCCAGGCAATCCGTGTCATGGGCCGTGCACTGACCCGGCTGTTCCTGCAGCCCAGCGCCAGCAACCACGAACGCGCACTGGTGGCGGTAGACCACGCCATCGCCCGCGTGCAGGCCACCGACGAGCCATTCGCCCGGCACTTCGACACCTCGGTGCTGCGCCGCGTGCAAAGCTACCTGCACTTCATCCGTACTTCCCTGCTGGACCCACAGTCGCCACTGGCACCGGCGAAAGGATTGCACCATGCCCCGTGAGATCGCCTTCCATGGCGTGTACATGCCCACCATGACCTTGATGTTCCTGTTTGCCCTGGGCCTGGCCTGGGGCCTGGACCGGTTCATTGCCAGCCATGATGGCTACCGCTTCTTCTGGCACCCGGCGTTGCTGCGCCTGAGCCTGTTCGTCTGCTTGTTCGGCGCCATGGCGCTGTCTGTCTACTGGTGAGAATCCTTCGATGAAAAAGTTCTTCAGCCTGATCGCCACCCTGCTGGTGCTGGTCGCTGCCGTGGCCATCGGTCGCCAGTTGTGGCTGCACTACATGACCACGCCATGGACCCGTGATGGCCGTGTGCGTGCCGACATCATCAACGTCGCTGCCGACGTGCCCGGCTACGTGGTGGATGTACCGGTCAAGGACAACCAGCGGGTGAAGAAGGGCGACCTGCTGATCCAGATCGACCCTGAGCACTACCAGTTGGCAGTCGACCAGGCCAAGGCACTGGTCGCCTCGCGCAAGGCCACCTGGGAAATGCGCAAGGTCAATGCCAAGCGCCGTGCCGACATGGACAACCTAGTGATCTCCAAGGAAAACCGCGACGACGCCAGCAATATCGCCAATGCCGCCCAAGCCGATTATCAACAAGCCCTGGCCGAGTTGGCCGCAGCCGAGCTGAACCTCAAGCGTACGCATATCGTGGCGACGGTTGACGGCTACGTGACCAACCTGAATATCCACAAGGGCGACTATGCGCGTACCGGTGAGGCGGTGATGGCGGTGGTCGACGAGCACTCGTTCTGGGTTTACGGGTTCTTCGAGGAGACCAAACTGCCGCATGTGAAGGTGGGTGACCAGGCCGAATTGCAGATGATGAGCGGCGAGCGCCTCAAGGGGCATGTGGAGAGCATCGCCCGCGGCATCTATGACCGCGACAACCCACAGAGCCGCGAGCTGATCGCCGACGTGAACCCGACCTTCAACTGGGTGCGGCTGGCACAGCGGGTGCCGGTGCGCATTCACATCGATGAAGTGCCGGAAGGGTTTTTGCTGGCGGCGGGGACGACCTGTACGGTGGTGGTGAAGCCGAGTTCGCCTTGAGAGGCAGGTCGCCAGACTGATCGAGCGCCGCTCGCGTGGTGCTCGATCTTACAGGCGGCACATCGCTCCAATCATGCACTCGCCGCCCCCACCAACACCGGCACTTCGACCCGATCAATCACCTTCGCGCTGATCGATGGGTCGAGCAACCGCCCCAGCCGCGACAGGTGGCGGTGGCCCATGATGATCAGCTCGCAGTTCAATTCCTGCGCCTTGGCCACAATCGCATCAACCGGCAGCCCGGCCACCATGCAGCCCTGACTGGCGAAGCCGGCTTGCTGCAGTTCGCGCACGGCCTCGGCTACGGCGTGGTCGGCATGCTGCTGTTCCATGCAGGCGGCGGGGTATTCTTCCAGTTCCTCGGCGGTGTAGGGCGCGGGTTGCTCGTGCACCGCGAAGGTGGAATCGATGGCCAGCAGCACGTGCAGTTCGTGCTCGCCCGGGCGGCAGTAGCGGCGGGCGAGGGCAAGCAGGGCGGCAGATGCGGGGGAGGCGTCGATGGCGATCAGGACGGGGCTGGGCATGCGGGATCCTTGATGTATTTGGGGGGGCTGGGGCGGCCTCTTCGCGTAGACCAACGTAGGCGCGGGTTTACCCGCGAAAGGGCCGAACCTGCCATGCATCATTCTCGACCCAATCCTTCCCCTGAATAAATGGCCCACCACGCACAAGCGCATTGCGTCCGGTGCAATCCATCAACCTGATACCATCGCATTCCCCACAGCTGTAACGGAAAACGGCCATGCAACTTCCGGACATGAACCTGCTTGTCGCCCTCGATGCCTTGCTCGACGAGGGCAGCGTGGTTGGCGCGGCGCAACGCATGAACCTGAGCCCGGCAGCCATGAGCCGGACCTTGGGGCGTATCCGTGAAGCACTGGGTGACCCGATCCTGGTGCGGGCCGGCCGTGGCCTGGTGCCGACGCCGCGTGCACTGGCCCTGCGCGAGCAGGTGCATGGCCTGGTGGAGCAGGCCGGGCAGGTATTTCGCAGTCGCGACGATGTCGACCTGGTGAACCTGGACCGTGCCTTCAACATCCGCACCAATGACCTGTTCATCGCCCTTTATGGGGCTCAGTTGTTGCGCATGATGCTGGCCCAGGCACCGCATACGGTGCTGCGTTTTGTGCCGGAGGGCAGCGGCGACGATGATGCGGTGCTGCGCAATGGGCAAATCGACTTGATCATCAGCTCAGCCATTGAACTGGGCCCCGAAATCAAGGTTCAGAGCCTGTTCAACACCTACTTCGTGGGCTTGGCGCGGGAAGGGCACCCGGTTTTCGATGACGAGATAACCCCTGAGCGCTTCGCCGCCTACCCGCACATCAGCGTGTCACGCCGTGGCCGCGCCAATGGGCCTATCGACGTGGCGCTGGCCAATTACAAGGTGGAGCGCCGGGTGGCCCTGATCACGACGAGTTTTCACTCCGCGATGTTTTCGCTGCCGGACTCAGACCTGATCTTGCCGATACCCGCCAATATCCTGAACAGTGTGAACCGGCTGAAACTGCCATTGCGGTCCTTCGAGATCCCCGTGCCACTGGAAAAGGTCAACGTCATGCAGGCATGGCACCCGCGGTTCGATAACGACCCGGCCCATCGCTGGCTGCGGCAGACGTTGAAGGCGTGCGGCAGGATGGACCCTTGAGGCGTGGGGCACGTGCGCATCCGCTGCCCGATTGCGTTTGACGCAATATAAAACTGCCAACAAGTCAGTTTTCGTAAGCATTCGACCTTTTTAGACTTGCTCCAGTCGCAAACTTTGTTGCCGGAGATGTCTGCCCATGAGTTCCCTGTCCGTCCCGTCTGCCGCCATGGCCGCCGCCCCTGCGCCGGCTGCGCCCGCGCAGGCTGCGTTCGGCCTGCAGGTAGTGGTCGGGTTGTTCGGTGTGTTGCTGGCTGTGCTGTGCGCCGGCCTCAACGAGTCGGTAACCAAGATTTCCCTGGCCGATATCCGCGGCGCCATGGGCATCGGTGCCGATGAAGGTGCCTGGTTGCTGGCGGCATACAGCGCCGCTTCGGTCTCGGCCATGGCCTTTGCGCCGTGGCTGGCCACGACCTTCTCGCTGCGGCGCTTCACCATGAGCGCAATTGGTCTGTTCGCCGTGTTTGGCCTGCTGCAACCGTTCGCCCCCAACCTGCACAGCTTGATGTTGCTGCGCGTACTGCAGGGCTTTGCCGCTGGCGCCTTGCCGCCGATGTTGATGAGCGTGGCCCTGCGCTTCCTGCCGCCAGGTATCAAGGTCTATGGCCTGGCCTGCTACGCCCTGACCGCCACCTTTGGCCCCAACCTCGGCACGCCGCTGGCGGGGCTGTGGACCGAATACGTCGGTTGGCAATGGGCATTCTGGCAGATCATCCTGCCCTCGCTGCTGGCCATGGTCTGCGTAGGCTGGGGGCTGCCGCAGGACCCGCTGCGCCTGGAGCGTTTCAAACAGTTCGACTGGCGGGGCGTACTGCTGGGCCTGCCCGCCATCAGTTGCACTGTGCTGGGCCTGTCGCTGGGCGACCGCTGGGGTTGGTTCGACTCGCCGCTGATCTGCTGGCTGCTGGGCGGTGGCCTGCTGTTGCTGGTGTTGTTCATGTACAACGAGTGGTCCGAGCCGTTGCCGTTTTTCCAGTTGCGCTTGTTGCAGCGGCGCAACTTGAGTTTCGCCCTGGTGACCCTGGCCGGCGTGCTGGTCGTGCTTTCGGGTGTGGGCAGCATCCCGTCGGCCTACCTTGCGCAGATCCAGGGCTACCGCCCGGCGCAGACCAGCCCGTTGATGATGCTGGTGGCCATGCCGCAACTGATCGCCCTGCCGCTGACGGCGGCACTGTGCAACATCCGCGCAGTGGACTGTCGCTGGGTGCTGGGCATTGGCCTGGCGATGCTGGCGGTGTCCTGTGTCGGCAGCAGCCTGCTGACCAGCGAGTGGATCCGTGGCGACTTCTACCCGTTCTACCTGCTGCAGGTGTTCGGCCAGCCGATGGCAGTGCTGCCGCTGCTGATGCTGTCCACCAATGGCATGACCCCGCAGGAAGGCCCGTTCGCCTCCAGCTGGTTCAACACCGTCAAGGGCCTGGCCGCCGTCATCGCCGGTGGCCTGCTGGATGTTCTTGGCACCCTGCGCCGGCACTTCCATTCCAATCACCTGGTGGACAGCCTGGGCAACGCCCCGCTGGTCGACGGCAACGCCGCTGGCCTGGCCAAGCGCATTCACGACCAGGCGCAGGTATTGACCTCAGCTGACCTCTATCTGGTGCTGGCCTGTATCGCCGTGGCCCTGATCTGCCTCATTCCTTTCGTGCCTGCCCGGGTCTACCCGCCGCGTGCGGTGGCTTGAACCCTGGATGATTTCGAGAACCATTGAAATGACCAACAACCGCAAAACCCTTTTCATCGGCTCGGTGCTGGCCGTGGCCGTCCTGGCCGGCATCGTCGGCCCCTGGATGTTTGGCAGCGATCACCGCCAGAGCACCAATGACGCCTATGTGACCGCCGACTACACCGTGGTCGCGCCCAAAGTCGCCGGTTTCATCAAGCAAGTGCTGGTGGAAGACAATCAGCAGGTCACAGCTGGCCAGTTGCTGGCGACCATCGACGCGCGTGACTACCAGGCCGCGCTGGATGCTGCGCAGGCGCAGTTACTGGTAGCCCAGGCACAAAGCGCCGATGCCCGCGCCACGCTTGAACGCCAGGACGCGCTGATTGCCCAGGCCGAAGCGGCAGTGAAGGCGGCCCAGGCTGAGGTGGCGTTCGCCGACCATGAAGTCAACCGTTACAGCCGCCTTGCCGAGCAGGGCGCGGGTACCGTGCAGAACGCCCAGCAGGCGCGCAGCGCTGTCGATCAAGCCCGTGCTCGCCTGGCCAACGCTCAAGCTGCGCGGGTGGCGGCGCGCAAGCAGGTGGACATCCTCACGGCTCAAGTGGCCAGCGCCGATGGCCAGCTCAAGCGTGCCGAAGCAGGCCTGGAAAAGGCCCAGCTCGATCTGTCCTACACCCGCATCACAGCGCCGGTGGACGGTATGGTCGGCGAACGCGCCCTGCGCGTGGGGGCCTACGTCAACCCGGGCGCTCGCCTGCTGTCGGTGGTGCCGTTGCAGCAGGCCTATGTGGTCGGCAACTTCCAGGAAACCCAGCTGACCCACGTACAACCGGGCCAGCCGGTGCGCATCAGCGTCGACACCTTCTCCGGCGAAACCCTGCAAGGCCATGTGCAGAGCATTGCCCCGGCTACCGGCGTCACCTTCGCCGCAGTCAAGCCAGACAACGCCACCGGCAACTTCACCAAGGTGGTGCAGCGCATTCCGGTCAAGATCGTTCTCGATGATGGCCAGCCACTGCTCACCCGCCTGCGTGTGGGCATGTCGGTCGAAGCCACCATCGACACGCGTGGCGACAAGCTGGACGGCAAAGAGGTAAGTGCGCGATGAAACCGGGATTACGCTTGAGCCCTTTGCTGCTGGCTGTGCTGCTGACCGGTTGCACCCTGGGCCCGGATTTCCAGCGCCCAGATAGCCAGGCCCCGCAGCAGTGGGCGCCGCTGCAAGGCGAGGCAGCGGCCAGTCAGCCGCAGGCCGAACCGCTTGAACTGCGCTGGTGGGAAACGTTCCACGATGCCCGCCTGAGCGCGTTGATCCAGCGCGTTGCCGAACGCAACCTCGACCTGCAGATGGCCAGCGCGCGGTTGCTGCAAAGCCGTGCCCTGCGCAGTACCTTGGCTGCCGACGAAGTACCGTCGGTGGACGTGAACGCCGGTTACAGCCGCGCTCGTAACAGCGCCGATGGTTTGAGCGATCCGTCCGGCAAGGCCGGGAAAGAAGCCTTCAACCTCTGGCAGGGCGACCTGGTGGCCGGTTGGGAACTGGATCTGTGGGGCCGTGTGCGGCGTCAGGTCGAGGCTGCCGATGCCACGGTCGAAGTGGCCGAGAATGACCGCCGCGGTGTGCTGTTGGCACTGCTTTCGGAAACCGCCGGCAATTACATCCAGCTGCGTGCCGTGCAGCACACCCTCGATGTGACGCAGGATAACCTCAGGGTCGCCCGGCACAGCCTGAAGCTGTCCCAGGACCGCCAGGCCGAAGGCGTTGCCACACGCCTGGATGTGGCCCAGGCCAGCGCCCAGGTCGCGTCTATCGAGTCGCGCCTGCCAAGCCTGGAAGCGCAGCGTGATGACCTGGTCAATGCCCTCAGCCTGCTCGCTGCCGAGCCGCCGCGCAGTCTCCAGGCCGAATTGCTGCAAGGCGGCGAGCTGCCTGCGCCGCAGCAGAAGTTTGCCATCGGCTTGCCGTCCGAACTGGCCGAGCGCCGCCCGGACATCCGCCAGGCCGAGGCCCGCCTGCATGCCGCCACCGCCAGCATTGGCGTGGCCAAGGCGGATTTCTACCCGAGTATCCGCCTGTCGGGCAGTGTCGGCTTCCAGGCGATGCAGCTGTCGGATTTCGGTGGCTGGGATTCGCGCCGGTTTGCCTTCGGTCCACAGATGTCGCTGCCGATTTTCGAAGGTGGCCGGCTCAAGGGCACCCTGGAACTGCGCGAGGCGCAACAGCAGGAAGCCGCGCTGAACTATCGCAAGGTGGTGCTGGGGGCCTGGCATGAAATTGACGATGTGCTACGCCTGTACAACGCCAGTCAGTTGCGCCGTGATCACCTTGCCGAGGCCGTGCGGCAAAACCGTATCGCCCTGGAAACCGCCCAGCGCCAGTATGTGGAAGGGGCGGTGGACTTTCTCAATGTGCTGACGGTGCAAGGCGCGCTGCTGGCCAGCGAGGAGCAATGGATCGACAGCTCGGCCGCGGTGTCGCAGGCGCTGGTGGGGCTGTACAAGGCGCTGGGTGGAGGCTGGCAGGCGTTTGATGAGCCGCCGCCGAATGCTCACGGTTAGAGAGGACGCGCAGTATCTGGAGGGCGGGGTACTGCGGTCCATGGCATGATGCTTTACAGCCTGTACTGGCCTCTTCGCGGGTAAACCCGCTCCTACACGACGGCCTGTGTCCAACCACCGATGTGTGTCCACCACCAATCTGGTGTAGGAGCGGGTTTACCCGCGAATACGGTAGCGGCGGCAACGGTGAACGGCGGGTGAAAATTGGCCAGCAGGCCCGGCCCTTTCGCGGGTAAACCCGCTCCTACGGCGGCCTGTGTCCAACCACCGATGAGTGTCCACCACCAATCTGGTGTAGGAGCGGGTTTACCCGCGAATACGGTAGCGGCGGCAACGGTAAACGGCGGGTGAAAATTGGCCAGCAGGCCCGGCCCTTTCGCGGGTAAACGGCGGCCTGTGTCCAACCCCCGATGTGTGTCCCCCACCAATCTGTGTAGGAGCGGGTTTACCCGCGAATACGGTAGCGGCGGCAACAGTGAACGGTGGGTGAAAATTGGCCTACAGGCCCGGCCCTTTCGCGGGTACAGGCAGGCGATCACTCAGAGCGGGCGCAGCAGGCCAAAGCGCTTGCGCAGTGCCCAGTCCAGCAACCGCCGCGGCAGCAACCGTGCCATCAGCGGCAAGGCTGTACTGCCATTCCCCAAACGTACCACCGCGGGCACCGGCGACTTGCCGACGGCTGCCAGCACGCCTTGGGCAAATACCGCCGCCGACGTTGGCTTGTCCTGCGATGCCCGCGCCCGTGCCTGCACATGCTCACGCAAAGGCCACCACGCCGAGTCTGCCGCCAGCACCTGCTCGGCCTGGCGCTGGGCATTGCTGGCGAACTGCGAGGCGATTGCGCCCGGCTGTACTTCCATTACCCGCACTCCGAACGGCGCCAACTCCAGGCGCAAGGCATCGCTCAGGGCATGCACAGCCGCCTTCGAGGCGCAGTACGCGCCGGCGAATGGCGTGACCAGCACGCCCGATACACTGCCGATATTCACCACCAGGCCGCGTGAGCGGCGTAGCAGCGGGAACAGCGCCCGGGTAACGCCGACCACGGCGAAGACGTTGGTTTCGAATTGCTGGCGCAGGGCGTCGACGCCACCATCGAGCAGTGGGCCCATGGCGCCGTAGCCGGCGTTGTTGATCAGGATATCGAGGGTCTCAAGTTCCTCTGCCAGGCGGGCCAGCGCCTCGCCATCGTTTACATCCAGCTGCCGGGCCGTGTAGCCGGCGGCACTCAGCTGCTCGACATCCTCAGGCTTGCGGGCGGTGGCCCAGACATGATGGCCCGCATCGCGGAAGGCGTCGGCCAGGGCGCGGCCGATGCCGCTGGAACAACCGGTGATCAGGACGGTGGGCATGATTGGGGCCTGTTGTCATGGAGGATTGGTTGTTGCCTGTGCCGGCCTCTTCGCGGGTAAACCCGCTCCTACACACCCTGCAGGAGCGGGACTACCCGCGAAGAGGCCGGCATAGGCAACACATCAATTGGCAAATGTACCTTGCAGGCGTTCTGCGCGGAATTCCAGGGTCTGCGGCCGATAGCCGGAACGCAGTGGCGGCAATGGCAGGCAGTCTTGCCACTCGGCCCCCGGCTGCAATTCACCTGGCCCGCGGTATCGCGGGGCGTTGTAGGTGTTCTCGGCCAGGTTCACGGTATCGCCCGGTGCGTACGCCGCCACGCGCCAGCGCAGTTCGGTCAGCGGCACGTCGTTGCCGTTCTTCATGCGTACCTGCAAGGCACGGTCGGCGGGACAGTGTTCGGGGGCGTAGGTCAGACGCAGGTCCAGGCGCGCCAGTCGACTGCTTTCCCGGCTGTCTTGCCAGACGACGAACAAGGCCACCAGGCCCAGGCCACACACAGCCGCCAGGGAGATGGGAAGAGCCTTGGCTGGGTAACGCAACAACAACACCAGCCAGGTGAGGATCAGCAGGGCACCGATCAGCATCGCGTTATCGCCTCATTCGCGCGCAGGGATGGCTACAGCCTACCTAAAACCCAGCAGTCAGGTAACCGGTGAGCAACCGTGCCAGAAGCCAGACCTGGCAATACTGCGAGTAGTGGAAAGCGTATATCCATTCTAGATTCCGCCATGCCTATTCAAAAGGAGCATGGCCATGAGTCACACAGTAATTGAGCGAGAGCTTGTGCAAGAAATGAAAAAAACACCTGCCAAGGGCAACGTTACGGCTCTCATCAGCCTTGCGGGTCAAAAGGAGGATTTCGTTTCCGAGGGCGTGGACTACGGGAACGCTGAAAAATCAGCGTGGTTGTACGCCTACAAGGGGCAGGCCGAAGATGCGGACGTCTACATTGACTTCGATCTGGAACTACAGGAGGGCGTGCGGGATGTCGTTATCGGGGGTGAGGCGAACCGGGCGCTTGTTCACAAGCGCGGCACAACCTATGGCGGCTATGCGAAATCCGGGCGTATCCGGAAACTCGAAATGACTGCCACGAGCATCAGGGCTGAGTCCTTCGAATTTGAAGGGGAGGATGATTTGCAGCGACCTTTCAAGGTGGTGGGTGGCCCATTCGACATCTACGTCATAGCCCCGAGCGGTGAATGAGCAGGCTCGCCCCTGGTCAGCCCAGGGGCGAGTCAGCATTTACTGTGCGATGGTCTTCACCGAAACGCCGCGCTCCATGGGGGTGGACGTGCGCCCATACACATCCTCGAAGCGCTCGATGTCATCCTCGCCCAGGTAGCTGCCGGACTGCACCTCGATGATCTCCAGCGGGATCTTGCCCGGGTTGCGCAAACGGTGCACCGAAGCGATGGGGATGTAGGTCGACTGGTTTTCGGTCAGCAGGAACACGTTTTCGTCGCAGGTCACCTCGGCGGTACCGGATACCACGATCCAGTGCTCGGCGCGGTGATGGTGCATCTGCAGCGACAGGCTGGCGCCCGGCTTGACGGTGATGTGCTTGACCTGGAAGCGGCCGCCCATGTCCACCGAGTCGTACGAGCCCCACGGGCGATACACTTCCAGGTGGTTCTGGGTTTCCGTGCGGCCCTGTTCGTCGAGGGTCTTGACCATCTGCTTGACGCCCTGGACCTTGTCCTTGTGGGCAATCATCATGGCATCTTTGGTCTCGACCACCACGATGTTCTCCAGGCCGATCACCGACACCAGTTTGCCGTTGCCGTGGATCATGCAGTTGCGGCTGTCTTGAACCACCACGTCGCCCTTGGTGACGTTGCCGTTGTCGTCTTTCTCGTGCACTTCCCACAGCGACGACCAGCAGCCTACATCGCTCCAGCCGGCCGACATCGGCACCACGCAGGCACGCTGGGTTTTCTCCATCACCGCATAGTCAATGGAGTTGTCCGGGCAGCAGGCGAAGGTGGCTTCGTCGATGCTCAGTACATCGCCGTCTTCCTGGCTGCGCTCCAGGGCCAGTACGCAGGTATCGTAGATGTCGCCGTCGTGCTTTTTCAGCTCTTCGAGGAAGCGGCTGGCGCGGAACAGGAACATACCGCTGTTCCAGAAGTAACCACCGGCCTGGACGAACTCGGCGGCGCGTTTTTCGTCGGGCTTCTCGACGAACTGCGCAACCCGCGCCACGCCTTCGGGCAGCAGCGCGTCCTGGCTGGAGCGGATGTAGCCATAGCCGGTTTCCGGCTTGGTCGCCGGCACGCCGAACAGCACCATCTCGCCACGCTCGGCGGCCACGGTGGCCAAGGCCAGGGCACGTTGCAGGGCTTTCTGGTCATCGATCACATGATCGGCAGGCAGCACCAGCATCAGCTCGTCGCGGCCTTCGTTGACCAGCTTCATGGCAGCCATGGCAACGGCCGGCGCGGTGTTGCGGCCGAACGGTTCCATGAGGATGCCCTGGGTTTCCAGCTTCAGTGCGGCCAGTTGCTCCTGGACGATGAACTTGTGGTCCTTGTTACAGACCACGATCGGGGTGTCCATGCCCTCGAATACCAGGCGCTCGATGGTTTGCTGGAACAGCGTGTGTTCACCGGTCAGGGCCAGGAACTGTTTGGGGAACTGCTTGCGCGACAGAGGCCACAGACGGGAACCGCTACCACCAGAAAGAATTACCGGGATCATCATGTTTCTCCAATAGTCGTTGAGAGGCAGGGGAATCAGTTGCCAGCCACGGGGCGAGTTACCCACACCGGCGACAAGGCGTTGCCGGAACCCGTTACGTACAGCACTGCGGCTTCGCCGCGCTCCAGGGCGACGGGTTTCACGTCACCCACTTTCTTGTCTCCTTGGTACAGCGCCAGGTTGACCTTGACCGGGTTGATTTCGCGTTCGCCACGGCCGTTGGCGGCCACCGGCTTGACCACTTCGGTCTTGCCGTCGGCGGTTTTCAGTGTCAGTTGCTGGTCGCTCAGGTTCTGCACGCGCACCAGGGCTTTCTGCTTGTTCTTGAACGGTGGTTCTTCGATCAGTTTCGGGGTGCCGCTGTTGCTGTTGACCAGGGTGTAGTACTTGTCCGAGGCCAGCTTGACCGGCACGCTCTTGCCACCGACCTGGGCGGTGTAGTCGCCGCCTGGCAGGAAACTGAAGTCGCTGCTGGCCTGTGCGCCAACCTGTTTGATCTGGGTGTTGCCGACCGACGCGGCGGCGGGTGCGCTGGTCGCGTTGTACAGGCGTACGAAGGTCGAGCCTTTCGGCGCGCTTGGGCCATACAGTGCGGCGTCGGCACCAGCGAAGGCCTGCATCGAAGCAAGGGAAAGGCCGGCCGCGAGGGTGAGGGCTTTGGCAATGGAAGTCTTGGTAGTCATGTGCGTTTCCTCTCTATCAGTCAGTGGTCTGTCCGGGTGGACGACAAGGCCAGGTTTTCTTCGGATTTACGGGAGTTTTTCAGCTGCGCGATCCACTGCGGATCGAAGCTGCTGAGGTCGTTTTTCATTGGCAGATAACGTTCGGGGAACTCCCACACCACCACTTGTGGGGCGGCGTTTTTAAAGGCATCGCTTTGCAGGTACTTGAGCATCGGCAGCAGCGGGCCATGGCCGTCTTCGGCGTAGTTGGCGACGTCACTGCGCAGGGCCTGCTGCAGCGCGCCGAGGAAGTTCCAGTGCGGGTTGGCGCTGTAGCTGGTGCCTACCAGTGCAACCGGGATCTGCTTGTCGGCGAACAACGCGTCGCCGGCGTCACCCTCGGCATCGACCGGCCGGGTGGTGCGTTTCTGCAGGTTGTCCGGGGCCGGCAGCAGGTTGCTGAACAAGGGGTCCAGTGGCAGGAAGTTGGTCAGGTCGCCCTTGTAGGGGGCGGTGTTGCCGGCTTCGGTGATGAAGGCTTGTGGGTCGCCGTTGAGCAGGCTCTGGCGGCTGACCGCTTCGGCCAGCGCTTGCGCCGCCACTTCGGCACCCATAGGCGTCCAGTGGGTATCGGTACGCAGGAATACCTGGCCGCGGGCCTTGGCCTGCTCCATCGGTGCCATCAGGTCCGGTGCGAACACGTTGGCCTGGCGTGCCTGGGCATGGAACTGGTTGTACAGGTCGTCATGCAGGCTGGCAGGCCGCTCTTTGCCCAGGTACTCGGCGTAGACCCGCGCCTTGGCCGGCACGATCGCCAGCACCAGCTGGCTACCGTGTTGCTGCAGGGTGTCGCGTACGCCACGGATCAGTGCCAGGTTTTCCTGCATCAATTGCTCGGCACCGGCGGTGGGCTTGAACTCTTCGTCGCTGAACAACCACTGGTCGCGGCCCAGTACCACACCCGGGCGGCCTTCGTTGAACAGCTTGAAGTCCATTGCCGCCCACAGGTTGGTGCCCAGGCGCTTGATCGGGAACTCGGCGTCGTAGTGGGTCTCGGCGGCCTTGGCCAGCTTGCCGTTGAGCAGGGTCATCTGCTCGGTGCGCTGGAAACTCTGCAGGCCACCGGTGGACCAGGCGCCCATGCCGACCAGCAGGCCGAGGAACGACAGGGAGTAGGTGATGCGTAATGTCCGGGTCATCGTCATCAACCTCAGAACTGGAAGTAAAGGAACGGCGAGTAGCTTTGCGCCGAAAGCTTGAGGATCGAGGCGACGAACAGCAGCAGGATCAGTGCGCGGGTCATCACCCGGGTCCAGTCCAGGCCGATCGAGCCGTCAGCGTTGACCTGCACCGGGGTCGCCTTGGGCGTCGGCCTGGCATTGCGGTAGAAGTCGCGCAGGCCGAAGAACGCCAGGGTGAGGTAGGCGATGACCAGGGTGGCCACCTGCAGGCCGGTGAGCTGGGCGCGGTTGAGCTCCGACAGCTGCCAGTCGCCGAAGCTGAACATGGCGCCGTACATGCGGGCGGCCACATGCAGGTTTTCGGCGCGGAAGATCACCCAGCCGACCACCACCAGCAGGAAGGTGAAGGCCCACTTCACCGGGTTGAAGCGCTGCGGGTTGGTGTCGAGGCCCAGCGCGCGCTCGATGGCCAGCCACATGCCGTGCCAGGCGCCCCAGATGATGTAGGTGAAGTTTGCACCGTGCCACAGGCCGCCCAGCAGCATGGTCAGGAACAGGTTGCGGTAGGTATTGAAGGTGCCTTTACGGTTACCGCCCAAGGTGATGTACAGATAGTCGCGCAGCCAGGTCGACAGGCTGATATGCCAGCGCCGCCAGAACTCGGTGATCGACTGGCTGATATAGGGCTGCTTGAAGTTTTCCATGAAGCGGAAGCCCATCATCAGGCCCAGGCCGATGGCCATGTCGCTGTAGCCGCTGAAGTCGAAGTACAGCTGTGCGGTGTACGCCAGGGCGCCGAGCCAGGCATCGCCCGTAGTGGGGTTTTGCAGGGCGAAGCAGTGGTCGGCGACCACGGCCAGGGTGTCGGCGATGAACACCTTCTTGATGAAGCCCTGCATGAAGCGGGTGCAGCCTTCGGAGAACTTGTCCAGGGTGTGGGTGCGGTTGTTGAACTGGTCGACCAGGTCCTTGAAGCGCAGCACGGGGCCTGCGATCAGGTGTGGGAAAATCGCCACGAACGCTGCGAAGTCGATCAGGTTGCGGGTCGCCGGGGTGTCACCGCGGTACACGTCAATGATGTAGCTGATCGACTCGAAGATGTAGAACGAGATACCGATCGGCAGCAGCACGTGGGTCAGAATGAATGGCTCCAGGCCAAACGACGTCATGATCGCGTTCAGGCTGTCGACGCCGAAGTTGGCGTACTTGAAGTAGCCGAGGATCGCCAGGTCGACACCCACGCCGAGTAGCAGCCAGCGCTGCGCAGGCTTGGTGCGTACACCGGCGGCACCGACTTTCAGGCCGATCCAGTAGTTCCACAGGGTGACGCCGGCGAACAGTGCCAGGAAGTCCACCCGCCACCAGGCGTAGAAGATGTAGCTGGCGACCAGCAGCAGCAGGTTGCGATAACGTTGCCCGCTCAAGTAGTACAGGCCGAGGAAGATCGGCAAGAACAGGAACAGGAACACGTTGGACGAGAAGACCATCCCGGTTCTCCTAATTTGTTCACAGCATCCAGGGCAAAGCGCCCCCCAAACCCCCCAGTGCAAGACTGGAAGGCAACTTAGATTCCTGTGGGAGCGGGCAAGCCCTTGCCATGCACCGCGGTGGCTTCTTCGCGGGCATGCCCGCTCCCACAGGTTCCGCCCCCACAATGGGGGTCAATTCATTTCTTGCTCTCTGCACTCGGGTCATAGACCCGGGTCACATCGCCGCCCAGCCGGAAGCTGTTGAACGGCTGCATGTCGTGCTTGCGCTCAAGCGTGTCGCCAACGCAGTGGTACAGCGCGCACCAGGGCTCGAGCCAGGAGTACTTGCTGTCGACCTTGAGGTCGGTCATGTCCTGTTTCTTGCCCGCACGCGCCTTGAAGTGGCTGGGGTCGCGGGCGCCGGCCAGCACGCCTTCACCCAGGCGCTGCAAGGCGAAGTTGTTCTCGGCGCGCAGGTCGACGCCATTGGCCTGGGCGAAGCTGGCAATCATCGCCAGCGGCGGCAAGGCGTAGTTGTGATAGGCCAGCGCGCGCTGCTTGCGCTTGATTTCGTTGGGCAGGAAGCCCTGGTCATCCACCTGGTTGGCGCCCACCTTGTATTCCTTCACGGCCCAGTCGAACAGGTCGCGACGGTCGGTGGCGACGGCGGTAGCCATGACCGACCAGGCCGCCCAGTAGCTGTGGTTGTTGATCTTCTCCAGCGGCAGGTCGCTCCAGTCACGCACAGTCTGCTCGGCCAGGCGGGTGAGCCATTTTTCGATCAGGTCGGCCTCGGCCTGGTGTGCGGCCAGCGGCTGCGAGTTGGAGAATTTCAGCCGCAACCATGAACCGCTCATGCTACCCAGCGCCCATTTGCGCATCGACTTGCCGGTATGGTTGTAGTCGGTGGACAGCAATGCACCGGCACGTGCCCAGGTGCCCAGCCACGTCAGGGTGCAGTCGAGTTGCGCCGGGCGGCCGTCGCGCATGTACTGGCCGACCATCTTGCTCACGCCTTTCTCCAGCGTGGTAATGTCTTCGGTCGACTTGCGGAAGGCTTTTTCCGAGGCAGCGTTGAGCGTTGCCCGTGCCTTGTCCGAGCCTTCGTACTTGCTGCGAAACTGCAGCGGGCCGGTGTATGGCTTGGGCGCCGCTTCGCAGCGGAAATTACCCTCACCGGTCTTGAGCTTTTCGATCCCCTGGTAGTAACCCTGCGGCGGTACCAGCGCGGCGTGCGCGGCACCGCCAAACAAGGCCAACGCGAGCAGGGCGGGGCTGGAAATTCGTTTGAAAAGGGTCATGGGTCGCCTCACTGGCCTGCCTGCGCGGTCTGCGCAGGCACGGCGAAGTTGTTGCGTTTGCAGAGCTTGGCTTCGACCTTCTGGGTGCCGCTTTCCGGCCCCTGTACCTCGAACGCCAGCAGGCTTTGGCTGGCCCAGTCCTCGTCTTCGCGCAACTGGAAGACGAAGCGGCCGTCGGTGTCGGAGGTTTCCGGTTTTTCCAGCTTGATGTCCTCGTGGCGGCCGTTGAGGTACCAGAGCGTGGCCTGCAACACCTTCACCGAGGGGTCTTCGAACTTGACGTCCATCTGCAGGTTGCGGTTGATCAGGTCTTTGATCACGCCGCCCTTGCCGTTGACCATCA
Source organism: Pseudomonas sp. XWY-1 (assembly GCF_002953115.1). Lineage (NCBI taxonomy): Bacteria > Pseudomonadati > Pseudomonadota > Gammaproteobacteria > Pseudomonadales > Pseudomonadaceae > Pseudomonas > Pseudomonas sp. XWY-1. The sequence goes on along the minus strand of NZ_CP026332.1, from coordinate 4,932,593 downwards.
GCTCGTTCTTGCCAGGCTTGAGGGTGGTGCTGGCGCTCATCAGGGCTGGGCGGTCGTCGCAGCCGTCGTCGAGCAGGCCAAGGATTTGCCGCCAGATGGTTTCCTGGTCCAGGCGGTACAGCGGGGAGAATTCCCAGATCAGGATCTTCGGCGGGTTCTTCTGGAATTCCTCGCTGCCCAGGTACTGGATCATCGACCCTTCCAGGCCACCGCCTGGGAAGGCGACGTTGAGCACGTCGGCGCCGATGTATTGCTCGAGGAAGCCCGAGAAGTTGTAGTTCTTGCCACTGTGGCTGGTACCGACCAGGGTGATCTGCGCGTTGCCGCTGTCACCGAACAGGTCGTCGCCGCCGCTCGCGCCTTTCGGCTCGGTGGCGAACTGGTCCATGTACTGGACGGCGTAGCTGGTGCCGCACAGTTGGCCGGCAACGTTGTGCAGGGTGCCGGTCTTGCCCATGCGCCCGGACTTCCTGGTCTCGAATTCCTTGCGCGGGATGCCTTCGAAGGCCGGCATCTTGTGCACGGTGTCGGCCACGATCTTCGCCGCACGCTCGGCACCGTACGGCGTCCAGTGCTGGTCGCCACGGAAGTAGAAGTCCTTGCCCTGGTCAGCGGCGGCCAGTTGCTCGTTGGTCAGCGGTGACAGGTCGGGCACGTTGTAGCCCATGCTGGCGAAGCGCTTGAGCATGGCCTGGTAGTTGCCCAGGGCCTTCTGGTAGTCGAAGGCGGCTTTTTCTGCCGGGTTGAGCATGTTGCGGTTCACCAGGCCACGGGTCGGCTGGTACACCACCACCAGTTCCACACCACGTTTCTTGAACGCGTCGTGCACTTGCTTCAGGCGTTTGTAGCCGGCCGGGGTGGTGTTGAACTCGGTGCGCAGGTCTTCGCGGGTGCGGAACAGCCAGTCGCCCTGGGCCTGCACCAGCGTGGTGAAGTTTTGCTGATAGCGGGTGGTGTAGCGGCTGGCATCGTGCGCTTCAGGGCACAACTGGCAGCAGGGCTCGGCGCTGAAGGTCGGGGCCTTGACGTCTTCGGCGCGCACGCCCTGGCTGATTGCCAGAAGGGCGGCGGACAGGCCCAGCAGTTTCATCAGGTGTGGAGTCATGGTCTGGGCTTCCTTAATCGATCATTTCGGTCTGGCGTTCGACCGGGTCGATCAGCACAGCCTTCTGCTGGCGTACCAGCAGGTCGAGGATTTCGTCCTGGCGCTCGCCCAGCACACCATTGAGGCTGATGCCGCTGGCCTTGCGTGGGGCGAGCATGGACACCTTGTACAGCTCGACCGACAGCGGCGAGTCGATCGACAGCGGGCCGGAGCCGTTGGCCGACAGCTCGCCACCCACCACGATCAGCGACACCTTGGTGTCGAACGGGTCGAGGGCGATGTCGCGGTCGGTGTCGGACAGGTCCTTGATGTGGCCGTATACGCCGACCAGGCCGTTGGCCATGGCGACGTTTTCGTACAGGCGGATGTTCACGCTGTTACGCACGCGGATGCCGTGGCGGCGGTTGTTGACCAGCTTGTTGCCCCAGATCAGGTTGTCGCCGCTTTCGTACAGGGTGATGCCGTCGGTGTGGTTGCGGTAGATCTCGTTGTAGGCCACCAGGTTGTTGACGCTGTTACGGTCGATCACCACGCCCGAGAGCTTGTTGTCGTAGCTCTTGTTGTTGATGATCCAGCTGTCGTTGACCTCACGTGAAACGATGATGCCGTGCTTCTTCTTGGTGCCGTACACCGTGTTGCCGGCGATGATCAGGCGATGCGAACGGTCGTGCGGGTCGATGCCGTAGACGATGTTGTCGCGGTAGGTGCTGTCCTTGATCACGAAGTCCTGGGTTTCGTAGCAGTAGAAGCCGTACCACATGTCGCTGAACTCCGAACCGATGATCCAGCCGGTGGGCTCCGGGCGGCCCATGCGCTTGGCCATGTTCGGCGTGTACTGCGAGATGCTCACGCCATACGACTTGGACTTGGCGTAGCCGAAGCTGGCCATCTTCGTATTGACGATGTAGGTCTCGGTGCCGCCCCACGACAGCAGGAACGGGCGGAATTCCTTGGGCGAGCGGAAGGTCGCCGGGCCGTTGTCCTTTTCCCGCCAGCCGGTCACCTGGGTGTCGGTTACGAACAGCTTGCCGTCATTGACCAGAAATGCGCCGCCCTCCTGGGACAGGCGCAGCTGTTTGACCTTGCCGTCGATCTCGAGGATGCCCTTTTGCCCGACCACGATCGGCAGGCGTGCCAGGTAAACCCCAGGCTCGACTTCGCTGAAGTACTGTTTGGGCACCTTCTTGCTCAACTCGGTCAGGTCGACATGGCCGTCATCGACGAAGATCGCCTGCGGGATGCCGTGCTGGCGCTGCACCCACTCGGCGGCCTTGTTGTCGCCGCCGACGAACTCCTTGAGGGTGTCCTCCTGGAACATACGGCGCAGGCTGACCTTGCCCTTGTGGCGGCGGTCGATTTTCTTCTGCACCGCCTCGGCCGTGAAACCGGTGAGGTCGGGCAGCTTTGGCGGGTCCATCTGCAGCGGTTCGATCGGTGCGCTGGCCACCGTATAGGTCTTGGCCTGCTGCAGCTCCTTGGCGATCACCTGGGGCTCTGCGGCAGTGGCCAGGCCGCTTGCCAGCAGCAAGGCACTGGCCAACAGGCTGTGACGTAAGTGCGGGTGAAGGTTCATCACGGTCAGTCCCCTACGGCCTCAGAAGCGCCAGATGACGTCGACGAAGGCGCGGTGCATGTACGAGTCCGTTTCCTTGCCGTAGGCGTCGCCCGGCTTGAATACACCGGCACGCAGGCGCACCAGGGCTGACGGCTCGTCGATTGCCTGGCTCATCGAAGCCGGCAGCAGGCCTTGCTTGAAGTACTTGGTCACGACCACGTCCATTTCCTGGCCAAGGTCCTTCTCGCCGTCGACCAGCTGACGGTTCACGCCGTTGTCGTCGACCACCGCGTTGATGCCGCTGGAGCCGATGTTCTGGTTACCGTCGACACGCCAGAACTTGTGGTAGATCAGGCTGGCGTCATAGTCGTCACGCAGCTGCCACGAAGCGAACAGGGTGGCGGCCTGCAGGTTGCCTAGCTCGCCGCGGAAGGCTTCGCCGAAGCGGTGCACGCGCGAGCGGGTGCCGGTGAAGTTGGAGCGGTTGCTCTCCAGGCCGGTCTGCTCGAAGTTGTTGGAACCGTCATCGCCGCCGCCGCCGCTACCGCGGGCGTAGGCAGCGCCGACCTGCCATTGCGGGTCCAGGCGCAGGCGGATACCGAGGTCGGTTGCCCAGGCGTTGACGTCACCGCTCTGCTTGCCGCTGGCGACCTGATCGTCACCCACCTGCTGGGTGCTCAGCTTGTCGCGGTCACCGGTCAGCCAGGTGACGCTGCCCCAGTAATTCACGGTGTGGTCGTTGCGCCAGTTGTAGGCGTCGCTGTTGGCCTCCAGACCCAGCCAGGTAAGGTCGCCAGTGCGGGTCTTGTCCAGCGCGTCGACCGTTTCGCCGGGGCTCTTCAGGCTGCCGCTGTCATGCGTGTGGTGAGCGCGCAGGCCAACCCAGTGGCCAGGGGTCCACTGCGTGGCGACGTTGCCGTAGATGTGGGTGCGGTCCTTGTCTTCCGGCGCCAGTTCGGTGAGGTCGGTGCGGTATTCGCTGAAACGCTGGGCTACGCCAAGGTCGGCCTTGAGCAGCGTGGTGTCGAAGGTCCAGTTCAGCGCTTCGATGTTGGTATCGCGCCACATGCCATCGTCGCTGCGCAGGCGCTGGCGACCGAAGCGCAGTTGCTCGCCGGGGTAGGCGGTAAGGCCGCTGTAGCCGACCCAGAACTCGCGCATGGCCAGGTAGCTTTTGTCTGGTTGACGGCTGTCGTCGCCGGTGTCGGTACTGGTGCCGTCGTCATTCTGGCGCAAGGTGTCCGTTTCGATGGTGTCGGTCGCAGCGACCGCCTGGCCCATGGCGTAGGCACTCCAGTTACCGCGCTCGCCGTACACCCACGGGCGCAGATCCAGGCCCAGGCCGTTGACGTCGCCGCCAGAGCGGGTGCCCAGGTCACGGTCGTCTTCCGACTGGCCGGTGATTTTCACGTCCAGGCCGAAGTTTTTTTCAGCGGTCATTTCCGCCAGGGTCGGGCAGGACCACAGCAGGGCGAAGCTCAGGCCGATGCCGGCTTTCACGAAGGGATTGAGCGTCATAGCGAGTCCTCACCGTCTACTTCTTTTTCGTCGTCTTGCAGGGCTTCGAGGGCCAGGGTGCTATTCGCGCCCTGCGCCAGGCTGCCGCGTGCACGCTTTTCCTGGTCCAGCAGTTGCTGGGCCTGGTTGCGCTGGTCAGGTGTCAGTTGCTGGTCGAGCTGCTGCAGCAGTTCGGCTGATTGCGGCGTCGGGTTGGCCTGCGACAGCTGGGCGAACACCCAGGCGTTGCCCGGTTGCGGGCGGATGCCGTGGCCCTCGCTGAACAGCTGGGCCAGGGCATAGTCGGCGCTGTTCTGCCCGCCACGGGCGGCGGCCAGCAGGTGGTCGACGGCTTTCTGCGGCTCGACATTGCCCAGGTAGCCGCGGCGGTAAAGCTGGCCCAGGTAGTAATGGGCGCTGATCTCACCGGCTTCGGCAGCGGCTTGCAGGTGCTGCTCGGCTTTTTGAGCGTCGGCTGGCAGGGTTTTGCCTTCGTAGTACAGGCGGCCCAGCAGCAGTTCGGCGCGTGGCTGTTCAGCTTCGCGGCCTTTGTCGATGTAGGCCATCAACTGGTCGGTGTCGCCCAGTTCGGGGAAGTCGTATACAAGCTGTGCCAGGCTGACCCAGGACGCCGGGTTGGCCGGGGCTATTTGCTCGAGCAACTCCTTGGCGGTTTTTTCGTCGGTCTGGCCAAGGCTGCGATCGGCCAGCACCCGGGCCACGCTGTCAACCCGGGTGGCCGGTACGGCGCCACGGGCATAGGCGGATTTCAGCTGGCCGAGCAGGGCGGTTTGCTGATCGGCCTGGCCACGTTTCTGGTACACGGTGGCCAGTTCGACGTAGCAGATGTCGGTGGTGTTCAGCGCGGCCTTGCAGATCTTTTCCACTTCACCCAGGTGCTGGTCATAGGTGCCCTGGGTGCGGTACAGCAGCACCTGGGCCAGGCCCGCTTCCGGGTTGCCGGCGGCGCGCCACTGGTCGATCTGCTGCTGCGCGTTGACCTTGGGGAAGCTCTGCGGGTAGCTGAGGTAGAGCATTGCCAGCGGAATCAGGGTATTGCTTTGGCCCTGTTTCGCGGCCTGCTTGAGCAGGGTTTCGGCTTCCTCACGTTCGGCCTGGGTGCTGTCCGGCTTGGCCACCAGCAGGCGGCCAAGGCGTGCCTGGGCGCGTGGCGACGTGGCGGCCGCAGCGCGATAGGTGGCCTCGGCTTCCTTGATTTGCGAGGGGTCGCGGGTGGCCACCTTGATGTCCGCCAGGCCGACTTGCGCTTCGCTGTAGCCCAGGTCGGCCAGCGCCTTGTAGTTGCGCTCGGCCAATGCCGTATCACCGCGCTTCATGGCCTCGTTGGCCAGGCGCTGGTCGGGCAGGCCGGCACAGCCGGCCAACGTGATGGCGGCGGCCAGTGCACACAATCCCAGGTTCACGCGGACCTTGTAGGTATCAGAGATCATTGTCCGTCCCTCACAGGCCACGGGCCACGGCTTTGTCGATCAGCCAGTTCAGCGATGGGCCACGGTCGCTGTTGACCGAGGCCGGGCGGCCGGCCAGTTCGGCTGGCAGGCCGCTGTCTGGCTTGATCTGCACGCGGATGTCGGAGGACAGGTCTTCGCTGTTGAGGCTTGTGCTGCTGACGATCTGACCGGTGCGCACTTCGTCTTCGCCGGCCACCTGGAAGTTGACCCGGGTACCCGGCTTGACCTCGTCGAACTGGCGGTAGCTGAAGCGCGCCTCGACCATCGGGGTGGTGGTGCGTGGGATCAGCTGGAAGATTGGCTGGCCCTTGGCGGCGTACTGGCCGTCGTCCACCAACTGGCGCGCGACCACGCAATCGCAAGGGCTGGTGAGGGTGCCGGACAGCTGCTTGCCGAACAGTTCCTCGATCTTCGCCGGCTCCAGCTGTGCGTCTTCAAGGTTGCCCTTGAGCATGTCCAGCATGCTGGTGGTGAAGCTGGCCAATGGCGCGCCCTTGGCGATCTGCCCACCGCTTTCGACCAGGCTGCTCACGGTACCGTCGCGCGGCATGGTGACGTTGGTGGTCGGCACTGCGACCACACCGGCTTCGGCGTGGCTGACGAAATACATGCCATACAACGATTTGGCGACGAAGCCGAAGGCCGCAACGCCGACCACGAACACGCCCAGTGTGACGGTGACTGCCTTGAAGCGGCCGAAGGCGCTCAGGCCCGATCCACCGTCCTTCTGCTTGCGCGCCTTGGTGAAGTTGTCGCGCTGCAGGGTGCTGAGTACGTCGCCGATGCTGATCAGCTCACCCGACAGGTGGCTGGTGATGATGTGCCGCAACGTGGCGATGTCGCGAGGTTCAAGGTTCTGGAACTGCGCACCGATACGGCCATTGTCCGGGTTGTACGAGCGCACCTGGAACTCGATGTCGATCGACAGGCCCAGGTTGTCGACCACGAACTGCAGGCGCCCGCGCAGCACATCGCCCACCGACTGCGGTTGCTTGGCGTGGAAGCTCAGGCCGCCGGCAGAAAGGTCTTCGACCTTGACTTCGTGGACCTGGCGCTGGGCGTCCAGGAACCGCAGCTTGGCGGGAATGCGTACCCGGGCGTGTTGGCGCTGGGCTTCGGACTCATGCACGACATTGACGTTCACGGCGGTATTCATGGTGGTTTGTTCCTGTTAGATCCGATCCGGGTTGGGCTCACACGACCATGAACAGCACAGCAACGAAGATGCTGGCAGCCGAGAAGGTCATGGTCCGCGAGGACCAGGTGTTGAACCATTGTTGAAAGCTGGCGAGGTCACGCTTGAGGGCAGTGGGCTGACGCGTCCACGACTGCTTGTCGAGGCGGAAGAACACGTAGATCTTCATCAGCGCGCCGATGATCTGGTTGTAATAGAGAATCAGCGGGTAGGCCGGGCCTACGTTGTGGCCGGAGCACAGCAGCATGATGGTGAGGATCAGGCGGGTAATGCCGATCCACAGCAGGTACACCAGCAAGAAGGCCATGCCGAACTTGAGGCTGGCGATCACCGCCACGGTCAGGCCCAGCAGGCTGGTCCACATCGACACGCGCTGGTCGAACAACACGATGCTGGTGAACAGCCCCAGGCGACGCAGGCCAAGGCCCAATGCCCGTGAGTTCTGCCGCAGGTTGTTGCCGTACCAGCGGTACATCAGCTTGCGGCTGGCCTTGAGGAAGCTTTTTTCCGGCGGATGCTCGACCGTGTTGATGGCGGCGTCCGGCACGTAGAAGGTGTCGTAGCCCAGGCGCATCAGGCTGAACCAGCTGGACTTGTCGTCCCCGGTAAGGAACTTGAAGCGGCCCAGGCGCCAGTGCATCAGCGAGTCGCTTTCGACGTCGGCGATGAACTCGGGGTTGGTCACCACGCTGGCGCGGAACATCGACATGCGCCCGGTCATGGTCAGTACGCGCTTGGACAGGGCCATCGAGCACATGTTGATGTGGCGCTGGGCGAAGCGCAGCTTGTGCCACTCGCTCATGATGTAGCCGCCGCGCACTTCGCAGAATTCATTGGTGGTCAGGCCGCCCACATTGGGGAACAGCTTGAACCACGGCACGGTCTTGCGCACCACGCCGTCGGCCAGCACGGTGTCACCGTCGATCACCGCCACCACGGCGTTCTCGTCCGGCAGCATGCGCGAGATGGCGCGGAAGCCGTAGGCCAGGCCATCGCGCTTGCCGGTACCGGCGATACGCACGATGTCCAGCTTCACGTGGGCCGGTGGGTTGTACTTGGCCCACAGGCTCTTCACCAGCAGTTCATCGGACATTTCCACCAGCGAGCAGACCACGGTGGTGGGGAAGCCGCAGTTGATCGCCTCGCGGATCACCGAGCTGTACACCTGGGCGGTGGTCAGCGCTTCGATACGGAAGCTGGTGACCATCAGGTAGACATGCGACGGGTCGGTGGCATTACCCATTTTCTGCACCTTGCGGCGCAGGTACGGGTACACGCCGTAGAGGAAGATCATGCCGCGGATGAAATGGGTGGCGCCCATGGAGTAGCGCCAGATGCCGACTGCGCCGACCAGGAAGATGAAGTGCTTCGACTGCGAGTCGAAGATATCAGCTGGCAGGGCCAGGGCGATCAGCATGAGCAGGCTCATGTAGAGCAGCCACCCGGCGCACTGCAACAGCACTGTCTGGAGCCTTTGCATGTTCAGCATCCGTCGAGAATTCGGGAAAGGGTGGGCAGCGAGGAGGCGGATCTTGTCGAGTGCCTCATCGCTGCCCGGCCGGGCACTTACCAGCAGATGCCTTCGGTACGGGCGGTGGTGCTGGTCGGTTTGTTCATGAAGCCGACCAGGTCGATCACCTGCTTGCCGGCTGGCGCTTGCAGGGCCAGCGCACGGAACTGCTCGTCACGGTTGCCGAGGACGATGATGTCGGCGTTGTCGATCACCTGCTGCAAGTTGGCGTTGAGCAGCGACGACACGTGCGGGATCTTCGACTCGATGTAGTCCTTGTTGGCGCCGTGAACACGGGCGTACTGGACGTTCTCGTCGTAGATGTCCAGCTGGTAGCCCTTGCCGATCAAGCGCTCGGCCAGTTCTACCAGCGGGCTTTCGCGCAGGTCGTCGGTGCCGGCCTTGAAGCTCAGGCCCAGCAGGGCGACCTTGCGCTTGTCGTGGGCTTCGATCAGCTCGAAGGCGTTCTGCACCTGCGATTCGTTACTGCGCATCAGCGAGTCGAGCAGCGGTGCACGGACATCGAGGCTGGCGGCGCGGTAGGTGAGGGCGCGTACGTCCTTGGGCAGGCAAGAGCCGCCGAAGGCAAAGCCAGGGCGCATGTAGTACTGGGACAGGTTGAGGACCTTGTCCTGGCAGACCACGTCCATCACTTCGCGGCCATCGACGCCCACTGCCTTGGCGATGTTGCCGATTTCGTTGGCGAAGGTGACCTTGGTGGCGTGCCATACGTTGCAGGTGTACTTGATCATCTCGGCCACTTCGATCGGCTTGCGGATGACCGGGGCGTCGAGTTCTTCGTACAGGGCCTGGAGGATGTCACCGCTGGCGCTGTCCAGTTCGCCGATGACCGTCATCGGGGGCTGGTCGTAGTCCTTGATGGCGGTGCTTTCACGCAGGAATTCCGGGTTGACCGCCACACCGAAGTCGACGCCGGCCTTCTTGCCCGAGCAGTCTTCGAGGATCGGGATGACCACGTTCTTGACGGTGCCAGGCAGCACGGTGCTGCGCACCACGATGGTGTGACGGCGGGTGGTGTCACGCAGCACGTAGCCGATTTCGCGGCACACGGACTCGATGTACTCCAGGCCCAGGTCGCCGTTTTTCTTGCTGGGGGTGCCCACGCAGATCATCGACACATCGCTGGCACGGATGGCTTCGGCGAAGTCGGTAGTGCCGCGCAGACGGCCATTGGCGATGCCCTGTTGCAGCAGTGCTTCCAGGCCAGGTTCGACGATGGGCGACTTGCCCTGGTTGATCAGGTCGATCTTGGTGCTGGACACGTCCACACCGATCACTTCATGGCCACGCGCCGTCAGGCAGCCTGCACAGACTGCACCCACATAACCCAAACCAAAGATGCTGATACGCATCGCTATCACCTCATGTGTTTATCACGCCGACGCCTCCGCAGAGAGCCGGGCTGGGTTGATTAACAACAGTTTTCGGGCGCACGGATCCATGGCGAATGCACACTTCGCCGAGCGCAGGCAAAATAAATCCGGAGCGCAAAAAGTTATGCACTCAAAGTTGGCACTCAATAGCCATTCATTAAAAAACGTGCCCTGAAATGCAGCCGTCTTTATTGCAATGCGCTACTTGGCGCGTTGCTGTGCTTGTTTTTTCAAGTGAATAAATCCTTTGAAATCAACCACTAGGACGATTTGTAAGGGACGCGTCTCTCCTGCATGGACAAGGTCTTCGGGGGGTTCCGTGATACCTGTCGAATTTCTTATGGCGGGCAGTGGATACCCGCCGCTGTCATCTGTAAGTCATCTCTCACAGCCCGTAGGCAGGACAATCGTTACGGCACTATGAGCGATTGGCTTTGGTAGAAGTTCCTGAGCCAGTTTCGCCCGAATGAAAGATTTCTAAATATTTATTCAGTTGCGGACAGTTTCAAATTGATAGCACTCGGGTGTTTCACCCCCGTGTATAAAGGACGTAACTGTTGCGAGATATTTTTATGCCAGCATCTGAAAAATTTTTTCAGAATTCGTCAAAAAAGGTATGAACGGTCTTATGGCGTTTGGCGATAAAGGCGGGCGTGCTGGATTTTTGGCGTCGGTTTAATGGCGTTGTGGTGGTTTGCAGCGTGCCCTGTTGCAGGGCGAGAGGGGGGCATGGCTGTTGGCCTCTTCGCGGGTGAACCCGCTCCTACAGGTAGCGCATTACCTGTAAGAGCGGGTTTGGCCGTGAAGGGGCAGGGTCACTCCGAGGGGTGATCGCGCAGGAACACCAAATGGTCCGGCTTGGACTGCTCGGCACTGTAGTAGTACCCCTGAGCATCGAACTGCTTGAGCTGTTCCGGGGTGCTGATGCGCTGCTGGATGACGAAGCGGCTCATCATGCCGCGGGCTTTCTTGGCGTAGAAGCTGATGATCTTGTACTGGCCGTTTTTCTGGTCCTTGAAGTCGACGTTGATCACCCGGGCCTTCAGTGCACTGCGTTTCACTGCACTGAAATACTCGTTACTGGCCAGGTTCAACAGCACGTCATCGCCTTGGTCGACCAGGGCCTGGTTCAGCCATTCGCTGATGCGCGTGCCCCAGAAGGCGTACAGGTCCTTGCCGCGGGCGTTGGCCAGCTTGGTGCCCATCTCCAGGCGGTAGGGCTGCATCAGGTCGAGCGGGCGCAGCAGGCCATATAGGCCCGAGAGCATGCGCAGGTGGCCCTGAGCGTAGCTGAAGTCGTCTTCACTCAGGCTCTCGGCATCGAGGCCGGTGTACACGTCACCCTTGAACGCCAGCAGCGCCTGCTTGGCATTGGCCGGGGTGAAGTCTGGGGTCCAGCTGCCAAAGCGCGCAGCATTCAGGCCGGCGAGCTTGTCGGACAGGTGCATCAGCTCGCTGATCTGCGCCGGCGACAGTTCGCGCAGCTGCTGGATCAGGGCCTGGGATTCATCCAGGTACTGGGGCAGGGTGAAACGCTCGGTCACTGGCGGGGTGTCGTAGTCGAGGGTCTTGGCGGGGGAAATCACCGTCAGCATCGGGTCGGCTCCTGGCATCGTTGGCCGAGGATTCTACGGGGTGGGCGGTACAAGTCCAAACTATGGCGACGATAGTCACAGCCCATGGTCGGTGCAGGCGCTATAGTTCGCGTTTTGCCGTTGCGGAGCCTTCCACTGTGCGCATTGCTTCTGCCTTGCTGGCCGGCCTGCTGAGCCTGGCCGTGCAAGCCGCCCCTTCACCCCAGGTCAGCCTGGACCGCAGCCTGTGGCCCGAACAGCTGGACAGCCCGGCGCTGTTCGATGTGGCCTCTCGGGCAGAAATCCTTTCGTTCGCTCAAGCGCTGCACGAAAGCGAGTTGCTGGATGACGCAAGCCTGGCGGCCCGGCTGGGGTTGCGGCAGATCAACCTGCAGAAGGTGCGCCAGGTTCGGGCGCGCATGTGGCAGCGGTTGTGGGAGGGGTATCAACAGGCGCAGCGCAGCTGTGAGCAGGATGCATCATTCTGCTACCCGGTTACGTCCATGGCGGAGTTGCGCACAAAAGCGGCGACGTTCGCTGCCGATGTCGGTGCGTTCTATACCGGCTGGATCGAGCCGAGCCACCAGTTCCATGTCCGCTACCTGGATGAGCAACTGCGCAAGGCGGCGTTGCTGCCGCAGACCAGCAGCGAAATCGAGCGGTTGTCTTCGCGTGAGCGCAAGGGTGACGAACTGAACGACCGCATGTTCCTGCTGACCTTTGTCGGCGGGCCCGGGCCCGAGGGGGGCAGTACGGATCTACTCACCGACTACCTGCGCCGACAAAAGCTCGAAGGCACGTTCTTCACGCTCGGTAACCGCTTGCAGCAACGCCGTGATGGCGCGGCGGCAAACGCCTTGCGCCAGCTCTATGACGGGCAGTGCGTGGGTATCCAGGGGTGGGAATACCGCTCCCATGCGCAGTGGACCGACTGGCAGGATTCGCTGCGGCGCAGCCAGGCGCGGGTGCAGGCTGATCTGCCCGAGCAGTACCTGCCGCTGTTCCGCCCACCTTATGGCCAGCGCCGGGCTGACGGCGAGGCGTTCATGGTCCGCCAGCAGTTGCGGGTATCGTTGTGGGACATCGATGCCCAGGATGACGGTGCATTGAGCGCAGAGGCATCCGCACAGCGCGTATTGACCCTGATGCTGTTGTGGCGCAAGGGCGTGATCCAGTTTCATGACAGCCTTCCCAAGGCGCAGCCGGCGGTGGATTGGCTGCTGCGCAATACCGCGCAAAGCGGCATCGGCTGGGAGGATTGCCGGGAATATGGATACCGCGAATAGAGGGTATGACTTCTGAGCGTAGTCCCCTCTGACGGTGGCGCCAAGGCCTCTTCGTCAATCGGAAAAATAAACTTCAAAAATGCGTAAAAGTGCTTTTTTCGGTCATGGTTTTTGCGGTATGAAGAAACCAGACAGCCGATTCCTGCAGCACAGGTGGCGTCATCCAGGCCCACCTAGCCAGGTTCGCTTCCCGCCCGTAACAACGCGGATACGGGGACAGCGGCAGTCACTCTGCGGCGTAACAGACCACGCCGTGTGGCTTCGACATAAGGTGACCGAGTATGGATGACCAAGGACGCAACCCTTCCTCCAGCAAGCCAATCCTGTATGTGCTCGATACCAACGTCCTGATTCACGACCCTAACGCGTTACTGAACTTCGAGGAGCACCATGTCGCCATCCCGATGACGGTGCTGGAGGAACTCGACAAGCTCAAGACCGGCAAACAGAGTATCGCCGCCGAATGCCGCCAGGCCATCCGCCTGATAGACCAGACCCTCGGTGACGCTTCGCCCAGCGATGTCGAGCAGGGCGTACCGATCCAGCGCAACAAGAGTGGCCCCAAGGGGTTCCTGTCCATCCTGATGACCCCGCGCAACGAGCCGAACAAGCTGCTGCCGGAAAACCTCAACGACAACATCATCATCAACCAGTTGCTCGAAGTCCGGGCCCGGCGCACCGACTTGGATGTCGTGCTGGTCACCAAAGACATCAACATGCGCCTGAAGGCGCGCGCTTGCGGTATAGCCGCTGAGGACTACAGCACCGACCAACTGGTCGATGACGTGTCCTTGCTGTCCAAGGGCTACCATTCGGTCACCGGCTCGTTCTGGGACCGCGTGAGCAAGGTCGATACCCGCCAGGAGCGCGGCCGCACCTGGCATCGGGTGCAGATGATCGACAACCTGCCAGCCGTGCACGTCAATGAGTTCATCATCGATGAGCAGGGCTTCGTCGGGTGGATCAAGGGCATTCGTGACGACGAACTGCTGCTGCTCGACCTGCACCAGGAGCCGCTGCTGCACCAGGAAGCCTGGGGCCTGAAACCACGCGACATTCACCAAAGCCTGGCGCTGTTTGCCCTGCTGGACCCGGATATCCACCTGGTGAACCTGACCGGCGCCGCCGGCTCCGGTAAAACCATCCTGGCACTGGCTGCGGCCATCGAGCAGACCATGGTCAGCAAGCGCTACCGGCGCATCATCGCCACCCGCAGCGTGCAGGGGCTGGACCAGGAGATTGGCTTCCTGCCGGGTACCGAAGCAGAGAAGATGGAGCCGTGGCTGGGCGCCATCACTGACAACCTCGAAGCTTTGCACATGGATGACGAAAGCACCCATGGCAGCGTCGAATACATCCTTGAGCGCGTGCCGCTGCAGTTCAAGTCGCTGAACTACATCCGTGGCCGCAGCTTCCAGCAGAGCCTGATCCTGATTGACGAGTGCCAGAACCTGACGCCGCACCAGATGAAAACCATCATCACCCGTGCCGGCTCCGGGTCCAAGGTGGTCTGCCTGGGCAACCTGGCGCAGATCGACACCCCCTACCTGTCCGCGACCAGCTCGGGCCTGACCTACCTGACCGAGCGCTTCAAGGACTTCCCCCACGGCGTGCACATCACCCTGCAGGGCGTGCCTCGCTCGGTGCTGGCCGAGTACGCCGAGTCGCATTTGTAAGAGTGATGCTCTCAGTTGCAAGCCTGTTTACAGGCTTGCAACTTTTTACGAGGCACCGAGTGTTTCATGTGCTAGATAGTAGATGTGTAAAATGCCAGCGCTGATGAGTGTCAGCAATCCAGCTGTCATGATGACGCTGGCTGTACTCGTTATGCCTGCTAACCATGCGCCTGCGGCTGGCAGGACAATGAATAAGGAAATTGAACAGCTTCTCGCAGTGGAAAATGCTCTTCCTAGAATTTTACTTGGGCATTTAATTTGGAGAGTGGAAGTGAAACCTTGAGAGGTGAGTCCATAAGCAAAGCCTGCGATCAGAAAGAGAATCGGGAATGAGTGAGGTTTAACTATTTCAGGATTTAAACCCGCAATGGCTACAATGCATAAGCAAACGCCAAAAATTGATGAGGCGACTGTCGCACAAACTAAAAAATGTCGTCGGTAAAGTCTGGGGAAAGCAAGTCCAGCAATAATCCCCCCGATTGCCGTCGCGCTCACTACTTGACCGAAAGAAGTAGAGCTTAAACTCAGCTCCTTCATAAAAAGGCTTAGCAGAGAGTCATAGATGCCCAAGGCCGTCGATTGAATAAGCATGCATAATAGAAATGCTTGAACAGTCGTCTGAGAGACAAAAAAATTGATCACCTCGCGTAGGTTGGATTGTTGTTTTGTTTTTCCGCGTCTACCGGTGTGTATATCTCCTGACTTCAATAGCCAGACAAAAAACAATCCATTGATGCTGATGGCTGCAGAAATTAAGAAGCCGTAAGTACTATTGCTCCAGTTGATTGATAATCCAGCGGCAAGTGGTGCTATTATTTTTATGGTCTGATCAGTGATACTAACTAGTGACGTGTTTTTTATTATGCTTTCAGGGGGTAATAGCCTAGCTGTTAGTACGATCTCAGCTGGAGTTGAACCTAAGTTTGATAGGCCCTTTAGGGTTATAAAGAATAAAAATATATTCAAATCTACAGCGTGTGAAAGACAGGTCGCGGTAATTGCTCTAATACAAAAACTGACTGCTACTATTGCGCGTGGTGAATAGCGGTCTGGTAATGATCCAATGTATGGGCCCAATATGAGCGAGGGCAGGCCATAAAGCGCTGCCGCAAGTGCTAAAGTTTGTGCTTGTGCATTAAATATAAAAGTGAGCGTAGAAAATATTAGAATAAAGTCAAGCCATACGGTAGCAGAGCTACATAGCCGTATTCCGTACAGGTAGAAATACTGGCTGGTTGCCAACCTTTGCATTATCATTACTCCGCTTTTGTATACATCATGTCGTCAATGACGAATGTAGAAATATCGTTGTTCGTGCAGAATTTCTCTAAATCAGATCTATTGTTGATGAAGCCTGCACCACTGAAGTTGAGTGATGTATTGCATAAGACACCGATGCCACTAATTTTTTTAAATGTCGCTAAGAGGGTGTAGAGTGTGGGGTTATCCTCATAGGCTACGGTCTGAACACGAGCGGTGCCGTCTGCGTGAGTAATAGCTTGGAGTCTTGTATTAATAACTTTGTAGAATGACAGCATATATTTGCTAATTTTACAGTCTTCGAAATGCAGCGGAGCATCTTGCTCTAAGCAAATGGGAGCTACAGGTCGGTAATCTTCTCTTTTTTTTATTTTGTTCAGTTTTTGAGTGGTGACTTTAGAGAACGGGGATGCCAAAATCGAGCGGTTTCCTAACGCTCTCGGCCCGATTTCACAACGCCCTTGCACCCAGCAGACTATTTCACCTGCAAGAATTTTTTTACAAATTATATGGAGTTGGAGTGAGGATGAATTGTAGGAGGAGCTAGTAGAACTTCGATTATGTAAGAAAGGCTGACCCGAGTAGACGCTCCAGTTTAGGCCGCATCGTCCAGTCAAAAGTTTTTGCGCAAGCGCAGCTGCCCCGATAGCCACACCGGTGTCATTAGTGCATGGAGGTACGAAAACATCCGAAAACAAGCCGCAATCTTCCCATTGTTTGTTCCAGTCGCAGTTCAATCCACACCCGCCAGAAATTAATAATGGGATTCTCTTTGTTATGTGTGGTAGTGTTTTTGACTTTATATGCTCGAATAATGTGTTGGATATTTTTCTTGCAAGATTGCAGAAGGGTTGAGTGTGCGGCCCTATATTATAGTATTTAGAGGTTATAAAGTCTGCTTTACAAAAAGTATCTATCGGAGAGGAACAATTGATTAGATAGTCGAGCATGTGTTGTTCGTCGCTGCTCGTTTGAGAATTTTCACCAAGACCAGCAAGCGCCATCATTTTTCCAGCGTCACCCAGGCGGCAATATCCTTTAGGAAGGTTGAAGTGAGGGTCAGCAATTCCAAATGCGAAGGAGTATCTAAGGCCAGGGCTTTGAATAATATTTTGAAGGAGTTGTACATGTAGGTCTTTGTTGATGTAGTAGAGGTTGCCAATAAAGCCTTCCAATAAAAGAACATAACAGTCACTGATGTCAGCGTGTTTTGATAGTGCGTAAGAACATATGATGTGCGAAAGTTCGTGGCTGCAGTATATTGATGTCGTATTGCTGTTTTGTTCGATATTGTAGTCTAGCCCAAGGTATCCCCCGTCGATCGGACTATTTCGTGGGTCATGTCCCTTCGCCCACCCACTTACAGCGATCGCATCATATTCATTGTTGATCGTTGTAAGAGCTTTTAATAGGTCGCTAGGGGAATTGGCTGAGTACCGCGGATTGCTGTTTTTTTCAGCTTCGTAACTGAATATTAAATTGCCGTTTTCAATTAGACAAATCTGACCATCGTGACCGATGTTATAGCTTAGGATTCGCATGGTTATTCCTTGGTTTAACCCAGAATAGGTACATGTTTGAAAATGTTGTGGGGTTTGTTTCTTCGAATAAGTGCCACTTCCGCAGGAGGGATTTCAAGTCTGTTCTACTATTGAATTTAGTAAAGGAGGGGGCTTGAATTAAATTGTTTTCGAACCCACAGAAGTCTAGATTGTAGGTTTGAAGGAGGTCATAGATTCTTTTTAGGGTATAATTATCTTCATGGGGGTTGAATAAGAGATCCATGCACCCTTGGTGAGAGTAAAAGTCTCTCGACCAGATGATGCTCTCCAGCTCTTCTGGATGTTGAGTGACCGCAAGCCTTCTGATTGCTGTGAGATTTTTTGGAGAGTACGTTATGTTATGTTCGGTGCATTTGTTTTTTAATGTGTCAATGGGGGTTCTGGCTATTTTGCTATAAAGGCCTAGTTTTAGAATTCCGTTTTTATGGAGTGCCATTAATAAAGGTTTGATGCCTTTATGAGGTTGCTTAAAGTGATGTAAGACTCCAATGCACTCAATTATGTGAAACTTTATTTTGAGATTTGCTATGTCGAATATGCTGCAGTGTATGAACTTGGCGTTTTCAATGTTGTGATTTTGTTTCATGAAATTTGCATATCTCAGGCTTGATAAGCTTATGTCTATTCCATATATTTCAGCGTCTGGATAGTTGAGAGCCATCTGAATTGCATGGCGGCCAGTACCGCAACCGGCAATGAGTATCTTAATCTTGCGCGAAGGATTTTTTTTATTGTTTAACCCGGTTCTATAAAGGTAATCATAAATCGTGCCAGGTGTGTGATTTGGTAAATATGTCCACTTAGGATAAGGGTTTGATTCGTAGAATGACCTTAGAGGGTCTAAAGAGGCTTTGTGGACAAGCTTATTAAGTGAGCGGTTTTGTCCTCTCGGTTTTTGGATAGCTAATTTTGATGTGGTCTGTTTGTTTGAAATGAATTGGTTGAACTCACTCCGGTCTGTGTTGAAAGCGTGTTGCGATAAGTGATGTTGAGCGTCAATAACTGTGGAAAGCAACATGTTATTTTTTTTATCGATCTGAGCTAAGTGTGCTTTCGATCGCTCAAGTAATATTTCAAGTATAGGATTGGTTATGATGTGGGTGGTTAGAAGTTGAAGTGAAAATTCCTTTTCGAAAAGATGCGTTGCCAGTATAGAAGGCCAATAGGGGAGGGATGTATCTACTGTTGACTCTGTCAGTAGATTTCTATAGTAAAGGTGTGACAATAATTCAAGGTCAATTTTTTCGATCGTGTAAATTTTTTCTAGAGTTATTAGTGTCCTCCTGTTGTGGCTGCTTACGTAAGCGTTGGATAGCAGGTCGAGATATTTCACTGCGGTCTCATAGCAAGCGTTGCCTTCTGTCTCTATAGCTTTTTCGTATGCCCAGATACCCAGTGATATATCTTTTGTAGTAGTGCATGCACGAGCCAGATTTTTGTAGTAAATGTCAGCATTCTTTGTTCCGCTATTTAGTAGCGAGCAGGCTCTTCTATATAGCTCGGTGGACCTTTCTATTTCTCCAAGTTGTTCGTGAAGGGCGCCGAGATTGTTAAGTGTCTTAATGTTATGGTTGTCGAGTTCGAGGCTTTTCTTATAAGCGTCTGCTGCAAGGCTAAGATGTTGATTGATGAAAAAATCATCACCTTTTTTCCGTTCGATTTCGGAGGCTTCGCAGTGCTGTTGGCTATCGTTCATATAACACGCCTAGCTCCTAAATTAGTTTTTGCATATTTGGAGATATAGGGTCTGAATAGCCAGCGCCGCTAGCCATGACGAAGATGGAGTGTTCGTTTATACCGTCTACCTCCAACAGTTTGTTAAGCATGTCGTCGATAAAGTATCCGCTGAGCCATGTGTCTAACTTATACGCGGTTGCGGATAAGTTGAAGGTCTGAGAAAGATGGCCAACGTCCAGTAGAGCGGAGCGGTAGGCTCTTGAATGAGGATATTTCCACCAGAGCTTGTCAAATCTAGACGTCATTACAATCAGGAAGGATGCCTCTGTTGCGAATGTCTGATGGCATAATGTTTTACTCAGGTCGACAATGTCATGCTTAACGAGGGACAGTGAATGGTCTTGTGGTCTGTAATGGTAAATACCTTTCTGTAGCCCCTTTACATTGAGTGCAATCAGATAAGCTTCAGTGGCTTGCAGGCATCCAGCGCTAGGTGAAGAGCGCCTATAGCCAATAGTTTTGATTCCACGTCTGGCTAATGCGTCTTCATGAGTGTCACCGTGGAACTTGCCAAAGGTCGCGAATAGTAAGTCGGAAACAATATGTACGTCGGTTTCTATGTTTTTAAAGTGGCGGCTGGTTTTTCTATTTTTTAATGTGTTCAATAGTGATGCTTCAAGCTGCAGTAAACTTGGGTTTGGTAAGTTTGTTATGGCTCCATCTCGCTCTATGTGAATCGAAGGCATGTTGGCTGCGATACTTTCGCAAAAGTCAACATAGGCAGCCTCTGGGTTTTCTGAATCCTTGGAGAGGTCGCAGGGGAAATTGTGTTTAGTGCCTAAATGGAATATTTTTGCGATTTCGTCCCATCCCCATTGTTGTGGTTTTTCAAAATCGGTTTTTGTCGTTGCTAACTCTAGGATGCCGGCATCTATAAGGTCTTCATCGATATTGTCAACGGCGGCTCGGGGCTCCGAAAATGTTGTTAATTCGTAAATCCTATCGAGATATTTATGGTCGTAAATTTGGTATTGCTCGCCATTTGTCAAATTCCATAGTGCGAATACGCCTTTTTTAATCGTAAAAATGACGTCTTCATTGATCTTGTATTTTTTCATTATCTGCTCGTTTTCATTTCATTAAGTCCTGGGCAGCCGCGCACTGCCCAGGTTGTGGGTTTAGTCTACCAACGCTTGTACATGATCAAATCGAGCAACAAGGATATGATAGGCATTGTTGGACAAAGCACTGAGGTGGCTCTGCAATGTGATTTTTTTCATTGTTAGTTCCTCGTTTGGTTGTGGAAGTCTGATTGACTTCGTAGGTAAGAATAATTTCCATGCATTGAAAGTCAATCGCGTGGAGGTGTAGGAAAGTTCTACGAGAAGGGTAGGAGTTTTCCGTGGTAATAAGTGCTTTTATTTCATGAGGTTGAATGTTCTTTACGCACTAACGAACATCCATAGTCTTGAATGTTTTTTCACAGGTTACGTGCGATTCTCAAAGGCGAATTTTTTCTGCAAAAACCTGACCTACAGGTTTAAACTTTGGGTTCCCTTCACAGGAGCAGAGCAGTGCTGACACATCTTGATTCCCAGGGGCGGGCCAACATGGTCGACGTCACTGAAAAGGCCGTGACCGAGCGCGAGGCTACCGCCGAGGCGCGGGTGCGCATGTTGCCGCAGACCTTGCAGATGATCGTCGACGGTGAACACCCCAAGGGTGACGTGTTCGCCGTGGCGCGCATTGCCGGGATACAGGCGGCGAAAAAAACCAGCGACCTGATTCCGCTGTGCCACCCGCTGATGCTCACCAGCGTCAAGGTCGAGCTCAGCGCCGAGGGGCAGGATGCCGTGCGTATCGTCGCCCGCTGCAAGCTGGCCGGGCAGACCGGTGTGGAGATGGAGGCGCTGACCGCCGCCAGCGTGGCCGCGCTGACGATCTATGACATGTGCAAGGCTGTGGATAAAGGTATGGTCATCGAGCAGGTGCGCCTGCTGGAAAAACTCGGTGGCAAGAGTGGCCATTACAAGGTGGAGGCGTGATGAAGGTCAAGGTGATGTACTTCGCCCGTTACCGCGAACTGTTGGGCGTGGATGCCGAGCGGGTGGAGGGGGCGTTCAAGGTGCTCGATGATGTGCGCCAGGCCTTGGTAGCCAAGGGCGGGCAGTATGAAGTGCTGGCCGAGCAGAACCTGATGTGCGCGCGCAACGAAGAGCTGTGCAAGCTCGATGAACCGCTGGAAGAGGGCGATGAAGTGGCGTTCTTCCCGCCGGTGACCGGAGGCTGAACATGGCTGTGCGAGTGCAGGAAGGCGCGTTCGACCCGGGGGCTGAGACCAATGCCATGCATGCAGCCAATGTGGGCGTGGGCGCGGTGGTCGGTTTTGTCGGCTATGTGCGGGATTTCAACGATGGCCGCGAAGTGGCGGGGATGTTCCTCGAACACTATCCGGGCATGACCGAAAAGGCCCTGGCCAAGATCGTGGTCGAGGCCGAGCAGCGTTGGCCGCTATTGAAGGTGGAGGTGCTGCACCGCATCGGTGCGCTGGAGCCGGGCGAACCGATTGTGTTCGTGGGGGTGGCCAGTGCCCATCGGCAGGCGGCGTTCGATGCCTGCAACTTCATCATGGACTACCTGAAGACCCGGGCGCCGTTCTGGAAGAAGGAGAATACCCAGGAAGGGCCAAGGTGGGTGGAGGGGCGGCAGAGTGACCAGGATGCGGCGGGGCGCTGGTAATCAAGGCGCCACCGGTCGCCTGTAGGAGCGGGTTTACCCGCGAAAGGGCCGGGCCTGCTGGCCAATCTCCACCCGCCGTTCACCGTTGCCGCCACTACCGTATTCGCGGGTAAACCCGCTCCTACAGGGGGGGCTTGTGTGGCGATTGGGCCGCACAAGGCCGCTCCCACAGGGCGCATGTAGCCCGCTGAAGGTCAGTGATGCTTGCGCGGCACCGGCTTGAGCAGTTCATCCGGTGGCATCTCGCACTTGATCTTGCGCCCCAGCAGCGCTTCGATCGCCGGCAGCTGATACGAGTCATCCTCACCGGCAAAGCTGATCGATACACCACTGGTGCCGGCACGGCCGGTACGGCCAATGCGGTGCACGTAGTCGTCAGGGTCTTCCGGCAGGGTGAAGTTGATCACGTGGCTGATGCCATCGATATGGATCCCGCGCCCGGCCACGTCGGTGGCCACCAGCACGGTGATGCGCCCTTCGCGGAAGCTCTCCAGGGTTCGGATGCGCTTGTGCTGCGGCACGTCGCCCGACAGCTGGGCCGCATTGATACCGTCGCGTACCAGCTTTTCCTCGATGCGCCGCACTTCGTCCTTGCGGTTGGCGAACACCATCACCCGTTCCCACTTGTTCTGGGTCACCAGGTTGTACAACAGTTTGTACTTGTCGCTGCCGGCCACCGCATACACGTGCTGCTCCACCGTTTCGCTGGCCACGTTCTCCGGCTCGATCTCGACGATGGCCGGGTTGGTGGTCCACTGCTTGGCCAGGTTCATCACATCGTCGGTGAAGGTGGCGGAGAACAGCAGGGTCTGGCGCTCGCTTTTCGGCGGTGTCTGACGAATGATTTGGCGGACCTGGGGGATGAAGCCCATGTCGAGCATGCGGTCGGCTTCGTCAAGCACCATCACCTCGACCATGTCCAGGTGCACTTCGCCGCGCTGGTTGAAGTCCAGCAGGCGGCCCGGGGTAGCCACCAGGATATCGCAGTGGCGCGCTTCCAGGGCTTTGAGCTGTTTGTCGAAGTCCATGCCACCGACGAAGCTCATCACGTTCAGGCCGGTGTACTTGGTCAGGGCAGCGGCGTCCTTGGCGATCTGCACCACCAGCTCGCGGGTGGGCGCGATGATCAGCGCGCGCGGCTCGCCCATGTAGCGCTCTTTAGGCGGTGGCGTCTGCTGCAACTGGGAAATGATCGAGATCAGGAAGGCGGCCGTCTTGCCGGTACCCGTCTGGGCCCGGCCGATGGCGTCCTGGCCACGCAGGGTGTAACCCAGGACCTGCGCCTGGATCGGCGTGCAGTACGGGAAGCCCAGGTCGTGGATGGCGTGCATCAGCTCGTTGGACAGCTTGAAGTCGTGGAAGCGGGTTTTGCCTTCCTGTGGCTCGACCACAAAGTCTTCGGGCTTCCACAGGCTGGCCTGTGGCTTGGGCTTGCGTTCGCGGCGCGGTTTGTCCTTGGCCGGTTGTTCGGCAGGTGGCGTCGCGGCGGCAGGTTGCTCGGCCTTGGGGGCGGGGTTGGCATGTGGTGCGGCCGGTTTTGCCGCGTGCTGGGCTTCCGGCGTCACGCTGGCAGCAGGAGCGGCGGCTTGTGGCGCGGCCTCTCCCTTGCCGAATATTTTTCTGAGTGCTTTGAGCACGGTCGTCTCATCAACTGATTAAGGAATGTACGCCGGGCAGTGTAATGCAAGATCCGGGCGCGGCGTAGCGGAATACGCCCACAACTACAAGCGAGGCTGCCTATTGCAGCTGCTTGCTCAGCCAGTCGTGGATATCGTTCAGTTCTTCGACCACCACTTCGTGTTCCATCGGGTATTCGTACCAGCGGGCAGCGACGCCCCAGGTATTCAGGTACTCGAAGGCGGTACGGCCCATGGACGGGATGACCACCGAGTCATGCACGCCATGCAGGCACAGGGCCGGGGTGCGTTGCTGGCAGGCACTCAACTGGTGCTGGTCATTGAAGGTGGGGGCATAGGTGGACAGGGCGATCACCCCGCCCAGTGCTTCCTGCCACTTTATATAGGCAGTGTGCAGCACCACCGCACCGCCCTGGGAGAAGCCGGCCAGGAAGATCCGCGACAGGTCGATGCCTTTGGCCTGCTCGGCCTTGATCAGGGCAACCACCTGCTCGGCAGATTCTTCCAGCTGCGCTTCGTCGATGGCACGGGCCGGGGTCATGGCCTTGATGTCATACCAGCTGGGCATGGCATAGCCGCCGTTGATGGTCACGGGGCGGGTCGGTGCCTGGGGCATGATGAAGCGTGTGCTGAGCAAGCGCTCCTGCATGAATTCGGCCACAGGTAGGAAGTCGTAACGGTCGGCCCCCAGACCGTGCAACCAGATCACACAGGCGTCAGCGGTTTTCTGTGGTTCGAGAATCAGCGGGTTGGTCATGACTGCTCCGAAAGTGTGCGGGTCTTGTTATGGCGTGCGTGAAAAGAAAGCACCGGAAATGATTGTCGGAAAAAGAATGTCGCAACGATACAACTTTTCCTACTTGACGAGCGCTTAAACGCTACAGCCAGAAAATTTGGTACGCGGTTTGCAACTACACCTGTGATGCAAAGGGCAGGCCGTGACGGTAACACCCTCTGCACGCGAAGGCTGTCACAGAACAGTCCATTGCGCCAATTGACCCAATAACAAGCCAATACGGGTCGGATACGCCTCAAAAGGGTGCGGTGCAATTCCGGCTCGATACAACAAGAGCGATTTGGAGGTTGTGAATGAAGATGTTGAAAACCACCCTGGCAGTCCTGACCGCTGCCGCCGCGCTGGGCGCCGTGAGCACTGCCCAGGCCGGCGCCACCCTCGATGCGGTAAAGAAGAAGGGCTTCGTCCAGTGTGGCGTGAGCGACGGTCTTCCAGGCTTCTCGGTACCTGATGCGCAGGGCAAGATCGTCGGCATCGATGCCGATGTCTGCCGTGCCGTGGCCGCCGCCGTGTTCGGCGATGCCACCAAGGTCAAGTTCAGCCAGCTCAACGCCAAGGAACGCTTCACTGCCCTGCAGTCGGGTGAGGTCGACGTGCTGTCGCGTAACACCACCTGGACCAGCTCGCGCGATGCCGGCATGGGCCTGGTGTTCGCGGGTGTCACCTACTATGACGGCGTCGGCTTCCTGGTCAACAAGAAGCTCGGCGTTTCCAGCGCCAAAGAGCTCGATGGCGCGACCATCTGCATCCAGGCCGGTACCACCACCGAGCTGAACGTCTCGGACTTCTTCCGCGCCAATGGCCTGAAGTACACCCCGATTACCTTCGACACCTCTGACGAGAGCGCCAAATCGCTGGAGTCTGGCCGTTGCGACGTGCTGACTTCGGACAAATCGCAACTGTTCGCCCAGCGCTCCAAACTGGCCGCGCCGACCGAATACGTGGTGTTGCCGGAAACCATCTCCAAGGAACCGCTGGGCCCGGTAGTGCGTAAAGGCGACGAGGAGTGGTTCAGCATCGTCAAGTGGACCCTGTTCGCCATGCTCAATGCCGAAGAGGCGGGCATCACTTCCAAGAACGTCGAGGCCGAGGCCAAGGCCACCAAGAACCCGGATGTCGCCCGACTGCTGGGTGCGGATGGCGAGTATGGCAAGGACCTCAAGCTGCCCAAAGACTGGGTAGTGCAGATCGTCAAGCAAGTGGGTAACTATGGCGAAGTGTTCGAGAAGAACCTGGGCCAGAGCACTGACTTGAAGATCGACCGTGGCATGAACGCCCTGTGGAACAACGGCGGCATCCAGTACGCGCCTCCAGTGCGCTGATGGCTGCACCCTGCGGCGGCATCCCGCCGCCGCAGGCTGTTCGAATCCCTACTGTCCGGGGCACTTCATGCAAAATCAAATCGGCGCACCCAAGGGCTTGTCCCTTAACGATCCGCGTGTGCGCGCGTGGCTGTTCCAGATCCTCACGATCGTCTTCGTGGTCGGCCTGGGCTGGTACCTGTTCCACAACACGCAAACCAACCTGCAACACCGGGGCATCACCTCGGGCTTCGACTTCCTCGACCGCAGTGCCGGCTTCGGTATCGCCCAGCACCTGATCCCTTATGTGGAATCCGACAGTTATGCGCGGGTGTTCGTCATCGGCCTGCTCAATACGCTGTTGGTGACCTTCATCGGCGTCATTCTGGCGACGATACTGGGCTTCATCATCGGTGTGGCTCGCCTGTCACCGAACTGGATGATCAACAAGCTGGCGACCGTCTATGTGGAAACCTTCCGCAACATTCCGCCGTTGTTGCAGATCCTGTTCTGGTATTTCGCCGTGTTCCTGACCCTGCCGGGACCGCGGGGCAGCATCAACATCGAGGACATGTTCTTCATCAGCAACCGTGGCTTGAACATGCCTGGCGCGTCCATGGCCGATGGCTTCTGGCCATTTGTGGTGGCTTTGGCGCTGGCCATTGCCGCTATTGCCCTGATGGTGCGCTACGCCAACAAGCGTTTCAACGAGACCGGCGTGCCGTTCCACAAGTTCTGGGCGGGGCTGCTGCTGTTTCTCGCCATTCCGAGCCTGAGCGTGCTCTTGTTCGGCAGCCCGGTAACTTGGGACATGCCGCAGCTCAAGGGCTTCAACTTCGTCGGGGGCTGGGTGCTGATCCCCGAGCTGCTGGCGCTGACCCTGGCGCTGACTATCTATACGGCAGCCTTCATCGCCGAAATCGTGCGCTCCGGCATCCGTTCGGTCAGTCATGGCCAGACCGAAGCGGCTCGCTCGTTGGGCCTGCGCGAGGGCCCGACCCTGCGCAAGGTGATCATCCCCCAGGCACTGCGGGTGATCATTCCGCCGCTGACCAGCCAGTACCTGAACCTGGCGAAGAACTCTTCGCTGGCGGCCGGTATCGGCTACCCGGAGATGGTCTCGCTGTTCGCCGGTACCGTGCTCAACCAGACCGGCCAGGCCATCGAGGTGATCGCCATCACCATGAGTGTCTATCTCGCCATCAGCATCAGCATTTCGCTGCTGATGAACTGGTACAACAAGCGCATTGCGCTGATCGAGCGGTGAGGATACGCCCGTGAATGCCCATGTTTTCAAACCCGATATGCCGCCACCGGTGAAAACCGTCGGCGTGCTCGCATGGATGCGTGCCAATCTGTTCTCCAGCTGGCTCAACACGCTGTTGACCCTGTTCGCCATCTACCTGGTGTGGCTGATCGTGCCGCCGTTACTGCAGTGGGCGTTGATCGATGCCAACTGGGTTGGCACCACGCGTGCCGATTGCACCAAGGAAGGCGCCTGCTGGGTGTTCGTGCAGCAGCGCTTTGGCCAGTTCATGTACGGCTATTACCCGACTGAACTGCGCTGGCGTGTGGACCTGACCGTGTGGCTTGCCGTGCTCGGCGCCGCGCCGCTGTTCATCAAGCGTTTCCCGCGTAAGGCCTTCTACGGCCTGGGCTTCCTGGTGCTGTACCCGGTGCTGGCCTACACCCTGCTGCACGGGGGGTATCTGGGCCTGGAAAGCGTACCGACCAGCCAGTGGGGCGGGCTGATGCTGACCCTGGTGATCGCCACCGTGGGCATCGTCGGCGCCTTGCCGCTGGGCATCCTGCTGGCACTGGGCCGGCGTTCGAGGATGCCGGCCGTGAAAGTGGTGTGCGTAACCTTCATCGAGTTCTGGCGGGGCGTACCGCTGATCACCGTACTGTTCATGTCGTCGGTGATGCTGCCGTTGTTCCTGCCAGAAGGCATGAGCTTCGACAAGCTGCTGCGGGCGATGATCGGTGTGATCCTGTTCCAGTCGGCGTATATCGCCGAGGTGGTGCGCGGCGGCCTGCAGGCCATCCCCAAGGGCCAGTACGAAGCCGCCGCGGCCATGGGCCTTGGCTACTGGCGCTCGATGGGGCTGGTGATCTTGCCGCAGGCGCTGAAGCTTGTGATCCCCGGCATCGTCAACACCTTCATTGCCCTGTTCAAGGACACCAGCCTGGTGATCATCATCGGCCTGTTCGACCTGCTCAACAGCGTCAAGCAAGCAGCCGCAGACCCCGCCTGGTTGGGCATGGCCACCGAGGGCTACGTGTTCGCCGCCCTGGTGTTCTGGATTTTTTGTTTCGGTATGTCCCGCTACTCCATGCATCTGGAGCGCAAGCTGGACACTGGCCACAAGCGTTAGGAGTTTCGAAATGAGTGAAGCGATCAAGCAGCCTGCTGGCCCCGAAGGCATCATCCAGATGCAGGGTGTGAACAAGTGGTACGGCCAGTTCCATGTGCTCAAGGACATCAACCTGAACGTGCGCCAGGGCGAACGCATCGTGCTGTGCGGGCCGTCCGGCTCGGGCAAGTCCACCACCATCCGCTGCCTTAACCGCCTGGAAGAGCACCAGCAAGGGCGCATCGTGGTCGATGGCGTGGAACTGACCAACGACCTCAAGCAGATCGAGGCCATCCGCCGCGAGGTGGGCATGGTGTTCCAGCACTTCAACCTGTTCCCGCACCTGAGCATCCTGGAGAACTGCACCCTGGCGCCGATGTGGGTGCGCAAGATGCCACGGCGCAAGGCCGAGGAAATTGCCATGCACTACCTGGAGCGTGTGCGGATTCCGGAGCAGGCACACAAGTACCCTGGCCAGTTGTCTGGCGGCCAGCAGCAGCGTGTGGCCATTGCCCGCGCGTTGTGCATGAAGCCCAAGATCATGCTGTTCGACGAGCCGACCTCGGCACTGGACCCGGAAATGGTCAAGGAAGTGCTCGATACCATGGTGGGCCTGGCCGAGGATGGCATGACCATGCTCTGCGTGACTCACGAAATGGGCTTTGCCCGTACCGTGGCGAACCGGGTTATCTTCATGGACAAGGGCGAGATTGTGGAGCAGGCCGCGCCGGATGACTTCTTCGACCGGCCGCGCAGTGATCGGACCAAGTTGTTCCTCAGCCAGATCCTGCATTGATGCTGTTTGGGCTGCGCGGCAGCCCTTCGCGGGCACGCCCGCTCCCACAGGTTTAGCGCTGGCTTTGGAGCCTGCGTAATTCCTGTGGGAGCGGGCGTGCCCGCGAAGGGCCGCAACGCGGCCCTGGGTTTATTTCTCTTCCTGGCTGGCAGCCGGCGCCGGTGGCGGCCGCAGCCCCACCTCGGCGATCAGCTTCAACTGCTGCCCGTTGCGCATCACCTCGATGGTGATCTTCTCGTTGGGCTTGATCCGCGCTACCTGGTTCATCGACTTGCGCCCGTCGCCGGCCGGCTCGCCATTGATGCTCAGGATCACGTCACCCAGGTGCAACCCGGCCTTGGCCGCGGGCCCTTCGCGGAAGATACCCGCCACCACGATGCCTGGGCGGTCCTTCATGCCGAACGATTCTGCCAGCTCCTGGCTCAGTGGCTGTACTTCGATACCCAGCCAGCCACGGATCACCTGGCCGTGTTCGACGATCGACTTCATCACCTCCAGTGCCAGTTTTACCGGGATGGCGAAGCCGATGCCCTGCGAGCCACCGGACTTGGAAAAGATCGCGGTATTGATGCCGATCAGGTTGCCATTGGCATCCACCAGCGCGCCACCGGAGTTGCCCGGGTTGATCGCCGCGTCGGTCTGGATGAAGTCTTCGTAGTTGTTCAGCCCCAGCTGGTTGCGGCCAGTGGCGCTGATGATGCCCATGGTCACAGTCTGGCCGACGCCGAACGGGTTGCCGATGGCCAGCGACACGTCGCCGATGTGAATAGTGTCGGAACGGCCGATGGTGATCGCCGGGAGGTTCTTCAAGTCGATCTTCAGCACCGCCAGGTCGGTTTCCGGGTCGCTGCCGATCACGCGGGCCAGGGTTTCGCGGCCATCCTTCAGGGCTACGACGATCTGGTCGGCGCCGCTGGTGACATGGTTGTTGGTCAGCAGGTAGCCCTCTGGGCTCATGATTACCGCCGAACCCAGGCTTGATTCCCAGCGGCGCTGTTTGGGCAGGTTATCGCCGAAGAAGCGGCGGAACTGCGGGTCTTCGAACAGCGGGTGGGCGCTTTTGTTCACCACCTTGGTGGTGTACAGGTTGGCCACCGCCGGGGCGGCCAGGGTCACGGCGTCGGCGTACGACACCGGGCCTTGCATGATCCGGGTAGTCTGTGGCGCTTGCTGCAGGTTGACGTCCTGGCTGGGCAGCCCGACCCATTGCGGAAAACGCTGGATGATCAGCATGGCGATCAGTATGCCGGTAAGCAGGGGCCAGCCGAAGTAACGCAAAGCCTTGAACATGAACGAATCCTGGAAAGAGCAGGGGCCAGCGGCCTGGCAGTGGGGCATGAGCGCGCGCGATCATACACCGGTTCCCCCAGTGACAGCGACGGCCCATAATGGCCGGCATTATACGGGCGTTCGTCAGGCGTTGCGCCCGAGAAAAGCGCAGTTTTCGAGGAGATTTTCATGGCCGTCGCTCTAAACACCCTGGTCGAGGAAGCCGAGCGTTACCTGGGCAGCGCGAAGATCCAGGATTATTGCCCAAATGGCCTGCAGGTCGAAGGCCGGCCGCAGGTCAGCCGTATTGTCAGTGGTGTTACCGCCAGCCAGGCATTGCTGGATGCCGCGGTCGAGGCCGAGGCCGATCTGGTGCTGGTGCACCATGGTTATTTCTGGAAGGGCGAGAACCCGTGCATCACCGGCATTCGCCAGCGTCGCCTGAAGACCTTGCTGAATAACGATATCAGCCTGTTGGCGTTCCACCTGCCCTTGGACGTGCACCCGGAAGTGGGCAACAACGTGCAGCTGGCGCGGCAACTGGAGATCACTGTCGAAGGGCCACTTGACCCGGAAAACCCCAAGGTGGTCGGCCTGGTCGGTTCGTTGGCCGAGTCGATGACCGCGCGCGATTTTGCCCGGCGGGTGCAAGAGGTGCTGGGGCGTGAGCCGTTGCTGGTCGAAGGCGATCAGATGATCCGCCGGGTGGGCTGGTGCACCGGCGGCGGGCAGGGCTATATCGACACGGCGATTGCCGCCGGGGTCGACCTGTACCTGACCGGCGAGGCGTCCGAGCAGACCTACCACAGTGCGCGCGAGAATGGCGTCAGCTTCATTGCTGCCGGGCACCATGCCACTGAGCGCTACGGGGTGCAGGCACTGGGCGATTACCTGGCACGACGGTTTGCCGTGGAGCACCTGTTCATCGATTGCCCGAATCCCATCTGAAGGCGGTATCGCCCCCTTCGCGGGTGAACCCGCTCCTACGCGCGGGCCTCGTAGGAGCGGGTTCACCCGCGAAGAGGCCGGCCCTGCCAGCCCAAACCCCCAGTCATATCGTTAGACTTTTTCGATCTAGCCAGCCTCCTAAATAGAAGCAGCTGCTGTGATAAAGTGGTTCGCTCGAACACGGCCCGCAGGCCGTCCATAAGATCGTTTTTCGTGAGTAGCCATGGTCGACAAACTGACGCACTTGAAACAGCTGGAGGCGGAGAGCATCCACATCATCCGCGAGGTGGCCGCCGAGTTCGACAACCCGGTGATGCTGTACTCGATCGGCAAGGACTCCGCCGTGATGCTGCACCTGGCGCGCAAGGCCTTCTTCCCGGGCAAGCTGCCGTTCCCGGTGATGCACGTCGACACCCAGTGGAAATTCCAGGAGATGTACAGCTTCCGCGACAAGATGGTCGAGGAAATGGGCCTGGAGCTGATCACCCACGTCAACCCCGAGGGTGTGGCGCAAGGTATCAACCCGTTCACCCATGGCAGTTCCAAGCACACCGACATCATGAAGACCCAAGGCCTGAAGCAGGCGCTGGACAAGCATGGTTTCGACGCTGCCTTCGGCGGTGCGCGCCGCGACGAAGAGAAGTCGCGGGCCAAGGAACGTGTGTATTCGTTCCGTGACAGCAAGCACCGCTGGGACCCGAAGAACCAGCGCCCCGAGCTGTGGAACGTGTACAACGGCAAGGTCAACAAGGGCGAGTCGATCCGCGTCTTCCCGCTGTCGAACTGGACCGAACTGGACATCTGGCAGTACATCTACCTTGAAGGCATCCCGATCGTGCCGCTGTACTTCGCCGCCGAGCGTGAAGTCATCGAGAAGAACGGCACCCTGATCATGATCGACGACGAGCGCATCCTCGAGCACCTCTCCGAGGAAGAAAAAGCCCGCATCGTCAAGAAGAAGGTGCGTTTCCGTACCCTCGGCTGCTACCCGCTGACGGGCGCTGTCGAATCGGAAGCCGAGACGCTCACCGACATCATTCAGGAAATGCTCCTGACGCGCACTTCCGAGCGCCAGGGCCGGGTCATCGACCACGATGGCGCCGGTTCCATGGAAGACAAAAAACGTCAGGGCTACTTCTAATTTTCAGGGTTACTCCATGTCGCACCAATCCGATTTGATCAGCGAAGATATCCTCGCTTATCTGGCTCAGCACGAGCGTAAAGAACTGCTGCGTTTCCTCACCTGCGGCAACGTGGATGACGGCAAGAGCACCCTGATCGGGCGCCTGCTGCACGACTCCAAGATGATCTACGAGGACCACCTCGAGGCCATCACCCGCGATTCGAAGAAAGTCGGCACCACCGGCGAAGAAGTCGACCTGGCGCTGCTGGTAGATGGCCTGCAGGCCGAGCGCGAGCAGGGCATCACCATCGATGTCGCCTACCGCTACTTCTCCACCGCCAAGCGCAAGTTCATCATCGCCGACACCCCGGGCCATGAGCAGTACACCCGCAACATGGCCACCGGTGCGTCCACCTGCGACCTGGCGATCATCCTGGTCGATGCCCGCTACGGCGTGCAGACCCAGACCCGTCGCCACAGCTACATCGCGTCGTTGCTGGGCATCAAGCACATCGTGGTCGCGGTCAACAAGATGGACCTGAAGGGCTTCGATGAAGGCGTCTTCGAGTCGATCAAGGCCGACTACCTGAAGTTTGCCGAAGCCATCAACCTGACCCCGAGCAGCCTGCACTTCGTGCCGATGTCGGCGCTCAAGGGTGACAACGTGGTCAACCACAGCGAGCAATCGCCGTGGTACGCCGGCCCGACGCTGATGGAAATCCTCGAAACCGTCGAGGTTTCGGCCGACCGCAACTTCACCGACCTGCGTTTCCCGGTGCAGTACGTCAACCGTCCCAACCTGAACTTCCGCGGCTTCGCGGGCACCATCGCCAGTGGCGTGGTGCACAAAGGTGACGAGATTGTCGTGCTGCCGTCGGGCAAGAGCAGCCGGGTCAAGTCCATCGTCACCTACGAAGGTGAACTGGAAAACGCCGGCCCAGGCCAGGCCGTGACCCTGACCATGGAAGACGAGATCGACATCTCCCGTGGCGACCTGCTGGTACATGCCGACAACGTCCCGCCGGTCACCGACCAGTTCGACGCCATGCTGGTGTGGATGGCCGAGGAGCCGATGCTCCCGGGCAAGAAATACGACATCAAGCGTGCCACCAGCTACGTGCCAGGCTCGATTGCCAGCATCACCCACAAGGTCGATGTGAATACCCTGGAGCAGGGCGCTGCCAGCGCGCTGCAGCTGAACGAGATCGGCCGCGTCAAGGTAGCCCTGGACACCTCGATCGCCCTCGACGGTTACGACAGCAACCGCACCACCGGTGCGTTCATCGTCATCGACCGCCTGACCAACGGCACCGTTGGCGCCGGCATGATCATCGCCCCGCCAGTGTTGCCACACGGCAGCACCGGCCATCATGGCAAGCAGGCCCACGTGTCCACCGAAGAGCGCGCCCTGCGCTTCGGCCAGCAGCCAGCCACCGTGCTGTTCAGCGGCCTGTCGGGTGCTGGCAAGAGCACCTTGGCCTATGCCGTTGAGCGCAAGCTGTTCGACATGGGCCGTGCGGTGTACGTGCTCGATGGCCAGAACCTGCGTCACGACCTGAACAAGGGCCTGCCACAGGACCGCGCTGGCCGTACCGAGAACTGGCGCCGCGCCGCCCATGTGGCGCGCCAGTTCAACGAAGCCGGCATGCTGACCCTGGCTGCGTTCGTGGCCCCGGATGCCGAAGGCCGCGAACAGGCCAAGGCGCTGATCGGCAAGGAACGCCTGGTGACCGTTTACGTCCAGGCCTCGCCGCTGGTTTGCCGCGAGCGTGACCCGCAAGGCCTGTACGCTGCCGGTGGCGACAACATCCCGGGTGAAAGCTTCCCGTTCGATGTGCCATTGGATGCTGATCTTGTGATTGACACCCAGGCCACCAGCGTGGACGAGGGCGTGAAACAGGTGCTGGACGTGCTGCGTCAGCGTGGCGCGATTTAAGCGCTAGCCTGAAAAAAAAACCCGCTTCGGCGGGTTTTTTTATGCGCGTAGTCCTGGTTTGTGTGGTGCCTGTAAGAGCAACTGCCTTGCTGACAATCTGAAAGTTTTCACAATCAGTGTAGGAGCGGCTTTAGCCGCGAACACCGGCAAGGCCGGTGCCTTGCACCGCCGTTCCCAAAGGTTCTTCGCTAGCCTCAGAGCTGTATCCAGACCCGGGCGGCTAGCTATCTTTAATTCTGAACACTGCGAGCCCCTTTGAGGCTCTCCATTCCAAGATGCGCGCCATGACCTGCTCGGAGCATCTTCCCCGTCCCTTGTCGGGGCTATAGATAAGGTCGGCGCCATCAGGATGCTCAACCACATGGATAAAATGCTCCAGCAATCGGTCCTGCGAATCACGCGAGCCTGTCGCCTGAATCAACGCCCCAACAATCGACCGGAACTCACCGTGGGTGTAGTCGGTGAGGCTGTGCTTCAAGCTGATTACCATGTTGTCTCCGAAGAAAGCGCGTATTGCATAGCGCTCATGATCCGCAGGTTTTCAGCGTCGTACATCAGCCCACCCCACTCGGGCGGGTTCAGGTGGCATATCTGATACGAGCGCAGTCCCTTTGCCGTTTCATGGTAAGCGATCCATAAACCCAACCCGTTACATGAAGGACGGGAAAATCAGGTATTCGAGTCGGGCACCTGCCCCGCTTGACTCTTCAACCCGAACAACTGGTCAGCTAGCTGTCGGCCTCGCTCCAGCCCCTCCGCCGTCAACCAGATAGATTTGTTTCTATTAACTGGATCACTGATGAAACCCTGTTCATGCAGTCGATTCATGATCTCGAAGTCAAATCCTTTCCACGCGTTACCTTTGTCGGAGCTATAGGCTGCCAACAAGGCAAGCACTG
The DNA here is from genome assembly GCF_002953115.1 of Pseudomonas sp. XWY-1. Lineage (NCBI taxonomy): Bacteria > Pseudomonadati > Pseudomonadota > Gammaproteobacteria > Pseudomonadales > Pseudomonadaceae > Pseudomonas > Pseudomonas sp. XWY-1. Next base: position 4,898,032 of record NZ_CP026332.1, on the reverse strand, counting down.
CGTCTTCAATCAGTTTTTCGTCGTATTCCATGGTCGTCACCCCGCTCTTGTCCTTCAGCGCTTCGTAGGCCCCATCTGACCCACGATGGGGGTAGCACTTAACTATGTATTTTAGGCTTGCAATTCCACGGCAGCAGCGCTTCGTAGTCTTCCACGGAGGACGCCTGCGGCAGGCGCTCTAGTGCGTGGCGCAGCCACGCATAGGGCTCTTGGCCGTTGGCTTTGGCCGTCTCGACCAGGCTGTAAAGTTGCGTACTGGCCGTCGCCCCTCTGGGCGTGTCACTGAACAACCAGTTCTTTCTGCCGATGACAAACGGGCGGATCGCGCGCTCGGCAGCGTTGTTGTCGATCGGCAAGTCTCCTTGCTCGACGTAGCGTTCTAACTTGCTCCAGTTGCTGGCCAGATAGCCGATGGCTTTACCCAACGCATTCTGGCTCGTGACCTGGGGCTGCGTTTTCTTTGTCCAGCTTTTCAACTGGGCCAGCACTGGTTGACTGCGCGCTTGGCGGGCCAGCTTGCGATCTTCATCGCTGCCTTCCTTAAGGTCGCGCTCGATGCCATAGAGCTTGTTGATCAAATTCAGTGCGATGTCTGCCCGCCCAGTTTTACCCTTGGGCTGCACTTTCTGCGCTTCGACGAACTTACGACGTGCGTGCGCCCAGCAGCCCAACCGCTCCACGCCGTCCTGTGCAGCCAGCGCGTTGTAACCGGCGTAGTCGTCGGTCATGACATAGCCGCGATAGCCGTCCAGCAGGCGCACCGGCACCTCCTGCGCTCGGCTGGTGGCGTAGTCGAAAAGGATCACCGGGCGATCAGGTAGGCCGCCGGTTTGTACCCACATCCAGGATTGGCTGCTGGGCTCACGCCCCGGCTCTTTCAACACCTGCACACGTGTTTCATCACAGTGGATGATCCGACTGTTCAACAGGCTTTCGCGCATCAGATTCAGCAGCGGCTGAAAGTGCTCGCTGCATTGAATCACCCAGCGTGCCAGGGTTTGGCGCGGGATATCGATACCGTGACGCCCCAGCACTTTTTCGAAGCGGTGAAGCGGCAAGCCGTCTACGTATTTGGTGGTCAGCAGCATGGCCAGCACACTCGGGCTGGCCATGCTTTTCTCGATCATCTGGGCGGGCTTGTCCGCCGTTACGGGCGCTGACTCGCAGTCCCGGCAGCCGTACACCTTGCGAACATGTTTGATGACGCGAATCTGCATCGGGACGATTTCAAGTTGTTCGCTGACTTCTTCACCGATGGCATGTTTACGGCAGCCACAAGCGCAGGTCAGTTCATGCTCGGGCAGTTCGTGGACAACTTCGATACGCGGCAAATCAGCTGGCAGCGGCTTGCGCTTGCCACGGCGTTTGGTTGGCGCAACGACTTCCTCGTCGTCAGCCTCATCCAAGGGCTCGGCCAGGCTTTCCGCTTCGTCGAAGAGTGGCAACTGTGGTGTCGCCGCATCGCCAGTCTGCTCGGTCTTGCGCCCGAACAAGCGCTGGCGCAACAGCGCAACTTCCTCTTCGAGATGAACGATCTTGCCCTTGTCGGACGCGCGCTCGTGGATCATCTGCTCAAGCAGTTGCTTGAGCAGAACAGGATCGTCAGGGAGGTTTTCGGGCATGGAAATCATGCCGCGGATTATACCGAATCAGGCGACGTATCGAGGCGTCAAAACCTGATGCGGACGGTTGCGCCAGAGGTCGAAGCCATCGAGCAGCCAGTTCAGTTCCTGAACGGTCAGGACAATGGCGACGTCAGTCGGATCAGGTGAAGTTTTGAAACGTTCGGACTCCAGGCGTTTGAGCCAGAGGCAGAAGCCGTTTCGCTCCCAATAAAGGATTTTCACGCGATTGCGAGGCTTGTTGAGGAAGACGAAAAGCACTGGGTCGAACACCGCCACCTTGATATCGAGTTCGACCAGCGCGGCCAGGCCATCGATGGATTTTCGAAAGTCGACGGGCTTGGGGTAGAGGTACACTTTTTCGACTTTGGCGTCGGGTCGCATCATGGTCGGCGAGCTCCAGAAAGAAATCGGGAGCACAGCATCGGGGATCAGGTAAGCGCTTTGAATGTGGGGTTCATGGAGCGCTTACGTTTCATGGAATGGCGCGCGAGGGGGCCAGCCTTTCTTGAGGCGGTTGAGTTGGGCGGGGATGAATTGCTGGCTGTAGATTGGGTCTTCTGCGATCGCCAGCCAGAAAGCTTGGGAGAAATGGTCGAAGCTGTGGAATGTTTGACCTGCGAGTTTACGGATGATGAATTCTGGAAGAAGGCTGGCCATGGAGTCGTCCCTGGGTGAAAGGCAGGGAAAGTGTGCCCTGGGACCAGCTTTCTGTATGTCAGGGGTAGGCTGTATGTCAGTAGGATCGTTCCTGGTGATTTGTAGGAGTAGTCTTGGAGCCTGTTTATCCTCCACCGCTTTGGATGAAAAACTGCCGGGTAAATTTGCCAAATGACTCCGGGTGCGGTGCCAGCATTCTCAGCGGCGCGTCATGGCATCCGGATATGTAGAGACCCTGGGTGATCAGGGCCTCATTCTATTCAGCTAGCTTTGAAACCTTCTTTGCCATTGGCCAGGCGCCACGTTTCGACTATTTCAAGTACTTGCTCAGGCTCACCCCGGTTGCTGCCTTGCGGTCTAAAAAAAAGATCACTACCAGACGGATGCTCGGTAATTTTCTCAAAATGTTCAATCAAAGGTACCAGTACGTTGTCTGGCTCATCCTCGATAGCTGTATCGATCATTTGGAGGAAGGTAAGGAACTCTTGTTTTGTGTAATCTTCAAGTTTATTTTTCAAGACCGTCTTTTCCATAGTGAATGTGGTTGTGGGCTTTGGGCGTCAAACTTATTAAGTTGTCCATGTCATATACACCACCTTGCTCGCTGATAGGCACGACGTGGTGAATTTCGTGGGAGCGTTTGCTCATATACTTGTCATCTCTATCGACCCAAGGCGAGTATCCATGTTTTCTCATTCGACGGATGTCTTGAGGGCTAAACTGCTTCGAAAGCTCGGGGTCATTAGCCACCGCCTTCCAAAATTGCCGCCGGAACGCGTTAAAACTCCTATATTCTCTATCCCTTAGAAGATCAGCAATCTGAGCAGGAATTGGAGCACCTTCGAGGCTGGCTGCCGATTTACGCCATGTATCTGTTACCTGTGCACCGTTCCCGGTTGATGTACCAGCCTCGTATCGCGGACTCTTGAACAACACCAGAATAGGGGGTAAACCCGAGTCCATGGGAAAGGTGATGATCAACCGTTCCTGGTCCAGCAAGTCCAGCGCCGGGTAACCCTCTGTTTCGGTGCTGACGGGGTTCAGGGTACTGCCGGTGTAAACGACGGTACCGGGCGCTGCTGGCGGCAAGGTGGTGGAGCTTCCTTCTTCACCACCCGGCGCGTTGGCCGGTGTCCAAGTCAGAATCCGCTGCGGATTTTCCAGTGCAAGGCTGTAGACCAGACGTTCAGTGTCGAATGTCGCCGTGCGCACCGGTACTGGTCTGTCCCCAGGCACCACATACAGGTCCAGGCCGTTGTCATGCTCGGCCCCTGCCAACAAATACGGTAAGTCGATGCTGGTTGATGACAGAGCCAAGGCTGCAAGGTCCGGCCCGCCGGGCGGCGTAAGGCTGGCTAGTGAGGTGCTGATTAGGTACCTGCGCTCACTGTTACCCAGCGTTGATGGCCAGGCCATCGCGAGGGTGCCTACCGCAAGCGAGGAGATGGTAGTCGCAACGAAGCGGGTAATCGCCGCTGTGAATCGCCCCTGGTTTCCTAGACACTCTCCAAGCTCAGGAAATAGCGTTTCTCATACTCTACTGGAGACAGCTGCATAGCACTGCTGTGTCGGCGTTTAGGGTTATAGAACATCTCGATGTAATCGAAAATATCACTTCGGGCTTCTTCACGGGTTGTGTAGATCTTTCGTCGGATTCGCTCCCGCTTCAAAAGCTGGAAAAAGCTCTCGGCTACGGCATTGTCGTGGCAGTTTCCCCGCCGGCTCATGCTGCTGATTACATTGTTAGCCTTCAAGAAGCTTTGCCAATCTGAGCTACTGAACTGACTACCCTGATCTGAGTGAATCATCACTTGCTGCTGTGGCTTGCGTCGCCACACAGCCATCAACATTGCGTCGATAGCGAGGTCGCTGCACATCCTTGGCTTCATTGACCAACCAATTACTTGGCGTGAGAACAGATCCAGCACTACCGCCAGGTAGAGCCATCCTTCATAGGTGCGGATGTAAGTGATATCTGTCACCCAGACCTTGTTCGGTTCACTGACATTGAACTGCCGCGCGAGGTGGTTGGGCGAGGCCACTGTTGGTTTACCACCGTAAAACCCTGGACGCCGCCGATAGCCCGTTTGCGAACGCAGCCCCTCCGCCTGCATCAAGCGCCCGACTCGATTTCGTCCGCATTCCTCTCCTAGCTCACGTAGGTCATCGTGAATTTTGCGGTAGCCGTATACGCCTCCGCTTTCTAGCCAAGCGTGTTTGATCAAGCCAAGCAGACGTTGATCTTCTTTTGCTCGGGCAGATTGAGGCTCGGCCAGCCAGGCGTAGTAGCCGCTGGGGTGCACCTTGAGGGTTTGGCAAAGGCGCCGCACCGGGTAATCAGTCGAGTGCTTCTTGATGAAGGCGTACTTTAACCGCACTCCTTGGCAAAGTACGCGGCGGCCTTTTTTAAGATGTCTCGCTCTTCCGTCACGCGCTTGAGTTCAGCGCGCAGCTTGCGCAGTTCGGCCTGCTGATCGTCGTCTTGCTGACGCTGCTCTTGGGGCTTGCTGTAGACCTTGATCCAGGCATAAAGGCTGTGCACGGACATGCCCAGGCGCTGGGCAACATCGGCGACGGGCTTGCCTTTCTCGGTGACTTGCTTGACCGCTTCGATCTTGAATTCTTCAGGGTAACGCTGACGACTCATGGCACCTCCTATTTGGGCCTCATTATGAGGCTTGGAGGTGTCTACGAAACCAGGGGCGATTCACACTGGTATAGCGCCGCCCATGCGAGCCTGGACCAATGCCATTATTGGCCTGATAACTGGCCACCCAGCGTCGAAGCAGGCTGAAATCGATACCTAAGTGTTGAGCCACCTTTCGGAAACCGTTGCTGCCATCCAGGTAGGCTGTGATCGCTGTGAGCTTGAATTGCTCGGTGTACTTACCCATAGATCCCCCAAGGGTTGGATTGGTGTCCAACTTCTTGGGGGCAGTCCAGCCTGTGGGAGCGGGCGTGCCCGCGAAGGGGCCAGTGAATCCAGCCCACAAAAAAGGCCTCTTGCGAGGCCTTTGTCACATTCAGATCAACGCTTGAGCCCGTAGCTCTCATCCAGCATGCCCGGCGAGTTAGGCGCTTTCGGCGCATAGTCGCGCGGCACTTCGGCGGTGTCTTTAGGTGGGGTCAGGCGGTCACGCGGGCCTTGCGGTGCATCGGAGTGCAGCGCAGCCAGCAGGCGTTGGCGGGTGACGTCATCGAGGGCCAGGCTGTTGGCGCCTTCAGCCAGGTGATCCTGTACGTCCTGATAGCTCTGGGTCAGTTTCTTGACCAGCATGGCGGTGCTGTTGAAGTGGGTGACCACTTCGTTCTGGTAGCTGTCGAAGCGCTTCTGGATGTCATCCAGTTGACGCTGGGTGTTGCTCGGGGCCGCATTGGGCAGCAGGCGGGCAACAATGAAACCGACTGCCACACCGATGACCAGGGCCAGGGTTGGCAACAACCAAACAAGGAGCGAGAGTTCCACGAGTCCTTCCTCTATAAACGGCTTTGCTTTACGTTAACGGCTCAGACCTGCGCTGTATACCGCGAGCGATCGCAAATCAGAACAGAATTTCACACCTAGACGAATCGACCCTTCCCGAGGTCACGGAGTAGTGCCTTGCTTGTCCGCGAAACCCCCTTGTTCATCGATGGCCCCAGCGGCCAGCTGGAAGCCTTGTACCTGGACGTGGCCAATGCCCGTGGCGCGGTGCTGATCTGCCACCCCAACCCGGTCCAGGGCGGCACCATGCTCAACAAGGTGGTCTCGACCCTGCAGCGCACCGCACGTGATGCCGGCTATGTGACCCTGCGTTTCAACTACCGTGGCGTCGGCCAGAGCGCCGGCAGCCACGACATGGGCGCTGGCGAAGTGGCCGATGCCGAGGCCGCTGCAGCATGGCTGCGTGCCAGGCACCCCGGGCTACCGTTGGTGCTGATGGGCTTTTCGTTCGGTGGTTTCGTTGCCACCAGCCTGGCCGGGCGCCTTGAAACGGCAGGCGTCGAGTTGCAGCACCTGTTCATGATCGCCCCGGCAGTCATGCGCCTGACCGCCGAATTCCCGCTGCCGCAGCGCTGCCCGCTCACCTTGGTGCAGCCGGACGCCGACGAAGTCGTCGCGCCGCAGCTGGTTTACGAATGGTCCGAAAGCCTGCCGCGTCCCCATGAGCTGCTGAAAGTGGCAGAATGCGGACACTTCTTCCATGGCAAGCTGACCGATCTGAAGGATCTGCTGCTGCCGCGCCTTTCGAACTGAGCCAAGCCTGAATAAGCGAACACCCATGACCACGCGCATTCTTACCGGTATCACCACCACCGGCACTCCGCACCTGGGCAACTACGCCGGCGCCATCCGCCCGGCGATCCGTGCCAGCCAGCAGCCCGGTGTCGACTCGTTCTACTTCCTGGCCGACTACCACGCCCTGATCAAGTGCGACGACCCGCTGCGCATCCAGCGCTCGCGCCTGGAAATCGCCGCCACCTGGCTGGCCGGTGGCCTGGACCCGGACAAGGTGACCTTCTATCGCCAGTCCGACATCCCGGAAATCCCCGAGCTGACTTGGCTGCTGACCTGCGTTGCCGCCAAAGGCCTGCTGAACCGCGCGCATGCCTACAAGGCCTCGGTGGACAAGAACGTCGAGAACGGTGAAGACCCGGACGCCGGCGTGACCATGGGCTTGTTCAGCTACCCGGTGCTGATGGCCGCCGATATCCTGATGTTCAACGCCAACAAGGTGCCGGTCGGTCGTGACCAGATCCAGCACGTGGAAATGGCCCGCGATATCGGCCAGCGCTTCAATCACCTGTTCGGCCAAGGCAAGGACTTCTTCGCCTTGCCGGAGGCTGTGATCGAGGAAAGCGTGGCGACCCTGCCGGGCCTGGACGGGCGCAAGATGTCCAAGAGCTATGACAACACCATCCCGTTGTTCACCAGCGCCAAGGACATGAAAGACGCCATCTCGCGCATCGTCACCGATTCGCGCGCGCCCGGTGAGGCGAAAGACCCGGACAACGCGCACCTGTTCACCCTGTACCAGGCCTTCTCCACGCCTGAACAATGCGCCGGTTTCCGCGAAGAGCTGCTGCAGGGCCTGGGCTGGGGCGATGCCAAGCAGCGCCTGTTCCAGCTGCTGGACGGCCAGCTGGCCGAGAAGCGCGAGTACTATCACCAGTTGATCGCCCGGCCGGCGGACCTGGAAGACATCCTGCTGGCTGGCGCCGCCAAGGCCCGCAAGATCGCCACGCCGTTCCTCGAGCAGCTGCGCGAGGCCGTTGGCCTGCGTTCATTCCGCAGCAGCGTGCAGGCCACCGCCGAAGTGAAGAAAAAAGCCACCAAGAGCGCGCGTTTTGTCAGCTTCCGTGATGAAGACGGCAGCTTCCGCTTCCGCCTGCTGGCCGCTGACGGCGAGCAACTGCTGTTGTCGCGCAGCTTCGCCGACGGCAAGAGTGCCGGCGCCGTGAGCAAGCAGCTGCAGCAAGGTGGCGAGGTTGATGTGCGCGTCGAAGGCCTGAGTTTCGGCCTGTGGCTCAATGGCGAGCAGGTCGCCGACGGGCCGCAGTTCGACAACGCTGAAGCCCGTGATGCGGCCATTCAGAGCCTGAACGAAGCCTTGGCACCACAGCAGGACTGAGGCTGCCAAACGGTGGGAGCAACTGTCTTGCTCAATTTCTGAAAGCTGGCGCTATCCGTGTGGGAGCGGGCATGCCCGCGAAACAGGCGCCGCGGTGCATGGCACCGGCTTTGCCGGTGTTCGCGGGCACGCCCGCTCCCACAGACTGATTGCCATTAAGCGGGCCTGTCGCTACAGTGACGGCCCGTTTTTTGTTGCCTCGCTAACGAATCATGACTCCCTTAGAACGCTATCAAGCAGATCTGAAACGTCCCGACTTCTTCCATGACGCGGCGCAGGAAACTGCGGTGCGTCACCTCCAGCGCCTGTACGACGACCTGGTGCACGCGCAGAACAACAAGCCGGGCGTGTTCGGCAAGCTGTTCGGCAAGAAGGAGCAGACTCCGGTCAAGGGCCTGTACTTCTGGGGTGGGGTGGGGCGAGGCAAGACCTACCTGGTTGATACCTTCTACGAAGCGCTGCCGTTCAAGCAGAAGATGCGTACGCACTTCCACCGCTTCATGAAGCGTGTGCACGAGGAGATGAAAACCCTCAAGGGCGAGAAGAACCCGCTGACCATCATTGCCAGGCGCTTCAGCGAAGAAGCCAAGGTGATCTGCTTCGACGAATTCTTCGTGTCGGACATTACCGACGCCATGATCCTCGGCACCTTGATGGAAGAGCTGTTCAAGAATGGCGTGTCGCTGGTGGCCACCTCCAACATCGTGCCGGACGGCCTGTACAAGGACGGCCTGCAGCGTGCGCGCTTCCTGCCGGCCATCGCCATGATCAAGCAGTACACCGACGTGGTGAACGTCGATAGCGGGGTCGACTACCGCCTGCGTCACCTGGAGCAGGCCGAACTGTTCCACTTCCCGCTCGATGACGCGGCGCACCAGAGCATGCGCGCCAGCTTCAAGGCGCTCACCCCTGAGTGCACCCAGGCGATCGAGAACGACGTGCTGATGATCGAGAACCGCCCGATCAATGCCCTGCGTACTTGCGACGACGTCGCCTGGTTCGACTTCCGCGACCTGTGCGACGGGCCGCGCAGCCAGAACGACTACATTGAGTTGGGCAAGATCTTCCACGCCGTATTGCTGAGCAACGTGGAGCAGATGGGCGTCACCACCGACGACATCGCCCGCCGCTTCATCAACATGGTGGACGAGTTCTACGATCGCAACGTCAAGCTGATCATCTCGGCCGAGGTGGAGTTGAAGGACCTGTATACCGGTGGGCGTCTGAGCTTCGAGTTCCAGCGTACCCTGAGCCGGTTGCTGGAGATGCAGTCGCACGAATTCCTGGCGCGCGCACACAAGCCCTGACGCCAGCGGCAAGCTTCAGGCGGCAAGGAAAATTCAGGGCAATGCGCGATCCGCTCTGGTTTTTCCTCGTCGCTTGAAGCTCGAAACCTGCCGCACCGGAAGCCTTTCAGGCTTCCTGCATGAACTGCTGCCGATACTGGTTCGGCGACAACTCGGTATGCTGGCGGAACAGCCGCGCAAAGAAACTGGCATCGTCATAGCCCACCTCGTAACTGATGGTCTTGATGCTCTTGCGCGTACTCGACAACAACCCCTTGGCTGTCTCGATGCGTAACCGTTGCAGGTAATGCAGCGGCTTGTCACCCGTTGCGCCCTGGAAGCGACGCATGAAGTTGCGGATGCTCATGCCGTGGTTGCGGGCCACATCCTCGAAGCGGAACTTGTCGGCGAAGTGCTCCTCCAGCCAGTGCTGGATCTGCAGGATGATCAGGTCCTGGTGCAGCTTCTGCCCGCCAAAGCCCATGCGCCCCGGGGTGTAGTTGCGTTGCACTTCGTAAAGGATATCGCGGGACACCGCACGGGCCACGTTGGCACCGCAGAAGCGTTCGATCAGGTAGATGTACAGGTCGCAGGCTGAAGTTGCACCGCCGGCGCAATAGATATTGTCGGCATCGGTCAGGTGCTTGTCCTGGTTCAGGCGGATCTGCGGGAAGCGTTCGGCAAAGCTGTTGAAGAAGCGCCAGTAGGTGGTCGCCTCCTTGCCATCGAGCAGGCCGGATTCGGCCAGCCAGAATACACCACTGGCCTCGGCGCACAGCACCGCGCCACGCGCGTGCTGTTCACGCAGCCACGGCAGCACCTGTGGATAACGTTGCAGCAGGTTGTCGAAATCATCCCAGTAGGCAGGGAGGATGATCACATCAGCGTCGTCCAGGCCGCCGTCAACCGGTAACTGCACATTGCTGAAGCTGTCCACGGGCTGGCTGTCGGGGCTCACCAGGCGGATTTCGAACATGGGCTGCAAGCCCAGGCCCAGCTGCTTGCTGTAGCGCAGGCTGGCGAGGTGGAAGAAGTCCTTGGCCTGCATCAAGGTCGAAGCGAACACCTTGTCAATGGCCAGGATGCTGACGCGCCGCAGCGACGCTGAGGGTTGGGTAAACATCATTGTCATTGTTCTTATAGGGTAGAGTGGTCAATCACCGGCTGGATCGTCTTATTTTTTGGCGATTGTGTCTACCCCATGTAACAGCGGCGCGAAGCGGGGCGCAGTGTTTGGCTCAAGGCGCCGGGTTGGGCTGCTCCTGATGAATGGCTTCGATCGCTGTCAGCAGATCGGCGCTCAGGTTCAGTTCAAGGCTGGCCAGGTTGCTGTCCAGTTGCTGCAGGCTGGTGGCGCCAATGATGTTGCTGGTCACGAACGGCTGTCGGGTGACGAACGCCAGGGCCATTTGCGCCGGGTCCAGGCCGTGCTCGCGGGCCAACTGCACGTAGCGGCTACAGGCCGCCACGGTCTGTGGGTTGGAGTAACGGGCAAAGCGGCTGAACAGGGTCAGGCGTGCATTGTCTGGCCGTGCGCCGTTCTCGTACTTGCCCGAGAGCATGCCGAAGGCCAGCGGCGAATAGGCCAGCAGGCCACATTGCTCGCGTATGGCCACTTCTGCCAGGCCCACCTCGAAGCTGCGGTTGAGCAGGTTGTACGGGTTCTGGATCGATACCGCCCGTGGCCAGCCCCGGCTCTCGGCCAGCTGCAGGAATTTCATGGTGCCCCACGGCGTTTCGTTGGACAGGCCGATGTGGCGGATCTTGCCCGCACGTACCTGCTCGTCGAGCACCTGGAGGGTTTCTTCCAGTGGGGTGAAGTGATCCTGCGGCAGGTGCTGATAGCCCAGCTTGCCGAAGAAGTTGGTGCTGCGCTCTGGCCAGTGCAACTGGTACAGGTCGATGCGGTCGGTCTGCAGGCGCTTGAGGCTTTCGTCCAGCGCCGCGACGATGTGCTGACGGTTGTGCTTGAGCTGCCCGTCACGGATATGGCTGATGCCGTTGCCCGGGCCTGCCACCTTGCTGGCCAGGATCCACGCGTCGCGGTCGCCATGGTCACGGAACCAGTTGCCGATGATGCGCTCGGTGGCCGCGTAGGTCTCCGGGCGGGGAGGGACCGGGTACATCTCGGCGGTGTCGATGAAGTTGACCCCGGCAGCCTTGGCCCGGGCAATCTGTTCGTAGGCCTCGGCCTGGATGTTCTGCTCGCCCCAGGTCATGGTGCCCAGGCACAGGGCGCTGACGTTGAGGTCGGTACGGCCGAGCTGGCGGTATTCCATCGGTTATTCACTCCTTGGCGATAGAAGCCAATCAAAGCAGGTTGAAATTTTTCGCGCAATCTGGATAATTCAGCCCCTCTCCGCGTGGCGGAAGTGATGCACCATCACGCAGGAAGAACCCCGTCGAACATTGGCGTGCCCGACCCGAGCCCCCAAAAGCGTCTGTGTTCGGCTGCGCGCTTGCCCTTGGCAAGCTGTGCACTATCCAGTAAGATTCGCCGTCTATTTTTCGCTGGGCGGCCTCTGAGGCTTTAGAGAATGAAAACTTTTACTGCTAAACCGGAAACAGTAAAGCGCGAGTGGTTCGTAGTCGACGCCGCTGGCCAGACCCTGGGTCGTCTGGCTACCGAAATCGCTACCCGTCTGCGTGGCAAACACAAACCAGAATACACCCCTCACGTTGACACCGGCGACTACATCGTCGTTATCAACGCCGAGCAGGTTCGTGTGACTGGTGCCAAGTCTTCCGACAAAATGTACTACTCCCACTCCGGTTTCCCAGGCGGTATCAAGGAAATCAACTTCGAGAAGTTGATCGCCAAGGCCCCTGAGCGTGTTATCGAAACTGCGGTCAAAGGCATGCTGCCTAAGAACCCGCTGGGTCGCGACATGTACCGCAAGCTGAAAGTGTACGCGGGTGCTGCTCACCCACACACTGCTCAGCAGCCTCAAGAACTGAAGATCTAACGGGATAGTTCATTATGTCGGCGACTCAAAATTACGGCACTGGCCGTCGCAAGACCGCAACCGCTCGCGTATTCCTGCGTCCGGGTACTGGTAACATTTCCATCAACAACCGTTCTCTGGACGTGTTCTTCGGTCGCGAAACCGCTCGCATGGTTGTTCGCCAGCCGCTCGAGCTGACTGAATCCGTTGAGAAATTCGACATCTACGTCACCGTTTCCGGTGGTGGTGTCAGCGGTCAGGCCGGTGCGATCCGTCACGGTATCACCCGCGCTCTGATGGAATACGACGAAACCCTGCGTGGCGCTCTGCGTCGTGCTGGCTACGTCACCCGCGACGCTCGTGAAGTTGAGCGTAAGAAAGTGGGTCTGCGTAAAGCGCGTAAGCGTCCTCAGTACTCCAAGCGTTAATACCGCTTCGGCAGTCGAAAAAAGCCCGGTTCCTTGGAACCGGGCTTTTTTTTTAGCCTTGAACTAACCTGTCAGCAGTCAGTGGCCGCTTGTCGCATAGACGTAGATCAAGCAAAGCGTGGGTTGTCGCCCTTGCCGGGGTAATCACCTTGTCAGTGTGTGGATTTGTTTCTTACCATGGCGGCCAATTTTTAGTGCCATTGACACAACCTAAGTACAGGCCAGGTCCAACTGGCCAAGCAAGCTGATGGGAGAGGACTGAATGAGCAATGACGGCGTCAACGCAGGCCGGCGCCGCTTCCTCGTAGCCGCGACATCCGTGGTCGGGGCGGCGGGGGCAGTGGGGGCTGCGGTACCGTTCGTGGGGTCATGGTTTCCCAGTGCCAAGGCGAAAGCCGCGGGTGCACCGGTGAAGGTCAACATCGCCAAGGTCGAGGCAGGGCAGCAGATGGTGGCCGAGTGGCGTGGCCAGCCCGTATTCATCGTGCGGCGAACGGAGGAAATCCTTGGCAATCTGAAAAAAATCACGGGTGACCTGTCCGATCCCGAGTCCAAGGCCTCGGTACAGCCAGCGTACGTCGACCCTGAGGTTCGCTCGATCAAGCCGGAAATTCTCATTCTCGTCGGCCTGTGCACGCACCTGGGCTGCTCGCCCACCTTCCGGCCAGAAGTGGCGCCCGCCGACCTTGGGCCGAAATGGGTGGGTGGTTACTTCTGCCCGTGCCACGGCTCTCACTATGACCTGGCTGGTCGTGTCTACAAGTCCCAGCCGGCGCCTCTCAACCTGCCCGTGCCACCGCACTCTTATGAGTCGGACGAGATCATCGTCATTGGCGTCGACCAGGAGAACGCATGATGAGCAAGTTCATGGACTGGATTGATGCTCGCTTCCCCGCCACCAAGATGTGGGAAGACCACCTCAGCAAGTATTACGCACCCAAGAACTTCAACTTCCTGTACTTCTTCGGCTCCCTGGCATTGCTGGTGCTGGTCAACCAGATCGTGACCGGCGTGTGGCTGACCATGAGCTTCACGCCCTCGGCGGAAGAGGCGTTCGCCTCGGTCGAGTACATCATGCGTGACGTGGAATACGGCTGGATCCTGCGCTACCTGCACTCCACGGGGGCGTCAGCGTTCTTCATCGTGGTCTACCTGCACATGTTCCGCGGCCTGCTCTATGGCTCCTACCAGAAGCCACGCGAGCTGGTCTGGCTGTTCGGCATGCTGATCTATCTGGCGCTGATGGCTGAAGCGTTCATGGGCTACCTGCTGCCATGGGGGCAGATGTCGTACTGGGGCGCCCAGGTGATCATCTCGCTGTTCGGTGCCATCCCGGTGATCGGTGATGACCTCACCCAGTGGATCCGCGGTGACTACCTGATCTCGGGCATCACCCTGAACCGCTTCTTCGCCCTGCATGTGGTTGCCCTGCCAATCGTGATTCTCGGCCTGGTGGTATTGCACATCCTCGCCTTGCACGAAGTGGGTTCGAACAACCCTGATGGCGTCGACATCAAGAAGAAAAAGGACGAAAACGGTATTCCGCTGGATGGTATTCCGTTCCACCCGTACTACACCGTCAAAGACATTGTCGGCGTGGTGGTGTTCCTGTTCGTGTTCTGCGCCGTGGTGTTCTTCTTCCCTGAAATGGGCGGTTATTTCCTGGAGAAACCTAACTTCGAGCAGGCCAACGCCTTCAAGACTCCAGAGCACATCGCGCCGGTGTGGTACTTCACACCGTTCTACGCAATCCTGCGTGCGGTGCCTGACAAACTGATGGGCGTCATTGCCATGGGAGCGGCCATCGCCGTGCTGTTCGTACTGCCTTGGCTCGACCGCAGTCCGGTGCGTTCCATGCGTTACAAGGGCTGGATCAGCAAGGTCTTCCTGCTGGTGTTCTGCGTGTCCTTCGTCATCCTCGGCGTGCTGGGCGTACTGGCACCGACACCTGGGCGTACTTTGCTGTCGCAGGTATGCACGGTGTTGTACTTCGCCTACTTCCTGCTGATGCCGTTCTACACAAGGCTCGAGAAGACCAAACCGGTTCCGGAAAGGGTGACTGGCTGATGAAAAAGTTGATTGCAGTATTTTTGCTGGCAGTGATGCCCGCCTTTTCCTTCGCTGCCGAACATGGCCTGGAGCTGGACAAGGTCGATATCGACCTGACTGACAAGGCCGCCATGCAGGACGGCGCGCGTACCTTCGCCAACTATTGCATGGGTTGCCACAGTGCCAAGTTCCAGCGCTACGAGCGGGTGGCTGATGACCTGGGTATCCCGCATGAACTGATGCTCGAGAAGCTGGTGTTCACAGGTGCCAAGATCGGTGACCACATGCAGATCGGCATGAAGCCCAGCGACGCCAAGACCTGGTTCGGTGCTGCGCCGCCCGACCTGACCCTGGTCGCCCGCGTGCGCGGTACCGATTGGCTTTACACCTACCTGCGCAGTTTCTATGAGGACCCATCCCGCCCTTATGGGGTGAACAACAAGGTATTCCCGAACGTCGGCATGCCTAACGTGCTGGTGGGTCTGCAAGGTAACCAGGTAGTGGGTTGCAAGCAGGTGCAGACGGTGGTCGATGGCAAGAAGCAATTCGACCCGTTGACCGGCAGCCCGTTGACCCATGAAGCTTGCGATCAGCTGACCATTACGCCGAATTCCGGTACCCTGACGGCCGAGCAGTTCGACGAGAAGGTCAAGAACCTTGTGACCTTCCTGGCCTATTCGGCCAACCCAGTCAAACTGGAAAGCCAGCGCATCGGCACCTATGTGTTGCTGTATCTGGCTTTCTTCTTCGTATTCGCCTACTTGCTCAAGCGTGAATACTGGAAGGACGTGCACTGATCACGCAGTAGTTTCTGGTTGTTGAACGCGCCCGGGGTGGCCTAGCAGTATTGCCAGGCCACCCCGGGCGCGTTTTCATTTAAAGTTGCACAAGCATCCGTGCGAGGAGCCGCTACATGGGCGCAACCAACAGGTTAGCCTGCTATTCCGATCCCGCTGATCACTATTCTCATCGGGTGCGCCTGGTTCTGGCCGAGAAGGGCGTCAGCGTGCAGTTGATCGATGTCGATCCCGCCCGCCTGCCGCCGAAGCTGGCCGAGGTCAACCCTTATGGCAGTGTGCCGACCTTGGTCGATCGTGACCTGGCGTTGTATGAATCGACCGTGGTGATGGAATACCTCGAGGAGCGTTACCCGCACCCGCCGCTGATGCCGGTATACCCGGTAGCGCGTGGCAACAGCCGTCTGCTGATGCACCGCATCCAGCGCGACTGGTGTGCCTTGGCCGATACCGTGCTTGACCCGCGTAGCAGTGAAGCTGCCCGAACCGAAGCGCGCAAGGCCTTGCGCGAAAGCCTGACCGGGGTCTCGCCGTTGTTCAGCGAGTTCGCCTGCTTCATGAGTGATGAGCAAAGCCTGGTCGATTGCTGTCTATTGCCCATACTCTGGCGTTTGCCGGTGTTGGGTATCGAATTGCCGCGGCAAGCCAAGCCGCTGCTGGATTACATGGAGCGCCAGTTCGCCCGCGAGCCTTTCCAGGCGAGCCTGTCCTCCGTAGAACGTGAAATGCGCAAGCTTTAAGGAGCCGTTGATGAACTCCAGTCGCCCCTATCTGGTTCGAGCACTGTACGAGTGGATCGTCGACAACGATTGCACGCCCCATATGCTGGTCAATGCCGAATTCCCGAAAGTTCAGGTGCCGGATGGTTTCGCCAGTGATGGCCAGATCGTCTTGAATATCTCGCCAAGTGCCGTGCGTAGCCTGCACATGGACAATGATGCAGTCAGCTTCGAGGGCCGCTTCAGTGGCGTGGCTCACTCGCTGTTCGTGCCGGTTGGTGCAATCCTGGGTATCTACGCCCGCGAAAATGGCCAAGGTATGGTCTTCGAGCTGGAGCCGTCTTTGATGGATGGCGACGAGCTGGAAGACGATGATGTGCAGCCGGATGACGATGGCCCGCCAGACGATGGAGGGCAGCCGCCGCGTCCGACTGGCCGGCCAAGCCTGAAAGTGGTCAAGTAACAAAAAAGGCGATCCGGATGGATCGCCTTTTTTGTTTGGCCTGTCCAGGCAATCACTGAGTCAATCGATGTACTCGAACAGCTTGACGATCTTCTGCACGCCCGACACGCCCTGCACCACGGCAGTGGCCGAGTTGGCTTCTTGACGGGTGACCAGGCCCAGCAGGTAGACGATGCCGTTTTCGGTAATCACCTTGATGCGCGAGCTGGGCACGGCGCTGTCGGTCAGCATCTGGGTCTTGATCTTGGTGGTCAGCCAGGCGTCGTTGTTGCGCGCCAGAATGGAGGAGGGCTGCATCACTTGCAGCTCGTTGTGCACTTTCTTGACCCGCTGGACCTGGCTGGCGGTTTGCTCCGCGAGGCTCTTGAGGTCGGCGCGCGGGGTCTGCCCGGCCAGCAGGACGATGCCGTTGTAGCTGCTGACAACGATGTGCGAGCCCTTGTCCAGGTCTGGGTTGGCTTTGGAAATGTTCACGGCGGCCTTGGTCTCGATCAGCGAGTCGTCGATCTTGCTGCCGATGGTGCGCGTGCCGCGATCGTCCTCGATCGGCGAATTGCGGGTAGAGGTGAGTACCGAGCTGCAACCAGTGACGCTCAGGCACAGGGTCAGGGCCATCAGGCCGAGGCGCATAGGGGTCATTCTTCACTCCCGAACAGTTGGCTGTCGATCAGATCGCACAGGCAGTGGATCGCCAGCAGGTGGACTTCCTGGATACGCGCGGTAACTGTCGAAGGCACGCGGATTTCCACGTCCTCGGGCAGCAGCAGCGAAGCCATGCCGCCGCCGTCGCGACCCGTCAATGCTACGACAATCATTTCACGGTCATGTGCGGCCTGGATGGCCTGGATCACGTTGGCCGAATTGCCGCTGGTAGAGATCGCCAGCAGAACGTCACCGGGCTGGCCCAGGGCGCGGATCTGCTTGGAAAAGACTTCGTTGTAGCTGTAGTCGTTGGCGATCGAGGTCAGGGTCGAGCTGTCGGTGGTCAGCGCGATAGCTGGCAGGCTGGGGCGCTCGCGCTCGAAGCGGTTGAGCAGCTCCGATGAAAAGTGCTGGGCATCGCCGGCCGAGCCGCCGTTGCCGCAGGCGAGCATCTTGCCCTCGTTGAGCAGCGCATTGACCATGACCAGGCTGGCCTGCTCGATGTGCGGTGCCAGGATGTCCATTGCCTGTTGCTTGGTTTCGATGCTGGCCTCGAACAGCCGGCGAATTCGGGATTGCATGTCCATCTGGTGACCTTAAATGGGGCGGTGGCCTTTGCTACGCGCAACAACGACCAGCCCGCGATACATAGAGCAAAAAAAACGAAGTGGGTTCAGCATTCGAAGGCGTTTTTCAGCCATTGAAGCGGTCTGCCTGCATGGTGGCTACCCTGCAGGGCGACCACGTCGAAGCGGCAGGGGTAGTTGCCCCAGTGGGCCTCCTTTTGCAGGAACAGGGTGGCGGCAAGCACCAACCGTTTCTGCTTGCGCCCGTCGATACTGTCGAGGGCGCCTCCGAAGCCCGCGTGCAACCGGTAGCGGACTTCGACGAATACTACTGTATCGGCGTCGAGCATGACCAGATCAAGCTCACCGCCTTTGCATCGCCAGTTGCGTGCCAGCAACTGCAGCCCTTGCCCCTGAAGGTACTCAAGGGCTTGGGTTTCTGCCGCTTGCCCGGCACGGGTAGGCGATGCTGCGGCCATCAACGCACGGTGTCAGGCAGGCGCTTGACCTGGCCGCCGCTAAACTCGGCCCAAGGCAGCTGGCGTTCGACGCGCTGGTTGGCATTGATGCTCAGGCTGCCCGAAAGGCCAAGGACGCGGTTGTCCGGTAGCGCTTTCAGTTGGCCCAGGCGCGGCGCCAGGCTGTAGGCATCGACGCCCATGGCATACAGGCGGCCGAGGCTGCCAGCGGCTTGCGGCCACTGCTGTACAACCTGTTGACGCAGGCTGTTGCTGGTGTCGAGCAGCCACGGTGTTTCGCAGAAGCGGATGCCGTTCATGTCATTGTACTGGTTGACGTCACCGCTGGCGCTGTACAGGTTCGAGGTGGCATAGACCGGCACGTCACCGGCGTACTGGAAGTTCAGGGTCGGCTTGATCTGTTGCGCCTGTTGTGGGGTCGAGGCGAGGAAGATGAAGTCGATGTCCTGGCGGCGCGACGGTTGTGCAGCGATGCTGCCGCCCACTGTGCTTTGCAGGCTCTTGGCGCGGCCTTCGCTCTGGCGCAGCTGGAACAGGTCGGCAATTTGCTGGGCCAGGGCGACCGGCTGGGCGATGCGCTCGGCGGCGAGCAGGGTTCCGCCATTGCCTTCCCAGTCCTGGCGGAAGGCGGCCAGGACACGGTCACCCCATTCGCCGCTCGGCACCAGGGCAACGGCGCGGACCATGCCATCGGCGCGGGCGCGGCGGGCCACTTCGCGGGCTTCGTCCTCGGCAGCCAGGCCGAACTGGAACAGTTGTGGCGGCGCCTTCTGGCCAGCGTCGGCGTAGTTCAGGGCCAGTGTGGTGATCGGCAGCTGTGGTTTGGCGGCCAGTTGTTTGACCAATGGCTTTTCAAGCGGGCCGATGACCAGTTGCACGCCGGCGGCTTGCGCCTGGCGATAGAAGTCGTCCAGCGAGCCGATGCGTGAGCTGTCGAACACCTGCACCGCAGGCGCTGGCTGGCCGCTTTGCTGGGCCTGGAAGTGGGCGGCCATGAAGCCATCGCGCAGGGCGCGGGCTACACCGGCCAGCGGGCCTTCCTGAGGCAGCAGCAGGGCGATCTTGGTCAGCGGCTGGCTGGCCAGCTCCTTGAGCTTGGTCAGGGCCAGCGGCAGTTGCTGGGCGGCAGGGTGGTCCGGGTGCTGTTTGACCCAGGCTTCGATGGCCGCTTGCTGCTGCTCCAGGGTGCCGGCGCTTTTCACGGCGAAGGCCAGGCTGGTCCAGCCAGCCAGGGTCTGATCGTTGGTTGGCTGCTGCAGTTGCTCTGCAGGCAGCGAGGCGACCAAGGCCCAGATGGCGTCATTGTTGGTGCTGGCGGCCTGGCCGCCAAGCAGCGGGGCCAGCAGGATGCGCTGCTGTGCGGCAGCCAGGGCCTGGCCATCGGCTTCGAGCGCGGCGGCGTGCACACTGTAGGTGCGCGCTTGCAGGTCTGCCGGCAGTTCGGCGAGGCGCTGCAGGCTGGGGTGGGCCAGGGCGGTCAGCGCTGCCTTGGGCTGGTTGCGGCTCATGGCCAGCTCGGCCGCGAGGGTGCTGGCGAACACTTGCTGGGCCGGCTTGAGCGTGTCCAGCGGGACCTGCTCGAGAATGCGTGCGGCGCGTGGGAAGTCCTTCTGCTTGTAGGCCAGGTCGGCCGCGCTCAGGCGCAGCAGCGCGGCGTCTTCCGCAGACTTGCTGGAAGCTGCCTTTTCGAGCAGTTGCTCGATGCTGGCGTCCGGGGTGCGTGGTAGTTCGCCCAGGCTGGATGAGGGCGAGCTGGCGCAGGCTGCCAGCAGGGCGGCGAGGCAGAGGGCTGTGAGCAGCCGCAGGCAAGCGATCATGTAAAGGTCCTGTTACTCGATCAAGTTGGCCGGCAATTGTACCCAAGCACTGGCCGGGGCGCGATGTTGCTGTGTCGATCCTTCACTATAGGTGGCGTGTTCCTGATCGCCGGCGAAGTTCTTTGCGCCCTGTTGCAGGCGCTCGGGCTACAATGGCGCCTTTGATCCGAATGACAGGTGTGCGCAGTGACTGATGTGGCAGGGGCTTCGAAATCCACGGTGGGGACGCTGTATGTGGTGGCAACCCCCATCGGCAACCTTGACGACATGAGCGCCCGGGCGCTGAAGGTGCTGGCGGACGTGGCGCTGATCGCGGCCGAAGACACCCGTCATTCGATCCGCCTGCTGCAACACTTTGGCATCGATACGCCGTTGGCCGCTTGTCATGAGCACAACGAGCGTGACGAGGGCGGGCGTTTCCTCTCCAAACTGCTGGCGGGTGAAAATGTGGCGCTGGTCTCCGATGCCGGCACGCCTCTGATTTCCGACCCGGGCTATCACCTGGTGCGTCAGGCGCGGGCCGCGGGGGTGAGCGTGGTGCCGGTGCCGGGCGCCTGTGCCTTGATCGCCGCGCTTTCGGCGGCAGGCCTGCCGTCGGATCGCTTCATCTTCGAAGGCTTCCTGCCGGCCAAGCAGGCAGGGCGCCGGGCGCGCCTGGAGCAGGTGAGGGAAGAGCCGCGCACGTTGATCTTCTACGAAGCCCCGCATCGAATCCTGGAATGCCTTGAAGACATGGAGGCGGTATTTGGTGGCGATCGTCCGGCGTTGCTGGCGCGCGAACTGACCAAGACCTTCGAGACCCTGAAGGGCTTGCCGCTGGCCGAGTTGCGCGCCTTCGTAGCCGGCGACAGCAATCAGCAGCGTGGTGAATGCGTGGTGCTGGTCGGCGGCTGGAGTGCGCCGGAGGGCGAGCAGGCCATCAGTGCCGAAGCACAGCGCGTGCTCGATCTGCTATTGGCTGAGTTGCCACTGAAGCGGGCGGCGGCGCTTGCAGCGGAAATTACCGGGGTGCGCAAGAACCTGTTGTATCAACTGGCCCTTGAAAAGCAGAAAGCCGAATAGTGGCAGTTTGATATAAATGCCGTTAGCGCTTGTTCTTGCGCCCGCGTGTCGGTAACCTTGGCGGCGGAGAGTCGATCGGACAGTCGCTGCCTGTTTTTGTTCCGCAACTTTTTGTTGTGTGAGCAGCAGGGGGAGGAAAGTCCGGGCTCCACAGGGCGGAGTGCCAGGTAACGCCTGGGAGGCGTGAGCCTACGGAAAGTGCCACAGAAAATAACCGCCTAAGCACTTCGGTGCCGGTAAGGGTGAAAAGGTGCGGTAAGAGCGCACCGCACGGCTGGCAACAGTTCGTGGCTAGGTAAACCCCACTCGGAGCAAGACCAAATAGGGTTCCATCAGGCGTGGCCCGCGTCGGAACCGGGTAGGTTGCTAGAGGCGTCCAGTGATGGCCGTCGTAGAGGAATGACTGTCCTCGACAAAACCCGGCTTACAGATCGACTCTCCACCTTTCTTTCCCTGCTTGAATCGATAGCAGATCCTCTCTGGTAATACCGAAAAAATCTTACTCTTAATAAATTACTTTAACTTCGAACTCCATTCGCTTGCGTGGGTTTGATTTTTCTCGTGTTTTTTTCTCTCTGGCAGTCCTTCCACATTCCCTTGTTGCGCTAAATCTCGGTCCTGTAAGGCTTTTCCTTATGAACGTGCCTTGACGGTGCTGCGGGCGGATTCCTATAGTGTGCGCAAGTGGCAGAAAGTGGGATGAAGTGGGTTTTCTGACACAAAAAAGCTAACATTGTGGGGAATCACAGCCGTGTTCCGCGGAGCCAACGCCGTCAGCCTCGATGCCAAGGGCCGTCTCGCCATGCCGAGTCGGTACCGTGACGAGCTCGACTCACGTTGCAATGGCCAACTGATCGTGACCATTGACGCCGTAGACCCCTGCTTGTGTGTTTATCCCCTCGATGAGTGGGAACAGATAGAAGCCAAGTTGCGTGCCTTGCCATCGTTGCGTGAGGAAAACCGCCGCCTCCAGCGTTTGCTGATTGGTAATGCGGTTGACCTGGAGCTCGATGGCAGTGGGCGTTTCCTGGTGCCGCCCCGCCTGCGTGAGTACGCCAAGCTCGACAAGAAGGCGATGCTGGTGGGGCAACTGAACAAATTCCAGCTGTGGGATGAAGATGCCTGGAACGCGGTTTCGGCAGCTGACCTTGCAGCTATTCAACAACCGGGCGCCATGCCCGACGAATTGCGTGACCTGATCCTGTGACCATAGATAGCGGCTTCAACCACATTACCGTCCTGCTCGATGAAGCTGTCGAGGCATTGGCCCTGCGCGCCGACGGTTGCTATCTGGACGGTACTTTCGGCCGGGGCGGACACAGCCGTCTGATTCTCAGCAAGCTCGGGCCGCAAGGGCGGCTCTTGGGCTTCGACAAAGATCCACAAGCGATTGCCACGGGGCAAGCGCTGGCGGCCGAAGACGGCCGCTTTGTCATTGTGCAGCGCAGTTTTGCCGAGCTGGGTGCAGAAGTGGCAGCACGCGGCCTGCACGGCAAGGTCAGTGGTGTGTTGCTGGACCTGGGCGTGTCCTCGCCGCAGCTGGATGACCCGGAGCGTGGCTTCAGCTTCCTCAATGATGGCCCGCTGGACATGCGCATGAACCCGGACCAGGGCATCAGTGCCGCTGAGTTCATCGCCACTGCGCCCGTGGAAGAAATCGCCCGCGTCTTCAAGGAGTACGGCGAAGAGCGCTTTGCCGGGCGAATGGCGCGTGCAGTGGTCGAGCGCCGTGAAAAACAGCCCTTCACCCGTACCGCCGACCTGGCGGAGGTGCTCAAAGTGGCCAACCCTGCATGGGAAAAGGGCAAGAACCCGGCTACCCGAGCCTTCCAAGGCCTTCGCATTCACGTCAACAACGAGCTGGGTGACCTGGAGGCTGGCCTTGAGGCTGCGCTCGATGCGCTCGAAGTCGGTGGTCGCCTGGCGGTCATCAGCTTCCACTCGCTGGAAGACCGTATCGTCAAACTGTTCATGCGCAAGCTGGTGAAGGGTGAGGCCGACAACCTGCCGCGTAACCTGCCGGTTCAGCACAAGGCCTTCGAGCCGAAAATCAAGCTGATCGGCAAGGCTCAGTTCGCCTCCGAGGCCGAGCTCAAGGCCAACCCGCGGTCGCGTAGCGCCGTGATGCGCGTGGCGGAGAAGCTGCGGTGAGCAGGCTACTTGCCAAACCCTTGCCAGGCGGAAGCTTCCTGATGCTTTTGCTGTTCGTCGGCGTGCTGGTTTCGGCCATTGCCGTGTCCTACAGTGCGCACTGGAACCGTCAACTGCTCAACACCCTGTACGGTGAATTGAACGAGCGCGACAAGGCTCAGGCCGAATGGGGCCGGCTGATTCTTGAGCAGAGTACCTGGACCGCTGCCAGCCGCATCGAGAGCCTGGCCTCCGAGCAGTTGAAGATGCGCGTGCCGTCAGCTGACGAAGTCCGGATGGTGGCGCCATGATGAAGCTCGAAGGCGCACTCTACCCGTGGCGCTTCCGCGTAGTGATCGGCTTGCTGGCGATCATGGTCGGCGCCATTTGCTGGCGCATCATCGACCTCCAGGTGGTTGACCGTGACTTCCTCAAGGGCCAGGGCGATGCACGCAGCCTGCGTCACATCCCCATCCCGGCGCACCGCGGCTTGATCACCGACCGCAACGGTGAGCCGTTGGCCGTGAGTACCCCGGTCACCACGTTGTGGGCCAACCCTAAAGAGATGCAGGCCTCCAAGGAACGCTGGCCGCAATTGGCCGCAGCGCTGGGGCAAAACCCGCAGCAGTTGATCGAACGCCTGACCCAGCAGGCCAACAAAGAGTTCATCTACCTGGTCCGGGGGCTGACCCCCGAGCAGGGCCAGCACGTGCTCGACCTCAAAGTGCCTGGTGTGTACGGCCTGGAAGAATTCCGCCGCTTCTATCCGGCCGGTGACGTGACTGCACACATGGTCGGCTTTACCGACCTCGACGACCACGGTCGTGAAGGGGTGGAGCTGGCCTATGACGAGTGGCTGGCCGGTGTGCCCGGCAAGCGTCAGGTGATCAAGGACCGGCGCGGTCGGCTGATCAAGGACATTCAGGTAACCAAGAACGCCAAGGCCGGGAAGACCTTGGCGTTGTCGATAGACCTGCGCCTGCAGTACCTGGCTACCCGCGAGTTGCGCAACGCCATTGCCGAACAGGACGCCAAGGCCGGCAGCCTGGTGATCATGGACGTCAAGACCGGTGAGGTCCTGGCCATGGTCAACCAGCCGACCTACAACCCCAACAACCGCCGTAGCATGTTCCCGGCGGCCATGCGTAACCGGGCGATCATCGACGTGTTCGAGCCGGGCTCCACGGTCAAGCCGATCTCCATGAGTGCGGCGCTGCAGAGTGGCCGCTGGAAGCCGACCGACAAGGTCGAGGTGTACCCTGGCAGCCTGCAGATCGGCCGCTACACCATCAAGGACGTGTCGCGCAGCGAGGGCCCGATTCTTGATTTGACCGGCATCCTGATCAACTCCAGTAACGTTGGCATGAGCAAGATCGCCTTCGACATCGGCGGCGAGGCCATCTACCGGGTCATGTCCCAGGTCGGCCTGGGCCAGTACACCGGCCTTGGCTTCCCGGGCGAACGTGTCGGCAACCTGCCCAACCACCGTGAGTGGCGCAAGGCCGAGACCGCCACCCTGTCCTATGGCTACGGCGTATCGGTGACCGCCCTGCAGCTGGTGCATGCCTACGCGGCGCTGGCCAACGACGGCAAGATGGTGCCGCTGTCGATCATCAAGGTCGACAAGACGCCGGAAGCCGTGCAGGCCATTCCGAAGGAAGTCGCCGAAACCGTTCAGGGCATGCTGCAGCAGGTGATCGAAGCGCCGCGTGGCGTCTTCCGTGCCCAGGTGCCGTTCTATCACGTGGCCGGCAAGTCCGGCACCGCGCGTAAGGCCACCGTGGGTGCCAAGGGGTACACCGAAAACGCCTACCGCTCGCTGTTTGCCGGCTTCGGGCCAATGAGTGACCCGCGCTACGCCATCGTCGTGGTCATCGACGAGCCAAGAAAGGGTGGTTACTTCGGTGGCCTGGTTTCGGCGCCTGTATTCAGCAACGTCATGTCCGGCACCCTGCGCCTGATGAACGTGCCGCCAGACAACCTGCCGCCACCGGCACCAGCCGTGCCATCACAAGTCAATGCAGCAGCCGCCAAGGGAGGGCGTGGATGATGACAATGCCATTAAGCAAACTTTTCGCCCATGCCAGCCGTGATCCGTTGATTCGTGAGCTGACCCTGGACAGCCGTAGTGTGCGCCCGGGTGACTTGTTCCTGGCGGTGCCGGGTGCCAAGGTCGATGGTCGCGAGCATATCGCCGATGCCCTGGCCCGTGGTGCTGCTGCCGTGGCCTATGAAGAGCAGGGCGCCAACGTGCTGCCGCTGACCGATGTGCCCCTGATTCCGGTCAAAGGCCTGATCGCTCAGCTGTCAGATATCGCCGGGCGCTTCTACGGTGAACCGAGCCGCCAGTTGAATCTGGTCGGCGTGACCGGCACCAACGGCAAGACAAGTGTTACCCAACTGGTCGCCCAGGCGCTCGACCTGCTTGGCCAGCGCTGCGGCCTGATTGGCACCCTGGGTACCGGTTTCTACGGCGAGTTGCAGAGCGGCCGCCTGACCACGCCGGACCCGATTGCCGTGCAATCGACCCTCAACGACCTCAAGAAAGGCGGCGCCAAGGCCGTGGCCATGGAAGTGTCTTCCCATGCCCTGGAGCAAGGCCGGGTTGCCGCACTGGAATTCGACATCGCGGTGATGACCAACCTGTCCCGCGACCACCTCGACTATCACGGCAGCATGGAAGCCTATGAGGCCGCCAAGGCCAAGCTGTTCGCCTGGCCGAGCCTGCGTTGCCAGGTGGTCAACCTGGATGACGGGTTTGGTCGTCGTCTGGCCGCCGACTTCGCGCGTCGCCCGAGTGTCGACCATATCGAAACCCGGCTGCTGAGCTACAGCCTGGAAAACCCTGAAGCCT
The DNA here is from genome assembly GCF_002953115.1 of Pseudomonas sp. XWY-1. Classification (NCBI taxonomy): domain Bacteria; kingdom Pseudomonadati; phylum Pseudomonadota; class Gammaproteobacteria; order Pseudomonadales; family Pseudomonadaceae; genus Pseudomonas; species Pseudomonas sp. XWY-1. The sequence goes on along the minus strand of NZ_CP026332.1, from coordinate 4,871,901 downwards.
CGCTGTTCTGCCGCGAAGCCGTGTTCAGTGATGATGGCGTGCGCGCCACGATCGTCACCGCCCAAGGTGAGCGTATCTTGCGCAGCCAACTGCTGGGCCGCTTCAACCTGAGCAACATGCTTGCCGCTGTGGCGACCCTGCTGGCGCTCGACTATGCGCTGGACGAGATCCTCAAGGTCACGCCGCAACTGCAGGGGCCGGTAGGCCGCATGCAGCGCCTGGGTGGCGGCGACAAGCCGCTGGTGGTGGTCGACTACGCGCACACACCGGATGCACTTGAAAAGGTACTCGAGGCCCTGCGCCCGCACGCTCATGGCAAGCTGTTGTGCCTGTTCGGCTGCGGCGGTGACCGTGATCGCGGCAAGCGCCCGCTGATGGCCGAAGTGGCCGAGCGCCTGGCCGACCGCGTACTGGTCACCGACGACAACCCGCGTACTGAAGATCCGTTGCGCATCTTCGATGATATCCGCCCCGGTTTCACCAGGCCTGACGACGTCGAGTTCGTTGCCGGCCGTGGCGAAGCCATCGCGCACCTGATTGCCACCGCTGCTGCCAACGATGTGATCGTGCTGGCCGGCAAGGGGCACGAGGATTACCAGGAGATCAATGGCGAGCGCCATGATTTCTCCGATTTGACCGAAGCCGAAAAGGCACTTGCAGCCTGGGAGGCTCCACATGCTTAAGCCGCTGTCACTCAGCCAGCTGACCACAGCACTGAAGGGTCAACACATCGGTGGCGACGCCACGTTCACCGGCGTCAGCATCGATAGCCGCAGTGTCAGCGCCGGGCAACTGTTTGTCGCCCTGGCCGGCCCGCGTTTCGATGGCCATGACTACCTGGCAGATGTGAAAGCCAAAGGCGCAGTAGCCGCCCTGGTCGAGCGTGAAGTGGCTGGTGTCGACCTGCCGCAGTTGCTGGTCAAGGATTGCCGGGTAGCACTGGGTCAGCTCGGCGCCCTGAACCGCGCGGCTTTCGACAAGCCTGTAGTGGCCATTACCGGTTCCAGCGGCAAGACCACGGTCAAGGAAATGCTCGCCAGCATCCTGCGTACCCGTGGCCTGGTGCACGCCACCCGCGGCAACTTGAACAATGACCTCGGTGCACCGCTGACACTGCTGGAGATCGCCCCGGAGCACAGCGCGGCAGTGATCGAGCTGGGCGCCTCGCGCATTGGCGAAATCCGCTACACCGTAGGCCTGACGCAACCGCAGGTTGTCATCATCAACAACGCCGGTACTGCCCACGTTGGTGAATTCGGCGGCCCGGACAAGATCGTCGAAGCCAAGGGCGAGATTCTCGAAGGCCTGGGCCAGGGCGGTATTGCCATCCTCAACCTGGACGACAAAGCCTTTGACATCTGGAAGGCGCGTGCCGGTGCGCACAAGGTCGTCAGTTTCGCACGCAGCAACCCGAAGGCCGATTTCCACGCGTCAGACATTGGTCGCGATGCCCGTGGCTGCCCGTCCTTCACCCTGCATGGCGCCGGTGAAACGGTAGCCGTGCAACTCAATGTGCTGGGTGAACACAACGTCAGCAATGCCCTGGCCGCCGCCGCCGCTGCACATGCCGTTGGTCTGAGCCTGAGCGGCATCGCCGCCGGCCTGGCGGCGGTGCAGCCGGTCAAGGGGCGCACCGTGGCGCAGATCGCGCCGAACGGGGTACGGGTAATCGACGACAGTTACAACGCAAATCCCACCTCTATGTGCGCAGCCATTGATATACTCGCCGGCTTTTCCGGACGCACCGTTCTGGTGCTTGGGGATATCGGCGAATTGGGGCAATGGGCGGAAGAAGGCCACCGTCAGGTGGGTGACTACGCGCGTGGCAAGGTCGACGCCCTGTACGCAGTGGGTTCCAACATGACACATGCGGTCAAGGCGTTCGGCGCCAATGGCCGCCATTTCGCTACTCAAGCTGAGCTGATCGATGCGGTTAGCGCCGAGAATGCCAGTGACACCACTATCTTGATCAAGGGCTCGCGCAGCGCTGCGATGGAAAACGTCGTGGCGGCATTGTGCGGTGCCAGCGGGGAGAAACATTAATGCTGCTGCTGTTGGCCGAGTATCTGCAACAGTTCCACAAAGGCTTCGCGGTCTTTCAGTACCTGTCCCTGCGCGGGATTCTTGGTGTACTGACCGCGTTGTCCCTGGCGCTGTGGCTGGGCCCCTGGATGATCCGTACCCTGCAAATTCGCCAGATCGGCCAGGCCGTGCGTAACGACGGCCCGCAATCGCACCTGTCCAAGTCCGGCACCCCGACCATGGGTGGGGCGCTGATCCTGTCGGCTATCGCCGTCAGCACCTTGCTGTGGGCCGACCTGAGCAACCGCTATGTATGGGTTGTGCTGATCGTCACCCTGGCGTTCGGTGCCATCGGCTGGGTCGATGACTACCGCAAGGTGATCGAAAAGAACTCGCGTGGCCTTCCGAGCCGCTGGAAGTACTTCTGGCAGTCGGTGTTCGGCCTGGCGGCGGCGGTGTTCCTGTACAAGACGGCGCCCACCAGCGTCGAGACCACGCTGATCCTGCCGTTCATCAAGGATGTCACCATTCCGCTGGGCGTCGGCTTCGTCGTACTGACCTACTTCGTCATTGTCGGCTCGAGCAACGCGGTCAACCTCACCGATGGCCTTGACGGCCTGGCAATCATGCCGACGGTGATGGTCGGCGGCGCGCTGGGCATCTTCTGCTACCTGTCGGGTAACGTGAAGTTCGCCGAATACCTGCTGATCCCCTACGTGCCGGGCTCGGGCGAGCTGATCGTGTTCTGCGGCGCGCTGATCGGTGCCGGCCTGGGCTTCCTGTGGTTCAACACTTACCCGGCGCAAGTGTTCATGGGCGACGTCGGCGCGCTGGCACTGGGCGCCGCGCTGGGCACCATCGCCGTCATCGTGCGCCAGGAAATCGTGCTGTTCATCATGGGCGGCATCTTCGTGGTGGAAACCCTGTCGGTGGTGATCCAGGTCGCCTCCTTCAAGCTGACCGGCAAGCGCGTGTTCCGCATGGCGCCGATTCATCACCACTTTGAACTCAAGGGCTGGCCAGAGCCCCGGGTGATCGTCCGATTCTGGATCATCACCGTGATCCTGGTACTGATTGGCCTTGCAACCCTGAAATTGAGGTAGATGAGCGTGTCTTTGATCGCTTCCGACCAATTCCGCATCGTTGTCGGCCTCGGCAAGAGCGGCATGTCCCTGGTTCGCTTCCTGGCGAGCCGGGGCATTGCCTTTGCGGTCGCCGATACCCGCGAGCAACCGCCGGAACTGGAAACCCTGCGCCGTGATTACCCGCAGGTGGAAGTGCGCTGTGGTGAACTGGACGTGGACTTCCTGTGCCGCGCCAACGAGCTGTACGTGAGCCCCGGTCTGGCCTTGGCCACGCCGGCCTTGCAGCAGGCTGCCGCGCGTGGCGTGAAGCTGTCTGGCGACATAGAGCTGTTTGCTCGCCATGCCAAGGCGCCGATCGTTGCCATCAGTGGTTCCAACGCCAAGAGCACCGTCACGACGCTGGTCGGTGAAATGGCCGCCAAGGCCGGCAAACGCGTGGCCGTGGGCGGTAACCTCGGTACCCCGGCCCTCGACCTGCTGGCCGATGACATCGAGCTGTACGTGCTGGAGCTTTCCAGCTTCCAGCTGGAAACCACTGACCAGCTCAACGCCGAAGTGGCGACCGTTCTGAACATCAGCGAAGACCACATGGACCGCTATAGCGGCCTTCCGGCCTACCACCTGGCCAAGCACCGGATTTTCCGCGGTGCCCGCCAGGTGGTGGTCAACCGCCAGGATGCCCTGAGCCGGCCGCTGCCGGTGGAAGGCCGTCCATGCTGGACCTTCGGCCTCAACCCGCCCGACTTCAAAGCGTTTGGCCTGCGTGAAGTGGACGGTGAGAAATACCTGGCGTTCGAGTTCCAGACGCTGATGCCGGCGCGCGAACTGAAGGTTCGCGGTGCTCACAACCAGAGTAACGCCCTGGCGGCGCTGGCCCTGGGGCATGCTGCAGGCCTGCCGTTCGAGCCCATGCTCGAGGCCCTGCGCGAATTCGGTGGCCTGGCCCACCGGTGCCAGTGGGTACGCGAGCGTAATGGCGTGAACTGGTACGACGATTCCAAGGCCACCAACGTCGGTGCAGCCCTGGCCGCCATCGAAGGCCTGGGCGCCGATATCGAAGGCAAGTTGGTGCTGATCGCCGGTGGTGACGGCAAAGGTGCTGAATTCACTGCGCTGCGCGAGCCGGTCAAGCGTTTCTGCCGCGCCGTGGTATTGCTTGGCCGTGATGCCGAGCGCCTGGCCGAGGCCTTGGGCGATGCCGTGCCACTGGTTCGGGTCAAGACCCTTGACGATGCCGTACAGCAGTGTGCCGAGCTGGCCCAGGCCGGCGATGCCGTGCTGCTGTCGCCAGCATGCGCCAGCCTCGACATGTTCAAGAACTTCGAGGAACGGGGACGCCTGTTCGCCCAGGCAGCGGGAGGTCTTGCATGATCTTCGGCATCTTCAAACCCTACCCGTCGCCGCTGATCAGCGGCCGTGGCATCGACCTGGACTTCCCGATGCTGGCCGGTTGCCTGGCCTTGCTGGGCCTGGGCCTGGTGATGATCACTTCGGCCTCCTCGGAAGTGGCTGCGGTACAGTCCGGCAACCCGCTGTATCACATGTTCCGCCACCTGGTGTACGTGTTCCTTGGTCTGGTGGCCTGCGGGGCAACCATCCTGGTGCCGATCGCCACTTGGCAGCGCATGGGCTTCATGATGCTGCTTGGCGCCTTCGGCTTGCTGGTACTGGTGCTGGTGCCGGGTATCGGCCGTGAGGTCAACGGCTCCATGCGCTGGATCGGTTTCAGCTTCTTCAACGTGCAGCCTTCGGAAATCGCCAAGGTGTTCGTGGTCATCTACCTGGCCGGCTACCTGGTACGCCGACAGACCGAGGTGCGCGAAACCTGGATGGGCTTCTTCAAGCCGTTCATCGTGCTGCTGCCCATGGCCGCCTTGCTGCTGATGGAACCGGACTTCGGCGCCACGGTGGTGATGATGGGCGCGGCGGCGGCCATGTTGTTTTTAGGAGGGGTGGGGCTGTTCCGCTTCAGCCTGATGGTGGTGCTGGCGGTGCTGGCGGTATTTGTTCTGGTGCAGGCGCAGCCCTACCGGATGGCGCGCCTTATTACCTTCACCGACCCTTGGGCCGATCAGTTCGGCTCGGGCTACCAGCTGACCCAGGCACTGATTGCCTTCGGCCGTGGCGAGTGGCTGGGCGTTGGCCTGGGCAACAGCGTGCAGAAGCAGTTCTACCTGCCTGAAGCGCACACCGACTTCGTGTTCTCGGTCCTGGCGGAAGAACTGGGCGTGGTTGGCTCGCTGCTGACCGTCGCGCTGTTCGTGTTCGTCACCGTGCGCGCCCTGTACATCGGCCTGTGGGCCGAGAAGGCCAAACAGTTCTTTGCCGCCTACATGGCGTTCGGCCTGGCTTTCCTGTGGATTGGCCAGTTCCTGATCAACATCGGTGTGAACGTCGGCCTGCTGCCGACCAAGGGCCTGACCCTGCCGTTTCTCAGTTACGGGGGGAGCTCGCTGGTGATCTGCTGCGCCTGCGTGGGCCTGTTGCTGCGCATCGAGTGGGAAAGCCGCACGCACCTGGGCAGTGAGGAGCACGAATTCAGCGAAAGCGATTTTGCCGAGGAGACCAGTCATGGCCGCTGAAGGCAAAAATGTGTTGATCATGGCCGGCGGCACCGGGGGGCACGTATTCCCGGCGCTGGCCTGCGCCCGTGAGTTCCAGGCGCGCGGTTACAGCGTGCACTGGCTGGGCACCCCGCGTGGCATCGAGAACGAGCTGGTGCCGCAGGCGGGTTTGCCATTGCATCTGATTCAGGTCAGCGGCTTGCGCGGCAAGGGCAAGCTGTCGTTGCTCAAGGCGCCTTTCACCTTGGTCAAGGCCGTACTGCAGGCACGGCGCATCATTCGCCAGCTCAAGCCCGTATGTGTCCTGGGCTTTGGCGGCTATGTGACCGGCCCCGGCGGCATGGCCGCGCGGCTGTGCGGCGTGCCACTGGTGATCCATGAGCAGAACGCCAGGGCCGGTACCGCCAATCGGTTGCTGGTGCCACTCTCGGCCCGGGTCTGCGAAGCTTTCCCGAACACCTTCGAGGCCAGCGACAAACGTCGCACCACCGGCAACCCGGTGCGTCCGGAGCTCTTCATGGACGCGCAACGCACGCCTTTGGGCGAGCGCCGCGCACGCCTGTTGGTGCTGGGGGGCAGCCTGGGTGCGGAACCATTGAACAAATTGTTGCCTAAGGCCCTGTCCGAGGTGCCCGCGGCGCTGCGGCCAGAGGTGTTCCACCAGGCCGGCAAGCAGCACGCACCGATTACCGCCGAGCGTTATCACGAGGCGGGCGTCGCGGCTCAGGTAGAGCCTTTCATCAAAGACATGGCCCAGGCTTATGGCTGGGCCGACCTGGTGGTGTGCCGGGCCGGTGCCTTGACTGTCAGCGAACTGGCAGCAGCAGGCCTGCCTTCGATGCTGGTGCCTTTGCCCCACGCGATCGACGATCACCAGACCCACAACGCCCAATATCTGGCCCGCGAAGGCGCTGCCTTCCTGATGCCACAAGCGACAACTGGCGCAGCGCAACTCGCTGAACGCCTGAACGAGGTGCTGATGCAACCCGAGAAACTCAACGTCATGGCTGGCACCGCACGGCGCCTGGCCAAACCTGCTGCAACCAGCACCGTGGTCGATATCTGCCTGGAGGTGGCCCATGGTTGAGAGCCAGAAAGCCATGCCCCAACCGAAGATGGGCCGTATTCGCCGCATTCACTTCGTCGGCATCGGCGGCGTGGGCATGTGCGGTATTGCCGAAGTGTTGCTGAACCTGGGCTATGAAGTGTCCGGTTCGGACCTTAAAGCCTCGCCGGTTACCGAGCGCCTGGAGTCCTTCGGCGCTGAGATCTTCGTCGGCCACCGCGCCGAGAACGCTGCCACCGCCGATGTGCTGGTGGTGTCCAGCGCCATCAACCCGGCCAACCCGGAAGTTGCCACCGCACTGGAGCGGCGCATTCCGGTGGTGCCGCGTGCCGAGATGCTCGCCGAGCTGATGCGTTACCGCCATGGCGTGGCCGTTGCCGGTACTCACGGCAAGACCACCACAACCAGCCTGCTGGCTTCAGTGTTCGCCGCCGGTGGCCTGGACCCGACCTTCGTCATCGGTGGCCGCCTTACCGCTGCCGGCACCAATGCGCAGCTGGGCACCAGCCGCTACCTGATCGCTGAAGCAGACGAAAGCGATGCCAGCTTCCTGCACCTGCAGCCGATGGTGGCGGTTGTCACCAACATCGATGCCGACCACATGGCGACCTACGAAGGTGACTTCAACAAGCTGAAGAAAACCTTTGTCGAGTTCCTGCACAACTTGCCGTTCTATGGGCTGGCAGTGATGTGCCTGGACGACCCGGTGGTTCGCGAGATCCTGCCGCAGGTGAAGCGCCCGACCGTGACCTACGGCTTCAGCGAAGAGGCCGACATCCGCGCCATCAATGTGCGTCAGCAGGGCATGCAGACCCACTTCACCGTGCTGCGCCGTGACCGCGAGCCGTTGGAGGTTTCGGTGAACATGCCCGGCAACCACAACGTGCTCAACGCCCTGGCTACCATCGCCATCGCCACTGACGAAGGCATTACTGACGAGGCCATCGTCCAGGGCCTGTCCGGCTTCCAGGGTGTCGGTCGTCGCTTCCAGGTATACGGCGAGCTGCCGGTCGAAGGCGGCAGTGTGATGTTGGTCGACGACTACGGTCATCACCCCACCGAAGTGGCGGCGGTGATCAAGGCTGTGCGCGGTGGCTGGCCAAGCCGCCGCCTGGTGATCGTCTACCAGCCGCACCGCTACAGCCGCACCCGCGACCTGTACGACGATTTCGTCCAGGTGTTGGGCGATGCCAACGTGCTGCTGCTGATGGAGGTCTACCCGGCCGGCGAAGAGCCGATCCCCGGTGCCGACAGCCGTCAGCTGTGCCACAGCATCCGCCAGCGCGGCAAGCTGGACCCGATCTACATCGAGCGCGGCGCCGAACTGGCACCGCTGGTCAAGCCACTGCTGCGCGCTGGCGACATCCTGCTCTGCCAGGGTGCCGGTGATGTCGGCGGCCTGGCTCCCCAGTTGATGAAAAGCCCGCTGTTCGCAGGCGCCAAGCAGGAGAAGTCGAAATGACCAGCGCCTACGACAAGCTGCACTCGACCCTGGACGTCAAGGCGTTCGGTCGCGTCGCCGTGCTGTACGGTGGCAAGAGCGCCGAGCGTGAAGTGTCGCTGAAATCCGGCGCCGCAGTGATCGATGCGCTGAGCACTGCCGGCGTCGACGTGGTTGCCATCGACGTCGGTGACGACCTGCTCGCACGCCTGCAGAGCGAGAAGATTGACCGCGCCTTCATCATCCTCCACGGCCGTGGCGGTGAAGACGGGAGCATGCAAGGTTTGCTGGAGTGCCTGGGCATCCCCTACACCGGCAGCGGCATCCTGGCTTCGGCGCTGGCGATGGACAAGCTGCGCACCAAGCAGGTGTGGCAGAGCCTGGGCATTCCCACGCCACGCCACGCGGTGCTGGCGAGCGAAAGCGATTGTTTGCAGGCCAGTACGGAACTGGGCTTCCCGCTTATCGTCAAACCCGCCCATGAAGGCTCTAGCATCGGCATGGCCAAGGTGAACAGCGCCCAGGAACTGGTCGCCGCCTGGCAGGACGCCGCCAAATACGATTCCCAGGTACTGGTGGAGCAGTGGATCCACGGCCCGGAGTTCACCATCGCGGTACTGCGCGGCCAGGTGCTGCCGCCGATCGCCCTGGGTACGCCGCACGTGTTCTACGACTACGACGCCAAGTACATCGCCAACGATACCCAGTACCGCATCCCGTGCGGGCTGGATAGCGTCAAGGAACAGGAACTGATCGACCTGACCGCGCGCGCCTGCGATGCCATTGGCATCGAAGGCTGGGGGCGGCTGGACGTGATGCAGGACGAGCAGGGCCGGTTCTGGCTGCTCGAAGTCAACACCGCACCAGGCATGACAGATCATAGCCTGGTGCCCATGGCGGCCCGCGCGGCTGGCCTGGACTTCCAGCAACTGGTGCTGGCAATCCTGGCCGAAAGCGTGGCGACGCGAGGTTAATAACCATGCAAGGCGCGATGATACGTCAGCAGCAACCCGTTACCGGCCGTAGCAAGCCGGTGCCGCGTGGTGCCAGCCGGCTGGTGGCCGACGAGCCCGTATCGGCGCGCCTGCCCCGGCCAAGCCTGGGCGGCCTCAAGCGCTTGCTGTGGCCGGTGTTGCTGGTGGCGGCCGGCTTTGGTGCCTACGAGGGCGCCATTCGCCTGATGCCGTACGCCGACCGCCCGATCACCAAGATCGATGTGCAGGGCGACCTCAGCTACATCAGTCAGCAATCGGTGCAGCAGCGTATCGCGCCCTACGTGGCGGCGAGCTTCTTCAGCGTCGACCTGCCGGCGATGCGCGCCGAGCTCGAGCAGATGCCGTGGATCGCCCACGCCGAAGTGCGCCGGGTGTGGCCCGACGAGGTGGTGATCCGCCTTGAAGAGCAGCTGCCGGTGGCACGCTGGGGGGACGCAGCCCTGCTCAACAACCAGGGTCAGGCTTTCACCCCGCGCGAGCTGGCCAACTATGAGCACCTGCCGCAGCTGGCCGGGCCGCAGCGTGCTCAGCAACAAGTCATGCAGCAGTATCAGGTATTGAGCCAGATGCTGCGCCCCTTGGGCTTTTCCATCGCTCGCCTGGAGCTGCGCGAGCGAGGCAGCTGGTTCCTGACCACCGGTGCGAGCAGTGCCGGGCCAGGCATCGAGTTGCTGCTGGGGCGCGATCATCTGGTGGAGAAGATGCGCCGTTTCATTGCCATTTACGACAAGACACTCAAAGACCAGATCACCACTATCGCCCGCATTGATCTGCGTTATTCCAACGGACTTGCCGTTGGTTGGCGGGAACCGATTGCACCGACGACGGCCCAACCCGCCGTTGCGAAGAATTAGAGAGAGGCAGGACCATGGCAAACGCGCATAGCGGCAAAATGATCGTCGGGCTGGACATTGGCACCTCCAAGGTGGTGGCGCTGGTGGGCGAAGTGGGCGAAGACGGCACCCTGGAAATCGTCGGGATCGGCACCCATCCGTCCCGTGGCCTGAAAAAAGGCGTGGTGGTGAACATCGAGTCCACCGTGCAGTCGATCCAGCGCGCCGTGGAAGAGGCGCAGCTGATGGCCGGCTGCCGTATCCACTCGGCGTTCGTCGGTGTGGCCGGTAACCACATCCGCAGCCTGAACTCTCACGGCATCGTCGCCATCCGTGACCGCGAGGTCAGCCTGGCCGACCTGGAGCGCGTACTCGACGCCGCCCAGGCCGTGGCGATTCCGGCCGACCAGCGCGTGCTGCACACCTTGCCGCAGGACTACGTGATCGACAACCAGGAAGGCGTGCGCGAGCCGCTGGGCATGTCTGGCGTGCGTCTGGAAGCCAAGGTTCACGTGGTCACTTGCGCAGTCAACGCCGCCCAGAACATCGAGAAGTGTGTGCGCCGCTGCGGCCTGGAAATCGACGACATCATCCTCGAGCAGCTGGCTTCGGCCTACTCGGTGCTGACCGATGATGAAAAAGAGCTGGGCGTGTGCCTGGTGGACATCGGTGGCGGCACCACCGACATCGCCATCTTCACCGAGGGTGCCATCCGCCACACGGCGGTCATCCCGATTGCTGGCGACCAGGTGACCAACGACATCGCCATGGCCCTGCGTACCCCGACCCAGTACGCCGAAGAAATCAAGATCCGCTACGCCTGTGCCCTGGCCAAACTGGCTGGCGCTGGCGAGACCATCAAGGTGCCGAGCGTCGGCGATCGCCCACCGCGCGAGCTGTCGCGCCAGGCCCTGGCCGAGGTGGTGGAGCCACGTTACGACGAGCTCTTCACCCTGATCCAGGCCGAACTGCGCCGCAGTGGCTACGAAGACCTGGTGCCCGCCGGCATCGTCCTCACCGGCGGCACCGCGAAGATGGAAGGCGCCGTCGAACTGGCCGAGGAAATTTTCCACATGCCGGTACGCCTGGGCGTGCCGCACAGCGTTCGGGGGCTGAGCGACGTGGTGCGCAACCCGATCTATTCCACTGGTGTGGGCTTGCTCACCTACGGCCTGCTGAAGCAGTCCGAGGACTTGGCCCTGACCGGTAACAGCAACAGCAGCAGCAACAGCTATGGCGATGAACCGAAGGCCCCAGTGCTTGAACGCTTCAAGAAGTGGGTCCAGGGCAACTTCTAAGTTTCAAAGCAGTAGTGGTAGGCGCAACAACTAGAGAACTGTAAGGAGAGGGAAAATGTTCGAGCTCGTAGACAACGTCCCGCAAAGTCCGGTCATTAAAGTGATCGGCGTTGGTGGTGGTGGCGGCAACGCCGTCAATCACATGGTCAAGAGCAGCATCGAAGGCGTGGAATTCATCTGCGCCAACACCGATGCCCAGGCGCTGAAAAACATTGGCGCGCGCACCATCCTGCAATTGGGCACTGGCGTGACCAAAGGCCTGGGTGCCGGTGCCAATCCGGAAGTCGGCCGTCAGGCCGCGCTGGAAGACCGTGAGCGCATCGCTGAAGTGCTGCAGGGCACCAACATGGTGTTCATCACCACTGGCATGGGCGGCGGTACCGGTACCGGTGCAGCGCCAATCATTGCCGAAGTGGCCAAGGAAATGGGTATCCTCACCGTCGCAGTGGTGACCCGTCCGTTCCCGTTCGAAGGCCGCAAGCGCATGCAGATCGCCGATGAAGGCATCCGCATGCTGGCTGAAAGCGTCGACTCGTTGATCACCATCCCCAACGAGAAGCTGCTGACCATCCTGGGCAAGGATGCCAGCCTGCTGTCCGCTTTCGCCAAGGCTGACGATGTCCTGGCCGGTGCCGTACGCGGTATCTCCGACATCATCAAGCGCCCCGGCATGATCAACGTCGACTTCGCCGACGTGCGCACCGTGATGGGTGAAATGGGCATGGCCATGATGGGTACTGGTTGCGCCAGCGGCCCGAACCGTGCGCGTGAAGCCACCGAGGCAGCTATCCGTAACCCGCTGCTGGAAGACGTCAACCTGCAGGGCGCCCGCGGTATCCTGGTGAACATCACCGCAGGCCCGGACCTGTCGCTGGGTGAGTACTCCGACGTGGGTAGCATCATCGAAGCCTTCGCCTCCGACCACGCGATGGTCAAGGTCGGCACCGTGATCGACCCGGACATGCGCGACGAACTGCACGTGACCGTGGTGGCCACTGGTCTGGGCGCACGCATCGAGAAGCCTGTGAAGGTGGTCGACAATACCCTGCAGACTGCCCAGCAGGCGTACGAAGCGTCCAATCCTGCGCCGGTGCGCCAGGAGCAGCCAGCGGTCAACTACCGTGACCTGGAGCGCCCGACCGTCATGCGCAACCAGGCGCATGCAGGTGCTGCCGCAGCCGCTAAACTGAACCCTCAGGATGACCTGGACTACCTCGATATCCCGGCATTCCTGCGTCGTCAGGCTGATTAATGGAATTTATCAGGGGTATAAAGGTGATTGGTATTCATCAAAGGTTGGGTCTGTTATCATCCCTAGCCTTTGTTGATACCTGTTCGCAATTTGCGCTGAAGCGGCCAATGCCATGATTAAACAACGCACCCTGAAGAATACCATCCGTGCCACAGGTGTCGGTCTGCACTCCGGGGAGAAGGTTTACCTGACCCTCAAGCCTGCACCTGTTGACACCGGCATCGTCTTCCGCCGCGCCGACCTCGACCCTGTGGTCGAGATTCCTGCGCGTGCGGCCAACGTCGGCGAGACAACCATGTCGACGACGCTGGTCAACGGTGACGTCAAGGTCGATACGGTCGAGCACCTGCTCTCCGCCATGGCGGGTCTGGGCATCGATAACGCCTACGTCGAGCTCTCCGCCTCGGAAGTGCCGATCATGGATGGCAGCGCCGGTCCTTTTGTATTCCTGATTCAGTCTGCCGGCCTGGAAGAACAGGACGCAGCCAAGAAGTTCATCCGCATCCTGCGTGAGGTAACCGTGGAAGAGGGCGACAAGCGCGCCACGTTCCTGCCTTTCGAAGGTTTCAAGGTGAGCTTCGAGATCGATTTCGATCACCCGGTGCTTCGCAACCGGACCCAGAGCGCCAGCGTCGACTTTTCCAGCACGTCGTTCGTGAAGGAAGTCAGCCGCGCGCGTACTTTTGGTTTCATGCGTGACATCGAGTACCTGCGCAAGCACAACCTTGCGTTGGGTGGCAGTGTCGAGAACGCCATCGTGGTCGATGAGGACGGCGTGCTGAACGAAGACGGCCTTCGTTACGAAGACGAATTCGTCAAGCACAAGATCCTCGACGCCATCGGCGATCTGTACCTGCTGGGCAACAGCCTGATCGGCGAGTTCAAGGGCTTCAAGTCCGGCCACGCGCTGAACAACCAGCTGTTGCGCAAGCTGATTGCTGAAACCGATGCCTGGGAAGTGGTCACTTTCGAAGATGCCAGTACGGCACCGATCTCGTACATGCGCCCTGTTGCGGCCGTGTAAGTTCGAACACTCTCTAGTTCATTAAGGCCACCTTCGGGTGGCCTTTTTTATGGCTTGCCCTGGGCGTGGGCGGCCAACCGTTCCAGTGCTGCGCGCAGTTTGGGGTCGGTAATGCCTTCGGCGGTGTCGCGCAGGCTCTCGGCCGCGCTGTTCGAAAGCTCGGCAGCATGCCCGCCCCGCTTGGCCGGCACCAGCGGCGGCTGCACCTTGTACAGGATGCGCCTGAGGTTGCCGAATGCTTCCATGGCCTGCAGTGCCGCCAACAAGCGCTTCTGCTGGTAGCGCAGGCGGGTGGCCCAATGGCCGTCGGTAACCACCAGCAACAAAGTACCATCGCGCCAGGACGCCACATGGCAGTGCTCGCGGGCAGCCGGTTGCAACTGGCTTTCCAGCAGGCGCTGCAAGTGCTCCAGGCGCTCGGCCTGGTTCAGCAGCAGGCGCAGCGGGCGCACCTGGCGCAGCAGGGCGGAGGGCGGCTGGGCGGGGGAGGGTTTGTAGGCCATGGGGGTACGCGTGAGGTGACGTGGGCACAGTCTAACATCTCCGTTGCCTGTACCGGCCTCTTCGCGGGTGAACCCGCTCCTACCAGGGCTATCGATACCTCGTAGGAGCGGGTTCACCCGCGAAGGGGCCGGCACAGGCAGCCAAAGACAAGACTGGTTCTCGATAGCTTTCATGTTGCCAAGCCTTGAACTCAGTGAAAATGCCCCTATCTAAAACAGGCCCCCGCCAAAACGCTGTATCAGCATCGTGGAAATCCACCACTTTCCTCACCATCGTTTCCGGGTAGAATGCTCGTTCGCATGCGGCCTATGGGCTGCACGGGCGACTCATGGGGCCGCCCTCCATCCCTACGTGTGGAAGATCCTGCCGATATGTTTGCGCCTTTGTTAAAAAAACTTTTTGGAAGCAAGAACGAGCGTGAAGTCAAACGCATGCTCAAGACGGTGAGTATCGTCAATGCCTTCGAAGAGAAGATGGTGGCCCTCTCCGACGAGCAACTGCGGGGCAAGACTGCAGAGTTCAAGGAACGCCTGGCCAAAGGCGAGACACTGGACCAGTTGCTGCCCGAAGCCTTCGCCGTGGCCCGCGAGGCCGGCAAGCGCGTCATGGGCATGCGCCATTTCGATGTGCAGCTGATCGGCGGCATGACCCTGCACGAGGGTATGATCGCAGAAATGCGCACCGGTGAAGGCAAGACCTTGGTCGGTACCTTGGCCGTCTACCTCAACGCATTGTCCGGCAAGGGCGTGCATGTGGTCACCGTCAACGACTACCTGGCGCGCCGTGACGCCAACTGGATGCGCCCGCTGTACGAATTCCTCGGTCTGTCGGTCGGTATCGTCTCGGCCTTCCAGCCGCCGGAAGAAAAGCGCGCCGCCTATGCAGCCGACATCACCTACGGCACCAACAACGAATTCGGGTTCGACTACCTGCGCGACAACATGGCGTTCAGCCAGGACGAGAAGTTCCAGCGTGAACTGAACTTCGCCGTGATCGACGAAGTCGACTCCATCCTCATCGACGAAGCGCGTACCCCGCTGATCATTTCCGGTCAGGCCGAGGACAGCTCCAAGCTGTACATCGAGATCAACCGCCTGATCCCGCGCCTCACCCAGCACATCGAAGAGGTCGAAGGCCAGGTCACCCAGGAAGGCCACTTCACCATCGACGAGAAGAGTCGCCAGGTGGAGCTGAACGAAGCCGGTCACCAGTTCATCGAAGAGATGCTGGCCCAGGCGGGCCTGCTGGCTGAAGGCGAGAGCCTGTACTCCGCGCACAACCTGGGCTTGCTGACACACGTCTACGCCGGTCTTCGTGCACACAAGCTGTTCCACCGCAACGTCGAGTACATCGTCCAGGACGGCCAGGTTCTGCTGATCGACGAACACACCGGCCGTACCATGCCGGGTCGTCGCCTGTCCGAGGGCCTGCACCAGGCCATCGAGGCAAAAGAGAACCTGAACATCCAGGCCGAGAGCCAGACCCTGGCTTCGACCACCTTCCAGAACTACTTCCGCCTGTACACCAAGCTGTCCGGCATGACTGGTACGGCCGACACCGAAGCATTCGAGTTCCAGTCGATCTACGGCCTGAACGTGATGGTCATTCCGCCGAACAAGCCACTGGCGCGTAAGGACTACAACGACCTGGTGTACCTGACCGCTGACGAGAAATACGCCGCGATCATCGCCGACATCAAGGAAAGCATGAAGCTGGGCCGTCCGGTGCTGGTGGGTACCGCGACCATTGAAACTTCCGAGCACATGTCCAACCTCCTGAAAAAGGAAGGGATCGACCACAAGGTGCTCAACGCCAAGTATCACGAGAAGGAAGCCGAGATCATCGCGCAAGCAGGCGCGCCAGGTGCACTGACCATCGCCACCAACATGGCTGGCCGTGGTACCGACATCCTGCTGGGCGGTAACTGGGAAGCCGAAGTGGCTGCCCTGGAAAACCCGACAGCCGAGCAGATCGCCCAGATCAAGGCCGACTGGCAGAAGCGTCACCAGCAAGTGATCGAGACGGGTGGCCTGCATGTAATCGCTTCCGAGCGCCACGAATCGCGCCGTATCGACAACCAGCTGCGCGGCCGCTCCGGTCGTCAGGGCGACCCGGGTTCCAGCCGCTTCTACCTGTCGCTGGAAGACAGCCTGATGCGCATCTTCGCCTCTGACCGGGTGAAGAACTTCATGAAGGCACTGGGCATGCAGTCGGGCGAGGCCATCGAGCACCGCATGGTCACCAACGCTATCGAGAAAGCCCAGCGCAAGGTCGAAGGCCGCAACTTCGACATTCGTAAGCAATTGCTCGAATATGACGACGTCGCCAACGAGCAGCGCAAGGTGATCTACCACATGCGCAACAGCCTGCTTGCCGCCGACAACATTGGCGACACCATCGTCGAATTCCGCAAGGAAGTCCTGGACGCTACCATCAGCCAGCACATTCCGCCGCAGTCGCTGCCAGAGCAGTGGGACGTAGCCGGCCTGGAGGCTTCGCTGGCCAGCGATTTCGCCATCAAGTTGCCGATCCAGCAATGGCTCGACGAGGACGATCACCTCTACGAAGAGACCCTGCGCGAGAAGCTGCTGAGCGAGATCACCACGGCCTACACCGAGAAGGAAGACCAGGCCGGTCTCGAGGCCCTGCGAACCTTCGAGAAGCAGATTCTGCTGCGCGTACTGGACGACCTGTGGAAAGACCACCTGTCGACCATGGACCACCTGCGTCACGGTATTCACCTGCGTGGTTATGCGCAGAAGAACCCGAAGCAGGAGTACAAGCGCGAGTCGTTCAGCCTGTTCCAGGAGCTGTTGGAGTCGATCAAGCGCGACACCATCCGCGTGCTGTCGCACGTACAGGTTCGCCGCGAAGACCCGGCCGAAGAAGAAGCCCGCCTGCGCCGCGAGGCCGAAGAGCTGGCGAGTCGCATGCAGTTCCAGCACGCCGCTGCACCGGGCCTGGGAAGTGAGCAACTGAGCGAGGAGGGTGCCGAAGTAGCGGTAGCCTCGGCGCCAGTACGCAATGACCAGAAGCTGGGCCGCAACGAGCCGTGCTGGTGTGGTTCGGGCAAGAAGTTCAAGCATTGCCACGGTCAGATCGAGTGATCTGAACCTAACGTTGTACAAGCCTGGGGCCGCTTTGCGGCCCTTTCGCGACACAAGGCCGCTCCCACAGGTACCGCGCTCGTCCATGATCGGGCGCGATCCTTGTGGGGGCGGCCTTGTGTCGCGATGGGGCGCGAAGCGGCCCCTTTTTCGACATCATCGTTTTTTCTAGGAGCGCTCTAATGGCTGTTGGTCTTGGTCCTTTGCCCACCCTGCACCCGGTTCCGGGTTTTGAACTCGGTATCGCTTCTGCCGGTATCAAGCGCCCGGGGCGCAAGGATGTGGTGGTCATGCGCTGTGCCGAAGGCTCCAGCGTGGCTGGCGTGTTCACCCTCAACGCCTTCTGCGCAGCGCCGGTGATCCTGTCCAAGCAGCGTGTACAGGGCACCGTGCGCTACCTGCTGACCAACACGGGTAACGCCAACGCCGGCACCGGCGCGCCAGGCCTGGCCGCCGCCGAGCGCACCTGCGCCAAGCTGGCCGAACTGGCTGGCGTACCGGCCGAGTCGGTACTGCCGTTCTCCACCGGCGTGATTGGCGAGCCGCTGCCGGTCGAAAAGATCGAAGGCGCGCTGCAGGCCGCCCTCGACAACCTGTCGGAAAACAACTGGGCTGAGGCCGCTACCGGCATCATGACCACCGACACCCTGCCCAAGGGGGCCAGCCGCCAGTTCCAGCACGATGGCGTGACCGTCACCGTTACCGGTATCAGCAAGGGTGCAGGCATGATCCGCCCGAACATGGCGACCATGCTGGGCTACATCGCCACCGACGCCAAGGTGGCGCCAAAGGTACTCAAGGACCTGATGCTGGACGGCGCCAACAAGTCGTTCAACCGCATCACGATCGATGGTGACACTTCGACCAACGATTGCTGCATGCTGATCGCTACCGGCAAGGCCGACCTGCCGGAAGTGACCGAAGCCAGCGGCGCGCTTTTCGAAGCGCTGAAAAAGGCCGTGTTCGAAGTGTGCATGGAAGTGGCCCAGGCCATTGTCCGTGACGGCGAAGGCGCGACCAAGTTCGTGACCGTGCAGGTCAACGGCGGTGGCAACCACCAGGAGTGCCTGGACGTTGGCTACGCCGTGGCCCACTCGCCGCTGATCAAGACCGCGCTGTTCGCTTCCGACCCGAACTGGGGCCGCATCCTCGCCGCCGTAGGCCGTGCCGGTGTACCGGAGCTGGATGTGAGCCTGATCGATGTCTACCTGGACAGCGTTTGCATCGCGAGCAAAGGCGGCCGCAGCCCGAGCTATACCGAAGCGCAGGGTTCGGCAGTGATGGCCCAGGAAGAGATCACCATCCGAATCGAACTGGGCCGCGGCCAGTGCAGCGAAACCATCTGGACGACTGACCTGTCCCACGAGTACGTGAAGATCAACGCCGAGTACCGTACCTGATCTACTGATCCGAAGGCCTCTTCGCGGGCACGCCCGCTCCCACAGGTGTTGCAATGCCTGCAGGAGCGGTGCGGTCCCTGTAGGAGCGGGCTTGCCCGCGAATGGCCGCGCAGCGGCCTGCGGGTTTTGCAATACAAACCTGATGGAGCCGAACCATGAGCTATCACCTGATCATCGGCGACAAGCTGTACTCCTCCTGGTCGCTGCGTGGCGCCCTGGCGCTCGAGCTGGCTGGCGTGCCCTACGAAGAAACCCTGATCAAGCTGAACCAGCCTGATACCCGCCAGCGCATCCTCGCTTTCTCCTCCACCGGCAAGGTGCCGCTGCTCAAGACCGAGCACGGTGTGATCGCCGATTCCCTGGCCATTGCCGAATACCTCAACGAACAGCACCTCGACGCCCAGCTGTGGCCTGCCGACGCAGCCGCCCGCGCCCAGGCCCGTTCGGCTTGCGCGCAGATGCACAGCGGTTTCTTCGCCCTGCGCGGTGCCATGCCGTTCGACCTGTCGCGTGACCAGGCGCTGGACACTGTGCCGCTGGACGTGCAGGTCGATATCGACCGTATCGTCGCGCTGTGGTCCGAATGCCGCGTGGTGGCCAAGGACAGCGGCCCGTTCCTGTTCGGCCAGCCAAGCCTGGCCGATGCCTTCTTTGCCCCGGTGGCCGTGCGCCTGCGCACCTACCGCGTAGAAGTCCCCGCCGAGGCGGCAGCCTACATCGAGACCATTTATCAGTGGCCAGCCTTCCAGGCATGGCAACAGGCAGGCCTGGAGGAGCGTGAAGCGTGAAACGGATTCATGTAGTGGCTGCCGTCATTCGCGGTGCTGATGGCCGTATTCTGATCGCACGCCGTGCCGATACCCAGCACCAGGGCGGCTTGTGGGAGTTCCCCGGTGGCAAGGTGGAAGAAGGCGAAAGCGTCGAAGCAGCGCTTGCCCGCGAGCTGCGCGAGGAGCTGGGCATCGAGGTAAGCCGGTCGCGTGCGCTGATCAAGGTCAGCCATGACTACCCGGACAAGCAGGTGCTGCTGGACGTGCGCGAGGTCGAAGCGTTCACTGGCGAACCCCATGGTGCCGAAGGCCAGCCGCTGGAATGGGTTGCCCCGCGCGATTTGCCGCAGTACGAATTCCCCGAGGCCAACAAACCGATCGTCGCCGCTGCGCGCCTGCCGGACCAGTACCTGATCACCCCGGATGGCTTGGAGGTGCCGCAGCTGCTCAAGGGCATCCAGAAGGCGGTGGCCAATGGTATTCGCCTGATCCAGTTACGTGCCCCGGACATGTACGACCCCAAGTACCGCGACGTGGCGGTGGATGCGGTCGGGCTGTGTGCGGGCAAGGCGCAGCTGATGCTGAAAGGGCCACTGGAATGGCTGGGTGATTTCCCGGCGGCCGGTTGGCACCTGACAGCCGCGCAGCTGCGCAAGTACGCCGCCAGGGGCCGGCCGTTCCCCAAGGAGCGCTGGTTGGCGGCATCCTGCCACAGTGCCGAAGAGCTGGCGCTGGCTGAGCAGATGGGCGTGGACTTTGTCACCTTGTCGCCAGTGCAGGCGACCCAGACGCATCCGGATGCGGTGCCGCTGGGCTGGGATGAGGCGCAGCGCGTGATTGCCGGGTTCAACAAGCCGGTATATCTGCTGGGTGGGGTAGGGCCGAGTGAGCGCCAGCAGGCCTGGGAGGCGGGTGCACAGGGTGTGGCCGGGATCCGGGCGTTCTGGCCACAGGTTTGAGTCCCCTGTAACAGGGGCTGCTGCGGGGCCCATTCGCGGGGCCCGCTCCCACAGGAAACTCACAAGCTTCAAGCCTGCTCGAAACCTGTGGGAGCGGGCAAGCCCGCGAATGGGCTGCAAAGCAGCCCCAGAAGTATCAGCCTTTCGGTTTCTCGGCGGGCTGCCACAAAACCTCAGCCACCCCCTGGCGCCGCCCGATGATCCGCGCCGCCACGAACAATAGATCGGAAAGCCGGTTGATATACGCCAAACCAACGCCTTCCAGCGGCTCCACGGCATTCAACTGCTGACACCGGCGCTCTGCACTGCGCGCCAGGCTGCGGCACACATGCGCCTGCGCCACCAGCGCCGAACCACTGGGCAGAATGAAGTTCTTCAGCGGCCCCAGCTCTTCGTTCCACACATCGATGGCCGCCTCCAGGCGTTCCACTTCCGCCAGGGTCAACGCCTGGTAACTGGGCATCGCCAGCTCGCCACCCAGGTCGAACAAGCGGTGCTGACACGGCGCCAGCACTGTGGTCACTTCATTCAGCCCGTGCTCGGCGAGCCCCGCCAGCAGCAACCCCAACTGGCTGTTCAGGCTGTCCACCTCGCCAATCGCTTCGATCCGCGGGTGGTCCTTGGGCACCCGACGGCCGTCGCCCAGGCCGGTTTCGCCTTTGTCGCCGGTGCGGGTATAGATCTTCGAAAGGCGGTAGCCCATGTCATTGCTCCGTTCTGGCCGGCACCGCCGCTGCCGGCTGGGTGAGGGGCAGGCGTAGGGTAAAGCAGGTGCCTTGGCCTGGCGTGGATTGCACTTCCATCTGCCCCTTGTGGTTGTTGGTGATGATGAAGTAAGAGACCGACAGGCCCAGCCCGGTACCCTGGCCGATTTCCTTGGTGGTGAAGAACGGCTCGAAGGTGCGCTTGCGCACCGCCTCGGGCATGCCGACGCCGTTGTCTTCGACCTGGATTTCCGCCCATGGCGGGTTTAGCCGGGTGCGCAGTGTGATGCGTCCGGGCTCGCTGGGTTGCGGGCGTTGGTGGATGGCCTGGGCTGCGTTCTTCAGCAAGTTGAGCAGTACTTGTTCCAGCTCGTTGGCGGTACATGGCACCGGCCCCAGGTCGGGGTCGAACTGGCGCACGATGGCTTGCCCCTTGAAGTCGAAGCCGATGGCCAGATCGAAGTCATTGCCGGCAATTTCAAGCGCCTGATCGATCAGTGCCGGCAGCTCGCATGGCTCCAGCTGGCGGTTGCTGCGGCGGCTGAAGCTGAGCATGTGGGTGACGATCTTCGCCGCCCGGGCGCCGGCCTGCTGAATGCCGTCGAGCAGCTGCGGCACCTCGCGGCTGTCCAGGTAGCGGTTGATCGTGGCCAGGTCGATCCCCAGCTCTTCGGCCTGTTCCTGGTTGCGCGGCAGGTCGGACGACAGGCGTCGGCGAATGTTCTGCACGTTGTGCAGGATAGCGCCCAGCGGGTTGTTGATTTCGTGCGCCATGCCGGCAGCCAGACCACCGACCGAGAGCATTTTTTCCGATTGCACCATCATTTCTTCCAATGACAGGCGCTGGGTGATGTCGTCGATACGAATGACCACGCCGCGCCCGCCGCCGCCGGTCAGTGGGTAGAAGGTCAGGGCGTAGTGGCGCAGGTCGTCGCCCTTGGGCCAGGTTACCCGCTCGATCTTCGCCACTCGATGTTTTTCCACGGTTTCCTTCAGTTGCGGGAGGAACGGCTTCAGCGGCTCGAACGCAATGAACACCGGCTGGTTAAGTGCCTCGTCCAGTGGTGTGCCGGAAAGCACCGTGGCTTCGTGGTTCCATTGGGTCACGTAAAGCTGTTCGTCGAGGGCGATCAGTGCCGAGGGCATCGAGTCGATGATGCTGTTGAGGTAGTTCTGGAAACCGGTGAGCTTTTTCTCGATCTTGCTGCGTACCTGTACTTCCAGTTCCAGCTTGCGGTTGGTGTGGCGGGTTTCTTCAGCAAGGCCCTGAGCCTGGTCGTAGGCACTCTGGAACTCGTCGCGGGCGCTCTTGAGCTGCTGCTCGCGGGCCTCGATGCGCGACAGCATGGTGTTGAAGGCCTCGGCCAGGCTGCCGATTTCATCATCGTTGCCGCGTTGGGCGCGCAAGGCGTAGCTCTCTTCGCGGGTAACCTGGCGGCTGAGTTCCTCAAGCTGGTTGATCGGTTGGGTGATCAGGCGTTTGATCTGCCGGGCGATGACGATCCATAGCAGGACACTGAACACCAGGATGCCCAGGCTGGCGCTGAGTGTGCCGGTGTAGAAGGCCGTGGGCAGTTCGCTGCTGGCTACCAGCAGCAAGTGTGCCGGTGGGTTGGCATCGCGGGGGATGCGGATCAACTGAGTGCTGCGAAACTCCATCAGGCGCCAGCCGTCGATGTTGCGAAAACGTTTGGGCAGGGCCAGCGGCTCGCCATGCTGCAACTGCGCCAGCATTCGGCCATCGCCACCGTAGACCGCGGCGGCGCGTAGCGGTGTGTAACTTTCCAGTTCCTTGAGCAGGGCACGGGCCGTTTCCGGGGTGTCGCCGGCGCGGGCTGCAAGCTGAGGATTGGCCACCAGCCGGCCGATGGTCTGCATGGCCTGAGGCGCCATGCTTTCCTGGGTGATCCAGTAGGCGGCGCTGATGAAGGTGAGGTTGGCCATCAGCAAGATGGTCACCAGCAATACCAGCAGGGCCGCCAGCAGCTTCTGCCCGACCGGGAGGTTTTCCAGGCGTTGGCGCAAGGTCATGGGCAAGGCAATGTCCGTATCCGGTTGAAGGGCCGCGTCAGTCGCAGGGCAAACCACGCGCGCGCAGGTTTTCGACCAAGCGCTGCAGCAGGTGTTCCAGCTGCGGCAATTGCAGGCCATGACGGCCCGCAGCGCGGCAAGCATGGCCGAGCAGGTAGTGCAACTCGGTGCGCCGTCCTGCATGCACGTCCTGGTACATGGAAGAGTAGTTGGCTGCGGTGGCGAGGATTACCCGCTGCACTTCTTCCTCCAGCCCCTCGGCTGCTTGCGGCTGGCCGCAACGGCGCAGCAGGCGGGCCAGCTCGACGCACAGGGCCTGCACTTCACCCAGGTGCCCCAGCAGCCCGCCATTCTGGCAATCGTGAAGCACGGTCAGCGGGTTGATGGCGCAATTGAGCGCCAGCTTGCGCCACAGGCGGGTCAGTATGTCTACTGTCCATTCTGCGGGGATACCGGCCTCGTGCAGGTCATCGAACCAGGCGGGGATCATGGGGTTACGTGGGTCGCCCAGCCAGTTGAAGCCATGGCCGGCAAAACGCACCTGCCAGTCCCCCTCGCGGAAGGCGCCTTCGGTGCTGGAGGCGAAGATGCAGCGAGCGTGCGGCACCAGGTCTGCGACTTCATCCTGGCTGCCAAGGCCATTCTGCAACAGCAGCACTTCGGCGCTCTCGGCCAGCCGTGGCGCTAGACCGGCAATCGCCGGGGCAGCGTCATAGGCCTTGCAGGCCACCAGCAGCCGGTGGATCGGGCCATGCGCCTGCGCCGTTTCGGCTGGTATGGCGTAGTGCCGGGTTTGCTCCTGTTCGATCAGGGTCAGGCCACCGGCCTGTTGATAAGCCTGCAGCCGTTGCCCGTCACGCAGGATCAGGCGCACGGCCTTGCCTGCGCGTGCCAGGCGGCAGGCCCACAGACTGCCAAGGCTACCGGCGCCGAGAATATGCCAGGTGCTGCTCATATGCGTTTCGCAACCCGTTATAATGAGCCCGCATTTTAACCTTCAAACCCAGCGCGCTCCATCTTCAGCCTGAGCGCGCTTTTATTTTGGGAGAACAACCATGCCTTCGTTCGACGTGGTATCGGAACTGGACAAGCACGAAGTGCAGAACGCGGTCGACAACGCCATCAAGGAACTGGACCGCCGCTACGACCTCAAGGGCAAAGGCACCTTCGAGTTCAAGGACAAAGAGCAGACCGTGATGCTCACCGCCGAGGAAGAGTTCCAGCTCGAGGCGATGCTGGAGATCCTGCGCCTTGCACTGGTCAAGCGCAAGATCGACGTGAAGTGCCTGGAAACCAAGGACCCCTACGCCTCCGGCAAGGAAAAGAAACAGGAAGCCAAGTTCCGCGAAGGCATCGACAAGGACCTGGCAAAAAAGATCGTTGCCACCATCAAGGATGGCAAGCTGAAAGTACAGGCCGCCATCCAGGGTGAGCAGGTACGGGTAACCGGCAAGAAACGTGACGATCTGCAGGAAGCCATCGCCCTGCTGCGCACCAAGGAATTCGACATGCCGCTGCAGTTCAACAACTTCCGCGACTGATGCGGGGGTGGCCCGGAACCCCGATGGCCAAATGATGTCCATGGGGGCCGGGGTTGCGTAATAACACGCGCGGCCTGTTCTACCGTGTACTTGCCGCTCGGCATCAGGAGATGAATATGGATTTGAACGCTGAGGTCGACCAGCTCGTCCGCCAATCCCAGACGTGGATCCCTTTGATCATGGAATACGGCAGCCGTGTGCTGCTGGCACTGCTGACCTTGGCGGTTGGCTGGTGGATCATCAACAAGGTCAGCGCCCGCCTCGGCAAGCTGGTTGGCCTGCGCAACGCCGACCTGGCGCTGCAGGGCTTCATCAGCACCCTGGCGAACATCGTGCTGAAGGTGCTGCTGTTGGTCAGCGTGGCCTCGATGATCGGCATCGAGACCACCTCGTTCGTCGCCGCCATCGGTGCCGCAGGCCTGGCCATCGGCCTTGCCTTGCAGGGCAGCCTGGCGAACTTCGCCGGTGGTGTGCTGATTCTGATGTTCCGCCCGTTCCGTATCGGTGACTGGATCGAGGCGCAGGGCGTTGCCGGCACAGTCGACAGTATCCAGATCTTCCACACCGTGCTGCGCACCGGTGACAACAAGACGGTCATCATGCCCAATGGCAGCCTGTCCAACGGCATCATTACCAACACCAACCGCCAGCCGACGCGCAAGGTGGTGTTCGATGTGGGCGTTGACTATGAGGCCGACCTGCAGAAGGCCCGCAATGTGTTGCTGGAGCTGGCAAAGGACCCGCGTGTTCTGCAAGACCCGGCACCGCAGGCGGTCGTGTCGACGCTGGGCGACAGCTCGATCACCGTATCGCTGCGCTTGTGGACCAAGACCTCCGATTACTGGGACGTGATGTTCATGCTCAACGAGTATGCGCGTGACCGGTTGAAGGCCGAAGGGATCGATATTCCGTTTCCGCAGCGGGTTATTCGCGTGGTGCAGGAGACTGCAACGCAGTAATACCGCGTTAAAGCCGGGGCCGCTTTGCGCCCCTTCGCGGGCAAGCCCGCGCCTACGAGGACATGCGTGTTCTGTGTAGGAGCGGGCTTGCCCGCGAAGGGGCGCAAAGCGGCCCCAGTTTTTTTCGACCCTGATTACACTTGCTCACAGCAATTTCCAGCCATTTCTGGCATATAGCGTGACCCCGCCCGCCACACCCGATACGCCATCATGAAACCACTGCTGTATATCACCCCTCTGCGTGCCTTGCTGTTCGGCCTGACCCTGGCCCTGTTCGAACTGCTGACCTACCTGGCCAGCGATGCGGTCATGCCGGCCATGCCTGTCGTGGTCAACGACCTCGACGCCAGCCCCGAATACATACCCCATGCCCTCAACCTGTACCTGCTGGGGGGCGTGGTACTGCAATGGCTGATCGGCCCGTTGGCCGACCGTTATGGACGGCGCCCTTTGCTGCTGGTCGGCTGCGCATTCTTTGGCCTGGCCTGCCTGGCTACCTTCTGGGTCCAGGACATCGGCCTGTTCAACCTGTTGCGTCTGTTGCAGGGCATTGGCCTGGGCTTTGTGGTCACCGTCAGCTACCCAGCCCTGAACGAGGCTTTCAGCGAGGCTGATGCCGTACGCATGATGGCCCTGTTGGCCAACATCGCCTTGCTGTCGCCCCTGCTCGGGCCGCTGGTGGGCACCTTGCTGCTGCAATGGCTGGACTGGCGCTGGCTGTTCGTGGCGTTCGCCATCGGCGCGGTGCTGGCCTGGCTGCTGCTGTACCGGCTGATGCCGGAAACCCTGGGCGTGGAGCGCCGTGACGGCTCGCGGCTGGCGTTCACGCCGATTCACCTGCTGCCACTGCTGGCGGGCTATGGCCAGTTGCTGGGCAACCGCCGCTTCGTTGCAGGCAGCGCCGCCCTTGGGTTGGTCGGCTTACCGCTGATTGGCTGGATTGGCCTGTCGCCGGTGCTGCTGATTCACGATGAGGGGTTGAGTACCCTAGAGTATGCCTTGTGGCAGTTGCCGGTTTTTGGCGGGCTGATCCTCGGTAACCTGATCATCAACCGTATTGCCGATCGCTACCCGCTGCCAGCCCTGGTGCGTGGCGCGCTCTGGCCATACCTGGCTGGCCTGTGCCTGATGGTGCTGGCGACCTGGTACTGGCCGAGCGTGACCAGTGTGGTGGCCGGCATGTCGTTGTATGCGCTGGGGTTGGGCGTGGCCAATGCGGTGCTGTACCGCATGACGCTGTTCTCCAGTGAGCAGAGCAAGGGGCTGGTTTCGGCCATGCTGGGGATGATCACCATTGCCTTGCTGGGGCTCGGCGGTGCGCTGCTGGCGATGATTGGCGCCGGTGCCAGCTTGCTGCATTTTGCCCTGGCGGCGGGGGTGGCGGGGGCGTTGGCGCTGTGGCCGCTGTGGTTTGTGGTGGGTGGGCGGCCTGGGGAAGGGGCTGTAGCTCGATAATCGGTATTGCCGGTGCCGGCCTCTTCGCGGGTAAACCCGCTCCTACACAGGGCCGCGCCGCCTTGTAGGAGCGGGTTTACCCGCGAAGAGGCCAGCACAGGCAATACAAAACTTCAGGGCCGCTCAGCCACAGAGTGATCCTCGGCCACCGGCGTCCCCCGCCCGGCTTCCTGATGCCACTGCAGGGCGATCAGGATCAGCGTAGGCACCCCCAGCAGCGCCGTGATCAGGAAGAAGTCGTGGTAGCCGAACTTCTCCACAATTACGCCCGAATACCCGCCGATCAGCCGCGGCAACAGCAACATGATCGAACTGAGCAGCGCGTACTGGGTCGCCGAGAACTTCAGGTTGGTCAGGCTGGACAGGTAGGCGACAAAGGCCGAGGTAGCCATGCCGGAGCTGAAGTTGTCCAGCGAGATGGTCACCACCAGCATTTCCAGGTTCGGCCCCATGTCAGCCAACATCAGGAACAGGATGTTGGTGCCGGCAGAGGCTACGCCGCCAATGAACAGGATGGGCATGATGCCGAAGCGTACGATCAGCAGGCCGCCAACCCCGGCGCCGACCAGGGTCATGATCAGGCCGAAGATCTTGCTGACGCTGGCAATCTGGTCCTTGGTGAAGCCCATGTCGATATAGAACACGTTGGCCATCACCCCCATCACCGTGTCCGACATGCGATAGGTGGCGATCAGGCCGAGCAGCAGCAGAGCCTGCCAGCGGTAGCGGGTGATGAAGTCGTTGATCGGGGTCAGCACGGGAGCCAGGCCACGACGGCCGAGGCTCGACAGGCAGGCCCAGGTCAGCAGCACGTAGAGGATCAGGCGCAGGAAGGCGCGGTCTTCCAGCAGCAGGTCGAGCGGCGTGGCATCACCGGAGACCACGCTGGACCAGCCGGTATTGAACATCTGGGTGAAGCTGGCCGGTACCGAGACCAGCAGGATGATCAGCACGAACACCGAGGCCATCTGGTGCACCAGCCCATAGCGCGCTGCCGACAGCTGGGTGCGCATGGGCACTGGTGGTTCGCGCATGACCAACGTGGTGAACAGGGCGGGCAGCATCATCACCCCGAACATCACGTACGTGCCGGCCCAGGCCTTGTGCAGGTAGCTGAAGCCGGTAGAGCCGAACCACTCGGCGAAGAACAGGGCACCGGCCGTGGCGAGCAAGGCAGCCACCCGGTAGCCGGCCATGTAGCTGGCTGCGAGCGCGGCCTGGCGCTGGTCGTCAGCGATTTCCAGGCGGTAGGCGTCGACAGCGATGTCCTGGGTAGCCGAGGCGAAGGCCACCAGTACGGCCATGGCGATCAGCCAGGAGAGGTGTTGTTGCGGGTCGCACAGGCTCATGCCGACCAGCCCGATCACCACCAGCGCTTGCGACAACAGCAGCCACGAACGCCGGCGCCCGAGGCCGCCAAGCAGCGGCAAGCGCCACTGGTCGAGCAGCGGCGACCAGACCCACTTGAAGGCGTAGGCCAAGCCAATCAGGCTGGCATAACCGATGGTTTCACGGGCAACGCCGGCTTCGCGCAACCATACCGACAGGGTCGAGAACACCAGCATGTAGGGCAGGCCGGCGGCGAAACCGAGTAGCAAAAGTACCAATGTTGACGGGCTGGCATAGGCAGCAAGCGCAGCGCGCCAGGTTTTACGGGGCATGGGCCAACATCTGCCTCAAGTTTTCGAAAACAAAGCGCGCACTCTAACCGCTGTGCTCCATTGGGCGCCAGCCATGGCGCGTCATATCCACACGATTGTTGCTTACATTCACACCTTCCCCGCGTAACCGCGCCCGTTGTTCATCGCCCGACGGGGTGCCCAGCGGCAGGCTCAACCGGCCACCTGCACCGAGCACCCGGTGCCAAGGCAGGCGTGTGTCTGCAGGCAACTGCCCCAGGGTGCGCCCCACCCAGCGCGCCGCACGGCCAAGCCCGGCCAGTTCGGCCAGTTGGCCATAGCTCACGACCTTGCCGGGTGGCACCTGGCCCAGTACTGAATACAGCGCCGTTCGTCGGCCCTCGGCCGAATCAAGGGCGTGCTCATATCCATCAGACATCTCGCCCGCCTTGGGCTGCAGATGAAACCGGACCGGTGGTCTGGTAAATGAGAGTTGAACTCAACGGCATACTCCCGGTCTGTCCTTGCTCTGGTCGTGGGTATCTGGATAATGCCCGGCTTTTTCGTCAAATCGAACCCATAGTCCGCAAACAAAGCCCGTTTATGAATTCTAGATCCTTGTTGTGCCTTCTTGCTGTTTCCCTGTGTGCCTCTCCAGTGTGGGCCGACACTGTGTGGATGAAGAACGGTGATCGGCTAAGTGGCAAGATCAAGGTATTCGACGGCGGCAAGCTGCTGCTGGAAACCCCTTATGGCGGGTCCATCGCCCTGGACTGGAAACAGGTCCAGACGCTGGAAAGCGACCAGGAGATGCTGGTCAAGCAGGACGCCTACAGCGGAGAGAAAGCCAAGTCGCTCAAGGCGGCAGAGGCAGGCAAGGTGACCTTGGCCAATGGCGATTCACCGAAGACGGTGGAGCTGGCCAGCATCGAGCAGATCATGAAGCCCAAGCCGCTGGTCGAGGATTTCGTGTGGAAAGGTAATGTCGACGTGGCGCTGGACTACAAGCGCGCCGAGAACGACACCGACGATTATGACGTGGGCTTCAAGACCACTGCCCGCCATGGCCGCTGGCGGCACAACGCCGAGGGTGAGTACAACCGCGAGACCAAGGACGACGTCACCACCACCAACAACTGGAGCGCCGAGTACGCCCTGGACCGCTTCATTACCGATAAGTGGTTCTGGCAGGGGCGTGCGGAGTACAAGCGCGATCACATCGAAGACCTGGCCCGCCAGCGCACCGTGGGTACCGGCCCGGGTTACCAGTTCTGGGACGATGAGCTGGGTGCGTTCTCGCTGGGCTCACTGATCAACCGCACTGATTTCGAGTATCGGGACGGCGGCAAGGATAATTTCTATTCTGCGGCCGTGAAGTGGGATTACACCCGCTACCTGATCGGCAAGAACGTGCAACTGTTCACCAACGGCGAGTTCGCCAAGCCGCTGGGTGGCGTGGCCGACTACTCGCTGGATGCCGAGGTTGGCCTGCGCTACAAGGTCACCGAGTGGGCCTCGCTGAACCTCAAGGCGGAGAAGGATATCATCACCGGCACGCGTGAGAGTGACCTGGACAAGACACGCTATACCGCGGGCTTCGGCGTTACCTGGTAAGGCGTCTGGATGCAGGTCAGTGGCACAGGCAGCTGATAATGCTTATCTTGTCCCCAACCCGTCCGCCAGGAGCCGCCCTCAAGTGAGTACCAACGCCATCCGCCCCGCCCGGGAACTGCTGCTCAAGGAATACCGCGGCGTGCTTTCGACACATTCCAGGTCGATGCCTGGCTACCCCTTCGGTTCGGTCGTGCCGTACTGCCTGGACGCCCAGGGCAACCCGCTGATCCTGATCAGCCGCATTGCCCAGCACACCCACAACCTGCAGAAGGACCCCAAGTGTTCGCTGCTGGTGGGTGAGCGCGAGGCCGAGGATGTGCAGGCGGTAGGGCGCCTGACGGTGATGGCCGAAGCGCACAAGCTGGTCGACGAGGCCGTCATCGAGGCCGCCGCCGAACGCTATTACCGCTATTTCCCGGACGCGGCCGACTACCACAAGGCCCACGATTTCGATTTCTGGGTGCTGCAACCGGTGCGCCACCGCTACATCGGCGGCTTCGGTGCGATCCACTGGCTTGACCATGTGACCTTGGCCAACCCGTTCGCGGGCAAGGCCGAGGGGAGCATGATCGAACACATGAACAGCGATCACGCCAGTGCCATTGCCCACTACGTCGAATTGACCGGGTTGCCACAGCACGTACCGGCGCAGATGGTTGGGGTAGACAGCGAAGGCATGCACCTGCGCATCGGCCAGGCAGTGCACTGGTTGCCTTTCCCCACTACTTGCAACACGCCGACACAAGTCCGCGAGGCCTTGGTTTTGCTGGCTCGCGCCGACCATTGGCCGCTTGTGATGCAAGCCGAGGGTTGAAATCCGGAGCGCAGGCATCCATTTGAGGTCTTATTGGAAGGTTATCTTCCGTCGAGGAACCCTTGATGCGTGCTTTTCTACTGCTGTTTCTGATTTTTCCTGTGCTGGAGCTGTTCGTCTTCGTGAAGGTCAGCGCGGCTATCGGTTTCTTCCCGGCGTTGCTGCTGATCATCGCCGGCTCCGCCCTGGGCGTACTGGTCATGCGGGTGGCCGGCCTGGCGACTGCATTGCGCGCCCGTGAAAGCCTGCAGCGCGGTGAATTGCCCGCCGAGGACATGTTCCAGGGCATGATGCTGGCCGTGGGCGGTGGCCTGTTGTTGCTGCCCGGCTTCATCAGCGACGTGCTGGGTGTGCTGTGCCTGCTGCCATTCACCCGCCGCCTGGCGGCGCGCAAGATGCGCGAGCGTGCCGAGGCCCAGGCCATGCGCCAGCGTGCATTCCAGGATGACCCCTTCCAGGCGCAGCCGCGTGATGGCGGCCACCGCCCGAACGTGATCGAAGGCGAGTACGAGCGCCGCGACAAGTAACAAGGACCGGGGCCGCGCAAGCGGCCCCGGTTTTTTTGGGCCTGATGAAAAATTTTCTATCTCGAGCCTTGTAATTGGATGTGGCGGCCTCATGTATGTGGTCACCGCAAGGTTTCTGGTGGCAACACCAGACATTACACAGGTGGTTCGCTCACAGCGGGCCACCCCCGGCAACGCCGGACAGCATCAAAACCGCCGGTGTCGAACCGGCCGATGAAAACCACAATTTGGGAGAGATCGACAATGAAACTTCGTCCTCTGCATGACCGCGTAGTCATCCGTCGCAGCGAAGAAGAATCGAAAACCGCTGGCGGTATCGTCCTGCCGGGTTCGGCCGCTGAAAAACCAAACCGCGGCGAAGTTGTAGCCGTCGGCACCGGTCGCGTTCTGGACAACGGCGAAGTTCGCGCGCTGGCCGTGAAAGTGGGTGACAAAGTGGTTTTCGGCCCGTACTCGGGCAGCAACACCGTGAAAGTCGATGGCGAAGACCTGCTGGTCATGGCCGAGAACGAAATCCTCGCCGTTGTCGAAGGCTGATTTCCCCCGACTTCCCGTTACTCCAAAGTTTTTCAAGGATTAAACGATCATGGCTGCTAAAGACGTAAAATTTGGTGATTCCGCTCGTAAGAAAATGCTGGTTGGTGTCAACGTTCTGGCTGACGCGGTAAAAGCGACCCTGGGCCCGAAAGGCCGTAACGTGGTACTGGCCAAGAGCTTCGGCGCGCCGACCATCACCAAGGACGGCGTTTCCGTCGCCAAAGAAATCGAGCTGAAAGACGCTTTCGAAAACATGGGCGCCCAGCTGGTCAAGGAAGTTGCTTCCAAGGCCAACGACGCTGCCGGTGACGGCACCACCACCGCTACCGTTCTGGCTCAGGCCATCGTCAACGAAGGCCTGAAAGCCGTCGCTGCCGGCATGAACCCGATGGACCTGAAGCGCGGTATCGACAAGGCCACTGCTGCCGTCGTTGCCGAGCTGAAGAACCTGTCCAAGCCATGCGCCGACTCCAAGGCCATCGCCCAGGTAGGTACCATCTCTGCCAACTCCGACAACTCCATCGGTGAAATCATCGCCGAAGCCATGGAAAAAGTCGGTAAAGAAGGCGTGATCACTGTTGAAGAAGGCTCGGGCCTGGAAAACGAACTGTCCGTCGTAGAAGGCATGCAGTTCGACCGCGGCTACCTGTCGCCGTACTTCGTCAACAAGCCGGACACCATGGTTGCCGAGCTGGAAGGCCCGCTGCTGCTGCTGGTCGACAAGAAAATCTCCAACATCCGTGAGCTGCTGCCAGTTCTGGAAGCCGTTGCCAAGGCCGGCCGCCCACTGCTGATCGTTGCCGAAGACGTTGAAGGTGAAGCGCTGGCTACCCTGGTAGTCAACAACATGCGCGGCATCGTCAAGGTTGCTGCAGTCAAGGCTCCGGGCTTCGGCGATCGCCGCAAGGCCATGCTGCAGGACATCGCTGTCCTGACTGGCGGCCAGGTCATCTCCGAAGAAATCGGCCTGTCCCTGGAAACCGCTACCCTGGAGCACCTGGGTAACGCCAAGCGCGTCATCCTGTCCAAGGAAAACACCACCATCATCGACGGTGCTGGCGCTGACACCGAGATCGAAGCACGCGTCAAGCAGATCCGTGCCCAGATCGAAGAAACCTCCTCGGACTACGACCGTGAGAAGCTGCAAGAGCGTCTGGCCAAGCTGGCTGGCGGTGTTGCCGTGATCAAGGTCGGTGCCGGCACCGAAGTTGAAATGAAAGAGAAGAAAGCCCGCGTTGAAGACGCCCTGCACGCTACCCGTGCAGCCGTTGAAGAAGGCGTGGTGCCTGGCGGTGGTGTTGCCCTGGTTCGCGCCCTGGCAGCCATCATCGACCTGAAAGGCGACAACGAAGACCAGAACGTCGGTATCGCGCTGCTGCGTCGCGCTGTTGAATCCCCGCTGCGCCAGATCACTGCCAACGCCGGTGATGAGCCAAGCGTGGTTGCTGACAAGGTCAAGCAAGGTTCGGGCAACTTCGGCTACAACGCCGCTACCGGTGAATACGGCGACATGATCGAGATGGGTATCCTGGACCCAGCCAAGGTCACTCGCTCGGCGCTGCAAGCTGCTGCTTCGATCGGCGGTCTGATGATCACCACCGAAGCCATGGTTGCCGACCTGCCGGAAGACAAGCCAGCTGCTGGCATGCCTGACATGGGCGGCATGGGTGGCATGGGCGGCATGATGTAAGCCAGCCTTACCCCCTGCACCATCAAAAAGCCCCGGTTCGCGAGAACCGGGGCTTTTTTTTATTGCTGTCGGGGCCTCTTCGCAGCACAAGGCTGCGCTTGAGCCTTGTGCTGCGAAGAGCGTGGATCAACCGACCAGCGGATCACCCACGTGCAGGATCTTCATGCCGTTGGTGCCACCGATAGTGTGGTAGCTGTCACCCTTGGTCAGGATCACCCAGTCACCTTGCTCCACCAGGCCACGTTTGAGCAGCTCGTCGACCGCCGCCTGGCTCACCTTGTCGGCCGGCAGCGCGGCCGGGTCGAAGGCAATCGGGTACACGCCACGGAACATCGAGGCGCGCGCCTGGGTGGCGCGGTGCGGCGACAGGGCGAAGATCGGTACATGCGAACGCAGGCGCGACATGATCAGCGGGGTGTAGCCGCTTTCGGTCAGGGCGATGATCGCCTTTACGCCCGGGAAGTGGTTGGCAGTGTACATGGCCGCCAAGGCGATGCTTTCGTCGCAGCGCTGGAAGGTGGTGTGCAGGCGATGGCTGGACTTCTGGCTGGTCGGGTGCTTTTCGGCACCCAGGCAGATGCGTGCCATGGCCTGGACAGCTTCGATCGGGTAGGAACCGGCGGCGCTTTCGGCCGACAGCATTACCGCATCGGTGTTGTCCAGCACGGCGTTGGCCACGTCGGACACTTCCGCGCGGGTCGG
Organism: Pseudomonas sp. XWY-1; assembly: GCF_002953115.1. Taxonomy (NCBI): domain Bacteria; kingdom Pseudomonadati; phylum Pseudomonadota; class Gammaproteobacteria; order Pseudomonadales; family Pseudomonadaceae; genus Pseudomonas; species Pseudomonas sp. XWY-1. Next base: position 4,837,388 of record NZ_CP026332.1, on the reverse strand, counting down.
CATCGGGTTCTGGATCATCGACTCCATCATCTGGGTCGCCACGATCACGGCCTTGTTGTTGCGGCGGGCGTGCTGGATGATCTTCTTCTGGATAGCGATCAGCTCGGCGTCGCCGATTTCCACGCCCAGGTCACCACGGGCAACCATCACAGCGTCGGAGGCGGCGATCAGCTTGTCGAGGGTCTCGTCATCGGCCACCGCTTCGGCGCGTTCGATCTTGGCCACCAGCCAGGCGCTGCCGCCGGCTTCGTCACGCAGCTTGCGCGCGTATTCCATGTCGCTGGCGTCACGCGGGAAGGATACGGCCAGGTAGTCCAGGTCCATTTCCGCAGCCAGTTTGATGTCGGCCTTGTCTTTTTCGGTCAGGGCCGGTGCGGTCAGGCCGCCACCTTTACGGTTGATGCCTTTGTGGTCCGACAGTGGGCCACCGATGATCACCACGCAGTGCAGGGCATCTGCAGTGGCGGTTTCGACGCGCATGACCACGCGGCCATCGTCGAGCAGCAGTTCGTCACCAACGCCGCAGTCCTTGACCAGGTCGGGGTAGTCGATACCGACGATGTCCTGGTTGCCTTCGGTCAGCGGGTGGGCGGTGGAGAAGGTGAACTTGTCACCGATCTTCAGTTCGATGCGCTTGTTGGCGAACTTGGCGATGCGGATCTTCGGACCCTGCAGGTCGCCCAGCAGTGCAACATGGCGGCCGTTCTTGGCGGCGATGTCACGGATCAGGCGCGCGCGGGCCTTGTGCTCGTCCGGTGTGCCGTGGGAGAAGTTCAGACGTGCCACGTCCAGGCCGGCGAGGATCAGTTGTTCGATCACTTCCGGCGAGTTGCTGGCGGGGCCAAGGGTGGCGACGATTTTGGTGCGGCGGATGCTCATGCACAGACTCCTATAGTGAAGCGCAGCGAAAGGCTACTCCTGAATCTCGCTGTAGTCATTGTTCCGTTGCACTACCTGCAACCAAGGCAGGGTGGCATTTGAACGGGGCAGGGTATCCTTGCAAAAGGGTGTGAAGATTTGCAGGCAAACGCCGATACACTGGCATCAAAGGAGATCCCCATGCGAGCCCTGATCGTTTTAGCCTTGGCCGCCAGCGCCGTCGGCTGTACCCGCTGGTCCATGGACCACCACCTGAACAATGCCTACCGCGCCTACGACCGCGGCGATTGCGCACGGGTCATGCTCGAACTGTCGCAGGTTGATCGCACCAGCCGTGCCCGGCCGTTCATCCACCCCGAAGTGTCACTGCTGCGCGGCCAGTGCCTGGAGCGCCAGGCGTTGTACGTGGACGCGGCGCAGACCTATCAGTACCTGATCCAGCAGTACCCGGGCAACGAATATGCCTATCGCGCCCGGGCGCGCCTGCAGACCTTGGAAAAACTCGGCCATTTGCGCGGTGCAGAAACGGCCGTGGCCAACCCGGTGACGACCGTACCTTGGCGCTAACACAAAGGTGTGGTTTATTTCACGGGATTTGCTGCGCGTGCTGCGCTAATCTGTAACTCAGCTGTTACAACAACCGCCAGTACCTTGTATTCCTGGCATCAGGTACGGAATACACTCGCGATCATGTTCAACAAGCGCCACATCGAACGTCATCAACTACCTTGTGTCCTCAAGGTGTTCAACCGCTTTACCGGTCAGGAGATCGGCCAGCTAGGCAATGCCTCGGAAAATGGGTTGATGGTCATCAGCCAGCTGCCCGTGTTGGTCGGGCCCGATTACGAACTGCAACTGCGTATGCCCCTGCCTGGCGGCGGGCACCAGTTCGTCAACCTCACTGCCAGTTGCCTGTGGTGCCGCGAGGACCAGACGCCTGGGCACTACGATTCGGGCTTCATGCTGCTGCAGTCTCCGCGCGAGTACGATGATTTCGTACGTTCGTTGCGCGACTATTTCAGTTTCCGCCCCGCCAACGCTCCCGTCTGAACGTTCATTTTTCAGAATCGCGCTAGAATCGGGTCGACCTTGATACAGGACGACCCCGTGACCTCCAGCATTTTCTGGCACGACTATGAAACCACCGGCATCAACCCGCGCTGCGATCGGCCGCTGCAGGTGGCCGGCCTGCGCACTGACTTCGACCTTAACGAAATCGACGAGCCAATCAGCCTTTATTGCCGACCGTCGGACGACATCCTGCCGCACCCGGCGGCCTGCCTAGTGACAGGCATTACGCCGCAACTGCTGGCGGAGCAGGGCCTGTGCGAAGCCGAGTTCATGACTCGCGTGCATGCCCAGCTGGCGCAACCGGGCACCTGTGGTGCCGGCTACAACACCCTGCGCTTCGACGATGAAGTGACCCGCTACAGCCTTTACCGCAACTTTTTCGACCCCTATGCCCGTGAATGGCAGGGAGGCAATAGCCGCTGGGACCTGATCGACATTGTGCGTACCGCCTATGCCTTGCGCCCGGAAGGCATTGAATGGCCGCAACAGGACGGGCGCACCAGCCTGCGTCTGGAACTGCTGAGCAAGGCCAATGGCATTGACCACGGTCATGCCCACGAAGCGCTTTCCGACGTGCGGGCAACCATTGCCTTGGCTCGCCTGATTCGGCAGAAACAACCCAAGTTGTATGACTGGCTGTTTCAGCTGCGCAGCAAGCATAAAGTGATGGAGCAGGTCCGTCTGTTGCAGCCACTGGTGCATATATCCGGGCGTTTTTCGGCGGCGCGCAATTACCTGGGGGTCGTATTGCCACTGGCCTGGCACCCGCGTAATCGCAATGCACTGATTGTCTGCGACCTGCATCAGGAAACCCTACCGTTACTGCGGGAAAGTGCTGAAGTTTTACGTCAGCGCTTGTACACCCGGCATGATGAATTGGCCGAAGGTGAATTACCGGTACCGCTCAAATTGGTGCAGATCAATCGCTGCCCGGTAGTGGCGCCGCTGTCGGTATTACGCCCGGTCGATCAGCAACGATTGGGCCTGGACTTGACGTTGTTACAATCGCGCGGTGAACAACTGGCCAATCAACAGGCGCAATGGCAAGAAAAGCTGGAGCACATCTATGGCAAGGACGAGTTTGCCCCGAGTGAGGACCCGGAACAGCAGTTGTATGATGGTTTTATAGGTGACCGCGACCGGCGCTTATGCGAGCAAGTTCGTGCGCTGGAACCGGCGCAGTTGAGCCATGGCCAATGGATGTTCGATGATCCGCGTTTGCCGGAGCTGTTGTTCCGCTACCGGGCACGTAACTTCCCTGAAACCTTGACCGGCGAAGAGCGGCAACGTTGGTATGGCTTCTGCCAACAGCGCCTGAGCGACCCGCAGTGGGGGGCGCCGAATACCTTGGGCGACTTCGAAAAGGCGCGCCAGCAAGCCTGGGAGGGGGCCGACGAGGCAGGCAGGCGCGTGTTGGAGGCCTGGCAACTGCATGCTCGACAATTGCAGGAACGCTATTCAATCGGCTGATGGCAGATAAACAAAAACGCCGGCAATGTGCCGGCGTTTTTGTTGTGCGAAGCAAGAGGGCGTATGCGGATAATCAGTCCAGCAGGGTTGCCCAGCTTTCAACCACGTCGCCGCCCCAAGTGGCTTTCCACTCTTTCAGGGTCTTGTGGTTGCCGCCTTTGGTTTCGATCACTTCACCGTTGTGCGGGTTCTTGTATTGCTTGACCTTGCGTGCGCGCTTGGTGGCGGTAGTCTTGACCGAACCACGAGGTGCCTTGCTCAGTTTCGACTCTGGATCGAGCAGGGCAATCACGTCGCGCAGCGACTTGGAGTACTCGCCCATCAGTGTGCGCAGTTTGCCTTCGAACTCCAGTTCTTTCTTCAGCTTGTCATCCTGCGACAGATTGGCCAGGCGGGCCTGAAGTTCCTTGATGGCTTCTTCGGTGGCGCGGTACTCGTTGATCAGGGACATGGAGTGTTCCTTAATGCGTGTTCAGAAATGTGTGGGGCAATAATAGACAGCCCATACTCGCAAGTAAACATAAGATTGGGCCATTAACTGTTAATTAAGCTGTGACAGCATTTCTCTACGTGAACAAAATTTTACATATGCCCCGTGCGTTTCCTCTTGTCTGTCAGGCAGCGCCCGTGTGGCGTTTTCGGGCTTGCATATGCCATCGCGGTAACGATCAATACTGCGTTTTTTCTGGCGGACCGCTAGAATAGGCGCCTTTGCGAAGTTCTGGAGTCTCATTCATGCGCACCTATCGTCTGGTGATCGCCTGCCCCGACCGTGTAGGCATCGTGGCGAAAGTCAGTAATTTCCTGGCCTTGTACAATGGCTGGATCAACGAAGCCAGCCACCACTCCGATGAGCAGAGCGGTTGGTTCTTCATGCGTCATGAAATCCGCGCTGAATCGCTGCCGTTCGGTATCGAAGCCTTCCGTGAGGCGTTTGCGCCGATCGCCGAAGAGTTCTCCATGACCTGGCGCATTACCGACTCGGCTCAGAAAAAACGCGTGGTATTGATGGCCAGCCGTGAGTCGCACTGCCTGGCAGACTTGCTGCACCGCTGGCACACCGATGAGCTGGACTGCGAGATCCCTTGCGTGATTTCCAACCACAACGACCTGCGCAGCATGGTCGAGTGGCACGGTATTCCGTTCTTCCATGTACCGGTCGACCCCAAAGACAAGGCCCCGGCCTTTGCCGAGGTGTCGCGCCTGGTGCAGGAGCATGCGGCCGACGTCGTGGTGCTGGCCCGCTACATGCAGATCCTGCCGCCACAACTGTGCCGGGACTATGCCGAGAAGGTGATCAACATCCATCACAGCTTCCTGCCGTCGTTCGTCGGCGCCAAGCCTTACCACCAGGCCGCCCTGCGTGGGGTGAAGCTGATCGGCGCGACGTGCCACTACGTCACCGAAGAGCTGGATGCCGGCCCGATCATCGAGCAGGATGTGGTGCGTGTCAGCCATGCCGACAGCATCGAGGACATGGTCCGCTTCGGCCGTGATGTGGAGAAGATGGTGCTGGCCCGTGGCCTGCGTTATCACCTGGAGGACCGCGTGCTGGTGCATGGTAACAAGACTGTGGTGTTCGACTGACACCGTGCGGCTTGCTGTGAGATTCCGGGCTGCTGCGCAGCCCTGTCACGACAGGGGCGCAGAGCGCCCCGGCACTCCTGGGTGAAACGGCAATGACCAAGCAACGCAACAACCCCGTCGCCTCACCTCCACCGACCGTTGGCGAAGGCTGCCTGGCCCGCTACGACCCTGAAGCCCTGGATGACACGGATGGCACCGACTTCCCCGGCGCCGCCGAACTCTGGCAACAGCTCAACCCGCCTGACGCCGCCAGCGCTCCAGCAACGGACGTCCCAGCAGGCACACAAACACCGGCCCCCCAGCCAGCAGATAAAAGTAATACGTAACCGCCCGCCATATCAGGATTGCCGCAGCTGCGGTCGAGCTGCCCACCAAGGGTGTCAACAGGCTGGCCGACGTCAGTTCGGCGGCCCCGGCGCCGCCAGGCAGCAGACTGAATTGGCCGGCGCTGAGCGACAGCATCTGCACCAGGAAGCTGGGAATCCACTGCAGGTCTACCCCCAAGCCCCGCAGCACCAGGTACAAGACGCTGTAGCGCAGTCCCCAGTGGATGCAGGTCAGGGTGAACACCAGGCTCAGCCTGCGCTTGGGCAGGCGCCAGGTCTGCGCCAGTGCTGCAACGAAGTGCAGCAGTTTGCGCGCCCAGCGACGTTTGCGCGGCTGGCCCATCCCCATGCGCTGCAACAGCCTGCCGTTCATGCGCATTATCGGGCGCCGGTAGCGCAACAGCCCGATCACCCCGGCCAACGCTGAGCACAGCAGTAACGCACTGCCAAGCAACATGCTTTCCTGGCTGCGGCCCAGGCTGTGGAACAGTGCGTAGCCGGCAATCGCCAGCATTGCGCAAAAGAAGAACACCAGGTCGTTCAACTGGTCCATGGCAAAAACGGCGCCGCTGCGTGCCGGGCGGATGCGGTCTCGCGCCAGCAGGGCCATCAGGGTCAGCGGCCCACCACTGCCGCCAGGGGTGGTGCAGATGGCAAACTCGGTGGCCATGACCACGCCCAGGCTGCGAGCATGGCTCAACTGTTTTGCCTGCTCACCCAGCAACAGGCGCAGGCGCAGCGCATTGATGACCCAGCACAACAGAATCATGCCTAGTAGCATGAGCAGCAGGTGCGGGTCGAACCGGCTCAGCCTCGGCAGCAGCTCGCTACCACCCAGCAACGCTGGCACCAGCGCTGCACCCAGCAATGCCAGCGCCAGCCAGGCCCAGCGCTTCATGCTGCCCCCTGGCGCTCCAGCCAGGCAGATTTGGTCAGCGGTTCGCGGCCATCCTTCAACAGTCTCTCCAGCGTGCGCAACCAATAGTCACGGGATGAGCGATGGCGCATGTCTACAGGGTGCAGCCCCAAGCGCAACGTGCTCGCGCCCCGCCAGCGCTGGCATTGCCAGTCGCACAGCGTGCGGGACAGTTTGCGACGCCATGCGCAGCGCGCGCTCCAGACCAGGCCTGGCGCATCAATAGCCGTAAAGTCTGGCAAGCGGTACAGATGCTGAGGTGTACTGGTGTATTTCAGTGGCAGGCGGCACAGCGCTTGCCGCGTGCCCTGGCTCATGAGCCAGGCCGGTGCGACAAACCCTGCCACAGGCCACCCTCGGTCCTCGAACAGTGCCAGGCCTTCCTGTAGCCGGGTAAGCGCTTCGTTCTCATCAAGGCTGTAGAACTCGCCTTCATGGGTATAAATGCGCCGCATGAAGTAGTCGATGGGGCTGCGTGGTACGGGGCCTTCGTCAGCATGGGCATAGCCGTGAAGCGCCAGCTCGTCGCCTTTGGCAAGGCGTTCGTCCAGCAGACGGCAGAACGAAGGTGCCTGGTGCAGCGGATTGCGTCGATGGAAGTCCGGGACCACCAGCCATGTCATTGGCACGTGGCCCAGCGCGTCCACGGCCCCTACGAACGGTTCATAGTCCGGCCAGGTTTCCGGGGCAACATCATGCAACACCAGCATGAGGCTGCGTTGGCTGGCAGAAGGCTCAAGCATGGGCGCGCACCTGCGGCTGGTGGCCGAGCACGGCCTGGTAGTGCTGGAGCAGGCCAGCTACCACGTTATCCCATGAATAATGTTGCTCTACATGGTGGCGGGCCTGCACGCCGAGCTCGCGGATACCTGCCTCGAATGCCTCGCGCACGGCGGATGCCATGGCCCGACCATCGTTGGGCGTGCACAGGCGGCCACACTGTTCGTTGATGATTTCAGGGAACGCACCGGCGCGCGCGGCCACCACGGGTGTGGCGCTGGCCATGGCTTCGAGAATGACCAGGCCGAATGTTTCCTGGTCGCCAGCATGCACCAACAAGTCGGCGCTGGCGATCAGCCGGGCCACCTCTGCAGCCGGGCAGAAGTGATCGATGACGCTGACGTTGTGCGGCACGCTGGCCGGCATGTTCGAGCCCACCAGTAACAGGTGGTAGGGGTCGCCAAGTTGCTGCATGCAGTCAAGCAGCACCGGCAGGTTCTTTTCCCGCGAGCCGCGGCCGGCAAAGATCAACAGGCGGCTGGTGTCGGCAATGCCCAATTCGGCACGTACATGTGGGTCGCGCCGGGAGGGGTGGAAAGTGGCAAGGTCAACGCCCAGCGGCTGCACATGGACATCGCGCACGCCCAAGCGGCGTAATTTGTCGGCCATCACCTGGCTGGGGGCCAGTACCCGATCAAAATTGCCGTAGAGCTTGCTGACGTAGGCCTCGACATTGGGTGCGAACCAGTTGCCCATGCGGTTGCTGACCAGTAACGGCAGGTCGGAATGGTAGAAACCGATCACGGGCACGTCGAGCTGGCGCCGCGCTTCCAGCGCCGCCCAGGCGGTCAGGTAGGGGTCGCCAACTTCGATCAGGTCGGGTTTGAGCGTGCGCAGTGTATTGCACCAGGGGGCCAGGCGTACCGGAAACCGGTAGCCCTTGCCAAACGGCAAGGGCGGCGCAGGTACCTGATAGATGCCATCGCCGTGTTGGGCGCTGGCACCGGGAATCAACAGGCTGTGGCGTACGCCGTGAATGGCGTCGAGACGGTGATGTTTGGCATCAAGATAGGTACGTACGCCACCGCTGGCCGGGGCGTAGAACATGGTGATGTCGGCGATGTGCACGATCAGCATCCCTCCGGGATCGTCTTCGGGTCTGTCATCTGGCGTTGAATTGCCGGCGATGAAATGCCTAAAGGTGGACCTATCAGAAGGATAGTTTGTTCGATCGGTTTGAGAGGAGGGGAGTGCGTAATGCCTGGCGCAGCGCAGAGGCTGCGCCAGGCGAATGTGTAGCCTCTATCAGATACGGAAGCTGCCCACCAGGTGCTTCAGGCGGCCAGCCTGCTGCTCGAGGTCGGAGCAGGCGCGCAGGGTCGCTTGCAGGTTCTCCACGCCTTCCTGGTTGAGCATGTTGATCTCGTTGATGTCCATGTTGATCGCCTCGACCACGGCGGTCTGCTCTTCGGTGGCAGTGGCCACCGACTGGTTCATGCCGTCGATCTCGCCGATGCGCACGGTAACGCTGTCCAGTCGCTCACCCGCCTGGTTGGCGATCTGCATGCTGTCCTGGCTGTGGCGCTGGCTCTGCTCCATGGTGTCGACCGACTCGCGGGCACCGACTTGCAGCTCTTCGATCATGGTCTGCACTTGCTGCGCCGACTCCTGGGTGCGGTGCGCCAGATTGCGCACCTCATCGGCGACCACGGCAAAGCCACGCCCGGCCTCACCGGCGCGGGCCGCTTCGATGGCGGCGTTCAGCGCCAGCAGGTTGGTCTGCTGGGAAATGCTGGTGATCACTTCCAGGATCTGGCCGATATTCACGGTCTTGCTGTTCAGTGTTTCGATGTGCGCGCTGGAGGTGACGATCAGGTCGGACAGGCGGTTCATCGCGGCAATGTTGCGCTCGACCACTTGCTGGCCTTCTTCGGCCAGCAGGCGCGCGGAGCTTGCGTGCTGCGAAGCCTGGGCGGCGTTGCCGGCGATTTCCTGAGCCGCAGCGCCCAACTCATTGATGGCGGCGGCGACACTGTTGGTGCGGTTGGACTGCTCGTCGGAGTTGGTCATCGACGAGTTCGAAGCGCTGATCACCCGCAGGGCTACTTCGTTGACCTGCTCGGTGGCCGAGGACACTTCGCGAATGCTGCTGTGAATGCGCTCGACGAAGCGGTTGAAGGCGTTGCCGAGGACACCGAATTCGTCGTGGCTGTGGATGTGTAGGCGCTTGGTCAGGTCGCCCTCACCTTCGGCGATGTCTTCCATGGCGCGGGTCATGGTGTGCAGCGGTTGCATCAACACGCGGATCAGCAGGCCGAGCAGGCCGATGATGATCACCACTGCCACTACCGTGGCGATCACCGCAGAGGTGCGGAAGGTGCTGAGCATCGAGAAGGCCTTGTCCTTGTCCACCGACAGGCCGATGTACCAGTTCGCCGACGGCAGGCCGGTAATCGGGCTGAAGGTCAGCAGGCGGGTCTGGCCATCGCTTTGCACTTCGGTCAGCTCGCCGGTCAGTTTCGGCGTGTGCTGCGGGAACAGGTCCGACAGCGACTTCATGACCAGATCCTTATCCGGGTGCACCAGGATCTTGCCCTGGTCGTTGACCAGGAAGGCGTATCCCATGCCGCCGAAGTTCAGCGAGTTGATGATCTGCACCAGACCGTCCAGGGCCAGGTCGCCGCCGACCACGCCAACGCTGTTGGAGACCTTGCTGAGGATGCCGATGACCATCTTGTTGGTGGTCATGTCGATGTAGGGTTCGGTCAGCGTCGCGCCGCTGGCGTTCATGCCGTCCTTGTACCAAGGGCGGGTGCGCGGGTCGTAGCCGTCGGGCATCTTCGCGTCCGGGCGCACGCTGAAACCGCCGTCGACTTTGCCCAGGTAGACCGTGAGGAAGCTGGATATCAGCGCATTCTGACCCATCAGGGTTTCGGCGTTGGCCGGGTCCTGGGCAATGTTCTGCGCCAGGTTCTCCACCAGTTTTATCCGGCCCTCGAACAGGTTGCGAATGTTGGTCGACGTGGAGGCGCCCATTTCAGCCAGATAGTTTTCCAGGTCCTCGCGGATCGCATTACGCTGGAGGTAATCGTTGTAGAGGGTGAAAAGGCTGAAGGCGAGTATCACGATCAGTGATGCCGCCAAAAGAATCTTGTGGCTGAAACGAAGGCTTTTGTTCATGGCGTAATCGGTTCCGCTAAGGTTTTATATCAGGCGTTCGCACGAGTGGAGCCGTAGGTTGTGCAACATCCCGAAAAGTCCCTTTTCGGCTGTTCCTCTCTATTAAGGCGAATAACACCCACAGGTATCGGCCGAATTAAGCTAAAGCTTGAGCAGAGGATTAAAGAGATGTCGGAATTTTCGACCATCGTTGTAGGCGCGGGCCCGGATGGCCTGCCAGTCGGGCAAGCAATGCGCCTGGCCAACCGCCACGGTCTGGTGGCTGGCGCAACCGGTACTGGCAAGACCGTCACCCTGCAGCGCCTGGCGGAGGTGTTCAGCGACGCAGGGGTGGCGGTGTTCGCCGCGGATGTCAAAGGCGACCTTTGTGGCCTGGGTGCTGCCGGTGCGCCACAAGGCAAGGTGGCTGAACGCATCGCCGGCATGCCGTGGCTGGGGCATACGCCCAGGGCTTACCCGGTGAGCTTGTGGGATATCGCCGGGCAGTCTGGCCACCCGCTGCGCACCACCCTCAGTGAAATGGGGCCGTTGTTGCTGGGCAACTTGCTGGAACTGACCGACAGCCAGCAGGCGGCGCTTTATGCAGCATTCAAGGTGGCCGACCGCGAAGGCCTGCTGCTGCTGGACCTCAAAGACCTCAAGGCCCTGCTGGCGCATCTGAAGGACAACCCACAGCTGCTCGGCGAAGACAGCGCGCTGATGACCACGGCCTCCACCCAGGCTTTGTTGCGCCGGCTCGCTACCTTGGAGCAGCAGGGCGCCGAGGCACTGTTCGGCGAGCCGGCATTGCAACTGGAGGACCTGCTGCGCCCTGATCCGGATGGACGTGGACGTATCCACCTGCTCGATGCCAGCCGATTGGTGCACGAGGCACCCAAGGTGTACGCGACGTTCCTGTTGTGGCTGCTGGCCGAATTGTTCGAGCAGTTGCCCGAGCGCGGTGATGCCGACAAGCCGGTGCTGGCGCTGTTCTTCGATGAAGCACACCTGCTGTTCAACGGCACGCCCAAGGCGTTGCAGGACCGTCTTGAGCAAGTGGTCCGGCTGATCCGCTCCAAGGGGGTGGGGGTCTATTTCGTTACCCAGTCGCCGGGTGACTTGCCCGACGCGGTGCTGGCCCAGTTGGGCTTGCGCATTCAGCACGGCTTGCGGGCGTTCACGGCCAAGGAGCAGAAGTCGCTGCGGGCGGTAGCCGATGGTTTCCGCCCCAACCCGACGTTCGACACCCTGGCGGTGCTGACCGAACTGGGTATTGGCGAAGCGCTGGTGGGTACGTTGCAAGAGAAGGGCACGCCGGCCATGGTGCAGAGGGTGCTGGTTGCACCGCCGCAGTCGCGTATCGGGCCACTGAGTGCGGCTGAGCGTATTGCGCTGATTGCGGCTTCGCCATTGTCGGGGCGCTATGACAAACCGGTGGACCGTGAATCTGCCTATGAAATGCTGAGCCAGCGTAAGGGCGAGCCGGTGGAGCCGGCGCCACAACCGAAGGCGGATGAAGAGAGTTTTGCCGACAAGGCGGGTGAGTTCTTGCAGAGTGCAGCGGGGCAGGCGATCAAGTCGGCAGTGCGCCAGGCGGCCAACCAGTTGGGGCGGCAGTTGGTGCGCGGTTTGATGGGGTCGTTGTTAGGGGGCAAGAAAAGGTAGTCTTCCTGCGCCGCTTCCATACCCCTGGTAGCAGAAGTCTGCTTCGGCAAGGAACAAGGTGGCGCGGGCATTACGGCTATGAAAAAGGCGCCCGAGGGCGCCTTCATTCATTGCGGTGTCACTCAGCCAATGGCTTTGGACGCCAGCCAGAACAGGCCGGCCGCCAGGCCCATCGAGGTAGGCAGGGTCAGGACCCATGCCAGCAGGATGGTCTTCACGGTGCCGCCTTGCAGGCCACTTTTGTTGGCGACCATGGTGCCGGCCACGCCGGACGACAGCACGTGGGTGGTCGACACCGGCAGGGCGAATACGTTGGCCATACCGATAGCGCAGGCTGCGGTGATCTGTGCCGACATGCCTTGGGCATAGGTCATGCCTTGTTTGCCGATCTTCTCGCCCACCGTCAACACCACGCGCTTCCAGCCAACCATGGTACCCAGGCCAAGGGCCAGTGCGACGGCCACGATCACCCAGAACGGGGCGTATTCGGTGGTGGCGGTGAGGTCTTTGCGCAGTTTTTCAAGGTCGGACTTTTCACGGGCGTCCAGGCCTGGCAGCTTGCCAACCTTCTTCGCCGTGTCATCCAGGCACAACAGATAGCGGCGCACTTCAACGCGCTTCTCGGCATCGAGGCTGTGGTAGTCCGTCACACCTTTCAGCGAGGTCTGCAGCGCAGCAATGGTCGGCTCGGTCTGCTGCGGGTTGCAACTGAACTGCTCCGGCAGGTCGCTGGCCTTGGCCTTGCCCAGTGCCAGGAACTCGCCCAGGGTGGCGGCGTTACGCTGGTAGAACTGGCTCATGTGCAGGGTAGCGTCGCGAGTACGTTCGATCTGGTAGGTGGTGCTGTTCAGGTCGAGTACGAACTTGGCCGGGACAATACCGATCAGCACCAGCATGATCAGGCCGATGCCTTTCTGGCCGTCGTTGGAGCCGTGCACGAAGCTCACGCCCATGGCGGAAACCACCAGGACCAGACGGTTCCAGAAGGGCGGGTGCTTCTTGTCGTCGAGCTTGCGGCGCTGTTCCGGGGTTTTGTGCATCTTCGACAGCGGGCGCCACCATTTCAGGCCGATCAGCACCAGGGCAGCAACGGCGAAGCCGGCCATTGGCGAGACCACCAGCGACATGGCGATATCGATCGCTTTCTGCCAGTTGACGCCGTCGCCCAGCGGAATGTCGTTGATCAGGGCGTTGGCCAGGCCGACACCGAGGATGGAGCCGATCAGCGTGTGCGAACTGGAGGCGGGGATGCCAAAGTACCAGGTGCCCAGGTTCCAGGTGATGGCCGCAGCCAGCAACGAGAAGACCATGGCCAGGCCGTGGCCGGTGTTCACATTGATCAGCAGCTCTACCGGCAACAGGTGCACGATGGCATAGGCCACCCCTACACCGCCGAGCAGAACGCCAAGGAAGTTGAACACGCCGGAGAAGAACACGGCGAGGTGCGGCGGCATGGCTTTGGTATAGATGACGGTAGCTACCGCGTTGGCGGTGTCATGAAAGCCATTGATGAACTCGAAGGCGAGTACGAAGGTCAAGGCGAGCAGCAGGCTCACCAACACCCAGGCATCCAGTCCGCTGAATAAATCGATCATGAAGGTTGTCTGGCGGGTCTTAGGGGGGCGGGATTATGCCAGAAAACCTTGGCAATCGATGCACCTGTAACAGGCAGATGACAATCTTCATGGTGCAAGCGCGCCATGCAGAGGGGGGCGGTACGGGAGGTAAATAGCGGCTAAAAATCACAAAATAGGGCGAAAAAAGGCCGAAATCTTGAGGAAAATCCATTTCGCAGAAATTCAAACGACTGTATGAAATTTGTGTGATTCCATTTCATCATCGGCCAGACAGTAAAGATCGACCTCGCCCGGGTAGGCCGGGCGACGACGCGCAGAGGGCCCCGAGGCTCAGGGATTGTCGCTGCGCAGTTCTTTTTCGATGCGTTCCAGTTCCTGGCTGAAGGCCTGGTCGCGAACGCTGGCACGCTTGCGCCAGGGTTTGCGTTCCGGATCCGGTTGTGCGGCGTATGTGGTGACTTCACCACCATAAACATCCTTGTAACGTTCAGCCTGGCGCTCGAGTTCCGCGCGCAGTTCATCTTTCGTCACGTGCAGTACCTGAAATAAGTGTAATGACTGTTGTCATGCATTGTGCAACATGCATTTTGCCTTGCTGGCCGCAACGGCTTGATAAAGCGGAAGGTTCAATGACCACGGTAAGCGGAGGGCCTGCGCAATCGATTATAGCAACCGATAATTCGCCGAACATCGATAATTTACGCAACCCTGACATCATCTGGCGTAAGTAGCAGATTGTGCCCGCGAACAGTTGGGACCTTTCGTACAAAGTTTGAAAGGAATGGCGGATAGAAGTTCGTTGCAATGTCAGGGCGGGCCGGAATGAAAAACGGCCTCGCCGAAAGGCGAGGCCGTTGCCTGGGGACTTCTACGGTGGGTACCTGACCAGTCTCTCCAAAGAAGCCACAAGTGGCATGGGAAAGGTATAAGCAAAAGTGTCGGCGGTCAATTGCGATTATCGGCCGTTTGTTCGATAATCGCACGAACCGGTGTTTTTTTTGAGGTGTGCGATGAGTGACGAAACCCTGGGCAACGATTCCGGCAATGCTGAGGTGGCGCGACCTGCTTCGGCTGCCATGGCGCCGCCGATCGTGGCTTCCCCGGCCAAGCGCATCCAGGCCTTTACCGGTGACCCGGACTTCATGACCTCGCTGGCACGTGGCCTGGCCGTGATCCAGGCATTCCAGGAGCGCAAGCGCCACCTGACCATCGCCCAGATCAGCCACCGTACCGAAATCCCTCGCGCGGCGGTGCGCCGTTGCCTGCACACGTTGATCAAGCTGGGGTACGCCACCACCGACGGGCGTACCTATTCGCTGCTGCCCAAAGTGCTGACCCTGGGGCATGCCTACCTGTCGTCGACGCCGCTGGCAATTTCTGCCCAGCCGTACCTGGACCGCATCAGTGACCAGCTGCATGAGGCGGCCAACATGGCCACCCTCGAAGGCGACGACATCCTTTATATAGCCCGTTCGGCCACGGTCGAGCGGCTGATTTCGGTCGATCTATCGGTGGGCGGACGTCTGCCGGCCTATTGCACGTCGATGGGGCGCATTCTGCTGGCGGCCATGGACGACACCAGCCTGCGTGAGTACCTGGAACGTGCCGACCTCAAGGCGCGCACCAGCCGCACCCTGAATGACCCCGAATCGTTGTTCGCCTGCATCCAGCAGGTGCGCGCCCAGGGCTGGTGCGTGGTAGACCAGGAACTGGAACAGGGGCTGCGATCGATTGCGGTGCCGGTGTATGACGCTTCGGGGCAGGTGTTGGCTGCGCTGAACGTCAGTACCCATGTCGGGCGGGTGACCCGCAGTGAACTGGAGCAGCGGTTCTTGCCAATTTTGCTGGCAGCCAGCCGGGACCTTTGCCACCAGTTGTTTGGTTGAGACCGCAGGGAGCACTTTGCGGCCCCGGATCAGAACAGGCAAAACCGTTTCTTGTGCGATAAACGCACAGTGTCGTGCCGGGTGAATTGCTTCACCCCGGCCCGCTGATTAATGTCTCTCGCAACGGTCGGCTAGCCGACCGAACAAGAAAAACACTAGAGGCACTCACTCATGAATACTGTCACCTCGCTGCTGCGGCCGCACCCGCATGCAGTATCGTTATATCCAGGCTGACCCAGGCCATATACCCCAATCATCGCCCTTGTACCGGATGCCCGCGTGCAATGGCCTGACTGTGCCCCACATTCTGGATAACAATAATGAACCAAGCGCAAACCAACGTCGGCAAAAGCCTCGACGTTCAGTCATTCATCAATCAGCAGCCGCTGTCCCGCTATCAGTGGCGGGTCGTGCTGCTGTGCTTCCTGATCGTCTTCCTCGACGGCCTGGACACCGCTGCCATGGGGTTCATCGCCCCGGCACTGTCGCAAGAGTGGGGGATCGACCGCGCCAGCCTTGGGCCGGTCATGAGTGCCGCGTTGATCGGCATGGTGTTCGGCGCCCTGGGCTCCGGGCCGCTGGCTGACCGTTTCGGCCGCAAAGGCGTGCTGGTGGGGGCGGTGCTGGTGTTCGGTGGCTTCAGCCTGGCCTCGGCCTATGCCACCAACGTCGACCAGTTGCTGGTACTGCGCTTCCTGACGGGCCTGGGCCTGGGTGCAGGCATGCCCAACGCTACCACGCTGTTGTCCGAATACACGCCGGAGCGCCTCAAGTCGCTGCTGGTGACCAGCATGTTCTGTGGCTTCAACCTGGGCATGGCGGGTGGTGGCTTCATTTCCGCCAAGATGATCCCGGCCTACGGCTGGCACAGCCTGCTGGTCATCGGTGGCGTGCTGCCGTTGCTGCTGGCGCTGGTGCTGATGGTCTGGCTGCCGGAGTCGGCGCGGTTCCTGGTGGTGCGCAACCGCGGTACCGACAAGGTGCGCAAGACCTTGTCGCCCATCGCGCCGCAAGTGGTGGCCGAGGCAGGCAGTTTCAGCGTGCCGGAGCAAAAGGCGGTGGCTGCACGCAACGTGTTCGCGGTGATCTTCTCTGGCACCTATGGCTTGGGCACCGTGTTGCTGTGGCTGACCTATTTCATGGGCCTGGTGATCGTCTACCTCCTGACCAGCTGGCTGCCAACCCTGATGCGTGACAGCGGCGCGAGCATGGAGCAGGCGGCGTTCATCGGCGCGCTGTTCCAGTTTGGCGGCGTGCTAAGTGCAGTCGGCGTGGGTTGGGCCATGGACCGTTTCAATCCGCACAAGGTAATTGGCATTTTCTATCTGCTCGCCGGGGTGTTCGCCTACGCAGTGGGGCAGAGCCTGGGCAACATCACTCTGCTAGCCACGCTGGTGCTCGTCGCTGGTATGTGCGTGAACGGTGCGCAGTCGGCAATGCCATCGCTGGCGGCGCGCTTCTATCCCACCCAGGGCCGGGCCACAGGCGTATCGTGGATGCTGGGTATTGGCCGCTTTGGTGCGATTCTCGGGGCCTGGAGTGGTGCAACGCTGCTGGGCCTGGGCTGGAGCTTCGAGCAGGTGCTGACGGCGTTGCTGGTACCGGCGGCGCTGGCGACCGTGGGAGTGGTCGTCAAGGGGCTGGTCAGCCACGCCGACGCAACCTGAGGGCGAGGGCCGCGTTGCGGCCCATTCACAGCGTAACGCCGCTCCCGCAGGTGCGGCGTTGTGCTGCAATCAGGGCGCACAGTTGCCCTGCGCGTGGGGTGGATAGTCGTGCAACAAATGGTTCGTTAATCGCACAGATAGTCGATTATCGGATTGTAAGGTACCTACCAGTCTCCTTAATCTGGGTTTACCGAAGCACCCTGACCAGGAGCCTCCAAATGCCACGCGCAGACCATTTCCGAACCCACCCAAATCGAGCTGTCCGCCATGCGTGACCTCGACGCCCGTACCGCCGCTGACCATGGCCAGCTGGCAGGAGAAGCCTGATGCACGACGTATTCATCTGTGATGCCATCCGTACCCCGATCGGCCGCTTCGGCGGCGCCCTGGCCAGCGTGCGGGCCGACGACTTGGCAGCCGTGCCGCTGAAGGCGCTGATCGAGCGCAACCCTGGCGTGCAGTGGGACCAGGTAGACGAAGTGTTCTTCGGCTGCGCCAACCAGGCCGGTGAAGACAACCGCAACGTGGCCCGCATGGCACTGCTGCTGGCCGGCCTGCCGGAAAGCATCCCGGGCGTCACCCTGAACCGCCTGTGCGCGTCGGGCATGGATGCCGTCGGCACCGCGTTCCGCGCCATCGCCAGCGGCGAGATGGAGCTGGTGATTGCCGGTGGCGTCGAGTCGATGTCGCGCGCCCCGTTCGTCATGGGCAAGGCTGAAAGCGCCTATTCGCGCAACATGAAGCTGGAAGACACCACCATTGGCTGGCGTTTCATCAACCCGCTGATGAAGAGCCAGTACGGTGTGGATTCCATGCCGGAAACCGCCGACAACGTGGCCGACGACTATCAGGTTTCGCGTGCTGACCAGGACGCTTTCGCCCTGCGCAGCCAGCAGAAGGCTGCCGCCGCACAGGCTGCCGGCTTCTTTGCCGAAGAAATCGTGCCGGTGCGTATCGCTCACAAGAAGGGCGAAATCATCGTCGAACGTGACGAACACCTGCGCCCTGAAACCACGCTGGAGGCGCTGACCAAGCTCAAACCGGTCAATGGCCCGGACAAGACGGTCACCGCCGGCAACGCCTCGGGCGTGAACGACGGTGCTGCGGCGATGATCCTGGCCTCGGCCGCAGCGGTGAAGAAACACGGCCTGACTCCGCGTGCCCGTGTTCTGGGCATGGCCAGCGGCGGCGTTGCGCCACGTGTCATGGGCATTGGCCCGGTGCCGGCGGTGCGCAAACTGACCGAGCGTCTGGGGATAGCGGTAAGTGATTTCGACGTGATCGAGCTTAACGAAGCGTTTGCCAGCCAAGGCCTGGCGGTGCTGCGTGAGCTGGGTGTGGCTGACGATGCGCCCCAGGTAAACCCTAATGGCGGTGCCATTGCCCTGGGCCACCCCCTGGGCATGAGCGGTGCACGCCTGGTACTGACTGCGTTGCACCAGCTGGAGAAGAGTGGCGGTCGCAAGGGCCTGGCGACCATGTGTGTGGGTGTCGGCCAAGGTCTGGCGTTGGCCATCGAGCGGGTTTGACCTGTACCGGCCTCTTCGCGGGGAAGCCCGCTCCAACAGGGATCCACGCAATCACCTGTGGGAGCGGGCTTCCCCGCGAAGAGGCCTCTCCTGTGAGACATAAGGCCCATTGCCAGCCCGATAGCGGAACGAGTGTGTTACTAGGTATGTCTAGAACTACCTAGGACCCTCCAGGAGTAAACCCGTCATGACCTCAACCTATTACACCGGCGAAGAACGCAGCAAGCGCATCTTCGCTATAGTCGGTGCCTCATCAGGCAACTTGGTGGAATGGTTCGACTTCTACGTCTACGCCTTCTGCGCGATCTACTTCGCTCCGGCCTTCTTCCCCTCCGACGACCCCACCGTGCAGCTGTTGAACACGGCAGGTGTATTCGCCGCGGGCTTTTTGATGCGCCCCATTGGTGGCTGGATCTTCGGCCGCCTCGCCGACCGCCACGGTCGCAAGAACTCCCTGATGATCTCGGTGCTGATGATGTGCTTCGGCTCCCTGATGATCGCTTGCCTGCCCACCTATGCCAGCATCGGCACCTGGGCCCCGGCGCTGCTATTGCTGGCCCGTCTGATCCAGGGGCTGTCGGTAGGGGGCGAATACGGCACCACGGCCACCTACATGAGTGAAGTGGCACTGCGTGGGCAGCGCGGCTTCTTTGCTTCGTTCCAGTACGTCACCCTGATCGGCGGCCAGTTGCTGGCGGTCCTGGTCGTGGTGATCCTGCAACAGCTGCTGACTGAAGATGAACTGCGGGCCTGGGGCTGGCGCATTCCCTTCGTGGTGGGGGCCATCGCCGCCCTGATCTCGCTGATGTTGCGCCGTTCGCTGCACGAGACCAGTAACGCCGAAGCCCGCAATGACAAGGATGCAGGTTCGATCGGAGGTCTGTTCCGCAATCACGCAGCGGCGTTCATCACGGTACTGGGCTACACCGCGGGTGGCTCGCTGATTTTCTATACTTTCACCACCTATATGCAGAAGTACCTGGTCAACACCGCGGGCATGACCGCCAAGAACGCCAGCTACGTGATGACCGGGGCGTTGTTCCTGTTCATGGTGGTGCAGCCGTTCTTCGGCATGCTGTCCGACCGTATCGGCCGGCGCAATTCGATGCTGCTGTTCGGCGGCCTCGGTACCCTGTGCACCGTGCCGCTGCTGATGGCGCTGAAAACCGTGACCAGCCCGATCATGGCCTTCGTGCTGATCAGCCTGGCCCTGTGTATCGTGAGTTTCTACACCTCGATCAGCGGTCTGGTGAAGGCCGAGATGTTCCCGCCGCAGGTGCGTGCACTGGGTGTTGGCCTGGCCTACGCGGTGGCCAACGCAGCATTCGGCGGTTCGGCCGAGTATGTGGCCCTGGGCCTGAAAACCCTGGGGATGGAAAACACTTTCTACTGGTACGTGACGGCGATGATGGCGATTGCCTTCCTGTTCAGCCTGCGCCTGCCGAAGCAGGCGGCGTACCTGCACCATGATGATTAAGGACGCTGCATGAGCAACCAACTGTTCGACGCCTATTTCACCGCGCCGGCCATGCGCGAGATTTTCTCCGACCGAGGCCGCCTGCAGGGCATGCTGGATTTCGAAGCCGCGCTTGCCCGAGCCGAAGCCTCTGCCGGTTTGGTCCCGCACAGCGCGGTAGCGGCCATCGAGGCGGCATGCCAGGCCGAGCGCTATGACGTTGGCGCGCTGGCCAATGCCATCGCCACCGCGGGCAACTCGGCCATTCCGCTGGTGAAAGCGTTGGGCAAGGTGATCGCCACCGGCGTGCCTGAGGCTGAGCGCTATGTGCACCTTGGCGCCACAAGCCAGGATGCGATGGATACCGGTCTGGTTCTGCAACTGCGCGATGCCCTCGATTTGATCGAGGCCGACCTCGGCAAGCTGGCCGATACCCTGTCGCAGCAGGCCTTGAAGCACGCCGATACGCCATTGGTGGGTCGTACCTGGTTGCAACACGCCACCCCGGTGACCCTGGGCATGAAACTGGCCGGTGTACTGGGTGCTTTGACCCGCCACCGTCAGCGCCTGCAGGAACTGCGCCCGCGCCTGCTGGTCCTGCAGTTCGGCGGTGCCTCGGGCAGCCTGGCGGCGCTGGGCAGCAAGGCGATGCCGGTGGCCGAAGCGCTGGCCGAACAGCTCAAGCTGACCCTGCCCGAGCAGCCCTGGCACACCCAGCGCGACCGCCTGGTGGAGTTTGCCTCGGTACTGGGCCTGGTTGCCGGCAGCCTGGGCAAGTTCGGCCGTGATATCAGCTTGCTGATGCAAACCGAGGCGGGGGAGGTGTTTGAGCCTTCTGCGCCGGGTAAGGGTGGTTCTTCGACCATGCCACACAAGCGCAACCCGGTGGGTGCCGCCGTGTTGATCGGTGCTGCGACCCGCGTGCCGGGCCTGCTGTCGACGCTGTTCGCGGCCATGCCTCAGGAGCACGAGCGCAGCCTGGGCCTATGGCATGCCGAGTGGGAAACCCTGCCGGATATCTGCTGCCTGGTCTCTGGCGCCCTGCGCCAGGCTCAAGTGATTGCCGAGGGCATGGAGGTGGACGCCGCGCGCATGCGCCGTAACCTCGACCTGACCCAAGGCCTGGTGTTGGCCGAAGCGGTGAGCATCGTCCTCGCCCAGCGTCTGGGTCGCGACCGTGCCCACCACCTGCTGGAACAATGCTGCCAACGCGCGGTGGCCGAACAGCGACACCTGCGTGCCGTGCTGGGTGACGAGCCACAGGTCAGCGCCGAGCTGTCTGGCGAAGAACTCGATCGTCTGCTCGACCCTGCCCATTACCTGGGCCAGGCCCGCGTCTGGGTGGCGCGCGCCGTGTCCGAACATCAACGTTTCACTGCCTGAAGGAGACCGCTGTGGCGCACTTGCAACTGGCCGATGGCGTTTTGAATTACCAGATCGATGGCCCGGATGACGCCCCGGTGCTGGTCCTGTCCAACTCGCTGGGTACCGACCTGGGCATGTGGGACACCCAGATTCCGCTCTGGAGCCAGCACTTCCGAGTGCTGCGCTATGACACCCGTGGTCACGGAGCATCGCTGGTCACTGAAGGCCCTTACAGCATCGAACAGCTGGGCCGCGACGTGCTGGCCCTGCTCGATGGCCTGGATATTCAAAAGGCTCACTTCGTCGGCCTGTCGATGGGTGGCCTTATCGGCCAGTGGTTGGGTATCCATGCAGGTGAGCGCCTGCACAGCCTGACCTTGTGCAACACGGCCGCCAAGATCGCCAATGACGAGGTGTGGAACACCCGTATCGACACGGTACTCAAAGGCGGCCAGCAGGCCATGGTCGACCTGCGCGATGCCTCCATCGCCCGCTGGTTTACCCCGGGCTTTGCCCAGGCACAGGCGGAGCAGGCCCAGCGTATCTGCCAGATGCTGGCGCAAACCAGCCCGCAAGGCTACGCAGGCAACTGTGCAGCGGTACGTGACGCTGATTATCGTGAGCAACTGGGCCGTATCCAGGTGCCCGCGCTGATCGTTGCCGGTACGGAAGACGTGGTTACCACCCCTGAGCATGGCCGCTTCATGCAGGCCGGTATCCAAGGTGCCGAGTACGTCGACTTCCCGGCGGCGCACCTGTCCAACGTCGAGATTGGCGAGGCCTTCAGCCGCCGCGTGCTCGATTTCCTGCTGGCTCACTGAGGACAACGCCATGGACGAGAAACAACGTTACGACGCTGGCATGCAAGTGCGCCGCGCAGTGCTGGGTGATGCCCACGTGGACCGCAGCCTGGAGAAGCTCAACGACTTCAATGGCGAGTTCCAGGAAATGATCACCCGCCACGCCTGGGGTGACATCTGGACCCGCCCAGGGCTGCCGCGCCATACCCGCAGCCTGATCACCATCGCCATGCTGATCGGCATGAACCGCAACGACGAGCTGAAGCTGCACCTGCGTGCAGCGGCCAACAATGGCGTGACCCGCGACGAGATCAAGGAAGTGCTGATGCAGAGCGCGATCTACTGCGGCATTCCGGCGGCCAATGCCACGTTCCACCTGGCTGAGTCGGTGTGGGATGAACTTGGCGTAGAGTCTCGCCAGTAAACCGTGATCGCGGGCAGGCCCCTGCAACAGGGCGCTTGCCCGCGAATGGCCTTTACACCGATGCCTTTTTTTGCCGCATGGCAATCGGGCCGGCGTTGGCTTCCACGGCGCGCTTCAGGGTCGGGCACAGGCCCAGCATGAACGCAGCTTCCGCCACCACGAACAGTGGCCCGATGATCAGGCCGCTCACGTCGTCGACAAATGCCGGTTTGCGGCCTTCGTAGTAATGGCCGATGAACTGGATGATCCATCCCACCACGAACGCCCCCAGCCCGGCGCCGAGCCATAGCGTTGTCGACTGCACTGCCAGCGCTTCACCGACCCACAGGCACAGGCCCAGCAACAGCCCCATCACCAGCCCGAAGCGCAGGTCCAGGCGCAGGTAGAACCACACAGACGCCGCCGCTGCCAGCAGGGCAGGGGACAGCCACATGCCAGCTATCTCCCAGCCTGGGCGTGAAAGCAGGATGGTGACTGCCAGCACGATCATGGGGATGCCGACGAAGTGGGTGGCGATGTTGCGTGGATCGCGGTGGTAGTTGGCGTATTGGCTCAGGTGGTCGACGAGGGTTTTCATTGTTGTGCCTCCCTGTTCAGCTTTGTTTCACCTGTAGCGGATAGTGATCAGGATAGCCTGCAGTCACCACCATCATCAGCTCAGCGAATGGCGGCAGCTCGCACTGGGCAATTCATGGCAGGGTTTTCATCACGCTGTTGCCAATGATGCTTTCAAAAGGGAGGGCGTCTGGCCTCTTCGCGGGGTTATTCGCGAAGAGGCCAATTGAGTCACAGAAGATTCAGCGGATAACTCACAATCAAGCGGTTCTCATCGAACGCGTTGGTGCTGAAGTCGCGACGCATGGTCGAGTTGCGCCATTTCAGCGACAGGTCCTTGAAGCTGCCCGACTGCACCACATAGGCCAGCTCTGTTTCCCGCGCCCATTCCTTGCCATCGTCCACGCTGCCCACGTTGACGTTGTCACCCTTGATATAGCGGTTCATCAGGGTCAGCCCGGGTACGCCGACGGTGGCGAAGTTGAAGTCATGGCGAACCTGCCAGGAACGCTCCTTGGCATTGTCGAAGCTTGAATTGTAGCTGTCGTTGGCCAGGGTACCGCCACTGGTGCCATTGACCCGCATCCAGGCATCGTCGCCGCTGACCTTCTGCAGGCCAACGTAAAAGGTGTGGCCTTGGTAGCGCGCCGAAAGCAAGGCGGAGGCGGTGCGGTTGTCCAGCTTGCCGGCCCGTTCGGCGCCATCTTCCTTGCCGATGAAGTAGCCCAGGTTGGCGCCCAGCGTCCAGTCGCCCAGCGGCTGGCTGTGCGTCAGGTTGAGGTATTGCTGGCGGTAGATGTCCTTGAGCTGGGCATCCCACAGGCCGATCATGGTGCGCTTGTCGTTGAAGGTGTACTCACCGCCGCCGAAGTTGAAACGGTCGGAGGTGAAGGCGGCTTTACCGTTGAGCGACATGTCTTCCATGCTGGCATCGTTGCGCGGGCTGTTGCCGCGGAACTGGCCGGCGTACAGGGTCAGGCCGGCGATTTCCCTGGAGGTCAGCTGGCCACCGCGGAATGTTTGCGGCAGTGAGCGGCCATCGTCCGAACGCAGGATTGGCAGTACCGGCATCCATTCACCGACTTTCAGCTCGGTTTCGGACAGCTTGGCCTTCAGCGCCACACCCAGCCGGCCAAAGTCATCGGCCGGGCGGCCGTCGTCATGCACGGGCAGCAGGTGAGTGTTGGTGGTGCCTTTGCCGCCGTCGAGCTTGACCGAGTACAGGCCCAGTACGTCCACGCCGAAACCGACCGTGCCCTGGGTGAAACCGGAGCGGGCATCGAGGATGAAGCTTTGTGTCCATTCCTCGGCCTTGCCCTGTGGGTGGGCCGGGTCGACGAAGTTACGGTTGATGTAGAAGTTGCGCAGGTTGAGGGTGGCCTTGGCGTCCTCGATGAAACCACCTTCGTTGGCGGCGAATGCGGGGAGGGCGCAGGACATGGCCAACAGGCCAGGCAGCAGCTGACGTGCGGGTAGCGAAATGCTCATCTGTCGTGGATCTCTTGTTTTTATGGTCGAGCCGGTGCACTGCAGGATCGGGCCTGCAGGTGCGGGTGTTTTTGATGAACTTGGGTAACGTTGCGTGGGGGGATGGTGCGGGGTAGTGCGGGGGTGAGGCAATTCGCCGCAAACGGAACGGGGCGATAATCGAACGGAATGTTCCGGTTGGTTAATAACTCTCCTGGGGCGGCCTCTTCGCGGGTGAACCCGCTCCTACAGCGGCTTGCGCCCAACCACCGATATGTGTCCACCACCCGATCCGTGTAGGAGCGGGTTCACCCGCGAATACGGTGGTGGCTGCGACGCCGAATCGCCAGGGGATACTGGCCGGCACAGGCACTAAAAAAGCAAAGCCCACCGCTAAGGGTGGGCTTGTGCTGTAACAAGGCCGATCAGCCTTTCGGTGTTTCCACCGATGCCTGCTGGTTGGCCTGCCCGGTCTGCTCGTACCAGCCACCGCCAAGCGCCTTGTACAGGTTGACCTCGCTGGTCAGCTGCGACAGGCGGTCGCCGATCAGCGCTTGCTGGGCACTGAACAGGTTGCGTTGGGCATCGAGGAAGGTCAGGTTGCTGTCAATCCCGATGCGGTAACGGCGTTCGGCCAAGCGGTAGTAGTCCTGGTTCGCCTGCACCAGGTCGCGCTGGGCCTGCAACTGCTCTTCGAAGGTCTTGCGTGCCGCCAGGCCATCGGAGACTTCCTGGAAGGCCGTCTGGATGGTTTTTTCGTACTTGGCGACGTTGATGTCCTTCTGGATTTTCGAGTAGTCCAGGCTGGCTTTGAGGCTACCGGCGTTGAAGATCGGCAGGTTGATCTGCGGCTGGAACAGCCAGGTGCCCTGGCCGCCCGAGAACAGGTGGCCCATGTCGGGGCTCAGGCTGCCGGCGTTCGCGGTCAGGCTGATGCTCGGGAAGAACGCTGCGCGGGCTGCACCAATGTTGGCGTTGGCAGCCTTGAGCAGGTGCTCGGCTTCCTGAATGTCCGGGCGACGCTGAAGGATATCCGATGGCAGGCCGGCCGGTACTTCGGCCAGTTGGTCGGCATCAAGCTCCAGCGGCTTGGCCAGGTCGGCAGGAATGCCGGTGCCCAGCAGCACGGTCAGGCTGTTGACGTCCTGGGCGACCAGGCGCTGGTACTGCGAGTACTTGACCCTGGCGCCTTCCACGGCGGTACGCGCCTGGCTGACGTCCAGGGCCGATGCCACGCCGACTTCGTTGCTGCGACGGGTGAGGTTGTAGCTTTCCTCGTAGGTCTTCAGCGTTTCTTCGGTCAGCTTGAACAGGGCCTGGTCGGCCTGCCAGGTGTAGTAGGCGTTGGCCACGCTGGCTACCAGGGCGATTTGCGTGGAACGACGCGCCTGCTCGCTGGAGAGGTAGGTTTCCAGGGCCTGCTCGGTCAGGCTGCGCACGCGGCCGAACAGGTCCAGCTCGTAGGCGCTGACGCCCAAGGTGGCCGAGTACTGGCTGGTGATGCCAGATTCGCCCGTTTGCGACATGTTCGCCGGGACACGCTGGCGGCTGCCGCTGCCGGTGGCCGAAACCGCCGGGAACAGGTCGGCGCGCTGAATGCGGTATTGCGCACGGTAGGCGTCGAGGTTCAACGCCGCGACGCGCAGGTCGCGGTTATTGACCAGCGAGGTCTGGATCAGCTGTTGCAGCGCCGGGTCGCGGAAGAACTGGCGCCAGCCCTGTTCAGCAGCGGCAACATCCGCCGATTGCGTCGGCGAGTAAGCAGGGCCTTGCGGCCACTGCGCAGCCACCGGCGCCTCCGGGGTCTGGTAGTCAGGGATCAGCGAGCAGCCGCCAAGAATGAAAGCGGTTACCGCCAGGGACAACAAAGACTTGGTCATTGCCCAGCCTCATAACGTGGATTTTCAGGGGTGACGTCTTTTTCCGGCTCTTTGCTGCCGAACAGCGACGACACTGCGACGAAGAACAGTGGTACCCAGAAGATAGCCAGCACGGTCGCACTGATCATGCCGCCGATCACGCCAGTACCGATGGCGTGCTGGCTGCCGGCGCCGGCGCCGCTGGCGATGGTCAACGGCACCACGCCCAGGATGAACGCCAGCGAGGTCATGATGATCGGGCGCAGACGCATGCGGCACGCTTCGATCGCTGCGTCGTACAGGCTACGGCCTTGTTCGTGCAGCTCCTTGGCGAATTCCACGATCAGAATGGCGTTTTTCGCCGCAAGACCGATGGTGGTCAACAGGCCAACCAGGAAGTACACGTCGTTGGACAGGCCGCGCAGGCTGGTGGCGATCAGCGCACCGATGATACCCAGCGGTACTACCAGCACCACAGCGATCGGGATCGACCAGCTTTCGTACAGGGCCGCCAGGCACAGGAACACGAACAGCACCGAGAGGGCGAACAGCGCCGGCATCTGCGAGCCGGAGAGTTTTTCCTCGTAGGACATGCCGGTCCAGGAGAAGCCGATACCGCTTGGCAGCTCGCCTGCAATGCGCTCGACCTCGGCCATGGCTTCACCGGTACTGTAGCCAGGCGCCGGTGCACCGAGGATTTCCATCGCTTCGACACCGTTGTAACGCGACAGCTTCGGCGAACCGTAGGTCCATTCGCCTTTGGCGAAGGAGGAGAACGGCACCATCTCGCCTGCGCCGTTGCGCACGTACCATTTTTGCAGGTCTTCCGGGCTCATCCGCGCGCTGGGTTCGCCCTGGATGTACACCTTCTTGACCCGGCCACGGTCGATGAAGTCGTTGACGTAGCTGGCACCCAAGGCAATCGACAGGGTGTTGTTGATGTCGGCAATGGTCACGCCCAAGGCGCTGGCACGTTCGTCATCAATGGTCAGCTGGTACTGCGGTTCATCGTTCAGGCCGTTCGGGCGCACGGCGCTGAGGATCTTGCTCTGCGCAGCTTTGGCCAGGAACTGGTTGCGCGCCTCCATCAACTTCGCGTGGCCGACACCGCCGCGGTCCTGAAGGAACACGTCGAAGCCGGTGGCGTTACCCAGTTCAAGCACCGCTGGCGGGGCGAAGGCGAACACCATCGCATCGCGGAAGGTGAAGAAGTGCTGCTGGGCGCGCTGGGCCAGGGCGAACACGCTGTTTTCCTTCGAGCGTTCATCCCAGGGTTTGAGCATGATGAAAGCCATGCCTGAGCTCTGGCCGCGGCCTGCGAAGTTGAAACCGTTGACGGTGAACACCGACGATACGGTATCGGCTTCGTCCTTGAGCAGGTATTCACGCATCTGGTCGACCACGACCTGCGTGCGTTCGGCACTGGAGCCGGCCGGGGTCTGCACCTGAGCGAACAGTACGCCCTGGTCTTCTTCTGGCAGGAACGCGGTAGGGATGCGGGCGAACAGCCAGATCATGCCGACCACGATCAGCGCATAGGCCAGCAGGAATGGCACCTTGTTGCGCAGGATGGTGCCTACACTGCGCTCGTAGCCATTGACGCTGCGGTCGAAGTTGCGGTTGAACCAGCCGAAGAAACCGCCTTTGGCGGTGTGGTGTTCGCCCTTCTTCAACGGTTTGAGCATGGTTGCGCAGAGCGCCGGGGTGAAGATCAGCGCAACCAGCACCGACAGGCCCATGGCCGAGACGATGGTGATGGAGAACTGCCGGTAGATCACACCCGTGGAGCCGCCGAAGAACGCCATGGGCAGCAGTACGGCCGAGAGCACCAGGGCGATACCCACCAGGGCACCCTGGATCTGTTCCATCGAGCGTTTGGTCGCTTCCTTGGGCGGCAAGCCTTCCTCGGACATGACCCGCTCGACGTTCTCCACCACGACGATGGCGTCGTCCACCAGCAAGCCGATGGCCAGAACCATGGCGAACATGGTCAGGGTGTTGATGCTGAAGCCCGCGGCGGCAAGGATGCCGAAGGTACCCAGCAATACCACCGGTACGGTCATGGTGGTGATGATGGTGGCGCGGAAGTTCTGCAGGAACAGGTACATCACCAGGAACACCAGCACCACGGCTTCGATCAGGGTGTGGATCACGCCGCTGATCGATTCGGTGACCACTGGGGTGGTGTCATACGGGAATACCGCCTTGACCCCCGGCGGGAAGAACGGTTCCAGGCCTTTGATGGTCTCGCGCAGTGCCTTGGCGGTGTCCAGGGCGTTGGCGCCGGTTGCCAGTTTTACCGCCAGGCCGGAAGCCGGCTTGCCGTTGAACTGGGCGCTGACGGCGTAGTTTTCACCCCCCAGGCCCACTTGGGCGACGTCACCCAGGCGCACCTGTGAACCGTCTTTGTTGACCTTGAGCAGAATGCTCTCGAACTGCTCGGCGGTTTGCAGGCGGGTCTTGCCGATGATGGTGGCGTTCAGCTGGGTGCCCGGCAGGGCTGGCAGGCCGCCGAGCTGGCCGGAAGACACCTGCACGTTCTGTGCGGCCACAGCGGTCTTGACGTCGACCGGGGTCAGCTGGAACTTGTTCAGCTTGGCCGGATCGAGCCAGATACGCATGGCGTACTGCGCACCGAACACCTGGAAGTCACCTACACCCGCTGTACGCGAGATCGGGTCCTGCATGTTCGAGACGATGTAGTTGGCCAGGTCGTCCTTGGTCATGCTGCCGTCTTCGGAGACCAGGCCGATCACCAGCAGGAAGTTCTTCACTGCTTTGGTGACGCGGATACCTTGCTGCTGCACTTCCTGCGGCAGCAGCGGGGTGGCCAGGTTCAGCTTGTTCTGTACCTGTACCTGCGCGGTGTCGGGGTTGGTGCCCTGTTCGAAGGTGGCGGTAATGGTCATGCTGCCGTCGGAGTTACTTTCCGACGACACATAACGCAGGTTGTCGATACCGTTGAGCTGCTGCTCGATCACCTGCACCACGGTGTCCTGCACGGTTTGCGCCGAGGCGCCCGGGTAGGTCACGGCGATGGCGATGGCCGGCGGCGCGATACTGGGGTACTGGTTGATCGGCAGCTTCAGGATAGACAAGGCCCCGACCAGCATGATCACCAACGCGATCACCCAGGCGAAGATCGGGCGATCGATAAAGAACTTCGACATGGTTTACTCCGCTTTGGCGTCTGCTTTCGCCGCGTTGGCCTGAACAGGGCCGGCCGGCTTCTTGACGTTGGTGGCTTCGCTGACCTTCACCTCGACGCCTGGGCGCACGTACTGCAGCCCTTCGGTGATCAGGCGGTCACCCGGGTTGAGGCCTTCCTCGATCAGCCAGTCGCTACCCAAGGTGCGGCTGGCCTTGAGCTGGCGCAGTTCAACCTTGTTCTCCTGGTTGACCACCAGGGCGGTGGGTGCGCCCTTGAGGTCGCGGGTCACGCCTTGTTGCGGTGCCAGGATGGCGTTGGTGTTGACCCCGGCCTTGAGCCGCGCATGCACGAACATGCCTGGCAGCAGGGTGTGATCGGGGTTGGGGAACAGGGCGCGCAGGGTCACCGAGCCGGTGGTCTCGTCGACCGCGACTTCGGAGAATTCCAGGCGACCTTCCTGCTTGAACAGGCTGCCGTCTTCCAGTACCAGCTGAACCGATGCGGCGTTTTTGCCGGCCTTCTGCAACTGGCCGCTTTCCAGGTCACGGCGCAGCTTGAGCAGCTCGGCGGTGGACTGGGTAACGTCGACATAAATAGGATCGAGCTGCTGGATGGTGGCCATGGCGTCGGTCTGACCATTGCTCACCAGTGCACCTTCGGTGAACGAAGAGCGACCGATACGGCCGCTGATCGGCGCCAGAACCTTGGTGTAGCGCAGGTCGATCTGTGCGCTCTTGAGCGAAGCCTCGGCCTGCAATCGTTTGGCATTGGCGTCGTCGTATTCCTGTTTGGAGACGGCCTGCTCGTCAATCAGTTGCTTGTAGCGTTCGGCCAGTGAGCGTGTAGCCAGCAGGTTGGCCTTGGCATTGGCCAGGGTGGCTTCGTACACGGCAGGGTCGATCTGATACAACTGCTGGCCTTCCTTGACCTCACTGCCTTCCTTGAACAGGCGCTTGAGGATGATGCCGTTGACCTGCGGGCGCACTTCTGCGACGCGGTAGGCACTGGTTCGCCCCGGCAATTCCGAGGTGAGGGTGAAGGCTTGCGGCTGGATGGTCACGACGCCGACCTGAGGAGCCTGCGCCGCGGGCGCTGCTTCTTCTTTCTTACAGCCACTGAGCAGGGTTGCCAGGGCGACGGCGGAAACCAGAGCGGTAACGGCTGGCTTGAATTGCATGAGGATCCTCGGGTCGCTGGAGCAGGGAGACGCTCAAGAGTAATGGAAGAGATCTTGATCTGGAAAAAATGCTATCCGGTGGATAAATAGCTTGCTAAGGAATATACTTACATTCATGGTTGTTTGTAAATACTGCTGGGTTGTACTCAGGTACAGCCGCAGCGTTTGATTAGCTCATCCGAGAGGCCCCGGCAGAGGTGCCCCCGGAGCGTCCCCGCACGCGCTGCGCGTTCGGGCCAGATGAGGTTGTACTGCCATGGTCCGTAGAACCAAAGAAGAAGCCCAGGAAACCCGCGCCCAGATCATCGAAGCGGCGGAAAGGGCCTTCTACAAGCGCGGGGTCGCGCGAACCACCCTGGCCGACATCGCCGAACTGGCGGGTGTGACGCGGGGGGCGATCTACTGGCACTTCAACAACAAGGCCGAGCTGGTGCAGGCGTTGCTCGACAGCCTGCGCGAGACCCATGACCATTTGGCGCGCGCGAGCGAAAGCGAGGATGAACTCGACCCGCTTGGCTGCATGCGCAAGCTGCTGTTGCAAGTGTTCAACGAGCTGGTGCTCGATGCCCGAACCCGTCGTATCAATGAAATCCTGCATCACAAGTGCGAGTTCACCGATGACATGTGTGAAATTCGCCAGCAGCGCCAGAGTGCGGTGCTGGATTGCCACAAGGGCATCACCCTGACGCTGGCCAATGCCGTACGCCGGGGCCAGTTGCCTGGCGAGCTGGATGTCGAGCGCGCGGCGGTGGCCATGTTTGCCTATGTCGATGGCCTGATCGGGCGCTGGCTATTGCTGCCTGACAGTGTCGATCTGCTGGGCGATGTCGAAAAATGGGTCGACACCGGGCTAGATATGCTGCGCTTGAGCCCGGCTCTGCGCAAATGACACTTTGTTAAGGATTGTGAGGGAGTGTTTCCCCTTTGTGTTAAGGGGGTATTAAGGGCATGGCCGCCCTGCGGCTGTTCGGAGCACAAGGCGGCTCTTGCAGCAAGTGCGTAGCCTTCAGCGGCCGCGCAATTGCCGGTCGGGCAAAGCCAATGCCGCAAGCAGTCCCAGCACCGCGACGACCGCACTCCCCATCAGCAGCTGCCGGAACGTTTCCAGCAACCGTCCCTGAGTCACCGGGTCCACCTCTGCGGCCTTCAAGCTCCCCAGCAACGGATTACCCGACAGTTCGAAACCACCCTGATGCAGCAGTGCCAGCAACAAGCTGGACATGCATGCCACGCCCATGGCTCCGCCCAGCGAACGGAACAGGTTGGTGGTGCTGGTGGCCACGCCGATGTCTTTGCTGGCCACCGCGCTCTGTGTGCCCACCAGTGAGGTCGGGAATTGCAGCCCGCAGGCTATGCCGGTCAGCAGCATGAACAGCGCAATGAGCAACGCTGATTGCGGTGGGGTCAGTGCCATCGCGAAAATGGCCACTGGCATCAGCAGTGCACCGGCCAGGATCTGTGGCTTGTAGCGCCCGGTCCGGCTGGTCATGCGGCCACCTGTGAAGGCGCCCATGGGCAGCCCCATGGCCAGCGGCAGCAGATGCAGGGCGGCGCTGTCGGCACCGGCGCCGGTAATGCCCTGGTAACGCAGGGGCATGAGCATGGTCAGCGAAATGGACTGGAAGCTGGCGAAGAAGATCACCGCCCAGCACAGCACTGCCACACGGTTGCCGAACAGACTGAGCGGCAGCAGCGGTTCCGGGCAGCGGCGTTCGTGGGCGATGAATAGCGCCAGGCCCAGCAGGGCGCAGCCGAACAGCGCCAGCACGGCCGGGTCGGCCCAGGCCTGGCCCTGGCCCACCAAGGTGATGCCCAGGAGCAGGCTGCCAAGGCCGAGAATCAACAGCATGGCGCCAAGGTAGTCCACCTGTGCCTCGCGACGCTGCACTGGCATGTCGCCGAGCGCACGGCGAATGGCCCACAAGGCGACCAGCCCCAGCGGCAGGTTGATCCAGAACACCCAGCGCCACGACAGGTACTCGGTCAACCAGCCGCCCAGCACTGGCCCGGCCACGCTGGCCGCGGCGTACATGCTGCTGAAGTAGCCCTGGTAGCGGCCGCGTTCGCGCGGGGGCACGAAGTCGCCAATGATTGCCTGGCTCACCGAGACCATCCCGCCTGCGCCGATACCCTGCAGTACCCGGGCCAGCACCAGTTGCGGCATGTCCTGGGCCATGGCGCAGGCAATGGAGGCCAGGGTGAACAGGCTGATGCCGGTGAGGATCATCCGGCGCCGGCCGTAAAGGTCGCCCAGTTTGCCGTAGATCGGCACGGCCACGGTCATGGCCACCATATAACCGGAGATGACCCAGGCCAGCAGGCCGACATCGCTGAACTGCGCCGAGATGGCCGGCAGCGAGACGGCGACGATGGTCTGGTCCAGTGCGCCGAGGAAGATGGCCAGCATCAGGGCGGTGAGCACGTTGCGCAGGGCGGTGGGGGGCAGGGCGGCGGTCACGGGAATACCTTGTTTTGTCTATGGCGGCCCCTTCGCGGGCAAGCCTGCTCTCACAGAAGCCCTCGGATTGTAACCTGAGTTAGGTAGCTTCCTATGTACTATCTGCATCCCCTATGCAAGATCGGCATTGGCGCATTCATCCAGTGCTGCATGGCTGCGTGATATCGTTGGTATGCCACAGAGGCTGAAATCCGGGGCTTGCACCAGGTTGGTGCAGCATATTGCCGCAGGTTTTTCAGTCCGCTGTCTCCCACACCTTTTATTCCTCTGCCTGCATGTCGAGCATGACCGCCCAGATGGCGACGGTTGGAACAGGTCAGGTAGACCCGATTACAGGGGTCGGTAGTTACCGTTCAAATTTCAACTTTTTTGCGGAGTGATCATGCCCAAGGCTTCCCACCAAGATCTGCGTTTTGCCTTCCGCGAGCTGCTCGCTTCAGGTTCCTGTTTCCACACTGCCTCGGTGTTCGACCCGATGTCGGCACGCATTGCCGCAGACCTGGGCTTCGAAGTCGGTATCCTCGGCGGGTCGGTCGCTTCGTTGCAGGTACTGGCTGCTCCGGACTTCGCTCTGATCACCCTCAGCGAGTTCGTCGAGCAGGCCACCCGCATTGGTCGGGTCGCGCAACTGCCGGTACTGGCCGACGCCGACCACGGCTATGGCAACGCACTGAACGTGATGCGCACGGTGATCGAACTGGAGCGCGCCGGTGTGGCCGCACTGACCATTGAGGACACCCTGCTGCCTGCCCAGTTCGGGCGCAAGTCCACCGACCTGATCCCGGTCGAGGAGGGGGTTGGCAAGATCCGTGCGGCGCTGGAGGCACGAGTCGATTCGTCCCTGTCGATCATTGCCCGTACCAACGCGGGCGTAATCAGCACCGAAGAAATCATCGTGCGTACCCAGAGCTACCAGAAGGCGGGCGCTGATGGCATCTGCATGGTCGGGGTCAAGGACTTCGAGCAGCTCGAGCAGATTGCCGAGCACCTGACCGTGCCGCTGATGCTGGTCACCTATGGCAACCCGAACCTGCGCGATGACGAGCGCCTGGCGCGTCTGGGCGTGCGCATCGTGGTCGATGGCCATGCGGCTTACTTTGCCGCGATCAAGGCCACTTACGACTGCCTGCGGCTGCAGCGTGGTCGGCAGAACAAGTCGGAAAACCTCAGTGCCACCGAGCTCTCGCACACCTACACCCAGCCAGAAGACTACATTCGCTGGGCCAAGGAATACATGAGCGTCGAAGAGTGATCGGCAGGGCGCCGTCCATTCAACGGACGGCGCTCAAGGTTGCACTGTGAGGCACGCAATGTGCCTGCTCGCAGCTATTGGCGACGCTTGGCTGGCTGCGTAGCAGTTCGGCGCGCCAGCAGGCTGAGCCATACAGCGCTGTAACTGCGGTAAGGGCCATGACAAGGGCGACTCTTTTTGATTTGATGCCCATGGTGCTCACCTCCTGTGACAGCGATAGGGGTGTACGCCACTAGTATAGATCCCGATCCCACTCCGGCTCGTCCTTGAAACGCTGTACCAGGAAATCCAGCATGCTGCGCAAGGTCGCCGGCATGTGTTTGCGCGACGTATACACCGCATTAAGGTTCAGTTCACGCGGTTTGGCCTCGGGCAGCAGACGCACCAGTTCACCCCGGCGTATGGCGTCTGCGGCCTGGAAGGTTGGCAGCATGGCGATACCTGCGCCCGCCAGCGCGGCCCTCTGCAGGGTCATCACCTCATTGGCACTGATGTTTCCCGATACGGGGACGGCGACCTGCTGGCCGGCTACCGCGAAATGCCACAAGCTGTGTCCGAAATAGGCATGGGTCAGGCAGTTGTGCAGGCTCAGTTCCTCAACCCGTTGCGGCGTGCCTCGCTCATTCAGGTAGGCCGGTGCCGCGCACACGACCGAGCGGCACACGCTCAGGCGCCGGGCGATGAGGCTGGGGTCCACGTCATTGCTGGTGCGAATGGCCAGGTCGATGCGCTCGTCCACCAGGTTGACGGTGCGGTCGAGCATCTGCAGTTCTACCTTCACGTCAGGGAAGCGCCGCACATAGGCGGCCACTGCATCCACCAGCTGTGCCTGGCCGAATGAGGTACTGACGCTGATACGCAGTGCCCCCCTTGGCGCGTCTTCCGGCTGCTGCACGGCAGCCTGCAGGTCACCGGCCAGTTCCAGCAGTTGCCGGCAGCGAGGCAGGGTTTCCTGGCCGGCTGCCGTGAGGCTGAGCTTGCGCGTGGTCCGCTGCATCAGCCGCGTGCCAACCCAGTCTTCCAACTCTGCCAGGTAGCGCGACACGACCGGACGCGATAACTGCAGATAGTCCGCCGCCGCCGACTGACTGCCCAGGTCGATGACTGTGACGAATACACGCATGGCATTGAGGCGATCCATGATTTGCCCGATTTCAGAAACAAACTATGTATGAGCATCGCATTTTTTGTGACGAATCGGGTAACTAAGCTGTGCGCATTGTTTGCCGGAAGGCGTTATCCGAAGCCGGCAGACGAGAGCCCTGGCGCTGGCGGCGAAGGTCGCCAAGGGCAGTCATTTCGTTCAACTGATGGAGAGTATTTCATGAGCAAGATCGCAATCATCGGTGCCACTGGCCGCGCTGGCAGCCAGTTACTGGAAGAGGCCCTGCGCCGTGGTCACCGTGTGCTGGCCATTGCCCGCGACCCTTCCACGCTTGCAGGGCGAGAGGGTGTGACCGTCAAGTCGCTGGATGCCACGGACAGCGCGGCCCTGCAAGCAGCGGTCGCAGGTATGGACGCTGTGTTGAGTGCCGCGCATTTCTCGACAATGCAGCCGCACGCCATCATCGAGCCGGTGAAGCGCGCCGGGGTCAAGCGCCTGCTGGTGGTGGGTGGCGCCGGTAGCTTGTTGTTGCCGTCAGGGCATCGGGTGATCGACAGCCCGGATTTCCCGGAGGCGTATAAAGCCGAGGCCAGTGCCGGCGTGCGTTTTCTGGAGGCGCTGCGGCGCGAGCCGAACCTGGACTGGACCTTCCTCTCGCCTTCGGCTGAGTTCGTTGAGGGTGAGCGCAGAGGTCACTATGCGCTGGGCAAGGATCATCTGTTGATCGGTGCGGACGGCAAGAGCTGGATCACGTTTGCCGACTATGCGATTGCCATGCTGGATGAGCTGGAGAAGCCGAAACACTCGCGGCAACGGTTCACAGTCGGCTATTGAGTCGCCTGCGAAAGGGCCGTCACAGGCTGGCCTGGCCCTCCAGCCAGTCCAGCAATTCCAGCAGCCCGGGCGGTAAGCTCCTGGCCTGGCTCACCAGGTAATACCCCTTGCCTGTCAGCACCTTCAGCGCAAACGGCATGCACAACCGCCCACCGCGCAGGTCATCGCCAATCAGCGACCAGTCACCGATCGCCACCCCAGTCCCCTGCGAGGCCATGGCCATCGCCATGTCCAGTGTCTCGAAATGTTGTTTAGGTCCATGCGTGGCCAGCGTCACTCCAGCCGCCTGCAACCACAACCGCCAGTCGTGTTCATCCCGCGAGGGATGCAGCAGCATGTGCCTGGCCAGGTCTTCCACCTGCTGCAACGGCACTGGCCCTTCACGCAGTGACGGTGCGCACACCGGGGTCAGCTGCTCATCGAACAGCTTGCGCACCTGCAGCCCGTGGTTCGGTGCATCGCCGTAGACCACTGCCGCATCGAAGCCCTCGCGACGGAAATCCACCCCGTGCTGCACGGTCGTGGTCAGCTCCACCGGTACGTCCGGGCGCAGTGCCTGCCACTCCATCAGGCGCGGCAGCAGCCAACGCATCACGCAGGTGGGGGCCTTGAGCTGCAGGGTGGTGCTGTGCTCACCCACCTCGCGCACCCCTTGTTCGATCAGGGCGAACACCTGCTGCACCCGCGGCAACCAGTCCAGGCCTTCACGGGTCAGGCTCAACCCACGCGCCTCGCGCTTGAACAGGGCATAACCGAGGTGTTCTTCGAGGGCTGCAATCTGGCGGCTGACAGCGCCCTGGGTGATGTGCAACTGCTGCCCGGCGCGGGTGAAGTTGCAGTGCTGGGCGGTGACCAGAAACGTGTGCAGGGCAGGCAGGGGCGGGAGACGTTTCATTGCAGTAAGCCATGATCAAAGGACATGGCTAGTATGTGTTTTTTTACATTGTGGCGATAGCCGTGGCTTGGGTCCAATAAGGGCATACCCCAACAAGATTCATGGTGATCCCTGATGGCAACCTGCGGCGAAGTACTGGTCAAACTCCTTGAAGGCTATGGCGTCGATCATGTCTTCGGCATCCCCGGTGTGCATACCGTGGAGCTCTATCGTGGCCTGGCGGGCTCTTCCATTCGCCACATCACCCCGCGTCATGAGCAAGGTGCCGGGTTCATGGCTGACGGCTATGCGCGCACCCGCGGCAAACCCGGGGTATGCTTCATCATCACTGGCCCGGGCATGACCAATATCACCACTGCCATGGGCCAGGCCTATGCCGACTCGATCCCGATGCTGGTGATTTCCAGCGTGCAGTCCCGTGACCAACTGGGCGGTGGCCGTGGCAAGTTGCACGAGCTGCCCAACCAAGCCGCGCTGGTATCGGGGGTGGCGGCGTTTTCCCACACCTTGATGAGTGCAGCCGACTTGCCGCAGGTGCTGGCCCGGGCATTTGCCGTGTTCGACAGTGCCCGGCCACGCCCGGTGCATATCGAAATCCCGCTCGATGTGCTGGTTGAACCGGCCGACTTCCTGCTGCCGGGCCGCCCTGTACGGGGTAGTCGGGCAGGGGCTGCACCGCAGGCCGTGGCGCAGATGGCTGAGCGACTGGCCAGTGCACGTCGGCCGCTGATTCTGGCCGGCGGCGGGGCGTTGGCTGCGGGCGCTGCGCTGGCACGCCTGGCCGAACACCTTCAGGCCCCGGTGGCGCTGACCATCAATGCCAAAGGCTTGCTGCCTGCCAGCCACCCATTGCAGATCGGCTCGACCCAGTCGTTACCGGCCACACGGGCGCTGGTGGCCGAGGCTGACGTGGTGCTGGCGATCGGCACCGAACTGGCCGAAACCGATTATGACGTGACCTTCAAGGGAGGCTTCGAGATCCCGGGCAGTCTGCTGCGCATTGACATCGACCCGGACCAGACCGTGCGTAATTATCTGCCGGAGCTGGCGCTGGTGGCCGATGCCGAGCTGGCAGCCGAAGCGCTGCTCGGTGCCTTGCAGGCCCAGCCGCAGCCAGTGCACGAAAGCACTTGGGGCGTGGCCCGCGTGGCCGACCTGCGCAAGGTCCTGGCGGCAGACTGGGACCAGCCCACCCTGAGCCAGACGCGTTTGCTGAGCGCCATACTGGAGCGCCTGCCGAATGCGATTCTGGTGGGCGACTCGACCCAACCTGTGTACACCGGCAACCTGACACTCGACATGCAGCAGCCACGCCGCTGGTTCAACGCCTCGACCGGGTACGGCACCTTGGGTTACGCGTTGCCAGCAGCTATGGGCGCCTGGTTGGGCAGTGCCGAGCAGGCCGTGGAACGCGCTCCGGCGGTGTGCCTGATTGGTGATGGTGGTTTGCAGTTCACCCTGCCGGAACTGGCCAGTGCAGTGGAGGCGCAGGTACCGCTGATCGTACTGCTGTGGAATAACCAGGGGTACGAGGAAATCAAGAAATACATGGTCAATCGGGCGATCGAGCCGGTCGGGGTGGATATCCATACCCCGGATTTCATCGGCGTGGCGCGGGCGTTGGGCGCGGCAGCAGAGAACGTGGCCGATATCGCCCAATTGCAGGCCGCGCTCGGGCAAGCGGTGGAGCGCAAGGGGCCGACCTTGATTCAGGTGGATCAGAATCAGTGGCAGGCCGCGGTGTTGGGTTGAAGCATTGCGATTGCCTGTATCGGCCTCTCGCACCTGCAGGCAGCGCGCAATTTTCGCATCTGTGCAAAAACCTGTAGGAGCGGGTTTACCCGCGAAAGCGCCGCTGCAGGCGAATGTCGAGCTTCAGACCGCAGTAGCCCGCAACCGAGCCACATCACGAATCGGCGGCGCGCCGTAAAGCCGGCTGTATTCACGGCTGAACTGCGACGGGCTTTCATAACCCACCCGATAAGCCGCCACCGCCGCCTCCAGCCCGTCGTTCAACATCAGCCGCCGCGCCTCCTGCAGGCGCAGCTGCTTCTGGTACTGAAGCGGGCTCATCGAGGTCACGGCCTTGAAGCGGTGGTGCAAGGTCGAGGTGCTGAGGTTGACCTCACGGGCCAGGTCCTCGATACGCAGCGGCTGTTGGAAGTTGTTGTTGAGCCAAGTGATGGCCTGGCAAACCCGGTGGGTCTGGCTGTTGGCCAAGGCAATTTCATACAGCCGGTAACCCTGCGGCCCACGCAGCAGGCGGTAGAGAATCTCTCGGCGGAACAG
The DNA here is from genome assembly GCF_002953115.1 of Pseudomonas sp. XWY-1. NCBI lineage: Bacteria > Pseudomonadati > Pseudomonadota > Gammaproteobacteria > Pseudomonadales > Pseudomonadaceae > Pseudomonas > Pseudomonas sp. XWY-1. The sequence goes on along the minus strand of NZ_CP026332.1, from coordinate 4,797,849 downwards.
CGGCGCCAGCATTGCGATGTCGCGGGGGGTGTCCAGCAGCCGCAGCAACCGCAGCAGGGCATCGAGTAACGCGGCATCTGTCCTTTCCACATACAAACCACGGCCGGAAGGTCGATTGGGTACCAGCATCGGGCCGCTCTCGGCGATCAGCTGGCTGATCTCCGCCGGGTCCAGGTCCATGCGCAGGCCCAGGCTTGGGTTCTCGGGGCTGGCATCCAGCCTCACGGCACTGAGTGGCAAGGTCACCGAAACGACCATGTAATGCAGTGGGTCGTAGGCATACTGCTCGTCACCCAGGAACAGGCTTTTGCTGCCTTGGGCAAGGATGCACAGGGCAGGCTGCGCCAGGGTGGGTACAGAACGCACATTTTCGGTGTGACGCACCAGGTACAGGTCATCAATGGCCGATGCTGGGCCATAGGGCTCGCCCGCATGGCGGTTGATCAGCTCGGCCAGCTCCAGGCGCTGCAGTTCCAGGGTCGGTTCGGTGGACGTGGCGGTGGTCATGATGGCTTTCCTCTGCTGACCGACGCAGCATAGGTTTGGGCAAAGACGGGCGCTAGTCGAAAGCTGCATGTGGATTGCCTGATCCTGCCGCGCTGCAGGATCAGGCAATCGACATGCAGTAATGGCCTAACGCGCTGCGCGGGTGAGCGCCTAACCTTGGCAGCCTGGCTTTTCCGTCCGCCTGCTTCAAGGAGATTGTGCAATGACCCTTAAACAACCGGTCACCCACCTTGCTTTCATCCGTGCCAGCAGCGGGCGCTCGGCAGAGCTGGGCGCGCGCCTGCGTGACCTGCTCGAGCCCTCGCTGCGTACACCGGGTTGCCTGAGTTTTACCGTGCAGCGTTCGCAGGCTGATGCTGACCTGTGGTTGCTCAGCGGAAGCTGGCAGGACCAGCAGGCGATGAGTGGTTACTTTGCTTCGCCGACACTGGAGGTGTTCGGTGAGCTGGTGCAGGCCCAGGTGGTCAGCAGCCTGGACTTGCATACCTTCGATTGAGCGTGAATGAGGTAAAGTGACGCCCTTGTTCAATCACGCGGACAGCAACATGGCACGTAGGGAATTCACTCATTTCGAAGCGGTATCGGCGATGGTGCCGGTGGAAGGTGGCGGCTACAACGCAGCCATCGCGGTCAAAGCCTTGGGCATGGGCGGCGCGCCGCGCTTTCACAAGGTTCTCGACGGGCAGGTATTCAAGGGCGCCGTGGCCGCCGACGAAGCGGCCACCGCCGAACTGCAACGCCTGCAGGGCGTCAGCGAAGAGGGTGAGCTGGTCTGGTGATCAGGCCGGCGGCCGGGCCATCTTGAACAGGTTGCCCAGCTCGAAATAATCCGCCGGGCCACCCCCACGCAGGATTGGCTCGGCGGCAGCGGTATCGTAGATGCCGTTGTTCAACAGGTGCTCGGCAATGTGCACCGCCACCACTTCCCCAAGGATCAGCCAGCTGGGCACCTCTTGCTGGTCGGCCCGCTTGAGCTGGACGATCTGGCTGACCTTGCACTCGAAGGCTACCGGCGTTTCACCCACGCGCGGCACCTTGACGATGCTCGACGGTGCGGCAGTGAGGCCGCTCAATTCGAATTCGTTCACTTCGGCAGCAACCGGTGCGCAGCTCAGGTTCATTTGCTCGGCCAGTGGGCGGGTGGCCAGGTTCCAGACGAACTCACCGGTCTGCTCGATGTTGTTCAGGCTGTCTTTGCGCCCGACGCTGCAGAAACCGATGATCGGCGGGATGTAGTTGAACGCATTGAAGAAGCTGTAAGGCGCCAGGTTCAGGCGGCCTTCGCGGTCCTGAGAGGAGATCCAGCCGATCGGGCGGGGACCGACGATGGCATTGAACGGGTCGTGCGGCAGGCCGTGGCCTTTGGCGGGTTCGTAGTAATACATCTGTGCTGGGCTTGTTGGCCCTACCTCCTGGTGGACAAGGTGCCTAGTGTGCCAAGCCTGAGCTCGCCTGCAAATGATCAAGCCCGGCCGAAGCCGGGCTGGGTGCTCGCAATCAGGTATCAGCTGATGCGGTGCGCGTTGGTGCGATCGAAGCCGTCTTCAGCGAAGCGTTGGCCACCGGTGCGGTCGAAGCCGTCTTCAGCGAAGCGTTGGCCACCGGTGCGGTCGAAGCCGTCTTCGGCGAAGCGCTGGCCGCCGGTGCGGTCGAAGCCGTCTTCGGCGAAGCGTTGGCCACCGGTGCGGTCGAAGCCGTCTTCAGCGTAGCTGGCTGACTGGGTTTGAACTGCGGCAAAGGTGTGAGCGTCGGTCCGGTCGAAGCCATCTTCGGCGAAGGCGCCAGCTGCGAAAACCGAGAGGGCCAGGGTAAGGATCAGTTTGTTTTTCATGGTCGTTGCTCCAGGGGTTTGTGAGTTGTTTGTTTCTATGGGTTTAATCCTACGCCGAATAACTTGATTAAAAAGCGCAAAAAACAGCGCTTAATAATCTATTTGCTCGATGTATTTGGGCGCGTATGTGGTGCTTCAGGCCGCAACCCTGGCTAGGGAGCGTCCTTGCGGGCGCCAACGTTCTGCCAGCCATTGCAGCTTGATAAGGTGGAATTAATAGGGCGTTAAGAAGGAAAAGTCTGAATAGAAAAGGGGCGCTCCATGCAATGGAGCGCCCCTTTTAGTACTGCCAGGCCAGCGTTACTCAGTGGTAATCCGCGAGTGCTGCTTGGTGTCTTTCATGGTCGCGTAAACCAGCAGCGAGCAGGCGATACAGGCGGTGACGTACCAGTAGAAGCCGCTCTCCATACCAGCGCTCTTGAACCACAGGGCCACGTATTCGGCGGTGCCACCGAAGATCGACACCGTCAGGGCATACGGCAGGCCCACGCCCAGGGCGCGAATCTCGGTTGGGAACAGCTCGGCTTTGACCACGGCGTTGATCGAGGTATAGCCGCTTACGATGATCAGTGCGGCCATGATCAGGAAGAACGCACCCCACCAGGTCTGGATGGTGTGCAGGGTGCTGAGGATGGGGACGGTGAACAGGGTGCCGAGCACACCGAAAGCGATCAGGATCGGACGGCGGCCAATCTTGTCGGACAGACCACCGATCACCGGCTGCAGGCACATGAACAGGAACAGCGTGGCGGCCGAGATGGTGGTCGAGTCACTGATGCTCATGCCCACGGTGTTGACCAGGTATTTCTGCATGTAGGTGGTGTAGGTGTAGAAGGCCAGGGTGCCGCCCATGGTCAGACCGACGACGGTCATCAGCTCCTTGGGGTGACGCAGCAGGGTGCGCATCAGGCTTTCCTTGGCCTTTTCCTTCTTGGTGAACGAGGCGGTTTCTTCCATGCCGCGACGCAGGTACAGGGCCACCACCGCGCACAGCGCACCGATCACGAACGGCACGCGCCAGCCCCAGGCGTACAACTGCTCGGTGGTCAGGGTCTGTTGCAGGATGATCAGTACCGCCAGGGCGATGAGCTGGCCGGAGATCAGGGTCACGTACTGGAAGCTGGAGAAGAAACCACGGCGATCCTTGCTGGCCATTTCGCTGAGGTAGGTGGCCGAGGTGCCGTATTCACCACCCACCGACAGGCCCTGCAGCAGGCGCGCGATGACCAGCAGGACAGGTGCGGCGACGCCGATGGTTTCGTAACCCGGGGTCAGGGCGATGACCAGGGAGCCTGCGCACATGAGCAGGACCGACGCCATCAGCGCGGCCTTGCGGCCCTTGCGGTCGGCGTACAGGCCCATCAGCCAGCCACCGATCGGGCGCATCAGGAAGCCCACGGCGAAGATCGCGGCGGTATTGAGCAGTTGTGCGGTGGAGTCGCCGGCGGGGAAGAAGGCCTTGGCGAAGTACAGCGAGAATGCGGCGTAGACGTACCAGTCGTACCATTCGACCATGTTGCCGATGGACCCGCTGAAAATCGACTTCAAGCGGCTGGCGGTGGTTTTTTCTGCGGCAGGCGCGGTGGCCGCCCCGGCGGGCAGGGAGGTGGCGTTATCCATGAGGGATACCTTCTCGTTGTTTTTGTGGAGCGCGCCGTGGCGCAGCTTGCCAAGGCAATTGCAGAAGGTGTGCCAAATGGGTGCGGGCTGATTCATTTGAGGGCATCAAATAGCCCGAGCCGGCACAGTAGTGGGTGTTGCGCCGCCCTTTGCAGGAGCGGGCTTGACCGCGAAGGGCTGCAAAGCAGTCCAAAGCCTCGACGTTATGAGCGGTTTTTTGCCTACCAGGTCTTGGTCATAAGCGGATTTCCGCTCATGCCTACCCAATAAAATCCTCGCGCACCAGCCCATGCCGTTGCATCTTTTCGTTAAGCGTGCGCCGCGGCAGTTGCAAAGCCTCCATCACCGACTTGATCTCGCCCCCATGTTGACGCAAGGCCGCACGTAGGCATTGCGCCTCGAATGCTTCCATCTGCTCGCCCAGCGACTGCCCGGCAGGTGCCACCTCGAAGTTTGGCGAACCCAGCCCCAACGCATGCCGCTCCGCCGCATTGGCCAGTTCACGTACGTTGCCAGGCCAGTCATGTGACAGCAGCTGCGCCAGCTGAGCACCCGATAGCGGCGGGGCCGCGCGGCCAAGCTTTTCACCGGCAGCACGGGCAAAGTGCTCGAACAGCAGCGGAATGTCCTCCCGCCGCTCGCGCAGCGGTGCCAGGCGCAATTCGGCGACGTTCAGGCGGTAGGCCAGGTCTTCGCGGAAGCGCCCGGCACGAGCCTCCTCGAGCAGGTCGGGCTTGGTCGCAGCAATGATGCGCAGGTCGACGCTGATGCTCTGGTTGGCCCCCAGGCGCTCCAGTTTCTGCTCCTGTATCACCCGCAACAGCTTGGCCTGTTGGGCCAGGGGCATGCTCTCGATTTCGTCGAGGAACACGGTGCCACCGTTGGCATACTCCAGCTTGCCGATGCGTTTACCCTGGGCGCCCGTGAAGGCGCCACTCTCATGGCCAAACAGTTCGGCCTCGAACAGCGACTCGGGGATGGCCGCGCAGTTAAGGGCTACAAAGGGCTTGGCGGCACGGGGGCCGAAGTCGTGCAGGCAGCGGGCCACCCGCTCCTTGCCACTGCCGGTTTCACCGCGGATCAACACGTTCACCGGCAGGCCGGCCAGGTCCAGCACTTGCCGGCGCAGCTGTTGCAGGCCCTGGGACATGCCCAGCAGCGTGCCTTCCAGGCGTGACTTGAGGTCGGCCTGCTCGTGGAGCCGGCGGTTCTCAAGCACCAGCTGGCGTTTTTCAAGGGCGCGGCGCAGGCTGCCCAGCAAGTCTTGCGGCGTGAAGGGTTTTTCCAGGAAGTCATAGGCCCCCATGCGCATGGCTTCTACCGCCATCGGTACATCACCGTGACCGGTCAGCAGAATCACGGGCAAGTCGGGGTCGTTCGCCTGCAGGCGTTCGAGCAATTGCAGGCCATCCATGCCCGGCATGCGCACATCGCTGATGATCACCCCAGGGAAGTGCTGCGGCAGGTGTGCCAGGCACGCTTCGGCGCGAGCGAACAACTGCACGCTGAAGCCAGACAGGCTCAGCCATTGCTCGACAGCAGTGCGGATACTGGCTTCATCATCGACGACGATCACCGAATTCAACATACAGGCTCCAGGTCACGGGGCAGGGTAAGGCTCAGGCGCGCGCCGCCAGGCAGGTTTTCGGCCCGCAGCTGGCCGCCGGCCTCGTGGACGATGCCGTAGGAAATGGCCAGGCCCAGCCCTAGCCCTTCCCCCACCGGTTTGGTGGTAAAGAACGGGTCGAAGACCTTGGCCAGGTCGGCTTCGGCAATGCCGCCACCCGAGTCGAGCACACTCAGGCGCCATAGCTCCCCGTCGGGTTCGATGCGGATCTCCAGGCGTTTGTAACGCTTGTCGAGCATGGCGTCGAGTGCATTGTGCAGGAGGTTTATCAGCACCTGCTCCAGGCGGATGGCATCGCCGCGTACCCAGGCCGGGCGTGCCAGGTACAGAGCCACTTCCACTTCCTCGTTGCGAAGGCGCGCTTCCAGCAGGTGCAAGGCCTGGTCGACCACGGTTGCCAGGTCAAGGCGTTCGCGCAGGCCCATCGGGCTGTTGCGGGCAAAGGTTTTCAGGTGGCTGGTAAGTGCTGCCATGCGCGTGAGCATCTGTTCCAGTGGCTCCAGCGCTTGCCGCGCTTCGTCATGGCGACCATGGTCAAGCAGCAGGCGCAGGGTTTCCAGCTGCATACGTTGGGTGGTCAGCGGTTGGTTGATTTCGTGGGCCATGGCCGCCGACATCTGCCCGAGTGCGGCCAGCTTGGCTGATTGCACCAGGCCTTCCTGGGCAGTGCGCAGCTCGCGGGTGCGTTCTTCGACCTGGCGTTCGAGTTCTTGCCGGCTGCGCTGGCGCAGGCGTGCCAGGCGCAGGCGTTGGCTGACGAAAAGGGCGGCGAACACCAGGCTCAGCCAGACGGCGGCGGCGCCAAGCGCGGCGTTACGGCCGTCGGCAGCGACCTGCGGTTTGCGCAGCAGGTGCAAGGTCCAGTTTTCGCCTTCCAGCGGCAGGCTTTCCCACAGGTACTCGGTACTACCCTCGGGGCCTTGCACGCGGCTAAGGGTGCTGTAGGGGGCAAACCGCGTCAGCACCTGATGGTGTAGCGGCACCAGCGGTTGCTTGTCGTACTGGCGGGTTTCGGCCAGCTCGGCACGGTCGGCGCCACTGAGCGGCTGAAGTTCGCGGTAGCGCCAGCCATCCTGGTTTGCGATGAAAGTGATGCCGCGGGCGTCGCTGACCAACAGGATATCGTTGCCCTGTCGCCATTCGCGTTCCAGCTCGGGGAACTCCAGCTTCACCACCATGGCGCCAAGGAATCGGCCATGCTCGTCGTTCACCGCGCTGGCGAGGAAGTAGCCCGGCACGCCACTGGTCACGCCCACGGCATAGAAGCGGCCACTGCCCTGGTTGCGGGTTTGCTTGAAGTAGGGGCGGAAACCGTAGTTGGAGCCGACGTAGCTGCTGGGCAGCCGCCAGTTGCTGGCGGCAATGGCCAGCCCGGTGCGGTCGAGCAGCTCGAGGGTGGAGGAATTGGCGGCGCCATTGATGCGTTCGAGCTTGAGGTTCAGGGCGTTCTGAGCCTTTTCGTCGACCGGGCCGCGCAAGGCTGCGATCAGCTCCGGGTCCAGCGCCAGCACGGCGGGGAGGGCACGGTAGCGATCGATCAGGGTGTGCAGTGCGTTGGCGTACAGGCCCAGTTGCTGGCTGGCACGCTTGGCGTCGTCTTCCATGGCCTGGCGCTTGGCCTGGTGCATGGCCCAGCCGGCGCTGAGTGCGGTACCCAGCACGATCAGCAGGGTGATCAGCCCCAGACGCAGGGCGCGAAAGGAAAAGGGCATCGGGGGCGGATCCGGTGGTGGGAGATCGGGGCCGGCCTCTTCGCGGGTAAACCCGCGCCTACAGGGACTCTGCAGCACCTGTAGGCGCGGTTTTACCCGCGAAAAGGCCGGAACAGGCGGCCTTTTTCAGTCAAAGCAATTCAAAGCTCTGCTGCTGCACCGCCTGGGAGTCCAGCCCTACCTGGACATTGAACTCCCCTGGTTCGGCAACCCGCTGCAACTGGCCATTGTAGAACTTCAGGTCGTCCTCGCTGATGCGGAAGGTCAACGTGCGGGTTTCACCCGGTTCAAGCATCAGCTTCTGGAAGTTTTTCAACTCTTTCACTGGGCGGCTCATCGACGCCGACACATCCTGCAGGTACAGCTGCACCACCGTCTCGCCTGCAACCTTGCCGGTGTTCTTGACTGTTACCTTGGCATCCAGCGTATCGCCGCGCTTTAGATCCTTGCTCGACAGGTTCAGGCCTGACAGCTCGAAGCTGCTGTAGCTCAAGCCATAGCCGAACGGATAAAGCGGCCCGTTGGGTTCTTCGAAGTATTGCGAGGTGTAGTTGCCCGGCTTGCCCGGCGTGAACGGCCGGCCGATGCGGGTGTGGTTGTAGTACATCGGGATCTGCCCCACCGACCGTGGGAAGGTAATGGCCAGCTTGCCGGAGGGGTTGTAGTCGCCAAACAGCACGTCGGCGATGGCATTGCCGCCTTCGGTGCCGGCGAACCAGGTTTCCAGGATGGCATCGGCCTGCTCGCGCTCCCAGCTGATCGACAGCGGCCGGCCGTTCATCAGCACCAGCACCAGCGGTTTGCCGGTGGCCTTGAGCGCCTTGATCAGCTCGCGCTGGCTGGCCGGGATCTCCAGGGTGGTGCGGCTCGACGACTCGTGGGACATGCCGCGGGACTCGCCGACCACTGCGACCACGACGTCGGATTGCTTCGCCGCCTTGACTGCTTCATCGATCAGCACGGCAGGCGGGCGTGGGTCGTCGACGATTTCCGGGGCATCGAAGTTGAGGAAGTTCAGGTAATCGAAGATCGCCTTGTCGCCCGTGACGTTGGAGCCTTTGGCGTAGACCAGCTTGGCCTTGCCTTCCACGGCGCGGCGCAAGCCTTCGCGCACGGTCACCGAGTGAACGGGCTTACCGTCGGCGGCCCAGCTGCCCATCATGTCGATCGGGGCATCGGCCAGCGGGCCGACCAAGGCAATGGTGCCGGCTTTTTTCAGTGGCAGGGTCTGGTTGCGGTTTTCCAGCAGCACCAGGCTGCGGCGTGCCACGTCACGCGCAGCTTCGCGGTGCAGGCGGTCGTTGCCGTAGTAGTCCTTCAGATCGGTTTCGGCCTTGCCGATGCGCACGTACGGGTCCTTGAACAGGCCCATGTCGTACTTGGCACCCAGCACTTCACGCACCGCCTGGTCCAGCTCGCGCTGGGTCACCTCGCCGGACTTCAGCAGGCCCGGCAGCTCTTCGCCGTACAGGGTATCGTTCATGCTCATGTCGATGCCGGCCTTGATCGCCAGCTTGGCGGCTTCACGGCCGTCACGGGCGACGCCGTGGCGAATCAGCTCCTGGATGGCACCGTGGTCGCTGATGGTCACGCCCTTGAAGCCCCACTCCTTGCGCAGCAGGTCGTTCATCAGCCAGGTGTTGGAGGTGGCCGGTACGCCGTTGATCGAGTTCAGCGCCACCATAACGCCACCGGCACCTGCATCGAGCGCGGCGCGATAGGGTGGCAGGTAGTCGTTGTACATTTTCGGCAGGCTCATATCGACCGTGTTGTAGTCGCGCCCGCCTTCCACGGCGCCATACAAGGCGAAATGCTTGACGATGGCCATGATGCTGTCGGGGTTGGCCGGGCTGCTGCCCTGGAACGAGCGCACCATTACCTGGCCGATTCTCGAAGTCAGGTAGGTGTCTTCGCCGAAACCTTCGCTTGTGCGGCCCCAGCGCGGGTCACGGGCGATATCCACCATTGGCGCGAACGTCATGTCCAGGGCGTCGGCCGAGGCTTCGATCGCGGCGGTGCGGCCGACCTTGGCGACGGCCTCCATGTCCCAGGTAGCGGCCATGCCCAGGCCGATCGGGAAGATGGTGCGCTCGCCGTGGACGGTGTCGTAGGCGAAGAACATCGGGATCTTCAGGCGGCTGCGCATGGCCGCGTCCTGCATCGGCCGGTTTTCGGGGGCAGTGCGTGAGTTGAAGGTGCCACCGATACGGCCGGCGGCGATTTCCTCGCGGATCTTGTCGCGGGGCATTTCCGGGCCGATGCTGATCAGGCGCAACTGGCCGATTTTTTCGGCTTCGGTCATCTGGCTGATCAGATGCTCGATAAAGGCCTGCTTGTCCTGCAGGGGCGGGGCGGTGGGGGCGGCGAGGGCCGCCTGACTGGCAAGGCCCATGGCCAGGCCCAGCAAAGACAGTTTCATCATCAATTCCGTTTTGGGGCCTCTGCCGTATCCACGGTGATACGTGCGCGACCGAAGTTTTCAGGCGGCTATTGTTGTACGATTTGCAGGCAATTCTTCCAGCGGCGGATTATGCCTGAATATGTCGCCTGCGGATGAAGCCCCGAATGCCGGGATAACAACTATAAGAACGCTCAAGAGACCGACGGCATGACCCCCTTCGACGAATACCATCAGCGGCAGATTGCCGAAGCCATTGCCCGTGCCGAACGGCGTACCGATGCCGAACTGGTGACGGTGCTTGCCCGTCGTGCCGACGATTATGCGTATTGGCCGTTGTTGTGGGCCGCCGTGCTGGCACTGACCGTGCCCGGTCTGTTGCACTGGCTGCTGGCTTGGCCCAGCGTGCGTGGCGTGCTGATGGGCAACGTGCTGCTGTTCGTCGTTTTGTGCCTGCTGCTGCGCAACCCACGCCTGGCCGACTGGCTGATCCCCCGTACCTTGCGCCGCTGGCGTGCCTCGCGCCTGGCCCACCAGCAGTTTCGCGAGCAGAACCTGCAGCGCACAGCGGGCGCCACGGGCGTGCTGATTTTCGTCAGCGAGGCGGAGCGGCATGTGGAGATCCTGGTCGATCGGGGTATCGAGCACTGCCTGGATGCCCAAGCCCGCGCGGCCATCGGTGCCCGCTTGGCCGAGCAGGTGCGCCAGGGCCGTACCTTGCAGGGCTTTGTCGAGTGCATCGAAGCGTGTGGCGAGTTGCTTAGCCAGCACGTGCCGCCAACCCATGCACGCAACGAGTTGCCCAACCGCTTGGTGATTCTCGACTGAAGGAGCGTCCAGCCTTGCTGGATTTCCTGTGGGCACAGGCTTGCCTTGGAAACAGGCGACAGGGTGTCTGGCACCGGCTTTGCCGGTGTTCGCGGGCAAGCCCGCTCCCACAGGGTGCTTGGGGCACGTTAGAATAGGCGTTCCGCTTCCCAAGGCCCCCTTTTTCATGTCCGCCAGTACTTCTGCCTCTTGCGCGCCGGATGCGCGCGCTCAGTTTCTCGACCTGCTGAACGCCACCCTGCACGGCGAAACCCTGGTCAAGCTGGTGCTGGCGCGCCATGTCGGTGCCGACCAGACCTTGCAACGGATCATTGCCAAGCCGCTGCAGGTCAAGGGCCAGCCGTGCCTGTCGCTGGTCTACCGCCACCAGACCCGCGACATCACCCGCAACCTGCCGCTGGACCAGGCCCAGGTGCTGGTTGCCGAACTGCTGCCGGACAGCTTCCGCAATGCCCATCTGTTCGATGCTGACGGCGAAGTGCAGCTGACCTTCAGCAAGAAGGGCAAACCGATGCTCCAGCGCCACGGTGCCCAGGCACCGCGCGTGGCCGATGCGGGCAGCGGGCATGACCGCGAGAAGAAGCGTTATCTGGAGCTGTCGCGGCCGTTTCTGCGCGACCTCGGTGTGACCGACGCACAAGGCGCACTGATCCCGTCCATGTCGCGCAAGTGGAAGCAGATCAACAAGTTCATCGAGGTTTTCGACCACGCCCTGGCCAATGCACCGGTGTCGACGGAACAGGCGCTGCGGGTGGCCGACTTCGGTTCGGGCAAGGGCTACCTGACCTTTGCCATGCATGACTACCTGCGCAACAGTTTGGGCCGTGACGCACAGGTGACCGGCGTGGAGCTGCGCCAGGACATGGTCGACCTGTGCAACGCCGCGGCCGCACGCCTCGACCACCCAGGCCTGGAGTTCCAGTGTGGTGATGTGCGCAGCGTGGTGCCTGAGGCCATCGAGGTGATGATCGCCTTGCATGCCTGTGACATCGCTACCGACTACGCAATCCACACCGGCATCCGCTGCAACGCCGCGATCATCATGTGCTCGCCGTGCTGCCACAAGCAGATCCGCCCGCAATTGCACAGCCCGGGGTTGCTGCAACCCATGCTGCAGTACGGCCTGCACCTGGGCCAGCAGGCCGAAATGCTGACCGACAGCCTGCGTGCGCTGTACCTGGAAGCCTGTGGCTATGAAACCAAGGTGTTCGAGTTCATCTCGCTGGAGCACACCAACAAGAACAAGATGATTCTTGCGGTGAAGCGGCGGCAGGCGGGAGATAACGGGGCGTTGCTGGAGAAGATTGCCCAGCTCAAGGCGTTCTATGGGGTGCAGGAGCATTGCCTGGAATCGTTGTTGCGCGCGGATGGGTTGCTCTGACGCCACCCACCGGCACGCCTCCGGGGACGCTGTCAGCGCCGAGCAGAGGGCACTTCGATAGCCAATGCTGCCTGCCCCAACGGGTGGGTGCTGGCATCGAAGAAATGCACCGCCGTCCCCGGCAAATCCCCGAAACGATCTGCAAAATGCTGCTTCTGATTGATCACCGAAGCCTCGCCCAGCGGCCGAATGGCAATGGATAGCTGTTGCGGACGGGCTTGGCGCACAGCGTCGAGCAGGTGCCGGTCACTGCTGTCCAGATGCTGTCCGAACAGGCATATCCCGTGGTTTTCCTGCGCCAGCTGCCCCAGGCACCAGTTCAGGTAGTCCGAGTTGCGGATAGCGCGCAGTTTTTCGTCGCTGCGGTCTTCGTTGACGAAAAGCGGTACTTCACCCGGGATGTTCACGGCAAACCCATCGAGCAGTTCGGCACTTTCAGCGCTGCGCTGGCGGGTGGTGCCGTCGGGCAGCTTGAGCAGGTGCAGGCCGCCATGCAGGTGCAGCACCCGGGTGCCTTCGCTGCCGGTGCGTCGCACGTCGAAATAGCCTTGTTCGTCGAACAGTTCGGCGAAGCCATTCGGGGCGTGATGTACGGCCCATGGCAGTAGCAGGTCGTAGTTGCTGGTGTAGACGCTTCGATAGCCACGCAGGGCCTGATTGAGGGTTGCCAGTGTGGCCGGCGGCATCAGCGGCCAGGGCAGATGCACCGTGCGCACGGCGTGAATCAACGCTTCCTTGATCGAGTAGTAGCGGTTCAGCGGTGCGGTGGAGTTGATGGCCAGGGCGGCATTGGTCCGCACGGTGGTGTTGAGGGCGCTGAGCACCGGCTCGAACAGTTCCGTGGCCAAGGACTTGAACAGTGCCTGGTCGCTGACCGCCAGGCCTTTCTTGCGGCCTGCGCGTTGCGCTTGCTCGAACAACGAGAAGTAGCCGAACGGCTTCCATACTGCGCGGCTGGCGCCGTTGCCCAGCAGCAGGGCGTCGCAGGGGTGGCGGGCGGCGAGTTCTGGCCAGGGGGTGAGGGTGGCATCGAGAGCGGGCATGCTGGGTCCGTTGAGTGGTGCGGGGAACGGGGCGACTTTAGCATGTCATGCGAGGTGTGCGAGGGTTGGTGTCAGGGCGATGGTTTTGTGTTGTCTGTGCTGGCCCTTTCGCGGGTAAACCCGCCCCTACAAGTCCATGTAGGAGCGGGTTTACCCGCGAAAGGGCCAGCACAGGCGCAGCAGGTTGAACAGGATGAAAGCCGCTCAACCCTGTTCGGTCACTTGCACACTGTGGTTTCGGTTGCGCCACACGCGGTACGCACGAATCCCTGCGCGTACCGAGCCGAATAGCAGTTTTTCTTCCATGTCCCGCGCCATCCCCGAGCGCACCAACATGCGCAGGAAAGTGCCACGGGCGCGGGCGATGGCGAAGAAGATGCCTTGGGCCGCCAGGGTGTCGCGCACTTCGCGCAGGGCGGCGATGCCGCTGACATCGATGCTGGTTACCGCTTCGGCATCGAACAGCACGGCTTTAGGCTGGTCCTGGCTTTGCACGGCTTCAAGCAGGCGCATCTTGAAGTAGTCGGCATTGAAGAACAGGATGGCGTCGTCGAAGCGGTACACCACCAGGCCAGGCACGGTGCGGGCGTCCTTGAATTTGCGGATGTCCACCTGGCCTTCGGTGCCCGGCAGCCAGCCCAGTACGGCATCGGTGGGCTGGTAGATGCTGTAAAGCAGGCGCAGGATCGCCAGGGTCACGGCAAACACGATACCGGGCAGCACGCCCAAGCTCAGTACGCCCGCCGTGGTCACCAGGCACAGCCAGAACTCGAAGCGGCTTAGACGCCGGATATGCCCCAGCGACTTGATGTCGATCAACCCCCAGCCTGCCATCAGCAGCACGGCGCCCAGCGCAGCCTGGGGGATCCAGGCCATGGGCGCGGTGAAGAACAGCAGGATCAGGGCGATCACCAGTGCCGCGATGATGCCCACCAGCTGGCTTTTGCCACCGACCATGTCGTTGACTGCAGTGCGCGAGTCGGCACCGCTGATGGCAAAGCCCTGGGAAACCCCGGCCGCCAGGTTGCTCACGCCCAGGGCGACGAATTCGTGGTTGGCGTTGATCGCATAGCCATGCCGGGCGGCAAAGCTGCGTGCGGTAAGCATGGCGCTACAGAAGCTGACGGTGGCGATACCCAGGGCGTCGCGCAGCAGGCTCTTCATTTCCGCCAGGTTGCTGTGTGGCCAGGCCAGTTGCGGGATGCCTGCAGGTACCGGCCCAAGGACGGCGACGCCGAAGCGGTCAAGGCCGAACAGACCAACCAGCAGCATGAACAACGCCACTACCGTGAGGGCTGCGGGCAGGCGCGGGTAGCGCCGTGGCAGCCAGATGAGCAGGCCCAGGGCGGCCAGGCCGATGATCAATGTGACCCAGTGAATTTCCCCCAGACGCTGGAAGAAGTTGATCAGGCTGAGGATGAAACCGTCGCCCTCGATCTTGAAGCCCACCACTTTGGACAGCTGCCCGGCGATCAGGCTCAGGCCGATACCGTTGAGGTAGCCGATCAGGATCGGCCGCGAGAAGAAGCTGGCGATGAACCCGGCCCGCGCCAGGCCCGCGGCAATCAGCATCACGCCGACCAGCACGGTGACGATCACCGACAGTTCGACGATGCGCTGCGGGTCGCCCATGGCCAGCGGTGCCACGGCACCGGCGATCATCGCGCAGGTGGCGGCGTCGGGGCCGACCATCAGCTGGCGCGAGCTACCGATCAGCGCGTAGACCATCATCGGTAGCACACAGGCGTACAGGCCATATTGCGGCGGCAGCCCGACGATCTGCGCATAGGCAATGGCAATGGGAATCTGGATCGCGGCTACCGACAGGCCCGCCTGCAGATCGGCGTGGAACCATTCACGGCGGTAGTGCAGCAGGTTGGCAAGGCCCGGTAGCCAGCGGGAGAGAAACATGCGTTGTCCTTTCGAATGGTTTCACGAATCCAGTGAGCATATCCGCCACAAGCCGTTTCGCTTGCGCACGCAAAGGCCCGATGCGCATTGAAGCGGATCGGTGGGTAAATGGCCATGGGCCAGGTCAAGGCAGGATGAAAAACGAAAAAAGGAGCCAAGGCTCCTTTTGACTGCGATGACGTTGCTGGAACGCCATGCGGGAATGCGATGTGGAGCGGGTAGAGGGAATCGAACCCTCAACTAAAGCTTGGGAAGCTTTCGTTTTGCCACTAAACTATACCCGCATCTGAGCTCGACTTTTTACCAGAACCTTCAGCGAATTAGAAGCCCAAGTTATAAAAAAGCTTGTCGGCGCCCCGTGGCCTGCGGGTATTGGCTACAAGGCGCCGAGCCGCTCAGATGGCAAATGCATGCTGCCCCTGTTGCACGGGTTGGTAACGTTGGCGGGGTTCACGCACGGTTGGCTTGAGGAAGCCCAGCATGACATTGCGGGTGTTCTCGCAGGCGGTCTTGTTCTCCATGTCCAGGAAGTGGCCCGCATCGCGGATCACGCTGAACTGGCTTCTGCCCACATGCTTGCTGAACTGCCGCGCATCCTCGACTGTGGTGTACTCGTCGCGCTCGCCGTTGATGAACAGCACCGGGATGTTGATATTGCGCGCGCCTTGCAGCGCACGTTCCAGGTCGTGCTCCAGCACCTGGTTGATGTGGAAGTGCATCTGTGCGTACTCGTGGCTGTCCAGGCTGCTCACATGGCGGTAGTTGAAGCGTTTGAACAGCGACGGCAAGTGCTTGCCGATGGTGTCATTGACCAGGTTGCCGACCTGATAACGGTCGCAGGCGGCCAGGTACTGGCAGCCACGGTCCAGATAGTCGCGCATCGGCTCGTTGATCACTGGCGAGAACGAACTCACCACTGCCTTCTTCACGTACCGCGGCTGGTGCGCCAGCGCCAGCAGCGTGCTTGCGCCACCCCACGAAAAAGACATCACGTGGTCTGCCTGGAAGTGCTCGATCAGCTCAAGGAGGATATGCGCCTCGGTCTCCTTGCTGATCAGCCGTTCCTGACGGTTGTGCGGCTTGGACTTGCCTGAATACGGCTGGTCGAACAGAACCACGTTGAACTGTGGGTGCAGGTTACGTACCGTCTGGGCGAACGAGGCCGTGGTGGCCAGCGAGCCGTTGATCAGGATGATCGTGTTTTCGGCCGCATCCGCGCGATAGAACTCCGTGTAAACCCGATACTGACCTTGGATATCAAGTACAGCGATTTCTGGCCTCATGTCATCGACTCCTGGCGCAAAAAGGGTATTCGCGTCACCTAGGGTGCACGTTCTTTATGACAGGTAGGCATTTGCCTGAAGATAATCCGGGGGCCCTGTGTCGATCCTTGGCACTTGCGTCGACGGTATTGTTTTTGGCGGGCAATTTGCCGTGCCCCAAGGCATCTAGGCTTTGGGTGGCCGGCAAAAAGTGTCATCGGCTGCAGGTGTGACTTGGTAGTCACATGCAGACTGACGATTTGGATTCAAGCAGTGGGTTGGGGATCGCGCAAGTGCCGTTCGGTAAGTAATGTGACTTTTGTCGCTGAGCGGTCGTATGACGACACGGGCTGTCTGTCACGGCCTAGACAGTGGCTATCTCATTGGCCGTCAGTTCACGATACTCCCCCGGCGCCAACCCCGGATCCAGCCGGATCGCCCCCATGCTCTCCCGATGCAGCCCCACCACCTTGTTGTTGAAATGCCCGAACATGCGCTTGACCTGGTGGTATCGCCCCTCGACGATCGCCAGCCGGGCTCGGTGGGGGCCGAGGATGTCCAGCTGGGCAGGTTGGGTGGTGAGGTCTTCGAAGGCAAAATAGAAACCCTCGCGAAACTTGGCCACATAGTGCTCGCCAATCTCGTCCTCGGTGTCCACCAGATAATGCTTGGGCAGCTTGGTGGCAGGCTGGGTCAGGCGCCGTGACCACTGGCCATCGTTGGTCAGGATCATCAGGCCGGTCGTGTTGAAATCCAGGCGCCCGGCTATGTGCAGGTCATCTCGAAACGCCGCTGGCAGCAGGTCGAGAACGGTACGGTGTTGCGGGTCGTGAGTGGCGCTTACGCAGCCAGTGGGCTTGTACAGCATCAGGTAGCGGGCCGGGCGGCCGGCCTGCAGCAGTTGCTCGTCCAGCTCTACGCGGCTGAATTCACGCACGTCGGTCAGCGGGTCGCTGACTACCTGGCCATCCACTCGCACGCGGCGTTGCGCCAGCATCAGGCGAACGTTCTGGCGGTTGTAGCTGGGCAGGTTGGCGAGGAAACGGTCAAGGCGCATGGCAACGATCAGTGGGCAGCGGATGGACGGAGCTGTTCTTCAACGGCGGCGCAGCGCGGGCACAGACAGGCCTTGTTGCGCAGCTCGTCGGGCAAGGCCTGGAGCACGGCCGGGTCGATGGTCACGCTATAGCACCAACACGCTTGGGTGGCACGGCGTGGGTCGGCCAGGCTGCACTGGTTGAGGGCACCGCAAGCGGGGCAGTGTTGCTTGTCATTCATGGCGGGTTTCACTGCAGACACGGTTGCGGCCAGCCTGCTTGGCACGATAAAGCGCGCGGTCGGCGCGGGTCAGCAGGGCGTGCAGGGTATCCCCCGGTTGCAGGCTGCTCAGGCCGATGCTGGTGGTCAGCCGCAGCGGCTGGTTGTCGTAACTGAAGGTCAGCTGCTCGGTGCGTCGGCGGATCTTTTCCGCCACCTCGATGGCCTGGCGGCCTTCAGCTTCGCGCAGCAGCACGATGAATTCCTCACCGCCCCAGCGGCACAGTATATCTGACTGACGCAGGCTGCCTTGCAGCACATTGGCGAATTGGCGTAGCACTTCGTCACCTGCCAGGTGGCCGTGGTTGTCGTTCAGCGCCTTGAAGTGGTCCAGATCGATCAGCAAGGCCACCAGTGGGCTACTGTCGCGCCTGGCTTCTCGCAGCGCCTGGGCGGCGAGCAGGTCGAAGCTGCGCCGGTTGTACAAGCCGGTGAGGCTGTCGAGCGTGGCCAAGGCTTCGGTGCTGGCCTGGTGGCGGCGGACCATGGCATGCACCAGTGCCAGCACCACCAGGGTGATCATCGTACAGATCGCCAGGTTCAGGTACAGCGCGTGGCGAATGCGGTCGAGGACGCCGGTTTCGCGTTTGTCCACCAACAGGTACCAGTCCAGTTCGGGCAGGTGGCGAATGTTGAGAAAGTGGCTGTGGTTTTCGCTGTCATGGTACTCGTGGCTGCCTTCGCCCGGCACCAACTGCTCGGCCAGCATGGCCTTCAGCTCAGGGTTGTCCTTAAGTGACTGGCCGACTTGCAAGCCATGCGGGCCACCCTCGGAGCCGGTCATCAGCACCTTGCCCTTGGCATCCGTGAAGAGCACCGCGCGCTGGTAGCGGCGTTGGTACTGATCGATCAGCTTGACCACCGACGATACGCTCAGCCCTACGCCTGCCGCGCCGATGAAGCGCTGCTGGTAGTCGTGCACCTGGTAATTGATGAACACGGTCAGGCTGTCCTGGTTGGCCATGTCCAGGTCGACGTTGATCTCATAAGGGGCCTTGAGTTCACGCAGACGGAAATACCAGGCATCACGCCAGGTGCCCGGTTCGACGTGCTTGAGCACGCCTTTGGCCTGGTAGTAGGTCAGCGTGCGATCGGACACGAAAAAGGACGTGAAGATGTCCTGCTTGCCCAGGACCTCGCTCAGGTAGCGGGTCATGCGTTGGGTATCCTGCTCGCCGGACAGTACCCAGTCGCGCAGGAAGGTGTCCTGGGCCATCATCGAGGCGATCAGCACCGGGCGGATCAGGTCTTTCTGGATTTCCGAGTAGACAGTGTCGGAGGTTAGCGGCAATTCGGTATTGATGATGCCGTCGCGGATGGCGCTGCGCGAGGAGAAGTAGCTGAGCAGCGAGGTGGCCAGGAAGCCGCATGCCAGTAACACGAGCAGGGTAACGATCAGCGAGCGTTGCGAGAACAGAGCGGAACGTAAGGGCATGATCTTCCCGTGATGTGTGCCGAGCCGCTTATTCTAGTGAGATGGCCGGCAAATGACTGCAAGTTTTTCAGGGTTATTGCAGCTGTATCAAGTTATTGCAGAAACGGCACTGCACCTGCCCGCCACTGTCTTACTCAGTGTCGATTTACACATCTTGTATCGACGCTCGCCAGCGCCGCTGTTCGGGCACTCCAGCGGTCCAGGAGGCCGCCATGTCCTATCGAATCCTGTTGATCGCCCTGCTGGGGCTGATGACTTCGGCCTGCGCCCCGTACCATGAGCGCGGGGGCTATTACCGTTCGGACTATTACTCCACCGACCGCTATGTGGCGCCGGGGTATTACCGCTATGACCGTTACTATGTGGCGCCTGCGCCGCGCTACTACTATCAGCCTGCTCCCCGTTACTACAATCGGTCGGCCCCTGTGCCCCATTACCGGCCCTATCCGCAGCCGAGGATGAACCAGTGGCATGGCAACCCGCGCCATGACTACGGCAATCGCCAGCGGCAAGACTACCGGCAGGACCGGGATCGCCATGACTATCGCAATGACAGCCAGCGTTACCGGCAGGGCGACCGGCACTCCAATCGGCAGGTTGACCACCGCGGGCGCTGGGACGGGCGGGGCGGGCAGGGGCGAGGAGGAAACTGGCAGCGCTAGCTGAGCGGAGGCGGGGGCTGAAAAGCAGCCCCCGCATCAGCAGGCTAACCCACATCCGCCAATGGGTGCCGTCCTTCCCACGCCTTGGCAAAATGCGCCTCGACTACCGCCGCCGGTACTTGCGCCACATCAGGCCAGTGCCAGCGCGGCTGGTTGTCTTTGTCCAGCAGGCGAGCGCGCACGCCTTCACTGAATTCAGGGTGGCGGCAACAGTTCAGGCTCATGCTGTATTCCATCTGGAACACCTGCGCCAACGACAGGTACCGCGCCCGGCGGATCTGCTCCCAGACCAGATGCGCCGTCAGCGGGCAACCCTCATGCAGACGGTGGCCGGCATCTGCCAGCAATGGGTCGTCATGCTGCTTGAGCCTTTCCAGCGCGCGCCAGGCTGAAGCCGCATCCGCCACGTCGAGTAACTGATCGATCTCATGCCGTCGTGGCAGCCACTGGGCATCAGGCAGCTCGGCGCAGGCACGATGCTGCTCGGCCTTGAGCAGGCTGTTCAGTTGTATGGCGGTCTGCTCCTGCCAGTTGAGTTGCACCAACTCCTCGATCAAGGCCTCTTGCTGGTGCTCGCCCAGAAAACGGTCAGCCAGGCCTAGGTCAAGGGCATCGCGGGCGTTGATCGGCGCACCTGTCAGGCCGAAGAACAAACCCAGCTTGCCCGGCAGTCGGGCCAGGAACCAACTGGCGCCTACGTCAGGGTACAGGCCGATGCTGATTTCCGGCATGGCCAGCCGGCTGCTGGGGGTGACGATACGTACATTGGCGCCTTGCAGCAGCCCCATGCCCCCACCCAGCACATGCCCATGGCCCCAGCACAGCAACGGTTTGGGGTAGGTGTGCAGGGCAAAGTCCAGGCGGTATTCGGCGGCGAAGAAGGAGGCCGCCAGCGGTGGGACACTGCCGGGGTGGTCCCGGCAGGCTTGCGCCAGCGCACGGACATCGCCGCCTGCGCAAAAGGCTTTTGCCCCGTTGCCGCGCAGCAGCACGCAGACGATACCCGGGTCGCGGGCCCAGGCATGCAGTTGTTCGCCCAGCACCTCGATCATCGGCAGGTTCAGGGCATTGAGCGCCTTGGGCGCATCCAGGGTGGCGATGCCGATGCGGGCGCCATCGACGCCGGTGAGTACCTCGCAGTGAATGGTCATGGACTACCTCTCGCAAGTCATCGCTCAAGTATGGCTTGCCTGGCCGATCATGCCGGTCGTCGGTCGGATCGTTTGACAAGCGCGAAGGGCTTACCTAGTGTCGCGCCATTGTTTATGGAAGGCCCCATGACTGACGACGATCGCATCAAACTCGAACCCAGCTGGAAGGCCGCATTGCGCGGTGAATTCGACCAGCCTTACATGCACCAGCTGCGCGAGTTCCTGCGTGGCGAGTACGCTGCCGGCAAGGAGATCTACCCGCCAGGGCCGCTGATCTTCAATGCGCTCAATTCGACACCGCTGGGCCAGGTGAAGGTGGTCATCCTCGGTCAGGACCCGTACCACGGGCCGGGCCAGGCACATGGCTTGTGCTTCTCGGTGCAACCGGGCGTGGCCACGCCACCGTCGCTGGTCAATATCTACAAGGAGCTGCAGCGCGACCTGAACATCCCGATCCCCAGCCACGGCTACCTCCAGAGCTGGGCGGAACAAGGCGTTCTGTTGCTCAACACGACCATGACCGTCGAGCGCGCCAATGCCGCGTCGCATGCCAAGAAAGGCTGGGAGTTTTTTACCGACCGGATTATCCAGGTGGTCAGTGAGCAATGCCCGAACGTGGTGTTCCTGCTATGGGGGGCGCATGCACAGAGCAAGCAGAAGCTGATCGACGGTACCAAGCATCTGGTTTTGAAGTCGGTCCATCCTTCGCCGCTGTCGGCGTATCGCGGGTTCATCGGTTGCGGGCATTTCAGCCGTGCCAACAGCTTCCTCGAGCAGCGGGGGCTCGGGCCCATCGACTGGGCACTGCCCCCGCTGTGACAAACCGCGGTGGGGTACGCAATCGCTCAGGGCGTCATGCTGATGCGCGGCTCGCTGCGCTGGCCAATGGCAATACCCCGCTCATGGTTCTGGCGCACGTACTCCACCAAGGCTTCAAGGTCGGTGATGCCGGTGTCCTGGCGTCGCCTTCCTTCTTTGAAAGTGGCCAAGCCACCGCCACCATCGGCCAGGAAGAGGTTGCTGACGACGCGATAATGGGTCAACGGCTCAACGGGTTTGCCGTGAAGACGCACACTCCCCTCGACGACACGGCTGCCGACAGGCCGTGAACCATCCCACTCATAATGAAAACCCTTCGATACTTGCAGCGGATTGAAACTGCCCCTGTTCCATTGAAGGTTGAGCAGTTCGGTAATCTGCTTGCCTGTCAGTTCCTGAACCACCAGTGGGTTATTGAACGGTTGTACGGCGAATAATTGTTCGTAGGTCAGGTCGCTATCGGCAGGCTGGATAAGATCACTGCGCAGCCCACCCAGGTTGAGAAAGGCAACCTGGGTATTGAACGCCTGGGTCATGGCCAATTGGGCATCCGTGACCAGGTTCCCCAAGGTTGTTTCACCGGCCGCATTTTCTTTACGGTCAAGTTCTGCCGTCGAGATGCGTCCTATGGGTTCGAGCAATTTTTCCCCGGACCGCTGACGCACTTCCTCCAGCAAACTGGCCAACTGGGCATTCGGCAGGTAGTTCTGTGGGTCAGCAGGAATATTGCGGGCGGTGATGTTCGTGACGTGATGGGTGCCTGGCGTTACCTGCAACTCCAACTGAGTCAGGAAGTGGCCGTACTTGCCAGCCTGAGTGATGCTCAGGTCACCCACCTTGCATTGATAGCTGGCATGCGAGTGGCCGCTGATGACGGCATCTACCGCAGGATCCAGCCGCTTCGCCACGTCGACGATCGTGCCACTTAGCTGGCTGCAATCCTGCGTGTCGAACGGCTCGGCGGTATCCCCTCCCTGGTGCATGACCGCAATGATTGCATTCACACCCTTGGCCTTGAGCTCCGGAATCACGTCATTGATGGCTTGCGCTTCATCCGTGGCTTTGAGCCCTGCGAATGCGCTGGCCGAGACCACTTTTTCCATGTTGCGCGGCACTGCACCGACGAACGCTATCTTCACCCCTTTTACCTGCTCAATGTGATAAGCCGGTAGCAAGCGCTTGCCCGTAGTGGTATCGATCAGGTTGGACGCTATGTAAGGGAAGCCACTTCCTGGGTAGTTGCCGCGAAACTTGCAAGCCTTTTCAGGGCGCGTTGACTCGCATCCTCCGTGGATCTGACGAAGAAACTCGGCCTTGCCTGCATCCAGTTCGTGGTTCCCGGATGCGCTGACGATCATGCCCATCGCGTTCAAGGCCTCAAGCACAGGCTCGTCAGCCCACAGCGCAGAAATGGCGGGGCTGCCCCCTATCAAGTCGCCAGCCCCGATGAACAGCAGATCGGGGTCCTGCGTTCGCAGTTCATCGAGCATGGCGCCGAGTGTGGCGATGCCGCCGTAGGTCAGGCGGGTAGCGCCTTGCGCGCCAGCGTAGTCTTGGGGGTTGGGTTCCAGGTAGCCGTGAAGATCATTGATAGCCACGACGTTGATCTGGACGGGGGCAGGTGACTCTGCGGCAAGGCTGCCTGCGCTTATGGCAAGGCATGCCCAGGCAATAGCCGAGCGATAGTTGCAAGAAAGACGAACTTTCATCATTACCTCTTGAATGCCGGGAAGTGTGGGTTTGCTGGCGATCAGGGCAGCAATCCGACTCTATTCACCCGGGCATTGGGCAAGTGGTAACTATCTATCTTCAGGGTACTTGCAGCTCGAATGCCTGTTGTCCCACAACCGGAAGAGCGGTTCTGCAAGAAACAACACCAGGATCAGGCGCATCACCTGCAGCGCCGTCACCAGCGGCACTGACAATTGCAGCGTTTCGGCCGTGAGGCTCATTTCGGCGATCCCGCCAGGCATCATCCCCAGTGTCAGCGAACGCAAGTCCAGTGCAGTCATCATGCTCAGCAGCCACGCGGCACTGGCGGCAATCGCCATGCACAACGCCGTGGCCATCAAGGTGCGCCCCAGGAACGACGGTGCGCGGCGGAAGAACGCGCGGTTGAAGTGACAGGCCAGGCCGCTGCCGATGAGCCACTGGCCGATCTGGCTGGCGCCATTGGGCAGGGCGATCTGCAGGTTGCCGGCCAGGCTGACCGTAGCCGCTACCAGCAATGGCCCGAACAGCCAAGGGTTGGGCTGGCGCAAGCGCTGCCAGAGCAAGGCAACGGCAACACCCAAGGGCGCAATCAATGCCAGCCAGCCCCAGCTCACGCTACCGGTGTGGTTCAGTGGCACCCCGTCACCCAGCAGAAACTTGAACAGCGCCGGCACGCAAAGCACCACTGCCAGCACACGCAAGCTCTGCGCTGCCGCCACCTGGCTGAGCACCGCGCCATTGCGCGCCCCAAGGTTGACCATCTCTCCCGAACCGCCCGGCATGCTGGCAAAGAACGCGGTGGCGCGGTCTTCGCCGGTTCGCCGCAGCAGCCATACGCTGATCACGCTGGACAGGGTGGTGAACAACGCACCGAAGAAAATCAGCGCGAAATGGCTGGCCACCTGCTCGATCACCGCGGGGGTGAAGTGCAGGCCAATACCGATGCCGATGATCCACTGCCCGCACTTGCGGCCGTTGGGGATTTCCGAAAGCTGCCAACGCGTCAGGCAGCGCACCAGGATGATCGCCAGCAATGAACCGACCATCCATGGCAAAGGCCAGCCGACCTTGCTGGCGGCAAAACCGCCAGCAAGGCCGACCAGCCCGGTCGCGACGAACAATGGCAACGACCGATCAGGCATCGGCCAGGGCCCGGCGCTGCAGGCTGCGTTTGCGCCAGATGCGCAGCAGCGGCAGGGCGAGCATTACCACTACCAGCGCCCAGATGCCCATGCTGATCGGGCTCGACCAGAGGATGCCCAGTTCACCGTTGGAGATCGACAGCGCCCGACGCAGGTTCTGCTCCATCAGCCCGCCGAGGATGAAGCCCAGCAGAATCGGCGACAGTGGGAAGTCCAGCTTGCGCATGATGTAGCCCATGATGCCGATGCCGACCATGAGGAACAGGTCGAAGGTAGTGGCATGCACGGCGTAAACGCCGATCGCGGTGATGATGGCGATCACCGGCACCAGCGCCCAGTTTGGCACGGCGAGGATGCGGGTGAAGATGCGGATCATCGGGATGTTGAGGATCACCAGCATGATGTTGGCGACGAACAGCGAGGCGATCAGGCCCCAGACGATATCTGGCTGCTGTTCGAACAGCAGTGGGCCAGGGGTGATGTTGTACAGGGTCAGGGCGCCGATCATCACGGCCGTGGTGCCAGAGCCCGGTACGCCCAGGGTCAGCATCGGGACCAGGGCGCCACAGCAGGACGCACCAATGGCAGTTTCCGGGGCTGCCAGGCCACGGGCATCGCCTTTGCCGAACTTGCCGCTTTCCCCGGCCATGCGTTTCTCGGTCATGTAGGCCACGGCGCTGGCCAGCGTTGCGCCGGCGCCGGGTAGAACACCCATGATGAAACCGAGCAGGCCGCAACGGATGTTGACCAGGAACACCGAGGCCGCTTCCTTGAAGTTGAACAGCATACGGCCGGTAGCCTTGACCGCCTGGTGGCCATGGTGGGTCTTTTCCAGCAGCAGGAGGATTTCGCTGATGGAGAACAGGCCCAGCACGAGGACCACGAACTGAATGCCGTCGGCCAGGTGCACGCTGTCACCGGTGAAGCGGTACACGCCGCTGTTGGCGTCGATGCCGACCGCCGACAGGAACAGGCCGATGAGAGCGGCAATGAAGGTTTTCAGTGGTTTGTCACCGGCCATGCCACCCAGCGCGACGATGGCGAACACCATCAGCACAAAGTACTCCGCCGGGCCGAAGGCGATGGCCCATTTCGCCAGCAGCGGGGCGAACAGCACCATGCCGCAGGTGGCAATGAAGGCGCCGATGAACGAACTCCAGGCCGACAGCGACAGGGCAACACCGGCCAGGCCCTGGCGGGCCATCGGGTAACCATCGAGGGTGGTCATGACGGTCGAGGCTTCGCCCGGGATGTTCAGCAAGATCGAGCTGATACGCCCGCCATATTCGCAGCCCAGGTACACCGCGGCCAGCAGGATCAGCGCCGATTCCGGCGGCAGGCCGAGGGCAAAGGCGATGGGGATCAGCAGGGCCACGCCGTTGATCGGGCCCAGGCCCGGCAGCAGGCCGACCACGGTGCCGATCAAGGTGCCGGAGAGGGCGGTGACCAGGTTGTAGGGGGACAGGGCAATGCCGAAGCCCTGGCCCAGGTAGCTCAAGGTATCCATGTCAGTTCTCCAGTACGCTCAGCAGGCCAAGGGGCAGGGGCACGTCCATCACGCGGTCGAACAGCCAGTAGAGGAAAATGCTCATGCCGGCCACCACAATGGCGCTTTGCAGCCAGCGGCCACCGTACAGCCGAGCCATGGGCAGGCCGACCAGGATGGCGCTGAGGATGAAACCGAGCGCTTCGAAAGTGGCGGCGAAGACGATCAGCAGGCCGACACAGGCGGTGATCTTGATCAGGGTCTCGCGGTCCAGTTCCGGTTCGTCATCCTTGCGCACGATGGGCGTTGGGCGGAACACCAGGTACAGCAGGCCCAGTCCCATCAGGCCGAGCACCAGCAGCGGGTAAGCGCGCGGGCCCACCGGTTCATAGGAGAATGCAGCCTGATAGGGCCAGGCCATCACGGCCAGGGCGGCACACATCGCCAGCAGGGCCAGGGCGAAAATGCGTTGAAGGATCATTGGGGAATCCTCGTTGGGATTGCTCAAGTGAAATGCAAATCCTGTGGGAGCGGCCTTGCGTTGCGATCGGGCGCGAAGCGGCCGCTAAACCTGCCGATGCGATCTGTCCGAAGCATCGTATCGGCTGTGCCGGGGGCCGCTTCGCGCCCGATCCCGACACAAGGCCGCTCCCACAGGGGTGGTGAGTCCGACAGGCTTACTGGATCAGGCCGAATTCCTTGGCCAGCGCCTTGTAGTCAGCCACTTGCTTCTTCACATAGCCGTCCAGCTCTTCGCCGGTCATGGCGAACGGGAACAGCTCGCGCTGGTCTCGCAGCTTGGCGAAGTCCTCGGAGGCCAGCATCTTGTCGAACGAGGCCTTCCACCAGGCGTAGTCCTCGTCGCTCACTTTTGGCCCCAGGTAGAAACCGCGCACCACCGGCCAGACGATGTCGTAGCCCTGCTCCTTGGCAGTAGGGATGTCTTTCATTTCCGGCTCGTCCAGGCGGTTCTCAGAGAACACCGCGAGGATGCGCATGTTGCCGCTCTGGATGTGCGGCATGGAGTCGGAAATGTCGGTAGAGCCGACCTGGATGTGGCCGCCCAGCAATGCCGTGGCGATTTCGCCGCCGCCCTCCAGGGCCACGTAGCGCAGGTCGCGCGGGTTGATGCCAGCGGCCTTGGCGATCAACGCAGTCTGCATCCAGTCCTGGCTGCCGACGGTGCCGCCGGAACCGATCACGACCTTGCTCGGGTCTTTCTTCAGCGCTGCGACCAGGTCATCAAGTGTCTTGTAGGGCGAGTCGCTCTTCACCGCGATGGCACCGTAGCTGGTGCCGACGGCAGCCAGCCATTTCACTGCGTTTTCGTCGAAGCGGCCGAATTTGCCCTGAGCCAGGTTAAGCAGTGAGCCACTGGACCAGGCCACCAGCGTGCCGGCGTCTGCCGGGCGCTGGGCGACCACGGCGTTGTACGCGACCGCGCCGACACCGCCGGGCATGTAGGTGACGCGCATCGGTTTGCTGAGGATCTTTTCTTGTACCAGTGCGCTTTGCACCAGCTTGCAGGTCAGGTCGAAGCCACCGCCGGGTGAGGCGGGAGCGATGCATTCGGGGCGTTTCGGTTCTGCAGCGAGGGCGTTGCCGGCCAACAGCAGGCAGCCGGTAGCGAGGACGAGGCGGCGCAGTGAAAAGGTCATCGTCGATCTCCGTGAGTGTTGTTGTTATCGGATTACCGCTATGGGGTTACCACAGCGCCACGCTGTAGCTGACCAACAGCCTCACTTCATCCGCGTCACGGGCGAAGTTGGAGCGGAAGGTGGCGTTGCGCAGACGCACGGCGACGTTCTTCAACGGGCCGCTTTGTACCACGTACTTCAGTTCGGTGTTGCGTTCCCACTCTTTGCCTTCGCCACCGGCAGCACGGCTGACGTTGTCACCGCTGATGTAACGGGTCATGAAGGTCAGGCCCGGTACGCCGAGCGCGGCGAAGTTGTAGTCGTAGCGCGCCTGCCAGGAGCGTTCGTCGGCCCCGGCGAAGTCATTGATCTGGACGAAGTTGACCAGGTACGGGTCGGCGCCATCCACATACGGGAAGGCACTTTCGCCAGACAACTGCTGCCAGGCGGCGCTGACCTTGTGCCCGCCCAGGGCATAGCTGAGCATGCCGTTGACGGTGGTGTTGTCGATGTTGCCGGCCTTGGCTGCACCGGCGTCGTCGCTCATGGCAAGGCGCAGGTCGGCACCCAGGGTGCCCGGGCCCCAGGGTTGGGTGGCGACCATGCCGATGAAGTGCTGGCGGTAGATATCGTCGAGCTGGGCGAAGTGGTAGCTGCCGGTGATGCGGTCGGTGAACTGGTAGTCGAGCCCCGCCAGGGCCAGGTTGTCAGCGCTGAAGGTGCCACCGAAGCGGCCGTTCTTGTTGTTCAGCGCCAGGTCTTCCCAGTTGGTGTCGTTGCGGTCCTTGGCTTTGTCTATGCGGCCACCAGTGAAGGTCAGGCCCTTGATCTCCTTGGAGGTGAGCAGGCCACCTTCGAAGGTTTGCGGCAGGATACGCCCATCGTTGGGCTGCAGGGTCGGCAGTTCGGGGATCAGGGTGCCGATCTTGAGTTCAGTCTGGGAGATCTTCACCTTGCCGGTCAGGCCCAGCTTGGAGTACTCGTCGGCAGCCTTGCCGTCATCGTGGGTCGGCAGCAGGCCGCTGTTGGCACGGTCCGGGCTGGAGTCGAGCTTGATGCCGAGCATGCCCAACGCGTCCAGGCCAAAGCCCACGGTGCCATCGGTGTAGCCAGACTCGAAATTGAGGATGAAGCCCTGGGCCCATTCATCGCGCTTGGATTGCTGCGCGCTGGTGCCGTCGCGGAAGTCGCGGTTGAAGTACATGTTGCGGGTTTCGAAGGTGGCCGTGCTGTCTTCGAAGAAGGCGGCCTGGCTCATCGGGGCGACACCGGCAAGCGCGAGGGCGCTGGCGATGGCCGAGGGGCGAGCGATAAAGGAACGGGTAGGCGCGAACGCCTGCGGCTGCGATGACAGCATCGTCGATGACTCCGTTTATTGTTCTTATTCGTTGCACCTTGCTGGTGCTTTTTTCGGCGCGAAGGGCGACCGTGGTGCGATGCTAGGCAACGAACCTTTCGCTAACCTTTCAGCGTGAAAGGTTTGTCACGAGGGGCTTCACAGGCGTGGTGACAGCGGTACACTCCGCGCCACCGTCCCACCCGAGCAGGGAGAATCCGATGCGTGTGCTACTGGTCGAAGACCACCTGCAACTGGCCGAAAGCGTGGCCCTGGCCTTGAAAAGCCATGGCCTGACCGTGGATGTGCTGCATGACGGCGTGGCTGCCGACCTGGCGCTGGCCAGTGAGGAATACGCCGTGGCCGTGCTGGATGTCGGCCTGCCGCGCATGGACGGCTTTGAGGTATTGGCGCGCTTGCGAGGTCGTGGCAAGACCTTGCCGGTGCTGATGCTGACTGCGCGCAGTGACGTCAAGGACCGGGTCCATGGCCTGAACCTGGGCGCCGACGATTATCTGGCCAAGCCGTTTGAGCTGACCGAGCTGGAGGCGCGGGTCAAGGCCTTGCTGCGCCGCAGTGTGCTCGGTGGCGAGCGCCAGCAACGCTGTGGGCCGCTGGTGTATGACCTGGACACCCGTCGCTTCACCCTCGGTGACGACAACCTGACGCTGACCTCGCGCGAGCAGAGCGTGCTGGAAGCGCTGATCGCTCGCCCGGGCCGGGTGATGAGCAAGGAGCAGCTGGCTGCCCAGGTGTTTGGCCTGGACGAAGAGGCCAGCCCTGACGCCATCGAAATCTACATTCACCGGCTGCGCAAGAAGCTCGACGGGCACCCTGTGGCCATCGTCACTTTCCGCGGTCTGGGCTATTTGCTTGAGCACCGCGATGCGTGACAACGGCAGCCTGCGCGGGCGCTTGCTGGGTAATTTGGCGCTGTTGCTGGTGGTGCTGATGCTGGCCAGCGGCCTTAGCGCCTACTGGAATGGCCGCGAGGCCGCCGACACTGCCTACGACCGCACGCTGCTGGCTTCGGCGAGAACCATCGCCGCGGGCCTGTCGCAGCGCGATGGTTCGTTGAGCGCGGATGTGCCTTACGTGGCGCTGGACACGTTCGCCTATGACAGTGCGGGGCGCATTTACTATCAGGTGCTGGATATCAAGCAAAGGCTGATTTCTGGCTACGAGAACCTGCCGCCACCGCCGCCGGGTACGCCGCGCACCGATGACTATCCGGCATTGGCACGGTTCTACAACGCCACTTACCTGGGCCAGGACGTTCGTGTGGTCAGCCTGCTGAAGCCGGTCAGCGAGCCGAACATGAACGGCATGGCAGAGATTCGCGTAGCCGAAACCGAAGAAGCGCGGGTGCGCATGGCCCGAGGGTTGATGGCCGATACCCTGCTGCGCCTGGGCATGCTGGCACTGGGGGCGTTGGTGATGGTGTGGTTTGCCGTGAGTGCCGCGTTGCGGCCGTTGGAGCGCCTGCGCACAGCGGTGGAAGAACGCCAGCCGGACGACTTGCGAGCGTTGCCGGTGGTGCAGGTACAGCGCGAGCTGGGCCCGCTGGTGCGCGCCTTGAACCACTTTACCGAGCGCTTGCGCGGCCAGTTCGAGCGCCAGGCGCAGTTCATTGCCGACGCGGCCCACGAACTGCGAACGCCGCTGGCGGCGTTGAAGGCACGGGTCGAGTTGGGCTTGCGCTCGGCCGAGCCGCAGGAGTGGCGGCAGACCTTGGAGTCGGCAGCCCAGGGCACCGACAGGCTGACCCACCTGGCCAACCAGCTGTTGTCCCTGGCGCGGGTCGAGAATGGCGCACGGGCGATTGCCGAAGGCGGTGCGCAGCGTCTGGACTTGAGTCAGTTGGCCCGCGAGCTGGGCATGGCCATGGCGCCTTTGGCGCACAAGCGCGGGGTGGCGCTGGCGCTGGAGGCCGAGGCGCCGGTGTGGCTGAAGGGGGAGCCGACATTGCTCAACGAGTTGTTGAGCAACCTGGTGGACAATGCCTTGGCGCATACGCCAGCGGGTGGCAATGTGATTTTGCGGGTAATGGCGCCGGCAGTGCTGGAAGTGGAAGACGACGGGCCAGGTATTCCCGTGACCGAGCGCGAACGGGTGTTCGAGCGGTTCTACCGGCGAAGTGCGCAGGGCAGTGGGTTAGGGCTGGCGATCGTTGGCGAGATCTGTCGGGCGCACCTGGCGCAAGTGAGCCTGCATGATGGCGAGAAGGGCGGGTTGCGGGTGCGGGTGAGCTTTATCGCGGATTGATGGTTTGCCTGTGTCGCCCCTTTCATGGGCTCACCCGCGAAAGGGGCGACACAGGCTGCTACAGCTCAGCGCAACATGCTCCGCGCCTCCAGCAGTTCATCGACCTCCAGCTCGGTGCCAAACGGCAACCCCAGATGGCGGTACGCCGGCAGCGCAGCCAATGGCCGGTGACGCCCGCGCTGACTGATGCAGCGGGCGATCTGCACGATGTCGATGTAATCGATCTTGTCAGTCTGGCGGTCCAGGTCATGAACCTGGCTCGGCAGGTGGACCAACTGCTCCGGAAACTCCCAGGCCTTGAGGATCTTGTCCCCCAGCACCGGCTGGAGTTGCTCGATCACGTAATGCAGGCAAACCGGGTCGGACAACAGTTCGTTGTGCTCTTCGGCATAGATGAGTACCGGCAGCGCGCCAATCTGGTTGACCAGCCCACCCAAGGTGGCCTGGTCGGGCTTGAGAGGTGTGAAGCGGCGGCAGATTTCGTAGCTGATGCCCGCCACTTCCAGGCTACTGGCCCAGATATCGCGCAGTTTCTGCTCCACTGCCGGCGAGCGGGCATGGAAAATCTGCTCGATCACCAGGCCGATGGCCAGGTTGCAGCTGTAATTGATGCCTAGCCGCGTGATGGCGGTATGCAGGTCGGTCACCTCGACCGCAGCACGCAGCAGTGGGCTGTTGACGACCTTGATCAGGCGCGCTGACAGGGCCGCGTCGCGGCCGATCACCTTGCTCAGGGCCGCTACGCTGATCTCGCTGTCTTCCGCTGCCTCGCGGATGCTCAAGGCAACCTCGGGCAGGGTTGGCAGGACCAGGTCATCCTTTTCGATGGCGTCGAGCAATTGTGCTTGAACCAACTCGGCCAGCTTGTTCATGGGCATGTCTACCGCAGTGGTGGTGCGGCCCCGCCACAGGGGTGGGGCAGGCTGGTCAGCGCTGGATTTCCCGGTCGCGGTCCAGTTCGTAAGGCAGGGTCAGCACCTGCAGGCGCGGGCCTTCGAGGCTGCCCAGGTGCAGGTTGCCGTCTTCCACCGCCTCGGCGCTGAGCACCGCGAGCAGTTCGCAGCCCGTGCCGTTGCCGGCAGCAATGACCACTTCACCGACCGACGACCCATGGGTGGGCGAGAAAATCTCGGCGCCCGGGGCCGGAATGGCCTGCTGGTCCAGGGCCAGGCGGTACTGGCGGCGCTTGAGTTTGCCCAGGTACTGCATGCGGGCGACGATTTCCTGGCCGGTGTAGCAGCCTTTCTTGAAGCTGACGCCGTCGACGGCCTGCAGGTTGATCATCTGCGGGATGAACAGCTCACGGGTCGGGCCCATGACCTGGCCGATACCTGCGCGAATCTGCCCCAGCAGCCAATCGTTGACACTGCCTTCGGGCAGCGCTGCGGCAAGGGCCTGGCGTACAGGCTCGGCGTCAGCCGCCGGCACCCACAACTCGACCCGGCCGGCGGACACGGCGATCGCGATCAGCCCGTCATGGCGCACGGTGCTACCGGCGGCGGCGGGCACGACAAGCCCCAGCGCCTGCAGTGCAGCGTCGCCACCTTGCAGGCCGAAACGTGCCCATGCGCTGCTTTCGTCGGTCAGCGTGGCCTTGGAGAACACAGCGTACTTTTTCAGGTCGGCCAGTTGCGCGTCGAGCAGTTCACTGGCCATGGCCAGCAAGTAGCCGTTGCCTTCGGGCACTATGCGGAAGCTCGACTGCATGCGCCCCTTGACCATGCAGCGGGCGCCGAGGCTGGCGTGTTCCTGGCTGAGGTAGTTGATGTTGCAGGTCAGCTGGCCTTGCAGGAACTTGCCTGCATCGGAGCCGCGGACGGCGAGGATGCCCTCGTGGGACAGGGGGCAGAAGAAAGCGGAATCGGCCATGGGTCATCGCGGTGGCTAAAGACTGGCGGCCATCATAGAACGCCGGTAACAAAATAGGTAGGTGACTAGACCAACGCCCGGTGTCGCTTCGCGCGCCTGGCTGTATACTGGCGGCCCATTCGAGGAGGGCCCCATGGTCGAACAAACTGAACTCAACCGGCTTTTCTGGCACAGCCGCCGCGGCATGCTGGAACTGGACGTACTGCTGGTGCCTTTCACCCAGGAAGTCTACCCCACCCTCAATGAGACCGACCGTGAACTGTACGTGCGTCTCTTGAGCTGCGAGGATCAGGACATGTTCGGCTGGTTCATGGAGCGCACCGAGTCCGAAGACCCGGAACTGCAGCGCATGGTCCGCATCATTCTGGACCGTGTCCAGCCCAAGTGAGTGCTTCGAGTGCCGTTGGCAAGGCTCGCGCCTGCTGCTGACGGCCTACCTCGCTTGTCAGGTTCTGGCGTGGCTTGCCGTGTGGGCGAGCCCGCTGCCCGGGTGGATGGCCTTTTTTGTTGTCGCCGCCTGTACGGCCCACGCTGGCTGGGCCATTCCCCGACGTATCCTGTTGACCCATGAGCATGCTGTTGTCGGCCTGCGCCGTGATGTGCGGGGCTGGCAGGTGTTCAGCCGTGCCTGTGGGTGGCAGTCAGTGCGCTTGTGCCAGGACAGCGTGGCTTTGCCTGGGCTGGTGGTGTTGCGCTTTGAGCGGGCGGGGCGGTGGTTGGGGCAGAGCCAGTGCGTACCGGGGGATGCGCTGGGGCCGGATGAGCATCGGCGCTTGCGGGTGCGGTTGAAGTTCAGCCGGCGGCGCTGGGCTGCGGTGAGCCGGGCATAGATCGAGACCGGGTCAGCTTCTTCGCGGGCTCGCCCGCCCCCACAGCTACTGCGCAATGCTGCAAGGCAGTCAAATTCCTGTGGGAGGGGGCGAGCCCGCGAAGGCCGCGACGCCGTTTTCAGATTGGGCTGAGGATAGTGTCCTTGGCCTCGTCCAGCATCCCTGGATAGTCCAGTGTGTAATGCAACCCTCGGCTTTCCTTGCGCTGCATGGCGGACAGGATCATCAGCTCGGCCACTTGCGCCAGGTTGCGCAGCTCGATCAGGTCACGGCTGACCTTGTAGTTGCTGTAGAACTCGTTGATTTCATCCAGCAGCAGGCGAATGCGGTGCTGGGCCCGCTGCAGGCGCTTGCTGGTGCGCACGATGCCGACGTAGTCCCACATGAAGCGCCGCAGTTCGTCCCAGTTGTGCGCAATGATCACGTCCTCGTCCGAGTCGGTCACCTGGCTGGCGTCCCAGCCGGGCAAGGCCTTGGGCATGGCCACTTGCTCCAGGTGCGCCTGGATGTCGGCAGCGGCGGCGCGACCGTACACAAAACATTCCAGCAGCGAGTTGCTGGCCATGCGGTTGGCGCCGTGCAGGCCGGTGAAACTGGTTTCGCCGATGGCATACAGGCCAGGCACATCGGTGTGGCCGCAGTCGTCGACCATCACCCCGCCGCAGGTGTAATGCGCCGCCGGCACCACTGGGATCGGCTGGCGGGTGATATCGATGCCAAAGGCCAGGCAGCGCTCGTACACGGTGGGGAAGTGGCTCTTGATGAAATCTGCAGGCTTGTGAGTGATGTCCAGGTATACGCAGTCCACGCCCAGGCGCTTCATCTCATGGTCGATGGCGCGGGCCACGATGTCCCTTGGGGCCAGCTCTTCGCGTGGGTCGAAGCGTGGCATGAAGCGTTCGCCGTTGGGCAGGCGCAGCAGGGCGCCCTCGCCGCGCAGGGCTTCGGTGATCAGGAAACTCTTGGCCTGCGGGTGATACAGGCAGGTCGGGTGGAACTGGTTGAACTCCAGGTTCGCCACCCGGCAGCCGGCCCGCCAGGCCATGGCGATACCGTCGCCGCAGGCACCATCGGGGTTGCTGGTATAGAGGTAGACCTTGGCCGCACCGCCCGTGGCCAGCACGGTGAAGCGCGCGCCGAAGGTGTCTACCTCGCCGGTGTTGCGGTCGAGCACGTAGGCGCCCAGGCAGCGTTCGCCGGGCAGGCCCAGGCGGCGTTCAGTGATCAGGTCGACCGCCACCCGCTGCTCCAGCAGCTGGATGTTCGGGCGCTGGCGAGCCTGTTCCAGCAGCGTGGTGAAGATTGCCGCGCCGGTAGCGTCGGCGGCGTGGATGATGCGCCGGTGGCTATGGCCCCCTTCACGGGTGAGGTGGAACTCGAAGCCGCCATCGTCGACGCTGTAGTGCTCATCGCGGGTGAAGGGCACGCCTTGCTCGATCAGCCACTGGATCGCTTCGCGGCTGTGCTCGACGGTAAAGCGCACCGCGTCTTCATGGCACAACCCGCCGCCGGCATTGAGGGTGTCCTCGACATGCGACTGCACAGTATCGGTGTTGTCCAGCACTGCAGCGACGCCGCCCTGGGCCCAGAAGGTCGAGCCGTTGGCCAGGTCGCCCTTGCTCAATACGGCAACGCGAAGGTGGCTGGGGAGGTTAAGTGCCAGGCTGAGACCGGCGGCACCGCTGCCGATCACCAGGACATCATGTTGGAATTGTTGGCTCATGTCGGGACACTAGTAATCTTTGGGAGGGGCACGGCACAATGGTCACGCGCGGATGGCATTGTGAAACTATCGTTAAACGTGGCCGGGATGCCTTTATAGCAGCCCCGGGTGGCCAATTTCCATGCTACCTGCCAGGTTGCGACAACCTTTGTGGGAACTTTCCGACATGGCCGGAAATCCTATGAAGGCTGCCCGTACGCCACAATTTGCCGCGGCGACGCAGGGCGGCAGGCCTTTCCAGGCTTACCCCTGTGTATTTGAAACCTGATTATCGACGTAGCCGGCCGTGACCGCGCCGCGTCTTCCGTGCAAGCCGACCAAGGGCTGCAGGAAACTTGCTTGGAGGGGAGAACTTTTGCGCAAAGCCCGAGTCTATGGTTGCAAGCCTGAACGATGGCTGATGCAACGCTCCTTCGAGTTCACTGAGGAGTGTTCATGCTAACCCAGGAAGAGGATCAGCAGCTTGTCGAGCGCGTTCAGCGCGGCGACAGGCGAGCTTTCGATCTGTTGGTGCTGAAGTATCAGCACAAGATTCTCGGGTTGATCGTGCGGTTTGTCCACGATACCCACGAGGCCCAGGATGTAGCACAGGAAGCCTTCATCAAGGCCTACCGTGCGCTTGGCAACTTCCGCGGCGACAGTGCGTTCTATACGTGGCTGTACCGCATCGCCATCAACACGGCGAAGAACTACCTGGTGTCCCGTGGAAGACGGCCGCCAGACAGTGATGTGAGCTCCGAGGATGCGGAGTTTTACGACGGCGATCATGGTCTCAAGGATCTCGAGTCCCCAGAGCGCTCGTTGTTGCGGGATGAAATCGAAGGCACTGTCCATCGCACCATCCAGCAACTGCCCGAAGACCTGCGTACGGCATTGACGCTACGCGAGTTCGACGGGCTGAGTTACGAAGACATTGCCAGTGTCATGCAATGTCCGGTGGGTACCGTGCGCTCTCGAATCTTCCGCGCTCGGGAGGCCATAGATAAAGCCCTGCAGCCGTTGTTGCAGGAAACCTGAGACAGCGGCGACAGCGCCAAGAGAGGAACCGCCATGAGTCGTGAAGCTTTGCAGGAATCGCTGTCCGCGGTGATGGATAACGAAGCGGATGAACTGGAACTGCGTCGGGTGTTGAACGCCGTCGACGACGCCGAAACCCGTGCCACCTGGTCGCGTTACCAGGTTGCCCGTGCAGCCATGCACAAGGAGCTGCTGCTGCCTAACCTGGATATCGCCTCTGCGGTGTCCGCGGCGCTGGCCGACGAAGCCGTGCCAGCCAAGGTCAAGAAAGGCCCTTGGCGCAGCATTGGCCGTCTGGCGGTAGCCGCCTCGGTTACTGTCGCGGTACTGGCCGGTGTGCGTATGTACAACCAGGACGAGATCACGGGTGCAGAGCTTGCTGCCCAGCAGCCTGTCCAGCAGGGCCTGAGTGTGCCACAAGCGCAAGGCCCGGCCGTTTTGGCAGGCTATAGTGAAAGCAGTGAGCAACCGACCGGGCCAATGGCCAATGGCGTGCTGCAGAACCAGGCCGGCTGGGATCAGCGTCTGCCAGGCTACCTGCGCCAGCATGCCCAGGAATCTGCGCTCAAGGGCACTGAAACCGCATTGCCGTATGCCCGCGCCGCCAGCCTGGAAAACCGTTAAGTAAGGAGGATCATGCGCGCGCTACCTCTCTTGTCGCTGCTGATTGGCAGCTGCATGACGGTGCCAGCATTGGCTGCCAATTCTTCGCCTGAGGCGAGTGAGTGGCTGAACAAGCTGGCACAGGCCGAGCAAAAACAGAGCTATCAAGGGTCGTTCGTCTACGAACGCAACGGCAGTTTCTCCTCCCACGACATCTGGCACAGGGTCGACGACGGCAAGGTCAGCGAGCGGCTGTTGCAGCTTGATGGCGCCGCCCAGGAAATCGTGCGCGTGGATGGCAAGGTGGAGTGTGTCAGCGGGGCCTTGGCCAGCGGTGTCACGGCGCCGCCGGATACCGCACCGCGTGTGCTTGATCCGCTGAAACTGATGGGTTGGTACGATTTGAGTGTGGCAGGCAAGTCACGGGTCGCCGGGCGCGATGCCGTGATCATTACGCTCACGCCACGCGACCAGCATCGCTATGCGTTCGAATTGCACCTGGACCGTCACTCGGGTTTGCCACTGCGTTCGTTGATGATCAACGACAAGGGGCAGTTGCTGGAACGCTTCCAGATGACCCGTCTCGATACCGATGAAATACCCAGCGACGCAGACCTGCGCCCAGGTGCTGCCTGCAAGCCAGTGCAGCATGTGGCAGCCGGCAGCAATGATACCGTCGCGGGTTGGCGTTCGGACTGGCTGCCACCCGGTTTCGAGCTGGTCAACAGCTCGGTACGCCGTGATCCCAAGCGCAACAGTTCGGTCAGCAGCCTGATGTATGACGACGGCCTGGCGCGTTTTTCGGTGTTCATCGAGCAAGTGAGCGATGATGGCGGCACCGACATGCGCACCCAGCTAGGCCCGACCTCGGCAGTCTCGCGTCGCCTGAATACACCCAAGGGCAAAGTGATGGTGACCGTGGTTGGCGAAATTCCGCTGGGTACGGCAGAACGCGTCGCCCTGTCGATGCGCCCCCAGGATGCCCAGGCGCGCCAGTAATGGCGCGCTTTTGCGTGCCGAGTCAAGGCAGGTGGGCATACGCCTGAAATGAAATTAAAGCATTGTCATTTGCAATCCATCGGCAAATTTTCTATAGGTCAGGCTTTGAAGAGCCTGGCCTTTTCTGCGTTGAGCAGGGGTCTTTCCAAACTACCGCTCGTTGTGACGGGAGTCGTATGTCAATACCACGCTTGAAATCCTACCTAATGATGTTCGCTGCTGTGCTGATGCTCGGCCAAGTAGTCGCCGCCCAGGCCGAGGAAGCCCTGCCGGACTTCACCACCCTGGTGGAGCAGGCTTCGCCGGCAGTGGTCAACATCAGTACCAAGCAGAAACTGCCTGACCGCCGGATCGCCGCAGGCCAGATGCCGGATCTGGAAGGCCTGCCGCCGATGTTCCGCGAGTTCTTCGAGCGCAACATGCCCCAGCAGCCGCGTTCGCCGCGCGGCGACCGCCAGCGCGAGGCGCAGTCGCTGGGCTCGGGTTTCATTATCTCCAGTGATGGCTACGTGCTCACCAATAACCATGTGGTGGCCGATGCCGACGAGATCATCGTTCGCCTGTCGGACCGTAGCGAACTGCAGGCCAAGCTGGTCGGCACCGACCCGCGCACTGACGTGGCGCTGCTGAAGGTCGATGGCAAGAATTTGCCAACGGTGAAGCTGGGTGACTCCGAGAAGCTCAAGGTGGGCGAGTGGGTACTGGCCATCGGTTCGCCGTTCGGCTTCGACCATTCGGTGACCAAAGGTATCGTCAGCGCCAAGGGCCGGACCCTGCCCAATGACACCTACGTACCGTTCATCCAGACCGACGTGGCCATCAACCCGGGTAACTCCGGCGGCCCGCTGTTCAACATGAAAGGCGAAGTGGTGGGGATCAACTCGCAGATCTTCACCCGTTCTGGCGGTTTCATGGGCCTGTCGTTCGCCATCCCGATCGATGTGGCGATCGATGTCTCCAACCAGCTGAAGAAAGACGGCAAGGTCAGCCGCGGCTGGCTGGGCGTGGTGATTCAGGAGGTCAACAAGGACCTGGCTGAATCGTTCGGCCTGGACAAGCCGGCGGGCGCCCTGGTGGCCCAGGTGCTGGAAAACGGCCCGGCAGCCAAAGGCGGCCTGCAGGTGGGCGACGTGATCCTCAGCATGAACGGCCAGCCAATCGTCATGTCGGCCGATCTGCCGCACCTGGTAGGCGGCCTCAAGGATGGCGAGAAGGCCAAGCTGGAAATCATCCGCAATGGCAAGCGCCAGAACCTGGACATCAGCGTCGGCGCGCTGCCGGATGACGACGTTGACATTGGCGCTGGCACCGAAGGCAGCGCCGAGCGCAGCAGCAACCGCCTGGGTGTATCGGTCGCCGACCTGACCGCCGAGCAGAAAAAATCCCTGGAGCTCAAAGGTGGCGTGGTCATCAAGGAAGTGCAGGATGGCCCGGCAGCCATGATCGGCTTGCGCCCGGGTGATGTCATCAGCCATCTGAACAACCAGGCCATCGGTTCTGCCAAGGAATTCACCGAAATCGCCAAGGAACTGCCGAAGAACCGTTCCGTGTCGATGCGCGTGCTGCGTCAGGGCCGTGCCAGCTTCATCACCTTCAAGCTTGCTGAATAAGCGGTTTCGCAAGGCGAAAGGGCAGCTTCGGCTGCCCTTTTTCATGAATATTCACAATTGCCGGAATGATTGCTGTGTACAGTCGGACAGAGGAATCTCCCATAACCCAGCAGCTTAAGGTACAATTCCCGGCTATTTTTCGGCGGGCGTCCGGCTCGCAGCCTTTTCGAGTGTTGACCCGTGAGTGATTTGAGTCATATCCGCAATTTCTCCATCATCGCCCACATCGACCATGGCAAGTCGACGCTGGCTGACCGTTTCATCCAGATGTGCGGTGGCCTGTCGGCGCGCGAGATGGAAGCCCAGGTGCTCGATTCCATGGACCTGGAGCGTGAGCGCGGTATCACCATCAAGGCCCACAGCGTCACGCTTCACTACAAGGCGCAGGACGGCAAGACCTACCAGCTGAACTTCATCGATACCCCCGGCCACGTCGACTTCACCTACGAAGTCTCGCGCTCGCTGGCGGCCTGTGAGGGGGCACTGCTGGTGGTCGACGCCGGCCAGGGCGTGGAGGCCCAGTCCGTAGCCAACTGCTACACCGCCATCGAGCAGGGCCTGGAGGTCATGCCGGTCCTGAACAAGATGGACCTGCCCCAGGCCGATCCGGACCGCGTCAAGGACGAAATCGAGAAGATCATCGGTATCGACGCCACCGACGCCGTCGCCTGCAGCGCCAAGAGCGGCATGGGCGTTGACGAGGTGCTCGAGCGCCTGGTGCACACCATTCCCGCGCCGGAAGGTGAGATCGACGCACCGCTGCAAGCGCTGATCATCGACTCCTGGTTCGACAATTACCTGGGCGTGGTCTCGCTGGTGCGCGTGCGCCAGGGCCGCGTCAAGAAAGGCGACAAGATCCTGGTCAAGTCCACCGGCAAGGTGCACCTGGTCGACAGCGTCGGTGTCTTCACCCCGAAACACACCCAGACTGCCGATCTGAAAGCCGGCGAAGTAGGCTTCATCATCGCCAGCATCAAGGACATCCACGGTGCCCCGGTTGGTGACACCCTGACCCTGTCCTCGACCCCTGAGGTCGAGGTGTTGCCAGGCTTCAAGAAGATCCAGCCGCAGGTCTATGCCGGCCTGTTCCCGGTCAGTTCCGACGACTTCGAGGATTTCCGCGACGCTCTGCAGAAGCTGACCCTGAACGACTCCTCGCTGCAGTACATGCCGGAAAGCTCCGACGCGCTGGGCTTTGGCTTCCGTTGCGGTTTCCTGGGCATGTTGCACATGGAGATCATCCAGGAGCGCCTGGAGCGCGAATACGACCTGGACCTGATCACCACCGCGCCCAGCGTGATCTACGAGCTGGAGTTGAAAACCGGCGAAACCATCGTCGTCGACAACCCGTCCAAGCTGCCGGACGTCTCGGCTGTAGCCGACTTCCGCGAGCCGATCGTCACCGCGACCATCCTGGTTCCGCAGGAGCACCTGGGCAACGTCATCACCCTGTGCATCGAGAAGCGTGGCGTACAGCGCGACATGCAGTTCCTCGGCAGCCAGGTGCAGGTGCGTTACGACATGCCGATGAACGAAGTGGTGCTCGATTTCTTCGACCGCCTCAAATCCACCAGCCGCGGCTATGCTTCGCTGGATTATCATTTCGATCGCTACCAGTCGGCCAACCTGGTCAAGCTGGACGTGCTGATCAACGGCGACAAGGTCGATGCCCTGGCATTGATCGTGCACCGCGACAACGCGGCCTACAAAGGCCGTGCGTTGACCGAGAAGATGAAGGAACTGATCCCTCGGCAGATGTTCGACGTAGCGATCCAGGCAGCCATTGGCGGCCAGATCATTGCGCGGACAACCGTCAAGGCGCTCAGAAAGAACGTACTGGCCAAGTGCTACGGTGGTGACGTCAGCCGTAAGAAGAAGCTGCTGGAGAAGCAGAAGGCCGGTAAGAAACGCATGAAACAGGTGGGCAACGTGGAAATTCCACAAGAAGCCTTCCTCGCCGTGCTCAGGTTGGATAGCTAGGTCCTATGTCGCTAAATTTCCCGCTGTTGCTGGTCATCGCCGTCTTCATCTGCGGTCTGCTGGGCTTGATCGACCTGCTGTTCCTGGCCCCGCGCCGGCGTGCGGCAATCGCCAACTATCAGGGTAGCGTCAGCCAGCCTGAGATGGCGGTGGTCGAACGGCTGAACAAGGAGCCGTTGCTGGTCGAGTACGGCAAGTCGTTCTTTCCGGTGCTGTTCATCGTGCTGGTGCTGCG
The DNA here is from genome assembly GCF_002953115.1 of Pseudomonas sp. XWY-1. NCBI lineage: Bacteria > Pseudomonadati > Pseudomonadota > Gammaproteobacteria > Pseudomonadales > Pseudomonadaceae > Pseudomonas > Pseudomonas sp. XWY-1. The sequence goes on along the minus strand of NZ_CP026332.1, from coordinate 4,755,900 downwards.
TTCGTTCCTGGTCGAGCCGTTCCAGATCCCTTCGGGATCGATGAAACCGACCCTGGAAGTGGGCGACTTCATCCTGGTGAACAAATTCTCGTACGGCATTCGCCTGCCGGTGATCGACAAGAAGGTCATCGAGGTCGGTGACCCGCAACGCGGGGATGTGATGGTGTTCCGCTACCCGAGCGACCCGAATGTCAACTACATCAAGCGTGTGGTTGGCCTGCCGGGCGACGTGGTCCGCTACACCAACGACAAGCGGCTGTTCGTCAACGGCCAGCCCGTTGCCGAACAACTGGTGGGCAGCGAGCCGGGTACCCTGGGCAGTGCTCAGCTGTACAAGGAAAAGCTCGGCGCGGCCGAACACCTGATCCGCAAGGAAATGAGCCGTTATCGCATGCCGCCGGACCAGCAGTGGACCGTACCTGCGGGCCATTACTTCATGATGGGCGACAACCGCGACAACTCCAACGATAGCCGTTTCTGGGATGACCCGAACATTCCCAAGGAACTGCACGGCATGGTTCCGGACCGGAACATTGTCGGCAAGGCCTTCGCGGTGTGGATGAGCTGGCCAGAGCCCAAACTCAGCCACTTGCCCAACCTGTCGCGGGTTGGCCTGATCCATTGATACCCATCGGCGCTGTCCAGCAGACAGCGCCGAATGCATTTCTGACATAGGCTGTGTTCTCAGGGATCGGGAGATTCGCCGCAAATCGATCGGCGGACCACAGCCAAACAGTCTTTCAGGATGTTGATTTGAACAACGCGTTGAACAACGATCGGGTGGCCGCATGAGTGCTTCCCTTGCCGGTCTGGAGCGAAAGCTCGGTTACACCTTCAAGAACCAGGACCAGATGCTCCTGGCACTGACCCATCGCAGTTACGCCGGGCGCAACAATGAGCGCCTGGAGTTCCTCGGTGACGCCATTCTCAACTTCGTTGCCGGCGAAGCGCTGTTCGAGCGTTTTCCGCAGGCCCGCGAAGGCCAGTTGTCGCGGCTGCGTGCGCGGTTGGTCAAGGGTGAGACCCTGGCCCGTCTGGCCCGTGGTTTTGACCTGGGCGATTACCTGCGCCTGGGTTCCGGAGAACTCAAGAGCGGCGGCTTTCGCCGCGAGTCGATCCTGGCCGACGCCCTGGAGGCACTGATTGGTGCCATCTATCTGGACGCCGACATGGACACCGCCCGGGAGCGCATCCTGGCCTGGCTGGCCGATGAGTTCGAAGGCCTGACACTGGTCGACACCAATAAAGATCCGAAAACCCGCCTGCAAGAGTTCCTGCAGTCGCGCAGCTGTGAGCTGCCGCGTTACGAAGTCGTGGATATCCAGGGTGAACCACACTGCCGGACCTTCTTCGTCGAATGCGAAGTGGTACTGCTGAACAACAAGAGCCGTGGTCAAGGCGTTAGCCGGCGTATTGCCGAGCAAGTCGCCGCCGCGTCTGCACTGATCGCCCTGGGCGTGGAGAATGGCAATGACTGATAGCAACCCGACCCGCTGCGGCTACGTAGCCATTGTCGGCCGTCCCAACGTCGGCAAGTCGACCCTGCTCAACCACATCCTGGGCCAGAAGCTGGCGATTACCTCGCGCAAGCCGCAGACCACCCGCCACAACATGCTCGGCATCAAGACCGAAGGTGATGTGCAGGCCATCTACGTCGATACCCCCGGTATGCACAAGGCCAATGACAAGGCCCTGAACCGTTACATGAACCGCAACGCCTCGGCGGCCCTCAAGGACGTCGACGTGGTTATCTTCGTGGTTGACCGTACCAAGTGGACCGACGAGGACCAACTGGTTCTGGAGCGCGTGCAGTATGTCACCGGCCCGCTGATCATCGCGGTCAACAAGACCGACCGCATGGAAGAGAAAGCCGAGCTCATCCCGCACCTGCAGTGGCTGCAAGAGCAACTGCCGAACGCCGAGGTGATGCCGATTTCGGCACAGCAGGGGCACAACCTTGAAGCGCTGGAAGCACAGATCGCCAAGCACCTGCCCGAGAACGATCATTTCTTCCCCGAAGACCAGATCACCGACCGTAGCAGCCGCTTCCTGGCCGCCGAACTGGTGCGTGAGAAGATCATGCGCCAGCTGGGTGCGGAGTTGCCGTACCAGATCACGGTGGAGATCGAGGAATTCAAGCAGCAGGGCCATGTGCTGCACATTCACGCGTTGATCCTGGTTGAACGCGATGGCCAGAAGAAAATCATCATTGGTGACAAGGGCGAGCGCATCAAGCGCATCGGTTCCGAGGCGCGCAAGGACATGGAAGTGCTGTTCGATTCCAAGGTCATGCTCAACCTGTGGGTCAAGGTAAAGGGCGGCTGGTCCGACGACGAGCGCGCCCTGCGTTCGCTGGGCTACGGCGACCTGTAATTACCTGACCGGTCGGTTATTCCTGTGGGAGCGGGCTTGCCCGCGAATGCGATAGTGGGTTCACTGACGCTTTCGCGGGCACGCCCGCTCCCACACGTACATCAGGCCCCAGAGATAGTGCATGGACCAACCCACCCCCCAGCCAGCCTACGTACTGCACAGCCGTGCCTACAAGGAAACCAGCGCGCTGGTGGACTTTTTCACCCCGCAGGGCCGCATGCGCGCCGTGTTGCGTCGCGCGCGGGGTAAGGGCGGCAGCCTGGTGCGGCCGTTCGTGTCGCTGGAGGTGGAACTGCGTGGGCGTGGCGAGCTGAAGAATGTCAGCCGCATGGACAGCACCGGCATCGCCGCCTGGCTTCACGGCGATGCGCTGTTCAGCGGGCTGTACCTCAATGAGCTGCTGATGCGCCTGTTGCCTGCCGAAGCGCCGTTCCCGGCCCTGTTCGAGCACTACACCTTGACCTTGCAGGCACTGAGCGCCGGTCGACCGCTGGAACCCCTGCTGCGCTCGTTCGAATGGCGGCTGCTGGACGAACTCGGCTATGCGTTTTCCTTGCACCATGACGTCAACGAGCAGCCCATTGCCGCCGATGGCCTGTACCGCTTGCGCGTTGACGCCGGCCTGGAGCGGGTTGAGCTGGCGCAGCCCGGCCTGTTCCGTGGCACCGAACTGCTGGCCCTGGCCCAAACCGACTGGGATGCCCCTGGCGCCTTGCTTGCCGCGAAGCGGCTGATGCGCCAGGCACTGGCAGTTCACCTGGGGGCAAAACCGCTGGTCAGCCGGGAACTGTTTCGCAAGCGCTGATCAGGACGTATGCTGTTGGGCTCAATCCTCAGGAGAGCCTTTCGTGACTCACAGCAACCGCATGCTTCTTGGCGTCAACATCGACCACGTGGCGACCCTGCGCCAGGCCCGTGGCACGCGCTACCCTGACCCGGTCAAGGCTGCCCTGGACGCCGAGGAAGCAGGCGCCGATGGCATCACCGTGCACCTGCGCGAAGACCGCCGGCACATCCAGGAGCGTGACGTCGTGCTGCTCAAGGATGTACTGCAGACCCGCATGAACTTCGAGATGGGCGTCACCGAAGAGATGATGGCCTTTGCCGAAAAGATTCGGCCGGCGCATATCTGCCTGGTACCCGAAACCCGTCAGGAGCTGACCACCGAAGGTGGCCTGGACGTGGCAGGGCAGGAAGCGCGGATCAAGGCTGCAGTGGAACGGCTGGCACGTACCGGTGCCGAGGTGTCGCTGTTCATCGACGCCGACGAGCGGCAGATCGAGGCCTCGCGTCGGGTCGGCGCACCGGCCATCGAGCTGCACACCGGCCGTTATGCCGATGCCGAAACCCCCACCGATGTGGCTGAAGAGCTCAAGCGTATCGTCGACAGTGTGGCGTTTGGCGTGGGGCAGGGGCTGATCGTCAATGCGGGTCACGGGCTGCACTACCACAACGTCGAGGCGGTGGCGGCGATCAAGGGTATCAATGAACTGAACATTGGCCATGCGCTGGTGGCCCATGCCCTGTTTGTCGGCTTCAAGGCTGCTGTGGCCGAGATGAAGGCGCTGATCGTGGCGGCTTCGCGCTGATTTGTCGGCTCCTCGCCGCAAGTGTATTCAGGCGCCCCTGCGGGCGCCTTTCTTATTTGCGCGCCAGCAGGGTGGCGCGGCGCGGGGCAGGCAGGCCTTCGACGGTCTTGCTGTGGTCGTTCGGGTCGAGGAAGTCGCTCAGTGACTGGTAGCGCATCCAATCGGTGCTGCGCTGCTCCTCGACGCTGGTCACGCTCACGTCGACGCAGCGCACATCGCTGAAGCCGGCACGGCGCAACCAGCGGGCCAGCGCCGGTACCGACGGCAGGTACCAGACGTTGCGCATCTGTGCGTAGCGGTCCTCAGGCACCAGCACCTGGTTTTCGTCGCCCTCGATAACCAGCGTTTCCAGCACCAGCTCGCCACCCTTGACCAGGCAGTCCTTGAGCGCCAGCAGGTGCTCGATGGGCGAGCGGCGGTGATAGAACACGCCCATGGAAAACACGGTATCGAAACCTTCCAGGTTGGCGGGCAGGTCTTCCAGGGCGAACGGCAGGTGCCAGGCCGGCAACTCCGGCAGGTATTGCTGCACGGCCTGGAACTGGCAGAAGAACAGCCAGTTGGGGTCGACCCCAATCACCATGTCTGCGCCGGCGCCGAGCATGCGCCACTGGTAGTAGCCATTGCCGCAGCCCACGTCGAGTACACGCTTGCCCTTGAGGTCCAGGTGCGGGCCGACCCGTGACCACTTCCAGTCCGAACGCCATTCGGTGTCAACGTGCACGCCAAACAGGTCGAACGGCCCTTTGCGCCAGGGCGACAGGCCCATCAGTGCCTGGCGCATCTGCGCGCGGGTGGCGTCGTCGCAGTCGCAATCCAGACGCAACCCGTTGACCAGGTCGATTTCACTGGGTTGCAGGGCGGGCAGGGCTTCCAGCGCCCCGCGCCAGCGGTCGAGGTCACCGTGACCCTTTTCCAGCTTGGCGTCCAGTTGTGCTTGCAGGCCTTGCGACCAGGAAGCCAGGGGCGTGCCCGCCAGGCGGCGGACGAGGGGAGACAGATCGATCATGGCAGGGCTATCAACGAGGCGAAGTTAAGGCATTGGAACCAAGGCACCACTTTCGAGAAGCCGGCTGCGCGCAGGCGTTCCTGGTGGGTTTCGAGTGTATCGGGCTTCATCACGTTTTCGATGGCGCTGCGCTTCTGGGCGATCTCCAGTTCGCTGTAGCCATTGGCCCGTTTGAAATCCAGGTGCAGTTCATTGAGCAGGTCCTGCTCTTGTTCATCGGCGAAGCGCAGCTTCTCCGACAGAATCAGCGCGCCGCCGGGCAGCAGCGCCTGGCGGATTCGCCCGAGCAGTTCAAGGCGCTGGTCAGGGGCGATGAACTGCAGGGTGAAGTTCATCGCCACTACCGAGGCGGGCTCGAAGGGCAGGGCAAGGATATCGGCTTCCAGTACTTGTACTGGCAGCAACTCCTGGAACATCGAATCCTGCGCAGTAAGGTACTGGCGGCAGCGCTCGACCATGGCGGCGGAGTTATCCACCGCGATTACCCTGCAGCCGTCGCTGCGCACATGGCGCCGCAGCGACTGGGTAACGGCACCCAGCGATGCGCCCAGATCGTACAGTGCGGTGCCTGGCTGGGCGAACCGAGCGGCCAGTACCCCGAGGTTCTCGACAATGGTTGGGTAACCGGGCACCGAGCGCTTGATCATGTCCGGGAACACACGCACGACGTCTTCGTTGAAGACGAAGTCGGGCACCTGCTCCAGGGGTTGGGAGAAAAGGCGGTCGGGTTGTTTGCTCACGGCGAATCCAGGCGGCTGGTGATAGGCAGGGGGCGCATTCTAGCCAAACCGCAGCCCGGATGCATGGTTGGCTGACCAGCGCTTTGCGTTCAATTGACCCGAATGCTGCAATCGAAGGTCTGCACCGGGCGCACTTCCGGGGCCCAGGGTTGCTGGTAGACCAATACCAGGTTCCCTTCGCCCGTAGCGCGGGCCTGGAAGCGCCAGGTCGATAGGCCCGAGCTGCCGACGATACCGGTGTCTTCAGGCGCGCTGTAAACCTCGGGGCCAAGGCTTTGCAATACGTTGGGCGCCGGGTTCTGTACCAGCCAGCGGTAGCCGGTGGTGGGGTTGCTGGGCAGGGTAAGCGTGAGGATCTGGCCGACCTGCAGGCGCTTGGGGCATTCGCTTTCGGCGTCCAGGTCAACAGGCTGCGAGGGTTGTTGCGCGCAGGCAGAAAGCAGGGCGAAGCTCAGGGGAACGAGCAGACGAGGAGAGGTCATGGTGGCTCCGAAGGCTGGCGATGGCCTGAGGATACCCGATGATCGAGGAAATTTGTGCTGCCTGTGCCGGCCCTTTCGCGAGTAAGCCCGCGCCTGCAGGGGTAGCGTACCCTTGCAGGCGCGGGCTTGCCCGCGAAGAGGCCGGTGCAGGCTAGAACAGCACTTTCGCCACGTCGGTAAAGCGCTTGGCGAAATGCACTGTCAGGCCTTCGCGCAGGTAGTCCGGCAGTTCTTCGAAGTCACCGCGGTTGGGCTCCGGCAGGATCAGTTCGAAAATCTTCTGCCGCCGCGCTGCAATCACCTTCTCGCGCACGCCGCCAATCGGCAGTACCTGACCGGTGAGGGTCAGCTCGCCCGTCATGGCGACACCTTTTTTGGCAGACTGGTCGCGGGCCAGTGAAAGCAAAGCGCTGGCCATTGTGATGCCGGCACTGGGGCCGTCCTTGGGCGTGGCGCCTTCTGGGACGTGCAGGTGGATGAACGCTTCGTTGAAGAAACCTGGATCCCCGCCAAATTGCTTGAGGTTGGAGCTGATGTAGCTGTAGGCAATTTCGGCAGACTCCTTCATCACGTCACCCAGCTTGCCGGTCAGCTTGAAGCCGCGGTTGTGGGTGTGGATGCGGGTCGCCTCGATCGGCAGCGTGGCGCCGCCCATGCTGGTCCAGGCCAGGCCGGTGATGACGCCTTTGCCAGCCAGTACCTGCTCGCTGCGGAACACCGGTATGCCGAGTGCGGTTTCCAGGTCCTTGGTGCCGATCTTAAGCTTGGCGTCGGGGTTTTCCAGCAGCTTGACCACGGCCTTGCGCACCAGTTTGCCCAGTTGCTTCTCCAGCTGGCGCACGCCCGCCTCGCGGGCATAACCGTCGATCACCAGGCGCAGGGCGCTGTCGCTGATGCTGAGGCTAGTCTTGGAAACGCCGGCCTTTTCCAGCTGCTTGGGCCACAGGTGGCGCTTGGCGATGGTCAGTTTTTCTTCGGTGATATAGCCAGACAGGCGGATCACTTCCATGCGGTCGAGCAACGGCCCGGGAATCGAATCGAGGGTGTTGGCAGTGCACACGAACAGCACCTTGGACAAGTCCAGGCGCAGGTCGAGGTAGTGGTCGAGGAAATCGACGTTCTGCTCGGGGTCGAGGGTTTCCAGCAACGCTGAGGCCGGGTCGCCCTGGTAGCTCTGGCCCATCTTGTCGATTTCGTCGAGCATGATGACCGGGTTCATCACTTCGACGTCTTTCAGGGCCTGCACCAGCTTGCCGGGCTGGGCGCCGATATAGGTGCGGCGGTGGCCCTTGATCTCGGCTTCATCACGCATGCCGCCGACGCTGAAGCGATAGAACGGCCGGCCGAGCGATTCGGCGATGGACTTGCCGATGCTGGTCTTGCCCACCCCGGGCGGGCCTACCAACAGCACGATCGAGCCGCTGATCTCGCCTTTCCAGGCGCCCACGGCGAGGAACTCGAGGATGCGCTCCTTGATGTCGTCGAGGCCGGAGTGGTACTGGTCGAGGACTTTGCGCGCGTGCTTGAGGTCGAGCTTGTCTTTGCCGTACACGCCCCACGGCAGGGCGGTGGCCCATTCCAGATAGTTGCGGGTGACGGCGTATTCGGGTGAGCCGGTTTCCAGGATGGCCAGTTTGCCCATCTCTTCATCGATGCGCTTGCGTGCCTGCGGTGGCAGGGTCTTGCCTTCCAGGCGCTGTTCGAACTGTTCGAGGTCGGCGCTGCGGTCGTCCTTGGTCAGCCCCAGCTCTTGCTGGATGACCTTGAGTTGTTCCTTGAGGAAAAACTCGCGCTGGTGCTCGCCGATCTGCCGGTTGACCTCGGCCGAGATCTCGTTCTGCAAGCGCGCGACTTCCACCTCTTTGCGCAGCATTGGCAGTACTTTCTCCATGCGTTTGAGCATGGGCACGCAGTCGAGCACTTCCTGCAACTGATTGCCGGTGGCCGAGGTGAGCGCGGCGGCGAAGTCGGTGAGCGGCGAAGGGTCGTTGGGGCTGAAGCGGTTGAGGTAGTTCTTCAGCTCTTCGCTGTACAGCGGGTTGAGCGGCAGCAGCTCTTTGATCGCGTTGATCAGCGCCATGCCGTAGGCTTTGACCTCGTCGGTCGGCTCGGCGGGCTGGCGCGGGTATTCGACTTCGACCAGGTAGGGCGGGCGGTGGTGCTTGAGCCAGTTGCGGATGCGCACCCGGGACAGGCCCTGGGCGACGAACTGCAATTTGCCGTTTTCGCGGCTGGCATGGTGCACCTTGACCAGCGTGCCGTACTGCGGCAGTGCCGAGGTGTCGAAGTGGCGGTGGTCTTCTGGCGGGGTGTCCATGAAGAACAGCGCCAGGCAGTGGTCCGGTGACTTGGCTACCAGGTCGAGCGTTTCGGCCCAGGGCTCTTCATTGACGATCACCGGCAGTACTTGGGCCGGGAAGAACGGGCGGTTGTGGATCGGGATGACGTAGACCTTGTCCGGCAGCTGCTGACCGGGCAGGGCGAGGGCGTGGCCGGCTTCGGCCTGGAAGGTGTGCTCGACTTCGCTGTGTTCGTCAGGGTGTTCGGGGAAATCCTGCTGGTCGCTCATGGGGCACCTGCGTGAATGACTATGGTGCTTAGATGGGGCGGGGAGGGATGGGTTTCAATGGTTCGGGAGCAGCCTTGTGTCGCGATTGGGCTGCGCAGCAGCCCCAGAATCCATCCAGCATTCTAGATCGTTGGGGCCGCTGCGCGACCCAATCGCGACACAAGGCCGCTCCCACAGGGTTGAGCCTGCGGGAGCGGTGTCGCTTACTCGGCTAATTTGTAAGCGATGATGTAATCGCCCATCTTGGTGCCCAGCGAGCCATGGCCGCCGGCAGTCACCAGCACATATTGCTTGCCGTCCTTGCCGGTGTAGCTCATCGGCGTAGCCTGGCCACCTGCTGGCAGGCGTGCTTTCCACAACTCCTTGCCGTTGTTCACGTCATAGGCGCGCAGGTACTGGTCGAGCGTGCCGCTGAGGAAGCCGACGCCACCGGCGGTGACGATCGAGCCACCCATGCTCGGCACGCCAACCGGCAGGCCGATCGGTAGCGGGGTGCTGTCGCGGGTGGTGCCGTTCTTGTGTTTCCACACCACCTTGTTGGTGAACAGGTCGATGGCGGCGACGTAGCCCCAGGCGGGTGCCTGGCACGGTACGCCGAGCGGCGACATGAACGGGTGCATGGTCACGGCATACGGTGCGCCGGTGTTCGGCTGCACGCCGCTGGTCTCGCTTTCGCGCTTGCTGCCTTCGGCAACCTGCTCACGCGGAACCATCTTCGACACGAAGGCCATGTAGTTGGGCGAAGTGAACAGCAGCTGGCGCACCGGGTCGACCGACACGCTGCCCCAGTTGAATACACCGACGTTGCCGGGGTAGACCAACGAACCTTGCTCGGATGGCGGGGTGTACTGGCCTTCGTAGCGCAGCTCGCGGAACTGGATGCGGCACAGCATCTGGTCGAAAGGCGTGGCGCCCCACATGGCCTGTTCGGTCAGCTCTGGGCCGAGCAGGTTGAGGTCGGAGCGGGCCTGGGTGGGCGAGGTGTGGTCGCCTTCCACTGCGCCTTGTGGGGTGGGGATCTCGCGGATCGGCACGATTGGCGTGCCGTCGCGGCGGTCGAGCACGTACAGGCTGCCTTGCTTGGTCGGTACGATGATCGCCGGTTTCACGCCATCGTCGGTTTTCAGGTGTACCAGGGTCGGCTGGCTGCCGACGTCCATGTCCCACAGGTCGTGGTGGGTGAACTGATAGTTCCAGCGTGCCTTGCCGGTGGCCAGGTCAAGGGCGACCACGCCGGCGCTGTACTTCTCGGCGCCCGGGGTGCGGTCGGCGCCCCACTGGTCCGGGGTCTGGTTGCCCAGCGGCAGGTAGATCATGCCAAGGTCTTCGTCGACGCTGGCGATCGACCACATGTTGGCCGAGTTGCGGCTGTACATTTTGCCGGCAGCCAATGGCTTGGTGTCGTCCGGGTTGTTACTGTCCCAGTTCCACACCAGGTGGCCGTCGTGCACGTCGTAGGCGCGGATCACCCCGGACGGCTCATTGGTCGACTCGTTGTCGGTGACGTGGCCACCGATGATCACCAGGTCACGGGTAATCGCAGCAGGCGAGGTGGAGTAATAGCCGCCGGCGGTGAATGGGCCAATGCCGGTGGTGAGGTCGATCACGCCCTGGTTGGCGAAACCTTCGCAGACCTTGCCGTTGTCGGCGTTGATGGCGATCAGGCGGGCATCCGCGGTAGGCAGGTAGAGGCGACGCGGGCAGGCTTGGGCCACGGCCTGGCCTGCATCGGTAATTTTCGGCGCCGGGCTGCCGTCGCGGCTGACGTAGCGGTTTTCGTCATAGTACGAGACGCCACGGCAGGTCATGTGGGCAAAGCCCTTGAAGGTGCCGGTCGGGCTCTTGACCTGCGGGTCGTAGCGCCAGATTTCTGCGCCAGTGTCCGGGTCCAGCGCCAGCAGGCGGCTGTGCGCGGTGCAGGCGTACAGCATGCCGTTGACCTTCAGCGGGGTGTTCTGGTTGGTCAGCTCCACCGGGTCGTTTTCGGTTGGCAGATCACCGGTGCGAATTCGCCAGGCTTCTTCCAGACGGTAGGCGTTCTGCGGGGTGATCTGGCGCAGCGGCGAGTAGCGGTCGCCATGCTCGGTACGGCCGTAGGCCTGCCATTCGCCGTCGGGCATGGCCGGGGCGGCGCTGGCCATTTCGCTGCTGTCGCGGCCCAGTTCGCCGAACACTTCACCGGGATGGGTGAACTGGCTGGCCAGCGCGCAAGCGCCCGAAGCGACCACTGCCACGCCGAGCAGTGCAGTGTTGGCTTTGCTGGCTGGGCCGATCAGCGGGCGACGTGCCCACGGCAGCAGCAGCACCACGCCGATGGCGAACCAGATAGCCAGCCGTGGCACCAGTTGCCACCAGTCCAGGCCTACTTCGAACAGGGCCCATACGGTGCTGCCCAGCAGCACCAGGCCATACAGGCCCAGGGCGATCTGGCGTTGGGCCAGCAGCAGGATGCCCGAAAGGGCAAAGCCGATACCGGCGATCAGGTAGTACAGCGATCCGCCCAGCTGGCTCAGCTTGATACCGCCGGCCAGCAGGGCCAAGCCCATCAGCAACAGCAGCGCGCCAATCAGGCGCGGTAGCCAGCGGCTTCCTTGGTTCGCACCTTCAGTGCTCATCGTAGGTTCTCCGTCAGGTCAAAAAAGGGGTTAGAAACTGCTCTGGATCTTCAGGCCGCCGATCAGGGCGCCATCGACCTGCGACACCCCGCCCGGGTGGCGGATGTACTGCAGGTTGGGGCGTACCGTGAGCCAGTCGGCCAAATGGATGCCGTAGTACAGCTCGGCGCTGTACTCGGTGTCCTGCACTGGCAGGAAGCCCGGGTTGTCGTAGTCGTAGAGGCCGGCGGCCTGGTTGACCAGGCGGGCGTTCTTGCGATAGGCAGGGTTGACGTGCACGCGGGCCAGGGCGAAACCGATGTCGTCCTTGGCGCGGGCATCGAAAGGCCCTTTGAATACCAGTCCTGCCTGCACATAGTTGTCGATGGCATTGGTCTTTTTGTCATGCACCGTGGCGTTGGCGAACACGCTCAAGCCGCGCGACTGGTCGGACGCCAGCGAGGTGACCTGCTGCTGGGCGCCAATCCACAAGCCGTGCTTGCTCGAACTGCTGCGGTAGGCGGCGCCGCTGATGGCGGCCGGCTGACCGTTGCTGTCCTTGAGAACATCTTGTGCCTTGGCATTACTGTAGTAGTAGCCGGCACGATATTCCCCTTTCAAGCCTTGGATACGTGGGGTCCATACCAGTTCGAACGGCATTACCGCACCCTGGGTGCCGCTGCCGCTGAGCTTGAAACCATTGCCGGATTCGAGGTTGGAAGGGTTCTGCTCGAAGACGCCGACCTGGGCGTACAGCTCGGGGGTAAGGTTGTAGCGCACGCGCAGGGCCCACTGGCTGACTGGCCAGTTGTACCAGATGCCACCCACCCAGTTGCCCACCTGCGAGCCGCAGAAAGCCAGGTTCTGGAAGTCGCAAGGGAAGCTGTTGAAGTCCTCGCCTTCACCGAAGCGGCCGAATTTCACATCCAGCGCACCGTCGAAGTACTTCTGCTTGATCCACATCTGCGTCAGCCGCCAGGTTTCGCCGCGGCCCCAGACTTCCTGGGCGGAGGTGAAGCCGCCGACACGCGGGTCGTTGATGCGGTCGTTGCTGATGTTGTCGCCGTGACGCTCGGTGACGGTCAGCTGGAATTCGGTGTCGTGCCAGCCGAGGATCTTCTCCAGGTCCAGGTGGCTGCCGAAGGTGAACTGGTCGCTGTAGCGCGCGGTGCGGTCGTGGTCGTAGCCGCCGTGCAGGTTGCTGCCCATCTCGCCGGTGTAGCCAAGGGTGAAGTCGTAGCCCTTTTCCAGCAGTTCGCTGCGGGTTCCACCCCAGTCGCCGAGCATCCAAGGGGAGTCGCTGGCGAACATTTCGCTGGCGCCGGCGGGGGTTGCCAAGGCACTAAGGGCGAGGCCGATGTAGCAGGTTTTAGGCAGTTGGAACATGAGATAGCGCTATCTTTTGATTATTGAAAAAAACGGCAAGCGCATCGAAGGGCGGGCCCCTCAATGGATATGGCGACAAGAGTGTTCGATGAAGCGTTTCAGCTTGCGGCGGGAAGGATATAGGGGAAGTTATAAGAAAAAAAGACAAATTGTCGCAGAGGATTGTTGTTGAACGGGCAACAGTCGTCATTAATCGAGGCAGGTGTAGGAGCGGGTTCACCCGCGAATGCGCCGGTTGCCCTGCCATCGTATTCGCGGGTGAACCCGTTCCTACACCGATCTTCGTCGCTTGTGGTTCAGAAGGTGGTACGCAACCCAACTTCCACGCTACGCCCCGGCGCCGGTGCGATATCGCGCAGGATCGAACTGGCATAGCGCACGGTCTGGTCGGTGAGGTTTTCGCCGCGCACAAACGCCAGCCACTGGCTTTGACCAATGTCGAAGCGGTAGCCAACGCTCGCGCCCAAGGTGGTGTAGCCATCAGTGCTGGTTTCGTTGGCGGGTTTGCGGTGCTGCGACGCAGCGTGCTGCACGTCTACCCGCGCCTGCCAGCGGTCCAGCTCCCAGACCAGGCCGCTGTTCAGGCGCAGCGGCGCGATACGGGGCAGTGGCTCGCCACTGTCGAGGTTCTTGGCCCGGGTATAGTCACCGGACAACTCCAGCGCGAAGCTGCCGTAACGGTTCTCGGCCAACTGCCAGCGGTCCTGGGCCTCGATACCGTAGAAGCGCGCCCGCACGCCTTGATACTGGTATTCCGGGAAGCCTTCATGGTCATGATCGTGATCCTCCTCCTCATGGTCATGCTCGCCTTCGCGGGTGTTGCCGGTGCCAATCAGGCCGATGTAGTTGCGGAAGTGGTTGTAGAACACCCCGACACTGCCTTTATGGGTGCCGTTGTCGAAGCGTAGCGCCAGGTCGGCGGAAATGGCCTTTTCCTTGTTCAGGCTGGCGTCACCGACTTCAAACGCGCCGGTGGCTACGTGCGCGCCATTGGCGTACAGCTCGTAAAAGGTAGGGGCGCGCTCGGTGTAGCCGAGGTTGGCGGCCAGCGACCAGACTGGGTCGAGCTGGTACACAGCCCCCGACGACAGGCTGAAGGCGTTGAAGCTGCTGGCGCTGTCTGCGTCGACGAAGTTCTCGTTGCCTTTGGCGTCAGGATCTACGCGGGTGTGCTCCATGCGCGCACCCAGGCTCAGGTTCAGGCGCTCGCTGGCTTGCCACTGCTCGAGCATGAACAGTGCCACGCTGTCGGTATCGGTATGCGGGACGAAGGCTTCCTCGCCGAGGGCCGAAAACTCGTTACGGCTGACTTGGGCCCCAATGATCCCTTCCACTGGTCCAAGCGGTTGGTGGCGGGCTTCAATACGCGCTTCGTAGCCTTTGTTCTTGAAGGTGGTATGGACCTCGCCTTCTTCGATTTCTTTGTGTTCGTAGTCGGTGTAACCGGCATCTACCTTGACTGAGCTGAACGGGCCGTCGAGGTCGCGCAATTCGGAGGCGAAGGCGTAGTGGTCCTGTTTCATGTCCAGACGCACGCCGGACTCGGCCACCGAGCCATAGTTGCTGTCGTAGCCGCTGTACGACAGGCCGGCGTAGCCGTGGTCCCAGTGGTAGGCACCACCGATTGCGCCGCCGTCCTGGCGACCGTCGCTGTTTTCCAGGCGGTGTTTGCTGCCGGGTTCGTCGGCATCGCGCACCTTGGCGCTGCGTGCGTAGCCCGGGATGCGCAGGTCGTTGAACTGGCGGCTGTTGGCATCCAGGTGCAGGGCGAAGGCGCCGTCGCCGGCCTCCAGCTTGCCGGCGCTGCTGCGGGTGGTGTCGGCACCGCCGTAGCGCAGTTCTCCTGCGCCGTGGATGCCCTCGATCGGCGAGTCCGGGATACGGTTGTCGAAGGTGTTGACCACCCCGCCAATGGCGTTGCCGCCGTAAAGCAGGGCGGCCGGGCCCCGGACGATTTCGACGCGCTCGACGGTTACCGGGTCCAGCGGCACGGCATGATCGTAGGACAGCGACGAGGCATCCAGGGCACCGACGCCATTGCGCAGGATACGAATGCGGTCGCCATCCAGGCCGCGGATCACCGGGCGGCTGGCGCCAGGGCCAAACCAGGTAGAGGCGACACCGGGCTGCTTGTTCAGGGTTTCACCCAGGCTGCCGTGCTGCTGTTGCAGCAGGTTTTCGCCTTCGAGCACGGTGCTGGGGGCGGCCAGTTGGCGGTTACCCAGCGGGTTGGCGGTGATGACCTGTGGTTCGAGTTCTACGGCCTGGCTGGGGGATGCAGCCAGCCAGAGTGCGACGGCAAGGGGGGAAAGGCGAAGCGGTGTGTACAGCATGGGGATGGGGCGTTCCTTGGCAGATGCTTTTTAGCGTTACAACATAACATAACTATTCCATCACAGAGGTTTTGCCTCTGACCAGCGATTTTTCTGTCGACTCGACGGATCCCGCCCACCACTACACTCGTGTAAGGTGCGCATCTTTCCTACGGAGCACAGCATGAGCACGGCCCAACACAACGCGCTGCACGGCAAGACCCTTGAACAGATCCTCACCGAGCTGGTGGCGCATTACCAATGGCATGGCCTGGCCGAGCGCATCGATGTGCGCTGCTTCAAGAGCAACCCGACCATCAAGTCGAGCCTGACGTTCCTGCGCAAAACACCGTGGGCGCGGGAAAAGGTCGAGCAGCTGTACGTGAAGCTGCAGCGTCAGGCCTGACATGTCGCGTCGCCCTTGGCTGACCGGCATGGCCGTGCTGGGCTGGTTCGGCCTGGCCGTGCAGGTGAACCTGGTACTGCTGGCGCGTTGGCAGGAACAGGCCAGCCTGATTGGTGGCCTGATCAATGTGTTCGGCTACTTCACCGTGCTGACCAATACCCTGGTGGCGACGGTGCTCAGCTATGCCGCATTCGGCCGGGAAGGCCGTGGCAAACGCTTTTTCCTGTCGCCCTCGGTAAGCTCTGCAGTGGCCGCCAGTATCGTGCTGGTGGCGCTGGCCTACAGCGTGCTGCTGCGTCATTTGTGGCAACCACAGGGTTGGCAATGGCTGGCGGACGAGTTGCTGCACGACGTGATGCCGGTGCTGTATGCCTTGTACTGGTGGAGCGAGGTGCCCAAGGGCAGTTTGCGGCTATGGCATTTGCTGGTGTGGGCGGTGTACCCAGCGGTCTACTTTGGTTATGCGTTGTGGCGGGGGAGTGAGATCGGCGTCTATGCCTACCCGTTCATTGATGTGGCCAGCCTGGGGTATGGGCAGGTGATGCTCAACGCCCTTGGGGTGCTGGCGGGTTTCTGGGGGATAGGGCTGGTGTTGCTTGGGCTGGATCGGTGGCGGGGGCTGCACAGGCTGGCTTGACCTGTACCGGCCTCTTCGCAGGCAAGCCCGCCCCCGCAGAGAAATCACAAGCCCAAGGGCTGTGGTATTCGCTGTGGAAGCGGGAGGCACGCGGCCCGGGTGTCAGCAGCAGGGCACAAGATTGCTGATATCCCCAAATGGCCAGGGCCGCGATGGAGCCTTAGTGCTTCTTCCCTTGCATGCTCGAAACCCATTGCTCGCTGCGACTATGCCCACTGGTTCTCAACACGCCCAGGTCCAGCGCATTTTCCCCATCCGCCGCCATTTTGCTTTTGGCTATCTCGGCGATTGCCGTGCCCAGATCCACCGGTGAGTTGGACGCATCGAGCGACAGGTCTCGGCGATAGTCATTGCCGCTTAGCGTTTCCTGGGTGACCGAGTTGGCGTCGAGCCTCACGTCGCCTTTGGCCGACTGCAAGCGTGCCCCCACCAGATGAGCGTTGCCACCGACCTGCAGGTCGATGCCGTCGCTGCTTTTAAGCGTGGTCTGACGCGCCACATTGTCACGCTGTGCATGCGACACGTCGAGGCTGACGGTCGGCGAGAACCCTGGGTCTGCCTTGCTCAGGGCCGAACCGGCCTTTTTCTCGACCTTGCCTCCCAGCGGCCCTGCCACCGATTTGGCCGCGTTGACATAGCCCTGCGGGTTTTTCTCCTGGCTCAGCCTGACATCGCCTTTCACGCTCAGGGTGTTGACGTTGTCCTTGAGGCTGGCGATGCGCAGGTCACCGTCGATTGTGCCGCCAATATGCCCTGCATCCAGGGTGGCACTCTCGATGCGGGTATCGCCGCGGCTTTGCAGGTCGATGCGCTCGGCGCGCAGGTCACTGGTATTCCAGGTGAGGTTGTCGCGCTTGTCGAGCTCTACCTTGAGCCGGCCATGCAGGCCGCGGGTGTCCAAGGCGCCCTTGGCCATGTTGAAACCAGCGCCGGCCGAGATGTCAAGGTTGTCGCGTCGCTCCTGGCTGGAAGAGGCTTCAACCAGCATGCCGCCATTCGAGGCGTCTAGGGTGATCTGTTCGGCCGAGGCCTGCAGGCCTTGCAGGTGCAGGGCGATGTCCTCGCGGGCGCTGCTGGTCAGGGTCAGTGTGCCGTTGCTGGCAAACTGGGCATCGACCGCCTGACGTGCATGTTCGTCCTGCTTGCCGTGGCTGAAGTGGCCGCCTATGGCTCCCCCTTGGGTCTGGCCAACCTTGGCCGCCAGCTCCATGCCGCCACCCAGGTTGGCGCCTGTGGCCTGCTGGGTATCGCTGGCCGCCTTGACCTGCAACTGGCCGCCGCTTTGCACCCGTATGTCGCCGGCCTTGGCCTCGCGGTTGCCAATGCGGGTGCCTTCGAGCAACAGGTCGCCGGCGCTGGTCAGTTGAACTTCGCCCTTGGCGTCGATCTGTGCCACTTGTGCCTTGCTCTGCGTGCTCAGCTTCTGGTCCTGGTCCAGATAGCCCCGGCCATCGACGCCGGTGCTGCCCGGGCGGTTGCCGACTTTGGCCCAGGCATTGCCATCGAGCTGGCGTGACTGCTGTTCGGCCTTGTCGGTCGCCTGGGGTAGGGCGAGCGACCCTGCACTGTGCATGACCACGCTGCCTTCGCCGCCATCGATGCGGGCCCCTTCGTAGCGGCCATCGCTGCCCAGCTGTACCTGGATACCCTGTTGCCCGTAAAGGCTGCCGGGCACGGCGGTGCTGGCGATATCCTTTTTATCCAGCGACCCTCCTTTGCCGGCGGCGCGTACATTCAAGTCCTCGCCGGTGCTGGTGTCCAGGCGCGCGTCGCCACCATAGGCCAGGCGTTGAACGGTGGTTTCCTGGGTATTTTCGGCGGCGCTCACCTGATGCTGCTGCGCCTCGATTTTCAGCGAGCCGGCATTGGCCCGCCAGGCTGTGCCCTGGTCGGCCAGTGTGTCAGCCTTGACCTCGACCTTTGCTGCGGAAAACTCGCTGACCTGAGCAATTCCACGGCGCTGGTTTTCCAGGCGCTTGAGGTGTTCGACCGTCATGTCGGCCCCCACGCTGGGAGGCGCCATGGCGTCTTCGGGCGAAGCTTGCTGGAAGCGTGCGGCTTCCTCACCCAGCACCAGGCGTTCGATAGGGCGGGTCAGGTCGCGGTATTCGATACTGGCGCCCAGGCTACCCGACCAGTCGTCACGGCTTTGTTCATGTTCATGGGTATCCTGAGCTGCACGGTTGTCGATGCGTTTGGCGGTCACCTGCAGGGTGTTGCCGGCCTCGACGTGCGCGGCCTCGGTGAGCAGTGCATCACTGCGCAATTTCAGATCGCCGCTGGCCTGCAACTCGCTGCGCTGCACCTTGCTGTCGCGATCGGCTTGCACCTCGCGGTTGTGATGGCCTTCGAACAAGCTGCCCAGACGGTCGATGCCACCGGTTACTGTCAACCCGCCACCACTTTCGGTGGTGCTGGTGGCTACGTCACGGTCGTTGCGGGTCGCCCCCAGTGTCACTTCCCGCGCCTGCACATCGAGATCGCCGGCAGTGGCCTGGACCTTGCTGCCGTTGACCTGCAGGTGCGCGCTGCTGTTCATGCCCACCGAGGCGCCCTTGAGCTCACTGGCAACCTGGTTGGTCGTGCGCTGCTTGCTGGTGCTGGTCACGACCTCATACGCCACGCCAGCCGCGTACTGGCGAGACTCGGGCTTGCCATCCTCGGCTTCCTGGGTCTGTCTGGCGCTGGCCGTGAAACCCCGTTGTTGGTCGCGGGTTTCGCGTTCATCGACCGATTGCGAACTGCCAATCAACAGGTCACCTTTGGCCTCGACTTGCAGATGCTTGCCAGCTTCGACCTTGGCGCCCTGGATGCGCATCTCTTCGGCGCTGGCCAGGCGCAGGTTGCTGGTCGAGCTGACGTCGCTGACCAGTACCTGCTGTTTGCGGTCCGTGCTTTCGTGCTTGCTGCCGATCAGGCCGAACAGTTTACTGTCGCTGGTGCGCTGGGTGGAGGTCGTGCTGCCATGGTCTGCCTCGATAGCCAGCGAGCCGTTCTCGCTGTAGAGCACCGCGTCCTGTTTACCGAACACGGTGCTGCCTTTGATCGCGACCTGGTCGGCGCTCACAGTGAGCTTGCCATCGCTGGTTATCGTGCTGCCAGCGACGACCTGGCCCTCGGTGTCGTTACCTTTGCGGTCACCAAAGAATGTGCCGGACACCAGGTCGCCTCGGTAGTCGCGTTGGGTACCGTGTTCCTGCAAGGTGGTGGTGCCGATGTCGGCCTGTTTCGCCTGGATAGCCAGATCGCCGCGGCTGTGCAGGCTGCTGCCCTGTACGTTGAGGTTGTCGCTTGCCTTTATCGACATGTGCCCGGCGCTCAGGGTACTGCCCTTTGCGGTTTCCTTGAGCTGGTCGCTATCGCTGTCACCGCGCCATAAATCCTTGCGATGACGCACCTGCTGTTCGGTGCGTTTGCTGTCGATGCCGGCGAGGATGTCCAGGCCGGCACCGCTGTCGACCGTCAGCTCGTTACCGGCGTCCACCTTCGCGGCAGTCATGCGCATGTCGTCGCCGGACTGCAACAGCACGCTCTCAGTGCCCAGCAATTGACTGCCCTGTTGCTGCTGGTGGGTGGTGGTGGTCTTGCGGTTGTAGGTTTCACGGGTGACGAACCAGAACTTCTTGTTCCAGCTGTCACTGTCGTGCTTGATGTGCTCGATTGTCTTGGCGTCCAGGGTGAGCTTCTTGCCAGCTCTTGCTTCGATCCGCGGGGCCTGGCCGTCGACCGTTTCAAGCATCAGGTCATCGGCAGCGGTGAGTTTCAGTACGCCACGCTCGCTGCGCAGCTCGGTCGGGCGGTCGCCACTGCCGCTGACATGCAGGCCCCCGGCCGAGCTGATGTCGACCCCCTCGGTGCCCAGAATCTGCGAGGCCCCCACACGCACACCCGCGCCTTCGGCAGTACTTACCACACGGATACGCCCGGCGCGCATGGCGCCGAACAGGCTGGCGTCAATGCTCGAAGAGGGGCTGGGCAGGTGTTCGACCACCTCGCCGTTGCGGCTGTCGATACGGTTGCGGCCGACAGTGATGTCGAGCGTTTCGCTGGCCATGAGCAAGCCTTTGCTGTCCACGCGCGGTGCGATTAGTTCGAGTGCGCCACCGGCATTGCCCTGGCCATGCTCCAGTACCTGCAGGGTGCCACTGGCCGTGAGCGTATCGAGGTACCTGAGCTGTTGCTCCTCGAATTGCGGGGTGCCCACCACGAAGCCTGCGCGGGTGGTGTTGATGAAACTGCCGCCATTGAGGGTGATGCCATTGGGGTTGGCCAGTATGTAGTCGGCCGGGCGCCCGAAGATTTCCTGCGGCCCCTCGATCAGCGAGGCGTTGCGGCTGATCACTTCGTTAAGAATGGTCGAGGCGGCCTGGCCCTGGAACTGCGGGTTGGCCGCCAGGGCGCCGGCTAGTTGCGACTGCCCGGCTGCGGTGGCGTTGTTCAGCACCAGGCCCGGGGTGGCAACGTTGTAGTCGATGAACTGGTTGTGTGACAGCCCCTTGGCGTTGGGCGGCACGATGTCGATGACCGGCACCCCGTGGCCGTTGTGGATGACCGGGGTTCCCCCGGGGCCGCTGGCTGCTTCCAGTCCTGTCTGAGCCACTGCGGCGCTGGGCCCGAGCACGGCGAGGAAGATTGCCCAGCGCAAGGTATCCGGGCGAACAGGCGGTAACTGCGAGAGTGTTTGCATTTTCTCGTTCTCTTTGTTGTGGGTGAATCAGATGCTCAGGGTCCAGTCCAGCACCCAGAAGCCGGGCTCCAGCCGCGGGCGGGGCAGGTCGCTGGTGTACAAGGCGCGTTGGTAGTCCAGGCGCAGGCGGCTGCCGGGCAGGCTCAGTTCAAACCCTGCGGCGGCCCCGGCCAGGCGCTGTGACGGTTTGCCTTCGGCGGTGCGAACCCAGCCCAGGTCCAGGCCGATGTAGGGGCGTATCTCGAAAGGTGGGGCCCAGGTCCGTGGCAGCGCCTGGCTGAACGTATTGCGCCAGACGGCGCTGCTGGCACCGGAGTAAGTGTGCAGACGGAAGCCGCGGACAGCCGAATCGTCGCTGACCAGCAGCTGTTCGACGGCAGGCAGCGGGTCACGGCTGTACTGCATGGCCAGCTCGCTCTGCCAGCGCCAAGGGCTGGGTGCCGGGCCTTGACGCAGGTGCAGCAGGTTGGCGCGGTACTTGCGAAAGTCCGGGCGCAGGCGTTGAGCACCCAGGGGCGAGCGGTCGGCACCCAATGCGTCAATGCCTTGGGCAACGCCGAAGTAACCGTTCCACAAGCCACTTTCGAGCCACAGCAGGTTGATGCCGGCCTCTACCGTGGCCAGCGTCGGGCTCTGCTGGACGATAACCGCGCCAGCGCTGCGGTTGATCAGCTGCTTGCGGTCCAGCCGGGCGCTGGCGCTGAGCATGCCTTGCTGGTTGCGCCACAATACCCGCTCGACACTCAGGCCCTGATAGCTGCTGCTGCCGTCGGCAGCCTTGTCGCTGTAGGGGAGGGGGGCTTGATAGCTTAGCTGGCTGGCGCTGAGGGCAAAGGTCCAGGCGCCGTAGGGGATGCTGTAGTACAACGATATCCCTTGGCTTTGGCCAGGCGTATCGAGCACCGTGCGGGTCAACGACAGGCGCAGCTCATCATTGAGGCCAAGCGGGCTGTCCAGGCCAATGCCGAGGTTGACGCGGTGGCGGCCGGTCAGCTCGCTGCCCCGGTTGTCGAAGCGGCTGTCCAGGTGCCAGCGTGAAGCAACCTTGCCCGGCTGCACGACCACGCGGGTGCCGCCCTGCAGTTCGCCGGGCAGCAAGGTGGCGCCCAGTTCATAGGCGCGAAGGCGGTTGAGCTGGTCCAGGCCTTGCTCAAGGTCGGGCAGGTACAGTGGCTGCCCAAGCAGGCCTGGGAAGGCACTGGAGAGAGACAGGGGCAGGTCGGGGCCAGCCAGTTCGATGGTTTCGACAAAACCTTCGACAATGACGATGTCCAACGGCATGCCCTCTGCTGGGGGCTGCCGCAGGTAGGGGCGGCTGGTTGGGTAGCCGGCTTGTACATAACGTTGGGTGATGGCTTTGAGCAGCCGGTTGATGTCGGCAATGCCCATGCAGGCAGGCGTGAGGGCACGGAGGGTGGGCGCCAGTGCCGAGTTCGAAAGCCGGTGCATGCCCGCCACGCGCACGCCATCGATTGCCCAGCAGCGATCATCGTGCGGGCGGTGGGAAGTGCTGTTGGTCGGTTCAGCCGGGACGGATATACGCTGCCAGCGTTCCAGCCGCTGCTGTTGCTCGAGTTGCCGCAGCCCATGCTGTTGATCGCGCAGCTGCTGGCTGGCAGGGTCGTCGGCCAGCACCTGGGGAACGGACAGCAAGCCAGAAAGGCAACCGGCCGACAGCCAATGGGCGATGCGGTGAATCAGGCACGGCATTGAAGCACCCCGCAAATGATGTACGGTTTTCGTACTCGTCTGCGTGGATGCTAGAAATTAAGCTACTCGTATGGATGCAGTACCCTGCCTAAGCACCTGTCAGGCAAGTTCGCGCTAAATGGTGAGAAGGTTCCTACAACTTTTGCCGGAAGGCTCTATATCAAGGGCGGATCTCGATCAGCGTTCCATCCCGAACCAGGTCCCACACTTCCTGCATGTCGCGGTTGCGCATGGCAATGCAACCATCCGTCCAGTCCAGGGTATGGAAGTACCATTCCGGGTATTCATCGTTGATCGGCGTGCCGTGAATCATGATCATGCTGCCGGCATTCACCCCTGCCCGGGTCGCGCGGGCGGCATCGCTGATGTTCGGGTAATTGATGTGCATGGCCAGGTTGAAGCGGTCGCTCTGCTTGCGCCAGTCCAGCCAGTACAAGCCCTCGGGGGTTTTCTTGTCGCCTTCGCGTTCCTTGGCGCCCTTGGGCTGCTTGCCCAGCGAAATGCGGTAGGTTTTCAGCGGCTCGCCGCGGCTGATCAACTGCAGGCGGCGCTCCGACTTGATCACCAGCACCTTGTCGATCAACGGTTGCATGGCTTGCTGCGAAGGCGAGGGAGTTTGCGCTGCCGGCGCGGGCTTGCGGATGATGGTTTCGGTGAAGGCCGCCTGGGACACCGAGGTAACGCAAAGGCAGAAAAGGGCAAGCAACCAGCGCATGTAACAGTATCCCTGAAGGCGTTTAGGTGTGTGGCGAAACGTTCATCGGCGGCAGGTATTCATGGCCTATGGGGTAGTGCTGGCCGATGCGGTCGCGATAGTAGCATTCTAGTGTGCGAGTGACGGTGCGGAAAGCCAGCTCGTCCCACGGTATCTCATGTTCTTCGAACAGCCGCACCTCCAGGCTTTCGACACCGACGGCAAAGTCCAGGTCCGCCAACTCGGCGCGGAAGAACACATGCACCTGGCTGATGTGCGGCAGATCGAACAGCTGGTACAGGGACGTCGGCCCGACCCGGGCGCAGGCTTCCTCGACGGTTTCGCGACGCGCGGCCTGGTCGAGGGTTTCGCCGTTTTCCATGAAACCGGCGGGCAGGGTCCAGAAACCCCGGCGCGGCTCAATGGCGCGGCGACACAGCAACACCTGGCTGCCCCAGGTCGGCAACACGCCGGCCACAATGTTGGGGTTCTGGTAGTGGATGGTCTGGCAAGAGCCGCAGACGTACCGCAGGCGGCTGTCGCCCTCGGGGATCCGCTGAGTGACCGGTTGGCCGCATGCGCTGCAGAATTTCATGTGTGGTTCCTTATGCTCAAGGCTATCTTGGCGCGGCCACCGTGCCGCCGCAAGCGCTGGGGCTTGGGTGCTTCGCGGCTTTGGTGCATCATGCAACACAGGACCTGGATACGAGCGTGCGCAATGCTGGACGAGCTACTTCGCCGAATGAGCAACCACCAACCCGCGTCATTGGAAACCGACAGGCGGTTCCCCGAAGCGGCGGTCCTCTTGCCCATTACCCGCAGCGAAGCGCCCGAACTGGTCTTGACCCTGCGCGCCAAGGGCCTGTCTACCCACGGTGGCGAAGTAGCCTTTCCCGGTGGCCGCCGCGACCCGGAAGACCCGGACCTGGTCTTTACTGCCCTGCGCGAGGCTGAAGAAGAAATCGGCCTGCCCCCTGGCCTGGTGGAGGTGATTGGTCCGCTCAGCCCGCTGATTTCGCTACATGGCCTGAAAGTGACGCCATTCGTCGGGCTTATCCCCGACTTCGTCGAATATCGCGCCAATGATGCCGAGATCGCGGCAGTATTCACCGTGCCGCTGGAATTCTTCCGGCAGGACCCGCGCGACCATACCCACCGTATCGATTACCAGGGGCGTAGCTGGTATGTGCCCAGTTACCGCTATGGTGAATACAAGATCTGGGGGTTGTCGGCGATCATGATCGTCGAGCTGGTCAACCTGCTGTTCGATGCCGGTATCAGCCTGCATCAGCCCCCGGAGCGTTACATCGAAAATTGAGCGGGGCCTACCCCGCCATCTGCGTCGCAGCCTGAGGAACAAGCATGAAATATCGCCTGGGCGACCTGCGGGTCGAGAGCCACCCCACCAGTTGGGCCGCCCCCAACGCCACGCTCATTGGCAGCGTGCGCCTGCAAGCCCATGCCAGTGTGTGGTTTGGCGCGGTGTTGCGCGGTGATAACGAGCTGATCGACATCGGCGAAGGCAGCAACGTGCAGGATGGCACGGTGATGCACACCGACATGGGCTCGCCACTGACGTTGGGCAAGGGCGTGACCGTTGGCCACAATGCCATGTTGCATGGCTGCACGGTGGGCGACTTCAGCCTGGTCGGTATCAACGCAGTGATCCTCAATGGCGCGCGCATTGGCAAGCACTGCATCATCGGCGCCAATGCACTGATCGCCGAGGGCAAGGAAATTCCGGACGGTTCGCTGGTGATGGGCTCGCCGGGCAAGGTGGTACGCGAACTGACCGAGCAGCAGAAGCGCATGCTTGAAGCGAGTGCCGCACATTACGTGCACAATGCCCAGCGCTATGCGCGGGATCTGGTGGTTGATGATGAGTGAAGTGGTCGAGCGGCCGGTGGCTTCGCCGTGCGTGAGCATTTGCGCGCTGGACGAGCAGGATATCTGCACAGGCTGCCAGCGTACCGTGGCCGAGATTGGTCGCTGGGGGCGGATGGACAACGACGAGCGTCGGGCGGTGCTCAAGCGTTGCCATGAACGGGCAGTAGAAGCCGGCCTCATCATGCAGGCCTGACGCGAACCCTGTAGGAGCGGGTTTACCCGCGAACACCGGCGAAGCCGGTGCCATGCACCGCAGTGGCAGCTTCGCGGGCACGCCCGCTCCCACAGGTACAGCGACAGCCTTGAGGGCTGCACATCTGTGGGGGCGGGTTTACCCGCGAACGGCCCAGCGGTAATCTGTGCGGCTTGCCCACAGACAGCCCGCCATGTTCTATCTGATTGCCTACATCAGCAGCGTAGTGCTGATCAACTACGCCTTCTCCAGTGCCCCGCATCTGGACATCATCTGGTCCGCCTGGGGCGGCCTGGTGTTCATCCTGCGCGATATGGTGCAGACCCGTTTTGGTCATGGCGCCCTGTTCGCCATGCTGGTGGCACTGGTGCTGTCCTATGTCACCTCGGAACCGGCCATCGCCCTGGCCAGCGCCACTGCGTTCTTCATCTCCGAGCTGATCGACTGGCTGGTGTTCAGCATCACCCGTCGGCCGCTGCGCGACCGCCTGTGGCTCAGTTCGGCGCTGAGCATCCCGGTGGATACCTTCATTTTCTTCGGCATGATCGGCGCGCTGACCCCGGCAGTGATCGGCACCGCGATGGCCTCGAAATTCGCGGGTGTAACGGCGGTGTGGCTGGCCATGGCATTTCGCGCCCGGCGGGCCGCCGTGGCCGGTTGATGGTGTAGAATAGCGGTCCTTTTTCAGCGGGTGGCGCCTAGCCTGGCGCGGCCCCGGATGCCTTCGAGGACCTGAAATGACCCGTATCGGAACCCCATTGTCGCCCACCGCGACCCGTGTACTGCTCTGCGGCTGTGGCGAGCTGGGCAAGGAAGTGGTAATCGAGCTGCAGCGCCTGGGCGTCGAAGTAATCGCCGTCGACCGCTACGCCAATGCTCCGGCAATGCAGGTGGCGCACCGCAGCCATGTGGTCAACATGCTCGATGGCGTTGCCCTGCGCGCGGTGATCGAAGCCGAGAAGCCGCACTACATCGTGCCGGAAATCGAAGCCATCGCCACCGCCACCCTGGTCGAGCTGGAAAACGAAGGCTTCACCGTGGTGCCGACGGCCCGCGCCACCCAGTTGACCATGAACCGCGAAGGCATCCGCCGCCTGGCTGCCGAAGAGCTGGACCTGCCAACCTCGCCGTACCACTTCGCCGACACCTATGAAGACTACGCCAAGGCCGTAGCCGACCTGGGTTACCCGTGCGTGGTCAAGCCGGTGATGAGCTCGTCGGGCAAGGGCCAGAGCCTGCTGCGCAGCGATGCTGACCTGCAGAAGTCGTGGGACTATGCCCAGGAGGGCGGCCGCGCTGGCAAGGGTCGGGTGATAGTCGAAGGTTTCATTGACTTCGAATATGAAATCACCCTGCTGACCGTGCGCCACGTGGGCGGTACCACCTTCCTTGAACCCGTTGGCCACCGTCAGGAGAAGGGCGATTACCAGGAGTCCTGGCAGCCACAGGCCATGAGCCCGAAGGCGCTGGCTGAATCGCAGCGCGTGGCCAAGGCGGTCACCGATGCCCTCGGCGGTCGTGGCCTGTTTGGTGTGGAGCTGTTCGTGAAGGGCGACCAGGTGTGGTTCAGCGAAGTGTCGCCGCGCCCGCATGACACCGGTCTGGTCACCCTGATTTCCCAGGACCTGTCGCAATTCGCCCTGCATGCCCGCGCCATTCTCGGCTTGCCGATTCCGGTGGTGCGTCAGTTCGGCCCGTCGGCTTCGGCAGTGATCTTGCCCGAAGGCCAGTCCCAACAGACCAGCTTCGCCAACCTGGGCGCAGCGCTGAGCGAGCCGGATACCGCCATTCGCCTGTTCGGCAAGCCGGAAATCAATGGCACCCGCCGCATGGGTGTGTGCCTGGCGCGTGACGAATCGGTCGAACTGGCGCGGGCCAAGGCGACCCGTGCTTCGCAGGCGGTCAAGGTCGAGTTCTGATCCGCGAGTGCTGGGGCTGCTTTGCAGCCCTATCGCGACACAAGGCCGCTCCCACAGGGATAGCGCAGCTTCCAGGCTTACGCGATCGCTGTGGGAGCAACTGTCTTGCTCAATTTCTAAAAGCTGGCGCCTTCCCTGTGGGAGCGGGCTTGCCCGCGAACACGGGCGAAGCCCGTGCCATCCACCACGGTGTTGGCTTCGCGGGCAAGCCCGCTTGTGTCGCGATAGGGCCGCAAAGCGGCCCCAGTGGCTTACAGCGTGGTATTGCGCGTCTCTTTCAGGCACAGCACGGCAATCAGGCTGATCACCGCCGCCACCGACACATAACCCCCCACCCAGCTCAACCCCCCCATGCTCACCAGTTTCTGGGCAAAGAACGGTGCCGCCGAGGCGCCGACGATACCGCCCAGGTTATACGCCGCCGAGGCACCGGTATAGCGCACGTGGGTCGGGAACAGCTCTGGCAGCAATGCACCCATCGGCGCGAAGGTCACGCCCATCAGGAACAGCTCGATGGCCAGGAACAGCGCCACGCCCGCAGTCGATCCCGAGGTCAGTAGTGGCTCCATGGTAAAGCCCGAAGCTATCGCCAGCAGGCCGCCGACGATCAGTACCGGCTTGCGCCCGTATCGGTCACTGAGCCAGGCCGACAACGGTGTGGCCAGTGCCATGAACACCACCGCGAAACACAGCAGGCCAAGGAACGTTTCGCGGCTGTAGCCCAGTGTGGTCACGCCGTAGCTCAGCGAGAACACCGTGGAAATGTAGAACAGCGCATAGCACACCACCATGGCCGCAGCGCCCAGCAGGGTTGGCAGCCAGTATTTGGAGAACAGGTCGACCACCGGCATTTTCACCCGCTCGTGGCGGGCAACGGCCTTGGCGAACACCGGGCTCTCTTCGAGCTTCAGGCGCACGTACAGGCCTACCAGTACCAGTGCGGCGCTGAGCAGGAACGGAATGCGCCAGCCCCACTCGCGGAACTGCTCGTCGCTGAGCACCAGGGCCAGGGTCAGGAACAGGCCGTTGGCCGCCAGGAAGCCGATTGACGGGCCCAACTGCGGGAACATGCCGAACCAGGCCCGCTTGCCTTCCGGGGCGTTTTCGGTTGCCAGCAGGGCCGCGCCACCCCATTCGCCGCCCAGGCCCAGGCCTTGGCCAAAACGCAGCAGGCAGAGAATGATCGGCGCCCACACGCCAATGCTGTCATAGCCCGGCAGCACGCCAATGGCGGTGGTGGATACGCCCATCAGCAGCAGCGAAGCGACCAGCGTCGACTTGCGGCCGATGCGGTCGCCAAAATGGCCGAACAACGCCGAGCCCAGCGGGCGGGCGAGGAAGGCGATACCGAAGGTGAGGAAGGCGGCCAGCATTTGCGCGGTGCCCGACCCGGAAGGGAAGAACACCGGGCCGATTACCAAGGCGGCGGCGGTGGCGTAGACGTAGAAATCGTAGAACTCGATGGCGGTGCCGATGAAGCTGGCAGTGGCTACCCGCGCAGGCGAGTTGACTGGCGCGGCAGGCGCTTGGGCATAAGTGCTGCTTGTCATTGAGGAGGTCCCTGACAGTCTGGTCCGGCTCCATGGGCTTGGCCCGCGACGGCATGCCCTGCAAAAGGGCGGGTACGGTTAAGCGGGCGCCGGAGCGTTTTATTGTGTGCGCCCGACTGACGATAGCCCAAGGGGGTACGGGCGGGGCGGGTACTGTTCGGGGGTGTTGACGCAGGACCGCAGGGCGTATCAGTGGAGCGGACTGGCCGTGGAGCGCCGGGTGCGGGTAGCAGGCGTGACGGCGGGGCTGGGTAAGCGTGACCCGAGTATAGCTATCGGGTCACGGTCCACACCAGTACCTTGCTGGCGCAATTGTCCTCTGTTTCAAGGATTTCCAGGCGATAGCGGCCTATCTTCAGGCAAACAGCGCTTTCCGGGATGCTTTCCAGCGCTTCGGTGACCAGTCCGTTGAGGGTTTTCGGCCCGCCGTCGCAGGGCAGGTGCCAGCTCAGGGTGCGGTTGATTTCGCGTAACGAAGCGGTGCCATCGATGACGAAGGTACCATCGGGTTGCGGGTGCACATGCGGGTTTTCCAGGCTTTGCTCGTCCTCGAACTCGCCGACGATCTCTTCGAGAATGTCTTCCAGGGTGACGATACCCAGTACTTCGCCGTACTCGTCCACCACCACGCCCAAGCGGCGCTGCTGCTTGTGGAAGTTCAACAACTGCATTTGCAGGGGCGTGCTTTCCGGTACGAAATAAGGTTCGTAGCAGGCGCTGTGCAGCGCTTCCAGGGTCAGCTCGGCCTTGGGCAGCAGGTGGCTGATCAGCTTGGTGTTGAGGATCGCTTCGACCTGGTTGATGTCGTTGTGGTAGACCGGCAGGCGGGTGTGGCGGCTGACGATCAGCTGCTCGACGATGCGTTCGATCGGCTCGTCGAGGTTGATGCCATCCACTTCGTTGCGCGGCACCAGGATGTCGTTGACAGTGATCTTGTCCAGTGACTGCAGGCCGTCGAGCAGACCCTGGCGAGGTGCTTCGTGCTGTTCATCCTCATCGAAGTCGTCGGCCTCCTGCGTGTGCAGGGCCACCGCTGTGGGCTGTGCCCGGAACGGGCGCAGAATCAGCTTGGCGGCGCCGTCCAGTAGGCAGGCCAGTGGCTGCAGCAGTGCGAGAGGCACTTTCAGCAGGCTGGCACCAAGGCTCACGAACGCCTGCGGGTTACGCCGGGCAAGGCGCCGCGGCAGGTACTCGGCAAACACCAGCAAGGTGAGGGTCGCGGCCAGGCCTGCCAGCCAGAAGCCGTGCTCGCCACTCTGGCGCTGGCCCACCAGGCAGGCCAGCCCCAGCACCAGCAGCTTGCCCAGGCTGGCGCACAGCACCAAGGCCTGGGCTGGCAGCACGGGATGGCCGTCTTCGCCGGCGCGCAGTGTGCCATTGAGCTGCAGGCGGGCAGCCTCCACGGCAGTGAACAGTGCTGACCACAAAAGGGCCAGTGCCAGAGTGCCGAATAGCGGTGCGTACGGCAGGGTGTCCATGGGCGGCCGTCAGATATGCAAGATGAATTCGCGAACCAGCTTGCTGCCGAAATAGGCCAGCATCAGCAGGCAGAAACCGCTCAGCGTCCAGCGGATGGCCATGTGGCCCCGCCAACCCAGGCGGGTGCGGCCCCACAGCAGCACGCTGAACACCACCCAGGCGACACAGGCCAGCAAGGTCTTGTGCGCCAGGTGCTGGGCGAACAGGTTGTCGAGGAACAGCCAGCCGGAGATCAGCGACAGCGACAGCAGGCACCAGCCGGCCCAGAGGAAGCCGAACAGCAGGCTTTCCATGGTTTGCAGTGGCGGGAAGTTGCGGATCAGCCCGGACGGGTGCTTGTTCTTCAGCTGGCGGTCCTGCAGCAGCAACAGCAGCGACTGGAACACCGCGATGGTGAACAGCCCGTAGGCCAGGATCGACAACAGGATGTGCGCAAGGATGCCGGGTTCTTCGTTGATCAGCGGTACCGTGCCGGGGGGGGCGAACTGGGCCAGCAGCGCGGTCACCGCACCCAGCGGGAACAGCAGCACCAGCAGGTTTTCCACGGGTATGCGCAGGCAGGCCAGCAGGGTCAGGGAAATGACCGCCACGGCGATCAGGCTGGCGGCGCTGAAGAAGTCCAGGCTCAGGCCCAGCGGGGTGATCAGCTGGAAGAACAGTGCACCGGCCTGGGCCAGGACTGCGATGGCACCCAGCAGGCCAAGCAGGCGCTTTTCGGCCTTGCGGCCCTGGGACAGGTATGAGCCCTGGTAGATGGCCGCCGCTATATATAGGCCGGCTGCGATCAGGTTGGGGATGAGGCTGGGTGAGGAGACCATAAGTCCTGGTTGGCGAGCCTTTAAAGAGACGGAGTTTGGCATAGATTCCGCTGATCAAGGAAGACTGAAGGCTTGTGTCGGGGCATTCGTGGGCACGCCCGCTCCCACAGGTATGGCGCAGGCCTGCAAGCAGTGAGGATCCTGTGGGAACGGGCGCGCCCGCGAAGAGGCCAGCACAGCCACCGAATATCTACCAAGGTGTGCGTCGCCGCTGCACTTCGCTATAATCGCCGCCTTGCTGTGCCCGGCGGGTGTGTGTTTCCCCCCCTGGCACCTGACAAACCTCGGCTTTACTGGGCCTGAAAGGATCACCATGTTCGAAAACCTGACCGACCGCCTGTCACAGACGCTGCGCCATGTCACCGGCAAGGCCAAGCTGACCGAAGACAACATCAAGGACACGCTGCGCGAAGTGCGCATGGCGCTGCTCGAGGCCGACGTTGCCCTGCCGGTAGTCAAGGATTTCGTCAACAGCGTCAAGGATCGTGCGGTCGGGACCGAGGTGTCGCGCAGCCTGACTCCGGGCCAGGCCTTCGTGAAGATCGTTCAGGCCGAGCTGGAAAGCCTGATGGGCGCGGCCAACGAAGACCTCGCACTGAACGCCGCCCCGCCTGCCGTCGTGCTGATGGCGGGCCTGCAAGGCGCCGGTAAGACCACCACCGCCGGCAAGCTGGCGCGCTTTCTTAAAGAGCGCAAGAAAAAGAGCGTGATGGTGGTGTCTGCCGACGTCTATCGTCCGGCGGCGATCAAGCAGTTGGAAACACTGGCCAACGATATCGGCGTCACCTTCTTCCCGTCCGATATCAGCCAGAAGCCGGTGGCCATCGCCGAAGCCGCCATCCGTGAAGCCAAGCTGAAGTTCATCGACGTGGTCATCGTCGACACCGCCGGCCGTCTGCACATCGACGCCGACATGATGGACGAGATCAAGGCGCTGCACGCTGCCGTCAAACCGATCGAGACGCTGTTCGTGGTCGACGCCATGACCGGCCAGGACGCTGCCAACACCGCCAAGGCCTTTGGCGAGGCGCTGCCGCTGACCGGTGTGGTGCTGACCAAGGTTGACGGTGACGCCCGAGGCGGTGCTGCGCTGTCGGTACGTGCAATCACCGGCAAACCGATCAAGTTCATCGGTATGGGTGAGAAGACCGAGGCCCTCGAGCCGTTCCACCCCGACCGCGTCGCTTCGCGCATCCTCGGCATGGGCGACGTGCTCAGCCTGATCGAGCAGGCCGAACAGACCATCGACAAGGCCAAGGCCGACAAGCTGGCCAAGAAGCTGAAGAAGGGCAAGGGCTTCGACCTCGAAGACTTCCGTGACCAGCTG
Source organism: Pseudomonas sp. XWY-1 (assembly GCF_002953115.1). NCBI lineage: Bacteria > Pseudomonadati > Pseudomonadota > Gammaproteobacteria > Pseudomonadales > Pseudomonadaceae > Pseudomonas > Pseudomonas sp. XWY-1. The sequence continues at coordinate 4,723,539 of NZ_CP026332.1, read as the reverse complement.
CAGCAAATGAAGAACATGGGCGGCCTCGGCGGCCTGATGGACAAGCTGCCAAGCATCGGCGGGGTCAACCTGTCGCAAATGGGCAATGCCCAGGGCGCGGCCGAAAAGCAGTTCAAGCAGATGGAAGCGATCATCAACTCCATGACCCCGGCCGAGCGCCGCGACCCTGACCTGATCAGCGGTTCGCGCAAGCGCCGTATTGCGTTGGGTTCCGGTACCCAGGTGCAGGACATCGGCCGGCTGATCAAGCAGCACAAGCAGATGCAGAAGATGATGAAGAAGTTCTCTGCCAAAGGCGGCATGGCCAAGATGATGCGCGGCCTCGGCGGGATGCTGCCAGGTGGCGGCATGCCAAAGCTGTAACCCCCGATCCGGGTGCCTGCCTTTTGTCGGGCAGGCGCCCAGAACCCCCGCTGTAGCGGGGCAACAGCCGCGAATTTCGCGGCGCAACCGGCAAATCTGGACGGCAGGGCGAGGCCTTGCCGAAAAAGTCATTTGCAAATGTCCGTGTATTCCCCGAGAATATGCGGCCTTTTGGGCACCCGTGTGCCTATTTGGCATTCAGATTTGCAGTACCAGCTGCTGTATCAACTGCAGCACCGACTATAGGAACGATGTTCACATGGTAACCATTCGTCTGGCCCGTGGCGGCTCGAAAAAGCGCCCATTCTACCACCTGACCGTGACCAACTCGCGTAACGCCCGTGACGGCCGTTTCGTTGAGCGCGTAGGTTTCTTCAACCCAATCGCTGCTGGCGCCGAAGTTAAGCTGTCGGTCAACCAAGAGCGCGTCACCTACTGGCTGAGCCAGGGTGCACAGCCGTCTGAGCGTGTTGCTCAGCTGCTGAAGGAAGCTGCCAAGGCCGCTGCCTGAATAGTATGAACGCGACGCCAGAAAAGGCTGACGACCTCATCGTCGTTGGCAAGATTTTTTCGGTTCACGGCGTTCGCGGCGAGGTGAAGGTGTATTCCTTTACCGATCCGATTGAAAACCTGTTGGATTATCCACGCTGGACGCTTCGGCACGAAGGCAAGGTAAAGCAGGTCGAGCTGGTCAGCGGTCGTGGCTCCCAAAAGGGCCTGGTCGTGAAGCTGAAAGGTCTCGACGATCGCGATGAAGCCCGTCTTCTGAGCGGTTACGAAATCTGCATCCCGCGGAGCCTTTTGCCCAACCTGGCTGCCGACGAGTACTACTGGTACCAGTTGGTAGGTCTGAAGGTCATCAACCAGGACGAACAACTGTTCGGCAAGGTCGATCACCTGTTGGAGACCGGTGCGAACGATGTAATGGTGGTCAAGCCCTGCGCAGGCAGCCTGGATGATCGCGAGCGTCTGTTGCCCTATACGGAGCAATGTGTGCTGGCAATCGACCTCGAAGCAGGCGTGATGCGGGTCGAATGGGACGCGGACTTCTAAACGATGGGTAACCTTCGCGTAGACGTCATCACGTTGTTCCCCGAGATGTTCTCGGCCATCACGGAGTACGGCATTACCAGCCGCGCGGTGAAACAAGGGTTGCTTCAGGTGACTTGCTGGAACCCGCGGGACTACACCACAGATCGTCACCACACGGTAGATGATCGGCCGTTTGGCGGTGGTCCGGGCATGGTGATGAAAATCAAGCCTCTGGAAGACGCCCTGGTTAGCGCCAGGCAGGCGACCGGAGCAGCGGCGAAGGTGATCTACCTTTCGCCACAAGGCCGCAAGCTGACTCAGCAGGCGGTCAAAGGCCTGGCCGAACAGGAATCGTTGATCCTGATCGCCGGTCGTTATGAAGGCATCGACGAGCGCTTTATCGAGGCTCATGTCGATGAGGAGTGGTCGATTGGCGACTATGTGCTTTCCGGTGGCGAGCTGCCGGCCATGGTACTGATCGATGCGGTTACGCGACTGCTGCCCGGAGCTTTAGGGCATGTGGACTCGGCGGAAGAAGATTCCTTCACCGACGGTCTGCTCGATTGCCCGCACTACACCCGGCCTGAGGTGTATGCGGATCAGCGTGTTCCCGACGTGTTGCTAAGTGGCAACCATGCACATATCCGGCGTTGGAGGATGAAGCAGTCCCTTGGTAGGACCTTCGAACGACGCGCCGATCTTCTGGAAAGTCGCTCGCTTTCTGGAGAAGAGAAGAAGCTGCTCGAGGAATATCTCCGCGAGCGGGACGATAGTTAAACGTATCGATGGTGGATCGCGTATCCATCTTAGGAGCACAGCATGACCAACAAGATCATCCAGCAGCTCGAAGCCGAGCAGATGAGCAAGGAAATCCCAACCTTCGCACCAGGCGACACCGTTGTCGTTCAGGTTAAAGTGAAGGAAGGTGAGCGTTCCCGTCTGCAGGCGTTCGAAGGCGTCGTTATCGCCAAGCGTAACCGCGGTCTGAACAGCGCCTTCACCGTGCGCAAGATCTCCAGCGGCGTTGGCGTAGAGCGTACCTTCCAGACCTACAGCCCGCAAATCGACAGCCTGGCCGTGAAACGTCGTGGTGACGTGCGTAAAGCCAAGCTGTACTACCTGCGCGACCTGTCCGGCAAAGCCGCTCGCATCAAGGAAAAACTGTCCTGAGTGCAGTTTGCCCGGTGGCCGAGGCCGCCTAGCGAGAAAAAAGCAGCCTTCGGGCTGCTTTTTTGCGTTTTGAAACCCCGAAAATGTGATTGCCATGACGACCCGAGACCAGGAAATCCAGCGCCGCACCGAACTGTCGGTGACCCGCGTGACCAAGGCGGTGTTCCCCAATACCACCAACCACCACAACACCCTGTTCGGCGGCACCGCCCTGGCCTGGATGGACGAAGTGTCGTTCATCGCTGCCACGCGTTTTTGCCGCCTGCCGTTGGTGACCGTGTCTACCGACCGCATCGATTTCAAGCACCCGATTCCGGCGGGCTCGATCGTCGAGCTGGTGGGGACGGTGATCAAGGTCGGCAACACCAGCTTGCAGGTGCAGGTGGATGTGTTTGTCGAGAACATGTACCTGGATGGCCGTGACCGGGCGATCCATGGGGTGTTCAGCTTCGTCGCCATCGACGAGGACAAGCGCCCGGTGCCCGTGCTGCCAGGCGCCTGAGTGTCACGGCTCCGGTGCTGGCTCGATCAATGCCACCAGGGTCCAGCCCGGTTGTGGCTGCAACGGGTTATCAGGGCTGGCTACATGAACCCAGCCATGGTCATCGCGTGCGAACAGCAAGTGTGCACGCTCGCCATGCAGCGCCTGGTAGGCGTCCCAGCCAAAGCCTTCGGTCAGGTTGGTGCTATACAACTCGGCGCCCTGATGCATGCGGTTGGCCAGTTGCAAATAGGTCATCGGCTTGGCCCCCAATAGATGCCCGCGGTGCTCTTCGGCCGCTCGATGTTTGTCGCTGCGTTGTTTCTCCAGGCCACTGGCTAGCACGAACAGCCGGCTGTGCCCGAAATCGTGACGGAACCTGGCGCAGGCCAATGCATTGATTTCGCCGGCAGGAGAGAGGCCCAGCAAGTGCCCGAGGCCGACCAGGTCCAGATGGGCGTCGGCATGCTGCGAGGCCGGGTTGCCAAAATAGGTCGTGAGCCCGTCCATGCGCGCGGCGCGGATGTTTTCCCAGCTGGAGTCCGTCAGCAAAACCCGGCAGCCCAATTGCTGAAGGGTTTTGGCGATGGCCCGGGCCGGCTCGTTGGCGCCGACGATGAGAAACCCGCTGGGGGCCGGTTCAGCGACCTTGAGCAAGCGTGCCAGCGGCCTGGCCGTAGCGCTTTGCAGTACCACCGTGCCGATGATTACCGCGAAGGTCAACGGTACCAGCAGCAAGGCATCCTGGTGGCCGGCCTGGTCCAGACGGATGGCAAAAATGGCTGAAACGGCTGCAGCAACGATGCCGCGTGGAGCAATCCAGGCCAGCAGCGCGCGCTCCCGCCATTTGAGTGTCGAGCCCAGTGTGGCCAGCCAGACGCTGAGAGGGCGTGCCAGCAGTTGGATCACCAGCAACAGCGCCAGGACGGCAGGGCCAAGGCCTAGCAGGGCATGCAGGTCAAGGCGTGCAGCCAGCAGGATGAACAGGCCGGAAATCAGCAGCACGCTGAGGTTTTCCTTGAAGTGCAGGATCTGTCGCACATCAACCCCGCGCATGTTGGCCAGCCACATTCCCATCACGGTGACCGCCAGCAGCCCCGACTCGTGCACGATCTGGTTGGCGGCGATGAAAATACCCAGTACCGCCGCCAGTGACGCGAGGTTGTGCAGGTACTCTGGTAGCCACTGTTCGCGCATTATTTGCCCCAACAGCCAGCCCCCCGCCGCGCCCAGGGCGGTGCCGCAGAAGATCACGCCGGCGAAGGTAACAAGGCTCTGGCTCAGGCCGTTACCCTCGGCGCTGGCGATGATGAAGCTGTATACCACCACGGCGAGCAGCGCGCCGATCGGGTCGATCATGATCCCTTCCCAGCGCAGGATGTTCGCGATCGCTGCCTTTGGTCGCACCACGCGCAGCATGGGCACGATCACTGTTGGGCCGGTCACCAGGGTCAGGGTGCCGAAGAGAATCGCCAGCGGCCAGTCGAACCCGAGCAGCCAGTGGGTTGCCAGTGCAATCACCAGCCAGGTGACCAGTGCGCCCACCGTGACCAGGCGATGCACCACGCTGCCGATCTCGCGCCACTGCGACAGGTGCAGGGTCAGGCTGCCTTCGAACAGAATCAGCGCTACCGCCAGCGACACCAGCGGCATCAGCAATGGGCCGAACAGCGCTTCGGGATCGAGCCACCCCAGCGCTGGGCCGGCAATGATCCCGGCCAACAACAGAAACAGAATTGCCGGCAGCTTCAGGCGCCAGGCCAGCCATTGGCAGGCGAGCGCTGCTGCGCCGATGCCGCCCACACTCAGAAGGATCTGCTGTTCGTTCATGCGGGCTCCCTATGCCGACGTTGTTATGAAAGACTAAGCGCCATTTCGTCGTTTGCCACCGAGATTTCATGCCCGCCCTCGACCACCCCCTGATCGACCAGTTCCTTGACGCCCTATGGCTGGAAAAAGGCCTGTCCGACAACACCCGCGTGTCCTACCGCAGCGACCTGGCCCTGTTCAATGGCTGGCTGCAGGAGCATTCGGTATCGCTGCCAGACGCCGGCCGCGACCTGATCCTCGATCACCTGGCCTGGCGCCTGGATCAGGGCTACAAGCCACGTTCCACGGCGCGTTTCCTCTCCGGTCTGCGCGGCTTTTTCCGTTACCTGCTGCGGGAAAAGCTGGTGGCCATCGACCCGACCCTGCAGGTCGACATGCCGCAATTGGGCAAGCCGCTACCCAAGTCGCTGTCCGAAGCCGACGTCGAAGCCCTGTTGCAGGCTCCGGACCTGGGCGAAGCCATTGGCCAACGCGACCGTGCCATGCTCGAAGTGCTCTACGCGTGCGGCCTTCGGGTTACCGAACTGGTCAGCCTGACCCTCGACCAGGTCAACCTGCGCCAGGGTGTGCTGCGGGTGATGGGCAAGGGCAGCAAGGAACGCCTGGTGCCCATGGGTGAAGAGGCGGTGGTGTGGTTGGAGCGCTACCAGCGCGATGGTCGCGCCGAACTGCTCAATGGCCGTCCCAGCGACGTGCTGTTCCCCAGTCAGCGCGGCGAGCAGATGACGCGCCAGACCTTCTGGCACCGTATCAAACACCACGCACGGGTTGCCGGCATCGACAAGCCGCTGTCGCCGCACACCCTGCGGCATGCCTTCGCCACCCACCTGCTCAACCACGGTGCCGACTTGCGGGTGGTGCAGATGCTGCTGGGCCACAGTGACCTGTCGACCACGCAGATCTATACCCACGTCGCCAAGGCGCGCCTGCAGCAGTTGCACGCCCAGCACCACCCGCGTGGATGAATGTTTTTCATGTTCCGCCGACCGGTCCTTGCGACCCCCTTCACGGGCAGCGTGATGTGGTAGGCTTGAGCGGTTTGCACCAAGGGCCGCACGGTCACCGCGTATTTTCCGCAGGTGGCGCCCTCCGGCCCCTGTCCGCCTTCAGGAGTTCCCATGCGCGTGACCCAGTTTTTCGCCGCCGCCGCGTTGGCGCTGGCCAGTACCTTTGCCGTTGCCGCGGCAACCGATAGCAACGCCGGTGCCGAGCAGGCCATCCGTAAATCGTTGCAGAACCTCGAGCTGGAAGTGCCCGTGGAAAGCGTGGCCAGCAGCCCGCTCAACGGCCTGTATGAAGTCAAGCTGCAGGGCGGCCGCGTGCTGTATGCCAGCGCGGATGGCCAGTTCGTGATGCAGGGCTACCTGTTCCAGATCCAGGACGGCAAGCCGGTCAACCTCACCGAAAAAGCCGAACGCCAAGGTATCGCCAAGCTCATCAACGGCATTCCAGCCGCCGAGATGGTGGTTTATCCTGCCAAGGGCGAGACCAAGTCGCACATCACCGTGTTCACCGACACCACCTGCCCGTACTGCCACAAGCTGCACGCCGAGGTGCCCGAGTTGAACCGTCGCGGTATTGAAGTGCGCTATGTCGCCTTCCCGCGCCAGGGCCTCGGTTCGTCGGGTGACCAGCAGTTGCAGGCAGTGTGGTGCTCCAGCGACCGCCGTGGGGCGATGGACAAAATGGTCGAAGGTAAAGAAATCAAGGCCGCCAAGTGCACCAACCCGGTCAGCAAGCAGTTCCAGCTGGGTCAGTCGATCGGTGTCAACGGCACGCCGGCCATTGTTCTTGAGAGCGGCCAGGTCATTCCGGGCTACCAGCCTGCACCGCAGGTCGCCAAGCTGGCACTTGCCAAGTAATCCAGTTCAGTACGCCGTCGTCATGGGGTGACGGCAAGTTTCACGGTCGGCAAACGTGTCGGCCGTTCAATGGGGAGTTCACAGTGAAACCGGTCAAAGTAGGCATCTGTGGGTTGGGGACCGTCGGTGGCGGAACCTTCAATGTACTTCAGCGCAACGCCGAGGAGATTGCCCGCCGTGCCGGGCGCGGTATTGAAGTGGCACAGATCGCCATGCGCTCGCAGAACCCGAACTGCCAGATTACCGGTACCCCCATTACCGCTGACGTGTTCGAAGTTGCAAGCAACCCGGAGATCGACATTGTCATCGAGCTGATCGGTGGCTATACCATCGCCCGCGACCTGGTGCTGAAGGCCATCGAAAACGGTAAGCACGTGGTCACTGCCAACAAGGCGCTGATTGCCGTGCACGGCAACGAAATCTTCGCCAAGGCCCGCGAGAAGGGCGTGATTGTCGCGTTCGAGGCGGCCGTAGCCGGTGGCATCCCGGTGATCAAGGCCATCCGCGAAGGCCTGTCGGCCAACCGCATCAACTGGCTGGCTGGCATCATCAACGGCACCGGTAACTTCATCCTCACCGAAATGCGTGAGAAGGGCCGTGCCTTCCCGGACGTGCTGGCCGAAGCTCAGGCGCTGGGCTACGCCGAAGCCGACCCGACCTTTGACGTAGAAGGCATTGACGCTGCGCACAAGCTGACGATCCTGGCGTCCATCGCGTTCGGTATCCCGCTGCAGTTCGACAAGGCCTACACCGAAGGTATCACCCAGCTGACAACGGCAGACGTGAACTACGCCGAGGCGTTGGGCTACCGCATCAAGCACCTGGGCGTGGCGCGTCGCACCGCCGAAGGTATCGAGCTGCGCGTGCACCCGACGCTGATCCCGGCCGACCGTCTGATCGCCAACGTCAACGGCGTGATGAACGCTGTCATGGTCAACGGTGATGCTGCTGGCTCCACCCTGTACTACGGTGCTGGCGCGGGTATGGAGCCTACCGCTTCGTCAGTGGTCGGCGACCTGGTCGACGTGGTCCGTGCCATGACCTCCGACCCGGAAAACCGTGTGCCGCACCTGGCCTTCCAGCCAGACTCGCTGTCGGCCCACCCGATCCTGCCGATCGAAGCCTGCGAAAGCGCCTACTACCTGCGCATCCAGGCCAAGGATCACCCGGGCGTACTGGCCCAGGTCGCCAGCATCCTTTCGGAGCGCGGTATCAACATCGAGTCGATCATGCAGAAGGAAGCCGAGGAACAGGATGGCCTGGTGCCAATGATCCTGGTGACCCATGGCGTGGTCGAGCAGCGTATCAATGACGCCATCGTCGCCCTGGAAGCCCTGCAGGACGTGGTCGGCAAGGTTGTGCGCATTCGCGTCGAGCAGCTCAACTAACAAATATTGCCGATGGGCCGCCCGCGCGGCCCCGGCCCCAGCATCGAAGGTTTGCACCCATGCGCTATATCAGTACCCGCGGCCAGGCACCGGCCCTGAATTTCGAAGACGTGCTGCTGGCTGGCCTGGCCAGCGACGGCGGCCTCTACGTGCCGGAAAACCTGCCACGCTTCACCCAGGAAGAAATCGCCTCGTGGGCCGGCTTGCCCTACCACGAGCTGGCCTTCCGCGTGATGCGTCCGTTCGTCGAAGACAGCATCGCCGACGCCGACTTCAAGAAGATCCTCGAAGAGACCTACGGCGAGTTCGCCCACGCGGCGGTCGCCCCGTTGCGTCAGCTGAACAGCAACGAGTGGGTGCTGGAGCTGTTCCACGGCCCGACCCTGGCGTTCAAGGACTTTGCCCTGCAGTTGCTCGGCCGCCTGCTTGACCATGTGCTGGCCAAGCGCAACGAGCGCGTGGTCATCATCGGTGCCACCAGCGGTGATACCGGTTCTGCCGCGATCGAAGGCTGCCGCCGTTGCGACAACGTCGACATCTTCATCCTGCACCCGCACCAGCGTGTGTCTGAAGTGCAGCGCCGCCAGATGACTACCATCTTTGGCGACAACATCCACAACATCGCCATCGAAGGCAACTTCGACGATTGCCAGGAAATGGTCAAGGCCAGTTTCGCCGACCAGTCGTTCCTCAAGGGCACCCGCCTGGTCGCCGTCAACTCGATCAACTGGGCGCGGATCATGGCCCAGATCGTCTACTACTTCCATGCAGCCCTGCAGCTGGGTGGCCCGGCGCGCTCGGTGGCGTTCTCGGTACCGACCGGCAACTTCGGCGACATCTTCGCCGGCTACCTGGCGCGCAACATGGGCCTGCCGGTCAGCCAATTGATCGTCGCCACCAACCGCAACGACATCCTGCACCGCTTCATGAGCGGCAACCAGTACGTCAAGGAAACCCTGCACGCGACCCTGTCGCCGTCGATGGACATCATGGTCTCGTCCAACTTCGAGCGCCTGCTGTTCGACCTGCATGGCCGCAACGGTGGGGCGATTGCCGAGCTGATGGCCAACTTCAAGCAAGGTGGCGGCTTCAGCGTCGAGCAAGACCGCTGGACCGAAGCCCGCAAACTGTTCGACTCGCTGGCAGTCAGCGACGAGCAAACCTGCGAGACCATCGCAGAAGTGTTCGCCGCCACCGGTGAAGTGCTCGACCCGCATACCGCAATCGGCGTCAAGGCTGCCCGCGAGTGCCGCCGTAGCCTGGACACGCCAATGGTGGTGCTGGGTACCGCGCACCCGGTCAAGTTCCCGGACGCGGTGGAGAAGGCCGGTGTGGGCAAAGCGCTGGAGCTACCCGCGCACCTCAGCGACCTGTTCAGCCGTGAAGAGCGTTGCACGGTACTGGCCAACGACCTGAAGGCTGTACAGGGCTTTGTCAGCCAGCACGGCAACCGCGGCAAGCCGCTGTAATTGCATGGCGTTTGGGGCTGCAGAGCAGCCCCAACGTCTCAGCCTTTTCCCTCAGGTCTATCAGAAACATCCTATTCGGCCTGCCGAGCACCCCGCATAAATTAGCCGGTCCTCCCAACAGGAGCGGCTCATGCACCAGCCCTATGTGTTGATCCACCAGGCTCGCCCGTCCCACCAGATCCTCTTGCACCAGGCGCTTAACGGCCAAGGCGTCTTCAACGTGCGCATCAGCGAGAGCATCGCTGACCTCGACGCCTGCCTCTGTGCTGAGCGTCGCCCCGACCTGCTGATCCTCGACCACGCCATGCCAGCCCGGGCCGGCCTTGCCCTGTTCGCCCAATCGCAGCGAGCGCGCGCATTGCTGTTCGTCGGTCAGCCTGCCCCAGCGCGTCAAAACCTTGCCCAAGAGGCCAGAAAGCGCGGCATGTGGGTGCTCGACGAGTTACCCTGGCCGCTGTCGATGCCACGCCTGCAGCATGCCTTGCAAACACTGCAGGTGCGCCCAGGGAGGCGTATTCAAACTGTCATGCCAGCCCCGCATGCTCACTGAAGCGGGCGCGGTTTGACGAACTTTCTGCGGCGCCTGCTGGTCAGTTACTTTAGGTCCCACCACGCAGCGAGTGATCCGGATGGAAAGAATCTGCAGCCTGCTCAACGAAGCCCTGACGCCCTATCAGACCCACCTCGGCACCGCCGATCCCAGTGGTAATCGCCAACTGACCGTTCACGACCCTCTCTCAGGTATTACCTTGCGGCGCACGGTCAGCGAGCGCCAATTGCAGGAGCACCGCCTGCTGATCGACCTCGTGGACGGCTTGCACCGAGACCTGCAGATAGCTGAGGGGCGGTTGCAGCCATGTGTCATCGCAGCATTGCAGCATCGCCAGCAACCGCAGGGAACCTTTGCCTGAGTGGTTCATCAGACAGTGTAAGGGCAGCCAGCCAGTGCTTTGCTCCGGCGCTGGCAAGGCTGTCACGGGAAGTCCTCAAGGGCTTTCGCTTGGCCCCGGGCGTCTTCCCCAGCGCCCGGGGTTTCTTTTTCTCGGCAGGCACGTATCCCCCGTCTGCTTCTGCAACGACCGTGCATACGGGTTGGGCTTATTTGTCCTCAAAGAAACGCCGGCTTTCCTGTAGATAGTCTTCTCGCAATGCCAGGTCCAGCCAGCGGGCATACAACCCTGGCAACACATCCCGGCGCAGGGTAGGCAGCAACTGGTCGATGTGGGCAACTGCCGCACGCCCCAGTTCGCTGTTTGAACACCCCACATGCAGAAACTGGTAGCGATTCACGCCCTGCACAGTATGAAACTGGTAGTCAGCCAGTGACCCGCCTTGTTGTTGGATCAGGTAGCGCACTTCAGGCCAGTAGCCGAGCACCAGGCGCAGGCGCCCCAGTTGCTGCATCTGCAACAGGTTGGCGGTGGCCTCGTTGCCGTAGTGGCGGCTGAGCGCGCTGTCGGGCAACTGGCGCAGGATGCTGTCAATCTGCGTGCCGTAGCTGCGCTCGGCGACAATCCCCAGCTTTAGCGGGGCCTTGCTCAGCAGGCCATGCAGGTCCACCTGATGGCCGTCGAGGTAGGGTGCCACCAGCGCCTGGTTTTCCTTGCGCAACACCAGGCCGCCGCTAAGCACGCCCAGCGCTGGAACGGAAAAATGCACATACTTGGCCCGTTCAGGGGTCCACAGCAGGGTTGGGTCGCAGGTGAAGGTGTCACGGTCTTGCAGCATCTGCAGGCCGCGGGCGCGGTTGACCCGCACGATGCTGTGTTCGTACTCGGGCATCTGCCTGATCAGCAGCGGTAACAACTGGTCGATGACCCCCTGGCCTTCTTCCGTGCCTTCAAAAATGGTGAACGGTGGCAGGTCGCGCACCAGCCAGAAGAGGTGCTCCTTGGCGCTTGCTGGCTGCAACAGCAACGCAGGCAATAGCCCGCAGAGCAGGAGCAGATGGCGTAGGCAGCGGGGCGCGCACATGGAGCCGGTCAGCGCCAGGATCAGACCGTGCCCGCTGCGCGCAGGCTGGCGATGGCCGCTGCGTCGTAGCCCAGGCTGCCGAGCAGCGCCTCGGTATGCTCGCCCAAGGCCGGGCCGACCCATTCGCTAGAGCCGGGAGTCTCCGACAGCTTGGGCACGATGCCGGGCATGTGGAATGGCTTGCCATCCGGCAGCTTGGCCTGCAGGAACATTTCGCGTGCCAGGTACTGGGGGTCGTTGAACATGTCTTCGGCCGAATAGATACGGCTGGCTGGCACTTCGGCAGTGGTCAGCACCTGCATCAGTTGCTCCAGTGGCAAGCTGTTGGCCCAGCGGTCGATTACCCCATACAGCTCGTCACGACGCAGGTCGCGGCCGTCGTTGCTGGCCAGGGTAGGGTCGTTGGCGAGGTCATCGCGACCGATGGCCTGCATGAAGCGCTTGAAGATCGCATCACCGTTGGCGCCGATCTGTACATGCTTGCCGTCGGCGCTTGTGTGGATGGAGGAGGGCGTGATGCCTGGCATGATGTTGCCGGTGCGTTCGCGGATGAAACCGAACACATCGAATTCCGGGACCATGCTCTCCATCATGGCAAAGATCGCCTCGTACAGGGCCACGTCCACCACCTGGCCCTGGCCGCCATTGACTTCCCGGTGGCGCAGCGCCATCAGCGCGCCGATCACCCCCCACAGGGCGGCAATCGAGTCACCGATGGAAATCCCCGTGCGCACTGGCGGGCGGTCATCGAAACCGGTGATGTAGCGCAGGCCGCCCATCGACTCGCCTACGGCACCGAAGCCTGGCTGGTCTTTCATCGGCCCGGTCTGGCCAAAGCCCGACAGGCGCACCATCACCAGGCGCGGGTTCAGCGCATGCAGCTCATCCCACCCCAAACCGAGTTTTTCCAGCACGCCCGGGCGAAAGTTTTCGATCAGGATGTCGGCCTCGGCCAGCAGGCGCTTGAGGATATCGCGGCCCTCGGTGTGCTTGAGGTTGAGGGTGAGCGACTGCTTGTTGCGGGCCTGCACGAACCACCACAGCGAGGTGCCCTCGTACAGCTTGCGCCACTTGCGCAGCGGGTCGCCGCCATCGGGCGATTCGACCTTGACCACTTCGGCGCCGAATTCGGCACAGATACGGGAGGCGAACGGCCCTGCGATCAGGGTACCGAGTTCGACAACTTTAAGGCCGGCGAGGGGTTTGCTGGGCGTCGACATGGGGTGTCCGTGGCAGTTGGGCAGAGCCGTGGTTTTATCACACGTCGGTTTCGCCGGGTACTGCTGCGGGGCATGGAAGGTGCGGATGGGTTAGACTGTGCCACTTTCTTTTGCACGAAGCCCGTCGACCATGGCCCAGCCGTCCACCACCTACAAGTTCGAATTGAATCTCACCGACCTTGATCGCAACGTCTACGAAAGCGTCAAACAGACTATCGCTCGGCACCCTTCGGAAACCGAAGAGCGCATGGCCGTTCGTTTGTTGGCGTACGCGCTCTGGTACAACGAGAACTTGTCGTTTGGCCGCGGCCTGTCGGATGTCGATGAGCCGGCGCTGTGGGAAAAGAGCCTGGACGATCGCGTGCTGCACTGGATTGAAGTTGGCCAGCCCGATGCCGATCGCCTGACCTGGTGCTCGCGCCGTACCGAACGCACCAGCTTGCTGGCTTACGGCAGCTTGCGAGTGTGGGAGGGTAAAGTGGTGAGCGCGGTCAAGAACCTGAAAAACCTGAGCATTGCCGCTGTGCCGCAAGAGGTGCTGGAAACCCTGGCGACCGACATGCCGCGTAGCATCAAGTGGGACGTGATGATCAGTGAAGGTACGGTATTCGTGACTGACGACCGTGGCCAGCATGAAGTGCAACTGCAGTGGCTGCTCGGTGAGCGTGGTTGAAGCAACCCATGCGTATCGAACCTCGCCCGCTGCCGCCGACCCTGCCATTTCTGGGTAACCTGCCACCCTTGCTGACCCGCCTTTACGCCGCGCGCGGCGTGCAGAGCGAGGCCGAGCTGGACAAAAGCCTGGCACGCCTGCTGCCGTACCAGCAGCTCAAGGGCATCGAGGCCGGTGTGGACCTGCTGGTCGAAGCCATCGACCAGCGCCAGCGCATCCTCATCGTCGGCGACTTCGATGCCGACGGTGCCACCGCCAGCACCGTCGGGGTGCTGGGCCTGCGCCTGCTGGGTGCGGCCCATGTCGATTACCTGGTGCCCAACCGCTTCGAGTATGGCTACGGCCTGACCCCGGAAATCGTCGAGGTGGCGCTGCAGCGCCAGCCGCAGTTGCTGATTACCGTGGACAACGGCATTTCCAGTGTTGATGGGGTGGCAGCCGCCAAGGCCGCCGGGCTCAAGGTGCTGGTCACCGACCACCACCTGCCGGGCGAGCAGTTGCCCGATGCCGATGCCATCATCAACCCCAACCAGCCGGGCTGCAGCTTTCCGAGCAAGTCGCTGGCCGGGGTAGGGGTGATCTTCTATGTGTTGATGGCCCTGCGCGCTCGCTTGCGCAGCCTTGGGCGCTACGAGGCGCAGCCACAGCCGAACATTGGCGAGCTGCTCGATCTGGTGGCGCTGGGCAGTGTTGCTGACGTGGTGCCGCTGGATGCCAACAACCGCATCCTGGTGCACCAAGGCCTCGAGCGCATCCGCGCCGGTCGAGCCCGACCAGGGCTGAAGGCCATTCTCGAAGTGGCCCGCCGTGATCACCGGCGGATCACCTCGACCGACCTCGGTTTCATCCTCGGCCCGCGGTTGAACGCCGCAGGGCGGCTGGACGACATGAGCCTGGGTATAGAATGCCTGCTGTGCGAAGACGCGGCGCTGGCCCAGGACATGGCCCAGCAGCTGGACGACCTGAACCAGGACCGCAAGTCCATCGAGCAGGGCATGCAGCGCGAGGCCCTGGCCCAGCTCAAGGACCTGCCGGTCGAGTCCATGCCCTACGGCTTGTGCCTGTTCGATGCCGATTGGCACCAAGGGGTGATCGGTATTCTGGCTTCGCGTCTGAAGGAACGTTACCACCGGCCGACCATTGCGTTCGCTGATGCTGGCGACGGCATGCTCAAAGGTTCGGCGCGCTCGGTGCCGGGCTTCCATATTCGCGATGCGCTGGATGCCGTGGCCGCGCGCCACCCGCAACTGATCAGCAAGTTCGGCGGCCACGCCATGGCGGCAGGGTTATCGTTGCCCGAGGCCAATTTCCCGGCATTTGCTGAGGCGTTCGATGAAGAGGTGCGGCGTCAACTGCGCGAAGAAGACCTGACCGGCCGGCTGTTATCCGACGGTAGCCTGGCGGTCGAGGAATTCCACCTCGACCTGGCCAAGGCCCTGCGCCACGCCGGGCCTTGGGGCCAGCACTTCCCGGAGCCGCTGTTCCATGGCGTGTTCCAGTTGGTGGAGCAGCGTGTGGTTGGCGAACGGCACCTGAAAGTGGTGCTCAAGAGCGAATGTGGCTCGGTGCGGCTGGATGGCATTGCCTTCGGCATTGACCGCGAAGTGTGGCCAAACCCGACGGTGCGCTGGGTGGAGTTGGCGTACAAGCTGGATGTGAACGAGTTTCGCGGTAATGAGAGTGTGCAGTTGATGATTGCGCATATGGAGCCGCGCTGACTGCAAATAGGGGGCTGCTTTGCAGACTATCGCCGGCAAGCCAGCTCCCACCTCGACCGCATTGACTTCAAGTCATGCCCGCTCCCACACATACAACTGTTAGTGGCGGATCTCGGATTGCCTTTTGCACTTCCGGATCTGCCAGTGCATGACGCCTGCTGCGACGAACGAAGCCAGGCTCAGCAGTGAGAAGAACACAATCCCCTCGACTGCTTCCCGGTTGTAAGTCTCTATCACATACTTCTTGATTGCTTGATCGTACAGAATTTCATCGCTGGTCGATAATTGTCTGACGATTGAGCCGGCTAAAGCATCTTCGACATCTGCAAACAGGGGCGTCGCCTTGCTAAGGTTGGCGGCGTCGAAGCGGGCTTTTTCTGCATAAACCCATGTTTTGATCAGATGGCCGCTTGGTTCGGTGTAAGTAATGCCAAAACTGTAGATCGACTTGTCATGCTCCCAAAGTTCGGGTTTTGATGTAAGAGTGGCTGGAACGCGTACCCAGGGAGCTGTTACTGGTTGTGTGCTGCTGTTCCAGTTCGTTAGGTAGATCGGAATAAAACATAAGAAAATGAAGCCGATAAGTAGCATGGATGTCATTCGCTTATGGGGTTCCAAAGCCTGCATGATTTCGATCCAGGCACGCCAAGTTAACATCAGCAAATCCCTCCTAGGAATGAAGCCTTCTAACGATATTTGTCTTGCTGTGGGGCAGAGCAACAAGCGTACTTGTCCTGGCCGCCACCTATGACGGTGGTGATTGATGGACGAGGACCTGCGGGCGGTTGTCCATTAATGCTGTCAATTCCCACGGTGATCGTAGCGCCGTCACTAGTAGATGGCGGCGGCTGAATGGGTGGGTTCACACCGCCATAAATAACTGGTTGCCCCCAGTTGTTCACTTGAAATAGCTCTAATCTTCTTGTGCCTAGCTGGATCTCCAACGTATCGGGGTGCCATGTGACTACCTGGATTAATCCGCCGAAGTGATTATTTATAGTCTCTGGATTGGTAATTGCTAAGTTTGGGGCTAATATAGGCTTTGGTGCTTCGCTGGATATGTCGTGTGTTTTTAAGCTGTTCATAATTGGCGCTATGGCCGTTGCGATATTTTTAGCTAACTCTGAATTATATGTGCCTAGTAAGCTGGCGCCCAGCGCGACAGCAGTGAATACACCAGCGGTATAAGGGGCCGCCGCCAGGAGTGCAAACCCCGCCACCACACCAGCTACGTTGCCTACTAAACTGATGTAATCACCTTCTTTTGGCTCTTTTCCTTCCTTGGATTCAGCAACGATTTTCAAAAATGTCACCGTACCCGCGAGAGTATTGGTAACGATATTCAAAAACGGCACTGCTCCCGCAGTCATTTGCGTAACAGACAGCACGGAGGCAATGGCACTGGCGGTCTGCGCAGTCTGCACAACTAGCGAAAAGCCTTGACTGTCAGTGGTGAACTGGTCATGCACCGCAGCAGCCGCGCCTGCTTGGAATCCAGGTTTTCCAACCCTATCAACCATGGCCACAAATATTTCGACCCGTTTAGTCATATTTTGAAATCCTTGTTTATTGTCTTGAACGCAATAGTGAGGCGCAGACGGTCGCAGTCTATGGTTGGTGAGTTAGCTCGGTGTGGAATTTCACCGTCGAAGATTGCGATACGCCTTGGTTTGGGTAGTGCCGCAGCGATAACGTCAGTCTTGGCGTCATTGCAGAATAAAAGCTCACCTCCCCATGTCGTTGCCCAGTAGTCGTTACAGAAAAGGACTGCGGTATGCCCTGGCTCGCTTGGCAGGTTGTCTCGGTGAATTGGGCTGTCCTGCCCAGCGGTCTGGCCGTTTGCATACACGCCGATCAGTCTGGAGTTTTTCATGTGTCCAGCACATAGACGCTTCCAGATGTTGATGAGGAATCCCCAGCGCTCGTTTGCGACCAGTTCTTGCTCACAACATTCCAGTGATTCACGCTTGCTCCCTGCAATGAAAAAATGCCAGCAGGGGCGAGCGAAGGGCGTAGAATTTACTGGCCAGTCATATCGCCATAGGGGGTGTGAGAACGCGTTGTTAAGTTTGGCTTGTTCATCAAGTGTAATGGCATTGTCTAGAATGCTAATGTCACTTGGAGCGAATTGTCTTTGCATTGGCTATGTCTCAAGTTTTGTACAATGCCTTAAAGGCTGTTAGCCAGATAGTGGTGGTTGGCGCTAGGAGACATTAGTCGCTTGGTGTAGTGGGTTCGATAAGATATGGGGGTTACTGATTGAGAAGATTTTCCGAAGCTGATGTGGCTCTTGAGGCAATTGGCTGTGGGAAATCTTCCGTTGCCCCGGTGCGTCGGGGCAAGAAGGTGTACATGGGGGAGGTGACCCATTCATGTATGGAGTAATTACTGCCCTTAGCCGAGTAACAGTGGCGCCAACCTCAACGCGACATACCTAGGGGTTGTATGAAATGCCTTGAGACGAAAGTCAGGCAAGGCGAAAACAGCCGAAGAAGCGCAGTTTATGGGCCGTAAATGAGCATACCGAGGCTGTTTTCAACGCAGCATTACCGAGTATCAAGGCATTTCATACAGAGCCTAACTCGGCATCATCCATCAACGCCTTGGCCATCGCACTGCGGTAGTGGGCAGCCCAGATCATCATGGGTTTCTCATCCATCAGGCCGAGGATGGTCAGTTCGCGCACATAACCCATCAATTCGGATGCCTGGTCACGGGCGTCTCGGCACGGAATGCCTGCTTCGATGCGAAACAGTGGGTGGGTCTGGTTTTTACCTTGGAAGAAAGTGGTTTTGCCGACGGTGAATTGGGTGTCGACTGTGCTCATTGATCCTTCTCCTGAATCATTTCGAGTGACAACGAATGAAAGTTCTAATCGAAATGAGGGGGAGATCAGGGACTGTCATTTTCATATCAATAACTCGTAGGCTTACTGATTGACTGCTTCTCCGATTCCACACGAAGGGTGGCAGCTGTACGCGGTGTGGAATCCAGGCTACGAGTTAACCCGGTAGGCTTGTGACCTTCCGCGCACAACGGCCATGACGACAGTTACTCGGTAATTGATCGGGATTCCACGCCCGGACGCTGAATGCCAGCAACCAGCAAAGGCGACATACTCTCAAGACAAAAAAACCACACCCCACCCAAAATCCCATGGAACCTCCCCCCCACCCATTCTGGTCTAGTCTGAAGTTATGACCGGACCTGGGCCAGGGACGTGCAATTGAGTGTCCGGGCCGGATCACCATTGGAGTCCTTGGGAGGTGCCCTCATGAGCCTGCTGCTCGAGCCTTACACCCTGCGTCAGCTGACCTTGCCCAACCGCATCGCCGTGTCACCAATGTGCCAGTATTCAGCCGTCGATGGCTTGGCCAACGACTGGCATCTCGTCCATTTAGGCAGCCGTGCCGTCGGTGGCGCCGGCCTGGTAATCACTGAAGCCGTGGCGGTGACCGCCGATGGCCGGATCACCGCCGAAGACCTGGGCCTGTGGGACGACGCCCAGATAGCGCCGTTGCAGCGCATCACCCGCTTCATCAGTGCCCAGGGGGCCGTGCCTGGCATCCAGCTGGCTCACGCCGGGCGCAAAGCCAGTACCTACCGCCCGTGGCTTGGCAAACCAGGCAGCGTCAAACTGGAGGAGGGCGGCTGGCAGCCGGTGGGGCCATCGAGGATCGCCTTCGATCCGCAGCACACGCCTCCACGCGAGCTGAGCCAGGACGAGATCCAGGATGTAATCGCCGCTTTCGTCGCCTCGACCGAACGCGCCTTGAAGGCTGGATTCAAGGTGGTGGAAATCCATGCTGCCCATGGCTACCTGCTGCACCAGTTCCTGTCACCGCTGAGCAACCAGCGCCGTGATCAATATGGCAGTTCCTTCGAAAACCGTATCCGCCTGACCCTGGAGGTGGTCGAGGCCGTGCGCAAAACCTGGCCTGCCGAATTGCCGCTGTTCGTGCGGGTATCGGCTACCGATTGGGTAGAGGACGGCTGGAACCCGGATGAAACCGTCGAACTGGCACGCCGCCTGCGGAGTTTGGGCGTGGATCTGATCGATGTTTCTTCTGGTGGCACCTCGGTCAACGCCGAGATCCCCACCGGCCCCGGCTACCAGACCCGCTTTGCCGAGCGCGTGCGCAAGGAATCGGAAATCGCCACCGGCACCGTGGGCATGATCACCGAACCGGCCCAGGCCGAGCACATCCTGCGCACCGGCCAGGCCGATATCATCTTCCTCGCCCGCGAACTGTTGCGCGACCCGTACTGGCCACTGCATGCCGACGACGACCTGGGCGGCAACAAGGCCACCTGGCCTGCGCAATACCAGCGTGCGACCAGCCGCGCCAACCCGATTCACGAGTCGGATTTGCGCGACTGACCCATGACGGCCCCTGCAGGAGCAGCCGTGTCTCGCGAAAGGGCCGCAAAGCGGCCCAGGGTTCAGCTATAGGCAGCCTTGCTGAGAATATCGCTTACCCATTGGTTGATGCTTTTTTCGGCCAGCTCCGCCTTGGCCGCCACACTGGCGTGAAGGGTAGGCTCAAGGCGTAGGCTGAGCTTGCCGGAATACGTTTTCTGCGGTTCCCGCCCAAGGCGTTCGCAAGTCTCAAGATAATCGTCAACGGCTTCTTCAAATGCCTGGCGCAACTCACTGATCGATTCGCCATGAAAACCTATCACGTCGCGAATACCGGCGACATGGCCGATCAACAACTGGTCTTCGTCGCTGTATTCGATACGAGCGGCGTATCCGCGGTAAGTCATTACATTCATGGTAATACTCCTGCCTGCTCAATGAACTGGCGGGCGTCTCTTAGTTGATAGGGCTTGGCGTGCCAGTCCGGATGAGGGCGGTGGAAGGTTGCCACTGCTCCATTGAGTTCAAAGCGAACCCGTGATCCTCTTCCTTCTATGACCCTGGCACCCAGCGATACCAGCAGAGACTCCACCCGCGCCCACTCCAGTGTTCTGGGAACCGGCCTTTTAAGTAATGCTTCAAGTGTGGCTTGCTGATGATTATTCATGGTATCAGATTATGATACCAGTCAAGAGAGCTCAATGAACGTGCAGTAGGAGGGAGTAGATCACGGTTGAAGGAAAATTCTGAGACGTTGGCCGAGGGGCATTCAAGCCCCTCGGTCAACGCGAGCACTTAGTGCTTGATCATCACATGCCGCACACAGGTGTAGTCCTCCAGCCCATACATCGACATGTCCTTGCCATACCCCGAATGCTTCTGCCCGCCATGGGGCATTTCGCTGACCAGCATGAAGTGGGTATTCACCCAGGTGCAGCCGTACTGCAAGCGCGCCGCTAGGCGGTGGGCGCGGCCGGTGTCGCGGGTCCATACCGATGAGGCCAGGCCGTAGTTGGAGTCGTTGGCCCATTCCAGTGCCTGCGCTTCATCGGTGAAGCGGGTGACCGAAACCACCGGGCCAAAAACTTCGTTGCGCACGATCTCGTCGTCCTGCAGGGCATCGGCCAGCACAGTAGGCTCGAAGAAATAGCCATCGCCCTCTATTGCCTTGCCACCGGTTACCAGACGAATGTGCGGCTGGGCGATGGCCCGCTGCACCAAACCGGCGACCTTGTCGCGGTGCTGGGCACTGATCAGCGGCCCCAGTTCGGTTTCTTCAGACTCCTGCAGGCCCGGTTTGAGGCTGGCTACGGCTTTCCCCAAGCGCTCGACGAAGCGCTCGTAGATCCCGTCCTGCACATACAGGCGGCAGGCTGCGGTGCAGTCCTGGCCAGCGTTGTAGAAGCCGAAGGTGCGGATGCCGTCGATGGCGGCATCGATGTCAGCGTCATCGAACACCAGCACCGGCGCCTTGCCGCCCAGCTCCATGTGCATGCGTTTCACGCTGTCGGCGGTGGCGCTGATGATGTGCGCGCCGGTGGGGATCGAGCCGGTCAGCGATACCATGCGCACCTTGGGGTGGGTTATCAACGGGTTGCCGACCGTCTGGCCGCGACCGAAGAGAATGTTCAGCACCCCCGGCGGGAGCAAGTCCTGGGCCAGCTCGCCCAGGCGCAGGGCCGTCAGGGGCGTCAGTTCGGACGGCTTTATCACCACTGTGTTGCCGGCAGCCAGGGCCGGGGCGATCTTCCAGGCCAGCATCATCAGCGGGTAGTTCCACGGCGCGATGGAAGCCACCACACCCAACGGGTCGCGGCGAATCATCGAGGTGTGGCCCGGCAGGTACTCGCCTGCCGCCAAGCCGCCCAGGCAGCGCGCCGCACCGGCAAAGTAGCGGAACACGTCGGCAATCGCCGGGATTTCGTCGTTCAGTGCAGCGCTCAGGGGCTTGCCGCAGTTTTGCGATTCCAGCCTGGCCAGTTCATCGCCATGGGCTTCGATGGCGTCGGCCAGCGCCAGCAAGGCCTGCGAACGTTCTTTAGGGCTGGTTTGCGACCAGCTGTCGAAGGCCTGGTCGGCAGCGCGCACGGCGCTGTCCACCTGGGCTTCGCTGGCTTCGTTGATCTGCGCCAGGGCAGTGCCCAGCGCCGGGTTGAGCACGGTCCAGGCCGGGCCTTGGCCAGCGACCAGCTGGCCATTGATCAGCATCTGCGTTTGCATCGGGGGCTCCTCCAGGGTCATTTGCCACCGCCCGCGACGCTATCGCCGCCACGGGTCAGGTAATAGGCGCCAAGAATCGGCAGCATGGTCACCAGCATCACCAGCATGGCGACAACGTTGGTCACGGGTACGTCGCGCGGGCGACTGAGCTGGTTGAGCAGCCAGATCGGCAGGGTGCGCTCGTGGCCGGCGGTGAACGTGGTGACGATGATTTCATCGAACGACAAGGCAAAGGCCAGCATGCCGCCCGCCAGCAGCGCCGAGCCGAGGTTGGGCAGGACGATGTAGCGGAAGGTCTGCCAACCGTCGGCGCCAAGGTCCATCGAGGCTTCGATCAGGCTTTGCGAGGTGCGCCGCAGGCGGGCGATCACGTTGTTGTAGACGATCACCACGCAGAACGTGGCGTGGCCGACTACGATGGTGAACACCCCGGGCTCTATCCCCAGCGTCTTGAATGCCGAGAGCAGGGCGAGGCCGGTGATGATGCCTGGCAGGGCGATGGGCAGGATCAGCACCAGCGAAATGCTTTCCTTGCCAAAAAAACTGCGCCGATAGAGCGCCGCCGAGGCCAACGTACCGAGCACCAGTGCGATCAAGGTGGCCAGGCAAGCCACCTGCAGCGACAGCTTGATTGCCTCTAGCACATCGGGCCGGGTGAAGGCCACGTCGATCCACTTCAGGGTAAAGCCCTTGGGCGGAAAGCTGAACGCCGCGTCTTCGGTGTTGAAGGCGTACAGGAAGATGATCAGGATCGGGAAGTGCAGGAACAGCAACCCGCCCCAGGCCGCCAGGCGCAGCCCTGCAGACGCTTTTTCAGAGTGCATCGAAAGCCCCCAGGCGTTTGACGATGGCCAGGTATACCGCGATCAGCACGATGGGCACCAAGGTGAACGCGGCGGCCATCGGCATGTTGCCGATCGCCCCTTGCTGGGCATAGACCATGCTGCCGATGAAGTAGCCGGGCGGGCCGACCAGCTGCGGCACGATGAAGTCGCCCAGGGTGAGCGAGAAGGTGAAGATCGAGCCGGCGGCGATGCCGGGGATCGACAGCGGCAGGATCACCTGCACGAAGGTTTGCCCTGGCCGGGCACCCAGGTCCGCCGACGCCTGCAGCAGCGACGGTGGCAAGCGCTCCAGCGAGGCCTGGATCGGCAGGATCATGAACGGCAGCCAGATATACACGAACACTAGGAAGCGCCCCAGGTGCGAAGTCGACAGCGTGCTGCCGCCCACGCCCGGCACGGCCAGCACCACCTGCAGCAGGCCATCCAGGTGCAACTGCTGGACGAACCACTGGGCCACGCCGCCCTTGGCCAGCAGCAGGGTCCAGGCATAGGTCTTGACGATGTAGCTGGCCCACATCGGCATCATCACCGCGATGTAGAAAAACGCCTTGGTCTTGCCGCTGGTGTAGCGCGCCATGTAATAGGCGATGGGGAAGGCCAGTACTGCGCTGGCCAGCGACACTGCCACCGCCATGCCCAGGGTGCGCAGGATGATGTCGAAGTTCGACGGGTTGAACAGCGCGGCGAAGTTGCCCAGGGTCAGGTCCGGGGTCACCGCCATGGTGAAGTCGTCGAAGGTATAGAAGCCCTGCCACAGCAGGTTCAGCAGCGAGCCCAGGTAAATCGCGCCGAACCAGGTCAGCGGCGGGATCAACAGCAGTGCCAGGGACAGGTTGGGGCGCCGGTACAGCAGGTTGGACAGGGTGCGCAGTGTGCTCATGTCAGCGGCCCTCGGTTTCCTGCAGCACCGTCATGGCCTCGCGGGGCCAGTGCGCCTGCAGGCGTTGCCCGAGCTGCCAGGCCTGTACCTGCTTCTGCCAGCGGTCATTGGCCTGGCTTACTGCCAGCAGTTGACCGTTGTCCAGCTGCAGTTCGTAGCGGGTGGCGCTGCCTTGGTACTGGACATCGTGCAGCACGCCGCTGACCTGTACCTCATGGCTGGTCACTACCGGGTCGCCCAGGCGAATGTGCTCGGGACGGATGGAGAAGGGCGCCGGGCTGCCGTTGAGCTGCATGGCCAGCTCGCCCCGCACCACGTTGGACGTGCCGACGAATTCAGCGACGAAGGTTGTGCTGGGCTTCATGTACAGGTTGCGCGGGGTGTCGACCTGTTCGATACGGCCGCGGTTGAACACCGCGACCCGGTCAGACATCGACAGTGCTTCGGTTTGGTCGTGGGTGACGAAGATGAAGGTGATGCCCAGTTGGCGTTGCAGCTTTTTCAGCTCGCCTTGCATCTGTTCGCGCAATTTCAGGTCCAGCGCGCCCAGTGGCTCATCCAGCAGCAGCACCCGCGGACGGTTGACCAACGCCCGGGCCAGGGCCACGCGCTGACGCTGGCCGCCAGACAGCTGTGCCGGCTTGCGCGCGCCATAGCCGGCCAGGGCTACCATGGCCAGGGCTTCTTCGGCGCGGCTGTGGCGTTCGGCCTTGCCCACGCCTTTTACCTTCAGGCCATAGGCGATGTTCTCCAGCACGTTCATGTGCGGGAACAGCGCATAGTCCTGGAACACAGTGTTGACGTCACGTTGGTAGGGCGGCAGGCCAGCGGCCTCGACCCCTTGGATGCGGATCGAACCGCTAGAGGGTTGCTCGAAGCCTGCGATCAGGCGCAGGCAGGTGGTCTTGCCCGAGCCGGAAGGGCCGAGCATGGAAAAGAACTCGCCATCGATGATGTCGATGCTGACCTGGTCGACGGCCTTGACCTCGCCGAAGGTGCGGGAAACCTGGGTGAACTGGACGGCTAGGGGCATGCGTGGACTCCGGACAACAAGGGTTCTCCTGTGCCGGCCTCTTCGCGGGTGAACCCGCTCCTACAGGACGCGCCACCCTTGCAGGCGGTGAAGAACCTGGGGGAGCGGGATTGCCCGGGAAAAGGCTGGTACAGGCATTCAGGCAACCTTAGCGACCACCCATGATCGCAATGTAGTCCTGGGTCCAGCGGCTGTAAGGCACGAACTTGCCCCCTTGGGCCTGCGGTGTTTTCCAGAAGGCAATCTTGTCGAAGTTGTCGAAGCCGTTGGTCTTGCAGCCCTCGGCCCCCAGCAGCTCGCTGCCGGTGCACGCCGCCGGCACAGCCGGCAACGAGCCGAACCAGGCCGCCACATCGCCTTGCACCTTAGGTTGCAACGACCAGTCCATCCACTTGTAGGCGCAATTGGGGTGCTTGGCCTCGGCGTGCAGCATGGTGGTGTCGGCCCAGCCGGTCGCGCCCTCCTTGGGAATGGTCGAGGCCACTGGCTGGTTCTCGGCCTTGAGGCCATTGACCATGTAGCCCCAGGAGCTGGAGGCAACCACGCCTTCGTTTTTCACATCGCTCATCTGGACCGTGGCGTCATGCCAATAGCGGTGGATCAGCGGTTGCTGCTGGCGCAGCAGTTCCAGCACGGCCTTGTATTGTGCCTCGTTCAGTTCGTACGGGTCCTTGATGCCCAGTTCGGGCCTGGCCGACTTCAGGTACAGCGCTGCATCGGCGATGTAGATCGGCCCGTCATAGGCTTGCACGCGGCCCTTGTTCGGCTTGCCGTCGGGCAGGTTCTGCGGCTCGAACACCACGCTCCAGCTGGTGGGCGCCTGCTTGAAGGTGTCGGTGTTGTACAGCAGCACGTTTGGCCCCCACTGGTACGGCGTGCCGTACACCTGCTTGTCGACCACATACCAGCTACCGTTCTGCAGGCGCGGGTCGATGCTCTTCCAGTTGGGGATCAAGGCGGTGTTGATCGGCTGTACGCGCTTGCCTGCAATCAGCCGCAGCGATGCATCGCCCGAGGCGGTGACCAGGTCATAGCCGCCCTTGGTCATCAGGCTGACCATCTCGTCCGAGGTGGCGGCCGTTTTCACGCTGACCTTGCAGCCGGTTTCCTTTTCGAAACCGGTCACCCAGTCGTAGGCCTTGTCGCTTTCACCGCGTTCGATGTAGCCGGGCCAGGCGACGATGTCCAGGCGCCCCTCGCCGGCCCCCAGGGCCTTGGGCGCTTCGGCGGCCTGCAGGCTGGCGCTGGCCAGCATGGCGCAGGTGGTGGCGCCGAGCAATGCGGTCTTGTGCACTGACATGGTGTTCCCTCTTCTTGGCGATCTTGTTCGGGCAGTCATGAGGCAAGCAGTGAAACAATCGTTATAAGCGTAGTGCGTGAGTGCGAGGTATTGGCGATATCGAGTCTAGTTGGCTTTTTGCCCGCTAACGCAACATCCTGAAGCAAATCCCTGCATGGCGTGTGCTCCGCCAAGCCTTACTCTGGCGTTTGAATCTTCTTACGTGGAGACACGCGAATGAACACCCGTGGCTTGCTCGATCAACTCCTCAAATCCGGCCAGCAACTGCTCGAAAAGCAGGGGGGCGCCACCAAGCCTGGCAGCCCTTCGGGCGGGTTGGGCGGGTTGTTGTCCGGGGCAGGAGGCGGCCTGCTGGGTGGGGGCGCTCTGGGCCTGTTGCTGGGTAGCAAGAAGGCCCGCAAGTACGGTGGCAAGGCCCTGACTTACGGCGGCCTCGCCGCGCTGGGGGTACTGGCCTATAAAGCTTACGGCAACTGGCAGGCAAACCAGCGGGGGGCCGCAGCCGAGCCTCAAACCATCGACCGCCTGCCGCCGGCCCAGGCCGAGCAGCACAGCCAGGCGGTACTGCGCGCCTTGGTGGCGGCGGCCAAGTCCGATGGGCATATCGACGAGCGCGAGCGGGCGCTGATCGAGGGTGAATTCACGCGCCTGGACAGCGACCGCGAATTGCAGCACTGGCTGCATGCCGAGCTGAACAAGCCGCTGGACCCGGCCGAAGTGGCCCGCGCTGCGCAAACGCCGGAGATGGCTGCCGAGATGTACCTGGCCAGCGTGATGATGGTCGATCAGGAAAACTTCATGGAGCGTGCCTACCTGGACGAGCTGGCTCGCCAGCTGCGGCTGGACCCGGGCTTGCGCCAGGAACTGGAAAGCCAGGTGCGGTTGGCTGCAGCGTAGTGGCGGTGCTTGCCACGGCCTATTGAGCGCCTGTGAGATCGAGCGCCGCCCGCGCGGCGCTCGATCTCACAGGCGCAAAATTCCTGACGACAATCACATCAATACCGTAAGACCTCTGGGCTATACTTCGGCGATTTTTCCCGCTCGTTGTGAATTCCTGAGGGCTGAATGTGAAGAACTGGACCTTGCGCCAACGGATCCTGGCAAGTTTCGCCGTGATCATCGCCATCATGTTGCTGATGATCGTGGCCGCCTACTCGCGGTTGGTGACTATCGAAACCGCCGAAGAGGCGGTGGGGACCGACAGCATTCCCGGCGTCTACTACAGCTCGATGATCCGCAGCGCCTGGGTCGACAGCTACGTTACCAGCCAGCAACTGGTGGGCCTGTCCAACCATCGTGAAATCACATCGGCCGACCTGGAACTGTTCAGAAGCTTCGATAACCGGCTGAAGCAATACATGGCCAGCTACCAGGCCACCATCCAGGACAAAGACGACCAGGCCCGATTTGACAGCTTCGTGCAACTGGAAGAAAACTACCTCAAGATCGTCAACCAGGTGCTGGATGCGTACGGTCAGCACAACTACGACGAAGCCCAACGGCTGATCACCGAGGTCCTCACCCCGGCCTGGAAGGATGGGCGCGAGCACCTGAATGAAGTGATCGAGTATAATCGGGCCTCTGCCGATGCCGCCACCAACGATATCGTCAACGCAGTCAACACGGCCAAGGGCAGCATGGTGGTCTCACTGCTGCTGGCAATCGTCGCTGCCGGCATCTGCGGCCTGTTGCTGCTGCGTGCTATCACAGCGCCCATGCAGCGTATCGTGCATGCCCTCGACAAGCTGCGTTCCGGTGACCTGAGCATGCGCCTGAGCCTGGATCGCAAGGACGAATTCGGTGCCATCGAAAGCGGCTTCAACGAAATGGCCGAGGCACTGGCCAACCTGGTGGCCCAGGCCCAACGCTCGTCGGTGCAGGTGACCACTTCGGTCACCGAAATTGCCGCCACCTCCAAGCAGCAGCAGGCCACCGCTACCGAGACGGCCGCTACCACCACCGAAATCGGCGCCACCTCGCGGGAAATCGCCGCGACTTCGCGGGACCTGGTGCGCACCATGACCGAAGTGACGACGGCTGCTGATCAGGCATCCAGTCTGGCAGGCTCTGGGCAGCAGGGTCTGGCACGCATGGAAGAGACCATGCACCAGGTGATGGGCGCTGCCGACCTGGTCAATGCCAAGCTCGGTATCCTCAACGAGAAAGCCAGCAACATCACCCAGATGGTGGTAACCATCGTCAAGGTTGCCGACCAGACCAATCTGCTGTCGGAAAAGGCCGGTGAATATGGCCGCGGCTTTGCCGTGGTCGCTACCGAAGTGCGCCGCCTGGCCGACCAGACCGCCGTGGCCACCTACGACATCGAGCAAATGGTGCGCGAGATCCAGTCGGCAGTGTCGGCCGGTGTCATGGGGATGGACAAGTTCTCCGAAGAAGTGCGCCGCGGCATGTTCGAGGTGCAGCAGGTGGGCGAGCAACTGAGCCAGATCATTCACCAGGTGCAGGCCTTGGCGCCGCGTGTATTGATGGTCAACGAAGGCATGCAGGCCCAGGCCACCGGTGCCGAGCAGATCAATCAGGCGCTGGCCCAGCTCAGCGATGCCAGCACCCAGACTGTCGAGTCGCTGCGCCAGGCCAGCTATGCCATCGACGAGCTGAGCCAGGTGGCCGCGGGCCTGCGTGGCGGCGTGTCGCGCTTCAAAGTCTGACCGCGATGAACGACTTGCAACTGCGTACCGCGCGGGCGGCGAACACCGAGGGGGCGTTGTACCTGCAGTTTCGCATCAGAGCGCAGCGTTTTGCCCTGAGCGTGCACGAGGTGATCGAAGTGCTGCCTCGTCAGCCGCTCAAGCCGATCGCCCAGGCACCTGCCTGGGTCGCGGGCATCCTCGCCCATCGTGGCCAACTGGTTCCGGTCATCGACCTTGCCGCCTTCAGCTTTGGCCAGCCGGCGGTGCAACGCACCAGCACCCGCCTGGTGCTGGTGCACTACCGAGGCGGCCTGCAGCTTGGCCTGATCCTGGAGCAGGCCACCGAAACCCTGCGTTGCCAACCGGACGAGTTCCAGCCCTATGGGGTGGACACAGGCGATGCGCCTTATCTGGGCCCGGTGCGCCAGGATGCCCAAGGCCTGCTGCAGCGCATCGAAGTCAATGACCTGCTGCCCGACACCGTGCACGCATTGCTGTACACGCAAGACCCGACAGGGATGCCTACATGAACGAACAGCGTTTCTTCCGCTTCTTGCGCGAGCGTATTGGCCTGGACGTGGAGTCGGTGGGCGCGCCTATGGTCGAACGCGCGCTGCGCCAACGTTGCGTGGCTGCGGGCGCGATGGACCTGGACGATTACTGGCTGCGCCTGCAGCAGTCGGCAGACGAGCAACAGGCGCTGATCGAAGCGGTGATCGTCCCGGAAACCTGGTTTTTCCGTTACCCCGAATCCTTCACTGCGCTGGCCAGCCTGGCCCATAAACGGCTGGCTCAACTGGCTGGCGCGCGCCCACTGCGATTGCTCAGCCTGCCGTGTTCTACCGGCGAGGAGCCCTATTCGCTGGCCATGGCCTTGTTTGACGCCGGCATGGCGCCTGGGGCATTCCTTGTCGATGGAATGGACATCAGCCCAAGTTCAGTAGCCAAGGCCGGGCAGGCGGTATATGGGCGCAATGCGTTCCGGGGTAGCGAACTGGGCTTTCGCGAGCGCTACTTCGATGCTCTGGACGAAGGCCACCGCCTGCATGAGCGGGTACGCCAGCAAGTCAGCCTGCGGGTGGGCAATGTGCTTGACCCGGCGCTGGCCAGCCGCGACGGCCTGTATGACTTCGTGTTCTGTCGCAACCTGTTGATCTATTTCGACGTACCGACCCAACAGCGTGTGTTCGAAGTGCTCAAGCGCTTGCTGCATCCGCAGGGTGTGCTGTTCATCGGCCCGGCCGAAGGCAGCTTGCTGGCACGCATGGGCATGCGTCCATTGGGGATCGCCCAGTCGTTTGCCTATGTACGCCATGAAGGCGACAGCGCCCCCTTGGCGGCGGCACCCGCCCAACCGGCCAAGCGTGCGTTCACGACGTTGCCCGCACCGGTTTATCCGCAGCCCAGTGTGCCGTTGCCTCGTTCACTGCGTGTGCTGCCGGTGGCGGCCAGGCCAGCGCCAGCCCGCGAGCACAGCCACGAGGGGGCCAGCGAGTTGCTGGCCGGCATTGCCCGGCTGGCCAATGCCGGTGCCAGCGAGCAGGCCCGTAGCGAATGCCAGCGCTACCTGAGCCAGTACCCGCCGTCGGCACAGGTGTACTACTGGCTGGGGTTGCTCAGTGATACCGAAGGCGATGCGCAGCAGGCGCTGAGCCACTATCGCAAGGCCCTGTACCTGGAACCACAGCACCCCGAGGCGCTGGTGCACCTGGCCGCCTTGCTGGCGGCCCAGGGTGACCTGGCCGGCGCTCGGCGCCTTCAGGAGCGCGCGGCTCGGGCTGGCCGGGAGTCTGAACGATGAACAGTGAATCCGCGATGCAATTGCTCGCCGAGGATGACGCGCACATCGACGACTGCTGGAACCGTATTGGCGTGCGCGGCGACAAGCAGTGCCCACTGCTGGAGCGGCATGTTCATTGCCGCAATTGCGAGGTGTATGCCGCCGCGGCCACGCGTTTGCTCGACCGCTATGCGCTGGTGCAGGAGCACCAGGCTGCAGCGGTGCAGCCGGACGCGGAAAACACCGGTCGCTCGATGCTGCTGTTCCGTCTGGGCGAAGAGTGGCTGGCGCTGGCTACCGCCTGCCTGGCCGAAATCGCCCCGTTGCAGGCGGTGCATTCATTGCCGCACCAGCGCTCGCGGCTGCTGCACGGGGTTGCCAATGTACGCGGTGCGTTGGTGCCGTGCCTGTCCCTGGCTGACTTGCTCGGGGTGCAGGCCGGCTCCACCGAGCAACGCAGCGCACGGGCGATGCCACGTATGCTGATTCTGGCCGCCGAAGGCGGGCCGGTGGTGATGGCTGTCGAGGAAATCGACGGTATTCACCGGCTCGACCCGCAGTTGCTGGGCAGTGGCCGGGACGCCACACGCTTCACCGCCGCAGTCCTGCAGTGGCGCGGCCGCAGCGTGCGGGTTCTGGACGATCAACACTTACTGTCTGCCGTGCAGCGGAGCCTGTCATGACCCCAGAGCAAATGCGCGACGCATCGTTGCTCGAACTGTTCAGCCTGGAGGCCGAGGCGCAGACCCAAGTGCTCAATGCCGGCCTGATGGCACTGGAGCGCAACCCTACCCAGGCCGACCAGCTCGAGGCCTGCATGCGCGCTGCCCACTCGCTCAAGGGGGCTGCGCGCATTGTCGGGGTGGATGCTGGCGTCAGTGTCGCCCACGTGATGGAAGACTGCCTTGTGGCGGCCCAGGAAGGCCGACTGCGGCTGACCGCCGAGCATATTGACGCGCTGTTGCAAGGTACCGACTTGCTGATGCGTATTGCCACACCCGGCGATGCCGGGGCGCAGGCGACCTTGCCGGTGTTTCTTGCGCAAATGGCCAGCCTGCTCGACCCGGGCGCCTCTGCCATGCCTGTCGTGCCACCGGCGGCATCCGTGCCGCCGCTGGCAACCCTGCCGCCTGCCCCCATGGTAATGCCAGCCGAACCACCGGAACCAGAGCCCGAACCCGCCCTGCGGCGCAAGGCTGGCAAGCGCGCTGGCGAAGGTGCCGAGCGGGTACTGCGTGTCACCGCCGACCGCCTCAATAGCCTGCTTGACCTGTCCAGCAAGTCGCTGGTGGAAACCCAGCGGCTCAAGCCATATCTGGCTACCCTGCAGCGCCTCAAGCGCATGCACGGCCAGGGTATGCAGGCGCTTGACGGCTTGCGCATGCAGCTGGAAGACACGGGGCAGGGCAACGAGGTGCTCGAGGCCTTGGCACAGACCCAGCGCCTGCTGGCAGAGACCCAGCAGATTCTGCAGCAGCAGGCGGCCGACCTGGATGAGTTCGGCTGGCAGGCCAGCCAGCGTGCGCAGTTGTTGTATGACACCGCACTGGCCTGCCGGATGCGGCCGTTTGCCGACGTGCTGACCGGGCAAAGCCGTATGGTCCGCGACCTGGGCCGTTCGCTGGGCAAGCCGGTGCGGCTGGTGGTGGAAGGGGAGAAGACCCAGGTCGACCGCGATGTGCTGGAAAAGCTCGAAGCACCGCTGACCCACCTGTTGCGCAATGCCGTCGACCACGGCATCGAATTGCCCGAGCGGCGCCTGCTGGCGGGCAAGCCAGACGAGGGGGTGATCCGCCTGCGGGCTTCGCACCAGGCGGGCATGCTCAGCCTGGAGCTGATCGACGATGGCGCCGGTATCGACCTGGAACGCCTGCGCAGCAGCATCGTCGAGCGCGCCCTGTCGCCCGCTGACACGGTGGCGCGGATGAGTGAGGCGGAGCTGCTGACGTTCCTGTTCCTGCCCGGTTTCAGCCTGCGTGACAAGGTTACCGAAGTGTCCGGGCGCGGCGTGGGGCTGGATGCGGTGCAGCACTTGATCCGCGAGCTGCGCGGCTCGATCGAGTTGACCCAGGTGGCAGGGCAGGGCTGTCGCTTCCATCTTCAGGTGCCGCTGACCCTGTCGGTCGTTCGCAGCCTGGTGGTCGAGGTGGGCGGTGAGGCTTACGCCTTCCCGCTGGCCCATATCGAACGCACGCTGGAAGTGACCGCCGAACAGATCGTGCAGATCGAAGGGCGCCAGCATTTCTGGCACGAAGGCCGGCATATTGGCCTGGTGGCGGCCAGCCAGTTGCTCAATCGCCCGGCTGGGCAAAGCGATGAAGCCAGCCTGCGGGTAGTGGTGATTCGTGAGCGCGAGCAGCTGTATGGCGTGGCCGTGGAGCGGCTGGTGGGGGAGCGGGTGCTGGTCGTGATGCCACTCGACCCACGCCTGGGGAAGGTGCAGGACATTTCCTCCGGCGCCTTGCTCGATGATGGCTCGGTGGTCCTGATCGTCGATGTCGAAGACTTGCTACGCTCGCTGGAAAAACTGCTCAGCACGGGCAGCCTGGAGCGCATCGAGCGCGGCAGCAGCGGAGCCCGTGGCGTAGTCCGCAAACGCATCCTGGTGGTCGACGACTCGCTGACCGTACGCGAACTGCAGCGCAAGCTGCTGGGCAACCGTGGCTACGACGTGGCGGTGGCGGTGGATGGCATGGACGGCTGGAACGCCCTGCGCAGTGAGGACTTCGACCTGTTGATCACCGACATAGACATGCCGCGCATGGACGGTATCGAGCTGGTTACCCTGGTGCGTCGCGACCAGCGCCTGCAGTCATTGCCGGTGATGGTGGTGTCCTATAAAGACCGTGAGGAAGACCGACGGCGTGGCCTGGACGCCGGCGCCGACTACTATTTGGCAAAGGCCAGTTTCCACGACGATGCGTTGCTGGATGCTGTTGTGGAACTGATCGGAGGTGCTCAGGGATGAAGATCGCCATCGTCAATGACATGCCCCTGGCCGTCGAAGCGTTGCGCCGGGCGGTCGCCCTGGAGCCCGCACACCAGGTCGTGTGGGTGGCCAGCAACGGTGCCGAGGCGGTGCAGCGTTGCACCGAGCAGTTACCGGACCTGATCCTCATGGACCTGATCATGCCGGTGATGGACGGTGTCGAGGCAACCCGGCGGATCATGGCCGAAACCCCGTGCGCCATTGTCATCGTCACGGTCGACCGTAAACAGAACGTACACCGGGTATTCGAGGCCATGGGCCATGGCGCCCTCGATGTGGTCGACACCCCGGCGTTGGGCGCTGGCGATGCCCGCGAAGCGGCGGCGCCCTTGCTGCGCAAGATCCTCAATATCGGCTGGCTGGTCGGCCAGCAGCGGGCACCTGCCGCAAGGTCGGTCGCTGCGCCGCTGCGCGAGGCTTCCCAGCGCCGCGGGTTGGTGGCAATCGGGTCTTCGGCAGGTGGCCCTGCAGCACTCGAAGTATTGCTCAAGGGCTTGCCGGCAGCGTTTCCGGCGGCCATCGTGCTGGTCCAGCATGTGGACCAGGTGTTTGCCGCAGGCATGGCCGAATGGCTCAGCAGCGCAGCAGGCCTGCCGGTGCGCCTGGCCCGTGAAGGCGAACCGCCGCAGCCAGGGCAGGTACTCCTGGCCGGTACCAACCACCACATTCGCCTGCTACAGAATGGCCAACTGGCCTACACTGCGGAACCTGTGAATGAAATCTACCGGCCCTCGATCGATGTGTTCTTCGAGAGCGTGGCACGTTACTGGAATGGTGATGCAGTGGGCGTGCTGCTCACCGGCATGGGCCGCGACGGTGCCCAGGGCCTGAAGCTGATGCGTCAGCAGGGCTTTCTGACCATTGCCCAGGACCAGGCCAGCAGCGCGGTGTACGGCATGCCCAAGGCTGCTGCGGCTATTGATGCCGCCGTGGAAATCCGCCCGCTGGAACGCATTGCCGGGCGCTTGACTGAATTTTTCGCAAAATGACGAAATGTATTGAATCACGCCGCCAGGCCGGTAGTGATCGGGTGAACAATGATGAATGATTTACCGATCGAAGGTTTCGCGACCACCAACGAAAACTCGGCAATGGTGCTGCTGGTCGACGATCAGGCCATGATCGGCGAAGCGGTGCGGCGTGGCTTGGCCAATGAAGACAACATCGACTTCCACTTCTGTGCCGACCCGCACCAGGCGGTGGCCCAGGCCATGCGCATCAAGCCCACGGTCATTCTTCAAGACCTGATCATGCCTGGCCTGGACGGCTTGACCCTGGTGCGCGAGTACCGCAACAACCCGGTGACCCAGGACATCCCGATCATCGTCCTGTCGACCAAGGAAGACCCGCTGGTAAAGAGTGCGGCATTTGCCGCCGGGGCCAACGACTACCTGGTCAAGCTGCCTGACACCATCGAACTGGTGGCACGCATCCGTTACCACTCGCGTTCCTACCTGACCCTGCTGCAGCGCGACGAGGCCTACCGTGCCCTGCGCGTCAGCCAGCAGCAGCTGCTTGATTCCAATCTGATGTTGCAGCGGCTGATGAACTCCGATGGCCTGACCGGGCTGTCCAACCGCCGGCACTTCGACGAATACCTGGAGCTGGAATGGCGCCGGGCGATGCGTGAACAGCAGCAGTTGTCGTTGCTGATGATCGACGTGGATTACTTCAAAGTCTACAACGACAGCTTTGGCCATCTGGCCGGTGACGAGGCCTTGCGCCAGGTCGCCGAAGCCATCCGTAGCTCGTGCTCGCGGCCGACCGACCTGCCGGCGCGCTATGGCGGCGAAGAGTTTGCCCTGGTGCTGCCCAACACCTCGCCAGGCGGGGCGCGGCTGGTGGCCGAAAAACTGCGCCAGACCGTGCTGGGCCTTGGCATCCCCCATACTGCGCCGACGGCTGATACGTTCTTGACCGTGAGCATCGGCCTGGCCACCCAGACTCCGGCTATCGGCAGCCATTGCCGGCAGCTGATTTCGGCGGCGGACAAGGGGCTTTACCTGGCCAAGAACAGCGGGCGGAATCAGGTGGGCGTTGCTTGAGGGTCGAATACCGCCAGCGAGCACTGATTAGAATGTTGCCGAGCATGGCTGGCGGTATCGATATCGATGCTTTTACAACCGTCACTCCACGATCTTTACGGCTCTTGTAATGCCGTGGAAGATAATTATCTTGTCTGGGTAGACTAGCTGAACTTCGGCCTTGAACTGATAAATTGAATTGATCTTGAGCGTACTGTCATCGCCGTAGTAAGGACTGGTGGGCGATGCCGGCTCGACGCTATGGGATATGCGGCCAATTGTGTCGGCGAACCTGAACTCTGTCCGGACTTGCTGCAGATTCTCTTGGGACCCACCTTCGACGCCAGGGAAGCCAAAGCTCATATCGATTCTGTATTTTAGAGGGCCACCGCTTGTGTCAATTATTTCTTTCAGGCTGAGCGTGTTGTTTCTTTCTTTCGCTAGTGTAATGGTGCCGAGTTCACCCTTAAGTTTCCATTCATTGTCTGTGGTTGATTTAGGGAAGATTTCGATGATTTTCATGCTGGCCTCGTTTAGGTGCGATTGCATGTCGGTATTGCAAGGTGAGAGTTGAATGTCAGTCGCCAGCGTTTACAACTGGCAGAAATGTCAGTTGCAGTAGCCTGTCGGTTTTGCCTGCCGGGCGGGTCTGCCGCCGCGCCTCCGACTGCGTTATACTCGCGGGCTTTTCACCGAATTCGCACGAGTAGCCCGCCCATGGAAATCCAACCGATCCTGAACACCATCAAGGACCTCACCGAGCGTTCCCAGTCAATTCGGGGGTATCTTTGACTACGATCACAAGCATGACCGCCTGATCGAAGTCAACCGCGAGCTGGAAGACCCCAACGTCTGGAACAAGCCTGAGTACGCCCAGGCACTGGGCCGCGAGCGTGCCATGCTGGCCCAGGTCGTCGAGACCCTGGACAAGCTGTCCAACGGCCTGGGTGACTGCCAGGACCTGCTCGACATGGCCGTCGAAGAAAATGACGAAGGCGCCGTCGGCGACGTCGTGACCGAGCTGGAAAGCCTGGAAGAAAACCTGGCCCAGCTTGAGTTCCGTCGCATGTTCAGCGGCGAGATGGACATGAACAACGCCTACCTGGACATCCAGGCCGGTTCTGGTGGTACCGAGGCGCAGGACTGGGCCAACATCCTGCTGCGCATGTACCTGCGCTGGGCCGACAAGCGTGGTTTCGATGCCACCATCATCGAGCTTTCCGAAGGTGAAGTGGCCGGTATCAAAGGTGCAACCGTGCACATCAAGGGCGAATACGCCTTCGGCTGGCTGCGCACCGAAATCGGCGTGCACCGCCTGGTGCGCAAGAGCCCGTTCGACTCCGGTGCCCGTCGCCACACGTCGTTCTCGGCGGTGTTCGTATCGCCCGAGATCGACGACAAGGTCGAAATCGAGATCAACCCGTCCGACCTGCGCATCGACACCTACCGCTCCTCCGGTGCCGGTGGTCAGCACGTGAACACCACCGACTCGGCGGTCCGTATCACTCACGTACCGACCAATACCGTGGTGGCTTGCCAGAACGAACGCTCCCAGCACGCCAACAAGGACACCGCCATGAAAATGCTGCGGGCCAAGTTGTACGAACTGGAAATGCAGAAGCGCAATGCCGCCTCGCAGGCGCTGGAAGACAGCAAGTCGGACATCGGCTGGGGCCACCAGATTCGCTCCTACGTGCTGGATGACTCGCGCATCAAGGACCTGCGTACTGGCGTCGAACGCAGCGACTGCCAGAAGGTCCTCGATGGCGACCTTGACCAGTACCTGGAAGCGAGCCTCAAACAGGGCCTGTAAGCCGCACTCCACTGCCGCGATACCTGGCTACCCGCCGGTATCGCGTGCCCTGCCCGAAAAGGGCAACGAATACCTGATGGAAAGAATGACGACATGAGCGACCTGAAGACCGAATCGCAAGACCTGCAACAGGAAGAAAACGCCCTGATCGCCCTGCGCAAGGAAAAACTTGCCGCCGAGCGTGCCAAGGGCAATGCCTTCCCCAACGACTTCCGTCGCGACAGCTACTGCAACGACCTGCAGAAGCAATACGCGGACAAGACCAAGGAAGAGCTGGAAGCAGCCGCGATCCCGGTCAAGGTCGCCGGCCGCATCATGCTCAACCGTGGTTCGTTCATGGTTATCCAAGACATGACTGGCCGTATTCAGGTCTACGTCAACCGCAAGACCCTGCCGGAAGAAACCCTGGCCGCGGTCAAAACCTGGGACCTGGGCGACATCATCAGCGCCGAAGGCACCCTGGCCCGTTCCGGCAAGGGCGACCTGTACGTCGAAATGACCAACGTGCGCCTGCTGACCAAGTCGCTGCGCCCGCTGCCCGACAAGCACCACGGCCTGACCGACACCGAGCAGCGCTACCGCCAGCGCTACGTCGACCTGATGGTCAACGAAGAAACCCGCCACACCTTCCGTGTGCGTTCGCAGGTGATCTCGCACATCCGCAAGTTCCTCATCGAGCGTGACTTCCTCGAAGTCGAGACGCCGATGCTGCAGACCATCCCGGGCGGCGCCGCTGCCAAGCCGTTCGAAACCCACCACAATGCCCTGGACATGGCCATGTTCCTGCGTATCGCGCCGGAGCTGTACCTCAAGCGTCTGGTGGTTGGTGGTTTTGAGAAAGTGTTCGAGATCAACCGCAACTTCCGTAACGAAGGCGTTTCGACTCGTCACAACCCTGAATTCACCATGCTCGAGTTCTACCAGGCCTACGCCGACTACCGCGACAACATGGACCTCACCGAGGAACTGTTCCGCGAGCTGGCGCAACTGGTACTGGGCTCCACTGACGTACCGTACGGCGACAAGGTCTTCCACTTCGGCGAGCCGTTCGTACGCCTGTCGGTGTTCGACTCGATCCTCAAGTACAACCCGGAGCTGACCGCCGCCGACCTGCAGGACGTCGACCGCGCCCGCGAGATTGCCAGGAAAGCCGGCGCCAAGGTGCTGGGCCATGAAGGCCTGGGCAAGCTGCAGGTGATGATTTTCGAAGAGCTGGTCGAGCACAAGCTGGAACAGCCGCACTTCATTACCGAGTACCCGTTCGAAGTGTCGCCGTTGGCCCGTCGCAACGACGACAACCCGGCCGTTACCGACCGTTTCGAGCTGTTCATCGGTGGCCGCGAAATCGCCAACGCCTACTCCGAGCTCAACGATGCCGAAGATCAGGCCGAGCGCTTCCTGGCCCAGGTGGCCGAGAAGGACGCGGGTGACGATGAAGCCATGCACTATGACGCCGACTTCGTTCGTGCGCTGGAGTACGGCATGCCGCCGACCGCCGGTGAAGGCATCGGCATCGACCGCCTGGTGATGCTGCTGACCAACTCGCCGTCGATCCGCGACGTCATCCTGTTCCCGCACATGCGTCCGCAGGCCTGAGTGAGCTGAACGAGCCGCCTTTCGAGGCGGCTTTTTCTTGCCTGAAGCTTTATGTTGTCAGTACCGGCCTCTTCGCGGGTAAACCCGCTCCTACAAAGGCCTTGTAGGAGCGGGTTTACCCGCGAAGGGGCCAGCACTGACGAAACACGCCCATGAGGTATCCCCCGTGACACCCGCCATGCCTGACCAAGGCGCCGCCGGCATCGCCACCGCCGTCGCCGAAAGCGTGCAATACCAAGGCCGCAAGACTGCCCGCCAAGGCAGCGAACAGCGTCGCCAGTTGATTCTCGATGCCGCCATGCGCATTGTCGTGCGCGATGGCGTGCGCGGTGTGCGCCACCGGGCAGTGGCCGCCGAGGCCGGCGTGCCATTGTCGGCCACCACCTACTACTTCAAGGACATCGAGGACCTGCTCACCGATACCTTTGCCCAGTACGTCGAGCGCAGTGCGGCTTACATGGCCAAGCTGTGGGCCAACACCGAGGTGGTGTTGCGCCAGTTGCTGGCACAGGGCGATGGCAGCCCGCAGGCCCGGGCGCGGCTGGCTGACGAGGTGGCGCGCATGACCGCCGACTACGTTCAGCGGCAACTGCTGAACCGCCGTGACTTCCTGATGGCCGAGCAGGCTTTCCGCCAGGAAGCATTGCTGTGCCCGCGACTGGCTGAGCTGGTGTGCGCTCATGAGCAGATCCTGCTGCACGGCACCCGGCAATTGCTGCAGGTCGTGGGTTCGCGGCAGCCGGAGCAGGATGCACAGATGTTGACGGCGATTATCGAGCAGTTGGAATATCAAGGCCTGCTCAAGCAAGCGAATGCGCAAGCCGATGGGCAGATGCTCGCTATGCTTACCCGATACCTGCAGCTGGTGCTGGCATCGGCCTGAGCCGAGAACGACCTTTTCAAGGAGAACCTGATGAGAGCCTGGCGTGTGGTGTTGTTGACTTTGTCATTCCTGCTGCTGGGCGGTTGTCTGGTGACCTTCCATGAGCCTTTGCCCAGCAACCAGGCAGCGCCCAAGGCCTTGCTCGGCAAGTGGAGCAGCAAGGACGCCTGGGGAGAGCCGTTGAAACTGGTGATCAGCCGTAGCGGTGGCGACGCCTACAAGGCAGTGGCCACGGCCAAGGGCAAGGCGCC
Organism: Pseudomonas sp. XWY-1; assembly: GCF_002953115.1. NCBI lineage: Bacteria > Pseudomonadati > Pseudomonadota > Gammaproteobacteria > Pseudomonadales > Pseudomonadaceae > Pseudomonas > Pseudomonas sp. XWY-1. The sequence continues at coordinate 4,683,734 of NZ_CP026332.1, read as the reverse complement.
TGAAGAGTACGTGTTCACCGTGTCACGCCACGGCAACCGCTGGTACTTGTCGGCTGGCGTGCCCAAGCGCCTGGGCGGCAATTTCCTGATTGGCGGCTTCGATATCGTCGATGGCAAGGAACTGGTGGTCTACAACCTGGATGTCGAGCAGGTACAGCAGGCGGTGGACAAGAAGGAACTGAGCGGTCGTAGTACCGAAGTGCCGGAGGACAACGGCGACGGCGTGCTGATCGACAGCCCGGCGGCGCGGGTGCTGGCCTACCTGGACGACCCGGCCAACTCCGACCTGTTCGTCGAAGTGGCGCGGTTCCAGCGCTCGGGCAAATGACCGTGTTGGCGTCTTCGCGGGCTTGCCCGCTCCCACAGGTATTTCACAGGTATCTGATCCTGTGGTGCCCCTGTGGGAGCGGGCTTGCCCGCGAAGAGGCCGGTACAGGTTTCGTGTACTAGAAAGGAGTTCCCGGTGGACGAATACCAGCAAACCATCCGCGCCCTGTCCGACCGCATCGTCGCAGCACAGACGCCTATCCGGGTCCTGGACGCGGTGAAGTGGGACGACAACATCCGCCAGGGCTTTCTCAAGGCCAAGGGCAAGGAGCCGCCGGCGGTTGATCGCGCCTACTACCAATCGCGCCCGCTGTCGTTCGACTCCAGCGCGGTCAAGGCCGAGTTCCAGGGCATCGAGCGCGACATCATTCGCCAGTTGGGCCAGTTCAACCCGGTCGGGCAGATCATGAAGCGCATGTGCCGCGAATACCGCATGGTGGTGCGCATGCTTGAAGCACGCGGTACCGAGGACTTCGGCCTGATCTCCCAGGAGCTGTACGGCGCCGCCTCGGATGCCTTCCACGCCGGTGACCCGACCCTGGCCGACCTTGGCCTGATGCTGTCGGACTACCTGAACAACATCGATGGCCGTGGTGACCTCAAGGATGAGCCAAAGAATCTCACCGCCAAGGAGGCGGTGGAGATCCTCCAGCACCGGCTGAACAACGTGTTCGGCGAGGCCGAAGGGACCATTCGCGTGTTCGAGTCCGACGGTATCGTCGCCGACGCCGCAGCCGGTGCCGACTACATCAAGGTGCGTGCCGATGCCATGTTCAACGCCCGCGATGTGCGCGCCCTGGAGGTGCACGAAGGGTTGGTGCATGTCGGTACCACGCTCAATGGCCTGAACCAGCCGATCTGCACCTTCCTGGCCAAAGGCCCGCCATCGTCGACGGTAACCCAGGAGGGCCTGGCGATTCTCATGGAGGTGATCGCCTTTGCCTCCTACCCCAGCCGCCTGCGCAAGCTCACCAACCGCACCCGTGCCATCCACATGGTCGAGGAGGGGGCAGACTTCATGCAGGTCTACGGTTTCTTCCGCGAGCAGGGCTTCGAGATGGCGCAGAGCTACAGCAACGCCAGCCGGGTGTTCCGCGGCTCGGTGCCCAACGGCCTGCCATTCACCAAGGACTTGTCCTACCTCAAGGGCTTCATCATGGTTTACAACTACATTCAGTTGGCCGTGAAGAAGGGCAAACTGGAACAGATCCCGTTGCTGTTCTGTGGCAAGACCACCCTGGAAGACATGCGGACCCTGCGCCAACTGGTCGAGGAAGGGTTGGTCGAGCCGCCCAAGTACCTGCCTGAACAGTTCCGCGACCTGAGTGCGCTGTCGGCCTGGATGTGCTTCTCCAACTTCCTCAACCACCTGAGCCTGGATCGCATTGAAGCCGACTACGCGAACATTCTCTGAGCACTGCCGCCTGCTCGTCCTCGGCCTGGTCCTGCTGAGCCTTGGCGGCTGCAGCAGCCTGTTGTTCTACCCCGAGCGTGGTCAGGCCTTCACCCCTGAGCGTGCCAAGCTGGAATACCGCGATGTCACGCTGACCACTGCTGATGGCATCCGCCTTCACGGTTGGTGGCTGCCAGCCAAGGCCGGGGTCGAGGTCAAGGGCACGGTGCTGCACCTGCACGGCAACGGCGGTAACCTGCCAGGGCACCTGGGGGGTAGCTACTGGCTGCCGGAGCAGGGCTACCAGGTGTTGATGATCGATTACCGCGGCTATGGCTTGTCTCAGGGCCAGCCGAGCCTGCCGGAGGTTTACCAGGACATTGCTGCAGCCATGGCCTGGCTGCAGCAGGCGCCCGAGGTCAAGGGCAAGCCGCTGGTACTGCTGGGGCAGAGCCTGGGCGGTGCCATGGCCATTCATTACCTGGCGGCCCACCCCGAACAGCGTCAGCGCTTCAGCGCCCTGGTGTTCGATGGTGTGCCGGCCAGTTACCGCGCGGTGGGGCGCTTTGCGCTCAGCACTTCCTGGATGACCTGGCCATTGCAGGTTCCGCTGTCGTGGCTGGTGCCGGACGGCGACAGCGCGATCCGCTCGATCGAGCGATTGAGCAGCCCGCCCAAGTTGTTTTTCCACAGCATCGACGACAACCTGGTGCCGATGGACAACGGCATCCGCCTGTATCAGCACGCGCCACCACCGCGGGTGCTGCAACTGACCCGAGGGGGGCACGTGCAGACCTTCGCCGACCCTACCTGGCGCCAGGTGATGCTGCGGTTCCTCGATGATCCCAGCCATTTCAACGGCCTGCGGCGGCTTGCCGAAGTGCCCAATTTCCCTGACGAGAAGAACAAGCAATGAGTGAAGAACGCAACGCCATCCCGCTGATCCTGACCGGCGTCGGCAGCATCATCGTGACGGTAGGGGCTTTGTGGTATTACGGTTACCTGCATTTCGCCAAGCCCGAAGATGCCCTGCTGCTGCAGGACTTCACCATGCTCAAGACCATCCCCGGCGAGGACTACAAGGTATCGCTGGACCCGGCGCCGCAAGTGGCCCAGTGCGTCGACGGCGTGCTGGTGCTGTTCGACACCCAACAGAAAGGCCTGACCGGCGTGCTGGTGGACAACCGCAAGCGCGCGGTGCGCTGCATGGGCGAAGAAACACCGCAGCAGGTGCAGTGAGCCATTTCCTTGCTGCCTGAACTCGCCTCTTCGCGGGCACGCCCGCTCCCACAGGGTCGCGCAAAACTCGAAACTGGCGCCGTACCTGTGGGAGCGGGCGTGCCCGCGAAGAGGCCAGAACAGGCAAAAGAAAGGTTCTTCACGGATTGCCGGGAAAGTCATTCTTGATCTTCATGAAAAAGAATTCGCTGTCCCGGTAACCGTAAGCCATCCGCTTGATCACCTTGATCCGGTTGTTGATGCCTTCCAGCTGGCCCGTATGCATCGGCCATCGCACCCTGCTCAAGATGCCGCGCCAGTATCCCTTCAGGCGTTTAGCAAACTGCTTCAGTGCCGGTATCGCGCTTTCATCAGCCAGACGCAGCCACTGCTTCCAGGCTGATCGCCAACCCCAGGCGGTGGTGGGCGACCACAGCGCTTTTAACTCTGCTTTCATCAGATAAACCGTCATCAGCGATTGGTTAGCCGACAGCAGATCCCTCAGGTGCACCTGTTGATCTTTTCGCTTGAGATTTTCCGGATTACGCAGCAGTAGCCAGCGTGCTTGCTTGATCACCCTGCGCGCGGGTTTGTCATGGCGCAGACGGTTGGCTTCGTCGACCCGTACCCGGTCAATCACCTCGCGCCCATACTTGGCGACTACATGAAACAGGTCGTAGACCACGCGTGCCTGAGGGCAGTGTTGGCGTACCTCCAGGTCAAATGCGGTGTTCATGTCCATCGCCACTGCTTCGATCCGCGCACAGCCTTCTGGCCCCAACTCCTCAAAGAAGGGCCTGACAGCCGCTCTGCTACGTCCTTCGCCAATCCACAGAACCCGGCGGGTATCGGCGTCCAGCACCACGCTGGCGTAGCGATGGCCTTTGAACAGGGCGAACTCGTCCATCACCAGGCGCCTGGGCTGGGCCTTTGGTAGCTTCTCTAGAGCGGCTTGTAGAGCTCGTCGCTCCAGCAAGCGCACACTGTCCCAATGCAAGTCAAACAGCTCAGCGACGTGCAGGGTAGGCAGCCGCTGGCAAGCCTGGATCACGGCCTCGGCCAAGCGCTGGGTCATACGCGAATAGCGATCAAGCCAGCTGACTGACTCCATCCGCTTGCCGCATGCGCGACACCCAACGCGCCGCAGTTCCACATTCAACCGTACCGCATGGCCAAGAATGGGGAGATCACGGATCGAACGCTGGCAGTATTCGTGGATGGCGGTGCTGGGCTGATGGCAGCCGCTGCAGGTGGGGAACCTAGTGGGCTGCGGAATCAGGTCGATCAGCAGATCGTCGCCGTCAGGCCTGATGGCAATGACAGAAAAGCCCTCCCAAAAGGGCAGAAACGTATTAATATCGTGCACAAGAACGCCGGTTTGTTGATGTGTTTGCTCGCACGAACATCATCCATCAAACCGGCGTTCTTGTTTCTGTCTTTCCCGGGATTCCGTGAAGAACCAAAAGAAAGCCCCGCGTCGATCGCGGGGCTTGTCCTTTCAGCTAGCCAGCCTTAGCGCTGAACCTGGCTCACCGAGCGTGGTGCCACCGGCTGGTTGTCGTTGGAGATGGTCACCTCCACCCGACGGTTCTGCGCACGTCCCGAGTTGCTCGAGTTGTCCGCTACCGGGTACTCCTTGCCATAGCCCTGGGAAACGATACGCGCCGGATCTACCCCGGCACGTACCAGTGCCATGCGCACGCTATTGGCGCGGCGTTCGGACAGTGTCTGGTTGTAGTTGGCCGAGCCGACGCTGTCGGTGTAGCCCTCGACGATCACCTTGCGTTCCGGGTTTTCCTGAAGGAACTGGGCCAGCTTGGTGATGTTCGGGTAAGCGCTGCTCTTGAGTTCGGCCTTGTTGAAGTCGAACAGCACGTCGCCGAAGGTCACCAGCGTTCCGCGGTCGGTCTGCTTGGCGTTGAGGCTGTCCTGCAGCTTGGCGATCTGCGCGTCGCGGGCATCCAGCTTGGCCTGCGCGCGCTGGGCCGAGGCGTTTTTCAGTTCAGCTTCGGCAGTACGCAGGGCAATGGTCTGCTTGGCCACTTCGACGCGCTGGTTGGTCAAGTAGGCCAGTTGGTCGACTTTCTTCTCGTCTTCACGGTCCATGTACGCCTTGTCGGCCTTGTTCAGCCAGTCCTGGGCGTCCTTGGTCTCCAGTGCCGCGACCTTGCTCGCTTGCGGGTCGCTCTGCAGCGAGGAGAAGTTGGTGCGGGCCGCTTCCAGATTGGCATTCGGATCGTGCGAGCAGGCAGCAAGACCGACGCTCAGGGCCAGCAGGGCGGGAATCATGACGTGTTTGCGCATAGTGTTCATCCTTTGATCGTGTGCGAAGGCTAAGGTTGGCGGGGCAGGGCTCACTGAACGCTGCGCAGGCCTTCCTCACGTACGTCCTGAACGCCCTGGCGGGCATCCTGCACGGCCTTCTGGGCTTTGGCTGCCTGGGCCTTGCGTTCGGCGAGGCGGGCATCCCACTCGGCCTGTTGGGCCAGGCGCTTGGCCTCGTCGTACTTCTTGTCGTGCATGGCGATTTCGGCTTGCTTGAACTTGTCCTGAGCCGCTTTCATTTCAACGGCAGCGAACTCGGTACCGCCAGCGCTGACGGCGGAGTTCACGGCGGACTGGGTGACGGCATACTGCTCGGTGGGCGGATTGCCCGCACAGCCGGCCAGGACCAGGCTACTGCCCAGCGCCAGCGCGGCCAGCTTGAACCCGCGCACATGAGTGGATGACAGTTTGCTAGTGCGGGTCTTCATGGTGGTCAGCTCCATTGGATCACTCCTGATAACGACGATGTCCGTAGCAGTCCATCGCTCAATCCCTGACATAACCGCGCGCTTCAGTTCAACGGTGCACGAGGGCAGTGTGCAGGGTTTTAGCGTGATGGCTATTGGCTCCGACTCGAAGGTTTTTCGAATAGTTCAGAAAAAAGCGCCGTGATCGGATAACTATTTCTGACTGATCGGTCAGTGCGATTTGCCTGGAACTTTCCCAGGCTGGAGCGGTATTCCGGGCCTTGAGCAGGCCCGGAATGCTGGCGCGCAGGATTATTTGTCGCTGTCGACTGTCGCGTTGCTCAAGTTGTGCAGGTGTTGGCGGGACAGGGAGAGAAAGCGCGGCGTAGGACCAACGTCTTCGTACAACGGGTCGCCTTCTTCGTCGGTGGCGATGACCTGGCGACCCTGTACATAGGGGAAGCTGGCCTCCAGTTCTTCAAGGGCGGCGGCGACCAGTTCGCCGAGCAGTTCTTCGGCGGTGCGCTTGGGGTACATGTCGATCAGCGCGGCCAGGCGCGCTTCGGACTCCAGGTCCAGGTGCAGGACATGACCGGTACGGCTGAGGGTGCCGGCGGCATTCTGTTCCCAGTGCTGGGCGAGTTCACGGATTTTCATGATGACCTCTGTTGACGCCTGGAAAGGCTGCACTGCATGGGAGTGCTGTGCTTTCACTTTAGTTTGGTTTGGCCGATCACGGCTTGCCATCGTCGTTCGGCTGTGGGCACTCTTGGGGGATACCGCTCGCTCCTGCACAGGGCGCGCTGAGGCTGATAGGGATGTAACGGAGAGAGCGCCAATGACCGATATCGATGTGCGTTTGCGTGAAGATGTCCATGTGTTGGGTGAGCTGCTTGGCGAAACCATTCGCCAGCAGCATGGCGATGCGTTCCTGCAGAAAATCGAGGACATCCGCCACAGTGCCAAGGCCGACCGTCGCGGCCCGGGTGAGCAGCTGAGCTCGACCCTGGCGGACCTGGCCGAAGAAGACCTGCTGCCCGTAGCGAGGGCCTTCAACCAGTTCCTCAACCTGGCCAACATGGCCGAGCAGTACCAGTTGATCCGCCGCCGTGACGCCGACCAGCCCGAGCCATTCGAAGCGCAGGTACTGCCCGAGCTGCTGGGGCGCTTGAAGCAGGCCGGCCACAGCAACGATGCCCTGGCCCGGCAACTGGCCAAGCTCGATATCCAGCTGGTGCTCACCGCACACCCCACCGAAGTGGCCCGCCGCACGCTGATCCAGAAGTACGACGCGATCGCCGGCCAACTGGCCGCACAGGACCATCGTGACCTGACCCCGGCAGAACGCCAGCAAGTGCGCGAGCGCCTGCGGCGGCTGATCGCCGAGGCCTGGCACACCGAGGAAATCCGCCGTACCCGGCCTACGCCGGTAGACGAAGCCAAGTGGGGTTTCGCAGTGATCGAGCATTCACTGTGGCATGCCATCCCCAGCCACCTGCGCAAGGTCGACAAGGCCCTGCTGGAGGCCACTGGCCTGCGCCTGCCGCTGGAGGCCGCGCCGATCCGCTTTGCCTCGTGGATGGGTGGGGACCGTGATGGCAACCCCAATGTGACGGCTGCCGTCACCCGCGAAGTACTCCTGCTGGCGCGCTGGATGGCCGCCGACCTGTTCCTGCGCGACATTGATGCACTGGCCGCCGAGTTGTCCATGCAGCAGGCCAACGACGCCCTGCGCAAACAGGTTGGCGACAGCGCCGAACCCTACCGCGCAGTGCTCAAGCAACTGCGCGACCGCCTGCGTGCGACACGCGCATGGGCGCATTCGGCCTTGACCAGCAACCAACCGGCCGGTGCCGACGTGCTGGTGGACAACCGCGAGCTGATCGCGCCGCTGGAGCTGTGCTACCAGTCACTGCACGAATGCGGCATGGGCGTGATCGCCGAGGGGCCGCTGCTCGACTGCTTGCGTCGTGCGGTGACCTTCGGCCTGTTCCTGGGCCGCCTGGACGTACGCCAGGACGCTGCCCGCCACCGTGATGCGCTGACCGAGATTACCGATTACCTGGGCCTGGGGCGTTACGCCGACTGGGATGAGGAGCAGCGCATCGCGTTCCTCCAGGCCGAGCTGAAAAACCGCCGGCCCCTGCTGCCTGCGCATTTCAAGCCGCAAGCGGACACCGCCGAAGTGCTGGCGACCTGCAGGGAAGTGGCCGCCGCGCCGGCCGCCTCGTTGGGGTCTTACGTCATCTCCATGGCCGGTGCCGCCTCGGATGTACTGGCGGTGCAACTGTTGCTCAAGGAAGCCGGCCTGACCCGCCCCATGCGTGTGGTGCCACTGTTCGAGACCCTGGCCGACCTCGACAACGCCGGCCCGGTCATGCAGCGCCTGCTTGGCCTGCCGGGCTACCGCGCGGGCCTGCGCGGCCCGCAGGAAGTGATGATCGGCTACTCCGATTCGGCCAAGGACGCCGGCACCACGGCTGCTGCGTGGGCGCAGTACCGGGCTCAGGAAAACCTGGTGCGCATCTGTGCCGAGCATCAGGTCGAGCTGCTGCTGTTCCACGGCCGTGGCGGTACGGTCGGGCGAGGCGGCGGCCCGGCCCATGCCGCGATCCTGTCGCAGCCACCGGGTTCGGTGGCGGGGCGTTTCCGCACCACCGAGCAGGGTGAAATGATCCGCTTCAAGTTCGGCTTGCCGGGCATTGCCGAGCAAAACCTCAACCTGTACCTGGCTGCCGTGCTTGAAGCCACGCTGTTGCCACCACCGCCCCCGCAGCCGGCCTGGCGTGAAGTGATGGACCAGTTGGCCGCCGATGGTGTCCAGGCCTACCGCAGCGTGGTACGGGAGAATCCCGATTTCGTCGAGTACTTCCGTCAGTCGACGCCAGAACAGGAACTGGGGCGCCTGCCGTTGGGCAGCCGCCCGGCAAAACGTCGCGCCGGGGGCATCGAAAGCCTGCGGGCCATCCCGTGGATCTTCGGCTGGACCCAGACCCGGCTGATGCTGCCGGCCTGGCTGGGCTGGGAAACGGCGCTGACCAATGCCTTGGCCCGTGGTCAGGGTGAGTTGCTGGCACAGATGCGCGAGCAATGGCCGTTCTTCCGCACCCGCATCGATATGCTGGAAATGGTGCTGGCCAAGGCCGATGCGCAAATTGCCGAGGCCTACGACGAACGTCTGGTGCAACCGCACCTGCGTCCTTTAGGTGCGCACCTGCGCGACCTATTGTCGCAGTCATGCCAGGTGGTGCTGGGCCTGACCGGGCAGCCGGTGCTACTGGCGCACAGCCCCGAGACACTGGAATTCATTAGCCTGCGCAATACCTATCTGGACCCGTTGCACCGCCTGCAGGCAGAGTTGCTGGCCCGCTCGCGCAGCCGCGAAGCCGCTCTGGACAGCCCGTTGGAGCAGGCCTTGCTGGTGACCGTGGCGGGTATTGCCGCCGGGCTGCGCAACACCGGCTAAGGGCAAGCCCGGGTCATGTCTGGCGCGTGCCATACAGGCCCGGCACTATGACGGGGAGGGTGGTTGCGCCTGGCGCAACCGCCTGCCCGGTCAGCCGCAAGTGGCGCATTCCTGCAACTTTGGGACGCTTGTCTGGCTGCCGGGCGCTGTGTATCTTGAGCAGCCTTCTGACCGATTTATGGTCATACCCGATTTTCCGGACTTGGCCCTGGTCGCCGAATCCATTGAATTTCATAAAAAAATTTGAGGAGCACGAGATGCGCGTAATTCTGCTGGGAGCTCCCGGGGCCGGTAAAGGTACTCAGGCAAAGTTCATCACCGAAAAGTTCGGTATTCCACAGATCTCCACCGGTGACATGCTTCGTGCCGCCGTCAAGGCTGGCACCCCGCTGGGCCTGGAGCTGAAGAAAGTCATGGATGCCGGCCAGCTGGTCTCCGACGAGTTGATCATCAGCCTGGTGAAGGAGCGCATCGCTCAGCCTGATTGCGCCAACGGCTGCCTGTTCGACGGCTTCCCACGCACCATCCCACAGGCCGAAGCCATGGTCGCTGCCGGTGTCGACATCGATGCCGTGGTCGAAATTGCCGTGGACGACGAAGAAATCGTCGGCCGCATGGCTGGCCGCCGCGTGCACCTGGCCTCGGGCCGTACCTACCACATTCAGTACAACCCGCCGAAAGTGGAAGGCAAGGACGACGAGACCGGTGAAGACCTGATCCAGCGTGACGACGACAAAGAAGAAACCGTTCGCCATCGCCTGTCGGTCTACCACAGCCAGACCAAGCCGCTGGTGGATTTCTACCAGAAGCTGTCGGCTGCCAATGGCGGCAAGCCGAAGTACAGCCACATCGAAGGTGTCGGCTCGGTTGAAGCCATCACCGCCAAGGTCCTGGCAGCCCTGAGCTGATCCGGCGCCTGAGGCACCTCGACAACGGCCCGCTTGCGGGCCGTTGTCGTTTGTAGGCCGCACAGCGCCCCCTCAGGACACAACGCCGCTGCTGCTCTATACTGCCGCTCTTTTTCATTCGCACCTGGATACCCGTTCGATGACCACCCTGCTGGCCCTGGATACCGCCACCGAAGCCTGTTCCGTCGCGCTGCTGCATGACGGCAAGGTGACCAGCCACTACGAGGTGATCCCGCGCATGCATGCCCAGAAGCTGCTGCCGATGATCAAGCAACTGCTGGCCGACTCTGGCGTGGCACTGAATGCGCTGGATGCCATTGCCTTTGGCCGTGGCCCGGGCGCGTTCACCGGCGTGCGTATTGCCATCGGTGTTGTGCAAGGCCTGGCCTTCGCCCTCGAACGCCCGGTGCTGCCGGTGTCCAACCTGGCCGCATTGGCCCAGGGTGCATTGCGCGAGCAGGGCGTGCAGCAGGTGGCCGCTGCCATCGATGCGCGCATGGATGAAGTGTACTGGGGCTGCTACCAGGCCACGGCGGGTGAAATGTGCCTGGTCGGCCGTGAAGCCGTATTGCCGCCCGAGCAGGTGGCGCTACCGGCAGGCAGCAATGGCGAGTGGTTCGGTGCCGGTACCGGGTGGGGCTACGCCGAGCGCCTGGCGGTACAGGTGGCGGCGAGCAACCCGGCTGCCTTGCCCAATGCTCTGGACATTCTCAGCCTGGCCACCTTTGCCTGGGCCCGTGGCGAGGCAATCGTCGCCGAGCAGGCGCAACCGGTTTATCTGCGCGATAATGTAGCCACGCCCAAGAAGCACTGAGTGCTGTTCGTCGGTTATCGCCGAACACGCTAAAACCTTTTGCGCGATCTGTGGTCCAGTTATCACTCAAGCATTAGCGACGGAACCCTGATGCTGCTAAATTGCCATCATTGGTCCTGAGTGCTCATGCCATGCGTATCGACGGTTTCTCATCGCAGTCCTACCCGCTCAAGCGCACCTCGCGCAAAGCAGCGGTGCGTGACGAGGCCATCGACGATGCCGAGGTGATCGAGGAGGCAGAGGCCGCCCCGCAGGAAGCCACCGCCCGCCGCCCTGGTGGTGGCCTGCCAGCCCGCCAGCAGGACATGGTTTTCCCTCGCGCCCGTGACCGCCGCACCGCCACCGCACTGGCCAGCTACCTGAGCACTGCCGGCTTTACTGACTGGGACATGGAAGTACTGGGGCTCGACCTGTACATTTGATGGATGAATCCCTCACCACTGCCTTACTTTCTCGGTTGCCCGTCGTGGAGCGAAAACGCCTGGCGCGACTACCTGTACCCCGCTGACGCCAACAGTAATCAAATGCTTGGCTTCTACAGCCAGGTGTTCAACGCGGTCGAAGGCAACACCACTTTCTACGCACGTCCCGCTCCCGGCACCATTGCCCGCTGGGCGCAGGTCATGCCCGAGCACTTTCGCTTCACTGCCAAGTTTCCGCGGGATGTCAGCCATGAGGGCGACCTGCGTGACCAGCTTGAACCTGCCTTCGACTTCACTCGGCTGATGGCCCCGCTGGGCCAGCGCGTATCACCCTACTGGCTGCAGTTGCCGGCCCAGTTCGGCCCGGCGCGCCTGGGTGAGCTTTGTCACTTCCTCGATCAGATTGCCGTGCCCGTGGCTGTGGAAGTGCGCAACCAGGCCTTTTTTGCCAAGGGTGAGGAAGAGCGCCTGCTCAATCGCCTGCTGCACGAACGCGGTGTGGAGCGCATCTGTCTCGACCCACGTGCGCTGTTCAGTTGCACCTCGCGCGACCCAGCCGTGCTGCATGCGCAGTCGAAGAAGCCCAAGGTGCCTCCGCGGCCGGCAGCCTTCAGCCAGCACCCGCAGGTTCGCTTCATTGGCCATCCGGAACTGGAGGCCAATCACACCTTCCTTAGCCCTTGGGTAGAAAAAGTCGCCGCCTGGATCGAAGAAGGCCGCAATCCCTATATCTTCCTGCACACCTCGGACAATCGCCTGGCTGCGGCGCTGGCCCAGCGCTTCCATCAACGCCTGATGGCACGCCTGCCGGGCCTGGCACCTTTGCCGGAATTGCCGCGCGCCCCTGAGGTCGAACAATTGGGGCTACTCTGACCTTTCCCTGACTGCCGGAGGTTGAACCATGGATGTGCAAACCCTGCGAGCTGAGGCCTTCAAGGCGTTACACGAGCGCGACGGCGCGTTCGTCATCCCCAACCCGTGGGATGCCGGCTCCGCCAAGTTGCTCGCCAGCCTGGGTTTCGAGGCGCTGGCGACCACCAGTGCAGGCCTGGCCTTCAGCCTGGGCCGGCCAGACGCCGAAGGCGCCTTGAGCCTGGACGATACACTGGACAATGCCGGCGAGATCGTCGATGCCACCGCGCTGCCGGTGGCCGCCGATCTGGAAAACGGTTTTGGCGACTTGCCCGAAGACTGTGCCCAGACCATTCTGCGTGCCGCCGAAATTGGCCTGGTGGGCGGCTCCATCGAAGATGCCAGTGGCCGCAGTGATGCGCCCATCTATGACTTCGGGTTGGCTGTGGAGCGCGTGCGCGCCGCTGTGCAGGCTGCGCGAAGCCTGCCATTCCCGTTCACCTTGTGCGCCCGGGCAGAAAACCTGCTGCACGGACGCATGGACCTCGACGACACCATCCTGCGCCTGCAAGCCTATGCCGAAGCCGGTGCCGACGTGCTCTACGCCCCCGGGCTGCGCACCGTGGAGGAAGTCCGTGCCGTGGTGCAGGCAGTCGCACCGCGCCCTGTGAATGTGCTGATGGGCATGGCGGGCGTGCCGCTGAGCGTCAACCAGTTGCAGGACCTGGGCGTGCGCCGCGTCAGCGTTGGCTCGTCGCTGGCCCGTGCTGCGCTCGGGGCCTTCTACCGGGCCGCGCAGGAAATTCGCGATGAGGGCACGTTCGGCTACGGTGAGCAGACCATGCCGTTTGCCCAGCTGAACGACCTGTTCCGTCGCTGATGCGGGCATTGCTGGCGCTACTGGCCGGCCTGCTGACGGTGGCCGGCCTGGCCTGGCACTTCGGCTGGCGCCTGCCTGCCGCATGGAACCCCTGGGCGCCGCTGGACGTACGCCAGCCGCCCAACCTGCTGACCCCCTACAAACTGTCGCGCCTACGCGATGACCCAGCGCTGTGCCGGCAGGCGCTGGAAACCAGCCACCTGCGTTACCGGGCACAAGCCGACAGCCCGGCGTCGGCCAACTGCCCGCTGCAGAACGTATGGCGCATCGAGGGCGGCCAGGCGCGGCTGAGCAGCAGCTTTCTGGCCAGTTGCCCGTTGGCGGTGGCCTATGCACTGTTCGAAAACCATGGCTTGCAGCCGGCGGCGCAGGAAGTGTTTGGGCAACCGGTGACGCAGGTCGATCACTTGGGCAGCTTTGCCTGCCGCAACGTCTACCACCGCAAGCAGGGCCGTTTGAGCCAGCACGCCACGGCCAATGCGCTGGACATCAGCGGTTTTCGCCTGAAGGACGGCCAGCGCATTATCCTGGCGCGTGACTGGCAGGCGGGCGGGCAGAAGGCGGAATTCTTGCGTCAGGTGCAGCAGGCCGCTTGCGAGAGCTTCAGCACGGTACTGGGGCCGGATTACAACGCTGCGCACCGCAACCACTTTCACCTGGACATGGGGCGCTGGCAGATCTGTCGTTAGCCTCAGGCGTACGCGCGCACGTTGTTCAGCACCACTGGGCGCGCCCAGTGGATGTCGAACGCCAGGTCATTCTGCTGCTTGGCCAGGGTGGCGTCGTCGAACGGTTCCGGGGCCGGGTCCAGCAGGTTGCTTTCCAGCTCGGCGATGGGTAGGAACAGTGACCGTGGCGTGGGGCCAGGGCCGGGTTCGGCGATCGGCTGACCCTGGTTCATCACCACCGGGCGCAGCCAGCTGTTGTTGATGTCGAGCTGGCGCTGTTGCTCGATCAGTTCCATGGCGCTGAACGGCTCGGGGGCGGGCGGCAGCAGCTTGGCTTCAAGTTCGGCCTTGGGCAGAAACAACGGTTCGGGTGGCGCCACGATGGTGTCGTGCACCGGGCAGGCGCGCTGGGCGTCGATCAAGGCCAGTGCACGGGCGCCGCCGATGGGTTCGCCGCTGTCCTGGTCGTATTGCACGAACGACTGGCTGACGCCGTCTACGGGCTCTTCCTGCTGCTCGGCCATGGCCCGGGCAAAGAAATCCTGCCACAGGTGGCTGACGCCCCCGAGTGCCTGGGTGTTGTGCTGACTGTAGTTGCCGACGGGCGACAAATAGGTCAAGCCGATGGGAAGAGTATCTGACATGGCAGTCGTGCGCGCTGTGCTCTGGCAGAATAGCGGGATATTGCCTGTATCGGCCGTGGCTGCCGATTCATTAAGGGCTTGGTTTGATTTTTCGGGTGTGAACGATGGAAGAGCAAGGCACGGGTATCAGGGTCGAGGCGATTACAGCTGAGTATGCGCAACAGGCCAGGGCGTGGGCTGAACGCCTGGGCCTGCCGCTGCAGGACGATACCGCCGCCTTCGCTGTGCAGGTGGGCGTCGACGGCTTGCAGATTCAGCAACTGGGCCCGCAGGCGCCTGGGCCGGTGCGTGTGGACTTCGTCGAAGGCCAGGCTGCGCATCGCCGCCAGTTTGGCGGCGGCAACGGGCAGATGATCGCCAAGGCCGTGGGCATTGCCCAAGGTATCCGGCCGCAGGTACTGGATGCCACGGCGGGGCTGGGCAAGGACGCGTTCGTGCTGGCCAGCCTTGGCTGCCAGATGACCCTGATCGAGCGCCAGCCGCTGATTGCCGCGCTGCTGGAGGACGGCCTGGCGCGGGCCCGGGCGGATGAAGAGGTGGGCCCGATTGTCGGGCGCATGCGTCTGCTGACCGGCAACGCCATCGAGCGCATGCGCGCCTGGGAAGGGGAGGCGCCGCAGGTGATCTACCTCGACCCGATGTTCCCGCACCGCGACAAGAGCGCCCTGGTGAAAAAGGAAATGCGTGTGTTCCGGCCTTTGGTGGGCGATGACCCGGATGCCCCTGCGCTGCTTGAAGCCGCCCTGGCGCTGGCCAGCCACCGGGTGGTGGTGAAGCGCCCGCGCAAGGCACCGATCATCGACGGGCCGAAGCCGAGCCACAGCCTGGAAGGCAAGTCGAGCCGGTATGACATTTATCCGAAGAAGGCGTTGAAAGCCTGACGTTTGTGTGGCCTGCCCAGGCCTCTTCGCGGGTAAGCTCGCGAAGAGGCCTGCAAAGATATCCAGGTATCAGGGTTTGAATGCCCTCAAGAACACCCCCACCACCTCGCGCACATGCGCCTCGGCTTCATCGCCTTCCAGCGGCCCCGCACATCCCAGCAGCAACCGGTAATCCGGTGCCCCTTTGACCAGGCAGAAGAAGTGCTCCGCGGCGCGCAGCGGGTTGTCGATGCGCAGCAGCCCGCGCTCATGTGCCCCACGCAGTAGCGCTTCCATGCCTGCGAGTACGCGCTTGGGCCCGGCCTCGTAGAAGTACTCGCCAAAACTCGGGTCCAGGCTGCCCTGGGCCATGATCAGGCGGCTGAGCTTGATCGCTTCGTCACTGCTGATAAGCGCCTGGAAGTTGCGGGCAATCGTCAGCAGCACTTCTTCCACCGGTACCCCCTCGGGATACTCGAACAGCAGGTCAGGCAACTGGATCTGGCAGGTGGCCATGACCGCCGAACAGAACAATGTCTGTTTGTCGGTGAAGTGGCTGTACACGGTGAGCTTTGAAACACCTGCCGCCGCAGCGACCGCATCCATGCTGGTGTTGGCGTAGCCAAGGCTGAGGAACAGGGCCTTGGCCGCTTCAAGGATCGCCTCGCGCTTGGCCAGGTCCTTGGGCCGGCCTGGGCCGATGGGTGCGTCGTTGAGCATTGTGGTCTGCATCTGGTTTAAGAATCCCCATCTTAACGGGTCAGCCGCGATACGGCTAAACCTAGCTCACATTTACCTGCGGCCTGCCAGCGTTCAGTTGATCGACAGGGTGGGCGTTCAGCCGCCGCTTGATCTCACAGGCGCCAGAGGGCTCCAGCCAGGTCGTCGAAAAGCCAGCGCATGCCCTTCCCGGCATCGTTGCGCTGATTTAATATACCAGCCAGTACAAATATTAAATGTGCACTCCGCGAAAGGATTCATCATGTTGCGCCATGCCTTGTCCATCGCTCTGCCCGCCGCCGCTGCCCTGCTTCTGGCGGCGTGTGGCCAGGAAGCCGCCCCACCCGCCGCGCCGCGCCCGGCGCTGGTGGTGCAGCCACAGCCGGCCGAAGCCGCTGCCGACAGTTACCCCGGCGAAGTGCGCGCGCGCTTCGAGCCGGAGCTGGCCTTCCGCATTGGCGGCAAGGTCAGCAAGCGCCTGGTGGAGGAGGGGCAGCGGGTCAAGGCCGACCAGCCGCTGGCCGAGCTGGACCCGCAGGACGTGCGCCTGCAACTTGAAGCCAATCGCGCCCAGCTGGCGGCTGCCGAGGCCAACCTGGCATTGGTGCGCGCCGAGCGCGACCGCTACCAGAAGCTGCTGGAACGGCAGATGGTCAGCCACTCCCAGTTCGACAACGCCGAAAACCTCTACCGTGCAGGCCTTGCCCGTCTGAAGCAGGCCAAGGCCGAGTTCGATGTGGCGGGCAACCAGGCCGAATATGCCGTATTGCGTGCGCCGCAGGCCGGGGTGATCGCCAAGCGCCAGGTTGAAGTGGGCCAGGTGGTCGCCGCCGGGCAGACCGTGTTCACCCTTGCCGCCGATGGCGAGCGAGAAGTGGCCATCGGCCTGCCGGAGCAGCAGTTTGCCCGCTTCGCTGTGGGCCAACCGGTGAGCGTGGAGCTGTGGTCGCACCCGCAGGCGCGTTTCCAGGGGCGCATTCGCGAGCTGTCACCGGCCGCCGACCCGCGCTCGCGCACGTTCGCGGCGCGCATCGCCTTCACCACGGCCGCCGTACCGGCCGAGCTGGGCCAGAGCGCCCGGGTGTTCATCGCCAAGGACGGGCTGATCCCGCTGGCGGTACCGCTGTCGGCAGTGACTGCGGAAAACGGTCAGGCCTATGTCTGGCGGGTGAACAAGGAAAGCCGCCTGGAGCGGGCGACCGTGCGCCTGGGGGCTTATGGCAGCGACAGCGTGCCGGTGCTCGAAGGCCTGGACCCGGGTGACTGGGTGGTTGCCGCTGGTGGCCATGTACTGCGCGAGGGCCAGGAGGTACGCCCCGTGGACCGCAGCAACCGTGTAGTGAACCTGACGGCCAAGGAGTAAGTCCCGATGGGTTTCAACCTTTCTGCCTGGGCGCTGCGCAACCGCCAGATCGTCCTGTTCCTGATGATCCTGCTGGCCGCCATTGGCGCCATGTCGTACACCAAGCTTGGCCAGAGCGAGGACCCGCCATTCACCTTCAAGGCCATGGTCATCCGCACCCTGTGGCCAGGCGCCAGCGCTGAAGAAGTGGCGCGGCAGGTGACCGAGCGCATCGAGAAGAAGCTGATGGAAACCGGTGAGTACGAGAGAATCGTCTCGTTCTCTCGCCCCGGCGAATCGCAGGTTACTTTCATGGCCCGCGACTCGCTGCACTCCAAGGACATCCCCGAGTTGTGGTACCAGATCCGCAAGAAGGTTGCGGACATTCGCCACACCTTGCCGCCGGAGATCCAGGGCCCGTTCTTCAACGACGAGTTCGGCACCACCTTCGGCAACATCTATGCGCTGACTGGCGAAGGCTTTGACTATGCGGTGCTCAAGGACTACGCCGACCGTATCCAGATCCAGCTGCAGCGGGTCAAGGATGTGGGCAAGGTCGAGCTGATCGGCCTGCAGGACGAGAAAGTCTGGATCGAGCTGTCCAACCTCAAGTTGGCCACCCTCGGCGTGCCCCTGGAAGCCGTGCAGAAGGCGTTGCAAGAGCAGAACGCGGTGAGCACCGCCGGTTTCTTCGAGACGCCCAGCGAGCGCTTGCAACTGCGCGTGAGCGGGCGTTTCGACAGTGTCGAGCAGATCCGCCAGTTCCCCATTCGCGTGGGTGATCGCACCTTCCGGATTGGTGATGTCGCCGAGGTGCACCGTGGCTTCAACGACCCACCTGCACCGCGCATGCGCTTCATGGGCGAGGATGCCATTGGCCTGGCGGTGTCGATGAAAGACGGTGGCGACATCCTGGTACTGGGCAAGGCCCTGGAAGGCGAGTTCGAGCGCCTGGCGCATAACCTGCCTGCCGGCATGGCGCTGCGCAAGGTTTCGGATCAACCGGCGGCGGTCAAGGCCGGCGTGGGCGAGTTCGTGCAGGTGCTGGTCGAGGCGTTGGTCATTGTGCTGCTGGTGAGCTTCTTCTCGCTGGGTCTGCGCACTGGCCTGGTGGTGGCGCTGGCCATTCCGCTGGTGTTGGCCATGACCTTTGCCGCCATGCACTACTTCGGCATCGGCCTGCACAAGATTTCCCTTGGCGCGCTGGTGCTGGCCCTGGGCTTGCTGGTGGACGACGCGATCATTGCCGTGGAGATGATGGCGATCAAGATGGAGCAGGGCTATGACCGCCTCAAGGCAGCCAGCTATGCCTGGACGAGTACGGCCTTCCCGATGCTCACCGGTACGCTGATCACGGCAGCAGGCTTTCTGCCGATTGCCACCGCGGCCTCCAGCACGGGCGAATACACCCGGTCGATCTTCCAGGTGGTCACCATCGCTTTGCTGACCTCTTGGGTGGCGGCCGTGGTGTTCGTGCCTTACCTGGGCGAGCGCCTGCTACCCGACCTGGCCAAGCTGCATGCGGCGCGTCATGGCAAGGACGGCCATGCACCAGACCCATACGCCACCCCGTTCTACCAGCGCGTGCGACGGCTGGTGGAGTGGTGCGTACGGCGGCGCAAGACGGTAATTCTGCTGACCATCGCTGCCTTTGTCGGCAGCATCCTGCTGTTCCGCTTCGTACCCCAGCAGTTCTTCCCGGCTTCCGGGCGCCCGGAGCTGATGGTTGACCTGAAGCTGGCCGAAGGTGCCTCGCTGGCCAATACCGCCGAGCGGGTCAAGCAGCTGGAGGGGCTGCTCAAGCAGCAGGACGGTATCGACAACTACGTGGCCTATGTGGGCACCGGTTCGCCGCGCTTCTACCTGCCGCTGGACCAGCAACTGCCGGCAGCCAGCTTTGCCCAGTTCGTGGTGCTGGCCAAGTCGATGGAAGACCGCGAGCGCCTGCGCAGTTGGCTGATCAGCACTGTGGACCAGCAGTTCCCCGACCTGCGTGCCCGGGTCACGCGCCTGGAAAACGGCCCGCCTGTGGGCTACCCGGTGCAGTTCCGGGTCACTGGCGAGCATATCGAGAAGGCCCGTGCACTGGCCCGTGAAGTGGCGGACAAGGTGCGCGAGAACCCGCATGTGGTGAACGTGCACCTGGACTGGGAGGAACCCAGCAAGGCGGTGTTCCTCGAAATCGACCAGGACCGCGCCCGTGCGCTGGGCGTGAGCACTTCGCACCTGGCGAGCTTCCTGCAAAGCTCGCTGATCGGCACCACGGTCAGCCAGTACCGCGAGGACAACGAACTGATCGAGATCCTGCTGCGCGGCACCCTTCAGGAGCGCAGCGAGCTGGCCAACCTGGGTAGCCTGGCATTGCCCACCGACAATGGCCAGAGCGTGGCGCTGTCGCAGGTGGCGACCCTGGAGTACGGCTTTGAAGAAGGCATTATCTGGCACCGCAACCGCTTGCCGACGGTGACCGTGCGTGCCGATATCTACGACCAGGAGCAGCCGGCGACGCTGGTGAAGCAGATTCTGCCGACCCTGCAGGAAATCCGCGCCAAGCTGCCCGATGGCTACCTGCTGGAGGTGGGCGGCACGGTGGAGGACTCCGAACGGGGGCAGAAATCGGTGAATGCCGGCATGCCACTGTTCATCGTGGTAGTCCTGAGCTTGCTGATGATCCAGCTGCGCAGTTTCTCGCGCACGGTGATGGTGTTCCTCACCGCGCCGCTGGGGTTGATTGGTGTGACCCTGTTCCTGCTGGTGTTCCGCCAGCCGTTCGGCTTTGTCGCCATGCTTGGCACCATTGCCTTGGCGGGGATGATCATGCGCAACTCGGTGATCCTGGTGGACCAGATCGAGCAGGACATCGCAGCGGGGATGGAGCGCTGGCAGGCGATCATCGAGGCAACGGTGCGGCGCTTCCGGCCGATCGTGCTGACCGCGCTGGCGGCGGTGCTGGCCATGATCCCGTTGTCGCGTAGTGTGTTCTATGGACCGATGGCGGTGGCGATCATGGGTGGGCTGATCGTGGCCACGGTGCTTACACTGCTGTTCCTGCCGGCGTTGTATGCGGCGTGGTTCAGGGTGAAGAAGGGCTGAAGACCGCAGGGGGAGGGCTTGGCCCTCCCTTCGCGGGTGAACCCGCTCCTACGACGGCCTGTGTCCAACCCCGCCGCCGTGTAGGAGCGGGTTTACCCGCGAATACGGTGGCGGCAGCAACGGTGAGCGGCTGGTGAAAATTGGCCAGCAGGCCCGGCCCCTTCGCGGGTGAACCCGCTCCTACAGAGGACCGCGCAGGCTTTTCGATCATTGTAGGAGCGGGTTTACCCGCGAATACGGTGGCGGCAGCAACGGTGAGCGGCTGGTGAAAATTGGCCAGCAGGCCTGGCCCTTTCGCGGGTGAACCCGCTCCTACAGAGGACCGCGCAGGCTTTTCGATCATTGTAGGAGCGGGTTTACCCGCGAATACGGTAGCGGCAGCAACGTTGAACGGCTGGTGAAAATTGGCCAGCAGGCCCGGCCCTTTCGCGGGTGAACCCGCTCCTACAGCGCGCCGAAGACCTTCTTGGCCAGGCTGGTAGCCGCAGCTGCCGGGTTCTGGCGAATGCTCTGCTCCTGTTTGCCGATCATCTCGAACAGGCCATCCAGCGCCTTCTCGGTCACGTAGTTCTCGATATTGGCGTCATCCTTGACCAGCCCCAGGCCTTTGGCTTGGGCAGCGAAGGCATTGTACTGCTGGGCCACGCCGACCTTGTCGGTGGCCTGCTTGACGATTGGCAGGAACTTGGCGCGGATCTGCTCGCGGCTGCTCTTGTTCAGGTACTGGGTGGCCGAGTCGTCACCGCCGCTGAGAATGCCCTTGGCATCGGTCACGCTCATGTTCTTGACGGCATCCACCAGAATCGCCTGGGCCTGCGGCACGGCGGCCTCGGCGGCTTTGTTCATGCTGGTTTCCAGGGCTTCGACCTGTTCACCCTTGCCGAACATCTTCATGGCCTTGGCGGCTTTGCCCAGGTTGCCTGGCAGCTCGATGCGCACGTCCGGATTATTGCTGAAGCCGCCTGGGGTGCTCAGTTGCTTGACGGCCAGCTGCGCACCTTGGGTCAGGGCATCTTTCAGGCCGCCGGTGGCGTCTTTCTGGCTGAGGTCGCCCAGCGACAGGGCCAGGGCACTGGCCGACAGCAGCAGGCCGGCGCACAGGGTGGTGAAGCGCAGGGAAGTGCGGATCATGAAGCTTTCCTTGTAAACGGATGAGTGCGGGTATCAGCGAACCTGATCTACCTTGATGCGTACCGATTGCGGGTCACTGCCATCAAGCGCGACACCGTGGTGTTCGGTATTGATGAACAGCAACTTGCCATTCAGCTCGATGCGCGCGCTCACCGCATAGCGGTGGCCAGGCTTGACCTGCGCGGGGTCATAGGTGAGATGGAACGGCAGCGGCACGTTGCCTTTGACCGGACCGGCCTGGCGCGCCAGGGTCACGGCAGGGGCGTCCATCAGCGACACATCCTGCAGTTCCACGCTCAGGGTGGCGGCAGGCGGCAGGGCAATGCGCTGCAGGTAGAAGACTTCGCCGTCCAGGCTGGCCTGGTTGGGTGGGGTTTGGCTGGAGCAGGCTGCAAGCAGGGATGCGCAACACAGCATAAAGAGCTTTTTCATGGAATCTCCGGTGTCCTTGGAGCTGGCTTGTGGCCAACCCCACGGACTTTAGCGGATTTTGCCGACCGATGAACCGTTAGAGGGTCGAAGTTTCCAGCCCGTCGTCACGGTGCAGGGCCACCTGGCGGATCGACAGGCGCAGCTCGGCCGACAGTACTCGCTTGGCCACGCCCTCGGCCAGCTCGCCGAGCTTGTCGTGATAACCCAGCTTGCCTTGCGCGTCGGCGTGCAGCACGCCTTGCTGAAGCAAGGTCTGGATGAAGTGGCGGAACAGCGTCTTGTCGAAGAACTCCGGTGCGTTCAGGCCATGCAGGATCGACAGGCGCTGGGCCATCATCACGCACAGGTCTTCCAGCGCTTCGGCGCTCAGGCTGTTCTGCCCGCTGTTGATCAGCAGCGAGGTGGCCATGTAGAAGCGCTGCAGGGTCTGGGTGATGGTGCGGGCGAGCAGGGTCAGCAACACGAACTGCCGCGAGCTGGGCGCCGGGCGCACGTACAGGTCGTTGTCCTGGCGCAGCAGGCCCTGTTCCACCAGCGCGACCAGCCATTGGTCGATGACCTCGTCCAGCTGTTCTGGCGTCCAGCGCAGGAACAGTTCGGCCTGCAGATAGGGATAAAGTGCATGCACATACTGGCCCAGCAGTTGGCGGCTCATGCGTGAACTGCTGAGGAAGAAACTGGCGAGCAGCGCCGGCAGGGCGAAGATGTGCAGCACATTGTTGCGGTAGTAGGTCATCAGCACCGCGTTGCCTTCATCCAGGTAGAGGATGCGGCCCAAGGCGTCCTTCTGCTCGGCCACCAGGTTCATGCTGCGCACATGTTCGATCAGTGCTTTGCCGTCGCCCTCGGGCAGGGTGGTGTGCGGCGAGTAGGGCACTTGGCGCAGCAGCGCCAGGTACAGGTCGAGAACGCGGGTCAGGGCGCGCTCGTCCAGGGCAAGGCGGCTGGTCGACAGCAGTGCCAGGGCCACCAGGTTGACCGGGTTGATGGCGGCCGCCTCGTTGAGGTGACGGGCCACGGTTTCTCCAAGGCGGGCGGTGGTGGCGTTGAGCCAATCCGGCCGGTACTGCGGACCGTGATCCTGTTCACGCCAGCCGGGCTGCTGCTGGTCGAGGAAACCAGCCAGGCGGATGGGTTCGCCGAAGTTGACGTAGACCTGGCCAAAGCGCTGCTTGAGTGCACCGAACACCTTGAAGATGTCCAACACCGACTCCTTCTTCTTGCTGGCGCCGCGCAGTTCGCCCAGGTAGGTACGGCCTTCGAGCACGCGTTCGTAGCCGATGTACACCGGCACGAACACGATTGGCGTACGCGACGAGCGCAGGAAGCTGCGCAGGGTAATGGCCAGCATCCCGGTGCGCGGCTGCAACATGCGCCCGGTACGCGAGCGGCCGCCTTCGACGAAGTACTCGACCGGGAAGCCCTTGGTGTACAGGGTGTGCAGGTACTCGTTGAACACTGCCGTGTAAAGCGGGTTGCCCTTGAACGTGCGGCGCATGAAGAAGGCGCCACCACGGCGTAGCAGGTTACCGACCACAGGCATGTTGAGGTTGATGCCCGCAGCCACGTGCGGCGGGGTGAGGCCGTTGCGGAACAGCAGGTACGACAGCAGCAGGTAATCGATGTGGCTGCGGTGGCACGGCACGTAGATCACTTCATGGCCAGGGGCGATACCCTGCACCTGTTCGATGTGGTTGACCTTGATGCCGTCGTAGATCTTGTTCCAGAACCAGCTGAGCACCACTTCGAGGAAGCGGATGGCGGTATAGGTGTAGTCCGAGGCTATCTCGTTGCCATAGCGCAGTGCCTGGGCCTCGGCTTTGGCCAGCGGCAGGTTCTCGCGCTGAGCTTCGTCGGCAATCGCCTGGCGCACTTGCGGGGCATGGACCAGGCCTTTGACCAGGGTGCGTCGGTGCGAGATGTCCGGGCCGATGACGGCAGTCTTGAGGTTGCGAAAGTGCACGCGCATCAGGCGCTGGGCCATGCGCACGGTGCGCTCGTGACCTTTGTTGTGCTGCACCAGTTCGCGCAGGTGGATTGGCGCGGAGAACTGTACCCGGGTCTTGCGCCCCAGGATCAGTACGGTCAGCAGCCGGCGCAGGCGCCCGGTTACCGCCCAGCTGTCGGCGAACAGCAGCTTCCAGGGGCTGGACTCGCTGGCCGGGGTCTGGCCCCAGAACACGCTGACAGGAATGATCTGCGCATCTTCTTCGGCATGCTGGCTGACGGCAGCCACCAGGCGCTCGAGCGTGGGCGGGGCGCCGCTTTTGTCCTGGCGGCCGAGCCAGTCCGGGTCGGGGGTCAGGTAGAAGAACGCGGCGGGTTCCTGCAGTGGGCCGACGGCTACCGGCAGCACCGGGCGCGGCAGCCCCGCCTTGGTGCACTCGTGGTCGAGCACGGCCAGGTCGGTGAGCGCGGGCGAGGGCAACGCATAGAACACCGGCCGGCTGCGGTCGAGGTTGAGGGTCATGGAAGACTGGTTGATGGTCTCGGAGCGCACCCACAGGTACAACAGGCGACGCAGGCCGCCGAATATCAGGCGGTGCAGGGGGGAACGGGTCATGGGGTGTGTGCCCTGGGTGTGATGTTCAGGTGAGTATTCTGCTATTTAGTCTGCCGTATCGGCGTAAGTTCAGCAAAATTCGGCCAACGACGGGACCGTCATCAATTTTTTTTGTTCTGTGTCATATACTCGGCCTGCCACTTGCAGGATATTTCGGCAAGCGGCGTTGGCACGGGGCAGGTGACCTCGTGCCTGCAAGGCGATCTTCACAATAAAAATCCGGAGTAGTTCAGATGTCGTCTCGTGAGACTGGGAATGTAAAGTGGTTCAACGATGCCAAGGGTTATGGCTTCATTCAGCGCGAAGGTGGTGCGGATGTCTTCGTCCACTATCGGGCGATTCGCGGTGAGGGGCATCGTACCCTGGTCGAAGGGCAGCGGGTGGAGTACGCCTGCGTGCAGGGCCAGAAAGGCCTGCAAGCCGAAGACGTAGTGGGCCTCTGAGCCTCTGGTTTCAAGCCGTAGGAGCGGGCTTGCCCGCGAAGCAGCCACTACGGTGGCTGCCACGGGCGAGGCCCGTGTTCGCGGGTAAGCACGCTCCTACAGAAACGAGCAAGCCTGCCGTTTCATGATGTACGCCAGGTGATTTCCTCTTCACCGTCGGCGCTGATGCGGACCCAGCGGTCAGCATCTTCTTCCCCGTCTTCCTCGACCCAGCCACCCGGCGCGCAGCGCACTTCCACACCCAGCGCGGCAAATGCGGCGCGGGCGCAGGCAACGTCATCGGCCCACGGCGTCTGGTCGCTTTCCAGGTACAGGCTGTTCCATTTCCCTACAGCCTTGGGTAACCAAGTGACCGGAATGTTACCGGCCTGGCATTTGAAGGTATGGCCTTTCTGCTTCCACTCGGTGCACGGGCCGATTGCCTGGGCGAGCCACTCGGCAATCTGCTTGTGGTCGACGTCGGCGTCCTTCAGGTAGATCTCGATATCAGGTTGACGCATAAGGGCTCCGGGTGTGCTCAGTCTTGGCGCACGAAATAGTCATAACGCATGGAAACCGTGACCTCGAACGGCTCGGGCTGGTCGATCACCCGGGCACGTTTTTCGGCGCTGGCGCGCCAGCCGTGTGGGGTCATGGCCAGCAGGTCGGCGCGGGCCTTGGGCGCGGCCAGGCTCAGGCGGAACTCGAGGGTTTCGCTGTGGGCGTGGGCCATGCCTTCAGGGACCAGGGCCAGGTGCTTGTCGTCGGCGTAAGGGCGTACTTCATCGTAGAGCACTTCACGCAGTTCCATCAGGTGGCCGCTGGTCGGGCCGACCCGCATCAGGCCGCCGCCGGGGCTGAGCAAGCGCTTGGCCTCGGTCCAGTCCAGCGGGCTGAAAACGCTGGCGATGAACTGGCAGCTGGCGTCGGTCAGCGGCACGCGGGCCATGCTGGCGACCATCCAGGTGACCGCCGGTGCTCGGCGGCAGGCGCGCTTGACCGCTTCGCGGGAGATGTCCAGCGCATAGCCGTCGGCGGCCGGCAAGGCCTGGGCGATCTGTGCGGTGTAGTAACCCTCGCCGCAGCCGATGTCCAGCCAGGCGCCAGGCTGGCGCTCGGCGGCCAGCTCGGCCAGGCGGCGGGCGACTGGCGCGTAATGGCCGGCGTCGAGAAAGTCGCGGCGTGCCTCGACCATCGCCTGGTTGTCACCGGGGTCGCGGCTGTTCTTGTGCTGCACCGGCAGCAGGTTCAGGTAACCCTGGCGGGCGCGGTCGAAGCGGTGGCCGGCCGGGCACACCACTCCATTGTCGAGCCGGCTCAGCGGCGCCTGGCAAAGCGGGCAGGCAAGCATCAGGCGAGCAACCGGACCAGGGTCTGGTAGTAGATTTCGGTCAGCAGATCGAGGTCGCTGGCCAGGATCCGCTCGTCAACCTGGTGGATGGTGGCGTTGACCGGGCCGAGTTCGACCACCTGGGTGCCCATGGTTGCGATGAAGCGGCCATCGGAGGTACCGCCGCTGGTGGAGGGCTGGGTATCGCGACCGGTGACGCCCTTGATGCTGGCCGCCACGGCGTCGAGCAGCTCGCCTGGTTCGGTCAGGAACGGCAGGCCCGACAGTGCCCAGTCGACCGACCAGTCCAGTTCATGCTTGTCGAGAATCGCCGACACTCGGGCCTGCAGGCCTTCGACGGTGGACTCGGTAGAAAAGCGGAAGTTGAACAGCGCGGTCAGCTCGCCCGGGACCACGTTGGTGGCGCCGGTGCCGGAATTGAGGTTGGAGATCTGGAAGCTGGTTGGCGGGAAGAACGCATTGCCCTCGTCCCAGTGCTCGGCAGCCAGTTCCGCCAGGGCCGGGGCGGCCAGGTGGATCGGGTTGCGCGCCAGGTGCGGGTAGGCCACATGGCCCTGTTTGCCGCGTATGGTCAGCTTGGCGCCCAGCGAACCGCGGCGACCGTTCTTGACCACGTCACCCAGCAAGGTGGTGCTGGACGGTTCGCCGACGATGCACCAGTCCAGGCGCTCGTTGCGCGCTTTCAGGCGCTCGACCACCGCTTTGGTGCCGTGGTGGGCGGGGCCTTCCTCGTCGCTGGTGATCAGAAACGCGACCTTGCCGCGGTGGTTCGGGTAGTCCTGCACGAAGCGCTCGCTGGCGATGACCATGGACGCCAGGCTGCCCTTCATGTCGGCGGCGCCACGGCCGCAGAGCATGCCGTCGGCGTCGATCAGCGCCTCGAACGGTTCATGCTGCCATTGCTGGACCGGGCCGGTAGGCACCACGTCGGTGTGGCCGGCAAAACACAGTACCGGGCCGTCCTGGCTGCCGTGGGTGGCCCAGAAGTTGTCGACATCTTCAATGCGCATCGGCTCCAGCTGGAAACCGACGGCGCCCAGACGGTTCATCATCTGCGCCTGGCAATCGGCGTCGACGGGGGTGACCGAGGGGCGACGGATCAGGTCGCAGGCCAGTTGAAGGGTAGGCGAGAGCTCGGCAGGGGCCGTCATGGGGGACTCCGGGGCAAGGCAAGGCGGGGAAATCTGAGGGGCGTTATCTTATATCAAATGGTTTCGGGCAGCACGGCCCATTCGCGGGCACGCCCGCTCCCACAAGTACTGCACAGCTCTGAACGCCTGTGCCAAGCCTGTGGGAGCGGGCGTGCCCGCGAATGGGCTGCACAGGTCAGCCCAGGCAACTTCAAGCCTGCTGCGCTTCGGCAGCCTTTTCTGCGGGCTTGGGCAGCGACGACAGGAACGCCATCACCAGCGCTGCTACATAAGGCAACGACTGCACCAGCAACATCGCCACCCAGAAGCGCATGTCCGAACTCGGCAGCCCCTGCACCAGGTAGATACCCAACGCCGCGCCCCACAGCAGCACCATGATGAACAGCTCTTCACGGGCTTCGGAAATCGCCACCAGCAACCCATGGCTGTCAGCGTTCTTCGGCGTGCGGAAGAACGGCATGCTGCTGGTGAAGAAACCATACAGTACCGCCTTGGCGATGGTGTGCGACAGTGCCAGCCCGGCCAGCGCAGCTGCGAAGGCATCCTTGAGGTTCACCCCCACCGCTCGGCGGTACAGGAAGATGATCTTGCCGACCTTGAAGAAGAACAGCGCCAGCGGCGGGATGGCGAAGATCATCAAGGGTGGATCGACCCGATGCGGCACGATGATCATCGCCGCCGACCACAACAGCGCGCCGATGGTGAAGAAGATGTTCATGCCATCGGCGATCCACGGTAGCCAGCCGGCCAGGAAGTGGTAGCGCTGGCCACGGGTCAGCTGGCTGCCTTTGCCGCGCAGCAGCGCGCCGGCGTGGTGCTTGATGATCTGGATGGCGCCGTAGGCCCAGCGGAAGCGTTGCTTCTTGAAGTCGATGAAGGTGTCGGGCATCAGGCCCTTGCCGTAGCTGTTGTGGGCGTAGGCGGCGGACAGGCCTTTCTCGAACACGCGCAGGCCCAGTTCGGCGTCCTCGCAGATGCACCACTCGGCCCAGCCCAGTTCTTCCAGCACACTGCGCCGGGTCATGGTCATGGTGCCGTGCTGGATGATCGCGTCACGGTCGTTGCGGGTGACCATACCGATGTGGAAGAAGCCCTTGTATTCGCTGTAGCACAGCTTCTTGAAGGCGCTTTCGTGCTGGTCGCGGTAATCCTGCGGTGACTGCACCACGGCAATTTTCGGGTCGGCGAAGTGCGGCACCATGTGCTTGAGCCAGTTGCGGTCGACGCAGTAGTCCGAGTCGATTACCGCGATCACTTCGGCGTCCTTGGCCGTGTGCGGGATCAGGTAATTCAGCGCGCCACCCTTGAAGCCGGCCAGAGGCGCGACGTGGAAGAACTTGAAGCGCTCGCCAAGCTTTTCGCAGTGGGCCTTGAGCGGCTCCCACACGGCCGGGTCCTTGGTGTTGTTGTCGATCACCAGCACTTCGTAGTCGGGGTAGTCCAGGGCGGCCAAGGCGTCCAGAGTCTGTTTCACCATCTCAGGTGGTTCGTTGTAGCACGGCACATGCACCGACACCTTGGGCCGGTAGGCAGTGTCGGCCTGCACGGGCAGGAACTCGCGGCGGCGCTTGTGTATCCAGACCGCCTCGGCCAGTTCGTGGGCCTCGGTGAGCAGCACGATGAACACGCCCAGCGCGCCGAGGGCCAGCAGCACGCCCACGGTCAGGCTGAACCAGGTGCTGTATTGCTGGCTGTAGTCGTAGGCGATCCACACCAGCACCGACCCGCACAGGAAGGTGATGAACGTCAGGAAGGTACGGCCACGCTGGCGCAGGGCCGAGCCATCGATGAACAGCACCATCAAGGCGATCATTGCCAGCACCACCGACGCCACTGCCAGGGCCCGCCACTGCGGGATCGCCACCACGGGGCCGTCGAAGTTGAACTTCTGCTGGCGCTCGGCGTTGTAGACGCCCCAGTAGGCGCCTACCGAACCTTCGTCGCTGGCCTTCCAGGGTTGGTCATAGGCTTCAATGACAAAGTAGTTGTAGCCACGGCGGTTGAGGGTGTTGACCAGGGTGCGCAAGTAGATGGCCTGGTCGGCCTGTGTGGCATCGGCACCACCGCGCATGCGGCCGTTGCTCGGCCAGCCGACTTCCGACAGCAGCAGGGGTTTGCGCGGGAACTGGTGCTTCAGTTCACGGGCGCGCTCGAGGACGAACTCGACCGAATCCTTCATCGGCACGAACTCCCAGTAGGGCAGGATGTGCGCGGCAATCAGGTCGACGTGTCTGGCCAGCTCAGGATGTTCCTTCCAGATGTGCCATTGTTCACTGGTGGTCACGGGCACCTTCACGGCTGCGCGTACCCGGTCCAGGTATTTGATCAGGTTTTCCGGTGTGACCTCTTCACGGAACAGCGCCTCGTTGCCGACCACCACCCGCACCACGCTGCGCGATGTGTTGGCCAGCTGGATGGCCGTGGCGATTTCGCGCTCGTTGCGCTCCAGGTCCGGGCTGATCCATATCCCCAGCGTCACCCGCAGGCCGAACTCTTCGGCCAGGCGCGGGATGTCGGCCTGGGTGCCTTCCACGGTATAGATACGGATGCTGTCGGTCAGTTTGCTCAGTTGCTCCAGGTCCTGGCGCATTTCGTCGTCAGTGGGGTACTGACCCTTCTGTGGGCTTTCGCCCAGGCGGAACGGCGAATACGAAAAACCAGAGATCTGTTCTGGCCAGGCGGGGGCGGAGACCGGGCGGTTGATCAGTGCCCAGAACCCGGTGAACAGTGCGGCGATGGTCAGCACCACTACCAGGTTCAGGCCGAATTTACGTGAAGACATCGTCGTCCATTCATGTCGAAGTGATAGGACATTAAAGCAGGGTTGGCAGTCTCTTTCCTAACGATGCAGGCCAAGGGTCCACTGGCATATAATGCGCGCCGGTTTTTTGGGGTATGAACATGAGCACAGAAGATCCACGCTTTGCCGGCGTTGCCCGGCTGTATGGCGACCAGGGGCTGCAACGTCTGGGCCAGGCCCATGTGGCTGTGGTCGGTATTGGCGGGGTGGGCTCGTGGGTGGCCGAAGCACTGGCACGCAGCGGCGTGGGCGAGATTACCCTGTTCGACCTGGACGATGTCTGCGTCAGTAACACCAACCGCCAGGCCCATGCGCTGGAAGGGCAGGTGGGGCGGCCCAAGGTCGAGGTCATGGCCGAGCGCCTGCGGGCGATCAACCCGGGGTGCACGGTGCATGCGGTGGCCGACTTCGTCACCCGCGAGACCATGGCCGAGTACATCACCGAGCACCTCGACTGCGTGATCGACTGCATCGACAGCGTCATGGCCAAGGCGGCGTTGATCGCCTGGTGTCGGCGGCGCAAGATTGCCATTGTCACTACCGGTGGCGCGGGCGGGCAGATCGACCCGACGCAGATCCAGATCGCCGACCTGAACAAGACCTTCAACGACCCGTTGGCTTCGCGGGTGCGTTCCACCCTGCGCCGCGACTACAACTTCTCGCGGAATGTCAGCCGCAACTATGGCGTGCCGTGCGTGTTCTCCAGTGAACAGCTGCGTTACCCCAAGGGCGATGGCAGCGTCTGCCTGCAGAAAAGCTTCGTGGGTGAGGGCGTGCGGCTGGACTGCTCGGGTGGCTTTGGTGCAGTGATGATGGTGACCGCGACCTTTGGCATGGTAGCGGCGAGCAAGGCGATAGAAAAACTGGTGGCTGGAGCGCGCCGGCCGTCGGAACGGGTCAAGCCTGAATAGACCGTGTGGGCATCCTCGCGGGCCCGCCCGCTACAGGTGTTGCATCTCTCTCAAGCATGATGCCGTACCTGTGGGAGCGGGCAGGCCCGCGAAGAAACCAGCGCCGATTCAGCGGTTGGACGCCAACTCCGCCATCCGCTGCAACACCGCATGCAGCCCATTGCTGCGCGACGGCGACAGTTGGCGTTCCAGCCCGAGCTGGGTAAACCACTCGCGCAGATCAATCCCGGCCAGCTCCTCACTGGCCAGTCCCTGCACCCGTACCAGCAACAGCGCCAGCAGCCCACGCAACAAGCGGGCATCGCTGCTGGCCTTGAACCGCCACACGCCCTCGATCTGCTCGGCCACCAGCCACACCAGGCTCTCGCAGCCATGCACCCGGTTGGCCTCGGTCTTTTCGGCGTCTGCCAGCGGCTCCAGGCGGTCACCCCACTGCATCAGCAGCCGCGCACGCTGTTCCCAGCCTTTGCCCTGTTGAAACGCTTCCAGCGCTTGGTGCGCCTGTTCCGGCAGGCTCATCGCAACAGCTCCAGGCCTTGGTCCAGCGCGTCGAAGAAACGCTGCACGTCATCGCTGTCGTTGTACAAACCCAGCGATACCCGTATCGCGCCTTCCAGCCCCAGCCCCTTCAGCAGTGGCATGGCGCAGTGGTGACCGGCACGTACGGCAATGCCCTGTTCAGTCAGCAGGTGAGCGATATCGGCGTTGTGCACGCCCTCGATGACGAAACTGGCCAGGGCCGTCTGCGGTGCGCCCAACACCCGCACGCCCTCGCGGTCGCCCAGGCCACGCAGCAGGTGCTGGTGCAGGCTGGCTTCATGCGCTGCGACCGCATGGGCATCGAGGCTGGCCAGATAGTCCAGTGTCGCACCCAGGCCGATCACCCCGGCAATCGGCGGCGTACCCGCTTCGAAGCCCAGGGGCGCGGGACGGAAGCTGGCGCTGTGGTACTCGGCCAGCTGCACCATCTCGCCACCGAACTGCCAGTGGCGCAACAGCTCCAGGGCCTGGGCGCGGCCATAGAGCACGCCGACGCCGTCCGGACCGTACAGCTTGTGGCTGGAAAACACATAGAAGTCGCAGCCCAGCTGCTGCATGTCCTGGCGACCATGCACCACGCCCTGGGCACCATCGACCACCGTCAGCGCGCCTTGGGCGCGGGCATGGGCCAGCAGCGCTGGCAGCGGTTGCCAGGTACCCAGCACGTTGGACAGCTGGCTGATGGCGAGCACTCGGGTGCGCGGGCCGATCAGTTGCAGTGCCTGGTCCTGGTCGATACGACCAAGGGCGTCCAGTGGCAACACCACCAGGCGCAGGTTGCGCCGGTGCGCCAGCTGTTGCCAGGGCAGCAGGTTGGCATGGTGCTCCAGGGCACTGATGGCAATTTCGTCACCGGCTTCGAGGCGGTGCTCCAGGCCATAGGCCAGCAGGTTCAGTGCCGAGGTGGCGCCGTGGGTGAACACGATCTGCCGCGAGTCTGCGGCATTGAGCCAGGCGGCGACCTTGTCGCGGCTGGTTTCGAAGGCCTGGGTCGCCAGCGCACCTGGCAAATGCTGGGCACGGTGCACGTTGGCCGCGCCATGGCCGTAGTAATGGCTCAGGGCATCGAGCAAGGCTTGCGGCTTCTGGGTGGTGGCGGCGCTGTCCAGATAGGTCTGGTGCTGCCGTTGCAGGGCGGCGATGGCGGGGAAGTCGGCACGCCAGGGAGAGGGCTGGAACATGTTTGCGAGGCCTGGAATGAAAATCGGGTCTGGTGCATTGGCGCCAGACCCGATCTTAACACCTCAAACCCGGCAGGGTTCTCAGTTGTGAGCGTGCAGCGCTTCGTTCAGCTCGATGGCCGACTTGTGGGTCTTGCATTCTACCGCGCCGTTCAGCGAGTTGCGGCGGAACAGCAGGTCGGTCTGGCCGGCCAGGTCGCGGGCCTTGACCACTTTGACCAGTTCGTTGTTCTCGTCCAGCAGGTTCACCTTGGTGCCCGCGGTGATGTACAGTCCGGCTTCGACGGTGTTGCGGTCGCCCAGCGGAATACCGATACCGGCGTTGGCGCCGATCAGGCAGCCCTCGCCGACTTTGATGACGATGTTGCCGCCACCGGACAGGGTGCCCATGGTCGAGCAGCCGCCGCCCAGGTCCGAGCCCTTGCCGACGAATACGCCAGCGGAAACGCGGCCTTCGATCATGCCCGGGCCTTCGGTACCCGCGTTAAAGTTGACGAAGCCTTCGTGCATGATGGTGGTGCCTTCGCCAATGTAGGCGCCCAGGCGCACACGGGCGGTGTCGGCGATACGCACGCCGGCCGGGACCACGTAATCGGTCATTTTCGGGAACTTGTCCACCGAGAACACTTCCAGCAGCTCGCCCTTCAGGCGTGCTTCCAGTTGCAGTTCGGCCAGCTCGCCCAGGTCGACCGCGCCCTGGTTGGTCCAGGCCACGTTCGGCAGCAGCGGGAAGATGCCGGCCAGGCTTACGCCATGCGGCTTGACCAGACGGTGCGACAGCAGGTGCAGCTTGAGGTAGGCCTCTGGAGTCGAGCTCAGGGCAGCGTCTTCGGCCAGCAGGGTGGCGACCAGCGGCTTGTGGCTCTCTGCCAGACGGGTCAGCAGGGCGGCCTGCGCGGCGTCCACGCCCTTCACGGCTTCGGCCAGTTGTGCGGCCTGGGCGTTGCTGAAGGCGATGGCCTGGTTGCCACCTTCGTAACCGAGAACAGGGGCGACTGCAGCAACCAGTTCGGCGCTCGGATTGAGCAGTGGTTGTGCGTAGAACACTTCCAGCCAGGCGCCCTGGCGGTTCTGGGAGCCGACACCGAAGGCCAGGCTGAACAGGGTATTGGACATGTGATTACCTCGTGCGAAATAGGGTAGGGGCTCAGGCCAGGGCAGCGGCGTACAGGTCGGGCTTGAAGCCAACCAGGGTACGCGCGCCAAGGTCGAGCACCGGGCGTTTGATCATCGACGGCTGGGCCAGCATCAGCTCGACGGCCTTGGCCTGGTCGAGGTCTGCCTTGCTGGCGTCGTCCAGCTTGCGGAAGGTGGTGCCGGCACGGTTGAGGATGACTTCCCAGCCGTGTTCGTCGCACCAGCGGTTCAGGCTGTCACGGTCGATGCCTTGGGTTTTGTAATCGTGGAATTCGTAGGCGATGGCTTTGTCTTCGAGCCAGGTACGCGCCTTTTTCATGGTGTCACAGGCTTTGATGCCGTAGAGCGTGTAGGTCATTGTGTACATTGGGGATACAGGTTGCCCCAATCTCTCCGTTTTTCGATGTCAGTCGCGCGATTATGCGGGAACGAGGCAGGGAGCGCCACGGGTGTGCAAGTCTTGGGTTTTGATGGGGCGTGGTTAGGTCTGCCTTGAGTCTTGCAGCGCCTTTGAGATCGAGCGCCGTCCCGGCTTAAGAGATTCAGCGCCTTTGAGATCGAGCGCCGCCCGCGCGGCGCTTCGCGGGTAAACCCGCTCCTACGTTTGTTTCGGGCCAGTTATGCCTGTGGCATTTGCGCGCGAACGCCTTGGCGCACGCCTCGATATCGCGTCGTACAAACAAGGCGGTCGCGCGGGTCTGGCACAGGCGATACTGGCCCGAAACAAACGTAGGAGCGGGTTTACCCGCGAAGCGCCGCGCGGGCGGCGCTCGATCTCACAGGCGCTGAATGTCTTAAGCCGGGAAACTGGCGGCGCTTGATCTCAAAGGCGCTGCATCAAACCTACGTATCATCATGTTACATATTCCCCCGTCACCTGCGACTATCGTGCAGCGGCCCCGAACCGTCGGTCGCCGCTAACATATTGTTCCAATGGCGATGTTTCGCCTTGCTATCGTTTCTGGTTCACAAAGGAAGCTTTCCCGGATGCAGTCCGCCTACACCGTTCTCATCCTGCTGACGCTGGTCAGCCTGTCGAAGCTGGTCGGCCGTGTGATCCCACTGCCATTGCCGCTGGTACAGATTGCCGCCGGTGCCTTGCTGGCGTGGCCGACGCTGGGCCTGCATGTAGCCCTTGACCCCGAACTGTTCCTGTTCCTGTTTCTGCCTCCGCTGCTGTTCGCCGACGGCTGGCGCATCCCCAAGCGTGAGTTATGGCGCATTCGTGGCCCGGTAGTGGCGCTGGCCGTGGGGCTGGTGTTGTTCACCGTGGTCGGTGCCGGTTATTTCATCCACTGGTTGCTGCCGAGCATCCCGTTGCCGGTGGCCTTCGCCCTGGCCGCAGTGCTTTCGCCGACCGACGCCGTGGCCGTTTCGGCCATTGCCCAGGACCGCCTGCCCACTCCCCTGATGCACATGCTGCAGGGCGAGGCGCTGATGAACGACGCGTCGGGCCTGGTAACCTTCAAGTTCGCCTTGGCGGCGGCGATCACCGGGGTGTTTTCGTTGGCTGACGCCAGCTTCAGCTTTGTGTTGGTCGCACTGGGCGGCCTTGCGGTGGGTGTGGTACTGAGCTGGTTGATCGGTCGCCTGCGCATGTGGATGATCACCCGGGGCTGGGACGATCCAGCTACCCATGTGGTGTTCATGTTGCTGCTGCCGTTCGCAGCCTACGTGCTGGCCGAGCGCCTGGGCGTTTCGGGTATTCTCTCGGCGGTCGCGGCCGGCATGATGCAGAGCTGGCTCGACCTGCTGCCGCGTCAGACCAGTACCCGCCTGCTCAATCGCAGTGTCTGGTCGTTGCTGGAGTTTGCCTTCAATGGCCTGATCTTCCTGTTGTTGGGCTTGCAGTTGCCAGACATCATCAAGGCTGTGGTCAGCCACGAAGCGACCCTCTGGCCGACATTGGCCTACCGCTGCCTGGACGTGGTGGCGATCTTTGCCGCACTGATTCTGTTGCGGTTCATCTGGGTCCAGAGTATCTGGCGCTCGATCGGTGTGGTACGTCGCTGGCGCGGCAAGCCGGCACTGGTGCTGATGCCTACGGCGCGTTCCTGCTGGTTGCTGACCTTGGGTGGTGTGCGCGGCGCTGTCACCCTGGCGGGTGTCATGTCGATCCCGTTGCTGATAGGGGCTGGTACAGCTTTCCCGGAGCGTGACCTGCTTATCTTCATTGCTGCGGGGGTAATTCTGCTGTCGTTGATCAGTGCCTGCCTTGCCCTGCCGCTGTTACTGCGCGGGGTGACCAAGAGCCCGGACGAGCGCTTGCACCAGGAAGTGCAGGAAGCCTGGCGGCGCACAGCCGAGGCGGCGATTCATGCCTTGGAGGCAGAAGAGGTGATCGACAGCAACGCACCGCAGGATGCTGCGCAGGCAACTTTGGCGACCGAGCTGAAGGCACGCTTGATGGCTGAATACCGGGATGAGCTGGAAAGCTACGACGACAGTGCCGAAGCCAAGGCTCTGGCCGCACAGATGGACTTGCTGGAGCGGCGTTTACGCTTGCGTGCCCTGAGGGCGCAGCGGCTGGAGCTGTACAACCTGCATCGTCAGCACCTGGTGGGCGATGAGGTGGTGCGGCAAGTACTGGGTGAGCTGGATATGAGTGAGGCGAACCTGGGTTCAGTCAAGTAGACCCTATCAAGGCCCTTCGCGGGCGCGCCCGCTCCCAGGTACTGCGCTGCGCTTGAAATCAGCGCAGTACCTGTGGGAGCGGGCGTGCCCGCGAAGGGGTTGATCAGCGGTTTTGCAGGAAGGCGCGAATGCGCTCCGCCGCTTCGATGCATTCGGCCAGCGGTGCAACCAGTGCCATGCGCACGCGCCCGGCACCCGGGTTCACCCCATCCACTTCACGCGACAGGTACGACCCCGGTACCACGGTCACATGCTGGGCTTCGAACAGGTCGCGGGTGAACTCGGCATCGTCGCCCGGTACCTTGGCCCACAGGTAGAAACTGCCGTCCGGGCGCTGCACGTCCAGTACCGGCTGCAGAATATCCAGCACGGCATCGTACTTGGCCCGGTATTGGTCGCGGTTCTCGCGTACATGCGCCTCGTCCTGCCAGGCGGCGATGCTGGCCAGCTGGGTTTGCACTGGCATCGCGCAGCCGTGGTAGGTGCGGTACAGCAGAAACGGCTTGATGATCTGGGCATCGCCCGCGACGAAGCCCGAGCGCAGCCCTGGCAGGTTGGAGCGCTTGGACAGGCTGTGGAACACCACGCAGCGCGCAAAATCGCTACGGCCAAGCTCGGCGCATGCCGACAGCAGGCCTGGCGGTGGCGCATCCTCGTCGAAGTACAGCTCGCTGTAGCACTCGTCGGCGGCGATCACGAAGTCGTGTTCGTCAGCCAGGGCAATCAGCTTCTTCAGGGTGTTCATCGGCACCAGCGCACCGGTAGGGTTGCCCGGCGAGCACAGGAACAGGATCTGGCAACGCTTCCACACCTCGGCCGGTACGGCGTCGAAGTCCGGGTTGAAACCGTTGTTTTCCAGGCACGGTAGGTAGTGCGGGGTGGCACCGGCCAGCAGCGCTGCGCCTTCGTAGATCTGGTAGAACGGGTTGGGGCTGATCACCAGGCCGTCATCGGCGCGGTTGACCACGGCCTGGGTGAAGGCGAACAGCGCTTCACGGGTGCCGTTGACCGGGAGGATGTGGCGGTCGGCGTCCAGCCAGCCGGCGGGCACGCCAAAGCGTCGTTCGCACCACTGGCCGATGGCCTGGCGCAGGGCTGGCAAACCAAGGGTGCTGGGGTAAACCGCCAGCTTGTCGAGGTTGTCGGCCATGGCCTGGGCGACGAACGCCGGCGATTCGTGCTTCGGCTCACCAATCGACAGGGCGATGGCGCGTTTGTCCGCCGCAGGCTTCACGCTGCCCAGCAGGGCGCGAAGCTTTTCGAACGGATAGGGCTGAAGCTGGGTCAAGGCATGGTTCATCGGCGCAAGGTCTCGTCAATCGTCTAATCGTTAAAAGGTCACGCGGGTCTGGCTGGTGTCGCTACCTTGGCCGGCCTGCAGTTGCTGCACGATGGCTTCCTGCAGGCGGCTGCACAGCTGCGGGTCTGACAGCGGCTGGTTGTCGGCATCGGTAATGAAGAACACGTCTTCTACCCGCTCGCCGAGGGTGGCGATCTTGGCGTTTTGCAGTGACAGGTCGAACTCCAGGAAGATCCGCCCCAGCCGGGCCAGCAGGCCCGGGCGGTCTGGTGCGGTGATTTCGAGGATGGTCACCGGCCGCTGGGCATCGTTGAGGATGGTCACTTGCGGCGGGAAGTCGAAGTGCTTGAGCTGGCGCGGTACCCGGCGCTGGATGATGGTCGGGTAGTCCTCGGGGTTGCGCAGCGCTTCGGTCAGGCCATCGCGAATCTGCTTGACCCGCTGCGGGTTGTCGCCGATCGAGCCACCGTCGTTGTCCAGCACAATGTAGGTGTCGAGGGTGAACTGGCTGCTCGACGTGATGATCCGTGCGTCGTGGATGTTCAGGTTCAACTGCGACATGGCCGCCACCGTCACGGCGAAGAAATCGTGCTGGTCGGGGGCATAGATGAAGATCTGCGTACCGCCTTCGAACTCGCGTTGGGTGGTTTCCTTGATCAGCACCAGCGGCCCGCCATCGGCCGGTTGCTGCAAGATCGCATCCGTGTGCCAGGCGACGTCGGCGGCGGTGTGCTTGAGGAAATAGTCATCGCCCAGTTGCGCCCATAGCTGCTCGACGTCGTCCGGGTCGGTGCCCTCGCGCACCAGGATGTCCAGCGCTGACGACTGGGTCTGGCGAATCTGCTCTTCGCGGTCCAGCGGGTTTTCCAGGCCGCGGCGCAGGGCACGCTTGGTCTCGGTGTACAGCTGGCGCAGCAGGCTGGCCCGCCACGAGTTCCAAAGGCTCGGGTTGGTGGCGTTGATGTCGGCCACGGTCAGTACGTACAGGTAGTCAAGGCGCGTCTCGTCGCCCACGTGCAGGGCAAAGTCGTTGATCACCTGCGGGTCGGACAAGTCCTTGCGCTGAGCGGTGGTCGACATCACCAGGTGGTTCTGCACCAGCCAGACGATCAGGCGGCTGTCCCAGGCCGGCAACTGGTGCCGTTCGCAGAACTTCTGTGCGTCCACTGCACCGATTTCCGAGTGGTCGCCCTGGCGACCCTTGCCGATGTCGTGGTACAGCCCGGCCAGGTAGATCAGCTCGGGTTTGGGCAGGCGCCCCATGAGCTTGCTGGCCAGCGGGAATTTCTCGGACACCGGCGTGTATTGCAGCTTGCGCAGGTGCTTGATGAGGTTGAGGGTATGCGCATCGACCGTATAGATGTGGAACAGGTCATGCTGCATCTGCCCGACGATCAGGCCGAACTCTGGCAGGTAACGGCCAAGAATGCCGTAGCGGTTCATCCGGCGCAGGTTGCGGTGGATGCCGATTTCGCACTTGAACAGCTCGATGAACAGGCTGGTATTGCGGATATCGGTGCGGAACGTGTCGTCGATCAGGTGGCGGTGTTCGCGCAGCAGGCGCACGGTATCGGCACGCACGCCCTTGATCTCGGGGTGTTGGGCCATCAGCACGAAGATTTCCAGCATGGCGAATGGCGTGCGTTTGAACACGTTCGGGTGGGTGGCCTCGATATAGCCGTCATGCAGGCGGAACCGCGCATTCAGCGGCTGGGTGCTGCCACTTTCCTCATCGGCGAGGATAACCTCTTCGAAGTGCTGGATGATCAGGTCGCACAGCTGACTGATGCTCATCACCACCCGGTAGTACTGCTGCATGAACTGTTCGATCGCCCGCTTGGGGTTTTCATCGCTGTAGCCCAGCAGCGTGGCGATGCTGCGCTGGTGGTCGAACAGCAGGCGGTCTTC
This sequence comes from Pseudomonas sp. XWY-1, assembly GCF_002953115.1. Classification (NCBI taxonomy): domain Bacteria; kingdom Pseudomonadati; phylum Pseudomonadota; class Gammaproteobacteria; order Pseudomonadales; family Pseudomonadaceae; genus Pseudomonas; species Pseudomonas sp. XWY-1. Next base: position 4,643,934 of record NZ_CP026332.1, on the reverse strand, counting down.
GGCGCGTCCGGCCAGCATGTGCAGGGCGTAACGGACTTTCCAGAGGAAGTCCTGGGACGAAGCCAGCAGTTCATTCTCGCTTTCCAGCAAGAAGCCTTCGCCGGCCAGTGCGTGCAGGTTGAGCGTTCCGTACTGGCGGCGGGCCACCCACAGGACCGTCTGGATGTCACGCAGGCCACCTGGCGAACCCTTGACGTTGGGTTCGAGGTTGTACTCGGTGTCGTTGTACTTGTGGTGGCGGGCCTTGAGTTCGGCGCGCTTGGCCAGGAAGAACTCCTTGCTCGGCCACATGTGCGCGGTGCTGGTGACTTCCAGCATGCGCTGGCGCAAGGCCTCGGGACCGGCGATGGTGCGACTTTCCATCAGGTTGGTGATCACCGTCAGGTCGGCGCGGGCCTGTTCGGCGCACTCGTCGACGGTGCGCACGCTCTGGCCGACTTCCAGGCCAATGTCCCACAGCAAGGTCAGAAAGCGCTCGATGGCGTCGCGGTACTGCTCGTGCTCGGCAGCGCCCAGCAGAATCAGCAGGTCGATGTCCGAGTGCGGGTGCAGTTCACCGCGCCCGTAGCCGCCCACCGCAACCAGGGCAATGCCGCTCTGGTCGCCCCAGTCGAACTGGTTCCACGCCTGTTGCAGGATATTGTCGACGAGCCAGGCGCGGGCCTCGATCAGCGGACGGATGTCGCTGCCGGCGCGAAAACGTTTGTCGAGCACCTCGCCGGCCAGGCGGATGGCTTTCTTGAAGGCGGCGATGGGGCTCGCCTTGAGGGCCAGTTCCGCCTGGAACTGGCCACGGTCGAACAGCTCGGGGTCCACCTGGGGCATCGCGTCACGTTCCTGTCGTGGGGTGGCCTGTCGGGGTGCGGTCAGGCCGAAGTGCGCGGGATGGTGTCGTCCTTGCGCAGGGTGAAGATCTCGTAGCCAGTGGCGGTCACCACCAAAGTGTGTTCCCACTGGGCCGAGAGCTTGCGGTCCTTGGTGATGGCGGTCCAGCCGTCGCCCAGCACCTTGGTGTCGGCCTTGCCCTGGTTGATCATCGGCTCGATGGTGAAGGTCATGCCTTCCTTCAGCTCCATGCCCGTGCCAGCGCGGCCATAGTGGAGGATCTGCGGCTCTTCGTGGAACACCTTGCCGATGCCATGACCGCAGAACTCGCGTACCACCGAGAAACCGTTCTTTTCCGCGTGCTTCTGGATCACTTCACCGATGTCGCCCAGGCGGCAGCCCGGCTTGACCAGCTCGATGGCCTTGTACATGCATTCCTGGGTGACCTTGGACAGGCGCTCGGCCCAGACCGGCACGTTACCGACGTGGAACATGCGGCTGGTATCGCCGTGGTAGCCGTCCTTGATCACGGTGACGTCGATATTGAGCGTGTCACCGTCCTTGAGCGGCTTGTCGTTGGGGATGCCGTGGCAGACCACATGGTTGATCGAGGTGCAGATCGACTTCGGGTAGCCCTTGTAGTTGAGCGGTGCCGGGATGGCCTGCTGAACGTTGACGATATAATCGTGGCACAGGCGGTCGAGCTCTTCGGTGGTGACACCGGGCTTGACGTGTTCTTCGATCATTTCCAGCACTTCGGCGGCCAGGCGGCCAGCGATGCGCATCTTCTCGATGTCTTCTGCGGTCTTGATGGTGACGGTCATTACAGGCTCTCTACGGCGCCGTGCCGGCGCGAACAAACGGGAAAGGCCGGATTCTAGCAGAGCAGGGCGCCGATCGGTCGGGATAAAGGCGGCCATGCTGTTGTCTACAGCTGGCATTCTGGCGCGAAAGCCGGGGTGCTGCAAAAAGTGCTGACAGACGCAACAGTATCCGGGTTCCGTTCGCTCGCGGTCTGTGGTATAAAATGCGCCGCTTTCGGGGACGACCCCGTCAGCACTTAACCCACACACGTGTCGACACGATGACCTGGGTGCCCCGAGTTGCAGAATTCGCGGGTTGGTCATTGGGATACGTGGAGGCCCAACCCGACTTATCAAGGAACTATCATGTCCCAAGTCAACATGCGCGATATGCTGAAGGCCGGTGTGCACTTCGGCCACCAGACCCGTTACTGGAACCCGAAAATGGGCAAGTACATTTTCGGCGCGCGTAACAAGATCCACATCGTCAACCTGGAAAAAACCCTGCCAATGTTCAACGACGCTCTGTCGTTCGTAGAACGCCTGGCCCAGGGCAAGAACAAGATCCTGTTCGTCGGCACCAAGCGTTCCGCCGGCAAGATCGTCGCCGAGCAAGCCGCTCGTTGCGGTTCGCCGTACGTTGACCACCGTTGGTTGGGCGGCATGCTGACCAACTACAAGACCATCCGCGCTTCGATCAAGCGTCTGCGCGACCTGGAAACCCAGGCCGAAGACGGCACTTTCGCCAAGCTGACCAAGAAAGAAGCCCTGATGCGCTCCCGCGACCTGGAAAAACTGGATCGCAGCCTGGGTGGCATCAAGGACATGGGCGGTCTGCCAGACGCTCTGTTCGTTATCGACGTTGATCACGAGCGCATCGCGATCACCGAAGCCAACAAACTGGGTATCCCGGTCATCGGCGTTGTCGATACCAACAGCAGCCCGGAAGGTGTTGACTACATCATCCCAGGTAACGATGACGCCATTCGCGCTATCGAGCTGTACATGACTTCGATGGCTGACGCAGTCATCCGCGGCCGCAACAACGTTGCCGGCGGCACCGAAGTTTACGCTGAAGAAGCGGCTGCACCTGCTGCTGAGTAATAGGCGCTAGCGTCTACTTGGCACGCAAAAAGGGGGCTTTGCCCCCTTTTTGCCACCTTGAAATCCTGCTGTCAGCATCGGCCCCGCATCATGGGCCTGCTGAAATGAAAACAGCGGATTTGCAGAATTGAACGCCCGTGATTGACGGGTGGAATGGTTGAAAAACTTTCCAAGAGGATTTTGAAATGGCAGCAATTACTGCAGCGCTGGTAAAAGAACTGCGCGAGCGTACCGGCGAAGGCATGATGGATTGCAAAAAGGCCCTGGAAAAGGCCGGCGGCGACATCGAGAAAGCCATTGACGACATGCGTGCCTCGGGCGCCATCAAGGCCGCCAAAAAGGCTGGCAACGTCGCTGCTGAAGGCGCTATCGCCGTCAAGACCGACGGTACATCCGCCGTCCTGCTGGAAGTGAACTCGCAGACCGACTTCCTGGCCCTGCAAGACGACTTCAAGAACTTCGTGGCCGAAAGCCTCGAAGAAGCCTTCGCCCAGAAGCTGACCGACGCCGCTCCGCTGATCGCCTCGCGTGAAGCTGCTCGTGAAGCCCTGGTTGCCAAGTGCGGCGAGAACGTCAACATCCGTCGCCTGGTGCGCGTTGAGGGTGACGTTGTCGGTGCCTACCTGCACGGCAACAAGATCGGCGCTGTCGTCGTTCTGAAAGGCGGTGACGTGGAGCTGGCGAAGAACATCGCCATGCACGTTGCAGCTTCGAACCCTGAGTTCCTGGATTCGTCGGAAATCTCCGCCGAGGCCATCGAGCGCGAGAAGAATGTCTTCCTGCAGCTGAACGCCGACAAGATCGCCGGCAAGCCGGAAAACATCGTTGAGAACATGATCAACGGTCGTATCACCAAGTTCAAGGCCGAAGCCTCGCTGAAAGAGCAAGCCTTCGTCATGAACCCGGAAATCAAGGTTGGCGAGCTGGCCAAGAAAGCCGGTGCTGAAATCGTTTCCTTCACCTACTTCAAAGTAGGCGAAGGCATCGAGAAGCCAGTCGACGACTTCGCTGCTGAAGTTGCCGCTCAGGTCGCTGCTGCCAAGCAGTAAGACAGCCCCGTCTGTCGCCCCAAAGAGGCTGCCCGCTCACGCGCGCAGCCTCTTTGTCAAAACGGGGAGGGGTTTATACGACTCCCTCTTCGCTGGCACCGAAGCGGTGCCACGCTACAGTTAGCAGGCTGCAAACAGCCCGCACGAATTTTCTAAAAGTACGCCGCAGGAGAGACTCGCAATGGCTCAGCAGGTGAGTGGTCGCCAACCTCGCTATAAACGCATTTTGCTCAAACTTAGCGGCGAGGCCCTGATGGGCTCGGAAGACTTCGGGATCGACCCGAAAGTGCTGGATCGCATGGCGCTTGAAGTTGGCCAGCTGGTAGGGATCGGTGTCCAGGTCGGCCTGGTGATCGGTGGTGGCAACCTGTTCCGCGGCGCCGCGCTCAGCGCAGCCGGCATGGACCGCGTCACGGGTGACCACATGGGGATGCTGGCTACCGTGATGAACGGCCTGGCCATGCGCGATGCGCTGGAACGCTCGAACATCCCGGCCCTGGTCATGTCGGCCATTTCCATGGTGGGTGTCACCGATCATTACGATCGCCGCAAAGCTATTCGTCACCTCAACTCCGGGGATGTGGTAATTTTCTCCGCCGGTACCGGCAACCCGTTCTTCACCACCGACTCCGCGGCCTGCCTGCGCGCCATCGAAATCGATGCTGACGTGGTGCTGAAGGCGACCAAGGTCGATGGCGTGTACACTGCCGATCCATTCAAGGACCCGCATGCCGAGAAATTCGATCACCTGACCTACGATGAGGTTCTGGATCGCAAGCTGGGTGTGATGGACCTGACCGCAATCTGCCTGTGCCGTGACCACAAGATGCCATTGCGGGTATTCAACATGAACAAGCCTGGCGCCCTGCTGAACATCGTGGTGGGTGGCGCTGAAGGCACACTGATCGAGGAAGGCCAAGCATGATCAACGACATCAAGAAAGACGCGCAGGAGCGCATGGGCAAGTCCATCGAAGCCCTGTCCCGCAACCTGGCTGCAATCCGCACCGGTCGCGCTCACCCAAGCATCCTGGACAGCGTCAAGGTTACCGCCTGGGGTAGCGAAATGCCGCTGAACCAGGTCGCCGCGATCACCGTCGAAGATGCCCGCACCCTGAAGATCGTCGCTCACGACAAGAACCTCAGCGCTGCCATCGAAAAGGCCATCCTCACCTCCGATCTGGGCCTTAACCCGTCCAGCGCCGGTACCACCATCCGTGTGCCGATGCCGGCCCTGACCGAGGAAACCCGCAAGGGCTACACCAAGCAGGCCAGCGGTGTTGCCGAGGATGCCAAGGTAGCCGTGCGCAACGTGCGCCGCGACGCCCTGGCTGACCTGAAAAAGCTGACCAAGGACAAGGAAATCAGCGAAGACGAAGAGCGTCGCGCCGCGGACGAGATCCAGAAGCTGACCGACAAGTTCGTCGCCGAAGTGGATGCTGCCTTCAAAGCCAAGGAAAAGGACCTGATGGCCGTCTAAGGCCGGGGTTTTTTAATGGAAAAGACCAAGCCAGCGGCGCCGTCCTCGGTGCCGCGTCATGTCGCGATCATCATGGATGGCAACAACCGCTGGGCGAAAAAACGCCTGCTGCCCGGCGTGGCCGGGCACAAGGCGGGTGTGGATGCCGTTCGCGCGGTCATCGAAGTCTGTGCCAAGTCAGGGGTCGAGGTACTGACCCTGTTCGCCTTCTCCAGCGAGAACTGGCAGCGCCCTGCCGAAGAGGTCGGTGCGCTGATGGAGCTGTTCTTCTCGGCGCTGCGCCGTGAGGCCAAGCGCCTTGACGAGAACAATATCAGCCTGCGCATCATCGGCGACCGTTCGCGTTTCCATCCTGAGCTGCAGGCCGCCATGCGCGAGGCCGAGGCAGTGACCGCTGGCAACAACCGCTTCATTCTGCAGATAGCAGCCAACTACGGTGGCCAGTGGGACATCGCCCAGGCTGCCCAGCGGCTGGCGCGGGAAGTGCAAGCCGGGCACCTGCGCCCGGAAGACATCACGCCGGGCCTGCTGCAGACCTGTCTGGCAACCGGCGACCTGCCGCTACCGGACCTGTGCATTCGCACCGGTGGCGAGCACCGCATCAGCAATTTCCTGTTGTGGCAGCTGGCCTATGCCGAGTTGTATTTCTCCGACCTCTACTGGCCGGACTTCAAACACGAGGCCATGCGCAATGCCCTGGCCGATTTCGCTTCGCGCCAGCGCCGCTTCGGTAAGACCAGCGAGCAGGTCGAGGCTGGAGCTCGTGCTTAATGCTTAAACAACGCATCATTACTGCGCTGATCCTGCTGCCGGTCGCGCTGGGTGGTTTCTTCCTGCTCAATGGCGGGGATTTCGCCCTGTTCATCGGCTTCGTAGTGACCCTCGGTGCCTGGGAGTGGGCACGCCTTGCCGGGCTGATGGCCCAGCCGCTGCGCATTGCCTATGCAGCGGTGGTCGCGGGGGCGCTGATGCTGCTGTACATCCTTCCGGAACTGGCGCCCTGGGTACTGGGCGCTGCGGTGATCTGGTGGGGGCTGGCCACCTGGCTGGTGCTTACCTACCCGCGCAGCAGCGACCTGTGGGCCAGTGCTGCCTGTCGGTTGCTGATCGGCCTGCTGGTGTTGCTGCCGGCCTGGCAAGGGTTGGTGCTGCTCAAGCACTGGCCCCTGGGCAACTGGCTGATCCTGTCCGTCATGGTGCTGGTGTGGGCCGCGGACATCGGTGCGTACTTCTCTGGCCGGGCATTCGGCAAGCGCAAGCTGGCTCCGCAGGTCAGTCCGGGCAAGAGCTGGGAAGGCGTGTACGGTGGCCTGGCGGTCAGCCTGTTGATTACCCTGGGTGTCGGCATCAGCCGCGACTGGGGCTTTGGTCAGATCCTGCTGGGCCTGTTGGGCGCTGCGTTGCTGGTGATGTCCTCGGTGGTCGGTGACCTGACCGAGAGCATGTTCAAGCGTCGCTCCGGTATCAAGGACAGCAGCAATCTGTTGCCCGGGCATGGGGGTGTGCTCGATCGCATTGACAGCCTGACTGCGGCAATCCCGATCTTCGCCGTCCTGTTGTGGGCTGCCGAATGGGGTGTGATGTGAGTCGCCCGCAGCGTATTACCGTACTCGGGGCCACCGGCTCCATTGGCCTGAGCACGCTGGATGTGATTGCGCGTCATCCTGACCGTTATCAAGCGTTTGCCCTCACTGGCTATTCGCGCATCGACGAGCTGTTGGCCTTATGTGTGCGTCATCGCCCGGCATTCGCTGTGGTGCCGAGCACTGAGGCGGCGGTGAGGTTGCGTGCGAGTCTGGCTGCGGCCGGTTGCACCACCGAGGTACTGGAAGGTGAGGCCGGGCTTTGCCAGGTGGCGTCGGCCGCTGAAGTGGATGCAGTGATGGCAGCCATTGTCGGTGCTGCCGGCCTGCGCCCCACGCTGGCGGCGGTCGAGGCAGGCAAGAAGGTGTTGCTGGCCAACAAGGAAGCACTTGTGATGTCCGGCGCACTGTTCATGGAGGCGGTGCGGCAAAAGGGTGCCGTGCTGCTGCCGATCGACAGCGAACACAACGCTATCTTCCAGTGCATGCCAGGCGACTACGCCCGTGGCCTGAGTGCTGTCGGTGTGCGCCGGATCCTGCTTACCGCGTCCGGCGGGCCGTTCCGCGAAACGCCGGTCGAGGCGCTGCTGGACGTGACTCCGGAGCAAGCCTGTGCGCACCCCAACTGGTCCATGGGGCGCAAGATCTCCGTGGATTCGGCCAGCATGATGAACAAAGGCCTCGAGTTGATCGAAGCCTGCTGGTTGTTCGATGCCGTGCCGTCCAAGGTTGAGGTGGTGGTGCACCCGCAGAGCGTGATCCACTCGCTGGTCGACTACGTGGACGGTTCGGTACTCGCGCAGTTGGGCAACCCGGACATGCGTACGCCAATCGCCAACGCGTTGGCCTGGCCGGAACGGATCGATTCCGGGGTTGCCCCTCTGGACCTGTTCGCCATCGCCCGTCTGGATTTCCAGGCGCCCGACGAACAACGCTTCCCTTGCCTGCGCCTTGCGCGGCAGGCTGCCGAGGCCGGCAACAGCGCGCCTGCCGTGCTCAATGCGGCCAACGAAGTCGCGGTCCAGGCATTTCTTGAACGGCGCATCCGCTTCCCGGAGATCGCGGGTATGATCGAACAGGTACTCGACCAGGAACCCGTCGTACCGCTGCCGTCGCTGGATGCGGTATTTGCCGCCGATCAGCGTGCCCGGGAGCTTTCCCGTGAGTGGCTGAGGCGTCACGGCCGCTGATGCAGGCCCGCCAAGGTTCGTGAGGGGGCTGGGCAGGATGCCGGCCCGCTGAACATCATTCGGAGATGGACATGACAGCGCTCTACATGATTATCGGCACCCTCGTGGCTCTGGGTGTGCTGGTCACTTTCCACGAATTCGGTCACTTCTGGGTGGCGCGCCGCTGCGGCGTCAAGGTGCTGCGTTTCTCGGTGGGTTTCGGCACGCCGCTGCTGCGGTGGCATGACCGCCACGGCACCGAGTTCGTTGTTGCGGCCATTCCTCTGGGTGGCTACGTCAAGATGCTCGACGAGCGCGAAGGCGATGTGCCGCCAGCGCTGGCCGGGCAGTCGTTCAACCGCAAGTCGGTGCGCCAGCGTATTGCGATTGTCGCGGCAGGCCCGATCGCCAATTTTCTGCTGGCTATCCTGTTTTTCTGGGTGCTGGCGATGCTGGGTACCCAGCAAGTCCGCCCGGTTATCGGCGCGGTCGACAGTGGCAGCCTGGCAGCATCTGCAGGGCTGACCGCGGGTCAGGAAATTGTTTCTGTAGATGGCAAGCCGACCAACGGTTGGTCGGCGGTCAATTTGCAGCTGGTTCGTCGTCTGGGCGAGAGCGGTACCTTGCAGATTGGCGTGCGCGATGAGGGCGCCAGCGCCGAGCGCCAGCTGCAGGTCAAGCTGGACAGTTGGCTCAAGGGCGCCGACGAGCCGGACCCGATTCAATCCCTGGGGCTGCGCCCTTGGCGCCCGGCGATCACCCCGGTGCTGGCCGAGATCGATCCGAAGGGGCCGGCTGCCGCTGCGGGCCTGAAAACCGGTGACAAGCTGCTGGCTCTGGATCATGTGGCGGTTACCGAATGGCAGCAGGTAGTCGACCGCGTGCGCGCCCGCCCGGATGCCAAGGTCGTGGTGCGAGTGGAGCGCGACGGCGCTGCCCTGGAGCTGCCGGTGACCTTGGCCCGCAAGGGGGAGGGCAAGGCAGTCGGTGGCTATCTCGGCGCTGGTGTCAAAGGTGGCGAATGGCCTGCCAACATGCTCCGCGAAATCAGCTATGGCCCGCTGGATGCGGTGGGTGAGAGCTTGTCGCGTACCTGGAACATGAGCGTCCTGACCCTTGAATCGCTGAAGAAAATGCTGTTCGGGGAGCTCTCGGTAAAAAACTTGAGTGGACCGATAACCATTGCTAAAGTGGCGGGCGCTTCAGCCCAGTCCGGCGTGGGGGATTTCCTGAATTTCCTGGCCTACCTGAGCATAAGCCTGGGGGTTCTTAACCTGCTGCCCATTCCAGTACTGGACGGGGGGCATTTGCTGTTTTACCTGGTCGAGTGGGCGCGCGGTCGTCCGCTGTCGGATCGGGTGCAAGGTTGGGGGGTTCAGATCGGTATCAGTTTGGTCATAGGGGTGATGTTGCTCGCCCTGATCAACGATCTGGGTCGACTATAAAGCTTCGCTCAATTGCGAACCTGCCGTTCTGTGACGGCAGGTTGTTTATTGCCAGTTGGAATAAAAGGACTTCATGAAACGTCTGCTGCTAACTGCGGTCATGTCCGCACTGATGATCGCTGAAGTTCACGCCGAGTCCTTCACCATCTCCGATATTCGCGTCAACGGCCTGCAGCGGGTTTCCGCTGGCAGTGTGTTCGGTGCCTTGCCACTGAACGTTGGCGACCAGGCTGACGACCGCCGCCTGGTGGACTCGACTCGTTCCCTGTTCAAGACCGGGTTCTTCCAGGACATCCAGTTGAGCCGCGATGGCAATGTGCTGATCATCAACGTGGTCGAGCGCCCGTCGGTGTCGAGCATCGAGATTGAAGGCAACAAGGCGATCAGCACCGAAGACCTGATGAAGGGCCTGAAGCAATCGGGCCTGGCCGAAGGTGAGATCTTCCAGCGTGCCACCCTCGAAGGTGTGCGTAACGAGCTGCAGCGCCAGTACGTGGCCCAGGGGCGCTACTCGGCCGAGGTCGACGCCGAAGTGGTGCCGCAGCCGCGCAACCGTGTGGCCCTGAAGATCAAGATCAACGAAGGCACCGTCGCCGCCATCCAGCACATCAACATCGTTGGCAACAACGTATTCGATGATGAGACCCTGGGGCAGCTGTTCGAGCTGAAGACCACCAACTGGCTGTCGTTCTTCAAGAACGACGACAAGTACGCCCGTGAAAAACTCTCCGGTGACCTGGAGCGCCTGCGTTCCTACTACCTGGACCGCGGCTACATCAACATGGACATCGCCTCCACCCAGGTGTCCATCACGCCGGACAAGAAGCACGTCTACATCACCGTCAATATCAACGAAGGCGAGAAATACACCGTTCGCGACGTGAAGCTGTCCGGTGACCTCAAGGTGCCGGAAGACCAGGTCAAGTCGCTGCTGCTGGTGCAGCCGGGGCAGGTATTCTCGCGCAAGGTGATGACCACCACGTCCGAGCTGATCACCCGTCGCCTGGGTAACGAAGGCTACACCTTCGCCAACGTCAACGGCGTGCCGCAACCCAACGACCAGGACCACACGGTCGACATCATGTTCGTGGTCGACCCGGGCAAGCGTGCCTACGTCAACCGCATCAACTACCGCGGCAACACCAAGACCGAAGACGAAGTGCTGCGTCGCGAAATGCGCCAGATGGAAGGCGGCTGGGCGTCGACCTACCTGATCGACCAGTCCAAGACCCGTCTTGAGCGCCTGGGCTTCTTCAAGGAAGTCAACGTCGAGACCCCGCAGGTGCCTGGCACCGACGACCAGGTCGACGTCAACTACAGCGTCGAAGAGCAGGCCTCCGGCTCGATCACCGCCAGCGTCGGTTTCGCCCAGAGCGCCGGCCTGATCCTGGGTGGTTCGATCAGCCAGAGCAACTTCCTCGGTACCGGTAACAAGGTATCCATCGGCCTGACCCGTTCGGAATACCAGACCCGTTACAACTTCGGTTTCGTTGATCCCTACTTCACCGCCGATGGCGTCAGCCTGGGCTACAACGCCTTCTACCGCAGCACCGATTACGACGACCTCGACGTCGACGTTGCCAGCTATGCGGTGGACAGCTACGGTGCCGGCGTCAGCCTGGGCTACCCGATCAGCGAAACCTCGCGCCTGACCTACGGCCTGAGCGTGCAGCAGGACAAGATCAAGACCGGCAAATACACCGTCGACGAGATCTTCGATTTCCTCGAGCAGGAGGGTGACAACTTCCTGAACTTCAAGGCCTCGATCGGTTGGTCCGAGTCGACCCTGAACAAAGGCGTACTGGCCACCCGTGGTCACTCGCAAAGCCTGACCCTGGAGTCCACCGTTCCGGGCAGCGACCTGTCGTTCTTCAAGCTTGACTACCGTGGCCAGCTGTTCAAGCCGATCACCAGCGACTACACCCTGCGCCTGCATACCGAGCTGGGCTATGGTGATGGTTACGGCAGCACCTCCGGTCTGCCGTTCTACGAGAACTATTTCGCGGGTGGTTTCAACTCCGTCCGTGGCTTCAAGGACAGCAGCCTGGGCCCACGCAGTACCCCGAGCATCGGCGAGGCCGCAGGTGGCAAGCCAGGCACCATCGCCGACCCGGATCAGGATCCGTTGCCGTTTGGTGGTAACGTGCTGGTGCAGGGCGGTGCCGAACTGCTGTTCCCGCTGCCGTTCGTCAAGGACCAGCGTTCACTGCGCACCTCTGTGTTCTGGGACGTGGGTAACGTGTTCGACACCAATTGCGGCAACAAACCTGATTGCGAGAAGGTCGGGTTCTCGGGCATGGCCAGTTCGGTCGGCCTGGGCGTGACCTGGATTACCGCACTGGGCCCGCTGAGCTTCAGCCTGGCAATGCCGGTCAAGAAGCCGGACGATGCCGATACCCAGGTGTTCCAATTCTCTCTGGGCCAGACCTTCTAAGGTCGGCCCTTGCTTAATGACAACGGTTTATCCAGGAGTGCATCGTGCGTAAATTGGCTCAATTGGCCGTAGTGGCCGCGGCGTTGGTAGCCACCCCGGCTTTCGCCGAAATGAAGGTTGCCGTCCTGAACTACCAGATGGCCCTGCTCGAGTCGGATGCCGCCAAGAAGTATGCGGTTGATGCCGAGAAGAAATTCGGTCCGCAACTGACCAAGCTGAAAAGCCTGGAAAGCAGTGCCAAGGGCATCCAGGACCGCCTGATCAAGGGCGGCGACAAGATGCAGCAGCAGGAGCGTGAGCGCCTGGAGCTCGAGTTCAAGCAAAAGGCCCGCGATTTCCAGTTCCAGTCCAAGGAACTGAACGAAGCCAAGGCCGTTGCTGATCGCGACATGCTCAAGCAACTGAAGCCGAAGCTGGATGGTGCTGTCGAGGAAGTGATCAAGAAGGGCGGCTACGACCTGGTCCTCGAGCGTGGTGCGGTCATCGATGTCAAACCTCAGTACGACATCACCCGCCAAGTCATCGAGCGCATGAACCAAGCCCGTTGATATGAGTGTGACCATGACGCTAGGCCAGCTGGCCGAGGTACTCGGAGCTACCCTCAAGGGGCCCGAGGCGCTGCAGATTACCGGGTTGGCCACCTTGCAGGAGGCTGGCCCGACGCAGTTGAGCTTCCTCGCCAACCCGCAGTACCGCAAGTACCTGGATAACAGCCAGGCCGGCGCGGTGCTGCTCAAGGCTGCGGATGCCGAAAGCTTTGCCGGCAATACCCTGATCGTGGCGGACCCGTACCTGGCTTACGCGCGGATTTCCCACCTGTTCGATCCCAAACCCAAGGCTGAGGCGGGAATACATCCCAGCGCCGTGGTGGCGGAAGATGCCCAGGTGGACGCCAGCGCCAGCATCGGGCCGTTCGCGGTCATCGAAAGTGGTGCGCGCATCGGCGCCAACGTCAGCATCGGCGCACACTGCTTCATCGGTGCCCGCAGTGTGGTCGGTGAAGGTGGTTGGCTGGCACCGCGGGTCACGCTGTATCACGACGTGACCATCGGTAAGCGTGTGGTCATCCAGTCGGGTGCCGTGATCGGCGGCGAGGGCTTCGGCTTTGCCAACGAGAAGGGCATCTGGCGCAAGATTGCGCAGATCGGCGGCGTCACCATTGGTGATGACGTGGAGATCGGCGTAAATACTGCTGTTGACCGTGGCGCGCTGTCCGACACCCGGATCGGCGACGGGGTCAAGCTGGATAACCAGATCCAGATCGCTCACAACGTGCAGATCGGTGATCACACTGCCATGGCCGCTTGCGTCGGAATCTCCGGCAGCACGCGCATCGGCAAGCACTGCATGCTGGCCGGGGGTGTGGGGCTGGTTGGGCACATCGATATTTGCGATAACGTTTTCGTTTCCGGAATGACCATGGTTACCCGTTCGATCACTGAACCGGGTTCCTATTCTTCCGGCACTGCCATGCAGCCGCTGGCTGACTGGCGCAAGAGCGCCGCGCGTATCCGCCACCTGGACGACATGGCCAAGCGTCTCCAGCAGCTGGAAAAACGCGTCGATACCGTGACCTCAGGTGGCCTGCCGACATCAGAAGGCTGATACCATTCCCTGAGCAAGAGTGAACAGTCGCTAGCTGGCTCCTCTTTGGATTGCAAAAGGAGCGTGTGGTCAGCACCTGCGCTCCCTATTCTTATTACAGGCTTCCCCACCGAAATGATGGACATCAACGAGATTCGCGAATACCTGCCTCACCGCTACCCGTTTCTGCTGGTAGACCGTGTGACGGATCTGGACTTCGAGGCCCAGAGCATTCGTGCCTACAAGAATGTCAGCATCAATGAGCCGTTTTTCAATGGCCACTTCCCGGCACACCCGATCATGCCGGGTGTCCTGATCATCGAAGCCATGGCCCAGGCGGCCGGCATCCTTGGTTTCAAGATGCTCGATGCCAAGCCGGCCGATGGCACCCTGTACTACTTTGTCGGTTCCGACAAACTGCGTTTCCGTCAGCCGGTTCTGCCGGGTGACCAGCTTGTGCTGGAAGCCAAGTTCCTCAGCCGTAAAAGCATGATCTGGAAGTTCGAGTGCCGCGCCCTTGTCGATGGCAAGCCGGTCTGCTCGGCAGAAATCACCTGCGCGGAACGCTCCCTATGAATTCGATTGATCCTCGGGCCATTATCGATCCGTCGGCCAAGCTGGCCGACGGCGTCGAGGTCGGCCCTTGGTCGATCGTTGGCCCTGATGTAGAAATCGGGGAGGGCACCGTTATCGGCCCGCATGTTGTGCTCAAAGGCCCGACCCGCATCGGCAAGCACAACCGTATCTTTCAGTTTTCCTCGATCGGTGAAGACACCCCGGACCTGAAGTACAAGGGTGAGCCGACGCGCCTGGTGATCGGTGATCACAATGTGATTCGCGAAGGGGTGACCATCCACCGCGGTACTGTTCAGGACCGCGCGGAAACCACCGTGGGTGACCATAACCTGATTATGGCCTATGCCCACATTGGCCACGACAGTGTCATCGGCAACCACTGCATCCTGGTCAACAACACGGCGTTGGCAGGTCATGTACATGTGGGTGACTGGGCGATCCTGTCCGGTTACACCCTGGTTCACCAGTACTGCCATATTGGCGCCCACGCGTTTTCCGGCATGGGCACGGCCATTGGCAAGGACGTTCCGGCCTTCGTTACCGTGTTCGGCAGCCCCGCCGAAGCCCGCAGCATGAACTTCGAGGGCATGCGCCGCCGCGGTTTCAGCGACGAGGTGATCCATGTGCTGCGTCGTTGCTACAAGATTGTCTACCGTCAGGGCCTGACCGTCGAAGACGCGCTCAAGGAGCTGGCCGAACCGGCCACGCAACACCCTGAGGTCGAGCTGTTCCGTCAGTCGATCCTGAGCTCCGCTCGCGGCATCACGCGCTGATATGGCCCAGCTTTGCGTAGCGCTGGTCGCCGGTGAGGCCAGTGGCGATATTCTTGGTTCAGGCTTGATGCGTGCCCTCAAGGCGCGCCACCCCGACGTGCGTTTCATCGGGGTTGGCGGCCCCTTGATGGAGGCCGAGGGCCTGCAATCCTATTTCCCCATGGAGCGCCTGGCCGTCATGGGACTGGTCGAAGTACTGGGGCGCCTGCGCGAGCTGCTCAAGCGCCGCAAGCTGCTGATCCAGACCCTGATCGAAGAAAAGCCCGACGTATTCATCGGCATCGACGCCCCTGACTTCACCCTCAACATCGAGCTGAAGCTGCGCCAGGCCGGGATCAAGACCGTGCACTATGTCAGCCCGTCAGTGTGGGCCTGGCGGCAGAAGCGCGTGCTGAAGATCCGCGAAGGCTGCGACCTGATGCTGACGCTGCTGCCGTTCGAGGCGCGGTTCTACGAAGAGCAGGGTGTGCCAGTGCGTTTTGTCGGCCACCCGCTGGCAGACACCATACCGCTTGAAGCCGACCGCCCGGCCGCGCGCGCCGCGCTGGGCCTGGGCGAGGGGCCGGTGGTGGCGCTGATGCCGGGCAGCCGGGGTGGCGAAGTAGGGCGCCTGGGCGCGTTGTTCCTTGACGCCGCCGAGCGCCTCAGCCAACAAGTGCCGGGTGTGCGCTTCGTGTTGCCCTGCGCCAACGCCACGCGGCGCGCCCAGATCGAACAGATGCTTGAAGGGCGCCACCTGCCGCTGACCCTGCTCGATGGCCAGTCGCACCAGGCCCTGGCGGCCTGTGACGCGGTGCTGATCGCCTCGGGCACCGCCACCCTCGAGGCGTTGCTGTACAAGCGGCCGATGGTGGTGGCGTACCGCCTGGCGCCCTTGACCTTCTGGATTCTCAAGCGTCTGGTGAAAAGCCCTTACGTGTCATTGCCGAACCTGCTGGCCCAGCGAGAGCTGGTGCCCGAGTTGCTGCAGGACGACGCTACCAGCGAAGCGCTGGCCAACACCCTGGCGCCGCTGGTGCGCGATGGAAGCCAGCAGACCGAACGTTTCGACGAAATTCACCGCACCCTGCGCCGTGACGCCTCCAATCAGGCGGCCGAGGCGGTACTGGCCCTGCTCAAGGACCGCTGACATGCAAATTGGACTGGACTTCAACCTGGTAGAAGACCTGGTCGCCGGCGTTGACGAAGTGGGCCGTGGCCCGCTGTGCGGCGCGGTGGTAACGGCGGCAGTGATTCTTGATCCCGCGCGGCCGATTCTCGGTCTGAACGATTCGAAGAAACTCACCGAAGCCAGGCGTGAGGCGCTGTTCGACGAGATCTGCGAAAAGGCCTTGAGCTTCTGCATCGCCCGCGCCGAAGTCGAGGAAATCGACAGCCTGAACATCCTGCAGGCCACCATGCTGGCCATGCAGCGGGCAGTGGAGGGCTTGCACATTACGCCAAAGCTGGCCCTGATTGATGGCAATCGCTGCCCGAAGCTGGCGGTGCCGGCAGCACCGGTGGTCAAGGGGGATAGCCAGGTGCCGGCCATTGCGGCGGCATCGATCCTGGCCAAGGTGACCCGTGATCGGGAGATGAGTGCGTTCGAACTGATCTACCCGGGTTATGGCATTGGCGGGCACAAGGGCTACCCGACCCCGGTGCATCTCGAGGCGTTGGCGCGTCTTGGGCCTACGCCCATTCATCGGCGTTCCTTCGCCCCGGTGCGGGCGGCTTGGGATGCTCGCGAAGGCGTCACCGATTCCCTGATCTGACCTATTGGGGCCGCTTTGCGGCCCTTCGCGGGCACGCCCGCTCCCACAGGATTCATCGGTCTGAGCAGCGGGGCCGTACCTGTGGGAGCGGGCGTGCCCGCCAAGGGCTGCAAAGCAGGCCCAAAAAAAGCCCCTAGTTAGGCTACAATCCCGCCCTTGTCGTTAAGCTCTGCTACAGGATCTTCCATGTCGGTTCCCTTCGTTCACCTGCGCGTCCACTCCGAATTCTCGCTGGTCGACGGCCTGGTGCGGATCAAACCGCTGGCCAAGGCGCTGACCGGGATGAACATGCCGGCGGTCGCGATCACCGATCAGAGCAACATGTGCTCGCTGGTGAAGTTCTACAAGACGGCCATGGGCGCCGGCATCAAGCCGATCTGCGGTGCCGACCTGTGGCTGGCCGGTGCCGACCCGGAAGCCCCGCTGTCGCGCATCTGCTTCCTGGCCATGGACCCCAAGGGCTATCGCAACCTCACCGAACTGATCTCGCGCGGCTGGACCGATGGCCAGCGCAATGGCCTGGTCATCCTCCAGCGTGAATGGATCGCCCCGGCCAGCGAGGGCCTGATTGCCCTGTCCGCGGGCAAGGAAGGCGACATTGGCATGGCGCTGCTGGCGGGTCGGCAAGACGAAGCCGAAGCGCTTCTTCAAGACTGGATGGGCATGTTCCCCGAGCGCTTCTATGTTGAAGTGCAGCGCACCAATCGGGCACGCGACGAAGAATACGTGCACGCGGCGGTGGCATTGGCCGACAAGCTTGGCGCCCCGCTGGTGGCTACCAACGACGTACGCTTCATCAAGCAGACGGACTTCGACGCCCACGAAACCCGCGTATGCATTGGCGAGGGCTGGACCCTCGATGACCCGCGCCGTCCGCGTTGCTACAGCGACCAGCAGTACCTGAAGTCGGCCGAGGAAATGGCCGAGCTCTTCAGTGACCTGCCCGACGCCATCGCCAACACCGTCGAGATTGCCAAGCGCTGCAACATCCAGGTGCAGCTGGGCAAGTACTTCCTGCCTGACTTCCCCACGCCCAACGGCATGGGCATCGACGACTACCTGCGGCATGTGGCCCACGAAGGCCTGGAAGAGCGCCTGGCCGTGCTGTGGCCGAAAGAGACCACGCCCAATTACGAAGAAAAGCGTCAGGTTTACCTGGACCGCCTGAAGTTCGAACTGGATATCATCATCCAGATGGGCTTCCCCGGTTACTTCCTGATTGTTATGGACTTCATCAAGTGGGCCAAGAACAACGACGTACCGGTTGGCCCGGGCCGCGGTTCGGGCGCTGGCTCGCTGGTGGCCTATGTACTGAAGATCACCGATCTCGACCCGCTGGCCTACGACCTGCTGTTCGAGCGCTTCCTCAACCCTGAACGTATTTCCATGCCCGACTTCGACGTCGACTTCTGCATGGACGGCCGTGACCGGGTGATCGACTACGTGGCCGAGGCCTACGGCCGTAATGCGGTGAGCCAGATCATCACCTTCGGTACCATGGCCGCCAAGGCGGTGGTGCGTGACGTGGCGCGGGTGCAAGGCAAATCCTATGGCCTGGCCGACCGCCTGTCGAAGATGATCCCCTTCGAAGTGGGCATGACCCTGGAGAAGGCCTACGAGCAGGAAGAAATCCTGCGTGACTTCCTCAAGGGCGACGAAGACGCCCGTGAAATCTGGGACATGGCCCTGAAGCTGGAGGGTGTGACCCGGGGTACCGGCAAGCACGCCGGTGGTGTGGTTATCGCACCGACCAAGCTCACCGACTTTTCGCCGATCGCCTGTGATGAAGAGGGTGGTGGCCTGGTAACCCAGTTCGACAAGGATGACGTCGAGGCCGCCGGCCTGGTGAAGTTCGACTTCCTCGGCCTGCGTACCTTGACCATCATCAAGTGGGCGATGGAGATCATCAACCGCGAGCAGGCCAAGAAGAACCTGCCCGACCTCAACATCGACTTCATCCCGCTGGACGACCGCAAGACTTACGAGCTGCTGCAGAAGGCCGAAACCACGGCGGTGTTCCAGCTTGAATCGCGTGGCATGAAGGAGCTGATCAAGAAGCTCAAGCCCGACTGCCTGGAAGACCTGATTGCACTGGTTGCGCTGTTCCGCCCGGGCCCGCTGCAATCGGGCATGGTGGACGACTTCATCAACCGCAAGCACGGCCGCGCCGAGCTGGCCTACCCGCACTCCGACTACCAGTACGAAGGCCTCAAGCCGGTACTGGCGCCGACCTACGGCATCATCCTGTACCAGGAACAGGTGATGCAGATCGCCCAGGTCATGGCGGGTTACACCCTGGGTGGCGCCGACATGCTACGCCGGGCCATGGGTAAGAAAAAGCCCGAGGAAATGGCCAAGCAGCGCGGTGGTTTCATCGAGGGTTGCGTAGCCAACAATATCGATGCGGACCTCGCCGGTAACATCTTCGACCTGGTAGAGAAGTTCGCGGGCTACGGCTTCAACAAATCCCACTCCGCCGCCTATGGCCTGGTGTCGTACCAGACCGCCTGGCTGAAAACCCACTACCCGGCGCCGTTCATGGCTGCGGTCCTGTCGGCGGATATGCACAACACCGACAAGGTGGTGGTGCTGGTGGAAGAGGTGCGCAGCATGAAGCTGCGCCTCGACGCGCCGGACGTGAACTTCTCGGACTTCAAGTTCACCGTCAACAACGACGGCCGTATCGTCTACGGCCTTGGCGCCATCAAGGGTGTCGGCGAAGGCCCGGTGGAGGCGATTGTCGAGGCCCGTGCCCAAGGCGGTCCGTTCAAGGACCTGTTCGATTTCTGTGAACGCATCGACCTCAAGCGGGTCAACAAGCGTACCCTTGATGCGCTGGTGCGCAGTGGCGCGTTGGACCGCCTTGGCCCGCACTTCCATGACGAGATCAAGGCCTACCACGCCAACATCGACATCAACCGGGCAACCTTGCTGTCGGCGCTGGGCGAGGCCATCAAGGCAGCCGAGCAGGCTGCGCATACCGCTGACAGTGGTCATGTCGACCTGTTCGGCAGCATGTTCGACGCGGCAGATGTCGACGTCTATGCCAACCATCGCAAGGTGCGCGAGCTCACCCTCAAGGAGCGTCTGAAGGGGGAGAAAGACACCCTTGGCCTCTACCTCACCGGCCACCCGATCGACGAGTACGAGACCGAGATCCGCCGCTTCGCCCGCCAGCGCATCGTCGACCTCAAGCCGTCGCGCGAAACCCAGACCATCGCGGGCATGATCATTGCCTTGCGGGTGATGAAGAACAAGAAGGGCGACAAGATGGGCTTCGTCACCCTGGATGACCGTTCCGGACGGATCGAGGCATCGCTGTTTGCCGATGCCTTCATGGCGGCACAGTCCTTGCTGCAGACCGATGCCATGGTGGTGGTGGAAGGCGAGGTCAGCAATGACGACTTCTCCGGGGGCTTGCGCCTGCGGGTGAAGCAGGTGATGACCATGGAAGACGCGCGCACCAAGCTGGCCGAGAGCCTGCGCCTGAAGGTGGCGCACGACGCACTGAAGGGCGACCGGCTGAAATGGCTGGGCGAGTTGATCACCCGCCATCGCGGTGCTTGCCCGATCACGCTGGAGTACACCGGCAGCGACGCCAAGGCCATGCTGCAGTTTGGCGAGCAGTGGGCGATCGACCCAGCCGATGGGCTGATTCAGGCGCTGCGTGACCAGTTCGGGCGTGAGAACGTCTTCCTGCAATATCGTTGAACCGACAAAAATTTAATCTCGACCTGAATGCGCCTGATCCCTTAAGGTATGGCGCCAAACGGATCAACCGGCCGGCCGCCTGGCCGTAGACCCAAGACGGATGACTATGAACCCGAATTTCCTCGACTTCGAACAGCCGATTGCCGACCTGCAAGCCAAGATCGAAGGCCTGCGCCTGGTGGGCAACGACAACTCGCTGAACATCAGCGATGAAATTGCCCGTCTGCAAGACAAGAGCAACACCCTGACCGAAAGCATCTTCGGCAACCTGACCAGCTGGCAGATCGCCCGCCTGGCCCGTCACCCGCGTCGTCCTTACACCCTGGACTACCTGGAGCACATCTTCACCGAGTTCGAAGAGCTGCACGGGGACCGTCACTTCTCTGACGACGCCGCCATCGTGGGTGGTACTGCGCGTCTGGACGGCAAGCCGGTCATGGTCATTGGCCACCAGAAGGGCCGTGAAGTGCGCGAGAAAGTGCGTCGCAACTTCGGCATGCCGCGCCCGGAAGGCTACCGCAAGGCCTGTCGCCTGATGGAAATGGCCGAACGCTTCAAGATGCCGATCCTGACCTTCATCGACACGCCGGGCGCCTACCCGGGTATCGACGCCGAAGAGCGCAACCAGAGTGAAGCCATCGCCTGGAACCTGCGGGTCATGGCACGCCTGAAAACCCCGATCATCGCTACCGTGATTGGTGAGGGTGGTTCCGGTGGTGCACTGGCCATTGGCGTGTGCGACCAACTGAACATGCTGCAGTACTCCACCTACTCGGTGATCTCGCCGGAAGGCTGTGCTTCGATTCTGTGGAAAACTGCCGATAAAGCAGCAGACGCGGCCGAGGCCATGGGCATCACCGCCGAGCGTCTGAAGAGCCTGAACATTGTCGACAAGGTCATCCAGGAGCCGCTGGGCGGCGCCCACCGTGACCCGGCCAAGATGTCCGAAAGCATCCGTGCCGATCTGGTGCAGCAGCTGGACATGCTCGGCAAGTTCGACAACGATGCGCTGCTGGCCCGTCGTTACGAGCGCCTGATGAGCTACGGCCTCTGATTCTGATTTGCCCCGGGGCCGTTTTGCGGCCCTTGTGATTGATGGCACCGGCTTCGCCGGTGTTAGCGGGTAAACCCGCTCCTACAGGTATTGCGCTGCCCTTGAGGCTTGCGCCGTACGTGTGGGAGCGGGCATGCCCGCGAATGCTTTCTGGAATCGAGCGAGGGCTAGATGATCAACCTCACTCCTTGGCTCAACGCCCCCACCTGGTACGTCGCCTTCTCCGGCGGCCTCGATTCCACCGTCCTCCTGCACCTGCTGGCCGAATACGCCCGCAACCACGCATCCCCCCCGCTGCGCGCCATCCATATCCACCACGGCCTGCAAGCTGCTGCCGACGCCTGGCCCGCCCACTGCCAGGCCATCTGCGACAATTTCGACGTTGAACTTCAGGTCATCCACGTCCAGGTCTCCCCAGGCGCCAGCCTTGAACAGGCCGCTCGCGATGCCCGCTATGCCGCCTTCAGGCAAGTGCTCGGCCCGGGCGATATCCTGTTCACCGGCCAGCACCGCGACGACCAGGCCGAGACCCTGCTGTTCCGCCTGTTGCGTGGTGCCGGCCTGCGGGGCCTGGCGGCAATGCCGGGGCAGCGGGCGCTGGGGCAGGGCAGCCTGGTCAGGCCGTTACTGGCCTGTTCCCGGCAACATTTGCAGGATTATGCCCAAGCCCAAGGGCTGACCTGGATCGAAGACCCGTCAAACCTCGACACACAATTCGCCCGCAACTACCTGCGCGGCGAAGTGATGCCGCACTTGCAGCAACGTTGGCCACAGGCCAGCCAGAACTTCGCCCGGGCAGCAGAGCATCTGGGCGAGGCGCTGGGTTTGCTGGACGAACTGGCCCAAGAGGATCTGGCGCTTGCGGGCAAGGGGGCGCCCATCGCCTGGCCGGGGCTGGATTCCCTCGACCTGGCCGCCCTGCTGGCGTTATCGCCGGCCCGTCAGCGCAATGCCTTGCAGTACTGGCTGAGCCAGCGCACCCGTTTGCCCGATACCCGGCACTGGGCCGGCTGGGCAGACCTGCGCGATGCCGCTGCCGATGCCCGGCCAGTCTGGCGGCTTGCCGATGGACGGTTGGTGCGTAGCCACGGGCGCATCTGGTGGCTGAGCGGTGATTGGCTACAGCAACCGGCTGGCTCGCTGGCCTGGCCCGACCCTGATCGGCCGTTGCGGTTGCCGGGCAATGGTTGCGTGCGTCTTGTTGGCGCAGCCGTGTCGAGCGTGTTGCGCATTGCCTACCGTCAGGGGGGGGAAATGCTGGAGGTTCCCGGCCGTGGCCGGCGGGACCTCAAGCGCCTGCTCAACGAACAGCAGGTGCCGCATTTCCTGCGCTCGCGCCTGCCGTTGCTGTATCACGGCGAACGCCTGCTGGCGGTGGCCAACCTGCCCGGGCTGGTGCAGGCGGATTGCCAACTGCACTGGCAGTTACCGACGAACGCGCAAGGTTTGAGCTGAAGGGTACATTCCGGTAGACTACCCTCCCTTCTTGATACAACTTCTGTGGGTTCCGCGAAAACACAGGGGTTGCCGATTACCAAGCAGTTTTTTGCCGAGCTGATTCTGGAAATGACGAGCGAACGCCATGCCGGGTATACCCTGGCTGTACAGACGCGGCAGTTTTTCGAGATGCACTGTGATTGACGCAGGTGATCGGGGGCTTCGGCCTTCCTTCGCTTTCTCCGGCGGCGCTGGCCGCCTTAACGCAGACTTCTAGGGTTTTTCATGACGCGCTACATATTCGTCACGGGCGGTGTTGTTTCTTCATTGGGGAAAGGCATTGCCTCGGCTTCCCTGGCGGCCATCCTGGAAGCGCGGGGCCTGAAGGTCACCATGCTCAAGCTGGATCCGTACATCAACGTCGACCCGGGCACCATGAGCCCGTTCCAGCACGGTGAAGTGTTCGTCACCCACGATGGCGCCGAGACCGACCTCGACCTGGGGCACTACGAGCGGTTCATCCGCACCACCATGACCCAGAACAACAACTTCACCACCGGCCGTATCTACGAGCACGTGCTGCGCAAAGAGCGTCGTGGTGATTATCTGGGCGCGACCATCCAGGTCATCCCGCACATCACCGACGAAATCAAGCGTCGCATCATCAAGGGTGCCGGCGATGCCGACGTGGCCCTGGTGGAGATCGGCGGTACCGTGGGTGATATCGAGTCGCAGCCGTTCCTCGAGGCGATTCGCCAGCTGCGTGTCGAAGTGGGCTCCAAGCGTGCCATGCTGATGCACCTGACCCTGGTCCCGTACATCGCCACCGCTGGCGAAACCAAGACCAAGCCGACCCAGCACTCGGTCAAGGAGCTGCGCTCCATCGGCCTGCAGCCTGATGTGCTGATCTGCCGCTCCGACCACCCGGTCGATGCTTCGTCGCGTCGCAAGATCGCGCTGTTCACCAACGTTGAAGAGCGTGCGGTGATTTCGCTGGAAGACGTCGACACCATCTACAAGATCCCGGGCGTGCTGCATGCTCAGGGCCTGGACGACTTCGTCGTCGAGCGCTTCGGCCTGCAGTGCAATGGCGCCGACCTGTCCGAGTGGGACAAGGTGGTCGATGCCAAGCTCAACCCGGAGCACGAAGTGACCATCGCCATGGTCGGCAAGTACATGGAGCTGCTGGATGCGTACAAATCGCTGATCGAAGCGATGAGCCACGCCGGCATCACCAACCGGACCAAGGTCAACCTGCGTTACATCGATTCGGAAGACATCGAGAACCAGGGCACCAGCCTGCTCGAAGGCGCCGATGCCATCCTGGTACCGGGCGGTTTCGGCCTGCGCGGTGTGGAAGGCAAGATCACTGCGGTGCAATACGCCCGTGAGAACAAGGTGCCGTACCTGGGTATCTGCCTGGGCATGCAGGTGGCCGTCATCGAATTCGCCCGTAACGTGATGGGCTGGAAAGACGCCAACTCCACCGAGTTCGACCGTAACAGCGGCCACCCAGTGGTCGGCCTGATCACCGAGTGGGCCGATGCCACCGGTGCCGTCGAGACCCGCGACGAGGCTTCCGACCTGGGCGGCACCATGCGCCTGGGCGCACAGGACTGCCAGCTGGCTGCCGGTTCCAAGGTGCACGACTGCTACGGCAAGGACGTGATCACCGAGCGTCACCGTCACCGCTACGAAGTGAACAACAACCTGCTGCCACAACTGGTGGACGCTGGTCTGGTGGTTTCCGGCCGTTCCGAAGACGGCGCGCTGGTGGAAGTGGTCGAGTCCAAGGATCACCCGTGGTTCGTCGCTTGCCAGTTCCACCCGGAGTTCACCTCCACCCCGCGTGACGGCCACCCGCTGTTCAGTGGTTTCGTCAAGGCAGCCCTGGCTCAGAAGAACAAGGCCTGATCGATGACCCAGAAGATCATTCGCGTCGGTAACATCGAGATCGCCAACGACAAGCCGTTCGTCCTGTTCGGCGGCATGAACGTTCTGGAATCCCGTGACCTGGCGATGAAGGTCTGCGAAGAGTACGTGCGGGTTACCGAGAAGCTCGGTATCCCGTACGTGTTCAAGGCCAGCTTCGACAAGGCCAACCGTTCGTCGGTAACGTCCTACCGTGGCCCTGGCATGGAAGAGGGGCTGAAGATCTTCGAAGAGATCAAGCGCACCTTCAACGTGCCGGTGATCACCGACGTGCACGAGCCTTACCAGGCCGAGCCCGTCGCCAAGGTGTGCGATATCATCCAGCTGCCGGCTTTCCTGTCGCGGCAGACTGACCTGGTGGTGGCCATGGCCAAAACCGGCGTGGTGATCAACATCAAGAAGGCTCAGTTCCTCGCACCTCAGGAAATGAAACACATCCTGGCCAAGTGCGAAGAGGCCGGTAACGACCAGTTGATACTCTGCGAACGTGGTTCGAGCTTCGGCTACAACAACCTGGTGGTCGACATGCTGGGCTTCGGCATCATGAAGCAGTTCGAGTACCCGGTGTTCTTCGACGTGACCCACGCCCTGCAGATGCCGGGTGGCCGCGCCGATTCCGCCGGCGGTCGTCGGGCCCAGGTCACTGACCTGGCCAAGGCCGGCATGAGTCAGGGCCTGGCCGGGCTTTTCCTCGAAGCCCACCCCGACCCGGACAACGCCAAGTGCGATGGCCCATGCGCCCTGCGCCTGGATAAACTGGAGCCGTTCCTGGTCCAGCTCAAGCAATTGGACGACCTGGTGAAAAGTTTTCCGACGGTAGAAACCGCGTAAAGCTCATTTCTCGGGTAAAGTACCGCCCGATCCACCCCTGACCAGTCGGTCAGGGGCTCCCTTCATCAGGCCTGCCCAAAGCAAGTTCGCCCGGTGAACGGCAAGAATTTCCTAAGCTAAGTTGTTTTCGTCAAATTCTGGAGTGCTTACAACAATGGCAAAAATCGTCGACATCAAAGGTCGTGAAGTTCTCGATTCGCGTGGCAACCCCACTGTGGAAGCCGATGTACTGCTCGACAACGGCATCATCGGCAGCGCTTGCGCGCCGTCCGGTGCTTCTACCGGCTCGCGCGAAGCGCTGGAGCTGCGTGATGGCGACAAGAGCCGTTACCTGGGCAAGGGCGTGCTGAAGGCCGTCGCCAACATCAACGGCCCGATCCGTGACCTGCTGCTGGGCAAGGATCCTTCCGACCAGAAGGCGCTGGACCGCGCCATGATTGAACTGGACGGTACCGAGAACAAGGCCAAGCTGGGCGCCAACGCCATCCTGGCTGTTTCCCTGGCTGCCGCCAAAGCTGCTGCCCAGGACCAGGACCTGCCGCTGTACGCGCACATCGCCAACCTGAACGGCACCCCGGGCCAGTACTCGATGCCGGTTCCGATGATGAACATCATCAACGGTGGCGAGCACGCCGACAACAACGTCGACATCCAGGAGTTCATGGTTCAGCCGGTTGGCGCCAAGACCTTCTCTGACGGCCTGCGCATGGGTACCGAAATCTTCCACCACCTCAAGGCTGTACTGAAGGCCCGTGGCCTGAACACCGCCGTAGGTGATGAAGGTGGTTTCGCCCCTAACCTGGCATCCAACGAAGACGCCCTGGGCGCCATCGCTGAAGCTGTCGAAAAAGCCGGCTACAAGCTGGGCACCGACGTGACCCTGGCCCTGGACTGCGCGGCTTCTGAATTCTACGAAGACGGCAAGTACAACCTGTCCGGCGAAGGCAAGTCGTTCGACGCCGAAGGCTTCGCCGACTACCTGAAAGGCCTGACCGAGCGTTTCCCGATCATTTCGATCGAAGACGGCCTGGACGAGTCCGACTGGGCTGGCTGGAAAATCCTCACTGACAAGATCGGTGAAAAAGTCCAGCTGGTCGGTGACGACCTGTTCGTGACCAACACCAAGATCCTCAAGGAAGGCATCGAGAAAGGCATCGGTAACTCGATCCTGATCAAGTTCAACCAGATCGGCTCGCTGACCGAAACCCTGGAAGCCATCCAGATGGCCAAGGCTGCTGGTTACACTGCAGTGATCTCGCACCGTTCCGGTGAAACCGAAGACTCGACCATTGCCGACCTGGCTGTGGGTACTGCTGCTGGCCAGATCAAGACGGGCTCGCTGTGCCGTTCCGACCGCGTTTCCAAGTACAACCAGCTGCTGCGCATCGAAGAGCAACTGGGCGCCAAAGCGGTTTACCGCGGTCGTGCCGAGTTTCGCGGCTAAGCAAGAGATGGTAAAAAGGCAGCAGCCGGAGTTGTAGGAACGTTCGTACTGAACTTTCCTACGTACTAACGGGTTTCTGTCGACGAAGCCTGGCCTCGGCCAGGCTTCGTGCTATTCGAGGCCCCGAAGTAAAAAGTACGCGGCAGCCTTTTTAACCTGGATAACGTGATGCGCAGTCCCTATTGGTTGTTCCTCGTTCTGCTCTTGCTGTTGGGTGGCCTGCAGTACCGCCTGTGGGTGGGTAACGGCAGCCTGGCGCAAGTGACCGAACTGAAGCAGCAGATTGCCGATCAGCATGCCGAAAACGAGCGCTTGCTCGAGCGTAATCGTGTGCTCGATGCTGAAGTGCTAGAGCTGAAAAAAGGCATGGAGACCGTTGAAGAACGGGCCCGCCATGAATTGGGGATGGTCAAAGAGGGCGAAACCCTCTTCCAGTTGCCACAGAAATGATCGATACCTTGCCGGCCTTCTGGGCCGTGATCCCTGCGGCGGGTGTAGGTGCCCGCATGGCTGCCGACCGCCCCAAGCAATACCTGGAGCTGGCTGGGCAGACTCTTCTCGAGCACAGCCTCGACTGTTTTCTTGGCCACCCGGCGCTTAAGGGCGTGGTGGTCAGCATTGCCGAAGACGACCCGTACTGGCCTGGCCTGCGCTGCGCCAGCGACCCACGCATCCAGTGCGCGGCGGGCGGGCGTGAACGCGCTGACTCGGTGCTTAACGCCTTGCTGGTGCTGCATGCCCAGGGGGCGGGGGACAGCGACTGGGTGCTGGTGCACGATGCTGCGCGGCCGAACCTGGCGCGCAGCGACCTGGACAAGCTGTTGTCGGAGCTGGCGGACGACCCGGTGGGTGGCCTGCTGGCGGTGCCGGCGCGCGATACCCTCAAGCGTGCCGACAGCCATGGCCGGGTGAGTGCTACCGTGGACCGCAGCACGATCTGGCAGGCGTACACACCGCAGATGTTCCGCCTTGGAGCGTTACACCGGGCGCTGGCTGAGTGCCTGGTGTCGGATGTGGTGGTGACCGATGAAGCTTCGGCCATCGAATGGTCCGGTCAGGCGCCGCGGCTGGTGGAAGGGCGCAGTGACAACATAAAGGTGACCCGGCCCGAAGATCTCGAATGGTTGCGCCAGCGCTGGGCGGGTAAACGCTGAGCGCTCTCCTGGGCTGGCCTTTTCGCGGGTAAACCCGCTCCTACAATGGATTGCATCGGTGGTTGGACACAGACCGTCGTAGGAGCGGGTTTACCCGCGAAAGGGCCGGACCTGCTGGCCAATCCCCACCCGCCGTCCACCGTTGCCGCCGCCACCGTATTCGCGGGTAAACCCGCTCCTACACACGCATCGGTGGTTGGACACAGACCGTCGTAGGAGCGGGTTTACCCGCGAAGAGGCCAGTACATGCAGCACATCCCGTCAGCCGAAACGATACTCCGGCAACCCCGCCAACCCCTCCTTCAGGTAATCCACCAACCGCCGCACTTTCGGCGACAGGTGCCTCTGCTGCGGATACAGCGCCCACACCGCCGTATTCGGCGGTTGGTGCGCCTCCAGCAGCGACACCAGCGCACCACTGTTCAGGTGTTCCAGCACGTAGTAATCCGGCAACTGGCACAACCCGATCCCTTGCAGCGCCGCATCCAGCACTGCCTGGCCACTGTTGCAGCGCCAGTTACCCTGTACCCGCTGGCTGATCTCACGGCCATCCTGCTGTAGCGCCCACAAGTCCGAACTCCCCACCAGGCAATTGTGCCGCGCCAGCTCCGACAGGCTGTGTGGCCGGCCATAGCGCTCAAGATAGGCCGGCGAGGCACACAGGTACATGCGCCTTGGCGCCAGGCGGGTAGCCACCAGGCGAGAGTCGGCCAGGCGGCCCAGGCGGATGGCCAGGTCCATGCCTTCATGCAGCAGGTCGAGGGTGTGGTTGCTCAGCTCCACATCCACGCGCAACTGCGGGTACAGCGCCATGAATCGCGTCACCAGCGGCACGATGAAGCGCTCGCCGTAGGCCACTGCACACGTCATGCGCAACAAGCCCTTGGGTTCGCTGGCCAGGTCGCCCATGGCGCGCAGCGCTTCCTCACGGCCATCCTGCAAGCGTTGGCAATGCTGCAGGAAGGTCTGCCCGGCTTCGCTCAGGGTTACCCGGCGGGTGCTGCGATACAGCAGACGCGTTTGCAGGCGGTCCTCCAGCCGGGCGATCTGCCGGCTGATGTGCGATGAGGAAACCCCCAGGCGTTCGGCGGCGGCAGTGAACTGGCCCGATTCGGCCACGGCGACAAATTCGTCGATGCCTTCCCATCGGCTGCTCATCGATTATCCCTGTGTGGCAATAATGTTTTGTCTTTGGCCTGATTATTCATCAAAAGGCGCTGAATTACACTGCAAGACTGAATCGATCCACTGTCTGGAGACCTTTGATGATCAAGTCCCGTGCTGCCGTAGCCTTCGAAGCCAAGAAACCCCTGGAAATCGTCGAAGTCGACGTGGCCATGCCAAAGGCCGGTGAGGTGCTGCTGCGCGTGGTCGCCAGCGGTGTCTGCCACACCGATGCCTATACCCTGTCCGGTGCTGACCCGGAAGGTATCTTCCCGTCGATCCTCGGCCACGAAGGCGGTGCCATCGTCGAAGCGGTAGGCGAGGGGGTGACCTCGCTCGCCGTGGGTGACCACGTCATCCCGCTGTACACCCCGGAATGCGGCAAGTGCAAGTTCTGCCTCTCGGGCAAGACCAACCTGTGCCAGGCCATCCGCGCCACCCAGGGCAAGGGCCTGATGCCGGACGGCACCACGCGCTTCTCGTACAAGGGCCAGCAGTTGTTCCACTACATGGGCACCTCGACGTTCTCCGAATACACCGTGCTGCCGGAAATTTCCGTGGCCAAGATCCAGAAAGAAGCAGCACTGGAAAAGGTCTGCCTGCTGGGTTGCGGCGTCACCACCGGTATCGGCGCGGTGCTCAACACTGCCAAGGTCAAGCCCGGTGATACCGTGGCCATCTTCGGCCTCGGTGGCATCGGCCTGTCGGCCGTGATCGGTGCGGTCAAGGCCAAGGCCTCGCGTATCATCGCCATCGACATCAACCCGGCCAAGTTCGAAATCGCCCGCCAACTGGGTGCCACCGATTGCATCAACCCGAAAGACTACGATCGCCCGATCCAGGAAGTGATCGTCGACCTCACCGATGGTGGCGTGGACTTCTCCTTCGAGTGCATCGGCAACGTTCAGCTGATGCGCGCCGCCCTGGAATGCTGCCACAAGGGCTGGGGTGAGTCGGTCATCATCGGTGTGGCCGGTGCCGGCCAGGAAATTTCCACGCGTCCGTTCCAGCTGGTTACCGGTCGGGTTTGGCGTGGTTCGGCGTTCGGCGGCGTGCGTGGCCGCAGCGAGCTGCCGAGCTACGTGGAAATGTCCGAGAAAGGCGAGATCCCGCTGGACACCTTCATCACCCACACGATGGGTCTGGAAGACATCAACAAGGCCTTCGACCTGATGCATGAAGGCAAGAGCATCCGTAGCGTGATCCACTTCTGAGGTCTGCCATGAGCCTGGATAACATCTCCTGCCAGAAGAGCTTCGGCGGCTGGCACAAGCGTTACCGGCATCATTCCAAGGTGCTGGGTTGCGATATGGTGTTCGCTGTGTACCTGCCACCGCAGGCCGAGCAGGGCGAAAAGCTGCCGGTGCTGTACTGGCTCAGCGGCCTCACCTGCACCGACGAGAACTTCATGCAGAAGGCCGGCGCCCAGCGTCTGGCCGCCGAGCTGGGGCTGATCATCGTCGCCCCCGATACCAGCCCACGTGGCGAGCAGGTGCCGGGCGATCCGGACGGCGCCTGGGACTTCGGCCTGGGTGCTGGCTTCTACCTCAACGCCACCCAGCAACCCTGGGCCCAGCACTACCGCATGCACGACTACGTGGTGGAGGAGTTGCCAGCCCTGATCGAAGCGCACTTCCCGGCGTCGGGCGAGCGCAGCATCAGCGGCCACTCCATGGGTGGGCATGGCGCGCTGGTGTGCGCCTTGCGCAATCCGGGGCGCTACCGCTCGGTGTCGGCATTCTCGCCGATCAGCAATCCGATGGATTGTCCGTGGGGCGAGAAGGCCTTCAGCCGCTACCTGGGTGAAGACCGTGGACGCTGGCGTGAGTGGGATGCCAGCGTGCTGCTGGCCGAAACCCCTGCTGGCCAATGCCCGCCGTTGCTGGTGGACCAGGGCGACCGTGACGACTTCCTCGAGAAGCAACTCAAGCCTGAAGCGCTGGAGCAGGCGGCACGCAAAGGTGGCCACGAAATGACCCTGCGTATGCAGCCGGGTTATGACCATAGCTACTACTTCATTGCCAGCTTCATCGAGGAACACCTGCGCCATCATGCGGTGGCACTGGGGCGGGTTTAACGCCTCCTGTGGGAGCGGGCGTGCCCGCGAAGGGCTGCACAGCAGCCCCAATCCCACAAATCCCCTGCAAAGCAGGTAGAATCACGCCCTGACTCATTCAGGGCGTTTTCTTATGCGTATTGGCCACGGCTACGATGTGCACCGTTTTTGCGACGGTGATTTCATTACCCTGGGCGGGGTGCGTATCCCCCACAAATACGGCCTGCTGGCCCACTCCGACGGTGACGTGCTGCTGCACGCCCTGAGCGATGCCTTGCTTGGCGCTGCGGCGCTGGGCGACATCGGCAAGCACTTCCCTGACACTGACCCGCAGTTCAAGGGGGCTGACAGCCGCGTGCTGCTGCGCCATGTGGTCGGCATCGTCAAGGCCAAGGGCTGGAAGGTCGGCAACGTTGACGCCACCATCGTCGCCCAGGCACCGAAAATGGCCCCACACATCGAAACCATGCGCCAGCTGATCGCCGAAGACCTGCAGGTCGAGCTCGACCAGGTCAACGTCAAGGCCACTACCACAGAGAAGCTTGGCTTTACCGGCCGCGAGGAGGGCATTGCCGTGCATTCGGTCGCCCTGCTGCTGCCAGCATGACCGAACTTGAACTGCTGGGCCCGCGCGCATCGGGCGAACCCCTGGGCACCGCCATCCTCAAAGCGGTCGCCGAAGACTTTCAGGTTGACGAAGTCCTGGATATACCGCTATCGGGCCAAGGCGAGCACCTGTGGCTGTGGGTCGAGAAGCGTGATCTGAACACTGAAGAAGCCGCCCGGCGCCTCGCCCGCGCCGCTGGCGTGCCGGTGCGCAGCATCAGCTACGCCGGCCTGAAGGACCGCCAGGCGCTGACCCGCCAGTGGTTCAGCCTGCACCTGCCGGGCAAGGCCGACCCAGATCTGTCGCGTGCCGAGGATGCCAGCCTGCGTGTGCTCAAGCAGGTGCGTCACCAGCGCAAACTGCAGCGCGGCGCGCATTCGGCCAACGGGTTCACCTTGCGCCTGACCGCCCTGGCTGCCGATCACCAGGCGGTGGATGCCCGCCTGGAGCAGCTGAGGCAGCGAGGTGTGCCCAACTATTTCGGCACCCAGCGCTTCGGGCACGGGGGTGGCAACGTCCATGACGCCCTCGATTGGGCCGCGCGCAAGGCTTTGCCTGAACAGCGCAACGTGCGTTCGCGGCTGCTTTCGGCCGGGCGCAGCTACCTGTTCAATCAGTTGCTGGCTGCGCGTGTGGCTGACGGTAGCTGGGCCCGAGCCCAGGTTGGCGACCTGCTGGCGTTCACCGACAGCCGCAGTTTCTTCCCGGCGGGTGAGGCGGAATGTGCCGACCCGCGCCTGGCGATTCTCGACTTGCATCCAACCGGCCCGATGTGGGGGGAGGGCGCTTCACCTGCTGGCGGTGCGCCTGCGCAGCTGGAAAACGCTATCGGCGCACGTCAGCCGGCACTTTGCCAGTGGCTGGCCCAGGCGGGCATGGATCACGAACGGCGAATTCTGCGGCTCCCTATTGGCGGCCTGACGTGGCATTATCCCGAGCCTGATATCCTGCAACTGGAATTCGTCCTGCCGGCCGGATGCTTCGCCACCGTGGTGGTGCGTGAAGTCGTGGATCTGGTGTCGGCAGGGCAGACGGACAGCCCATGCGTATTCTGATTTCGAATGACGACGGTGTTACCGCACCTGGCATCGCCGCGCTGCACGCTGCGCTGGCGGATTATGCCGAGTGCGCGGTGATCGCCCCGGATCAAGACAAGAGCGGCGCCAGCAGTTCGCTGACGCTGGACCGGCCACTGCATCCGCAGACCTTGGCCAATGGCTTCATCAGCCTCAACGGCACGCCGACCGACTGCGTGCACCTGGGGCTCAATGGGCTGTTGCCACAGACGCCGGACATGGTCGTGTCGGGGATCAACCTCGGTGCCAACCTGGGCGATGACGTGCTGTATTCGGGAACGGTCGCTGCGGCGCTCGAAGGCCGCTTCCTCGGCGGTACCTCGCTGGCGTTCTCGCTGTTGTCGCGCCAGCCGGACAACCTGCCGACCGCGGCCTATATCGCCCGTCGTCTGGTCGAGGCACAGTCGCGCCTGGTGTTGCCGCCACGCACCGTACTCAACGTCAATATTCCCAACTTGCCGCTGGAGCACATCCGTGGCATCCAGCTCACCCGTCTCGGTCACCGGGCGCGGGCGGCGGCGCCCACCAAGGTGGTCAACCCGCGTGGCAAGGAAGGCTACTGGATTGCCGTGGCCGGTGATGCCGAGGACGGCGGCCCGGGCACCGACTTCCACGCGGTGATGCAAGGCTACGTATCGATTACCCCGTTGCAGCTCGACCGCACCTTCAATGATGCCTTCGAGCAGCTCGATGGATGGCTGGAGGGCCTGCTCTGATGCGCGAGGACGATATGCTGCGGCGTGGCATCGGCATGACCTCTCAGCGTACCCGGGAGCGGCTGATCCAGCGCTTGTGCGAAGAGGGGGTTTCGAACACCAAGGTGCTCGACGTGATCCGTCGTACGCCGCGCCACCTGTTCGTCGACGAGGCGCTGGCGCATCGGGCTTACGAAGACACCGCGCTGCCGATCGGCCACAACCAGACCATCTCCCAGCCGTTCATGGTTGCTCACATGAGCGAGTTGTTGCTCGAGGCCGGGCCGCTGGACAAGGTGCTGGAGATTGGCACCGGTTCAGGCTACCAGACGGCGATCCTGGCCCAGCTGGTCGAGCGAGTGTTTTCGGTAGAGCGTATCAAGGTACTGCAGGACCGGGCCAAAGAGCGTCTGGTGGAGCTTAACCTGCGCAACGTGGTCTTCCGCTGGGGTGACGGTTGTGAGGGGTGGCCGGCGCTTGCGCCGTACAACGGCATCATCGTCACCGCCGTGGCGCCGGAAGTGCCACAGGCACTGCTCGACCAACTGGCACCCGGTGGGCGCATGGTCATCCCGGTAGGGCCGGCCGGCGAAGCGCAGCAACTGATGCTGATCGTGCGCGAGGAGCATGGATTCTCCCGTCGGGTACTGGGGGCTGTGCGTTTCGTGCCGCTGCTCAATGGTCCCCTGGCCTGAGGCCTGTTGATCCGAGCTGTGCGGGCATGAGGCGCGGTGTATTTTTGTGCCAGTGGCGAATTCTTGTCGCTTCGCCCTGTCTATCAGGCGGTGCGAAGCGCTGACGCACAGCGTGCACCGGGGTTTTATGCCCGTCTTTTGTACCCGTCTGCCATTACCGGCTGGCTTGGTTATAATTGCAATAATATTGCATTTCTTGTCTTCATATCGATTTTCGGCACCATGAGGGGAGCGCGGGTGGGTCACACAGTCATTCGGCAGCGCAAGGACGGGTCGGGTTTCAAGCTTCTGGTGATTGCATTGGCCATGGGCTCGCTTCTGGTGGGTTGCTCAAGCACCAGCAGCAACAGCGCGCGGGTGGTCGACCGCAACAACACCGTGCCCAAGCGCCCGGCGGTGACTTCTGGGCAATACATCGTCAAGCCAGGCGACACCCTGTTCTCCATCGCCTTCCGTTATGGCTGGGACTACAAGGAGCTGGCTGCACGCAACGGCATCCAGGCGCCTTATACCATCCGCCCGGGCCAAGCGATTCGTTTCAGCAGCGGTTCCAGCAGCCGCACTACGGTGGTGTCCAGCCCATCCTCGTCAAGCCGCACCACGGTCACGCGGCGGCCTGTGGGCAGCACTGCCACGGCGCCTGCCAGCACCAGCAAACCGGCCACGTCGGCGCCTTCCACTCCTGCCCCTGTGGTTGCTACCGTACCAGCCGCAGAGCGCGCGGTAGGTGGGTGGACCTGGCCTGCCAACGGTGTACTGATTGGAAAATTCGCTTCAAACGGTAGTTTGAATAAAGGCATTGATATCGCCGGTGATTTGGGACAGCCTGTTTTTGCTGCGTCTGATGGTGCGGTGGTTTATGCCGGGAGTGGTTTGAGGGGCTACGGCGAGCTGATCATCATCAAGCACAGCGACACCTACGTCAGTGCCTACGGTCATAACCGCAGGCTGTTGGTTCGGGAGGGGCAGCAGGTCAAGGCAGGGCAGTCGATTGCTGAAATGGGGTCTACGGGCACAGATCGGGTGAAGCTGCATTTCGAGATTCGCCGCCAGGGCAAACCCGTCGATCCACTCCAGTTCCTGCCACGTCGTTGACCGTTGTACCCAGCCTGTTCCTGTGATGTAGAGGGGACAGGCTCAAGCGCTGCCAGGGAGAAAGGTGCCGCTCGAGTCTGAGTTCGAACTCAGCAAAGGATTATAACAATGGCTCTCAGTAAAGAAGTGCCGGAGTTTGACATCGACGATGACGTCCTCCTGATGGAGACGGGTATCGTTTTGGAAACGGATGTGGTGTCAGACGAACCTGCTGTATCTTCGGTTCGGACGAGGGCCAAATCGGGCTCTTCGCTCAAGCAACACAAGTACATCGATTACAGCAGGGCGCTCGATGCCACCCAGCTGTATCTCAACGAGATTGGTTTCTCGCCGCTGCTTTCGCCGGAAGAAGAAGTGCATTTTGCGCGCTTGTCGCAAAAGGGTGACCCTGCCGGCCGCAAGCGCATGATCGAAAGCAACCTGCGGCTGGTTGTCAAAATTGCCCGTCGATACGTGAACCGTGGCCTGTCGTTGCTCGACCTGATCGAGGAGGGCAACCTGGGGCTGATCCGTGCGGTCGAGAAGTTCGACCCGGAGCGTGGTTTCCGTTTTTCGACCTATGCGACCTGGTGGATTCGCCAGACCATCGAACGGGCGATCATGAACCAGACCCGCACCATTCGCCTGCCGATCCACGTGGTCAAGGAACTGAACGTCTACCTGCGCGCCGCGCGCGAGCTGACGCAGAAACTCGACCACGAGCCCTCGCCGGAAGAAATCGCCACCTTGCTGGAAAAGCCGGTCGCCGAGGTCAAGCGTATGCTCGGCCTGAACGAGCGGGTGTCTTCGGTAGACGTGTCGCTTGGCCCGGATTCGGACAAGACCCTGCTCGATACCCTGACCGACGACCGCCCGACCGACCCGTGCGAACTGCTGCAGGATGACGACCTGTCGCAGAGCATCGACCAGTGGCTGGGCGAGTTGACCGACAAGCAGCGTGAAGTGGTTGTACGCCGCTTTGGCCTTCGCGGCCATGAAAGCAGCACCCTGGAGGATGTTGGGCTGGAGATCGGCCTTACCCGTGAACGCGTGCGGCAAATCCAGGTGGAAGGGCTCAAGCGCTTGCGCGAGATCCTTGAAAAGAATGGTCTGTCCAGCGAGTCATTGTTCCAGTAGCTAGCGCTGTAACAAAAGACGCCCCGATCATCTCGGGGCGTTTTTGTTTGTGGCGGAAAGCGAGTTGCCCTTTAGATTGCCGGGGCGCATGGCGCCAAGACGCTACCTGGCAAGACACCTATCAAATGTGTACCGCGCTACCCCGGTAACATCGCGTGTAAGCCTTTGCTTACTCGTTGTGTAAGCTTTCCATGCAACCTTCAGTAAATCAAAGTCGTTTCCAAAGGCTGCATTTTTACAACCCATTGAAAAGCATGGTTTATTCACCGGTGAGTAAATGTGTCCGCGGAAATACCTTGCAAGGTCCATCGCTTGCTCGCCGGGCTGAACCCGCTAGTATTCGAACTGTGCACAGGGACATGCACAGGTTTTCAGGATGAAGGCCAAGGACATCGCAAGAAGCGATTTCATCAGGATGATGTTTGGGACAAGCAGGGACTACGGAAAAAATGTGGGCGGGTCAAACCGCCCCTTTTTTTGCCTGTAGGAAAACAAAAAAGGCCCCGAAGGGCCTTTTTCGCGTCTGGGCGCTATCAGCGCTCCAGGTCGGCAATCTTGCCGGGCTTGCCATCCCATTCTTCAGCGTCCGGCAGGGCGTCCTTACGCTCGGTGATATTAGGCCAGATTTCCGCCAGCTCGGCGTTCAGCTCGATGAAGTTTTCCATGCCCGAAGGCACTTCGTCTTCCGAGAAGATGGCTTGCGCTGGGCACTCCGGCTCGCACAAGGCGCAGTCGATGCACTCGTCCGGGTGGATGACCAGGAAGTTCGGGCCTTCGTAGAAGCAGTCCACCGGACAGACTTCCACGCAGTCGGTGTATTTGCATTTGATGCAGTTGTCGGTGACGACGAAGGTCATTTCTAATTCTCTCCTCAGGCGACGGCGGCGGCCCTTCCTCTCAGGGCCGCGCGGTTTACGGGCATGTGGCTGCAGGCCAGGCTAATAACCTGCAGCACCAGCAAACCGCGGCGGATTCTACCAGCTTGTAATGGGCGCCGTTATAACAGGTTCTTTAGTTGATATAGCATTTCGATAGCTTGACGCGGGGTCATGTCGTCCAGTTGCAGCTTGCCCAGCTTCTCGATGGCTGGATGAGGCAGGCTGGCAAACAAGTCGCTCTGGTGCGGCACTTGCGGCGCGTCCTTGGCCTTGTGGGCCGCTGGCTGCTCATGGGGCAGGCTGGTGGTTTCCAGCCGGCCAAGGTGCTCGCGGGCACGCTGGATCACTGCCGTCGGTACGCCGGCCAGCTGCGCAACGGCCAGGCCGTAGCTTTGGCTGGCAGGGCCGGGTAGCACGTGGTGCAGGAACACGATGCGTTCATTGTGCTCGGTGGCGTTCAGGTGCACGTTGGCCACCAGCGGCTCGCTCTCCGGCAGCACGGTCAGTTCGAAGTAGTGGGTGGCGAACAAGGTGTAGGCACGCAGCTGGGCCAGGCGCTCAGCGGCAGCCCAGGCCAGCGACAGGCCGTCGAAGGTGCTGGTACCGCGGCCCACTTCGTCCATCAGCACCAGGCTGCGGTCGGTGGCGTTGTGCAGGATGTTGGCGGTTTCGCTCATCTCCACCATGAAGGTCGAGCGCCCGCCGGCCAGGTCGTCACTGGAGCCGATGCGGGTGAAGATGCGGTCGACCAGCGACAACTCGCAACTCGCCGCAGGGACGAAGCTGCCGATGTGCGCCAGCAGCACGATCAGGGCGGTCTGGCGCATGTAGGTCGACTTACCGCCCATGTTCGGGCCGGTGATGATCAGCATGCGCGTACTGTTGTCCAGGCCCAGGTCGTTGGCCACGAACGGCGTGGTCAGCACCTGCTCCACCACTGGGTGGCGGCCCTGCTCGATGCGCAGGCAAGGCTCGTCGACGAAGCGTGGGCAGTTCAGGTCGAGGTTCAGTGCGCGCTCGGCCAAGTTGCTGAGCACGTCCAGTTCGGCCAGGGCGGCTGCGCTGTCCTGCAGTGGCGCCAGGTGGCTGATCAGGGTTTCCAGCAGTGCGTCGTAGAGCATCTTCTCGCGGGCCAGGGCGCGGCTCTTGGCCGACAATGCCTTGTCCTCGAACGCCTTCAGCTCCGGGGTGATGAAGCGCTCGGCGCCTTTGAGGGTCTGGCGGCGGATGTAGTCGCCCGGGGCCTGTTCGGCCTGCTTGGTCGGCAGTTCGATGAAGTAGCCGTGCACGCGATTGTAGCCGACCTTGAGGTTGGCCAGGCCGGTGCGAGCCTTTTCCCGGGCTTCCAGGTCGATCAGGAACTGGCCGGCGTTCTCGCTGATTGCCAGCAACTCGTCCAGTTCGTTGTCATAGCCGGCCTTCAGTACGCCGCCGTCGCGGATCACCGCCGGCGGGTTATCGATGATCGCCCGCTCCAACAGGCTGGCCAGCTCCGGATAGGTACCGGTAATGGCCGCCAGACGCGCCAGGTGCGGCGCTTCGAGCTCGGT
The DNA here is from genome assembly GCF_002953115.1 of Pseudomonas sp. XWY-1. NCBI lineage: Bacteria > Pseudomonadati > Pseudomonadota > Gammaproteobacteria > Pseudomonadales > Pseudomonadaceae > Pseudomonas > Pseudomonas sp. XWY-1. Next base: position 4,604,861 of record NZ_CP026332.1, on the reverse strand, counting down.
CATGGCGTTCTGCAGTTCTGGCAACGCGCCCAGCGCATCGCGCAGGCGTGCCAGGTCGCGCGGGCGGGCATTGCGCAGGCCAATCCGGGCGAGGATCCGCTCGATATCGCCAATTTCCTTCAACTGCGGCTGCAGCTTTTCGAAGCGGTAGCTGTCGAGCAGGCAGCGGATCGAGTCCTGGCGTGCTTGCAGCACCTTGAGGTCGCGCAGCGGGCGGTTCAGCCAGCGGCTCAGCAGGCGGCTGGCCATGGCGGTCTGGCAGCGGTCGATCACCGATTGCAGGGTGTTGTCGCGCCCGCCCGCCAGGTTGATGTCCAGCTCCAGGTTGCGGCGGCTGGCCCCATCGAGGATGACTGTATCGTCCAGACGCTCGTGGCGCAGGCTGCGCAGGTGCGGCAGGGCGGTGCGCTGGGTTTCCTTGGCGTAGGTCAGCAGGCAGCCGGCGGCGCCGATGGCCAGGGTCAGTTTGTCGCAGCCGAAGCCCTTGAGGTCCTTGGTCGCGAACTGTTGGCACAGGGCCTTGCGTGCAGAGTCGCGGTCGAAGTCCCAGGGTGCGCGGCGGCGGGCGCCTGGGCGTTTCTCCGCAGGCAGGTCCCGTGGCCAGTCGTCGGGGATCAACAGCTCGACCGGGTTCAGGCGCTCGAGTTCGGCCAGCAGGTTTTCCCAGCCCTTGATCTCCTGCACGCTGAAATTGCCGCTGGTGATGTCCAGTACCGCCAGGCCGAACAGGCGCTCGTCACCGAGCAGTGCGGCAATCAGGTTGTCGCGGCGCTCGTCGAGCAGTGCCTCGTCACTGACCGTACCCGGGGTGATGATGCGCACCACCTGGCGCTCCACCGGGCCCTTGCTGGTGGCGGGGTCGCCGATCTGCTCACAGATCACCACCGACTCGCCGAGCTTGACCAGCTTGGCCAGGTAGCCTTCCAGCGAATGGAACGGAATCCCGCACATGGGGATGGACTGGCCGGCCGACTGACCGCGGGCGGTCAGGGTGATATCCAGCAGTTTCGCGGCCTTTTTCGCATCTTCGTAGAAGATCTCGTAGAAGTCGCCCATGCGGTAGAACATCAGCTGGTCCGGGTGCTGGTTTTTCAGCTTCCAGTACTGCTGCATCATCGGGGTGTGTGCGGAAAGATCTGAGATTGCTTTATTCATCAATGGCTTAGAAAGTAGGTCTCAACATTGTGGGGCAAATTTGGGGCGTTCTGTGTTGCGTTTGGCGACGCCGAGACCCACCGGATTTTAAAGTCGCATAGGTTACCACGGGTGCCGGTCAGGCAGTACCGGGCAACCGTGGTGAAGGCATATTGACACTATGTGCCCCCTGTGGAGAATTGCGCAACTTGATCATCAGGGATGGCCTGCCTCATTCACCTGCGGTGGTACCTGGCCCGGTAAACATCTATTGCAAGGTTGATTAGAGCAGTGAGCGGAATTCGTTTTGATGTCGATGCGGTATTTTGTATCTCCCTCGATATGCGGGGTGACCGGCGTGCGCTGTTCCGCGAAACCATCGGGCGGCAACTCGACAATCAAGTGGTCTTTCATGTCGTCGAGAAAAACAACGACCCCAGGCGAGGGTGCTACGAATCGCATCAGCAACTGGCCCGCCATGCGCTCGACAATGGTCACGACAGAGTTCTGATTTTCGAAGACGATGCCAAGGCCTATGAATTCAAAGCTTGGCAGGTGCGCTGGGTAAACCGGTTCATGCAGACCCGACGATTCGAGGCCCTGCATCTGGGCTATTCCATGGGGCGAACCTGGCTGACTTGGTTCCCGTTCATCGCCAGGGGCCGGGTTGTTGCGCTGCACGCTTACGTGCTGTCCCGCGAGGGCTGCAGGATTCTGGCAGAGACACCCTATGATGGCACGCCTGTGGATGTGGTGGTCAAACACAAGATCCGCCAGCATTGCGTATTTCCCATGATGTTCCGCCAGCATGCCGCCGCCGTTGCAGGCAGTGACCTGGAGCAGGTAGTGCGCAATGAAGATGAATGGTGGGAACGTAACTGGGCGAAGCACCGCCGCTCACCTCTGAAAAACATCTGGCGCACCATGCTTCGGCTGAACTTCTGAGGTAGTTATTTTGTTCAGGCGTATCGTGTGTAGGCTGTTCCGGCACCGGGCCATAGAGGTCGAGCGCATTTTTGTCGGAGAAATCGTTATCTCACGTAGAGCCTGTGGGCGCTGTGGCCTGCCGCTGCGGGATTTGGCTGAATATCAGTGAGGGCGGCGGGTACTTTAAAATTGTGCTGATGCTCTGATGCATGCCATGAGTGGTTTATCGTCTGTGAGATCGGGTGCCGCCCACCCTCCCCAGAATGATAGGGTAGAGGGCAGCCTACCAGGAGCACCCTACATGGACCCGATCACCACGCTCGCCACCCGCCTGGGTGAACACCTGCGCCGATTCAATGCGCAGGTGACTACCGCCGAATCCTGCACCGGTGGTGGCATTGCCGAAGCCATTACCCGTATACCTGGCAGCTCGGCCTGGTTCGAAGCCGGATACGTCACCTATTCCAATGCCCAGAAAACCCGCCAGCTGGGGGTGCCTGAAGCGTTGTTCGGTCAGGTGGGGGCAGTCAGCCAGGAGGTGGTCGAAGCCATGGTTCGTGGGGCTCAGGCCGCCAGTGGCGCACGCTTCGCCGTGGCGGTGAGTGGTGTGGCCGGGCCGGACGGCGGCTCGCCAGCCAAACCGGTGGGCACTGTGTGGCTGGCCTGGGGTGATGGCGACCGGGTGTTCAGCGAACGTCGGCAGTTCGACGGTGACCGCGAGGCGGTGCGCCGACAGACGGTGATCGCCGCGTTAGACGGCTTGTTACAGCTTGGTGCCGAGTAAATCGACGACAGGGGTTTGCGCGGGCGTCTGCCTGTGGAATAATACTGGCTACTTATACAGGTATTCCGGCCGTCAGGGCCAAGTCGAACACGTGAGGATTTCAATGGACGACAACAAGAAGCGCGCCTTGGCTGCGGCCCTGGGTCAGATCGAACGCCAATTCGGTAAAGGCGCGGTCATGCGCATGGGTGACCATGAGCGTCAAGGCATTCCGGCCATCTCCACCGGCTCGCTGGGCCTGGATATCGCACTGGGCATCGGCGGTCTGCCAAAAGGCCGTATCGTCGAGATCTACGGCCCGGAATCGTCGGGTAAGACCACGCTGACCCTGTCTGTCATCGCTGAAGCGCAAAAGAACGGTGCTACCTGCGCCTTCGTCGACGCCGAACATGCCCTTGACCCTGAGTACGCCGGCAAGCTGGGCGTCAACGTCGATGACCTGCTGGTTTCGCAGCCGGACACCGGTGAGCAGGCCCTTGAAATCACCGACATGCTGGTGCGTTCCAACGCGGTCGACGTGATCATTGTCGACTCCGTTGCCGCGCTGGTACCGAAGGCCGAGATCGAAGGCGAGATGGGTGACATGCATGTGGGCCTGCAGGCCCGCCTGATGTCCCAGGCACTGCGCAAGATCACCGGTAACATCAAGAACGCGAACTGCCTGGTCATCTTCATCAACCAGATCCGTATGAAGATCGGTGTGATGTTCGGCAGCCCGGAAACCACTACCGGTGGTAACGCCCTGAAGTTCTATGCTTCGGTCCGTCTGGACATCCGCCGTACCGGCGCGGTCAAGGAAGGCGACGAAGTGGTCGGCAGCGAAACCCGCGTCAAGATCGTCAAGAACAAGGTCTCGCCTCCGTTCCGTCAGGCTGAGTTCCAGATTCTTTATGGGAAAGGTATCTACCGTAACGGCGAGATCATTGATCTGGGGGTATCTCAGGGCTTGGTCGAGAAGTCCGGCGCCTGGTACGCCTACCAAGGCAACAAGATCGGTCAAGGCAAAGCCAACGCTGCCAAGTACCTGGCTGAGAACCCGGCTATTGGTGCCGAGATCGAGAAGCAGATTCGTGAGAAGTTGCTGAAAGCGGGTGCTGCTGCTGAAGCCGGCAAAGCTGCTGCTGCCGAAGCTGATGCCGATGACATGGCCGACGCTGACGCCGGTTATTGATTGCGCAGTAGATAGCCAAATATGTCTGCCGTACTCGACACCCCCGTCGCCATCCGGCGGACAGCCATGGACCTGCTCGCACGACGTGAGCACGGTCGAGTCGAGCTGACGCGCAAGTTGCGTCAGCGCGGCGCTTCGGACGAGCTGATCGAGCCTGAACTCGATCGGCTCGCCGAAGAAGGGCTGCTTAGTGAAGCCCGCTACCTTGAGAGTTTCATTCGTTATCGTTCCGGCTCTGGCTATGGCCCTGCGCGTATTCGCGAAGAGCTGTGTCAGCGTGGTTTGGCGCGTGCAGATATCGACCAGGCCCTGCGTGAAAGCGAGGTGAATTGGGGCGAGCGTATGCGCGACGTGTGGCAGCGCAAGTTTGCCGGGCAGCGCCCGCAAGATCCGCGCAGCCGCGCCCAGCAGACCCGGTTCCTGGCTTACCGTGGGTTCCCTATGGACATGATCGGTCGTCTGCTCAGCGGGCGTGATCTCGACGATTATTGACGCTCTAAACCACAGTGGCACGTGCCCGTAGCGGATAATCTGTTTTGCCAAATGCCCCAGGCTGTCTCCATTCCATGTGTAGGAGCGGGTTCACCCGCGAATACGGTGGCGGCTGCGACGCTGAATGGCCAGGGATATTGGGCAGCAGGTCAGGCCCTTTCGCGGGTAAATCCGCTCCTACGAAGGTCTGCGCCCAACAACCGATCATGTGCAGGAGCAAACAGCCTAAGGTTGCTCCTGCAGGTATCACGCGAGCTGTTATAGAAAAGCATCAACTCACTTTCAGCGCCTGCCTGGCCCTCTGCGTGGTATGCATGGGTTGCGGCTTGGCCCAGTTCTCCGGCAGGTTGATGAAATCCACCAGCTCACGCAAGCGGCCCTGATCTCGGCCGTTGAAGGCGAATGAAAGGCGGGTCAGATGGCTGTAATTGCCAACTTCGTGCTCGGCACTGCTATCCGCTTGCTGGTGATATTTGCCACTCAGGCGCAAATCGGCAAACCCTTCCTGAATGTCATACAACGCCGCTTCGCTGAGCGCATGGTGCATGCGGATCACGAACTGGCTCTTCAGCCAGCGGCTGGAGTGGTAGTTGCTGTAGAACTGGTTGATTTCCTCAACCGCTTCGTCAGCGCTGTGTACCAGGCGCACCAGCTTCAGGTCGCTGGGGAGGATGTAGCGGTTTTCTTCCAACTGGCGGCTGATGAAGTCCAGGCAGTCACGCCAGAAGCTGCCGCCCGGTGAGTCCAGCAGCACCACCGGCACCAGTGGGCTTTTGCCGGTCTGGATCAGGGTCAGCACTTCCAGCGCTTCATCCAGGGTGCCGAAGCCGCCAGGGCACAGCACCAGGCCGTCGGCCTCCTTGACGAAGAACAGCTTTCGAATGAAGAAAAAGTGGAACGGCAGTAGTTTGTCGGTACCGTTCACCGTCGGGTTGGCATGTTGTTCGAAGGGTAAGGTGATGTTGAAGCCCAAGCTGTGCTCGCTACCGGCGCCTTCGTGGGCGGCCGCCATGATGCCGCCGCCGGCGCCGGTGATAACCATCAGGTCGGAGCGCGCCAGAGTGGCGCCCAGCTCGCGGGCCAGGGCGTACATCGGATGCTCCAACGGGGTGCGTGCCGAGCCGAACACGGTCACTTTGCGTCGGTCCTTGTAGCGCTGCAGGGTCCGGAACGACTGGTCCAGTTCGCGCAGGGCCTGCAGGGTGATCTTGGCGCTCCAGCGGTCGCTGTCGTCATGGGCCATGCGCAGGATGGTCAGCATCATGTCGCGGTAGAGCGGCAGGTTAGGGCTGTTGGGGGCAACCAGTTGCAGTTGTGCTTCGATATTGCTCAGGTCGATATTGTTGTCGCGGAAGTGGCTGAACAGCAGTTCATTCGAATGGTAAGGCATGCGACGTCTCCTTCTGCACCAATACCTCTGACCTCAATCTAGACCCTTGCGCCCGATCGTGCCGAGGTGTTCGGCGCAGCCGCCTGTCGGCCTGCGGCCATCGGCAGCACGGGTTTGGTTAACTGGTAGAGTGAAACGTGTCGATGCAGGAGGTGGCGGTATGCATCGCTTGGTCATCGAAGTGGACTGGCAGCTCTACCAGCAGCTGGAGAGCGCGGCCCAGGTGCATCACCTGAGCCTTGAAGCCGAGTGCCGCCGCAGGCTGTCGGGGCTGGAGTGCCGGTCGCGATACTTGCAGGCGCTGTTGGCGGAGATGCGCGCCGATGCCGCTGAAGGGCGCTGGCACGCTCATGAGGACGAAAAGGCGTAGCGTCGTCGCTGTGCTTACTTCTTCTTGTTGCCGGCCACGCAGCTGGCGTTGTCGAAGGCCTGGTCCATGACTGGCTGGTTGGTCTTGTAGACCGTGAAGCGGTAGACCATGACGGCACCCTTGGACATCAGGTTGCGGAAGCCGTTGTTGCGGCACACGCTGTCGCCGAGTTGGCTGCGCACCTGCTCAGGGTTGGCCTGCATGCGCGCTGCGTGGCTCTGGCGTACGCTCAGATGGTTGACCAGTGCCTTGCCTTCAACGGTGTAACCCTGATCGAGAATGTCCTCGTTGATTGCGCGTGGGGTGCCGACGCTGCTCTCTTTGGCGACCTTCTGCAGCAGGGTGTTCAGGTCGTAATCCTGCTTGGATGCCGCCTGGGCTGCCAGAGGCAGGGCGAGCAGCAGGCTCAGGGCGGGGGCGATAAGGCGCAGCATGAATCTCTCCTGGTTCGATGACTGGCGCTTTGACATGCGCGGGTCAACGGCGTTCCGTAAAATTGCGCGTGGCGAGGACCGGCACGGTAGAAACCCGATTATAAGGAGCGCATTGCCGGCTGCACAGCAATTGCCACCTGTTCTGGTAGACTGGCCGCCTTGTTTTCTCCGAGTCATCCTTGTGCCCATTTTCAATCTGTCCAGAGGCCTGCCGGCATGAGCCATGCGGTAGCGCGTCTGCGCGCCGAACGCCTGGCCCGCAGCAACAAGCCTTTCATCGCCCGTGGCTCGCGTGCCGAGCGTTGCCCGGATTGCCGGGTCATCGCCACCCATTGCCTGTGTGCCTGGAAGCCTAGGGTGCAGGCTGACGCAGGTGTGTGCCTGCTGATGCACGACACCGAGCCGCTGAAACCCACCAACACCGGCTGGTTGATTGCCGACCTGATTGAAGATACCTGGGCCTTCGGCTGGTTGCGCACCGCGGTTGACGAGCGCCTGCTGGCCTTGCTCGATGACCCGCGCTGGCAGCCCTATATCGTTTTTCCGGGCGAGTTCGTTGCCCAGGAGCGGGTGGTCAGCGAGGTGGTGCGCGAGCCGGGCAAGCGTCCACTGTTCATCCTGCTGGATGCCACCTGGACCGAAGCGCGCAAGATGTTCCGCAAAAGCCCGTACCTGGACCGCTTCCCGGTGTTGAGCCTGCAAGCCGAGCAGATGTCGCGCTACCGCCTGCGGCGCTCCAAGCGCGATGATCATTTCTGTACGGCAGAAGTTGCGGCGATGTGCCTGGACCTTGCTGGCGATGGCCAGGCTTCGCAGGCGCTGGATGCCTATCTGGATGTGTTCAGCCTGCATTACCTGAGCGGCAAGCGGCGGCTGCCGCTTGACGAGCAGGACGACACCCACCAGCGTTTGCATACCTTCCTATAGTCCAAGGGGCACAACCCCTGCTTTGGTTCATAATGACGGAGCTGGCAGCCAGGGTGGGCGAGGCGGCAGGGCGATTGGCTTGATCACCCTTGACCGTGCTCGGCATCCTTGGCGCCGATTCCCCGCCGGGCGCTTCCCTTCCCCTCGAGTGCCTGGCACAGAACAGGATCCTTAGATCGATGGCCACATACGAAATCCTGATTGCCGATGACCACCCACTGTTCCGTGGCGCCCTGCGCCAGGCCGTTACCCTCGGGCTTGGCTCCGATGTGCGTCTGGTCGAAGTCGCGAGCATTGCCGAACTGGAAACCCGCCTGAGCGAAAAAGCCGACTGGGACCTGGTGCTGCTGGACTTGAACATGCCGGGTGCCTACGGTTTTTCCGGTCTGGTACTGCTCCGCGGGCAGTACCCGCAGATCCCCGTGGTGATGGTTTCGGCACAGGAAGAGGCCGCCGTGGTGGTCAAGTCCCGCGAGTTTGGCGCCAGTGGTTTCATTCCCAAGTCCAGCACCCTGGAAGTGATCCAGGATGCGGTGCGCAAGGTGCTTGATGGCGAGGTCTGGTGGCCGCCGCAGGCGTTCGAAAAGGTCGATGTGTCGGCCGAGGCCAAGGCCGCCAGCGAAGGCTTGGCCAGCCTCACGCCGCAGCAGTTCCGCGTACTGACCATGGTCTGCGAAGGCTTGCTGAACAAGCAGATCGCCTATGAGCTGAGCGTGTCGGAAGCGACCATCAAGGCCCACGTAACCGCGATCTTCCGTAAACTGGGCGTGCGTACCCGGACCCAGGCTGCACTGCTGCTGCAACAACTTGAATCGGTTGCCAGCAACTGACTGCGTGTGGCTTCACGCTTTTTTGACCCGAGCCGGTCTAGTCTGCTGGCCTTTCTGCTGTGAAGTGACTCAGATGACATCGCCATTCAAGGGCCAGACCGGCCTCAAACGCATCTTCAACGCCGCTGGCTACTCGCTGGACGGCCTGCGTGCCGCCTTCAAGGGCGAGGCCGCATTCCGCCAGTTGGTGCTGCTCAACGTGCTGCTGATCCCGATCGCCTTCTGGCTGCCGGTCAGCCGCGCCGAGCGGGCAATCATGATCGCCGTTTGCCTGTTGGGGCTGATCGTCGAGCTGTTCAACTCGGCGGTGGAGGCGGCCATCGATCGAATTTCGCTGGAGCGCCACCCGCTGTCGAAAAATGCCAAGGACATGGGCAGCGCCGCACAGCTGGTGGCCCTGACCATGGTGGCGCTGGTGTGGGGTGTGATCCTGCTTTAAGCGATCGGCGGCAGCACGATCTCGTCACTGCGGGTAAAGCCGGCAGTGAAGTTGCGGCATAGCTCGAGAAACTCACGCATGGCCGAGGTCTGGTACTTCTGTTTGTGCCAGATGAAGTAGAACTGACGCAGCAGGTCCAGCTCCGGTGTTTCCACAGGTACCAGGCTGCCACGGCGGAAGGCGTCGCGCAGGGCCAGACGTGAAATGCAACCGATGCCCAGGCCCGACTCCACCGCGCGCTTGATCGCTTCGGTGTGCTCCAGCTCCAGGCGAATATTGAGGTTGGCGCGGTGATGGCGCATGGCCTGGTCGAAGGTCAGGCGCGTGCCTGAGCCTTGTTCGCGCAGGATCCACGCCTCCTGCGAGAGGCTTTCGATATCGGCGCGGCCCAGTTTCGCCAGTGGGTGCTGTGGCGCACAGAACACCACCAGTTCGTCCTCGACCCACGGCTGAACTTCCAGGTCGGGGTGATTGCAGTCACCTTCGATTAGACCCAGATCAATTTCGTAGTGCGCGACCTGTTGCACGATATGCGCAGTATTTTGGACATGCAGTTTTACCTGGCTTTCCGGGTGTGTCTGCATGTAGTTGCCGATCAGCAGGGTGGCCAGGTAGTTGCCGATGGTGAGCGTGGCGCCGACCGCCAGTGAGCCGAAACCGGATTTGCCGTTGAGCAGGTCTTCGATTTCCTTGGCCTGGTCAAGCAGGGCTACTGCTTGTGGCAGCAATTGATGGCCCAGGGCATTGAGGGCCAGGCGCTTGCCGGCACGGTCGAACAGCTGGCAGCTCGATTGCCGCTCCAGTTCCGTGATAGAGGTACTGGCGGCCGACTGCGACAGCGCCAACAGGCTGGCGGCCCGAGAGACGCTTTGGTGCTGGGCGACGGCGACGAAGACTTGCATTTGACGGAGTGTGAATCGCATATCGATATAACCGATAACACATATCTTGATAATCCAGTTAACAGATATTGTCGCTGCCCCTAAACTATTGCGCAACTGTGCGCTTTGCGCGCGCGTTTTTCTTCAGGAGCCCCATCGATGAGCAACATGAACCACGAACGTGTCCTCAGTGTGCACCACTGGAACGACACCCTGTTCAGCTTCAAGTGCACCCGCGACCCGGGCCTGCGCTTCGAGAACGGTCAGTTCGTGATGATCGGCCTGCAGCAGGACAACGGCCGTCCGCTCATGCGTGCCTACTCCATCGCTTCGCCAAACTGGGAAGAGCACCTTGAATTCTTCAGCATCAAGGTGCCGGACGGCCCGCTGACCTCGCAGCTGCAGCACCTGAAGGAAGGCGATGAGATCATCATCAGCAAGAAGCCTACCGGCACCCTGGTGCTCGACGACCTGAATCCTGGCAAGCACCTGTACCTGCTGAGCACCGGCACTGGCCTGGCGCCGTTCATGAGCGTCATCCAGGACCCGGAAACCTACGAGCGCTTTGAAAAAGTGATCCTGGTGCACGGCGTGCGCTATGTGAACGAAGTGGCCTACCGCGAGTTCATCACCGAGCACCTGCCGCAGAACGAGTTCTTCGGTGAGTCGGTTCGCGACAAGCTGATCTACTACCCGACCGTGACCCGCGAGCCGTTCGAAAACCAGGGCCGTCTGACCGACCTGATGCGCAGCGGCAAGCTGTTCAGCGACATCGGCCTGCCGCCGATCAACCCGCAAGACGACCGCGCGATGATCTGTGGCAGCCCGAGCATGCTCGACGAGACCAGCGAAGTGCTGGACAGCTTCGGCCTGAAGATCTCCCCGCGCATGCGCGAGCCGGGTGACTACCTGATCGAGCGTGCCTTCGTCGAGAAGTAAGGCGCAGGTGGGTACAGGAAGGCGACTCTCGGGTCGCCTTTCTTATGCCTGGGATTTGTGCATTGCCTGTTCCGGCCCTTTCGCGGGTAAACCCGCTCCTACGGGGGGGGGCGTGCAATTCTCGAGACGTGCGCTGCACCTGTAGGAGCGGGCTTGCCCGCGAAAGGGCCGGTGCAGGCGACCCCCGATCTATTCGACCCGCGTCTCGCCGCTGTACACCAGGACTTCCCGGCACCGCTTGCACAGGTATCGCCGCCCTTGGTGCACCAGCTTGTGCCGCTGCGCGGTAAACGGGAAGTCGCTTTGCGGGCACGGGCAGCGGTAGATGTAGCGGGTCACTGCGCGCCGTTGCACGTCATAGTTGTGGCAACGATTGGGCGGCAGTTCATACACCCCGCGCATGATCAGCTGCCACTCTTCACCATGGGCCTGGATGCGGTCGCCAAACAGTTGGTGGGCAACCAGGTGTGCCACTTCATGGGCCACGGTCTGGCGCAGGAAGTCTTCCTGGTTTTCGCGGTAGAGCTGCAGGTTGAAGCGCAGCAGATTCTCGTGCAGGTGGGCGACGCCGGCTTTTTGCCCGCGCAGTTTGAAGCTGACTTCGGGGCGCGGGAAGCGGCGTTTGAAAAAGGCTTCGGCTTGCTGGTAACAGGTTTCGACGCGTTGTTTGAGCTGCTCGGGCATGGCGGGGCGGTTCTCCTGACCAGGCATTATGCCGCAAGCGCAGGTGGCTTGCCGAGTCACCGGTCAGCGCACAGCCAGAGGCCGCCTTGCGGCGGCCTCTGGTTGATGCCCCAGTGTTGGTTCGGTCTGTTCTAGTTGGTGTAGACGGGCCCCACGCCCAGTCCCCAGATAATCACGGTAGCGGCCATGATAGCCACCAGTACCACCAAGCCTACTGCCAGCACCGAGCTGGAGAACAGGAAGCCTTCATCCGACGGTATGTTCATGAACGTCGGCAAGCCGACATACAGCAGGTACACCGTGTAGCAGATGGCGGCAGTGCCGATCAGCATGCCCAGCCACAGGTGCGGGTAAAGCGCCGCCAGGCCGCCGATGAACAAGGGGGTGGCGGTGTAGGTGGCAAAAGCGATGCATTGCGCCATGGACGGGTTGGCATCGTAGGTGCGGGCCATCCAGTGGATGAACGCGCCCATTACCGCCACCCCGGCGAGCATGGCCAGGTAGGACATGATGCTCATCCAGATTGCGCTTTCCATGGTCAGCATCACTGCTGGTCGGTCACCGATCACCCAGCCCACCTGGGTAGTGCCGATAAACGCCGAAACGGCCGGAATCGCCGCGAGGATCAGGGTGTGTGTCAGGTACATGTGGCTGATGGTTTCTTCTTCGCCACGAATCTCCCGCCATTCCTGATCGGGATGGGTAAACAGCCCCACAACGTGATGAATCATGCCGATCACTCCTCTCAATGTTGCCAAACGCCCCCCAATATGGAGCGTAAGCGGCCCGAGGCCCTAACACCGATGCAAGCGGTAATGTGGCCTTATGTCGCAGTATAGGAAGCCGTTACCTACATAAACCGTGCTTTTTAGAGCAAATTGCGCTGTAAGCCGTGCTGTTGATTACAATGAAGTCTTTATCGGAATGCCTACAGCGGCGTCGCGTTTGTGCGTAAAATAGCCGGCTTTTGTCACACCTCGCGGATCCAAGCGCTATGGGCACCCTCTCGGTCAACCAGAACAAACTGCAAAAACGCCTGCGTCGTCTCGCTGGCGAAGCCATCACCGACTACAACATGATCGAGGATGGCGACAAGGTCATGGTCTGCCTGTCCGGCGGCAAGGACAGCTACACCATGCTCGACGTTCTGTTGCACCTGCAGAAGGTGGCACCGATCACGTTCGAGATCGTTGCGGTGAACATGGACCAGAAACAGCCGGGCTTCCCTGAGCACGTATTGCCGGCCTACCTCAAGGAACTGGGGGTCGAGTACCACATCGTCGAGAAGGATACCTACTCGGTGGTAAAGGAGCTGGTACCCGAAGGCAAGACGACTTGCTCGCTGTGTTCGCGCCTGCGCCGCGGTACCCTGTACACCTTCGCCGACGAAATTGGCGCCACCAAGATGGCGCTGGGGCACCACCGCGACGACATCGTCGAAACCTTCTTCCTCAACATGTTCTTCAACGGCGCGCTCAAGGGCATGCCGCCGAAGCTGCGCGCCGACGATGGCCGCAACGTGGTGATCCGCCCGCTGGCCTACTGCAGCGAGAAGGACATCCAGGCCTACTCGGACATGAAGGAATTCCCGATCATCCCGTGCAACCTGTGCGGCTCGCAGGAAAACCTGCAGCGCCAGGTGGTCAAGGACATGCTGGTGGAGTGGGAACGCAAGCACCCGGGCCGTACCGAGAGCATCTTCCGTGCCCTGCAGAACGTGGCACCGTCGCAGTTGGCCGACCGGAACCTGTTTGACTTCACCAGCCTGAAGATCGACGAAAACGCTACCCCGCGTTTCCTCGACGTGCTGAACATCTGAGCCCATGCGTGATTACCAGTGGTTGCATGAGTACTGCCTGAACCGCTTTGGTTCGGCCCAGGCGCTGGAGGCTTTCCTGCCGCAGCCGCGCACGCCGGCGCAACTGCGCGACATCAGTGACGACCGCTACCTGTCGACATTGGCCCTGCGCGTGTTCCGCGCGGGGCTCAAGCACAGCCTGGTGGATGCCAAGTGGCCGGCGTTCGAGCAGGTGTTCTTTGGCTTCGACCCGGAGAAAGTGGTGCTGATGGGCGCCGAGCATCTGGAGCGGTTGATGCAGGATGAGCGCATTATCCGCCACCTGGGCAAGCTCAAGAGCGTGCCGCGTAATGCGCAAATGGTGCTGGATATCGCCAAGGCGCATGGCAGTTTTGGTGCATTCATCGCCGACTGGCCAGTGACCGACATTGTCGGCTTGTGGAAGTACCTGGCCAAGCACGGCAACCAGTTGGGCGGGTTGTCGGCGCCACGGTTCTTGCGCATGGTCGGCAAGGACACGTTCATCCCGACCGATGACATGGCAGCGGCGTTGATTGCGCAGAAGGTGATCGACAAGCAGCCAACCAGCCAGCGCGACCTGGCTCTGGTGCAGCAGGCGTTCAACCAGTGGCATGCAGAGAGCGGGCGGCCGCTGTGCCAGTTGTCGGTGATGCTGGCGCACACCGTCAACCATTGAGTCTTGTGTTGCTCCCATTCGCGGGCACGCCCGCTCCCACAGGAATCGCACCGCACTTAAGGCCTGTGCAGTATCTGTGGGAGCGGGCGTGCCCGCGAAAAATCTAACTGCCTTCGCCTGCCATGCGCCGCTCATGCTGAAACTTCCAGCGCACGTACAGTAGCCCGGCAATGAACAGCCCCAGGCTCACCAGCACTTCAAGCCAGCCGAATACCGCCCGCGCCGGGTCGAACGCCGCCAGCACGCCCTTGATGAAATAGATATTCACCACGAAGCAGGTCCAGGCATGCGCCCGGGCGCTGCCTTTCAGCATGCCTGGCAGCAGCAACAGCAACGGCACCAGCTCGATCGCCAGGATCACCTCGACCCGGGCCCCATGCAGGTTGGCGAACCACAGGTTGTTCACCACCAGCAGGGCGATCAGGCCGAAGAAGCATGCCAGGCTCAATGCCCGCGTCAGGCGCAGGCGTGGTACCAGCCATTGGAGTGGCGGCAATACCTTGGGCTTTCTAGCCACGCGCCGCCTCCAGGGCCTTGGCCGTGGTCGCCAGACGTTGGCCCAGGGCGCGGCACAGGGTGACTTCGTGTGGGTCGAGTTCACGCTTGCCATCGGCGCCTGCGTGGTGGCTGGCGCCATAAGGCGTGCCGCCACCACGGGTCTCGAGCAGTGCCGACTCGCTGTAGGGCAGGCCCATCACCAGCATGCCGTGGTGCATCAGTGGCAGCATCATCGACAGCAGGGTGGTTTCCTGGCCGCCGTGCAGGCTGGCGGTGGAGGTGAACACGCCAGCCGGTTTGCCGACCAGCTCACCGCCGAGCCAAAGGCTGCTGGTGCCGTCCAGGAAGTACTTGAGTGGCGCTGCCATGTTGCCGAAGCGGGTCGGGCTGCCCAGTACCAGGCCAGCGCAGTGGCGCAGGTCATCAAGGGTGGCGTACAGCGCGCCACTGGCCGGAATATCCGGGGCCACCGCTTCGCATTCGGTGGAAATAGCCGGTACCGTGCGCAGACGCGCCTCCATGCCGGCCAGCTCGATACCGCGGGCGATGTGCCGGGCCATTTCGCTGGTCGCGCCATGGCGGCTGTAATACAGCACCAGGATGTAGGGCGCGCTCACGGCAGGATCTCCAGCACTTTTTCCGGCGGGCGACCGACCACGGCCTTGTCGCCGGCAACCAGGATCGGCCGCTCGATCAGTTTGGGGTGCTGGGCCATGGCCTCGATCAGTTGCGCGTCGGTCAGTGCCGGGTCGGCCAGGTTCAGCGCTTTATATTCGTCCTCGCCGCTGCGCAGCAACTGACGCGGGGCGATGCCCAGCTTGCCGAGCAGGGCCTTGAGGGTGACCGCGTCGGGCGGGGTTTCCAGGTAGCGCACGATGGTCGGTGCCAGGCCGCGGGCTTCGAGCAGTTCCAGGGCGCCGCGGGATTTCGAGCAGCGCGGGTTATGATAGAGCGTGAGGTCAGTCATGTCGGGTCGCATCCAGCTGGGTGTGGCGGCTATTCTAACCGC
This sequence comes from Pseudomonas sp. XWY-1, assembly GCF_002953115.1. Lineage (NCBI taxonomy): Bacteria > Pseudomonadati > Pseudomonadota > Gammaproteobacteria > Pseudomonadales > Pseudomonadaceae > Pseudomonas > Pseudomonas sp. XWY-1. The sequence goes on along the minus strand of NZ_CP026332.1, from coordinate 4,589,457 downwards.
AGCGACTGACCAATTTGCTTTAAAACTCGAGAAGGATTGACCCATGGCAAGGCGTCTGGCAGCAGTACTGGCCATCACCGCGAGCCTGTTGCTCGGTGGTTGCGGTGCCGATTACGGCGTGGACCAACACGGTAATACGGTTAAGGCCGAGCAGATCGAAGGGCACTGGCTGGTGCTCAACTATTGGGCTGAATGGTGCGGACCGTGCCGTACCGAAATCCCGGAACTGAACGCGGCGGCCAAGCAATGGGCGGCTGATGGCGTCAAGGTGGTGGGGGTGAACTTCGATGGCCTGCAGGGGCAGGACCTGAAGCAGGCTGCCGAAACCCTGGGTATCGGTTTCACCGTGCTTGCCCAGGACCCGGCCGAGCGCTATGACCTGCCGCGCAGCGAGGCGTTGCCGGTGACCTACATCATCGACGACAAGGGCAAGGTGCGTGAGCAGTTGATGGGCGAGCAGACCCTGGAAGGGTTGCAGGCCAAGATCAAGGCCCTGAAAGGCGCCTGATGCATTCGGGGCCGCTTTCGCGGCCCTTCGCGAGCAGGCCCGCTCCCACAGGGGGGACGCGACAAACTGGACTGCCCCCCAAAAGTTGGACAGTTTTAAGCTGCAGCCTGAGCCCTGTACTCCACAGGGCTCAGGCCATTGAGCCTCAGCTTGATGCGATCATGGTTGTAGTAGTGAATGTACTCATCCAGACCCGCTCTCAGCTCATCAATGCTCTCGAAACGCTTCAGGTAGAAAAACTCAGATTTGAGCGTGCCGAAGAAGCTTTCCATGGCCGCGTTGTCCAGGCAATTGCCTTTTCGAGACATGCTCTGCTTTATCCCGCATTCGCTTAGCTTACGGCGGTATTGCGCCTGCTGGTAATGCCATCCCTGATCCGAATGCAACACGAGCTTCGGTTTCTCTCCCAGGCAATCGAGCGCTTTGCCAAGCATGTTCCCAACCAGGCTATAGCACGGGCGACTGGCCATTTCGTAGGCCACGATTTCGCCGTTGTACAAATCCATCACGGGCGACAGATAGAGCTTCTGTTGAGCTACTTTGAACTCGGTTACGTCAGTCACCCACTTCTGGTTTGGGCGTTGAGCGACAAAATTTCGCTCCAGTACATTCGCTGCCACTTTGCCGACGGTACCTCGATAGGAGCGATATTTCTTGGGGCGCACTACTGATTTCAATCCCTGCTCAGCCATCAGCCGTTCAATGACCTTCTTGTTCACCCGCTTTTCCTTCCTGATTACGAGTGCGATACGGCGATAACCATAAAGCCGTTTCTGCTCGTGATAGACGCGATGCACCAATGCCTTGAGCTCAGCATGCCGGTCTGGCTTCTGCTGAGCTTTGAGCTGGTAGTAGAAGGTGCTGCGCGCCAGCTCGACCAACTGAAGGAGGTCAGGCAAAGGAAACCTGCGCTTGAGTTTGGAAACGATCAGGGCTTTTTCCCGCGTGTTCGTTCCTTTTCCTCGCGCAGAGCCTTGAGCTCCTTTAGGACAGCATTCTCCATGCGCAGGTACTCAAGTTCAGCCATCAGCTGATCTCGAGACTTCTGATCATCATTGGTATCGGTGGGTTTGGCAGGCTTGATCTTCTTCGACACGTCGATTGGCTTTCTTGGCTTGATGGCAGTAGAGGGTGCAGGACTGCCACTGTAGTACTGCCGCTGCCAAATGCCTATCTGAGAGGACTGCCCAAGACCAAAGTGGGCAGCGGTCTGGCGCAGCGAAAGCCGATGCTCGTGCATATAGCTAAGCACCTGCTGTTTGAAATCACTGGTATAGCGCCGCCCATGCGAGCCTGGACCAATGCCATTATTGGCCTGATAACTGGCCACCCAGCGTCGAAGCAGGCTGAAATCGATACCTAAGTGTTGAGCCACCTTTCGGAAACCGTTGCTGCCATCCAGGTAGGCTGTGATCGCTGTGAGCTTGAATTGCTCGGTGTACTTACCCATAGATCCCCCAAGGGTTGGATTGGTGTCCAACTTCTTGGGGGCAGTCCAAACTGTGGGAGCGGGCGCGCCCGCGAAGGGCCGCAAAGCGGCCCCGGCAATCCTCAGCCTTCCTCGGGCCAGAAGCGCAGCGGCTTGCCTTCGGCTGGCCAGAAGCGCATTTGCCCCACCGGTGATACATCCCAACGCTCTACCGTTTCCAACGCCTGCAGGAAGCGCTTTTCCTGTTCCATCAGCGCGGGTGCGCACAGCTTGCGGGTCTTGCCGACCTTGCCGAAGCTCAGGTGTTCGCCATCGAGCGTGTAAGGCGCAAACCAGTGGTTGCAGCCGCCGTTGCCATAGGCACGGCCGTCGCTGGCCAGGGTCAAGGTCAGGTGGCTGTAGTCGATCAGTGGTCGTTCGCCAATCCACTCCAGCACGTAGCTGCGTTCCTGCTGCAGCCGGGAAGGTTCCGTGGCGCAGCCGAGCAGGCCGGTTGCAATCAGCACGCCGGTCAGCAGATTCTTCACTCGGCGCTCTCCTGGCAACGCGGGCACAGGTGTTTTTCGCCACGGCTGGCCCAGCCCAGCTCTGCGATACGGGCGCTGGCAGCCGGCTGACGAGCTGCCTTGCCGAGCTTGGCGTCTACTGCGAACTCGAAGCCCAGCACCGCATCGCAGCGATCGCACTCGACCTGCCAGGTGAGGATTTCCAGCTCGTTGAATACCGGGCCGCTCGCCACGGCAACCCACTGGCCGCGTGGGTTGATCAGGTGGCGCACGCTTTCCACGGTCAGGCGCATGGACAAATCCTTGCTGCCCTTGAGCGTGACCAGCAGGCTGTCGCCTTTTTGCATCGAACCGCCGTTGCCCGTGACCTGATAGCGGCCCGGCACCAAAGCGCGGCACTCGATCAGGGTGTGTTGCGGGTTGAAAAGGGTGTAGCGAAAATCGTGTTCGACCATGGGTCCTCCAGAAATGCCGCGTATCCTAGCATTAACCCATCACCAGGTTCTGTGGATTGCCTGCCGCCCAGCGGTTGATGTTGTCCAGTGTGGTCGCGGCAATGGCATCCAGCGCCTCGCGGGTGAGGAAAGCCTGGTGGGCGGTGATGATCACGTTGGGGAAGGTCAGCAGCCGAGCCAGCACATCGTCTTGCAAGGGCAGGTCGGAGCGGTCCTCGAAGAACAGTTGGGCTTCTTCTTCGTAGACGTCCAGGCCCAGGTAGCCAAGCTGGCCGCTTTTCAGTGCGTCGATCAGCGCCGGGGTGTCGACCAGCGCACCGCGACCGGTGTTGATCAGCATGGCGCCGGGCTGCAACTGGGCCAGGCTTTGCGCGTTGATCAGGTGCCGAGTGTGTTCGGTCAGTGGGCAGTGCAGGCTGATGATGCGGGCTTCGCGCAACAGCTCGGGCAGGGCCATGTAGCGGGCGCCAAGGGCCAGCAGCTCCGGGTTGGGGTAGGGGTCGTACGCCAGCAGCTGGCAGCCGAAACCGGCCATGATGCGAGCGAAGGCGGCCCCGATCTGGCCGGTACCGACGACCCCGACGGTTTTCCCGTGCAGGTCGAAGCCGGTCAGCCCGTGCAGGGTGAAGTCACCTTCGCGGGTGCGGTTGTAGGCCCGATGCAGGCGTCGGTTGAGTGCCAGGATGAGCGCCACGGCATGCTCGGCAACGGCGTGTGGCGAGTAGGCCGGCACGCGCACCACGGCCAGGCCCAAGCGCTGGGCGGCGGCCAGGTCGACGTGGTTGTAGCCGGCCGAGCGCAGGGCGATCAACCGCGTGCCAGCGGCGGCCAGGCGCTGCAGCACCGGCGCGTCGAGTTCGTCATTGATGAAGGCGCAGACCACCTCAAAGCCATCTGCCAGGGCGGCGGTGTCGAGGGTCAGGCGGGCGGGCTGGAAATGCAGCTCCAGGGCGGTGCCGCTGGCAGCCTTGGTGAAGCTTTCCTGATCGTAGTGCTGGCTGCTGAACAACAGGGCGCGCATGGTCGAACTCCTTTGCAATGCATGTCTTGGGTGGGTCACTGCCTGTCAAGGCATGCCCAGCGTGGCCCAGATCCCCTCAAGCGCTCAATCTGGCCTGTGCCGCCAGCCGGCTGATCGCGCTGTCCAGTTCATCCAGGGCCTGCTGTGCCTGGGGATTGTCCTGCTTCAGCAAGGTCTCGCTGCGTTGGCACGCTGCCCGTAACTGCGGCACGCCGCAATAGCGTGAGGCACCGTTCAGACGGTGTACCTGCTCGATCAGGCCATTGCGGTCATCGGCGGCGCGGGCGGCGCGTATGGCTTCGCGGTCTGCATCCAGCGAGGCCAGCAGCATGCTCAGCATGTCAGCCGCCAGATCTGCCTTGCCAGCGGCCAGGCGCAGGCCCTCTTCGGGGTCGAGTACCTTCAGTTCGTCGCCGTTGGTCAGCAGCTCGGCCTGTGCCTGCTGCGGTGTGCCCAGGCTCAGGCCGGTCCACTTCATCACCACCTGGGCCAGTTGCCGTTCGCTGATCGGTTTGGTCAGGTAGTCGTCCATGCCGCTGTGCAACAACGCGCGTTTTTCGTTGGCCATGGCATGGGCAGTGAGGGCGACGATCGGCAGCGGGTTGCCGCTCTGGGTGTTTTCCCACAGGCGGATCTGTTCGGTACAGGCGCGGCCGTCCATGCCGGGCATCTGCACATCCATCAGCACCAGGTCGAACAACTCTTCCTGCACGGCCTGTACCGCCGCATAACCATTGTTGACGGCCAGTACCTCGGCACCCAAGTCTTCGAGCAGGGTTTTTACCAGCAGCAGGTTGGCGGCATTGTCGTCGACGCAGAGTATTTTCGGTCGTCGCTGGCCGTTGGCGTTGCTCCCCTCGGCCAGCGGACGGCGAGGTTGTACCAGCTCCAGCAAGAGGCGCCGCAGCTTGCGGGTGCAGGTCGGCTTGGACAGCAACTGGCCATGGCCGTTGGGCAGGTACGGGTGGTACAGCGCCTGCTCGGTGGTCGGGCACAGCACCACGCATTGGCAGTGGTAACGCTCGAGCTGCTGATGATAACGGCCCAGTTGCTCGGGCGACAGGTTACCCAGGTTGGCCCCGAGCACCGCGAACTCGAAGGGCAGGCCGGCCTGGCTGGCGGCCTGCACCCCCTGCAGCAACTGGTCGTAGGTAGCGAACAGGCTCACGCTGAGGCCGCAGTCTTCCAGCTGGTGCTCCAGTGCCTGGCGCGCCAGTTCGTGGCCATCGACAATGGCAGCACGGCGGCCCAGCAATGGCTGCGGTGGCAGCGCTTCGGCATCGTCATGAGCCTTGGGCAGGTTGAGGCTGATCCAGAACTGCGAACCTTCGCCCGGGGTACTGTCGACACCGATCTCGCCGCCCATCTGTTCGATCAGGCGCTTGGAAATCACCAGCCCGAGACCGGTGCCACCGGGCTGGCGGGCCAGTGAGTTGTCAGCCTGGCTGAAGGCCTGGAACAGTGTGCGCACATCCTGTGGCGACAGGCCGATGCCGGTGTCCTGCACGCTGATGCGCAACTGCGCGCAGTCTTCGTGCTCGTCTTCCAGCATGGCGCGCACGACGATGGTGCCTTCGCGGGTGAACTTGATGGCGTTGCTGACCAGGTTGGTGAGGATCTGCTTGAGCCGCAACGGGTCGCCAACCAGCGAAGCAGGCGTGTCGCGGTAGATCAGGCTCAGCAATTCCAGCTGCTTGGCGTGGGCGGCCGGAGCGAGGATGGTCAGGGTGTCCTGGATCAGGTCCCGCAGGTTGAACGGTATGCTGTCGAGCACCAGCTTGCCGGCTTCGATCTTGGAGAAATCGAGGATCTCGTTGATGATTCCCAGCAGGTTGTCAGCAGACTTCTCGATGGTGTTCAGGTAGTCGAGCTGGCGCGGTGTCATCTCGCTTTTTTGCAGCAGGTGGGTAAAACCGAGGATGCCATTGAGCGGGGTGCGGATTTCGTGGCTCATGTTGGCCAGGAACTCCGACTTGATGCGGCTGGCCTCAAGTGCCTCTTTGCGCGCCATGTCCAGCTCGATGTTCTGGATTTCGATGGTTTCCAGGTTCTGGCGCACGTCTTCGGTGGCCTGGTCGATGCTGTGTTGCAGTTCTTCGTGGGCGTTTTGCAGGGTTTCGGCCATGCGGTTGATGCCGTGGGCCAGTTCGTCCAGCTCATGGCTGCCCATGGTCGGCAGGCGTTCTTCGAGGTGGCCGTCCTTGAGCTGATTGACCGCGTGCTTGATGCGTTCGATGGGGTCGTTGATGGTGCGGCTCATGCGCAGCGCCAGCAGGCCGCTGAGTGCCAGGCAGGCGAGAATCAGCAACAGGCTGGTGAACAGGTTGCGGTAGCCGCGCAGCAGCGTGCCGTCATGCGACAACTCGATCTCTACCCAGCCCAGCAGGCGCTCGGCTTCGGCCGGCACGGCGTCGGTGGCCAGGTCGCGGTGGTGGCCGAAAACTGGCATCAGGTAGCGGGTGGCGTCGTTGCCACTGCGCTGCAGGAGTTGGGTGCCGGTACCGCCGCTGGGCGGCAGATTGAGCATGCTCGGGCCGGCGTGGGCCAGGCGCGTGCGGTCCGGGGCCAGAAACGCCACTGCGCGCACATCGGCCTGCTCCAGGGTTTGTGCGGCAATTCTCTCCAGTTGCGCAGGCACGAGCCGGGCCATGGCGGGTGCGGCCAGGGGCGCCAGTTGTTCGGCGATCATCTTGCCGCGCTGCAGCAGCTGGGTGCGCAGGTCGTTCTGTTGCAGCCAGGTGAAATAGCTACCCAGCACCAGGGCCATCAAGCCGGCCGGTAGCAGTGCCAGCAGCAGTACCCGGCTGCGGATTCCCAAGCGATCGAGCACACTCGCCTCCTCTGATGTGCCTGGATGCCGTCAAGTGGTAACGGCCAAGCCGCGAAGTTACTCCGCCTGCCGCACCATTGCATCTCTTTAGTACGTGTTATGCGCCGTTGCCGAGGCATTGGTCGCAGTGCGGTTGCCTGGCAGGTGGCGAATGCTCAATAATCACGCAATTGAGAATGCATGGCAGTTGCCAATGAATCCTGTATCTATTTACAACACCAACATCCTTGCCATCGAGGACGACCCGGTGCTTGGTGCCTATCTGCAGGAAGAGCTGCAGCGTGGCGGCTGCCAGGTCACCTGGTGCCGCAATGGCCTGGAGGGCCTGGAAACAGCTGGCCGCCAGGCTTTCGATGTGGTGCTGATGGACATCCTGCTGCCCGGGCTTGATGGGCTGGACGCCTTGGCGCAGTTGCGCAGGCACAGCACCACACCGGTGATCATGATGTCGGCGCTGGGGGCCGAGGCGGATCGTATCAGCGGCTTTCAGCGCGGCGCCGACGATTACCTGCCCAAGCCATTCAGCATGGCCGAGTTGCAGGTGCGCATCGAGGCGATTCTGCGCCGCGTGGCACTGGAGCGGCGGCATCAGGGCCCGCTGGAGCAAGCCGGCTGCGGCGAGCTGCAGTTCGATGAGGGGCTGTGCGACGTGCGCCTGAATAGCCGCCTGGCAGGCCTGACCCCCAGCGAATACCGCCTGCTGGATATCCTCAACCGCAACCTCGACGAAGTCCTCAGCAAGCCGTTCCTGTACCAGCATGTGTTGCAGCGCGGCTATTCACGGCATGACCGCAGCCTGGACATGCACGTCAGCCAGATCCGTCGCAAGCTCAAGGGCATCGGTTATCACGAACGGCAGATCCGCACCGTGTGGGGCAAGGGTTACGTGCTCAGTGCCAGCGAGGCGGAGTGAACCATGCTCGACCGCCATTCGCTGTTCTGGAAGCTGACCATCTTGCTGGTGGGCTTCTGCCTGCTGATGATCGGCCTCAGTTATACCTGGGGCCGACACATGGAAACCCAGAATGCCTTCCTCTCGGAGTCGGCACGGCAGACCTTGCGGGGTTATGCCGCCGAAGCTGAGCAGGCCTGGCGCAGCGGCGGGCGGGAAGGGCTGGACCAGTGGGTGGCGGCCATGCATCAGCGCGAACGGGGCTGGGTGGGCGTGCTCGACATCAACCTGCGCCCGCTCGACAACGCCACACTCAACCCACTGATCATGCAGCGTCTGACACGCCTGCGCGGTGTCGATTGGCCGATGAGTCGGCGCAGTGTCGACCAGCCGTGGGTGCGCATACCGTTCCCGGGGGCGCCGGAGCAGGGCATGCTGGTGATCGAACTGCCGCAGCGCTTCAATCCGGGGCAGCACCGCTTGCTGTGGCGCATTGTCACCAACGGCATCATCCCGGGGCTGTTCACCTTGCTGTTGTGTGTAGGCCTGTACCGCATGCTGATCGTGCCGCTGAACCAACTTCGCGAGCAGGCCAATGCCTGGCGGGCCGATCAGCTGTCGGCCCGGCTGGACTCGCGCACCATCGCCCGGCATGACGAGCTGGGCGAACTGGCGCGTGCCTTTGACCAGATGGCCGAGCGGCTGCAGGGCACGGTGGCTATGCAGCAGCAGTTGCTGCGCGACCTGTCCCACGAAATGCGCACGCCGCTGAGCCGGCTGCGGGTGGCCTGCGATGGTGAAACCGACCTGCAGCGTTTGCGTGACCGCCTGATCCGTGAAGTGGACTGCATGCAGCAACTGGTCGAAGACACCCTGCAACTGGCCTGGCAGGACGCCGAGCGTGCGCCGATGAACCTTGAGCCGATCGAGGTCCACGCCTTGTGGGAGTTGCTGGCCGAAAATGCCAGCTACGAGAGCGGCTGGTCGCCTGCGCAACTGCGCTGCGAAGTACCGGCCGACTGCTGGGTGCAGGGCAACCTCAACCACCTGGCTCAGGCGCTGGAGAACATCTTGCGCAATGCCATTCGCCACTCGCCGGCCGAGGGTGTGGTGCGGTTGGGTGGGCAGCGTGAGGGCAGCTATTGGTGGCTGTGGCTTGAGGATGAGGGTGGCGGTGTCGCTGAAGAAGACCTGGAACGGATCTTCGCGCCGTTCTCGCGGTTGGATGGTTCGCGGCCCGGGGATGGTGGCTTCGGCCTGGGGCTGAGCATCGCCCGCAGTGCCATCCAGCGCCAGGGCGGCACCTTGTGGGCGCAGAATGGCAACCGCGGGTTGCGCTTGTGGATGAGGTTGCCGTTGCATGTGCCGGCCGCTTCGCGGGTAAACCCGCTCCTACAGGCTTGCGAGTCCCCGTAGGAGCGGATTCACCCGCGAAGAGGCCAGCACATGTCACACCGTTATAGCTTGTAGCTATATGCACTACAGATTGCGTGATATGGCCGTGAAGGGTTTGCCGGTATGATAGGCACCCCCGCCGTCCGGATTGCGAAATACGCCATGACCTTGCAGTACCCAACCATCGCCGATTGCGTCGGCAATACGCCACTGGTTCGCCTGCAGCGCATCGCTGGCGAAACCAGCAATACCCTCCTGCTCAAGCTCGAAGGTAACAATCCTGCCGGCTCGGTGAAAGACCGCCCGGCCCTGTCGATGATCGCTCGCGCCGAATTGCGGGGCCAGATCAAGCCAGGCGATACCCTGATCGAAGCCACCTCCGGCAACACCGGCATCGCCCTGGCGATGGCGGCGGCGATCAAGGGCTACAAGATGATCCTGATCATGCCCGACAACTCCACCGCCGAGCGCAAGGCCGCCATGACGGCCTATGGCGCCGAGCTGATCCTGGTGACCAAGGAGGAGGGGATGGAAGGCGCCCGTGACCTGGCCGAGAAGCTGCAGGCCGAAGGCCGTGGCCTGGTGCTCGACCAGTTCGCCAACGGCGACAACCCGATCGCCCACTACAACAGCACCGGCCCGGAGATCTGGCAGCAGACCCAAGGCACCATTACCCATTTCGTCAGCTCCATGGGTACCACCGGTACCATCATGGGCTGCTCGCAGTACCTCAAGGAACAGAACCCCGCGGTGCAGATCATCGGCCTGCAACCGATGGAGGGCTCGGCTATTCCGGGCATTCGCCGCTGGCCCGAGGAATACCTGCCGAAAATCTTCGATGCCACCCGCGTCGACCGCGTGGTCGACATGTCGCAGCAGGAAGCCGAAGACACCACCCGTCGCCTTGCGCGTGAAGAGGGCATTTTCTGCGGCGTGTCTTCTGGTGGTGCGGTTGCGGCCATGTTGCGCCTGTCCCGCGAAGTGGAAAATGCCGTAATGGTCGCGATCATTTGCGACCGCGGCGACCGTTATCTGTCCACCGGCCTGTTTGATCCACGCTAAATGTCCAAGAAAAAAAGCAACAGCGGCCTGCGCTTCCAGCCGGCCGGCGGCAATCGCACCCCCCAGGTACCCGTGGGCAAGAAGCAGCGCCTGGACATCGAGCGCCTGGCCGGTGACGGCCGTGGCATCGCCTTCCTCGACGGGCGTACCTGGTTCGTCAGCGGTGCCTTGGCCGGTGAGGCCGTGGAGGCGCGGGTGCTCAACGCCCGTGGCAAAGTGGTCGAGGCCCGCCTGGAGCGGTTGCTGCAGGCCGCGCCCGAGCGCCGTGAGGCGCCGTGTCGCTACTACGACCGCTGCGGTGGCTGCAACCTGCAGCACCTGCCGCACGAAGCGCAACTGGCGCTGAAGCAGCGCACACTCGCCGAGCAGCTGCAGCGGGTGGCCGGCGTGCAACCCGAGGCGTGGGCTGCCCCCCTGAGCGGGCCGGAATTCGGCTACCGGCGCCGGGCCCGTGTGGCCGTGCGCTGGGACGTCAAGGCGCGTCAGCTGGAGGTGGGCTTCCGCGCCGAAGCCAGCCAGGACATCATTGCCATCGACGATTGCGCAGTGCTGGTACAACCCTTGCAGTCCATTTTGCGCCACTTGCCGACTGTGCTGCGTTCGTTGAGCAAGCCGCAGGCGCTGGGCCATGTAGAGCTGTTCAGTGGCACCGCCGAGGCGGTTCTGGTGCGCCACGTCGCGCCATTGCCGGCTGAGGACCAGGCCAGGTTGCAAGCGTTCTGCGAGCAGGCCAACGCCCAGCTGTGGCTGCAAGGCGAAGGTGAGCCGGCGCCAGTGGACCCAGCGGCGCAGTTGGGCTTTGCCCTGGCACCCTGGCAGCTGGAGCTGGCCTGGCGCCCGGGCGATTTCGTGCAGGTGAATGCTCAGGTCAATACGGCGATGATCGAGCAGGCTTTGGCCTGGCTCGCTCCACAAGCCGACGAGCGTGTGCTGGACTTGTTCTGCGGTCTGGGCAACTTTGCCCTGCCGCTGGCCCGCCAGGCGCGTGAAGTGGTGGCAGTGGAAGGTGTACAGGCCATGGTCGATCGGGCCGCGGCCAATGCCCGGAACAACAATGTGCATAACGCACGGTTTTTTCAGGCCGATTTATCGCAGCCTTTGGCCGGCACCGGATGGGCCGCCGAGGGCTTTTCTGCGGTACTCTTGGATCCACCGCGCGACGGTGCTTTCGAGGTGGTGCAAGGCATCGCCCGCCTCAAGGCCAGAAGGCTGGTCTACGTATCGTGCAACCCGGCCACGCTGGCGAGAGACGCCCAAGTGCTGGTCGGCCAGGGGTACCGGTTAAAAAGGGCCGGGATTCTCGACATGTTTCCTCAGACGGCGCATGTCGAGGCCATGGCGTTATTCGAAGCGGGCTAGCTGACTGGCCCCTTGGTGCGGTTGCCACGGAAGGGCGGCCGCACGGTGATCGCCAGCACACCCGTATGGTGTGCTGCATGGAAAGGTAAAACAAAGATGGTACAGGTGAGAGTGCACCAGCCGGTCAACACCGACGGCAGTATCAATCTCGAAGCATGGTTGGACCATGTGGTAAGCGTCGATTCGGCACTGGATCGCGCAGCGCTGAAAGAAGCCTGCGAGTTTGCCCTTGAGGTAGAGAAAAAGGGCAACCCGGCCAAGCATTCCTGGGCGGATGGTACGTCCAGCTTCCAGGCAGGCCTGGAAATCGCCGAAATTCTGGCTGACCTCAAGCTCGACCAGGACTCCCTGGTGGCTGCGGTCATCTACCGCTCGGTGCGCGAGGGCAAGGTCACCCTCGCCGAGGTCAGCCAGCGGTTTGGCCCGGTGGTGTCCAAGCTGATCGACGGCGTGCTGCGCATGGCCGCCATCAGTGCCAGCCTCAGCCCACGACAGTCGCTGGTGCTGGGCTCGCAGGCGCAGGTCGAGAACCTGCGCAAGATGCTGGTGGCCATGGTCGACGACGTACGCGTGGCGCTGATCAAGCTGGCCGAACGCACGTGCGCAATCCGGGCGGTCAAGTCCGCCGATGACGAGAAACGCCTGCGTGTCGCGCGTGAAGTGTTCGACATCTACGCGCCGCTCGCGCACCGCCTGGGTATCGGTCACATCAAGTGGGAGCTGGAAGACCTGTCCTTCCGCTACCTGGAGCCCGACCAGTACAAGCAGATCGCCAAGCTGTTGCATGAGCGGCGGCTGGACCGCGAGCGCTTCATCAGCGATGTGATGAACCAGTTGCAGAACGAGTTGCTCGCCACTGGCGTGAATGCCGACATCAGCGGTCGGGCGAAACATATCTATTCGATCTGGCGCAAGATGCAGCGCAAAGGCCTGGAGTTCAGCCAGATCTACGACGTGCGTGCGGTGCGCGTGCTGGTGCCGGAAATCCGCGACTGCTACACCGCGCTGGGCATCGTGCACACCTTGTGGCGGCATATTCCCAAGGAGTTCGACGACTACATCGCCAACCCCAAGGAGAATGGCTACCGCTCGTTGCACACTGCGGTAATCGGCCCCGAGGGCAAGGTGCTGGAGGTGCAGATCCGTACCCACGGCATGCACGAAGAGGCCGAACTTGGGGTATGCGCCCACTGGCGCTACAAGGGCACCGACGTCAAGCCCAGCTCCAACCACTACGAAGAGAAGATTTCCTGGTTGCGCCAGGTGCTGGAGTGGCACGAAGAGCTGGGCGACATCGGTGGCCTGGCCGAGCAGTTGCGGGTCGACATCGAGCCTGACCGGGTTTATGTGTTCACCCCCGACGGCCACGCCATCGACCTGCCCAAAGGCGCCACGCCATTGGACTTCGCCTACCGCGTGCACACCGAGATCGGCCACAACTGCCGCGGCGCGAAGATCAACGGCCGTATCGTGCCGCTGAACTACAGCCTGCAGACTGGCGAGCAGGTGGAGATCATCACCAGCAAGCACGGCAACCCCAGCCGTGACTGGTTGAACTCCAACCTGGGCTACGTCACCACCTCGCGGGCGCGGGCCAAGATCGTCCACTGGTTCAAATTGCAGGCCCGCGACCAGAACGTTGCTGCCGGCAAGACCTTGCTTGAGCGCGAGCTCAGTCGTCTGGGCCTGCCGCAGGTTGATTTCGAGCGCCTGGCCGAGAAGACCAACGTCAAGACCGCCGAGGACATGTTTGCCTCGCTCGGTGCTGGCGACCTGCGCCTGGCTCATCTGGTCAACGCTGCCCAGCAGTTGCTGGAGCCTGAGCGTATCGAGCAGATCGAGTTGGTGCCGCGCAAGCCTACCGGGCCGCGTACCGGCAAGCGTGGCGACATTCAGATCCAGGGTGTCGGCAACCTGCTGACACAAATGGCCGGCTGCTGCCAGCCGCTACCGGGCGATGCCATTGTCGGTTACATCACCCAGGGCCGGGGCGTGAGCATTCATCGCCAGGACTGCGCCTCGGTATTGCAACTGGCGGGCAAGGAGCCAGAGCGCATGATCCAGGTGAGCTGGGGGCCGATCCCGGTGCAGACCTACCCGGTCGACATCGTCATCCGCGCCTACGACCGCCCGGGCCTGTTGCGCGATGTGTCGCAGGTGCTGCTGAACGAGAAGATCAACGTGCTGGCGGTGAACACCCGTTCGAACAAGGAAGACAACACCGCGCTGATGTCGCTGACCATCGAGATTCCAGGCCTGGACGCGCTGGGGCGCCTGCTGGGGCGGATCTCGCAGTTGCCGAACATCATCGAGACGCGGCGTAATCGTACCCCTTGAGACCGGGGCGTCCGCTTCGCGGGTAAACCCGCTCCTACAGGATGGATGCAGGTTTGAAATCTGCACCGTACCTGTGGGAGCGGGCAAGCCCGCGAAGAAGCCACCACCGAAGGACCTGCCTGTATGACCTACACCCTTGACGACCTGCTGCACCTCATGGCCCGCCTGCGTGACCCGCAGTACGGCTGCCCGTGGGACCTGAAGCAGAACTACGCCAGCATCGTCCCGCACACCATCGAAGAGGCCTACGAGGTCGCTGACACCATTGAGCGCGGCGATTTCGAGCACCTGCAAGGCGAGCTGGGCGACCTGCTGTTCCAGGTGGTCTACTACAGCCAGCTGGCCCGCGAAGAAGGGCGTTTCGAGTTCGATGGCGTGGTCGACAGCATCACCCGCAAGCTCATCCGCCGCCACCCGCACGTTTTTCCGACTGGCGAGCTGTACGCGCCGGTGGACACGCCCAGCTTGAGCGAAGCCCAGGTCAAGTCGCGCTGGGAAGAAATCAAGGCCGAAGAGCGCGCGGAGAAGAGCCAGCCCGAACAGCTGTCGCTGCTTGATGACGTGCCGGCAACCTTGCCGGCGCTGTCGCGGGCAGCCAAACTGCAAAAACGTGCGGCCACGGTCGGTTTCGACTGGCCGGCGGCGTTGCCGGTGCTGGACAAGGTCCGCGAAGAGCTGGATGAAGTGCTGCAGGCCATGGCCGACGGCGACGCCGATGCGCTGGAAGATGAAGTCGGCGACTTGCTGTTTGCTGCGGTCAACCTGGCCCGCCACCTCAAGCAAGACCCAGAGCATGCGCTGCGCCGCGCCAATCGCAAGTTCGAACGACGTTTCCGTTTTATCGAACAGGCATTGCGCGACAGTGGCCGCCCCATTGAAGATTGTGACCTTGACGAGCTGGATGCCCTTTGGGGGGAAGCCAAACGTCAGGAAAAGAACCTGCCCAGCTGCGGCTGAGCTGTTGCATAAGTGAGTGAATATTCATGAGCCTTTCCCTTCGCGACCAATTGCTCAAAGCCGGTCTGGTCAACCAGAAACAGGTCTCGCAGACCAACAAAGCTGAAAAGAAACAGAAGCGCATGGAGCACAAAGGCCAGGTCGAAGTCGACGACAGCCAGCAGCGCATGGCCAAGGAAGCCATGGCTGAAAAAGCCCGGCGTGACCAGGAGCTGAACCGCCAGCAGCAGGAAAAGGCCGAGCAGAAGGCCCGTGCCGCACAGGTCAAGCAACTGATCGAGGCCACTCGCCTGCCCAAACTGAGCACCGAGGATTACTACAACTTCGTCGACGACAAGAAGGTCAAGCGCATTGCCGTCAACGCCCTGATGCGCACCAAGCTGAGCAACGGCGCGCTGGCCGTGGTAGCCCATGCCGGTGGTTACGAGGTTATCCCCCGTGAGGCCGCCTTGAAGATCCAGGAGCGCGACCCTGGCCGTATTCTGCTGCTCAACAGCCATGTCGAGGAAACGGACGAAGACGACCCGTACGCGGCTTACAAGATCCCTGATGATCTTATGTGGTAATCACGAAAACCCCGCCTTGGCGTTAATGCGGTTCATTCAAGATCGCAGGGCCGCTCTGCGGCCCTTTCGTGACACGCGCGTTCTCCAGAGGACGCTGGCCTTGTGTCGCGAAAGGGTTCGTCGCGCGCTGAACCGGCGCAGTTAGTCTGTTGCACTATCGTCTTGGTTCCCTCCGTTCGTCGGACATTTCCTAGGGTTCCGGCACAACGGCTAGCCTCCAGCTTAGCGTCAGGGATAGCGCTGAACATTCGGTCCAGGAAGGGCCATTACGCCTCGTCGTCCCGACGCTTTATCTGCTGAGGAGACGACAATGAAAATAACCCTGAAACGGCTGGCGTGCCTGGGTGCAAGTTTCACCAGTGCGTTCGCCATGGCCGATGCGGCCAGCCCGCCGGTGCTGTCACCTGCGATTCCCTTCGACGTCACCGCCAATCCCCCCTTCACCCTGGACAACCTGCAACACGATTTCGACGTGCTGTCGTGGCAAACCTTCGTCGCCCTGAACTGGCCCGCCAACGCCGACGGCAGTGCCAACACCTCGGCGAAGATCGGCGCGCCCGGCAAGACGGTGTGGGAATCGTGGAAAGAAAGCTATGAGATCTTCCTGCCCAAGGGGCAGAAACCCGTCGCCTGGGACCAGCAGGCGCCCGTGCCCGCGGCCTGCCAAGGCAAGGGTGACTTGCCGGTGCTGCAACAGATGGGCAAGGTCGCCGGTGTGCTCGATGAGTTCATCCAGCCGTTCAAGACCGGCCCGCTGGTTGACCAAAGCGGCACCTACACACGCAACGCGATCATGGTCAACCAGCCGATGTTCGATGACATCGTCAACAATGGCCTGTACAGCAAGGAAGGCCAGCAAGCGTTCCTGAGCAAGGCCGACAACCGCATCGCTTTCGCCTGCGGTTCGCAGAAGGCCCAGCAGGTTGGCGCGATCATGGTCAAGTCGGCCTGGAAAGTGCTCGATGGCAGCGACAACCCGCAGGAGTTCCACGCCGTCGACGCGCTGGTCTACACCCCCGGCAACGCCGACCCGAACAAGGGGGCGGTGATCCCCGAGTCGTGCAATGCGCAGAAGGTCGGGCTGGTAGGCCTGCACATCGTGCACAAGACCGAAGGCGCACCTCAGTGGGTATGGTCGACGTTCGAGCACGTGCGCAACGTGCCGGAAAAGACCACGCCAATGAACGAGCGCAAGGGGCCTTACCTGTTCTACGACGCCCAGGCCAGCGACCGCCCGGTGAACGAGCCGCCCGCGCCACCGTGGGACCCGTCGAAGAAGGCCATCCCCTCGCAGATCGTGCGTGAAATTCCCATCACCGCCGCCACCCAACAGCTCAACACGCAGTGGCAAGGCGCGCTCAAGGGCACGGTGTGGGCCAACTACCACCTGATCAGCACCCAGTGGCCCACCGCCCCGGCCGATGACTGCCAGGGGCCGTCGCCAACCAACCCGCTAGGTACGCCTGCGCCGAACTTCCTGGCCAACGCCACCCTGGAGACCTACAACCAGGGCACCACCCCGCAGGCCTCGTCCAGTTGCATGGAGTGCCACAACAACGCGACCACCCGCGTGACCCAGTCACCGCGCACCAGCTTCGCCGATTTCACTTTCCTGCTTGAACGTGCCCAATCCACCGGCGCCAAGGAGTGATGCCATGAGCGACCAGAACCTGCAAAACTTCATCGGCTTGTCCGCCGTGCTCACTGGCCTGTCGGCCAAGCTGCTGGCGCCTTCCGTCGACCCGATCAACCTGCCGCCGGTGTTCTTCGCCACCGCCCAGCAAGGCATGGGCCTGGAGGCGTTCAGCAGCCTGCTGGAGCTGTACGCAAGCATCCAGAGCCAGCCGCCCGCGCAAATCGCCAGCGCCGTGCTCGATAACGCGAACCCGCAAATCGCCCAGGGCGCCCGCTCGATCATGAAGCTGTGGCTGCTTGGCAGTTGGTACCAACCCTACGACCTGGGCAACGCCCGCACGGGTGATACGCGTGTGGTCTCCGACCAGGCCTACAAGGAGAGCTGGGCGTGGAAGATCGCCCAATCCCACCCCATGGGCTACAGCCAGTTCCACTTCGGATACTGGGGTGAGCAGCCACCGACCCTCAAGCAATTCACCGGTGTCGACGCCAAGGAAGGGCAGCAGCCATGAGCAATGTACAACCCCAGAACATCGAAACCGCCGATGTGATCGTGGTGGGCGCCGGCATGGCCGGCAGTGTCATGGCCTACCAGTTGGGCCTGGCCGGGTTGAAAGTGCTGGTGCTCGAATCGGGCCCGGCCATTCCGCCGAATCGCAGCGAGTACCTGGAGCGCTTCTACACCGCGGTGCTCAAGGCGCCCGAGTCGCCGTACCCACCTGAGCAGAGCGAGCAGACCCCGGCCACGCAGTTCGCGCCACGGGCGACCATCCAGGACCTGATCACCGCAGGTAGCCAAGACCCGAACAAGGCGCAGAAAAGCTACCTGGTGCAGAAGGGGCCGCACCTGTTCGCCAGCACCTACGAGCGGGTAGGCGGCGGCACCATGTGGCACTGGATGGGCACGGCCCTGCGCCTGTTGCCCAACGACTTCCGCATGCGCACTGCGTACAACGTCGGGGTCGACTGGCCGATCAGTTACGACGACCTGCAGACCGCCTACTGCCGCGCCGAGGAGGAGATGGGCGTGTCCGCCGATGTCGCCTCGCAGACCTACCTGGGCGTGACCTTCCCGCAGGGCTACAAATACAGCATGCATGGCATCCCGCCATCACTGGTCGACCAAGGCCTGGGCAAGCACGTCACGGGCACCATGTACCAGAGCCCGGAGAAGGGGCCCGACGGCAAGCCGTACCCAGGTGTCACCCTCAACGTCCGGCAGACCCCGGCCGGGCGCAACTCGCAGAATGATAACGGCCGCCGGGTGTGCGCAGGCAACACCAGCTGTACGCCGATCTGCCCGATCCAGGCCAAGTACGACGCCACCGTGACCATGGCCAAGGCACTGGATACCGGCAACGTGCGCATCCTTTACCAGACCGTGGCGAGCCAGGTACAGGTCGATGCCAATGGGGTCACGGGCATCGACTTCATCCAGTACCAGAACAACGGTACGCGCCAGAACGGCACGGCCCAGGGCAAACGCTACGTGATCGCCGCCCACGCGATCGAAACGCCGAAGCTGCTGCTCAACTCCATCGGCCCGAACAGCCCTAAAGGGGTTGCCAACAGCAGCGGCCAGGTCGGCCAGGCATTGGCTGACCACCCGGTGTACCTGGCCTGGGGCCTGATGCCCGAAGGCAAGCCGCTGTTCCCGTTCCGGGGGCCGTTGTCCACCTCGGGGATCGAGGACATGCGCGATGGCCCGTTCCGCAGCCAGCGTGCCGCCTGGCGTATCGAAATCGGCAACGAGGGCTGGAACTGGTCGGTGAACGACCCCTACACCTCGGTCTGCGATTTCATCGACGGCACCAACCACGGCGGCGCTAACCCCAGCAATCTGGCGTTGTCCGGCCAGGCGCTGGTGCAGCAGCTCAACAGCGTGCTGACCCGCCAGTTCCGTCTGGGCTTCTTGGTCGAGCAGGTGGAGAAAGACCCCGATAATGCGCTGTGCCGGGTGGAGAGGAGTACGGAGTTCTCCGACGGATTGGGCCTGCCTCGGCCGCAGATCACCTACGAACTGTCCGACTACACCAAGGAGGGTTTCAAGCAGGCGCGCCTGGCCGCTACGTACATCATCACCGAGCTGATGGGCGCTACCGAGCTGACCGACCTGAACCCTAAGCTCGAGCCCGGCTCGCAAACGGTGTTCGAGTACGACGGCCAGAACTACGCGTTCTACGGCGCTGGCCACCTGATGGGCACCTACCGCATGGGCTCGGACCGCACCAAGTCGGTGGTGGACAAGGACCAGCGCAGCTGGGACCACCCCAACCTGTTCCTGGTCGGCGACGGTGTGTTCCCCACTACCGGCACCGCCAACCCGACCTTGACCATCACCGCGTTGACGTTCCAGGCCGCCGACGTGGTGGCCAGCGACCTGCTCAAGCGCACCGTGCAGGTGCAGGCCAACCAGGCATGGCAGGGCACGGGCATGCAGGTCAATGGGCAGAGCTGGCAGTTGGCGGTATGCACGGGCGGGCAGTGGACGGCGAACCCGGCCACCGGCATGGTTGGCGCGGCGGGCAACCCAAGGTTGATCGCCAAGCCCGGCTATGCCTTGCCTGGTCAACCGGAAGGGGCGTTGATCGGGCGTATCGGCAACAGCGGCGTGCCGTTCCTGGTCGGCAACCAGGTGCAATTGCCGCGTGGCCAGCAAGGTGAGTTGCAGCTGTGCATCAATGACGACCTGGACGGGCGTTACGGGGCTGGCCTGAGCGATAACCTGGGCAGCCTGTCGGTAGAGGTGCGTTTCGGGGCGGTGTAGGCCCTGTCATGGCAACCCCACGATGCTCCGGCAATGCCGCAGCATTGTGGGGTTGCTCACTCAGCCCAGGCGAGTCAGGGGTTCGCCGCAATGGGCAGGGTCATTGTGTGGCGCGCTGGTTTTCCAGGTCTTCAAGCTCAACGCGGTATTGGTGTGCTTCGTGTTCGTTATGGAACATGCCCACCAGTTGACCTTGTTGGTACACATCCCAGATCCGCACGCCAGCGGCCAGGCCTTCGTGGGACATTCTCGATTCGTCGCGTTCGGTTACTTGGACAGTCATCGGTAAACTCCACTTCTTCAAGATGGCTGCGACAGTGTGTCGCACGTCTTCTTTATAGAGTTTGTTAGCAGACTAAGTAAGTAAAACAGGCATGAAACAAGTTTCATGAAGCTCGAAGGGATGCTGCCTGGGTGGGCTTTTCGCAGCAAAGAAAAGCCCCGCACTGGGCGGGGCTTCAGGTATTGCAGGCAGTGCGCGATCAGTTGCCCTTTACCGGCTTGCCATCAACCGTGCCATCCTGCAGCACGATCACGTACTCCTTGCCATCGGTCTCTACCTGGCGCAGTTGCACCAGCAGGTAGTCCCAGTTCTTGGCAAACCACAGCTCGGTGATGCGCTTGCTCTGGCTGGGATCGCGCACGCGCTCGACCTTCACGGCATCGACCTGGCCGGTCTTGGTGGTGACCTTTTCGGTGCCCAGCACGCGGAAGTCGTAGGTGTCGATCTCGTCGCCGTCGACCACCTGGTAGGTCATGCTCTTCTTGCCTGCGGCCACGTCGTGCTGCAGGGCCAACTGGTAGGAGGATTTGTCCAGTACGCCGCGGTTCAGTGGCAGGCTGACAGCATCGCCACGGTCGCTGCCGGTGATCTTCTTGGTGCTCCAGTCGAAGTCAAGGTCGACCTTCTTGGCCTTGCCCAGGCCGCCGCGCTCGAAGTGGTACTTCTGCGGCAGCAGGGTGTCGTTTTCCAGGCGCAGGGTGCTTTGCTCGGTCAGGCTGGCGATCATCATGGAAGCCTTGAAGTTAAGGTCCCAGGTACCGTTGGCATTTTTGACCAGGCTGCGCTCGGCGGTGCCGCTCATGGGCAGCTGCTTCCAGTCGGCGGTGTAGCTGGCCGAGAACGGCTTCAGATCAGCTGCCTGGAGGGGCAGGGCGAGCACGGCGAGAGCCAAGAGCAGGGCGCGACGCATAAATTCTCCTAGGATCGAATCAAGTGACCGCTGGCCGCCAGTGGCTGGCCGTCCAGTAATGCACCCTGTTCGCCAAGACGCAAGCGCCCTTCAGCGAACCAGCGCACCGCCAGTGGGTAGATCAGGTGTTCCTGATGGTGTACCCGCTGTGCCAGGCTTTCGACGGTGTCATCAGACGCCACCGGTACCACAGCCTGTACGACCAGTGGGCCGCCATCGAGTTCCTCAGTCACGAAGTGTACGCTGCAGCCATGCTCGGCGTCGCCAGCTTCCAATGCCCGGCGATGCGTATGCAGGCCCTTGTACTTGGGCAGCAGCGACGGGTGGATGTTGAGCAGGCGGCCCTGATAGTGGCGCACGAAGCCGCCACTGAGGATGCGCATGAAACCGGCCAGCACGACCAGGTCCGGGGCAAAGCCGTCGATGCGCGCCATCAGCGCGGCATCGAAGGCTTCACGGCCGTCGAACTGGGTGTGGTCGAGCACGACGCTGTCGATGCCGGCCGCTGCGGCGCGTTGCAGGCCGTAGGCATCGGCGCGGTTGGAAATCACCGCGCGGATACGCACCGGGCTGTCCTGCCCTTGGCAGCTGTCGATCAGGGCTTGCAGGTTGCTGCCGGAGCCCGACAGCAGTACCACTACATTGCAGGTCTTGCTCGGCATCAGTGTGCCTTGAGGTTCTGCAGCTCGACCTGGGCAGCGCCTTCGGCGGCTTCGGCGATGTGGCCGATTACCCACGGTTGCTCACCGGCGGCGCGCAGTTCGTTCAGGGCGGCTTCGACCTGGTCCTGGGCCACGCAGATGACCATGCCCACGCCGCAGTTCAGTACGCGGTGCATTTCGTGCTCGTCGACGTTGCCTTTTTCCTGCAGGAAGTCGAACACCGCCGGGCGCTGCCAGCTGGCTACGTCAACCACGGCCTGGGCGTTTTTCGGCAGTACGCGCGGGATGTTGTCCAGCAGGCCGCCGCCGGTGATGTGGGCCATGGCCTTGACTGCGCCGGTGTTCTTGATCAGCTGCAGCAGCGGTTTGACGTAGATGCGGGTCGGCGCCATCAGCAGGTCGGTCAGCGGCTTGCCGTCCAGCTGGGTGTTCTCGATGTCGGTAGCCGACACTTCGAGGATCTTGCGGATCAGCGAGTAGCCGTTGGAGTGCGGGCCCGAGGACGGCAGGGCGATCAGCGCGTCACCGGTGGCAACCTTGGAGCCGTCGATGATTTCGGCCTTTTCCACCACGCCTACGCAGAAACCGGCCAGGTCGTAGTCTTCGCCTTCGTACATGCCAGGCATTTCGGCGGTTTCACCACCGACCAGCGAGCAGCCGGCCAGTTCGCAACCGGCGCCGATGCCGGTGACCACGGTGGCGGCCACGTCAACGTTCAGCTTGCCAGTGGCGTAGTAGTCGAGGAAGAACAGCGGCTCGGCGCCGCACACGACCAGGTCGTTGACGCACATGGCGACCAGGTCCTGGCCGATGCTGTCGTGCTTGTTCAGGTTCAGCGCCAGGCGCAGCTTGGTGCCGACGCCGTCGGTGCCGGAGACCAGCACCGGCTGCTTGTAGCCGGCCGGGATCTCGCAGAGGGCGCCGAAGCCGCCCAGGCCACCCATGACTTCAGGGCGCGCGGTGCGTTTTGCCACGCCCTTGATGCGTTCGACCAGTGCTTCGCCGGCGTCGATGTCTACACCGGCGTCCTTGTAGCTCAGGGAGGGTTGCTTGCTCATTGATCCAGGCCTTTAGGAGGGAGGGATTCTTAAAAACGACCATGACGGCCAAGGCCGGCTGATAAGCGGCGGCGGTCTGAAACGTCAGTGATCTGTGAAGGCGCGCGATTTTATCAGGGTTGCCGGGCAGCGGCCATCCTCAGGCCGACGGGCAGGGCGGTAATTGTTGAAAAAAGCTGGAGGGTGGTTGATGCGGTTGCATGTGTATAAGCTGCAAGCAACGAGCTTTACGCTGCACGACAATGCAGCCCGGCGCTCGGCCTGCTTTTTCTTGCAGCTTGAAGCTTACGGCTTGAAGCTCGACTGGACAGGAATCCTCCATGCGTTTGTTCAATATTCTGGCAGCCGGTTGCCTGGCCCTGATCTCGGCCACTGCCCTGGCTGAAAATGTCTCCGGCCTTTATCAGGTGCGCGAGCCGGTCACCGGGCCGGGCGCCGAAGCCCGTACCGCGGCCACAGTCAAAGCCCTGGACACGTTGGTGCAGCGTCTGACCGGTGACCCAAAGGCCGTGCAGAGCCCTGCATTGGCCGAGCTGCGCAAGGACCCACAGCAAATCATCAACCAGGTGGGCAGCGAAGCCGGCCCGCCCGAGTCGGTAGTGGTCGAGTTCGACCCAGGTAGCACCGAGCGGGCCTTGCGCAAGGCTGGCCTGGCGCTGTGGGGCAGTAACCGGCCCTCGATACTGGGGTGGTGGTTGAACGACACGGTCGAGGGCAGCAACCTGGTCGGTGATGGCCAGGCCAGTGCCCAACCCCTGCGCCGCGCCGCCCAGCACCGTGGTCTGCCGTTGCGCTTGCCGCTGGCCGACTTGCAGGAGCAGCTGGTCGCCAATGCCAAGCAGATCGAAGGCAACGATCCAGCGCCACTGCGCGAAGCTTCCGAGCGCTACGGCGCCGATGCCTTGCTGGCGGTACATGCCCAGGAAGCCGACGGCAAGTGGCAGGGCAAGTGGCAGCTGTGGCTGGGCGACCAGCGTGAGCAGGGCACTGCCGAGGGCGCCGACCAGGCCGCCTTGGCTGACGCGGTGATGATGGCGGTAAGCAGCCGCCTGGCGCCGCGCTACGTTACCCGGCCGGGTGCCAGCAGCCAGTTGCAGGTGCAAGTGCAGGGCATGAACCTGCAGCGCTATGCCGAGCTGGCCCGCGTGCTGGAGCCCTATGGCCCACGCTTGCAGGCGGCTGAAGGCACTACCCTGACCTACGGGGTTACGGGCAATCGTGAACAGCTACGTGCCCAGCTTGGCCTGGCCAAACTGCAGGAAGTGCCGGTCGAGCAGGCACCGGCGGTGCCGGCCATGCCAGCACCGGCAGTGGATGCCGCAGCCGCGCAGCCCGCGCCTGCGCAGCCAGCACCCAAGCCGTTCGACGGCTTGCGTTTTCGCTGGTAAGGGGCGCTTGCCGTGACTGACATGCGTCGCTGGATCTGGCTGGGCGCTGCACTGCTGATCGCTGTGCTGCTTTATAGCCTGCACAATATTCTTACGCCGTTCCTGGTCGGCATCATGCTGGCCTACCTGGCCGACCCGCTGGTCGATCGTCTCGAGCGCCTGGGGCTTTCGCGTACCTGGGGTGTGGTGGTGGTGTTCGGCCTGTTCACCCTGTTGCTGTTGGCGTTGTTGCTGGTGCTTGTGCCGATGCTGGCCAAGCAGTTGGTGCGCCTGTACGAGTTGGCGCCGCAAATGCTCGACTGGCTGGAGCATGTTGCGCTGCCGTGGGTACAGGGCCGCCTTGGCCTGGCCGATGGTTTCTGGAAATTCGACAAGATCAAGGCCGCCATCGGCGCGCACATGGGGCAGACCACCGATATCGTCGGCATGCTGCTGTCCCAGGCCACTGCCTCAAGCCTGGCGTTGGTGGCCTGGTTGGCCAACATGGTGCTGATCCCGGTAGTGGGCTTTTATCTGCTGCGCGATTGGGACTTGATGATGGGCAAGCTGCGCGGCCTGCTGCCGCGCCAGCGCGAGCCGCAAGTGATGGGCCTGGCAGGTGAATGCCATGAAGTGCTGGGGGCATTCGTGCGCGGGCAACTGATGGTGATGCTGGCCCTGGGCGTCATCTATTCAGCCGGCCTGATGCTGGTGGGGCTCGAACTCGGTCTGCTGATCGGCATGCTTGCAGGCCTTGCGGCCATCGTGCCGTACATGGGCTTCATCATTGGCATTGGTGCCGCGCTGGTGGCCGGCCTGTTCCAGTTCGGTGGCGACCTGTACCCGATGCTGGGCATCGTTGCGGTGTTCATGGTCGGGCAGGCGCTGGAGGGTATGGTGCTGACCCCTCTGCTGGTGGGCGATCGCATCGGCCTGCATCCGGTTGCGGTGATCTTTGCCATCCTCGCCGGTGGTGAACTGTTCGGCTTCACCGGTGTGCTGCTGGCGCTGCCGGTGGCGGCGGTGATCATGGTGCTGCTGCGGCATGTGCATGACCTGTACAAGGAATCGGATATGTACGCCGGGAATATCGACCCGGAGCTTTGAACACGTGTTTCGTCTTGAGCCTTTTCGTGCCCGCGAAATCGAGCGCCGCCCTGTGGCGCCCGCTCTCGCGGGTGCTGAGCACTGTTTTTCCAGCATCCGTCGTTCGCTTGTGCAGCGCAACTTGTTGATTTTGCTTGCCCTATCTGCAGTCGAGATTGTGCGCCCCGCGTTGCGGGTATAGACTTTGCAGATTGTTCACCAAAGGCCCCCAGCGGTCCCGTCGACCGCCCGCGAGCATGAAACCACCGATCCAGTTGCCCCTGGGTGTGCGCCTGCGCGATGACGCCACCTTCATCAACTACTATCCGGGCGCCAATGCTGCGGCATTAGGTTACGTCGAGCGGCTATGCGAAGCCGACGCCGGCTGGACCGAGAGCCTTATCT
The DNA here is from genome assembly GCF_002953115.1 of Pseudomonas sp. XWY-1. Classification (NCBI taxonomy): domain Bacteria; kingdom Pseudomonadati; phylum Pseudomonadota; class Gammaproteobacteria; order Pseudomonadales; family Pseudomonadaceae; genus Pseudomonas; species Pseudomonas sp. XWY-1. The sequence continues at coordinate 4,563,967 of NZ_CP026332.1, read as the reverse complement.
ACCTGTGGGGCAAGCAGGGTGTTGGCCGTTCCCACCTGCTGCAGGCCGCCACCCATCGCTTCCAGCAACGTGGCGAGCCCGCTGTCTACCTGCCGCTGGCGCAATTGCTCGACCGTGGCGTGGAACTGCTCGACTACCTGGCCCAGTACGAACTGGTGTGCATCGACGATCTGCATGTGATCGCCGGCAAGGCGGATTGGGAAGAGGCCATGTTCCACCTGTTCAACCGCCTGCGCGACAGCGGCCGACGCTTGCTGCTGGCTGCCTCGGCTTCACCGCGTGAGCTGCCGATCAAGCTGCCGGACCTGAAGTCGCGGTTGACCCTGGCGCTGGTGTTCCAGATGCGTGGCCTGTCCGACGAAGACAAGCTGCGCGCCTTGCAGCTGCGAGCTTCGCGCCGTGGCCTGCACCTGACCGACGAAGTCGGCCATTTCATCCTCACCCGCGGCGCGCGGAGCATGAGCGCGTTGTTCGACTTGCTAGAGCGCCTCGATCAGGCGTCGCTGCAGGCACAACGCAAGCTCACCATCCCTTTTCTCAAGGAAACCCTCGGCTGGTAACCCCCTGAAAACCCTGGGCCAGAGCGGTAAAACAAAAAAGTCACATCTTTTTCGATAAAATTTGCAAATGGCCATGATAGAGGGCATAGTTTCACCCTTCTAAAGGATTACAGACACGGTCGTGCCCATGCTGAAGCGCTTCGCACCCCTCGTGCCACTCGCACTCGTGACCCTGCTTTTTGGCTGCGCGGCCCAAGGCCCGGTATCTCAGCCCCAGGATCACACCCCGATCACTGCACAATCGGCTGTCAAGGCCAAGGCCTCTTCCTCGTCGGTATTCGGCGAGCCGGAAGAGCTGGCCACCGAAGATGACCTGGCGTCTTTCTCCGGCGGCAAGCCTTACCAATTGCCGGTTCTGGCTGACAGCATTCTCGAGCGCGGCATGTCGTTGATCGGCACCCGCTACCGCTTTGGTGGTACCTCGGAAAAGTCCGGCTTCGACTGCAGTGGCTTCATCGGTTACCTGTTCCGCGAAGAGGCGGGCATGACGCTGCCGCGCTCCACGCGTGAAATGATCAACGTCGATGCGCCGAAAGTGGCCCGCAACAAGCTCAAGCCAGGTGACTTGCTGTTCTTCAGTACCAATGGCCGCGGCCGGGTAAGCCATGCCGGGATCTACCTGGGTGACAACCAGTTCATCCACTCCAGCAGCCGCCGCAGTGGCGGTGTGCGCATCGACAGCCTCGGTGATCGCTACTGGAGCAAGACCTTCATTGAAGCCAAGCGCGCCTTGGCCATGGCGCCGACCAACATCGCGCGCAACTGATATCAAAATGATGTACCCTGCCGCGGCGGTGATGCTTTGAAAAAAAGCACACCGCCGTGCGCATTTACAGAAAGCGTCTAATCTAATTTCTCAACTCTTTTCGGCTGCAGCGCAGCGGTCTCAGACAGGATGTTCTGGCCATGATAAAGATGGCGCGCTTCGCATTTCTCTCCTTGGCAGCCTTGCTGGCTGCATGCTCCAGCCGTGCGCCTGCGCCGGCCCCTGTGGTACAGCCGCAGGTTACCTATAGCCAGCCCAATCCTTCACCGATTGCCGATGACGTGCTGATTCGCGCCATTGGTCTGGTTGGCACGCCCTATCGTTGGGGGGGCAATACCCCGGACTCCGGCTTCGACTGCAGCGGCCTGATCAAGTATGTGTACCGTGATGCTGCTGGCATCAGCCTGCCGCGCTCGACGCGAGAGATGATCGTCATGCGCGCACCCACGGTGGATGCCAGTTCGCTGCAGTCTGGTGACTTGGTGTTCTTCGCCACCAGTGGCGGCTCGCAGGTCAGCCATGCCGGCATCTATGTCGGGGACGGGCGCTTCGTGCATGCACCTTCCACCGGTGGCACCGTGCGCCTGGACTACCTGTCAAACAGCTACTGGGCCAAGGCCTACCTGCAGGCCAAGCGGGTGATTCCGCAAGGGCATCTGGCACAGAACCCTTGATATCCATGCCTGTTTAGCGGCCCCCTCGAGCTTGGGGCCGATACCGGCTGCCTGGATTCAAGGTGTTTTGCTCACCCGCCAGACCACCCGCTTCGATTGACGCTCCCGGTGCAACCCTCTAACCTTCGCGGCGTGTTTCAGGTGCCCTGCCAGCCCCGACTGGGCAGGGTGAAACTGGGAAGCCGGTGGGCGCCAGCATGGCGCGATTCCGGCGCTGCCCCCGCAACGGTGGATGAGTAAAAGGCCGCGCAGGGCCACTGGATGCCAGCATCCGGGAAGGCGCGCAGGCCAGGGCCAAGGCCCACTCACAAGCCCGGAGACCGGCCTGATACTGCCAACGGCATCACGGAGGGTGATGCGCGGTGCACCGTGGCGCCCAGCCATGGCCTCTGCGCGTTCTCCGTTTGCCTGCCTATTACCTGTCGCCGCGCATTGCCGTGGTGCCAGCCAGCGGAGAACCCTGATGAGCGATTCCACCGAACGCGACGAACGCCACCTGGCGCGCATGCAGCGCAAGAAGGCGGTCATCGACGAACGCATCGCCAATTCCCCTAACGAATGCGGCCTGCTGCTGGTGCTGACCGGCAATGGCAAGGGCAAGAGCAGTTCGGCCTTCGGCATGCTCGCGCGCGCCTTGGGCCACGGCATGCAATGCGGTGTGGTGCAGTTCATCAAGGGCCGCAACAGCACCGGCGAGGAGCTGTTCTTCCGTCGCTTCCCCGAACAGGTGCGCTACCACGTGATGGGCGAGGGCTTTACCTGGGAAACCCAGGACCGCCAGCGTGACATCGCTGCTGCGCAAGCCGCCTGGGCGGTGTCGCGCCAGTTGCTGCAGGACCCAGGTGTACAGTTCGTGGTGCTGGACGAGCTCAACATCGCCCTCAAACATGGTTACCTCGACCTGGACCAGGTACTGTCCGACATTCAGGCCCGCCCGCCCATGCAGCATGTGATTGTCACTGGCCGCGCTGCGAAGCCCGAGATGATCGAACTGGCCGACACCGTGACCGAAATGGGCATGCTCAAGCACGCCTTCCAGGCCGGTATCCGCGCACAGAAAGGCGTCGAACTGTGAGTCGATCGCGGCACTGCCCCGCCGTGTTGATCGCGGCGCCGGCCTCTGGCCAGGGCAAGACTACCGTCACTGCTGCGCTGGCCCGCCTGCACCGCAACCTCGGGCGCAAGGTGCGGGTGTTCAAATGCGGGCCCGACTTTCTTGACCCGATGATTCTCGAACGGGCCAGTGGCGCGCCGGTGTATCAGCTGGACCTGTGGATGATCGGTGCGGAGGAAAGCCGTCGTCTGCTGTGGGAAGCTGCTGGCGAGGCTGACCTGATCCTCATCGAAGGGGTGATGGGGCTGTTCGACGGTACCCCGTCAAGCGCCGACCTGGCGCGCCACTTTGGCGTGCCGGTGCTGGCGGTGATCGACGGCACAGCCATGGCCCAGACCTTCGGCGCCCTGGCCCTGGGCCTGGCGCGGTACCAGGCCGATCTGCCGTTCGCCGGCGTGCTGGCCAATCGGGTAGGCAGCCTGCGTCATGCGCAACTGCTCGAAGGCAGCCTGACCGAGGGCTTGCGCTGGTATGGCGGCTTGTCCCGCGAGCGCGGCATCGAGCTGCCCAGCCGCCACCTGGGCCTGGTGCAGGCCAGCGAGCTGAATGACCTGGACACCCGCCTGGACGCTGCCGCCGAAGCGCTGGGCGCCAGTTGCGATGCGGCGTTGCCACCGCCAGTCAGCTTTGCCGAGCCGGAACCGCAAGCCAGCGTTGCCTCGCTGGCCGGTGTGCGCATTGGCGTGGCGCGGGACGAGGCGTTCGCCTTCATCTATGGCGCTAACCTCGACCTGTTGCGCAACCTGGGTGCCCAGCTGGTGTTCTTCTCGCCGCTGCACGACCACGAGCTGCCGGCGGTAGACAGCCTGTATCTGCCGGGTGGTTATCCTGAGCTGCATCACCATGCGCTGGCCGCCAACGCCCCGATGTGCGAGGCGATCCGCGCCCACCACGCGCAGGGCAAGCCATTGCTGGCCGAGTGCGGCGGCATGCTGTACCTGCTTGATGCTCTGACTGACGTGGCCGGTGAACGTGCCGAACTGCTCGGCCTGCTGCCGGGTGAGGCGACCATGCAGAAGCGCCTGGCTGCCCTGGCGCTGCAGGCGGTGGAACTGCCGGAGGGGACCTTGCGCGGTCACACCTATCACCATTCGCTGACCAGTACTGCGCTGGAACCGATCGCCCGGGGTCTGAGCCCCAACGGCGGGCGTGGCAACGAGGCGGTTTATCGTCTGGGCCGGCTGACGGCCTCTTACGTGCACTTCTATTTCCCTTCCTGCCCGGATGCGGCGGCGGCGCTGTTGCGACCATGAATGATCACGCCTACAGCGACGCCGAGCGCGCCGCCATTTACCGGGTCATCGGCGAGCGCCGCGACATGCGCCATTTTGCGGGTGGCCAGGTGGCGCCCGAACTGCTTGGCCGCTTGCTGGCCGCCGCACATCAGGCGCCCAGTGTCGGGCTAATGCAGCCGTGGCGCTTTATCCGCATCACCCAGCGTGACCTGCGCGGGCGCATCCAGGCCTTGGTGGAAGCGGAGCGGGTACGCACGGCCGAGGCGTTGGGCGAGCGATCCGATGCCTTCATGAAGTTGAAGGTGGAGGGCATAAACGATTGTGCCGAGCTGCTGGTGGCGGCCTTGATGGACAACCGCGAGCCACACATCTTCGGCCGCCGCACCCTGCCGGAGATGGACCTGGCCTCGCTGGCCTGTGCCATCCAGAACCTGTGGCTGGCCGCGCGTGGCGAAGGGCTGGGCATGGGCTGGGTGTCGCTGTTCGACCCGCAGGCGTTGGCCGCGCTGCTGGGCATGCCCGCCGGGGCCAAGCCGGTGGCGGTACTGTGCCTTGGGCCGGTCGCCGAGTTCTATCCGGTGCCGATGTTGGTGCAGGAAAGCTGGGCCGAAGAGCGGCCCCTGAGTGAAATGCTTTACGAAAACCAATGGGGAGAGCGTCAATGAGCGTGGCCTTGCTGACCGTGGCCGGGGTGGCCCTGGACGCTTTGCTGGGCGAACCACAGCGCCGTCACCCCTTGGTGGCGTTCGGCAATATGGCCGGCAACCTGGAGCGCCGCCTGAATGCGGGCGGGCGCGGCTGGCGCAGCCACGGCGTGAGCGCGTGGTTTCTGGCGGTGGTGCCGCTGACCCTGGTGGCGCTGGTCCTTTCGTGGCTGCCGTATATTGGCTGGCTGGTTGACGTGCTGGCGCTTTACTGCGCCGTGGGGCTGCGCAGCCTGGGCGAGCATGTGCTGCCGGTGGCCAGCGCCTTGCGCCAGGGCGACCTGGCGGAGGCGCGGCGACGGGTTGGCTACCTGGTCAGCCGAGAAACGCGCGAACTGGACGAGCCCGCGGTGGCCCGAGCGGCGACCGAGTCGGTGCTGGAGAACGGCAGCGACGCAGTGTTCGCCGCGTTGTTCTGGTTTGTGGTGGCCGGTGCGCCCGGTGTGGTGCTGTACCGCCTGAGCAACACGCTGGATGCCATGTGGGGCTACCGTAACGAACGTTTCGAGCGCTTTGGCTGGTGCGCGGCGCGCATCGACGATGTGCTCAACTACATACCTGCAAGGCTGGTGGCCCTGACTTATGCTCTGTTGGGCAAGACCCGTCTGGCCCTGGCCTGCTGGCGCAAGCAGGGCCCGCTGTGGGACAGCCCCAACGCCGGGCCGGTGATGGCTGCCGGCGCCGGCGCGCTGGGCGTGGAGCTTGGTGGCCCGGCGGTGTACCACGGCGAACTGCATGAGCGGCCGCGTCTGGGCGAGGGGCCAGTGGCCGATGCCGATGCCATCGAGCGCGGCTGGCAGCTGGTGCAGCGCGGCGTGTGGCTGTGGCTGCTGGTGATCTGCCTGGGGGCCTATATCAATGCTTGAACATGGTGGCCGCCTGTTACGCGCGGTGCAGCAATACGGTATCCCCCGTGAGCAGTGGCTCGACCTGTCCAGCGGCATTGCGCCCTGGCCATTTTCTGTCCCGCCGATTCCCGTCGACGCCTGGGCCCGCCTGCCGGAAACCGAGGACGGCCTGGAGGACGCCGCGCGCTTGTATTACGGCGCCCGCCAGTTGCTGCCGGTAGCCGGCTCCCAGGCCGCGATCCAGGCCTTGCCACTGCTACGTCCAGCCGCTCGAGTAGGCGTGCTGACGCCGTGCTATGCCGAACACCCCTATGCCTGGCAACGGGCGGGGCATCAACTGCTGGCGCTGGATGAAGCGCAAGTCGAGGCTGCGCTCGACGGCCTCGATGTGCTGGTGCTGGTGAACCCCAACAACCCGACCGGCCAGCGGGTGTCGCGCGAACGCCTGCTGGCTTGGCATGCTCGCCTGGCTGCCCGCGGTGGCTGGCTGCTGGTCGACGAAGCATTCATGGACAACACCCCGGCGGACAGCGTGGTGGACTGCGCCGAACGCCCGGGACTGATCGTGCTGCGCTCGTTTGGCAAGTTCTTCGGCTTGGCCGGCGTGCGCCTGGGCTTCGTTGCCGCCGAACACAGCTTGCTGCTGCGCCTGGCCGAGCTGCTCGGACCCTGGACCGTCAACGGCCCGACCCGGGTGCTGGCCCAGGCCAGCCTGTCTGATCAGACTGCCCAGCGCGCGCAGGCCGAACGCTGTGCTGCTGCCAGCGAGCGGCTTGCGCACGTGTTGCGCAGTGCCGGCCTGGCGCCTAGTGGTGGCTGCGACCTGTTCCAGTACGTGCGTAGCGAGCATGCTGCGCGGCTGCATGAATTTCTCGCCCGGCGCGGCATCCTGGTACGGCTGTTCGAACAGCCAGCGGCAGTGCGCCTGGGGTTGCCTGCCTGCACGGCGGACGAACAGCGCCTGGCCCAGGCCCTGGCGGCTTATCAGAAGGAAACGGCATGACGACCCTCATGGTGCAAGGCACCACCTCCGACGCAGGCAAGAGCACACTGGTGACCGCGTTGTGCCGCTGGCTGTTGCGCCAGGGCGTCGCTGTGGTGCCCTTCAAACCACAGAACATGGCGCTGAACAGCGCGGTGACGGCTGATGGTGGTGAAATCGGCCGGGCCCAGGCGGTGCAGGCCCAGGCCTGCCGGCTACAACCGCACACCGACATGAACCCGGTGCTGCTCAAGCCCAACAGCGATACCGGCGCCCAGGTCATCATCCACGGTCGGGCGGTCACCAGCATGAATGCAGTGGCCTACCACGACTATAAAACCACGGCCATGCAAGCGGTGCTGGCGTCTCATCAACGCCTGAGTGCCGCGTACCCGGTGGTCATGGTCGAGGGGGCGGGGTCGCCGGCAGAGATCAACCTGCGTGCCGGCGATATCGCCAACATGGGCTTTGCCGAAGCGGTGGACTGCCCGGTGATCCTGGTGGCCGACATCAACCGCGGTGGTGTGTTCGCCCACCTGGTGGGCACGCTGGAATTGCTGTCGACCACTGAACAGGCGCGGGTCAAAGGTTTTGTCATCAACCGCTTCCGTGGCGACATTGCTCTGCTGCAGCCAGGGCTGGACTGGCTGGAACAACGCACCGGCAAACCGGTACTGGGCGTCCTGCCTTACGTTACCGACCTGCACCTGGAAGCCGAAGATGGCATCGATGTGCGCCAAGGCGTCAAGCACGAGCGAGTGCTAAAGGTGATCGTGCCAGTGCTGCCGCGCATCAGTAACCACACCGACTTCGACCCGCTGCGCCTGCACCCGCAGGTGGACTTGCAGTTCATTGGCCCAGGCCAGCCGATTCCGGCTGCCGACCTCATCATCTTGCCAGGCTCCAAGAGCGTGCGTGGCGACCTGGCACAACTGCGCGAGCGCGGTTGGGACAAGGCCATCGAGCGGCACCTGCGCTATGGCGGCAAGCTGATCGGTATCTGCGGTGGCCTGCAGATGCTGGGGCGGGAAGTGCATGACCCGCTGGGGCTGGAGGGAGCCGCAGGCTCAAGCCAGGGGCTCGGCCTGCTCGACTATGCCACGGTGCTCGAAGCCGAGAAGCAACTGCGCAATGTGGCCGGCACGCTGAGCCTTGAAGCGGCAACGGTAACCGGTTATGAAATTCATGCTGGCGTTACGACGGGGCCTGCGCTGGCGCAACCCGCGGTCCAACTGGCTGATGGCCGCCATGATGGTGCTGTCAGTGCCGATGGCCAGATCCTCGCCACCTACCTGCATGGCCTGTTCGAAGGCAGCCAGTCGTGTGCCGCGCTATTGCGCTGGGCCGGGCTGGAGGATGTGCAGGTTATCGACTACGAAGCGTTGCGCGAACACGACATCGAGCGCCTGGCCGATCTGGTGGAAAAGCACCTGGACACCGCGCATTTGCGCCAACTGTGTGGGGTAGCCTGACATGCGTAACCTGATTCTCGGCGGCGCCCGGTCTGGCAAAAGCCGCCTGGCCGAACAACTGGCCAGCGCCAGCGGCTTGCCGGTGACCTACATCGCCACCAGCCAGCCGCTGGATGGCGAAATGAACGAACGCGTGTTGCTGCATCGTCAGCGCCGGCCGGATGACTGGGGGTTGATCGAAGAGCCCTTGGCCCTGGCCGCGGTACTGCGCGCCGAAGCGGCCGAGGGGCGCTGCCTGCTGGTGGATTGCCTGACCCTGTGGCTGACCAATTTGTTGATGCTGGAAGATGACCAGCGCCTGGCCGAGGAGCGTGATGCCCTGCTGGCATGCCTGGAACAGTTACCTGGCACCCTTATCCTGGTCAGTAACGAAACCGGCCTGGGCGTCGTGCCCATGGGCGAGCTGACCCGGCGCTATGTCGACCTGGCCGGCTGGCTGCACCAGGCCGTGGCCGAACGCTGTCAGCGTGTAGTGCTGACCGTGGCCGGCCTGCCCCTAATCCTCAAAGGACCTGCACTATGACCCAAGCCTGGTGGCGTGACGCCTGCCAACCCCTCGACAACGCCGCCATGGACCAGGCCCGCGCCCGGCAGCAGCAACTGACCAAACCTGCTGGCTCGCTCGGTCAACTTGAAGAACTGGCCATTCAGCTGGCTGGCCTGCAGGGGCTTGAACGACCAATGCTGGATCAGGTAGCCATCAGCATTTTTGCCGGCGACCACGGCGTGGTCGAAGAGGGCATCTCGGCCTACCCGCAGGCGGTGACCGGGCAGATGCTACGCAACTTCGTCGGCGGGGGCGCGGCGATCAGTGTGCTGGCGCGGCAACTGCAGGCCAGCCTGGACGTGGTCGACCTGGGCACCATTGACGCGCAGTTGGAGCTGCCCGGCGTGCGTCATCTGCGCCTGGGCACCGGTACTGCCAACTTTGCCCGTCAACCCGCGATGACCGAAAACCAGCTGCAAGCGGCCTTGCAGGCTGGTCGCGACAGTGCCCAGCGCGCCGCCGAACAGGGCGCACAGCTGTTCATCGGTGGCGAGATGGGCATCGGTAACACCACCGCCGCCGCAGCCTTGGCCAGTGTTCTGCTGGGGTGTCCGGCGTCGGAGCTGAGCGGCCCTGGTACCGGCCTGGACTACGCCGGGGTGCAGCACAAGGCTGAAGTCATCGAGAGGGCGCTGTGCCTGCATGGCTTGCGTGCTGAAGACCCGTTACAGGCACTGGCTTGTGTTGGCGGTTTCGAGATCGCGGCGTTGGCGGGTGCCTACCTCGGTTGCGCGCAGGCGGGTGTCGCGGTGTTGGTGGATGGCTTTATCTGCAGTGTCGCTGCGCTCGTGGCAGTGCGCCTCAACCCGCAGTGTCGGGCCTGGCTGTTGTTCGCTCACCAGGGGGCTGAGCCTGGGCACAAGACCTTGCTTGCTGCGCTGCAGGCCGAGCCCTTGCTGGCCTTGGGCTTGCGCCTGGGTGAGGGCAGTGGCGCTGCCCTGGCGGTGCCGCTGTTGCGCCTGGCCTGTGCGCTGCATGGGCAGATGGCGACCTTTGCCGAGGCCGCGGTGGCGGACCGCCCGGCATGATCCTCGACTTGCTGCGCCATGGTGAAACGGAACAGGGCGGCCTGCGTGGCAGCCTTGATGATGCCTTGACCGACAAGGGCTGGGCACAGATGCGCCGCGCCGTGGCCGACGGCGGCCCATGGCAGGTGCTGGTCAGCTCGCCGCTGCAACGCTGTGGGCGTTTCGCCGATGAGCTGAGTGCGCAGTTGAACCTGCCAGTGCAGCGTGAGCCCGCCCTGCAGGAACTGCACTTCGGTGATTGGGAGGGCCAAAGTGCCGCGCAGATCATGCAGCACCAGGCCGATGCACTGGGCCGTTTCTGGACCGACCCTTACGCCTTCACACCGCCCAATGGCGAGCCGGTCGAGGCGTTTGCCGAACGGGTGCTGGCGGCTGTCGAGCGTTTGCGCCTTCAGCATGCCGGCAAGCGCGTGCTACTGGTGACCCATGGTGGCGTGATGCGGCTGTTACTGGCCCGTGCCCGTGGCTTGCCCAGGGAGCAGTTGCTGCAGGTCGAGGTTGGCCATGGCGCGTTGATGCGGCTGGTGCCGGGTGGCGATGGGCAACTGGTCGAGGCGCCCTGAGATGTTGCCGTTCTGGATCGCCTTGCAGTTTCTCAGCAGCCTGCCGGTGAGCCTGCCGGGCATGCCGGCACCGCGTGAGGTAGGGCGTTCGCTGCTGTACTACCCGCTGGTCGGGCTGCTGTTCGGCTTGCTGCTGTGGTTGGCCAGTCACCTGCTACAGGGTACGCCGTCGCCGCTGCATGCGGCTTTGCTGCTGACGTTGTGGGTACTGCTCAGTGGTGCCTTGCACCTGGATGGCCTGGCGGACAGTGCCGACGCCTGGCTCGGTGGTTTCGGCGACCGTGAGCGCACCTTGCGGATCATGAAAGACCCGCGCAGCGGGCCGATTGCCGTGGTCACCCTGGTCTTGGTGTTGTTGCTGAAGTTTTGCGCATTGTGGGTGCTGGTCGGGCAGGGCATCGGGGCGCAATTGCTGCTGGCGCCGTTGATCGGGCGGGCGGCGATGTTGGGCCTGTTCCTTTGTACACCTTATGTGCGACCTGGCGGGTTGGGCCAGGCGTTGGCCGAACATATGCCCCGGCGCGCAGCAGGGTGGGTATTGCTGGTTTGTGTGCTGTTCTGCCTCTTCCTGGGCGGATGGAGCGTGCTGCTGGCGCTGGCGGTGTTTGCCTGGTTGCGGCATATGATGTGCCGGCGCCTGGGCGGGACCACCGGTGATACCGCCGGTGCGTTGCTGGAGCTGCTGGAGCTGGCCGTCGTGCTCGGGTTGGCGCTGGGGCTTTGAGCGCTTGATCTAGACGGCGCTTTAGCGGCTGCTTTGCGGTGCTTTCGCAGCAGGCCATAGGTGTGGAGGGGCAGTAACTTCCAGAAACGGTCCGGAAGCGCCTGCCTCTTCCTTGCCGGCGTATCCTCAGCCTCCCCTCCAGCAATCAGGTAGGCTTCCCGTGCGTCACTGGATCTTTGCCAGTCTATTGGTCCTGTCCACCCTCCCAGCCTCTGCTGCAGACCTCATGGCGTTCTGGGACACCCCACGCCACGGCGGCAACAGCTTCAACCGGCTACCACCCGATCAAGCCTACTTCGATGCCCTGAGGGGGTACGGCGCCACATGGGTGCGGCTGTCGTACGACAAATGGCAACCGGTGAAACGTGATTTCCTCCTCGGCAGCGCCGATACCTATGAAGGCCTGCCCGACGCCGACCTGGCTGTGCTGCGTGCCACCCTCGACCGGGCGCACCAGGCGGGGCTCAAGGTGGTCATCGCGCCACTCTCGCTACCGGGTATGCGCTGGTCGCAAAACAATCAGGGCCAGTTCGATGATCGCTTGTGGCAAGACAAACGTTACTGGTCCCAGGCTGCGGCGTTCTGGCGAGATATGGCGCGCGAACTGAAAAGTCATCCGGCCATCGCGGCCTACAACCTGATCAATGAGCCAGCACCGGAGAAACAGGGTGGCCTGGCTGAACATGCCGAACTCGGGCAGATGCAGCAGTGGTATGCGCAAGCGCAGGGCGGTGCGCGCGATCTGCCCTTGCTGTACCGGCAACTGATAGCGGCCATCCGCGAAGAAGACGCTGATACGCCGATCATGGTCGATGCCGGCTGGTATGCAGGCGCAGACGCGTTCGGCTACTGGCCGGCGCCGCTGGAAGACCCGCGAGTGCTGTACAGCGTGCACATGTATGAGCCCTATGCCGCAACCAGTGCGCCGAACATGGCGCGCAAACAGCCCATCGCCTATCCAGGCCCCGTATCTTTTGCCGGGCAGACACAGCTGTGGGATGGGCGGCGAGTTGAAGGCTACTTGCGCCAGCTACTGGCATGGGCCGAGGTCGTGGGGCTACCGCTTTCTCGTCTGGTGGTGGGCGAGTTTGGCTGCATGCGCAGGCTGCCGGGTTGTCGGCAGTACCTTGAAGATGTACTCGTCGTGCTGGATCGCAACCGGTTGCACTGGGCATTCTATAGCTTCCGTGAAGACAACTGGGATGGCATGGACTACGAGCTGGGCACGGCGAAGGTGCCGTGGCGCTACTGGCAGGCGGTCGAGCAGGGCGCGCCAGACCCCTTGGCGCGCAAGGCCACCGTTGAGTTCGAGCCGATCCGCAGGCGCTTGAACCCGGACTGACGCTTCTCAATCTTTCGTGAAACTTCTTGCAACACTCCGTACGCGGGTATATACACGTATCCATGCTGACCAGTGAATGCATCTGTACCCACCTGCGTCGCGCCGCCCGCGGCGTGAGCCGGCATTACGACGAAGCCCTTGCCGGCTTCGGGGTCAATGTCGCCCAGTTTTCCCTGCTGCGGCACCTGCAGCGGCTCGACCGACCCAGCATCACAGCCCTGGCCGAAGCCATGGGGCTCGAGCGCAGTACCCTGGGCCGCAACCTGCGTGTGCTGGAGGCGGATGGGCTGGTAGCACTGGGCGAGGGCGACGACCAGCGTAACCGCGTGGTGCTGTTGACCGCGGCGGGTAAGCAACTGCTGCACGTTGCCCACCCGGCCTGGGAGCAGGCCCAGAAAGAGCTGGTTGAACGGCTCGGGGTGGGGCAGCGGGATGAACTGGTGCGACTGCTGGAACAACTGGCCTGATTTGATACGACTATAAGCGGGTATATACCCGTAAACCTTGCGATGTGCTGGAGATAACGACAATGACTTCGGTGTGGCGAACCAGCGGATGGGTGTTGGTGGGGGCGGCCTTGATACTGGCGCTGTCTCTGGGCGTACGGCACGGCTTTGGCCTGTTTCTGGGGCCGATGAGTGCTGATTTTGGCTGGGGGCGTGGAGTGTTTGCCTTCGCCATTGCCCTGCAGAACCTGATCTGGGGCCTGGCGCAGCCGTTCGCTGGCGCCTTGGCCGACCGGCTTGGCGCGGCGCGGGTGGTCATCATCGGCGGTATTCTCTATGCCGTCGGCTTGATCTTGATGGGCTTGGCTGATTCGCCCTGGTCGTTGTCGCTGAGTGCGGGCTTGCTGATCGGCATCGGCCTGTCCGGCACGTCGTTCTCGGTCATCCTCGGTGTGGTCGGGCGTGCAGTGCCGGCCGAAAAGCGCAGCATGGCCATGGGGATCGCCAGCGCCGCCGGGTCGTTCGGCCAGTTCGCCATGTTGCCGGGCACCCAAGGCCTGATTCAGTGGCTGGGCTGGTCGGCAGCGTTGCTGGTACTGGGCCTTTTGGTGGCGTTCATCGTGCCTTTCGTCTGTCTGCTGCGCGATCGCCCGTTACCCAGTCACGGTGCCGAGCAGACCCTGGGCCAGGCGCTGCGCGAGGCGTGCACGCACTCCGGCTTCTGGTTGCTGGCGCTGGGCTTTTTTGTCTGTGGCTTCCAGGTCGTATTCATTGGCGTTCACCTGCCGGCCTACCTGGTTGACCAGCATCTGGCTGCGGCCACCGGTACGACAGTGCTGGCGCTGGTCGGCCTGTTCAACATCGTCGGTACCTTCACTGCTGGCTGGTTGGGCGGGCGCATGTCCAAGCCGCGCCTGCTGACCGGGTTGTACCTGCTGCGTGCGGTGGTGATCGTGCTGTTCCTGTGGGCGCCGGTGAGCGAGTTCAGTGCTTACCTGTTCGGCATTGCCATGGGCCTTCTGTGGTTGTCCACGGTACCGCTGACCAATGGGACCGTGGCCACGGTGTTCGGGGTGCGCAACCTGTCCATGCTGGGCGGTATCGTGTTCCTGTTCCATCAGTTGGGTGCGTTCCTGGGGGGCTGGCTGGGTGGGATAGTGTATGACCGCACCGGTAGCTATGACCTGGTCTGGCAGATTTCCATCCTGCTCAGCCTGCTGGCCGCTGCCCTTAACTGGCCGGTGCGCGAACGCCCGGTTTCACGCCTTCAGGCCCAGGCTGTATGAACCGCTACCTGATACGCGGCCTGTTGGCTATTGCCGCCCTGTTGCTGCTGGCACTGGTGTGGTGGGGCTGGCATCAGGGTGGGATGGCGCTGATGCAACTGGGCATGAGTGTGTGTTAGGCGCTACCCTGCAAGCTCAAGGATTGTCATGCGGGAGAAACGAGTCATGCGTGCACATTGGTTGACGGTGCCGGTGCTGGCCCTGCTTGCCAGTACATCGAGCTGGGCTGCAGATTGCCCGGCATTGTTGCAGGGCAGCCTGCCGGAATTGCGCGGTAAGGGGCAGGTCGACCTCTGCGAGCGCTTTGCCGGCAAGCCGCTCGTGGTGGTGAATACTGCCAGTTATTGCGGTTTTGCCCCGCAGTTCGAGGGGCTCGAGGCGACCTACAAGGAGTATCACGAGCAAGGCCTGGAAATGCTCGGCGTGCCGTCCAATGACTTCAAGCAGGAAGACGCCGACAGTGAGAAGACTGCCAAGGTTTGCTATGCCAACTACGGTGTCACCTTCACCATGACCAAGACGCAGGCGGTGCGGGGCAAGGATGCGATACCGCTGTTTGCGGAGCTGGCCAGCCAGAGCAGTGCGCCGAAGTGGAATTTCTACAAGTATGTTGTCGATCGCAAGGGCAAGGTGATCGGTAACTTCTCCAGCCTGACCAAACCGGATGATCCCGCGTTCCGCGCCGCTATCGAAAAGGCCATCGCCTCACAGCAGTAACCAGGCTGCGCTTGCTGCGGCGTTTGATTTTAAGCGCGAGGCAGTTCAGGCGACGCAGATTGCGACTTCAGGAGGCCTTACGCCGTCCTCCTGAAGTCGCGGGATCAAGATCAAAAACAGGAAGTGGCTGGCTGCGGGTCACTTCACCGTGCATGCACGGTAATCGCCACCAACCGCACCACCACCGGCCGGACCACCAGCACGCACACAAATGCCACCGGCATCGCCAACTGATAGGCCTTGAGCACATTGCCCAGATACTCAGGGGTAAACCCGGCATTGGCCGCCGTGATCACGAAGCACATCAACAGCGCCATGATCGACGACATGTAGAACGCGAAAACGTAGGGAGTAGCGACCGGGTGCAATTTACGTCGACTGCGCGATCGGGACAGGTTGCTCATGCGAACTCCTGAAAGCTGAGTGGAAGCGCAGATTAGCAACCTGCCCCCTGCAGCTGTAGACCGGCAGCATTGAGTTCTTTATAAAGAAACTCTTACGAATCCAAGCGCTCACCATGGACCTGCTCAACGCCATTCGCTGCTTCATCAAGGTGGTCGAGGCCGGTAGCATCGCTGCTGGTGCCCGTATCCTCGGCCTCAGTCCGGCAGCCGTCAGCCAGAACCTGGCGCGGCTGGAAGGCCACCTGCAAGTACGCCTGCTCAGCCGAACCACACGCAGCATGGCCCTGACGCCCTCTGGCGCCCAGTATTACGAGCGTGTAAAGCATATCGAGCGTGATCTGGCCCTGGCCGAACAGGCAGTGACAACACCCGACAGCGAGCCTCAGGGGCGGCTGTGCATTGCCTCGACCTCTGCCTTTGGGCGCCATGTGCTGGCGCCGTTGATACCTGCTTTCAGTGCCCGCTACCCTTTACTTTCGATAGAGTTGGTAACGACTGATCGTCGGGTCAACCATGCCCGTGAAGACGTTGACGTGAGCTTGCGCATTGCCCCACAGCTCGAAGACCAGCTGCTGGCCCGGCGCATCGCCCGCATCCCGTTCATTTGTTGTGCCTCACCCGGTTACCTGCAGAGCGCTGGCGTACCTGCCACGCCCGAGGCCTTGCGCGGGCACCGTTGCCTTGTGTTTCGCTATCCGGTGGATGGCCGCTTCCTGCGCTGGGGCTTCATGCGGGACGGCCTGCGCTTCGAAGCGGAGTTCGGCAGTGTATTGATCAGCGACGATATCGATGCCCTGACCCAGATGGCCCTGCACGATGGTGGCATCACCCGTCTGGCCGAGTTCATCGTGCGACCGCACCTGGCCTCGGGTGCGTTGGTGCCGCTGTTCGAATACTGCGACAGCAGCCAGGCTTACGCCCAGACCGAGCCCATGGACATCTACCTGTGCCTGGCCGATCGCTTTGCCATGACCACCAAGGTGCGCGCTTTCATGGACTACCTGCGCGAATGCCTGGGCGACAGCTGGCAAGTGCAGGCATGAAAAAACCGCCACGAAGGCGGTTTTCATGTAACGCACAGGAATCAGAAGCGGTAGGTGAGGGATGCACCGATACCGTGAGCGCTGTTCTCGTACTTGGCCTGGTAGCTGCCTTTCAACAGCCCTTGTTGTTGCGAGCTTGGCAGGTTGTTGACCTTGGTATCCTCTTCCCACAAATACGAATAGGCAACGTCGATGGTCATGTCATCGTTCGGGCTCCAGCCGGCACCAAAGCTGACCGCTTTACGATCGCCAGTCGGAATGCGTGGCGAGCGATCATGGTTGTTGGTGGGCGACTGGTCGACGGAGAAGCCTGCGCGCAGGGTCCACTCCTTGTTCACCTTGTAGGACGCGCCAATGGCGTGGGCCCAGGTGTCGTGCCAGTTCTGCTCTTCGGTGATGGTCTTCAACGGGTAGCCTGCCGGCGCTTCGTTCTCGACGACGATGCTTTCCAGGCGGCTCCAGCGCGTCCAGGTGCTACCCGCATACAGTGTCCAATGGTCATCCAGTTCATGAGTGACCGAGAAGTCCACAGACTCTGGCGTCTTGATCTTCAGGCTGGCGTCGAACTTGCCGTTCAGGCCAAGCTGTGGAATCGGGTAGGAAACGCGGGTATTGCCTTCAAGCTTGTAGTCGACCATCGAGTGATAGGTCAGGCCCAGACGGGTACGGTCCGTAGCTTGCACCAGAACGCCGATGTTGTAACCGATCGCAGTGTCGTCGCCCTTGATCTTGGTCTCGCCATCAGGGCCATTGGGCCCCAGGAGGGCCTTGCTGCTCAGGTTCGAACCCAGTTCACCCTTGATACGGTTGATAGTCGGGCCAAAACCGATCGACACTTTGTCGTTGAAGGCGTAGCTGACGGTTGGCTGGAAGGTGACAACCTCGACCTTGCTCTTCTTGCCCCAGTAGCGTGCAGCGTCATCGCTACCGTAGTCGGTGATCAGGCCATATGGCACGTAAACGCCGAAGCCAACGCTCCAGTGATCATCAATCGGCTTGACGTAGTAGCCCATGGGTACGCCAACGAGAGGCACCATGTCACCATCGGTTTCCCCCCCGAAGTTGCTGCCTGGGCCCGATATGTCGGTCTTGGCGATGACGGCAGCGCCGCCCACGGTGAATTGTTCGCGCTTGAGGCGGGACATGCCGGCCGGGTTGCCATACACAGTGCTGGCATCGTCGGCAGAAGACGAGCGCCCAGCAAAACCGGTTCCCATGCCGCTGATACTTTGTTCGTTCAGCGCGAACCCGGCGGCGAGCAGTTGGCTGGAAGCAAGCGCAACGGCTACGCCGAGGGAGGTTTTGAGCATTACTTTTTTCATTATTAGAAAACTCCTTGGGTCTCCGGGGCGAAAAGCTACCAACAAATCACGCGCTGCGCTATAGGCTCAATCGCAGGAGTTAGAGCGGTTTTGTAGGACAATCCGACCAAAATTCCATTTTTTCCGGGTTACTTGTAGGACGCGTCTCAAGATGCCTGTGGCAATTTCTGATCTATGCAGGCATGCCAGGCATGGGTGAAGTCGCGCAGACGACCCTGGGGGTTGAAAATCTGTCGCCAGATACGCGCCAGTGCCAGCAGATCGTCCGCCGCAGGCAATGGGGTGGCCTGCTCTTCGATGAGCATCCAGGCAATGGCAGTGGAATAGCGCAGGTTGACGGTGAGCTCCAGGTGCGGGCCACCAAGGAAGGCGTGCTGGCTGGCCAGGCCGCGGACCAGGCTGGCGAGGTCGGGGTCACGGGCCAGGTATTCGTCCCAGAGCGCCTGGTGACGATGTTCGCCGATGCGGTAGAGGCCGTGCCCGCGTCGGTCGTGCAGGGCTGAGCCGAGTGCTGACTGGCTGGCGGCGATACCCAGGAGCAAGGCTTCGGCGCTGGCGCAGTGACGGTTCAGGTAGACCAGGGTGGGTCGGATCACATACTGACACAATTCATTCGCCGCAATACCCATGATGCCCTCGAGCAGGTAAGGGCCGGACGGGCGCTGGAGCTTGGCAGCTGGTGAATGATCAGGCCCGCCGGGAGCGGAAAGCACCGCTCGAGTTGAAGTGTAGTGTGATAATCATGGTGTAAAGAGCTGTTTTTAAATCGATTGCTGCCTGATGCTCCGGGCTATATGCCCTAAGGCAATTACGCCCAGAGCGTTCAGGCAGTCTTGCGATCGGATGATTCAGCGCTTGAATACCACGGTATTCGCCGGTCACGCGGTGAGCGACTGACGCGTCCGGGCGATCACCGCCTGCAGCGGTTCATGGCGGCTGTACTGTTCGTGGTACAGGCGTTCTGTGTGGCAGGCAACGCCGTGTTCGTCTACCAAGGTAAAGCTGAAGCTGCCCTTGCGTGGGGCAACGATAAGGCACTTCAACGGCGAGAAGGCCTGGGAGAGGGTGCCAATGGCAGCCTGAATCTGATGATGAGTTTGCATATTGTTGGAGGTTCCTGCTTTAAACACGGGGGTTATGATCCGTGCATGATAGAAACGTTCCAGTGACGCCTTTATTAAGGGACGAACGAACCTGACTGGAACAGGGCAGCCAGAGGGGGCGCAATCAAATGTAGGCGCTTGGGCTGACTGGTAGGTACTTCGGAAGGCAGGCAGCACGCCGGGGCCAAGGTTCTAGGCCGTCGAGGTGGGATCCTGATCAATCTGTCATGTGATTCGTGCTTGCGCAGCGTAAGGCTGGCGAGTGAATCATTGAATGGGCCGGTCCTTGTTTCAGCAGGGACGCTCTTGGGGGGAGCGAGTCTGCAAGGACGCTTGCGGCCAGAATTGACTTTCAGCTTGGTACTAACGAGGGGCACCTTACCGGAAGTGCAGATGTTTGGCAAGCGCTACGTTTGTTCAGGTGAGCCGCGCAGTATGGCGCGAATTTTCGTTGCTGGGAAGAGGGGGAAAATGGCCCGAATGCCGGCCGATGTGCCCTTTTCGTGCACCCAAATGGAGGTTCATGGTGCACTTGTTCACATTCGGGGCAGCGCCTGTAACGGTCTGGTAACACCACCCGGCAGCCTCGCCAATGCCTTGACTGCGTGGTTAAGTCAATGAAAAAAAACACTATTTTTAGCTGGTGAAAAAATCGTCAGTTTGACCAAAGCCCCCAATTCACGGGGGTTTGAGGGGTGTGAGAGGGGGTTGTCCACCGAGTTATCCACAGGAACTGTGGATTGTCCCGAGCGCTTGCTCTAGCACGGGCGTGCCAGCAATGGGATGGACTGTCCGACAATTGCCATGCTCCAACAGACTGGTTGGTCATCCACCTGAAAACGTCAAGAAAAGATCATGGAATTTTTTTTCAATCCTCCAGAAATCGACAGGCCAGGGCGAAAAAAAAAGAGTAGAGTGGCGCGCCTTTCGAGTTACCAAACCTGTTGCTCATGAAGTTTCGCGGTAAAAACCTCGCCAGCCCTGCTGCATCGACACTTGCACCTCCCGCCAAACGCTTTTCCCTGAAAGTGGCCCTGTGGTTGCTCGACAGTCCGCGCTTGGGCGACAACCCTCAGGTCAAGCACCTGGCCGGGCGCTTGTTGAAGCAGCCGGCGCGCCAAGGTGTGGTTGTGGCGCAGAGCCGCCTGGGGCAGATGCTGTGCCGCGATTGTGGCAACGCCCGTGACCGGCGTATAGGCCATGAGCTGCTGCGTCAGGCTGCCCGCGCAGGGGATCGGCGGGCGCAGCTGGAGTACGCCCGGCTGTGTCAGCACAACGAGCCGGAGCAGGCGCGCTATTGGCTTGAGCTTGCGGCAGGGCAGGGATCGCAGGAAGCGCGGCGGTTGCTGCGACAGTGGTTTCCTGCCTGAGGCTTGTTGCCTGCGCGGGCCCATTCGCGAGCAATCACTGATGTGTGTTCACCACCGTGGTAGGAGCGGGTTTACCCGCGAATACGGTGGCGGCGGCAACGGTGAACGGCGGGTGGGGATTGGCCAGCAGGTCCGGCCCTTTCGCGGGTAAACCCGCTCCTACGGCGGCCTGTGTTCAACCCCCGATGCTGGTGTAGGCGCGGGTTTACCCGCGAATACGGTGGCGGCTGCGACGGTGAACGGCGGGTGGAGATTGGCCAGCAGGGCCGGCCTCTTCGCGGGTAAACCCGCTCCTACGGCGGCCTGTGTTCAACCCCCGACGCGTGTGTAGGAGCGGGTTTACCCGCGAATACGGTGGCGGCTGCGACGGTGAACGGCGGGTGGAGATTGGCCAGCAGGGCCGGCCTCTTCGCGGGTAAACCCGCTCCTACGGCGGCCTGTGTTCAACCCCCGATGCGTGTGTAGGAGCGGGTTTACCCGCGAATACGGTGGCGGCTGCGACGGTGAACGGCGGGTGGAAATTGGCAAGCAGGGCCGGCCTCTTCGCGGGTGAACCCGCTCCTACGGGCGACCGTGCGGGCTTTTCTTTCAGGCTTGCGCAACGGGCTTGCCCGCAAAGAGGCGGATGCAGGCAACACACCCATCAGGCTGATAAGCTGCACTCAATTTGCATCAGAGCGTTCGGGGTAAGCATGACAGTGGATCTGGCCAGCATTCTGCTGGGCTTGGTGGCAGGCGCAATACCCTGCCTGGTGTGGGTCATGCAGGTGCAGCGCCGCCAAGGCGCCCGGCAAGCTGAGCAGGCCTTGCTCGAAGAACGCCTCAATGCAGCCCAGCTGGCCCAGGCCGGCCTGCAGGCGCAACTGGACGCCAGTCGCGACGAGGTCAGCGACCTCAGTGAGGCCAACGCCGTCAAGCAGGCCCAGTTGGCCGCCCAAAGCCGTGAGCTGGAGCTGCTGCAGATCGATCGCGACAACGCCCGTGACGCCGCCCACGCCTGGAGCCTTGAGCGCGCCAACCGCGAAGCCGAACTGCGTCGCCTGGAGGCGCAAACCGCGCGCCTGGACGCAGAGCTGCGTGAACAGCAGGAAAGCCACCAGCAACGCCTGGAAGACCTGCAGGAGGCCCGTGACACCTTGCGCGCCCAGTTCGCCGACATGGCCACCAAGATCTTCGACGAACGCGAGCAGCGCTTCGCCCAGACCAGCCAGCAGCACCTTGGCCAGTTGCTCGACCCGCTCAAGGAGCGCATCCAGGCCTTCGAAAAACGCGTGGAGGAAAGCTACCAGCAAGAGGCCCGCGAGCGCTTCTCGCTGGGCAAGGAGCTGGAGCGCCTGCAACAGCTCAACCTGCGCCTGTCCGACGAAGCCACCAACCTTACCCAAGCCTTGAAGGGCCAGAAAACCCAGGGCAACTGGGGTGAGCTGATCCTCGAACGTGTGCTGGAACATGCCGGCCTGGAAAAGGGCCGCGAATACCAGACCCAGGTCAGCCTGAAAAGCGCCGATGGCGAGCGTTTCCAGCCGGATGTGCTGATCATGCTGCCCGGCGACAAGCAGGTGGTGGTGGACGCCAAGGTCAGCCTCACTGCGTACCAGCAGTTCGTTGCCGGCAACGACGAAGCTGCGCTCAAGCAGCATGTGCAGTCGCTGCGCAGCCACGTCAAAGGCCTGTCGAGCAAGGACTACAGCCGCCTTGAAGGCCTGCACAGCCTGGATTTCGTGTTGTTGTTCGTGCCCATCGAGGCGGCCTTTTCGGCGGCCCTGCAGGCCGAGCCGAACCTGTTCCAGGAGGCCTTCGACCGGCAGATCGTGATTGTCAGCCCTACCACGTTGCTGGCGACCTTGCGGGTTATCGACAGCCTGTGGAAGCAGGAGCGTCAAGGGCAGAACGCCCGCGAAATTGCCGAGCGTGCCGGCTGGCTCTACGACAAGTTCGTGCTGTTCATCCAGGACCTGGACGAGCTGGGCAGCCGCTTGCAGCAGGTAGACAAGGCTTATGCCGCCGCGCGCAACAAGCTGTGCGAAGGGCGTGGCAACCTGGTCAGCCGCAGCGAGCAGCTTAAGCTACTGGGCGCCCGTGCCAGCAAGAGCTTGCCGGCAGACCTGCTGGAGCGGGCGCTGTCCGATGAGGCGCTGCCCGAGGTAGCGGTTACTGAGCCAGGCTCAGATGGCGATTGAGCAGGGCGCGCAAGGCCGCAGGCTTGACCGGTTTGGCCAGGTAGTCCAGCCCTGATGCATGTACCAGGGCGATGGTTTCCTTGCTGCCGTCGGCGCTGATCACTACACCGGGTACCGGCTCACCCAGCCGTGCTCGAAGCCAGCCCATCAGCCCGGTGCCGGTCTCGCCGTCGTCCAGGTGGTAGTCCACCAATGCCAGGTGCGGGCGCATGCCTTTGGCCAGCAGGGCTTCGCATTCGGCCTGGTTGCGCGCGGTCCATACCTGGCAACCCCAGCGGCTCAGCAGGCTGTTCATGCCGATCAGGATGCTGTCTTCGTTGTCCACGCAAAGCACTTGCAGCCCCGCCAGTGGCTGGCCGCCCTGTTGTTCTGCAGGCGCGCTTGGTGCCGCGGTGGCCTGGTGCGCAATCGGTACGCTGACGCGGAACACCGTGCCCTTGCCTGGCCATGAGCGCACTTCCAGCGGATGCCCCAGCACCCGACACAGACCGTCTGCAATGGCCAGGCCCAACCCTAGCCCCTTCTCGGCACGGGTCTGGTGGCTGTCCAGGCGCTTGAACTCCTGAAAGATCACTTGCAGCTTGTCGTCAGCAATGCCTGGGCCACGGTCCCAGACCTCCAGCCACAGGCGCTCGCCCTGTCGGCGCGCGCCCAGCAGGATCGGGCTCTTGCCGTAGCGCAGGGCATTGGTGAGGAAGTTCTGCAGCACCCGGCGTAGCAGTTTCATGTCGCTGTCCACCCGCAGGCGGCTGCCGCGCAGGCGGAACTCCAGGCCTTTCTCGGCCGCCAGCAGCTTGAACTCGGCGCCCAGGGTGTCGAACAGCTCGTTGAGGGCGAAGGGTTTGGCATCCGGGGTGATCTTGCCGTTTTCCAGGCGCGAGATGTCCAGCAGGTCGCTGATCAGCTCTTCAGCCGAGCGCAGCGAGCTGTCCATGTGCTGTACCAACTGCCGGGCCTCTTCGTTCATGCCCTCGGCCTGTTGCGACAAGGCGGCAGAGAAAAGCCGTGCGGCGTTCAACGGTTGCATCAGGTCATGGCTGACGGCGGCCAGGAAGCGGGTCTTGGACTTGCTCACCGCTTCGGCCTGGCTCTTGGCTTCGGACAGCGCCTGGTTCAACTGCGACAGTTCGTGGGTGCGCTCCGCCACGCGTTGCTCAAGGCGTTCGTTGGCATCGCGCAGGGCCTGCTCGGCCTCGCGGAACGGGGTGATGTCGGTGAAGCTCATGACAAAGCCGCCGCCCGGCATCGGGTTGCCGATCAGCTCGATCACCCGGCCATTGGGGAACAGCCGCTCGGAGGAGTGCGCGCGGCCCTGGCGCATCCAGTGCAGCCGCCGCGCCACATGCACCTGTGCCTCGCCGGGGCCGCACAGGCCGCGCTCGGCGTTGTAGCGGATGATGTCGGCAATCGGCCGCCCTACGCTGATCAGCCCGTCCGGGTAGTTGAACAGTTCAAGGTAGCGGCGGTTCCAGGCCACCAGGTGCAGGTTCTGGTCGACCACGCTGATGCCTTGGTTGATGTTCTCGATGGCGCCTTGCAGCAGGGCGCGGTTGAACTGCAGCACCTCACTGGCTTCGTCAGCGATGCGCACCACGTCTTCCAGTTGCATGTCACGGCCTTCGATGGCCGCCTTGACCACCGCGCGGGTCGACGAGGTACCGAGCACCCCGGCCAGCAGGCGCTCAGTGTGCTCGATCCAGTCGCCATCGGCGTTCTGGTTAGGGTTGAAGCCCTTGCCCTGGCGGTAGGCAAAGCGGATGAAGCTCTGCCGTGCGCGCTCTTCCCCGACAAAGCGCGAGGCCAGGGTCAGCAGGTCGTCGATCTGCACCGCCAGCAGCGGCTTGCTGCTGGGCCGCGCGCTGGTCTGCTGGCCAATGAACCGGCCGGCCTGCCAGTGCTCGGAAACCCGCGTGCGCGACAGCACCGAAACCCAGGCGAACAGGGTGAAATTGCCCGCCAGTGACAGCACCACACCTTGGGTCAGTGGACTGATCGGCAGGTTCAGCGGGTTGCCGTGCAGCCACGCCAGGCCAGGGAACAACTGCAACGACCAGCCCAGGCTGTGCGCGGCAATCGGCAGCACCAAGGTGTAGAACCACAGGAAAATGCCAGCGGCCAGGCCGGCGAACACACCGCGACGGTTGGCCTGCTTCCAGTACAGCGCGCCAAGCATGGCCGGGGTGAGCTGGGTCACAGCGGCAAAGGCGATCTGGCCGATGGTCGCCAGGCTGGCGGTGGAACCCAGCAGGCGGTAGCTGACATAGGCCAGCAGCAGGATCACCACGATGGTTACCCGGCGTACCGAAAGCATCCAGTGGCGGAACGCTTCGAAAGGCCGCTCGGCGTTGTTGCGGCGCAGCAGCCAGGGCAGCAGCATGTCGTTGGACACCATGGTCGACAACGCCACGGCCTCGACGATCACCATGCCGGTGGCCGCCGAGGCACCGCCGATGAACGCCAGCAGGGCAAGGCTCGGGTGCGCCTCGGCCAGGGGCAGGCTGATGACGAACGAGTCGGAGATCACCGTGCCGGGCAGCAGCATCTGCCCGGCCAGGGCAATCGGCACCACGAACAGCGCGGCCAGTGCCAGGTACATCGGGAATACCCAGCGCGCCAGGCGCAAGTCCTGCGGTTCGATGTTCTCTACCACGGTAACGTGGAACTGCCGGGGCAGGCAGATGATTGCCATCATCGCCACGGCGGTTTGCACCACCATGGACGGCCAATTGATGGTTTCTTTCCAATAGTCCTGCAAGTGGACCGACTGGCGGGCCTGGCTGAACAGGTCGTCGAAACCGTCATACAGGTTGAAAACGATGAAGATGCCGACGGCAAGGAACGCCAGCAACTTGATCAGCGATTCGAAGGCAATTGCCAGGACCATGCCGCGGTGGTGCTCGGTCACATCCAGGCTGCGGGTACCGAAGACGATGGCGAACAGCGCCAGTACCAGCGATATCACCAGCGCGGTGTCCTGCACGCGGGTGCCGGTGGCGTCGGCGTTGGCGCCGATCAGCAGGTTCACGCCCAGTACGATGCCCTTGAGCTGCAAGGCGATGTACGGCAGCACGCCGACCAGGCAGATCAGTGCCACCACCACTGCCAGGGTCTGCGACTTGCCGTAGCGTGCGGCAATGAAGTCGGCGATCGAGGTAATGTTCTGCTGCTTGCTGATCAGCACCATCTTCTGCAGCACCCAAGGGGCGAAGATCAGCAGCAGTACCGGGCCCAGGTAGATGGGCAGGAACGCCCAAAGCTGTTCGGCGGCCTGGCCGACCGCGCCGAAGAAGGTCCAGCTGGTGCAGTACACGGCCAGCGACAGGCTGTACACCCAGGCACGCAGCTTTGGCGGCAATGGCGTGCTGCGGCGGTCGCCATAGAAGGCGATGGCGAACATGATGGCCATATAGGCCAGGGCGACCACGGCGATCAGCCCGCTGGACAACGACATGAAGACTCCGAAGCAAAAAGGTAACGCGGTCCCGATCAATCAGTCTGGCACGCAAGTGCCGCTTCGTCAGCGCAGACGATGGTTGTAGGAGCGGGTTCACCCGCGAATGGGCCGGAACAGGCAACATCAACCCCTGCGGGTGCCCAACCAATAGAACACCCCTGCCAGTATCACCGACAACACCAGCAGGTAGAAGACTGCCCCTGGCCACAGGTGTACCAGTGCAAACCCCACCATCACCGGCCCCAGCGCCGCCCCCAGGTTGGACAGGTTCTGCGCGCCGTAATACACCCCGCGCAAGTGCTCCGGTGCGATCAGGTCGATAAACATGTACTCGGCCGGGATCACGATGATTTCGCCCAGCGTGAACACCAGCATCGCCAGGCACCAGGCCAGTACCGAGCCTGCCAGCGCAAAACCCAGCAAGCCGGCGATGAACAGGCCCATGCCGGCCAACAGCCACGGCATCAGGCGCTGGCGGCTGATACGCCGGCCAATCAGGTACTGCAAGGCAATGACCGTCACGGCGTTGGTGGTGACCAGATAGCCGATCAGCCGTGCCGCTTCGGCCGGGCTGCTGGTGACCACCAGGTACTGGGACAGGTAGGCGGTGAACTGGCCGAACACCACCGCGCTCAGCACCCCACCTACGGTAAAGCACACCAGTCGACGATCCCGCGCCAGCCCCAGCGCCACTTGGCCGAAGCCGGCCGCAGGTTTGTCCGGCGCGATGGCCTGCAGGCTGCGATCACCCAGGCGCCAATAAGCCAGGCACATGGCCAGGCCAAGCAGGGCAGAGGCGAGGAACGGCACATGGTCGTTCAGTTCAAGCATGGCCACGCCCAGCAACGGGCCGGCGGCGTAGCCGACGTTGCTGAGGGTGTACTTGATGGCGAACACCTCGGCCCGCTCATCCACCGGCAGTAACGCGCAGAAGCCTGCCTTGGCGGCGATATCGACCACTGCCAGGGCCAGGTTGATCAACACCAGACAGAAGAAGAACGGCAGTGCCGAACGGCTGGCGACCGCGCCGACGAAGGCCAGGGCGAACAGCAGGGTACTGGCGCTGACCAGCGTGTGGTTGCTCAAGGTGTCGACCAGATGGCCACCGTACAGACTCAATAGCGAGGCAACGATCAGCGCGCCACCGATCAGCAGGCCGATCTGGCTGATCGGCAGCTGGAAATTGTCGGCCAGGTAAACCACCAGGTAGGGCAGGGTGAGGGCACGGGCGACGGTAAGCGTGAAGGTG
Source organism: Pseudomonas sp. XWY-1 (assembly GCF_002953115.1). NCBI lineage: Bacteria > Pseudomonadati > Pseudomonadota > Gammaproteobacteria > Pseudomonadales > Pseudomonadaceae > Pseudomonas > Pseudomonas sp. XWY-1. The sequence continues at coordinate 4,536,834 of NZ_CP026332.1, read as the reverse complement.
GTGGTGAGCAGCAGGCGAACGGTGTGCGGGTAGCGTTTTATGGCGGCGAGCATTGCCACGTCCTTGTTGTGCGGGTTTGCCGAGCACAAGCATAAGCCACATGCGGTCCTCCCGACACAAGGACGTTTCGCCTACCAAAGGGCGACAGGCGGAGGATTGACAGCCCGTCAGGCTCAGGGAATACTCTCGAAAAATTCATATATATGTTTATATAACAAGACGAGAGCGAGACCCATGCACCCATTGACCGGTGATGCTCGACTGCCCCGCTACCAACAACTGCGCGATCACATGGTCGCGCAAATTGCCAACAACCGCTGGCGCCCGGGGGAAGCGATCCCGACCGAGGCAGCCTTGGCCACCGAGTTCGACCTGTCGATCGGTACCGTGCGCAAGGCCGTCGATGTCCTGGTGGCCGAAGGCGTGCTGGAGCGCCAGCAGGGCCGCGGCACCTTCATTCGCCGCCCACAGTTCCAGTCGTCGCTGTTCCGCTTCTTCCGTTTCGAGGCCGCCAATGGCGAGCGCATAGTACCGGAAAGCCGCATTCTCTCCATCGAGTCGCTGCCGGCGCCTTCCGCGGTGGCCGAGGCATTGGGCCTGGCAGGGGAGGCAGAAGTGATCCGCATCATTCGCACACGTCTGCTCGGCGCCCAGCCGGTGCTGGCCGAAGAAATCTGGCTGCCGCGCCAAACCTTCCAGCCGCTGCTGGACGTGGATCTGAACAGCGAGGGCCCGCTGCTGTACCCGATCTACGAAGCGCTGTGCGGTCAGGTGGTCGCCTACGCCGAAGAAACCCTGACCGCCGAAGCGGTCGACGCGGTGCATGGCCGCTTGCTGCAACTGCCGGCCGACAGCCCGGTGGTCGTGATCGAGCGCCTGGCCCGCGATTACGCCGGCAAACCTCTGGAATGGCGCCGCTCGCGCGGCCATGCGCAGCACTTCCGCTACCGCATCGACATTCGTTAAACCGGTCGCTTCACCCTTTTACCTGTCTGCGCCGTGCTGCCACGGCGCAGTGGCTTCGCCTGCCCGTCACACCACGACTAGAAGGATAACAATCATGTTCAGCTGGTATCGCGAGATCACCTCACGGGAACGCAAGACATTCTGGGCCTGTTTCGGCGGCTGGTCGCTCGATGCGCTGGAAGTGCAGATGTTCGGCCTGGCCATCCCCGCGTTGATTGCCGCGTTCTCCCTGACCAAGGGCGATGCCGGCCTGATCAGTGGCCTGACCCTGGTGACCTCGGCAATCGGCGGCTGGCTGGGTGGCACACTGTCCGACCGCTATGGTCGCGTGCGTACCCTGCAATGGATGATTCTCTGGTTCTCGTTCTTCACCTTCCTTTCGGCGTTCGTCACCGGCTTCTACCCGTTGCTGTTCGTCAAGGCCATGCAAGGCTTTGGCATTGGTGGCGAATGGGCAGCCGGCGCTGTGCTGATGGCCGAAACCATCAACCCCAGGTATCGCGGCAAGGTCATGGGCACGGTGCAGAGTGCCTGGGCTGTGGGGTGGGGGCTGGCGGTGGCACTGTTTACGCTGATTTACTCACTGGTGCCGCAGGAGTTTGCCTGGCGGGTGATGTTCTTCGTCGGTCTGCTGCCATCGCTGCTGATCATCTGGGTACGCCGCAACGTGCCCGAGCCGGACAGCTTCCAGCGCCTGAAAAAGGAAAAGGCCATCCCTTCCAGCTTCTTGCAGTCGATGGCTGGCATCTTCCGCCCTGAACTGCTGCGTGTGACCCTGCTGGGCGGCTTGCTCGGCCTGGGTGCCCACGGTGGCTACCACGCGGTGATGACCTGGTTGCCGACCTTTCTCAAGACAGAGCGCAACCTTTCGGTGCTGAACTCGGGCGGTTACCTGGCGGTGATCATCCTGGCCTTCTGGTGCGGCTGCGTGGTCAGCGGCCTGCTGATCGACCGTATTGGCAGGCGCAAGAACATCCTGCTGTTCGCCCTGTGCTGTGTACTGACCGTGCAGGCCTACGTGTTCTTCCCGCTGACCAATACCCAGATGCTGTTCCTCGGCTTCCCGCTGGGCTTTTTCGCCGCCGGCATCCCGGCCAGCCTGGGTGCGTTTTTCAACGAGCTGTACCCGGCTGACGTGCGCGGCGCCGGGGTGGGCTTTTGCTACAACTTCGGTCGCGTGCTGTCGGCCGTGTTCCCGTTCCTGGTCGGGCACATGAGCGAGTCGATGTCGCTGGGCAGTGCCATCGGCATCGATGCCGGCATCGCCTATGGCGTTGCGGTGATCGCAGCCCTGTGCCTGCCCGAAACCCGTGGCCGCAACCTTGAATCTGCACCTGCGCCGGAAACGGCCGGTGCCGTCGCCAAGTAACCTGAACCTGTTTGTATGAGAACCATGCTCGACGCACCCGCTTTGCACCTGACTGCCATCGACAGCCACGCCCACGTGTTCAGCCGTGGGCTGAACCTGGCCACCCAGCGGCGTTATGCGCCCAGCTACGATGCGCCGCTGGGCGACTACCTGGGCCAACTGCGGGCCCATGGTTTCAGCCATGGCGTACTGGTCCAGCCCAGCTTCCTGGGTACCGACAACCGCTACCTGCTCAGCGCCTTGCAGACCGTGCCAGGGCAACTGCGCGGGGTGGTGATGCTGGAGCGGGATGTCGAGCGGGCGACCTTGACGGAAATGGCCCGGTTGGGAGTCAGGGGGGTACGCCTCAACCTCATGGGGCAAGACATGCCTGACCTGACCGGCGCGCAGTGGCGGCCCCTGCTGGAGCGCATCGGCGAGCAGGGTTGGCACGTGGAACTGCACCGTCAGGTGGCGGACATTCCAGTGCTGGTGCGGGCATTGCAGCCCTATGGGCTGGACATCGTGATTGACCATTTCGGCCGCCCGGATGCCCGCCGTGGCCTGGGCCAGCCGGGGTTTGCCGAACTGCTGACCCTGAGCGGTCGGGGCAATGTGTGGGTGAAGGTGTCCGGCATCTACAGGCTGCAGGGCTCGCCGGAGGAGAACCTGCCATTCGCCCGTCAGGCGCTGTGCGCGCTGGAAGCCCATTACGGCGCAGAGCGGTTGATGTGGGGCAGTGACTGGCCGCATACCCAGCATGAGTCGGAGGTCAGTTTCGGCACCGCTGTCGAACAGTTCGAGGCCTTGGGTTGTTCGGCGCAGTTGCGCCAGGCACTGTTGCTGGATACCGCGCGGGCGTTGTTTGGCTTCGAGTGACCTAGCGCCAGTGCTGCAACTGCCAGCAGGTCCTTGAACGCAAGCTTGTGTGGTCATGCCTGAGCCGGTGCTTGCCAGCCAGCGCATTTCCCATGCAGATTTGTGGCCCGGCGCGCTTGGCGAGCCTCCAATTGAAAAGCCCTCAGGACCAAGGACGATGAGTCACTCTTCGCAATTCACCTTGCTCGGCAAGCGGCGTTTCCTGCCGTTTTTCATCACTCAGTCGCTGGGTGCCTTCAACGACAACCTGTTCAAGCAGTCGCTGATCCTGGCGATTTTGTTCAAGCTCAGCCTGGGCGATGGTGACCGATCGATCTGGGTCAACTTGTGTGCCTTGCTGTTCATCTTGCCGTTTTTTCTGTTTTCGGCGCTGGGCGGGCAGTTTGGCGAGAAGTTCGCCAAGGATGCGCTGATCCGGGCAATCAAACTGGCCGAAATCGTGATCATGGCGATTGGTGCGCTGGGCTTTGTCACCAACCATCTGTGGCTGATGCTGGTGGCGCTGTTCGGTATGGGGACGCACTCGGCGCTGTTCGGCCCGGTGAAGTATTCGATCCTGCCGCAGGCCCTGCGCGAGGAAGAGCTGGTGGGCGGTAACGGGCTGGTGGAAACCGGCACCTTCCTCGCCATCCTCGCCGGCACCATCGGCGCGGGGATGATGATGTCGGCCGACAGCTACGCAACGGTGGTAGCCGGGGGCGTGGTCGGCACGGCGGTACTCGGCTACCTCGCCAGCCGCTGGATCCCTCGGGCGGCTGCCGCCTCGCCGCAAATGCCGCTGGACTGGAACATCTTCAAGCAGTCGTGGGTGATCTTGCGCATGGGCCTGGGCCAGCCGCCGGCGGTGTCGCGTTCGATCGTCGGCAACTCGTGGTTCTGGTTTGTCGGCGCCATCTACCTCACGCAGATCCCAGCCTACGCCAAGGATTGGCTGCACGGTGATGGCACGGTGGTGACCCTGGTGCTGACCCTGTTCTCGGTGGGCATTGCCCTGGGCTCGCTGCTGTGCGAGCGGCTCAGTGGACGCAAGGTGGAAATCGGCCTGGTGCCGTTCGGCTCGTTCGGCCTGACCCTGTTCGGCCTGCTGTGGTGGTGGCACTCCGGTGATGTACCGGCTGCAGCAGCGCCGCACGACTGGCTGGCACTGCTGGGCATGAGCCAGGCCTGGTGGATCTTGCTGTCAATCATTGGCCTGGGTGTGTTCGGCGGCTTCTACATCGTGCCGTTGTATGCGTTGATCCAGGCCCGCACGGCCGAGGACGAGCGCGCCAGGGTGATCGCGGCCAACAACATCCTCAATGCCTTGTTCATGGTGGTGTCGGCGGTGCTCACCATCATCCTGCTAGGCGTGGCCAAGCTGAGCATCCCGCAGCTTTTCCTGGTGGTGTCGCTGCTCAATATCGCGGTCAACACCTATATCTTCAGGATCGTGCCCGAGTTCACCATGCGTTTCCTGATCTGGCTGCTCAGCCATTCGATGTACCGCGTGCAGCACCGAGACCTTGAGCGCATCCCCGACGAAGGTGCTGCATTGCTGGTGTGCAACCATGTGTCGTTCGTCGATGCGTTGCTGCTGGGCGGGGCCATACGCCGGCCGATCCGCTTTGTCATGTACTACAAGATCTACAACCTGCCGGTGCTCAACTTCGTGTTTCGCACTGCCGGTGCCATCCCGATTGCCGGGCGTAACGAAGACCAGGCGACGTACGAGCGGGCCTTCGCGCGCATTGCCGAATACCTGGCGGATGGTGAACTGGTGTGCATCTTCCCGGAAGGCAAGCTGACGGGCGATGGCGAAATCGATGTCTTCAAGGGTGGGGTCAGCCGCATCCTCGAAGAAACGCCGGTACCGGTGATTCCGCTGGCCTTGCAGGGGTTATGGGGTAGCTTCTTCAGCCGCGACCCGGCCAAGGGCTTCTTCAAGCGCCTGTGGTCGCGGGTGACCATCGTGGCAGGCGCCGCCGTCCCGGTGGAGGCGGCGCAGCCTGAAGTGTTGCGCGAACAGGTCAGCCGCCTGCGCGGCCCTCTGCGATAGGGGTTAGCTGGCGCTGACTTTCAGGCCGACAAGGCCGCAGACGATCAGCGCCACACTGACCAGCCGCACCAGGGCCATGGACTCGCCGAACAGAATGATCCCGGCGATGACCGTACCGACTGCGCCTACGCCGGTCCAGATGGCATAGGCGGTGCCCAGCGGCAACTCCTTCATGGCCAGGCCCAGCAGGCCCAGGCTGATGACCATGGCGCCGACGGTAAGGACAGTGGGTAGCGGTCGAGTGAAACCGTCGGTGTATTTGAGGCCGACGGCCCAGCCGACCTCGAAGAGGCCGGCGAAAAACAGGATGATCCAGGACATGAGTGTGTCTCCATCGTTTGAATGATGGGGCCGTCCCCGGAGTGGTCACGCGGTGCGTCGTGAGGTCGTCCTCACAGTGGGTGCCATGGTGCCAATCTGCGGCCTTCCGGGCAAGTCCACGCCTGCTGGCCAATTTCCACCCGTCGTTCACCGTTGCCGCCGCTACCGTATTCGCGGGTAAACCCGCTCCTACACCTGATCGGGGGTGGACACACATTGGTGATTGGGCGCAGGCCGTCGTAGGCGCGGGTTGACCCGCGAAGAGGCCGGTGCTGGCAGAAACGCTTCAAGCCAGCACCGCAACTCATACCCGTCAGACCCCTTGCGGGATCTCTTCCCCGCCCAGCGCCTCGAACAGCACCGGCAGGAATTCGGCAAAGGTCATCATCATCAGCTGGAAGCTGGCGTCGAACTGTTGCGCAGCCTCATCGCCACCGTCCTGTTCGGCCTGCTCCTGCAGCAGCTCTTCGAACTTCAGGCGCTTGATGACCATCTTGTCGTCGAGGATGAACGACAGCTTGTCTTGCCAGGCCAGGGCCAGCTGGGTCACCACTTTGCCGGTGCTCAGGTGCAGCTGGATCTCTTCGCCGGTCAGGTCCTGGCGCTTGCAGCGCACGATACCGCCATCTTCGGCGGTGTCGCGCAGCTCACACTCGTCCAGCACATAGAAGCCTTCGGCGGCTTGCTGCGACTTGACCCAGTCGGTCATGGTGGCCACTGGCGCAATCTTCACCGTGGCCGGGCGCACGGGCAGCGAGCCCATCACTTCACGCAGGGTCGACAGCAGGTCTTCGGCGCGCTTGGCGCTGGCCGAGTTGACCAGGATCACGCCCAGGCGCGGGGCAATGGCGGCGAAGATCATCGAGCGGCGGATGAACGCACGCGGCAGGAACGCCTGGATGATTTCGTCCTTGATCTGGTCGCGTTCCTTTTTATAGACCTTGCGCATTTGCTCGGTCTCGATCTCTTCGACCTTTTCCTTGACCGCGTCGTTGACCACGCTGCTCGGCAGGATGCGTTCTTCCTTGCGCGCGGCAATCAGCAGGTACTCGCCGCTGACATGCACCAGGGGAGCGTCTTCGCCTTTGCCGAACGGCGCGACGAAACCATAAGTGGTCAGCTCCTGGCTGGCGCAGGGGCGGGCCGGCTTGCTGGCCAGGGCGGCTTCCAGCGCTTCAGGCTCGAACGGAACTTCCTGGGTCAGGCGGTAGGTCAGCAGGTTCTTGAACCACATGAGGGGCAATCTCTCCTTAATGCATAAGGCGGGCATTATTCTCCGAGCGGTGAATTGAGGCCAGCCCTGTCAGAGGGCCAGCAGTGACTTATGCACGAAAGAATCGCCCGACAACGCTAGGTCTTTGAAAGGCCTGAGGTTTTTTTTGCAAAAAGTTTAAAAAGTGCTTGCCAGGGTGCGGGGCGCTCCGTAGAATGCGCGCCACACCGAGACGAAGGGTGATTAGCTCAGCCGGGAGAGCATCTGCCTTACAAGCAGAGGGTCGGCGGTTCGATCCCGTCATCACCCACCACTCGATGTATAGCGCAGCGGTAGTTCAGTCGGTTAGAATACCGGCCTGTCACGCCGGGGGTCGCGGGTTCGAGTCCCGTCCGCTGCGCCATATTCCACTTCCAGGGCCCACTGAACACCCGGAAGTAACAAAGAAAGCGACCTTAGGGTCGCTTTTTTTGTGCCTGATTTTTGGTGTTTGACCGAAGTGTGAAAAAACTTCGATAAGTGCTTGCCAGAGCGCCAAGTCGCCCGTAGAATGCGCGCCACACCGAGAGACATGGGTGATTAGCTCAGCCGGGAGAGCATCTGCCTTACAAGCAGAGGGTCGGCGGTTCGATCCCGTCATCACCCACCACTCGATGTATAGCGCAGCGGTAGTTCAGTCGGTTAGAATACCGGCCTGTCACGCCGGGGGTCGCGGGTTCGAGTCCCGTCCGCTGCGCCATATTCCACTTCCAGGGCCCACTGAACACCCGGAAGTAAAAAAGAAAGCGACCTTAGGGTCGCTTTTTTTATTTCTGCATCATGCGATCGTCTCCGCCCCTCTGCAACAAGGGGCTAGCTGCGCCACTCTTATTCCCGCAGCGTCAGCACCTCAAACCCGTCCTCGGTCACCGGCCGTGCCTTGAGCGTATCGACGATGAACGCTTCGGCGCGGTCGTTGATCTGCATCGTGGTCACATCGGGGCGGATGAAGCTGTCGATTTTGGCAAACACCTGGGTCAGCAACTGGCCGGTGCGGCGCATCAGGTCGAGTTGGGCGGGGGGCTTGAGGATCACCTGGGACATGGGGGGAGGGCAGTTGCTCATGCTGGAAATTGCCCCAGCAAAGCGCCTGGGAGCGTGAGGTTGCCACCGCATGGTGCGTAACCTGTGCAGGCCTCTTCGCGGGCACGCCCGCTCCCACAGGTACTGCGCCGCCCTCAGGCCTTGCGATATCCCTGTGGGAGCGGGCATGCCCGCGAAAGGGCCGGTATAGCTGGCCCATAAATTGCTGATCTACCCTCATCCCGGGCTGTCAACGTCGACAGCCCTCACCACTTCACGACAAAGGCGCCGTGTTGCCCCGCTTGCATCAGCATGCCGGGGCAGCCGGCGCCTTTTTGCGTTTTCCACAGGAGCCCGCCCATGGCCAACAGCGAAGTACGCAGCGTCTGCCCCTACTGCGGCGTGGGCTGCGGCATCGTCATGAGCGTTGCCGATGGCAAGGTCGGCAAGATCAGCGGCGACAAGCTGCACCCGAGCAACTTTGGCCGCCTATGCACCAAAGGCCTCACCGCACACCAGCCACTGAGTGCCAGCGGGCGCATGGCCGACGCCTACCTGCGCCAGCAACGCAGCCAGCCGCCAGTGCGCACCAGCATGGACCAGGCCATCGCTGCCACCGCCGAGCGTCTGCGCGGCATCATCGACCAGCACGGCCCGGATGCCGTGGCGCTGTACGTGTCCGGGCAAATGTCGCTGGAGGCCCAGTACCTGGCCAACAAGTTGGCCAAGGGCTTTATCCGTACGCGCCACATCGAGTCCAACTCGCGCCTGTGCATGGCCAGCGCCAGCAGTGGCTACAAGCTGTCGCTTGGCGCCGATGGCCCACCTGGCAGTTACCAGGACTTCGAGCACGCCGACGTATTTCTGGTGATCGGCGCCAACATGGCCGACTGCCACCCGATCCTGTTCCTGCGCCTGCTTGATCGGGTCAAGGCCGGTGCGAAGCTGATCGTCGTCGACCCGCGGCGCAGCGCAACCGCCGATAAGGCCGACCTGTTTCTGCAGGTGCGCCCCGGCAGTGACATGGCCTTGCTCAACGGCCTTTTGCACCTGCTGCATCGCAACGGCCACACCAACCCCGATTTCATCGCCCGCCACACCGAAGGCTGGGACGAAATGCCGGCCTTCCTCGACGACTATACCCCCGAGCGCGTCGCCGCCATCACCGGGCTGGCCGAGGCCGATATCATCAAGGCCGCCGAATGGATCGGCAGCGCCAACAACTGGATGAGCTGCTGGACCATGGGCTTGAACCAGAGCATTCACGGCACCTGGCACAGCAACGCCATCTGTAACCTGCACTTGGCCACGGGTGCCATCTGCCGCCCCGGTAGCGGCCCGTTCTCGCTGACCGGCCAGCCCAATGCCATGGGCGGCCGCGACATGGGCTACATGGGCCCCGGCTTGCCAGGCCAGCGCTCAGCGTTGGTGGAAGATGACCGCGCGTTCGTCGAACGGCAGTGGCAACTGCCACCCGGCAGCCTGCGCAGCGAGGGCGGCGAGGGTACGGTGGCGCTGTTCGGGCAGATGAAAGCCGGTGAAGTGAAAGCCTGCTGGGTCATCTGCAGCAACCCGGTGGCCAGTGTCGCCAACCGTCAGCAAGTGATCGACGGCCTGCGCAAGGCCGAACTGGTCATTACCCAGGACGCCTTCCTCGACACCGAAACCAACCGTTACGCCGACATCCTGCTGCCGGCCGCGCTGTGGGCCGAAGGCGAGGGTGTGATGATCAACAGCGAGCGCAACCTGACCCTGATGCCACGCGCTGTCGAGCCCCCCGGGCAAAGTCTGCCGGACTGGCAGATCATTGCCCGCGTAGCGTGCGCCATGGGCTATGCCGACGCCTTCGACTACCCCAATGCCGAAGCGGTGTATGAGGAAATACGCCGCTTCCACAACCCTGTCACCGGTTATGACCTGCGCGGTATCGGCTATGCCGAATTGCGTACGCAGCCGCGCCAGTGGCCCTGTGCACCGGGCAGCGAACAGCATCGCAGCCCGCTGCGCTACCTCAACGACGGCAGCAGCCAGGCGCTACTGCTCGATGCCCGGGGTAGACGGCCGGCACTGGCCTTCCCCACCGTCAGCGGCAAGGCGCGCTTCTTTGCCCGGCCCTGGTTGCCGGCAGCGGAAGTGCCGAACGATGACTACCCCATGGTGCTGAACACCGGTCGCGTGCAGCACCAGTGGCACACGTTGACCAAGACCGGCAAGGTGCCGGCGCTGAACAAACTGGAGCCCGGCCCCTACCTCGAGATTCACCCAGAGGATGCCGCCCGGCTGGGTGTCGCAGAAAAGGACCAGGTGGCCGTTCGCTCGCGCCGGGGGCACGCCGTGTTGCCGGCGCGCATCAGTGACCGGGTCATGCCGGGCAACTGCTTTGCGCCGTTTCACTGGAACGACCTGATCGGCGAGCAATTGGCGATCAACGCCGCGACCTGCGATGCGGTCGACCCGCTGTCGCTGCAACCTGCCTTCAAACACTGCGCCGTAGCCCTGGAGCGGGTCGCAGGCGAGCGCATCGACGCCCTTGATCTGAACACTGCCACTGTAGAGCCTGTCCGCATGCCGACCGCCACCCTGTCCCGTCTGCTTGGCCTGCACACCCTGCCGGTTCCGGTGCTGGCCGAAGAAGAGCGTCATTACCTGCAAGGTTTCCTGCTGGGCCTGGACCAGGCCCGCGCCGAGGGCATACCCCGCCTGCCGGCCAGTGCGCCGCTGGCTGCCAGCCGTCGCTTGTTTGTCGACGGTTTGCTGGCCGGGCTGTTCGCCCAGCCTGCAACTGCGCCCATCGCGGCACAGGCCGCGCCATGGCATCAGGTGCTGTGGGCCTCGCAGACCGGCAATGGTGAGCAATTGGCCGAACGCTGTGCCGCGCGCCTGCGCGGTGCCGGTCTGAACGTGCAACTCAGCTGCCTGGAGGCGGTCAGCCCAAGCCAGCTGCAGGGTGCTGCCAGTGTGGTGTTGATCGCCAGCACCTTTGGCGATGGCGACGCGCCCGACAGCGGCGCGGCCTTCTGGCAGGCTTTGCAGGGCGAGGAGGGCGCTCACTGCGCCGGGCTGCCCTATGCCGTACTGGCCCTGGGCGACTCCAGTTACGCCCAGTTCTGCGGTTTTGGCCGCAAGCTCGACCAGCGCCTGGCCGAGCTGGGAGGGCAGCGCCTGCTGGCGCGGGTGGACTGCGAGCCAGACTTCGACGAAGCCTTTGCCGGCTGGCTTGAAGCGTTATTGCCTGCACTGGGCACTGCCGCGGCGCCACCTCCGGCGAGTGAACCTGCACCCGTATCGGCCTTCAGCAAGCAGCAACCCTGGATGGCCACCGTACTGGAAAACCGCCTGCTCAATGGCCCCGGCGCCAGCAAGGAAACCCGCCAGCTGGTCTTCGACTTGAGCGGCAGCGGCTTCAGTTACGCTGCCGGCGATGCCCTGGGCGTGTGGCCGCGCAACTGCCCGGCCCTGGTAGAAGAGCTGCTGACCCTGATGCAGCTCGATGGCCAGGCGATGGTCGAGCTTAAAGGTCATTGCGCCATGCCATTGGCCGAAGCCCTGCAAACACACCTGGAAATTGCCAAGGTCACTGCGCAACAACTGCAGGCATTTGCCAGCAATGCGCCTGACCTGCAGCGCTTGCTGCACCCTGAATGCAAGGCCGAGCTGCAAGATTGGCTGTGGGGCCGGCAGTTGGTCGATGTGCTGCGCGCCTTCCCCCAGCAGTTGCCGCTGGCCAGCTGGCTGGAATTGCTCAAGCCATTGCAGCCGCGGCTCTATTCGATCAGCTCCAGCCCGCTGGCGCACCCAGGCCAGGTGCATCTGACGGTATCGACGGTGCGTTATGGCGAACGTAAAGGCGTGTGCTCAAGCTTTCTTGCCGACCGTGCGCAGGTGCAAAAGGTGGCGATCTTCCCGCAGGTGTCGAAGCACTTTCGCTTGCCCGAGGACGACAGCGTGCCGGTGATCATGGTGGGCCCTGGTACTGGCATTGCACCGTTTCGTGCGTTCCTCGAGGAGCGAGAGGCACGGGGGGCAAAAGGCGACAACTGGCTGTTCTTCGGCGAGCAGTACGCAGCGACCGATTTCTACTACCAGGAGCAGTTGCAGGCCTGGCAGGCGGCGGGGCACCTGCGGCTGGACACGGCGTTCTCGCGGGACCAGGTCGAGAAGATCTATGTGCAGCAGCGCATGCTCGAGCAGGGTGCGCAGCTGTGGCAATGGCTGGAGGCGGGGGCGTATTTCTATGTGTGTGGCGATGCGCAGCGCATGGCCAGGGATGTGGATGCGGCGTTGCGGGTGATCGTCGCCGAGCATGGCCGGATGGATGCGGCTGCGGCTGCGGCTTATGTCGAAGGCTTGAGCAAGGCCCGGCGTTATCGGCGCGATGTGTACTGAAGTGCTCCAAGATGGGGTGTTGTGCACCTTGAATGTGCATTGGCTGGGCGGGCCCAGCGCAAGTGTAGGAGCGGGTTTACCCGCGAAGAGGCCGACACAGGCAACCCAGGCAACCCACGCAACCCACGCAACCCAATTGGCACGCTCCCTGCTTAACCTCGGATACAACAAAGCCCACTGATCAACGGCGATCAACCCGGGCCCCCTACCGTGATGAATACAGGCAAAGGCGCCTGGAGCTTCGGCTCCAGGCGCTTTTTTTTTGATCGAGGATCGGCTTATGAAGGCAACAGCGAGCAGCGGGCAACGAGAGCGACTGGTCATCGTCGGCAACGGCATGGTCGGCCACCATTGCGTCGAACAACTGGTCAGTCGCGGCGCCCTGCAGCGCTTCGAGGTGCGGGTATTCGGCGAAGAGCGCCAACGCGCGTATGACCGCGTGCACCTGTCCGAATACTTCGGCGGCAGCTGTGCCGAAACCCTGGCCCTGTGTGAGCACGATTTCTACGACGCCAATGGCGTGCACCTGCACCTGGGTGAGGCCGTGCTGGAGATCGACCGCGAGCGCCGCGAAGTCGTCACTGCCGCAGGTCGCTATGGCTACGACCAGCTGGTGCTGGCCACCGGCTCCTATCCCTTCGTGCCGCCGATCGAAGGCTCCAACGGCAATGCCCGCCTGGTCTACCGCACCCTGGACGACCTCGATGGCATTCGTGCTGCCGCAGCCGGTGCCCGCCGAGGGGTGGTGGTCGGCGGTGGCCTGCTTGGTCTGGAAGCTGCCAACGCCCTCAAGTCGCTGGGGCTGGAAGCCCACGTGGTGGAATTCGCCCCACGGCTGATGCCGGTACAGCTGGACGGCGAGGGCGGTGCCGCGTTGAAGGCGCAGATCGAAGCGCTGGGTGTGGGGGTGCACCTGTCGCGCGCCACCCAGTCGGTCAGTGCTGGTGAAACCTACCGCTACCGCATGAACTTCGACGGTGGTGAGCACCTGGAAACCGATCTGATCGTGTTCTCCGCCGGTATCCGCCCACAGGATGCACTGGGCCGGGGTTGCGGCCTGGACATCGCCGCGCGCGGTGGCGTGGTCATCGACAACCACTGCCGCAGCAGCGACCCCCGCATCTTCGCCATCGGCGAGTGCGCCTCGTGGAACGGCAGCGTGTTCGGCCTGGTCGCCCCGGGCTACAGCATGGCGCGCAACCTGGCCGGGCTGCTGATGGGCGAGGCGGCGGTGGCGTTCACCGGCGCCGACATGTCGACCAAGCTCAAGCTGCTGGGTGTGGATGTCGGTTCGATCGGCGATGCCCACGGTGCCACGCCGGGCGCGCGCAGCTATCGCTTCATCGATGAAGCCAACAGCGCTTACCGCCGTTTGGTGGTGGATGCCAGCGGCAAGCACGTGCTCGGCGCGGTGCTGGTCGGTGACAACAGCTATTACGACACCCTGTTGCAGTACGCCCAGAACGGCATCGCCCTGCCGGCCGACCCGGCAGCGCTGATCTTGCCGCAAGGCGGTGGTGCGCCGGCCCTAGGCGCCGATGCGCTGCCCGACAGTGCGACCATCTGCTCCTGCCACAACGTCAGCAAGGGGGCGGTGTGCGCCGCGATCGACAGTGGCTGCAGCGACCTCGCTGCGGTCAAGGGCTGCACCAAGGCCGCGACCGGCTGCGGCGGTTGCGCGGCCCTGCTCAAGCAAGTCTTCGAGCACGAGCTGACGGCCCGCGGCGTGGCGGTGGACAAGAGCCTGTGCGAGCACTTTGCCTACACCCGGCAGGAGTTGTACGGGTTGGTGCGGGTGGAGGGTATCCGCACCTTCAGCGAACTGCTCGAACGCCATGGCAAGGGCCATCTGGGGTGTGACATCTGCAAGCCAGCGGTGGGCAACATTCTCGCCTCGTGCTGGAACCAGCCGATCATGGACCCGGCGCTGGTGCCGCTGCAGGACACCAACGACACCTTCATGGCCAACATGCAGAAAAACGGCACCTATTCGGTGGTGCCGCGCATTCCCGGTGGTGAAATAACCCCCGACAAGCTCATCGTCATCGGCCAGGTGGCCAAGAAATACGACCTGTACACCAAGATCACCGGTGGCCAGCGCATCGACCTGTTCGGCGCCCAGTTGCACGAGCTGCCGCTGATCTGGGGCGAACTGATCGATGCCGGTTTCGAAACCGGCCACGCCTACGGCAAGTCGACCCGCACGGTGAAGTCGTGCGTGGGCAGCACCTGGTGCCGTTACGGCGTGCAGGACAGTGTCGCCATGGCCCTGCGCCTGGAAGATCGCTACAAGGGCCTGCGCAGCCCCCACAAGCTCAAGTTCGCGGTATCGGGATGCACCCGTGAATGCGCCGAGGCGCAGAGCAAGGACATCGGCGTTATCGCCACCGACAAGGGCTGGAACCTGTACGTGTGCGGCAACGGCGGCATGCGCCCGCGGCATGCCGAGCTGTTCGCCACCGACCTGGACGACGAAACCTTGGTACGCCTGATCGACCGCGTGCTGATGTTCTATATCCGCACGGCCGACAAGCTGCAGCGCACCTCGGTGTGGCGTGAAAACCTGGAAGGCGGGCTGGACTACCTGAAGCAGGTGATCATCGACGACAGCCTGGGCCTGGCCAGCGAGCTGGAAGCGCAGATGCAGCATGTGGTCGACCAATATGAATGCGAATGGGCCAATGCCCTCAACGATCCGGAGAAGCTCAAGCGCTTCCGTACCTTCGTCAACGACCGACGCGCCGACCCGGACGTGCACTTCGTGCGCGAACGCGAACAACGCCGGCCCGCTGCACCGCTGCACCTGATCCCAACTGTCGAGGAGGCTGTCTGATGAACCTGGCCAATGTTGCTGTGAACACGCAAGAAAACTGGCAGACGGTGTGCCAGGCGCAAGACCTGGTGGCCGATTCCGGGGTCGTGGTTTGGTTCGATGGGGCCCAGGTGGCGTTGTTCTATCTGCCGGGGCAGGCGCAGCCGTTATACGCGGTGGACAACCGTGACCCGCGCTCCGGTGCCAATATCATCGGCCGTGGGCTGGTGGGCAGTGTGCAGGGCAAGCTGGTGGTGGCGGCGCCGTTGTACAAGCAGCATTTCAGCCTGCTGAGTGGGGAGTGCCTGGAGGATGCCGGGCAGAGGTTGCGGGTGTGGCCGGTGCGGTTGAAGGGGGAGGCGGTGGAGCTGGCGGTGGCCTGATACCCCTTTGCTGCCTGTGCCGGCCTCTTCGCGGGCAAGCCCGCTCCTACGGAATCTGCACCGCCTTCAAATACGGCGCTGCACCTGTGGGAGCGGGCTTGCCCGCGAAGAGGCCAGCACAAGCCGACTAGATAACCAACCCCTGCGGCGTGCGCCCGGCAAACACATCCACCAGGCTGGCCACCACCATCTCGCCCATGCGCGTGCGTGTCTGTACTGTGGCACTGGCGCGATGCGGTTGCAGGACTACATCTTCGCGCTCAAACAAAGCCTCGGGCGCTCGCGGCTCATCGGCAAACACATCCAGCGCCGCGCCAGCGATCTCGCCGGCCTGCAGCGCGGCGATCAACGCAGGCTCATCCACCAGCTTGCCGCGTGCGATATTGATCAGATACCCCTCGCTGCCCAACGCCCGCAGCACGTCGCGATTGATCAGTGCCTCGCCCTTGTCAGCCGCCGCCGCGAGGATCAGCGCATCGCTGTCCTTGGCCAACTGCAGCAGATCTGCCTCGAACCCGTAGGGCACATCCAGCGCCTGTAGATCGGTGTAGCGGATCGGGCAACCGAAGGCTGCCGCCCGTTGCGCTACCGCCCGCCCGACCCGGCCCATGCCGACGATGCCCACGCGCATGCCCGACACCTGCCGGGCCAGTGGCAGCGGTGCCAGCGGCGTGGTGCTGGTGGCCCAACGGCCGGCGCGAACGAAGCGGTCACCGGTGCAGATCCCCCGGCACAAGCCGATCAGCAGGCCGATGGCAAGATCGGCGACGTCCTCGGTGAGCGCACCGATGGTCGCCGTCACCTGGATGCCGCGATCGCGGGCATAGGCCAGGTCTACCGCGTCGGTGCCGACGCCATTGACGGCGATCACTTCGAGGTTGGGCAGGCGCGCCATCAGCGCCTGGCTGATGCCGGTGTGGCCGCCGGTGATCACACCGCGAATATTGCCAGCATGCTGGCTGACGTAGGCCTCCTTGTCGGCCTGTTCGTAGTAGCGGTGTACGGTGAACAGCTGTTCCAGGCGCTCACGGATCTGCGGGATCAGGATAGGGCTCAGTTGCAGGACTTCTGGTTTCATCGGTTACTCCATCATAAACAGGGATCAGCCACGGCCAACGAATGGCATGTTGCTGGCCATCACGGTCATGTTCAGTACGTTGGCGTCGAGCGGCAGCGCTGCGATGTAGCGCACCGCATCGGCCACATGGCGCACGTCGAGCATCGGCTCGGCGGCGATCTCGCCATTGGCCTGGCGCACCCCCCGGGTCATGCGCTCCGACAACTCGGTCAGGGCGTTGCCGATGTCCACCTGGCTGCACACGATGTTGTAAGGCCGACCATCCAGCGCCAGCGCCTTGGTCAGGCCAAGCACCGCATGCTTGCTGGCGGTGTAAGGTGCGGTGAACGGGCGTGGGGTGTGCGCCGAGATCGAGCCGTTGTTGATGATCCGCCCGCCTTGCGGCTGCTGGCGGCGCATCAGGCCGAAGGCGGCGCGGGCGCACAGGAATACACCATCGACATTGGTGGCGATGACGTTGCGCCAGTTCTCCAGCGGCAGCTCGTCGACGGGTACAGCGGGGGCGTTGATGCCGGCATTGTTGAACATCACGTCGAGTCGGCCATGCACCTCCTCGATGGTGGCGAACAATTGCGCAACGCTTTGCTCATCGCGCACGTCAGTGGGAACGGCCAAGGCCTCACCGCCCGCTGCTTGCGCTTGCTCGACGACGGCTTGTAGCGGTTCGGCGCGGCGCCCGGCAAGGACCAGGCTGAAGTTGTCCTCGAGCAGGGCGAGGGCGACGGCACGGCCGATGCCACTGCCAGCACCGGTGACCAGCGCGACTTTCTTGTTTTGGCTCATCGATAGGCTCCAGCAGGTTCAGGCGGCGTTGGCGGCATGCCCGGCAGGGCGAGGACCGACGTGCAGGTGCAATTCGCCGATACCATCGATGCCGGCGTGAAGGGTGTCGCCCGGGTTCAGCGGTGCCACGCCGGGCGGGCTGCCGGTCATGATCAGGTCGCCCGGGCGCAGTGGCAGTTGGCGAGACAGCCTGCTGATCACTTCGGCCAATGCCCAGGTCTGCTGGCTGAGGTGTGCACGTTGGCGCTCCTGGCCATTGACCTGCAGCCATAGCGACGTATCCAGCGGCCAGTCGCATTCGCTGGCGGGAACGATGGCGGTCATCGGTGCCGAAGCCTCGAACACCTTGGCGCCTTCCCACGGCAGGCCCTCGGCCTTGGCCTTGCGCTGGTGATCGCGACGGGTCATGTCCAGACCGGCGGCAAAGCCGAACACGTGCTCCAGGGCATGCTCGTGGGCGATGTTGACGCCGCCTTTGGCGATGGCCGCGACCAGCTCGATTTCATGGCAGAACTCGTCGGTCTGCGGCGGGAAGGGCAGTTCGCCCAGTGCCTCGACCACGTTGCTTGCCGGTTTCATGAAAAACACAGGCTCCTGCGGCGCCGCGCCGTAGGATTCCGGCCACGGGTAGTTGCGGCCGAGGCAGAACACCCGGCCGACCGGGAAGCGCGCATCGCTGCCACGGATCGGCAGGCTGACGATGGCCGGCGGGTTGAACAGGTAGGTCATGGTTAGATCCTCCGTACTGGAGTGGACAGCGTATCCAGCGGCTGGCCGGCAAAGTTGGACGAAAGCGGGGTTGGGTTGGACTATCCAAGGCACCTGTACCGGCCCTTTCGCGGCTAAAGCCGCTCCTACAGGGATAGCGTCAAACCCAGGGGCAATACCGTCCCCCCGTAGGAGCGGCTTTAGCCGCGAAGAGGCCGGTACCGTCAATACACGCCTTGGCTCAGCCCGCAGTCTTCAGCTCGATGCGATACAGCTTCCCAAGCAGCAGCGAGTAAGACAGCGTGCCCATCAACGCCACACCACCGATGAACCAGAACGCCATGGCGAACGAGCCACTGGCGTGCACGATCGCGCCGATCACGATCGGGGTGACAATGCCTCCAATGTTCGCGGCCAGGCTGGTGACGCCGCCGGTCAGACCGATCAGTTCCTTGGGTGCCACTTCCGATACCGCCGCCCACGACGACGAGGCGATGCCCTGGGCGAAGAACGCCAGGGTCAGCACGGCGATGCACAGCACATTGGAGTCGGTGAAGTTCACCAGCACGATCGACATGCCCAGCATCGAGCCCACCACCAGTGGCAGCTTGCGGGCGAACGACAGCGAGTAGCCCTTGCGGATTAGAAGGTCAGAGACGATGCCCGCCAGGAGGATGCCGACCGTGGCACCAATGAACGGCATGACCGCGAAGATGCCGACCTTGATCAACGTCAGCTGACGCTCTTCGATCAGGTAGGTGGGGAACCAGGTGAGGAAGAAGTACAGCGCCGAAGTGCTGGCGAACTTGCCCAGGCAGATCGCCCAGATCTGGCGATAGCGGAACAGTTCGGCAACCTGGCGCCAGTCGAAGCGCGTACGTTCCTGGCTGCTTTTCACCAGGCCGCCGCCGTGCTCGATATAGGCCAGTTCTTCCTTGCTGACCTTCTTGCAGTTGAGCGGGTCGCGATACAGGAACAGCCACACTGCACCGAACAGGATGCCGACCAGACCGGTGCTGTAGAACACGTGGCGCCAGTCATAGGTGGTCGCCAGCCACAGGAGCGCGCCGGTGAACAGCGCGGTGCCCAGGTACTGGCCACATACGTAGATGCTGCTGGCCATGCCGCGCTCGCGAGCGGGGAACCATACCGTAACCGCACGGCTGTTGGCCGGGAAGGCCGGGGCCTCCATGGCGCCGACCGCCAGGCGCAGGCCGAACAGCGAGGCGAAGCCACTGGCCAGGCCCTGGGCCACGGTGACCGCCGACCAGCTGATCAGCGACACGCCATAGGTCAGGCGTGAGCCGAAGCGGTCGGCAATGAAGCCAGCCGGTACCAGGGCCAACGCGTAGGTCCAGGCGAAAGCGGAGAAAATCAGGCCCATCTCGACCTTGTCCAGGCCCAGGTCTTTGGCCATGAACGGCGCTGCGATGGAAATGTTCACCCGGTCGACGTAGTTGATGATGGTCGCCACCAGCAGCAGCGACAGCATGAACCAGCGGCGGCGGGTAGGCAGGCGCTGGGCGGGGGCCGCGTCCAGCGTGTACGACGACGCGGCGCGGGGGGTAGGCGTGCTCGACATGAGTCGACCTCGTTTGTTGTTGTTGGTAGAGGTTGGGCTGCAGTCCCTTTTCTAAGGTGGTCGTACAACGAGGTGAATGCAACGGGGTATTTAGACCGTTTTTTTCATTGGAGGCGGGGCAGTGCTGTGCTGTCCAAGAAATTTCTCAGCCGGGGTTTCGCCTGAAAAATTGGCTGAATAGCGCATTTTCAGAGGGCTGCGTGGATTTGCGGTTGCGCAGGTTTTTGCATAAGGGGTTAAATGCAGAGTTTGGACGTCGTACAACTTAAAGCGCCTGTATCCCGGAGATTGCCCATGCCCCCCAAGCGCGAGGTTCCGACCTATGTCATGCAGCAGCGCAGCGAGCTGATGGATTTCTACATCCGCGACCAGCGCGGGCGTCCCGCCGAGACCGCGCCGCATCGTCATGAGTACTTCCAGATCCAGGTCAATCTCGGCGGCGACACGGTGCAACACATCGGCAGCGTGCAACGCCCATTCAGACGCAACACCCTGGCCTTCATCCTGCCGCACCGGGTGCATGTGATCCCGCATCCGGAGGACAGCGACTTCGTGGTGATCAATTTCTCCCAGACGTTCCTGCTGCCGCACCTGGCCTGCGACCCGATGGACCTGGAGGAAGTGTCGATCCTGCAGGCGCCGGAGCTGTCGCCGTTCCGCTTTCAGGAGCATCTCGACTTCCACCTGAGTGACCCGGACTTTGCCGAGGTACGGCAAACCCTCGAGCGCATGCGTGCGCTGGATGCCAACCGCCGTTTCGGCACCCGCGAAATCCTCAAAGGCCTGTTGCTGCAGCTGATCGGCCAGGTCTGTGGCCTGTATGCCGAGCCGCTGCGCGAACTGGCCGACAGCAACGCGGCCCAGCTCAGCCGCCGCGCCGCGCTGGGCCGCATGAGCGACTACCTGCGCCGGCATATCGACGACCCCGATCTGAACCTGCAGAAAGTCGCCGCCGCCACTTACCTGTCGCCGACCTACCTGACCCACTGGCTGCGCAAGGAAATCGGCAAGACCTTCAGCGAGCTGGTGCTGGAGCGGCGCATGCACGCCGCACGCAACTACCTGCTCAACGGCAGCCGCCCAGTGGGCGAGGTGGCGCGGCTTTGTGGCTTTGCGGACGAAGCCTACTTCTCTCGACGTTTCCGCCAGATCCACGGCCTGCCACCTGGCCAGTTCCGCCGCCAGCAACGCGACCCGGATACGCCGCAGGCGGCAATGCTTTAAGCCTGCCCGCTTCTGCCGTGGCGTACTACTGGTCCGGTTTCAGAGAGAGGGCGAGCATGCAGGGGGGGCGGTAGCCCTGCTGTACGTCTTGCCCGCTCACCAGCATGCGCTGGTTGTCGGTATCGATTGCCATCGAGTCGGTGTGGGTGACGAAACCAAATTCCCCCGAAAACGCTCCAAACTGACCGTAGCCATAAGGGGGGCAAAGCGAGTGTCCAGTTGGCTGCTTGAGTGGTAGCGCACCGCCATGTTGAAGGCATAGAAACCACCGTAACCGATCAGGCCACCCTCGGCATTCTTGATTCGGACCATGGTATTGAGCTCCACTCACAATAATCGCTGAACACCTATTGAGCGATGCTTCGCCAGGATCGGCTACTGGCAGAAGTGACAGGTGCGTCAACGATCTGGACATGCAGGGCAGCCTGGCCAGGGCGTCCGATATCCTGTCGAGCACTTAAGTCTTGATACTCGTTGATACTGCGTTGAAAACAGCCTCGGAATGTTGATTTACAGTCCGTACCGTCCGCTTCCTCGGCTGTTTTCGCCTTGCCTGAACTTCGCCTCAAGACTTTTATGCAGTCTCTGGTGAAGTGCCAGTTTGTCTCATTTTTGTTGCTTCAATGAGACAGCAATGACACAAGGGGTGGAGCCCGTCTGTTCTTCCCGCCCCGCTACGAGTAGACGTTGGCTTTCTGACATTACCGTCGCGGAAAAGCTGTAACTATAAAATCCTGGATCCCACCCGATTGCCGTAAAAACACCGTAACCATTCGGCGGCACGAATGTAGTATCGAGTTGGCCGTCCAGACGGTAACGCACCGCCATGCTGCGATTGAAAAATGAACCATAACCTACCAGTTTTCCATCGGCCTCTGTCATATAGTCCCAGCCACCCTGAATGGGGAATAATACGACACGACCCTCGTTGAATTCTTTAGCAGGTTTTCCTGTGTAGTCTAGCCGATAGATCATGGGAGTACTGGTCCCTTCGGACCACAACTGGCCGTGGACGGTGATGCGCTGACTGGCGTTATTTAGCGTGAAACCATAAAAGATAATGCCAGGCTTTGACCAATAGACCCCGTTGTCAGCGAAGCGCTGGTCAAGCTCTCCGGACAATGTCAGTGCTGCGATTCCGTCTACGCTCCCCGAATCGGTGAAATAGCGCGTGGAGATGATGATGCGCACCTTCTCACCAACCTCCAGCATCTTAGGCACCCCAATGACATATCGGAGGTCCGGAATAAGATCTTGCATCTTGAGGATACCTAGCTTACCAAAGCTCTTGCGTGGGACACCTTCATGGGTGAGCACGAAAAGGATTGGAGCGTCTTCAAGGGAACCTGAGAAGATATAGTCGTTCTTGTAAGTGGTGAATCGGTAGAGCGTGATATCTTTAAAATTGAAAAAATTATTTAGGATGATGTAGCCGTTGTTGCTGCCGAAATCAGTATCTGGCTTTCCGTTTGGCTTAAGCTTCCACAGGTGGGTGAAGCCTTGGGTTCGATCAATCATAGTGAGCAGGATGTGACCCTCCGCATCCTCGGCCATATGAGAGAAACTATGATAATCAAAAACTGTGCTCAGGTCAGTCAGATAGACAAGACCTGTTTTGTTGAAAGACGTATCCAGCTCGCCATCTTTCAAGGTGCGCGCAATGAAAGGTTTCGTGCCGTTGTGGACGCCTCTCAAGTACGTTCGCTCGGGATAGTAGTTGCTTGCCAGGATTTGCGAAACCGCGTTTCTAGGATCCGCGGTAGGCTCGCCGATGTGAAGGTGCCCTTTGTCGGCATAGGTTACGTCAATGGGCGCCTTGAGTTCCTGACTCTCGCCTTGGTAATCACGGGGGGTGTGTTGAGTCTGGGCAAAAAAAACCATATTTGGATGCATGATATGACCTGTCACTTGGGGAAGTGGTTTTTGCGATCTCATTTAATGCGATCCGGATGGTTGCGGGTACTGGCAAAAATGATAGGCGTTGGTGGTCGATGGATAACGATCCGGTCCTGGAGTTTGGGCTGCAACGGGGAGCACGGGGCGGCAGACCTGGATACGCCGCAGGTAGCGATGCGGTAAGCTTGCTGCCATGAACCTCGACACCCGCATCAAATACCGCCACTTGCTGTGCTTCCTGGAGATTGCCCGGCAGGGCAGCCTGGCCAGGGCGGCCGATATCCTGTCGATCAGCCAGCCGGCGATTTCCAAGACCCTCAAGGAGCTTGAGGACCTGCTCGAGGCGCGCCTGTTCGAGCGCAGCCGCCAGGGTGTCGAGCTGACCCCGGCCGGCACCCGCTTCATGCGTTACGCCGGGCCCAGCGTGCAGGCGCTGCGCGATGGCGTCAGCAGCCTGCGCGGTGAAGCGCGGGCGCCGTCGCAGGTGCGCATTGGCGTGCTGTCCACGGTCGAAGGCCTGCTCATGCCCGAGGTACTGTGCCGCCTCCACCAGCGCCATGAAGCGCTGGTGATCAGCGTGGTCACCGGGGTCAGCGCGCAGTTGCTTGGCCAACTTCACCTGGGGGAGCTGGAACTGGTGGTCGGGCGCATGACCGACAGCCCACAGATCCAGGGCCTGTCGTTCGAGCACCTGTACAGCGAGTCGATGAGCCTGGTGGTGCGCCCGGGTCACCCGCTGCTGGCCAGCACGCCCGTGGAGCGGGGGCAGGTGGGGCGCTACCCGCTGGTGCTGCCACCGGCCGGCACCACCATCCGCCAGCATGCCGACAGCCTGTTCGTGCAATGCGGCATCCAGATGCCGGCCCAGCGCCTGGAAACCCTGTCGCTGGCCCTGAGCCGGCGCTACCTGCTGGGCAGCGATGGCCTGTGGGTGGCGCCGCGTGATGCCGTGCTGCTCGACCTGCGCCGTGGCGAACTGGTCGAGCTTGACCTGGGTGTGCGTGAGCCGGGAGGGTCGGTGGGGATTTGCCGCAATGCCGCCTTGCCGTTGAGTT
This sequence comes from Pseudomonas sp. XWY-1, assembly GCF_002953115.1. Taxonomy (NCBI): domain Bacteria; kingdom Pseudomonadati; phylum Pseudomonadota; class Gammaproteobacteria; order Pseudomonadales; family Pseudomonadaceae; genus Pseudomonas; species Pseudomonas sp. XWY-1. The sequence continues at coordinate 4,513,103 of NZ_CP026332.1, read as the reverse complement.
TGCCTGGGCAGTGGGTGGGTGAGGTGCTGCGGGAGGTGGCAGGGGAATATCGAGAGGGTCGGTATCCCTGAGGTTCCGGGGGGCTGCCTGGCCTGATGTTTCCCTCCTCAGAACCCGCAGAAATAAAAGGCCACAAAAAATCGGCAAACCAGGCACAAAGGGTCAATACTGGCCAATGGCTGTAAAGCTTCGATGAAGAAGCTTTTAACGACTGAACTTCCTTACGAAAACCCGCTCCTATGCCGGTAGCCATTGGTCATGGCCGCCTGATAAGCTCGCGGCTTTACCCTGATTGCCCTCATGGCGCATGAACAAGGAAATAGCATGAAACAGCATCGTTTGGCGGCTGCGGTTGCCCTGGTAGGCCTGGTACTGGCTGGCTGCGATCAACAAGCCAGCAGCCCCGAGCTGAAGACTCCGGCGCAGAAAGCCTCCTACGGTATCGGCCTGAACATGGGCAAGAGCCTGGCTCAGGAAGGCATGGAAGACCTTGATTCGAAAGCAGTCGCCCTCGGCATCGAAGACGCCGTTAGCAAGAAAGAACAACGCATCAAGGACGAAGAGCTGGTAGAAGCTTTCACCGCGTTGCAGAAACGCGCCGAGGAGCGCCTGGCCAAGGCCAGCGAAGAAGCCGCCTCCGCCGGCAAGAAGTTCCTGGAAGAAAACGCCAAGAAGCCAGGCGTGGTCACCACGGCCTCGGGCCTGCAGTACGAAGTGGTCAAGAAGGCCGACGGCCCGCAGCCCAAACCGACTGACGTGGTCACTGTCCACTACGAAGGCAAGCTGATCGATGGCAAGGTATTCGACAGCTCCGTCGAGCGTGGCAGCCCGATCGACCTGCCTGTCAGCGGTGTGATCCCAGGTTGGGTCGAAGGTTTGCAGCTGATGCACGTCGGCGAGAAGTACAAGTTGTTCATCCCGGCTGAACTGGCCTATGGCGCACAAAGCCCAAGCCCGCTGATCCCGGCCAACTCGGTACTGGTGTTCGACCTGGAACTGATCGCCATCAAGGACCCGGCCCAGTTGCAAGGCGCCGAGCCGCAGGCCGAAGCCCCTGAAGAAGCACCTGCCCAGTAACATTGGCTGGTTGTTGAAAACGCCCCACATTGATGGGGCGTTTTCGTTTGTGCCGATTGGACGAACCTGCAACAGCTGATACTGTCCGAGGAAATGCAGCGTGAAGAAGTAGGATGTTTCTGACGCAAATCGTTTGCGGCGCAGGTAGTCATGGCGTGAAACGACTGTGTAAAAAACGCCCGATCTGACCGGGCCCCTTGCCTGGCAGGCACCTGGGGTCGGAAACGTCGCCCTGTTCACAAGGTTATCCACAATAAATGTGGATAACCTTTTCCTCTCGGAGGCTCCATGAGCGCACCCTGGAATTTCGCCCGTTTCCTGCCATTGGCCGAGCGCCTGCTCAGCCGCGGTCGTTTGCCGGCCTTGTTGTTCGCGGTGGCGCGCAAAGGCCCGCGCCTCGGCCAACTGCGTGAAGATGTGAAGCTGCTGCAGTCGCTGTGCCTGGCCTGGTGGAGGGGGGAGTACCGCGCCATCAGCCCCAAGGCACTGGTCACTGTCGTGGCGGGCCTGCTGTATTTCGTCAGCCCCATAGATGCCATCCCGGACTGGTTGCTGGGGGTGGGTTTCCTCGATGACATCGCGGTGCTGGGTTGGGTGCTGAAAACCGTGGCCGACGAGTTGGCGCGCTTCAAGGCCTGGCGCGATAGCCAGGCACCCGAACGGCTACGCGTGGTCGAGCGCCTGCCGGCTACCCCGGAAGCGCTGCGGCTGGAGCGCAACAAGTAATGAAACCGGCCTGAATCTCACCTCAACTGCACAGACCTCGGAGTTGGTAATATAATTGGCATAAGGGTTATGCCTACGGATTACATGCTGTAATCCTTTTTAAAGGGGTTTGTAATGGGTATTCAGGTCATCAGCCGGGACGGTCAACCCGAGTACGCTGTCGTTCCCTGGGAGCAATACCAGGCGTTGCTCAGCGCTGCAGGGCAGGCACCAGCCGAGGCGGTTTCCAGTGAGGCGCAGGGCGTTACTGCCAGCGCGCCCCTGCCAGCCTTCAGCGAAGTCGCCCAGATTCGCCAGGCCAAGGGCATTGCCCCGGAGCAACTGGCGCGCAATGTCGGGGTGAGCCCGGCGTATCTGGCCATGATCGAATCGGGTGAACGCCAGCCAGATGCTGCCATCCGCCGCGCCCTGGCCTGGCATCTGGGGGTGGCTGGCTGGAGCGAGCCATCATGAGCCAGGTCAGGATCAGCCGTCAGCACTGGGATAACCTGCTGGGCGAGCTTGACCTGGCCCGTCGTCAACGTCACTTGCTGACATACCGAGCGCTGATCGAGCGCTTGCAGCTCCCCAGCCCGGCCATGCAGACGCTGACTGCCGCGCTGGAATACCTGGCGGTGCTGGATGCCCGTGCCGAGCAGCCATTGCGCAGTTCGCTGGTGATCAGCCAAGGCGCCAGCCGTTTGCCGCGTACTGGCTTCTTTGAGTGCGTCGAGCGCCTGGGGCGGTTTACCGGGCCGGTCGATGGCATGGAGGCCGCCTCGTGGCATGCCTCTGAGGTGGTTCGGGTGTTCGAGTACAGCTATCCCGAAACGGCCTGAAGCGTTGCCCGTTCCAGCCTGTTCGCTACAGGTGGTGACCCTGAGCGAGAGGGCAGGGCCTGCTGGCCAATTTCCACCCGTCGGTCACCGTTGCCGCTGCTACCGTATTCGCGGGTAAACCCGCTCCTACACGCCTGATCGAGGGTGGACACATGTCTGTGGTTGGGCACAGGCCGCCGTGTAGGAGCGGGTTTACCCGCGAAAGGGCCGGGCCTGCTGGCCAATTTCCACCCGTCGTTCTCCGTTGCCGCCGCTACCGTATTCGCGGGTAAACCCGCTCCTACACGCCTGATCGAGGGTGGACACAGGTCGGTGGTTGGGCACAGGCCGCCGTGTAGGAGCGGGTTTACCCGCGAAAGGGCCGGGCCTGCTGGCCATTTACCACCCGCCGTTCACCGTTGTCGCCGCTACTGTATTCGCGGGTAAACCCGCTCCTACGCCGGATCGGTGGTTGGGCACAGGCCCCCGTAGGAGCGGGTTCACCCGCGAATAGGCCGGCACAGGCAGCGCATCCCTGTGAATCAACCCGCACCCCCTGCCATCGGCATCCACCACTTCCAATGCCTCCAGGTGCTGGTATCGGCCAAACAGCTCCAGCAGCTGCCCGATCGTGGCATTCAAGTGCACTGTCGGTTGTTCAGCCAGTGGCACCTGCGTCAGTGCTGGTAAAAGCCCGCTGTCGCGCACCCCCATCTCCTGTGGCCGCCCTAGCAAATAGCCCTGCACCAGGTCCACGCCCATCTCCACCAGCACCGCCAGCTCTTCCGCCAGCTCGATGCCCTCGGCAATCACCTGTGCCTTCGATGCCCGGGCGATCTGCAAGATAGAGCCTACAAACTCGCGCTTGAGCGGGTCACGGTGGATGCCATCAATGAAGTGCCGGTCGATCTTCACGTACTCGGGGCGCAGCTCCGACCACAGGCGCAGGCTGGAATAGCCCGCGCCCAGGTCGTCGATGGCAATCGAGAAGCCCATGTCGCGATAGTGGTGCACGGCATTGGACAGCAGCTGGAAGTCGTCGGTGGGCGTGTGCTCGGTCAACTCGATCACCACCCGGCTGGGCGGCAGGCCAACCTGTTCGAGCAGTTTCAGGGTCAGGCCGGAGGGGTAGTGCGGCTCCAGCAGCGATTCAGGTGAGATGTTGAGAAACAGTTTGCCCTGCAGTTGCTGCTCGCTGAAGCGTCGGCAGGCGCTTTCTCGGCAAGCGGCCTCCAGCTCGGTCAGGCGGCCGGCCTGGCGGGCGATGGTAAACAGGTTGAGCGGTGCATGCAGCGGGCTGTTGGACGGGCCACGGCTCAGCGCCTCATGGCCGAACACCCTATGTTCACTCAGGCACATGATTGGCTGGAACAGACTGTGAATACTGCGCTGAGCCAGGATGGCACTCAAGGCACTGAGCTGTTCGGCGACGGTCATGATGGATTCCTGAAAAGTAAGGGCCGGGCATCTGCATGCCCGGCCCTCATATTTCACGACAGCACGATGACTGTTTGATGACAGGTCACATTATTCTGCCATCACTGCTGAGGTGCCTTACTTTTTGGCCACCTTGGTGCTGGCACTGAGGTAGTCGATCAGGATGCGACCGGTTTCCGCGAGGTAAGCGTCGTCTTCCGGCTTGGTATTTTCATCCTCGACCGGCAGAGCGTCTTCGTCCTCTTTCTTCAGCTCTTTCAGCGGTTCTTCACCCTTGGCCTTGCGGCGGGTGTTTTCCAGCGCCAGTTGCTTGCTCTCGATGCTGTCGTGGCGTGCGCGGCGTTCCTGCTCGTTGAGGCTGACGGTTTTCTCGTTCATCAGCTTCTGGGTCAGGGCCAGGCGGTCGCGGATGTAGGTGAACTCGGCATCCTTGTCGCTGCGCGCCTCATGTTGCGCCTTGAGCTGGGCCAGGAACGGCCTGAACGGATCGGCCGCAGGCTTGACCACCGGGCGGATGGTGTCCCACGGCATGGCCTCTGGCAGGGCGCTCTCGCCGATTTCCTTGGTGTCGATGATCGATGGGTAGTCGATGTCCGGCAGCACCCCCTGATGTTGCGTACTCTGCCCGGAAACCCGGTAGAACTTGGCCAGGGTCAGCTTCAGCTCGCCATGGTTGAGCGGCTGGATGGTCTGCACGGTGCCTTTGCCGAAGGTCTGGCCACCGATGATCAGCGCGCGGTGGTAGTCCTGCATGGCACCGGCGAAGATCTCCGATGCCGAGGCCGACAGGCGGTTGACCAGCAGTGCCAGCGGGCCCTTGTAGAAGGCCCCCGGGTTTTCGTCTTCCAGCACGTCGACGCGGCCGTCGCTGTTGCGCACCAGCACGGTCGGGCCTTTCTCGATGAATAGGCTGGTCAGCTCGGTGGCTTCCTGCAGCGAGCCGCCGCCGTTGTTGCGCAGGTCGATGACCACGCCGTCGACTTTCTCTTTCTGCAGTTCGGTGAGCAACTTCTTCACGTCACGCGTGGTGCTCTTGTACTCGGGGTCGCCAGCGCGGTAGGCCTTGAAGTCCAGGTAGAAGGCTGGGATCTCGATGATGCCCAGCTTGTAGTCACGCCCGTCCTGCTTGAGCTTGAGCACCGACTTCTTCGCCGCCTGCTCTTCAAGCTTCACCGCTTCACGGGTGATCGACACAATCTTGCTGGTCTGGTCGCTAGGCGCATTGCTGGCCGGGATGATTTCCAGGCGTACCACCGAGCCTTTCGGGCCACGGATCAGCTTGACCACTTCGTCCAGGCGCCAGCCCACCACGTCGACCATTTCCTTGTTGCCCTGGGCTACGCCGATGATCTTGTCAGCCGGGGCCACCTGCTTGGTCTTGGCTGCCGGGCCTGCTGGCACCAGGCGCACGATCTTGACCTGGTCGTTGTCGCTTTGCAGCACTGCACCAATGCCTTCGAGCGACAGGCTCATGTTGATGTCGAAGTTTTCGGCGTTGTCCGGCGACAGGTAGTTGGTGTGTGGGTCGTAGGACTGGGCGAAGGTGTTGATGTAGGCCTGGAAGATGTCCTCGGCACGGGTCTGGTCCAGGCGCGTGAGCTGGTTCTTGTAGCGCTTGATCAGGGTTTCCTGGATCTGCTTGGGTTCCTTGCCGGCGATCTTCTGGCGCAGCACTTCGTCTTTGACGCGTTTGCGCCACAAGTCGTCGAGCTCGGCCTGGTTCTTCATCCACGGCGCGTCCTTGCGGTCGATCAGCAAGGTTTCCCTGGTGGTGAAGTCAATCTTGTCCACACCCTTGTTCAGCTCGGCCAGGGCGAAGTCCAGGCGTTGCTTGACGCGGTCGAGGTAGCGCTTGTAGATGGTGAAGCCCGGGTCCAGGTTGCCGCTCTTAAGGAAATCGTCGAATTGCGTTTTCCATTTATCGAATTCGGCAATGTCGGCAGCGGTAAAGTAGCTGCGCGCCGGGTCCAGCAGCTTGATGTAGCTGTCGTAGATAATGACCGAACGGGCATCGTCCAGGGGCGGCTTGCTGTAGTGGTGGCGCTTGAGCAATTCCACCACGTTGAGGCTGGCGACGATCTCGTCGCGGTCGGGCTGCAGGCTGTCCCACTTGTTGGCGGCCGCCGCATTGCCGCCGAGCGTGAGGCTGCCCAGGCCGATCATCACAGCCAGTGCGGTGCTTGGAAGGAAATGCTTCATGCTGATTCGACGTGGAGGCAATTGATCACGCATAGTAGGCCGTCTTTTCCGTTGCCGGTTCCATGGAGCCGGGCAGATACTGCAAAAGGCCTGAGGTAAGCGACCTCAGGCCCAGTCATGATTCAACTATGGAGGCACTGTGAAGGCATTGCAAGGCGTTGACGGACATGTGGAGTGGGTCGAGGCCGAACGCCCGACCTGTGACGCGGGCCAAGTGCGCATTCGCGTGGCCGCTGCGGGGCTGAACCGCGCCGATCTGCTGCAGATGAAAGGTTTGTACCCGCCACCACCAGGTGCCAGCCCATACATGGGGCTGGAGTGTTCCGGGGTGGTTGAAGAGGTGGGGGCTGGTGCCGCCTGGCGCGTGGGTGACCGCGTTTGCGCCCTGCTGGCCAGCGGCGCCATGGCCGAGGAAGTGGTGGTCGATGCCCGTCACGTATTGCCGGTACCCGAAGGCCTTGGCCTGCATGAGGCGGCAGCGTTGCCGGAGGTGTATGCCACCGCCTGGCTGAACATCTTCCAGCTCGGGGCAGTGAAGGCTGGCGAGAAGGTGCTGGTGCACGCCGGCGCCAGTGGCGTTGGCTCGGCCGCCATCCAGCTGTGCAAGGCGTTCGGCAGCCCGGTATGGGTCAGCGTCGGTTCTCAGGACCGCCTGGCCTACTGCCAGGCGCTGGGCGCTGCGGGGGGTGTGGTACGTAACGAGAACCTGGACGAGCTGGAAGGTTTCGGCCCGTTCGATGTGATTCTCGACCCGGTGGGCGCCAGCTACGGTGAGCTGAACCTCAAGCTGTTGGCCCGTGACGGGCGCTGGGTGATCATCGGCCTGATGGGCGGACGCAAGTTCGAGCTGGACCTGGCCCAGGTGCTGGGCAAGCGTCTGGAAATTACCGGTTCCACCCTGCGCAACCGTGATGACGGCTTCAAGGCCGAGTTGCTGCGCGAACTGCAGCAGCAAGTATGGCCGCTGTTCGCCGAGGGGCGGTTGTCGCCGCAGCTGGTCGATACCTACCCGGTGGAGTTTGCCCAGGCGGCGTATGCCGAGCTGGAGACCAACCAGGTGTCGGGCAAGCTGGTGATGGTGATCGACCCTAGCCTGGTGTAAGCAGGCCTGGCCCCTTCGCGGGTAAACCCGCTCCTACATCGGGATCGCCATAATTTGAACACTGTGCGATGTAGGAGCGGGTTTACCCGCGAAGGGGCCGGCACAGCCCATAAAAACCTTCAGCTCCAGCTCAGAATCGGCCACCCATTGATCTCGGCATGCTCGCGCAACACCGCGTCCGGGTTCACCACATGCGGGTGATCCACTCTCAACAACAACGGCAAGTCATTCCTCGAATCGGAATAGAAACTCGCGCCCTCCAGGTTTTCCTGCTCCTGATCCAGCCATTCCAGCAACCGCGTGATCTTGCCCTCACGATAGGTCAGCACCCCGTGGGTCTTGCCGGTGTACACCCCGTTCACTGCCTCCAGCTCGATGGCCAGGTACTCATCCACGCCCAGTCTCGCGGCAATCGGCCCAACCAGGTGCGTACCCGAAGCGGAAATGATCAAAATGCGATCTCCACGCTTGCGGTGCTCGGCAATGCAGCGGCAGGCGTCACCGTAGATGATCGGTTCGATCACTTCTTCGACCCACGGTGTCACCAGGTGCTCGACTTCTTCCAGGGTGCGCCCGGCAATCGGCTCCAGGCTGAAGGCCATGTAGTCCTCCATCTGCAGGTGGCCCCTGCCATAGGCTTCCATCAGTTCATGGTCGCGGCGCAGGAAATCCTTGCCGTCGACCCAGCCCAGCCGGGCCATCTGCTCGCTCCACAGTGATGCGCAGTCGCCGTGGATCAGGGTTTCGTCCAGATCGAAAATTGCCAGTGCCATTGTGTTGAGTCTCCTTAAGCCACTTCCCGCAGCGCAGTGGGGTCGATCGACACGCTTACCCGTTTTCCGTCCGCATGCAAGTCGGCCGGCGAGCGGTTGAGCACATCGACCACCAGCTCCACTTCGCGCACCCGCACCCGGTAGCGGATCACGTTGCCCAGCAGGCTGTGGCTGCGCACCTCGGCGTCCAGCTCGCCGTGCTCGCCAAGGGTGATCGACTCCGGGCGGATCGCCAGGCGGCTGGCCACCGGGCGCTGCAGCAGGCGGCTGGCGCTGTCGGCGTCGAGCAGGTTGTAGTTGCCGATGAAACCGGCGGCAAACAGGTCCACGGGGGCGGTATAGAGGGTTTCGGCATCGCCACTCTGAACAATGCGCCCCTGGTTCATCAGGAAGATGCGGTCGGACATGGTCAGCGCTTCCTCCTGATCGTGAGTGACGAAGATGGTGGTCAGCCCCAGTTCGCGCTGGATGGCGCGGATCTGCTCGCGCAGGTGCTTGCGGATACGCGCATCCAGCGCCGACAACGGTTCGTCGAGCAGCAGCAGGCGCGGGCGGGTGACCAGTGAGCGTGCCAGGGCCACGCGCTGGCACTGGCCGCCGGAAAGCTGGTGCGGGTAGCGCCCGGCGAACTTGCCCAGCTCCACCAGCTCCAGCACCTCGCGTACCCGCAGCTGGCTTTCGTCGGCCTTGACCTTCTGCATGCGCAGGCCGAAGGCGACATTCTGCTCCACGGTCATGTTAGGGAACAGCGCGTAGCTCTGGAACACCATGCCGATGCCACGCTTTTGCGGGCTTAGCGGCACGATGTCGTGGCCGTCGAGCAGTATCTGCCCGCTGTCCACCGAGGTCAGCCCGGCAATGCAGCGCAGCAGGGTGGACTTGCCGCAGCCGGACGGGCCGAGCAGGGTGACGAATTCGCCGCGTTCGATGTGGCAGTCGATGCGCTCGAACACCGGGCTGCCGGCGTAGCTTTTCTGCAGTTTCTGTACGCTGACGAAGCTCATGTCAGGTCTTGTCCTTGTTCAGGCGGTTGGCGACCCAGGTCAGTACCAGCACGAAGGCGAAGTAGGAGATGACCAGCGCGCTGTTGAAGTGGCCGCTGCTGTTGCGCATGTTGTTCAGGTACACCTGCAGGGTCTCGTAGCGGGTGCCGACCAGCAGGTTGGCAAACACGAATTCGCCGAACAGGAACGAGAACGACAGCAGCACTGCCACCATCAGGCCCTGGCGCAGGTTCGGCAGCACCACCAGCAGTGCGGCCTGCCAGGTGCTGGCGCCGAGCAGTTGCGCGGCGTCCATCAGGTCGCGCAGGTTGATGGCCTGCAGGTTGTTGGTGATGGCCCGGTACATGAACGGCAAGGCGATGGTGAAGTAGCAGCCGATCAGGATCCACGGTGTGCCGACCATGGCCATCGGCCCGCTGCCATACAGCTGCAGCAGCCCCACCGACGACACCACCGGCGGGACCGCGAATGGCAGCAGGATGAGGATGTTCATCAGCGCGTCGAGCCGCGGGAAGTGGTAATGCACCACGAACAGCAGTGGCAAGATCAGCACCACCGACAGCAGCAGTGCGCCTACGCACACCAGCAGCGACTGGCCGAACGCGGCGAGGAAACGTGGCTCGCTCCACAGCGCCGCATACCACTTCAGGGTCAGGCCACTGGGCAGCAGGCTCGCCGACCAGCTGGTGGCCAGCGAGTAGAGGAGGGTGCCGGCCAGGGGCAGCAGCAGGATCAGGAACAGCAGGTAGACCACGAGGCGGTGGTACCAGCCGCCGGAGCGGATGTCAGCGCGCATGGTAGCTCCTTTTCAGCAGCCATTGATGCACCACCGTGACCAGCGTCATCAGCCCCACCAGCACCATCGCCAGGGCGCTGGCCAGGTTCGGATCGAGGCTGATATCGCCCGCCACCAGGCCAGCGATGCGGATCGGCAGTACGTTGAAGTTGCCGGTGGTCAGTGCGTACACGGTGGCGTAGGCGCCCAGGGCGTTTGCCAGCAGGATGACGAAGGTGCCCAGCAGTGCCGGGGCCAGCACCGGCAGGCCGATGTGTCGCCAGAACTGCCAGTGGTTGGCGCCCAGCAGCGCGGCTGACTCGCGCCAGTCTTCGCGCAGGGCGTCGAAGGCGGGGTACAGCAGCAAGACGCCCAGCGGGATCTGGAAGTAGGTGTACACCAGGATCAAGCCGCTTTTGGAATAGATACTGAAGTCTTCCAGCAGGCCGACCTGCTTCAGCAGCAGGGTCAGTGCGCCGTTGAAGCCAAGCAGGATGATGAAGGCAAAGGCCAGCGGTACGCCGGCAAAGTTGCTGGTCATGTTGGCGAAGGCGCTGACGAAGTCGCGCAGCTTCGAGTCCACCTGGCGCAGTGAATAGGCGCCGAGGGTAGCGATGACGATGCCGAACACGCTCGACCAGAAGCTGATTTCCAGGCTGCGTTGCAACGCCTGCCGGTAGAACTTGGAGGCGAACACCTTGCTGAAGTTGTCGATGCCCCAGCCGGCCTCCGATTGCAGGCTGTTGATCGCCACCCAGGCCAGCGGGGCGACCTGGAAAATGACGAAGAACACGGCGAACGGCAGCAGGCAGAGCAGGGCCAGGTAGCGGCCACGTATGCCGCCATTCACTTCAGCAGCTCCCGGCAAACCGTCTTGTCGTGCGCGGCACCCAGCAGCTCGCAGATGGTGCCGCACAGTTCGGTCTGCAGCGGTTGGGCGGCCGGGTCCAGGCTGAAGGCGTCGCCGAAGACGAACAGCGGCACTTCACGTTCTTCCGCCAGCAGGCCGTTGTGCGAGCGGTCGTTGTTCATGCCGTGGTCGGCGGTGACCAACACCTGGTAGCCCTCTTCGAGCCAGCCGGGCAGGTAGTCGGCCAGCAGGATGTCGACGCTGCGCGCAGCGTTGCGATACTGGCTGCTGTCCAGGCCGTGGCGGTGACCCACGTCGTCCACGCTCATCGGGTGCACCAGCAGGAAGTTGGGCGCGTGGCGGCGGCGCAGGTACTCGCCATCGGCCAGAAGGTGCGAATCGGGGTAACGGTCGTCCCAGTAGAACAGCCCGTGCTGGATCGGCAGTTTCGGCGCGTGGGTATGGCGGTCGCGCTGCGGATCGAAGGGCGAGCGGTTGTACAGCTCGCTCATCCAGTGATAGGCCGCCGCCGCGGTGCCCAGGTTGGCCTCGCGGGCGTAGTGAAACACGCTGCGTTGGTTGGACAGGCGGTTGATGTTGTTGTGCACGATGCCGCTGTCGATCGGTGGCACGCCGGTGAGGATGCATTCGTACAGCGGCCGCGACAGCGAGGGCAGCTCGCATTCCACGCGGTACAGCGCGGCTCGGTCGGCCTCGACGTAGGCGTGCAGGTGGCCCATCGCATGGTGAGCGACCTGATAGTTGAGGCCGTCGAGCAGGACCAGGATGACGTTGTGTTGCATGTTTTCTCCAGTCATGAACCGCGTTGGCATCTTCGCGGGTAAACCCGCTCCTACATGTATCGCGTATCCCTGTGTAGGAGCGGGTTTACCCGCGAAAGGGCCGGATCAGGCACTACAAAGCCCAGCCCCTTACTCCATCTCGATGATCACCTGCTCCTGCCACATCTGCGGCAGTTTCTTCGAGGTGGCTTCCCAGGCTTCGGCATTCTTGATCGGCTGGGCGGCAGCGTACTGGTCGTTGGGCAGCAGCTTGGCCTGCACATCCGCCGGCAGCTTCAGGTGCTCGGCCCGGATCGGCCGCGCATGGCCCTTGGCCAGGTTGATCTGCCCGGCGTCGCTGAAGATGTATTCACGGGTCAGCTTGGCCGCGTTGGGGTGCTTGGCGTACTTGTTGATGACCGTGGTATAGCCGGAAATCACCGAGCCGTCCGAGGGGATCAGCACTTCAAAACGCTTGGGGTCGATCTGTTCACGGTAGCTCAGGCCGTTGAAGTCCCACACCACGCCAACTTCCACTTCGCCTTTTTCCAGGGTCTGGATGGTCGGGTTGGCCAGTGACAGGCGCTTCTGCTGCGCCAGCTTGGTGAACAGCTGCAGGCCCGGCGCCACGTTGGTTTCGTCACCCTTGTAGGCGATGGCCGCAGCCAGCACACCGTTGGCGGCCTGGGCGGCGGTGCCGACGTCACCGATGGCGACCTTGTACTTGCCTTTTTCCAGGTCATGCCAGGTTTTCGGGCGGTCGCCTTCCTTGACCAGGTCTTTGTTGATGATGAAAGCGATGGTGCCGGTATAGGCCAGCGCCCAGTGGCCGTCCTTGTCCTTGGCCCATTCCGGCACCTGGTCCCAGGTGCTTGGCTTGTAAGGCTGGCTGACGCCCTTGGTCACCGCGATCGGGCCGAAGGCGGCACCCACGTCACCGATGTCGGCGCTGGCGTTGTCCTTCTCGGCTTCGAACTTGGCCAGTTCCTGGGCTGAGCTCATGTCGGTGTCGCTGTGCTTGAGGCCGTACTTGCTGGCCAGGTCTTCCCAGGTGCCTTTCCAGTTTGCCCAGGCGTCGGGCATGCCCACGCTGTTGACAGTGCCTTCCTTGCGGGCGGCGTCTTCCAGGGCCTTGAGGTCAGTGCCGGCGGCCATGGCCGTGGTGCACAACGCGATGGCCGAACCAAGCAGTGACGCCATGAAGAACTTTTTCATCCGAAGCTCCTTTGGGTGGGTGCCTTTGCGATCGTTGTTCTGGGTAAAGCCGTTGCAAGCCTTTGACTGGCACCTTTGGTCTAGGTCAGCAAACCTTGAGCCAAAGTAGGCCGCTTGCGTGACAGTTTGATGTAGGGAGGGGGCCGGCAAGGGCCCTGAAGCTACAGCGTAGACCAGGTAATCGCCCCGGTTCTGCTGGCTTGGCGCGTTTCTGGCAGTGCCTGGCCCAAGCTTTGTCACAGGATGTTCATCAGCCCTGCCTAGGCTTGCACTATTCTCAACCTGCCCTGTGATGGGGCTGGACTAGTCCAGATAGGTAACCTTTCGATGCAGTCGACGCCCCCGCGTGCGGTAACAGCCATCTGCCATGCCCTGCAGGAGCAGATCGAGCATGGCCTGCTGGCGCCGGGCGGCAAGCTGCCGGCCGAGCGGCGGCTCAGCGAGGTGTTCGACACCACGCGCATTACCCTGCGTGAGGCGTTGGTGCAGCTGGAGGCCCAAGGCTTGATCTACCGAGAAGAGCGGCGAGGCTGGTTCGTTGCGCCGCAGCGCTTGACCTACGACCTGATCGAGCGCAGCCATTTCCATGCCATGGTGCGCGATCAGGGGCGGGTGGCCAGTACCGAACTGCTGTCGGCGAGGCTGCAGCCGGCTTCGGCGGCCATCTGTGCACGCTTGCAGCTGCCGGCGTTGTCCAGTGTGGTGCGCGTCTGCCGGTTACGGCGGATTGACGGGCGGGCGGTGCTGTATGCCGAGCATTACCTCAACCCCCGGTACTTTCCAGGCATTCTCGAACACGACCTGGCGCAGTCACTGACCGAGATTTATGGGCGGGTGTATGGCATCGAGTACGGGCAGGTGTGCTTCGAGATCCTGCCGACAGCGTTGCCGGTGGAGGCGGCAAGCGCTTTGAAAGTGTCGGCGGGCAGCCCGGGGTTGCACATTACCCGGGTCAACAGCGACCAGCATGGGCACTTGATCGACTGTGACCTCGAGTATTGGCGGCATGATGCGATCCGCATTCGTGCCCAGGCTGGATGATGTGTTGCCTTCTTCGCGGGTAAACCCGCTCCTACGAGCCGGCCTCGGTCATTCCACCCCCACCGGCTGTCACCACCTGCACCGACAACCGCGGCGTCGCCAGGTCCAGCCCGGCTTCATCCAGCTGCCGCTTCAAGGCCAGGTTGAACGCCCGCGACACCTCCCACTGCTTGATCGGCGCGGTCTTGAACCGCGCCCGCAAGATCGCCGACCCTGACTCGAAGCTCTCCACCCCCTGTAGCTCGAGCGGCGACCAGATATTGCGGCGCATCAGCGGGTCGTTGCGCAGCTTCTGCCCCACTTCGCGAACCAGCGAGATCGCCTGGTCGATGTTCATGCTGTGCGGGATTGCCACGCGGAAGATCGCGTAGCCGAACTCCCGCGAGTAGTTCTTGATGCTCTTGATCTCGCTGAACGGGATGGTATGCACAATGCCGTCGATGTCGCGCAGGCGCACGGTACGAATGGTCAACCCTTCCACCGTGCCCAGGTGGCCGCCGACATCCACGTAATCGTCGATGGCCAGTGAATCTTCGATGATGATGAACAGGCCGGTGATCAGGTCGGCTACCAGCGACTGCGCGCCAAAACCGATGGCCAGGCCGATCACACCGGCACCGGCCAGCAGTGGGGTGACGTTCATGCCCATGTTGGCCAGGGCGACGATGACCGCGATGATGAAGATGACCACGAACATCACGTTGCGAATCAACGGCATCATGGTTTGCGCACGGGCGTTGGCCAGCCCCCGGCGCGAGCGCACCAGGGCATGGTGTACGGCGGTGTCTGCAAGGATCCACACCAGCCAGGCCACGATCAGCGTGCCGGCCAGGCCCAGCAGGCGCAGGCTGATGTCATGGCCGTCGCCCTCGGCGAAGCTGATCATCGACACGCCCCACACGCGCAGGCCCAACTCGATGAACACCAGCCAGATGAACAGGTGCACCAGCAGGTAGCCGAAGTTGCGCAGGCGCTCGGTGTACACCGCCTGGCGCTTGCTGGCCCGCTTGGGGTTGGCGGCATGGCGGCGCACCAGGCCGTTGAGCACCATGCACACCACCACCAGCACGGTGCACATCAGCGACTGGCGCAGGGCGGTGCTGGTGTCGCCGGCGGAGACGAAGGTGGCGAACAGCGAAATGGCCACCAGGATCAGCGCCGGAATGAACCAGAAGCTGCCGAGGATCTCGATGGTATCGCTGAGGGTACGTCGGGTCAGGCGCCGCGACAGTGGCTGGTTGCGGATCAGGTGGGCGATCGGCCGGCGGAAGCGCAGGATGAACAGCCCGGTACACAGTGCCGCAATCACATTGGCCAAGGTAGCCAGGGTGTGGGCCAGGTGGGTACCGAGGGCAACCAGCATGCGTGGATCGCTCATCGCCTCGCCAAACGCGGCGAAGCTGCCGATCAGCCACAACGGGCGAAACGCCTGGCGCCGCAGGATGTGCAGGGCGCGGTGGCGGTGTGGGCCGTCCAGCAAGGAAAAGGCGATGACGCAAATGGCCGAAAAGCAGGTGCCGACCACCAGCGCATAGGCCAGCACCATTGCCAGGGATTTGCCCAGTGATGGCGGCAGCACGAAACTCAGGTACACCGTGAACACCAGTGCTACCAACCAGGGGCCGAGCTTGCGCAAGGCAAAGCGCACCAGGTCCCAGGTCCGCGGGTGCTGTGGCAGTTCCTCGCTCAGGCCAAAGCGCAGGCGGACCCGATGGCCGACCCAGTTGAAGGCATAGGCCAGCACGCTCCACACGGCAATCACTGCAGCAAAACCGAACAGGATCGCCGGCCACTGGTGCACGGGCACCACCAGTTCCGCCAGTTCGGCCTGGGCCTGTTCGATTTCCGCGGCCCAGCGGTGGAATGGGCTGGCATCGCCGCTGAACTGTTTTTCAAAGTCATGCAGGGCACCGCCGATCAGGCCGAGTACGCCCTGTTCAACGCTGGGTTGCGATTGCCGGGTGGCGTCGCGCAGTTTTTTCAGGTCGGCCAGCAGCTTGGCCCGTTGCTGGTCGTTTTCGAGGTTCTTGATCACCTCGTCCAGCGACTTGCCCAGCGGCTCGGTGGCCTCTGGTTGCGCGGGCGCACTGCCGCCCAGCAGGCCAGGCAAGCCCGCCGCTTGTACCGGGGCAATGAAAAGCAAGAGCAACAGGAACAGGTAACGCAGGAGGGCAGGCACTGGCAAATCTACCTCAGGTCAAACGATTGACCGAGTGTAGAGGTTTATGTCGGCAGTTTCTCGAGGATCTTCCAGCAGGTGAGGCCGAAAATACCCAAGGTGCCGACCCACATCATCAGTACACCGATGTTGCGTTCGCGCATGCTGAAGCCGATGGTCAGCAGCATCAGGAACAGGAACACCGGGACGAACAGTGACAGGAACGGGGACATGGACAGCAATCCTTTTGCAGTGGGGCCATGTAACAAGCATAGCGCTTGGCAAACGAGGCGTGATTGACCTTGAGCACGTTTAAGCAGGCGCGGCCTGTTCGAGGCGTCGAACCGCCGCGAACAGGCCGCGCCTGCTTACATCAAGGCAGCTCGCGGCTACGGTAGAACGCGGTCAGTACCTTCACCAGGTGCGCCAGGTCATGGCTGCCACACAGCTCGCGAATGGAGTGCATGGCAAAGGTCGGCAAACCGATATCCACCGTGCGCACACCCAGGTGGCTGGCGGTGATCGGCCCGATGGTCGAGCCACAGCCCATGTCGCTGCGCACCACAAAGCTCTGCACCGGTACTTCCTCGGCCATGCACAAGTGGCGGAAGAACCCGGCCGTCTCGCTGTTGGTGGCGTAGCGCTGGTTGTTGTTCACTTTGATCACGGGCCCGGCGTTGAGCTTCGGCCCGTGGTTGCCGTCATGCTTGTCGGCGTAGTTGGGGTGCACGCCGTGGGCATTGTCGGCCGATACCATCAGCGAGCGCTGGACGGTGCGCACATAGGTGTCGCCATCGGGTAGCAGGCGCTGCAGGGTCTGCTCCAGCATCGGGCCATCGGCACCGCAGGCCGAGCAACTGCCGACTTCTTCGTGGTCGTTGCACACCAGCACACAGGTTTCGTCGCTGTCGGCGGCCAGCAGGGCCTGCAAACCGGCGTAGCACGACAGCAGGTTGTCCAGGCGGGCGCCAGCGATGAAGTCGCCATTCAGACCGATCAGCGCGGCGTCCTGCGTGTCATAGAAGCTCAGCTCGTAGTCCAGCACCACGTCGGCGATCAGCTCGTGCTCGCGGGCCAGTTGCTCGGTGAGCAGGGCGCGGAAGTCGATGCGTTCGTCACCGGCCACTTGGGCGAGGATGGGGGGCAGTTCGTTCTGCGGGTTGATCGCCCAGCCTTCGTTGGCGGTGCGGTTCAGGTGGATCGCCAGGTTGGGGATGATCGCGACTGGCAGCTTGAAGTCGATCAGCTGGCTTTCGACCTTGCCGTCACGGCGGTAGGTGACGCGGCCGGCCAGCGACAGGTCGCGGTCGAACCAGGGTGCCAGCAACGCGCCGCCATACACTTCCACGCCCAGTTGCAGGAAGCCCTGGCGCTGTAGCTCGGGCTGAGGCTTGACCCGCAAGCACGGGCTGTCAGTGTGGGCGCCGACCATGCGGATGCCATTGAGCAGCGGCGACTGCTTGCCCAGTTTGATGGCGATGATTGAAGAATCGTTGCGGGTGACGTAGTAGCGGCCGCCAGTCTCGGTGTCCCAACTGTCGCGCTCGTCCAGGCGCTTGTAGCCGGCCGCCTCAAGGCGCTGGACCAGGCTGGCGGTGGCATGGAAGGGCGTGGGGGAGGCCTTGAGAAATTCGATGAGGCCGGTATTCAGTGCGTCGCGCATAGCTCACTCCAGACAGCAGTGGCGCGAGTTTAACGCAGAATGTCGACAATTTGTGTCTGCATCTTCGCAGCTAACCCCCGCTACTACAGGTATTGCACAGCCCCTGAGCGCAGTGCGGCCCTTGCAGGAGCGGCTTTAGCCGCGAAGAGGCCGGTACAGGCCCTGCAAAATCAGAACGGTGCCGGGCACTCGAACTTCAACCGCTGCCCGGACACCGGGTGGGTAAAGCTCAGCATCGAGGCATGCAGGCACAGCCGCTCATGGGCCGCCAGGGCTTGCGGGTTGGCGTACAGGCGATCACCCAGCAGCGGGTGCCCGATCGACAGCATGTGCACGCGCAGCTGGTGCGAACGCCCGGTAATCGGCGTCAGCTCCACCCGACAGTGATCGCCGCAGCGTTCCACGATACGCCAGAAGGTCAGGGCGTGCTTGCCCTGCTCGTGGTCCACCACATGCCGTGGTTTGGTCGGTGGGTCGTAGCGCAGCGGCAGGTCGATGCTGCCGCTGTCCAGCGCCGGCTGGCCCCAGCACAGTGCGGTGTAGGCTTTTTCGGTTTCACGGTCGTGGAACTGGCGCGACAGCTCGCGGTGGCTGTCGGCATCGCGGGCCAGCAGGATGATGCCGGAGGTTTCCCAGTCCAGACGGTGCACGATCAGCGCATCGGGGTAGCCGTTTTCCTGCAGACGGGTGATCAGGCAGTCCTTGTTGTCCTCGGCACGGCCAGGTACCGACAGCAGCAGGGTCGGTTTGTTGATCACCAGGATGGCGGCGTCTTCGAAGAGGATCTGGACATTCGACAGCGGCATTGCAGGTCTCACGAAAATAGCAGTAAACGCTGGGGCCGCTTTGCGGCCCTTCGCGGGCAAGCCCGCTCCTACAAAGGATATGCGTTCCCCTGTAGGGGCGGGCTTGCCCGCGAAGGGCTGCAAGGCAGCCCCAAATTGTCGACTACGCGGATCAGCGATCCGGCAGGGTGATGTTCAGCTCCAGAATCGAGCAGCTGCCCTGGTTTTCCAGCTCGATATGCACATCATCGTTGCCGATGTTCACATATTTGCGGATCACTTCCAGCAGTTCTTTCTGCAGCGCGGGCAGGTAGTCCGGTTCGCTGCGTTGGCCGCGCTCGTGCGCCACGATGATCTGTAGACGCTCTTTCGCTACCGACGCGCTGGTCTGTTTCTGTCTGCCACGAAAGAAGTCAAAAAGGTTCATGGTTTATTTGCTCCCGAAAATGCGCTCGAAGAATCCCTTCTTCTGTACATCGATGAAGCGCATCGGCTTCTCTTTGCCCAGCAGGCGGTCGACCGCATCACTGTAGGCCTGGCCGGCATCACTCTGGTCATCGAGAATGACCGGGATACCCTGGTTGGACGCCTTGAGGACGGCCTGCGATTCCGGGATCACACCCTTGAGCTTGATCGACAGGATTTCTTCCACGTCGGCCACGCTCAGCATTTCGCCTTTGACGACGCGCTCAGGGTGGTAGCGGGTGATCAGCAAATGCTCCTTGATCGGCTCTTCGCCGTTTTCGGAGCGGCGCGACTTGCTCGACAGAATGCCCAGCATGCGGTCGGAGTCACGTACCGACGAAACTTCCGGGTTGGTCACCACGATGGCTTCGTCAGCGAAGTACATGGCCAGGTGAGCACCTTTTTCGATACCGGCCGGCGAGTCGCAGATGACGTACTCGAAGTCCTTCTTCAGGTCCATCAGTACCTTTTCCACGCCTTCCTGGGTCAGCGCGTCCTTGTCACGGGTCTGGCTGGCGGCCAGCACGTACAGGTTCTCGAGGCGCTTGTCCTTGATCAGGGCCTGTTGCAGGTTGGCTTCGCCGTTGACCACGTTGACGAAGTCGTACACCACGCGGCGTTCGCAGCCCATGATCAGGTCGAGGTTACGCAGGCCCACGTCGAAGTCGACAATGACGGTCTTGTGGCCGCGCAGTGCGAGGCCGGTACCAATGGCGGCGCTGGTAGTGGTCTTGCCCACACCCCCCTTGCCGGAAGTAACCACGAGAATCTTGGCCAAGGTGTTTCACCCCTAAAAATAGTCGGGACACTTGTCCCTGCAAAAAACTGAAATAGCTAAATAAAGGCAACGGTAAAAAAGTTGCTCTAAAAATGCTGGCAAGTATCCGTTAAAGACGGGTGATGTTCAACACGTCACCAGACAGGCTGACTTGCACGCTGGTCCCCCACAGTGGATCCCGGCGCAGGTCTTCGCAGACTTTGTACTGGCCGGCGATCGAGACCATTTCGGCGGTCATCTGCTGGCAGAAGATACGCGCCTTGGTGTTGCCTTTGATGCCAGCCAGGGCGCGGCCGCGCATGGCGCCGTACACATGGATGTTGCCATCGGCCAGAAGTTCCGCACCTGGGCTGACCGAAGCCGTCACAACCAGATCACCTCCCTGAGCATAGATCTGTTGGCCACCGCGTACTGGCGAAGTAATGATGCGGGTCGGGCGCACCTCGGGTTCGGGGGGCGGTGGTGGCGCTGGGGCCGGTTCGGGCTTTTTGACCACCTCGGGCTCGGGCTCCAGCGGCCGTTCGCGGGCCCCTGACGGCGGCAGCACCGGCAGGTCGATAGCGATGGCGGCGGCGATGTCCTCGATGCGGTTGGCGCGGATGGCCAGGGTACGCAGGCCGTGGTGTCGGCAGATCCGCATCAAGCCGGGCAGGTCGATCGCCCCTTCGTCGGCCGGCAGCTTGTCCAGCGCCAGCACCAGCGGTGTATTGCTGAAGAAGTTCGGGGCCTGGGCGACTTTGGCCGCCAACTGGCGGTCGAGGGCTTCAAGGTCATTGCGTGCCAGTTCCAGTACCGTAATGGCGAGCATGCTGCCCTTGAGCTGGAACACGGAGGCGGTGTCGGATGTGTGGTTTGGGCTCATGGTCTGCATAGACGGCTTGTTGCGAAAAAAGTGCCCTGACTTATAACGAGAACACCGGTTGCCCGCAACATGCGCTGATCCGTTGTAGAATGCGCGGCCTTTGTCTTTCCGGATGCTTCAATGGAACGCCCGCGTTTTCGTCCCTATTTCCTTCACCCCAAGTTCTGGGGCCTGTGGCTGGGCCTGGGCCTGCTGTGGCTGGTGGTTCAGTTGCCGTACCGGGTGCTGCTGAAGATCGGTGCCGCGCTGGGCGCCGTCATGTATCGCTTTGCCGGTGAACGTCGGCGCATCGCCGCGCGCAACCTGGAGCTGTGCTTCCCGGAGCTGTCGGTCGACGAACGGCAGCGTTTGCTCAAGGCCAACTTCGCCTCCACCGGCATCGCCTTCTTCGAAATGGCCATGAGCTGGTGGTGGCCCAAGGCCAGGCTGGCGCGCCTGGCCCATATCGAGGGCCTTGAGCACCTGCAGGCCGCCCAGCAGGCGGGGCAGGGTGCGATCCTCATGGCGGTGCACTTCACTACCCTGGAAATCGGCGCCGCGCTGCTCGGCCAGCAGCACACGATCGACGGCATGTACCGCGAACACGGCAATGCACTGTTCGACTTCATCCAGCGCAGCGGCCGCGAGCGTCACAACCTTGATTCGCTGGCGGTGGAGCGCGAGGACGTGCGTGGCATGCTCAAACTGCTGCGTTCGGGCCGGGCGATCTGGTACGCACCGGACCAGGACTACGGCGCCAAGCAGAGCATCTTCGTACCGTTGTTTGGCATCCCCGCGGCGACGGTGACCGCTACCACCAAGTTCGCCCGGTTGGGGAAGGCGCAGGTGATTCCGTTCACCCAGAAGCGGCTGGAGGATGGCAGCGGCTATCGGCTGGTCATCCACCCGCCGCTGACGGATTTCCCCGGGGAAAGCGAAGAGGCCGATTGCCTGCGCATCAACCAATGGGTCGAGAGCGTGTTGCGCGAGTGCCCCGAGCAGTACCTGTGGGCGCACCGCCGGTTCAAGTCGCGGCCCGAGGGTGCGCCGCGGCTGTATGACAAGAAGAAGCGCTGAAAACACATCAACCCCAGGAAGGACGCCATGGCACCACCCCCGGTAACCGGTCTCATCCTGTCTGGCGGCGGCGCCCGCGCCGCCTACCAGGTCGGTGTGCTGGCGGGCATCGCCGAGTTGCTGCCCGCCGGCGCGGACAACCCTTTTCCGGTCATCGTCGGCACCTCCGCCGGGGCCATCAACGCCGTCACCCTGGCCAGTGGAGCCGTGCACTTCAACGACGCCGTGCAGCGGCTCACTGCCTTCTGGCAGAATTTCCGCAGCCATCTGGTCATCCGCAGCGACTGGCCCGGGGTCGTGCGCCAGGCCAGCCGTTTCGTCGGCCACAGCCTGCTGGGGCTGGGTGGTCAGGCCCCCGTGGCGTTGCTCGACAGCAGCCCGTTGCGCAGCCTGCTGCAAACGCACCTGAACCTGGATGGCATCGGCCACGCCTTGGCCGCCGAGCAACTGCGCGCCGTGGCGGTGACCGCCTTTGGCTACGAGTCTGGCCAGGCGGTGACCTTCTACCAGGGCCGCGGCACCATCGAGGCCTGGCTGCGCCACCGGCGTATCGGCATACCCGCACCGTTGACCATCGACCACTTGCTGGCCAGTGCGGCGATCCCGCTGCTGTTCGCCCCGGTGCAACTGGGCGGCGAGTATTACGGCGACGGTGCAGTGCGCCAGTCGGCGCCGATCAGCCCGGCCTTGCACCTGGGCGCCAGCCGGGTGCTGGTGGTCGGGGTCAGCGGAAACCCGCAGCGGCCAGCGCCACCGGTGCCGCCCCAGCGCGTGTTCAGCGGGCAGCAGCCGAGCCTGGCGCAGATCGGCGGGCACATGCTCAACAGTACGTTCATTGACAGCCTGGAAGGCGATATCGAACTGCTGCAGCGCCTCAACCACTTGAGCGGGCTGTTGCCGGCGCACCTGGATGCCCGGCGCCTGGGGCTGGCACCGATCGACGTGCTGGTGGTGGCGCCCAGCCAGCCGCTGGATGAGATTGCCGCTCGGCACCGCCGCGAGTTGCCGGCGGCGTTACGCCTGTTCTTACGGGGGCCGGGGGCGACGCGCACCAGCGGGGCGGGAGTGTTGAGCTATTTGCTGTTCGAGGCCAGCTATTGCAGTGAACTGATCGAGCTGGGGCGGCGCGATGCCCTGGCCAAGAAGCGCGAGCTTTGCGAATTCCTGGGGATTTGATGTTGCCTTTGCGGGCCCTTTCGCGGGTGAACCCGCTCCTACAAGGGATTGTGTAATGCCTGTGCAGGAGCGAAAGGGCCGCAGCAGGCTTACTCGGCTATCTGCAACTTGCGCGCCTGGGTATACACATACCGCACCTTTTCATACTCGAACGGCGAATTCAGCTGGCCATAGCGGAATTTGGTCGTATAGCGCTTGTCCACCACACGCAGGGCGAAGATTTCCGGATGATCGGTGCTGGCTTCGGCCACGTTCAGGTAGTTGACCGCCTGCTCTCCCGCATAGTCCACCACCAGCCCGGTGGTATCGCGCAGGTTCGATGGCCCTAACACCGGCAGCATCAGGTACGGCCCATCCGGTACGCCATAGAAGCCCAGGGTCTGGCCAAAGTCCTCGCTCTGGCGCGGCAGGCCCATGCTGGTCGCCGGGTCCCACAGCCCACCCACGCCGATGATCGTGTTGAACATCAGTCGCGCGGTGATTTCTGCCGAGCGCTTGGCTTTGAGCTGCAACACGCTGTTGAACAGGTTCGGCACATCGCCAAGGTTGTTGAAGAAGTTGCTCACCCCCGTGCGCACGAAGCTTGGGGTGACATACTGATAGCCATTCACCAGCGGCAGCAGCACCCATTGGTCCAGTCGGTAGTTGAAGTGGTAGATGCGCCGGTTGATCGACTCCAGCGGGTCGTACACGTTCAGCGCCTGCAGGGTTGAGCGCTCGAACTCGCGCTGGTCCAGCCCCGGGTTGAATTTCAGCTCACGCAGCGGGTCGAGGAAGCCATCGGCTTCGGGCACCAGTGGCGCGGTGCCGATCACCTGCGGGTCGGCCTCGACCACACTGGCTCGGGGTGCGGTTTCGGCGGCCAGGGTGTGGCCAGCGGCAAGCAGGGCAGTGGCGAAGAGGAGTTTGTTAACCACGGAAGAACTCCAGCATGGCGTCACTGTTGACGCGGTAGTTGAGGTTGCCGCAATGGCCGCCATGGGGGTAGAGGGTCAGCCGTTCGCCGAACACCTTGCGCAGGAAGCCAATGTCGCCCGGGCCGAGAATGACATCGTCGGCGTTGTGCATCACGGCGATCTTGTCACTGCTGCGCAGGTAGTCTTCCAGGGCATACAGACTGACCTGGTTGACCAACTGCAGGATGCTGTTGCCGTCGGTGCGGGCGCGCCACATCGGAATCACCTGTTCGGTCATGTAGCAGTCGAAGTCGCACTGCAGGGCGCGCTTGAAGAACGGCGTGAGGCTGCTGCCTTCAGTGATCGGGAACTTCGGCGGAATGATCAGGCCACGGCGGTTGATCAGGTCGGAAGTGAAGGCGATGTCGGCTGCCGAGAAACGGAACGAGGTGCCGATCAGCATGGCCATCTGTTCGTTGGACAGGTGCTGGCGCGACTGCTGGAAGTCGTACAGCAGGGCGTCGTTCAGGTCGATGTAGCCCTTGTCCTGGAAGTAGCGGGTGAGTTTTTCCAGCATCAGCTCGTAGAACGTGGTGCTGCGGTCGATGCCCTTGACCTGGGTCTGCACCAGCTTGTCGAGGTTGTTGATCGAGGTGTAGAGGTTGACCGGTGGGTTGAGCAGCAGCACACGCTTGAAGTTGAAGCTGCGGCGGGTTTCGTCCAGGTGGCTGACGAAGGCGGCGTCCAGCGCACCCAGGCTGTAACCGGTGAGGTAGAAATCACTGACCGGCAGGCGTGGATGCTGGGCGCGCACGGCCTGCATGACCCGGTACATGTCTTCGGCGTCTTCCTGGCTGATGCCGGGGGTAGCAAAGCGCGAGGCTGCACTCATGAAGTCATAGCTGGTGGGCGATGACAGTTGCACCACGTGGAAGCCGGCCTGGTAGAACAGCTTTTTCAGGTATTCATTGATGCTGCTGCTATAGGGCGCACCGGTGCCGGCGATGATGAAGATCAGCGGCGCTTCGCGATCCTGGCGGGCCAGGCGGTACTTGAGCTTCTTCACTGCCCAGAAGTTGTCGGGCAACGTGAACTCGCGTTCCGGGCGCAAGTTCAGGCTGTAGTCGGACTGAGTGATTTCATCGTCGCTGGGCAGGTCAGGGCGCTTGTCCGGCGGCGTGGTGGCGATGGTGGCCTCGAACGGGTTGGTAAGAGGGTAGCCATAGCTGGCAGCGTCGATATCCCGCGCTGAAGCGGCCACAGCCATGAGCAAGCTGCCGAGCAGGGCAGCGAGGCGCAAAGATCGAAGCATGTAATCCCCCAAAAGAACGCAAGGTCGAGCAGTGTGCAGGCTAGGACCACAGCCAGGCGGGCAAAGTTGCCCGCTGCGGTGGCATTTGGCGTACTTGCTATCTGCAACATAGCTGCCGGGGTGTGATTTTGCCTTAGAAACGGGCATAAGCGATCATGGATGCTTTCGATTACCGCTATTGGAGAACAGGATGTCTCGTTCGCTGCCGACGGCGCTGTTGCTGCTGTTCCTGGGGGGTTGGCTCGCGGCCAGTTATGGCGTGCGTTACGGCCTGATGGAGGACGGCCAGTGGGTAGGGTTGTGCGCAGTGCCGACCGCCTATTGGCAGTGCGAGGTGCGTTCGCTGCTGGGGTTGGGCATTCACCATCAAGTCATGGCCTGGGGCGGATTGGGCCTTGCGCTACTGGCCCAGTTCGTTTCCGCGCGTGCCGGCTGGTGGCTGGCAGTGTTGGCACTGGTGTTCGCGGTGCCGGCGCTGGTGCTGTACACCGCCAGCATTGCGGTGTTTGCGCTGGTGCTGGCGGGGTTGCGCCTGGTCAGGCAACCCCCAATGTAAGCAGCTGCGCGTACCTGTGGGAGCGGGCTTGCCCGCGAAGCCAACACCGTGGTGGATGGCACGGGCTTCGCCCGTGTTCGCGGGCAAGCCCGCTCCCACAGGGATGCGCCAGCTTTCAGAAATTGAGCAAGACAGTTGCTCCCACAAGGTCCGCGCCGGGCTTGAGGAATATGCAGTATCAAGCCTGGCGCATCCGCAAGCTTCGCCACAACGCCGCTGTCATCAGCACACTCACCACCGCCCAGCCCCAGGCCTGCTGGTTCTCCAGCCCTTCGACGAACAACTGCGGCGCCACCCCGGCGCCGACGATGAACGCCAGCAACGCCACCTCCGCCCGCCGCGCCCGCACTGGCCACAGCACATACACCAGCGCCGGCAACGCCAGCGCTGCGCTGGGGAAGCTGCGGTAGCGCGGGTCGAACACCATTGCCAGCATGCTCACCGCCGCAGCGAAGCCCGCCGCCAGCAACAGCCAGCCGGCTCGCTCCTGCAGCCAGGCGAACAAGCGTTCACGCCAGCCGGCCCGCCGCGTCAGCGCCAACAACGCGTGGGCCAGTACCAGCAGGTTCAGCCCGGCCAGCATCAGTGCCCACAACCATTCCCCGGCAAAGCGCGCATGGGTACGCATCAACTCGCCCCACAGGCCCAGGCAAGCGGCGCCAAACGCTGCCAGCAGTGGCAGCAGCAAGGCGGCCATCGGTGTAGCGGGGCGCCCGGCCAGCACCAGCATGATCACCATCAGCACGGTGCTGGCCAGCAACCACTGCGGCCAGTCATGCAGGTTGCTCACGGGCCCTTCGAGCACACCCTTGTCCTGCCGGTCCGCGTCGTACAGCCCCCAGTAGCCACCCACTGCGCCCTCATTGGCGCGTTTCCAGGGCTGATCGAAGGCTTCAATCAGGTTGTAGTGCCAGCCATTGCGCTCGGCCATGGCCACGAAGCCACGGATGAAGCGCGCCTCATTGACCCGGCTGGGCACCGCCGTTTCGCGTTGGCGGCCTTCGCTGGGCCAGCCGGTTTCGCCAATCAGTATGTCCTTGGGCGCGAAGCGTGTGCCGAACACCCGGCGCACATCGGCAACGTGGGCCAAGGCATCGTCGATGCCACGCGGGTCGTCCTCCCAGTAGGGCAGCAGATGGATGGTCAGGAAGTCCACTGCCGGGGCCACCTGCGGGTGCTGCAGCCAGAATTCCCACACATCGGCGTAGGTCACTGGCACCTTGACCTCGCGCTTCACCCGCGCGATCAATTTGGCAAGGTGGGCACCGGTCACCTCCTTGCGCAACAGTGTCTCATTGCCGACGATCACCGCGCTGACCACGTCAGGGTTGGCGTTGGCAGCAGCGATCAGCAGGTTGATTTCCTTCTCGGTGTCGGCCGGGTGGGCGTTCACCCAGGCGCCCAGCATCACCTTCAGCCCATGCTTGCGTGCCAGCGCCGGGATTGCCTCAAGACCGCTCATGGAATAGGTACGGATGCACTGAAACCGCTCGGCCAGTAACGCCAGGTCGGCGTCCATCCGCGCTGGGCGCAGGCGAAACGGCTGGTCGTAAGGCGACTGGTCTTTGTCAAACGGCGTGTACGAAGCGCATTGCAGCTTGTGTGCAGGGCTGGCCGCATCGGGCAGGTGCACAGGCTTGCCCAGCCCGTACCAGAGCCCCCCCAGCCCGAGCAGGGCCAGCAAGCAGGCAAGCAGGTACAACGGCAATAACAGGCGGCTACAACTGGGCATGTGGCGGTCCATCGTCTGGGACAAAAGGTTAGATAGTAGCCCGGCGCCAAACCTTTGGCATGCAAGGATCGCGCAGGCCGAGGCAGGCCGATGGCGCTAATGGCACAGTGCTGTCGCATATGGGGCGGGTGCAGGTCGCAGCTGGATCAGGTCGACTTGTGTTGCAGGAAGATGATGCAATCTCCAAGACCTGACGAGGGGATGCTTTGATGGCAACTTTGAAGAAAATGCGACGTTTCCTGGGTGTGGGCACCGCCCTGGTAATGGCCATGAGCACTGCACAGGCTATGGCCAAAGAAGTAAGCATTGGTTACGTGGATGGTTGGGCCGACAGCGTGGCGACCACCAACGTGGCCGCCGAAGTAATCAAGCAAAAACTCGGCTATGACGTGAAGTTGCAGGCCGTGGCCACGGGGATCATGTGGCAGGGTGTGGCAACTGGCAAGCTCGATGCCATGTTGTCGGCCTGGTTGCCGGTGACCCATGGTGAGTACTGGGCCAAGAACAAGGACAACGTGGTCGACTACGGCCCGAACTTCAAGGACGCCAAGATCGGCCTGATCGTCCCCGAGTACGTCAAGGCAGTGAGCATTGCCGACCTCAAGACCGATAACAGCTTCAAGGACAGGATTGTTGGCATCGACGCAGGCTCCGGTGTGATGCTCAAGACCGACCAGGCGATCAAGGACTATGGCCTGACCAGTTACAAGTTGCAGGCCAGCTCGGGTGCGGCGATGACTGCGGAACTGGGCCGTGCCTATGCCAAGCAGCAGTCGATTGCGGTGACCGGCTGGGTTCCGCACTGGATGTTCGCCAAGTGGAAGCTGAAGTTCCTCGAAGACCCGAAAGGCGTATATGGCGCGGCAGAAACCGTGAACAGCATCGGCAGCAAGGAACTGGCCACCAAGGCACCGGAAGTGGCGGAGTTCCTGAAGAAGTTCAACTGGCAGTCCAAGGACGAGATTGGCGAGGTGATGCTGGCGATCCAGGAAGGGGCCAAGCCTGAAGCGGCCGCCAAGGACTGGGTCGCCAAGCACCCTGATCGTGTGAAGGAGTGGACTGGCAAGTAATAACCTTCCAGGGCCAATAGGGTTTCTTCGCGGGTAAACCCGCTCCTGCTAGGAGCGGGTTTACCCGCGAACGGGTCATTACTTTGTTACGCAATCGGTAAAACACCGTTGCATCTAAGACTAAGGTCGTCTGGTTGGCGTCCATCGGCAGCATAAAGTAAGGGTGTGGGTTCCATCCCGTATCTGTGCTGCTAGGACAAAAACAATGAACGACAGCATTTACCTCTCGATACAAAACAGCCCCCGTTTCAAGGAGCTGGTCACCAAACGCGAACGGTTCGCCTGGATTCTCTCGGCGATCATGCTCGGCCTGTACTGCGCCTTCATCCTCCTGATCGCCTACGGTCCTCATGTGCTGGGCGCCAAGCTCAGTCCTGAGTCATCGATTACCTGGGGCATTCCCCTGGGCGTCGGCCTGATCGTTTCGGCATTCGTCCTGACCGCCATCTACGTACGCCGCGCCAACGGCGAATTCGATGAGCTGAACAAGGAAATCCTGAAGGAGGCGCAACAATGATTCGCCAAACCAAAGCCCTGGCCGTACTGGCCTGCGGAGCCTTCGCACCCGCCGTGTGGGCCGCCGATGCCCTGACCGGCGAGGTGCAGAAACAACCGCTGAACGTTTCCGCCATCGCCATGTTCGTGGCCTTCGTCGCCTTCACCCTCGGCATCACCTACTGGGCCTCCAAACGCAACAAGTCGGCATCGGATTACTACGCTGCCGGGGGCAAGATCACCGGCTTCCAGAACGGCCTGGCGATTGCTGGCGACTACATGTCGGCCGCCTCGTTCCTGGGTATTTCCGCGCTGGTGTTCACCTCGGGTTACGACGGCCTGATCTACTCGATCGGCTTCCTGGTTGGCTGGCCGATCATTCTTTTCCTGATTGCCGAACGCTTGCGCAACCTGGGCAAGTACACCTTCGCCGACGTGGCCTCGTACCGCCTCGGGCAAAAGGAAATCCGCACCCTGTCGGCCTCCGGTTCGCTGGTCGTGGTGGCGTTCTACCTGATCGCGCAGATGGTCGGCGCCGGCAAGCTCATCGAGCTGCTGTTCGGCCTGGACTACCATGTGGCGGTGATCCTGGTGGGTATCCTGATGTGCCTGTACGTGCTGTTCGGCGGCATGCTGGCCACCACCTGGGTACAGATCATCAAGGCTGTGCTGCTGCTGTCCGGTGCCAGTTTCATGGCGCTGATGGTCATGAAGCACGTGGGCTTTGACTTCAACACGCTGTTCTCCGAAGCGATCAAGGTACACGCCAAGGGCGAGGCGATCATGAGCCCCGGTGGCCTGGTCAAGGACCCGATCTCGGCATTCTCCCTGGGCCTGGCACTGATGTTCGGTACTGCCGGCCTGCCGCACATCCTGATGCGCTTCTTCACCGTCAGTGACGCCAAGGAAGCGCGCAAGAGCGTGCTGTACGCCACCGGCTTCATCGGCTACTTCTACATCCTCACCTTCATCATTGGCTTTGGCGCGATCCTGCTGGTCAGCACCAACCCGGAATTCAAGGACGCCGCAGGCGCTCTGCTGGGCGGCAACAACATGGCCGCGGTGCACCTGGCCAATGCGGTGGGTGGCAGTGTGTTCCTCGGCTTCATCTCGGCGGTAGCCTTTGCCACCATCCTGGCAGTGGTGGCTGGCCTGACCCTGGCTGGTGCCTCGGCAGTGTCCCACGACCTGTACGCCAGCGTCTGGCGCAAGGGCAAAGCCAACGACAAGGACGAGATCCGCGTATCGAAGATCACCACTGTCGCTTTGGGTGTGCTGGCGATCGGCCTGGGGATTCTGTTCGAGAAGCAGAACATCGCCTTCATGGTCGGCCTGGCGTTCTCCATTGCGGCCAGCTGCAACTTCCCGGTACTGCTGCTTTCGATGTACTGGAAGAAGCTGACCACCCGCGGTGCCATGATCGGCGGCTGGCTGGGCCTGGTGAGTGCGGTGACGCTGATGATCCTTGGCCCGACCATCTGGGTACAGATTCTTGGCCACGAGAAGGCAATCTACCCGTACGAGTACCCGGCGCTGTTCTCGATGGCCATTGCCTTCGTCAGCATCTGGTTCTTCTCGGTCACCGACAAGTCCAAGGCGGCTGAGGATGAGCGCGCGCTGTTCTTCCCGCAGTTCGTGCGTTCGCAGACTGGCCTGGGTGCCAGCGGGGCGGTCTCGCACTAACGTCAATCCCCTGCATTGAAAAACGCCCCGCCTGTCGGGGCGTTTTTTATTTTATGCAGTCAGAAACAGCCTACATACATAGTGAGGCTCTGCCCATAAAGTTCCCTCATGTCGTAAGTGCATCTATAGATGCCGGCACATTTGGGGAATATTCAATGAAGTTACGCTGTTTAATCACCTTCGCTTTCCTTGGCGTGGCGGGCGCTGCAGGGGCAAAGGAAATACCGCAGGACATCAGTGTCCAGGCTGTCGTGTCGGCACCTGAATTTCAGGTGAACTCGGTTGGCAATTGGTGGGAAGACGTACTTCAGGCTGAATATGACCCGGACCGTGGCGTCTTCAAGCAAATCGAAAAAGAGGTGTTTGTAAAAAGCACCTACGGCCCGATTTACGCGAAAACAGACCGTTCGGAGTATCGGTTCACACGGGTGGGCGGTGCGGTAGCGCCCCGTCGATACCACATCATGTTGAATCGCAAAAAAATGGGCACGGCACCGGTTGAAATCATCAGTGCTGCTGAAGCCGCTCAGGGAAAAAACATTCAATTCAGGTTCTATCCGATGGCGGAATCGTCGTCGACTCGCATGCCTGGTACTTACACTACGCAAGCCACCTTGATGTTTGAAACAGGGGCGCCCTGATTCGCAATTTCATTCGGGTGCCCCAGGGCGCCCGCTATTTGATGTGCAACCGTTAAAGGAAGTTTGATGTGAAATCCTATGTATTGGCTGTCCCGTTCCTTGCATTGTTTGCCGGTGCCGCTGTCGCGTCCGCCCCTGAGCCGATCACCCAGAGTATTTCAGTGACGGCGATCATTCCCGGGAATGATTTTTCAGTGGCCCCCGTAGGGGACTGGCTGGAGAAAGGCGTGACGCTTGAATATGAGCAGGAGCGCGAAGACTTCAAGGCGGTCAGTGAAAAGTTCTCGGCACAGAGTGATGTCGGCGCTATTCAGGCCCACCTGCTGCACACAGCATCGCTGCAAGACCCACAAACCGACCAGAAGATTGATCTTATCATCACTGTCGGGGATAAAAAGTTGGAGTTGACGCCCGCGGAGGTCATGAGCGCGGAAGATGCTAAAGCTGGCAATGATCTTCCCATTACGTTTAAGGCCATAAAGCCCGACAATGGTTATCTGAAGGGTGAGTATGCCGGGACAGTGAGCGTGTTGTTTGAAACTTCCTCCACCAGCCTTTGATTGAAGCAGTGCCGCCTGCCTCAACTTACTGGATGTTTACCAGTGTAGGGGCAGGTGTTGAAGTGGATTGAATCATGTTCCAGTTTGCTGCACCCGGCCGCGCACTCGCTGTCTGGCTGCTGGGTGCTGCCTGCATTATGCCCCTCGAAGTGTTGGCCGAGCGCGCGTCCAGTGCCATTGACCTGAATACATTCGGGCGTTTGCCAGAAGACTTCGAGGCGCACTTTTTCGATGTGCCGCTTGCCGTGCGAGTGGAGCTTGATCAACGCTACCTCGGTGATGCCATGGTGGTATTGAGCCGTGATAACCGTGTGCAGTTGCTGACGTTTACCGACACTGAGCAGAGCGCAGAGCCGGCCACGCTCAGGCAGTTATGGCAACAGCGCCTGGAGGGCGGGCGCATGCTGGGCGACTGCCTGCAAAACTGCCCGGACGGGTTGCAGGCTATCCATTACAGCCTGGCCAATTCCCAGTTGTCATTGCTGACGTCCAATGCCGAGAAGCGGGAGCAGGACGCGCTCTTCCACCGCCTCCCGGAGCATAGTGACGCTGGGTTGCTGCTGCGTAACCAGCTCAACCTGGTCAATGATGGCAATCAGACCACGGGCAGAATCGGCCTGCTCGGTCAGGGCAACCTGCATAATTGGACGACGCTTGCCGATGCACGCGTGGATCGTAGCCCATCTGAGCAAGGCGATATGCGTTACCGCATGAACCAGCTTTACGCGGAGCGCCTGCAGGAAGAGCATTTCTTTCGGCTGGGTTACTTCTCCACTGGCGCACAAGGCCTGGTGCGCCAGCCATCGCTACTCGGGCGCCGCCCTGATAGCACGCTTGGCTTGATGCTGGGCAGCAGTGACAGCCTGCTGGTCGACAATGGCCAAGCCAGCGCCATCCCCGTCTACGTCACGCCGAACCGCCCGGGTATCGTCGAAATCTATCGCAATGGTTCGCTGATCAACAGTCAGCCGGTACAGCCGGGTTTGCAGGCGATCGACACGCGGGTATTGCCCGGCGGCATCTATGATGTGGAGCTGCGTTTGCTCGAAGACGGCCTGGAGACCTCGCGCAGCGAAGTGTCCATCTACAAGCCCAGCCGGTGGCAGAACATGGATAACCGCTGGCGCTACAACCTGTACCTGGGCCAGCAGGTCGAGCTGCTGAGCAACTCGGATGGCAATCGTGAACAGAGCCCGGTGTTCGGCGCCCTTTCCAACTACCTGATGCATCCTGCTGCGGTGCTGGGGTTGTCAGTGCAACAGGTCGATGCTGACCTGCAGTTGGGGACCTCGCTGGACTGGGACGTGCATGAGCGGTTCAAGCTATACGCCAGCCTCAATCAGACCCAGGGCCTGGGCAACGGCGGCGATCTGCAGTTGACCTACACCCACCCTTGGGGCTCGTTGTTGCTGAGCCACAACCAGACCTGGCTGGAGCCTGGCAGTAGCGGTCGCGACGATACTTCCCAGCGCCAGGTGCGCAGCCGCACCGCTTTTTCGATCAACCAGCGGGTAACCGCGCGCAGTTCAGCGACGCTGCGCCTGGAACACAGTGCGGGCTCGGCAAGCGGCCTGGGTGCCGACCTGAGCTGGGCGTTCTTCGGGAAACTGCGGGGGCATCAGAGCAGTGTTCGCCTGTCACTTTTCGACAGGCCTGGAACGCGCAGCAGCGCCGGTGTCCGCAGCCGCGGCGTCAACGTTGCTGTAAGCATGAAGCTTGAGCGCGATGGCAGGCAGCTTGGGGTCGATGTGGGTAGCCGCGCCTCGCGTGAGGGGGGCAATGACCCCTACGCTTCGCTGTGGTATCGGCAGAACGTCGACCTGGGCCCCGTGCACAGCCTGGGGGGCAGTGCGACGCTCGACAGCTATGGCACCAGCCTGGCGGCCAATGGGCGGTTTAACAGCCAGGCGCTGCAGGGCGATGCCTATGCCCAGAGTTCCTCTTTCAACAATAACCTCAGCGGTGGCCTCAACCTGGAAAGCACCCTGGCGCTGGGCGCCGGGAAGCTGGCCATGGGCGGCAGCAACCTGCCGCTCGAAGCCGGCTTGATCATCGATGTCGAAAGCGATCTGCACGGTGTGAAGCTGCGCGCCAACGATGGCCAGGGCATGAGTGCAGTGCTGCACCCCGGGCGCAATATCGTGCCGGTGACGGCGTTCAAGTCTGGCCATGTGCGCTTCGACTTCGACACGAAGGACGTGCCGCCAGCACAGATCCAACCCCTCGCTGTGGACTATCACCTCAACCGCGGTGGGGTGGGGTACCACTCAGTGAAGGTCATGCGAACGGTCACCGTGTTTGGTCGGCTGCTCGACGGGCAAGGCCAGCCACTGCACGGCGCGCATGTGGTCAATGACGCCGGGCGCACGGTTGTCGAGGTGGAAGGCTATTTCAACGTCGAAATGAGTGAGTCACGGCCCACCTTGGAAATTCGCCATGACACGGCAGGTAGCTGCCTTCTGACATTACCGCCGGACAACTTTGATCGCGAGGATGACCTGCTGATCGTGGGTGATCAGCGGTGTGTGCCCAGTGTGGGCTGAGCCGGCTTTCGGCATGACGCTGTAGAGGGCCCGATTCCCGGGTCGATGGATTGGATGTTGAGTAAACAGAGGTTGAAGATGCACAGGTTCACATTTCACTTGTCACCCTTGTTGTTCGTTGCGCTGATGCTGCCGTGGTTTGCCCAGGCCGGGCCACAGCTGGATGTCGGCGCGCTCTATGACTACCTCGAGCCAGGCAAGGGCACCTATGCCAAACGCATCTACAACCGGGGGGACAGTACAGCGTTCGTCAAGGTCAGCGTGCTGGAGCTGGTCTACGACGGCCAGGCCGAACCCCGTGAGGTGGAAGTCGATGAGCTGCCCTTCGACCAGCGCAGCGTTGTTGCGAGCCCTGCGCGGATGATCATCCCGGCACGCGGCATGCAGGCCGTGCGGTTGCTGTATCGCGGTGAACGAAACCAGGAGCGTTACTACCGGCTGCGCTTCGTCCCGGTGGTGCCGGAACAGGATGACAGCTTCGCACTGGATGAAACGGAGCTTGACGCTTACCGCAAGGAACTCAGTGCCGGTGTGCAGTTTCTGGCCGGCTACGGCACCATTTTGATTACCAAGCCTGCTGCCACGCGGTATCAGACCTCGATCGAGCGAGCCGGTGGGAAATGGACCGTGCGCAACGAGGGCAATGCCACGGTGCTGCTCGACAACGTCCAGGTCTGTGTGCTGAACGAGGACGAGTGTGAGCCTCCGGCCAAGCACCATCTTCGTCCTGGACGTACGCGCGAGTTCGTCGAGAAGCCCGGTGTCGAATACCGCTTCGAACAGGTGGAAGGCGATGCGCGCAAAGCCATGAACTTCAAGGCAGAGTGAGAGGTAGGGGCATGTTTCGCAAGTGTGCAATGCTGGTACTGCTGTCTGGCGTGTTCGGCTCATCGTGGGCGCAGGCGGCCGACATTACGCTCAAGCTGCGTTACCGCGGCGAGACCCGGCAATTTGAAAACCTGACACCCCGGTCATCCCCTGTCTGTACTCAGTTGCCGCAGCTTTGTGGCGATCCGCTGCAGGATCTGCTGGATGTGGAGGTCGAATACTCGAAAACAGTCGATGGCGAAGGCACCGATGGCTTCTACCTCTCGGCCCCTGTCCAGCCAACTGCGCTACTGATGGTGCGTGACAAGACCGGCGAGCAAGTCAGCATGGACTTTGCCATTACCCACCTGGGCGGTGCGGTAACTTCGGACGATGGGGCACCTACGCTTGCGGCGCGCACGGGCCTGGACTCGAGTGGTTGCCAGGTTGCGTTGGCGAGCGCGGCGCATCGCCTGTTTCTGTGGTCGCCAGCCAGCAACGGGTGCTGGGCCAACCTCAACGCGGCGAATGCGAGCACTTACCATGTGAGTCACCTTACGCTGGGCTACAGGCTGAAGACGCCTTTGCCGGCGAGCTTGAAGTCGGGCGTGTACCGAGGGCGCGTGGTCTATTCGATAGGCCCCGACAGGGATATTGGCCTGGGTTCGAGCCGAACGGTCGCCGGGCTCACGGCCGATTCAGTGGCGATCAACGTCGAACTGGAGGTGGTGCATGACCTTGAGGTGCGTTTTGAGCCGGGTTCCGAGCAGGTGGTACTGGTGCCGCAGCAGGCGCACGGGCCTGGGAGCCGAGGACGGGGTGTGGCAGAGAAACTGGAAAAAGACGTGGGCTTCAGCCTGACTGCCAGTGGGCCATTCAACGTCTGGGCGCAGTGCAGCACCGGGTTGGATAGCACGTGCAATCTACGGTCGGCCAAGGGCCATGGCATACCGCTGTACCTGGCCATGACCTTGCCAGGGGTTTCCTACAATGGCCGTTCGCTCTATCGGCAGGCAATGACCTTTGGCGGAGCTGAGAACGCCATGAGCCTGGAAGTCCCGCCAGAGGGTGTGACCGGCAGCCAAGGGCAGTTGCATTTTCATGTATACCCTCGCGGCCACACCCAGAAACAGGACATGTTGCCTGGTATCGAGTATCAGGCCGTCGTGACAATGGTGTTCGATGCGAACCTGTAGAATGGCAACCGGGTGGTGTGACCCGCTTGCCATTCACCTCACGTGACTGTTTGAAGTGGCTATCCGCAGCGCGTCATATCATCCCAAGCAACAGTAATACCAACAGAATCACCAACACCACGCCGATTATGCCGGAAGGGCCATAGCCCCAGCTGCGCGAGTGGGGGAAGACCGGTAAGCCACCGATCAGCAGCAGAATCAGGATGATGATAAGGATCGTGGTCATGTCAAAGTCCTTGCGTGATTAGGGGGCAAGAGCCTGAGATTGCTGGCCTCTCGATAATTCGGACCGGTGCGGGTTGGTAAAGATTCCATCCCCGTGCAGCCGTCTACCCAATCATGCCCGCCCATTCACTGCCCTGATGAATCCTCCCGGATGGCGACGCCTTGATTAGACTCTCCGGACTACCTGTCAGAACAAGGCCTGCGACCATGCAAAAACGCATCATGATCACCGGCGCCGGGTCTGGCCTCGGCCGCGAGATCGCCCTGCGCTGGGCCCGTGAGGGCTGGCGCCTGGCATTGGCCGATGTCAACGAAACCGGCCTGCGCGAAACGCTGGAGCAGGTTCGCCAGGCCGGTGGCGACGGCTTCGTCCAGCGCTGCGATGTGCGCGACTATAGCCAGCTGACGGCCCTGGCCCAGGCCTGCGAAGCGAAGTTCGGTGGGGTCGATGTGATCGTCAACAACGCCGGCGTCGCTTCGGGCGGGTTCTTCGCCGAACTGACGCTGGAGGACTGGGACTGGCAGATCGCGGTCAATCTGATGGGCGTGGTCAAGGGCTGCAAGGCCTTCCTGCCGCTGCTGGAGCGCAGCAAGGGGCGCATTATCAATGTCGCCTCGATGGCCGCACTGATGCAGGGCCCGGGCATGAGCAACTACAACGTGGCCAAGGCCGGTGTGCTGGCCTTGTCGGAAAGCCTGCTGGTGGAGTTGCGTCAGGTGGAGGTGGCGGTGCACGTGGTGTGCCCGTCGTTCTTCCAGACCAACCTGCTGGACTCGTTCCGCGGGCCGAACCCGGCGATGAAGGCGCAGGTGGGCAAGCTGCTCGAAGGTTCGCCGATCAGTGCGGCGGACATTGCCGACTATATCCATCAGCAGGTCGCTGCAGGCGAGTTCCTCATCCTGCCCCATGAGGCAGGGCGCCAGGCCTGGCAACTGAAACGCCAGGCCCCTGAGCGGCTGTATGACGAGATGGCCGAAATGGCGATGAAAATGCGGGCAAAAGCCCCGTCGCGATGATTGGTCTGTAGGAGAAGTTACTCAAAAGTGTAAGAAGCTTCTGAATCGTAGTGGAGCTATTGAGTAGCTGAATACCTACGGGGCAGGCTCCGGTTTTCCCTTTCGCAGGAGGATCGGAACATGCTGGTAATAGGGCGCGAAGTAGGGGAGGTCATCGTGATTGGCGATGACATCCGGATCATGGTGGTAGAGACCCGGGACGGCGTGGTGCGCTTTGGTGTGGCTGCTCCGCGTGAGGTGCCGGTGCATCGAGCCGAAGTTTACAAGCGCATCAAGGCGTCCAAGCAGAGCAAGGCCTGAAGAGGCCTGGCCTGCTATTCGAGCAGCTCGCGGGGCACATCATGCTTGGCCAGCAACTGGCATTGCTGGCTTTCCAGGTCGAACAGGATGAAAGCCTGGCCTTTGGCCAATGCCTGGCGTACCCGCAGCACGCGGGTTTCCAGCGGTGTGTCGTCGCCATTGTCAGTGCCGTCGCGGGTGACGAAGTCCTCGATCAGGCGGGTCAGGGTTTCGGCTTGCAATTGGTCGTAGGGGATCAGCATGGTCGGGCGGTGTCTGAAATAGGTATGGGCATGCTACGCGAAACATTCGAGGTGTTGGGGCCGCTTTGCAGCCCCAAGTGCGTTTAGCCTTTGTTTCCGACCAGGCTGTCCACGGCCGGTACCCGCGTGTCGCTCTCCATCTGTGCATCATGCTCCAGCTGGTGGCTGAAGCGCTCGAGCGATGCATTGGCCGGCTGCGAGTCGCTGGCAAATACGGGCGGGCTCAGCAGGTAGGCTGACAACAACCGGCTCAGCGCTGCCAGGCTGTCGATATGGGTGCGCTCGTAACCATGGGTGGCATCGCAACCAAAGGCCACCAGCGCGGTACGAATATCATGCCCGGCAGTCACCGCCGAATGGGCATCGCTGAAGTAATAGCGGAACAGGTCGCGCCGCACCGGCAAGTCATGGTCGCCGGCCAGTTTCAGCAGGTGCCGGGACAGGTGGTAGTCGTAAGGCCCCGACGAGTCCTGCATGGCCACACTGACCGCATGCTCGCTGGAAGCCTGCCCAGGCGCTACCGGGGCGATGTCGATGCCGACGAACTCGCTGACGTCCCAAGGCAGGGCGCCGGCTGCACCCGAGCCGGTCTCCTCGGTGATGGTGAACAGCGGGTGGCAGTCGATCAGCGGCTGGCGGCCGCTTTCCACCACGGCCTTCAATGCCGCCAGCAATGCCGCTACGCCAGCCTTGTCGTCCAGGTGACGGGCACTGATGTGGCCGCTTTCGGTGAACTCGGGCAGGGGGTCGAAGGCCACGAAATCACCAATGCTTACGCCCAGTGCCTCACAGTCGGCGCGGGTGGCGCAGTAGGCATCCAGGCGCACTTCCACGTGGTCCCAGCTGATCGGCATCTGGTCGATCGCCGTGTTGAAGGCATGCCCGCTGGCCATCAGCGGCAGCACGCTGCCACGGAATACCCCGGTATCGGTGAACACGCTAACCCGGCTGCCCTCGGCAAAACGGCTGGACCAGCAGCCGACGGGCGCCAGGGCCAGGCGGCCATTGTCCTGCAACTGACGCACGCTGGCGCCGATGGTATCCAGGTGGGCAGAGACGGCGCGGTCGGGGGTGGCCTGCCGGCCTTTGAGGGTGGCGCGAATGGTGCCGCGGCGGGTCAGCTCGAAGGGGATGCCCAGTTCGTCAAGGCGTTCGGCCACGTAGCGCACGATGGTGTCGGTGAAGCCGGTGGGGCTGGGGATGGCGAGCATTTCCAGCAGCACGCGTTTGAGGTAGTCGAGATCGGGTTCGGGGTGTTGCTCGGACATGGTTGGGGACTCCTTTACTCCTGTGCCGGCCTCTTCGCGGGTAAACCCGCTCCTACGGGTACAGCGCCGTCTTCGCGGGTAAACCCGCTCCTACAGGTACAGCGCTGCCTTCGCGGGTAAACCCGCTCCTACAGGTACTGCGCCACCTTCAAGGGCGGTGATATCCCTGTGGGAGCGGGCTTGCCCGCGAAGAGGCCGGCACGGGTTTACGCCAAAGGCCGGCTATGGGGAAACAGCAGGTCGATAAAACGCTCGGCCGTGGGCTGCGGTTCATGGTTGGCCAGGCCAGCACGTTCGTTGGCCTCGATGATCACGTACTCCGGCTGCCCGGCATCGCGCACCATGAAGTCCAGCCCAACCACAGGAATTTCCAGTGCCCGTGCCGCCCGCACGGCAGCATCGGCCAGCACCGGGTGCAGGCGTTCGGTGACGTCTTCCAGGGTGCCGCCGGTGTGCAGGTTGGCCGTGCGCCGCACGGCCAGGCGCTGGCCGGCCGGCAACACGTCGTCATAGCCAACGCCCGCTGCGCGCAAGGTGCGCTCGGTTTCGTCGTCCAGCGGAATGCGACTTTCGCCACCGGTGGCGGCCTGGCGGCGACGGCTCTGGGCTTCGATCAACTGGCGCACGCTGTGCTTACCGTCGCCCAGCACCTGCGCCGGGTGGCGGATGGCGGCGGCCACCACCTCGTAGCCGATCACCACGATGCGCAGGTCGAACCCGGCATGGAAGCTTTCCAGCAGCACGCGGCTGTCGAACTGGCGGGCATGCGCCACGGCACGGGTGATGTCGTCGATGCAGGTCAGGTTCACCGCCACGCCCTGGCCTTGCTCGCCATCGACCGGTTTGACCACCACCGCGCCATGCTCTTCGAGAAACGCCAGGTTGTCATCGGCATTGCCCGCCAGCTGTTGCGCGGGCACCTGCAGCCCGGCGTTGTGCAGGGCGTGCTGGGTCAGGCGTTTGTCCTGGCACAGGGTCATGGTCACGGCACTGGTCAGGTCGCTGAGCGATTCCCGGCAGCGAATTCGCCGCCCGCCCAGGCTCAGGGTGAACAGGCCGCCAGCGGCGTCGTCCACCTGCACTTCGATGCCCCGGCGCAGCGCCTCGTCGACGATGATGCGTGCGTAGGGGTTGAGGTCGGCTTGCGGGCCAGGCCCGAGGAACAGCTGCTCGTTGATACCGTTCTTGCGCTTGACTGCGAAGGTGGGCAGGTTGCGAAAACCTAGTTTCTGGTACAGGCGCTTGGCCTGGCGGTTGTCGTGCAGCACCGACAGGTCCAGGTAGGCCAGGCCACGGCTCATGAAATGCTCGATCAGGTGGCGCACCAGCACTTCACCCACGCCGGGGCGGGTGCAGTGTGGGTCCACCGCCAGGCACCACAGGCTGCTGCCATGCTCGGGGTCATCGAACGCCTTGGTGTGGTTCAGGCCCATGACGCTGCCGATAACCGCGCCGCTGTCTTCGTCTTCCGCCAGCCAGTACACCGGGCCACCCAAGTGCCGGGGGGTAAGCAGCTCGGCGTCGACGGGGAGCATCCCGCGCGCCTGGTACAGCGTGTTGATCGCCTGCCAATCGGCGGGGTTCTGTGCCCGGCGCACGCGGAAGCCGCGAAATACCCGCTGCGCCGGGCGGTAATCGGTGAACCACAGGCGCAGGGTGTCGGACGGGTCGAGGAACAACTGCTGAGGGGCCTGTGCCAACACCTGCTGCGGGGCGGCAACGTAGAGGGCGATGTCGCGTTCGCCCGGGTGCTCGTCCAGCAAATCTTCGGCGAGGGACACCGGGTCGGGGTAGGTGTGGCCTATCAGCAGCCGGCCCCAGCCGCAGTGCACGGCACGCGGTTGGTCGTGAGGCTGGCTGCCGTCGCCGGCCAGGCGCGCTTGCAGGCGCTCGTAGGACGGCGTCTGGCCGCGCAGCAGGCGCTGACCATAAGCGATTTCATGGGCTTTCATCGGTCAGATTCCTTGTTCGCTCAGCCACAGGTTCAGCGCCGCCAGTTGCCACAGCTTGGAGCCGCGCAATGGCGTCAGCTGGCCGTGTGGGTTGCTCAGCAGGCGGTCGAGCATGGCCGGGTTGAACAACCCTCGGTCCTGGCTGGGGTCGGTCAACAGTTCGCGTACCCAGCCCAAGGTGGCACCTTCCAGATGCTTCAGGCCCGGTACCGGGAAGTAACCCTTCTTGCGGTCGATCACCTCATGCGGGATCACCCGTCGCGCTGCCTGCTTGAGCACCTGCTTGCCGCCGTCGGGCAGCTTGAAGCGGGCGGGAATGCGTGCCGACAGTTCCACCAGGCGGTAATCGAGGAACGGCGTACGCGCCTCCAGGCCCCAGGCCATGGTCATGTTGTCCACCCGCTTGACCGGGTCGTCGACCAGCATCACGGTGCTGTCCAGGCGCAGCGCCTTGTCCACGGCAGCCGGTGCGCCGGGGCGCGCGAAGTGTTCGCGCACGAAGTCGCCGGCGGCGTCGGTTTCCAGCAGCCAGGGGGCCTGCACGGTGTCGCGGTATTCGGCGTGGCTGCGGTCGAAGAACGCCTCACGGTAGGCCGCATAGGCATCGTCGGCGCCGTCCACCTGCGGGTACCAGTGGTAACCGGCGAACAGCTCATCGGCACCCTGACCGCTCTGTACGCCCTTGCAGTGCTTGGCCACTTCCCGCGACAGCAGGTAGAAGGCGATGCAATCGTGGCTGACCATCGGCTCGCTCATGGCTCGGAACGCGGCCGGCAGTTGGTCGATGATTTCGTGCTCGGCAATGCGCAACTGGTGGTGACGAGTGCCGTAGTGTTTGGCGATCAGGTCCGAATACTGGAACTCGTCGCCGCGCTCGCCGCCGGCATCTTCAAAGCCGATGGAGAAGGTCGACAAGTCGTCAACGCCCACTTCGCGCAGCAAGCCGACCAGCAGGCTGGAGTCGACGCCGCCGGACAGCAACACACCCACATCGACGGCTGCCCGTTGGCGGATTGCCACGGCGTCGCGCGTGGCGTCAAGTACGCGAGTGGTCCAGCCTTCCAGATCAAGTTCACGCTCGTCCGGGTTGGGGCCGTACTTCAGCTGCCACCAGGTCTGGCGTTCCACTTCGCCATGGCGGTCGATGCGCATCCAGGTGCCGGGCTCCAGCTTCTGCACATTGGCCAGCAGGGTGCGTGGTGCCGGTACCACGGCGTGGAAGTTCAGGTAGTGGTTGAGGGCCACCGGGTCGAGCATCGGGTCGATGTCGCCGCCCTTGAGCAGTGCCGGCAGGGTCGAGGCAAAGCGCAGGCGCTCGCCGTTGCGCGACAGGTACAGGGGTTTGACGCCCAGGCGGTCGCGGGCCAGGAACAGGCGCTGGTTGTCGCGCTCCCAGATGGCCAGGGCAAACATGCCGTTGAGCTTGGGCAGCAGCGCCGCGCCCCAGGCGTGGTAGCCCTTGAGCAGCACCTCGGTGTCGCCGTCGGACCAGAAGCTGTAGCCCAGCGCCTGCAGTTCCTCGCGCAGTTCGGGGAAGTTGTAGATGGCACCGTTGAAGGCCAGCGACAGGCCCAGCGTATTGTCGACCATCGGCTGCGCCGAGCCGTCGGACAGGTCCATGATCTTCAGGCGCCGATGGCCCAGGGCGATCGGGCCCTGGCTATGGAAGCCCCAGGCATCCGGGCCTCGCGGGGCCAGGTGATGGGTAATGCGCTCTACCGCAGCCAGGTCGGCTGGGCGAGGGGCTTGGTCGATGGGGGTGAAACGTAACTCTCCTGCTAATCCGCACATAAGTCCTTACCGGTTTTTCCGTTGGGGAGGTGATGCCCCGGATTAGGGCACCTTAAGGAACTGACCTATGTGCTTTTCGAGAGTTTTAGAATGTTTGGTTATATGTGGCCGGGCAGGCAACCTGATGCAATCATTTCCCCCGGATCAACCGGCGCAATCCAAACCGGTTCGGATGGCAAGCCTCCGCCACCGCCCGCGGCAATGGCAGCGGTTCCCCACATACCCAGGCCGCCACCAGCTCGCCACTCAACGGCGCCGTGATCAACCCGCGTGAGCCATGCCCGCTGTTCACATACAACCCGCCCAGCCAAGGGCAGGGCACATCCGGTACTTGCCGCGCATCCCGGCCCAGTACTGCATAGGCTTCGGCAAACGCCTGCCCGTCCGCGATGGGGCCGACGATCGGCAGGTAATCCGGGCTGGTGCAACGGAACGCAGCACGTCCCTGCAATTGCTCGGGGTCCAGTTCAGCCACAGCCAGCCGTTGCGCCAGATCGACGGAAATTTCGTCCAGCAGCGCCAGGTTGCCCTGGTGCTCGGCCACTGTTGGCGCAAGGTCTTCGCTATGGAAGTCAAAACTGGCGCCCAGTGTATGTTCACCCTCGCGCGGCGGTGCCACATAGCCTTCCGCGCACACCACGGTGCGCAGTGCCTGGCTGCTGGCGGTGGCCGGCAAGCGGGTGATCTGCCCGCGGATGCGCTTGAGTGGTAACTGCGCGCAAGGTTCGAAGCGCAGCACATCCGCCGCGCCGGCCAGGACCACCACTGGAGCGCGGGCTAACAGCTGGTCGCCAGCCCAGGCTTGCCACTGTTCATCCACTTTGCGCAGTTCGAGCACTTCCTGGTGCGTCACCAAATGAATACCAGGGTGCTGCAACTGCTGCTGGCACAGCGCCGGCGGGTGCACCCAGCCACCTTCGGGGTAGAACAACCCGCCGCCAGGCAACGCCACGCCGGCGATGGCTTCGGCCTCGGCGCGCGCCAGGCAGTGCAACAAGCCGGGGTCGAAGGCGGCAGCCAGCTTGCCCTGGCGTTCGGCCTCCTTGCTGTCGAAAGCCAGTTGCAGCACCCCGCAGGCATCCCAGTCACGGCCACGCTGCAAGCGCTGCAGCTGGCGCCGGGTGTAGCCGAACCCGGACAGGATCATCTGCGACAGTGCGGTGCCATGGGCAGACAGCTTGAGGTACAGCACCCCTTGCGGGTTGCCCGAAGCCTCCTGGGCGGGGGCTTCGTGGCGCTCCAGCACGGTTACCTGCCAGCCGCGCCGGGCCAGGCTGGCGGCGCTGCTGCTACCGGCAAGTCCGGCACCGATCACCAGCGCCTCGCGCGGCCCCTGTGGCACAGCGGGGCGCG
The DNA here is from genome assembly GCF_002953115.1 of Pseudomonas sp. XWY-1. Lineage (NCBI taxonomy): Bacteria > Pseudomonadati > Pseudomonadota > Gammaproteobacteria > Pseudomonadales > Pseudomonadaceae > Pseudomonas > Pseudomonas sp. XWY-1. The sequence goes on along the minus strand of NZ_CP026332.1, from coordinate 4,468,743 downwards.
CGTACCAAGGCGCGCATGGGCCGGGCAGGGGGCCGACGTAGGCGCCGCTCATCACCTCCCACTTCTTGCCGATGCCTGGCACCTTCTTCATGGCGAAGCCGGCTTCGACCAGGCTGCGACGTACCCAGCCGGTGGTGGTGAAGGTACCCAGCACCGTGCCCGGATGCGATAGCCGCGCCAGTTGTGCAAACAGCTCCGGAGTCCACATGTCGGGGTTCTTGGCGGGGGCGAAGCCGTCGAGGAACCACACATCGATCTGCGCATCGAGTTGCGGCAGCTGTTCCAGCACATCGCCTATCAACAGGGTCAGGGTGACCCTGCCACCGGCGAAGGTGAACTGCTGAAAGCCCGGGTGCACCGCCACGTATTGCTCCAGCAGCGGCTCGGTATAGGCGGCCAGTTCAGGCCACAGGCGCACTGCGCGGGCCATGTCGGCGTGGTCGAGGGGGTACTTCTCGACGCTGACGAAGTGCAGGCGCGCGTCGCTGTGTGCGTGCAGGTCGAACAGCTGCCAGGCGCAGAAAAAATTCATGCCGGTGCCAAAACCGGTTTCGCCGATCACCGTGCAGGCGTGCGGCGCCAGGTTGGCAAAACGCTCGGCCAGGCGGGTCTGGCCGAGGAACACGTGCTTGGTTTCTTCGATGCCTTCGTTGACTGCGAAATAAACGTCGTCATAGTGCCGCGAATGGGGGCGGCCCTGGTCGTCCCAGTCGATCTGGGCGTGCTGGAGGAGGGTGGGCATGGTGGGCTCGGTTGCAGCGGATGGCGGGATTTTATGCCATCCGGCTGAGCTGTGGGAGCGCGTTCATTGGTGAAGAGGTCAATACAGGCCGAAATGAAATCCGCTAGTCTTGCTTATCCATTGAAGGAGCCAGTGCATGTTCGAATCTGCCGAAATCGGCCACAGCATCGACAAGGAGGCTTACGACGCCGAGGTACCCGCTTTACGCGAGGCCCTGCTCGAAGCCCAGTACGAACTCAAGCAGCAGGCGCGTTTTCCAGTGATCGTGCTGATCAACGGCATTGAAGGCGCCGGCAAGGGTGAGACGGTAAAACTGCTCAACGAGTGGATGGACCCGCGCATGATCGATGTGCTCACCTTCGACCAGCAGACCGACGAAGAGCTGGCCCGCCCACCCGCCTGGCGCTATTGGCGGGCCTTGCCACCCAAGGGGCGAATGGGTGTGTTCTTTGGCAACTGGTACAGCCAGATGCTGCAGGGGCGGGTGCACGGGGTGTTCAAGGATGCCGTGCTCGATCAGGCCATTACCGGTGCCGAACGCCTGGAGGAGATGCTGTGCGATGAAGGTGCGCTGATCATCAAGTTCTGGTTCCACCTGTCCAAGAAGCAGATGAAGGCACGGCTGAAATCGCTCAAGGACGATCCGCTGCACAGCTGGAAGATCAGCCCGCTGGATTGGCAGCAGTCGCAAACCTACGACCGCTTCGTGCGCTTTGGCGAGCGCGTGCTGCGCCGCACCAGCCGCGACTATGCGCCATGGCACATCATCGAAGGGGTAGACCCGAATTACCGCAGCCTGGCGGTGGGGCGCATTCTGCTGGAAAGCCTGCAAGCCGCGCTGGCCCACAATCCCAAGGGCAAGCACCAGGGCAACGTGGCTCCATTGGGCCGCAGCATCGACGACCGCAGCCTGCTTGGCGCCCTGGACATGACCTTGCGCCTGGACAAGGCCGACTATCAGGAACAGTTGATCACCGAACAGGCCCGTCTGGCCGGCCTGCTGCGCGACAAGCGCATGCGCCGGCACGCCCTGGTGGCGGTGTTCGAAGGCAACGACGCCGCCGGCAAGGGGGGCGCCATCCGCCGCGTGGCGGCGGCGCTGGACCCGCGTCAGTACCGTATCGTGCCGATTGCCGCGCCGACCGAAGAAGAGCGCGCCCAGCCGTACCTGTGGCGGTTCTGGCGGCACATCCCGGCACGGGGCAAGTTCACCATCTTCGACCGTTCCTGGTATGGCCGGGTGCTGGTGGAGCGGGTGGAAGGCTTCTGCAGCCCCGCTGACTGGATGCGTGCCTATAGCGAGATCAACGACTTTGAAGAGCAGTTGGTGGATGCCGGCGTGGTGGTGGTCAAGTTCTGGCTGGCGATCGACCAGCAGACCCAACTGGAGCGCTTCGAAGAGCGTGAGCAAATTCCGTTCAAACGCTACAAGATCACCGAGGATGACTGGCGCAACCGCGACAAGTGGGACGAATACTCCCAGGCGGTGGGTGACATGGTCGACCGCACCAGCAGCGAGATTGCCCCTTGGACGCTGGTGGAGGCCAATGACAAGCGCTGGGCGCGGGTGAAGGTGGTGCGGACCATCAACCAGGCGCTTGAGGCGGCGTTTGCCAAGCACAAGAAATAGCTGAAGGTGAGGTTGCCTGTTCTGGCCTCTTCGCGGGTAAACCCGCTCCTACCGGGGATCGCGCGCTGAGCTGCGCCCCGGATGTTGGACAAAAAATCCAACACCGGAGCGCAGCTCACGCTCCCGTAGGAGCGGGTTTACCCGCGAAAGGGCCAGCACAGGCAACACCTCCCCCCAGCCATGCCCCAAAAGAATGACCTGATGAATTCTTTTCTCGGCACTCTCCACCGTCTCTGTCCTCCAACCCCGTAGAATTCAACAACCCCCACCACGGGCTTGATCGAGGATTTTATGCACACCACTTCTGGCCGCTGGGGCTATGGGCTGTTCCTGGCACTTCTGACAGCGCTGCTCTGGGGCATCCTGCCGATCAAGCTCAAGCAGGTACTGCAAGTAGTCGATCCGATCACTGTCACCTGGTACCGCCTGCTGGTCTCCGGCGGCCTGCTGTTCGCCTGGCTGGCGGCTCAGCGGCGTTTGCCGTCCATACACAAGCTGGCGCCCAGGGCCAGGGGCCTGGTGCTGGTTGCGGTGCTCGGCCTGATGGGCAACTACGTGCTCTACCTGATCGGTCTCAAACTGCTTAGCCCGGGCACTGCACAACTGGTGGTACAGATCGGCCCGGTGCTGTTGCTGGTGGCCAGCGTGTTCGTGTTCCGCGAGCGCTTGAGTGTGGGGCAGGGCATGGGCCTGTTGGTGCTGCTGGCAGGCTTTGGCCTGTTCTTCAACCAGCGCCTGGAAGAGCTGCTGACTTCGCTGGGTACCTACACCACCGGCGTGTTGACCATCTTGCTGGCGACCAGCATCTGGGTGTTCTACGCCCTGAGCCAGAAGCAGTTGCTGACCGTGTGGCACTCGCAGCAGGTGATGATGGTGATCTACCTCAGCTGCGCTGCGTTGCTGACACCTTGGGTGCACCCGCTGGAGGCCTTGCAACTGACCCCGGTGCAAGGCTGGCTGCTGCTGGCCTGTTGCCTGAACACCCTGGTGGCTTACGGCGCGTTCGCCGAAGCGCTGGCGCACTGGGAGGCGTCGCGGGTAAGTGCCACGTTGGCGCTGACCCCGCTGGTGACCTTTGTTGCGGTAGCGCTGGCAGCATGGGTGTGGCCTGAGTATGTGCATGCCGAGGACATCAATGCCCTTGGCTATTTGGGGGCGGTCACGGTGGTGTTCGGTTCGGCGCTGGTGGCGCTGGGGCCCTCGCTGGTGGCGGGTTGGCGGGCCCGCAGGGCGCGGTTGGCCTAGGTCTGTCGATTGCCTGTACGGCCCTTTCGCGGGTGAACCCGCTCCTACGATGGATTGCCTCTCGGCGTAGGAGCGGGTTCACCCGCGAAAGGGCCGGTACAGGCTACAGAGCAGTCAGCCCTTGCCGCCCGGCGCCAGCATGTTCTCCGGCCGCACCCACTGGTCGAACTGCTCATTGGTCAGGTACTTCAACGCCAAGGCCGCCTCGCGCAAGGTCGTGCCCTCGCTGTAAGCCTTCTTGGCAATTTCTGCCGCCTTGTCATAGCCAATATGCGGGTTCAGCGCCGTCACCAGCATCAACCCGCGCTCCAGGTGCGCGGCCATCTGCTCGGCATCCGGCTCGATACCCGCCACGCAATGCTGCTGGAAGTTGCGGCAACCATCGGCCAGCAACTCGATGGATTGCAGCAGGTTATGGATGATCACCGGCTTGAACACATTCAACTGCAAATGCCCCTGGCTGGCGGCAAAGCCGATGGCTGCGTCGTTGCCCAGTACCTGGCAGGCCAGCATCGACAGCGCCTCGCACTGGGTGGGGTTGACCTTGCCCGGCATGATCGAGCTGCCCGGCTCGTTGGCTGGCAGGCGCACCTCGGCAAGCCCGGCGCGAGGGCCGGACCCCAGCAGGCGCAGGTCGTTGGCGATTTTCATCAGGGCCACGGCCAGGGTCTTCAGGGCCCCCGCCAGGCTGGTCAGCGGTTCGTGGCCGGCGAGGGCGGCGAACTTGTTGGGTGCAGTGATGAACGGCAGGCCGGACAGCGCCGCCAGCTCGGCCGCGATGGCCTCGGCAAAACCCTGCGGGGCGTTGAGCCCGGTACCCACGGCAGTGCCGCCCTGGGCCAGTTCGCACACCGCCGGCAGGGTGGCGCGGATGGCGCGCTGGGCGTAATCGAGCTGGGCGACGAAGGCCGACACTTCCTGGCCGAAGGTAATCGGCGTGGCGTCCATCATGTGCGTGCGGCCGGTTTTTACCAGCTTGTGGTGACGCATCGACAGCTCGGCCAGCCCCGAAGACAGTTCGGTGACGGCAGGCAGCAGCTTTTCATGCACCGCCTGGGCTGCCGCAATGTGCATGGCGGTGGGGAAGCAGTCGTTGGAGCTCTGCGAGCGGTTGACGTGGTCATTGGGGTGTACTGGCGCCTTGCCGCCACGGCCTTTGCCGGCCAGTTCGTTGGCGCGTCCGGCGATCACCTCGTTGACGTTCATGTTGCTCTGGGTGCCACTGCCCGTCTGCCAGACGACGAGCGGGAACTGATCGTCGTGCTGGCCATCCAGCACTTCATCGGCGGCCTGTTCGATCAACCGAGCGATGTCGGCCGGCAGGTCGCCATTGCGGTCGTTGACGCGCGCCGCGGCCTTCTTGATCAGTGCCAGGGCGTGCAATACCGCGAGGGGCATGCGTTCCTTGCCAATGGCGAAGTTGATCAGCGAACGCTGGGTCTGCGCACCCCAGTAGGCGTCCTCCGGAACTTCGACCGGGCCCAGGCTGTCTGTCTCGATACGGCTCATTCTGTACTCACTCCTGTGTAGTTCGAAATCGCAGTTTAGGCCCTGATTCGACCGAGCGGTTCCGTCGCTCGTCGTGCCACTTGAGCACATCGCCACCACGGCGCAGAATGCTCTACTCTGAGGTGCCCGCCTCCCCCTCTTTGAAGGAAATGCAATGACCCGTCTCCGTGTCCTTTGTGCCGCCGTTGCCCTGGTTTGCGCCAGCGGCCAGGTACTCGCTGCCACCGCCAGCCACAACGCTGCTGCCGAGAAATTCCTGACCCTGGCCAACGCCGACAAGCTGGGCACCCCGGTGTACATGCAAGTGCAGCAGATGTTCGCCCAGCGTTTCGCCCAGACCAAGGCCCCGGCCGCCAAGCAGCCCGTGCTGGAAAGCTACCAGGCCAAGGCCAATGCCGCGCTGGACAACGCCATCGGCTGGAACAAGCTGAAGCCGAAGATGGTCGACCTGTACACCCGGACCTTCACCGAGCAGGAGCTGAAGGACCTGGTCAAGTTCTACGAATCGCCGCTGGGCAAGAAAGTGCTGCGTGAAATGCCTAAGGTCACCCAGCAGTCGGCACAGTTGACCCAGCAGAGCCTGGAGCCAGCAGTACCGGTGGTGAACAAGCTGCTGGAAGACATGACCAAAGAGCTGGACCCGAACGCAGGCAAGGCCGCCGCCCCAGCGAAGAAGTGAGTACGCCGCAATGACCATGCAACAACGTATCGAACAGCAACTGGCCGCGCTGGCGCCGCAACACCTGGAAGTGCTCAACGAAAGTCACATGCACAGTCGTGGTCAGGAGACCCACTACAAGGCGGTGATCGTCAGCGAGCAGTTCGCCGGGTTGAACAGCGTCAAGCGCCACCAGAAGGTGTACGCCACCATGGGTGAGCTGATGGGCGAGATCCATGCCCTGGCCATCCACACCTACACCGCCGAAGAGTGGGCCAAGGTCGGCGTTGCACCGGCCTCGCCCGTGTGCGCGGGCGGCGGGCACTGAAACCTTTCTGTTGTTCTGGTAGAATCCTGCAAGATCCGGGGGCCGCTTTGCGGCCCTTTCGCGACACAAGGCCGCTCCCACAGGAACCGCACTAGCCATCGGGTTACGCGGTCCCTGTGGGAGCGGCCTTGTGTCGCGAAAGGGGCACAAAGCGCCCCCATGCTTTTTCTGTACCTGTCAAACCCGGTCCGCCCCTTACGAGGGCAACCACCTGGAGATTCCGTTACATGTCTCAAGCCATCGTCGTCGCGGCGCTGTACAAGTTCGTCACCCTGGAAGACTACGTCGAGCTGCGCGAGCCGCTGCTCAAGACCATGCTCGACAACAACGTCAAAGGCACCCTGCTGCTGGCCCAGGAGGGCATCAACGGCACCGTGTCGGGCACCCGGGAAGGCATTGATGGCCTGCTGGCCTGGTTGCGCAGCGACCCGCGTCTGGTCGATATCGACCACAAAGAATCGTACTGCGACGAACAGCCGTTCTACCGCACCAAGGTCAAGCTCAAGAAAGAGATCGTCACCCTCGGCGTGCCGGGCGTAGACCCCAACCAGGCCGTTGGCACCTATGTCGAGCCCAAGGACTGGAACGCCCTGATCAGCGACCCGGAAGTGCTGTTGATCGACACCCGCAACGACTACGAAGTGGCCATCGGTACCTTCAAGGGCGCCATCGACCCGAAGACCGAAACCTTCCGTGAGTTCCCGGAGTACGTCAAGGCCAACTTCGACCCGAGCAAGCACAAGAAGGTCGCCATGTTCTGCACCGGCGGCATCCGTTGCGAAAAAGCCTCCAGCTACATGCTCGGTGAAGGCTTCGAGTCGGTCTATCATCTTAAGGGCGGCATCCTGAAATACTTCGAGGAAGTGCCTCAGGAAGAAAGCCTGTGGGACGGCGACTGCTTCGTCTTCGACAACCGGGTCACGGTGCGTCATGACCTGAGCGAAGGCGAGTACGACCAGTGCCACGCCTGCCGCCATCCGATCAATGCAGAGGAGCGCGCGTCCGAGCACTATTCGCCAGGTGTCAGCTGCCCGCATTGCTGGGACAGCCTGAGCGAGAAGACCCGGCGCAGTGCCATCGACCGGCAGAAGCAGATCGAGCTGGCCAAGGCCCGCAACCTGCCGCACCCGATCGGTTACAACTACAAAGCCGAGGCTTGAAGCATGTCTGCACGCCTGATCTATGTGATGGACCCGATGTGCTCCTGGTGCTGGGGTTTTGCGCCAGTGGCTGCGGCCCTGATCGCCCAGGCGCGTGAGGCAGGCGTGCCTGCCCGCTTGGTAACGGGCGGGCTGCGTACCGGCGGCAGCGCCCTGGACAGCTCCACTCGCAAGTACATCCTGGAACACTGGCAGGCGGTGGCTGATGCTACCGGCCAGCCGTTCCGCTTCGAGGGGGCCATGCCGGACGGCTTCGTCTACGACACCGAGCCGGCCTGCCGCGCGCTGGTCACGGCCCGCGAGCTGGATGCCGAGCGCGTCTGGCCGCTGCTGGCGTTGATCCAGCGTTCGTTCTACGAACAGGGCATCGATGTGACCACCGCGCCGCAGCTGGTCGAGCTGGCCTCGCAGTGTGGCTTCGACCGTGCCGCGTTCGCCGAAGCCTTCGCCCGTGCCGATACCCGCGCCGCCACCGCGGCCGACTTCGCCTGGGCCCAGGACCTGGGTATTGCCGGGTTCCCGACCCTGCTGGCCGAGCGCAATGGCCAACTGGCCTTGCTGACCAACGGCTACCAGCCGCTGGAGCGCCTGCAACCCTTGCTCGGCCGCTGGCTGCAGCAGGCCGCCTGTGCTTGATGTACCTGGGTCACCCGACCCGGTACCGGGCAAGCCATACACTGCGGGCGATCGACTGAGCTGGGCGGAAATCCGCCGCCTGGCCCTGCATCACAAGAAAAACCTCTGGTCAGCCAACCTCATTGCGTTACTGGCGGCGTGTTGCAGTGTGCCCATTCCGCTGCTGCTGCCGCTGTTGGTGGACGAAGTTCTGCTCGGCCATGGCGATGCTGCGCTGAAGTGGATGAACCATCTGCTGCCGTCCAGCTGGCAGGTGGCAGCCGGCTACATCGGCCTGATGCTGGCGCTCACCCTGTGCCTGCGCTTGGCTGCGTTGGCCTTCAACGTGATCCAGTCCAAGCTGTTCGCCGGGCTGGCCAAGGACATCGTCTACCGCCTGCGCATCCGCCTGATCGAGCGCCTCAAGCGTATTTCGCTGAAAGAGTACGAAAGCCTGGGCAGCGGCACGGTGACCACCCACCTGGTCACCGACCTGGACACCCTCGACAAGTTCGTTGGCGAAACCCTCAGCCGCTTCCTGGTGGCCATGCTGACACTGACCGGCACGGCGGCCATCCTGATCTGGATGCACTGGCAGCTGGCCTTGCTGATCTTGCTGTTCAACCCGCTGGTGATCTACTTCACCGTGCAGTTGGGCAAGCGCGTCAAGCACCTGAAAAAGCTCGAAAACGACAGCACCGCGCGCTTTACCCAGGCGCTGGCTGAAACCCTCGATGCCATTCAGGAAATCCGCGCCGGCAACCGCCAGGGCTACTTCCTTGGCCGCCTGGGCCTGCGTGCCCGCGAGGTGCGCGATTACGCCGTGGACTCGCAATGGAAAAGCGATGCCAGTGGCCGTGCCAGTGGCCTGCTGTTCCAGTTCGGCATCGACATCTTCCGCGCGGCGGCGATGCTGACCGTGCTGTTTTCCGACCTGTCGATCGGCCAGATGCTGGCGGTGTTCAGCTACCTGTGGTTCATGATCGGTCCGGTGGAGCAACTGCTTAATCTGCAATATGCGTACTACGCCGCAGGCGGTGCGCTGAGCCGCCTCAACGAGCTGCTGGCGCGTGCCGACGAGCCGCAATACCCGGCCGCCAGCGACCCGTTCGCCGGGCGCGAAACGGTGGGCATTGAAGTGCGCGACCTGCGCTTTGCCTATGCCGACGAGCCGGTGCTCGAGCACCTCGACCTGTCCATCGCTGCGGGTGAGAAGGTGGCGATTGTCGGTGCCAGCGGCGGCGGCAAGAGCACGCTGGTGCAGCTACTGCTGGGCCTTTACAGCGCCCAGGCCGGGACCATCCGCTTTGGCGGGGCCAGCCTGCAGGAAATCGGCCTGGAAACCCTGCGCGAGAACGTCGCGGTGGTGTTGCAGCACCCGTCGCTGTTCAACGACAGCGTGCGTGCCAACCTGACCATGGGCCGCGACTGCAGCGATGATGCGTGCTGGCAGGCGCTGCGCATCGCCCAGCTGGATGCCACCATCGCCGCCTTGCCGCAGGGCCTGGACAGTGTGGTAGGGCGTTCAGGCGTGCGCTTGTCCGGTGGCCAGCGCCAGCGCCTGGCCATTGCCCGCATGGTACTGGCTGAGCCCAAGGTGGTGATCCTCGACGAGGCCACCTCAGCCCTGGATGCCGCCACCGAGTACAACCTGCATCAGGCCTTGGCGTGCTTCCTCAGCGGCCGCACCACGCTGATCATCGCCCACCGCTTGTCGGCGGTGAAACAGGCCGACCGGGTGCTGGTGTTCGATGGCGGGCACGTGGCCGAAGACGGCGACCATCAGCAGCTGATTGCCGAGGGTGGGTTATACGCCAAGCTGTATGGGCATCTGCAGCAGAGCTGATTATCTGGCTGCCTTCACCGGGCTTTTGGGAGCAACTGTCTTGCTCAATTTCTAAAAGCTGGTGCGACCCTGTGGGAGCGGGCTTGCCCGCGAACACGGGCGAAGCCCGTGCCATCCACCGCGGTGTCTTCTTCGCGGGTAAACCCGCTCCTGCAATGGCCAGCGCGTACGCTGTAAAAATCCCCGATTCCTTGTCATAAAAATCCCCGCCACAGCGATGGCAAATGGCCTACGCTGTGCTTGTCTGGGTCGATTTACGCCTTATCTGCTCTGTGACAGGGACTCCATGAAGGGACATCGCACACTCGAAGCGCCAAAGTTGCTCGGCATCACATGGCCTTTCATCGCCGTCGTGGTCCTTCAGGTGGCGTTGGGCAGCCTCAGCCTTTATACGCTCTCGGCCGTGCGTGCCTATGTCGCGGGCGAAAGCCTGTGGTCCAAGGCGCAGAAAGATGCCATCTACTACCTCAGTCTGTACGGCGAGACGCAGGACGACAGCACCTACCAGCGCTATCGCCAGGCCATTACCGTGCCCCAGGGTGACCATCGTCTGCGCGAGGTGCTCGACCACCCCAGCCCTGATCTGAACGCCGCGCGACAGGCGGTTCTGCAAGGTGGCAACCACCCTGACGATGTCGATCGGATCATCTGGTTCTACCGCAACTTTCGCCATGTCAGTTATATGCAGACAGCCATCGATTACTGGGACATCGGTGACGACTATCTGGCCAAGCTGGATGTACTGGCCGGTGAAATGCGCCAGCGTTTTGCCAATGGCCCGGCGGATCCAGACACTGTCAGCGATTGGAAGGCCCGCATTGTCGCCATCAACGAAGGCGTGACCCCGGCGGCCAAGGCCTTCAGTGATGCCTTGGGTGAAGGCTCGCGCATGTTGCTGCGGGTGCTGCTGATCACCAACCTGCTGACCGCGATGTTCCTGATCGCCATTGCCTGGCGCCGCTCCAGCAAGCTGTTGGCCCAGCGCCAGGCCTTTGCCAGCGCCCTGCAGGAAGAAAAAGAGCGTGCGCAGATTACCCTGCAGGCCATCGGTGATGCGGTGATCACCACCGATGTCGAGGGCAATATCGGCTACATGAACCCGGCCGCCGAGCAGTTGACCCACTGGCAATCCGGCCAGGCCCAGGGCCTGCCGCTGTCGGCACTGTTCAGCCTGGTGGATGAACACGCCGAGGAGGACGGTCGCAGCTTGGTCGAGCAGGTGCTCAGCGGCAGCCTCAAGGGCGGCTCTGAGCATGCCCGGCTGATCCAGCGCCTGGACGGCAGTACCGTGTCGATCAACCTGGTAGGCTCGCCGATCCTCAATGATGGCCAGGTCAGTGGCATCGTGCTGGTGCTGCACGACATGACCCAGGAACGCCAGTACATCGCCAACCTGTCCTGGCAGGCAACCCACGATGCCCTGACCGGGCTGGCCAACCGCCGCGAGTTCGAATACCGCCTGGAGCAGGCGCTCAACGACCTGGCGCGTCAGGCCGGGCGGCATTCGCTGATGTTCCTCGACCTCGACCAGTTCAAGCTGGTCAACGACACCTGTGGCCACGCTGCCGGCGATGAGTTGCTGCGGCACATCTGCGCGGTGCTGCAATCCGGCCTGCGTGAGGGCGATACGCTGGCACGGCTGGGCGGCGATGAATTTGGCGTGCTGCTGGAAAACTGCCCGCCCGACCAGGCCGAGCGCATTGGCGAACAATTGCGCCAGATGGTGCAGAGCCTGCACTTTGTATGGAAAGGGCGGCCGTTCGTGACCACGGTCAGTATTGGTCTGGTGCATATGGCCCAGGCCCCCGGTACCCTGGAGGCCTCGCTGCGCGCCGCCGACATGGCCTGCTACATGGCCAAGGAAAAGGGCCGAAACCGTGTGCAGGTGTACCACGCCGACGACAGCGAGCTGTCCATGCGTTTTGGCGAAATGGCCTGGATCCAGCGCTTGCATGTGGCCCTGGAAGAAAACCGCTTTTGCCTCTACGCCCAGGAAATCGCCCCGCTCAAAACCTTCGAGGGCCCGGGCCATATCGAAATTCTGTTGCGCCTGCACGACGAAAGCGGCCGCACCATCCTGCCCAGCAGCTTCATCCCGGCGGCCGAGCGCTACGGTCTGATGACCGCGCTGGACCGCTGGGTGGTGCGCAATGTGTTCATGGTCATACGCCAGTGCCTGGAAGAAGGGCGTGAAGGGCCGTTGTCGACCTGTGCCATCAACCTGTCGGGGTCCAGCATTGGCGACGACAAGTTCCTTGAATACCTCCAGCGGTTGTTCGTCGAATACGCCATTCCGCCGCGAATGATCTGCTTTGAAATTACCGAAACCAGCGCCATTGCCAACCTGGGCAGCGCCATTCGCTTCATCAACGAGCTGAAAGGACTGGGTTGCCGTTTCTCGCTCGATGATTTTTGCGCCGGCATGTCCTCGTTCGCCTATCTCAAGCATTTGCCCGTGGACTACCTGAAGATTGACGGCAGTTTCGTCAAGGACATGCTCGACGACCCGGTCAACCGGGCCATGGTCGAGGTCATCAACCATATCGGCCATGTGATGGGTAAGCGCACAATTGCCGAGTTCGTCGAAACACCCTTGATCGAGCAGGCCTTGCAGGAAATAGGCGTGGATTACGCCCAGGGCTACCTGATCGAACGCCCCCAGGTGTTCACCTGTGACAGTCTGCAGCGCCAACGGATCGCCGCCCGGCCTCTGTTGCAGCGAGCACCTGGCACATTTCGCTAGTTGGAAATCACAAGGATCAAGGAGCTGAAAGTGATTGACGCATTCGTTCGTATCGGGCCTTTGATGGACCCCGCCAGTTACCCCCAATGGGCCCAGCAACTGATTGAAGACTGCCGCGAGAGCAAGCGCCGGGTGGTTGAGCATGAGTTTTATGCACGACTACGCGATGGCCAGCTGAAGCAATCGACCATCCGTCAGTACCTGATCGGGGGCTGGCCGGTGGTGGAGCAGTTTTCGTTGTACATGGCGCATAACCTGACCAAGACCCGCTATGGCCGGCATCAGGGCGAGGACATGGCGCGGCGCTGGCTGATGCGCAACATCCGCGTCGAGCTCAACCATGCCGACTACTGGGTGAACTGGTGCCAGGCGCACGGTGTGCACCTGCACGAGTTGCAGGCGCAAGAAGTGCCGCCCGAGCTGAACGGCCTGAACGACTGGTGCTGGCGGGTGTGCGCCACCGAGAACCTGGCCATTTCCATGGCGGCGACCAACTACGCCATCGAAGGCGCGACCGGTGAATGGTCAGCGGTGGTGTGCTCGACCGACACCTATGCGCAGGGGTTCCCTGAAGAAGGGCGCAAGCGGGCGATGAAGTGGCTGAAGATGCATGCCCAGTATGACGATGCGCACCCGTGGGAGGCGCTGGAAATCATCTGTACCCTGGCCGGTGAGAACCCCACCCTGGGGTTGCGGACCGAGCTGCGCAGGGCGATCTGCAAGAGTTACGACTGCATGTTCCTGTTCCTGGAACGCTGCATGCAGCTGGAAGGGCGCCAGCAAGGCCGTATGCGGCCGGCGTTGGCTGTGGGCTGATCGCTTTCCTGTACCGCCCTCTTCGCGGGCTTGCCCGCTCCCACAGGATCACCGCAACCCTCAAGGACTGCGCCCTACCTGTGGGAGCGGGCAAGCCCGCGAAGAGGCCGATGCAGGTTTATTGGGCGTTGAACGCCTGCCCGTTCACCCCTGTGCTGTCCGGCCCCATCAGGTACAGGTACACCGGCATGATCTCTTCGGGCAGCGGGTTGTTCTGCGGGTTCTCGCCGGGGTAGGCCTGGGCCCGCATCGCCGTGCGCGTGGCGCCCGGGTTGATACTGTTGGCGCGCACCGGCGCCACGCCTTCCAGCTCATCGGCCAAGGTCTGCATCAGGCCTTCGGTGGCGAACTTCGACACGCCATAAGCGCCCCAGTAAGCCCGGCCCTTGCGCCCCACGCTGCTGCTGGTAAACACCACCGAAGCGTCTTCCGACAGCTTCAGCAGCGGCAGCAGGGTGCTGGTGAGCATGAAGGTGGCATTGACGTTGATGTGCATCACGCGCATGAAGTTGTCGCCCGACAGCTGTTCCAGCGGCGTGCGCGGGCCGATGATCGACGCATTGTTGAGCAGGCCATCGAGGCGGCCGAACTGGCCTTCGATCATGGCCGCCAGCTCGTCGTACTGGTGTGGCAGGGCGGTTTCCAGGTTGAACGGGATGACCACCGGCTGCGGGTGGCCGGCGGCTTCGATCTGGTCGTAGACCTCGTTCAGGTTGGCCTCGGTCTTGCCCAGCAGCAGCACGGTGGCACCCAGTGCGGCATAGGCCTTGGCAGCCGCGGCACCAATGCCACGGCCGGCACCGGTAACCAGGATGACCCGGCCTTGCAGCAGGTCGGGGCGGGCGGTGTAGTCGAACATGGTTCTGTCCTTCGAGTTCGTGTGGGCGGCCTGGGCCTATTGTAGGAGCGGGTTCACCCGCGAATGCGCCAGCCCGGACAACACTGGCGCCTGATCGGACGCATTCGCGGGTAAACCCGCTCCTACAAAAGGGCGGTGCCCGGTCATCGGTCTGGGTTCAGCAGCCGCACAGCGCGCTGTCGATCACTTTGCGCAGTTCCAGCGGGTGGTCCACTACCACGTCGGCACCCCAGTTGTTGGGGTTGTCCTCTGGATGAATATAGCCGTAGCGCACTGCTGCCGTGCGGGTACCCGCGTCGCGACCAGACTCGATGTCGCGCAGGTCGTCGCCAACGAACAGCACACTGGCCGGGTCCAGGTTCAGGGTCTTGCAGGCCAGGATCAGCGGCTCGGGGTCGGGTTTGCTGTTTTTCACGTGGTCCGGGCAGATCAGCAACGCCGAACGCTCGGCCAGACCCAGTTGCTGCATGATCGGCTCGGCGAAGCGCACCGGCTTGTTGGTGACGACGCCCCACAGCAGGTTGCCTTTCTCGATGTCGGCCAGCAGCTCGGCCATGCCCTCGAACAGCTTGCTGTGCACCGCGCAGTCGCGCTGGTAACGCTCGAGGAACTCCAGGCGCAGGGCCTCGAAGCCGTCAGCCTCCGGGTCCATGGCGAACGCAGTGGCAACCATGGCGCGGGCGCCACCCGAGATCACGCCACGGATCAGGTTGTCGTCAACGGCCGGCAGCCCGCGTTCGGCGAGCATGGCCTGGCAAATGGCGATGAAGTCCGGCGCCGTGTCCAGCAAGGTGCCGTCCATGTCGAAGAGTACTGCTCGCAAACGCATGCTTATTCCTCGCGCAGGGTCTGGATCATGTAGTTGACGTCGACGTCGCTGTTGAGCTTGTAGTGCTTGGTCAGCGGGTTGTAGGTGAGCCCGATGATGTCCTTCACCTGCAGGCCGGCATCGCGGCTCCAGGCGCCCAGCTCGGACGGGCGGATGAACTTCTTGAAGTCATGGGTGCCGCGCGGCAGCATCTTCAGGATGTACTCGGCGCCGACGATGGCCAGCAGGTAGGCCTTGGGGTTGCGGTTGATGGTGGAGAAGAACACCTGGCCGCCCGGCTTGACCATGCGGTAGCAGGCGCGAATCACCGAAGACGGGTCGGGCACGTGCTCGAGCATTTCCAGGCAGGTGACCACGTCGAACTGTTCAGGCATTTCCTCGGCCAGGGCTTCGGCGGTGATCTGCCGGTATTCCACCTGCACGCCGGACTCCAGCTGGTGCAGCTGAGCCACCGCCAGTGGCGCCTCGCCCATGTCGATACCGGTGACCGTGGCGCCGCGCAGGGCCATGGCTTCGCTGAGGATGCCGCCACCGCAACCCACGTCCAGCACTTTCTTGCCGGCCAGGCTGACGCGCTCGTCGATCCAGTTGACGCGCAGCGGGTTGATTTCGTGCAGCGGCTTGAACTCGCTTTCGCGGTCCCACCAGCGGTGGGCCAGCGCTTCGAACTTGGCGATTTCGGCGCGGTCGACGTTGCTCATTGAACAGTCCTCTGAAACTTCGCAAAATTGCGCCGGAGTATACCCGAGCGCTTGGCCGCGAGGGTCGCTATAATCGCCGGTTTTTGATATCCGAATGACGGGGAGAGGCGATGCGCGAGCGACTTTTGGCGGCGGAGAAGGTGACCGCGATCCGCTGGCAGGGCGGCGCCTTGCACCTGCTCGACCAGCGCCTGCTGCCGTCGGAGGAGCGTTGGCTGGCCTGCGACAATGTTGCGCAGGTGGCCGCAGCCATCCGTGACATGGCGGTGCGCGGCGCCTCGGCGATCGGTATTGCCGCAGCTTACGGCCTGGTACTGGCCCTTGAAGAGCGGCTGGCCGAAGGCGGCGATTGGGAAATGGACCTTGAAGACGACTTTCTCACCCTCGCCGAGGCGCGCCCTACCGCCGCCAACTTGTTCTGGGCGCTGAACCGCATGCGCGAGCGCCTGCAGCGCCTGCGGCCGGAAGAAGACGTTCTGGCAGCGCTGGAGGCCGAAGCGGTGGCCATTCACGACAGCGACCGTGAGGCCAACCTGACCATGGCCCAGCAGGGTATCGAGCTGATCCGTCGCCATCAGGGCAATGCCCAGGCCCTGCTCACCTTCGGCAACGCCGGCGCCCTTGCCAGTGGTGGCTTTGGCACCGCACTGGGGGTGATCCGTGCCGGCTACCTGGAAGGCATGGTCGAGCGGGTTTATGCCGGTGAGACTCGCCCTTGGCTGCAGGGCTCGCGCCTGACCGGCTGGGAGCTGGCCAACGAGGGCATCCCGGTGACCCTTTGTGCCGACTCTGCGCTGGCCCACCTCATGAAGACCAAGGGCATCACCTGGGTGGTGGTGGGGGCGGACTGCATCGCTGCCAATGGCGACATGGCCGGCAAGATCGGCACCTATCAGCTGGCCGTCAGTGCCATGCACCATGGCGTGCGCTTCATGGTCGTGGCGCCGAGCACCAGCATCGACCTGAACCTGGCCACGGGTGAGGATATCCCGCTGGAGGAGCGTGACGCCGACGAGTGGCTGGACTTCGGCGGTACCCCGGTGTCGCCGGGTGTCGAGGTGTTCAACCCGGTGTTCGATGTAACGCCGGCCGACCTGATCGATGTGATCGTGACCGAACGCGGCATCGTCGAGCGCCCGGATGCTGCCAAGCTGGCTCAGCTGGTTTGCCGCAAGCGCCTGCACTGATTTTGTATCGCCTCACCGGCCTTTTCGCGGGCTTGCCCGCTCCCACAGGGATATCGCATGGCCTTAGGGCTGTGGTGAACCTGTGGGGGCGGGCGAGCCCGCGAAAAGGCCGGTGCAGGCAATACAAAAACCAGGTTTCAAGCGCGGCTGAGACCAACTGCCACCTCTCCCCACCGCCCCCGCGTTTGTGATAACATCCGGCAGTTTCCAAGACCGCCCATCACGGCGGCCTTCATTGCGCAGATCCATGGCACAACTCATTGATTTGTCGTAAGTCGTCGCACCCTTATGCGCTGCGGCGGCGAGCTTCGTTCGGCCCTTGATGGAGCTGCGAAGTTTCACCAGAAAAAGGAATCAGGCTTCTCATGGGCGAACTGGCCAAAGAAATCCTCCCGGTCAATATCGAAGACGAACTGAGACAGTCTTACCTCGACTACGCGATGAGCGTGATTGTCGGGCGAGCGCTGCCCGATGCGCGTGACGGCTTGAAGCCCGTGCATCGCCGCGTTCTCTATGCGATGAGCGAACTGGGCAACGACTGGAACAAGCCGTACAAGAAATCCGCCCGTGTGGTCGGTGACGTGATCGGTAAGTACCACCCGCACGGCGACACTGCGGTCTACGACACCATCGTGCGTATGGCCCAACCGTTCTCGTTGCGCTACCTGCTGGTCGACGGCCAGGGCAACTTCGGTTCGGTGGACGGCGACAACGCTGCTGCCATGCGATACACCGAAGTGCGCATGACCAAACTGGCCCACGAACTGCTGGCCGACCTGCACAAGGAAACCGTCGACTGGGTGCCCAACTACGACGGCACCGAGCAGATCCCGGCGGTCATGCCGACGCGTATTCCCAACCTGCTGGTCAACGGTTCCAGCGGTATTGCCGTGGGCATGGCGACCAACATTCCGCCGCATAACCTCGGCGAGGTCATCGATGGCTGCCTGGCGCTCATCGACAACCCGGAAGTCACCATCGATGAGCTGATGCAGTTCATCCCTGGCCCGGACTTCCCGACTGCCGGCATCATCAACGGTCGTCAGGGCATCATCGAGGCCTATCGCACCGGCCGTGGCCGCATCTACATGCGCGCCCGCTCCGAGATCGAAGACATCGACAAGGTTGGCGGCCGCCAGCAGATCGTGATCACCGAGCTGCCGTACCAGCTGAACAAGGCGCGTCTGATCGAAAAGATCGCCGAGCTGGTCAAAGAGAAGAAGATCGAAGGCATCACCGAGCTGCGCGACGAGTCCGACAAGGACGGCATGCGCATCGTCATCGAGCTGCGTCGCGGCGAGGTGCCGGAGGTGGTGCTCAACAACCTCTACCAGCAAACCCAGCTGCAGAGCGTATTCGGCATCAACGTTGTGGCCCTGGTCGACGGCCGTCCGCGCCTGCTCAACCTCAAGGACCTGCTCGAAGCGTTCGTCCGCCACCGCCGTGAAGTGGTGACCCGTCGTACCGTATTCGAGCTGCGCAAGGCCCGTGAACGTGGCCATATCCTTGAAGGCCAGGCGGTTGCGCTGTCCAACATCGACCCGGTCATTGCCCTGATCAAGGCCTCGCCGACGCCGTCCGAAGCCAAGGAAGCCCTGGTTTCCACGCCGTGGGAATCCAGTGCTGTGCAGGTCATGGTCGAGCGCGCCGGCGCCGATTCCTGCCGCCCTGAGGACCTGCCGGAGCAGTATGGCCTGCATGACGGCAAGTACTTCCTGTCGCCGGAACAGGCCCAGGCCATTCTCGACCTGCGCCTGCACCGCCTGACCGGCCTGGAGCACGAGAAGCTGCTGGCCGAGTACCAGGAAATCCTCGAGCAGATTGGCGAGTTGATCCGCATCCTCAGCAGCGCCGAGCGCCTGATGGAAGTGATTCGCGAGGAGCTGGAGGCCATCCGTGCCGAGTACGGCGATGTGCGCCGCACCGAAATCCTCAATGCCAGCCACGACCTCAACTACGGCGACATGATCCCGGAAGAAGAGCGCGTGGTCACCATCTCCCATGGTGGTTATGCCAAGACCCAGCCATTGTCCGCCTACCAGGCCCAGCGCCGCGGCGGCAAAGGCAAGTCGGCGACCGGCGTGAAGGACGAGGACTACATCGAGCACCTGCTGGTCGCCAACAGCCATGCCACCCTGTTGCTGTTCTCCAGCAAGGGCAAGGTGTACTGGAAGAAGACCTACGAAATCCCCGAAGCGTCCCGCGCTGCCCGCGGTCGTCCGCTGGTCAACCTGCTGCCGCTGGAGGAGGGTGAGCGCATCACCGCCATGCTGCAGATCGACCTTGAAGCACTGCAGCAGAACGCCGACCTCGACGAAGAACTGGACGAGGCTGAAGACACCGTGCTCGAGGGTGAGCTGGTAGAGGCCGAGGAAGTCGACGAAGAAGACGGCGACACCCCGGAGTGGGTTGCAGAGCCGACCGGCGCGTACATCTTCATGGCGACCGCTTCCGGTACCGTCAAGAAGACCCCGCTGGTGCAGTTCGCCCGTCCGCGCTCCAACGGCCTGATCGCCCTGAAGCTGAAGGAAGGCGACACCCTGATTGCCGCGGCCATCACCGATGGCGCCAAGGAAGTCATGATGTTCTCCGACGCTGGCAAGGTCATTCGCTTTGCCGAGAGCGTCGTGCGTGAAATGGGCCGCAACGCCCGTGGTGTGCGCGGCATGAAGCTGGGCAAAGGCCAGCGGATCATTTCGATGCTGATCCCGGAGTCCGGCTCGCAGATCCTCACCGCCTCCGAGCGTGGCTTTGGCAAGCGCACCCCGCTGTCCAAGTTCCCGCGTCGCGGCCGCGGTGGCCAGGGTGTGATCGCCATGGGTACCAAAGGGCGCAACGGCCTGCTGATCGGTGCTATCCAGGTGCAGGAAGGCGAGGAGATCATGCTGATTTCCGACCAGGGCACGCTGGTTCGCACCCGGGTTGGCGAGGTGTCCAGCCTCAGCCGCAACACCCAGGGCGTTACGCTGATCAAGCTGGCGGCCGATGAGACACTGGTGGGCCTGGAGCGTATCCAGGAGCCGTCCGAGGACGAACTCGATGAAGTGATCGAGACGGACGAGGAGGGTGTCGAGGCTGTAGCGCCAGACAATGAAAATGAAGAAGCTGCGGGTGCCGACGAGGCCCCGCAAGAGTAAGCAAGCGTAAACCCGAGCGGGGCGACCAAGGTCGCCCCGTTTGACTGATAACAGCTGGCAAAGCCCGGCCTTGTGGGAGCGGGCATGCCCGCGAAGCAGACACTGCGGTAGATGGCACCGGCTTTGCCGGTGTTCGCGGGCTCGCCCGCTCCCACAGGGTCGCTGCTAACCCATGTGATAGTTTTTGTTCTATTTGGCAGAGCGAGAGTGGATGTGAGCAAACGAGCCTTTAACTTCTGCGCAGGCCCTGCCGCGCTTCCTGACGCTGTCCTGCAGCGCGCACAGGCCGAGATGCTGGACTGGCGTGGCAAGGGGTTGTCGGTGATGGAAATGAGCCATCGCAGCGACGATTACGTGGCCATCGCCGAAAAGGCCGAGCAGGACCTGCGTGACCTGCTGTCCGTCCCCTCCAACTACAAGGTGCTGTTCCTGCAAGGGGGCGCCAGCCAGCAGTTCGCTGAAATCCCGCTGAACCTGCTGCCGGAAAACGGCACGGCCGACTACATCGAAACCGGTATCTGGTCGAAAAAGGCCATCGAGGAAGCGCGCCGTTTCGGCAACGTCAACGTCGCCGCCACTGCCAAGCCTTACGACTACCTGGCCATCCCCGGCCAGAACGAGTGGAACCTGACCAAAAACGCAGCCTACGTGCACTATGCGTCCAACGAGACCATCGGTGGCCTGCAGTTTGACTGGGTGCCGCAAACCGGTGACGTGCCGCTGGTGGTCGATATGTCGTCCGACATCCTCTCGCGCCCGATCGATGTGTCGCAGTTCGGCCTGATCTACGCCGGCGCGCAGAAGAATATCGGCCCAAGCGGCCTGGTGGTGGTGATCGTGCGCGAAGACCTGTTGGGCCATGCCCGCAGCAGCTGCCCGACCATGCTCGACTACAAGGTTTCGGCTGACAACGGCTCGATGTACAACACCCCGGCCACCTACTCCTGGTACCTCTCGGGCCTGGTCTTCGAGTGGCTGAAAGAGCAGGGCGGTGTCGAGGCCATGGAGCAGCGCAACCGTGCCAAGAAAGACCGCCTTTACGGCTTCATCGACCGCAGCGAGTTCTACACCAACCCGATCAGCGTCAACGCCCGTTCGTGGATGAACGTGCCGTTCCGCCTGGCTGACGAGCGCCTGGACAAGGCCTTCCTCGCTGGCGCCGACGCGCGTGGCCTGCTCAACCTCAAGGGCCACCGTTCGGTTGGCGGCATGCGCGCGTCCATCTACAACGCCCTGGGCCTGGAAGCGGTAGAAGCGCTGGTAGGCTACATGGCTGAATTCGAGAAGGAGCATGGCTGACATGTCCGAACAGGAGCTCAAGGCGCTGCGCGTGCGCATCGACAGCCTCGACGAGAAAATCCTCGAGCTGATCAGCGACCGCGCCCGCTGCGCCGAAGAAGTGGCCCGGGTCAAGACTGCCTCGCTGAAAGAAGGCGAGAAGCCGGTGTTCTACCGTCCCGAGCGTGAAGCTGCGGTGCTCAAGCGCGTGATGGAGCGCAACAAGGGCCCGCTGGGCAACGAAGAGATGGCGCGGCTGTTCCGCGAAATCATGTCGTCGTGCCTGGCCCTGGAAGAGCCGCTGAAAATCGCCTACCTCGGCCCAGAGGGCACCTTCACCCAGGCGGCGGCCATGAAGCACTTTGGCCACGCGGTGATCAGTCGGCCGATGGCGGCCATCGACGAAGTGTTCCGTGAAGTGGCGGCCGGTGCCGTCAACTTCGGTGTGGTGCCGGTGGAAAACTCCACTGAAGGTGCGGTCAGCCACACCCTGGACAGCTTCCTCGAGCATGACATGGTGATTTGCGGTGAGGTCGAGCTGCGTATCCACCACCACCTGCTGGTGGGCGAGAACACCAAGACCGACAGCATCACCCGCATCTACTCCCACGCCCAGTCGCTGGCCCAGTGCCGAAAGTGGCTGGACGCTCACTACCCGAACGTGGAGCGCGTGGCCGTATCGAGCAATGCCGAAGCGGCCAAGCGGGTCAAGGGCGAGTGGAACTCGGCGGCGATCGCCGGCGATATGGCGGCCAACCTGTACGGCTTGACCCGTCTGGCCGAGAAGATCGAAGACCGCCCGGACAACTCCACGCGCTTCCTGATGATCGGTAACCAGGAAGTACCGCCGACCGGCGACGACAAGACCTCGATCATCGTTTCGATGAGCAACAAGCCAGGTGCGTTGCATGAGTTGCTGGTGCCGTTCTATCAGAACGGCATCGACCTGACCCGCATCGAGACCCGCCCGTCGCGCAGCGGCAAGTGGACCTACGTGTTCTTCATCGACTTCGTCGGCCACCACCGCGACCCGCTGATCAAGGCGGTGCTCGAGCAGATCAGCCAGGAGGCTGTGGCGCTGAAGGTGCTGGGCTCTTATCCGAAGGCGGTGCTTTGATTCAGGGGCCTTGGGGCTGCCTTGCAGCCCTTCGCGGGCATGCCCGCTCCCACAGTGAGCATGTGATGCCGATCTCTGTGGGAGCGGGCTAGCCCGCGAAGGGCCGCGCCGCGGCCCCAATGGCCCTCACAGGCTACCTAGATTTCTGAACAGGGTTCGCACCAGTGGTAAATGCAGCAAAAACCAAACCCGCGCCCATCATCGACCGCCTGGTCGTGGTCGGTCTCGGCCTGATCGGCGGCTCGTTCGCCAAGGGCCTGCGTGAAAGCGGCCTGTGCCGCGAAGTGGTCGGTGTCGACCTGGATGCCCCCTCGCGCAAGCAGGCCGTGGCCCTGGGCGTGGTCGACCGCTGCGAAGAAGACCTTGCCGCCGCTTGTGTGGGCGCCGATGTCATCCAGCTGGCCGTACCGATCCTGGCCATGGAAAAAGTCCTCGCGCGCCTGGCCCTGCTCGACCTGGGTGATGCGATCATCACCGACGTCGGTAGCGCCAAGGGCAACGTCGTGCGTGAGGCGCGTGCCGTCTTCGGTGCCCGCCTGCCGCGCTTCGTCCCGGGCCACCCCATCGCTGGTTCCGAGCAGAGCGGGGTAGAGGCGTCCAATGCCACCTTGTTCCGTCGGCACAAGGTCATCCTCACGCCGCTGGCCGAAACCGACCCCGCCGCGCTGGCCCTGGTTGACCGCCTGTGGCGTGCGCTGGACGCCGATGTGGAGCACATGTCGGTCGAGCGCCATGACGAAGTACTGGCCGCCACCAGCCATCTGCCACACCTGCTGGCCTTTGGCCTGGTCGACTCACTGGCCAAACGCAATGAAAACCTCGAGATCTTCCGGTACGCTGCGGGTGGGTTCCGCGATTTCACAAGAATCGCCGGCAGCGATCCGACCATGTGGCATGACATCTTCCTCGCCAACCGCGACGCTGTCCTGCGCACGCTTGATACATTTCGCAGTGATCTCGACGCCCTGCGCGACGCGATCGCTGAAGGGGATGGGCACCAGCTGCTGGGTGTATTCACCCGCGCACGGGTTGCCCGCGAGCATTTCAGTAAAATCCTGGCCCGCCGGGCCTATGTGGACGCTATGAACGCCAACGATCTGATTTTCCAGGCCCAACCGGGTGGCCGCCTGAACGGGCGGATCCGTGTACCGGGCGACAAGTCGATTTCCCATCGCTCGATCATGCTCGGCTCGCTGGCCGAAGGTACTACCGAGGTCGAAGGCTTCCTCGAAGGCGAAGATGCGCTGGCGACCCTGCAGGCATTCCGTGACATGGGTGTGGTCATCGAAGGCCCCAACCACGGTCGTGTGACCATTCACGGCGTGGGCCTGCATGGCCTGAAGCCGCCACCAGGGCCGCTGTACGTAGGTAACTCCGGTACTTCGATGCGCCTGCTGTCGGGCCTGTTGGCCGGTCAGCCGTTCGATGTCACCATGACCGGCGACGCCTCGCTGTCCAAGCGCCCGATGAGCCGTGTGGCCAACCCGCTGCGCGAAATGGGTGCTGTGGTCGAGACCGGCCCGGACGGCCGCCCGCCGCTGACCATTCGCGGCGGCCACAAGCTCAAAGGCTTGACCTACACGCTGCCGATGGCTAGCGCCCAGGTCAAATCCTGCCTGCTGCTGGCCGGCCTGTACGCCGAAGGCAAGACCACTGTCACCGAGCCTGCGCCTACCCGTGACCACACCGAGCGCATGCTGCGCGGTTTTGGCTATTCGGTCGACAGCAATGGCCCGGTGGCCTCGCTGCAGTCCGGTGGCAAGCTGACCGCTACGCGGATCGAAGTGCCGGCAGACATTTCCTCGGCAGCGTTCTTCCTGGTCGCAGCCTCTATCGCTGAAGGCTCCGAGCTGGTGCTGGAGCATGTCGGCATCAACCCGACCCGTACTGGCGTGATCGACATCCTGCGCCTGATGGGCGGTGACATCACCCTGGAAAACCAGCGTGAAGTGGGTGGCGAACCCGTGGCCGACCTGCGTGTGCGCGGTGCCAAGCTGAAGGGTATCGACATTCCTGAAGCTTTGGTGCCGCTGGCCATCGACGAATTCCCGGTCTTGTTCGTGGCCGCTGCCTGCGCTGAAGGGCGTACCGTGCTGCGTGGCGCCGAAGAGCTGCGGGTGAAGGAGTCCGATCGTATCCAGGTGATGGCCGATGGCCTCACCACCTTGGGCATCAAGTGCGAGCCGACCCCGGACGGCATCATCATCGACGGTGGCCAGATGGGCGGCGGCGAAGTGCATGGGCATGGTGACCACCGCATCGCCATGGCCTTCAGCGTGGCTTCGCTGCGTGCCAGTGCGCCGATTCGCATTCACGACTGCGCCAACGTCGCCACCTCGTTCCCCAACTTCCTGGCGCTGTGCGCCGAAGTGGGGATTCGCGTGGCAGAAGAGGGCAAGTCGTGAATTCAATGGCACCGGTTATCACCATCGACGGGCCAAGCGGCTCGGGCAAGGGCACGGTCGCCGGGCTGATTGCCCGCGAGCTGGGCTGGAAGCTGCTGGACTCCGGCGCGCTGTATCGCTTGCTGGCATTCAATGCCAGCAACCACGGCGTCGACCTGACCAACGAAGAGCTGCTGACCAAGCTTGCCGCCCATCTGGATGTGCAGTTCATCGCTGCCGAGCCCGGTAAGCTACAACAGATCATCCTTGAGGGTGAGGACGTCAGCAACGTCATCCGTACCGAAACCGTCGGTGCCGGTGCATCGATGGTGGCCTCGCTGCCGGCAGTGCGTGATGCGCTGCTGGTTCGTCAGCGTGAGTTCCGCGAAGTGCCGGGGCTGATTGCTGACGGTCGCGACATGGGTACCGTGGTGTTCCCGGATGCGCCATTGAAGGTCTTCCTCACCGCCAGCGCGGAGGAGCGCGCACGTCGCCGCTACCTGCAGTTGAAGGGCAAGGGTGAAGATGTTAGTCTGTCGAGTCTGCTGGATGAGATTCGTGCGCGTGATGAGCGCGACACCCAACGTGCAGTGGCCCCGCTGAAGCCAGCGGCCGATGCCATTCAGTTGGACTCTACCGAGTTGTCCATCGAGCAGGTGTTGCAACGTATCAGAAGCGAGATCGCCCAGCGCGACCTTATCTGATAGCCAGGAAAGCAGGCAGGGGCACCAGTCAACGTCCTGCCGGCTTTCCTTTACTTAAAACGAACCCACATTGTCTGGAATGTGGTTATGGGCGTCTGTTTCGCCCGAATCTACAGGAATTAAAATGAGCGAAAGCTTTGCAGAACTCTTTGAAGAAAGCCTGAAAACCCTCAATCTTCAGCCGGGTGCGATCATCACCGGTATCGTTGTCGACATCGACGGCGACTGGGTTACCGTACACGCTGGCCTGAAGTCCGAGGGCGTCATCCCGCTCGAGCAGTTCTACAACGAAGCTGGCGAGCTGACCATCAAGGTCGGTGACGAAGTTCACGTTGCGCTGGACGCGGTCGAAGACGGCTTTGGCGAAACCAAGCTGTCCCGTGAAAAAGCCAAGCGCGCCGAGTGCTGGATTGTTCTGGAAGCAGCTTTCGCCGCCGAAGAAGTGGTCAAGGGCGTTATCAACGGTAAGGTTAAGGGCGGCTTCACTGTCGACGTTAACGGCATCCGTGCGTTCCTGCCGGGCTCCCTGGTTGATGTCCGCCCAGTGCGCGACACCACCCACCTGGAAGGCAAAGAGCTGGAATTCAAGGTCATCAAGCTGGACCAGAAGCGCAACAACGTTGTCGTTTCCCGTCGCAGCGTGCTGGAAGCCGAGAACAGCGCCGAGCGCGAAGCCCTGCTGGAAACCCTGCAGGAAGGCCAGCAAGTCAAAGGTATCGTCAAGAACCTCACCGACTACGGCGCATTCGTGGACCTGGGCGGTATCGACGGCCTGCTGCACATCACCGACATGGCCTGGAAGCGCATCAAGCACCCATCGGAAATCGTTAACGTTGGCGACGAAGTCGACGTACGCGTTCTGAAGTTCGACCGTGAGCGCAACCGCGTTTCGCTGGGTCTGAAGCAGATGGGCGAAGATCCGTGGGTAGCTATCACTGCCCGTTACCCAGAAGGTACTCGCGTACAGGCTCGCGTTACCAACCTGACCGACTACGGCTGCTTCGCTGAGCTGGAAGAAGGCGTTGAAGGTCTGGTACACGTTTCCGAAATGGACTGGACCAACAAGAACATCCACCCGTCGAAAGTCGTTCAGGTTGGCGACGAAGTGGAAGTCATGGTTCTGGACATCGACGAAGAGCGTCGTCGTATCTCCCTGGGCATCAAGCAGTGCAAGTCCAACCCATGGGAAGACTTCTCCGGCCAGTTCAACAAGGGTGACAAGATCACCGGTACCATCAAGTCGATCACCGACTTCGGTATCTTCATTGGTCTGGACGGCGGCATCGACGGCCTGGTTCACCTGTCCGACATCTCCTGGAACGAAACCGGCGAAGAAGCCGTGCGTCGTTTCAAGAAGGGCGACGAGCTGGAAACTGTCATCCTGTCGGTTGACCCAGAGCGCGAGCGCATCTCCCTGGGCATCAAGCAGCTGGAAGACGATCCGTTCTCCAACTTCGTTGCTGTCAATGACAAGGGCGCTATCGTCAAGGGCATCGTGAAAGAAGTTGACGCCAAAGGCGCCATCGTCACCCTGGCCGACGACATCGAAGCCACTCTGAAAGCTTCCGAAATCAGCCGTGACCGCGTTGAAGACGCGCGTAACGTTCTGAAGGAAGGCGAAGAGATCGAAGCCAAGATCATCAGCGTTGACCGCAAGTCCCGCGTTATCAGCCTGTCGATCAAATCGAAAGACGACGCTGAAGAGCGCGAAGCTATCCAGAGCCTGAAAAACGCTCCGGAAGCTGCTGCCGACACCACCATGGCTGCGCTGCTGCGCGAAGCAATGGCCAAGCAGAACTGAGTTCTGTTTGATCGGTAAAAAGGGCGACCCGAGGGTCGCCCTTTTTTTTGCTCCGCAACCAGGTGGCGCGGCGGATGGCACTGCTGGAACACGCCAGCTTCAGGCTGGCGAAGCCCGTTGTAGGAGCGGGTTCACCCGCGAATCAGGCAGCGCGGTGGATGGCACCGGCTTCGCCGGTGTTCGCGGGTAAACCCGCTCCTACACCGATGGCGCTGGATCACACTCGCCTCAGGCCGACACGCCCCGTTGTAGGAGCGGGCTTGCCCGCGAATCAGGCAGCGCTGGCCTGCCTGAGTGGTAGACCATTCTTGAATTACTTCAATCTTGAATTTTTTTATTAAGTCAAGATCCACCCTGTTCAAATCCTTCCCAGCGTGCTACAAACTGGTTAAGCAATGATCTAGCTGCTTGATAACGAAGGGAAAAATATGACGAAGTCGGAGCTGATCGAACGTATTGTCACCCATCAGGGGCTGCTCTCGTCCAAGGATGTGGAGCTGGCCATCAAGACCATGCTTGAGCAGATGTCACAATGCCTGGCTACCGGCGATCGCATCGAGATCCGCGGTTTTGGCAGCTTCTCGCTGCACTATCGCGCCCCTCGCGTAGGCCGTAACCCGAAGACCGGCCAGTCGGTCAGCCTCGAAGGCAAGTTCGTGCCGCACTTCAAGCCCGGCAAAGAGTTGCGTGACCGGGTCAATGAAGACGAGCACGAAGAGGCCCACACCTGATTCCACAAGGAGCAATCTGATGCGTAACCTCAAGCGCGCCCTGGCGGCGGTGTTCGTGCTGCTATTGGCGGCTGTGGTGTTGTTCTTCGTGCTGGAGAACCAGCAAGCCGTGTCATTGGTCCTGTTCGGTTGGGCTGCACCCGCCATGCCGGTTGCTGTCCTGGTGTTGGCTGCCTTGGTCATTGGCCTTGCAGTCGGGCCGTTGCTGGGGGCCTACGGCGTGCAGCGCAGCAAGCGCAAGATCAGGGCTTCTGCTCGTCAGGCGGCATTGAACGGCAACTAAGGAAATTTCCTACACCTA
Source organism: Pseudomonas sp. XWY-1 (assembly GCF_002953115.1). Taxonomy (NCBI): domain Bacteria; kingdom Pseudomonadati; phylum Pseudomonadota; class Gammaproteobacteria; order Pseudomonadales; family Pseudomonadaceae; genus Pseudomonas; species Pseudomonas sp. XWY-1. The sequence continues at coordinate 4,440,422 of NZ_CP026332.1, read as the reverse complement.
CTAAAGAAAGGTTCACCTATGCATGCGTCGGTCGTCATGGAGTAATAGTCCACTTCATTTTCGGTCCAGGCGAGTGTGCGCAGCATGGAATATCCCAGCCTTTCCCATCACGGTGGTACCCGGGGTGTCACCGGGTCCTGTCACCAGTTGCACCTCGGCCCATCCACCAGTTTGCTGGTCGACTGCGGGCTGGAACAGGGAAGTGATGCGCCGCCCGGTGCAGAATCCGCCCCCCTCGGTTTTGACATCCAGGGTATTCAGGCCCTGGTCATCACCCATGTCCATCTCGACCATGTTGGGCGCATCCCTGCGCTGCTGGCAGCGGGTTACCGTGGCCCTATCCTGTGCAGCGAGCCCTCGGCCCGGCTGCTGCCGCTGGTGCTGGAAGACGCCTACAAGCTGAGCATCAGCAGCGAGCCTGCGCAGGTGGCGCGCTATCTCGATTTCATCCGTGACCTTATCGTGCCGCTGCCCTTCGAGCAGTGGCACACGGTGGTTGAGTACCCTGGTCTTGCCTGTCGTATTCGCCTGCAGCGTGCAGGGCATCTGCTGGGTTCCGCTTATGTCGAGTGCGATATGCAGCATGAGCAAACCAACAGCCGGTATGTGTTTTCTGGCGATCTGGGCGCTTGTGGCAACCCGCTGCTGCGCCCGGTGCAGCCCCCGGAGCGTGCTGACGTGCTGGTGCTGGAAAGCACCTACGGCGACCGCCTGCACCCGCAGGCAGACGACCGCCGTCAGCGGCTGGAAGACGCCATCGACCGAGCCCTCGCCGACAAGGGCACCCTCCTGATTCCTGCATTCAGTCTTGGTCGCACGCAGGAGCTATTGTACGAGCTGGAAGACATTCTGCACCGCAAAGCCCTGCTGAACACTACCGGCCCGGCTCCGGACGGTGAGCCAATCGACTGGTCACAGTTGCCCATCATCCTCGATTCGCCCTTGGCTCAGCGCATCACCAGCGTGTACCGGGAGCTGCACGAATACTGGAATGCTGAAGCCAGGGCGCGTGTTGCAGCAGGGCGCGATCCACTCGGCTTCAGCCAACTGATCAGTGTGGACACCCATGCCCGCCACCAGCAGGTGGTCAATTACCTCAAGAGCACCGGGCGACCGGCGATCGTGATTGCCGGCAATGGCATGTGTTCGGGTGGGCGCATCGTCAATTACCTCAAGGCCATGCTGGGGGATCCGCGGCATGAGGTGATGTTTGTGGGGTACCAGGCTAAGGGGACTCCGGGGGCGGTGATACAGGCGAGTGAGGGGGCTGAAGGTTTCGTGCAGCTAGATCTGGATGGAGAGGCTTGCGAGATTCGGGCTAAGGTGATGACGTTGAGTGGGTATTCTGGGCATGCGGATCAGGCCGGTCTCTTGGTATTCGCGACCGGAATACAGCATGCGCCCACTAAGATAGTGCTAGTGCACGGAGAGAGAGCTTCGAAAAACATGTTGGCATCCGTACTGAAGCAAGCGTTTGCGCGCGGTACATCAAGTACGCGTATTTCAGTTCCTGGTTGACCACTCTGCAGAGATTTTGAGGGCGCACAGCTACCTGGGAACCACTAACATCATAAGAACTCCAATCGTGTTCGTTTCATTCGTCTTGACCGGACGGTCTTGGTAGGGTGCAATTACGTGATGCATGCAGGCAAATTGACGCTACGCGATGCCACGTACCTCTATGGTGAGGCCTGTAGATCAAGTGCTTGGCCCGTACCAAGGATGAGCTCAGTGTTTGAATGATGTTAGACGGCCCCTAGGATAATCAGAATAAATGCGTAACGAACCTCAGTGCCCAAATCGTGATGATGAAATCGACCTTTTCGAATTGATGCAGGGAATATGGCGCCAGAGGTTGTGGGTGGGGGTGGTCGCTACACCAATTGTAGCGGCGGGCGTTGCTTATGCATTGTTGGCCACGCCAGTCTACGAGGCGAGGCTATTTGTAGAGCCGCCCAGCCAGAATGATATTGCGCAGTTGAATCTCGGCCGTGGTGGTGAGTCTGGCTTGAGCTACCTGACCGTGAAGGATGTGTATGACATCCACCTTCAGGCATTGCAGTCAGAGGGCGTGCGCTACGCTTTTTTCCGTGATGTGTATTTGCCAAGCTTGAGTGAAGAAAGGCGTAAGGGTTCGCGCGATTCGTTGTACAGCGAGTTTGCCAATTTGCTGGCTGTGGCGCCTGCAGGCAAAGGTTCCTCTACGCGCTACATGGTCACTGCTTCGGTTGCCGACCCTCAGCAGGCGGCTAAGTGGGTAGTGGCGTACAACGAGCTTGCCGCGGGGAACGCCAAACGTGAAGTGCTCGAAAGCAATCGCAGTGACATGCTAGTCAAGGCGGACAACCTGCAAACTCAGATTGACGCTCGGAAAGCCAGCGCGCGACGGGAGCGTGAAGACAACATTGTACGGTTGAAGGAGGCGCTGCTAGTTGCGAAATCCATTGGTCTGGAAAAACCACCAGTCATTTCGCAATCGCTGACCGATGAAGTGTCTGCGGCAATGGGGGGGGCGCTCACCTACATGCGAGGGAGCAAAGCGTTGGAGTCCGAGATCGCGAACCTTGAAGCGCGTACCTCTGATGAGCCGTTCATTCGTGGCCTACGTCCCTTGCAAGAAAAGGTCACGTTTTACCGTAATCTGAAGATTGACCCATCGGATATAAATGTGTTTGAACAGGATGGTGCTGTGGAGCTGCCGGACCGACCGGTCAAACCGAAAAGGGCGCTTATCGTTGTGCTGAGCGCAGTGCTGGGCCTCGGTGCTGGTGTTCTGTTGGCATTCGGCAGAGACCTCTGGATTCGGCGTCGGTCATTTTGAGTACCCCGCTTGTGAGCGATCGGTTTTAGTTGATATCAAAATACTGTTACGTGAGGGGCGATGACCGTTTTTCATAGGGCAAGGAGCCTGCCTTGATGACGTAAGGTAGTGCAAAGGTGTAGTGTGGATGGTCCGTCTATCACGAGATAGAGCGCGTTGGCGGGCTGTCGTTGCCGAGTTCATGGCGGGTCTGCGCCTCGAATCACGGTCGTACTGTTTTAGCTGGAGTTCATCCCCTCGTAGGATGAAATAGACATCTTAAACACCCCGCCTCCTGTCATATGTGCAGGCGGGTAATAGAGAAGGGTGGTTCACGCGATATGACGGATCTCAAGAAGCAGGCGGTTGAAAAGTTCAAGGGTAGAACAGCTCTGATAGGTATAGTAGGGCTTGGGTATGTTGGCCTGCCCCTCATGCTGCGTTATAACGCTATCGGCTTTAACGTTTTAGGCATAGACATTGACGAAGTAAAAGTTGGGCGCTTGAACGCAGGCCAGAGCTACATTGAGCATCTTTCCAGTGAGCGAATCGCTGCGGCTCGCCAGCAAGGGTTCGAGGCGACCTCAGATTTTAGTCGGGCCAGCGAATGTGACGCCCTCATTCTTTGCGTTCCTACGCCTCTGAATAAATATCGCGAACCTGACATGAGCTTCGTCATCAATACAACCGATGCGATAAAACCCTATTTGCGGGGCGGTCAGGTAGTGTCGCTGGAAAGTACTACCTACCCGGGTACCACCGAGGAGGAGCTGCTGCCGCGCCTGCAAGAAGGTGGTTTGAAGGTAGGGGAGGATATCTTCCTTGTTTATTCTCCAGAGCGGGAAGACCCGGGTAATCCGAACTTCGAAACACGAACGATTCCCAAAGTCATCGGCGGGCATACGCCAAGTTGCCTGGAAGTCGGCATCGCCCTGTATGACCAGGCTATCGAGAAAGTCGTACCGGTGAGTTCGACCAAGGCTGCCGAGATGACCAAGCTGCTAGAGAACATTCATCGTGCCGTCAACATCGGTCTGGTCAACGAAATGAAAATTGTCGCTGACCGCATGGGTATCGATATCTTCGAAGTGGTGGATGCAGCGGCAACCAAGCCATTCGGTTTTACCGCTTACTATCCCGGTCCGGGGCTTGGCGGACACTGCATTCCTATCGATCCTTTCTACCTGACCTGGAAGGCGCGTGAGTACGGTGTCAACACCCGCTTCATCGAGCTCTCGGGTGAGGTCAACCAGGGTATGCCGGAGTATGTCCTCGGTAAGCTGATGGATGGTCTGAATGAGTCAGGCAAGGCTCTGAAAGGGAGTCGAATCTTGGTGCTGGGAATTGCTTATAAGAAGAACGTCGATGACATGCGCGAATCGCCTTCGGTCGAGATTATGGAGTTGATCCAGGCTAAAGGTGGCGTGGTGGCCTACAGTGACCCGCATGTGCCGGTATTCCCGAAAATGCGCGAGCATCATTTCGACCTTCGCAGTGAGCCCTTGACGGCAGAAAACCTGGCTTCGTTCGATGCTGTGCTGTTGGCTACCGACCATGACAAGTTCGACTATGCGCTGATCGAAGCCAAGGCCAGGTTGATCGTAGACAGCCGTGGTAAGTACCGTTCTCCAGCTGCTCATATCATCAAGGCTTGAGCCTCGAGTCGATTCGCCCATCCGCCCGGGTTCTGGCTTCGGGCGGGTTCACCTGTTTGGTAAGGAAAGTTCATGAAGAATTTCGCACTGATCGGCGCCGCTGGTTACATTGCCCCCCGGCATATGCGGGCCATCAAGGACACCGGCAATCGCCTGGTCTCGGCCTACGACATCAATGATTCTGTGGGCATCATCGACAGCATCTCTCCTCAAAGCGAGTTCTTCACCGAGTTTGAATTTTTCCTCGAGCATGCACACAGCCTGAAGCGAGAAGCCGCGAGCGCGCTGGACTATGTCTCGATCTGCTCGCCGAATTACCTGCATTACCCACATATCGCTGCGGGTTTACGCCTGGGTTGCGATGTGATCTGCGAGAAGCCGCTGGTCCCAACGCCAGAAATGCTAGATCAGCTTTCGCTTATCGAAAATGAAACGGGTAAGCGCTTGTATAACATCCTGCAACTTCGTCATCACCAGGCGATTATCAAGCTCAAGGACAAGGTTGCCGCTGAGAACCGTGTACACAAATACGAAGTCGACCTTACCTATATCACTTCACGCGGCAAGTGGTACCTGAAGAGTTGGAAAGGTGACCCTCGCAAGTCGTTTGGGGTTGCTACCAATATTGGTGTCCACTTCTACGACATGCTTCATTTCATCTTCGGCAAGCTGCAGCGCAACGTCGTGCACTATTCATCCGAGCACAAGGCCGCCGGCTACCTTGAGTACGAGAAAGCGCGCGTGCGCTGGTTCCTTTCGGTAGATGCCAACGACCTACCCGAGTCCGTAAAAGGTAAAAAGCCAACTTACCGTTCAATCACTGTGGATGGCGAGGAAATGGAGTTCTCCGAAGGGTTCACCGACCTGCACACCACCAGCTATGAAGAAATTCTGGCAGGGCGTGGCTACGGTATCGAGGACGCCCGCCATTGTGTGGAGACCGTCAACGTAATCCGCAGCGCCGCTATAGCGCAGGCCAAGGACAACGAGGCGCACCCTTTCGTCCTCGGGCTTTCTCGCTGAAAACCCAGGGATAGCGGGCGGCCCGCAGGCCGCCTTTCCACGTGCGATACATTCAGTAAGGTCTTTGCCAGCTTGCCCAATAACAATGAAACTTTGCCGCAGGACTTGAACACGTTACGGTCGCGTAAGGGCATGCGGCTGGACGTTCAGGGGCTGCGCGCGGTAGCGGTTTTGGCTGTTCTTATCTGCCACATGGGCAGCGCATGGCTCCCGGCGGGGTTCGTCGGCGTCGAAGTGTTTTTCGTCATATCGGGTTTTATCATTACGGCGCTACTGACTGAGCCAGGGCAGAAGATCCACCTGGCAGGCTTCTACCTGAACCGTATTAAACGCATTGTTCCCGCGTACGCCGCCATGCTGGCGGCGGCCATTCTGCTAGTGTGGAGCACGATGAGAGTGGAGACGGGCGCGCAGGGCAGCCACTATTTCTCGCTCCTCGCTCGCATACCTGAATTCCTGGTGGGGGGCGTAGCCGCTCTCGGTCTACGGGATCGTGAAATACCCTCGCTTGTTTCGACGCTTCTCGGCTTGCTGGGCCTGGGCTTGCTTGCAGCCAGCTTTGTGCTGATTGATAAAACTCTATTCCCCGGTTTATGGTTGCTCGCACCTTGTTTAGGCACCGCACTGGTGATCGCGGCACGCCGAGGCCATGTCAATAATCTCCTGGCCACCCCAGGCTGGGTATGGGTCGGGGGCATCTCTTACTCTCTATATCTATGGCGAGCAGGGCAGGTGTGCATTTTCTGGACCTCTCCAATTCAGGTTTTTTGCCGACGCCCCTTACGAGCATGGAGCGGTTATCTACTTGGATAACCACCATCTGAATGAAGTCGGCGCGCGTCGCTACGGATATTTTGCGCGCGGGCGGCTACAGCAGTTGTACGACCAAACTCAATCCAGCGTGAGTCTCAAGTAATGAATCATTATCAGCATCCTAGTGCAATCGTCGATGAAGGCGCGCAGATTGGCAAAGATTCGCGTGTTTGGCATTTCGTCCATATATGTAGCGGTGCCCGGATCGGTGCAGGCGTTTCCCTTGGACAAAACGTCTTTGTCGGCAACAAGGTCGTGATTGGTGACCGCTGCAAGATTCAGAACAACGTGTCGGTGTACGACAACGTCACATTGGAGGAAGGGGTATTCTGCGGGCCGAGCATGGTCTTCACCAACGTCTACAACCCACGTTCGCTCATCGAGCGCAAGGACCAGTATCGGGACACCCTTGTGAAGAAAGGCGCAACTCTGGGGGCGAACTGCACGATCGTTTGCGGGGTCACAATTGGTGAATTTGCTTTTGTAGGTGCGGGCGCGGTGGTCAATAAGGACGTACCGGCCTATGCGCTGATGGTCGGAGTGCCGGCCAAACAGATCGGCTGGATGAGTGAGTTTGGCGAGCAACTGGATGTAGGCGTAGATGGCCAAGCCATTTGCTCACAAACAGGTGCAACGTACGTAGTACGCGGTAATTCCCTTGAAAAACTGGATGTTTGATCATGATTGAGTTCATCGACCTGAAACAGCAACAAACACGCATAAAGGCGTCTATCGATGCCGGTATTCAGCGCGTATTGAGTCATGGTCAATACATCTTGGGTCCTGAAGTAGCCGAGTTGGAGGACCGACTGGCGGCTTATGTCGGGGCGGCTCACTGCATCACCTGTGCCAATGGCACTGATGCCTTGCAAATTGTTCAAATGGCACTTGGTGTCGGGCCTGGTGACGAAGTTATCACGCCCGGTTTCACCTATATTGCGACGGCTGAAACTGTTGCGTTGCTCGGTGCGAAGCCTGTGTACGTCGATGTTGATGAGCGCACATGCAACCTGGATGTAGCGCAACTGGAGGCCGCCATAACGCCGCGTACGAAAGCGATAGTCCCCGTCTCGCTTTACGGGCAGTGCGCTGATTTTGATGCGATCAACCAGATTGCAGAAAAATATAATCTACCGGTTATTGAGGATGCGGCGCAGAGCTTTGGAGCTACTTACAATGGGCGGCGCTCTTGTGGGTTGACCACGGTGGCATGCACCAGTTTTTTTCCAAGTAAACCCCTCGGCGGTTATGGTGATGGTGGTGCGATATTTACAAACGACCCAGCGCTTGCTCTTATTATTCGTCAGATTGCCCGACACGGCCAGGAAAAGCGTTATCACCATATAAGGGTAGGCGTCAACAGTCGGCTCGATACCCTACAGGCCGCTGTACTTCTGGCGAAGCTCGATATTTTTGATAGTGAAATAGTGCTTCGTCAGCAGGCGGCGAAACGCTACTGTGAGCTTTTGAGTGGGCACGATTCAATCAAGCTCCCTCATATTGCAGCGGGGAATTCCTCGGTCTTTGCCCAATTCACTGTCCAGGTAGAGGATCGGGAGAAAGTCCAGGCTGAGTTGAAAAGTCGTGGGGTGCCGAGTGTGGTTCACTATCCCATTCCTCTTAATAAACAAACCGCAGTCGCTTCTGACGCTTATCTCCCGGTAGGGGATGCACTGGCGACTAAGGTATTGAGCTTGCCGATGCATCCCTATTTGAGTGAGGTCGAAATCAAAGCTGTAGCAGACGCTCTAATTAGTGCGTGCGGTAAGAATAAATGAAAGTTTTTGAGTATGTTTCGTCGTACTGGCGAGATGTTTTTTTGCAAGCCTCAGGAAATACGGTAGCACAAGTCGTTGGGGTGTTGGGTATTCCGTTGCTGTCAAGGTTGTATGCGCCCCAAGAGTTCGCGTTGCAAAGTATTTTCCTGCAGCTCGTCATGTTCTTCGCGGGTGTCATGACTTGGAGGTATGAGTATTTTTTTCAAATGCTTAAAGACGATCAGCAAGCGCGTTGGTTGTTATCTGGGATAATAAAGCTTGGCATTGTTTCTGGGGTTGTACTTACCATTGCGCTGTACGCGTTCTCGGCGGAAATTTCGCAACTGTTGTCCGTTGAACAAGGCGCTAATTTACTACTTATTGCACCTGTCAGTGCATTTCTAGTGTCCCTGGCGTTGGCGTTTCAACACAATGCCCAGCGCTTAGGTGACTACAAGATTTCCGCATTATCGGAAGTGTTTGGTAAATCATCCTATGTTGCGTCGGGCGCGTTGTTGGCGACGGTAAGCACGAGCGGTTTGGTTTTTACGACATTATTTAGTGCGTTGGGCAAAATTGGTGCCCTTCTGCGCTACTCTAAAGACCTTATCTACGGTGCTCGTGTACATGCGCCCAACACCATGAGCCCTTTTAAAAAGCATGCCAGTGGTGCCAATGCCATGGTGATGTCACATGTCTTGGTTACTGTTAGCAGTGCGGCACCCATTTTTTTCATATCGGCCGTATACGGTACGGAAGTACTTGGGCAATTTTCGATGGTCATGGCAACGATCTTCCTTCCCTCTGGACTGATAGGTGCAGCTATAGGCCAGGTTTTCTATCAGCGTGCGGCGTCGCACGCGGAGGAACCGCTGGTTCTTAGAGGGCTCTGGAACATGACCATACGAAAACTGACGCTATTTGGAGTTCCAATCTATTTGTGCGCTGGTATTTTGTCCCCTTGGCTTTATCCGTTTGTTTTGGGAAGCCAATGGGGTGATGCGGGACTGTACGCGCAAGTTTTGATGGTTGCCGCGCTCAGTGCCTTCGTCAGTACGCCCTTGGATCGCGTCTCATTGGTGCTTCGCTACAACTGGTATATGCCTGCATTACATGTGTTCAGGCTGACAGCAACAGGAGTGCTACTTGCGCTCGCTACTCATTTCGCCCTTGATTTCAAAGACTTCTTGCTATTTTATGTCGTGCAGGTATCGGCCGTGTATCTTCTCGATCTTTTGTTTGCTCATTTTTTGATCGTTCACGCGGTCAGGAACGGTGCGGCGGCAATGGGAGAGTCTTGATGTATGGTTGATATAATCAAAGTTTTGCGCATGGGTATGCTGTGATTGGCAAGGTAAGTTGTGTCGGGATAAATGGCATGCGTCGGCTAACCGAGAGCGATAGATCATAATGAGCAATGAAGTGTCGGGTCGTTATAGGGAGCAGGATGCTTTAGTGTTGCCAGGCTCTTTGGTGTTAGTAAGGTTGGCGCGCATAAAACTACTGGTGGCTGTGGTATTTTATGTTTGTGCACTTATTTACGGCCATGATCGATACCTTTCTCTAGTGCAGGGGTTTTGGGGGTTCAATTCGCCTAGCTTTAATCTTGGCAGTATGCTGCTTATCATCGTCCTGGCTGTGGTTCCTGTTTTTGTTATGCCTTTATACCTGACAAGGCCGTCTACTTTATTTATTTATGCTTTGGTATTTTGCGTTTACCTACCAGCGATCGTCATCGGAATGCTTAATCATGAAGACTCCCTTGATCGTTACTTCTGGTTATTCTTTTGTTTTTGCATCGGTCTTGTCGGTTGTTGCTTGGCTGTTCGCTGTGTTCCCTTGCGAAGTAACGCTTCCAGATCGTTGTCGAGGCCTTTGGTGCTTGCCTGCGTGCTGGGTTCGCTAACTTCCTTCTTGGTCTTGTTTCTGACGTATCGGGACATTCTTTCGTTTTCGGGTGCGGATGATATTTATGCGCAAAGGGAGAAGGGGGCGGCTACATCCTTGTTTATAGGCTACTGCCAGGTTTATTTGGCTTATTTTTTATCGCCGGTGCTTTTTGCTACCGGTTTAGTGTCGAGGCGTGTCCTGATCGCGTTGCTCGGCTTTGCTGGTTTTATTTTTGTGTTCATGATCACCGCTGAGCGAACGGTGTTTCTCATGCCTTTCGCAATGTTTTTGTTGGCTTTCATTTTCAAAAGGCGTGGCGGTAATCCTAATAATCCTGCGTATTTGTTTGCGGGCGGCGGGATGATGATCTTTCTGATTGCTGCGCTCTACGATCAGGTAGGTATTTTCAGAGAGTTGGGCTTCTATTTTTATACACGTTTAATCGCTTATCCTGGCTTATTTGTTACCCAGTATTATGATCTCTTCGCAGCGCAAGGTTTTACTTACTGGGCTCACGTGTCTGGCATCGGTCGATTAGTTGATGTCCCTGCAGCGTTTGCAACTGATGAAAAATGGCCTCTTCTTGGCAAAATTCTGGCTGAGCGGGTGCTCGGTGTACAAAGCCAGTCTAATGCCAGTTTTGTGGCTACCGATGGCGTCGCCGCTGCCGGCGCCCCGGGAATACTGGTCATCTTCGTGCTTTACACAGCCTGGCTGATTGCACTTGATTGGGTGTCCCAAGGGTGGAACAAGGTGTTGCTGCTGACGGCACTTTTTCCTCTCGCATTTGTAACCACGAATGGACCTTTTTTTACCATGCTGGCTTCCTTTGGCGGAGGGCTGTGGATTGCCATGCTTTGGGCTGACAAGTTTAGAATAAAACTATGGGGGTATCGACTGTGATTGGATATATCATCTCGCGGATACTAAAAAAATCACGGGGATCTGCGCTGATCGACTCGCATGTTCCTCGTAGTTCGAAGGTAGAGTCTGGCAGTACGTTATTTTCCACACGTTTTGGTGAGCATAGCTTTTGCGGCTATGATTGCACGTTCATAAAAACTACTATTGGGTCATTTTGCTCAGTTGCCAATAATGTTGTGGTGGGTGGCGCGCGACACCCAATCGAGTACGTCTCGACCAGTCCCGTGTTTCTGGCGCATAAAGAGAGTATCAAGAAGAAATTCTCTCGGCATGAGTACCGTTGGGACCCTACCACGACCATAGGGCACGATGTCTGGATCGGGGAGGGCGTTTTGATAAAGGGTGGGATTACGATCGGAACCGGTGCTGTGATAGGCATGGGCAGCGTGGTTACCAAGGATGTCCCTCCTTATGCTATCTATGGCGGCAACCCGGCACGCTTGATCCGTTACAGATTTCCTGAGTCCATTGTTGAGGGACTTCTGAAAAGTCGTTGGTGGGAACTATCGGATGAGCAATTGAGTGTGGCTGCTGCCCATTTCACCGATCCAGAAGCTTTTTTGAAAAATCAGAATTTGCTATGAAAATCATTCATCTGTGTGTTTCATGTTTCTATATCGATGGCTATCGGTATCAAGAAAATGAGCTAGTGCGCGAGCACGTAGATACCGGCCACGATGTATTAGTGGTGGCGTCCACGGAAACCTATCTGGATAATTTGACCCTTGGCTATACCACGCCAGGTGATTATATGGGGACGGATGGAGCTCGCGTTATACGGTTACCTTACAGTGGTTTCGGTCCGTTCTTTTTGAGAAAGAAGCTCAGGATTCACAAACAACTGGGGCGTATTCTTGAGACGTTTGCTCCAGATGTGATCATGTTTCATGGGTTGTGTGGCTGGGAGTTGCGCACTGCGGCGCGGTACAAATGCAAGCACGCGAATGTTAAGCTTTATGTCGATAGTCATGAGGATGCAAATAATAGTGCGGTAAGCAGGTTGTCAAAACTGCTTCACAAATTTTACTACCGTCCAATCATTAGGGCGGCGCTGCCGAGCATAGACAAGGTGCTTTGCATTTCTCGAGAGACTCTCGATTTTTGCCGAAAACAATACGGCATCGACGATGCATCTATGGAGTTTTTCCCGCTGGGCGGAAGGATCGCCGATGACTCAAGCTATACAAAAAATCGGTCTGAAACACGCGCGATGCTGGGTATCGCCCCTGGTCAAACAGTGTTTATTCAGTCTGGGAAGTTTGATGAAAAAAAGAAGCTGGTTCAAAGTCTTCGGGCGTTCTCGCGATTGCAATCTGAAGGTTTCCAGTTTTTGATCGTTGGGCAATTGCATGACTCCATTGCCGAGGAGGCGCGTGAGCTCATTGCCAGAGACCCCCGTATCACTTTCTTGGGCTGGAAAACTGCCGATGAATTATACGATTTGTTGTGCGCGGCTGATGTGTATGTCCAGCCCGGGAGCCAATCAGCGACAATGCAGATGAGCCTCTGCGCTCGCCGGCCTGTTATCGTTGCTGACGTGCCCAGTCATGTTCCGTTTGTGCAGGGAAATGGATGGACCATTCGAGATGAAAGCGATTTGCTCAGCGCCTTTGCAAAGATTGAGGCAGATCCTGGAATATTGGATACTTACTCGAGGCGGTCTTATGAAATTGCTTCGAGTCTTTTGGATTATCGTCGCATGGCAAAGCGCCTGCTGACCTAATTGCTGGAAGCTAATATGAAAAACTACAAGATTTGTACCCGTTGTATCATGGATACCAGTGATCCAAATATTCGCTTTGATCAGCATGGTGTTTGCGAGTACTGCGCCAACTTCGAGAGTGAAATCAAGCCCAATTGGGACACTGGCGCGCATGGCGAGTCCCAATTGATGGCGCTGGCAGAAAAAATCAAGAAGCACGGTAGAGGCAAGGATTTCGACTGCATCATCGGTTTGAGCGGCGGCCTGGACAGCTCCTATGCCGCTTACATAGCCAAAAATGTCATGGGGCTGAGACCGTTGCTGTTCCACGTAGATGCGGGATGGAACACTGATCAGGCTGTTGGCAACATCGAGCGCTTGGTCGACGGGCTCGGCCTGGATCTCTACACCGATGTAATCAATTGGGAAGAAATGAAGGACCTTCAAGTGGCCTTCTTGCGCTCGCAGATTTCCGACCAGGATTTACCGCAGGATGCAGCCTTCTTCTCTTCGCTTTACAAGTTTGCACGCAAGCACAAGATAAAATATGTCTTGACCGGCGCAAATTACTCGACGGAGTGCTGCCGTGAGCCCGAAGAGTGGGGCGGCTATCCAGGGATCGATAAGACATTATTCAATGACATTCATGGACAATTCGGAAAGCGATCACTGAAGAGCTTCCCGCTAGTTGATATCCTTACCTACAAGATTTTTTACCAGCGCATTCTCGGCATGCAGATTGTCAAGCCTCTGAATCTCGTGCCCTACGTCAAGGCGGATGCAGAAGCCACGTTGGAGCGCCTGTTCGGCTGGAAGCGATTCAAGCATAAGCACCACGAGTCACGCTTCACGCGTTTTTACGAAGATTACTGGATGCCGCGCAAGTTTGGCTACGAAAAGCGCCGCGCGCATTTCTCCAGCCTGATCATGACAGGCCAGCTGACGCGGGAGGCGGCCCTTGAGCGGATTGCCAAGCCTGAGATGGACGAAAACTTCCTGAAATCGGAGTTCGAGTACGTCGCGCACAAGCTGGACTTGACTGTGCCTGAGCTTCAGGGCATTTTTGAAGGTCAGAACAAGACCTTCCGTGACTACAAAAACAAACGTTTCCTGATCGGCATTGGGGCGAGAGTGCTCAGCGCCATCGGATTGGAAAGAAGGCTGTTCAGATGATTACCATCATTGATTACGGCTTGGGCAACATCCAGGCATTCGTCAACGTCTATAGACGCTTGCACATTCCGGTATCGGTTGCGCAAACCGCAGCGCAGTTGGACGGCGCAACCAAACTGATCCTCCCCGGCGTCGGCGCCTTCGACCACGCGATCGAACGGCTGGATGCCTCTGGCATGCGTCCTGCTCTCGAAGCGCTGGTACAGCAGCACAAGGTGCCTGTGCTTGGTATCTGTGTGGGTATGCAAATTCTCGCCAACAGCAGTGAGGAAGGGCAACTGGCAGGCCTGGGCTGGGTACCTGGGTGCGTTCGGTCCTTCAAGTCCGTCCCGAACCTTGCAGATCTGCCGTTGCCTCACATGGGTTGGAATGATGTGGCTGCACTCAACGACAACTCCTTGTTTAAAGGCTTCGAGGATGAGGCGCGGTTCTATTTCCTGCATTCGTTCTTCTTTGAGTGTGAACAGGAGCAGCACCGGGCAGCGATCTCATCCTACGGGCTTGAGTTCAGCTGCGCCGTTCAGGCCGGGAACGTCTATGGCGTTCAGTTCCATCCTGAGAAGAGTCACCACTTTGGTGTCGGCTTGCTGAAAAACTTCGCGGAACTGTGAGCGGAAACTGACAAATGCTAAGACCACGGATCATTCCATGCCTGCTCATCCAAGACGGTGGGCTGGTGAAGACGGTCAAATTCAAGGACCCGAAATACGTCGGAGATCCCATCAATGCGGTGAAGATCTTCAATGAAAAGGAAGCCGATGAACTGATCGTGATTGATATCGATGCCACTGCCCATGGTGTCGAGCCCAACTATACCCAGATCGCCAAGCTTGCAGCCGAGTGCCGCATGCCACTGTGTTATGGCGGGGGTATCCGCACTGCAGAACAAGCCAAGAAGATCATCCAGTTGGGCGTCGAGAAGGTGGCCATCAGTTCAGCTGCGCTCGATAACCCTCGGCTGGTGACCCAGATTGCCGAGGAAATCGGCACCCAGAGCGTCGTGGTAGTACTGGACCACAAATCGCGCTTGTTGAGCAAGCATCAGGAAGTATGGACGCACAACGGCACGCGCAATACCAAGCGTAACGTCGTTGAAGTTGCACAAGAGCTGGAAAAGCTTGGTGCCGGTGAGATCGTGCTCAACTCCATTGAGAACGATGGGAGGATGAAGGGCTATGACCTCGAGCTGGCCAGCAAGCTGCGGGCCGCGGTGCATATTCCTATCACCATACTGGGTGGGGGAGGGTCACTCGAAGATATGGCCAGCGTGGTCAAGGCGTGCGGTGTGGTAGGCGTGGCAGCAGGCAGTTTCTTCGTATTCAAGGGGACCTATCGAGCTGTGCTGATCAGCTACCCAACTGCCCAGCAGAAAGACGACATCATTTATTCCGCTCTACGAGCCCGCTAACTTCCAACGTGCGTCGCAAGGGTCAGATCATATGTTCAAAGGTAAGAAGCTCCTCATCACCGGTGGCACGGGGTCTTTTGGCAACGCTGTGCTCAAGCGGTTTCTCGATAGCGATATTGCTGAAGTGCGAGTTTTCAGCCGCGACGAAAAGAAGCAGGACGATATGCGCAAGCGCTACGACAGCGCCAAGTTAAAGTTTTACATCGGCGATGTTCGCGATTACCAGAGCGTGCTGAACGCCACGCGAGGGGTCGACTATATCTTCCACGCTGCCGCGTTGAAGCAGGTACCTTCCTGCGAGTTCCACCCGATGGAGGCTGTGAAGACCAACGTCCTCGGCACCGAGAACGTCCTTGAGGCAGCGATCCAGAACGAAGTACAGCGTGTGGTCTGCCTCAGTACCGACAAAGCGGTATATCCGATCAATGCCATGGGTATTTCCAAAGCCATGATGGAAAAGGTCATGGTGGCAAAGTCGCGCAACCTCGACCAGACCAAAACGGTCATTTGCGGTACCCGCTACGGCAATGTCATGGCATCGCGCGGGTCGGTGATTCCGCTATTCGTCGAGCAGGTTCGCGCAGGCAAGTCATTGTCGATCACAGACCCGAACATGACTCGTTTCATGATGACGCTGGCTGACGCTGTGGACCTGGTTCTGTATGCCTTCGAGCACGGTAACAACGGTGACCTGTTCGTACAGAAAGCGCCTGCTGCGACGGTCGAAACCTTGGCCATTGCATTGACCTCGCTGCTTGGCAAGCCCGAGCACCCTGTGCAGGTTATCGGTACCCGTCATGGTGAAAAACTCTACGAGGCCCTGCTCAGTCGTGAGGAGATGGCCTGTGCCGATGACATGGGCAACTACTTCCGGGTACCGCCAGACCTGCGCGATCTAAACTACAGCAAATTCGTTGAGCAAGGTGAAGAGAAGATCTCAAGGACTGAAGATTACAATTCGCACAACACTGAACGCCTAGACGTTATAGGCATGCAAGCATTGCTGCTCAAGCTCGAATTCATTCAGGCCATTCAGCGTGGCGAACATGCTACTCCGGAGGAATGAGTGATGAAGGTTCTGGTTACCGGCGGCAATGGCTTTATCGCGCGCAACCTGCTGGTTCACCTCAAGGAACGTAAGAACATCGAGGTGACTTTGTTTGTCCGCGGCGATGACCTGGGCACCTTGAACCGCAAGGTCGCCGAAGCGGATTGCATCTTCCATCTGGCAGGTGTAAATCGCCCCCAGGACCCCGCGGAGTTCGACAGCGGCAACAGCGAACTGACTCAGCAGCTATGTGATGCAGTCAAGGCTTCCGGGCGCAAGATACCGGTGGTGTACTCGTCATCCATTCAGGCGGAGCGTGACAATCCATATGGTGTCAGCAAGCTCGCGGCTGAGCGGGCTTTGACGACCTTGGGCCAGCAGAGCGAAAGCCCGGTTTACATCTTCCGGTTGCCCAACGTATTCGGGAAATGGGCACGACCGAACTACAACTCGGCCGTTGCGACCTTCTGCCATAACATTTCCCACGACCTACCTATCCAGATTCACGACGAATCTGCAGCATTGAACCTGGTCTATGTAGATGATGTGGTCAGCAAATTTCTCGCCATCATGGATGGAGAGGTGCCGAACAGCGGCCTGGTAGAGGTCGAACCGATCTACAGCACTACCGTAGGCGAGTTAGCGAAGCAGATACGCCGCTTCCGTGACAGCCGTGCCACCCTGGTTACCGAGAACGTGGGCGTGGGTCTGGTCAGAGCGCTGTACTCCACTTATCTGAGCTACCTGCCGCCATCTGCATTCACCTATGAGGTACCCAAGTACGGCGACCCGCGTGGCGTTTTCGTAGAAATGCTGAAAACCCCCGAAGCCGGGCAGTTTTCCTACTTTACGGCACACCCAGGCATTACACGTGGCGGTCACTATCATCACTCGAAAACCGAGAAGTTCCTAGTCATCAAAGGCAAGGCTAACTTCCGCTTCCGTCAGGTAGTGACAGGCGAGTTTTACGAGCTGCAGACCAGCGGTGAGTCGCCGACCATTGTCGAGACGGTACCAGGCTGGACCCATGACATCACCAATATCGGTGATGACGAGATGATCGTCATGCTTTGGGCCAATGAAATCTTTGACCGTGAACACCCAGACACCTATGCACTGCCGGTCTGCCCTTGACCCGGCTGGGCTAGGAATGAGAATTGTATGAAAAAGCTCAAAATCGTCACCGTTGTTGGAACACGTCCAGAAATCATTCGCTTGTCTAGGGTCCTGAGTGCGCTCGATGAACACTGTGAACATGTGCTGGTGCACACCGGGCAGAATTACGACTACGAACTGAACGAGATTTTTTTCCAGGATCTGGGCATTCGTAAGCCGGATCACTTCCTGAACGCAGCAGGTGCTTCCGGCGCCGAAACCATCGGTAATGTGATCATTGCGGTGGATCGTGTGCTGGCTGAGGTTAATCCGGAGGCTTTGCTGGTGCTGGGCGACACCAACAGCTGCATGGCTGTGATCTCGGCCAAGCGGCGTAAGATCCCTACCTTCCACATGGAAGCTGGCAACCGTTGTTTCGACATGCGCGTGCCCGAAGAGATCAACCGCCGCATCGTGGACCATACCGCTGACATCAACCTTACCTACAGCACCATCGCGCGTGACTACCTGTTACGCGAAGGCCTACCAGCCGATCGCGTCATCAAGACCGGTAGCCCGATGTTCGAAGTGCTCAACCATTACCGCGACGGTATTGAGGCGTCCGATGTGCTTGAGCGGCTTGGGCTTGAGGCGGGTAAGTTCTTTGTGGTCAGCGCGCACCGCGAAGAAAACATCGATTCCGACAAAAACTTCCTCAAGTTGGTCGATGCACTCAATACCGTTGCCGAACAATTTGATTTGCCAGTTATTGTTTCTACCCACCCCCGCACCCAAAAGCGCGTCGACGTGATGGGGGTTACGTTCCATGCCAATGTACGCTTGCTGAAGCCCTTGGGTTTCAAGGATTACAACAAGCTGCAACTCACCTCCAAGGCGGTGCTGTCCGACAGCGGCACCATCAACGAAGAGGCGTCGATACTCAACTTCCCAGCCTTGAATATCCGTGAGGCTCATGAGCGCCCTGAAGGCATGGAGGAAGCGGCTGCGATGATGGTCGGACTTGATGCCGAGCGGATTCTGCAGGGGCTGAGCATTCTCGAAAGCCAATTGCGCGGCGAGCAGCGCAGCCTGCGATTGGTGGCCGATTACAGCATGCCGAACGTTTCGGACAAGGTGGTGCGTATCGTTCACAGCTACACCGACTACGTTAACCGCACAGTATGGAAACGGTACTGAACCTGTGGAAGGCATACCCGAGAAGAAACTGAAGGTGCTGGTGGTCAGTCAGTACTTCTGGCCAGAGAACATGCGTATCAATGACATGGTTCGTGACCTCACGGAAAAGGGCCACGAAGTCACGGTGCTGACGGGGTGGCCAAACTACCCCGAGGGCAAAGTTTTCCAGCGATACAAGGATAATCCTGACCAGTTCTATAACTACGAAGGGGCCGAAGTCGTCAGGGTGCCACTGGTACCCCGTGGCAAGCGCAGTATCCAGTTGATACTAAACTACCTTTCATTCGTGCTATCGGCATCTGTGCTGGGGCCACTCAAGCTCAGAGGAAAACAGTTCGATGCCATATTTGTTTATGCGGTGTCGCCGATTCTTGCCGCGATTCCCGCAGTGGTGCTTCGCCGTTTGAAGCGCGCGCCGTTGTTCATCTGGGTGCTCGACTTGTGGCCGGAAACGCTGCGCGCGGTGAATGTCATCCACAATCCCAAAGTGTTGGAACTGGTGGGTTTGGCTGTTTCCTGGATCTACAACCGCACCGATTACCTATTGTTGCAGTCTCACGGCTTTTTCGACAACGTGCGCCGTTATTGCACAAAGCCCATCGATGCAGATCGCCTAGTGTACTTCCCAAGCTGGGCCGAAGATGATTTTTCGGCTCAGGTGCTTGAGACTTCGAAGCTGATTAAACCCGATGATGCGACGTTCACCGTGGTGTTTGCCGGTAACTTGGGGGAAGCACAGGATTTTCCGGCAATTCTCGATGCTGCAGAGGTGTTGCGTAGCCAGGTTTCGGTGCGTTGGGTGATCGTTGGGGATGGTCGTATGAGTAGCTGGCTCGAGGAGCAGGTACGCAGCCGAGGGCTGGACAACATTTTGCTGCTCGGACGACATCCGTTGGAAGAAATGCCGCCGCTGTTTGCACAGGCTGATGCTTTGCTGGTGTCCCTGCGGACCAATGACGTCTTCGAGAAGACTATTCCCGGCAAGGTTCAGGCATACCTGGCATCCGGCCGCCCGATACTCGGCATGATCAACGGGGAAGCCGCGCGCGTGATCGAGTCGTCTGGGGCAGGGTTCGCCTGCGAATCGGGAAATGGCGGCGGGTTGGCCAATATTACCCGGCAGCTGGCGGAGCTAACTGCGGCACAACGCCAGCAGATGGGCACGGCAGGGCGGCAATATTACGAACAGGAGTTCGCTCGGCCTGCGCTGTTGACGCGACTGGAACGCCTTTTTAGCAACGCCACTATGAGAAGGTCAGGACGATGAGCCACAAGGTTTTTCTCACCGGAGCCAGCGGCTTCGTCGGGAGTGCAATTTTGCGCAGGCTCGTGGCTGATGGGACCCCCGTGACTGCTGCTGTCAGGCGGGGGAGTGCAGCGCCGTCTCCGTTGGTACGGAGCGTACTGTTCCAGTCGTTCGAACAAGATAACGATTGGGGGGGGGCACTGACAGAGTGTGATGTTGTGGTCCATAGCGCAGCGCGTGTTCATGTGATGAATGACACCGAGGCCGACCCGTTAGCAGCCTTTAGAAGAGTCAACGTAGAAGGGACATTGGCACTGGCCCGCCAAGCCATTGCGGCAGGGGTTAAACGGTTTGTGTTCATCAGTTCGATCAAAGTGAACGGTGAAGGTACCCTGCCTGGTAGACCTTATTCCGCCAATGACACCCCGCTGCCGCAAGATCCGTATGGCGTTTCAAAGCTGGAGGCTGAAGTGGCCTTGCAGGCGCTCGCAAGGGAATCTGGCCTTGAGGTGGTGATCGTGCGCCCGGTGCTGGTGTACGGGCCAGGTGTAAAGGCCAACTTCCTTAATATGATGCGCTGGCTCGACCGAGGCATCCCTCTGCCGTTTGGGGCCATACACAATCGACGAAGCCTGGTAGCTCTGGAGAATCTGGTGGACTTGGTTGTCACGTGCATTGGTCATGAAGCGGCAGCCAACCAGGTATTTTTGGTCAGTGATGGAGAGGACCTTTCCACTACCGAGTTGCTGCGGCGTATGGCGAAGGCGCTGGGCAGACCGGCGCGATTGCTGCCGGTACCGGCAGGCTTGCTGAGTGCTGGTGCCAAAGCGCTCGGCAAAGGTAGTTTGTCTCAGCGCCTATGTGGATCGTTGCAGGTGGATATCAAGAAAACACGCGATTTGCTCGGCTGGTGCCCCCCGGTAAAGGTGGATACTGCGCTTCAAGCTGCCGCCAGGCACTATCAGGAATACGATAAGAAATGATGCTTTTGTGGTTTCTTCCGGCCATATTGATTATGTCACTCTTGATGACAGCGGGCTTGCGCCGCTATGCGCTGGCGCGCAGTGTCATGGACGTGCCCAATGCACGTAGCTCGCATACAGTCCCCACACCAAGGGGCGGCGGCGTGGCTATTGTTCTGACGTTCCTGCTGGCCATGATTGGCCTCATGCTGTCAGGTACCGAACAGATCAATACGCTGCTGGCGGTGGGGGGAGCAGGGGCATTGATCGCGGTCATTGGTTTCATGGATGACCATGGGCATATTGCTGCTCGCTGGCGACTGCTCGGGCACTTCGTTGCGGCTGCCTGGATGCTTGGTTGGCTGGGTGGGCTGCCACCACTGGTAATGTTTGGCTGGACGCTGGAGCTGGGCTGGTTTGGGGGGCTGCTGGCTGCTTTCTATCTGGTGTGGTTGCTTAACCTGTACAACTTCATGGATGGTATTGACGGCATTGCCAGCGTCGAAGCCATTACTGCGTGCCTTGGCGCGGCGTGGCTTTACTGGCTCGCAGGCCTCGGCGGTACCGCTGTGTTGCCGTTGCTGCTGGCAGCGTCGGTGTCAGGCTTTCTTTACTGGAACTTTCCTCCTGCGAAGATTTTCATGGGGGATGCAGGCAGCGGGTTCATCGGCATTGTGCTGGGCGGGCTTTCGCTACAGGCAGCGTGGGTGTCCCCCTCCATGTTTTGGTGCTGGCTGATTTTGCTGGGGGTATTCATTGTTGATGCAACCTATACCCTTGTGAGGCGTTTGCTGCGCGGCGACAAGGTCTACGAGGCTCACCGCAGCCATGCTTATCAATTTGCCTCGCGCGCTTACGGCAAGCACCTGCCGGTTACTGTCGCGGTAGCTGCCCTCAATGTCTGCTGGTTGCTGCCTATTGCATATTGTGTTGCCCAGTTGGGCCTGGATGGCGCGGTGGGGGTGGTGCTGGCCTATGTGCCATTGATATTGCTGGCGATACGGTACCGTGCGGGCGACCTGGAAAATTGACACTAGAGTAATGGGACAACGGATTGCCGGTTGACAAATGGAAGGCATTTAGAGGGGTTATGGGAATAGTGCGAAAAAAACTGCTTGCTCTGCCTCGTCGGCACAAGCGCATGTTGCAGGTGCTGACCGATATCGTGTTGATATGGGTCGCTCTGTGGATGGCGTTTGTGGTGCGTCTCGGTATCGAAGAGCTGGCCAACCCCATCATCGACCACTCGTGGTTGTTCCTGTGTGCCCCGGTTGTGTCCATCCCGCTGTTCATTCGTTTTGGTCTGTACCGCGCCGTCATGCGCTACTTCGGCAACGACGCTCTGATTGCCATCATCAAGGCCGTTACGCTGTCCGCGCTGCTTCTGGGGTTCATCATTTATTGGGCCAGTAACCACCAGAACGTCGTGCCACGCTCAATCACCTTCAACTACTGGTGGCTCAGCCTGATCATGATCGGCGGGCTGCGTCTGGCCATGCGCCAGTACTTCCTGGGCGACTGGTTTGCCGCAGCCGCGCAACATGTACCGTTCGCCCAACGTGACGATGGCCTGCCCAAAGTCGCCATCTATGGTGCAGGTGCTGCCGGTAACCAGCTGGTGGCTGCCTTGCGCATGGACCGGGCCATGCGCCCTGTGGCGTTCATCGATGACGATCCCAGTATCAGTGATCGCGTGATTGCAGGGCTGCAGGTCTACCGTCCAGAGCAACTTGACCAGATGATCAACGTGACGGGCGCCCAGGAAATTCTGCTGGCCATCCCTTCATCAACGCGCACCCGTCGCAGGGAGATTCTCAACTTCCTGGAAGGCTATCCGCTCCATGTTCGCAGTGTGCCGGGCATCATGGACTTGGCCAGCGGCCGGGTGAAAGTCGATGATATTCAGGAGGTCGACATTGGCGACTTGCTGGGGCGGGATACAGTGCCTGCCCAGGCTGACCTCCTGGAGCGCTGCATTACCGAGCAAACGGTGTTGGTGACCGGGGCTGGTGGTTCCATTGGTTCAGAGCTTTGCCGGCAGATTTTGGGGCAGACGCCCAAGTACTTGCTGCTTTTCGATCACAGCGAATTCAACCTCTACAGCATCCTCTCCGAGCTGGAGCAGCGTGTTGCCCGTGAATCCCTTACGGTCAGCCTGGTACCCATCCTGGGCTCGGTGCGCAACCAGTCCCAGCTTCTGGACATCATGCGCACCTGGCACGTCGACACTGTCTATCACGCAGCTGCCTATAAGCACGTGCCGATGGTGGAGCACAACATCACCGAAGGCCTGATGAATAATGTCATCGGCACACTGCACACTGCCCAGGCCGCGTTGCAGGCCGGAGTTGCCAACTTCGTGCTGATTTCCACCGACAAGGCCGTGCGCCCGACCAATGTGATGGGCAGCACCAAGCGCTTGGCCGAGATGACCCTGCAGGCGCTGAGCCGTGAAGTGGCGCCGGTGCTGTTTGGCGACAGCAGCAACGTTTCGCAGGTGAACAAGACCCGCTTCACCATGGTGCGCTTCGGTAACGTGCTGGGCTCATCGGGGTCGGTGATTCCGCTGTTCCACAAGCAGATCAAGGCGGGCGGCCCGCTTACCGTCACCCACCCCAAGATCACCCGCTACTTCATGACCATTCCCGAGGCCGCGCAGCTGGTAATTCAGGCCGGCTCCATGGGCAAGGGGGGCGATGTGTTCGTGCTGGACATGGGCGAGCCGGTGAAAATTGTGGAACTGGCCGAGAAGATGATTCACCTGTCTGGCTTCAGTGTGCGCTCCGAGCGTAACCCGATGGGTGATATTGCCATTGAGTTCACCGGGTTGCGCCCGGGTGAAAAGCTATATGAAGAGTTGCTGATCGGCGATAACGTCATTGCGACCCGTCACCCGATGATCATGAGTGCCAACGAAGACTTCCTGCCCTGGGATACGCTCAAGGAGTTCCTGCGGCAGCTGATGGCGGCAGCGGCGGTTGATGACTTTGTGCGGGTACGGCAGTTACTGCGCGAAACCGTGAGCGGCTATTCGCCGGAAGGCGAGATTGTCGACTGGATTTACCAGCAGCGGCGCCTGGAGCCTTGACCTTGCTTTGCAGGTAAACCTGCTTCCACAGGGCCGCAGCGCGGCCCCTGTATCTCCGCCATTCCAGCCTGAATATCACGTTGCCATCGTCTTCGCTCTCGAATCAACCGCCGACAGGCTAGAATCCTGAAAGTGGAAGCGCAGACCCTGACAACGGAAGCAGACAAACATGACCATTCTGGTAACCGGCGGTGCAGGCTTTATCGGGGCGAACTTCGTTTTGGACTGGCTGGCCGGCGATGACGAACCCGTGGTCAACCTGGACAAACTCACCTATGCAGGCAACCTGCAGACCCTGAGCAGCCTGCAGGGCGACAAGCGCCATATCTTCGTGCACGGCGACATTGCCGATAGCCGGCTGGTCGCGGAATTACTCAATGCCCATCAGCCCCGTGCCATCATCAACTTTGCCGCCGAGTCTCACGTCGACCGCTCGATCCATGGCCCGCAAGCCTTCATCGAAACCAACGTCGTCGGCACGTTCCAGTTGCTGGAAGCCGCGCGTGCATACTGGGGCGGCCTTGATGAGCCGGCGCGGCAGGCATTCCGCTTCCTGCATGTGTCTACCGACGAAGTGTATGGCTCTCTGACTGCCGACGAACCGGCTTTCACTGAAACCCACCAGTACCAGCCTAACAGCCCGTACTCGGCCAGCAAGGCTGCCAGCGACCACTTGGTGCGTTCGTACTACCACACCTACGGCCTGCCGGTGCTGACCACCAATTGCTCGAACAATTACGGCCCTTATCACTTCCCGGAAAAGCTCATCCCGCTGATGATCGTCAACGCCCTGGCCGGCAAGCCGCTGCCGGTATATGGCGACGGTCAGCAGATTCGCGACTGGTTGTACGTAAAGGACCACTGCAGCGCCATCCGCCGCGTACTGGAGGCCGGCAAAGCCGGTGAGGTGTACAACGTCGGCGGCTGGAATGAAAAGCCCAACCTGGACATCGTCAACCGCGTATGCGCGCTGCTGGACGAACTGCGCCCACGCGCCGACGGCAAGCCCTACGCCGAACAGATCACCTATGTAAGCGACCGTCCAGGTCACGACCGCCGTTATGCCATCGATGCCCGCAAGCTGGAGCAGGAGCTTGGCTGGAAGCCTGCGGAAACGTTCGAAACCGGCATCCGCAAAACCGTGGCCTGGTACCTCGACAACCAGGACTGGGTGCAGAACGTGCAGTCTGGCAGTTACCGCGACTGGGTAGAAAAAAACTACGCAGGGCGTTCTGCATGAAGGTGCTGCTGCTGGGCAAGGACGGTCAGGTAGGATGGGAACTGCAACGCAGCCTGGCCCCACTGGGGCAGTTGCTGGCGCTGAACGCTCGCAGCCAGGCGTACTGTGGCGACCTGGCCAACTTGCCGGGCCTGGCCGAAACTGTCCGTGTCTATGCCCCCGATGTCATCGTCAATGCGGCGGCCTACACTGCCGTGGACAAGGCCGAGAGTGACCGTGAGCAAGCCTTCAAGGTAAACGCCGACGCCGTCGGCGTGCTGGCCCGCGCTGCCGCCGAATGTGGCGCGCTACTGGTACATTACTCCACCGACTATGTGTTCCCGGGGCAGGGCACCCAGCCCTGGCGCGAAGACGATGCCGTTGACCCATTGAATACCTATGGCGCCAGCAAGCTGGCCGGCGAGCAAGCGATCCAGGCTGCCGGTTGCCAGCACCTGATCTTCCGCACCTGCTGGGTGTATGCCGCACGCGGCAACAATTTCGCCAAAACCATGCTGCGCCTGGCTGCGGAGCGTGACAGCCTGGGCGTGATCGATGACCAGCACGGTGCCCCGACGGGGGCAGAACTGATCGCCGACATCACCGCCCACGCCATTGTCGCCACGCGCCGCAACCCATCCCTGGCTGGCCTGTACCACCTGGCCGCTGAGGGTGAAACCACCTGGTGCGGCTATGCCCGTTACGTACTGGAGCAAGCGGCGGTCCATGGCGTGCCGCTGAAAGCTCATGCCGAGAACGTCACCCCCTTGACCACAGAGGCTTACCCGACGGCGGCCATGCGGCCGGCCAACTCGCGTCTCGATACCCATAAACTGCAGAAGGCCTTTGCCCTGACCCTGCCAGACTGGCGCCTGGGTGTGGCTCGCATGCTGACGGAAATCCACGAGAAAGGACCACTATGAAGCGTAAAGGCATCATTCTGGCGGGTGGGTCGGGTACCCGCCTGCACCCGGCGACCCTGGCAATTTCCAAGCAACTGCTGCCGGTGTACGACAAGCCGATGATCTATTACCCGCTGACCACACTGATGCTGGCGGGCATTCATGACATCCTGATCATCTCCACCCCGCAAGACACCCCCCGCTTCGAGCAGCTGCTGGGCAACGGCCACCGCTGGGGCATCAACATCACCTACGCCGTGCAGCCATCTCCGGACGGCCTGGCCCAGGCGTTTCTAATTGGCGAAGACTTCCTCGGCAACGCCCCCACCGCGCTGGTGCTGGGTGACAACATCTATTACGGCCACGACTTCCAGCAGTTGCTGCGCAACGCGATGGACCGCCAGGGCAGCGCCAGTGTGTTCGCCTATCACGTGCAAGACCCCGAGCGTTATGGCGTGGTCGAATTCGACGGGCAAGGTAATGCCATCAGCCTGGAAGAGAAACCGGCCAAACCCAAGTCCAACTATGCCGTGACCGGGTTGTACTTCTACGACAACGACGTGATCGAGATTGCCAAAAGCATTCGGCCATCCGCGCGTGGTGAGCTGGAGATTACCGACGTGAACCGCGCGTACCTGGAGCAGCACCGTTTGTCGGTAGAGATCATGGGGCGCGGGTATGCCTGGCTGGATACCGGGACGCATGACTCGTTGCTTGAGGCAAGCGGGTATATCGCGACGATCGAGCGGCGGCAAGGGCTGAAAGTGGCCTGTCCCGAAGAGGTGGCATTCCGGCAGGGGTGGATCGATGCCCAACAGTTGGAAACGCTGGCAGCACCGCTGGCCAAGACCGGTTATGGCCAGTACCTGCTGCGTTTGATTCAAGGCACGGTTTATTGAGGTAACAACCTCGGTGGGGCGGGGCCGCCATTCCACGGGCGGTTCAAGCCTCGAAGGGGCCGGGCCTGCTGGCCAATTTCCACCCGCCGTTCACCGTTGCCGGCGCTACCGTATTCGCGGGTAAACCCGCTCCTACGCAGATTGGTGGTGGACACACCTCGGTGGCTGGGCACGGGCCGTCGTGTAGGAGCGGGTTTACCCGCGAAAGGGCCGCCCCTGCTGGCCAATTTCCACCCGCCGTTCACCGTTGCCGGCGCTACCGTATTCGCGGGTAAACCCGCTCCTACACAGATTGGTGGTGGACACACCTCGGTGGTTGGACACAGGCCGCCGTGTAGGAGCGGGTTTACCCGCGAAAGGGCCGGCCCTGCTGGCCAATCTCCACCCGCCATTCACCGTCGCAGCCGCCACCGTATTCGCGGGTAAACCCGCTCCTACGCAGATTGGTGGTGGACACACCTCGGGGGTTGGACACAGGCTGGTGGTGGACACAGGTCGGTGGGTGGGCACAGGCCGTCGTGTAGGAGCGGGTTTACCCGCGAAGGGGCCGGGCCTGCTGGCCAATTTCCACCCGCCGTTCACCGTTGCCGGCGCCACCGTATTCGCGGGTAAACCCGCTCCCACGCTGTGAACCATCCCTCACCCCAGGGTTTTCCCACCCCCACAACCCGCGTATCATCTGCACACACAAATCTGAACATTCCCACGCCAGTTCCAGACCATGAGTCTTGCGCCCCCTGCGTGCATGGCAGTTTCAGGTACCCAGACAATCATCAGTGACATATAACGAATGGCCAGTTTCGTGGCCAGGCCAGGCATGCCGGCTGTCCGACGGATGGGACGGTGCCCGATGAGATTTGAAGGAATAGGTTTTGATCAAGCGTAGAAAGGTTGCAATCGTTGGTTGTGCGTACCGTTTTCCTGGCTCTTCCAATGCGGGCTTCTGGCAAAACCTGATGGAGGGCCGCGACCTGGTGACCCAGGTTGACCCGTCGCGTTGGAACAAACGCGAGTTCCTGCACCCGGACAAGGCCAGCCCTGCATCCAGCTACACCTTCGCCTCAGGCACCCTGGGTGATATCAGCGCTTTCGACGCTGGCTTCTTCAGCATCTCGCCGCGTGAAGCCGCGATGATGGACCCGCAGCAGCGCATGCTGCTGGAAATGTGCTGGGAAACCTTCGAAAACGCCGGGGTCAAGCCGTCCAGCCTGCGTGGCAGCAACTGTGGCGTGTACCTGGGCATCGCCGGTGTCGAGCAGTCCTACCGCCTGCTCGAGGACCTGTCGGCCATCGATGGCGCCACGGCGACCGGCAACACCATGAGTATCGCGGCCAACCGCCTGTCGTTTTTCTACGACCTGCGTGGCCCAAGCATGGCCATCGACACCGCCTGCTCGTCGTCGCTGGTGGCCTTCCACCAGGCGTGCCAGGCCATCCTCAGCGGTGATGTCGACCAAGCCGTGACGGGCGGTATCAGCCTGCACATGCACCCGTTCGGTTTCATGATCTTCGCCAAGGCGACCATGCTGTCGCGCACCGGGCGCTGCCAGTCGTTCGACGAAAACGGCGACGGTTACGCCCGCTCCGAAGGCGGCGGGTTGTTCCTGCTCAAGGACTACGACCAGGCAGTGGCCGATGGAAATACCATTTTGGCGGTGGTGGCGGCCAGTGCGGTGAACACCGACGGACGCAAGTCCAGCCTGACCCTGCCCAATGCCGAGGCCCAGGCGGCATTGCTCAAGCGCGCCTACGCCCAGGCCGGCATCGCCCCCGAGCAATTGGACTACCTGGAGGCCCACGGCACCGGTACCGCCGTGGGAGACCCGATCGAAACCCGCGCCATCGGCGAGGCGCTGGGCCAGGCGCGCGGCGCCGGCAACCCGCTGCCAATCGGCTCGGTGAAGAGCAACCTCGGGCACCTTGAAGCCGCCTCTGGCGTGGCTGGCCTGATGAAGGCACTGAACTGCCTGGCCGAGCGCACCGTGCCCGCTACCATTGGCGTGCAGGCGCTCAACCCGAACATCGCGTTCGCCGACCTCAACCTGCAGGTGGTCACCGAGCCCCTTCCGCTCAAGGCCGATGGCCAGTTGACCGTGGGGGTGAACTCGTTCGGCTTTGGCGGCGCCAACGCCCATGTCATCCTGCAAAGCCCCGAGCCACAGGCGCCGGCAGCGCAAGCGGGCAGCGCCCGGCGCGTGCCGTTACTGCTCAGTGCCAAGAGCGAACAAGGCCTGCGCGCAACCGCAGAGCGCTTTGCCGCCTACCTGGCCGGGCAGCCCCAGGCCGACTATTACGATGTGGCCTACCAGGCGATGTTCCGCCGTGATGCACACAGCCACCGCCTGCTGCTGGTCTGCGACAACGCGGCCGAAGCCGCCCAGGCGCTGGACGACTATGCCCAGGACCCGACCCTCAGCGAACTGAGTGCAGTGCTGGAGGCCGGCCAGGCTCTGGACGGCGCCTCGGCACCGGTATTTGTCTACTCCGGCAACGGCTCGCAATGGCAGGGCATGGGCCGGGCGATGCTCGACCAGCCGCTGTTCGCTGCCGCCGTGGATGAAGTGGACGCGTTGTTCCAGCCCTTGGCGGGCTACTCGCTGCGCGCCGAGCTGCTGGGTGACAACGGCGAAGGCCGTTATGCACGTACCGAAATCGCCCAGCCTGCGCTGTTTGCCCTGCAAGTGGCGGTTACCAAAGTGCTGGCTGCCGAAGGCATCCACCCGGTGGCGGTGATCGGCCACAGTGTGGGTGAAGTGGCGGCAGCCTGGGCCAGCGGCGCGTTGAGCCTGGAGGACGCCACCCAGGTCATCTACCACCGCAGCCGCCTGCAGGGCCTGACCCGTGGTACCGGTAAGATGACCGCGGTCGGCCTCTCGGGTGAAGCCACGGCGCAGCTGATTGCCGAACTGAAACTGGACGGCCGCCTGGTGGTGGCGGGCGAGAACAGCGCCCGCGGCGCCACTGTGGCCGGTGAGGTCGACGCCCTGGCACTGCTGGAAGCGGCCCTGGAAGAGCGCCAGGTATTCGCCCGTCGCCTGGACCTGGACTACGCCTTCCACTCGCCGGCCATGGACCCGATCAAGCAAGCGGTTATCGACGACCTCGCGCATATCCGCCCGCAGGCTACGAAGATCCCGTTCTACTCCACTGTCGTCGGTGGCCAGTTGAACGGCGAACGCCTGGACAGCCAGTACTGGTGGCAGAACATTCGCTTCCCGGTGCTGTTCCAGGGCGCGCTGGCTGCCTTGGTGCGCAATGGCCTTAACCTGTTCGTCGAAGTGGGCCCGCATGCGATCCTGCGCAGCTACGTCAACGATGTGCTGGTTGAGTGCGAACAACCGGGGCAGGTGATTGGTACCCTCAAGCGCAACGACCACAGCCCGCTGCTGCTGGAACGTACCGTAGCCCGCCTGCAGATTGCCGCCGTCGAGCCACAGTGGCAGGCACGCTTCCCGGTGACCGGGCGCCCGCTTCGCCTGCCTAACTATGCCTGGCAGCACGACCATTTCAGCTTGCCGGTCACTGCCGAGGCCTATGGCCCGCTGAGCCACGAGCGCGTGCACCCGTTGCTGGGTTACCCGGTAACAGACCAGGCGCTGACCTGGGAAAACCGCCTGGATACCCAGCAGTACCCGACCCTGGCCGACCACAAGGTGGGTGAGTCGGTACTGTTCCCGGGTGCAGGCTTTACCGAGCTGGCCCTGGCCGTGGCGCAACTGCACCAGCCGGGCGAGTTCGTCGATATCGAAGAGCTGGAAATTCACAACCCTCTGCTGCTGAGCAGCGAGGTCATCAAGAAAGTGCGCGTGCAGGTCGAAGAGGCCGACGGCACATTGCGCATCAGCTCGCGCACGTTGATGCAACGCGAAGACTGGGTACAGCACGTGGTTGCACGCTTGCCGGGCGAAGCGCGCGGTGTGCTGCTGGACTCCCGGGCACCGGCGTTGCCAGCCCGCCCGGCAGACTTCACCGGCGAGCAGCACCTGGCAATGACCAGCGCGGTTGGCCTGAACTACGGCCCCGCTTACCAGACCGTGGCCGCAGCCTGGGTGGAAGGGGAGCGCGTGTTGGCTCAGTTGGTCGTGCCTGCTGCCATCGAACACGAACTGGCAAGCCTGCACCTGCACCCGGCGCTGCTGGATGGTGCCTTCCAGCTGATTACCGAGCTGCTGGCCAGCCGCCAGGGGCATGACGATGGCCTGGCGTTCATCCCCGTCAAGCTTGGGCGCGTTGCCTTTACCAATGCTGGCGGTGTGCCGGTGCTGGCCGAGGTGCGCCAGCGCAAGCGCACCGCGCATTCGCTGCTGGTCGACTTCACCCTGTTCGATGCCAGCGGCGCTGCCGTACTGGCGATCAAGGATGCGCGCATGCGTGCCGTGCGCCTGCAGTACGACCGCAGTGGCGACATCAAGCGTATGGGCCATGTAGGGCAGGCCGCGCCAGGCGCGGTTGTGCCTGTGCAGCGTAACGCCGCGGCCTGCTCGCCGCTGGCCGAGGCCTTGCAGTGCCTGGCCGACGAGCCGGCACAGGTGCGTTACCTGAATGAAGTGGAGCCACTGCTGGATGTGCTGTGCAGCAGCTTTGTCCTCGATGCGGTGGAACAGGCCGGCGGCCGCATCAGTGCCGAGCAGGTCGCGCAGTGGTCGCAGGGCCAGGGCGACTTCCTGGCGATGCTGTTGCGCCATGCCGAGCACGACGGCAGCCTGCTGCGTAGCGCTGACGGTGGCTGGCAATTGGTCGACCAGGGCGAGCGCCCGACCTCGCAGGCTATCTGGCAAGAGCTGTTCAGAAGCTACCCCGAGTACTTCCAGATTATCCATTCCGTGGGCCGTATCGGCCGTCATCTGTCGGCGTTGCTGGATGGCAGCCAGGCCTTCGACACTCTGCAACCGCGCGAAACCAGCGGTGCCAGCCTGGCGCGCCTGGTGCTGGGTGCGGCAGGGCAGCAGCACCTGCTCAGCGGTATTGGCCAAACCCTGGCCGCGCGCCTGGCGCAGCTGCCGCCCGGCCAGCGCCTGCGGGTGCTGGAATTCGGCTTTGGTGGCGCTTCGTTTGCCGAGCTGTTGTACGCCGGTCTGGATTTCGATCGCCTCGATTATGCCTACTGCGTCGCCGAGCCCGAGCTTGAGCAGCGTCTGCGTGACGATTGCCCGGCGTTGGAGGTACTTGGCCTGGAGCAACTGGCCGAAGCCGGTACGTTCGACTGGGTCCTGGTGCCTACCGACTTCGGCCCCCTTGGTACCGTGGGTGACGCCCTGCGCCTGGCCAGTGGCCGGCTCAACCCGCACGGCCAGTTGGCGCTGCTTGGGCAGTACCCGGCGCGCTGGGCCGATTTCGTCTTCGGTGCCCAGCCAGATTGGTGGCTGGCCGGCCCGCAGCAGGCGTTGTCGCGCCAGCAAGGCCCGGCGTTCTGGAGCCATGAGCTGCAGCGACATGGCCTGACCGCGCTGCGCACGCTGGAGGCGTTGCCGGGTAACGCCTGTGGTAGCTACCTGTTGCTGGCGGACAAGCCCGCCGGTGCTGACACTGCTGCACCCGTGGCCGTGCAGCGCTGGGCCGTACTCGCCGAAGCCGGGCAGGGCGCTGCCCTGCGCCTGGCAGAGCAACTGCGCGCCCAAGGCCAGCAGGTTGACCTGTTGCAGCCGGGTGACGCCCAGGCGCTGGCGGCCCAGCTTGGCGCCTTTGCCCAGCCCCCTGAGCATGTGCTGCACCTGGCTGGTTTCGACAGCGGCACAGGCCTCGATGGCCAGGCCGAGCGCTGCATGCAAGCGGCCGCGCTGGTGCAGGCCTGTGAGTCGCTGACGATCGCCCCGCAGTGCTGGCTGTTCAGCCGTGGCGCTGCCGAGCACCTGTACAGCGTCGACACCGCCGCTGAGGTTGCGGCCATCGGCGACGCCGCCTTGTGGGGCTTTGGCCGTACCTTGGCCAACGAATCCCCGCACTGTCGTATTCGCCTGCTCGATCTGGCCCACGCGGCAGCGGTCGAGCTGGCGGTACCTGCGTTGCTGCACGCCGACAGCGAAACCGAGCTGGCCCTGGACGCCGAAGGCCGTCGCTACGTGCCGCGCCTGCGCGTGCTGGCCGACCAGCCGCGCCGCGCAGTGGGCGATGCGCAGTGGGTGTGCCTGGGCTTCGACCTGCCGGGCCAGCTGCGCAACCTGCGCTGGGAAGTGCGTGAGCCGCGTCAACCGGCGGCGGATGAGCTGGACATTCAGGTGCGTGCGACGGGCCTTAACTTCCGTGACGTGATGTTCGCCCTCGGCCTGCTGTCGGATGAAGCCATCGAAAACGGCTTCTCCGGCCCTACCTTGGGCTTCGAATTTGCCGGTGTGGTGCAAGGCAAAGGCGCCGAGGCAGTGGGCGACTTCGCCCCGGGTGACCGTGTGGTGGGCTTTGGCCCCTGCAGCTTCGCCAACCGCCTGGTCACCAACGCCAACGCCGTTGCACGCATCCCCGAAGGGATGTCGTTCGAAGCGGCGGCGACCATTCCGAGTACCTTCTTCACCGTGTACTACGCGCTGCATCACCTGGCGCGCCTGGAGCCGGGCGAGAAGGTGCTGATCCACGGCGCTGCCGGTGGCGTGGGCATCGCGGCCATCCAGATCGCCAAATGGCTGGGCGCAGAAATTCACGCCACCGCAGGCAGCGACGAGAAGCGCGACTTCCTGCGCCTGCTGGGCGTCAGCCACATCTACGACTCCCGTTCGCTGGCGTATGCCGACCAGGTGCTGGCAGCCACCGGTGGGCGTGGCGTGGACGTGGTGCTCAATTCGCTGGCCGGTGAGGCCATCAACCGCAACCTGCAGGTGCTGAAGCCGTTTGGTCGCTTCCTGGAGTTGGGCAAGCGCGACTTCTACCAGAACACCCGTATTGGCTTGCGCCCGTTCCGCAACAACATCAGCTATTTCGGTATCGACGCTGACCAACTGATGAGCGAGCGCCCCGCGCTCACCCGCCGCCTGTTCGCCGAGATGATGGAACTGTTCGAGCAGGGCATCCTGCACCCGTTGCCGTTCCGCGAGTTCGACGCCAACCAGGTGGTCGAGGCCTACCGTTACATGCAGCAGGCGCGGCAGATTGGCAAGGTCGTGGTGACGTACGCCAACCCGATCCAGCAAACCGTCGACACCCGCGTGCAGCCGGTGCGGGCACTGCAGCTTGCCGCCGATGCCAGCTACCTGGTCACCGGCGGCCTGGGTGGCTTTGGCTTGCGTACTGCGCAGTGGCTGATCGACAAAGGTGCCCGTCACCTGGTGTTGCTGGGCCGTCGTGGCCCGGCCAGTGAAGAGGCCCAACCGCAGCTGGCGTTGTGGCACGCCCAAGGTATCGATGTGCAGGCCGTGGCGTGCGACATCACCGACCGTGAGCAACTGCGCGGGGTGTTCGATCGCATCGGCGCCAGCCCATGGCCACTGCGTGGCCTGGTGCATGCCGCGACGGTGATTGACGACAGCCTGATCCGCAACCTTGACGGCGACCAGTTGCGTCGCGTGCTGGAACCCAAGGCCAAGGGCGCTCAGTACCTGCACGAGCTGACCCAGGGCCTGGCGCTGGACTTCTTCGTGATGTTCTCCTCGGCCACCACCTTGTTCGGCAACCCCGGCCAGGCCAACTACGTGGCGGCCAACCACTGGCTCGAAGCCCTTGCGCGGCACCGTCGTGCTCAGGGCCAGGCAGCCACCGCCGTGCTGTGGGGCGCCATCGACGATGTCGGTTTCCTGGCGCGCAACAGCCAGATCAAGGACGCCCTGCAGAGCCGCATGGGGGGCTCGGCGCTGCGGGCCGAGGCCGCCTTGGCACAGCTTGAGGCCATGCTGTTGCAGGGTGATAACGGCCATGGCGTGCTGGAGCTGGACTTCAAGGCGCTGGCGCGCTTCCTGCCGAGCGCCACTACACCGCGCTTCAGCGAACTGGCCCGCGCCTATGGCGGCGACCATGAGGATGAAGGTGGCGGTGAGGACATCCAGCGCATGCTGGAGGAGCTTGACGATGGCGAACTGCTCGAACGCTTCGTAGACATGCTCAAGCACGAGGTGTGCGAGATTTTGCGCCTGCCGCCAGCACGCCTGGATGCCCAGCGCCCGCTGCAGGAAATGGGGCTCGATTCGTTGATGAGCGTTGAGTTGGTGGTGGCGCTGGAAGAGCGTTTCGGTATTCGCCTGCCGGTGATGGAACTGAGCGACAGCTCCAGCATCGACAAGCTTGCCGCACGCTTGCTGGAGCTGCTGCGCGGTGAAGCGGGCAGCGGCGAAGAGCAACTGGCGCAGAATGTGCTTGCCCGCCATGGCAGCGAGCACAGTGCCGAAGAGTTGGCGCAGTTGAACGCAGCCTTGGCCGACAGCAACGCGGCACCCAACCGATTGATTGATTAAGAGTGCCAGATGACAGCCAGAACCCCGACCGGCCTTGGTGGCGATGCCAAGCAACGCCTGATCCAGCAAGCCCTCGCCCGGCGCCGCCATGTGGCTGCCGAGGGCGAGCAGGGCGCCACCCTGGAGCAGGTACAGCAGGCTGCCCTGAAGGTGCCCGAAGCGCACTATCGCTTTGATCTGCACCCGGGGTACCAGCAACTGCGGGTACTCCAGCAAAGCGCCATGCAGTTGGGCGTGAGCAACCCGTTCTTCCGTATGCACCAGGGCACCGCCGGTGCCCAGACGCAGATTGGCGAGCGCGAGTTTCTCAACTTTGCCAGTTACAACTACCTGGGCTACTCCGGCCACCCGACCGTGGCCGAAGCGGCCAAGGCGGCGATCGACCGCTACGGCACCTCGGTGTCGGCCAGCCGCCCGGTGTCTGGCGACCGCCCGCTGCACCGCGAGCTGGAGCGCGAACTGGCGCGCCTGTACGAGGTGGACGATGCGGTGGTGATGGTCAGCGGCCATGCCACCAACGTCACCACCATCGGCTACCTGTTCGGGCCACGCGACCTGGTGGTGCATGACGAGCTGATTCACAACAGCGTGCTGCAGGGTATCCAGCTGTCCGGTGCCCGCCGTCTGAGTTTTGCCCACAACGACTGGCAGGCGCTGGACCGCCTGCTGGGCGAGCAACGCCAGCACTTCGAGCGGGTGCTGGTGGTGGTGGAAGGCATCTACAGCATGGACGGCGACTACCCCGAGCTACCCCGGTTCGTCGAGCTCAAGCATAAGCACAAGGTTTTCCTCATGGTGGATGAAGCTCATTCGCTGGGGGTGATGGGTGCGACGGGCAAAGGTATTCGCGAGCACTATGGGTTGGCTGGCGATGACGTCGACATCTGGATGGGGACCTTGAGCAAGACCCTGGCCAGTTGCGGCGGGTACATTGCGGGCCGCACGGCACTGATCGAGCACCTGAAGTTTCTGGCGCCGGGCTTCTTGTACAGTGTTGGCATGCCGCCGGCGGTCACGGCCTCTGCGTTGGCAGCGTTGAAGCTGCTGGCTACAGACAGCGAGCGGGTAGCGCAAGTGCAGGCGCGAGGGGAGCTGTTCCTGCGCCTGGCGCGTGAAGCTGGGTTGGACACGGCGACCAGTACCGGGTTGGCGGTGATCCCGGTGATTACCGGCAGTTCGTTCAAGGCCGGCCGCTTGTCCAGCGCCCTGTTCGAGCGTGGCATCAATGCCCAGCCGATCCTGTACCCCGCGGTGCCCGAGCATTCGGCGCGGGTGCGGTTTTTTGTGTCTTGCGAGCATACGGAAGAGCAGATCAGGCATACCGTGGCGGTGGTGGCGCAGGAGATGGCGCGGCTGGGGTGAGGGCCACGCCTACAGCCAGATGGCATCCCAGTGTGGGTATTCGCCGACATTGGGTGCCAGGCCGGCCCTGACTGGGTTGGCAATGATGTAGCGAGCGGCGTTGAGCAGTTCATCATCCTTGCGCATGGCGCGATCGCAGTAGCCCGCCTGCCAGATGGGGTTGGTTGTTACGCCAGCCTTGTGCAAGGCAAGGCTGGACCTTGATTTGAAGCGGCGCATCAACGTGGCCAGCGTCACCTGTTTCAGTTCTATCAGCCAATGCACATGGTCGGGCATGACCACCCAGGCCAGCGTGGCGCAGCTGTTTTCCCGGTCTGCCTGGCGCAGGTGATTGACCACCAGCCTGGCCAGGTTGAAGTTGTGAAACAGCGGGCGACGCTGGTGGGTGACGGTTGTCAGCATGTACAGCCTGCCGGGGTGTGAAACCCGATGGCGGCGCAGATGGTGGGCGTGGGCGTAGTGCATGTGGTCATCCTTGAGGCTTCGATCGTTCGAGCCAGCGTAGACGTCCTCATGACGTCAGCAGCGATTCAACCATTGCAGAATGTGCCCACTGACCAGGGGGGACGGTGATTGGCCAGGGATATTGGCTAGCAGGCCCGGCCCTTTCGCGGGTAAACCCGCTCCTACGACGGCGTGCGCCCAACCACGGATGCGTTTCCGTGTAGGAGCGGGTTCACCCGCGAATACGGTGGCGGCAGCAACGGTGAACGGCCAGGGATACTGGCCCGCAGGCCCGGCCCTTTCGCGGGTAAACCCGCTCCTACGAGGGCCTGCGCCCAACCACCGATCTGTGTCCACCCCAGATCAGGTGTAGGAGCGGGTTCACCCGCGAATACGGTGGCGGCAGCTACGGTGAACGGCCAAGGATACTGGCCCGCAGGCCCGGCCCTTTCGCGGGTAAACCCGCTCCTACGACGGTCGGCGCTCAACCACGGATGCGTTTCCGTGTAGGAGCGGGTTTACCCGCGAATACGGTGGCGGCGGCAACGGTGAATGACCAGGGATATTGGCCCGCAGGCCCGGCCCTTTCGCGGGTAAACCCGCTCCTACGACGGTTTGCGTTCAACCACCGGTCCGGTCCGGGCCGGGCGTGGGTCAGATATGCGGTGCCTCATACGCATTCAACTGCTCCACAAACCGCCAATGGCTCTTCTTGCCAAACCCCATCAACCGCTTCAACCGGATATCCCAGCGCATGTGGTGATTGGCAATCCATGGCAATGCAAACAGGTGCGCCCCGCGCCAGGGGATGAACGGGTTACGCCGCAGGCTGGCATAAATCTCGACGCGGTGGCTGGCCTGATGGCTCGCACAGCGGGCATGGAAACCAGACGTGTCGGCCACCACCAGGGTGTTGGCTGGCACCGCAAAGCGACGGGGCGGCGGCAGACCGAGGGCCGCCAGCTCGGGCTCGTCGATGCGGAATGAACCCTCACGGTGCATCTGCTCGCCGGAGCGCGCCGCCCCCAAGCTTTGACGATACTCCCAGGCCAAACGCTCCGGCGTCAGGCGGTGCGAGCCCGGCACATAACTGAACGGCCCTTGGTCATCCGCCACATCGTCCAGGAACAACCACGCTTTCGCCGTGGGGTGGAAGGTGTCGGCATGCAGGCGGGTCTGCGGGTCCTGGTCGGCATTGGCAGCGTCGATCACGATCGACTGCAACTGGTAGGTAATGCCACCTGTATTGGACGACGCATAGGCAATCAGGTCGCGCACCCCACGGTCCGCCACAAACGCCGCACTGGCCGGGTTTTGCGCCAGCACGTCCTGGTCAAGGCTGACCCGGCGGGTAACCGCGCGGCCCTGGCGCATTTCCCAGCCAGTGCTGCGCAATGCACCCAGCTCGGCGCGCAAGGCCGCAAACTGCTCGGCAGGCAGGGCGTTTTCACGAATGAAAAAACCGTTCTGCTCAAAATGCGCACGCTCACCGGCATCCAGCCGCGAGGCCAGCGCATTGCGACGGTAACCTGCCATGGCCATCGCCAACTGACGACGCTGCACATGCAGGCCCAGGGCATTGAGCCGGGCGCTGCCCAGCACCGGGTTGTTCTCGAACGACTTGGCATGGGTAGCCAACTGCAGGCAATGCCAGGGGAGTGCCGCGTAACGGCCGATGTCCTTGATCGAAACAGGCATGATCTAGTCCTTTGATGGGGCCAATGGCCGGCCACAGCCGAGCATGGTCCGGGTATAGTTGAGCAACGGCGCCACTCGCCGATAGGCCACCGGCGCCGGGTGGGGCGCGCTGAGGCAGGCGAGGGCGTGCCAGGCATCGCAGGGCAGGTCTTGCTGGACGTCGGCATAGCGCGCATAGCGCAACAAGGCGCCGGCTACCAACTGGTCCAGGGTTAAACGCCGGGTGCGGCGGGGCAAGGGCTGATGGTCCTCGGTCAGGCCCCAGCCGGCATAGAACGGCGTGCCATAGGTGACCACCGGCAGCCCGCGCAGCAAGGCTTCGAAACCGGCGGTGGAACTGAGCGTATGCAGTGCATCGACCTGGCCATACAGGCTGGCGATGTCCACACCCGCCAGTACCTGATCGGCCAGCCCCACCAGCTGTGCCGGGGCAATGTGCCCGCGGCGCTTGCCGGCTTCCACGTCCGGGTGCGGCTTGTACAGAATCCAGGCATCCGGCAACCGCGCGCGCACCTGTTGCAGCAGCCGCAGGTTGCACCCGGCACCGCCACCACTGCATAGCGCCGAGGCGTCATCTTCGACCTGGCCCACCACCAGTACCCGCAGCTGCCCCGGCTGCCCCAGCAAGGCCGGGCGCACATTGCTGCGCAGGTTGAACTTGCTGGTGCCGCTGGCAACGATCTGCGCCCGCAAGCGCGCCGCTTCGGCCAGGCATGGGGCGTCGAATTCACCCTGCTGCAACAGCTGCTCCAGGTCGCTGGCAGACTGCGCATCGTAATGAATGCCACCCCGGTCCAGCACCAGTGACAGCGCCGGGCTGTTGGTAGCCCCCAACCCCGTGGAGCGCAAGAAACCATCCTCGACCCGCCACACTGGCACCCCCGCCTGGCGCGCACGTTCGGCCAGGCCGGCCGGCTCGCGCGCAGCCCATACCAGCAGCCGGCCCTGTTCGGCCGCTACCTGGCTTATCAGTTGCGGGCTGTCCACGCTGAAGCGCAACTGCCCCCAACGGCTTGCGAAAAAGCGCCGGATGTTGTGCTGCTTGTGCCGCTTCACGCCCAGTACCGTGGTGGGGCCGGCAAACGCAGCATCGCGGGCTTTCTTGCTGGCCAACTGGCGGGCAACGGTCAAGGCATCGGTCAATTGGCCGCTCAATGGGTCGACATAACGGCAGTAACGCACATAGGCCGCCGCCACCAGTTGCACAAGGTCTGGCCGTGCCTGCCGGCGAGCAATGGCCATGCGGTCATCGGTCAGCCCCCAGCCCGCATAGAACGGTAGCCCGAAGCAGGTGACCGGCACGCCCTGGATCAACGCCTCCAGCCCGGCCTGGCTGGTACCCACGTACACGCGCCGGGCACGCCGGGCCAGTGACGCCCAGGCTACCGGCCGCGCCTCCAGCGTTACCCCACGGGCCCGCGCGGCATCCAGCAGGCAACTGGGCTTTTGCCCGCCCAGGCAGTCTGGGTGAATGCGCACGCGCACGTCGGCATCCGGGTTTTCTGCCAGGGCCTCATCCAGCATTCGCACATAGTCGGCTTCGCATAGCCCGCCGCCCGGGATCGAATAATCCCCGGCAGTTTGGTCCACCACCAGCACCAGCGGTCGTTCACGGCCCAGCGGGTCGTCGTCGGGCAGGTCCTGGGCGTTGTTGTACTTGCCGATGCCGCTGCTGCGCATCAAGGCAATCAGTTCGCGGGCGCAATTCAGTTCATAAGCGCTAAGCGCCTCGGGCTGCTGCAGGATGTTTTCCAGCAGCGAAGGGCGGTCAGCCAGGTAGTGGATGCCCACCGGGTCGACCACCATGGACATCGGCGTATCGCCCTCGATGCCCAGCGACGAAGAGCGCAAAAAACCGTCTTCCAGCGCAATGTAGGGCAGCCCCCAGCGCTGGCACAGCACCCGGGCATGGGCCGACGACTGCTTGTAGCCGATACCGGCAATGGCCTTGAGCCCTTTGGGCGCCTTGCGGCCACGGCGCCACAGCCAGAAGGGCGGGCCTTCCGGGCCGAGGAACTGCGGCAGGTGCAGGACCTTCCAGGCCACCCATTGCGACATGATGCCGACCCAGCCGGTGCCCTCTACCAGGGCATCGGGTGGCGAGTAACCTTCGGGCGAGTTGGGTGCAAAGGGCGGTGTGTTGTGCATTACACGGCCCGCCACATGTTGCGCACCGGCGGGAACGGCACCCAGCGCTTGCGGCGCAGGGCAAAGCCATTATGCAGGTACAGGTGCTGCGCCCGATGATTGCTCAGCGGCACCTCCAACTCTACCTGGGTAAAGCCCTGGCCGGCGGCGTGCGCGCAGCACGCCTGCACCAGCGCCGAGCCCACGCCTTGCTGGCGTGCGGCCTTGCTGACCCGCAGCCCGTACAGCAAGAACGGGTAGCGCCATTCGCGCAGCTCGCTCAGGCAGAACCCGATAAACCGCACCCAGCCACTCAACACGCCGAACTCACGCACGAACGGCCGCCAGTGCCAGGCAAACGGCCCGCGCCGGCCATGCTTGAACGCGGCAAAGCCCAGTGCCTGCTCGCCGTCGAAGGCCAGCAGCACACGGTCCCAGTGGATAGCCGACCCCAGCAAGCGATAGCGGCAGGCCGTATTGCCAATCAGAAACGCCAGCGACCCCCGCCCCTCGGTCAGCAAGCGGGCCAAGGCAGGGTCTGCGGCACGCTCCGGCGACAGGTCCGATCCCAAAACGATACGCACCACGTTGTCAGGCTACCCCGGCACTGGCCATGGGCGTGTCCTGGCGGGTTGCCGGCGCCAAGGCATGGGCCAGCAATGTGCTGGAAAGCTGCTGCACCGGCATTGGCCTGGCCCCACAGCCAGGCTGGCGGCGGTTGGACCACACCAGGTAGTCGGTATCACCCGCGGGCGCACCAACAGCCTGGTACACCTCGGGCAGGATCGGCACATGGTCGCCAAAGAAGCACAGCAGCGCCTCGTTCGGCTGGGCCAGCAAGGTTTCGCGCAGCATGCCCAGCATGCGGTCGGCATTGCCGATGTGCCGCAGGTAGGGCGCCAGGTCTTTCATGCCCGGTTGCAGCGGGCGGTCGAACCAGGCGGGCAGCTCGTGCGCGGCTACGCTTTCCAGGTGCAATGGGCCATGGTTTTCCATGGTGACCGCATGGATGAACAGCGGCTGGGTGCGGCCTGGCGCCTGCAGCAGCGCGCGGATTTTGTCTGCCACGGCGCAATCACCAATGAACGGCCCGGCCTTTTGCGAAGCGTTGAACGCCTTCACATCGATGAATTCATCAAAGCCCAATGCCGGCAGCACCTTGTTGCGGCCATAGAAACCACCATCGTACGGGTGGATGCAAATGGTCCGGTACCCCTGCGCCTTGAGCCTGGAGGCGATACTGGGCAGGCCCTGGCGGGCCAGCACCCGGTACGGGTTGAAGCGGTGCACGCCCAGCCGGTCGGCAGGGATGCCGGTAAGGTAGGCGAACTCGGTCCGCACCGTATTGGCGCCCCAGGCCGCCACCTGCAGTTTGCCCCGGGCCAGCGCCTGGCTGGCCAGCAGGTCGTACTGTTCGAGCACTTGCGGACGCACGCCAGGCCACAGCCCACGCACATCGAAGAACGACTCACTCTGCACCGAGACCAAGTCCGGCAGCGCCCCGGCCTGGGCCACTGGCGGCTGCGAAGAGGCCGGCGCAGCCCCACCCGCAAACGGCGAGCCCAGCCCGTCCCGATCCACCGGCGCCCGCGCCGCCCAGAAGTACCGCCACAAGCTGGCCGCCAACCCCCAGCCACGCACATCCTGCTCGGCATCAAAGCTCGGCTTCACAGGCCGATGCCCCAGGCGCAGCAAGCCCAGGCCCAGCGCCAACGGCAGCA
This sequence comes from Pseudomonas sp. XWY-1, assembly GCF_002953115.1. Taxonomy (NCBI): domain Bacteria; kingdom Pseudomonadati; phylum Pseudomonadota; class Gammaproteobacteria; order Pseudomonadales; family Pseudomonadaceae; genus Pseudomonas; species Pseudomonas sp. XWY-1. Next base: position 4,397,897 of record NZ_CP026332.1, on the reverse strand, counting down.
ACGCCTCAAGCCGCGCGCCCGCCACCTCGAAGCTCAACCCCGCCCACAGGTAAACCAGAAAGCCCACCGCCAGCAGCGCGGCCTTGCCAAAGCCAAAGAACGGCAAGTACAACCGCGGAAACTTCACTGCATCGCTGAAATACTCGAAATCTGCACACACAAACGGCTCGCGCAGCGAGTGATACTTGGCGTTGCTGACCAGCACGATCAGCAGCCACAGCAGCAACACATTCACGCCACTGAACAACGGCCGCGCCGTCAGGGCATACAACAGCCCGAAGGCCACACACCACAGTCCCGCGTGCAGCAGCCAGCAATCGGCCGGGCGACGCAGGGCAGGGCGGGGAACCAGCAGGCGCTCGACCGCGACGGTCAAGCCCAGGCCGATCAAAGCGACCGGCAACATGGAAACATCAATCACTGTACTTCAACCCACGCAGGATCATCGAAGAAAGCCACTGCGGGATAAGCCCCAGCAGCCAGGTGCCCAGGTTGAGCGGGAACGGAAAGCTGATACGCGCCTGGTTCGCCGCCAGCCCGCGCTTGATACGCCTGGCCGCTTTGTCGGCGGTCCACAGAAAAGGTTTAGGCCCGGGCATTTCGAAGCACATCTTCGACTCCACATACCCCGGCACAATCACATTCACTTTTACCCCTTCCGGCGCCAGCCAGTCGCGGATGGCCTCGCCGTACACCCGGATGGCGGCCTTGCTGGCGCTGTAGGTCGGAGTGACCGGCAAGCCACGCCAGCCCGCCAGCGAGCTGAACAGGGCGATCTGCCCGTCGCCTCGGCTGCGCATGGCGGGCAGGGCGGCTTCGACGGTGGCCAGGGCGGCCATCACGTTCACTTCGATCAGGGCGCGGCTCTCGTCCCAGTCTTCCGCTTCGCCATTGGCGCCCACGGCGGTGTTAAGCCCTGCGCCCACCAGCACCAGGTCGGGCTGATGCTGCTCGCTCACCCGGCGCACCATGGCCCGCAGGGCGTCCAGGTCGCGCACGTCGAGGGCCTCCAGCAACACCTGGGCACCCAGGACGCGGCATTGTTCGGCCATTTCGGCCAGGCGGTCCTGGCGCCGGCCTTGCAGGATCAGCGTCACCCCCGGGGCGGCGTAGGCAGGCGCCAGCGCGCCACCGATACCGCCTGTGGCGCCGGTGATGAGGATGCAGCGGGGTGAGGCATGCGAACTCATAGGTATTTTTCGATTCTTGAGGTTTTCGCCATCAGCACTTCCAGGCAGTTGGCCACGGCCATGTCCATGCCGCAGGCGGTGTAGAAGCCGCCGTTGACCTGGGTGGTGTGGATGACCGTGTTGCGGAAGCGATGGAAGAGCTTGATGTCCGGCATGTCCGGTGTGTGCCAGAAATCAGCCAGGCTGCCTTGGTGGGTAAGGCCGGGCATGGCGTAGATAGGGTCGGCCAGGGTGATGGTCGGGCGCCCGTGCAGCAGCGCCGAAGCGCCGGCGGTGCTGTTGACGGTAATCATGCCATTGATGTGCGAGAGCAAGGTTGGCATATGCCCGCTTTCCATGAACTCGACCCGGTCGGCTACATCGTATTCGCGGGCCAGCGCCTCGGTGACGCGCCGGTAGTTGACCAGGCCAGGCGTCAGCGGATGGTTCTTGACCAGCAGGCGGGCATTGAACGGGGCGTGCAGCGAGAACGAGTCGATCACGTGCTCGATGACCTGAGTCATGTTGTCGAACGGCGAGTGATCGCGGATCTGCGCGTCGCTGTCCAACTGCAGCGGCAGCAGGAAGGTGGGCTGGCGCTCACGGGCGACATCGGCGACCAGAGCGTCGTCGCGGCTGCGGGCGCGGAGCAGGCGCAGGCCTTGGCGAATGAAGCCTGCGTATTCCACTGCGGCGTTGAAAGGGGCATGGGTTCGGTAGTTCGGGTAGAAAAGGGCGTTAAGGGCGCCCCCGGTGTGATACATCACATCATGTGCTGCGCGCGCGGTGAACGACAGTTTGAACGAGTTGCCGTTTTGGTAGCGCGGGATGTATTTGCCCACATCGCGGTACCACTCCGGGTCCCGTGGCAAGCGCGAGTTGTTGTTGACGCCGTCGCGCTCCAGAGTGATCCAGTAAGGGCGGAAGTAGCCTTCCTCGAAGACGTGCACGCGAATGCCTTGCAGGCGGGCAAGCCTTATCGCCGTGCGGTGTACCGGGCGGCAGTCGCCGAACAGGACAAGGTCGGTGATGTTCAGCTCACCAAAAGTCTTCGCATAGTAGGCCTCTAAATCAGCTGTTTGCTGGCCACAGCGCTGCCGTGAACCGGAACCATAGAGCACGTCACCTACGTTGAAGCTTATGCTGTGCACCCGCTGATCAATCGAACGAAGGCCTTTGGCCAAACGATTGAAAAAGGGTGAGCTCACGCCTTGTAGAAACAGAAAGCTATTACGCGGAATCCCCAGCAGCGGACGACGCGTCGGCTCGAGAATCAGGCTGCCGGGCGCTTCCTGCCCAGCAAACTGCTCAACCGTCGTTTCAAATCCTGCCATCTGGAAGTTGCTCCGGGCTGCGGTAATGCATGCCAGTGTTGTAGTTCGTAAAGGGTCTGTTCTGCAGTGGTGAAACGATTGGTGATTCGGCTGACGTAGGTGGGATAAAGCAGGAGCGTCGCCGCCACCAGTTCATCCAGCGTTAACGTTCGACAGCGTCGACTTCGCACTTGAGCATCCAGCTCGTTGTCCATCGTCAGTCCCCAGCCGGCATAGAATGGCTGGCCATAGGTGGTAACCGGCACTCCACGAAGCAGTGCCTCGAAGCCCGACTGCGAAGTGAGCACATGCACCTCATCGACCACCGCCAACAGTTGATGCAGGGGAGTGTCGCCGATGACTTCGTCGCACCAGTGCACCGTTTGCGCTTCGTCGCTGCCGCTTGCACGTGTACCTGCCAGTACTTCTGGATGCGGCTTGTACAGCACCCAGGCCTGTGGATTACGTTCGCGTACTGCACGCAGCAACTGCAGGTTGCTGAGAATGCTTGTGCCACCGAAGCGAATCGAGGCATCACCCTCGACTTGCCCGGTGACGAGAATTACCTTGTGCGCATCTGTTGGCCGTTGCCAGGACTTGCCCGGCAGGTTGTATTTGGTCAGCCCCGCGTTGCAGATCGCCAGGCGCAGCTCTTGTGCGCGCATCAATAACTGGGTGTCAAACGTATTGTTGGCGAGCATTTGTTCCAAGCGCGACGGGCGTGTGGCGTCGTAATAAATGCCAATATCATCGATCACCCACGACAGTGGCCGAGCTTTACCAGCGCCTAGGCCGACAGAGCGCAAAAAACCGTCTTCAACGCGGTGGATCTTTTGGGGGTGGCCGAGCAGCTCAAAATCGAGTTTGCAGCCCCAAGTAATGACGGGCATCGACGCAGACACACGCTTCTTGGGTTTGACGAAGCGTATCGCACTGCCGTTGAAGAACAGTTTGGCTAATGGCTCTTTCCAGCGGCTGAAACCGCATACTTGCATCGATGCTGGCATCAAGCTGCGATGGTAGCGTTGCAGGCCTAACCATTTGATCAAAGATTCCGGGGTACTCGGCTCGCCCCGTTCAGGACAGATGTAGCGTGGGTAGCGCACCAAGCTCGCGTGGATCAGTTGGGCAAGACTAATCGGCGAGCGGCGAGAAGGGGCGGGCAGACGATCATCCGTCAGCCCCCATCCGGCATAAAATGGCATGCCCCAGGTATGTACCTGTACCCCCCACAGCAATGCGTCGAAGCCTAGCTGCGAAGTCATTACGTATACCGCGCGCATGCGCGGCAAAAGCTCAGCAGGATGAACGTTCTGAGTTAGAACCATCACCCGCGGGAGCTTTGCTACTGCAGCCAGATCGAAGTGCCCCGACTTACGCCCCGCAACCACGTCAGGGTGGACCTTGAGGAGAATTGTGCTGGCTGGGTAACGAGCCAAAGCTTCATTGAGCATCGCCACGAAATCGTCAGCTGTCGCACCTTGCAACGATGCGTCGCCGAACGTTTGGTCTGCCACTAGTACGCAGTTCGCTGGAAGGGCGGGCACTTCAATACGCGAATCGTTGTATTTCGACACCCGCTGCTCTTGCCAGAGCGCTTTGAGCGCCATCGCTCGTGCTTGCTGCTCGTGAGTGAGGGGCTCAGCGATCAACTGCTCCAGCCGAGAAGGTTGGCGGGCGTCGTAGTAGACACCGACATCATCGACAATCAGAGACAGTGGCGGCTCATCGGCACCTAGGCCTACAGAACGCAGGAACCCATCTTCGATGGTCAGCACCGGCTTTCCGGCTTTGCGCGCAGCGGCCATGGCCAAGTGCGCGCTTGGTTTGCGGCCCCATGCCATTACCCAATCCGCTTCCGAAACGTCAGCCACGACGCCGTTCTGCAGCTCGAAATCGGGCAGCAGCGCAGGCAAAGTTCTGATCTGCTGAGCCCCTTTGGACAGGATCAACAGGCGTTGGCGAGGCAAAACGTCATCCATAAACGTGTAGCGGGGTTCCGTTACCAAGGTCGCAATGGGCAGAAGGCCAAGTATCCAGTGGGCGATTTGAAGCGGCGAATCTTAATACAGATTCAGGATTGTTGGATGGTTTTATTGCGTTTTTTTCCCGGTGAAACGCAATGGATCCGGGTAGATCTCAGAGGATGACATCAAAGTGACATCTATTCACAGCAGGCTGAGGAGGTACTTGTACTTCTCCAGCAGCAGAGGCATGCGATCTCGCTCACGGTACTCTTGGATGGTTTCGGGGCGCAGGCAGTGGTAAAGCGCTGTCAAAAGGAACACATACTGCTGGTTCCGAGCAGCTTCATCAGGATTGAATTTCTCTGGTAGCGCGCTGCGGTAAGCTTCGCTGAACTCCTTCTGCGCTGACAGGAAAAGCGCCATTTCCTTTCGTCGGAACAGGCTTCCCAAATAGGCGCCGCCGTCGAAGCCAATGCGCCCTATCTTGACCTCGCTCCAGTCAATCAGATGCAACTGTCCATTGGTGACGAAGAGGTTTTTGCGTAGGTAGTCCATGTGGCAGATGCAATGTGGACTGCGCTGCGCCGCAACGGCCAGCTTACGTATTAATGGCTTGAACTTATCGAAACGCTCGGCCAATCCAGCAAATAGCGCATCCTCACGCCCAAGTGCAACTAGCCCAGGCAAACATCGCAAAAAATTGAATCGAGGCCTTAAGAGGAACCATGGCCGGAAGAAATCCATGCTCCATAGCAATGGTGCCTTGCTCAGCGATTGATCCCTTATCCAGCTATGGCTAAGGTCTTCCAGTTCAGTAATGCCCAGTGCCAGTTGACGCGCTATCGCGTGCATACGCGGTGGCTTGCCGCGTACAAACTCGGTGAAAATCAAACTCTCCCAGGGCGTTTCGATTACCCCCAGGCATGACGGGTATCTAAAATGTGTGCTACCTGTCAGCATTCCCTCCGCGCGATGCAGTCGCGCCTCCTGACTGCCAAGGAACGCAATCTTACGAATCGATTTTTCTACTAACTCGACGGGTTGCCCGGTACATGGGTCAATCAGGCGGTGGTGGCGCACGTAGTTAACAAACGAGGCATTCGAGGCCAAGTCCTGGCTACTGATGTCCAGCGCCAGCCCCCTCCACTGGGGCATCAGTGCGTGCAAGTGGTTTGCCAGGGGGGCATGGTGCCAGCGGTAGAGCGTCTTGCCCAGTGCAGGCGGGTGAGAAGGGGTATTCATGACATCCAATCAGCAGCAGCCCTTCGTCAATCTATAGCTCTAAAGACGACCATGCTGCGTCATGTAGGGCCAAGACACAACGAAAAATTACAACAAGATGTTGATTTTCAAGGCGCATACGGAGGCACGCAGGGTTGTATCCCTTGGGTTGGGTGGGCGGCGACGATCCTTCCGCGCTTCATTTTTAACGGCTCAGGGGGGAGGTTTGATCCAGCTTCTGCCCTTGGCGCTTTGCTTAACATGCCAAAAACCTTACCATTCGGTACGCCGTACTATCTGCAATCTCAGAGACGAAAATGAACCACCTCAGCATCGCTAAAGAAGCTCTCATTGCACAGGCGCAGGCCGTAACCCAATTGGCAGACCGCTTGGATGGGGAATTCCAAAGCGCCGTTGAACTCATTCTCGGTTGCCAAGGCCGTACCGTAGTCTGCGGAATGGGCAAATCTGGCCTGATAGGACAAAAGATGGTTGCCACCTTCGCCTCCACGGGTACGCCAAGCTTTTTCCTGCACCCTGCCGAGGCTTTCCATGGCGATCTGGGAATGCTTAAGCCGATCGATGTCCTGATTCTCATCAGCTACAGCGGCGAAACGGAAGAGTTGATTAAGCTGATCCCGAGCCTGAAGTCGTTTGGGAACAAAATCATCGCCATGACGGGAAATGGCAAATCGACATTGGCAAAGCACGCCGACATTTGGTTGGATATTTCGGTGGAGCGCGAGGTTTGTCCGAATAATCTGGCACCGACAACATCGACTTTGGCGACTATGGCCATGGGAGACGCCTTGGCTGTCGCATTGATTGAAGCGATCCGCTTCAAGCCAATGGATTTTGCTCGTTATCACCCCGGTGGCAGCTTGGGTAGAAAGCTATTGACCCGCGTCTGCGATGTTATGCATTCACCAGCGCCGGTCGTAACACCAACTACAAGTTTCCATGACTGTCTGCTTGTCATGACTCAAAGCCGATTGGGCCTTACCATTGTGATGGATGGCGATAAGCTGGTCGGCATCGTCACTGATGGGGATCTCCGTCGTGCATTGCTGGCGGATGAAAGAACTATTCACTCCGTCGTGAGTGAGTTTATGACAGGCAACCCTCATACGATACAACAAGATGCGCAGCTTTCGGTGGCTGAATCTTACATGCTTGACAATAAAATTAGGGCTCTGGCGGTTACAAACGAAAGTGGTGTGCTTGTTGGTGTAGTAGAGATCTTTGATTGATCTGGTGTTGATGGTTTGAGCGCGCATAGCCATCAAGTAGAAGGTCTTGTTATTTTTACCAGAAAATTATTACAGTTTTTGGATGGAAGAAAAAGCTCTTAGTAAGAATATGCTGACGAACGGCTAGAGGTTTTAATAAAAATGAAATATTGGCGCGGTTATATATGGCCTAGATTGCTTTTTCAGCAATGCAGGACTAACGATAATGACCTTGCTAATATTACTGGGTATTTTGTTCGTTGCGTTGACCTTCTCTGGTTTTGGTTGGTACTTTCATCTATGTAAAGGTATGCACTATGAGTAGTGCTTTGTCTAAAAAAGCCACCTAAAGGTGGCTTTTTCTTACGACGCTTTACCTGCTTTGTAAAAATTTGCAAAACAGAAATTTGTCGCGTCGATGTAGCCTTCGGCGCCACCGCAGTCGAAACGCTTGCCCTTGAATTTGTAGGCGATCACGCAGCCTTTCTGCGCCTGTTGCATAAGCGCGTCGGTGATCTGGATTTCACCGCCTTTGCCCGGCTGGGTATTGGCGATGATGTCGAAGATATCCGGGGTCAAGATGTAGCGGCCAATGATCGCCAGGTTCGACGGGGCGTCTTCAGGCTTTGGCTTCTCGACCATGTTGGTGACGCGGAAAATGTCGTCACGGATCATGTCGCCAGCGATTACGCCGTATTTGTTGGTTTCCTGCGGGTCGACTTCTTGGATGGCGACAATCGAGCAGCGGAATTGCTTGTAAAGCTTAACCATCTGAGTCAGTACGCCGTCACCTTCCGGGTTGACGCACAGGTCATCTGCCAATACCACGGCGAATGGCTCTTCACCGATCAGCGGGCGGCCGGTGAGGATAGCGTGGCCGAGGCCTTTCATCTCGGTCTGGCGGGTGTAGGAGAACGAGCACTCGTCTAGCAAACGACGGATACCGACCAGGTATTTTTCCTTGTCGGTGCCCTTGATCTGGTTCTCCAGCTCGTAGCTGATGTCGAAGTGGTCTTCCAGGGCGCGCTTGCCGCGACCGGTGACGATTGAGATCTCATTCAGGCCGGCATCCAATGCCTCTTCGACGCCATACTGGATCAATGGCTTGTTGACCACCGGCAGCATTTCCTTAGGCATGGCTTTGGTTGCAGGCAGGAAGCGAGTACCGTAGCCAGCTGCAGGGAACAAACATTTGCGAATCATGAAATTCCTTATCAAAATGAAAGCGTGGAAGCATGGAAAATAATACACAAATGTACTTTGATGGGCAACTGAGAATTGCTATTCTGTAGCTCGCTGGAAGTTGTGAGCGTCGATCTGATTTTTTCCTGTACGGGATTCAGGGCGTTTAATTTATTAAGCTGTATAGATATATGATTGAGAGGGATGATGTCGGACTTGAAATATAGGGTGGCGGTTTGTGCGATTTGCCGAAATGAACGCAACTATATTGAGGAGTGGGTGGCTTTCTATAAGTCACTTGGGTTTGAGGGGGTCTTCATATATGACAATGTCAGCGATGATGGTACTTCAGAACTCTTGGCGTCATTGCATGCAGTAAAAGAATTAACTCGAGTTCACTGGCCGCGTAAAGAAGGTATTCCGCCCCAGCGTGATGCATATGGACACTTTTTAGAGTGTTATGCACAAGATTACGATTATGTGTTGATATGCGATCTTGATGAGTTTTTGGTTATTGACGATGGCAGTGTGCAGTCTCTAATTGCCGAGGCAGAGCATGTAAGCCCTAATGTAGGGGCTATTGCTTTCCCATGGCTAATATTTGGGTCCGGTGGTCAGCTCACGGAAACCAATGAATTGGTAATAGAGCGCTTCACAAAATGTGATGCAAAAGTGGCTAGGACGGTGAAAACACTGTTCGCGAGTAAGAATACTTACAATATGCGGACTCATATATGTGACCTGCTAGGTGGTATTTACCTTGATAATGCATTGAGAACGGCTGAGTGGGATCAGCGGATGCCTATCAAGTTAAAGTCACCAGTAGCCGGCAAAGCCAGGATTCATCATTACTACACAAAATCCAAGGAGGAGTGGCTGAGGCGTAGGGCGCAACCTAAAGCAGATAGGGCGAAATTGGAGTTGAAAAATATTGAAGAGTATGAAAAGTACAGCGCTCTCCATACTGAAAATCTCCAAGGTTGTGCATTGTCTGCGCAAGTCAGGCCAATCATACAAGAGTTACGCTCAAAGGTTGCTGGTTTGCAAGAAAGTGTGCGGAATGCTGAGGTGGAATTAGTCTCGGTAAGTAGTGAATGGCTATTTGGTTTGATAAAAAATATTTCAAGTTCAACGCCAGTCGCTCTTAGGCTTTCCGGTGAGACTGGAGATGAGGTCTCGATTAACTCGAAAAGAATCTCAGAGGATGTCCATATTTTCACATATAAGAATAAGTGGAGAAAGACTTACTCGAAAAGTTTCAGTTTGTCACTGGTAGGCTCTGATAGAACGCAGAGCTTCACTGAGAGCGACTACCCTGAAGCTATGAATAGCTTAGCTTTGTTAGCTAAATTTATGCCAAGCGCAGAAGAGCACATTTTCTCAATAGCCTTGCTGGCATTGAGCCAAAGAACTAGTCGCCAGGTTTTTGAGTTCTGCAATAAGATTGAATTTCCTCGAAATAGGAAATTCAAGCGGTTTTTTGCATTGCTTTCGGTATACGAAGTTAGTGCTGACAAGGATGCTTTTAGAAGAGAGCTCGAGAAAGAGGATGATGACTTCAAGAAAATGATATTTGATAGAAAAAAATCTCCGTATATATCTGGTTTGTTGTGCTAGTCATAATATGCGACCAGTTTCGGCTGGTCGCATGAAAGACAGGAATAATTACTTAAATTATTGTGCGCTCCCAAGGTGCGCGATGACTCAATCTTAGCTCAAAGAACTTTTTTGTCATTTCTTTGTAATTGGTGTCGTCAGCGCTTCCGTTACCGTCGTTGAAGCAAAGGAATTTATACTTAAACGCATCCTTGGATATGATGGCGCTAATATTGTTAGGTCGGACAATTAGTCCGGATGCGTCGGATTTGACTGCTTGCCCTGTTAGCTGCGCATAGTGATGATAGAAAAACGATGTAATGTTTACATCTTGTTCGCTTCTCAGTTTGGAAAGTCGAGTCTTGGTGAATGCGCTTGGGTACTTTGATTCGATTTCAGCCATAACTGATTTTTTCAGGCAGTAGGGCACATGTCGATGCAGGGTTCTCGCATTGTAATGTGGGAAGTCTTTAGCCAAAAGTGCTCTAACATTATTTGCTGCAATAAGATAGTCCGGTGCTTCTGCTGTAGGTATTCCGCTTACCATGCCATAGGGCTCAAAGTAAGTGACGGATCGGCCTGTCTCATCAAAAAAGTCTACAGGTAGGCAGGGTTGTGAAAGTATGAAGTCATCATTGAGATAGATGAATTTTTCTGTCAAACCTGGAATTCTGTGTAGGCAAGCTTCTATCGCATGCGAGTTGAATGTCGGTAGAGCACTTTTGTCTGGGAAAATCGCTTCGTGCGTAACCCAGTTTATTCTTGAGTCATCTACTAGCCAAGTGGGTTTGCTACAATTAGAGACGATATGAATACGATTCAGCCATGGGGCGTACTTGTTGAGTGAGCGCAGAGAGTACCGTAGCTCATCATTGCTTGTGTAGCGGTCGGGGTCGAACGGCTGCTCTGGGAATGACTCTTTCCAAAGAGACTGCCACGTAGTATCTGCATGATTTACCCAAGTGTAAACCGCATCAATCTTCTCACATTCAGCATCTGCAGCTTTATTAAAAATTCTGTCAAAGTCTTGAACGGCAAACCGCCTGACCCAAGCACGATTAGAGCGAACGGTAGCGTCGCCGTCCGGGCCAATGTCATATGGGTAAAAATGCAGAACGCACAATTGTCCTTGAGGGCTTGAAATCTCGACCACAAAGTTTGGTCGTGAACTAAGCGCTTTGGAGGTTGATGCTGTGTCGAGTTTTTGAGCTGCCGGGGATACAATGTTAACACCTCCACCTAGCGTGTAAATTGTAATGTCCGTAGGCGCGGCAGCCTTAAGGTCAGCCAGAAATGAAATAAGTCCAGTTATGTAGCCACTCCAAATTACAATACTATTCGGGTCTCTACCATCCTCAGCACCTTGACCAGTGTTTAAGTGCTTGCGGATATAAGCTGGTAAACCAGTGCGGTTAACCTCCATCAGGTCAATGGTTTTGGCGGTAGTCAGTGACGTCTGAGCGGTCTTCTGAAGCGCGGCCGGTGGGGCACCTTTGAATACACGCTTACGAAACATGTCATAGAAGAAGAGGTTAGGGTCACGAATTAGTTTTTTAAGTTTTTTGTAGCGTACGGGTTTATTAGTCATTGATTAAAAACCTTAAGCGGCGTTTAAATGTGTCGTACCTGTCTACATGTCCTGGTTTATTTTCGAACAATGCAGAAAAATGTGAAATTAGTTGGCCGTTATTTGAGCATAACTTGATAAAGTCTTCAATAAGTGTGGCGGATTCTTCTCCACTGGAAGATAGTACTTGATGCTTGCTTTTGAAGATCTCGAAGTTGCTTGCTCGGCTGTCGTGATATTTAGAAGCTTTGGGTTTTGTGTGATGTAGGTGATATGCAAAATCTTTATTTAATAAAGCGGGCAAGCATAACCTGCCCAGCTCTCGCCGAAACCCAGAGGCGAATAACGGAGAGCGAGATGTTTGATTAGAAAAAAATGAAGGCGTTGGCGATATCAGTTCGTGGTGGCGCGCCAAGCGAATCATAAAGTCGAAATCTTCATAACCGTGACCTTCAAATTTTTGATCGAAGCCGCCAACTTGTAGAAAGTCTCCAGAATGCATAAAGGTAATGGATGAGGGGCTAGCGATATGCAAGAAATCTTTACGGGAAAAGTTGAAAAATCTTTTTGTTAGTTCGGCAGGGTTTAATTTTTTCTTTCTAAGGTCTTTCGTTCCTTTTGCTGTAAGATATACGCACGGAATGAAGAACAAAGGTGATTTCTCGCTGGCGAGAAGCGCGAGGTATTTAGTGAATAGCTCAAGATCGGGCCATATATCAACGTCCAATATAAGTAAGAACTTAGTTTGAACGCGTTCAAAGGCGATATTCCTAAGTAAAGAGGTGTTGATGGCGTGGTTGTCTGTTTTCTTGCTTGCTACATGTGTTTTTGAGAAGGAGCTAAGGGTATTATAGGCGAATCTGTCAATCAGTGTCCCACGATCAGCATGGCCAAATACTATTTTGCAGCCGATCGAATTGATAGTTTTGCATAGATGGTAGGCCTTAGACAATATATCGAATGGCCTCTGGGAGAAATCCAGTGGTACTAAGATAGTCAAGTCATCAAACGGCGATTTATTCATACGCAAATGCATTGCTTTCCGAGGTGGCTGCGATAATAGGTTTTGCTAAATGAAACGGCGCGCGATTAAAAGGTCCGCGCGCCGTTCACAGCTTAAGACGCCACTTGGCCAATGTGACCTTGTTTAATATCAGACGCTATTTTGGCACTCCTGCTGTCTTCACCATGCTTTTTGTTGTAGTCGGCAAGGGCTTTTTCAGCGGCTAATGTGTTCCCGGATTTATGCAGTGCATAGGCGAGGTCCAGCTTTGCGTCTCTGTTAGGTTTAAGGTCCTTCCTGGAAAGGAAGTAATTAAAGCTTTCAATAGCAGCATCCCAGTTGCTCAAGGCGAGATGAATCAGGGAGGTTTCTTGCAGCTTTAAACGCTCATTCGTAGACTCTAACCCGTTTATCAACGCTTCTTTGGCTAGCTCTGGATTACCAGCACGACGTCGCGCTCTAGCAAGCTTCAGCCAGGTGTCTGCGTGCAGCTGATTTGATTGGCTCGCAAGCGTCCAATACTTGTCTGCATCCGCCCATTTTGAATTCTGGAAAAATACTTCAGCAGCAGGTATGTTCAGCGCGCCAAAATCCTTGGTGTCTCGCATTTGTTTAAGTGTGAGCATGCACTCTTGATGCTGATTAGCATTGTATTGCGCTTCGAATAGTTTGAGGCGATGATCTTCGGTAGGGGAGGTGTATAGTACTTGTTTCCAAAGATCAGCGGCGTTTGCCCAATCACTACTTTCTAGTGCAACTGTTGCTCGGCAGCGGATTATATCCGGATGGGATTCGTTGTCCGCGAATGTAAGTTGCGCCAATGCCTTATCGGGTAGGCCCTGGGCTACGTAGTGGTTGGCCGCAGTTGCGACAATCGATGAGAGAATAGACTTTGGCTTGGCAGTTGTTATTAGTTTTTCATAAATACTGACCGCATCGTTAATTGGGCGCATCTTGAAAATGGCCTGCAGGCTGAAGCTATTGAGTTCATCGTTGTTGCCATGGATAGCTTGAGCATGCTCCAGCACCTCAAGGGAGCGCTTATGGTCCCCTGATTCCTGTAGTGACTTAATGAGTCTAGCGTATACGCCGACGTCAGGCTGCAACGGAGAGGCAATAGCTTGTTCAAAGCAATAAATAGCCAGACTCCAGTTTTTGGCAGTCATTGCAAAAGTGCCGGTTTCAAACAGGGCGGAAGTTTCGTGGTGCTTCGGGACTACATTGAGCTCGAGCTTTTTGATCGCCTCAACTGTACGACGGCAGTTGTTACCATCATGGAAGACGAAAGTCTTTTCGCATCGCGCGTAATAGAGCTTTGACTCTTCACTATCAGGGGTGAGCAAGTTCTCAATGTTACTTTCTACTTCTACTTGGCTCGAGCACACTGGGCCGAATCCGTCACGACGATAGTCAAAGTAGCCCGGCCTACTTGTATGCTTAGACAAGAATTCTGATTCGTCAAACTGATAGTAGATTACAGGCTTGTTCATTGCTGCCATGTCAAAAGCAACAGATGAATAATCCGTTATCATAATTTTTGAGGACTTAAACAAGGTTTGGATGGACTCTGATCCGTCGTCCTTCCAAATCTCTATATATTCAGGGCACTCGAATTCATTGATGTAAGGTCTAATATTTACGTGTGGTGCGAAGATAACCTTTGTATTGCTTTCGGTGGCAAGTTTCTTCAGTGTTTGGCTATTCAGCAATCCCTTCCAGTGGTGGGCGTACTCTGTTTCAGAGAAGTCTGGATTAATTTCCCTGATATTACTATTGCCAATCGGAGCGCCAACGATGTTGTTACGCCAAGTAGGCATAATCAAAATAGCTGAGCTCTGGGTGTGGTTTCCATCATAGAATACATCATGCCGGGGAAGCCCAGTGATAGCTACTTCCTTGCTGGAGAACAGGTATGGGCTCGTTCCAGAAATGGAGTTGAATTCATCTTGAGTTGAGGTGATAAAGCAGTCAATGTTTTTTGTGTTCAGCCAGACTGACAGATCATTATGAATTACACCGTGTTGCAAGAATGTAAACTTATAATTTATCAGGTCCCCAAAATGCTTTTTGGTGATGCCTGAGAAGATATAATTGTCCGCGTGGGACGAAATGAAATGTGCGCAGTTAATCAGTGCGGCCTTGTGCTCAATGCTGTCAAACGCGACTAAGTTAAATTCCTCGCGAGTAAGACGTTCGTAGTCTGAACTTTCTTCGTGGAGCACAAAGAATGCTTTAATTTCAGGGTGGTGCTTTGATATATACCGATATAGGTGCTCTGCGTTATCGTCGGCATAATTGTCTCTATCCATCAAAAGCCAGCATCCACCAAATTTACTTACCATGGTGGGTTCAGATGCTGCTCGACGAATCTCCAAGATGTCTTCTGGAAGATTGGATTCGTCTATAGGTTTTTTGTCAAATGCACGATAGATTAATTCGATCGGAACTTCGTCTTTGAACTGTTTGCCTTGCAAAGTGATTCGGGTGGGCTTGTTCTGGGCTGTAATCCGGAAGTTATTCCCATCGCCCAACTGTAGCCACAAAATTCGCTCGTAAAGAAACGGTTCGTCAAAGAAGCGATGAATCCGTGTCTTGCTATAAGTTGGTACTAAAATCTTGTTGTCAACAAATACTTGTTCGTCTATTTCGTTAGTAGGTGTAAAGTATTTGAGCTTTACCAGATTTTTTGTGGCGTCGTAGTTGTCAATGTAACTTATGTTGAAGTTTGGCGTGTGCCCTTTGTACTTTGCCACTAGTCCAAGTTTTTGGAAGAACCACATTCCTGCAAGCTCGAAGTTCATCAGCGTATCTTGTTCGATATGGCTGAAAATTTCCTGCATTAATGACTTGTAGTGATCAAGCTGAGGTTCGGTTAAACTGCGAATATCGGAGTCAAATCGAATGACTTTATTTATGTGCCAGGCGATATCATACATGGCTACGCGCTGAATAAATTTCGGTACGCTTCCAAGTAGAGCGATACTTTTTTTGATCAGGCCTAGAGAACCAAGGCGAAGTTGATGGTCATATCGACCAGGGTGCTGCCAGGCGGTATCAAGTGTTGATGTTCCATTATCACGCTTTCTGTAAATGTACTTTGCATCTGCACAGAAGCCAACCTTATCTTTGTAGGCTTCAAGCAAGTAGCTATTTACAAACAAACTGTCTTCAAAGCCGGGCTTCACAAGAGGGTTAAATTGCAGGCCGCTCTGTATTAGTCTCGCGCGCTTGAAAAATACGGCATTGACATTCAGTGCAATGTTTCTACCGGGGTTGGAAATGGGTAGTGTTACATTGCCGTTTGCGAAGCGGAATCTCAAGGGGTGGCTATCGCTCAGTTCTTTCTTGTTTTCATAATAAAATATGAAATTCGCACAAACAGCTTTAAGTTCAGTGGTGTTAGAGCTAATGAACTTATCGATGCATTCAAAATAGTCGCGGGAGAGTAAATCGTCTGAATCGATGAAGGTTACCCATTCATTGGTGGCGTATTCTAGGCCATTGTTCCTTGCTGCACCTTGTCCAGCATTCTGCTGATATAGATATCGAATGTTTTTGGGGTGGCGACGTACCCAAGACGCTGCGATGTTTGCAGTATCATCCTGTGAGCCATCATCAACAATGATTAATTCAATGTGTTTTTCAAAGTCAATGGTCTGTTCTGTGACGCTGCTAAGAAACTCGTCAAGATAAGCTTCGACATTGTAAGCAGCTGTTACAATAGAGTATTTCCTAGTTGCACTTTTTTTAGGTGCAGGAACAACCACTTCTGCAACAGCGGTTTCAAGCTCGGGTGCTTGGACTGCGGCTGGTTTTTGGGAGAACTTAGCCAGGTTATTTTTCCGATTTTTCAATTTTTTTTTCCATAAAAAAGCCAAGACATTCTTCATGTCTTGGCGAAAATAAAGAAGCTTAGTAGGCGCTTACTGCACGCCCCATTACCATGGTCTGTACAATTGGCGAAATGATTTTTTGCCACTCGTAGACCGCCGCATTAGTTACATAAATTGTGTCATCCGGTTTAATCATGATTTGGCGTGCATAAAACAACGCTGCAGGATCGCGCATGTCCAGTCGAAGAACTGTTGGTTTTGCATCAGCGGTGCCTTCAGGCATGCGGAACACAAATACACCTTCTGGGTTGGCATTTGCTTCACGCAGGCCACCTACGCTGCCCAATGCATCAAGTAAGCTTGTATTCTGAGATGGCAAATCTTTCAGGCCGGGTTCGCCAACTGCACCCATGGCCACAAAACGTTGACGCGCGCGGTCCAGCACGACTTCTGAGTTCGGACGTAGAACCATGTTGTTGCCCGCCAGTACATCTTCATAGTTGAACTGCTGAACCTGGCTGCCCGTGCGAACGGTGACGTTGACCAAGTGCGGTTCTAAAACTGGCCCGCCTGCTTGGTTGACAGCGTCCAGCAATGTCAGCGGTCCTTGAAGTGTACTGAAACGACCAGGTGTCTTCACGGCGCCCGCGACCAGCACTGAACCTGACAAATCCCCTACCAGTTCAACGTGGGTCTGCACATCAGTTGTTACGCCTTTAAGCTGCTTGCGAATCATGTTCTCAACTTGGTTGAGTGTCATGCCGGCTACATACTGACGACCAACGTAGGGTAGCGAAATGGTGCCTTGATCATCGATTCGAGTCTTAAGTTGCGTGCCTCCAGTGGCCAACGGTGCGAACAGCGCCGAACCTTCCGGAGCGTTGTCGGTGATCAGCACATTGAGAATATCTCCGGGCATAAGCCGCGCGGTAGGTGCTACTGGCTTGGCGATACTGGATTGAGCAGGCCGCACGGTGGGGCGCATATATGGCGCAATGGTGTTGGCATTGATCTCGACGAGGTTATACGACTCATTTTTGCTCTCGATATCACCCTTGTATGGGCCTGCGCCCGATAGGGTGCCGCCACATCCAGCCAGGCTTAGGGCTGCGAGGGTCAGTGCTGCCAATTTCAGCTTGAAGTTGTGGGATGCAACAACGGATTTAATCACGATGATCCTCGATAGAAGCCAGGATGAAGCGGGTGATGCCGTACAGCATTAGCAGGCCAAGTAATATGGTTGCCAGGTTGTACAGTCGTTCTGGATACAGGGCCAGTTGGGGAGTGTTGGGGCTGACGACAGTAACCAGAGTGCGAATTTTTTTACTGGCTTCGATACGTGCGTTATCAAGAGCGGCCACGGCTGTCTTATAGCTCTCTTCGGCGATACCTGAATCCAGGGTAAGCTGCTGGAATCGAGAGGCGACAACGTTCAATTGCGAGCCATTGGGCGAAGACACGAGCAGGCGTTTTTCTTTGGCCAGTTGCTGGGTGATGGCGTTGACTTTCTGTATTTGCTGCTTGACCTGAGGTGCATCGGCGCGCAGCTTAAACTGCATTTCAGTGAGAGTTGCCTGTTCCTTGGTGTACTGTCCTTCAAGCTCGGCAATAATACTGGCACGGCTTTGGGCGGTGTTACCGCCGTCAAGTACCTTGTTGATGTTCTGGAAATTTATCAGCTCAGTTTTGCGCTCAGCATAATTGAGGCGTGCAGTTTCCAGTTCACCTTTGGCGAATTTCATTTGCTCGCGGGCAATACTATGACTGACTTCGTTTACGAACTGCTCGCTTGCCTTGAGGATGGTGCGCAGCATTTGTTCTGAAAGCTCTGGTGTGAAGGCTTGCACTTCGACCCGCAGTAGACCTGTGGTTTCGTCATAATGTGCCGAGACCATCCGCTGGTAGTACTTAAGCAAGTCTTCGCGATCGGCATCCTTGTCCAACCAGAAAAAAATGTCACTGCGTTGAGCAGAGTATTGCTGTACCCAGTGGAGTCGGTCTTCGAGCAGTAGCATCATGTCAGTTGACACAATGTACTCGCGCAGGTATAGGGTCTCTTCTCGTGAGGCTGGGTTATTACCTGTCAGCAGTGTGGCTAAGCCGGGGACTTGCGCACCCTGATTGCCGCCGTCCTGACGAACCACTACTTGGGCATAGCTAACGTAGCGGTCGATGGCGAACCCGCCGTAATAAATGGCCGCCAGGATCATTGGCAAGACCACCATGCCAATTGCTAGGCGCCAGCCCTTGAGTTTACCTGTACTGCTCATATGTGATGCATCCTTGAATTGGAACCGTGCTGCGATGTTGGAAAGGAAGGGTCATCCGTTATAGGCTTTTATGCCTTCAGCGACATCGTCATAGATTTGGATACCGCCATCACGTACCAGCAGAACGATGTCGCATAACTTTTCAATTTCCGGCATGGAGTGGGAGACTAAGACGACGTTTGACTTCTGCAATCTCTCCTTGAAAACTTCTGCGCATTTGCGCTTGAACTGCGCATCACCCACCGACATCACTTCATCGATCAGGTAGTAATCAAAGTCGAATGCCATGCTCAGGCCGAACGCTAGGCGTGAGCGCATGCCGGAGGAGTATGTCTTGATCGGTTCGTCTATCCAGTCACCAATTTCTGCAAATTCTTGTACGTATCGAATTTTTTCGCGCATGGCGTCGCCAATTGCGCCGTAAATACGGCACACGAACTTCACGTTGTCGCGGCCTGTCATGCTGCCTTGAAAGCCGCCTGTCAGGCCAACTGGCCAGGAGATGCTGCGATCAGTGACAATTGTGCCAGAGTCGGGCACATCCGCGCCGCCGAGCAGGCGCATAAGCGTCGACTTGCCCGCACCGTTGCGTCCTATAAGTCCGATGTTTTTCCCTGGCGGTATGGCCATTGAGAGATTGCGGAAGACATACCGTCGGCCGTTGGGTGTCAGATACGACTTGGTTACGTTTCTAAGCTCGAACACGTTTGGCCTGTACTTAACCGTTTTTCGTGGAAATCAGGTGCATCCTGCGGGCGCGGTAGGCTCCCAGAGATAGGAACAGCAAAATCAATGTGAAGCTGATGACATAGGTCTCGGACACGCCATCCACCGGGGTGTAATGAGGCAGCACCTCGGCGCGAATCAGTTCAAGGATATGCAGGAACGGGTTCAGCAGTAGCAGAGGCATCATTGCCTGGGGTAGGTAAGACGCAGGAACCAGCACACCTGAAATGAAATACAGTGGAAAGAACGCCATGCGAATAACGATTTTTATGCTAGGAAGGGCGTGAGTGATAAGCGCTAGAAGCATGCCCAATCCAAGCGCAAACATAAGGCCTAACAGCAAGGTGGCGACCCATTGCAATGGGCTTTTGATCGACATATCGAAGCCTACCCATGCGAACCCAAACAGCAGCATGGTGTAAACGGTGACGGCAATGCAGGTCTCGACAATAACGCGTGCGATATATGTATCGAGTGGTTTGATCTGTTTGTAGCCAAACAGCGAACGGTTTTCGCGAAGACTGTCCATTAAACGTAGGGCGGTATTGCGATAGAGCAGGAATGGGGCTAGGCCAACCAAAATGAATACCGGGTATTCAACGCCGGAAACGGTACGGCCTCGTATCAGTGCGAACAGCAGAGAAAAAAGAAGGAGGTGAACCAGGGGCTCGAGTAGCATCCACAGCGCGCCTAGGCGTGTGTCGCCGACACGAGCACGCGCCTCGCGTAGGACAAGGGCAAAGATGACGGATTTCTGGATCTGCAGAGACGAACGAGGCTTCAAGATTGCGACCGCAAAACAATGCGGCGCGCCTAGGCACGCCGGAATTCATCTTCAGGAAAGTCCCGTCCTGCGGGCTATTTCACGCGGATATTCCGGAAACTTCCCTGTTCGTAAGGGGCAGAAGGGTAAGCGTCAGGAGGCATGAGCGTCAAGAGAGGTACACCAATAACGAAGGAAAGTTCTGGCTCGCTGTCTATTTTTAAGACGAATGGCGTAAGCGCCATACCATTCATGGGTTTTTTTTGCAACTGTTAATTCGTTTTGTCCTTGGGGTGCGAAGGACTCAAAGGGCGTGGAGCGCCTGGTCGAGCGCTCCGCTGTTTCGCTAGCTTCTATGTTGTTGCTGCTTCGATCAGGGGCTTGGCGTAGGGGCTACGCTATCTCGTGTTGCTCGGTTCAGGCTTGGGCGCCCTCAGTGTTCGATCTGGCGCTATGTGGGGTTGAAATTTTATTCTAAGCAATGATGTCGAGCATTCTAGCCGCTGAATTTAAAATTGCTTCCGTCAATATGACTCCAGGATTGCTTTACTTCGTTATACAAAGACTTCGTGCCATCTGAAAGGCCTAGCATTTGTGCAGCCAAGTAGGCGTAGGCCGCGCACGGAAAGTTTCGGCGGTTTGTTAGCTCAAATGATAGAATTAAGCAATCATAAATGTCTCGCAAGCTAATTGCATATCCATTTACAATGGCGGATGAGTTTCCTTTGGTGAAGGCTGTTAATAGAAGACTTTTGGCTAGGTAGTAAAAGATGTAGTGGTTGCTTATGTCCATTTCGCTCCAATGGCTCCATGCTGCCATGCCCATAGCTAAAACATCTTTATGTCTTGACTCGCGGGCGGCTAAGCTAAGCGAACTTTGGGAGAAATTATCTCCAAATTGAACCGGCCTACCTGCTACAAGAAATCTAGACCAAGTGATCCCGCTCTTAATAATTTTTGCAGGGTTTCCGCCAATTACGACGTTGCTTGGGTGGCGACCGCTTACAACTGCGCCGGCTCCTACAACGGTGTCATTCGAAATTTGCGCGCCCTTAAGAATTAACGCATTGGTAGCAAGCCAGACCCTGTCGCCAAGAAGGATATCTCGAGAGTAGTTGATGCGCTCTCCATTTTCGGCGAAAATTGAATGCATGTCTGATGAGAGTAGTTGAGGGTTGGCAAATAGGCAGTCTTTTCCAATAATTACATTGCTGTTTTCGGATGCATGAATTTTTATGTCGCCGTTGCAGATTAGCCCCTCGCCGATAATAACCTTACACCCTGGCGCAACGATGATTCGTCCGCGAATCTCGCTCATGCCACCAATTCTAAGTTCGGATCCTTCGCCAATTGTGATGTTTGCCTTGGTTAGTTTGATGTCCAGGCCAAGCTCTAGGATTGAATTGGATTCCATTTCAATCCAAGATGATACCATGTGAAGGTTTTTGTGGTTAACTGTCTTTGGAAGAGAGGCAGTTTTAGAGTAGCGAGACCCCATTAAATAAACCCCAACTAAATTTTGCGTTACATTGTTTAATGATTTTGGCTGAATGGCCTTGGGGTGAAAAAGCAGTTCATGACAGCTATTCATCTTTTCCTGGAACATTGGTCGATTCTGATGCTGTCAGGCCAAGATCCTGAACTCTTCACCTTTCAATCGTCCAGTAAGGTAAGCGGCTTCCGCTCAACCAAAGCTCCAGCCCTTTACTTTCAATGCAATCCAGCATTTCTCGAAGGCGTCTCCAGTATCTTCAACTTTTACACGGTAAGACCACGTTATCAAGAGGAAATGATCTGTGAGCGGCTTACGGGGCTTGGTGATCAGTTCCTTGCGCAGATGCACCATGGGGCAGCGAGGATTCAGCAGGGCTGGGAAAAGTCTACGTGTAACTGATACGAGGAGCTGAGCCCGTCGTCCGATGAGGTGGAGGGGGGGGGGCTCTGGGCATTCAAGCTGCTAGCGCCGCTGGTCGTCGTCGGACCATTATCTCCTGCGAGATCAAGAGGCGCTGAAGCGCGGCACGTCATATATGGCCCAATGATATATTGCCTTAAGCAATATTTTATGAACTATGCTTAAGTGCCCCATCAATGCTCGAATGTGTAAAATCGCCTCTTTTTCACTTTTCACCATCCCAAAATGATGAGGCTTCAGCAGGTAACTAGCTTAACCTCATCATTTAGGAGCATCTGTTGAAAATCGCGTAAAAGAAGTCAATGGTGGTTAGGCTGGCTTTGGACTACTCTGGATCCAATCAAGAAATAATCAGCGGCGGGAAAGATTTGACCAGGTCATCCAGCGCCTTGATCTGCGCGAGGAACGGTTCCAACTTATCTAATGGAAGTGCGCTAGGACCATCGCACTTGGCCTGATCCGGATTCGGGTGCGCTTCCAGGAATAGGCCAGCCAAGCCCACGCCCATGCCTGCGCGCGCAAGATCGACGATCTGCTCACGTCGGCCGCCGGAAGCAGCACCGGATGGGTCGCGATTCTGCAGGGCGTGCGTCACGTCAAAAATGATCGGCAGGTCATTGCACATGCGCTTCATCACGCCAAAGCCAAGCATGTCTACAACCAAGTTGTCGTAGCCCATGCAAGTACCGCGATCGCAGAGAATTAACTGGTCGTTACCAGCCTCCTTGAATTTGTGCACGATGTTTTGCATTTGCGATGGGCTAAGGAACTGGGGCTTCTTGATATTGACAGGTTTGCCAGTCTTGGCCAGCGCGACCACAAGGTCGGTTTGCCGCGCAAGGAAGGCAGGAAGCTGCAGCACATCAACCACTTCAGCAACCGGAGCAGCTTGATAAATTTCGTGAACGTCGGTGATGATCGGGACGCCGAACTCAGCTTTCACCTTTTCAAAGATGCGCAATCCTTCTTCCATGCCTGGGCCGCGGAAGGAATGGATGGAAGAGCGATTGGCTTTGTCAAAGCTGGCCTTGAAAACATACGGGATGCCCAGCTTCTCTGTAACGCGTACGTATTCCGCGCATGCTTTCAGGGCAAGGTCTTCGGACTCAAGGACGTTGATTCCACCGAACAGGACAAAAGGAACCAAGTTCGAGCATTCGATTGTGGGGGTGATTCTGATCATTTTTTACTCAATATGTCCATGGGGAGGGGCCCATAGGGAGTGGCGAGGGGGTAAGCAGCATTCCCTCGCTACGCGTGGTTGATCCGATTCTACAATTTTTTGCCAGGTTGATCAGGGTTTACTGAGATGGGCGGATCAGGGCAGCTCTGAGCGTAATACATCTGATTTAGGGTGTTTCTCCACCAGAAGAAACGGGCTTTTCCTCGCCCTTAAAAGCTAATCATTCGAGCTTTTCCCTTTCCCACGCGTGCTCAATGCCTATAATGGCGCCGAATCTGAACCTGGCAATGACTGCTGGGTTCAAGCATCACCCAGCATCAAGGATCTCCCTGCAATGGCGTTTTACCGTACACCCCACGATGTCACTGCTTTGCCAACCTGGAAGGCGCTTCAGCAACACCGCGATGCCATGCAAGGCTTCAGTATGCGTGAAGCCTTTAGCAACGATGTCGATCGTTTCGACCGATTCTCCCTGAGTAGCTGCGGCCTGTTCCTGGATTATTCGAAAAACCTGATCACCGACCAGACTCGTGACTTGTTGGTGAACTTGGCCAGCGAGGTGGGCCTTCAGGGTGCGATCCGGTCGATGCTCGGCGGTGAGGTCATCAACGCTACCGAAGGTCGTCCGGTGCTTCACACGGCATTGCGCCGGCCGGTGGCTGACAAGCTGTATATCAACGGGGTGGACATCATTCCTGAGGTGCACAAGGTACTTAACAAGATTACCGATTTGGTCGGTCGTATCCACAATGGTCTGTGGCGCGGCTACACCGAAAAACCGATTACTGACGTGGTCAATATCGGAATTGGCGGTTCGTTCCTTGGCCCTGAGCTGGTTTCCGAAGCGTTGCTGCCCTATGCCCAACGTGGCGTGCGCTGCCACTATCTCGCAAATATCGACGGTAGCGAGTTCCATGAGCTGTCTGCCAATCTGCGCGCTGAAACCACGTTGTTTATCGTTTCGTCGAAGTCGTTCAACACCCTTGAAACCCTGAAGAACGCTACCGCAGCGCGTACGTGGTACTTGGCGCAGGGTGGTACGGAGGCTGAACTTTATCGTCATTTCATCGCCGTCTCGAGCAATAAGTCTGCTGCATTAGCTTTCGGTATTCGAGAGGAAAACATCTTCCCAATGTGGGATTGGGTGGGTGGACGTTATTCGCTGTGGTCGGCAATCGGCCTGCCGATTGCCCTGGCGATCGGTACTGCAAATTTCAAGGAACTGTTATCTGGTGCGCATGCCATGGACCAGCATTTCCAGTCCGCGCCTTTCAGTGAAAACATGCCCGTGTTGCTGGCTTTGCTGGGCGTGTGGTACGGCAACTTCTGGGGGGCGCATAGCCACGCGATCCTGCCGTATGATCACTACCTGCGCAACATCACCAAACACTTACAGCAGTTGGATATGGAGTCCAATGGTAAGAGTATTTTGCAGGATGGCACACCCGTCAAAACTGAGACCGGGCCGGTAATCTGGGGCGGTGTTGGCTGCAACGGGCAACACGCCTACCACCAACTTTTGCATCAAGGCACTCAGCTGATTCCAGCTGACTTCATCGTACCAGTAGTGAGCTTCAATCCCGTAGCGGACCATCACCAGTGGCTGTACGCCAACTGCCTTTCGCAGAGCCAGGCGTTGATGCTGGGCAAAACGCGTGATGAGGTCGAAGCTGAACTGCGTGGCCAAGGCTTGAGCGAAACAGATATCGAAAGGTTGGCACCACACAAGGTAATTCCAGGCAACCGCCCGAGTAATACCTTGGTGGTCGAGCGCATCAGCCCACGACGTTTGGGTGCCTTGGTAGCCATGTACGAACACAAAGTCTTCGTTCAAAGCGTTATCTGGGGCATCAACGCGTTTGACCAATGGGGCGTGGAACTCGGTAAGGAGTTAGGTGAGGGGGTCTATCAGCGCTTGAACGGGAGCGTTGAAGAGAATGCTGAAGATGGGTCCACGCAGGGACTGATCAACCACTTCCGCAGTCGGCACCGGGGTTGATTCTTCCTAGCGCCAAGAGTCTTTAACGGGTGTAGGTAGGCGTAAGCTTGAAGCCGAACAGAGTTTTTATCGTTTAAATGCTATCGTAAGTCATTCAAATGTATAGCCTCTGCCATGGTGACGCTCGCTTTTTGAAGCGCTATGAGTAATCGAGGCGTGCCAATTACGGCGCGTCTCCCTTAACGTGAAACGATGAAAATCCTTAACCTCAAGAAGTTGTTTATGCCTGATATTTCAGCAGACACAGCCAGCCTTATCCATGCCATAGCCTCTGCCACTGCGGTAATCGCTGCGCTGATCGCCGCCAGTGCGATGATCATTGCCCATATGACCTCGGATGTAAAAAGCCAGCAAACCGAAGTGCCCGTTTCGCGGGGGGCGCAGGTGGTTACTGTTGTCCAGGAGTCGGACGTGCAGGCCAGGCTGGAGATCGAGCAGCTCATGGAGCAGAACGATGCGCTCAGGGCCGAACTTGAGCGCGAGCGGGCCGGGCGGTTGAAGCTGGAAGCCAGCCTGAAGCCCCGAGCGCTGACGCCGCAGGCACATGATGCGTTCAAGGCATTGGCGGGCGAGCTGAAGGCTAAGACGCTGGCGCCGGTGGTGTTGCTGAATATCCACAAAGATGACAAGGAAGCTGTGCGCTTTGCCAAGGAAATTGCCGTTGCGCTGACCAAGGCGGGTGTGCAGGTTCAGATCAAGCAATTGGCTCTGCAGAAGCACAATACCGGTACCCAGGTGGTCGTTTATGCCGGGGTGGGCGGTGACGAGCTTGAGCAGGCATTCAAGACCGCTGAGTTTGCCTCTGACATCAAGCGCTCGGGGCAGAGCCCGCGGGTGAAGGTGGATGATGGGGATGCAATTGCCATTTCGGCGTTTATCAGTGTTTATCCGCGCAGTGAGATTTGAGCGGCGGGTGGGGGTTGTGATCTCGTAGGCATGGGGTGGATGGCACCGGCGGTGCCGGTGTTCGCGGGCGCGCCCGCTCCCACAGTGTGGGGGGGGCTTGGCCAATGCAGTGGTTTGCCCTCGCCACGTCTGGCCTGATGAAGCCCATTTCTTCTGACGGCAAGCGAGGCATAGCCTCGCCTGGTCTCGCGTCATTCCCTTCAGTGGTGCCTGTTTTTCGCAATCTCGATGTCGTTCATCAGGGCTTTTGCGGTGGCCAGCAGGTAATCCGCTGCGCCCAGCATCTTGTGGTCGTCTTCCATGTCACCTTCGCGTACCAAGTGCTTGCAGTAGCCCAGCAGGACGGAGACGTGTTCATAGGCGTCATCGACGGGGATGCCGGGTTGGACGCGCAGCAGGTCCAGGGTGGGGTTGCCGGCTTCGAGGAAGGTTTCGATGCCTGCGGTGAGGAGGGGGGATTGGTTGTGGTTTTTCATGGTGAGAACCCAGTGCGTTGACAGAACCCACCACCTCGATCTTTCTCACGGACAAAGGTGGCAGCCATTGCGCGGGGTGAGAAACCGATGCACTGAAAACGGCCAAGCCGAAGCTTGCCCGCGAATGGCTGCCATTGAACAGTAGAGCAGCAGTGCACAACGGGTTCTCACGCCCGGTCACCAACATGGCGACCCGGTGACGTTATCCCTGAGGCATTTCCCCGACAATTCAGCTGCTTCTGACTGGCGCGTAGGATAGTTCGCTTGGTTGTCCGAGCTGAAGAGGTGGGGCGGGGTTTCAGGAAAGTCTGACGTGAGGAATGTGCATTCCAAGGCAAATATCTTCGCGGTGATTGTTGACTGTTGTTGGGGGGGCACGCGGAAGGGGGGCTGCTGGCCAGTTTTTACTGGGGGTTCAGGGGAGGGCGCGGCTGTCGTATTCGCGGGTGAACCCGCTCCTACATTGAGCGGTGGGGGGTGTTCCAGGTGGCCAGGGCTTCGCGGATGCGCGCGCAGGCTTTGCCATCGCCATAGGGGTTATGGGCGAAGCTCATTTCGCGATACGCCGCCTCATCGGTCAGCAAGGTACTCAACGCCCGCACAATCGATGCCACTTCGGTGCCCACCAGCTTGACCGTACCTGCCGCCACGGCTTCTGGGCGCTCGGTGGTGTCGCGCATCACCAGCACCGGTTTGCCCAGGGCCGGTGCTTCCTCCTGAATGCCACCCGAGTCGGTCAGAATCACATAGGCTCGGGTCATGAGGTAAACGAACGGCAGGTAATCCAGCGGTTCGACAAGGTGGATGTTGCTTACATCCCCCAACAGCCGGTTGACCGGCTCGCGCACGTTGGGGTTGAGGTGGACCGGGTACACCACGTCCAACTCGGGGAATTGCCGCGCAGTCTGCACCAGGGCCTGGCAGATGCGCTCGAAGCCGCCACCAAAGTTCTCGCGCCGGTGGCCGGTGACCAGCAACAGTCGGCGTTCGGCTGCCAGGTAGCTGAAGTGGCTGGCGAAACGGGCCTTCAGCGCGGGGCTTTGCAGCTTTTGCTCCACCTCCAGCAAGGCGTCGATCACGGTGTTGCCGGTGGTGAAGATGTGCGCCGGGTCGGTGCCTTCGCGCAACAGGTTGTCGCGCGAGGTGGCGGTGGGCGCGAAGTGCAGCGCGGCAAGGGCCCCGGTCAGGCGCCGGTTGCCTTCTTCGGGCCAGGGTGAATACAGGTTGTTGGTGCGCAGGCCGGCTTCTACATGGGCAATGGGGATTTGCTGGTAGTAGGCCGCCAGGCTGGTGGCAAAGGTGGTGGCGGTGTCGCCGTGCACCAGCACCACGTCGGGCTTGAACGCAGTTAGCACCGGTCGGATGCCTTGCAAGATGGCGGTGGTCACACCGGTCAGGTCCTGGCCGGCTTTCATGATGTTCAAGTCGTAATCGGGGCTGATGCCGAACAGCTCCAGCACCTGGTCGAGCATTTGCCGGTGCTGGCCGGTGACGCACACGCGGGCTTCGAAGCGGCTGTCCTGGGCCAGTTGCAGGGCTAGCGGGGCCATCTTGATGGCTTCTGGGCGGGTACCGAAAACAGTCAGGGTCTTGAGGGGCACGGCAGTGATCCTCTTGCTCGGGTCCTTGAAGCAGGCCGGTTTCCATTGCTCAAAAATCTAGCAGGCGGGCAATGGCGTGCCAGTTTGTCGGGGGGAGGCTTACCGACTGGGGGGAGGGCGGTTTACCGGGCGGGCCTTGTTCGGCGGGCGTTGTAGGAGAATGGCCGGGCAGTGGTGGGCAGCGGGTATCGGACAAACGGGGATTTGGCTACAGGCACTAGGCCAGGGTCTTGTGCGTTCAGGGCCGGGCCGAGCGGGGCGGAAACGGCCACGGTTTGTGGGTGGGCGAAGTTGAGCGTTTTGCTGACCGATTCGGTAACCATTCGCCGGGGTAGTTGGGTATTGTGCGGCCGGGTTACCCGCTAGGGTTGGTTGCGCAGCCGAAGGAAAGCGGTTGCTGGAAAATGACCAACCCAAGGAGTGTTGACCATGCGCAATAACGTTCTGTCGTACCTGCTGCTGCCGCTGTTCGCCAGTCTGTCGTTCTCCCTGAGCGCCGCCCCGGCCAGCACCATGGCTATGCCCGAACCGGTGCCGGTGGTGGCCCAGGCCCAGGCCCAGCAGGCGCCAAGGCTGGACTTGAACACGGCGGATGCACTCACCCTGCAAAAGGAGCTGAACGGCATTGGCAAGGCCAAGGCGGAGGCTATCGTGGCCTACCGTGAGGCCAATGGGCCGTTTGCTTCGGTGGATGAGCTGCTGGAGATAAAGGGGATAGGCAATGCGTTGCTGGAGCGCAACCGGGACAAGGTGATGGTGGAGTAAGCGGGCAGGGGCCGGGGTGATGCCCTGGCCCGGCCTTTAGCGGTCCTGCGCGTCCTTGGCATCCGCTTCGGCATTACGCTCATGGACCTTGCGCAGTTGTTCTTCGGTCAGCGGCAGTTTCTTGGCCGTGTCGCGCAGCAGCATCAACCCGCCGACAATCGAGCCGAGGGCTATGATGAGTATCAGCCAGGCATACCAGGGCATTGTCGTTCTCCTTAGATCGGGCCGTGGGCAACGGTTACATGAATTTTGAGCAATTGCCCGTTCCGTTGGTTCAATTATAGGTGCCAGGCCTTGTTGGGCCAATTCCGTGACCTGCGGGCCCCAAAGCCTGCGCCACTTCGTTTACAATGCGCGCCGTTTTCGACTTGCCAAGAGACCCTGCCCATGTCCGCCTGCCAGACGCCCCTGATCGTCGCCCTGGATTTCCCTACCCGTGAGGCCGCCCTGAAGCTGGCTGACCAGCTTGACCCTGCGCTGTGCCGGGTGAAGGTTGGCAAGGAGCTGTTCACCAGCAGCGCTTCGGGCATTGTCGAAACCCTGTGTGACAAGGGCTTCGAAGTGTTCCTGGACCTCAAGTTCCACGACATTCCCAATACCACCGCCATGGCGGTAAAGGCTGCCGCCGAGATGGGCGTGTGGATGGTCAACGTGCATTGCTCCGGTGGCCTGCGCATGATGGCGGCCTGCCGTGAAGAACTGGCCAAGCGCAGCGGCCCGCAGCCGTTGCTGATTGGCGTGACCGTGCTGACCAGCATGGAGCGTGAAGACCTGGCCGGCATTGGCCTGGATGTCGACCCCCAGGAGCAAGTGCTGCGTTTGGCGGCGCTGGCGGAAAAAGCGGGTATGGACGGTTTGGTGTGCTCGGCGCTCGAGGCCCCGGCACTGAAGGCGGCGCACCCCTCGTTGCAATTGGTGACCCCGGGCATTCGCCCGGCGGGCAGCGCGCAGGATGACCAGCGCCGTATCCTCACCCCGCGTCAGGCACTGGATGCTGGTTCGGACTACCTGGTGATCGGCCGGCCGATCAGCCAGGCTGCAGACCCTGCGCAAGCGTTGGCAGCGGTGGTAGCGGAGATCCGTGGGTAATTAACCTGCGGCTGTCCAGCAAGGGCCTGTGCCGAACCACCGATGCCTGTGTCGAACCCCTGATGTGGCTGCACCCCTGATCCGTGTGTAGGAGCGGGTTTACCCGCGAATACGGTAGCGGCGGCAACGGTGAACGGCCGGTGGAAATTGGCCGGCAGGCCCGGCCCTTTCGCGGGTGAACCCGCTCCTACGACGGGCTGTGTCGAGCTATCGATGTGTGTCCCCCGTGAATACGGGGGCGGGGCAACGGTGGACGGCGGGTGGAAATTGGCCGGCAGGCCTGGCCCTTTCGCGGGTGAACCCGCTCCTACGACGGGCTGTGCCGAGCCATCGATGTGTGTGACCGCGAACACGGTGGCGGCGGCAACGGTGGATGGCCGGTGGAAATTGGCCGGCAGGCCTGGCCCTTTCGCGGGTGAACCCGCTCCTACGACGGGCTGTGCCGAGCCATCGATGTGTGTCCCCGCGAATACGGGGGCGGGGGCAACGGTTGACGGCGGGTGGAGATTGGTCGGCAGGGCTGGCCCTTTCGCGGGTGAACCCGCTCCTACGACGGGCTGTGCCGAGCCATCGATGTGTGTGACCGCGAATACGGTGGCGGCGGCAACGGTTGACGGCTGGTGGAAATTGGCCGGCAGGCCTGGCCCTTTCGGGCCACCGATGCCTGTGTCGAACCATTGAAGTGGCTGCGCCCCCGATCCGTGTAGGAGCGGGTTTACCCGCGAATACGGTGGCGGCGGCAACGGTGGACGATTGGTGGAAATTGGCCGGCAGGCCTGGCCCTTTCGCGGGTGAACCCGCTCCTACGACGGGCTGTGCCGGGCCAGCGATGTGTGTCACCGCGAATGCGGGGGCGGCGGCAACGGTGGACGGCCGGTGGTAATTGGTCGGCAGGGCTGGCCCTTTCGCGGGTGAACCCGCTCCTACGACGGGCTGTGCCGGGCCATCGATGTGTGTCCCCATAAATACGGGGGCGGCGGCAACGGTGGACGGCTGGTGGGAATTGGCCGGCAGGGCTGGCCCTTTCGCGGGTGAACCCGCTCCTACGACGGGCTGTGTCGAGCCAGCGATGTGTGTCCCCCGCGAATACGGGGGCGGGGGCAACGGTTGACGGCGGGTGGAGATTGGTCGGCAGGGCTGGCCCTTTCGCGGGTGAACCCGCTCCTACGACGGGCTGTGCCCAGCCACCGATGTGTGTCACCGCGAACACGGTGGCGGCGGCAACGGTGGATGGCCGGTGGAAATTGGCCGGCAGGCCTGGCCCTTTCGCGGGTGAACCCGCTCCTACGACGGGCTGTGCCGAGCCATCGATGTGTGTCACCGCGAATACGGTGGTGCCGGCAACGGTGGACGGCGGGTGGAGATTGGCCGGTAGGCCTGGCCCTTTCGGGCCACCGATGCCTGTGTCGAACCATTGATGTGGCTGCGCCCCCGATCCGTGTAGGAGCGGGTTTACCCGCGAATACGGTGGCGGCGGCAACGGTGGACGGCCGGTGGAAATTGGCCGGCAGGCCCGGCCCTTTCGCGGGTGAACCCGATTACAAGGGCCTGTGCCGGGCCATCGGTGGCGTGCAGGGGCGTTTAAACCTTCAACACCAACTTGCCAAAATTCTCCCCGCTGAACAGCTTCAACAAGGTCTCCGGGAAGGTTTCCAGCCCTTCCACCACATCCTCTTTGCTCTTCACCTGACCACTGGCCAACCAGCCGGCAATCTCCTGCGCGGCCTTGCCGTAGTCCTTGGTGTAATCCATCACCACAAAGCCTTCCATGCGCGCGCGGTTCACCAGCAGCGACAGGTAGTTGGCCGGGCCTTTCACCGCTTCTTTGTTGTTGTACTGGCTGATCGCGCCGCAAATCACGATGCGTGCCTTGAAGTTGATGCGCGTCAGCACGGCATCGAGGATATCGCCGCCCACGTTGTCGAAGTACACGTCCACGCCTTTGGGGCATTCGCGCTTCAGGCCGGCCAGCACGTCTTCGGCCTTGTAGTCGATCACGCCGTCAAAGCCCAGTTCGTCCTTCAGGTACTGGCACTTTTCGGCCCCGCCGGCAATGCCGACCACGCGACAGCCTTTGATCTTGGCAATCTGCCCGACAATGCTGCCCACCGCACCGGCCGCGCCGGAAATGACCACGGTGTCGCCAGCTTTGGGTTGGCCGACCTCCAGCAGGGCGAAGTAGGCGGTCATGCCGGTCATGCCCAAGGCTGACAGATAACGGGGCAGGGGGGCCAGCTTGGGGTCGATCTTGTGCAGGCCCTGGGGCTCGCCGGTGAAGTAGTCTTGCACACCGAGGGCGCCGCTCACGTGGTCGCCGGGCTGGTAGCCGGGGTGATTGGAGGCAACCACCTCACCCACACCCAGCGCACGCATTACCTGGCCCAGGGCCACGGGCGGGATGTAGGACTTGCCTTCGTTCATCCAGCCGCGCATGGCCGGGTCCAGCGACAGGTACAGGTTGCGCACCAGTACCTGGCCTTCGCCGGGTTGTTCGGCGGGTACGGTCTCGAAGCTGAAGTCGTCACGGCGCACGGCGCCGACCGGGCGTTTGGCAAGCAGGAAGCGGCGGTTGGTCTGGGTCATGGCGGGTCCTTGTGGGCGGTGGAGGGCGTAAGGCGTTCAATCTACCTTGTTGATGAAGACGGTTCCTTAAAATCACTGACAAGCATGGTAGCCCAACCGTTGCTGTGATGATGCTGCCCGGCCGAGTGGTGGCTGACTATGCTCTGAACCCCACCCCAAACCCTCACAGGAGCACGCGATGAGCATGACGTTTTCTGGCCAGGTAGCCCTGGTGACCGGCGCGGCTGCCGGTATCGGCCGGGCAACCGCCCTGGCGTTCGCCCACGAGGGCATGAAAGTGGTGGTGGCCGACCTCGACCCGGTCGGCGGTGAGGCCACCGTGGCGCAGATCCACGCGGCGGGCGGCGAAGCGCTGTTCATTGCCTGCGACGTGACCCGCGACGCCGAGGTGCGCCAGTTGCATGAGCGCCTGATTGCCGCATATGGCCGGTTGGACTACGCCTTCAACAACGCCGGGATCGAGATCGAGCAACACCGCCTGGCCGAAGGCAGCGAAGCGGAGTTCGATGCCATCATGGGCGTGAACGTGAAGGGCGTGTGGTTGTGCATGAAGTATCAGTTGCCCTTGTTGCTGGCCCAAGGCGGTGGGGCCATCGTCAATACCGCGTCGGTGGCGGGGCTAGGGGCGGCGCCGAAGATGAGCATCTACAGCGCCAGCAAGCATGCGGTCATCGGCCTGACCAAGTCGGCGGCCATCGAGTACGCCAAGAAGGGCATCCGCGTGAACGCCGTGTGCCCGGCCGTGATCGACACCGACATGTTCCGCCGCGCCTACCAGGCCGACCCGCGCAAGGCCGAGTTCGCCGCAGCCATGCACCCGGTGGGGCGCATTGGCAAGGTCGAGGAAATCGCCAGCGCCGTGCTGTACCTGTGCAGTGATGGCGCGGCGTTTACCACCGGGCATTGCCTGACGGTGGATGGTGGGGCTACGGCGATCTGAGTGGATGCCGTGCGGGCTGCTTTGTGGGCAAGCCCGCCCCTGACAAATGCGATCACCAGGCCAAAGCCTACGATGTCGCGTATGGACAGGAGGGGCGTGCCCAGGCCGTTCTGAGCAAGCCGGGCAGCCAGCCGGCCACTCGGCTAAAAGCTGACGCCTATTTTCAGGCCGTACTCGTCACGGGTTTGTTCGTCCGAGTCGGTCATCAGGAACTGCCCGTCCAGTTCATAGTTGTAGCGGCTGAAGTAAAGCGAAGCGTATACCGGCACAGTACCGTGTTGGTTGAACAGCACGCTAAGTTCGGCAAAGGGGTTGGTGGTATCTTTCAAATCAACCTCTTCGTTGCTGACGCCATGTATTTTCAATTGCGAATCGCCATTGATAACCTGGCGTATGCCCGCTTCGAAACGCAAGGTGGCATTATTGAAGCGGTAATTGTACCCCGCCGCCAGTTTGGCGAACGGCGTGCGGTTGGTAAGGTCGACATCATGGCGACTGGTATTGGGTTCCAACCGGTTCCACTTGTAGCCGGCGCCCAGCAGCAGGTCGACTGAATGCCGTTCGGCCAGTGCCAAGCGCCAGCCCAGGTCCAGGTCGGCCTGGCCGTCCTTGAGCTTCTGGTCATGCTGTTTCGAGTACATGCCGCTGGCTTCGGCCTGGTAGACAAGGCCTTGCCTGGCCGTCATCTTGTTGCCGTAGTTAATGAATAAGCCACCTTCGGGCATATCTTCGGTTTCATTATTACGGCCGTTGAGTTCCAGTTGGGTGTAGCTCCCTTGTAGGCCAAGGGTGAACAACGGGGCGGTGGAAGTTTCGGCATAGCCAACGGTTGGCACAGTAAACAGCAGCAACGGGGTGACCACAGCAGTAAACATGGCTGTTTTCATTGCAAACTCCAGGGTGCACTGCAGGTCCGGAGAACGGGCCAGTTACCGATCACGATAGCGACGTTTTTATTGTGTGCAGGGGTGTTTAAAAAAATTTCAATACCCCACTTTTGGCGCAAATTTAATGGCGTCAATAGTGTTCGATAAAGTGTGGATTGGAATAAATGAATGTTTTACTTGCGTCGATTTAATATGGGCAGGTGCCGTCGCAGGTTGAGGGACGGGCTATCATTGATGGCCTAGTGATATCTTTTACAGCTGGCACTGAAAGCGACCCTTTTGCAGTCAAAAACGACAAGACATAGCTATTTGACACTATTCTGACGCCAGGCCCTTGTTCATTGGCAGATAACGTTGCCACCCTTAGCCTTCGGGATAACCTCACTGGCTGAAAGGGGATCGGTGATGGGCACGAGCAAGCACGGTGTGCTGGCCAACCTGGGCATGGCCCGCAAACTTGGCCTGGGCTTTGCCTTGGTGCTGCTGCTGACGCTGGCGGTGGCGGCCATCGGCGTCGTGGCGTTGCAAAGCGTTGGCCAGCGCTTCGACAGCTTGCGTCAGCTGGCCCAGTTCAATACCGACTTGCTGCGCTTGCGCGAGCATGAGCAGGCGTTTGCCCTGCGCTCCGACATGCAGCAGGCCGACGCTTTGCGTGGCGGCCTGCAGGGTTTGGTTGAACGCGCCCGAGGCCTGCCGGCGCTGGCGGCGGCGCAAACCGATCTCGCCGCCTATGGCCAGGCATTCGAAGCCTTTGTCGAGGCCGTGCAAGCCAAGGAGCTGGCGCTGGACATGGCCAGCTGGTCGGTGTCCAACGTGTCCAACAACCTTGATGTGCTGCAGGCCGGCCTGGCCGATGACGGCGTGTACACCCTCAAGCAGTCCCAGGGCCAGCAGGGTGGCGAGTTTCTTGAGCAAGCCGCGCAGGTGGCCCAGGTGTCGCGGCTGATGCTGCAGGCCATGGACGAAGCACGGGTACGCCTGGAAAAAAGCCGCAAGGGCGAGGAGGGTGTGAGCCAGGAGCGTATTGCCCAGACGGTGGAGGCCGCTGGCCTGGTCAGCCAGTTGCAAGGCGCGGTTGGCGATGCCGGTTACCAGAGTGTGTTGGGCGAAGTGGCGGGGCACATTGGCAGTTTCTCGGAAAAACTCAACGAATACACCGACCAGCTGGCCCGCGAGCAGGGGCTGAAGGCGCAGTTGCAAGCCAGCGCCGAGCGGGTTACCGGGCGTGTCGACCAAGCCTATCTTGGGCAGGAGCAGGCCCTGCAAGGCGAGCTGCAGCGCAATGCCATCGCCATCGGCCTGGCCACGGCGCTGGCGTTGCTTGTCGGCGTGTTGGCGGCCTGGCTGATTACCCGCGCTGTGGTCGGCCCGTTGAAGCATGTGATCGCTCGCGCCCAGCGCATTGCGGCGGGTGAACTGGGCTTCGACGCCCAGGCGCCGCGCCGGGATGAGGTGGGGCAACTGATGCAGGCCATGCAGCAGATGGCGGCGGGGCTCTCGGGCATTGTCAGCGGCTTGCAGCAGGGTATCGAACAATTGGCCGGCAGCGCCCAGGCGTTGTCGACGGTGACCGAGCAGACCAACCGTGAGGTGGGCAGCCAGAAGGAGGAAACCGAACAGGTGGCGACCGCCATGCAGCAGATGACTGCCACCGTCCACGATGTGGCGCGCAATGCCGAGGAGGCGGCGCAGGCGGCCCAGGCCGCGGACGAGAAGGTCGACACCGGCCAACAGGTGGTGCGCCAGAGCATGCAGCGCATCGAGCAGCTGGCGTCGGCGGCAGAAGCTGCCAGCGCCGGCATCGACAGCCTCAGTGCCGAAATCCACACCATTGGTGACGTGCTGGAAGTGATCAAGAGCGTGGCCGAGCAAACCAACTTGCTGGCGCTGAATGCCGCCATCGAGGCTGCCCGCGCCGGCGAGCAGGGGCGCGGCTTTGCCGTGGTGGCCGATGAAGTGCGCGCGCTGGCGCGGCGTACCCGGCAATCCACCGAACAGATCGAGACCTTGGTGGCCAGCCTGCGCGGCAATGCCCAACAGTCGGTGGCGCAGATCCGCGGCAGTACCGAGCTGGTACGGCTGGCCGTGGCCGATGCACTGCAGACCGAAAGTGCGCTGGGCAGCATTGCCGCAGCGGTGTCATTGATTCAGCAGATGAACCAGCAGATTGCCGCAGCCGCCGAGCAGCAGAGTTCGGTGGCGGAAGAGATCAGCCGCAGTGTCACGCAGATTCGCGGCAGTGCGGACCAGGCGGCATTGGCGATGCAGGACAATGCCCGGTCCAGTGTCGAGCTGGCGCAGCTGGGCACCGATTTGAAGGGCATGGTGGGGCATTTCAGGTTGTAATCTCGTTACCTGTGCCGGCCCATTCGCGGGTTGTGTGATTTCCCGTCGTAGGAGCGGGTTTACCCGCGAAGAGGCCACCCCAGGCAACAACAACCCTCACCCCCTACGCGAGTTAAGAATCACCAAAGCCAACACCCCCGCCACAATCCCCCAGAACGCCGAACCAATCGAGAACAAGGTCAGCCCCGAAGCGGTCACCATAAAGGTGATCACCGCTGCCTCCCGCTCACGCGCCTCGCTCATGGCCACGGTCAAACCGTTCATGATCGAACCAAACAGGGCCAGTGCCGCAATCGACAGCACCAGCTCTTTCGGCAATGCCGCGAACAGTGCCGCCAAGGTGGCCCCGAACACCCCGGCAATCCCGTAGAAAATCCCGCACCACACTGCCGCGGTGTAGCGTTTGCCTGGGTCTTCATGGGCATGCGGCCCGGTGCAGATCGCCGCGCTGATCGCCGCCAGGTTGACCCCGTGCGAGCCGAACGGCGCCAGCAGCAGCGAGGCAAAGCCAGTGGCCGAAATCAGCGGCGAGGCCGGTACCTGGTAGCCGTCGGCACGCAGGACGGCCACGCCGGGCATGTTCTGTGAGGTCATGGCCACCACGAACAGCGGTATGCCGATGCTGATGGTTGCCGCCAGCGAGAAGCTTGGGGTGGTCCACACCGGCTTGGCCACTTCCAGGTGGAAGCCGCTGAAGTCCAGCAGGCCCAACGCGCCGGACAATGCCGTGCCCACCAGCAGCGCGGCCAGCACGCAATAGCGCGGCGACAGGCGCTTGACCAGCAGATAGCTGAAGAACATGCCCAGCACCAGCAGCGTGCGGTGCTGCGCGGCCACGAAGATTTCGCTGCCGATCTTGAACAGGATGCCCGCCAGCAGCGCCGAGGCCAGCGAGGCCGGGATGCGTTTGACCAGGCGCTCGAAGCTGCCGGTCAGGCCGCACACCAGCACCAGCAAGGCGCAGGTGATGTAGGCGCCAATGGCTTCGCCATAGCTGACCCCACCCAGGCTGGTGATCAGCAGCGCCGCGCCGGGGGTGGACCAGGCGACGGTGATCGGTGTGCGGTAGCGTAGCGATAGGCCGATGCTGCATACCGCCATGCCGATCGACAGCGCCCAGATCCAGGATGAGATCTGCGCGGTGGTCAGCCCGGCAGCCTGGCCGGCCTGGAACATCAGCACCAGCGAACTGGTATAGCCGGTGAGCATGGCAATGAAGCCGGCGACCACCGCCGAGGGGGAGGTGTCTGCCAGGGGCCGCAGGCGTGCGGAAGTGGCATCGGTCATGAACAAAATCCTTGTAAAGGTGTAAGCAGTTTTTTCAGACTACAGCGAGCAAGGTTGATCCTTGCCATACAGCGGCCATTGCTTTTAGCCGTACAGTCGCCAAATATTGGGCGCAATTGCGAAACTGCTTTGCAGGGAGGGTCGATGTACAAGGTTTATGGCGACTACCAGTCGGGTAACTGTTACAAGGTCAAGCTCATGTTGAGCCTGCTGGGCCGGCCGTATGAATGGCACCCGGTGGACATTCTCAAGGGTGAGACCGAAACGCCCGAGTTTCTGGCGATGAACCCTAACGGCAAGGTACCGGTGCTGGAACTGGAAGACGGTAGCTACCTGTGGGAGTCCAACGCCATTCTCAACTACCTGGCCGATGGCAGCGAGTTCCTGCCCAGCGAGCCGCGCCTGCGTACCCAGGTGCTGCAGTGGCAGTTTTTCGAGCAGTACAGCCATGAGCCGTACATTGCCGTGGCGCGGTTCATCCAGTTCTACCTGGGGCTGCCGGACGAGCGCCTGGACGAGTACCGCAAGTTGCACAAAGGCGGCTACAAGGCGCTGAAGGTGATGGAGCGCCAGTTGCAGATGACGCCTTACCTGGTGGGTGAGCAGTACTCGATTGCCGATGTGGCGTTGTATGCCTACACCCATGTGGCGCAGCAGGGCGGGTTCGACCTGGCAGAGTACCCGGCGGTAAGGGCCTGGCTGGAGCGGGTCAGCAGCCACCCGCGGCATGTGCCGATGGTGGGTTGAAAACCGACCTGTTTTCCAGGCTTGTGGGAGCGGGCGTGCCCGCGAACACGGGCGCAGCCCGTGCCAACCACCGCGGTGCCTGCTTCGCGGGCTCGCCCGCTCCCACAAGGGATCTGCAGCGTCAGTCAGATGGCAGCAAACCGCTTATTCCGGTGGTTAGGGTCTGGCTTGAGCGGGTCAGCAGCCACCCGCGGCATGTGCCGATGGTGGGTTGAAAACCGACCTGTTTTCCAGGCGCTTGCGCAATCGTTGTGGTGGGAGCGGGCGTGCCCGCGAACACGGGCGCAGCCCGTGCCAACCACCGCGGTGCCTGCTTCGCGGGCTCGCCCGCTCCCACAAGGGATCTGCAGCGTCAGTCAGATGGCAGCAAACCGCTTATTCCGGTGGTTAGGGTCTGGCTTGAGCGGGTCAGCAGCCACCCGCGGCATGTGCCGATGGTGGGTTGAAAACCGACCTGTTTTCCAGGCGCTTGCGCAATCGTTGTGGGAGCGGGCGTGCCCGCGAACACGGGCGTAGCCCGTGCCAACCACCGCGGTGCCTGCTCCCACAAGGGATCTGCAGCGTCAGTCAGATGGCGGCAAACCGCTTATTCCGGCGGTTAGGGTCTGGCTTGAGCGGGTCATCAGCCACCCGCGGCATGTGCCGATGGTGGGTTGAAAACCGACCTTTTTTCCAGGCGCTTGCGCAATCCTTGTGGGAGCGGGCGTGCCCGCGAACACGGGCGCAGCCCGTGCCAACCACCGCGGAGCCTGCTTCGCGGGCTCGCCCGCTCCCACAAGGGATCTGCAGCGTCAGTCAGATGGCGGCAAACCGCTTATTCCGGCGGTTAGGGTCTGGCTTGAGCGGCTCAGCAGCCACCCGCGGCATGTGCCGATGGTGGGTTGAAAGGACCTGTTTTCCAGGCGCTTGCGCAACCCTTGTGGGAGCGGGCGTGCCCGCGAACACGGGCGCAGCCCGTGCCAACCACCGCGGTGCCTGCTTCGCGGGCTCGCCCGCTCCCACAGAGGGATCTGCAGCGTCAGTCAGATGGCGGCAAACCGCTCATCCAGGTAAGCGATGATTGCCTTGGACTCATACATCCAGGTCACCTTGCCGGCTTCTTCAATGCGCAGGCATGGCACTTTCACCCGGCCGCCACCTTCTTGCAGGGCCTGGCGGTGCACCGGGTCGTTCTTGGCGTCGCGCAGCGCCACCGGCACGTTCAACCGGTGCAGGGTGCGGCGGGTTTTGACGCAGAACGGGCAGGCGTGGAACTGGTACAGCGCCAGCCCCTTGGCCGCTTGCTCGATGCGGGCCTGGGCGGCGGCGTCGCGTTTGCGCTTGGCCGGGCGGCTGATCCAGTCACCGAAGACGATGAGCTGGCCGAGGCCAACCCGCAGGGCTTTGACGATCATGGGCAACTCCTGAAATGCAAAAGCCGACCCTGAAGGGTCGGCTCGGGGTCAGCAACCAATCACTTGATCAGGCTGAGGAACTCGCTACGGGTGGCGGCGTTGTCGCGGAACTCACCCAGCATCACCGAGGTGATCATGGTCGAATTCTGCTTCTCGACACCGCGCATCATCATGCACATGTGCTTGGCTTCGACCACCACGGCCACACCCGCGGCACCGGTTACCTGCTGCACGGCTTCGGCGATCTGGCGGCTGAGGTTTTCCTGGATCTGCAGGCGGCGGGCGTACATGTCGACGATACGTGCCACCTTCGACAGGCCCAGTACCTTGCCCTTCGGCAGGTAGGCAACGTGTGCCTTGCCAATGAACGGCAGCATGTGGTGTTCGCACATCGAATACAGCTCGATGTCCCGGACCAGCACCATTTCGCTGTTGTCAGAGCTGAACAAAGCGTTGTTGGTGACTTCTTCCAGTGTTTGCTCATAACCGCGGCAAAGGTACTTCATCGCCTTTGCAGCCCGCTTGGGCGTGTCGAGCAGGCCCTCACGGGAGACGTCCTCGCCAATCTGGCTGAGGATCTCGGTGTAGTTCTGTTCCAGGGACATGGATCTACCTGTGGGAAAAAATCGCAAAAACGAAGGGTACGGCGGTGAGGGCGGCGCTGCAAGCGCGGCGTTACTCGTCGCGGCCTTCGAGCATGGTTCGCTTCAGCATCACATACACCGCGCCGGTGCCGCCGTGGCGGGCACTGCACGAGGCAAAACCGAGCACTTGCGGGTGCTGGCGCAGCCAGGTGTTGACGTGGCTTTTGATCATCGGGCGCTTGCCGTCCAGGCGCGCGGCCTTGCCGTGGGTCACCCGCACGCAGCGCACCTCCAGTTTGGTGGCTTCGGCGATGAAGTCCCACAAGGTTTCGCGGGCCTTTTCCACCGTCATGCCGTGCAGGTCGAGGCTGCCCTCGAACGGAATCTGCCCCAGCTTCAGCTTGCGCAGCTGGCCTTCCTGTACGCCATCGCGGCGCCACATCAGCTCGTCTTCGGCGCCTACGTCGATGACGAACTGGTCGGACATGCCATCGATGACCAAAGCCTTGTCACTGCGCACGGTTGCCGCCTGGCGCAGGCCGGCCAGCTGCTGGCGGTCGGCCTTGGGCTTGCCGACTTCGGCGCGGTCGTGGCGGATCGGCTTTACGCCGCGCACTTCGGCCTTGAACAGGGAAAAATCGTCGTCTTGCATGATGCCTCCACGTAGGCGGCGTAGTTTACGCGACTGTGGGGCCGTGTGCAGCCTGTGCGGGCCTCTTCGCGGGTGAACCCGCTCCTACGGGGATTGCACATGGCTTCAGGCCGATGCGATCGGGGTGGGAGCGGCCTTGTGTCGCGAAAGGGGTGCGCAGCGCCCCCGAGGATTTCAGCTTCACTGCATGAGTTGCCGGGGCAGCCTGTGCGGGCCTCTTCGCGGGTGAACCCGCTGCTACGGGGATGTCACAGAGCCTGAAGGCGGCGGGGTACCTGTAGGAGCGGGTTTACCCGCGAAGAGGCCCGCACAGGTTACGCAAAACCATCAATCGTGCTTCTTCATCAGGTGCGGCGACAGGTTAAGCTCCCGCCCGCGGCGCAAGCGGATACGGCTGCGCCGCCAGAAGCGCACGCCCAGCCATAGCAACAGCAGGCCGGCCACGGCCAGGGTGCCGGACAACGGTTTGTTGGCATTCAATTCCTGCAGGGCAGGGTAGTTGCCCAGCAGCCCGGCGACGCCGGCCATGGCCAGCAATACGCCCAGCGTCGCCAGCAGGGCCGACAGGCCGGCCGCCAGGCGGGCGCCCCAGTTACGCGGCTCGCGCGGGCGCAGGCGCTTGGCGTCGAAACTGCCTTTAAGCTTCATTCCGCTCTCCTCGGTGGATATCCGGAATTCGACCTGCTGCTGCCCATCCGGTTCCGCCCGGCTGCCGGGCGGTCCTGCAAGCCGCTCAGATCAGGCTGGCGGTGGGGGCCACGCAAGCGAAGTTGTCAGCCATCACGGCCATTTCGCACTGGTGAATCTGCGCGGCCGGAATGACGCCGTCCTTGAATGCCAGGTCACGGGTGGCCGACGCGTCTTCTACCAGGGTGCACCGATAACCATAGTCCTTGGCGCGGCGAACGGTGGTGCTGACGCTGGAATGGCTCATGAAACCACAGACGATCAGGTCCAGGTGGCCCAGCTCCTGCAATGTTTCGTGCAGCTTGGTGTTCTTGAACGCGTTGGGCATGCGTTTTTCGATGACGATTTCACCTTCCAGCGGCTCCAGCCCCGGAATGAACTGGCCAGCCGGCCCCTGGGGGTCGAAGCGGCCACCAACAGTGCCCAGGTGGCGAACATGGATGATCGGACGGCCGCTTTTACGGGCGGCGTCGAGCAACCTGGCGATGTTGGCCACGGCCTCGTCCATGCCTGACAGCTTCAGGGGACCACTGAGGTACTCCTTTTGTGCATCGATGATGATCAGGCTGGCGTGGCTCAGCTTGGCCGGCGGATAGTCGCGGCCAGTGAGGCGAAACATCGTGGTTGGAACGGACATCAAGGGCTCCTTGGATAGGGCTTTTGTATACCTATTCTCCCCTGCCTTGGCGCCAATGGGAATGGTTGACAACGCAAGCGGCGTGGTTACTGGCCTGTGGCTAGCCTTTGGGCAAGGCAAAGGAACAAATGTGCGGGTGGGGCTGTTAGACTTTTGTCCGGTCTGAAAATAGGAGTACCCCGTGATCACATCCCGTCTGCGCACGCTGCGCGACTACATCCGCTGGGCGGTCAGCCGCTTCCACGAGCATGACCTGTTCTTCGGTCACGGTGCCGACAACGCCTGGGACGAAGCCCGCCTGCTGGTGCTGGGTGCGGTGCACCTGCCATGGGAGGTGGCCGACAGCTACCTGGACTGCATGCTCGAGGACGACGAGCGAGTACGCCTTCAGCACCTGCTCAAGCGCCGTATCGAAGAGCGTGTACCGGCCGCCTACCTGCTGGGCGAGGCCTGGTTCTGCGGCATGTCGTTCATCGTCGACGAACGGGTGCTGGTGCCGCGTTCGCCCATTGGCCAGCTGATCGAAAAACGTTTTGAGCCGTGGCTGGCCAGCGAGCCGGCGCGCATTCTGGACCTGTGCACG
The DNA here is from genome assembly GCF_002953115.1 of Pseudomonas sp. XWY-1. Taxonomy (NCBI): domain Bacteria; kingdom Pseudomonadati; phylum Pseudomonadota; class Gammaproteobacteria; order Pseudomonadales; family Pseudomonadaceae; genus Pseudomonas; species Pseudomonas sp. XWY-1. Next base: position 4,354,797 of record NZ_CP026332.1, on the reverse strand, counting down.
GGGTCGGGTTGCATCGGCATCGTCGCCGCTGACGTGTTCCCCGAGGCCGAGGTGGTGTTGGCCGACCTGTCGTTCCAGGCCCTTGAAGTGGCCAACCAGAACATCGAGCGCCATGGCCTGGACGGGCGCGTGTACACCGTGCAGGGCGATGGCTTTGGTGGTTTGCCGGGGCAGCGTTTCGACCTGATCCTGTCCAACCCGCCGTATGTCGATGCCGAAGACTTCGACGACATGCCGGCCGAGTACCACCATGAGCCCGAGCTGGGCCTGGCCTGCGGCAGCGACGGCCTGGACCTGGTACGGCGGATGCTGGCCGAAGCGGCTGACCACCTGACCGAGAAGGGTTTGCTGATTGTCGAAGTGGGCAACAGCCAGGTGCATGTCGAGGCGTTGTACCCAGAGGTGGACTTTGCCTGGCTGGAATTCGAGCGTGGCGGGCACGGGGTGTTCATGCTCACCGCCGAGCAGTGCCGCCAGCATCAGGAATTGTTCAAGGCCCGCGTTTAGGCTATTTGGGGCTGCTTTGCAGCCCATCGCGACACAAGGCTCCACAAGGTGCGCGATCAATCTGGACTGCCCCCCAAAAGTTGGACAGTTTTAAGCTGCAGCCTGAGCCCTGTACTCCACAGGGCTCAGGCCATTGAGCCTCAGCTTGATGCGATCATGGTTGTAGTAGTGAATGTACTCATCCAGACCCGCTCTCAGCTCATCAATGCTCTCGAAACGCTTCAGGTAGAAAAACTCAGATTTGAGCGTGCCGAAGAAGCTTTCCATGGCCGCGTTGTCCAGGCAATTGCCTTTTCGAGACATGCTCTGCTTTATCCCGCATTCGCTTAGCTTACGGCGGTATTGCGCCTGCTGGTAATGCCATCCCTGATCCGAATGCAACACGAGCTTCGGTTTCTCTCCCAGGCAATCGAGCGCTTTGCCAAGCATGTTCCCAACCAGGCTATAGCACGGGCGACTGGCCATTTCGTAGGCCACGATTTCGCCGTTGTACAAATCCATCACGGGCGACAGATAGAGCTTCTGTTGAGCTACTTTGAACTCGGTTACGTCAGTCACCCACTTCTGGTTTGGGCGTTGAGCGACAAAATTTCGCTCCAGTACATTCGCTGCCACTTTGCCGACGGTACCTCGATAGGAGCGATATTTCTTGGGGCGCACTACTGATTTCAATCCCTGCTCAGCCATCAGCCGTTCAATGACCTTCTTGTTCACCCGCTTTTCCTTCCTGATTACGAGTGCGATACGGCGATAACCATAAAGCCGTTTCTGCTCGTGATAGACGCGATGCACCAATGCCTTGAGCTCAGCATGCCGGTCTGGCTTCTGCTGAGCTTTGAGCTGGTAGTAGAAGGTGCTGCGCGCCAGCTCGACCAACTGAAGGAGGTCAGGCAAAGGAAACCTGCGCTTGAGTTTGGAAACGATCAGGGCTTTTTCCCGCGTGTTCGTTCCTTTTCCTCGCGCAGAGCCTTGAGCTCCTTTAGGACAGCATTCTCCATGCGCAGGTACTCAAGTTCAGCCATCAGCTGATCTCGAGACTTCTGATCATCATTGGTATCGGTGGGTTTGGCAGGCTTGATCTTCTTCGACACGTCGATTGGCTTTCTTGGCTTGATGGCAGTAGAGGGTGCAGGACTGCCACTGTAGTACTGCCGCTGCCAAATGCCTATCTGAGAGGACTGCCCAAGACCAAAGTGGGCAGCGGTCTGGCGCAGCGAAAGCCGATGCTCGTGCATATAGCTAAGCACCTGCTGTTTGAAATCACTGGTATAGCGCCGCCCATGCGAGCCTGGACCAATGCCATTATTGGCCTGATAACTGGCCACCCAGCGTCGAAGCAGGCTGAAATCGATACCTAAGTGTTGAGCCACCTTTCGGAAACCGTTGCTGCCATCCAGGTAGGCTGTGATCGCTGTGAGCTTGAATTGCTCGGTGTACTTACCCATAGATCCCCCAAGGGTTGGATTGGTGTCCAACTTCTTGGGGGCAGTCCAATCTGTGGGAGCGGCCTTGTGTCGCGATGGGCCGCGAAGCGGCCCCAATCTCCACCGGCTGATGCGGTCTTAGCGGGTAGCAATCCAGATCAACAGCCCTGCCTGGAACACGGCAAACGCTACCAGGCAGGTAATGGTGAAACGCAATCCGCCGTCTTCGCGCTGGTATTTGGCCACGCGCTCATCCCGCTCGCGCAGTTGCCCTTCCTTTTCCTGCAGTTGCTGGTCCGCCTGCTGCAGCAGGTTGGCGGCATCCAGAATCTCCACCCGCTGCAGGCGCTCGTTGCTCCAGGCGGCCTTGAGCTGGCCCACGGTCATATCCGCGGTACGGCCCTTCAGGTGCTGGCTGTCCTCGTACTGCACCTCGATACCCACCCCGCGCAAGCAGTGGTCACGGCGCAGGCGTGAGTCCTCGTTCAGGGCATCCTTGCTCGGCAGCGCCATGCCTTCAACCCGGTAGTGCGACCACCTGCGCTGCAACCACTGCGCGGCCTGGGCCAGCATGAAACGGCCGATGCCACGGTTCACCGGTTCCAGTTGCAGGCCATGTTCATTGCCAATGCGCACCAGGCGCTCGGCATGGTCGACGCGGATGTCCAGGCGGTTCTGCTCTTTGTGCACTTTCTGTCCAGGCAACTGGATTTCCATGCGCAGCAGGCTGTGTGCCTTGTCATGGCGCTCGGCATAGCCGAACTGCACAAAACGCAGCGGCCGCGCGCCGGTGCTGCGGTCGGTAGGCAGTGCTGCCAGGCGCAGCAGCTGGAAATGTTCGGCGGTCAGCTCGGCCCAGGGCAGGGCGGGGATTTCCTGGGGTTCTTCGGCCGGCTCGACGGCGGTGGGGGAGGTGGTCATCAGGGCTTGTCCTCAGCTATGCCTGCTGTATCGGCAGGCATGGCTGAGACCTGAGCCTGTTTGACTTACGCCGAAGGCAAATGCTGGATGAACGTCACAATTCGCTCGCCCAGCTCACGCGCCAGCGGCAGCTCGGGGTTGAGGTAGCTGTCGCGCTGCTGGCTCATGCCCTTGGGGCTGATGCGCAGCATGTGGTTCATGCCATCAATCAGGACCAGTTGTGCATCTGGCTTGGCCGCTTTCAGCCGTTGGGCGTCGGCCACGTCCACCTGTACGTCGTTGCGCCCCTGCACGATCAGCGCGGGCATGGGCAGGCGGGCAAAGGCGGCTGCCGGGTTTTGCTGGAACAGCGAAATCAGGTACGGCTGCACGCTGGGGCGAAACACCTGGCGCAACGGCGCAGGCACGTCCAGGCTGGTCTGCCCGGCCTGCAGGCGGTCGAGCAGGGCACTGCCACTGGCCAGTTGCGCGGGCGGCAGGCGCTGGGCCAGTTGTTCGTGCAGCACCTCGGCCAGCGGCCGGCCGCTGCCGGCCAGGGTGATGACTGCGCTGGCGCCAGCCTGCTCGGCGGCCAGGCTGGCAATCAGTGCGCCTTCGCTGTGGCCAATCAGGATCAGCGGGCCGAAGCGCGGGTCGGCTTTGAGCTTGTGGCTCCAGGCGACCACATCGGCCACGTAGCGCTCCACGCTGAGGTCACGCTCGTCAGGCGTGGCCGGCTGGCTGGCGGCCACCCCGCGTTTGTCGTAACGCACGCTGGCAATGTGTTCGTTGGCCAGCAGCAGGGCCAGGCGCTTCAGGTTGTCGACCCGGCCCGACGCCGGGTTGTTGCCGTCGCGGTCGGTGGGGCCGGAGCCGGCGATGATCAGCACCACTGGCGGCGGGGTGTCCTGTTGCGGCAGCAGCAGGCTGCCGTGCAGCACGCCCTGGCCGGTGTCCAGGTCGATCGGGCGTTGCAGTACAGTGGGGGCGGCGGCCTGGGCCAGGCCGGTGCACAGCAGGAAGAGCAAGGCGACGAGGCGCGACATCATGCGGTACTACATGGGGAGATGTGGGTTTGACCCACTGTTGGCGGGAAGGTTCTATGCAGGGCAGGTCTAGCCCTTTCGCGGGTGAACCCGCTCCTACGGGGGCTGCACACCATTGGAATCTGGTGGTGACCGTGTAGGAGCGGGTTTACCCGCGAAGAGGCCAGCACAGGCCACCCAACCATCTGTATACTGCTGCTTTCGTCCATTTCAGGCAGAACTCGCGGAGCGTCCATGTCCGGCAATACCTACGGCAAGCTGTTCACTGTCACCACCGCTGGCGAGAGCCATGGCCCGGCGTTGGTCGCCATTGTCGATGGATGCCCACCGGGCCTGGAAATTTCCCTCGCCGACCTGCAGCACGACCTTGACCGGCGCAAGCCCGGCACCAGCCGGCACACCACCCAGCGCCAGGAAGCCGACGAGGTGGAAATCCTTTCCGGCGTGTTCGAAGGCCGCACCACCGGCTGCTCGATCGGCCTGCTGATCCGCAACACCGATCAGAAGTCCAAGGACTACTCGGCCATCAAGGACCTGTTCCGCCCGGCCCACGCCGACTACACCTACCACCACAAGTACGGTATCCGCGACTACCGCGGTGGCGGCCGCAGCTCGGCCCGTGAAACCGCCATGCGCGTGGCCGCCGGCGCTATCGCCAAGAAGTTCCTGGCCACCCAGGGCATCACCGTGCGTGGCTACATGAGCCAGCTGGGCCCGATCGAAATCCCGTTCAAGACCTGGGAGTCGGTGGAGCAGAACGCCTTCTTCAGCCCCGATCCGGACAAAGTACCTGAGCTGGAGGCCTACATGGACCAGCTGCGCCGAGACCAGGATTCGGTGGGCGCCAAGATCACCGTGGTCGCAGAAGGCGTGATGCCCGGGCTGGGCGAGCCGATCTTCGACCGCCTGGATGCAGAGCTGGCCCATGCGCTGATGAGCATCAACGCGGTCAAGGGCGTGGAAATCGGCGCCGGTTTCGCCAGTGTGGCCCAGCGCGGCACCGAGCACCGGGACGAACTGACCCCGGAAGGCTTCCTCAGCAACAACGCGGGCGGCATTCTGGGCGGTATTTCCTCGGGCCAGCCGATCGTTGCCCACCTGGCACTGAAGCCCACTTCCAGCATCACCACCCCGGGCCGCTCGATCGATGTCGATGGCAACCCGGTGGACGTCATCACCAAGGGCCGCCACGACCCGTGCGTGGGCATCCGTGCCACGCCGATTGCCGAGGCGATGATGGCCATCGCGTTGATGGACCACCTGCTGCGCCACCGTGCGCAGAATGCCGATGTGCAAGTGAATACCCCGGTGCTGGGCCAGCGCTGATCCAACTGCGCCGGCCTCTTCGCGGGTAAACCCGCTCCTACATTGGGATATCACTGCCCTCAGGTGCAGTGACAGGGTGAAATCCGCGTAGGAGCGGGTTCACCCGCGAAGAGGCCGGCCCAGGTCCCCACAAGGCCACCCCATGCAACCCATTCCCTACTGGCGCCTGTCCAGCTTCTACCTGTTCTATTTCGCCCTGCTGGGCTCCACCGCACCTTTCCTGGCGCTGTACTTCGACCACCTGGGTTTTTCCCCGGCGCGCATCGGCGAGCTGGTGGCCATCCCCATGCTGATGCGCTGCGTGGCCCCCAACCTGTGGGGCTGGCTGGGCGATCGCACGGGCCAGCGGCTGTTGATCGTCCGCCTTGGCGCGCTGTGCACCCTGGCCACCTTCGCCCTGATCTTCTTCGGCAAAAGCTACGCCTGGCTGGCGCTGGTGATGGCCCTGCACGCGTTCTTCTGGCATGCGGTGCTGCCGCAGTTCGAGGTCATCACCCTGGCCCACCTGCACGGGCAGACGTCGCGCTACAGCCAGGTACGTCTGTGGGGTTCGATCGGTTTCATCCTCACCGTGGTTGGCCTGGGCCGCTTGTTCGAATGGTTGAGCCTGGACATCTACCCGGTGGCGCTGGTCACGATCATGGCCGGCATCGTCGCCGCCAGCCTGTGGGTGCCCAATGCCCAGCCGGTGGAGCAGGGCGGGCGCAGCGGCACCGGGGGCTTTCTGCAGCAGTTGCGTGCCCCGGGGGTGATCGCGTTCTACGCGTGCGTGGCCTTGATGCAGCTCAGCCACGGGCCTTACTACACCTTCCTTACCCTGCACCTGGAGCACTTGGGCTACACGCGCGGTGCCATCGGCCTTCTATGGGCGCTTGGGGTGGTGGCCGAGGTGCTGATGTTCATGGTCATGAGCCGCCTGTTCGCCCGTTTCAGCGTGCAGCGCGTGTTGTTGGTCAGCTTCCTGCTGGCGGCATTGCGCTGGCTGCTGCTGGGTAACCTGGCGCAGGAGCCGGCAGTACTGATCTTCGCCCAGCTGCTGCACGCGGCCACCTTCGGCTGCTTCCATGCCGCCAGCATCGCCTTCGTCCAGGCCAGCTTCGGTGCCCGCCAGCAGGGCCAGGGCCAGGCGCTTTACGCAGCGCTGTCGGGGACCGGCGGTGCGCTGGGGGCGCTGTACTCAGGCTACAGCTGGAAGCTGCTGGGCCCCACCTTCACCTTTGGTATGGCCAGTGCCGCAGCCTTGGCCGCAGCCGTTATCATTGCCCTTTGTTCGCAACCGACCAGGACCCGCCCCTGATGAGCATTCTCAGCGTTTTCCACCCCGCCAGCCCGGCACTGCCGAACAAGGTGCTGACTCACCACGACGACATCGCCGCTACGTTGGCCGAGCAGGGCGTGCGCTTTGTGCATGCCGAACCTGGCCTGCGGGTGCGCCCGGGCACGGCCCAGGACGAGGTGCTGGAGGTTTGCCGCGTGTATCTGGATGAGTTGATGACGGCGCATGGTAGCAAGGCCTTCGCGCTGCTCAACCGTGACGGTGAAGACCCGGCACAGGTCGATGTGCGTGAGGAACATGTGCATGATGCCGACGAGCTGTTTGCCGTGATCAGCGGGCGGGCGCAGGTTGGCCTGCGGCTGGGGGACTGGGTGTATTCGGTGCTGTGCGAGAAGGGTGACCAGCTGCTGGTGCCGGCCGGGACGCGGCGTTGGGTTGAGTTGGGTGATACACCGTTTTGCCTGGCGTTGCGCTTGTATGGCAGCGAGCAGGGTGTGGAGGCCCGGTTTACCGGGGATGTGACGGCGCGGGCATTTCTTGGGATCGACGAGCTGTAATCGCATTGCCGGCCTCTTCGCGGGTGAACCCGCTCCTACATTGGTTGCGCCGCCCTTAGGCATCGCGCAGTCAATGTTGCGCCGCCCTTAGACATCGCGCAGTCAATGTAGGAGCGGGTTTACCCGCGAAGAGGCCAGTTCAGGCAATACACCCCTCAGCGGTAAGTCGGCAGGGCAAACCGCTGCTGGCTCTGCAGCATCGAGATGACCGGCAATTCACTGGCCTCTTCAGCCAGGTCACGACGGATAGCACTGATCGCCCAGGACAACTGTTCGGCACTGTGCAGTTGCCCATAGGTCAGCACCCGGCGGGTAACCTTGCCATCCGCTGCGCGCAGGGTAAGCAGTACACCGCCATCGGGCCGGGCTTTGGTATTCACCTGATAGGCCGAAAATACCGATGCGAACTTTTGCTGGATGAGGTCCATATCAACTCCTGGCTGTTGTGTGGCAGACATGAGTTGATGGTTGCAGTGACCGTGCCAGAATCCTGTTTGGCGAAAAAACCAGTAAATACAGTGGGTTACGTGGGGTTTGCAGATGCGGCATCGTGCAGGCTGCACGGTCGTGCATTTTGCACAGTGCATTTTGCACGGGTCAGGGTTTGCCTATCGGTTTCATAGAATCTGAACCTTTGACCGCAATGGCATGCCTGACGAACACTTGGGCCATCAATTATGCCAGGAGGTTCCCTATGTCCAGCCAAGCCGCACCCGCCACCATGAACGATGACGAAACCGCTGCGTTCGCCGAGCAGGTGTTCGAACGTGCCCGCCAGGGCGACGCCGACATGCTCGGGCGCCTGCTTGCCAGCGGCCTGCCGGCCAACCTGCGTAACCACAAGGGCGATACCCTGCTGATGCTGGCCAGCTACCACGGTCACCACGAGGCGGTGCGCGTGCTGCTGGCGCAAGGTGCCGATCCGCTGATTGCCAACGACAACGGCCAGCTGCCGATTGCCGGTGCCGCATTCAAAGGGGACCTGGCGATGATTCGCCTGCTGGTGGAGCATGGCGTGCCGGTGGATGCCGCCGCACAGGACGGTCGCACCGCGCTGATGTTGGCGGCCATGTTCAACCGCAGCGAAATTCTCGACTACCTGCTGGCACAAGGGGCCAACCCGGCGCACCAGGATGCCCGCGGCATCACTGCCCTGATGGCAGCGCAAACCATGGGCGCAGCAGACACTGCCGCGCGCTTGCAAGCGCTGGCCGGCTAACCGCCAGGGGGCATTTGCGGCTATCCTTGGCGACTTTTCACCCGTCGCAGGCCCCCTTTCATGAAAACTCAGTTGCTCGAATTCATCAGCCTCATTGGCGCCGGCTGCATGCGTGAGGCAGACATCGAGCGTATCGCCGACGAGGCCGCCCAGGCCTACGCCGACCCTGCCGCCTTCCTGGCCGCCAACCCCGACATCAACTACGACGACACTTTCCCGATTCCCTTGGGCGAATGGGTGGTGCTGGGCAGCCTGCCGGATACCGTGGTGTTCCAGGCCGACAGCTATCAGGAGCTGTTTCAGCAGATCAGTGATTCGTTCGACAACAGCGTGCCGTTTACCCTCAAGCCCAAGCAACTGGCCCGTACCGAGCCACTGACCGCGCTCAACCGCATCCAGGTGCAGATGGGCGCGCTGAACAAGGAGGCGGGTGGTTATGTGCTGCTCAACTTCAGCCAGTTGCTCGATGACGAGCTGCAGATGGTCATGGTGGGGCAGCAGGACCTGGCACGGGTAATGGAGCTGGGTGCAGCGCTGGGCATCAAGGTCGAGCCGGCGCTGGAGGCTTTGAAAGTCGCCGTCCACATCTGATACCAGTGATTGCTTGTTAGCGGGCATGCCCGCTCCCTCAGGTACTCCAGCGCATCAGGCCCTGTGATAACCCTGTGGGAGCGGGCGAGCCCGCGAAGAGGCCGGCTCACGAAACATCAATCTTCAGCCCAGCGCAGTGTCGAGAAACATCATCACCGCAAACCCGCCCATCAACCCCAGGGTCGCCGCTGTCTGGTGCCCGTTGCGGTGGGTTTCGGGGATCACCTCGTGGCTGACCACAAAGATCATCGCCCCTGCCGCCAGCCCCATGCTGATCGGGTAGGCGAGGGCAAAGCCGGTAGAAATCCCCAGCCCGATCACCGCCCCTAGCGGCTCCATCAGGCCCGACCCTATCGCCACCAACGCGGCCTTCAGGTTGGAAAGCCCGGTGGCGCGCAAGGCCAGTGCCACGGCCAGCCCCTCGGGGATGTCCTGGATGGCTATGGCACTGGTCAGCGGCAGGCCGATGTTCATGTCGCCATTGGCAAAGCTCACGCCAATCGCCATGCCTTCAGGCAGGTTGTGCAGGGTAATCGCCAGCACAAACAGCCACACCCGGCTGATGCGCTCGGCTTCGGGCCCGCACGGGCCGGTGCTTTCGTGTTCATGCGGGGTGAAGCGGTCCAGGCCCAGCATCAGCAGCACACCCAGGCCCATGCCGAGCACCACGGTAAACGCCGCGGCCGGGCCATTGCCCGTGATCTCGCGGGCAGCCTCCAGGCCTGGCAGAATCAGCGAAAACGAACTGGCTGCCAGCATCATGCCGGCAGCAAAGCCCAGCATCACATCCTGGGTGCGCGCGTTGACATCGCGCAGCACCACCGCCAGCACGGCGCCCAGTGCGGTGGCGCCAAAGCCCGACAATCCGCCCAGCATGGCCAGGTGCAGGTTGTCGGCATGGTCGCCGTTCACCGCGTTCCAGAGGCTGGCGGCCAGCAGCACGCCCACCGCCAGCAGGCTCAGCCCCAGGCCGGCACTGAGCCAGGGGGTATCGATGGCTTGCTGGCGCCAGGCCTGCAGCAGTGAAGGTGGGGCGGCGCTTTGGCTGTGGGTAGGTGGCATACGAACCTCGAATCAGTGAATGCAGTCAGTCTATCGAGGGACCTGCGACATCCGCCAAGGATTCCCTTCTATTGGCGCGATAGCTGACTATGCTGTGCAGCAAAGCCTCTGGACAGGAATTCAGACATGGGATCAACCTTCAACAGCCTGGTCGGGCTGATCATTCTGGCGCTGGATATCTGGGCCATTCTCAACGTGATCAAGAGTGGTAGCGAGGTGGGCATCAAGGTGTTGTGGATCTTGTTGATCGCCTTGCTGCCGGTGGTGGGGCTGGTGATCTGGGCAATTGCCGGGCCGCGGGGGAATGTGCGGCTCTAGGCGCGGTACTGACATAGCCAGTAATGGGGCCGTGACAAAATTTTCACATTGGTTTAAACAGAATCCGCACCCGCATAATGCTGCGTTGGCCTGGCGCCATCGCCTCTTCGCAAACCGCAATCCTAGGACCTTCCCATTCATGGCTACCTCCGACGCCTTGAAGCAACAGGGCGCGCGAACGTCATTTTCGCCGACCCTGAAATCCCACCTGGCCTACACGCTGCTCAGTGGCCTGGTGATCATGCTGATGCTCAGCCTGGTGCGCCTGGCGCTGCTGGCCTACAACAACGACATGGTCGGCGATACCCCTTATTCGACGGTCGCCGAAGGCTTCTTCAACGGCTTGCGCTTCGACCTGCGGGTGGTGGTGTACATCAGCATCCCCCTGCTGCTGGCCATGCTCAGCCCCTGGGCCATGGCCCGGCGTGGCGTGTTCCGTTTCTGGCTGACCCTCGCTTCGAGCGTGGTGATGTTCCTCGGCCTGATGGAAATGGACTTCTACCGCGAGTTCCACCAGCGCCTCAACGGCCTGGTGTTCCAGTACATCAAGGAAGACCCGAAAACCGTCATGAGCATGCTCTGGTACGGTTTCCCGGTGGTCCGCTACCTGCTGGCCTGGGCCTTCGGTACCTGGCTGCTGAGCCTGCTGTTCAAAGGTATCGATCGCGCCACCCGCGCCGAAGGCCTGCACCGCGTTGCCCCGTGGTACAAGCGCCTGGCGGTATTCATGGTGATCCTGCTGGTGGCCGTGGCCGCTGCCCGTGGCACCCTGCGCCAGGGCCCGCCGATGCGCTGGGGTGATGCCTTTACCACTGACTCCAACTTCGTCAACCAGCTGGGCCTGAACGGCACCCTGACCCTGATCGACGCCGCCAAGAGCCGCTTTGGCGAGGACCGTGCCAACATCTGGAAGCCAGTCCTGGAGCAGGACGTGGCCACGCAAAGTGTGCGTGAGCAACTGCTGACCGCCCACGACACGCTGGTCGACGCCGACGAAGCCGCTATCCGCCGCGACTTTGTGCCGCCGGCTGACCGTACCCTGCCGATCAAGAACGTGGTGGTGATCCTGATGGAAAGCTTCGCCGGCCACTCGGTAGGTGCGCTGGGCAGCCCCAACAACATCACCCCGTACTTCGACAAGCTGGCCAAAGAAGGCCTGCTGTTCGACCGCTTCTTCTCCAACGGCACCCATACCCACCAGGGCATGTTCGCCACCATGGCCTGCTTCCCCAACCTGCCAGGTTTCGAATACCTGATGCAGACCCCGGAAGGCGGCCATAAGCTGTCGGGCCTGCCGGCCCTGCTCGGCGCCCGTGACTACGACGACGTGTACGTCTACAACGGCGACTTTGCCTGGGACAACCAGTCCGGGTTCTTCGGCAACCAGGGGATGACCACCTTCATCGGCCGTAATGACTTCGTCAACCCGGTGTTCTCCGACCCGACCTGGGGTGTGTCCGACCAGGACATGTTCGACCGGGGCAACGAAGAGCTGGCCAGGCACGATGGCAAGAAGCCGATCTACGCGCTGCTGCAGACGCTGTCCAACCACACGCCGTATGCCCTGCCGAAGGACTTGCCGGTAGAGAAGGTTACCGGCCAGGGCCGTCTGGACGAGCACCTGACCGCCATGCGTTATTCGGACTGGGCGCTGGGCCAGTTCTTCGAGAAGGCGCGTAAGGAGCCTTACTTCAAGGACACCCTGTTCGTCATCGTCGGTGACCATGGCTTTGGCAACCACCAGCAGGTTACCGAGCTGGACCTGGGCCGCTTCAACGTGCCGCTGCTGCTGATTGCCCCGGGCATTCAGGAGAAGTTCGGTGCGGTGAACCACACCGTGGGTACCCAGGTCGACATCGTGCCGACCATCATGGGCCGCCTGGGTGGCAAGGCTCGCCACCAGTGCTGGGGGCGCGACCTGCTCAACCTGCCCGAGGGTGACCAGGGCGTGGGCATGATCAAACCGTCGGGCAGCGAGCAGATTGTCGGGCTGGTGCAGGGTGACCGTATCCTGATCGAGTCCAAGGACATGAGCCCGCGGATGTACCGCTACCAGTTGGGCAGCGAGTTCAAGGCCGAACTGATCGAAAGCCCGGACCAGCCGGAAATGCTCAAGAAGCTGGAAGCGTATATCCAGACGGCGACCAAGAGCCTGCTGGATAACACCGCTGGCGTGGTGCACGGCACACCGAAGTAAACCGGGGCCGCGTTGCGGCCCATTCGCGGGCTTGCCCGCTCCCACAGGCATGCACAGGGTGTGAACCTTGTGCTGGCCCTGTGGGAGCGGGCAAGCCCGCGAATGGGCCCCGCACAATTTTCCCAGACTGAACATTATCCCCGCCCCAAGGTCAGTTATTCAGGCATCACACACCTGGTGTTCGTTGACTGAGAGGGTCCGTTCAATGAAAGAGTGGGAAGTCATTTTTGCCGACCAGAAGGGCGAACCGTCCGCATTGCTGTTGCATGCCGAGCATTGCCCCAGCGAGGAAGACGCTGCGCGGGCCATCCGCTCACACCTGTTTCCGGTGATGGACGAGCTGGACCTCAACGACTTCCAGGACCGTATCATCTCCCCGACCGCACGCTGGCTCAAAGAGCATAGTGGTGTGACCATCACCAGCATTCACGAAGTACCCTGAACCACACGTTTGCGTGGTGCCCTGGCAGGCGCTACGCTGGTGGAGGGCCTACCTGTTCTGTGGGTTGGCGCCGCCTCAATAATTCGCGTCTTGCATCAGCTCGAACTGCCCGGCCGTTGCCGGCAGGTGCGTAGTGCACGGAAAGTCTATCCATTGCTTTATTCAGGAGGACGATTCATGAGCAGCCAGAACGACGATATCAGCAGCAACGTCCTGCGCCAGATGAAGGCAGGCGGTTTCGACTTCACCCAGATCCACCCCATCGAGTTCTATGCCGTATTCCCGGACGAAGCAGGGGCCCGTCGTGCAGCCGGGCAGTTTCGCGGGGAATCGCTCAATGCCCAGGTGAAGGAGCTGGGCGACGGTGCCTGGCACCTGGAACTGAGCAAGGTCATGTACGCCACCCATGGCGGGATTGGCGACTTTGAAGAGGCCTTCGAGCAGTTGGTGACACCGTATGGGGGTGAGGTGGAAGGGTGGGGCGTCAAGCACGAACGGCTCACGGCCTGACAGTTTTGTGTTGGCCCTTTCGCGGGTTAACCCGCGCCTACACATTGATGGATGGTGGACGCCACCTGCCGTTGTAGGAGCGGGTTCACCCGCGAATACGGTGGCGGCGGCAACGATGAACGGCCAGGGATATTGGCCAGCAGGCCCGGCCCTTTCGCGGGTGAACCCGCTCCTACGACGGTCTGTGTCCGACCCCAGGTGTGTGTCCAACCCCCGGTGTGTGTCCATCACCGTGTAGGAGCGGGTTTACCCGCGAAGAGGTCCTCAAGGCTTACGCGTTGCCATGTGCCCCAAATAGGCCAACAGCGCATCCAGTTCCTGTTCACTCAACACACTTTCGGCAAACCCCGGCATCTTCGCCTGCGGCCACTGCCGCAGGCTTTGCGGGTCGCGTATCAACTTGCGTAAATAAACCGGCTGAAAATACTCGGTCGGGTTATACGGCACATTCAAGTCCGGCCCGACCTGGCCATCCCCCGCACCGTTCAACCGATGGCACACCAGGCAGTTCTGCTGGAACAGGGCAAAGCCCTGACGCACCGGGCTGTCGGCCGGCAGCTTCGGGTCGGGCAGCAGCGCAGGAAACCGCTGGTCCACCGGGGCCAGCTTGCGAAGGGTGGCAATTTGGAATGGCCACTGTTCAGGGCGGATGCCGCTGGCCTGCGGCGCAGTCCACACCAGGTAGAACGGCCCGGCACTTGGCTTGCCTTGACCCAGTGGCGGCCACGGCTTGCCTGGGTCTTCCACGGCCAGCCAGGCCCGTGCTGGCCCTGGCTGCAGCAATGCCGCAGCGGGCATTTCGGCGGCAAAGCCATCCAGCGCCACGGCCTGCAGGTGATCGCGGGCGTTCACACCTTCCAGCAGCGTGGCCAGCGGCACTGCCCGATAGTGCATGGGGCGTTTGTAGGATACGTCCTGCTCGATACTGATGTCCTGGGCCTCAGGGTGGCCAAGCAGTTCGGCGCTGCTCCACTGGCGCGATGTCGCGCCCAGTTCAAGGTGCAGTTGCGCCGCCGACAATGGCAGGCTCAGGAGCAACGCTAGCAGGGCAAGGCAGTGGCGCATAGGCAATCTCCGACCATCAAGGCCAGCAGGTTACCTGTGCGTTGCCCGTTGGCGCCACCGCTGCCGTCAGCCAAACAAACGTGTCAGGTTCGGCAAGATCAATAGCAACGTGGTGGCAAATAAAATGAGCCCGGCTTGGCGAATTTTCGATTGTCTGAACATGGCGGACCGCCTTCTTGTTGTTATTCCTGAATACCCGTTGGCTTCCTTGTCGTCGCGCTTCGGGTCGATCGCAGTGGCGTTGCATGGCGCCGGACTGCTTGCCTCTTGAAAGTGGATATACCTTCAACAGTAGGGTGTGCGTTATCCATATTTGAGAACCCTTTGTTCTAACCGTGCACTAAAACCATTCCTCTGGCTATGAGGCCAAGTGCTATCTAGCTGGCACGCTCTATCTAGACAGTGGCGCAACTACCCGGCACGCGCCGACGAAATGTGACCGTTCGTCAGTGCAGCCTACTTGCTTGTACGTGCCTTTCGCGGCAGTCTCTACAGCAGATTCCCACCCATGTCGTTCAGGACTACCCCTATGTCGTTACGCATCTGCATCCTTGAAACCGATGTCCTGCGACCGGAGTTGACGGCGCAATATCAGGGCTACGGCAGGATGTTCGAGCAGCTCTTCTCGCGTCAGCCGATTGCCGCCGAATTTTGTGTGTACAACGTGATGCACGGCGACTATCCCGCCGACAGTGAAAAGTTCGATGCCTACCTTGTGACGGGCAGCAAGGCCGATTCGTTCGGTACCGACCCGTGGATCCAGACGCTAAAGGCCTACCTGCTCAAGCTGTACGAGCGCGGTGAAAAGCTGCTGGGCGTGTGTTTTGGCCACCAGTTGCTGGCCTTGACCCTGGGTGGCAAGGCCGAGCGGGCTGAGCAAGGCTGGGGCGTGGGTATTCATCGCTACTCGTTGGCGGCGCATGCGCCGTGGATGGACCCGGAGGTGTCGGAGCTGACCTTGCTGATCAGTCACCAGGACCAGGTGACCGAACTGCCGGAAGGCGCTACGGTGATCGCCTCCAGCGATTTCTGCCCGAATGCGGCGTACCACATTCGCGACCAGGTGCTGTGCTTCCAGGGCCACCCGGAATTCGTGCATGACTACTCCCGCGCACTGCTCGATGCGCGCCAGGAATACCTGGGTGACGAGGTGTACCACAAGGCCGTCGCCAGCCTGGCCACCGAGCACCAGGGTGATTTGGTAGGGGAGTGGATGTTGCGCTTTATCCAGCAGCCGTCAAAGGCCGGCGACAGCGCCGCGTAATCGGTGGCAACCCTTCGCGGGCACGCCCGCTCCCACAGGTGATGCACAATTTCCAGCATTGTGTGCGACCTGTGGGAGCGGGCGCGCCCGCGAAGAGGCCATCAAAGCCAACCCGATTTCTTGAAGCTGGCATACAACCCGGCACACCCCGTCACAATCACCCCCAGTACCGCGAAGTAACCGTAGTGCCAGCTCAGCTCCGGCATGTTCTGGAAGTTCATCCCGTAAACCCCGGCAATCGCCGTAGGGAATGCCAGAATCGCCGCCCAGGCCGCGAATTTGCGCTGCACGATGCTTTGCCGTGACGACTCCAGCAGCATGCCGATCTCGATCGTCTGGCTGGCAATGTCGCGTATACCGGCCAAGTCCTCCATCTGCCGCGTCACGTGAATCTGCACATCACGAAAGTACGGGCGCATGTTCTTGTCGATGAACGGGAAGCTCAGGCGCTGCAGTTCTTCGCTCACTTCAACCAGGGGTGCCACGTAGCGGCGCAGGCGCAGGATGTCTCGGCGCAGGCTGTGCAGGCGGCGGATGTCGTCTTCCCGCAGCGAGCCGCCCAGTACGCTTTCCTCCAGCGCTTCGATCTCGCCATGAATGGCCTCGCTGACCGGTTGGTAGTTCTCGGTGACGAAGTCGAGCAGGGCGTACAGCACGAAGTCTTCGCCATGTTCCAGCAGCAGGGGCCGAGCCTCGCAGCGCTGGCGGACCATGGCGTAGGATTTGGAGTGGCCGTTGCGGCAGGTGATGATGTAGCCGTTGCCCGCGAAGATATGGGTTTCGATGAATTCCAGCTTGCCTTCGTGGCGCACTGGCGAATAGGTGACGATGAACAACGCGTCACCGAAGGTTTCCAGCTTGGGCCGGCTGTGTTTTTCCAGGGCATCTTCGATGGCCAGTTCGTGCAGGTTGAACTGCGACTGCAGGTTGGCCAGCTCTTCGGCATTGGGCTCTTCCAGGCCGATCCACACGAAATGCCCCGGCTTGCGCGCCCACTCGCTGCCTTCGTCGATGCTGATGTTGGTGACCTTTCTGCCGGCGCTGTACACCGCCGATGCCACGACTCGACCCATGGTTGTCCGCTTATTCGTTTGAACACGGATACAGCTTGGGCTGTACCCGGCTCCAGAGCAACCCCGGATCAGGCCAGTTCTTTTTCCATGCGGTCAATGCACTGCTGCATTTGCCCACGGCATTGCTCGATCAGCGCTGGCAGGTCCTGCAGCGTCATGCCCGTCGTGGCAATGGGCGGCAGCGAGCGCACGATTACCGTGCGCTGGCGCCAGCTGTTCAGGCTCAGGCGCCTGGCATAGCGGCTGACGCAGACCGGCACGATCGGCACACCGGCCTCGATGGCCATTTGAAATGCGCCTTTCTTGAAGGCCAGCAGATGCTCGCCGGGATTGCGGGTGCCTTCGGGGAAAATCCAGATCGAGGTGTCGTCCTGCAGAACCCGGGTGGTCTTCTGTATGGCCCTGCGCGCCTGATAGGCATTCTTGCGGTCGACCAGCACGTTGCCGCCCAGCCAGAACAGTTGGCCGAACAGCGGGATCCAGCCCAGGCTCTTCTTGCCGATGGCGACGGTGCGCTGCGGCACCACTTGGCCCAGCACGAACAGATCGAAGTTGGACTGGTGGTTGGCCACGATCACGCAGCCGGGCGGGTGGTCCCACAATGGGCCGACTTCGGCCTTGACCTTGATGCGCATCAGCCAGGTGGCCGGCAAGCTGTAGAGCCGGGCGAAAACGCGGCTGTTGTCAGGGTTGAAGGGGCGGCACAGGCCAATGAGCAGGCCCACGGTGCCAACGGCAAGAAAATGCAGCCCCAGCAGGAACATACGCAATGAATAAAGCATGGTACGACTCACACCAGACGGTCGCGGTGCAGTGTACGGGTGTGCACTGGCTGGGGCAAACCTTGGTGCAGGCCTGTTCCGGCCCTTTCGCGGGCAAGCCCGCGAAAAGGGCCCGTGCGGCTAGCCCATATGCTGCTGATCCAGTTCGATCGCCTTGTCCAGCGCCTCCAGCAGCCCTTTGCGCACTTTCAGCTTGGTGTTCTTATGCGCCAGCATGTTCAGCTTCTTCAGCTCCCGCGCTGCGGTCATTGCCGCTTCCTGCAACTGCTCGGCCGGCACCACCTTGTCGAGGAAGCCGGCATCCACCGCACCCTGCGGGTCAAACACTTCGGCATTGATCACCGAGCGGTGGAAGGCCGAGCGGCGCAGGCGGTCGCGGGCCAGTTCAATGCCGGCGTGGTGCATGGTCATGCCGATCTGCACTTCGTTCAGGCATACCTTGTACGGCCCTTCGACGCCAATGCGGTAGTCGGCCGACAGCAGCAGGAAGGCGCCCTTGGCCACGGCATTGCCGGGGCAGGCGACCACCACCGGGAACGGGTGCGACAGCAGCCGGCGGGCGAGGGTGGAACCGGCGGTGACCAGGCTGATGGCCTCTTGGGGGCCGCGGGTCATCACCTTGAGGTCGTAACCGCCTGACAGAATGCCCGGTTGCCCGGTGATGATCACTACTGCACGCTCCTCGGTAGCGCGGTCCAGCGCTGCATTGAAGGCAGTGATGACGTCCGGCGAGATGGCATTGACCTTGCCGTTGTTCAGGGTAAGGGTGGCGATGCCGTCTTCGGCGTGGTAGGTAATCAGCTCGCTCATGGCAGAGTCCTTTTGTTGGCGTGGCGACGACGTTACCCAGCGCCAAGGGCGAGGTAAAGCAGCAAGGCTGACTGGTCGGTCAGTGCTCATGGCAGCCCAAGTGCAAATACATGAAAAAATTGAAAAAAATGCTTGCCAAAGGGAAAGTCTTTCACTAAATTAGCGCACCACGACAGGCTGCAAGGCTTGAAGAGAAACGGTGAAGTGTCCGAGTGGTCGAAGGAGCACGCCTGGAAAGTGTGTATACGAGAAATCGTATCAAGGGTTCAAATCCCTTCTTCACCGCCACATTCTACAAAAAGCCCCCGCGCTGAAAAGCACGGGGGCTTTTTGTTTTCAGGGCCATTGGGGGCTGCTGTGCAGCCCATCGCGACACAAGCGGGCTTGCCCGCGAAGCCAACACCGTGGTGGATGGCACGGGCTTCGCCCGTGTTCGCGGGCAAGCCCGCTCCCACAGGGATCGCGCCAGCTTTTAGAAATTGAGCAAGACAGTTGATCCCACAGGCAATCGGGGTACTCCTGGACTGTCCCCAAGAAGTTGGACACCAATCCAACCCTTGGGAGCAGTCCACACCTGTGGGAGCGGCCTTGTGTCGCGAAAGGGCCGCAGAGCGGCCCCGGCAATCTAGAAGCTGATCGAAGCCGAAAGCCGAGCGGTACGCGGTGCCCCCTGGAACAGGTAGTTATCCCCCAGGTAATCCCCCACATCGCGCCAGTAACGCTTGTCCAGCACGTTATCCACCGTCAGCCGCAGCACCGTGTCATACCCGGCAATACGGGTCCTGTAGCGGCTGCCAAGGTCGAACACGGTATACCCGCCAACCTCAACATTGCCCGCCTGGCTCGCATGCTTGCTGGCGCTATACCGCGCACCGCCCAGCAGCGCCAGCCCCGGAACCGGCAGGGTATATTCCGCATGCAGCGCCGCCCGGAATTTAGGCACGTTGATCGCCTGGTGCCCTTCATAGGCTTCGGTACCGCTGTTCTGCACCCGCGCCCGAATGGCTGCCGCACTGGCCTGTACCTGCAGGTTCGGGGTCACCCGGCCGCTGGCGCCCAGTTCCAGGCCGGTATTCTTCTGCTGCCCTTGCTGTACGTAGGTGAAGTTGCCGGTGCCGTCCGGGCGCGCGTACTGGTAAGCCTGGCGGATCTGGAACAGGGCGGCACTCAGGCTCAGGCCTTGCCAGTCGTGCTTGACGCCCAGTTCCAATTGGCGGGAGGTGGTGGGTGCAAGGATCTCAGCTGCATTGCTGGCGAACCAGGGGGCCGTGCCTCCGGCAGACAGGCCCTTGGCGTAGCTGGCGTATACCGTGGTGTTCGGCTGCGGTTTGTAGATAAGCGCAGCGTTGGGCAGTAGCTCGTATTGGCGGGTATGGCGCCCGGCTACGCCGTTCTCGTCCCAGGTCTTTTCATCCAGGCGCACTTCACGGGCGCCCAGCACGGTCTGCCATTGCTCGTTGAAGCTGATGCGGTCGCTGACGAACAAGCCGTACTGGCGGCTGTCGAGCCGGCGTTCGCTGGCGCCGACGGGTTTGTCGGACGGATCGAGGTCCGGGGCGCCGGTATGGATGTTGCCGGTACCAAGCCACTCGTTGTAGTACGGGCGCTGATCCAGTGTGCGTCGCTGCGCACTGGTACCCACGGTCAGCTCGTGCCCCACCCCCAGCGCATCGAAGTGCCCGTTGAGCATGGCCTGCGCCTCGTCTGTACGGCGGGTATCGTCGGGGCTGCGGAAGTCATAGATGTCGTAGTCGCCATTGCTGCCGAAAAACGCCCCCTCGCTCGAACCCCAGGCAAACGCGCTGTAGTCGTCGATCACCACTTTGCTGCGGGAGGCGCTCACGGTGCCGGTCCAGGTATCGTTGAAGCGGTATTCGAAGCGCCCACCCAGGTTCAGCGAGTCGTTCTGCACGGGCTTTGCCCAATGCTGGTAGGCCAGGCGGTCTTCCGGGTCGATGCCGTGGGGCACGTCAGTGCCTCCGAGCAGTTGGTAACCCGGCACCGACGCCTGTTCGCGATGCTGGTACTCGGCATCCAGCTGCAGGGTGGCATCCGGGTTGATCTGCCAGTCGAATGCCAGCGAGGCGAAGTCGCGCTTGCCGTCAGCGTGGTCGACGTAGGTGCGGATGTCTTCATGGGCCAGGTTGGCGCGCAGGCCGAACTGCTTTTCGCTGCCGAACCAGCCGCCAAGGTCGGTGGCCAGATAGCGTTCGCCCTGTTCGTTGGTCGATACCGTGAAGCTGCGTATGTCTTCGGCGCGCTTGGTCACATAGTTGATCAAGCCGCCCGGCTCCGACACGCCGGCTTGCAGCCCGGACAGGCCCTTGAGCAATTCCACCTGCTGCTTGTTTTCCAGGGCTACGTTCTGCTCTCCGGCAATGGTCTGGCCATTGATGCGGTAGCTACTGGCGGCGTTCAGCTCGAAGCCGCGCACATTGAAGTTTTCGTAGTAGCCGATGGGTGCATAGCTTTCGCCGACCGAGGCATCGCTTTGCAACACTTCGCTAAGCTTGCGTACCTGGCGGTCTTCCAGCAACTGCTGGCTGAACACGCTGACAGAGGCGGGGGTGTCGAGCAGGGGCGCGGGCTGGAAGCCGCCCACAGCGGCCTGGCGTGCCTGGTAGCCATCATTGGCGTAGGTGTCGGAGACCTGCAACGGGGCCAGCATCACGCTGTCTTCGGCAAACACAGAGGGGCACTGCAGGGCCAGGCCCAGGCTGAGCAGGCTCAGGGGCAGGCGGGGGTGATGCGGGGGCATGCGGTGGGGCTCCTGGATGCGCGATACCTGTGCCGGCCCTTTCGCGGGTAAACCCGCTCCTACACCGGGTGGTGGTACATCGGTTTATGATGTACCGGTTGGTGATACACCAGGTGGTGACACCCGTGTAGGAGCGGGTTTACCCGCGAAGAGGCCGGCACAGGCCATGAAAAAGGCGGCATCTTACCAGCCGCCTTCCACATAAAACGATCCAGGCCCGGTGTATTCAGTCAGCCTGTCCTGATCGGCCGCTTGTGCTGCCGCCAGTTGTCATCGATCTTCGACCAGGTCTTGCCATCGGTAATGGCCATCAACTTGCGTCCATCCTTGAAGGTGGCCAGAAAGGTCGCTTCTTCTTCCTTGCCACCCAACCACAGCCCGGCCAGCAGCCCTACTGGCCCTGCCACCAGGGCGCCGGCCACGCCCCAGCCCAAGGCGCTGCCAAGGCTGCGGTTGGTTTCCAGGCTGGCCAGCCGCAAGTCGCTGATGCGTGCCAGGGAAATCCGCTCACCGGGTGAGGGGCTGCGCGCGGTCTTGAGTGTGAGCGATCCATTGCGATACTCGCCTTCACCTTGCAAGAAATCGCCGGACTGTACCGTGAGTCTTGTCATAAATTCATCCTGTCAGGGAAAGGGCATTCCAGCGCTTACTGAGCGCTGCCCCGGCAGGCAAGTCAACGGCATTGCGACGGAGGGTAGTGCGGTACTTTGTCGCCATGGCTGGCCTCTTCGCGGGCATGCTCGTACCCACAGGCGTATCACTGCCCTGAGGTTTGTGAGGCACCTGTGGGAGCGGGCGTGCCCGCGAAGAATCCAGCAAGCATTTTCAGGCCACCTGCAAGGTGTTCTTGCGCTTGCGTTCGGCCCATCCCCAGGCCAGCAACGCCAGCCCGCCAATCACCAGCCCCGCCACCACGATGCCCATCCAGCCCTGGCGCTGGAACAGCTGCGTGCCCAGCAACGACCCAAGCGCCCCGCCAATGAAGTAGCAGGTGATATAACCGGCATTCAGCCGCGTGCGTGCCTCGGGCCGCAGGGCGATCACTGCGTTCTGGTTGCTCACATGCACCAGTTGTACCGCCAGGTCGAGCATCAGCACGCCCAGCAGCAAGGCGAGCAGCGACTGTTCGGCAAATCCCAGCGGCACCCACGACAGCAGCAACACCACCAGGCCCACGGTGGTACCCAGCGCGCCCTTGCCACGGTCTGCCAGGCGCCCGGCCCAGTTGGCCGACAATGCACCCGCCGCACCGGCCAGGCCGAACAGGCCGATCACTGCATCCGAATAGTGGTAGGGGCCTTTCGCCAGCAGAAACGCCAGTGGGGTCCAGAACAGGGCGAACAGGCTGAATGCCAACAGACCGAGCAGCGAGCGCAGGCGCAGCACGGGCTCTTCGATGAACAGACGGAACACGGAGCCGATCAGCGCCGGGTATTTCAGCCCGGCGTGGCTGTGGTGCTGTGGCAGGCTGCGGTACAGCGCCACGGCGGTAACTGCCATCAGCACTGCGGCCAGCACGTAGATACTGCGCCAGCCACCCAGCTCGGCCATGAAGCCGGCAGCAGTACGCGCCAGCAGGATGCCCAGCAGCAGGCCGCTCATCAGTGTGCCGACCGCGCGCCCACGCTGATGCGGCTCGCTCAGGGTCGCTGCCATCGGCACGAGGATCTGTGCCACCACCGAGAACAGCCCGGTCAGCGCCGTGCCGAGCAGCAGCCAGGGCAGGCTGGGTGCACAGGCGCTGATGACCAGGCCCAGGGTGGAGACAACGGTCATCACGGTAATCAGCCGGCGCTGCTCGAACAGGTCGCCCAGCGGTGCCAGCAGCAACAGGCCGGCGCCATAGCTGAGCTGCGCGGCAATCACGATGCTGCCGGCGCTGGCGGTGCTCAAGCCAAACTGCTGGGCGATGCTGTGTAGCAGCGGTTGGGCGTAATAGTTGCTGGCCACGGCCAGGCCTGTGGCGGTAGCCATCAGCAGGATCAAGGCGCGGCTGAGAGTGGGGGTGTGCATGCAATTCTCGTGGGGGCAGTGGTGTGTAGTGATGATTATCAGCAAGTGTCAGGCATGACACCAATGTATAGTTTTCAGTTTATTCATCTTGAAAGCAGATAGATCGATGAACCTCAAGCAGCTCGAATATGCCCTTGCCGTGGCCGACACCGGCAGTTTTACCCGCGCGGCGGAGCGCTGCCATGTGGTGCAGTCGGCCCTTAGCCATCAGGTGGCGCGGCTGGAGGCGCAGCTGGGTGTGAGCCTGTTCGAGCGTAGTTCGCGACGGGTGCGCCTGACACCTGCGGGGGAAGCCTTTGTGCTCAGCGCGCGGCCCGCGGTGGAAGCGGCCCGGCGCATTGCCGATGACGTGGCGGCGGCCTGCGGCCAGGTGCGCGGGCGGCTGGCGATTGGTGAAATCAGCTCGCTCACCGCGCTGGATCTGGTCGACCTGTTGGCGGTGTTCCACGGTCGTTATCCGGATGTGGATGTGCGCTGGCTCACGGCCAAGAGCGAATTGCTGATCGCTGACGTACTCGAGCGGCGCCTGGACGTCGGCTTTATCGGGCTGTGGCAGGGCGAAGTAGTGCAGGGGGTGCAGCATCGGTTGCTGGCCAGGGAAGAACTGGTGGCGGTGTTGCCGTTGGGGCATCGCCTGGCGGGCAGGGCACAACTGGCGCTGGCTGACCTGGCAGGCGAAGTGTTGGTGGATTTCCCCGAAGGCACCGGGGCGCGACGACAGACTGACGAGGCGTTTCAGGCGGTGGGGTTGCAGCGCAGGGTGCAGTTCGAGATCGGGCATGTTCGTCTGGTAGAGAAATTCGTTCAGCGGGGCATGGCCGTCGGCCTGGTGCCCGAGCGGGTGGCTCAGGGCATCGAAGGGGTGGCCGTGGCGCGGTTGGTGGATGCGCCGGTGCGGCACTTGTATGCGGTGTGGTCGTCCAGCCCCACACCGGCTGCCCGGGCTTTTCTGGAGGTGATGGAACAGTGCCTGGGGGCAAAGAAAGGCTAAGCCTGTGCCGGCGCTGTCGCGGCACAGGCAAGCGTTCAATCAGGCTGCAAACCCACCATCCACCGTCAGGCTGGCCCCGGTGATATACCCGGCTTCAGGCCCTGCCAGGTAAGCCACGAAGCTGGCAATCTCCTCCGGCTCGCCATATCGCCCAATGGCCATCAGCGGAATCAGGCTCTCGGCAAACTCGCCACTGGCCGGGTTCATGTCGGTGTCCACCGGGCCGGGCTGCACGTTGTTCACGGTAATGCCCTGCGGCCCGAGGTCGCGTGCCATGCCGCGGGTCAGGCCAACCAGTGCCGACTTGCTCATGGCGTACGGTGCACCACCGGCAAACGGCATGCGCTCGGCGTTGGTGCTGCCAATGTTGATGATACGACCGCCCTGGCCCATATAGCGTGCCGCGGCCTGGCTGGCGACGAACACGCTGCGTACGTTCACGGCCAGCATATGATCGAAGTCGGCCAGGTCGAACTCTGTCACCGGCGCCACTGCCAGCACACCGGCGTTGTTGACCAGGATATCCAGCCGGCCCAAGGCCTTCACGGTGTCATCAACCGCCAGCTGCACGGCCGCGGCATCAGCGCTGTCAGCCCGCAGGGCCAAGGCTTTGCCACCGTTCTCGGTAATTTCCCGAGCCAGTTCTTCAGCCGGGCCGGCAGAGCTGACATAGGTGAAGGCCACTTGCGCGCCTTCGCGGGCCAGGCGCCTTACGATAGCTGCGCCAATGCCTCGGGAACCGCCCTGAACAAGGGCCACTTTACCTTCGAGTGTAAGTTGCTTGGACATGCTGTTCTCCTGCTGGAAGCCAGGCCGAAATGCCTTGGATGGGCACAGTATCGGCGCTCAATTGCCTACTGATAAGATGGTAATCACTATCAGCAGAGTAAACCTTTGGTTGCTAATCATGGCCATGGAATCATTCAGCGCGTTGGAATGCTTCATCCGCAGTGCCGAGGTCGGCAGTTTTGCCGAAGCCGCCAGGCGCCTGAGCCTTACCCCGGCTGCCGTGGGCAAGCACGTTGCGCAGCTGGAAGCGCGCCTGGGTGTGCGGTTGTTCCAGCGTAGTACCCGCAAGCTGACCTTGACCGAAGCGGGGCAGCGTTTTCTCGGCGAGGTCAGTGACAGCTTTCGCACCATTCAGTACGCCGTGGCCAACCTGGCCAGTGCAGAAGGCCAGCCGGCCGGGTCGTTACGGGTGAGCATGGGCACGGTGTTCGGGCGTTTGTATGTGCTGCCGTTGCTGGGGGAATTCTTGCGCCGATACCCGGCGATTACCCCGGATTGGCATTTCGACAACCGCCAGGTCGACCTGATCGGCCAGGGCTTCGATGCAGCGATTGGCGGTGGTTTCGAACTGCCGCCAGGGGTGGTGGCGCGCAAGCTGACCCCGGCGCACCGGGTGTTGGTGGCGGCGCCGGCCTATCTGCAGCGGCACGCGCCGATAGAAGACCCGCAGGTGCTGCAACGCCATGACGGCATCCTGGTGCGGTCACCGCAGACCGGGCGGGTGCGCTCGTGGCCGTTGACCAGCCGTTGGCAGGCGCAACAGCCGCTGCAATTGCGCCAGGCGATGACCATGAGCGATTCGGACGCGGCGTGCGCGGTGGCCGAGCAGGGGCTGGGCATTGCCCTGGTGAGCCTGCCGTTTGCCGTGCCCTACTTGCTGGCCGGGCGGCTGCTGCGGGTGTTGCCGGACTGGTATGTGGACGATGGGCATATCAGCCTGTATTTCGCCGAGCACAAGCTGTTGCCGGGCAAGACCCGGGCGTTCATCGATTTTGTGGTGGAGCAGTTTGCCGAGCAGGGGCTGGTGGGGCGGTTCGATGCCCTGCAGGCCCTTTAGAGAATTATTGCCTGTGCCGGACTTTTCGCGGGCCCGCCCGCACCCACAGGGATATCACAGCCCTGAAGACAGTGGGGTCCTTGTGGGAGCGGGCGTGCCCGCGAAGAGGCCGGTTCAGACAACATCGACAATGAACGATACCTGCGCCCCCAGGCTCACCTCGTCATCCACCCGCTTGCCCAGCAACAGCTGCCCCAGCGGCGAACGCGGGGTAATCACCGTCACCAGCCCGTCACCCTCGCCAATCTTCAACCCCGCTGCCTCAGGCCCGAGAAACAGCCGGCGCTGCCCGCCATCTTCATTTTCCAGGGTCACCAGGTTGCTTACCTGCACACCGCGCGCCGGGTCGTAATCACGCAGCAGCAACTGCTGGTAGATCACCAGCGCCTGGCGGATCTCGGCACTGCGGCGCGCCTGGCCGGTGGCCAGGTACGAGGCCTCCAGGCCAAGCGTGTCGTACTTGTTCTCGGCGATGTTCTCTTCGGCGGTGGCGGCCTCGTAGGCGGTTTGCGCCGCGCGGGTCAGCACGTCCAGGTCATGCTCGAGGGTGGCGACAATCAGCGCCAGCAGGTGGGGCTTGTCCATGGTCAGTAACAGAACTCCAGCACGTTGGCCTGGCTTTTTTCGGTGGGCGCGGTACGGTTTTGCTGCAGCCAGAACTGGCACTTGGGGCTGTTGAGGTTGCGCGGGTTGCCTTGGGCGGCATCGGCGGCCTGTTGCAGCTCCTGTTTGTGCAGGATGTCCTTGTAGCGTTCGAACATCTCGGCCTGGGCATCCTGGGCAGTGGCCGGTGCAGGCGTTGCAACGGGGCGGTCTGCATGCGGGGCTACAACCTGGGCCAGAGGTTGCACCTGCTGTGGCCACAACTGCTGGGCCAGCCACAGGCTCGCGGCAATGGCCATGGCGCCTAGCCACAGGCCCAAGGCAACGCACATGATCAACGGCAACGGCTTGAGGGTGATCTTCAATTCACGGTGGCGCGGCATGGCAGCCTCCTGGCAGCGTGGTAGGGGGGCATTGTCGCATGCGCTTGGGCATTTTTCTGCGCAGGTGCTTTTGTCAGCGCCAATTTATGCGCAGAATTCGCGTTTTTTGCACCAGCACGGGAGGGGCGCATGAAAGCCACCTGGGACATCTTCTGCAGCGTCGTCGACAACTACGGCGATATCGGCGTGACCTGGCGCCTGGCCCGGCAGTTGGTGGCCGAGCACGGCCTGGCGGTGCGCCTGTGGGTGGATGACCTCAACGCTTTCACGCCCATGTGCCCTGGCGCCGATGCCACGGCGGCGCAACAGTGGCAGCACGGTGTGGATGTACGCCACTGGCCGGCAGCGTGGTTGCCGGTGGCGCCGGCCGATGTGGTGATCGGCGCATTCGCCTGCCAGTTGCCCGCAGCCTATGTCGAGGCCATGCGTGCCCGCCCGCAGCCGCCGCTCTGGCTCAACCTCGAGTACCTGAGTGCCGAGGACTGGGTGGAGGGTTGCCACGGGTTGCCTTCGCCGCAGCCCAACGGTTTGCGCAAGGTATTTTTCTTCCCGGGCTTTACCGACAAAACGGGTGGTTTGCTGCGCGAAGGTTCGCTGCTGGCCCGGCGTGACGCGTTCCAGCAGTCGGCGGAGGCGCGCCGTGCCTTTTTGCAGGGGCTTGGTGTAGACCTTGTGCCGGGTGCGCTGCTGATCTCGCTATTTGCCTATGAAAACCCGCAGCTGGGCAACTGGCTTGATGCCCTGGCCACGGCTGACCAGCCTTGCCACCTGTTGGTCCCGCAAGGGCGCGTCGTCGCGGGGCTCAGCCAGTGGTTGGGCGAGGGCCCGCTGCACGTGGGTGATGTGCGCACCCGCGGGGCGCTGACCGTTCAGGTGCTGCCTTTCGTCAGCCAGGACGACTTCGACCGGCTGTTATGGAGCTGTGATTTCAATGCCGTGCGTGGCGAAGACTCGTTCGTGCGTGCGCAGTGGGCGGGGCAGCCGATGCTGTGGCACATCTATGTGCAGGACGAGAATGCCCATTGGGAAAAGCTCGAAGCGTTCCTCGCGCATTATCGCTGCGGCCTGTCAGACGATGCCGATACAGCCCTGCTGGGCCTGTGGCGTGCCTGGAACATGGATTTCGACATGGGCCAGGCCTGGCGGGCGGCCCGCCAGCATTGGCCGGAACTGCAGCAGCATGCCCGCCTTTGGGGGGCGCGACAGGCCGCTCAGCCGGACCTTGCCACAGCGCTAGTACACTTTTACCGAAATTCGCTATGATACGCGGCCTCGATTTTTATAAATCCATCCAGATTCGGATACTTCGTAATGAAAACTGGTAAAGAACTGAAACCCGGTACCGTCCTGCGGATCGACAACGACCCGTGGCTGGTTCAAAAAGCTGAGTTCACCAAGTCGGGCCGTAACAGCGCGATCATGAAGACCAAGCTGAAGAACCTGCTGACCGGCTACAAGACCGAAACCGTATACGGTGCGGACGACAAGCTGGACGACGTGATCCTGGATCGCAAAGAAGCGACCCTGTCGTTCATCAATGGTGACGAGTACACCTTCATGGACACCACCGACTACACCATGTACGAGCTGAACGCCGAGGACATCGAAGCCGTTCTGCCGTACATCGAAGAAGGCATGGAAGACGTCTGCGAAGCCGTGTTCTTCGAAGGCCGTCTGGTGTCGGTTGAGCTGCCGACCACCATCAGCCGTAAAGTTGTCTACACCGAGAACGCTGCTCGCGGTGACACCTCCGGCAAAGTCATGAAGCCTGCCAAGCTGGCGAACGGTACCGAGATCTCGGTTGCCGACTTCATCCAGATCGACGAGTGGATCGACATCGACACTCGCGACAACAGCTTCAAAGGCCGTTCCAAGAAGTAATGCTTCTTGCGAGACGCAAAAAACCCGGCGCAAGCCGGGTTTTTTTATACCTGTGTGCTCGTGCTTTTGTGGGTGCAACTGTCGTGCTCAATTTCTAAAAGCTGGCGCAGATCCGTGTGGGAGCGGGCTTGCCCGCGAACACGGGCGAAGCCCGTGCCATCCACCGCGGTGTATTCTTCGCGGGTAAACCCACCCACAGGGGATCGCGCAAGCCTTTGCGCCTTAGACGGTTACGTGCAGGCGCACATCCACATTACCGCGGGTGGCATTGGAGTACGGGCACACCTGGTGCGCCTTTTCCACCAGCCCTTCGGCATCGGCTTGGGCCAGGCCCGGCAGGTTGATGTGCAGGTCGATGTCCAGGCCGAAACCGCCCGGGATCTGGCCGATGCCCACCTTGGCGGTGATCGAGGAATCTGCCGGCAGGGCTTTCTTCTCTTGCCCGGCCACGAACTTCAAGGCGCCGATGAAGCAGGCCGAGTAACCAGCGGCGAACATCTGCTCGGGGTTGGTGCCGTCACCGCCCGCGCCGCCCAGTTCTTTGGGGGTGCTGAGCTTGACTTCCAGCTTGCCGTCGCTGGAGCGGGATTTGCCGTCGCGCCCACCGGTGGAGGTTGCTTCTGCGATGTACAGCGGAGTGACCTTTTGCATCTTGAGCCTCGCTAATGTGCTGTGCACTCCCGTTTGCAGGAGGGCGGGGGTTGGTGTGGGATTTAAATTAGCGCGCAATTAGTTAGCGCGCAAGATAAATCATCACCGTTCATCTGAACGGCCATCTCACAGCATAGCGCTCAGAGGTTTTTTTGCAGGTTGTCGCGCAGGATCAGCAGGTCGGCTTGCAGTTGCTGCAGCTGCTCCAGGCTGCGCCCGCTGGCCTTGAGAATGCATTGCGGCACCTCTTTGGCCCGCTGTTGCAGGGCGCGGCCCTTGTCGGTCAGTTGCACCATCACTACCCGTTCATCTTCGCGGCTGCGGTTACGCTGCAACAGGCCTTCGCTTTCCAGGCGCTTGAGCAGCGGGGTCAGCGAGCCCGGGTCGGTCAGCAGGTGCTGGCTGATTTCGCCCACGGTCAGGCCGTCACGCTCCCAGAGTACGAGCATGGCAAGGTATTGCGGGTAGGTCAGGCCCAGCGCCTGCAGCAGCGGTTTGTAGACCTTGGTCATCAGCAACGAGGTGGAGTGCAGGGCGAAACAGACCTGGTTGTCCAGCAGCAGCTCGTCACAGGAGGCTTGGGTGTCGGCGTTCATGCAGGTCCTTGAAAGTCATCAATGGAAAATTCTGGCACGCTGATCATCAGTGCGCGAATTAATCGCGCAGTTCACTGCGCAAGGCCAGGTCCCAGGGTGGAATCGGGCTGAAGCGGCTCTTGAGGAATTCGAGCAGCAAACGGCTGCGAGAGTTCGTTTCATGTGCCAGGCGTAGCGCGTAAATGCCGCTGGTCTCCGCTTCAGGCAAGCCGCCGTCGCAGAACAACGGGATCAGCTCGCCGCGCAGCAGGTATTCACTGATCAGCCAAGTGGGAAGGTGGGCTATCCCCAGGCCGGCGAGGGTGCCGAACAACAAGGTCTCGGCGTTGTTGGCGGCCATGCGCATGCGCGCGGGGCGGTACAGGCGGGTTTGCCCGGCCACACTGAAGCGCCAGGCGAACGGCGGCGCCAGGCCATCCCAGTCCAGCCCGTCATGCCCGGGCAGTTCGCTGGGGCAGGTGGGGATGCCGCGGCTGGCCAGGTAGGTGGGGCTGGCGCAGGCGATGCGTACCATGTAGGCGAGCGGCGTGGCGACCAGACGGGTGTCGGCCAAGGGGCCGGCGCGCAGCACCAGGTCGACCTCGCCCAGGTGGCTGCCCTGCAGGTCGACGAAGCTGTCGATCAACCGCAGTTGCACGTCCAGGCCCGGGTAGGCCACCAGGAAGTCGGCAATGGCCGGGGCCAGGTGGCGGCGGCCAAACGCGGCAGGGGCGTCGATGCGGATCAGGCCTTCCGGGGCATTGCTCAGTGACACCGCTTCAGCCCGGGCCAGGCGCAACTCCTCGATGATGCGCCTGGCCCGCTCGGCAAAAGCGTTGCCTGCAGGCGTGGCCCGCACCGCGTGGGTGCTGCGAGTGAACAGGCGGCTGCCGACGGCGCTTTCCAGGTTGTCGATGCGCCGTGCTACCGCAGACGGGGTCAGCGGGTGGCGACGGGCGGCGGCAGAAAAGCTGCCGGTTTCCAGCACATCGAGGAACAGGCTCAATTGGTCGGTCAGGGTATCGGGGCTCATGGCTGCCTTGCTTTTGCGAAAAACGCACAGCCATTGTGCGCTGCTGTGCGTTTCCCCGCCAGCGCACAATCGTTAGCATGCTCGCATTATTGGTACAGGCGGACGAGGCCCTGATGATCGAGTGGTTGTTGTATATCGTGCTGGGCGCAGCCCTAGGCACCATGGGGGGCTTGTTTGGCATAGGCGGCGGGCTGATTGCGATTCCGGCGCTGGGCGTGCTGTTTGGCCTGGACCAGCAGTTGGCGCAGGGGACGGCGTTGGTGATGGTGGTGCCGAACGTGCTGCTGGCGCTGTGGCGGTATCACCAGCGCAACCGCATCGCGTTGCGCCATGCGTTGCCGCTGTCGGCGTGCAGCTTCTTGTTCGCCTGGCTGGGATCGATCTGGGCGGTGGGGCTTGATGCGCATTCCATGCGCCTGGGTTTTGTCGGCTTTCTGGTGGCGCTGGCGGCGTGGAACGTGGTGCGGATGTTCATGAAGGTGTCGCCGCCGAGTGCCGAGCTGCGTCATGCCTGGCCGTGGCTGGGTGTGCTGGGCAGCTTTGCCGGCACCATGGGCGGCTTGTTCGGGGTGGGTGGGGCCGTGGTAGCCACGCCGATCCTGACCAGTGTGTTTGGCGCTACTCAGGTGGTGGCGCAGGGGCTGTCACTGGCGCTGGCGGCGCCGAGTACCTTGGTAACGCTGGTGACCTATGGCGTGCACCATAGCGTTGACTGGGGGGTTGGGATTCCCTTGGCGGTGGGTGGCTTGCTCAGCATCAGCTGGGGCGTGAAGCTGGCCCACGCGTTGCCGGAGAAGGTATTGCGGGCGATGTTCTGTGTGTTTCTGGTGGTCTGTGCGGTGATGCTGGGGTTTGAGCTTTGAGAGGTTGGGGCCGTTTTTCGGCCCCCGATCACTTGAAACCCTCAACGATGTAGTCGGCCATGCAGTCGGTGATTGGCGAGGGGGTCTGTGTACTGCGCACCAGCATTACATTGGCCATCGGCAACTGCGGCAGCCCTTCGCTCTCACCCAGTATGCGGATGTTGCCCCCGATCAGGCTCTGCAGCTGCGCGGTCACTGCCAGCCCGGCGGTGACGATGGCAAAGATCGCCGCCAGGCTCGGGCTGGTGTAGGCAATACGGTAATCGATGCCCTGTGCCTCCAGCGCATTGCAGGTCCAGGCGCGACAGAAGCAGTCGGTGTTGAACAGAGCCACCGGCATCGGCCGCTGTTCGTGTGGGCAAAAGCCTTCTGCCGCGGCCCACACCAGGCGTTCCTGGCGCAGCAACTGGCCAATCTCGTTGCCGGGCTCGCGGGTGACGATGGTCAGGTCCAGATCCTGGCGCAGCATCAGCTGCTTGGATGAATCGCAATGCACTTCCACCTGCACCAGCGGGTAGGCTTGGGCAAAGCTCGACAAGATGGTCGGCAGGAAGCGCATGGCGTAGTCGTCTGGTGTGCCGATGCGCACCAGCCCAACCATGTGGGGCATGCGCAGGGTGTTGAACACTTCGCCATGCAACTTGAGAATGCGCCGGGCATACCCCAGCAGTACCTGGCCTTCGGCGGTCAGCCGCACCTGACGGCCATCACGTTCGAATAGCTGGCGCTGCAGAATGTCTTCTTCCAGGCGTTTCATCTGCATGCTGACCGCTGACTGGGTGCGGTTGACCACTTCGCCAGCGCGGGTAAAGCCGCCTTGCTCGGCAATGGCGACGAAGGTGCGCAGGACGTCCGCGTCGAGGCTCTGGTACTGGGACATTGCATCAATCTCCGAGATGCATCGCATCAGAAACATTCGTTGGATTGATCTTATGCCTGGCGTGAGACTGAGGCCATCAACACGGAGGGCTTCACGATGAAAGGTCATGTCAGCAGCATCCAGCAACCTGCCTTTTCCCTGAGCTACCTGTGGCATGCGGCCTTGCAGCGTCCGGCGCGTTGGCTGGAGTTGTACCGTCAGCGTCAGGAACTGGCCAGTCTCAGTGATGCAACTTTGCGCGACTTGGGGTTGAGTCGGGCGGATATCCAGCAAGAGGCCGAGCGGCATTTCTGGGATGATCCACTGAGGAAGTGATGCCAGGCGTGGCAGTCGCTCCAGCTCCAGCTCCAGCTCCAGCTCCAGCTCCAGCTCTTGCTTTGGCTTTTGCTTCTAAGCGCGCGGTAGTTCAGGCGACGCAGATTGCGACTTCAGGAGGCCGAGCGCAGGGCTTGCGGAGGGAGGTGACGGGCATGGATGCCCGTCAAGCGCTGGGCCCCAGGATGGGGCCTGCAGCGCGGTCCTCCCGGGAGCAAGCCCGGAGCGAGGGGACCCCGGAGCGCAGCGTAGGGGCCGGATGATGGGAGCCGACGGTTTTGGTTACTTTGGCCACGACCAAAGTAACCCGCCGGAAGGGCGGAAAGGTGAATAGGCGCCTACATCGTGAATGAATGTCTACTTGATGTGAAAGCGCACAACCCAAAGGCCCAAAAGCTCAAAAGCTCAAAAGCTCAAAAGCTCAAAGCTTAAGCGCTGGTTCTGATCGGGCGTACAGTCCGTTTGCGATGGCGACGCCAACTCACCTTTCCGCCCTTACGGCGGGTCCCTTTTTGTCGTGGCAAAAAGGGACCAAAAACCGTCGGCTCCCATCATCCGGCCCCTACGCTGCGCTCCGGGGTCCCCTCGCTCCGGCCTTGCTCCCGGGAGCACGCGCTGCAGGCCCCATCCATGGGGCCTCAGCGCTTGACGGGCATCCATGCCCGTCATCTCCCTCCGCAAGGCCTCCACTCGGCCTCCTGAAGTCGCAATCTGCGTCGCCTGGACTACCGCGCGCTTAGAAGCAAGATCAAAAGCGAAAAGCGAAAAGCGAAAAGCGAAAAGCGCTCAGCGCCGCACTTGCTTGAGGGTTTCGGCAATCAGGAATGCCAACTCCAGCGACTGATCAGCATTCATCCGCGGATCACAATGGGTGTGATACCGGTCAGACAACGCATCCTCGGTGATCGGCCGGGCACCGCCGATGCATTCGGTGACGTTCTGCCCAGTCATCTCGATATGGATACCGCCGGCATGGCTGCCCTCGGCCTGGTGTACCTGGAAGAACTGCTTCACCTCATCCAGAATCTGCGCAAAATCGCGGGTCTTGTAACCGCTGCTGGCCTTGATGGTGTTGCCGTGCATCGGATCGGAACTCCACAGCACCTTGCGCCCCTCGCGCTCGACAGTGCGGATCAGCCCCGGCAAGTGGTCGCCAACCTTGCCCGCGCCCATGCGCACGATCAGGTTCAAACGCCCCGGGTCGTTCGCCGGGTTGAGCGTGTCGATCAGGCGGATCAGCTCTTCGGGGTTCATGCTCGGGCCAACCTTTACCCCAATCGGGTTGTGCACGCCACGCAGGAACTCCACATGAGCCCCATCGAGCTGGCGGGTGCGGTCGCCAATCCACAGCATGTGCGCCGAGCAGTCGTAGTAGTCGCCAGTCAGGCTGTCCTGGCGCACGAAGGCTTCTTCATAGTTCAGCAGCAGCGCTTCGTGAGCCGTAAAGAAGCTGGTTTCGCGCAGTTGCGGCGCACTGTCCAGGCCACAGGCACGCATGAACGCCAGGGTTTCATCGATGCGATTGGCCAACTGGTGGTACTTGTCGGCCAGCGCCGAGTTGGCGATGAAGTCCAGGTTCCACTTGTGCACCTGATGCAGGTCGGCAAACCCGCCCTGGGCGAACGCACGCAGCAAGTTGAGGCTGGCGGTGGCCTGGTGGTAGGCCTGCAGCAGCCGCTCCGGGTCCGGAATGCGGCTTTTGGCGTCGAAACCGATGCCGTTGACGATGTCGCCACGGTAGGCGGGGAGGGTGACGTCGCCGATGGTTTCATCGCCAGATGAGCGCGGTTTGGCGAACTGCCCGGCCATACGCCCCACTTTCACCACCGGGCAGCCGGCGGCAAAGGTCATGACAATGGCCATTTGCAGCAACACCTTGAAGGTGTCGCGGATTTTTGCAGCCGAGAACTCGGCGAAGCTCTCGGCGCAATCGCCGCCCTGAAGCAGGAAGGCACGGCCTTCGGTGACCTCGGCGAACTGCCGGCGCAGCTCGCGCGCCTCACCCGCGAACACCAGCGGCGGGTAGCTGGCCAGGGTCTGTTCAACCTTCAGCAGGTGCGCGGCATCGGGGTAGGTCGGTTGCTGCTGGATCGGCAGGGCGCGCCAGCTGTCGGGGCTCCACGGTTGGTTCATCTTGGGCTCGGTCTTGTCGGTTGTAGGCTATGAGCCATGGTAACAGTTGGCGCTGCGCTTGTTGCATCAAGGGTGTTGGCGGACAATGCGCGTTTTTGCGCAGGTGGGTGGTGGACATGACGGCGGAACGGCAAGAGCGGCTGCTGGCACGCGTGGAAGATGCGTTTGGCGTCATCAGCGTGTACGAAGTAGACGACTACCGCTTTCTGGAATTCGGCGATGCGATCGAGCAAAGCTGCGTGTTCACCGCCGACCCCAGCTGGCTGGAGTACGACTACACCCGCGCCATGCTGGTGGGGGCGCTGTGCCACGAATCGCCGGAGAGCGCACTGTTTCTGGGCCTGGGCGCCGGCACGCTGACCCAGGCCTGCATGAAGTTCCTGCCGCTGGAGGACATCGAGGCCATTGAGCTGCGCCCGGATGTGCCGCGCCTGGCCATGGATTACCTGGGCCTGGATGACGACCCGCGGCTGTATGTGCGCATCGGCGATGCCCTGGAGCTGCTGCCCACGGCAGAGAAGGCCGACCTGCTGTTCGTTGACTTGTACACCGACCATGGTCCTGGGGTCGGGCACCTGGCGTGGAACTTCCTGGAGAACTGCCAGCAGCACCTGAACCCGGGCGGCTGGCTGGTGATCAACCAGTGGGCCACCGATGATGGCAGGCCGCTGGGCGCGGCGTTGCTGCGGGGGTTGTACCACCGGCATTATTGGGAACTGCCTGTGAAGGAGGGCAATGTGATTCTGCTGGTGCCGGCAGACCTGGAGCAGTCGCTGGACCTGGACGGTTTGAGAGCCCGGGCCGAGGCGCTGGCGCCGCGTTTGGGGTACAGCCTCGACGGACTGATCCGCGAGATTCGGCCGGCTACCTGAATGGCGGACGCGCGCCGACACCGAGCGCGTAAGGCTTCAGGGGATTATCGATTCAGCCTGTCGTGCGCGATGGCCCGATACTGGCCCTGCCTCCATGAAAATTTTCCTCACGTACGCGACTATTTCAGGTATAGTACGCGCCGGTCTTTTAGCGGACCTCAAAATCAGGTGGTGCAAATCCTCCGAGTCCAGCTTCGGCTGCGCGTCCGCTAGGCGGACCTTCCCAAGTTTTCTTTTTCAATCGTTTTCGCAAATCCCCGCCGCCAAAGCTGCCTGGGTGACCTGACGGTCTTTCAAGGCATGTGCAGCTTTGGAGCATGGGTCTTTGCGGATGCACCTAGAGGCAGACCCATGACCCAGGAAACCGGCGGCTTCGCCGCTCTCGATCTTAACCCGAACATTGTTGCTGCCGTTGTGGCTACCGGCTACGAAGAGCCGTCCGCCATTCAGCAACAATCGATCCCGATCATCCTCGCCGGTCACGACATGATCGGCCAGGCGCAGACTGGCACCGGCAAAACCGCTGCCTTCGCCCTGCCGATCCTGAACAAGATCGATGTGAGCAAGCGCGAACCGCAAGCCCTGATCCTGGCGCCAACCCGTGAGTTGGCGCTGCAAGTTGCTACCGCTTTCGAAACCTACGCCAAGCAGATGCCGGGCGTGAACGTTGTCGCCGTCTACGGTGGTGCCCCGATGGGCCCACAGCTACGTGCGATCCGCAACGGCGCGCAAATCGTCGTGGCCACCCCGGGCCGTCTGTGCGACCACCTGCGTCGTGACGAAAAAGTCTTGTCGACCGTACAGTACCTGGTACTGGACGAAGCCGACGAGATGCTGAAGCTGGGCTTCATGGACGACCTCGAAGTGATCTTCGACGCAATCCCGGCTACTCGTCAGACCGTACTGTTCTCCGCAACCCTGCCGTCGTCGATCCGTTCGATCGCCGAGCGTCACCTGCGTGAACCCAAGCACGTCAAGATCCAGACCAAGACCCAGACCGTTACCGCGATCGAGCAGGCCCACCTGATGGTCCACGCGGACCAGAAGATCCCGGCTGTGCTGCGTCTGCTGGAAGTGGAAGAGTTCGACGCGCTGATCGCCTTCGTGCGTACCAAGCAAGCCACCCTGGACCTGGCCGCCGCGCTTGAAGCCAAAGGCTACAAGGCTGCTGCACTGAACGGCGATATCGCCCAGAACCAGCGTGAGCGCGTGATCGACTCGCTCAAGGATGGCCGCCTGGACATCGTCGTCGCCACCGACGTCGCTGCCCGTGGCCTGGACGTACCGCGCATCACTCACGTGTTCAACGTTGACATGCCGTACGACCCGGAGTCCTACGTACACCGTATCGGCCGTACTGGCCGTGCCGGTCGCGATGGCCGTGCACTGTTGCTGGTTACCCCGCGTGAGCGCCGCATGCTGCAGGTGATCGAGCGTGTTACCGGGCAGAAGGTTGCCGAAGCGCGCCTGCCGAATGCCCAGGCCGTGCTGGATGCCCGCATCAAGAAGCTGACCTCGAGCCTGGCGCCGCTGGTAGCCGAAGCAGAAGCTACCCACGGCGAGCTGTTCGACCGCCTGACCACCGACCTGGGTTGCAGCGCGCGTGCCCTGGCTTCGGCCCTGCTGCGCAAGGCCACCAATGGCCAAGCGCTGGACCTGGCGGCGGTAGAGCGTGAGCAGCCGCTGGTGCCGAGCTTCGCCCCGCGTGGTGAGCGTACCGAGCGCGGTGAGCGTGGCGAGCGTCCTGACCGTGGTGACCGTGAGCGCCGTGCACCGCTGCCGTTGGCAGAAGGCCGCGTGCGTTGCCGTACCGCCCTGGGTGCCCGTGATGGCATCGCTGCCAAGAACCTGCTGGGTGCGATCCTCAACGAAGGTGGCCTGGCGCGTGACGCTATCGGCCGCATCCAGGTGCGCGACAGCTTCAGCCTGGTCGAGCTG
Source organism: Pseudomonas sp. XWY-1 (assembly GCF_002953115.1). NCBI lineage: Bacteria > Pseudomonadati > Pseudomonadota > Gammaproteobacteria > Pseudomonadales > Pseudomonadaceae > Pseudomonas > Pseudomonas sp. XWY-1. The sequence goes on along the minus strand of NZ_CP026332.1, from coordinate 4,316,693 downwards.
CCGGAAGACGGCCTCGAGAAGCTGCTGTCCAAGCTCAAGGACACCCGCGTGGCTGGCAAGCAGCTGAAGCTGCGTCGCTACCGCGAGGATTGATCCTGGCGTAACGAAAAAATCCCCGGCTTAGGTCGGGGATTTTTTTTGCCAGTACCGGCCCTTTCGCGGGCTTGCCCGCGAAGAGGCCCTTCAGTCGAACCGATAGATGTCCATCCCCAGCGCGCCCAGGGTAAACCCCTGATGCACCACGCCGAACTTGCTCCCGGCCCCGAGGGCAAAGAACAGCGGCAGCAAATGCTCATCACTGGGATGGTTGCGCACCGCAAACGGCGCCTGCTGCCGGTAATCCAGCAACGCCGCCTGGTCATCCTCCTGCAGCCGGTCTACCACCCAATCCCTGAACGCCAGCGCCCATGGCTCGATCACATCCGGCCCTGCATGCCAGTCCAACTCACCCAGGTTGTGGGTAATGCTGCCCGACCCTATCAGCAGTACATCCTCGGTACGCAACCCCGCCAGTGCCTGGCCCACCTTCAGCTGCAGCGCCGGCCCCATGTGGCTGGGCAGTGAAACCTGCACCACGGGAATGCGCGCATCCGGGTACATCAGCGACAGCGGCACCCAGGCGCCATGGTCGAATGGGCGTTGCATGTCCAGTCGCGCGGGTAACCCCGCAGCCTTCAACCGCTCACTGACCTGGCCAGCAAGCCCGGGCTCGCCCGGCGCCGGGTACTGCACCGCATACAGGGCTGGTGGGAAGCCGTAGAAGTCATGCCAGGTTTCGGGCTGTGCGCTGCCGGTGACCAGCAGCTCGCGGCTTTCCCAGTGTGCCGACACCACCACGATCGCTTTCGGCCGGGGCAGCGCGTTGGCCAACCCGGACAGTGCCGGCCCGCTGGCGCCGGGTTGCAGGGCAAGCATGGGGGAACCATGGGAAATGAACAGGCTGGGCAGCATGGCGGGGTCCTGAAGGTTAAGATGCAACCATCATCGATTAACTACAGATCGAAATCCAAACCAAGTTTTACCGACAAATCATCTAAAAATCGGGAGTAATCATGGAACCAGCGTTCTGGCAGCAGCGGTGGGCCGACAACCAGATCGGCTTTCACCAGGCGCAGGTGAACCCCTATCTGCAGACGTATTGGCCACAGTTGCAGTTGGCGCCCGGCAGCCGTGTGCTGGTGCCGTTGTGCGGCAAGAGCCTGGACTTGGCCTGGCTGGCAGGGCAGGGCCATCGCGTATTGGGTGTGGAGCTGTCGCGGCGGGCGGTGGAGGATTTTTTCCGTGAGCACGGGCTTGAGGCCGAGGTTCGGCAGCAGGGCGCATTCGAGGTTTGGCGCAGTGGAGATGTGCAGCTGTGGTGTGGCGACTTCTTTGCCTTGCGGGCAGAGGATGTGGCTGACTGCGTGGGGCTGTATGACCGGGCGGCGGTGATTGCGCTGCCGGTGCAGATGCGTGCGCGGTATATGCAGCTGTTGTCGGGGTTGCTGCCGGCGAATTGCGGTGGGTTGGTGGTGACGCTGGAGTATGACCAGTCGTTGTTGGCCGGGCCGCCGTTTTCGGTCAGGGATGAAGAGCTGAGACAGGGGTTTGCGGGGTGGCAGGTGGAGCAGCTGGAGGCCGTGGAGGTGATTGAGGACAGCCCGAAGTTTGTGCAGGCCGGGGCGTCGAGTTTGTTGGAGCGGGTGTACCGGCTCAGCCGGTAAGCAGGTAGGGCAGGCTGACCCGGCCCATGTGGGAGCGGGCGCGCCCGCGAAACAGGCGACGCGGTAGATGGCACCGGCTTTGCCGGTGTTCGCGGGCGCGCCCGCTCCCACAGAAGGCTGCGTAAGGCCGGGAATAAAAAAGGGCGACCGAAGTCGCCCTTTGTTTTTATCAGGTGGATCAGCCGCGCTGACGCAGGGCCTCGATGCGGTCTTCCAGCGGTGGGTGGCTCATCAGCAACCCAGCCAGGCCGTGCTTGAGGCCGCCATTGATGCCGAAGGCCTTCATGGTGTCGGGCATGTGCACTGGCAGGCCTTGTTCCACGCGTAGGCGCTGCAGGGCGCCGATCATTGCCGCGGTACCGGCCAGTTGCGCACCGGCTTCGTCGGCGCGGAATTCGCGGCGGCGCGAGAACCACATCACGATCATGCTGGCCAGGATGCCAAGGATCAGCTCGGCAACGATGGTCGCCACATAGTAGGCAATGCCTTGGCCCTCTTCGTTCTTGAAGATGACCTTGTCGACAAAGTTGCCGATGATGCGTGCAAAGAACATCACGAAGGTGTTCACCACGCCCTGCACCAGCGCCAGGGTGACCATGTCGCCGTTGGCAACGTGGCCGATTTCGTGGGCCAGTACCGCGCGCACTTCATCGGGCGAGAAACGCTCCAGCAAGCCCTGGGACACTGCGACCAGCGCGTCGTTGCGGTTCCAGCCGGTGGCGAAGGCGTTGGCCTCGTAAGCCGGGAAGATACCCACCTCAGGCATTTTGATGCCCGCTTCGCGGGACAGCTCTTCGACCGTTTGCAGCAGCCACTGCTCGTGGCGGGTGCGCGGCTGGCTGATGATCTGGGTGCCAGTGGTCATCTTCGCCATCCACTTGGAGATGAACAGCGAGACGAGGGAGCCGGCAAAGCCGAACACGGCGCAGAACACCAGCAGGCTGCTGAGGTTCAGGTCGACCCCGTTGGCGGCCATGAACCCGTTGAAACCGAACAGGCTCAGGGTAATGCTTGCAACCAGCACCACCGCGAGGTTGGTGGCTACAAACAACAGAATGCGCATCATGGTTGTTACGTTCTCCTGACGGATGAGTTGTCGCTTACTGCGGGGTATATAAGGGGCCTGCCGCGCCGATTCAATCGGGGGACTATTTCAAACTGTGTACGGCGGAGTATGGCAGAGGATGGCGTGGGGGCTGTGGGATAGAGCGTTGCAGGATGTAAGAAACATTCGGCTTGGGGGCTGCGTCAAGGCCGCTGGGTGTTTGCCGCAAGTGGTGTGGCGCCTGTGAGATCGAGCGCCGCCCGCGCGGCGCTTCGCGGGTAAACCCGCTCCTACGTTTGTTTCGGGCCAGTCCATCCTGTGCCAGGCGCGCGCGATCGCCTTGTTTGTACGACGCGATATCGAGCCATGCGCCAGGGCGTTCGCGCGCAAATCCCACAGGCATAATTGGCCCGAAACAAACGTAGGAGCGGGTTTACCCGCGAAGCGCCGCGCGGGCGGCGCTCGATCTGCGCCCCACCACCAACCCCGCGTCGAACCTCTCGTAGCCCCCGGCGCCCCCCGTCGAACCCTACTGCGAATAACCCTTCAGGAAATTGCCGATCCGGCCAATTGCCGCTTCCAGGTCATCCACCCGCGGCAAGGTCACCACGCGGAAGTGGTCCGGCCACGGCCAGTTGAACGCCGTCCCTTGTACGATCAGCAGTTTCTCCGACAGCAGCAGGTCAAGGGCGAACTTCTCGTCGTTTAGGATAGGGCAAACCTTCGGGTCGATCCGCGGGAACGCATACAGCGCCCCCATCGGCTTCACGCAGCTGACCCCGGGGATATCGTTGAGCAGTTCGTAGGTGCGGTTGCGCTGCTCCAGCAGGCGCCCCGGTGGCAGCACTAGGTCGTTGATGCTCTGGTAGCCGCCCAACGCGGTCTGGATGGCATGCTGGGCCGGCACGTTGGCGCACAGGCGCATGTTGGCCAGCATGTCGATGCCTTCGATGTAGCTGTGTGCGTGGTGTTTGGGCCCGGAGATGATCAGCCAGCCAGAGCGGAAGCCCGCCACCCGGTACGACTTGGACAAGCCGTTGAAGGTCAGGCACAGCAGGTCGGGGGCCAGCGAGGCGGTGCTGATGTGCACGGCTTCGTCGTACAGGATCTTGTCGTAGATCTCGTCGGAAAACACCACCAGGTTGTGCTGGCGCGCCAGCTCCAGCATGCCCAGCAGCAGCTCTTTGGAGTAGACGGCGCCGGTTGGGTTGTTCGGGTTGATGATCACCAGCGCCTTGGTGTTCGGGGTGATCTTGGCCTTGATGTCCTCAAGGTCAGGGAACCAGTCGGCCTGCTCGTCGCACAGGTAGTGCACCGGCTTGCCGCCGGCCAGGCTCACGGCGGCTGTCCACAGTGGGTAGTCGGGGGCCGGGATCAGCACTTCGTCGCCGTTGTTGAGCAGCGCCTGCATCGACATGACGATCAGCTCGGACACACCATTACCCAGGTAGATGTCCTCGATGGTGACGCCTTCGATTTCTTTCTGCTGGCAGTACTGCATCACGGCCTTGCGTGCGCTGAACAGGCCTTTGGAGTCGCTGTAGCCCTGTGCGGTTGGCAGGTTGCGGATCACATCCTGAAGGATTTCATCAGGCGCCTCGAAGCCAAACGGCGCCGGGTTGCCGATGTTCAGCTTGAGGATGCGGTGGCCTTCCTCCTCCAGGCGTTTGGCGTGCTTGAGCACTGGGCCGCGAATGTCGTAGCAGACATTGGCGAGCTTGTTCGATTTGCTGAACTGCATGATGGGATCCCGATTGAGAAAACGCGCTACGCCCCGCCGAAAGGTTTGAAAGGGCAGGAAGCGGGTGCCAGACTGAACGCCTGGCACACGAAGCCAACTAATATACGTGCCACCCGCGCCCCGGAAAAGACGGTGCGGGGTGAAATTCAGCCTGCCGAGGTCCCTACATGAAAAAGATTGAAAAAACCCTGGACGAATGGCGGTCGATGCTCGACCCCGAGCAGTACCAGGTATGCCGCCTCAAGGGCACCGAACGGCCATTCAGCGGCAAGTACAACAGCGAGCGCCGCGATGGCATCTACCATTGCATTTGCTGCGGCCTGGCGCTGTTCGATGCGCAGACCAAGTTCGACGCTGGCTGTGGTTGGCCAAGTTTTTACGCGCCGATCGAGGACAGCGCGATGATCGAGATCCGCGACACATCCCACGGCATGATCCGTACCGAGGTCACCTGCGCCCGTTGCGACGCGCACCTGGGGCATGTGTTCCCTGACGGCCCGCCACCGACCGGCCTGCGCTACTGCATCAACTCGGTGTGCATCGACCTTCGTCCGCGCGACTGACCGGAGCCCGACCATGGCTGCAACGATGCTGAACATTCCCTGCGTGACCCTGGGCGGCGAGCACAAGACGCTCGGCGACTTCCCGGGCAAGGTGCTGTTGGTGGTCAATACCGCCAGCCAGTGCGGTTTTACCCCGCAGTACAAGGGCCTGGAGCAACTGTGGCAGGCCTACTGCGACCGTGGCCTGGTGGTACTGGGCTTTCCGTGCAACCAGTTCGGCAAGCAGGAACCTGGCGATGCGCGGGAAATTGCGCAGTTCTGCGAGCGTAATTTCGGCGTGAGTTTTCCGCTGTTTCGCAAGGTCGAGGTCAACGGCCCGGGCGCTCACCCTCTGTTCGTCGAACTCAAGCAGCGCGCGCCGGGTATTTTGGGTAGCCAGAAGATCAAGTGGAACTTCACCAAGTTTCTGGTCGACCCGGCCAGTGGCCAGGTCAAGCGCTATGCCCCCACCACCAAGCCACAGGCCCTGGAGGCGGACATCGAGCGTTTGCTCAGCCGCTGAAGGGCACCCAATGGTCGACCAGGGCCAGTAGCTCTTCGCGGCGGAATGGCTTGGCCAGGTAGTCGTTCATGCCCGCCGCCCGGCAGCGTTCGCGCTCTTCGGGCATGGCGTTGGCGGTGAGGGCGACGATGGGCAACTCGGGCCAGCGGCCGCTTTGGCGGATATGCCGGCTGGCCTCGTAGCCGTCCATCACCGGCATGTTGCAGTCCATCAGCACCAGGTCGAATTCCTCACGCGCCAGCAGCTCAAGGGCCTCCGCCCCCTGGGTGGCCAGTTGCACCTGGCAGCCGAGCTTGGCCAGCATGCCCTTGGCCACCAGCTGGTTCACCGGGTTGTCCTCTACCAGCAGAATCCTCGCACGGCCTTGTTCCTGGGTAATGGCCGGGATGGCCAGCGGGTGTTCGGGTTCATGGCCTTGCAAGGTGCGGCGCAGGGTCTGGTACAGGGCGTTGCGTGCCAATGGTCGGGCCAACTGGTGCAGCGGGGCCAAGGCCAGGGACTGCTCGTTGGGCAGGAAGTTGCCGTAGGCAGTCACCAGCAGAATCGGGGTTTTCAATGCTGGGCGCAGTGCGAACAGGTGCTCGACGTCGTCGGTGATCAACAGGTCGATCACTGCCGCATCCAGCGTGGCGCAACTGTCATGGCGCTGGTAGGTCAGGCCCCAGGCGGGCAACAAGTGCTGCAACAGTTCATTGAGCCCGCTGCCGGCTGCGCTCAGTGCGGCCACGCGGCCATGCAAGGGCACTGGCGGGATGGCTTCGGTGTGAACGGTCAGCGGCAACTCGGCGGTAAAACAGCTGCCAAAGCCCGGCTCGGAGCGAATGTGCAGGTGGCCTTGCATGGCCTTGCACAGGTTGCGCGTCAGCGCCAGGCCCAGGCCGGTGCCACCGTACTGGCGGGTGATGCCGGCGCCGGCCTGGGTGAAAGGCTGGAAGATGCGCGCCTGGGCGTCTTCGGGGATGCCGATGCCGGTATCCCGTACCTCCAGACGCACACCACCGACAATGGCCGCCAAGCGCACGTCGACGCGGCCGAAGCGGGTGAACTTCAGCGCGTTGGACAGCAGGTTGCTGACGATCTGCCGCACACGCGTGGGGTCGCCGAGCACGCTGCTGGGGAAGTCGCTGGCGATCAGGCAGGTCAGCTCCACGCTTTGCGCGGTGTTCTGCGACAGCAGGTTGGCGGTGTCTTCCACCATCGAGCCCATGTCGAACGCAATGCGTTCCAGCTCAAGCTGGCCGGCATCGAACTTGGACAAGTCGAGAATATCGTTCAGCAGCTCTACCAGCACCTTGCCCGAGTCATGGGCGATAGCCAGTTGCTGGCGTTGCTCGCTGGGCAGCGGGTTGTCCAGCGCCAGGGCGATCATGCCGAGCATGCCGTTGAGCGGGGTGCGGATTTCGTGGCTCATGTTGGCCAGGAAGGCGGCGCGTGCCTGGGCCATGTCCAGCGCTCGGCTGCGGGCTTGTTCCAGCTCCTGGTTGGACAGGCTCAGGCTGCTGTTGCTGGCCTTGAGCTCGTTGGTGCGCGCCGACACGATGTCTTCCAGCTCGTTCAGGTACTGGGTCAGGCGGTTTTCCGCGGTGCGCCGCTGTTCGATCTCGGTGGCCATGCTGACGAACTGCTGGTTGGCGACCTTCACCAGCACGCCGATTTCGTCATGCTCGTGTCCGTGTGGGCATTCCAGGCGCGTTTGCCGGGGTTTGCGCGGATCGCTGCCGCTGAGTGCGCCAATCACCGTCACCAGCGGCTTGGTCAGCATCATGTAGAACAGCGCCAGCAGGAGGCCGGTGAGCACCAGGCTGCGGGCAAAACCATTGAGCAGGGTGATGCCGGCACGGTCGAGAAAGCGGCTGCCGAAGGCGAAGGTGTCGATGTCCAGGTGCAGGGTGCCCAGGTATTGCTCCGGCATGTGGGTCAGGTACAGGCGCTCCTTGAACTGGCGTTGCTCGCCGAACAGGAAGTCGCTGAGTGGCCGGTAGCGGTCCTGCAGCCTGGGCCGCTCGACATCGGCCAGTACCGTTTCGTTGTTGTCGATCAGCCGTGCGCGGATGACGGCTGGCGACTGCAGCAGGCCGCGGGTCAGCTCCAGCGCCAGTTCCGAGTCGATGTTGTAGGCGATACGCGAGGCCGGGTTGTGGCTGATTTGCAGCAACGCGTTCACTTCACGGTTGATGGACGCGTCTTCGCTGGCATAATCGATGCCGATCTGGATGAGACTGAGCAATGTTCCCAGGATGAAGCCGACCAGGACTGTCAACCGGGCTTGCTTGTATGACAGGCGATTGGTGAACTTGATATCCATGAGTCCCGAGCCGGTTTCCCGTTCCTTGCGCTGCGCAAGCATAGCCGAATAGCCCCGGCTGCTGGTGGGTCTGTCTGTTCATTTCAGTTGATCGCCAAGCGGGGGTCGCTTGGCGCCCCTTCGCGGGCTTGCCCGCTCCCACAGGTACAGCTTAGCCCCAGGCTGCAAGCCCTGTGGGAGCGGGCAAGCCCGCGAAGGGGCGCGCAGCGGCCCCCAAAAAACTGAAATTGTTAGGAGTCGTCATGGACGCTCGCTTGATCGCTTTTCTGGACCGCGCCGAATCGGTACTGGCGCGCCTTGAACCCCTGTTGCCGGCACAACGCCCGCACATCGACTGGGGCACCACACTGGCCGCGCGCTGGCAGCGTGATGGCCGCAGCGGCTACCTGCTGCCGCTGGACGTCAGCCTGGACATCCGCCTGACCGACCTGATCGGCGTCGACAAACAGCGCGACCAGCTGGGCCGCAACACCCACCAGTTCATCAACGGCCTGCCAGCCAACCACGCGTTGCTGTGGGGCTCGCGTGGTACCGGCAAGTCGTCGCTGGTACGTGCCCTGCTGGCCGAGCACGCCAGCGCCGGCCTGCGCCTGATCGAAATCGAACGTGACCACCTGGCCGACCTGCCACGGGTGGTCGAGCAGCTGCAGAAGCTGCCGCAACGCTTCATCCTGTTCTGCGACGATCTGTCGTTCGAAGCCGGGGAGGGCGACTACCGGGTGCTCAAGAGCGTGCTCGACGGCTCGCTGGAGCAGGCCCCGGACAATGTGCTGCTGTACGCCACCTCCAACCGCCGCCACCTGGTGCCCGAGAAGGAAAGCGACAACGAGAACTGGAAGCGTGTGGACGGCGAGCTGCACCCCAGCGAAGCCGTGGAGGACAAGATTGCCCTGTCTGACCGTTTTGGCCTGTGGCTGTCGTTCTACCCGTTCACCCAGGACCATTTCCTGAACGTTGTGGAGCACTGGATTGGCCAGTTGGCACAACCTGCGGGCCTTGTGTGGCAGCGTACCGAAGAACTCGACATCCTCGCCGTGCGCTGGGCCACCGGCCGCGGCAACCGTAATGGCCGTTGTGCCTATCAGTTCGCCCGCTACTGGGTCGGGCTGCAATTGCTGGAGCAAAAGTAAATGATCGACCTCAATGCCAGTGGCGCCGGCCTCGACGGCTATAACCTGCTGGCGGCGCAAGTGCAGGCGCTGTTCGCCGACGAGCGTGACTTCATCGCCAACGCCGCGCAGTTTTCCGCGTTTCTGTATAACCAGGTGGACGACCTGAACTGGGCGGGGTTCTACCTCAACCGCAACGAAGAGCTGGTGCTGGGCCCGTTCCAGGGCCAGGTGGCGTGTGTGCGTATTCCGTTCAGTAAAGGTGTGTGCGGGGCTGCGGCGGCAACGCGGCAGACCCAGCGGGTCGAGGATGTTCATGCATTCCCGGGCCACATTGCCTGTGACAGTGCCTCCAACAGTGAGCTGGTGATCCCGTTGGTGAAGGACGGCAGGTTGATTGGCGTGCTGGACCTGGACAGCCCGACGGTCGGGCGGTTCAGCGAGGCGGACCAAGTGGGGCTGGAGCGTTTGGCAGCGATCTTTCTGATGTTGACTGACTGCTGATCGATGTTGCCTGTGCCGGCCTCTTCGCTTGTAGGAGCGGGTTTACCCGCGAATACGGGGGGCGGCGGCAACGGTGAATGACCAGGGATATTTGTCAGCAGGCCCGGCCCTTTCGCGGGTAAACCCGCTCCTACAACGGCCTGCGCCCAACACCCGATGTGGGTACACCGGCCGTGTAGGAGCGGGTTTACCCGCGAATACGGTGGCGGCGGCAACGGTGAATGACCAGGGATATTTGTCAGCAGGCCCGGCCCTTTCGCGGGTAAACCCGCTCCTACAACGGCCTGCGCCCAACACCCATGTGGGTACACCGGCCGTGTAGGAGCGGGTTTACCCGCGAATACGGGGGGCGGCGGCAACGGTGAATGACCAGGGATATTTGTCAGCGGGCCCGGCCCTTTCGCGGGTAAACCCGCTCCTACATCGGCCTGCGCCCAACACCCGATGTGGGTACCCCGCCGTGTAGGAGCGGGTTTACCCGCGAAGAGGCCGGTACAGGTTAACCAATCAATCGTAGATCACCTTCTTCTTCCAGGTTTCTTCCTCATCGGTCTTGAGCCCATCGGTCAATTCGTTGTGCTCGTCCTCCGCCGGTGCCATGCGGTCCAGCACCTGGGCATTGGCCCGGGCCAACAGTTTCTCAAGATACGTCAGCTGCTCTTCATACACCTTCGGCTCCGGCTGCTTGCGCAAATACTGCACGCCGCGCTCGAAGGCCAGGCGCGCCTGGCCGGGTTGGCCTTTTTGCAGGGCCTGTTGGCCGAGGTTGTTGAAGAACTCTATATGCAGCAGCACCAGGATATGGCGGATTTCCTTGACCCAATGCTTGGCCTCGACGGCGGGCAAGAAGCCCTCATGGGCAGCGCGGGTCACCTGGTTGTGCAGCGCCTCCAGCAAGAAGCGTACGTCCTTGGCCTTGATCTCGGTGTGGATCGGGTTAGGTGGGTTGTTGACCGGGATCTTGTCACCCAGGGCAATCAGCCCTTCCAGTTCGGCGATGCGCGCCTTGAATTCGGCATTGCGCTTGTCCACCGCCAGCAGGCGCTGGTTGAGGTTCAGCTCCAGGCGGGTCAGCAGCAACTTGAGGGCCGGGGTCATGAACTGGCCGGGGAACGTCTCGGTGATCTCGCCACAGCGGCGCAGGCGGTCGGCGAGCTCGATCTTCATCCGGGCGCGCTCAAGCTTGCCATTCTCGACCACATTGTTGAGGTAGCCGATCACGATCAGCAACGCGATGCCCGCCACGATGAGCAGGGTGATCAGAAGTGGTGTCACCGTTAATGCCTCATGAATAGGTTTGCATGATTGAGTGTAGGAGCGAGCGTGCTCGCGAGAGGCCCTGACAGCCATTCTCTTTTTCTATCGGCAAACTGTGCCATGACTGGATGCTGGCACATTAATGCTGACTTGACGCCAGAAAATCAACGCCAAACCCCAGCAGGCTTGCCAAAACAGCGCTGGGTGTACCCGGAAGTCATTGATTTAAATAAATTTCTACAAAGGGGTTGACGCCTTCCCGAACCATCCATAGAATGCGCGCCACTTGCAGCGTAAAGCACACAGCGAAACGCGGCAGGGAGTGAAAGCAGGCAGTAATGCCAGCAGCGTGTCCCCTTCGTCTAGTGGCCTAGGACACCGCCCTTTCACGGCGGTAACAGGGGTTCGAGTCCCCTAGGGGACGCCAATGCGGGAATAGCTCAGTTGGTAGAGCACGACCTTGCCAAGGTCGGGGTCGCGAGTTCGAGTCTCGTTTCCCGCTCCAGTTTCTCCGGCACTGCGTAACGGCGGGGCAGGAAAAGAAAATCCAGGCTGAATCGTGAGGTTCATGTTCTGGTGCACTGAAAAGTGTTGTGTGTCCCCTTCGTCTAGTGGCCTAGGACACCGCCCTTTCACGGCGGTAACAGGGGTTCGAGTCCCCTAGGGGACGCCAAATGCGGGAATAGCTCAGTTGGTAGAGCACGACCTTGCCAAGGTCGGGGTCGCGAGTTCGAGTCTCGTTTCCCGCTCCAGTTTAAATACTGTGGCGTCTATGCGGTGCAGTGGTGGTGAAGGCTGTAAAGGCGCTTCACGCCGAACGTGGTAAAGCTTCAAATTGCGGGAATAGCTCAGTTGGTAGAGCACGACCTTGCCAAGGTCGGGGTCGCGAGTTCGAGTCTCGTTTCCCGCTCCAAATCAAGATCTACAGAGTCGCATAAGATTCTGTAAGTCCTCGAAAAAAGACGCTTCGGCGTCTTTTTTCGTTTCAGCGCAGTTTGCCTGAATCCATCATCAGCCTTGAAATTCAAAGTGCCACTGCTAGGCGCCCTTCGCACAGACGAACAGTGCAAAGCCTGCGGGGGCTATGAGGGCGTGGTTCCTTGTCGAAGCCGGTTTCCTTGAGCAGCCAAGGGAGTGGTTTTGTCAATCCACCAGTTTCACGGGTACGTGAGGGAACGGGATCCAGGTGAGTTTGTTGTCCACGCTGAAATAGCACAGGATGTCGATCTGAAGAGAGACCGTGAACACGCCCAGCGCTGCCGGGGTTACCGAACCTACCGTCATGATCCCTGTTGCCGACGTTACCGGGGTCGCGTCTGTGACCACGACAGGAGCGTCGCCTCCATCGTTACGCTTGCCGGTGATGTGCAGCCTGACGAACTGACTGGTATCCCTGAGTGGCCAGATGTTGAGGGTAAAGGTGGCTTGGTCTCCCATCCCACTCAGGCTCAGCTCACCACTCTGGATCGCCTCACACTGAGGCGCGGGCAGATTGTTGGGGGCTCGTACCGTCAGCGTGTGAAGCCCGGATGTATGAGTTGTGCCGCGACGGGTTACCGTGTAATACAGCGCAAGGCTACTGCCCATACGGGCCGCAACGTTGGTTCTGGGGATGGGGCAGGCGATGTTGCCGGTAGCCACCTCGACGGGGGCGTCATAGGCGCCGTGTTCCCCCGGGTTTGCCCAGTGTACCCTCACGCTGTCAGTGGGCTCGAAGGGGTTACCTGCTTTGATGATGACGGTTGCGCCATTCGAGGCCCGAAGCGGGTCCAGCGTGCTGCTGCTGCCCGTACTGCCCGTTTCCTCTAGGTAGGGTGTGGAGAAGTTCACGGGTAACGGAGTGGGTTTGGCGTCCAGCAGCACAATTTGCGACTGTAGTTCTGGCGTGCCCACATAATCCTGAACCGTGTACCGCGCATAGCGTAGGCCGTCAGCCATATCACGGATGTGCTTGCCTGGAATGATCACCTTCAGCGGTTTGTTGATGTCTCCCTGTGTTACGGACCTGCTCCCTGCCTGGTGCATGCCGGAGGGGGACGTGGACCAATACCAGGTCAGCACATCACCCGCACGGATACCTGAATAAAGGGGCACAGTGGCCTCCAGTTCTTCATTGTGCTCCACCAGATAGGCGTCGGTGACACCGTTTTGGACCACCTCAGGGTCGAACACCAGCATGTTGTCCGTCGGAAGTTGAGGGGGCGTTCGGTCGATGGTGATGTGAAAGGGTAGTGAAGACGAATGGTTGCCGTTGTAGAGCTTTACATCATGAAACAGGGTATGTCTCCCCTCGCTGAGCAACAGGTGTTGCGATACATGGAGGAACAGGTCGTCCTCGGGCACCGGCGCTGTCCATGACTTTTGAGCGACTGCTGTATCGTCCCAGTACAGCGTCAGCGTTTCCTCACCCATTGCGGGATCGGAGTTCTTCCACATCTTGAACCTGACCTCAAGCGGCTGATGGGTTGCGCTGAAGCGCAGCAAGTGGGTTTCGCCACCCTCAAGGTCTGGTAGCAGCGCCGCGATCTCGGGTGGATCGAGTGGGTCTGCCTGAGTGGTCCGCCCCTTGAGCGAGGACCAGAGTGAACGGATCAGGGTAATCAATGGCATGGCTTGGTCTCCTGTCAAGGACAAGCATTGAGTGCTGATTTGTGCCCTGCGTGCGCCGGACGGCGCCGCAGGGTGCTGCAATCACCAGTTGTAACGGACGCCCACGCTCACCCCCCAAGGCTGTTCGAGCTGCTCGCCGTTGGCATAGTCGAACTCCGCATGTACCTGCCATTGCTGGTCCCAGGCTGCCACTACACCGGCGCCCAGTTCGGCGCGCGAGCCCGCCAGGTCATTGTCGAGGCTGTTGCCGTTCACCTTCACGCGGTTGTTGTTGACGAACTCGTGAGCTGCGGCAACCCGTACATAAGGCTGAATCATGCGGCCCTGGCCGTAGTCGAAGGTGCGCCCGGCAGTTGTACCCAGCTTGCCCTGCAGCGAGCGGGTGTCTTCACCGCTGGCCTGCAAGCCATTGGACAGGTGATACGACTGACCTTCGATGGTCATGGCTGCCAGTTGGGCATAAGGCTCGATGAAGTAACCATCCTCCAGCTTGATATGCCGACCGGCCTCCAGTGACACCCCGATGCCGTGATTGCTGTAGTCGCCTTTGGTCTTGCTGCCATCACTCAACTGCACATCGGCCCGGTTCTGGTAGCGGTTGACTTTTACAACGCCATCGAAGTAGTAGCCGTTTTGCGAGTCGAGCCAAGTGGTGTAGGCCCCCATGTGGTAGCTGTCGACCTTGCCCGAGCTGCCGCCCTGCAAGTTGAGGTCTGAGTTGCTGTAGCCCGCTGTGACCCCGACCAGCCAGTTGCCATCGCCGATTGGCAGGCGACCGTCGGCACCGAACGACAGCCCTTGTTGCTGCTGCTTGTAGCCGAAGCCGGAGGTAGAAGCGTTGAACTGGTTGCCATAGCTGCGCATCCAGCCACCCGCTGCGCCGTCGTTACGGCGTACCTCACCCATGCGGCTGCGCAAGGTGGTAAGTTCGCCATACCAGACGGTAGGGGCGGTATTGGCCAGTGCCAGGATGGTCTTGGTGCCATTGCTGAGCGAGCGCATCGAGGCGTCCAGGTACCAGTCATTGCCGCGCTGGGTCAGGCCATAGGCGAAGGTGCCCAGGTCAACCGGACCGCCCGCCAGCGAGAAGCTCGCATCGCCTGCGGCGGTATGCACCAGATGCAGTTCGGTGTCGGCCAGCGGGTCTTTGCCTGTGCTGGTCACGCGGATCTCATGGTTGCCGGTGGCGGTACCCGTCACCTCGAGCAGGTCGCTTTTGCCGTCGGCAAAGTCGGCGTTCATGATGAGGGTGCCGCTACCTTCCAGGTTGGCCACCTGCAAGGTGTAGAACTCGCCATCATCACCAAACGCCACTGCACCGCCGTCCAGGGCCAGGTCCTTGAGCTGTGCGTCGCCAGTCATGGTCCATTGGCCACCGCTGTTCAAGGCCAGCCGGTCAAGGTTTTCCAGGCGGCCTTTGAGGGTTGCCTGGTTGGCCAAGGTCAGCTTGCCGCTGCCGCCTTCGGCGACGACGATATCGCCCTCCAGGGCGCTGGCGCTGACCAGGATATCGGCGGTGCCGACGGCGCCGACTTCCACCAGTGTGCCATTACCGGCCTTGAGGGTGGAGCCGTTCAATACCTCGATCCTGGCACTCGCCGGTGCGTTCCCCGCCGTAGCGACGGCAATTGCAGAACCGTTCAGGCCCTCTACGTGGCTGGCATCCAGTACCACTGTGCTGGTTCCGGCGGGCTGGCCGCTGTCGCCACGCACGCGGAGGCCATCCTGGTCGCCGACGATGCGGCTGCCTGCAGTGGCCTGCAGGTTGCCATCGAACAGGTTGATCCCGGCACTGTTGGTGTTGGTGCCAGTGACTTGGCTGCCTGACAGCGTCAGCAGGCTATTGTTGATGACCGCGCCCACCGCGCCGCCGCTGATGGTGCTGTCAAGCGCGTCAACCCGTGCGCCGCTGCCTATGGACAGGCCCTGGAAGGCAGATGTCACGCGGCTGTTGCTGATAGTGGCTCCGGCCGCGCTGATGCGCAGGCCTGCGGCGTTGCCAGTGGCGTTTACCTGGCTACCATTGAGCACCAGCCTTGAGCCCTCCTGCACCCTGATGTCACGGGTAATGGCGCCGTTGGCCGTGAGGGTGGCGCCATCCATTACCGTGTAGTTGTCAAGTGCTGCGCTGCCATCGATCGTTGTGTCATTCTTGATCAGTGTCTGGGCCCAGCTGTCCGGGCTGAGCAGGAGCGCAGGGGCGAATGTGGCTGCGCGCAGAACCTGGCGTAGGGGCAAGGGGGAGAATGCTGACATGCGAATACCTGTGTCTTGTCCAAGTCGGAACCGGCCAGCGCCTGTTGCAGGCTGGCCATTGGTGCCGAAGTCTATGGATTTAGCGGACATTTCCTGTAGGAAAAGCCTGATTAAGCTCGCGGCTTTTCCTATCTATGAGCGCGGGCTACCTTGCCAGCCCGTCCATGGGCGCCCCGTTCATGGAATCGCACAGGTGCCTGATCCTGTGCCCAGGCTGACCACAGCTTCGGCTGTTTTCGATGTGACGGTTTCTCCCCCGTGCTGGAAGCTGTACTGGACGCGGCCGCGACCATCCGCGCCATGACCAGTGGGGTCATAGATACTGAGGATGTGGGGACTGTAGGGTTTGACTTCCCAATAAAAGCCCGCGGCCGCTTCTGCTGCGCTGATTGTGCGGGCCTCGGTCAGTCTGGCTGCCGGAATCTCATTATCCCCGGTGTAGCCACCCCATCCAGTCCATGTCAGGGTTACCTCACCGCCATTGGGCAGGTACTGGTTCAGTGGTGGCACGAACACCTTGAACGCAGGGTCGCCAGTTGGGTTCAGGGGGTCTTCCCAAAGGGATTCACAGTTGAGGAATCTATTATTGTACAGACGTTGAAACTCGGGAGCGTCCGGCTCGATGACAACGGCATTGGCATTGACCACAGCAGTAGGCGAGTTTTGCTCGTTACCTGCCCCGGTCGCTTTGCGGATGGTGTAGTGCACCGGTAGCGTGGGGTTATTGCTGGCATTAAGTATGTAGGTCCAGGGAAGCGGTCGCTCGATATCTGCAGGGTCGCTTAAATCGACAGAGTACGTGGCCTCGGTGACCAGCGTGCCGGCCCAATAGAAGTCCATGATGTCAGTATCTTTGGCATCGTCATGACGTTTGACCTTGAACGTGGCCTCCTCGCCGGAATCACTCCGATCCAGCACGTTTTCCTGTTGAGAGTTCTTGCCCCAGACCGCAGGGGCGTCTAGTTTGCTGTTGATGGGGTCTGGCCAAGTGGGGTCGGGGTCGGGGCGGTCGGGGCCTGCGACAGAGAAATCAACCTTCAGCGTGGTGCTTTCCGGGCCATAGGGAACGCCATGGCGCAGTACACGATAACTGACGTCGGTCTCTAGTTCGGTATCTGCGGCACCATAGGCTTCACGCAGGCGATCGTGGGGGACACTGATGGAAAGCGGCGGCTCACGCGAGCCAATTTCTTCGGTGAAGGGCTTGGACGTGCCCCAGGTGACCTCGACAATGTCGCTTCTCCGGTAGTTGGTATAGTCGACTTCAACCGTGACGCCTGCCTGCGCATCGGCCAGGTCGATCAGGCCATCACCTTGGGCGAGGGGTACTACTGGCGCTTGCAGCGCGGTGGGTAACGACCCAAGGTTTACATAAACCTCCGCGATCTTGGAGATGCGGCTGCGGTTGGTGGCTTTATCCAACAGGATATAAACAATGTAGAAGTGACCGTCACTCAGCCTTTCTATGTCGGCCTTGGTTATTAGTAGTTCCCGGTTCGCTGGTAGTGGGCCATAACCAATGGCGGGTGGTATTTGCCCCTCAACCGGAACGGTGTCAGAGTAATAAAGTGCGTAAGTATCCTTTGCGTCCTGGTCAGTATAAGGCGGTAATGTTACTGTCAGGCCGGTTGGGTTGGTGCCGAAAAAAGCGTCTGTCACCACGTTTCCATTGAGTGCCGCTGCTTCAGGTTCAACAGCATCCCACGGCGGTGTTTTATCGAATATCAGATCGATTGCGGGAGAGTATTCTGGCGTAGGCGTATTGTACCTGTCGATTCTATAGCGCAGTTGGCGCTTGCCGTCATGGGGGTAATCAGCTTTGGGTATCTGCAGCGTCGTAGGGAATATCGGGTCGCCGATGAGGGCGCATTGGGTTTGCAACACCTGGGCCTGTAACCGATAGCGCAGTACCAGGCCCAAGCCTGTGGCATCGAAATGCCCGGTGAACAATTCGGTGTCGACCGTATGCTGGCCGGGGGCAATATCCCCCGTTTTGACCAGGGTGACCTCGCTCGTGATACCGCTGAGCTTGAAGCCCCCAAGCTGGTTGTTGGCCTGCATGGTCGACCGCATCGGGATGAAAGGGTTGTGTGGGCCACCCTCTGGCATGAAGAAAGTGGGGACTGCGCCGTTGAAAGGTGCACGTAGCCGGATGCGCGCGCCGACCCCGTCGATGTTGGTTTTCAGGATATAGCCATCGGAGGGCTCACCTTCAACGGGGGGGAGCGGGTCGGGAAATACATCCCTGGCGTTCATGTCGAAACGCCAGAGTACGTCGCCATCGTTGAAGCAGAGCAGTTCCGATCGTGGCATGGACTGGGTATACGAGGACAGGTTGGGTGTGCCGATGGCGCTGCCTGGCTCGGCGTTCGCAGGGACATGCATCACGCCGCTGAGTATGCGGGTTATGGTCATTGGCTGGCTGCCAGTGTTCCAATTGCAGCGGTCGGCGGCGTGGGCTTGATAGCTGCTGAGCAGCGCTATGGGCAGCGCCCAAGGCATGAGGCGTTTCATTCGCGGTTCCTGGTGTTGAGCGGCCGTTCTGGGCACGAGTTGCATGGCGAGAAGGGCGCGGGTGAAGTCATTCACATGTCAGCGATAGCACGCGATAGCCTTGCTGTTGAGCAATGGTCTGCGGGTCCAGCGCGAAGCTGCAGCGGTTTTCGGACGCTTCGCCCCAGCGGGCTTCGAGGCGCTGCAGGCCGTCGGCAACAGACACCATCACGCGGCCTGCCGGGCCGACCATGCCCAACACGTTTTCATTGGCGTCGTGGAGCTGGCTGCCAAAGGGCAAAGGCTGCTGGTCTTTGGTGGCAAGGGTCAGCACCACACGGTTGGCGCGACGGGCCTGGAACTGGGTTTTGATGACTGCGCCGCGGCGAGGTATGGCATTGGCGATGCCATTGCTGATCTCGACCTCCGGGTTCAGCCGGTCGGTGTCGAGCACGAGCTGGTTCAGCCGGTAGGGACGCAAATGGGGAACCAGGGCATAGCCTTTGGTGTTGGTGCGCACGGCGCCGTGGCTCTGTAACCCCACGTCAGCGGTATCGGGGACATGCAACAGACCAATGGTTTCGCCCAGGTAGGGCCCGAATTCCAAACCATCAGCGTGCAGCAATGCCGCGCCACTCATGTTCAGCGACAGGCTGCTGTAGTCATCCGATACTGACAGGCCGGCGCCGAGGGTTGCCTGAGGTGCCTGGTAGGCCACGGACAGGCCGGCGCTTTGTTGCCGCTGTTCGCTGGATGCGACTGTGGCATTGTAGCTTACGCGGTCCACTTGGCCGTTCAACGCTGCCCGCTGTGAAGTACCGTGGGCAGAGTTTTGCAAGTCGAGGCTTAAACTGCTGCTGCGGCCGAACTCCAGCGGCAGCGATATGCTCAGGCCGAACTGACGGTCACTGCCCGAACTGTTTTGCGTCAGTGATTGCGACCCGTAGAGGTTGTAGCTGACGCCGTTGTGCGAGGTGTTGAAATTGAGCTGGAACTGACGCTGGCTATCGCTGCGTTGCCAGTAATCCTGCTGCGAAAGCGTAAGGCTGAGTGTGCTGCGCTCGCCCACACGCTGGTTGATCGAGCCCTCTATTCGGCTACGCCGGCTGCCCAGGAACAATCGGTCGCTGCTGCGCTGGCTGACCCACTCGTCGAAGTCTCGATAGCCTTGGGTGGAATAGCGGTACCCGGCAAAGCGCAAGTGTGTGCCGTTGTTGAAGGCTTTGCTGTATCTGGCACCATAGCTCATGCCTTGCAGGGAACGATGTTCCATGGGGGCGATATCGCTGCGTGCATGGGTGATATCGAAGGAAAGCGCCCCGATTGCCCCCAGGTCCCGGGCGATGCCGATGGCGCCGGCGGTGTAGCCTTGGCTGGCCATCAAGCCGCCATACAGGGTGGCATTCCAGACCATGCCCAATGCCATTGTTCCTTGCCACAGCAGCGGGTCATCATGGCTTTGGGCCGGGTTGTAGCGGCCCAGCGTGGTGCTGTAGCGCCAGACCCCGGGACGAAGCAGGTTGGTAATGCTGGCATAGGGCTGGATGAACCGCCGCACCTGGCCATCGGCTTCGGTCAGTACCACCTCCAGCTCGCCCGTGGCGCCCACGTTCAGGTCGTCGATAGCGTACGGGCCAGGGCTGACATACGTTGAGTAGATCGGGTAGCCGTTCTGCCACACTTCGAGTTTGGCGCGCGATTGCGCCACGCCGCGCAGGGTGGGGGCATAACTGCGCACCGCGTCAGGCAGCATGTCGAAATCGGAGGCAAGCCGCACGCCGGTGACTGGCACGCTGCGGAATATGTCGCTGCTGGTGAAGGTTTCGCCCAGCGTGATGTTGCCCCAACTGCCTGGCAGGTCGTGCTGGGCGTAGGTGTAGGAACGGTCCCAGGTTTGCCGGCCCTGCTCGTCGCGGCGCCAGGACTGGTTGCTGCGCAAACGCCAGCCGGCAAGGTTGATGCCGCTGTTCAGGAACAAATCCTGGCTGTTCTGGCTGCCGCGTCCGCGGCTTTGGCTTTGCTGCGTGGCCGCCTGGTAACTGACGAAGGCGGCCGGTATGCCATCTTCCCAGCGCGCCGGGTCTACCTGGCCTGCCATATCGCGCTGCAGTGCGATTTGCGGTATGGAAATAGCCAGTTGCAATAGGCTGGCATCGAAGTCGACGCGTGCGCCCGGCACCAGCCTGGGCAGGTCGAGGCAGGCGTTTTCAAGTGTGGTGGGGTCAGAAATGGCATCCAGTCGCAGCCCCAGTTCGGCCATCAGGCCGGGGGGCAGGCACGGCTGCAATTGCCCATCCCCAGCTGGCGGCTCGAACACAAGTTCATGCACGCCGGCGGGGCTCAGGTTGACCAGCACTTGCACGGGATAGCGCCCGGGCGGCAACTCTTGCTGTTCGGACAGCGCGTGCAGGGCCTGAGCGGCGTTCGTCCTGGGCTGCCCAGGGGACAGGTACAGAAAGCTTGCCTCGAACTCGGCGCCTACCGGTGGTGTGGGTGTTGCCAGCACCTTGCCGGACGCCAGGCAGAGAACCATTGGGCAAACGTGGCGCAGGCGAATACGCCTGCACCCGTGGGGTTGCAGGATCATTGTGGTTCCTTCAGGAGTAGCCGGAGGTCAGGGGGTGTCGTGCACCGGAAGCGTCAGCGGTTTGCTGATGCCGCCGTAGTCATTGATCACCGCTACGATGGCCTGCAAGCCAGGGCCTTCCAGACTGGGTGGCAGCAGGTAGCTGAGCTCGGACATGGGGGGCACCATGTCTACACCCGGCAGGGCTTCCTGTTGCTTGCCCTTGACCAGGTCCAGCCGGTTGAAGGTGTAGTGATAGGGCGTGGGGTTGTGCAAAGTCAGGTGTGGGCGGCCGTCGCGCAGGGTTCTGACCAGGCGTAGCTCCTTGAGCCTGTGCACCGGATTACCTTGAACCTGCGTCGGGCGGTAGAACAATTTAATCCGCGTGCGCAGGGCAATGTTCAGGGTGTTCTGTTTACCGTCGATGGCCTGGGGAATTTCTTGCAGGTTGAAAAAGAACAACGATTCGCGGTCCTGGGGCAGGTCGTTTGGCAGGCCGCTGATCTGAACCGACTGGTCCTTGCCTGCAGCCAGCCTGAACAAGGCCGGGGCGGTCATGAGCGGTACGGCCGTGGTGGTGTCATCGGCCTGGGTATTGACCCAGGTCTGGGCGGCGAAGGGGCGTTGGCTGGGGTTGGCAACTACCACCGAAGCGCTGCGCTGACTGCTTTCGTAGATGATGCGCGTGCTGCTGATGGTAAGGGCGGCCTGGGCGCTGTTCAGCAAGCTGGCCAGAAGCAGCAGGCAACCGCCCAGCATCGTCGAAGTGCGGGTGACGGGGAGCATGGAAAATGACCGATTTTGAGTGACAGTGGGATCCAGGTGCGCGAAGGCACCTGGCAGGGCATCAAGGCAGCGTGATACTGAAGTTCACATCTGCGTTGGCATCACCATCGGTCACTGTGCCGGTCTTCAAGTACGAAGCGTAGAACTTGAGGTCCGTTACGCCTGTGGATGCAATGTCGTAGTCCTTGGATGGCGTTCGCGGAGCGATATTTGTGAACGTATCATCCTTGATGGTCAACGCCAGGCCCTGCGCTAATCCACCGCCGCTGCGAATGGCATAGTGAGCATTTCCCGGGCCTGCATCGCCGTGGTGAGAGTTGAATGTGACTTGGCTTTTGTAAGGATTTGGAATATTGCAGCTGCCTACATCTGCATCAACGCGTAACGCGAATGGGATGTCGGGGGTGACGGTGTTGGTGTCGAAGTATTTGACCGCGTAGTTTCCAAGCTCAACGGCGCCAATTGCGCCCGAGCCCGGTATGACAATCTCGATCGGGCAAGTACCGCCGCCGTTGATATGCCCTTTGAAAAGGATTTGGCCCCTTTCATCGGCAAAAGCCGTGGTACTTGCCAGGCCCAAGGCTAGCGTCATGAAGATCTTGTTCATGGTTCAATCCGTACGTTGATAGGTTGGCTGGCTGCGTGAAAGGCACGCAGCGTCTCAGGGTTGCCAGGGCATCCTTGAAACGAGCGACAGCGTACGGGCGGGGGGGCGAAGCGGATGTAGGGCGGAGTGCGACCAGCGTGTTGAAATGTCGACAAGCACCCGGCTAGAGCGCCGGGTGCATGGAAAGATCAGTGACGGGAGGCTGGGCCGGTTGGGCTCAATAGCTGTTTTTCAGCATGCCAGTCGAAGGGTTCGTCATTCTGCTCTGCCTCGTAGCGGCGCTCCTCCAGTTGCTGGTAAACGGACAGTTCTTCATCGGGCATGTAGTGCAGGCAGTCGCCGCCGAAGAACCACAGCAGGTCCCGTGGCACCAAGTGGGCGATTTGCGGGTAGCGCTGAATCACCTGGCATATCAGGTCCTGGCCCAGGTATTGGCTTTCCAGTGGGTTTTGCGGCAGCAGGGTCAGCAGTTCGTCGAAGCGTTCGAGGAACAGGGCGTGGCTTTCCTCCGGCACCTGCTCGGCTTCACCCAGGGCCACCAATATGGTGCGCAGGTGGTTCAGCAGTTGCAGGTGATATTCCAGGTGGGGGTTAGCCATTGGGGTGGTCCTCGAGGTGGTTGAAACGGGGCGCGGAGTATACGCCGGTTGGGGAAGGGGCCGCAAAACGGCCCCTGTTTCAGCGTATCTTGCCTTGCTCCGGCAGCAGCTGTGCCTTGTCGAAGGCATCCACGTCGATCACCGCACGGCGCGCTTGCTCGGCTGCATGCAGGCGTTGCGCCTGATCAGGCTGAAGTACACCACTGTCGACTGCCGCATCGATCACCGACTGCCCGGGCGCCGGTCGTACCTTGCCTTCCTTGATTGCCTGATGCAGCGCGTTGTGTAGCGGCGTCGACGCCTCCAGCAGGTCGCAGGCCCGTTGCAGGGCTGCCACCGGGTCGCCGTCGGCTTGCGGCCTGAAGCAACCGGCAAGCAGCTCTTCCAGCGCAGGGTCGCCTTTGCTGCGCCCGATCAGCGCTGCCACCTCGGCGTCCAGTTCATCGCTCGGCCCGGTGTGACGGCGGCCGAAGGGGAACACCAGCACCCGTAGCGCGCAGCCGACGAAGCGGTTGGGGAAGTTGTCGAGCAACCGGTCCAGGGCGTGCTCCGCCTGGCCCAGGCTTTCTTCCATGGCCCAGCGCAGCAGGGGCTGCATGTGCTCGGGCGAACCGAGATCGTGGTAGCGCTTGAGTGCGGCACTGGACAGGTACAGGTAGCTGAGTACATCGCCCAGCCGCGCACTCAGGCGCTCCCGGCGCTTGAGCGCCCCGCCCAGCAGCATCATCGACAGGTCGGCCAGCAGGGCAAAGGCGGCGGCCTGGCGGTTGAGGGCCCGGAAGTAGCCTTGGCTCAGCGTGTCCCCCGGTACTTTCTCGAAAAGCCCCAGCCCCAGGTTGAACACCAAAGTGCTGGCCGCATTGCCGGCGGCGAACAGGATGTGTTTCATCAGCAGGTCATCGAATTCCTGGAGTGCCTGATCGTGGTCCTCACGCCCGGCCAACGCCATTTCCTTGAGCACGAACGGATGGCAGCGTATGGCGCCCTGGCCGAAGATCATCAGGTTGCGCGAAAGGATGTTGGCGCCTTCGACCGTGATGAAGATCGGCGCCCCTTGCCAGTTGCGGCCCAGGTAGTTGTTCGGGCCCATGATGATGCCCTTGCCACCGTGCACGTCCATGGCGTGCTGGATACATTCTCGGCCACGCTCGGTGAGGTGGTACTTGAGGATCGCCGACAGCACCGAGGGTTTCTCGCCCAGGTCCACGGCCTTGGCGGTCAGCAGGCGGGCACTGTCCATCAGCCAGGCGTTGCCGCCAATGCGTGCCAGCGATTCCTGGATGCCTTCGAAGGCAGCCAGTGGCACGTTGAACTGCTCGCGGATATTGGCGTACTGGCCGGTCACCAGGCTGGTGTACTTGGCAGCCCCTGTACCCACGGCAGGCAGTGAGATGGAGCGACCTACCGACAGGCAGTTCATCAGCATCATCCAGCCTTTGCCGAGCATGGCTTGGCCGCCAATGAGGAAATCCAGCGGGACGAACACGTCCTTGCCGCTGTTGGGGCCATTCATGAACGCGGCGCCCAGTGGCAGGTGGCGTTTACCGATTTCCACCCCGGGGGTATCGGTGGGGATCAGTGCCAGGCTGATGCCCAGTGCTTCCTCATCGCCCAGCAGGTGGTCCGGGTCGTAGGCCTTGAATGCCAGGCCCAGCAGGGTGGCGACTGGACCGAGGGTGATGTAGCGCTTTTCCCAGTTCAGGCGCAGGCCGATCACTTCTTCGCCTTGCCACTGGCCTTTGCAGATGATGCCGGTGTCGGGCATGGCGCCAGCGTCGGAGCCGGCCAGTGGGCCGGTGAGAGCGAAGCAGGGGATTTCCTCGCCTTGGGCCAGGCGCGGCAGGTAGTGATTGCGTTGTTCGTCAGTGCCGTAGTGCAGCAGCAGTTCGGCCGGGCCCAGGGAGTTGGGCACCATTACCGTGGAGGCCAGGTCGCCGCTGCGGGTGGCCAGCTTCATCGCCACCTGGGAGTGGGCGTAGGCGGAGAAGCCCTTGCCGCCGTATTCCTTGGGGATGATCAGGGCGAAAAAGCCATGCTGCTTGATATGTGCCCAGGCTTCGGGCGGCAGGTCCAGGTCCTGGCCGATCTGCCAGTCGCTGACCATGGCGCACAGCGCTTCGGTAGGGCCATCGATGAAGGCTTGCTCTTCTTCAGTCAGCTTTGGTGCCGGGTAGGCCAGCAAAGTCCGCCAGTCGGGGCGGCCACTGAACAGTTCGCCGTCCCACCACACGGTGCCGGCGTCGATGGCTTCGCGCTCGGTCTGCGACATGGGTGGCAGAGTGCGCTGGAACCAGCGGAATACCGGGGCGGTAAAGACTTTGCGTCGCCACTGCGGGAGCGCAACCAGGGCGATCTTCAGGGCCAGCACCACCCAGATCAGCGCCAGCAGCCAGCCGGGGGCACTGCTGAAAATGCCCATCAACAGCACATAGGCCGCCACGATGCCGAGAATCTGCAAGGGCGCCAGGCGCCGGTGCGTGAGGTACGCCGCGCCGATCACCAGCACCACCAACCACAACAGCAACATAATCGGTCCTCCTTGGAACCAAGGGCTTGAGCCATTCCAGACAGCTTAGACGCAATGCTGTGAACGGCATGTTCAGAACAGTGACAGGGTGTGGCGGGGGGAGTTTCAGTTCATTTGTTCGCTTGTACCGGCCTCTTCGCGGGTGAACCCGCTCCTACGACGGTGTGGCGAGCCCCCCGATCGATGTGGGAGCGGGCTTGCCCGCGAATGCGATGGTGCTGCGACGGTGAATGATCTGGGATATTGGCTGGCAGGTCCGGCCCTTTCGCGGGTGAACCCGCTCCTACGACGGTATGTGGCAACATTACAGAGCGATGTAGGGGCGGCTTGCCCGCGAAGAGGCCCGTACAGGCGGCGAAGGTCTGGAGTAGACTGTGCCACCTCCGCACTCAAAAGGATGTTGCCATGCTGAAGATCTGGGGCCGCAAGAATTCGAGCAATGTGCGCAAGGCGCTGTGGATCGCCCACGAGTTGGGCCTGGACTTCGAATCCATCGACGCCGGCGGCGCCTTCGGCGTGGTCAACGAGCCGCACTACCGCGCCCGCAACCCCAACGGCCTGGTGCCGATGCTCGAAGACGGCGACCTGACCTTGTGGGAATCCAACACCATCGTCCGCTACCTGTGCGCGGAGTACGGTACGGAGCAGGGCTGGTATCTGGCAGACCCACGCCAGCGCGCCCTGGCCGACAAATGGATGGACTGGACCACATCGTCCTTCGCTACCCCATTCCGGCCCCTGTTCTGGGGCCTGCTGCGCACGCCGGAAGACCAGCGCGACTGGGTGGCGATCAACGCCGCGCACAAGCAGTGCGCGCAATTGCTGGCCATTGCCGACGAAACCCTGGCCAGTCAGCCATACCTGTCCGGTGACCAGATCGGCATGGGCGACATCCCACTGGGTAGCTTCATCTATGCCTGGTTCGAACTGCCCATCGAGCGCCCGGACATGTACCACCTTCAAGCCTGGTATGAACGCCTGAAGCAACGCCCGGCCTACCAGGCCGCCGTGATGACCGCGCTCACTTGAACCCGCTTCGATAGTCATTATCAATAGATGTGACTGTACTTGTGCAGCCTGGCCTTGCACCATGGCTGCACTCACTGCGCCAGTGACTTTACCTGGCGTGTCCTGCACCTTTTTCTTCGGTAAGTGACCCGCTATGAGTTCCGCCCTGTCCATCCGACAGCTGACCAAGACCTACGGCAATGGCTTTCAGGCCCTCAAAGGCATCGACCTCGATGTTGCCGAAGGCGACTTCTTCGCCTTGCTCGGCCCCAACGGCGCCGGCAAATCCACCACCATCGGCATTCTCTCGACCCTGGTGAACAAGACCAGCGGCACAGTGAACGTGTTCGGCCACGACTTGGACCGCGAGCCCTCCGCGCTCAAGCGTTGCCTGGGCGTGGTGCCGCAAGAGTTCAACTTCAACCAGTTCGAAAAGACCTTCGACATCGTCGTGACCCAGGCCGGGTACTACGGCATCCCGCCCAAGCTGGCCAAGGAGCGCGCCGAGCAGTACCTGACCCAGCTGGGCCTGTGGGACAAACGTGATGTGCAGTCGCGTTCGTTGTCCGGCGGCATGAAGCGGCGCCTGATGATTGCCCGTGCATTGATCCACGAACCGCGCCTGCTGATCCTGGACGAACCCACCGCCGGGGTGGATATCGAGCTGCGCCGCTCGATGTGGAGCTTCCTCACCGAGCTGAACCAGAAGGGCATCACCATCATCCTCACCACCCACTACCTGGAAGAGGCTGAGCAGCTGTGCCGTAACATCGGCATCATCGACCATGGCACCATCGTCGAGAACACCAGCATGCGCCAGTTGCTGGGCAAGCTGCATGTCGAAACCTTCGTGCTCGACCTCAAGCAGGACCTGGCCGCGGCGCCGGTACTGCAGGGCTACCCGTGCCGGTTGCTGACCCCGCATACCCTGGAAGTGCAGGTGGAGAAGGACATCGGCATCACCGCGCTGTTCGGCCAGCTGGCGCTGCAGAACATCGAGGTACAGAGCCTGCGCAACAAGACCAACCGACTCGAGGAGCTGTTCGTGTCCCTGGTGGAAAAAAACCTGTCAAAGGTGGCCGTATGAGTGTGGAACTGCGCACCAACTGGGTCGCCCTGAACACCATCGTCTACCGCGAAGTGCGGCGCTTCCTGCGCATCTGGCCGCAGACGTTGCTGCCACCAGCGATCACCATGGTCCTGTACTTCGTCATCTTCGGTAACCTGATTGGCCGGCAGATCGGCGACATGGGTGGCTTCACCTACATGCAGTACATCGTGCCGGGGCTGATCATGATGTCGGTGATCACCAACTCCTACGGCAACGTGGTATCGAGCTTTTTCGGCAGCAAGTTCCAGCGCTCGATCGAAGAACTGATGGTGTCGCCGGTGTCGCCGCACACCATTCTCGTCGGCTATGTGCTGGGTGGGGTGCTGCGTGGTTTGGCGGTGGGTGTGATCGTGACCATCCTGTCGATGTTCTTCACCGACCTGCAGGTGCACCACCTGGGCGTGACCGTGGTGGTGGTGCTGCTGACGGCCACCATCTTTTCGCTGCTTGGCTTCGTCAACGCAGTGTTCGCGCGCAACTTCGACGACATCTCGATCATCCCGACCTTCGTGCTGACGCCGCTGACCTACCTGGGCGGCGTGTTCTACTCGATCAACCTGCTGCCGCCGTTCTGGCAGACCGTGTCGTTGGCCAACCCGGTGCTGCACATGGTCAACTCGTTCCGCTACGGCATTCTAGGGGTGTCGGATATCAGCATTGGCACGGCGATCACCTTCATGCTGGTGGCCACTGCGGTGCTCTACGTTGTTTGCGTTCGCTTGCTGGTCAGCGGCCGCGGCATGCGTGCCTGAAGCCCTGCACCGGCATTGGCGACGACGCCACTGCCGGCCCACCCACCAGCGCCAGTAGAACATGGTGGAGAAGTAGGCAAGGATGCCCAGCACCACGCCGCACACCACCGAGCCGAGCAGGAAGGGTTGCCACAGCGTCGACAGCTGGTCGGTGATCCACTGGAAGGTCAGCTCGTCGGGCAGGGTGCGCGGCGGTACCTGCATCAGCCAGGCACCGGTCATGTAGGTGACGAAGAACACCGGCGGCATGGTCAACGGGTTGGTCAGCCACACCAGGCTGACGGCGACCGGCAGGTTGCCGCGCACCGGGATCGCCAGGGCCGCCGCCAGCAGCATCTGCATCGGGATGGGAATAAGCGCCGCGAACAGGCCCACACCCATGGCTCTGGCCACCGAATGGCGGTTCAGGTGCCAGAGGTTGGGATCGTGCAGCAACTTGCCGAAAAAGCGTAAGGATTTGTGTTCCCGAATGCTGGTCGGGTCCGGCATGTAGCGTTTGAAAAGTCGGCGCGGCATGTAGGCTCCCGGAGCGTTGACCCTGGCAGTATGCCCTTAATCCTGCTCCGACTCGTTTAGAGTTTGTGACAATTGTTGAGCAAGCGTTGCCGGCAATTGGGCTATGCCTCAGGAGGTGATTCGCCTTCTGGAGCTCTACCTCATGCGCACAGGGATGTTTGCGCTCGCGCTCGGGCTGTTGTGCCTGGGCTTTCTGCCCGCATTGCCATCGGTCGGATGGTTGATAACCCTGGCAGCCTGCGCTGTCGGCAGCCTGTTTACCCGCGTCTGGCCGCTGGGTTGGTTTCTGCTGGGCTTGTGTTGGGCGTGCGGGTCTGCTCAGCAGGCCCTTGATGATCGTCTGGCTGCCGGCCTGGAGGGGCGCACCTTGTGGCTGGAGGGGCGGGTGGCGGGTTTGCCGGCCCGTACTGCACACGGTGTGCGTTTCGAGCTGGAAGCGCCACGCTCGCGGCGGGCCGAACTGCCTCAGCGCCTGCAACTGAGCTGGTTCGACGGCCCGCCGCTGCGGGCGGGCGAGCAGTGGCGGCTGGCCGTGACCTTGCAGCGCCCGGACGGGCTGCTGAACCCGCATGGGCCCGACCGTGAAGCGCAGTTGCTGGCGCGACGGGTGGGCGCGACGGGTACGGTCAAGGCGGGGCAGTTGCTGGCGCCAGTCGCCGGTGGTTGGCGCGATGCACTGCGTCAGCGCTTGCTGATGGTCGAAGCCAATGGCCGACAGGCAGCGCTGGTGGCCCTGGTGCTTGGCGATGGTGCGGGCCTGGCCCGGGAGGACTGGCAGACGTTGCAGGCCACCGGCACGGTGCACCTGCTGGTGATTTCCGGCCAGCACATCGGCCTGGTCGCCGGTTTGCTCTATGGCCTGGTCGCCGGGCTGGCGCGTTGGGGGCTATGGCCGGCAAGGCTACCGTGGTTGCCCTGGGCCTGCGGCCTGGCCATGGCCGCAGCGCTGGCCTACGGGTGGCTGGCTGGCGGTGGGGTGCCAGTACAGCGGGCCTGCCTGATGCTGGCCGTGGTGTTGCTCTGGCGTCTGCGCTTTCGCCACCTTGGCGCGTTTTTTCCGTTGCTTCTTGCACTGGTCGCCGTGCTTGTCTTCGAGCCACTGGCGGCGTTGCTGCCTGGGTTCTGGCTGTCGTTCGCCGCCGTGGCCACGCTCATCTACTGCTTCAGTGCCCGGTTGGGTGGTTGGCGGCCCTGGCAGGCCTGGACACGAGCGCAATGGGTGATCGCTGTCGGCTTGCTGCCGGTGTTGCTGGCCACCGGCTTGCCGGTGAGCCTCAGTGCGCCGCTGGCCAACCTTGTGGCGGTGCCGTGGGTCAGCCTGGCGGTCTTGCCGTTGGCGTTGCTGGGCACGCTGATGTTGCCGCTGACGGGCGTTGGCGAGGCGTTGCTCTGGCTGGCAGGTGGCCTGCTGGATGTGCTGTTCCGCGGGCTGGCGCTGGTGGCGCAGCAGCGCCCGGCATGGATGCCGCCGGCCCTGCCGTTGTGGGCCTGGCTGCTGGTATGTCTGGGTACGCTGTTGGTTTTGCTGCCCCGTGGTGTGCCGCTGCGCGGGTTGGGAGGGGTGATGCTGCTGGCGCTGTGGGTGCCCCGGGAGCCGGTGCCGTTCGGCCAGGTCGAGGTCTGGCAGCTGGATGTTGGCCAGGGGCTGGCGGTGCTATTGCGTACGCGGCATCACAGCCTGCTCTACGATGCCGGGCCGGCCAGGGGGGAAAGCGACCTGGGGGAACGCGTGGTGCTGCCAACCTTGCGCAAGTTGGGGGTGGGCGGCCTTGACGTGATGGTGATCAGCCATGCGCACGCCGATCATGCGGGCGGGGCCGGAGCCATTGCGCGTGGTTTGCCGATCAAGCGGATAATCGGTGGGGAAGCACTGGTTGATATTCCGTTGCAGCCTTGTGCCAGTGGCGAGCAATGGGATTGGGATGGCGTGCGCTTTTCGCTGTGGCGCTGGGTGGACGGGCAGAGTAGTAATGACCGTTCCTGTGTCTTGTTGGTGGAAGCGCAGGGCGAGCGCTTGCTGCTGGCGGGGGATATGGAAGCTGCTGCCGAAAGGGCCTGGCTGGCGGACACTGAAGTGCCGCGTATCGACTGGCTGCAGGCGCCGCATCATGGCAGCCGCAGCTCGTCCACCGAGGCGTTCGTCCGGGCTACCGCACCGCGCGGGGTATTGATTTCGCGGGGGCGCAACAACAGCTTCGGGCACCCGCACGTGCAGGTGGTCGAACGGTATGGGCGGCATGGGGTGGTGATGAATGATACGGCGGTGGAGGGGGCATTGCGGTTGGTGCTGGGGCGGCATGGGGTAGTCGAGGGGGTTAGGGGGCAGCGGCGGTTCTGGCGGGTTCGAGGGGAGTGAGGCAGAGACAGGCATCTGCCAGCCCAGACCCCAATTCCCTGACCTCCGGCAGATGAGCCCTCGGCGCGCCTATGGTAGAGTGGCGGCCTTTTTCCGAAGGGGCGTTTATTGTGTGGGAATTGGTCAAGTCCGGTGGTTGGATGATGCTGCCGATCATTCTGAGCTCCATCGCTGCCATGGCTATCGTCGTCGAACGCCTGTGGACCTTGCGCGCCAGTCGCGTCACCCCGCCGCACCTGCTGGGCCAGGTATGGATGTGGATCAAGGACAAGCAACTGACCAGTGACAAGCTCAAGGCCCTGCGTGCCGATTCGCCACTGGGTGAAATCCTCGCGGCGGGCCTGGCCAATTCGCGTCACGGTCGGGAGATCATGAAAGAGTGCATCGAGGAGGCCGCCTCGCGCGTCATCCATGAACTGGAGCGCTACATCAGCACCCTCGGCACCATCGCCGCCATGGCGCCTCTGCTGGGCCTGCTGGGCACCGTGCTGGGCATGATCGACATTTTCAGCGCCTTCATGGGCTCGCAGATGACCGCCAACGCCGCCGTGCTGGCCAGTGGTATCTCCAAGGCCCTGGTCACCACTGCGGCTGGCCTGATGGTCGGTATCCCGGCAGTGTTCTTCCACCGTTTCCTGCTGCGCCGCATCGATGAACTGGTGATCGGCATGGAGCAGGAGGCGATCAAGCTGGTGGAAGTGATCCAGGGTGACCGTGAAGTGGAAGTGGCCGGAGGCAAGGCGTGAAGTTCCGGCGCAATCGCCAGCGGGAGAACGTCGACATCAACCTGGCGTCGCTGATTGACGTGGTGTTCGTCCTGCTGCTGTTCTTCGTGGTTACCACCACCTTCACCCGCGAAACGCAACTTCGCGTCGAGCTGCCCGAAGCTACCAGCGCCGAGCCGGCGCCGGCCGACCCGGGCAAGCTGGTGGAAATCACCATCAGCGCCGAAGGCGTGTATTCGGTGAACAACCACCTGCTGCCCAAAAGCGACCTGGCCACCCTGAGCGAGGCCATAGAGCGCGAGTCGGGCGGCGACAACAAGTTGCCGCTGGCCATCAGCGCCGACGGCAAGACCCCGCATCAGGCTGTGGTCACCGCAATGGATGCTGCCGGCAAGCTCGGTTTCAGCCAGTTGCGCATGACCACCGTCGAGGCGGCCCAGGGCACGCCTTGATGGCGTTCGCCGACCGCTTGCTCGCTGCCTGGTACGCCGGGCATCCGGCGCTGGCGCTGCTGCGTCCGCTGGAGGCCTTGTATCGCCGCGTGGTCACGCGCAAGCGGGCACGTTTTCTAAGGGGTGACAGTGCCAGCTACCGGGCGCCGGTACCGGTCATTGTGGTGGGCAACATCACCGTCGGTGGCACCGGCAAGACGCCGATGATCCTCTGGCTGATCGAAC
The DNA here is from genome assembly GCF_002953115.1 of Pseudomonas sp. XWY-1. Lineage (NCBI taxonomy): Bacteria > Pseudomonadati > Pseudomonadota > Gammaproteobacteria > Pseudomonadales > Pseudomonadaceae > Pseudomonas > Pseudomonas sp. XWY-1. The sequence continues at coordinate 4,284,375 of NZ_CP026332.1, read as the reverse complement.
ACTGTCGCCAGCAGGGGCTGAAGGTGGGTGTGGTCAGCCGCGGTTATGGTGCCAAGCCTCCACAGCTGCCCTGGCGGGTGCAGGCCGATCAGCCGGCCGATGAGGCGGGCGACGAGCCGCTGCTGATCGTGCAACGCACCGGCGTGCCACTGATGATCGACCCGGATCGCGCCCGTGCCGTGCAGGCATTGCTGGCCAGCGAACCCCTCGACCTGATCCTGTGCGACGACGGTATGCAGCATTACCGCCTGGCCCGTGACCTGGAACTGGTGCTGATCGACGCTGCCCGCGGCCTGGGCAATGGCCGCTGCCTGCCGGCGGGGCCGTTGCGTGAGCCGGCCGACCGCTTGCGTGAGGCTGACGCGGTGCTGTTCAACGGCGCCAGCGAAGACCGCACCGATGGTTTCGGTTTCTGCCTGCAGCCGTCCGCCCTGGTCAACGTGCGCAGTGGCGAGCGCCGTGCGCTCGACCATTTCCCCGCCGGCCAGCGCCTGCATGCGGTGGCCGGTATCGGCAACCCGCAACGTTTCTTCAACACCCTGCTGGGGCTAAACTGGCAGCCGGTGCCGCATCCCTTCGCCGACCATGCGCAGTTCAGTGCCCGGAGCCTGGCTTTCAGCCCGCCACTGCCGCTGGTCATGACCGAGAAGGACGCGGTGAAATGCCGGGCCTTTGCCGCTGACGACTGGTGGTACCTGGCCGTCGAAGCGCAGCCTACGCCGGCTTTCAGCGCCTGGTTCGACAACCAGCTGCAACGCTTGTTGCGCAAACCCTGAGCCCGTTTTCAATTTCCGGCCACCTGGCCTAAAGGAAGCCTCCAATGGACACCAAACTGCTCGATATCCTGGCCTGCCCGATCACCAAGGGCCCGCTCAAGCTGAGCGCCGACAAGACCGAGCTGATCAGCAAAGGCGCTGGCCTGGCCTACCCGATTCGCGACGGTATCCCGGTCATGCTGGAAAGCGAGGCACGCACCCTGACCGACGACGAGCGTCTTGACAAATGAGCCTGGAATTTACGGTAGTAATCCCCGCCCGGCTGCGCTCCACCCGCCTGCCAGGCAAACCGCTGCTGCTGATTGCCGGCAAGCCGATGGTGCAACATGTGTGGGAGCAGGCCCGCAAGAGCGGTGCCAGCCGTGTGGTCATCGCCACCGACGACACCAGCATCCTTGAAGCCTGCCAGGCCTTCGGCGCCGAAGTGCTGATGACCCGTGCCGATCATGAATCGGGCACTGACCGCCTGGCCGAAGTGGCCGCGTACCTCGGTTTGCCGGCTGACGCTATCGTGGTCAACGTGCAGGGCGACGAGCCGCTGATCCCGCCGGTGATCATCGACCAGGTGGCGGCCAACCTGGCTGCGCATCCGGAAGCGGGTATCGCCACCCTGGCCGAGCCGATCCATGAGCCGGAAACCGTGTTCAACCCTAACGCGGTCAAGGTAGTGAGTGACAAGAACGGCCTGGCTCTGACGTTCAGCCGGGCGCCGCTGCCCTGGGCCCGCGATACCTTCGCCAAGGCCCGCGACGTGCTGCCGGAAGGGGTGCCATATCGCCGCCATATTGGCATGTACGCCTACCGTGTCGGCTTCCTGCACGACTTTGTCAGCTGGGGCCCATGCTGGCTCGAGCAGGCTGAAGCGCTGGAGCAGCTGCGTGCCCTGTGGCACGGCGTACGCATTCACATCGAGGACGCCATCGAGGCGCCTGCCGTGGGTGTCGACACCCCTGAGGATCTGGAGCGCGTACGGCGCTTGCTGGAGGCCTGATGCGCGTCCTGTTCGTGTGCCTGGGCAACATCTGCCGCTCGCCCACCGCCGAAGGCGTGCTGCGCCATCAATTGCAGGCCGCCGGGCTCGCCGACAAGGTGCAGGTGGCTTCTGCCGGCACCGGCGATTGGCATGTCGGCAAGGCGCCAGACAGCCGCACCTGCAAGGCGGCGCTGGCGCGCGGTTACGATCTGTCGCAGCAACGCGCCCAACAGGTCAAGGCATCGCACTTCGCCGAATACGACCTGGTGTTGGCCATGGATGAGCACAACCTGCGCGATCTGCGCGCCTTGCGCCCGTCCACGGCAGTGGGTGAACTCGACCTGTTCCTGCGCCGCTACGGTGCAGCCCTGGATGAAGTGCCAGACCCGTACTACGGTGGCGCCGACGGCTTCGAGCAGGTGCTGGATCTGGTGGAAGCGGCTTGCCAGGCGCTGGTACTGGAAATCAAGGGGCGTCTATGACCGTGCAGTGGCAGGAGCAGGTATCGCTCAAGCCTTACAATACCTTCGGCATCGACGTGAAGGCGCGCTATTTCAGCCAGGTGCAGGACGACCAGCAGGTGCGTCAGGCGCTGGGCCAGGCACAGCAAAGGGGCTTGCCGGTACTGGTGATCGGGGGTGGCAGCAACCTGCTGCTGACCCGCGATATCGATGCACTGGTGCTGCACATGGCCAGCCGCGGTCGGCGTGTGCTCAGTGACGATGGCGAGCGTATCGTGGTCGAGGCCGAGGCCGGTGAGCCGTGGCACGCGTTTGTGCAGTGGACGCTGGCGCAGGGCTATTGCGGGTTGGAGAACCTCAGCCTGATCCCCGGCACCGTCGGTGCTGCGCCGATGCAGAACGTGGGCGCATACGGGGTGGAGATCAAGGACGTATTCGCCGGGCTGACAGCCCTGGACCGTGAGACGGGCGAGCTGCGTGACTTCGGTTTGGCAGAATGCGCTTTCGCCTATCGCGACAGCCTTTTCAAGCGCAACCCCGGCCGCTGGTTGATCCTGCGGGTGCGCTTTGCCCTGACCCGCACCCTGCACGCTCATCTGGATTACGGCCCGGTGCGCCAACGCCTGTCTGAGCGGGGTGTGATCGAGCTGACCGCGCAAGCGATCAGTGATGCAATCTGCAGCATTCGCCGCGAGAAGCTGCCAGATCCGGCAGAGCTGGGCAATGCCGGGAGCTTCTTCAAGAACCCGGTGGTAACGGCTGATCTGGTCGAGCGTATTCGTGCGCAGTATCCCGGTGTCGTGGCATACCCACAGGCTGATGGCCAGGTGAAACTGGCGGCGGGCTGGTTGATTGAGCAGGCGGGCTGGAAGGGCCATCGTGAGGGTGATGCTGGCGTGCATCGCTTGCAGTCGCTGGTGCTGGTCAACTATGGCCAGGCGAGCGGGGCGCAGATGCATGCGCTGGCGCGCAAGATTCAGGCGGATATCTTCGAGCGGTTTGGGGTTGAGCTGGAGATGGAGCCTAATCTTTACTGATTTGCCGGCTGTGAACCTCCCGTAGGAGCGGGTTTACCCGCGAAGAGGCCGGGCCTGGTGGCCAATTTCCACCCGCCGTTCACTGTTGACGCTGCCACCGTATTCGCGGGTAAACCCGCTCCTACACCGGATTGGTGGTGGACACAGGTCGGTGGTTGGGCACAGGCCGTCGTGTAGGAGCGGGTTTACCCGCGAAAGGGCCGGTCCTGCTGGCCAATCTCCACCCGCCGTTCACTGTTGACGCCGCCACCGTATTCGCAGGTAAACCCGCTCCTACACCTGATCGGTGGTGGACACACATCGGGGGTTGGACACAGGCCGCCGTGTAGGAGCGGGTTTACCCGCGAAGAGGCCCGTCAGGCAAACCAAAAAAAGCCCCGCCAGTTCGCACTGGCGGGGCTTTTTCATTCAGCTTTGGCTATCAGCCGTGATGAGGTTTGTGCTCATCGGCGGTTTCCAAGGCTGGTTCCTGGGAAGCTGCAGCAGCTTCCTGTGCGGCTTTGGCAGCAGCCTCGGCCTCGCGCTTACGGCGACGCACTTCACGTGGGTCGTTCGGTGCGCGGCCGTTGGCCAGCATGACAGTGGCAGGTTCGACCACTGCAGGTGCCGGTGCAGGCTCGGCCACTACTTCTGGCTGGGCTTCGACAACCGGGGCAGGCTGCACGGCAACCGGAGCGACTTCGACCACGGCCGGGGCCTGTTCGATTTCACCGACTTCTACCGCTGGGGCTTCTGCCGGGGTTTCAGTGACCACGGTTTCTGCAACCACGACCGGCTCAACAGCAGGTGCATCTTCAGCGACAGGCTGCGGGGCCATTTCAACCACAGGCTCGGCAGTTGCCTCGGCTGCGGCCACTGGCTCGGTGACCGGCTGCTCGACCGCTGGGGCCACGGACGCTTCTTCAGCTTTGGTGGCCGCTTCGACCTGCTCGACCGCTTGGGCGGCTTCCCTGTTGTCGGTTTCTGCAACGGCAGCGACTTCGGCGGTAGCACGCTCGGCCTGCTGGTTAGCCTGGGCTTCTGCGTCCGAGCTGATGTTGCTGGTGGCGACAGCAGCCGTCACGGCAAGGCCAGCAGCCAGTTCGGCACCCAGCTCGGTGGCCTGGTGCTGTTGTGGCTGCTCTTCACTGCCTTCTTCTTCACTGCCGTCGATCAGCTCGCCATTGGCATTGCGCTGACGCTCACGACGGTTGCTGCGACGACGCTGGCCACGGGAGCGGCGGCGCGGGCGCTCGCCATCGGTGCCTTCCTGCTCGTCTTGCAGCAGCTCTTCGCCTGGCAGTTGCTCTTCGGCCAGCTCGGCTGCCTGTTCGGTTGCTTCTTCGGCAGCGCGTGGTTGGCGCTCTTCGCGTGGTGGGCGCGGGGCGCGTTCTTCGCGTGGAGCACGCTCTTCGCGCGGTGCGCGTTCTTCACGTGGAGCACGTTCTTCGCGAGGGGCGCGTTCTTCACGTGGAGCACGTTCTTCGCGAGGGGTGCGTTCTTCACGCGGTGCCCGTTCTTCACGTGGAGCACGCTCTTCACGCGGTGCGCGTTCTTCACGTGGAGCACGCTCTTCGCGGGCTACACGTTCTTCACGTGGCTGGCGCTCTTCGCGTTCGGCTGGCGGGGTAGCGTCCAGCGGCTCGCGCAGTTCGCGAACGCGCTCTTCGCCGCGGTTGCCACGGCGGTCTTCGCGTGGTTGGCGCGGCGCACGTTCTTCGCGCGGTGCACGCTCTTCACGTGGGGCGCGTTCCTCACGCGGCGCACGCTCTTCGCGTGGGGCGCGTTCCTCGCGCGGTGCACGCTCTTCACGCGGTGCGCGCTCGGCACGCTCTTCACGCGGCTTGCGTTCTTCGTCGCGGCGGCCGTTGCGGTTGCGGCTTTGCTGGCGGCCGTTGCGGCGTTCTTCGTTGCGCGGGCTGCGCTCGGCAGCCGGTTTTTCGGCGGCGGGAGCCACTGGCGCGGCGGCAGGCTCGTCCTTGCCGGCGAACAGGCTCACCAGCGACTTCACCAGGCCTTTGAACAGGCTTGGCTCCGGAGCGCTCGGGGCAGGGGCGACCGGCGCGGCAGCCTGGGGCTCTTCAGCGGCGGCCGGTACCGGTGCGTTGGCGCGGGCCGGGGCCGTTTTCACTGCGGCTTCCTGGCGTACTAGGGTGCGGGTGGCGGTCGGTTGCGGCGCTTCTTCGGCTTCGGCGGCGGCGATTTCGTAGCTGGACTGGCTGTTCAGCACTTCAGGGTTGTCGTCGCGCAGGCGCTGGACTTCGAAGTGCGGGGTCTCCAGGTGGTCGTTCGGCAGGATGATGATGCGCGCACGGGTGCGCAGCTCGATCTTGGTGATCGAGTTACGCTTTTCGTTCAGCAGGAACGCGGCTACCGGGATCGGCACTTGAGCACGTACTTCGGCGGTGCGGTCCTTCAGGGCTTCTTCTTCGATCAGGCGCAGGATGGCCAGCGACAGCGATTCGACGTCACGGATGATGCCGGTGCCGGAGCAGCGTGGGCAGACGATGCCGCTGCTTTCGCCCAGCGATGGGCGCAGGCGCTGACGGGACATTTCCAGCAGGCCGAAGCGCGAGATGCGGCCTACCTGGACGCGGGCGCGGTCGGCTTCCAGGCATTCACGCACGCGCTCTTCAACGGCGCGCTGGTTCTTCGCCGGGGTCATGTCGATGAAGTCGATGACGATCAGGCCGCCGATGTCACGCAGGCGCAGCTGGCGGGCGATTTCCTCGGCCGCTTCCAGGTTGGTCTGCAGGGCGGTTTCTTCGATGTCGCTGCCTTTGGTGGCGCGCGCCGAGTTGATATCGATGGACACCAGGGCTTCGGTCGGGTCGATCACGATCGAACCGCCGGACGGCAGGTCGACCACGCGCTGGAAGGCGGTCTCGATCTGGCTTTCGATCTGGAAGCGGTTGAACAGCGGCACGCTGTCTTCGTACAGCTTGACCTTGCTGGCGTACTGCGGCATCACCTGGCGGATGAAGGTCAGCGCTTCTTCCTGGGCGTCGATGCTGTCGATCAGCACTTCGCCGATGTCCTGACGCAGGTAGTCGCGGATGGCGCGGATGATGACGTTGCTTTCCTGGTAGATCAGGAATGGCGCGGCGCGGTCCAGGGACGCTTCCTTGATGGCGGTCCACAGCTGCAGCAGGTAATCCAGGTCCCACTGCATTTCTTCGCTGCTGCGGCCAAGGCCGGCAGTGCGCACGATCAGGCCCATATCGCCCGGTACGGTCAGGCCGTTCAGGGCTTCGCGCAGTTCGTTGCGCTCTTCGCCTTCGATGCGGCGCGAGATGCCACCGGCACGCGGGTTGTTGGGCATCAGCACCAGGTAGCGGCCGGCCAGGCTGATAAAGGTGGTGAGGGCGGCGCCTTTGTTGCCGCGCTCTTCCTTCTCGACCTGGACGATGACTTCCTGGCCTTCGCTGAGCACTTCCTTGATGTTGACCCGGCCTTCAGGGGCCTTCTTGAAGTACTCGCGGGAGATTTCTTTCAGCGGCAGGAAGCCGTGACGTTCGGAACCGAAGTCGACGAAGGCGGCTTCGAGGCTGGGTTCGATGCGGGTGATCTTGCCTTTGTAGATGTTGGCCTTTTTCTGCTCGCGCGCGCCGGACTCGATGTCCAGGTCGTAGAGACGTTGGCCGTCCACCAGGGCTACACGCAACTCTTCGGGTTGAGTCGCGTTAATCAGCATTCTTTTCATGTTGTACCGTCGGTTTCCGGGCTGCCGGAAACGGCGTTCGGCACACACGACGTCTCATGGTCGGTGCCAAGGTGCGCAAAGGGTGGCCGGGCCACCCCCGTGTCGAGCGACGTTCGGCACCAGCCGGTTGCCCAGCCTGCCGTTGTCGCGACGACGCGTCCTGTTTGCTGCGGTGCCAACAAGGCCCCGGTGGCTTCGAATAGGTATCCGAATCAACCAAGCGGGCCTTGTGCACTCAGTCAGGAGGAGGAATCAACCGTCAGCCGTGGACGCCCGGAGGGCATCTGTTCAGGACCTTATCCGCTCACCAGCCGTCAGTGGGCTGGTGGCCGGACGCGGTGCTACACGGTCCGAGGGCTGTGCATCTCCACCCTGCACGTATCCCTGATAATTCGGGTGCTGCCGCGCGCTGAATCCGCAACGGGTTGCATTTTTCGCCAGCGCTGGTTCTGCGCTGGCGCCATTCATGTCCAAGGCAGGTATTTCCGAAGCATTCGCCGGGCGATGCGTGGAAGCGACTCGCGGGCAGAGGTGCAGCGAAAAGAATCGGGTAAGCAGGTGAAACACCGCACTTGTCGTTTTTTTTCGGTCTTCTCTACACGGCGCTGGTGGCGATTCCAGGCATTTCGGTAAACTGGCGAAAACCCCGTAGGACGGCCTCGCGTCCTGGAGAATTGCGAAGGTCAGGGACCGGCAAAGAGCCTGGTGCCGCTGGCCTGCCGCTTTTGGCGGCGTTCGCGACTATAGCAGCAATGATTAAGTGCTTCAATTCCATAAAAAATTGTTATGATCTCGCAATGACGACCAATACCCCTCCGACTTCCGGCGTTCAGCTGATCGAAGTCGCGCCGGAGCTTGCCGGCCAACGCATCGATAATTTCCTCATCACGGCCCTCAAGGGCGTGCCCAAGACACTGGTCTACCGCATCCTGCGCAAGGGTGAGGTGAGGGTCAACAAGGGCCGCGTCAAGCCGGAGTACAAGATCCAGGCCGGCGACATCGTGCGGGTCCCGCCCGTCCGCTTGCCGGAACGAGACGAACCGGCGCCGGTGGCCCAAGGCCTACTGCAGCGTCTGGAAGCCGCCATTGTCTACGAGGACAAAGCGCTTATCGTGATGAACAAGCCGGCCGGCATTGCCGTGCACGGCGGCAGTGGCCTGAGCTTCGGGGTGATCGAGGCGCTGCGCCAGTTGCGCCCGGACGCCAAGGAGCTGGAGCTGGTGCACCGCCTGGATCGCGACACGTCTGGCCTGTTGATGATCGCCAAGAAGCGCAGCATGCTGCGTCACCTGCATGCCGCCCTGCGCGGTGATGGTGTCGACAAGCGCTATATGGCGCTGGTGCGCGGCCATTGGCCAACCTCGAAAAAGCAGGTCAACGCGCCGTTGCTCAAGAGCAACCTGCGTTCCGGCGAGCGCATGGTCGAAGTGAACGATGAAGGCAAGGAGGCGCTGACCCTGTTTCGCGTCCTGCGCCGTTTTGGTGACTTTGCCACCATCGTCGAGGCGCGCCCGATAACCGGTCGTACCCATCAGATCCGCGTGCACACCCTGCATGCCGGGCACATGATCGCTGGCGACAGCAAATACGGCGACGAAGACTTCAGCCGGGAAATTCGCGAGTTGGGCGGCAAGCGCCTGTTTCTGCATGCCTATGCGTTGACTGTACCGCTGCCGGACGGTGGTGAATTGAAGCTCGAGGCGCCTGTGGATGAGGTCTGGGCGAAAACCGTTGAACGTCTGAGTGCGTCCTGATCCATGAAAAAAGGCTATGAGCTACTGATCTTCGACTGGGATGGCACCCTGGCCGATTCCATTGGGCGTATCGTCGAGGCCATGAATGTCGCCGCAGAGCGTGCCGGCGAGGCGCAGAGCAGCGACGCTGCGGTCAAGGGTATCATCGGTCTGGCCTTGGACGAGGCGATCCACACCCTGTACCCGCACCTGGCGCCTGCAGAGGTTGCCAGCTTCCGCCAGCACTATGCCGATGTCTACGTTGCGCTGGATCAGCAACCTTCGCCGTTGTTCGATGGCGTGGTCGAGTCGCTGGATGCCTTTCGCGCCGAGGGTTACCGCCTGGCGGTGGCCACCGGCAAGGCCCGTCGCGGGCTGGATCGGGTGCTCAAGGCCAATGGCTGGGAGCGGTTCTTCGACATCACCCGCGCGGCTGACGAGACCCGTGGCAAGCCACACCCGCTGATGCTTGAGGAAATCCTCGGGCATTGTGGCGTCGAACCGTCGCGTGCGCTGATGGTCGGAGATTCGGCATTCGACCTGCAGATGGCCAGCAATGCCGGCATGCATTCGGTGGCGGTTGGCTATGGTGCCATGTCGCTGCAGGCGCTGGCTGAGTTTGGCCCGCAGGTATGCATCGATCACTTTTCCCAGTTGCGCGAGTGGCTGGGTGGTTCCGCAATTCCACTTCCAAGGTAGGTAAGCATGGCAGACGAATGGAAAGCCCCTGAGGCCGAGCCCGGGGAGCGCGAAGAGCGCAACAGCTGGAAGCTGCTGGAAAAGACCTTGCTGGCCAGCGTGCAGGAGCAGCGACGGTCGCGGCGCTGGGGGATCTTCTTCAAGCTGCTGACCTTCGTCTACCTGTTCGGCATTCTGGCGTTGTTCTCGCCGCTGATGGACATGGACAAGGCCGCTTCGCGCAGTGCCAGCCATACCGCGCTAGTCGAGGTGCGCGGGGTGATTGCCGATCAGGAGGCTGCCAGCGCCGATAACATCGTCAAGAGCCTGCGCGAAGCGTTCAAGGACGACAAGACCAAGGCTGTGGTGATGCGCATCAATAGCCCGGGTGGCAGCCCGGTGCAAGCGGGTTACGTGTATGACGAAATCCGTCGCCTGCGTACCGAATATCCCGCCATCAAGCTGTATGCGGTGATCGCTGACCTTGGTGCTTCCGGTGCCTATTACATCGCCAGTGCGGCGGACGAGATCTATGCCGACAAGGCCAGCCTGGTGGGGTCCATTGGGGTGACGGCGGCGGGTTATGGCTTTGTTGGCACCATGGAGAAGCTAGGGGTCGAGCGCCGTGCCTATACATCGGGTGAGCACAAGGCGTTCCTTGATCCGTTTTCGCCGGAAAAACCAGAAGAGACCCGGTTCTGGCAGGGTGTGCTGGATACCACGCACCGGCAGTTCATCGCCATGGTCAAGCAGGGGCGGGGTGAGCGCCTGAAGGATAAGGAGCACCCGGAGTTGTTCAGCGGCCTGATCTGGTCGGGTGAGCAGGCCAAGGCGCTGGGGCTGGTGGATGGCTTGGGCAGTGCCAGCTATGTGGCGCGTGAGGTCGTGGGCGAGAAGGAGTTGGTTGACTTCACCGTTCAGGAGTCGCCTTTCGATCGCTTCTCCAAGCGCGTGGGTGCCAGCGTGGCTGAGCACCTGGCGATGTGGATGGGGTTCCAGGGGCCGCAGTTGCGTTGAGTTCGTCGCAGTTTTTGTGGTGTCTGGCAGATCAAGCGCCGCCTGCGCGGCGCATTGCGCGCAGGCTCGCTCATCGATCAGGGTGCCCAGCGGTGCGTTGTAGGCGCGGGTTTACCCGCGAATAGGCCAGACCTGCCGGCCAATATCCCTGGCCATTCACCGTCGCAGCACCATCGCATTCGCAGGCATGAGGTGGTGTCGCCACGCCCGTTGTAGGAGCGGGTTTACCCGCGAATAGGCCGGACCCGCCGTCCAATATCCCCGATCGTTCACCCTCCCGGGCGGCGCTCGATCTGCCGGGCGCCCAAATCCCCAGCCAGGTTACGGAACCATCACCCCTTCCTTGGTCAGCATATCCACCAGCCGAATCAGCGGCAGCCCGATCAGGCTGGTCGCGTCGCACCCGTGCGTGCTCTGGAACAAGCTCACCCCCAGCCCCTCCGCCTTGAAACTCCCTGCGCAATCCAGCGGCTGTTCTGCTGCCACGTAACGCTCGACCTGCTCCCTGCTCAGTTCACGCAGTGTCACGGTAAAAGGCACGCAATCCACCTGGCATTGCCCGGTGGCGCTGTTCAGCAGTGCCAGCCCGGTAAGAAAGCTCACCTGCTGCCCGCTACACTCCAGCAGTTGCTCGCAAGCGCGCTCGAACGTATGCGGCTTGCCCAGCACCTGCTCGCCCAATACCGCAACCTGGTCCGAGCCTATGATCAGGTGTCGGGGGTGGCTGCCTGCCAATGCCTCGGCCTTTTGCCTGGCCAGCCGGCGCACCAGCTCTACGGGCGGTTCGCCATCCAGGCGCTGCTCGTCTATGTCGGGGCTTGCCCAGGTGAAGGGCAGGTGCAGGCGTGCGAGCAGTTCGCGGCGATAGGCAGAGCTGGAAGCCAGTAACAAAGGAAGCATGGTAGACTCCGGGTTCGGTTGAACCAATTCTATCACGCACGATGCCGCCTAATTTCCTTTGACAGGGGCGGGGGGCATCCCTAGAATGCTGCGCCTATGTTGAATGACCCGATTCCACCTCACGTTGACCCGCGCAAATTAGCCGATCGTGGCGTAACCCTTAACGGTTCGCTGCAACTCGCTGATTTGGAAAGACTCTGCGACCCGCTTTCCGACAATGTCGGTACGGTGCAGGCGAAGTTCGATTTTGAACGAGATGAACAGCACGTGGTGGTTATCCACAGCGAGCTGGACGTCGAAGTCAAGATGGTTTGCCAGCGTTGTCTTGAGCTGGTCACCCTACCGATCCACAGCGAATGTACATACGCCGTGGTGAAGGAGGGTGCGAATACCCAGTCGTTGCCGAAAGGCTATGACGTGCTGGAACTGGGCGAAGATCCTTTGGATCTGCAGGCATTGGTTGAGGAGGAGCTTTTGCTCGCCTTGCCAATCGTGCCTGCTCATCATCCGGAAGAATGCCAGCAGCCGGCGGGCGCAGACGAGCCCGAATCGAGCAAGGACGAGGTATCGCGGTCCAACCCGTTCAGTGTTTTGGCGCAGTTAAAGCGTGACCCAAACGTTTAGGAGTTAATCAATTATGGCTGTTCAGCAGAACAAAAAATCCCGCTCTGCCCGTGACATGCGCCGTTCGCACGACGCCCTGTCGGAAAACGCGCTGTCGGTAGAGAAAACCACCGGTGAAGTTCACCTGCGTCACCACGTTTCGCCAGAAGGCGTATACCGTGGTCGTAAAGTGGTCGACAAGGGCGCTGACGAGTAATCCTTGTCCGCTCAGGTCATCGCGATCGACGCAATGGGCGGGGACTTCGGTCCCCGCAGCATTGTCCAGGCTAGCATTGCCTGCCTTTCGGCTACCCCCTCGCTTCATCTGACCCTCGTCGGTCAACCCTCCCTCCTTGAAGATCTCGTCAGCGGCCTGCCAGCTGCGGATCGCGCGCGCCTGCAGATTGTCGCCGCCAGTGAGGTAGTCGGCATGGACGAGCGGCCATCCCAGGCGTTGCGTGGCAAGCCGGATTCGTCGATGCGCATCGCCCTCGAACTGGTGCGCGACGGAAAAGCCCAGGCCTGTGTCAGTGCCGGCAATACCGGGGCGCTGATGGCGTTGTCGCGCTTCGTGCTCAAGACCCTGCCGGGTATCGACCGGCCGGCCATGGTGGCGGCGATCCCGACCCAGGCGGGTTACTGCCAACTGCTCGATCTGGGCGCGAATGTCGACTGCAGTGCCGAAAACCTCTACCAGTTCGCGGTAATGGGCTCGGTGGCCGCTCAGGCCCTGGGTGTGCATCGGCCACGCGTGGCGCTGTTGAATATCGGTACCGAGGACATCAAGGGTAACCAGCAGGTCAAGCTGGCTGCCACGCTGTTGCAGAACGCCCGCGGCCTCAACTATGTCGGTTTCGTCGAAGGGGATGGCCTGTACCGGGGTGAGGCAGACGTGGTGGTGTGCGACGGTTTTGTCGGCAACATACTGCTCAAGTCCAGCGAGGGCCTGGCGACGATGATTGGTGCGCGCATCGAAAAACTGTTCAAGGGCGGTGCTTTTGCCCGCGTTGCCGGGGCCGTTGCCATGCCGCTGCTCAAGCGTCTGCAGGCCGACCTGGCGCCGGCGCGGCACAATGGGGCGAGCTTCCTGGGGCTGCAGGGTATCGTCATCAAGAGTCATGGCTCGGCGGGCGTGCAGGGGTTTCAGAGTGCCATCCAGCGGGCGCTGATCGAAATTCAGGAAAACCTGCCGCAGCGGCTGCACGGCCGCCTTGAAGATCTGTTGCCTTAGGCATTTCGCCGATGAAGTGCTTAAATGTGACCGCTTGGTCTATGTTTCCATCCAAGTTTTCAGATTCCGCGCCTGGCCTCGGGCCTGGCGCACACTATCCGACGACAAGATCATAAGGGCTTGTTCAATGTCTGCATCCCTCGCATTCGTCTTTCCCGGTCAAGGTTCCCAGTCGCTGGGCATGCTCGCCGAGCTCGGCGCCGAGAAGCCAGTGATCATCGAAACCTTCAAGGAAGCGTCCGAAGCGCTCGGCTACGACCTGTGGAAGCTGGTCCAGGACGGCCCGGAAGAGCAACTCAACCAGACCGACAAGACCCAGCCGGCAATCCTTACTGCGTCCATCGCACTGTGGCGCCTGTGGCTGGAAGAGGGCGGTGCCAAGCCTGCCTTCGTGTCCGGGCACAGCCTGGGCGAATACAGCGCCCTGGTCGCCGCTGGCAGCATCAGCCTGAAAGATGCCGTTCGCCTGGTCGAGCGCCGCGGTCAGCTGATGCAGGAAGCCGTACCGGCCGGTCACGGCGCCATGGCTGCCATTCTCGGCCTGGACGATGCTGTGGTCGTGGAACTCTGCGCCGAAGCCGCTGAAGATGAAGTGGTCAGCGCCGTGAACTTCAACTCGCCTGGTCAGGTGGTCATCGCCGGTAACAAGGCGGCGGTAGACCGCGCCATGGAGCTGTGCAAGGCCAAAGGTGCCAAGCGCGCCCTGCCACTGGCGGTGAGCGTCCCGTCGCACTGCGCCCTGATGAAGCCAGCTGCCGAGCGCTTTGCCGAATCGGTCAATGCCATCGAATGGAAGGCCCCGCAGATTCCGGTGGTGCAGAACGTCACTGCCGCCGTCGCCGCCGACCTCGATGCCCTCAAGCACGACCTGCTGGCACAGCTGTACCAGCCGGTACGCTGGGTCGAGTGCGTGCAGACCCTGGCCGCCAACGGTGCGGTCAACCTGGTCGAGTGTGGCCCGGGTAAGGTCCTGGCTGGCCTTAACAAGCGTTGCGCCGACGGCGTGACCACCTACAACCTCAACACCCCTGACGCCGTTGCTGCCACCCGCGCGGCACTGGCCTGATTTGGAGAAGCTTGCATGAGCCTGCAAGGTAAAGTTGCACTGGTTACCGGCGCCAGCCGTGGCATTGGCCAGGCCATCGCCCTCGAGCTGGGCCGCCAGGGCGCGACCGTGATCGGTACCGCCACTTCGGCGTCCGGCGCCGAGCGCATCGCTGCCACCCTGAAAGAACACGGCATCACCGGCACCGGCATGGAGCTGAATGTGACCAGCGCCGAATCGGTTGAAGCCGTACTGGCCGCCATTGGCGAGCAGTTCGGTGCGCCGGCCATCCTGGTCAACAACGCCGGTATCACCCGCGACAACCTCATGCTGCGCATGAAAGACGACGAGTGGTTCGATGTCATCGACACCAACCTCAACAGCCTCTACCGTCTGTCCAAGGGCGTGCTGCGTGGCATGACCAAGGCACGTTGGGGTCGTATCATCAGCATCGGCTCGGTCGTCGGTGCCATGGGTAACGCGGGTCAGGCCAACTACGCGGCGGCCAAGGCCGGTCTGGAAGGCTTCAGTCGCGCCCTGGCGCGTGAAGTGGGTTCGCGTGGCATCACCGTCAACTCGGTGACCCCGGGCTTCATCGATACCGACATGACCCGCGAGCTGCCGGAAGCTCAGCGCGAAGCCCTGCAGACCCAGATTCCGCTGGGCCGCCTGGGCCAGGCTGACGAAATTGCCAAGGTGGTTTCGTTCCTGGCGTCCGACGGCGCCGCCTACGTGACCGGCGCTACCGTGCCGGTCAACGGCGGGATGTACATGTAATACTGCAACTCAATGTGACGGGTTTCGTAAAAAAAGAGTCATACTGCGAGCCTAAAATCCGTTATAAAGCTGCAACCAGATTCCAGGCAGCGGGTGTGGTGACTAGCCTGAAGGTGCGTTTAGCTTGAAAAGCGAACGTCTTTCTATAAAATTAGCCACCGGCCAGCTGCCTGACATATATCCATTAGGAGTGAAAACTAGGTATGAGCACCATCGAAGAACGCGTCAAGAAAATCGTCGCCGAGCAACTGGGCGTCAAGGAAGAAGAAGTGACTGAGACTAAGTCCTTCGTCGATGACCTGGGTGCCGATTCGCTTGACACCGTTGAACTGGTGATGGCTCTGGAAGAGGAATTCGAGACCGAAATCCCTGACGAAGAAGCCGAGAAGATCACTACCGTTCAAGCTGCCATCGACTACGTCAAAGCCCACCAGGCCTAAGACGCTACAGTCGACGTTTCTTGTCGGGGAAAACCGCACTGCCTTCGCCGGCGTGCGGTTTTTTCTTTGCGAGCGCCTCGCATTTATCAGGCGGCTTCGTTCACCGCGCACCAAGAGCTTGTTGCCATTTCATTCCAGTACTTGAATGCAATGGCAAGAGACTCTGTTATTAGAAAAGGAGAGTACTGTGTCGCGTAGACGCGTCGTGGTCACCGGTATGGGTATGCTGTCGCCACTGGGTACCGATGTACCGAGCACCTGGCAGGGCATTCTGGCTGGCCGCAGTGGCATCGGTCCGATCGAACACACGGACCTGTCTGCCTACTCCACCCGTTTTGGCGGCTCGGTGAAAGGCTTCGAGGTTGAGCAGTACTTGTCGGCCAAAGAGGCCCGCAAGCTCGACCTGTTCATCCAATACGGCCTGGCGGCTGGTTTCCAGGCCGTGCGTAATGCCGGCCTGGAGGTCACCGATGCCAACCGCGAGCGTATTGGCGTGGCCATGGGCTCGGGTATCGGTGGTCTGACCAACATCGAAGAAACCAGCCGCACCCTGCACGATTCAGGGCCGCGCCGCATTTCGCCGTTCTTCGTGCCGGGTTCGATCATCAACATGATCTCCGGTTTCCTGTCGATCCACCTGGGTCTGCAAGGGCCGAACTATGCCATCGCCACTGCGTGCACCACTGGCACCCATTGCATCGGCATGGCCGCGCGCAATATCGCCTACGGTGAGGCTGACGTGATGATCGCAGGTGGCGCCGAGATGGCCGCTTGTGGTCTGGGCATGGGCGGTTTTGGCGCTTCGCGCGCACTGTCTACCCGCAACGATGAACCCAGCCGGGCCAGCCGCCCGTGGGACAAGGGTCGTGACGGCTTTGTATTGTCCGACGGTGCCGGAGCCCTGGTGCTCGAGGAGCTGGAGCACGCCAAGGCCCGCGGTGCGACTATCTATGCCGAGCTGGTTGGCTTTGGCATGAGCGGCGACGCCTACCACATGACCTCGCCACCCGACTCTGGCGAGGGCGCTGCCCGCTGCATGGCCAACGCTTTGCGCGATGCCGGTATCCAGCCGGAAGACGTCAGCTACATCAACGCCCACGGCACTTCTACCCCGGCGGGCGATGTGGCCGAAGTGGCGGCGATCAAGCGCGTGTTCGGCGAGCATGCCTACAAGCTGGCGGTCAGCTCGACCAAGTCGATGACGGGCCACTTGCTGGGCGCCGCGGGCGCGGTGGAAGCGATCTTCAGCGTGCTGGCAATCAATAGCCAGATGGCCCCACCGACCATCAACCTGGACGAGCCGGACGAAGGGTGTGACCTCGACTTCGTTCCCCACCAGGCGCGCAGCATGCCGATCGACGTGGTGCTGTCCAACTCGTTCGGCTTTGGCGGCACCAACGGCTCGCTGGTATTCCGCCGGTTTGCCGACTGATGCACAGCTGGATCGACGGCCAGCCGGCGACTGCACTCAACCTGCAGAACCGCGGCCTGGCCTACGGCGATGGCCTGTTCGAAACCATCGCCGTGCGAGGTGCCCGGCCCAGCTTGCTGGACGGCCACCTTGCACGCCTGGCGCTGGGCTGCCAGCGCTTGGCGATCAACACCGACCTGGCGCTGGTGCGCGACGAGTTGCTGCGTTACGCCAGCCAGCTGGGTGAGGGTGTCGTCAAACTTATCCTTACCCGTGGCGATAGCCAGCGTGGCTATGCGCCAGCTGTCGATGCAGCGCCGCGGCGTATCCTGCAAGGCAGCCCATTACCCCGTTATCCTGTCGAGCATGCTGAGCATGGTGTGCGGTTGTTCCCCTGCCAGACCCGGCTTGGGGAACAACCACTGCTGGCTGGCCTCAAACACCTTAACCGCCTGGAGCAGGTGCTGGCCCGTGCCGAATGGCAGGACAGCGTCCATGCCGAAGGCCTGATGCGTGACGCGCAGGGCAGGGTGATCGAAGGGGTATACAGCAATCTGTTTCTGGTGCGTGATGGCGTGCTGCTTACCGCCGACCTTAGCCGTTGTGGCGTGGCGGGCGTGATGCGTGCCGCACTGCTGGAACAGGCCCCGCTGCTGGGTATTGCGGCACACGTCTGCGACCTGTCGTTCGAGGCGCTTGAGCAAGCGGATGAAGTATTTGTTTGCAATAGCGTTTACGGCATTTGGCCCGTGTGTGGCGTAGCCGCGCTAAACTGGTCGCCGGGCCCGCTCACTCGTAAACTGCAGGCCGTTGCCCGTACGTTACTGGAAACCTGAATTCGTGAGACGTAAATTCCTGCTGTTGCTGGAAATGGGCTTGATCCTTGCCGGCCTGGCGTTTGGCTGGTCGGCCTGGAAGGTCAACTCGGTCCTGGAGCAGCCCCTGCACGTCACGCAGGAGCGCCTGCTGGATGTGCCCAATGGCACTAACCCCAACCGCATGTTCTACAGCATGCAAAGAGAAGGGTTGCTTGACGATGCTGTCTGGTTGCGTTTGTACTGGCGCTTCAACATGGCCGGCACACCGCTGCACACTGGCGAGTACCGTCTTACCCCTGGCATGACCGTCGAGCAGTTGTTCGACGCCTGGCGCCGTGCCGACGTGGTGCAGTACAACCTCACCCTGGTCGAAGGCTGGACCTTCCGCCAGGTGCGTGCGGCCGTGGCCAAGCATGAAAAGATCAAGCATACCCTGGACGGCTTGTCGGATGCCGAGGTCATGGACAAGCTCGGCCATACCGGTGTATTCCCCGAAGGCCGCTTCTTCCCCGACACCTACCGCTTCGTGCGGGGTATGAGCGATGTCGAGTTGCTGCAGCAGGCCTACATGCGTCTGGACGAAGTGCTGGCCAAGGAGTGGGCCGAGCGGTCCACCGACCTGCCGTATCGTGACCCGTACCAGGCGCTGATCATGGCCTCCCTGGTAGAGAAGGAAACCGGCATTCCGCAGGAGCGCGGGCAGATCGCCGGCGTGTTCGTGCGGCGCATGCGCCTGGGTATGATGCTGCAGACCGACCCGACGGTTATCTATGGCATGGGTGAACGCTACAACGGCAAGATCACCCGCGCCGACCTGCGCGAGCCGACGCCCTATAACACCTACACCATGACCGGCCTGCCGCCGACCCCGATCGCCATGGTCGGCCGCGAGGCGATTCACGCGGCGCTGAACCCATCCAATGGCACCAGTCTTTACTTCGTCGCCCGCGGCGATGGCAGCCATGTGTTTTCCGACGACCTCGACGACCACAATTCGGCAGTGCGCGAGTTCCAGCTCAAGCGCCGGTCGGACTACCGCTCCAGCCCCGCGCCGCAGCAAGAGGCCAAGCCAGGTGCCGATGATGCCGAACAGGCATCGGGCGCCGACGATGCGCAGCGCCCTGAGCCCCCAGCAGCGGACCCGTCAGCAGCGGATGAGCCAACTGCGCAGCCAGCCCCCGATGAAGCGCCCGCGCAGGATGCCCCTGCCGGCGGTGCGCAAGCGGCCGAGCGGCCGACGCCTGACGAACAACATTAAGGACTGCCTGTGAGCGGCTTGTTTATTACTTTGGAAGGCCCCGAAGGCGCGGGCAAGAGCACCAATCGCGACTACCTGGCCGCGCGCCTGCGCGAGCACGGCCTGGACGTGGTGCTGACCCGTGAGCCAGGCGGTACGCCGCTGGCGGAAAAGGTGCGTGAACTGTTGCTGACGCCCAGCGACGAAGGCATGGCGGCCGACACTGAGCTGCTGCTGGTGTTCGCCGCTCGCGCCCAGCACCTGGCGCAGGTCATCCGCCCGGCGCTGGCCCGCGGGGCTGTTGTACTGTGTGATCGTTTCACGGACGCCACCTATGCCTATCAGGGTGGCGGGCGTGGTCTGTCGGTCGAGCGTATCGCGGTTCTGGAACAATTCGTCCAGGGCGACCTGCGCCCGGACCTGACCCTGGTCTTCGACCTGCCGGTGGAAGTGGGCCTTGCCCGCGCCGCCGCCCGTGGCCGCCTTGACCGATTCGAGCAGGAAGGGCAGGCGTTCTTCGAAGCGGTGCGCCAGGCGTACCTGCAGCGTGCCCAAGGCGCGCCACAGCGCTACAGCCTGCTTGATGCGGCACAATCCCTGGAGGCGGTGCAGCGTGACATCGACGTACTGCTGCCAGGCATTCTGGAGCGTTGCCGTGGCTGAGGCCTACCCTTGGCAGCAGGCGCTGTGGCAGCAACTGGCCGGTCGCAGCCGCCATGCCCACGCTTACCTGCTGCATGGGCCGCAGGGTATTGGCAAGCGGGCCATGGCCGAGCGTCTGATGGCGCGCCTGTTGTGCCAGCAGCCGCAGGGCCTGGACGCTTGTGGGGCGTGTAAGTCGTGCCTGTTGCTCAAGGCCGGCAGCCACCCGGACAACTTCGTCCTCGAGCCGGAGGAGGCTGACAAGCCGATCAAGGTCGACCAGGTACGCGAGCTTGTGGCCTTTGTGGTGCAGACCGCGCAGCTGGGCGGGCGCAAGGTGGTGTTGATCGAGCCGGTGGAGGCGATGAATGTCAACGCCTCCAACGCCCTGCTCAAAAGCCTTGAAGAACCTTCCGGTGATACCGTGTTGTTGCTGGTGACGCACCAGCCCAGCCGTCTGTTGCCGACGATCAAGAGCCGCTGCCAGCAGGTGGCCTGTCCGCAGCCCAGTCTGGCCCAGAGCCAGGCATGGCTGACTGGCGCGTTACCCGACTGCGACGAGGTCGAGCGCGATGAGCTGCTGACGCTGGCGGCAGGTTCGCCATTGATGGCGGTCAGCCTGCAGGCGCAGGGTGTGCGCGAGCAACGCGCGCTGGTGGCCGATGGGGTGAAGAAGCTGCTCAAGCAGCAGCAATCGCCGAGCCAGCTGGCCGATGCCTGGAGCGGTGTGCCGTTGTTGCTGCTGTTCGACTGGTTCTGCGATTGGTCGCACCTGATCCTGCGCTATCAGTTGACCCAGGACGAGGAAGGGTTAGGCTTGGCCGATATGCGCAAGGTCGTGCAATACCTGGCGCAGAAGAGCCGCCAGGCCAAGGTGCTGGAGGTGCAGGCATGGATCCTCGAACAGCGCCAGAAGGTACTGGGCAAGGCCAACCTCAACCGCGCCTTGTTGCTTGAATCGCTGCTGGCTCACTGGCTGCAACTGCCGGGTGCCCGCTGATTTTCCATTTTTCATGTGTGCCGTTATCCCATGCTCGTAGATTCCCATTGCCACCTCGACCGTCTTGACCTCACTGCTCACCAGGGCTCCCTCGACGCTGCCCTGCAGGCGGCGCGTGAGCGTGGGGTCGGGCATTTCCTGTGCATTGGCGTCAGTGCCGAGAATGCGGGTGCAGTGAAGGCGCTGAGCGAGCAGTACGCTGACGTCGACTGCTCGGTGGGCGTGCACCCGCTGGACCTGGCCCCTGGCGAAACCCCGGCGTTGGAATGGTTGTTGCGCGAACTGGCCCACCCGCATGTGGTGGCGATTGGTGAAACCGGGCTGGATTACCACTACGAGCCGGAGGCTGCCGAGCTGCAGCAGGCTTCGTTCCGCTTGCACCTGGAGGCCTCCAGGCAGACCGGCAAACCGGTGATCGTGCATACCCGGGCGGCGCGTGCCGATACCCTGGCGCTGCTGCGTGAGGCCAACCTGCCGCAGGCTGGCGTGCTGCACTGCTTTACCGAGGACTGGGACATGGCCAAGGCCGCGCTGGACCTGGGTTATTACATCTCGCTGTCGGGCATCGTGACCTTCCGCAATGCCGATGCCTTGCGTGAAGTGGCGCGGCAGGTGCCGGTCGATCGCTTGCTGGTGGAGACCGATTCGCCGTACCTGGCGCCGATTCCGCACCGGGGCAAGCCGAACCTGCCGCAGTATGTGCGGGAGGTGGCGGAGTATGTGGCTTCGTTGCGTGGGGCCAGTTATGAGCAGTTGGCGGAGCAGACTACCGCCAACTTCAAGCGGCTGTTCCCGTTGGCGCGGGTGGCTTGATTTACCGGGGTTAAAGATTGTGTGAGGGGCACAAGGTGCCTGCCACAACCCTTGCAGCGCCTGTGAGATCGAGCGCCGCCCGCGCGGCGCTTCGCGGGTAAACCCGCTCCTACATTTGTTTCGGGCCAGTCCGTCCTGTGCCAGGCGCGCGCGGCCGCCTTGTTTGTACGACGCGATATCGAGGCGTGCGCCAAGGCGTTCGCACGCAAATCCCATAGGCCTAATTGGCCCGAAACAAATGTAGGAGCGGGTTTACCCGCGAAGCGCCGCGCGGGCGGCGCTCTTCTGTGCCAGGCGCGCGCGACCGCCTTGTTTGTACGACGCGATATCGAGGCGTGCGCCAAGGCGTTCGCGCGCAAATCCCCCAGGCCTAATTGGCCCGAAACAAGCGTAGGAGCGGGTTTACCCGCGAAGCGCCGCGCGGGCGACGCTCGATCTCACAGGCGCTGACAATCTTGCGTCACGCACCTGACAGCCGTCACACCATCCTCCCCACAAAAACACAAAAAAAACCCGGGTTCTGGGGGAGGAATCCGGGTTAAGACCATTAGGAGTAAAACAAAGGTACGCGGTCCCTGAGCACCTTTATCGGCGCGCCACTGGGGGGGATGCGCCGCGCCAACACTTCAAGTATTGGTCAGGTTTGGCGCAGTGCCAGTGCATATTGGACGTTTTTTAAACAGATTTGGAATACGCCAACGTTTCGTTCCTCCCGCAGCGCATGGCCGTATGCATCGTGAAACACAGACATGCGTGGATGATCCGTGCAATTTCCCGCAAGTTAGGCATAATAAACCGCTTCGATTGTCATCCAGTCCTTCCCATGCAGAAAGAACCTCGTAAGGTCCGTGAGTTTCGCCGTCGCGAACAGGAAATCCTCGATACCGCGCTCAAGCTGTTTCTCGAGCAAGGTGAAGACAGCGTCACCGTCGAGATGATCGCCGACGCCGTGGGCATCGGCAAAGGCACGATCTACAAGCACTTCAAGTCCAAGGCGGAGATCTACCTGCGCCTGATGCTCGATTACGAGCGTGACCTGAACGAGCTGTTGCACTCGGCCGACGTCGACCGTGACAAGGAAGCGCTGTCGCGCGCCTACTTCGAGTTCCGCATGCGCGACCCGCAACGCTACCGGCTGTTCGACCGCCTTGAAGAAAAGGTGGTCAAGGGCAATCAGGTGCCGGAAATGGTCGAGCAGCTGCACAGCATCCGTGCCTCCAATTTCGACCGCCTGACCCAGCTGATCAAGGGCCGTATCAGCGAAGGCAAGCTCGAAGACGTGCCGCCGTATTTCCACTACTGCGCTGCCTGGGCGCTGGTGCACGGCGCTGTGGCGCTGTACCACTCGCCGTTCTGGAGCAACGTGCTGGAAGACCAGGAAGGCTTCTTCCAGTTCCTGATGGACATTGGCGTGCGTATGGGTAACAAGCGCAAGCGCGACCCGGAACCCTCGAACTGAGCATTTAGCGAAACGGCGTCGTGCGTCCGCTGCGCGGCAGTGCAGCCCGAAGCGTTTGGCTATCGTTTGGAAATTCGGCATTGCGCATTGGGGCTTGCAAAAACCTGATTTATGAGTCAGGTTTTGCCGGCCCCTTCATCCATGCCGGAGTCATTCATGATTGTCGATCGTCAAGGCAGGCGCTTTCGCAACCTGCGCGTCAGCCTGACGGCTGCCTGCAACTACGCCTGTACCTACTGTGTACCTGACGGAAAGCGGCTGGTGGCGGCGCAGGACGAGCTGTCGGCTGATGCCTTGGCCCGTGGCGTGGCCTACCTGATCGAAGCCGCCGGCATCGAGCGCCTGCGGATTACTGGCGGTGAGCCACTGGTCAGCCCGCGCCTGGATGCCTTTCTGGCTGCCGTGGCCAAACTCGACCTTGATGACGTCTCGCTGACCACCAACGGCCAGTTGCTGGCGCGCAAGTTGCCGCAACTGCAGGCGGCTGGGATTCGTCGGCTGAACGTTTCCCTCGACACCCTCGACCCGCTGGCTTTCCGCCAGATTGCCCGTGGCGGCGACCTGGGCACTGTGCTGGATGGAATGGAGCAGGCCAGCGCCCTGGGTATGCGAATCAAGGTCAACATGGTGCCGATGCGCGGGAAAAACCTTGATCAGGTACTGCCCCTGCTGGATTACTGCCTCGCGCGCGGCTTCGAGCTGCGCTTCATCGAACTGATGCGCATGGGCCACCTCTCTCACGATCGCAACGCCTTCCTCCAGCAGTTTGTAGGCCTCGACCAGCTGCTTGCGCTGATCGGCGGCCAGCATACCTACGCCCAGGTGAATGCGCCGCTGGACGCCACTGCCATGCGTTACCACATCCCCGGCAGGGGCCACTTCGGCGTCATTGCCAACGAAAGCGTGCCGTTTTGCCGTACCTGCTCGCGGCTGCGCCTGTCTTCTACGGGGTGGCTGCATGGCTGCCTGTCGTCAGGTAACCGGCACTTCGTCGGCGACCTGCTGGAAAAACCGCGTCATCAGGCGCTGCCGGCCTTGCAGCGGTTGTTGGTAAAGGCTTTGGCTGACAAGCAAGACGTGGCCTTTTCCGGCGGCGTGACCGTCATGAAAGTGATCGGTGGCTGAAGCTGGCGCAAAAGCTGCATCCGCCGGCTATTCGCCGGTTTTTCGTCGCCGGCCACTGGAGGAAAGATGCGTAGCCTGGTCTTGCTGCTGGCGCTGATGGCGCTGGGCGGCTGCATGAATGTCAGCGATATGGGCGAAGGCGTCCGCTATCACATGAGCGATGCCGGTCTGCTGGACCACAGCGAAACCCGTCGCTCCTTGTCGATCCGCCTGCAGCCTGATTCGTTCATTTTCATTGGCCAGGGTGCATTCGTGCCGCCGGGCGAGGGGCCGGTGCCTCGGCAGAATGCAGTGGCCCAGCAGGCCTTCAAGAGCTTCGTCGAATACTTCCCGATGGTACGTCGCGCCCAGGGCCCGCTGGGCCTCGAAGAGGCCATCGCCCAGGCGCGCGCGGTGGGTGCGGACTACGTGTTGTACACGCGCTTCGCACGTACCGACGATCGCATCGGCAATGGTGACGAGTGGTATGACGAGCAGGCCGTCGACCGCTTGGGCTGGGACACTGGCGTGGTGCAGATGATGCTGATCGAAACCAGTACCCGCTACCTGATCGACACCGCACGCATCAAGAGCCGTGGCGGTTTGTTGACGTTCCACGACAACACCCCGGAGGATTTGCTTGGTGCGCCGATGCGCGAGTACGCTCGTAGCCTTCTGGGCATGAGTGAATGAGGCAAGCGTGATGAGCGACTCCGGCAAGGCCAATGACCTTCTGGCGCAGATCCCCAAGGCCAAGGGGCTGCCGCCGGTGCACCTGTGGAACCCGGAATTCTGTGGTGACATCGACATGCGCATTGCCCGCGATGGCACCTGGTACTACCTGGGCACGCCGATCGGGCGCAAGCCGATGGTGCGGCTGTTCTCTACCATCATTCGCCGCGACGGCGATGACTACTTCCTGATTACCCCGGTAGAGAAGGTCGGCATTCGTGTTGACGATGCGCCGTTCGTGGCCGTGTTGCTGGAAGTGCAGGGCGAAGGCGAGCAGCAGGTGCTGCGTTTTACCAGCAATGTCGAGGACCAGGTCGAGGCGGGGCCGGATAATCCCCTGCGGGTGGTGATCGACCCGCTGACGCAGGAGCCATCACCGTATGTGCTGATGCGCAGCAACCTGGAGGCGCTGATAAATCGCAATGTGTTTTACCAACTGGTGGAGCTGGCGGTGCCGCATGTGATCGACGGGGAGGAATGGCTTGGGGTGTGGAGCCGGGGGGCGTTTTACCCGATCGGGCGCAGTGATTGAGGCCTCTGTTGGCGATGCCGGCCTCTTCGCGGGTAAACCCGCTCCTACACCGGATCGGTGGTGGACACACATCGGTGGTTGAACACAGGCCGTCGTAGGAGCGGGTTTACCCGCGAAAGGGCCGGGCCTGCTGGCCAATCTCCGCCCGCCGTTCACCGTTGCTGGCCAATAATTTCAGCGCAACGAAAAAGCCCCCGGTTGCTTGCGCATCCGGGGGCTTCTTCAATGTCTGGCTCCGCGACCTGGACTCGAACCAGGGACCCAATGATTAACAGTCATTTGCTCTACCGACTGAGCTATCGCGGAATCTGCGCGTATCTTACTGATTGCCCGGGAGAAGTCAACCCACCCCCAGGCAAAACAATGAGTTACAGCACTTCCACGATCGCTTTGGTCACCACGTGGATGTTGCTCTGGTTCAGCGCGGCCACCGCGATACGGCCGGTGTCCAGGGCATAGATGCCGAAGTCGTTCTTCAGGCGGGTGACCTGTTCAACGGTCAGGCCCGAGTAGGAGAACATGCCGACCTGGCGGCCAACGAAGCTGAAGTCGCGGTTGGCACCGTATTCGGCCAGCAGCGATACCATCTGCTTGCGCATGCCGTGGATGCGCTCGCGCATTTCGGCCAGTTCGGTTTCCCACATCTGGCGCAGTTCTGCGCTGTTCAGCACGGTGGCAACAATGGTTGCGCCGTGGGTTGGCGGGTTGGAGTAGGTGGTGCGGATCACGCGCTTGACCTGCGACAGCACGCGGGTGCTCTCGTCCTTGGAGGCGGTGACGATCGACAGTGCGCCGACGCGCTCGCCGTACAGCGAGAACGATTTGGAGAACGAGCTGGAAACGAAGAACTCCAGGCCCGACTCGGCGAACAGGCGCACGGCGAAGGCGTCTTCGGCGATACCGTCACCAAAGCCCTGGTAGGCCATGTCGAGGAACGGCACGTGGCCCTTGGCCTTGACCACTTCCAGGACGTTCTTCCAGTCGTCCAGGTTCAGGTCGACACCGGTCGGGTTGTGGCAGCAGGCGTGCAGCACCACGATCGAACCGGATGGCAGGGCGTTGAGGTCTTCGAGCATGCCCGCGCGGTTGACGTCGTTGGTCGGCGCATCGTAGTAGCGGTAGGTCTGCACCGGGAAGCCGGCCGATTCGAACAGCGCACGGTGGTTTTCCCAGCTAGGGTCGCTGATGGCAACCACGGCGTTGGGCGAGAGGCGCTTGAGGAAGTCGGCACCGATCTTCAGCGCGCCGGTACCACCGACGGCCTGCACGGTGACCACGCGGCCGGCGGCCAGCAGTGGCGACTCGGCGCCGAACAGCAGCTTCTGCACAGCCTGGTCGTAGGTGGCGATGCCGTCGATCGGCAGGTAGCCGCGCGAAGCGTGCTGGGCGGCACGCTGGGTTTCGGCTTCGATCACGGCGCGCAGCAGCGGAATGCGGCCTTCCTCATTGCAATACACGCCTACGCCCAGGTTGACCTTGTCGGTACGTGGGTCGGCGTTGAATGCTTCGTTGAGGCCCAGAATAGGGTCGCGGGGTGCCAGCTCGACAGCGGAAAACAGGCTCATTGTTACCTTGGCTCTGATTGGAGTGTGATAGGGCGTACACGCTCCAGCCGAATGCACTGAAGCGGTGCACAAACGGGGAGTCAGTATAGTGATACCGACCGGTCACCGCGACACTCTGGCGCAGCTTTTGGGGCTATTTGCGCAAATATTTTTCGACCATTGGTCTAAATGCCGTGTCCACCGTTGCATGCGCCCACACCTGTGCCTTGAAAGCGCCCCCGAACGGGCGCATTTGGGTATAGACTACTGGCTAAATTTACAGCTGCTGCACCGCGAGGTCCTTCATGTCCGAGTTCCAGCTCGTCACACGTTTCCAGCCGGCTGGCGACCAGCCCGAGGCTATCCGCCAGTTGGTCGAAGGCATAGAGGCGGGGCTGTCGCACCAGACGTTGCTTGGGGTGACCGGTTCGGGCAAGACCTTCAGCATTGCCAACGTCATCCAGCAGGTGCAGCGCCCGACGCTGGTGCTGGCGCCCAACAAGACGCTGGCCGCCCAGTTGTACGGGGAGTTCAAGGCATTCTTCCCCAACAACGCGGTGGAGTACTTCGTTTCCTATTACGACTACTACCAGCCGGAAGCCTATGTGCCGTCGTCGGACACCTTCATCGAGAAGGACGCCTCGATCAACGACCACATCGAGCAGATGCGCCTGTCGGCGACCAAGGCGCTGCTGGAGCGGCGTGACGCGATCATCGTGACCACTGTGTCGTGCATCTACGGCCTGGGCAGCCCTGAGACCTACCTGAAAATGGTCCTGCACGTGGACCGTGGCGACAAGCTCGACCAGCGCGCGCTGCTGCGCCGCCTGGCCGACCTGCAGTACACCCGCAACGAAATGGACTTTGCCCGCGCCACCTTCCGGGTACGCGGCGATGTGATCGACATCTTCCCGGCCGAATCGGATCTGGAAGCCATCCGCATCGAGCTGTTCGATGATGAAGTGGAGAACATCGCCGCCTTCGATCCGTTGACCGGCGAGGTTTTCCGCAAGCTGCCACGTTTCACGTTCTACCCCAAGAGCCACTACGTGACCCCGCGGGAAACCCTGCTGGAAGCGGTGGAGGGCATCAAGGAAGAACTGAAGGAGCGTCTGGAATACCTGCACAAGGCCAACAAGCTGGTCGAAGCGCAGCGTCTGGAGCAACGCACCCGCTTCGATCTGGAGATGATCCTCGAGCTGGGCTACTGCAACGGCATCGAAAACTACTCGCGTTACCTGTCCGGGCGCCCGGCCGGGGCGCCGCCGCCCACCCTGTACGATTACCTGCCGCCCGATGCGCTGCTGGTGATCGATGAATCACACGTCAGCGTTCCGCAGGTCGGCGCCATGTACAAGGGCGACCGTTCACGCAAGGAGACCCTCGTCGAGTACGGCTTCCGCATGCCTTCCGCGCTGGACAACCGGCCGATGCGTTTCGACGAGTGGGAGGATGTCAGCCCGCAGACCATTTTCGTTTCGGCCACTCCGGGCCCCTACGAGGCTGAGCATGCCGGACGCGTGGTGGAGCAGGTGGTGCGCCCGACCGGGCTGGTCGACCCGCAGGTAGAGGTGCGCCCGGCGCTGACCCAGGTCGACGACCTGCTGTCCGAGATCCGCAAGCGTGTCGCGGCAGGCGAGCGAGTGCTGGCGACCACGTTGACCAAACGCATGGCCGAGGACCTCAGCGATTACCTGGCCGACCACGACGTGCGGGTACGCTACCTGCACTCGGACATCGATACGGTGGAGCGGGTGGAGATTATCCGCGACCTGCGCCTGGGCACCTTCGACGTGCTGGTGGGCATCAACCTGCTGCGCGAGGGCCTGGACATGCCCGAGGTGTCGCTGGTGGCCATCCTCGATGCGGACAAGGAAGGTTTTCTGCGTTCCGAGCGCTCCCTGATCCAGACCATTGGCCGCGCGGCACGTAACCTCAATGGCCGGGCCATTCTGTACGCCGATAACGTAACAGGCTCGATGCAGCGGGCCATCGACGAAACCGAGCGCCGCCGCGAGAAGCAGATCGCCTTCAACGAAGCCAACGGCATCGTGCCCAAGGGTGTGGTCAAGGACATCACCGACATCATGGAAGGTGCCACCGTGCCCGGTGCGCGCAGCAAGAAGCGCAAGGGCATGGCCAAGGCGGCGGAGGAGAGCGCCCGTTACGAGGCCGAACTGCGTACGCCGGGCGAGATCACCAAGCGCATCAAGCAGTTGGAAGAGAAAATGATGCAGTTCGCCCGCGACCTGGAGTTCGAAGCTGCGGCGCAGTTGCGTGACGAGATTGCGCAACTGCGGGAGCGGTTGATTAGCAGCTGAAGCCGGGCGCGGGCCCTGTGGGAGCGGGCGTGCCCGCGAAGAATTCAACGCGGTGGCTGGCACCGGCTGCGCCGGTGTTCGCGGGCATGCCCGTTCCCACAGGGACCGCATCTAATCTGTAATAGCCTCAATGGGCTTCCCCAGCCTTCAACCCTTCCGGCAACTTGCGGGTCATCAACACCGCCACCATGCTCACCGCCAACCCGATCCCGACAAAGTGGAAGGCATCGTTGTAAGCCATGATCAGCGCCTGCTGGTGGGTAATCTCGCTAAGTTTGCCCAGCGCCGCATTGTCATTGCCCAAGCGCTCCGCCAATTGCGCCAGCCGCTCAGCCACCTGTGGGTTGCTCGGCACCACCGATTCGCGCAGGTAGTCGAAGTACACCTTGGTGCGCGCATCCAGCAGGGTGGCCAGCAAGGCAATACCAATCGCGCCACCGAGGTTACGCAGAATATTGAACAGGCTCGACGCGGACCCTGCATCCTGTTGTTGGATATACGCGGTGGCAATCAGCGAGATGGTCACCATGATCATCGGCTGGCCCAGGGCGCGTATGATCTGGATATGGTTGAACTGCGGCCCGGCAAAGTCCGGGTTGAGCACCCCCGAACCGAAACTGGCAGCGCCGAACAGGCAAAACCCCAGCGCGCATAGTACCTTGGGCGATATCACCTTCATCAGTTGCGGCACCAGCGGGATCAGGAACAACTGCGGAATACCCATCCACATGATCACCTCGCCAATCTGCAAGGCGTTGTAACCCTGTACCTGCGCCAGGTACAGCGGTAGCAGATAGATCGAACCGTACAGGCCCACACCCATGCCCAGGCTGGCGATGCTCGACAGGCCAAAGTTGCGGTTGCCGAGGATACGCAGGTTGATCAGCGGGTGTGGCTTGGAAAACTGCAGGATGACGAAGGTGATCAGGCTGACCAGGGCAACGCTGCCCAGGCCGACGATCAGGTGCGACTCCAGCCAGTCCTTGCGATGGCCTTCCTCGAGAAACACCTGCAGGCAGCCCAACCCAAGGCCGAGCGTGACGATGCCGGCGTAATCGGTACTTTTCAGCAGCTCCCAGTGCGCCTCCTTCTTCTCAAGCCCGTATAACAAGCCGGCGATCATTAGCAGGCCCGGTGGGATATTGATGTAGAAGATGTATTCCCAGCCCCAGTTCTCGGTCAGCCAGCCGCCCAGGGTGGGGCCGATGGAGGGGGCAAAAGTGGCGGTCATGGCGAACATCGCCATGCCTTTGGCGCGGTGGTGCTCGGGCAGCTTGATCAGGGTCAGGGTGAAGGCCAGCGGGATCAGCGCGCCGCCGGTGAAACCCTGCAAGGCACGGAACAGGATCATGCTCTCCAGGTTCCAGGCCATCGAGCACAGCAGCGACGACAGCAGGAAACCGCCGGATACCCACACCGCCAGGCGCCGCGCCGACAACAGCTGCACCAGCCAGGCCGTCAGCGGGATCATGATGATTTCCGCCACCAGGTACGAGGTGGAAATCCATGAGCCTTCTTCCAGGGTCGCCGACAGAGCGCCCTGGATGTCCTTCAGCGAGGAGTTGGTGATCTGGATATCCAGCACTGCCATGAAGGCGCCGAGCATCACGCTCATCACCGCGATCCAGTCGCGTCGGGTTGGCTCCGCCGTAGGGCGCAGCAGCTGGTCACCGGCCATTGTGGCCTTCGTCTTCGCTGCGCAGGTCGACGGTGGCGGTCACCGACATGCCGGGGCGAATACGCCCATGCAATGGGTTGTCGGCGTGGAACGTGAGTTTTATCGGGATACGCTGCACAACTTTGGTGAAGTTGCCGGTGGCGTTGTCCGGTGGCAGCAGGCTGAACTGCGCACCGGACGCGGCGAACAGGCTGTCCACCCGGCCTTCGATCGGTGTGTCGGGGTAGCTGTCGAACAACAGCTCCGCGCGCTGGCCGGGGTGCATGCGCCCGATCTGGGTTTCCTTGAAGTTGGCCTGCACCCAGATGTCTTCATCCGGCACGATCGACAGCAGGTAGGCGCCGGCCTGCACCACCTGGCCATTGCGCGCATTGCGCTGGCCGATGGTGCCGCTGATCGGTGCATGGATTTCGCAGCGGGTCAGGTTCAGTTCGGCCTGGGCCAGGTCGGTGCGGGCATTGGCGATTTGCGCATCGAGGCGCTTGAGCTCGGCGTTCAGGGCGGTGACCTGCTGGCGCTGGCTTTGCAGGTCGGCGCGGGCCTTGTCGACCTGGGAGCCGGCGACATGGCTGTCCGCCGACAGGGTAGTGACCCGCTCTTCAGAGACAAAACCCGGTTTGCGCAGCTTCTCGGCGCGGCTCAGGTCCAGCCGCGAACGGTCGAACGTGGCCTGGGTGGCCGCCAATTGGGCCTGGCCGGCGGCAATCAGGCTGCCTTGCTGGGTGAGGCGGCTTTGCGCTTGTGCGTACTCGGCTTCGCGGGTAGCCAAGGCGGCACGGGCGCGTTCGACCGCCAGCTCGAAGTCGGCGGCTTCCAGGCGCACCAGCAGGTCGCCCTTGCTGACGTGCTGGTTGTCCTCGACCGGCACCGTTTCGATACGGGCGCCAAGCTGGCTGGAGATACGGGTGATCTCACCCTGCACATAAGCGTTGTCGGTGCTCTCGTAGAAGCGGCCCTTGAAGTACCAGTGGCCCAGGAAGGCGAGGGCGATGATGGCCACCAGGGCGAAGAAGATCGTCAGGCGGCGTTTGAGTTGGGCAGGCATGGGGGCTATCGTTCCAGAAATGTAAACAAATTTAACAGCGGCACAGGGCCCGTCGACAAGTGACGTTCGCGCCATTGCTGGAGCCCGGTGCCCGCCTCCTGCTAACATCCCGCCTTTGTTTCATCTTTCGTTCGAGACTCTCCATGACCACCGTACGCACGCGTATTGCGCCATCGCCTACCGGCGACCCCCATGTCGGCACTGCCTACATCGCCCTGTTCAACTACTGCTTTGCCAAGCAGCACGGCGGTGAGTTCATCCTGCGCATCGAAGACACCGATCAGCTGCGCTCCACGCGCGAGTCGGAGCAACAGATCTTCGACGCTCTGCGCTGGCTTGGCATCGAATGGAACGAAGGCCCGGATGTCGGCGGCCCACATGGCCCTTACCGGCAGAGCGAGCGTGGCGAAATCTACGCCAAATACGCCAAGGAACTGGTAGACGCCGGCCACGCCTTCTACTGCTTCTGCACCGCCGAAGAGCTGGAACAGATGCGTGCCGAACAGCAGGCCCGCGGCGAAACCCCGCGCTACGATGGCCGTGCGTTGCTGATGAGCGCCGAAGAAGTGCAGCGCCGCCTGGACGCTGGCGAGCCGCACGTGATCCGCATGAAGGTGCCGAGCGAAGGGATCTGCGTGGTGCCGGACATGCTGCGCGGCGATGTCGAGATCCCGTGGGACCGCATGGACATGCAGGTGCTGATGAAGAACGACGGCCTGCCGACGTACTTCCTGGCCAACGTGGTCGACGACCACCTGATGGGCATCACCCACGTGCTGCGTGGGGAAGAGTGGCTGCCATCGGCGCCCAAACTGATCAAGCTGTACGAGTACTTCGGCTGGGAGCAGCCCAAGCTGTGCTACATGCCGCTGCTGCGCAACCCGGACAAATCCAAACTGTCCAAGCGCAAGAACCCGACCTCGGTCACCTTCTACGAGCGCATGGGCTTCATGCCTGAAGCGATGCTCAACTACCTTGGCCGCATGGGCTGGTCGATGCCTGACGAGCGCGAGAAGTTCTCGCTGGCCGAAATGGTCGAGCACTTCGACCTGTCACGTATCTCGCTGGGCGGCCCGATCTTCGACATCGAGAAGCTGTCCTGGCTCAACGGCCAGTGGCTGCGCGAGCTGCCGGTAGAGGAGTTTGCCGCACGCCTGCAGAAGTGGGCGTTCAACAGCGACTACATGATGAAGATTGCCCCGCACGTGCAAGGCAGGGTCGAAACCTTCAGCCAGGTTGCCCCGTTGGGCGGGTTCTTCTTCGAAGGCGCGCTCAAGCTGGACGCCAAGCTGTTCGAAAGCAAGAAACTGTCGGCCGACCAGGTGCGCCAGGTGATCCAGCTGATCCTGTGGAAGCTTGAAAGCCTGCGTCAGTGGGAAAAAGAGCGCATCACCGGTTGCATCCAGGCCGTGGTCGAAGCGCTGGAGCTGAAGCTGCGTGACGCCATGCCGCTGATGTTCGCCGCCATCACGGGCCAGGCC
The DNA here is from genome assembly GCF_002953115.1 of Pseudomonas sp. XWY-1. Classification (NCBI taxonomy): domain Bacteria; kingdom Pseudomonadati; phylum Pseudomonadota; class Gammaproteobacteria; order Pseudomonadales; family Pseudomonadaceae; genus Pseudomonas; species Pseudomonas sp. XWY-1. Next base: position 4,251,205 of record NZ_CP026332.1, on the reverse strand, counting down.
AGCTCGGTTTCGGTGCTGGACGCCATGGAAATCCTCGGTCCCGACCTGACGCGCTACCGCCTGCGCCAGGCCTTGGACCTGCTGGGTGGGGTGTCGAAGAAAGAAAACAAAGAGTGGGAAAAGCTGTTGGCTTCCATTGCCTGATTCAGCTTTGCACCTAACTTGTGGGAGCGGGCGTGCCCGCGAATGCAATGGTAAATTCAATACCGCATTCGCGGGCACGCCCGCTCCCACAGGCCAACTAAGCCCCAAAAAACCGGGGTAGGGCGGTAAGTGATTGTTATCTGTGAAAAAATTTTTGAATATTTTTGAAAATTAGTTTGACAGCCCTGCAATCCGAACTTAATATGCGCCCCGTCCACAGCGATGAACGAAAACGAAACGCCAGGCACCCAGCCAGCGATTCAGTTCAAAGCGACATTGTGGGGCTATAGCTCAGCTGGGAGAGCGCCTGCATGGCATGCAGGAGGTCAGCGGTTCGATCCCGCTTAGCTCCACCAAATTCCGCTTAGCAGCCAAGGCTGATAAGCAAGACCGGGTCCAGCAACCGGGTCTTGAAGGTAAGAAGGTTCGTCCCCTTCGTCTAGTGGCCTAGGACACCGCCCTTTCACGGCGGTAACAGGGGTTCGAGTCCCCTAGGGGACGCCAGTTTTACACAAGCGATGTTTTTATGTCGCTGGGCCGCGAGGCTAGAAATCCGGGGCTATAGCTCAGCTGGGAGAGCGCCTGCATGGCATGCAGGAGGTCAGCGGTTCGATCCCGCTTAGCTCCACCATTTCTGCCAGGGTTCACGCAAGTGGATCGGCACGAAGGTTACGTCCCCTTCGTCTAGTGGCCTAGGACACCGCCCTTTCACGGCGGTAACAGGGGTTCGAGTCCCCTAGGGGACGCCACTTTTCCTGCGTTTTGCAGGGCTTAAAAAGGCTCGTCGATTATTGATGAGCCTTTTGTTTCGGGGCTATAGCTCAGCTGGGAGAGCGCCTGCATGGCATGCAGGAGGTCAGCGGTTCGATCCCGCTTAGCTCCACCATTTCTGCCAGGGTTCACGCAAGTGGATCTTCGCGAAGGTTACGTCCCCTTCGTCTAGTGGCCTAGGACACCGCCCTTTCACGGCGGTAACAGGGGTTCGAGTCCCCTAGGGGACGCCACGTTTACCCGCGTTTTGCGGGACTTTAAAGGCTCATTCGCTTATTGAATGGGCCTTTTGTTTTTTCCCGTCTCAATAATTTTCCCCCGACAAACGGCCGCACATTTTGCTTGCCAAAAAATATGATGAGAATAATATTTCGATCATCATATTTTGTTTGGTGCGTGCCAGATGAGCGACAAGAAGAGCAGAACCCGCGAACGCATTCTGGAGGCGGCGCGCAGTGCGCTGATCCAGCACGGCCCGGCCGAGCCCAGCGTCAGTCAGGTGATGGGCGCGGCAGGCCTGACCGTCGGCGGCTTCTATGCGCACTTCGACAGCAAGGACGAGCTGATGCTCGAAGCGTTCCGCCAGTTGTTGGGTGAGCGCCGTGCCTTGCTCGCCCAGATCGACCCCAATCTCGATGGCGCCGGGCGGCGAGCGCTGGCCGGGGCCTTCTACCTCTCGCGCAAGCACCGGGACTGCGAAGTACATGCTTGCCCGCTGCCTAACGCGTTGGGCGAAATGCAGCGCCTGCCGGAGGTCTTCCGCGAGGTGCTGGCCGAGCACATCGAGTTGATGACTGCCGCGATGGTCGACCGCCCTGAGGATGCCGACAAAGCGCTGGCCGACCTGGCCCTGATGGTGGGAGGGCTGGCGTTGGCCCGGGCCTTGGGGACCAGTGACCTGTCTGACCGTATTCTGCGCGCCGCCAAATCGGCGGTGCTTTAACCCTGGAGCATGGCGATGACCACCCTGAGCTGGATTCGCGGTGTCAATGGCACCTTGGGCCGCCTGGCCCCCGAGCATGTCGCGGGCAAGATGCGCCGAGCCTTCATGACCCCGCGCAACTTGCCGCCGCGGGATTGGGAGCTGCCTGTGCTGGCCAGCGCCGAGCGCATTACGCTGCGCTTCGGCCTGTCTGCCTTGCGCTGGGGTCAAGGGCCGACCGTGCTGCTGATGCACGGTTGGGAAGGGCGCCCGACGCAGTTTGCCGCCTTGATCGAGACCTTGGTTCAGGCGGGGCATACGGTGGTGTCGCTGGAAGGGCCTGGGCATGGTCGTTCGCCTGGCGAGCAAGCGAATGTGGTGCTGTTTGCCCGGGCGCTGCTTGAGGCTGCGGCTGAGTTGCCGCCCTTGCGTGCAGTCATTGGCCATTCCATGGGTGGGGCGAGCGTGCTGCTGGCTTTGCAGATGGGGCTGCGTACAGAGGCGGCTGTCAGCATTGCAGCGCCGGCGCGGTTGCTCGGTGTGTTGCGTGGTTTTGCCCATCGCCTGGGGCTGCCAGCCCGGGCACGGGCAGCGTTCATTCGCCAGATCGAGCGCGATGTGGGCATGCAGATTGCGCGGCTGGATGTCACGGGTTACCAGCTGGAGCTACCGGGGCTGGTGGTGCATGCTGCCGATGATGCTCTCGTGCCCGCAGATGAGGCACATGTCATCCACAAGTCCTGGTTCGATAGCCGGCTGATGCTGCTGGAAGAGGGTGGTCACCAGCGAGTGCTGGCCGACCCGCGGCTGAGTGAAGCCGTGCTCGAATTGCTGGCTCGGGCTGAAGCGGCTAGTGCCGGGGCGGCTTCAGCCGCGAACATCGGTATCGCCGCCGGTGCCATCCGCCGCAGTGTCTGATTCGCGGGCAAGCCGCCCCTATAACGACTGCCTCAGGCTCACAGGGGCTGGACATTGCCCCGCAGATCGCTGCTAAATCGCCTTTTGCGCCAAGGAAGCGAAAATGAGCTGGGACCTGGCAACACCCTTCGTCATCGACCTGCGCGTCGGCAGCGAGGACATCGACGGCCTTGGCCATGCCAACAATGCCGTCTACGTCACCTGGCTTGAGCGCTGCGCCTGGCGCCACTCCCAGCGTCTGGGGCTGGACCTGGCCGAGTACCGGCGCCTTGACCGGGCGATGGCTGTGGTGCGCCACGAAATCGACTATCTGGCTGCCGCCTATGAAGACGACGAGCTGCAACTGGCCACCTGGATCATTGACTGGGACCAGCGCCTGCGCATGACGCGGCGGTTTCAGCTCAAGCGCCCGCGCGATGGTGTGACGCTGCTGCGCGCGCAAACCACCTTCGCCTGCATCGAGCTGTCCAGCGGCAAGCCCAGGCGCATGCCGGCGGAATTCGTCGAAGGTTACGGTCCGGCGCTGATCGGCGCCTGAGTCGCCGGCATTTTTTGTTAAACTGCCGGCTTTTTCCGCTGAGACCCCGACATGCAAATTGCCCTGGCCCCCATGGAGGGGCTGGTCGACAACATCCTGCGCGACGTATTGACCCGTGTGGGCGGTATCGACTGGTGCGTCACCGAGTTCATTCGCGTGTGCGACCGCCTGTTGCCGGCGTCCTCGTTCGACAAGCTGGCGCCTGAACTGCGCCAGGGCGCGCGCACGGCTGCCGGTGTGCCCATGCGCGTGCAATTGCTGGGTTCTGACCCGGTATGCCTGGCGGAAAACGCCGCACTGGCTTGTGAGCTTGGGGCGCCGGTGATCGACCTGAACTTTGGTTGCCCGGCAAAGACGGTGAACAAGTCGCGTGGTGGTGCGGTACTGCTCAAAGAGCCGGAGTTGCTGCACGCCATTGTGCGTGAAGTGCGGCGGGCGGTGCCGGCGAATATCCCGGTGACCTCGAAGATGCGCCTGGGCTTCGACAGCCCCGACGGGGCACTGGAGTGCGCCACGGCTTTGGCCGAAGGCGGTTCGGCACACCTTGTGGTGCACGCTCGGACCAAGGTTGAGGGCTACAAGCCGCCAGCGCACTGGGAGTGGGTGGCGCGGGTACAGGATGTGGTCAAGGTGCCGGTGTTCGCCAATGGTGAGATCTGGACGGTCGATGACTGGCGGCGTTGCCGCGAGGTCAGTGGCGCTGAAGACATCATGCTCGGGCGTGGGCTGGTATCGCGCCCGGACCTGGGCCTGCAGATTGCAGCGGCGCGGGATGGGCGCGACTATCAGCCGATGAGCTGGCATGATTTGTTGCCACTGTTGCGTGAGTTCTGGCGCCAGGCCCAGGCCAAATTGTCGCCGCGTTATGCGCCGGGGCGGATGAAGCAGTGGCTGGCGATGCTGACTCGCAGTTACCCTGAAGCGGTGGTGTTGTTTGCCGAGTTGCGCCGGGAAGATGACTGCGCGCGGATCAGCCGGTTGCTGGGGGTAGAGGCTCAAGCCTTGGAGGCTTGCGTCGCCTGAGCAGGCCTCTCCGCGGGTACTGCGCCTGTCGGCGCGGCTTCACACGCGAAAGGGCCGGGCCTGCTGGCCAATTTCCACCATCCGTTCACCGTTGCCGCCGCTACCATATTCGCGGGTAAACCCGCTCCTACGCCGGATCGGGAGTGGGCACAGGTCGGTGGTTGGGCACAGGCCATCGTGTAGGAGCGGGTTCACCCGCGAAAGGGCCGGCCCTGCTGGCCAATTTCAACCATCCGTTCACCGTTGCCGCCGCTACCGTATTCGCGGGTAAACCCGCTCCTACGCCTGATCGAGGATGGACACAGGTCGGTGGCTGTGCACAGGCCCCGGTAGGAGCGGGTTTACCCGCGAAGAGGCCGGCCCTGCTGGCCAATTACCACCCGCCGTTCACCGTTGCCGCCGCTACCGTATTCGCGGGTAAATCCGCCCCGACGCCTGATCGAGGTTGGACACAGGTCGGTGGTTGGACACAGGCCGCCGTGTAGGAGCGGGTTCACCCGCGAAAGGGCCGGCCCTGCTGGCCAATTTCAACCATCCGTTCACCGTTGCCGCCGCTACCGTATTCGCGGGTAAACCCGCTCCTACGCCGGATCGGTGGTGGACACAGATCGGTGGTTGGGCACAGGCCCCGGTAGGAGCGGGTTTACCCGCGAAGAGGCCGGCCCTGCTGGCCAATTACCACCCGCCGTTCACCGTTGTCGCCGCTACCGTATTCGCGGGTAAATCCGCCCCGACGCCTGATCGAGGGTGGACACAGGTCGGTGGTTGGACACAGGCCGCCGTGTAGGAACGGGTTCACCCGCGAAGAGGCCATCAAACCCCGTGCAAAAAAATCAAATTTTTTCTATTTACCCCTTGAAAGCATTTCCCTCGGCCATATCTTTTGAGTACGCGATGCCGAAGCCGGGTCGCGTAATGACTTACTTGCTGAATCTCAGGAGTTTATGACCATGACTACTGCTTTCTCTCTTGCTCCACTGTTCCGTCATTCCGTTGGTTTCGACCGTTTCAACGACCTGTTCGAATCCGCGGCACGTAACGAGGCCGGTAGCAGCTACCCGCCCTATAACGTGGAAAAGCATGGCGATGACCACTACCGCATCGTGGTTGCTGCAGCCGGTTTCCAGGAAGAGGACCTCGACCTGCAGGTCGAAAAAGGTGTCCTGACCGTGACCGGTGGCAAGCGCGACAATAGCGCCGCTGAAGTGACCTACCTGCACCAGGGTATCGCACAACGCGCCTTCAAGCTGTCGTTCCGCCTGGCAGATCACATCGAAGTGAAGGCCGCCGGCCTGGCCAATGGCCTGCTCAGCATCGACCTGCTGCGCATCGTGCCTGAAGAAGCCAAGGCCAAGCGCATTCCGATCAATGGCGAAAAACCAGCGCTGAACTGACCGCGCGGCACTGAAAAAAGGGCACCTCCAGAGGTGCCCTTTTTCGTGCTTCTCACGCGGTCCCAGGTAGGTGCGCGGCCGTCATGCGATCAGTAATCTGCCGGCGCCTCCAGCAACATCTGCCGAAACTCCAGCAACGGCAATGGCCGGCTGTGCAGATAACCCTGGTACAGATGGCACCCCAGCCGCTCGAGAAACGCCAGCTGTTCGGTCAGTTCTACCCCTTCGGCAATCACCGCCAGGTCCAGGCTGCGCGCCATGGCGACAATGGCGCGGACAATTTCTGCGTCGTTGGGGTCGACCGGTGCATCGCGCACGAAGCTCTGGTCGATTTTCAGCGCATCGACCGGCAGGCGCTTCAGGTAAGTCAGCGAGGAATAGCCGGTGCCGAAGTCATCCATGGCAAAACTCACCCCGTAGCGCTTCAGCTCGCACATCTTGCTGATGGTGTCTTCCAGGTTCTGGATGACGATGCCTTCTGTGATTTCCAGCGTCAGCATCTGCCGCGGCAGGCGGTAATCGTCCAGGCTGCGCAGCACCCGCCCGACAAAGTCGTTCTGGCGGAACTGTCGCGGGCTTATGTTCACGCACAGGTTGAAATCATCAGCGTCGATCAGCCCGTCGGTCAGCATGCGGGCGCAGGCGTCGCAGGCTTCGTCGAGAATCCAGCTGCCAACTTCAAGGATCAGGCCACTTTCTTCCAGTACCTGGATGAACTGCGAGGGCGGTTGCTGACCCAGTTGCGGGTGGTGCCAGCGCAACAGTACTTCGGCACCGACGATGCGGTTGTCGCGGGCATCCACCTGCGGCTGGAAGTGCAGTGCCAGCTCGCCACGGGCCAGGGCCAGGCGCAGGTCGTTTTCCATGCGCAGGCGCTCGCTGGCGGCCTTCTGCATGGTGGTGTGGAACAGCTGGGTGGTGTTGCGACCGGAGTCCTTGGCCCGGTACAGGGCGATATCGGCACGCTTGAGCAGGTCGGCCGGTGTGGTGCCGTGGTCGGGGATCAGCGCCACGCCGATGCTGGGCGTTACCTGCAGGCGCTGGCCATCCAGTGACATTGGCTCGGCCAGCAGTTCGCGCAGGGTGTCGGCCAGCTCGCGCACTTTCTCTTCCACGTGTTCGCGGCTCCCTTCCAGGCCGCTAAGCAGCACCACGAATTCGTCGCCCCCCAGACGCGCCACGGTGTCCTCCAGGCGCACGCTGGCCTCAAGGCGGGCGGTGATGATCTTCAGCACGGTGTCGCCCACCGGGTGGCCCAGCGAGTCGTTGATGTGCTTGAAGTGGTCGAGGTCGAGGAACAGCAGGGCGCCACGCAGGTTATGGCGCTTGAGCAGGGCGATCTGCTGGCTCAGGCGGTCCATCAGCAAGGCGCGGTTGGGCAGGTTGGTCAGCGGGTCGTGATAGGCCAGGTGGCGTATCTGCGCCTGGGCGTTCTTCAGCTGGCTGACGTCGCGGGCGGTCAGCAGCAGGCAATCCACTTCGTTGAGGGTGATCGGTTCCACCGAAACCTCGACCGTGAGGATATCGCCACGCTTGTTGCGCCCGAGCATCTCGCGGTGGTGTACCCGGCCGCGCTCGCGCAACTCGGCCAGCAGCGCGCTGCGCTGCTTGTCGTCGGCCCAGATGCCGATCTCATACACCGTGTGGCCGATCACTTCATCAGTGCTGTAGCCGGTCAGGCGGCAGAAGCCGTCGTTGACCTCCAGGTAGCGGCCGCTGTGGCGTTCGGTGATGGTGATGGCATCGGGGCTGGAGTGGAAGGCCTTGGCGAACTTCTCCTCGCTGGACTTCAGCGCGGCTTCGGCGCGTTGTTGCTGGGTGATGTCGCGCAGGGTGGTCACGCTGCAGGGCTGGTCGTCGACGGTGATCAGGCGGCTGGAAATCACACAGGTCAGCGGGTCGCCATTGCGGTGGTTGAGTACCACGGCGACGTTGCTCAAGGCCTGTTCGCGGATCACCTGCTCGATACGTTTCGCGCGCTCGACGGACTCGGCCCACAGGCCGATTTCCTCGGCGGTACGCCCAAGCACCTGCGCGCTGCTCCAGCCGAAGGTCTGGGTGAACGCCGGATTGATCTCGATGAACTGGCCAGTGTCCTGGCGGGTGACGCAGATCGGGTCGGGGCTGACCTGGAACAGGCTGGCAAACTTCTCTTCCGAGGCGCTCAGGCGCTGTTCGCGCTCCACCTGATCGGTGATGTCGAGCAAGGTGCCCGCCATGCGCAGGGGGATGCCCTGGTCGTCGCGGTACAGCCGCGCGCGGCTTTCGATGTAGCGTGAAGTGCCGTTTTCCAGCTGCACCCGGTAGGTGATCTGATAGTTGCCGGCGGGCCCTTCGCGCAGGCTACGGTAGGCTTGTCGCATCGAGTTGCGCTCGTGCTCCGGCACGCCCTCGAAGAACGCATCGAACGATTCATGAAAGGGGATGGGCGGCAAGCCATGCAGCTGCGCGGCGCGGGCCGAGCCGTAGAGCATGCCGCTTGGGATGTGCCAGTCCCAGGTGCCAAGTTGCGCCGAGTCCAGGGCCAGGTCCAGGCGCTCCTGGCTGTCCTTCAGGGCCTGCTCGGCGCGCTTGCGTTCGGTGGTGTCGACGAATGTACTGATCAGGAAGGTCACGCCTTCCAGCTCGATGCCCTGGGTGCACAGGATGCCGTCATGCACCTTGCCGCTGGTTGCGCGGAATTGCACCTCCATGATCAGCGGGCCGCCGTTGGCGCGGGTCGACTCCACTATCTGGTGGCGCTGTTCGGGGTTGACCCACAGGCCCAGTTCCAGACTGGTCTTGCCGATCACCTGGTTGCCGGGCCAGCCGAACATGTCTTCGAAGTGCTGGTTGACCTCGAAGATCATGCCATCGTGGCGGCGGGTCAGCAAAATGGCGTTGGGGCTCAGGTGAAACAGCGTGGCGAAGCGCTTTTCCGAATTGATCAGCGCCGTTTCCCGCTCGCGCTGGCGGGTGATCTCGCGGATCACACCGATCATCTGCGGTCGGCCGTGCGGGTCGCGGGTCAGGCTGCCGTTGATCTCCAGCCAGTGCAGGCTGCCGTCCGGCCAGCGGATACGGTGGCGCATGGCCTGCTCCACCGGCTCGCCGTTGAACACTGCCTGGAACATCTGGCGCGTGCGTGCGCGATCCTCCTCGGGCAGCAGGTCGAGGTAATCGATATCGGCGGGCAGTGGCCGCTGTGGATCGAAGCCGAACAGGGCCTGGGTGCCCCGCGACCAACTGACCCTGCCGCTTTCGATATCCCATAGCCAGGCACCCAGGTGCGCACCGTTGAGCGCTGCCAGCAGTTGCGGGGCGTTCTGCCAGGCCTGCTCGGACTCCTGGGGATCAGCTGCGGGTATTCGCGGCAGGCGCAAAAAGCGGTTTGCTGATTTGGGCATTGGTACCAGACCTGTGGCGTATGACGTGTCCTTGGAATACGAATAGCTGGCTGACAGCCGGTCAGGTGGGCCCTGAGTGGCTGTCGAGCAGGGCCATGAATGCCCTGGCCGCATTCGATAGCGTACGCTCCGTGTGCAGAATGTAGCCTAGCTGGCGCGACAGCTGTATGCCGGGTAAAGCGATGGGTGCAACCTGTTCGTCGAGCATGGTGCGTGGCAGCACGCTCCAGGCCAGGCCGATCGACACCATCATCTTGATGGTTTCCAGGTAGTTGGTGCTCATGGCGATGTTCGGCGTCAAGCCCTGGCTTTCGAACAGGCGCTGGACAATATGGTGGGTAAAGGTGTTGCCGCCGGGAAATACCGCCGGGTGGCGGGCGATGTCAGCCAGGCTGACCGACTGGTTGTTGGCCAGCGGGTGCTCGGGGGCGGCGACGAAGTCCAGGGCGTCGTCCCACACCGGCACGGCCTTGACCAAATGGTGCGGCTCGGGCGCCAGGGTGATAACGGCGATTTCGGCGCGGCCATGCAGAATCTCGTCGTAGGCCTGTTCCGAATCCATGAACTGAATATCCAGTGCCACTGCCGGGTACTGGCGGGTGAAAACCCGTAACAACGGGGGCAGGCGGTGAAGGCCGATGTGGTGGCTGGTGGCCAGGGTCAGGCGACCGCTCACGGCCCCGGTCAGATTGGTCAGCGCCCGTCGGGTATCATCCAGGACGTTGAGGATCTGGTACGCCCGCGGCAGCAGTGCGCGCCCGGCTTCAGTCAGGGTCACCTCGCGGCCCAGGCGGTCGAACAGGCGCACGTCCAGTTGCTGCTCCAGGCCGGCGATGCGTTTGCTGATGGCCGGCTGGGTCAGGAACAGGCGTTCGGCTGCGCCGGAAAAGCTGCCGGTTTCGGCAATGGCGATGAAGGCACTGAGGTTGGCCAGGTCCATGATGTTGTATTCCTTTGGGTTATCCAAAGCATAAAAATTATGAATTTGAGTTATTCAATCTAACCCCCTAGCATCGTCCGTACAAGCCAAGGGGTCTTTGGCATAGAAAGACGCTGATGAGGAACAGTCTGATGGCTGGCAAAACGCTCTACGACAAACTCTGGGAAGCCCATGAGGTCAAGCGCCGTGATGACGGCTCGTCCTTGATCTACATCGACCGCCACATCATCCACGAAGTGACGTCGCCCCAGGCCTTCGAAGGCCTGCGCCTGGCCAACCGCAAGCCATGGCGTATCGACGCCAACATCGCCACGCCCGACCACAACGTGCCGACCACGCCAGAGCGCAAGGGCGGTATCGAGGCGATCGTCGACCAGGTGTCGCGCCTGCAGGTGCAGACCCTCGACGAGAACTGTGACGAATACGGCATCGTCGAATTCAAGATGAACGACGAGCGCCAGGGCATCGTCCACGTCATCAGCCCGGAGCAGGGCGCCACCTTGCCGGGCATGACCGTGGTCTGCGGTGACTCGCACACCTCCACCCACGGCGCCTTCGGTGCCTTGGCCCATGGCATCGGCACTTCCGAGGTCGAGCACGTGCTCGCCACCCAGTGCCTGGTCGCCAAGAAGATGAAGAACATGCTGGTGCGCGTGGAAGGCCAATTGCCGGCCGGCGTTACCGCCAAGGACATCGTGTTGGCCGTGATCGGCAAGATCGGCACCGCCGGTGGAAACGGTCACGCCATGGAATTCGCAGGCAGTGCCATTCGCGAATTGTCGATGGAAGGCCGCATGACCATCTGCAACATGTCCATCGAAGCCGGTGCCCGCGTGGGCCTGGTGGCGACCGATGCCACTACCGTTGCCTACGTCGAAGGGCGCCCGTACGCGCCGAAGGGCGAGCAGTGGAAGCAAGCGGTCGAGTCGTGGAAGGACTTGGTGTCGGATGACGATGCCGTATTCGACACCGTGGTCGAGCTGGATGCCAGCCAGATCAAGCCACAGGTCAGCTGGGGTACTTCGCCCGAGATGGTCCTGGCCGTCGACCAGCGTGTACCAGACCCAGCTGCCGAGACCGACCTGGTCAAGCGTGGTTCGATCGAGCGTGCCTTGAAGTACATGGGGCTGACCGCCAACCAGGCGATCACCGACATCAAGCTGGACCGTGTGTTCATCGGCTCGTGCACCAACTCGCGAATCGAGGACCTGCGCGCTGCGGCGGAAATCGCCAAGGGCCGCAAGGTGGCCGCCAGCGTCAAGCAAGCCATCGTCGTGCCAGGTTCCGGTCTGGTCAAGGCCCAGGCCGAGCGTGAAGGCCTGGACAAGATCTTCCTCGAAGCCGGTTTCGAATGGCGTGAGCCAGGCTGCTCGATGTGCCTGGCGATGAACCCGGACCGCCTTGAAAGCGGCGAGCACTGTGCGTCCACCTCCAACCGCAACTTCGAAGGCCGTCAGGGCGCCGGTGGCCGTACCCACCTGGTCAGTCCGGCCATGGCCGCCGCTGCTGCTGTAGCGGGCCACTTCATCGATGTCCGCGAGTTGATCCAAGGGAGCGCAGCATGAAAGCCTTTACCCAGCACACTGGCCTCGTCGCACCGTTGGACCGTGCCAACGTCGACACCGACCAGATCATCCCCAAGCAGTTCTTGAAGTCGATCAAGCGCACCGGCTTTGGCCCGAACCTGTTCGACGAGTGGCGTTACCTGGACGTGGGTCAGCCCTACCAGGACAACAGCAAGCGCCCGCTCAACGAAGAGTTCGTGCTCAACCACGCGCGCTACCAAGGTGCCAGCGTGTTGCTGGCGCGGGAAAACTTTGGTTGCGGCTCCAGCCGTGAGCATGCCCCCTGGGCGTTGGACGAGTACGGTTTCCGCAGCATCATTGCGCCGAGCTTTGCCGACATTTTCTTCAACAACAGCTTCAAGAACGGCTTGCTGCCGATCATTCTCAGCGATGAGGAAGTCGACGAGCTGTTCAAGCAGGTCGAAGCCAACCCGGGCTACCAGCTGACCATCGACCTGCAGGCGCAGGCGGTGACCCGCCCGGATGGCAAGGTGCTGCACTTCGAAATCGATGCGTTCCGCAAGCACTGCCTGCTCAACGGTCTGGACGATATCGGCCTGACCCTGCAGGACAGCGACGCGATCAAGGCCTTCGAAGCCAAGCATCGCGCCAGCCAGCCTTGGCTGTTCCGTGATGCCTGAAGTTCATAGGTGACAGTGCGGGCCTCTTCGCTCCTACAGAAATTTACGCGGTCGCTGTAGGAGCGGGTTTACCCGCGAAGAGGCCGGCACAGGCAACAAAAATCTAAAGGAACGAGACATGACCAGCACCCAGCACATCGATGTGGTCCAACGCCAGTTCGGCGAACAGGCCAGCGCCTACCTCAGCAGCGCCGTGCACGCCCAAGGCAGTGAATTCGCCCTGCTGCAGGCTGAGCTGGCAGGGCAGGCCCATGCCCGCGTGCTGGACCTGGGCTGCGGTGCCGGTCATGTCAGCTTCCACGTCGCTCCGCTGGTTACCGAAGTGGTCGCCTACGACCTCTCGCAGTCCATGCTCGACGTGGTCGCCAGCGCCGCCGCCGAACGCGGCCTGGCCAATATCACGACCGAACGCGGCGCTGCCGAACGCCTGCCGTTCGCCGACGCTTCGTTCGACTTTGTCTTCAGCCGTTATTCGGCCCACCACTGGAGCGACCTGGGCCTGGCTCTGCGCGAGGTGCGCCGGGTGCTCAAGCCAGGTGGTGTGGCGGCGTTCATCGACGTGATGTCGCCGGGCAGCCCGCTGCTCGACACTTACCTGCAAACGGTCGAAGTGCTGCGCGACACCAGCCATGTGCGTGACTACTCCGCCGCCGAGTGGCAACGCCAGGTCAGCGAAGCCGGCCTGCACGTGCGCAGCCACACCCGCCAACCGTTGCGCCTGGAGTGGAGCACCTGGGTTGAGCGCATGCGCACCCCCGAGCCGATGCGCGTGGCCATCCGCCAATTGCAGCAAGCCATGGGCGAAGAAGTACGGCAGTATTACCAGATCGAGGCCGACGGCTCGTTCAGCACCGATGTGCTGGTGTTGTGGGCCGAGCGTTAAGCACTTTTCGGTGGGGCCCGCTTGGCCACGCCGCGTGAATGGATAGAGGAAAGCATGAGCAAGCAGATTCTGATTCTCCCAGGTGACGGTATCGGCCCGGAAATCATGGCCGAGGCAGTCAAGGTACTGGAGCTGGCCAACGACAAGTTCCAGCTCGGCTTCAGCCTGGCGCACGACTTGATTGGCGGTGCCGCCATCGACAAGCACGGCGTGCCGCTGGCCGACGAAACCCTGGAGCGTGCGCGCAAGGCCGATGCGGTGCTGCTGGGGGCTGTGGGCGGGCCGAAGTGGGACAAGATCGAGCGAGACATTCGCCCCGAGCGCGGCCTGCTGAAGATCCGCTCGCAACTGGGTCTGTTCGCCAACCTGCGCCCAGCCATCCTTTACCCACAACTGGCCGATGCTTCGTCGCTGAAGCCGGAAATCGTATCGGGCCTGGACATCCTCATCGTTCGTGAGCTGACCGGCGGCATCTACTTCGGTGCCCCGCGTGGCCAGCGCGAGCTGGAAGGTGGCGAACGCCAGGCCTACGACACCCTGCCGTACAGCGAAAGCGAAGTGCGCCGCATTGCCCGTGTCGGCTTCGACATGGCCCGCGTGCGCGGCAAGAAGCTGTGCTCGGTGGACAAGGCCAACGTTCTGGCCTCCAGCCAGCTGTGGCGTGAAGTGGTCGAAGACGTGGCCAAGGACTACCCGGACGTGGAACTCAGCCACATGTACGTCGACAACGCTGCCATGCAGCTGGTGCGTGCACCCAAACAGTTCGACGTGATGGTGACCGACAACATGTTCGGTGACATTCTGTCGGATGAAGCTTCCATGTTGACCGGTTCCATCGGCATGCTGCCGTCGGCGTCCCTGGATGCCGACAACAAGGGCATGTACGAGCCGTGCCACGGCTCGGCACCGGACATCGCCGGCCTTGGTATCGCCAACCCACTGGCGACCATTCTGTCGGTGTCGATGATGTTGCGTTACAGCTTCAATCAGTCGGCTGCCGCCGAGGCGATCGAGAAGGCCGTGAGCCTGGTTCTGGACCAGGGGCTGCGTACCGGCGACATCTTCTCGGAAGGCTGCCGCAAAGTTGGTACGCAGGAAATGGGCGACGCAGTAGTCGCAGCGCTGCGGAATCTGTAATCTCTCTGGCCCGCCCCCCAAAATTCCCGGTGGCGGCCCACTTTTAGCAAAGGTGTAGTTGCGATGAAACGTGTAGGTCTGATCGGTTGGCGCGGTATGGTCGGTTCCGTGCTCATGCAGCGGATGCTGGAGGAGCAGGATTTCGACCTTATCGAGCCGGTGTTCTTCACTACCTCCAATGTTGGTGGCCAGGGTCCGAACGTGGGCAAGGATACAGCGCCCCTCAAGGACGCTTATTCGATTGAAGAACTCAAGACCCTCGACGTGATCCTGACCTGCCAGGGCGGCGACTACACCAACGAGGTCTTCCCCAAGCTGCGTGAAGCCGGCTGGCAGGGTTACTGGATCGACGCCGCTTCGTCCCTGCGCATGCAGGATGACGCGGTGATCATCCTTGACCCGGTCAACCGCAAGGTCATCGACCAGCAGCTGGACGCCGGTACCAAGAACTACATCGGTGGCAACTGCACCGTCAGCCTGATGCTGATGGGCCTGGGTGGCCTGTTCGAGGCCGGTCTGGTCGAGTGGATGAGCGCCATGACCTACCAGGCGGCGTCGGGTGCCGGCGCGCAGAACATGCGCGAGCTGATCAAGCAGATGGGTGCTACCCACGCGGCAGTGGCCGATGACCTGGCCAACCCGGCCAGCGCCATTCTCGATATCGACCGCAAGGTTGCCGAGACCATGCGCAGCGAAGCGTTCCCGACCGAGAACTTCGGCGTGCCGCTGGCGGGCAGCCTGATCCCATGGATCGACAAGGAACTGCCGAACGGTCAGAGCCGTGAAGAGTGGAAGGCCCAGGCCGAAACCAACAAGATCCTCGGTCGCTTCAAGAGCCCGATCCCGGTCGACGGCATCTGCGTGCGCATTGGCGCCATGCGCTGCCACAGCCAGGCGCTGACCATCAAGCTGAACAAGGACGTGCCGATCGCCGACATCGAAGGCATGATCAGCCAGCACAACCCTTGGGTGAAGCTGGTGCCGAACCAGCGTGAAATCAGCATGCAGGAACTGACCCCGACCAAGGTCACCGGCACCCTGAACATCCCGGTTGGCCGCCTGCGCAAGCTGAACATGGGTTCGCAGTACCTGGGCGCGTTCACCGTGGGTGACCAGCTGCTGTGGGGCGCCGCCGAACCGCTGCGCCGCATGTTGCGGATTCTGCTGGAGCGTTGATCGTTCAGGCTTCACCTGAAAAATACCGCACTGGTGACAGTGCGGTATTTTTTTATGCCTGAAGGTATGCATTTGGGTCGCGGGCCTAATCGCTGGATAAGTCATGCCGCTGTTTAATGGCGAAATGTCTGCTCTGACAGCCCCCTTGCTCTTGCTCTTGCTCTTGCTCTTGCCGTTGCCGTTGCCGTTGCCGTTGCTTTTGCTTCTAAGTGCGCGGTAGTTCAGGCGACGCAGATTGCGACTTCAGGAGGCCGAGCGCAGGGCTTGCGAAGGGAGGTGACGGGCATGGATGCCCGTCAAGCGCTGGGCCCCAGGATGGGGCCTGCAGCGCGGTCCTCCCGGGAGCAAACCCGGAGCGAGGGGACCCCGGAGCGCAGCGCAGGGGCCGGATGATGGGAGCCAACGGCTTTGGTTACTTTGGCCACGACCAAAGTAACCCGCCGGAAGGGCGGAAAGGTGACGATGCGCCACCTGCGCGAATGAATACCTACTCGGTGTGAGTGCGCACATCCAAGAAGCAAGACGCAATCGAGCAACAGCAACAGCAGCGCCGGGTGGGCACAGACAAAACCTTGCAATCCGAGTAAAGTGCCGCCCCCGCCGTTTACAGCAAAAGGATCCCTTCCATGACACACCCTTTGGATATCGCCGTCGTCGGCGCCACCGGCAGCGTCGGTGAAGCCTTGGTGCAGATCCTCGAGGAACTGGCATTCCCGGTTGCCACCCTGCACCTGCTGGCCAGCATGGAATCGGCGGGCAGCAGCGTGATGTTCGCTGGCAAGAAACTGAAGGTGCGCGAAGTCGACAGCTTCGACTTCACCCAGGTCAAGCTGGCCTTCTTCGCCACCGGCGCCGCCGTCAGCCGCAGCTTTGCCGGCAAGGCGCTGCAGGCGGGCTGCACGGTCATCGACCTGTCCGGCGGCCTGGACGACGCCCTGGCCCTGGTGCCGGAAGCCAACGCCGAACGCCTGGCCAGCCTGTCGTTGCCAGCGCGCATTGTCAGCCCATGCTCGGCCGCAGTAGCCCTGGCCGTCGCGCTGGCGCCGCTCAAAGGCCTGCTGGACATCGAGCGGGTGCAAGTGATGGCCGCATTGGCGGTGTCTGCGCAAGGCCGTGAAGCGGTCAGCGAGCTCGCCCGGCAAACCGCCGAACTGCTCAATGCCCGCCCGCTGGAGCCGCGTTTCTTCGACCGCCAGGTGGCATTCAACCTGCTGGCCCAAGTCGGTGCTACCGACGAGCAGGGCCATACCGCGCTGGAGCGCCGCCTGGTCAGCGAACTGCGCGTGCTGCTGGGCTTGCCTGAACTGAAGATTTCCGTGAGCTGTGTTCAAGTCCCGGTGTTTTTCGGCGATAGCTTCAGTGTGGCCGTGCAAAGCCGTCGCCCGGTAGACCTGGCAGCGGTCAACCAGGCCCTGGAGGCAGCCGACAGCATCGAACGGGTGGAAAACGATGATTATCCGACCCCGGTAGGTGACGCAGTGGGCCAAGACGTGGTCTATGTTGGACGTGTACGTCACGGTGTTGATGAAGACCAGCAACTCAACCTCTGGCTAACCACCGACAACGTGCGCAAAGGCGCCGCGCTCAATGCCGTGCAAGTGGCGCAATTGTTGATTAAACACATGCCGTAAAAGATACTGGCGAGCACTTTTGTCCTGCTCCGCATGCAGGTTTCGGGACGATTCATACAAGGGAAGAGGTCATGCTTCGAATTCGCAAACTGGTTCTGGCCATGGCTGCAGCATCCGCGCTGTCGTCTGGCATGGCGAATGCGCTGGGCCTGGGGGAGCTGACCCTGAAGTCGGCACAGAATCAGCCGCTGGACGCCGAGATCGAATTGCTCGACGTGCGCGACCTCAAAGCCGCCGAAGTGGCGCCGAGCCTGGCGCCACCGGAAGAGTTCAGCAAGGCCGGGGTGGCGTTTCCGACCTACCTCGAAGACCTGACCTTCACACCGGTGATCAACCCCAACGGCAAAAGTGTGCTGCGCGTGACCTCCAGTCAGCCGCTGCCAGGTCCGGTGGTCAAGTTCCTGGTGCAGGTGATGTGGCCGCAGGGCCGCCTGCTGCGTGACTATAGCGTGCTGCTCGATCAGGCCAAGGCACAGGGCGACCAGCCGGCGGCAGGCAATGTCACACCGGCCATCACCGGTGCCAGCAGCTACACCACCCAGCGTCGCGACACCTTGTGGCAGATTGCCGCGCGTAACACCCAGGGTGGATCGATCCAGCAGACCATGATCGCGATCCAGGCTTTGAACCCGGACGCCTTCATCGGCAACAACATCAACCAGCTGAAGGTTGGCCAGGTACTGCGCCTGCCCGACCAGCAGCAGATCCAGAGCATCGCCCAGGGCGAGGCGAACCGCGAGGTGGCCGAGCAGTATGCGGCCTGGCGTGAAGGCCGTCGCCTGGGGCCGCGTGCCCGCCAGCTGGATGCCACCCGCCGTGGCGCCGCCGAGGCTGCACCGTCGCGTATCGCCCAGGGCGACAACCTGCGCCTGGTCAGCCCGGGCAACCAGGCCGGTGCAGGCCAGGCCAAGGCGTTGAATGACGAGCTGGCCATGGCCCAGGAAAGCCTGGACACCAGCCGTCGCGACAACGAAGAACTGAAAAGCCGCATGGCCGACCTGCAGAGCCAACTGGACAAGCTGCAGCGCCTGATCGAGCTGAAGAACAACCAGTTGGCACGCCTGGAAGGCCAGGGCGCAGCCGCGTCGGCAGCGGCTGCCGATACCCCGGAGCAGCCCGTGGTCAATCCGGCACCTGCTGCTGCCGATACCGCACCCCAGCCTGTGCCGGACACCCAGCCAGCGCCCGCCAGCCAGCCGAAGGGAGCGCTCGACTCGGTCCTGGGCAACCCCTGGCTTCTGGGGGTGATTGCCGGTTCCAGCATCCTGGTGCTGGCACTGCTGCTGTGGCTGCTGGCGCGCAAACGCAAGGCCCAGCAAGAAGCCGAGAAGCACCTGCGCATGGCGCGGGCGCTGGAAGAAGAGCAGGGCATAGGTTTCGACAGCGATACCGAGAGCTTCGACGGCGTCGAATCCCGGGAGCCTGGCGTAACCCTGTCGCCGGCTGTGGTTGCCGCTTCGGCTGCAGCTGCCGTTGCTGCGGAAAAAGTGGCAGAACCGGTCACCGAGGCAGCGCCCGAGCCTGAACCACAAGCAGACCCGCACGCCGCGCTGCTGGCGCAAGTCGACCAATGCCTGGCCGAAGGCCGTCTTAATCGTGCCACCGAGCTGCTGGAGCCCGCCGTGGCCGCCGCGCCGGAGCGAGACGACCTGCGCCTGAAACTGATGGACGTGTACGCCCGTCAGGGTGACCAGAGCGCGTTCGCTGAACAGGAGCGTCAGTTGCCGGCCAGCGAGCAGAACGTTGCTGAAGTCGCCGGCCTGAAAGAGCGTTACCCCGCCATGCTCGGCCTGGCCGCTGCCGGCCTGGGTGCGGCGGCGCTGGCTGCCGAAATGGATGAGCAGTACGTCCAAGAGCTGCTGCACGATGAGCCCGAAGCGCCGGTGGTTGCCGATGTGGTGCCTGACGAGTTGTCCGGGTTCGAGCCGCAAGAGCAGGCCGAGCCAGAGGCTGTCGCGCAAGCAGCGCCTGACGCTGAGCTGGACGCCTTCGATGAAGTGCCAGCGCTCGATGCAACGGACCTGGCCGAGCAGGATCTGGACAGCGCCTTCGACCTGAGCCTGGGGGAAGACCTGGCCGATCAAGACCCGCTGGCCGCGTCCGTGCTGGACGAGCCGATGGCACAGGGGGGCGTACCCGACGAGCTGGTAATCGCTGAGCCTGTGCTGGATGAGCCCGTACAGGAAGAAGCTCAGCCGGAAGAACAGCCCTTTGCCGTGGATGCCGAGCTGCAAGCCGAAGCCGACGCCGATTTCGAGGCCATGCTGGCTCAGGCCGAGCCTCAGCCTGCCGTGGACCTGTCTGATTTCGACCTCGACGTCAGCGAGCCGGTTGCCCCGGCTGCCCCTGAGGCGCTGGAGCAAGATCCGCTGGATGTCACCGCCGAACTGGCTGCCTTCGACAGCGAACCGGAGTTTGATCCGGTCTCCGAGTTCGACTTGCCATCGGACTTCGACCTGTCCCTGTCGCTGGAAGATGATTCGCCGGCAGCCAAGAGCTTTGCCTCGGAGCTCAATGACGTCAACGCCGAGCTGGACAAGCTGTCGCAGAGCCTCGAAACGCCATCGCTGGAGCCGCATTTCACCAGTGAAGACGCGGTTGCGCAGCCAGAGCCCGAGCCTTTGGATGACCTGGACTTCGACTTCTTCTCCGGCAGTGACGAAGTTGCCACCAAGCTCGACCTGGCCCGTGCCTATATCGACATGGGTGACAGCCAGGGCGCGCGCGACATCCTGGATGAAGTGGTCAAGGATGGTGACGACAGCCAGCGTCAGGAAGCCGAGGACATGCTCTCCCGGCTGGTCTGATGCAAGCAGGGCAGGCCTCTTCGCGGGCTTGCCCGCACCCACGGGATCCCCACAGGTTGTCGACCTTGTGAGTGGCCTGTGGGAGCGAGCCCGCCCGCGAAGAGGCCCGCACATGCAGTGCGCATCCAACGGCAGCCCTACGAGGCTGCCGTTGTCGTTATAATCCCCGCCATTCCGTACACCCCACAGGTTTCATGCTCTTGGACATCATCGATACCGCTACCGCCGAATCCGCGGCCGAAGGCTACTCCCGCATCGCCCTGGGCGTGGAATACAAAGGCGCGCGCTACCGCGGCTGGCAACGTCAGGCCAGCGGCGTGCCGAGTGTCCAGCAAGCCCTGGAGCAAGCGCTGTCCAAGGTCGCCAACGAGCCGATTTCGGTGGTCTGCGCCGGGCGTACCGACGCCGGCGTTCACGGCTGCGGGCAGGTCGTTCACTTTGATACCCGTGCCGTGCGTGACGAGCGCGCCTGGACCATGGGTACCAACTTCAACCTGCCGCACGACATCAGTGTGGTCTGGTCGCGGCCCATGCCGGCCGATTTTCATGCCCGCTTCAAGGCCTGCGCCCGGCGCTACCGCTACGTCATCTACAACGACCCGATTCGCCCGGCGCACCTGGCCGAAGAAGTGACCTGGAACCACCGTCCGCTGGACGTCGATCGCATGGCCCAGGCGGCGCAGTACCTGCTCGGTACCCACGACTTCAGCGCCTTCCGCGCCAGCCAGTGTCAGGCCAAGTCACCGATCAAGCACATCTACCACCTGCGTGTTACCCGCCATGGCCAGATGATCGTGCTGGACGTGCGTGCCACCGCGTTCCTGCACCACATGGTGCGTAACATTGCCGGTGTGCTGATGGCCATCGGTGCGGGCGAGCGTCCGGTTGCCTGGGCACGCGAGGTGCTTGAAGGGCGCAACCGCCGTGAAGGTGGGGTAACAGCCCACCCATACGGGCTTTACCTGGTGCAGGTGGAGTACCCCGAAGCGTTTGCGTTGCCCAAGCGTTACATCGGCCCACACTTTTTGAGTGGTTACGAGGCGTTGGCAGACTGACGAGCGAAAAGCCATTTGCTAACATCCGCCCTTTCGCCGCAACAATCAGGGTTCTTGTTCCATGAGCAATGTTCGCAGCAAGATCTGCGGGATTACCCGCATCGAAGACGCACTGGCCGCTGCCGAAGCGGGGGCCGATGCCATCGGCTTCGTCTTCTATGCCAAGAGCCCGCGGGCGGTGGACGTGCGCCAGGCGCGGGCGATCATTGCCGAGTTGCCGCCGTTCGTGACCACGGTCGGGTTGTTCGTCAATGCCTCGCGCTGCGAGCTGAACGAGATCCTCGAAGTGGTCCCGCTGGACCTGCTACAGTTTCACGGCGATGAAACTCCGCAGGACTGTGAAGGCTACCACCGCCCCTGGATCAAGGCCCTGCGTGTGCGCCCTGGCGATGACCTGGAGGCGGCCAGTCGGCTTTACGCGGGTGCCCGCGGCATTTTGCTCGACACCTATGTACCGGGCGTGCCAGGGGGAACCGGCGAGGCGTTCGACTGGTCATTGGTACCGGCGCGTCTTGGCAAGCCGATCATCCTAGCGGGCGGGCTGTCGGCCGATAACGTTGGCCAGGCCATTGCCCAGGTAAAGCCTTATGCGGTGGATGTCAGCGGTGGCGTCGAACAGGCCAAGGGCATCAAGGATGCGGCGAAGATCGCGGCCTTCATGCGTGCGGTGAAACAGGCTTGATGGCAGATGTGACGGCTGGCTGCGCGCCATCGTCCATAGCTTTCGCAGCCCTGCGGGCCGCATGCCAGCACCTGTGGCGGCAAAAAAACACATTAGCGGTGGAGTGGCGCGCTGGAAGCCCCGGCGGCCGGTCCACCATCGTTTCATAAAAGATTTTGAGCTCAAGGGCAGGGCAGGGCCGGTGACGCCGTCCCCCGCCTGCCAATACTGGAGAAAGAAAGCATGAGCAACTGGTTAGTCGACAAACTGATCCCTTCGATCATGCGTTCCGAGGTGAAAAAGAGCTCGGTGCCTGAGGGCCTGTGGCACAAGTGCCCGTCCTGCGAGGCCGTGCTGTATCGTCCGGAGCTGGAAAAGACCCTGGATGTCTGCCCCAAGTGCAACCACCACATGCGCATCGGCGCACGTGCGCGCATCGACATCTTCCTTGACGCCGAAGGCCGGGCCGAACTGGGCGCTGACCTGGAACCGGTCGACCGCCTGAAATTCCGTGATGGCAAGAAGTACAAGGACCGCCTGACCGCTGCGCAGAAGCAGACCGGCGAAAAGGACGCGCTGATCTCCATGAGCGGCACCCTGATGGGCATGCCGATCGTGGTTAGTGCCTTCGAGTTCTCGTTCATGGGCGGCTCCATGGGTGCCATCGTCGGCGAGCGCTTCGTGCGCGCGGCCAACTATGCCCTGGAAAACCGCTGCCCAATGGTTTGCTTCTCCGCTTCGGGCGGTGCGCGCATGCAGGAAGCGCTGATCTCGCTTATGCAGATGGCCAAGACCTCTGCCGTGCTGGCGCGCCTGCGCGAAGAAGGCATCCCGTTCATCTCGGTCCTGACCGACCCGGTGTATGGCGGTGTTTCCGCCAGCCTGGCGATGCTCGGCGACGTCATCGTCGGTGAGCCGAAGGCCCTGATCGGTTTCGCCGGCCCACGCGTGATCGAGCAGACCGTACGCGAGAAGCTGCCTGAAGGCTTCCAGCGCAGCGAGTTCCTGCTGGAGCACGGTGCCATCGACCTGATCATCTCCCGGGGCGAATTGCGCCCGCGTCTGGCCCGCCTGCTGGCGCAGATGACCGGTCAGCAAACGCCGGAAGAAGCGCGTGAGGCGGCTGCCGTCGCGTGATGAAACAACGATCCCTGGGCGAATGGCTCGCCTACCTCGAGCAGTTGCACCCCTCGGCCATCGACATGGGCCTGGAGCGGTCGCAGAAGGTGCTTGCCCGCTTGGCGCTGGGCAAGCTGGCGCCGCGCGTGGTGACGGTAACCGGCACCAACGGCAAGGGTTCGACCTGCGCCTTCGTGGCGTCGTTGCTGCGTGCCCAGGGGCTCAAGGTCGGCGTGTACAGTTCGCCGCACCTGCTACGTTACAACGAGCGGGTGGTGATCGATGGTCAAGAGGCCAGCGATGAGCGCCTGTGCGAAGCCTTCGCCGCCGTCGAGGCGGTGCGGGGCGATATTTCCCTGACCTACTTCGAGATGGGGACGTTGGCCGCGTTCTGGTTGTTCTACCAGTCGCAGCTGGATGCGGTGGTGCTGGAGGTGGGCCTGGGTGGCCGCCTGGATACCGTCAACGTAGTGGATGCCGACTTCGCCCTGGTGACCAGCATCGGTGTCGACCATGTTGATTACCTGGGTGATACCCGCGAGCTGGTGGCCTTCGAGAAGGCGGGCATCTTCCGCCCGGGCAAGCCGGCCCTGTGCGGTGATCTGGATCCGCCCGGGCCGTTGCTGGACAAGGCCGCCGAACTGGCCGCGCCACTGTTCCTGCGCGGTCGGGAATTCGACCTGGCCAGCGCCGATGGCTGCTGGAGCTGGCGTGGTACTGCCGCCGATGGCGCGCAGGTCGAGCTGCGTGACCTGCCTTTGCTTGACCTGCCCATGGAAAACGCCACGCTGGCCTTGCAGGCTTACCTGCTGATGGGGCTGCCGTGGGACGCGGCGCAAGTCCGCCAGGCGCTGCTGGAAACCCGTATCACTGGGCGTCTCGACCTCCGTAATGTGAACTGGCAGGGCAAACCGGTAGCGTTGCTGCTGGATGTCGGGCACAACCCGCATGCGGCGCAGTACCTGGCCAGGCGCCTGGCGGCCCGGCCGCTGAAGGGGCGCCGCCTCGCGGTCTTTGGTCTGCTCGCCGACAAGGATCTGGAGGGCGTTATCGCGCCGCTGCAGGGCCTCATCGACGACTGGGCGGTGGCGCCGCTGGATACCCCGCGCAGTCGCCCGGCCGCAGAACTGGCCTCGTCCTTGGCGAACCTCGGTGCCGCGGTGAAGTCTTATGCCAGCGTCGACGCCGCCCTTGAAGGGCAATGTGCGCAGGCGACGGCGGATGATCAGATCCTGCTGTTCGGTTCGTTTTTCTGTGTCGCCCAGGCGCTGGAATGGCTGGAGCGGCACGCCCAGGAGGGTGGAATAGATGGCTGTGCTGGATAAAGGGATGAAACAGCGCATGGTGGGTGCGCTGGTGCTGGTGGCGCTGGCGGTTATCTTCCTGCCGATGCTGTTTACCCGCCAGGACGAGATGCGCCAGGTGCACGTCGAAGCCCCGCAGGCACCGGCCATGCCCAGCCTGCCGGAAGTGAAGGTGGAGCCGGTTGCCGTGCCGGAGCCACAGGTTATTGCGCAGGAGGCGCAGCAGGCGCCGGTGGTGATCGACGAGGCCACTGCGCCGGCGAGTACACCCAGCCAGCCAATCACCCCGTCGCCACAGACCCAGGCGCAGGTTCAGCCACCCAAGCCGCAGGCGCCCGCGCCCAAGGTGGAGGCCAAAGCCGCTGCAACACCCGCGCCTGCCGCGCCATCGAAGATCGACGCCAATGGCCTGCCCGTCAGTTGGTCGATCCAGCTGGCCAGTCTGTCCAACCGCGCTGGAGCCGAAAAGCTGCAGCAAACCCTGCGTAGCCAGGGTTACAACGCCTATATCCGTACGGCGGGTGGCATGAACCGCGTGTACGTGGGGCCGTTGATCGAGCGCGCCGAGGCCGAGCGCGTGCGTGACGCCATCAACCGTCAGAACAGCCTCAAGGGCTTTGTGGTGCGCTTCCAGCCTGAGCGCAGCTGATTCCCCGGGGCGGCTAGGCCGCCCATTCGCGGGTGAGCCCGCGCCTGCAGGTACTGTGCCGCTGCAAGGCTTACCCGGAACCTGTCGGGGCGGGTTTGCCTGCCAAGGCCCAACACCAATCCAGCTGACATTCCGCTTACTCCCGGCCCTCTGCTCTGGTAAAATGCGCCGCCTCAAACGTCTGCAGGCAACACCGTGGCATTTACCTTGGTTGATTGGGCGATCATCGCGATCATCGCCGTCTCCACACTGATCAGTCTCAAGCGCGGCTTCGTCAAGGAGGCCTTGTCCTTGCTCATCTGGATCATTGCCGGTGCGGTTGCCTGGATGTTCGGCGGTTCGCTCTCGGTGTATCTTGAGAGCTATATCCAGACGCCATCGATGCGCATCATCGCTGGCTGCGCCATTCTTTTCGTCGCCACCTTGCTGGTGGGGGCCATGGTCAACTTCCTTGTCGGTGAGCTGATCCGCGTGACCGGGCTGTCCGGCACCGATCGTTTCCTGGGCATGGCCTTTGGCGCTGCGCGCGGGGCCTTGCTGGTAGTGGTGGCCATAGGCCTGATCAGCCTGGGGCCGGTTCAACAAGACACCTGGTGGCAGGAATCACGCCTGATACCACAATTTCTCTTGGTCGCCGACTGGTCGAAAAACCTGATTCTGGGGTTCACCGACCAATGGACGCCCAGTGGGCTGATCAGCACTCCGGCTGATCTTCCGTTCAAGGAACAGTTGCTCGGGCCGTCCAAGCCCTGAGCGCTATTCACTCAAGTTTCATCAAAGTAGGGGTTGCGTCGCATGTGTGGCATCGTCGGTATCGTCGGTAAGTCGAACGTCAATCAGGCGCTGTATGACGCGCTTACGGTCCTCCAGCACCGCGGCCAGGACGCTGCCGGTATCGTGACCAGCCATGACGGCCGGTTGTTCCTGCGCAAGGATAATGGCCTGGTGCGCGACGTGTTCCAGCAGCGCCACATGCAGCGCCTGGTAGGCAACATCGGCATCGGCCACGTGCGCTACCCGACTGCGGGCAGCTCGACCTCGGCCGAGGCCCAGCCGTTCTACGTCAACTCGCCTTACGGCATCACCCTGGCTCACAACGGCAACCTGACCAACGTCGAGCAGTTGGCCAAGGAGATCTACGAGTCCGACCTGCGCCACGTCAACACCAACTCCGACTCGGAAGTGCTGCTGAACGTGTTCGCCCATGAGCTGGCGGTGCGCGGCAAGCTGCAGCCGACCGAAGAAGACGTGTTCGCTGCGGTCTCTCATGTGCACAGCCGCTGCGTTGGCGGTTACGCCGTGGTGGCCATGATCACCGGCTATGGCATCGTCGGTTTCCGCGACCCCCATGGCATTCGCCCGGTGGTGTTCGGCCAGCGTCACACCGACGAAGGCGTGGAATACATGATCGCCTCGGAAAGCGTCGCCCTGGACGTGCTCGGCTTCACCCTGATCCGCGACCTGGCGCCGGGCGAAGCGGTGTACATCACCGAAGAAGGCCAGTTGTTCACCAAGCAGTGCGCCGAATCGCCAAAGTTGCAGCCGTGCATCTTCGAGCACGTCTACCTGGCGCGCCCGGACTCGATCATCGATGGGGTCTCGGTGTACAAGGCGCGTCTGCGCATGGGTGAAAAGCTGGCCGACAAGATCATGCGCGAGCGCCCCGATCATGATATCGACGTGGTCATCCCGATCCCGGATACCAGTCGTACTGCCGCGCTGGAACTGGCCAACCGGTTGGGCGTCAAGTTCCGCGAAGGTTTCGTCAAGAACCGTTACATCGGCCGTACCTTCATCATGCCCGGCCAGGCCGCGCGCAAGAAGTCGGTGCGTCAGAAGCTCAACGCCATCGAGCTGGAGTTCCGCGGCAAGAATGTGATGCTGGTGGACGATTCGATCGTGCGCGGTACCACCTGCAAGCAGATCATCCAGATGGCCCGCGAAGCCGGCGCCAAGAATGTCTACTTCTGCTCCGCGGCCCCTGCAGTACGCTACCCCAACGTCTACGGCATCGACATGCCGAGTGTTCACGAACTGATCGCCCACAACCGCACCACCGAACAGGTGGGTGAGTTGATTGGCGCCGATTGGCTGGTCTATCAGGACCTGCCAGACCTGATCGACTCGGTCGGCGGCGGCAAGATCAAGATCGAGCAGTTCGATTGCGCGGTGTTCAACGGCGAGTACGTCACTGGCGATATCGACGAAGCCTACCTCGACCGCATCGAGCAGGCCCGTAACGACTTGGCCAAGGTCAAGAACCAGGCCGTCAGCGCGATCATCGACCTTTACAACAACTGATTTTGGGAGCGACGGCATGACGGATCAATGGGATGCCGGGCGACTGGACAGTGACCTCGAGGGTGTCGGTTTCGACACCCTGGCGGTACGCGCTGGCCAAAACCGTACCCCGGAAGGCGAGCACAGCGAAGCGCTGTTCCTGACCTCCAGCTATGTGTTCCGCACGGCAGCCGATGCTGCTGCGCGCTTTGCCGGCGAAACGCCGGGCAACGTCTACTCGCGCTACACCAACCCGTCGGTGCGTGCCTTTGAGGAGCGCCTGGCGGCCATGGAAGGTGCCGAACAGGCCGTGGGTACGTCCACCGGCATGGCGGCGATCCTGGCCGTGGTCATGTCGCTGTGCAGCGCCGGTGACCATGTGCTGGTGTCGCAGAGCGTATTCGGCTCCACCATCAGCCTGTTCGAGAAGTACTTCAAACGCTTTGGCGTACAAGTGGACTACGTGCCACTGGTCGACCTCACCGGCTGGGAAAAGGCCATCAAGGCCAACACCAAGCTGCTGATCGTCGAATCGCCCTCCAACCCGCTGGCCGAGTTGGTCGATATCACCGCGCTCAGCGAAATCGCCCATGCTCAGGGTGCCATGCTGGTGGTGGACAACTGTTTCAGTACCCCGGCGTTGCAGCAGCCGCTGAAGCTGGGTGCCGACATTGTGTTCCACTCGGCCACCAAGTTCATCGACGGCCAGGGCCGCTGCATGGGCGGTGTGGTTGCCGGCCGTACCGAGCAAATGAAAGAAGTAGTGGGTTTCCTGCGAACCGCAGGTCCAACCCTCAGCCCGTTCAACGCCTGGATCTTCACCAAGGGCCTGGAAACGCTGCGCCTGCGTATGCGTGCGCACTGCGAAAGCGCTCAGGCCCTGGCCGAATGGCTGGAGCAGCAGGATGGCGTGGAGAAGGTGCATTACGCCGGCCTGCCCAGCCACCCCCAGCACGAACTGGCCAAGCGCCAGATGAGCGGTTTCGGTGCAGTGGTCAGCTTCGAGGTCAAGGGTGGTAAAGAGGGCGCGTGGCGTTTCATCGACGCTACCCGTGTGATTTCCATCACTACCAACCTGGGTGACAGCAAAACCACCATCGCGCATCCGGCGACCACCTCACACGGTCGTCTGTCGCCGCAGGAGCGTGAAGCGGCTGGCATCCGCGACAGCCTGATCCGCGTTGCCGTGGGCCTGGAAGACGTGGCTGACCTGCAGGCTGACCTGGCGCGCGGGTTGGCGGCATTGTGATCGAAATCAGCGGCAGTACCCCGGGCCACAATGGCCGGGTAGCCTTGGTCACAGGTGCCGCCCGCGGCATCGGTCTGGGCATTGCCGCATGGCTGATCTGCGAAGGCTGGCAAGTGGTGCTGAGTGATCTGGACCGCCAGCGTGGTACCAAAGTGGCCAAGGCGTTGGGCGACAACGCCTGGTTCATCACCATGGACGTTGCCGACGAGGCCCAGGTCAGTGCCGGAGTGTCCGAAGTGCTCGGGCAGTTCGGCCGGCTGGACGCGCTGGTGTGCAATGCGGCCATTGCCAACCCGCACAACCAGACGCTGGAAAGCCTGAGCCTGGCACAATGGAACCGGGTGCTGGGGGTCAACCTCAGCGGCCCCATGCTGCTGGCCAAGCATTGTGCGCCGTACCTGCGTGCGCACAATGGGGCGATCATCAACCTGACCTCTACCCGTGCTCGGCAGTCCGAACCCGACACCGAGGCTTACGCGGCAAGCAAGGGCGGCCTGGTGGCTTTGACCCATGCCCTGGCCATGAGCCTGGGCCCGGAGATTCGTGTCAATGCGGTGAGCCCGGGCTGGATCGATGCCCGTGATCCGTCGCAGCGCCGTGCTGAGCCGTTGAGCGAAGCTGACCATGCCCAGCACCCAACGGGCAGGGTAGGGACCGTGGAAGATGTCGCGGCCATGGTTGCCTGGTTGCTGTCACGCCAGGCGGCATTTGTCACCGGCCAGGAGTTTGTGGTCGATGGCGGCATGACCCGCAAGATGATCTATACCTGAGCACCTTGTTTAAACTGCGCCGGCCTCTTCGCGGGTAAACCCGCTCCTACAACGGTTAATGTCCGACTGTAGGAGCGGGTTTACCCGCGAAGAGGCCGGCACAGGCAATAACCTCACGTTGCCTTTTTGAAAAAAATTCAATGGGGCTATTGACTTAGCTTCGCCACCTGCGTAAATTTCGCGGCCTCAGCGAAGCAAACGCAACAAGCAACATCGCGAGGGTGATTAGCTCAGCCGGGAGAGCATCTGCCTTACAAGCAGAGGGTCGGCGGTTCGATCCCGTCATCACCCACCACTTCCTGAGATGTTCCTGGAGCTTCGGGTTCGCAAGAAGCCGATAGCCAGAGAGGAACGCACTGCGCAGCGGTAGTTCAGTCGGTTAGAATACCGGCCTGTCACGCCGGGGGTCGCGGGTTCGAGTCCCGTCCGCTGCGCCATTTTTCAGTAACAGATGGGTGCCTGGCACCGGTCTGAAGCCACAAGGCACACGCCTTGGGCTGATCCCAGTTTCAATCGGGCGCAAGCCTGAACGATACGCAGCGGTAGTTCAGTCGGTTAGAATACCGGCCTGTCACGCCGGGGGTCGCGGGTTCGAGTCCCGTCCGCTGCGCCATCTTCGTTTCAAGGTCCCTAGAACACCTTGAAGCAAACACAAGAGAAGCGATCGCGTTATCGCTTTTTTTGTGCCTGCCCTGAGGCCATCGCGCCGGAAGGGTAGACCCAGGTTTCAATCGGGCGCAAGCCTGAATGATACGCAGCGGTAGTTCAGTCGGTTAGAATACCGGCCTGTCACGCCGGGGGTCGCGGGTTCGAGTCCCGTCCGCTGCGCCATCTTCGCTTCAAGGCCCCATGAACGCCTTGAAGCAACGTTAAAGCGACCTTCGGGTCGCTTTTTTCGTTAGTGCGCCTGGTAAGTGCCTGCCTTTACCCAGATTTACACCAACCTGACAGATTCTTCACCGACCAGCGGTTCCTGTGCCTGCCTGCTGTGTTGCACAATAGGCACTTTCCCGACATACCCGGAATTCGCAATGACCAGATCTTCCGTCTTTGGTGCGCTCGGGCTGGCCCTGGTGCTGGCGGGCGTGACCGGTTGTTCCTCGAAAAAAGCGGCCGTCTACGAGCACGAGAACTTCGATGACTCGGGTACCTTCTCGCGCAGCTTTCCGGTGAGCGATGCTGGCTCTTGCGAGGCCGCCCGGCGTGCTTTGCTCAGCCAGGGTTACATCATCACCAGCAGCGGCGCCAACCAGGTGGTGGGTAACAAGAGCTTTCAGCAAAACAGCGAGAACCACCTGCAGATCAGCTTCAATGTCACCTGTGCGCCGGACGTGAGCGACGATCAGCGCTCGACCATGTTCGCCAACGCCCTCCAGGACCGCTATGCGCTGAAAAAGTCCAACACCTCCGCCAGCCTGGGCGTGGGGGTGCTGGGTTCGGTGTCGATGCCGATCGGCTCCAGTGACGACTCGATGGTCAAGGTGGCCAGTGAGACGGTGACCGCGGCGCAGTTCTATGACCGTTATTTCGCCTTGGTGGAGAGCTACCTGCCCAAGCCGAAGAAGGTCGAAAAGGCCAAGGTCGAGGCGCCCAAGGTGGAAAAGCCGGCGGTGGACCTGGGGCTTCCGGAGCAGGCGGCGGCGAACCCGGTGGCGCCGGCCCCGGCAGTTGCACCTTTGGTTGAAGCGACGCCTGCACCTGCGGGAGTAGCCCCGGCCAGCGAGGCGGCAGCGGCGCCGGTGGTGGATGACAGCCAGGGTTCGCAGCCGGTGGCCCCACCGGTGGAGGCTGCACCCATTCAGGTACAGCAGGATGCCCAGCCGGCCGAGGCCGCCGCCCCCTCCCTTTGATGGGTCGCCTGAACCGGCCCTTTCGCCGGCAGCCCGCGAAAGGGCCGGTTCAGGCTGTAAACATCCCCTGTTACAGACGCCCCGCGATAACTTTCTGAACACCTGCTACGTTTACCACTCATAAGCTTGTCATCATCCCTTCATCCCACCTGCTTAGGCTGAAGGCGATACCTACAAAGGCAAAATGAGCAAAGAGGACGCAGGGCAATGGATGAATACCAGGAAGAACTACTCGAAACCCAGGCTTACGAACTGGACACCCCGGAACCGGCCGACGACGCCACCGAACTCTAGCTCGGCTGCCGCTGGCTGCGGCGGAACTCCCCCGGCGTGAGGCCCGTCCAGCGCTTGAATGCGCGCTGGAAGGCCTCGGCTGAAGCAAACCCCAACAGATAGGCAATCTCGCCAAAGGCCAGCGCCGTGTCACGGATGTAGGTCTCGGCCAGGTCGCGCCGGGTTTCGTTGAGCAGGTCGCGAAAGCGCGTGCCTTCCTCGGCGAGCTTGCGGCGCAAGGTCCAGCTTGGTAGCTGCAAGTGCAGCGCCACTTCTTCCAGGTCCGGTTCACGGCCGCCATTGAGCAGCGGGCCCAGCAGGTGGGTGATGCGCTCACCCAGGCTGCGCACCCGCGTGCGCTGCAGCAGCTCTGCTTCGCACAACTGCAACAGGTGCTGCCAGGTGCTCGGGCAATGCCCGGGGTTGGCCAGTTGCAAGGTAGCGCGGCTCAGACGCAGCTGATTGCCGTCGGCGGCGAACTGCACAGGCGTGCTGCAAAGCGGTTGATAGCGCGCGGCATAGGAGGGCGCGGCAAACTCGATCTCCAGGCGTTCGGCCTGCACCGGGGTGCCGGCAAGGTCGGCCAACTGGGCCAGCCAG
This sequence comes from Pseudomonas sp. XWY-1, assembly GCF_002953115.1. Lineage (NCBI taxonomy): Bacteria > Pseudomonadati > Pseudomonadota > Gammaproteobacteria > Pseudomonadales > Pseudomonadaceae > Pseudomonas > Pseudomonas sp. XWY-1. Next base: position 4,219,519 of record NZ_CP026332.1, on the reverse strand, counting down.
CCGGCCAGCAGTGAGTCGACCACAAAGCGGTTGTAGTCGTTGTAGGGGCTGATGGAGTAGAAGCGCAGCCAGGCGCCCTGGGCATCTTCCTCAAAGCTGGAATGGCCGCGGTAGTTGGCCGCGTAAAGCGGCTCGAAACGCAGCAGGGTACGCGCGGCCTCACCCAGGGTGGGGGCCTGGGCCGCAGTGACCCCGGCCAGGCCCGTATGCGCCAGCCGGCTGAGGCGCCCCATACGCAGACCTAAAGCGGCCTCACCACTCATTTCGATGGCTGCGTGGCCCAGGTGCATGTAGCGGGGTATGGACAGGCGTGCGCCGGCTTCGCCCAGGCGGGTCGCGTCCAGGCCGTAGCGGCGCAGCAATGGTTCAGGGTCGTGGCCCAGCTCGCGCAGGGCTTCGCTCAAAGGCTGGACAAAACCAACCGACAGTTCGCCCAGGCGCACGCGGGGGCGGGCCATGGGCTTACAACCACACATTCAACAGGCGGGCGCCTGGGCTGGGGGGGCCGGCGAGCAACGCGCCCGACTGGCGGGCAAAGCCCTGGCCATCGCTGCCCTGTTCCCAGAACTGCCCGCGCATGAATACGCTCATGCTGCTGATGTCGGTTCCGGCTACTTCGGTCAGGCGTTGCCAAGCCGTCTGTTCACTGACTTCGCCGCGCTGCACGGCCAGCCCGGCGCTGGCATCCTGATGGCGATTTCCCCGCCAGGGTGCTTGCCAACTGCCCTTGCCACTGAGAAACGCCGGGTTGGCGACCAGTTGTACGGCTTGTTCAGTCAGTTGCTGGTGGTTTTCCGGGTACCAGCTGTCACTGCCCACCAGTATCCCCAGGCGCCCGGCCGGGGTCTGCACGACCTGCAGCGGGTGCTGGCGGCCGTGGTGGACGTAGCGGCGCATTTCACTGTCGGGATATTGCTGGCGCTGGGGCTGCCCCAGTAGCGAGCCGTCTCCGGCAAACACCACACTGCTGTTGAACAGCGGGCCACGGCCGGTATGCAGTACGCCTTGTTTCACATAAGGTTCGGGCAGCACGATCGAACCGGCCACCAAGGTGACGCCAAATTCCTTGGCCAGGCCGCCGAACAGCTGCTGGTAGTCTGCGGCCATCTGCTCGGCCTTCATGCGCAAGTGCGCATCGGCGCGCCAGTCGTCGCCGTCAGCGCCAAGAACCGCGAGGCCATAACGCAGCGGGTTGCTCAGTTCCAGCCATTGTTGGGCTTCGTGGCTCTGGGTGACTTTATACAGCTCGTTCTTCTCTCCGCGCGCCCACAGCCAGGTACCGATGTGTTCCGGCAGCACCACCACCGTGCGTGGGTTCACCAGGCCTTGGGCGCGGGCTTGCTCCAGATAGGCTGCGAGCTTGCGGTGCAGGCGTTGCAGGTTCTGATAGTCGCCCGGGTACAGCAGTGGTTCGACACCGAGCAGGTTGCCGTGCTCGCCCGGCACGCCATGGTTAAGCGCAAGCTCGATGCGCAGGTCGGACAGGTAGTGGCCTTCCGGGCGCTGTTGGGTCCAGAAGCCATAGCCGCAGAGGGCGGCGATCATCACCAGCGCCAGGGCGCTTGCCAGGAGTTTTCGCATCAAGCGTGGGTATTCGCTAAAAGTGGAGTGGCCATACGGAGCGATGCAGCCGCAATCTCGCGCCTTGTGATCGGTTTGAGCAGCGCACTGCATGGATCCATGCACAATCGACTTTTGATCATACCAAAGGAATGGCGATGGGCGTGCAACGAACCCCGGGCGTCGGGGCCCGGGGTTGTGTTGGCAGGGTCAGGCGGCCAGCGTCGCCAGGGCGAGACGTTTGTCCTGGATGCAGAATTTCTCGAGCAACTTCAGCGAGCCACCGAATATCAGCGCACCGGAGTAGGTGATGTCGGTCAGGACAAAGGCATCCGGTTCACTGAATGGCCATTTGACCTGGTTCGCCGCCACTTTGACCATGGGCGCTATGGACGGAATGTTGTTGGTTACCCCACCCGCCACCACGCGCTCGATGATCACGTGGATGACGATGCTGACAATGGCCACCACCAACGCTGCGATGATGCCGACGATCAACGCCATCACCTTGCCGCCCACACCACCAGCCACCGCGGTGGCCACGGCGGCAATCGCGCCCAGAATGGCTTCGGTGACGATCACCCAGGTGGCGATGTCTGTCGTGTTCTGGACATCCGGGTCTCCGACCATGGCATATACCATCACCTGTTCGCCCTTGTCGTTGACGCCCAGTTGCAGCGTCTGCTTGGTGACGATTCGGGTATAGGCCACGATACCCGGTGAGATATCGGTGCGTACCTTGCATTCGGTGCGGATATAGGACTCGTCGAAGTTGATATCGAACTTTTCGGCCACGGGATGATAGGTGATGGCCCCAAACTTGACGCTGTCGAGCTTCAGGTCGTTGGCAGTGATGGATGTGCCCGCTTCATCCAGGGTGAAGTTAGCCGCGGTGGTACCCTCGAAGATGAACGGCAATGCCGCCAGCAACTGGTACTTGACGAAGATCTCCCGGCTGATGAGGAAGTTGGCATTGTTGTCCGCAGCCAGCATCACGGCAGGCAACTGGTTCGGCAAACCCGTGGAGTCACGCTCGTTGGTCATTGCCAGCACCCCGAAGATGCTGCTTTCCTCGCTGTTCTTGTCGGTATAGGCATAGCTCATGGAGGTGGCCCGCAGCCATTTGAATTCCTCGCTTTCCTTGCCCATGTTGTTGATCAGTACGGTACTGAACAGGGTGTCGAACTTCTTCAGGTTCTCGGGCTGGTTCAGCCAGTCTTCGAGTACGCCGCGCATCACGCTCTGGTCAATGCCGCTCAAGACGTTGTTCGGGTCCCTCAGGGCAATCACCGCAGCGATCGGGTCATCCGGGTTCGTTGCCTGGGTGTTGACTTGCAGTTCATACGTGCCGTCTGAAGCCGATACTGGATTGGGCGCCGGGAAGTAGCTGAGCTTGACGTAGACATCCGCAGACATTCCCTGGACCTGGTAGGTTTTGCCGTTCAGGCCCTTGTATGTCCCTGAGCCGAAGGGGATGCGTACCTTGACGTTGCGTCCGTCGCCGCCGGTGGTAATCGACCAGGCGTCGAAGTCGGCCTTGAGCGAGAAGCTGTCGACCCCGGCGTCTATGCTGGCGGGGTAGGTTTTTTCCAGGGCGATGCGCTGGTTGAGCGCAGAGACCCGGCAGATGCTCACGGTATCCCAGCCATTGGTCGTGACCGTACTGGCCAGTGTTCCGGCATTGGTCAGTAGTTGCGCGGCGCGCAAGGTGTCTTCGGAACTGTGTACAAGCGCCGCGTTGCGGTACAGGGGCGATTCGCGCAGGGTCTGGCGCGCGGTTTCATTGAGGTGATCGAGGCGCAGCGAGATGGGTTGGGCAAACCCGGACAGCATGACCTTGCTTTCATTGCTCATGATACGGCTCCTTGTGTTGGTGGGGTCACACGTAGTTGATGACAAGGGCCTCGGCGAGGTAGCTCGACGAAGCGGTATGCGTGTCGTTGCTCCAGGACACGCAATCGATGGTGTCGGCCTTGACCGAGCCGCCACGCGCGGCGATGGCGCTGATCAGGTCATCGGAGATCACAGCGGCGACGATGTGGGTGATCAGGCTGACGATGGGCGAGAGCCAGGCCAGGTACCAGGGAATATGCACTTCCTTTCTGAAGTCGGACGATTGCTTGACGAAGTTGATGGTGTTGCCATCGAGCACCAGCTTCATCCTCAGCCAGCCGTTCCACTTCATGTCGATACCTGCGTGCAGGTCACAGTCGCCCTTATAGTCGACGGTGATGAAGTCACCGAGCATTCGTGCAGGGTTGCAACCGGCGAAGACAACGGGGGTGTACCAGATCGCTCCTGATTTGATGGCCTTCATGCGCAAGGTCGGTATGTTGACCATTTGCGTATTGTCGAAGCGGTAGTCCTGCGCCGTGGCACCCTGGTAAAGCTGAAGCAGCCCGGGCAGTACCAGATGCTCCAGGACCATGCGTGGAGAAAGCACATAGCTCGACTGTCCACCCTGGCTGATGCCCGACACATCGATATTCAGTGGCAGCCCACTGATGTCGCGTTCGGTACATACGGCCATGATCGCCAGGAAACCTGAATCGAGGTACGCATAGGTACATTTTCGCGGTCTGGCCCATTCCGGGGCAGTGGCTTTGCTGAAGTTGATGGTCGCGAAGGTATGGGTGAACTGTAGGGGATGCTCGACCAGGTAGGTGCAGATACAGTCCAGCACCACGGAGGCGAAAGGACCTAGCGAACCGTCGGGGTCTTGCAGGGTGATACCGCGCAGCCAGCCACCTTCGTCGCCCAGCAGGGGTTGAGTGGCTCCGGCCTTGTGCAGGAAGGCCGACTTCAACTGCACCTGGCCGTTGCCTTGTGGCAACAGCGACAGGGTGACCTCGATGATGGCAACCGCGCCGGCCAGCGAGCGGCTGGTACCACTGGCCTCGAAAAAACCTGAGCGTATAGGCATGCGCAGGCGCAGCAAGCGACCGCCGCCACCGTTGATGACCGACCAGCAGTCGAACACCCCGTGGCAGGCGTAGCCTTCATCCGAGGTGTAGGAAAATTCGTGGTCGAGGCTGTTCCAGCTGGCTGCCAGGTCACTGTTCACGCTGTCCTGGCGAACGATGCTGATGGTGTCCCATCCTTTTGTCAGCATGAGCGAACCCTCCGGGCGCACTGAGTAGGCGCCACGTTCCATGGGTGGATGATCAAACGTGCTTGAAGAGTCTGGCAGAGCCGCGTTGTCTGGCAAATGCGCGGGGAGACTGTTTGGCGATCAAGCCAGGCGAACCTTATAGCGCTGAAGTTCTGGAGCCTTCCCGACAGTCGCTGCCTCTGCTGTTCATCACGATCATTAACTTGTCAGTTTTGATCATTGAGCCCTTTCAAACGGCTGTTTAATGTCGCTGACAGACAAACGACGGGGCCCGCCATTCAGTGAGGTGCCCGCATTCCGTGATCACGCCATCAGGGGACCTTTCCATGGCCGCCGACCGCTACCCGCACCTGCTTGCTCCGCTGGACCTGGGCTTTACCACCTTGCGCAACCGCACCCTGATGGGCTCGATGCACACCGGCCTCGAAGAGCGCCCCGGCGGCTTCGAGCGCATGGCAGCTTACTTTGCCGAGCGCGCCCGCGGTGGCGTTGGCCTGATGGTCACTGGCGGCATTGCGCCCAACGATGAAGGTGGGGTGTATTCCGGTGCGGCAAAGCTCAGCACCGAGGAAGAGGCCGACAAGCACCGCATCGTCACCGAGGCGGTGCACGCCGCCGGTGGCAAGATCTGCCTGCAGATCCTGCACGCCGGGCGCTACGCCTACAGCCCACGGCAGGTGGCACCTAGCGCGATCCAGGCGCCGATCAACCCGTTCAAGCCCAAAGAGCTGGATGAGGCGGGCATCGAGAAGCAGATCGCCGACTTCGTCAACTGCGCGGCACTGGCTCAGCGTGCCGGTTACGACGGTGTCGAGATCATGGGTTCGGAAGGCTACTTCATCAACCAGTTCCTGGCCGCGCACACCAACCACCGCACTGACCGCTGGGGCGGCAGTTATGAAAACCGCATGCGCCTGGCGGTGGAAATCGTCAGCCGGGTGCGTGGCGCGGTAGGGCCTAACTTCATCATCATCTTCCGCCTGTCGATGCTCGACCTGGTCGAGGGGGGCAGCACCTGGGACGAGATCGAGCTGCTGGCCAAGGCCATCGAGCAGGCCGGCGCGACCTTGATCAACACCGGAATCGGCTGGCACGAGGCGCGCATTCCGACCATCGCCACCAAGGTGCCGCGTGCGGCCTTCAGCAAAGTCACCGCCAAGTTGCGCGGTGTGGTGAGCATTCCGCTGATCACCACCAACCGCATCAACACCCCGGAAGTGGCCGAGGCGGTGCTGGCCGAGGGCGATGCGGACATGGTCTCGATGGCTCGACCGTTTCTCGCCGACCCGGACTTCGTCAACAAGGCCGCTGCCGGTCGTGCGGATGAAATCAACACCTGCATCGGCTGCAACCAGGCCTGCCTGGACCATACCTTCGGCGGCAAGCTGACCAGTTGCCTGGTCAACCCGCGGGCCTGCCACGAGACCGAACTCAACTACTTGCCTGTACGTACGGTGAAGCGCATTGCCGTGGTTGGCGCTGGCCCGGCTGGCCTGGCGGCGGCCACCGTAGCGGCCGAGCGGGGCCACGCGGTGACCCTGTTTGACGCCGCCAGCGAAATCGGCGGCCAGTTCAACGTGGCCAAGCGGGTGCCGGGCAAGGAAGAATTCTTTGAAACGCTGCGTTACTTCCGCAACAAGGTCAAAAGCACTGGCGTCGACCTGCGCCTGAATACCCGCGTCGATGTGCAGGCACTGGTGGGCGGCGGCTTTGATGAAATCATCCTGGCTACCGGCATCGCCCCGCGTTCCCCGGACATCGCGGGCGTGGAGCATGCCAAGGTGCTCAGCTACCTGGACGTGCTGCTCGAGCGCAAGCCGGTGGGCAAGTCGGTGGCCGTGATTGGCGCGGGAGGTATCGGCTTCGATGTGTCCGAGTACCTGGTGCATCAGGGCGTGGCCACCAGTCAGGACCGAGCGGCATTCTGGAAAGAGTGGGGCATCGATACCCATCTTCAGGCGCGAGGTGGTGTGGCCGGGATCAAGGCCGAGCCGCATGCTCCGGCGCGGCAGGTGTACCTGTTGCAGCGCAAGAAATCCAAGGTGGGTGACGGTCTCGGCAAGACGACCGGCTGGATTCACCGCACCGGGTTGAAGAACAAGGGGGTGCAGATGCTCAACAGTGTCGAGTATCTGGCTATCGACGATGCCGGCCTGCACATTCGTGTGGACGGCGGCGAGCCGCAAGTGCTGGCGGTGGATAACGTGGTGATCTGTGCCGGGCAAGATCCGCTGCGCGAGCTGCAGGAAGGGCTGGTGGCGGCGGGGCAGTCGGTGCACCTGATTGGTGGCGCGGATGTGGCGGCCGAGCTGGATGCCAAGCGGGCGATCAACCAAGGCTCGCGGTTGGCGGCCGAACTCTGAGGGCGTCGGGGCTGCGTGAGCCCGATACCTGCACGGTAACCGGAGGGAGCGGGCATGCCCGCGAATTCGATGGCGGTGGCAACGGTGAACGGCGGGTGGAGATTGGCTAGCAGGCCCGGCCCTTTCGCGGGTGAACCCGCTCCTACGACGGTCTATACCGGGCCGTCGATGCCTGTGTCGAACCACTGATGCGCGTCCACCCTGGCACTGTGATGCCTCGGCGGGGGCGAGTCATCGATACAAGCGCTTGCGGGATTACCCTGTAAACTGCGATCCATGCATGTATTCGACCTCCCCCAAGCACCGCTGCAATTTCTGAACTTGCCCTGGCTGCAACAAGCCCAGGTCCAGGCCGCCATTCTGCGCCTGGACCTGATCGACCCGCTGATCAGCGGCAACAAGTGGTTCAAACTACGCCACCACCTGCAACAGGCCGGCGCCAGCAATGCTCCAGGCCTGATCAGCCTCGGCGGTAACCATTCCAACCATCTGCACGCCTTGGCCGCTGCCGGCAAGCGTTTCGGCTTCGCCACCGTCGGCCTGTTACGCGGCCATGCCCAGGACACGCCAACCGTGCGTGACCTGCAGGCGCTGGGCATGGAACTGCATTGGCTAGGCTACGGCGGCTACCGTGCGCGCAACGAGCCAGGATTCTGGGCCCCCTGGCAGGCCCGCTACCCAGGCTGGCACTGTATCCCCGAAGGGGGCGGCGGGCTGGCCGGTGCGCAGGGCTGCGCGCTGATCATGCAGCAGGCGCGCGCGCAGATCGCGGGATTGGGCTGGTCGGACCATGACGCCTGGTGGCTGGCTGCCGGAACGGGGACTACCTTGGCCGGCCTTGTACTGGCCGAGGCGGGTGCACATGCCGTACATGGCGCGCTGGCAGTGCCCAGGGATCATGGGGTGCCGGAGACGGTGGCAGCACTGGCCGGCACGCACGGCTACCAGCTACACGACGCCTGCCGTGGCGGTTTCGGGAAGTTCGACGATGAGCTACTGACGTTCATCGCCGACTGCGAGCAGCGCACTGGCGTGCCGCTCGAAGCCCTCTATACCGGCAAGGCTCTGCTGGCCTTGCGTGATCAGGTCGCTGCCGGGCTGTTCAAGCCCGGCAGCCGCCTGATCTTCGTACACACGGGGGGCCTGCAGGGGCGACGCGGTTACTTGTAGGGCAGCATGCGCAACAGCGTGTTGTCGCGCTGCACATAGTGGTGGTAAAGCCCGGCCAGTGCATGCAGGCCGATCAGCCAGTAGCCCCAGCTGCCAATACGCTCATGCCAACCTTTGATGAACTTGGCCTGGTCCGGGTTCGGGTCGATCAGATGGGGCAGTTCCAGGCCAAAGAACGGCACCGGTTTGTCGGCGGCACTGAGGATCAGCCAGCCGGCCAGCGGCAGGCCGATCATCATCAGGTACAGTGCCAGGTGCATCAGGTGCGCCAGGCCGGTCTGCCAGGCCGGTGGTTTGGGCACGATGGGCGGAGTCGGGCGGCTCAGGCGCATGGCCAGGCGCAGCCAGACCAGCACGAACACGCTGAGCCCGAGCATGAAGTGCAGGTCCTTCATCAGGTTGCGTTCGGCGCTGTCCTTGGGGAACAGGCCACGCAATTCGATGAGGGCATAGACAGCGGCCAGCAGCACCAGCATCAGCCAATGCAGGGCGATGGACAGGCGTGCGTAATGGGTGGTGGTGGGGGATGAAACCATGATTGGTCCTCGTCATCAGGTCTGAATGGCGCTCTTGCTGGCGCTCAGGAGTCATTTTAATGGCTACCGGAAACAGATCTTTGCGCCAGGTCTGTGAAAATTGTGTTGCCAGCCACCGGCCTCTTCGCGGGCACGCCCGCTCCCACAGGTACTGCACAGTCTTGGAAGCCTGTGCAGTTGGACCTGTGGGAGCGGGCGTGCCCGCGAAGGGGCCGGAACAGGCGACATCAGTTACCGGGCAGATACGGCCAGTCATCAGCCACCAGAAACACCCGCTCTGCCTCCTGCCAGGCACCATCGGCATCAGGCACCAGTCGTACCAGCAAGTGCGCCGGTGCCTGCTGCTCCAGCACATGCAGCCACGCCGCAAACTGCTCCGCCTGCCAGCACTCACCTGACTCCACCCTTGCCGGCGCCAGCCAGGCATGCCGCTGCAGCGGCTGCCAACGCTCGCCTTCGGCCATCACCCAGTCCCGCCGACGAAGCCAGCGCCCGCGCAAATGTTGCGGGTTGGCGCCCTCCGGCGCCTCGGCATGCCCAGGCCGTGGATAGAACAGGTAACCACCCAGCCACATTTGCGCCTGCACCTGCTCCACCCCTAGCTGCGCCAGCGCCTGACGGCTGTGCGCTCCCTTGGACATGGGCAACTGGTGCCCCGCCAGGTGCGCAAGCTTGGTCCCCAGCCGGTCATGGCAACCTGGCCCCAGCCAGGCATGGGGATCGTGCCCGGCGTCTTCCGGGCCCAGGTACAGCTTGATCGCCAGTTCCAGGTGGTGCACGCCGTCGCGGTCGCGCAGCACCACGTCGAGCTCGCCCAAGGTGCGCCCGCCGTCGCGAATCGCCAGGTTGGCGGCCAGCAGCTCGATGCCTGGCGCCTGGCCCAGGGCAAATTGCCACAGGCGTTCGTAGTAATGCCCCAGGCGCCGGCTGCCCAATTGCGCCAGCCACGCGCGCAACGGTCGGTCATCGGCATCCAGGGCCCGCAACCATTGTTCAAGGTGTTGCGGCTGCTGCGCCCACAGGCTGCCCGCCAGCGGGTGTCGCTGGGGGCAGGGTGGGGCGCTGAGCAGGGGCGGCGACAACAAGGCCCATGCCAGGTCACGCACGGTGGAGTGCTGCAGTTGTCGGGGCAGGTCGTGAAGCTGGGCGAATGGCGTCATCCTGCGAGCATAGCCGGTTTGCCGCTGCCCGGTGGTTTCGCCCATAATCGGCGCATCGTCACCCGCCGCAGAGCCTTGCAGGAGCCCCATGGAGCAATTTCGCAATATCGGTATCATCGGTCGCCTTGGCAGCTCGCAGGTGCTCGACACCATTCGCCGACTGAAAAAATTCCTCCTCGATCGCCACCTGCACGTGATCCTTGAGGACACCATTGCCGAAGTGCTGCCCGGCCATGGCTTGCAGACGTCCACCCGCAAGCTGCTGGGCGAGGTCTGCGACCTGGTCATCGTGGTCGGCGGCGACGGCAGCCTGCTGGGTGCTGCCCGCGCGCTGGCCCGGCACAACATTCCGGTGCTGGGTATCAACCGTGGCAACCTGGGTTTTCTCACCGACATCCGTCCCGACGAGCTGGAACAGAAGGTCGCCGAAGTGCTCGACGGCCACTACCTGGTAGAAAACCGTTTCCTGCTGCAGGCCGAGGTGCGTCGCCACCACGAAGCCATCGGCCAGGGCGATGCGCTGAACGACGTGGTGCTGCACCCGGGCAAGTCCACGCGCATGATCGAGTTCGAGATCTACATCGACGGCCAGTTCGTCTGCAGCCAGAAGGCCGACGGCCTGATCGTCGCCACCCCCACCGGCTCCACCGCCTATGCGCTGTCGGCCGGTGGCCCGATCATGCACCCCAAGCTCGATGCCATCGTCATCGTGCCGATGTACCCACACACCTTGTCGGGCCGGCCGATCGTGGTGGACGGCAACAGCGAGCTGAAGATCGTGGTGTCCAAGGACCTGCAGATCTACCCGCAGGTGTCCTGTGACGGCCAGAACCACTTCACCTGTGCCCCCGGCGACACCATCACGGTCAGCAAGAAGCCGCAAAAGCTGCGCCTGATCCACCCGCTGGACCACAATTACTACGAGGTCTGCCGCACCAAACTGGGTTGGGGCAGCCGCCTGGGGAGCAGTGACGACTGATGCTCGATCCGGCGCGAAGTTTTGACATCATCGGCGACGTGCACGGCTGTGCACTGACCCTTGAACGCCTGCTCGACGCCCTCGGATACAAGCGCGTGGCCGGCGTGTGGCGCCACCCGCGACGTCAGGCGCTATTCCTTGGCGATATCGTCGACCGCGGGCCACGCATTCGCGAGGCGCTGCACATCGTCCACGACATGGTCGAAGCCGGCCAGGCGTTCTGCATCATGGGCAACCACGAATACAATGCCCTGGGCTGGGTCACCCCGGCGCTGCCTGGCAGCGGCAAGGCCTATGTCCGCGAACACACGCCGCGGCATGCCCGGCTGATCGACGAAACCCTGACCCAGTTTGCCCAGCACCCCGGCGATTGGCACGATTTCGTCAACTGGTTCTACCAGCTGCCGCTGTTCATCGACGCCGGACGCTTCCGTCTGGTGCACGCCTGCTGGGACCCGCGGCTGATCGAGCCGCTGCGCCAGCAATACCCCGACGGCCGCATCGATGAGCACTTCATCCAGGCCTCGGCGGTCAGTGGCAGTTTTGCCGACACGGTGTGCAACCGCCTGTTGCGCGGTACCGACATGCGCCTGCCGGACGGGCTGACGCTGACCGGCGGCGACGGCCTGACCCGCGCGTTTTTCCGCACCAAGTTCTGGGAAGAAGACCCGAAAACCTACGGTGACATCGTGTTCCAGCCCGATGCCCTGCCCGAGGAAGTGGCCAGCACCCCGCTCAGCCACAGTCAGAAGAATGCCTTGCTGCGTTATGACGAAGACCAGCCGATGCTGTTCGTCGGGCATTACTGGCGCAGCGGCCGGCCGGCACCGATCCGCGCCAACCTGGCCTGCCTGGACTACAGCGCCGTGCTCTATGGCAAGCTGGTCGCCTACCGGCTGGATGATGAAACCCGTATCGACCCACACAAGTTCGTCTGGGTCGACGTCGACCGCCCACAGGCCAACCAATGAACATTATCGAAGTGATGCGCCTGCCGCTGTCGGTCGACCTCAGCGGCTTCGTCCACCTGTTGCAACGCCTGCAGGTGCCGCACCGGGTCAGCGAGGAGGGTGATGCCCAGGTCCTCTGGGCCCCCGACACCCTGGCCGAAGATGTGCTGCAACTCTACCAGCGCTACCCCGACGGCAATGCCGACCTGCCGGCCACCGCTGGCCCTGTAGGGGCGGGGTCACCGGCGAATGCCCCCACACAACCTTCCCTGGCAGCCCAGGCCAAGGCCTGCAAGATCACCACCCTGACCCTGCTGCTGTGCTTCATCGTCGCCGGCCTCACGGGCCTTGGCGACAACTTCACCACCATCAGCTGGTTCACCTTCCTCGACTTCCGTGTCCAGGGCGACTACCTGTACTTCAGCCCGTTGGCGCAAAGCCTGGATGAAGGCCAGTGGTGGCGCCTGGTATCGCCAATGCTGCTGCATTTCGGTGTGCTGCACCTGGCCATGAACAGCCTGTGGTACTGGGAGCTGGGCAAACGCATCGAACTGCGCCAGGGCCCGTGGGCGTTGCTGGGCCTGACCCTGCTGTTCAGCCTGGTCTCCAACCTGGCCCAGCACTACACCAGCGGGCCGAGCCTGTTTGGCGGCCTGTCCGGCGTGCTGTACGGCCTGCTCGGGCATATCTGGCTGTACCAGTGGCTGGCGCCCGACCGTTACTTCAACCTGCCCAAGGGCGTGCTGGTGATGATGCTGATCTGGCTGGTGGTATGCCTGACCGGCGTGGTCGGCACGCTCGGCCTTGGCCAGATCGCCAATGCCGCCCACGTCGGCGGGCTGCTCATCGGATGCCTGACCGGGCTCTTGGGTGGGGCGCTGGCCCGGCGTAAACTGTCGGCTTGAATCAGGAGACACTATGTCCACTTTCGCGCAAATGATTGAAAACATCACCCCGGAAATCTACCAGAGCCTGAAACTGGCGGTGGAAATCGGCAAATGGTCCGACGGCCGCAAGCTCACCGCCGAGCAGAAAGAGCTGTCGCTGCAGGCGGTCATCGCCTGGGAGATGAAGAACCTGCCCGAAGACCAGCGCACCGGCTACATGGGCCCACAGGAATGTGCGTCGAAGTCCGCGCCCATCGCCAACATTCTGTTCAAGTCGGACTCGGTACATTGATCGAACTCGCACGTGGCTCGTTGAGCAAGATGGCCGTCAGCCTGCAGGCACCGGTGGTGCAGTACAGCTTCCGCCTGGATGACACCCAGGTGCCGGTCAACCCCATGATCGGCCAGCGCCTGCGCCTGGAATACCTCGGCGCCATTCATTGCAGCCATTGCGGCAAGCGCACCAAGACCAGCTTCAGCCAGGGTTACTGCTACCCGTGCATGACCAAGCTGGCCCAGTGCGACGTGTGCATCATGGCCCCGGAAAAATGCCACTACGACGCCGGCACCTGCCGCGAACCGTCGTGGGGCGAACAGTTCTGCATGACCGACCACGTCGTCTACCTGGCCAATTCGTCGGGGATCAAGGTCGGCATCACCCGTGCCACCCAGCTGCCTACCCGCTGGCTCGACCAGGGCGCCAGCCAGGCGTTGCCGATCATGCGCGTGGCCACCCGGCAGCAATCGGGCCTGGTCGAAGACGTGTTGCGCAGCCAGGTGCCGGACCGGACCAACTGGCGCGCGCTGCTCAAGGGCGATGCCGAGGTGCTCGACCTGCCGGCCATCCGCGAGCAGGTCTTCGAAGCCTGCGCCGACGGCCTGCGCGAGCTGCAGGGGCGCTTTGGCCTGCAGGCGATCCAGCCGCTGCCGGACGCCGAAGTGGTGCAGATGAACTACCCGGTCGAGGCGTACCCGAAGAAGATTGTCAGCTTCAACCTCGACAAGGACCCGGTGGCCGAGGGCACGCTGCTGGGCATCAAGGGCCAGTACCTGATCTTCGACACCGGTGTGATCAATATTCGCAAGTACACGGCCTACCAGTTGGCCGTGCTCCAGTAAAAAGGACCTGCACATGCGTACCGAACAACCGCAAGTGATCTACCTCAAGGATTACCAGGCGCCGGAGTACCTGATCGACGAGACGCACCTGACCTTCGAGCTGTTCGAGGACCACACGCTGGTTCACGCGCAACTGGTCATGCGCCGCAACCCGGCACGCGGTGCCGGCCTGCCGCCACTGGAACTCGATGGCCAGCAGCTGGAACTGCTGCGCGCCTCGCTGGATGACCAGGAACTGCAGCCAGGCGACTACCAGCTCGACGCCGACAGCCTGACCGTGCAGCCCAAGGCCGAGCGCTTCACCCTCGATACCAGCGTGAAGATCCACCCGGAAAGCAACACCGCCCTGGAAGGCCTGTACAAGTCGGGCAAGATGTTCTGCACCCAGTGCGAGGCCGAGGGCTTCCGCAAGATCACTTACTACCTCGACCGCCCGGACGTGATGAGCACCTTCACCACCACGGTCATCGCCGAGCAGCATCGCTACCCGGTCTTGCTGTCGAACGGCAACCCGATCGGCAGCGGGCCGGCCGAAGATGGCCGCCACTGGGCGACCTGGGAAGACCCGTTCATGAAGCCGGCCTACCTGTTCGCCCTGGTGGCCGGTGACCTGTGGTGCGTTGAAGACAGCTTCACCCGCCAGTCCGGCCGTGAGGTGACCCTGCGCATCTACGTCGAACCCGAGAACATCGACAAGTGCGACCACGCCATGGTCAGCCTGAAAAAGTCCATGCGCTGGGACGAAGAAGTCTATGGCCGCGAGTACGACCTGGACATCTTCATGATTGTTGCGGTCAATGACTTCAACATGGGCGCCATGGAAAACAAGGGCCTGAACATCTTCAACTCCAGCTGTGTGCTGGCCCGTGCCGAAACCGCCACCGATGCTGCGCACCAGCGCGTCGAAGGGGTGGTCGCCCACGAGTACTTCCACAACTGGTCGGGCAACCGTGTCACCTGCCGTGACTGGTTCCAGCTGTCGCTGAAGGAAGGCTTCACGGTATTCCGCGATGCCGAGTTCAGTGCCGACATGAACTCGCGCACGGTCAAGCGCATCGAAGACGTCGCCTACCTGCGCACCCACCAGTTCGCCGAAGACGCCGGCCCCATGGCCCACCCGGTGCGCCCGGAAAGCTTCATCGAAATCTCCAACTTCTACACCCTGACCGTCTACGAGAAGGGGGCCGAAGTGGTGCGCATGGTCCGTACCCTGTTGGGTAGCGAAGGCTTCCGTAAGGGCAGCGACCTGTACTTTGAACGTCATGATGGCCAGGCGGTAACCACCGACGACTTCATCAAGGCCATGGAAGACGCCAACGGCGTCGACTTTACCCAGTTCAAGCGCTGGTACAGCCAGGCGGGCACCCCACGCCTGGAGGTCAGCGAGGCGTATGACGCCGCCGCGCAGACCTACAGCCTGACGTTCCGCCAGAGCTGCCCGCAGACCCCGGACAAGGCCGAGAAACTGCCGTTCGTGATCCCGGTGGAGCTGGGCCTGCTGGATGCCGCCGGCAACGACCTGCCGCTGCAACTGGCTGGCGAAGACGCTGCTCAAGGAACCAGCCGCGTGCTGTCGGTAACCGAAGCCGAGCAAACCTTTACCTTCCAGGGCATCCAGGCCAAGCCGCTGCCGTCGCTGCTGCGTGGCTTCAGCGCCCCGGTGAAGCTGAGCTTCCCGTATGACCGCGACCAGCTGATGTTCCTGATGCAGCACGACAGCGACGGCTTCAACCGCTGGGAAGCGGGCCAGCAGCTGTCGGTGCAGGTACTGCAGGAACTGATCGGCCAGCATCAACGCGGCGAAGCCCTGAAGCTCGACCAGCGCCTGATCACCGCCCTGGGCACTGTGCTGGGCAATGTATCGCTGGACCCTGCCATGGTGGCCGAAATGCTCTCGCTGCCAGGGGAGGCGTACCTTACCGAGATCAGCCAGGTGGCCGACGTCGACGCCATCCACGCCGCCCGCGAGTTCGCACGCCAGCAGATCGCCGAACACCTGTTCGACGCCCTGTGGGCGCGTTACCAGGCCAACCGTGAAGTGTCGCGCAGCACTGCCTATGTGGCCTCGGCCGAGCACTTTGCCCGCCGCAGCCTGCAGAACATCGCCCTGTCGTACCTGATGCAGAGTGGCAAGCAACAGGTGCTGGACGCGACCCTGGAGCAGTTCGAGCACTGCGACAACATGACCGAGCGCCTTACCGCGCTGGCGGTACTGGTCAACTCGCCGTTCGAGGCCGAGCGCGCCAAAGCGCTGGCGGCGTTTGCCGAGCACTTCAAGGACAACCCGCTGGTCATGGACCAATGGTTCAGCGTGCAGGCGGCCAGCACGCTGCCGGGCGGGCTGGCGCGGGTCAAGGCGTTGATGCAGCACCCGGCCTTCACCCTGAAGAACCCGAACAAGGTGCGTGCGCTGATCGGTGCCTTTGCCGGGCAGAACCTGGTCAACTTCCATGCTGCCGATGGCTCCGGGTATCGCTTCCTGGCGGACCTGGTGATCGAGCTGAACGCACTGAATCCGCAGATTGCCTCGCGGCAACTGGCGCCGCTGACACGCTGGCGCAAGTATGACGATGCGCGTCAGGCGCTGATGAAGGGTGAGCTGGAGCGCATTCTGGCTTCGGGTGAGTTGTCCAGTGATGTGTATGAGGTTGTGAGCAAGAGTCTGGCGTAATTCTTGTGAATTGGGGCTGCTTTGCAGCCCTTCGCGGGTGAACCCGCTCCTACAGGGGGATGTAACCTTTGTCGGGCGGGTTTACCCGCGAAGGGCCGCCCAGCGGCCCCGGCTTTCCCCGGCCGACAACAAAACATAACACCCCGCCCGTTGTACTCCCGCAAACATCCCCGCTACGATCCCCTCAAGCTATTGCAGGCCTCTAGATCAGGCTTTTTGCAAAGCCTGCAATGCATTGACCCACCAAAAAGAACACAACAAGGGGGCAGTCATGAGGGAACAGTTACGTACGCCAGCCAGGCGTGGTGCCTGGCCATGGGCAGCCAGCGCGATGCTGGCATTGGCATTGGGGGTGTGGGCCGACAGCGCCCAGGCCGCGGCAGCCGACCAATACTCCACCGAATCGGCCAAGGCCAGCCAAAGCCTGTTGATCGACACCACCCATGCCGGCAAGCGCCTGGTGGTGGTGGGTGATCGCGGCCACATTCTGTTCTCCGACGACCAGGGCAGTACCTGGACCCAGGCCCGAGTACCCACCCGGCAATTGCTCACTGCCGTGTATTTCCTCGACGACAAGCGTGGCTGGGCCGTCGGCCATGACGCGCAGATCCTCGCCAGCACCGACGGTGGCGCCACCTGGAGCAAGCAGTTCGAAGACCTCGCCCGTGAAGCGCCCTTGCTCGATGTCACCTTCCTCGACGCCCAGCACGGCTTTGCCGTAGGGGCCTATGGTGCCTTGCTGGAAACCACCGATGGTGGGCAGCACTGGCAGGATGTGGCCGAGCGGCTGGACAACCCGGACCAGCTGCACCTGAACGGTATCGCCCAAGTGCGCGATGCCGGCCTGTTCATCGTGGGTGAGCAGGGCGGCATGTTCCGCTCCACCGACAACGGCCAGACCTGGGCCAAGGTCCAGGGCCCCTACGAGGGCTCGTTGTTCGGCGTGATCGGCACCGCCAGGCCGCAGACCCTGCTGGCCTACGGCCTTCGCGGCAACCTGTTCCGCTCCAGCGACTTCGGTGACAGCTGGCAGCCGATCGAACTCAAGGCCGCGCGCGGTACCCTGGAGTTCGGCCTGGCAGGCGCTACGCTTGTCGATGATGGCAGCCTGGTGCTGGTCGGCAATGGTGGCAGCGTGCTGCGCAGCACGGACGACGGCCAGACCTTCAGCGTGTACAACCGTGCCGACCGCCTGGCCCTGGCCGGCGTCAGTGGCCTGGCCAACGGCGGCCTGCTGCTGGTAGGGCAGGGTGGTGTGCACCTGGCCAGCGCCGAAGGGGCTGATCAGCCTGCTCCGGAGGTGCGCCCATGACCAGCAGGGAGAGCATTACCATGCACCCGCATCATCAGGATAAAGCCACGCTGCTCGAACGCCTGATCTTCAACAACCGCCCAGTGGTCATCGCCCTGTGCGTGCTGGTCAGCATTTTCCTGTTCTGGCAGGCCACGCAGATTCGCCCGTCCACCAGCTTCGAGAAGATGATCCCGCTGCAGCACCCGTTCATCGAGCAGATGATGGAGCACCGCAACGACCTGGCCAACCTCGGCAACACCGTGCGCATCTCGGTGGAGGCGGTGAACGGTGACATCTTCGACAAGGACTACATGGAGACCCTGCGTCAGATCCATGACGAGGTGTTCTACATCCCCGGTGTCGACCGGGCCGGGCTGAAGTCACTGTGGAGCCCCAGCGTGCGCTGGAGCGAGGTCACCGAAGAGGGTTTTTCCGGTGGCGAGGTCATCCCTAACACCTACAACGGGTCGCAGGACAGCCTCGATACCCTGCGCGACAACGTGCTCAAGTCAGGCCAGGTGGGGCGCCTGGTAGGCAATAACTTCAAGTCCAGCATCGTCGACGTGCCGCTGCTGGAGAGCTACCCCGACCCGCAGGACCCGGGCAAACAGGTGAAGCTGGACTATCAGCAGTTCTCTCACCTGCTGGAAGAGAAGATCCGTGACAAGTTCCAGGCGCAGAACCCCAATGTAAAAATCCACATCGTCGGCTTTGCCAAGAAGGTCGGTGACCTGATCGATGGCCTGGTGATGGTGGCGATGTTCTTCGGCGTCGCCCTGGTGATCACCTTGGTGTTGTTGTACTGGTTCACCTGGTGCATCCGCAGCACTGTCGCCGTGCTCATCACCACGCTGGTGGCGGTGGTCTGGCAACTGGGGCTGATGCATGCGGTGGGCTTTGGCCTGGACCCGTACTCGATGCTGGTGCCGTTCCTGATCTTCGCCATCGGCATTTCCCACGGGGTGCAGAAGATCAACGGCATCGCCCTGCAGTCGAGTGATGCCGACAACGCCCTTACCGCTGCCCGGCGCACATTCCGTCAGTTGTTCCTGCCGGGAATGATCGCCATCCTTGCCGACGCAGTGGGCTTCATTACCCTGCTGATCATCGACATCGGGGTGATTCGCGAACTGGCCATCGGCGCCTCCATCGGTGTGGCGGTGATCGTGTTCACCAACCTGATCCTGTTGCCGGTGGCCATCTCCTATGTCGGCATCAGCAAGAAGGCCATCGAGCGCAGCAAGAAAGACGCGACCTCCGAGCACCCGTTCTGGCGCCTGTTGTCGAACTTCGCCAGTGCCAAGGTGGCGCCGGTGTCGGTGGTGCTGGCGCTGCTCGCCTTCGCCGGTGGCCTGTGGTACAGCCAGAACCTGAAGATCGGCGACCTCGACCAGGGCGCACCGGAGCTGCGCCCCGACTCGCGCTACAACCAGGACAACAACTTCATCATCAGCAACTACTCGACCAGTTCCGATGTGCTGGTGATCATGGTCAAGACGCCGTCGGAGAAGTGCTCGGTCCATTCGACCATGGCGCCGATCGACGAGCTGATGTGGACCATGGAAAACACCCCAGGCGTGCAGTCGGCGATTTCCCTGGTCACCGTTTCCAAGCAGGTGATCAAGGGCATGAACGAGGGCAGCCTGAAATGGGAAACCCTGTCGCGCAACCCGGACATCCTCAACAACTCCATCGCCCGGGCCGACGGCCTTTACAACGGCGACTGCTCATTGGCACCCGTGCTGGTGTTCCTCAATGACCACAAGGCTGAAACGCTGGAGCGCGTCACCGCCGTGGCCAAGGCGTTTGCCGACAGCCATGACAAGGAAGGCCTGCAGTTCCTGCTGGCGGCGGGCAACGCTGGTATCGAGGCTGCGACCAACGAAGTGATCAAGTCGGCCGAGCTGACCATCCTGATCCTGGTGTACATCTGCGTGGCCGTGATGTGCCTGATCACCTTCCGCTCGTTCGCCGCCACGCTGTGCATCGTGCTGCCCCTGGTGCTGACCTCGGTGCTGGGCAACGCGCTGATGGCCTACATGGGTATCGGGGTGAAAGTAGCGACCTTGCCGGTGGTGGCGTTGGGGGTGGGCATTGGCGTGGACTATGGCATCTATATCTACAGCCGCCTGGAAAGCTTCCTGCGTGCCGGTTTGCCGTTGCAGGAGGCGTATTACCAGACCCTGCGCTCGACCGGCAAGGCGGTGCTGTTCACCGGGCTGTGCCTGGCCATTGGCGTATGCACCTGGATCTTCTCGGCGATCAAGTTCCAGGCGGACATGGGCCTGATGCTGACCTTCATGCTGCTTTGGAACATGTTTGGTGCGCTGTGGCTGCTACCGGCATTGGCGCGGTTCCTGATCAAGCCTGAGAAGATGGTGGGCAAGGAGGGTGGGTCGATCTTCGCCCATTGATTGGAGGGGGCCGCATTGCGGCCCCCCGGTTATACTGCCAGCTCATTTCAGATGGGTACCCCTATGTCCCCCCTCGCTACCGCCCTGCAGTCCTGCGATATGCTTTTGATCGACGGCCTGCACGCCTTCGATTTCACCGTTGATGAAGCCGGCCTCACTGTGGAATGCATGGACGGCCGCCAATTGCGTCGCTGGTCGTTCACCCCTGAGCAAATCGCTGCCGCCATCGCCACCGGAGACGAGTGGCAACTCGACGATGCCAACGGCGCGCATCGGCTAGTCTGTATGAGTGCCTTTCGCGCCCCGGATGATGACCAAGATGAACCGGACCTGGACGACCCTGCTGACCGCTAGCCTGATGAGCCTGACTATCCACGCCCACGCCTCGACGTTGCTGGTGGGCAGCTACACCGATGGCGCCAGCCAGGGTATCTACCGCTACCTGTTCGACGACAAGGCCGGCCGCATCGACCCCACACCGCAACAAGTGGTCAAGAGCGTCAATCCTTCCTGGCTTGTGCTGTCGGCCGACCAGCGCCAGCTGTTCGTGGTCAATGAAACCCCGGGTGGCCATGCCAGCAGTTTCAGCGTCAGCACCAAGGGCGAAATCAAGCCGCTCAACCAGGTGGCCACCCAAGGTGACGAACCGACTCACGCCAGCCTCAGTCGTGACCAGCGTTATCTGTTCGTGGCCAACTACGCGGTCAAGCCTGACCCCGGCGGCAGCCTGGTGGTAATCCCGGTGGCCAGGGACGGCAAGCTCAAGGCCGTGGTGCAACAGGCCCGGCACAAGGCGAGTGGCGTCAACCCCGAGCGCCAGGCCGGTGCCCATGTGCATGCACTGGTGCTGTCGCCCGATGGCCAGCATGTCTATGCCTGCGACTTGGGCGCAGACAAGGTATTCATCTACCGCTACGACGGCGCCAGTGTGGACAAACCGTTGAGCCCGGCAATCCCGGCCTCGGTGGCCTTGCCGCCAGGCAGTGGGCCCCGTCACCTGCTGTTCGACGCCAAGGGCCAGCACGCTTACCTGACGTTGGAAATGAGTGGCGAAGTGGTGATGTTCGACGTCGAGGACGCTGCTTTGCTTGAGCGCCAACGCCTGCCGCTGACCGAGCAGCAGGATGCAGCGGCCAAGGCAGCGGGAGGCCTGCACCTGTCGGCGGACGGCCGTTTCCTGTACGTGAGTAACCGTGGCACGGCGAATGAAATCCTGGTGTTTGCGGTTGGCAAGAATGACGGCCAGTTGACGTTCGTGCAGCGCCGCTCCGTGGAAGGCGACCACCCCCGCGAGTTTGCCCTGGACCCTAGCGGCAATTTCCTGCTGGTGGCCAACCAGAAGAGCAACCAGATCGTGGTCATGCGCCGTGATCTCTTGACTGGCGAGTTGGGGGAGACCGTGCAGACCATGGCGCAGGACGCGCCTTCGGACCTGAAGTTCATCGATTGAGGGGTTGGGAGGGTTCGCCCATAGGCGAACTGGCCAGACACACACTGCAAGAAGTGGATTTATCCGCGAAAGGGCCGGTCCTGCTGGCCAATTTTCACCCGCCGTTCACTGTTGCCGCCGCCACCGTATTCGCGGGTAAACCCGCTCCTACACACAGATCGGTGATGGACACAGGCCGTCGTAGGAGCGGGTTCACCCGCGAAAGGGCCGGTCCTGCTGGCCAATCTCCACCCGCCGTTCACCGTTGCCGCCGCCACCGTATTCGCGGGTAAACCCGCTCCTACATGCGCTCGGTGGTTGAACACAGGCCGTCGTAGGAGCGGGTTCACCCGCGAAAGGGCCGGTCCTGCTGGCCAATCTCCACCCGCCGTTCACTGTTGCCGCCGCCACCGTATTCGCGGGTAAACCCGCTCCTACATGCGCATCGGTGGTTGAACACAGGCCGTCGTAGGAGCGGGTTCACCCGCGAAAGGGCCGGTCCTGCTGGCCAATCTCCACCCGCCGTTCACCGTTGCCGCCGCCACCGTATTCGCGGGTAAACCCGCTCCTACATGCGCTCGGTGGTTGAACACAGGCCGTCGTAGGAGCGGGTTTACCCGCGAAGCAGGCGATGCGTTGCATGGCACCGGCTGCGCCGGTGTTCGCGGGTGAAACCGCGCCTACGGGCGCCCCATTTGCAGCCAAGCGTCTGTTCAGCGAATCATGATCGCTTTGAACAGCTCCGAAGCCAGCCACCCCTCCAGCCAGCGCCGCACACGCGGATAAGCCGCCTCGGCGAACCACTGCGGTTCCACCCTGGCAAACTGGCGCATCAGGGGCAGCAACGCGGCATCGGCCATGCTCGGGTGGTCGGCCAGCAGGTAAGCCCGCCCCGCCAGCAAGCCTTCGAGCTCCGCCAGCCAGGCCTCGGCCTGCTGGCGGTAATGCTCGCGGGAATGCTCCGGGTAACGTTCGGCATACTTGTACAGGTTCACGTGCGCCTTGAACGTGGTGTCATTGCGCGCAATCAGCGTTTCAGCCTGCTGCGCAGCCGCAGGGTTGGCCTGTAGCCGCCAGTCCTGCGGGTCGTTTTGCGTCAGCGCCCAGCGCATGATGTCCAGGCTCTCTTCCAGTACCTCGGCACCGGTGTCCAGCACCGGTACCGTGCCCTTGGGCGACAAGGCCAGCAGCTCTGCCGGCTTGTTCTTCATCGCCACTTCGCAGATCTCCACCTCGCAGCCGGCATAGCGCAGGGCCAGGCGCGCACGCATGGCCCACGGGCAGCGGCGGAACGAGTAGAGGATCACCCGCACACCTCCACGTCACTGAGGCCATTACCCTGGCGCCGCACCTGGATCTGCACCGGGATGCGCTCGTGCATTTCCTGTACGTGGGAGATCACCGCCACTTTGCGACCCTGGGCTTGCAAGCCGTCGAGGGCGTCCATTGCCAGTTGCAGCGACTCGGGGTCGAGGCTGCCGAAACCTTCGTCGATGAACAGCGACTCGATACGCAAGGTGCTGGACGCCATCGACGCCAGGCCCAGGGCCAGGGCCAGCGACACCAGGAAGGTTTCCCCGCCCGACAGCGAGTGCACCGAACGCAGCTCGTCGCCCATCTCGGTGTCCAGCACCAGCAGGCCAAGGGCGCTGCCGCCGCGCTTGAGGCGGTAGCGACGGGCCAGCTGACGTAGCTGGGCGTTGGCGTGGTGCAGCAGCAGGTCAAGGTTGTAGCCTTGGGCGATCTTGCGGAACACATCACCGGAGGCCGAACCGATCAGGGCATTGAGGCGGGCCCAGCGTTGCCACTGCTGGTGGGCCTGTTCGATTTCTGCCGCCAGCGCCTGGTGGGCCTGCTGGCGGCGCTGGTCGTCGGCCTGTTGTGCACGCAATTCAGCGCATTGCTGCTCGTGGTTTGCCAGGCGTTCGCGCAGTTCGGCCAAGGCTTGCTCCAGGGCTTGGACCGTGGTGTCCACGGTCATCTGTGCAGCGTGGTGCTGCAGGCGCTGTTCGCGCTCCAGCAGCAGCACGCGGCCCTGCTCAATGGCTTTTTCCGCGCCTTGCAAACGCTGGCGCAATTCATTGACTTGCGCGTCATCCATGGCCAGCAGGCGATCGAGGCCGGCATCGTCCAGTTCAGGATGCTCGCTGCGCCACTGGGCGATCTGGGCCTGCAACTGTTGGCATTCGGCATCCAGTGCCTGTTGTTGCTGGGTATTGGCCTTGAGCTCGCTGGCCAGTTGCACGCCTTGGGTGCGCAGATCTTGCAGGCGCTGGGCGGTGTCGGCATCGAGGGCGCGGGCTTGTTCCAGCGTGGCTTCCATATGCTGCTGCCAGGCTTCGGCACTGGCATGTTCGCCAAGCAGCTCGCCGAGCGACGCCTGGGCCTGCTGGCGCTGTTCGTCGAGGGCAGCGAGCTTGTGTTGCAACTGCTGCAGGCCTTGCACGCGCGCCTGTTGCTGATCGCGCAGTTTGTCCAGCTGGGCTTGCCGGGCTTGCTGTTCTTCCTGTTCGTCCTTGCGCTGTTCCAGTTGCTGCAGGCGCTGGGCAATCTGTTGGTCGAGGGCGAGGAAGGCATTGGCCGGGTCGTCGTTGAGGGCCTTGAGCGCTTCCTCTGGTAGTACGCCGGCCAGGTCGTTCAGGCCTTGCTGCAACAGCTGCTCGTCGTTGGCCAGGGCCTGGTGCTGTTGCTCCAGGTGGCGCTGGGCCTGTTGTTGGGCGTCGTGGGCAGCCTGCAATTGCTGGTTGAGGCGGGCCGCGTCCCGTTGCAGGGCGAGCAGGGCGCTCTGGCGTTTCTCGTCCTGGCTGATTTCTTCATCCAGGCGACGCAGTTGGCTGTCGAGCCAGGCGCTACGGGCCTTGTCGTCCTGCGGGGCGAGGGCTGGCCACAGGCTGTGTGCCTGTACCTGAGCCACCAGCGGTTGCAACTGTTCGCCCAGTTGCTGCTGCTGTTGCTGGAAGTCCTTGAGCTGGGCATTGACCACACCCAGCTGGGTACGCAGCTCCACCAGCTTGCTGTTGAGCGTTTCGACCTGCTTCTGCGCGGCGTGCTCTTCGGCCTGGTCATGGCGGCCAAGGCTCTGCAGCAACGCTTCTGGCTGATGGAACGGGTGTTCGGCGCTGCCACAGACCGGGCAGGGTTCGCCGTCACGCAGTTGGTTACGCAGTTCTTCGACGCTGGTGTTGCGTGCCAGGCGTTGGCGTTCCAGCAGTTGACGGGTGAGCGTCAACGCCTGTTCGGCGGCCTCCAGCTCGGCCTTGGCGGCGGTGCCTTCGGTAATCAGTTGCTGGCGTTGCAGCATGGCCTGCTGCTGCCGTTCGCGCAGGGCATCCAGCTGCTGGCGCAGCTCCTGTTCACGGCCGTGCAGGCGTGACATTTCCTCTACGGCGCGCTGCTGTTTGCGGTTGTCCTGCAACATGCCGCCGAGCAGGTCGATCTGCTCGGCCAGGGCCTGGGGTTCGGCCTTGGCTTCACGGAACAACAGGTCGTAGGCGTCGCGCTCGGCCTGCAAGCGCGCATTGGCCTGGCTGGCCTGGGCCTGCAAGCCGGGTAGCTCTTCTCGGCCCTTGGTCAGCCGGCCACCGATCAGCATCACCTGCTTCAGTTGCGGCAGGTAGGCGTGCCAGGCATTGGCCAGGCCCGCCAGGTGCTGGCTGTCGGCAAGCGCGGTGTCGATCAGCGCCAGTTGTTGCACGCTGCGCTGCTGGTTGTCTTCCAGCTGCTGCAGTTGCTGCTGGCCGTCAGCGACCTGCTGTTGCGCCTGCTGGTTGATGCTGCGCTGGGCGGCCAGCTCCTGGTCCAGGCGTGCCAGCGTATCCTGAGCGGCAAAGGCCTGGCGCAGGCGCGGCGCGTTCTCGCCGTGCTCGGCCTGGCGGTCGGCAAGCGCTTGGCGCGCAGTGTCCAGCGCCTGTTCGAGTTCGCGGGTGCGCACCTGCAGTTCGGCTTGCTGCTGTTGCTGTTCGGTAATTTTCGCGGCCACTGGCGCCAGCTGTGCGCTCAGGTCCTGTCGGCGGTGGAACTGGTGACGCTGTGGGGCCAGGCGCTCCAGGCGTGCCAGGTCCAGGCGTGGTTCGGCCAGCTGTTGCCAGTCCAGTTCGGCGGCCTGCAGCGTGGTGCTGGCTTCGGTGTGTTGGGCCTGTAGCTGGTGTTGTTCATTCAGCCAGTTGCGTTGCTGCTCCAGCTGGCGCTCGCCGGCCTGGTCGGCCTTGAAGTGCTGTTGCGCCTGCTCCAGGCGCTGGTCGAGCTCGGCACGTGCCTCGGCAGCCATCGGCAGCAGATGGCTGGCGCGTTCTTTCAGGGCGTTGTGTGCCTCGCCGGCTTCGCGCGCCTTGCTGAAGGCACGCTGGCCCAGACGGGTGTAGATCGCGGTGTTGGTGAGCTTTTCCAGCAACTCGCTGCGGTCTTTGTCGTCGGCCTTGAGGAACGCGCCGAACTCGCTCTGGGCCAGCATCACCGCACGGGTGAACTGCTCGAAGTTCAGGCCCAGGCGGGCTTCGACCAGTTGCTTGTATTCGTTCTTGCCACTGCCGAGCACTTGCTCGCTGTCGAGGTCGTAGAAGCTCTGACGGCTGTGCTGCAGTTTGCCGTTGGCCTTGTCGCGGGCGCGGTTGGCTTCCCAGCGGGCGCGGTAGCGGCGGCCATCGATGCCGACGAAATCGACCTCGGCAAAACCGCTGCCGGTGCCACGGCGCAGCAGGTTGCGCGGGTCGGAGGTGGGGATGTCGCCGTCGGCATCCGGAACCTTGGCCTCACGGCCAATGGCATTGAGGCGTGGCACGGTGCCGAACAGCGCCAGGCACAGGGCGTCAAGCAGGGTGCTCTTGCCGGCACCGGTAGGCCCGGTGATGGCGAACAGGCCAGCGCTGGCCAAGGGTTCTGCGGTGAAATCGATGTCGATCGGGCCGGCCAGCGATGCCAGGTTCTTCAGGCGGATGGCGAGAATCTTCATGGCTGTTCCTCTTCCTGCTGCACGTCCTGCAACAGCAGGGCGAAGTCGGCCAGCGCCTGCTCGTCGGCGGGGTTGCCGTAGGCTTGCTCCCAGGCGCGGCTGAACAGGTCTTGCGGGGTCATCTGGGCCAGTTCGACAAAGGCCAGGTCGTCGTCTTCGGCGTTGTTGCGGCCGGCGTACTCGGCGCTGATGCGGATCAGCCGTACCGCCTTGCCTTCAAGCGCGGTTTCAATCTGCTGGCGCAGGTCGGGTTGCGGCTCGTCGAGCATCACCCGCACCTCCAGCCAGGGCTGGCGGTTGGGGTCTTCAAGCAGGTCGATCACTGGCAGGTCGGCCAGTTGCTGCAACAGCTCGCCCAGCGGTGCCGGGCCCACCCGTTGCAGGGCCACGGCGCGTGGTACGGGGCGTGGCTCGACGCTGACCAGGCCGTTGCCGTCCAACTCCACTTCCAGGACCTGGTGCGGGTAGTTGATTTCGGCGAACGACAGCGGGATTGGCGAGCCGCTGTAGCGGATGCGCTCTTCGCGGTTGACCTTCTGCGGCTTGTGCAGATGGCCCAGGGCGACGTAGCTGATAGCCTTGTCGAACAGCTTGGCCGGCAGCGCCTCGGCGTTGCCGATGATCAGGCTGCGTTCGGAGTCCTCCGACACCGCGCCACCGGCCATGTGCGCGTGGCTGATGGCGATCAGCGCCTGGTCTTTCTTGCGTTTCTTCAGTGCGGCGGCGATCAGTTGCTGGTGCACCTGGGTGATGCCTTGCAGGTAGTCGTCACCCAGCTGCGGGCCGGTCACTTCGGCCGGGCGCAGGAACGGCAGGGCCAGGCACCAGGCGGCCACCTTGCCACGGCCGTTGGTCAGCGGAATCAACAGGCGTTCGGCATCCAGCTGGCCCTCGTCCAGCCAGTGCACACGGCCCAACGCATGGGTGCGCAGGCGGCGCATGAGTGCGGCCGGCAGCTCGATGCGCGAACCGGAGTCGTGGTTGCCGGCGATCATCACGATGTCCAGCTTGGGTTGTTGCTCGTGGGCCTGGACGATGAAGTCGTAGAGGCGTTCCTGGGCTTTGACGGGCGGGTTGACGGTGTCGAAGATGTCGCCCGCAATCAGCAGCGCATCCGGCTGGCGCAGGCGCAGCTGGCCGAGCAGCCAGTCGAGGAAGCAGGCGTGTTCGAAGTCGCGTTCCTGGCCGTGCAGGCTTTGGCCCAGGTGCCAGTCGGAGGTATGAAACAGACGCATGGATGACCTGTTGGTGTCGAGTCGGGCAAGCGGGGAAAGGGCGGTATGGTAACCCAAGCGGGATTCGGGGTGCAGGGCGAGGGATTGGGGGGCAGGTGTTCGTCACAAGAATTTCAGCGCCTGGGACAGGCGCTGAAAACCTTATGGCGAACACCTGCTGGCCTACTTGGGATAGAGCGGCGGCAAGCTGCCGCTCTCGCCCGTCGGCAGCAACACCTGCTCAGCTGGCGGAATGGTACCAATCGCCCGCCACAAATCCTCCCCCTGCCAATACTGCCCGCTCTCGCTATACAGCGCCCCGTTCAACCCATCCAGCGCATCCGACAACGGCACGAAGCGCGCCGCCATCTCGGCCAGGGTTTCCGGTTGCTGCCGGGCCCAGGCATCCAGTGCCTGGCGCGTAGCCTGGGGGTCGTTGGCCTGGCATGCGCGCTTGAGGTCGTCCAGCAAGGTGCGTGGGCTTGGCCCGTTCTGCGCCGTGCGCAGCACCGCTGGCCGCGAACGGGCGCGCCACCACAGGGCAAAGCCCAGCACGGTGGTCAGGGCAAACACCAGTGTGGACAGCTGCCAGGGCCACAGCAGGGTGCTGGCGCTGCTGTTGTCGCCCACCGGGGTGTCGGCGCTCAGTGCCGGGTTGTCCAGCACGTTCAGCGTGCGCGCCGGCAGGCTGCTGTGTTCCAGGTGGTCTTCGCGGGTGTTCCACCAGGCCACTTCCAGCGCCGGCAAGGCCAGCGTGCCGCTGTGGGTCGGCACCAGGGCCTCGCGCTCTTCGCGGTTGGCGGTCATGCCCCGTTCGCTGATTTCGTTGCGCAGCAGCGGCTGGTCAGGGTAGCGGCGCAGGCCGATGATCTCCGTAGCCGGCAGCGGCGGCAGTTGGGTGCTGGACAATCCTTCGGCACGCAAGGTGATGTTGCGCGTCAGCGAGTCGCCAATCTGTACCTGCTGGCTGCCGGGGTCCGGGCTCCAGTGCTCTTCCAGGGTCAGGCTGCTGGCTGGCAACCACGGCAAGCCAGCCGGCCAGGCTGCCGGAATCGGCCGTACCGTGAGGCGCAAGGGCAGCGAGCTGACCTGCACCTGGTGGCCGGCGCGGGCCGTGCCATTGGCCTGCGCTGCTTCGTCGCTGCTGGCAGCTGCCGTGGCGGTGAACGTCAGCGACGGGATGTCGAGGGTGCCACTTTGCTGGGCATACACCGCATAGCGGGTTTCGATCACGCCATGACGCACGCCGTTGATTTCCTTTTCATACGTGCGCGACTCGCCCAACGGCTCGACCTTGGCGTTCTCCAGTTGCAGGGGGCTGAGGCTGCTGTCGTCGTACAGCGCTACCGAGTGGTAGATGCGCAGGGTCAGCACGGCTTGGGCCTGGACATAGACGTCGTGGCTGTCGAGGGTCGCTTCGATGAATACCTGAGCGTTGTCCTGGCGGTTGGCATCGGCCTGCAGCACTTGCAGTTCGATGGCCTGGCTGTGCGACTGGCCCAGCCGCAGCTCGGGGATGCGCAGGGTACCGCTGCGCCGTGGCAGTAGGGTAATGATCCAGCGGGTGCTGGCGCGGGTTTCGCCGTCCAGGGTGTGCAGGCTGTTCAGCTGTCGCGTGCCGCGCACTTCGAAGTCATCTTCCAGGGCGCGCAGGTCGGGCTTGCCGAACTGGGTGACGTCCTGGCTTTCCAGGGTCAGTTCCAGGCTTTCGCCAGCTTCCAGGCGGGTGCGGTCGACGCTGGCCTGCAGCAGCGGTTCGGCCTGGGCCAGCAGGGCCCACAGCAGGGTGAGGAGAAAGACGCCGAAGCGACTCATTGTGATTTTTCCTGATGCAATTGCTGTTCATACCAGAATTTGCGTCGCAGCAGCTCTGCCGGGTTGTCGGGGATTTCCCGCAGCCATTGCTCCAGGGCTTGGCGCTGTTCGCCGTCGAGGCTGGTCGACACCGGGCGCTGTGGCGGCTGGATGACACTGTCGTCGCCCCCGGCCTGGTTGCCGGGGGCGGCCTGGCTGTTGCTGCTGCTTTCGCCGGGTTGTTCGGGGCTGGCCTGTTGGTCGTCGCCGGGTGTGCCTTGGGCTGGGCTGCTGGCCGAGCTGCTGTTGCCTTCGGTTTCGCTGCCGGGCGTGTCTTGGGCATCGTTGCCGGGCGGTTGTTCCTCGGCCTTGGCTTCACGTTGCTGCAGCAGTTGCTGCACCAGCGCCTGGTTGTCCAGCGCGGCCTGCAGGTCGGGCTGACGCTCCAGGGCTTGCTCGTAGGCATCCAGGGCGGCTTCCAGCTCGCCACTGAGGGCCAGGGCATTGCCTCGATTGTAGTGGGCTGCTGCAGTGTCGCCTTGGGAAAATGCCTCGGCGGCACCGGCATAGTCGCCGGCCTGGTACAGGGCCATGCCGCGCCATTGCGGGTTCTGGAAGTGACGCGCAGCGCTGGCCGGGCGGTTTTGCTCCAGCAGCATCTGGCCTTGCTGGTCGGGACGCAGCCACAGGTCGTTGAGCTCGAAAGCCTGGCCAGGCTGCGGCAAGGCCAGCAGCAGCGGCAGGCAGAACAGCCAGCCGCGCCGGCCGGCGCAGGCGGCCAGCAGCAACAACGGAATCAGCAGCCAGTAACCTTGGTCGGCCCAGCTGTCCAGTTGCAGGGTCTGGCCGTCATTGCGCCCGCTCCGCGGGTTGTCGAACAGGCCCAGGCCACGCAGGTCGAGGTCGTCGATGCGGGCGTGCCGGTAGCGCCCGCCCGTGCCGCTGATAAAACCCTTCAGGCTGGCGCTGTCCAGGCGAGGCAAGAGGATGCCGCCCTGGTCGTCTTTAAGGTATTCGCCATTGGCCTGGCGCACCGGGGCGCCTTCGCGGCTGCCGATGCCCAGCATCAGCAGGCTTGGGCCCTGGCGGCCGAGGGCCTGGGTGATGCCCTGGCGCTCGGCGGCGCTGAGCGCCGAGCCTACCAGCAGCAGGCGGCCTTGGCCGAGGCCGCTCTGGGCCAGGAGCGCCAGGCCTTTTTGCACGGCCAGGTCGGCACGCTGGCCGGGTTTGGGCATGATCGACGGGTCGATGGCCTCGAGCAAATTGCGGGTGGTGGCCAGGTCGTCGGACAGCGGCACCAGGGTGTGCGCGGAGCCGGCATACACCACCAGCGCCGTCTGGCTGTCGCGGCGGTGTTCAAGCAGGTCGAGGATCTTGCGCCGGGCCTGTTCCAGGCGGTTGGGCGGGCTGTCCTCGGCGAGCATTTGCGGGGTCAGTTCGAGCAGGATCACCAGGGGGTCGGCCGGGCGCTGACGGCTTTCTTCCAGCCGCTGCCAGCTGGGCCCGAGCAGCGCCAGGATCACCAGTAACCAGGCAAGGCCCAGCGCCACCCACGGCAGTTTGCTGGTGCTGCCGCTGCCGCCACCCAGCAGCACACCGTGGAAGGCAGGCGGCAGAATCATCTGCCAGCGCCCGGCGCGCTTGCGCCGGTGCCACAGCTTGTACAGCAGCCAGCCGAGCACGGGAACCGCCAGCAGCCAGAGCGGGCGCAGCCATTGGGGCCACAAGTCGATCATCGCCGCCTCCTTAAACGCAGGCGCTTCAAGCGCTGGCGCCATTCCGGGTGCGGCTGCAGGAAGCGCGGCTTGCGCAGCAGGCGCTGCAACAGGTTGTCGGGCCACTGCACGGCCACCACCAGCAGTACGCTGAGCAGCAGCGCCAGCGCCAGGGGCCAGGCGTACAGGGCCTGGGCTGTGCGTGCCTGGGTCGGTTGCTGGGCCACTGGTTCCAGTTGGTCGAGGGTATCGCCGATAGCGTCCAGTTCGGCGCCGTCATGGGCGCGGAAATAGGCGCCGTGGGTGATGTCGGCAATTTCCTTGAGCGCGGCTTCGTCCAGGTCCAGGCTCGGGTTGAGGCCGAGCAGGCCTGGGGTGCCACTGGCTTCGGGGTTGGCGCCGATACCGATGGTGTAGATGCGCACGCCTTCCTGGGCCGCCAGGCGGGCGGCTGTCAGCGGGTGAATCTGCCCGCCGTTGTTGGCGCCGTCCGTGATCAGCACCAGCACCCGGCTTTGTGCCGGGCGTTCGCGCAGGCGTTTGACTGCCAGGCCAATGGCGTCGCCGATGGCGGTGTTCTTGCCTGCGATGCCGATCTGCGCCTCGATGAGGAAGGTGCGCACGGTGCGCCGGTCAAAGGTGAGCGGCGCCTGCAGGTAGGCCTGGCTGCCGAACAGGATCAGGCCCACGCGGTCGCCTTCACGGTCTTGCAGGAAGTCGCCCATCAGCGCCTTGACCAGGTCGAGGCGGCTGATGTCCTCGTTCTGCCACTGCATGTCGGGGAAGTCCATCGACCCGGACACGTCCACCGCCACCAGCAGGTCGCGGCCGCTGGCGGCAATCGGCACGGGTTCGCCCAGCCATTGCGGGCGAGCGGCGGCGCACAGCAGCAACAGCCAGATGACGACGAACGGTGCCTGCTGGCGCCAGGTGGGCAGGTTGAGCCGGGCGCGGCGCCCGGCCAGGCCTTCCAGCTCGTTGAGGAAACCCACCTTGAGCACGGGCTCACCACTGTCGGCTGCGGGCAGCAGCAGGCGCGCCAGCCATGGCAGCGGCAACAGGGCGAAGACCCACGGCCAGGCCAGTTCAAACATGCTTGCGGATCCAGATTTCGACGGCTTGGCTGAGCCCGGCGATGGCCTTGTCGTCGAGCTTGCACTCGGGTTTATAGGCGCCTTCTACCAGTACCATCCAGCGGGTCAGGCCGGCGGCCGGGCAGCGGTTATCCAGAAAGGCCAGCCACTCGCGGCCGTTGAGGGTGTGGCTGTTGGCGCCTGGGTAGTGATTGCGACACAGGCGCTTGAGCAGGGCGTTGATCTGTTGCAGCCAGGCGCCGGCCGGGGCGCCGTCATACGGGCGTGGCAGGCGGGCCAGCTCGGCCAAGGCCTCCAGGCGCACCGGGTCCAGGGGTTGTTCGGCGCGCACGATGCGGCGTTTGCCCGGGCGCCAGCGGCGCAGCCGCCACAGGCCCCAGCCCAGGAGTGGCAGGACGGCCAGCAGCAGCCACCAACCCGGTGCGGGTGGCCACAGGCTGACCGGTGCCGGGGCGATCAGTGGGTGCAACTGGTCGAGCGGGTTCATGACGCGCTCCGTGGCCGCTGGGCGTTCAGGTACTCGCGCAGTTGTTCGACCATTTCACTTTGCGTGCTCAGAGGCATCAGCACCACCCTCAGCTTTTGCGCCATCAGCTCCCAGCGCTCGATGCGGGCTTCGGCCTGCTGGCGGTAGGCCTGGCGCAGGTTGGCGTCGAGGGTATCGAGCTCCAGCTGGGCACTGCGCTGGGCGAAGCGCAGCAGGCCGGCGGCGGGCAACGCGTGGTCGAGCGGGTCGGATATCGGCAGCAACAGCAGGTCGCAATGCCGTGAGAGCATGGCCAGGTGCTGTTCCACCTGGGCGCTGAGCGAGCGTTCATCGCAGATCACGATGGCCAGGCTGCCGGGGCGCAGCACTTCGCGGGCGCGGCGCAGGGCCAGGCCGAGGCTGTCGGCCCCGGGTATGGCTTCGGTGTGCAGTGACTGGTTGACCTTTGCCAAGCGGTTGAGCAGTTGCAGCAGGCTTTGCTTGCTGCGTCGGGGCTTGATTTCGTGGTGTTCGTTGTCGCCGAACACCAGGCCGCCGATGCGGTCGTTGTGGCCCAGCGCTGCCCAGCCGAACAGCGCCGCAGCCTGGGCCGCCAGCACGGACTTGAACATCAGCCCTGAGCCGAAGAAAAGCCGTTGGCTTTGTTCGACGAGGATGAAGATCGGCCGCTCGCGTTCTTCGTGGAACAGCTTGGTGTGCGGCTCCTGGGTACGCGCAGTGACACGCCAGTCGATGTTGCGCACATCATCGCCGGCCTGGTAAACGCGCACCTGGTCGAAGTCCACGCCGCGCCCACGCAGCTTGGAATGGTGCAGGCCCACGAGTGGGCTGCGCTGGCCGGGCTTGGAAAACAGCTGGATTTCGCGCACGCGGTGGCGCATGTCGATCAGCTCGGCAAGGCCAATGCGGATGCCGTGTTCGGCCAGCTGCGCAGTGGGCATGGGTTCAGGCAACGGCGACGACGTCGAGGATGCGCTGGACCACGCGGTCCTGGTCGATCCCTGCCGCCTCGGCCTCGAACGAGAGAATGATGCGGTGGCGCAGAACGTCGAACAGCACGGCCTGGATGTCTTCGGGGCTGACGAAGTCGCGCCCGGCCAGCCAGGCATGGGCACGCGCGCAGCGGTCCAGCGAGATGGAGCCACGCGGGCTGGCGCCGTAGGCGATCCAGTCGGCCAGCTCGGTGTCGAACTTGGCCGGGGTGCGGGTGGCCATGACCAGCTGCACCAGGTATTCCTCCACTGCGTCGGCCATGTACAGGCCAAGGATTTCCTTGCGCGCGGCGAAGATGGCCTGCTGGCTGACCCGGCGCTCAGGCTTGGTCTCGCCGCCCAGGGCCTCACCCCGGGCCTGCGCCAGGATACGCCGCTCTACGGCGGCGTCGGGGAAGCCGATTTTTACATGCATCAGGAAGCGGTCGAGCTGGGCTTCGGGCAGCGGGTAGGTGCCTTCCTGCTCGATCGGGTTCTGCGTGGCCATGACCAGAAACAGCGGCGACAGGTCATAGGTGCTGCGGCCCACGCTGACCTGGCGCTCGGCCATGGCTTCGAGCAGCGCCGACTGCACCTTGGCCGGTGCGCGGTTGATTTCGTCGGCCAGCACCAGGTTATGGAAGATAGGCCCCTGCTGGAACACGAAGCTGCCGGTTTCCGGGCGGTAAATCTCCGTGCCGGTGATGTCGGCCGGGAGCAGGTCGGGGGTGAACTGGATGCGATGGAACTG
The DNA here is from genome assembly GCF_002953115.1 of Pseudomonas sp. XWY-1. NCBI lineage: Bacteria > Pseudomonadati > Pseudomonadota > Gammaproteobacteria > Pseudomonadales > Pseudomonadaceae > Pseudomonas > Pseudomonas sp. XWY-1. The sequence goes on along the minus strand of NZ_CP026332.1, from coordinate 4,184,901 downwards.
CGCTTCGATGCCTTCTGCGAGTTCTTTGATGGCTTTGGTCTTGGCCAGGCCCGGTGCCCCTTCGACCAGCATGTGGCCGTCGGCCAGCAGCACGATCAACAGCCGTTCGACCAGTTTTTCCTGGCCTAGGATCTGGGTAGAAAGAAAAGTGCGCAGCGCGATCAGCGCTTCACGGTGTTCCATCGGCGACGGTTCCTGGTAGGGGGCCTGAGGCGGCGTGAGGCAGCAGCCTTGGCAAGGGGGGATACTTTAATCTATCCGGGGGGGCGACCACCAATGGCGGCGGGTAAATTTATCGTTGCAGACGGGCCTGCGGGCAAAGAAATGTCCCACGCATGGCTGGCCTTTGCCTGATGGTCCGTGACGGCGTGCTGGCGCCTGCTTGTGCTTTTCGGACAAGCAGGAGGCACGATGATGAAAATGAGCAGCGCCAGCACGGCAAACCTTACGCCGGTCACCCTGCGTTTTGGCGTGTTCTTCGATGGCACCGGAAACAACCTGCACAATGCCACGGCGGAGGGTGAGCAGGGTGACAAGGGCGGCAGCTATGGCAACGCCTTGAGCAATGTGGCCCTGTTGCATGCGTTGTATCCGGCTGATGCGGCCTGTGCCGACGGGCCGCAGGCGTTCTTGAAGCGCTATGTGGAAGGCGTGGGCACGCTGGCGGGTGAAGCCGACCATGTCTACGCCTCGGCCACCGGGCATGGGCGCACAGGGGCAGAGGCGCGGGTTGCCGAGGCGTTGCAGGGCATGGCCGAGCAACTGCGGGCATGGCGCCAGGCGCATCCGCAGGCGACGCTGGAAGGGGTCGAGTTCGATCTTTTCGGTTTCAGCCGCGGCGCGGCAGCGGTGCGGCATCTGGCCAACCTGCTGCACGAGGGCGCGGGCGGGCTGTTGTCGTTGGCGTGCAAAACCTCGATCAACTTTATCGGCCTGTTCGACACCGTGGCGGCGATCATCGCGCCCTTACAGGGTGACTTCGACCCTGCAGACGGCCGCCACGGTGGCCTGCGCCTGGGCCTGGGTGCGGATATTGCCCGGCACGTGGTGCAGCTGGTGGCCGAGGACGAGCGGCGGCATAACTTCCCGCTGGTGCGCAGTGGCCACGACATCGTGCTGCCGGGCGTGCACTCGAATATTGGGGGTGGTTACCCGGAGACCCTTCTGGAGCAGGTGCTGCTGTGCAAGCCGCAGTCCCAGTGCGTGCCTGCCGGCACGCGTGTCGAGCAGTGCCGCGTACATGCCAAGGTGAGTGCCTTGCTGGCTTCGGCGTTTGCCGATATGGGCGAACCCAGGCCGCAAGTGATGACCTGGGAGGAGCCGATTGCGGGCGGGCGGCGGGACGAGGCGCAAAAGCAGGTCTATGCGGCGGTGTACCGGGAGCGGCACGTGGCGGGGCACTTGTCCCGGGTGTACTTGAGCGTGATGCGGGCGTTGGCGGTGCGCGCTGGCGTGCCGTTTGCGCCGTTGGGGGCGCAGGCAGAGCATCGGCTGCCGGATGAGTTGTCGGGCATCAGCCGCAAATTGCATGCGTTCGCCTTGGGGGAAACTGGCCAGGTGGGGTTGAGCGAGGAAGAACAGCGGCTGTTGCGCGACAGATACGTGCATGCGTCAGCGAACTGGAACGCACTTAAGGGCTTGCGCAACAGTGTGCTGGATGTGCTGTTCGTCAATCGGCCGGGGGCAGGCGGGCGCGTGGTGCATGCCAACCCGGCGCAATGAATGACTGATCCTGGCCTGGCAATGCTGCACCGGGCCTACAGGGCGCGCGCCAGCTGTTCAGTCGCGCGCCTTCTGGCTGAATACATCTCCTGTGCCAGGGTCAGCAGCACCGTCAGCAGCATGAACACCACCGATGCGACGAAAATCCCGTTGGGCAGGCGCTGATCGAGCATCCAGCCGAACGCCACCGGCCCGATGGCACCGCCGACGTTGAACCCGGTCGACACCAGGCCGAAGGTTTTGCCCTCGGCCCCGGGTGGCGCCGCCGCCTTGACCAGCATGTCCCGTGATGGGGCGATGACCCCGGTGAGCAAGCCGATGACACCCAGTACGACCACCAATGCCCAGCCCTGCAGCAGCCCCAGCGCCACCAGTGCAGTCAGCGCAGCCGCCAGCGCGAAGGCCAGTGCCGCCACCAGGCCATGGCGCCGGGTACGGTCGGCCAAAGCGCCCCCGCACAGCACGCCGGCTGCGCTGCTCAGCAGGAAAGCGGTGAGCGCGGCGTTGGCCCAGGCCAGTGTCAGGCCTTGGCCCTGGACCAGGGCGGCTACGGAGAACTTCTCGATGGCACTGGTGCTCAGGTTGAGCAGGATGAACAGCACCGTCAGCACGCCGATCATGGGGGTGAACAAGCGTACCCGGCCTGTTGCTGCGGCCGGGCCTGCGCCTTGTGGGTTGGCAGGCCTGGCGACCCGGTACACGCCACTGCCGGGTATCGAAATCAGCAGCAGCGCGGCTACCCCGAATACCGCGCCCGCCGCCAGGGCTGCCCGCGTGCCGAACGCTGCGGCGATGCCGAGAAATACGGCTGGGGTAACGGCCGAACCGAGGAAACCGGCAAAGGTATGAATAGAGAACGACCGCCCCAGGCGTGCGGGCTCGATGCCGTTGGCCAGCAGCGCATAGTCGGCCGGGTGGTACACACCATTGGCCAGGCCAGCCATGGCCATCGCCACCAGCAATACCGCATACCCGGGGCTGGCCGCCAGCAGCACGAAGCTGAGGCTGCCCAGCAACAGCCCGGCCTTGAGCACTTTACGTGCACCATAGTGGTCGACGGCATAACCCAGCGGGGCCTGTACCAGCGCGGAGACGATGTTGAACACCGCCAGGGCTACGCCCAGCTCTACGAAGCCTACGCCCAGCAGGCCGGGCAGCACGGGCAGTAGCGCCGGGATCAGCATGATGTGCACATGGCTGACGAAGTGCACGGCAGCAATTTGGGTCAGCAGCTTGGGGCCAGCGTGGGGCATGTCGATACCTGTTGAACAGCGTGCGCCCCTGGCGCACGGCAAGGTGGTGGAAAGCTCGCTTAGCGGGAGGCGCCGCGCAAACCGGGCAGGCGACCGTTCAGTACAACATGGGCCAGCAGACCAATGACCAGGCCCCAGAAAGCCCCGCCAATGCCCAACAGGCTGATGTTGGCCGCCGCCGCCAGGAAGGTGATCAGTGCTGACTCGCGTGAACGGGCATCGGCCAGGGCGCTGGCCAGGCTGGCGCCGATGGTGCCCAGCAGGGCAAGGCCCGCCAGGGTGGTGATAAAGGTGCCCGGCAGGGCCATGAAGACACTCGCCAGCGTGACCCCGAACACCCCGACGAGGATGTAGCAGACACCGGCGGCGATGCCTGCCACCCAGCGCTTGTCCGGGTTTTCATGGGCTTCCTTGCCGGTGCAGATGGCCGCGGTGATGGCCGCGATGTTGAACGCGTGTGAACCGAAGGGCGCCATCAGCAACGAGCCCATGCCGGTGACGGCGACAATCGGGTTGGCGCTGGTCTTGAATCCATCGTTGCGCAGCACCAGCATGCCGGGCATGTACTGGCCGGTGAGGGTGATCAGGAACAAGGGCAGGGCCACGCTGAGGGCCGCGTTCAGGGAGAAGGTGGGCGCGGTGAAAACCGGTGAGGCAAATTCCAGCCGCAACGTGGTCAGGCCCACTTGCCCCTGCAGCAACAGGTACCCCAGGCCCAGCAGCAGTATGGCGACCACGGCGTAACGGGCGGTGAAGCGTTTGAAGGCCACATACGCTGCAATCAGCAACCCGGCGAGGGTGGGGTCGACCGAGAGGCTGGCAAAGGCACCGATGCCGAACTGCAGCAGGATGCCGGCCAGCAGGCCGGCGGCAATGCCGCCGGGCACGACGCGCACCAGCCGCTCGAAGCACCCGCTCAGCCCCAGCACCACGAAGCCGGCGGCCGACAGCAGGTAGGCACCTATGGCCTCGCTGTAGGGCACGCTGGCCAGGGCGGTGACCAGGAACGCGGCGGCTGGCGTGGACCAGGCTGTGATGACCGGCTCGCGGCTGTACCAGGACAATGCCAGGCCGCTGAGGCCGACGCCGATCGACACCGCCCAGACCCACGATGACGTCAGCTCCGGGCTCAGCCCGGCCACTTTGGCCGCCTGGAACACCAGGATGAACGTGCCGCCGTAGTTGACGATCACCGAAACGAGTCCGGCAATCACCGGGTGAAGGATGTCTGTCAGCCTGAGCGGGGTTGCAGAGCTTTGAGCAGGCGCGTCCATGGTTGCCTCTGGTAATGGTCAGATGAGGAGCAGTTTTGTGCGGCGAAGGGGTAATCCGACTGCAGCGTCATTGGCCCGTTCGCAGCCCAAGGCTGTTCCTGAAGAAAAAGGCTGCCCGACAGCGACAGGCTACCGGGCAGGTTTGTGCATCAGTTGGTCAGCGTCACCAGCAGGTTTTTCAGGTGGTTGCTGCCTTGCGCATCCAGCGGCTGCAGGGGCAGGCGTGGGGCGCCGACATCCTGGCCGAGCATTTTCAGGCCGGCCTTGATGGTGGTCGGCAGGCCACGGCGGGTGATGTACTCCAGCAGCTCGTACTGGCGGTAGAACAGCGCACGGGCTTCAGCCAGATCGCCTTGTTGTACGGCGTCCCACAGCGCCAGGTTGAGTGCCGGGATCAGGTTGGGCGCGGCGGTACACCAGCCCGTGGCGCCGGCCACCAAGGCTTCCAGGGTCAGCGGGTTGCAACCGTTGTAGAACGCCACCTGCCCATCTGTAGCCGTGAACAGGCGGTGCATGCGCTGGATGTCACCGGTGCTTTCCTTGACCATGGTCACATTGGGCACTTCGCCGAGGATACGCAGGATCAGCTCCACCGACAGGTCGGTGCCGCTGGTGCCCGGGTTGTTGTAGAGCATGATCGGAATGTCGATGGCGGCGCCGACCGCCTTGTAGTGGGCGACCACTTCGGCTTCGGTGAGCTTCCAGTAAGAGATGGGCAGCACCATCACTGCCGTAGCACCGCAGGCCTGTGCCAGGCGGGCACGCTGCACGGTGCGGGCGGTGGTCAGGTCGGAGACGCTGACCACGCTGGGTACGCGCCCGGCAATGCGTGCCTGGCTGAAGCGCACCACGGTTTCCCATTCGCTGTCGGACAGGTAAGCCCCTTCGCCGGTGCTGCCCAGCGGCGCGATGGCGTGCACGCCGTCTGCGATCAGGCTATCGATGGACGTGCCCAAGGCATCCAGGTCGAGTGTGCCGTCTGCCGTGAAGGGAGTGATGGTGTAGCCGATAACGCCGCGAATTACAGGTGTAGACATGACCAGGCACCTTTGCCGTTGTTGAGGAAAGAGTACAGCTTCGATCAGCCCAGGCAGTCGCCATGGGCACGCAAGGCACGGCGCGCGTAGTAGCTGAAGGCAGCACCGTGACGTTTAGGGGTGGAAATCCAGTCGTGGGCCTCTTTGCCCAGTGCTTCGGGGATGGGGCGGATGTCACCGGCGCCCATGGCCAGCAGTTGCATCTTTGCTGCGCGCTCGAACAGCAGGGCGAGCACGCAGGCTTCCTCGATCGAACGCCCAGCGATCAGCAGGCCATGATGGGAAAGCAGGATTGCGCGCTTGTCGCCAATCGCGTTCGCGATGATTTCGCCTTCTTCGTTGCCCACCGGTACACCGGGCCATTCCTTGAGGAATGCACAGTCGTCGAACAGGGGGCACAGGTCCATGTGCGAGATGGCCAGCGGAACTTCCAGCATCGACAAGGCGGCGCTGTGCAGCGGGTGGGTGTGGATGATGCAGTTGACGTCGGGGCGGGCGCGGTACAGCCAGCTGTGGAAGCGGTTGGCCGGGTTGGCCATGCCATGGCCTTGCAGCACCGTCAGGTCTTCGTCCACCACCAGCAGGTTGGAAGCGGCGATTTCGTCGAAGCCAAGCCCCAGTTGTTGGGTGTAGTAGGTGCCAGGTTCCTGCGCACGCGCAGTGATCTGCCCGGCCAGGCCAGAGTCGTGGCCGCCGTCGAACAGGATCCGGCAGGTGAGGGCGAGCTTTTGTCGCACGGTGTAGGTGTTGTCGGTCAGCGCCGTCAGCATCTGTTGCTGGGCGAGTTTGACAAGCTGGTCCTTGGGGGTGTGCATGGTGGTCGTCATGGGCGGTACCTGCAGGGGGTTGAGACTAGGGATGGCTGATCGGCGTGGAGGCGACGCCAGGACACGGCGTTGATCATAATGACACAAGGTGTCATATGCAAGCGATGTGTCATCCTTGCCTCAGGGCGTCAACCCATCAGTGCCAGCGCAATCTGTTATGGCGTGCATACGCAACTGGTATTACTTGCCCCGGCTTCACGCTGTTTAGCATCGATCGGGTCTTAACCGTCGACGAGAACAACAACGTGAACCTTGGAACCCTATCCAGTCGAAGTGCCAGATACTGGCCTGAACGTCTGGCGGTGATCGACCGCCACACCCGGCTGACCTTCGCTCAGCTCGAACAGCGGGCCAACCAGCTGGCCTCGGCCTTGCTGGCACAGGGCATCGCCACGGGCGAGCATGTCGCCATCCTGGCGCCCAACCGCGCCGAACTGGTGGAAGCAGAGGTGGCTTTCTACAAGGCCGGCCTGGTCAAGGTACCGGTCAATGCGCGCCTGGCACCGGATGAAGTGATTCAGGTGCTCAACGACGCCTGCAGTGTCGCGCTGATCGCCGATGCGCAACTCGCCCAGGCGTTGCTGGCCCGCAGGCAGGAGGTACCTGCGTTACGCTTGATCGTGACCTTGGGTGAGCGGGGCGGTGACATCACCTATGCCGCACTGCTGGCCCAAGGCAGTAGCCAGCCAATCAGCTGCGACCTGCCTGACGATGCCCTCGCCGTTTTGCATTACACCTCTGGCAGCTCTGGTGTGCTCAAGGCTGCGATGCTCAGCGTGGGCAACCGCAAGGCGCTTATCCGCAAGAGCCTCGCCAGCCCTACACGTCGCGCCGCCCCGGGCGATGTCATGGCCCACGTCGGCCCTATCACCCATGCCAGCGGCATGCAGCTGATGCCACTGCTGGCGGTCGGTGCCTGCAACCTGCTGCTGGAGCGCTACGACGACCAGCTGTTGCTCGAGACCATCCAGCGCGAAGGCGTAACCCGCTTGTTCCTGGTACCTGCCATGATCAATCGCCTGGTCAACTTCCCCGATGTCGAGCGCTACGACCTGAGCAGCTTGCGCCTGGTGATGTACGGTGCCGCGCCGATGGCACCAGCGCTGGTGAAGCGGGCCATCGAGGTCTTCGGGCCGATCCTGGCCCAGGGGTACGGTGCTGGCGAGACCTGCTCGCTGGTAACCGTCCTGACCGAACAGGACCATTTGTGCGAGGGCGGCGACTACCGGCGCCTGGCTTCGTGCGGGCGTTGCTACTTCGAGACCGACCTGCGCGTGGTGAACGACCATTTCCAGGACGTCCAGCCGGGAGAGGTGGGCGAAATCGTAGTCAAGGGCCCGGACATCATGCAGGGCTACTGGCGCGCACCCCACCTCACCGCCGAGGTGATGCGCGACGGCTACTACCTGACTGGCGACCTGGCCACGGTGGATGAGCAGGGGTATGTGTTCATCGTCGACCGCAAGAAAGAAATGATCATTTCCGGTGGTTTCAACATTTACCCCAGCGAGGTCGAGCAGGTGCTCTACAGCATGCCGCAGGTGTTCGAGGCGGCGGTGGTGGGGGTGCCTGACGAGCAGTGGGGCGAAGCGGTGCGGGCGGTGATCGTGCTCAAGCCGGGCATGGCGCTGCAGGAGCAGGACGTCATCGAACATTGCGCCCAGGCCCTGGCCGGTTTCAAGAAACCACGCGCCGTGGATTTCGTCAGCGAGCTGCCGAAAAACCCCAACGGCAAGGTGGTGCGCCGGTTGATCCGTGACGCCTACTGGCAAAACAGCGAACGCCGTATCTGACACGAGGAACGACCATGTATCAGCCAAGCGAAAAGGCCCAGCAGATCATCGAGGCCATCAGTGGCTTCGTTCGCAACGAAATCCTGCCCCTGGAACAGCAAGCCGGCCTCAGTTGGGCAGAGCCGCACCCGCGGGCGGTGCTGCAGCAGGTATGGCAGCGTTCGTGCGAGCAGGGCTTCTACAACATCATGCTGCCCGAGGCGATAGGTGGCGCCGGGTTGAGCGTGTCAGACCTGTGTGCGGTCAAGGAAGCCACGGTGCTCACCGGCTCGATGCTGGCGCCGCATATTCTCGGCGAGCTTTCCGGGCCGCCCCGTATCGGCCATCTGTTCAAGGTGGCGAGCCCGACCCAGATCGAGGCGTTCCTGCAGCCGGTGTGCCGTGCCGAAAAGGCCGTGTGCTTCGCCCTGACTGAAAGCGAAGCCGGCTCTGATGCAACGGCGATCAAGACCTCCGCACGGCGGGAAGGTGAACACTATGTGCTCAATGGCGCCAAGCGCTACATTTCAGGGGCGCCCTATGCCGACATCGCCGTGCTGCTCGCGGTGACGGATCCCGGGCGCGGTGCCCAGGGGATTTCGGCGTTCTTCGTCGACCTGAGCGCACCGGGGGTAAGGGTTGAAAGCGATTATTCGGTCATGTCAGGCGGTGGTGCGCATGGCGACATCATCCTTGAGGACGTACGGGTGCCGGCGGCCAACCGCATCGGTGAGCAAGGGCAGGGTTTCAAGCTGGCGATGGGGCGCATCACCCTCAATCGCCTGCTGCATTGCCCCACCTTGCTGGGGCTGGCCGGCCTGGCTCTGAACCTCTCGATCGACTATGCCCGCACGCGCAAGCAGTTCGGCCAGCCTATCGCCATGTTCCAGTCGATCAACCACATGATCGCCGACATGGCCACCGAGCTGCATGCTGCACGCAGCATGGTCTACGCCACGGCAGCGGTGAATGACGCCGGCGGCAATATCCGCACCCAGGCCCCGATGTGCAAGCTGTTCGTTTCGGAGACGGCCTTCCGCATCGCCGATCGCGCCGTGCAGATACACGGCGGTGCCGGGCTGCTGCGTGGGAACCCGGTGGAGTGGATATTCCGTGCGACACGTATGATGCGCATTCTCACGGGAACCAGCGAGATCCAGCGCAACACCATCGCCAAGGGCGTGCTCATGCCTGAGCAATGACGCGGTATGCCCGGCCCGTAGCGGCCGGGTTCTCCAGACAAGAACAATAACGAGAGATCATCATGACTCATACTGACACCCCCGCACGTGCAGGCACGGCCTGGATGATTGCGGTACTGCTGGCGCTGTTGATGCTGGTGAACTTCCTGGACAAGGTGGTCATCGGCCTGGTGGCGGTGCCGATGTCCAGGGAACTGGGCTTGTCCCCTGCCGAGTTCGGCCTGGTAGGGGGCGCACTGCACTGGTTCTTCGCCATCTCGGCGGTGATAGGTGGCTTCATGGCCAATCGCCGGCCAACCCGTACCCTGCTGCTGGGGATGGGCGCGTTCTGGGCGCTTATCCAGTTGCCCATGTTGTTCGTCAGCTCGCTGTGGGCGATCGTCGCCTGCCGGGTGCTGCTGGGTATTGGCGAGGGACCGGCCTCACCGGTGGCTACACATGCCTTGTACAAGTGGTTCCCCAACGACCGTCGCAACCTTCCCGTGGCGCTGTTGCATACCGGCAGTGCGCTGGGGCTGTTGGTAGCGGGTGCCATGATCCCATGGATCAGTGTGCACTTCGGCTGGCGCATGAACTTCATCGTGCTGGCGGTGATCGGCGCGGTGTGGTGTGTGCTGTGGTGGTGGCTGGGCAGCGAGGGCAACCTCGACCGGATTCGCCCGGGCCAGCGTGAAGAAGGGCAGGCCCCTGTTCCCTATCGTCGGCTGCTCGGTGACCGCACGGTACTGGGCAACTACTTGTGCCACTTCGCCGCCAACTGGTCCCTGGCGTTGACCCTGACCTGGGTACCGAGCTACCTGGAAACCGGGCTGGGGATTGACCCGATCATGACCGGCCAGGTGTTCGTTCTGTTCGTGGTGGTTACCACGCCGTTGAGCCTGTTCATGGCCTGGCTGTCACAGCGAATGATGCGTGCCGGGGTTGCCACACGCTGGTCGCGCGGTGCGTTCGTTTCAGTGTGCCTGATCGCCAGCGGGCTGCTGTCGGCGGCATTGTTTCTGCCGGGTCTGAGCAACGTCGAGCGGATCGTCAGCCTCACGTTCAGCGGCGGGCTGGCGCTGGTGATGTACTCCGTGGGGCCTGCCATGCTGGCGGAGTTCACGCCCAGCGGGCAGCGCGGCGGCATTCTGGCGATCGGCAACGGTATCGCCTCGTTGGCCGGGCTGTCGGCACCGGTGGTCACCGGTTTGCTGGTGCAGGGCGCCGGGGCCGGGCACACGGCAGGGTTTGGCCAGGGTTTTCTGGTGTGCGGCGCGGTGCTGGTGATTGCCGGGCTGATCGGGCTGGCCTGGATGGACCCGCAGAAAACCCGGCAACGTCTGGTGCAGGTGGGCACGGCTGCGCCAGCCCAAGCGTGATGTTCACAGCGCTCAGAGGCTCTGCTCCGCCAGGGCCTCGCGCTCGATCAAGGTGCCTTTCCAGCGCTCGCTGCGCACCGCATCCACCAGCAGTGCGCGCACCAGGTCGCGCATGCAGGCGGCGGCGAACGACAGCGGCTTGTGCTGCGAGTGGGCCAAGGCGATGGTGCGGGTGATGCGCGGTTCCACTATCAGCCGCGCGCTGGCAGGTGCGGCCAGATCCAGCAGCGGCGGCCAGTTGCTGATGGTGGCCGCCAGGCCAGCACGGACCAGGCTGGTGATACCGGGGGCCGACTGCTGTTCGTAGCTGGAGTCCAGTGTCACACCGGTCTCCATGGCAGCCTGCTCGATGCGCCTGCGCAAGTGCAGGCTACGGGGTGGCATTACCAGGCGGCTCGCTGCGGCCTCAGCCAAGGTGATGGGCGACTCGTCAGGCCCGTGCCCAGGCAGGCCGACCCAGTACAGGTCTTCGGAAAACACGGGCTCGGCGACCACATGGACAAGCTCTTCGGCGTTGGGCACCACGCCGAAATCCACCTTGCCCAGCTCGATCGCCTGGCCACCTTCGCGGCTCAGGCCATCCCATACGGTGAGCTTGATCCCCGGGAAGCGTGCCTGGGCCTGGGTAATGATGGCCGGCAACAACAGTGCCGAGGCAGTGGCGGGAATCGAGATGGCCACGTGCCCCTTGGGGTTGCCGCGGCTGGACTTCAGCTCGTCTTTCACCGAATCGAGCTGCTGCACGACCGATCGTGCCACTTCGTACAACTGCCGCCCGGCATCGGTCAGTTCGATACCGTCATGCTGGCGCGCCAGCAGTTGCATTTCCAGTTCGCTCTCCAGCAGGCCTATCTGTCGGCTCAAGGCCGGTTGGGCGATGAACGCCTGGCGTGCGGCATTGGAAAAACTGCCGGCTTCGACAATGGCGATCAAATAACGCAGCTGTTTCAAAGTCATCGGGATTCTCAGGCTATGCCGAAGTGATATGGCAACCATCGGGAGACGCTATTTGTTTCAGCCCCGGTGGCCTACTTAGTATCGGTAAGCAGCAAAACGAGGATAACAGAAACGTTCGAATAATTACCCAAGCCCTTGCCTGCAGGCCTTTGCGCCGTACTTAAGCATTAACTCGCAATTCACTCTCTAATAAACACAATAAGAGGTTAAGAGTGATGGCATCTCGTATTTCCGGTCGCTCGGGACCGTTGTCGGTACTTGCCTCATCAGTACTTTTTTCTGCATCTGCCGGTGCCGCTCAGTTTCACTGGGGTGAACTTGAGGGGCAATTCGACTCGGCGCTTTCCTTTGGTACCAGCATTGCGACTGCCAACCCTGACCCGGCCCTGCACAACAGCGCCAACAGCGATGACGGCCGCCTGAACTTTGCCTCCGGCGATGTGTTTTCAGCGGTGTTCAAAGGCACCCATGACCTGGAGCTCAAGCACGACAACCTGGGGGTGTTCCTTCGCGGTACCTATTGGTACGACACGGCCCTGCGTGATCACGATCAGCGCTTCAAGCAGGTGGAGGACAACAACCGCAAGCGCTCGGCCAAGACCGCAGGTAGCCAGCTGCTCGATGCCTTCGGTTACTACCTGTACGACATCGACGGCCAGCCGGGTTCGCTCAGGCTGGGCAAGCAGGTGGTCAACTGGGGTGAGAGCACCTTCATCCAGGGCGGACTGAACGTCATCAACCCCTTCAACCTGGCGGCCTTGCGCCGCCCCGGCTCGGAAGTGAAGGACGCGCTGGTGCCGGTGAACCTGTTCTACTTCACCCAGAACCTCACCGAAGCGCTGTCGGTCGACGGTTTCTATCAGCTGGACTGGGAACAGACCCAGCTCGACAACTGTGGCACGTTCTTTTCGAACAACGACTTTTTGCCCGATGGGTGCGATGGCCTCGACGTGGGCGCCAAATTGCTCGGCAACCCCACAGCCGTGGCGGGGCTTGCGCCGTTCGGTGTGAACCTCACCAGCGAAGGCGTGCGCATACCTCGCGGCAGCGACCAGGATGCCCGCAACAGCGGGCAGTGGGGCGTTTCGCTGCGCTGGTACGTGGCGGCGCTGGACACCGAGTTTGGTGCTTACGCGGCGAACTACCACAGCCGCACGCCTTACCTGGGTACGGTCAGCAGCCCGTATTTCGACAACCGCCGTTTCGCCCCGCAGTTGTGCGCCAACCTCGCTATCGGGCTTGCAGACTGTGCCGCTTTCCTGGGCTCCAGCGCAGGCCAGTCGCTGGTCGGCGCGCTACGCCTGGGCACCTCGCAGTACCGGGTGCAATACCCCGAGGACATTCGCCTCTACGGCCTTTCGTTCTCCACCACCCTGCGCACCGGCACGGCGCTGCAGGGGGAGCTGAGCTACCGGCCGAACATGCCCATGCAGCTCAACGGTACCGACATCATCCAGTCGCTGTTGAACGTCGATGGCCGCTCGCCCTTGCTGGGTGACGGCCTGCGGCCAGACAGCGCCAGTACGTTGTTCGACGGCTACCGCCGTAAAGAGATGACCCAGTTGCAGGTAACCGCTGTTCACGCTTTCAGCCAGGTGATGGGGGCCAACCAGTTGCTGTTGATAGGCGAGGCGGGCGCCACCTATGTCGGCGGTCTGGAGGGCGCCTATGGCCCCCGTTACGGGCGCTCGGGCACGTTCAACAGCGGCGAACTGGCGGACAACAGCGTGTGCGTGGCCATTTCCAAAACCCCTGAGCATTGCAACGACGAAGGCTTCATGACCCCGTTTTCCTGGGGCTACCGGCTGCGCGCCACCTGGGCCTACCCCAACGTGATTGCCGGCTTCGACCTGCGGCCGAACCTGTCCTGGGCACATGACGTGCACGGCATCGGCCCGGTGGAGGGGTCGGCGTTCAGCGAAGGCTCCAGGGCCATCAGTGTCGGGTTGGATGCGACGCTCGCCAGCACCTACAGCCTGAGTGTGTCGTACACCGACTTTATCGACGGCGACTATGGCACCCGCGGCGACCGGGACTTCATCTCGCTGAGCCTGGGCGTCACTTTCTGAGGGCATGACAATGAAAATGCGCATGGTGATGATCGGCCTGTTCTGGGCCAGCGGCGCGCTGGCGGCAGCCGGCCTGCCCGACAACCTGACCCCGGTGGGGGCCGAGCGTGCTGCCAGCCCCGACGGGCGCATCCCGGCCTGGCAAGGTGGGTTGAGCGCGGCCCAGCAACGCCTGGGCGACAACGGCACGCCGCTGGACCCGTTTGCCGATGAGCAGCCTCTGTACCGGATCACGGCCGCCAACTACCGCCAGTACCGAGGTCAGCTTACCGACGGCCAGGTGGCCTTGCTCAAACGCTTCCCAGCCAGCCTGAGCTTGCCGGTGTATCCCACCCACCGCAGTGTTGCGGTACCCGACGCGGTCGCGGCATCGGCCGCCCGCAATGCCGAGCAGGCGCAGCTGGATGACCAGGGCAACGGTGTGCGAGGTTTCACTGGCGTCATCGCCTTTCCGCGGCCAACCAACGGCCTGGAGGTGATCTGGAACCACCTGACCCGGCATCGCAACGTGAGTTACAGCCTGAGCTCCGACAGCGTCACGCCGCTGAAGAATGGCCGCTTCGTGCTGATGAGCGCGCGTCAGGAAGTGGCCCGGCCCGAAGGTTTGGCCCGCCTGGGGGAGGGCAATGTACTTTATTACTTCACCTACCGCATGACGGCGCCCTCGCGGCTTGCCGGTGATGCGATGGTGGTGCACGAGACACTGGACCAGGTCGCCGAGCCGCGCTTGTCCTGGGTGTACAGTGCCAGTCAGCGGCGGGTACGGCGGGCGCCGAACATCGCCTATGACACCACCGGCCCAGGCACCGCCGGCCTGCGGACCGCCGACAGCCGCGACATGTTCAATGGCGCGCCGGACCGGTATGACTGGAAGCTGCTGGGCAAGCAGACACTGCACGTGCCTTACAACAGTTACCGCTTGGCATCGCCCGAGCTGCGCTATGCGGACCTGATCAAGCCAGGCCACATCGACCCGGCACCGACCCGCTACGAACTGCACCGGGTATGGGTCGTGGAGGCGACGTTGAAGCCTGGGGCGCAGCATATCTACGCCAAGCGCAGGTTCTACCTGGATGAAGACACCTGGGCCATTCTCGAAACAGACAGCTACGACGCGCGTGGCGAGCTGTGGCGCACCTCACAGGCCCATGGTTTCTTTCACCCCGGCGGCCAGGTGGCAGTCAACGCCATGGAGGTCACCTACGACCTCAAGAGCGGCCGCTACCATGCATCGGGCTTGATCAACGAGCAGCGTCGGCCCTTTTCTTTCAATGTGCGTACCAGCCTTTCGTACTTCTCGCCCGGCGCCCTGCGCAGCTTTGGTGTGCGCTGATGGGCGTGCCTGAACCACGGCCTGACTGGTCGCGGCGGCTGTTGGGGCAGGGTGAAGCGCCTGATCCGCGCTTCACGCTGGCCAACGAACGTACCTTCCTGGCCTGGGTCCGGACCGCGCTGGCGCTGCTGGGTGGCGCAATCGCCATCGAAACCTTCGCCGGCCACGTCCTCGAGACACCCCTGCGGCTGTGGCTGGTCGCTGGCCTGATGCTGCTGAGTGCATTGCTGAGCGCTGGCGCCTGCCTGCGCTGGCTGCGGGTAGAGCGGGCATTGCGTCAGCGACGTCCGTTGCCGTTGCCGGCACTGGTGCCCTTGCTGGCGCTGGGCTGCCTGGTCGCCGTACTGCTGGCAGGTCTCGTCCTGTGGCCACGCTGGCATGGGTGATCCGGGCCTGCAGGCAGAACGCACCGAGTTGGCCTGGCGGCGTACTGTGCTGGCGCTGGTGGTGGTGGCGGGGTTGGCCTGTCGTCAGGGCGATGTGTACGTGCTGGCATTGGCGGGCCTGGCCGCGCTGGCGCTGCTGGCCCGCCAGCGGCGGCGTTACGAGCGGGGCCTGGCGATGTTGCAGGCCGAACGCGGTCAGCCTGCGCCCTGGGGATTGCTGGCACTGGGCTGCGTGGTGTGGCTGATGGCACTGGCAGGCTTGTGCCGGTTGGCGAAGGGCGGCTGAGCACAGTGCCGGCGCCGCCCGCTGCCGCTCAGGGCGTGACGATATTGAAGCGCGAATCAGCCTCTTCCAGCCCCCCCATGAATTGCAGGAACTTCACCCGCTCGCCTTTGATTTCGATTGCCCCTGCTTTGGCTTCCTTGAGAAAGCCTGTCTGCTTCAAGGCAATGCTGTCCAGCGTCTGTTTGCGCATGATGACCTCTACATCGGCCTTGGCGTGGCGCGCCAGGTCGCGGTGGGTGAGGACGCCGTTGCGCAGGGTGAGGGCATAGTCTTCGTCCAGGTCGGAAAACCGCCAGTTGATGGACAGGTCGCTATCGGCAGCCTTGTAGGCATTCACCCGCACGCCCAGGTAGTCGAAAAACAGGCTGGGTGTCAGGGCCCGCACCATGTCATCGGCATTGCCGCCACTACCCGCACCGGCGGCCACGCCTGAGCGCAATTCCTGCGCGCCACTGAGGTAGGCATTGCGCCAGGTGGTGTTCTCACTCTGGTAACCCAGCTGCTCGAGCGCGTCAGCCTGCAATTCGCGGGCCTCGGTGTTGTCCGGCTCGGCGAATACCAGATGGTTGACCAATTGCGCCACCCAGCGATAGTCGCCCTCGGCGAAGGCCTGGCGGGCCTGGGTCAGGACCTGATCGGCACCTCCCATGGCCGCCACGTAACGCTTGCCGGCCGCTTGCGGTGGCAATGGGTCGAGGTTGGCCGGGTTGCCGTCGTAGAAGCCCATGTAGCGTTGATAGACGGCCCTGACGTTATGGCTGAGCGAACCGTAGTAGTCGCGGCTGTACCATTTGCTTGCCAGGCGCGGCGGCAGACTGGCCAGGGTCTGGGCAATTTCCATGGGTGTCTGGCCTTGATTGATCAGGCGCAAGGTCTGGCTGTCGAGGAAGGCGTACATATCGCGCTGGTCAGCCAGGTAGTCGCGGATGGCCGCTTTGCCCCAAGTGGGCCAGTGATGCTGGGCGAACACCACCTCGGCCTGGTCGCCATAGCGCACCAGCGACTGGTCCAGGTAATGGGCCCACACTTTCGGATCGCGCACCAGTGCCCCGCGCAGCGTCAGGACGTTGTGCTGCACGTGGGTGGCGTTCTCGGCCATGCACAGTGCCTTGAACGCCGGGAAATAGATGTTCATTTCCGCCGGCGCCTCGGTGCCCGGGGTCAGTTGGAACTCCACCTCCACGCCGCTCAGGGTCATGCGCTGCAGCGGTTGGCTGATTTCAAGCGTCGGCGCGATGAGGCTGATGGTGGCATTGGCCGGGACGCCCTTGCCCAGTCCGGCATCCACCTGGCCTCGCGGCCCGCGAGGCAGGGGGGCGCCGTACATGTACTGGGCGCGGCGCTTCATGGCCGGACCGGCCAGCACGTTTTCACCGATGGCATGTTCGAAGAACCCCTCGGGCGCGATGACCTGGACTTTGCCAGCCTTGACGTCCGCCTCGTTGATCACCCCGCGCACGCCGCCGAAATGGTCGACGTGCGGGTGGGTGTAGATCACCGTGGTCACCGGCTTGCGCGGACGGTGCTTGAAGTACAGTTCGAGGCCCGCCTTGGCGGTCTCCATGGCAAGCAGCGGATCGATCACGATCAGCCCGTCCTGCCCCTCGACGATGGTCATGTTGGCCAGGTCCAGGCCGCGAAGCTGGTAGATGCCCTCGGTGACCTTGAACAGCCCGGCGATGTTGTTCAACTGAGCGAGTCGCCACAAGCTCGGGTTTACCGTGGCAGGGGACTGCGCCGGCGCCAGAAAAGCATACTGGGCCAGGTTCCACACGGTCTGGCCATCGGCCGTCGCGACTGGCCCGTCGAACCGCTCGACCAGCCCACGCCGGGCTGTTTCGTAATCGACGCGATCCTCGAAGGGCAACCGTTGCAGCCACTGCTGGTTGCTGGCCAGGGTGGCCGGGGTGGCATCCTTGGCCGCTGTTGCGGCCAGGCTCGGAAGGGGGGCCAGCAGGGCAAGCGCCAGCATCGACAGTGAAAAACGCATGGGATGTCCTTGTTGTTCTTGGGGCAGAACACTCTAGGGGAGGGGCTTGCACACCAGCCAATACCAGAGCGGCATGGCCGCTATCGCGTTTCCTGATGGCTTCAGGCGGGGGGGAGCGTGAGGATCTGTTCGACCAGCCAGGCCAGGGCGGGGTCGTGCTGACGGTGGCTCAGGTGCACCAGTTCCAGCTCGAAAGGCTCCAGGGCAAAAGGCAATTCGTGCACCGCCAAAGGCAGCAGGTGCGCAAACTGTTGGGCCAGTTGCCGCGGCAGCACCACACACATGTCGGTGGCTGCGGCCAGATGGGCGGCCTGCAGGTAGTTGGGCGTGGTATAGGCGATTTGCCGGGTCAGGCCTTGCTCGGCCAGCCACTGGTCGACCATGCCCCGGGTCTGGCCGCCGTGCACCCAGATGTGCCGCAAGCCCAGGAATGCGTCGAGGTCCAGTGCCTGGCCTGGCGCCAGGTGCGGGTGCTGCTGGCGCAGCGCGATCTGCAGGGTTTCACGGCGCCAGGGGTGGCGGGTGAAGCGCGCCGGCACCTCGTCGAAACGGCCCAGTACCAGGTCGAGGTCGCCCCGGTCCAGCGCCTCGGCCGGCAGGTTGGGGGCCAGGTGCACCACGTCGATGCGCACGTTGGGGGCCAGTAGCTCCAGCCGCGCCAGGAGTGGCGGCATGCACAGCTGTTCGACGAAATCGGTGAGGGCGATGCGCAACTGGCGATGGCTGCGCTGAGGCTCGAAACCATCGCCGGTGCCCAGCGTCTGCTCGATCTGCTGTAACGCCGCACGTATCGGCCCCTCCAGTGCCAAGGCCCGTGGCGTCGGGCGCATGCGCCGGCCCACGCGGACCAGCAGCGGGTCACCCAGCTGGTCACGCAGGCGCGCCAGGGCATTGCTCACGGTCGGCTGGGTCAGAGCCAGACGCTCGGCTGCCCGGGATACGTTCTGTTCCCGCAGCAACATGTCGAAGACGCGCAGCAGGTTCAGGTCGAAGTTCGAAATATTCATGCTGAAAATATATGGCATACGAAATGGAAATTTCAAAAATACCTTCGGCCTGCTTAGGGTGATCACAGTCCTCATACCT
Organism: Pseudomonas sp. XWY-1; assembly: GCF_002953115.1. Lineage (NCBI taxonomy): Bacteria > Pseudomonadati > Pseudomonadota > Gammaproteobacteria > Pseudomonadales > Pseudomonadaceae > Pseudomonas > Pseudomonas sp. XWY-1. Next base: position 4,166,349 of record NZ_CP026332.1, on the reverse strand, counting down.
ACAAGAAAGCAGGAGCGTTGCGCGTGAATACTCCCTTCCCGATCAATCAGGTGGCTGTGATAGGTGCAGGCACCATGGGCCGCGGCATCGTCATCAGCCTGGCCAACGCTGGGCTGTCGGTGCTGTGGCTGGACTGCAACGCGGCAGCGCTCGAAGCCGGGCTGGGCATGGTCAGCCAAGCCTGGGCCCAGCAGGTGGAGAAGCAGCGCATCACCCAGGCCCAGGCCGACGCCTGCCTGGCGCGTGTGCAGGTGGTGGACGGCTATCCGGCGTTGGCGGAGGCCGACCTGGTGATTGAAGCGGTGTATGAAAACCTGGCGCTCAAGCAGGAAATCTTCCGTGCACTGGATGCACACCTCAAGCCAGATGCGATCCTGGCCAGCAACACCTCGGCGCTGGACATCGACGCGATTGCCGCCGTCACCCAGCGGCCGTCCCAGGTCCTGGGGCTGCATTTCTTCAGCCCCGCGCATGTCATGAAGCTGCTCGAAATCGTGCGTGGGACGCACACCGATCAGAAGGTGCTCGACGCCGCCCGCGCGCTGGGCGAGCGCATGGGCAAGGTGGCGATAGTGGCAGGCAACTGCCCTGGTTTCATTGGCAATCGCATGTTGCGCAGCTATGTGGGCGAAGCGCGCAAGTTGTTGCTTGAAGGGGCATTGCCACATCAGGTGGATGCGGTGCTGCAGCAGTTCGGCTTCGCCATGGGGCCGTTCCGCATGTACGACGTGGTGGGCATCGACTTGGAGTGGCGCGCCCGGCAGTTGGCCGGGCAAGGCATGCACGACCCGCTGGTGCAGGTCGACAACGCGCTGTGCGAGCTCGGTCGTCTCGGGCAGAAGACCGGGCAAGGCTATTACCGCTATGCGCCCGGCAGCCGACAGGCCGAGCATGACCCGCAGGTCGACGCCCTGGTGCTGCAGGTGTCCCAGCAGCTTGGCTACCGACGCCGGGGCATCAGTGCCGAGGAAATCCTCGAGCGCTGCCTGCTGGCACTGGTCAACGAAGGGGCGAAGGTTCTCCAGGAAGGTATCGCCGCCAGCAGCGGCGACATCGACCAAGTCTGGCTCCACGGCTATGGCTTCCCGGCTGCCACTGGCGGGCCCATGCGCTGGGCTGACGAGCAGGGGGCGCCGTTTATCCTGGCCCGGCTGGAATACCTGCAGGGCGTGCTTGGCGAGCATTGGCGCCCGGCTGGGCTGCTCTACTCACTTGTGGCCGGTGGCAAGCGTTTCGAACCGCGTGGGGAGGTTCAGGCATGAACTACCAGGCGCCCCTTCGCGACATGCGTTTCGTGCTGCATGAACTGTTCGACCTGAGCGGACATTGCCAGCAACTAGGTATCGAACTGGACCGCGACACCCTCGACGGCATCCTTGAGGAGGCCGCACGTTTCACTGGCCAGATCATCGCACCGCTCAATCGCAACAGTGACGAACAGGGCTGTCAGTGGGTGGGCGGTGAGGTCACCACCCCGGACGGCATGCGGGACGCCTATCGGCAATACGTCGAACATGGCTGGGCCAGCATGACCGGGCCGCAGGCCTATGGTGGGCAGGGGCTGCCGCAGATGGCATCGGCCAGCTTCCATGAAATGCTGATGGCGGCGTCGTTGTCGTTCCGCATCTACTCCGGCCTGACCGAGGGCGCGGTCCTGGCGTTGCATCGCCATGGCAGCGAGCCACTCAAGCAGGCCTACCTGGGCCGGATGGTCAGTGGCGAGTGGGCCGGCACCATGTGCCTGACCGAGCCGCAGGCCGGCACCGACCTGGCTTTGCTGCGCACCCGCGCCCAGCCGGAAGCGGACGGCAGCTACCGCATTACCGGCAGCAAGATATTCATCAGTGGTGGCGAGCAGGACCTGACCGACAACATTGTTCATCTGGTACTCGCGCGCCTGCCTGATGCGCCGGCCGGTGTCAGGGGCATCAGCCTGTTCCTGGTGCCCAAGCTGCTGCCCGGTGGCGAGCGCAATGCGCTGGGCTGCGGGGCGCTGGAGCACAAGATGGGCATCAAGGGGGCCTCGACCTGCGTGATGAACTTCGACGGTGCCCAGGGCTGGCTGGTGGGGGAGGCCAACCAGGGCCTGGCCTGCATGTTCACCATGATGAACGATGCCCGCTTCCAGGTCGGCCTGCAGGGGCTTGGTATTGCCGAGGCCGCTTTTCAGGGAGGGCTGGCCTACGCCCGGGAGCGTCTGCAGTCGCGCTCGCTTGCCGGGCCGGTGGCTGCGGAAAAACCTGCCGATCCGATTATCGTCCATCCAGACGTGCGGCGCATGCTGCTGACCCAGAAGACCCTTACCGAAGGTTGTCGCATGCTGGGCATCTACACCGCTCGGCAACTGGATCTGGAGCACGGTGCGATAAGTGCACCGGCGCGCCAGGCGGCAGCTCGGCGGGCGGCGTTGCTGATTCCTATCGTCAAGGCGTTTTTCACCGACGTCGGTCAGGAAGTCGCCAGTCTTGGGGTGCAGGTGTATGGCGGTCATGGCTACATCCGCGAGTGGGGCATGGAGCAGTTGATGCGCGATAGCCGCATCACCCAGCTTTATGAAGGCACCAACGGCATACAGGCCCTTGACCTGATACGCCGCAAGGTCCTGGGGGACGGCGGGGCCGAGCTCAATCTGCTGATCGACGAAATGGCGCTGCACGTCAGGGCTGCCAATGCGCTCGGCGGCCTGCAGGCCATGGCGACGGCCGTGGGGCAACGTTTGGAGGAATGGCGCGTCTTGGCCGCCCATGTGGTCGAGGCCTGTCAACGCGACCCCCAGGAGTCAGGGGCAGTGTCGGTTGATTTTCTTGCCTACTCGGCCTACGTGCTGTTGGCGGCGATGTGGTTGCAAGCGGCGGTGTGCGCTGAAGCGACGCTTGCCGCCGGCAGCGCGGAAACAGCCTTCTACAGGGCCAAGCTTGACGCCGCGACGTTCTACTGGCGGCGGCTCCTGCCCCGCGCCACTGCTCACCGTGAGGCCCTGCTGGGTGGCGCGGACTGCCTGATGGCGCTACCGGCGAGCGATTTCGCGTTCTAGCGCACGGCAAACCACACGAACAAGGAGAGTGCGATGCAGCCTTTCAGCTTTGCCACCACTGCGCAGATCCTCTGCGAACCCGGCGCGGTGCAGCGCCTTGCAGGTCTGTGCCGTGAGCGCGGTGCCAAGCGTGTTTTGATTATCAGTGACCCGGGTATCGCCCGCCTTGGCATGCTTGATGACCTGCTGCCGGGGTTCACGGCAGCCAAGGTCGGTGTGGCGATCTTCAGTGAGGTTACGGCCGACCCTAGCGAGGCATGCGTGCTGGCGGCCGCCCAGCGCGCCCGGCATATCGGCGCCGACCTGGTGGTGGGGTTTGGCGGCGGCAGCTCGATGGATGTGGCCAAGCTGGTTGCGCTGCTGGCCCACCGCGATTGTTCGCAGCCCATCGCCGAGCTGTACGGCATCGACAGGGCCAAGGGCCGCCGGCTGCCGTTGATCCAGGTGCCCACCACGGCAGGTACCGGTTCGGAGGTGACGCCGATCGCCATCGTCACTACCGGTGCCACCACCAAGATGGGCATTGTTTCGCCGCTGCTGTTGCCAGACCTGGCAGTGCTCGACGCCGTCTGCACCCTCGGCCTGCCATCGGCGGTGACTGCTGCTACCGGTATCGATGCCATGGTGCATGCCATCGAAGCCTATACCAGCCGCCTCAAACGTAACCCGCTATCCAGCCTGCTGGCCCGTGAGGCGCTGCGGCTGCTGGCGGATAACCTTGACCAGGCTGTGCACAATGGCGGCAACCTGCAGGCCCGCCAGGCCATGCTGCTGGGGGCTTGCCTGGCCGGCCAGGCCTTTGCCAATGCACCGGTGGCGGCGGTGCATGCCCTGGCCTATCCGCTGGGTGGGCACTTTCATGTTCCCCATGGCCTGGCCAACGCGCTGGTGTTGCCGCATGTGCTGCGCTTCAACCTGCCGGTGGCGGCAGTGGACTACGCCGAATTGGCCGTGCCGCTGTTGGGGGCCCGTTTGCAGCCCGGTGATCAGCGCCAGCAGGCAGAACAATTCGTGGCCGAGCTGGCCGCGCTGAGCAGCCGCTGCGGGTTACCTGACCGCCTGCGCGACGCCGATGTACCGCGTCATCGGCTTGGCCAGCTGGCCGAAGACGCGATGCAACAGCAGCGCCTTTTGGTCAATAACCCGCGTGAAGTCACCCAGGCCGATGCGCTGGCCATCTATGAGGCAGCCTACTGATGAGCTACCTCCGGCAACGTGAACACTATCGGCACTTCACGCCTATAACCACCCGATGGCACGACAACGATGTCTATGGCCACGTGAACAATGTGGTCTATTACAGCTTTTTCGACAGCGCCGTGAACCGCCTGCTGGTGCGAGAGGGCGGGTTGGATATCGACCAGGGGAGGGTGATCGCGCTGGTGGTCAGCTCCGCCTGCGACTACCAGGCGCCGGTGGCCTTCCCGCATGACATCGAAGTGGGCCTTGCGGTGGGCCGGTTGGGCAACACCTCGGTGCACTATCAGTTGGCCGTGTTCCTTGCCGGTCAGCCATTGGCCTGCGCCACCGGCCGCTTCGTCCATGTATTCGTCGACCGCGAAGGGCGGCGCCCGGTGCCGGTACCTGACTGCCTGCGGCGCGTGTTGAGCGAACTGCAGCCCCTATCCCCTGAGGAACAGCCATCATGAAAGACGCCGTGATCGTCGCCACTGCTCGCACACCTATCGGCAAAGCCATGCGTGGTGCCTTCAACGACCTGAAAACCCCCAGCATGACGGCTGTCGCTATCCGCGCCGCGGTAGAGCGGGCCGGTATCGAACCGGCGCAGGTCGATGACCTGGTGCTGGGGACTGCCATGCAGAGCGGCACTGCCGCGATCAACCCGGGTCGGCTGTCTGCGCTGGCCGCCGGCCTGCCCCAATCGGTCAGCGGACAAACCGTCGACCGCCAGTGCGCTTCAGGCCTGATGGCCATTGCCACGGCGGCGAAGCAGATCATGGTTGATGGCATGCAGGTGACCATTGGCGCAGGTCAGGAGCAGATCAGCCTGGTGCAGCAGGTGCACAACCAGCTGGCCAGTGAGGCTTATGACCCCGCGGTATTGCGCATGAGCGAGCATGCCTACATGCCGATGCTGCAAACGGCCGAACGGGTGGCCCGGCGTTATGGCATAAGCCGCGAAGCACAGGATGTCTACGCCCTGCAGTCTCAGCAGCGCACGGCGGCGGCGCAGGCGGCAGGGCTGTTCGCCGCTGAAATCGTGCCGGTGATTGCACGCAAGAAGGTGGTGGACAAGCTGACAGGTGTCGTCAGCCATGAAGAGGTGCGCCTGACCCAGGACGAAGGGAACCGGCCGGCGACGACCCTGGCCGATCTGCAGGGGCTCAAGCCCGTGGTCGAAGGCGGTTGTGTCACGGCCGGCAATGCCAGTCAGCTGTCCGATGGCGCCAGTGCCTGCGTGCTGATGGAGGGTGCGCTGGCGGCGCGCTCGGGCATCGCAGCCCTGGGGCTTTACCGCGGTATCGCCGTGGCTGGCCTGGCCCCCGAGGAAATGGGCATCGGCCCGGTATTGGCGGTGCCCAGGCTACTGCGCCAGCAGGGCCTGACGGTAGACGATATCGGGCTATGGGAGCTGAACGAGGCGTTTGCCTGCCAGGTGCTGTATTGCGCCCAGCAATTGCAGATCGACCCGGCGAAACTGAACGTCAATGGTGGCGCCATTGCTATCGGCCACCCCTACGGCATGAGCGGCGCGCGGATGGTCGGCCATGCCTTGCTGGAGGGCAAGCGACGTAAGGTGAAGTACGTGGTCGTGACGATGTGCGTGGGCGGCGGCATGGGCGCAGCGGGCCTGTTCGAAGTGCTTTAGGCCGGTACCCAAGGCCAGCCCATGGCGCTGACCGGGACGCAGGCGCAACTCGCGCCCACAGTGTCCCGGCCAGGGCTGGTTATGAGCCTACAGCAACCGCGTGGCGCGAAGCCGGCTGTGGCAATTGGCGGAAGCCTTCACGGATGGCAGTGATCAGTTCCGCGTCCTTGACGCGGCACAAGCCGGGGAACGGTTTTTTGGCATGGGTGAGCACTGCTTCGACGCTTTCCTGGTTGTCGAGGTAAACCTGCCTGATTGCCTGGCTTTCCAGGTCTTTGCTGTCGCTGCAGTTCAGGGCGTGGTGAATGGCGAGGCCCGCGCCAAACGCCAGGGCCGGGGTTGCAATACCGTGTTTGCGAGCAAGGTCGATGCTGCTGAGGATGCGTTCGTTGCGTTGCAGCTTGCGCAAGGGGTCGCGGCCTACCCGGGCGCAGGGGTCTTTGAACGAGGTTTTGCAGCGCTCTAGAAATGCCTCGGCAAAGCGGCTGACCACCTCGGCCATCTGTGGGTATTCGGCCACCAGTGCGGGCGCGACCTCTTGGCGAATCAGGCGCTCGGCCAGTTCACTCACCCGCGCATCGCCCATGCCCTGGCCGACCCAGGCATGGCCCAGCAGGCTGGCGTACCAGGCAACGATGGCGTGCGGGCCGTTCCACAGGCGGTTCTTGATGATCTGGATCTGGGCGATGTCTGGCACTGTCTTCACCTGGCGCAGGCGTTCGAGCAGATCGCTGCCGCGTTCGGCGTAAAGCGGCATGTCAGATTCGCTGTTGAACAGCACCAGATGCAGCTGGCTCATGGCGCTGCTGGGCTGTGCAAAAGGCCTGAAGTGGCCGATCAGCCGTTCGTACTCCGGTAGCGGCGCTGAAGGTTTGCGGGTGTTTGCAGGCTCGTCTTCCAGGCTGTTCTGGAACATCTGCGACTTGATGCGCAGTTGCCGCACCAGCGCGTCATTGCCCAGTTTGGACACGATGCGGCTGACCACCGTTTCGGCGAAATGGGTCTTTTGCATAACCTGCTCGCTGATCGCAGGCGGGCACAGTAGCGACAACTCGGCTTGCACATGACGCCGCACGAACGCCGCACCGCCAACCTTGTTCAGCACGATCAGCAGGGTCAGCTCCCGGCCTCGGCGCTCGAAGCGTTGCAGCAGGCCTTGGGCGATCACCCTGGCCTGGCTTCTGATGGCCTGCTCGGGCAGGCTCAGGCCGATGATTTCGGCAGTGGTGTACATGCCGATGACGGCGTCGTCGTCATCCATGTCGATCATGCGCACGTTGTCGATGGTCTGGTCGAACGACGTGGCACCGTAGCGCACGCTGTAGCGGCCGAAGGCGCTGACGCTTTCGCGCAGCATGCGCGAGCGGGTTGCGGCAATGATTTCACGCGGTCGGGTGTAGCCGTCCCAATGGGAAAATACCTGCGTCAGGTAACCGCCGCCGATGGCGCCGAAACCATGAATGCCCACGCTGAACTGGTTCATCGAGGCCGGGAACGGCTCGCTCAATGCAGGCATGCCGAGGTCGGGTACGCACTCGCTCAGGTCGGCGAGAAATTCATGCATGCTGCGGTAGGCTTTGAGCGCGCCTGCCTTGATTTCCGGCGCAGGCGGCTTGATGTCCTCGATCAGGATCGCCTGCCCTTCGGCGCGCATCGCTGACAGCATGCCGTTTTCCGAGTCCTCGACCATGAAGCACTGGCCTGGCTCGCAATTGAGCGCGCGGGCGGCTTTCAGGAAAATCTCGGGGTGGGGTTTGCCTTGGCTGACTTCATCGCCACAAACGGTGATGTCGAAGTACTTCAGCACGTTGGCGTTGATCAGGTACTCCTCGGCAATGGCACGGCGGCTGGAGGTGGCCACCGCCATGGTCAGGCCCGATTTGCGCAGGCGCTCCAGTACCTCCAGCAGGCCGGCCTTGATCGGTACGCCGTGATTGCGCACGTACTCCAGTTCAAGTTCATCGGCGCGTTGGCGGATTTGTGCGTACGGGAAGTCTTCGCCGTTATGCGCCTTGGCGAGGGCTTCGGCCTTTTTTGCGCTCAGGCCCAGCGAGCCAATCAGGGTCTGCTCGCTCAGCGCTTTGCCGAAGATTTCCAGAGAAGCTTGCTTGAGTGTCTTGAAGCGCAGGCGCTCGGTGTCGAAGAGGGTGCCATCCATATCGAAGATGGCGCTGAAAATCTGTTTACCGTGAAAGAAAAGCATTGGCTGTTGCCCCTTGTCGTTGCGTCAGGCACTCCGCCTACAACAGGCGAGTACGGTGTGTGAGCTGCAGAGGAGGCAGTCAGGTCGGGGGCACACGTTCGACAGGGGGACGCTCAGGAGTGACGCAGAGGTAAGGCGGGGCGGAGCGGGGCGTGCAGAGGAGGTTGGCAACCGTTGAGGCGAGGCGGGTGGCGCGTTTGGCCTTGAGGTCACGCCCACTGGCTGCAGTCGGTTTCGCAGGCAGTGGGCGCAAATAGCGATGGATACGTGTGATTCCAAGCATGAGGTGCTTTGCTTCCTTTTCGTCATGGGTGATCCTTTTTCAGCCTTGCACGTATGCGCCGCGACATGCAAGGCTTGGCCTCCCGCTCGCATTGCGCAACAAGGTGAACCCCAATGACCCAAGCTACCGACCAGGCCTTTTACGATCGCGCCGATGCGCACATCGAACTGGCGAACCAGCAGATCGAAAAGTTCGAGGACCTGGGCAAGGTAAGCGCCTCGCTGACCTTCGGTGCCGCGCGCTTCAGCGCCTGGATGAGCGCCCGCAGCTTCAAGAGCGGCGCGGAGCTGGGTGCGGCACGGGAAGAGATTCTGAAGTACTTCTGTGATCAGTACCGGATGATGCTCGAGGACAACCTCGATGAGCATGTCGAGCATTTTGACCGGTACATGCTGGGCAAGAACGACTAAGCCAGGTGCGCCACTTCCCTCAGCGATTTGGCCATTTCTGCAGCAGGATCGAAACGAATTTCTCCGCAGCCGGCGACAGCGATGCGCCGCGCCGGTACACCAGCCCTAGCGTGCGGGTGACTTGCGGCTCGATCAACGGCACGCTCACCAGCGTGGGGTGGTCGGCGTTGGGCATGGCCAGGCTGGGCATGGCCGACACACCCAGCCCGGCCTCGACCATGCCCAGTGACGTGGACAGGTGTTGCACTTCGTAGAACCACTTGGGCCGCAGGTTGAGCCCGGACAACGCATGGTCCAGCAGCATGCGGTTGCCACTCAGGCGGCCGACGCCGATCAGGCGGTAATCAGCCAGCTCTGTCCAGGTAACGGAGGCGCGATTCGCCAGTGGGTGGTCACGCCGGCAGGCCAGTACAAAGTGCTCCTGCACCAGCGAGACAAACTCGATGTCCGGGTGCTGGCCGCTCATCATGTTGATGCCGAAGTCGGCCTCGCCGCGCAGTACGGCTTCGAGCCCGTCGTTGGCGCTAAGGTCCAGCAGGCGAATGCGGATTTTCGGGTATTGCTCGTTGTAATCGCGGATCACCGACGGCAGGAAGTAGAACGCCGCGGTAGGAATGCAGGCGAGGGTAACCTGACCGGTCTGGCGCTCGGCCAGCTCGCGGATGCTGAGGATCGAGTCTTCAAAATCATCCAGCAGGCGCCTGGCCTTGGGCAGGAAGTCGCGGCCCACGCTGGTCAGGCTGACCCGGCGAGTGGTGCGTTCCAGTAGCGAGGTGCCCAGGCCTTCCTCCAGTTTCTTGATCCGCCGGCTCAGGGCCGGCTGGGACAGGTGAAGCGCTTCGGCGGCCTCATGAAAACTGCCAAGTTCGGCGATTTTCACGAAAGATCTGATGTCTTGCAGCTCATATTCCATAAGAAACCTTCGACTGGCCTGGCGCTATATTGATGTTTGAATCGCAATAATAGCTACGATATTTGCATTGGATTGATTTATCCATCCCTGTCACTCTTTTGCTCACAGCATCAATGATGTCCATTGATCAACAAGAGTGCGAAATCATGCAACGAATTCCTTGCGTACTCATGCGCGGCGGTACCTCCAAAGGGCCGTTCTTCCACGCCTGGGACCTGCCTGCCAATGTGGTCGAGCGCGACGAGTTGCTGATCAACCTCATGGGCTCTGGCCATGAGCTGGAAATCGACGGCATCGGTGGCGGCAGCCCGCAGACCAGCAAGGTGGCGATCATCAGCCCGTCACTGCACGCCGACGCCGACGTCGACTACCTGTTCGTGCAGGTCATGGTCGCACAGCGCCGGGTCGATACCGCCCCCAACTGCGGCAACATGCTGTGTGCGGTTGGGCCGTTCGCCATCGAACAGGGGTTGGTAAAAGGCCAGGAAGGCAAGACCTTGGTGCGCATTCGCAACCTCAACACCGGCACCTTCGTCAATTCGCTGGTCGAAACGCCCGGCGGTATCGTGCGCTACGAAGGCCGCACGGCGATCGATGGGGTACCGGGCACTGCCGCCCCGGTGCACCTGACCTTCCTCGACGCGGTCGGCAGCAAGACCGGCAAGCTGTTCCCCACGGGCAAGGCCCAGGACGTGATTGATGGCGTGCCGGTGACCTGCATCGACATGGCCATGCCGATGATGGTGGTGGAGGCCAGCCAGTTGGGTGTCAGCGGCTCGGAAACCCCGGCTCAGCTGGACGCCAACAGCGCGCTGCTCGAACGCCTGGAAGCGTTGCGGCTGAAGGCCGGAAAGGCCATGGGCCTGGGCGATGTCAGTGGCATGGTCATCCCCAAGCCAGTGCTGGTGTCCAAGCCGCGCTACGACGGCACGCTGCAGGTTCGCTATTTCATGCCGCACAACTGCCATCGTGCCTTGGCGATCACTGGAGCCGTGGGGCTGGCGACTGCCTGCGTCAGCCCTGGCACCGTGATTGCCCACCTGTTGGGCGAAGGCGCGCAGCAACTGGCCGAGGTCCGCCTGGAGCACCCAAGTGGCGGCATCGATGTTGCGCTGACGCGTAGCGCTGCCGACGGCCAGACGATCCAGGCTTCGGTGGTGCGAACCGCCCGGCGGCTCTTCTCAGGGTTCGTCTACGCCCCTACATTCCGCAGGTTGGCCGGGTAGTTCCAGGCACCGATCCAGACCTGCACATTCGTAACAAGCGCATCCGCACAATTTCAACAATGGGTGATGCCATGAGACTCGCCAAATCGCTGTATTTCCAGATTCTCTGCGCCGTCCTGCTGGGCGTGGTGGTCGGACACTTCTGGGCGCAACAGGCCGTGGCCCTCAAGCCGCTGGGTGATGCGTTCATCAAGCTGATCAAGATGATGATCGCGCCGGTGGTGTTCTGCACCATCGTCACCGGCATCGCCGGCATGACCGACAAGCGTTCCCTGGGCCGCTTGATGAGCAAGACCCTGCTGCTGTTCCTGGGCCTGACGGTGGTCAGCCTGGTGATCGGACTGGCGGCGGTCTATCTGTTCAAGCCAGGTGCCGGCATGAACATCGATCCTGCCACCTTGAGCACAGCGGGCCTGAGCCAGTACACCGCGTCGGCCGCCAAGCTGAGCGTGGTGGACTTCTTCATGCACATCATCCCGGACACCTTCATCGGTGCCTTCAACAAGGGTGAGGTCTTGCCGGTCCTGTTCATCGCCGTACTCAGCGGTTTCGCCCTCTCGTCGATGGGCGAAAAGGGCAAGCCGGTACTGGACGTGCTGGAGTCGGCCTCGACCATGGTGTTCCGCATCTTCGGCTACCTGATGCGCTTTGCCCCGATCGGCGCTTTCGGCGCACTGGCATTCACCGTGGGCCAGTACGGCATTACGTCCCTTGGCGCGCTGGCCAAGCTGGTGGGGACGTTGTACATCGCCTGCGCGTTCTTCGTGCTGGTGGTGCTCGGTGGCATCTGCCGCGCCCATGGCTTCAGCCTGTGGAAGTTGCTGCGCTATTTCCGCGAAGAGTTCCTCGTGGTGCTGGGTACTTCCTCAACCGAGCCGGTGCTGCCGCGCATGCTCGAGAAACTCGAGAAGCTTGGGTGCAAAAAAGGCGTAGTTGGCCTGGTGCTGCCCACTGGCTACTCGTTCAACCTGGACGGTACTGCCATCTATCTGTCGTTGGCAGCCGTGTTCATCGCGCAGGCCTGCAACATCGACCTGAGCCTGGGCCAGGTAGTCACCATGCTGGCGATCATGCTGCTGTCCTCCAAGGGTGCGGCAGGTGTCACCGGCAGCGGTTTCGTGGCCTTGGCCTCGACCCTTACCGTGATCCACGACATTCCCCTGGCCGGCCTGGCCCTGTTGATCGGGGTCGACCGCTTCATGTCGGAAGCCCGTGCGCTGACGAGTCTTGCCAGCAACGCAGTGGCGACGGTGGTGGTTTCGTTGTCGGAAAACGCCTGTGACCGCCAGACGCTGCACAGCCGGCTGAATGGCGAGCCGGTGGTCAGCCCCGTCGCTGAAACAGCCGACTGGGTCGCCGAACCACACCGCCACGGCTGAGCCTCGACACCCTCAAGCTTTTCACAGGCCCCCACCAGGCGTTGCCGGGTGGGGGTCAGGGGGCCGTCTGCGCTGCAGGTGGCCACGTAGACAATAAAAACAAGAGAACAAACCATGCTCGCACTTCTGGGCCTGATCATGGTGGTGACCTTCACCTACCTGATCATGAGTAAACGCCTGTCCCCGATCGTCGCGCTGACCATCGTGCCGATTGTTTTCGCCCTTATTGGCGGTTTCGCGCCAGACCTGGGCAAGATGATGCTCGATGGGCTGAAAATGGTCGCACCGTCTGCCGCGCTGCTACTGTTCGCCATCCTGTTCTTCGGCCTGATGATCGACGCCGGCCTGTTCGACCCGCTGATCCGCAAGATTCTCAAGCGGGTGAATGGCGACCCGATCAAGATCGCCATCGGCACGGCCTTGCTGTCGCTGCTGGTGGCGCTGGACGGTGACGGCACCACGACCTACATGATTACCTGCGCCGCCATGCTGCCGCTGTACAAGCGCATCGGCATGAACCCGATGATCCTGGCGACCGTATCGATGCTGTCATTGAGCATCATGAGCGGCATGAGCCCGTGGGGTGGTCCCGCCACCCGTGCCATTGCTGCGCTCGGTCTGGATGCGACCGAATACTTCATTCCGATGTTGCCCACCGTCATCGGTGGGGCGGCCTGGGTCGTGTTCACCGCCTACCTGCTGGGCCGTGCCGAGCGCCGGCGTATCGGCAATATTGCCCTGGAGTCCGGTGGCGGCAACTGCTACATCAAGGAAATCCTCGGCGACAACCCGCACAAGCGCCCGCGCCTTGCCTATGTGAACCTGGTGCTGGTGATCGCCGTGATGACCGCGCTGGTGCTGGGGCTGATGCACGCGGCCATCCTGTTCATGATTGGTTTCGTCGCCGCACTGATGATCAACTACCCGCAGCTGGACCTGCAGAAAGAGCGCATCCTCGCCCATTCGGGCAACGCCATGACCGTGGTGCTGCTGGTGTTCGCCGCGGGCATCTTTGCCGGTATTTTCTCGGGTACCAAGATGGTCGATGCATTGGCCCAGACGCTGGTGGACTGGATTCCGGAAGCGTGGAGCCACTGGTTCCCGCTGGTGGTGGCGCTGACCAGCATGCCGCTGACCTTCGTGCTGTCCAACGACGCGTACTACTTCGGCGTTGTGCCGATCCTGGCCAACGCCGCGGCCGCGTATGGTATCGACCCGGTGGAAATCGCCCGCGCTTCGGTGCTTGGCCAGCCGGTTCACCTCATGAGCCCGCTGGTGGCCTCGACCCTGCTGCTGGTGGGCATGGTCGACCGCGATATCGGTGATTTCCAGAAAGCCACCTTCAAGTGGGCCGTGCTCACCTCTCTGGTGATCACTGCGCTGGCACTGCTGACGGGCGCCTTGTCCTTCATGGTTTGAAGCACCCAGGGCGCCGCTCGGCGCCCCTCTGACTCACCCAAGAACAACAACAGAGTAACCATCATGTCCCGATTTCTTTTCCGTGGGGCCACTTGTGGCCTGCTGTGCGGCTGGCTGCCTGTGGCCGGTGCCGCCGGTTTCATCGAAGACAGCAAGCTCAAGCTGCAGTTGCGCAACGTGTATTTCAACGAGAATTTCCGTGACGAGCAGGGTATGAGCGCCCGCGCCGCCGCCACTGCCAAAAGCGAACGGGTGGAATGGGCTCAAGGCTTTCTGCTCGATTACCAGTCCGGCTTCACCCAAGGCACCCTCGGCCTGGGTCTCGACGCCTTGGGCCTGGTCGGCTTCAAGCTCGACTCCGGCCGTGGGCGCAGCGGCACAGGGCTGCTGCCAGTGCATGACGATGGCCGCGCGGCCGACGAATTCGCCAGCGCCGGTATCACGGCCAAAGCCCGCCTGGGCAGCACCGTGGTCAAGCATGGCACCTTGCTGCCCAAGACGCCGGTACTGGTGTACAACGATGCACGCCTGCTGCCGCAGACTTACCAGGGAACCCAGCTGACCAGCACCGACATCGACAACCTCACCCTTACCGCCGGCCACCTGGATCGCTTCAAACAGCGCGACTCATCTGATAGCACCGGGTTGTACCTGGACGGGTATGGCGGCCCAGCGTCTGGCGACTTCAGCTTCGCCGGTGCTGACTACGCCGTCAGCAAGCAACTGCGCCTGAGTTATTTCCATGGCGAGCTCGAGCATTTCTACCGCCAGGACTTCGCCGGGCTGGTGCATGACCTGCCGCTGGGCGGCGGCGTGCTGACCACCGACCTGCGTTACTTCAAAAGCCGCGACAGCGGTACGGCGTATGGCGGTGGCATCGACAACGACATGTTCAGCGGCCAACTGTCGTACGCCCACTCCGGGCATACCGTCGGCGCAGGTTACCAGGTGCTCGATGGTGAAGCGGGGCTGCCGTATATCAGTGGGGCAACGGTCTATTCGTTCAGCAACGTCGGCATCGGCAAGTTCATCGAGGAGGAAGAGAAGACCTGGATGGCCAGCTATGCCTACAACTTCGTTGCCGCCGGGGTACCGGGGCTGACCTTCATGACGCGCTACCTGAGTGGCGACAATGGCCGCTCAGGTGGCGATGGCATCAAAGAATGGGAGCGTGACGCCGAGATTGCCTACGTGGTGCAGGGCGGGCCGCTGAAAGGGCTGGGCGTAAAGCTGCGAAACTACGTATATCGATCAGATTTCGCCCGCGGCCGAGACAGCAATCGCCTTTACCTGACCTACGATATCGCCATCTGGTGATGGCGCAGGCCGGACAAGATATCCGGCCCTGAACCACCTGAGGCGCCGTGGTTCAGCGGCGCAGCAGGCGAGAGACCACCAGAGTGACGGCGGCGGTGATGGCCAGTGCGGCGAAGGGCTTTTCCTTGACGAACGAGGACACCCTGTCCAGGGTGTCGCCGTAGGTCTTGGTCACCTGGCCTGCGGCCTGACGCGCATCGCCTTCGGCTTCCAGCGCCGGGTCTTCGACCAGGCGACCTACGGCGCTTTGCGCCTTGCCAGCCAGGTCCTCTGCTACACCTTCGATCTGTTCGCGTTTCATGATGGCTTAGTTCCTTCCTGTGAGCGGCTTTGGGTTAACAGCACAGGGTTAGGGCGGTGAATCGCCGCAATGGTTCAAAGCGACTGCTTGTCACCCGCAGGTCATGCGCGCCGGCATAGAGTCGCACCTGGCATGAGCGCACGAGGTTAGCGCGCCTTCTTTTCGAGGATCCGCGCCCCGGTCCCTTCCTTGCCCAGCACATCCTCGGGGTTGCGCAGCGGGCAGTCCTCCAGCGACAGGCAACCGCAGCCAATGCAGTTGTCGAGGCTGTCGCGCAGTGCTTCCAGTGTGCGAATGCGGGCATTCAGGTCTTCGCGCCAGGCCGTGGACATCTCGCTCCATTGTGCTGCTGTGAGCTTGCTGTTGGGGGCATAACGGCTGAAGGCCTGTTTGATTTCCTCAAGCGGAATTCCCGTGCGCTGGGCTACCTTGATGATCGCCAGGGTACGCAGCACCAGCGAGGGATAGCGGCGCTGGTTGCCTGCCGTGCGGACGCTGGCGATCAGCCCCTTGGTTTCGTAGAAGTGCAGCGCAGATACCGCCACGCCGCTGCGCTTGGCCACCTCACCCACTGTGAGCATCCGTGTGTTGTCCGCTGCCATGCCTGTTGACCTCAAGTAAAGTTGAGCTCTTATAGTCCTGCCCGATCTTCCCTGCAACCGCTTTCCCTGTGATCGGAGCTGTGCATGAACAAACGGACGTTACTGGCCTGGGCCGGCGCTGTTGCCGGTGCGCTGGCCGCTGCCTATGCGCTGGTGGGAAGCGGCTCGGCGCCGCCCGCTGCGGCGGTGTGGCCGGCGACCAAGGTGGCGCTGGCCACGGCCGAGCAGGTGCAACTGGCGCGGCAGCGCTTTGCTTCGGGGGAGTTGGAGGCGGTCAACCAGGTGCAGGTGGCGGCCGAGATGGCAGGGCGTATTACCCGCATCGCCTTCGAATCGGGGCAGACAGTAGCAGCCGGGCAGTTGCTGGTGCAGCTCAACGACGCGCCCGAGCAGGCCCTGCGCGTGCAGTTGCAGGCCAGGTTGCGTAACGCTGACGTGGTGCTGCAGCGCAGCCGCAAACTGCGCGCGATGAATGCCGTGTCGCAAGAGCTGCTGGACAACGCCGCCACTGCCGTGGACGTGGCCCGTGGTGAGCTGCAGCATGTCGAGGCGCTGATCGCGCAGAAGGCCATTCGTGCTCCGTTTGCCGGCAAGCTCGGCATCCGCCGTGTGCATCAGGGCCAGTACCTGGGCGCTGGCGAGACCATCGTCAGCCTGGCCGACATCAGCCAGTTGCATGTGAACTTCGCCTTGGGCGAGCAGGCCGCCCCCGAAGTGCACGCCGGGCAGGTGCTGGCACTGACGGTGGACGCGGTGCGTGGGCAAGACTTCCAGGCCCGGGTGGTGGCGGTCGACCCGGTGGTCAGCACAGCACGCCTTGTGCAGGTACAGGCGGCCTTGCCGAACCCGCAAGGGCAGTTGCAGCCGGGTATGTACGCCGGCGTGCGGCTGGATGCTGCGCAGCCTTCGACCGTGCTGGCCGTGCCGGAAACCGCGATCACCTACACCGCCTATGGGCAGACGGTGTTTGTCGCGACCCAGGACCCGCAGCATGGCACCCGGGTGAGCCGGGTGCAGGTAACCACCGGTGAGCGCTGGCAGGGGCGGGTGGAAATCACCTCCGGCCTGACGCCCGGTGACCGTGTGGTGGTTTCCGGCCAGCTGAAACTGAGTGATGGCATGCCGGTCGAGCCAGTGGCGCAGGACAGCCTGCAGGCCAGCCAGGGAGGGCGGCAGTCGTGAAGTTTACCGACGTCTTCGTGCGCCGCCCGGTGCTGGCGCTGGTGGTCAGCAGCCTGATCATCCTGATGGGGCTGTTTGCCATGGGCAAGTTGCCGATCCGCCAGTACCCGTTGCTGGAAAGCTCGACCATTACCATCAGCACCGAGTACCCCGGTGCCTCCGCCGAGTTGATGCAGGGTTTCGTGACGCAGCCGATCACCCAGGCAGTGTCGTCGGTCGAAGGCATCGACTACCTGTCCTCGTCGTCGCAGCAGGGGCGCAGCCTGATCACCTTGCGCATGGTGCTCAACCGCGATTCGACCCAGGCGCTGGCCGAAACCATGGCCAAGGTCAACCAGGTGCGCTATCGCCTGCCGGAAAAAGCCTACGACCCGGTGGTGGAACTGTCAGCAGGCGACTCCACTGCCGTGGCCTATGTGGGGTTTGCCAGCGACAGCCTGTCGATACCGGAACTGAGCGATTACCTGTCGCGGGTGGTGGAACCGCAGTTCTCCGGTATCGACGGCGTGGCCAAGGTGCAGTCGTTCGGCGGGCAGCGCCTGGCCATGCGCCTGTGGCTGGACAGCGAGCAGATGGCTGGGCGCGGGGTGACGGCGGCGGACGTGGCGCAGGCGGTACGTGCCAACAACTACCAGGCAACGCCGGGCCAGGTGCGCGGGCAGTACGTGCTGGCCGATATCCAGGTGGACACCGACCTGACCCGGGTCGAAGACTTCCGTGAGCTGATCATCCGCAACGATGGCACCGACCTGGTGCGCCTGCGCGATATCGGCACCGTCGAGCTGAGTGCGGCGGCCACGCAGACCAGTGCCACCATGGACGGCAAACCTGCCGTGCACCTGGGGCTGTTCCCCACGCCCAGCGGCAACCCTCTGGTGATCGTCGAGGGTATTCGCCAACTGCTGCCACAGATCCAGCAGACCTTGCCGCCTGGCGTGAACGTGGCGCTGGCCTATGAAACCGCACGCTTCATCGATGCGTCGATCCATGAAGTGCTGCGCACCTTGGTGGAGGCGATGCTGATCGTGGTGTTGGTGATCTGGCTGTGCCTGGGTTCGCTGCGCAGCGTGCTGATCGCGGTGGTGGCCATTCCGCTGTCGATGCTGGGGGCCGCGGGCCTGATGTTGATGTTCGGTTTCAGCCTCAACCTGCTGACCTTGCTGGCGATGGTGCTGGCCATCGGCCTGGTGGTGGACGATGCCATTGTGGTGGTGGAAAACGTGCATCGGCATATCGAGGAGGGCAAGTCGCCGGTCGCGGCAGCATTGGCCGGGGCGCGGGAAATCGCCGGGCCGGTGATCGCCATGACCCTGACCCTGGCGGCGGTGTATGCGCCCATTGGCTTGATGGGCGGGCTGACCGGCACGCTGTTCCGTGAGTTTGCCTTGACCCTGGCGGGGGCGGTGATCGTGTCCGGCATTGTGGCGCTGACCTTGTCGCCGGTGATGAGCTCGCTGTTGCTGCAGCCCGGTCAGCAGCATGGCGCCATGGCCACTCTCGCCGATCGGTTGTTTGGCACGCTGAGCGGGGCCTATGGACGGGTGCTGGCCTACACACTGGCACACCGCTGGATCAGTGGCGGCGTGGCGTTGCTGGTGTGCCTGAGCCTGCCCTGGCTGTACCTGCTGCCCCAGCGCGAGCTGGCGCCACCCGAGGACCAGGCGGCGGTGCTGACCGCCATCAAGTCGCCGCAGCATGCCAGCCTCGAATACGCAGAACGCTTTGCGCTGAAGCTCGACCAGGTGATGAAGTCCATTGCCGAAACCACCGACACCTGGATCATCAACGGCACCGACGGCCCGGCCGCCAGTTTCGGTGGCATCAACCTCAGCGCCTGGCAGGCGCGCGAGCGTTCCGCCGCACAGGTGCAGGCGCAGTTGCAGCAGGCCGTTGCGGATATCGAGGGCAGCAGCATCTTCGCCTTCCAGGTCGCGTCGCTGCCGGGCTCCAGCGGTGGCCTGCCGGTGCAGATGGTGCTGCGCAGCGCCCAGGATTACCCCGAGCTGTTCCAGACCATGGAAGTGCTCAAGCAACGCGCCCGCGACAGCGGCCTGTTCGCCGTGGTGGACAGTGACCTCGACTACAACAACCCGGTGGTCAAGGTACGCGTGGACCGGGCCAAGGCGGCGAGCCTGGGCATCAGCATGCAGGCCATTGGTGAGTCGCTGGGCGTACTGGTGGGCGAGCAGTACCTCAACCGCTTCGCCCTGTTCGGGCGTTCTTATGACGTGATCCCACAGAGTATCCAGGACCAACGCCTGACGCCTGCGGCGCTGAGCCGCCAGTATGTGCGCGCCGAAGATGGCAGCCTGGTGCCGCTAGCCACGTTGGTGCGCCTGGATATCGAAGTGGCACCCAACCGCCTGTTGCAGTTCGATCAGCAGAACGCCAGTACCCTGCAGGCGATCCCGGCCCCGGGTGTATCGATGGGCAACGCCGTGGCATTTCTGGAACAGCTCACCGCCGAGCTGCCACCGGGCTTCAGCCACGACTGGCAATCGGAATCGCGCCAGTATGTGCAGGAGGGCTTTGCCTTGATGTGGGCATTTCTCGCCGCCCTGGTGGTGATCTATCTGGTGCTGGCGGCGCAGTACGAAAGCCTGGTCGACCCCCTGATCATTCTGGTGACCGTGCCGCTGTCGATCTGCGGTGCGCTGCTGCCGCTGGCGCTGGGCTGGGCCACGCTGAACATCTACACGCAGATTGGCCTGGTGACGCTGATCGGCCTGATCAGCAAGCATGGCATCCTGATGGTGGCGTTCGCCAACGAGATTCAGGTGCGCGACAACCTCGATCGTGCCGCCGCCATTGTTCGTGCGGCGCAAATACGCTTGCGGCCAGTGCTGATGACCACGGCGGCGATGACTTTTGGCGTGCTGCCACTGCTGTTCGCCAGCGGCGCCGGCGCCAACAGCCGTTTCGGGTTGGGGGTGGTGATTGTGTGCGGGATGCTGGTGGGGACCTTGTTCACCTTGTTCGTGCTACCGACGATCTACGCCTGGCTGGCACGCGATCACCGGGTGAGCACGGCGCGGGCGAGGCAGTTGGTCGAAGCTGAAAGGCAACTGGGGGCGCTTTAGGGGCAACGGCCTGTTCATTGGCTGAAAGTTGCACCATCCCTGTACGAGCGGGTTCAGGCGGGGGAGCGGTCGCGGCGCATCTGGGTGACCAAGGTAAAGCGGTCATCCGG
The DNA here is from genome assembly GCF_002953115.1 of Pseudomonas sp. XWY-1. NCBI lineage: Bacteria > Pseudomonadati > Pseudomonadota > Gammaproteobacteria > Pseudomonadales > Pseudomonadaceae > Pseudomonas > Pseudomonas sp. XWY-1. The sequence goes on along the minus strand of NZ_CP026332.1, from coordinate 4,146,060 downwards.
GTGCACGGTCTCGGAAACCGCCATCAAATCACCATTTTCCTCGCGGTAGTGCGGATGATCTTCAGCCCCGGCGAGCCCGCCTCGGCCTTCAGCGCCCGGGCCATTTCCGCTGTCAGCAACACCGCGCGCACCTGCTGGTCGACCACTGCGATTGCCCGGCCATAGTGCTGTTCGATCAACCCGGCAACCAGCTGGTCAGGGTGCTCGCGGGCCAGCTCGATGACCGCGGTGTAGTCGCGCTGTGCATACACGTCTGCCCAGCACAGCGGCGCGCCATCGTGCTGCCGGTCGACGCGGATGCTCGACACGCAGAAGTAATGCTCCCCCGGCACCAGCCCCAGCCTCGCCGCCTCGCCCAGGTCGGCGACAAAGTGGCGCACGCCCTGGATTTCCCGCTGCTGGGTGTCTGCCAGGTGCGCCAGCTCAGCCACGCTGGCCAACGACTGCGAATAGCCGCCGCGTGGGCTGCTGGCCTCCACCCGGGTGCCCACGCGCTTGCGCCGCGACACCAGCCCTTGGGTGAGCAACTGGTCGATAGCGGCACGCACCGTGTGCCGGCTCACATTGTAAAGGTCGCACAGCTCGAACTCGGTCGGCAGCAGGCTGCCCACCGGGTAGCGGCCGCTGGCAATCGCTTGCATCAAGTCCTTTGCCACGGTGGAGTAGCGCGTTGGGTTCATACCTTTGCTCGGGCTCGCCAGTTTCATCGGTTGACAGTGTAACAGCGGCCGAATGCCGAACGCTCCGGCCGCCCACAGAGGTCAATGCTGCTGCCTGGCCCGGAGCAGCAGCGCTGCCAGGGCACACCCGACCAATGCCAGGCACGCCAGGTAGAACGCATCACTGTAGGCCATCAGGTAAGCCTCTCGCCGAATGGTCGCCGCCAACGCTTCCAGCATTTGCTGCTGATGCGGCAGCCAGCTTTGCACCGTCTGGTTGATGCGCGCCTGCACGCTTGGCTCGAACAGCGTCACCTGCTCGTGAATGCGCTCACTGTGAAAGCGTTCACGGGTCGCCACCAGTTGCGTCAACCCGGCCGTGCCGATGGCGCCACCCAGGTTGCGCAACATCGAGAACACCGCCGAGGCTGAGCCGGCTTCACGCTTGTCCAGCCCGGCCACCGCCAGCACCGATAACGCAACCATGATGAAAGGCTGGCCAATACCACGCACCACCGTGGACGGGATGATCACGTTGTCGGCACTGTCGGCGCTCAGGCTAGCCCCCAGCCAGCAGCCCAGCGCCATGATCAAAAAGCCGCTGGCGACCATGAACTTGGCACTGGTCCAGCCCATCAGCCGGGGCATCAACGGCGCCAGCAGCAACTGCACCACGCCATAGGCGATCAGCGCCACGCCCACGTCGTGCGCGCTGAACCCCTGCAACTGCGAGAGGTAGTTGGGCACCAGGAACACCAGGCCGAACGTGGCAGCGCCAAAGATGAACATCGCCACGCTGGCAACGCCGAAGTTGTAGTGCCCCAGCAAGCGCAGGTTGATGAACGCGCGCTGGCCGAACAGCTGGGTCACCACGAACACCACCAACGCAATGGCGGCGACCACGCTCATGCCGACGATGAGCGGCGAGCCGAACCAGTCCAGCCGGCCGCCTTCTTCCAGCACGATCTGCAAGCCGCCCAGGCCGATCACCATGGCCGCGATACCCAGCCAATCACCTTTGCGTAACAGTTCGAGCTTCATCGGCTTGGCCTCGATCGACCAGGCGATGGCCAACAGCAGCGCAATGCCGGGGAAAAGTTGCAGATAGAAGATCCAGCGCCACGAATAGGCATCGGTCAGCCAGCCGCCAATCGACGGCCCAGCGGCCTGCGCCACGCTGTTGGCCAGGCTGAACAGCGCCATGCCCATGGCCATCTTGCTGGCCGGCAGTTCGGTGATGATCAGCTGGAACGATAGGGGAATCAGCACCGCGCCCGCAGCCCCCTGGATCACCCGGATTACAATCATCGCCTCCAGGTTGGGCGCCCATGAGCAGGCCACCGAGGCGATCAGAAAGATGAGCGAGCCGGTCCACATGACCCGGCGCAGCGAGAACACGTCCACCAACCAGGCCGTCAGCGGAATCATCACGATTTCCGCCACCAGGTAGGCGGTGGAGATCCATGAGCCTTCCTCGAAGCTGGCACCCAGCGAGCCGCGGATTTCCGGCAGTGCGGCGCTGGTGACATGCACGTTCATGCCCGCCATGAAGCAGCCGAACAGGCCGCCAAGCACCGCTACCCAGGCGCGCAGCGAGACCGTTTGCTCAGTGCGCATCGGCAACCTCTGCGGGGCGTGTGTCGACTGTACTGACCACCGACATGCCAGGCAGTACCTGCGGGCCATCCAGCGGTTTGTCGAGCAAAATGCGCACCGGGAAACGCTGGACGATCTTGGTGAAGTTGCCGGTGGCGTTGTCCGACGGCAGCAAGGCGAAGACATTGCCCGAGGCTGGCGAAAAACTGGCCACATGGCCATGCAGTGGCTGGCTGGCAAAGCTGTCGACCCGTATTTCTACCGGTTGCCCGGGGCGCATGCGGGCCAGTTGGGTTTCCTTGTAGTTGGCCACCACATAGGCTTGCTGCAGGGGCACCACAGCCAGCAGCGGCTGGCCCGGCACCACGTACTGGCCGGTGCGCACGCGGCGCTGGCCGACCACGCCAGTGATCGGCGCGCGGATCACGGTGTCCTGTTCGTCCTGCTCGGCGAGCTGCTGGTGGGCCTGGGCGCGTGCCAGGGCCGCTGCCCGTTGTTGCAGTTCGGCCTCGGCCTGGGCTGACCGGGCCTTGGCCATGGCCAGTTGTGAGCGTTGCTGGCGCAGCGCGGCCTGGGCACCTTGCAGCGCGGCTTGTGCCTGGCTGGCATGGGCACTGGCGGTTTCCAGGCGCTGCACGGTCGCTGCGTCGTCACGCACCAGGCCACGGTAGCGTTGGACATCCAGTTCACTGCGACGCTGTTCGGCGTTGGCGCTGCGCACGACGGCCTCGGCCTGCAGGATGGCTTGCTGTTGCTGGTCGATGCGCTCGGTCGCTACCTGTTGGCTGGCCTGGGCGGCGGCCAGTGCCGCCTGTGCCTCGGTCACACCAGCCCGGGCCTGGTCGAGGCGGGCGCGGTAGTCGCGGTTTTGCAGGCGCACCAGCACATCGCCGGCTTTCACCGGCTGGTCGTCAGCCACCTCGACCTCGGCTACGTAACCCGCCACGCGTGGGCTCAGCGCCACCCAGTCGGCGCGGACGTAGGCATCGTCGGTGGTTTCCAGATAGCGGCCGGTGCTGAACCAGTAGCTGGTGAAGGCCAGCAGGGTGATTGCGGCCAGGCTGCCGCTGGCGATGACTGCCAGGCGGCGACGGGTTTTAGCGCTCGGCCGCTGTTCAGTTTCGGCGGGTGAGGGTTTGTCTACGGCAACATTCATGGTTGGTTTCCAATCTCGAATTGGGCCTGCTGGCTGTCGGTTGTGGGAGCCACTGTCTTGCTCAATTTCTAAAAGCTGGCGCGTGTGGGAGCGGGCTTGCCCGCGAACACGGGCGAAGCCCGTGCCATCCACCGCGGTGTATTCTTCGCGGGTAAACCCGCTCCTACAGTGGGCGGTGCTCGCTGTTGGTCTTGCTTCTCGCTACCACCGCCCGCCCAGCGCGCGGAACAGGTTTACCTGCGCTTGCGCCAGGCGCCCTCGGGCTTCTGTGTGGTTGGCCCGCAGGCTGATCATTTCGCGCTCGCTGTCGAGCAGGGCCAGCCCGTCCACGGTGCCGGCACGGTAGTTACCCTGGGCCAGGGCAAAGCTGTGCTCGCTGTGCGCCAGGGCTGCGTCCAGCGCCTGCAACCGTTGTCGCTCGCCGTCGTAGCGGGCCAGTGCCTGGCGCACGTCTTTCAGCGCGCTCAGCGCTACGCCGCGGTAACGGGCGACCTGCGCCCGCTGCAATGCCTCGGCCTTGCTCACCCGTGCGCGGTTGGCTTTCAGGTTGGGAAACTCCCAGCGGATCAGCGGGCCAATGCCGAACATCACCGCGCGGCTGTCGCCGAGGTTGGCAAGGTGATGGTCCGAAGACGTCAACGAAGCGCCGAAGCTGACCTTTGGGTAAAGGTCGGCCCGCACGATGTCGGTCTCCAGGGTGGCCGCCTGCAGTTCCCGTTCGGCCTGGCGCACATCTGGCCGGCGTTCGAGCAAATGCCAGCCATCGCCAGCCGGCAGCGGCACCGACAGCGTGGGGATGGCTACGCAGGTCGTGGCCTCGGCCACCGAGGCCTGGCCACTGAGCATGCTCAGTTCGTAAATCGCCATCTGCCGCCGGGCTGAGAGCATCGGCAGTTGCGCACGCACCTGTTCCCGCAAGCCCAGCAGGCGCTCGCTGTCGAGGGCAGTGGCCACACCGGCCTGGCGCTGACGCTGGCTGAGTTGCACGCTGTGGTCGAGGGTTTGCAAGGCCTGCTTCGCTGCCTCCAGGCGCGCCGCGTAGGTGCACTGGTCGATGTAGGCGCGGGTGGTCTGGGCGACCACCTGCAGGCGTACCAGGTCTAGCGCCGCAGCGCTGGCTTCGGCTTGCACCCTGGCACGTTGGATGGCGGCGCGTACCTGGCCCCAGATATCCACCTGATAGGCCAGTTCGATGCCCGGGTTGAATTGCCATTGCGACGGCGCGTTGCTGTCGGTCGCCTCGGCCAGCGTCTGGTCATCGGCGCGCCTGCCATAGGTAGCGGCAACGCCCATCGCAGTAGACGGCCAGCGCCTGGCGTCGAACTCGCCGATGCCGGCCAGCATGGCCTGCACGTTGGCCTCGGCCTGTGCCAGGCCTTGGTTGTGCGCCAGAGCTTGCTGTACCCAGCGATTGAGTTGGGGGTCTTGATACAGTGCCCACCAGCGTTCGGGCAGGGGCTGTTTGCTGACGCCGGCCGGCATGTTCACCAGCGGGTCTGCCTGCAGCGCTACAGCGGGTTCGGCAGGTGTGGGTTGGTGGCCGCACGCTGCGAGTGCAGCAAGCATGCCGAGGGCTGTGGCAAGCCGGGCAGGGCCGGGAAATGAGTGCAGTAAGGGCATCACGATTGTCGCTCAAAGGTCGTGATGAGAGGTTAACGAGGGTTGCATGGGCGTCGCTGTCGCAAGCGGGACAACCCTGCGCGCAAGCAGGACAACCTGAGGCTCAGTACTCGCGCGCGGTGCCGTTTTGCCAATCACTCGGCGCATAGCCGAGGATGCGCTTGAACATGGCAGTAAAGGCGCTGGCGCTCTGGTAGCCGTGCTCCAGCGCAACGTTCAGGATCGGCTTGCCATCGGCCAGGCACTGCTGGCTGAGCATCACCCGGGCACGGGCGCGCCATTGGCCATACGACATGCCCACCTCGCGCTGGAACAGCCTGGCCACACTGCGGGCACTCATGTTCAGTTGTGCGCCGCATTGCTCCAGGGTCAGGTCCTGGGCCGGGTCCTGCAGGAAGCGCTCGCACCAGGCACGCAGGCGTGCGTGCTGCGGCGTCGGGACGAAGGCATCGATGCGCCGGGCGGCGGCGAGTTCGTACAGGATCAGCGCCCGAGCATGCGCACCGTCGCGCAGGTTCAGCACCCGTGACGCCGCCAGGATCAGTTCGCGCAGCAGGCCGGACACGACGATGACCTGGCAGCGTTCGATGTGGGCGTCGAGCAGCAAGGTGCGCATGCAGACCACGCCTTCCATGCGGATGGCATGGCTGACCCCGGCGGGCATCCACAAGGCATGCCCGCCGGGGATCACCCAGCTGCCGCCTTCGCTGCTGACCCGCATCACGCCGCTGGCGGCGTAGATCAGCTGGTCTTCGGCGTGGCAGTGGCTGGCCACTTCATCGCCGTGTCCGTAGTCCCTTTCCAGTGCTTGCATGCAGGCCACCCTCGTTATTGGATCCAATTATATCGAGGCGACCCTGTGCCGGGTTGCGAAGTGTGGGCTACGAGCGAATTGCCATGATTAGAAATGGCTCTAAGGCGATTTTTTATGGTTAATTATTGCTGTGAAGTCAGCGACTACAGCTTGAAAGTTGTGAGTGTTGTTAAATCCAGACATCGCTCTCTGCTGTGCGGTTCCCCCCTTCATGACCGGTATTCAGAATGCCCCGCGGTTCGATCATCATCAGTTTCGCTTCGCCTTGCGCAGCGGTCCGGTGCTCGACGCCGCGGGGCACAACATAGAGTTCCCCGGGGTTCACATGCACGCAGCCATCCGGCAGGTCGATACGCAGGGTGCCTTCCAGCACCAGGAATGCTTCGTCGGTCTCCGGGTGCGCGTGCCAGATGAATTCGCCTTCGATGCGCACGACCTTGAACTGGTAATCGTTCATCTCGGCAACGACCCTGGGGCTCCATTGCTGTTCGATAAGCGCTGCCTTGTGGACCAGGTTCACTGGCAGGGAGGGATGTGGGTGACGGGATTCAGGCATGACAGTTCCTCGGAAAGTGGAGTGGTCAGCCTATCGCTCCGGGCGAGTCCGGTTCTTGTACGATCCTGCAAGCCTGTTCTCACGGGGTGCGCGGGCGCCTGCGGTTTCTCAGCGTGACGCTCGCAAACGCTCCAGCCAGCGTAAGGGCGGTACGCCGTAGCAGCGGCTGAAGTGCCGGGTCATGTGGCTCTGGTCATGAAAGCCTGCGGCAAGGGCGGCGTCGACCAAGGTGAAGCCGTCCAGGATCATTCGGCGCAAGCAGTCGAGGCGGCGCAGGGTGACAAAGCGATAGGGGCTGGTGCCGTACAGCGTGCGAAAGTCCCGCGACAGGCTCCAGCGTTCGCGGCCACTGGCCTGTTCCAGCATGTCCAGTGTTATGCCCACATGCAGGTGTTCCATGATGAAGGCTCGAGCGCGTTCGGCTGCCTGGTAATCCAGGCGCTTGCGCCCGCGCGGCTTGCCGCCGACGGCCCGCAAGGCGATCGCCAGGTCATACAGGGCGTCCTGTTCTTCCAATGGTTCCAGCGCGTGGTCCACTGCCTGTACGAACGCTTCGCTGGCGTGGTACAGACGCGGGTCGCTGGACAGCCCGCCAGCGATGAAGGGCAAAGGCTGACCACCCAGCACGTTCTGGATCAGTGCCGGGTCGACGTAGGCCATGCGGTAGCGAAAGCCTGCGTCGGTGCCGGCCATGCCGTCATGCAGTTCGTCCGGGTGCAGCACCAGCGTGTTGCCCGGTATGCCGTGGCGCAGCGAACCTTTGTAGTGGAAGCTTTGCACGCCGGCCAGCGTACGGCCGATCGAATAGGTATCGTGGCGATGCGGGTCGTAGCCGTGGCTACCGAACCAGGCTTCGATACGCTCGATACCGCCCGGTTGGGCACTACGGATGACCCAGTCGGACGGCGGTAGGGGCTTCGCTTTGCGGGCCATCGCGGTCAGTGCCTCCTGCTCACGCCCGGGTGGACAGGCTCATGTGCAGCAAGGGGAACGGGCGACCTTCGCCATCCAGTGGTGAACGGCCAGTCTGGACGAAGCCATAGTGCTGGTAGAACGCTGTTGCCTGTGGGTTCTGCTCGTTCACATCGACACTCATCGCACTGCGTGACTGGCGGCCGAAATCCAGCAATGCACGGCCAATGCCCTGGCGGTGGCGCGCTGGATCGACGAAGAGCATTTCCACATGGTTTTCATTGAAGCCGATAAAGCCCAGTGGCTGGTCATCGGTGTCTACCGCAACCCACAGCTCGACGGCCGGGAAGTACACGTCGCGCAGCTGTGGCAACAGTGCGTCGATGTCGGAGGGTTGCAGAAAGTGGTGCGTCGCGCGAACAGCGCGCAGCCAGATGTCGAGCAGCTGCGGGTAGTCTGCAGCGATGCCTTGGCGAATGATCATGGTGTCATCCTGAGTGTATTGATGGCGGATGGGCGCGCCAGTGAGCGGCGGCCAGGCAAGTGTCGGCATCATGAATGCCCGCTTCGCGAGTCAACGCCTGGGCGGTGCACGGCAGGGGAGGCCGGAAGGGAAGAGAGCGGAAGATTACCCCGGTCGCGCAGTAGGGGGCAATGGCGATTGCATAGGGTGCAGTGCAGGTTTCGACTCGGCTAGGATGCATGTCGATGCTGGTATTGAACCCTAACAACAAGCACGGCCCGGGAGCGCCCATGAACCGCAACGAACTGCGCAAAGCCGATATCAACCTGATGGTGGTGTTCGAAGCGCTGATGCAGGAACGCAACCTCACCCGTGCCGCGGAGAAGCTGTTCGTCGCCCAGCCCACGGTCAGCGCCGCGCTGGCCAGGTTGCGTGCGATGTTCAACGACCCATTGCTGGTTCGAGTGGGCAACCGCATGGAGCCCTCGGCCAGGGCCGAAGAGGTGATCAAGTACCTCACGCCAGCCTTGGATGCGATGTCTGTCGCCCTCAGCATGACCCATGATTTCGACCCGCTGACCAGCAAGATGACCTTCCGCATCGGCTTGTCCGATGATGTCGAGTCGGGCCTGCTGCCGCCGCTGTTGCGGGCGCTGCGGGTGGAGGCGCCAAACGTGGTGGTGGTCGTGCAGCATGTGGACTACTGGCGCATTCCGGACCTGCTGGCGGCGGGCGACGTGACGGTGGGTATCAGCCAGACCAAGGGCCTGCCTGCCAATGCCAAACGCAAGGTGCTACGCACCCTGCAAGCCAGGGTAGTGCGGGCCGACAAGTCCAGCACGCCGCTTTCACTGGATGAGTTTTGCCAACGTCCGCATGTCCAGGTTTCGCCAACCGCCAACACCCAGGGTGTGGTCGATGACTGGTTGAAAGACATCGGCCGTGAACGCAAGGTGGTGTTGTCGGTGCCGCAGTTCAGTTCGCTGCCGGCGATTCTGGCCGGTACCGACCTGCTGGCCTGTTGCCCGGACTATGCCGCACAGGGTATGGAACGCTGGGGCAACCTGCAGGCGGAGACGCTGCCGTTCGAGACTGCTGCACTGGAGTTGGCCATGGTCTGGTTGAGCACAACCGACAGCGACCCGGCCGAGCGTTGGCTGCGTAGTCGCCTGGAGCACTACATGGGCGGACTACGGGAAGCGGTCATGGGATGATGGCTTTGCATCGTGCTGCAACTGGCTGCCGATGAAGTGAAAGTGTCGCAGATGTACCAGCGCGCCGGGTGCAGTTTGATCAGTCACTTTCGTTGGCCTGTTGAGGTGTAGAGCGCTTGCGTGGTTTTTTCGTCGGCCGTTTGCCGGGCTTGAGCTGCCAGCGGTCGGCGTTGGCGAGCAGGCGTGCCTGGATTGTGGGTGGGTAGTCGCTCAGTGTTGTCACGGGAGGGACTGGCTTGCCGGGCAGGCCGGCCTCGCGGATGACCTTCGGCCAGCGCGGTCGCCAGCACAGCAGCAGGCTGAGCCAGTGGCCGGTGCCGATGATGACGAAAGCGGGCCAGACAAACAGCAGCGCAACTTTGAACAGCCAGCTGCTCTTGCGGAAGAAACGCCCAAGGCCTTCGAACTGGGCGCTGAATGCCTGGATGGGTGAGGGTAGCTGGGTGCTCAGGCGGGGGCGGGGGACGGCGTGTGGGCCTTCTTCCATGTAACGGCGGATGAATTCCCACTCATCACGCAGTTCGCTGCCGCCTTGGCCTTGTTTGCCGATAAAGGCCATTTCCATGTGGGGCAGGCCGGTGCGGCTGGGGTGCCAGATTAGACCGAGTCGTACTCCAACGCTTAGCGAATCATCTTCTGGGCGAATGCCCGTGCTTCCGGTTGTTTTCCAGGGGAAGGTGACGATGCCTCCACAGTAGCTGGGTCGATGGAGGTGGACCTGTTGAGTTATTCGATTGAAGCGAATGAGCAGATGCCGACTGGTCAGCATTTCCAGTCGCGAGATTTTTACGCCGTACTTCAGGTAAAAATACAATGCTGCTCCTGAAGCTGAAGCCAAGAGAGCTGTAAGTAAGACTGCTATAAAGGAGATTGAATAAGGTTGGGTGATATCAAGCCAGATGGAACCGACAGCTATGCCGGTTCCGAAAATTATCCCAGGCAGCACCCCGCCGATCGTGACTAGCGTAATGAGGCCGCGCTTCTCTTCTGAACCGCCACAGCGCATTTCCATGTAGGTTTCATTGAATGCATAAACAGGGCCGCGTATGAGGGGTGCTTCACTTACCTGGCAAAAGTGAATCTCTTCATTCAGGTCGCCTTCATAAAAATCTTTATTTGCGCGCTTCTCTGCTGGTGTCATCCCTGCTTCGTACGTTCTGCGTGCAGCTTCTGACTGGGTTGCCATCTGCCAGAATCCCCATTCGATAAGATACATTATAAAACCTCGCCGATAGCAGAATGTAGGGCGCTCAGTTCTTCCTGCTCTTCATAGGGTTTGATATTTTTATGAGTTCGGAAACAGCTACGTTTACACCACTTCTCTAAAGCGTCATCTTCCAGAATATAGATTATGAGTGTCAGGATGATTCCGATCCAGAATGCAACTAAGACTAAACGTGCAAGAAGTAGGCGAGCAGCTTGTGTTCCCAGTTTATTGGCGAGCGCGCCCATGGATGTTGTCATCATTCTCACAAGTTTTGTTTTGGCATTCTGAGATAGATGGTCAAAAAGAGGTTTTGCGATTGCAATGGCTGTTCCTGCTTCCGCCAGCGAGATTGTAATAGTTGCCAGTGCCCGCGATGCGTATGCAAGTGCCAGCGTTCCAGGTTTTTTGGTACTTTGTTTGGTAAGGTTTTGCTGGCGGTATATTAACTGCTGAGCCGCATCGGCGAAGTCCCACCAGGCGAGTACGAAACCACCTGTCACAGCTAAACTGGCGCCCCATAGTTTCAAACGCCCTAAAGCGGCCGCTGCTCCTCGTCCGGTCACACTGTTTGCGCCGTACCGCGCGACCACCTGGTCCACATAACTGGCTCCAACTTCGAAGCCCGCCGCAGCCGTAGTCATCGCGGCCGCCAGGAGTTCAGTCTTCACCCGCGCATCACTGTCAGGCAATTCGCGCGCTTTGAAGGCCATCAGCATCCCCTCCAGCAGGCACACCAGCCCGGAGACACGCACTTTGTAGAAGTCACTGTTCCGGGCCTGCATCAACCCTTCAGCCCAGGCCTGGTCGAGGTACCTTGATACCTGGCCTGCGCTGCGTTGTGGGTTGATGGGCTGCCCGCTACGTGCAGCTTCACTCAGGCGAATATCGACAGCCGTTTCATGCACCGAAGCGAACAAGGTCAGCCGCAAACCCTGGTGCAGTGCGCGGTCCATGCTGTTGGGGGTCGCGGTGCGCAGCACTTGCCGCCCCAGCGCGACGTACCAGGCATACAGGCCGATGCTGGCCGTGCTGCTCTGTGCCTGCATCTGTTCGTACAGGGTGTTGATGCGCCCAAAGGCATTGGCAGCGACATGGGCTTGCCTGGCAAGCGCTTCCGGCAGGGCGAAGGATGACGCTGACGACGGTTCGGCCTTGGCGGCTTCCAGCAGCGCCGCCAGTTCTTCCCGCAGGTCCTCCTGATTGTAGGTGATGCCGCGTATTGCCAGGTTGCCCCGGTCCGCCACGTCACTGCGCCACCAGTGGTCCAGCACCTTCGTGCCCCCTTCACTCAACTCCATGCCGATCACGCACTGGCCGGTCTGTTCGGCAAAGGCAAGGCCGTTGATGAGGTCGGCGTTGTCGTAGCGGTCCAGTGCCTGCAACAAGCGTTCGCTGACCACCCAGCGGGCATGGTCCTTGGCGCGGTCTTCGGCGGCTTGCTGGGCGTGTTGCATGGCCTGCTCGAAACCGTCGAGCTGATCGTGCATGGCCTGGCGGTCGACCAGGTGGCCGTATTTCTGGTCGAACCGCTTGCGGAACTCGCCGGCATCCTGGCGGGCCTGGACTTTGCTGCGGGCGTCGCGCTCGAACTGTGCCAGGTGGGGCTTCATGCGTTCATCATGTGCATCGGCCTGTTGCCTGGCCCGTTCGGAGAACAAGTAGATCTCGGGATGCAGGTGGAGCTGGTTGCGGACTTTTTCGGCCATGACTTCGCGCTTGACGATCTGCTCGGCCACCATCTGCGGGTAGAGTTTTTCGATTTCCAGGAACGACTGCGCGACCAGCAGCTTGCGTTCGTTGTCGACCCCGGGTTCCACGGTGCGCGCCAGCCACTGGGTCTTCACATCCTCGACAGCGGCGTTGCGCCAGGCGTTGAGCTCCTGGGTGATGCCGATGGCGTCTTCGATGACGATGGCGGCGCCACGGGGTTTGCTGTGGTTCACCAGCGGTGCCAGCGCTTGGCGTGATGCGTGTGGCGAGACGATCTGGTCGTTGTTGAACGGCTGCAGGTCCAGCAGTGCCTGCAGGTCTGCATCGTCCTGGGCCTTGAAGTCGGCCACCCAGTTCAGTTGGTCATGCTTGAGGACGTGGGGCTGCGGTGGGGCGTCGGAAGGCTGGATGAAGCGGGCGATATCGATTGTGGGCAGGCTGCTGCGGTATTCGTCGTCGAGCAGGCGGTAGTTGTCGAGCATGCGCGGGGTCAGCGGGGAAGGGCTGAACAATGGGCGCAGCTCCTGGATGTCATCCAGGTCGTAGAGGGTGATGGTCCAGCCGAAACCGCGAAGGATCTCATCCAGATTGCCGGCGCTGGGGGCAGGCTCCCAGGGGGCGTCGCTGCTGATGTACAGCAGCGAACCATTGGGCGCCACGCGGTACTGGCTGTGCCATTCGTAGGCCGGTGCGCTATGGCGCTTGATCAGCAGGTAGAGAAAGCCCTCGCGCAAAGGGCGGATGGCGTAGCTGGAATGGGTCAGCTCGCCGACATCCTGGAACGGGCTTAGATAGCCCGGCAATTTGGGCAGGCGGGCACGTTGTGCCGGGTTGCCGCCGACGGCGGCGTAGCGCAGGGGCAGCAGTTCGAAGCGGCGGGTGCAGTCGGCGACGGGGCTGTTGCGCAGGGCCGGGCGGTAGCCGGAGGTGATGCGCCTGCACAGTTCGAGGGTTTCTTTCAACGAATCCATGTATAGCTCCAGCGAGCAGGGATGATCATCAAATGCATGCAAGCGTTGCATTCGACCCGAGGCTGGACACTAGCGAGGAATCACTTCTCAAAGGAGCGTTGCGCTTCCGATAGGTGCGTAGGAAATTTCTGATTAAGCGGTATCGTTGACGTTGGCAGGCTTTTCGTCGCCTTTCACGTCAACCCACCTGCCTCTCGTTGCGCCATGGCTATCGGGTGCAGAGCCACCCTGGTCGCTTTTTTTAATACGGTGCCGCATCGAGACAGGGCCGCAAAGCGGCCCGATCGCACCCGGCTTGAGCGTGCCGGGGGATGAACCTGGAGGTGAAGGTCAGTTGGAAGCGGGCGTGCCCGCAAAAGGGTGTGCACGCCCAGGGGCGATCTTTAGAAATCCGCCTCCAGGCTCAGCAGGTCCTGCACCGTCTGCCGCCGGCGGATCATCCGCAGGGCACCGTTCTCGATCAGGAACTCCGGCAGCAGCGGCCGGCTGTTGTAGTTCGACGACATCGACGCGCCATAGGCCCCGGCATCGTGTATCACCAGCAGGTCGCCCACCTGTGCCTGGGGCAGGTCCTGCGGGGTCAGTGCCTGGTCATCCTGAGTGAACACGTCACCCGATTCACACAATGGCCCGGCCACCACGGTCGGCTGGCGCGGGCGATCTACTGCCTGGCCATCGGCATCGAGCAGGGTCATGCCGTGGTAAGCGCCGTACATCGCCGGGCGCATCAGGTCGTTGAAGCCGGCGTCGATCATGACGAAGGTATTGCGCCCCACCTGTTTCACGGCACGGACTTCGGCCACCAGGTAGCCCGACTCCGCCACCAGGAAGCGTCCGGGTTCGATCTCCATGCGCACCGGGTGGCCGAGCATCGTTTCGATCTCCTTGCGCGCCACCGCCCAGGTCTGCGCATAACGCTGCAGGTCGACCGGTTTGTCGGTGCTGCGGTAAGGGGTGGAAAGCCCGCCGCCGATGGAGAACGCCTCGATGTCCACGCCCAGACGGCCGATCAGCTCGATCATCGAGCGGGCCACCTGTTCCAGGTGCTGGTAGTCCACCCCGGAACCAATGTGCATGTGCACGCCCACCAAGTGCAGGCCATGGGCCTTGATGCACGCCAGCGCCTCGTCCAGCTCTTCGTGCCAGATGCCATGCTTGCTGTTTTCGCCGCCGGTATTGGTCTTGCGGCTGTGGCCATGGCCGAAGCCCGGGTTGATGCGGATCCACACGCGGTGGCCGGGCGAGCGTTCACCCAGTTGGCGCAGCATGTCGATGGAGCCGGCGTTGACTTCGATCTTCTCTGCCACCACTCGCTCCAGGGTTGGCCGGTCCAGCGCGTCGCAGGTCAGCACCACGCCGGCAGGGTCACCGTCAACGCTCGCACCCGCAGCGAAGGCCCGCTCCATTTCACCCAGCGACACGGCGTCCAGCACCAGGCCATGGGCGCGCATCAGGCGTAGCACATGCAGGTTGGGGTTGGCTTTCTGGGCGAAGCGCACGGTGTCGAATACGTTCAACTGCTCGACACGCTCGGCGATGGTGCTGGCGTCGTACGCCCAAAGCGGCGAGCCGTGCTGGCGAACCGCCTCGGCCAGAAGGGTGAAGGGTGCGGTCATGGTGGCGTTACTCGTATAAGGAAGGCCACGAGGATGAATCAAAGCGGGAATTCAGAAAAATAGCTATTTTTCTGCCAGTCATTCATATCTGATATACCCATTGTCGACTCACTGGGTGCTGCCGTGAAACTGTCCGTCCGCCACATCGAAGTGTTCCGCGCCATCATGGCCGCTGGCAGTGTCACGGGTGCGGCGCGCTTGCTGTTCACCTCGCAGCCGACCGTCAGCCGCGAACTGGCGCGGCTGGAGCAGGTGACTGGCCTGAACCTTTTCGAGCGCGAGGGCGGGCGCCTGGTGGCGACGGCCCAGGCGCTGCTGTTGATCGAAGAGGTCGAGCGCGCCTACGTCGGGCTGGAGCGGATCGATCGCTTTGCCCAGGCCATCCGCAACTTCGAGCAGGGCCGGCTGGCCATCACCTGCCTGCCGCTGTTCTCGCAAACCTTGTTGCCCAAGGCTTGCCAGCGCTTTCACCAGCAGCACAGTGGCGTGAGCGTGAGCATTCTGGCGCAGGAGTCGCCGTTGCTGGAGGAGTCACTGGTTGCCCAGCAGCATGACCTTGGCCTGACTGAAGTCGAACAGATACCGCGCGGCGCGTATGGTGAATTGCTGTTCAGTGCCAACATGGTGTGCGTGTTGCCCGAGCATCACCCGCTGCAGGTGAAGGCTGAACTGGAGCTGAGTGATTTCCATGAGGTCGATTTCATCAACCTGGCCAGCCTGGATACCTACCGCCAGCGTCTGGATCAGCACTTTCGTGCGGCCGGGGTTAACCGCCGCACGGTCATCGAGACCACCAGTGCCGCTTCGGTGTGCGCCATGGTCAGGCAAGGCCTGGGGGTGGCGATCATCAACCCTCTGAGCGGGCTGGAGGCGGCGCAAGGCGGGTTGCCGATCCGCAGGTTACGGGTTTCGGTGCCCTATCAGGTAATGCTGATACGCCCGGACCATCGGCCAGCATCGGCAGCGGTGGAGCCGTTTTGCGAGGCGTTGCGGGTGCAGGCTAAAGAGATGCAGCAGGCGCTGGCCTGATCATTGTGGGGGCGGCCTTGTGTCGCGATAGGGCCGCAAAGCGGCCCCAGCAATCTATGCATGATGTCGAGATCCTGGGGCCGCTGCGCGGCCCTTTCGCGACGCAAGGCCGCTCCCACAGGGATAGCGCCAGCTTTTAGAAATTGAGCAAGACAGTTGCTCCCACAGGGACCGCGCTCCCACTAGGCAGGGGCAGGCTTCAAAGCTCGCAGACCAAGGTTCCAGTACCGGCCAGGATGTTCTCCAGGGTTTCCTTCACTTCATCCATGTCACTCAAATCGCTGGTCAGGTTGATTTCCAGTACTTCATCCCCCTTCAGCGCGTCCCGGTCGCCGGCCGCCACTTCGATCAGCAGGCGCTTGGCGCTCAGGGTCACTTTAAGGCCATCCAGCGTCGACGGCTCGTCATCCAGCGTCAGGTCGACGGTGTCCTCGTCCGGGTAACGGGTAAGCAGGAACATCTGACCCTTGTCGCTGTGGCAGCACAGGGTCGCCATGTTGTCTTCCTCGTCATCGCAAGGGGTGGCGAACAGCAGGGCGGTGTTGATTTGCATGAGCAGGCTCGGGTCAAAGGAAACGGAAGGGAATTCTGACAGTCTTGCGTACAGGCATAAACGTAAAGTTACCGCCCCTTGACCGAAATTGTCGCAGCGCTGCAAGCGTAGATGACCGATCAGTCGTTAAGCTTCGGCGAGCCCTGGGCGTGCCTGCGCACGTTCAACGTCTGGTTTTTACCGTCCGTCATGCCACGGGTTGGCTATCGTTGATCCGTACACGGCGCACGCAGCGACGCTTCAATTATTACAAAGCCCAAGCGGAGTACCACAGATGGCGTTCTTCACCGCAGCCAGCAAAGCCGACTTCCAGCACCAACTGCAAGCGGCCCTGGCGCAGCACATCAGCGAGCAGTCCCTGCCACAAGTGGCGCTGTTCGCCGAGCAGTTCTTCGGCATCATCTCTCTGGACGAACTCACCCAGCGCAGGCTTTCCGACCTGGCCGGCTGCACCCTGTCAGCCTGGCGCATCATCGAGCGTTTCGACCCCGAATACCCGCAAGTGCGGGTGTACAACCCTGATTACGAACGCAATGGCTGGCAGTCGACCCATACCGTGGTCGAAGTGTTGCACCATGACTTGCCGTTCCTGGTCGACTCGGTGCGCACCGAGCTCAACCGCCGTGGCTACAGCATCCACACCCTGCAAACCACCGTGCTCAGTGTGCGCCGTGGCGCCAAGGGCGAGCTGTTGGAGCTGCTGCCCAAGGGAACCCAGGGCGAGGGCGTGCGCTACGAGTCATTGATGTACCTGGAGATCGACCGCTGCGCCAATGCCGCCGAGCTGACGGTGCTGACCCGCGAGATCGAGCAGGTGCTGGCCGAGGTACGGGTGGTGGTGGCCGACTTCGACCCGATGAAGGCCAAGCTGCGTGAAGTGGTAGCGCAGGTGGAGCAAACCGCCTTTGGCCCCGCCCAAAACGAGAAGGACGAAGTCAAGGCCTTCCTCGAATGGCTGCTGGATAACCACTTCACCTTCCTGGGCTATGAAGAATTCACCGTCAAGGGCGGCGCCGATGGCGGCCAGATGGTCTACGACGAGCAGTCGTTCCTCGGCCTGCCGCGCCGCCTGCGTGTGGGCTTGACGGCAGAAGAGCTGCGCATCGAAGACTACGCTGTGGCCTACCTCAACGAGCCGCTGCTGCTGTCGTTCGCCAAGGCCGCGCTGCCCAGCCGCGTGCACCGCCCGGCCTACCCGGACTACGTGTCGATCCGCCAGCTGGACGCCGACGGCAAGGTCATCAAGGAGCACCGCTTCATGGGGCTGTACACCTCGTCGGTGTATGGCGAAAGCGTGCATGCCATTCCGTACATCCGCGTGAAGGTGGCCGAAGTCGAGCGCCGTTCGGGCTTCGATCCCAAGGCCCACCTGGGCAAGGAACTGGCCCAGGTGCTGGAAGTGCTGCCGCGCGACGACCTGTTCCAGACGCCGATCGACGAGTTGTTCAGCACGGTCATGGCAATCGTGCAGATCCAGGAGCGCAACAAGATCCGCGTGTTCCTGCGTAAAGACCCGTACGGCCGCTTCTGCTACTGCCTGGCCTACGTCCCGCGGGAAATCTATTCCACCGAAGTGCGGCAGAAGATCCAGCAGGTGCTGATGGAGCGCCTGAAGGCCAGCGACTGCGAGTTCTGGACCTTCTTCTCCGAATCGGTACTGGCCCGTGTGCAACTGATCCTGCGGGTCGACCCCAAGAACCGTATCGACATCGACCCGCAGCAGCTGGAACGCGAAGTCATCCAGGCCTGCCGCTCGTGGCATGACGACTACTCGGCACTGGTGGTGGAGAACTTCGGCGAAGCCCAGGGCACCAACATCCTCGCCGATTTCCCCAAAGGCTTCCCGGCCGGTTACCGCGAGCGCTTCGCCGCGCACTCGGCGGTGGTCGACCTGCAGCATGTGCTGAACCTGTCGGAAAGCAAGCCCCTGGCCATGAGCTTCTACCAGCCGTTGACCCAGGTGGGCGAGCGCATCCTGCACTGCAAGCTGTACCACGCCGACACCCCGCTGGCGCTGTCCGACGTGCTGCCGATTCTGGAAAACCTCGGCCTGCGCGTGCTCGGCGAGTTCCCGTATCGCCTGCGCCATGCCAATGGCCGCGAATACTGGATCCACGACTTCGCCTTCACCTACAGCGAAGGCCTGAGCCTGGATATCCAGCAGCTCAACGATACCTTGCAGGACGCTTTCATCCACATCGTCCGGGGTGACGCCGAGAACGACGCCTTCAACCGCCTGGTGCTCACCGCTGGCCTGCCGTGGCGCGACGTGGCCTTGCTGCGTGCCTACGCCCGTTACCTGAAACAGATCCGTCTGGGCTTCGATCTGGGCTACATCGCCAGCACCCTGAACAACCACACCGACATCGCTCGCGAGCTGACCCGGTTGTTCAAGACCCGCTTCTACCTGGCGCGCAAGCTCACCCAGGACGACCTTGACGACAAGCAGCAGCGCCTGGAACAGGCCATTCTGACTGCGCTGGACGACGTGCAAGTGCTCAACGAAGACCGCATCCTGCGGCGCTACCTGGACCTGATCAAGGCCACCCTGCGTACCAACTTCTACCAGCCCGACGCAAACGGCCAGAACAAGTCGTACTTCAGCTTCAAGTTCAACCCCAAGCTGATCCCCGAATTGCCCAAGCCGGTGCCAAAGTTCGAGATATTCGTCTATTCGCCACGGGTCGAGGGCGTGCACCTGCGCTTTGGCAACGTTGCCCGTGGTGGCCTGCGCTGGTCCGACCGCGAAGAGGACTTCCGTACTGAAGTGCTGGGGCTGGTGAAAGCCCAGCAGGTGAAGAACTCGGTCATCGTGCCGGTCGGCGCCAAGGGTGGTTTCCTGCCGCGTCGCCTGCCGCTGGGCGGCAGCCGTGACGAGATTGCCGCCGAAGGCGTGGCGTGCTACCGCATCTTCATTTCCGGCCTGCTCGACATCACCGACAACCTCAAGGACGGTGGCGTGGTGCCGCCGGCCAACGTGGTGCGCCATGACGATGACGACCCGTACCTGGTGGTAGCGGCCGACAAAGGCACCGCGACCTTCTCCGACATCGCCAACGGCATTGCCATCGACTACGGCTTCTGGCTTGGCGATGCCTTTGCCTCGGGCGGCTCGGCCGGTTACGACCACAAGAAGATGGGCATTACCGCGCGCGGCGCCTGGGTGGGCGTGCAGCGTCACTTCCGCGAGCGTGGCATCAACGTGCAGGAAGACCCGATCACCGTCATTGGTGTGGGCGATATGGCCGGTGACGTGTTCGGCAATGGCCTGCTGATGTCCGACAAGCTGCAACTGGTGGCCGCGTTCAACCACCTGCATATCTTCATCGACCCCAATCCCGACCCTGCCACCAGCTTTGCCGAGCGCAAGCGCCTGTTCGACCTGCCGCGTTCGGCCTGGAGCGACTACGACACCAGCATCATGTCCGAAGGCGGCGGGATCTTCCCGCGCAGTGCCAAGAGCATCGCAATCAGCCCGCAGATGAAAGAGCGCTTCGCCATCGAAGCCGACCGCCTGACCCCGACCGAGCTGCTTAACGCGCTGCTCAAGGCCCCGGTGGACTTGCTGTGGAACGGCGGTATCGGTACCTACGTGAAGGCCAGCACTGAA
This sequence comes from Pseudomonas sp. XWY-1, assembly GCF_002953115.1. Lineage (NCBI taxonomy): Bacteria > Pseudomonadati > Pseudomonadota > Gammaproteobacteria > Pseudomonadales > Pseudomonadaceae > Pseudomonas > Pseudomonas sp. XWY-1. Next base: position 4,126,374 of record NZ_CP026332.1, on the reverse strand, counting down.
AGCCACGCCGATGTCGGCGACAAGGCCAACGATGCGCTGCGGGTCAACGGTAACGAACTGCGCTGCAAGGTAGTGGGCGAGGGCGGCAACCTGGGCATGACCCAGCTCGGCCGCGTCGAGTTCGGCCTGAACGGCGGCGCCACCAACACCGACTTCATCGACAACGCCGGCGGCGTGGACTGCTCCGACCACGAGGTCAACATCAAGATCCTGCTCAACGAAGTGGTGCAGGGTGGCGACATGACCGAGAAGCAGCGCAACCAGCTGCTGGGCAGCATGACCGACGAAGTGGCCGGGCTGGTGCTGGGCAACAACTACAAGCAGACCCAGGCGCTGTCGCTGGCCGCCCGCCGCGCCCGCGAGCGGATTGCCGAATACAAGCGCCTGATGGCCGACCTCGAGGCGCGGGGCAAGCTGGACCGTGCCATCGAATTCCTGCCGTCCGAAGAGCAGTTGGCCGAACGCCTGGCTGCCGGCCAGGGCCTGACCCGCGCCGAGCTGTCGGTGCTGATCTCGTACAGCAAGATCGACCTCAAGGAGCAACTGCTCAAGTCGCTGGTACCGGACGACGACTACCTGACCCGTGACATGGACACCGCTTTCCCGCCGTCCCTGGTCAGCAAGTTCGCCGAGGCCATGCGCCGCCACCGCCTGAAGCGCGAAATCGTCAGCACCCAGATCGCCAACGACCTGGTCAACAACATGGGTATCACCTTCGTCCAGCGCCTGAAGGAGTCGACCGGCATGAGCCCGGCCAACGTGGCCGGCGCTTACGTGATCGTGCGCGACATCTTCCACCTGCCGCACTGGTTCCGCCAGATCGAGGCACTGGACTATCAGGTGCCGGCGGAAATCCAGCTCACCTTGATGGACGAGCTGATGCGCCTGGGCCGCCGTGCCACCCGCTGGTTCCTGCGAAGCCGCCGTAACGAACAGGACGCCGGGCGCGATACCGCGCACTTCGGGCCGAAGATCGCGCAGCTGGGTCTGAAGCTGGATGAGCTGCTCGAAGGCCCTACCCGCGAACGCTGGATGGTCCGCTACCAGGGCTTTGTCGACGCCGGTGTGCCGGAGTTGCTGGCGCGTATGGTGGCGGGTACCAGCCACCTGTACACCCTGCTGCCGATCATTGAAGCGGCCGACGTGACCGGCCATGAGCCCGCGCAGGTGGCCAAGGCATTCTTCGCCGTGGGCAGCGCGCTGGACCTGACCTGGTACTTGCAGGAAATCAGCAACCTGCCGGTGGAAAACAACTGGCAGGCGCTGGCCCGCGAGGCATTCCGCGACGATATCGACTTGCAGCAGCGGGCGATCACCATTTCGGTCCTGCAGATGGTCGATGCACCGGAAGACATGGATGCCCGCGTGGCGTTGTGGTCAGAGCAGCATCGGGGAATGGTGGAGCGCTGGCGCGCCATGCTCGACGACCTGCGCAATGCCACGGGCACTGACTATGCGATGTACGCGGTGGCCAACCGCGAGCTGGTCGACCTGGCCATGAGCGGGCAGGCGGCGGTGGTGCCGTCCTGAGCCTTGTGGTGAGGTAAAACAAAGCCCCGGTAGTGATGCCGGGGCTTTTTTGTATGCCTGGGCTGGCCCTTTCGCGGGTGAACCCGCTCCTACACAGATTGGTGGTGGACAAACATCGGGGGTTGGACACAGCCCGTCGTGTAGGAGCGGGTTCACCCGCGAAGAGGCCGGCCCTGCTGGCCAATTTCCACCCGCCGTTCACTGTCGCTGCCGCCACCGTATTCGCGGGTAAACCCGCTCCTACAGGGGGGGGCGTTACTTGAACCGCCTCTCCACGCCTTTTTCAACCAGGATCTTGGCGGAAATCTCTTCCACCGAAAAATGCGTGGAATTGATATTGGGAATGTTCTCCCTGCGGAACAGGCTTTCCACTTCACGCACTTCGAATTCGCACTGGGCAAAGCTGGAATAGCGGCTGTTGGGCTTGCGTTCGTGGCGGATGGCGGTGAGGCGGTCGGGGTCGATGGTCAGGCCGAACAGCTTGCTGTGGTGCTTTTTCAGCACCGCCGGCAGCTGCAGGCGCTCCATGTCGTCCTCGGTCAGCGGGTAATTGGCGGCACGGATGCCGAACTGCATGGCCATGTACAGGCAGGTTGGGGTTTTGCCGCAACGCGACACGCCAACCAGAATCAGGTCGGCTTTGTCGTAGTAGTGGGTGCGTGCACCATCGTCGTTATCCAGGGCGAAATTCACCGCCTCGATGCGTTCCATGTAGTTGGAATTGCCGCCGATCGAGTGGGATTTGCCCACGGAATACGACGAATGGGCGATCAATTCCTGCTCAAGTGGGGATAAAAACGAAGAAAAGATGTCGATCATGAAGCCATTCGACGTCGCCAGGATCTCGCGGATGTCCTGGTTGACAATGGTGTCGAAGATGATCGGGCGGACCCCATCCCGCTCGGCCGCAGCGTTGATTTGCTGGACCATGGCCCGCGCTTTGTCCGGCGAATCGATGTAAGGACGGGTGAATTTGTTGAAGGGAATGCTCTCGAATTGCGCGAGCAAACTCTGGCCCAAGGTTTCGGCAGTGATACCGGTGCCGTCGGAGATGAAGAACGCGGTTCGTTTCATTTGCGATCTGGGCCTTAAGCTGATGGCGATTCTTGGATATGATAAGTTCGGTTTGCCGAATGCGGCTGTCGACATTCTGCCACATTTGCAGCGCCTATTTTCCAGGTACAGGCCACAAACGCCCGGCCAAGTCATAGAAGACAGGCGGGCGCCTTTTGAGCTTTTCCAACACAGTTAGTGGAGAGATCACCTTGGTAGAGTACGTAGTTTCCCTCGATAAGCTCGGCGTCCATGATGTGGAGCATGTGGGGGGCAAGAACGCATCCCTGGGCGAGATGATCAGTAACCTCGCCGGTGCCGGCGTGTCGGTGCCGGGCGGCTTTGCCACTACGGCTCAGGCGTACCGTGACTTTCTCGAGCAGAGTGGGCTGAACGACCGCATTCACGCCGCGCTCGACGCGCTGGACGTTGACGACATCAATGCCCTGACCAAGACCGGCGCGCAGATTCGCCAGTGGGTCATGGAAGCCGAATTCCCGCCACGTCTGGATTCGGAAATCCGTACGGCCTTCGCCGAAATGGCCGCCGGCAACGACAACATGGCCGTTGCCGTGCGTTCCTCGGCTACCGCTGAAGACCTGCCGGATGCCTCGTTCGCCGGCCAGCAGGAAACGTTCCTCAACATCCGCGGCGTCGATAACGTGATCCGTGCGGCCAAGGAAGTGTTCGCTTCGCTGTTCAACGACCGCGCCATCGCCTACCGCGTGCACCAGGGCTTCGATCACAAGCTGGTTGCCTTGTCTGCCGGTGTGCAGCGCATGGTCCGCTCCGAAACCGGCACCGCCGGCGTCATGTTCACCCTCGACACCGAGTCGGGCTTCCGCGACGTGGTATTCATCACTGGCGCCTATGGCCTGGGCGAAACCGTGGTGCAGGGTGCGGTCAACCCTGACGAATTCTACGTGCACAAGAACACCCTGCAGGCTGGCCGCCCGGCCATCCTGCGCCGCAACCTGGGCAGCAAGGCGATCAAGATGGTCTATGGCGACGAAGCCAAGGCCGGCCGTTCGGTCAAGACCGTCGAAGTCGACCGCGCCGAGCGCGCACGCTTCTGCCTGACCGACGCCGAGGTCAGCGAGCTGGCCAAGCAGGCCATGATCATCGAGCAGCACTACCAGCGCCCGATGGACATCGAGTGGGCCAAGGACGGTGACGACGGCAAGCTGTACATCGTCCAGGCCCGCCCGGAAACGGTGAAGAGCCGTTCCAGCGCCAACGTCATGGAACGCTACCTGCTCAAAGAGAAAGGCACCGTGCTGGTCGAAGGCCGTGCCATTGGCCAGCGTATCGGCGCCGGCAAGGTTCGCGTCATCAACGACGTATCGGAAATGGACAAGGTCCAGCCGGGTGACGTGCTGGTCTCCGACATGACCGACCCTGACTGGGAACCGGTGATGAAGCGCGCCAGCGCCATCGTCACCAACCGCGGTGGCCGTACCTGCCACGCGGCGATCATCGCGCGTGAGCTGGGTATCCCGGCGGTAGTCGGTTGCGGCAACGCTACTCAGGTACTGAAAGATGGCCAGGGCGTGACCGTTTCCTGTGCCGAAGGCGATACTGGCTTCATCTTCGAAGGCGAGCTGGGCTTCGACATCAAGCAGAACTCGGTCGATGCCATGCCGGAACTGCCGTTCAAGATCATGATGAACGTTGGCAACCCGGATCGCGCCTTCGACTTCGCCCAGCTGCCCAACGCCGGTGTCGGTCTGGCACGCCTGGAGTTCATCATCAACCGCATGATTGGCGTGCACCCCAAGGCGCTGCTGAACTATGCGGGCCTGCCTGCCGACCTGAAAGAAAGCGTCGACAAGCGCATCGCCGGCTACAACGACCCGGTCGGCTTCTACGTCGAGAAGCTGGTAGAAGGCATCAGCACCCTGGCGGCGGCCTTCTATCCGAAAAAAGTCATCGTGCGCCTGTCGGACTTCAAGTCCAACGAGTACGCCAACCTGATCGGTGGCAAGCTGTACGAGCCGGAAGAAGAAAACCCGATGCTGGGCTTCCGCGGTGCTTCGCGTTACATCAGTGAATCGTTCCGTGACTGCTTCGAGCTCGAGTGCCGTGCACTGAAGCGTGTGCGCAACGAGATGGGCCTGACCAACGTCGAGATCATGGTGCCGTTCGTGCGTACCTTGGGCGAAGCCAGCCAGGTCGTCGACCTGCTCGCCGAAAACGGCCTGGCCCGCGGCGACAACGGCCTGCGCGTGATCATGATGTGCGAACTGCCGTCCAACGCCATCCTCGCCGAAGAGTTCCTGGAATACTTCGACGGCTTCTCGATCGGCTCCAACGACCTGACCCAGTTGACCCTGGGCCTGGACCGTGACTCGGGCATCATTGCCCACCTGTTCGATGAGCGTAACCCTGCGGTGAAGAAGCTGCTGGCCAACGCCATTGCCGCCTGCAACAAGGCTGGCAAGTACATCGGCATCTGCGGCCAAGGCCCATCGGACCACCCGGACCTGGCCAAGTGGCTGATGGAGCAGGGCATCGAAAGCGTGTCGCTGAACCCGGACTCGGTACTCGAGACCTGGTTCTTCCTGGCCGAAGGCCAAGGCGCGGCCTGATGCAGTAAACGCGGGGGGGCGTCTGGCGCCCTCCTGCCTGGTTTTTTCCAGGGCGAGCTCCAGCAATGGACCCCGCCCTTTTTTGTGCACCAAGCAACCTTATGCAAAGCAGCAGCACTTTATTCCCCGTGGCCCTGCTCAGTGCCGAGCGCCGCGGCGATCTCAGCGAAGACGTGTATCGGATCAAGGCCGGTAATGGCCCGGACCCCAGCGTCGAGCTCGCCATCACCCGTCTGGGGCTGGCCGACCAGGTTCAGGCCCAAGGCGTGCCGGTCATTCTCCTGCACGGCAGTTTTTCCAATCGGCGCTTCTGGTATTCGCCCAAAGGGGTTGGCCTGGGTGCCTACCTTGCGCGCGCCGGTTTCGATGTCTGGATCCCGGAAATGCGAGGCCATGGCCTGTCGCCGCGTAACCAGGACTGGAAGCACAACAGCGTTGCCGCCTACGCCCGTGATGACCTGCCGTTGATCAACGCGTTCGTGCGCGAGCAGTCGGGCCAGGCGCCGCACTGGGTTGGCCATTCCCTGGGTGGCACCACCCTGGTAGCTGCGCTGGGCGGTGGTTTTCTGGCTGCCGAGCAGTTGGCCAGCGTGGCGCTGTTCGGTACCCAGATCAGCCGTGTCTATTGGCCGTTGAAAGTGCCGCCGCTGGCTTGGGGCGCGAAGCTGGTGCTCAAGCGTTGGGGGCAGATATCCGGGCCACGTTTCAAGCGTGGGCCTGAAGACGAGCCGATAGGCCTCGCCCTGGAGAGCATGCGCTGGCACGGCCTGTTCGGGCGCTTTGGCGACAAGAAGCACGATTGGTGGGCAGGGCTGGCTGAGGTGGATGTACCGCTGCTGGCGGTGGCCGGTGCCGGGGACTTCCAGGACCCGGTGTGGGCCTGTCGCAAGCTGTTCGAGCAGTTGGGCGGCGAGCGCAAGCAGTTCCTGCGGCTGGGTCGTGAAGAAGGTTTCGAGGCCTTTGGGCATGTCGACATGCTGGTGAGCAAGGCCGCGCAGGTGCAGGTGTGGCCGCTGGTGGAGCGCTGGCTGCGCAACCCGCTGCTGCCGGTGCATGCGTCCACTGTCGTTGCGGAACCTGTGCCTGCCAGCTGAGTTTGCTGTACCTGTCATGGCCTCTTCGCGGGTGAACCCGCTCCTACACCGGATTGGTGGTGGACGCACATCGGGGGTTGGACACAGGCCGTCGTAGGGGCGGGTTTACCCGCGAAAGGGCCGGGCCTGCTGGCCAATTTCCACCGGCCGTTCACCGTTGCCGCCACCACCGTATTCGCGGGTAAACCCGCTCCTACACCGGATTGGTGGTGGACGCACATCGGGGGGGGACACAGGCCGTCGTGTAGGAGCGGGTTTACCCGCGAAAGGGCCGGGCCTGCTGGCCAATCTCCACCGGCCGTTCACCTTTGACGCCGCCACCGTATTCGCGGGTAAACCCGCTCCTACACCGGATTGGTGGTGGACACACATCGGGGGTTGGACACAGGCCGTCGTAGGAGCGGGTTTACCCGCGAAAGGGCCGGGCCTGCTGGCCAATTTCCACCGGCCGTTCACCGTTGCCGCCACCACCGTATTCGCGGGTAAACCCGCTCCTACACCGGATTGGTGGTGGACGCACATCGGGGGGGGACACAGGCCGTCGTGTAGGAGCGGGTTTACCCGCGAAAGGGCCGGGCCTGCTGGCCAATCTCCACCGGCCGTTCACCTTTGACGCCGCCACCGTATTCGCGGGTAAACCCGCTCCTACACCGGATTGGTGGTGGACACACATCGGGGGTTGGACACAGGCCGTCGTAGGAGCGGGTTTACCCGCGAAAGGGCCGGGCCTGCTGGCCAATCTCCACCGGCCGTTCACCGTTTGACGCCGCCACCGTATTCGCGGGTAAACCCGCTCCTACACCTGGATAACGGCGCGTTCCTGTGCAGGAACGGGTCACGCGTGGAAGGGCCGAGACAGGATGAATACAAATGACTGCCCGGTCCCGGATGACTGCGACAGCCTCCAAGGTGTAGCCTTGGCCGATACCCGCTTTCGTTGTGACTGACAGGAGCTTCCCATGCAGCATTACGTAACGCCCGACCTGTGTGACGCCTACCCGGACCTGGTACAAGTGCTGGAGCCGATGTTCAGCAATTTTGGTGGCCGCGATTCGTTCGGTGGCCAGATCGTTACCATCAAGTGTTTCGAGGACAATTCGCTGGTCAAGGAGCAGGTCGAACTCAACGGCAAGGGCAAAGTGCTGGTGGTCGATGGCGGTGGGTCGCTGCGCCGTGCGCTGCTCGGCGACATGCTCGCCGAAAAAGCCGCAAAAAACGGTTGGGAAGGCTTGGTGATCTACGGCTGCGTGCGTGATGTCGACGTGCTGATCCAGACCGACGTTGGTGTGCAGGCCCTGGCCAGCCACCCGATGAAGACCGACAAGCGGGGTATTGGCGATCTCAACGTGGTGGTGACCTTCGCCGGGGTAACCTTCCGCCCGGGTGAGTATGTGTATGCCGACAACAATGGCGTGCTGGTCTCGCCGAAACCGCTGAAAATGCCGGAGTAATGCGCCGCACGCGCTGATGGAGCTTTGATGTTCGAGGAAGACAACGCGCAGTGGGGGCTGGTGCATGCCCTGGTGCTCGATGGCAAAGGCGGCGCGCGTTCTATTGCCCGTACCGAACTGGACGACCTGCAGTTGCAACCGGAGCAGAGCCTGTGGCTGCACTGGGATCGCAGCCATCCGCAAACCCGTTCCTGGCTGCTGCACGACAGCGGCCTGAGCGAGTTCGCCTGCGAGCTGCTGCTGGAAGAAAACACCCGGCCGCGCCTGCTGCCCATGGCGGACGAACAGCTGTTGCTGTTCCTGCGGGGGGTCAACCTCAACCCGGGTGCCGAGCCCGAAGACATGGTTTCGGTACGCATCTTCGCCGAGGCGCAGCGGGTTATCTCGCTGCGCCTGCGGCCGTTGCGCGCCAGCGATGAAATTCTCCAGTTGCTGGAACAGGGCAGGGGACCGAAATCGGCCTCGGAACTGTTGTTGTTGATGGGTGAGTTGCTGACCGAGAAGGTCCAGGGCCTGGTCAGCGACCTGGCCGAGCTCGTCGACCTGGAGGAAGAAAAGGTCGAATCCGACGAGCGGTATGCCCCGGAGCAAGGCAACCTGCAGCAGATTCGCCGCCGTGCCGCTGGCTTGCGCCGCTTTCTCGCCCCGCAACGGGAAATCTACGCGCAGTTGTCGCGCAGCAAATGGAGCTGGTTCGCCAATGCCGACGCCGATTACTGGAATGAACTCAACAACAGCCTGATCCGCTACCTCGAAGAGCTGGAACTGGCCCGCGAACGCGCTGCGCTGGTGCTGGAAAGCGAGGACCGGCGGCGCAGCGAGCGGATGAACCGCACCATGTACCGCTTTGGCATCATCACCTGCATCTTCCTGCCCATGAGCTTTGTCACCGGGCTACTGGGCATCAATGTCGGCGGCATCCCCGGGGCGGAAAACCCTTTGGGCTTCCTGTTCGCCTGCATCGTCGTGCTGGGGTTGGCCGTGGGGCAGTGGTGGCTGTTCCGGCGGTTGCGGTGGGTATAGCTGTGCAATTTGAAACCTTCGTGCCAACAGGATGTGTGACCCGTCGCCCGGCCATCTCGTCTCTTGCTGACACTGCGCGAGGTGCCCATGCACGATCCGTTTGAAGAATCCCTGCGCGACCTGCTCAAGGCGTCACCCTCCGGCAATGACCGGGACGACCGGGACGACGCCGCTTGCCTGGGTCGCGTGCTGAAAACCGCCAACCGCCAGGTTGGCGCGGGTGATCTGTTCAGCCTGCTTGGCCGCTGGAGCCAGGCGCTGCTGATTGCCGTGAACAATGGCTCGGCGCATGTTGCGCCGGTGCGTCGACACTCTTCCCGCAACGCTGCCACTGGCAGCAAAGCAGATAAGGCCGATTGAATATGGAACTCGATCTCTGGACCCAGAGCCTGGTCACCGCGATGACTGCCCTTTGGACCAAGGTAGCGAACTTCATCCCCAACCTGTTCGGCGCGCTGGTCGTGGTGCTGCTCGGTTTCGTGGTGGCCAAGCTGCTCGACACGCTGCTGTCCAAACTGTTGGCCAAATTTGGCCTGGACCGCCTGATGGCCGGCACCGGCCTCACCAAAATGCTCGGTCGCGGCGGTATCCAGGTGCCGATCTCGACCCTGATCGGCAAGATCGTCTATTGGTTCGTGCTGCTCATCTTCCTGGTCTCGGCTGCCGAATCGCTGGGCCTTGAGCGGGTTTCGGCAACCCTCGACATGCTCGCCCTGTACTTGCCCAAGGTGTTCGGCGCGGCCCTGGTGCTGCTGGCCGGCGTACTGCTGGCGCAGGTGGCCAACGGCCTGGTGCGTGGCGCTGCCGAAGGTATCGGCCTGGAATACTCGGCGGGTCTGGGGCGTATTACCCAAGGCCTTGTGATCATCATCAGCATCTCGGTGGCCATCAGCCAGCTTGAAGTGAAAACCGACCTGCTGAACCACGTCATCGTTATCGGGCTGATTACCGTTGGTCTGGCCGTTGCCTTGGCCATGGGCCTTGGCAGTCGCGAAATTGCCGGGCAGATCCTGGCCGGCATCTACGTGCGCGAGCTGTACCAAGTCGGCCAGCAGGTGCGGATTGGAGAGGTCGAAGGGCATATCGAGGAGATCGGTACGGTGAAGACGACGCTGCTGACCGATGATGGCGAACTGGTGTCACTGGCTAACCGCGAGCTGCTTGAACAGCGCGTCAATAGCCGCTAACCGCACAAAAGCTGTTAATGTATGCCGCCGCGAAATTCGACCCACGGGGTCGCGCGGCGACATTGACCTGACTGTCGGCCAGATCCGTTTTGAATAAAGTTCATTCGCCGCCCATGCGCTATGACCCCCGCGAGCTCACAGACGAAGAGTTGGTGGCGCGTTCGCATGAGGAGCTGTACCACGTTACCCGCGCCTATGAAGAGCTCATGCGGCGCTACCAACGGACCCTGTTTAACGTCTGTGCGCGTTATCTGGGGAACGACCGTGACGCGGACGATGTCTGTCAGGAAGTGATGCTGAAAGTGCTGTACGGGCTGAAAAACTTCGAGGGTAAGTCGAAGTTCAAGACCTGGCTCTACAGCATCACCTACAACGAGTGCATTACCCAGTACCGCAAGGAGCGCCGCAAACGTCGGTTGATGGATGCCTTGAGTCTGGACCCTGTTGAAGAGGCGTCCGAAGACAAGGCTCCAAAGCCGGAAGAAAAAGGCGGGCTGGACAAGTGGCTGGTGCATGTGAACCCGATTGACCGGGAAATTCTGGTGCTGCGTTTTGTCGCAGAGCTGGAGTTCCAGGAAATTGCCGACATCATGCACATGGGCTTGAGCGCGACGAAAATGCGTTACAAGCGCGCGCTAGACAAGCTTCGGGAGAAATTTGCCGGCCTTGATGAAACTTAGTGGCGTGCAAATATCTCTAACGAACCGGCGAGTTCTGCTAGACTCGCCGTCGAGTTGTCCCTCTTGTTTGTGGTGGGACTGCTTAACTATCACCAGATGGGGATTTAACGGATGAAATTGAAAAACACCTTGGGCTTGGCCATTGGTTCGCTTGTAGCCGCCACTTCGATTGGCGCTATGGCACAAGGTCAAGGCGCCGTCGAGACTGAAATCTTCTACAAGAAAGAATTCTTCGACAGCCAGCGCGACTTCAAGAACGACGGCAACCTGTTCGGCGGCTCGATCGGTTACTTCCTGACCGACGACGTTGAGCTGCGTCTGGGCTACGACGAAGTGCACAACGCTCGTGGCGAAGACGGCAAGAACATCAAGGGCTCGAACACCGCCCTGGACGCCGTTTACCACTTCAACAACCCGTACGACGCCATCCGTCCGTACGTTTCCGCTGGTTTCTCGCACCAGTCGCTGGGCCAGACCGGCCGTGGCGGTCGTGACCACTCCACCTTCGCCAACGTTGGCGCTGGCGCCAAGTGGTACATCACCGACATGTTCTACGCCCGTGCCGGCGTAGAAGCTCAGTACAACATCGACCAGGGCGACACCGAGTGGGCCCCGAGCGTTGGTGTTGGCCTGAACTTCGGCGGTAGCCCGAAGCAAGCTGAAGCTGCTCCTGCTCCAGTTGCTGAAGTCTGCTCCGACTCCGACAACGACGGCGTGTGCGACAACGTCGACAAGTGCCCAGACACCCCGGCCAACGTTACCGTTGACGCCGACGGCTGCCCGGCTGTTGCCGAAGTCGTTCGCGTTGAGCTGGACGTCAAGTTCGACTTCGACAAGTCGGTCGTCAAGCCTAACAGCTACGGCGACATCAAAAACCTGGCTGACTTCATGAAGCAGTACCCACAAACCACCACCGTGGTTGAAGGTCACACTGACTCCGTGGGTCCAGACGCTTACAACCAGAAGCTGTCCGAGCGTCGTGCCAACGCTGTCAAGCAAGTGCTGACCCAGCAGTACGGCGTAGAATCCAGCCGTGTTGACTCGGTTGGCTACGGCGAAACCCGTCCGGTTGCTGACAACGCCACCGAAGAAGGCCGTGCTGTCAACCGTCGCGTTGAAGCTCAGGTAGAAGCCCAGGCCAAGTAATTGGTTTGAAGCTTCATGAAAAACCCGGCCTCGGCCGGGTTTTTCTTTGCCTGGGGTTTAACCGGCCTCGAAGGCTGTTCCTGCTGTTAGCCTGCGATTGCGATCCGCCCCACAGCCTGTTGCTCTCCCACCACCTCTCCAATCACCAGGATTGCCGGGCTACGCAAGCCAAACGCCCGCGCAGCTTCCACCATTCCCTGCACATCGCTTCTGCACTCCCGCTGCTGCGGCAGCGAGGCGTTTTCGATCATCGCCACCGGCATTCCCGGCGCCATACCCCCCGCCAGCAATCCCTGGCGCACCTGTTCCAGCCGCGCCACCCCCATGTAGACCACCAGCGTTGTCCCGCCCTGAGCCAAGGCCGCCCAGTTCAGCTCGCTATCGTCCTGGGTGTGCGCCGTCACCAGCGTCACCCCTCGGCTCACGCCCCGTGAAGTCAGGGGAATCCCGCATTGGGTGGCCCCGGCCAGGCCGGCGGTGATGCCATTGATCACCTCCACTTCGATGCCATGGCCCTGCAGCCACAGTGCCTCCTCACCGCCACGGCCGAAGATGCAAGGGTCGCCGCCCTTGAGCCGTACCACGCAACGGCCCTGTCGCGCGTGGCGCAGCATCAGGCGCTGAATGAACGCTTGCGGTGTAGAGCGGCAGCCACCGCGCTTGCCCACGGTCATTACCCGGGCCTGCGGGCAATGCTCGAGCACTGCCGGGTTGACGAGGTCGTCGACCATGACCACGGCGGCTTGCTGCAACGCACGCACTGCCTTGAGGGTGAGCAGTTCAGGGTCACCAGGGCCGGCACCGACCAGCCATACTTTTGCATTCATCAGCGTTTCCTCATCGGCAAGGCGCGTTCAGCCCTTGAGCAGGGTAAACAGCAGTATCAGATTGATCAGCAACGACAACAGGGCCAGGGTGCGCCACACCTTCAGCGGCTCGCGCTCGAGCAGCGGCCGGGGTCGGCTGGGCAGTTCCTGGCGGTCGCCGCGCTCGAGTAGCAGCAACCAGTGTTCGGCGGTTTCGAAGCGCTGCGCCGGGTCGCTCGCCACGGCCTGCAGCAGGTTGTGCTGCAGCCATTCCGGCAGGTCGGGTCGGTAGCGCGCGGCGTTGACCGGCTGGCCGAAGCGCGGGCGCTGGAAGGCCTCTACCTCGCCGTACGGGTAGTGTCCGGTCAGCAGGTGGTACAGGGTCACGCCCACTGCATACAAGTCCTGACGCGGGCTGGGCGGGTGGCCATCGAATGCTTCCGGGGCGATATACGAGGGCGTGCCGGGCAGCTCGTGCAGCGGGTCTTCGGACAGGCCCGGGCAATAAGCCAGGCCGAAGTCCAGCAGGCGCAGCTGGCCATCGCGGCCCAGGTGCAGGTTGTCTGGCTTGATATCGCGGTGCAGCAAGTTGCGCCGATGCAGCACACCGACTGCCTGCAGCAGTTGCCGGGCGACTTCCAGCCATTGCGGCAGGGGCAGCGGGCCTTGTTCGGCCAGCAACGCCGCCAGGTTCTGGCCGGGATATTCGCGCATCACGTAGTACAGGTGCTGGCGCTGATTGGCGGCGTGTAGCTCGGGGAAATGCCGGCCGGCGATGCGGCGCAGAAACCACTCTTCCAGCAACAGCCCTTGCGCCGCCCCCGGCTCCTGTTCGCGTGCAGTGGGGAGGGTCTTGAGCAGCCAAGGCTGGTTCTGGCTATCGCGCACTTTGTACAGCAAGGACTGGCGGCTGTGCGCATGCAGTGTTTCGACCTGCCAGCCGTCGATCACCTGGCCTTCGCGCAGCGGGCCGGGCACTGGCCATTGTTGCAGTTGCGCCAGGGTATCGCCCAGGTTAGCCGTGCCCAGTTGTTCGACTTGCACCAGCAAGGCGCTGGCGTTGTCCTTGCTGCCGTTGAGGTGGGCACTGGCCACCAGAGTGTCGGCGGCCAGTTGCAGGTCAGTTTGCTCGCGCAGCACGGCCTGGATGTGCTGTTCGCCCAGGCTGGCCCAGACCCCGTCGCTGAGCAGCAGAAAACATTCGCCCAGTTGCAGCTCGCCTTCCAGGTAATCCACCAGCAGGTGCTGGTCCAGGCCCAGCGCCCGTTTCAGTACATGCTGCATGCCCGGTTGGTCCCATACATGGTCTTCGCTCAGGCATTGCAGGTGCCCCTCGTGCCAGCGGTACACCCGGCAGTCGCCTACATGGGCCAAGGTAAAGCGCCGGCCGCGCAACACCAGCGCGCTAAGCGTGGTCAGCAACGGCTGACCGCTGCCCTGGGCGCGCAACCAGCGGTTTTGCGCCAGCAGCAGGCGGTCGAGGGCCTGGGCCACGCTCCAGGTGGCTGGCGTGGCGTAGTAATCCAGGGCCAGTGCCTGCAGGCTGGCGCGCGCCGCCAGGCCGCCGTCGGCACATTGGCTGACGCCGTCGGCCAGGGCGAACAGGTAGCCTTTGCTGGCGGCCAGTTCTGGTGCCGGCGTGACCAGGCGCAGGGCGTCCTGGTTTTCCGCGCGCGGCCCGGTGGCGCTGGCCTGGGCAAAGCTCAGTTGCAGGCTCATCGGCGTGCCTCAGACCCGTGCTGCGGTGACTGCAGCCGAGCCCCAGGTGGTCCGCCAGCGCTGTTTCACCCCGTGCAGGCCGAACCAGGCCAGCAGGCCCAGGCTGGCGAACAGCCACAGCCCCAGTTGGTAATCGCCAGTGTGCTGCTTGATGGTGCCAAGCCCGGCCGCCAGCAGGAAGCCGCCGATGCCCCCGGCCATGCCGATCAGGCCGGTCATTACCCCGATCTCTTGGCGGAAGCGTTGTGGCACCAGTTGGAACACTGCGCCATTGCCGGCACCCAGGCCGAGCATGGCGCTGACGAACAGCGCCAGTGCGGCCGCAGCAGAGGGCAGGTTGAAGCCGACTGCGGCAATGCAGATGGCGGCCACGCCGTACATGCCCAGCAGGGTGCGGATGCCGCCAAAACGGTCAGCCAGGGCGCCGCCGAGCGGGCGCATCAGGCTGCCGGCGAACACACAAGCGGCGGTGTAGTAGCCGGCGGTGACCGGGCTCAGGCCGTATTGGTCGCTGAAGTAGCCGGGCAGGGCGCTGGCCAGGCCGATGAAGCCGCCGAAGGTCACGCTGTAGAAAAACATGAACCACCAGCTGTCACGGTCGCCCAGTGCCTTGAGGTAGTCGGCCATGGCCTTCGGCTTGGGCCGTTGTGGGGCATTGCGCGCCAGCAGGGCGAACACCACCAGCGCCAGTGACAGCGGGATCAGCGCAAAGCCGAACACATTGTTCCAGCCAAAGCCGGCTGCCAGTGCCGGTGCCAGCAAGGCCGCGAACACCGTGCCGGAGTTGCCGGCGCCGGCGATGCCCATGGCCTTGCCTTGGTGCTGTGGCGGGTACCACTGTGAGGCCAGCGGCAGCGAGACGGCGAATGACGCACCGGCAAAGCCCAGGAACACGCCTAGCAGCAGGGCCTGTTCATAGCTGTGTACGCCAAGGTACCAGGCTGCGGCGAGGGCGACGATGACCACCACCTGGCCGATCAGGCCAGCCGTCTTGGGCGACAGGCGGTCGACCAGAACGCCCATGGCAAAGCGCAGGATTGCCCCGGCCAGGATCGGCGTGGCCACCATCAGGCCCCGTTGTTGTGCGCTCAGTTGCAGGTCGGCAGCAATCTGCACCGCCAACGGGCCCAGCAGGTACCAGACCATGAAGCTGAGGTCGAAGTACAGAAACGCGGCGAACAGCGTGGGCACATGCCCGGATTTCCAGAAGCTGGCACTCATCGAACACCTCACTCGGTAGTACAACGGAACGAAAAAGACGCCGCTACCCGCTCCATGGGTGTGGAGGGGAGAGCGACGTCTTTGTCGGGATTCAAGTGGGGTAACCGCCGTTGGCTACCGGTGAGATTTGTTCAGCAAGAGATGGGCCAACTTCCGGGGCGGCTTGCTCGGATTTTTCAGCACATCAGCCGAGCATCTCATGCATGGCAATGATCTGTTCGGCCACCTGGATCAGCTTCTGCTGCCGGCTCATGGCCTGGCGACGCATCAGGGTGTAGGCCTGCTCCTCGTTGCAGTCCTTCATTTTCATCAGCAAGCCTTTGGCCTGCTCGATGCGCTTGCGTTCGGCCAATTGCTGGTCGCGCGCCAGCAGCTGCGCCTTCAGTGCCTGGTCGCTTTCGAAGCGGGCCATGGCCACGTCCAGGATCGGCTGCAGCCGCGCAGCATGGATACCTTCAACGATATAGGCACTGACCCCTGCCTGGATCGCCTGACGCATCATCCCGGGGTCGTGCTCGTCGGTGAACAACACGATGGGCCGCGGCTGGTCACGGCTGACCAGTACTACCTGTTCCATCACATCGCGGTCTGGCGAGTCGGTATCGATCAGCACCACGTCCGGGCGCACCGTTTCGACGCAGGCGGGCAGGTCGATGGTCAGGTCTGGGGCTTCGATGATCTCGAAGCCGGCCTCACTCAACGCAGCCCTCAGGCGACCGAGCTTGCTCTGGGTGTCGTCGATCAGCAGGATGCGCAACATGTTCGTCCCCCTCACGCGCCGACACGGGCATCGGGCAACTCGCCCAAGGCATGCAAGCTGAAACTGCGGGCATAGCCGAAGGGGTCGCTGCCGTCCCAGCGGGAGCCATCGATCAGCAGGCTGCTGCGCATCGGTTGGCCTGGGCAAGCGATGCCCAGGCTGTGTGCGGCCTCGCTGTACAACTGCAGTTGCTGGACCTGCCGGGCCACGCCGAGGTAGTCGGGATCTTCGCGCAGCAGGCCCCAGCGGCGGAACTGGGTCATGAACCACATGCCGTCGGACAGATAGGGCAGGTTGGCCCGGCCTTGGTCGAACAGGCGCAGGGCGTGTGGGTCTTGCCACTGGTTGCCCAGGCCATCCTCATAATGGCCGAGCAGGCGGGGGGCTATGCTGTCCAGTGGGGTGTCCAGGTAGGCGCTTGCGCTGAGCAGTTGCGCGGTGCTGCGGCGGTTTTCCGGGCTTTGCTCGATGAACCGGCTGGCGGTGAGGATCGCCTTGATCAGCGCACGGGCGCTGTTGGGGTATTGCTCGGCAAAGACGCGAGCGCAGGCCAGGACCTTTTCCGGGTGATCCGGCCAGATCGACTGGCTGGTGGCCAGGGTGAAGCCTTGGCCTTTGTTCACGGCGTCGGCGGCCCAGGGCTCGCCGACGCAGAAGCCGTCAATGCGCCCGGCCTGGAGGTGTGCAGCCATCTGCGCCGGTGGCACCACTACGCTGTCGACGTCGCGCAGCGGGTGAATGCCCTGGCTGGCCAGCCAGTAATACAGCCACATGGCGTGGGTGCCGGTGGGGAAGGTCTGGGCGAACGTCAGGCGTGCGCCATGCTGGTGCACCAGGCGCGCCAGTGCCTCAGGGTTGGTCACGCCCTTGCGCTGCAAGGCAGGGGACAGGTTGATAGCCTGGGCGTTCTGGTTCAGCCCCATGAGCACGGCCATGTCGCTGGCAGGTACACCGCCAATGCCCAGGTGCACGGCGTAGACCAAGCCATACAGGCAATGGGCGGCGTCCAGTTCGCCGCTGACCAGCTTGTCGCGCAGCCCGGCCCACGAGCCCTGGCGCTGGAGGTTGAGGGTAAGGCCGTGCTGCTGGGCGAAGCCCTGGGTGGCGGCGACCACGACCGAGGCGCAGTCGGTCAGGGCCATGTAGCCGATGTTCAGGCTGGTTTTTTCCGGCGCGTCGCTGCCGTTGACCCAGGCCAGGGGCGTTGCTCGGGGTACAGTGTTCACAAGAGTCCTCGCCCTTACTGATAAGGCTGTGGGCTGAACGGGTGCAACCGATGTGCCAAGCGCTCCACGATTTGCTGTCCTGTCAGCCCCGCGCTGGCTATAATCGCCCCCTCACTCACCCTGAGCCTTGCCCGCCCATGTATACCCTGGCCCGCCAGCTGCTGTTCAAGCTTTCCCCGGAAACTTCCCACGACCTGTCCCTGGACCTGATCGGCGCCGGTGGCCGTTTGGGCCTCAACGGCATGCTGTGCAAGCAACCGGCGTCATTGCCGGTTTCGGTCATGGGCTTGAACTTCGCCAACCCGGTGGGGCTGGCAGCTGGCCTGGACAAGAACGGCGCGGCCATCGACGGCTTCGCCCAGCTGGGCTTCGGTTTTGTCGAAATCGGCACTGTCACCCCGCGTCCGCAGCCTGGCAACCCCAAGCCACGGTTGTTCCGCCTGCCGGAAGCCACGGCCATCATCAACCGCATGGGCTTCAACAACCTGGGCGTTGATCACCTGCTCGAGCGCGTACGCGCCTCGCGCTACAAGGGGGTGCTGGGCATCAACATCGGCAAGAACTTCGATACCCCGGTCGAACGTGCCGTCGATGACTACCTGATCTGCCTGGACAAGGTCTACACCGCCGCCAGCTACATCACGGTCAACGTCAGCTCGCCCAATACCCCGGGCCTGCGCAGCCTGCAGTTCGGCGACTCGCTCAAGCAGTTGCTCGACGCCCTGGCCGAGCGCCGCGAACAACTGGCCGGTGCACATGGCAAGCGCGTGCCCCTGGCAATCAAGATCGCGCCGGACATGAGCGACGAAGAAACGGCGCTGGTGGCCGCCGCGCTGATGGAGTCGGGCATGGATGCGGTGATCGCCACCAACACCACGCTGGGCCGTGAAGGTGTCGAAGCATTGCCGTACGGTGGCGAGGCGGGCGGCCTGTCGGGCGCACCGGTGCTGGAGAAGAGCACCCATATCGTCAAGGTGCTGGCAGGTGAGCTGGGCGGCAAGTTGCCGATCATTGCCGCCGGGGGCATTACCGAAGGCCGCCATGCTGCCGAGAAGATCGCGGCCGGGGCGAGCCTGGTGCAGATCTACTCGGGCTTCATCTACAAAGGGCCGGCGCTGATTCGCGAAGCGGTGGATGCTATCGCGGCAATGCCGCGGTGACCAGCCCGCCCCTGCCGGGGGCGGGTGGGTGCAGCTGATGAGGTTTGCCAAGGCATAAAAAAGGGCCCCTTCAAGGGGCCCCTGGGCCTTCGCCCGCCGCCCGGATGGGGCGTGCATGGTAAATCGAATTCAGTGTCCTCGTTCAGCCAACGGCGTGATTTTCGTTGAGTCTATGGATGCCAGCGGTGCCAGTCATTCCGTCCCAGTTATCACCGCGACCTTCACGCCAGCCGTTGATCCAGGCTTGGCGAACAGAAGGAAGATTGAAGGGGCAAAGTTCGCGGGATTTGCCGGTGACCCCGTATTGGTAGCCACGTGAATATGCTCTTTCCAACGGATCACGCTTAAGTCTTCTCATAGGGTGTTGCCCTCACTTGTTGACTGTAATGTCCCGTCGGCCTCTCCGAGGCCGGGCAGAGTCGTTCTGCCGGTTTGCGCTCGCTGCCGGCGTGGCGAGCTGAAAGTGCCGCCTCGTTGCGAAGCGGCCTAAGACCAGTTCTATCGAATGCGAGTCACGGTGTGAATGACCGATTTGTCATAAGCACGTAACCTTTCCAAGGGTGAGGGGATAAGTAAATAAATGCGACTCAACCTTGTTTGGTGTTTAGCCCTGCAATGATCGGGGTTTGCCGATCTTTGACGTCATTTCGCCAGCGTTGTTTGCGGATGACAGAAATAATTTGAAATGCGACGAAGGGTCACATTGGCCCGGAGATCGCCAGAATTACGCGTACTGCCTGATGATCTAAGCTGTCCTTGCCACTGGGCCAGGCACGGATCGGTCAGGCGGCCCGGCTTTTCTGCAGCACGTTGTGTGTCGCAGAAGGCCACCCGCACGCCTGCTGGAAAGGTGTACGGGCAAACATCGCGGGGCGATGCGTCGCCCCGTCAGTCAAATAGCCCAAGGCGCTGGAATACTCATGTCGGACCGTTTCGAACTTTACCTCACCTGTCCCAAAGGCCTTGAAAGCCTGCTCGCCGAAGAGGCCAAGGGCCTCGGCCTTGACGAGGTGCGCGAGCACACCTCGGCCATTCGCGGCGCCGCCGACATGGAAACTGCTTACCGCCTGTGTGTCTGGTCACGTCTGGCCAACCGCGTATTGCTGGTGCTCAAGCGCTTCTCGATGAAGAACGCCGACGACCTTTACGACGGTGTGCACGCGGTCGACTGGGCCGACCACCTGGCAGCCGACGGTACCCTGGCTGTGGAGTTCAGCGGCCATGGCTCTGGCATCGACAATACCCACTTCGGTGCGCTGAAGGTCAAGGATGCGATCGTCGACAAGCTGCGTAACCGCGAAGGCCTGCGCCCGTCCGTGGAAAAGATCGACCCTGACGTGCGTGTGCATCTGCGCCTGGACCGCGGCGAGGCCATTCTGTCCCTCGACCTGTCCGGGCACAGCCTGCACCAGCGTGGCTACCGCCTGCAGCAAGGCGCCGCGCCGCTGAAGGAAAACCTGGCGGCAGCGGTGCTGATCCGTGCTGGCTGGCCGCGTATTGCTGCCGAAGGTGGTGCGCTGGCCGACCCGATGTGCGGTGTGGGTACCTTCCTGGTCGAGGCCGCGATGATCGCCGCCGATATCGCCCCCAACCTCAAGCGCGAACGCTGGGGCTTCAGTGCCTGGCTCGGCCATGTGCCGGCGCTGTGGCGCAAGGTGCATGACGAAGCGCAGGCGCGCGCGCAGGCCGGCCTGGCCAAGCCACCGCTGTGGATCCGTGGCTATGAGGCTGACCCGCGGCTGATCCAGCCGGGCCGCAACAACGTCGAGCGTGCCGGCCTGGGCGACTGGGTGAAGATCTACCAGGGCGAAGTGAGCACCTTCGAGCCACGCCCGGACCAGAACCAGAAAGGCCTGGTCATCAGCAACCCGCCCTACGGTGAGCGTCTGGGTGACGAAGCCAGCCTGCTGTACCTCTATCAGAATCTGGGTGAGCGCCTGCGCCAGGCCTGCATGGGCTGGGAAGCAGCGGTATTCACCGGTGCGCCGCAACTGGGCAAGCGCATGGGCATTCGGAGCCACAAGCAGTACGCGTTCTGGAACGGCGCATTGCCGTGCAAGCTGCTGCTGTTCAAGGTGCAGCCGGACCAGTTCGTCACCGGTGAACGCCGCGAAGCGCAGCCTGAAGGCACCGAAGCCCGACAGCAGGTGCCGCAGGCCAGCGAACCCGCGCGGCTGTCGGAAGGGGCGCAGATGTTTGCCAACCGCCTGCAGAAGAACCTCAAGCAACTGGGCAAGTGGGCCCGTCGCGAGCAGATCGACTGCTACCGGCTGTACGATGCCGACATGCCCGAATATGCCCTCGCGGTCGACCTGTATCAGGACTGGGTACACGTGCAGGAATACGCCGCGCCACGTTCGGTCGATCCGGACAAGGCTCAGGCCCGTCTGCTCGACGCACTGGCTGCCATCCCGCAGGCGCTGGGCATTTCGCCGCAGCGTGTAGTGCTCAAGCGTCGCGAGCGGCAGAGCGGCACGCGCCAGTATGAACGCCAGGCTACCGAGGGCCGCTTCCAGGAGGTGAACGAAGGTGGCGTCAAGCTGCTGGTCAACCTCACCGACTACCTGGATACCGGGCTGTTCCTCGACCACCGCCCGATGCGTATGCGCATCCAGCGCGAGGCTGCCGGCAAGCGCTTCCTCAACCTGTTCTGCTACACCGCCACGGCCACTGTGCATGCGGCCAAGGGTGGCGCGCGCAGCACCACCAGCGTCGACCTGTCGAAAACCTACCTGGACTGGGCACGGCGTAACCTGGCGCTCAATGGCTATTCCGAGCGCAACCGCCTGGAACAGGGCGATGTAATGGCCTGGCTGGAAGGCAACCGTGACAGCTACGACCTGATCTTCATCGACCCGCCAACCTTCTCCAACTCCAAGCGCATGGAAGGCGTATTCGACGTGCAGCGTGATCATGTGCAGCTGCTGGACCTGGCCATGGCCCGTCTGGCACCGGGTGGCGTGCTGTATTTCTCCAACAACTTCCGCAAGTTCCAGTTGGACGAGCACCTGATGGCGCGGTACATGGTAGAAGAAATCACCGCTCAGACCCTGGACCCGGACTTCGCCCGTAACAACCGTATCCATCGCGCCTGGCGTTTGCAGCTTCGTTGAGGCGACGAGGTACATTGCACGGCTAATGGCCAATAGCTATAACTGAGGGCAGGGCAAGATAATCCGCAGGACGCTGACGTGACGAGATGGGTGTATGTCAAAGTGTGGCGTGCGTGCGTGGTTGCTTGGCTTGTGCACAGAGAGGGCGTCCGCGTGGACGATGGCGCTGATTGCACTGGTGGCGGGCGGCTTGTTGACCGCTGCCTTGGCATTTGCCGCGCACACCTTCTACAAACAGCAGCTGCGCCAGCGCTTCGAGCTGCTGGCGAGCGAGCGTGCCAGCCGTATTGCCGAGCGCTTTGACGAACAGCAGCAGCGCCTGGACGGGCTGCGGCGGTTCTTCAGTTTTTCCAGCGAGATCACCCCGCGCGAATTCGACGGCTATGCCCAACCACTGCTGCAACGCACCTTGGCCTATGCCTGGGCGCCGCGCGTCGAGGCTGCGCAACGCGCCGAATTCGAGCGCCTGGCCAGTGCCCATACCGGCCCAGGTTATGTGATCCGTGACCAGGACGCGCAAGGCCAATGGCGCCCGGCTTCGCAGCGCGACCATTACTTCCCGGTGCTCTATACCCAATCGAGCGAGCGGCCCGGGTTGCCTTACGGCCTGGACCTCGCTGGTCAAAGCGAGCCCCAGGCGGCCCTGGCGCGGGCGCTGGCGCCGGGCAGCATGGCGGTGTCCGAGCCATTGGCCCTGTTCGATACCCAGTCGGCAGAGCGCGGCCTGCTGATGGTGGCGCCGGTATTTTCCGATGCCGACCCCCGCGGTGCGGCAGTGGGCTATGTGATGGCGTTGCTGAGCATGCGCGAGCTGGTCAGCGACGGTCGACCGGTAGCGGTTGATGACAACCTGGTCGTGCGCATCACGGACCCGTCCGGGTTACAAGGCCCCGTCGTGATGTTCGACTCGCAAAATCCGGTCGCGCCCTTGGCCCTGGCCAGCAATCAGTTGTTGCGCCTGGCCGATCACCATTTCCAGCTGAGCATTCAGCCAAGCCAGGCGTTCGCGCAGGCGAACCGCTCCTCGGCGGTGATGGCGGTCGGTTTGTTGGGCGGACTGTTGAGCCTGTTGCTCAGCGTGCTGTTCTACAGCCTGTTCAGCCAGCGTCAGCGCGCCCTGGCCCTGGTCGCTCAGCGTACTGCCGAGTTGCAGGTCAGCGAGCAGTCGTTGCGTGGCACCCACAACCAACTGCGCAGTGTGCTGGATGCCGCGACCCAGGTGGCGATCATCGCCACCAACCTCAAAGGGGTGGTCAGCACGTTCAACGCCGGTGCCGAACGCATGCTCGGTTACGCGGCCAGCGAAGCGATCGGCCGCTTGCGCCTTGAAGACCTGGTACTGCCGGAGGAGCTGAACCTGCGTGCCCAGGCCTTGAGCTTGCGTTTTGGACGCGCCATTGCTGGCGGCCAGGCGATGTTCGCTGAAACGGTGCAGGAGCACGGGGCCGAGCCTGGCGAGTGGACCTTGCTACGGGCCGATGGCAGCCAGCTGGTCGCCAACATGCTGGTGACTGCCATGCTCGACGAACAGGGGTTGTGGGTTGGCTACCTGGCCATCTGCATTGACGTGACCGAGCGGCGCCGGGTGCATGAGGCGTTGGCAGCGCGTGACCGGTTGCTGGAAAAGCTCAGTGCCGAGGTGCCGGGCGGCATTTACCAATATCGCCTGGATGCCAACGGCCATTCGTGTTTTCCATACGCCAGCATGGGCCTGTATGACATTTATGAGATCGACCTGATGCAGTTGCGTGAGGATGCCTCGGCGGTGTTCGAACGTATCCACCCCGATGACCTGGAACGCGTGCGCCGCTCGGTGCGCTATTCGGCCGAACACTTGTCACCCTGGCGCGAGGAGTATCGAGTCTGCCTGCCACGGGCCGGACTGCGCTGGGTGCGTGGCGAGGCGACCCCGGAAGTGGGCGAGCAGGGCTGCACCCTGTGGCATGGCTACCTGACTGACATCTCCGACCTGAAGGGCGTGGAGGAGGAGTTGCGGGCGCTGTCGGTCACCGACTCGCTGACCGGTATCCATAACCGTCGCTATTTCCAGGAGCGGCTCAAGATCGAACTGGAAAGGGCCCAGCGCGATGGCTTGCCGCTGGCGGTGATCATGCTCGACATCGATCACTTCAAGCGCATCAACGACCGCTTCGGCCATGCCGTGGGCGACCGGGTGCTACGTAGCCTGTGCCAGCGCATCGCTCAGCGTTTGCGGCGTACCGATGTGTTCTGCCGCTTGGGCGGGGAAGAGTTCATGGTGCTTTGCCCGGGCAGCGATGCCGATCAGGCCAGGCTGCTGGCACTGGAGTTATGGCAAGGGGTGCGCAATGTGCCGGTGGAAGGCGTGGGCCAGGTGACTGCAAGCTTCGGTGTGGCGGGCTGGCGGTCGGGCGAAGGCGCCGATGCCTTGCTGTTGCGCGCCGACGCCGGCGTGTATGCGGCCAAACAGGCCGGGCGGGACCGGGTGGAGGGGGAGTCGGCCTAAGCGCTGTCGGTTGCCGGTACCGAGCCTTTCGCGGCGAAAACCGCTCCTACAGGTTGCACAGGTTTGGTAAGCCGTGCTCACCCCTGTAGGAGCGGGTTCACCCGCGAAAAGGCCAATACAGGCTAACCAATCAATTAGCTGCTGTACTGCCAGCCAGCTTCGGCTGGCGATACAGGTCAAGCAACACCTGATCCAGCACCTGCGAGGCACCCCACGGTTTCGGGTCGTTGAGAATCGCCGCTACCGCCCAGGTATGGCCGTTGCTGTCGCGGCTGAAGCCGGCAATCGCCCGCACAGTGTTCAGTGTGCCGGTCTTGATGTGCCCTTCGCCGGTCATCGCAGTGCGCTTGAGACGCTTGCGCATTGTGCCGTCCATGCCCACCAGCGGCATCGAGCTCATGAACTCGGCAGCGTAAGGGCTCTTCCAGGCGGCTTTCAGCATCTCGGCCATTTCCCGGGTACTGACCCGTTCGGCACGCGACAGGCCAGAGCCGTTTTCCATCACCAGATGCGGCGCGGTGATGCCCTTTTTCGCCAGCCATTGGCGTACCACGCGCTGGGCAGCACGGGCGTCGTCGCCATCGGCATCGGTGCGGAACTGCGCGCCAAGGCTCAGGAACAGCTGCTGGGCCATGGTGTTGTTGCTGTACTTGTTGATGTCGCGGATCACTTCCACCAGGTCTGGCGAGAAGGCGCGGGCCAGCAGGCGAGCACTCTTGGGCACATTCTCGATGCGGTCGCCACCCTGGATGTTGCCACCCAGTTCGTTCCAGATTGCGCGCACGGCACCGGCGGCGTAGGTGGGATGGTCGAGCAGTGACAGGTAGGTTTGCGAGTTGCAGCCGTCACCCAGTTGGCCGCTGACCGTTACACTGATGCCGTCGGCCTGGGGCACTGGGTTGTAGCGCACATCACCCGTGCATTTCTTCGAGGCTACCGGCTTGACCTGGTTGTCGATGCGGATGCGGGCAATCGGCGGCTCGACTGCAACGGTGACCTTGCCACCATCATTGCGCGCCACGAAGCGCAGGGCCTTGAGGTTGACCAGCAGCGAGTCGGGCTTGACCAGGAACGGCTTGTTTTCATCACCGCCGTCGTCGTTGAACTGCGGCAGGTTGGGTTGCACGAAGTGGCTGCGGTCCAGCACCAGGTCACCGGTGACGGTGCGCACGCCATTGGCGCGCAGGTCACGCATGAGCAGCCACAGCTTTTCCATGTTCAGTTTGGGGTCACCGCCACCTTTAAGGTAGAGGTTACCGTTAAGCACGCCGTTGCTCAGGGTGCCGTCGGTGTAGAACTCGGTTTTCCACTGGAAGGTCGGGCCAAGCAGTTCGAGGGCGGCGTAGGTGGTGACCAGTTTCATGGTCGACGCCGGGTTCACCGACACATCGGCATTGAACACGGTCGGGGTGCCGGGGCCGTCCAGCGGCAGCATCACCAGCGACAGTGCGGTGTCCTGCAGCTTGTTGGCCTTGAGCGCCTGCTGCACTTTGGCAGGCAGGGTGGTATTGACGGCGGCGTGGCTGGGCAAGGCAAGTGGCAACAGCAGGCCGGCAAGTATGAGGGGACGAAGCGTTTTGATCATAGCGAGTGAATACCCTGCGGCGAGGGAAAAGGGCTTTGGGGCTGTAAGAGATGATGGCCCCACGACGTAAACAGTACGCATTATGCCCCAAGCGCAGCCGCGATGCGTCACGTTCGACGGAAAAGCATCGCCAATAAAAAGGCCACCCGAATGGGGTGGCCTTTTCAGCAATCAACCTTTCAGCCCGAAGCTGACAAGTATCACTCAGCCTTGTTGATAGGCTTTTCCGGGTACCAGGCATCCAGCAGCGGGCTGACTTCGATCTTGGTCAGTTCGCTGCGGCCTTTGAGCCAGGCTTCAACGGCAGCGCGCTGTTCTTCGCTGACCGAGCCGCGTTTGACCGAGCACACCAGGCCGAAATCGTCACCGCCTACATAATCCAGGCCGTTGGCGTCCATGGCTTCTTCCAGGAACGCGTCGAGGAAAGCATCGATTGCCTGGTCATCCAGATCTTCCTTGAATTCCAGGTTCAGCTCGAAGCCCAATTCCTGAAACTCGTCGACACACAGCTTCTTGCGCAGACGACGGGAGCGGTTTGTGGCCATGAAACAATCCTCTTAGGTAATAACGCCGCGCAGTCTACCAGTTAACACGTGTGGTTGCCTGCCTGAGTATCCGTGCTTGTGGCCAATTCCTTGGCCAGGGCACGTTCCACTCGGCACATATGCCGTGCCAGTGCCTGGCGCCGCAGGCGCACCTGGGCAGTGGGCAAGTCGCTGGCCTCGAGGGCTTCACACGCCGCCATCAGGTCAGGGGCTTCCAGCATGCGTGCGGCGCTGAGCACCTTGTGGGCCTGCTCGGCAATGGCGCCGCTGTCGTGTTGCGGGTGAAGCGCCATCAGGCTGGCCAGGTCGGCCTGAAGGCTCTGATGCAAGGTTTCCAGGAAGCGCTGACGGTCAACCGGGTCAGGCCCGACCACGGCGGCCAGGCCGTCCAGCTGGTACAGCTTGCGTCGGGGGCGTTGCTGGCGGCGCGGGCGAATGCCAGCCAGGCGCTGGCTGAGGGTGCTCAGGCTGATGGGCTTGAGCAGACAGTCGTCCATGCCGGCGGTCAGGCACTTGCGGCGTACTTCCGGCTGTGCGTTGGCGGTATAGCCGAGGATGGTGCAGGGTGGTCGCTTGCCATGGCGTTCTTCGGCGCGCACGGCAGTCGCCAGCTGGTAACCGTTCATGTGCGGCATGTTGCAGTCGAGTACCAGCACATCGAAGTCGCCTTCCCGCCAGGTCGCCAGGCCTTCCTGCCCATCGCGGGCGCTGGCGTGCTCCAGGCCCAGGTAGCCAAGTTGTTGCGCCATCAGCTGCAGGTTGGCCGGGTGATCATCGATGACCAGCACGTTCAGCCGTGGGTCGGGCACGTCGAGCTGCTCGGGCAGCGGTTTGGGCTGCTCTGCGCCATCCACCCGTTGCAGCGGCATCTTCAGGCGCACCTGGGTACCGACATCCTCCAGGCTCTTCATGGACAGGCTGCCGCCCATCATTTCGCACAGGTTGCGGCAGATGGCCAGGCCCAGCCCGGTACCTGCGCGGGCGCCCTGGCTGTGCGGGTTGGCCTGGATGAACGGGTTGAACAGGCGCTGCAGGTCGTCGGGGTGGATGCCGATGCCACTGTCGCGCACCTCCAGCTCCAGTACGGCTGGTGTGCTGGTTCCGTCATCCAGCAGCCTGACGCAGATACGCACCTGACCGTGCTCGGTGAACTTGATGGCATTGCTCACCAGGTTGGACAGCACCTGCTTGAAGCGCAGCGGGTCAAGCAGGACATGGCAGCGTGCGGCCGGGGCGATCTGCACCTCCAGGGCCAGGCCTTTCTGCCGCGCCTGGCCATCGAAAATGCGCGCCACCGATTCGACCAGCGCCGCCAGGTCGACCACCTCCGGGGCCAGGGACAAGTGCCCGGACTCGATGCGCACGATGTCGAGAATGTCACCGATCAGGCCTAGCAGGTCTTTGGCCGAATGGTGTGCCAGTTCCAGCGCGCTGCGGTCCACCCGGCCCTGGTCGGCGCGCTTGACCGCCAGTTCCAGCATGCCGATCACGGCATTCATCGGGGTGCGGATTTCGTGGCTGATGGTCGCCAGGAACGTGCTCTTGGCGCGGTTGGCATCGTCGGCCTGCTGCTTGGCCTGGCGCAGCTCCAGGACCAGTTGGCGGCGTTCGCTGATGTCGATCCAGCCGCCGATGATCCCCTGCACCTCACCCAGGGAGTCGCGGTACGGCAGGATCCAGTGGTAGATGGTCAGGTCCCGGCCCTTGATCCGTAATGGACGGTCCTTGATCAGTGGTGAACCCGCCGCCATGACTTTCTGGTAATCCGCCTGGATCTGCCGAGCCTGCTCGGAATCGGCAAACAGGCTGTCCTTGAGTTTTTTGCCGATCACCTGATCGGAGCGGGCCTGCACGGCTTCAAGGTAGCTGTAGTTGCAACTTTTCAGGCAACCCTCGCGGTCGCGCACATACATGGGGTGGGGCGTACCGTTGAGCAGGGCGCGCATGAATGCCAACTGGTCGTTCAGCGCGCGTTCGGCGCGCTGGCGCTGGCGAATCTGCAGGCGCAGGCGGGCATTCCAGAGCAGTGCAAGCAACAAAAGCACGGCCGTGGTCAGCACCACCTGCAGGGCAAGGCGGCTGTAGCCTTTGGTGTTGTCATCCTCATGCCTGCCAAAGCCACGCCAGCGGTTGTTGATTACCCCCAGCTCCTCCGGTGAGATGCTCAGCAAAGCCTTGTCGAGGATCGACAACAGCGCCGGTGACGGGGCAATGGTGGCCATGGCGAAATTGGCGGGTTCGCTGCCGACCGAGGTGCGGATGACCAGTTCGGGGTTGCTGGCCAGGGCGTGATTGGCGTCGATCAGGGTGGTGATCACCGCATCGACAGCCCCGCTGTTGAGCAACGCCATGGAGTAGAACGCGCTTTCGGTCTCGACCCAGCTTATCTTTGGGTAGTCCCGGGACAGCATGGCGTTCATGGTGCTGTAGCGGGTAATGGCGATACGATGCCCCTGCAACTGCTCCAGTGAACTCAATGCATTGTTGTCCTTGTGGTTGACCAGCACATAGGCGCTTTCGAGATAGGGGCGGCTGATTTGCAGGTCGTCCCCTGCTTTGCCGGCGCTGGCCAGTGCGGCGATGACATCGGCCCGGCCATCCTTGAGGCGGGCGACCATGTCGGCAATGCCACTGGCGCGCTGCACTTCGAAACGCAACCCGGTGCGCAGGCGAATGAGGTCCAGCAGGTCGGCGGTGATGCCTCGGAAATGCCCCGAATCATCGAAGTAGGACAGTGGTGCAGCCGCGTCATCGGCTGCCACGCGCATCACGGGGTGCTCCTGCAGCCACTGCTGCTCGGCCGCGCTCAATTGCAGTTGGCGATCGCTCAGCAACAGGTCGCTGCCGGCGCTCCAGCGCTTGAAGATACTGGAGCGAATGGCCGGGCTTTGCCTGTCCAGGATGGTGTTCACCAGGTCCAGCAGCACGGTATCTTGCTGACGCAAGGCAAAACCGAAGCCGATGGCCTCGTGTTTGCCGAAGTTGGCCATGCGCAGGCGGGGCAGATGACCACGGTTGAGCTGGTAGTGCGTGGAGATGGTATCGCCGATGAACACGTCGGCCTGCCCGAACGCGACAGCATTCAGTGCCTGGCTGGAAGAACCGAAGGCCAGCAGCTCGGCCTTGGGGTAGGCGGTGAGTACTTCCTGTCTGGGCAAATAGTGATAGAGCATGCCCAGGCGCATGCCGGCAAGGTCCGTGTCCAGTGCCCGGTTTTCGTCTTCACGCGTTACCAGTACAGGTTGGTCGACGGCATAGGGGCGCGACAGTGCCAGGCCGTCACTGGCCGCTTCGTAGCCATTGGCGCTGCCCAGCAGGTCGATATCACCGTGCCTGAGCGCCTCCACCGCCGCCTGCCGGCTGGAGAAACGCAGCACCCTCACTGGCAACTGCAAGGCCTTGCCGATCAGGTTTGCATACTCGGCGGTCAGGCCCTGGTAGTCGTTGCCGCCACCGGTGATATCGAACGGTGGATAGTCGGGTGCCGACGTGCCCAGCACCAGTTCCTGCCGGCCTTCGCGCCATTGCCGTTGTTCGGGCGTGAGCACGGGCTGGACGGGGCGGGCCGATGAGCGCGCCAGCAACGTAAAGGACGCGGCTTCGCGATGGCCAGCCTGTGTCGCGCCGCTGAGCAGCAGCAAGACGAGCAGCAGGCGATTGATAACTCGGGCCATGACCACGTTCAGACCAGCGCGTTGCGCTTGGCCATCTCAATAAGATCGACCAGCGTATTGACTTGCAGTTTGTGCATGAGGCGCTTCTTGTAGGTACTGACAGTCTTGCTGCTGAGGAACATGCCCTTGGCAATTTCCTTGTTGCTGCGGCCTTGGGCGAAAAGTTGAAGCACCATCAGTTCGCGGTCATTTACCTGGCGGAAAAGTTGCAGGTCGCTGTCGGTGGTCTGGTTGTTTTTTATTGCCTGGCTGGGGAAGTAGTTATAACCGGCCAGTACGGCCTTGATTGCACTGAGCAGTTCACTCAAGTCTTCCTGCTTGCAGACATAACCTGCTGCGCCCGAGTGCATGCAACGTACGGCAAACAATGCCGGGGACTGTGCGGTCAATACCAGAACCTTCAAGGGCAGGGCCATGCTCTGAAAGCGGGCCAGCACCTCCAGGCCGTCTAGCTTGGGGATGCTGATGTCGAGAATGACCAGGTCGGGGTTGCTCTCGCGGATCATCTGCATGGCGTCTACGCCGTTGTCCGACTCGCCGACAATCTTGTAATTCTGGTTTTCCAGCAGCATACGGACGGCCAGGCGAATCACCGGATGGTCGTCAACGATAAATATGGAGTGCATGTTCAACTTCCCTGCGGTCGATTGAGGGTGACAGTGGGCACCTTATCGCAGTTGGAAGTCCTCAGGCGTGCGAGGAATGGCTGTTAGGCCTATATGGGAAACGGCTTACAAGATAAAACAAAATGGGCTACGGAATAGGTGTGCTTAACTCGCTGTCAAAGCGATTTTGGTAACTTTTCATTAGTTTTTATTCGTGCCGTTTAGTGTGGCCCCGTTGGTGTAGGAAGTTTCCTGCAAGCGTGGTGCAGCGCCTGGCCGAGCCTGCGCTGCACCGACGCGTTTCAGGTCGGGCTGGAGCGCCCGGTCATCTCCCGGGCCATTTCGCTGGCATAGCTGTCGGTCATGCCGGCGATGAAGTCGATCATGCGCAGGAAGGCGCTGTGCAACGAGGCATGCGGGTCTGGCGCATTGTTGCCGATCAGGTCCAGCACCCTGCGACTCTTGAACGATGGCGTACGTCCACCGTGCTGCTCGAGGGCCGCACCGCAGAACGTGTTCAGCAGAATCTCCAGGGTGGTGTAGGCGCCGATTTCGTGCAGGGTCTTGCGTTTGTCCTGGAAGATCTTGTTGCGCGCCATGTCCTTGGCTTGCAGTACACAGCGTTTGGCTGGGCCATGCATGTGTTCCACCAGGTCGCCCGGCAGTTGCCCGGCCAGCAACGCCTGCTGCTGCTCGACGAATGCGTGGGCGGCGGCGTTGGTCAGGTGCTCGATGGCCTTGCCGCGCAGGATGGCCAGTTTGCGCCGACGAGAATCGCGTGGGCCGAGCTGGCGGTAGGTTTCTGGCAGGTCTTCGCCGACCAGGTCGAGCAACAGCGCCTCGACTTCTGCGTATTGCAGCAGCTCCATTTCCAGGCCGTCTTCCAGGTCGATCAGCGCGTAGCAGATGTCATCGGCAGCCTCCATCAGATACACCAGCGGGTGGCGCGCCCAGCGCTGGTGTTCCAGCTGCGGCAGGCCGAGCTTGCGGGCAATCTGTTCGAGCAGGGGCAGTTCGCTCTGATAGCTGCCGAACTTGTGCTTCTTGTAGCCCAGGGCGTCGGCGTGGCGGGCGCTCCACGGGTACTTGAGGTAGGTGCCGAGGGTGGCATAGGTCAGCCGGGTCCCCCCATCGAACTGGTGGTATTCCAGTTGGGTGAGCACGCGAAAGCCCTGGGCATTGCCTTCGAAGTTGAGAAAGTCGGCCCGTTCGTCATCGCTCATGTCGTCCAGCCAGCCGCGCCCGGCCGCCTGCTGGAACCAGTGGCGAATGGCGTCTTCGCCGGAGTGGCCGAATGGCGGGTTGCCGATGTCGTGGGCCAGGCAGGCTGACTGCACGATCATCCCCAGGTCACTGGGGGCGCACCAGTCCGGCAGGTTGTCGCGCAGGGTCTCGCCGACGCGCATCCCCAGCGAGCGGCCGACGCAGCTGACTTCCAGCGAATGAGTCAGGCGCGTATGGATATGGTCGTTGCTCGACACCGGGTGCACCTGGGTCTTGCGGCCGAGGCGGCGGAAGGCACCGGAGAAAATGATGCGGTCGTGGTCTTTGTGGAAGGGGCTGCGCCCGAGTTCATCGGCGCTGTACAGGGCTTTGCCCAGCCGTTCGCGGGTAAGCAAGGTGTGCCAGTCCAAGGCGCGGTCTCCTGTCGTTCGAAGGCAGCAGCATACCCTGCAGGAAGCGCATTGTGCTGCGAAGAAGAGGCCGGCCCTTTGATGCATTCGTATCGATGGAACGGGCCTCTTCGCAGCACAAGGCTGTTTCTGCCGGGGCGAACCCTGGTCAGGGGCGGCGGCTGCCTTGCAGGTAGAGGCGTACCAGTGGCAACAGGGTGCTGCCCAACCGTATCAGGCGTGTCAGGTTGCCGCTGCGTACGCCCTTGCCGGTGAGAAAGCCCAGCGCCACCACGGCACCGATGCCCCACAGTGGCGCATGCTTGATACCCAGGCCTTCATGTAGCGAGCTGCCCATACCGCGCACGCGGCGCAGCGGTTCAAGCAACTGACCGGACTCATGACGGATTTCCTGGCGGTGCATTTCCATGCGCAGGCGCAGCAGCGCCTTGCGCAGTTCGCGCGGGTTACGCGTGTTTGGCAGTTCTGGCAGGCTCATGGCAACAGGCGCTCCCTGTCCTTGGCAAGTTCGTCGAGGGTGGCGCCGAAGGGCGATGATTCGTCGAACACCGCCGCCTTCAGGCGCACGCCGCAGTACAGTGCAGCAATGCCATAGAACACGCACAGACCAATGATACCGGCCAGTCGATAGCTGTCCCACAGCAGCACCAGCAGCAGCCCGGACAGCGCGGTCAGCAGCAGCAGGGCGAACACCAGCGCCAGGCCGGCGAACAGCAGCAGGCTCAAGGTACGGCCCTTCTGCTCCTGCAACTCGATACCGAACAGCTCGATGTGACTGTGCAGCAGCCCCAGCATGGCCGCGCCCAGGCGCTTGCCCGAAGCGCTGGCGCCGTTGGCGTCATTCTCCATGGGTTCCCCTTAGCGCCGGTTGGCCAGCAGACCGATCAACAGGCCGACGCCGGCGGCGATGCCGATTGCCCGCCACGGGTTTTCCTGCACGTACTGCTCGGCGCTGCCAAGCGCTGCCTGACCGCGTTCACGTACCGAGTCCTGGGTCAGTTGCAGGGTTTCGCGGGCCTGGGCCAGGCGCTCGTGAATCTGCTCGCGCAACTCGTCGGCCTGGTCGCCTGCCAGGTTGGCGGTGTCGGCCAGCAGCTTCTCGGTGTCGCGCACCAAGGCCTGAAAGTCAGCCATCAATATCTCTTGTGCATTCTTTGCCGATTTGCTGGCCATGGGTCTCTCCCTGTCGATGAGTGTTGGTACTTCGAGTGACAGCACGCATGGAAGGTTCAAGTGCGGCTGCTGGTATGGGCCTTGCTATGTTTTTGCCACGTTGCGGAGCGCCTGTGACCGGTTATGCGCCGATTCAGGGCGCCCGCGCAGCGGATACCGATAAACCTTAACCCAATCCACGACAAACCCAAGAAAAAACCACGCAGGCTTCACCCCGCTCACCTGAACAGGGTAGGGGCTGGCACCGATTCGGTGCAGGGATGCAGGTTCTTGAACTGTCCTGGTGCCTTTTTCAGCAGGTCTGCCTATTTCATGGAAAACATGCACAGCGCTATGGACTCTCTGGTCCACGGTTCCAACACCCTGTTCATTCTCATGGGCGCCATTCTGGTGCTGGCCATGCATGCCGGCTTCGCGTTCCTTGAAGTGGGCACGGTGCGCCACAAGAACCAGGTCAACGCCTTGTCGAAGATCCTCAGCGACTTCGCCATCTCGGCGCTGGTCTACTTCTTTATAGGCTACTGGATCGCCTATGGGGTCAACTTCTTCCAGCCGGCGACAACGCTGGCTGTCGACCATGGCTATGCGCTGGTCAAGTGTTTCTTCCTGCTGACCTTCGCGGCGGCGATTCCGGCGATCATCTCCGGGGGCATTGCCGAGCGGGCGCGGTTCGTGCCGCAGTTGTGCGCTACGGCGTTGATCGTGGCGTTCGTCTATCCGTTCTTCGAGGGTGTGGTGTGGAACGGTAATCTGGGCGTACAGGCTTGGCTGCAGGCACGCTTCGGCGCACCGTTCCACGACTTTGCCGGGTCTGTGGTGGTACACGCCATGGGGGGCTGGCTGGCGCTGGCGGCGGTGCTGCTGCTGGGGGCGCGCCGTGGGCGTTACCGCGATGGGCGTTTGGTGGCTTTTGCGCCTTCGAGCATTCCCTTTCTGGCGCTGGGCTCGTGGATCCTCATCATCGGCTGGTTCGGCTTCAACGTCATGAGTGCCCAGACCTTGCAGGGTGTCAGCGGCCTGGTGGCGATCAACTCGTTGATGGCCATGGTGGGTGGCACCCTGTCAGCGTTGCTGGCCGGGCGCAACGACCCGGGCTTCCTGCATAACGGCCCGCTGGCCGGGCTGGTGGCGATTTGCGCAGGTTCCGATCTGATGCACCCGGTGGGTGCGCTCGCCACCGGCCTGGTGGCGGGGGCGCTGTTTGTCTGGACCTTCACCGCCGCGCAAAATCGCTGGAAAATCGACGACGTCCTGGGCGTATGGCCGTTGCATGGTCTGTGTGGCGTGTGGGGTGGCATCGCCTGTGGCGTGTTCGGCCAGGTGGCGTTGGGTGGCATGGGCGGTGTCAGCCTGGTCAGCCAGTTGCTGGGCAGCCTGATGGGCGTGCTGGTGGCCTTGGCCGGTGGATTTGCCGTGTACGGAGCCATTCGTGCGCTGCATGGCCTGCGCTTGAGCCATGAGCAGGAGTTCCAGGGCGCGGACCTGTCGCTGCACCGGATCGGTGCTACCAGCCAGGATTGAGCCAGGTCAGGTGCAGGGTGGGCGTGGCGCGCCTAGAATAGGCTTCTGTGTATGCCAACCCGGGACCTGCCACATGCTGCCTGAATGTCAACTGTTCGGCACCCTCGGCTGCCACCTCTGCGAAGTGGCCGAGGCTGTGTTGATGCCTCTCGTCGATCATGGCCTGCTGGTAGAGCTGGTCGACATCGCCGAGAGCGAGCCTTTGTTCGAGCGTTATGGCCTGATCATTCCGGTGCTGCGGCGCTGTGACAACGGCGCCGAGTTGCACTGGCCGTTCGATACCGAACAAGTGGTGGCCTTTCTTGGGCAATGATGGCTGCAGAGGAGTTGCAACCCTGCTCCATGATCTGTGAAGCGAGCTGATGATCCGGTGGAGGCGCACCGTCGCCGGTAACCTTCTCCATCATCGGAATAGCTCGCCATGTTGATCACTCCACATTTCACCCTCGATGAAATGACCGTTTCCCAGCTCGCCGCCCGCGACGGGTTCGATAATGCACCGCCCCTCGAAGCCAGGGCCAACCTGCAATTACTGTGTGGTGCGCTGGAACAGGTACGTGCGTTGTTCGACGCGCCCATCATCATCAGCAGCGGGTATCGCAGTGAAAGGGTCAATCGGTTGATCGGTGGCGCCTCCGATAGCCAGCACGTGCAAGGGCTGGCGGCGGACTTCACGGTGATCGAGGTCAGCCCGCGCGAGACCGTCCGGCGAATCAGCGAAAGTGCGGTGCCCTTCGATCAGCTGATCCTGGAATTCGACAGATGGGTGCATCTGTCGGTGACGCGCGGCACGCCACGCAGGCAGGTGCTGACCCTGCGCAAAGGCAGCGGCTACCTGGCGGGGCTGCAATGAAGCGCATTGACGGCAGCAAGGGGATGTTCGTATGCTGTATATAAATACAGTGTCGAGGTGAAGCCATGCTCAATGTCGAGCAACTCAAGTACAGCGTCAACCGCATGCCCGTGGATCGGGTGGCTGACGCCGTTCTGGAACTGCGCCTCGAAGGCCTGGTGACGGGCGACTGCACGCCGTTCGGCAAAGTCCACTTCAATACCTGCTTCGCCGAGATCGAGGCCTTGTTCCAGCGGGCCGGTTATCACCGAGGGCTGGATGTGGTGGGCTATCAGGGGTTGCTCTATGCACTCTACGACCCTGGCCGCTGGGAGCCGGTGCAAGTACTGCGCTGGCTGAAGGATCGCTGCGAGGCGATGGCCCAGGCTGGTTGAGGGGGCGGGCTTGGGCGATAATGCGCGGCCATGAACGTCTCGAGCCCAGCCATGACCACGCCTTTCGACCCCGCCCGCCAGCAAGCCAGTACGGTGTGCCTGCCACCTGGTAACTGGGTGACGGTGCTCGATTGCTTGTGTGATCATTTCAAGGCCATCGACCGCGCCCAGTGGCTTGACCGCTTTGCCCGTGGCCGGGTGCTGGATGCCGAGGGGCAGGCAGTTGCCGCCGACCTGCCTTACAAGCGTGGCATGCGTTTGCATTATTTCCGCGAAGTGCCGAACGAACGGCCGATCCCGGTGCAGGAGGCGGTGCTGCATGTGGACGAGCACCTGGTGGTGGCCGATAAACCGCATTTCCTGCCGGTGACGCCG
Source organism: Pseudomonas sp. XWY-1 (assembly GCF_002953115.1). Lineage (NCBI taxonomy): Bacteria > Pseudomonadati > Pseudomonadota > Gammaproteobacteria > Pseudomonadales > Pseudomonadaceae > Pseudomonas > Pseudomonas sp. XWY-1. Next base: position 4,089,793 of record NZ_CP026332.1, on the reverse strand, counting down.
ACCGGTGAATACGTCGAGCAGACCTTGTTGCGCCGCCTGATCCGGCGCCTGGACAACCCGCACCTGGTGCCGTTGCACCGCATTGACCGGCACACCGCCGGGCTTGTGCTGTTTTCCGCCAACCCGCACAGCCGCAGCGCCTACCAGCGGCTGTTCCCCGAGCGGCGTATCGACAAGCGTTACCAGGCCATTGCCGCTGCCATGCCACAGCATGCCTTTCCGCTGGTGCACAAAAGCCGCCTGGTGCATGGCGAGCCATTTTTCCGCATGCATGAGGTGGAGGGTGAGGCCAACAGTGAAACCCTGGCCGAGGTGCTGGAGAAGAACGGTGAGCGATGGCGCTATGGGCTGTCGCCAGTGACCGGCAAGACACATCAGTTGCGTGTGCACATGGCGGCTTTGGGGGCAGGGATCAGCAATGACCCGTTCTATCCGCAATTGCTCAACGAAGAGGATGACTACCAGCGGCCGCTGAAACTGCTGGCGCAGAGCCTGCGTTTCGAGGACCCGCTGAGTGGCGAAGAGCGCTACTTCGAGAGCCGCTTGCGGTTGGACTGGTAACACAGCAAGCGGACTTGCCTGCTAAAGGGGCGGGCCTGCTGGCCAATTTTCACCCGCCGTTCACCGTTGCTGCTGCTACCGTATTCGCGGGTAAACCCGCTCCTACGCACGCATCGGTGGTTCGCCACAGGCCGTCGTAGGAGCGGGTTAACCCGCGAATGGGCCGGGCCTGCTGGCCAATCTCCACCCGCCGTTCACCGTTGCTGCCGCTACCGTATTCGCGGGTAAACCCGCTCCTACATGGACCGGGGGTGGACGCGCATCAGTGGTTCGACACAGGCATCGACGGCCCGGCACAGCATCGGTGGTTCGGCACAGCCGTTGTAGGAGCGGGTTCACCCGCGAATGGGCCGGGCCTGCGGGCCAATTTCCACCCGCCGTTCACCGTTGCCGCCGCTACCGTATTCGCGGGTAAACCCGCTCCTACATGGACCGGGGGTGGACGCGCATCAGTGGTTCGACACAGGCATCGACGGCCCGGCACAGCATCGGTAGTTCGGCACAGCCGTTGTAGGAGCGGGTTCACCCGCGAATGGGCCGGGCCTGCTGGCCAATTTTCACCCGCCGTTCACCGTTGCTGCTGCTACCGTATTCGCGGGTAAACCCGCTCCTACATGGACCGGGGCGGACGCGCATCAGTGGTTCGACACAGGCATCGACGGCCCGGCACAGCATCGGTGGTTCGGCACTGCCGTTGTAGGAGCGGGTTTACCCGCGAACACCGGCAGAGCCGGTGCCATCCCCAGCGGAAGTCTCGAGCTTCAGCGGTTGAAGCGCTCCACCAGCGAATACTGGCTACCCGCCGTGCTGGTCAGTTCCTCGCTCAGCAGTGCCGAGTGCTGCGCCTGTTCGGCGGTCTGGTCGGCCAGTTCGGCAATGGTGCTGATGTTGCGGCTGATCTCGTCAGCCACTGCGGTCTGCTCCTCGGTTGCAGCAGCAATCTGGGTGGCCATGTCGGTGATATTGGCCACCGCTTCGCTGATGCCTACCAGCGCCTCGTCGGCCTGCATAACCCGATCGACGCCTTCCTGTGCCTGGCGGTGGCCGGTTTCCATGGTCAGCACTGCGTTGCTGGCGGTCTGTTGCAGCTTGGCGATCAGGCCGTGGATCTGCCCGGTGGATTCGGCGGTGCGCTGGGCCAACTGACGCACTTCATCAGCCACCACGGCAAAGCCACGGCCCATTTCACCGGCGCGCGCCGCTTCAATGGCTGCGTTAAGCGCCAGCAGGTTGGTCTGGTCGGCGATGCCCTTGATCACGTCGACCACGCCCCCAATCTCGTCGCTGTCTTTGGCCAGTTGTGTAACCGTCTGGCCGGTCTCGCCCACTGCCGCCGACAGGCGCTCGATGGCCTCGCGGGTTTCTCCGGCAATCTGCCGGCCCTGGCTGGTCAGGCGGTTGGCTTCCTGGGTGGCATCGGCGGTGCGCTGTACATGGTTGGCCACTTCCTGAGTGGTGGCGGCCATCTGGTTTACCGCGGCGGCGACTTGCTCGGTCTCCACCCGCTGGCGCTCCAGCCCCGAAGAGCTCTTGTGCGCCAAGGCATCGGACTGGCGTGCCTGGTCGCTCAGGTGTTCGGCACTGTCTTGAAGACGCGTCAGGCAGGTTTTCATGCGTGCGTCCTGGCTGAGCATGGCCATTTCCAGGCGCGCCTGCACGCCACGGCTGTCGGTGAACATCTGCGCGATCAGTGGGTCGGAAGTGGTTTGCTCGGCCAGGCGCAGCAGGCGCTTGAGGCCGCGCTGCTGCCAGCTCAGACCGAGCAGACCCAGTGGTACCGAAAGCCCTGCGGCCAAGGCAAAGCCCCAGGAATGACCCAGCCAGTTGCCGATCAGGAAGCCCACCTGGCTGATCAGGATGAACGGTAGCCAGTCCTGCAGCACTGGCAGCCACTTGTCGCGACGCGGTACCGGCGGCTTGCCCTGGTTGATGCGCTGGTACAGGGCCTCGGCGCGGCGGATCTGCTCGGCGGTGGGCTTGACCCGCACCGACTCGAAGCCGACAACCTGGTTGTTATCGAAAATGGGGGTGACATAGGCGTTGACCCAGTAATGGTCGCCGGACTTGCAGCGGTTCTTGACGATACCCATCCACGGCTGGCCCTGCTTGAGGGTTTGCCACATATGGGCAAACACGGCAGGCGGTACGTCGGGGTGGCGCACCAGGTTGTGCGGTGCGCCCGTCAGCTCCTCGCGGGTGAAACCACTGATTTCGATAAAGGCATCGTTGCAGTAGGTGATCACACCCTTGGCGTTGGTAGTGGAGATCAACCGCTGCTGGGCTGGGAAAGTCCGTTCTCTCTGGGTAATCGGCTGGTTGTTACGCATGGGTGATAGTCCGCAGGGCTTTCGACAGGTATCGGCAAGCGGCTGGTTTTATTGAATGGATATTTGATTCATTGATTAGAGAGATCGAGCGCCGCCCCCGCGGCGCTCGGTTTCAAGAACGGAACGAATCTTCGGCCAGACTCAACTGGCGATCATCTGGCGCAACACATAATGCAGAATCCCCCCCGCCTTGAAGTATTCCACCTCGTTCAGGGTATCAATCCGGCATAGCACCTCGATCTGTTCCTGTTGGCCATCCTCGCGGGTAATGCGCAAGGGCAGGCTCATGCCGGGGTGGATATGTGCGCCGTCCAGCCCCAGTACATCGATCTGCTCCTTGCCGGTCAGCCCCAGCTGTTTGCGGTTGTGCCCGGCCTTGAACTGCAGCGGCAACACGCCCATGCCCACCAGGTTGGAGCGGTGAATACGCTCGAAGCTTTCTGCCAGCACGGCCTTGACCCCCAGCAGGTTGGTACCCTTGGCTGCCCAGTCGCGGCTCGAACCGGTGCCGTACTCCTGGCCGGCAATCACCAGCAGCGGGGTGCCTTCCTGCTGGTAACGCATGGCCGCGTCGTAGATCGACAGCTTCTCGCCAGTGGGCACATGCAACGTGTTGCCGCCTTCTTCGCCTGCCAGCATTTCGTTGCGGATACGGATGTTGGCGAAGGTGCCGCGCATCATCACTTCGTGGTTGCCACGCCGCGAACCGTAGGAGTTGAAGTCGCGTGGCTCCACACCCTGTTCCCGCAGGTAGCGCCCGGCCGGGCTGTCGGTCTTGATGTTGCCGGCGGGGGAAATGTGGTCGGTGGTCACTGAATCGCCCAGCAGCGCCAGCACCCGTGCGCCGTGAATATTGGCAATTTGTGGCGGCGGCCCGCCGATGCCGTCGAAGAACGGTGGGTGCTGGATGTAGGTGGAGTCAGCCTGCCACACGTAAGTGGCGGCCTGTGGCACCTCGATGGCCTGCCATTGCGCATCACCGGCAAACACTTCGGCGTACTCCTTGTGGAACATCGCCGTATCGACCTTGGCCACGGCCTCGGCAATTTCCTGCTGGCTCGGCCAGATATCCCGCAGGTAGACCGGTTGGCCGTCCTTGCCTGACCCCAGCGGGTCGCGCGTCAGGTCCAGGCGCACGCTGCCGGCCAGGGCGTAGGCCACCACCAGCGGGGGCGAGGCCAGCCAGTTGGTCTTGACCAGTGGGTGCACGCGGCCCTCGAAGTTGCGGTTGCCCGATAGCACCGAGGCCACGGTGAGGTCGGCGCTGCCAATGGCTTTTTCGATCGCCTCGTCCAGCGGGCCGGAGTTGCCGATGCAGGTGGTGCAGCCATAGCCGACCAGATCAAAACCCAGTTGGTCGAGGTAAGGCGTGAGCCCGGCTGCCTTGAAGTAGTCGGTGACGACTTTGGAGCCCGGCGCCAGCGAACTCTTGACCCAAGGTTTGCGTTGCAGGCCCTTTTCCAGTGCTTTTTTCGCCACCAGCCCGGCAGCCATCATCACACTGGGGTTGGACGTGTTGGTGCATGAGGTGATCGCGGCAATCACCACGGCCCCATCGCGCAGGGTGTGGGTCTGGCCCTGATGGCTGTAGTCGACTGCGCCGGTCTGGTCGGCGTTGCCCACTGCCACACCGCCGCCACCTTCGCTTTCCAGGCGGCCAACTTCTTTGGCCAGCGGTTTGGGCTGCAGCTCGATGAAGTGGTCGAAGGCTTGGCTGACCTGGCCCAGCGCTACGCGGTCCTGCGGCCGTTTGGGCCCGGCCAGGCTGGCTTCGACGTCGTCCATGTCCAGGGCCAGCGTGTCGCTGAATGACGGCTCCTGGCCGGGCAGGCGCCACATGCCCTGTGCCTTGCAGTACTGCTCGACCAGTTGCACGGTCGCTTCTGGGCGGCCCGAGAGGCGCAGATAGTCCAGGGTGACTTGGTCGACCGGGAAGAAACCACAGGTGGCGCCGTATTCCGGTGCCATGTTGGCGATGGTTGCGCGGTCGGCCAGGGGCAACTCGGCCAGGCCGTCCCCGTAGAACTCGACGAACTTGCCCACCACGCCTTTCTTGCGCAGCATCTGCGTCACGGTCAGCACCAGGTCAGTGGCAGTGATGCCCTCCCGCAGCTTGCCGGTCAGCTTGAAGCCGATCACTTCGGGGATCAGCATCGATACCGGCTGGCCGAGCATGGCCGCTTCCGCTTCGATGCCGCCGACACCCCAGCCGAGTACGCCCAGGCCGTTGATCATGGTGGTGTGCGAGTCTGTGCCCACCAAGGTATCGGGGAAGGCATAGGTGCGGCCGTCGGCCTCACGGGTCCACACCGTGCGGCCCAGGTATTCCAGGTTGACCTGGTGGCAAATGCCGGTGCCCGGGGGGACCACGCGGAAATTGTCGAAGGCGCTCTGGCCCCATCGCAGAAAGGCATAGCGCTCACCATTGCGTTGCATTTCGATGTCGACGTTTTCGGCGAAGGCCTGTGGCGTGCCGTAGCGGTCGACCATTACCGAGTGGTCGATCACCAGGTCGACCGGTGACAGCGGGTTGATCCGTTGCGGGTCGCCGCCAGCCTTGGCCATGGCGGCGCGCATGGCCGCCAGGTCGACCACGGCGGGCACGCCGGTGAAGTCCTGCATCAACACCCGCGCCGGGCGGTACTGGATCTCGCGGTCGGAGCGCCGTTCGCCAAGCCATTGGGCAATGGCGCGCAAGTCGTCGCCGGTGACGGTCGCGCCATCCTCCCAGCGCAGCAGATTTTCCAGCAGCACTTTCAGCGACATGGGCAGGCGCTGCAGGTCACCCAGCTGGCGGGCGGCCTCGGTGAGGCTGAAGTAGTGGTAGGTCTTGTCGCCGACCTTGAGGGGCTTGAGGGTGTTCAGGCTATCGAGCGAGGGCATTGCCAACTCCTTCTGCACCGGTGCCCGGCAAATATTCACGGTTTGCCGGCAGCACCGCTCTGTATCGGTCCGCACGGCACGGACCTGGCTGAATGGTCAGGTTAGACCGGTTTACGCTACCTGACCTTTTTCTGGACCGGCGGGGCGTGTCGCAGGTTCCGAACTTCCTTTATCATCGCCGCCCTGCCGGCGCCTGTGGTGCGCCAGCCGTAGTGGAGTGAGAGATGAATACCCTGTTCATGCATTGCCGGCCCGGTTTCGAGGGCGAGGTTTGCGCCGAAATCAGCGAACATGCCGCCCGCCTGGGTGTTGCCGGCTATGCCAAAGGCAAGCCGCAAAGTGCCAGTGCCGAGTTTGTCTGTAGCGAGGAGGGCGGTGCCGAGCGCTTGATGGGGGAACTGCGTTTCAACCAGCTGATTTTCCCGCGGCAGTGGGCACGTGGCGGTTACGTCGAACTGCCGGAAAGTGACCGCATCAGCGTACTGCTGGCGCAGTTGGCTGACTTCCCGGTGTTCGGTAGCCTTTGGCTGGAGGTGCTGGACAGCAACGAAGGCAAGGAATTGTCTACCTTCTGCCGAAAGTTCGAAGTGCCGTTGCGCAAGGCCCTGGAGAAGGCCGGCCGCCTGGTCGACGACCCTGGCCGCCCACGCTTGCTGCTGACCTTCATCAGCGGCCGGCGGGTATTTGTCGGCGTTGCATCGGCCAGCAACAGCGCCTTGTGGCCCATGGGCATCCCACGCCTGAAGTTCCCTCGCGAGGCACCTAGCCGCTCGACACTCAAGCTGGAAGAGGCCTGGCACCAGTTCATCCCTCGTGAGCAGTGGGAGCAGCGCCTGGGTGATGACATGACCGGCGTCGACCTGGGAGCCTCGCCGGGTGGCTGGACCTACCAGCTGGTGCGCCGCGGTATGCTGGTGACAGCCATCGACAACGGGCCGATGGCCGAAAGCCTGATGGACACAGGCCTGGTCCAGCACTTGATGGCCGATGGTTTTACCTGGCAGCCGAAGCAGCCGGTAGACTGGATGGTGTGCGATATCGTCGAGAAGCCGGCGCGTACCACCTCGCTGATTGAAACCTGGCTGGGTGAGGGGCTGTGTCGCGAGGCGGTGGTCAACCTGAAGTTGCCGATGAAGCAGCGTTATGCCGAAGTACGGCGCCTGCTCGACCGTATGGAGGCAACATTCAAGGCACGCAAGATCAAGGTGTCGATTGCCTGCAAGCAGCTGTACCACGACCGCGAGGAAGTGACGTGCCACCTGCGGCGGCTCGATTTGAAGCCACGCTGAGGCCAGCACGTCGTTCTGCTTCTGCTTCTGCTTTTGCTTCTGCTTCTGCGTCTGCGTCTGCTTTTGCTGTTGCTTCTAAGCGCGCGATAGTTCAGGCGACGCAGATTGCGACTTCAGGAGGCCTGCGTTCGGCCTCCTGAAGTCGCGAAGATCAAGATCAAGATCAAGATCAAGATCAAGATCAAGATCAAGATCAAGATCAAGATCAAGATCAAGAGCGCTGGGTTTGAAAGCCGTGCTTGGAGCGCGTCGCGCTATGCGCGACAATAGCGATCATTTTCGGAGCCCCCCATGACCGATTTCACCCCCGACGCCATCCTCGATGCCACCGGCCTGAACTGCCCGGAACCCGTGATGATGCTGCACCAGCACGTACGCAACCTGGCCGCCGGCGGCCTGCTCAAGGTCATCGCCACCGACCCGTCGACCCGCCGCGACATCCCCAAGTTCTGCAACTTCCTCGGCCACGAGCTGCTGCAACAGCAAGAGGACGCCGGCACTTTCCTGTACTGGATCCGCAAGAAAGCCGACTGAATCGCTCTGGAACACGCCCGGCGTTGCGCCTACACTGCGCTCCCCAGACAGGAGAGCGCCATGCTGATAGTTGCCGACGAGAACATCCCGCTGCTCGATGCCTTCTTCCAGGGTTTCGGTGAAATTCGCCGCTACCCCGGCCGAAGCCTCGATGCTGCCAGCGTCAAGGACGCCGATATCCTGCTGGTGCGCTCGGTGACCAAGGTCGACCGTAAGCTGCTCGAAGGCAGCCGTGTACGCTTTGTCGGCACCTGCACCATCGGCACTGATCACCTGGACCTGGACTACTTTGCAGAAGCTGGCATCCACTGGAGCAGCGCACCTGGCTGCAATGCCCGCGGCGTGGTCGATTACGTGCTGGGCAGCCTGCTGACCCTGGCCGAACTGGATGGCGTGGCATTGCCTGAGCGCGTGTATGGCGTAGTGGGCGCGGGTGAAGTGGGTGGCCGCCTCGTGCGGGTGCTGCATGGCCTGGGCTGGAAGGTGCTGGTGTGCGACCCGTTGCGTCAGGCCGCCGAGGGCGGCGACTACGTCAGCCTCGAAACCATCCTGCAGCAGTGCGATGTGATCAGCTTGCATACCCCGTTGCAACGCGGCGGCCAGCACCCGACCTGGCACCTGCTGGGGCAGGCGCAGCTGGCACAGTTGCGCCCGGGCGCCTGGCTGTTGAACGCCAGCCGTGGCCCGGTGGTGGACAATGTGGCCCTGCGTGAGCTGCTGCTGGACCGTGAAGACGTGCACGCGGTGCTGGATGTGTGGGAAGGGGAGCCGCAGGTCGACCTGACGTTGGCCGATCTGTGCACCCTCGCTACGCCGCACATTGCCGGCTATAGCCTCGATGGCCGCCAGCGTGGCACGGCGCAGATCTACCAGGCGCTTTGCCGCTACCTGGGTGTGAACGAGCAGGTGCGACTGGCCGAGCTGCTGCCCAAGCCACCGCTGGCGCAGATCGAGCTGGATGCCAGCACCGACCTGTCCTGGGCCATGGCCACCCTGTGTCGCGCCGTGTATGACCCGCGCCGTGATGATGCCGATTTCCGCCGTAGCCTGAGCGATGATCCGCAGCAACAGCGGGCGGCGTTCGATCAGTTGCGCAAGCAATACCCGCCAAGGCGCGAGATCGAGGGGCTGGCCGTGCGCTTGCACGGGGAGGCGCCGCAGTTGGCGCAGTTGGTCAGTGCCTTGGGTGGGGTGTTGGTCTAAGCAAGCCTTGTCTTGATCTTGCAGGTAGGTGCGGTTGCCTGTTGGGGCGGCCAAGCCCACTGCCTGGGCAGATAAAAACCCGGCGCAAGCGCCGGGTTGCAAAGAATTCGCCGATCAACCTTTGCGTACGCGCTCGACACGGCTTTCTTCCAGGGCCTTGCAGGCCTGCTGGATCATCTGCTCGGTGATCGGCACTTCGCGCCCCTTGGCGTCGATGATCGAACCGCATACTTGCGGTTGCGGGGAGGTCTGGGGCTTCTGATTATCACTGCCATGCTGCAAGCTCATGCACTGTCTCCTCTTCAGGTTCAAGCTCAGGGTAGCCCTGCGCCGTGACTGGCCTGTGACAGCTTCCGGGTCACGGCAGCAACAGTCCAGCAGAAACCCTGTGAAAGCTCCATAAGCTGTTTAGATCGATGCGTTATAGCAACCTTCATGCAGTCTCCCGACCGGGATGAGTGGTAGGCTGCCGCTTCCCCACCCTTTGTGGTCGTCGCCATGCCCGAATCGGTTTCCCCGCGCCAACGCCGCGCCTTGCGCCTGGCCTGGCAGTTCGTTCGCCCTTATCGCCGCCAAGTGCTGCTGGCATTGCTGGCGCTGGTGGTCACCGCTGCCATCACCCTGTCGATGGGCCAAGGTATCCGCCTGCTGGTGGATCAAGGCTTCATGACCCGCTCCGCGCACCAGCTCAATCAGACCATCGGGCTGTTCCTGCTGCTGGTGCTGGCGCTGGCGGTGGGTACCTTCAGCCGTTTCTATCTGGTGTCGTGGATTGGCGAGCGTTGTGTGGCCGATATCCGTCGTGCCGTCTTCGATCACCTGATCGGCCTGCACCCAGGTTTTTTCGAGGACAACCGCAGCTCCGAGATCCAGTCTCGGCTGACTGCGGACACCACCTTGCTGCAATCAGTGATCGGTTCATCGCTGTCGATGTTCCTGCGCAACGCGCTGATGGTCATTGGCGGTGTGGTATTGCTGTTCATCACCAACCCCAAGCTCACCAGCATCGTGGTGGTAACGCTGCCGCTGGTGTTGGCACCGATCCTGTTGTTCGGCCGTCGTGTGCGCAGCCTGTCGCGGCAGAGCCAGGACAGGGTCGCCGATGTGGGCAGCTACGTGGCTGAGACGCTGGGGCAGATCAAGACCGTGCAGGCCTACAACCACCAGGCGCACGACCGCGAACTGTTCGCCGATACGGTCGAAGCAGCGTTTACTGTTGCCCGCAAGCGGATTACACAGCGTGCTTGGCTGATTACCCTGGTGATCGTGCTGGTGTTGGGGGCGGTGGGGGTGATGCTGTGGGTCGGCGGCATGGATGTGATCGCCGGGCGTATATCCGCAGGCGAGCTGGCAGCATTCGTGTTCTACAGCCTGATCGTCGGCAGCGCCTTCGGTACCCTCAGTGAGGTGATCGGCGAGTTGCAACGGGCCGCGGGTGCCGCCGAGCGCATTGCCGAACTGTTGGCCGCGCGCAGTGCCATCCTGCCGCCCGCCGAGGCGCAGCAGCTGCCACAGCACCGGGCCAGCGGGCGTATCGAACTGCAGCAGGTGGTGTTCGCTTACCCCTCACGGCCCACGGTGGCAGCTGTCGACGGCCTGAGCCTGACCATCGAGCCCGGGCAGACCGTCGCCCTGGTTGGCCCTTCCGGGGCAGGCAAGTCGACCCTGTTCGATTTGTTGCTGCGCTTTTACGACCCACAGCAAGGGCGCATCCTGCTCGATGGCCAGCCGGTTACCGGATTTGATCCCGACCAGCTACGCCGGCAGTTCGCTTTGGTGGCACAAAACCCCTCGCTGTTCCGTGGCACGGTGGAGGCCAACATTCGTTATGGCCGGCCCGAGGCGACCTTGGCTGAAGTCGAAGCAGCGGCCCGTGGCGCCCATGCCGACGAATTCATCCGGCAACTGCCCCAAGGCTACCAGACCCAGCTGGGGGAGGGCGGCATCGGCCTTTCCGGCGGGCAACGCCAGCGCCTGGCGATTGCCCGGGCCTTGCTGGTCGATGCGCCGATCCTGTTGCTGGACGAAGCCACCAGTGCCCTTGATGCACAAAGCGAATACTTGATCCAGCAAGCGCTGCCCAGCCTGATGGCCGGCCGTACCACGCTGGTAATCGCCCATCGCCTGGCCACGGTACAGCATGCCGAGCGCATCGCGGTCATCGACCAAGGCCGGCTGGTGGCGGTGGGCACCCACCGTCAGTTGATCGAGGACAGCCCGTTGTATGCGCGGCTGGCAGCGCTGCAGTTCACCACGGGCTAGCGTGTCGTGGCTTTGTAACATTTCTGTAGTAATTGCCTGAGAAGATTTGCCTCAACTGTTGCGTAAGTGCTCGACCTGGCTGCCATTGCGTGATGGCAGCTTTTTTTTGGCCTGCCAGTAATGAGGCTGTACAGCGGCCTCTGCCTACTCCCTCTGGTTCCGAGACCCTCGATGTTGCGTAAATCCCTCAGAGTGCAAATTCTCTCGCTGCTCGGCGGCAGTGTGCTGGCGATGCTGCTGATCGCCCTGGTGTGTTTCCAGTTCCTGTCGTCCAGCGTGCGTGGCTACGCCGAGCTGGTCGACGGGCCGCTGCGGGCCTCGCAATTGATTGACGAAGCCAACCTGCAGTTCAAGATCCAGGTGCAGGAATGGAAGAACGTGCTGTTGCGAGGGCGCCAGCCTGCGGAAATGGACAAGTACTGGCAGCAGTTCCAGGCCCGCGAAGAGCAAGTACAACAACTGCTCGGGCAATTGATCGACAACAGTGATGCCAGGCTCAAGGCGTCGCTGCAGCAATTGCGCGACAGCCACCGCCAGTTGGGCCAGGCCTATGCACAAGGCCGCCAGGCGTTCCTGGCGGCAGGCGGCGACCCGGTAGCGGGCGACCGGGCGGTCAAAGGCGTGGACCGTGCCGCCAGTGAGCAAATGAGCGAACTGGTCGAGCAACTGCGCGCCGATGCTCGCCAGCGTGCAGCCAGCATCAATGCCAGTGCCGAGCGCACGGTATGGTTGGGCCTGCTGGTGATGCTGGCTTCTGCGGTGCTGGTGGGGCTGCTCAGCCTGTGGCTGGTCAACCGTAGCCTGATCGAGCCGATCCGCCAGTTGATCGAGTACGTCGCGCAGCTCAGCCAAGGCAGCTTTGCTGCCCGGGTCGACAGCCGTCGGGAGGATGAGCTGGGGCGTCTGGCGCGGGCGGCCAACACCCTGCGTGACTTCCTTGCCGATACCGTCGGCCGGCTGCAGGACAACGCTCAGGAGCTGGAAGGTGCCAGCGGCCAGTTGCGCAGTATTGCCGGTGACATGGCCCGCGGTACTCATGACCAGTTCCAGCGTACCGACCAGGTAGCCACGGCCATGCACGAAATGTCCGCCACTGCCCAAGAGGTCGCTCGCCACGCCGCCGAGGCTGCCCGCGCGGCCGATGACGCCGACCACAGCGCCCAGGCCGGCGAGCAGGTGATGCAGCAGACCATCGACATCATCGGGCTGGTCAACCGCGAAATCGCCGGCACGGCAACGGTAATTCGCGATCTGGAGCATGACAGCACACGGATAGGCAAAGTGCTGGAAGTGATCCGCGGCATTGCTGAACAGACCAACCTGCTGGCGCTTAACGCGGCCATCGAAGCAGCCCGTGCTGGCGAAGCCGGGCGTGGTTTTGCAGTGGTCGCCGATGAAGTGCGTAGCCTGGCCCAGCGCACGGCAGCGTCGATTGCAGAAATTCACCAGATCATCGAGGCGGTACAGTCGGGGGCTGTGGAGGCGGTCAAGGCCATCGAAAGTGGCCAGCAACGTAGCCAGGAAGGGGCTGAGCAGGTCGAGCAGGCCGGGCAGATGCTGCAACGTATCACCCAGGCGGTGGAGGCGATCCGCGACATGAACCGGCAGATCGCCACAGCGGCCGAGGAGCAGACCAGCGTGGCCGAAGATATCTCGCGCAACCTGATCGAAATTACCCGGATTGCCACGGCCAACCAGGAAGCGGTGCAGCATACCGAGCAGGCGGGGCAGCGCCTGCATGGTTTGTCAGGGCAGTTGGGCGAAGTCACCTCCCGCCTGAGCGCCTGACTCGGTTTGCAGGAGTTGCAGGTGCCCATCGAGGCTGAAGCCGCGCACTGACGTATTTTTCGCACACAACAAAAAGCCCGCACATGGCGGGCTTTCTGACAAGGATTTGGTCGGAGAGACAGGATTCGAACCTGCGGCCTTCTCGTCCCGAACGAGACGCGCTACCTGGCTGCGCTACACTCCGATGAACAAAATCCTACTGCATCCCGTTTTTGCTCGCAAGCCCTTGTTGTTTAAAGGGCCATAGCCTGAACGGGGCCTTGATCAGAGCTCTTTGACGGTGCGGATCTGGTCCTTGTTCAGGCGTGTGCGCTTGCCGTCGAGTTGCTCGAATTCATAGAAGCCAGAGTCTTCATCGTAGGACGGTTTGTCGGTCGCCTGGATCTCCCGGCCATCGTTCAGGGTAATGACGGTTGGGGTCGAGCAGCCAGCAAGGGCGCCCAAACCCAAGGCAAGCAGGAAGGCGGGTAGGGTCCGTTTGATCATCGTGTTTCTCCAAGTGCGATGGTGCTAGATGACATTTATGACGCAGGACGTTAGTGCAAGTTCACTCCAAGTGCAGCATAGCGATTAATTCGTTCTCTTGACCCAAGGCAAGGCTGAGGGGGGCAACGCTGGAAAAGGTGGGCTGTGATATAACTGCGTCCATCTCATCCTGTTGTGACGGACACCCATGAAAGCCAAGGCAGATACCCCCTTCGTGGCGCTAAGCATCGCCGTGCTCACGGTCAGCGACACCCGTACCTTCGACACCGACACCTCTGGCCAGATGTTCGTCGACCGCCTGAGCGCCGCCGGTCACCGCCTTGCCGAGCGCGTGCTGCTCAAGGATGACCTGTACAAGATCCGGGCCCAGGTCGCCACATGGATCGCCGATGACAACGTGCAAGTGGTGCTGATTACGGGCGGTACCGGGTTTACTGGCCGCGACAGCACCCCCGAGGCGGTGGCCTGCCTGCTGGACAAGCAAGTAGACGGCTTTGGTGAGTTGTTCCGGCAGATTTCCGTGGCCGACATTGGCACCTCCACCGTGCAATCGCGAGCCTTGGCCGGGCTGGCCAACGGTACGCTGGTGTGCTGCCTGCCGGGCTCGACCAACGCTGTGCGCACCGGTTGGGATGGCATCCTGGCCGAGCAGCTCGATGCCCGTCATCGCCCGTGCAACTTCGTGGCGCACCTGAAGCAGGCAGCGGCCTGTGACAGCCGTGGCTGAGGTCAGCCAGGCCCGGCCGCTGATGCCGGTGGAACAGGCGCTGGAGCAACTGCTGGCGCTGGCCGAAGCTGCACCGATCCGCGAGACCGAAAACCTGCCGCTGGCCGAAGCCGAGGGCCGCGTGCTGGCCACCGACCTGGTGGCCTCGCTCGATCTGCCGCCCTGGCCGAACAGCGCCATGGACGGTTATGCCTTGCGCCTGGCTGACTGGCAGGGCCAGCCGCTGCCGGTCAGCCAGCGTATTTTCGCCGGTCATGCGCCCCAGCCGCTGCAACCGGGTACCTGCGCGCGGATCTTCACCGGTGCGCCTGTGCCGGAGGGGGCCGACTGCGTCGAAATGCAGGAAAACACCGAAGTGCTCGAAGATGGCCGGGTGCGCTTTCTCGAAGTGTTGCGCACCGAGCAGAACATACGCCCTCAAGGCCAGGAAACCCGTAAAGGCGAGCAGGTGATGAGCGCCGGCACCCGCCTTGGGCCGATCGAACTCGGCCTGGCGGCGACCTTGGGGCATGGCCGTCTGGACGTGGTGCGCAAGGTGAAAGTGGCAGTGCTGTCGACCGGCGACGAACTGGTCGAGCCAGGCCTGCCGCTCGGGCCCGGGCAGATCTACAACAGCAACCGCAGGCTGCTGGTCAGCTGGTTGCAGCGGCTGGGTTGCGAAGTGGTCGATGCCGGCATCCTGCCGGATGACCTGGCGCGCACTCGCACCTGCCTGGCTGAACTGGGTGGCGTAGACCTGATTCTGTCCACCGGAGGTGTCTCGGTGGGCGAGGCCGACTACCTCGGTGCTGCCCTGCGCGAGGCTGGCGAACTGGCGTTGTGGAAGCTGGCGATCAAACCGGGCAAGCCGCTGACCTTCGGCCACTTCCAGGGCGTGCCGGTGATTGGCTTGCCGGGTAACCCGGCCTCGACCTTGGTCACCTTCGGTCTGCTGACCAGGCCCTACCTGCTGCGTCGTCAGGGGGTGATTGACGTCACGCCGTTGCGGTTCGACATGCCGGCCGGGTTTGACTGGCCCAAGCCGGGTACGCGCCGCGAATACCTGCGCGCGCGCATCGAACAGGGCCGCGTGCGCATCTACAAGAACCAGAGCTCGGGTGTGCTGCGCAGCGCCGCTTGGGCGCAGGGGCTGGTGGAAGTGCGTGAAGGCAGCACGCCGAAGCAGGGCGACAACGTGCCATTCATCCCCTTCAGCGAGCTACTTGGCTGAGCGGCCCAGCCAGGCACTGGCCAGCGGCGCGGCCTCGGCCGGTGCCGCCTGGGTCAGGCGTATGTGCACATTCTCCAGTTGTTGGGCTGCCACGCTCCAGTCGTGGCGCTGGCGGGCAAACTGGCGCCCGGCATCGCTCAACTGGCTCATGCGCCAGGGTTGATTGAGCAACTGGGTGATCAGCAATGCCAGTTGGTCACCGTCGTCACTGCCCACGTAGTGCTCGCCGTTATTCACGGTCAGGCCTGAAACGCCCTTGTCGGTGGTGATCACGGGTAAGCCGGCGGCCATCGCTTCGAGGATTTTCACCTTCGAGCCACCGGCATAACGCAGGGGGGCAAAGAACAGCGCGGAACGTCGTTGCAGTTCACGCAGGTCGGGGCGGTAGCCGAACCATTCAATGCGTGGGTCGTTCCAGTGAAGCTTCCAGTTGGCCGGCATGGCATGCCCGGCGATCGCCAGACGCACTGCCGGGTTGCTCATCCAAACCTTCGGCATGATGTCGTCCAGTGCCCATTCGATGGCCTCCAGATTGGCGCCATATTCGAAATTGCCGACGAACAACAGACGTTGGCTGTGCAGCGCAGGTTGCACCTGTTGGTAGAAATCACAGTCCACGC
The DNA here is from genome assembly GCF_002953115.1 of Pseudomonas sp. XWY-1. Classification (NCBI taxonomy): domain Bacteria; kingdom Pseudomonadati; phylum Pseudomonadota; class Gammaproteobacteria; order Pseudomonadales; family Pseudomonadaceae; genus Pseudomonas; species Pseudomonas sp. XWY-1. Next base: position 4,073,903 of record NZ_CP026332.1, on the reverse strand, counting down.
CGTTGACCACCACATTCACCGGGCGCCCGCTGATCTGCGCGATCAGCTCGGCATCGTGGGCGCTGACAGCCACCAGTTCGGTGGGCTGGCGCAGCACACGGTGCTCCCAGCGCCGGTAGCGCCAGCGGTCGAAGGCGTTGAGCGGGCGCAGCCACAGCGGCAGGCGATCGTGGCAGGCACCGCCCATTACCGACTCCAGGGTGTGCTCGCTAAGCATGAAGGGCAGCCTGCGAGCCTGCAGGGCTTTTTCGAACGGCTGGAAGCTGTAGCTGTGCTCGATCTGGATCACGTCCCAGGGTTCGTCCAGCAGTTGCTCGAACCGGTGCCGCAAGCAAGGTGCCAGGCCATTGATGATTGCCCGCATGGGGTAGTCGATGATGGGGGAAGCCAGCAGGTTGAGTGGGCTGTGCAGCGGCCTGCGGGGTAGCACGATCAGGCGTTCGAGGAGTGGCTCGAGGGCCTCGCGTGCTGCGTCGCTGAGAGGGATTTTCGACTGCACCAGCAGGGTGATCCGGTGACCGCGCTGGGCCAGTGCACGCAGCAGATGGTATTGCCGGGTCTTGTGGCCGCTGGTGGTCGGCCAAGGCAGGTAGGGCAGTGTCCAGAGAATGCGCATGACCCAAAGTCCTCGCAAAAGGCTGCAGATAGCAAAACGCGCCCGTTGACAGCAGTGGGGGAGCCACTGCCGGGCGCGTCCATGGCAATAGGGGTATTTGCTGAGCATAGCCGGGATTGCCAAGTGTGGAAAAAATGACCGGCGACGCGATCAGTTGCAGGCGTGGCGCCGGCCCAATGTTTTTTCCAGGCCATGCAACGATCCGCGCAGGCCAGTGGTCGAGATAGGGGGTGGTCCATTTTACGGAGACGCGCACATGCAAGGGCGCAAGGCAATGCTGGTGCTGCACGGCAAGCAGGCGATGAACGAAGACGTGCGCAGCGCCGTGGGCGACCTGCGCGATAGCGGCTGGGTGCTGGATGTACGGGTTACCTGGGAGGCGGGCGACGCCCAACGGCTGGTCGCCGAGGCACTGGCAGCGGGCTACAGCCATATCGTCGCCGGTGGCGGGGACGGCACGTTGCGTGATGTGGCCGAGGCCATGGGCCTGGCCGCTACCCAGGCCAGCCTGGCCTTGTTGCCCTTGGGTACGGCCAACGATTTTGCCAAAGCCGCTGGCATCCCCTTGGAGCCGGCATCGGCGCTGGCCTTGCTGAATGTCGCGCCACAACCGATAGACCTGGGGCAGGCTGGCGATCAGCTGTTCCTCAACATGGCCACGGGAGGCTTTGGCAGCCAGGTCACCGCCAATACCTCCGAAGACCTCAAGAAAGTGCTGGGCGCTGCGGCTTACCTGTTCACCGGGTTGTCCCGCTTCAGTGAGCTACAGGCGGCTTCGGTGGAGCTACAGGGGCCAGGCTTCCATTGGCAAGGGGATTTGCTGGCGCTGGGTATCGGCAATGGCCGACAGGCTGGGGGCGGGCAGGTGCTGTGCCCCGAAGCCATGGTCAACGACGGTTTGCTTGACGTCGCTATTCTGCCTGCACCACAGGAAGTGGTGGGGGCTCTGCGGGACCTTTTGGGCGGTGACGGCCTGTTCGTTCGGGCCAGGCTGCCATGGGTCGAGATCAAGAGTTCGCAAGGGTTGGACATCAATCTCGATGGCGAGCCGTTGCAGGCTGCCAGCCTGCGCTTTCAGGCAAGGCCGGCGGCGTTGCACCTGCACCTGCCGGCCGGGTCGCCGTTGCTCAGTCATCCAGGCTGATGATTTTTTCGCGTACGGCGAACAGCACCAGGCCGGCCACGTCGTGAATCTGCAGGCGCTTCATGATTTGCGAGCGGTGAGTTTCCACGGTCTTGATCGACAGGCCCAGGCCCGCAGCGATTTCCCGGGTGGACTTGCCGCGCACGATCAGGCGCAGGATCTCAAGTTGCCGTGACGTCAGATTATGCCGTTCGCCAGCGCTCGGCTTGCCTTGTTTGGTGTGCCGCAGCGCCTGGTTGATGACGGTGTGGGCGATGGCCGGGCTGAGGTAGCGCTCACCGTGGCGTACGGCACCCAGCGCCTGTTCCAGCTCGGTGGCGCTGGTGTCCTTGAGCAGGTAGCCGTGGGCGCCGCTTTCCAGGGCCCGCATGATCAGGTCCGGATCGGTGTGCATGGACAGGATCAGCACCTTGCAGGTACTGCCGCTGGCCCGCAGTTGGGTGAGGGCGTCCAGGCCGCTGGTCGAACGCATGGAAATGTCCAGCAAGATGATGTCGGGCGCCAGTGTGCGTACCTGGTCGAGTAGCTGGTTGCCGTCGTCGGCTTCGCCGACCACGTCATAGCCGGGGATATCGCAGACCAGTGCACGCACCCCGGCGCGGATCAGCGAGTGGTCATCTACCAGCAGTAGTCTACAGGTCATGGTTGGTAATACTCCTGGCGCGTTGCTGGGTGCGCGGGGACCACGGGAACATCGCTTCGATCTGCGTGCCTCGGCCAGGCTGACTGGTGATGTCGAGGCTGCCCTGCAGCGCGATTACCCGCTCCTGCATGCCGGCCAGGCCGCGCTGACCGGCCTCGGCCGGGTGCCGGGCAGGAGCGAAACCACGACCATCGTCCTGGATCGACAACGACAGCCCTTCAGGGGTGCGTTGCAGGCGGATGACCAGGTTGTGTGCCTGGGCGTGGCGCAGCATGTTGGTCACTGCCTCCTGGGTAATACGGAACACTGCCATGGCCACGGCTTCGTCGATGCCGCCCAGGCGCTGGTTGCACGCCAGGCTCCAGTGCACGCCGCTGGTGGCCAGGGTGCGTACCAGGTGTGCGCGCAGGCTGGCTTCCAGGCCAAGGCTGGCCAACTGCCGGGGGTTGAGCAGCGCGGAAACATCGCGCACGTTACCGAGGGTGTCATCCAGCGTGCTGCGCAGGGCGTCGCAGTGCCCCTGCAACTCGTCGGGCATGCGCCGTTGCAGCCACTGCAGTTGCAGCTTGGCAGCGGTGAGCAGTTGACCGATGTCGTCGTGCAGTTCCCGGCCCAGATGCTGGCGCTCGTCTTCTTGTACCTTGAGCATGCGCTCGGCCAGCTCGGCCGGGCGCAGGTGGATCGACCTGGCGCCCAGGCCCAGTTGTACAACAGCACCCAGCGTGGCGACCAACTGCAGCACCAGCAGGCTGGCCGGGATTGCCTGGTTGGCCAGGTACAGCGCCATGTTGGCAATCAGTGAGGCCACGCACAGCCCGACCGTTGCCCAGCGCAGCACGGCGGCGCGGGAGCAGCAATGCAAAGAAGTCTTCAAGCGTGGAAACATAGGTAGGGAGGCCACTGAAGTATTGCTGATGGAGGCCTTGCACAATGCTGCTCAGAGGCTTTGGCGCAGTACTTTCGTTGTTTTTTTGAACACGTATTCCTGCCACCGTTGTTCCGGTCGCAAGCGTTTGTGGGGGCGCATATTACCACTTTGCATTGCATCGGTCGCGGCCGGGTAACGCGTTGAAACGCCTACTGGTCGGGCGCTTTCGGGTAGCAAAGTGCCACCCTTTAATCGCGCTGTACCCACTTGTGCTGTAACTAGCGCGACAATGATTCAACGGCATGCACCGAAAGCCTGGTGAACTTTCAAAGTTCGACCATGGTCGGGTTTCAATAAAGTTGCTTAGTTGCACTTTGCGTCAGGTTAATGCATGCGGTTAGAGCGGTTGGGCAGGGGGCTGGTTGCCGCGTCACTGTGCGGGTGAATGCACGCGTTGCCTTCTTCATCGCAGGACGCACAGGCTGGCGCAAAGGGGGGTTGTACGACCTTGGCCAGTTCACCCAGCAGCACCAGTTGCTCACCGATGTCCAGGTTCAGTCGCCCTGTACGGCTATCGACCAGCTCCAACTGCCAGGCCAGCAAGGTCAGGCACGCCCCTATCGCGGGCAGGGCTTCACGCTGCAGGCAACCACCGTGACAGGCCGGGGCGAGCAACTGTTGCAGGGAGGTGGTGTAGTGGGCAACTTCACGCAGGCCCAGGCGCGTAGCTTGACGGGCGATAGTGTCGAGGGTGTTGTTCAGGCAACTGCAGGCATCCGGGTCATTGTCTATAAGCTCCAGATGCTGCAGGCATTCCTGGGCCTGGGTCAGCAGTACCTGGGCATCCAGCAGAAAGCCCTGCAGGGCGTCATCGAACGATAAGGCAGTGTCCATCATCAAGTCCCCGCGCGTGGGGTAGGCGCAGGGGGCGGGCACGCCGAAACGATAGCTAGCAAAAGCCTGACTCCATTCATGCAATGAGAATGGCGTCACATTAATGGCTAAAGGATATCGCGAACATCAGGTTGCACCCGATTGCCGCTAAGGGTTTCCCTGATCAAAGGCTAGGGTAGGGAACTTTTGCCGTGCCCTGATTTGCCTCGGCGTGTCGGCAGTAAAGCATGATGGTAAAGTGATATCAATTATCCGCGCGGCATTTTCCCGCAAGGGTCAAGGTGTGCGTGAAGCCGCCGATACAGGGTAAATGATTTCACCTTTTTCGACTCAAGCCTGGGGGCTTTCCAATGGCTGGCATTCTCGACACGGTAGACCAACGCACGCAACTGGTGGGTGAGAACCGCCTGGAAATTCTGATGTTTCGCCTGGCCGGTCGCCAGCTGTTCGCGATCAACGTGTTCAAGGTGCAGGAAGTACTGCAACTGCCCAAGCTGACCCTGATGCCCCAGCGCCACGCCTATGTCTGCGGTGTGGTCAACCTGCGCGGGCAGACCCTGCCGGTGATCGACCTGTCCCAGGCGATCGGTATGCGCCCGCTACAGCCGGGGCCGGACAGCACCATCATCGTCACCGAATACAACCGCTCGGTGCAGGCCTTCCTGGTGGGCGGTGTCGACCGCATCGTCAACATGAACTGGGAGTCGATCATGCCGCCGCCTTCCAGTGCCGGTCGCCAGCACTACCTGACTGCCATCACCAAGGTGGATGAGAAGCTGGTGGAAGTGATCGACGTGGAAAAAGTGCTGGCCGAAATCGTGCCCTACAACGCCCGGGTTTCTGGCGACAAGCTCGCCGACCCAGTGCTGGCCCGCGCCCGCGGCCGCGAAGTGCTGCTGGTGGACGACTCCAGTGTGGCCTTGGCGCAATTGCGCGATACCTTGTCCCAGCTGGGCATGAAGCTGCATGTGGCCAGTGATGGCCTGAAGGCGCTGCGCATGCTCAAGGGCTGGGCCGACGCCGGTGAAGACGTGTGCGAAAAGCTGCTGATGGTGTTCACCGATGCAGAAATGCCGGAAATGGACGGCTATCGGCTGACCACCGAGATCCGCAGCGATGCCCGTCTGCGCCAGCTCTATGTGGTGCTGCACACCTCGCTGTCGGGCAGTTTCAACGAATCCATGGTGAAGAAGGTGGGCTGTGACAACTTCCTTTCCAAGTTCCAGCCTGATCGCCTGGTCGATGTGGTCAAGCAGCGCCTGTTGCTGGATACCACCGCTGCGTGAACGTTGTGCCGGCCAGGTATAAGCTTGGCTTTTGGCATGAAGCGAGGCAGCAGGGATGTTTCTCAGTGAGTTGTATCGATACCCGGTGAAGTCGGGGCAGGCGCAAAGCCTGAAGGCATCACCGGTGGGGTTGCTGGGGTTGCAAGGCGACCGGCGCTGGATGGTGGTCGAGGAAGAAAACGGACGCTTCCTGACCCAGCGTGCCTGGCCACAACTTGGCCAGATCGACGCGAGCGATGACGACAGCGGCCAGTTGCTGCTGCAAGCCCCTGGACAGGCGCCGTTGCGGGTGCCTGTACCGCCTGCCGATGACGCCCTGCGCGGTGTGACGATCTGGCGCGATACCCTGCGTGTGCCGGACGCTGGCGATGCCGCGGCGGCCTGGTTGAGTGAGTTGCTGGGCAAAGCCGTACGCCTGGTGCATTGCCCGGAGCAGCGTGCGCGTTACCTGCCCAATGGTTACGGCTTCAACAGTGACCGTGCGGCGTTTCCGGATGGTTTCCCCTTGCTGCTGATTGGGCAGGGTTCGCTGGACGAGCTTAACCGGCGTATTGGCCGGCCCATGTCGATGCGGCGCTTTCGGCCCAACCTGGTGGTGCAGGGCGCGGAGCCGTTTGCCGAGGATGGCTGGAAGCGGATTCGCATCGGCAGCTTGGCGTTTCGCGTGCTCAAGCCCAGTGTGCGGTGCATTTTCACGACCATCGATCCAGCCACCGGGGAGCGTAGCGCTGACCGTGAGCCGATGGCTACGCTGAAGACTTTCCGCGAAAAAGAAGGCGACGTGCTGTTCGGCCAGAACCTGGCTGTGGATGGCAGTGGGTGGCTGGAGGTTGGGATGGAAGTAGAAATCCTGGAATAGGTGTGTTGCCTGTGCCGGCCTCTTCGCGGGTGAACCCGCTCCTACAACGACCGCGTAACCCTTGTAGGAGCGGGTTCACCCGCGAAGAGGCCGGTACAGGCTCAACAGCAATCACATGTCATCGAAATACCGTTCATGCCAATCCACCAATGGCTGCGGTGAATTCAGCTTCTGCCCGTAGATCACCGAATACGACAGCACGTTCTGTACATACTGGCGCGTTTCGTCGAACGGGATCGACTCCACCCATACATCGAAGCTCAGGTGCTTGGCCCCTTTGAGCCACTGTCGCACGCGCCCGGGCCCGGCGTTGTAGGCTGCCGAAGCCAGCACCCGGTTGCCGTTGAACTGGCTGTGTACCTGGCTCAGGTAGGCCGCACCCAGCTGGATGTTCTTGTCCGGGTTCAGCACTTGCGCCGGTGAGGCCAGCGGGATGCTGAACTTGCGTGCGGTTTCCTTGGCGGTGGCCGGCATCAGCTGCATCAGGCCGCTGGCGCCCACGGGTGAGCGTGCGTCCTCCATGAAGGCGCTTTCCTGGCGAGTGATGGCGAATACCCAGCTCGAATGCAGGCCGCGAACCTTGGCTTCACGCACCAGCGTGTCGCGGTGGGCCATGGGGAAGCGGATGTCCAGGTCGTCCCAGTACCGGGCCTGGCTGATGGTGCGGATGGCCGGGAAGTACCAGCGCAGCTCATAGCCCAGGCGTGCCTGCGCAACCATCTCGTCACGGGTGAAGTGGCGGCTGACGTGGTACCACTCACGGCGGCCGTCGACGATCTGACCGCGGGCGTGAAATTCCAGTGCGCGCTGGATGCCGGGCGTGTTGCGGACCTTCTTGACCAGTTGTGGGCTCAGCAGCAGCGGCTTGTTGTTCAGCTGGTACGGTGTCTGTGCCCGGTCGGCGGCGAGGAAGCCATAGAAGTCACGCTCACGCGCTGCGGCCTTGTAAAGCAGCGGGACCTGCGGATTGTTTGGCTGTGCCAGCTCCAGGCTGCGAGCCTGCCAGTACTTCCAGCGGCTGGTGCTGGCCAGGTCCTGGGGAAGGCGCTTGGTCAGCTCGTAGGCGTCCTCCCAACGGCCCAGGCGCAGCAGCAGGCGAAGGCGCCATTCGCTGACGGTGTTGTCACGCAGCTGGGGGTCATAGCGGGTCATCAGGTCGAGCGCGCGTGGGTCGTAGCGGCGTGCGAGGGTCAGGCCGATTTCGCGGGCGATGGCCACCTTTTCGTCACCCGAGAAGTGCATGCGCTGGGCGTAATCGTCGAGCAGTGCCATGGCCCGCTCGGGGTTCTGCCGGGCCAGGCGACGAAGGCCGAGGCTGACCACGTCGGACATGGCCTCGTTGACCGGGGTAAAGCGCGACGGCTGGTTGAGCAGCTCGGGCTTCTGCGCGACGTCGATCAGCAGGCGCCCCTGCGGGCCGAGGGTGGTCAGGGTCTTGACCAGGGTGTTGGCCAAGCCGTAGTTGCGCGCCTGGGCTGCCAGCTTGGTGCGTTCCCAGCGCTTGGCCTCGGTCAGCTGGCCTTCGGCTGCCCACATGGCGAACAGCGTGTCGCAGGCGGCAGGTTGCGATTTGCCGACGTTCCACAGTTTGTCGGCGGTGGCGTAACCTTCGGCGCGCAGGCCGTGGCTGAGCTGGTATTGGCCGTTGAGGCAGTCCAGTTCGGTGAAGTTGAGCTTGGGGTCGTAGTACTTGACGAAGGTATCCCACTCGCCGCGTTCGGCCAGCCAGCGCAACCAGCGCAGTTTCATCCAGTTGGCCTGGGGCAGGTCGCCATGCTTGGCCAGGAAACCTTCGATTTCCTGGTTGCTGGCGCTTTTCAGGCGGGCGGTGAGTTCGTCGTAGGTCAGGTAGGGCGTCAACGGGTAGTCGCTCAAGGCCTGGGCATAGCGCAGGTACGGGCCTTTGTCGCCTTTGGCCAGCGCTCGCTTGGCCTCGTCATAGTACTGGCGTTGCAGGGTCAGGTCGGTGGCCTGCGCCGCGCTGGTGGCAGCGGTAAGCAGCAGGCAGGATGCGATATGTAACAGGCGGCTGCGCATGATACGTCCGGGCAGTTGAACCATGGGAAGTGTCGGCGGAGCCAGCACTGTTGAAAGCTATTGCCTTAGCTTAGCTGTTTGCCGGCAGTGGGTGAAAGCACTGTGCTTGTATCGGGATATTAAGTTCGACCAGATGTCGCCAGGTGCCCACCGGTTGGCCTGGCGGATGCCGTCGGGGGCCAAGTCAGGTAGAATGCGCGCCCGATTTATGGAGACGAACATGACCCTGCTCAAATTCAGCGATGTGTCCCTCGCATTCGGCGCCATGCCGCTGCTGGACAAAGTGTCCTGGCAGATCGCTCGTGGCGAGCGGGTGTGCATCATCGGCCGCAACGGCACCGGCAAGTCGAGCATGCTGCGCCTGGTCAAGGGCGAGCAGAAGGGCGACGACGGCGAAATCTGGCGTGCCCCTGGCCTGAAGATCGGTGAGTTGCCACAGGAGCTGCCGGTGGCCGACGAGCGCACGGTGTTCGACGTGGTAGCCGCTGGTCTGGACGGCGTGGGCGAGTTGCTGGCGCAGTTCCACCACCTGAGCATGAACATCCAAGGCGATGAAGACCTGGAAAAACTCATGCACGTCCAGCACGAGCTGGAAGCCCGCGACGGCTGGCGCCTGCAGCAGGTGGTGGAAAGCACACTCAGCCGCCTGCAGCTGCCGGCCGACAAGACCCTGGCCGAGCTGTCCGGTGGCTGGCGCCGCCGCGTACTGCTGGCCCAGGCGCTGGTGTCCGAGCCTGACCTGCTGCTGCTCGACGAACCGACCAACCACCTGGACATCGGTGCCATCGCCTGGCTTGAAGAGGCCCTGCGTGGCTTCAACGGCGCGGTATTGTTCATTACCCACGACCGTTCGTTCCTGCAGAACCTGGCCACCCGTATCCTCGAACTGGACCGCGGCGGCCTGATCGACTGGAACGGTGACTATGCCAGCTTCCTGGTGCACAAGGAGGCCGCACTGGCCGCCGAAGAAACCGCCAACGCGCTGTTCGACAAGCGCCTGGCCCAGGAAGAAGTGTGGATCCGCCAGGGCATCAAGGCCCGCCGTACCCGCAACGAAGGCCGCGTGCGTGCACTGAAGGCCCTGCGTGTGGAGCGTGGCGAGCGCCGTGAACGACAGGGCAAGGCCAACATCCAGATCGAAGCCGCGGACAAATCCGGCAAGCAGGTGATGGTGTTGGAGAATGTCAGCTTCCATCACGCGGACGGCCCCCTGCTGGTCAAGGACTTTTCCATGGTCCTGCAGCGGCAGGATCGCATCGGTCTGCTGGGCGCAAACGGCACTGGCAAGACCACGTTGCTCAAGATGATGCTGGGCGACCTTGAGCCCACTGCGGGCAAAGTGGAGCGCGGCACCAAGCTTGAGGTGGCCTATTTCGACCAGATGCGCCACCAGCTCGACCTGGAAAAGACCGTGATCGACAACCTGGCCGAAGGCCGTGATTTCATCGAGATCGATGGCCAGAACCGCCACGTGCTGAGCTACCTGGGCGATTTCCTGTTCAGTCCCCAGCGTGCGCGCACGCCGGTCAAGGCGCTGTCAGGTGGTGAGCGTGCGCGGCTGCTGCTGGCCAAGCTGTTCAGCAAGCCGGCCAACCTGCTGGTGCTCGACGAACCGACCAACGACCTGGACGTGGAAACCCTCGAGCTTCTGGAAGAGGTGCTGTCCAACTACAAGGGCACCGTGCTGATGGTCAGCCACGACCGGGCCTTCCTCGACAACGTCGTGACCAGCACCCTGGTGTTCGAAGGCGAGGGCAAGGTGCGTGAGTATGTGGGCGGCTACGAGGACTGGATTCGCCAGGGCGGCTCGCCGAAGCTGCTGGGCGTGACCGAGAGCAAGGGCGGTAAGTCTGCGCTCAACAGCGCGGTGGTGGAGAAGGTCGAGGCCAAGCCTGAGCCTGTTGCGGCGCCGGTGGTGGAAGAAGCTTCGAAGAAGAAGCTCAGCTACAAGCTGCAGCGTGAGCTGGAGATGCTGCCGGGGCAGATCGATGAGCTGGAGCAGCGTATGGCTGAAGCCCAGGAAGAAGTGAATGCGGCGGGCTTCTATCAGCGGCCGATTGCAGAAACTTCGGCGGTGCTGGCGCGGATCGAGAAGCTGCAGGGCGAGCTGGATGTCTTGGTAGAGCGCTGGGCTGAGCTGGAAGGCTGATGGGCGTTAGCCTGTTCCGGCCTCTTCGCGGGTAAAGCCGCACCTACAGGGGGTGCCATACCCTTGTATGTGCGGGCTTGCCCGCGAAGAGGCCGGTTCAGGTCCAGTCAATCCTTCTTCAGCAAGCGTACCGCCAGCACGTCACACGGCGCACCGTGCAGCACATCGTTGGCCGTGGAGCCCAGCAGCAATGCCAGGCCGTGACGGCCATGGCTGCCGACCACGATCAAGTCGCACTTCTGGTCCTTGGCCAACTGGTGGATTTCCTGGCGAGGCTGGCCGTAGGTCAGGTGCGAGTCGCCGCGGTTGATTTCCGGGTATTTGTTGAACAGCCGGTCCATGCGCTCCTTGGCCTGGTCGAACTGCTGCTGTTGCAGCTGCGACAGGTCCATCGGTACGTCACCGCCGAAGGCCATGGCCATCGGCTCGACGATGTGCACCAGGGATACCTTGGCTTTCGAAGGCTCTGCCAGCGCCATGGCGCGCTTGATCACCGGGTCGCATTCTTCGGTCAGGTCGACGGCGACCAACAAATGTTCGTATTGCATGAGCGGTACTCCTGACAATCGCGATAGAAGAAGTATGGTCGCTTTAGGGCGGGTCTACCGTGAAAAATGGCTAACCAGCTCATTTGCAACGCTTTATGGGAACTACTGATATGACGGTATTGCTGGTGGTGTCAATCCTTGCGCTGATTCTCAGTCCGCTTTCCTGGCTGCGCAGCTCGCGCAAGCAGAGCGAGCAGATGAAGTTGCGCCTGGAGGCGCGGCGCATGGGTTTGGCCATGCAGCTGGCGCCGCAGCAGTGGCCGCACTGGCTGGAAAAGGAGCCGCCAAGCCCTTGCCCGCAGTATCACCGAGCCCGGCGCCGTGGGCATGAGGACAGCTTCAGCTTCTGGCAGGTCAGCCCCGGGGTGTGGTGGAACCAGTGGCGCGAACCCTGCGAAGACCCACGCTTCATGGGCGCCTTGTCGCGTTTGCCGGCGAGTGTGTACAAGGTCGAGGCCGATGCGCGGATGATTGCCCTGTACTGGACCGAGCGCGGCGATACTGCTGTGTTGCAGGATGTTGCCTACGCCCTCGAAACCTTGGCTTGAGCGCCGCCCATACGCGGCCTCTGTAGGCGCGGATTCACTTGCGAACACCGGCAGAGTCGGTGCCAAACTCCGCGGTGCCTGCTTCGCGGGTAAACCCGCTCCTACGGGGCATCCAGGCTGGTCAATCTGTTCTGTAACGACAAAGCGGCGGCTCGGCATAACCCTGAAGGGGTGGGGTGCCAAGTCGCCGCTTTGCGTTCTGCTGCGCAGAAAAGGCCAGGCAGGCCGGGTTATTCATTCAAGCAAGTGCCAGTGTAGTCGCCTTGGCTCTTCGCGCAAGCGCAAAGCAATCAGCCGATGCTTGTGGTCAATCGCTGACATGAATGACCGGCGATCACTGTCATCATGTTTTGTACCCGGACGATAGAAAATGACTGGAAAGTCGCGTTTTCGCCGTGCTCGTGAGCATTTGACAACGCCCATCTTTTCGGAGAATGTGTGCACACCCAAATCAAACGGCCGTATGAATTGAGCGTTTGTATGTCATGACGCCAAGCCATACTTCCGACTAGCGCGCTGACGGGTGTGCCTGGGGCAAGGCAGCTTAGGCCTGCTTCTGCTGCAGCGATCGGCGTGTACAGTTCAGCTTCCATATCGTGGAGATCAGTTGATGATTTACGAAGGTAAAGCCATCACGGTTAAGGCTCTTGAAAGTGGCATCGTCGAGCTCAAGTTCGACCTCAAGGGTGAGTCCGTCAACAAGTTCAACCGCCTTACCCTGAACGAGCTGCGCCAGGCCGTCGATGCCATCCGGGCCGATGCTTCGGTCAAGGGCGTGATCGTCAGCAGTGGCAAGGACGTGTTCATCGTCGGCGCCGACATCACCGAGTTCGTCGACAACTTCAAGCTGCCTGAGGCCGAACTGGTCGCTGGCAACCTGGAAGCCAATCGCATCTTCAACGCCTTCGAAGACCTCGAAGTGCCGACCGTTGCCGCCATCAACGGCATCGCGCTGGGCGGCGGCCTGGAAATGTGCCTGGCGGCCGACTACCGGGTCATGTCCACCAACGCCAGGATCGGCCTGCCGGAAGTCAAGCTGGGTATCTACCCGGGCTTCGGCGGTACCGTGCGCCTGCCGCGCCTGATCGGCTCGGACAACGCCATCGAGTGGATCGCCGCCGGCAAGGAAAACCGTGCCGAAGATGCCCTGAAAGTGGGGGCCGTCGACGCCGTGGTCGCCCCTGAGCTGCTGCTGGCCGGTGCCCTCGACCTGATCAAGCGTGCCATCAGTGGCGAGCTGGACTACAAGGCCAAGCGCCAGCCGAAGCTGGAAAAGCTCAAGCTCAATGCCATCGAGCAGATGATGGCCTTCGAGACTGCCAAGGGCTTCGTCGCTGGCCAGGCCGGCCCGAACTACCCGGCCCCGGTCGAAGCGATCAAGAGCATCCAGAAAGCTGCCAACTTCGGTCGCGACAAGGCCCTGGAAGTCGAAGCAGCAGGCTTTGCCAAGCTGGCCAAGACCTCGGTCGCCGAGAGCCTGATCGGCTTGTTCCTCAACGATCAGGAACTCAAGCGCAAGGCCAAGGCGCATGACGAGATCGCCCACGACGTGAAGCAGGCCGCCGTGCTCGGCGCCGGCATTATGGGCGGCGGTATCGCCTACCAGTCGGCGGTCAAAGGTACGCCGATCCTGATGAAGGACATCCGCGAGGAAGCCATTCAGCTGGGTCTGAACGAGGCCTCCAAGCTGCTTGGCAACCGCGTCGAGAAGGGCCGCCTGACCCCGGCCAAGATGGCCGAGGCCCTCAACGCCATTCGCCCGACCCTGTCCTATGGCGATTTCGCCAATGTCGACATCGTCGTCGAGGCTGTGGTCGAGAACCCGAAGGTCAAGCAAGCGGTACTGGCGGAAGTGGAAGGCCAGGTGAAGGACGATGCGATCCTCGCTTCCAACACCTCTACCATCTCCATCAACCTGCTGGCCAAGGCGCTCAAACGCCCGGAAAACTTCGTCGGCATGCACTTCTTCAACCCGGTGCACATGATGCCGCTGGTTGAAGTGATCCGTGGCGAGAAGTCCAGTGAAGTGGCGGTCGCCACCACCGTGGCCTACGCCAAGAAAATGGGCAAGAACCCGATCGTGGTCAACGACTGCCCGGGCTTTTTGGTCAACCGCGTGCTGTTCCCTTACTTCGGCGGTTTCGCCAGGCTGGTCAGCGCCGGTGTCGATTTTGTGCGCATCGACAAGGTCATGGAAAAGTTCGGCTGGCCGATGGGCCCGGCCTACCTGATGGACGTGGTCGGCATCGACACCGGTCACCATGGCCGCGATGTGATGGCCGAAGGTTTCCCGGACCGCATGAAGGACGAGCGTCGCTCGGCCGTTGATGCGCTGTACGAGGCCAACCGCCTGGGCCAGAAGAACGGCAAGGGCTTCTACGCCTACGAAACCGACAAGCGCGGCAAACCGAAGAAGGTCTTCGATGCCACCGTGCTCGACGTGCTCAAGCCTATCGTGTTCGAGCAGCGTGAAGTCACTGACGAAGACATCATCAACTGGATGATGGTCCCGCTGTGCCTTGAGACCGTGCGTTGCCTGGAAGACGGCATCGTCGAAACCGCCGCCGAAGCTGACATGGGCTTGGTCTACGGCATTGGTTTCCCTCCCTTCCGCGGTGGTGCGCTGCGTTACATCGACTCGATCGGTGTGGCCGAATTCGTTGCCCTGGCCGATCAGTACGCCGACCTGGGGCCGCTGTACCACCCGACCGCCAAGCTGCGTGAAATGGCCAAGAACGGCCAGCGCTTCTTCAACTGAGCGGTCAACGAGCTAGAGCGAGAGATTTGATATGAGCCTGAATCCAAGAGACGTGGTGATTGTCGACTTCGGTCGCACGCCAATGGGCCGCTCCAAGGGTGGCATGCACCGCAATACCCGCGCTGAAGACATGTCGGCGCACCTGATCAGCAAACTGCTGGAACGCAACGGCAAGGTCGACCCGAAAGAAGTCGAGGACGTGATCTGGGGCTGCGTCAACCAGACCCTGGAGCAGGGCTGGAACATCGCCCGTATGGCTTCGCTGATGACCCCGATCCCGCACACCTCTGCGGCGCAGACCGTCAGCCGCCTGTGCGGCTCGTCCATGAGCGCCCTGCACACGGCTGCCCAGGCGATCATGACCGGTAACGGTGATGTGTTCGTGGTGGGTGGCGTGGAGCACATGGGCCACGTCAGCATGATGCACGGCGTCGACCCCAACCCGCACCTGTCCTTGCATGCCGCCAAGGCTTCCGGGATGATGGGCCTGACTGCAGAAATGCTTGGCAAGATGCACGGCATTACCCGTGAGCAGCAGGACCTGTTCGGCTTGCGCTCGCACCAGCTGGCCCACAAGGCCACGGTCGAAGGCAAGTTCAAGGATGAGATCATCCCGATGCAGGGCTACGACGAGAACGGCTTCCTGAAGGTGTTCGATTTCGACGAAACCATTCGCCCGGAAACCACCCTCGAAGGCCTGGCGTCGCTCAAGCCTGCGTTCAATCCGAAAGGCGGTACGGTCACGGCTGGTACCTCGTCGCAGATCACCGACGGCGCCTCGTGCATGATCGTCATGTCCGGTCAGCGTGCCATGGACCTGGGTATCCAGCCATTGGCGGTGATCCGTTCGATGGCCGTGGCCGGTGTCGACCCGGCAATCATGGGCTACGGCCCGGTGCCATCGACCCAGAAAGCCCTCAAGCGTGCGGGCTTGACCATGGCCGATATCGACTTCATCGAGCTCAACGAAGCCTTCGCTGCACAGGCCCTGCCCGTGCTGAAAGACTTGAAAGTGCTCGACAAGATGGATGAGAAGGTTAACCTGCACGGCGGCGCCATTGCTTTGGGCCACCCGTTCGGTTGCTCCGGGGCGCGGATTTCCGGCACCCTGCTCAACGTCATGAAGCAAAATGGCGGTACGCTGGGTGTTGCGACCATGTGCGTCGGCCTGGGCCAAGGTATCACCACTGTCTTCGAACGCGTCTGATCGCGTAGCGGGACAGCAGCCGGGGCCTAGTGCCCCGGTTTTGTTTTTTCAGGTTTTATTCAGGAGGTGTGCAACATGCAGATACAACCAGGCGTATACCGGCATTACAAAGGGCCTGAGTACCGTGTCTTCAGTGTTGCGCGGCACTCCGAAACCGAAGAGTGGATGGTGTTCTACCAATGCCTGTATGGTGATTACAGCTTCTGGGTACGTCCCCTGTCGATGTTCCAGGAGTCCGTCGAATTTGACGGCGAGCAGGTGCCACGCTTTGCTTTGGTCAAGGCCGAAGAGGGGCTGCCCGGGTTGCTGGGCAAGTCGCACGCGTGATCGTCCGAGCTTGACCTCACACTTTTGCCACTATATATAGCGGTGCCGCGTCTGGCACTTGGCGCGTTTTTTATCTTCAGATTCAGGAATACTCCGATCCATGGGCAAATCGCTGGTCATTGTGGAATCCCCGGCCAAGGCCAAGACCATCAACAAGTACCTGGGCAACCAGTACGTGGTGAAGTCGAGTATCGGCCATATCCGAGACCTCCCCACCAGCGGTTCGGCCAGCGCGAGCAAAGAGCCGGCCGCCAAGCGTGGCAAGGCTGCGGGTGAGGCGCCGGCGCTTTCGCCGAAAGAGAAGGCCCGCCGCCAGTTGGTGGCGCGCATGGGCGTCGACCCCGACCATGGCTGGAAGGCCAAGTACGAGATCCTGCCTGGCAAGGAAAAGGTGATCGAAGAGCTGCGCCGCCTGGCCAAGGATGCCGACACCATCTATCTCGCAACCGACTTGGACCGCGAAGGGGAAGCCATTGCCTGGCACCTGCGCGAGGCCATCGGGGGTGACGACACCCGCTACAAGCGCGTGGTGTTCAACGAAATTACCAAGAAGGCCATTCAGGAAGCGTTCTCGCAGCCAGGCGAGCTGGACATCGACCGGGTCAACGCCCAGCAGGCTCGGCGTTTCCTCGACCGCGTGGTCGGTTACATGGTTTCGCCGCTGCTGTGGGCCAAGATTGCCCGCGGTCTGTCCGCTGGTCGTGTACAGTCGGTAGCGGTAAAGCTTGTGGTAGAGCGCGAGCGTGAGATCCGCGCGTTCATCCCGGAAGAGTACTGGGAGATCCACGCCGACCTCGGCACCGCCAAGAACGCCAAGGTGCGTTTCGAGGTGGCGCGCGAGAAGGGCGAGGCCTTCAAGCCGCTGAACGAAGCTCAGGCCATGGCTGCGCTGGAAAAGCTCAAGGCTTCCAGCTACAGCGTGGTCAAGCGCGAAGACCGCCCGACCAGCAGCAAGCCATCGGCACCGTTCATTACGTCCACCTTGCAGCAAGCGGCCAGTAACCGCCTGGGCTTCGGTGTGAAGAAAACCATGATGATGGCCCAGCGCTTGTACGAAGCTGGTTACATCACCTACATGCGTACCGACTCGACCAACCTGTCGGCTGACGCCCTGGATATGGCACGCAGCTACATCGAGCGGGAGTTCGGCAAGCAGTACCTGCCGGAGGCGCCACTGGTTTACGGCAGCAAGGAGGGCGCCCAGGAGGCGCACGAAGCGATTCGGCCTTCTGACGTGAATACCCACCCGACCAAGCTCAGCGGCATGGAGCGTGACGCCGAGCGCCTGTACGAGCTGATCTGGCGCCAGTTCCTGGCGTGCCAGATGCCGCCAGCGCAGTACCTGTCCACCAGCGTTACCGTCGCTGCCGGCGATTTCGAGCTGCGTGCCAAGGGCCGCATCCTCAAGTTCGACGGTTACACCCGTGTGCTGCCACAGCAGAGCAAGCCCGGCGAAGACGACGTGCTGCCAGAGATGGTGCAGGGTGAAGCACTCAAGCTGATCCAGATCGACCCGAGCCAGCACTTCACCAAGCCGCCTGCACGCTTTACCGAAGCCAGCCTGGTCAAGGAAATGGAAAAGCGCGGTATTGGCCGCCCATCGACCTACGCGGCGATCATTTCCACCATCCAGGACCGTGGCTATGTGACGCTGCACAACCGCCGCTTCTACTCCGAGAAGATGGGCGACATCGTCACCGAGCGTTTGTCGGAGAGCTTCTCCAACCTGATGGACTACGGCTTTACCGCCGACATGGAAGAGAACCTCGACGACGTGGCCCAGGGCGAGCGTGACTGGAAGAACGTGCTCGACGAGTTCTACGGCGATTTCAGCAAAAAGCTGCAGACTGCCGAGTCCAGCGAAGACGGCATGCGCGCCAACCAGCCGACCATGACCAACATTCCGTGCAAGGAATGTGGTCGGCCGATGATGATTCGCACCGCTTCTACGGGTGTGTTCCTGGGTTGCTCTGGCTACAGCCTGCCGCCGAAAGAGCGCTGCAAGGCTACCGTCAACCTGGTGCCGGGCGACGAGATTGCCGCTGACGACGAGGGCGAGTCGGAATCGCGCGTGTTGCTGGGCAAGCACCGTTGCCCGATCTGCGCCACGGCGATGGACGCCTACCTGCTGGACGAGAAACACAAGCTGCACATCTGCGGTAACAACCCGGATTGCGCCGGTTACGAGATCGAAGAAGGCAACTACCGCATCAAGGGTTACGAAGGGCCGAGCCTGGAGTGCGACAAGTGCGGTAGCGAGATGCAATTGAAGACCGGCCGTTTCGGCAAGTTCTTCGGCTGCACCAACCCGACGTGCAAGAACACCCGCAAGCTGCTCAAGAGCGGCGAGGCGGCGCCACCGAAGATGGACAAGGTGGACATGCCGGAGCTCAAGTGCGAGAAGGTTGACGATACCTACGTGCTGCGCGACGGTGCTTCCGGGTTGTTCCTGGCTGCCAGCCAGTTCCCCAAGAACCGCGAAACCCGTGCGCCGCTGGTGCTGGAGATTGTGCCGCACAAGCATGAGATCGACCCGAAGTACCACTTCCTGTGCGATGCGCCGCAGAAAGACCCGGATGGCCGCCCGGCGGTGATCCGCTACAGCCGCAAGACCAAGGAGCAGTATGTGCAGTCCGAGGTCGATGGCAAGCCGACCGGCTGGAAGGCGTTCTACGACGGCAATGCCTGGAAGGTTGAAGACAAGCGCTGATCCATCGGTGCTGTGTTTGGGGCCGCTTTGCGCCCCTTCGCGGGCTTGCCCGCTCCCACAGGTATCGCGCCGCCCTTGAATGTGGCGCTGTACTGGTGGGGGCGGGCAAGCCCGCGAAGGGGCGCAAAGCGGCCCCAATCATTTATGATGCAGATATCCGCCTTGTAGCCTTATGGGAGGGCACTGAAATGGCCCAGGAACTCTACACCCGTACCAACCAGAAACTGTTCTTCGCCGGCCTCGCCCTCGAGTCCATGGCCAAGGCTGAACAAAGCCAGGCCATGAATGCCCAAGGTCTGGTCCAGGCTGAGCGCGAGTCGGCGCTGTTCCACCTGTATGGCGCTCTGTTGGGCCTGTGCCATGAGATCGGGGGCTTTTACCGCCTGCCGGTCGTCGCAACGGTGGAGCAAGCCCTGGCCGACGATGCCCTGAACGGTATCGCCATCCCGGAAGTGGCCGAGTTGCTGGAGCTGGCCCGCCAGCGGGAAACCTGGCTGGCGCAAATGCTCGGTGCTTATGCCGATTTGTTCCGACCACCGGTCGCCAGAAAAGCGCCGAAAACCGACGTTACCCAGCCCCTGATTCAAGCTGTCAATCTTGATGAGCCTGAGCATCCAGCGCTGTCGCGTGCCGAGCTGGAAAGCTGGCGCAATGACCTTAAAAGTTTGGTGAGACGTTTCCGTGACGCGTTGAGTGAGTGCTGATAGCCGCAACGGCTGGTACACTAATCGCCTTTCGCGGAGAACTGCCATTTATGTCTACGTCTTTTCTGGAAATTGTCGAGTTGCCTGACGGCCGCATCGAACTTCGTCGCGCCGAGGATGAGGGCTCTCTGGTAACCCTGGATTTCTCGGAAGACGCCAAGGTGTTCCTGCAGGGTCAGCATGTGGAAGTGGCCAAGGCCATGCTCAGTGTGGGCGTGCAGATGGCCGGTCGCCTGATGGATGGCGAGCTCGAGCGTGATGAAGGGCCGCGTGTGCTGCACTGAGTGTGCAGCAGCGTATCAGGCTATTTGAAGTGACAGGCAAAGCCTGAACATCAGCCGAGGCGGATGTTCAGGCTTTGTGCGTTTCCGGCACTGGCTGCACGTAGCAGTTGCTGGCGTGCAGTGGCATTGACGTTGCCCAGCCAGCTCACCACGGTGTGGCTGAGGCCCAGGCGCAAAGCCTCACAGGCCAGTTGCAGCGCGCTTTGATTGCTGCGGGGTTGCAGCAGCAGAATACGTTCACGGTTGAGCCCGGCATCGCGCAGCCAGGCCTGGGTCAGGCTTGGCGGTGGGGCGATCAGGGTCAGCCAGCGGGCCTCGTCCTCTTCGCTCAGTTCGCGCAGCACGGGTGCCAGCAGGCTTTGGCAGTGGCCAGGGGCGCCGCGCAGCGACAGTTCGCTGAACAGCTCGGGCTGGCTGCTCTTGCGCGCCGGTTCCCTGGCTTTCAGGCCTGGCAGCACGGGCTGGGCGAGGAATGCTTCGAACAGGGGCAACTGGGCTTGCTCGGGTGCGTGAATGAACTGCTGCATGACGCCTCCTGGATCAGCGGCGAATGACGCCGACGCTCAAGCCCTCGATCACCAGTTCCTGTTCTTTCAGGTCGACTTCGATGGGGGCGAATTCGGGGTTTTCGGCAAGCAGCCAGACTTTGCTGCCTTCGCGCTTGAAGCGCTTGACGGTGACTTCGTCACCGATGCGCGCCACAACGATCTGGCCGTTGCGGGCTTCACGGCAGGTGTGCACAGCCAGCAGGTCACCGTCGAAGATGCCGACGTCCTTCATGCTCATGCCGTGTACGCGCAGCAAATAGTCGGCTTGGGGGTGGAAGAAGGCAGGGTTGATGTTGCAGGATTGCTCGATGTGCTGTTCGGCAAGAATCGGCGCACCGGCAGCGACCCGGCCGATGATGGGCAGGCCGGCTTCTTCGGCCTTGGCTTCCAGGCCAGGGATGCGGATGCCGCGGGAAGCGCCCGGCGTCATTTCGATCGCGCCCTTGCGGGCAAGGGCCTTGAGGTGCTCCTCGGCGGCATTGGGCGACTTGAAGCCCAGCTCCTGAGCAATCTCGGCGCGTGTAGGCGGGAAGCCGTTGTCTTCCAGGCAGCGCTTGATGAACGCGAGAATTTCGGCTTGGCGTGGCGTCAGTTTCAACATGGTAAGCGCTCTGTCTTTTTGTACAGTGACTGGAATTATATACAGTACTGGGTGCGCTGCAAGCCAAAAGGCGCAATAAACAGAAGAGGTGGCGCTTGCAGTGGGCCGGCTGGCGCTTTTAAATGGCGACCGCCCAGTCACCGAGCCTTGACAGAAGCAGGGCTGAAACGTATGTTTCAAACACCTGTTTGTCTGGCGGAGTAGTCGGAGTAGTCATGGCCCAATCGGAAACCGTTGAACGCATTCTCGACGCTGCCGAGCAGCTGTTCGCGGAAAGGGGGTTCGCCGAAACCTCGTTGCGGCTGATTACCAGCAAGGCCGGGGTCAACCTGGCGGCAGTCAACTATCATTTCGGCTCCAAGAAGGCGCTGATCCAGGCCGTTTTCTCGCGTTTCCTCGGCCCATTCTGCGCCAGTCTGGAGCGTGAGCTGGAGCGCCGCCAGGCCAAGCCGGAGCACAAGCCCAGCCTCGAAGAACTGCTGGAAATGCTCGTAGAGCAGGCGCTGGCCGTGCAGCCGCGCAGCAACAACGACCTGTCGATCTTCATGCGCCTGCTGGGCCTGGCGTTCAGCCAGAGCCAGGGTCACCTGCGGCGCTATCTGGAAGACATGTACGGCAAGGTGTTTCGCCGCTACATGCTGCTGGTGAACGAGGCTGCGCCACGCATTCCGCCACTGGAACTGTTCTGGCGTGTGCACTTCATGCTGGGTGCCGCGGCCTTCAGCATGTCCGGTATCAAGGCCCTGCGGGCGATTGCCGAGACCGACTTCGGCATCAACACCTCGATCGAGCAAGTGATGCGCCTGATGGTGCCGTTCCTGGCGGCAGGCATGCGCGCTGACAGCGGTGTGACCGACGAGGCGATGGTCACTGCGCAGCTGCGCCCGCGCACAAAGACCGGTTCGGCTACCGCCAAGGCCTGAAGGCTGGGCGCGGCGGGGCGCTTCCGCTAAGCTAGCGCCCATGCCCGATTTCGATCTACTTCGCATCTCCCTTGCTGACCAGTGCCTGTATGGCTTCGCCTGTGGCCAACGGCGCGTGTCTGCCGGTGTCTGCTGCCCCCCGGTGGGCCTCTCTCTGTCTTCAATGAAGGATTACCCATGACTGTCAGCCTGCAAGGCTCCCTGATGGTGGATATCGCCGGTAAATGGCTGACCGCCGAAGACCGTCAACTGCTTCGCCAGCCGGAAGTGGCTGGCCTGATCATCTTCGCCCGCAATATCGACAACCCGCGCCAGGTGCGCGAACTGTGCGCGTCCATCCGCGCCATTCGCCCTGATCTGATCCTGGCAGTGGACCAGGAAGGCGGGCGCGTACAGCGTCTGCGCCAGGGCTTTGTGCGCCTGCCAGCCATGCGTGCGCTGGCCGATAACGACAATGCCGAGTACCTGGCTGAGCAGTGCGGCTGGCTGATGGCGACCGAGGTGCTGGCGGTTGGCCTGGACCTCAGCTTCGCTCCGGTGCTCGACCTGGACCACCAGCGTAGCGCCGTGGTGGGCAGCCGCGCCTTCGAGGGTGACCCGCTGCTTGCAACGCGCTTGGCCGGCGCGTTCATCCGTGGCATGAATGCGGCGGGTATGGCTGCCTGTGGCAAGCATTTCCCGGGGCATGGCTGGGCCGAAGCCGATTCGCACGTGGCCATCCCCACTGATGAACGCAGCCTGGAACAACTGCGCCAGGCCGACCTGGTGCCGTTTACCCGCCTGAGTGGGCAGCTGGCGGCAGTGATGCCAGCGCATGTCATCTACCCGCAGGTTGACAACCAGCCCGCTGGCTTCTCGCGGCGTTGGTTGCAGGACATCCTGCGTGGCGAGCTGGGCTTTGACGGGGTGATCTTCAGTGATGACCTGTCGATGGCCGGTGCGCATGTGGTGGGCGATGCAGCCAGCCGTATCGAAGCGGCGCTGAGCGCCGGTTGTGATATGGGCCTAGTGTGCAATGACCGGGCGGCGGCGGAGCTGGCGCTGAGTGCGGCGCAGCGGTTGAAGGTCAAACCGTCGCCGCGGATTGCGCGGATGCGCGGGCAAGGTTTTGCGCGGACCGATTATCGCCAGCAGCCGCGCTGGCAGGAGGCGTTGGGGGCGTTGAAGGAAGCTCAGCTGGTCGATTGACTGCGCGGGCCTGTTCGTTCCCACAAGTCGGGTTTACCTGCGAATACGGTAGCGACGGCAACGGTTAATGGCGGGTGGAGATTGGTCGGCAGGACCGGCCCTTTCGCGGGTAAACCCGCTCCTACACGCGGCCTGCGTCCAACCACCGACCTGTGTCCACCCCTGATCCGTTGTAGGAGCGGGTTTACCCGCGAATACGGTAGCGGCGGCAACGGTGAGCGGCAGGTGGAACTTGGCCAGCAGGCCCGGCCCTTTCGCGGGTGAACCCGCTCCTACGCTCTATTCCCCTTTGGCCTACCGCCCGCGTTTCCCAGGCAATGGCGCAAACAGGGCCTCGATTTCTTCATCGCCAAGCCGCCACTGCCCAGCCTGCCCGCCGTCCAGCAGGCTGGCTGCCAGTGCTGCCTTTTCCTGCTGCAACAACTGGATCTTCTCTTCCACCGTCCCCCGGGTAATCAGCTTGAACACGAACACCGGTTTGTCCTGGCCGATGCGGTAGGCACGGTCGGTAGCCTGGTTTTCGCTGGCCGGGTTCCACCAGGGGTCGAAGTGGATCACGGTGTCCGCCGCCGTCAGGTTCAAGCCTACGCCCCCCGCCTTGAGGCTGATCAGGAACACTTCGCTTTCACCTTGCTGGAACTGCTGCACTGGTGTGCGACGGTCGCGAGTGTCGCCGGTCAGCAGGCTGTAGCGGATTTTGCGCTTCTCGAGCTCCTGCTCGATCAGCGCCAGCATCGAGGTGAACTGTGAGAACAACAAAACCCGGCGCCCTTCGCTGAGCAGTTCTTCGAGCATCTCCAGCAGCGCACCCAGCTTGCCCTTGTCGGCCTGGTTGCCTTTGCTTTCTACCCCCTTGACCAGACGCAGGTCACAGCACACCTGGCGCAGCTTGAGCAACGCGTCGAGGATCACGATCTGGCTGCGTGCGGCGCCATTGCGGGCGATTTCGTCGCGGACCTTCTGGTCCATGGCCACTCGCACGGCTTCATACGTATCGCGCTGGGCATCACTGAGCTCGACCCAGTGCACCATTTCGGTCTTGGCCGGCAGTTCTGTGGCCACCTGCTCCTTGGTGCGGCGCAGCAGGAACGGCCGGATGCGGCTGGCCAGGTGGGCCATGCGCTCGCTGTCACCGTGGCGTTCGATCGGGTTGCGGTAGTCCTGGTTGAAGCGCTTCAGGTCGCCCAGCCAGCCGGGCATCAGGAAGTGGAAGATCGACCACAGTTCACCCAGGTTGTTTTCCATCGGCGTGCCGGTCAGGCACAAACGCTGCCCGGCCTGTAGCTCGCAGACGGCGAGGGCAGCCTTGCTGCTGCTGCTCTTGATGTTTTGCGCCTCGTCCAGTATCAGCACGTGCCAGGCCTGGGGGCGCAGCTGTTCGAGGTCGCGCGGCATCAGGGCGTAAGTGGTCAGGACCAGATCGTACTCATGCAGCTTGGTGAAGTGCTTGCTGCGCCCCGGCCCATGCAGTGCCAGGACGCGCAGGTCGGGGGCGAAGCGCTGGGCCTCGTCCAGCCAGTTGGGTATGAGGCTGGTCGGCATGACTGCCAGGGCCGGTGCACTCAGGCGCCCGGACTGTTTCTCCAGCAGCAGATGGGCCAAGGCCTGCAGGGTCTTGCCCAGGCCCATGTCGTCGCCGAGGATGCCGCCGGTACCCATCTCGCGCAGGGCCTGCAGCCAGTTCAGGCCTTGCTGCTGATAAGGGCGCAAGCTGGCCTGCAGCCCGATGGGCGGTTCTACCTGCAGGTCCCGGGCATCGCGCAGGCGGCGGCCCAGGTCGCGCACGTGCTCCCCACCTTCCCAGTGCAGGGGCAGGCCTTCGATTTCATTCAGGCGCGCGGCGTCGGCACGCTCCATGCGCAGGGACGGGCCTGCCGTGTCCTCATGCAAGTAGAGCTCGCCCAGGGTGCCCATGACTGCCTTGATGCGGCCGTAGGGCAGGGCGACGCGCAAAGCCGGGGCATCGAGACGGCCGCGATTGAGGTCGATCAACAGGTGTTCATCGTCACTGCGTCGGGCCAGTTCGCTGGGGCGTAGCAGCTCCGGGCTGCTGCGCAACAGGTGCAGCACGATCGGCAGCAGGCTGTGGCGCTGGCCATCGACCACGATGCCTAGTTCCAGGTCGAACCATTCATGGCCGGGCGCTTCGTCGATGGTTGCATACCAGTCGTCCACCTCCTGCAGGTTGAAGGCGAAGTCGCGGTGAATGTCGATGTCCCAGCCGGCTTCGCGCAGGCGCGGCAGGCCCTCGCGGGCAAAGCGCAGCCAGGCTTCGTCGTCAGGCAACTGGTGCATTTCGCCGGCACTGTCGGGTAGGGCCTTGCTCTGCCGTGTGGCGGGTTTGAAGCCGAAATCGCGCAGCATCTGGCGCAGCGTCTGCTCGGCTTGAGGCTGGCGGCGAATGCGCTGGCTGGTGCTGCCTGCCAGGCGGGTCAGCGGCTTTTCGTCAGTGCCGCTGGCCTGCAAGCCGTCATAATCGAACGCCAATGCGGCGCGATGTTGCATCTGCCGTTGCATGCGACCGGTTTTTGGCATGTAGGCGGTGTATTCAAGGCTGCCGAGAGCAAGAAGGGGCTTGGGCTGGATGTTATCGAGCAACTGCTCCTGCACTTGCGTCGGGGTCGGCACCTTATGGCTGAGGGCATTGAGCTTGTGGCTCAGGGGTACGACCAGGTGTTCCGGTACATCGGGTGCAATAGTCAGCTGCACGGCGACGTGCGGATCCAGGCTGTGCTCGACCTTGCCCACTTCACGGGTCGGCAGGTCCAGGTAGTAAAGCGGCAGCAGCGGGATGACGCAGCGCAGCATCGCTTCGCCGCTGTACCACCGCCCCCGGTAATTTCCGTTGTCCAGGCGTACCCAGCGAAACTCGGCGTGGCGCACCGGGCCTTCATGAAGCAGGGGGAGGTCGGTATCGAAGAACATCCGCCCGGTTTCGAGGGCGCGCTGGAACAGCTCGCCACCTTCATGGCCCTTCAGTCGGTAGCCGCGATCCTGGCCGCCGCCCTGATTCAAGGCCGAGAGCAGGCGCAGAATGCGGATGTCTTCGTCTGTTACGAAGCGCGGTGGCTCGTAGAGAAAATCGTAAAGGGACTGGACGCGGCTGAAGCGGATGCCGTCCTCCGTGCGCGTGCCCTTGCGCACAAGCAGGGCGCAGCCGGCATCGTCGGTAAGCTGCAGCTGATAGCACACCATGCGCCCGCGTTTGTCTTCGGTAGCGTCGGCTTTGGGCGGGGCCTGCTCCAGGCCGCTCAACCAGTGCTGCAGTTCGGCAGACAAGGCGCCCGGGTTGGCTTGCGTGTCCTTACTGCTGGAAAAGCGCTCGCTGACGCAGAAAAGGACAGCGGCGCAATGCTTGCAGTTTTGCCGTACCGGGCAATCGCAGTCACCGCGCACATGGCAGCGGCCGCCCGCTACGTGCAATTTGATGTGTTGCCGGTAGTGGTTGCTGCCGCTCCCTTGGCAACTGGCCGTTATGGTTGGCCCATGAATGCCTTCCAGTTCGGCCCTGCCTTCCTCGGCATAGCGCTCACCGCGCTGCAGGGCAGCTTTGCTGAACGATTGAATCCAGTTCGGATAGGCGTTCACCATTTCGGCGGCATCGTCCTTCATGGGCTTACTGCTCCATCATCTCCGGGTCCATCACCGGCATTTTCGGCGTGCCTGGTGGGGTCACCTTCAGCAGCACCGCCAGGTGCCCGCCGTCGAGAAAGGTCAGCTGGCCGCCCTTGACGTTGCTGTTGCTCTGCCTGAACTGCTCGCTTTGCAGCACGCTGCCGTTGCCATCCAGCTGGTTGACCCAGAAGTTGGCCTCGACGGTGATGAAGCGGCCTTCAGCGATGCTCAGGTTGCCTTCGATCGGGAAGTGCCCGAACTGTTCGGTGCCTTCGCCCAGAGCGATGCGGCTGGGTTCGCTGCCCACCTGCTGTTGCCAGGCCTTGTGCATCAGCACCGTGTAGTCGGCGGTGGCTTCCAGGCGGGTAGCTTCATCTTCCAGTGCTGGGGGGCGCTCGGCATCTTTCGCCAGGCGTGGGGCGCCAGCGCTCCAGTCTTCGGGGGCGAACGGGCTGGTGAAGGCGGGCACGCTGTTCTGCCGCACCAGAATCATTTCTACCTGATACAGGCCTTCGGCGAAGGCAGCTGGGGCGAACAGCGCCAGCAGCAGGGTCAGGCAACGGATGGCACGCATGAGTCTTCCTTAGGCAGGCTGTGGGGTCAGGCGCTCGAACAGCGCCTCCAGGGTATTGAAACGTTCGTCGGGGCGTTCCATCGGTACCAGGAAGCGGAACTGGGTGGCCCCTTCGAACTTGTAACGTTTGGGCTGACCCTGGATCAGCTTGATCAGGGTCAGTGGGTCGACCGGTGTTTCGGCTTCGAACTCGAGCTTGCCACCGTTGGGCCCTGCATCGACTTTCTTGATGCCGAGCTTTTCCGCGTGCAGCTTGAGTGACGTCAGGCGCATCAGGTTCTTGGTCGGCTCTGGCAACAAGCCGAAGCGGTCGATCATCTCCACCTGCAAGTCCTTGAGGCCTTCTTCGTCGGCAGCCGAGGCAATGCGTTTGTACAGGATCAGGCGCGCATGCACGTCAGGCAGGTAGTCCTCTGGGATCAGTGCCGGCAGGCGCAGGTTGATCTCCGGGCCGCCACCCAGGGGTTGCTCAAGGTTCGGCTGGGTACCTTTTCGGATTGCCTTGACCGCACGTTCGAGCATTTCCATGTACAGGGTGAAGCCCACTGCCTGGATCTGCCCGCTCTGGCCTTCGCCCAGCAGCTCGCCGGCACCGCGGATTTCCAGGTCGTTGGTGGCCAGCACAAAGCCTGCGCCAAGGTCTTGCGTGTTGGCGATCGCCTCCAGGCGCTTTTCGGCGTCGGCGCTCACCTTCTGACGGGTGGGTGTGAGCAGGTAGGCGTAGGCCTGGTGGTGGCTACGGCCAACCCGGCCACGCAACTGGTGCAGCTGGGCCAGGCCGAACTTGTCGGCGCGCTCGATGACGATGGTGTTGGCGCTGGGCACGTCGATACCGGTTTCGATAATGGTCGAGGCCACCAGCACGTTGAAGCGCTTGTGGTAGAAATCGCTCATCACCTGTTCCAGCTCGCGTTCGCGCATTTGCCCGTGGCCGATGCCGATGCGTGCCTCGGGCACCAGCTCGGCAAGGTCGGCGGCGCATTTTTCGATGGTTTTCACATCGTTGTGCAGGTAGTACACCTGGCCACCGCGCAACAGTTCGCGCAGCAGCGCCTCCTTGACCGTGCTCTTGTTCTGTTCCATGACGAAGGTGCGCACCGACAGGCGGCGTGCTGGCGGCGTGGCGATGATCGACAGGTCGCGCATGCCCGCCACCGCCATGTTCAGCGTGCGCGGAATCGGCGTGGCGGTCAGGGTGAGGATATCGACCTCGCTGCGCAGCGCCTTCAGCTGTTCTTTCTGGCGCACGCCAAAGCGGTGCTCTTCATCGATGATGGCCAGGCCCAGGTCTTTGAAGCGCACGTCGTCCTGCAGCAGCTTGTGGGTGCCGATGAGGATGTCGATCTTGCCTTCGGCAAGGTCCGCGGCGGCGGCGGCCACTTCCTTGGCCGACTTGAAGCGGCTCATCACTTCCACGGTCACGGGCCAGTCGGCAAAGCGGTCGCGGAAGCTGTTGTAATGCTGCTGGGCAAGCAGGGTGGTGGGCACCAGCACGGCCACCTGGCGGCCACTGTGCACGGCGATGAACGCCGCGCGCATGGCCACTTCGGTCTTGCCGAAGCCCACGTCGCCGCAGACCAGGCGGTCCATTGGCTTGGGGGCCAGCATGTCGGCGCGCACGGCCTCAATGGCGGCCTGCTGGTCCGGGGTTTCCTCGAACGGGAAGCCGGCGCTGAAGGTGGCATAGTCAGCCGACGGGTCGGCAAACGCGTAGCCCTTGCGCGCGGCGCGGCGAGCATAGATGTCGAGCAGTTCGGCGGCCACGTCGCGGACCTGTTCGGCGGCCTTGCGCTTGGCCTTCTGCCAGGCCTCCGAACCTAGCCGGTGCAGCGGTGCCAGGGCGTCATCGCTGCCGGTGTAGCGGGCGATCAGGTGCAGGTTGGCCACCGGCACATACAGCTTGGCGTTCTCGGCGTATTCCAGCGTCAGGAATTCGGCAGCCTGGCCGTCGATTTCCAGGGTGGCCAGGCCCAGGTAGCGGCCGACGCCATGGTCGATGTGCACCACCGGCGCACCTTCGCGCAGCTCGGTGAGGTTCTTGATGACCGCGTCGTTGGCGGTTTCGCCGCGCTTGTCACGGCGCCGGCGCTGCATCACCCGCTGGCCGAACAGTGGGCTTTCGGCAATCAGGGCCAGCCCTGGATCGTCCAGCAGCAGGCCGTCGTCCAGCGGGGCGATGGTGATCGCCAGGCGTTCGGCACCGGTAATGAAGTCGTCCCAGCCTTCGACGGTATGCGGGCGCAGCTTCAGCCGTTCGAGCAGCTCCAGCAGCACTTCCCGGCGGCCCGCTGATTCGGCAGTGAAGAGCACGCGGCCGGGGAACTGGTCGAGGAAGTTGGCCAGCTCGGCCAGCGGCTGGTTGGCCTTGGCCTCGATGGCCAGGTTGGGCAGGGCGCGCGCCGGGAAGCGCTCGCGGCCTGCGCCAGGCTCCAGCTCTTCGCTGCTGACCACCACACGGGGCCACTGCTTGAGCCGGGCGAAGCAATCTTCCACCGGCAGGAACAGCTCGGCCGGCGGCAACAGCGGCCGGCTGAGGTCGCCGCGGCGGTCTTCATAACGCCCGCGCACGTCGTTCCAGAAGTGCTCGGCGGCCTGTTCCACACCGGGTAGCGAGAACACCTGGGTGTCGGTCGGCAGGTAGTCGAACAGGGTCGAGGTTTCTTCGAAGAACAGTGGCAGGTAGTACTCGATACCGGCGGGGATGATGCCGCTGGCCAGGTCCTGGAAGATTGCACTGCGGCGGAAGTCGACGTCGAAGCGCTCGCGAAAGCGTGCCTTGAAGCGGGTCACTTCTTCCTTCTGCATCGGGAATTCGCGTGCTGGCAGCAGGCGCACCGAATCCACCTTGTCGATCGAGCGCTGGGTCTCGGGGTCGAAGGTGCGCAGCGTCTCGATCTCGTTATCGAACAGGTCGATGCGGTAGGGCAGTTTGCTGCCCATCGGGAACAGGTCGATCAGCGCGCCGCGCACGGCGAACTCGCCATGCTCGTAGACGGTGTCGACACAACGATAACCGCTGGCCTCCAGGCGCAGGCGCATCTGTTCCACGTCGATGGTCTGGCCCACATCCAGCACCAGGCTGCTGCCCAGCAGAAAACGCGTGGGCGCCAGGCGGTGCAGGGCGGTGGTGATCGGCACCACGAGGATGCCGTGGCTCAGCTCCGGCAGGCGGTACAGGCTGGCGATGCGCTGGGAGATGATGTCCTGGTGTGGCGAGAACAGGTCGTAGGGCAGGGTTTCCCAATCGGGGAACGGCAGCACGGGCAGGTCCGGGGCAAAGAAGCGCAGCTCCTGCTCCAGACGGTCGGCGGCCTGGCTGTCGGCCGTCAGCAGCAGGGTGAAGCGGCCGGCGCTGCTGGCGGCTTCGGCGATGGCAAGGCTGAGGGCGGCACCGGGCAGGTTGCCCCAGGTTTGTTTGCCGGCCGTGGCCGACATTTGCGGTAGGCGCAGAACTGACACGGGAGATTGCACTCCAAGCGTTGCGGCAAAGAGACCGATTGTACCGGTGACAGTGCCGGCTGTCAGGCTCGAAAGGGCATGAACACTGGCTTGCGTCACTGCGACAGGCACTCATTGCCGGTTCCGCGTTGGGGCGTCATAATGTAGCCCCTTTTTTCTGTCCCTACATGTGGAAGGTTCCCGTGACTCAGAAGCCCGACCAGTGTCTTGGTGAGTGGATTGATCGTGAAGCCCTGGCTGAAGCGATGATCCCGCTTATCGGTCAGCTCTACCGCAATAACAATGTGGTGAGCTCGATTTATGGCCGCAGCCTGATCAACCGTTCGGTTATCTCGATTCTCAAGGCGCACCGCTTTGCGCGCCACCGCCAAACCGACGAAACCGAACTGTCCGTCCACGAGACATTCCCCCTGCTCAAGGCCATGAGCGAGCTGAAACTGGGCGCCGCATCGGTCGACCTGGGCAAGCTGGCCAACAAGTTCAAGCAGGAAGGCAATGGCCGCACTGCCGAGCAGTTCGTCCGTGAAGAGCTGGCCGACGTGGTCGGTCAGCAGAACGCTTCGGCGCGCAAAGGCACCGACGTTGTCCTGTACGGCTTCGGTCGCATCGGCCGCCTGCTGGCGCGCATCCTGATCGAGAAGACCGGTGGTGGTGACGGCCTGCGTCTGCGTGCCATCGTCGTGCGCAAAGGCGCCGAAAACGACCTGGTCAAGCGTGCCAGCCTGCTGCGCCGTGACTCGGTGCACGGCCCGTTCGATGGCACCATCACCATCGACGAAGCCAACAACACCATCACTGCCAACGGCAACCTGATCCAGGTTATCTACGCCAAGAGCCCGAGCGAAGTCGACTACACCCAGTACGGCATCGACAATGCGCTTATCGTCGACAACACCGGCGTATGGCGTGACGCCGACGGCCTGGGCCAGCACCTGGCCTGCCCTGGCGCTGCCCGCGTGATCCTCACCGCACCTGGCAAGGGCGCGCTGAAGAACATCGTGCACGGTATCAACCACGGTGATATCACTGCCGATGACAAGATCATCTCGGCGGCCTCCTGCACCACCAACGCCATCGTGCCGGTGCTCAAGGCCATCAACGACCAGTACGGCATCGTCAACGGCCACGTCGAAACCGTTCACTCGTTCACCAACGACCAGAACCTGATCGACAACTTCCACAAGGGCAGCCGCCGTGGCCGTGCCGCGCCGCTGAACATGGTAATCACCGAAACCGGCGCCGCCACCGCTGCTGCCAAGGCACTGCCAGTGCTGAAGGGCAAGCTGACCGGCAACGCCATTCGTGTCCCGACGCCGAACGTTTCGATGGCCATCCTGAACCTGAACCTGGAAAAGGCCACCACCCGCGACGAGATCAACGAGTACCTGCGCCAGACCGCCATGCACTCGGAGCTGCACAAGCAGATCGACTACGTGGCTTCCCAGGAAGTGGTTTCGACCGACTTCGTCGGCTCGCGCCACGCCGGTGTGGTTGACGCAGAAGCGACCATCGCCAACGACAACCGCGTTGTTCTGTACGTCTGGTACGACAACGAATTCGGTTATAGCTGCCAGGTGGTTCGTGTGATGGAAGACATGGCTGGTGTGAACCCGCCAGCGTTTCCACGCTGATTCGCTTGTAAGGCAATGAAAAAACGGGAACCTTCGGGTTCCCGTTTTTTTTATTCTGAATGTGTGTTGTCAGTGCCGGCCCTTTCGCGGGTAAACCCGCTCCTACAGGATTATCGCTGCCCCTGTAGGGGCTGGTTTGCCCGCGAAGAGGCCAGCACCGGCAACCGAGAAACCCTACTGTGCGCACAGCCCTACTGTTCATTCTGCTGCTACTCACCGCCTGCAACCAAGGCCCCACCCTGGAGCGCCTGGGTGGCCCGACCATGGGCAGCAGCTACAGCATCCAGTACGTCCGCGAGCCTGGTGGCCCGCTGCCGGCCCAGGTGCAGATGGCGGTGGAAACCATCCTGCACGACATCGACCACCACTACTCGACCTACCGCGGTGACTCCATCGTAAGCCAGTTCAACCGCTTGCCTGCGGGCCAGTGCCTGGCCTTGCCGCCTGATATGCTCGCGTTGGTCAGCCTGGGTCAGCACCTTGCCGAGCAGAGCGATGGCGCTTTCGATCTCACCGTAGAGCCTTTGCTCGATTTATGGGGCTTCGGCCCTCAGGCCCGTCACGAGCAGGTACCCGAACCACAGGCACTGGCCCAGGTACGCCAGCGCGTGGGTTACCAGCACTTGCGCGTCAAAGGTCGAGCCCTGTGCAAGGATGCCCCGGTGCAGCTTGACTTCAACAGCATCGTCGCCGGCCATGCTGTCGACTTGATCGCTGCGCGCCTGCAGGCCATGGGTGTCAGCAGTTTTGTCGCCGAGGCCACTGGCGAGCTGAAGGCGGTTGGCCGCAAGCCTGACGGCAGCCCTTGGCGTATTGCCCTGGAACTGCCCCGCGAAGACCGTCAGATCGCCCGCCAGATCATCCCGGTCAATAGCCTTTCAGTATCAACCTCGGGTGACTATCGGCACTATTTCGAGCAGAATGGCCGGCGCTATTCGCACACCTTCGATGCCCGCCTCGGGCGCCCGGTCGAACATGACCTGGCTGCCGTTACGGTGCTGGACGCCTCAGCACTGCTGGCCGATGGCTATTCGACGCTGCTGCTCATCCTGGGCCCACAGCGAGGCTGGGATTTTGCCGTGGCGCATGATCTGGCTGCGGTTTTGGTGACTCGAGCAGAGGGAGGCTTCGTCTCCCGAGCTACGCCCGCGTTCGAACGGGCAGTGAAAGGCCAGTGAAAGCACAAGCAGGGATGATTGCCGCCAGGGAATGGGTGAAGCATATGTAGTGCGGGCAAAATTGGCCTACGACGCGACCAAGGGTTAATGTGCGCGGCGTTCAGGGTTGATTAGACTGCACCCGAATTTTCTCATGGCGCCCCGGCGGCATGATCGTGCCCCGCGAGCGACCGTGGCTTGCGGGCCAGTTCTGAAGGAGTACGCATGGCTGTCTACAACTACGACGTAGTGGTGCTGGGTTCCGGCCCGGCCGGTGAAGGCGCGGCAATGAACGCCGCCAAAGCAGGGCGCAAGGTAGCGATGGTCGATGACCGTCGCCAGGTCGGTGGCAACTGCACCCACTTGGGTACCATTCCGTCCAAGGCACTGCGTCACTCGGTGCGGCAGATCATGCAGTTCAACACCAACCCGATGTTTCGTGCCATCGGCGAGCCGCGCTGGTTCTCGTTCCCGGACGTGCTGAAAAGCGCCGAGAAGGTCATCGCCAAGCAGGTCGCATCGCGCACCGGCTACTATGCCCGTAACCGCGTCGACGTGTTCGTCGGCACCGGCAGCTTTGCCGACGAGCAAACCGTGGAAGTGGTGTGCCCGAACGGCGTGGTCGAGAAGCTCAACGCCAAGCACATCATCATCGCGACCGGCTCGCGCCCCTACCGCCCGGCCGACATCGACTTCCACCACCCGCGCGTGTACGACAGCGACACCATCCTCAGCCTCAGCCATACCCCGCGCAAGCTGATCGTGTACGGCGCCGGCGTGATCGGTTGCGAATACGCTTCGATCTTCAGTGGCCTGGGCGTATTGGTCGAGCTGGTCGACAACCGTGGCCAGCTGCTGAGCTTCCTCGATTCGGAAATTTCCCAGGCGCTGAGCTACCACTTCAGCAACAACAACATCACCGTGCGCCACAACGAAGAGTACGAGCGCGTCGAAGGCCTGGACAACGGGGTGATCCTGCACCTCAAGTCGGGCAAGAAGATCAAGGCCGACGCCTTGCTGTGGTGCAACGGCCGTACCGGCAACACTGACAAGCTGGGCCTGGAAAACATCGGCATCAAGGTGAACAGCCGTGGTCAGATCGAGGTCGACGAGGCCTACCGTACCACCGTGCCGAACATCTACGGTGCCGGCGACGTGATCGGCTGGCCAAGCCTGGCCAGTGCCGCCCATGACCAGGGCCGGTCGGCCGCTGGCAGCATTGTCGATAACGGCAGCTGGCGCTTCGTCAACGACGTGCCGACGGGTATCTACACCATTCCCGAGATCAGCTCGATCGGCAAGAACGAGCAGGAGCTGACCCAGGCCAAGGTGCCGTACGAAGTGGGCAAGGCCTTCTTCAAGAGCATGGCGCGTGCGCAGATCGCCGGCGAGCCGCAGGGCATGCTGAAGATCCTGTTCCACCGCGAAACCCTGGAAATCCTCGGCGTGCATTGCTTCGGCTACCAGGCTTCGGAAATCGTCCACATTGGCCAGGCGATCATGAACCAGCCAGATGAGCAGAACAACCTGAAGTACTTCGTCAACACCACGTTCAACTACCCGACCATGGCTGAAGCCTATCGGGTAGCTGCCTATGACGGCCTGAACCGGCTTTTTTGAGCGGCTCCGACCGGTGGCCTGAGCCGGTCGGAGAGACCGATTTCAACCCTACCCGAGGGTGGTCTTGGCCAAACCGGGAAAGTCTGTAATCAGGCTGTCCACACCAAAGTCAGCAAGCCGGCGCATCAGTGCCGGCTCGTTGACCGTCCACACCGACACATGCAAACCCTGGCCCTGTGCTTTGAGCAGGCGCTCGGGGGTGCATAGCGTCCAGTTCAATGCCAGCAGTTCGCAGCCGTAGTTCTGTGCCACTTTCAGCGGGTCAAGCCAGGCGTATTCGGCCACCAGCCCGCGCTTCACGTCTGGCACCAGTTCCAGGGCGGCACCCAGTACTTCGCGTGAACTGGAGGTGATGGTCACCTTGTCCAGCAGGCCATATTGCTGGGCCAGTTCACGGATCGCCAGGACGGTGGTGGCCGCGCGGGTGCGCGAGGCGCTTTTCACCTCCAGTTGCCAGTGTTCGAACGGGCATTTTTCGAACAGCTCTTCCAGTTTCGGGATCGGGCAGGGCTGCACGTGGCCTGGGCCGCCTTTGCGGGCATCGATCTTGACCAGTTCGGCGGCCGGGTGCTCGACCACTTTGCCGCGCCGGCCCGTGGTGCGCTTGAGGGTGGGGTCGTGGATGACCATCAGTTCGTTGTCGGATGACAAGTGCAGGTCCAGCTCGCAGCGGGTCACGCCATGGGACAGGCATTGCTGAAAGCTCTTCAGGGTGTTCTCGGGTGCTTCGCCCTTGGCGCCGCGATGGCCGTAGATCAGGGTCACGTTCGTTCCTTCAAATCAGGGAAAATTGGCTCAGGAGGCGGGGTCGTTCAGTTCCAGCTGCTGGCGCCGTTGTTGTTGCTGGCGCTGCAGGATGTATCGGGCCAGCAGTTGTCGTTGGGCGTCGGTCATGTCGATGAACTCGGTACCGACCTCGAAGCCGCCCTCCGGGCGAGGGTCGCAATGGGTAACCTTGCCGCGCAGCAGCAGGCCGTGGGCGCGCGGCATCAGCACCATTTTCACTTTCACCCGGGTACCGGGGGCAATCTGTGTGGCGTGGACGGATTCGACGCCGCCTTCGGAAATGACCACCGGCAGTGGTTCGCCGACCTCGCCAAGCAGGGTTTGCCCAACCACCGCGCTGAGCAGGTCGAGGCGCTTGTTCTGTGCCCGCAGGAAGGCGGCGAGGGTGCGGTCCTTGTCGCTTAACTGGCGCAACAGGTGTTGCGACTCGAAGTCGGCCAGGTGCAGCTCGCTGAGCAGGTTGAACAGCGGCGAATCATCTTGCAACACATCTGGTTCAAGGGCTTCGGCCGCGCTAAGGGGGCTTATTTGAAGTGCGATCCGATCTTCGATGCGGTAGTATTCGCGGCGATCTTCTTCGTCTAATGTCGTCATGGCGAACCCAAGGTAGCGGCGGTGGTCCGAGTGTAAAGCCGCCGTAGGCGCCTCGCCACAAGGACGTTCCCTTTCATCCGAACAAGCCCCGACATGTTCAGACCTCTTTTCGCATTCATCGGCACGCGTTATACCCGTGCCAAACGTCGCAATCACTTCGTCTCGTTCATTTCCCTGACCTCGATGATCGGCCTCGCCCTGGGCGTGGTGGTAATGATCGTGGTGCTGTCGGTGATGAACGGTTTCGACCATGAGATGCGCACCCGCGTGTTGGGGATGATTCCCCATGCCACGCTGGAGAGCGGCCAGCCCATTGCCGACTGGCAGGCCCTTGCCCAACAAGTAAAGCAGAATCCGCAGGTGGTAGCGGTTGCGCCGTTCACCCAGATGCAGGGCCTGCTGACCCATGATGGCAAGGTGCAGAAGGTGCTGCTCAATGGCATCGACCCCGCTCGCGAGCGCGAGGTGTCGATCATCGACAACTTCGTCCTGCAAGGCCGCCTGGACCAGTTGGCGCCGGGCGAGTGGGGCATCATGATCGGCGACAAGGCGGCGGCCAAGCTGGGCGTTGCCATCGGCGACAAGCTCACCTTCGTCGCCCCCGAGGTCAGCGTGACCCCCGCCGGCATGTTCCCGCGCATGAAGCGCTTCACCGTGGTTGGCACCTTCCACGTTGGTGCGGGCGAGATCGACGGCTACCTGGGCCTGACCAACATCAGCGACCTGTCCCGCCTGCACCGCTGGAAGCCCGACCAGGTCCAGGGCCTGCGCCTGAAGTTCGACGACCTGTTCCAGGCGCCGCGCGTAGCCTGGAGCATCGCCCAGCAGCTGGGCGACCAGGAATTCTATAGCCGTGACTGGACCCGTACCCACGGCAACCTGTACCAGGCGATCCGTATGGAAAAGGCCATGATCGGCCTGCTGTTGCTGCTGATCGTGGCGGTGGCGGCGTTCAACATCATTTCCACCCTGGTGATGGTGGTCAACGACAAGCGCGGCGACATCGCCATCCTGCGCACCCTGGGCGCCACGCCCGGGCAGATCATGCTCATCTTCATGGTCCAGGGCACGGTGATCGGGGTGATTGGTACGCTGATCGGCGCCGTGGTCGGGATCTTCGCGGCACTGAACGTGAGCGCGGCGATCGCCGGCATCGAGACACTGATCGGCCACAAGTTCCTCAACGCCGACGTGTACTTCATCGATTACCTGCCGTCGCAGATCC
The DNA here is from genome assembly GCF_002953115.1 of Pseudomonas sp. XWY-1. Taxonomy (NCBI): domain Bacteria; kingdom Pseudomonadati; phylum Pseudomonadota; class Gammaproteobacteria; order Pseudomonadales; family Pseudomonadaceae; genus Pseudomonas; species Pseudomonas sp. XWY-1. The sequence continues at coordinate 4,036,400 of NZ_CP026332.1, read as the reverse complement.
TGGCCCAGGACGTGTACATGGTCTGTGGAGCGGCACTGGTCCTGAGTTTCTTCGCCACCCTGTATCCGGCCTGGCGTGCGGCCCGCACCCAGCCTGCAGAGGCGCTACGTTATGAGTGAGTCGCGCATGAGTGATAAAGCCGTTCTGAGTTGCCGCAACCTGGGCAAGTCCTACGACGAGGGCCCGGAGTCGGTGCAGGTGCTGTCCGGGCTCAACCTGGAACTGCGGGCCGGTGAGCGGGTGGCCATCGTTGGCAGTTCCGGCTCGGGCAAGAGTACCTTGCTCAACCTGCTGGGCGGCCTCGACCGGCCGACCCAGGGCAGCGTGTGGCTGGCGGGCGAAGAGCTGTCGGCACTGGGCGAGCGTGCCCGTGGCCTGCTACGCAACCGCGAGTTGGGCTTTGTCTACCAGTTCCACCACCTGCTGCCGGAATTCACCGCCATCGAGAACGTGTGCATGCCGCTGCTGATCGGCCGGACGCCCATCCCCGAGGCACGGGAGCGTGCCGAGGCGCTGCTCAAGCGGGTAGGCCTGGGCCACCGCTTGAACCACAAGCCGGCCGAGCTTTCCGGCGGCGAACGCCAGCGCGTGGCGATTGCCCGGGCGCTGGTCAACCGCCCCGGCCTGGTGATGCTCGACGAGCCAACCGGTAACCTCGACCACCATACCGCCCAAGGCATCCAGGAGCTGATGCAGGAGCTGTCCAGCGCTTCGCGAACGGCATTCCTGGTGGTCACCCACGACCTCAACCTGGCGCGGCAGATGGACCGTGTGCTGAAGCTCGACGATGGCCACCTGGTGGCCATCTGATCGACTGCCGGGGTGGCAGGTGCTGCCCCGTTTTCCTGTTTCCATTGGGTGATTTCGTACATGTTCAGACCCTTGCCCATCTTTATCGGCGCGCGCTACACCCGAGCCAAGCGTCGCAACCACTTCATCTCGTTCATTTCGATGACTTCGATGATCGGCCTGTCGCTGGGCGTGCTGGCGATGATCGTGGTGCTGTCGGTAATGAACGGCTTCCAGCGCGAAATGAGCTCGCGCATTCTCGGCCTGGTGCCGCATGCCGCCATCCTGGGCGTGCAGCCGCTGGACGACTGGCACAAGGTGGCCGACGCCGCCATGAAAAATCCGGCGGTGATGGCGGTGGCGCCGATTACCGAGATGGAAGGCATGCTGTCGTACAAGGGCGCCATGCAGCCGATCCAGGTGGGGGGTATCGACCCGGCCGAGGAGGGCAAGGTTTCCATCGTTGGCCAGCACATTGTCCAGGGCCGCCTGCAGGACTTGCAGCCAGGTGAGTTTGGCGTGGTCATCGGCGAGCTGACCGCACGGCGCTTTCGCCTGAACACCGGCGACAAGCTGACCTTGATCGTGCCGGAAATCAGCAAGGAACCGGGTGGCATCACCCCGCGCATGCAGCGCCTCACCGTGGTCGGCATCTTCAAGGTCGGCGCCGAGCTGGATGGCTCGCAGGCCTATATCCATGTTGCTGATGCAGCCGAGATGCAACGCTGGGCGCCAGGCCAGGTGCAAGGTGTGCGCCTGAAGCTGCACGACCTGTATGCCGCTCCGCAGGTGTCCAAGGCGATTGCTGCCGGGCTTGGTGACGCCTACCGGGCCGATGACTGGTCGCATACCCAGGGCAGCCTGTTCAGCGCCATGAAGATGGAAAAGACCATGATCGGCCTGTTGCTGATGATGATCATCGCGGTCGCGGCGTTCAATATCATCGCCACCCTGGTGATGGTGGTGAACGACAAGGGGCCGGACATTGCCATCCTGCGTACCTTGGGCGCCACGCCGGCGCAGATCATGGGCACGTTCATGGTCCAGGGCAGCCTGATCGGCATTGTCGGCACGCTGATTGGTGGCGTACTGGGCGTGATTGCGGCGTTCAATGTCAGCCAGATCGTCGGCTGGCTGGAGCGGGTGAGCGGGCAGCACATCTTTACCTCGGATGTGTACTTCGTCAGCAGCTTGCCGTCGCAGTTGCAGTGGGGGGATGTGGCGATCATCTGCACCGCCGGCCTGGTGATGAGTTTCCTGGCGACCATTTACCCGGCCTACCGGGCGTCGCAGGTGCAGCCGGCGATTGGCCTGGCGGTTTGATGTCTGCCTGAGATCCTGGGGGCGTGAAGCCCCTCAGGGTTACCGGTCTTGAGTGAACTCGATCACGAATCGGGTCCACCCATCCTCGCATTCTGCCCGTATACACCCGCCATGGGCCTGCACGATCGACCGGGTAATCGCCAGGCCCAGCCCCGCATGCTCGCTGCTGCCTTCCCGTCGAGCCGGGTCCACCCGGTAGAAGCGGTCGAAAAGCCGCGGTAGCGCGGCCGGGTCGATAGCCAGCCCGGTATTGGCCACGTTGATCGTCGGCCCCGGCCCCAGGGTCACCTTGATCTGTCCTCCAGCCGGGGTAAAGCGCATGGCGTTGTCCAGCAGGTTGGACAGTGCCCGGCGCAGCATATGCCGGTCACCGTGCAGTACGGCTTCACCCTCGCGCAGCATCTGCACGTCGCTGTCTTCTGCCAGGGGCGCGTAGTACTCCAGCAGCGCATCCACCTCGTCATGCAGCGCCAAAGGCGCGTCCCCTGGTACCAGCAGGCCGTGGTCGGCCTTGGCCAGAAACAGCATGTCGTTGATCATCTGCGCCATCCATTGCAGTTCTTCCAGGTTGCCATGCAGCGCCTCTCGGTATTCTTCGAGGCTGCGTGGGCGGGTGAGGGTGACCTGGGTGTGCGTCAGCAGGTTGGACAGCGGCGTACGTAACTCGTGGGCAATATCGGCGGAAAACGCTGACAGGCGCTGGAAGGCATCGTCCAGGCGCTGCAGCATCGCGTTCATGCTGCTGGCCAGCTCGGCCAACTCTTCGGGCATCTGCGCCACCGGCAGACGGGTGGTGAGGGAGCGCGCTGACACGCTGGCGGCCACCTGGCCCATCTGCCGCAATGGGCGCAGGCCGCTGCGGGCGGCCCAGGCACCCAATAGTGCGGTGATTAGCGCCGACAGGCCGACCGTCAGCCAGATCAGCCGTTGCATGCCCTGCAGGAAGTGCTGGTGGTGGGTGATGTCGAGGTACAGGGTCAGTTGCGGCGACTGCATGGCGCCCTGTGTCAGGGGCACGGACAGGCTGCGGTAGTCGATGCCTGGCGCATGCAGGGTGGCCAGCCCGGTGGCCTGCGCTGCATGCGGCAGCCCGCTGCGGCTTTCGAACCAGGTGGCGCCATTGCTGGCACTGATACGCAGGGCCAGGTCGGCCTGGTGACTCAGTTCATCGCGCAGGGCAGGCAGGCGGGCCTGGAGCTCATCAGCCGTGCTGACGCCAGCCAGTTGCGTACGAAACAATGACAGGCGCGAGTCCAGCAGTTGTTGGTCGAGTTCGACGAAGTGCTGCTCGCTGGCCCGGCTGAACAGCAGACCGGCGCCCAGCGAGACGGTGGCGGTGCAGGCGGCGAACAGCAGGGCCAGGCGGCTGCCGAGGGAAACCCGGCGCATCACTCGGTGCGCTCTTCGAGTACGTAACCCATGCCGCGGACAGTGTGGATCAGCTTGTTGGGGTGCGGGTCGTCGATCTTCAGGCGCAGGCGGCGGATGGCCACTTCGATCACATTGGTGTCGCTGTCGAAGTTCATGTCCCACACCTGCGAGGCGATCAGCGATTTTGGCAGTACCTCACCCTGGCGGCGCAGCAGCAGCTCAAGGAGTGAGAACTCCTTGGCGGTCAGGTCGATGCGCAGCCCGGCGCGCTCGGCGCGGCGGCGGATCAGGTCCAGGCGCAGGTCGGCCAGGCTCAGGATAGTGTCCTGGCTCGGGCTGGTGCCACGGCGCAGCAGGCTGCGTACCCGGGCCAGCAGTTCGGAAAAGGCGAACGGCTTGACCAGGTAGTCGTCGGCGCCCAGTTCCAGGCCATGCACGCGATCCTCGACGGCGTCGCGGGCGGTCAGGAACAGCACTGGCGTATCCAGGCCTGCCTGGCGCACGGCCTGAAGAATCTGCCAGCCGTCGCGGCCGGGCAGCATCACGTCGAGGATCAGCAGGTCGTGGTCGCCGGTCAGGGCGAGGAACTGGCCGGTCTCGCCATCGGTGGCCAGCTCGGTGGCAAAGCCGGCCTCGCTCAGGCCTTGGCTCAGGTACTGGCCGGTGCGGGCCTGGTCTTCGACGATCAGCAGTTTCATGCACTGTCCATATTCTGAAAGTTTGCGCGTAGCCTATGGGGGCTTCACCCTGCTAGCACAGGGGGCAATGTGATGGCTGAAATGATACGTGACGATGTGCCCGCTCGCCCAAGCTGACAAAGTTGTAATGTGCCTGTCAGGTAGCTACCAGTCGCCCCCGGCTAATGTGGCTTCATCCTGCTGTGTATTCCCGGAGCCATCATGAAACACCTGTTCATTGCCGCCACCCTTGCCCTGGGCAGCCTGCCGACTTTCGCTGGCCAGGCGCAGACCTTCGCCTTTGGCGAGCCTGCCCCGGCGGCCAAGGCCACCCGCACGGTCAACGTGGTGCTCAAGGACATCGCCTTCGAGCCAAAAAGCCTGCAGGTAAAAGCCGGCGAGACGGTGCGCTTCGTGCTGGTCAACGAGGGCAAGCTGCCGCACGAATTCAACCTGGGCGACAAGGCCATGCATGCCGAACACCAGAAGGAAATGGTCGCCATGCAAGGCAAGATGTTCACCGAGGCCATGAACCACGAAGGCATGGACCACGGCAAGATGATGAGCCATGGTGACGGCCATGGCCACGTGGGTGGCAACACCGTGCTGGTCATGCCCGGCCAGCGCGCCGAGCTGACCTGGACCTTCCGCCAGTCGGCGCCCATCGAGTTTGCCTGCAACGTGCCGGGGCATTACCAGGCGGGTATGGTCGGGGCATTGACCATTGAGTGACTGGCCCTGCAAGGCGGGGTGCAAAACCGTTAGACTAGAGGTAAATCCGAACCTCTAGGTCAGTTTCCATGCATCCCGCTGCCGAACATTCCCCGCTGGGCAAGTCCAGCGAATACATCGCCACCTACTCCCCGGAGCAGCTGTTCCCGATCCCGCGCACTGCCAAGTGGGCCGAGCTGGGCGTCACTGCACAGACCTTGCCTTGGCAGGGGGTGGATTACTGGAATTGCTTCGAGCTGAGTTGGCTGCTGCCTTCGGGCAAGCCGGTGGTAGCGATCGGCGAGTTCGCCATCCCGGCTGATTCGCCAAACATCATCGAGTCCAAGTCATTCAAGCTGTACCTCAACTCGCTGAACCAGACGGTGTTCGCCTCGCTGGGCGAGTTGCAGGCTTGCCTGGAAAAAGACCTGTCCGCCGCTGCCGGCAAGCCGGTGGGGGTGACGGTGCGCACCCTGGCCGAGGTTGAAGCCCAGGGTGTGGTGGCTTTGCCGGGGCAGTGCATCGATGCACTGGACGTGGCCATCAGCAACTACGAGCAGCCGCAGCCAGAGCTGTTGCGCTGCAACCCGGAGCGGGTGGTGGAAGAAACCCTGCACAGCCATCTGCTGAAGTCCAACTGCCCAGTCACCGGCCAGCCGGATTGGGGCAGCGTGGTGGTCGAGTACAAGGGCAGGGCGCTGGACCACGCCAGCCTGCTGACCTATCTGATCAGCTTCCGCCAGCATGCCGACTTCCATGAGCAGTGTGTGGAACGGATTTACCTGGACTTGAAGAATCTGCTGCAGCCGGAGCACCTGACGGTCTATGCCCGCTATGTGCGCCGCGGTGGGCTGGACATCAACCCGTATCGCAGCACCGGGGCGATCAGCCCGGATAACAAACGCCTGGTACGGCAGTAATACAGGGGGCCGCTTTGCGGCCCCCGCTATTTCAGATCCCCATGCTGTGCAGCGAGTTGGCAATGCTGCGCAGGGTGGCTGTGAGGTCGGGGTGGTCGGCCTCGAAGCGTTCGATCGCCAGATTCACGCCGTCCACCAGGTTGTTGTCTGGCGTGGCTTCCTCAAGTTTCAGTTGCGCCTCGATCTGGCGCGCCTCTTCGTGCAGGGCGGCCAGCTCTTCTTCCGAAAGCGGTACGTTGCGGTCCAGTTGCTCGCGCAAGCTGTTCAGGCGCTCTTGCAATTCGCGGGCAGGCATTGGCTATTCTCCATCAATGGCTTGGCAAGCCATGGACCTCGGCGACGTGGCAAAGGTTCTGGCCTGTCTTCAGGGTAATCTACCTGCTGCCGATTTGCATGATCCGCGTCAAGGCTGCTGTATCAGGGTTTTTCACCCTTGCGCCGGCGCTGGGCGATGTCCACCAGGCAGGTGTCCAGCGCTTCCAGATGGTCGATCACCGAGTGCACGCCCAGGCTGAATAGCGCCAGCGTCGCCTTGCTACGCGCCAGATCCTGCTCTTGCGGGCTCATGGCTTGCCATTGCGCAGAAGTGCGGTCGCATAACGGGCTGCAGGCGGCCAGGCCCACTGTCCACAAGCCGGCGTTAAGGCCAGACTGCAGCAGGCGGGGGTCGCCGCTGACCAATACGCAGCCATCCAGGCGCTCGCTGTCCAGCGCCATCAGTGCCTGCCAGCAAGCGTTCGGCGCCGGCCAGCGCACGCCATTGACCGCATGCCCTGGCAGCCAGTCGGGCAGTACATGGGCCAGGCGCTCGCTTTGCGCGGTATTGAGGTCATCCAGCCAGATGCACGGCACTTGGCGCTGACGCAGGCTGGCAAGGGTGGCCAGGGCGCCGGGGGCGGGTGATGGCGCGCCATGGGTAGCCTGCACCAGGCAGCCGCGCAAACCGAACAGTACAGCAGTGAAGGCGGGCGCAGTGTCCATGGCAACTTCCCCCAAATGGTTCGAAGGCTATGCGTTGATTGTTACCGTCCTGTGACATCGCCCGCTGCGCAACAGTTGTTCACAAAATATTGAGCAAAAATGTGTAAGGCTGTTTATCAGCCCGCAAGTCTCTATACTGCCGCCTTGATAGCAGCGCGACGTGTTGCGCTTGCGGCCAAGAAATTCGATGGAGAAACATCTATGCGTAGGATCGGTGCCAGTGTGATCGAACGAGTCACCCAGGCCTGTGTCTGCGCCAGCATGCTGCTGGCGCCCGCGGCAGCCACCCAGGCCGCCACCGAGGAAGATCCCTGGGAAGCGGTCAACCGCCCGATCTTCCGCTTCAACGACACCCTCGACACCTATGCCCTCAAACCATTGGCCAAGGGCTACCAGGCGGTCACTCCACAGTTCCTCGAAGATGGCATCCACAACATCTTTCGCAACCTGGGGGACGTGACCAACCTGGCCAACAACGTGTTGCAGCTCAAGCCGCATGCGGCGGGCGTGGATACGGCGCGGTTGATCGTCAACACCACCTTCGGCCTGGGTGGCTTCTTCGATGTGGGTACCAAGATGGGCCTGCAGCGCAACGACGAGGACTTTGGCCAGACCCTGGGTTACTGGGGTGTGCCGAGCGGGCCGTATGTGGTCATCCCGCTGCTGGGCCCAAGCACTGTGCGTGATGGTGTGGCCAAGTACCCGGACACCTACACCAAACCCTATCGCTACATCGACCACGTGCCTACGCGCAATTCGATCTTCGCGCTGGACCTGATCGACACCCGCGCCAGCCTGCTCTCGGCCGAAAAGCTGATTCAGGGTGACAAGTACATCTTCATTCGCAATGCCTACCTGCAAAACCGCGAGTTCAAGGTGAAGGATGGCGAGGTCGAAGACGACTTCTGATCTGTGAACCTGGGGCCGCAAAGCGGCCCCTAGTTCAATGCATGGCCAGAATCCGCAGCCCGAACTTCTGCTGCCCGCCCGGCTGGTCGGCAATCCATACCACTTCGGTGCTGGCATGCAGCCCCTTCAGCGCCGGATGGTCGGAGTCGATCCGTACCTCGATCTGATCACCCACCAGAAAGCGCTGTGGCGCCTGCACTTGCAGGCCGCCGCTGGACAGGTCCAGGCACACCGCCGCAATCACCTGGCCTTCGTGCAAAAGGCTGACCTCGGTGTCGATGCGCATGCGAATGAAGTCGCGTTTCTCGCTATGGCTGGAGGGCGTGTGGGGCATGCTGCATCCTTCCCGTCGGGTTGCGCTGGTCGACTTTCTTATAACTCCCGGTGATTTGCCCTGTAAAGAGCGGCGAGGTCGACCCCAGCATGCTTGAAACCCCTGCCGGATGGGAGTACCGTCTGCGCCTTACAAGGTACCTCTGACAGTTGCCGGGCAGGTGTTCTTGTCCTACAACTCAAGTAGAGTGTGACCATAAAGAATTCCCGTAGCTGGCCGTCTGCCTTGCCGACACCGCTGCACCAACCTAAATCGGCGCCGTTCGCCCACATGCAGAAAACCAGTGCAACGCTGCTGATCATCGATGACGACGACGTGGTCCGTGCCAGCCTCGCCGCCTATCTTGAAGACAGTGGTTTCAGCGTCCTCCAGGCCGGTAATGGCCAGCAGGGGCTTCAGGTCTTCGAAGAACACCAGCCCGACCTCGTGATCTGCGATCTGCGCATGCCGCAGATGGGCGGCCTCGAACTGATCCGTCAGGTCAGCGAGCGTGCGCCGCAGTTGCCGGTGATCGTGGTGTCCGGTGCCGGCGTCATGAGTGATGCGGTGGAAGCGTTGCGCCTGGGCGCCGCCGACTACCTCATCAAGCCGCTGGAAGACCTGGCCGTACTCGAGCATTCGGTGCGCCGCGCCCTCGACCGCTCGCGCCTTGTGCTGGAAAACCAGCGCTACCGCGACAAGCTCGAAGCCGCCAACCGCGAACTGGAGGCCAGCCTGCACCTGCTGCAGGAGGACCAGACCGCCGGTCGCCAGGTGCAGATGAACATGTTGCCGGAAAGCCCCTGGGTGGCCGGCGAGTTCGCCTTCGAGCACCAGATCATCCCGTCGTTGTATCTTTCGGGTGATTTTGTCGATTATTTCCGCGTGGACGAGCGGCGCATTGCTTTCTACCTCGCCGATGTATCCGGGCATGGGGCGTCGTCGGCCTTTGTCACCGTGCTGTTGAAATTCATGACCACGCGCCTCATGTTCGAGCTCAAGCGCAGCAGAATGCGTGAGTTCAAGCCGTCTGAAGTGCTCAGCCACATCAACCGCGGCCTGATCAACAGCAAGCTGGGCAAGCACGTCACCATGGTCGGCGGGGTGATCGACGAAGAGTCCGGCCTGCTGACCTACGCTGTCGGCGGCCATTTGCCGTTGCCGGTACTGTACACCCCCGAACATTGCCGCTACCTGGAAGGCCGCGGCCTGCCGGTGGGGTTGTTCGATGAGGCCACCTACCAGGACCTGGTGGTGGAGCTACCCCCGCAGTTCAGCCTCAGCCTGATGTCCGATGGCATTCTGGACCTTTTGCCGGGTGATACGCTCAAAGATAAAGAAGCCGCCTTGCCGGAGATCGTCAAGGCAGCAGGTGGCAGTCTGGATGGGCTGCGTCAACGATTTGGATTGGCTACGCTTGGGGAGATGCCGGATGATATCGCCCTATTGGTGTTGAGCAGGAACCTTCAATGAGTACCGGTAGAATTCAGTTCGCCGAGCAGAGCGGTACCTTCGTACTGAAATTCGTTGGTGAAGTGCGCCTGACCCTGTGTTCGGCGCTGGATGCGACGATCGAGAAGATTTTCACTGCGCTGAACTTCTCGGCGATTGTCATCGACCTGACTGAAACCGAGAGTATCGACAGCACCACGCTGGGCCTGCTGGCGAAGCTGTCGATCCTGTCGCGACAGAAGGTGGGCCTGCTGCCGACGGTGGTGACTACCAATCCGGACATTTCACGGTTATTGCAGTCGATGGGCTTCGATCAGGTGTTCAACATCGTCGATCGGCCGATACCCTGCACCGATTGCCTGACCGACTTGCCGTCGCAGGACCAGAATGAAGATGTGGTGCGCTCCAAGGTGCTGGAGGCGCACAAGATCCTCATGGGCCTGAATGACTCCAACCGCGAAGCCTTCCATGATCTGGTCAATGCGCTGGAGCGGGGCTGATCTCTGGCCTGTGCCGGCCTCTTCGCGGGTAAACCCGCTCCTACGACGGCCTGTGCCCAAACACCAATGTGTGTCCACCCCCAATCAGGTGTAGGAGCGGGTTTACCCGCGAAGAGGCCGGCACAGGCTGTAAAAATTCTGAATCTCACTGCTCCCGGTTTTTAAACTCTGTAGCCTCACCCCCGCTCGCATCCAGCTGATACACCCGCGCCGGCCGCCCCTGTTCATCAAAGAACACCTGTCCCAGCCCGGCACCATTCCACAGCCGTTCCCCGGCCTTGCTGTGGCTGGGCGTACGCGGCACCACCTCCATTTCTCGGCGCTTGGTAAACCAGTTGAGCGGCGAGCGTGGCGCATACAACCAGCGGTTGAGCCGGTCGAGCACATCCAGCAAGCGCCGGGGGAACTCGTTCTTGATTCCGCTGCTGGTCACCTGCCACAAGTGCGGGCTGCGCTGGCGGTGGCGAATCAGCACCTCATACACGAACGAGTAATGCACATCCCCCGACAGCACCACGTAGTGCCCCGGCGTGCGCGAGTGGCGGAAGATATTGAGGATGACCTGTGCTGCACCGCGGTGGGCCATCCAGTTTTCGGCATCCACCAGCAGCGGGTAGCCCAGCCAGCTGAACACCTTCTGCACCGTCTCGATCAGCTTCACCCCGAAAATCGGCGCAGGTGACACGATGACCGCCGAAGGATGATCGAGCAGTGCTTGCTGCAATTCACTCAGCGCTTCCCAGTCCAACAGGCCGGACGGCTTGGCCAGGTTGCTTTCGCTGCGCCAGCGGCGGGTGCGGGTGTCCAGTACCAGCAGCGGTGGTTCTGTAGGCAGGCTGAACTGCCAGCCCTGGAAGCGCAGCAGCTCGCCTATCAACTCATCCTGGTTCTGGCTGGTCAGCACCTGGCAGTGCTTGATCAGCGGATTGCAATCGTCCGGGTTGTTGCCCCAGGCCTGGCAGAGCAGGTAGCCGAGCAAGGCGTTGCCGATGATCCTTCGCGAGAATGGGTGGCCGTAGGCCGTTTCCTCCCACTGCGCCGAGAGGTTCCAGTCGTCGGTGATGTCGTGGTCGTCGAAGATCATCAGGCAGGGCAGGTGGGCCATCACCCGCGCCACCTGACCGAGATTGTCGGCAAACCCCTGGATAAGCGGCAGCTCTTGCCGGTATCGGGCTTGATGCTCGTCGCTGAGCCCGCTGGGGATGCCCAGGTCCACCAGCTGCCAGGGCACCGGCGACCACACCAACAGGTACATGGCCATGACTTCGGCGAAGGTCACCAGGTGGTTGTCGGCGTTGCTGGACGAGAAGATCGGCTTGCGCTTGCCGCCGAAAAAACGCTCGCGCAGGGTATCGTTGCGTTCCAGCGCCGGCAGCAGGTCGGCGCGGTGGTAGTAGCTGGCCGGGTGCTGGTACAGCGCCTGGCTGTCGGCTACCACCGCACCTTCCAGTTGCTCGTCGAACAAGCCCAGGCGCGAGATCAGGCTATGGATGGCGCGCAGCATGGGACCCGCGACATCGTCGGCGTAAACCTGGTCGCCCGTCATCACTAGCACGGCGGGGCGGTCTTCGGGCTTCTTGCACCCCTGCAGCAGCCGGTCGGCGCACAGCAGGCCGTCGGCAGCAGGGTGGTGCGGCTTGCGGCAGGAGCCGTGCAGCAAATGGTCGAGGCGCTCACGCAGCACCAGGCTCGGGCGTGGATTGCCGGGGTAGAGCAGGTGTGGGGCCCAGTCGGCGATACCCTGGCCGTTGATCAGCAGGTCGTAGTCGAGCAGCTGGTTGCAGGGCAGGGGGCTGGCGAATTGGATGTCCAGCAGGTGAACGTAGGCATGCCGGCCAATCGGCACCACTTGGCAATCGACATGGGCCTTGCTTGCCAGGCAGACGAACGCGGGCTGCAGTGGTTGGGTAGTGACCAGCCAGACGGCCAGACGCTGGGGTTCCAGGCGGCGCAGTACCGGGCCGGCGAGAACGAGGGGCAACGGGTTAGGGGAGGTCATCGACAGCTCGGGTGGCTATGGCGGCCTGTTCGCGGGCAAGCCCGCCCTTACATCGATCGGTGTAGGAGCGGGCTGGCCCGCGAACAGGCCCGAGAATTCAATACACAACTAAGGCGTGGCAAACAAAACGGGCGGAAAATACTGAACACTTCCCGCCCGTCGGGCAAACACGAACTGTATCAGGCCTTTTCAGCCATCAACTTCTCCAGCTTTTCCTGGTCCCGCGCAAACTGGCGGATACCTTCGGCCAGTTTCTCGGTGCCCATGGCGTCTTCGTTCATCGCCCAGCGGAACTGGCTTTCGTTCAGGTGCTGCTTGGCTTCACCGGCGTTGCCCGGTTTCAGCACCTGCGGCAACTCACCCTGGTCATCGCTGAGCTGCTGCAGCAATTCGGGGCTGATGGTCAGGCGGTCACAGCCGGCCAGTTGTTCGATCTGGCCGATATTGCGGAAGCTGGCGCCCATGACCACAGTGTTGTAACCATTGGCCTTGTAGTAGTTGTAGATGCGCGTGACCGACTGCACGCCTGGGTCCTCGGCGCCCACGTATTCCTGGCCGGTGCTCTTCTTGTACCAGTCGTAGATACGGCCCACGAACGGCGAAATCAAAAACACCCCGGCATCGGCGCAAGCCTGGGCCTGGGCGAAGGAGAACAACAGGGTCAGGTTGGTCTGGATACCTTCCTTCTCCAGCTGCTCGGCGGCACGAATGCCTTCCCAGGTGGAGGCCAGCTTGATCAGTACACGCTCTTTTGCCACTCCGGCCGCCTCGTACAGGGCGATCAGCTGGCGAGCCTTGTTCAGCAGGGCTGGCTCATCGAACGACAGGCGTGCATCCACCTCGGTGGAGATACGCCCCGGGATGACCTTGAGAATGCCCGAGCCTACCGCCACCGCAAACTTGTCGCAGGCCAGGTCGACATTACCCTTGGCGTCGGCCTTCACCTGTTTAAGCAGGTCGGCGTAGCCCGGGATGGCAGCAGCCTTGAGCAGCAGCGACGGGTTGGTGGTGGCATCGACCGGCTTCAGGCGGGTGATGGCGTCCAGGTCCCCGGTGTCGGCGACCACGGTGGTGAACTGCTTGAGTTGTTCCAGCTTGGAGGTCATGGGCGTGCTCTGTCCTGTGCATTTACTCGACATTACCCGAGCCCCGGCAGCCGCTCAAGGGCCGCCGAAACCCTGCGGACCCGCTGGCCCGCACGGGGCTGTACGAAAGGTGAAGGTTCGAGTCGCAAGCAAGCCCGAGGTTCCCTCCCACTGAGGTCACCGCCCTTGCAACAACTCCACGGCCTGGTCAAACACCGCCAAGGGTTGGGCCGCCCTGTGAATGTCTGCCGACAGCAACTGGCGGAAGCGCCGCGCCCCTTTGAATCCTTGTGCCAGCCCCAGAATATGCCGGGTAACGTGGTGCATCGCACCGCCACTTTCCATATGCGTCACGATGTAAGGCCGCAGTTGCGCCAATGCCTCGCTACGGCTGACCACCGGCGCATCGCTGCCAAACAGTTGCTGGTCTACCTCGGCCAGCAGATAAGGGTTGTGATACGCCTCGCGCCCCAGCATCACGCCATCGAAGGTTTCAAGGTGTGCCTGGCATTCGTCCAGGGTCTTGATCCCGCCGTTGAGCACGATCTCCAGGTCCGGGAAGTCCCTCTTCAACTGCGCTGCGATGTCATAGCGCAGCGGCGGAATCTCGCGGTTCTCTTTCGGCGACAGCCCTTCCAGAATCGCGATGCGTGCATGCACGGTAAAACTTCGGCAGCCGGCCTCACGCACCTGGCCGACGAAGTCGCTCAGTTCGGCGTAGCTGTCACGGCCGTTGATACCAATGCGGTGCTTCACCGTGACAGGCGTCGATACGGCATCACGCATGGCCTTCACGCAGTCGGCCACCAGCGCCGGGTGAGCCATCAGGCACGCGCCGATCATGTTGTTCTGCACCCGGTCGCTCGGGCAGCCAACGTTGAGGTTGACCTCATCGTAGCCTGCTTCTTCAGCCAGGCGCGCACAAGCGGCCAGGTCGGCCGGCACACTGCCGCCAAGTTGCAGGGCCAGCGGGTGCTCAGAAGCATCGTGGCGCAGGAAACGGTGAGCGTCGTTGTGCAGCAGGGCACCGGTGGTGACCATTTCGGTGTAGAGCAGGGTTTGCCGGGAGAGCAGGCGCAGGAAGAACCGGCAATGTCTGTCGGTCCAGTCCATCATGGGGGCAACGCTGAAGCGGCGTGACGGCTCAGGGCGCGTGGTTTGTGGCTTTGAAGCGTTTTCTAGGAGCATTCTGGGCTACGCATTTATGTACCATTTTCCGGGGGCGTGTTGGGTTTGACAGTGGTGCGGGCTACCGCCGCCAAACACACTCGTACCACCGGAGATCATGGCAACGATCAGAGCAAGGAAAAAGGCCGATTCGACGGTTAGCTATACCGTCCAGATCCGCCTCAAGAAAAAGGGTGTCCTAGTCTACCAAAGGTCTCAGACATTCGCCCGCCAGCAGGCTGCCCAAGCCTGGGCGACAGATGGTTGGCGTGGAGGTTCTGCATTTTCGCGATCTGCGCCACGCAGGCGTGAGCTGGTTATTCGAAATGGACTGGGATATCCCTGCGGCGTTACACCCCTCTGCGGAGCGTGAAGCAGACCTAGCACAGAAGCTACACTGCACGCCCCGATCACCCACGACAGCCTGCTCCAATCAATCGCAGGCCTCTGAAAAGGAAGTCAAGCAAATGGATGTACGTTGCACCTCTCTGGACGAAGTCCGTCAACGGATCGATGAAATCGACCGCAGCCTCGTTTCGCTTCTCGCCAAACGTGGAAGGCTCGTGACGCAAGCAGCGGGCTTCAAGAAAACCACCGATGATGTGCGTGCGCCTGCTCGGGTCGAGCAAGTGATCAAGAAGGTTCGTGAGATGGCTGACGAAACCGGTGCCTCGGCCGAGGTGGTGGAACAGGTCTATCGGGCGATGATTTCGGCCTTCATCGCTGAGGAACTGAACACCCATGCGAAGCTGGCCGACGAGGCTTCAGCATCGTGATGAAACGCGGGGCTCATACGCAGCCCCGCCGCTTTCTCCTGCTTGCTATCTCTGGCTCAACGTCGCAATCGAGACGCCAGACGCAACGAAGGTGAGGCCTGCGCCCACGTTCAGCCCATTCACCAGCCGTGGCCGCCGGTACAGGTAGCGAGACAGTCCCGTGGCGAAAATGCCCATCAAGGCAAACCCCAATGCCGTGAGTGCAGCGAACCATACGCCGTAAACCAACATCTGCACGCTGACTGACCCGCGTGCGGGGTCGACGAACTGGGGAATGAACGCCAGCACGAACAAACCTGGCTTGGGGTTGAGCGCAGCCGAAAGCAGACCGGTCAGAAAAATGCTGGGCAGCGATTGCCTGGAGGCCGGCTGAAAGCTTATGAGGTTACGAGCGCGCAGCACCTTGATCCCTAGCCAGAGCAGATAGCCGGCACCCATGAGCTTGATCACCCAAAATGCGAGCACCGAGGTTTGCATCAGTAGGGTCAAGCCTAACGAAGCGGCTGCAACGTGAAACAAAATGCCTGCTCCTGACGCCATGCCGGATACGGCCGCTGCGACTTTACCCTGGCTGAGACCGCGGCCAATGGCCAACACGTTGTCAGGGCCCGGTGCCAGCACCAACAGTACGCAGGCGGCGGTATAGGCGAACCACACGTTCATGGGAAACACGGCTCTCTCCTTAAGCCTGATGAAGCATCCATCCTGACGGTGGGAGACGCCAATAGCAAGGCGGAACCTCAAGGGCTGTTAGCACTGGCGGGCTCGGCCCTGCTTGGTTGGCTGAGGATTCTCCGAACACGTCAGGACGGGGCAGACTACCTGTGCTGACACAGTCGTCCGCTCAAGCGCCAGTTCGGTTATGTGAAGGCTCGCTTTCGTGGCTTGGTCAAGAACACTGCACAACGGACCACGTTGTTTGCGCTGTCGGACCTGTGGATGGGGCGCCGGTAGTTGTTGAACGCTGCGCTATCGGCCGAAAAATGGGCCTGGCGCGGTCGAGATGTTGCTCATTACGCGCTCGGGAAAACGTGATCAGCGTTTCCCTGGCAGTCTGTCGGAATGCGAGAACTTTGGTGTCTGTGTCAGGTCCAACCCGCACTTTAGCTACCCACTCGCGCCTCCGGAGCCGAACAAAAAATGAAAAAACCTTTGGTTGCTGTCTTTGCTTGTGCATTGGCACTCGGGATGACGGCATTCTTGCCCGCCGATATCTCCCCGATCAGTTCCGCCTATGCCAAGGGTGGTGGTGGTGGTGGCGGTGGCGGTGGCGGTGGCGGCGGCGGCGGTGGTCATGGCGGTGGCGGTGGTCATGGCGGTGGCGGCGGACATGGCGGTGGAAACGGCGCCGGACATGGCGGTGGCATGGGAGGGCATAGTGGAAGCGGGAAGGGCCTTGGAAGTGATCACGCTGGAAAGGCGACACGCGATCATGGGGTAAGCGGCAATCATTACGGAAGATCGCGCAACAGCGACAACGGTCATGGCACCACCACCTCGGGTGTCGCTCACTCCAAGGACACTCGCGGTTTAGCCAAGTCCACGGCCATCTCTGGAACGACGCCAGGCGATCATAATTCGAAAGGCCTCAGCAACGCTGTCGGGTCTTCTTCAAAAAATGATCGATAATTTGACCGCATCCATGCCGTACCGGCTTTAGCGTGCACGAAAGCCCAGCGTAGGCCGGGCTAAATGAACGGGTCACCCCCACACCCTGCGAGGGCTAAGCTTTCGCAGGGTGTTTTGTTTTGGAGGCCATCATCACGAGCGAGTCAGCACGGGTCGGGATCGATCTCGGTAAACACAGTTGCCACCGGCATGCCCAAGACACGTTGGGCCAAGCGGTGTTTCGCAAGCGGGTAGACGGCACGATCAGCCACACAGCCCAGATTCGCATCCCAAGTACAGGGGGCGCTTAGCTGGCGTAGCAAGTCTCTGATTGGCCAGGCCTGCATTTTGCTGCTGCGCTCTGTGTCGTAGCGGCCATGCTTCAGGTCGTATCTGGATGCGGCCTGAATCTTACCGGTCAGTATAGTCAGCTCCGTCCCTTTGCCGGAGTGCCTTGAATTGGACAATACCCGTGAGCGTTTGATTGATGCCGCGCTGAAGCTGTTTCTGTCGCAAGGTTTATATGTGACGGGGGTAACGGCCATTGCCGCGATGGCGGGTGTTACCAAAATGACGCTCTACAGTCATTTCCCCTCCAAGGATGCGCTGATAGTGGCTTGCCTTGAGGAGCGTGACCGACGCTGGCGTGAAGAGGTAGCGCGCACCCTGGCCAGGCATCCTGAGCCAGTCAGTGGCATGCTCGCTTTTTTCGATCTGTATGAACGCTTTCTTTTGAAAGATAGCGAGCGCGGGTGCCTGTTCGTTAACAGTGCGGCTGAGTTCCCCCAGTTTAGCCACCCCGTGCATTTAGCAGTGAGCAGGCATAAGCAAGGGATACGCGAAAACCTTGCTGCCTTGGCCATAAGCGCCGGTATAAACGACCCCGACGCAGTTGCCCAAGGGTTGTTTATCTTGTTGGAAGGCAGTTTTGTCAGCGGCGCGATGGGCCAGGACATGCGGGTATTCGACACTGCCCGGCAAATAGCTCATTGCTGGATTCAGAGGCAGGAGCAGAGCGTATGACCCTGGGCCTGTTAGCGGCCATTGCCGCCACCTTTTCCTGGTCACTGCTCTACATTTTTCCGGGGCTGGTCGGTGACTACAGCCTTTTTGACCTGGCGGTGGTGAGCTATGCCTTTGCCGGGTTAGGTAGCCTACTGGTGCTGTTCGTTTACCGCAGCGAAGTGCGGCAATTGCGACTGAGTGACTGGGCCTGCGCCGCACTGCTGGGCTTCTTGGGATACATTGGCTACTTCTTCCTGATCACCACTGCGGTTTTAGCAGCCGGGCCGGTGATCCCCCCTGTGATGATGGGGTCAGTACCGATCGTGCTCGCGATTGCCGGCAACATGCGCAGCGCCAGCGTGCCTTGGCGCGCCATTGCCGGGCCACTGATGGTGGCGGCCCTGGGCATCAGCCTGGTCAATCTGAGCGTGTTTGATGCTAGCCGTGCGGCGGTAGTGCTCCCGACCGCGTCGTTACTGCTTGGGTTGCTTGCATCGTTGTTGGCAATCGCATTCTGGACCGGTTTTGGTCTGTTGAATGAAAGTGCTTTGGCTCGACGCCCAAGCATGTCTCCCATGTTGTGGTCAGCCATGTTGATCTTCATGTGCAGCGTCGAAATGCTGGCGTTCATCCCGGTTGGGCTGTACTTGAAACTGTCTCATTTCGCTAGCTATCCGAGCGGATTGGCAGGTACTCAGGCGCTGATCGTCTGTGGGCTGATTCAGGGGTTAGGGGCCACCCTTGCAGGTGCCTGGGCATGGTCAATCGCAACGCGGCGTCTTCCGCTGGCGCTGAGCGGGCAATTGATCGCCAGCGGATCCATTTATGCAACTACGATGGGCCTGCTCATCAACCAACGCTGGCCGTCTCCTATGGAAGCGCTTGGAACAGGCTTGTTGTTCGTAGGGGTGGTGTGGGCTATTCACGCCTTTTACCGCAAGCAAACACGCCTCCAGACACATGGCGGGATAACAGACCTTGGCCGACACTGATGGGACTGGTTTGCGATCATCCCTTGATTGATTCGTCGCCTGGATCGGAAAGGGGCGTTCAACAGTGCTGAGTTGTTACTTTGAGAAAAGCATGAACTCTGCTGCCCAGTCTTTATATTCGTTTTGCAAGCAATAGCCAGCAACGAGCGTTGAGGCCGATTTGTCAGCGTTAACCTGGCGACGGCGCTGTATGCGCAGGCTTTCATAGGTGGCCTGAACCGAGGCAAAGTATGCTTGATGGCCATCCACCACGATGCGCACGCCGAGTTCTGCCAGGCCAGGTGCATCCCGAAGCTCGCTGTTGCCATAGGTGATTAGCATCACTGGAAGGGTCAATCCATCGGCGATGGCGGCGAGTTCATGAACATCCTTCACACCAACGAGGCACACCGCATCGGCACCCGATCGCTCGAATTCCCTGGTTCTACGGATAACGTCCTGTAGCGGCTGCACACCAGCGTGGGTTCTGGCGATGATGGCGAGTGAGCTATCAATCCTTGCTTCTTGCGCCGCGCGCAGTTTACCGGTGGCTTCTTCGGTGCTGATCAGCTCCAGGGCACCGCTGCCAAAACGGGCAGGCAGGAGGGTATCTTCGATGGTGAGTGCTGCAACCCCAGCCCGTTCTAGCTCGACAACAGTCCTCATGGCGTTAAGGGCGTTACCATATCCATGATCAGCGTCAGCAATTATCGGAAGGCTAGCCACGCGGCCAATTCGGGTGGCCTGTTCGGCGAATTCACTAAGGGTGATTAAAGCGATGTCAGGAGCACCCAACACTTGCAGGGAGGCAACAGAGCCGCCCAGTATGCCAACTTCGAAGCCGAGATCCGAAGCGATGCGTGCGGATAAAGGGTCAAAAACCGAAGCGGTACTCAGGCAAGCGTGACCGTTGAGAAGAACACGGAAGCCATTTCGCAATTGATGATGACTGCGGTTGTGCATGGCTGTCTCTGAGCGTATTTGGGATGTATGACGCGTCGCGTTCCACTACTTTGGACGTTCAGCGAGTACGTTGAGAGGGCAGGGGATGGCGGTGTTGGGCGGTGGAGTTGATCACCTTCACCGCCCATTCGCTTATTTGATGAACCGTACTTGGCTATTGATCTTCTCGATCACCGCGCCTTTGCGTTCATTGAACCGGGCTTTGTTCTGCTCGAACAGGTTATTGCCCTTGGTGTCGATAGAAATGATCAGCGGGCCGAACTCTCGTACACGGTTGACCCATAGCGTTTCCGGCATGCCCAAGTCCTGCCATTCGGCGCGTTCGATCTCTTCCACCTGGGTCGCTGCCAAGACTGCACAGCCGCCTGGAAACACTGCATGCACAGCCTTGTTCTCAAGGCAGCCAGTGGTGGTCTCCGGGCCCATACCGCCTTTGCCGACGATCAGCTTTACCCCAGTTTGCTCGATGAACTGTTTCTCGAACTTTTCCATGCGCATGCTAGTCGTCGGGCCGATCGACACCATTTCAAAGCTGCCATCGTCCTTTCTCTTGACGATGGGGCCTGCGTGAAAGATCGCGCCGCCGCGAAGATTTACAGGAAGCTCCCGGCCTAATTCGATAAGCCGGCGATGTGCAACGTCTCGGCAAGTCACCAACTGGCCAGTGAGGTAAACCACGTCGCCAACGTTCAGGCTTGCCAAATCTTCGTCACTTATTGGAGTGGTCAGGATCTTTTTCACAGTGCTACGCCTTCATGGGAGAGGATGTCATAAGTGAGGTCGGCATTGATGCGGATCTTGCCGCGGCGGTGCGCCCAGCAACCTGTCGATACCGCGACGCCGATGGTCGAGGGGTGTCGGGCCGACGATTCGATGTTCACGCCCATCACGCTGCTGTTGCCAGTCAAACCCTGGGGGCCAATGCCGATTTCGTTCAGGCCTTCCTCCAGCAGCTTCTCCATCATCGCTGCACTTTCGTTGGGATGGCTGGAATCCACTTCGCGCAGGATGGCCTTTTTCGAAAGGCGTGCCGCGGTCTCGACCGAGGTCGATACACCCACGCCTACCAGCAAAGGCGGGCAAGCGTTGACACCGCGGGAGGTGATGACATCGAAGACGAACTCTGTGACCCCTTCGTAGCCTTGCCCTGGCATCAGCACCTTGGCCGAGCCCGGCAACGTACAGCCACCACCCGCCATGTACACATCGACAATGGCGTAGTCGGCATCGGGGATGATTTCCCAGTCCAGCCACGGGATCTTCGAGCCGGTGTTGGTGCCGGTGTTCTTTTCGATGAAGGTTTCAACTGCGTTGTGGCGTAGCGGGCCCTTGATGGTCGCCTCCTTGGTGGCGTTCTCGAGGATGCCCTCCATTTCGCCCAGCAGCGGGAAGCGTGCACCGGCGGAAATGAAATACTGGATCACACCGGTATCCTGACAGCTGGGGCGGTTCAGCTTGTCAGCGTAATCCTGGTTGTCGGCCATCGAGTCGTAGACGGCGATGGCCAGCGGGTTGGTTTCCGCTGCGCGCAGCTTGGCGGTCTTTTCTTTTACATCCTTGGGCAGGCGCTTGCCGATGTAGGCGGTGAACTTCGCCAAGACGTCGGTCAGCGATTCCACAGCGGCTTCTTTGTCTACGGTTTCCATGTTTACTTCCTCAGTGCATCACAAGGTTTTTTGGGTCAGAGTCAATGGCAGGCTTGGTAGCCGAAGGCAGTGATTCGTTTTTTTCTGGCTCGCCCACCACTTGGCCATCCAAGACCTGATTCATCCTGGTGCTATCGAGGGCGCCGACCCATTTGGCGATGGCCATGGTGCCCACGGCGTTGCCGATGGTGTTGGTAATGGCGCGAGCCTCAGACATGAAGCGGTCTACGCCAAGAAGCAGAACCATGCCGGCTACAGGGATGTTGTCCATGGTGGCCAGGGTTGCGGCCAGGGTGATGAAGCCCGAACCCGTGACGCCTGCAGAGCCTTTGGATGTGAGCAGGAGCACGCCCAGGACGATCAGCTGGTCCATGAGGGTCAGTGGGGTATTGGTTGCCTGCGCGATGAATATCGCCGCCATTGTGTAGTAGATGCATTGGCCGTCAGGGTTGAAAGTCAGCCCCGAAGGAATGACCAGGCCTACTACCGGTTTCGAGACGCCGACCTTCTCCAGTTTGTTCATCATTTGTGGCACAACAGACTCCGATGAGCTGGTGCCCAATACGGTGAACAGCTCCTCCCGCAGGTACTTGAGGAACTTCCACAAGCTGAACCCAGACATCCGAGCGATTGAGCCGAGAACGATCACCACGAACAGGAAGCAGGTCACGTACATAGTTGCCATCAGCTTGCCCAGCGAAACGATGGAGCCCAGGCCATATTTGCCGACGGTGAAAGCCATGGCGCCACAGGCTGCCAGCGGAGCAATGCGCATCACCATGCCGACGATGTAGAACATGCCGTGAGAAAACGACTCGAGCACATCGACTACGGGCTTGCCGCGTTCTCCTAGATTGGCCAGCGCAATGCCGAGTAAGGTCGAGAACAGCAGAATCTGCAGGATTTCGTTCTTGGCAAAGGCATCCACTACGCTGCCGGGGATTACATGCAACAAGAAGTCGGTGAAGCCGCCCGATCCGCTAACGGCAGCAGCGGTGTAGGTAGAGATGGCATTGCTATCCAGGGTGGCAGGGTCGATGTTCATGCCTTGGCCAGGTTGCACCAGGTTCACAACGATCAGGCCCAGCACCAATGCGAAAGAGGAGAGAACCTCGAAGTAGATCAGGGCCCGGGCACCGACACGGCCGAGCTCCTTCATGTTTTCCATTTTGGCGATGCCGAGAACCACGGTTGCAAAGATGATCGGTGCAAAAACCATCTTGATCAGTTTGATGAAGGCATCACCCAGTGGCTTCATGTCTGCGCCGACCTCCGGCCAGAGCACGCCTAGCAGTACCCCAATTGAGACGCCAATCAGTACCTGCACATACAGCTTACTTATCCATCGTTTGGCCATTGCCGTCTCCGAATTATTGTTGTGAGTCGGATTTATGTGGCGACTGGGCTAAGCGGCAGACAGGCAAGACCGGCAAAGCTAAATAGCCCAGCGTTTTTGTGGTTAATCAGGCAGGCCTAAGGTAATGGTTTTTTCTGAGTGGTGTAATAGACTCAGATTTAAGACATTATTTCCTTGAGGTTAATTATGAATCCTGTGTCGGAACTTGCTTTTTTCAGCCAGTTGGTGGCGGCTGGCAGCCTGGCAGCGACAGCCCGTGAGCTGAACCTCACTCCCCCCGCTGTAACCAAGCGGCTTGCGCAATTGGAGAAGCGTCTTGGCGTTCGTTTGTTGAACCGAACGACGCGCAGCATCAGCCTCACGGCCGAAGGTGAGACGTACCTGATCAATGCAAAACGCATTCTCGGTGAGATCGAGGAGATGGAGCGGCAGGTATCCAGCAGCAGGGCCGAGCCAAAGGGTTTGTTGCGCGTGAATGCACCGCTGGGCTTCGGCCGCACCCATGTAGGGCCAGCCATCTCACTCTTCGCCAAGCGCTATCCAGAGGTTGAAGTTCAGCTTCACCTGACGGACCGGCCTATCCATCTCCCTGATGACGCAATTGACGTGGCGATCCGTTTTGGTGAGCTGCCTGATTCAAGGCTCATTGCCAGGAAAATAGCGGTTAATCGCCGACGTTTGTGTGCAAGCCCTGAGTACTTACGTACCCACGGAACTCCTGAGACGGCAAAAGACCTGGTCCGGCACAACTGTATCGTGTTGCGTCAAAATGAATCCGCATTCGGGATATGGCGTATGTCTAAAGGCAAACAGTTCGACGCCATCAAGGTCCACGGGAGCTTGAGTACTAACGATGGAGAGGTAGCGTTGACTTGGGCGCTGGACGGGCATGGGATATTGATGCGAGCGGAATGGAACCTGGCCGGTTATCTACGTACAGGTCAGCTTGTGGAAGTCTTGAACGATTATGAGACCGAGCCGGCAGACATTTACGCTGTCTATTTAGAACGCCTGAATTTATCTGCGAAAGTCGCTTATTTTGTTGATCATTTACGAGAGTTTTTCAAAAGCAAAGCTGAGAACCTTACTGGCGGTCTTGATGCGTGGAAATGACGCTGGCGAAGCCGCATCGGCTTGGTTGAGTTACGCCTGATGATGCGCATGAGGTCTTCTTGGCGATCCTCCCGCGTTAAAAAATGAAGCCAGGGGCGAGCATGAACGGCAGAAGGTTGGGCCGTTCCACGCGAAGAGGCGGTTTGGATTGCCATCGGCGCCGCCGGCACAACCCTTGTCGACACACAGTGTTTGGGTGATGGCGCATTATTTAACTTTGCGCCGGTAGCCCATGAATGTTTGCGCGCGCCCCTCACGACTTGCTTAGGTGTCAGCGACACCTTTCAACGTGCACCAGTTTGCGTCCTTAATCGAGGCCTATACTTAACAGCAACGTTCCATTCCCTGCCCGCCATTCCCTATAAGGATCTGAACCATGACAGCATCCAAACTCGTCGCCCTGGCTTTGGCGGGTGTTCTTTTTCCTGCTCTAACCCTTGCCCAGCAGGCCTCCAGCGCCGCCGAGCCGACTCAACAGTCGATGAACATTGAGCAATTTGATCAGGAGATGGCGAAGGCTCAAGAAAATCTGAAAAAAATGCAGGATCAAATGAGCCTTATCCACAAAACTACCGATCCAGTCCAGCGCCAGAAACTCATGCAAGATCACCAGGCGATGATGCAGCAAGGAATGCTCATGATGAAGGGAATGATGGGGTGCTGCGGCGGCATGATGGGCGGTCGCATGATGGGGAGCGGCCACATGATGGGCTGGGGGCAGATGGGCAGCCATTACGCCGGAATGACGCCTGAGCAGATGAGGCAGCACCAATACATGATGGACAGATACATGGGAATGCAACAGATGATGATGGATCAGATGATGCAGCATCAGCAGCAGATGGGCACGCCGTCTCGCTAACCTAATACCCGCCGCCGGCCAGCAAGGGTGACGCTGACCGATAGCTTCGAAGGAGGTGGGGGTCGCCGTTGCGTATGCTGCGGCCAACGGGCAATCAAACGCTACGTGTGACGCCGCCATCGACTTTGATGTTCTGCCCGGTGATGTAGGCAGCGCCTTCGCTGGCAAGAAACGCAATGGTGGCGGCGATTTCCTCGCAGGTGCCATAGCGTTTGAGCGGCACGCTGTCGCGGCGCTGTTCGGTGGCCGGCAGGCTGTCGATCCAGCCGGGGAGGACGTTGTTGATCCTCACGTTGTCCCCGGCGAATTGGTCGGCGAAGATTTTGGTGAATGCGGCCAGGCCCGAGCGGAACACTGCAGACGTCGGGAACAGCTCACTGGGCTCGAACGCCCAGGCGGTGGAAATGTTGATGATCACACCCCCTTTCTGGCGCTGCATGTAGGGCGTCACCAGGCGAGTCGGGCGAATGACATTGAGCAGATAGGTGTCCATGCCCTTGTGCCAGTCTTCGTCGCTGATTTCCAGGATTGGCGCGCGCGGACCATGGCCGGCGCTATTGAGCAGCACGTCGATGCGCCCCCACTTTTCCACCACGACATCGACCAGGCGTTTCAGGTCCTCAACCGACTGGTTGCTACCCGTTACGCCAATTCCACCAAGCTCGGCAGCCAGGGCTTCGCCCTTGCCCGAGGAGGACAGGATGGCAACCTTGAACCCGTCAGCGGCCAGGCGCCGTGCCGCTGCTGCGCCCATTCCACTGCCACCTGCTGTGATGATCGCAACTTTTTCTACTGACATGCTGCCTCCGGAACGTTAATCGCTGAATGCTTAGGCGCACTAAAATTAGCAGCAGTTGTGGCAGCGAGGGAGACAGCTAAACTTCACCAAGGCAGTAGATTAACTATTTCCTGCCTGTTGCTTGAACCAGCGCTGGACAATGCCTAGCGACTCCGGCTGCTGCAACTTTCGTGGCCACACCAGGTAGAACGACTTATCGAGCCTGAGTTGCTGAGCGAAGACCTGGGTCAGCCTGCCCGCGACGATGTCATCACTGACGAACGCCAGGCTTGCCAACGCAATACCCTGACCACTGATGGCGGCATCAATGGCCAATGAAGTCTGGTTGAACCGCAGGTTTCTGGCAGTCGCTTGCCCGTGTTGCGGGAACAGTTGTGCAAGGAACCGAGGCCAGAAATCATGGGCATCGTGGAGCAGGGTGAACGCTTGAAGCTGCTCGAAGCTGGTGGGGACTTTGCTGGCTTCGAACAACCTTGGGCTGGCCACGGCGACGATACGCTGTTCCATCAACAGTTCGCTGTTCAAGCCCGCGCCGATGTCGGGCTTGCCATAGCGGACTGCGAGATCCACGCCGTCGGTATTGAAGTGGGACAGCCGATCTGTGGCCAGTACACGTAAATCGATGTCCGGATGGCTGTGCGCAAAGCTGCCCAGCCGGGGAATGAGCCATTTGGAGGCAAAGGTTGGTGTCACGCTGACCGTCAGGTGAGACGCCTGTGGCCGCAGCAGGCGGGTTGCCTCATCGATCATCGCCAAGGCGTTGCGAATGCTGCCGCTGTAGCCCAGCCCCGCATCGGTCAGTGCCAGGCCCCGGGGCAGGCGCTCGAACAAACGAAGGTTCAGGCTCGCTTCCAGCCCGCGTATCTGTTGTGCCACTGCCGCCTGGGTCACCCCCAGCTCTTCGGCGGCCAGGCGGAAGTTCAGGTGGCGGGCAACCACTTCGAACACACGTAGCGCATTGAGCGAGGGCAAATCAGGGAAACCGTTTGGCATGGCGATGGACAGGGTCGGGCTGGAGGATTCAGCCACGAGGCTACTCGCCGAGCGCCAGTAAAGAAACCCGCGCCACCGCAGCCAATCCGCCACGCTGCGCAGCAAGCCCTCTGTTGGCGGCTGCACATTTCCATCGTTCGGCTTGACGCGTGAAATTTTTCATGTAAATTTTCATGAAAAATAAGTCTAAAAATTTCACGGCAGTCCGAAACGATGAAGATGCACGAAGAGGTTGAAGCCCTCGCGATCCTTATTCACGACCTGCGCAAATTCAAGAACCTGACCTTGGGTGAACTGGCCGAGCGCATCAACCGCTCGGTGGGTTTCCTCTCCCAGGTCGAACGCGGCGTTTCGCGCCCGACCGTGGCAGACCTCACCGCTATCAGCGAAGCGCTTGGCGTATCAACCGCGTACTTCTACAACCTGAGCAAGCCCCGCAGCATTGGCTGGGTCACGCGCCCCCACGAGCGGCGCACGTTGTACCTGGAGTCGGGCATCACCGACGTACTGGCTTCGCCGACCATCGCAGGCGCCTTCTCCATGCTCGACAGCCTTCTCGAGCCGGGCGCCACCAGTGGGGAGGCGTACTTGAGCGACCGTTCCGAGCAGGGCTGTTTCGTACTCGAGGGCGAACTCACGGTGTGGCTGGACCAGGGCGATGCCGTGACCCTGCAAGCCAACGACTGCTTCCAGCTGCAACCCCATGCGCCGTTCCGTTACGCCAACCTGACGGATAAAACCACCCGCGTGCTCTGGGTCTTCAATTGAATTCGTTCACCTCACAAGGATAAGAAGATGAGTGTCATCTTTCCGGATCTGCTGGCTGAAGTGCGCTCGTTCCGAGCAGAACACCCGGCAGTTCGCTATGTCGACCTGATTGCGCTGGACATCCCCGGGCACTTCTACGGCAAGCGCTACCCCATGGACATGCTGGAAAAAGTCGCAGCCGGTGCGCCTCTGAAGCTGCCGCAGAACTGCGTGCTGCTGGGTACCCAGGGCGGCCTTTACCCGATTGGTGACTATTGCTTCGCCGACGGCGACCCGGATGCTGCCCGGCGCCTGGTGCCGGGTACGCTGAAGCCGGTGCGCTGGGAAAAGGAAGTGATCGCCCAGATGCTGATCACGTCCGACGGCACTGCAAAGCCGATCGAATTCGAGCCTCGTGAAGTGCTGGCGCGTGTGCTTCAGCGTCTGGCCAAGCGTGGCATCCGCCCGGTGGTGGCGTTTGAACTGGAGTTCTACCTGTTCGACCGCAAGCTTGATAACGGCCTGCCACAGTACCCACGTGACACGGCAACCGAGGATGAAGACGATCAGCCGAACATGCACATCGAGCGGTTGTCGCGCTTTTCGTCGGTCCTGCACGAGATGGTCGATGGCGCCAACGAGCAGGGCGTGCCGGCGAACGTCATCACCGCAGAGCTGGGCCCAGGCCAGTTCGAGATCAACTTCTCCCACAGCGACGATGCCCTCAGTGCGGCGGACTGGTCGGCACTGTTCTGCCGCAGTACCCGCGGTATCGCGATGAAGCATGGCTACCGTGCCAGCTTCATGAGCAAACCCTACCTGGACGCGCCAGGCAGCGGCATGCATGTGCACGTCAGCCTGTACGACGCCGCCGGCAATAACATCCTGGCGGGAAGCGAACAGCGCAAGCTGCGCCATGCGGTGGCAGGCTGCCTGGAACTGCTGCCGCATTGCATGCCGATCTTTGCCCCCAACCACAATGCCTACCGACGTTATGGCGCCATGGTCAACGCGGCGAGCAAGGCCAGCTGGGGTTTCGAAGACCGTGACGCGTGCATCCGCATCCCCGAGTCCGACCCGCGCAACCTGCGCATCGAGCACCGCCTCGCTGGTGCCGACGCCAATCCGTATCTGGTACTGGCGGCCATTTTGACCGGGATGGAGCATGGCCTGGATCGCGGCGTGGAGCCCATCGCCCCGCTGAACGAAAACCGCCAGAGCGGCATCGACTTCCCCAAGGATGCCCTCAGCGCCTTGGCCGCCATGCGTCATCACCCGGTGGTCAACCAAGGCCTGGGCAGCGAGTTCGTGATGGTCTATTGCGAAAACAAATACCAGGAGCAACTGGACTTCATGCACCACATCGATGCCCGCGAATACCGCTGGTTCCTGTAGGTGCCGAGGTTGGAACAGCGACGCTGCACCCTCCCTTTCTACCGTTTCAATACAACGCGCAATATGGATTTGCCGGAGGAAGATATGCCACGTGTGCCCGTGATCGGCATTACCGCATGCACCAGCATGATTGAGCTGCATGCAACCCAGACCATCAGCGAGAAGTACGCGCGCGCGGCAGCCAAGGCGGCGTGTGGGCTGCCCATCGTCATTCCCAGCCTCGGTGAGTTGATGGACAGCGCCGATATTCTCGACGTGGTGGATGGGCTGATCTTCACCGGTTCGCCGTCCAACATCGAGCCGTACCACTACAACGGCCCGGCCAGTGCTGCGGGCACCCATCACGACCCTCTGCGCGATGCCAGCACGTTGCCGCTGATGCGCGCCGCCATCGCCGCCGGCGTACCGGTACTCGGCATTTGCCGTGGCTTCCAGGAAATGAACGTGGCGTTGGGTGGCACCCTGCATCAGAAGGTCCACGAGACCGGCATGTTCATGGACCACCGCGAAGGCAAGGATGAGCCCCTCGACAAGCAATACGGGCCGCGCCACACCCTGCATGTAGAGCCTGGCGGCATGCTCGACCGCATGGGTTTGCCGGCGATATTCGACGTCAATTCCATCCACGGCCAAGGCATCGACGTACTGGCCCCCGGGCTGAGGGTGGAGGCGCTGGCACCCGATGGCCTGGTGGAAGCGATTTCGGTAGAGAGCAGCAAGGGCTTTGCCCTGGGCGTGCAATGGCACCCCGAGTTCCAGGTCATGGATAACCCCCATTACCTGGCCATCTTCCAGTCCTTTGGCAAGGCCTGCCGGCACCGCTCGGTATTGCGCCAGAGGCTGTTGCTGTCTGCCTGAGCAGCCACCTTTCCCACCTGTAGAAAATACCCTCGCAGCGCGGCTGCGCAACTTGATGGAGTGAAGTCAATGAGTGAACAGAATTCGCAGACCCTTGCCTGGCAAACCATGAGCCGCGACCATCACCTGGCCCCGTTCAGCGATGTCAGGCAACTGGCCGAGAAAGGCCCGCGCATCATCACCTCGGCCAAGGGTGTGTACCTGTGGGACAGCGAGGGCAACAAGATTCTCGATGGCATGGCCGGCCTGTGGTGCGTGGCGGTCGGCTATGGTCGCGATGAGCTGGCCGAGGTCGCCAGCCAGCAGATGAAGCAGTTGCCTTACTACAACCTGTTCTTCCAGACCGCGCACCCGCCTGCGCTGGAGCTGGCCAAGGCGATCGCCGAGGTGGCCCCGCAAGGCATGAACCACGTGTTCTTCACCGGCTCCGGCTCCGAAGGCAACGACACCGTGCTGCGCATGGTCCGCCATTACTGGGCACTGAAGGGCCAGAAGAACAAGAAGGTCATCATTGGCCGCATCAACGGCTACCACGGCTCTACCGTGGCGGGCGCGGCCTTGGGCGGCATGAGTGGCATGCACCAGCAGGGCGGGGTGATCCCGGATGTCGTGCACATCCCGCAGCCATACTGGTTCGGCGAAGGCGGCGACATGACCGAGGCCGACTTCGGCGTTTGGGCGGCCGAGCAACTGGAGAAGAAGATCCTCGAAGTTGGCGTGGACAACGTTGCTGCCTTCATCGCCGAGCCGATCCAGGGCGCCGGTGGCGTGATCATTCCACCGCAGACCTATTGGCCGAAGATCAAGGAAATCCTGGCCAGGTACGACATCCTCTTCGTCGCCGACGAAGTGATCTGTGGGTTCGGCCGTACCGGTGAGTGGTTCGGCACCGATTACTACGACCTCAAGCCTGACCTGATGACCATCGCCAAGGGCCTGACCTCCGGTTACATCCCCATGGGCGGGGTGATTGTGCGTGACGAGGTGGCCAAGGTCATCAGCGAAGGCGGCGACTTCAACCACGGCTTCACCTATTCCGGCCACCCTGTAGCGGCGGCGGTGGGCCTGGAGAACCTGCGGATCCTGCGTGACGAGCAGATCATCCAGCAGGTGCACGATAAAACCGCGCCTTATCTGCAACAACGCCTGCGCGAACTGGCCGACCACCCGCTGGTAGGCGAAGTGCGCGGCCTGGGCATGCTCGGTGCGATCGAGTTGGTGAAAGACAAGGCCACCCGTGCCCGTCATGAAGGCAAAGGTGTCGGCATGATCTGTCGCCAGCACTGCTTCGACAACGGCCTGATCATGCGCGCTGTAGGCGACACCATGATCATCGCGCCACCGCTGGTGATCAGTATCGAAGAGATCGACGAACTGGTGGAGAAAGCCCGCAAGTGCCTGGACCTGACCTATGAGGCTGTTCGGTAGCGGCAGAAGCTGTTCTCAGCACCTGTGAGATCGAGCACCGCTTGCGCGGTGCTCGATCGGTGCCGCAATCGTACATTTCACGTCAGGCACCACCCGCAAAGCATTTTGCTTTGTGAAATGAATCCTGTACTTTTCTGGGCATCCATTTCCCGTCTGAAAGTCGCGATTCAACCATGAAAGTGCACGAAGAAATCGAAGGCCTGGCAGTACTGATTCGCGACCTGCGCAAGTTCAAGGGCCTGACTCTGGGCGAGCTGGCACAGCGCATTGGCCGTTCGGTGGGTTTTCTGTCCCAGGTCGAACGCGGCGTATCACGCCCGACCGTGGCCGATCTCACAGCCATCAGTGAAGAGCTCGGTGTATCCACAGCCTACTTCTACAAGCTGGAAAACCCCCGTGAACTCGACTGGGTGACCCGCCCGCACGAGCGTCGCACGCTGCACCTGGCGGGTGGTATCACCGATGTGCTGGCATCGCCCTCGATAACGGGCGCGTTTTCCATGCTCGACAGCCATTTGCAGCCGGGGGCCAGCAGTGGCGAGGAGTACCTGGACGACAGCTCGGAGCAGGGTTGCTTCGTGCTCGAAGGCGAACTGACGGTGTGGTTGGGCGATGCTGAGCCGGTCACGCTGCACGCCAATGACAGTTTTCAGTTGCAACCCCACGCCCGTTTCCGTTACGCCAACCTGACCGACAAGCCCACACGTGTGCTTTGGGTGTTCAGCTGAGGGCCGTCGCACGGGCATGCGCGTTGTGCTTCGGCTAGCCGGGAAAGTTGGCCTGCAAGCAATGTGCAGGCTGCATGGGGTATCCTTGCACCACGCAATCAACTTCGAAGCAGTGAATGAACAATGGGTTTTGAACAACTAGCTGAGCTACGAGACCGCCTGCGGGCGGAAAAAGGGCAGGTAAAGGCCGATAGCGCGAAACCGCCCAAGCGCAAGTCGCCCCCGCAGGCGAAGCCGCGTGAGATGGACCCGGCGGTGGCAGCGATCTGGCCACTGCAGAAGCATTTTCCCTTGGCTTTCCCGGTCAACCCGGCCCCCAAGGTGCCGCTCAAGGAGGGCATTTTCAAGGATGCCGAGCAACACCTGGAGCTGCTTGGGTTGACCCGCGAACAGCTCAAGCTGGGCATTTCCACGTGGTGCCGGGGCGCTCGATACTGGGCGAGCATGGTGGAGAATGCACCGCGCCTTGACCTGAATGGACAGGCCGCAGGTACTGTGACCGCCGCTCAGGCGCTGCATGCCAAGCAGCAAGCTGCGCGGCAACGCAGCCAGGACCGACGCAATCGTGCGAAGTCAAAGGCCCAGGCCCAGGCTCCGGCCCCCGCCGCCGACACCGCAACGGTGCAGTCTACCGACTGAGCTCAGTCGCGTTCTGCCCCGTAGCCATGCTGGATGGCAGCCCATTGCCGGGGCTGCCGTCTGGCAGGCCCGGCAATGGACCAGGTTCGGTTTCGAGGGCCTGGTGCATGCAACGATGGTTTCAAGACCCACCTGATCGGCAAGCCGTGGCAGATGATGCCGGGGCGTAATCACGTGCGTCGGTTTCAGAATGCGCCTGGTCGCTCGCATACAACCCCTCGGCGCTACAAGTGCCATGCTAGCAGGATGCCCAAGGGTCAGTGCGCGCAGACGTGCGGCCGTGGGCGAGGAGGCCACCCGTACCATGCAACTGTGACGTGGACGGTGCGCCGCAGCAGAACACGCCGGAAACCTGCCCTTTAAAAACAATCAGGCAGGGTCCGTGATGCCGAGGTCCGCTGTATGCCTGATGAATTGCTCCACCTGCCTGTAATCCAGCGCATTCTGGCCCGCGACAAGGACACCCCCGGTGCCCTGTTGCCGATCCTGCATGCCGTCCAGCACGAGATAGGTTACATCCCCGATGCCTCGGTCCCCGAAATCGCCCATGCCCTGAACCTCAGCCTGGCTGAGGTACGTGGGGTAATCAGCTTTTATCACGACTTCCGCACCGCGCCGCCCGCGCGCCACACCCTGCGCCTGTGCCGTGCCGAGTCGTGCCAGAGCCGTGGCGCCGAAGCCCTGGCCGCGCAATTGCGTGAACAGTTGGCACTAGACGATCACGGCACCAGCGCCGACGGCGCCATCAGCCTGCGCCCTGTTTATTGCCTGGGGGCCTGTGCCTGCTCGCCAGCGCTGGAGCTGGACGGCCAGGTGCACGCGCGCCTCACCCCTGAGCGCCTGCGGGACTTGGTCAACGGTTGCCGGGAGGACTCAGCATGCTGAAGCTGTATATTCCCTGTGATTCGGTAGCCCGTGCCGTGGGTGCCGACCAGGTTGCCGAGGCCCTGCTGCGCGAGGCCGAGCGCCGCCAGTTGCCGCTGGACATCCAGCGCACCAGCTCGCGCGGGCTTTACTGGCTGGAGCCGCTGATCGAGTGCGACAGTGCGCAAGGGCGCCTGGGTTTCGGCCCGATTACGCCACAGGATGTGCCGTCACTGCTTGATGCCCTGGCGGGCGAACCCGGTGGCCACTCGCTGGCATTGGGGCCGGTCGAAGAAATACCCTATCTCAAGACCCAGCAACGCTTGCTGTTCGCTCGCGCTGGCATCACCCGCCCATTGTCGCTGGATGACTATCGTGCCAACGGCGGTTTCGCAGGCCTGGAGGCCGCTGTGGCGCTGGACGGTGCCGAAGTGGTTGCCGCAGTACTCGACTCCGGCCTGCGTGGCCGTGGTGGTGCGGCGTTCCCGGCCGGCATCAAGTGGCGCACCGTGCGTGATGCTGGCGCCGGGCAGAAGTACGTGGTGTGCAACGCCGACGAGGGTGACTCGGGCACGTTCGCTGATCGCATGCTGATGGAAGGCGACCCCTTCCTGCTGATCGAGGGCATGATCATTGCCGGCCTCGCCGTGGGTGCCGACAAGGGCTATATCTATGTGCGCTCGGAGTATCCCGATGCCATCCGGGTACTCGACCAGGCCTTCGCCATCGCACGTGACGCTGGCTACCTGGGTGCTGACGTAGCCGGCAGCGGCCAGGCGTTCGACCTGGAGGTGCGGGTGGGCGCCGGCGCCTATATTTGCGGCGAAGAAACCGCGCTGCTCGAATCCATCGAAGGCAAGCGTGGCATCGTCCGCGCCAAGCCACCGCTGCCTGCGCTGCAAGGGCTGTTCGGCCTGCCGACGCTGGTGCACAACGTGCTTACCCTGGCTTCGGTGCCCATCATTCTGGCCAAGGGTGCAGCGTTCTATCGCGATTTCGGCATGGGCCGCTCGCTGGGCACCATGCCGTTCCAACTGGCCGGCAACATTCGCCAGGGTGGCCTGGTCGAGCGCGCGTTCGGCCTGACCCTGCGCGAGCTGGTGGAAGGCTATGGCGGTGGCACGGCCAGTGGCCGGCCGCTGAAGGCCGCGCAGGTCGGTGGCCCGCTCGGTGCCTGGGTACCTCCCAGCCATTTCGACACCCCATTGGACTATGAAGCGTTTGCTGCCGTGGGCGCGATGCTCGGCCACGGCGGTGTGGTGGTGGCCGACGATACGTTGAACATGGCCAGCATGGCGCGTTTCGCCCTGCAGTTCTGTGCCGAGGAGTCCTGCGGCAAGTGCACCCCGTGCCGTATCGGTTCCACCCGGGGCATGGAAGTGGTCGACCGGCTGATCGCCAGCAGCGACATCACCGAGCGCCATGACCAGGCGCTGTTGCTGCGCGACCTGTGCGACACCCTGCAGTACGGTTCGCTGTGCGCCATGGGCGGTATGACTGCCTATCCGGTGGCCAGCGCGCTCAAGTACTTCCCCGCCGATTTTGGGCTGACCACCACGGAGGCCGCACAGTGATCAATTTCTTCGACCCCGCTTCTGATAAAAGCAGCGACCTCGGCACCCCGGCCCGCGAAAGCGACGTGCAGGTCAGCCTAAGCATCGACGGCCGCGCCATCAGCGTGCCTGCTGGCACCTCGGTCATGCGCGCCGCCGCCATGCTGGGCACCAGCATCCCCAAACTGTGCGCCACCGACAGCCTCGAAGCCTTCGGCTCCTGCCGCATGTGCATGGTGGAAATCGAAGGCATGCGCGGCTACCCGGCATCCTGCACCACGCCAGTCAGCGAAGGCATGGTGGTGCGCACCGAAACCCCGCGCCTGGCCGGCCTGCGCCGCAACGTGATGGAGCTGTACATTTCCGACCACCCGCTGGACTGCCTGACCTGTTCGGCCAACGGTAATTGCGAGCTGCAGACCGTCGCCGGCCAGGTGGGCCTGCGTGAGGTGCGCTACGGCTATGACGGCGCCAACCACCTGGACGAGAAAAAAGACGTTTCCAACCCGTATTTCGACTACGAGCCGAGCAAGTGCATCGTCTGCAGCCGCTGTGTGCGCGCCTGCGAGGACATCCAGGGTACGTTCGCCCTGACCATTACCGGGCGCGGTTTCGAATCGCGGGTGGCGGCCGCGGGGGGCGAAAACTTCCTGGCTTCCGAATGCGTGTCGTGCGGCGCCTGCGTGCAGGCCTGTCCGACCGCGACCCTGACGGAAAAGAGCCTGGTGCAGCTTGGCCAGCCTGAGCGTTCGGTCATTACCACCTGCGCCTACTGCGGCGTTGGCTGCTCGTTCCGCGCCGAAATCAAGGGTGACCAGCTGGTGCGCATGGTCCCGGACAAGAACGGTGGCGCCAACCACGGCCACGCCTGCGTCAAGGGCCGCTTTGCCTGGGGCTACGCCACCCACCCGGACCGCATCACCAAACCGATGATCCGCAAGCGCCTGGAAGACCCGTGGCAGGAAGTCAGCTTGGACGAGGCCGTGACCTATGCTGCCAGCGAGTTCCGCCGCATCCAGCTCAAATACGGGCGCGACTCCATCGGCGGTATCACCTCCAGCCGCTGTACCAACGAAGAAGCCTACCTGGTGCAGAAGCTGGTGCGCACGGCCTTCGGTAACAACAACGTCGACACCTGCGCACGGGTATGCCATTCGCCCACCGGTTATGGCCTGAAGCAGACCCTGGGTGAGTCAGCCGGCACGCAAAGCTTCGACTCGGTGATGCAGGCCGACGTTGTGCTGGTGATTGGCGCCAACCCCACCGATGCGCACCCGGTGTTCGGCTCGCAACTCAAGCGCCGCCTGCGCCAAGGGGCGCGGCTGATCGTGATCGACCCACGGCGCATCGACCTGGTCGACTCGCCGCACGCCCGCGCCGACCTGCACCTGCAACTGCGCCCGGGCACCAACGTGGCCATGCTCAACGCCCTGGCCCACGTGATCGTTACCGAGGGCCTGCTGGCCCAAAGCTTCATCGATGCCCGCTGCGAAACCGAAGACTTCGCCCGTTGGCGCGACTTCGTCAGCCTGCCAGACAACGCCCCCGAGGTGCTCGGCCCGGTTTGTGGCGTGCCCGCCGAGCAGATCCGCGCTGCGGCCCGGCTGTATGCCACCGGCGGCAACGCGGCCATCTACTACGGCCTGGGGGTGACCGAGCACAGCCAAGGCAGTACCGCAGTGATGGGCATCGCCAACCTGGCCATGGCCACTGGCAACATCGGCCGTGAAGGGGTAGGGGTGAACCCGCTGCGCGGGCAGAACAACGTGCAGGGCTCGTGCGACATGGGCTCGTTCCCCCACGAGCTGCCCGGCTACCGGCATGTCTCCAACGAGGGCGTGCGCGCCGAGTTCGAACAGGCCTGGGGCGTGACCTTGCAGCCTGACCCGGGTCTGCGCATTCCCAACATGTTCGAGGCAGCGCTGGATGGCAGCTTCAAGGCGCTGTACTGCCAGGGTGAGGACATCGCCCAGAGCGACCCCAACACCCAGCACGTCACCGCGGCCTTGCTGGCCATGGAGTGCGTGGTGGTGCAGGACATCTTCCTCAACGAAACTGCCAAGTTCGCTCATGTGTTCCTGCCGGGCAGTTCCTTCCTGGAAAAGGACGGCACCTTCACCAACGCCGAGCGGCGAATTTCGCGGGTGCGCAAGGTCATGGAGCCGCTGGCCGGCAAGGCCGACTGGGAAGCTACCGTGGCCCTGGCCAACGCCCTAGGCTACCCGATGAACTACCGCCATCCTTCCGAGATCATGGACGAGATCGCCCGCCTGACGCCGACCTTCCGTCGTGTCAGCTACGCTGAACTCGACCGCCATGGCAGCCTGCAGTGGCCGTGCAACGACGCTGCCCCAGACGGCACGCCGACCATGCACATCGACCAGTTCGTGCGTGGCAAGGGGCGCTTCATGCTCACCGGCTACGTGCCCACCGACGAAAAGGTCAACAACCGCTACCCGTTGCTGCTGACCACCGGGCGCATTCTCAGCCAGTACAACGTCGGCGCCCAGACCCGGCGTACCGGCAACGTCGCCTGGCATGACGCCGACCGCCTGGAGATCCACCCGACCGACGCTGAAAGCCGTGGCATCCACGACGGTGACTGGGTCGGTATCGGCAGCCGCGCCGGGCAGACTGTGCTGCATGCCAAGGTCAGTACGCGGGTGGCGCCGGGAGTGGTGTACACCACCTTCCACTTCCCGGAGTCGGGTGCCAACGTGATCACCACCGACAACTCCGACTGGGCCACCAACTGCCCCGAGTACAAGGTGACGGCAGTGGAAGTGGTGAAAGTGTTCCAGCCATCGCAATGGCAAAAGCGCTATCAGGACTTCAGTGATGAACAGCAGCGGCTGCTGAAAGAGCGCCGCACTGCGGAGAAAGCCGAGGTTCGCCGATGAGCAGCGAAAACCTGGTCAAGATGGCCAACCAGATTGCCCATTACTTCGACAGCGAACCAGACCGGGCGCTGGCGGTGCAAGGGGTGCGGCAGCATTTGCAGAGCTTCTGGACGCCGGCGATGCGCCGGCAGCTGGCGGAATGGAGCGAGGCCCATGCGGGGGAAGGGCTTGACCCGAAGGTGCGGGAGGCGTTGGTCTAGACTCCCGGGCGGCAACGGAACCTTGGGGCGGGTTTGCCGGCGAATGTGGCGTTGAAATCAATGACGCATTCGCGGGTGAACCCGCTCCTACAAGGGGCCTGCATATTGCCTACTCAGCCGCGGGCCAGCTCCGCCAGGTGGGCGATGGCTTCCTCGCTCTTGAGCACCAGCACATCACCCTGCAGCGCATCCAGCACCACTTCCGAGGTATTACCAATCAACGCCCCGGAAATGCCCGTGCGGCACACCGTGCCCATCACCGTCACCACGGCATCGAGCTTCTGTTCGGTATGTGGAATCAACACATCCGCCGGCCCTTCGGCCACATGCAGGCATTCTTCCCTGATGCCGTACTCAGCCTGGAACGCGCTGCACGCTTCACGGTAGCGCTTTTCGATCGTATCGCTCAGCTGGAACGCCGGGTCCGACGCTGACAGCATCGGCGACGGGTGGGCACTGATGACGTGCAGTTCTCCCTTGGCCAGTTTGGCAATCTCGAAGCCGTGGTCGATGATGCTGGCATGCAGGCGGCGGTGGTCTTCGTCCTGGTTGCCCACGTCCACCGCCGCCAGGATCTTGCCCCCGGTCCATGGCCGCTCGCTCTTGACCATCAGCACGGCACACGGGCATTGGCGCAGCAGCTTCCAGTCGCTGGGGGTGAGCAGGGCCTTTTTCAGCGGGTTGTCCGGGCGGTGGTCCTTGATCACCAGTTCGCAGCCTTCGGCCTGCTGTACATGGATGATGGTGTCGTGCAGGTTGTCGCGCCAGCCCTCTTCATGGGTGACATTGTCGAAGCCGTCATCATGCAACTGGCTGCTCAGCAGGCTCAGCAGCGCACTGTGATCATGCCGTTTGTCGCACATCAGCAAGTGCAGGCGCGCGCCGGTGATGCCGGCAATCAGCTTGGCCCGTGTAAGCGCCCGGCTGTGGGCGTGCGCGGGGTCGAGGACGACGAGGATGCTGCGGACGGCTTGCATGGGCGTAAACTCCCTTCGATGATGGCGACCAGTGCCTGACTATAGTCGGCGCTTTACCCTCCAGCGCTTGATGTACATCAAGCATAGTCACTGGCGTCGCCAGCCGCCGCCGGTATAATCGCCGACCCTGCCTGTTCTGTGTGGTTGCACGCTTATGTCCCTGATCCCCGAAATCGACGCCTTTCTTGGCTGCCCGACGCCAGATGCCTGGATCGAAGCGGCGCTCGCCGACCAGGAAACCCTGCTGATCGACCACAAGAACTGCGAGTTCAAGGCCGCCAGCACGGCCTTGAGCCTGATCGCCAAGTACAACACTCACCTGGATCTGATCAACATGATGTCGCGCCTGGCCCGCGAGGAGCTGGTGCACCACGAACAGGTGTTACGCCTCATGAAACGCCGCGGTGTGCCGTTGCGTCCTGTGTCGGCAGGGCGTTATGCGTCGGGGTTGCGCCGGCTGGTGCGCGCCCACGAGCCGGTCAAGCTGGTGGATACGCTGGTGGTGGGGGCGTTCATCGAGGCGCGCAGTTGCGAACGTTTTGCCGCGCTGGTGCCGCATCTGGATGAAGAGCTGGGCCGCTTCTACCACGGACTGCTGAAAAGCGAAGCGCGCCACTACCAGGGCTATCTGAAACTGGCGCACAACTACGGTGATGAAGCGGACATCGCTCGCCGCGTCGAGCTGGTACGCGCGGCGGAAATGGAGCTGATCCAGTCACCAGACCAGGAGCTGCGCTTCCACAGCGGCATCCCGCAGGCTTTGGCCGCCTGATGGGCACCAGGCGGCGCAGGCCTTAATTGCGCCGGCCCAGTAGCAGGCCTACCGCCAGCCCGAGGCCGGCGGAAATGGCAACGGTCTGCCAGGGGTGGCCGCCGATGTAGTCCTGGGTGGCGTCCACCACCGGTTGCGCCTTGCTGCGCACGTTGCTGGCCGCCTGGCGAGCCTGACGAAGTTTCAGGCTTACCTGGGCGCGCAGCGTCTCGGCTTCTTCGCCCACCAGGGCGGCACTGTCGTTCAGCAGTTTTTCCGATTCTTCTATCAGCGATTGCAGTTCGCTGAATACCTGGTCCTTGATCTGATCGCTGTCAGCCAGCGTGGCGTTTTTCCGGGCCATGAACTCGTCCTCGTCAATGGGGGTGTGAACAATGGATGCCGCCACGTCGGGAAAGTTGCGGCGGCTTTCCGATGATGGGTTGCCTGGGTGTAAGATAGCGGCCATTTTCAAACCTGCAGGTAACTTCATGAGTTTCAATCTGGCCAACATGAGCTTCGAGGAACGGGCGCAGATCGAGGCAGAGAAGGCCCGGCTGTTCGAGATGTGGCAGAACAACCTGGGCAAAGCCAAGGGCGAAGCCGCCCGGCTGATTGCCGAAAAGCCACGGCGCAAGGGCAAATGGGCCGAGTGGGTGCGCGCCGAACTGGACGGCATGACGCCGCCTGAATACGCCAGCATGGTGCGCAGCGAAGTCAACAAGCTGATGGCCGCAGCCAGCGCCAACCGCTGAGCACACCCGCCCGGCGCTTGTCAGTAGGTGCCCTTGGGCAGGTCCAGCTTGCCTTCATCGGTAAAGCGCACGGTCCCCAGCGGCCCGCCGGCCAGTTTGCCGCGCAGCTTGTAGGGTAGACCCTGCAGCGAATCCAGCTTGCCCAGCCCATAGGCCTGGCGCAGGAAGGAAAATGCCGTGATGCTTACCGGCACCACGATCACCGCTTCGTCGTAGCGGCCAATATGCCCCTGCTGGTCACTGACCCCAGCGGCCAGCGGCTGGCCGTTCACTTCCAGGTTCAAGGCGATGCCGTTGTAATCGATCGGCGCCTCATTGGGGTTTTGCACCCGCATTTTCACCGCCATGCGTAGTTCCAGCTCCTGACCGGGCAGTGGTTCGATGCCGATCACGCTGATGTTTACCGGGTCGCGTGGCTGGAACAGCGCACAGGCCCCCAGGCCACAGGCCAGCAGCAGGACCAGGAACAGGCGGGTGTAGCGGTAAAGACGGGCAGTCATGGGCTGTGACCTTGCCGGAATGGAGCTGGCAGTGTGGCAAATGCGCGTCGGCGTTGAAAGTATCGGTTCATATGAAAGATACTGTTTCTCATTAACGCTCGATAACCTCTCTTACTGGCTGTTCCCCAATCATGCTGACTTCACCCATGTCGGGCCTGCTGGCAAGTTTCCAGGAGCACTACGACGACCTGCTGCAGTTTCTGACACGGCGCATGAGCGACCGCCAGCGCGCGGCCGATGTGGCGCAGGAAACCTACCTGAAGCTGGTGAACATCGACGAGCAGGCGGTGCCGGTGTTGCACGCACGCAGTTTCATCTTCCGCGTCGCCGGCAACCTGGCGATTGACGCCTTGCGCCGTGAGCAACGCATCGCCGCCAGCCACGACGACAGCGACGGAGCCTGTGAGGTGGCCTGCCCGGCGCCCGCCCCTGAGGCGGCGTTGCTGGCCCGCGAGCGTTTGCAGATTCTTGACCAGGCGCTGTTGCAGTTGCCCGACAATGCCCGCCAGGCGCTGTTGCTCAACCGTGTCGAGGGCCTGACCCAGAAGCAGGTCGCTCAACGCCTGGGGGTTTCCGAGAGCATGGTGGCAAAGTATATCGGCCAGGCCTTGCGCCATTGCCGCGGCCGGCTGAAGCAGGCGGGTGTGGCGGCTTCGGTGGTGTTGCTGGTCGCCGCCGTGGCGGGTTGGCAGCAAGCCCCGATGCTGCTGGCCGATTACCACACCGCCGTGGGCGAGCGGCAGGTCATTACCCTGACAGATGGCACACGGGTGACGCTGAACAGCGCCAGTGCCTTGAGCGTGGCGTTCAGCGAGCATGAGCGGCGTGTGGTACTCGATGCGGGTGAGGCGTTGTTCGAGACCGCCGATGATTCACGTCCGTTTGTGGTCGAAACGGCCGGTGCGCAGGTGCAGGGCAATGCTGCCACCTTCAGCGTGCAGCGCGATGGCCACGTCGTGTTGGCTCGCGGTGAAGCCAAGGTGGGTGAACATGAACTGGCAGTGGCGGCCGATGCCGGCACGCAGATGGCCTGGCAGCGTGGCAAGCTGATCTTCAACGGCAAGCCGCTGGGGCAGGTGCTGACCGAGCTTGAGCGATACCGGCATGGGCGCATTGTGTTGTCCGACAGCAAGCTGGCTGCGATGGAAGTGAGCGGGGTGTTTGACCTGGATGAACCTGAGGCCCTGTTGCGGACGTTGGAGCAGCGGTATGGCCTGAAGGTGACTTACCTGCCGTGGTTGGCCGTGGTGCATTGATCAGCCTGTGCCGGCCTCTTAGCGGCAAGCCCGTTCCTGCACAGATCGCACAATCTTCAGGCGGGCGCAGTCGTTGTAGGAGCGGGCTTGCCCGCGAAGAGGCCGGACAGAAATAAAAATATTTTCCATTTGGCACTGCAAGTTCCTGCAAGCCAGATCGTCGTAGTGAGACTGATCAGCAACCCATTCTCATTTACGACTTGTCAGGAAGCTCATTCGTGCCTCTGATGCTCAAGCCCTTGCACCGCCGTCGCGGTTCTTTTCACCATGCCTTGATGTCTTGCAGTGCCGTTGCCCTGTTGCTCGGCCCCCTGCACGCAGGGGCCGCGACGACTGCCGAACAGACCCAGATGCAAGCTCGCCAGGTCCAGCTCGACCTGCCAGCCCAACCGCTGGACCAGGCGCTGACCACCTTCGCCGACCAGGCCGGCCTGCACCTGCTGTACACCACAGGCGATGTCGTCGGCCAGGTCAGCCCGGCGTTGCAAGGCAACTACAGTGTCGAGCAGGCCTTGCAGCAGTTGCTGGCCGGCAGCGGCATGAGCTGGCAGTTCAGCGAGGCTCGCACCGTCACCCTGCGCAAGGCCGAGGCCGCGCCGCAGGCGGTCAACCTCAAGCCGATCGAAGTCAGCGTAGCCTCGCGCACCAGCACCGCCATCAGCGAAATCCCCGGGACCGTCTGGGTGGTCGACCAGCAGCAATTGCGCGAGCAGATCGACAGCGGCGTCAGCCTGAAGGAAGCCATCGGCAAGCTGGTGCCGGGCCTTGACCTGGCGCCGGAAGGGCGCACCAATTACGGCCAGAACATGCGTGGGCGCAACGTGCTTGTGATGATCGACGGGGTCAGCCAGAACAGCTCTCGCGGCCTGTCGCGCCAGTTCGACAGCATTTCGCCGTTCAACGTCGAACGCGTCGAAGTACTGTCTGGTGCCAGCGCCATCTACGGCGGTGGCGCCACCGGCGGCATCATCAACATCGTGACCAAGAAGGGCGAGCCTGGCCCGGCGCGCTTCGAGACCCAGTTGGGGGCCAGCAGTGGTTTCAACAACAGCGACGACCTGGCCACCCGCTTCGCCCAGTCCGTCAGCGGTGGTAACGAGCGGGTCAATGCCCGGTTGGGTATTTCCGGTGAGCAGAACGAAGCCTTCTACGATGGTGCTGGCGACCAGATCTTCATCGACAACACCCAGACCGACCTGCAGTACAATCGCA
Source organism: Pseudomonas sp. XWY-1 (assembly GCF_002953115.1). NCBI lineage: Bacteria > Pseudomonadati > Pseudomonadota > Gammaproteobacteria > Pseudomonadales > Pseudomonadaceae > Pseudomonas > Pseudomonas sp. XWY-1. Next base: position 3,993,347 of record NZ_CP026332.1, on the reverse strand, counting down.
CCATCGACGTACTCGGTACCTTGGGCCTGCAACTGAACGACCAGCAGAGCCTCGACCTGTTGGCCCAGTACTACGACTCGGGCAACCACGGCAGCACGGGTATCTACTTCCCCAACCTGAACTACAACGCGCCATCCGACCTGGAAGACGCCGAGCTGCGCAGCGGTTATTCATCGGACCTGGAGCCGCGTACGCGGCGCTTGCTGCTCAACGCCAATTACCACCACACCGACGTGTTGGGCCAGGACTTCTACCTGCAGGCTTCGTACCGGAAGGAAGACGACAACTTCTACCCGTTCCCGTACTACAACCGTGCCACACCCACCGGCTCGCGCGGGGTGTACTTTGCCGCCTCGCAGCAGAACTTCGAAGTCACCAGCCTCAAGGGCCTGTTTGCCAAGCAGTGGGATACGCTGAAGCTGACCTACGGCGTTGACCTGGACCGCGAGCGCTTCAACGCAGAGCAGACCACCTTCAACGCCCAGACCTCGTCCGAGTCGGGTGGCCTGGAACTGGAAAAAGACAGCAAGGCCGCACGCTACCCCAGCTACCGGGTGGATGGTGTGTCGGTGTATGCCCAGCTGGACTGGCATGCCACCGACAACCTGACATTGTCCGGTGGTGCCCGGCGGCAGCAGATGGACGTGGATGTCAGCGACTTCAAGGGTGTGCCAGGTGGCAGTAACGACTATCAGGTCAACCTGTTCAACGTCGGTGCCATCTACGACTTCAAGAACGGCCACCAGGTGTGGAGCAACTATGGCGAAGGCTTCGACCTGCCTGACCCGGCCAAGTACTACGGCAAGCCGGGCCTGAGCGTGGCCGATAACCCGTTGGCCGGCATCAAGAGCCGCCAGGTGGAATTGGGCTGGCGCTATGCCGACCTGGATTGGGATGCGCAGGCAGCGCTGTACTACATCTGGTCGGACAAGATCATCAACGTCGATTCGCAAACGCTGACCATCGACGTGGAAGAGCAGAAAAGCCGCGACTTCGGCTTTGAAGGTGCACTGACCCGGCACTTCCAGACCGGCTGGGAAGCTGGCGGCACATTGCACATGACACGCTCCGAGGAAGAGGCCGAAGACGGCGGCTGGATCAAGCGCGATGCCCGTTATGCCTCGTTGTCCAAGGCCACCGCGTTTGTCGGCTGGAAGGGCGATGGGCGCAGTGCACGCTTGCAGGCCAACCATGCCTTCAGCCTGAAGGACGATGCCGATCACGAGATTGACGGCTACACCACCTTCGACCTGCTGGGCAGCCAGGACACCGGTTTCGGCACCTTCAGTGCCGGTATCCAGAACCTGCTGGACAAGCAGTACAGCACGGTATGGGGACAGCGTGCGACGTTGTTCTATTCGCCGACCTACGGGCCGGCGTATCTGTATGACTACCAGGGGCGTGGGCGGACCTATACGCTGAGCTGGAGCATGGCTTACTGATTGTGGCGGCCTGAACGGGCCTGTTCGCGGAGGCAACGGTGAACGCCTGGTGGAAATTGGCCAGCAGGGCCGGCCCCTTCGCGGGTAAACCCGCTCCTACACGACGGTGCCTGTGCCCAGCCACCGATGCGTGTCCACCCTCGATCCGGCGTAGGAGCGGGTTTACCCGCGAATACGGTAGCGGCGTCAACGGTGAACGCCTGGTGGAAATTGGCCAGCAGGGCCGGCCTCTTCGCGGGTAAACCCGCTCCTACACGACGGTGCCTGTGCCCAGCCACCGATGCGTGTCCACCCCCGATCCGGCGTAGGAGCGGGTTTACCCGCGAATACGGTAGCGGCGGCAACGGTGAATGGCGGGTGGTAATTGGCCAGCAGGGCCGGCCTCTTCGCGGGTAAACCCGCTCCTACACGACGGTGCCTGTGCCCAGCCACCGATGCGTGTCCACCACCGATCAGGCGTAGGAGCCTGCGCCCAACCACCGATGCGTGTCCAGCACCGATCAGGCGTAGGAGCGGGTTTACCCGCGAATACGGTAGCGGCGGCAACGGTGAACGGCGGGTGGAAATTGGCCAGCAGGGCCGGCCTCTTCGCGGGTAAACCCGCTCCTACACGACGGTGCCTGCGCCCAACCACCGATGCGTGTCCACCCTCGATCCGGCGTAGGAGCGGGTTTACCCGCGAATGCGGTAGCGGCGTCAACGGTGAACGCCTGGTGGAGATTGGCCAGCAGGGCCGGCCCTTTCGCGGGTAAACCCGCGAAGGGGCCGGTTCAGGCAAACGCCGCCAGCAAATCCTGCGCAAATACATGGGCTGCCTCGCCAACCCCCTGTGCCCGGTGCCGGGCCAGGGTGAACGGCACCCCAAAATCAAGCTCAGGGTCCAGCGCCCATAACAGCCCCTCGGCCTCCCAGGCCTGTGCACAATGGCATGGCAAGTAGCCAATATGCCGACCAGACAGAATGAACGTCAGCACGCTTTCGATCTGCTCCGCCACTGCCGTGCTGCGTCTGCTCTGGAACGGTTCGCCCCCTTTGAGAAAACGGTACGGATGGCGCACCTGGTCCATGTCCAGCAACCGCTCAAGCCCAACATCCGTTTTGCCATACAGCACATGCCCCCTGCCGCAATACAGCCGCTGTCGTTCTGCGAACAAGGGCTGGTAATCAAAGGCCGCCTGGTTGCCGGAAAAATAGCTGATGGCATAGTCCAGCCGCTGCTCCAGCAACAGCCGTTCCAGCTCCGCCGGCGGTGCACTGACAAGCTCCAGTTGCACCGATTCCTCTCGCCTACGAAATGCCGCAATGGCCGCCGCCAGTTTCAGGCTCACCGCCTTGTCCTGATTTTCCGCCATGCCTATGCGCACAGTCCCCAGCAGCCGCCCGGCAACGCCGTTGGTCTGCTGGCGAAACTGCTCGATGTTCAGCAGCAGCCCACGCGCCGCCTCCAATAGCAATTCACCTTTTTCCGTCAGGCGAAAACCACCCTTGCCGCGGCTGCACAGGCGGTAACCCAAGCGTGCCTCCAGTTGCGCCATGCGCTGGCTGATGGTGGGCTGGCTCAGGCCCAGCACGCCTTGAGCGGCGCTGAAGCCACCTGCCTCGACTACAGTGACGAACAGCCGCAGCAGGTGCAGGTCGGGATCGTGCACTTGTCCGAGCATTACATTGCTCCTGATGAATGTCAGCTTTGCAAACTTGTCATTGGTGCAATGTAACCCGGCTGGCATGCTCGCGGCATCCACCCATTTACCGAGGTGTCCGCCATGCGTCGATCGTTGTGCCTTTTGTCTCTGGTTCTGGCCCTGCCGCTGCAGGCCGAAGAGAAGGTCGTCAACCTCTACAGCTGGGCCGATTACGTCGCCCCGCAAACCCTGCAGCGCTTCGAACAGGAAACGGGCTACAAGGTGCGGTACGACACCTTTGACACCCCCGAAGTGCTGGAAACCAAGCTGTTGACCGGTGGTAGCGGCTACGACGTGGTGGTGCCGTCATCCACCGTGCTGGCCCGGGCGCTCAAGGCCAATGCCCTGCAACCGCTGGACGCTCAGGCCATGCCTGGTTATGGCAACCTCGACAAGGACCTACTGGGCAAACTGGCCGAGGTTGACCCCGGCAACCGCCATGCTGTGCCGTACACCTGGGGCACGCTGGGCCTTGGGGTAAATGTGGAGGCAGTACGCCAGCGCCTTGGCGATGTACCGCTGGACAGCCTCGACCTGTTGTTCAAGCCCGAGTACGCCACCCGCCTGAAGGGTTGCGGCATCGCTTTGCCTGACTCGCCCCAGGAGGTGATCGGCGTAGCCCTGAATTACCTGGGCAAGGACCCTTACAGCCAGAACAAGGATGACCTGGCTGCCGCGCAGAACCTGCTCAGCCAGTTGCAGCCGTCGATCAGCTACGTTGCCAACGGCCGGCAGATCAACGACCTGGCCAATGGCAGCGTGTGCCTGGCGTTGACCTACAACGGTGATGCCGCGATGGCCGCCGACCAGGCCCGTCGTGCCGGCAAGCCGTTCGAGGTGATCTACCGCATCCCCCGTGAAGGCACGCTGGTATGGCAGGACAACCTGGTCATCCCCAAGGACGCCCCGCACCCCGAGGCCGCACGGGCGTTCATCGCCTTCATGCTCAAGCCAGAGTCGGTGGCAGCGCTGACCAACACGCTGTTCTTCGCCAATGCCAATCAGGCTGCCACGCCGCTGGTGGACGAAGCGGTGCGCAACGACCCGGATATCTATCCGTCGGCCGAGGTGCGTCAGCGCCTGTATGCCGACCGCAGCATGGCCTTGGCCGACCTGCGCCAACGCAACCGTCTGTGGACCGCCTTCCGCAGCCGGCAGTAGCCCATGACAATCAAGGAGCCCGACCGTGGACCAAGCCGCAAGCAATGACCAGGCCATGACCCGCGATAGCCTGTATGGTACCGCCGCAGAAAGCACCTACGCCGGTGTTGTCAGTTTCTCCCGCCGCCGCTACAGCCGCGACTTGCGCGGTGTGGATGTGGTGGTCAGCGGTGTGCCGTTCGACACGGCCACCAGTAACCGCCCCGGCGCGCGCTTCGGCCCGCGGGCGATCCGTGCGGCCTCGGTCCAGCAGGCCTGGGCCCGCCATTGGCCGTGGGCGTTCGACCCGTTCGACCACCTGGCGGTGATCGACTATGGCGACTGCCCCTTCGACAGCGGCACGCCGCAGTCGGTACCGGACAGCATCGAGGCCCATGCCGAGCACATTCTGCAGGCGGGTTGCGCCATGCTCACCCTCGGTGGCGACCACTTCATCAGCTACCCGCTGCTCAAGGCTCACGCCCGCCGCCATGGCCCGCTGGCGCTGATCCATTTCGATGCGCACAGTGACACCTGGCCGGACGAGGCGGGCAAGCGCATCGACCACGGCACCATGTTCTGGCATGCCGCCCGCGAAGGCCTGGTTGACCCCGCCCACTCGGTGCAGATTGGCCTGCGCACGACCAATGACGACAGCCAGGGCTTTGCCATTCTCGACGCCAGGCAAGTGCACCGCCAGGGCACAGAGGCGGTGATTGCAGCGATTCGCCAGCGGGTGGGCGAGCGGCCGGTGTACCTGACCTTCGACATCGACTGCCTCGACCCGGCCTACGCGCCCGGTACCGGAACGCCGGTGTGTGGCGGGCTGAGCACGGTGCAGGCGCTGGAGATTCTGGGTGGGCTGCGTGGCATCAACCTGGTAGGCATGGACTTGGTGGAAGTGGCGCCAGCCTATGACCATGCCGATATCACCGCCTTGGCCGGGGCAACCCTGGCCATGGAGATGCTGTGCCTGTATGCGGCGCGGCACAAGGTGGACAACGGCCAGTAGATTTTTGTGGCCATTCGCGGGCAAGCCCGCTCCCACACGTGTCTCACAGGGCCAGAAATCTGTGGGTGACCGTGGGAGCGGGCGCGCCCGCGAATGGCTGCAAAGCAGCCCTCCGCGGCCCATACTGAAACATCAGGAATCATCTCCACCCGCATTCACACTTTTGCCGCGAACCCCTCGCGCCTTAGGCTATCAAACCCACCAGGCGCGGCATTTTCGTACAGGAGGTGAAGCATGACCCCGACATTGCCTATCCTGGCCCTCGGCCTGGCCTTGTGCCTGCCCGCGCACGCGGCTGCGCAGCAGCCCGTGCAACGTGCTGCCGGCAACAACAACCCTTACAACAGCCCGATCCAGCGGGCCAACCCCAACAGCCGTCAAGGCAGCATGCCGGCTGCGCCACCGGTACGTGGCCCGTCCACCGACCCGTACCAGCGCCCACCCACCCTGGACAACCGCGGCATCGGTAACGGCGACAACCTGCGTCGTCAGCAGCAAACCCCGAACCTGGAACCCACCCGGCCACCGCGCGACAACCCACGTGCGCCTTAAGCCCACTTGAAAGGAATCCGGCATGCTTCGAGCACCCTGGCTAGCCACCCTGACCGCCGCCGCGCTACTGCCACTGTGGGCGCATGCGGCGGCCGAACAGCGGTTCCCCAGCGAAGAAGGTACCTTGATCGTCGACACGCTTGCCGATGGCCTGCGCAACCCCTGGGCCCTGGCCTTCCTGCCCGGTGGCAAGGACATGCTGGTGACCGAGCGCGCCGGCAACCTGCGGCTGGTCAATGCCGAAGGCAAGGTTGGCCCGTCGATCAGCGGTGTACCCAAGGTCTGGGCCGAAGGCCAGGGCGGCTTGCTGGATGTGGCGCTGTCACCGGAGTTCGGCAAGGACCGCACCGTCTACCTGTCCTACGCCGAGGAGGGCAGTGACGGCAAGGCCGGTACTGCAGTCGGCCGCGGGCAGCTGTCCGAAGACCGCGCCCGGCTGGAAAATTTCACCGTGATCTTCCGCCAGCAGCCCAAGCTGTCGGTGGGTAACCACTTCGGCTCGCGGCTGGTGTTCGACCGCGACGGCTACCTGTTCATCGCCCTGGGCGAGAACAACCAACGTCCCACTGCCCAGGACCTGGACAAGTTGCAAGGCAAGGTCGTGCGTATTCTGCCGGACGGCGAAGTGCCCAAAGACAACCCCTTCGTCGGCAAGGACAACGTGCGTCCGGAGATCTGGTCGTACGGCCACCGTAATCAGCAAGGCGCCGCGCTCAACCCCTGGACCGGTCAACTGTGGACCCACGAACACGGCCCGCGCGGTGGTGATGAAATCAACATCCCAAAGCCTGGCAAGAACTATGGTTGGCCGATTGCGACCCACGGCATCAACTACTCGCTGCTGCCAATCCCCGAGGCCAAGGGCGAGCATGTGGACGGCATGGTCGACCCGCACCATGTCTGGGAAAAGTCACCGGGTATCAGCGGTATGGCGTTCTACGACAGCCCAACGTTCAAGGCCTGGGACCACAATCTGTTCATGGGGGCGCTGGCCACTCAGGAATTGATCCGCTTGCAACTGGAGGGCGACAAGGTGGTGCACGAAGAACGGTTGCTCGGTGACCTGAAGGCGCGTATCCGTGATGTGCGGGTGGGGCCGGATGGTTACCTGTATGTACTGACCGATGACAAGGACGGTGCGCTACTCAAGGTCGGCCTGGCCGACTGACGCGCGCCTGCACCGAGGGTGACAGTCGGGTAGAATGCGGCATGGCCCTCGACCCCCAAACCCTCTACCAGCAAGCCCTGAGCACTCGGGGCTACGTCGCTGACCCCGCCCAGGCCCGCGTCGTCGAGGCCTTGCAAGCCTGCTTCCAGTCCCTCGAGCAGGGTCGCCCCACCCAGGGCCTCTACCTCTGGGGCCCGGTCGGGCGCGGCAAGACCTGGCTGATGGACCAGTTCCACCAGTGTCTGCGCATACCGAGCCGGCGCCAGCACTTTCATCACTTCATGGCCTGGGTGCATCAACGCCTGTTTCAGCTCAACGGCACCGCCGACCCGCTGCTCGCCCTGGCGGGGGAGCTGGCGCGGCAGATCCGCGTGCTGTGCTTCGATGAATTGTTCGTCAGCGACATCGGTGATGCGATCATCCTCGGCCGCTTGTTCCAGGTATTGTTCGATCAGGGTGTGGTGATCGTCGCCACCTCCAACCAGCCACCCGAGCAGCTCTACCGCGATGGTTTCAACCGCGAGCGGTTCCTGCCTGCCATCGCCGCCATCGGTCGTCACATGCAGGTCCTGCCGGTAGCGGGCGAGCAGGATCACCGTCTGCACCCTGGTGAAGCGCGGCAGCGCTATTGGGTAGCCGAGGCGGGGCAGGCCAGCCAGTTGGGCGAGGTGTTTCGCCAGCTCAGCCCGGAAGATGCCGGCACTGATCAGCCCTTGGGTATTGGCTCAAGGCACATTCACGTCGTGCGGCGCAGTGAGCAGGCTATCTGGTGTCGTTTCACCGATCTGTGCGATCAACCTTTGGCGGCCATGGAGTTCATGGCCTTGTGCGACCGTTTTCCCTCGATTCTGGTATCCGGCATTCCGGCGCTGGGCGGGGAGCAGCGGGCGGGGCGTATTGCCCGTGGCACCGAAGATGGCGCGGCGAGGGTAGTGGCGGGCGACCGTGAACTGCCTGCGCTGTCGCCCAAGGACGATGCGGTTCGCCGCTTCATTGCCCTGGTCGACGAATGCTATGACCGCCGGGTGGCGTTGTACCTGGAGGCACAGGTGCCGCTCGATGCCCTCTACACTCAAGGGTATCTGGCGTTCCCGTACCAGCGCACCCTGAGCCGGCTACGGGAGATGCAACTGCAACGCTTCGCCTGAAAAGGAGCCGACCATGCAGCCGTTATCGCATTATCTGCTGACCCAGGCCTATAACAATGGCTGGGCCAATCACCGCCTGTACAAGGCCTGCCTGCAACTGACCCAGGACGAGTTCGTCGCCCCGCGTTGCAGCTTCTTCCCGTCGATCAAGGCCACCCTCAACCATTTGCTCACGGTGGATTGGTTCTACCTGCATATGCTCGAGTGCGAGCAGCGCGGCGAGCAGCCCGATGCCGACGGCGAACGCTTTTTCGACCCGGAACAGCCGTTTGCCACCTGCACCGACCTGCATGCCGAGCAGGCCCAGGCTGATCACCGTTTGATCGCCTACTGCCGTGGGCTGAGTGATGGCGACCTGGGCCGCTATGTGAGCGTCGTGCGGCCTGATCGGGTGCAGCGCGAGCAGCGGCTGCGTTTGCTGGCGCATCTGTTCGAACATCAGGTGCATCACCGTGGGCAGGTGCACGCGATGCTCAGTGATACAGCGGTCAGGCCACCACAGCTGGATGAGTTTTTCTGCGAGGAAGAGGCCGAGTTGCGGGCGGGCGACTTTGCCGAGCTGGGCTGGACAGAAGAGCAGGTCTGGAAAGTGTAATGGCACCCTGTGGCAGCAGCGGTCTTGTGCAAAGTACAAAAGCGTACGCTGCCACAGGGGCCAATCATTGGCTCACTTGCCCAGCCATTCGACCAGGGTGCGATTGAACCGCACCGGTTCCTCGATTTGCGGCGCGTGCCCCATGCCTTCGAATGTGATCAGCTCACCTTTGGGTATCAGCCTGGCCACCTGCGGCCCCAGCTCTGCATAGTTGCCCAACCTGGCCTTTACCTCCGGCGGCGCGATATCGCTGCCGATGGCCGTGGTGTCCTTGTCGCCGATCAGCAGCAGGGTCGGCATCTGCAGGTGCTTGAATTCGTGGTACACCGGCTGGGTGAAGATCATGTCGTAGATCAGCGCCGAGTTCCACGCCACCGCTTCATGCCCCGGCCCTTTGTTCAAGCCCACCAGCATCTGCACCCAGCGTTCGTACTCAGGCTTCCAGCGCCCGGCGTAATAGGTTTTGCGTTCATATGCACGTACGCCTTCGGCATCCAGTTTGAGTTCGCGGGCATACCACTGGTCCACGGTGCGGTAGGGCACCCCCAGGGCTTTCCAGTCTTCCAGACCGATCGGGTTGACCATTGCCAGGCGTTCCACCTGCTGGGGGTACATCAGCGCATAGCGGGTGGCGAGCATGCCGCCGGTGGAGTGGCCTAGCACAATGGTCTGCTTCACACCCAGCTGTTCGAGCAGGGCATGGGTGTTGTCGGCCAGTTGTTGAAAGCTGTACTGGTAATGCGCCGGTTTGCTCGACGTACAGAAGCCGACCTGGTCGGGCGCGATGACCCGGTAACCGGCCTTGCTCAGGGCGTCGATGGTGGTTTCCCAGGTGGCGGCGCAGAAGTTCTTGCCGTGCATCAGCACCACGTTGTGGCCGTTGGCCTGGCCCTGGGCGGGCACGTCCATGTAGCCCATCTGCAGGGCCTGGCCCTGGGACTTGAAGTCGAAATGCTTTAGGGGGTGCGGGTAGCTGAAGCCTTCGAGCTGGGGGCCGTAGGTAGGCGACTCGGCAGCGATGGCCGAACTGCTGGCAAGGCAGGCCAGGGCAAGGGCGGTTGCGCGCAGCATGGGGGCACTCCGTGTAGGGCCAGGTTGAATGGGGCGACTGTAACAGGCAGTGGACCACGCGAAACCTGAAAGGTGTTACCAGGCGTGAAACCAGCCCAGGGTAATCATCGCAAGCACCGCATAGCGGCCAGCCTTGGCCAGGGTCACCAGCAACAGGAAGCGCCAGAATGGCTCACGCATTATCCCGGCGATCAGCGTAAGCGGGTCGCCGATCACCGGCATCCAGCTGAGCAGCAGCGACCATTGCCCCCAGCGTTGGTAGCGCTGCTGCGCACGCGCCAGTTGGGCTGCGCTGAAAGGGAACCAGCGTTTCTCGCGCAGGTGCTCGATGGCCCGGCCCAGCAGCCAGTTGACCACCGAGCCGAGCACGTTGCCCAGGGTAGCTACCAGCAGCAGGGTCGCCCATGCCTCGGGCTGGCGCAGCAACAGACCGACCAGCACGGCCTCTGATTGCAGCGGTAGCAGGGTGGCGGCACCAAAGGCGCTGAGAAACAGCGCCCCCAGGCTGAGCATCAGTAGTTGGCGACCACGGTGTCCTGGCCATCCTGGGTCACCCCGATGACCTGGTAGGCATCCTTGTGGTCACCCATCTCCATGCCGGGCGAGCCCATGGGCATGCCCGGCACCGCCAGGCCCTTGAGGTCGTTGCGCTTGGCCAGCAGGCGCACCTGCTCGGCCGGCACGTGGCCTTCGACGAACTTGCCGCCGATCACCCCGGTGTGGCACGACGCAAGGCGTGGCGCCACGCCGAGGCGTTGCTTGACGGCGCTCATGTTTGGCTCGACGTGGTCGTTGACGGTAAAACCATTGTCACGCAGGTGGCTGATCCAGGCCTTGCAGCAGCCGCAGTTGGGGTCGCGGTAGACGTCGATGGTCTCGGCGGCCTGGGCGAGGCCGGTGACGGCCAGCAGGCTCAGGGTCAGCAGGTGTTTGCGCAGCATGGTGAAGCACTCCTTTAAAAACGCAGGCGGATACCGGCGACCAGGCGGGTCTGGCCCAGATCTTCGCCGTCTTCTCGGGCCTGGTTGGCACGCGAGCCGTGCAGGCGGTTGAAACTGAGCCCGACGTAGGGGGCGAAGCCGCGCGTGATTTCGTAGCGCAGGCGCAGGCCCACCTCGCTGTCGGCCAGCCCCGCACCTTGTTCGCGCCCGGCGTCGTTGCGCCCGTAGAGGTTGGCCTCCAGGGTCGGCTCCAGTATCCAGCGGTTGGTCAGCAGCATAGCGTAAGCGGCTTCCAGGCGCAGCGCCGTCTGTTGCCGCTCGCCTGCATAGGCGGTGGCTTGCAGCTCCAGGCCGTACAACGGTGTGCCCTGGATGCCGAAGGCGGCCCAGGTTTGGCCACTGGCAGGCTTGAAGTCCTGGCGTGCACCGGCCACCAGTTCCCACCACGGGCTCACGGCATGGCCCCACAGCGCCTGTAGCTCGGCCTTGTGGGTCTTGCCCTGTTCGCGTTCGCCTTCGGTGCGCAGCCACAAGCGGTCGATATCGCCACCGACCCAAGCGGTGGCGTTCCAGTTCAGGGCACTGCTGCTCTCGAAGTTCTGGTATTCGAGCTTGTCCACGATCACTGCCCAGTTCAGCGCCCGGTCATGCGCCTGGTGCCCTGGCAATGGCGGGAAGGCGGCGCGGCGGTCGGCGTCGGTGATGACAGGCAGGGGCGTGCGAGGCTGGCTGAGGGAAGGCTGGTCATGGCCCATGCTTTCATGGTCCATGGGCATGGCCTGATGGCTCATCTGGCCGTGGTTCGTGTGTTCGGAACCCGCGGCCATCGCCCGTTCACTGGCCAGCAAGGTCAGCAGCGCCACGCCTGTCACGATGCTGCGGTTGCGGGTGTCATTCATCGACGCGTACCTCGCGGAGCATGCCGGTCTCCATGTGGTAGAGCAAGTGGCAGTGGTAGGCCCAGCGGCCCAGCGCGTCGGCAGTCACCCGGTAGGAGCGTCGGCTGCCGGGCGGGATATCGACGGTGTGCTTGCGCACCAGGAACTGGCCATGCTCGTCTTCCAGGTCGCTCCACATGCCATGCAGGTGGATGGGGTGGGTCATCATGGTGTCGTTGACCAGGGTGATGCGCACGCGCTCACCGTAGGTCAGCCGCAGCGGTTCGGCGTCGCTGAACTTGATGCCGTCGAACGACCAGGCGAAGCGCTCCATATGGCCGGTCAGGTGCAGCTCAATGTCACGCGATGGCGGGCGGCCATCCGGGTCGGGGTAGGGGCTGCGCAGGTCGGCGTAGGTCAGCACGCGGCGACCATTGTCACGCAGGCCTATGCCAGGATCGGCCAGGTTGGGGCGCGGTGCCATGGTCTGCATGTCCACCAGCGGGTTGTCGGTTTCACTGACCGGGTGTTGCTGCATGGCCGACATCGCGGCGTGGCCCATGCCGGCCATGCTGCCGTGGTTCATGCCCGGCATGGCATCCATACCGCCGTGGCCCATGTCCTCCATGCTCAGCACCGGGCGCGGGTCGGGGGCAGGCACCGGTGCCTGCAGCCCGGCCGCACGGGCCAGGGTGCCGCGGGCGAAGCCGGTGCGGTCCATGCTCTGGGCGTACAGGGTGTAGGCGGGTTGGTCACCCACGGTCACCAGCACGTCGTAGGTCTCTGCTACGGCAATGCGCAGTTCATCCACGCTCACAGGGGTCACCGGCAAGCCGTCGGCGGCGATCACCGTCAGCTTCAGCCCGGGGATGCGGAAGTCGAAGTAAGTCATGGCTGAGGCATTGATCAGCCGCAGGCGCACGGTTTCGCCTGGCTGGAACAGGCAGGTGAAGTTGCCTTGTGGTGGTTGGCCGTTGAGCAGGTAAGTGTAGGTGGCGGCGCTGACATCGGCGAGGTCGGTTGGGCTCATGCGCATGCGCGCCCAGGCCGTGCGTTCGGCGACGGTGGGGCTCCAGCCGTTTTCGGCCACGTCATCGATGAAGTCGCCAACCGTGCGCTTGTGGAAGTTGTACGCGTCGGACTGCGTCTTCAGCGTCGCCATCAGTTGTTCCGGCGCCTGGTCTGACCAGTCGCTCAATAGCAGCACATGATCACGCTGGTAGCGGTGCGTTTCGGGCTCGCGTGGCTCGATCACGATTGCCCCGTATACCCCGGCTTGCTCTTGCAGGCCCGAATGGCTGTGGTACCAGTAGGTGCCGCTCTGGCGCAGTGTGAACTGGTACAGGTAGTCGCCGCCGGGCTCGATGCCAGCGAAGCTCAGGCCAGGCACGCCGTCCATGTTGGCCGGCAGGATGATGCCGTGCCAGTGGATCGAGGTGTCCTGCGCCAGTCGGTTGCGCACGCGCAACGTCACAGTGTCACCTTCGCGCCAGCGCAGCAGTGGGCCGGGCAGGCTGTTGTTGACGGTCAGTGCGGTACGCGGTCGGCCTGTGATGTTGACCGGAGTCTGGCCAATGAACAGCTCGAAATGCTGGCCGGCCAGATCTCGGCCTTCAGCGGCCTGGGCCAGCGGGCGCCACAGACCCAGGCCCGCCAGCGTGCTGGCGGCGCCCAGGCCTTTGACAAACATACGGCGGGAGGGGTTGCGCAACATGGCGTGGCCTCATGCGGAAGAGCCACGATGTTCGCTGCCGCCGGCTGTCAGGTAGCTGAGGTGCACATTACAGTGTTGTCAGCTTGCTGCTTCGTCGATGCGCAGATCGCGCATCAGCAGGCCGTAGTCGAGGGCAACCTGTTCCGGGATCGGCAGATACACCACATGGCCATCGCCCGGTGCGACCTCGATGGCGTGCTGCTGGCGGTTGCACAGGCGGTGCAGGTCGAAGTGGTAGTTACCGCGCGGGGTCATCAGTTCCAGATGGTCGCCCACGGCGAAGCGGTTCTTCACCTTGACCTCGGCCAGGCCGTCGACGCGCACGCCAGTCAGTTCGCCTACGAATTGCTGGCGCTCGGACACCGAGTTGCCGCGCTGGTAGTTCTGGTACTCGTCGTGCACGTGGCGGCGCAGGAAACCTTCGGTGTAACCGCGTTGCGCCAGGGATTCGAGGTTGCCCATCAGGGCGCGGTCGAATGGTCGCCCGGCCACCGCGTCGTCGATCGCCTGGCGATACGACTGTACCGCGCGGGCACAGTAGAAGTGCGATTTGGTGCGGCCCTCGATCTTCAGCGAATGCACGCCCATCAAGGCCAGGCGCTCGACGTGCTGGATGGCGCGCAGGTCCTTGGCGTTCATGATGTAGGTGCCGTGTTCGTCCTCGAACGCCGGCATTTCAGTGCCGGGGCGGTTGCTTTCCTGCAGCAGGAACACTTGGTCGGTGGGTGCACCCAGGCCCAGGGTGGGCTGCACTTGGCGCACGATGTCACCGGTGGCGTTCTCGGTGGCCGGCGTGGCGTCGTACTTCCAGCGGCAGGCATTGGTGCAGGTGCCCTGGTTGGCGTCACGCTTGTTGAGGTAGCCCGACAGCAGGCAACGGCCGGAATAGGCCATGCACAGGGCGCCGTGCACGAACACTTCCAGTTCCATGCCCGGCACCTGCTGGCGGATTTCCTCGATTTCGTCCAGCGACAGCTCCCGCGACAGGATCACCCGGCTCAGGCCAAGTTGCTGCCAGAACTGCACGCTGGCCCAGTTGACGGTGTTGGCCTGCACCGACAGGTGCACCGGCATCTGTGGGAAGTGCTGGCGCACCAGCATGATCAGGCCGGGGTCGGACATGATCAGCGCGTCCGGCGCCATCTCGATCACGGGTGCCAGGTCCTTGAGGAAGGTCTTGAGCTTGGCATTGTGCGGGGCGATGTTGACCACCACGTAGAAGCGCTTGCCCAAGGCGTGCGCCTCCTCGATCCCCAGTGCCAGGTTGGCGTGATCGAACTCGTTGTTGCGCACCCGCAAGCTGTAACGCGGCTGGCCGGCGTAGACCGCATCGGCGCCGTAGGCAAACGCGTAGCGCATGGTCTTGAGGGTGCCGGCGGGGGCCAGCAGTTCGGGCTTGGCAGTAGGGTTCATGTGCGCACCGGGGCAAAAGGCGGGGATGCTAGGGTCGATGGACAAGGTGCGTATTGATTTGCGTCAAGTGAGCACGGCACTTTTGTCCAGGCGCGGTGCACTAATCACTCATAAGCCATTTGAGGAACTGCGATGAACGAAACCGCGCTACAGAACAAGGCCCTGGCAGTACTCTTGGCGTTGGTGACCATTGCCTTCTTCTGGATTCTTCTGCCGTATTACGGCGCAATCTTCTGGGCGGTGATCCTCGGCATCCTGTTCGCCCCGCTGCAGCGTCACTTGCTGATCCGCTGCGGGCGGCGGCGTAACCTTGCCGCGGCCACGTCCACGCTGGTGTGCCTGCTTGTGGCGATCCTGCCGGTGATCATCATCAGCGCCCTGCTGGTGCAAGAGGGCGCCACGCTGTACCAGCGCATCGAAAGCGGGCAGCTGGACATTGCCGGTTACGTCGAGCGCGGCAAGGACATGCTCCCGGCATTCGCCCAGCGTGGGCTGGACAACATGGGCATGGGTAACCTTGACGGGTTGCGTGACAAGATCACCAAGTGGGCAACCCAGGGTAGCCAGGTATTGGCCAGCCAGGCGTTCAGCTTTGGCCAGGGCACATTCGAGTTTCTGATCAGTTTCGGCATCATGATGTACCTGCTGTTCTTTTTCCTGCGTGATGGCCCGGAAGTTGCGCGCCGGGTGCGGATGGCCGTCCCGCTGCCCGAGCACCAGAAGCGTCGTTTGCAGTTGAAGTTCAATCGTGTGGTGAGGGCGACGGTGAAGGGCAACGTGCTGGTGGCTATTACCCAAGGTGCGTTGGGAGGCTTTATTTTCTGGGTGCTGGATATCCCGAGTGCGTTGGTGTGGGCGGTGCTGATGGCGTTTCTGTCGCTGCTGCCGGCGGTGGGCGCGGGCATCATCTGGGCGCCGGTGGCGGCGTATTTCCTGCTGACCGGGGCGATCCTGCAAGGGGTGGTGCTTACCGCGTTCGGGGTGCTGGTGATCGGCCTGGTGGATAATGTGTTGCGGCCAATCCTGGTGGGCAAGGATACGCGCATGCCGGACTACCTGATCCTGGTGTCGACCCTTGGCGGGCTGGCGGTGTTCGGCCTCAACGGCTTCGTGATCGGCCCATTGATCGCGGCGCTGTTCGTTTCCAGCTGGGCGATCTTTGCCGCGACCAAACCGCGGGTGCAATTGCCACAATAGCGTTCTAGCTCAGGTTTGTCGGCCGTAGGAGCGGGTTTACCCGCGAAGAGGCCGGCCCTGCTGGCCAATTTCCACCAGGCGTTCACCGTTGCCGCCGCTACCGTATTCGCGGGTAAACCCGCTCCTACGCCGGATCGGGGGTGGACACGCATCGGTGGCTGGGCACAGGCACCGTCGTGTAGGAGCGGGTTTACCCGCGAAGAGGCCGGCCCTGTTGGCCAATTTCCACCAGGCGTTCACCGTTGACGCCGCTACCGTATTCGCGGGTAAACCCGCTCCTACGCCGGATCGAGGGTGGACACGCATCGATGGTTGGGCGCAGGCACCGTCGTGTAGGAGCGGGTTTACCCGCGAAGGGGCCGGCCCTGCTGGCCAATTACCACCCGCCATTCACCGTTGCCGCCGCTACCGTATTCGCGGGTAAACCCGCTCCTACGCCGGATCGGGGGTGGACACGCATCGGTGGCTGGGCACAGGCACCGTCGTGTAGGAGCGGGTTTACCCGCGAAGAGGCCGGCCCTGCTGGCGAATTTCCACCAGGCGTTCACCGTTGACGCCGCTACCGTATTCGCGGGTAAACCCGCTCCTACGCCGGATCGAGGGTGGACACGCATCGATGGTTGGGCGCAGGCACCGTCGTGTAGGAGCGGGTTTACCCGCGAAGGGGCCGGCCCTGCTGGCCAATTACCACCCGCCGTTCATCGTTGCTGCCGCCACCGTATTCGCGGGTAAACCCGCTCCTACACAGATTGGTGGCGGACACACATACAGCGAAACCGCAGGGGTCAGAAGGCTTGCGGCATCTCGCCCTTGGCCAGGCGCCGGTTGATGTCGGCAATCACTTCGGGCAGGTCGTTGATGGTGTCGATCAGGTAGTGCGGGCGGGAGCCGGCAAACAGTGCATGGATGCGCTGGCGCTCGCTTTCCAGTTTCTCGGCACTCAACGCCCGGAAGCCTTCCCAGGTCAGGCCCAAGGCATTACCCGAGCAGACCAGCGCCACGGTCCACATGCCGGCACGGCGGCCTTCAAGAATGCCAGGCACGGTGTCGTCCACCTTCACGCAGGCCGCTACATCGTCAATCCCCAGCGCAATCACGTTGGCCAAGGCCTGGGCCGGCCATGGGCGGCCGTTCGGGGTTTCATCGGTGGCCACTACATGGTCGGCTACGTAGCCGTTCTGCGCAGCCAGTTCCACCACCTTGTCCATCACCACTTTCGGGTAGCCCGAGCACGAGCCGATCTTCAGGCCGTCTTGGCGTAGACCGGTGAGGGTGTCCAGCGCACCGGGGATCAGTGCCGAGTGCACGGCGATCTTCTCGATCTGCAGCGGCATGAAGCGGTTGTAGATGGCGGTGACGTCATCATCGGTCGGGGTACGGCCGAACACCTTGCGGTAGCGCTCGGCAATTTCCGGTACGTCGCACAGGGTGCGGATATGGTCCCATTTGCCCATGCCCATCGGGCCTCGGGCTTCCTCGATCGACACCTGCACGTCGAACTCGGCAAAGGCCTCGACAAAGATCTGGGTGGGAGCGAATGAGCCGAAATCGACCACGGTACCAGCCCAGTCGAGGATGGCGGCTTGCAATTGGGTGGGGTTGTTGTAGTTCATGTGCGCAAATTCCTGAGTTCGGGTGGGCAAAGCGTCAGATGTCCAGCACTTCCATTTCCCGCAGCACGTCGGCCACAGCATTCACGGCGGCCTGCATGCCGTCCGCCCCGACCACACCGATACAGCCGACGCGGAAGGTTTCGACCTGGGTCAACTTGCCCGGGTAGAGAATGAAACCCTTGGCCTTGACCCGCTCGTAGAAGTCCTTGAACTGGTAGCGGGCATCGGTGGGGGCGTGGAAGGTGACGATGATCGGCGCCTGGATCTCGGCAGGCAGGAAACTGCGCAGGCCGATGGCTGCCATGCCATCGAGCAGCGTCTTGCAGTTGTCTGCGTAGCGCTGGTGGCGGGCCGGAAGGCCACCTTCCTCGTTGTATTGCTGCAGTGCTTCGTGCAGTGCAGCGACCACGTGGGTAGGCGGGGTGAAGCGCCATTGCCCGGTCTTGGCCATGTATGCGTGCTGGTCGTGCAGGTCCATGGCCAGCGAGTGGGCATTGCCTTCGGCGGCCGCCAGGGCGTTTTTTTCGGCGAAGACGAAGCCCATGCCGGGTACGCCTTCCAGGCACTTTCCGGAGGCCGCGATCAGTGCTTCGAAGGGGATTTCGCGGGCATCGATCGGCAGTGCACCGAACGAGCTCATGGCATCGATGATCAGGCGCTTGCCATGGCGTTTGATCACCTGGGCGATCTCGGGCAGCGGGTTGAGGATGCCGGTGCTGGTTTCGCAGTGGATCAGCGCCACATGGGTGATGGCCGGGTCTTCGGCCAGCAGCCGGTCGACGTCGGCGGCGGTGGTCGGCTGGTCTTCGGCCGTTTCGAAGGTGCTGTAGGTGCGACCCAGCACTTTGCAGATCTTCGCCAGGCGCTGGCCGTACGCGCCGTTGATCAGTACCAGAACCTTGCCATCGCGTGGCACCAAAGTGCCGATGGCCGCTTCCACGGCGAAGGTACCGCTGCCTTGCAGGGGCACGCAGTGGTGGCTGCTGGCGCCGTCGATGATGGCCAGCAGTTGTTCGCAGACGCTGGCAGTCAATTGGTTGAAGTCACGGTCCCAGGAGCCCCAGTCCACCAGCATGGCTTGGCGGGTGCGGATTGATGTGGTCAGGGGACCTGGGGTCAGCAGAATCGGGGCATTGCTCATTCCGTTATTCCTCACAAGCGGTGGGCTGAAACTACGGGGCCTAGGTTGCAATTCGCGCTGCCATCAATCAAATTGTTTGTTGTTATCCCAGCTATAAGTCAGGCCGATGAGTATGAACCTGTTCCAGCTACGCGCCTTCGACGCCGTGGCCCGTGAGGGCAGCTTTACCCGTGCTGCCGAGCGCCTGTTCATCAGCCAGCCGGCGGTGACCGGGCACGTCAAGGCCCTGGAGGAGCACTACCAGATCACCTTGTTGCGGCGTACTGCACGGCGCGTGGAACTGACCGAAGAGGGCACGCGCCTGGCGGCCATCACCCGCGCCATGTTCGGCCTGGCCGAAGAAGCGCAGGCCATGCTCGAGGCCAACCGCCAGTTGCTGACCGGGCGCCTGGAGGTAGCTGCCGACGGCCCGCACCGGGTCATGCCGATGCTGGCGCTGCTGCGTGAACGGTACCCAGGCGTCACCGTCAACTTGCGCCTGGGCAATGCTCAGGAGACCTTGGCTGCGCTGCTCGGCGAGCATGCCGACGTGGCGGTGCTGACCGAAATAGAGCCGCGCAAGGGGCTGCATCTGCAAAATCTCTGTGAGTCGCGCCTGTGTGCGCTGTTACCGGTGGGGCACGCCTGGGCCAGCGCGCGGGAGGACTTGCCGTTGGCCGCGCTGCACCAGCAGATCATGGTGCTGCGCGAACCCAGCTCCACCACCCGGCGCACCTTCGACAAGGCCTGCATCAAGGCGGGCGTGCAACCGCGTGTATTGCTGGAGCTGGACAGCCGGGAGGCGGTAACCGAGGCAGTGGCCTCGCAGCTGGGGATTGGCGTTGTTTCTTCCACTGAAGTGGCCAATGATCCCCGTGTGGTGGCACGACCGTTGGCCGGCGAGGGCCTTGTCAACCAACACGTGATCGGCTGCCTGGAGCGTCGTCGCGAACTGCGCCTGATTCAGGCATTCCTGAGCCTGGCAGCGGGGCTATGATGGCTGTTTGCTGCGGGGCACCCTAGGCTCTGTATGAAAAGCCTTGATACTCGGTGATGCTGCGTTGAAAACAGCCTCGGAATGCTCATTCACAACCCGTAAACTCCGCTTCCTCGGCTGTTCTCGCCTTGCCTGACCTTCGTCTCAAGGCTTTTCATACAGACCCTAATATGGCCGGCAATCAGCCGACAGGACCGTCGATGAGCGACAAAGACACCATTTCCATGCAGCTGGTGCGCGAAGCGCTGTTGCAGACCTGCCCTGCCGGTGAGCCTGACAGTGGCTTGCTGGCCAGGGCGGGCATCGCCGTTGAACAACTGCACCTGCCAGAGGCAAGGGTCAGTGCCGAGTCCTATGCCCGCCTGTGGCGCTTGCTGGCCCGGCGCTGCAACGACGAGTTTTTCGCGATGGACCCGCGCGGTCTGTGCAGTGGCAGCCTGGCGTTCATGTGCCGTGCCAGCATGGGCCAGCCGACCCTGGGCGCAGGCCTGGAAACCTCGCTGGCATTTCTGTCGCTGATGCTTCAAGACATGCAGCCCAGCCTGGTGCGCCAGCAAGGCCTGGCCGAAATTGTCATCAATGAGCCGCGTGACGAACCGCGCCGCGCGTTCACCTATTTCACCTTCTGGATGATCGTGCATGGGGTGGCCTGCTGGCTGGCCGGGCGGCGCATCCCGATTCTGAGCATTGATCTGCGTTGTGCCGAACCACCCTTTTGCGACGACTACCGGGTCATGTTTTCGGAGAACCTGCATTTTGAGCGTCCACGCACACGCATGATCATTGCTTCGCAATACCTCGACTTGCCCCTGCGGCGCAGCGAGGAGGAGCTGCAGCGTTTTCTGGCCGAAGCGCCGGGCAATATCCTGGTCAAGTACCGTGACCCGGCCAGCCTCGGGCGGCGTATCCGCACCGACCTGTTGCGCCTGGCCCCTGAGCAATGGCCCGATGCTGACCGCCTGGCCCGGCAGCTGTGCCTGTCGCCATCGACCCTGCGGCGGCGTCTGGCAGAAGAGGGGCAGAACTACCAGGGCTTGAAGGACAGCGTACGACGGGAGCTGGCGATCGCCTGGCTCAGCCAGGAAGACGTGGCCATGGGCGAGCTTGCCGAGCGTTTGGGGTTCGCCGACAGCAGCTCGTTCTATAAGGCATTTCGCAAGTGGTTCGGCTGCAACCCGGGGCATTATCGGGCATTGATCCAGGCGCGAGGGGCAGGGCACTGAAGGGCGAACGCTTCCCGCCGTAGTGCATTACCGCGCGGGCCCAGAAGGCTTACCGAGCAGGCGCCGATCGAACCCGTTCCCTCTGCATCCTGGGCCGGCATTTGAACAACATGGTTGGCTTCGTCAAATAGCTGTGGAGCCCACCATGATTATCAATGCGACTGACCATGACCCATTCATCGGTGCCCGATTACCTGAGTGGCTCAAACGCGCGTCAAGGGGCCAGATCAACACCCTGCGCACCAGCCTGAACGTGCACCACGCCAGCCAGGCACGCTTGAGTGGCCTGACGCTTGAGTTACTGCCGCTCCAGCAGTTTGCCGAGAAGCACCTGGCGGCGTTGCTGGATGCACCGTTGCCGGACGGGCAGGTATTTGCCCAGCTCGAGTGGCTGCGGGTGGCGCCACGCTTCGGCACACTGCCAGGTACCTTGCAACAGACATACGGGTACAGCCAGACGCGTGAGAACGGGTTACTGCGGCTGATGCGCAACTTTGCTGCGAATACCCGCTACTACGAGGGCACGGGGCTGGTTTTGCCAGGCAGCGATAAACCATTGAATGCATCGCTGGAAGCAATGATTACGGCCTGTCGCAATCTGGACGTTGGTCAGCGTTATCAGGACGCGTTGCAAAGGATCTTCCCGCCAGCTACCCAGGCGGTGCTGGCTGAAGACAAACGTTCGGGGTTGAAGCTGGCGACCGAGCTTGCGGCTTTGCAGGGAAACATAAGCGTCGATGTGCAGCTTGCCTTGCGTGAGGTGGTGGACCCCACTCAGGAACGGCGACAACAAGGCCTCGAAGGCAAGCCCATGCTGTTGAGGGCAATAGGGAGACCTGTGGTCGATGGCTTGCTGATCCACCTGCATGACAAGGCGGGAAATGAACGGGGCATCGTCCTTTACCTGCCTGGTGATCCCCGGCAGGCATTGCGGTTTTTCGACAATGCCGCCGCCATGAACAGTACCGTGGCGATGTTGTTGCAAGATCACGGTTACTGGCAGTACTTCACACAGCTCATCAGCCTTGAGCACCATGCAGCTTTTGTCAGTACCCTCGGCAAGCGCCTGAAAGACAAGCTGCCGGACCTGGAGCTTGAGGGTGAAACACCTGAAGGAGGGGTTTTCACGCAACTGGCGACTCGGCAAGTGCAACGGGTCAAGGAAGATGCCCGGTTGCTGCTGGTACCGACCGCTGACGCTGATAGCCGGGCGATTAGCGCCAGACACGCTGAGTGGAAGGCGGCAGGTCTGGACCTGGTAAACCTCGCCGGCCTTTTCATCCCGGCTGTGGGGGGCGTGCTGCTGGGGCAGGTGGTTGCCCAGACGTGCGCTGAAGTGTTCGAAGGGATGAGGGATTGGTCGAAGGGGCACCAACACGAGGCGCTGCAGCATCTGCTGGGGGTCGCCGAAACCTTGGCGGCTACCGCGGCGACGGTGGCGGGTGTCAGTTTTGTGCGCAGTGCGTTTGTCGCGGGCCTGGAGCCGGTAAGCCTTGGGAATGGGCGCGGTCGGCTGTGGCAGTTCAACGCCAGGAATTATCGATCATTGCCGGGCCCTATCGGTCTGCTCGAGGAGGAACGCAGTGGCGAGGCGGGCCGCCGCTGGGTCCGTATCGATGGACGTTACCTCGAAGTGCATCAGCCCGTCGCCGATGGCCCCTATCGCCTGCGCCATGCAGCGAGTGAGGGTGGCTACGGGCCGGTCGTGTTGCACAACGGTGAGCGTGGCTGGCAGCTGATGCGTGAACAACCCTTAAGCTGGCAGGCGCCTGCTCGCATGCTGGATGCATTATGGCCACAGCTTTCCCCTGTCGACGCGCATCAGGCCGAGCAGATAATGCGGGTGGCAGGTATCGATGCAGACTTGTTGCGCGGCGTTCTCGTGGAGAATCGCCCGGCGCCGGTGAGCCTTGGCCAAACCTTGCGCGCCTTCCAGGCGCATGCACGCATTCAAAGGTTTTTTGAGCGTGTTCGGCTGAAGGCGTTGATGCCATCGGACAGGGAGCTGCTGGCCTGGTGTGAAGCAAGGCCAGGCGTGGGCGCCGGACTGGAGCAGATGCGGGTGCATGAGGCCGGGTTGCGGCCGCAATTGTTTGCTCACCTGACAGAACAGTCAATGGCAGCAGACCCGCTGAGCATGTTGGTAAAACGGGACTTCCCGGGTTTGCCTTCGGCCTACATAAATGAAGTAACCGGCCAGGCGCATGAGCTTGAGCACCAAATGGCGCGGGTCGAGCGGCGGCTGCCATTGCCGTGCGCGAAGAACGCCCGTTCGCTCTTGCGTCTGGCTCGCCTGAGCCGGGGGCTGGCGGGGCTGTATCTGAGCACGGCGTACAGTGATGTCACCGGCGAGTTGGCCCTTGCGTTGCTGGATAGCTTCGAACTCGAGCAACTTGACCTCGACTTGCGCGACCGCGGGCTGGATGGGCGGTCTATCAGGCGCCTCGGTAGCGGCGGGCGAACCGAGGCAAGAAGAATAGTGGTCCGGCATGAAGGCAGGTTTCTGATCTACAACGGGTCAGGTGTGCCACACGTGCTTATCGCTGACGAGCCGGGATGTATCTTCGAGGCGCTTTTTGCCGCACTGACATCAGAGCAGCGGGCAGCGATGCAACTGGTGGGCAGTGCGGCGGCGAGCCAACTGCGTGAGAAGCTTCTGGCGCGGTTACCCGCTACCCATTGGGATATCGCGCGCATGCTCGGCTGGCCAGAGGAGCAGGCCTGGCTCAATCCAGGGCGTCGCATGGACGATGGGCGCGTGGGATACCCGCTCAGTGGCCGCCCTGGCGCTGCTCCCAGGGATGAGCGAGCGATCATTCGCGATCAGCTACGATCGCTTTATCCTGGCCTGGACGAGGCCGCGCTCGATGTGGAGCTGGCGCGTGTGCAACAAGGCCCGCAGCCAGTCTTCGAGCGCCTGGTAGAACTGCAGGAAGCACATGATCAGCTGGTGCTATACCTCAACCGCTGGGTCGGTGCAGAGTTGCAGGAGGGTCGACGCGCCGCCCGCAGGTTGACGGCCGACAGCATCCTGCGAGCCTGGCGACTGCAGGGCGAGCCTGTTTCGACCGGCGAGGGGCAAACGCAGGGGCAGCGCTTGTCGATGAGCGGTTTGAGTTTGCGCACACTGCCGGCACTGCCGCCGAACATCGATTTCCATCGCATTACCCTGCTGAGCGTGAACGACACCCGGATTACTGACATACCGGTTGACTTCCTTCGCCCCTTCACTGCCCTGACGCACCTTAACCTCAACAACAACGCGTTGATGCGTCTACCAACAGGCATTGCCCATTTACCGACTCTTCAATCGCTTCGGTTGGCGCATAACGAGATACGCCTCGACGCCCAGGCGATCAGCGTTCTGCATGGTTTGTCCAACCTTGTGCATCTTGATCTCAGTCATAACCGGCTGGAAGCGCTGGACATGAGTTTCCACCAACTTTCTCGGCTGACAAGCCTGAACCTGCGTCATTGTCGGCTGGGCAGCTGGCCGCGTCGCCTGGAGCTCTGTGGTCTACTTGAACGTGCTGACTTGCGCAACAACCAACTCCGCGAGGTGCCCACCGAGATCCAGCTGATGCCTTATGCATTTCGACAGGCCATTCTGATGGAGGACAACCCCTTGTCGGTCATGCAGCAACGAAGGTTGTATGCCCTCGATGTGATCGAAGAACACCGGCACTCACCTGAGCAGTTGGGGTCAGTTGACCTGGCCAGGGCCCGTACGCGTTGGGTAGGCCATACGGATGCGACGGTTCAGGCCGAGCGTGAGGCCGTGTGGCTGCGGTTGCTGGCGCAAGCGGGTAGCAGCGGGTTGTTCAGGTTGTTGGCTCGCCTGGAGATGACTGCGGACTACAGCCAAGCGGGTGAAGGGCGGGATGCGCTGGTTGACGGGGTATGGACACTGCTGGCTACGCTGGACGGCGACCCGGTGCTGTGCCGGCGGATCTTTGAGCGGGCCGGCCTGCCGCTGTCATGTTCGGACGCCGTTGCCAGCCATTTCAGTGCATTGCAGGTATTGGTGAGGCAGGCGCAGGCCGAAGCCGCCGCAGTCAACCCTGAACGCAGGGGCGAGTTGCTTGAACTGGGCAGGCAACTGTTCCGGCTGGATCAACTGGAAGGGATTGCCTACCAGGATGGCCGGCAGCGTCTGGCTGCCAGTGAACATATTGACCAGTTGGCATTGGGGCTGGCTTACAG
The DNA here is from genome assembly GCF_002953115.1 of Pseudomonas sp. XWY-1. Classification (NCBI taxonomy): domain Bacteria; kingdom Pseudomonadati; phylum Pseudomonadota; class Gammaproteobacteria; order Pseudomonadales; family Pseudomonadaceae; genus Pseudomonas; species Pseudomonas sp. XWY-1. The sequence goes on along the minus strand of NZ_CP026332.1, from coordinate 3,968,238 downwards.
GGTGCAACTTCGTAGCCGGTTGCGGCTGCCCAACCAGCCATATGCCATGCGCTATCCCGATGCTGTCGCGCTGACACAGGCCCAGGTAGAGGATGCATTTCTGCGGGTTACACGCGCGCAGACCATCGAGGGCCTGACCGATAGCCTGAGCCAGCGCGCGTTCTGGCGCCGTTACCTGCGCCAGCAACATGACCAAATGTTCGATGCCCTCAGTGCGGATTACACTCGGCGCACGCTTGAGCTGCAGGCTCAACGTCCTGTCTTGGCGCCGGCGGCCTTCGAGCAGCAACTACGCCGGCTGCAGGAACAGCAGGTCCTCGATATCGAGCGCCTGGTCGCAGGGCTCACCCAGTCCTACCTGCGTGCAGCCGAGCGCGCAGAGGGGTGATTAGCGGCGGCCAAACCAGTCATCCAGATTGACAGCTTTGGCCATTGCCGCCGCGCATGAGCGGCGCGAACATCGTCGGACCGATGCTTCAACTCCAAAAACAAGAAACCAGGAGTCCGATGATGCGCGATTACGCCGAGGCCGCTCGTACGTTCGACCATGACCAGGCCGTTGTGACGGCATTGCACGGCAACCTTGAAGCCCTTAATGCCTGTGTCGAATGCTGTGACCGGCATGCCGGTGACGGCAGGCTGGCACTGATTCATGAGGACCGCGATGGTAACAGCGCGCGCTATAGCTTCGATCAGCTTCAGGTGCAGGCTGCCCGGTTCGCCAATGTGTTAAAGGCGCAGGGGGTAGGCGCCGGAGACCGGGTTGCCGGCTTGATGCCGCGTACCCCTGAACTGCTGGTGACCATCCTCGCTACCTGGCGCCTCGGGGCGGTTTACCAGCCTTTGTTCACCGCGTTCGGCCCCAAGGCCATCGAGCACCGGCTTGAGCAATCCCATGCCCGAGTGGTGGTCACCGATAGCCACAACCGCGCCAAGCTGGACGACGTGCATGCCTGCCCGACCATCATCACCGTCAAGGCCCGCAGTGGTGAGCTGGACTTCCAGCAATGCCTGGAGCGCGCAGCGGACGTATGTGAGCCGGTGATGCGCTCAGGCAACGATCCATTCCTGCTGATGTTCACTTCTGGAACCACTGGCCCGGCAAAACCCCTGGAAGTGCCACTGCGTGCGATCGTCGCGTTTCAGGGCTACATGCGTGATGCCATCGAGCTGCTGCCCGAGGACAACTTCTGGAACCTGGCCGACCCGGGTTGGGCGTACGGCTTGTATTACGCCGTTACCGGCCCATTGTCGATGGGGCATGCCACCACGTTCTACGATGGCCCGTTCAGTGTCGAGAGCTGCGCCCGGGTGATCGACAAGCTGGGCATCACCAACCTGGCCGGCTCGCCCACCGCGTATCGCTTGCTGATTGCGGCGGGCAAAGATTTCTCGGCACCGATCAAGGGGCGTCTGCGGGTGGTCAGCAGTGCCGGCGAACCGCTTAACCCCGAGGTGATCCGCTGGTTCGCCGACGAGCTGGGCGTGACCATTCACGATCACTACGGCCAGACCGAACTGGGCATGGTGCTGTGCAACCACCATGGCCTGCAGCATCCGGTGCACCTGGGTTCTGCCGGCTATGCCATCCCCGGCCACCGCATCGTGGTGCTGGACGAGCAGGGCAACGAACTGCCAGCCGGCCAGCCAGGCATCCTCGCCGTTGACCGTAAGCAGTCGCCGCTGTGCTGGTTCGGCGGTTACCACGGCCTGCCGACCAAAGCCTTCGTCGGCAAGTACTACCTCAGCGGCGACACTGTCGAGCTGAACCCGGATGGCAGCATCAGCTTCGTTGGCCGTAGCGACGACGTGATCACCACCTCCGGTTACCGGGTGGGGCCGTTCGATGTGGAAAGCGCGTTGATCGAGCACCCGGCGGTGATCGAGGCAGCGGTGATCGGCAAGCCCGACCTGGAGCGCACCGAGCTGATCAAGGCGTTCGTGGTATTGGCCAGCGGCTACGCCGGCAGCGTCGAGCTGGAAGAAACCTTGCGCCAGCACGTGCGCCAGCGCCTCTACGCGCATGCCTACCCCAGGGAAATCGAATTCGTCAGCGAGCTGCCCAAGACCCCGAGCGGCAAGCTGCAACGCTTCATCCTGCGCAACCAGGAAGTCGCCAAACAACAAGCGCAACAGGCCACCCCTGCCAGCGTCTGAAAGGAAAGTACTCATGCACATAGCCAATAAACATTTCATCGTCAGCGGCGCCGCTTCCGGGCTGGGTGCCGCGACTGCACAGATGCTGGTCGAGGCTGGCGCCAAGGTCATGCTGGTCGACCTCAATGCCCAGGCTGTCGAAGCCAAGGCCCGCGAGCTGGGCGACAACGCCCGTTTCGCCGTGGCTGATATCAGTGACGAGCAGGCAGCCCAGTCGGCTGTCGATGCAGCTGTCAGTGCCTTTGGCAGCTTGCATGGGTTGGTCAATTGTGCCGGCATCGTCGGTGCCGAGAAGGTGCTGGGCAAGCAGGGCCCGCATGGCCTGGCCAGCTTCGCCAAGGTCATCAACGTCAACCTGATCGGCAGCTTCAACCTGTTGCGTCTGGCTGCGGCGGCCATGGCCGAAGGGGCTGCCGATGAGAGCGGCGAGCGTGGGGTCATCATCAACACGGCCTCTATTGCCGCCTATGACGGCCAGATTGGCCAGGCCGCCTACGCTGCCTCCAAGGGGGCCATTGCCAGCCTGACCTTGCCGGCCGCGCGCGAACTGGCACGCTTCGGCATCCGTGTGATGACCATCGCTCCGGGCATCTTTGAAACCCCTATGATGGCCGGCATGAGCGATGAGGTACGTGCTTCGCTGGCTGCCGGCGTGCCGTTCCCGCCCCGCTTGGGCCGCCCGCAGGAATACGCCGCGCTGGCCCGCCATATCATCGAGAACAGCATGCTCAACGGTGAGGTCATCCGCCTCGACGGTGCGCTGCGCATGGCTGCCAAGTAAGGAGAGCGAACATGACCCTCGCCAATGACCCCATCGTTATCGTCAGCGCCGTGCGCACGCCCATGGGCGGGTTGCAGGGCGACCTCAAGAGCCTGACTGCGCCGCAACTGGGCAGCGCCGCCATTCGTGCTGCCGTGGAACGTGCTGGCATCGATGCCGCCGGTGTCGAGCAGGTACTGTTCGGCTGCGTGCTGCCGGCCGGCCAGGGCCAGGCGCCGGCACGCCAGGCCGCGCTGGGCGCCGGGCTGGACAAGCACACCACCTGCACCACCCTGAACAAGATGTGCGGCTCGGGTATGCAAGCCGCGATCATGGCCCATGACCTGCTGCTGGCCGGCACCGCAGACGTGGTAGTGGCGGGTGGCATGGAAAGCATGACCAACGCGCCGTACCTGCTGGACAAAGCCCGTGGCGGCTACCGCATGGGCCACGGCAAGATCATCGACCACATGTTCATGGACGGCCTCGAAGACGCCTACGACAAAGGCCGCCTGATGGGTACCTTTGCCGAGGACTGTGCCCAGGCCAATGCCTTCAGCCGCGAGGCCCAGGACCAGTTCGCCATCGCCTCGCTGACCCGAGCGCAGGAAGCGATCAGCAGCGGCCGTTTTGCCGCCGAGATCGTGCCGGTGGAAGTCACCGAGGGCAAGGAAAAGCGCGTCATCAAGGATGACGAGCAGCCGCCCAAGGCGCGTCTGGACAAGATTGCGCAGCTCAAACCGGCGTTTCGTGAAGGCGGCACCGTGACGGCGGCCAACGCCAGTTCGATTTCCGACGGCGCTGCGGCGCTGGTACTGATGCGCCGCTCCGAGGCCGACAAACGTGGCCTCAAGCCATTGGCCGTCATCCACGGCCACGCCGCCTTTGCCGACACCCCGGCGCTGTTCCCGACCGCCCCGATCGGCGCTATCGACAAACTGATGAAACGCACCGGCTGGAACCTGGCCGAAGTCGACCTGTTCGAGATCAACGAGGCCTTCGCCGTGGTCACCCTGGCGGCCATGAAACACCTCGATCTGCCACACGACAAGGTCAATATCCACGGCGGCGCTTGCGCCCTCGGCCACCCGATCGGCGCTTCTGGCGCACGTATTCTGGTCACCCTGTTGTCGGCCTTGCGCCAGAACAATCTGCGTCGGGGTGTGGCGGCCATCTGCATCGGCGGTGGCGAGGCCACGGCCATGGCTGTTGAATGCCTGTACTGAGGTGAACCATGCTGGTAAATGACGAGCAACAACAGATCGCCGACGCGGTACGTGCCTTCGCTCAGGAGCGCCTGAGACCGTTTGCCGAGCAATGGGACAAGGAACATCGCTTCCCGAAAGAGGCCATCGACGAGATGGCCGAACTGGGCCTGTTCGGCATGCTGGTGCCGGAGCAGTGGGGTGGTAGCGACACCGGTTATGTGGCCTATGCCATGGCCTTGGAGGAAATCGCTGCGGGCGATGGCGCCTGCTCGACCATCATGAGCGTGCACAACTCGGTGGGTTGCGTGCCGATCCTGCGCTTCGGCAACGAGCAGCAGAAAGAACAGTTCCTCACCCCGCTGGCGACAGGTGCGATGCTCGGTGCTTTCGCCCTGACCGAGCCGCAGGCTGGCTCCGATGCCAGCAGCCTGAAGACCCGCGCCCGCCTGGAAGGCGACCACTACGTGCTCAATGGCAGCAAGCAGTTCATTACCTCGGGGCAGAACGCCGGCGTCGTGATCGTGTTTGCAGTCACCGACCCGGATGCCGGCAAGCGTGGCATCAGCGCCTTCATCGTGCCGACCGATTCGCCGGGCTATCAGGTTGCGCGGGTCGAGGACAAACTCGGCCAGCACGCCTCCGACACCTGCCAGATCGTTTTCGACAATGTGCACGTGCCAGTGGCCAACCGGCTGGGCGCGGAGGGTGAAGGCTACAAGATCGCCCTGGCCAACCTTGAAGGCGGCCGTATCGGCATCGCCTCGCAAGCGGTGGGTATGGCCCGCGCGGCGTTCGAAGTGGCGCGCGACTACGCCAACGAGCGCCAGAGCTTTGGCAAACCGCTGATCGAGCACCAGGCCGTGGCGTTTCGCCTGGCTGACATGGCAACGAAAATTTCCGTTGCCCGGCAGATGGTATTGCACGCCGCTGCCCTTCGTGATGCGGGGCGCCCGGCGCTGGTGGAAGCGTCGATGGCCAAGCTGTTTGCCTCGGAAATGGCCGAAAAGGTCTGTTCGGACGCCTTGCAGACCCTGGGCGGTTATGGCTATCTGAGTGACTTCCCGCTGGAGCGGATCTACCGCGACGTTCGGGTTTGCCAGATCTACGAAGGCACCAGCGACATTCAGCGCATGGTCATTGCGCGCAATCTTTGAAGGAGCAGACTGCATGGCATTCGAAACCATCCTGTTGGACATCCACGGCAAGGTTGGCCTGATCACCCTCAACCGCCCGCAGGCGCTCAATGCGCTGAACGCGCAGATTGTCGGCGAGATCAACCAGGCTCTGGACCAGCTCGAGCGCGACCCGAACATCGGCTGCGTGGTGCTGACAGGCTCGGCCAAAGCCTTTGCCGCTGGCGCGGACATCAAGGAAATGGCCGAGCTGCAATACCCGCAGATCTACGTCGACGACCTGTTCAGCGACGCCGACCGCATTGCCAATCGCCGTAAGCCGATCATTGCTGCTGTGTCTGGATTTGCCTTGGGCGGCGGCTGTGAGCTGGCGATGATGTGCGACTTTATCCTCGCTGCGGACAATGCCAAATTTGGTCAACCGGAAATCAACCTGGGCGTGCTGCCGGGCATGGGCGGTACCCAGCGCCTGACGCGTGCGGTGGGCAAGGCGAAGGCCATGGAGCTTTGCCTGACCGGCCGCCTGATGGGCGCGGAGGAAGCCGAGCGTGCAGGCCTGGTGGCGCGGATCGTGCCGCAGGCAGAGCTGGTGGAAGAGGCGCTGAAGGTGGCGGCGACCATTGCCAGCAAGTCGATTCCGGTGAGCATGATGGTCAAGGAGAGCGTCAACCGGGCATTTGAAGTCACCCTCAGCGAGGGGGTTCGCTTTGAGCGTCGGGTCTTCCATGCGGCTTTCTCCACCGAAGACCAGAAAGAAGGCATGGCCGCATTCATCGCCAAGCGCGAGGCACAGTTCAAGGACCGTTGATCAGACTCGGTTCGTTGCCGTTGCCGTTGCCGTTGCCGTTGCCGTTGCCGTTGCCGTTGCCGTTGCTGTGGCTTTTGCTTCTAAGTGCGCGATAGTTCAGGCGACGCAGATTGCGACTTCAGGAGGCCGAGCGTAGGGCTTGCGGAGGGAGGTGACGGGCATGGATGCCCGTCAAGCGCTGAGGCCCCATGGATGGGGCCTGCAGCGCGTACTCCCGGGAGCAAGACCGTAGCGAGGGAACCCCGGAGCGTAGCGCAGGGGCCGGATGATGGGAGCGCAGCGTTTTTTGGTTACTTTTTGTCGCGTTTGACAAAAAGTGACCCGCCGTAAGGGCGGAAAGGTGACTATGCGCCACCTGCGTGAATGAATACCTACTCGATGTGAATGCCCACATCCAAGAAGCAAGAAGCAAGAAGCAAGAAGCAAGAAGCAAGAAGCAAGAAGCAAGAAGCAAGAAGCAAGAAGCGAACTCGTCTGTTTTGGCTCAGCGAACAGTCCATTTGCGATGGCGACGCTGACTCACCTTTTCGCCCTTACGGCGAGTCACTTTTTGTCAAACGCGACAAAAAGTAACCAAAAAACGCTGCGCTCCCATCATCCGGCCCCTGCGCTGCGCTCCGGGGTCCCCTCACTCCGGCCTTGCTCCCGGCAGGACCGCGCCGAAGGCCCCATCCTGGGGCCTCAGCGCTTGACGGGCATCCATGCCCGTCACCTGCCTCCGCAAGGCCTGCGTTCGGCCTCCTGAAGTCGCGAAGATCAAGATCAAGATCAAGATCAAGATCAAGATCAAGATCAACGGCAACGGCAACGGCAACAGCAACAGCAACAGCAACAGCAGGCGGATGGGCACTGCCAGAATCACAGTTTACTACTGGCCCTTCAGCTGAGCTGGGGTGCCGACCGGCGGATTGTGAGCAGTGGAAGCAAATTCGCACCCATTTGCAGTTGCTCCACGCGGCGTGGCGCCTTAGACTGCCGCCCCCTGTAAAAGAGTGCCGGTTGGCGCTTGAAGAATTCCGCTGGCGATGCATAGGCATCGACGGCACATGAATCGCCCAAATGCACATTTTTTCATAGAGAAATCGATGACCAAGGAACAGTTGCTGGCCATGTCGGCCGATGACTACATGAACGCCGACCAGCTTGCCTTCTTTACTGAGCTGCTGCAGGCGATGAAAGTCGAAACCCATGAACGCATCGAACTCAGCCGCACCACCATCGAAGGCCTGGACACTCCGTCAGACCCTGCCGACGTGGCTTCGGTCGAAGAAGAACGTAGCTGGCTGGTAAATGCCATCGACCGCGACCAGCGCCTGCTGCCACAGCTTGAAATGGCCCTGGACCGTATTGCCGACGAAAGCTTCGGCTGGTGCGATGACAGTGGTGAGCCCATCGGCCTGAAGCGCTTGCTGATCAGCCCGACCACCAAGTACTGCATCGAAGCCCAGGAGCGCCACGAGCAGCTCGACCGCCACCAGCGCCAGGTATAAAACCGCGCGTGGTGCCAAGCCCCTCGGAGCTATCCCTGGGGCTTTTTGCGTTTCTCGACGAGACCGTTTTTGTTGCGCCTTACGAAACACTGCTGTACCGCGATGCGCTGTTTCCGCGTCGCTGTCAGGCGTATCATGGCTTTATCGTTAGGGTGCTAATTAAATTCCGGAGGGGATGATGAATAGCCGAGTCGATGTGGCTGTGATGATAGGGTCGGGTGTGCCGGCCACCTTGCAGGCGCTGGGCAAGCGTATTTGCTGGGTAGTGCTGGTCAATGGCGAGCGTCGCGGCACCGCCTTCGCCACGCGCGAAGAAGCGCTTGAGTGCCAGGCTGCCTGGCAGCAGCAGCTGAAGAAAGGGCTGGCTGCCTGAAAATGTTTATTGCCTCTCGACGGGTTTCGGTGTTTTCGGGCATATTTGTCCTACAGTAATGCGCACATGGATGCCAGGGCTTGTCTTCTAGCAGGCTCACGCCATTGGTTGCGTTTTCTGGCGAGTGATTTCAGGCATCACGCTTCCCAAGCCGGGAATGAGCCAAACGCCTTCGGTTGAAGGCGATTCTGGCAAACCAGAGTAAAGATTCCTGCGCGCTGCATCGTCAGCGAGCACAGACATTTCGCATATCGCTTTATTACTCTTTTTGCCTATCGATAAGAAATGGCCGTGCCTCCCCGAGCTTGGGTGAGGGCGGGTTGTAACCGGTTGAGGATTACTTCATTGGCAGTCAGCACACTTGATACACATGCGTTGTTCGCCCTGGGCGACTTGCGCGGTAAATTGGCCCAACTGTTTCAGGGCCGCTTCATCTATGTCACCGAACAGAGTCCCGAAGGCCTGTACATGGCCGAAATCGACACCGAGAGTGCACTGGTGGTCGATGACAAGCAGCGCCTTGAACTGAAAGTCGGTGACCACTTTCGTGCTGCCGTTTTGCCCAGCCGCGAAGGTGGCAAGCTGGAAATGCGCTTTCGCGACATCAAGTTGAATGTGTATGGCGTGGGTGATTACGCCTTCGTTTCTGTGCCGGAAGGCGAGGGCATCGTATTTCGTGAAGGTCATGGCGTGATGCTGGTATTCGCCGCGCAGCAGCAAGTGCAGGAAGGCCTGGGCAAGTTGCTTAAAGCAGTGACTGGCAAAGTCGCCAAATGGCGCAAGGGTGAACTGACCACCTTCAAGGCCAGTGAATGACCGACAGTCACGACTCACCAGCCTCGCGGGCCGAGTTTCATCGGCAGCACCAGGCAGATGCCGTAGCTGAGGCAGAACGTTTGCTGGCCGGGCGTGAGAAGCTGCAAGGCGCCTGGTTGACTTGGGTGGCGGCTGAGCTCTATCGCCTCAGCCCGCCACCGTATGCTGCCATGGTCCGGCGCGAGTTGCAGCGTCTCAGCCAAGGTTGAGACGGCAAACCTTCAATTGCCACGGTCCCGGCCGCTGCTGACCTCTTCAGGCACCGGCTCTTTCGACATGCGCTTGCGGAATAGCGCCGCCCGCGCCAGCAACAGCGTGGTTATCGGCACGGTGATCGACAGCAGGATCGGAATCAGCCACGCGTGGAGCACCGGGGTGCCCTTGAGCCACGAAAAGTAGATGATCGAGGCCAGTGCCACGCACCAGGCACCAAGGGTCGAGGCCAGCGCTGGCGGGTGCATGCGCTGGAAGTAGTCTTTCAGGCGTACCAGGCCTATAGCACCGACCAGGGCGAACAGGCTGCCGGTGAGCAGTAGCGCGGCAGTGACCAGCTCCAGCCAGAACGGCAGTACCAGGGCTTCAGTCATTCGATCACCTCACCGCGTAGCAGAAACTTGGCCAAGGCAAACGAGCCGACGAAACCAAACAGTGCAATCAGCAGGGCACCTTCGAAGTAGGTGTCACTGGCATAACGGATACCCAGCACCAGCATGGTGAGCATGGCCAGGATGTACAGGTAGTCCAGGGCCAGCACGCGGTCTTGGGCGGACGGGCCACGGAACAGCCGGATCAGCGCCAGGCCCATGGCCAGGGCGAAGATGAACAGGCTGGCGAGGACGGCATTGGCGAGCAGGCCTGTCATTGGAAAATCTCCATAAGCGGGCGTTCGTAAGTGTCCTTGAAGTGCTGTATGAAGGCCGCCTCATCGTCCAGCTCAAACACATGCAGCAACAGCACACTGCGGTCCAGTGCCAGTTCGGACCAGACTGTACCAGGCACCACGGTGGTGATCATCGACAGCGCTGCCAGGCCGTGGGGGTCACGCAATGCCAATGGTATGTGAACGAACGCAGAGCGCGGCGGCTGCTTGCCGGCCCGCAGTACACCACGGGCCACCAGCAGGTTGGAGGTGATCACATCGATGCCGACCCGGCAGATGAGGCGGGCGATGGCGAGGGGTCGCCGTACGTGTGCATGCTGCGGGCGCAGGGGCGCCATCAACAGTGGCGCCAGTATGCCAAGTGCGGCACCCAGCAGCAGGTTGCCGGGGCTGACCGAGAGGTTCAGCAGCAGCCACAGGCCAAACAGCGAGACCGATAACAGTGGAGCGGGGAACAGTCGGTTCATGGCTGCACCTGTACGTCGCGCGAGGTGGGGCCAGGAATCGGCTGGGCGGCCATCACGGCTTTGATATAAGCATCGGGGGCCTGCAGGCTGGCGGCAGTGTCCTGGGTGTAGCGCAGCAACGGCTCGGCCTTGAAGCTGAGGATGAGGCACAAGCCGAGCAGGATGACGATGGGCAGGCATTCATAGCGCCGCAGCACCGGTGACGGGCGCTCTTCGGGCTTCCAGAAACGCTGGATGCCGACGCGGCCGAAGGCGATCAGCGAGGCCATGCCGGACAGGATCAGCAACGCTACCAGGCCCCAGCCGGCGGCACTCAGCGGCTGCTCGGCCGGTACGCCGAGGCCCAGTGGATTGAACAGCGCGCTGATCAGGTTGAGCTTGCCGACAAAGCCCGACAGCGGCGGCATGCCGATGATCAGTAGTGCGCAGGCAATGAAGCTGAGGCCGAGGAAGGCCATGGTCCACGGGATGATCTGGCCGATTACCACCTGCTGTTCATCGTCGAGGTTGATGCCCTTGGGCGGGTGCAGCGATTCCAGTGGCGGTGGCATGGCGTCTTCTTCTTCGTCCAGCGGCGCTTCATTGGCCGAGCGTGAGCGTTCGACCAGTTCGGCGAGCAGGAACAGTGCGCACAGCGCAAGGGTCGAGTTGACCAGGTAGAACAGCGCAGCGCCGGTCAGGGCCGCCTGGGCAAAACCCACCGCACCCAGCAGCGTGCCGGCCGAAACCAGGATGCTGAGTGCCGCCATACGCTCCAGGCGCTGTGCTGCCAGGATCGATACCGCTGCCACCGCAAGGGTGACCAGGCCGCCGTAAACCAGCCATTCGCCGCCGAAGTAAGCCGAGGCCCCGGCCTGCCCGGAGAACAGCAGCGTCCACAGGCGCAGCACGGCGTACAGGCCGACTTTGGTCATGATGGCGAACAGTGCAGCCACCGGCGCGCTGGCTGACGCGTAAGCTGGCACCAGCCAGAAGTTCAGCGGCCAGATACCGGCCTTGACCAGGAAGGCCACGGCCAGGATTGCTGCGCCGGCATGCAGCAGGCCACGGTCGGCCTCCGGTACCAGTGGAACCTTCAGCGCCAGGTCGGCCATGTTCAGGGTGCCGGTCACGCCATACAGCATCGCTGCGCCGATCAGGAACAGCGACGAGGCAAACAGGTTGATAGCGATGTAGTGCAGGCCTGCGCGCACCCGCGCACGCCCCGAACCATGCAGCAGCAGGCCATAGGAGGCGGCCAGCAGCACTTCGAAGAAGACGAACAGGTTGAACAGGTCGGCGGTGAGGAAGGCGCCGTACAGCCCCATCAGCTGAATCTGGAACAGCGCATGGAAGCTGGCCCCTGCACCGTCCCAGCGGGCACGGGCAAATAGCAGCGCGCTGAAACCGATGACCCCGGTCAGGGTCAGCAAGAGCGCGGACAGGTGGTCCACCACCAGCACAATGCCGAATGGCGCCGGCCAGTTGCCCGGCAGGTACACGCCAATCGACGCTGCCTGGCCCTGGGTGCGCACCCACAGCAGCAGACAGACCGCGATTGCCAGGCCGGAGAAGGTAGACAGCAGGTTCAGCCTGGCCTTGATGTGCCTGTGCTTTTCACCCAGCAGCAACATTATCGCGGCCGTAATCAGCGGCAGCAGGATGGGGGCGACAATCAGTTGACTCAGATCACTCATTCGTCACGCTCCCGGCCATCCACGTGGTCGGTACCGGTCAGGCCGCGCGAGGCCAGCAGCACCACCAGGAACAGCGCGGTCATGGCGAAACTGATGACGATGGCGGTGAGCACCAGTGCCTGTGGCAGCGGGTCGGTGTAATGCAACAGGTCCTGGGTAACGCCATCCTTGATGATTGGCTCCTTGCCGATGAACAGGCTGCCCATGCTGAAGATGAACAGGTTGACCCCGTACGAAAGCAGGCACAGGCCCATGATCACCTGGTAGGTACGCGGGCGCAGGATCAGCCACACCCCGGAGGCAGCCAGCACGCCGATGGCGACTGCAATCACTTCTTCCATCAGGCGGCTCCTGCTTGGCTGGTTTTTGCCGGGTTGCCCGGGCGATAGGCGCGCACCGACTGGTGCGCCAGGGCCGTGAGGATCAGCAACGTCGAGCCGACCACGACGGTGTATACGCCGATATCGAAGAACAGCGCGCTGGCCACGTGCACATCACCCAGCAACGGCAGGTGCAAGTGGGCGGTATGGGTGGTGAGGAACGGGTAACCCAGCAGCATGGCGCCGACCCCGGTCAGGGTCGCGCACAGCAGCCCGGTACCCATCCAGCGCAGCGGCCGCAGGCTCATCTGCGCCTCGACCCACTGGGTGCCGGCCACCATGTACTGGAGGATGAACGCCACCGACATGACCAAGCCAGCGACAAACCCGCCACCGGGCTGGTTGTGCCCGCGCATGAACAGGTACATCGACACCAGCAAGGCGATCGGTAGCAGCAGGCGCACCAACGCTGCAGGCACCATCATGAAGCCCAGCGCGGTATCGGTGGCATGCCGCGGGTTGATCAGGTCGGTGACCACGTCTGGCGCCAACTGGCGTTGTTGCGCCGGCAGCTGCATGCTCTCTTTCGGAGGACGGAAGCGCCGTAGCAGGGCGAACACGGTCAATGCCACAGCCACCAATACGGTGATTTCACCGAGGGTATCGAAGCCGCGGAAGTCGACCAACATGACATTGACCACATTGGTGCCGCCGCCCTGAGGCAATGCGCGGCTCAAATAGAACGAGGAAATGTCGTTGGGCGTCGGCCGGGTCAGCATGGCGTACGACAGCAGCGCCATGCCGCCACCCACCAGCACGGCCAGCAGCAAGTCGCGCAGGCGGCGCAGGCGCGCGCGCTCCAGGCTACCAGGCAGCGGCGACACGCCTTCGATACGCCGTGGCAGCCAGCGCAGGCCAAGCAGGATCAGGACGGTGGTGACCACTTCCACCACCAACTGGGTCAGTGCCAGGTCGGGCGCAGAGAACCAGACGAAAGTGATGCAGGTCATCAGGCCGCAGACGCTGACCATGATCAGTGCCGCCAGGCGGTGGTACTTGGCCTGATAGGCGGCGCCGATGGCGCAGGCAATGGCGATCAGCCACAGGGCGACGAACACGCCCGAACCGGGAATCTTCGGGCGATCACCCCAGCTCAGGCCGCTATACAGCATAGGCGTGAGGCCCGCGAGGAACGCGGCGAATACCAGCATGAACAGCTGCGACTGCAGTCGGCGGGTGGTGAGCACGCGCTCGATGCGACGCGCCAGCAGCATCAGGTGAACCTGGCCGTGCTCGAACAGTCGCTTGCCATTGAAGCGCTCGATCACGGGCGGGTAGGGGAAGCGGCCCAGGCGCAGTTGCTTGCGCAGCAACAGGTACAGGACGATGCCGCCGCTCATGGCGACCAGGCTCATGATCATCGGCGCGTTCCAGCCATGCCAGATGGCCAGGCTGTATTCCGGCAGGGTACCGCCAACCACCGGCAGGGCCGCAGCGGCCAACAGGGGGCCGACCGACTGGGTGGGGAAGATGCCCACTACCAGGCACGTGAGCACCAGCAGCTCCACCGGAGCACGCATCCAGCGTGGCGGCTCGTGCGGGGTATGGGGCAGGTCCTGGGCTGTCGGCCCGAAGAACACATCGACGGTAAAACGCAGGGCATACGCCACGCTGAAGGTGCCGGCCAGGGTGGCGATTACCGGCAGCGTGGCCTCGACCCAGGCGGTGGAACTGATGAATACCGTTTCGGCGAAGAACATTTCCTTCGACAGGAAGCCGTTCATCAGCGGCACGCCGGCCATCGACGCGCTGGCGACCATGGCCAGGGTCGCGGTGTAGGGCACCAGGCGGATCAGGCCGCTGAGGCGGCGAATGTCACGGGTGCCGCTCTCGTGGTCGATGATGCCGGCGGCCATGAACAGCGAGGCCTTGAAGGTGGCATGGTTGAGAATGTGGAATACCGCGGCGACGGCAGCCAGCGGGCTGTTAAGGCCCAGCAGCAGGGTAATCAGGCCCAGGTGGCTGATGGTCGAATAGGCCAGCAGGCCCTTGAGGTCGTTCTGGAACATGGCGGCGAAAGCGCCGAGCAGCAGGGTGAGGGCGCCGGCACCGCCAACGATCCAGAACCACTCCTCGCTACCGGAAAGTACCGGCCACAGGCGTGCCAGCAGGAACACCCCGGCCTTGACCATGGTTGCAGAGTGCAAATAGGCCGACACCGGTGTGGGCGCTGCCATGGCGTGGGGCAGCCAGAACTGGAAGGGAAACTGTGCGCTCTTGGTCAGGGCGCCGATGAGTATCAGGGGCAGCAGCACCGGGTAAAGCGCATGCTGGCGGATGACATGCCCGGCAGCCAGGACCTTGTCCAGGTCATAGCTGCCGACCACATGGCCGAGCAGCAGGGCCCCTACCAGCAGGCACAAGCCGCCTGCACCGGTTACCATCAGCGCCATGTAGGCGCCGCGACGGGCGTCGGCGCGGTGGTGCCAGTAGCCGATCAGCAGGAAGGAGAACAGGCTGGTCAGTTCCCAGAAGAACACCAGTTGGATCAGGTTGCCGGAGATGACCAGGCCGAGCATGGCGCCCATGAAGGCCAGGAAGAACGCGAAGAAGCGTGGTACCGGATCTTGCGGTGACATGTAGTAGCGGGCATACAGCGATACCAGTGCGCCAATGCCCAGTACCAGCAACGAGAACAGCCAGGCAAAGCCGTCCATGCGCAACACCAGGTTCATTCCCAGGCTGGGCAGCCACAGGAACTCTTCGCGAATGACGCCACCATGGGCAACCTGAGGGTACAGAAGTGCTACCTGGACGGTGCCGACCAGGGCTACGAGCCCGGCAAGAATGGACTCGGCGTTACGTGCGTTGTGCGGCAGCACAGCTGCCAGGCAACTGCCCACGAACGGCAGAAGCAATAGCACTATCAAGGACATAGCGGCCTATTCTGGAGAAGTTTGCAAAGAATCATACGTGCCGAGGTGTTTATCACCAACACGCAAGCTGTCGCAGGATCCTACAAACCGGCTGTGACAAGCGGTTTTTTTATAACAGTTTTTTACAAAGAATAGCCGCTGGTGACCGTTTTACAGCCCCGCCTGGCGTTCGCCCGGGTTCTGCACATCGCGTGTTTCGACAGTTTCGCGAGGGCGCCGCACTTTGAGTTCACTGACCACCACGGCGACCACGATCAGCAGGCCGCCGAGCAGCGCCACGCCAGGCAGGCGCTCGCCCGCCAGACGCCCGACGATGCCGGCCCACACCGGTTCACCGGCATAAATGAGTGTGGCGCGGGTGGGCGAGACCGACTTCTGTGCCCAGTTCATCGCCACTTGGATCACTGCACTCATTGCGCCCAGGCCCACTGCACTGGCCAGCAACAGCCAGGAGAAGTCGGGGATGCGCTCCTGGGTCGGCACGATCATCAGGAACGCCAGCAGCGATGCAGTCGCCAGTTGCACCACAGTAACCCGGCGCACATCGACCTGACCGGCGTAGCGGCTGATCAGAATGATTTCACCGGCGATGGCCACGGCGCTGATCAGGGTGACCAGTTCGCCCTCGCTGAAACGCAGGCTGCCGCCTTCCGGCCCGGCCAGCAGCATCAGGCCGATGAATGCCAGGCAGATACCCATGCTGGGCATCAGGCCAGGGCGACGCCCCAGCACCAGCCACTGCAGCAGCGGCACGAACGGGACGTACAGCGCAGTGATGAACGCTGACTGGCTGCTGCTGATGGTCTGCAGGCCCATGGTCTGCAGGCCATAGCCGAGCATGATCGACACGCCGATCAGCATGCCGGCCTTCAGTTCGGTGAAGGTCAGACCGGGCAGCGCTCGCGCCGAGACCACACCAACGAACAGCGCGGCTGCCGCAAAGCGCAGGCCGACGAAGAACATCGGGCCGCTGACGGCCATCACGTTATGCACCAACAGGAACGTGCCGCCCCACAACATGGTGATGAATACCAGCACCAGTTCGGCCTTGCTCAGGCGGAAGGTGACGGCAGGGGTGGGCTTGTTGCTGGGCTGGTTCATGGTCTTGCACACTCGGAAAGGGCGGCGCACAATCGCCGCAAAAGTGGGCAGTATACTGCGCAATCTTGACCAGTGAGCAATATAGTGCACAAGGATTCTTCGCACCGGGCATCGGTGCTGCAACATGTCAGTCTCAATGTGCGCCGCCTGCGCAACGCCGCCGGCATGAGTCAGGCGGCACTGGCCGAGCGTTCAGGGGTCAGCCGGCGCATGCTGGTCGCGATCGAGGCGGGCGAGAAGAATGTCAGCCTGACCACATTGGACCTGATTGCCGAAGCCTTGGGCGTGGCTTTCAGTACCCTGATCCAGGCGCCTGAGCTGCGCGACCCCGGGCGCATTGAAGAGCTGGCGTGGGCTGGCGAACACCCGCACAGCCGAGCGGTGTTGCTGGGCACCAGCCCGGCAAGGCGCGAGGTGGAACTTTGGGAATGGACCCTGGCACCGGGGGAGTGCTATTGCAGTGAGGCCGATGCCGAAGGCTGGAGCGAGCAGATCTACGTGGTCGATGGGCAACTGACGCTGATCATCGAAGAGGTCGAGCATCGCTTGCGGGTGGGGCAGTTCCATGTGTTCCCCAGCAATTGCCGGTATGCCTACCGTAACGATGGCGTGGTGGCTGTTCGGTTTGTGCGCAATGTGGTGATTTGAGGCTGCAGGCTTTGGGGCTGCTGTGCGGCCCCAAAGGTCTCAAGCCGATCAGTTTTTCAGAAGCTCCTCGGTCTTCACCACATCGGCATAGGCAAACGCCAGCGCCGCCATCGCCGAATCGTGCACATGAGCCGCCGGCACCTGCTTGCCGTCGAAGGTCAGTGGCAGGGTTGCGCAGGCATCGTGCGCCACGGTCACTTGATAGCCCATATCGGCCGCAGCCCGGGTGGCAGCATCAATGCACATGTGGCTCATGCTGCCGACGATGGTCAGCGCCTCGACGCCATGCCGGTCCAGCGTGTGCTCAAGATCGGTACCGAGAAAGGCGTTGACCTTGTGCTTGAGCACCACCGGCTCGCCCGGCAATGGCTCGACCTTGGCGTGGATGGCCGCACCCTGCGAACCGGGGGCAAAGAAGGGGGCATCGGCAGTGTCGAACTCATGCCGCACATGCACCACCAGGTCGCCGCGCTGGCGTGCTGCTGCCAGCAGGCGGGCGGCGTTGTCGGCTGCCTGGTCGACGCCATCGAGGGGCCACTTGCCGCCCGGGAAGTAGTCGTTCTGGATGTCGATGATGATCAGTGCCTGCTTGCTCATGCTGCCTCCTGTGGCAGTAGTCGTCGAGAGACGTTAGTTATAGGCTGTGTTCACCCACCTGAGGATTGGCGCGAACGACACTATGCGGGCAAAAACTGACACCGGCGCTAACCTGGATATCGGCTTGCTGTTGTACCCCGGCGTGCAGCGCGCCGCTGTGCATGGCCTGGCCGACCTGTTCCTGGTGGCCAACCGGGTTGCGGCCGAACTGGGGGCCGTCGAGTTGCCACACATTCGCGTCAGTTGCTGGCAGGCAGATGAGACGGGGCAGTTGTTGCCTGCGTCGGATAACTCTGCTGTCACCGTACCGGGCCTGCGCGTCCTGATCATTCCGCCAAGCCTGGAGTCGGCCCCGCAAACCGAATTGCTCGAACGCCACCGCGCGCCGCTGTGCCTGCTGCACGGGCGTGGTACGGTGCTGGCGTCGGTATGCATCGGTGTATTTTTCATTGCCGCCAGCGGTTTGCTCGACGGGCGCCCGGCCTGCACGCACTGGAACTATGTGCAGGCGCTTGCCCAGCGCTTCCCCAGGGTGCGGGTGGAGGCCCAGCAGCCGTTGCTGGATGACGGCGACATCGTGACCTCGGCAGGGTTGATGGCCTGGACGGACCTCGGCTTGCGCTTGCTGGAGCGCTTTTTGGGGGCGACGGTGGCTCAGGAGACCGCTCGCTATCTGGCCGTCGATCCGGTCGCGGCGCCGCTGCCCGGCGCTGTGTTCAACCCGCGCCTGGACCACGGCGACGAGGCCGTGTTGAAGGTGCAGCACTGGTTGCAGGGCAATGGCGGGCAGGATGCCGACCTGGCCACGATGGCGGCCTGCGCGGGGCTCGAGGCGCGCACTTTCTTGCGGCGCTTTCGTGCCGCTACCGGGCTGCGCCCGACCGAGTATTGCCAGCAGGTGAGGGTGGGGCGGGCGTGCCGCTTGCTGGAGTTTACCCGGCGCACCGTCGAACAGATCGCGTGGGGTGTCGGTTACCAGGATCCGGGCGCGTTTCGCAAGGTGTTCCAGCGTGTCATCGGCCTTACCCCGAGTGACTATCGGCGGCGGTTTGCGGTATCCGGCCAGGGTCTGTAGAAACCACTTGACCTTGACTTTACTTGAGGTCTTACCCTGCTCGGCATCGCGCTGCATGCGTACGTAGCCAGGAGACTGTCGATGTTGGCAACACCTCATGCCTTGTGGTTCACCCAGATGATCGAATACGAAGTACCCAGTATGTACCAGCAAGCATTGGCTCAGGCCCTGGTGGAGCGTAGTGAAGCATTGGCTGCGCGTTGCGAAGGGCTGCAGGGTGTGAGCATCCAGGCCAGCGACGATGGCTGCCGGGTGTTGCAGTACCTGCAATGGCAGTCACGCCAGGCCTGGGCTGCGGCGGCCGTGCACTTCGTCGAGGAATCGTTTCTTGACCTGCTGGGCCAGCATCAGGCACGCGGTGTCAACTTCGCCGCCTACCAGGCCCTGCGCAGCCTGGTGCGCGGGGACGATGGCGTGCTGCATTGCCAGATGGGCGGTCCTCAGGCATACCAAGGTGCGTAGTGCGGGTAGCGATCCAGGCGGGCACCGATGACCATTTCGCTGATCCATGCCGCCAGGAGCGAGCTGTACGCTTTCTGGCTCTGTTCGCTGGACAGCGCGTGGTCGGCGCCGTCGACGATGCGATGGGTGAGCGAGTGGGCGTTGACGAACGCCGAGCGGTAATTCATCAAGGTACTGTGCGGCACGTAGTCATCCTGCTCGGACTCCACCAGCAACACATCCCCGCCGAATTCTGCGCACGCGGCCAGCGCGCGGTTGTCGGCCGGGCCCAAGGGACGCTGGCGATAGGCATTCAGGCGTTGACGGTCAAGGGTTTGCTTCGGGCTGCCCCATTCGTCATCCCAGTACATGGCAGGTACCCGCAGGGCCAGCCATCTGACCGGCCGTTCGCGGGTCAGCAGAGTCGCCAGGTAACCGCCATAGCTGCTGCCGATAACGGCGATGGCGCTGCTGTCGACCGCCGGGTGGCTGACCAGTCGATCGTAAGCCACCAGCAAGTCCTGCAGGTTTTGTTCACGGGTGACCGTGAGGCGCTGGCTTTCAGTTTTTTCGTGACCGCGCAGGTCAAAGGTCATGCACACGCATCCCAGTCCGGTGATATGCCGGGCGCGGGCCAGGTCACGTTGCTGGCTGCCGCCCCAGCCGTGTACGAAGAGAATGCCCGGCATTTTGGTGCCCGGGCTGACCAAAGTGCCGGCGATGCGGTCATTCTCGACCTGCAGTTCAACGGTTTCACTCTGAATGGCCATGGTCGCGAATCCGCGCAAATTTGCTGAGTTGTCCGAGTTCACTGTCGTTTCCTTGGTAAAAGAGGGTGGCGTCAGCGGGCAGGTCGGGGTTGCCGAATACTTCGTGGGTGGAAGCACGCACCCGTTGCAATGCGGGGTCATCGGCAAACGCCTGCAGGGCCAACAGTTCGGCACTGCTGGCACCACCCAGGCGCCAGGATTGTTCGAGCACCCCGCTGCACAGATGGCCCGAAGGGCTGATGCCGCGGGCGATGTCATAGTTGCGACGTGAGGCGACAAAGCCCGGGAAGTGCTGCTCGGCGGCTTGTTCGTAAACCATGGCCTGGTTGATGGCAAGGCGCAGGTGGTCGTCCAGTGGGAGCTGTAGCAACGCCTGATAGTCGCCGCGTACCACCACCAGGTCAGAACCGCCGTAGACCTCGGTACCCTGATGGTCACGTGTCAGTTGCTGGGTGCCGTGGTAGCTGCAGGTCAAGCCGGCGACGCGCACCTGGCCGACGCTGAAGGTTTGCACCTCGCTCAGGTCTTCTTCGAGCACCAGGCCCCACTGCGCCAACGTGTGGTCATCCATATCGGCCAGCAGAGGCTCCAGGGCATCTGCAGTGGTGATGACCTGTTGCCCGCGTCCCGCACAAGCCAGTACCGGTTTGACCCTCAGCGGGCCGTCGAGCAGCAGCAACTGTGCGGCAGTGCGAGCGTCGCCTTTGCTGAACACGGTGTAGCCGCGCAGCAGGGCATCGCTGGCCTGTCGGGCGAAGTCGTCGGTCCAGCCTGGCGGGAAGCTGGCTCCGGCGGGTAACGGGTGAGAGATCGCCTTGGTCGCCATGTAGGGGTACGGCACCATGCCGCCAAACAGGTCCTGTTCGCTGCAAATACCCAAGGCGGCATATCGTCTGGGGTCGATCAGGGTCTCGGTTGGCAGATAATAGTAGGCATCGGCTGCATCTGGCGGCCGCATGGGCTGTATAAGTGGGCAGCCCAGCAAACGTGCCAGGCCTTCGGCAAGCTTGAGATGAACGCCGTGCTCGTGTTCGGGCGTGTGGTCGCGGGTGTCAAGCAACACCACGCCGGCTTTCGGTTCGATGGCACTGGGCATGGTCATTTGCCTGTGTGCAATGAATGTACTGTGTGTGAAGCCGGTGTCCTGGGGAAGTTCAGGGAAACTTGATCGGTGGTCCTGGTCCTGTTGTAGGAAGTGTCCTATTGGCACAGGGCGTCGTGGGCAAGGCATGCCGTATCTTGGTCGTCGCGATTGCAGCGCCCTGGCGGCTGTTCCATTATCGGCCTATTGGATCAACCGTTATGAAGCCGCAGGAGAGCGCATGAACGTCCAGACCACCCTTGAGCAAAGCGTGCCGCAGCGACTGGTGCACGTGCGCCAAGCCATGGCGGCAGGGGGCATCGATGCCTTGCTGGTCCCCTCGGCCGACCCCCACCTTTCCGAATACCTGCCCGGTTACTGGCAGGGGCGCCAGTGGCTTTCGGGGTTCCATGGCTCGGTTGGTACGCTGGTGGTCACCCCCGGCTTTGCCGGGCTGTGGGTCGACAGCCGCTACTGGGAGCAGGCAGCTCAGGAGCTGAAGGGCAGCGGCATCGAACTGATGAAACTGTTGCCGGGCAAACCCGGGGCGTTGGAATGGTTGGGCGAAAATGTCGAGCCCAACGGTCGTGTGGCAGTGGATGGTGCGGTCATGGCCCTGGCTTCGGCGCGCCAGCTGGCTGAGCGGCTGAAGGCGCGTGGAGCGCAGCTGGTGACAGACATGGACCTGCTGGGTCAGGTCTGGGACGGGCGCCCGGCGCTGCCCGGTAACCCGGTGTACCAGCACCTGCCGCCCCACGCCACGGTGAGCCGGGCGGAAAAGCTCGCGCAATTGCGCCAGGGCATCCAGGCCAAGGGTGCCGACTGGCATTTCATCGCTACCCTGGATGACATTGCCTGGCTGTTCAACCTGCGCGGCAGCGATGTCTCCTACAATCCGGTTTTCCTGGCCTTTGCCCTGATCAATCAGCAGCAGGCCATCCTGTTCGTGGGCCAGGACAAGGTGGACGAGCACCTGCGTCATGTGCTGGAGGTCGACGGCATCGAGGTGCGCGACTACAGCGAAGCAGGCAAGGCGCTAGGCACCGTTCCTGCGGGGGCGCGGTTGCTGGTGGACCCGGCCCGGGTCACCTGCGGCCTGCTGGACAACCTGGCGGCAGAGGTGATTCTTGTCGAGGGGCTAAACCCCACCACGCTGAGCAAGTCCTGCAAGGGTGACGACGACCTGGTGCATATTCGCCAGGTCATGGAGCAGGACGGCGCAGCCTTGTGCGAGTTTTTCGCCTGGTTCGAGGCGAACCTCGGCCGGGAGGTCATTACCGAGCTGACGGTTGACGAGCAATTGAGTGCCGCGCGAGCTCGACGGCCGAATTTCGTGTCACTGAGTTTTTCTACCATTGCCGCCTTCAATGGCAATGGCGCGATGCCACACTACCGGGCCACCGAGCAGTCGCATGCGCTCATCGAGGGTAATGGCTTGCTGCTGATCGACTCGGGCGGTCAGTACCTGGGCGGCACTACCGACATCACCCGCATGGTGCCGGTCGGTAACCCCAGCCAGGCTCAGAAGCAGGACTGCACCCGTGTACTCAAGGGCATGATTGCCTTGTCGCGTGCCACGTTCCCGCGAGGGGTACTGTCGCCGTTGCTCGACGCCATTGCCCGGGCGCCGATCTGGGCTGACCAGGTCGACTATGGCCATGGTACCGGCCACGGCGTGGGCTACTTCATGAACGTGCATGAGGGACCTCAAGTGATCGCCTACCAGGCGGCACCTGCACCGCAGACGGCGATGCAAGTGGGCATGATCAGCTCGATCGAGCCGGGTACGTACCGCCCGGGGCTGTGGGGCGTTCGCATCGAGAACCTGGTGGTCAACCGAGAAGCGGGGAAGAGTGCCTTTGGTGACTTCCTGCAGTTCGAAACCTTGACGCTGTGCCCTATCGACACCCGCTGTCTGTTGCCCGAGTTGCTGACCAAGGAGGAGGTGGAGTGGCTGAACGGCTACCACGCCTGCGTACATGAGCGCCTGGCGCCCTTGCTCCAAGGGGATGCGCTAGCCTGGCTGGAGATGCGTACTGCACCGCTGTAACGCAGCGGAAAAAGGGCAGTTTGCGAACTGCCCTTTTCTCTATTTACAGATGATGATCATGCTCCGGCTGGTGTAACCCGCCGGGTTGATGCCGAACAAATAGTCACCGGCCTCTTCATCGCTATCGCCCGAGCGCGCAATGACCCGGTAGCCGCGCGTGCTGCAGGCGCTTGCGGCCTTGCTGTAGCAATTGTCCCACGAGGAAGAAAGACCGGAGCAATTGATATGCAGGCCCTTCTTGCCCCTTTTCACCTCGGTCTTGGCTGTGGCGGCACATCCAGCAATGGCCAAGATGGCCAGGATGAGAAAAATTCGTTTCATTCCTGTCCTTAATTGCAGGGCAAATCAGTTGTCACGACCCTGTCGTTGTCGTTGTCGCTTCGGTTCTTCCTGAACCTTCCCCCAGCGTCCGTGTTCGGCCCAGTAGATAGCGTAAAGATGATGATTCTGTGACAGCTTAATCAGCGAGACAGGCTGCTACAATCATTAATCCTTTCTCAAATGAAAATATTTCTCATATCAGTCTGCTGCGATGGCCGGGCTGGGCGCCTTGCGCATGGACAGGGTGGTGCCGACCGAAGCGGTAATGATTGCCAGAATCGCCAGCCATTGAGTGAGCGTCAGCACCTCGCCGAGGAAAAGCAGGCCGGACAATGCGCCAAATGCCGGTTCGATGCTCATCAGGGTGCCGAACGTGCGCGCCGGAATCCGCGTAAGGGCAACCATTTCCAGGCTGTATGGCAGGGCGGTGGACAGTATTGCAACGGCAAACGCCATGGGGATCACGGCAGGTGTGAGCAGAGCGCTACCGGCGTGGGCGATACCGATGGGGGCGACGAACAGGGCCGCGACCACCACCCCCAGGGCCGCGCTCTGGATGCCGTGCTCGGCCCCTGCACGTTGCCCGAACAGGATGTACAGCGCCCAGCACACACCCGCCCCCAGCGCATAGGCGGCGCCCACTGGGTCGAGTGCCTGGCCGCTGTGACCTGCCGGCAGCAACAGCAGCAGGCCTGCGATGGCCAGGGCAATCCACAGGAAATCGATCGCTCGGCGCGAGGAGAAGATCGCCACGGCCAACGGGCCGGTGAATTCCAGGGCGACGGCGATACCGATTGGTACCGTTTGCAGGGCCATATAGAAGAGGAAGTTCATGCCGCCCAGTGCCATGCCGTAGATGACCACATTGCGCAACGTGTTGGCGGTCATGCGTACCCGCCACGGGCGCAATATAAGGAGCATGATGATGCTGGCGAAGATCAGGCGCAGGGTGGTAGTGCCTTGTGCGCCGACGATCGGGAACATGCTTTTGGCCAGGGAGGCGCCGGACTGAATCGATGCCATGGCGATAAGCAGTAGGCCGATCGGGAAGAGAGTGGCGGCCAGGCTGCGGGGTTGGGTGTTCATTTAAATGCGGCAATCCTTGGGCGGGGGAGATGGTGAGCAATATAGTGCGCAATTGGTGGGGGAGGTGGTAGCCCTCAAGCGGCTTTGCCAGAAATATTTCAAATCATTGAAATTAAAGGTTGACCTTCTCGATGGCCTCCCTATAATGCGCACCACTCCAACGCGGTAGCGAAGCAAAGCTAGCCACTGTGTTGAGTCAAGTGTTTGAAGCTAAACGAGTTTCTCGCAAAAAACTTCAAAATAAACGCTTGACAGGTTCTGAGGAAAGCGTAGAATGCGCGCCTCGGTTGAGACGAAAAGCTCTTAACCAAACGCTCTTTAACAAATCGAATCAAGCAATTCGTGTGGGTGCTTGTGAGTATGGACTGATAGTCAAAAAGATTATCAGCATCACAAGTGACCATGCGAGAAATCACATAGTCATTTGAGATTGCTGAGCCAAGTTTAGGGTTTCTTAAAAACCCAAGCAGTATTGAACTGAAGAGTTTGATCATGGCTCAGATTGAACGCTGGCGGCAGGCCTAACACATGCAAGTCGAGCGGATGACGGGAGCTTGCTCCTTGATTCAGCGGCGGACGGGTGAGTAATGCCTAGGAATCTGCCTGGTAGTGGGGGACAACGTTTCGAAAGGAACGCTAATACCGCATACGTCCTACGGGAGAAAGCAGGGGACCTTCGGGCCTTGCGCTATCAGATGAGCCTAGGTCGGATTAGCTAGTTGGTGGGGTAATGGCTCACCAAGGCGACGATCCGTAACTGGTCTGAGAGGATGATCAGTCACACTGGAACTGAGACACGGTCCAGACTCCTACGGGAGGCAGCAGTGGGGAATATTGGACAATGGGCGAAAGCCTGATCCAGCCATGCCGCGTGTGTGAAGAAGGTCTTCGGATTGTAAAGCACTTTAAGTTGGGAGGAAGGGCAGTAAGTTAATACCTTGCTGTTTTGACGTTACCGACAGAATAAGCACCGGCTAACTCTGTGCCAGCAGCCGCGGTAATACAGAGGGTGCAAGCGTTAATCGGAATTACTGGGCGTAAAGCGCGCGTAGGTGGTTTGTTAAGTTGGATGTGAAAGCCCCGGGCTCAACCTGGGAACTGCATCCAAAACTGGCAAGCTAGAGTACGGTAGAGGGTGGTGGAATTTCCTGTGTAGCGGTGAAATGCGTAGATATAGGAAGGAACACCAGTGGCGAAGGCGACCACCTGGACTGATACTGACACTGAGGTGCGAAAGCGTGGGGAGCAAACAGGATTAGATACCCTGGTAGTCCACGCCGTAAACGATGTCAACTAGCCGTTGGAATCCTTGAGATTTTAGTGGCGCAGCTAACGCATTAAGTTGACCGCCTGGGGAGTACGGCCGCAAGGTTAAAACTCAAATGAATTGACGGGGGCCCGCACAAGCGGTGGAGCATGTGGTTTAATTCGAAGCAACGCGAAGAACCTTACCAGGCCTTGACATGCAGAGAACTTTCCAGAGATGGATTGGTGCCTTCGGGAACTCTGACACAGGTGCTGCATGGCTGTCGTCAGCTCGTGTCGTGAGATGTTGGGTTAAGTCCCGTAACGAGCGCAACCCTTGTCCTTAGTTACCAGCACGTTATGGTGGGCACTCTAAGGAGACTGCCGGTGACAAACCGGAGGAAGGTGGGGATGACGTCAAGTCATCATGGCCCTTACGGCCTGGGCTACACACGTGCTACAATGGTCGGTACAGAGGGTTGCCAAGCCGCGAGGTGGAGCTAATCTCACAAAACCGATCGTAGTCCGGATCGCAGTCTGCAACTCGACTGCGTGAAGTCGGAATCGCTAGTAATCGCGAATCAGAATGTCGCGGTGAATACGTTCCCGGGCCTTGTACACACCGCCCGTCACACCATGGGAGTGGGTTGCACCAGAAGTAGCTAGTCTAACCTTCGGGAGGACGGTTACCACGGTGTGATTCATGACTGGGGTGAAGTCGTAACAAGGTAGCCGTAGGGGAACCTGCGGCTGGATCACCTCCTTAATCGACGACATCAGCCTGCTGATGAGCTCCCACACGAATTGCTTGATTCATTGTAAAAGACGATGCTGTAACGCGACCCTGTTATAGGTCTGTAGCTCAGTTGGTTAGAGCGCACCCCTGATAAGGGTGAGGTCGGCAGTTCAAATCTGCCCAGACCTACCATTACATGGTTCAGCCGTAGAATACGGGGCCATAGCTCAGCTGGGAGAGCGCCTGCCTTGCACGCAGGAGGTCAGCGGTTCGATCCCGCTTGGCTCCACCACTTTCGCCGTACGCAGTTACTTGTCAGAACTTAGAAATGAACATTCAGCTCGAATGTTGATTTCTGGCTTTTGTCAGATCGTTCTTTAAAAATTCGGATATGTGATAGATATAGACTGAACACCAGTTTCACTGCTGGTGGATCAGGCTAAGGTAAAATTTGTGAGTTCTGCTCGAAAGAGCAACGTACGAATTTTCGGCGAATGTCGTCTTCACAGTATAACCAGATTGCTTGGGGTTATATGGTCAAGTGAAGAAGCGCATACGGTGGATGCCTTGGCAGTCAGAGGCGATGAAAGACGTGGTAGCCTGCGATAAGCTTTGGGGAGTCGGCAAACAGACTGTGATCCAGAGATCTCTGAATGGGGGAACCCAGCCAGCATAAGCTGGTTATCTTGTACTGAATACATAGGTGCAAGAGGCGAACCAGGGGAACTGAAACATCTAAGTACCCTGAGGAAAAGAAATCAACCGAGATTCCCTTAGTAGTGGCGAGCGAACGGGGACCAGCCCTTAAGTTGATTTGAGATTAGTGGAACGCTCTGGAAAGCGCGGCCATAGTGGGTGATAGCCCCGTACACGAAAATCTCTTGTCAATGAAATCGAGTAGGACGGAGCACGAGAAACTTTGTCTGAATATGGGGGGACCATCCTCCAAGGCTAAATACTACTGACTGACCGATAGTGAACCAGTACCGTGAGGGAAAGGCGAAAAGAACCCCGGAGAGGGGAGTGAAATAGAACCTGAAACCGTATGCGTACAAGCAGTGGGAGCCTACTTTGTTAGGTGACTGCGTACCTTTTGTATAATGGGTCAGCGACTTATATTCAGTGGCGAGCTTAACCGAATAGGGGAGGCGTAGCGAAAGCGAGTCTTAATAGGGCGTTTAGTCGCTGGGTATAGACCCGAAACCGGGCGATCTATCCATGGGCAGGTTGAAGGTTAGGTAACACTGACTGGAGGACCGAACCGACTACCGTTGAAAAGTTAGCGGATGACCTGTGGATCGGAGTGAAAGGCTAATCAAGCTCGGAGATAGCTGGTTCTCCTCGAAAGCTATTTAGGTAGCGCCTCATGTATCACTGTAGGGGGTAGAGCACTGTTTCGGCTAGGGGGTCATCCCGACTTACCAAACCGATGCAAACTCCGAATACCTACAAGTGCCGAGCATGGGAGACACACGGCGGGTGCTAACGTCCGTCGTGAAAAGGGAAACAACCCAGACCGTCAGCTAAGGTCCCAAAGTCATGGTTAAGTGGGAAACGATGTGGGAAGGCTTAGACAGCTAGGAGGTTGGCTTAGAAGCAGCCACCCTTTAAAGAAAGCGTAATAGCTCACTAGTCGAGTCGGCCTGCGCGGAAGATGTAACGGGGCTCAAACCATGCACCGAAGCTACGGGTATCATCTTACGATGATGCGGTAGAGGAGCGTTCTGTAAGCCTGTGAAGGTGAGTTGAGAAGCTTGCTGGAGGTATCAGAAGTGCGAATGCTGACATGAGTAACGACAATGCGAGTGAAAAACTCGCACGCCGAAAGACCAAGGTTTCCTGCGCAACGTTAATCGACGCAGGGTTAGTCGGTCCCTAAGGCGAGGCTGAAAAGCGTAGTCGATGGAAAACAGGTTAATATTCCTGTACTTCCAGTTATTGCGATGGAGGGACGGAGAAGGTTAGGCCAGCCTGGCGTTGGTTGTCCAGGTTTAAGGTGGTAGGCTGAAATCTTAGGCAAATCCGGGATTTCAAGGCCGAGAGCTGATGACGAGTTGCCTTTAGGCGACGAAGTGGTTGATACCATGCTTCCAAGAAAAGCTCCTAAGCTTCAGATAACTGGGAACCGTACCCCAAACCGACACAGGTGGTTAGGTAGAGAATACCAAGGCGCTTGAGAGAACTCGGGTGAAGGAACTAGGCAAAATGGCACCGTAACTTCGGGAGAAGGTGCGCCGGCGAGGGTGAAGGACTTGCTCCGTAAGCCCATGCCGGTCGAAGATACCAGGCCGCTGCGACTGTTTATTAAAAACACAGCACTCTGCAAACACGAAAGTGGACGTATAGGGTGTGACGCCTGCCCGGTGCCGGAAGGTTAATTGATGGGGTTAGCGCAAGCGAAGCTCTTGATCGAAGCCCCGGTAAACGGCGGCCGTAACTATAACGGTCCTAAGGTAGCGAAATTCCTTGTCGGGTAAGTTCCGACCTGCACGAATGGCGTAACGATGGCGGCGCTGTCTCCACCCGAGACTCAGTGAAATTGAAATCGCTGTGAAGATGCAGTGTATCCGCGGCTAGACGGAAAGACCCCGTGAACCTTTACTATAGCTTTGCACTGGACTTTGAATTTGCTTGTGTAGGATAGGTGGGAGGCTTTGAAGTGGGGACGCCAGTTCTCATGGAGCCATCCTTGAAATACCACCCTGGCAACTTTGAGGTTCTAACTCAGGTCCGTCATCCGGATCGAGGACAGTGTATGGTGGGTAGTTTGACTGGGGCGGTCTCCTCCCAAAGAGTAACGGAGGAGTACGAAGGTGCGCTCAGACCGGTCGGAAATCGGTCGTAGAGTATAAAGGCAAAAGCGCGCTTGACTGCGAGACAAACACGTCGAGCAGGTACGAAAGTAGGTCTTAGTGATCCGGTGGTTCTGTATGGAAGGGCCATCGCTCAACGGATAAAAGGTACTCCGGGGATAACAGGCTGATACCGCCCAAGAGTTCATATCGACGGCGGTGTTTGGCACCTCGATGTCGGCTCATCACATCCTGGGGCTGAAGCCGGTCCCAAGGGTATGGCTGTTCGCCATTTAAAGTGGTACGCGAGCTGGGTTTAGAACGTCGTGAGACAGTTCGGTCCCTATCTGCCGTGGACGTTTGAGATTTGAGAGGGGCTGCTCCTAGTACGAGAGGACCGGAGTGGACGAACCTCTGGTGTTCCGGTTGTCACGCCAGTGGCATTGCCGGGTAGCTATGTTCGGAAGAGATAACCGCTGAAAGCATCTAAGCGGGAAACTTGCCTCAAGATGAGATCTCACTGGGATCTTGAATCCCCTAAAGGGCCGTCGAAGACTACGACGTTGATAGGTTGGGTGTGTAAGCGCTGTGAGGCGTTGAGCTAACCAATACTAATTGCCCGTGAGGCTTGACCATATAACACCCAAGCAATTTGCTGACGCAGATTGCGGTGGTGAAGACGAAAGACCCGAAAATTCGTAAGACCACAAATATCGCATATCCGGATTCGCTGGGCTGTCCATCTGGACATTCTGGCAACAGAATTTCTTGACGACCATAGAGCATTGGAACCACCTGATCCCATCCCGAACTCAGTAGTGAAACGATGCATCGCCGATGGTAGTGTGGGGTTTCCCCATGTGAGAGTAGGTCATCGTCAAGATTCATTTCGCAAAACCCCTATCTGCGCATGCAGGTAGGGGTTTTGTCTTTGTGGGCAAAAAACTGGACCTGCTCGAGAGCGGAGATGGCACCGGCTTCGCCGGTGTTCGCGGGTAAACCCGCTCCTACAGCGGCCTGTGTCCACCCCCCGATGTGTGTCTACCACCAATCTGTGTAGGAGCGGGTTTACCCGCGAATACGGTGGCCGCGGCAACGGTGAACGGCGGGTGGAAATTGGCCCGCAGGCGCGGCCCATTCGCGGGTAAACCCGCTCCTACAAATCATGAAATGTGCGTCATTTATACCTGACGAATGACAGCGTAATGCTACGCTCGCGGAAATACTCAGCACGGATACTTACCATGGAAATGAACTGGCATCAGGCCCTGCAAGAGAGCCTAAGCTGGCTGGCAATCGCCTCGTTCATCACCCTTGTCAGCTTCACTGCAGCCGCAACTCTGGCCGTGCGTTTTACACGCTGGGGCAGCCAGTTCTGGCAGCTTGCCGGGCCCTATTTCAGTTTCAGGCGCAGTTGGCGGCCGTTGCTGGTGTTTGCCCTGCTGCTGGTCCTGACGCTGTTTTCGGTTCGCCTGAACGTGCTGTTTTCGTTTTGGTACAACGGCTTCTACAGCGCCTTGCAGGGCCTTGACCAGGCGGCGTTCTGGTACCTGCTCGGCGTCTTCGCGGTACTGGCCACCATCCATGTGCTGCGCTCGCTGTTCACCTTCTATGTCAGCCAGGCATTCAGTATCAAGTGGCGGGTCTGGCTGACCGAGCGCCTGACCCACGACTGGATGCAGGGCGATGCCTATTACCGTGGCCAGTTCCTTGCCGAGCCAGTGGACAACCCTGACCAGCGTATCGAACTCGACGTTAACGCTTTCGTCACCAACTCAGTCAGCCTTGCCTTGGGCGCAGTCAGTGCGCTGGTTTCACTGGTGGCGTTCACCGGCATCCTCTGGGGGCTGTCAGCACCGTTGACGGTGGCCGGCGTGGAGATCCCTCGGGCGATGGTATTTGCCGTTTACCTGTATGTCATCGTCGCCACCTGGGTCGCCTTCCGCCTCGGGCGCCCACTGATCCGGCTTAACTTCCTCAACGAGAAACTCACCGCCAACTTCCGTTACGCGTTGATGCGCCTGCGTGAGAACGCCGAGAACATTGCCTTCTACCAAGGTGCGCAAGTCGAGCGGGGCACGTTGCTCGGCCGTTTTGCTGCCTTGATCGTGAATGTCTGGGCATTGGTGTACCGGAACCTGAAGTTCAGTGGCTTCAACTTGGGTGTCAGTCAGGTTGCTGTTGTGTTTCCGTTCATTCTTCAGGCGCCGCGCTTCTTCAGTGGGGCGATCAAGCTGGGCGACGTTATGCAAACTTCCCAGGCCTTTGGGCAGGTGCAGGATTCTCTGTCGTTCTTCCGTGAGTCGTACGATGCGTTCGCGCAGTACCGCGCGACCCTTGACCGTCTCACCGGCTTTCTCGATGCCAACCAGCAGGCAAGTGCGTTGCCGCGCGTCACCACCGAAGACCAGGCGCATGCGCTGCAGATCGCGGGATTGCAGGTGCTGCGCCCGGACGGACATGCCCTTATCGCCGACCTGGACCTGAGCCTGCATGCCGGCCAGGCGTTGTTGATCAAAGGGCCATCGGGCAGTGGTAAAACCACGCTGCTGCGTGCCCTGGCGGGCCTTTGGCCGTATGCCGAAGGCAAGGTCAGGCGGCCAACGGGCCATCAGGCACTGTTCCTGTCGCAACGGCCGTACCTGCCGCTGGGTGACTTGCGTACCGTCATTGCCTACCCGGCAGCCAGCAACCCCAAGGATGAACTGCTCATGCAGCAGGCATTGCGCCAGGTCAACCTGGCCCACCTCGCCGAGCGTCTGGACGTAAGCTGTGACTGGTCACACATCCTCTCGGTGGGCGAGCAGCAACGCCTGGCGTTCGCCCGGGTGCTGTTCAACCGGCCACAGGTGGTGTTCCTCGACGAGTCCACCTCGGCGATGGATGAAGGGCTCGAGCATGCCCTGTATGCGTTGTTGCGTTCGGAGATGCCGAGTGCATTGCTGGTCAGTGTCGGCCACCGCAGCACACTGGCAGCGTTCCATACTCACCGGCTTGAGGTGGATGGACATGGCGGTTGGTCGTTGCTGGAGCAGGAGGCTGCGCTGGCCTAGTTCGGCTTGAGGGGGAGATCGCCATCCAGCATCTCGATGGAACTGTTCAACCTGCGTACGCCGCAGCCGTGAACCGCCAGGCTAGCCAGGTTCAGCGCAGCAGCGTCAGTCCTGCAAGGGTGGTGACGGCAAAACCCGCACCCACCAGGAAGGTGGCCTGGAACCCTGCACGCTCCCACAGCAATCCGGCTACCACGCTGGCTATCAGCAGCGCCGCACCGGTCAGCAGGTTGAACAGGCCGAAGGCGGTACCGCGCAAGTTGGCGGGGGCGCTGTCGGCGATCATGGCAGAGAAAATGCCCTGGCTGAAGCCCAGGTGCAGGCCCCAGGCCGTTACCCCAAAGGCAAGCCCGACCCATCCTGGCAACAGGGCCAGCAGCAGGTCGGCAGTGATCAGCAGGCCTAGCCCGGCCATCAGCACGCCACGGCGCCCCACTCGGTCCGACAACACGCCGGCAGGGTAGGCCGACAGTGAGTAGGCCATCGCCATCAATACCAGTACCGCCGGCGCCCATAGCGGTGTCAGGCCTATGTTCTGAGCCCGCAGCAGCAAGAACGCCTCGCTGAAACGGGCGAGGGTGAACAACGTGGCCAGACCGATCAGGCGCCAATAGACCGGCCCGAGGCGCCGCAGCTCGTGCAGTGCCAACGGTGAGCGCACCGGATGCCCCATCGCTGGGGCCGCAGGTTCGTGAACGAAGGCAATTAGGATATACACCGCCACGAACGCCGGGATAATAGCTACCCAGAACACGGTCTGGAAATGGCTCGCTGTCAACCACATCAATACGATCGCCAGCAATGGCCCGAGGATAGCGCCTATGGTATCGAGCGCCTGACGCAGGCCGAACGCCGCGCCGCGCAGCTCGACCGGCGTAACATCGGCCACCAGCGCATCGCGTGGTGCCCCCCGAATACCTTTGCCGACGCGGTCGACGAAGCGTGCCGCAGTCAGCCACTCAAGTCCGGGAGCCATGGGAAATACCGGCTTCATCAGCGCACTGAGGCCGTAGCCGAGGACTGTCAGCAGCTTGCGTTTACCCAGTCGGTCGCTGAGAGCACCAGAGAACACCTTGGTGAACGATGCGGTCGACTCGGCGATTCCTTCGATAAGCCCCACCGCTATCACCGAAGCGCCGAGCACACTGACCATGTACAGGGGCAGTAGGGCGTGGATCATCTCCGAGGAAATGTCCATCAACATCGACACGAAGCCCAGCGCCCAGATACTGCGGGGCATCTTCGGCGGGCTTTTGGCAGTGTTCGCGCAGCTGTTGTCATCGCCACGCATCTGGTCTCTCCGCAGCGTTGTACGTCGAAACTGTAGATGCCTGCACACAGGATGCAAACTGGATAGGTGGATAGCAGCAACAGCCTGTGGAGATGACGAAACTTTCCATAAATGCAGGGGTGGTTATTCCGTCAGAGAGTGTCTTCGCCCGTTTCGCGGGTAAACCCGCTCCTACACGCGACCGCGAAGGCTTATCAAATTTAGGGGGCAGTCCGGCGTGGCTCACAAGCTTCGCTGTGCCAAAGATCACGGTTCAGCAAAGTTCAGTTACAAACATGTAAACTTCGTAAATAAGATTTACTCGCATTTACGATTCTCTATATTTACCACCCCTGTTGGCCGCCAAACTGAGTGTGGGGCCGGTGGGCGAGGGCTCCCGGTTTCCGACAGGGATGTGCCTTTTCGCTCATGAATCGCAGGAGATGTACCCATGCAGTGCAGAACTTCACCCAACAGCCTGGCCCTGGCGTTCGTTGCGCTGGCATCGCCGTCCATGCTGGCGACCGCAGCAGAGTCCGAGGAGCGGCGTGCGGGTGAGGTACTGGAAGTGCCCGTCGCCGACAACGCTCTGGTGATCCAGGACACCCTGATCACCGCCGAGCGCGAGGCGCGACAGGCCCTGGGCACGTCGATCATCACGGCCGAAGACATCAAGCGCCACCCGCCAGCCAATGACCTGTCCGACATCATCCGCCGCGAGCCTGGGGTTAACCTGACCGGCAACAGTGCCAGTGGGGCACGCGGAAACAACCGGCAGATCGACCTGCGCGGCATGGGCCCGGAAAACACCTTGATCCTCATCGACGGCAAGCCATCCAGCGCGCGCAACGCCGTACGCTATGGCTGGAACGGTGACCGTGATACTCGGGGTGAAACCAACTGGGTGCCGGCCGAAGCGGTCGAGCGCATCGAGATCTTGCGTGGCCCGGCCGCCGCACGCTATGGCTCCGGCGCCATGGGCGGGGTGGTCAACATCATCACCAAGCGCCCTTCCGACGAGCTGAAAGGCAGCGTCAGCCTGTACACGCAGCTGCCGGAAGACAGCGCAGAGGGCGCCAGCCGCCGAGCCAACTTCAACCTCGGTGGCGGCCTGACCGATAACCTGGGTTTCCGCCTGTACGGCGGCCTGGCCAAGACTGACGCCGACGATCTGGACATCAACGCCGGGCATGCCACCAGCGCCCTGGTAGCGGGGCGGGAAGGCGTTCGCAACAAGGACATCAACGGCCTGCTGAGCTGGAAACTGAACGACGAGCACCGCCTCGAAGCCAGTGCCGGCTACAGCCGTCAGGGCAACATTTTTGCCGGCGACACCATGAACAGCAACGGCGGCGGAGATGTCGACTTCGTCTCCAGCCTCTACGGCCACGAAACCAACGTGATGCAGCGCAGTACTTATGACCTGACCCACCTCGGTGATTTCACCTGGGGTACCAGCAAGACCACGCTGGCCTACGAATACGTACGCAACTGGCGGCTTAACGAGGGCTTGGCTGGCCGCACCGAAGGTGCCCCAAGCAACGAAGGTGGGGCCATGTCACGTTTGCGCAACACACGCCTGAGCAGTGAGGTGAACCTGCCGTTCGCCATGGGCAGCACAGAACATGTGCTTACCTTGGGCGGCGAGTACCTGTACGAAACCCTAAACGACCAAGGTTCGTTGCGCCCGCAAAGCTCCGACCCCACCAACAATGACGGCCTTGTCGGCTTCGATCGCAGCAGCTCGAAGATGACCGCACGCAGCTATGCGCTGTTTGTCGAAGACAACATCATCGTTGGCGACACCACCCTTACGCCGGGCCTGCGTTTCGACCACCACGAAACCTTCGGTGACAACTTCAGCCCCAGCCTGAACCTGTCGCACAAGCTCACCGAAGCGCTGTCGGTAAAAGGCGGCATCGCCCGTGCCTACAAGGTTCCGAACCTGTACCAGTCCAACCCCAACTACCTGCTGTACAGCCGCGGTAATGGCTGCAGCGTGCAACAGACCAACAATGGTGGCTGTTACCTGCAGGGCAACGCCGACCTCAAGCCCGAGATCAGCGTCAACAAGGAAATCGGCCTGCTGTACGACCGTGGTACCTGGCGCACCAGTGCCACCTACTTCCGCAACGACTACAAGAACAAGATCATCGGTGATACCGATGTGCTTTACACCATAGGTACCGGCAGCCGCGTGACGCAGTGGGACAACGCTGGCAAGGCGCGGGTGGAAGGTGTCGAAGGCAACTTCTTCATCGAGTTGGCCCCGACCCTGGACTGGAACACCAACCTGACCTGGATGCTCGATAACGATAATCGCGAAACGGGCGAGCCGCTGTCGGTGATCCCGGAATACACCGTCAACACCAGCCTCGACTGGCGCGCCACCGAGCAACTGTCATTCCAGCTGGCGGGTACATACTTCGGCAAGCAGAAATCGCCGACCTACGATTACCGCACCCAGCAGGACTACGACAAGACCGCCCAGCAGGACGTCGAGGCCTATGGCCTGGTGGACGTGAGTGCCGGGTACAAGTTCAATGCCAACTACGACGTGCGGGTAGGCGTGAACAACGTCTTCGACAAGCAGATCCTGCGCGGCGGTAACGCCAGCAGCTCGGGGGCAAACACGTATAACCAGCCGGGCAGGGCGGTGTTTGCTGCGCTGAATATCAACTTCTGATCCCAAGGGCCGCCCTGCGGCCCAATCGCGGTTCAATCGGGTCGCGCATGGCCGACGACATTGTTGCAGCCAAACGTCTCGCAGCGTGCTAAACCATGCACCCCAGCCCGCTGCGAGAAATGCCTGGTGAAAGCCATCCGCCTGACCCTGATCTGCCATGCCCTGACCCAGGCCCAGAAGAACGGGCGCCTGCACCATACGGATGACGGCATCCTGCCGCTAGCCCGTCAGTCAGACGCCGACCGTTCAGGCGTGCAACTGCTGAGTGCGCCAGAGCGGCGGGCTTGCGAGACGGCAGCGTGGTTAACGGGGGCAGTACAGATCGAGCCAGGTTTGGCCGACTGCGACCTTGGGCGCTGGCAAGGTGTGTCGTTGAAGCAGCTACAAGCCGAGCAACCGCAGGCGTTGGCCGAATGGCTGCAGGATCCGGCCAGTGCCGTGCATGGTGGCGAGTCGTTCGCTGCGCTATGCCAGCGCCTGGCCGCCTGGCTGGCGGCCTTCGACAAGCCGGGTGACTGGCTGGCGGTGACCCACCCGATGGTCATACGCGCCATGCTGGTACAGGTGCTTGGGTGCCCGATGAGTGCCGGGCAGCGAATCGACGTGCTGCCGCTGTCACGTCTGCAACTGAGCTTTACCGGGCAGTGGCGGTTGCGCCTGGGCTAAGGCTCAGAACGCCAGCTTGTAACCGATCATCAGCAGCATGGCTGCCAGGCAAGGGCGCAGCACGCGGTCGGAGATCCGCCCGGTGAGGTGGCTACCCAGGTAGATGCCTGGCAGCGAGCCCAGCAGCAGGTAGCCCAGCAGCGACCAATCCATGTTGCCCATGCCCGCGTGGCCCAGGCCCGCTACCAAGGTCAGTGGCACGGCGTGGGCAATTTCGGTACCGACCAGGCGACGGGTGACCAGGAACGGGTACAGCAGGAACAGCGCCACCGTACCCAGGGCGCCAGCACCGATGGAGGTGAGGGTGACCATTATTCCAAGCACCACGCCGGTCAGCACTGTGAGGATGTTCAGGCTGCGGTCGCTGAGGTGGTAGTGATCACCGGCATGGCGGCTGGCGAAGGCCTGCAGGCGCGATTTGAACAGGATGGCCAGGGCGGTCAGGATCAGCACCACCGCCAGGCCTTGCTTGATGATGGCGTTGAGCGCCGAGGTATCGGTGTGCAGGGTGCTGAGGAACCACAGGGTCAGCGCCGCTGCGGGCACGCTGCCCAGGCTGAGCAGGCCGGTGATCTTCCAGTCGATGTTCTTGTTGCGCGCATGCACCCAGACGCCACTGGCCTTGGTGATCGCTGCATACAGCAGGTCGGTGCCGACAGCGGTCGCCGGGTGGATGCCAAACCACAAAAGGATCGGGGTCATCAGCGAGCCGCCACCGACGCCGGTCATACCGACGATGAAGCCCACGACCAGGCCAGCAATGGTGAAACCGAAAGAACCTACATCCATACGCTACTCGACTGCCCAACTTTGCCCGTTATCGGATGCCAGTCAGCATATAGATTTTTTTATAGCCAAATAGACTTGTTCGTTATTAGGTTATAACCAGCCTTTCCTTGGCAGGCGCAGCGGATCAACGATCGGTCATCACCACCATGACATGGGCATCACCACCGTCATCGCTTTCTGACAGGTAGATGTGCCCCACCTGGCTGTCGAAATACGCAGTCTCCTGCGGCCCGATGCTGACCGCTTCTCCGGTCTCGAACTCGATGCGCACGCGCCCGCTCAGCACCAGCGCGAACTCTTGCCCGGGGTGGCGGATAAAATCGTCGAACTGGCCGCGTTCCCGGGCAATGATGCGGGCATAGGCCGGTGTCATGCGTCGTGCGGGGAAATCCCCGGCAATCGGATAATAGTCGTAGGTGCCGGTCGAATAACCCGCCGCTGCGGGCAGTGAGTCGACCACCACGGTCACCGGCACCGGGGCGCTGACCGTGCCGCTGGCGCGGAACAGCTGGGCAATATCGACATTCAGAGCCCGCGCAGCAGCGGCCAGTTTTTCATAGCTGACCGACACCTGTGCCAGTTCCATCTTCGACAACGTGGACAGCGGCACGCCACTGGCTTCGGACAGTTGCTTGAGGGTCATCTGGCGCGCCTTGCGCACCTGGCGCAGGCGCTGGCCGACGACGGCACGGTCAAGCTGGGGTAGAGCTGCGGGCATTCAGGGATCTCGGCATGCGGCGGTGGTCGGGCATCTTACCTTGGACCCTTGCGCATTTCTAAATTCTCATATATTAGAATTCTCATAAATGATAATTTGCCTGGCAGGAGCGTGCATGACCCCGACCTACGACACCCTGATCATCGGTGCTGGCATCGCCGGCGCCTCGCTGGGCTACCGCCTGGCCGGCCAGCAGCGTGTGCTGCTGGTCGAGCGTGAATCGCAGCCTGGCTACCATTCCACCGGGCGTTCGGCGGCCATGTTCATGGAGGCTTACGGCACCCCACAGATCCAGGCACTGACCCGCGCCAGCCGGGCCTTCTACGAAGCGCCACCGCAGGGCTTCTGCGAGCACCCGCTGCTGGAGCCGCGAGGCTGTCTGTATGTGGCCAGCCTGGAGCAGCGGGAACTGCTTGAGCAAACTTACGCGCAGAACCTGGCCAATGGCACAGAAGTCAGCCTGTTGGACCGGGACGCGGCCTTGGCACTGATACCCAGCCTGCGTGGCGAAACCCTGGCCGGCGCGGTGCTTGAGCCAGGTGCGATGGACCTTGACGTACATGCCTTGCACCAAGGCTTCTTGCGTGGATATCGCACTGCCGGCGGTGAACTGCGCTGCAACGCCGAGCTGATCCAGGCCTGGTACCTGGACGACGTGTGGCAGGTGGAGTTGGCTGATGGCAGCCGCCTGCAGGCCCGATGTCTGGTCAATGCTGCAGGTGCCTGGGCGGACCGTGTGGCCGAGCAGTGCGGGGTGGCGGGCATCGGTTTGCAACCGTGCCGTCGTAGCGCCTTCACCTTCCCAGGTCCGGCAGAGCAGGACTTTACTCGCTGGCCTGCGGTGATTGGCGTCGATGAAAGCTTCTACTTCAAGCCTGATGCCGGCCAACTGTTGGGGTCGCCAGCCAATGCCGACCCGGTTGAGCCACAGGATGCCGCGCCCGAGGAGTTCGACGTGGCCTTGGGTATTTACAACATTGAAGCCATGACCACCCTGGCGATCCGCCGCCCGAGCCACACCTGGGCCGGGTTGCGTTCGTTCGTTGCCGACGGCGACCTGGTGATCGGTTTCGATGCGCATGCCCCCGCGTTTTTCTGGCTGGCGGCCCAGGGGGGCTATGGCATCCAGTCGGCAGCGGGCGCCT
This sequence comes from Pseudomonas sp. XWY-1, assembly GCF_002953115.1. Lineage (NCBI taxonomy): Bacteria > Pseudomonadati > Pseudomonadota > Gammaproteobacteria > Pseudomonadales > Pseudomonadaceae > Pseudomonas > Pseudomonas sp. XWY-1. The sequence goes on along the minus strand of NZ_CP026332.1, from coordinate 3,928,944 downwards.
CGCGCCTGGCCGCCGACCTGCTACTGGGCCAGCCGTTGTGTGCCAGCCTTGTCAGCCAGGGCGTGGCGCCCGAGCGCCTGTCCCCGGCCCGTTTCCAGCAACCCTGAAAGGAGCATCCCATGAGCAATGACATTCAGCGTTTCCCCAGCAGCTTGCCGTTCCCGTTTTCCCGCGCGGTAAAGGCCGGTGGCTTTCTGTTCCTCTCCGGGCAGGTGCCGATGAGCGCCGGCGGCGAAGTGGTGCGCGGTGATATCCAGACCCAGACCCGTGCTGCCTGCGAGCGTATCGCCGAAAGCCTGGCGGCCTGTGGCGCGCGTTTCGACCAGGTGGTGAAGGTCACGGTCTGGCTGTCGGACATGCGCCATTTCGCCGGCTTCAACGAGGTGTACAAGGCGTTCTTCGGCGCGGCGCTACCGGTGCGTTCCACCGTGGCTTCGGCGTTGGCCCTGGGCGTGGATGTGGAGATCGAAGTGCAGGCGTTCGTCGGCGACGCCTGACCGGGCAAAGAGCCCGTGTAGAGGCGGCCTTGTGTCGCGATGGGCTGCAAGGCCGCCCCTACGACCGGTATGCGACGGCGATGACAAAACAACAATAAATCCAGAGGTTCACATGCAAGAGCAGCTGAAGATCGCCGGCGCATTTGTCGGCGTGATCGTGGGGGCGGGGTTCGCTTCAGGGCGGGAACTGTTGTTGTTCTTTGTCGATTTCGGCGTGTGGGGGTTGGCTGGCGCGTTGGTCAGCGCCGCCTTGTTCACCTTCCTCGGCATGGCGCTGGCGGGGCTGGGCAATCGCCAACAGGCCACCTCGCACAAGGATGTGATCCTGGCCATCTGCGGCCGTCACCTGGGCATGTTCGTCGACTGGTTGATCACCTTTTTCATGTTCGCCGTCACCGTGGTCATGCTGGCCGGCGGTGGTGCATTGCTGGAGCAGCAGTTCGGCATCCCGGCCCTGACCGGCAGCGTGCTGGTGACGCTGGTGGTGGTCGGTATCGTGTGCCTGGACGTGCGCAAGATGATGCTTGCAATTGGCGCCATCACACCCTTGCTGATCCTGGTGGCTTCGGCGATAGCGCTGTATGCCGTGATCACCCGCGAGCAGAGCTTTGCTGCGCTCGATCAGGTGGCCAGCCAGCAACAGGCCGGCACCCGCCATTGGCTGCTGGGGGCGTTCTTGTATGTGTCGTATAACATCGTCGCGGGTGCGCCGATCCTGGCTATTCTGGGCGGTTCGGCCAAGGGTGAGAAAGCCGCGGTGTGGGGAGGCCTGCTCGGTGGCGCGGCGCTAGGCGGCCTGATGCTGGTGATGAGTGCCGGGCTGCTGTCGCGCCTGGACAGTGTGGCCGACCAGCCGATGCCGATGCTGTCGATTGCCAACGAAGTGTCACCACTGCTGGGGCTGGTGATGTGCCTGATCATCTTCGGCATGATCGTCAACACCGCGGTGGGCACGCTGTTTTCCTTCCTCTCGCGGCTGTTGCCGGCGGGCACGACGAAGTTCCGCTGGGGCTCGGTGGTGACCGGGGTGGTGGCGCTCGGCTGTAGCCTGGTGGGGTTCATCAGCCTGGTGGGTGAGGTGTACCCGTTCTTCGGTTACCTGGGCTTTGTGCTGATGACGGCGGTATTGCTGGCCTGGCTACGGCGGGGCAGGGCTGCGAAGGCGGTGGCTGCATAAGGGGCTGGTACAGGCGACAACAGGCATAGGCCGTTGCCGCCTGAACCCGGCGTTTAAATCCGGAAGCTGCCCACCAACTGCTTCAAACGCCCAGCCTGCTGGGCCAGCTGGTCGCAATGACGCAGTGTCTCGTTGAGGTTCTCCACCCCCTGCTGGTTCAGGGCGTTGATCTGGGTGATGTCCAGGTTGAGGCTCTCGACCACGGCGGTCTGTTCTTCGGTCGCTGTCGCCACCGACTGGTTCATGCCATCGATTTCGCCAATGCGCTGGGTCACGCTGGCCAGGCGTTCGCCGGCCTGGTTGGCCACCTGCACGGTCTGCTCGCTGGAAACCTGGCTGGTGTTCATGGTGTGCACCGCTTCGCGCGAGCCCACCTGCAGGCTGGTGATCATGCGGTGGATTTCTTCCGCCGACTCCTGGGTACGGTGCGCCAGGTTGCGCACCTCGTCGGCCACCACGGCAAAGCCACGGCCGGCTTCACCGGCACGGGCCGCTTCGATGGCGGCGTTCAGTGCCAGCAGGTTGGTCTGCTGAGAAATGCCCTTGATCACGTCGAGGATCTTGCCGATTTCGTCGGTGCTGGCGTTGAGCGTTTCGATCTGCGCGCACGACTCGCTGATCCGTTGCGACAGGGCAGTCATGGCGCTGATGGCTTCTTCAACCACTTCACGGCCACCGTGCGCCTGTTCGCTGGCACCGCTGGCATGTTGTGAAGCATCCGCGGCGTTGCGGGCGATTTCCTGGGTGGCGGCGCCCAGTTCGTTGATGGCCGCAGCGACGCTGTTGGTGCGCATGCTCTGTTCTTCAGACCCGATGATCGACGCATTGGACGCGCTGACCACTTTCTCCGAAAGGTCATGCACCAGGCGGGTGGCCGAGGACACTTCGCTGATCGAGGCATGGATACGCTCGACAAAGCGGTTGAACGAGGTAGCCAGTTCGCCGAACTCGTCCTTGTTCTGCACGGCCAGGCGGCGGGTAAGGTCACCTTCACCCTCGGCGATGTCGCGCATGGCGCGGCCCATGGTGGTCAGCGGGCTCATCAGCACCGGAATCAGCAGGCCGAGCAGGCCGGCGATGGCGGCCACGGCAATCAGCATGGCAATGATCGCCGAGGTGCGGAACTGGCTGAGCGCGGCATAGGCCTTGTCCCTGTCGATCGACAGCCCGATGTACCACTGCGCCGAAGGCAGGCCGGCCACCGGGGCGAACGAGATGATGCGATCCTGGCCGTTGAGGGTGACATCCTGCATGCCGGCGGCAACCCGCAGGTTGCTGCCTGGGTAGATGTCCTTGAGGTTCTTCATCACCTGGTCTTTATTGGGGCTGACGATCACCTGGCCATTGGCGTCGGCCAGGAAGGCGTGACCGATGCCGCCGAAGTCGACCGAGTTGATGATCTCGACGAGGGTGTCGAGGGTAACGTCACCGCCGACCACACCGATCAGTTCGCCATTGCGCTTGCTCTTCACCGGCGTGGCGATGGTCACCATCAGGCCACCGACTGCCCCCTGGTACGGGGCGGTCAGCACGGTCTGCCCGGCGTTGGCGGCGGCGCCATACCAAGGGCGCTGGCGCGGGTCGTAACCGGCGGGCATCTGGGCATCCGGGCGCTGGGTAAATTCGCCGTTGGCCTGGCCCAGGTAGGTGAACAGGAAATTACGCGTGTAGGACGGCTGCTCGATCAGCCCTGCCAAGGTGTCGCCGGCGCCTTGCTGGCCGATGTCCTGGGCCAGGTTCTCCAGCACCAGAATGCGCCCGCTCATCCAGTTCTGCACACTGCTGGCGGTCAGTGCACCGGACTGCTGCACCGAGGCTTCGATATTCTGGCGGATGGTATTGCGTTGCAGGTAGTCGTTGTAGAGCGTGAACAGGGCAAATGCCAATACCACGACGCCGCAGGCGCTGAGCAGGATCTTGTGGCGAAATTTCAGGTTCATGTTTCGAGACCTTGAGCCAATGAGGGGAGGGCGCAGCGCGCTCATGACGCGATGCGGGGCCTATCGACCGAGATATCGGCTTGAGGGGTAAAAGATTGAAGTGCTTAGGGAAAATTCTTACAGACGTTTCGACGGACGGCAGTCACGGGTCAGCCAGCTGCTCGATCAGCAGGCGTGCAGCCTGCTGCAGCGGCTGTTGTTTGCGCCACAGGATATGCACGGGCAGTTGCAATTCGTTGCGTGTATTGCGGAATTCCAGGCGCACCAGACGCCCGCTGGCCAGCAGCGGGGCGACCCGCGACAACGGCAGATCGCCCCAGCCCAAGCCAGCTTCAACCATTTGCAAAGCCAGATCGAAACTGTCGGTGGACCAGTGTGTTGCACCGATCAGTGGGCGAGGGTCCGCCAGTGGCAGGTCGCGGCTGCGCACCAGAATCTGACGCACCTGGGTCAGATCCTCGAGGTCGTGGATACGCCCCTCACGCAAGGCCGGGTGGGCCGGCGACAGGGTGGCTACCAGAGTCTCCATGCCGATGTGCTGGAAGCCGCGGCGGGCATCGACCTGCAGGCCGGCAAAGGCTACGCAGAGGTCGGCACGGCCGCTGTCCAGCAAGTGCAGGGCTTCTTCCTGCGGGGCGCTGAGCAGGGCAATGTCCAGCAACGGGTGGCGCTTACCTAGGTTGGCGATGGCCGCCAGCAGCGGGCGGTGATCGATGTCGGGTACCACTGCCAGGGTCAGGCTGCTCTCCAGCCCTTGGGACAGCTCCAGGGCATGAACCTGCAGCAGCCCCAGTTGTTCGGCAATCAGCCTGGCGTGTGGCTCCAGGGCCAAGGCCTGTGCGGTTGGGCGAACTTCACGCGGGCCACGTTCGAACAGGCTGTAGCCAAGTTCTGCTTCAAGGTTGCCAATGGCCATGCTCACGGCTGAAGGCACCCGCTTGAGGGCGCGCGCTGCGGCAGAAAACGAACCGTGGTCGAGCACGGCCAGAAACAGCTGGATGTTGTCGCTGGAAAAGTTCATGGCAGCCTCCTGTCAGTTGATCTGACAGCTGCTGACTTTTGCTGTCAAGTGCGTTGAAGCATGATCGCCCCCATCGCTTTTTGTCTTTGGAGGTAACCCCGGGTGCAGGGATTGAAACGCAAGTTGGTCTACGTGACTTTCTATGAACTGATCGGGCTGTGCATGTCGACCCTCGGGCTGGCCTACCTGTCAGATACGCAGGCGTCGCATACCGGGCCGCTGGCGGTGATGATCACCACCATCGCCATGCTCTGGAACCTGATCTACAACACCCTGTTCGAGTACTGGGAGAGCCGCCAGGCCAAGCGTGGGCGCAGCGTGGCGCGGCGGGTGGTGCATGCCATCGGCTTCCAGTTGACCCTGGTGGTGTACTTGATTCCGCTGATTGCCTGGTGGCTGGACATGACATTGCTGGAGGCGCTGCTGGTGGATATGGCGTTCATCATCCTGGTGCCGTGCTACACCTTTGCCTACAACTGGGCGTTTGATCGTGTGTTTGGCCTGCCACGTTCTGCCCTGGCCACAGCTTGATACAGCCTTGCGCTGCGAAAACGCCGGCACAGGCCGCCACTAAGGTGGCAGGCGAATGATCAAAGGCGCCTGCTGCTGCTCGACCTGCTGCTCCACCGGCCGCGGCGCACTGGCCAGCAAGCTGTCCTCAACCTGCCCCGACAGGTAATAAACCCCCGCCATGGCCCCGCTCTGGCGGTTCTCCATCAACTCCTGCCATTCCTGGTTCAACGCCACGTTCAGGATCACCCGCAGTTGTTCGACCATCTGCGGGTGGTCACGGTCATGGGTCATCACCCCGTAACCGGCTGCAGCAATCGAAATCATCGCCCCTGCCACCTTGCCCACTGCCGATGCCACGGCACTGGCGATACCGCGTGGGGCCAGGGTGGCGCCAAGCTTTTCGCTGGCCTGGGTGGCCACCGAGTTGAGCCCGACATCGGTCCGGCCAGGGCCTTTGCTGGCCTGCTGATGCAAGTGCTGGCGCATGGCTTGCCAGGCCGGCTGCTGGTCCAGTGACTTGGCCCGCAGCAGCTGATACAGGCTGGCATTGCGCGCATCCGGTGGCCCCAGGGCGATGGCGGGGATACGGTTGAGGCGCTGGCTGAACTGCTCGGGCGGCGCGTTGTACCGGCTGATGATCGCCGGCAGTTGCTGGCCGAGCAGTTGCAGGTACAGTTCGCAGGCGCGGTCGCGGATGTCCTCGGGGTTGATCTGCTCGGCTACCGGCTCGATCACCCGCGCGCGATACTGCTCCTGCAGGTACAGGGCCAGGCGTTTTTCTGCCGGTTCCCGACCCTCGCCACTGTCGAGCTTGTACCAGGCCACCTTGAGGGTCAGCCACTGCTGGGTCCAGTAACCCGTGAACCAGGGGATGAAGTCGCGCTCGGTGCGTTGTTGCACCTGCTCCTTCCACACCCGCATGGAGCGCCGGGCATAGTCGTTGGCCGAGCCGGCGGCACCGACCGAGGCATCGATCAGTTCCTGGTCGATGCGTTGCCAGGCCGCGGGGGTGAGTATTGTGGGCGGCGGCGGGGCAGGGGGGCGCTTGCTCGCACAACCGCCGAGGGCCAGCAGAAGGCAGAGCAACAGGAGGACTCGAGAACTCACGCGACCGCCTCCCTGGTAGAGGCTGGGGGGGTTCTCGAAGTATAGGGTGGGGTTGTTGGGGCTGCTTTGCAGCCCATCGCCCGCTCAGCAGCGCTGCAAATGGTTGCGTGAGCGCGGCCTGCGTCAGAGCGATCGCGTCAGCCTGGTCGGGTTATTCCAGGTCCAGCTTTTCTTCCAGTCGGTCAAGGTGCCTGTGCATCAACTCCAGGGCCGCTTCGGCATCACCTTGCTCCACGGCATCGATGATTGCCGCATGCTCTTCCCACGCGCAGTGATCGCAGCAAGGCGATTCGTAGCGAGCGATGATCAGCGAGGTCATCGGCACCAGTCCATTGAGAAATCGCGCCAGTGGCGCATTGGCCGCCACCTGCGCCAGTTTCAGATGGAACTCGCCGCCCAGGCGGATCGCCGCGCAGCGTTCGCCACGCTCATGGTGCTGGCGCTCGCGCTCTACCAGTTGCCGTAACTGGCGTACCTGCGCCGGCCGGGCGCGTTGCGCGGCCAGGGTGATCAGCGTGGTTTCGGCCAGACGCCGGGCACTGAGCACCTGACGTGCCTGGTCCGGGTCAGGCGCAGCCAGATGCGCGGTGTGGCTGGGGCGCTGGACTACCACCTGCTGGTCGGACAGGCGCCCGAGCACACGGCGGATCACCGTGCGGCTGACACCAAAGGCATGGCCCAGCGCCTGTTCGGGCAACAGACTGCCCGGCGGCAGGCGCTGTTCGAGAATGGCGTCGAACAGCCGCGGATAAATCTGCTCGGCCGACAGGCGGGTTTCGCCGGCCGCGAGCAGGGTAGGCAAGTGGGGGACGGCGTTCATGGGCACTCTCCTGAGGTCATGGATGCGGATGTTCGTCCGGGATATTCAGCGCGATGCCCATGCGCAGCCCTTCGGCCACGATGTGCTGACGCATCTGGGCACTGGCCTGGGCGCTGCTGCGTTCGCGAATGGCGCGCACCACCGCTTCGTTTTCCTTCAGCCGCGCGGCCAGGTGCTCGGGCGAGTTGCGCAGCATGTCGGCGCTTTGCTTCAGGGCATTGCCGGTCTGCTGCACCACGCTCTGGAAAATCGGGTTGGTGGTCAGGGCGAACAGCGCTTCATGGAAGGCAATGTAGGCTTTGACCCCGGCCTCGCTGTCATCGGCCTCCAGCGCTTCGCGCATGTCCATCAGGGTCAGGCGCAACTGGCCGATGTCCTGGCTGTTGGCCGACTGCGCCACCAGGCCGACGATGAACGGTTCGAGTGTGTAGCGCAGTTCCAGCACGTCGGCCAGGCTGGCCGCAGCACTGGTTTCCACGCCCGACGGCTGGGCATCGGCATCGAGCACCAACACGCCCTTGCCGGGTAACGAGCGCACCAGGCCCAGTGTTTCCAGCACGGTTACCGCTTCGCGCAGGCTGGGGCGGCTGATGCCCAGTTGTTCGGCCAGTTCGCGCTGGCCTGGCAGCATGTCGCCGGTGCGCCATTGGCCGCGGGCCAGGGCCTGGCGGAGTTTTTCCACCACTGAGTTGACGACGGTTGATGAGCTGATCACGGTTCGCTCCTGGAAGGGCCGGCGTCATGCCGGCCACGTTCGCTCAGAATTCCTGTTGATGGGCGTTGGGTTGCTTGCGTGGCGTGGGGGCAAAGCCAGGCTTGCCGTCGAGCACGTTCTGCGCACGTTCCAGGTCAATGTCCTTCTCCCAACGGGCGATGGCCACGGTGGCCACGCAGTTGCCGATCAGGTTGGTCAACGCCCGGCCGATACCCATGAACCAGTCCACCGCCAGCACCAGTACCAGGCCTACCACGGGAATCGCCGGTACCGCAGTCAGGGTGGCGGCAAGAATCACCAGTGCCGAGCCTGGGATGCCGTGAGCCCCCTTGGAAGTCACCAACGACACCAGCAGGATGGTCAGCAGGTCGGTCATTTCCAGTGGCGTGCCGGTGGCGTTGGCGATGAACACGATTGCCAGGGTGAGGTAGATGGAAAAACCATCGAGGTTGAACGAGTAGCCGGTAGGGATCACCAGGCCGACCGTGGAACTGCCGATGCCCAGGTGCTCAAGCTTGCGCATGATCTGTGGCAGCACGGCGTCGGAAGAGGCGGTGCCCAGGACGATGGTCAGCTCTTCGCGCAGGTACTTGATCAACGGCAGCAGTTTCAGGCCCGACAGGCGCATGACGGTGCCCAGCACGATCAGCACGAAGCCGGCACAGGTGAGGTAGAACAGCGCCACCAGCCCGCCCAGGTGCTGCAGCGACGCCAGGCCGTACTTGCTGGTGGTGAAGGCGATGGCACCGAACACGCCGATTGGCGCCAGGCGCACGATCATGCCCATGATGCGGAAGATCACATGGCTCAGTTCGTTGATCAGTCGCGAAATGCCGGCGGCTGAGTCACCCACCAGGTTCAGGGCGCTGCCGAACAGCACCGAGAACAGCAGCACCTGAAGAATGTTGTTGTCGGCGAAGGCACCGATCACCGAGGTGGGGATCAGGTCCATGAAGAATGCCGTGGCGCCATGGATGTGCTGGCCGCGCTCGGCCAAGCCGTTGGCATCGGCGGCGGACAGTTGATCGAGGTGAATGTTGGCACCGCTGCCAATGCCACTGGTGAAGGCGAACACCAGGCCGATCACCAGCGCCAGGGTAGTCAGCACTTCGAAGTAGATCACCGACTTCAGGCCGATGCGCCCGACCTTTTTCAGGTCACCCGCACCCGAAATGCCGCTGACCACCACGCAGAACACGATCAGGCCGATGAGCATCTTGATCAGCTTGATGAAGCCGTCGCCGAGGGGTTTGAGTTGCAGGGAGAGGTCGGGGAAGCTCAGACCGCAGGCGATGCCGAGGGCAAGGCCGAGTACGACTTGCAGGAAAATCGAACGCGAGCACCATTTGAGCATGGGAGGAGTCTCTGATCGGTGTCCTTGCTTCGGTAGCCGCACGGGGCGAAAGAGCGCAGGACTTAATTATTGTGGTCTTACCGGTTTGTTCAGCGCGAGGCCATAAAAGCGCGAAAAATCCCTGATTGCAAGGTTTTTTGGCCTTACCGGTCTGACCAGTTGTGGGGCAATCCGGCCTGCCATGCTCTAGTTCGGTGCGTGCCGTGAAAGGGGGCGCGTGAAATAGCTCAGGGCTTGGCCAGTGCCTGGTCCACTGCTGCAATCAGCTTGCCAAGATCTTTGGGTGGGGCGTTGTGGATGACGCCGAACAGGTAGGCGCGCTGCTCCTCTTCGTCGTCCGGTTCAGCGAAGAAGTCCTTGGTCTTGACGCCCAGCACCTGGGCAAACGCCATGATTGCATCGATGCTGGGGGTGTAGGTGCTGGTTTCGAAACGGCTGATGGTCTTGGGGTCGAAGCCGGTCCGTTCGGCCAGTTGTGCCTGGGTCAGGCCCGCCAGCTTGCGGTAGCGGCGCAGGGCGATACCCAAAGCTGATCTCGTCATCGCTTAATTCCCATTTAGAATCAAGAACTTAACGATATCTATCAATGTGGCGCAACGCCATGATCGATCACCTTTGTTTTATTTATGTGATGAATTTCGTAGAATTCATGGCTTGACCGGTCAGTCATCGTCACCTTCCTTGTACCGTTCGGCCTCGTGCCGTAACGGCAGGAAGCGCTTTTGCCCATTGGAACGGATCCTCATGATTCGGTTCCGATGGCCGTCGATGAACTGGGTGCCGGCTTGTCATTGAATGGAGTCTCATCGTGCGCCTCAACTTGCCGGTAACCCCGGTCGAGCAACGTTTTCCCCCCCATCAGCGGCTGATTTCTGCTACCGATACCGCCAGCCTGATCACCTACTGCAACCCAGAGTTTGCCGCCATCAGTGGCTACAGCGAGGCCGAACTGATCGGCAGCCCGCACAACCTGGTGCGCCACCCGGATATGCCGCCGGCGGTGTACGAGTTGATGTGGCGCTACCTGAAAGCCGGCAAGAGCTGGATGGGTATCGTCAAGAACCGCTGCCGTAACGGCGACTACTACTGGGTCAATGCCTACGTCACGCCCATCCTCGAAGGTGGACGGGTAGTGGGTTACGAGTCGGTGCGCGTATGCCCTACGCGCGAGCAAGTAGCCCGTGCCGAAGCCCTGTATGCGCGGCTGCGCAACGGCCAGGCGGCATTGTCGGCGCCGCGCCGGCTGAGCTTGCTGACGCAGGCCTTGGCCTTGCCACTGGCCGGTGGGCTGCTGGCAGTGGGGGCCAACCAGCTGTGGCCTGGCCTGGTGGGGCAGGGGGTGACCCTGGGGCTGTTCGTGGCCTGCGGCCTGTGGGCGCGCAATGCCCTCGGGCGGCAGCTGCAGCAGATTGTGCAGGGTGCCGACGGTGCCTTCGCCGACCCGATTGCAGCCTTGACCTACAGCGACCTGTCGGGTGCTGCCGGGCAGTTGCAACTGATGCTGATCAGCGAAGAGGCACGCCTGAAAACCGCCTTGACCCGGCTAAGCGATCTGGCCGGGCAAATGGCCGTGGCCGCTCGCGATGCCGGGCAGTTGTCGCGCAGCACCGAGGCGGCATTGCTGGAGCAGCGTGCCGAAACCGACCTGAGCGCCACTGCAATGAACCAGATGGCCGCCTCCATTGGCGAAGTGGCCAACCACGTGCAGTTGACCGCCGCCGAGGCACACACGGCGCACCTGCTGGCCGAGCAAGGTAGCCAGGTGGCCGATGCCAGCGGTGCGGCCATTCGTAACCTGGCCAGCACCGTGACGCAGATCAACCAGGCGGTCAGCCACCTGGCGGGTCAGACCGGCGCCATCGCCGAGGCCGCCGGGATGATCCGCGGCATTGCCGAGCAAACCAACCTGCTGGCCCTTAACGCCGCCATCGAGGCTGCCCGTGCGGGCGAGCAGGGCCGGGGCTTTGCCGTGGTCGCCGACGAGGTGCGGGCACTGGCCGACAAGACCCGCCAGTCCACCCTGCACATCCAGGCCATCATCGATGCCCTGCGCAGTGGCGCCGAGGAAGCCGTGGCGATCGCCAGCCGAGGCATCGACGGTGCCGAGCAGGGCGTTGCCCAGGTGCAGGAAGCCCGGCAGGCGCTGCATGGCATTCGTGACGCGGTACAGCGCATCAGCGATATGAGCCAGCAGATGGCCACCGCCTCGCAGCAGCAGTCGGCGGTGGCAGAAGACGTTTCGCGGCAGATCAACGGCGTAGCCGGTATTGCCCAGCACAGCGCCCATAGCGCCAACGCCGCCGCCTCGCGCGGTACCGAACTGGAACACGTGTGCGCCGGATTGCGCGCCCTGGTGGAGCGCTTCAACCGCTAAGGCAGGATGCTTTATGGATGATAACTATCGCGCGGCCGTGGACGCGGCCGCGATCTTTTCGGAAACCGACCTGCGTGGGAACATCACCTACGTCAATCAGCAATTCTGCAGCATCTCGGGCTACAGCCGTGAGGAACTGTTGGGGGCCAACCACCGCATCCTCAATTCCGGGCTGCATGAACCGACGTTCTTTGTCGGCATGTGGCGGGCGTTGGTCGCCGGGCGGGTGTGGAAGGGCGAAATCTGCAACCGGTCCAAGGACGGTTCGTTGTACTGGGTCGACAGCACCATGGTGCCACTGGTCGATCCGCTGACAGGCCAGGTGCGCAAGTATGTGTCGATCCGCTTTGACGTCACCGAGAAGCGCCAGCTGCTGCATACCTTGCAGTGGCGGGTGGGCCACGATGTGCTCACCGGCCTGCCCAACCGTGCCTACCTGTCCGACCTGCTGAACCAGGCCCTGGCCTACTCGCGCCGCGAAGGCATCTCGCTGGCGGTGTGCATGCTCGACCTGGATGGTTTCAAGGCGGTCAACGACGGCTACGGGCATGCCGTGGGTGACCTGCTGCTGGTGGAAGTGGCGCAGCGCTTGAAGAGTATCCTGCGCGGTGGTGATGCCGTGGCCCGGCTGTCGGGCGACGAATTCGTGCTGACCTTGCGCGATGTCGATGATGAGCACCAGCTGCATGCAGCCCTGCAGCGGGTATTGCGTGCATTGGCGGCGCCTTGTGTGGTGCGTGAGCATACGCTGTCGCTCAGCGCCAGTATCGGCGTGACCCTGTACCCGCAGGATGACGAAGATGCCGACACGTTGGTGCGCCATGCCGACCAGGCCATGTATGTGGCCAAGCAGCGCGGGCGCAACCGTTACCACCTGTTCGACGTGTCGCAGGAACAGGAACTCAAGGCCACCCACCAGACCGTGGCGCGCGTGCGCCGGGCGCTGCGCAACGGTGAGCTGTGCCTTTACTACCAGCCCAAGGTCAACCTGCGCAGTGGCAAGGTACTGGGCTTCGAGGGTTTATTGCGCTGGCAGCGGCCAGGCCGTGGCGTGGTGCCGCCTGGCGATTTCCTGCCCTGGGTAGAGCAGACCGACCTGATCGTCGAAATCGGCGAGTGGGTGATCGGGCAGGCGTTGAGCCAGTTGCAGGCCTGGCAGCGCCAAGGGCAGCCCTGGTCGCTGAGCGTGAATATTGCCGCGCGGCATTTGCAGCGCAATGACTTTGCCGAGCGCCTGCAGCAGTTGCTGGCAGCGTACCCGGCGGTGGACCCGGCGCTGCTGGACCTGGAAATCGTCGAGTCGGTGGCCATCGACAACCTGCAGCATGTCAGCCGCTGCCTGGATGCCTGCCGTGCGCTGGGTGTGCGTTTCTCGCTGGACGATTTCGGCACCGGTTATTCGTCCTTGAGTTACCTGAAACGCTTGCCGACCCAGACGATCAAGATCGACCAGTCGTTCGTGCGTGACATCCTTCATGACCAGGACGACCTGGCGCTGACGGAGGCGGTGATCGGCCTGGCGCGGGCGTTTGGCCGCGAGGTGATTGCCGAGGGGCTGGAGAGTGTCGAGCACGGCCGGGTACTGATGGGCCTGGGCTGCGAGCTGGCGCAGGGTTACTGCATCGCCCGGCCGATGCCCGCCAGTGACGTGCAAGCCTGGGCACAGGCCTACCGGCAGCCAGTGCAGTGGCGTGACCCTTGAAGGTCATCAGCGGGCCGTGGTCTTGACCTGCACGGGGGGCGCCACCTGCTTGTCGATCAGGGGTGGCTTCGACAACCTGCTGTGCGGCGCGCTTCAGGGCCAATCGATTCATCGCCCACGCAACCGCTTGTACAGTGTGGTGCGGCTGATACCAAGTCGGCGGGCCACCGCCGACAGGTTGCCATTGGCTTGCTCGACCAGGCTCTGCAGGTCCGTCTCTTCAGTCGCTATCGGCACCGGTGTTTTCGACTCGGCCAGAAAGCCCGCTGGAAGGTGCTCGACGCCGACCGGCCCGTTGGCCGCCAGGGCCAACGCGACCTGTAGCACGCTCACCAGTTCGCGCAGGTTGCCCGGCCAGGGGTGTTGATCGAACAGGTCGATAATGGCCGGCGGCAGCCGCGCAGGTTGCCCGGGCTCGCGGTAGCGGGCATGCACCTGGTCAATCAGCTGGCGCCGGTCAGCGCGTTCGCGCAGGGGAGGCAGCACCAGCGTCAGGCCGGCGATGCGGTAGTACAGGTCCTGGCGAAAGCGCCCGGCGCGCACTTCTTCGGCCAGGTTGCGATTGCTCGCCGACACCACGCGGATATCCACCGGCACCGGTTCGCCACTGCCCAGCGGCTGGATGCTGCGCGACTGCAGTACGCGCAGCAGGCGGGCCTGGGTGGGCAGTGGCATGTCGCCAATCTCATCCAGAAACAGGATGCCGTGGTCGGCCTTGCGGATCAGCCCCGGGTTGCCCTTGTGGTGGGCGCCGGTGAACGCGCCTTTGTCATAGCCGAACAGTTCCGACTCCACCAGTTCGGCCGGGATCGCCGCACAGTTTACGGCGACCAGCGGCTGCCTGGCGCGGCTGCTGGCCCGGTGCAGGGTGTCGACGAACACTTCTTTGCCTACGCCTGTTTCGCCCTCGACCAACACCGGGATGTCCTTTTCCAATAGCAGGCCGGCTTGTATCAAGGCTTTTTCCAGGCGCGGCTCGGCACTGCCGGCTTCGGGGCGGCGAGTGGTTTCGCGTGGGGGGTGCCACTGGCAGTGAAAGCGGTTGCGCCCGGTGGCCTGCAGAGCGAAGGGCTGTTGTCGGGGATGGCTGAGCAGCTGTTGCAGGGGTAACTGGAACAGTTGCTCGATGTTTTGCTCCAGCGGGTTTACGCCGAGCAGGCTATCGGCCCGGTGATTGGCGGCCAACACCTGCCCGCGTTCATCGAACACCAGCAAGCCGGCCCAAGGGCTGTCGAGGTTGTCGGAGGCGCTGTTGAAGATCAGTTGTGCATGCTGGTCAGCATGTTCGGCGAGGATCAGGCGGTTCTCCAGGCTCTGGCCCATCATGCGCACCAGCCCAAGCGTCTGGCTGGCCGGCAGGTAGCCGTCGCTGGCTACGTCGAGCGCCCCGACCAGCTGCCGTGCGGCGTCGAACAGGGGGGCGGCGGCGCTGGACATGTAGCGGTTCTGGCGCAGGAAGTGTTCGTCCTGGCCGACGTGAACCGCTTCGGCGCAAATCAGTGTGGTGCCCAGGGCGTTGGTGCCGACGCCACGTTCGTGCCAATGGGCGCCGGCGCTGAAACCATGGTGCTGGCGCGGTTCGATGAAACGCCGCGAGCCCCAGCTGTCGAGCAGGCAGCCACTGGCATCGGCCAGCATCACCAGGTAGCTGGCGTTACCCAAGAGGTGCGCATAGTGCGGTAGCACTTCCTCGCGGGTCAGGCGCAGCAGGTTTTGGCGCCGCTCCAGCAGGGCACTGAGCTCGGCGCGGGACAGGCAGTCAAAGTCTGGCGCATGCTGCGGCTGCAGGCCGTGGGCGCGGCAGCGGTCCCAGGACGCCTGGATCAGTTGGGTGTGGGTCGAAGTGGATGCGGCCATGGGCCTGTCCTGTGTGATTGTTGTCATGGGTCGACCGCCGTTCAGTGTTGTTCACGGCTGTTCATTGTCAAACTGGCCAGTGTCCAGTTGTGCAGTGATTGTGTTCACGTGCGAGCCCGCGATTTGCCAGCGCTGCCACCCAGGCCCCGAACCAGAGCATCGGGCAAGGACTGGCACGGAACTGGCTGTACCCGGCAGACAACAATCACAAAAAGGCCACGCCATGTCCCTGGTGCTGGAGCAGGTCAGCCGTAGCGTCGACAACCAGCCGTGGATCGTCGATGCGTCACTGCGTTTCGAGCCCGGCTCGTTCAATGTGCTGCTGGGTCGCACCCTGGCCGGCAAGACCAGCCTGATGCGCCTGATGGCCGGGCTGGACCGTCCGGACCGTGGGCGGGTGCTGATGGATGGCCAGGACGTCACCGGTGTGCCGGTACGCCAGCGCAATGTGTCGATGGTGTATCAGCAATTCATCAATTACCCGACCTTGAGCGTGTACGAAAACATCGCCTCACCGCTGCGCCAGGCGCGCATGGCCGAGGACCAGATCCGACGGCGGGTGCAGGAAACTGCCGAGATGCTGCGCATCGAAACCTACCTGCAACGCCTGCCACTGGAGCTCTCCGGCGGCCAGCAGCAACGCACGGCGATGGCCAGGGCACTGGTCAAGGATGCCTCGTTGATCCTCTTCGACGAGCCATTGGTCAACCTCGACTACAAGTTGCGCGAAGGCCTGCGCCAGGAGCTGCGCGAGCTGTTCGCGGCGCGCCATTGCATTGCTGTGTACGCCACCACCGAGCCCAACGAGGCGCTGGCGCTGGGCGGCACCACCACCCTTGTGCACGAAGGCCGTATCGTGCAGAGCGGGCCCACCGCCGCGGTCTATCAGCGACCCAGCAGCGTGCTGGCTGCCGAGCTGTTTTCCGAGCCGCCGATCAACCTGGTGTCTGGCCGTATCACGGGTAACGAGGTAAGCCTGGCCCAGACCGTGCACTTTGCCCGCAATGCCGACCTGGAGCCGCTGGCCGAGGGTGACTACCGCTTCGGCGTGCGCCCCAGTCATATCGCGCTGGTGCCGGCCCACGACGATGACCTGGAGCTGGCGGTACTGGTGGAGTTGGCCGAGATCAGTGGGTCAGAAACATTTCTGCATGTGCGCAACGAATACTGGCGCATGGTTCTGCACCTTCCCGGGGTGCACGAGTACCAGGTGGACACGCCGATACGCGTGTTCATCCCCACGCACAAGCTGTTCGTTTTCGACAGCGCCGGGGTGTTGGTGCAGGCCCCGGGGCTGCGCCAGGCGAGGAGAGGGTGATGGCCGAAATCCGCCTGCGCCAGCTGGCGCACAGTTACAGCCGCCAGCCCGCCAGCGAGGCAGACTATGCCCTGCATGCACTCGAACATGTGTGGGAGCAGGGCGGTGCCTATGCGTTGCTCGGTCCGTCGGGCTGTGGCAAGTCAACCTTGCTCAATATCATTTCCGGGCTGCTGACGCCGTCTCATGGCGAGGTGCTGTTCGACGGCAAGCCGGTCAACCAGCTGTCCCCGCAGGCGCGCAATATCGCCCAGGTGTTTCAGTTCCCGGTGGTGTACGACACCATGACGGTGTTCGACAACCTGGCCTTCCCCTTGCGCAACCAGGGGCTCGATGAAGCCCGGGTGCGTGCCCGGGTGGAAGAAATTGCCGAAGTGCTCGAACTGACTGCCGTGTTGCGCAAGAAGGCACGCAACCTCACCGCCGATGAAAAGCAGAAAGTCTCCATGGGGCGTGGCCTGGTGCGCGATGACGTGTCGGCGATCCTGTTCGACGAGCCGCTGACGGTGATCGACCCGCATCTGAAGTGGAAGCTGCGGCGCAAGCTGAAGCAGATTCATGAGCAGTTCAATATCACCATGATCTACGTCACCCACGACCAGTTGGAGGCCTCCACCTTCGCCGACAAGATCGCGGTGATGCACGGCGGACGCATCGTCCAGTTCGGCACACCGCGCGAGCTGTTCGAGCGACCGCGGCATACGTTCGTTGGTTATTTCATCGGTAGCCCGGGCATGAACTTGATCGACGTGCGTGCCGAGGCGGGCGCAGTGGTGTTCGGCGATGTCCAGCTGGTGCTGCCCGATGGCCTGTGCGAGCGCCTGGCCTCACTGGCGGGCGGGCGGCTGCAGGTGGGCATTCGCCCGGAGTTCGTGCAGCTATGGGACAGCCCGTTCGAGGGGGCCTACCCGGCGCGGGTGCTGGACATCGAAGACCTGGGTACCTATCGCATCGTCACCCTCGAACTGGGCGGTGTCGCGCTCAAGGCGAGGCTGGGCGAGGACCGCCCGTTGCCTGTGGACCAGGCCTGGGTCAGCCTGCCGGCGCAGTGGCTGATGCTGTATGTCGACGATGTGCTGCTGGAGACCGGGCCATGAACAACAAGGTGTCGAACAACAAGGCCTGGTGGCTGGTGCTGCCGGTGTTCCTGCTGGTCGCGTTCAGCGCGGTGGTGCCGATGATGACGGTGGTCAACTACTCGGTGCAGGACATCTTCGACCAGTCCAGCCGCTACTTCGTCGGTGCCGACTGGTACCGCCAGGTACTGCGCGACCCGGCGCTGCACGATGCATTGCTGCGCCAGTTCATTTACTCGGCCTGCGTCCTGCTGATCGAAATTCCATTGGGTATAGGCATCGCTCTGGCCATGCCAACCAAAGGCCGCATGGCCTCGGTGTGCCTGATCGTCATGGCTATCCCGTTGCTGATCCCGTGGAACGTGGTCGGCACTATCTGGCAGATTTTCGGCCGTGCCGATATCGGCCTGCTCGGCGCTTCCCTGGCCAAGCTCGGGGTCAGCTACAACTACGCCGGTGACCCGTTCGACGCCTGGCTCACCGTGCTGGTGATGGATGTGTGGCACTGGACTTCGTTGGTGGCTTTGCTGTGCTATTCGGGGCTGCGTGCGATCCCCGACGTGTACTACCAGGCCGCGCGCATCGATCGGGCCTCGGGTTGGGCGGTGTTTCGCCATATCCAGCTGCCCAAGCTCAAGAACGTGCTGGTGATCGCGTTGATGCTGCGCTTCATGGACAGTTTCATGATCTACACCGAGCCGTTCGTGCTGACCGGCGGCGGGCCAGGCAACGCGACCACGTTCCTCAGCCAAACCCTCACGCGTATGGCTGTAGGGCAGTTCGACCTGGGGCCGGCGGCAGCGTTTTCACTGGTGTACTTCCTGATCATCCTGCTGGTGTCGTGGCTGTTCTACACAGCCATGACCCATGCCGACAAGGACTAGGCCATGAGCACACGCAAATCAATGGCTCTGCTGCTGTACTTCTTCTTCCTGCTGGTGCCGATCTACTGGTTGCTGAACATGTCGTTCAAGAGCAACGCCGAGATCCTTGGCGGCCTGACCCTGTGGCCGCAGGCGTTCACGCTCGACAACTACCGAGTGATCTTCACCGACGCCAGCTGGTACAGCGGCTACATCAACTCGCTGTACTACGTGTGCCTGAACACGCTGATTTCACTGCTCGTGGCGTTGCCCGCGGCCTATGCCTTCTCGCGCTACCGCTTTCTCGGCGACCGCCACCTGTTCTTCTGGCTGCTGACCAACCGCATGGCGCCACCGGCGGTGTTCCTGCTGCCGTTCTTCCAGTTGTACTCGTCGATCGGGCTGTTCGATACCCACATTGCCGTGGCGCTGGCCCATTGCCTGTTCAACGTACCGCTGGCGGTGTGGATCCTGGAGGGCTTCATGTCGGGTGTGCCAAGGGAAATCGACGAAACCGCCTACATCGACGGCTACAGTTTTCCGCGCTTCTTCGTGAAGATCTTCATTCCGCTGATTGGCTCCGGCATCGGCGTCACGGCGTTTTTCTGTTTCATGTTCTCTTGGGTCGAACTGCTGCTGGCGCGCACCCTGACCTCGGTGAATGCCAAGCCGATTGCCGCGGTGATGACCCGCACGGTGTCGGCATCGGGCATCGACTGGGGTGTGCTGGCGGCGGCGGGGGTGCTGACCATCTTGCCGGGCATGCTGGTGATCTGGTTCGTGCGCAATCATGTGGCCAAGGGCTTCGCCCTGGGCCGGGTGTGAGGAGGGCAACGCATGGAGTGGATGGCCTGGACCCTGCCGACAGCGCTGTTCTTCGCCGCTGTGGGCCTACTGCTGCTGGGCATGACCCTGCTTGAACTGCGTCGCCCCTGCGTAGAGCGACGGGGCTTTTTGCCGCTGGTCACCAGCCGTGGTGACCGTTTGTTCATCGGCCTGCTGGCCAGCGCCTACCTGCACCTGCTGGTGGTCGGTGTCAGCGACTGGCCATTGTGGGTGGCCTCGCTGCTGTCGCTGGCGTGGCTGGCGGTGGTGTTGCGCTGGGGCTGAGCGAGCGGCCCTGTGGGATAACTGAAACGGGAGATCACAATGTTCGACAACAAACACAACAGGCGACATTTGACCCTGGCCGCGTTGCTGGTACTGGCCAGCGTGCAAGGCACAGCCTGGGCCGACCAGTACGAAGAGGCGGCAAAGAAATGGATCGGCAGCGAGTTCAAGCCTTCGACCCTTACCCCCGAACAGCAGTTGGCCGAATTGCAGTGGTTCATCAAGGCAGCCGAGCCATTTCGCGGGATGAAGATCAACGTTGTGTCGGAAACCATCACCACCCATGAATACGAATCCAAGGTGCTGGCCAAGGCTTTCAGTGAGATCACCGGCATCCAGCTGACCCACGACCTGCTGCAGGAAGGCGACGTGGTGGAAAAACTGCAGACGCAGATGCAGTCGGACAAGAACATTTATGACGGCTGGGTCAACGACTCCGACCTGATCGGTACGCACTTTCGCTACGGCAAAGTGGAATCGATCACCGACCTGATGGCCAGCGAGGGCAAAGCCTATACTTCGCCGACCCTCGACCTGAAGGACTTCATCGGTATTTCCTTCACCACCGCGCCCGATGGCAAGGTCTACCAACTGCCCGACCAGCAGTTCGCCAACCTGTACTGGTTCCGCGCCGACTGGTTCGAACGGCCTGAGTTGAAGGCCAGGTTCAAAGAGAAGTACGGCTATGAACTGGGGGTGCCAGTGAACTGGTCGGCGTACGAGGACATTGCCAAGTTCTTCACCGAAGACGTCAAGGAGATCGACGGCAAGCGCGTCTACGGGCACATGGACTACGGAAAGAAAGACCCGTCACTGGGCTGGCGCTTCACCGATGCCTGGTTCTCGATGGCCGGCGGCGGCGACAAGGGCCTGCCCAATGGTTTGCCGGTCGATGAATGGGGCATACGCGTGGAGGACTGCCATCCGGTGGGTTCCAGCGTGACCCGCGGCGGCGATACCAATGGGCCGGCCGCCGTCTATGCCACGCAGAAGTACGTGGACTGGATGCGTGCTTACGCGCCCAAGGAAGCGCAGGGCATGACATTCTCCGAAGCCGGCCCTGTGCCGGCGCAAGGCAACATTGCCCAGCAGATATTCTGGTACACCGCATTCACCGCCGACATGACAAAGCCCGGCTTGCCGGTCGTGAATGCCGACGGCACGCCGAAGTGGCGCATGGCGCCTTCACCGAAGGGGCCTTACTGGGAAGAGGGTATGAAACTCGGCTACCAGGACACTGGCTCGTGGACCTTCTTCAAGTCCACCCCCGAGAAGCAACGCTTGGCGGCGTGGCTGTACGCCCAGTTCGTCACCTCAAAGACCGTATCGCTGAAAAAGACCATCGTCGGCCTGACGCCTATTCGGGAGTCGGACATCAACTCCCAGGCCATGACCGAGTTGGCGCCCAAGCTCGGTGGGCTGGTGGAGTTCTATCGCAGCCCCGCGCGGGTGCAGTGGACGCCGACCGGCACCAACGTGCCGGACTACCCGCGGCTGGCACAGCTGTGGTGGAGCCATATCGCCGAAGTCGCCAGTGGCGAAAAGACCCCGCAGGAGGCCCTGGATGGGCTGGCCCGCGATCAGGACCGCATGATGGAGCGTCTGCAACGCTCCAGCGCCCAGGCGACGTGTGCACCCAAGCTGAATCCGGAGAAGGATGCCCAGTACTGGTTCGACCAGCCGGGTGCGCCGAAAGCCAAGCTGGTCAACGAAAAGCCCATGGGCGAGACAGTCAGCTACAACGAACTGCTGAAGTCCTGGGAGGCGGCCAGGAAGTGATCGGCTGAACGCCGGGGTGGTTTCACCGACCGCGGGGGGCGTGCAACCGCTCGCTCGCGAAGAGTCCATTAGACACGGGCAAAAAAACGGCACCTGCAAAGGTGCCGTTTTCGCATCACGCGGTATTACTTGTGCAGCTCTTCTGCCGCATACAGCGTGTTCTCGAGCAGGCACGCCCGGGTCATCGGCCCGACGCCGCCCGGCACCGGTGTGATCCAGCCGGCGCGGGGCAGGGCGGTCTCGTAGACCACGTCGCCGACCAGCTTGCCGTCTTCCTGGCGGTTGATGCCCACGTCGATGACGATGGCGCCTTCCTTGACCCACTCACCCTTGACCAGGCCCGGCTTGCCGGCAGCCACGACCACCAGGTCGGCACGCCCGACATGGCCGGCCAGGTCCTTGGTGAAGCGGTGGCAGACGGTCACGGTGCAGCCGGCCAGCAGCAGTTCCATGGCCATCGGGCGGCCAACGATGTTGGACGCGCCGACGATCACCGCGTTCATGCCGTACAGGTCCTGGCCGGTGCTTTCCAGCAGGGTCATGATGCCTTTCGGTGTGCACGGGCGCAGCAGTGGAATACGCTGGGCCAGGCGGCCGATGTTGTACGGATGGAAGCCGTCCACATCCTTGTCCGGGCGAATGCGCTCGAGCAGCAACGAGGCGTCCAGGTGTGCCGGCAGCGGCAGTTGCAGCAGGATGCCGTCGACGGCCGGGTCGTCATTGAGACGGTCGATCAGCTCGGTCAGGGCTTGTTGCGTGGTCTCGCTGGGCAGGTCGAAAGCCTGCGAAATGAAGCCGACCTCTTCGCAGTCCTTGCGCTTGTGCGAGACATAGACTTGGGAGGCGGGGTCGGTGCCGACCAGGATCACTGCCAGGCCCGGCGTACGCAGGCCTTGCTGGCGACGCTCCACGACACGTTGAGCGATCTGCTGGCGCAGGCTGGCGGCGATAGCCTTGCCATCGATTAGGTGTGCAGTCATAGACGCGTGATTAACCATCGAGAAGGAACAATAAAGAACGTGCATTCTCGCACGACATGGGCCAAGGGCAAAGGCGGGTGGTCGGGCAAATCCTCTAACCCCTTAAATAATTTAAATTTTTTCGAAAAAGGTGTTGACGACTTTCGGGGTCGACTATAAGATTCGCCGCACTTGTCGGGCACAGCCTAGCACTGGTTGGCTAAGTCGGGCAGAATGAGTGGTTTAACAGTTCCTTGTTAGCGTCTCGTTCGGTTAGGCTTCAAGCTTAAGCGCCCGTAGCTCAGCTGGATAGAGCATCCGCCTTCTAAGCGGATGGTCGCAGGTTCGAGTCCTGCCGGGTGCGCCATTAGGCAGCTTTGGCAAGCAAGTAGGCTGTAATGCAATATGGTGGGCGTAGCTCAGTTGGTAGAGCGCTGGATTGTGATTCCAGTTGTCGTGGGTTCGATTCCCATCGTCCACCCCATATTTTTCAAGGGCGCCTCGATAGCATCTGGCGCCTTTGTTTTAAGCGTTACGCGGACGTGGTGAAATTGGTAGACACACTGGATTTAGGTTCCAGCGGCGCAAGCTGTAAGAGTTCGAGTCTCTTCGTCCGCACCATGCTTCTGTAAGGTTGTACAGCAAGACCGCAATATGGTGGGCGTAGCTCAGTTGGTAGAGCGCTGGATTGTGATTCCAGTTGTCGTGGGTTCGATTCCCATCGTCCACCCCATATTCCTGAAAGGCGCCTTGATCGTGAGATCGGGCGCCTTTTTGTTTTGGGTCTGCGTAGCGGTGATGAGCCGCGCCCCAGCCAAAACACTTCCTGCCCCTTGTAATCCACTGGTGGCACCCCAATAAAAGCTGTTAGATTTCAGCCGGTTGAAACACCGGCCCGTTTGGCCGGCAAAGGACACCACGATGATTGCAAAAGAAGCCCGTCAGGCCTTGGCGCTGCAGCGCTTTGCCGAAGCCAATCCGCAGTTGATCGAGGAGATCCGCGAGCTGGATGCGCGTGAGCAGGCCCAGCAAATCGAGTGGGCGTTCGAGGATGCCGCCGAGGAGCAGGGTATTGAGCCTTGGGAGCTGGCGCTGCAATTGATTGCCGAGTCCCCGGAGCAGCTGCAGGCCATGCGCCTGGAAACGCACCGTGAAGTGGCCGAGGCGCTGGGGCTGGAATGGGAGGAGTACTGCCAGTTCAACGACATTGATCCTGAATAAAGGAAGCGAATGCGTTGCGGGTAGTTGTTTGACAAAGTATTTCGGCTGCAGGCCGCCCCCGGCGCCGCGCAGCCCCTGTTGGAAGCAGGCCTGGCGCTGTGCCGTGCGGGCCTTGAAAGTTAATCGACCGGCGTTGTTTTCAGTCGTCCCGTGTGGGGTGACTTCTGCTGCGTGACTCACTAGAATGTTTGCCCTTGATTCTGGAGTCGGGCTAACGCCGGCTAACGTCTGTGCAACGAGGAATATCCATGCAAGTTTCTGTTGAAAACACTTCCGCTCTCGAGCGCCGCATGACCATCGCCGTTCCGGCCGAGCGCGTCGAGAACGAAGTCAACAAGCGTCTGCAGCAGACTGCCAAGCGCGCCAAGATTGCGGGCTTCCGTCCTGGTAAAGTACCGATGACCGTGATCCGTCAGCGTTTCGAGGCGGACGCCCGTCAAGAGGCTTTCGGTGACCTGGTCCAGGCCTCCTTCTACGAAGCCATCGTCGAGCAGAAGCTGAACCCGGCTGGCGCCCCGGCTGTAGAGCCCAAGTCCTTCGAAAAGGGCAAGGATCTGGAGTTCGTCGCCATCTTCGAAGTGTTCCCTGAGTTCACTGTTGCGGGCCTCGAGTCGATCAAGGTCGAGCGCCTGAGCGCCGAAGTGGCTGACAGTG
Source organism: Pseudomonas sp. XWY-1 (assembly GCF_002953115.1). Taxonomy (NCBI): domain Bacteria; kingdom Pseudomonadati; phylum Pseudomonadota; class Gammaproteobacteria; order Pseudomonadales; family Pseudomonadaceae; genus Pseudomonas; species Pseudomonas sp. XWY-1. The sequence goes on along the minus strand of NZ_CP026332.1, from coordinate 3,904,887 downwards.
ACCTGGACAACATGCTGGAAGTGCTGCGCAAGCAGAACACCCGCTTTGAGGCCGTCGAGCGCGCTGCGCAGAACGACGACCAGGTCAACATCGACTTCGTCGGCAAGGTCGACGGTGAAGCGTTTGCCGGTGGTTCGGCCAAGGGCACCCTGCTGGTGCTGGGTTCCGGCCGCATGATCCCAGGCTTCGAAGAAGGTCTGGTGGGCGCCAAGGCTGGCGAAGAGCGCGTTGTCAACGTGACCTTCCCAGAGGACTACCAGAACCTGGACCTGGCTGGCAAAGCCGCTGAGTTCACCATCACCGTCAACAGCGTTTCGGCACCTGTACTGCCAGAACTGAACGAAGAGTTCTTCGCCCAGTTCGGCATCAAGGAATCGACGCTGGAAGGCTTCCGCGCCGAAGTTCGCAAGAACATGGAGCGTGAGCTGCGTCAGGCGATCAAGACCAAGGTCAAGAACCAGGTCATGGACGGTCTGCTGGCCGCCAACCCGATCGAAGTGCCAAAGGCTCTGCTGGAAAACGAAGTCAACCGTCTGCGCGTGCAGGCTGTTCAGCAGTTTGGTGGCAACATCAAGCCTGAGCAGCTGCCAGTCGAGCTGTTCGAAGAGCAAGCCAAGCGCCGCGTCGTGCTGGGCCTGATCGTGGCCGAAGTGGTCAAGCAGTTCGAGCTGAAGCCGGACGACGCCAAGGTTCGCGAGATGATCGAAGAAATGGCGTCGGCTTACCAGGAGCCTGAGCAGGTCATCGCCTGGTACTACAAGAACGACCAGCAACTGAACGAAGTGCGTTCGGTTGTGCTGGAAGAACAAGTTGTAGATACTGTTCTGCAGAAAGCGACTGTGACCGACAAGTCGGTCTCGTACGAAGAAGCCGTTAAACCAGCCGAGGCTCCTGCCGCTGCTGAGTAACGGGCTTCTCTCGTAGGAAACCTCCACAAGCCAGCCTTCGAGCTGGCTTGTGCGTATTCAAGCCATGACTATTTGGGAGTGAGCGCAGGACATGTCCCGCAATTCTTATATTCAGCAGAGCTCTGACATCCAGGCCGCAGGCGGCCTGGTCCCGATGGTTATCGAGCAGTCCGCCCGTGGCGAACGCGCTTACGACATCTACTCGCGCCTGTTGAAGGAGCGTGTGATCTTCCTGGTTGGCCCGGTAGAGGACTACATGGCCAACCTCGTCGTTGCGCAACTGCTGTTCCTTGAGGCGGAAAACCCGGACAAGGATATCCATCTGTACATCAACTCGCCGGGCGGTTCCGTCACCGCCGGCATGTCGATCTACGACACCATGCAGTTCATCAAGCCGGACGTTTCGACCATCTGCATCGGCCAGGCCTGCAGCATGGGCGCCTTCCTGCTGGCGGCAGGTGCCAAGGGCAAGCGTCATTGCCTGCCTAACTCGCGCGTGATGATCCACCAGCCGCTGGGCGGCTTCCAGGGTCAGGCCACCGATATCGAGATCCACGCCCAGGAAATCCTCAATATCAAGGCCCGTCTGAACGAGCTGCTGGCCTATCACACCGGCCAGGACCTCGAGACCATCAAACGTGACACCGAGCGTGACAACTTCATGAGCGCCTCGCGCGCAGCCGAGTACGGCCTGATCGACTCGGTCTACGACAAGCGGCAACTGGCCTCCTGAACCGGGGGGTCAGAGCAGGTGGGCGTCGAAAGCGCCTACCTGCGGACTTGAAAAAGCCCGCAATTGCCTTCATCTTGTGTTGCAAGCCTACCGGATTGGATCGATCGAATGACTGACACCCGTAACGGCGAGGACAGCGGCAAATTGCTTTATTGCTCCTTCTGCGGCAAAAGCCAGCACGAAGTGCGCAAACTGATTGCCGGGCCCTCGGTATTTATCTGCGACGAGTGCGTCGACCTGTGCAACGACATCATCCGAGAGGAGGTGCAGGAAGCCCAGGCCGAGAGCAGCGCGCACAAATTGCCTTCGCCGAAAGAAATCAGCGGCATCCTTGACCAGTACGTCATTGGTCAGGAACGCGCAAAGAAGGTGCTGGCCGTAGCGGTGTACAACCACTACAAGCGCCTGAACCAGCGTGACAAGAAGGGTGACGAAGTCGAACTGGGCAAGAGCAACATCCTGCTCATCGGGCCGACCGGCTCGGGCAAGACCCTGCTCGCCGAAACCCTGGCACGCCTGTTGAACGTACCGTTCACCATTGCTGACGCCACCACCCTGACCGAAGCCGGTTATGTGGGTGAGGACGTCGAGAACATCATCCAGAAGCTGTTGCAGAAGTGCGACTACGACGTGGAAAAGGCCCAGATGGGCATTGTCTACATCGACGAAATCGACAAGATCTCGCGAAAGTCGGACAACCCGTCCATTACCCGTGATGTGTCCGGTGAGGGCGTGCAGCAGGCGCTGCTGAAACTGATCGAGGGCACCGTGGCCTCGGTTCCGCCGCAGGGCGGCCGCAAGCACCCGCAACAGGAATTCCTGCAGGTTGATACCCGCAACATCCTGTTCATCTGCGGTGGTGCGTTCTCGGGCCTGGAAAAGGTCATCCAGAACCGTTCCACCAAAGGTGGCATCGGTTTTGGTGCCGAAGTGCGCAGCAAGGAAGAGGGCAAGAAGGTTGGCGAGTCCCTGCGTGAGGTCGAGCCGGACGATCTGGTCAAGTTTGGCCTGATTCCGGAATTCGTCGGCCGTCTGCCGGTACTGGCTACCCTTGACGAGCTGGATGAGGCTGCGTTGATGCAGATCCTCACCGAGCCGAAGAATGCCCTGACCAAGCAGTATGCCAAGCTGTTCGAGATGGAAAGCGTCGACCTCGAGTTCCGCAGCGATGCACTCAAGGCCGTTGCACGCAAGGCCCTGGAGCGCAAGACTGGCGCTCGTGGACTGCGCTCGATCCTCGAAGGCGTGTTGCTCGATACCATGTATGAGATCCCTTCGAAAAAGGATGTCAGCAAGGTGGTTATCGACGAGAGCGTCATCGAGGGCACCTCGCAGCCGCTGATGATCTACGAAAACAGCGAACCGCAAGCCAAGGCCGCGCCAGACGCCTGATTCAGGCAATGGCCGGTTCTCGGTTGCAAGCAAGAGGGGGCCTACGGGCCCCTTTCTGCTTTTCCTGTGCAAGCGCTTGTAATTTCCCAAGCGTGCCCCCACATTAGGTCCAAGCATCATTTCCACCGGTTTCCGGCCATAAGGCCGCTGTAGAGGCGAAATCATGAAGACCACCCTCGACTTGCCTCTTTTGCCATTGCGCGATGTCGTTGTTTACCCGCACATGGTTATCCCGCTGTTCGTGGGGCGCGAAAAGTCCATCGAAGCCCTCGAGGCGGCGATGACGGGCGAAAAGCAGATCCTTCTGCTGGCCCAGAAGAATCCAGCCGACGACGATCCGGGCGAGGACGCCCTGTACCGTGTCGGTACCGTTGCCACCGTGCTGCAACTGCTGAAGCTGCCTGATGGCACCGTCAAGGTGCTGGTCGAGGGCGAGCAGCGTGGTGCGGTCGAGCGCTTCTCCGAAGTTGAAGGGCACATCCGTGCTGAAGTCTCCCTGATCGACGAAACCGACACTGCCGAGCGCGAGTCGGAAGTGTTCGTGCGCACGCTGCTGTCGCAGTTCGAACAGTACGTTCAGCTGGGCAAGAAGGTGCCTGCCGAAGTGCTGTCTTCGCTGAACAGCATCGACGAGCCAGGGCGCCTGGTCGACACCATGGCCGCGCACATGGCCCTGAAGATCGAGCAGAAGCAGGAAATTCTTGAAATCGTCGACTTGACTACCCGTGTCGAGCACGTGCTGGCACTGCTGGATGCCGAAATCGACCTCCTGCAGGTCGAAAAGCGCATTCGCGGCCGGGTCAAGAAGCAGATGGAGCGCAGCCAGCGCGAGTACTACCTGAATGAGCAGATGAAGGCCATTCAGAAAGAACTTGGCGATGGTGACGAAGGCCACAATGAAGTCGAAGAGCTGAAAAAGCGCATCGAAGCCGCAGGTCTCCCTAAGGATGCCTTGGCCAAGGCTCAGGCGGAGCTGAACAAGCTCAAGCAAATGTCTCCGATGTCGGCCGAAGCTACCGTGGTGCGCTCGTACCTCGACTGGTTGGTGCAGGTGCCGTGGAAGGCTCAGAGCAAGGTGCGTCTGGACCTGGCCAAGGCCGAGGAAATCCTCGATGCCGACCACTATGGCCTGGAAGAGGTCAAGGAACGCATCCTCGAGTACCTTGCCGTGCAGAAGCGCGTCAAGAAGATCCGCGGTCCGGTGCTGTGCCTGGTCGGGCCACCCGGCGTCGGCAAGACTTCGCTGGCCGAGTCGATCGCTGCCGCCACCAACCGCAAGTTCGTGCGCATGGCCCTGGGTGGCGTGCGTGACGAGGCCGAGATCCGTGGCCACCGCCGTACCTACATTGGCTCCATGCCGGGTCGTCTGATCCAGAAGATGACCAAGGTGGGTGTGCGCAACCCGTTGTTCCTGCTCGACGAGATCGACAAGATGGGCAGCGACATGCGCGGCGACCCAGCCTCGGCACTGCTGGAAGTGCTCGACCCTGAGCAGAACCACAACTTCAACGACCACTACCTGGAGGTCGACTACGACCTCTCGGACGTGATGTTCCTGTGCACCTCGAACTCGATGAACATCCCGCCGGCGCTGCTGGACCGGATGGAAGTCATCCGTCTGCCTGGCTACACCGAGGACGAAAAGATCAACATCGCGGTCAAGTACCTGGTGCCCAAGCAGGTCAAGGCCAACGGCTTGAAGAAAGAAGAGCTGGAAGTCGACGTCTCGGCGATTCGCGACATCATCCGCTACTACACCCGTGAAGCCGGTGTGCGGGGTCTGGAACGGCAAATTGCCAAGGTCTGCCGCAAGGTGGTCAAGGAACATACCGGGCAGAAGCAGGTCAAGGTCAAGGTGGCCAGCGAGCAGCTGGAGCACCTGCTGGGCGTGCGCAAGTTCCGCTATGGCCTGGCCGAGCAGCAGGACCAGATCGGCCAGGTAACCGGCCTGGCCTGGACCCAGGTGGGCGGCGAGTTGCTGACCATCGAGGCCGTGGTCATCCCCGGCAAGGGTCAGTTGATCAAGACCGGCTCGCTGGGCGATGTCATGGTCGAGTCGATTACCGCCGCGCAGACCGTGGTGCGCAGCCGCGCCCGCAGCCTGGGGATTGCCGCCGACTTCCACGAGAAGCATGACGTGCACATCCACATGCCTGAAGGTGCCACGCCGAAGGACGGCCCAAGTGCCGGTATCGGAATGTGCACCGCACTGGTGTCGGCGCTGACGCAGATTCCGGTACGTGCCGATGTGGCCATGACCGGCGAAATCACCTTGCGTGGCCAGGTATTGGCCATTGGCGGGCTGAAGGAAAAACTGCTGGCGGCACACCGTGGCGGGATCAAGACGGTGATCATTCCCGAGGAAAATGTTCGCGATCTCAAGGAGATTCCTGAAAATATCAAACAGGATCTTCAGATCAAACCGGTCAAATGGATTGACGAAGTCCTGCAAATTGCGCTGCAATACGCCCCGGAGCCCTTGCCAGATGTGGCTCCGGAGATTGTCGCGAAAGACGAGAAGCGCGACGGCGATGCTAAGGAAAGAATCAGCACGCATTAGTAGTTTTTGGCTGGGGGGCTTTCCTTGACAGTATTTTCGGCGCCTTGCTATAAAGCGGCACGTTATTGTCGCCATGCCTCCCAGCACACGTTTCATAAGCTTTTCATTACATACTTAGAAACAAACTCAATAGAGAAATAAGGGGACTTAGAGTGAACAAGTCGGAACTGATTGACGCTATCGCCGCATCTGCAGACATCCCGAAAGCTGTAGCCGGCCGTGCGCTGGACGCAGTCATCGAATCCGTCACCGGCGCCCTGAAGCAAGGTGACGATGTGGTACTGGTTGGCTTTGGTACCTTCTCGGTCAAGGAGCGCGCCGAGCGTACTGGCCGCAACCCGCAAACCGGCAAGGCAATCAAGATCGAAGCCGCCAAGGTTCCAGGTTTCAAGGCTGGCAAAGGCCTGAAAGACGCCGTCAACTAAGTCGTCTTTCAGCCGGACCCGGCCTGGCCTGGTCCGAGCACGGTGATGGCGGGGCGCAAACGTTCCCGCCTGACACGTTTGCTAAGAAAAGGCGCATCCTCGGATGCGCCTTTCTTTTATCAGGATTCTACCCACGCTCCGCGGTTGTCGACGCAGTGGTACAGCCGTTTCTGGGGGACGCATGCTGCAAAATATCAGGGACAATTCACAAGGTTGGATTGCCAAGACCATCATCGGCCTTATCGTCGTGTTGATGGCATTGACCGGTTTCGAAGCCATTTTCCAGGCCGCCACTCATAGCCAGGACGCCGCCAAGGTGAACGGCCAGACCATCAGCCAGAACGAACTGAGCCAGGCGGCCGACATGCAGCGCCGTCAACTGATGCAACAGTTGGGCAAGGATTTCGACCCGGCGCTGCTGGATGACAAGTTGCTGCGTGAGGAGGCACTCAAGGGGCTGATCAGCCGCAAGCTGCTGCTGCAAGGTGCTGAGGATGCCAAGTTCGCATTCTCCGAGGCCGCGCTGGATCAGGTTATCTTGCAGACCCCTGAGTTCCAGGTGGACGGCAAGTTCAGCGCTGAGCGTTTCGACCAGGTGATCCGCCAGATGGGCTACGGTCGCATGCAGTTCCGCGAGATGCTCGGCGAGGAAATGCTCATCGGCCAACTGCGCACCGGCCTGGCCGGCAGCAGCTTCGTCACCGATCAACAGGTCGATGCCTTCGCTCGCCTGGAGAAGCAGACCCGCGACTTCGCCTCCCTGACGTTCAAGGCCGACCCGGCCGCAGTCAAGGTCAGCGACGAAGAGGTCAAGGCGCACTACGACCAGCACGCCAAGGAGTTCATGTCGCCTGACCAGGTCGTGATTGACTACATCGAGCTGAAGAAGTCGGCGTTCTTCGATCAGGTCAAAGTGACTGACGAAGAGCTCAAGGCCCAGTACGAGAAGGAAATCGCCAACCTGGCCGAGCAGCGCCATGCCGCGCACATCCTCATCGAGGTCAACGACAAGGTCACCGACGCCCAGGCCAAGGCCCGCGCCGAAGAGATCGAGCAGCGTCTGGCCAAGGGTGAGGACTTTGCCGCTTTGGCCAAGGAGTTCTCTCAGGACCCAGGCTCCGCCAACACCGGTGGTGACCTTGGCTTTGCCGGCCCGGGCGTATACGACCCGGCCTTCGAAGAGGCGCTGTACAAGCTGCAGGATGGGCAGGTATCTGCCCCGGTGCGCACCGAGTTTGGCTACCATCTGATCAAGCTGCTGGGCGTCCAGGCGCCAGAAGTACCGAGCTTCGCCAGCCTGAAGGACAAACTGACCCGCGATCTGAAGATGCCGCTGGTCGAGCAGCGTTATGTCGACGCCAGCAAGCAACTGCAGGATGCTGCCTACGAGGCTTCCGACCTGGCCCAGCCGGCCCAGGACCTGAACCTCAAGGTGCACACCTCCGCCGCCTTCGGCCGCGAGGGCGGTGAAGGCATTACCGCCAACCGTGCGGTGGTGCAGGCTGCGTTCTCTGAAGAAGTGCTGGATGAGGGTGCCAACAGCACCGCCATCGAGCTCGACCCTGAGACCACCGTGGTGCTGCGCGTCAAGGAACACCGCAAGCCAGAGCAACTGCCGCTGGACGCTGTGGCCAAGAATATCAGGGAGCACCTGGCCAAAGAGAAGGCGACTGCCGAACTCAAGGCCAAGGCAGACAAGCTGATTGCCGGCCTGCGTGACGGTTCCATCGCAGCAGGCAGCGTGCACGAAGGCCAAGGCTGGAAAGCCTATGAAGCCGTCACCCGTGGTGAGGACGGTATTGACCCGGCCGAACTGCAGGCACTGTTCCGTCTGGGCAAGCCGCAAGCCAAGGACAAGCCAGTGTATGGCAGCGTCGTGCTGCGTGACGGTAGCCTGGTGGTGTTGCAGCTCAAGGGCGTGAACGAAGGCGCTGCCGCCACCGACGAAGAGAAGCAGCAGATTCGCCGCTACCTCGCGTCACGTGCTGGCCAGCAGGACTTTGCCGCTTACCGCAAGCAGCTGGAAGCCAATGCAGACATCACCCGTTACTAAGGTGTTCGTTGCATGAAGAAACAGGCCGCCTCGTGCGGCCTGTTTCGTTTTCGCCAGCCGCGAGCACGGTCATTGTCGAAGGTCACAGCGCCTTCAGGGGTGGCGCTAACCAGGTGCTACCGCTTCACCCCTTCATAACTGTCCAGCGTATCGCGTGCAATCTCTCGCCCCAGGGCGATGAGCTCCGGCGCCTTGTAGAACTCGAAAAACCGGCACACCCGCTTGGGTACGTTGATCAGCACATCCGGTGGATAGCCGGCAATCTTGTACTGTGCCAGCGAAGTCTGCATGACCTCGAAGCTCTGGTTGATCAAGTCCAGGAGTGAGGCCGGCCCCACGTTGTCGATGATGAAAGAACCGGTGGCAGACTTCGGCGCGCCCTCGCGCTCCGGGGCCGCTGCCGGTTGCTGGCTTTCCGGGTCGGCGCTGTCGGCAAGCCACGGGCTTGGCGGTGCCAACCCCTCGGCGACGATCTCCTTTTCGATGCGGATCAGCTCTTCCGCCGGTTTGCGCCGGAATGGCAAGCGTGAACCCAGCGAGCTCAACAAGGCGTCAAAGCGCATCTTGAACGCCGCCGGGCGCTCGATCACCGGCAACTGGTACTGCTTCTGGTTGGTGGCGTTTAGGTTTACCGCGATGATCAGGTCGCAATGGCTGGACACCACCGGCACGATTGGCAGCGGGTTGAGGATGCCACCGTCGACCAGCATGCGGTTGCCTTGCATCACCGGCGTGAACAGGCTGGGAATGGCCGCCGAGGCGCGCATGGCCTGATGCAGGCAACCTTCCTGGAACCAGATTTCCTGCTGGTTGGTAAGGTCGGCGGCCACTGCGGTGTAGGGTATGCGCAGTTGCTCGATGTTTATCTCGCCGACGATCTTGCGGATCTGCCCGAACACCTTGTCGCCGCGAATCGCACCGAGGCGAAAGCTGACGTCGACCAGGCGCAGCACATCGAGGTAGTCGAGGCTTTCGATCCAGTTGCGATAGTCGTCGAGCTTGCCGGCGGCATAGATACCGCCAATCACCGCGCCCATGGAACACCCCGCGACGCAGGCTATGTCGTAGCCGCGGCGCTCGATTTCCTCGATCACGCCGATGTGCGCATACCCTCGGGCTCCGCCCGATCCCAGTACCAGTGCCACACGTTTACTCATGAACATTCCCCGGCCAGTGCCATCATGGTCCTACAATGCACCCATCGCTGCCTGTGCTTCAATGTAGATCGTGCTGAGCTACTGTAATAAAACTGGCCAGGCAAAGCCGGCTGGGCATGGCACTTTCCAGCTGTCGGAGCGTCGAACAGCCACCGTTTTTCCATAGAGGTATTACTGATGAAAGCCTGGATTTGCCTTCCACTGATTGCCCTGGCCCTTGCTGGCTGCGCGGGCAAGACGGCCTACCGTGACAGCTGCGCGACCCAGCTGGATGCCGCCTGGAAGGAGCTGGACCTGGCCAAGGCCGAAGGCTTCGCCGGTGCCGTAAGTTATTCCAAGGCCTTGTCATTGCTGACCGGGGCCAAGACCCAGCAGCAGTTCGAAGGCTACGAAAGCTGTACCCGCAAAGCCGAAAAGGCGCGGTTCTACATTCGTGAATCTCGCGCCGGGCGCTGAACAGGGAGCATCGTATGTCTGCCATGCTCGACCATGTCGTTGCCCAGATACTGACCTTGCAGGTGCGCTTGCTGGCCTGTCGTGAACGCCTGGCTGCCAATACCGACAGCGAGGCCTTGCACGACTTGCGTACCACCTTGCGGCGCCTGCGCAGTCTGCTGAGGCCGCTGCGTGGGCTGCCTGGCGTGGAGCAGTTGGAGGATGCTGCACGTTCGCTGGGGACCCTTACCACGCCGCTGCGTGATCGCGAGGTGCTGGCGGCCGAGCTGATCGGGCGCGGTCACACAGCAGCCGGGCAGCGGCGTCTGGAGGGGCGTGACAGGACTTTCGCCAGTGTCGCTGCCAGCCCACAGCTGGCCAGGGTATTGGCGATTCTCGACGCCTTTCCATTGTTCCTGCGGGCGGCGGGCCGGGAGGGGCTGGTCAAGTCGCTAAGCAAACGTATCGACAAGCGCTTGGTCAAGCAGTGGCGCAAGTTGCACAAAGCGTTGCAGGACCCTGCTCACGATCGACACCGCCTGCGTTTGCTGATCAAGCGTGCACGCTATGGCGATGAGGCCTACCCGCAACTCGATCACGCAGGGAAGAAACTGCAACGTCTGCTGAAAAAGGCACAGGGCAACCTGGGTGATTGGCACGACCGCCTGCAATGGCTGCTGCAAGCGCGCGACCATGCCGACTTGCTCCCCTGCAAAGCCGATTGGGAGCAGGAGCTGCATGAGGCGGAGCGCCAGTCGGATGTGACGCTGGATGCCCTGCAAGAGGCGCTGGCGCGGCGTTATCACGGAAAATGACCGATATGCGGGCTGAATGCTTGGCGTTTGCTGGCTAGGATGAACGGACCTTTTTCTTTGCAGGCAGGAGCCGGCCAATGACTTTCAACCAACTGCTCGACGCCGTGCGGGCCAACCCGGATTCCGTCAGCATTCCGCCCAGCTGGGCCCAGGGGCGTGCTGCCTTTGGCGGGCTGATGGCGGCCATGGTCTATGAAACCATGCGCCTCAAGATCAGCGACAACCGCCCGGTACGCTCATTGGCCATCAGCTTCGTGGCACCCGCGGCGGCGGATGTGCCCATCCGCTTCGAGGTGGAGGTTTTGCGCGAAGGCAAGGCGGTTAGCACGTTGCTGGGCCGCGCTGTTCAGGATGGCCAGGTGGTGACTTTGGTGCAGGGCAATTTCGGTGCGGGCCGCCCTTCGGTGGTCGAAGTGCCGGCGTTGCCGGCCATCGAAATGCCTGCGCTCGATGAGGCGGCCCCGGAGTTGCCCTATATCAAAGGCGTTACCCCTGAGTTCATGCGGCACGTGGCCCTGCGCTGGGCAGTAGGTGGGCTGCCGTTCAGTGGCAATCAGTCGCGCAAGATGGGCGGCTGGGTGCGCTTGCGGGATGTGGTGGAAGAACAGGTGAGCGAGGCGCACCTGTTGGCGTTGGTCGATGCCTGGCCGCCCAGCCTCATGCCGTTTCTCAAGCAGCCCGCTGCGGGCAGTACGTTGACCTGGACCATCGAGTTCATCCAGCCAACGGCGAAGCTGTCGACCCTGGATTGGTGCCGGTACTGTGTGGAGACCGAGCATGCGCGGGATGGCTATGGGCATGCTGCTGCGGCATTGTGGACGGCGCAGGGCGAGTTGTTGGCGTTGAGCCGGCAGACCGTCACCGTTTTCGCCTGACCCTTGCAAGGCTGCTCACAAGCAGCGCTCCGGCAGCTGGCTCAGTGCCGGTGCTTGTGCCGCTCCCGCCAGGCCCTCCACCAGGCCCCGCTCACCACAAAGCGCGGAAAGGTGATGAACTGCTCGGTCAGTAAGCGCTGCACGGCATCCTGGCGGTTGGCGAACGGTTCGGGCTGCTGGGCTTCAAGGCGGTGGCCTTGGCGCTGCAGGCCCAACGCTGCGACCAGGGCAATCACACCCACCGCGATCTGGCCGAGGTCGAAACCAAACAGACCGGACAGCACCAGCAGTGTCCCCAGAATGAACAACGGCACAGCGATCAGGTGCAACACCAGGTTGGCCGGGTGGCGGTGATTGTGGTGGTAGCCGCGCCATTGCCAGGCGGGAAGATTGGGCAGGCGTTTGCTCATGGGGATTTCCTCTCGGTCATGCCCAAAGCTTAGTGCGGCCCCCAAGCGGGGGCCAATCGAACCTGGCTATGGTGACTATAGCTTGAGCTGGCCAATGGCCTTGTTCAGTTCGCCGGCCAGGGTCGCCAGTTCGCTGCTGGTGGTCGCCGAACCGACCGTTTGTTGCACGGTCCGCTCGGTGACATCGCGGATGCTGACCACCGCGCGGTTCATTTCCTCGGCTACCTGGCTTTGCTGCTCCGCCGCTACAGCGATCTGGGTATTGCTTTCGCGCATCTGCGCCACGGCACCGGTAATTTCCGCCAGAGCCTCACCGGCTTCCTGTGCCTGACGTACGCAGTCGTCGGCCTTGTACGAACTTTCCTGCATGAACTCCACCGCATCGCGGGTGCCCGACTGCAGGGCCGAAACCATGGTGGTGATCTCATCCGTGGAGGTTTGTACGCGTTTGGCCAGGTTGCGCACTTCATCGGCCACCACGGCAAAGCCACGGCCCAGGTCACCGGCGCGCGCGGCTTCGATGGCAGCGTTAAGCGCCAGCAAGTTGGTCTGTTCGGCAATACTGTGGATCACACTGACTACACCGTTGATCTTCTGGCTGTCCTCGGCTAGCTGTCGAATCATCTCGGCAGTTTGTTGCACGCCGCTGGAAAGCCCGGAAATCGAATCCTGCACTCGGCTGACCACCGCTTGACCGCTGCCGGCCAAGGTGTCGGCGGTTTGTGACAAATCGCGGGTGGCACCGGCGTGCTGGGCAATGTGGTGCACGGTCGCCGACATTTCGTTGATGGCAGTGGCGGCCTGGTCGGTTTCACTCTGCTGGCCGAGCATGCCATGGCGTACGTCGCTCATGCTGGCGGCCAGGCGTGCAGCGCCCGAGTCCAGCTGTGCTGCGCTGTGGGCGACGGTGCTGACCACGCGGTGATAGGTGGACTGCATGGCGTTGAAGGCCCCGGCCATCTGGCCGACCTCGTCGCCACTGGCTAGCGGTACGCGGGCCGACAGGTCGCCGGTTTTTTCCACGTGCAGCATCACGTCCTTGAGGGTGTTGAGTTGGCTGAGCAGGAAGCGGATCAGCAGTTGCGAGGCGCCGAGCATGGCCAGCATCAGGATCAGCACACACACCGCGTAATTGCTGAAGCGATCGAAGAAAACCTGGCGCAGGCTGGGTGACTGGGCCAGCACAGCCAACTGCTGGTCGCCATTGCGCAATACCTGTGCGCCACGCAGCGGGTTTTCACCGAGGATCCAGGCGCTCGGCAATGCTACCCAGCCTTGGGCGTTGCGCAGGGCATCGAGCGCCTCTCCGGCGTAGGTTGGCGTTTGCCCGGTTGACCAACTGATGACGTTGGCCGGGCGTGGCAGTGCTTGCCCGGCTGGCCAGGCGGCCAGCAACTGGGCTTGTGCGACCGCCAGGCCCTGAGCCGCCTCGGCACGTGCGCGTTGCTCCAGGTGCACGGCGTACAGCACCAGCAGCAAGGTGGTGACAAAGGCCACTGCGTTGACGGCCCAGAATTTGTACTTCAGGGAAACATTGCTAAGCCAGGCACCCATGGGCAGGTCTTCTCTGAGTTGAGCGGAAACAATATTGGCAAGGTGCCATCATTGTGCCCACATCCACCTGGGCATGTGTTGATGCATATCAACTGTGTTCACCCGCCCCGCGGAAACACGCGAGATTCAGGGGAGCTGGAAAAAAGCCCGCGCCGTTGCCGTGGTATGCGCCGCCGTGTGCTCGGCGGATTCACCGCGATGCAAGGCCACCTCGCGCAGTACCTCCGGCAAGAACGCCGGCTCGTTGCGCCCGCTCTTGGGCTTGGGCCGCAAGCTGCGCGGCAGCAGGTAGGGCGCGTCGCTTTCCAGCATCAGCCGGCCTTCAGGGATGTTGCCCACCAGCGGGTGCAGGTGAGTGCCGCGGCGTTCGTCGCAGATCCAGCCGGTAATGCCGATGTGCAGGTCCAGGTCCAGGTAGGCGAACAGCGCCTCGCGCTCACCGGTGAAGCAGTGCACCACCGCGCCGGTCAGGTGGTCGCGGTAGTCCTTGAGAATCGCCAGCAAGCGCTCGCTGGCATCGCGCTCGTGCAGGAACACCGGCAGGCGCAGCTGCGCAGCCAGTGTCAGCTGGGCTTCCAGGGCTTTTTCCTGCAGCGGGCGAGGGGAAAAGTCGCGGTTGAAATCCAGGCCGCATTCGCCTACCGCGCGTACGCGCGGTTCGCTCAGCAACAGTCGCAGCTGGCGCTCGCTGTCGGCATCCCAGGCCTTGGCATCATGAGGGTGCACGCCGGCCGTGGCGAACAGGTGCGCGCCGCTGGCATCCAGTTGTTGGCACAGCTCCAGCGCTTGTTCGCTGACCGCCAGGCTGGTGCCTGTCAGCAGCATTTGCGTAACGCCGGCCTCCAGTGCGCGCTCGACGATTGCGGCCTGTTGGTCGTGGAAACTGCTGTTGGTCAGGTTGACGCCGATATCGATCAGTTGCATGGTGCTATCTCGTGCCGCGGGGCGGCCAGCATAGCAAAAACCGCGTTTTTCTGAAAAAACCAAGAACTTCATGCTGTTGCCGTGGTCTTTTACCGTCGTTTATCACTTGGCGGTGCAACCCATGGATGCCGCTCACCGACCACGGAAACGTTTTCGCATGCAGCGATGCTGGCTCATTTTTCTGCTGACGCTGGGGTTGGCCTTTGCCGGTCCCGCCCAGGCGCGCTCGCCGGGGCCGCAGCAAAACATACCGCCTGCCAAGGTGCGTGACCTGGCGCAGATTCGCACCAGCAAAGTACTGCGAGTGCTGGTCAACCAGAGCCGCAACAGTTCTGGTGAGGTCAAGGGCGAGCCAGTCGGCATCGAGTATTATCGCCTGCGTGCCCTGGAGCATTTCCTCAATGCTCGTACCGCCGACGACCAGCAGATCCAGCTAAAGCTCATCCCGCGGGCCAAGGAACAGTTGCTGGGCGCCCTGGCCCGCGGTGAGGGTGACCTGGCCGCGCCAGGCGAGCTGCTTGACCCCACTACGGTGAGCGGTGTCCGCGGCAGTGCGCCGATACTCGACCAGGTGCCGCTGATGCTTGTCGGGCGCAAAGGCGAGCGAAGTTTCAGCAAGGTCGAACAGCTGTCAGGGCGTACCGTGGCCCTGACCAGTGCCAGTGCCGCCGGGCCGCTGATCCAGCAGGTCAACCAGCAACTGGCACTGCGCAAGCGGCCGCCGATCAAAGTGGAGTGGGTCGATTCGACGCTGGCGGTGGAGGATGTGCTGGAGATGGTACAGGCAGGCATCTACCACCTGACCGTGGTCGAGCAGCCCATTGCCCGGCGTTGGGCCCGGGTTATGCCGCGCCTGCGCCTGGATAGCCGGGTGCGCCTGGGGGCGCCGCAAGCCATGCGCTGGTATGTAGGGCGTGAAGCGCCGCAATTGCTGGCCGCAGTCGATCACTTTCTGCAAGGTTACCGCGCGCCAGATAACCAGGATGCCGAATTCGAGCGCATCTACCGCCGCCAGTACCGGGTACACAACCCGTTGGCCAGCAAGGACCGCCAGCGTCTGGCATCGGTGCGGGCGGTGTTGCAGAAGCATGGCCAGGCGCAACAGATCGACTGGCTCAACCTGGCTGCGCTGGCCTTCAAGGAGTCGACGCTCAACCCGGCTGCACGCGGTACTGGCGGTGCCCATGGCCTGATGCAGATTACCCCTTCGGCGGCCCAGCGGGTGGGGGTGAGCAATACTGCGACGGTAGATGGCAATGTCCTGGCCAGTGCCCGTTACCTGGCGCTTATCCGGCGCAAGTTTTTTGCCAGTACCAAGATCAACGAGCGTGAGCGCATGGCCTTTGTGCTGGCAGCCTACAACCTCGGCCCCGAGCGGGTTCAGGCCATGCGTGCAGAGGCTCGACGGCGGGGGCTCAACGGCAACCAGTGGTTTTTCCAGACCGAACGCATCGCCATGGAGCAAGTGGGGATGGGACCGGTCAATTTCGTCAACAGCATCAACAAGTACTACCTGGCGTTCAACCGCGAACGCGCGGCACTGGAGCGTGTAGCGAAGCGTTAAGCATCGATTTTATCGATTGTTATGTTGGGTTTTTTGCGATTTTCATATCAAAAGAATTGATTATGATGGCGCCCATACCCACACAACTGCTTCACTTCAAGGACGCTTCGACATGAACAACACTACCCTCAACGCTCTGTTCTCTACACGTGCTGGCGCTGGCTTGAGCGTTATCCGCATCCTGGTCGGCATCATCTTCATGGCTCATGGTGCGCAAAAACTCTTCGGCCTGTTCGGTGGCTACGGCCTGGAAGGCACCGGCCAATGGATGGAAAGCATCGGCCTGGCGCCGGGTTACCTGATGGCCCTATTGTCCGGTAGTGCCGAATTCTTCGGCGGCCTGGCCTTGGTGGTCGGCCTGCTGGCTCGCCCGGCGGCCCTAGCGCTGACGGTGACCTTGATAGTGGCGATCGTTTCGGTGCACATCGGCAACGGCCTGTTCATGTCCAACAACGGCTATGAGTTCGCCCTGGCGCTGTTGGCCGGCACAGTTGCAGTCATGATCGAAGGCGCTGGCCGCTTCTCGCTCGACCGCCTGATCGCCCGGTAATCAGCTGCACGCTGTGAGCTACGAGCCGCAGGCAAGCGCGGGCCAGTACTCGGCTTGTTCTTGCTTGGGGCTTGTCGCTTGCAACTTGGGGCTCATCGCTCTAGCATACCGCCTGCGCCGATTTAAACAGCTACTTGCGGGGCGCAGGAAAGCCCCACCTCCGGGCCGTCCGAAATACCGCTAAAGCGCTGGTTCGGTGACGCCTCCCACCGCTGCCCAGCGGGATTCGCGAGGCGGAGAGAAGCTCCATGAGTTGCCCACGTACCAGTGTCTGTTTGAGCCCTTTGCCTGCCAACCAGGCGTCCCGCACACCGCGCATCCTGCTCGGCGGCCGGCATCAGCCCACCCTTTTGCGTCATCTTGAAGGCCTGTCACGGCGCAAGGGACAGGCGCGTGCCTTTCTGATCCAGTTCGCCGATAGCGGCTGTCATCTCGCGCAGTATGGCAATGACCGTTTCGACCTGGCTGTGATCCAGGCGCCGGCACCGGACGAAGCCGCCGAAGTTATCGGCCATCTCACCCGCATCGCGCGTCAAGGCCTGATTACCCGCCGCTGAGGAATGCGCTATTGAGCACCAATATCATCACCACAGAAGGCCATGAGGCGCTGAAGAAAGAGCTGGACCACCTGTGGCGGGTGTATCGTCCGGAAATCACCCAAAAGGTTGCCTGGGCGGCTTCGTTGGGTGACCGCAGCGAGAACGCGGACTACCAGTACAACAAGAAGCTGCTGCGCGAAATCGACCGCAGGGTGCGATACCTGCGCAAGCGGCTTGAAGATGTGAAAGTGGTGGCGTACTCGCCCGAGCAGGAAGGCAAAGTGTTTTTCGGTGCCTGGGTTGAGATCGAGAACGACGAGGGCGAGACCATGAAGTTTCGCATTGTCGGCTACGACGAGATCTACGGGCGCAACGATTACATCTCGATCGATTCGCCCATGGCCCGTGCCTTGCTGAAGAAGGAGGAGGGTGATGAGGTGGTGGTGCATACACCTACCGGTGAAGCGACCTGGTATGTGAGCAGCATCCGTTACGGCCAGGGCGTCTCGACGGACTGACTGGCCCGTCTTGCGTCAGCTTGAGGCATGTGCTGTCCCGGCAGAAGCGCTGACAGCAAGGCCTCAAGCCTCGCGCAACACCGCCAGCGGGCTGGCATTCAACGCCCGCCGTGTTCCCAGCACCCCAGCACCACCCACCAGCAGTGCCCCCGTCAGCGGCAACACCAGCAGCCACGGGTGCGGGCTCCACTGCAAGTCGAAGGCATAGCGGTACAGCACCCAGGTAATCAGTTCGCAGCCCACGGCCGCCAATAGCCCGCTGGCCGCACCCAGCAGGCCGAACTCGATACGCCGGGCCTTGACCAGCAACGGCCGCGCCGCGCCCAGTGCGCGCAACAGTGCGCCTTGGCGAATACGCTCGTCCAGCGTGGCCTGCAAGCCGGCGAACAGCACTGCCAGCCCGGCGGCCAGCACGAACAGCAACACATACTCCACCGCCAGGGTTACCTGGGCGAGAATGCTGCGCAGCTGGTCGAGCAAGGCATCCACCTGCAGGATGGTCACCGCCGGAAACGCCCGTGACAGCGCGACGACATCCAGGTCATGCCCCGGTGCCAGGTAGAAGCTGGTCAGGTAAGTGGTCGGCAGCCCCTGCAGCGTGCCAGGCTGGAAGATCATGTAGAAGTTCGGCTGGAAGCTGTCCCAATGCACGTTGCGCAGGCTGCTCACGCGGGCCTGGCGCTGCTGGCCGCCAATATCGAACGTCAGCAGGTCGCCCATCTGCAGTTTCAGGCTGCTGGCCAGCTCCGCCTCCACTGAAACCCCGGGGATGTCGTTGTCGGCTGGCAAGGCTTGCCACCAGTTGCCGGCGGTCAGCACGTTGCCTTCGGGCAACTCGGCGGCCCAGGTCAGGCTGAGGTCGCGCTGCACGGCGCGCTCGCCTGCCGAGTCCTTGCTGACCACCTGCTGTACCGGTTTTTCATTGATTTGCACCAGGCGCCCGGGCGTTACCGGGTACAGCGGCGCTGAAGCGGCATTGACCTGGTGCAGGTGTTGAATGAACGGCTCACGGTCATCTGGCAGGATGTTCAGGGCGAAGTGGTTAGGCGCATCCTTGGGTAGCTGTGCTTGCCAGGTATCGAGCAGCTCTGCGCGCAGCAGGGCGACCAAGGCCATGGCCAGCAGTATCAGGCCGAATGCCAGGGCCTGGCCTGCTGCCGCCATGGGGTGGCGCAATAGCTGGCCCAGCCCCAGACGCCAGGTGAGTGGCGCACCGGCCAGCAGCTGGCGCAGGCTGCGTAAACCGAGCAACAGCAGGCCGCCGAGCAGAAGTGCGGCGACCAGGCCGCCACCGAGCAGGGCGAAGGTGAGCAGCAGGTCGAGGCTCAGGCGCCACATGATCAGGCCCAGGGCGAGCAGGGCGGCGCCGTACACCAGCCAACTGCTCGCAGGTATCGGCAACAGGTCACGGCGCAGCACGCGCAGTGGCGGCACCTGGCCCAGCGCCGCAATCGGCGGCAGGGCAAAGCCAGCCAGTGCCACCAGCCCGGTACCGATACCTGCCAGCGCTGGAACGATGCCGCCAGCGGGCACCACGCTCGGCAGCAAGCCGTGCAGCAGGCGGAACAGGCCCAGCTGAGCCAGCCAGCCGAGCAAGGCGCCGGCCAGGGCAGCGACCAGGCCGAGCATGGCCAGTTGCAGGCAATACAGGCCCAATGCCTGGTGGCGCGACAGGCCCAGGCAGCGCAGCAGGGCGCTGGCGTCCAGTCGGCGTGCAGCATAGCGACTGGCCGACAGTGCCACGGCCACGCCTGCCAGCAGCACAGCTACCAGGCTGGCCATGTTCAGGTAGCGTTCGGCTTTGCCCAGCGCGCCGCCGATCTGTTGGTTGCCATCGCGGGTGTCACGCAGGCGCTGGTTGGCGGCCAGGTCTTTTTCCACGGCCTGACGGTACTGCGCCAGCGCCTCGGCATCGCCGCGCCACAGGTCACGGTAGGTGACCCGGCTGCCCGGCTGGATCACGCCGGTGGCTTCCAGGTCGGCCAGGTTCATCATCACGCGTGGGGTAAGGCTGTAGAAGTTGTTGGCGCGGTCCGGTTCGTAGGTAAGCACGCGGCTCATGCGCAGGGTTTTCATGCCCACGTCGATGCTGTCGCCGATCGCCAGCCCCAGTGCCGCCAACAGGCGCGGTTCGACCCACACTTCGCCAGGGGCAGGGCCGCCGCCGGGTGTTTCTTCGGCATAGGGTGCCGGAGCGCTGCGTACTTGCCCGCGCAACGGGTAGGCGCCGTCGGCGGCCTTGACGCTGGACAGCTGGATGCCATTGTCGCCGCCGACCACGCTGGTGAACTCGACCACGTGTGCGTGGCGCAAGCCCAGTGCCTTGCCGGCATCGAGTTGTTGCTCGCGGGCCGGGGCGCTGCCCTGCAGTACCAGATCGGCGCCCAGGAACTCGCTGGCGCGCAGCTGCATGGCGCCGTTGAGGCGGGCGCCGAAATAGCCGATGGCGGTGCTGGCGGCTACCGCCACCAACAGGGCAAAGAACAGCACGCGCACTTCGCTGGCGCGAACATCGCGCAGCAACTGGCGCAGTGCCAGGCCACACAGGCGGGACAGCGGCATATGGCTCACCAGACCTCCATCGGCGCCACAAGGCGGCCCGCGTCCAGGCGGATCTGGCGCCGGCAGCGGCGGGCCAGGCGTTCGTCATGGGTGACCAGCACCAAGGTAGTGCCGCGCTCCTTGTTCAGCTCGAACAACAGATCGCTGATGCGCTCGCCGGTGTGGCTGTCGAGGTTACCGGTGGGCTCATCGGCGAACAGCACCGCAGGCTGCGCGGCGAAGGCGCGGGCGATGGCGACGCGCTGTTGCTCGCCGCCCGAGAGCTGCCGAGGTGTGTGGCTCAGGCGCTTGCCCAGGCCGACCCGCTCCAGCAAAGTGCGAGCCTGTTCGCGAGCATCGCGGCGGCCGTCCAGTTCCAGTGGCAGCATGACGTTTTCCAGTGCATTGAGGCTGTCGAGCAACTGGAACGACTGGAACACGAAACCCACATGTTCGGCTCGCACACGGGCACGCTGGTCTTCATCCAGTGGCCCCAGGTCGTGGCCGGCGAGCATGACGCTGCCAGCGCTGGGCCGGTCGAGGCCGGCGAGCAAACCGAGCAGGGTCGACTTGCCAGAGCCCGAGGCGCCGACGATGGCCAGGCTGTCGCCTTGGGCCAGGTCGAGAGACAGTGCGTGGAGGATGGTAAGGTCACCTTCCGCGCTGGGGACCACTTTGCTAAGGTTCTGCGCAACGAGAATGCTGGGGCTCATGGAGAATCCGATGCGAGTGTGGTGGTTGAGTGCCGGTCTGGCCCTGTATTGCCTGGCCCAGAGCGCAGCGGCAGGAACACTGCTGGTTGTTGGCGATAGTATCAGCGCCGGTTTTGGCCTGGATAGCCGTCAGGGCTGGGTGTCTCTCTTGCAGGCCCGCCTCAGGGACGAAGGTTTTGACGACAAAGTGGTCAATGCTTCGATCAGTGGCGACACCAGCGCAGGTGGCCAGGCGCGGCTGCCGGCGCTGCTTGCAGCCCATAAACCGAGCCTGGTGGTGCTGGAGCTGGGCGGCAACGATGGCCTGCGCGGGCAGTCGCCTGCACAATTGCAACAAAATCTTGCCTCGATGATCGAGCATTCGCGTCAGGCAGGGGCCAAGGTGCTGCTATTGGGCATGCGCCTGCCGCCCAATTATGGTGTGCGTTACACCACCGCCTTTGCCAAGGTGTATGAACAGCTGGCAGCGGACAAACAGGTTCCTTTGGTGCCGTTTTTCCTCGAAGGGGTAGGGGGCGTACCTGAACTGATGCAGGCTGATGGCATCCATCCGGCCCAGGGGGCTCAGCAGCGCCTGCTGGAAAATGCCTGGCCAGCGATAAAACCCTTGCTGTGAAGCTTTAAACGGGGCCGCCTTTCGGCTAATGTTGCGCCCCCCGTTTCGAGTGCTCCAAATGCCGCGCCCTGCCTGGTCCCTGTATGCCTATCAACTGATCGAGCCCGACGAGCAGCTCGACCTGTTCGCCTGCCAGGAAAGCCGCGTCCACCTCGTGGCCCGCCAGCTCGAGCTGGGCGTGCCGGTCGACCGTACTTTGTGTGGCGGCCTGCTGCCAGCCCAGCCGCGTTGGTCGGGGGTGCCGCGATCGATCTACCGCGATGGTCGCCTGTGTGAGCTGTGCCGTGCCATCCTCGATGCCCAGCGACGTGGCATGCGTCCGGTGTGGCCAGAGCTGCACGGCAGCTGAACGAAAAGCACCTTTCATCATCTGAAACGCTTGCAACGTGCCAATGCCTCCCGCTTGCATCGACGCGGGTGTACAATCGATCCTCTTGACCCACCTTTCGAAGGATTTACCGGATGTTGCCGCGCTTTCCTGCCGTCACCCGTAGCCTGTCCCTGGCCGCCCTGTTGGTAGCGGGCCCCGCTGCTGCGCTGGAGCTGCCACTGCCACCGCCCGGTGAAGACATCGTCGGCCAAGTGCATGTGATCAAGGCAAAGTACGAGGACACGTTCGCCGATATCGGCACCGCAAACGACCTCGGCTACCTGGAAATGATTGCCGCCAACCCCGGCGTGGACCCTTGGCTGCCGGGCGCCGGCACCGAGATCATCCTGCCGACCCGTTTCGTCCTGCCGCCGGGCCCGCGCGAAGGCATCGTCATCAACCTGGCTGAGTACCGCATGTACTACTTCCCCAAGGGGGAGAGCGTGGTGTACACCTTCCCGCTGGGCATTGGTCGCGAGGGGTGGGGGTCGCCGATCGCCAACACCAGGATCACCGCCAAGACGCCCAACCCGACCTGGACGCCGCCCGCTTCGATTCGCAAAGAGCACGCCGAGGACGGTGACATCCTGCCGACTGTGGTGCCGGCTGGCCCGGACAACCCGCTGGGGCCGTTCAAGTTCACCTTGGGCGTACCGGGCTACCTGATCCATGGTTCGAACAAGAAGTTCGGCATTGGCATGCGCACCAGTCACGGTTGCTTCCGCATGTTCAACAACAACGTGCTTGAACTGTCGAAGATGGTGCCGGTGGGGACTCCGGTGCGCATCATCAACGAGCCTTACAAGTTCGGTATCAGCGCCGGCAAGGTCTATCTTGAGGCACACACGCCGCTGGATGATCAGGGTAACCCGTCGGTTGTCGACAAACACACCGCAGTTATCAATGCCTTGCTCAAGCGCGAAGACCTGGCCAATAACCTACGCATGAACTGGGACATGGTGCGTGACGTGGTGGCTGCAGAAGATGGTATGCCGGTAGAAATTGCCGTGCCGGTGGAAAACCAAGGGGCCGCACCGATGGTGACGAGCATTCCGCCCGAACTGCAGTAAGGTAATTTCGGCGTACCCAGGCCTGCCCTTAGTGCAGGCCTTTTCGTACCTGCTGACCGCGTTTGTCGGTTTCAAAGGCAATAAAAAAGCCGACCCACAAGTGGGTCGGCTTCTTAACAATCCGTGAGGATTATTACTTGCGGCTGGCTTTGTCCAGCATACGCAGGGCGCGCTCGTTGGCTTCGTCAGCGGTCTGCTGAGCCTTCTGAGCGGCTGCCATTGCGTCGTCAGCCTTACGGTAGGCTTCGTCAGCACGAGCTTGAGCGCGAGCTGCTGCGTCTTCAGTCGCAGTCAGACGAGCTTCGGTTTCTTTGGATACGCTGCTGCAACCGGTAGCCAGAACTGCGGCCAGAGCCAGAGCAGAGAATTTCAGAACGTTGTTCATCGTGTTCCCCTTCAAGGACTTTCTATTAAATAGCCATCTCTCAGGAAAGAGAAACTGGCCGGCGTACATAGTACCCATTACTTGTAGTAAGTAAACTGACAGAGCGCAAGAACTGCAAAAAAAATGTTGCTTGACTCCGTGGCGACAAGATTTGCGACGTGTCTGTGAAAAAAAACTGCAGGGTTCGCAAGCGGTTGTGGTACAGGAACTTTTTTGTTGAACTAAGGGTGACTTTAACTGTCGATCAGCGTCTTAAGCCCTAGTACATCCGGTGGCTGTTGGGCGGGCTTGGGAAAGTCGCCTAGGCGGCGGTTTAGCCTTTTTTAACCGCCAGCACCTTGAGCAATCCCGCTTGCGGTGCCTACTATCTTGTCAGTGCCAGACGATCCGAACGATTACAATCGTCCAATGGTCGAAGCGGCAACAGGTGGCGTAGAGGATTCTGTGCCGGATAAACCACCATCGGTTAAGGTAAGGGTCTGCCGAGAAGACCTGCGAGGAGTAGTGATGAGCGAAGCGCTGACCATCCACCATGACCAGGCCGGTCATCAGTTCGAGACCAACGTGGACGGTCATCGTGCCTACTTGACGTACATGGATCTGGGCAAGCAGACGCTGGACATCTATCGCACCTTCGTGCCCAACGCCCTGCGCGGCCGTGGGATCGCTGCCGCCCTGACCGAGCGGGCTCTGGAGTACGCCGAGCAGATGGGCTACACGGTGATCCCGTCTTGCTCGTATGTGGAGCGTTACATGGAGCGCCAGCAGCGGCATTCGAGCAAGGCCTGAGCTGACGACAGGCGCCAGACACAACAAAAAACGCCGGGCAGTGCCCGGCGTTTTTCATTCCCGCAATGTTCAGCCGCGCTTACGCTGCGGCAGCACATCCTTGAGCTTGGCATGCATGCTGCGCAGGGTTTTCTCGGTAGCCGACCAGTCGATGCAGGCGTCCGTGATCGACACGCCATACTGCAAATCGTCCAGGTTTTTCGGAATGGACTGACAGCCCCAGTTCAGGTGGCTTTCGACCATCAGGCCGATGATCGACTGGTTGCCCTCGAGAATCTGGTTGGCGACGTTCTCCATCACCAGCGGTTGCAGGGCCGGGTCCTTGTTGGAGTTGGCATGGCTGCAGTCGACCATGATGTTGGCCTTGATCTTGGCCTTGGCCAGGTCCTGTTCGCACAGGGCGACGCTGACCGAGTCGTAGTTCGGCTTGCCATTGCCGCCGCGCAGTACCACGTGGCCGTATGGGTTGCCCTTGGTGGTGACGATCGACACGCCGCCCTCCTGGTTGATGCCCAGGAAGCGGTGCGGCTTGGACACCGACTGCAGGGCATTGATGGCAACGGTCAGGCCGCCGTCGGTACCGTTCTTGAAACCCACCGCCGAGGACAGGCCCGAGGCCATCTCGCGGTGTGTTTGCGATTCGGTGGTGCGGGCACCGATGGCCGACCAGCTGATCAGGTCTTGCAGGTACTGCGGCGAAATAGGGTCGAGCGCTTCGGTGGCGGTCGGCAGGCCCATTTCGGCCAGGTCCAGCAGCAACTTGCGGCCGATGTGCAGGCCGTCCTGGATCTTGAACGAGTCATCCAGGTACGGATCGTTGATCAGACCTTTCCAGCCGACGGTGGTGCGCGGCTTTTCGAAGTACACGCGCATGACCAGGTACAGCGTATCGGACACTTCTTCGGCCAGCACTTTCAGGCGCTCGGCGTATTCGTGGGCTGCCTTGATGTCGTGGATGGAGCAAGGGCCGACCACGACGAACAGGCGATGGTCCTTGCCGTCGAGAATATTGCGCACCACTTCACGGCCGGCAGTCACGGTCTGCAGGGCCTTGGCGCTGAGGGGGATTTCCTTCTTGAGCTGATCAGGGGTGATCAGGGTCTCGTTGGAGGCAACGTTCAAGTCATCGATCGGTAAATCAGCCATCGTGTTACTCGTCAGGTCACGGGTGCCGGCCGCCAACTATCCCCGTGCGGCCCAGCAGCAAGAATAATCGCAGCGGGGAGCCGAACCTTAGCGCGTTACAGATGGCACGACAATGGGCTGAACCCAGTCATTGTGGGGTTTTTACCTGAGCGAGGGTGTTGCGCGCGAATGGACTGCCCAGCGCTACGTAACCTGTGTAAAAAGAGTGCTGACCCTTTACCTGGAGATTGGCATGCATTCGCACCCCCCTCGCATCGGCATCATTGGCAGTGGCGCCATTGGCGGCTTTTATGGGTTGATGCTGGCCCGGGCCGGTTTCGATGTGCATTTTCTGTTGCGCAGCGAGTACCAGGCCGTTTGTGAGCGCGGGCTGAGCCTGGACAGTGCCGTGCATGGCGCACTGCACATGCGGGTGCAGGCTTACGTCAGTGCCGCTGACATGCCGCCCTGTGACTGGCTCCTGATCGGGGCCAAGGCCACCAGCAACGAGCAGTTGGCACCGTTGATCGTCCAGGCTGCTGCGCCCGGCGCCAAGGTGGTGCTGTTGCAGAACGGCCTGGGTGTCGAGGAGCAGTTGCGTCCTGCCTTGCGCAGCGACATGCACCTGCTCGGCGGCCTGTGCTTCATCTGTGTCAACCGCCAGGCTCCAGGTGTAATCCGCCACCAGGCGCTGGGGGCGGTCAACCTGGGGTATCACAGTGGGCCGGCCACCGATTGCGGTGTCGCGCTGGTGAATGAAGGCGCCGGGTTGTTCCAGGCTGCGGGGATCGACTCGCAGGCCATGCCGAACCTGGCCTTGGCGCGCTGGCAGAAGCTGGTATGGAATGTACCTTACAACGGCCTGTCGGTGCTGCTGGGGGCCAGCACTTCGCCACTGATGGCCGACAGCAATAGTCGCGAGCTGATACAGGCCTTGATGGCCGAGGTGGTGCAGGGGGCGGCAGCCTGTGGCCATGTACTGCCCGCGGGCTATGCCGAGCACTTGTTCCAGGTGACCGAGCGCATGCCCGACTACTGGCCGAGCATGTATCACGACCATGTCCACAAACGCCCGTTGGAGCTGGAGGCCATTTACGCCGAGCCGCTGGCACGCGCACGGGCGGCAGGCTGCAGCATGCCGCGCATTGAAATGCTGTACCAAGCGCTGAGTTTCATCGACAGCAGCGGCCGGCCGGCCTGAGGGTGGCCGAGGCTTCGGCAGGGCCCTCCAGCCCACGGCAGCAGCGCGCCGGACGGCAAAGCGAGCGTCCGGCGCGCTGCTAAGCTGAAGCTTGCTCTGCCGCTGCGGCAGTCGAGGAGGTCGAATGATCCGCTCCATGCTGTACGCCACCGACCTCGGTGTCTATGCCCCTTTCGTGATGCAACACGCGCTGGCCCTGGCGCGCACGTTCGGTGCCGAGTTGTATGTGATCCACGCGGTCGAGCCGATGGGCCAGTTCGCCGAATCCCTCCTGCAAAGCTACCTCGATGAGCAGACGCTCGATCAATTGCACAGCCAGGGGGTGAACACGGTGATGGCGAACATAGAGCAGCGTGTACTGGAAAACTTTCGCGACGAGTTGGGCGAAGAGGCTGACCTGGCGGTGATCAAGGCCGTGCGTGTGCGACAGGGCGACCCCGCGCAGGTGATTCTCGACCAGGCCCAGCGGCTAAGCGTCGACCTGTTGATATTCGGTAGCCACAGTGCCGGTGCCGGGGTGGATGTACCGCTGGGGCGCACGGCGGTGCGGCTGCTGCAGCTGTCGCCGGTGCCGGTGTACATGGTGCCCTTGGCGCAGCATCTGGGGCGTAGGAAAACGTGAAGATAGGTGCAGTCCATTTCCGCGGGCATGTAACAAAATAGTTCTAGATTTATTTCAAGAACCACTAATATAGTTATATATCGTCGCTGCCTGCTGCCGCGGACTCACCGCTGAACCGAGGGAAACCTATGAAGCTTCAACAACTGCGCTACATCTGGGAAGTGGCGCACCATGACCTCAACGTCTCCGCGACGGCGCAGAGCCTGTATACCTCCCAGCCAGGTATCAGCAAGCAGATCCGCCTGCTCGAAGACGAATTGGGTGTTGAAGTCTTTGCCCGCAGCGGCAAGCATCTGACCCGCGTTACCCCGGCCGGTGAGCGCATCATCAATACCGCAGGCGAAATCCTGCGCAAGGTCGAGAGCATCAAGCAGATTGCCCAGGAGTTCTCCAACGAGAAGAAGGGCACGCTGTCCATCGCCACCACCCACACCCAGGCGCGCTATGCGTTGCCGCCGGTTATCAGCAGCTTCATCAAGCAGTATCCGGAGGTGTCCCTGCACATGCACCAGGGGTCGCCCATGCAGATTGCCGAGATGGCTGCGGACGGTACGGTCGACTTCGCCATCGCCACCGAGGCGCTGGAGCTGTTCGGCGACCTGATCATGATGCCGTGCTACAAGTGGAACCGTTGCGTTGTAGTGCCACAGGGGCACCCGCTGGCCAAGCTGCCAAAACTGACCCTGGAAGCCGTCGCCGAATACCCGATCGTCACCTACGTGTTCGGTTTCACCGGGCGCTCGAAGTTGGATGAGGCTTTCAATCACCGCGGCCTCACGCCAAAAGTGGTCTTCACCGCGGCTGACGCCGACGTGATCAAGACGTATGTGCGCCTGGGGCTGGGCGTGGGTATCGTTGCCGGCATGGCTGTGGACGCCAAGCTCGACAGTGACTTGGTGGCGCTGGATGCCAGTGAGCTGTTCGAAGCCAGCATCACCAAGATCGGCTTCCGTCGTGGCACCTTCCTGCGCGGCTTCATGTGCGACTTCATCGAGAAGTTTGCCCCGCACCTGACCCGTGAAGTGATGGCCAAGGCCATTCAGTGCCATAACAAGCAAGAGCTGGAAGAATTGTTCGAAGGCGTCGAACTGCCGGTGCACTGATTCGGGGGTGATGGGGTCGCTGTGGGAGTAACGGCCCTTGCTCAATGTCTAAAAGCTGGCGCGATCCCTGTGGGAGCGGGCTTGCCCGCGAACACGGGCGAAGCCCGTGCCAGCCACCGCGGTGTCTTCTTCGCGGGTAAACCCGCTCCTACAGGCCGCCCTAGCTATCTCAAGCCTTGCTGATCAGGTTGCCCGCATGCAACCCGCATTCCTTCTGCGTCGACTCTTCCCACCACCAGCGCCCTTCACGCTCATGCTGGTTTGGCAGCACCGGGCGGGTGCATGGCTCGCAGCCAATGCTGATGAAGCCACGCTCGTGCAGGCTGTTGTACGGCAGCTCGAGCATGCGGATATAACCCCATACCTCTTCACTGCTCATCTGCGCCAGTGGGTTGAACTTGTACAGCGTGCGCTCAGGCGTGGAAAAGGCGCTGTCGATTTCCAGTGCCGCCACCTGGCTGCGGGTGCCCGGGCTTTGGTCGCGGCGCTGGCCGGTGGCCCAGGCGCTGACGGTGGCCAGCTTGCGTCGCAGCGGCTCGATCTTGCGAATGCCGCAGCACTCGCCATGGCCGTCCTTGTAGAAGCTGAACAGGCCCTTTTCCTTGACGAACGGGTCGAGCTTGGCGCGGTCGGGGCTGAGGATCTCGATGGGCAGGTTGTACTGTTCGCGTACCTGGTCGATGAACCGGTAGGTCTCCGGGTGCAGGCGCCCAGTGTCGAGGCTGAATACCTTTACCTGCTTGTTCAGCTTCCAGGCCATGTCGACCAGCACCACATCCTCGGCGCCGCTGAAGGAGATCCACAGGTCATCACCGAAGTGCTCGAAGGCAAGCTTGAGGATGTCCTGCGGGGACTTGTTGGCATAGGTCGCGGCCAGGGCGGCGACGTCGAAGGGTTGGCTCATCAGGCGGTTTCCATCTTGGCTGTGGCGCTGTGCGCTCGTAGTAGGGGGATGGTAACAAAAAAATCGTGGTCTAGATGGGCTCACAAGCCCTGCAGGGTCTGCATCAGCACCCGCACTTTGGCGATCGACTCTTCATACTCGGCCTGCCACTGCGAGTCGGCTACCACCGCGCCGCCGCCCCAGCAACTGACCTGGCCATCTTTGATCAGCAAGCTGCGAATGGCGATCGAACTGTCCATTTCGCCGCGCACATCCACATACAGCAGCGAGCCGCAGTACAGCGCGCGGCGCGCGGGTTCCAGTTCGTCGATGATCTGCATGGCGCGGATCTTCGGTGCGCCGGTGATCGAGCCGCCAGGGAAGCTGTCGCCGATCAGGTCCAGCGCATCCTTGTCGCTGGCCAGCTGGCCGGTGATGCTGCTGACCAGATGGTGCACGTTGGGGTAACTCTCCAGGCTGAACAGTTCCGGTACCTTCACTGAGCCAATCTCGCACGTGCGCCCCAGGTCGTTGCGCAGCAGGTCGACGATCATCAGGTTTTCCGAGCGGTCCTTCGGGCTGTGCAGCAGCTCCTGGGCATTACGCTGGTCTTCCACCGGGTCGCTGGCACGTGGGCGGGTGCCCTTGATCGGCCGGGTTTCCACCTGGCCCTGGCTGACGCGGATGAAGCGCTCGGGCGAAAAGCTCAGCAGGGTACTGCCGTCGGCCAGTTGCTGGTAGCCGGAGAAGGGGGTCGGGCAGGCCTGGCGCAGGGCCTGGTAGGCCCGCCATGGATCGCCTTGGCAGGGTGCGCGAAAGCGTTGGGTGAGGTTGATCTGGTAGCAGTCACCGGCCTGGATGTAGCGTTGTACCTGGTCGAAAGCGGTTTTGTATTGCTCCGGCTCCAGGTCACCGGCCATCGGCGCGAGCAGCCGGAAGTCGCCGGTGGTGGCGCTGGTGTCCTGGAACAGGCTGATCAGGCGTTCGCGCTCGTCGCCGGTCAGGCTCGGGTGGAACACCAGCTGGCTGGTGCCGAGCAGATGATCGCTGACCAGTGCCCAGGCATACAGGCCCAGTTGTGCGTCTGGCAAGCCCAGGTCGTCCACGGCCAGACTTGGCAGGTGTTCCAGGCGGCGGCCGAAGTCGTAGCTCAGGTAGCCGATCAGGCCCCCGGCGAAGGGCAGCTCTACACCGTTGGGCAAGTCGGCGTGGCCCAGTTGTGCCAGGCCAGCGCGCAGGCGCTGGAGGAAGACGCGGCCATCTTCATCGGGCTGCGCCTGCAGTTGTTGCAGCGGCCAGGCGCTGAGCAGGTCGAAACGCCCGCGTTCGGCACCGGGGCGCGCGCTGTCGAGCAGGATCGCACCGGGGGCCTGGCGCAGGTGGGCGAAATAGGCGGCAGGGTCGGGCTGGTAGGGCAGGGGGTGTAGCGTGCAGGTCGGCATCAGTATGGACGGCGATGTAAAAGCGAGGAGGGCGATTGTAGACCTGTGCAGGAAAAGCGCCTAGCGCTGGGTACGACATTCAACATTGTGTTTGGCCCATACGCAGCACAAGGCAGTTCCTGCAGGTTGAGCGAAGCGCTTGAATCAACTGCAGTGCTTGCAAGAGCAACCTTGTGCTGCGAATGGGCTGCAAGGCAGCCCCTGTATTTCAGCGGTTGGGCACATGCCCGAACAGACCCTGTGCTACCCGTACCCGCTGCTCGGCGTCTTCGGTCACACCCTCCTTGGCCAGTGCTTCGATGTGCGCCTCGATGGCATGGGTGCGCTGAGTCAGGCCGCAGTCGTTGGCAATCTGGATGTTCAGCCCCGGGCGGGCGTTGAGCTCCAGAATCAGCGGGCCCTTTTCCTGGTCAAGCACCATGTCCACGCCGATATAGCCCAGGCCGCACAGTTCATAGCAGCCAGCGGCCAGCTTCATGAAACCGTCCCAGTTCGGCAGTTGCACGCCGTCCACCGCGTTGGTGGTGTCCGGGTGCTTGCTGATGATGTTGTTCAGCCAGGTGCCGCGCAGGGTCACGCCGGTGGCCAGGTCGACACCCACACCGATGGCGCCCTGGTGCAGGTTGGCCTTGCCGCCGGACTGGCGAGTCGGCAGGCGCAGCATGGCCATCACCGGGTAGCCCATCAGCACGATGATGCGGATGTCCGGTACACCTTCGTAGCTGATGCTCTTGAATATCTGGTCCGGGGTCACGCGGTACTCGATCAGCGCGCGGTCGCGGTGCCCGCCGAGGGAGTACAGCCCAGTGAGGATGCTGGAAATCTGGTGCTCGATTTCCTCATGGCTGATGATCTTGCCCGACACTGTGCGGTAGCGGTCCTCGAAGCGGTCGGCGATTACCAGGATGCCGTCACCGCCGGCGCCTTGCGCCGGCTTGATGACGAAATCGCTGCGACCGCCGATGATCTGGTCGAGCTTCTCGATCTCTTTTTCGGTCTCGATGATGCCGTACATTTCCGGCACATGGATGCCGGCCGCCAGTGCGCGCTCCTTGGTGATGATCTTGTCGTCGACGATCGGGTACAGGTTGCGCTTGTTGTACTTCAGCACATAGTCCGCATTACGCCGGTTGATCCCCATGATGCCCCGGGCCTCCAGGGCTTTCCACGTCTTGATGAGGCCAAACATCAGGTGTCTGCCTTGTTCAGGAAGGCCTTGAAGCGCACGAGCTCGGTCAGGCGGTAGCCGCGATAACGGCCCATCGCCAGCATGAAGCCCACCAGGATCAGCAGCACCGCCGGGAAGGTGAACACGAAGTACACCAGCTCCGGCACCATCATCAGCAGGTGTGCCAGGGAGGCGGCGAACAGGGTGCCGATGGCCACTTTCATGGCATGGCCGCCACCACGCTCCTCCCAGGTGATCGACAGGCGTTCGATGGTCATGGTCAGGATCACCATCGGGAACAGCGCTACCGACAGCCCGCGTTCAAGGCCCAGCTTGTGGCTGAACAGGCTGATGGCGGCAATCAGTACCACGACGAAGGTCAATACCACCGACAGGCGTGGCAGCATCTGCAGCTTGAGGTGTTCCAGGTACGAGCGCAGCGACAGGCCCAGTGCTGTGATCACCGTGAACAGCATGATACCGAAGCCCAGCTGGGTTTCGCGGAACGCCAGGGCGATCAGCACCGGGGTGAATGTGCCCAGGGTCTGGATGCCGATCAGGTTGCGCAGCACCAGGATCACCAGCACGCCGATCGGGATCATGACCATGATCATGAAGGTTTGCTGGGTTTGCAGCGGCAGGCCGTACAGCGAGTATTCGAGGAAGTCGGCGTCGGTGTTCTCGTCGGTCAGCTTGGCCAGGCGGATGGCGTTCATCTCGCTGTTGTTCATGCTGAAGGTGACGGTGGCCTTCTTGCCGCCATCGACGGTGATCAGGTTGTCGTCACCGGTCCACCACAGCAGGCGGTCGCTCGGCAGGCCTTGCTCACCGGTGTCCGGGTTGAAGTACAGCCAGTCGTCGCCGTTGAAGCTGCGCAGCCACAGCTCCGGGGTTTGCGGGGTGTCGGCCAGCAGGCGGATGGTGTGCACCTTTTCCATCGGCACGTGGGCGATGGACAGCAGCAGGTCGATGACCTGGGCCTTCTTCATTGCCGAAGTGTCGCCGGCCAGCAGCAGCTTGACGTTGTCGTCGTTGAGGTTGTTGACCCGCTTGATGGTCTCGCTGACGAAGGTCTCGACGTCGGCCGAGTGCTGACGTATAGGCGCCATCAGGGCTTCGGCGGCGATCTTCTCGGGGCCTTCGACGGCCAGGCTGTCACGGAAGGTCGGGCCTTTGACCTTGGTCTTCTCGTTGCTGTAGCGCTTGGTCAGTACCAGGCGGTAGTAGAGGGTCTGGTTGCCACTGGCGCGACGTGCCGACCAGGTAACCTTGCGGTTGCCGTCGGCACGGTTGATGCTGACCCCGTAGTTGTTGGAGATGAAGCTCTCGTTGAGGCTGACGTAGTCGCGGTTCAGCGGTGGCACGAACATCTGCACCTTGACCGGGTCCTTGCTGCTGGCCACGAACTCGACCTTGGCGTCGATGTTCCACAGGTCGTCGGTTTCATCCTCGGTCACCGGGATGCCGAGCACGAAGATCTGATAAGCCGTGACCGCCACGCCCAATAGCACCAGCACGGTGATCAGGACTTTCAGATGGAGGGTAAGAGAGCGCATCGGGATTACTCTGCTTTGGGAGCGTCGGTGGCACAGGCAGGTTTGCCGGCCGCATATTTAAGGCTTGGGTCAACCAGTGCGTCGAAGTGCTTGAGTGCCTCGGAACCGATCAGCAGCGGGAACTGGAACGCGCTGCGGTCGGTGAGGTTGACTTCGATGGTGCGCCTGGTCTGGCCCATGCAGATTTCGAGTTCGATGACCGGGCGGGCCGTGTAGGCCTTGCCCGATTCGGCATCATAGTCGCCAGCCCGGCGCTTGATCTTGCTGACACGTGCCAGTGGGCGTTCGATCGGGTGCGAATGGGCCGCATCGATGGCGAGGTAGAAGCGTACCCAGCTTTCGCCATTGCGCTTGAACCGCTTGATGTCGCGGGCACTGAGCGACGCGGTCTTGGCACCGGTGTCGAGCTTGGCGGCCACTTCCAGGTCCAGGTCGCCCAGATGTGCGTATTCGTTGAGACCATACACGGTCTTGCCCGCAGCCTGGCCAAGGGCCGGCAGCAGGGTGAGGCATAGCAGCAATAAAACGGGTGTAAGTCTCATATTCCTGGCGCGGTGCATTGCAAGGTTCTAGGCAAGGTTCAGGTCAAGGTGACTGGCAATTACTGCGCAAGCTTCCTCGTTTATCTGTCAACAGGCACGAATGCATGACAGACAGGCTATCCATACCCCATCGGAGGCGCGGCATTCTATCACGCCGACGTCTTGACGCCAGCGGTGCGCGATCTGACAGCGTTGAAGTGGTGATAGTTCGCGATTAGACGATTGTCGACAATGTTCATTTTGTCTTTGACTTGCAGGTCTTGTTTCGCTAGTTTCTGACCAAGAGTTTTAAAAGGTGTCGACAATATGCAGGACCTTTCCACCCCCGGCCCGGTGCTGACAGACGAAACGGAAACCCTCTCCGAAAACGTCTTCCGACGCATCCAGGCGGCCATTGTCAAGGGTGATATCGCCCCCGGCAGCAAGATTTCCGAGCCGGAGTTGGCGCGCACCTATGGCATCAGCCGCGGGCCGCTACGCGAGGCTATTCACCGCCTTGAAGGCCAGCGCCTACTGGTGCGCGTGCCGCATGTGGGCGCGCGAGTGGTATCGCTCAACCACGCCGAGCTGATCGAGCTGTACGAAATCCGCGAGTCGCTGGAAGGCATGGCCTGTCGCCTGGCCGCCGAACGCATGAGCCAGGCCGACATCGACGAACTGCGCCGGGTGCTCGACACCCATGAGCGCGATGCCGCGTTCCAGGCCGGCCTGGGCTACTACCAGCAGGAAGGCGACTACGACTTCCATTACCGGATTATTCAGGGTAGCGGCAACCAGACCTTGGTCAAGATGCTCTGCGGCGAGCTGTACCAGCTGGTGCGCATGTACCGTATCCAGTTCTCTGCCACGCCTAACCGGCCACGCCAGGCCTTTGCCGAACACCATCGCATTCTTGATGCCATCGCCGACCGTGACGGCGAACTGGCCGAACTCCTGATGCGCCGCCACATCGGCGCGTCCAAGCGCAATATCGAGCGTCACTACCTGGACGCCCACAACAACAGCACACGAGGTGAGAAATGACAGTCAAGAGCACCCCCGGTCAGCGTTTCCGTGACGCCGTTGCCGCTGAGCATCCGCTGCAGGTGGTTGGCGCCATCAACGCCAACCATGCCCTGCTGGCCAAGCGCGCCGGCTTCAAGGCCATCTACCTGTCAGGTGGCGGCGTGGCTGCCGGCTCCCTGGGCCTGCCAGACCTGGGCATCACTGGCCTGGACGACGTGCTCACCGACGTGCGTCGCATCACCGACGTGTGCGACCTGCCGCTGCTGGTGGATGTCGACACCGGCTTCGGCGCTTCGGCTTTCAACGTTGCCCGTACCGTGCGCTCGATGAGCAAGTTCGGCGCTGCCGCCATCCATATCGAGGACCAGGTTGGCGCCAAGCGTTGTGGCCACCGTCCCAACAAGGAAATTGTCAGCCAGCAGGAAATGGTCGACCGTATCAAAGCTGCCGTCGACGCCCGCAGCGATGACAGCTTCGTGATCATGGCGCGTACCGATGCGCTGGCCGTCGAAGGCCTGAACGCCGCTTTGGACCGTGCCGAAGCGTGTGTCGAAGCTGGCGCCGACATGATTTTCCCGGAAGCCATCACCGAACTGCAGATGTACAAGACTTTCGCTGATCGGGTGAAGGCACCGATCCTGGCCAACATCACCGAGTTCGGTGCCACGCCGCTGTACACAACCGAAGAGTTGGCCTCGGTCGACGTGTCGTTGGTGCTGTACCCGCTGTCGGCGTTCCGCGCCATGAACAAAGCAGCCGAGAACGTGTATACCGCGCTGCGCCGTGACGGCACGCAAAAGAACGTGATCGACACCATGCAGACTCGCATGGAGCTTTACGATGCCATTGGTTATCACGCCTTCGAGCAGAGCCTCGATGCACTGTTTGCCCAGAAGAAGGGCTAAGCGCTAGCGCCCGAATTAGCCAGAAAGCATCCATAACAAATTCAAGAAAGGAGAAACACCATGGCCGAAGCAAAAGTACTCAGTGGCGCAGGCCTGCGTGGCCAGGTGGCCGGCCAGACTGCACTGTCGACCGTGGGCCAGGCCGGTGCCGGGCTGACCTACCGTGGTTATGATGTGCGTGACCTGGCCGCCGGTGCCGAGTTCGAAGAAGTCGCCTACCTGCTGCTGTACGGCGAGCTGCCAACCCAGGCCGAACTGGCCGACTACAAGCGCAAGCTCAAGGGCCTGCGTGACCTGCCGCAAGCCTTGAAGGAAGTGCTTGAGCGCATCCCGCGCGATGCCCACCCGATGGACGTCATGCGCACCGGTTGCTCGGTACTGGGCACCCTCGAACCAGAACTGACCTTCGAAGCCCAGCGCGACAAGACCGACCGCCTGCTGGCGCTGTTCCCGGCCGTGATGTGCTACTGGTACCGCTTCACCCACCATGGCGTACGCATCGACTGCACCACTGATGAAGACACCTTGGGTGGCCACTTCCTGCACCTGCTGCACGGCAAGAAGCCGAGCGAGCTGCACGTCAAGGTCATGAACGTGTCGCTGATTCTCTACGCTGAGCACGAATTCAACGCCTCGACCTTCACTGCCCGCGTCTGTGCCTCGACCCTGTCTGACTTGTACTCCTGCGTTACCGCAGCCATCGGCTCGCTGCGTGGCCCGCTGCACGGCGGTGCCAACGAGGCTGCGATGGAGCTGATCGAACGCTTCCAGAGCCCGCAGGAAGCCACCGCCGAGCTGCTGCGCATGCTCGAGCGCAAAGACAAGATCATGGGCTTTGGCCATGCCATCTACAAAGAGTCCGACCCGCGCAACGAGGTGATCAAAGGCTGGTCGAAGCAGCTGGCTGACGAAGTGGGTGACAAGGTGCTGTACCCGGTTTCCGAAGCCATCGACAAGACCATGTGGGAGCAGAAGCGCCTGTTCCCCAACGCCGACTTCTACCATGCCTCGGCGTACCACTTCATGGGCATTCCGACCAAGCTGTTCACCCCGATCTTCGTCTGCTCGCGGCTGACCGGCTGGGCGGCGCACGTCTTCGAGCAGCGCGCCAACAACCGCATCATCCGCCCGAGCGCCGAGTATGTCGGCGTCGAACAGCGCCAGTTCGTGCCGATCGAGCAGCGCTGAATAGCTATAGAGAGGCAACCCGTTTCCCTTGAGGGAGCGGGCGTGCCCGCGAATGCACCCGGCCTTGCAACCACTGTGCACCTGCTGACGCATTCGCGGGCACGCCCGCTCCCACAGGTACGGTGAAACCTTCCGAATCCTGTGACCGAGCCTGATTCCATGATGAACACTGCATACCGCAAGCACCTGCCAGGCACCGACCTGGACTACTTCGATGCCCGCGCGGCGGTCGAGGCGATCAAGCCCGGCGCCTACGATGGCTTGCCATACACGTCCCGCGTGCTCGCCGAGAACCTGGTGCGCCGCTGCGACCCTGCTACGCTCGATGCCTCGCTGAGCCAGCTGATCGAACGCAAGCGCGACCTCGACTTCCCGTGGTTCCCGGCCCGCGTGGTGTGCCATGACATCCTCGGCCAGACTGCGCTGGTCGACCTTGCCGGCCTGCGTGACGCCATTGCCGATAAAGGCGGCGACCCGGCCCAGGTCAACCCGGTGGTGCCGGTGCAATTGATCGTCGACCACTCGCTGGCCGTCGAGTGTGGTGGTTTCGACCCGCAGGCCTTCGAAAAGAACCGCGCCATCGAAGATCGCCGCAACGAAGACCGCTTCCACTTCATCAACTGGACCAAGAAGGCGTTCAAGAACGTCGACGTGATCCAGCCGGGCAACGGCATCATGCACCAGATCAACCTGGAGAAGATGTCACCGGTGGTCCACAGCGACCGCGGCGTAGCCTACCCGGACACCTGCGTCGGCACCGACAGCCACACGCCGCATGTCGATGCACTGGGTGTGATCGCCATCGGCGTAGGCGGCCTGGAAGCCGAAAACGTGATGCTCGGCCGCGCCTCCTGGATGCGTCTGCCGGAGATCGTCGGCGTCGAGCTGACTGGCAAACTGGCCCCGAACATCACTGCCACCGACCTGGTACTGGCCTTGACCGAATTCCTGCGCAAGCAGAAAGTGGTCGGCGCTTACCTGGAGTTCCATGGTGAGGGTGCCCGTGCCCTGACCTTGGGCGACCGCGCCACCATTTCCAACATGGCCCCGGAATACGGCGCCACGGCGGCGATGTTCGCCATCGACCAGCAGACCATCGACTACCTGCGCCTGACCGGCCGTGAAGAGCAGCAGGTCAAACTGGTGGAAACCTACGCCAAGGCCACCGGCCTGTGGGCTGACAGCCTGGGCGGCGCGGTCTACGAGCGTACCCTGAGCTTCGACCTGTCGAGCGTGGTACGCAACATGGCCGGCCCGTCCAACCCGCATGCCCGCGTCGCCACCAGCGACCTGGCAGCCAAAGGCATCGCCGGCAGCTGGGAAGAAGTGCCGGGGCAGATGCCGGACGGCGCGGTGATCATCGCTGCCATCACCAGTTGCACCAACACCAGCAACCCGCGCAACGTGATTGCCGCAGGCCTGATTGCGCGCAATGCCAACAAGCTGGGCCTGACCCGCAAGCCGTGGGTCAAGTCGTCGCTGGCTCCCGGCTCCAAGGCTGTGCAGCTGTATCTGGAGGAAGCAGGGCTGGAGAAGGAGCTGGAGCAACTTGGCTTTGGCATCGTCGCCTTTGCCTGCACCACCTGCAACGGTATGTCCGGCGCCCTGGACCCGGTGATCCAGCAAGAAATCATCGACCGCGACCTGTACGCCACTGCCGTGTTGTCGGGTAACCGCAACTTCGACGGGCGTATCCACCCGTACGCCAAGCAGGCCTTCCTGGCCTCGCCACCGCTGGTGGTGGCGTATGCCATTGCCGGTACCATTCGTTTCGACATCGAGAAGGATGTGCTGGGCGTGGTCGATGGCAAGGAAATCCGCCTCAAGGACATCTGGCCCAGCGACGAAGAAATCGATGCGGTGGTGCGTGCAGCGGTCAAGCCGGAGCAGTTCCGCAAGGTGTACATCCCGATGTTCGCCATCGAGGAAGACCGCGGGCCGAAGGTTGCGCCGCTGTATGATTGGCGCCCGATGAGCACCTACATCCGCCGCCCTCCCTACTGGGAAGGTGCCCTGGCCGGCGAGCGCACGTTGCGTGGCATGCGCCCGCTGGCGGTGCTGCCGGACAACATCACCACCGACCACCTGTCGCCGTCCAACGCCATCATGCTCGACAGCGCCGCCGGTGAATACCTGGCGAAAATGGGCCTGCCGGAAGAGGACTTCAACTCCTACGCCACTCACCGGGGTGACCACCTGACCGCCCAGCGCGCCACCTTCGCCAACCCCAAGCTGTTCAACGAAATGGTGCGCAACGACGATGGCAGCGTGAAGCAGGGCTCGCTGGCGCGTATCGAGCCGGAAGGCAAGGTTACCCGCATGTGGGAGGCGATCGAGACCTACATGCAGCGCAAGCAGCCGCTGATCATTGTCGCCGGTGCCGACTACGGCCAGGGTTCGTCCCGTGACTGGGCGGCCAAGGGCGTGCGTCTGGCCGGTGTCGAGGCGATCGTGGCCGAAGGCTTCGAGCGTATTCACCGCACCAACCTGGTAGGCATGGGCGTGCTGCCGCTGGAGTTCAAACCGGGCACCGACCGCAAGACCCTGGGCCTGGATGGCAGCGAAACCTATGACGTGCTGGGTGCGCGTACGCCACGGGCGACCCTGACCCTGGTGGTTACCCGTGCCAATGGCGAGTGCCTGAAAGTACCGGTGACCTGCCGTCTGGACACCGCCGAGGAAGTGTCGATCTACGAAGCGGGCGGGGTGCTGCAGCGCTTTGCCCAGGACTTCCTCGAAGCGACCGCCTGAGCATGAATCGGGGGCCGCTTTGCGGCCCTTTCGCGACACAAGGCCGCTCCCACAAAGGGCGGCGCAGTACCTGTGGGAGCGACCTTGTGTCGCGACAGGGCTGCAAGGCAGCCCCAGGGTATTTCACCGGACTATCAGGATGCCCAAGAAAATGGCACATGTACCCCAGATCAAAATCCCCGCCACCTACATCCGCGGCG
Organism: Pseudomonas sp. XWY-1; assembly: GCF_002953115.1. Classification (NCBI taxonomy): domain Bacteria; kingdom Pseudomonadati; phylum Pseudomonadota; class Gammaproteobacteria; order Pseudomonadales; family Pseudomonadaceae; genus Pseudomonas; species Pseudomonas sp. XWY-1. The sequence goes on along the minus strand of NZ_CP026332.1, from coordinate 3,865,300 downwards.
GCACCAGCAAAGGTGTGTTCTTTCGCCTGCAGGACCTGCCCGAGCAGGCGCAAATTCCAGGTCCCGCCCGCGATGCGCTGCTGCTGCGGGTAATCGGCAGCCCCGACCCTTACGGCAAGCAGATCGACGGCATGGGCGGCGCCACGTCGAGCACCAGCAAGACCGTGATCCTGTCGCAAAGCATCAAGCCCGAGCACGATGTCGACTACCTGTTCGGCCAGGTCAGCATCGACAAGGCCTTCGTCGACTGGAGCGGCAACTGCGGCAACCTGTCCGCTGCGGTCGGTTCGTTTGCCATCAGCAGTGGCCTGGTCGACCCGGCGCGTATTCCGCGCAACGGTATCGCCACCGTGCGTATCTGGCAGGCGAATATCGGCAAGACCATCATCGCCCACGTCCCGATCACTGAAGGTGAAGTGCAGGAAACCGGCGACTTCGAGCTGGACGGGGTCACCTTCCCGGCGGCCGAGGTGCAGCTGGAGTTTCTTGACCCTGCAGCCGATGAAGACGGCGGTGGCGGTGCCATGTTCCCCACCGGCAATCTGGTCGATGACCTGGAAGTGCCGGGGGTCGGTACGTTCAAGGCGACCTTGATCAATGCCGGCATCCCGACCATTTTTGTCAATGCTGCCGATATCGGCTACACCGGTACCGAACTGCAGGACGCCATCAACGGCGATCCGCAGGCGCTGCTGCGCTTCGAGACCATTCGCGCCTATGGCGCCGTGCGCATGGGGCTTATCGACAACGTCGACCAGGCTGCCGGGCGTCAGCACACGCCGAAAGTGGCGTTCGTCGCGCCGCCGAGCACCTACACTGCCTCCAGTGGCAAGGCGGTGCCGGCCGGTGAGATCGACCTGCTGGTGCGGGCCTTGTCGATGGGCAAGCTGCACCATGCCATGATGGGTACGGCTGCGGTGGCAATTGGCACTGCGGCGGCCATTCCGGGCACGCTGGTCAACCTCGCCGCTGGCGGGGGCGAGCGCAGCGCTGTGCGTTTCGGTCATCCTTCGGGCACCCTGCGGGTCGGGGCCGAGGCACGCCAGGTGAATGGTGAGTGGACGGTAACCAAGGCAATCATGAGCCGTAGTGCTCGCGTGCTGATGGAGGGCTGGGTTCGCGTGCCTGGCGACAGCTTCTAACGCACCACTGGCGCTCGGCTTTAGTTCGTTGGGGCCGCCAAGCGGCCCTTCGCGGGCTTGCCCGCTCCCACAGGGTAACCACAGGTTCTGAATGCCGTGGTCAACCTGTGGGAGCGGGCAAGCCCGCGAAGGGCTGCGCAGCAGCCCCGGCAATTCTGAAGGGAGCTGGATATGAGCGCCAACGTAGACCTCAACGACCGCCCGGATTACGACCGGGTGCTACAAACCCTGGCCGATTACGCCCTCGGCTACCGGGTCGAATCCCGCGAGGCCCTGGACACCGCGCGCAACTGCCTGATGGACACCCTCGGTTGCGGCCTTCTCGCCTTGCGCTTCCCTGAGTGCACCAAGCTCCTTGGCCCCCAGGTGGAAGGCACGCTGGTCCCGAATGGTGCTCGCGTCCCCGGCACCTCCTATCGCCTCGACCCGGTCAAGGCCGCTTGGGACATTGGCTGCACGGTGCGCTGGCTGGACTACAACGACACCTGGCTGGCCGCCGAATGGGCTCATCCCTCGGACAACCTTGGCGGCATCCTGGCAGTGGCTGACCACCTGTCACAGAAACGGGTTGCCGCGGGTGAAGAGCCACTGCTGATGCGTGATGTGCTGGAGGCCATGGTCATGGCGCATGAGATCCAGGGCGTGCTGGCGCTGGAAAACGCCTTCAACCGTGTCGGCCTCGATCACGTGATTCTGGTGAAGGTCGCCTCGACCGCCGTGTGCGCCAGGCTGATGGGGGCCAATCGTGAGCAGATGCTCTCGGCCTTGTCCCACGCCTTCGTCGACGGCCAGGCCCTTCGTACCTATCGCCATGCGCCCAACGCCGGTTCGCGCAAGTCCTGGGCTGCGGGTGACGCCTCCAGCCGAGGTGTGCGCCTGGCCGACATCGCCTTGCGTGGGGAAATGGGCGTGCCGGGCGTGCTCACGGCGTCGCAGTGGGGGTTCTACGATGTTTCGTTCAGCCATACCAACAAAGACCTGGCGCTCAAGCCCGCCGGGCAGTACGAGCTGCGCCTGCCCCAGGCGTTGGGCAGCTATGTGATGGAGAGCGTGCTGTTCAAGGTCAGTTTCCCTGCCGAGTTCCATGCGCAGACCGCCTGTGAGGCAGCAGTAACCCTGCATCCACTTGTGCGTAACCGTCTGCATGAAGTCGACCGCATCGTCATCACCACCCAGGAATCAGCGATCCGCATCATCTCCAAGAGCGGCCCACTGGCCAATGCCGCCGACCGTGACCACTGCCTGCAGTACATGGTGGCCGTGCCGCTGATCTTTGGTCATCTGGTGGCGGAGCATTATGAGGACGCCTTCCATGCCAACCACCCCAGTATCGACCGCCTGCGCGAGAAGATGGAGGTGGTGGAAGACCCGCGCTTCAGTCGCGAGTACCTGGAGCCGGACAAGCGTTCGATCGCCAACGCGCTGCAGGTGTTCTTCAAGGATGGCAGCAGCACCGAGCAAGTGGTGGTGGAGTACCCGATCGGGCATCGTCGGCGGCGCGGGGAGGGGATACCGTTGCTGGAGGCCAAGTTCAGGGCCAACCTGGCGACCCGCTTTGCCCGGCAGCGGTGTCAGCAGGTTTTCGAACTGTGCAAGGACCAGCAGAAGCTGGAAGGCACGGCTGTGCACAGGTTCGTGGACTTGTTTGTGATATGAGATGGCCTGTGCCGGTTGCTTCGCGGCTAAAGCCGCTCCTACAGGGGCATGCGCAGGTCTCGAACACCGTGGGAGCCCTGTAGGAGCGGCTTTAGCCGCGAACTGGCCGGCACAGGCCCAAACAACAAAGCCCCGGCATCGCTGCCGGGGCTTTGTTTACAACCTGTAACTCAGCTTACGCCTGGACCACCGGGATCTTGGCGTTGGCTGCCGCTTCGCGGAACTCGGCGATCTGGTCGAAGCTCAGGTAGCGGTAAACGTCGGCAGCCATGCTGTCGATGTCTTTCGCGTACTGCATGTACTCTTCGACGGTCGGCAGTTTGCCGATGATCGAAGCGACAGCGGCCAGCTCGGCCGATGCCAGGTACACGTTGGTCGCGTCGCCCAGACGGTTCGGGAAGTTACGGGTCGAGGTGGAGACCACGGTCGAACCGGTCTGCACACGTGCCTGGTTGCCCATGCACAGCGAGCAGCCTGGCATTTCCATACGTGCACCGGCCTTGCCGTAGATGCCGTAGTAGCCTTCTTCGGTCAGCTGGTGAGCGTCCATCTTGGTTGGCGGAGCCAGCCACAGACGGGTCGGAATGCCACCCTTGACCTTCTCCAGCAGCTTGCCGGCAGCGCGGAAGTGACCGATGTTGGTCATGCACGAACCGATGAACACTTCGTCGATCTTCTCGCCTTGTACCGAGGACAGCAGGCGGGCATCGTCCGGGTCGTTCGGCGCGCAGAGCACAGGCTCCTTGACGTCGGCTAGGTCGATTTCGATGATTTCGGCGTATTCGGCATCGGCGTCGGCCGACAGCAGCTCAGGCTTGGCCAGCCAGGCTTCCATGGCCTGGGCACGGCGCTCCAGGGTGCGGGCATCGCCGTAGCCTTCGCCGATCATCCAGCGCAGCAGGGTGATGTTGGACTGCAGGTACTCGGCGATGGCCTTTTCCGGCAGCTTGATGGTGCAACCGGCAGCGGAACGCTCGGCCGAGGCGTCGGACAGCTCGAAGGCTTGCTCGACGGTCAGGTCGTCCAGGCCTTCGATTTCCAGGATGCGACCGGAGAAGGCGTTTTTCTTGCCTTTCTTCTCGACGGTCAGCAGGCCCTTCTGGATGGCGTAGTAAGGGATGGCATGAACCAGGTCACGCAGGGTGATGCCTGGTTGCAGTTTGCCCTTGAAGCGCACCAGGATCGATTCTGGCATGTCCAGCGGCATGACGCCGGTGGCGGCAGCGAAGGCCACCAGGCCGGAACCGGCCGGGAACGAGATGCCGATCGGGAAGCGGGTGTGCGAGTCGCCACCGGTACCTACGGTGTCCGGCATCAGCATGCGGTTCAGCCAGCTGTGGATGATGCCGTCGCCCGGGCGCAGCGACACGCCGCCACGGGTGCGGATGAAGTCTGGCAGGGTGTGGTGGGTGGTGACGTCGATCGGCTTCGGATAGGCCGCGGTGTGGCAGAACGACTGCATGACCAGGTCAGCAGAGAAGCCCAGGCATGCCAGGTCTTTCAGCTCGTCGCGCGTCATCGGGCCAGTGGTGTCCTGGGAGCCGACGGTGGTCATTTTTGGCTCGCAGTAGGCGCCTGGGCGCACGCCCTGGCCTTCTGGCAGGCCACAGGCACGGCCGACCATTTTCTGCGCCAGGGTGAAGCCCTTGCCGGAATCGGCAGGCTGCTCTGGTTTCTTGAACAGGTCGGAAGCACCCAGGCCCAGCTCGGCACGGGCTTTTTCGGTCAGGCCACGGCCGACGATCAGCGGGATACGGCCGCCAGCGCGGACTTCATCCAGCAGCACTTCGGTTTTCAGCTCGAAGGTGGTGACCAGCTCGTCGCTGTCGTGACGGCGTACTTCACCTTTGTATGGGTAAACGTCGATGACGTCGCCCATGCCCAGGTTGGTGCAGTCGAATTCGATCGGCAGGGCGCCGGCGTCTTCCATGGTGTTGTAGAAGATCGGGGCGATCTTGGTGCCGAAGCAGAAACCACCGGCGCGCTTGTTCGGCACGTAAGGGATGTCGTCGCCGAAGAACCACAGTACCGAGTTGGTAGCGGATTTACGCGAGGAACCGGTACCGACCACGTCGCCGACATAGGCAACCGGGAAGCCCTTGGCCTTGACGGCTTCGATCTGGGCCAGCGGGCCGACCGAACCAGGCTGCTGCGGCTCGATGCCGTCGCGGGCCATTTTCAGCATGGCCAGGGCGTGCAGCGGAATGTCAGGGCGCGACCAGGCGTCCGGGGCAGGCGACAGGTCGTCGGTGTTGGTTTCGCCAGGCACCTTGAACACGGTCAGGGTGTACTTGTCGGCGATGGCCGGGCGCGAGGTGAACCACTCGCCGGCAGCCCAGGAGTCCAGGACGGCCTTGGCGTGCGTGTTGCCGGCCTTGGCTTTTTCGGCCACGTCGTGGAAGGCATCGAACATCAGCAGGGTGTGCTTGAGCTGTTCGGCCGCGACGGCGCCCAGTTCGGCGTCATCCAGCAGTGCGACCAGCGTTTCGATGTTGTAGCCGCCCTGCATGGTGCCCAGCAGTTCGGTGGCGTGCTTGCGGTCGATCAGTGGCGACTTGGCTTCGCCCTTGGCGACGGCGGACAGGAAAGCGGCCTTGACGTAGGCAGCTTCGTCGACCCCTGGCGGTACGCGGTTGGTGATCAAGTCTACGAGGAAGGCTTCTTCGCCGGCCGGCGGGTTTTTCAGCAGCTCGACCAGGCCTGCAGTTTGTTCGGCGTTCAGCGGCTGGGGAACGATACCCAGGGCGGCGCGCTCTTCGATGTGTTTGCGGTAGGCTTCAAGCACAGTTATTTCCCTCATCAGTGGTCCCTAAAGGGGGTCCGGGACGCTTATCCAGCATTCAATGCACCCATGCGCTGCCGCGGCTTTGTGGGCCGCCCAACCAGGGTCGCAAGGAATCCTTACAGAAGCTGCTTTCAAAGTTTTACGCCTGCAGAACGGGGACTGATGAGGGCTGGCGCGGGCATGCGAGGGATGCATGGCCCGGGCCAACGCCGTTCTACCGGATCAACTGTGCTCGTGACGCTTTGAAAACAGCTTCCAACGGACATTGTTGCCTTTGAAAAGGCCGGGTGATTCTACGGTAAAAAAAGCCTGAAGGTAAGGCGGTGTTCATGACTTTAACGAGTGACCCTGGTTAGACAAAGGGCTAACATGGGCCTGTGTTCCATCGCCAAGCTGTTGTTTTTCATGTCCAACAAGTCCATCAAAACCCCTTGCGTCGGCCTGTGCTCCACGGTGTACGGAGACACGGTGTGCCGTGGCTGCAAGCGTTTTCACCACGAAGTGATCAACTGGAACGGCTACGACGACACGCAGAAGCGCGCCGTGTGGTTGCGCCTTGAGCAGCTGCTGGTGCAGGTGATGATGGCCAAGCTTGAGGTGTTCGACAAAGGCCTGCTGCGCCAGCAACTGGAGCAGCGCTCCATCCGCTTTGTCGAGCAGCAGTCGGTGTATTGCTGGGCTTACCAGCTGATTGCCCGAGGGGCGCGGATGATCCGTGACCTGGAGGCCTATGGCATGGTGTTGCTGCCGGAGTTCCGTGACTGGGAACTGCCCCAATTGCGCGATGCGATCGATCGCGAGTTCTTCCTGCTTTCAGAGGCGCACTACCAGCGCTACATCGCCCCCAGCTTCCTGCGCGATGCCATGGGCAGCGCGCAGGGCCAGTGAGCCGGGCGAATCAGTCGCCGGTGTATTCGCAACCGCTGGTGCAGGTTTCGTGGATGCGAACCTTGGACAGCTCCGGCATAAGCGGCTTGACCTGGTCCCAGATCCACTTGGCGATCACTTCGCTGGTGGGGTTTTCCAGACCGGGGATGTCGTTCAGGTAGTTGTGGTCCAGCTGATCATAGATCGGCTTGAAGATCGCCTTGACCTCGGCGAAGTCGCGGATCCAGCCTGTGTGCGGGTCGAGCGGGCCGGTCAGGTGCAGGCCGACCTTGAACGAGTGGCCATGCAAACGGCCGCATTTGTGCCCTTCAGGGACGTGGGGCAGGCGGTGGGCCGATTCGAATGTGAATTCCTTGAAAATTTCCACGCTGTCATAACTCTGTGTGAATCAATAATGCGCGCAGTCTACCAGCATGGCCGCTACAAGGCTTGCAGGCGTTCATGCAGCCGCCCGGTGGCGGTCAGTTCCAGAAGTTCATCCCCCAGGCGCTGGCTTTCGGCAATGGCTTTGTACCAATAGCGCTTGCGCCCTGGCGCATCGCCCATGAAGCGCTTGAAGTCGTTGCGGTCGGGCAGCTTGCCGTAGGGCAGGGCGGCCAGGTATTGCGGCGAAGGCGTCATCAGCAGCACGTTTTGCAGGCGGGTGGCATCGCCCTTGCGCCAGGGCAGGGCCTTGTCGAACCAGCCGGGTACCACCTTGTCGGTGAAGTGCGGGTACAGCACCAGGTCGTCGCCGCGATAGGGCAGGTCGAGGTGATAGTCGAGCAGGCCGCCGTCGCGGTAGGTGCCGGCGCCGGCACCGGGGATGTCTTTCACGCCCTGCATGACCATCGGTATCGACCCGGAAGCGAGCAGGGCGTGGCGCAGGTTGGTCAAGTCCAGCGGCAGGTAGCGTGAGGGGAAGTCGGTCAGCGTGTCGAGCGGAGGCGCGGCGCGCCCATCGTGCAGAATGATGCGCTCGAAGTGGCGGGCCAGGCGCGAACGGCCCAGGAGGTTACTGGCAACCACCGAGCCCAGGCCCAGCCCCAGGCGGCCGCGATGGTCGTGAGCGAGCTGGCCATGGCTTTTCACCACCAGGATGTTCAGGCGGTAGTGCGGGTTGGCCAGCAGCTGGCCATCGCGGCCCTCCAGCAGGTCATCGAGCATGCGTTGGCAGCTGCGGCTGATTTCGGCCGGGGTGACGCCCTTGGCGAAATCCTGCTCGGTGTATAGCTCGCCCAGGCGACGGATGCCGGCGACCGGGTCGTCGAGGCAGGCGCTGGCGAAGCGCCAGGCACCGATCGATGCGCCGATCAGGGCACGCTGACGGGGTGCCGAGGGTAGCCACTCGCCGAACAGCGCCAGGTCCAGGCCCTGGATGCCCAGCGGCTTCGGCCCACCCGCCGCGCCCGGCAATACCCCGACATCGGCCGCCTGCAGGCCGCGCTCGCGGATGTGTCGCAAGGCACGCTGGCCGGCCTTGAAGGTGAGGGCGGGGTATTTGATGTGGATGGCGCTCATGGCGGGTCTCTTGGGCATAGGAGCAGCCTTGTGCTGCGAGGGGGCCATTACAGATAACACACCTGTAGGTGCCTGTATTGGCCCTTTCGCAGCACAAGGCCGCACCTTGCACTGGGCCGAGTCGGGTTGGCGGCGTAACTGCGCTATCATGCCGCCAGCTGTTTTCAGGTTGAATTAAGGACCGCTGGTTAATCTTAACCCCGTAGACAACTTGCACAGTTCTCAGGAGAGAAGAACGATGAAAACCATGACTGCCCTGATCACCGCCGCTGCCCTCGCCCTGGGTGCCAATGCCGCCTTCGCCAAGGACGTTCAGCCTGACGAAGTGGTCAAACTGGTCAACGCCAAGACCATCAAGTCGCTGGACGAGCTCAAGGCCGCTGCCGTGGCCAAGCACCCAGGCGCCACCGTCACTGACTCGGAACTTGAAGACGAGTACGGCCGCTACATCTACAAGGTCGAGCTGCGTGATACGCAGAACGTCGAATGGGACGTCGACATGGATGCCAAGACCGGTGAGGTGCTCAAGGACGAACGAGACAGCTGATGATCCATGTATCCCGGACGGCACGTTACCTGGCGCTCTCGCTGCTTGCCGTCTGCTCCCTGGCTGTTGCCCGCGACCTGGACCAGGATGAAGCCCTGAAGCTCCGTCAGAAGGGCATCATACTGCCGCTCGAACAGCTGCTCGAGACCGCCCTGGGGCGTCACCCCGGGGCGCGTCTGCTGGAAGCCGAGCTGGAAGAAGACGATGATCGCTACGAATATGAAGTCGAGTTGCTGACGACTGAAGGTGTGGTGCGCGAGATCAAGCTCGATGCCAGCACCGGCGCCCTGCTCAAAGACGAGGAAGATGACTGAATGCGCCTGTTGCTTGTCGAGGACAACGTACCGTTGGCCGATGAACTGACCGCCGGCCTGCAGCGCCAGGGCTATGCCGTGGACTGGCTGGCTGATGGCCGTGACGCGGTTTACCAGGGGCAAAGCGAGCCTTACGACCTGATCATCCTGGACCTCGGCCTGCCTGGCTTGCCCGGCCTGGACGTGCTGGCCCAGTGGCGTGCCGCTGGCCTGGCCACACCGGTATTGATCCTCACCGCCCGCGGCTCCTGGGCCGAGCGCATCGAAGGGCTGAAGGCCGGGGCTGACGATTACCTGAGCAAGCCCTTCCACCCCGAAGAGCTGCAACTGCGCATCCAGGCGTTGCTGCGCCGCGCCCGGGGCCTGGCCAATCAGCCGAAGCTGGAAGCGGCCGGCCTGCACCTTGACGAAAGCCGTCAGTGCGTGAGCCGCGACGGGGTGGATGTGCAACTGACCGCCGCCGAGTTCCGCCTGCTGCGCTACTTCATGCTGCACCCGCAGCAGATCCTGTCCAAAAGCCACCTGGCCGAGCACCTCTACGACGGTGAAACCGAGCGCGACTCGAACGTGCTGGAGGTCCACGTCAACCATTTGCGCCGCAAGCTGGGCCGCAGTGTGATCGAAACCCGTCGCGGGCAAGGCTACATCTATGCCGGGAGCGGCGAGTGAAGTCGATCCAGGCGCGCCTGAGCCTGGGCCTGGTGGCGGTACTGGTGGTGGTCGGCGTGGTGCTGGCGCAACTGACCTTGTGGCTGTTCGAGGCCGGCCTGCAACGTTATCTGGAAAACGGCCTGCGCAACGAAAGCGAGAACCTTCTGGTGGCATTGGTGCGCGGGCCTTCGGGCCTACAGCTGGATGAGCGGCGCATCTCGGCTGCCTATCAGCGGCCGTTTTCCGGTTACTACTTCCGCATCGATTTCGACCAGGGTACCTGGAGGTCTCGTTCGCTGTGGGACCTGGACATGCCCAAGCCCGCAGCGCCCGGGCTTTCCGATAGCCATGAACTCGGCCCGGAAGGCCAGCAACTGCTGGCCCTGCGTGCCGACTACCGGCGCCTGGGCCAGGACATTTCGATCAGTGTGGCTCAGGACTATTCGCCGGTGCGCGAAGGTTTCCGACGCTTGCAGCAGATCGGCCTGGGCATGGGCCTGGTGGCGCTGATCCTGATTCTGGTGCTGCAGCGCATCACGGTTACCCGCTCGCTGCGGCCGCTGGAGCGGGCGCGCCAGCAGATTGCCCAACTGCAGCAGGGGCAGCGCTCGCAGCTGGATGCCGAGGTGCCCAGCGAGTTGGTACCGCTGGTGGGGCAGATCAACCACTTGCTTAGCCATACCGAAGACAGCCTGCGCCGTTCACGCAATGCCCTCGGTAACCTCGGCCATGCGCTGAAGACGCCGCTGGCGGTGCTGCTGAGCCTGGCTTCCAGTGAACGCCTGCAGGGTCTGCCGGACGTGCGCGCGCAAATGCGCGAGCAGTTGCAGCAGATTCAGGAACGCCTGGCGCGCGAGCTGAACCGTGCGCGCCTGGCAGGGGATGCGCTGCCGGGCGCGCAGTTCGATTGTGATGCCGAACTGCCGGGGTTGCTCGGGACCTTGGGCATGATTCATGGCGAGGGCCTGCTGCTGGCAAGTGATGTGTCGCCCGGGCTGTTGTTGCCATGGGACCGCGAGGACGTTCTGGAACTGTTGGGTAATCTGCTGGACAACGCCTGCAAGTGGGCTGACAGCGAGGTGCGCGTGGGTATCGCGTCGAACGCCGAGGGCTACCGGCTGTGGGTCGATGACGATGGCCCGGGTATTGCGCAAGACCAGCGGCAGCAGGTGCTGGAGCGAGGTTCACGGCTGGACGAGCAGGTGGCTGGGCATGGGCTGGGGTTGGGCATCGTGCGCGATATCGTCGACGCATGGGGCGGGCGACTGGCCTTGCTGGAGAGCCCGCTGGGCGGGTTACGGGTGAGCATCGACCTGCCGCGCAAGGCTCGTTGATGCCGGGGCCGCTGTGCGGCCCATCGCGACACAAGACAGGTGTACGCAATCCCCTTTGGCCCTATCAGTACTGCAAAAAAATTGCAGTACAGCCGCAGTTTTTTGAATTAGCTCAAATTCCCCCCACCCGGCAAAATCCCTCCACGAAACCCTGCGGTTTCCATCTCTCCACGGACGGAGCCCCTTGTGGTATTGCATGCGCAATACGAGGCCCAGGCCAACTCGGCTGGGCTTTCTTTTTAAACAGAAAAACCAAAGATCCCGATTGCCCAAATGTCTGCCTCGCGTTCCGAAAGTCGTCTGCAGCGGCTGTTGCCGGCCTCCCTCAACATCCCCCCAAAAGAATGGTTGCGTGCCGGTATCGGTGCGCTGCTTGGCCTGTTCCTCGCGGGCTGGCTGACCAGCCTGGCCTATGGCCCCAGCATCGCCCTGCACTTGCTCGGCCCGCTGGCTGCTTCGGCGGTACTGGTGTTTGCGGTGCATTCCGGCCCCTTGGCCCAACCTTGGCCGGTGTTGGGCAGCTACGCCCTGGCGGGTGCAGTGGGGCTGGCCATGCGCGAAGGCTTCGGCCCCGAGCTGTGGGTGGCTGCTGCGGCGCTCGGCATCTCGATCCTGGTCATGTGCCTGTTGCGCTGCCTGCACCCGCCGGGTGGCGGTGTGGCAGTGAGCGCGGTGCTGGCCGACCCGGGGTTGACCGCCCTGGGCGACCACCTGCTGGAGCCGGTGCTGCTCAATGCGTTGATCCTGGTGACAGTGGCAATCGCCTACAACCGTTTGACGGGGGTGCGCTACCCGAAAGGCGCGGTGCCACGCAAAGACCTGCACCACACCCATGACCCGCTGCCCGGCGAGCGGGTCGGCATCCGCAGTGAAGACCTGGACCAGGCCCTGGAAGAGCTGGGCGAGTTTGTCGATGTCACCCGTGACGAACTGGAGCGCATCATCCTCGCCACCGAGCAGCACGCTCTGCAGCGCAGCCTTGGCGGTATCACCGCTGCCTCGGTGATGTCCCGCGATGTGCAGTTCGTCACGCCTGATACCACGCTGGAGCAGGCCTGGAAAATGCTCGCCAGCCATCACCTGAAAACCCTGCCAGTCCTGCAGCACGGCAAGCTTGTAGGCATCGTCAGCCTCAGCGACCTGGTTGGCCCGGCGATGCAGCGTGGGCGTTTCAGCTGGCGCGGTCTGTTCGGCCGCCAGGCGGTGCGCATGGCACAAGTGATGAGCAGGCGGGTTGTCAGTGTCAGCAGCCAGCACCCGTTGGAACGCCTGCTGCCCTTGTTGTGCGAACAAGGCCTGCACTGCTTGCCGGTGCTTGATGGCGACAAGCTGGTGGGGGTGATCACCCAGACCGACCTGATCGCCGGCCTCAAGCGTCAGTTGCTCAGCAAGACCGAGGCTTCAGATAACCGGGTCCCAGCGTTGTGACCAGTCGCTGGCGCCGGCAGCTATCAGCCGGCGCAGGATCGCGAAGGCCTGTTGCAGGGCTTCGCTGTCGCGTTTGCGTGGGTACACCAGGAAGGTCGGGTAGGTGAACTCCGGTGCCTGCGGTACCCGCTCGAACACGCCGCTGTCCAGATAGGCCTGCACCACCCGCGTGCGGAAGTAGCCACTGCCACCTTGGTCGAGTATGAACTGCAGGGCCAAAGGGCCGAGGTTGAAGCTAAGCGCCGGGCGCGCGCAGTCGGGCAGGGCCGCATCATGCTGGCGGCGGAAGGCCTCGCCCCAGTCGATGTAGATGTACGGCTCGGGCCGCTCGACCCGGCGCACGCGAATCAGCTTCTCTTCCATCAACTGCTCCACCTGCAGGCCTGGACCGTAGGTCGGCTGGTAGACCAGCGCGGCGTCCAGCAAGCCCATCTCGACCTTGCGCAGCAGCGACTCTCCATCGCTGACTTCGCTGCGGATGGCATGGCTGGGCAGTTCACGGTGCAGGGCACTTACCCAGTCGAGCATCATCGGGTTGCCCAGGCTCACCTCACCGCCCACATGCAGCACCTGCTGGCAACCTTCAGGCAACGGCAGGTCGCGGCGCGCGGCTTCCCAGGTTTGCACCAACTGGTTGGCATAACTGACGAACGCTTCGCCATCGCTGGTCAGGCTGGCGCCGCTGCGGCTACGCACGAACAGCTGGCAACCCAGTTGCTGTTCCAGGCGCTGCACGCGCGCGGTGATCGCGGTTTGTGACACGAACAGGCGTTCGGCCGCGGCGACCAGGCTGCCGCAACGCACAATTTCCAGGAAGGTACGGGCCTGCTCGATGTCCATGGGCTGCTCGGTGGTTGAAGGGGAGGCCTATTCTAGAGGCTTTGCACCGTTATGGGGCGTAATTGCGTTGTCTGCAAATTTGCAGGTCGGTTGTGACTTTAGTCCCATGGCGGCGTGGGTATAGCGGTCCATACTCAAGTTTCGCCCTTCAATAACAACAAGTACCGGGTTTCTAACGACATGAGCTATCAGCACAGCTACGCCCATTCCATTTCCGACCCTGCCGCTTTCTGGGCGGAACAGGCCGCACACCTGGCCTGGCACCGCAAGCCTGCCCTGACCCTGCAAGACAACGCCGACGGTACCCACCGCTGGTTCGCGGATGGCCGCCTGAACAGCTGTTACCTGGCCCTCGATCACCAGATCGAGCAGGGCCGGGGCGAGCAGTTGGCGCTGATCTACGATTCGCCCGTGACCGGCGTGCAGCAGACCTACACCTACAACCAGTTGCGCGACGAGGTGGCACGCCTGGCTGGTTTGTTGCGCCAGCTGGGGGTGAGCAAGGGCGATGGCGTGATCATCTACATGCCCATGGTGCCGCAAGCGGCCATGGCGATGCTGGCCTGCGCGCGGATCGGCGCGGTGCATTCAGTCGTGTTCGGTGGCTTTGCCGCCAACGAGTTGGCCCTGCGCATCGATGACGCCCGGCCCACCTTGTTGCTGACGGCATCGTGCGGGCTGGAGTTCGACCGGGTCATTGCCTACAAACCGCTGGTTGACCGTGCCCTGCAACTGGCCCGGCACCAGCCGCGCAATGTGCTGGTGCTGCAGCGGCCACAGGCGCACGCTGAACTGCTGCCAGGCCGCGACCTGGACTGGCAGGCGGCCTTGGCCGACGCCGAGCCGGTGGCGCCCGTCGAGCTTGATGCCGGCGACCCGCTGTACATCATGTATACCTCAGGCACCACCGGTAAGCCCAAGGGTATCGTCCGGGAAAACGGCGGCAATGCCGTGGCGCTGTGTTACGCCATGCGCCATATCTATGGCATGCAGGCCGGCGATGTGTGGTGGGGCATTTCCGACGTCGGTTGGGTGGTCGGTCATTCACTGATCGTCTACGGGCCGTTGATGAGCGGCTGTACCACGGTGTTCTACGAAGGCAAGCCAATCCGCACCCCGGATGCTTCGGCCTATTGGCGGGTGGTGGAGCAGTACCGGGTCAACGCGCTGTTCTGTGCACCTACGGCCATGCGCGCCATCCGCAAGGAGGACCCGGAGGGCGACCTGATTCGCAAACATGACCTCAGCTCGCTGCGGCAACTGTTCCTGGCGGGGGAAAAGCTGGATTCCAGCACCCATGAATGGCTGGAACGGGTGAGTGGCAAGCCGGTGCACGACCACTGGTGGCAGACCGAGACCGGCTGGCCGGTCACCGCGCCTTGCGTCGGGCTGGAGGGCAGCGCGGCGAAGCCAGGGTCAAGCAACCGGGCGGTGCCGGGTTACAACGTTCGCGTACTGGATGACGAAGGCCACTTGCTCGGGGCCAACCATCAGGGTTCGATCGTGATTGCCCTGCCATTGCCACCCGGTTGCAGTCAGACGCTGTGGGGGGATCACGAGCGCTACCTGCAGGCCTATCTGCGCACGTATCCGGGGTACTACCACACGGGTGACGGCGGCTATCTGGACGATGATGGTTTCGTCTACATCATGGGGCGCACCGATGATGTGATCAACGTTTCCGGTCATCGTTTGTCCACCGGTGAAATGGAAGACCTGGTCGCCCGCCACCCGGCGGTAGCGGAGTGTGCTGTGATCGGTGTGCATGACGAGATCAAGGGCCAGGTACCGTTGGCGCTGGTGGTACTCAAGGATGGCGAGGGCATTGCCGAGGCGCAGTTGCTGGTGGAGCTGGTGGGCAGCGTGCGCGAGGAAATTGGCCCGCTGGCCTGTTTCAACCGGGTACGGCTGGTGAAGCGCCTGCCCAAGACCCGTTCCGGCAAGATTCTGCGGGCGGTGCTGCGCAAGATTGCCGATGGGCAGGATTATGTGCCGCCTTCGACCCTGGATGACCCGGCAGTGCTGGGGGAGATCGAAGCGGTGCTGGCGGATTTGCCCAGGGCGGGTTGATGGTTTGACCTCGATGGCCCTTTCGCGGGCGGCACGCGCGTCGGTGGTTCGGCAGAGGCCGTCGCGTAGGAGCGGGTTCACCCGCGAAAGGGCCGGGCCTGCTGGCCAATCTCCACCCGCCGTTCAGCGTTGCGGCCGCTACCGTATTCGCGGGTAAACCCGCTCCTACGCCTGATCGAGGGTGGACACAGGTCGGTGATTGGGCGCAGGCCGCCGTGTAGGAGCGGGTTTACCCGCGAAAGGGCCGGGCCTGCTGGCCAATTTCACCCGCCGTTCACCGTTGCTGCTGCCACCGTATTCGCGGGTAAACCCGCTCCTACAGCTGATCGAGGGTGGACACAGGTCGGTGGTTGGGCACAGGCCGCCGTGTAGGAGCGGGTTTACCCGCGAAAGGGCCGGGCCTGCTGGCCAATTTCACCCGCCGTTCACCGGTGCGGCCGCTACCGTATTCGCGGGTAAACCCGCTCCTACACCCGATCGGGGGTGGACACACATTGGTGATTGGGCGCAGTCCAGGCCGTTGTAGGAGCGGGTTCACCCGCGAAAGGGCCGTCTCAGGCACTGCAGGCTCAGGGGGCAATCTGGTGCAGTTGCCCCAACCGGCTGCGGGTACGCATCAGGTCGGCCAGCGGGCCGCCCAGGCTCTCTTCCAGCGGACGTTTACCTATGACAATCACCCGCCGATCCTGGTCATACAGCACATCCACCAGGTTGACGAAACGCTGCTGAGCCGCCAGCGAACACGCCGAGAGGTCATCCAGCCCATCGATCACCCACTCGTCATACTCCCTGGCCAGCACCAGGTAGTCGATGACCGCGGTGGCCTTCTCGCACAGATCTTCAAAGCCAAGCACCACCCGCCGGCCATCGATGGCCAGCGCCCGCAGCGGGCGCTTGTTCACGTCCAGTATCACCGGTTGTTCGTTCGGCACGTTCAGCGCCTGGCGCTGCGCCGCATCACCCGGCCAGACATAATGGCCCTGGGTAAAACGCTGATGCTCGCGGTTGGCCGGCAAACTGCGAAAATCCGTGTCGCCACCGACTTCGAGCACGTGCATCGAGCTGTTGATCAGGCGAATGACCGGCAGAAAACGCTCGTGATACAGCGGGTTGGGCAACAGCCCTTCGGGCGCGTAGTTAGAGGTCACCAGCAGGTACACGCCACGGGCGAACAAGGCGTTGAACAGCCGGGTGAGCAGCATGGCATCGCCTATGTCATGCACGTGGAATTCGTCGAAGCACAGCACCCGGCAACCACCCACCAGCTCGTCCAGCGTTGCGCCCAGCGCGTCGTCCAGCGCCCGGTGGCGGTGCATGCCCTGGTGCAGGCGTGCAAAGAAATCATGAAAATGCAGGCGCAGCTTGGCGGCTATCGGCACGGCCTGGAAAAAGCCATCGAGCAGCCAGCTTTTACCCCGGCCGACCGAGCCGTACAGGTACAGACTGCGCGGTTGACCTTGTTCAAGCTGCGTCAGTTGTTCGGCCATGCAGTGGATTACCCGCCGCTGACCGTCACTCAGCTGATATCCGCGGCTGTGCGCCTTGTCCTCGAACCAGCCGAGCAGCTCGCTCTGTTGATTGGCGGTGCCGCGCAAGCGTTGGCCAAGCTGGCGCAGCGGGGTAGGGATCCAGGCAGACAAAAGCAACGCTCCTTGGGCGATGGCGGGGCAGCCTGCAGCTTGCCCGAGAGCGGCCATTTTGACTAATAGAGAAAGTGCCGGGCAATCATCACTTCTTGCGATAGGTCTGGCCGCCTCTTGTGCCTGTACGGGCTATGCCTTTCGCTCCAGCTGGCGCTCGATCATGTACTTCACCGCCAGGCGACGCTCCTTGAGGTGGCGCAGGTCTTCGTCGACGAAGTTACCGGCCGATATCGATTCGGCAGCCAGCACCTGGTTGTCGATGTCCACGTACTCGTCCAGCAGGCGATCCAGCGCCTTGTCCTGCTGGCGGCGCTGCTGGACGATTTCGCGCGGGTAGTGCAGGTCCTGGTAGAGGTCGTGAGAGACAGGCATGGGGTCCTCCTTGGTCAATGCAATGGGCTTATCTGATTGGAAGTGCGGAATGCGATTGTGTTGAAGCGAGGCGGGCGGAAACCGACGGACGGTCGCTGCACCAGCACCGAAATGACTAACTCGCTGTTTTTTGGCAATTTTTTTATCAGGGGGGGTTCACAGACCGAAAGTTTGTTGTTAAAGTGCCGCGCATTCCAAGACAACAACCCAGTTGTCACTCAGTTGGAATTGTCAGGGCAGCAAATGCTGCATCCGATACAGGGGCGTCGCCAAGCGGTAAGGCAGCAGGTTTTGATCCTGCCATGCGTTGGTTCGAATCCAGCCGCCCCTGCCATTTTTCAAGATTAAAACGTATTCAACCCGGTGCCAGGAAAGATGAGCACTGGGTTTTCGCGTTTTTGTGATTTTGCGCGCCTCCGCGCCTCCTGAGCGCGGGTCGTGCCGTACCGGGTTACCCGGAAATCCCCAGCATTTCGTTCAGCGCCCTGGCCAGTTCATCAGCCTGCACCGGCTTCTGGATCACCAGGCTGCCCGGCAGTTCCAGCCCCTGCAACTCCGCATAACCGGTAAGAAACACCACCGGCAGGCGGGGGTACCGTTCGCGGGCAGCCAGCGCCAGTTGTGCACCATTGAACTCGGGCATGGCGAAATCAGTCAGCAGCAGGTCAATGTCGTCATCCAGCAAGGCCAATGCCTGCTCGCCGCTGTGCGCCTGGCGCACTTGGTAGCCGTATTGGCGTAACACATCGCCTAGCATGTCGCGCACCAGGTGGTCGTCGTCCACCAGTAGCACCGTGCGGTTATGGCCGCTTTCGCTGATCGACTGACTGAGCACTGCTGGCACGGGTTCGTTCACCATCTCCTCTTTTACCGCCGGCAGGTATACCGCCACTTCGGTACCGCGACCGAGAGTGGTGTCGATGCGCACGCCGCCACCGGACTGCTTGGCGAAGCCGAACACCTGGGCCAGGCCCAGGCCCGAACCTTTGCCGATGTCCTTGGTGGTAAAGAAAGGCTCGAATACCTTGGCCAGCACCTCTTCGCTCATGCCGCAACCCGTATCGCGGATGCTTAGCATCACGTACTCGCCCGGGTCCGGGTCTTCCGGGCGTTGCGGGCGCTGGTCGATATGGGTGTTGCGCGTGGTCAGGGTCAGCTGGCCGCCGTCGGGCATGGCATCGCGGGCATTGATCGCCAGGTTGAGGATGATCATCTCGGTCTGGGTGGGGTCGGTCAGTGCCTGCCACAGGGCCGGGTCAAGGTCCAGACGCACCGAGACGTTGCCACCCAGCGTGCGGCGCAGCAGCTCCTCCAGGCCGGCCAGGGTACGGTTGAGGTTCAGCGGCACCGGCTCCAGACGCTGGCGGCGGGAGAAGGCCAGCAACTGCGAGGTCAGCTTGGCACCCCGCTCGCCCGCTTCGCGGATATGGGTTAGGCGAGTGCGGGCCTTGTCCAGGTCGGCCTTGGCCAGATCGCGCTCCAGAAAGCTGGCACCGGTGAGTATCACCGTGAGCAGGTTATTGAAGTCATGCGCCACGCCAGCCGTCAGTTGCCCGACCGCTTCCAGCCGCTGCATCTGCTGAAGAGCGGCCTCGATGCGCTCGCGCTCGTTTATCTGCTCGCGCAGCCGGGCGTTGGCGTCTGCCAGGCCCAGGGCGGCTTCGCGCTCACTGGTGATGTCGCGTGCCACCACGTACAGCAGGGTGTCCTCCGGCACCACCACCCACGACAGCCAGCGCTGTTGGCCGCCGGCATGCAGGATGCGGCCGACAAAGCGTGCGCTGGTGCGGCCGTGGGCGAGGGCGGCCAGTTCGGTGAGTAACTGTTCCTGGTCGTGCTCAGGCAGCAGGTGCAGCAAGGAGGACTGGCTCAGGCGTTCGCGTGAGAAGCCCAGGCTGGCTTCCCAGGCGGGGTTCAGTGCGACCGGGGTCAGGTCTTTGTTCAGCACGGCCAGCAAATCCTGCGACAGCTCCCAGGCACGATCGCGTTCGCGGGTACGGCGCTCGACGCGCTCGCCAAGCATCTCGTTCAGCTGACGCAGCGCCTGGGTGGCCTGGCGTTGCGCGTGGATGTCCTGCAGTACGCCTGAGAAGCGAACGCACTGATCATCGACGAACTGGCTTTGGCCGCTGCTCAGCAACCAGCGAGGCTCCAGGCCATTGGGTTGCGCGATCCGAAACTCCACGCGGTAATGACCGTCACTTTCCGGGCGCATGGCATGTTCCACCGCCTCGCGCACCAGTGGCAGGTCGTCGGGGTAGATGCCGGCGTAGAACACTTCAAGGCTCATTTCGGTGCTGGTGGGCAGGCCGAACAAGGTCTTGCAGCGGTCATCCCACAGCAACAGGCCCTCTTGCGGGCGCAGGTCCCAGGTGCCCATGCCGGCGGCGTCGATGGCGATGCGAGCACGTGCTTCGACGTCCGCCAGGGCCTCTTCGGCGCGGCGACGGCGCTGGCGTTCCTGCACTTCGCTCAGGGCTCGGCGCACGGCTTTGGGCAGCAGTGGCAGGTTCTTCTTCAGCACATAGTCGGTCGCGCCCAGGCGGATCATTTCCACCGCGTGCTCTTCGCCATAAATGCCGGACAGGAATATGAACGGGATGTCGGGTGCCAGGCGTTGGGCGATGGCCAGCACTTCTGTGCCGGACGAGCCTGGTAGCACGCAGTCACACAAGATCAGGTCGTAGCGGGCCTGGCGCAGGGCATGTTCGACACCCGCATGGTCGAACACCAGCTGCGACTGCACATGCAGCCCGCTGCGCTCCAGGCGCATCAGGGTCAGCTCGGCGTCCATCGAGCTGTCTTCGACCATCAGTAGTTTCAACGGCGTTTGCTGCATCGTTGCGGCGGCCTCAGTTGCTACCGCGACGGTTCAGTCGCAGTGAGCCGGGTGGCGGTTCGTTTAGCACTGCCCAGAATACCCCGAGGTCGGAGATGGCGGTGACGAATTCCTTGAACTCCACGGGTTTGACTACATAAGCGTTTACCCCCAGCTCGTAGGCACGCAACAGGTCGGGCTCTTCGCGCGAAGAGGTCAGCATCACGGTGGGGATGCTGCGCAGTTCGGCAGTGGCGCGCACTTCCTTGAGCACTTCCAGGCCGTCGACCTTGGGCAGTTTCAGGTCGAGTAACAGCACGGCAGGGTTGCCGTCATCGCGCTCGGCGTAGGCGTTGCGGCGCAGCAAGTAGTCGAGGGCATCGGCGCCGTCACGCAGCACGATGACCTCGTTGGCCAACTGGCTGCGCTCCAGGGCCAGCAGGGTCAGCTCCAGGTCTCGGGGGTTGTCTTCGACCAGCAGAATGGGCTTGAGCATGATGGTAGCGATGCCTCAGGTAGCAGTGTTTCGGGGTAGGGTGAAGTGGAAGCTGGCGCCTTGGTCGACCTGGCCAGTGGCCCAGACTCGACCGTCGTGGCGCTCGATGATGCGGCGTACACTCGCCAGGCCAATGCCGGTGCCTTCGAAATCTTCCATGCGGTGCAGGCGCTGGAAGACGCCGAACAGCTTGTTGGCGTAGGCCATGTCGAAGCCCACGCCATTGTCGCGGATGCAGACCTCGGTTTCTTCAGGGTGCTGTACGGCACTGATCTCGATGCGAGCAGGCGTACGGCCGCGAGTGTACTTGATGGCATTGGCTATCAGGTTGAGCAAGGCCATGTTGATGAATGCCGGGTCGCCGATCACCTTGGGCAGTGGGGCGATGTCCCAAACGATTGCGCGGCCTTCGTAATCGGGGGCCAGCTCGCTGCGAATGGCCTCGACCAGGGCGTTGAGGTCGACGTCGGACAGGCGCAAGGCCGAGCGGCCCATCTGCGAGAAGTTGAGCAGGTTGTCGACCAGGCTGCCGGCAAAGTGCGCCGCTTCACCGATATGCTGGAGGAAGCGCTTGCCGCGTTCGCTCAGGCCTTGGCCTTCGATTTCGCCAAGCAGTTCGGTATAGCCGGCGATGTGCCGCAGCGGTGCGCGCAGGTCGTGGGAAACACTGTAGGAAAACGCTTCGAGCTCCTTGTTGGAACGGCGCAATTCGCCAGCCAGTTGTGCCAGCTCTTCCGCCTTGCGCAGGACAATGCCCAGCACAGCGCTGCGCAGCTCCATCACGCCCTCGATCACCAGTGGGTCCCACGCCTGACAATAGCCGCGCAGTTCTTCCTGCCAGCGTTCAAAACTGTGCCGTGGGTCGAGGTTGCCCTGTGGCCCGACCTGCTTGGTCGGCTGCCCGGCCCAGTTGACCGTGCGTATCTGCTCGGGGCGGAACCACAGCAGGTAGTGCGAGTGGATCTGCGAGATGGCCACCGCCAGCACCCCGCCAGCATGGTTTGCCAGCTCGGGTAGCTCAGTAATGTCGCGGCGCAGGTTGTCGCTATGGAACACGCTGTCTTCGTCACGTTGGCCTAGCCAGTGCACCAGCGCCGTCACCTGGGCCTCAGGCGGGGTCTGGCCGATCAGGTCACAGCGCTCGGCCGAGATCACTGCCGCGCCCTGGGCGTCGGCGAAGGCCAGCAGCACGTGGGGCAGGTCGCGCAAGCCGTCACTGACGCTGTCGTGGTCGGCCATGGACGAGATCATGCGTACGATGTGCTGGCGCAGCGCCAACAGCTTGCGCGTGCTGGCATGGGACTCGCGGGACTCTATCTGCAACGACAGCACGCTGGCCAACAGCTCGCAGGCCGTGCGGGTGCGCAGGTCCACCGGGCGTGGCTGCTGATGGTGGCAGGAAATCAGCCCCCACAGCTCGCCGTCGACCACGATCGACAGCGACATCGAGGCCAGCGTGCCCATGTTGCGCATGTACTGCAGGTGCACGGGTGACACGCTGCGCAGTACAGCGAAACTCATGTCCAGCGCCTTGCCAGTGCGCGGGTTGGTGGCGGGTAGCAGTGGCGAGGGCTGATAGTTGGCATCCTCGATCACGCGGATACGGTTGACCCGGTACAGCTCGCGCGCCTGGCGCGGGATGTCTGCAGCCGGGAAACACAGGCCTGCGTAGCTGGGGTAGCCCGGGTCGGCTACCTCGGCCAGCACCTGGCCATTGCCTTCGGCATCGAAACGGTAGGCCTTGACCCGCCCAAAGCCGGTGATGCGTTTTAGCTGCAGCACCGCTTGTTGCAGCAGGTCTTCGATACTGCCGGCCAGTTGCAGACTGGCGACAAAGCTGCGCACCAACGGGTAGTAGTCGCCTTGCTCGACCAGGTCTGCTGGCAGGCGGGGCGGTTCGAACTCGGCAATCAGTACCTGATCGTGGCAATGGACCAGCATGTGCAGCAGGGCACTGATGGGTGCGCCCTGGCGCAAGCGCACGTCGCCAATGTGGAAGGGGAAGACTTCATCTTCGGGAAGCCGTGTCAGGTGCGCGTGCAGGTCAAAGCCCTCGTGAACCAGGTCGGCGAAGTGGCAACCGATCAGTTCGCGGGCTGGCAAGCCCAACCAGTGCTCGACATTTTCACTGGCCTGCAGCACGCACAGGTCGGTGGCATCCAGCACCAGCAGAAAGCCGTGAGGCTGGATGCTGCCCGGAACCTGGATCGGTTCTTGGGCACAGCGCTCCATGGCGTCTGCCAGTGAGTTGTCTGCAGTCATGATTGAAAAAGCTCCTGTCATGTCCGTCCGTGTACGGCACAGGTGTCTGGCGCGGGACGAATACGATTCACCCTAACAGAATCCCGGCGAATTTACCGGCTCCTGGCCATTGGAGGCACGGGGTGGCCACGGGTTCTGTGCGGTACAGGCTTTTTTTGATGCCACGGTATCGCTTTGTCGCTAATACAAAAAAATGGCGTTATGCCACATCGGCTGCTCCGCCTCACTGCTACGCTCAGTTCAGGACGTTTCGATAAGGATAACAAGGTGACGGAGCGCATGCTGGCCGCGCTGTTCGGCCTGTTGTTCAGCGGCAGTACCGTGGCTGCGGATTTTCTCGTGGAGGTGCGGGTATTGGTGCAGCGTGGCTGCATGCTGGTCAACCAGACCCGCGATGCGGGAGCCCAGGCCCTGGGGCGGATTGACCTGGGTGCTACGGCGCGCCTGGATGGCCCTGGCGCGCCCTTGAGTGGTGTGCTGCTGAGCCAGCGTCCGCCGCGCCTGGAGTGCAACCCGGATACGCCTTATCAGGTGCGCGTCGATGGTGGCCTGCATGGTGGCATCGGCGAACTGCGCTACCTGGCCAGCGACGATCGCCTGGCGCGGCCCATTCCTTACCGCTTGTACCGTGACGCTGCCTGGCGTGAGCCGCTGGCAGTGGGGGTAGCCCAATCGGCGCGTGTACCGGGCAGCGGTTCGGTTGAATTGCCGCTGTATGCACGTATCGACAAACTGGCCTGGGTGCCGGATGCAGGGGTTTATGCCGATCTGCTGAAAGTCACCGTCACCTGGTAAGGACGCCGTCATGCACAAGGACGCCATGCCATGAGCCGCACTTCGATCCTGTTGCTCACCCTCGGCCCGCTGCTGGTCCCAGGCGGTGCGGTGCATGGCAGCACCACCGGTTTCATCCAGGCGCGGCTGGTGATCAGCGCGTCTTGCCAGATCAGCAGCAACGAGACGCAACCGGCCGTGCTGGGTGACCCAGGCGTACTGGACTTTGGCGAGCGCGGTCCGAACTGGGATCAGCCGTTGCGCAGCCAGGTGGACGAAGTGGGCGGTCAGGGTAGCCTGCAGATCAGTTGCACGCCTGAGGTTCGGGCCTTCAACGTGCGTATCAATGGTGGCCTCAATGGCGAAGATGGCATTCGCCGCCTGAGCAACGGCCGTGAACTGATTCCATACCAGCTGGCGGTTGACCCAGGCGGCAGCAGCCGCTACGGCGTCGGCCAGGCACGGGCCTTCACCATTAGCAGCAGCCAGCAAGTACCGATTCCCATCTACGGTGTGGTAGTGGCGCAACCGCGTGCGCTGCCGGCCGGGCTTTACCGCGACACCCTCAGAGTGACCCTGGACTGGTAACCACGCAAGGAGACTCCGATGCGAACGAACCTTTCATTTTGCGTCCTCGCAGGCCTGGGCCTGGCGTTGGCTTCCCAGGCCCAGGCGGCCACGGTGACAGGGAGTATCAGCTCGACCCTGACGCTGACTGCGGCCTGCCAGGTCAATGGCACGTCGGGCACGTCGGGGCTTGACTTCGGTGCCCTGGACTTCGGTACCGAGGATGCCTTGTTCGTCACCGCCGATGCCCAGGTGCTGGGAGGCGGGGGAGGCGCCATGAGCATCCTGTGCTCTGCAGGTACGGTGCCTGTGATCAAAGTGAGTGCAGGCCTGCATGATGGCCAGTCGAGCGGTGGCACCCGTGCGCTCGCCGATGGTTCTGGCAACTTTGTGCCGTATGACCTCTATACCGACGCTGGGCGTACGGCGTTGCTGGCGGTCGACGACACCATCACCCTGCCGACCAGTACCGGCGCCGCTCAAACGATCAACCTTTACGGCAAGGCTGTCGGCAAGGCGGGCCTGCCCGCAGGGGTCTACAGCGACACGATCTCGGTCGAGCTGTCGTTCTGACCCATGCGCGGCTGGCTGGCAGGAGGCCTGACAGGCGTCAGCATGTTGTTGGCCGCTCCGTTGGGGGCAGTGACCACCAGTACCTTCACGGTGACGGCGCAGGTTGTCGCCGGGTGTCTGGTGGTAGGCGGTGTCACCAGTTACGGCACGCTCGATTATGGCTCGCAGTCGGCGCTGTCCACGGGTCTGCTCAGCACATCCCTGGGGGGTTCTACCGTGACGTTCCAGTGCACGCCGGGCGTGGCCATGAGCATGAGCCTGGACGGCGGGCAAAACAGTGCCAGTGGCACACGCAACCTGAAGCGCACCAGTGGCACGCAAGTGCTGGCCTACCAGTTGTACCGGGACGCCGCCTATAGCCAGGCCTTGGGGATCGGCCAGAGCGTGGCGGTGAGCTATTCCGACCCGACGGCGATCAAGTTACCGGTGTACGGACGGGTTCAGCTGACCGGCACGCAGCCGGCAGGGACCTACACCGATGTGGTGCAAGTGACGGTGACCTGGTAACGGCCAGCGCCACCCATGACAAGTGTCTAAGGAGAGCTGCATGCGGGCAGGCGCGAAGTGGACGCGTGGATTGACTGGATTATTGTCGCTGGCAAGCCTGCCGGCCTGGGCGGCCACTTCGGTGCTGATCTGGCCGATCGACCCGGTGCTGGAGGCCGACCAGAAGGCAGGTGCGTTGTGGCTGGAAAACCGTGGCACTGCGCCGGCAAACCTGCAGGTGCGGGTATTCGCCTGGCGCCAGGGTGATTACCAGGAGCAGTTCCAGGCGCAGCGCGAAATTATCGGCAGCCCACCGGTCGCCAACATTGCACCCGGGCAGAAGCAGCTGATCCGCCTCACCCGTACCGGCCCTTCACCCGCCGGCCAGGAGCAGGCCTACCGCATCATCATCGACGAGATTCCGCCCGCCATCCCGGTCGACAAGGCCGAGCCCGGCGCGACGGCGGCCATTCGATTGCAGATGCGCTATTCGGTGCCGCTGTTCGTCTATGGCGAAGGGCTGTGGGGCAAGGCCGACCCTGAAGGCAAACGCAATGCCGAGGGCGTGGGCAAGCCGCAGCTCAGTTGGCGCCCGGTGACGGTGCAGGGCAAGCCCTACATTGAACTGCGTAACACGGGCCCGGTACATGCGCGGCTGACCGATGTGGTCGTGCAGCAAGGCAGCCAGAGCAAGCCACTGGCTGAAGGCCTGCTGGGTTATGTGCTGCCGGGGGCAAGCATGCGCTGGCCGGCCCCCGTGGCATCCGGCAACGGCAGCGTGCTCATGGGCAGGGTCAACGGTCAGCGCTCGGCGGACGCCATCCGCCAAGGCCAATGAGCCAACGGCTGAATGAAGTGCAGGGGCCAGGGAGGACCCGGCAATGGTTGGAAACCGTGTGTGAAATGGCTCCCGGCGACGACGTGCCGCTGGTGCCTGGGGCTGGCCTTGGTCAGCCCCGCGCTGGTACTGGCCGACGACTTGCCCCCACCGCCCACGGAGATGTCCGCCATCGCCGAGGCCACCCTTTACCTCGACCTGGTGGTGAACCAGATGCCCAGGGTTGACCTGATACCGGTGCAGCAGCGGGCCGGGCGGTTGTACCTGGACAGCGACGTATTGCGTGCAGCCGGCGTCTCGCTGCCGGGCAACCCTCAGGGGGAGGTGGCCCTGGACAGCATCGCGGGGCTGCACACCGACTACGACAGTCAGAACCAGCGCCTGCTGCTGCAGGTGCCGCCAGCCTGGTTGCCAGAACAGCAAGTGGGTGATCGCAACCTTTACCCGGCCAGCGATGCGCGCAGCAGTTTCGGCGCCTTGTTCAACTACGACCTGTATCTCAACGACACCGATGAAGGCGGTACCTACCTAGCCGCCTGGAACGAGCTGCGCCTGTTCGACAGCTGGGGTACCTTTTCCAGTACCGGGCAGTGGCGTCAGTCTTTCAATGGCGCACAGGTGGACGATACCCGCCGTGGCTTCATGCGTTACGACACCACCTGGCGCTTCACCGACGAGCAGCGCCTGCTGACCTACGAAGCCGGTGACTTCGTGACGGGCGCCTTGCCCTGGAGCAGTTCGGTGCGGGTGGGCGGAGTGCAGCTGTCACGCGACTTCGCGGCGCGTCCGGATCTTGTCACTTACCCGTTGCCTGCGTTCGCCGGCGAAGCGGCGGTGCCGACGTCGCTCGACCTGTTCATCAACGGTTTCAAGTCCAGTACCACCGAACTGCAGCCAGGCCCGTACACCCTGACCAACGTGCCGTTCATCAACGGTGCCGGGGAGGCGGTGGTGGTCACCACTGATGCCCTTGGCCGGCAGGTGTCGACCACCTTGCCGTTCTACGTCACCAGCAGCCTGCTGCAGAAGGGCCTGTCGGACTACTCGGTGGCCGCCGGCAGCCTGCGCCGTGATTACGGTGTACGCGATTTCAGCTATGGGCCGGGTATCGCCTCGGGTAGCCTGCGCTATGGGCTCAGTGACATCTTCACCCTGGAAACCCACGCCGAAACGGCGGAGTCGCTGATGCTGGGTGGGCTGGGCGGCAACATGCGCGTGGGCAACTTCGGCGTACTCAACGCTGCCTTGGCGCAAAGCCGGTTCGAGGGCGACAAGGGCCACCAGGTCGCCCTTGGCTACCAATACAACAGCCAGCGCATCGGCTTCGGTTACCAGCGCCTGCAACGCCATGGCGATTATGCCGACCTGAGCCGGGTGGGCTCCCCGGACATGCAACTGAGCAAAAGCAGCGAACAGGTTACCCTCAGTGTCAACCTGAACGCATACGGCAGCATTGGCGCTGGCTACTTCGACGTGCGCGCCGGTGACGGAACGCGTACCCGGTTGATCAACCTGAGCTACAGCAAGCCGCTGTGGGGCAGCAGCAGTGTGTACCTGTCGGCCAACCGTGAAGTGGGTGACAGCCAGTGGGCGGTGCAGGCGCAGCTGGTGATCCCGTTCGACCTGCACGGCACCCTGGCGCTGAGCATGGAACGCAGCAATGAAGGCGAGACCCTGCAACGGGTCAACTACAGCCGCGCGGTGCCAGCGGGTGTCGGCGTCGGTTACAACCTGGGCTATGCAGCAGGCAGCGACCGTGATGCCTATCGCCAGGCCGACGTCACCTGGCGCCTGCAATCGGTGCAATTGCAGGCCGGTGTGTATGGCAGCAGCGGCGAGATGACCCGCTGGGCCGACGCCAGTGGTTCTCTGGTGTGGATGGATGCCGGCGTGTTCGCCGCCAACCGTATCGATGATGCCTTCGTGGTGGTCAGCACCGCAGGTTACGCCGATGTACCGGTGCGTTATGAAAACCAGGAAATCGGCCGTACCGATGCCAAGGGGCACTTGCTGGTGCCTTACAGCAGCGGTTACTACCGGGGCAAGTACGAGATCGATCCGATGAACCTGCCACCGGATGTCCTCGCGCCGAACGTTGAGCAGCGTGTGGCGGTACGACGGGGCAGTGGCTATTTGCTGGAGTTCCCCCTCAAGCGCGTCATGGCGGCCAGTATCGAATTGGTGGATGGCAATCAGCAGGTGCTCAAACTGGGTAGCCGTGTTACCCACGCAGAGAGTGGCACCCAGGCGGTGGTGGGGTGGGACGGGTTGGTGTATCTGGAGAACCTGTCGTCGCATAACCGCCTTCAGGTGGCGCTTGAAGGGGGTGGGCATTGCGAAGTGGCGTTCGACCTGCCCGAAGCGCAAGGCTCGGTCCCTTTGATTGGTCCGTTGGTGTGCCGATGAATGCCTGGCGGCGGGGCCTGGTGGCGAGCGTGCTGCTGTTGCCGAGCGGCACGGCCTTGGCGCTTTGCTCGTCGGTGGCCACGTTGCCGGCAGCGTTTGGCAGCCTTAATTCAACGCAGGTTCGCAACACGGTACAGACGGCTTCCAGCCTCAACTCCGGGTTGCAGTGCACCGGTTCGCTGCTGACCTTGCTCAGCAGCGGTGATCATTTCTACGCCACGATCACGCCCGCTTCGGGCGGTCTGGTCGGCCCGACAGGCGATGTCATTCCCTACACGCTGTATGCCGACAACACCACCCGCTACCCGATTACCCGGGGGGTGGCCTACGACTTCGCCCGCAACGGCATCCTCGACTTGCTGGGGCTGCTCGGCGGTACCACGCCCAAGGCGGTGCCGATCTACATGCGCACCCAAATTGGCAGCAATGTCGCGGCCGGGTTGTATCAAGAGGCCCTGACCGTGGCCTGGAGCTGGGATTATTGTTCGGGGATTGGCGCGTTGGGGATATGCCTTGGGCGCGACATCGGCTCGGGTAGCCAGCTCTTGAACGTGAGCCTGACGGTGACCAACGATTGCCAGATCACCACGCCTGACATCAGCTTCGCCAGTGCGCCGGTGGTGGCGGGGTTCGGCACGGTGAGCCAGGGCATAAACGTGTCATGCACCAAGGGCAGCAGCTACACGGTAGGGCTGGGTGACGGGCAGAACGTGTCCGGTGGGCGGCGGCGGATGAAGTCTTCGGCCAACAACTACCTGGCCTATGACATTTTCAAAAGTGCCGGTACCGTGCGCTGGGGGGCGTCAGGGGCTGCCAGGCGTTCCAGTACGGATGCCGACATCAACCCCGGCGTAGGTACCGGCACGGGTAGCCAGGTGTTCAACTACAACGCCAAGGTCTATACCGATCAGGCGACACCGCCGGCTGCGACCTATACCGACAGTGTGATACTGGATGTGCAGTTCTGAACGGCGGTCAATACCCCCGAAGCAGCCGCCGCGTGTCGCGACGGGCTGCTCCTGCAGGGGCTGCGCAAGGCGAGGTTCAGCGCAAATCGCCAACCATGCTTGCCAGGGTCTCCAGCACCGCGCCGGCCAGTGCCTTGGAGCGCGCCCCCGACCACCCGGTGACTGCATCGGGCGCGTCGTCATGGTCCTTGAATGGCATCTCCAGCGTCAGTGACAGGCAGTCATGGGCCATGCCCACCGCATTGCAGGCCAGCGTCGTATTCGCCTGTCCGGGTTCGTCACGGGTATAGCCATGCACCGTCTGGAAGTCGCGGGTCAGGCTGCACAAGGTGCTACGGAACTGCTCTTCGAGGTTGGCCAGCCGAGGGGTGTAACCCGGGTTGCCCTCGCATGCGGCCGTGAACACGTGGGGGATCTCTTCGTCACCGTGCACGTCGATGAAGGCATCCACACCGTACTGCTTCATCTGCGCCTGTGCAAAGAACACTTCCGGGCTGAATTCGACGCTGGCGTCCTGCCAGGCGCGGTTGAGGTCCTTGCCCTTGAAGTTGGTGCGCAGGTGGCCGAGGAATGCGCCGTCGGGGTTCATGTTGGGGATCAGGTAAAGGTCGGCCTTGGCCAGCAATTGCTGGACCACCGTATCGTTGGCCTGCAGGCGGTCGATCACGCCCTCCATGAACCATTCGGCCATGTGCTCGCCCGGATGCTGCTGGGCAATCAGCCACAGCTTGCGCTTGCCTTCGGCACCGTCGCCTGCCCGCAGCAGGGGGATATCGCGGCCCTGGACACTGCGGCCGCTGGCCAGCAACTCGACCCCCGGGAGTTGGCAGGCACGTTCGATCAGCTGGTTGTGGCGGGCACGCGGGTAGGGCTCGAAGTAGGCGAACCAGATCTGGTCCTGTTCAGCCTTGACCTCGAACGATAGCGCCGTACCGTCGAACTGGCTTGGCACACGGAACCAGCGCTGCTGGTCATAGCTGGCCACAGCGTTGTAGCCGCTCCACGCGTTCTTGTACGAGGAGCCAGAAGCGTTGTCCAGGCTGAAGCGATGGACCTGCCCCGGTGTGAGCCCGCTGACCTTGAAGTGGAACCACTGGTAGTGGCCGCTGTGGGTGTCCGGGCGAATGGCCAGGTGTACCTGGGCCGGGTTGCTGGCATCCAGTACCTGTATGTTGCCGGAGTCGAAATCGCAGTCGATCTGCAGGGGGGACAGCGTCACGGTCATGTGCCGGGCTCCTTTGCGGGCATTGTTGTAGGGGTACTGTATACGGCTTGGCGGGGATGCTGTGCAAGAACAGGCAGGGCGAGCCCTCAGCGGACAGCCCGTATGCGGCGGGCCAGTGCCGGCAAATGCGTGGACTTCAGGTTATCTGAAGAACTGACTGGGCGTGGTACCGAACTGGCGTTTGAACATGCTGGCAAAGGCACTTGGGCTGTCATAGCCCAAGGCCCCCGCCACATCGATGATTCGCTCGCCCAGGGCAATCCGCTCCAGTGCCTGCATCAGCCGTGCCTGCTGGCGCCACTGGCCGAAGGTCATGCCGGTTTCCTTGCGGAACAACCGCTGGATGGTCTTTTCGTCCACCCCCAGGCGCAGGCTCCAGTCGGCAACGGTGGCGTTATCCTCGGGCCGTTCATGTAATGCCGTGCAGATCACCCGCAGGCGCTGGTCGCTGGGTTGCGACAGCTTCAGCGGCAAGGTCGGCAGTACGCAGATTTCGTCGAGGATCAGGCGCATGACCCGGGCTTCGCGCGAGTCCTCGGCAAACGGTGCGGTGAACCCCACCGAGGCCTTGATCAGTTCGCTGAGCAAGGGCGAGATGCTGATGGCCTTGCTCTGCAGGGGCAGGCCGGTTGCCGCGTCGATGCGCACGAACACACTGCGCATCTTCACGTCGCCGACACAGCGAATGGCATGCACCTGGCCGCAAGGCATCCACACGCCGCGGCTGGGTGGCACCGTCCAGCATTCGTTTCCGGACTCGACGATCATCAGGCCTTTGATGGCATAGATCAGTTGATGCTTGGTATGGCGATGGGGCTCGATGAACCAGTCGCTTGGGTAGTCTGTCGCACGGCTACCCACCTCCCAGGTCCACTCATCGACCTCCACCAGCAGTTCACGTTGCGGCTTTACCATCGTGACCTCGTATCGAAGCAGCCTGGCAGCGCCACTTTAGCAGCAACGGCCAGGGCGGGCCTGCGAGCGGGTGGCCGGCAGCAAGGCGGTGGCCAACCCGAGCAGCGGCAGGAACGCAATGGCCTGGTACACCCACTCGATGCCATGCCGGTCGGCCAGTGCGCCCAGGCCGGCTGCACCCAGGCCGCTGATGCCGAACATCAGCCCGAACATCACCCCTGAAACCATGCCGACCCGGCCCGGCACCGCCTCCTGGGCATACACCACCAGGGCAGCGAATGCCGAGGACATCACCAGGCCGATGACCACCGCCAGCACGGCTGTCCAGGCAAGGCTGGCATGGGGCAGGGCCAGGGCGAAGGGCGCCACACCGAGGAACGAGACCCAGATCACGGCCTTGCGCCCGATGCGATCACCCACCGGGCCACCGGCAAAGGTGCCCAGCGCAACGGCTGCGAGGAACACGAACAGGTACAGCTGGCTGTGCTGCACACTCAGGCCGAAATGCTCGATCAGGTAGAAGGTGAAGAAGTTGGTGAACGAAGCGATGTAGACGAACTTGGCGAACATCAGCACGGCGATCACCGCCACAGCGCGCCACATGGCACCCCGCGACAGGCCGGGGGCCTGTTGGCCAGCGAAGGTCTTGAGCCGGGCCTGGCCGTGGCGCACGCTCCAGCCCGTCACCCGCAGCAGCACCAGAACAGCCAGCGCAGCGGCCAGCATGAACCAGGCAATGGCCGGTTGGCCGTGCGGAATGATGATGGCAGCAGTGAGCAGCGGGCCGAGGGCCGAGCCGGTATTGCCGCCGACCTGGAAGGTGGATTGCGCGGTCCCGAAGCGCCCGCCGGAGGCCATTCTGGCCACCCGCGAGGCCTCTGGGTGGAAGGTGGCCGAACCCACGCCGACCACGGCGGCGGCCACCAGCAGCATTGCATAGCTGCCGGCAAAGGCGAGCAGGGCGATGCCCACCAGCGTCACCAACATGCCGGCAGGCAGCAGGTAGGGTTGTGGGTGCTTGTCGGTGAACATGCCGACCCAGGGTTGCAGCAGGGAAGCGGTCACCTGATACACCAAGGCGATCCAGCCGATCTGGGCGAAGCTCAGCGCGAAATCGCTTTTCAGCATGGGGTAGATCGACGGCAGTACGGCTTGAATCAGGTCATTGAGCAGGTGGGCGAATGCAGCAGCACCGACGATGCGCACGACAAAGCCCTGAGGCTGGTCGGCAGGCGTGGCGGCGGCTACGGAGGCGGCGGAGGTTGTCATGGGCAAGGTTCTTCTATGGCAAGGGAGCAAGGCGTTGCCGCAGCAGGTTATCCAGTGCCGAGGTTGCCTGTCTCACGCCGAACAGGCAGCCAATGTCGCGTTTCGGGCATCCGTGCCCACAGCCTGGCAGGAGAGCGGAGGCGCTCCTGCAGGTGATTGCCTTCAGGCTATATCGGCTGCGGTCTTGCCGGCGACCTTGTTGCGCCCGCCCAGCCATACCAGCAACAGCCCCGCAGCCGCCAGCACACCTCCGGCCATTGGCACGGCGGCGTAGCCCAGGTTCAGGCTGATAACCGCACCACCCAGCGCCGCGCCCACGGCGTTACCCAGGTTGAACGCACCCACGTTGATCGACGATGCCAGGCCTGGCGCCTCGATGGCGGCAGTCATTACGCGCATTTGCAGCGGCGGTACCACGGCGAAGGTGAACATGCCCCAGACCAGCAGGGCGATGGCAGCGCCGATGTGGCTACTCAGTACCAGGGGCATCGCCAGCATGATCAGCGCCAGCACGGCGAGGAAGATTTTCGCCGCGCCATCCAGCGACCAGTCGGCCAGGCGGCCACCCAGGCTGTTGCCAAGGGTGAAGCCAACCCCGATCAGTACCAGTCCCAAGGTTACGAAGCCGTCCGAGGCACCGGTCAGTTCGGCCAGCACCGGCGCCACGTAGGTGTACAAGGTGAACATGGCGCCGGCACCGAGCACGGTGGTGGCCATTGCCAGCAGCACGCTGGGGCGGGCAATGACCGCCAGTTCCTTGCGCACATGCGGCACGCTGCCGCGTTCACCCTTGGGCAGGGCGTACCACAGTGCGGCCATGGCCAGCAGGCCGAGTACGGCGGTACCGGCAAATGCCATGCGCCAGCCGATCTGCTGGCCAATCCAGGTGGCGGCCGGCACGCCGCCGATGTTGGCGATGGTCAGGCCCATGAACATGGTGGCCACGGCGCTGGCCTGTTTCTCCTTGGGCACCACGCTGGCTGCCACCACGGCTCCCAGGCCGAAGAACGCACCATGGTTGAGGCTGGTGACCAGTCGCGAAGCGAGCAGGGTGTAGTAGTCCGGCGACAGTGACGACAGCAGGTTGCCAAGGGTGAAGATGGCCATCAGCGCCATCAGCGCAGCGCGCTTCCCAAAGCGGCTGAACAGCAAGGTCATGATCGGCGCGCCGACCATCACGCCAATAGCATAGGCGGTGATCAGCATGCCGGCGCTGGGGATGCTCACCTCCACGCCCTGGGCGATGACCGGCAGCAGCCCCATCGGGGTGAACTCGGTAGTACCGATGCCAAAGGCGCCAATGGCCAACGCGAAAAGCACGCGGCCGGGTCTCATTGTTTGAGCAGTCATCGGTGTCAGTCCCAGGTTGGCGCCAGGCCGTCAGGGCTGACCTCGCGGCCGTTGCGCTCCAGCTTGGCGATGCGTGCCATGTCGTCGCTGTCCAGCGTCAGGCCACGGGCAAGCAGGTTGCTGGCCAGGTTTTCACGCTTGGTCGACGACGGGATCACGGCATAGCCCAGTTGCAGGGCCCAGGCCAGGGCAACCTGGGCGACGGTAGCCTTGTGCTTGGCGGCGATCTGGGCCAGTACCGGGTCTTTTAGCACTTTGCCGTAGGCCAGGGTCATGTACGAGGTCACGGTGATCCCTTGTTCCTTGAGGAACGCGGTCAGCTTGCTGTTCTGCAGATAGGGGCTGAGCTCGATCTGGTTGGTGGCGATTTCCCCTTTGCCGACCACGGCAATGGCTTGCCTGGTCAGCTCGATGTTGAAGTTGGAAACGCCGATCTGGCGAGCCAGGCCTTGCTGCTTGGCGTCGGCCAGGGCCTTCATGTACTCGGGCAGTTCTACGCCGTTGCCCGGCGCTGGCCAGTGGATCAGCAGCAGGTCGACATAGTCGGTGCGCAGTTTCTGCAAGCTGTCACGCAGGCTGGGGATCAGCTTGTCGGCGGCGTAGTTGTCGACCCAGATCTTGGTAGTGATGAACAGCTCGCTGCGCGGCACGCCGCTTTCGGCGATGGCCTGGCCCACTTCGGCTTCGTTCTTGTAGATCTGTGCGGTATCGATGACACGGTAGCCGACTGCCAGGGCAGACTTGACCGAGTCGATGACGGTTTGGCCGGTGAGGCGGAAGGTGCCAAGGCCGAAGGAAGGAACGCTCATGGGGTTGCTCCTGAATAGGGGGAGGATCATGTGGTGCCCAGTGTGCAGGTTTGAACGGCAGCGAATAAGCCGCTATAGCGCCAAAGTCATTTGACCTGTAGGCACAAATACATTTTCAAGCTGTGCATTCACTACATAAATAGGGCCAGAGGGGATTGGAACCTTGTTCAGCTAGCGCTTTTTTATCAAGCGTTGAGGCTGCCCATGACCCCTTCCGTAATACCTGCCGATTCCATCGATGCGCTGATTGCCCGTCAGTTGCCAGGCTGGCTCAAGCGCGCGTCTGCCCAAGAGCTGACAGAGCTGCGCGCCGCTGCTTTGCGCCAACAGCGGGCGCAGGACCAAGTAGACGCCTGGTTAGGGGCCATAACCCCCTTGGATGAGTTCGCCGAGTCTTTGCTCAAACGTGCACCCGAGGCCCATTCGATCAAGCAGGTAGATTTGCGCCAGGCTCAGCTCAGGCTGGTGACCCTGCAGCCAAAACCGTCGATATCACCTGCTTTACCAAGCACGTCAACACGCATCGTCAGCACCCAGACGCTTCTCTCGGCGGCACTGCATAACTTCCACGAAAAGGAAATGCAGCCTGGCTGGTTCGCGGCCGGGTCGCAGTTGGTCACTGCCAGCGGGCACCTGCTGCCGCTAAGTGCGCAAGCTTTTGTCCGCCTTTGCAGAGACATCGATATTGGCAGGCGTTATCAAAGCCATTTGCAATCGAAGCTGGAAGGCGAGGGGGTGGCCGTCGAGAGTGCCCTGGAGGAGGCGATGAGCGCCAACCTGGCGCTTGCTGCAATCGCCGCAAGAATCAAGGGTGAAATCGATGAGCAGACCTGTCAGTGGATCAACCAGGTGGTGGGCACAGGGTCTTTCCTGCCAGCCGACAACACCGTATTGAAGTGTCACACCCTGCGGCTGTTGGGCAAGGAGGTCATTGGCGCACTGGTGATCGAAGTGCGTCAGAACGCCCGCCTGCTTGGTGTTATCGCGTGGTTCCCTGAGGACCCGTATGCCCCGGTGAGTTGGCACACCAGCTGGGAGCTGCTGTACATGACCCTTGGCATACGTTTGCGTAATGAAGCGTATCGGCGCTACTTCCAGCGCTTCGTCGCAGAGCGTGATCGCGTCACCTTCTGCGCGGCCCTGAACGCACTGCTCAGCCACGGTAATACTGTTCTTCCGCTTGAGCTGGATGGCCGCTGTTTTGCGATCGAGGGCGACGTGTTCGTCGCGCTGCGCCAAGCCCGGATCGAAAAAATGCTGGATGACGCGCGGGTATTGGCGGTTTCGACAGAGGATGAAGATGTCGCCGACCGCCGCGCACGTTTGCAGGGCTATCTGGATTTGGGGTTGAGCGTGGCAGGCCTGGCAGCGCTGTTTGTGCCTGTGTTGGGGCAGGCCCTGCTGGGGCTTACGGTGGTGCAACTGGCGGGTGAGGTGTACGAAGGCTATCAGGATTGGCAGTTGGGTGATCGCGATGCCGCATTGGGCCACTTGTTCAACGTGGCCGACACGGTCGTGATGGCGGCGGTGACGGCGGCCGGAGCGACGGCACTTGGCAAGCTGGCACAGCGAGTGGCGCGGGTGGATGCCATGGTGCCGGTAAGCCTGGGCGATGGCCAGTTGCGGCTGTGTGATCCGT
Source organism: Pseudomonas sp. XWY-1 (assembly GCF_002953115.1). NCBI lineage: Bacteria > Pseudomonadati > Pseudomonadota > Gammaproteobacteria > Pseudomonadales > Pseudomonadaceae > Pseudomonas > Pseudomonas sp. XWY-1. Next base: position 3,828,735 of record NZ_CP026332.1, on the reverse strand, counting down.
CCTTGTCGGGCTATCAGCGTGAGGGCGTCGATCTGATGGTAGGCCAGGCCGTGAATGAAACTGGCCGTTCGCTGAGGCGCCTGCACGATGCTGTCTATGAGGTGAGCGAGGGGGACGATGGCGCATGGCGTATTCATCACCCATCAAGGCCAGGGGCGTATTCACCGGCACTTGAGCACAATGGTGCCGGGGGATGGGTGCATGAGTTCGAGCAACCGCAGCGCTGGCATGACCCCGCCTACATGGTGCGCCGCCTTGCCAGCCGCACGGCGCAGGTGCCCGATGAGGCGGTATCTGTAGCGCTGCAGACCACCGGTTTCGAGGCTGACTGCCTGCGCCGTTTGCTGTTGGAAAATGCGCCCGTGCCGGCACGCTTGCTCGATGCCATCGAACGCCAGCAATTGCACCGTGATTTCCCGATGTTGCGGGGTGACGCTTTCGAGGAGGTCTTCAACGAGCGACAGATCAGCCCGCAAGCAGCGGACCGCGTATTGATGCGGGACTTCCCGGGCCTTTCCCACCGCTGCGCACGGGAAATCGTCGAGGGGGCCAGCAGCGTCGAGATGGAGAGCCTGACGGGCGCAGGCCGGGTACCCCTGGCCTTGGCGGAGCGTGCCCGCTGGGCAATACGCGACAGCCGGATAGACCGTGCCTGCGCAGGGTTGCGCCAGGCCACCGCAGAAAATGACGATACCGGTAAGCTCGCGCTGGGCCTGATCGATGCCATCGCCCCTTGGTCGGCTGGGGTCAACGTTGAGCTGCCTGCCGCGGGCAGGGGTGGGTTGCTGCAGACGTTGAGACGGCAGCTGGACAGCCACCAGCGACAGTTGCTTGGTATTAGCCAGATGACGGATGACGCACTGGGTGAGCGGCTTGGGCGTGAGGCACTCGCTGACCGTGAAGCGGCGGCCCGAATGATTGGGCTGGCCCGTGTGGGGCAGGGGATTCGCCCTCCTGTACGGTTGTTCGATGGGCGGTTGGGCTACCCGCTCAGTGGCCACCTGACAGGGACTCGCCAGGCACTGCGGCGCACGTTGAACCACGTGTATCCGGTGATGAGCAGTGAGCAGTTGGAGGCCTATCTGCAAGACCTGGCTTGGCGGGGAGTGGACCCCTGGAACCATGTGAGCCAACTGTTACAGGCCAAGGTCAGCCTCAAGCAGGCATTGCAAGCCTGGCGAAATGACGCAGGACTGAACATTGTTCGCCGCCTGCGTCGTATCAAGGTTGCCAGGCGTATTACGGCAAGCTGGCAGCGCTTTACCCCTGGGGAGATGGCGGGTGACTACCACCTGACCCTCGTGGGCGAGCGGGTGGGTGACCTGCCAGCGTTGCCTGATAATGTGAGTTTCGACCACATCACGCACCTGACCCTGCGCGATATGCAGGTGACGAGCCTTGATGCGGGCTTTCTTGGTCGCTTCAGCAAGGTGCGCAACCTGGACTTGCGGAACAACCAGCTGACGCGCCTTCCCGCAGGTATCGAGCAACTGACCGAACTGAGGACCCTGCGCCTTGGCGGCAACCAGATCGTGCTTTCCAGCGAGGATAACCTGCGTTTGAGCCAGCTTGTGGAGCTGCGCCGCTTGGAGCTCAACGGTAACCCGGTCGGCTTGCTGCCACCCTTGGCGTCTTTCCCCCTGCTGCGCCGGCTGTCCTTGCGCAACACCGGGCTGGGCGATCTGCCCGCTGATCTGGCCAGGCACGGTAATCTGGAGTTGCTGGACATGCGTGACAACCAGATTCAGACACTGCCTGAAGCGCTGTCTTTAGTGCCGCTTCGCTTGTTGCGGGGCCTGGAGCTGCACGACAATCCACTCTCGGACGAAACCTTGCAGCGCTTGCAGTTGGCCAGGGCGTCGGCCGGGGCCGTTGAGCGTCGACGTGCAGCTCATGCCACTTCGATCCCGAACGCTGCAGCCCCTTGGTTTTCAGGATTCACGCCAGCCCAGCGCGAGGTGCGATTGGCGAGCTGGAACCGCTTGAGCCAGGAAGCCGGGGCGCAGGATCTGTTCCGCTTTTTCTCTGATTTACGCGCCCTGCGTGAATACGACGCACAACCGCGCGACCTGCAGGCCCGGGTGTGGCATATCCTCGAGGCCTGCGAGCAGCACGCTGAAGTACGCGCGAGCCTGTTCGAGCAAGTTGCCCGGCCGCGCAGTTGCAGTGACGAGTTGCTGCTGACGCTCAGCGAGCTGGAGGTTGGCGCGCTGGTCGCCAAGGCCGGTACAGCCGGTACCGGTTTACAGAAGGAGCGGGCGCTGGTCAGGCTGGGGCGTTCGTTGTTCCGCCTGGACAAAGTCAACGCAATTGCCGCGCGGCATATTGCGGATTACTTTTCGAACGATCCCGTTGAGGTTTACCTGACCTATCGCGTCAGGCTGGCAGATAGTCTCGACCTTCCCGTGCAGCCCAGCCATCTTTCGTACGAGAGTTTCAGTGGAGTTGGCCGTGAAGACCTGGACGCCGCGCGCAGCGAGGTGCTGCGGCAGGAAACGCCACAAGCCTTGGCGCAGGCGCTGGCAGATCGAACCTTTTGGCAGGACTACCTGCAGGAGCAGCAGGCGGCGCGCTTCAGCCGCCTGGACGAGCCTTTTCAGCAGCGCCTGGATGCGTTGCTCGAACAATCGAAAACGCTGAGTGATGGCGACTATTTTGCCCAGGTCGAGCATATCTGCGCAGCGCGTGAGGTCGCGAAACGGCAGCTTCTGCTTGAATTGAGCCGTGAGGCAATCCAGCGCCACGGCCTGTGAACGAAACAGCCCGCCGAGAGGCGGGCTGTTCGCTGGGGCGGGACGATCAGCGGCGGCGGAACAGCGGCAGCGGTTCGTCGGTAGCGGCCTGGTAGGTCACCGAGAAGTCCTTCAGGCTTTGCAGCGCGTCTTCCGGGTCCTTGTCGGCACGGATGGCGAATGCGTCGAAGCCGCAGCGGGCCATGAAGAACAGCTGGTCGCGCAGCACATCGCCGATGGCGCGCAGTTCGCCCTTGAACTTGTAGCGGTCACGCAGCAGACGCGCATTGGAGTAGCTGCGGCCGTCGGTGAATGCCGGGAAGTTCAGGGCGATGACCTGGAAGTGGTGCACGTCTTCACCGATTTCCTCCGCTTCCTGGTCGCTGTCCAGCCATACGCCCAGGCCGCCATCGCGGGCCTTGAGCACGTGGGCATGGTCGCGCCACATCTGCAGCGGCACGATGTAGTCGTCGCAGTTGGTCAGCTCGTCGAACGAGGTTTCCTTGGGCAGCAGGTGCCAGGTTTCGTCGACGATCTGGTTGTTCTTAATGATTCGCTGCATAGACGCGTTCCTTGAAGGGGTCGATGCCGATACGCTGGTAGGTGTCGATGAAACGCTCTTCCTCGGTACGTTGCTCGACGTACACGGCGATCAGCTTCTCGATCACATCGGCCATGTCATCCTGCGCGAAGGACGGGCCAAGAATCTTGCCCAGGCTTGCGCCGCGTGCGGCGTTGCCGCCCAGCGACACCTGGTAGAACTCCTCACCCTTCTTGTCCACGCCGAGGATGCCGATGTGGCCCACGTGGTGGTGGCCGCAGGCGTTCATGCAGCCGGAGATGTTCAGGTCGATTTCGCCGATGTCGAACAGGTAGTCCAGGTCGTCGAAGCGGCGCTGGATGGACTCGGCAATCGGGATCGACTTGGCGTTGGCCAGCGAGCAGTAGTCGCCACCCGGGCAGCAGATGATGTCGGTCAGCAGGCCGATGTTCGGGGTGGCGAAGCCGCCCTCGCGCAGTTCAAGCCACAGCGCGTGCAGCTGGCGCTGCTCGACGTCGGCGAGGATGATGTTCTGCTCGTGCGAGGTGCGCAGGAAGCCGAAGCTGTAGCGTTCGGCCAGGTCGGCCACGGCGTCCAGCTGCTTGTCGGTCAAGTCACCCGGAGCAACACCGGTCGGCTTGAGTGACAGGGTCACAGCCACGTAACCCGGGCGTTTGTGGGCACGGGTGTTGCGCGAGCGCCAGCGGGCGAACCCTGGGTACTCGGCATCCAGTGCGGTGTAGTCGACGTTGTCGAGTGCGAGGTACTCGGGGTCGACGAAGTGGCGCGATACGCGCTGCACTTCGGCTTCGGTCAGGGTGGTGGTGCCGCCACGCAGGTGGACCATTTCGGCCTCGACCTTTTCGGCGAACACTTCCGGGGTAAGGGCCTTGACCAGGATCTTGATCCGCGCCTTGTACTTGTTGTCACGGCGACCGTAACGGTTGTACACGCGCAGGATGGCGTCGAGGTAGCTGATCAGGTCCTGCCATGGCAGGAACTCGTTGATGAACGAGCCCACCACCGGGGTACGGCCCAGGCCACCACCGACCAGCACACGGAAGCCCAGTTCGCCGGCAGCGTTGCGCACCGGCTCAAGGCCAATGTCGTGCACTTCGATGGCGGCGCGGTCTTCCTGCGAGCCGTTGATGGCGATCTTGAACTTGCGTGGCAGGTAGGCGAATTCCGGGTGGAAGGTGGTCCACTGACGGACGATTTCACACCACGGGCGCGGGTCGACGATTTCGTCTGCGGCCACACCGGCGAACTGGTCGGTGGTGGTATTGCGCAGGCAGTTGCCGCTGGTCTGGATCGCGTGCATCTGCACGGTGGCCAGTTCGGCGAGGATGTCGGGGATGTCTTCCAGCGCCGGCCAGTTGAACTGCACGTTCTGGCGGGTGGAAATGTGGGCATAGCCCTTGTCATAGTCGCGAGCGATCTTGGCCAGGGTGCGGACCTGGTTGGCGTTCAGCTGGCCGTACGGCACCGCGACACGCAGCATCGGCGCGAAACGTTGGATGTAAAGGCCGTTCTGCAGGCGCAGAGGGCGGAATTCTTCTTCGCTCAGCTCACCGGCCAGGTAGCGGCGGGTCTGATCACGGAACTGCTTGACGCGGTCCTCGATGATCCGCTGATCGTACTCGTCGTATACGTACATAAAAGTCCTGTCTCAGGCATGCAGCTATTCGCGCGCACGGCCGCGCACTCCGGTACGGAGCCGGGGAACGATAGCAGGTTGCGGTTATGCGCTAAAGTGATGTTTTTGCATATGAAAAGAACCAAATGGACTATGTGAGATTGACTGCCATTTGTGCGCGGAGCATCGCCAGGCGTTTATAATCCGGCGTTTGCTTCGCAGAGATGTGACCCCATGCTCAAGGCCCTGTGCCAAAGCTTGTGCCTTGTCTTGCCATTGGTGGCAAATGCGCAATCGGCTTCGGTGGTGTTCCTCAACCCGGGGCTGTCCAACGAGACATTCTGGACCAGCTATACCCGCTTCATGCAGGCCGCCGCGGACGAGCTGGGCATGACCCTGCAGGTGCAATACAGCGAGCGCCGCGCCGACCTGGCACTGACCCAGGCCCGGGCGATCCTGAGCGCGCCGCAGCGGCCGGATTACCTGGTGCTGGTCAACGAGCAGTACGTGGCACCGGAAATCCTGCGCCTGTCGCGTGGCACCGGGGTGAAGCTGCTGCTGGTCAACAATGGCCTGACCGCCAGCCAGCGCCTCAGCATCGAGGGCCAGCCCGACAAGTATGCCGAGCCACTGGGTACCTTGATGAGCAACGACGAGCAGGCAGGCTTCCAGATGTTGCACCTGATGCTCGCGCAGCTGCCTCGCGACGCAGGGCCGGTGGATCTGGTGGCTTTTGCCGGGGTCAAGACCACCCCGGCCTCGCAGTTGCGCGTTGAGGGCATGCGCCGCGCCCTGGCCGATTTCCCTCAGGTGCGCTTGCGGCAAGTGGTGTACGGCGGCTGGAACCGCCAGCGCGCCTATGAGCAAGCGAAGCAGTTGCTGGAACGTTACCCGGCCACCCGGCTGGTGTGGTCGGCCAATGACCAGATGGCCTTTGGTGCCATGCAGGCGTTCGAGGAGGCCGGGCACACGCCGGGCCGTGACGTGCTGTTCGCTGCCGTCAACAGCTCGCCCGAAGCCTTGCGCGCGCGTATCGATGGGCGCCTGAGCGTACTGATGGGTGGGCATTTCACCCTTGGCGGTTGGGCCATGGTGATGCTGCACGATGATGCCCACGGGTTGGCGTTGAACCGCGACGGCGTGCGCGAACGCCGTATTCCGGTATTGCAGGAAATCGATCAGGCCAAGGCCAGGCGTTGGCTGAAGCTGTTGGAAAGGGACGACTACGGCGTCGATTTTCGGCGTTACAGTGCCGAAGGGCGGCCGGCAGGGTACCGTTACCCGTTTCTGGCGTCACCGGTCGAATATTGAATGACCCTGCTTGAGGGAAGGGCATTGCTCGTCTTAACTGCTGGTGGTGAAGTGCATTCCCATAACCACTACAAGAGGCAATGCAATGGGAAACTCAACCAAGGTCCGCAAAGCTGACAGCAGCGTCGATGCCTGGGCGATCCTCTGCCTGATCGTTCTGGTGGTGGTCACTGCCGTGTATTGGGTCAGCCACCAGTGACTTGCAACTCAAGAACGTGATGTAGCATGGGCGTCTGCGGGAGGGAATCTCGCAGGCACTTTATTATTGCCTGTGGCCGCCTCTTCGCGGTGAAAACATATCCCTTGAGAATGTCGCAGGACCGTCGTAGGAGCGGGTTTACCCGCGAAAGGGCCGGCCCTGCTGGCCAATCTCCACCCGCCGTTTACCGTTGCGACCGCGACCGTATTCGCGGGTAAACCCGCTCCTACACCGATCGGTGGAGGACACAGGTCGGTGGTTGGACACAGGCCCTCGTAGGAGCGGGTTCACCCGCGAAAGGGCCGGGCCTGCTGGCCAATTTCCACCCGCCGTTCACCGTTGCCGCCGCTACCGTATTCGCGGGTAAACCCGCTCCTACACAGATCGGTGGTGGACACAGGTCGGTGGTTGGACACAGGCCCTCGTAGGAGCGGGTTCACCCGCGAAAGGGCCGGGACTGCTGGCCAATTTCCACCCGCCGTTCACCGTTGCCGCCGCTACCGTATTCGCGGGTAAACCCGCTCCTACACAGATCGGTGGTGGACACAGGTCGGTGGTTGGACACAGGCCCTCGTAGGAGCGGGTTCACCCGCGAAAGGGCCGGGACTGCTGGCCAATTTCCACCCGCCGTTCACCGTTGCCGCCGCACCGGATCGGTGGTGGACACAGGTCGGTGGTTGGACGCAGGCCCTCGTAGGAGCGGGTTCACCCGCGAAAGGGCCGGGCCTGCTGGCCAATTTCCACCTACCGTTCACCGTTGCCGCCGCTACCGTATTCGCGGGTAAACCCGCTCCTACGCCTGAACGAGGGTGGACACAGGTCGGGGGTTGGACACAGGCCCTGTAGGAGCGGGTTCACCCGCGAAGAGGCCGGCACAGGTTAGCGGGTCAGGTGCAGCGCCAACTGCACCAGGCCGATCAATACCGCAATGAACACCAGGGTGAACAGCCCCCCCAGCGCAATGAAATGGCTGGCCTTGCCGTGGGTGAAGTCGCGTGCGCGGTTTTTGCCGCTTTGCACGCCGAAGGCGGCAGCGAGGATGCTGTGCAGCATCTGCCAGAAGGTCGGGGGTTTGCCCTGGCTGGAATCGTCCATGGTGGCTCCTGGGGAAATCAGAGGCAATCAGGGACAGTGTAGGCAATGGTTGTGAGGTTGCCCGTGCCGGCCTCGTCGCGGAGAACCCCCCGACAGGTAAATAACTGCCCTTGAGGGCTGTTTCATACCTGTGTGGGTAAGCCCGCGAAGAAGCCAGCGCAGTCGTTTAGCTGTCATACCCCAGGTTAGGCGCCAGCCAGCGCTCGCTCACGCTGATATCCTGGCCTTTGCGTGCGCTGTAACGTTCGATCTGATCCTTGTCGACCTTGCCTACGGCAAAATACTTCGCCTGCGGGTGGGCGAAGTACCAGCCGCTGACCGCCGCCGCCGGGAACATCGCGAAGTGCTCGGTGAGGTACACCCCGCTCGGCCCGGTTTCACCGATGGCGGTGCCATCGAGCAGGCGGAACAGGGTTTCCTTTTCGGTGTGGTCGGGGCAGGCCGGGTAGCCCGGCGCAGGGCGGATGCCGCTGTACTGTTCCTTGATCAGCGCCTCGTTGTCCAGGTGCTCGTCGCGGGCATAGCCCCAGTGCTCTTTACGCACCTGCTCGTGCAGCCATTCGGCACAGGCTTCGGCCAGGCGGTCGGCCAGTGCCTTGACCATGATCGAGCTGTAGTCGTCGCCCTTGTCCTGGTAAGCCTTGGCCACTTCCTCGGCACCGATGCCGGCGGTGGTGATGAAACCACCTACGTAGTCGGTAACGCCACTGTCTTTCGGTGCGACGAAGTCGGCCAGCGACCAGTTGGGCTTGCCGTCCGGCTTGATGGTCTGCTGGCGCAGGTGGTGCAGGGTGGCCAGTGCCTGGCCGTCTTCGCCGTAGACTTCGATGTCGTCATCGTCCACCTGGTTGGCCGGCCAGAAGCCGAATACCGCGCGGGCGCTGATCAGCTTCTCGTCGATCAGTTTGTCGAGCATCTCGCGGGCATCCTTGTACAGCGCCGTAGCGGCCTCGCCAACCACCTCGTCGGTGAGGATGCGCGGGAACTTGCCGGCCAGGTCCCAGGAGATGAAGAACGGGGTCCAGTCGATGTACTCGGCCAGGGTGCGCAAATCGATGTCTTCCAGCACCTTGACGCCGGTGAAGGAGGGCACCGCTGGCTGGTAGCTGGCCCAGTCGTACTGCGGCTTGGCAGCGATCGCCTGGGAGTAGCTGAGGCGCTCGGTGCGGGCGCTGCGGTTGGCGGTGCGCTCGCGCACGTCCACGTATTCCAGGCGGGTCTTCTCGACGAAGCCCGGCTTGAGTTCTTTGGACAGCAACTGGGTGGCCACGCCGACCGCGCGCGAAGCGTCGGTGACGTAGATAACTGCGTCGTTGCTGTACTTGGGCTCGATCTTGACCGCCGTGTGCGCCTTGGAGGTGGTGGCGCCACCGATCATCAGCGGCAGTTCGAAGCCCTGGCGCTGCATTTCGCGGGCAACGTGGACCATTTCGTCCAGCGACGGGGTAATCAGGCCGGACAGGCCGATGATGTCGCACTTCTGCTCGCGGGCCGTTTGCAGGATCTTCTCCGCCGGCACCATCACGCCAAGGTCGACGATGTCGTAACCGTTACAGCCCAGCACCACGCCGACAATGTTCTTGCCGATGTCGTGCACGTCGCCTTTCACCGTGGCCATCAGGATCTTGCCCTTGGCTTCCGGCTTGTCGCCTTTTTCGGCTTCGATGAAGGGGATCAGGTGAGCAACGGCCTGTTTCATCACCCGGGCCGACTTGACCACCTGCGGCAGGAACATCTTGCCCGCGCCGAACAGGTCGCCGACCACGTTCATGCCGTTCATCAGCGGGCCTTCGATCACTTCGATGGGGCGCGCGCACTGCTGGCGGCATGCTTCGGTGTCTTCGACGATGAACGCGGTGATGCCCTTGACCAGCGCGTGCTCCAGGCGTTTTTCCACCGGCAGCGAGCGCCACTCTTCGTTTTCCACTTCCTTGGTTGCGCCGCCACCCTTGTAGTCGTCGGCGATGGCCAGCAGTGCATCGGTGCCATGCGGGGTGCGGTTGAGCACCACGTCCTCGACCTTTTCACGCAGCTGGGCCGGGATCTCGTCGTAGATCTCCAGCTGGCCGGCGTTGACGATACCCATGGTCAGGCCGTTCTGGATCGCGTGGTACAGGAACACCGAGTGGATCGCTTCACGCACCGGGTTGTTGCCACGGAACGAGAACGACACGTTGGACACGCCACCCGAGCTCAGGGCGTGGGGCAGGTGGTCGCGGATATAGGCACAGGCCTCGATGAAGTCGACGGCGTAGTTGTTGTGCTCTTCGATACCGGTGGCGACGGCAAAGATGTTCGGGTCGAAGATGATGTCTTCTGGCGGGAAGCCCACTTCGTTGACCAGGATGTCATAGCTGCGCTGGCAGATTTCCTTCTTGCGCGCGGCTGTGTCGGCCTGGCCGACTTCGTCGAAGGCCATGACCACCACGGCAGCGCCATAGCGCTTGCACAGGCGGGCGTGGTGCTTGAACTGCTCGACGCCTTCCTTCATGGAAATGGAGTTGACGATGCCCTTGCCCTGGATGCACTTGAGGCCGGCTTCGATCACTTCCCACTTGGACGAGTCGATCATGATCGGTACGCGCGAAATGTCCGGCTCACCCGCGATCAGGTTGAGGAACCGGACCATGGCCGCCTGGGAGTCGAGCATCCCTTCGTCCATGTTGATGTCGATTACCTGGGCGCCGGCCTCGACCTGCTGCAGGGCGACTTCCAGGGCTTCGGTATAGTTCTCTTCGCGGATCAGCCGGGCGAACTTGGCGGAACCGGTGATGTTGGTGCGCTCACCGACGTTGACGAACAGCGACTGGCGGTCGATGGTGAACGGCTCCAGGCCCGACAGGCGGCAGGCCTTGGCGATTTCCGGGATCTCGCGCGGCTTGTACTTGGCCACGGCTTCGGCAATGGCCTGGATGTGCCCCGGCGTGGTGCCGCAGCAGCCGCCAATGATGTTGAGGAAGCCGCTGGCCGCGAATTCTTCGACCACCGCGGCCATCTCGGCCGGGGTTTCGTCGTACTCGCCGAAGGCGTTCGGCAGGCCGGCATTGGGGTGGGCGGACACATGGGTATCGGCCTTGGTCGCCAGTTCTTCCAGGTACGGGCGCAGGTCCTTGGCGCCGAGGGCGCAGTTCAGGCCCACGGAAATCGGCTTGGCGTGACGCACCGAGTTCCAGAACGCTTCGGTGGTCTGGCCCGACAGGGTACGGCCGGAGGCGTCGGTGATGGTGCCGGAGATCATGATCGGCAGTTCGACGTTGTCGTCCTCGAACACTTGCTGCACGGCGAAGATCGCCGCCTTCGCGTTGAGGGTGTCGAAGATGGTTTCGATCAGGATCAGGTCGGCGCCGCCTTCGATCAGGCCGCGGGTGGCCTCGATGTAGTTTTCTACCAACTCGTCGAAGGTGACGTTGCGAAACCCTGGGTCGTTGACGTCCGGGGAAATCGAGCAGGTTCGGCTGGTAGGGCCGAGCACGCCGGCAACGAAGCGCGGCTTGTCCGGCGTCTCCAGGGTCTTGGCATCGGCAACCTGGCGAGCGATGCGCGCGCCTTCGACGTTCAGCTCGTAAACCAGCGACTCCATGCCGTAGTCCGCCTGGGAAATCTGCGTGGCATTGAAGGTGTTGGTTTCGAGAATATCGGCACCGGCATCCAGGTAGGCCTTCTCGATGGCGGCGATCACGTCCGGGCGGCTGAGCAGCAAAAGGTCGTTGTTACCCTTCACATCGCTTGGCCAATCGGCAAAACGCGTGCCACGATAGTCGTGTTCCTCCAGGCGGTAGCTTTGGATCATAGTACCCATGCCGCCGTCGAGGATCAGGATGCGCTCTTTGAGTGCGTTCTGGAGTGCTTGGAGACGAGCGCTGCGGTCGGACATAGGAACTACCTGGTCGGGCGAATATCAGAAGGTGCCGAATCATAACAAAGCTGCGCGGTTTTTAGGCATGTCGCCCATTTGCATGAAAACTGCTCATGTTGGGCGGGTGGAGGCAGCGCGAAGCACCCAGGACGACCAGGCAACAAATCGTGATGGCTTTCAAGAACCAGGACTTTCCGCACATGGTGCATCGTATCCTTGCCGGCGCCTTCGCCCTGCTCATCAGCGGCGCGGTATTCGGGCAGGCCCCCCAGTCGAGCCCGGCTATTTCCTACACCCGGGACATTCAACCGATCTTCACCGAGAAGTGCGTGGCCTGCCACGCCTGCAACGACGCCGCCTGCCAGCTCAAGCTGGAAAGCCCTGAAGGCGCGGTACGCGGGGCCAGCAAGGTCCCGGTGTACCAGGGCGAGCGGAGCAAGGCGGTGCCCACCACGCGGCTGTTCTACGACGCCCACAGCGAAGAGCAATGGCGCAAGAAGGGCTTCTACTCGGTGCTCGACAACCAGGGCGGTCAGGCCGCGTTGATGGCGCGCATGCTGGAGTTGGGCCACAAGACCCCGCTTACGCCCAACGCCAAGCTGCCCGAAGAGATCGTCCTGGGCCTGAGCCGCAACAACATGTGCCCGTTGCCCCATGAATTCGACGCCTATGCCGGCGCACACCCCAAGGAGGGCATGCCGCTGGCGGTGACCGGGCTGACCGACAAGGAATATGCCACCATGCGCCGCTGGCTGGCCGCTGGTGCGCCGGTGGAGTACCAGCCGATCCAGCCGAGCGCGGCCGAAGCCAGGCAGATCGCAGAGTGGGAAGAACTGCTCAACCGCCCGGGTTCCACCGAGGCGCTGGTGGGACGCTGGCTGTACGAGCACCTGTTTTTGGCGCACATCTATTTCGCTGGCGGCGAGCAAGGCCACTTCTTCCAGTGGGTGCGCTCGCGCACGCCAAGCGGCAAGCCGGTCGATATCATTGCCACCCGCCGCCCCAACGACCCGCCGGGCACGGACTTCTACTACCGGTTGATCCCGGTGCAGGGTGTGATCGTACACAAGACGCACATCACCTACCCGATGGGACCGCAGAAACTCAAGCGCGTGAAGCAGCTGTTCTACGCCGGCGACTGGCATGCCACCGCGCTTCCGGGCTACGGCCCGCGCCACCGGGCCAATCCGTTTGAAACCTTCGAGGCGATCCCGGCCGTGGCGCGCTACCAGTTCATGCTGGATAACGCCGAGTACTTCGTGCGCACCTTCATCCGTGGCCCGGTGTGCCGCGGGCAGATTGCCACTGACGTGATCCGCGACAACTTCTGGGCGCTGTTCCAGGAGCCGGCCTTCGATCGCTATGTCACCGATGCCGAGTACCGGGGCGAGGCTACTCCGCTGCTGGCCATGCCTGGTCAGATCGATGACGTGGGCAGTGTGCTGAGCCTGTGGCACGCCTATCGTGACAAGCGCAACGACTACGAGAAACTGCGCCGTGAAGCCTATGCCGAAATGCCGGCACCGAGATGGTCGACGCTGTGGGCCGGCAACGACAATGCGCTGCTGAGCATCTTCCGCCACTTCGACAGCGCATCGGTGACCAAGGGCCTGGTGGGGGATGTGCCGCTGACCGTGTGGCTGTTCGACTACCCGTTGTTCGAGCGCACGTACTACCAATTGGCGGTCAACTTCGATGTGTATGGCAACGTATCGCACCAGTTGCAGACGCGCCTGTACTTCGACCTGATCCGCAATGGTGCCGAGGTCAACTTCCTGCGCCTGATGCCGGCCGACCAGCGCAAGGCGATCCTCGGCGACTGGTACCAGAACAGTGGCAAGGTGAAGATGTGGATGGATTATGAAGACATCGACACCGACACCCCGAGTGGCGTCAAGCTCGACCCGCGCGACCCCAAGCGCGACTTTGGCCTGAAGCTGCTGCAGCGCACCGGCAGCCTGAATGCCGCGCCGGACCCGATCAATCGCTGCCAGGGCGCGTTCTGCTCACGGCCGCAGATCAGCGAAGAGTTCCGCAATGCCGAGCAGTCGCTCAGCCGTCTGGTGTCGCGCCCGGCGGCCGGGCTGAAGGTGATCAACCAGTTGCCCGAGGCGACCATGCTGCGTATCGAAGGACAGGACGGCCAGCGTCAGGTGTACAGCCTGCTGCGCAACCGCGCGCACAGCAACGTGGCGTTCCTGCTGGGTGAGGCGTACCGCTACCAGCCGGGGCTGGATACCCTGACCCTGTACCCGGGGGTGCTCAGCAGCTACCCGAACTTCATCTTCAACATCCCGACCACGGATGTGCCGGAGTTCGTCGAGGACATGGAGTATGCCAAAGATGACGCGGCGAAGTTCGAGCGCATTGTCATGCGCTGGGGTGTGCGCCGCAGTCACCCGGCCTTCTGGCGCTATTTCCATGACCTGAACAGCTATATCAAGGAGACCGAACCGGTCGAGGCGGGCGTGCTGGACATGAACCGCTACGAGAACCTCTGATCGGGTTGGCTGACCTTTCCGATTTGCTTGCGGTCGGACAGAGTAGGTGGTCTGGATCGATTGCTGGGGGCTGCTTTGCAGCCCTTCGCGGGTGAACCCGCTCCTACGACAGGTACGGCGCTGCTCTCAAGGCTGGCGCTGGCCTCTGCACTCGATACGGGCCTCAATGCACCGCCAAGCGCAGGGTATTCCATGCTGTATTCGCTTCAGGCACTGCGGGCGTTCGCCGCCTGGGTGGTGGTCTGCCACCATTTCATGCAGATCTTCTTCGACTTCCACGCCACCGGCCCCATCGGCCAACTGCTCACCGACCGTGGCGCCGTAGGCGTCGACATCTTCTTCGTCATCAGTGGGCTGGTCATCTACCTGTCGACCCGCGACAAAACCATCGAGCCACGCCAGTTCCTGCTCAATCGGGCGCTGCGCATCGTCCCTGCCTACTGGTTCTACACAGCTCTGATGGCCATGTTGCTGCTGGCATTCAGCCAATGGATGCCACATCAGGCGTTTGACTGGCGGCACCTGTTACTGTCGCTGCTGTTCATCCCGGCGGAAAACCCAGGTGGCTATGGCCTGTACCCGACCCTGAACGTGGGCTGGACGCTGAACTTCGAGATGTTCTTCTACCTGCTGTTCGGCCTGGCGTTCCTGGTACGCCAACGGCATCACCTGCTGCTGGTGACTGCCGCTCTGTTGCTGGTCAGTGAGGTACTGGGGCGCATGGGCGTGGTCAGCCGCTTCTACAACAACGACATCATCTACGAGTTTCTGTTGGGCATTGGTGTCGGTGTACTGTACCGCCGCGGGCTGATCCGCCAGGGCCGGTGGTTGCCGCTGGCGTTGCTGGGTGTGGCGGGCATGGCGATCTACTGTCTGGACGCTTCCCAGCGCTTGCTGCACTGGGGGTTACCGAGTGCGATGGTCGTCCTGGCCTTCGTGGCCATGGAGCCGCTGTTCCAGGGCAATCGGCTGCTCAAGGCCCTTGGCGACTGTTCGTACTCGGTGTACCTGATTCATGTGCTGGTGCTGTATGCCGGTTGGTTCGCCAGCCAGCGGCTGCAGCTGAACCCGTTCCTGACGTTCGCCCTGTGCGTGCCGTCCATTGGACTAATGTCGTGGTTCAGCTACCAGTGGCTGGAGCGCGGCCTGTACCGGCGAATGCAGGCCTGGCTGGCGGCGCAACGGGGGCCGGCCCCTGAATATGCGCTTTCCCGAGTCAATTGCTAGGACTTTGTTCGAAGGCTGGGTTGGCGTACACTTGGCCGCAAGTCTGTGAGGAACCTACATGAGCGCTATAACCATTACCGACGCCGCCCATGACTACCTGGCCGATCTGCTCTCCAAGCAGAATACGCCCGGCATCGGCATTCGCATTTTCATCACCCAGCCGGGCACCCAGTACGCCGAGACGTGCATCGCCTACTGCAAGCCGGGCGAAGAGAAGCCTGACGACACCGCCGTGGGTCTGAAAAGCTTCACTGCCTACCTGGACGCCGTCAGCGTACCGTTCCTGGAAGACGCACTGGTCGACTACGCCACCGACCGCATGGGCGGCCAGCTGACCATCAAGGCGCCAAACGCCAAGGTGCCGATGGTCAACGAAGACAGCCCGATCAACGAGCGTATCAACTACTACCTGCAGACCGAGATCAACCCCGGCCTGGCCAGCCATGGCGGCCAGGTGAGCCTGGTGGACGTGGTCGATGACGGCATTGCCGTGCTGCAGTTCGGTGGTGGCTGCCAGGGTTGCGGCCAGGCCGATGTCACGTTGAAGGAAGGCATCGAGCGCACCCTGCTCGAGCGTATTCCGGAGCTGAAGGGCGTGCGTGACGTGACTGACCACAGCCAGAAAGAAAACGCCTACTACTGAGTGGAAGGCGGTTCCCTTAGCAACAAAGTGTTACGGTTTCAACCCCCGCGACAATAGGCCGCAGCCCATATTCAAAGGGCTGCAGGCCATCCTCGCCTTTGTCGGGTAGAACCCCTCTGGGCGTCATGCCAGAATGCCCCGGTTTTTCGACCGGTCCGTCCCGAGGGCCGGCACCTTCCCTTTAAAGGATGGTTTCATGAATGATCTTTTGACCCGGCGTGCGGTTGTCGCCGGCATGGGCGTTCTCGGGCTTGGCCTGCTGGCAGGCTGCAGCCCGGCCCGGGGGCTCGAGTTCAAGTACGGCAAGAACATGAGCAACGATATCCTCGGGCGCAAGTTCAGCCTCAAAGACCCGCAAGGTAACGTGCGCACCCTGTCGAGCTTCTACGGCAGCATGCCGATGGTCTTCTTCGGCTTCACCCAGTGCCCGGCCGTCTGCCCGACCACGCTGGCGCGGGCGGCGCAGATTCGCAAGCTGCTGAGGGGCCGCGACCGCGACCTGTTCCAGGTGGTGTTCATCACCCTGGACCCGGAGCGCGACACGCCCGAGGTGCTCGATGCCTACGTCAAGGCCTTCGACCCGACGTTCACCGCGCTGACCGGCACCCCCGAGGAAATTGCCGCGGTGGCCAAGGAATTCAAGGTGTTCTACGAGAAGGTTCCGGCCGGAGACACCTACACCATTTCTCACTCGTCCACCAGCTACGTCTACGATACACGTGGCACCCTGCGCCTGAGCCTGGGCCATTCCCTGAACGCCAAGGAATGCGCCGAAGATCTGGTCACCCTGATGGAGATCTGCTGAATGTCGATGCAACCGATCAAACGCGGTCTGGCTGCCCTGGTACTGATGGGGCTGGCCCTGCCGGCCCTGGCCCAGACCACCGTGAGTGATGCCTGGGTGCGTGCCAGCGTGCCGCACCAGCAGTCCACCGGTGCTTTCATGGTCCTGACTGCCAGCAGCGACAGCAAGCTGGTGGGCGTGGCTTCGCCCGTGGCCAAGACCGTGCAGGTGCACGAGATGACCATGAACGGTGACGTGATGGGCATGCGTGAGGTCAAGGCTATCGAATTGCCAGCCGGCAAGGCAGTGACCCTGGACCCGAATGGCCTGCATGTCATGCTGATGGGCCTGCACAATCAGGTGAAGGAGGGTGACAAAGTGCCGCTGACCCTGACCATCGAGGATGCCAAGGGCGCCAAGGAAACCCTGGACGTTCAGGCGCAAGTGCGTGCGCTCAACGCCGACGCAGGTGGTGGGCATGATCACATGCACATGAACCACTGACAGATCAAAGGGCCGCGTTCAGCGGCCCTTTTCTTTTTCAGCTGCGCCTTTCAGCTACGAAAGCGCGGCAGCGGTCTGTCGAGGGTCAGCGACGTCAGGGTCTTGCGAACCTGGGCCTCATCGGCCTCCAGTGCCTTCAGGCTAGCGCGGATCTTGCCGGCGGCGGGCACATCGCCCTGCCGGTCGATCCAGTCGGCAATCTCCTTGCAGGCACTGCTCAGACAGGCCTGGCGCTGGTTCATCAACGACAGAAGGGTGGTGAGCTCTCTTTCGGACATGACAGGATCCTCCATTCAGCCTTGTCAGTGTAGCAGAGGGTTGGTCAGGCTCTTGTGGCCTTTGCAAGGCGCGCTGCGGCAGCTGCAAAGGGCTACTGCCGCGTCTGCATGTTTAAAGTTGATGCTCGTCTCGTGCGTGGGATCCAAGGCTCGGGATCTGAAAGTGACCTGTTGAAGTGCTCAACTGCACAGTCTGGTAGCTGCTGGCGGGTCTGCATTCTCGAGAGGGCGCTGCCGCCCTCTCACGCGCGTAGAGCAGAGTGAACGCAGGCTTGTCGATACGCCCCCGGGGTCACCCCATAGGCTTGTTTGAACTGCCGGCTCAAATGGCTCTGGTCGGCAAAGCCGAGGTCGAACGCCACTTGCGAAGCGGCCAGGCCGTGCTTCAGCATTTCGCGGGCGCGGGCCAGGCGGCGTTGCTTCAGCCAGGCATGGGGTGGCAGTCCGGTGGCCTGGCGGAACACCCGGGCGAAGTGGAACGGCGACAGGTTGACTGCTGCCGCCAGCGCTTCCAGTGAGGGCGGGTCGGCCAGTTGGCTTTCCAGCAGTTCGCGGGCGCGGGCTACGGCGAGGGGTTCGTGGCCAGGGGCCGAAGGCTCGGCGCACTGCCCGTGCCGCTGCACCAGGGCCAGCACCGCCTGGCGCCAGGCCGTCTGCTGCTGCAAGGCGCTGGCGCTGGCTTCGGACAACTGATGCAGCTGGCTGAACGCGAGGGCCAGGGCCGGGTCATGGATCACGCTGTCCTTGAAGCTGGGCATGCCGTGGCGGCCCAGTTCCAGTTCGTCAAGCACACCGGTCACCCGCTCGTGCTCGGGATAGAAGCCGCGATAACGCCAGCCGGCTTCATGGGCCGTAGCGCCGGTATGCAGTTCGTCGGGGTTGATCAGCACCATGCTGCCGACCGGTGCCAGGTGCTCGCTGCCGCGGTGCCAGAAGCGCTGGGCGCCCGACTCGATCACGGTGAATACATAGCCCTCGTGCACATGCGGGGCGAAGCGCTGCTGATAGTAGCGAGCGTGCAGCATCTCGACGTCGCCAAGGGCTGGCGCCTGCCAGAGGTGTG
This sequence comes from Pseudomonas sp. XWY-1, assembly GCF_002953115.1. Taxonomy (NCBI): domain Bacteria; kingdom Pseudomonadati; phylum Pseudomonadota; class Gammaproteobacteria; order Pseudomonadales; family Pseudomonadaceae; genus Pseudomonas; species Pseudomonas sp. XWY-1. The sequence continues at coordinate 3,810,365 of NZ_CP026332.1, read as the reverse complement.
TCTGCTCGCGCAAGGGCGGGCTCATGCCAGCCAGCTGCGCAGAAGGAAGAAGATCAACATGCTCACCAGCATGCTCAGCAATACGCTGCGGGTCAACAGCACCAGGGCGATGGCCACAAGGGAGCCCAGCAGGTAGGGGTTGAGCAGGCTCAGGTTGAGCTGGTGGTCAGCCATGAAGATGATCGGGCCGCAGATGGCGGTGAGCATGCCCGGCACGGCAAAGCCGAGAAACTGCCGGGCATTCGAGCTCAGACGCAAGGGCAGGCGCGGCTCCAGGAATGCGTAGCGGTTGAGGAACACGATGGCGCCCATGGCGAATATCAGGATCCAGGTCATGCGCGGACTCCGGCGAATTTCTGGCAGATGAACCCGGCGCTCATGCCCAGCAGGCCTGCGACCACCAGGGCGGTTTCCCAGTGCCAGTAGCTGAACAGCACTGAACAGAACAGCGACACGGCTACGCACACCACGGTGGCCAGGTTGCGCACCAGCGGGGCGATCAGGGCGACAAAAGTGGCGACAATGGAGAAATCCAGGCCGAACTGGTCCAGGTGTGGAATATTCTGGCCCAGCAGTATGCCGGCCAGGGTGAACAGGTTCCAGGCAATGTAGAAGGTCAGGCCCACCCCCAAGGCATACCAGCGGTTGAATTGCTGCTGGTCGTACTGGCTGGTCAGGGCGAAGAATTCGTCGGTCAGCAGAAAGCCCAGGCCCAGGCGCCAGCGCAGCGGCTGGCTGGAAACTACCGGGCGCATCGACAGGCCATACAGCAGGTGCTGCGAGGTCAGCAGCAGGGTGGTGAGCAGGATCGACGCCAGGTTGGCACCCCCCTTGAGCATGCCAATGGCCACCAGCTGCGCGGCGCCGGCGAAGACGATGGCCGACAGCCCTTGCCCCTGCCAGGCGCTGAGGTTGGCCTCGATGGCCATGGAACCGGCCAGCAGGCCCCAAGGGGCAACGGCCAGGGACAACGGGAGAATGGCAATGGCGCCGTGAAGAAAGGCTTGGCGGGCGATGTGGGGCATGATGGCTGCATGGCGGCTACGTGGCAGGCCAGCATGACAGACGGGGCAGGGGATGGCTTGAACGATCTTGCTGGTCTAGGCGTGTTCGCCTCAACCTCAGTGGCCAACTGACAACAGGGCCGCAAGGCGGCCCCGAATGACCCTGGGTTATGGGCGGCTGGTCAGCAGCTGTTGCGCCGTTGCGCAGCCATTGATGTCTACGGCTTTCTGCAGCAGGCTCGTGCGCTGCTGTGGGTCGAGGTCGCCAAGCAGACGGTACACCTCGGCCTGGTAATCGCGCTGACGCCCCCACAGCATCTCCAGGCCTTGTGGCCGGCTGCGGTTGCAAGCCAGGCGTGTGGCCGGTTGCGGGTAGTAGGGGGCGTACACGGTGGCCATGCTGGGGATGGCCTCCAGCGCTGTACGGTACTCGCTGCTGACGTTGTAGGGCCGGCACCAGGTGGCAATGGCTGGCGCCGGTGCGGCAAACCCCTGCTGGAGGCTGGCTTCGAGCAACGGGCAGGCGGCCTCCGGGATTTGCGCGGCGGGCAGGTACGTCATGTAGTACAGGGCCAGGCGGTACTGTGCGACCGGGTGGCCAAGCTCTACCGATTTTTTCAGCAGGGCAACCGCTGTCGGCAAGGTGTGAGCCATGGCCTGGCCCTGGCGGCTAAGCTCAGGGTCGCCGCCTACTGCGGTGCGCAGCGTGCTGTTAGCGTCGCCCTGGTCATCGGCCTGCTCCAGCAGCGGCAAGGCCTGACGGTAGAGCAGGTCGGCATGAGGGTCGATGCGTACCTCCAGCGCTTGCGCGACCAATGGCATCAGCGCAGCCAATAGCGGGGGCAGGCGCCGCACAAGGTTCACAGGCAAACCCCATGGATGGCCAGGTACGGAAGGACGGCTTCGGTGTTCATGGCGGTCAAGCGTGCGCCTCGGGCAAATCGTAACGACGACGTATTCTAGCCACCCAAGGGGGGTGGCCGGAAGACCACCCGACAACTGTCAGACGAGCTTGATCGGCGTGACCTTGCGCTGGGCATGTTTTTCCTGGGCCAGCCCAAGCTTGGCGGTGATCACCTTGGCCAAGGCATTGTTGCCCAGATCGTTCAGGTGCAGGCGGTCGATGAACAGGTCAGCGCCGAACACAGGCGAGCTATCGAGCATGCAGTTCATGTCGTAGCAGGGCACCGGGTCGGCCTGGCTTTTGATGCGGCGGAAAAATGCCGAATGCAACTGTCTGTCGAACGCGCCCTCCAACAGCCGGTCGAAGTTCGCCGGTTGTTGCTGCAGCGCGGTCAGCATGGCTTGCTCACCGGCGGGCAGAGTATCCCGGCACCAGGGCAGCAAGGGTTGCAGGATGAAGGTGAGCGTGGCGTGGCTGTCTGCCAGCAGGCGATCCCATTGGCGCAAGGTACGGCCAATGTTGTCGGCGGCACGGGCCAGCCGTTTTTCCGGGGGCGACAGTGGCCAGCTGACCGGGGGCGCGGCCACAGGAGGGGCCAGCGCTTGTCCGATGCGCCGCCACAGCGACTGCCGACGGGGTGGTGCACAGGGCTGCAGGCCTTCGCTGAAACTGTTGAGAAAGGCCTGGTAGGCCTTGGCGTGCTGCGGGTCGTTGGTACCCGCGAGGACTTCGTGCAGGGCTTCGTGGGCCAGGCTGTTGAGGCCACTGAGCACCACCACATGGCCGAGCAGGCCAAGGCGGTGCTGGTGGGTCAGGAACATCATCAATTCCTGGGTGGCGTTCAGCCCGCAGCCGGCCAGGCTCAGCCAGACTTCGCCCGTGAGCATCGACAGGTGCGAGGCCACCGTATGTTCGTCGGAGCTGGCGCCGATGCCCAAAGCTGTGGAGCCGCCGACCAGCAGGTTGATGCGCGACGCACCACCGTGCTCGGCCGCCGAAAAGCGCTTGCCGGCGCAATGGCTGTAGCGCAGGCCAAGGGCATCGGTGTTGATGGTACCGGACCGGTAGCCGGTTTCGTGCACATGCAGGGTATAGGGGGCACGGCGACTGCCCAACAGGAGAAAGCGCTGGTAGTCCTGCTGCAGCGGCGAAGGAGACGGGCGCGTGTCAGTCGTGGTCATGGTCTCTCCTTCGCTGATGCCGGGTGCTTTGCAGCAGGTTCAGGCCGCCAGTTCCTTGAGGTTGTACAGCAGGCCGCCGGCGGCGATCAGCAGCAGGGCGACGCCCGACGCCAGGCTGATGATGCGGTTGCTGCGCTGCGAGGCGATCTTGCCGATGGCGAAGATGTACAGGCTGAGCACGGCGAAATCGATGGCCACCCACAGTAGCGACAGCACCACCATGCTCTTGCCGAACGATTCGGTGATCTGAATGAACTGCGGGAAGAAGGCGATGAAGAAAATGATGTCTTTCGGGTTGGAAATGCCCACCATGAAGCCTTGCATCAGCCCGCCGCGCCCAGCCTTGGGGGCCTCGCTCGCCGCGTCTGACGCAGGTGCCTGCAGGGCGTCCCTCAGCGTGCCCACGGCAATGTAGCCGATGAACAGGCAGCCCAGCAGGCTCATGGTGCTGAGCCATGTTTTGTCGATGGCGGCACTGGTGAGGATGATCCACGCTGCCGCGCCAATCAGCACCAGTGATGCCCAGTTGGTGCCGACGGCGGTGAACATGGCCTTGCGCGAGCCGGAGGCGGCCGCAGTGTTGACGATCAGTGCAACCACCGGGCCGGGAGTGGCGATCAGTAGCAGCACGGTGAGGGCGTAGGTGGCGGTGAGTGCGGTATTCACGGTCAGTTCTCGATCAGTATGTCGGGTGTCGGCTGGTGTGCGGCATGGGCGTGGAACGGGCAGCGTGACGGGTTGAGCGAGCCTGCCTCCTGCAGTTGATACTGCTTCCACTCGTAGTTGTCGGTATCGCCGAAAAAGCCAAGGGTGTCGGGCACAACGCCGTCGTTGTAGTGATGCACGCGCTCGCGAATGCGCTCGCGGATGCGCTTGCCACTCTCGGTGTTGGCGTTGGCCACTTCGTCGAAGTTCTCCCGCGGGTTGATGACGAAGGTGATGTGCTGGCCCAGGTTGCGGCTTTTCATCTGCTGGTGGCCGGGGAAGTTCATGTTGATGAACAGCGGCATGCCGGCATAGCAGAACGACCAGCCGGTATCGTCGGGATCGGTCGGGATGCCTTGAGGCCAAGGGTGCGGGTCGCGCGCATGCACGCCGCGCAGTACCTTCCAGGCCAAGGCCTGCTGCTCGGCCAGGCTGCTGCCGGAGGCGGTTTCGAGAAACACCACCAAAGGGCTGCCGATGCGCTGCTTGGGTGCGATCGGTGCGACGGTGCGCACATAGTTGGCCAGGCCCTGCGCGATATCATCGGCCAGTTGCTCGGCGCGGGCGAAGAGAATGTGGCAGGTTTCGCCGTTTACCGCCTTGCGGCCGAACAGGCAGGGGAATTCGGGGTTGGCGAGAATACTGCGAAAGTGTTCTATGGTTTTGAACGTCCAGTGTTGCATGGTGTGACCATGTTCAGCGGCAAGCTCCAGCGCATCCAGGCGATAGCAATTTCCATATCCCGTAAACATGATTTCCCCAGGCGTTGATTTAAGTGAACGTTCCAGTCACATGCAGGCAGGATCTTGGTTATGTTTGTTATTTACCTGCATTTTCCGAGACGCTCTTGTCGTTGTAAAACGCGTGGAGTTATGACCTACTATTAGTCCTACTCATGCTCGGGACGCCGCCATGTCGGAACGGATTCAGGCTTTGCACGCGTTACGTGCCTTCGAGGTGGCCTCTCGCTATGGCTCTTTCACCCGTGCGGCTGAAGAGCTGGCCCTGACCCAGGGCGCCGTCAGCCACCACATCAAGACCCTCGAAGCCCTGTTCGGCTGCGACCTGTTCGAACGTCGGGGCCCGAAGCTGAGCCTGACCGAGCACGGCCGCCTGCTGGCGCAAGAGCTGAAGGTCGGTTTCAAGATCATCGAGAATGCCTGCGCACTGCTGCGTCAGGATCGCTATGGCCTGCGCCTGAAGGCGCCGTCCACGCTTACGGTGCGCTGGCTGCTGCGGGCGCTGGATGCGTTCAAGAAGGTCGAGGACAACTGCAGCGTGCAGCTGTCCAGTGTGTGGATGGATATCGACAGCGTGGATTTCTATTCCGAGCCCTACGACTGCGCCATTCTCCTGGCCAGCGGGCGATTTCCCGCCGATATCGAGAGTTTCAAGCTGTTCGATGAATGGCTGATCCCAGTATGTCATCCGGATTACATGACGCAGGCACAACCGCAACTGTCCGACCTGCCCCGATGCGAGTTCCTGCACCCGTCACCCGACCGGCGTGACTGGCGGCGTTGGCTGGCGCGAATGGATGCGCTGGACATCAGCATCGACCAGGGGCAGGTGTTCGATACTCTCGACCAGGGCATATCGGCCGCCCAGCAAGGCCTGGGCATTTCAGTGGTCGATCTGGTACTGGCCAGCACCGACCTGGCCGCCGGGCGCCTGGTCACGCCTTTCAAGCATGCCGTGGCCACCGGCGACGGTTACTACATGACCTGGCTCAAGGCCAGCCCAAAAGCGCGGCAGATGCACAAGCTGCGTGACTTCCTGCTCGGCCAGGTACCGCCGCTGGCCTACAAGGACATCAACTACCTGTACGGTTGAATACCCGAGCGAGCATGAAGTCGATGAATACCCGCAACTTTGGCGGCATCTGCCGCCCGGACGGCCACAGCAGATAGAAGCTGCCGCGCCGTTCCATGAAGTCGTCGAGGACACTGACCAGTGAGCCATTGGCCAGTTCGCGACCCACGTTGAAGTCCGGCAGACAGGTAATGCCGCGGTGGTTCAAGGCAAAGCAGACGCGTGTTTCGACGTGGTTGCAGACCATCGAGATGGGGATGTCATAGGCTTGCTCGGGATGCTCCTGGCGCAGCGGCCAGGTTTCCAGCTTGCCGTTGCTGGGGAAGCGATAATGCAGGCAGGTATGCACCGCCAGGTCGCGTGGGTGCAGGGGAGTGCCGCGTTCGCGCAGGTACTCGGGCGAGGCTACCAGGCGGTGCTGAAAGTGCCCGAGGAATTTGGCGCTGAGCCGGGAATCCACCGGCTGCCCGCCGCGCATCACCACATCGAAGCCTTCGCCGACGATATCCACCATGCGGTCGGAGAAGTCCAGGTCCAGTTCAACCTGTGGGTACAGTGCCATGAACTCGGCCAGGGCCGGCATTACCAGTCTGGTCACCTGCGGCATGCTCACCCGCAGGCGCCCGCGCGGCGTTTCGCTGGCCTGCGACAGCTCCTGCTCGGTGGCTTCGATTTCGGCAAGGATGCGCCGGCTGCGCTCGAGGAACATCGTGCCCTCGGCGGTGAGGGTGATGCAGCGTGTGCTGCGATGGAACAGGCGCACGCCCAAGCGGCTTTCCAGGCGCGCCACGCGCTTGCCCACTGCCGAGGCACTGATCCCCAGTGACTGGCTGGCGGCAACGAAGCTGCGGGTTTCGGCCACCCGGTTGAAGACCACGAAGCCGCTGAGGCTGTCCATGTCGCACTCCTGATTGCGGACGCTGATGTCCTGGGTTAGCGGCATTGTAACCGTCTTTTTCCGCAATGGCCTTGTCTTGCAGACTGTTCGCCTCGTTTCTCACTCAAGGCATTTGCAATGTCCCAGACATCTTCCGCACCGTTGCTGGCCGCCAGCAACGAACGTCTGCCCGTTGGCGGTCTGCTGGCGCTGGCCATGACCGGTTTCATCGCCATTCTCAGCGAAACCCTGCCGGCGGGTCTGCTCGACCAGATCGCCGATGGCATGCACATCAGCCAGGCCATGGCTGGGCAATGGGTCACGGCGTATGCCTTGGGCTCGTTACTGACCGCCATCCCGTTGGTGACGTTGACCCAAGGCTGGTATCGGCGCCGGGCGCTGTTGCTGGCGATCATCGGCTTCGTGCTGTTCAACGGGCTGACGGCCTTGTCGGACTCCAACACGCTGACCCTGGTGCTGCGCTTTTTCACGGGGGCTGCGGCCGGCCTGGCATGGGGCCTGATCGCTGGCCATGCCCGGCGCATGGTGCCGGTGCCGTTGCAGGGCCGGGCCATGGCCCTGGCCATGCTCGGGCAGCCGATTGCCTTGTCGCTCGGCTTGCCGATTGCGACCTGGCTGGGAGCGGGGCTGGGCTGGCGCGCGACATTCGTGGTCGTCACGCTGGTGGCGTCGCTGCTGGTGGTGTGGGTGTTGCGGTCCGTGCCGGACTACCCGGGGCAGGCTGCCGGCAAGCGCCCGGCGGCAATGCAGGTATTGCGCACGCCGGGGGTGTTGATCGTATTGCTGGTGATCCTCACCTGGATCCTTGGCCATAACATTCTCTACACCTATATCGTGCCGTTGCTGGCGGCGGCTGGCATGGCTGCGGACATTGGCCCGGTGCTGATGGTGTTTGGTCTGTCGGCGCTGGCCGGGATCGGCCTGGTAGGGCTGCTGGTCGACCGGCACCTGCGCAAGCTGGTGTTGCTGAGCCTGGCCGGTTTTGCCTTGGCCACGCTGGCATTGGGGCAGGCATCGTCGTGGCTTGTGTACCTGAGCATCGCCTTGTGGGGAATGACCTATGGCGGCGCCCCGACCCTGCTGCAGACAGCGTGCGCCGACGCCGCAGGCCCGGGTGGTGACGTGGCGCAGTCGATGCTGGTGACGGTGTGGAACTGCGCCATTGCCCTGGGCGGGATCATTGGCGGATTGCTGCTGGCTGGGGCCGGCGTGGAGTGGTTTGGCGGGGTGGTGCTGGTGTTGATCGCCTTGGCATGGCTGCTGGCCGTGGCCGGGCGGGGGAGCGGTTTTGTGGCGGGTAGGCGCTAAAACACTCATGTCAGGCACGACACAGGTAGAATAACGCCATCTACAGACAATCCAGAGGTCGACGCAGTGGAGTTGCAGCAGGGTTTTGTCCTGACCCGGCACTGGCACGATACGCCGGAAGGCACCTGCGTGGAGTTCTGGCTGGCCACCGATGCCGGGCCGCGGCTGCTGCGGCTGGCGGCGCAGGAGTCGGTGGCTTTCATTCCTCAGGCGCAGGCCGAGCACGCCCGTGTGCTGCTGGCCAACGAAACCGGGACGAAGCTCAAGCCACTGCGCCTGAAGGACTTCGAGCATCGTCCGATGCTCGGCCTCTATACCCGCCAGCATCGCCAGTTGATGCAACTGGAGCAGCGTCTGCGCACGGCCGGTATCGACGTGTTCGAGGCCGATATCCGGCCGCCGGAGCGTTACCTCATGGAGCGCTTCATCACGGCGCCGGTGCAGTTTACTGGCCTGCCGGATGCGCAGGGCGTTTACCGTGAAGCCCAGCTCAGGCCGCTGCCAGGCTATCGCCCGGCACTGCGCCTGGTGTCGCTGGATATCGAGACCAGCGAGCGTGGCGAGCTGTACAGCATCGCGCTGGAGGGCTGTGGCCAGCGCCAGGTGTACATGCTCGGCCCGGCCAACGGCGATGCCAGCGGGCTTGACTTCGACCTGGAGTATTGCGCCGATCGCGCCGCCTTGATTACCCGGCTCAACCAGTGGATGGCCAGGCATGACCCGGACGCGATCATTGGCTGGAACCTGGTGCAGTTCGACCTGCGCCTGCTGCATGAGCACGCCAAGTCGTTGCAGGTGCCACTTGCCCTGGGGCGCAACGGTGCGGTCATGACCCTGCGCAGCCATGCCGGTGGCGGCCATGTCTTCGCCGATGCGCCGGGGCGGCTGCTGATCGATGGCATCGAGGCGTTGCGTTCGGCCACCTGGAGCTTTGCCTCGTTCAGCCTGGAGAACGTTGCCCAGACCCTGCTGGGTGAAGGCAAGGCCATCGACACGCCGTACCAACGCATGGACGAAATCAATCGCCGCTTCGCCGAAGACAAACCGGCCCTGGCACGCTACAACCTGAAGGACTGCGAACTGGTCACGCGCATTTTCGCCCATACCCGGCTGCTCGACTTCCTGCTCGAACGGGCCTCGGTGACGGGATTGGCCGTGGACCGCAGCGGTGGGTCGGTAGCCGCGTTCTGTCACTTGTACATTCCACAGATGCACCGCCTTGGCTTTGTCGCGCCCAGCCTTGGCAGCCGGCCGGACGAAGCCAGCCCCGGCGGGTTTGTCATGGATTCGCGGCCAGGGCTTTACGACTCGGTGCTGGTGCTGGACTACAAGAGCCTGTACCCGTCGATCATCCGGACCTTTCTCATCGACCCGGTCGGGCTGATCGAAGGCCTGCGTCAGCCTGGCGACGCACATTCGGTCGAGGGCTTTCGCGGTGGGCGGTTTTCACGCACACAGCACTGCCTGCCAGCCATCGTCGAACGGGTGTGGCAGGGCAGGGAAGCGGCCAAGCGCGAGGGCAATGCGCCGCTGTCGCAGGCCTTGAAAATCATCATGAATGCCTTTTATGGCGTGCTTGGCTCCAGCGGTTGCCGTTTCTTCGACCCGCGCCTGGCGTCCTCGATCACCATGCGCGGCCACCAGATCATGCGCCAGACCAGGTCCCTGATCGAGGCGTGTGGCTACGATGTGATCTACGGTGACACCGACTCCACCTTTGTCTGGCTCAAGGGTGCCCACGCCGAGGAAGACGCGGCGCGCATCGGCCGCGAACTGGTGGCAAAGGTCAACCAATGGTGGCAAGCCCATCTGCACGAGACCATGAACCTGCACAGCGCCCTCGAACTGCAGTTCGAGGTGCACTACCGGCGCTTCCTGATGCCCACTATCCGCGGCACCGACGAGGGCAGCAAGAAGCGCTATGCCGGCCTGGTGCAGCGGGCCGACGGTGCTGAAGAAATGGTTTACAAGGGCCTGGAGTCGGTGCGCACCGACTGGTCACCGCTGGCCCGGCAGTTCCAGCAGGAACTCTACGGCCGTGTGTTCCGCAGCGAGCCCTACCGTGATTATGTACGCGAGTATGTACGGCGCACGTTGGCGGGGGAGCAGGACGAACTGCTGGTTTATCGCAAGCGCCTGCGTCGCCCGCTGGCCGATTACCAGCGCAACGTGCCGCCGCATGTGCGTGCCGCACGCCTTGCCGACGACTACAACAAGCGTCTGCAGCGCCCTCTGCAGTACCAGCGTGGGGGCTGGATCAGTTACGTGATCACCACCGCCGGCCCTGAGCCGCTGGAAAACCTGCAGGCACCGATCGACTACGATCACTACATCAGCCGTCAGCTACTGCCGGTGGCCGACGCCATCCTGCCCTTTGTCGGCGATGATTTTGCGCGTCTTACCGACCATCAGTTACTGCTGTTCTGAACAGGTGGTAGATAGCTAGGCGTCAGGCTGACGCTACAGTCTTCAGACTCGGCCCTCCATGTCGTCGCGGAGGCAGAGATGCAGAACAATAGCCGTCAACCATCGGCTGCGGTCGATACCCTTGCCATGGCCCAAGCGTGCCAGGACCACTACATCGCACAGCGGCTGCCGGCCTGGATGAAGCGGCTGAGCGTGGCCGAATTTACCCTGCTGAGCGAGGCGCTGCCTGAACTGCTGGCCTGCCGTGCAGGCTTGGCGTCAGCGCTGGCGCGGCTAAGCAACCTGAATGCATTTGCCCGGCCCTTGCTGCAGCAAGCGCTCGGTGCCCACGGCGACCTTGATGTCGATCGCCTGTACTTTCGCCAGTGGTACACCTTTCCCTCACACACGATCCATTATGTAACCAGTCGGTTTCCGGTTGTCGGCAGCGACTACTACGACATTCCTCTGCTCGAGGCCGCTTTGTGCAATTTCACCGCAGACCAGCAGCGCGACCAGGCACAGGGCAATTGCCTGGTCGATGTGCGCGGCGCAAGGCGCAGTGAGCTGTCTGCACCGGGCTTCGCCAGGCTGTGTCGAGCGCTGGATCTTGGGCAGAAGTACCAGGCGCATCTGGATTCGGTACTTCAGCCCGAAGTCAGGGGATTGCTGACGCGACGGCAACGCTACAGCATGCTGGTGGATGCCCTGCAGGCCAGGGCGCAGGGCATATTGAGCGCAGACGAACTGCAGTGGGTGGTGGCGCTGTGCATGAAGGACACGCTCGGCAAGCTCGAAGGCGCATCGGTTCGCGTGCGCCAGTTGGCGGTGTTCGGTTGCCGCTTGCAGCAAATCGTCGTGCTGGACGTGATCGACGCGGGCTTGCTGTTCAACACCAGCAAGCGCGTGCTGGTCTATGTACCGGGTGACCCGCACGGCCCCTGGAGCGTGAGCAGCGACCTGGAAGATTATGCCCGCCGGGTGCTTGGCAAACGCCTGCGCAAAGATGACTACCGGCGTTTCTTCAACCGCTTCGTGCGCCGACGCGATAGCCAGCGATTCTTCTCGGCCGTCAGTGAGCGGCTCGATGACGTGCCCGGCTGGGCAACCCGGGACCTCGATGAGCAGACCTTTGCCTATCGCCTGCCATTGTTCGAGCACCTTGCTGACGACTGGGTCGCGCGGATCAAGGACGATGCTGCGATCATCGCCCCGCCCGTGGCCTTGCTTGATCGCGAGGTCCAGGCCGAACACGCCCGCCGTTTGCGTGCTGAAGGCTGGACCCTGTTGGGTGTCGCAGGGTTCTTCGTACCGGGCATCGGCGCGGTGTTGTTGGGGGTGATGGCCTGGGAACTGCTTGAGCAGACGTTCCAGGCTGTAGGGGACTGGCAGGAAAACGAACGCAATGCAGCGCTGGCGCACCTGCTGAATGTAGGCAAAGGGCTGCTGGCTGTCGGGGCAACCGTTGCGGTAGTCGCCACGGCCCGACGCGCCTGGAGTCTGGTGGACAACCTGGTACCGGCGCAGCTGGAAAACGGTGAGGAAAAACTGTGGAACGCAGACCTCGGCCCCTATCGCTGCGAAAGCCCGCCAGACAAGGCGGTGCCGGACATGGAGGGTGTGCACCGTGTTGGCGAGCGCCGCTGGATCAGCATGGACGGGCACTGGTATGAGATGACCTGGCACAACGACGATGAACAGTGGCAACTGCTCCCTTATCAGGGCTATGCGCCGCCACTGCGTCACAATGGGGCCGGTGCGTGGCGGCTGTGGTGCGAACAGCCCGCCGAGTGGGGCGACACACGCCAGTTGTTCCGCCGCCTGGGCGGGTCATTCAGCGACCTCGACGACGCGCAGATCGACCGGTCGCTGGCGATTCATGGCCTGGATGATCAGCATCTGCGGGCATGGCATGTGTATGGCCGACCGCCGGAGGCCGCGCTGCTAGACACCGTCACACGCGTGCGGCTCGCTGGCAGGATTGGTACGTTGGTCAACCAGTTGCGCGAGGGCGGTGTAACCGCAGACCCGCAACTGCTGGAGCGGGTCATGCGCCTTCCACAAGCCGCCGGCAAGGAAGGAGCAGCGTTGGCCGATGTGGCTTGGGCCGGGCGACGAGAACTGCTTCAGGCGTTGTACGAAGAGCAGAATCCCGACACTGAAACTGGCCGCCTCTTACGACAGAACTTTGCCAGCCTGCACCGCTTGGCCGCGGATGAGGTGCTGCGCGATGCCAGCGAGGATGACCTGCAGCTTTTGCGTGAGACGGGGCGTGTGCCGTTGCTGATGGCCGAGGCAGCAAGGTTGCAGGTTGCGCGGATTCGAATGGCGCGGGTGTACGAGGCGCTGTGCATCGATACGCCGCAAAACCTCGACCTGGCGCGTGTGGTCCTGAACCTGCTGGTGCATGTGCCGGGGGCTGGCGGGCCGGGGTGGCGATTGTACGACGGTGATGCCAGCGAGCCGTTACTGGCGGTCGAGGGATCGGCGCAGACGTTTGACCTGCTTCATCGTCATGGGCTGTTCCGCCTGCGTACCCCAACGCACACGGTTGCCGGTGAGAGGGGCGAGTTGTTCGAGACCTTGGCAGCAGCCTATGACGACGCATCGCAAGCGGCCATCGGCCAAGGCCAGCCCTTCGTGCCTGCGTTGCGCCAGGCGCTGACCAACGTTGCTTTCGACCAGCGCCAGACCGTGGTGAACCTGCTCAGGCTGGAACAGCCGAGCGGCTCGTTTCTAGCGCCGCAACGTCTTGCTGATGGCCGGATTGGTTACCCCATGGCGGGCGGCAGGCTCTGGGGGGCGTTAGGGCGAAACAGGCCAAGGGCGCTTCAGGCCCGGTTGCGAGACCTGTACCCGGCCTTTACCGACGAACAGATCGGGCGCTGGTTGGCCTCAAGTGACGCGCAGGCCAGGTTATCTATGCTGGAGCAGCAATATGGGGTGCTCAAAAGGCACTTGACCCAGTGGGCACGCAGTGCCTTGCTGTCACCAGAGCTGGCCGCCCGGCGTGAGTTCAGAAAGGGGCTGATCAACTGCTGGCGCTGTCTTGTGCCGGAACTGCAAGGGCAAGCGGCACTGGACGACGGGCGCTTCATGCTGACCCAGACCATCAGCCGCTTGCGCCATCTGCCAGCCCTGCCCGCGCAAGTGGGCTTTCCCCACGTCTCGATCCTGGCCTTGCGCGCCATGCGCGTGGAGCACGTTCCGGATGAGTTTCTGCGGGCGTTTCCCAACTTGCGCAACCTGGAAATCACCCATTGCCGACTCACGCGTTTGCCATTGCCTTTGATGCTTGCCCAGAAGCTGGAGGTACTCGACTTGTCCGGTAACCAGATCACGCTCGACCAAGGCCAGGCGTTGGTCTTGGCAGATTGCCGGTCCCTGGTGTACCTGAACCTTTCGGACAACCCGTTACGCAGGGCATTTTCCGTCCAGGCAATGACCGAGCTGAATGCCCTCTACCTGTCAAACACCCAGATGCCCGGGTTTCCCTACGGGCTGATGGACGCGCCAGAACTGCACACCCTGAACCTCAGCGACAACCGTATTTCTGAACTGCCCGAGGGTTTTCATCAGTCGCAGTTGTGGCGTTCGGGCAGGGTCGAGCTTTCCGGCAATCCGCTGGAGGCAGCATATGACGGGGTTTCAACCTGGCATTTGCTTGAGGCCAGTCGCGTGCCTTACCGGTTGCGCTTTCTGGATGCGTTACCTGGCGAACGTCGAGAGGAAATGGCCGCACTGTGGGCCCATGTGGAGTCCGAGGAGCAGTCGGAGGAATTCTTCAATACCCTGTCGATGCTGACAGAGTCGGGTGCCTTCAATCGCTCATCGACCGCGTCCGCGCTCGCGGCCCGTGTGTTCGACATGCTCCAGGCGATGTCTGAGCATGATGCCCTCAGGCATGAGCTGTTCGAGCACGCAGCGGCGACCGGTTGCCAGGATAACGCCACCGCTCGTTTCGCTGACCTGGAACTGCGACTGATGATATGGCGCACGCGGCACGGTGAATCTGCCCGGCGGCCTGAGCTGGCCTTGCTAAGGCTCGGTGCCGGGATGTGGCGCTTGGCGTTGCTCGATCAGCTTGCCGCTGAGCATGCCTATCGGGTGGGGGCGGGCGCTGAGTCGATCGAATTTGCCTTGGCCTATCGAATCGCCTTGCGCAATGTCCTGGACTTGCCTGCCCAACCCGGTGAAATGCTTTATGCAGGTATCCCGGCGCTGAGCCATCAGGACCTTCTCCTGGTCCGTGAAAGGGTCCTGATGAAACAAACCCGGGAAGATATCGCTCATTATCTGTCACGGCAGTGGTTCTGGCAGGATTACCTGCACAAGACTTTCCCGGTTCGCTTGCAAGTGCCACCCTCCATGCACGCTGAACTGGAACGGCTGATGGCGTTGGGAAATCGGGAAGAGGATATCGCACGGCTGCAGACCAGCAACCAGCAGCGCGAGCATGCGGTATTGCTGCAGTTGACGCTGGAGGCGCTGGACCGGAATACGGTGCAGCGTCCGCTCAGCTAGCGGGTTGGTGGTTATCTGAACGCAGGCATTAGCTATATAGCGCCTGGCGGGGAGCAGGCAACTTAGTCTGGCCTCTTTTCATGAAGAGGCCCCCGCTATGGACACCACTTTGCCGTCAGATGCGCAGGCCGCCATCGATGCTTTCCAGGACGGCATCATCGGCAGGCGCCTGCCACCCTGGTTGCGTCATGCACCTGCTGAGCAACTGCCTGAGATCGGCAGGGCATTGTCAAACAGCCTTCGCTGCTGTGAGCAAGTGAACACGGTGCTGCGAGGTATCGAGGGCATCGACAGTTTCGTCGCATCAGCCCTGGGGAAGGCTCTCAAAGAGCGTTATGGGCTTGGCCGTAACCCTTACTCGCTCAGGTTTCTGGAGGGCCGCCGGGAAGCTGTGATCAACAGTCAGCCGGTGGGCGCGCACCTGACGGCCGTGGTCTATGAAGAAAAGCCGCTGCTCGAAGTGGCATTGCGCAACTTCACGGCCGCCCAGGCGCAGGAAGGTGGCCAGCCGCGCGGTAACCGCCTGCTGCTTCCACGCCACGGCACGGTCAAACCCCCTACAAGCATCGAGTTTGCCGGACTGTGTCGTGAGCTGGACCTGGGTGAGCGCTATCAACGTCATCTGGATGCCATCCTCACACCCGCTGGCAATGCCGAGCGCCTGGTGTCTCAGCTTGTAGATGCCAGGCGCTACACCATGCTTGTGGACGCCTACAAAGCCAGGCAGGAGGGAACGCTCGATGCCAGCGAACTCAATGTGATGGTGGCTGTGTGCGAGAAGGGGGAGCTGCCGCGCCTGGCGGGCGACCTTGTGCTGGCCAGGCAACTGAAATTGCTGGGTTGCCAGATCGAGCAGGTCACCGTGTTCGTTGTCATTGAGCAGGGCGTCCTGTTCAACACGACGCGGCGGGTTTTGCTTTACGTGCCTGGGGACCCTTTTTCGCCCTGGCGCGCGTTCGAGAGCATCGACAAACTGAACCGCGAACTGGGCCGTTGCTTGCGAGACAAGGCCTACCAGCGTTTTTTCAGCCGCTTCGTTCTGCGGCGAGACAGCCAGGCTTTTTTCGCCCAGGTCGCGGAGCGCTTCGATGACCTGCCGAGCTGGGCTTTCCGCGATCTCGAACCGCGCTTGCAGGCTTACCCGCAGCCGTTGTTCATCAGCCTGGCACAGGCACATATCCACCAGATCAAGGACGATGCGGCGATGATCGCGGTCCCCGTGGCCAGGCTGGATCGTGAGGTTCAGCGCCAGCATGACCTGCGCCTTGAAGCCGAAGGATGGGCGCTGCTCAACCTGGCCAGTTTCTTTCTGCCAGGGCTTGGCCTGGCGCTGCTGGCCGTGACGGCCTGCGAACTGCTGGGTGAGGTCTACCATGGCGTCGAGGCCTGGCAGGAAGGCGATCGCCAGGAGGCGCTCGACCATTTGATCCATGTGGCGACAGACCTTGCCGTGCTGGCGACCACGGTAGCCGGGGTGGGTGTGGCTCGACGGTTTTGGGCACGCTCTGCGAAGGTCGATGCCCTGGTGCCGGCTCGGCTGGAGGACGGCACTGAGAAACTCTGGCAACAAGACGTGACCCCGTTTCAAAGCCAGGCACCCGTTGCAGCCTCAAGCCCGGACGCCTTGGGTATTCGGCGTCAGGACGGGCGGGCCTGGATCGAAATGGACGGGCATCACTATCGCGTGACAGAGGCGGGTGATGATCAATGGCAGTTGTATCCGGTCGACGGCCACGGGCCGTTGCTGCGTCATAACGGCTCTGGTGCCTGGCGATTGTGGTGCGAGCAACCGGCTCGGTGGACCGACAGATACCGCATGTTCCGGCGTCTGGGCGAACCCTTCAGTGGGCTGAATGACGAACAGATCGATCAGGTTCTGCTGTTCCACGGCCTTGATGGCGACGACCTGCGTGGCCTGCATGTACACGCCCAGGCACCGAGCCCCGGGATGATCGACAGCGTGGCGCGGGTCAGGCTTGATCAACGTATCCGCAGCATGATTGGCCGTTTGCGCAGCGGCGAGCCGGTAGACGATACAACAGTGCTCGATCACGCTCGGCGCCTGCCAGGTGCGAGTGGCCTGACAGATCAGGCACTGGCCGCGTTGGCCTGGACGCAGCGCCGAACACTGCTGCAGCACCTTTTCGAAGCCTTGCAGCCCAGCGACACCCCTGGCAGCGCGGCGCTGCGCCGGGTGTTCCCGGGGCTGAGCGCGCGCACTGCGCAAGCACTGGTACAGGCCGCCAGCAGCGTTGATCGCATGCGGCTGCTGTCCAGCGGAAGGGTTGCACTGGGGCTGGCCGAGGCGGCAAGGGGCAGCGTGCTGGCTACCCGTCAGGCTCGGGTATTTGAAGCGTTGTACCTTGATACGCCGCAGCATGCAGACCTGGCACGGGTGGCCTTGGGCTTGTTGCGGTATCTACCCGGAAGCGAACAAGGTGTGCGCTGGCGCCTGTACGAAGGCTCCCTGGGCGGGCCGATACTGGCGAAGACCGAGCAAGGGCCGCGGGCGTTCGATCTGGTGCACGTCAACGGTAGGTTTCAACTGCATGGCAGCCAGGGCACGGCGCTGGGTGAGGCAGGGGAGTTGTTCGACGTCATGGCGCCAGCCTATACCGAAGCGCAACGGCAGGCGATGGGGATCGGTGATCCATTCGCGCACAACCTCAGGGTGATGCTGGCGCGCGAAGCGACACGCCATCGTGATGAGATCAGTCGTTTGCTTGGCGCGGTACGCCCAGGTGCTGTCCGAGGGCCCATGCGCTTGGCCGATGGACGTATCGGCTACCCGCTGGGTGGTGGCGGAGTAGGTGGTTTCGCATCAAGGGGGAGTGCCCTGAGGGCAACGCTGCGCGATCTCTTTCCGTGGTTGAGTGATGAGCAGGTCGAGACCTTCGCCGATGACGCCAGGCGTTCAGGGCATCAGATTGAACACGTACTGGCTGACCTTCGCAATGAGTTCGCCATCCTGCGCATGACACTGAATACCTGGGTGGCACGAGGGCAGGGCGATGTCAGGGAAGATCGAGAGGCTCTACGCCAGACGTTGTTCAATTGCTGGCGGCGGTCGGTGGGCGTGGGGGAACTGCAAATCAATGCACAGGAAAACCTCCACGTCATGTTCTGCAATTTCAGATCGAGCGGCTTGCCCAACATACCCCCACAGGTCAGCTTCAGAGGTGTGACCAGCCTGTCGCTGCTGCACCTTGACCTTCTGGAGGTGCCCAGCAGCCTATTGCTGGCTTTCCCTAACCTGCAAACCCTCGATCTGGGAGGGAACCTGCTGACGCGCCTTCCGCAGCCGTTGCTGCAGATAGCGCAGTTGCGGCATCTGAGCCTGACCAACAACCGGATCGTCCTGAACATTGCACAAACCGCCACACTGGCCAGTTGCACGAGCCTGCAGTCTCTCGACCTGTCCCACAACCCCCTGGGGAGCAGGTTCACGTTGGCGGGTTTGGCTGAATTGCGTTGGCTGAACTTGCGAGACACACAGATCTCGCAGTTTCCACTGGGCGTGTTCGACAACGCCCAGTTGGTATCCGTTGACTTGCGGGATAACCGGATCAGGCACATTCCAGAGGGTTTCTACCAGTTGCCCGTGTGGCAGCGGCGGCGGTTCCGCTTGAATGCGAACCCCTTGGGCGAGGCCCAGACGTCACGCTTGCAGGCTTCGTTGAGCAGCGACGATCCTGCCCTCGACGAAGAGCAAGTGCTTCTGCGGCTGCAGCACGCGCGTGAAGTATGGGGGGATGCCGTGGCCCCGGAGCATCGCGGCTTGATGCTTGCTGCCTGGGACTCGCTGGATTCAGGGCAGGCCGCCGAGCGTTTTTTCCGGGTGCTTCGCCAGTTGTTGCTGTCCGAAGACTTTCGTGTCAACGCGCGTGCACTGGGCAATCGGGTCATGGCGGTACTGCAGGCGA
The DNA here is from genome assembly GCF_002953115.1 of Pseudomonas sp. XWY-1. Classification (NCBI taxonomy): domain Bacteria; kingdom Pseudomonadati; phylum Pseudomonadota; class Gammaproteobacteria; order Pseudomonadales; family Pseudomonadaceae; genus Pseudomonas; species Pseudomonas sp. XWY-1. Next base: position 3,791,700 of record NZ_CP026332.1, on the reverse strand, counting down.
TGGCCATTACGCCAGAGCTGCGGCAGAACTTGCTGTCGGTGGCCAATGATGAGTGGGGGTGCCAGGACGGTGCGACCTGGTGCTTGAGCAACCTTGAACTGAACTTGCTGGTTTGGCAGGTTGAGCACGCGGCTCAAGGAGAAAGCGAACGCGCTTTGCTAGACCTGGGCAGGCGTTTATGGCGCCAGGATGCAGTCGACCTGTTCGCTACCCGATGGGCGCTACAGCATGGCAGGACGCTGGAAGGAAGCGAGGTGGGGTTGGCTTTCAGGATCGGGCTGAGGGAGCGTCTCGACCTGCCATTGCAGGTGGGAGAAATGAGCTTTCTTGCGATCTCAGGCGTTCTGGATGCGGACCTTGCACAAGCAGAGGCTGCGGTGCGGGAAGCAGAAACCCCGGAAGAGGTTGCCCGCTCCATGGTTGACCGTGAATTTTGGCAGGCGCACCTGGAGCGTTCCCATCCTGAGCGATTCGCTGCGGTCGACCTGCCGTTCAGAAGGCAGCTTGAAAGGGTGCTTGACGACGAAGCGCTGAGCGAAGGGGCCATGATCGACCAGGCGGATGCTATTCGTGATGCTCAGCGCACTGCACGCAGAGGGCTGATGCTGGATATGACGATTCAAGCGATGGAAGTGGGACCCAAGGGGCCATCGATCGATGTGCGTTGACATACGCTCAGGGCAAGGGCTCGCCTGGCCCTGCCAAAGCGGCTTTGGGCTATGCTCAATCAAGCTGACTGTGGTTTGTACCAGCAACGTAGTCTTGGCTTCAGGTGGCTCGGAAATCGACAGTTACTTTTGCACACCCCGTTCTGGAATGAAGTGGTTTAGGCTCCCTGTCGGATTTTTCTCCATGATCTGTAGTCATTGGTATATCGAGACAATAAGGAGATACGCATGCTTGTCCGGTCACTGACCCTCGCAACCTTGCTTGCTGTTGCCGGCCCCCTGTTTGCCGCAGACAGTGATGCGCCTCTAGCCAAGGAACTGGGCAAGGCCAGACCATTGGTGGTTATCGCTCCCAGCAGTGCCGACCCGACGTTGCGAGGGCTGAACAAGGCGCTTGAGGACCCGGCCACCCAGGCCGCGTTCAAGGAGCGCAACCTTGTCCTGTACAGCGTCGCCAACATGATGGGCAAGCGAGAAGACAAGAACCTGGAGCAGCAGACCACAATGGCCCTGATTCGGGAACTGAAGCTGGGGGCGAGCAAGGGTACCAAGGTGATTCTGGTGGGCAAGGACGGTGAGCGGCACATGCTCAAGGACGACGACACCGGCGAGGCCATCGACCCGCAGGTGATCCTCAAGGCGGTCGACGATCTGCCTGCCAGCGAAAAGGCGGTGGCGGCACCCGAGCCCGTAGCGGCGGCCCCGCAAGCCAAGGAGAAGGACAGCAAGCCGGCCAAGCCCGCCAAGCCAGCGGCCCCGCCCAAACCGCTGGAAGACTGATCACGCCTCATGGCCCCAAGGCACCTTGGGGCCCGTTGCCGGGTGGTGTGTATCGCACTGTATCTGCCTGTGCTGCAGACCTACTGCCATACAAAAGCGCGCCTGGCACGATACATCCCCGACAAACCGCAACGGCCTAATGGCTCCACTTTCCAACCCCAGTGGAGCTGCATCATGACTCAAGCAAAAAACACCCTCGGCCTGCTCGGCGCCGCCCTGATCGGCAGCATGGCATTGAGCAACAGTGCGTTCGCCGTCGAGCCGCTGGCTCAAGGTTACCAACTGGCCTCGGCCAAAGTGGCCGGCGAGGGCAAGTGTGGTGAGGGCAAGTGCGGGGGGAGCGGCAAGGCTTCCCAAAGCGAAGGCAAGTGTGGTGAGGGCAAGTGCGGCGCCGGCGCCAAGGCCGGGGCTGAGGGCAAGTGTGGTGAAGGCAAGTGTGGTGACGCCTCGTTCGCCAGAACCGACAGCAATCACGATGGCAAGGTCTCGCGCGAAGAGTTTCTGGCGGTGGCCAAGGACCGTGCCGGTGATTTCGACACGATCGACCGCAACCATGACGGTTTCATCTCCGAGCAGGAAGCGGCCGATCACCTCAAGGCGATTTACCAGGCCAATGGCAAAGCCATGCCGGACGGCTTGTTCAGCCACCTGACCGGCAAACCCTGACGTTCTACCCCATGAAACGCCACAACGCTCCTCCTGCTGGCCAGGTGGGGCGTTGTGCCTGTTGGAGAACTTTTATGTTTCCTGCGATGTTGAACGTCGGCCTAGGCTTGCGTCGCGGCCTGTTGCCGGAACTGCTGGCCATGGAGGCGGGTGCAGTGGACTTTCTGGAGTGTGCGCCGGAAAACTGGATTGCCGTGGGCGGCGCCTATGGCAAGGGCTTGGCCCAGTTGGCGGAGCGCTTTGCTGTCACCTGTCATGGGTTGTCTTTATCGCTGGGTGGCAGTGCGCCGCTGGACCGCCATTTCCTCGAGCAGACCCGGCAGTTTCTCGACCGATACCAGGTGCGACTGTACAGCGAGCACCTGAGCTACTGCAGTGATGACGGGCACCTGTACGACCTGATGCCCATCCCGTTCACCGATGAAGCCGTACGCCATGTGGCCGCGCGCATACGCCAGGCTCAGGAGCAGCTGGAGCGGCGCATTGCCGTGGAGAACATCAGCTACTATGCCGCGCCGTATCAGGCGATGAGCGAACTCGACTTCATCCAGGCGGTGCTCGAAGAAGCGGATTGTGACCTGCTGCTGGACGTCAACAATGTCTATGTCAACGCCTGCAACCATGGCTACGACGCCCAGCAATTCCTTGCAGGCTTGCCCCAGGCGCGCGTGACCGGGATGCACGTTGCCGGGCATTACGATGAAGCGCCGGACCTCAAAGTGGATACCCACGGGGCAGCCGTGAAGGAAGATGTCTGGGCGCTGTACGCCAGCGCTTGTGCGCGCTTTGGCGTACAGCCGACGGTGCTTGAACGTGATTTCAACTACCCGCCCTTGGCCGAACTGTTGGCCGAGACGGCGCGTATGCGTGCTGTGCAATGCGCTGCCGGAGGGCAAGCAGATGAATGAGACCCTGCGTGCGCAGCAGTATGCCTTGGCCCGTCACCTGCGCGACCCACAGCGCCATGCCCCGCCGCCCGGCGTCGAGGCCCGGCGCCTGAAGGTTTACCGTGAGTTGTTCTATGGCGCCATCGAAGGCTTGCTGGCTGGCAGCTTCCCGGTGATGCGCCAGGCGTTGGGCGAGCAGCGCTGGCATGCCCGAGTACGTGATTTCTACGCCAGTTACCGTTGCCAGACGCCGTTGTTTACCGAAATTGCCGAGACGTTCGTCGACTACCTGCAACATGTGGCGCTGGACACCCCTTGGCAGCTGGAGCTGGCGCACTATGAGTGGGTCGAGGCGCAACTGTACCTGAGCGATGCCGAGGATCCGGCGCATGACCCGGGTGGTGACCTGCTGGCTGGAGAGCCGTTGTTGTCTTGTGTGGCGCGGGTCCTGGCCTATCGTTGGCCGGTGGAAGGCATTGGCGTGGACTACCAGCCAACGGTTGCCCCAGCATCGCCGAGCTTGCTGCTGGTTTATCGCGATGCCCGGTTGCAGGTGCGCTTTGCCCGGTTGGCACCTATGGCATATCGGTTGCTGGTGGAGCAAGGGACTGGAAGAGAGCGGCTGCAGGCATTGGGCGGAGATATGCAGCAAGGGTTGGCATTGTTGGAAGCATTGCGCGAGCAGGGTGTCATTGTCGGAACAGTTTGAAGGCATTGGGGGGCTGCGCAGCAGCCCCCGATCCTCATTTGCCGAACCGCATGCCCAGCCAATGATCGAGGCTAAGGCGCCCGGCGCCCTTGAGCAGCAGTGGCAGCAACGCCACCAGGTAGATCAGCGGCAACTTGTAATTGCCGAAGCCCTGGTCGGTAATGGCATAGCCTTGGGCCAGCTCCGCCAGGCCCGACCAGTGCGCCGGCCAGTGCACTGCCGCTATCGCTACAACGGTCACCACCATCAAACCCAATGATGCCAACCGGGTACCCAGGCCCAGCAACAGCAGCAACGGCAGTACCAACTCGGCCCACATCGACAGCTGCCAGTTCAGCTCCGCGGGCAGCAGGTTGAAGGGGAACGGGAAGCTGGACTGCAGGTCGGCGAACCAGTTGCTGCCGTTGAATTTCTCCAGGCCGGATTCGAAAAACTCCCAGGCCAAAAATACCCGTAATGGCACGTCGGCGCTCCAGCTGCCGAGGCGGTCAACGGTGGTCAGGGTACGGGTCAAGGTCGTCATTTGCGGTTCTCTCTTCAGGCAAGGGCGCGGGTGCTGCGGCGTTGTTTACGGGCCACTTTGGCGGTTAGCTTGACGGCGATGGCGCTGAACATCAGGGCGAACGCCAGCGGGTACCACCCCCCCATGGGGATGCGCTTGTAGAACGACAGGCAGAACACGGCAGCCAGCACCCACATGCCGCTGCTGTGCAGCGCTTGCCAGGCACGGCCGCCCAACAGCCGCATGGGGGCCTTGAACGAGGTGGCGGTGAGCAGCAGCAAGAACAGGTAGCCGACCGTGCCGGGCAGGCTGGAAGTGAGCGTGCGGCCGGCCCAGAACAGCTCGGGGAATTGCTGGGCGTAGCGATAGATCAGCACGCCATGCACGGTGTGGGAGAACGCGAATGCCAACCCCAGGTAGCGTCGCTCCTGGAGGATGCGACGGCTTGCTGTGCCAGGCAGCAAGGTCACCAGCGACGAGGCCAGGAACGCCAGCAGGAACAGTGCGAACGAGCTGCGTGCGGTGGCACGGATGGCACTGCGCAAGCCATCCGGGTCAGGTTGGCAGGCCAGGACTACGGCGGTCATCGCCAAGGTCAGGCCGGCGAGGGCGGCGAACAGCGTCCAGCCGGTGGGCAAGGTGAAGGCTTTCATCAGGGACTCCCGGGGTGTGGTTGTGTGACCGGGAGTGTCTCGAGGCGGGGTATCTGCAGTGTGTCAGGGGGATGCAGTTGTGTATCTGTTTGTAGAGGCGACCTCGCTTCTTACAGGAACGGCCCGATCGAGACACAAGGCCGTTCCTGCCAACGATCGCAGAAGCCGTTCAGGTGAGTTCGATCTGCGCGCACAATCCGCCCTGTTCGCGGTTGCTCAGGGTCAGCCGGCCCCCCATGGCCCGGATCAGCTGGTGGGCAATGGCCAGGCCCAAGCCGGTGCCACCCGTGCTGCGATTGCGTGAACCTTCCACCCGGTAGAACGGCTTGAGCACTTCATCCAGCTCGTCAACGGGTATCCCTGGCCCGTTGTCGAGCACGCGGATGATGGTGGTACTGCCCTCGCGAGACACTTGCAGCTCTGCAGCACCTGCAAACTTCAGGGCGTTGTCGACCAGGTTCACCAGTACCCGGCGCAGCGCATGCGGGCGTGTTTCCAGCAGGGTATCGCTGCTGCCGTGGCGTTCGACCTGGGCGCCGCTGTCCTGGTAGTCGAATACCAGGCTGTCGAGAAAGGCATCAAGGTTGACCCGGCAGGTCGCTTCGGTGCTGCTGTCCATGCTGCGGGCATACGCCACGCCTTCGCGCACCAGGTGTTCCATTTCATCCAGGTCGCTCCAGAACTTGTCCCTTTCGACCCCCTCATCCATCACTTCGACCCGCAACTTCATGCGAGTGATCGGGGTTTGCAGGTCGTGGGAAATGGCCGCCAGCAACTGCATGCGTTCCTTGAGGTGGGCAGCAATGCGCGCCTGCAGGGCGTTGAAGGCCACGGCAGCGTAACGCACCTCGCGTGGCCCGCTTTCATCCAGTTGCACGCCGGGCTGGTCCGGGTCGAGGTTGTCCACTGCCTGGGCCAGACGGGTTAGCGGGCCGATGGCCAGGCGTACCGCCAGCCAGGTACACAGCAACAGCACAGCCAGCTGAATCAGCAGTACCACGGGCAACCAACGGGCTACCGGGACCGGTGCTGGCGTCACGTCGATGGTCAGTGGCGCGCCGTCGGCCAGCTTCAGGTGCGCCTGGAAGTGCGCATTGGGCCCCGGGATTTCCAGGAAGGTCAGGCGGTAGTCGCTGCCAATGGCCTTGACGATCGACGCGGCGGCCATCGGTGGGTCACTGCTGGGCATCGCTTCGCCTGCCAGGCCCTGGTCGAGGCGATAGCGGTAGGTGCGCCGTTCCAGGCGCGGCAGCCAGGCGGCACGCTCGGCTGCAGGCAGGCGATCGAGGATGGCAACCGAAGTCGCCACGTCCTGTTCGAGGTTGCTGAGCATCATCGAACGGCTGCTGATGTAGCGCTCGTAGGCCTGCAGGCCGAACGACAGACCATAAGCCAACACCAGGCCGGTGAAGAAGATCATCGCCAGGCGCGAGGCCAGGGTGCGCGGCCATTTCATGAGGGGGACTCGAGCAATTGCACCGGCAGCGAAAACACGTAGCCCTCGCTGCGCACGGTCTTGATGCAGCTGGGCTCGCGGGCATCGTCACCCAGGCGCTGGCGCAGGCGGCTGACCAGCAAGTCGATGGAGCGGTCGAAGATGTCGGCTTCGCGGCCCTGGGTCAGGTTAAGCAGCTGTTCGCGGCTGAGCACCCGCTGCGGGTGGTCGAGGAACACCCGCAGCAGGCGGTACTCGGCGCCACTCAGGGCCACCAGGGTGCCTTCGCTGTCGAGCAGGTGGCGCGCGGTGGTGTCCAGACGCCACTGACCGAAACCCAGCAGGCGGCTGCTTTCACTGATGGTCAGGTTGGGCGGCAGCATGCGTGTGCGGCGCAGCACGGCGTTGATGCGGGCAAGCAGTTCGCGGGCCGAGAACGGTTTGGTCAGGTAATCGTCGGCGCCCATTTCCAGGCCGATGATGCGGTCGGTTTCGTCATTGCGGGCGGTCAGCATCAGCACCGGCGTATTGCGGTGCTTGCCGGCGCGCAGCTCGCGGCACAGCAGCAGGCCGTCGTCACCAGGCATCATGATGTCGAGCACGATCAGATCGACGCTGTTGGCTTCGAGAAAGGCGCGCATCTGCCGGCCGTCGGCAACGATGCTGGTGCGCAGGCCGTTCTTCTTCAGGTAATTGCCGACCAGTTCGCGGATCTCGCGGTCGTCGTCGACGATCAGGATGTGATCGACGTGTTCCATGCGCTGGGTTCCTGTGCAAAGTGGGTTGGGCGCAGTGTACCGAGCGCGTTCGCCCTTGCCTGCGGGAGTTTGTATTGCAGTGTATCTGGCACGGGTAGGGATACAGCAGGAGGCACATCACAACGTTGGGCGACACATGCGGGATACCTGGCTGACGTGAAATGGCTCTCGACCGGGGAGCAACACTCCTCACGCCCAAGTGTTACCCAGGAGAGAAGCCATGAACGTCAAGACTATCGCCAGCGTCAGCCTGTTCGCTGTGCTCAGCTTCGGTGCCATCGCCGCCCAGGCCGCCACTGCCCCGATGCAGGATGGCGGGGTCATGCAGTACCGCTACGGTCAGCCTCTGGATGTGAAGAAAGTGCTGTCGGTGCAGGATGATCAGCACAATGCCTGCGGCCTGGTGAATACCCGAATGGACTACCTTGACTCCCATGGCCAGCGACAAAGCGTGCAGTACCTCACCTATGCCACGGACGGTTGCCATGAAAACTGATCGGCGCCGGATGCTCAAGGCAGGTGGTTTTGCGCTGGCGCTGACGGGGCTTGGATTGGCGGGGCACCTGAAGGCACGCGACAGCTACGGCGCCATGCCATCGCTGGCGGGCGCCAGCCAGTGGTTGAATTCGCCGCCCCTGGATGCCCCGGGGCTCAAGGGCAAGGTGGTGCTGGTGGACTTCTGGACCTGGGACTGCATCAACTGCCGGCGCAGCCTGCCGCATGTGAATGATTGGGCGCGGCGCTATGCCGATCAAGGGCTGGTGGTGGTGGGGGTGCACACGCCCGAGTTCGACTACGAGCATGATGTGGCGACTTTGCGGGACAAGGTAGCCCGGTTGGGTATCGGGTATCCGGTGGCGGTAGACAATGACTACAAGGTGTGGAATGCCTGGGGCAACCAGTTCTGGCCGGCGCATTACTTTGTCGACCGCAAGGGGCAGGTGCGCCATGTGCACTTTGGCGAGGGGGATTATGGTGGGCAGGAACAGGCGATACAGGCTTTGCTGGATGAAAAAGGGTGATTCTCCTCTACCGGCCTCTTCGCGGGCATGCCCCACAGGGAGAGTGCAATCAGTAACGTTTGCGCAGTACCTGTAGGAGCGGGCGTGCCCGCGAAGAAGCCAACACTTTTCTATCAGGTGAAACTGGCAAAGTGCGCCTGCATCCGCGCCGCATCCGCCTGCCGCCCGCTGAACAGCTCGAATGCCTTCACCGCCTGGAACACCGCCATGTTGCTGCCATCCAGCGTGCGGCAGCCCAGTGCCCGGGCCGCGCGCAGCAGTTCGGTCTCCAGCGGGAAGTAGATGATCTCTGCCACCCACAGGCGGGGATGCAGCAACTCCACCGGCAGTGGCGTGCCCGGTAGCTTGGCCATGCCCACCGGCGTGGTGTTGACCAGCCCGTCCGCTTCGGCCAAGGCTGTGGCCAGGTCGGTGCCAAGCACGGCGCGCTCCGCGCCGAAATGGGTGTTCAGGTTGTCCACCAACGCCTGCGCACGGGTCGCATCCACTTCGAACAGCACCAGCCGTTCTACCCCTTCACCCAGCAGGGCATGGGCCACGGCCGAGCCAGCGCCTCCAGCCCCCATCTGCACCACCTGGCGCCGTGCAACGTCGGGCAGGCCACGGCGCAAGCCTTCGGCAAAGCCCAGGCAATCGGTGTTGTGGCCGACGCGCTTGCCGTCCTTGAGCACCACGGTGTTTACCGCGCCGATACCACGGGCCTCGTCGGACAGCTCGTCGAGCAACGGCAGGATTGCCTGCTTGAACGGGTAGGTAATGTTCAGCCCGGTGAAACCGGTATGTTGCGCGGCTTCGAGCAGGCCGGGCAGGGCGCTGTCGTCCAGTTGCAACTGGTCGGCGTCGATCAGCCGGTACAGGTAGCGCAGGGCCTGGGCGTCGCCTTCGTGTTCGTGCAGGGCCGGGGTACGTGACAGCTGGATGCCGCGGCCGATCAGGCCGGCGAGGATGGCTTGCTGGCTCATGCCGCACGCTCCTGCAACAGCTCGGCGAAGTGGCTCAGCGCCATGCGGTAGCCGTGGCTGCCCAGGCCGCAGATGACACCGACGGCGATGGACGATACGAACGACAAGTGACGGAACGGCTCGCGTTTGTGCACGTTGGACAGGTGCACCTCGATCACCGGCAGTTCGCTGGCCACCAGGGCATCGCGGATGGCGACCGAGGTGTGCGTCCAGGCGCCAGGGTTGATCACGATGCCGGCGCAGCGGCCACGGGCGGCGTGGATCCAGTCGATCAGTTCGCCTTCGTGGTTGGTCTGGCGGAATTCGATTTCCAGGCCGTGGGCCTGGGCAGTATCGGCGCATCCCTGGGCCAGGTCAGCAAGGGTTTCGTGGCCGTACTGGGCAGGCTCGCGGGTGCCCAGCATGTTCAGGTTGGGGCCGTTGAGCACGAGAATAAGGGGCTTCATGACGGGCATCGCTTTGTTGTTGTTGAATGCCCGTAGTTTTGTACTGACTGGTTAGTTCCGTCAATTGGACAAGGTCGTCGCACCGGGAAAGTGGGCGATTATCGAACTTCTTCAGGGGGATTGGCGTGAAAGGCAGCAGGAAGACATTTGTGAATGTGGGGCTGCAAGGCAGCCCCAGAACGCTTAAACGGTCCTTCGGGCTCCAGCCCGCACACCGTCCACGCCTACGTCCTCATGCAAAGAAATCCGCGATGTTTCCGGCAACGCCAACCCGCCCACCAACGCCACCAGCGCAATCACCACCAGGTAGAACGCCGGTGCCAGGCTGCTGCCGGTCTGTGCGATGAGCCAGGTTGCCACCAGCGGTGCTGTGCCGCCAAACAGCGTGTAGGCCACGTTGTAGGTAATCGCCGAAGCGGTGTAGCGGGTACGGGTAGGGAAGCTTTCCGACAGCAATGCTGCGGTAACCACGCCGCTGCACAATGCCCCCACCGCGAGCAGGATCACCCCCAGCAGCGCACCCGACATCGAGCCAGAGCTGGCCAGCCAGTACGCCGGGAACACGCAAAGCATCACCCACAGGCAGGTAAAGCCGATGGTCTTGCGTCGCCCCACCCGGTCCGAGAATGCCCCGGCCAGCGGGCAGCCCACGGCGGCGAACAGCAGGGCCACGGTGGTCACCAGCAGTGACTGCGCACGGGTCAGGTTGCCGACCAGTTGCAGGTAGGTCGCGAAGTAGGTGGTGAACATGTAGAACGACAACGCGGTCAGCGAAATGAACGCCCCCAGGTTGCGAATGACTCGGCCATGGTGGCGCAGGGTTTCCTTCAGCGGTGAATGCTCGTGCTCCTTGCCCTGGGCGACGGCTTCGCGGAACGCCGGGGTTTCTTCCATGCGCCAGCGCAGGTAGAGGCCGACCAGTCCCAGCGGTGCGGCAATCAGGAACGGAATGCGCCAGCCCCAGGCATTCATCGCCTCGGTCGACAGGCTGGCCTCCAGGCCATAAGCGATCACCGCTGCGCAGGCAAAGGCGGAAAAGGTCGACACAGGTACGAAGCTGCCATAAAAGGCGCGCTTGTCGTCAGGCGCGTGCTCCATCAGGTAGGCGCAGGCCCCGGCATATTCGCCACCGGCAGAAAACCCCTGCAGGCAGCGGGCCAGGGTCAGCAGCGCCGGGGCTGCCAGGCCGATGCTGGCGTAGGTCGGCAGCAGGCCGATCAACGTGGTGGAGCCGGCCATCAGCAAGATGGTCAGCGACAGGATGCGCTTGCGTCCCAGGCGGTCGCCCAAGGCGCCGAAGACGATGCCACCCAAAGGGCGCAGCGCAAAGGCCACGGCGAACACCGCGAAGGTTTTGAGCAAGGCCACGCTGGCGTCTTCGCTGGCGAAGAACTGGCTGGCGATCAGCGTGGCGAGAAAGCCGTACACGGCGAAGTCGAACCATTCGACGAAGTTGCCGATGGCCGAAGCGGCAATCACCCTGCGCAGGGTGGCGGGGGATACCTCATGATGTGCGGACATGCGGGTGCTCTCCGGTTTCCTTTGGCAGCCATGTTGAAAGTGGCGCAGTAGGGCCGCGCCATCGTTATTGTGCTTGCCAGTAGATAGCCGAGCGCTGCAAGGCGCTTTGTCGAGGGCGACCTCGGTATACCTGATTCGACCGGTGCAGCAGGTTATAGCCGGAGTGCCCCCAACGGCCTGTCAGGCCGCACGCTCAAGCACATCCAGCAAGTCGATGAACTCCAGGGCAAGTTTATGCCGCGGCGCCAAATGCACTAATGGCACCGAGGCATGGTGCGATTCACGCATCTTGATCGAACTGCTCAGGTACACCGGCAGCACCGGCATGCCTTCGTTGCGCAGCTGCTCGACCAGGGTCTGGTGCAGCGCGGTGCGGCCGGCGAACTGATTGACCACCACACCTTCCACCTGCAGCGCGGGGTTGTGGTCCTGGCGCAGTTCTTCGACCTCGGCCATGACACTGTGCAGGGCCTGGCGCGAGAAACTGTCGCAGTCGAACGGAATCAACAGACGCTCGGCCGCCACCAGCGCGCTGAAGGTGTAGAAATTCAGTGCGGGTGGGGTGTCGATGTAGATCCGCTCATAGTCCTCTTCCAGTGCCACCAGCAACTTGCGCAGCTTGTTGATCTTGAACTTGCTCTCCAGCTTGCTTTGCAGGTCGCTGAGGTCTGGGCTGGCGGTGACCAGGTGCAGGTTGTTGTAGCGGGTTTCGGTGATTGCCACGCGGTGCTTCTTGCCGGCGGCGGTAACCGGCGACAAGGTCTGGCGGAAGAAGTCGGCGATGCCGGGTGGAATGGTGTCGTTGACCAGCCCGGTGAGGTAGAAGGTGGCATTGGCCTGCGGGTCGAGGTCGACCAGCAAGGTTCGGTAGCCCTCGGCGGCGCTGGCAGCGGCGAGGTTGCAGGCGATGCTGGATTTGCCGACGCCACCTTTCTGATTGAAAACCACACGACGCATGAGACGCTCATCCATGAAGTAAAAATGTCAGGTCGGGGTCAATCCTATGACTGAAACGCTGCAGTTTTATGACAGGAATTGTTACAAGCCACCGAATCATCGTTGCCTGTACCGGCATTTTCACGGGCAAGCCCGCCCGATGGGTACAACACAAGACGTTCAGGCAAAAGCGACCCGGTTGCGCCCCTCTTGCTTGGCCCGGTAAAGCGCCCGGTCAGCCTCGCCCAGTGCGTTCATGGGCTCGCCATGAGTCTCGCCATCCCAGTGCGTCACCCCCAGCGAAATCGTCACGGCGCCCACCGATTCCACCGGCATCTCCTGTACGGTCACCCGCAACCGTTCGGCCACCGCGGCCGCCACGTTCAGGGTGGCCCCAGGCAGCAATATCAGGAACTCCTCGCCGCCGGTGCGACACAACAGATCGCCCTCGCGGCAACAACGGCGCATGATCTCCGCCAGTTGGCGCAGTACCTGGTCGCCCACGTCGTGTCCATGGCTATCATTTATCCGCTTGAAGTGGTCGATATCCAGCGCAATGGCTGCAAACTCCCGGTTTTCAGCCTCCAGTAACGACAGGCTGATTTCCAGGCTGCGGCGGTTGCCCAGGCCGGTCAGCGGATCGGTCTGGGCGTCCCGATTGAGCCGGCCGATACGTTCTTGCAGCAAGTTCAGGCTGAACAGCAACGCGCGCTTGAGCTCTGCCGCCTCGAAGTACCAGGCCCGCACCTGATGCAAATGCTCGGCGGTACCGGCGCGGTCCATCGTGCGGGCACCGGCGGCGAGTTTCCACAGCGGGCGGGCGATGGTACGGGCCAGCCACCACAGCAGCAGGCTGCCAACCAGCGCCAAGGGCGCCGAACTGGCGATCACGTTCAGCACCAGATGGTGCAACGGCGCCACCGTCTGCGCCAAGGGCTGCTGCGCTACCACGCCCCAGCCGGCGCTGGGCACAGTGGCGAAGCCAGCGAGCATTTCCACGCCCAGGCTATTGGTCAGCTGCCGGGTACCACTGTCCAGTGTCTCCATCTGGTCGACCAGCGCATTGCCCTCCACCACCGTGCCTACCCGCTCGCTACGGGGGTGGTACAGCAGGCGTCGGTTGCGGTCGACCACATACAGGTACGAACCGTCCTTGTAGAAATGCTCGCCCAGCAGGCTGTTGAGGATGTTGCGTTCACGCAGGTACAGGCTGCCACCCACATACCCCAGGTAGCGGCCGTTGCGATCGAAAATGGGTTGCGACAGCGCCACCACCAGGTTGTCGGCCGCCGACAGGTAGGGCGTGGAAACCAGTGGACGGCGTTCGTGCAGGGCTTCCAGAGCGCCGGGTGACTGCACGTGGGTGCCGACCAGGTGGCGTAGCGGGGCGGGGGATACTGCCAGCAGTACACCGTTGGCATCGATCACGAAGGTGGAGTTGAAGGCCATGCTCTGGCCCAGTAGGCGGTCGCTTTCCACCTGCAGCGCAGCGGCATCGCTCAACTGCCGGCTTTGTACGCTGGCGCTGAACATCAGTTGCTGCAAGGCATTGCCTATGAAGGTTTCGGTGATGCTGGCCAGCTTTGTCGCATACACCCGGTTGGCTTCCAGGGCATTGTCGATCAATAGCTGGCGCTGCACCCGGTAGCTGGCGAAATAGCTGGCGCACAGCATGACCACTGCGGTGAGGGCGCAGAGCACCAGAATGAGTGTACGTAGATCCAGGCGCAATCCATGCTTGGTGTGTGTCAATCCTGACCTCGGGTGATCGTAAAGGGCGGCTGAACGGAAGTTACCTTGGCCAGCAGCGCTCAAGAGCCTGCATTGTCCAGCGCCTCAAGTTCGTCTTCCACCCGTTGCATGCGCTGCTCGACCAAGGCCTGCACGTTCACATCGCGGGCGGTTTCGCGCATCAGGGCGGTGAGTTTTTCGCTCAAGCGTTTGCCGGCTTCGGTGTCTTCCAGGGCGCGAGCTTTGGCTGGGTCCTGGGTGGCGGCGACGATGGTGGCGAATTCGGCGTCGCTGAAGTTCTTTTCGCTGTACAGGCGGAACAGGTCCCGGCGCTGGTCCTCGACGGTGAGGTGCTTGCGCAGTACGTCCTGGATGGTCGCTTGCGACAACTGCGGATGACTGCGGCCCAGCAGCGCGGACATGCGCTCGATGTTGTGCGTGTAGGCGTCCTGCAGCGGCAGCTGGCTGAGGATCTGTTCTTCACGGGAGGGTTTCTGGTCGCAGGCGGTGAGTGCAGCAGCCAGCAACAGGGGTAACAGCAACTTCGGGAGGCGAGGCATGGTGTGGCCTGGTCGGGCAGTGAAGACTGCTGATTATACCGATGTCCGCCTTGCCGCGACGAGCCCCGTGATTTGCCTTGAGCGGCACGCTGCGGTAGAACCCTACGCTCCCAACCACACTGGCAACAGCCCGATGCCGAACTGGACCCTGCGACCCGTGGCGCGTGACGCCATTGCCGAAGTGCTGGCGTTTGTCGACAGCGCTCGCCGCGCGCTTTTTCCGATGCTCGCCAACGCACCCTTGCCGCGTGACCTGGCGCATTTCGCCGACACTTACCTGGACGGCGCCGGCTGCTTTCTGGAAGCCCGTGAGGGTGGGCGGCTGGTTGCGGTGATCGGTTACTTGCCCTATGACCATCGCTTTGCCCAGCTTGATTACCGCGCAGAGCGGGTAGTCGAGGTGGTGCGGCTGTTCGTGTTGCCGGCCTACCGCAGGCATGGCCTGGCTGCTGCCTTGTTTGGTGCCTTGCGCGAACGGGCGATGCAAGCCGGCTTCGACTGCCTTTACTTGCATACTCATCCGTTTCTGCCAGGTGCCATTGCGTTCTGGGAGCGGCAAGGCTTCACGGTGGTGGATGTGGAGCAGGACCCGGTGTGGCAGACCACGCACATGCAGTTGCGATTACGCTGACCTGTGGGAACGTGCCTATTGGCGATGAAGATCGCGCCCTGGGTCACTGGGTCGAACGCACTGCGGTTGAGAAGGTTCCAGTTGCCATCCTGGGTATAGCCAATGCTTCACAACTGGGCGGAGCCGGCCAGGGTGTGAGCGGCCCGAATAGCCGCCTCACTGCCCGGCCTCGAGCTTTTGCAACTGTGCGGCAAAGCGGGCTTTGGCCCGCGCCGGCAAGCTGGCCGGCAATTCGGCTGCAGGCGCGTCACCGACCTGGATCACCATGACCATGCCCATGGCCATGTGTGGAATGCACTGGATACCGTATACGCCCGGCACGTTGAAGGTGTGCTCGAACGGCTGGTTCAGCTTGCTCTTGAAGGGTTCGGCACCGGTGGGTAGCAGGCCCGCCACGCTGGCGGCATTATGCCCGCTGTGGCTCGGCAGGAAGCGCACGCTGTCGCCGGGGGCAATGCGCAAGTGGTCAGGCTCGTAGACCATGGCGCCGTCGCTGCCACGGTTGAGCATTTTCACTTCATGCACTTCGGCCAGTGCGGTCGGGGCAAGCAGGGTGCTGGCGAGCAGCAGGGTGACAGGGCGCAACAGCATGGGCAGGGCTACCAGGTTCAGGGGGCGCGAAAGCGCAGGATGCGCACGCCGTCGAAAGGGTCGGTGAGGTAGTGGGCGTGGACGCCGAAGGTGTTCAGCAGGCGCTCTGGGGTAAGCACTTCGAAGGGTTTGCCGAGGGCGACGAGACGGCCCTTGTCGAGAACCGCGACACGGTCGCAGGTCAGCGCCTGGTTGAGGTCATGCAGCGCCACCAGGGTGGTAACCGGCAGCGCCTGCACTTGTTGCAGCAGGCTTAGCTGATGCTGGATGTCCAGGTGGTTGGTCGGTTCGTCCAGCAGCAGCACCTGCGGCCGTTGGGCCAGCGCGCGGGCGATGTGCACACGCTGGCGCTCGCCACCGGACAGCGACCCCCACAGGCGCGTGCGCAGGTGCAGGGCGTCGAGGTCGGCCAGGGCTTGCTCGACGATGGCGCAGTCTTGCCGGGAGAACGGTGCCAGGGCCGAGAGCCACGGCGTGCGGCCCAAGGCAACCGCGTCGAACACACTGATCGCATCGAGGGTGTCGGCCTGCTGCTCGACCAGCGCCAGCGCCTGGGCAACACGGCGGCGGGGCATCTGTGCCAGTGGCTCACCCAGGAGCTGCACGCTGCCGCAGGCGGGTTTGCGCAGCCCTGCCAGCAACTTCAACAGCGAGGATTTACCCGAGCCGTTGGGGCCGACGATGCCCAGGGTTTCACCGGCGACAACGCGAAGGTCGATATCGCTGAGCACGGTATTGCCGGCCAGTTGCAGCCCCAGCCCATGGCAGGCCAGCGGAGGGATGCGAACAGCTGCCATGGCGGTCATGGGCGCCCCCGACGGCTGACCAGAATCAGGGCGAATACGGGGGCACCGATCAGCGCCGTAACCACGCCCACCGGGATCACCTGGCCGGTGATCAGCGTGCGCGAAAGAATGTCTGCCGCAATCAGGAACAGCGCACCGCCCAGTGCGCTGGCGGGCAACAGACGGCTGTGCCCTGGGCCGAGCAGAAGGCGCAGGGCATGGGGGATAACCAGCCCGACAAAACCGATGGCGCCGACAATGGACACCATCACCGCCGTCACCAGCGCTGCACAACTGATCAGCAGCAACTGGGTGCGCCGCACCGGGATGCCCAGCGAGGCGGCCGAATCGGCACCGAAGGTGAAGGCATCCAGCGCACGGCGATGCCACAGGCACACCAGCAAGCCGAAAACCGCCACCGGTACGGCCAGCCACACCGAAGGCCAGCGCACGCCGCTCAGGTTGCCCAGCAGCCAGAACAGGATGCCGCGCGCCTGTTCGGCGGTGGCCGACTTGGTGATCAGGAAGGCGGTCAGTGCATTGAACAGCTGCGAGCCGGCGATACCGGCAAGGATTACTTGTGCATTGTTGCTGCTCGGGCCGGCCGCGCGGGCCAGCACCAGCACCAGGGCGAATGCGGCCCCGGCACCGATGAAAGCCCCTGCGGACATGCTTAATGCCAGGCTACCCAGGCCCAGCAGGCCGACGAGTACCGCGCCGGTCGAGGCGCCGGCAGACAGCCCCAGCAGGTAGGGCTCGGCCAGTGGGTTGCGCAACATCGCCTGCAGGATGACACCGCAGGTGGCCAGCCCGGCGCCACAAGCGGCCGCGACCAGGGTGCGGGTCAGGCGGTAGTTCCAGACGATGCCGGCGTCGATCGGGTCCACCGGGTAGGCGGCTTGCCACAGGTGGTTGGCCAGCACCTGGCCGACCACGCTGGGCGACAGGTTGGTTTCGCCGATGGCGGTCCCGGCCAGCAGGGCGGCCAACAGGGCGGCCAGGGCAACTGCGATGCAGGGTAACAGGCGGATCATCACGGGGCTGCTTTACCGCTGGCGAAGGCCGTGGACAGCGTCTGCACGCCGCGGAAAAGGCGGATGCCGGCCTGCATGGCGTCGGCGTCGAGGATAATGATGCGGTCGTGCTTCACCGCGTCCATGTTGCGGGTTACCGGGTCACTGCGCAGGAATTCGAGCTTTTTCTGGTAGTCGTCGGCGGGGAAACGGCGGCGGTCCATGCGCGCGATGATCAGCCAGGTCGGATTGGCCTTGGCCAAGGTTTCCCAGCCTACGCTTGGCCATTCTTCGCTGGACTCGACCACGTTGCGCACACCGAGGGTGCGCAGCATGAAGTCGGCGACACCCTGGCGGCCGGCCACATAGGGGTCGATGTCCAGGTCGGCGCTTGAGAACCAGAACAGCGCCGAAGTTGCCGACAGGTCCTTGCCGGTCAGTTGTGCCCTGGCGCTGTTGAGGCGCCCTTGCAATTCGGCGTTCAGTACCGCGCCGCGGTCCTGAACGTCGAAGATCTCGGCCAGTTCGCTGACGCTCTTGTAGATGCTGTCTACCTGGAACGCTTGCAGGCGGGTGCCGTCTGCACCGACCAGGTTGTCCTTGCCCTCGCAGTCCGATGGCAGCACGTAGGTGGGGATCTTCAGCTCATCGAACTGCTCGCGGGTGGCGACCACACCCTGGGCACCGACCATCCATTCGAACTGCGCCGCGACCAGCTGCGGGCGCTTGCCGACCACCGCCTCGAAGCTGGGGTCGTTGTCGGCCAGGCGCGGCACCTTGGCGTTCACCGCCTGGTATTCAGGCAATACATTGTTGAACCACAGCGAGGTGCCCGCCAGCTTGTCACCCAGCCCCAGGGCATAGAGCAGCTCGGTACCGGCCTGGCCGATGGTGACGGCGCGCTGCGGCGCCTGGGCAAAAACCTGCGGCTTGCCGCAGTTGTCGACCGTCAGCGGATAGTGGGTGGCAGCGGCCTGGGCCAGGCCAGTGAGGCTTAGGCCCGCGAGCAGGGTGGCGAAACGGGGCAGCATGCTGGGCGATCTCCTATCGGACAGTTCTGGTGAGGAACGCACGGACAGGCATCGCCGAGCCCCAGCGGGTGGCCGGGGCAACACGGATGGCCAATCCCGGACACCCCGCCGGTTGGTGAATGTAGGCCGGCAGGTCTCCTGACTGGTGCGTCACGGCCCGGCTCCGGCCTTCCCGGGCGGTAGGCCCAGTGGCATCGATGGAGCAGGCTCGGCACCTACAGTTGCGGGGGCAGTTCCGATTGGCCTGTATTGGCAGGCCTGGGATTCCCTGTTAGTTCCGTGGTGGAAACCGGCGGCCCGCATGGTAGACCATCGCGCCGCCAGGTGAAAACGCTTTTCAGAAGTACTTCAGCCAACGGATGTCGCGGCGGCGCTGCTTCAGGCGGGCGAACCCACGCACCGGCAGGTACAGCGCAACCGCCAGCAGCACCGCGCCCAGCCACACCGCTGCAATACCGTCGAAACCGAAGTAGTCGCCATGGTTGAGCCCGAATAGCCCCACGCAGGCCAGGTACAGCAGCTTCAGCACATACAGGTGCAGCAGGTAGAAGAACATCGGTGCCGCACCGAACACCGCCAGGGCAGTGATCCAGCGCGCCTGGCCGGCCCGTTCGAACGCGCGCAACAACAACAGGCCGCAGCCCAGGGTCAGGGTCAGGAACAGCAGCGACGGTGGGTATTTGGTGATGTTGAAGAAGCTCATCAGGGTTTGCGTGAAGGTTGGGTAACCGCTCCACGGTGCCTCACCGTAACCGTTGAACATGCGCAGCAGGACAAAGCCAAGCAGCGCGAGCAAACCCGCCACCAGCAGGTGTTGCTGGCGTTGGCCGGCATCGCTGCCGCGGGCGAACCAGGGGCCCAGGCCGTAGCCCAGGGCGATGACGCCGATCCACGGCAGCACCGGGTAAGACGTGCGCAGGTGCAGGTTTTCGGAAAACGCCAGCCAGCCGCGATCATGCAGGATTGCCCACGGCACATGCAGGGCTGAATCCACGCCAAAGTGCAGGCCGTCGAGCAGGTTGTGGCCGGCGACGATGCTGGCGCCCAGGGCGAGCAGTGCGGCGCGCGGCAGCCACACCAGCAGCGACAGGGCGATCATGCTGACGCCGATGGCCCAGATCACTTGCAGGTAGATCACGCTGGGGGGCAACTGGAAGGTCCAGGCGAAGTTGACCAGGGTGAACTCCAGCACCACCAGGAACAGCCCCCGTTTGAACAGGAACGCCGAGACGTCGCCACGGCCCTGATGCTTCTCGCCATACAGCCAGGCCGACAGGCCGGTCAGCAGAACGAACACAGGCGCACACAGGTGGGCGAGGGTGCGGCTGAAGAAAAGCGCCGGTTCCGTGGTGTCGATGGCCATGGGGTCGCTGACCTGGCGGTGTAGGAGGAAAGTCTCGCGGACATGGTCCAGGAGCATGAACAGGATCACCAGGCCGCGCAGGGCATCGATGCTCTGCAGGCGCTGGGTGATCAGAGTGGGCGTGGCGATGGCGCTTGTCATGGGTAGACGCTAATAGTAATGAATGTCATATAGAACGTTATCTTATAACCAGCAAGTGACGGGTTGGTAGCGGTTTTTGTGCATCCGTGCTGTGAAGGGGTATTCAGGTCAGAAGCTGTAATCCACCGTCGCGAAGTACGACCGCGGCATCCCCATCAACCACTGCTGCCCGCTGAACGCCGACTGCACATACTCGCGATCGAACAGGTTGTTCAACTGCAACCCCAACTTCACATCCGGCAACACCTGCCAGGCGATGTTGGCATCGACCACGGTGTACCCGGGGGCGCTCTGGGTATTGGCGGTATCGGCATAACGCTCATCCACATAGCGCGCCCCAATGCCGGCCTCCACCTGCTGGCCGAAGCCTTTGCTCAACCAAAGGTTGGCGGTACGCCGTGGCACGTTGGCCGGCCGGTTGCCTGCCCGGTCCTGCGGCATGCCGCCGACCATTTCGTCGAAGTCGTCGTACTTGGCGCGTACCAGCGATGCGTTGGCCGATACCTGCCACTGATGGGCCAGGGCCAGCTCCAGCGTCGCTTCCAGGCCATCGGAGGTTTGCTGCCCGGCTTGTTGCTTTTCGTGCGTGATCGGGTCGTCCACCAGCAGCTTTTTCTTGACGATGTGGTAGGCGGCAAGCGTCCATTCGCCACGTCCCTGCCAAAAGCGCTGCTTGAGGCCAGCCTCGGTCTGCTTCGCCTCGGTCAGGTCATAGTTCATCTGCGCGGGGCTGAGGCTGATGAGGTTGTTGACCCCGTCCTCGCTGGTCGAGTACTGGCCGTACAACGACAGGTCGTCGTTGAGTGCGTACACCAGCCCGACGCGCCAGTTGCCCCCTTGCAGGCTGCGATCGCTGCGGCTGTCGTTGGTCAGGTTGTTGCGGTCGATGTGGTTCTGGTCGCGACGCACACCGGTAACCAAAGACAGGCGATCACTCAATTGCAGGCGGTTTTCGGCAAACAGGGCAAAGGTATGGGTGGTCGAGAGCGTTTGCGGCCGCAACGGCGAGGCGCTGTGAAACCAGCCTGGCTGTGGCTGCCACGGGTCGATGTAGTCGCCGCCCACATCGTTGTAGGGTGAATTGCTGTCGACGTTGAATCGCACCTTGTTGTACTCGGTACCGAGTACGGTCCTGCTGGCCAGGCCGAACAGGCTGTGGTCGAAGGTGAAGGTCTGGCGGTCACCGAACTGTTCCTGGTTGTGCTTGATCTCCAGGTAGCTGCCGCGCAGCAGCTGCTCACGCCCGGTGTCCCAGCTGTAGTCCTCGGCGTTGCGCCAGTGGCGGCGGCTTTTGATGTAGTACAGCTGGTTGCTGGCGCTGAGCTGGTCGTTCAGCGCCCAGTCGGTCGTGAGCCGGGTCCATTCATCAACGTACTGCTGCACGTCGTTCTGCACGTTGTAGTTCTTCTTGCGCAGGCTGCTGCGGTAGTGGCCGTCGATCAGCGGGGTACCGTAGTAGTTGGCAGGTTGTGCATCCCCGCGGTCATGGGCCAGCGTGAAGCTAAGGTCATCACTGGCGTCGAAACGCAGCGCGGCGCTCAGGGCCAGGCTACGTGAAGCGGTGCGGTCGACCCAGCCATTGCCGGCCTGTTGGTTCAGCGTCAGGCGGTAGCTCAGGCGCTCGCTGAGGCTGCCGCCGCTGTCCAGGCCGAGCTGCTGGCGGTCCCACGAGCCGTAACCCAGGCGCAGGTGGTTGCGCACCTCGCCGGCAAAAGGTTTTTTCGGGATCACGTTGATCACTGCGCCGGTGGCGCCTTCGCCATGGAGGACCGAGGCCGGGCCGCGAATCACCTCGATGCGTTCGACCATCCACGGGTCGACCGGGAAGGTCTGGGTGCCGGCACCGGTGTACAGGCGCGCGCCGTCGAACAGGGTCATCACCGAGCTGTGGCCGGCAAAGCCGCGGGCAGACAGGCCAGTACCGCCGTCCCCCGGGGAGCCGACGAAGGTGATGCCCGGCGAGCGGGTCACTGCATCCTGCACCGTGATGTTGTTGCGCTGCTGAATCTGCCGTTCGCTGATGCTGCTGGTGCTGGCCGGTGTTTCCAGGGCGCTGAGGCCAAGGCGCGAGCCGGCCTGGGTCGGCGTGGCCAGGTCGATGGCGCGGTTGTCCTGGGTGTCGGTGATGGCCGTGGAAGGCAGGGCCAGAGGCTGCGGGTCGTGGTCATCAGCCAGCGCCGGCAGGGCGACGGCCAGGCAGGCCGCCAGGGGGTGAAGCTTGAACATACGGGACATGTCGTTCCACTGCTGCAGGAATGAATGGATCCCGGTGGAAAACACGCAAAGGCGAACCATGCAGGCAGGCGCGCGCACGGATTCCGGCCTGCGCCCGCCCACCGCGGGTTGCCAAGTGAAGCTCCAGGCCGGTCTCCGGGCTTGCGAGGGGCATGAAACCTTCACCTTCCCATGCTTGAGCACAGTGGTATCTCGAAGGGTTCGCTCGCTTACCGTTGCGGGGGCAGCACCGGACTTGTCGTGGGCAACACGACGCACCGGTTTCCCGTTTCACCCTGCGCGCGGCGGCGCAGGGCACCTGAAACTGGCGCGCATCTGACCACTGAAATGCTGGGGCGTCAAATGTTGGCGTGCTGTGAATGCTGAGAAAAAACAACAGGTTGTGCGTTCTTGCGGTGCCGATACCCCTTTGGCAAGAACATCAGGCCCCAGCGTGATGAGCTTGCCGGGAAGGCAGGCTTGCCTGAAATGGCTAGCGCCCGCGGCGCCGCGATACCCGTGCCTCGATGTTCTTGCGCCCGATCAGCAGGGGTGGCTTTTCCACCACCGGCTCATCCGCCAGCCACTTGTACATCACCAGGCAGTCCACCAGCCCCAGGCGGGCATGACGGTAGGCCTTGGGCAAACGTCCGACTGTTTCAAAGCCCAGCTTGTGCCATAGCGCCACGGCCACTTCGTTGCTGGCTACCACCGAGTTGAACTGCAATGCCAGAAAGCCTTCCTGGCGCGCCAGCTTTTGCGAGTGTTCGCACATCAAGCGCGCTACGCCCCGGCCGCGCGCCTGTTCGCAGACCATGTAGCCGCAATTGCCCACATGCGCACCAGGCCCGGCAGCATTGGGCTTGAGGTAATACGAACCCAGTAGCTCGCCATCTTCTTCGGCCAGCAGCGTGTGCAAGGGCAGCTCCAGCCACAGCTGGCGCGCCTGTTCGAAGCTCAGGGCCGGATCGAAAGCGTAGGTTTCACGGGCTTGGACAATGGCCTGGAAGGTGGGCCAGAAACGATCGAAATCGTCCGGCGTCATGGGGCGAATGTGGATCATGCGGGTTCCTGCGCGGGGTTAGCCGCTCAGTCTGGGTGGCGCGGCGCCGTCGCGCAAGGGCGACGACGCCGTTTGTGCTCAACCGTTGGCCTTGCCCACCGCGTCCATTGCACGGGCGGAGTACACCAGCGCGGCACCGGCGTTCATGGCCACGGCCACGCCGAGGGCCTCGGCAATTTCCTCGCGGCTGGCACCCGCTTTGACGGCCTGCTGCGAATGCACGGCGATACAGCCGTCGCAGCGGGTGGTCACAGCCACGGCCAAGGAAATCAGCTCGCGGGTCTTGGCATCCAGGTGGTTGGTCTTGGCACCTGCACCGCTGGCGGTCATGTAGCCGGCTACGGTGTCGGGGGAGAGTTGCTTGAGATCGCCGATGCCGGCCATCAACTGCTTACGGTAGGCGTCCCAGTCCATCATGCTCATCGTCTTCACCTTGGGGTGGTTGCGAGTGGAGCTTTCAGGCTAGTCGAAACGTGGCACGTGCGAGGCGGTACTTTGGTGGGTAAACGCAGGCCACTCGTACAGGGGCCTGCTTTCAGCCTTCAGATGTAGATGAACACCAGCACCAACGCCGCGACCACTGCCCATTTTTCCAGGTAGTAGCGCATGCGGTTGCGCTTCTTCAGCGCCTTGCCACGCTCGCGGATCTTGTAGATGCGGGTGAACAGGCGGTTGATGCCACCGGTCTTGTCGCTGGCGTCGTTGGGCGCAGCGGCAGCTGCCATCACGTTGCGGCTGAACCAGCGGTTGAACGCGGTTGCCCAGCGGTACTTGAGCGGGCGCTCGACGTCGCAGAACAGGATGATGCGGTTGTGCTCGGTGGTGTTGGCTGCATAGTGGATGTAGGTTTCGTCGAAGATCACCCCCTCGCCATCGCGCCAGGCGTATTTCTCGCCGTCCACGTCGATGTAGCAGCCGTCGTCATTCGGCGTGTCCAGGCCCAGGTGGTAGCGGTACGAACCGGCATACGGGTCACGGTGGCGCACCAGCTTGGCTCCCGGAGGCAGGGTGGCGAACATGGCGGCCTTGACCGTGCCGATGCCTTGCAGCAGCTCAGTCGTGCGTGGGCAAAGAGCCATTGCCGACGGGTGGCTTTCGCCATACCACTTCAGGTAAAAGCGCTTCCAGCCGGTCTTGAAGAACGAGTTGAAACCGACGTCATCGTAATTGTCGGATTTCTTGATTTCGCCTACGTGCAGCAACTGGCGGCCTTCCTCACGGATCTCCTGCCAGTGGTCCTGCAGCGGTTTCAGTTCTGGAAAGGCCTCGACCGGCAGGTAGGGCTTGGCCGGGTGTTTGGAGAACAGGTACAGGAAGCTGTTGATCGGAGCCAGGAAGCTGGAGTGGTCGCCCAGCTGGCGAGTCAGCTTGTGGCGAACCCGACCGCGCAGGTGAACATAGGCGATCGAGAGGGCGAAGATAAGTACGAGTGCAATTTTCATGGACGTTTACTTGTCGAAAAATGGTCATGCGCCATGGCATGAGCCCGCCAGCATAAACAATCATGGGGGCAGTTTGTACTTATTGTTATGAAACTGCGGGGCGACATTGGTGTAATACCCTACCGTCTTGCGCAAACGTTTCATGTCAGGGAGTTTGTATGGTTCAGGATATACGTCCCAGCGGTAGCCCGTTCAAGCGGCTGTTCTTCGCCTTGCCGGTCAGCGACGCCCAGCGCCGTGACCTGGCCCAGTGGCGGCGCGGGCTGAACCTGCGCAGCGGTAAGCCGGTGCCGGCGGCCAACTTCCACGTCACGCTGCTGTTCCTCGGTGATGTAGATACCGCCCAGGTGCCTGCGATCTGTGCGGCAGTCGATCAACTGGCGCTGCCGGCCAGAGCACCGCGGCTTCTACTTGACCGCTTGCAGGTGTGGCAGCGGGCCGGCGCGCTGGTGCTGGAGCCACAGCAGACACCGCCAGCCCTGTTGCAACTGGTGTACGGCTTGCAGCAGGCCCTGCTGCCGTTGGGGGTGGAGGCGGCCAACCGTGAGTATCGGCCACACTTGACCCTGTCCAGGGATTACCGCGGGCAACCACCCGAGGCCAGCAGCGCGCCGGAGTTCTACCTCAGCGCGCGCCACTTCACGCTTTACGAGTCACGCAAGGGCGCTTACTGGCCCTTGGCGCAGTGGCCGCTGGCAGGCTGACCCGGGGTCAGAGCTGCGGGGTGTATTTCACTGTCAGCATGAAGTTGCGTGGCTCGCCATAGTTGTTGCTGCCATTGAGCTGGTTGAAGCCTGCAACCCAGTACTTCTTGTCGAACAGGTTGTTGGCGTTGACGGCAAGGTTCACTTCGGGGGTTAGCTGGTACGCCAGGCGTGCGCTCCACACGGTATAGCCAGGCACGGTGTAGGTACGCTCGTAGCCGAGGGTGTGGCTCTGGGTGGTGAAGCCCAGGCCGGTGCTCCAGCGCTGGCCGTCCAGTGGCAGGGTGTAATCGGCCCATGCACGCAGCATGTGCTTGGGTGTCCACTGGCTGAAGGTGCGGCCTTTCTCGTCAGGGTCATCGAGGAACTTGGTGGTGTTGTAGGTGTAGCCTGCGAACAGCTGCAGGCCACTCAGCACTTCGCCGCTGATTTCGGCTTCAACGCCTGGGCTGCGCACCTTGCCCGCTGCGGTGGAGCAGTACCAGCCATCGCAGGCGAAGCCCGAGGCTACGTCGGTGACGGCGCGGTTTTCCTGGTCGTAGCGAAACAGTGCGATCGAGGCGTTGACCCGGCCGTCGAGCAGTTCGCCCTTCAAGCCCGTTTCGTAGTTGCTGCCGATCACCGGTTTGAGCGGCGCATTGCCCACGGCGCGTTCGGTTTGCGGTACGAACACGTCGGTGTAGCTAGCGTACCAGGGGTACTGTGCCGGTTCAGGCTGCGGCCTGGCAATCTGCAAACAGTTTTTTGCCCAAAGCGTGTGCGTGGTGCAAGTGGGGAAGTTGGTCAGCCCCTTCGCTGTCATCCAGCAATGTGGAACTGAGTACTTCTGCGCCGCAATAGTCGAAGATGCCGTGCTCGATCTGCACGCGCATCGCCTCGCCATAGCCATGCCGCTCGAAGGTGCCTGTATCGGCACCTGCAATGCCGACCAGGTGAACCTTCATGCCGCGCAATTTCTTGACCGTGGTGCCCCCTTCATAGTCGAACGCCCAGCCGTTGCTGAATACCCGCTCGACCCAGCCCTTGAGCAAGGCCGGCAGCGACCACCAGTAGATCGGATAGACCAGCACCAAGGCATCGGCGCGCTCGATGCGTGCCTGCTCGTTGAGTACATCGGCCGGCGGTGCTGCCAGCCGGCGGTGCACGGCATGGTCTGCCAGGCTGAAGCGGGGGTCGAAGCCTTCGCTGGCCAGGTCGGCGATTTCGCTGCTGTGGCCGACGCTGGCCAGGCCGTCGGCAACCTGCCGGGCCAGCGCGTGGGTGAGGGATTGCGGGTCATGGTGACCGACGACGATCAGAGCGTGCATGGTGGCTCTCCATTCAAGGATGCAGGGTAGCCTGAAGCGTTATATACTCCAGGTAAGTTACGCTTAGTAAGTTACTTTTGGTAGGTAATCGATGTCAAGCGATGATCAAGCACGTTCCCGCAAGCGCCTGAGCCGCGACGACCGACGCAGACAGTTGCTGGATATGGCCTGGCAATTGGTGCGGGAGGAGGGTACCGATGCCTTGAGCCTGGGCCGCCTGGCCGAACAGGCGGGGGTGACCAAGCCGGTGGTCTACGACCATTTCGAGACCCGCAACGGGCTGCTGGTAGCGCTGTACCAGGAATACGATGCGCGTCAGTCGCAGATGCTGGCGCGAGCCTTGGCCAGCTGTGAAGCCAGCCTGGCCAGCCGCGCCCGGGTGATCGCCGAGGCCTACGTGGACTGCGTAATGAGCCAGGGCCGGGAGATACCTGGGGTGTCGGCAGCGCTGGCCGGGTCGCCGGAAATGGAGGCGCTGAAGCGGGCGTACGAGCAGCCGTTCCTGGACAAGTGCCGCGAAGCCTTGGCCGGGTTTTCGCCCAGCGGCAATGTAGGGGTTGCCGGCATGCGCCTGCTGGTGGGGGCAGCGGATGCACTGTCCCAGGCGGCTGCAGCAGGGGAACTGGAGGCCGGGCAGGCCAAGGCTGAGCTCAAGGCCGCAATTATCGCCATGGTCGAACGGCAAACATGAAGCGCCGACCACTGTGTGTGGGCAGGCTTGATAAACTGGCTTCGCTACACAGGCAAGCTCTGATAGGGCTGTTCATCCCCCGGGCTGCGTTCGAACTGGCGCTTGTACTCGCGGCTGAACTGCGAGGTGCTCTGATAGCCCACCCGGTGCGCAGCCTGTGCCACGCCCAGGCCTTCGCCAATCAGCATCTGCTGCGCCTTGAGTAGCCGCAAGCGCTTCAGGTACTGCATCGGCGCCATGTCGGTGCAGCGCTTGAAGTGTTCATGGAAGGTCGAAACGCTCATGTTGGCCCGCGCGGCCAATGCCTCCACGCTCAGCGGCTCGGCGTAGTGCTCGCGCAGGTGGGCGAGGGCGGCGCCGATGCGGGCGAAGTGCCCCTGTTGCTCCACCAGTGCTCGCAACACACCGGCCTGCGGGCCGCGCAGCGCGGTATACAGCACCTCGCGTACGCGCGCCGGGCCCAGTACCTTGGCGTCAAGCGGGTCGTGCAGGCAGTGCAGCAGCCGTTCCACACTTTCGCGCATGGGTGCATCCAGTGCCGCCGAGGTCATCGATTGCGGGGTTTGCGCCTGCACTTCAGCGTCCGGTGCCAGGCCCATGCTCTGCACCAACTCGCCCAGCACGCCACGGTCGATGCCCACCGCCACGCCCAACAGCGGCGCCTCGCGGGTGGCAAAGGTTTCACACATGAACGGCACCGACAACGCCTGCACCAGGTAATGCCCTGCACCGTACTCCAGGGTACGCGGCCCCAGGCGTGCCAGCTTGCTGCCCTGGGCCACGATCATGAGGCTGGGTTCGTAAATCTGTGGGCTGCTGGCCACATAGTGGTCCCAGCTCAACACCTGCACCTGGGGCAGGAGGGTGGGCACGAAGCCCGGGCGCGTGGTGAGGCTGCGGATCAGTGAGCAGAGCGGCGCATTGGCATCGACGTGACGGGTCAGTTGCATGGTGGACCAAGGGCAGAGAATCAGACAGCTTGATCATCGCAGATTGAGGGCGTGGCGCCAGCTATGGCTTGGTATCTTCGTAGAATCAGGCATGCATGCCGGAGAATCAGCCGTGGGCGAGGCGGCGAACGACGCGCAAAATGCGTCGCCTGAATCGTTTCACTTCACTGCGAGGCCCTGCATGTATACCGCCATCGGTTATGCCGCTCAAACCCCCACCAGCCCCCTGGCCCCCATGACGTTCCAACGCCGCAGCCCGCGCCCGGATGATGTCGCCATCGACATCCTGTACTGCGGCGTGTGCCACTCCGACATCCACCAGGCGCGCAACGAATGGGGCATTGCCGTGTACCCGCTGATGCCGGGCCACGAGATCATCGGCCGGGTCACGGCGGTGGGCGACAAGGTCACCGCGCACAAGGTCGGTGACCTGGTGGGCGTCGGCTGCATGGTCGACTCGTGCCGTACCTGTGAAGCCTGCGCCAAGGACCTGGAGCAATATTGCCTCGAAGGCCCGACCATGACCTACGCCACCCCGGACCGGGTCGACGGCAGCAACACCATGGGCGGGTACTCCAGCAGCATCGTGGTCAGCGAGCACTTCGTGGTGCGCATACCGGCCGGCATGGACCTGCCCAGCGCTGCACCTATTCTGTGTGCCGGCATCACCACCTATTCGCCGCTCAAGCACCACGGCGTTGGCCCGGGCCACAAGATCGGCATCCTCGGCATGGGCGGCCTGGGTCACATGGGCATCAAACTGGCCAAGGCCCTGGGTGCGGAAGTGACCCTGTTTACGCGCTCCCAAGCCAAGGCCGAGGAAGCGCGTCGCCAGGGGGCCGACCATGTGATCGTCTCCACCGATGCCGAGCAGATGCGCGCCGCTGCCGGTCGTTTCGATTTCCTGCTCGACACCATTCCGGTGCAGCACGACCTCAACCCGTACCTGGAAACGCTGAAGTTCGACGGTGTGCACATCCTGGTCGGCCTGATCGAACCGATCGACCCGGCATTGCATGCGGCCAATCTGGTGATGAAGCGCCGAGTGCTGGCGGGGTCGTTGATCGGGGGGATTGCCGAGACTCAGGAAGCGCTGGACTTCTGCGCCGAGCACGACATCCGTTGCGATATCGAGATGCTGGATATCCGCAACATCAACCAGGCCTATGAGCGGATGATTGCCGGGGATGTGAAGTACCGGTTCGTGATCGACATGGCCACGTTACAGGGCTGATGGATCGGTTGCCTGTACGGGCCTCTTCGCGGGCAAGCCCGCTCCTACACAGGGGTGATGTAGGGCTTGCGCGCGGTGGGGCCCGCACAGGCAGCACCGATGCAGCCGTTTTACCAGGCCATCGGCTTGTCCCAGGCCTTCCAGAACAACCATCGCCGCACCTCGCCGTGCGCCCCGGTACCGATCTGCCACTCGGGCCGCCCGCTATCCAGCGCAATCACCGAAATAACCCCCGCATGGCTCGCCGCCACCAGCGTTTGCCCGTCGGCGCTGATATCCATCGCACTGATGGTCGAGCCCAGGTAATGCTGCCAATGCTCGGTACCCTCTTCGCCAAACGCCCGCAGGTAGCCATAGGCATCCCCTACGATGTACTCGCCATCGCGCGCAACCCCCGCATACACCCTTGCGCCATCCTGCACCAGCGGGGTACGCGGGTCCTGGCTGTAGTAATCGGTATCCAGCCCGTGCAGGTCTGCCACCCTCACGGCCAGCGTGGCACCGCTGTAGAAATGGCAGGCATTGACGATCAACTGGTCACCCGCGCGGTTGAACAAGGCAAAGTGCGGGTATTCACTGCCCGGGCCGATGTGCGCCAGCGGCTTGAGTCGTTCGTCCAGAACAAGATGTCGGCTGCCTTGCTCACCCACGACGATCAGCCGGCCATCCGCCGACACCGCACCATGCTCCATGCTCAGCCCCAGGCTGATGTCGTCCGGGTCGGTGCCCTCGGCCAGCTCTTCGAGCACGCGTGCCTGCTGTGGCAGCAGGCGAGTCGCACCTTGAGTGGCCAGCACGAAGATACCTTCGGCGCTCACCAGCAGTACTCGCTGGCCATCGGGGAAGGGGATCAACGCGGTCGGTGTGGGCGGCAGGTCGAACGGCTCGAACGGGTAACCTGGCGGCAACCCCTCCAGCCCCGTGGGCCAGGCCAGGCGTTGCACTTGCGGGCCGCCCCAGCCATCGGTCACACGCACGCCCTCGGCATTGGCCAGGGCGAAGTAGCGCCGCGCGGGGCAGCGGCCAAAGTGTTCGATGCCGATGACCGGGGTTACCCCATGGTGGTCGATACGCACCACCTGGCCCTTGTCGTAAGGCATACCGATGCGGGCCAGCAGGCTGCCATCTTCCAGCAGCAGGACATGGCTGATGCCTTGGCCGTGGTCTTCGAGCATAGGTATCAAGGGGTGGTGTGCGGGTGGCCAGGCCTCGCGAAATGCCTGACGCTGCGGTTCGTCCATGCCAGGGCGGTTGGCTGCCTGCAGGGCTGCCAGCCAGGCGTCGAGCAGGTGTTCGGTGGCGGGTGCCTGCGGCTCTTCGAGGTTGTCCCAGCCGTGCGCACGGCCCTGCGCGACGTAGTCGTTGACGGCCTGGGCATAGGTGATGACTGCCTGCTGCCACTGCTGCTGGGGGTGCTGCTTGTCCATGAGCGGATCGGGCTCCTTGTTGCACGCGCGTTTCACACAAAGCGCGCATGGTACTCCTTCTGCCTGCCCTGCGGTTGTGAGGCCCCAGCTTGACGCGTACCATGCCGGGCATTCCTATCCATAACAAAACGTACGTTGGCCCCCCTGCAAGCGGGTGGCTGGCGTGCGACCTGTTGCTTTGTCTGCGGAGAAGCGGTTTCCACCCATGAACGGACCCATACCCACACACCTGCCGCCCACAACGGGCAGCGGCAGCTGGCTGAGCGTCATCGCCCTGGCCTTGGCGGCCTTCATTTTCAACACCACCGAGTTCGTCCCAGTGGCGCTGCTCAGTGACATTGGCCGCAGCTTCGACATGAGCACTGCCCAGGTCGGCCTGATGCTGACCATCTATGCCTGGATCGTGGCACTGGCCTCGTTGCCCATGATGTTGCTGACCCGCAACATCGAACGGCGGCGTCTGCTGCTGTTCGTGTTCCTGGTGTTCATTGTCAGCCACTTGCTGTCCTGGCTTTCGCAAAGCTTCGCCATGCTGCTGGTCAGCCGCATCGGCATTGCCCTGGCGCATGCGGTGTTCTGGTCCATCACCGCTTCGCTGGCGGTGCGTGTGGCGCCGCCGGGCCAGCAGGCCAAGGCGCTGGGCCTGCTGGCCACCGGTACTACCCTGGCCATGGTCCTGGGCATCCCGCTGGGCCGTGTGGTGGGCGAGGCACTGGGCTGGCGCATCACGTTCCTGAGCATTGGCGGGGTAGCGCTAGCCACCATGCTGTGCCTGATGAAATCGCTGCCGCTGCTGCCCAGCCAGAACTCCGGTTCGTTGCGCAGCCTGCCGGTCCTGTTCAAGCGCCCGGCACTGGTCATTACCTACTTGTTGGTGACACTGGTCATTACCGCGCAGTTCACGGCCTACAGCTATATCGAGCCGTTCGCCCTGCACGTAGCGCAGATCGGCGGCGACCGCACCACACTGTTGCTGCTGTTGTTCGGCGGTGCCGGGGTTTTTGGTTCGTTGTTGTTCAGCCGTTACAGCGACCGCTTCCCGCATGGCTTCCTGGTGGGTTCGATCGGGGTACTCGCCGCGTGCCTGTTGCTGATGTTGCCGCTGTCGGGCAACTTCTATGTGTTCGCAGTGCTGAGCATGTTCTGGGGCGTGGCCATTCTCAGTTTCAGCCTGGCGTTGCAGTCCAAGACCCTGAAGCTGGCGTCCGACGCCACCGATGTGGCCATGGCGCTGTTCTCGGGTATCTACAACATCGGCATTGGCGGTGGTGCGCTGCTGGGCAGTATCGTCAGCAGCCAGATGAACGTGGCGGATATCGGCCTGGTGGGCGGCAGCGTGGCAGTGGTCGGGCTGGTACTGGCCGTTGCCAGTACCCGGCGTTTTCGCGAGGCGTTGACACGTTGAGCCGAGGCCGCTCAGGCCCCTTGTCGGTCAAGTAGAGGCTCAGGCCAATACGGCAGCCCATGCCGATATCAACAAAACCCCCGCCAATACCTGGTTGAACACCCGCAACCGCCCCGGTGCCTGCAGCCACCGGGCGCTCCCCACCCCCAACACCGCCCACGCGGCCATGCTCGGCAGAGCGATCAGCCAAAACACCAGCGCCAACTGCCACACTGGCAACGACGGCGCGGCAAATACCCCGACCACCGCCACGGCCATCAACCACACCTTGGGGTTCACCACCTGCAACGAGGCCGCACTGAGCGCACTGAAGCCTTGTGCCGTGGCCGCGTGGAGCGGGGCGGCGGCACTGCGCAGCATCTTCCACGCCAGGCTGCTCAGCCACAGCACCCCGGCCCAGCTCATCAGCTGTTGCGCCAGGGGGTAGCGCAGCAGCAGTTCGCCCAGCCCCAGCCCGACGAGCAGCACAATGGCTGCAGCCGCGCCACACGCCGCCACGATCGGCGCCAGGCTTGCGCGCAGGCCCCGGTGGGCGCCATGGGCCAGGATCAACAGGTTGGTCGGCCCCGGGCTGATACTGGATACCAGGGCAAACAGAATGAAGGGCAACAACGACTCAGACATGGTTCATGGGCTCCGTAACATCGAAGCACCATGCTCGCTGCCCGCCGGCACTCAGTCTGGAAGGTTTGAGCAGCGCCTGCGGTAGTCGGCCGGGGTCAACTGGTAGGCGCGGCGGAACCAGCGCCCCAGGTGACTCTGGTCGGCAAAGCCCAACGCCACGGCCACTTCGGCAGGTGTCTGGCCTTGGGCAAGCAGGCGCCGCGCGCGGGCCAGGCGCAGCTGGATCAGGTAGGCATGGGGTGCAATGCCGAACGCCGCCTTGAACGCACGCGTCAGGCGAAAGCGGTCGATGCCGCAGGCCTGGGCCAGGTCCTCCAGGCCGATGTCGCGCTCCAGATTGGCATGCAGGAAGTCCCGGGCGCGCTGTGCGGTCAGCGGCAGGCGCGGGTCGGGGTTGATGCGGCGGCGCCAGTGCAGGTGGCGGGTCAGGCAGGCCAGCAGATCGTCCATGGCCGTTTGCCTGACGATGCGCAAGTCCTGGTCATGCACGGCCCGGAAGGCCAGGGCGGTGGCCCGCGCCAGGCGTTCGTCGTGGCACAGGGTGTCGGCAAAGCTGGGCAGGCTGTCGCCCGGCGCGTGCTCGTACAGCGCGCGCAGCTGTTGGTCGAGCCAGGCGGGCTCCAGGTACAACGTCGAATAGGTGAAGCCTTCTTCGGTGGGCGCCAGGCCATCGTGGATGTCGCCAGGCTCAAGTAAAAATACCTGCCCCGGCGTGCTGCGGTGGCGCACCCGGCGGCAGTTGAACTGCTGCACGCCCTGCTCGGTCACGCCGACCAGGAAGCTGTCGTGCCAGTGGGGGTCATAGGCATGGCCGACAAAATGCGCACGGACCGACTCGATGCCGGTGTCGGCGTCTTGTTTGAAGTCGATCCAGTTGCTCATGGACGAGTACCGTGGGGTAAATGGCTACCTTAGCGCAACGCCCCCGGCTCAGTCTGGAACGATTGTGCAGCCGTTGGTCAGGGCCCGGGCGCGCAGGGCCTCGAAGCGTTCGCGTAGCCACAGGTGCAATTGCGTCACGGCAGGCGTGAGCTGCTTGCGATGAGGGCAGACCAAGGCCAGCGGGGTAGGCTCGCCGATCAATTCGGGCAGGACGATTTCCAGTTCACCGGCCGCGATGTTGGCGCTGACATCCAGCCACGACTTGTAGACGATACCTTCCCCCTGGATGGCCAGGCGGCGGATGACGTCGGCATCGTCACTGACCAGCGGCCCACGCACCTGCACGATGCGGTTACCCAACTGCCACTTGTCGTACACCCGGCTGTGCTGCATGTACAGCAGACAGGCATGCTGTTGCAGCGCGTCGGGGGTGAGCGGGCGGCCGTGGCGGGCCAGGTAGTCGGGCGAGGCCACCAGCACGCGGCGGTTCCATTCGGCCAGTGGCAGGGCGATGTAGTTGGCATCCTGGTTGAGGCCATAGCGGATGGCCACATCCACAGGGTCGCGGTTGAGGTCGGCCATCTGGTCGGAGAGGAAGAAGCGCAGTTGCAATGCCGGGTGGTCGCGGCGGAAGGCGCTGAGCCAGGGCAGCAGCATGTTGCGGCCCATGTCGGAAGGGGCCGATACCTGCAGGGTGCCGCGCAAGCTGTTGGGGTTGCCATGCAGATCTTCATGGCCCTGGCGCAGGCTTTCCAGCACATTCAGCGCGGTTGGCAGGTAGCGCTCGCCCTCGGCGGTCAGGCGCAGGCTGCGGGTAGTGCGGGCGAACAGGCGTACATCCAGGTCGCGCTCCAGGCGTTTGATCGCGGCCGCCACCTGGCCTGGCAGCAGGCCTGCTTCGTGGGCAGCGGCAGTGAAGCTACCCAGCACGCTGCTGCGGGCAAACAGTTCGAGGTCGGTGATGCGCAGCATTTTCATTCCAGGGATGAAAGTGTTGTTACATTGTGCCGCTTTTTCTTTTTTGCTGGAAAGATAAGATGCCCGGCAAACCCACTGTTCACTCCGGAGTTGTCGCATGGATACCGTATCGCTGGCCAAGCGCCGTTACACCACCAAAGCTTACGATGCCTCACGCCGCATTCCCCAGGCCACTGTCGATGCCCTGCTCGAACAACTGCGCCACAGCCCGTCGTCGGTCAATTCCCAGCCCTGGCATTTCATCGTCGCCGACACGGCCGAAGGCAAGGCCCGCCTGGCCAAGAGCACTGCTGAGGGTTATGCCTACAACACGCAGAAGCTTCTCGATGCCTCGCACGTGATTGTGTTCTGCACCCGTACCGAGATGACTGAAGAACACCTGAACGCCGTGCTCGATCAAGAGGCCGCCGATGGCCGTTTCCGTGATGAGCAAGCGCGCGCCGGGCAAAACCAGAGCCGCCGCCACTACGTCAACCTGCACCGCTTCGACCAGAAGGATGTGCAGCACTGGATGGAAAAGCAGACCTACCTGGCGCTGGGTACTGCCTTGCTGGGTGCGGCGGCGCATGGGCTGGATGCCACGCCGATCGAGGGCTTCGACAGTAAGGTCCTCGATGCCGAACTGGGTTTGCGTGAGCGTGGGTTCACCAGTGTGGTGATCCTGAGCCTGGGTTACCGCAGCGAGGCGGATTTCAACGCCGGGCTGAACAAGTCGCGGTTGCCGGCATCGCAGGTGTTCACCTTTCTGTGAGGTTTCCGGGGCCGCTGTGCGGCCCTGGCAATGCTGGCGGTCAATCTGGCAAAGCCCTGACGTCGACCGCCCGACCAGGCAAACTGGCAATGACCCGGCATATACCGCATACTTGTCGGCAAATGCCGAAAAGGAGCATGCCATGCTTGCCGAAGTGCTTCGCGACAACGGTTACCACGAGTACCGGGCGCGCCTGCAGGCGCTGCTGGACATTCCCGAGCTTGCCAGCGACTTCGAAATTCACACCCGCATCACCGATGGTTTTGCCGCCACCTGGTTGGTGAAGCTGACCGAGCGCGGTGTGCTCACCCCGGTGGAGCGCGACCAGATCATTCCGCTGCGCACCCTCAAATCCCGTATCGAGCGCGACCAACCGCTGACCGTGGATGAGAGCGATCGGCTGTTCCGCTCGGCCCACATCACCGCCATGGCCGAGGCCGTGTTCGGTGAAGCGGGCAAGGCCAAACGCTGGCTTTCCAAGCCCAAGGAACGCTTCTCGGGGCTGACGCCGATGCAGATGCTCACCACCCAGCAAGGCACCACTCAGGTCGAAGAAATGCTGCTGCAGATTGCCGAGGGCTATGGCCTGTGATTTTGTGGCGAATCAGCGCCTATGCAGACTTGAGCGGTACGGGGGGCTTGCGTGTAA
The DNA here is from genome assembly GCF_002953115.1 of Pseudomonas sp. XWY-1. Classification (NCBI taxonomy): domain Bacteria; kingdom Pseudomonadati; phylum Pseudomonadota; class Gammaproteobacteria; order Pseudomonadales; family Pseudomonadaceae; genus Pseudomonas; species Pseudomonas sp. XWY-1. The sequence continues at coordinate 3,755,588 of NZ_CP026332.1, read as the reverse complement.
GTGGCCGCTGGCATCAGGCGGGTCGACCGGTGGTGTATGCCGCCACCAGCCCTCCCGGGGCGATGCTGGAAGTGTTGGTGCACCTGGAGATCGACCCCGAGGATTTCCCTACCACCATGCGCTTGCTGCGCATCGAACTGCCCGACACGGTTTCCCAGGCGCAGTTGCCCGCTTTGCAGCCCGGCTGGTCTGCTCAGCCTGAGTTGACCCGTACGCTGGGCAATCGCTTTCTGGATGACTGTTCGGCATTGCTGCTGCCGGTGCCAAGCGCGATCATGCCCAGCACCACCAATTACCTGTTCAACCCACGGCACCCGCAGGCGCAGAGCGCGAAAATCCAGGTTGAGGATTTCACGCCGGACAGCCGCCTGTTCTAGGCTCTGTACGAATAGTCTTGAGACGCAGGTCAGGCAAGGCGAAAACAGCCGAGGTGGTCACCACAGTGCTGCCGATGCTGACGCCAGCACCCGGCCAAACACTTCGAGCGCCTTGTCCACGTCAGCCTCGGTGCTGAAACGGCCGATGCTCAAACGCACACTGTTGCGAGCCTGACGCTCATCCAGCCCCAGTGCCAGCAGCACATGCGAGGCAGCGTTGCTCGCCGAGTTGCAGGCCGAGGTGGTCGACAAGGCCAGCTCGCCGGCCAGCGCCGTGCTGTTGAAGCCCTTGCTGTCGATGCACAGGTTCAAGGTATGGGGAATGCGTTGCTTGGCGCAGCCGTTCAGGGTAACGCCGGGCATGGCCAGCAGGCCTGTGCGCAGGCGTCTTGCCAGTTGCTCAAGGCGCTGGTGCTCGCTGTCGCCAGGTTGGCCGGCCAAGGCAAAGGCACTGCCCATGCCCGCTATCTGGTGGGTCGCCAGGGTGCCGGAACGCAGGCCCTGCTCATGGCCGCCGCCGTGCATCTGCGCACGCATCAGCACGCGGGCGCGCGGCCCGACATACAGCGCGCCGATGCCTTTTGGCCCGTAGACCTTGTGCGCCGAAAAAGACATCAGGTCCACGGCCATCGTATGCAGGTCGATAGCCAGCTTGCCCACGGCCTGCGCGGCATCCACGTGCAGCAGGGCACCGTGGGCACGCACCTGCTCGCCGATCGCGGCAAAATCGGTGACCGTGCCCAGTTCGTTGTTGACCGCCATCAGCGATACCAGGCGGGTGTCAGCGCGCAACGCTGCCTGCACGCTTGCAGGCTGGATCAGGCCATTGGCATCCGCTGCCAGGCGGGTGACGGCCCAGCCCTGACGTTCCAGCTCGGCCACGGTGTCGAGCACGGCCTTGTGTTCCAGCTGGCTGGTGATCAGGTGTCCGGGCTGGCCGATGCCTTGGGCAATACCTTTGAGCGCCAGGTTGTTTGACTCGGTCGCGCCCGAGGTCCATACCAGCTGCTCGGCGTGCGCGCCGACGCACTCGGCGACTTGCTGGCGCGCCTGCTCCACGGCGTGACGTGCAGCCTGGCCGAAGGCGTGGCCGCTGGACGCCGGGTTGCCGAAGTTGGCCTGGTTACCCAGGCAGGCGAGCATGGTTTCGATAACCCGGTCGTCGACTGGGGTTGTGGCGGCGTAATCGAAGTAGAGTGGGGCGCTAGGCATTGAGGGCGGGTCCGTGTCAGTGGCCGTGAAGTCGGCGATCATTGACGTAAGCGTACCTGCCAGCAGCGGTGTTTTTTTCGTTTCCCTCAGGTCGATTCGCGATTGTTTTAGAAAAAAATTCTCTATCGAAGATCTTTCATGGAATTTTCTACTTTGCCTGGTGAGGGGCCATTAATGGCACCTCACCGGCACCTTCAGGCGTGCTCCAGAGCCTTTTCTTCCTCTGCCACCACGCGCTCGCACAATTCGGTGATCTGTTCGCGCATCCAGCGGTTGGCCGGGTCCTGGTCGGTGCTTTCATGCCAGTACAGGTGCGTTTCCAGTGCAGGGACCTCCACCGGCAGCGCCTGATAACGCAACTGATGGCGACGGGCGAAGCGCTCGGGAACCGTCATCGCCATGTCGGTCTGCTGCAACACCTGTGACGCCATCAGGTAGTGTTGCGAACGCAGGGCGACCTTGCGTTGAACACCCATCTTGCCCAGCGCCAGGTCGACGTAACCCAGGCCGTTGCGGCGGCTGGAGATATGGATGTGGGTCATGCCCAGGTAGCTGTCGAGGCTCAGCTTGCTGTCGGCCAGCGGGTGGCCCTGGCGCAGGGCGCAGACATAGCGGTCCTGCATCAGTTTGATGTGGCGCACCTGCGGGTCGGTGTTCAGTGGCGCGTCGATGGCAAAGTCCAGGCGGCCGGCCGCGAGTTCCTTGGTGGTCTCGCGGCGCTTGCACAGGAAACTCTCGATCATTACGGCCGGCGCCAGGCGGCGCAGGCGCTGGAACAGCGGCGGTAGGATGACCGCCTCGGTCAGGTCGGTCATGCTGATGCGGAAGGTCTTGTTGGCCTGCTGCGGGTTGAACGTGCGGCTTTCCTGCACCGAGGTCCGCAGCAGCGCCAGGGCGTTGCGCACCGGGCCGATGATGTTCTGCGCCATGGGGGTGGGCACCATGCCTTGCGCAGTACGCACGAACAGCGGGTCATTGAAGGTTTCGCGCAGGCGCGACAGGGCATTGGACACTGCCGGCTGGGTAATGCCGACGATCTGCCCGGCGCGGGTCAGGTTGGCTTCGGTGTAGATCGCATCGAACACGATGAACAGGTTGAGGTCGACCTTGCTAAGGTTCATGGGCGCCGCTCTTTGTTGGAATTATCGGCCGATCATATATCGGTTATGAATGTTTATACACGCGGAAAATAGACTAGGTGGATGGAGCAATGCTGCTCTAGGCTCTGCCCCAAGTACTCCGAACTGTGAAGGTAGCCCAGATGGATTTCGCCTATTCACCCAAGGTCCAGGCACTGCGCGAGCGTGTCACTGCGTTCATGGACGCTCATGTCTACCCCGCCGAAGCCGTGTTCGAGCGCCAGGTCGCCGAGGGTGACCGCTGGCAGCCCACTGCAATCATGGAGGAGCTCAAGGCCAAGGCCCGGGCCGAAGGGTTGTGGAACCTGTTCCTGCCAGAGTCGGAATACGGCGCTGGCCTGAGCAACCTGGAGTACGCACCGCTGGCAGAAATCATGGGCCGCTCGTTGCTCGGGCCGGAACCGTTCAACTGCTCCGCGCCGGACACCGGCAACATGGAAGTACTGGTGCGCTATGGCAGCGAGGCGCAGAAACGCCAGTGGCTGGAGCCGCTGCTGCGTGGCGAGATCCGCTCGGCGTTTGCCATGACCGAACCGGACGTGGCCTCCTCGGACGCCACCAACATGGCTGCTACCGCCATACGGGACGGTGACGAGTGGGTGATCAACGGTCGCAAGTGGTGGACTTCCGGCGCCTGCGACCCGCGCTGCAAGGTCATGATCTTCATGGGCCTGTCTGACCCTGAAGGGCCACGCCACCAGCAGCATTCCATGGTGCTGGTGCCGACCGACACGCCGGGCGTGAAGATCGTCCGCCCGCTGCCGGTGTTCGGATATGACGATGCGCCCCATGGTCATGCCGAAGTCCTTTTCGAGAATGTGCGGGTGCCGTACGAAAACGTGATCCTTGGCGAAGGACGCGGCTTCGAAATTGCCCAGGGCCGCCTGGGCCCAGGCCGTATTCACCACTGCATGCGCTCGATCGGCATGGCCGAGCGCGCACTGGAGTTGATGTGCAAGCGTTCGGTGGAGCGTACTGCTTTTGGTCGGCCACTGGCACGCTTGGGCGGCAACGTCGACAAGATCGCCGACTCGCGCATGGAAATCGACATGGCCCGGCTGCTGACGCTCAAAGCGGCCTACATGATGGACACCGTCGGCAACAAGGTGGCCCGTAGCGAGATCGCCCAGATCAAGGTGGTGGCGCCGAACGTGGCCTTGAAAGTGATCGACCGGGCTATCCAGATACATGGTGGGGCAGGGGTAAGCGGCGATTTCCCGCTGGCCTACATGTATGCCATGCAGCGCACCCTTCGTCTGGCTGACGGGCCGGATGAAGTGCACCGGGCCGCGATTGGCAAGTACGAAATTGGCAAGTATGTGCCGGTGGAGATGTTGCGTAGCGGGCGGTGAACGCGTCAGCCTGCGCCGGCCCATTCGCGATCAAACCCGCGCCTGCAGTGATTGCGCAAAGTCCTGCAACTTGTAGGACGTATCTGAATTTTGGCTGAGGCCACTTGAATCTCCCTTGCTGGTGATAGGTTTCCAACCTGAATCAAGTACAGGGAGTTCATATATGCGCGTCAATCTAGAGGGGAAAGGTCAGGCGGTAGATGGCGATGTCACCACAACGGGTGCTGTCTGTATTGCGACGGGGGCCGGCTATCTAGACGAAGGCCGAATGGTGCTCCGTGAAGGCGACCACACCACGCCATGCCCTCTTTGTGGGCAGGCGGGAACTGTCGCCGAAGGTGTGGATCACTTTATTTCAGATGGCCAGCGGGTGGCTATGGATGGTGCGTTGGTTGTCTGTGGCTGTTCGCCGGGCACCAACCGGGTAGTCGCGCCCTTGTATGAGGCTCCGCCGTCCATGCACTCCATTGCAGGGCGTGCCAATACCCACGCTGCCGAGCTGTCACCCACCTTCAACCCCGAGCGCTTCTCCCAACCGGTAATAGGTGCACTGCCTGGTTCGCTGGAGCCTGGCTTCTACGTGGTTCCACGACGCATGTCGTTTCCCCAGATACTGCTTCAACTGGCCGGTCACGATTCCACGTTGCCGGTCTCACGGTTACAGCGGCTCAATCCCACGTATGCGCAAGGGTTCAAAGCTGGGGAAATCTTCGTTATCGGTGATCCTGACAATGGAAATGCCTGCACGCGCGAAGAGGGAGAGCTTATGGCGGCTGCGCAGCATGCGCGGCGTGCGCTGGAGGCACTCGACTACGTCGAAGCGGATTTCATGATGCAGCACCAGGCCGAAATCGCCGGCTTGCTCAGCAACGCCAGTCTGTCCATGGGCGTGGGCAAGGACATGCTGGATCAAGGCTTGAAACAAGTAAGCAATACCTTGACCAGCATCGAGCAATTGCACCAGCGTGAGTTCATGCACCATGGCCATTTGAATAGTCCGGGTTTCTTCGCCGAGCGCAGGCGGTTGTTGCAGCAACTGGATGGCCAGTTGAAAGCGGCGTTGCTTAATAAGCAACTGAATCTGGGGAGCTATGAGCGGCTGAAGAAGAGCTTGAATATCTCTACCAAGAGCCTGGTGCACCATTGGTCGAAAGCGGGCGGACCGGGGCAGATTCCGGGGTATGCGACACATCTTGAGAAGGTGGCGCGGTTAAGTAAGTACCTGCAATACGGAGGGTATGCAGCGATTGGGCTGGGCGGGACCTCGTCTTATCTGAAAGTAAAAGAAGTCTGTCGGGCCGGGGAGACTCGTGCTTGTCGAAAGGTTCGGTTTACTGAAGCGGGAAATTTTGTAGGGGGTCTAACGGGAGGGTTGGTAGGTGCCTCTGGTGGAGGTGCTGCAGCAGCTGCGTTATGCGGTATTTTTGCGGTGGGTACCGGTGGGTTTGGTGCAGTGTGCGGGATTGCGATCGTTGGCGCAGCCTCTTCTGCAGGCGCTATTGGTATTGGCGCCCTCGGAGAGCGGACCGGTGAACTCCTTCATGAGGTGACTGATGATTGACTTTGACAATTGGTCCCCATTGTTGCAGATAGGATTCCTGATTGCGCCTTTCGTCCTAGGCCTTGCGGGGATCGCTATCAATGTGAAAATTGCTTTGTCGAGTGATTTTGATGTCGCCCTTTCAGCGATCACGAGCAACCCCTATCTTGAGCAGATGAAACCCGTATGGGGCGGACGAAACCTAAGGCATCGATGCCTACTGATGAGTACAGTAAGCGCTTTGGTCACATTCCCAAGGTTACATTCACGCCTCGGATGGTTGAACGAAGCGGAGCTTGACAATTTTCCCCCAAAGTTGAGGCGAGATATGGGAGCAGCCCTTTGGTTGATCTTGATTGCCTCACTTTGGGGAGCGGTTGGTTACTTCATCATCAAGCAATGATTGCAACTCAGACCCGTAACTGTGGGTCATTCTTTTTTTGTCCCGTTGTTTTCTTATCGTTAGCTGCTTTTTCTATCGTCTTGTCGTCTTTATTCAACGTCTGCCCCCGCGTCTTGATCAACGAAATCACCACCCCACCCAGCAACAACCCGAATGTCACGCCCAACGACAGCAGCGCCGGCACCTTGCCCACCATGCCGTGGTAGAAAATCTTGCAGCCAATGAAGATCAACACCAGCGCCAGTGCGTACTTGAGGTAAACGAACCGGTGCATCAGCGCCGCCAGCGCGAAATACAGCGAGCGCAAGCCGAGGATGGCGAAGATGTTGGAGGTGTAGACGATGAACGGGTCCTGGGTGATGGCGAAGATCGCCGGCACGCTGTCGACGGCAAACACCAGGTCGGCCAGTTCGATCAGTACCAGTGCCAGAAACAGCGGGGTGGCATAACGCAGCGCCTTGCTGTGCCCGGCCGGGGTGTGGCGTACAAAGAAGTGCGAGCCATGGATCTGGTCGGTAACCCGCATGTGCCGCCGCACGAACTTGAGGATCGGGTTGTTGGCCAGGTCTGGGCGGCTGTCTTCCTTCGACAGCGCCATTTTCACCCCGGTAAACAGCAGGAAGGCACCGAAGATGTACAGCACCCAGGCAAAGTTCTGTACCAGCGCCGCGCCCACGCCGATCATGATGGCCCGCAGGAACACCACGCCCAGGATGCCCCAGAACAGCACGCGGTGCTGGTAGCGGCGGGGGATGGCGAAGTAGCTGAAGATCATCGCCATGACGAACACGTTGTCCATCGACAGCGACTGTTCGACCAGGAAACCGGTGTAGAACTCCAGTGCCGACTGCGCACCCAACTGGTACCAGACCCCCGCGCCGAACAGCACACCGACACTGAAATAGCCTGAATACAGCAGCAGGCTCTCGCGCATTTCAATTTCCCGGTCGTGGCGGTGCAGCACGCCCAGGTCGAGCACCAACAAACCGATGACGATGGCCATGAACACCAGCCACAACCAGGCGCTGGTACCGAGGACAGGTGTTGTGAGGAATGCTTGCAGAGCTGTCATGAGCCCCTCCTTGAATGTCGACGTTGCAAGGCAACAGTGATCCGACATGGCGGCTTGGCAGCCGTCAGAGGGGCCCGGTATCACATGGGCTTGAGCCTAGACCCGTTTGCCCGTGATGCCGAATGGGGAGCTGTTACATTTCTTTGCCAGTGCAGCGCTCAGGACCGCAATCCTTTGCTCAGCCCGTTCCCTTCTATTAAGTAACCCCGGTTATAGCCAAAACCAATCGAAAGCATGAGCTTTGCCAATGAGCCTTCAGCGGGATGATTAGTTAGGATTCTATCCATCAACTGATTCCAACCCCATGAAGGAGTGTCTCTCATGCCAATCATCAACAGCCAGGTCAAACCTTTCAACGCCACCGCCTACCACAAAGGCGAGTTCGTTCAGGTCAGCGAAGCCGATCTGAAAGGCAAGTGGTCTGTCGTGTTCTTCTACCCGGCCGACTTCACCTTCGTTTGCCCGACCGAGCTGGGTGACCTTGCTGACAACTACGCCGAGTTCCAGAAACTGGGCGTGGAAATCTACGGTGTTTCCACCGACACCCACTTCACTCACAAAGCCTGGCACGACACTTCGGACACCATCGGCAAGATCGAATACCCGCTGATCGGTGACCCGACTCACGTCATTTCGCGCAACTTCGACGTGCTGATCGAAGAAGCCGGCCTGGCCGACCGCGGTACCTTCGTGATCAACCCGGAAGGCCAGATCAAGATTGTCGAGCTGAACGACGGTGGTGTAGGCCGTGATGCTGCTGAACTGCTGCGTAAGGTCAAGGCTGCTCAGTACGTTGCCGCTCACCCAGGCGAAGTGTGCCCGGCCAAGTGGAAAGAAGGCGAAGCCACTCTGGCGCCGTCGCTGGACCTCGTAGGCAAGATCTAAGGTCATGCCCATAACGCGGGCGGTAAGCAGCCGCCAAAGCTGAAGTACCTACCGCCCCGTCAAGCGCCCGGGCGACCTCGCCTGGGCGTTTTTGTATCCGAGTTTTGAAAAAGGAATCGCCCGTATGTTGGACGCCACGCTTAAATCGCAACTGAAAACCTACCTGGAGCGGGTCACCCAGCCGATCGAGATCGTTGCTTCCCTCGACGACGGCGCGAAGTCCCGCGAATTGCACGACCTGCTGGTAGAGATTGCCAGCCTGTCGAACCTCATTACCTTCAGCGCGGACGGTACCGATGCCCGTCGCCCTTCGTTCTCGCTGAACCGCCCGGGTGCCGATATCAGCCTGCGCTTCGCCGGCATCCCCATGGGTCACGAATTCACCTCGCTGGTGCTGGCACTGCTGCAAGTTGGTGGCCACCCGTCAAAGGCCAGTGCCGAAGTGATCGAGCAGATCCAGGCCCTGGAAGGTGAATTCAACTTCGAAACCTACTTCTCGCTGTCGTGCCAGAACTGCCCGGACGTCGTCCAGGCACTGAACCTGATGGCGGTACTCAACCCCAACGTGCGCCATGTTGCCATCGACGGTGCGCTGTTCCAGGACGAAGTGGAATCGCACAAGATCATGGCGGTACCGAGTATCTACCTCAACGGTGAAGTGTTTGGTCAGGGCCGTATGGGCCTGGAAGAAATCATTGGCAAGATCGACACCAACGCTGGCGCCCGCCAGGCCGAGAAGATCAACGCCAAGGAAGCCTTTGACGTGCTGGTCGTCGGCGGTGGCCCCGCTGGCGCCGCGGCTGCCATCTACGCTGCCCGCAAGGGCATCCGCACCGGTGTTGCCGCCGAGCGCTTCGGCGGCCAGGTGCTGGACACTCTGGCCATCGAGAACTTCATCTCGGTACAGGAAACCGAAGGGCCGAAGCTGGCCACGGCGCTGGAAGAGCACGTCAAACAGTACGACGTCGACATCATGAACCTGCAGCGCGGTGAAGCGCTGATTCCTGCTGCCGAGGGTGGTCTGCACGAAGTGCGCCTCGCGGGGGGCGCTTCGCTGAAGGCCAAGACCGTGATCCTGGCCACCGGCGCCCGCTGGCGCGAAATGAACGTGCCGGGTGAGCAGGAGTACCGCGGCCGCGGCGTGGCCTACTGCCCGCACTGTGACGGCCCGCTGTTCAAGGGCAAACGTGTGGCAGTGATTGGCGGCGGCAACTCGGGTGTGGAAGCGGCCATCGACCTGGCTGGTATCGTCGCCCAGGTGACGCTGATCGAGTTCGACAGCCAGTTGCGTGCCGATGCGGTGTTGCAACGCAAGCTGCGCAGCCTGCCGAACGTCAACGTGATCACCAGCGCGCTGACCACCGAGGTGCTGGGCAATGGCGAGAAGGTGACCGGCCTGCGCTACAAGGACCGCACCACGGATGAACAGCACGAAGTGGCACTGGAAGGCATCTTCGTGCAGATTGGCCTGCTGCCCAACACTGACTGGCTGAAGGGCACCGTCGAGCTGTCGCCGCGTGGCGAAATCATTGTCGACGCCAAGGGCCAGACCAGCATCCCGGGTGTGTTTGCCGCAGGTGACGTGACTACCGTGCCGTACAAGCAGATCGTCATTGCGGTGGGTGAGGGGGCCAAGGCATCGCTCGCGGCCTTTGACCACCTGATTCGGACTTCGGCACCGGCGTAAGCCTGTACGGCCCTTTCGCGGTTGAAGCCGCTCTCACAGGACTGCGCAGTTGTTGAAACTGTGAAGATCCCCGTAGGAGCGGGTTTACCCGCGAAGAGGCCGGCCCTGCTGGCCAGTCTCCACCCGTCGTTCACCGTTGCCGTCGCTACCGTATTCGCGGGTAAACCCGCTCCTACGCAGATTGGTGGTGGACACACCTCGGGGGTTGGACGCAGGCCGTCGTGTAGGAGCGGGTTCACCCGCGAAGAGGCCGGCCCTGCTGGCCAGTCTCCACCCGTCGTTCACCGTTGCCGTCGCTACCGTATTCGCGGGTAAACCCGCTCCTACGCAGATTGGTGGTGGACACACCTCGGGGGTTGGACACAGGCCGCCGTGTAGGAGCGGGTTCACCCGCGAAGAGGCCGGCCCTGCTGGCCAGTCTCCACCCGTCGTTCACCGTTGCCGTCGCTACCGTATTCGCGGGTAAACCCGCTCCTACGCAGATTGGTGGTGGACACACCTCGGGGGTTGGACACAGGCCGTCGTAGGAGCGGCTTTAGCCGCGAAAGGGCCGGTACAAGCAAAGCATCAACCGGAGGGTGTCTATGCTTACACGTAAACCCCTCAGGAATCACCCGCATGACCCTGATCAGCCGCGAACCCTGGTGGCTAGTCCCCCCAAAGCCCGGGCAGCAAGAGCAGGACCTGCACTGGGGCTACCTGGAAATCTACGCCGACGGTCGCGCTGTGTTCGTCGACCAGCGCCCCACTGACCGGGAACTGGCCGAGCGCAAGAGCTGCCGCAATTTCCCCGACCCCGAGCCGTGACGGCTCAGCCTTCCAGCTCAGCCAGGCGCGCTTCCAGCGCCGCAATGCGGGCTTCGAGGGCTTCGATGCGGTCTTCTGACACACTGCCGCCACTGGTGCGCACGCCGCCTTCCTGCTGCCGTGCAGCGAGAATCGCCTCGATTTCCGCCGGGTCGCCCAAGGCATGGGTGTAGCGGTCTTCACGCTGGCCGGCCTGGCGTGGCAGGTGCAAGGCCAGGTCCCGCGAGATCAGGCGCTCCAGCTGATGCTGGATCTGCTCGGTGTCGTCAAAGTCGTGCAGGCGGTTGCTACGGGTCAGCAGTTCGTTGAGGGTTTGCGGGCCTCGCAGGAACATCAGGCCCATCAGCACCAACTGCGCGGGCACCAGCTCCAGTGCCTTGTCTACCCGATGTTCCCAGCGGTCGGCACGGCTGCCCATCTGCAGGCGGGTCATGCCCTGACCTTCGAGGGCGCGCAGCGCCTGGCCGACCTGGCCTTGGGTGAGGTTCATCACCGGCTCGCGGCTGGTCTTCTGGTTGCAGGCCAGGACCAGGGCATTGAGGGTCAGCGGGTAGCTTTCCGGGCTGGTGGCCTGCTTTTCGATCAGCGAGCCGAGAACGCGGATCTCGATGCTGTTGAAGCGGCCTTCACCTGCGGTTTCGTGTTCTGACATGGCCCTGTCTCGTGGCTGGGGAAAGGCCACTAGGGTAGGTAATGCCATCGCGTAAGGCAATTGGGGCCGCAAAGCGGCCCCGGCCCTCTTAGCCGTTGCGCTGCTCTTGAGCCTGGCATGCCGCGGCAGTGAACAGCACATCGGTCGAAGAATTCAGCGCCGTTTCGGCCGAGTCCTGCAACACGCCGATGATGAAGCCCACCGCAACCACCTGCATGGCAATTTCGCTTGGGATGCCAAACAGGCTGCACGCCAGCGGAATCAGCAGCAGCGAACCCCCGGCCACGCCCGAGGCGCCGCAGGCGCACACTGCCGCTACTACGCTGAGCAGCACGGCAGTTGGCAGGTCCACCTGGATACCCAGGGTATGCACTGCGGCCAGGGTCAGCACGGTAATGGTGGTTGCAGCACCGGCCATGTTGATGGTTGCGCCCAGCGGGATCGACACCGAGTAAGTGTCTTCATGCAGGCCAAGGCGTTCCGACAACGCCAGGTTCACCGGGATGTTGGCGGCCGAGCTGCGGGTGAAGAACGCGGTAATGCCGCTTTCACGCAGGCACAGCAGCGTCAGCGGGTAGGGGTTGCGGCGGATCTTCCAGAACACGATCAGCGGGTTCATCACCAGCGCCACGAACAGCATGCAGCCGATCAGTACCGCCAGCAGGTGCAGGTAGCCGAGCAGGGCGTCCAGGCCAGACTGTGCCAGGGTGGAGCTGACCAGGCCAAAAATGCCCAGCGGGGCGAAGCGGATGACCACGCGCACGATCAGGGTTACACCATTGGACAGGTCTTCGACCACGGTACGGGTCGTTTCGCCGGCATGGCGCAGGGCCACGCCCAAGCCGATGGCCCATGTCAGCACGCCGATGAAGTTGGCGTTGAGCAGGGCATTGACCGGGTTGTCTACCGCGTTCAGCAATAGGTTCTGCAGCACTTCGGCGATGCCGCCTGGCGCGCTCAGCGTGGCCTCGCTGGTGCTTAGCGCCAGGTGCGAGGGGAACAGCATGCTGGCAACCACGGCCACCACTGCAGCGGCAAAGGTGCCCAGCAGGTACAGCCAGAGGATCGGGCGAATGTGGGTTTCCTGGCCGTGACGATGGTTGGCGACCGAAGCCATGACCAGGATGAACACCAGCACGGGCGCAACCGCCTTCAGGGCGCTGACAAACACTTTGCCAAGAAAGGCCAGGTCGCGGGCGATGGCAGGTGCCAGCAGGGCGAGGGCGATGCCGGCGAGCAGGCCAATGACGATCTGAGTCACCAGGCTGGTGCGGTTGAGGATGCGGAGGAAAGGGGTCATGTGCAGCGGTATCTCGGAATCTGGAAAGGGCGGACTTTACCATAGAGCACCTATAGCGCATGTCGGGCCGTGTTCTTTGTCAATCAGGCTTTTGCGGCTACCAGTGAAACAACTCCCGCCGCGCCCCCTCGGTAATCGCCACGATCCCTGGGTGCTTGACCTTGCGCTCCACCGAAATGGCATAGAACGATTCGTGCACGGCCTCGGTTTGCCCGATCAGTTGCACGCCATACTGACGGCACACCTCCTCGGCGATTACGCTGGGCGCAACGAAAATGCCGCTGCCCGACTGCCCGAACGCTTGCATCAAGGCGCTGTCATCGAACTCCCCCACGATCCGTGGCTGCACCTGCTGCTCGCCCAGCCACCGCAGCAAGCGGCTGCTTACCACGGTCTCCTGGCCGGGAACCAGCAGCGGAGCATCCTGCAGGCAAGCTGGAAAAGGACCTTCAAGCCGTTGTGCCAGCGCCGGGGTGGCGAAGAAGCTCAGCCCGCACTCGCCCAGCTTTTGGCTGTAGCACTTGATGTCCAGGTGGTTAGGCATGGGGCTGTCGGAAATCACCAGGTCCAGGCGCTGGATAGCCAGGTCTGCCAGTAACCGCTCAAGTTTGTCCTCGCGGCAGTTGATGCGCAGCACCTCTTCCAGGTCCATGGTCGGTGCCAGCAGGCGGTAGACAATGGATTTGGGCACTACGTCAGCCACCCCCACACGAAACAGGATCTGCTCTTGAGGGCCGGCACGCAGCATGGCTTCAAGCTCGCTGCCGATCTGAAACATCTGCTCTGCATACACCAGGGCCTGACGGCCGGTTTCTGTCAGTTCCAGCTGCCGGCCGGCGCGCTGGAACAGTTCCAGGCCGTAGGTTTGCTCGAACAGGGTGATCTGCCCGCTAATGGTTTGTGGTGTGAGGTTCAGCTGTTGGCTGGCGCGGGTAATGCTGCCCGTCTTGGCCACGGCCCAGAAGTAATGCAACTGGCGATAGTTAAGCACCGTCGGTCGTTCCGATTCGTAAAAACCGAAGTATATGCCATGAAAATACGAATTTTCCTGAACTATTGCCGTCTCTAGAATGCACGGCTATCAGGCGCCATGCGCCGCCGGGTTATTTCAAGCGAGGACACCATGCTGCAACTCAAATCCATTGGCACCCCGTTGGTGCTGGCTTTGGCCCTGTTCACCCTGGCAGGCTGCGACCAGGCCGAGAAATCCGCCCAGCAGATGCTCGACCAGGCCGCGCAGTCGGCCAAGCAGGCCATCGACGACACCAACAAGGCTGCCCAGCAGGCGCTGAGCGAAGCCATCGGCAGCGAAGGGCAGAAGCCCAAGGATGCCGAGAAGAAAGAAGAAACCCAGGAAATCTGACCCCAACCGCTGCTGCAGGATTTGAACAATGGAATATTTGCTGGAACTCGCCGCTAGCCCTACCGCCTGGGTTGCCCTGGCTACGCTGGTGGCCATGGAAGTTGTACTGGGCATCGACAACCTGATCTTCATCTCGATCCTGACCAACAAATTGCCGGTGGAGTACCGCTCCAAGGCGCGGCGTATCGGTATCAGCATGGCCTTGGTCATGCGACTGGCCTTGCTCAGCACCGTGGCCTGGATCGTCCAGTTGACCGACCCAGTGTTCGAAGTGTTCGGCAACGCCTTCTCGTGGAAGGATGTGATCCTGATTGCCGGTGGTCTGTTCCTGCTGTGGAAGGCGACCAAGGAAATTCACGAAAACGTCGACCCGCATGGCGCCAAGGAGGAAGCCAAGGTCTCCTCCACGGTTACCCTGGGCTTTGCTGCGGCGATTTTCCAGATCCTGCTGCTGGACATCGTCTTCTCGGTCGACAGCATCATCACCGCCGTGGGCATGACCGAGCACCTGCCGATCATGATTATCGCCGTTATCACGGCTGTGATCGTGATGATGGTGGCCGCCGATCCGCTGGCCAACTTCATCAACGACAACCCGACCGTGGTCATGCTGGCGCTGGGCTTCCTCATCATGATCGGCATGACGCTGATTGCCGAAGGTTTTGGCGCCCATGTACCCAAGGGCTATGTGTATGCGGCCATGGCGTTCTCGACGGCTATCGAGGTCCTCAACATCCTTGCCCGTCGAGCGCGTTTGAAGCGTGAGGCGGCTGAAGGCTGATGTAAAAAAGGGGCGTTCTGCGCCCCCCTCGTGAACAAGCCCGCTTTCACAGGTACCTCGAGCCATACTGGCATCGCGAAATACCTGTGGAGCGGGCTTGCCAGTGATCAAGCTTCGGGAAATCCTGAGGTTAGCTCACCCCGACATGCCGCCGCGCCCGCCTTGCTGGCTGTGGCTTGGGTGTTGCCTGCGGGGGCAGGTGGTGATGGTGTGCGTGACGCCGCACGATACGCAGTACACCCCACAGCATGGCGGCTGCGACGCTCAGCCACATGCCTACCAGCATGAGAATTGCCATGGTCAGGCTCATCTGTGCCTCCATCTCTGCGGCAAGCGCTTGATTGGCCCGCGTTTACCTTCCAGACACTGCTTTAGTCTAGCCCTTCGTCCGTGACGTTCCATCGAACAATGGTCTATCTCTAGGGCCGATTCGCTCCAAGGCGCTGTCGGACTATACCCGCGCCGCTGTCGGACCTATGATCGGTGGCCAGAGCCGGGCGCTGCCTGCCTGGCGTTGGAACAAGCGAGTGTCCATGGAGCAACATTCCTTCAAGGCTGCCCCCCGGCGGCTACTGGCGGCCTGCCTGCTGGCTGCCACCCTGGCCGGCTGCGCCAGCGCACCGCCCGGCAACCTCAAGGGCCTGCCGCAGCGGGTCGAGATCAGCAGCGTGCCGTTCTACCGTGGCAACGCCAACCACAGCGGGGCCATGGCGCTGGCGGCAGTGCTGTCGCAGCAGGGGGCACCTATTACGCCAGGCTTGCTGGATAAGCCGCTGAACCTGCCTCAGGGTGCCGAAACGCTGGATACCGCTATTCCCCGTGTGGCGCGGGACTACGGCAGGGTGGTGTACCCGCTGGACAAGCAACTGGACGCGCTGCTGGCCCAGGTGGCGGCGGGCAACCCGGTGCTGCTGCGTTACGAGGAAGGTTCGGCCTGGTGGAGCGAGCCGCGCTATGCGGTGTTGATGGGGTATGACCGGTACAAGCAGCGGGTGCTGCTGCGTTCGGGCATGCACCGGCGGCAGGTGATGGCATTCGATGACTTTGCATCGGCGTGGGAGAAGCAGGGGAGTTGGGCGGTGCTGGTGCAGCCACCTCGGCAACTGCCGGCCCAGGTTGATCGCCAGCGGTGGTTGCACGCTGCGGATGAACTGGCCAAGGCGGGGCAAGAGAGTGCGGCGAAGCAGGCGGTCAATAGCCTGAACAAATAGCGTTGCCAGTGCCGGCCCTTCGCAGGTAAGCCCGCGCCCACACGGACTGTGCAAGCAGCACAAATCCTGTGGGCGCGGGCCGCCTGAATCAGAAGCCCAGGCGATCGCGCAGGCTGTAGTACCAGGCACCGATGGCGCTGAAGGGTACGCGCAGCATCTGGCCACCCGGGAACGGGTAGTGCGGCAGGCCGGCAAAGGCGTCGAAACGCTCTGCCTGGCCACGCAGGGCCTCGGCCAGCACCTTGCCCGCCAGGTGGGTATAGGTCACGCCGTGGCCCGAGCAACCCTGCGAGTAGTAGATGTTGTCGCCGATCCGGCCAACCTGTGGCAGTCGCGACAGGGTCAGCAGGAAGTTACCGGTCCAGGCGTAGTCGATCTTCACGTTCTTCAGCTGCGGGAAGGCCTTGAGCATTTTCGGGCGGATGATCGCCTCGATGTTGGCCGGGTCACGTGCGCCGTACACCACGCCGCCACCGAAAATCAGGCGCTTGTCGCTGGTCAGGCGGTAGTAGTCGAGCAGGTAGTTGCAGTCCTCGACGCAGTAGTCCTGCGGCAGCAGAGTGCGTGCCAGTTCTTCGCCCAGTGGCTCGGTGGTGATCACCTGCGTGCCGCATGGCATGGACTTGGCGGCCAGCTCGGGTACCAGGTTGCCCAGGTAGGCGTTGCCGGCGACGATGATGAACTTGGCGCGGACCTTGCCCTGCGGGGTATGCACGACCGGGTTGGCACCGCGTTCGATGCGCACGGCCGGGGTTTGCTCATAGATGATGCCACCCAGCGACTCGACCGCGGCAGCTTCGCCCAAGGCCAGGTTCAGCGGGTGGATGTGGCCGCCGCTCATGTCGAGCATGCCGCCGATGTAGCTGTCACAGGCAACCACTTCGCGGATGCGCTTCTGGTCCATCAGCTCCAGCTGATTATGGCCAAAGCGTTCCCACAGGCGCTTTTGCGATTCCAGGTGGCCCATCTGCTTGCTGGTAAGGGCGGCGAATACGCCACCATCTTTCAGGTCGCACTGAATGTTGTACTTGGCCACGCGTTCACGAATGATGCGCCCGCCCTCGAAGGCCATGTGGCCCAGCAGTTGCGCCTGCTTGGGGCCGACGGTGCGTTCGATGACATCAATGTCGCGGCTGTAGCTGTTGACGATCTGTCCGCCGTTGCGGCCCGATGCGCCGAAGCCGACCTTGGCCGCTTCGACGATGCTCACCTTGAAGCCGTTCTCCAGAAGGAACAGGGCGCTGGACAGGCCGGTGTAGCCGGCACCGATGATGCACACATCGGTTTCCACCTCACCCTGCAGCGCCGGACGTGGCGGCACCGGGTTGGCCGAGGCGGCGTAGTAGGACTGGGGGTAGGGGGTGTTAGCCATGCTGCAGGAACCTCGTGTTTTATATTTTTAACGAATGTACCGATGCTATCAATAATAATAAACACCCGCTAGTCGTCTG
The DNA here is from genome assembly GCF_002953115.1 of Pseudomonas sp. XWY-1. Taxonomy (NCBI): domain Bacteria; kingdom Pseudomonadati; phylum Pseudomonadota; class Gammaproteobacteria; order Pseudomonadales; family Pseudomonadaceae; genus Pseudomonas; species Pseudomonas sp. XWY-1. Next base: position 3,738,356 of record NZ_CP026332.1, on the reverse strand, counting down.
GTGAAAATCCTTTACGGGTCTCCCCTTAGCCAGCCTCTCTATAAAGAGTTTAAGATTCAGTAGGTTAGCGCGAAAAAAAGTGTTGACAGGGTTTTTGTAATGCGTAGAATGCGCACCACACGACAGGCACATAGCTCAGTTGGTTAGAGCACCACCTTGACATGGTGGGGGTCGTTGGTTCGAGTCCAATTGTGCCTACCAAATCGAAAAAGGGGTGATCCGAAAGGGTCACCCCTTTTTTCATTGTCCATTGCGCGTGTGCCGGAAAACCGCGGTCTGGACGCGAAGCGCCTGCATTCGAAAGTTTTTGATTTTTCTCAAAAAAAAGCTTTACAGGTACGCATCGGGCCACTAATATGCGCACCACACGACAGGCACATAGCTCAGTTGGTTAGAGCACCACCTTGACATGGTGGGGGTCGTTGGTTCGAGTCCAATTGTGCCTACCAAATCGAAAAAGGGCGATCAGAAATGATCGCCCTTTTTGCATTTGCGCCCGAAGCAGCGTGTAACGTTTGGTCGCGGTCCGGGCATACCCCGGCGTGCTAGAATCCGCCCCTTCGAATCTGGAGGTACACGCGTGCGCAAACTGGCTGTGGTAATGGCAGTGCTCGCCCTGGCGGGCTGTGAGAACGAGGTCGAAGGCGTGCACAAGCAGGTGGCCGAACACCTGCACAACCCCAAGACCGCCAAGTTCGGCAACGTGCGGATCGACACCCAGGGCACCATCTGCGGTCAGGTCCGCGGCAAGGACGATGCCGGGCAGTACGAAGCCTACCGCAGCTACGTGGCGATCAAGCGCGATGGCCAATACGACATCATCGTCGACGATACCGGCAACAACCTGCGTATCCGTGAGCTCTGCGGTGGAGCCGACCTGCAGCGCCGTGCCGAGGCGCTGGCAGACCAGCCGGCGCCACAGGGTTGGGACGTGGAAGTGGTGCAGGGCGCCAATATGGGTGCGCTCAGCGACATGACGGCGCGCCTGATCGAGAAGGGCATCCCCTCTTCGGTGGAGTACCGCGACGGCAAGCCGGTGGTGCTGCTGGGGCCGTTCCCCACCCGTGAAGAAGCGCAGGCGCGCAGGGACGAAGTGATGGCCAAGCTGGGTACCGATTCGGTGGTCATCCAGCACGGCGCAGCACGCTAAGCCAGTAAAAGTGGCGCCGCAGTCAAGGCTTGTGTCAGGCGCTGTTCACACAAGTTTGGCTATGCTTGGGGTGGTAGCTGCCAAACGGGGAGGGCCTCATGTCTACACTGGAGCGGGCCATTGCCGTGGCCGCCAGGGCGCATGAAGGGCAATACGATAAGGGTGGGGCGGCTTATATCCTCCACCCGTTACGCGTGATGATGCGGGTTTCCACACCTGAACAGCGGATTGTGGCGGTGCTTCACGATGTGATCGAAGACACCCCGCTGACCCTGTCCGACCTGGCGCGTGAGGGTTTCGCGCTGAAAATCCTGGCTGCGTTGCTGGCGCTTAGCCGCCGCGAGGGCGAGCCTTACCAGGATTTCGTGATGCGCCTGGGCGACGACCCGCTGGCGCGCACCGTCAAGCTGGCCGATCTGGCCGACAACAGTGATCTCTCGCGCATCCCCTGTCCGGGCCCCGCCGACCTGGCGCGGCTGGCCCGTTACCGGGAAGCCAGCGCCTACTTACAAACGCTGGCCTGAGGATCAACCGCACGCCTTGAGGTTGACCGGCCCCACGAACGCGTTTCCCCGCCCCATCACGCAGGCGACCTGTTGGTTGCGTTGCCGCTCCCAGGCTTGCGGCGGGTAGGTCTTGTTCCAGGCTTCGAACAGCTGGCGGTCCTGTTTGGACAGGCGGAGGTTGTACTGCTTGCTCATGTAGAAGTAGGTGCGGGCGATCATGCCGCGGATCGACGGGCGCGGCATCACCTTCTTGGCCTTGAAGTCGACCTGGGTCAGGCAGCGGCCATACTGGCCGCGTTGTTCTGGTAGCCAGCCGAAGCTGAAGTTGCTGCGGTCGCCGTTGACCTCGCCGATGCTTGGCACCAGGTTGTGCAGGTCGGCTTCGGCGCGTTGGTACACTTCGTCATGCTGCGAGCACTGCTTGCGCCCGCCACTCTGCCAGCACTGGCGCTGATGGCCGATCTGCCAGGCGGGTACGATGTGCTCCCACTCGATGCGCGACGCGCGCTGGGCATTCTTGCGTGGGGTATAGCCGCAAGATGCCAGGTCGACCTTGTTGCCTTTGTATTTACAGCCGCAATAAAACTCGGTTGATTGCGGCGCATAGAGCTTCCAGGCGACCTTCTTGGCCTCCTGGAAGGTGCGCGGGGCGTCGGCTTGAACAAGCGGAGCGGTCAGTAACAGGCAAGCTGCTGCGAAAAGCGAAACTCTCATGCGCAGTCAATCTTCCTTCGGTACGGTCCAGAAAATCTGCACACCGCCATCGTCGCGATGGGCGAGGGTGACGTTGTCGTTTTCTGCGATCTCCTGAAGCAGGGTCTCCCAGTCATCCGGGCTTTCCTGTTCCAGGCGGAAGATCAGCGCCGCACGGCTGCGCTGGGCGGTGGGGCTGTTGATGATCTTCTGGATGCGTACACCCAGCTGTTCATAGCTGCTCGGGGTGGCGGAGGCGGTGCTGGACACAGGAGTTTCCTTGTTTTGCTGTATGTGCATACAGTATTTCACTGTAAGTAAATTCGCAACAGCTTGTCAGGGGAAATCCAGCGTTGGTCTGTAAGCCATGACACCGTTCTGAAATGTAAACGATGTTCGGGTTAGTAGCAGTGCAAAGCAAAACCTCTTTTTTGTCCTGGATATGAAGGAGACAGGCGGCGACTGAGGCTGCCTGCCTTCTTTATCGCTTCAGCAGGTTGTTGCGCTGGTGGCTTTCTTCGCGGCCGTACGGATGTGGGTGCCGTACAGCGTCAGGCCTGTGAAGGCCAGGCCGCCCACCAAGTTGCCCAGTACAGTAGGGATTTCGTTCCACACCAGGTAGTCCATGAGCGAGAAATCGCCGCCCATGATCATTGCGGAAGGGAACAAGAACATGTTCACGACCGAGTGCTCGAAGCCCATGAAGAAAAACAGCATGATCGGCATCCACATGGCGATCACCTTGCCGCTCACAGAGGTGGAGATCATCGCGCCGACCACGCCCATCGACACCATCCAGTTGCACAGCACGCCACGCAGGAAGATCGTCAACCAGCCTGCCAGCCCGTATTGCTCGTAACCCAGGGTGCGGGCCTCACCGATGCTGGCAATTTTCTCTCCCACGGCACCGGGGGAAGCATGGAAACCATAGGTAAAGACGAAGGCCATCATGCAGGCGACCGTAAGGGCGCCGGCGAAGTTGCCGGCGAACACCAGGCCCCAGTTGCGCAGAATTCCCATAACGGTGACCCCGGGACGTTTGTCCAGTAATGCCAGTGGGGTGAGCATGAAGACCCCGGTGAGCAGGTCGAAGCCCATAAGGTAGAGCATTGAAAAACCAACCGGAAACAGTACTGCGCCTAGCAGGGCTGAGCCTGTCTGTACTGCGATGGTCACTGCGAATACGGCCGCCAGGGCCAGAATTGCCCCGGCCATATAGCTGCGGATCAGCGTGTCGCGAGTGGACATGTGGACCTTTGATGCGCCGGCATCGAGCATCTTGGTGACAAAATCGGTGGGTAGCAGATAAGACATGGCGGCTCCCTCAACTGCGGGTAATAGGCGGCACCCCCGGAGGGATGCCGAGGGTTGGATGGATTTACCAGGAACGGTATGGCAAGAACTTGCCATTGAGGGTCAACAGAACCCGGTCGCCTTTGGGGTCTTCGATTCGCTCGACATGCATGGAAAAGTCGATGGCACTCATGATGCCGTCGCCAAATTTTTCCTGGATAACGTCTTTCAGGGTCGGGCCATAGACGCCCACGACTTCGTACAGTCGATAGATCAGCGGGTCTTGAGGGATGGACTTGTCCCAACCCTTGACTGGGAAAGCGGTTAAGGTAGCGGCGACTTGATCATCCAGCTCCAATACCTCGCAAAGATGCGTTGCCACTTCCAGCGGTGCGCTGTTCATGCCGTAGCAGACTGATGCAAGCCATACCGGGGCCTTGCCCACTGCGTTGGCAATATCATCCCAGCTCAGGCCCTTGCGTGCTTTCGCGGCCATGATCAGGTGATGCATTTCAAGTTTGTCCATTATTTCTGCTCCCGCAGTCTGGTTAAAGGTGAACACACCCATAGCGAGAGATGTGCCAATCTCCTGCTTTTTGTAACTGCATGATTTTATTGAGTTATTTTTTGTTTGATGGCGAGGTTTATTTACGAAATTTCGTAAATTACGAACGGTCGTAATATTGTTCACGAAATGTCGTGAAAATCAGTTCGAGGATATCCATCAGTGACAGACGCCGTCGCCCTCGGAGTCGCTGCCGACTCCGCCGTTGCCATGCTGTTAATCCACCCGGTAGATGATCGGGTACTGCAAGCCAACAACGCCGCGCTTGATTTACTGGGCTGCGCCGCGAATGAGCTGCCCGGTCATGCCTTTAGCCATTTTCTGCGAGGGGGAATCGCACTGTGGGTGAGCTTTACGGATGAGGTGCTGACTCAAGGCGAAGCGTGGTCGGACGACCTGCTGCTGGTGGATCTGCAACTGCGGCAAATAGCGGTGGAGGTTTCGGCTAGCGCGGTTGAGGGCGGGAAAATTGTACTGGCGGTGCAGCGCCGCGACCTTCTGGAGCAGCGCCGTAACCGTGCTGAGGCGCGCCGGCAACACCGTTTGGGCCACGTGGGGTGGGAGCGGATCAGCCAGGTGTTCGAGCGCATCCAGCAGCAAAACCGGCTGATTCTTGGCGCAGTTGGCGAGGGCATCTATGGGCTCGATACCCGGGGCCAGACCACGTTCATCAACCCCGCCGCCGAGCGTATTTTGGGGTGGAGTGCCGTCGACATGATTGGCCAGGATGCCCACCACTTGTTCCACCACAGCCATAGCGATGGACGTGCGTTCGAGGTCAATCAGTGCCCCATTCATGCTTCGTTCAGCGATGGACAAGTTCATCGCGTGGACCACGAGGTGTTCTGGCACAAGAGCGGCGAACCAATCGCCGTCGAGTACACCAGCACTCCAATCTTCGAGATGGGAAGGCTGGTGGGGGCGGTGGTGTTGTTTCGGGACATCCGCGAACGACAACGCACTGAAGCGCGCCTGCGCGATGCGCTAAGTGAAGTAGAGCAGTTGAAGACTCGGCTGGAGATGGAAAACCAGTACCTGCAGGAGGAAATCAACGCCCACGGCAATCACCACGAGATCGTCGGCGAAAGCCCAGCGGTCAAGCATTTGTTACAGCAGATCGACCTGGTCGCAGCTACCGACGCCAACGTGTTGGTCACCGGCGAGTCAGGCACGGGTAAAGAGCTTGTGGCTCGCGCTATTCATGCCAGCAGCCCCCGGCGCGACCGCCCTCTGATTCGGGTCAATTGCGCCGCGGTGCCCCGTGAATTGTTCGAGAGCGAGTTCTTCGGCCACCTCAAAGGGGCCTTCACCGGAGCGGTCAGCAACCGAGTGGGTCGCTTTGAGTTGGCGGACGGAGGTACCTTGTTTCTCGATGAGGTGGGAGAGATTCCGCTGGAGCTACAAAGCAAGTTGCTCCGTGTTCTACAGGACCGCCAGTTTGAGCCTGTAGGCGACAATCGCACCAGGGCCGTTGATGTTCGAGTTATCGCCGCAACGAATCGGGACCTGCGCGATATGGTCGCCCGAGGGGCGTTCCGGGAAGATTTATACTTCCGCTTGAATGTGTTCCCTATACGCTCGGTGCCCTTGCGGGAGCGACTTGAGGACATTCCGTTGCTCGCCAGCCATTTTCTTGAAAGGGCTAGCCTGGCGTTTAACAAACCGGGCATTCGCATGTCGCTGACCCAAGTCGCGGTGCTTCAGCAGTACGCCTGGCCAGGCAACATCCGCGAGCTTCAAAATGTGATTGAGCGACAGACCATCGTCTCCCGAGACGGTCGCGTGAGCTTTCATGAGGTTCTGGCGCCAAGCGCCCCGTCCAGTGGCCCTGTATCTTCAATTTCACAATGCCAGCCCGAGCCGACTGCCGACAAAGACTGGGAGCGGCAGATGAAACTGAATGCGATCTCTGTGCTCAAGCGAACAGCAGGGAAAGTCTCCGGCGAGGGTGGTGCTGCGCAATTGCTGGGGTTGAAGCCCACAACCCTGGCGTCTCGACTCAAAAAGTGGGGCGTTGATCCGAGAGATTACAAATAGAGCCGCTCGCGCAAGCCTGAGAAGAAACCCACTGATGCGAGCCCCAGTTGAGTGGCGGCGGGGCGGGGTTGATCTGGAAAGGAAGAATGGCCGGTGATGTGGGGCACCGGCCATGGGTGGTTAATCAGTACTCCCAGAAGATCCGCTGCAGCTCTTTGCTGTCCTGGGTCTTGGTCATTGCCACCATCGCCAGGATCCGCGCTTTTTGCGGGTTCAGGTCGTGAGCCACGACCCAGTCGTTCTTGTCATCCGGCTGTTCGGCATTACGCAGTACGAAACCACCCTGGTTGACATGCGACGAGCGGATGATCTGCACGCCGTTCTTGCGCAGTTCTTGCAGCGCCGGGACTACCCGCGACGATACCGAACCGTTGCCGGTACCGGCATGGATCAGCGCCTTGGCGCCGTTCTGTGCCAGCGCCTTGTAGGCGGTGTCGGTGACGTTGCCATAGCCATAGGCAATGTCCACCTGCGGCAGGCTGCTGATCTGCTTGATATCGAACTCGGAATTGACCGTATGGCGCTTGGCCGGCAGGCGGAACCAGTACGATTTGCCTTCCACCACCATGCCCATCGGGCCCCAGGCGCTCTTGAAGGCTTCGGTCTTGATGTTGACCGCTTTGCTCACATCGCGGCCGGACTGGATCTCGTCGTTCATGGTCACCAGCACGCCCTTGCCGCGCGACTGCTTGTCGCTGGCTACGGCCACGGCGTTGTACAGGTTGAGCATGCCGTCGGCGGACATGGCGGTACCCGGGCGCATCGAGCCGACCACCACGATTGGCTTGTCGGTTTTCTCTACCAGGTTGAGGAAGAAGGCGGTTTCTTCGAGGGTATCGGTGCCGTGGGTGATGACGATGCCGTCGACGTCCTTGCTTTCGGCCAGCTCGGCGACGCGCTTGCCCAGCTTCAGCAGGTCGTCATTGCTGATGCTCTCGGAGGCGATCTGCATCACTTGCTCGCCACGTACATTGGCGATGTCGGCCAGTTCCGGCACGCCGGCGATGAGCTTGTCGACGCCCAACTTGGCAGCCTGGTAAGTGGCGCTGTTGGCAGCGCTGGCACCGGCGCCGGCAATGGTGCCGCCGGTGGCGAGGATGACCACATTGGCCAGCTTCTGTTGGGTTTCGGCTTCTTTGGCCGAGGCGCTGGATGGCAGGATCAGCAGCAGGGCGAGTGCGCTGGGGGCGAAGGTTTTCAGTGCGGCATTCATCGTTATTGTTCTCGCTTCCTAGTGAGTTAGTTATTGAGTCGCGCAGGGCTATAGGCATTTTTCGTACCAAGGCACCACGCGTTGCCCGGGTTGGAGCGGCCTTGCGTTGCAATGGGCTGTGTAGCAGCCCCGACAATGTGTGATGTTGCACCGAGCCGCGCCTGCCAAAGGCGGCATTGCATTCGTAATTCCGAACAAATAAAGGAAAAGGTGTTCGGTTTTTCGGAAAAGACTGCATAATCGGCCCCAGCAGCACTTTGGCCTCCGAAAGCCAAACGGATTTGACAAACAACGGTCCTGTTACCATAGTTGGTCAACGCAAACGTTTGCGATCCGACAAAAAACACAAGATTCGGAGTCATCGTTCATGAAGCTGCCGTTCCCCGGTCGTGTGCTGGCCCTCGCTGTCATTTCCTCGCTTAGCCTCACCTTGCCATTGTCTGCCGCCCACGCTGAAGACAAGCCTAAGGTCGCCCTTGTCATGAAGTCGCTGGCCAACGAGTTCTTCCGCACCATGGAAGACGGCGCCAAGGACTACCAGAAAACCCACGCCGACGAGTTCGACCTCATCGCCAACGGCATCAAGAACGAGACCGACACTGGCGAGCAGATCCGCATCGTCGAGCAGATGGTCAATGCCGGCGCCAAGGCGCTGGTGATTGCCCCGGCTGATTCCAAGGCGCTTGTGTCGGCGGTGAAGAAGGCCATGGACCAGGGCGTGATGGTGATCAACATCGACAACCGTCTGGACCCTGATCTGCTCAAGAGCAAAGGCATCAGCGTTCCCTTCGTCGGCCCCGACAACCGCAAGGGTGCGCGCCTGGTTGGCGATTACCTGGCCAGCCAGAAGCTCAAGGCCGGCGACCAGGTGGGCATTATCGAAGGCGTGTCGACCACCACCAATGCCCAGCAGCGCACCGCCGGCTTCAAGGACGCCATGGACGCCGCGCAGATGAAAATCGTCTCGGTACAAAGCGGCAATTGGGAGATCGACAAAGGCAACGCCGTCGCCGCCTCCATGCTCAACGAATACCCCGACCTGAAGGCCTTGCTGGCCGGCAACGACAGCATGGCCCTGGGCGCTGTGTCCGCCGTGCGTGCCGCTGGCAAGACCGGCCAGGTGCAAGTGGTGGGCTATGACAACATCAATGCCATCAAGCCAATGCTTGAAGACGGTCGGGTGCTTGCCACCCTCGACCAGGCGGCCAGCCAGCAGGCGGTGTATGGCATTCAGGCGGCGCTGAAAATGGTCAAGGGCGAAAAGCCTGATGTGGATGCCGACAACGTCATCCAGACCCCGGTCGAACTCATCACCAAGAAGCCCTGATGCTGCCAGGAGAATCGGCCATGCCTGCATCGGCCAATGAAGTGGTGCTTGCCGCCAGCGGCCTGGGCAAGACCTACGCCCAGCCCGTACTTGGCGAGGTCAGCCTGAGCCTGCGCGCGGGCGAAGTGCTGGCCCTGACCGGCGAGAACGGCGCGGGCAAGAGTACGTTGTCCAAGCTCATCAGCGGCCTGGAGGTGCCCACCACCGGGCACATGACCTACCGCGGCCAGGCCTACGCGCCCGGCAGTCGCGGCGAGGCCGAACGCCTTGGGGTGCGCATGGTCATGCAGGAGCTGAACCTGCTGCCGACGCTGACCGTGGCGGAAAACCTGTTTCTCGACAACCTGCCCAGCCGCTTCGGCTGGATCAGCCACAAGCGCTTGCGCCAGCTGGCAACGGCTGCCATGGCTCGGGTCGGGCTCGACGCCATCGACCCGGACACCCCTGTCGGCGAACTGGGCATCGGCCATCAGCAAATGGTCGAGATTGCCCGCAACCTGATCGGTGACTGCCATGTGCTGATCCTGGACGAGCCCACTGCCATGCTCACTGCGCGCGAGGTGGCGTTGCTGTTCACCCAGATCGAGCGCCTGCGCGCCCGCGGCGTGGCCATCGTCTATATCTCGCATCGCCTGGAAGAGTTGCAGCGTGTGGCCCAACGCATCGTTGTACTGCGCGATGGCAAGCTGGTGTGCGACGAGCCGATCCAGCGCTACAGCAGCGCCGAGCTGGTCAACCTGATGGTCGGCCGCGAGCTGGGCGAGCATATTGACCTGGGCCGACGGCAGATGGGGGCACCGCTGCTCAAGGTCGACAAGTTGTGCCGCGGCGACAAGGTGCGCGAGGTGTCGTTCGAAGTCAGGGCAGGGGAGATTTTTGGCATCTCCGGCCTGATCGGCGCCGGCCGTACCGAGCTGCTGCGCCTGATCTACGGTGCCGATCGCGCCGACAGCGGCGGTATCGCGCTGGGCCAGCCGCCGCAGGCGGTAAACATCGACTCGCCCAAGGCTGCAGTGCGTGCCGGTATCGCGCTGATAACCGAAGACCGCAAAGGCGAGGGCCTGCTGTTGACGCAGTCGATCAGCGCCAACATTGCGTTGGGCAACCTGGGCGCGGTATCGCGCGCCGGTGTGCTCGATGGTGAAGCGGAAAAGGCCTTGGCCGAGCGCCAGATCCAGGCCATGCGCATTCGCAGTGCTGGCGCGCAGCAAGTGGTGGGTGAGCTGTCTGGCGGTAACCAGCAGAAGGTAGTGATCGGCCGCTGGCTGGAGCGCGATTGCCAGGTGCTGCTGTTCGACGAACCCACGCGTGGCATCGATGTGGGCGCCAAGTTCGACATTTATGGCCTGCTAGCCGAGCTGGCGCGCCAAGGCAAGGCCTTGGTGGTGGTGTCCAGTGACCTGCGCGAACTGATGCTGATTTGCGACCGCATCGCCGTGCTGTCCGCCGGCCGCCTGATCGACACCTTCGCGCGTGATCATTGGAGCCAGGACCAGTTGCTTGCCGCCGCCTTCGCCGGTTATCAGAAACGTGACGCGCTGCTGCATGATGCAGCCCCCAGGATGGATGCATGAAAACCACCCCGCTCAACAATCAGGAAGCCGCCCCCGTGCGCCGCAGCGGTACCTACTTTGGCTTGGGCACCTACCTGGGCCTGGCTGGCGCCTTGCTGGCGATGATCGTGCTGTTCTCGTTCCTCAGCAGCCACTTCTGGTCGTATGGCACCTTCAGCACGCTGGCCAACCAGATCCCGGACCTGATGGTGCTGGCGGTGGGCATGACCTTCGTGTTGATCATCGGCGGCATCGACCTGTCGGTGGGCTCGGTGCTGGCGCTGGCCGCCTCGACGGTGAGCGTGGCGATACTCGGCTGGGGCTGGGGCGTGCTGCCCTCGGCGCTGCTGGGCATGGCTGTGGCCGCATTGGCCGGCAGCATTACCGGTGGCGTCACCGTGGCCTGGCGTATCCCGTCGTTCATCGTTTCGCTTGGTGTGCTGGAGATGGCCCGTGGCCTGGCCTACCAGTTCACCGACTCGCGCACCGCCTATATCGGCGACGCCTATGCCTGGTTCTCCAACCCGGTCGCCTTTGGTGTTTCGCCAGCGTTCATCATCGCCTTGCTGGTGATCGTGCTCGCCCAGTTTGTTCTGACGCGCACGGTGTTCGGTCGTTACCTGATCGGTATCGGCACCAACGAAGAGGCCGTGCGCCTGGCCGGTATCGATCCGCGCCCCTACAAAGTGCTGGTGTTCGCCCTGATGGGCCTGCTCGCCGGCCTGGCCGCGCTGTTCCAGATCTCGCGGCTGGAAGCGGCCGACCCCAACGCCGGCTCTGGCCTGGAGCTGCAGGTCATTGCCGCCGTCGTGATCGGCGGCACCAGCCTGATGGGTGGGCGTGGCTCGGTCATCAGCACCTTCTTTGGCGTACTGATCATTTCCGTATTGGCCGCCGGGCTGGCGCAGATCGGTGCCAGCGAGCCGACCAAACGCATCATCACCGGGGCGGTGATCGTCATCGCCGTGGTGCTCGACACTTACCGTAGCCGGCGCGCAGGCCGGCGGAACTGACAACATGGCAACCATCAAAGACGTCGCGGCACTGGCGGGTATTTCCTACACCACCGTGTCCCATGTACTCAACAAGACCCGTCCGGTCAGCGAGCAGGTGCGGCTGAAAGTGGAAGCCGCCATCATCGAACTGGATTACGTGCCCAGTGCGGTGGCGCGCTCGCTGAAAGCGCGCAGCACGGCCACCATCGGCCTGTTGGTGCCCAACAGCGTCAACCCGTACTTCGCCGAGCTGGCGCGGGGTATCGAAGACGCCTGCGAGCGCAACGGCTATTGCGTGATCCTGTGCAACTCCGACGACAACCCGCAGAAGCAGCGCAGCTACCTGCGCGTGCTGCTGGAAAAACGCATCGACGGCCTGGTAGTGGCCTCGGTGGGCCAGGACGACGACCTGCTGCAAAGCCTGGCCAGTGTGCGCACGCCAATGGTCATCGTCGACCGTGAGCTGGAAGGCGTCGATGCCGACCTGGTGCGCATTGACCACGAGCAGGGGGCGTATCTGGCCACCCGGCATCTGCTGGAGCTTGGCCATCGCGACGTCGCCTATATCGGCGGCCCCGCCGAAACCGGGGTTACCCAGCTGCGCCTGAGCGGCTTCCGCCGTGCCATGGCCGAAGCCGGTGCGCCCGTGCCGGGCAGCCGTGTACTGCACTGCGACTTCACCAGCCCGGGTGGCCATGCAGCGGCGGCGCAGGTGCTGGAAGGCAAGCGGCCCTCGGCGATTTTTGCCGGCAACGACATGATCGGCTTTGGTGTGCTGCGCGCTGCAGCCGAACGCAATATCAGCGTACCCGGCGAGCTGTCGGTGATCGGCTTCGATGACATCGAGCTCAGCCGCTACGTGTACCCACCACTGACCACCGTGGGCCAGTCGATCCGCGAGCTGGGCGAGAGCGCTGCCTCGTTGCTGCTGACGCGTATCGCTACGCCCCGGCAAGGCGCGGCGGAGCAGCGCATTGTCGCCCCGCGTATCGTCTTGCGTGAGTCCACCGGGCCGCGTCCGGACCTGTTCAATGATTACCGCTAACGCTAAGGAAACGTCATGAATGCCAAGGTTGTGGTGGTTGGCAGCCTCAACATGGACCTGGTGGTCCGCGCCCAGCGCCTGCCACGGGCCGGCGAAACGCTCCCCGGCGATAGCTTTTTCACGGTGCCGGGCGGCAAGGGTGCCAACCAGGCGGTGGCAGTGGCGCGGCTGGGCGGCAGCGTGGCGATGATCGGCAATGTAGGGGATGACGACTACGGTCGGCAGCTGCACCGGGCCTTGTATGTCGAGGGTATCGACTGTCAGGGTGTCAGCACCTGCCCGGGCACGTCCAGCGGTGTGGCGCTGATCACGGTGGATGCTGCCAGCCAGAACTGTATTGTCATCATTCCCGGCGCCAACGGCCTGCTGACGCCGCAGTCGGTGCGGCGCTTCGATGCGTTGCTGCAGGCTGCCGAGGTAATCATCTGCCAGTTGGAAGTGCCAGCCAGCACCGTGGCCTGGGCACTGGCCAGAGGGCACGAGCTGGGCAAGCAGGTGATCCTGAACCCAGCACCCGCTACCGGCCCCTTGCCAGCGGACTGGTTTGCGCATATCGATTACCTTACCCCTAACGAAAGCGAGGCCGAAGCCTTGACCGGTGTGGCGGTGACCGACCAGGACAGTGCCCGGCGCGCAGGTGAGCGCTTGCTGCAGCTGGGGGCAGGCAAAGTGATCATCACCTTGGGTGCGCAAGGTGCCTTGCTGGTTACTGCCCAAGGCCATCAGCACTATCCGGCGCCGCGCGTGCAACCGCTGGACACCACCGCTGCCGGCGATACCTTCATTGGTGGCTTTGCTGCCGCCCTGGTGCGTGGGCTGAAGGAGGGCGAGGCGATCGCCTTTGGTCAGCGTGCCGCGGCATTGTCGGTTACCCGTGCGGGTGCCCAACCGTCGATTCCCTACCTGGCGGAGCTGACGCCATGAAGAAAACCCCGCTGTTGAACGTTGCCCTGTCGCGGGTCATTGCCGGCATGGGGCATGGCGATATCCTGGTGATTGGCGATGCCGGGCTGCCGGTGCCGCCGGGTGTGGAACTGATCGACCTGGCCATTACGCCTGGCCTGCCGGACTTCGCCAGCGTGCTGCGGGTGGTGCTGAGCGAACTGCAGGTTGAGCGGCATGTGCTGGCTGAAGAAATGCAGAAAGTGGTGCCGCCCGCGCTGGTCGAAATCGAGCGACTGAAGGGCAAGCTGGGCAAGCGCGAATGGCTGACCCATGAGGATTTCAAAGTGCTGTCGCGCAGTGCTCGTGCGGTGGTGCGTACAGGCGAGTGCCAGCCCTACAGCAACATTGCCCTCATCTCCGGCGTCACCTTCTAGCCGCTTCCACAAAGGACGCCGGGCTGTGTATACGCATGATTCATAGGCAACAGGAGTGCCACCCATGCTCAAGTCCCTGCTACAAGGAGTCGTCTTCATGGCCACAGCCTCCACCCTCCAGGCCGCACCCATCGACCTGATCATCGACACCGATCCCGGCGCCGACGATGTGGTGGCGCTGTTTCTGGCCATGGCTTCGCCCAACGAACTCAGTATCCGCGCCATCACCACCGTGGCCGGCAACGTTCGCCTGGACAAGACCTCGCGCAATGCCCGCCTGGCCCGCGAATGGGCGGGGCGTGAAGACATCCCGGTGTACGCCGGTGCCGGCCGCCCATTGGTGCGCACGCCTATCTACGCCGCCGACGTTCATGGCGAAGAAGGCCTCACCGGTGTACAGGTGCACGAGCCGGAAGCGCCCCTGGCCCAGGGCAATGCCGTGCAATACCTGGTCGATACCCTCGGCGCAGCCAAACCGCACAGCATCACCGTCGCCATGCTCGGCCCGCAGACCAACCTGGCCCTGGCGCTGATCCAGCGCCCGAGCATCGTCAAAGGCATCAAGGAAGTGGTGGTCATGGGGGGAGCGCATTTCAACGGCGGCAACATCACCCCGGTGGCGGAGTTCAACCTCTACGCCGACCCGCACGCCGCCGAAGTGGTGCTGGCCAGCGGCGTGCAGCTGACCTACCTGCCGCTGGATGTCACGCACAAGCTGCTGACCAGTAACGCCCGCCTGAAGCAACTGGCAGCCGTGAACAACCAGGCCAGCAAGCGCGTGGTGGATATCCTCAATGCCTACATCACCCACGACATGGACGTGTATGGCATACTTGGCGGCCCTGTGCACGACGCCAGCGTCATCGCCTACCTGTTAAAGCCCGAGCTGTTCAGTGGCCGGCGTATCCACATGAGCATCGACAGCCGCGAAGGGCCCACTTTCGGCCAGACAATTGCAGACTGGTACGGTGTGCTCAAGCGGCCGGCGAATGTGCTGTGGGTGGAGCAGGGTGATGCCCAGGGGCTGTTCGACCTGCTCAGTGCCCGTCTGGCGCGATTGGAATAGCCGCGTGCGGCGCGTAGCGCTCGAACACCTGGTCGATGAAGCTGCGTGCCGCCTCGGCACCGTTGTCGCGCACCAACAGGTCGATGGCGATCAGCAGCAACTCTTCCGGTGTGCCAGGGCTGTACGCGCTCTGGCCCTCGGCCCATTTGACCTTGATATCGGCATCGATGCTGTGGGTGCTCATGAAAAGCTCTCGCTAGGGGCCCGGAACGAAGGAGGAACACCTGACCCTGGTGTTCGATGGAGGCGGGATGCGCTCCACTTCTTGCAGCAAATCATGGCTTTGCGCCGGTGACCGTGCGGGCTAAGCATATGGCAAACACAGCACGTTGTGCAAAATCCGGTCACGATTGCTTTTCGCCTCGCTGCTGCAGTTCAGGCAGACTTGACCGGTTTTGCAACAAATGATGAGCGGAGCTGTCGGATCAGGCAGTTCCCGGACCGATTTAGGAGGCTTCATGTTTCGTACCCGTGCTTACCTGGCAACTCTGGCTGTGGCTGCTGTCCTGGCGGGTTGCAGCACTGGTGGCAATGCTGATGGCGGTGGTGCGCCGGCCGCGTCAGCGGGCAACGATGGCCGCTGCGAAGCCAGTGGTGCCGACTTTGCCATGGGCAAGCAGGCCAGCGCCGAATTGCTGGAGCAGGCACGCAAGGCCAGCGGCTCGCAGATGGCGCGCATTCTCAAGCCGCACGACGTGGTCACCCTGGAGTACCGCTCCGAGCGCCTGAACCTGAACGTGGACGAGCAGGGCAGGGTAACCCGCGTCAACTGCGGTTGATGCACGCGGGGGCAACTGCCTTGCGCAAAATGTGAAAAGCCTGCGCGGTCGCCTGTAGGAGCGGGTTCACCCGCGAACACGGGCGAAGCCCGTGCCATTCACCCTAAAGTCTGTTTCGCAGGCAATCCCGCCCCTTCAGATGATGCATCACCCATAAAAAAACCCGCCACAAGGGCGGGTTTTTTTACAGCTATCCGAATTACTCCGGACGAACCTGTGCAGCCTGCATGCCCTTCTGGCCGCGCTCGGCGACGAAGGAAACAGTCTGGCCTTCTTTCAGGCTCTTGAAGCCGTCAGATTCGATGGCTTTGAAGTGTACGAACAGGTCGTCGCCGCCGCCTGCTGGGGTGATGAAGCCGTAGCCTTTCTCATCATTGAACCATTTGACGGTGCCTTGTTGGCGATTGGACATGGGTGAATCTCCAGAACATTTAGTTTTTTCAGTGGTGCAATGCGGCCGAGGCTACGGAGCACGGGATACATCATAGTCTAATTCTGCGCATCTAGCGCCTTTTACCTTCGCAGGATATTGATCCAGCTCAAAGAATGGCTGGCCATCACCGGCTTTAAGGTTTCAGCTCTTCGGTGCGCAGGCCTGTTTCACCACCGACTGCGCCTTCTGCATCAGCTTGGCGTCAACGCCGTCCTTGCTGTCGAGGTCGGCAATCTCGGCGTCGGTGAAATTCTTTTTGATGGCTTGCGCGCCGCAGTCGCAGTGTTTTTTCGCGGTGGCAGCGTCAACGCCCTGGCCGCTGGCCACTTGCGTGCACTGGGTCATGTAGGCGGCCTCCTTCCCGGCTGGGAAGTTGCCGGCGTTCGCAGCCACGGGCAGCAGCAGGGCGCCAGCGGCCGCCAGGGCCAGAAGAGACGGAACTCGCATCACCAGTTACTCCTTGGGTTAAGGTCTCATCAAGAGTAGGTTGCTTCCCAAAGTCTGAGCGGTATTTTTCCGCGTTAGTTCACCGCTGCGGTGCAATTTCCAAATATTTCTGCCTGGGGTGCAACCCGCGTGCTAGCATGCTCGGCTTGCAGTCGCGCTGTTGCCGGCTGCAGCTATCTTTTTTCTTTCCAGTCACTCTGGTTCGTCCCTGACAAGCCGAAAGGCTTCTGCCACTGTGGGGCAGGCTTCCTTTTACCGGAAGGCAGGTCGGATCTTGTACTGGCTCATCCCAACCCACGTGACCTTTGGTAGGGGTCACCACTAGGAGAGGAGGCGCCATGCCCGTTATTACTCTTCCCGATGGCAGTCAACGTTCGTTCGATCACGCCGTATCCGTAGCCGAAGTAGCCGCTTCCATCGGCGCTGGCCTGGCCAAGGCCACCGTTGCCGGCAAGGTCGACGGCAAGCTGGTCGATGCGTGTGACCTGATCAGCAACGACGCCACCCTGCAGATCATCACCCCTAAAGATGAAGAGGGACTGGAGATCATTCGTCACTCGTGCGCCCACTTGGTTGGCCACGCCGTGAAGCAGCTGTACCCGACCGCCAAGATGGTGATCGGCCCGGTCATTGACGAAGGCTTCTATTACGACATCGCCTACGAGCGCCCCTTCACCCCAGAAGACATGGCCGCCATCGAAAAGCGCATGATGGAGCTGATCGAAAAAGACTACGACGTGGTCAAGAAAATGACCCCGCGCGCCGAAGTCATCGATGTGTTCAAGGCCCGTGGCGAAGACTACAAGCTGCGTCTGGTTGAAGACATGCCGGATGAACAGGCCATGGGCCTGTACTACCACGAAGAATACGTCGACATGTGCCGTGGCCCGCACGTGCCGAACACCCGCTTCCTCAAGGCATTCAAGCTGACCAAGCTGTCCGGCGCCTACTGGCGTGGCGATGCCAAGAACGAGCAGCTGCAGCGCGTGTACGGCACGGCCTGGGCTGACAAGAAGCAGCTGGCTGCGTACATCCAGCGCATCGAAGAAGCCGAAAAACGCGACCACCGCAAGATCGGCAAGCAGCTCGACCTGTTCCACCTGCAGGAAGAAGCCCCGGGCATGGTGTTCTGGCACGCCAACGGCTGGACCGTCTACCAGGTACTCGAGCAGTACATGCGTGGCGTGCAGCGCGAAAACGGCTACCAGGAAATCAAGACCCCGCAGGTTGTCGACCGCATCCTGTGGGAGCGTTCCGGCCACTGGTCCAACTATGCCGAAAACATGTTCACCACTTCGTCGGAAAGCCGTGACTACGCGGTAAAACCGATGAACTGCCCGTGCCACGTGCAGGTGTTCAACCAGGGCCTGAAAAGCTACCGCGACCTGCCGCTGCGTCTGGCCGAGTTCGGTGCCTGCCACCGTAACGAGCCGTCCGGCGCACTGCACGGCATCATGCGCGTGCGTGGCTTCGTTCAGGACGATGCGCACATTTTCTGCACCGAAGATCAGGTGAAGAAAGAGGCCGCCGACTTCATCAAGCTGACCCTGGACGTGTACAAGGACTTCGGTTTCAGCGACATCGCCATGAAACTGTCCACTCGTCCGGCCAAGCGTGTCGGTTCCGAAGAGTTGTGGGACCGTGCTGAAACCGCACTGGCCGACGCCCTGAACGAATCCGGCCTTGAGTGGGAATACCAGCCGGGCGAGGGTGCCTTCTACGGCCCGAAAATCGAGTTTACCCTGCGCGACTGCCTCGGCCGTAACTGGCAGTGCGGTACCCTGCAGTACGACCCGAACCTGCCAGAGCGTCTGGATGCCAGCTATATCGCCGAAGATAACAGCCGAGTTCGCCCGGTCATGCTGCACCGCGCCATCCTCGGTTCGTTCGAGCGCTTCATCGGCATGCTGATCGAGCACTACGCGGGCGTGTTCCCGGCGTGGCTGGCCCCAACCCAGGCGGTGATCATGAATATCACCGACAAGCAGGCCGATTTCGCCCTCGAGGTTGAGAAATCTCTGAACGGAAGCGGTTTCCGTGCCAAGTCGGACTTGAGAAATGAGAAGATCGGCTTTAAAATCCGCGAGCATACTTTGCTCAAGGTCCCGTACCTTTTGGTTATAGGGGACCGCGAAGTCGAAACGCAAACCGTCGCTGTGCGTACTCGCGAAGGCGCAGACCTGGGCTCCATGCCCGTCGCCCAATTCGTTGAGCTGCTGACACAAGCGGTTTCCCGGCGTGGTCGCCAAGAATCGGAGTAATGACTATTAAGCGTGAAATGAGAAACGATAAGCGTGCTGTACCGAAGGCCCCGATCAACGAGAATATCTCGGCCCGCGAGGTTCGGTTAATTGGCGCAGACGGCGAGCAGGTTGGCATCGTCTCGATTGATGAAGCGCTGCGTATCGCTGATGAAGCGAAGCTGGACCTGGTAGAAATCTCTGCAGACGCGGTACCACCCGTCTGCAAGGTCATGGACTACGGCAAGCACCTCTTCGAGAAGAAGAAGCAGGCTAACGAAGCCAAGAAAAACCAGAAGCAGATCCAGATCAAAGAAATCAAGTTTCGTCCAGGGACGGAGGATGGGGATTACCAGGTAAAACTACGCAACCTGGTACGTTTCCTTACCGATGGGGACAAGGCCAAGATCTCTCTGAGATTCCGTGGTCGTGAGATGGCCCACCAGGAGCTGGGCATGGAGCTGTTGAAGCGGGTCGAAGCCGACCTCGCCGAATACGGCACCGTTGAGCAGCATCCGAAGATGGAAGGACGCCAGCTTATGATGGTCATCGCCCCCAAGAAAAAGAAGTAATCTCCCGGGCACGGCAGGCCTGATGATTATGTGTAATTTTATCGAATGCGGAGTTCCAACATGCCAAAAATGAAAACCAAGAGCGGTGCTGCGAAGCGCTTCCTGAAGACAGCTTCGGGCTTCAAGCACAAGCACGCTTTCAAGAGCCACATCCTGACCAAAATGTCGACCAAGCGTAAGCGTCAACTGCGCGGTGCCAGCTTGCTGCACCCGTCCGACGTCGCAAAAGTCGAGCGCATGCTGCGCGTTCGTTAATTCTGGTTAAGATAGAGGAAGTTACTCATGGCTCGTGTTAAGCGCGGCGTTATCGCTCGTAAGCGTCACAAAAAAATTCTGAAACTGGCTAAAGGTTACTACGGTGCACGTTCGCGCGTATTCCGTGTAGCCAAGCAAGCGGTCATCAAGGCAGGCCAATACGCCTACCGCGACCGTCGCCAGAAGAAGCGTCAGTTCCGCGCACTGTGGATCGCTCGTATCAACGCCGGTGCCCGCACCAACGGTCTGTCCTACAGCCGTCTGATTGCTGGCCTGAAAAAGGCTTCGATCGAAATCGACCGTAAGGTTCTGGCTGATCTGGCAGTGAACGAAAAAGCGGCGTTTGCTGCGATTGTCGAGAAAGCTAAAGCCGTTCTGGCTTAAGTACCCGCGACAATCACCCGGCGGTGCTAGCGCTGCCGGGCATTGAACGTCATCGATAGGGGAAGAGCCTTCAAAGCTCTTCCCCTATTTTCGTATCTGGAGTCTGTACATGGAAAACCTGGATGCGCTGGTCTCCCAAGCCCTAGAGGCCGTGGAACGCGCTGAAGACATCAACGCCCTGGAACAGATCCGGGTTAATTATCTCGGCAAGAAGGGCGAGCTGACCCAGGTGATGAAGACCCTGGGCAACCTGCCAGCCGAAGAGCGGCCGAAAGTCGGCGCGCTGATCAACGACGCCAAAGAGCGCGTCACCGTTGTGCTCAATGCCCGCAAGGCTGCCTTTGAAGAAGCCGAGCTCAGCGCTCGCCTGGCTGCCGAATGCATTGACGTCACCCTGCCAGGCCGCGGCCAGGCCACCGGTGGCCTGCACCCGATCACCCGTACACTCGAGCGCATCGAGCAGTTCTTCACCCACATTGGCTACGGCATTGCCGAAGGCCCAGAGGTGGAAGACGACTACCACAACTTCGAAGCGCTCAACATCCCTGGCCACCACCCGGCGCGGGCGATGCACGATACCTTCTACTTCAATGCCAACATGCTGCTGCGTACCCACACCTCACCGGTGCAGGTGCGGACCATGGAGTCCACCCAGCCGCCTATCCGCATTGTGTGCCCGGGCCGCGTATACCGCTGCGACTCGGATATCACCCACTCGCCGATGTTCCACCAGGTCGAAGGCCTGCTGATCGATCGCGATATCAACTTCGCCGACCTCAAGGGCACCATCGAAGAATTCCTGCGCGTATTCTTCGAGAAAGAACTGGCGGTCCGTTTCCGCCCATCGTTCTTCCCCTTCACCGAGCCGTCTGCAGAAGTCGACATCCAGTGCGTGATGTGTTCCGGCAACGGCTGCCGCGTGTGCAAGCAAACCGGCTGGCTGGAAGTGATGGGCTGCGGCATGGTGCACCCGAATGTGTTGCGCATGTCCGGCATCGACCCAGAAGAGTTCCAGGGCTTCGCCTTCGGCATGGGTGCCGAGCGCCTGGCCATGCTGCGCTATGGCGTCAACGATTTGCGTCTGTTCTTCGACAACGACCTGCGGTTCCTAGCCCAATTCCGCTAGGCCCAATCGACGCAACTTTCAGGAGAACAGCATGAAATTCAGTGAACAGTGGCTGCGCGGTTGGGTCAACCCGCAAGTCTCCCGTGACGAACTGGTCGCCCGCCTGTCCATGGCCGGCCTCGAAGTTGACAGCGTTACCCCCGCTGCCGGCCAGTTCAGCGGCATCGTCGTGGGCGAAATTCTCGCCACCGAGCAACACCCGGACGCCGACAAGCTGCGCGTGTGCCAGGTAAGCAGCGGCCAGGAAACCTTCCAGGTTGTGTGCGGCGCCCCTAACGCCCGCCCAGGCATCAAGATCCCGTTCGCCATGATCGGTGCCGAACTGCCAGGCGACTTCAAGATCAAGAAGGCCAAGCTGCGCGGTGTCGAGTCCTTCGGCATGCTGTGCTCGGCTGCCGAACTGCAGATCAGCGAAGAAAACGACGGCCTGCTGGAACTGGCTGCCGACGCTCCGGTTGGCGAAGACATTCGCACGTACCTGAGCTTGGATGATGCCAGCATCGAAATCGGCCTGACCCCGAACCGCGGCGACTGCCTGTCCATCGCCGGCCTGGCCCGCGACGTCAGCGCCCTGTACGACACCCCGGTCACCCGCCCGGTGGTGCCAGCCGTAGCGGCCGCCCATGACGAAGTGCGCCCGGTCGAAGTCAGCGCCCCGGCTGCTTGCCCGCGCTACCTGGGCCGCGTTATCCGTAACGTCGACCTGAGCAAGCCAACCCCACTGTGGATGGTCGAGCGCCTGCGCCGCAGCGACGTTCGCAGCATCGACGCCGCCGTCGACATCACCAACTACGTGATGCTCGAACTCGGCCAGCCGATGCACGCCTTCGACCTGGCAGAAATCAACGGTGGCATCCGCGTGCGCATGGCCGAAGAGGGCGAAAAGCTCGTCCTGCTCGACGGCCAGGAAGTGGCCCTGCGCGCCGACACCCTGGTCATCGCCGACCACACCCGCGCCTTGGCCATCGCCGGCGTCATGGGTGGCGAGCACAGCGGTGTGAACACCGAAAAAACCCGCGACCTGTTCCTGGAAAGCGCCTTCTTCGAGCCGATTTCCGTCGCCGGTAAAGCCCGTTCCTACGGCCTGCACACCGATGCCTCGCACCGCTACGAGCGCGGCGTCGACTCGCAACTGGCCCGCGAAGCCATGGAGCGCGCCACCCAGTTGCTGCTGGACATCGTTGGCGGCGAAGCCGGCCCTGTGGTCGAAGCGGTCAGCGAACAGCACCTGCCACAAGTAGCCCCGGTCACCCTGCGCGCCGAACGCATCACCCAGATGCTTGGCATGGAAATGGACCCAGCCCAGGTCGAGCAACTGCTCAACGCCCTCGAGCTGACCACGACCAAGAGCGGGGAAGGGCAGTGGACCGTCAGCGTACCAAGCCACCGCTTCGACATCAGCCTGGAAGTGGACCTGATCGAAGAGCTGGCCCGCCTGTACGGCTACAACAACCTGCCGGTTCGTTACCCGCAAGCCCGCCTGGCCCCACAGGGCAAGCCGGAAACCCGTGGTGACCTGCCGACCCTGCGCCGCCTGCTGGTTGCCCGCGGCTACCAGGAAGCCATCACCTACAGCTTCATCGACCCGAAACTGTTCGAACTGTTCAGCCCGGGCGTAGAGCCGCTGCTGCTGGCCAACCCCATCTCCAGCGACATGGCCGCCATGCGCGCCTCGCTGTGGCCGGGCCTGGTCAAGGCACTGCAGCACAACCTGAACCGCCAGCAAGACCGCGTGCGCCTGTTCGAAAGCGGCCTGCGCTTCGTCGGCCAACTGGGTGACCTGCAGCAGCAGCCAATGATTGCCGGCGTCATCACCGGCAGTCGCCTGCCAGAAGGCTGGGCCAACGGCCGCGACGGCGTCGACTTCTTCGACGTCAAAGCCGACGTGGAAGCCCTGCTGGGCTACTCCGGCGCCCTGAGCGACTTCACCTTCAGCGCCGGCAAACACCCAGCCCTGCACCCTGGCCAGACCGCTGCCATCGAGCGTGACGGCAAACTGGTCGGCTACCTCGGCGCCATCCACCCAGAGCTGGCCAAGGCCCTGGGCCTGGACCGCCCGGTGTTCCTGTTCGAGCTGGTGCTGGGCGACGTGGTCGAAGGCCGCCTGCCGAAATTCAGCGAACTGTCCAAGTTCCCGGAAACCCGTCGTGACCTGGCTTTGATCGCAGGACGTGATGTAGCTTCTAGCGCGGTGCTTGAATTAATTCGTGACAATGCAGGCGAATGGCTCACAGACCTCAGGCTGTTTGATGTGTACCAAGGTAAAGGCATTGATCCTGATAGAAAAAGCCTTGCCGTCGGCTTGACCTGGCAGCATCCATCGCGCACTCTTAACGACGATGAGGTGAACACTACCCTGCAAAACATCCTCACCTCGCTCGAACAAAGGTTGAACACCACGTTAAGGAAATAACGGCATGGGTGCTCTGACGAAAGCTGAGATGGCCGAAAGGCTGTACGAGGAGCTGGGGCTTAACAAGCGTGAGGCCAAGGAGCTGGTCGAGCTGTTTTTCGAAGAAATTCGGCACGCACTTGAAGAGAACGAGCAGGTCAAGCTGTCCGGTTTCGGCAACTTCGACCTTCGCGACAAACGCCAGCGGCCGGGCCGTAACCCCAAGACAGGGGAAGAGATCCCGATCACCGCACGGCGCGTCGTCACCTTTCGTCCAGGGCAGAAGTTGAAGGCCCGGGTTGAGGCCTATGCTGGAACCAAGCCATAACGACGAACTGCCCCCCATACCGGGCAAACGCTACTTCACCATTGGTGAAGTGAGCGAGTTGTGTGCCGTAAAGCCACACGTGCTGCGGTATTGGGAGCAGGAGTTCGACCAGCTGAACCCTGTGAAGCGGCGGGGGAACCGGCGGTATTACCAGCGCCAGGATGTGCTGATGATCCGCCAGATTCGTGCGCTGCTGTATGACCAGGGGTTCACCATTGGCGGGGCGCGGTTGAGGCTCTCCAGTGATGAGGCTAAAGATGAATCCAGCCAGTACAAGCAGCTGATTCGGCAGATGATTGTTGAGTTGGAGGATGTGTTGGTGGTTTTGAAGAAGTAAGCTGGGTTTCTGATGAGTGGAAAATTTTTTGAGAAAAAGCTTTCATTTATCAGAGGGTTAGGGTACATTCTTCAACGTTCTCGGCAAGATTGAGAACATGCTTCAAAGCCCAGTCGGGGCGTAGCGCAGCCCGGTAGCGCACTTGCATGGGGTGCAAGGGGTCGAGTGTTCGAATCACTCCGTCCCGACCATATATTCAATGACTTAGGCCATTTCCGAAAGGAGTGGCCTTTTTCATGTGCGTGACTTTTGCGTCACTTCTCAGGGTTTTACGCCTGCCGGCACTGTGCTTGCAACAGCTCGACCCGTACCTGGGCGACCTAGCCCTTGCGCGTAGCAGCGTGAGTCCATCCATGCCACCGGCTCGGCCGGTGCTGGGCCGACACGTGCTAAACCGCACATCGGTCCAAGGCCAACTACAGGCTGGCCCATCGGCGCCGCATCCACCATGGCACTGATACAGAGTGATACGTCCCCTCAGCTGCCAGCGGCCCAGTGGCGCCGCTTGTCCATGATGAAGTCGACGAAGGCTCGCAGGCGCAACGGCATGTGTCGGCCTTGGGGATACAGCAGGGTGAACGGCCGCGAGCGGCCCGCGAAGGGCCGCAGCACCTCGACCAGCGAGCCCTCGGCAAGCTCGCGCTCGACGATGAAGCGGTAGGTCTGGAACAGTCCCGCGCCGTGCTTGGCCAAGGTCACGCCCCCGAGCACGTCGTCCGAGCAGACGTAGCCGCCGTCGGTGAGGACTTCCCGTTCGCGGCCCTCCTCGTCGAACAGCCAGGCGATGCGCCGACCGCTGCTGGGCAGTTCGAACTGGATGCAGTCGTGCCGCGCCAGTTCTTCAAGGCTCTGCGGCTCGCCCGCGTGTTCCAAGTAATCTGGAGTGGCCACCACCACCAGCCGGGCGTCTTCCAGTGGCCGGGCGATCAGGGTCGAATCCGGCTGTGCACGCACGCGGATGGCCAGGTCGTAGCCCTCGCCGACAAAGTCGATGTTGCGGTTGCCCAGGTGGATGTCGACCTGCACCTTCGGGTAGCGCCGTCGAAACTCGGGCAGCAGCGGCAGGATGCGGTGGTGCCCGTAGGTCGTGGGCAAGCTGATGCGCAGTGTGCCCGAAGGCTCCTGCTGCTGACCGGTCACCACCCGTTCGGCCTCCACCAGGTGGGTCAGCGCCTGACGACACTGTTCGTAGTAGCCTCGCCCGCCCTCGGTCAGGCGGATGCTGCGGGTGGTACGGACGAACAGTCTGGAGCCCAAGCGCTCTTCCAGGCGGCTGATCGAGCGACTGACCGCTGCCGGCGTCACGCCCGCCGCGAGACCGGCCGCGGTAAAGCTGCCCAGCTCCGCCGCCAGACAGAACAGCTCGATGCTGCCGAGTAGGACGTCGTCGAAATGCCGCTGCATTGATTACACCATGTATCAACTGAAGTTCTCGCTGCCATATTTATCCTTATCTGAAGCAAAAATATAGTCCTCCCAACGGCGCACTTCGGCGCCACCTGATTGGGAGAAATGACATGAGCAACAGCAAAACGGTAGTGATCACCGGCGCCTCCAGCGGCATCGGCTTCGGCCTGGCCAAGGCTTTCCTCGACAGTGGCTTCAATGTGGTCGGCAATGCCCGCTCCGCCGGACGCCTCGCCGAGGCCAAGGCACAACTGGACAGCCCCGCCTTCATCGGCGTGGCCGGCGACATCGCCAAGCCTGAGACCGCCCGCCGCCTGATTCAGGCCAGCATCGACGCCTTCGGCCAGGTCGACGTGTTGGTCAACAACGCTGGCTTCTTCCTGCCCAAACCCTTCATCGAATACAGCCCGGAAGACATCCAAGGCATGCTGGAGACCAACCTCAAGGGCGTGGTCTACGCCTCCCAGGCCGCCGCCGCGCACATGATCGAGCGGCGCCAGGGTCACATCATCAACATCACCGCTGCCGTGGCGCTGCAACCCAACATCGCCGTGCCCGCCGCCCTGCCGGTGCTGATCAAGGGGGGCCTCAACCAGGTCACCCGCGCCCTGGCGCTGGAGCTGTCGTCGCACAACATCCAGGTTAACGCGGTGGCTCCCGGCATCATCGAGACGCCGATGCACGATCCGGCCAGCTTCGACTTCCTCAACGGCCTGCAGCCGGCCGGACACATCGGCCGCGTCAGCGACATTGCCGACGCTGTGCTTTACCTGGCCAACGCCGGGTTCACCACGGGCGTGGTGTTGCCGGTCGACGGCGGTATGAGTGTCGGCAAATGGTAATAGGCTGAACGTAACGGGGAGGCATCCCGCCTCCTTGCCCTGATTTCCCCACCCCATAGGAGTAATACCATGCCCTTCGTCAGCGTCCGCATCACTCGCGACGGCGTCACTCGTGATCAGAAAGCCCAGGTCATCAAGGAAATCACCGAGACCTTGCAGCGAGTGCTCGGAAAGAAACCTGAGCTCACCCATATCGTGATCGAGGAGGTCGACACCGATAACTGGGGCTACGCCGGCATGACCACCACCGAGTACCGCAGCAAAGAAACTCAGGGATGAGTTCCGAACTGCCCCGGCGGCGCGAATCAGCGCCTCCAGGGCGGCCTTGGCTCGACACGCTTGCGAAGGAGAACCCACTTGGAGACCGGGGTGGCAAATACGCTTGCGCATCTCGTATAGGGAGAGTCTCGCCCCATGTTACCGAGTCTTAACTTCCTCAGGATAACGCTGGCACATAGACAACCTGGTCACGCCCCCCATGTTTGGCCGCATAAAGACCGCCATCAGCCCGCTTTATTGCATCATCAACCTGCTCACCCTGGGTGAGCAGGGAGCATCCGATGCTCATGGTCATCTTCCGAGGGCCGCCGGGTAACAGAAACGGCGCGCTGCCGATTGACTGACGCAAGCGCTCCGCAATCTGCGTTAATTCTTGGCTATCTTTAACCCGTAGCAAGGCCACGAACTCCTCTCCTCCTTGGCGTACCAGCAGGTCATCTGGCCGAAGCGTAGCCCGCAGTCGGCGGGCGCACTCGCAGAGCACTTTATCGCCGGCATCGTGGCCATGCTCGTCATTGACCGATTTGAAACGGTCGAGGTCTGCGTATACGGCACCTAGCTGTAAACCTCGCTCCTCAGCCAAACGAAGCTCTCGGTTCTGAAATGCTGCCAACGCCCCGCGGTTCCATAGTTGTGTCAAAGGATCAAGCAAAGCCCTGCGCTGCCCGCGATCCATTTCAACACGCAGAGCGCGATTGACCTGAGCTAGGCTCCGCAGTTGCAAATAACCCTCGGTGAGCGTGGCTAAGTCCCGAAAATTAGCCTGTTGCGCCTCGCTGAGCTTCCGCGGCCGAGGATCGAACATGC
Organism: Pseudomonas sp. XWY-1; assembly: GCF_002953115.1. Taxonomy (NCBI): domain Bacteria; kingdom Pseudomonadati; phylum Pseudomonadota; class Gammaproteobacteria; order Pseudomonadales; family Pseudomonadaceae; genus Pseudomonas; species Pseudomonas sp. XWY-1. The sequence continues at coordinate 3,710,966 of NZ_CP026332.1, read as the reverse complement.
ACAGGGTGCCAATGGCTTTGCCATTTGAGGCACGTAACGGGTGGCCCGCATAGAACCGGATATAGGGTGGGTTCAGCACGAGGGGATTGTCCTCGAAGCGTGAATCGCACCTGGCATCGGAAACCATCAAGGTATCTTCGCCGAGAATCGCGTAGCCGCAAAAGGACACATTGCGCTTCGTCTCGCTTACCTCGATGCCGATTCGAGCCTTGAACCACTGCCGATCCTGATCGATTAGGCTGATCAGAACGGTCTCCACCTGGGCTAGTTCTTGGGTGAGTCGTACCAAGGTATCAAGATAATGCTCGGCCGGCGTATCGACCAAGTCCATGTCATCAAGTGTGCGCTGACGAAGTGCTTCATCAGCGGGTAGGGGACAAGCTGGCATGTCTGTTACTCCACTCCTTGGTTCGTTTTTTCACAAACGCGGATAGAAAAATCTCAAGCATCTTGGCCAATGCCGCACACGCTCGGCGCCTTCAGGCCAGCCGAAGTAGAGAGCATAGCAAACCGGTTGGCTCTATCCCGGATCCTCCAGTGGGTCATACCTGTGGCGTTGATCGGCGCGGCTCGGTCGGTCGCCGAAGACCTCGACAAACTTCTCAGACCTACAGACGGCTTGAACAAACGGTTGAGGTTGTCGCCCCTGCCTGCCTTATTGGAAATCCGGTATTGACCTCGAGTTAAGTCAAGGTTTTAGAGTGGCGTCCGGACGCTCTCGCTGCTTTCGGAAACGAACTCACAAAGGACCAGGAATGGACACTCCGACTTCACTGCTGATTTTCCAGATCACCTGCTGCATTGGCTTGAGCCTGTGGCTGAGTATCAGCCTGATCAACAACCTGCAGGCCTTTGCCAGCTCAGCCGGGGCGATCGGGGAGACCATGTCGATGGCGCCGCTGGCCCAACCTCCCGCAATCAGCCTCCCTCTGCTGGTGCGAGCGATGACCTCTCACGCCATCCATCGCTTGGCCTTGTCGATCATAGTGCTGACACAGGCAGCCGCCGTTCTCGCGGCTTGGGTTGGCTGCTATGAACTGCTGCTTGGCGCCGGCTTGGAGGTGGCGCGGCCCTGGTTGAACCTGGCCTTGAGCGCAACGCTCGGGTTCCTGTTCGCGATGCTGCTGGGCGGGATATGGTTCGGCTACTGGATCCGCCAGGAAGGGTTGCAACTGACCCATCTGCTGTTGATGGTCTGGATCCTGCTGCACTTCGTCGTACTGAATGTCCGCTGGAGTTGAGCGGCCTAGGGAAGCTTGGAGCATTTCAGTTAAAAGGAGCAACAGATGAAGATGATGATCGTAGGCGCCGGAAGAGGGTTGGGCCGGGCTTTGCTCGAAGGGCTCGGCAAGCCAGGGGACACGCTGATCGGCGTATCACGCAAACAGCCGTCAGACTTGGCCCTTGCCCCGGACATCGATCTGCACTGGGTCGATGCCGACCTTGCCAAGCCAGCGGCGGCTGTGGCACAGATCGCGGATCGGGCACCTGCCGATCTGGATGTCCTGATCTACAACGTTGGCATCTGGGAAGAACACGCCTTCAGCGAGCACTATGCATTCCTTGACGACAGCGACGAATCGATCACCAGGCTGGTCGAGGTGAACATCACGGCCACGCTGCTTTTACTCAAGCGCCTGGTGCCCAAGTTGCTTGGTGCGCCCCGGCCGCAGGTGATCCTCACCGGTTCGACCTCAGCTCTTCGCCAGAGTGGGCGCCCGGAGGTAGCGTTCGGCGCCTCAAAGTTCGCCCTCAACGGCATGGCTGATGCGCTGCGCGAAGGTTTCAGGGATGACAACCTGGCGGTGACCGTGCTTCAACTGGGTTATCTGAATACCGACGACTCCCTGAACACGCCATTGGCGCAAGCCGCAGCACGTGGCGAGCGACGCCAGGTACCGGTGCATGATGTGGTCACCATGGTCGACGCGCTGTTGCGCTTGTCCGGGGCATCGTTCGTACGGGAGCTGATCTTGCCGGCTATCGGTGATGAGCGCTTTTGAGGCCAAAGCTGCCATCAGCCCTCAAGTTTACTGGCTGTGCTGCCGTCGGTACTCGCCCGGTGTCATGCCTCTTCAGGCTCGAAGCGCGCAAGAAAGAAATTGAATTCATAACCCAACCAGAAACGCAATTTCCCCTGAGGACAGGTTTGAGCGAAACGGTCTGTAGCCGTGCCGTTTCGTCCTTTTTTTGAATCGATTACGTCACTGAAACTGCATGGATTGGACGCTTGTACCACTGTCTTGAAAACCGTTGTGCTACGCAAAACCACCCCTGCAGAGAATTCGCTCGAGCGGTTAGGGCGACTGTGATTACGCCGGAATGTTGTCCTTTTTCCACTGCGCTGTAGGAAAATTCCTCTTTTTTGATAGGCTTCTGCCGTCAGTCGAGAGGAAAATGGAATGCCCGTCGTCATCGTTGAAAACGATACATCACAGTGGGAAGACCAGACAGGCGCTGTCTATCACTTCCCCAAGCGTTACCAAACCTTGCTCGCTCAGGGAACCGAGGTTGTTTACTACAAAGGGCGTATCAAAGATAAAGCCTTTGCCTCGGTCCGTCTGTGTGCCAATCCGCACTATTTTGGCAAGGCACGTATAGGCAAGGTCTACGCAGATAGCAGTAGTAATAAGGGTGATCTTTTTGCTTTGATTGAAAATTTCATTCCATTTGAAAGCGCTGTTCCCGCCAAAATCGACGGCGCGTACATGGAGACTATCCCCGGCAGCCGCGCGAGTAACTACTGGCGTGACGGGGTTCGGCTCATTTCTCAGTCTGATTACGACGCTATCTTAAGCCACGCGAAGCTTTTAGATCCGCGGTTGGATACTGCTTTACCGCAGTCAGAAGACGATCCGATTACACTTGAATCGGCTAATGAAGGCAGCAAGACAAGCTACTTTGGAACCCGATACGAACGCCGGAAAGATCTTAGGATGAAGGCCATCGCTATTCACGGTCTTGACTGCAAAGCATGCGGTTTTGATTTCGAGCAGGCTTACGGCGAACATGCAAAGGGCTTCATTCACGTTCATCACGTAGTACCTATTTCGAAATTTGGTGGAGAACAGGCTGTGAATCCTGAGACAGACCTCGTGACGTTATGTGCCAACTGTCATGCGGTAGTCCACCGCAAGCGCGACATGACCCTCAGTGTCGATGAGCTGAAAGGCATGTTACGCGGACGATGGGTCGTCGAACCTCAGTAGCCTAGCTACAGCGTTCAATCCAATAATATGAGTATCTTCTAACACGCCAATAGCTCTCGCTGAAGCAATGCACAATGGAGGTGGTATGCTCTTTGTTCGCCCTGTAGCAGCATCTGATTGGCGATCTTATCGGGATCTACGTCTGCGGGCCCTACGTGACTCTCATGAGGCGTTCGCGAGTACTCACGAGCGCGAATCAGTCCGGGACGACGATGATTGGCGAGCCCGCGTATCAGCCGTCGCTAGCTCCAGCACTGCTCAAGCTTTCTTCGCTCATTGGAATAATGAGGCGTGTGGCTTGGTGTGGTGCAAGGCATCCGACGTTGAGTCAAGCGTTGTCGAGATTTTCCAGATGTGGGTTGCGCCTGATGCACGTGGGCTCGGAGCCGGGAGTGCCTTGCTTGAGAGGGCTATCACATGGGCTGAAGATCGCGGTGCGGCATGTGTCCGTCTTGGTGTGACGATTGCAGATAGCCCGGCGATGCACTTGTACAAAGCGAGCGGATTTCATGCAGTCGGCGCACCGGAGCCTTTGCGTGAGGGTTCGGCTTTGATGTCTCAGTCGATGGAACTGAATCTTGGACCGCGTCCAGCGAGAAAAGAGGCAAGGGGCTAGGTCGTTGGGTCGCCTTCAAAATCGGGAGTTGCATAGGTCTTGAAGGCACCCAGTCAATGATGAGTCATTCAGCGCATCATGCCCAGTTCCGCATCATCCATCAGCGCCTTGGCTAAAGCGCAAAGGTAGTGCGAAGCCCAGATCAACTGAGGTTTATCTTCCATCAATCCATCCAGAGTCATGTCCCGTGCATAGCCCATCAGTTCCGAAGCCTGTTCACGGGCACTCTGGCAAGGGATGCCGGCTTCGATGCGGAAGAGGGGATGGGTCTGGTTTTCACCTTGGTAGAAGGTGGTTTTGCCGACGGTGAATTTGGTTTCTTCTGTGGACATTGTTCAGTTTCCCCAAGATTGCTTCAGCCTGTACGGGCCTATTCGCGGGTGAACCCGCTCCTACGGGAGCACGGCAGTCTTCAAGGCTGAGGGAGTGCCTGGGAGGGTATCCGCGAAGAGGCCGGCCCAGGCAGTACATCAGCGACACGTCAATGCATAGTCCGAGGTTCACTGGGCATCTGCACTTGGGCTATTGCGGACTCGAGCAAAGCTCTCAAGGTCTCCAGTTCATGCATCGAGGTCATCATCAGAATCGACGCGGGTGACTTGGGCTGCAGCAGCATTGCCTGATGCACGACAGTTGCAGCGCAAAGCGCGTAATCCGTGGCCTGGATCAGGGTGTCTTCAAGGCAGAGGGTTCTGTGGGGTGGATCTGGAACGATCTTGAGCATGGCGTAACTCCAACGTCGGAAAGTGGAGCTACCTCAACCTTGCTGTCAAACAAGATGGTGGCAGCTGTACGCGGGTTGACAGACCGAGACGTTGGCACTCGGCGCACCACAGGGTGCCCACACGTACAGCCGCCATGAAAGCGAGCACATGAGGACAACGTCAGCGGTCTGTCAAAACCGGTCGCTGAATTGGCAGCGACAGGCCGAGACTAGGGCTGACTATTTCCATGTGCAACGAAAATCAGGCGCGAGGAGTATCTTTGGGAAATGGCCTACAAGGAAGGGGTAATTTCTGATTTTTCGACCCGCTCCCGTTCCCCAAAACGTCGACAGGAAACATGCGGGCAAAAGAAAACCCGCCGAGGCGGGCTAAGTACTATCACGTAGGGATAGCTTCATCCTGCCCAAGCCACTGTGAAAATTGGGTGAAAGAAAGGTCCCCATAACGTGATCATCCAGAGGGCCCCGCGCCCTTTAAAGCTCGGCTTTGTGCCGCTGGTGGCGCTGAAAGCGGGTAACCGCGATCTGGACGGCAGCTGCCACGAGGCACAGTAGGCCGACTTTCCAGCTGCCCTCCAGGCCGTAATGCTCGGCGATCTTCCCCGTGATGATGACGCTAACGAAGATGGCGAAAGGCAGGATCAGTTTGTTCATCGGGTCTTCCAGCAGGCTGCAAATGGCTCGGGTGAACATGCAGTTCACCCAGCGGAAAGGCCGAGATCTTAGCAAATCCGGTTGCGGCGTGGTGGTCACATCCAGAGCGGTTGCAAGGTGTGCTGTCTGTATCGCGATAATGGCAATGGGGCAGCATGGACTTGCGCGACCCAGCCCTCGAAACTGATCCATTCGCATCTGGACCAGGGCCGGTCATGAATAACCTGCAACGCACACTCTCTCTCATGCTGCTGCTGGCAGCCGCTTCGTTGACTGCCTGCGTCCCGTGGAAACGCGAACGCGCCGCCTACGCGGACCTTTGCGAATCCGAGTTCCAGTTCAAAGTGCCAGGCCCGCAGGGGGAGACCACCCTCTACCTGGAAACCTACCTCTACGACCACGCCGCCCTATGGGGCGAAAAGCGCTATGAGCAAAGCCTGTACGTGCAGTACCCGGGCGAGAAGTACTCGCGGCAGGAATTCTTTGTGCAAATGATCGCCTACAACAAAGACCGCCAACGCCCGTATACCGATTCAAAGCGTGGCGAGCCGCCGATACCGGTGCTGTACGACAGCCGTCAGGCTTACATCACCTTTGAAGACGGCTCGCGCCTGAATGCGCGGCCCGAGGTGTACTTGGGCCTCAACGAGACCTACGACTTTCCGTTGGTGAATGAGAAGACCGCCCGGCCATCGCCATACGACATCAACAGCGATGAAGTGCACCGGATGATTCCCAGGATGACCAACAACAAGCGCTATGGCTCGGCTTACGTGATCTTTCAGACGGACAAGTTCGAGGCAGATTCCAAGTGGACGATTCATCTGGGGGCACTGGATGTGCAGGGCCGCAAGGTGCAGATTCCGCCGCTGAAGCTCTGCTATCACCCCGTTAAGAAATGGATCGGGATCGAGCCGCTCATGCGGCCTTGAGTGGAAGGTGTCCGCCATGGGAGGTTTGGCGGCGCTCGATCTCACCGGCAATACAAACCCACCGGCGAACACCTCCCAGCCCCCCCATTGCGAATTTCCTGGTTTCAGCTAACTTATACAAAAACCTGTACAAGCATGAGAGGTTGTACATGTATTGCGAGTGGCCCTTCACCCTGTACTTTGACGGCGCCTGCCCGTTGTGCGCTCGGGAGATAGCCTTCCTGCGCAGGCAATCGACTGGGGGAAAGCTCATCCTGGTTGACATCAGTGCTGATGATTTCGATGCAGGGGCGTTGGGCTTGACGGTTGAGCAACTGAGGTCATGCCTGCATGGAAGGTTCGCGAGCGGGCAGTGGGTTACAGGCTTGGACGCCACCTTGTGGAGTTGGCGTGCTGCCGATGTGGGCCTGTGGGTCGCGCCACTGGCTTGGCGTCCGTTACGTCCCCTGTTTTCGGTGCTTTACAGGCTGTTCTGTCGATTGAGGCCACACTTGGCCTGGCTACCACATCCCGCTGGCGGGCACCGCTGTAACGGTGAGGAGTCCAAATGTCACATTCGTTAGCCGAGCACTATCATGAAATCCTGGTCGGTATTGGTGAAAACCCGCAGCGCGAAGGGCTTCTGGACACCCCCCAGCGTGCGGCCAAAGCGATGCAGTACTTGTGCAACGGGTATGCACAGAATCTTCACGAGGTCGTGAACGGTGCTTTGTTCGAGAGTGAAAACGATGAAATGATTGTGGTGCGTGACATTGAACTCTACTCATTGTGCGAACACCACATGTTGCCATTCATTGGCAAGGCGCATGTCGCGTACCTGCCAACAGGGCGCGTGTTAGGGCTTTCCAAGGTTGCACGCGTAGTGGACATGTTCGCCCGTCGTTTACAGATACAGGAAAACCTGACGCGGCAAATTGCGTATGCCGTGCAGGAAGTCACGGATGCCGCAGGGGTGGCGGTCGTGATCGAAGCCAAGCATATGTGCATGATGATGCGCGGTGTAGAGAAGCAGAACTCGGTGATGATTTCATCCGTGATGTTAGGTGCATTTCGCGACGCCCCCTCGACGCGACACGAATTCCTGAACCTCATTGGACGACACAATTGACATCCGATCCTGAACCGTTGCGAAGGGGCGCCCAGATGAGTTCCGTTGCTACTGTTTTATCTCCAAGCCGCTTCGCTGTCCTGGGTTACGGCGGTCTGCTGCCGTTTATTGGTTTGACGCTGCTCATCCTTTTTTGGGCTGAATATCGAGCTTTTTTATCGATGATGCTGGTCGGCTATGGCGCGGTGATATTGAGCTTCGTCGGTGCCCTTCACTGGGGGTTCGCCATGACGTTGCAGGGTTTGCCCGCGAAGCAGCGTCAAGAGCGACTGGTGTGGAGCGTTATACCGGCCCTGATCGGTTGGGTTGGCACGTTGCTGCCTGTGCCGGTGGGGTGTCTGGTGTTGACCTTCGGTTTTGTCGGCCATCTTTGGCAGGATCGCAAACTGGCGCAAGCCGTGCCTGGGTGGTATCTGCCGATGCGCGTGCATTTAACGGCTGTTGCGAGCCTCTGTTTGCTGGTCAGTGCACTTGCGGTGTTCATTCATTTTTGAAACCCCAAGCAACCATTGATGAGTCACTTCTGCGGCCCACCCCAAATATCCCGACCGATGCACACAACCCCGTCAAACAGCAAACGCGCCGTCCTCACCAACCCGCACCCCTTGATCACGCCATTTTCCAGGCTGATTTCCACCGTAAATTCCCCACTCGGATGCTCCACCGCCAAACGCTGACGATCACCGCCGGACGTGCTGGCAAGGCCCTGTGCAACCGACCCTTCAATCAAGCAGGCCGTAGCAACACTCACCGCACCAAACACCCCGATGGACGCATGGCAGCGGTGCGGGATGAACGAGCGCGTATTGACCGTGCCGCCGTTGCGCGGTGCCGACAGCAGGCACATCTTCGGCACATTGCGCTGGCTGACATCACCCAGGTTCATGCGTGGGCCCAGTTGCAGGCGGATGGCTTCCAGGCGTGTTTTCAGGGCGCTGTCGGCCTCCAGCGTTTCGCACGGCTCGTAACCGGTCACGCCAAGGTCCTCGGCACGCAGCAGTACCACCGGCATGCCGTTGTCGATGCAGGTCACTTCCAGGCCATCGACACAGTCGCGGCTGTTGCCGGTGGGCAACAGGGCTCCGCAGCTGGCGCCGGCCACGTCGGCAAACGTGACCACCAGCGCCGCCGCACGGCCCGGCACCCCATCAATACGGGTATCGCCGGCATATTCCACCTGGCCATCGGCGGTCGGCACCTGGGCGACGGCGATCTGCCCGGTGTTTTCCATGAAGATGCGCACCGGTGTGCTCGCGCCGCTGGCGGCCACCAGGCCGCGCTCAAGGGCGAACGGCCCTACGCCGGCCAGAATGTTGCCGCAGTTTTGCCCATAGTCCACCCGCGCCTCGTCCACCACCACCTGAGCGAACAGGTAGTCCACGTCGGCGTCATCGCGCTGCGAAGCGCGGATGATGGCGACTTTGCTGGTGAGCGAGTCGGCGCCGCCGATGCCGTCAATCTGCCGGGCATCGGGCGAGCCCATCACCGCCAGCAGCACCCGGTCACGTAGCGGGCCGGGGGCGGGCAGGTCGTCATGCAAAAAATAGGCGCCCTTGGAGGTGCCGCCGCGCATCAGCAGGCAGGGTATGCGGGTCTGGCCCATGTTCAGCCTTCCAGGTCGGTGAGGTGGTCGACATAACGCAGGCCCTTCGCCGCCAGGCGCGGGCGCATCTCGTAGATGTCCAGGCCAAGCTCGCCGGCGGCCAGGCGCAGGCGTTTGCGTTCTTCCAGGTCGGCGCGCTGGGTGGCGGCCTCGAGTACCGCCTGGGCTTCGCCATGGCGCACCACCACTACGCCGTCGTCATCGGCCACCACGATGTCACCGGCATTGACGAGCTGCCCGGCACACAGCAGCGGCAGGTTCACCGAGCCCAGCACCTCTTTCACCGTACCTTGGGCGTTGATGGCGCGGGACCACACGGCAAAGCCCATGTCGCGCAGTGTCTGGCTGTCGCGCACGCCCGCATCGATCACCAGGCCGCGCACGCCGCGGGCCTGGAGCGAGGTCGCCAGCAGGTCGCCGAAATAGCCATCGCTGCACGGCGAGCTGGGCGCCACCACCAGTACGTCGCCTGGGCGGCACTGCTCCACGGCAACATGGAACATCCAGTTGTCGCCTGGGGCCACCAGCACGGTTACCGCGCTGCCGGCCACCGCCACACCTTGCTGGATAGGGCGCACGGCAGTATTGAGCAGCCCCTTGCGACCTTGGGCCTCATGCACCGTGGCGACACCCAGCCGGCCCAGGGCATCGATGATGTGTGGCTCAACGCGTGGGATATTACGCACGACGATGCCGGTCTTGCCGATCAGCCCGCTCATGCCAGGTTCTCCGTCACGCGTGGGAACACGCTCTGCAGGCCTTCGGCGTAGACGATGTTGCGTGCGCTGGTGATGCCCACGTTACGCTTGGCCTGCACGCCGCGCTGCAGGGCTACACGGGTGTAGTACTCCCAGAGGTGTTCCTGGCCGGCCATGCACTGGATGGCGGCATACTTTTTGTCCCACACCGGGGTGATGTCCAGGAAGGTGTCCGGGCGCCATTCGCACTGCTCGGGCTGGTGCGGCTCAAAGGCGTACACCGGCGGTGCGCCAACGATCTTCTCGCCCGGCTTGTAGCCTTCAGCCTGCGCGATAATGCGGGCTTCCTGGGCCAGGTGCATGGCCAGCGGGTGGTCGTAGTTGTAAGGGTCTTTGAGGGAGTGGCTGAGTACGAACTCCGGTTGTACCCGGCGATACACATCGGCCAGGCGGAACAGGGTGTCCTTGTCGGCGCGCATCGGGTAGTCGCCGATGTCGAAGAACTCCACGCTGGCACCGAGGATTTCGGCCGCCGCCAGGGCCTCTTCACGGCGTGCGTCCTTGACCTTGGCTTCGGTCATTTCACCCTTGCGCCACAGCTTGGCAGACTCACCACGCTCACCGAAAGACAGGCAGACCACGTGCATGGCATAGCCTTGCTCAGCGTGCAGCGCAATGGCGCCACCGGCACGCCAGACAAAGTCGGCGGAATGTGCGCTGACCACCAGGGCGGATTTTTGTGGGGTATTCATGGTTCGCTGGCTCCTGCAGTGGGGGTGGGCGCAGGATGTCATTGGCCTGTGCAGGGCACTAATGCGTTCATTTGCAGCGGCTATGCGTTTTATTTATTGCCGGGCAAGCGGGGTAGAGGCATAGTCGCCGCAGTCACGAGCCGAGCGCCGGGAGCCCTTATGATCGATGTCGAACTGCCCAACCTGATGCAAGTGCGCGCGTTCATTCGGGTAGCCGAGCTGGGCAGCGTTTCGCGGGCGACGGAGGTGCTGTTCCGTGCTCAGTCCGTAGTCACCCGCGCCATCGCCGAACTGGAGGCGCGCTTTGCCGTGCCCCTGTTCGAGCGCCATGCCAATGGCATGCGCCTGACCGACTATGGCGAGTGCCTGCTGCCGCGTGCACAGCGCGTGCTGGCGGAACTGGACGGTGTGCCGAGTTTGCTGGGCACCGCGCAGGGCGAGCCCCTCTACCTGTTTCAGGCGCGGCGCCTGCAGGTGTTCGTGAAGCTCTGTGAAACACGGCACATGCAAACCGTGGCGCGGCACTTCGGCCTTAGCCAGCCGGCGGTCAGTGCTGCCTTGAAAGTGCTCGAAGGCGGCTGCGGACAGCCCTTGTTCGTGCGCACGTCGCGCGGCCTGCAGCCCACTGTGGCCAGCCGGGACATTCTGTTTCCCATCCGCCGGGCGCTGAACGAGTTGCGCCTGCTGGACAGTGACCTGAGCGCGATGCAAGGCACCCTGCGCGGGGTGGTGCATGTCGGCGCGTTGCCGTTGGGCCGCTCGCGCATTCTGCCGGATGCCATTTTACGCTTCACGGCCCAGCACCCACAGGTTCGGGTGGTGACCAACGAAAGCCCGTTCGACCTGCTGGCAACCGAGCTGCGGGTAGGGGATGTGGATTTCGTCTTGGGCGCGTTGCGGCCTCACGACTATGCCAGCGACCTGGTGGGCGAGCCGCTCATCAACGAGGAAATGGTGGTGCTGGCCCGTCGGGGGCACCCGCTGTTGCACACTCACCTGACGCTCAAGGGCGTGCACCAGGCGCGCTGGGTGTTGCCGCGGGCCGGCTCGCCGGCCCGTCAGCTGCTCGACAACTGCTTCGCCGCCGCGGGCCTGACAGCGCCGTGGCCGGTGGTGGAAAGCGCTGATCTGGCGGTTATCCGTGGCCTGCTGGTGCGTTCGGACATGCTGGCGGCGGTGTCTGCGCACCAGTTGGCTTACGAGATTGCCAGCGGCGAACTGCAACGCCTGCCGCTGGCACTGCCCGGCACTGCCCGCGCCATCGGCCTCATGCAGCGCAGTGGCTGCCTGCAGTCACCGGCGGCAGTCGCGCTGATGGCCTGTATCCGCCAGGTCATCACCGAGCAGGCGTGAGCCCAGGAGGGTGCCTTAAAGCAGGCTCAGCGGGTAGCTGACGATCAGCCTGTTCTCATCGAAACTGTTGGTGCTGCCCCAGTCCCGGCGCTGGCTGGAGTTGCGCCACTTGAGGTTCAGGGCCTTGAACGGCCCGGACTGGATCACATAGGCCAGCTCGCTTTCGCGGCCCCACTCGGTGCCGTCCTGGGTGCTGGCGTTGTGCACGTTGTCGCCGTGGATATAGCGGTTCATCAGGGTCAGGCCGGGTATGCCAAGCACCACGAAGTTGAAGTCGTGGCGCACCTGCCAGGAGCGTTCGCGGGCGCTTTCGTAGCTGGAGCCGAAGGCGTCGTTGGCCAGCGTGCCGCCGCTGGCGCCGTTGACCCGGAACCATTCATCATCGCCCATGACCTTCTGCAAGCCGACGTAGAACGTGTTGCCACCCAGCTTCGCCGAGAACAGGCCCGAAGCGGTGCGGTTGTCCAGTTCGCCGGCTTTGGCGCCACCGTCGTCCTTGCCCCAGAAGTAGCCCAGGTTGGCGCCCAGTACCCAGTTGCCCAGCGGCTGTTGATGCTGCACCTGGAAGTAGCGCTGCTGGTAGATGTCTTCCAGCTGGGCATACCAGGCGCCGACCAGGGTGCGCTCCTGGTTGAAGCGGTATTCGCCGCCGGCGAAGTTGAAACGGTCCGAGGTGAAGGCTGTGCGGGTGAACAGGCTCATGTCCTGCATGCTGGCGTCGTTGCGCGGGCTGTTCTGGCGGAACTGGCCGCCATACAGGCTCAGGCCGGCCAGCTCGTTGGAGGTGACCTGCGCGCCCTGCAAGGTTTGTGGCAGCGAGCGGCCGTCATCGGCGCGCAGGATGGGCAGGGTGGGTGACCACTCGCCGACCTTGAGTTCGGTCCTGGAGACCCGCATCTTGCCCGCCAGCGCCGTGCGGCCAAAGTCGTCCGCCGGGCGCCCGTCGTCATGAACAGGCAGCAACTGCGTGCCGGCGGTGCCCTTGCCGCCATCGAGTTTGATGCTGTAAAGGCCCAGCACGTCAACGCCGAAACCGACCACGCCGGGGGTGAAGCCGGACTTGAAGTCGAGGATGAAACTTTGCGTCCATTCCTCGGCTTTGCCTTGGCTTGCCGTGCCCGTGTAGTCGCGGTTCATGTAGAAGTTACGCAACGTCAGGCTTGCCTTGGCATCGTCGACGAAGCCTTCGGCCAGGGCTTGCAGTGGCAGGCTGGCTGCCAGTGCGAATGTGGGGACGAGCGGGTACAGGGTGAGGCATTTCATTATTTTTATTCTCCAGGGATGGGCAAAGCGCTGCCCGCCAGCGGCGCATCGGCGCTGGGCAGGTTGAATCAGGGAGCGGTGGGGGTGGCGGCGCGGGACGCGCCGTCACACGATCAAGCGGGTTGCATCGGTCAGTTGGGTGCTTTGCCGGCCACCGAGTAGCGAACCTGCTGGTTACGGGTCTTCATGAAGTCTTCGATGCTCTGCCCGCGCATGGCGGCGTAAATGTCCAGGTTGGATACACCCAGTACGGCGCCCAGCTTCTCCAGCACGAAGAAGATCACCCCGTAGTGGATCAGCCCACGCCAGTCGCGGCGGCGCAGCAGGTCGCTTTCCTCTTCGCTCAGGCCCGCCTCGCGGTACAGCGCTTCGGGTTCGCTCAGGAAACGCTGGCGCCACTGCGGCTCAATCATGCGATGCAAGAACTTGTTCAGGCGGTAGCCCTTGGCACTGCGCTCCAGGGTGTAGGGGTAGGTGCCTTCAAGCTGCTCAGCCCCTGCCAGCTGATGCTGCATGTGCTGGCGGTGACGTTCGTTGACCGGCGCCGGCAGTGCTTGGTCGCGGTTTTCCAGCAGCAGGGTGGCGATGCCGGTCATCGACGGCAGGTAGTAGCTTTGGTGCTTGCGCTCAACGTTGGCAGACAACGCGCCACGCATGATCAACCAGGTAATCACCTCGGCACCTTCCATGCCGCCGAGCGTGGCGTACTCGGCCAGTGTCATCTCGGTAAGGCGCTGCGGGTCGTTCACCAGCAGGTCAAGGAACTGCGCGTCCCACTCTGGGTTGTTGAAGCCGCAACGCTCGCCATGCACCTGGTGTGACACCCCGCCGGTGGCGACGATCGCCACCTTGAGGTCTTCGGGGTAGCTCTCGATGGCGCGGCGCAATGCCTGGCCCAGTTTGTAGCAGCGCCGTGCCGTGGGGATCGGCAGCTGCAGTACGCCGACCTGCAGCGGCACGATCTGTACGGGCCAGCTTTCATCGCAGGGCAGTAGGGCCGACATGGGCGAGAAGAAGCCGTGGTCCAGCGGCTTGTCGCGGAAAAAGCTCATGTCGAACTCATCGGCCATCAGGCTCTGGCCGATGTGCCGCGACAGCGCTGCGTGGCCGCCGACTGGCGGCAGGTCCCGCGGGTTGCCCCCTTCATCGGCCACGCCATATTGCTCGTCTACGCCCAGGGTGAAGGCGCTGTAATGGTCAAAGAAGAACGAGGTGATGTGGTCGTTGAAGATATAGAACAGTACGTCCGGCTGGCGCTGCTGCAGCCACGTGCGAATCGGCTCGAAGCTTTCGAAGATCGGCGCCCAGGCGGCTTCTTCCTGTTTGTCGTGGTCGACTGCGAAGCCGATGGTTGGGGTGTGGGAGACGGCCAGGCCACCAATGATACGAGCCATGCGAAAGTCCTCTGTTACAGGTTACGGCGCGGTTACTGCGGGGGTCGCGCGCAGCCGGGCGTGGCCGTTGGCCAGGATCGCCAGGGCAGCGGCGAATGCCGGCAGGCCGAGGAGGGTGAACAGCAGCGGCAGGCCCAGCCCCAGGCTGAGCACGGCACCACCGATGAGGGAGCCGAAAATGGCCCCGAAGCGCCCGATACCGAGCATCCAGCTTACACCTGTGGCGCGGAACTCGGTCGGGTAGTAGCCAGGGGCGAAGGCGTTCAGGCCGGTCTGCGCACCGCTCATGCAGAACCCGGCAGCCGCCACGCCCACCACCAGCAGGCTCGACTCCAGGCTCAGGGCGCCCAGTGAGACGATGCACAGGCCGCCGAGGGCGTAGGCGATGGCGATGACCCGGTTGGGGTTGCGTCGGTCCATGATCCAGCCGACCACGATTGCGCCCACTGCGCCGCCGATCTGGAACAGGCCGGTAATGGTGGCGGCGCGCTCGATGGACAGCCCGCCATCACGCAGCAGGGTCGGCAACCAGCCCATGGTCAGGTAGATCACTAGCAGGCCCATGAAGTAGGTCAGCCACAGGGCCAGGGTGCCAAACCGGTAGCGCTCGCTGAACAGCTGCCGGGCCGGTGCCTTGTGCTGCGTGGTTGGCTCACTGACGGTAAAGCAGGTGCCGGCAGCGAAGCGGCCGCCAAGCTTGGCCAAGGCTGCCGCAATCTGGCTGGCCGGTGCCTGGCGTGCGGCGAGGAAGCGAGCGGACTCTGGCAGCAGCCACCACAGCAAGGGCAGCAAGGCCAGTGGCAGCAGGCCGCCGGCCAGCAGTACCGATTGCCAGCCGTGATGAGGGATCAGCCAGGCGGACAGGAAGCCGCCCAGGCCCGAGCCCATGTTGAAGCCGGTGAACATGATGGTGATCATCAGCGAGCGGTTGCGTGTGGGCAGGTACTCGGCAAGCAGGGTGGTGCAGTTGGGCATGGCCGCACCCAGGGCAATGCCGGTCAGCAGCCGTAACACAGCCAGCTCATAGGGGTTGCGGGCGAAGGCGCAGGCCAGGCTCAGCAGGCTGAAACCGCTGACCGCGATCAGCAGCACTTTCTTGCGGCCCAACCGGTCGGCGTACGGGCCGGCGGTCAGCGCGCCGATGGCAAGGCCGACCATGCCGGCACTCATCACCGGGCCAAAGGCGGCGCGCGACAGGCCCCAGTCCTGCATCAGCGAAGGCGCGATGAAACCCATGACGGCGACATCGAAGCCATCGAACAGCACGATCAGGAAGCACAGCACCAGGATCAGCCACTGGTAGGCAGCAATGGGGCGGTTATCGATCCAGTCTTTGACATCGATGGGGGCATCGACAGGAGGCTTAAGCATGCGTGGTCACCTTTGTTCTTGTATTGGTGTGAGTTGCGCCGGGTTCCGGTAAGGCTTCGAACGCGTAATGGCCCAGCAGCAACCACCCCGCCGGACGACGGCGTGAGGCGGACTGTAATCCCATGGTCCAGGGCAGCGCCTGCGGGATTTCTTTAATGAGATATCCAATTTTTTTATCGCAGACTTCGCGGCGCTAATGTCGCGTCAAGCTGTGCCGCTCGGCAGCAAGCTGTTGCCCTGTAAAAGACCTGATGCGCTGCTGGCGTCGTCAGGCTTCCTGGCGATGACGACGCTTACGGTGATTTGTTTCTGAATGTGTGATCTCTCCCGCTCAGTCTTCGTCAAGAAGAGTGCCCCTCGCCGTCGTCTGGGGATTGATACAGGGCCTTCCATGCAAACGCTGTTGAACGAGATTCTCGAAGAAGTACGTCCCTTGATCGGCAAGGGCAAAGTCGCTGACTACATTCCCGCGCTGGCTGACGTGCCGGCGAACCAACTGGGTATCGCTGTCTATGGCAACGATGGCAGTTACCACTGCGCAGGCGACGCGCAGGTGCCATTCTCGGTGCAGAGCATTTCCAAGGTGTTCAGCCTGGTTCAGGCCATTGGCCATTCGGGGGAAGCCATTTGGGAGCGACTGGGGCATGAGCCTTCGGGGCAGCCGTTCAACTCGCTGGTGCAGCTGGAGTTCGAGCGCGGGCGGCCGCGTAACCCGTTCATCAATGCGGGGGCATTGGTGATCTGCGATATCAATCAGTCGCGCTTCGCTGCCCCCACGTTGTCGATGCGCGATTTTGTCCGACGGCTTTCAGGCAACCCTCACATCTCGATCAATACCCGGGTCGCTGATTCGGAATATCAGTTTCGCGCGCGCAACGCTGCCATGGCGTACCTGATGCAGTCCTTTGGCAACTTCCATAATGAGGTCGAGACGGTGCTGCGCAGTTACTTCAGTTACTGTGCACTGCAAATGAACTGCCTGGACCTGGCGCGGGCATTCTGCTTCCTGGCCAATGATGGGTTCTGCAAGCACAGCGGTGAGCAGATCCTGACGCGGCGCCAGACCCAACAAGTGAACTCGATCATGGCCACCAGCGGGCTGTATGATGAGGCGGGGAATTTCGCCTTCAGGGTGGGTTTGCCTGGCAAGAGTGGTGTGGGTGGCGGGATCGTGGCGATCGTACCGGGGCAATTTACCGTATGCGTGTGGTCGCCAGAGCTGAATGCGGCGGGCAACTCCCTGGCCGGGATGGCGGCGCTTGAGCTGCTCAGTTCGCGGATCGGATGGTCGGTGTTCTGATCTGCGAACTCAGGGGCCATCAGGCGTCGCCTTGGCGGGGCACACCGGAAATGGAACCTACCGAAGATGACCCGCGAAGCGTTTGCTCCTTATCAGTGCCTTGCCACTGACTTGCTGAAGTATCTGCCGTCTGACCAGAATGATGGCTCCCACGACTTGGCCCATATTCATCGTGTGTGGGTCAATGCGCACCGGATCCAGCGGGTGGAGGGTGGCGACCTTGAAATCTTGCTTGCGGCGACGGTGCTGCACGACTGTGTGGCGGTGGAAAAGCATTCGCCGTTACGTGGGCAGGCCTCGACGTTGTCGGCGAACAAGGCTGCATCAGTCCTTGCTGAGATGGGCTGGCCGAGCGGGCGTGTTGAGCAGGTAGTGCATGCGATCAAAACGCACAGTTACTCGGCGGGGTTGGAACCGCTGACACGTGAGGCCTGCATCCTTCAGGACAGTGACCGGCTTGACGCCATAGGCGCGGTGGGTATTGCCCGGTGTTTTTACGTCTCCGGGCGAATGGGGTCGGCGCTCTATGACTTCGAGAATCCTTTCGCGCAGCAGAGGGCGTACCAGGACGGGGCGTATGCCATCGAGCACTTCCAGACCAAACTGCTCAAGCTCGCCTCGGGCTTTAAAACCCAAGAAGGGGCGCGCCTTGCTGCCGAGCGTCATACCTGGCTTGAAACCTTTCTTACCCAGTTCATGGACGAGATTACCGGGGCAGGTTAGTCATGCCGGGCTTGTACCGTCGTGCTTGAGCTCAGTCAGCCCAGCGCCACAGCGGCTCATCCAGCAACCCAACCCCCCGCAGCTGGGTTTGCCCTTGTATTTTTTCCAGCTCTAGCACATTGCACCCGTCACAGGCTGCCAGCGCGTTGATTAATGGCGCACTGTGCGATACCACCCAAACCTGGCTACGGCGTGATGCACGAATGATCAGCCGCGCCAAGGCCGGGAGCAGGTCCGCGTGCAGACTGGTTTCCGGTTCGTTCAAGACCATCAGCGATGGCGGCCGTGGTGTGAGCAGGGCGGCCATCAGGAGAAGATAACGCAGGGTACCGTCCGACAATTCAGCACCGTCGAGCGGGCGCAAAAGCCCGTGCTGGTGCAGCCGTACACTGAACAGCCCGCCAGGTGGCGCATTGATCTCCAGACGGCTGCCGGGAAACGCGTCATTCAGCGCTTCCACCAGATCCTCCACATCGCCAATTTCGATAATGGTCTGCAACGCCGAGGCCAGGTTGCGCCCGTCGTGATGCAGCACCGGCGAGCGAGTGCCCAGTTGGGGTTGACGGCAAGGCGCGTCACGGTCAATCCGGAAGTGATCGTAAAACCGCCAGCTGTTGATGAACGCGCGCAGGTCACCGATTTCCGGTGCCTGGCGGGGCCGGCCGACGATGTTGAAGAAGCTCTCGCCGCTGTCAGCATGCTGATCGAGCACCGCCCAGCTGTTGCCCTCGCGGGCCCGCACCAGGGCGTTCTTGCGCTCGACCAGCAAGGACGAGGGCCGATAGGCGCCAGCGCCCCAGATGGCCTCGCACTTTATTTCAGGGTCGAGCATGAACGCGCTCGGATACGGCAGGGGAATTGGCAGGCCGAGGGTGATGGCAAACCCGAGGTCCTCGGTGGCAAAGCCCAGGCGCAGGCGCCTGGCTTCGCTCGGATGCTGGCCTTGGATGGGCACTTCGCCGCGCCGCATTCGTGCGCTGGTTTCCGGGCCAGCCCACCAGGTCGAATCCAGCCCGCCCTCACGGGCGAGCGCTTCGACCACGCCGCCCTGTGCGGTTTCGGCCAGCAGGCGCAGCGCCTTGTACAGGTTGGATTTGCCGCTGCCGTTGGCACCGGTCACCAGGTTGAGTTGGCTCAGCGGCAGCACCAGGTGGTTGATCGAGCGGTAGTTGCCGATGGCGAGGGTAGTGAGCATGCAGTGCTTCCCAGCGTGGACCAGGCGACCGATTGTGGCCGAAGCGTGCCTCCCTTGTCAGCCATCCCTGCTGAGGCGGTTGCAAGTGAAGCAGGCGTGCGCACCGTCTATAGTGTGGGGCAACCTCTCTCGCAAAGGATGCTCACATGGCCAGATCAACAATCATGACAGCCGTTGTCACCTCATTGGCGGTGGCCTTGGCCTCTGGCCCGGTGCTCGCCGACCCGGGTAATGGCAAAGGCCAGGGCCAAGGTCAGGGGCACGGCAAGGGCCAGGCGCCGCACGCCCAGGGCCAGGGCAATTCGGGCGGCCACAAGCAGAGCGTCGGCGGCAATGACTGGCACGGCGGCCCGTCCATCGACCGTGGCGATGTACTGGGCATCCTCGGTGGCCACCGCAACTACTGGAGCCCGGGCCCGGCATTGCCTCCAGGTATTCAGAAGAACCTGGCCCGCGGCAAGCCCCTGCCACCTGGTATCGCCAAGAAACTGGATGGCCGTCTGCTGGGGCAGCTGCCTCACTATGACGGGTATGAGTGGATGCAGGCAGGCGCAGACCTGATACTGGTCGCCGTGGCGACCGGGATCATCTATGAGGTGTTGAACGGGGCGTTCGACTAAGGCCGCAGGTGCGAGCAGTCCGCCCGGTCCCTGCAGGCGCTGGCTTGCCTGCGATGGGCTGCGAAGCAGCCCCAACGGCCTATCAACGTCGCCGCAACACAGCGGCCAGCCCAAGGGTCAGCACCACAGCGCACAGCATGGCCAGCCCGATGGTCACGCCAACGCCCCACGTTTCCAGCAGCCCCGCCAAGACCAGATAGAACGCAATCACCCCCACTGCGCCGATCGCATTCCCCCGCACCATCGCCGCCATCCCGGCTCGCCCGCCCTGCACATGGGCGAACACTACCAGCGGCCAGGCAATCACCGGAATCGGCGCCAGCATCCCGCTGGTCGCCGGGCCCAGCCAACTGGCCAGGCTGGTGGTGATCATCAGCAGGGAAGTGGCAGATACCATGCGCAACGGGATTTCCCAGTGCCGGTGCCGGGGGCGGGCCAGGGTATCAGATTTGGGCTCGCGGCCGCTGGCGCGGATCAGCACGCCGATCAGCACCAACGCCACTGCAATCGACAGGTACAGGCTGCCCCAGTGGGTAAAGGCATAGGCGGCCAGGCCATAGAACAGCAACGCCAGCAGTACGGCCACGGCGATGCCGAGTGTGCGCGTGGCCAGCAGGTAGACGGTGTAGGTGGCCTGCACCGCCGCCAGGCCGCCCAGTGCGCCGGGCAATGCGCCCAGGGCGAAGGCCGTGCCCTGTTCCAGGCACAGGAAGGTCATCACCAGCGCCGAGGTGATCGGCAAGCCGGACAGCAATCCGCCTAGCAGGCCGCCCCAGCGCCGGGAGGCGAGGGAGATGGCCCACATCAGCAGGGGTGTGATGGTGAGTTTCAGGTAAAACAGGGTCATTGCGGGTGCATCCAGGCTTGATGAAGGTGCGCCCGCCTTCGACATTGGGTAGGGCGCGGGTGAATCAGCCGCGGCTGGCCTCCAAGGCCTGGGCCAGGTCGGCGATGATGTCGTCACTGTGTTCGATGCCGATCGACAGGCGCACCATGTCCCGTGGCACGCCGGCCTTCTCCAGTTCCTCGTCGTTGAGCTGACGGTGGGTAGTGGAAGCGGGGTGGCAGGCCAGTGACTTGGCGTCGCCGATGTTCACCAGGCGTACCACCAACTGCAACGCGTCGATGAAACGCGCGCCAGCCGCCTGGCCACCCTTGATACCGAACGACAGGATCGATGCCGGCTTGCCGCCGGTGTAGCGCTTGGCCAGTTCATGTTCGGGGTGATCGGGCAGCCCGGCGAACTTCACCCAGGCCACTTGCTCGTGGGCTTGCAGGTAATGGGCGACCTTTAGCGCGTTCTCGGTATGGCGCTCCATGCGCAGGGCCAGGGTTTCCAGGCCTTGCAGGATCAGGAAGGCGTTGAACGGCGACAGCGCGGCGCCGGTGTTGCGCAAGGGCACCACACGGCAGCGGCCGATGAAGGCGGCAGGCCCGAAGGCTTCGGTGTAGGTGACGCCGTGGTAGGACGGGTCGGGGGTGTTGAGCAGGGCGAAGCGTTCCTTGTTTTCGGCCCAGGGGAATTTGCCGGAGTCGATGACGATGCCGCCGATGCTGGTGCCGTGACCGCCGATGTACTTGGTCAGCGAGTGCACGACGATGTCGGCGCCGTGCTCGAACGGCCGGCACAGCACCGGGGTGGCCACGGTATTGTCGACGATCAGCGGCACCCCGTGGCGGTGGGCGGCCTCGGCCAGCGCAGCGATATCGACGATATTGCCGGCGGGATTGCCGATGGACTCGCAGAATACCGCTTTGGTACGCGCATCGATCAGCGCTTCGAGGGCGGCGATATCGTCATGGGCCGCGAAGCGGGTGTGGATACCCATGCGTGGCAGGGTGTGCGCCAGCAGGTTGTAGGTGCCACCGTACAGCTTGGCCACCGAGACGATATTGTCGCCGGCTTCGGCGACGGTCTGGATGGCGTAGGTGATAGCCGCCATGCCCGAGGCTACGGCCAGCGCGCCAACCCCGCCTTCCAGGGCGGCCATGCGCTGCTCGAGCACGTCGTTGGTGGGGTTCATGATGCGTGAGTAGATGTTGCCGGCAACCTTCAGGTCAAACAGGTCGGCGCCGTGCTGGGTGTCGTCGAAGGCGAAGGAGGTGGTCTGGTAGATCGGTACGGCCACCGCCTTGGTGGTCGGGTCGGGGCTGAAGCCCGCATGGATGGCAAGCGTTTCCAGCTTCATGCAATCGTTCCTTGAGCGTGGGTGGAAGCGTTCGAGCATGCGGCGGCGAGCGCGCATGGGTCAAGGGTGTCGCTCTGGCGGTTTACGGTTCGCGTGACAATTCGCTGATCGGCAGTTGATCCTGCTTCACGTCGGGTGCCTGAGGCGAGCGCACTCTGTTCGCCACCCCAAACGGTACATGCACCATCGGCAGGTTTCCCGCTGGCGATTGCAAGTGCGTGCGCTGGTCGTCGAAAAACACATGCGGCTTCAATATCGACAACACCCTGGGCTTATCCATGCCGCCTAGGAAAAAGCACTCATCCGGGGATACGCCCCAATCCTTCAAGGTCGTCACCACCCGCTCATGCGAAGGCGCGTTGCGCGCCGTGACGATGGCAATGCGCAGAATCCGCTGGTACGTCGGGTCCTCGGCCAGCTTGCGGTCCTCCAGCATGCGTATCCGCGAAAGCTTGCGGTAAAGGTCTGCCAGTGGCCCCGGCGAATGCGGGGTGCCCTTGTGCATGCGCTCGTGTTCCTGGAAGTCGTCCAGGTTGTCGTTGCGCTTGTAAACACTCTCTGCCTCGTCGTCGGCAATCACGCCATCGAAGTCGAAGGCCACCCGCAGCTCGGTGTCGATTTCATCATCGTAGATGCGCGTAGGCAGCACACGCCCGGCAGGGTAGTTGGCGTCGATGGCCTTTTGCACATCTTCCTCGTTGGCGCTGAGAAACAGCGAGGCATTGAACGCCGGGATGTATTCGTAGGGCGAGCGGCCCGACATGAATGCCGCGCGGGTGATGTCCAGCTGATAGTGGCTGATGGAGCGGAACACCCGCAGGCCGGTTTCCGGCGAGTTGCGCGAGAGCAGCACCACTTCCACCGGCAACTGGTCGGGGAACGCCTTGTTGATGCTCAGGAAGCGGCGAATGAACGGGAGCGCCACCCCCCTGGGGAACGGCTCGTCCAGGTTCTGCTCCTGGTGTTGGCGGTAAGCCTCGACACCTTGTGTCTGGTAGATGTCATCGGAGACGGAGAGGTCGAACAGCGCACTCGAGGCTACGCCGATGACCAGTTTTTCTTCAATGGGGTAGGGCATGCAGCGGCTCCTGCGAGTGGCATGAAGGCAAGTGTACGCGCACGTTCTGACGAAAGCCGTCAATTGCGCGACTGATCAGTGGATCCGGTAGTGTCATTTTGATAGCTTCTCGCCCCTTACCGCAGTATCCGGACAGTGATTGATGAACCAGCTACATGAACACGGCACCCTGACTCCGCTTGCCGAGGCGAATGGGAACACGATGCACGAAAGCCACCTTGAGGCAGACGCGTCGGCCCAGCAGGCCACCGAGCACGAAGCACTGCTGGCCAGTATCGAGGCGCTGAACAAAAAGCTCGTGGCAACTACCCTGGCCCGTGTGCAGAAGGAAGGTGCGATCCACAAGCGTCTTGAGCAGTGCCAGCAGCAACTGGCCGCCAGCAATCAGGCTCGGGAAGGGCTGTCCATCACGGTGACCACGGCGCTGAAGAAGCTCGCGCTGGCAGCGAGCACCCAGGCAGACCGCGTGGACAGTGTGGAGGCGCGCTTGACCCGCCTGGCTGAGCGCCAATGTGAATGCACGTCGCAGTCAGCAGCCGGTTGGCCCGCGTATCTGGAGCGTCATGCCGTGTCGTTGGTTGCCTTGGCCGTGGCTGTGTTTACGCTGGGGCTGCATTTGCTCGGGTAGTGCAACTTCAAGGCTGCGCCGGGTTCAAGCGTTGAATTGCCAAAGCTTGAGGGTTGGCGACGTTCTTCGGCACCCCGTCGAAAAACGCCAGCACATTGTCGAAGGCGTCACCGAAGTACAGCTCGTAGCCGTTCTTCTCCACATACCCCAGGTGGGGCGTGCTGAGTACCCGTGGGTGGCGCAGCAGTGGATGGGCCGGGTCGAGTAACGGCTCGTCCTCATAAACATCCACCGCCGCGTAGCCCGGCCGCCCGGCATCCAATGCCTGCAGTAATGCGCCTGGTGCAATCAGTTCCGCGCGGCTGACGTTCACCAGCAAGGCGTCGGGCTTCATGTGGGACAGGTCGTCGAAGGTCACCCCATGGCGTGTCTGATCCGAAAGGCGCAGGTTCAGGCTGACAATATCCACCTCGGCAAAAAACGCCTCACGCGAGGCGGCAGCAGCGTGGCCATCGGCTTTGGCTGCGGCGCGGCTGTTGTCGCTGCCCCACACCAGCACGGGCATGTCGAAGGCCTGCGCATAACGCGCCAGGCGCTGGCCGATCTTGCCATAGCCCCAGATGCCCAGCGTCTGCCCGGCCAGCGCCTGGCCCAGGTTGACCTGCCATTGGCCTTGGCGGAAGGCATCAATGGCCGGCAGCAGTTGCCGGCGGGCATTGAGGATCAGCGCCCAGGCCAGTTCGGCAGGCGCTACCGGCGATCCGCGCCCCTCGGTCACGGCAATGCCGCGCGCGGTGCAGGCAGCCAGGTCGAGGTGGCTGGATACCTTGCCGGTCTGGCTGATCAGCTTGAGGTTGGGCAGGCGGTCGAGCAAGGCGGCGTCGATGCGTGTGCGTTCGCGGGTGAGTACCAGGGCGTCGGCATCGGCAAAACGTGCTGCAAGTTGTTCCAGCGTGGCAGGCGGGAGCTCATGAAGGACGCTGACAGCATGCCCGCTCAGCTTGCCGAAGCAATCGAGGGTACGGATTACATTTTGGTAGTCGTCGGGAATGACAATGCGCATGGTGGTCTGGCTCGGGCGGTACAGTGAAGCGTCGAAGATAACCTAACGGGCGGTATCGGTGTCAGATCGGGCTGCAGTCGTCGCACACCATCACCGGCTCATGCGCTCCATCAAGCAGCTTCACGAATTGCCCGCCGATGAACCACGCCGGCCACGCTCTTCAGCACGCACCCCAACACCACCGCCATCCCTGCACTGGCAAAGATCATTTCCCGCCCGGCACTCTGTTGCTGCAACGCCACTAACGCCGGCGCTGCCGCCGCGGCCCCCAGTTGCAGCGCACTGACCCAGGGTGTCAACGTGCCGCGTGGGTCATTGGTGGCAATTGCCCCCATGTAGTAGGTTAGCGCCAGCACCCAGCCGAAGTTCATCAGAAACAGTGCCATGCACAGCTGATCGGCATCATGTGTATAGCGCGCCAGCAGGGTGATTGACACAAGCACTACCAGCGAGCCCAGGCCGATCATCGGGCCGCGGCTCACCCGTGCGCCCAGCAGGCTGGGCAGGGCGCCGCCAGGCAAGCCACCCAGTATTCCCAGCCCGAACGCCCAGCCCACATCCACCGCCTCGATGCCACGTTCGCGCGCCAACTGTTCGACAAACCCCCACAACGAATAGATCGCCAACTGCAGGCACAGCATCCCCAGCAGGGCGTAGCGCCCGATAATCGCGGAGCCGCCGCCTGGCTGCGCCAGGCGCACGGGGGTTACACGCTGCAGCCGTACCGGAATGAACAACGCAGCCATAGCGATCAGCACGAACCAGAAACCCAGTGATGCAATCGCCGTGCGGTGACCGAACTGCTCTGCCAGTTGTGGCAGGCAGGTCGCGTACAGGGCAAAGACAGCGGTTTGAATCAGCAGCGACAGGCCGTACGAGCGATCCTGGCCCGGCAGCCGGCCAAGCCCGCTGATCGACCCGGCATACAGCAGGCCCGCAGCGATACCACAGGCAAAACGGCACAGAATCAGGTTCGTCAAAGTGTCCAGCGCAGCGCTGAGGAGGTTCAACATCAGCGCTGCAAAGGCTGCCGCCAGGTACAGCCCACGGCCACTTGGATGACGCCTTGGTATCGATAGCAGCAGGCAGCCGAGCAGTGTTCCGCTCATTTCACTGGAAAGTACCCAGCCCTGTTGGCTAAGGTCCAGATGCAACCGCTCGGCCAGCAGGCCGATGAAGATGGGTTGTACGCCAATGATGATCAAGGCCGTGGCGGCGATGTAGATCAGCGCAGCACGCAGAAGCAGGGTGTTGTTATTGTTGTGCATGGTCGGGTCCGGGGTCAGGCGCGGGGCAGGGTACCTGCGTCGTGGGTGATGCGGCCGTTCATTACGGTCAGCGCTACTTCGGTATTGCCGATCTGGTAGCGGTCCAGTTCGAACAGGTCCTGCTCCAGCACGATGATGTCGGCACGCTTGCCAACGGTGATCGAACCGATTTCCCGTTCCAGGCCCAGTTGGTATGCACCGTTGAGGGTATAGGCGGCGATCAGTTGCGGGATACTCAGGCGCTCGTCGGCATCGGGCATCACAGGGGCATCGGGTTCGCCACTGAGCTGGCGGGTGTGGCCCGATTCGATGTGTTCCACCGGCTTGTGCTGGCATCGGCATTGGCACACCAGGCCGTCCATGCCGATGGACACGGTCACACCTTGGTCGATGAAGCTGCGGAATTTATACATCGACGCCCAGCGTGGGTAGCCATAGGTCTGCTGGATGGCCTCGGCGTAGGCGTCGACCACGCCCCACTGCAACTGGGTGTTGGCCATGACGCCGATACGGCGAAAGCGCGGTATGTCGTCGGGGTGGGTGAGAAAGGCGTGAGTGATGACGTGACGACGGTCGCGGGGCGGATTGCTGGAGAACGTGCGCTCGAACACGTCCAGCGCCATGCGCACGGCGGCATCGCCCACTGCATGCACCATCACGTCGATACCGAGGGCGTCGGCCTTGCGCACATGGCCCTCGAACACTTCCTCGGGCATGGTCGTCGACCCGCAGCTGTGTGGCTTGTCGCAATAGGGCTCGAGCAGGAACGCGGTGTGGTTCAGCTCGGTCCCGTCCAGCATCAGCTTGAGGGTCTGCGCCTTGACCAGCGGCGAGTCGTAGCGTTCGCGCATGGCCTGCAGCCGCGTGACCGGATCGTCCTCGGTGCCCATGTTGATGTAGCTGCCGACCACCCGCAGTTTCAGGCGCTCCTCACGCTCCAGTTGCTGCAGGGTTTCATACAGCAGCGACTGGTCGCCAGCGGGGTCGAGGAACCCGGCATCGAATACCGTGGTAATCCCGGCCGCCACCAGTTTCTCTTGCCAAAAAGGAATCGAGCGCAGGTACAGGTCGATGCCTGTCGGTAGGTAGCCGGCTTCGCTCAGACGTTGCATCAGCAGCGAATAGGCGGCGCAGTCAATGATCACACCCGTGGGCTCGCCGGTGATCGGGTCCTTTTCGAACCAGCTGGCGCCCTCTTCTACTGGCGGGGTGTTGCGGTCGATGCCGGCAGCGTTCAGGGCGAAGCTGTTGACCCACATGGTGTGATAGTCGGTGGACAGCAGGCACACGGGCTTGTCCGCACAGATGGCATCCAGTACTTCGCGGCGCAACATATGCCCAGGCATCAATGGCTGGATCCAGCCCATGCCGGTAATGGCTTTTTCACAGGGGTTGGCCTCGACGTAGGCCTGGAGCAGGGCCAGCACCTGTAGCGGGTCGGTATGGTTGACCAGCGCCTGAAAGGCAAAGGCGGTAGAGGAAAAATGCCAGTGAGACTCGACGAAGCCCGGCAGCACCAGTTTGCCGCCGGCATCCAGCAGGCGTGTGGCAGGGCCGGCGTATGCCATGACGCTGCCGTGGTCGCCCACGCAAACGATGCGTTCGCCGCAGATGGCCACCGCCTCAGCCCAAGGCCTGTGCGGGTCGACCGTGTAGATGCGGGCATTGTGAATAATGAGGTCTGCGGCGGTGGACATGGCAACTCCCAGGTCAGAATGGAGCATTAGTTTTGAGTTCATTAAAACTTTTAGTCAATAAAATATTTTTACGGCGCAGCTTTGCGTTATGCTGTGCGCCGACGTGTACGATTCGAAAAAGGTGTGAATGTGAGCGGACTGCGCGAGCAGCAGAAGGCGATGCGTCGTGAAACCATCAGCCGAACGGCGCTAGGCCTGTTTGAAACGCAGGGTTACCAGACCACCACCATGGAGCAGATCGCGCGCTTGGCCGCAGTGTCGGTGCCCACGGTGTTTGCTTATTTCGGCAGCAAGCAGGAAATTTTGCTGGAGAAGCTCCGCGAGGCCGACCACCGGGCGGTGACCGAAGCCCGGCGGCGCCTGCCGGAATTCGACGATGCGCTGGAGGCCCTGTGCTGCTACGAAGCGCACTTGACCGATTACGCATTCGAGGTGCTGCCTGCACCGCTCTGGCGCGAGATATTGCCGCCGTTGCTGCCGTTGCTGGGGGCTGATCAGCAGGGCGTGCCGGATGCCTACAGGCGCGTCAACGACGCGTTGGTCAACGAGTTGAAATGCCTGCTACAGGACTTGTGCGACAGCGGCAGGCTGGCGGCTGGGCTGGACGTGGGCTATGCGGCGTTCCTGATCAACGATTACGGGCACCTTCAGTTGCTGCGCCTTTGCAGCCGCGAGCCGCTGGACATGACGGCACACCGGGCGGATGTGCGGCGGTTCATGGGCTTTATCCTGGCCGGCATGCAAGCGCGATGAGACTGATCAGGGCGCGCGTGGGCGGCCCTGTCGCGACATGAGGCCGACCCTACAGGCCATCAGATAGCTGTTCCACCAGAAAATCCACAAACACCCGCACCCGCGCCGGCATCGCCGGGCCGCCGACGAACACCGCATGAATCGGTTCCCGATCACCCGGGTTGTAAGCCTCCAGCAACGGCACCAGTTGCCCGTTGGCCAGGTCATCGGCCACGGTAAAGGTGCCGATACGCGCCACGCCGGCGCCCAGCCTGGCCAGCTGCGCCAGCGCCTCGCCGCTGCTGCATTCGATATTCCCTTTCACCTTCAGTGAGAACGTATGCCCGTCGCGGTGAAACGGCCAGTCAGGCATCGCGCGGCGGAAGTTGAAGCGCAGGCAGTTGTGCCTGGCAAGGTCTTCAGGTTCAAGCGGGGTACCGTAGCGTTGCAGGTATTCTGGCGAGGCCACCACTACCTGGCCGGTCTCGCCAATGGCGCGAGCGCTCAACGAGCTGTCCGGCAGGTGACCGAAGCGCAGCGCCACGTCGGCCTGGCCGCCGAGTATGTCGGCCACCTCGTCGCTGAGGGTCAGGTCAACCAGCACTTGCGGGTAGCGTGCGCTGAAGGCCGCCAGCAGCGGCACTACGGTCAACCGGGCATGGCCCAGCGCAGCGCTGACCCGCAAGCGCCCGCGTGGCACGCCTTGGTCAGTGATGGCTTCTTCCACTTCGAGCATGTCCGCCAGCACCCGCCGTGCGCCGCGCAGGTAGGCCTCTCCCTCGGGGGTGAGGGTGAGCGCCCGGGTCGTGCGCAGCAGCAGGCGGGTACCCAGGCGCTGTTCGGTGCGGGCGAGAATGCGGCTGACCGCCGAGGGCGTCAGGCCTAGCGCTCGGGCGGCAGCAGACAGGCTGCCCGCTTGCGCCACCTTGGCAAAAATCTCCATCTCGCCGGATCTGCCACTGAAGTCCATTTGTGCCTCTAAAGCAAAGGTGGTTCGCAAAAATGCAGTCTAGTGCGCGTTTTAAACGGATCGTAGCATTTGCGGCATAGATAAGGAGCTTGCCATGCGTATCAATCCACCGCTTGTCGCACTCGCCATCGGTGCCTTCGGCATCGGCGTTACAGAGTTCGCCCCCATGGGCATGTTGCCCAGTATCGCTACCGACCTTGGCGTTTCCATTCCTGCTGCCGGGCTGCTGGTCAGTGCCTATGCCCTCGGCGTGCTGATC
This sequence comes from Pseudomonas sp. XWY-1, assembly GCF_002953115.1. Taxonomy (NCBI): domain Bacteria; kingdom Pseudomonadati; phylum Pseudomonadota; class Gammaproteobacteria; order Pseudomonadales; family Pseudomonadaceae; genus Pseudomonas; species Pseudomonas sp. XWY-1. The sequence goes on along the minus strand of NZ_CP026332.1, from coordinate 3,681,627 downwards.
GGCGCGCCGCTGATGACCCTGGCCACGGTGAAGATCCCGCGCCGTTACTTGTTGATCGGGCTGATGGCCATTTTCACCTTGGGCAACCTGATGTCGGCCCTGGCCAGCGACTACGCCAGCCTGCTGGTGGCCCGCGTGGTCACTTCACTCAACCACGGCGCCTTCTTTGGCATCGGCTCGATCGTCGCGGCCAGTGTGGTGCCGCCCGAGAAGCGCGCCGGGGCCGTGGCTGCAATGTTCATGGGTTTGACCCTGGCCACCATCGGCGGCGTGCCGTTGGCGACCTGGTTGGGTGAAATGCTGGGTTGGCGCATGGCGTTCTGGGGTATTGCCGGGCTTGGCCTGGTGGCGATGACCACGCTCTGGTACGCATTGCCCAATGTTGCGTCGCCCAAGGGCGAGGGTGCCATGGCCGAGATCCGTGTGCTGGGCCGCAGGCCGGTACTGGTGGCCTTGTTGCTGACCGTGGTGGGTTCCAGCGCCATGTTCACGGTGTTCACCTACATTGCGCCGATCCTGCAGCATGAAGCGGCGGCGTCCACCCCTTTCGTGACGGCCATGCTGGTGCTGTTCGGTGTCGGCCTGACCTTGGGCAATGTGTGGGGCGGCAAGGCGGCGGACCGCTCGATTGATCGCACCCTGATCCTGTCACTGGCTGGGCTGATTGCCGTGCTGCTGGTGTTTCCGCTGGTACTGGACTGGCCGCTGCCGACGGCCCTGGCGATCCTGGTTTGGGGGGCGGCCAGCTTTGCCCTGGTGCCGCCGCTGCAAATGCGGGTCATGGAAGCGGCCAAGGATGCGCCCAACCTGGCCTCGGCGGTGAACATTGGCGCGTTCAACCTGGGCAATGCGATCGGTGCGGCGCTGGGCGGCGCGGTGATCAACGCGGGGCTGGGCTACCCGGCGATTTCCCTGGCGGGGGCTGCGATGGCGGCGCTGGGGCTGGTGCTGGTGCTGCTGCTTGCCTGGCGTGGGCGAGGGGTGGTAGCCGGGCGGCAGGTTGCGGTGTAACAGGCCGGAACCTTGGGGCGCCTTGCGCCCCTGGATACACGTCCTTGCGGGTACTACGGGGTACCGTTTCGGCCATGCAGGTGATAGGCAGGGCGCTCGCTCAGGCGCTCGTAATAATCGCGCACCGCGGGCAGGTGCGGGTGCTCGAACGGCGTTTCGAACCAGCGGTTGACCGACAGGCCGATCGGGATGTCGGCCAGGGTGAACTGGCTGCCGGCCACATAGGCACCGGTGCCGGCCAGCTGGCGGTCGAGGATGCGCATGTAGCGTGACCACTCGGCACAACCGGCAGCCAGTGCTTGCGGGTCCTGGTGAGCGGGCGAATGCCTGACCAGCGACATGAACGCGTAGCTCCAAGAGCGGTTGAGGTCCGAGGCCTGCCAGTCGATCCACTGGTCGATCCTCGCCCGCGCCTGGGCCTCGCCGGGATAGAACGCGGTGGCGCCGTAGCGGCTGGCCAGGTAGCGGATGATGCTATTGGATTCCCACAAGGTGAAGTCGCCGTCCTGGATCACCGGAATCATGGCGTTGGGGTTCAGCGCGAGGAACTCGGTGCTGTCAGTGGCCTTGAAGCCAGAACCCCAGTCTTCGCGCTCGAATGCGATCTCGAATTCGGCGCAGGCCCACAGGACTTTTCGCACATTGATGGAAGAGGCTCTTCCCAGTATCCGCAGCATGGTGTTCGTCCTTGTGTGGGGGAGGTTGATCGTCCGCCACTGCCCGGGGCGGGTCAAGTGGGCTGAGCGGTGGCTCGGCGCTCCCTGTGCAGGGTTCTTGTAGTCCATTTCCTAAAGTGACCCTTTCCACCCCTTTGTCATTGTAATGGGGTAGGCAGCGGCCTAGCCTCGGCAAGCGCATAATCTTGAGGAATGGACATGGACAGCGAAACGCCGAAAAACAGCAGCAAGCCCTATGTCGTGCAAGCCGCGAGCCGCTTTGGCAACAGCGATGCCGAACTGGTGCAAATGAAACCGCAACTGCCAATACGCACCGCACTGATGGAAGCTTCGGGCATCATGGGCTGCATCACCGAGATCACCCGCAAGGCCATCGACAGGCCTGACGACCGCCAGGTGATGATGAAGGCCACGTACTACCTGGCCGGGATGGCCAAGTCACTGATCGACGGCCAGCTGCTGCAGATACGTCAGGCGCGCGAAGGCGGGGGCGAAGCCTAGCCAGGCTTGCCTGGGGGGCGCGAACTTGGCACCCTTGGGCGGTTTTAATCGTCTGTAACACGACAGAAGGAAGCATGCATTGAGCTGGGACAAGGTGGGGAAGCTTCTCGTCGCCGTGCTGATCGGCCTGATGGTCCTGTTGGCCGCCTACGCGTTGCTCAGGGGCAATCCGCGCCTTGAGGCGTCACTGACCTATGCCTACCTCACTTACCCCAGCCAGTTCAGCGAGCGGATCAGCAAGGCCAGCGAGCAGCTCAAGTACGAGCAGTTGCAGGGGCGAATCAACGGTATCGTTCAAGGCCAGCTGGCCCATGATCAGGTCGAGCGGCTCATCGAAATGGCGCAGGCCCCTTATGCCCAGCTGTTCGCCAAGCCTTTCGAGGCCGGGCTGGTGGACCACCGTACCGGCCTGCTGATCGAACTGCACAACAGTGGTGATGCGCAGGTCCGGCAGGTGAAAATCCGCCTGCCAGCCAAGGGCCTGGTGCAGGTGCGCGATGCTGCCGGCAACGACACGCTGCTGGAAACCGCCATCGCCCAGGTTGATATCCCGGCCATCGAGCCAGGTGGCACCTGCAAGGTGTGGGTGTATTTCGATGCCGACTACTCGCAGATCCGCCATGGCGGGGTCAGTATCAGCCACGCCGACGGTGAGGCCCATGTGCAGGTGTACCGCGAGGTCATCGGTTTTCCGGCCATGGTAGCCCGTTACAGCCGTGAGCTGATGATACTGCTTGGCATACTGGCGGCCAGTGTACTGGCCTTGGCCTATGCCTGCCTGGCACGTCGTGCGCCGCGGTAAAACAGCCTGCAGAAAGGTGCGTGCATTCGTTCTGCAATCAAGGGTCATTTGCGCAAAACTCAACACGCCCCCGCAGACGACGCTCTATAGTGCTCGGCATGACGAAACCCCTACCGAGCCTGCCTGATGATCCCTTCTCTGGACGCCATTTTTTCTCGCCTGCGCCTTCGCCAGTTGCGTTTGCTGATCGAGCTGGACCGCTGTGGCTCGCTGCACAAGGCAGCTGAAGCCATGGCCATTTCCCAGCCCGGTGCCACCAAGGCCCTGCGCGAGGTCGAGGAGGTGCTGGGCGTACCGTTGTTCCAGCGAATGCCCAGCGGCCTGGTTGCCAACGACGTGGGCCGCTGCGTGGTGCGCTACGCGCGGCTGATCCACAGCGACCTGGGGCATCTGCGCGAAGAGGTGTTGGGCATCGTCCAAGGCCAGGGCGGGCGGCTGGTGGTGGGCAGTATCATGGGGGCTATGCCCACACTGGTCAGCGCCCTCGGCCGCTTGCGCCGCAAACAGCCGCAGCTGGCAGTGGAAATCGCCGAGAATACCAGCGCCAACCTGCTCGCCCAGCTGGACGAAGGGCGCCTGGACCTGGCCATCTGCCGGCCAGGGCTGGGCCGTAACACGGCGGAGTATGGCTTTGTCGAACTGGCCCAGGAGCCGTTGGCGGTGGTCGCGCATCCGCAGCATCCGCTGGCCGGGGCGGCGGCACTCAAGATCAGCGACCTTAGCCATTATCGCTGGGTGGTTTATCCGGCCAACATGCCCATGCGCCAAGCGCTGGAACGCGAGTTGAGCGAGGCGGGGGTGGAGGTGTCACGGTATCCACTGGAGACCTTTTCCACCTTCGCCACCTTCATGCTGCTTGAAGATGACCCGACGTTGGTGGCAGTCATTCCCCGTGCGGTGGCGGCCTTTGCCGAGCAGCGCGGGTTGCTGGTGTCGCTGGCGGTGCCGCTACGGGCGCTGAGCGAGCCGTTCGGCATCGTGCACCGGGTCGCGGCGCCGTTATCGCCTGCGGCACGATTGCTGGTGGAGGAACTGACGGCGGGTGAAGTGTGACGGTCCCCATTGATTTCCAGTCCGTTGCCGAAGCGCTGGCAGGGATAAGCGGCGGTTATCGGTGGATCAGTTCTTTTCATTATCGGTGGCCCTGTCCCGTCCTCTAAATTGCCCCGGCAGCGCCTGTCAGTCACCCTGTCACCCTGATTGCATCAAGGAGCAAACCAATGGATCTAGGCATCACCGGCCGCTGGGCCATCGTCTGCGCGGCCAGCCAAGGCCTTGGCAAAGGCTGCGCCGAAGCGCTGGGCAAAGAAGGCGTCAACCTGGTCATCAATGCCCGTACCCAAGCCACTCTGGAGCAGACCGCCAGCGAGTTGCGCAGGGCCTGCCCGGGCATCGAGGTCCATACCGTGGCAGGCGATGTTGCCGATCCCAAGGTGCGCCAGGCGCTGTTGGCGGCCTGCCCGCAGGTCGACATTCTGGTCAACAACGCCGGTGGCCCGCCACCGGGGGACTTCCGTGATTGGGGGCGTGATGACTGGCTGAAGGCGCTGGACGCCAACATGCTCACGCCCATCGAGCTGATCAAGGCGGTGGTAGATGGCATGGCCGAGCGTGGTTTTGGCCGGGTGGTGAATATCACCTCCGGCGCGGTGAAGGCACCGATCGACATGCTGGGTTTATCCAACGGTGCCCGCAGTGGCCTGACCGGATTCATTGCCGGCCTGGCCCGGCAGCAGCGTCTGGCGGGCTGCAATGTGACTCTCAACAACCTGTTGCCTGGGGCGTTCGATACGGCGCGCCTGCAAAAGACCTTGAAGGCTGCGGGTGGTGATGTGGAAGTCACTGCCCAGGCGCGGCGCAAGGCCATTCCGGCGTCGCGTTTTGGCGATGCCGCGGAGTTTGGCGCGTATTGCGCATTTCTGTGCAGCGCGCATGCCGGGTACATCACCGGGCAGAACCTGCTGATCGATGGCGGGGCGTATCCGGGAACCTACTGACGCCGTTGGCGCTATTGCTTGCAGCCGCCTTCGCCCTCATGCAGCGCCAGGCTCTGGCGCAATTGTTCAATCATGGCCGCGCGCAGCGCCTGCGGCGCCTGGATGCGGATCGACCCCGCCTGGGACAGCAGCCAGCCCATCAGCGCGCGGTTGTCGTCGACGGTGGCCACCAGCGCGGCGCCGCCGCCAGCCTGCGGCGTCAGTTGCATATCGACGGACAGGGGGGATTGCTCCAGGCGGCGGGCCAGCGCGTCATCGACCCAGGCATACAGTACGACGTGTGTCGGTGGGGCAAGTGCGTCGGGTTGCAGCTGCTGCGCTTCGCCCAGGCTCAAGCCCGGTTGCCAGTACCAGCCATAAGGCATGCCTTTACTGTTGCACTGTAGGGGGAACAGTGCGGCGAGCTCGACCAGGTCGCGCTCGACGGTGCGTTTGCTGGTGGTATGGCCCACGGTTGTCAGGGCAGCCTGCAACTGGGTGGAGCTCATTCCCGGGTGGCGGCCGGGCAGCAACTTGAGCAGTTGCCACTGGCGGGCGATGGTGTGGCGGGTCGGGTGGCTGGGCAAAGGCTCGTCCTTGAAGGCAGGCACCGAGCCTGCCTGGGTAGTGGCGTTTAGCTATTGCCTAGCATACCCCGTCACAAGATGGGATCCAAGTTGTGGCGTAAGGCCTCGGTCAAGTGGTGCGCCGCCAAGTCAACGACGAGCGTGTCGTTGTGGTAGTGGTAATCAGTTGGCAAGCGCGAATGCTGAGCGGTCTATCGAGCGGCCCAGCGCGTCAGGTGATGACCCGCTGCAACGCCTCGATAAACATCTCCTCCGCCCGGCTGAATCGCTGCTCTCTGTTCCACAGCAGGTGAATGTCCACATCGGCAATCCCTTCGTGCGGCGACAGCTTCCAAAGCAAGCCCGCGTCAACATCCGGTGCCACCACATGTTCGGGCAGGCAGCCGATGCCAAACCCGGCAATCACCAGTCGGCGCACTTCCTCAAGGCTTGGCGATGACGCCACGATACGCCCGGCAAACCCTTGTTGGTCGCGGAAAATGGTCAGCGGCGACAACATGCCGCCAATTTGGTCGCTGGTGAAACTGACAAAGTTCTCCCGCTGTAAATCGCCTTCGGCCTGACCGAACAAGGCATGGTGCTTGCCACAGAAGAATGCATATCGTTGGCGCAGAAACAGCCGCTGCTCCAGCCGTGGCTGTGCACGCCGGTTGAGGCTGAGGCCCGCTGTAGCGGTTTTCTCCTGCAGGGCGGCGACGATATCGGAGCTGCGCATCACGTCGATTTCCAGCTCGACCCTTGGGTGCTGGCGATGGAAGTTGGCCAGGAAGTCATCGAAACGTTCGCTGACGATGCGACTGATCATCAGCAGGCGCACTTTGCCCACCAGCTCGTCCGCCGGTTGCTCCAGCAAGCCGCCGATCTGCGACATCTGCCCGTACACCTCGCCAGCCAGCTGGAACAGCTGCTCGCCCATTTCTGTCAATACGAAGCGCGGTCCGCGACGGGCAATGAGCTGGCGGCCAAGCTGCTCTTCAAGGCGTTTGAGCGCCTGACTCACTGCCGGCTGGGTGAGGTGCAGGCGGGCGGCGGCACGGCTGATGGACAGCTCCTGGCCGATGACCCGGAAGGTGCGCAGCAGGTTCCAGTCGAGGCGGTCGTTGAGCAAGCGGTCAGGCATGGCAGGGCTCGATGATAAGCATGGCTAATAGTGCGCATAATAAATAGAAAATTGACTAATCATAGCCTCCGGCCGATAAATCGCAGTCATCGAAACCTGTTGGATCGACGTTGCCCCTCTTCGCGGGTGAATCCCCGCCTGCAGTGATCGCGCAGACCCTGTGGAAGCGGGTTGTCCCGCTGAAAAGGCACCATCGAGTCAACAGGCCAAGCGCCAGCAGAGCGCCCCGTGACCCTTGCAACTCCTGCCAGAACAACAAGCAAAGGAGCCCCCATGAAGCCGACCGCTTCCGCTCAACCGCGTCGTGCCGCCGCCGCCGCATTCATCGGCACCATGATCGAGTGGTACGATTTCTACATCTACGCCACCGCCGCCGCGCTCGTCTTCGGTGCCTTGTTCTTCCCCTCCGACGACAGCCTGTTCAGCACCATGGCCGCGTTCGGTACCTTCGCCGTGGGCTTCTTCGCCCGGCCGCTTGGCGGCATCATCTTCGGTCACGTGGGCGACCGTATCGGTCGCAAGAAGTCGTTGGTCATCACCCTGCTGATGATGGGCATCGTCACTGTCTGCATCGGCCTGCTGCCGACTTACGCACAAATCGGTGCGGCCGCGCCGGTGCTGTTGATCTTGCTGCGCATCGTCCAGGGGATTGCCGTGGGCGGCGAGTGGGGCGGGGCGGTACTGATGGCCGGCGAGCATGCGCCCAAGGGCCGCCGCAACTTCTTCGCGTCGTTCGCCCAGTTGGGTAGCCCGGCGGGCCTTATCCTGTCGCTGCTGGCGTTTGGTGCGGTCACCCGTCTGCCTGAAGAGGCGCTGATGAGCTGGGGCTGGCGCGTGCCGTTCCTGGCCAGTGCACTGCTGCTACTGGTGGGGCTGGCTATTCGCCTGGGCGTGAATGAGTCGCCCGAGTTCATGGCCAGCCGCGAGCAGGCAGAAAAGGCCAGGTGCAAGGAGCAGGCTCCGGCCCTCGAGGTGCTGCGCACCGCCTGGCGCCCGCTGTTGCTGTGTATCGGCGCCAATACCCTGGGCATTGCCGGGGTCTACTTCACCAATACCTTCATGATCAGTTACACCACCCAGCAATTGCACCTGGAGCGCTCGTTGATTCTGGAATGCCTGTTCTTCGTGGCGATCATCCAGTTCTGTGTGCAGCCCCTGGCGGCCTGGCTGTCGGAGAAGATCGGTGCAACTCGCTTCCTGGCCCTGGTCGCCCTGCTGGCGATGGCCTCGCCCTACCCGATGTTTGTGCTGGTGAGCTCGGGCCACGGGCCCCTGATTGTGCTAGGCATCGCCTTGGCCGCTGCCTGCATGGCCTCTTTCTACGCGGTGATCGCCGGCTACGTCAGTGGCATGTTCGAAACCCGCGTGCGCTACACCGCCATTTCCCTGGCTTACCAGATCTGCGGCGCCCTTGCCGGCGGCCTGACCCCGCTGATCGGCACCTGGTTGGCCCACACCTTTAGTGGCCAGTGGTGGCCGATGGCAGTGTTCTACACCTTCATCGCCACCCTTTCGCTGGTCTGCGTGCTTGCCCTGGCGCGCCAGTACGCCCGTAGCCAGCACCTGGAACTGGCCTGATCCGATTGACTCTGGAGTACCCGCACATGTTGAAAAGCAATGGCGAACGCCTGTGGGCGAGCCTGATAGCCATGGCCGAAATCGGCGCCACCGCCCGCGGCGGTAGCTGCCGCCTGGCGCTCAGCGACGAGGACAAGGCGGGCCGTGAACTGTTCAGCCACTGGTGCCGCGAAGCCGGCCTGACGCTGACGGTGGATGCCATAGGCAACCTGTTCGCCCGTCGTCCAGGTCGTGACCCGAATGCCGCACCGGTAATGATGGGCAGCCATCTCGACACTCAGCCCGAAGGCGGTCGTTTCGACGGTGTCTATGGCGTGCTGGCCGGGCTTGAAGTGGTGCGCCGCCTCAACGAGCTGAACATCCACACTCGCAAGCCGCTGGAAATTGCCGTGTGGACGAACGAGGAGGGCGCGCGCTTCACGCCGGCCATGTTTGGCTCGGCAGTGTTCACCGGCAGCCTCGCGCTGGCCGAAGCGCTGGCTATCCGCGATGCCGATGGCCTCAGCGTCGCCGACGAACTGCTGCGAACGGGCTTCGCCGGCCAGCGCCCTTTAGGTGGCCCGGTGGATGCCTATTTTGAAGCGCATATTGAGCAAGGTCCGATCCTTGAAGACAACGCCAAGGCCATTGGTGTCGTCAGCGGCGGGCAAGCGATTCGCTGGTTGGACGTCACGGTCGAAGGCATGGCGGCCCACGCGGGTACGACACCGATGCCCCTGCGCAAGGATGCCCTGTATGGCGCGGCGCGGATGATCCAGGCGGTCGAGCAGTTGGCAGCGGACTTCGCACCCGAAGGGCTGACCACTGTGGGCGAGTTGTCGATTGCCAAGTCCTCGCGCAACACCATTCCTGGCCTGCTGCGCTTTACGGTCGACTTGCGCCACCACTGCGATGAAGCCATCGAAGCCATGGAGCGCGACCTGAGCCTGAAGCTGCAAACCATTGCCAGCCAGCGCGGCCTGCAGGTACGCATCGAACGCCACTGGGTCAGCCCGGCCACGCCGTTCGACCCTGCATGTGTGGCTGCCGTGCAGCAGGCGGTGGACGAACTGGGCTACGCCCAGCAATCAATCGTCAGCGGTGCCGGTCACGATGCCATCCTGCTGGCCCGATACTGCCCGACGGCCATGGTGTTCATCCCCTGCGTCGGCGGCCTGAGCCACAACGAAGCCGAAGACGTATTACCCGACGATGCCCGACAGGGTGCCGATGTGCTGCTGAACGCCGTGTTGGCCCGTGCGGGCCGTGTCGAACAAGGAGAAGGCTGATGCGTTGCTACTTCCACCCCGAACAACTGCTGCACCACCCACGCAGTTACTACTCGCGCGGCGCCATGCGCACCCCGCAGGAAGTCCCCGAGCGCGCCCAGCGCCTGCTGAAGGCGGCCAAAGACCTGGGTTTCGACATCCGCCAGCCCGACGATGCCGGCCTTGAACCGCTAAAGGCCGTGCATGGTGAGGCCTACCTGGCCTTTCTCGAAGAGGCCCATGCACGTTGGAAAGAAGTGCCCGAAGACTGGGGTGACGAGGTCATGTCCAACATTTTCGTGCGTGAGCCCAACGCTCTGCGCGGCATCCTCGCCCAGGCCGGCCGCTACCTGGCAGACGGTAGCTGCCCGGTGGGCGAACACACCTGGCACTCGGCCTATTGGTCGGCGCAAAGCGCGGTTGCAGCGGCCAAGGCCATCCTCGACGGGGAGCCTGCCGCCTATGCCTTGTGCCGACCACCGGGGCACCATGCGCGGTTCGATGCCGCTGGCGGCTTCTGCTACATCAACAACGCCGCCGTGGCCGCCCAGGCCCTGCGCAGCCGCTACAACCGTGTAGCGATCCTCGATACCGACATGCACCATGGACAAGGAATTCAGGAGATCTTCTACGATCGCCGTGATGTGCTGTATGTGTCGACCCATGGCGACCCGACCAACTTCTACCCGGGCGTGGCCGGGTTCGCGGACGAGCGTGGCAGGGGTGAGGGGGAGGGTTACAACCTCAACCTGCCGATGGCGCATGGGGCGAGCGAGGCGGACTTCATGGGGCAGCTGGAGGTTGCGCTGGCTGCAGTGACGGACTTTGGTGCCGAGGTACTGGTGCTGTCGCTTGGGTTCGATATCTACGAACTGGACCCGCAGAGCAAGGTGGCTGTGACCACTGCAGGGTTCGCTGCGTTGGGTGAGCGAATTCGGGCGTTGCGCTTGCCTTGCCTGATTGTCCAGGAGGGGGGCTATCACCTGGAGAGCCTGGAGGTGAATGCGCAGGCGTTCTTTGCTGAACAGGCGGACTGGCGATAAGTGCCAGAGGCCGGCATCGGTGGTTTGGCTGCCGGCCTTTTCGCGTCTGAACCCATTCCCATGGGCGCTTTGCGGCTTTCGAGTTTTTGCCCGCCATCGATAGGGGGCGACACCCCCTACATCCCACCCCGTCGCACGTGCTTCACCAACACCTTCTCCAACAACTCCCACATCGCCGGGTCCGTACTGAACGCCACGTTGAACCGCATCCACCCGGTCGCCTTGGCGTCGACCATGAACAGCTGCCCTGGGCCTAGCATGATGCCTTTCTCCAGCGCATCGTCCAGCAACGCGGCACTGTCGGGAATCGCCGGGTGGCGGGTCCAGATGTACATGCCTTCATCCGATTCGGTGAACAGTTCGAAGCCCAATCGATGCAGATGCCGGCCAACTTCCTGATGCGCCTCGGCCAGCCGCTGGCGCAGGCGCTTGAGGTGCTTGCGCCAGCGCCCGTCGATGATCGCCGCATACACCACGCGCTCCATCACCTGCGAGGTGGTCAGGCCTGAGCGCATCTTCAGGTGCAGCAGTTTTTGCATCAGCTCGGGGTTGGCCAGCATGTAGCCGACCCGCACGTTGGGCGAAATGCTCTTGGAATAGCTGCCCACGTACACCACCTGCTGCAGATGGTCGAGGCTGGCCAGGCATGGCTGCGGCTCGGCGACCATGTCGGCGTACAGGTTGTTCTCCACCAGGCGGAAGCCATGCTGGCTGGCAAGCTGCAGCAGGCGGTGCAACTGCGGCAGCGGGGTGCGCGAGCACGTCGGGCTGTGCAGGTGCGGCTGGGTGAAGAACGCCGTTGGGCGGTGGTGGCTGAGCAATTGCTCCAGCTGGTTCAGGTCGTAGCCGGCCGGCGTACGTGGCACGCCTACCAGGGTTGCGCCTTGGGTGCGCAGGATGCTCATGAGGTTCGGGTAGCCGGGGTCGTCCACCAGCACCACATCGCCCGGGCGCACCAGTGTGCGTGCGGCCAGGTCCAGGGCCTGGCTGGCGCCGTGGGTGAGCATCAGCTGTGCCGGGTTGGCGACGATCGACAGCTCTTGTTGCAGGTTCTGGGCGGTCAGCGCACGCAGCTCCATCAGGCCCATGGGGTCGCCGTACCCCGACAACTCCAGCGGGCTGCCGGCCACCTGGCGCAGGCCGCGGCGCAGGCCGTCTTCGTACATCCAGTCGTTGGGCAGCCAGCCGCACCCCGGTTTGTACGGCAACTGGCGGATTTCGAAAATCTGCTGCAGGTACCACTCGGAGTTGAACGTTGGTCGACTGGTGTCGGCCTCGGTGTTGTGCTGCTCCAGCAGTTCGCCCGCCGCACGGTTGACGAAGAACCCCGCATTGCCACGGCTCACCAGCAGCCCTTGGGCGACCAGGCGGTCGTAGGCCTCGACCACGGTGAAGGTACTCACCGAATAGCTTGCGGCAAAGGCGCGAATCGACGGGACCTTGGCGCCTGGCTTGAGGGTTTGGTTGTCGATCAGCTCGCGCAGCCCATCGATGATCTGGTTGACCAGCGGGGTTGAGGAGTCTGGATGTAATTCGAACATTCGGGGCCTTCAGGGTGCGTATCGCCTGGCGTCTGCAGGGTGTACTGCATGGGCGACCTATACAGTGCAGTGCGAGATTCATGCCACTGTGCATGGCTCTCTGCGTCGGACATTTTTACATTAGGTGTCGGATATCGCCACATAAAGCATGTTCAGTTCGCCTCAGGCAGTCGCCCTGGGGCGCGTCAGCAGGCCGCCATGGAAGGCCTGCGTGTGTAATTCACACCATCCTGCCCGCATTAGCACTGATGTACAGGTGAAATCGCCAGCCATCGGGATTTCACAGTTTTCCTTGGATAAGAAGAAGCACGGGGTACACAACTGATGGACGCAACATCCACAACCACCACCGCGAAAAGCGGGCACGAGAGCAAGCTCAGTGCCTCGCTGAAGTCGCGCCACCTGACGATGATGTCGATCGCCGGGGTTATCGGCGGCGCCTTGTTCGTCGGTTCCGGCAGCGTGATCCACAGTGCCGGCCCAGCCGCTGTCCTGGCCTACCTGGCAGGCGGCATCCTGGTGGTGCTGATCATGCGCATGCTGGGTGAAATGGCGACTTCCTCGCCTGACACCGGCTCGTTCTCAACCTACGCCGACCGCGCCATTGGCCGTTGGGCCGGTTTCACCATTGGCTGGCTGTACTGGTGGTACTGGGTCATCCTCATGGCCTGGGAAGCCTATGTGGCGGGCAAGATCCTGCATGGCTTCTTCCCCGACGTCAGCGTCAACGTGTTCGTGCTGGCCACGACCTTGTTGCTGATCACCGTCAACTTCTTCAACGTCAAGCACTACGGTGAGTTCGAGTTCTGGTTCGCCTTGATCAAGGTGATTGCGATCGTCTGCTTCCTGATCGTGTGTACGGCTGCCGTGATGAACATCTGGCAGTTCGGTGAAGTGCGTGGCATCAGCCACCTCACCGCCGAAGGCTTCATGCCCAATGGCATCACCACTGTGATCGGTGCCTTGCTCGGGGTGATGTTCGCCTTCCTCGGCGCCGAAATCGTTACCATCGCGGCCTCCGAAGCCAAGGACCCGGCTGCGCAGATCGTCAAGGCGACCAACTCGGTGGTCTGGCGTGTGTGCCTGTTCTACGTCGGCTCGATCTTCCTGATCGTCTGCCTGGTACCGTGGAACGACCCGCACCTGGGTGTTTCTGGCTATGGCGCCTATCGCCGTACCCTGGAACTGCTGGGCGTGCCGTATGCCGAGCTGCTGATGAACTTCGTGGTGCTGACTTCGGTGAGCAGCTGCCTGATCTCGGGCCACTACACCGCTTCGCGCATGCTGTTCTCCCTGGCCCAGCGTGGCGATGCGCCGTCGTTCTTCAAGATCACCCGCGCCGGTACCGGTGTACCGGTGTACGCGATCATGGGTTCGTGCGCCGTGGCCGTGGTGTGTGCATTGATCAACTTCAGCGAGACCCTGCGCCCGAAAGACGTGCTGGACACCCTGATGAACACCACCGGCATGATCGCCCTGCTGGTGTACCTGGTTATCGCCTTCTCGCAGCTGCGCATGCGCCGCAAGCTGATTGCCGAGGGCAAGGAAGTACGCCTGAAGATGTGGCTGTTCCCGTGGCTGACCTACCTGGTGATCGCGTTCATCGTGGCTGCCCTGGTCACCATGGCCTTCATGCCTGACTACCAGATCCTGGTCATTTCCACCGGTATCGCTGCGGCGGTCGTGGTGGCGATGGGTGTGGTGCACCAGATCCGCTCTGGTAGCAAGCAGCACTAAGCGTCACTCGCGTCTGGAAACGGCCGGCTCCCTTGGGGACCCGGCCGTTTCGCGTTGTTGGGCCTGGGCTTTTTCTGCGGGCATGTGGAAACGCTGGTTCATCCACGGTGAACCGAGCAGGGCGGCCGCAGCGATCAGGGCCAGGATGGCGAGGGCGATGTAGGTCTTCACGGGCGTGCGCATGCAAGGACTGACTTCAAGCACAGGTGATCAGTTCCGGCGTAATCCGTTCGCAACCGTCCCGCCGGGCGACAGATGGCATATGCTAGGCACATTGCCCGCCCAAAGGAGCCGCACATGGCCTGGTCTGCCAACCAGTATTCCCTGTTCGAAGACGAACGCACACGCGCCGTACGCGACCTGATTGCCGCCATCCCGCCACGGCCGGTGCGCCACGCCACCGACCTGGGGTGCGGCCCCGGCAACTCGACCGAAGTGCTGCTGCAGCGTTACCCCGATGCCCAGGTGACGGCATTGGACAGCGACCCGGACATGATCGACAAGGCCCGTGAGCGCAAGCGGCTGTGCATCCCGCGTGTGCGCACGGTCATTGCCGACATTGCCGGCTGGACTGCCCCCGAGCCGCAGGACCTGATCCTGGCCAATGCCTCGCTGCAATGGGTACCTGACCACGCCTTGCTGTATCCGCACCTGGTGCGCCAGCTCAGCGAAGGCGCCAGCCTGGCTGTGCAGACCCCGGACAACCTCGACGAGCCGGCCCACCGGCAGTTGCGCGAGATCGCAAGCCAAGGCCCCTGGGCGGCGAAGTTCGCCGACTTGCAGCTGCCGCCACGGCACAACGCGGCGTTCTACTACGACTTGCTCAGCCCGCTGTGCGCGCGGGTGGACGTGTGGCGCACCACCTATCATCACCCGTTGGTGGGGGGCGCCGAAGCGGTAGTGGAATGGTTCAAGGGCTCGGCGTTGCGGCCTTATCTGGCCAGGCTTGATGAGCAGGAGCAGGCCGACTTCCTGCAGATGTACCTGCAGGCCATGCAGCGCGACTATCCGCCGGCCTCTGATGGCAAGGTCCTGTTGCCCTTCCCGCGGTTGTTCGTGATCGCTACCCGCTAGGGCGGCGCCAGCGCCAGGCCACGTAGCTGTAGATGCCGAGGTTCAGCGCCAGCACGAGGGTGCCCAGCAGCAGCTGGATCTGCGGGGTCAGGCCGGTGGGGTAGATCAGTGGCCAGACGTAGTGCTCGACGAAGCTGCCCTGGTAACCTGCATCACCGGCGGCATTGCGCATGCGGTTTTCCCAGGTGGTGAGCGGGCAGCCCAGGTGCAGGCACTCCACCGCCAGGCCCCAGGCCAGGACCGGCAAGTGCAGCAACAGGGCAGGGCGCCAGCGCAGCACCAGCAGCCCGCCGAACAGCACCAGCAGGATGAAGGCCAGGTGCAGCAGCACCAGGGTGTCGGCGGCAAGGCGGTAGAGCATGGGTTGGGTGCCCGGGGATTGGGGTTATCCCAGCATAGTCGGGTTGCCTGATCTGGCCCCTTCGCAGGGTCGCCCGCTCCCACAGCATCACCACAGATTCCGGATGCCGCGCAGGACCTGTGGGAGCGGGCGAGCCCGCGAAAAGGCCAGCACAGGCCTAGACTCCTTCCTCGACCATCTGCAGGAAAGTCGCCACCACCCGGCGCGTACGCTGCTCGCTCAGGCACACCAGGGTCTCGGTCAAATGCCGCTGGCAATCGACGATCGGCAATGCACACACCCGCGCATCGGCACCGAACTCCGCCGCCGACACCACGCCCACGCCAATGCCTACCACCACCGCTTCACGCGCCGCTTCCCGGCCTTCCACCTGGATCGCTGCGCGTATCCGCAGGCCGGCACGTTGCATCTCTTCCTCCAGCGTCTGCCGCGTCACCGAACCGGGCTCGCGCAGCACCAGTGGCGTGTCATCGAGGTCGGCCAGGCTGATCGAGCCACGGCTGGCCCATGGGTGGTGGTGGGAAACGAACGCCACCATCGGGTCACGACGCAGCGGCAGGCAATGCAGGCGCTCGTCGTCGACATCCCGACCCAGCAGGGCCAGGTCGGCCTGATAGCTGAACAGCCGCGCCAGCGATTCGTCGGTATTGCCGGTTTCGATCTTCACCTGGATACCCGGATAGCGCTGGCAGAAGCGGGCGATCTGCGGCAGCACGTGCACCGGCGCATCCACTGCCAGCACCAGGCTGCCGGTGTGCAGCGCACGCGAGTCGTGCAGCAGTTCCTGGGCTTCGGCCTCGCAGGCGAACAGGCGCTGGCTGATGCCCAGCAGCCGCTCGCCAAGGTCGGTGAGCTGCACCGAGCGTTTGTTGCGGTGGAACAGCAATACGCCGAAGCGCTCCTCCAGTTTGCGCACCTGGTCGGACACCGCAGGCTGGGTAAGAAACAGCTTTTCGGCGGCGCGGGTAAAGCTGCCGTGCACGGCCACCGCATGGAAAGCCTTGAGTTGAGCGTGGGACACCGACATGACGACCTCAGTAACAAGCTGGGCTTATGTGTGTAATACGATAAATCGATTTTATTTATCTTACAGCAACTGTTTCCATGGATTTCAGCCCGACGCTGGCACCACGAATGCCGCCAGGGCCATGGCGCTCACACGGCGCCACCTGACCCGATGACAGCCTCGTCATCGCTGTGCGTAACACAAGAACAAGACAGGCGTTTCTTCACATTCTGCCGGCACACTTGAGCAAGAGGTCAGACTTACATGAATCAATCCCTAGCCGCGTTCAAACGCTGGCGTATCCAGATTTTCGCCATCACCTGGCTGGCTTACGCCGCCTTCTACTTCACCCGCAAAGCCTTCTCGGTGGCCAAGCTGGGCATCGCTGAAGACCCAGGTTTCATGCTCGACAAGGCCGCCATGGCCAACCTGGACGCCATCTACCTGGCCGCCTATGCCGTGGGCCAATTCACCTGGGGCATGCTTGCCGACCGCTTTGGCCCGCGCGTGGTCGTGTTGGGCGGGTTGCTGATTTCTGCGGCGGCGGCAGTCGTGATGGGCAGTTACGCAACCTTCCCGATCTTCGCTACCTGCATGCTGGTGCAGGGCCTGGCGCAATCCACCGGCTGGGCCGGCTTGTGCAAGAACATCGGCAGCTTCTTCCCGGCTTCGCAGCGCGGGCGGGTGCTGGGCCTGTGGAGTTCCTGCTATGCCTTCGGCGGCCTGGTGGCCTCGCCGTTCGCGGGCTGGTGGGCCTACACCCTGGTGGGTACCTGGCACGCGGCGTTCTTCTCCAGCGCGGCAGTGGTGGCGCTGGTGGCGGTGCTGTTCTTCTTCCTGCAGCGCAACAAACCCGAGGACGTCGGCTTGCCGGCGGTTGAGCCCGAGCCGCAAAGCATGGCTCCAGCCGGCAACCTGTGCAGCGTGTGGGCACCCCTGAGGGAGATCCTGCGCAACCGCACGGTGTTGACCCTGGGCCTGGCGTACTTCCTGCTGAAGCCGGCGCGCTACGCCATCTTGCTGTGGGGCCCTGTGATCGTCTTCGAGCAGATGCCCTCAGTGGGCAAAGTGGGCGCGGCAATCATCCCGACTGCTTTCGAACTGGCCGGGCTGCTTGGCCCGATCATGATCGGCCTGGCCTCGGACAAACTGTTTGGCGCCCGGCGCATGCCGGCCTGCGTGATCAGCCTGGTGCTGCTGACCGTGACACTGGCGGCGTTCATGGCGGCCATGCACACCGGCAGCGTGCTGCTGGTGGTGGCCTTGCTGTTCGTCATGGGCCTGACCCTGTACGGGCCGGACTCGATGATCAGCGGCGCTGCAGCCATCGACTTCGGCACCGCCAAGGCCGGCGCCACCGCAGCAGGTTTCGTCAACGGCTGTGGCTCGGTGGGCGCGGTGCTGGGCGGGCTGCTGCCGGGTTACTTCGACGGCGTCACGGTGTTCATCGTGTTCGCGGGCTGCGCGCTGTTCTCGGCGCTGGTGTTGCTGCCGCACTGGAACAGCCGCCCGGCCAGCAGCGCGCAAGGCACTGACGTGGCACCGAACACCAGCATGGCAATCAAGCCACTGCGTACTTAAAGGAAAGCGAGCGAATGAGACCCTTCTGGCTGCAACAGGCCCTTGAATCGGCGCAGGAGGCGGTATGCCCGCCGCTACAAGGCGATACCCGTTGCCATGTGTGCATTGTCGGCGGTGGGTACACCGGCCTGTGGACGGCGCTGATGCTCAAGGAAGCGGTACCGGCCCTGGATGTGGTGCTGATCGAGGCCGACATCTGTGGTGCCGGTGCCAGCGGCCGCAATGGGGGCTGTGCGTTGTCCTGGTCGGCCAAGTACTTCACCCTCGAACGCCTGTTCGGGGGGGCGGAGGCGGTGCGGCTGGTGCGCGAGTCGGAGCGCAGCATTACAGACATCGGGGTGTTCTGCGCGGCCAATGGCATCGACTGCGACTTCCGCCTGGACGGCACGCTGTACACGGCCACCAACGCAGCCCAGGTCGGTGCCACCGACGCGGTGATCGCCGCGCTGGAGCACAAGGGCATCAACTCGTTCCGCCGCTTGCCGCTGGAGCAGGTGCAGCGCCTGGCCGGTTCGGCACGGCACCTGGAAGGCTGGTTCTCGCCGGCCGCCGCCACCGTGCAGCCGGGCAAACTGGTGCGCGGCCTGCGCCGGGTGGCCTTGCAGCGCGGCGTGCGCCTCTACGAAGGCACCGCTATGACCGGCCTGGAACACGGCGCCCCGGTGCAGGTACGCACGGCCCACGGCACGCTGCGCGCCGACCGTGTAGTGCTGGGCCTCAATGCCTGGATGGCGCGCGTCTTCCCGCAGTTCGAGCGCAGTGTGGCAATCGTTTCCAGCGACATGGTCATTACCGAACCGTGCCCCGAGCTGCTGCGCCAGATCGGCCTGGACAGCGGGATCAGCGTGCTCGACTCGCGTATTTTCGTGCACTACTACCACAACACCTCCGATGGCCGGCTGATGCTCGGCAAGGGCGGCAACACGTTTGCCTATGGCGGGCGCATGTTGCCGGTATTCGACCAGCCGTCGCCGTATCGGCGGTTGCTGCGCGAAAGCCTTGGCGGCTTTTTCCCGGCCTTGGCCGAGGTGCCACTGGCGGCCAGCTGGAACGGGCCGTCAGATCGCTCGGTGACCGGCCTGCCGTTCTTTGGTCGGTTGGACGGGCAGGGCAACGTGTTCTACGGCTTTGGTTACTCCGGCAGCGGTGTTGGCCCGTGCCACATGGGCGGGCAGATTCTTTCGTCGCTGGCGCTGGGGCTGGACAACCCGTGGACCCGGTCGCCGCTGGTCAAAGGGCCGCTGGGGCTGTTCCCGCCCGAGCCGATCCGCTACCTGGGCTCGCTGATGGTGCGCAATGCCATCCGCCGCAAGGAGCAGGCCGAAGATCGTGGTGTGCGCCCGCGAAGGCTGGACGTGCGGTTGGCGCGGTTTGCCGCAGCGGCGGGCAAGGCCGATAAAGGCTGATGAGATTTCTTGTCGATCCCATGCTCGAGGGCGTATAAAATGCACCCACTTTTGGCCGGTCGCTTCCTGAACCGGCCGCTGAAACAAGAGAGTCGACATGGGCGCACAGTGGAAAGCCAAACATAGAGAAACAGCGGCCAATGCCAAAGGCAAGATCATGGGCAAGCTGTCCAAGGAAATCCAGATCGCGGCCAAGTCGGGTGCCGATCCCGACATGAACCCGCGCCTGCGCCTGGCCATCGTGCAAGCCAAGAAGGCTTCGATGACCCGCGAGACCCTGGATCGGGCAATCCGCAAGGGCGCTGGCCTGGACGGTGATGCCGTGCAATACCATGCGGTGAGCTATGAAGGTTTCGCTCCGCACCAGGTGCCGTTGATCGTCGAGTGCCTGACCGACAACATCAACCGCACCGTCGCGCAGATCCGCGTGCTGTTCCGCAAGGGCCAGTTGGGTGCCAGCGGTTCTGTAGCGTGGGACTTCAACCATGTAGGCCTGATCGAAGCCACGCCTGCGAGCGCTGACGCTGATCCGGAAATGGCCGCGATCGAAGCCGGTGCCCAGGACTTCGAGGAAGGTGAAGAAGAGGGCTCGACCCTGTTCATTACCGACACCACCGACCTGGACGCGGTGCAGAAGGCCCTGCCGGAGCATGGTTTCACCGTGACCGCGGCGAAAATCGGTTACACCCCTAAAAACCCGGTAAGCGCGGCCAGCCTGAGTGCTGAAGCGTTGGCCGAGGTCGAAGCGTTCCTCGAGGCGATCGACGAGCACGATGACGTGCAGAACGTCTATGTTGGCCTGACCGAGTAATCGTCGGGGCTGCGTTGCGGCCTGTTCGCGGGCAAGCCCGCTCCCGCAGGTTTTTCACGATGCTGAACGATGTGAGAACCCTGTGGGAGCGGGCTTGCCCGCGAGAGGGCCCTTGAATTCCACCGCAGGGAGCCTGCATGAACCCCACCTTCGCCTCCCTCAGCCTCGCCCACCTGCGCACCCTCGACCACCTGTTGCAGCTTAAAAACCTCAGCCACGCGGCCGAGCGCCTGGGCGTCAGCCAATCGGCCCTGAGCCGCCAGCTGGCCCACCTGCGTGAAGCCTTCGATGATCCGTTGCTGGTGCGCCAAGGGCGTGGTTACGTGCTTAGCGAACACGCCGAAGCCTTGGTCGAGCCTTTGCGCCAGGTGCTCGAAGAACTGCACGCGCTGCGCCAGCCCGCCATCTTCGACCCGGCGCGTTGCGAGCGGCGGTTCTGCCTGGCCGCTTCGGACTATGTGGCCGAGCACATGCTGCCGCTGCTGGTGGCAGCGCTGGAGCGCGAAGCACCAGGTGTGTCGCTGGAGTACCGCACCTGGCAGGCCGGCCAATACGCCTTGCTGGCCAGCGGAGAAATCGACCTGGCGACCACCTTGTTCGACGAGTCGCCGCCCAACCTGCACGGACGGCTGTTGGGTGAGGACCGCGCGGTATGCCTGATGCGCCAGGATCACCCGCTGGCCGCGCAGGCCGCGCTCAGCCAGGCCGACTACCTGGCGTACAAGCATGTGCGCATTTCGGGCGGTGGCGACAAGGACAGCTTCATCGACCGGCACTTGCGTGCACAGGGCCTGCAGCGGCGGGTCAGCCTGGAGGTGCCGTTCTTTTGCGCCACGGTAAAAGTGATTGCCAACAGTCAGGCAGTGGCCACGGTCCCCGAGCACATTGCCCGACAGCTGAGCCGTTTGCATGACCTGGCCTGGCGACCACTGGGCTTCATCGACCACAGCCAGCGGTACTGGGTCGTATGGCACCAGCGCCTGCAGGCCTCGGCCGAGCACCGCTGGTTGCGTAACCGGGTATTCGAGTTGTGGCGCCAGTCGCAGTTCGGGGTACAGGGTGGGCATGCGGGTTCGCCATAGCAGCTATGCGTGAAGCGGGGTTATTCGGCTGGGGATAGGTGCCTAGACTGGGGCATTGTGTTGATTGTGCGGCTTCTTCGCGGCTGTAGGAGCGGGTTTACCCGCGAAAGGGCCAGCACAGGCAATGGATAACCCCCAGGAGAGCTAGCGTGACCCCCGAACAATTCCGCCAGTACGGCCACCAACTGATCGACCTGATTGCCGACTACCGTCAGACCGTGGGCGAACGCCCGGTCATGGCCCAGGTCGAACCTGGCTACCTCAAGGCTGCCTTGCCCGCAACTGCCCCTCAACAAGGCGAACCTTTCGCGTCCATTCTCGACGACGTCAATAACCTGGTCATGCCCGGCCTGTCCCATTGGCAGCACCCGGACTTCTATGGCTATTTCCCTTCCAATGGCACCCTGTCCTCGGTGCTGGGGGACTTCCTCAGTACCGGTCTGGGCGTGCTGGGCCTGTCATGGCAATCCAGCCCGGCCCTGAGCGAACTGGAAGAAACTACCCTCGACTGGCTGCGCCAGTTGCTTGGCCTGTCTGGCCGGTGGAGTGGGGTGATCCAGGACACCGCCTCGACCAGCACCCTGGTGGCG
Source organism: Pseudomonas sp. XWY-1 (assembly GCF_002953115.1). Taxonomy (NCBI): domain Bacteria; kingdom Pseudomonadati; phylum Pseudomonadota; class Gammaproteobacteria; order Pseudomonadales; family Pseudomonadaceae; genus Pseudomonas; species Pseudomonas sp. XWY-1. Next base: position 3,659,896 of record NZ_CP026332.1, on the reverse strand, counting down.
CTGATCAGTGCCCGTGAACGCGCCACTGACTACGCCCTGGTACGTGGTGGCCTGCAGGCCGAGCCCAAGCCTTTGATCGTGTATGTCAGCGCCCACGCCCACAGCTCGGTGGACAAGGCTGCACTGCTGGCAGGTTTTGGCCGCGACAATATCCGCCTGATTCCCACCGACGAACGCTATGCCCTGCGCCCAGAGGCACTGCAGGCGGCGATCGAACAGGACCTGGCTGCCGGCAACCAGCCGTGCGCCGTGGTTGCCACCACCGGCACCACGACGACCACTGCCCTCGACCCGCTGCGCGCGGTGGGCGAAATCGCCCAGGCCAATGGGCTTTGGTTGCACGTTGACTCGGCCATGGCCGGTTCGGCGATGATCCTGCCCGAGTGCCGCTGGATGTGGGACGGCATCGAGCTGGCCGACTCGGTGGTGGTCAATGCGCACAAATGGCTGGGTGTGGCCTTCGATTGCTCGATCTACTACGTGCGCGATCCGCAGCACCTGATCCGAGTGATGAGCACCAATCCCAGCTATCTGCAGTCGGCGGTGGATGGCGAGGTGAAGAACCTGCGCGACTGGGGGATACCGCTGGGCCGTCGGTTCCGTGCGTTGAAGCTGTGGTTCATGTTGCGTAGCGAGGGTGTCGACGCATTGCAGGCGCGGCTGCGGCGTGACCTGGATAATGCCCAGTGGCTGGCGGGGCAGGTCGAGGCGGCGGCGGAGTGGGAAGTGCTGGCGCCAGTACCGCTGCAGACCTTGTGCATTCGCCATCGACCGGCGGGGCTTGAAGGGGAGGCGCTGGATGCGCATACCAAGGGCTGGGCCGAGCGGCTGAATGCATCCGGCGATGCTTATGTGACGCCGGCTACACTGGACGGGCGGTGGATGGTGCGGGTTTCGATCGGTGCGCTGCCGACCGAGCGGGAGGATGTGCAGCGGCTGTGGGCACGTCTGCAGGACGTGATCAAAGGCTGAAGCCTTAGCGGGCAAGCCCGCTCTCACAGCATCGCATCAGGGCTGAAGCCTGTACGGTACCTGTGTGAGCGGGCTTGCCCGCGAAGGGGCTGCAAGGCAGCCCCTGCAATCTATCAGTGACTCACCGCCTGAAAGCTACCTTTACGGCTGGCTTCATAGGCTGCCTTTTCCATCGGCTTGGCGTCTGGGTTGCCCAGATCGTCCATCGCCAGGCGGTGGGTTTCCGGGGCAATGTAGGCCGCCAGGGCGCACACGCCGGTGATGAAGAAGGCCAGCCCACCGACTACCAGCGGAATGTTGTCCGAGCCAGGTGGGGCAACCATTGCGAACAGCGCGGGCAGCATGGCGGTCAGCATGGTGCCGATGTTCTGCGCGATGGCCATGGCCGTAACGCGGTAGCGGGTGTGGAACAGCTCTGGGTAGAAGCTTGGGAACACCGCGTTGTAACCCTGGTAGACCATGCCCCACATGACGATCGAGGCGGCGAACGCCATCGGCACGTTCTGGATGCTGATCGCATACAGGTAGACGAAGGCCAGCAGGCCAGAGCCCAGACAGCCAGCGATCATGGTCGGGCGACGGCCGATCTTGTCCGACAGGTTACCCACGAACGGGATCACCAGCACCGCGACGATGTTACCGACCACCGGAATCCACAGGTACACGCTCTTGTCGAAGCCGATGCCATACGCCGGCTGTACCGCGTAGGCCGCACCGAAGATGGTGGCCACGACCGGGATCACGTTCATCAGGGCCATGAACATCACCAGCACCATGTGCTTCCAGCTGTGGCGGAAGGCTTCGCTGATGGGCGACTTGGCAACCTTGTCCTGTTTCTCTTCTTGAACGAACGCTGGGGTTTCGTGCACTTCCTTACGGATGATGAAGCCGGCAATCAGCACGATGGCGCTCATCAGGAACGGAATGCGCCAGCCCCATTCGGTAAAGGCTTCGCTGGGCATGAAGTAAGCCAGTGGCAGGAATACCGCCGCCGCCAGGACCTGGCCCGCTTGCACACCTTGCAGGGTGAAACTGGCGTAGTAGCCTCTTCGGCCAAACGGCGCGTGCTCCATGATCATCGAGCTGGCACCGGAAATTTCCCCGGCCACGGCAAAGCCCTGGATCAGGCGCAACACCACCAGCAAGGCCGGTGCGAGGTAGCCGATGTCGTGGTAGGTGGGTAGCAGGCCGACAGCCATGGTCGACAGGCCCATCAGGAACATGCACAGCAGCAGGACGTTCTTGCGACCGCGGGTGTCACCCCAGTGGCCCAGTACGAAGGCGCCGATCGGGCGTGCCAGGTAGCCCACGCCATAGGTGGCCAACGAGGCAATGATGGCCATTTTCGGGTCGGTGTTAGGGAAGAAAATCTGCGGGAAAATCAGCGCAGCGGCCTGGGCGTAGATGAAGAAGTCGTAGTACTCGAGTGCCGAGCCTATCCATCCACTGGCGGTCGCTTTCTTTGCTTGCGAGCTGGAGTGAGCCATCGTTGTCTCCGTTGTTATTGTTGTTTGCGCAGGTTCCGCCAGAGGTTATGCCAAGGCAGGAGGCAACGGTCGGTGTGCCTGCGTCTGTGGTCCATGTTGACCACGGGCCCGCGGTCTAGCAATTCGCTAAAACGGGTTTTGTGCGATAATCGAACGCAAAACTAACCATTCCGTACAAAGAGATTGAAGCGACGACTTTACCTGCGAATAATCGATCGTGCCATAAACTGTTACAGGGGTTGTTTGCCCGAATGGCACCGTATTCCTCCAACAACAAGGAACTCCCGCCATGCAGCGTTCGATCGCTACCGTGTCCTTGAGCGGCACTCTGCCGGAAAAGCTCGAAGCCATCGCCGCCGCCGGTTTTGACGGCGTCGAGATCTTCGAGAACGATCTGCTCTATTACGCTGGCAGCCCGCGCCAGGTGCGCCAGATGTGCGCCGACCTGGGCATTGCCATCACCTTGTTCCAGCCTTTCCGCGACTTTGAAGGTTGCCGCCGTGACCGCCTGCAGAAAAACCTCGACCGCGCCGAACGCAAGTTCGACCTGATGCAGGAGCTGGGTACCGACCTGGTGCTGGTGTGCAGCAACGTCCAGGCCGATGCCCTGGGTGACGAGCAACTGTTGGTCGACGACCTGCGCCTGCTGGGCGAACATGCCGGCAAGCGTGGCCTGCGCATTGGTTACGAAGCGCTGGCCTGGGGCCGCCACGTCAACACTTACCAGCAAGTGTGGAACCTGGTGCGCCAGGCCGACCACCCGGCACTCGGGGTGATCCTCGACAGCTTCCACACCTTGTCGCTCAAAGGTGACCCCAGCGCGATCCGCGACATCCCCGGCGACAAGATCTTCTTCGTGCAAATGGCCGATGCGCCGATCCTGGCCATGGATGTGCTGGAGTGGAGCCGCCACTTTCGCTGCTTCCCGGGGCAGGGCGAAATGGACATGGCCGGTTTCCTGGCGCCGATCCTCGCCACGGGTTACCGTGGCCCGCTGTCGCTGGAAATCTTCAACGATGGCTTCCGCGCCGCACCGACCCGGCAGAATGCCGCCGACGGCTTGCGTTCGCTGCTGTACCTCGAAGAGCAGACCCGCTTGCGCCTGGAGCAGGAAAACACGCCGATCGAACCTGGCGTGCTGTTCTCCCCGCCGCCGGCCAGCGCTTATGACGGCGTGGAGTTCCTGGAGTTCGCGGTCGACGAAGCCGTCGGCGCGCGCCTGGGCAACTGGCTGAAGCGCCTGGGCTTTGCCGAAGCCGGCAAGCACCGCAGCAAAGAAGTGCAACTGCTGCGCCAGGGTGATATCAACATTGTGCTGAACGCCGAACCGTATTCCTTCGGCCACAACTTCTTCGAGGCCCATGGCCCGTCGCTGTGCGCCACTGCGCTGCGGGTCAAGGACCAGCAAGCGGCCCTGAAGCGGGCCACCGCCTTCCGTGGCCAGCCGTTCCGCGGCCTGGTCGGCCCCAACGAATGCGAAGTGCCGGCGGTGCGTGCGCCCGATGGCAGCCTGCTGTACCTGGTAGAGCAGGGCACTGCCGGCCACACCCTGTACGACACCGACTTCAGCCTGGACAACAACGCAACCGCGACCGGCGGCCTGCGCCGCATCGACCACATGGCCCTGGCCCTGCCGGCCGAGTCGCTGGACAGCTGGGTGCTGTTCTACAAGAGTTTGTTCGACTTCGCCGCCGACGACGAAGTGGTGCTGCCCGACCCGTATGGCCTGGTCAAGAGCCGCGCCCTGCGCAGCCAGTGCGGCACCTTGCGCCTGCCGCTGAACATCTCGGAAAACCGCAACACCGCCATCGCCCATGCGCTGTCAAGCTACCGTGGTTCGGGCGTGCATCACATCGCTTTCGATTGTGACGACATCTTCCGCGAAGTTGCGCGGGCCAAGCTGGCAGGGGTACCGCTGCTGGAAATCCCGCTGAACTACTACGACGACCTGGCGGCGCGTTTCGATTTCGACGACGAGTTCCTCAGTGAGTTGGCGTATTACAACGTGCTGTACGACCGCGATGCTCAAGGTGGCGAGCTGTTCCACGTCTATACCGAGCCGTTCGAGGAGCGTTTCTTCTTCGAGATCATCCAGCGCAAGGCGGGGTACGCCGGTTACGGCGCTGCCAACGTTGCGGTGCGCCTGGCAGCCATGGCCAAGGCCCGTAGCGGAGCGGCGCGCAAGCCGGTGCTGTAGTCGCCTGCACCGGTCTGTCTTGTGGGAGCGGGGTGAACCCTGCTTCCACAGGATCGTTACGGCCCGATTCAGTGACGCTCAGCCACCATCAACAACGACTGCGGCACCGCGCTCTGCGGATGCTGCGGTTCCTGCAGACTGCCCAGTCTCAACCCCGCCATGTCCAGCGCATTCAGCCAGCTGGCCAGGGTGCGGAAATACCAAGGCATCGGTTGCCAATCCCCGGCAAACCCGGCAAAAGACTCCTCTCGCCAGCCATCCTGATAATCCCCATCGGCCACGCTCCACGGGTGCAGGGTCTGGATCACCAGCGCACCGCCGGGTACCAGCAAAGCACGCATGGCCGACAACAGTTCAATGATGTCCTGGTGCAACAGCGCGAAGTTGGCGCAGATCAGGTCATAGTCCTTGCCAACATGCACCTTCGCCTCAGCCAACTGCGCATAGCTGGCCAGGTGCACCTCACCCGCGCCCGCAGCACGCGCTGCATCCACCAGCGTTCTGTCGCCGTCGACGCCCACCGCCTCGATACCCCGGTCGGCCAGCGTGCGCAGCAGCCAGCCCTCACCGCAGCCTAGGTCGAGCACCCGTTCGGGCTGGCGGCCAAGGATGGCCAGCAGGATGGCCTGGTCAGTGACCTGGCGACGGCTCTCGATGGCGCTGTTGCGTACGGCGTCGATCCAGACTTGGGCGTTATGGTGCCAACTGTCGAGCAAGGCGTCTTCAGGGTTGCGCATGATCGGCTCCATCAGCGGAAAAGGTGAAGGGCGAGCCCGGCAACGGCGCAGCCGATCAACACGTGTATCACCCCGCGCTTGTAGCGGAACAGCGCCACAGCCGCCGCGAGCGCTATCACAGCCGAGGACCAGTGGAACGCGCCATCGAACCCGTTCGGCCACAGCACGTGGTAGCCGAAGAACAGCGCAAGGTTGAGGATTACCCCCACCACCGCCGCAGTGATCCCGGTCAGTGGGGCGGTGAACTTCAGTTCGTTATGGGTCGACTCCACCAGCGGGCCTCCGGCGAGGATGAACAGGAACGAGGGCAGGAAGGTGAACCAGGTCACCAGGCTCGCTGCCACTGCGCCCGCTAGGAACGCCTGGTGGGCGCCGAACATCGGCTGCAGGTAGCCACCGACGAAACCGACGAAGGCCACCACCATGATCAGCGGCCCGGGCGTGGTCTCGCCCAGCGCCAGGCCATCGATCATCTGCGTGGGCGACAGCCAGCCATAGTGGCCGACAGCCCCTTGATAGACATAGGGCAGCACCGCATAGGCACCGCCGAAAGTCAGCAGCGCCGCCTTGGTGAAGAACCAGCCCATTTGCGTCAGTGTGCCGTGCCAGCCAAAGGTCGCCATCAGCAGGCCCATGGGCAGAAGCCAAAGCGCCGCAACCGTCAGCAGCAAGGTCACCAGGCGGCCCCAGCTGAAGCAGGCGTGCGCGGGTATCGGGGTATTGTCGTCTATCAGCGCCGGGCACTGGCGGGCCCTGACTGCGCTGTGGCCCCCACCGGGCGCGAACTGTGCTGGCCGCAGCCGGCCGCCGACATAACCCAGCAGTGCGGCCGCCAGCACGATCAGCGGGAAGGGGACGTCAAGCGCGAAAATGGCCACGAACGAGGCCGCGGCAATCGCCCATAGCCAGCCGTTCTTCAACGCCCGCGTGCCAATGCGGTGGGCGGCATGCACGACGATGGCGGTCACGGCCGGCTTGATCCCTTCGAAAAGCCCGGCGACCACCGGAACTTCGCGCCAGGTCAGGTACACCCACGACAGGCCGATCAGGATGAACAGCGACGGGAGCACGAACAGAGCGCCGGCAATCACCCCGCCCCAGGTGCGGTGCATCAGCCAGCCGATGTAGGTGGCCAGTTGCTGGGCTTCGGGCCCGGGCAGCAACATGCAGTAGTTGAGGGCATGCAGGAAACGCCGCTCACTGATCCAGCGGCGCCGCTCCACCAGCTCCTGGTGCATGATCGCAATCTGCCCGGCCGGGCCGCCGAAACTGACGAAACCCAGCTTCAGCCAGAACAGCAATGCCTGGCCCAGGCCGACAGAGGCGGGTGTTTGCCCGGCAGTTTCTTGCAGGTGTTCAGCCATGCGGTGTGCCCTTGCTTTCAGCCAGTCGCAGCGCGTTGGCGCTTGATTCGGTACATGTGCCCGTCAGCATGGCGCAGTAACATGTCGGCATCGTTGCCGTCTTCGGGAAAGCGGGCCACGCCAATACTGCAGGACGGTGCATCGATGCCGGCAAACTCGGCGTCGAGCGGTTCGGCCATGACCGCGAGAATGTGCTGTACGTGCGTGGCAATGGCCTCCGGCGACGGGCAGTCGGGCAACAGTACGGTGAATTCGTCGCCGCCCATCCGCGCTACCGTGCCAGCCGCCCCTACGCAGCGTTCCAGGCGGCGGGCCAGCGTGCACAGTACCCGGTCACCCACGCTGTGGCCGTGGTTGTCGTTGATCTGCTTGAAGTCATTGATATCGAGGAACAGCAAGGCCAGCCTGCGGTTGTGACGCCGGGCCGCGGCCAGGGCGGTGTCCAGCCGTTCATTGAACATGGCGCGGTTGGCCAGCCGGGTCAGCGGGTCATGATGGGCGAGGAAGCGCAGTTCGTCTTCGGCCTTGCGCTGGGCGGTAACGTCCCGTGCCACGCCGATACGCGCCTGGGCCTCATCAGACCAGCAGGCCGACCACAGAATGTGCACCACGCTGCCGTCCTTGCGAAGGTAACGGTTGCAAAAGTCGTAGTGCGGCTGGCCGTTCATCACCCGCATGATCGAGGCGCGCGTGGCCGCGAGGTCGTCAGGGTGCATGTAGCGGGTGATCGGCGTACCGATCAGTTCGCAGGCCTCGTAGCCCAGCAGTGTCTTGCAGGCATCACTGACGAACACGATCTGGTTGTCCCTGTCGACCACGAATACCGTATCCAGCATCAGGTGGATCAGCCTGGGATACAACGCTTGCAGGTCTACGGGCATGGCTCAGGGTGTCCGCGGCAGGGTGACCGATCATAGCCTGAAGGAATACGTCGCAGCTACGGCAGCCTTCAGGGTTGGTACCACCTTCCTTGAAACCGTGAACGACCGCATCGAAAAGGGCGGTCTGTACAGCGGTGGTTCGGGCCTAGGCAGGGGCAAAATGAACCAGGTAAATGGCATGGCACCTGACAAAACTGCCAGTTGTAGCGAAATCCGTCTGCACATCAAATGAAGCGCGAGTGTTCTGAACAGCCGCTCAAGTATTTGGCTCCCGCAATGTACAAATGGAGAGTGCCATGGATTATTCAACCGAAGAACTGGTCAAGTGGTTAGGTGAAGAATCACGTCTGTTGGGCTGGGACATGGTTTTCTTCTTTGATGGAGGAAAGATTAATGCGCTATTGAAGCAAACATCCATCCGGCGCTTCAATACAGCGGATCGTTTACCGCCCATTTCCGGATTCATCAGCAACGGGGCTGACTATCGTTTTGCCTTGTCCAATTGTAATCTCACTTTGCCCAGATTGATTTTCGATGTGAACCTTGCCGGTAACAAGGCGCACCTGCTGATGACAATTGCTGAAGCCAATGTGTACTCGCTGATGTACAAGAGTCAACAGTGGCAAGTGCGCCAGTTGGATGTGCTAGGGGGTGTGCAACACGCTGATCTGAGTCTGGACATTGATCTGGAAGCGTCTGGTGGCCACGTGGATGAAACTGACACGATCAGTCTGGATCTCAGTGAAGCGGAAAATTTTTCCATGCCGTGCTACACCGGCGAGACCCGCTTGTTGACCGAGTTTTTCAGGCAGAAATTTTCGGCGCTGCCTGATGAACAGCGTCAGTTTCCGATTGGCCATTTGTCAAAGCTCAATGTCGATTTGCATCGCCCCGTCTCGTTTAGCCTGCGTACCCAGGCCAGGGGAAGGGGGCCCACCGATGTGGAGGGTGCAGTCGTGCTGTTTGTCGATATGAAGGATGGAGCGGGGGGGGATTTTCCTGGCGCGGATTACAAGTACGCAATACCCAATGATGGTGACTATTCGGCAACTGTGCTGTTCAATAAGGAGCGTTTGTTGCTTGCGCAGTTAGTGGCCGCCGCGAGCCGTGTGATCAAGGATGCTGAGTTTGAGTTGCTCCGGCATGATGGCGATTTACCGACAGTTACCTGCAAGGCGGGATATATTACACTGCCGCACCAGTGGGTTGATGAGACGATACTGACTATTGCGTTTGACACTCTGTGGGAAGTGACGGGGACTTTTGAGTTTTTCGAAGCCAACATAGACATGGCCGATGCGTTGACCATCAGCAATGAAGGTGACCAGTGGAAGATGAATTTGTCTATGCGTGGCAACCTGAAGGTCCAGTATAATAATATCGATGATGCCACGGGCGAACTACGCAACAGACTGATCTTTGAAGACTTTGACCTGGATGATTTCCTGGCGCCTGTGCAAGCAGATTTTCACTATGACGCAGAGCTGGCATACAGCTTTGATCCCGAAGGCGTGACACAACTGGTGTGCGAATCCTATGAATTTGCCGAACAGGTTGGCTTTCAACCGGTTTTTGGCAACATAAAGCCTCCGCCTGCACGTGATTCTTCCGGCTCTGCGAGCGAGTTTCTCGCGTATTTGGTAGGGCCGGCGATGTTCTGGTTAAGTTTGTCGCTCAGGAAACGTCTTACCAGCTTTGGTACTTCGGGGTTTGTCTCGCTTCAGGATGGTTTGGTGGAAAACCTGAAAACCAATCTGATTTTCGAGTCTCGCACAAGTAAAATAGCGAGCGATGTGCTGAGGTTAAATTTTCAGAGCATTTTTACGGGGACAAAACTCTTGGCCCCGCACGATATAGCTTTTTTCGGCAAGGTAAATCCCGCTGCTGGTTATTTCAACGTCAGTCCGATGGAAACTACCCTGCTCGCAGGTAAAACCACGAAATTCGAGGCCGAGCCTGCCTGGGCGCGGGTACGTTGGTCCGTTGAGGCCGTTTCCGGCATTGCAGAAGGTGTTCCTCTTTCTATCAACGGAGGCTTCTTTACCGCACCCAGTGCCAGCGACATGACAAAGTCATGCGCACACCTGCTGGTAACAGCCACCAATATTTTGATTCCGGCAATTCAAAGCAAGGCCTTGATCACCGTGGTTCGCGAAACGCTGCAAGCCAACCCTGCGGTTGTGGTTGCCCAGGCAGGCAGAAACGTCGATTTCAATGCCTGGACGCTCGGCAATCCTGCGACCTTGCAATGGCGTTATCAGGACGAACCTGTGGGCACGGGGCAGGCAGTGACGGTCACCAGCCCAGCCGACACGGGCACGGTTGCTTATGTCGTCGAAGAAATCCAGGTGACAGACCCTGAAAGCCAACAAACCAGTACCTGTGTACTGATCACCGAGATGGGGCAGTTGACGCCCATGACGCTGAGCGCCACTGTTGACCCGGCTGGTACGAAAGCGGTGTTGGATGTCAGTCAAACCCCGTTCCCGCCGGAGGGCTTCAACTGGGAGGTGCGCTACGGACCCGGTAGCGTTTCGGCAGGAGTTTATACACCGGGTATAGACGAGACAGCCCGCTTCGCATTGATAAGCGCAACCTTCGATAGCGGTGATTACGGTGTTTTCGAAGGGTATGTCCTGCTAGTCCTGCCACTTGCCGAACACCGAAATATCACAAGCGTTCAGGCAGATTGAACGATGGGTAGATGGTATCAACCCCCACTGCGCCAATGAGCGTTGACCAGGCCCTGGCGCCACGCGTAATACTCCGCGCCCACCGGCGCGCTGCTGATCAGCCTTGGGGACCGTTGCCACCGGTCAGGCCTTGCTGGCCTGTTCGCAGTTCAAGGCTGCTCGTGCAGGGACACTGCATGGCTTGAGGTGGCTATCAATTGCTGACTATCAGCTCCGGCCCCAGGTAATCATTGATCTGCTCGATATCATCATCCCCCAGGCTGCCCACCGACGAGGCCAGCCGCAGGCGCGACATCAGGTAGTTGAGCTTGGCCTCGAACAGGTCATGGCGGGCGTCATACAGCAGCTCCTCGGCATTGAGCACATCCGAGTTGGTGCTGGTGCCACCTTCCTTGAAGCCCTTGCGGGTCGAGGTCAGCGAACGTTCGTTGGAGGCCACGGCCTTTTCCAATGCTTGAATGCGCAGGGCGCCACTCTGTACGCCACGGTATTCGCGGGTCGTGTTGGAAATCACCTCCTGGCGAGTGGCGTCCAGCTCATCCAGGGCCTTGGAGCTGTTGGCGCTGGCCTGGCGGGCCAGGGCACTGGTGCTGCCACCGCTGTACAGCGGGATGTTCAGCTCCAGCCCGATCGAGCTGTAGTGGTTGCGCTGGTTCAGCTCGGAAATCGACTGGCTGCTGCCCGCGGTGTAGCCCGCAACGAAATCCAGGGTCGGGTAATGGCCGGCACGGGTGCGGTTGACTTCTTCCTCGGCCAGCGCGTAGCTGTGCCGGCGTGCATGAATCAGCGGGCTGTCAGCCTGGGCCTTGACCAGCCACTCCTGCAGGTTGCCCGGCATCAGCGGCGGGGTGCTGAAGCCCGCCTGCAGGGTGGTCAACGCCTGCGGGGTTTCACCAATGTATTCCTCCAGCTTGCGCCGGGCATTGACCAGGTTGTCCTGGGCGTCGATCAGGTCGGCCTCGGCCAGGTCGCGCCGGGCCACCGACTCGTCGATGTCGGTGATGGTGCCGGCGCCCAGTTCCTTGCGCCGCTTCGCCGATGCCAGCTGTTCCTCGAAAGCGTTCAGCTTGGCCTTGGCCAGGGTGATGGTTTCGCTGGCCAGCAGCACGTCGAAGTAAGCGTCGGCCAGGCGCACCGCTGCGTCCTGGCTCTTGGCGTCGAACACCGCCACGCTGTAGTCGGCCCGTTGCTGGCCCTGGCGGTACTCGGCCATCTTCTGCTTGTTGAACAGCGGCTGGCGCAGGCGCACGTTGGCGCCCTTGGAGTCATAGTCGAGGTCATTGTCCTGGCCATTCTGGCGCTGGCTGCCATTGACCTGGTTGAAGTAGGCCGAGGCGTTGATCTGCGGCAGCAGGCCGGCCTCGCCGATGGCGCGGTTTTCGCCACCGGCTTGTTTTTCATGCACGGCAGCGCGGTAGATCGGGCCCTGGTACTGCAACAGGTCCCAGGCTTGCTTCAGGTCCATGGCACTGGCCTGTACGGCAACTCCCAGCAGGCACACCATCAGGCATGGGCGTTTCATGTCATTGCTCCTTGAACGCGGCGTCCACACGTTCGAGCATTGGTTTGAGCAGGTAGCTGAGCAGGTTGCGCTCGCCGGTCTTGATGGTGACGGTGGCAGGCATGCCGGGGCGGATGTGGTTGCTGCCCAGCAAGCCCATGCCGGCCGGCGTCACTTCCACCTGGGCCAGGTAGAACGGCTGCTTGCTTTCTTCGTCGAGCAGCCGGTCGGCGGAAATGGTTTTTACCCGGCCGGGAATGTTCGGCGTCTGCGCATGGTTGAAGGCCGGGAAGGCGATGTCCACGGCAAGGCCTGGGACCATCTTGTCGATCGCCTGCACCGGGATCATCGCATCGACCTGCAGCGGTTGGTCGAGCGGCACCACTTCCATGATCTTGGCGCCGGGCTGGATGATGCCGCCGACCGTGGCGATGCTCAGGCCCTGGACCATGCCGTCGATCGGCGAGCGGATCACCGTGTGGGTCACTTCATAGTCCAGTGCGCGCAAGCGGTCGGCCAGGGTGGTGTTTTCCTTGGCGGTATCGGTCAGTTGCGACTCCACCTCCTTCAGGTAGTCGTGCTGGCGCTGCAGGATGCGCAGCTTGATCTCGGTGGCCTGGCTGCGCGCCCGGGCAATGTTATTGAGGTTTTCGGCCTGGCCGGCGGACAGGTCGGCATTGCTGCGTTCCAGCTCCAGCAGGCGGTTGCGGGGTACATAACCTTCGGCGGCCAGTACCCGGGTGCCTTGCAGTTCCTGGTTGAGGAAGCCGATCTGCGAGGCGCGGGCGCCGTACACCTGCTGCAGGCCCTTCAGTTGCACTGCCGAGGCCGTGAGATTTTCTTCAAGGATGCTCAGTTCACCGGCAAGGCCCGCGCGGCGGGTATCGAGCAGGCGCTGTTGCAGGTCCATGGCGGCCAGCAGGCGTGGGTCATTGGCGTAGTGTTTAAGCAGGGCAGGGTCGAACGTGACGGTATCGCGGCCATCGCGCTCGGCTTCCAGGCGGTTTTCCACGGTCTTGCTGACGATGTACTGGGCGCTGAGTGCGCCTTGCTCGGCTACCGCACGCAGGGCATCGAGGCGCACCACTTCCTGGCCTTTCTTCACCACATCGCCTTCGCGCACCATGATCGCTTCAACGGTGCCCCCGCTCAGGTGCTGGACCGCCTTTCGGTTGCTGGTGACCTTGACCGTACCGGTGGCGACCACGCCGGCGTCCAGTGGCGCCAGGCAGGACCACAGCAGGAAGCCACCGAAGCCGGCGATGACCAGCCATACGCCCCAGCGTACCGGGCGGCCCGCGTCCAGATCGATCAGGTGGCTGCTCTCGGCGGGGATCAGTTCGGCATGTTGAGTCATCTGCATGGTCGGTTACTCCCGTACTTTGACCGAAGCCAGCGGTGCCGCAGCCGTTGCCGGAATCACCGCAGCCTTGCGCAGCGCGGCGAACACTTCGTCGCGGCTGCCAAGCATGTGCACACCCCCGTCGCGCAGCATCAGTATCTGGTCGACCGCGCATAGCACATTGGGCCGGTGGGAAATCAGTACCACCGTGGCGCCGCGTGCCTTGAGCTCGGCCAGGGCATCGACCAGGGCTTTTTCACCCACGTCATCGAGGTTGGCGTTGGGTTCGTCCAGCACCACCAGGTTGGGCTCGCCATACAGGGCGCGGGCCAGCGCGATGCGTTGCTTCTGGCCGCCAGACAAAGGGCTGCCATCGGCGGCCAGGCGGGTGTCGTAACCCTGCGGGAAGCGCAGGATCATGTCGTGTACACCGCTGCTGCGGGCGGCACGGATCACCGCGTCGCTGTCCACCTCGGCAAAGCGGGCGATGTTTTCGGCGATGGTGCCTTCGAACAGCTCCACGTCCTGCGGCAGGTAGCCCAGCCACGGGCCCAGTTCGGCCTTGTTCCAGGTGAAGATATCGGCGCCGTCCAGGCGCACCTTGCCGGCCTGGGCCGGCCACACACCTACCAGCAGGCGGGCGAGGGTGGACTTGCCCGAGGCCGAAGGGCCGATGATACCCAGGCTGTCACCCGGGGCCAGGCTGAAGCTCACCCCGCGTACGATGCTGGTGGTGCTGCCAGGGGCGCCGGCGATCACGTTCTCCACGGCCAGCATGCCCATCGGCCGCTGCAGCGACATGCTTGGTGGCCGTTGCGGGTAGTCCTGCAGCAGGTCATTGAGCCTGCCCCAGGCCAGGCGGCAGCCCAGCAGTTGCTTCCACGCGGCGATCACCTGTTCCACCGGGCCCAGGGCTCGGCCGGTCAGGATTGAGCAGGCGATCATCATGCCGGGGGTGATCGTGCCCTCGATCGCCAGCAGCGCGCCGGTGCCGAGGATCAGCGACTGCAGGGTGATGCGCACGAAGCGCCCGGTGCTGCTGATCAGCGCCGCGCGATCGGAGGCCAGGGTCTGCATCTGCAGGATACGCAAGTGGCCCTGGTACCAGCGCTTGCCGATTGACGGCAGCATGCCCATGGCTTCGATCACTTCGGCGTTGCGCAGGTTGTTGTTGGCGTAGCTGGCCGACGACATGGCTGCCTGGTTGGCTTCGCCCAAGGGTTTTTGCGTGGCCTTTTCAGTGAGGTAGGCCAGGCCGACGAGGATCAGCGAGCCAATCGTGGTGACCAGCCCGAGCCACGGGTGGATCAGGTAGCAAACCAGCAGGTAGATCGGCGTCCAGGGGGCGTCGAAGAACGCGAACAGGCCGTTACCGGTGAGAAACTGCCGTACCTGCGCCAAGTCCTGCAGGGCCTGGGCCGGGTTACCTCCGGCACGGCTGAGGTTGCGTTCGAAGGCAGCGCTGAAAATGCGCCGGTTCAGGCTCATGTCCAGGCCGTTGCCCACCCTTATCAACACCCGGGTGCGGACCATCTCCAGGGCTGACATCAGCAGGAACAGCCCGACCACCAGCAAGGTGAGCATGCCCAAGGTCGTGACATTGCGGCTGACCAGGGCGCGGTCGTACACCTGCAACATATAAATGGCTGGCGTCAACATCATGACGTTTATCACGCCGCTGAAGGCGGCCAGGGCGTAGAAGCTGCGGCGCAAGCGAAACAGCACGTCGGCCAGTTCGGAGCGGGTGCGTGGTGGCTTAGGCATCTGAGGCCTCCCTTTATCACAAAACGGGAAGCCCTTGCGGCGCCCCGTACAACGGCTGTTGTGGCTTCTTGGTCGGCTCGCAGGCGGGTCGCACTGATGGCGATATTGCCCAAACGCTGCGTTGCTCCCACAGACAGCAGCGTAGGTTGCAACGAAACATCCAGTAATATCATTTCGCTCTATAAATACTTTGAACTTTTTATAAGTTGCAGAAAAACAGTGAGTTGCATCGCATTATCATCGTCTAACATTTTTTTTGACGAAATATTGACAAGCTTTTGGCCTACGACTTTAGTCTGAAGTATTCGGGCCCTGTGCGAGCTGGGATCGATGCACGTGCGTTACACCTGTTGCGCACGGTTTACAGGGGCCCTCCGCAACGGGGTGCCTGCTTGCCAAGAAGAGGCCAGAGGTTTCAGCACACGAGTGCTGGGCTACTGAGCCCGGTACACCCAACCAGATTCTGCGCACGTCAACACTGACTGGGCGCGGGAAGGACCCTGTTGCCCTGTGTCATCTCCGGACAGATCGAGGGCAACTGCAATGGCCAATTTCAGCAAGTCGGACCTTGAATTCATCCTCAAACAGATCTTCATCGCTGAGGCACACGCCGATGGCGCCAGCCTGATCGACCTGTTGCCCAACAGCCAGGTACCCTTTGGCCTGCGCACGGTGGATGGCAGCTACAACAACCTGGTCACCGGGCAGAGCGAGTTCGGCGCAGCCGACAACTCGTTCCTGCGCCTGCTCGAAGCGTCTTACCGCGCCAACTATGTCGGCACCGGCAATGTCGTCGATTCGCAACCGCGCACCATCAGCAACCTGATCGTCGACCAGACAGCCAACAACCCGGCCGCCGTCGAGGCCAACGGCGGTGCCGCGCCGGTGATGAGCCCTGGTATCGATGGCGTATTCGGCACCGCAGACGACAAGCCTGTGTTCTTCATCCCGAACGTGTCGCCAGACGCCGGGCTGACCGCCGGCTTCAACGCCTGGATGACCTTCTTCGGCCAGTTCTTCGACCACGGCCTGGACCTGGTCAGCAAGAGCAGCACCGACATCGTGTTCATCCCGCTGCGCCCGGACGACCCTCTGTTCGTGGCCGGCAGCCCGACCAACTTCATGGTGCTGTCCCGCGCCGTGCGCACCGCCGGCGCCGATGGCGTGGTGGGTACCGCTGACGATAGCCAGCCCAACACCACCTCGCCCTTCGTCGACCAGAGCCAGACCTACAGTTCGCATCCCTCGCACCAGGTGTTCCTGCGCGAATACACGGTCAACGCCGCAGGTGAGCCGGTGGCAACCGGGCGCCTGATCACCAACCGTGATCTGGGCGCCGATGGCAAGTTCGGCACCGCCGACGATGGCAACGGCGAAAGCGGTGGCATGGCTACCTGGGCAGTGGTCAAGGCCCAGGCCCGCGACTTGCTGGGTATCAACCTGACCGATGCCGACGTGCATAGCGTGCCGCTGCTGGCCACCGATGCCTACGGCAACTTCCTGCGCGGACCCAACGGCATGCCGCAGGTGGTCATGCGCGTGAACAACGGCGCCGATGGCATTGCTGGCACCGCCGATGACGTCACCCAGCTGGTCGAGGGCGACCGCAATGCACCAATCAGCCTGGCCAATGCCGTGAGCACCGGGCATGGCTTCCTTGACGATATCGCCCACAATGCCGCACCGGTGGTGGTCGGGGGGGCGCTGCAGGCTGACGCCGACACCCTGGTGGGCAACGCGCAGCCGGTCGGGCAGGGTGGCAACAACCTGACCTACGACAACGAATTGCTCGACGCGCACTACATCGCCGGTGACGGCCGGGTGAACGAGAACATTGGCCTGACCGCCGTGCACCATGTGTTCCACTCCGAGCACAACCGCCTGGTGCAGCAGACCAAGGACACCCTGCTGGGCGCGGGCGACCTGGCGTTCCTCAATGAGTGGCTGATCGACGACGTAACCGCTATCCCCACCACGCCTGCCGACATCGCCGCGCTGGTGTGGGATGGCGAGCGGCTGTTCCAGGCCGCCAAGTTCGGCACCGAGATGCAGTACCAGCACCTGGTGTTCGAAGAGTTCGCCCGCACCATCCAGCCGCAGATCGACGAGTTCCTCGCCCCCAACGGCTACGACACCTCGATCAACCCGGCGATCCTCGCCGAGTTTGCCCATGTGGTGTACCGCTTCGGCCACTCGATGCTGACCGAAACCGTCGACCGCTACGACCCGGCGTTCAACCCGGTTTCTGCCGACCCGGCCAACCCCGACCAGCAGTTGGGCCTGATTGCCGCGTTCCTCAACCCGCTGGCGTTCGCCGGTAGCGGGGCCACGGCCGATGAAGCGGCGGGCGCAATCATCCGCGGCGTTACCCGCCAGGTGGGCAACGAGATCGACGAGTTCGTCACCGAAGCCCTGCGCAACAACCTGCTCGGCCTGCCACTGGACCTGCCTGCGCTGAACATCGCCCGCGGTCGTGATACCGGCATCCCCAGCCTGAACGAGGCCCGCCGCGAGTTCTATGCCGCCACCGGCGACAGCCAGCTCAAGCCCTACATCAGCTGGGTCGACTTTGCCGATCACCTCAAGCACCCGGCGTCGCTGATCAACTTCATTGCCGCCTACGGCACTCACAGCAGCATTACCGGGGCCACCACCGAGGCCGCCAAGCGCGCCGCCGCCGTGGCACTGGTACTTGGCGGAGACGGCGCCCCCCTTGACCGCCTCGACTTCCTCAACGGCACCGGTGCCTATGCCAACGTGACGCTGGCCGGCGCGGACGGCATCGCCGGCACGGCCGACGACATTGCCGGGGTGACCGTGACCGGGGTCGACGCCATCGACTTCTGGGTCGGCGGCCTGGCCGAGAAGAAAATGCCGTTTGGCGGCATGCTTGGCTCCAGCTTCAACTTTGTCTTCGAAACCCAGCTGGAAGCGCTGCAGAACGGTGACCGCTTCTACTACCTGTCGCGCACGGCGGGCATGAATTTTGGTACGGAGCTGGAAAACAACTCCTTTGCCAAGCTGATCATGGCCAACTCCGACGTCACCCACCTGTCCAACACCGTGTTCCTCACTCCCACGTTCACCCTGGAAGTGAACCAGGCCAACCAGTTCACCGGGCTGGGCGCCGACGGCAAGGCCGACCCCACTGGCGGCATCGAGATCAACGGGGTTGAAATCGTCCCATTGGTGATCCGCGATAACCCCGATACCGTCGGGCCAGACAGCAACTTCCTGCATTACACCGGTGAAGACCATGTGGTGCTGGGTGGCACCGCGGGCAACGACATCATCATCTCCGGCGAAGGTGACGACACCCTCTATGGCGATGCCGGTGATGACGTGCTCGAAGGCGGCGCCGGCAACGACGCGGTGCTGGGCGGCGCGGGCGACGACATCATCACCGATTCGTTCGGCGACAACCGCCTTGAAGGCAATGCCGGCAACGACGTGATCGTCGCTGGCAGCATGGGGGTTGCCGGTAACCTGATCCTGGGCGGCGATGGCCAGGACTTCATCATCACCACCGAGGACATCAGCACCACCTTCGGTGGCCAGGGCGACGACTTCATCCTCGGCGCCAAGACCAACCTGCCACCTACCGGTAACGAGGGTGACGACTGGATCGAGAAGGGTACCCAGGACGGCGCACCTGGTGACAACTTCGCGCCCTTGCTGGGTGACGAAGTCATTGGCAACGACATCTTCGTCGGGGGCGGCGGCTTCGACGAAATGATCGGTGAGGGCGGCGACGATATCTTCGTCGGCAGCGATGCCCAAGACAAAATGGATGGCATGTCCGGTTTCGACTGGGTCACCAACAAGAATGACCGCGTCGGTGTCACCGTGGACCTCAGCCTGGCCGCATTGGCTCAGCCCCATGGCAACGCGCCTAACCAGAACGCTGGCGTGTTCAACCCGGTGGGCGCTTCGCCGGCATCGATTCTGGACAGGTTCGCCGAGGTCGAAGGGGTGTCCGGTTCGGCCTACGCCGATGTGCTCAAGGGCGACGACGTCGATGCCGTGACCATTCTCAACCATGGCGGCGCCACCGGCAGTGCGCTGACCAACGTGGCGCTGATACGTGGGCTGCAGCAGTTCCTGGCGGATGCCGGCCTGCCCACCACCGGCTTTGCCACCGGCAACATCATGCTCGGCGGCAATGGCAGTGACCTGATCGAAGGCCGGGGTGGCGATGACCTGATCGATGGCGACAAGTGGCTCAACGTGCGCATCGCCGTTTACGCCCCTGGCGACGTCGACCACACCGGCCCGGAAATCGCCAGCTTCGACAGCATGACCGACATGATTCCGTTCATGCTTGACCGCACCTACAACCCCGGCCAGCTCAAGGCCGTGCGCGAAATCCTGCCCGGCACTTCGACCGGCGGGGCCGCCTTCGACACGGCAGTATTCTCTGGGCTACAGAGCGAGTACGTGGTGACCCAGAACACCAAGGGCACCGCCGATGTTGCCGATGACGTCTGGACCGTCACCGATACCGTGGCCGGCCGCGATGGCGTCGATACCCTGTTGCACATCGAACGCCTGCAGTTTGCCGATAGCCAGCGCGTACTGGTGGAGGGGGTGAACGCACAGCCCACCGGCAGCCCGACCCTGCTCGACGGCAACGGCGGTGCGATTACCGTGGGTGACATGCTGACGGTGAGCGTGGCCGCCGTCCGCGACGCCGACAATATCAGTGCGGGCAACCCGACTGGCTCGCTCGCCGACCGTTCGGTGTCCTACTACTGGCAGTTCGAGGCCGACCCGGGCAGCGGTGTGTTCCAGGACATCATCCTGCTACCGGCCGGCGACCTGGCCTTCCAGAGCGCCGATGGCACTTCGTTCAAGGTGTCTCCAGACCTGGCCGGGCTGAGCCTGCGGGTCAAGGCGATCTATCAGGATGCCCATGGCACCACCGAAGTGCTGTACTCGCAGCCTACCACCGTGGTGCAACCGGGCGCGCCCGTGGTGCCGACAGCGGCCACCCCGGTGGTGGATGCCAGTGACGGCGGTGCCGGCCTGCACATGGTGCGCTCCGACCTGAACTTCATCCTCGCGCAAATCAAGATTGCCGAGGCCGATGCCGCCGGGCAGGACATCCTCTCGCTGATCCCCAACGTCCGCGCAGCCTTGGGCCTGCGTGCGGTGGATGGTTCGAACAACAACCTGATGAACCTGAACGGCAACAACAACACCCAATACGGTGCCGCCGACAACGTCTTCCCGCGCGTGACCGACCCGGTATTCAACCCGGCCGAAGGTGCGCCAGCCGGTTTCTTCGGCCCAGGTTCCCCCGCGATCCCGGGCTCGTCGTACCAGCAGACCAGCGGGCCGGTGTTCGATTCGCAGCCACGTACCATCAGCAACCTGATTGTCGACCAGACCTCCAACAACCCGGCAGCCTATGCCGCCGCGTATGACCCGGGTGTCGATGGCGTGCTCAACTTCGGCGCCGCAGGCAACGACGACGTGCTCAAGGATGGCGTGCGCATCGTCGCCAGCCCAGGTATGGACGGCCAGTTCGGCACCACCGACGACCATGACGTGTACCTGTTCGAGAACACCGCTGCCGATGCCGGGCTGTCTGCGCCGTTCAACGCGTGGATGACCTTCTTCGGGCAGTTCTTCGACCATGGCCTGGACCTGGTCACCAAGGGCGGCTCCGGTACCATCTATATCCCGCTGCAACCGGATGACCCGCTGTACGTGGAGGGTGGCTTCACCAACTTCATGGTGGTAACCCGTGCCACCAACCTGCCTGGGCCGGACGGCATCCTCGGCAACGCCGACGACATCCGCGAACACACCAACACCACCACGCCATTCGTTGACCAGAACCAGACCTACAGCTCGCATCCCTCGCACCAGGTGTTCCTGCGCGCCTATGTAATGACTGACGACGGCCCGGTCGCCACGGGACGGTTGATCACCAATCGCGACCTGGGCGCTGATGGCAGGTTCGGCACGGCCGACGACAGCGAGATCGGCGGCATGGCCACCTGGAAGGTGGTCAAGGCCCAGGCCCGCGACCTGCTCGGCATCAACCTGACCGATGCCGACGTCGACAACGTGCCGCTGCTGGCCACCGACGCCTACGGCAACTTCATCAAAGGCCCCAACGGCTACCCGATGGTGGTGATGAAAGGCCTGGACGGTATTGCCGGCACCGCTGATGACCAAGAGGTCGAAGGCAACCCGCTGGCACCGCTCGACTTGACCAACGCCGTGCGTACCGGGCATCAGTTCCTTGCCGACATCGCCCACAATGCCGCGCCGGTGTTCAGTGGCGGCGTGCTGGCGCCGGATGCCGACAACGTGGCCGGCAATGCCGTGCCGGTCAACCCGCAGACCGGTGCCAACCTGGCCTACGACAACGAACTGCTGGACGCGCACTACATCGCCGGTGATGGCCGGGTCAACGAGAACATCGG
Source organism: Pseudomonas sp. XWY-1 (assembly GCF_002953115.1). Lineage (NCBI taxonomy): Bacteria > Pseudomonadati > Pseudomonadota > Gammaproteobacteria > Pseudomonadales > Pseudomonadaceae > Pseudomonas > Pseudomonas sp. XWY-1. The sequence goes on along the minus strand of NZ_CP026332.1, from coordinate 3,638,521 downwards.
CCTGACCGCCGTGCATGCGATCTTCCACTCCGAGCACAACCGGCTGGTGGCGCAGACGATGGACACCGTGCTCGACTCGGGTGACCTGGCCTTCCTCAACGAATGGCTGCTCAACCCCGTCAGCGCCTTGCCAGTCACCCCGGCCGAGATCGATGCCTTGGTGTGGAATGGCGAGCGGTTGTTCCAGGCGGCCAAGTTCGGCACCGAAATGCAGTACCAGCACCTGGTGTTCGAGGAGTTCGCCCGCACCGTGCAACCTCGGGTCGACCTGTTCTTTGCCCCGACCCAGGTATACGACGTCGACCTCGATGCCTCGATCGTGGCCGAGTTCGCCCACACCGTATACCGCTTCGGCCACTCGATGCTGACCGAGACTGTCGACCGCTTCGACATCGACTTCAACGTCATCCAGGACCCGGCCAGCGCCAACCCCGACCAGCAACTGGGGCTGATCGCGGCCTTCCTCAACCCGCTGGCTTATGCCGCCAGTGGCGTTACCCCCGAGGACGCCACCAGCGCCATCGTGCGCGGGGTCACCCGCCAGGCCGGTAACGAAATCGACGAGTTCGTCACCGAGGCGCTGCGCAACAACCTGCTCGGCCTGCCACTGGACCTGCCAGCGATCAACATCGCCCGTGGCCGCGACGTCGGTATCCCTTCGCTGAACGCTGTGCGCCGCGAAATCTACGGGCAAACCGGCGATACCCAGCTCAAGCCGTACACCAGCTGGGTCGACCTGGTGCAACACCTGAAGCACCCAGAGTCGCTGATCAACTTCATCGCGGCCTACGGCACCCACAGCACCATCACCAATGCCACCACCCTGCTGGAAAAACGCGCCGCGGCCATGGCCCTGGTGTTCGGCGGCGATGGCGCACCCGCCGACCGCATGGACTTCCTCAACAGCAGCGGCGCCTGGGCCAACGTGACCCTGCCCGGCAAGGACGGTGTACTGGGTACTGCCGATGACCTCAAGGCAGTCACCGTGACCGGTGTCGATGCCATCGACCTGTGGATCGGCGGCCTGGCGGAAGCAAAAGCGCCCTTTGGCGGCATGCTCGGCAGCACCTTCAACTTCGTGTTCGAGAACCAGATGGAGAAACTGCAGGACGGCGACCGCTTCTACTACCTGGAGCGCACGGCGGGCCTGTCGATGAACGCCGAGCTGGAAAGCAACTCGTTTGCCAAGCTGATCATGGCCAACAGCTCGGCCACCCACCTGCCAGGCCTGGTGTTCTCCGACCCTGGCTTCTACCTGGAACTGGACCAGACCAAGCAGTACAACGAGGGCCTTGGCAGCGCCGATCCGCTGGGCGAAAACGGCGAGCAGGTGGTGTTCCGCGACAGCCCGCTGACGGCTGGCCCAGACACCCACTACATCCGCTATGCCGGTGCCGAGCACATCGTGCTGGGCGGCACCAACGGGGACGATATTCTGGTCTCCAGCGAAGGCGACGACACGGTCTGGGGTGATGCCGGCAACGACCGCATCGAAGGTGGCGACGGCAACGACCAGCTGCGCGGTGGGGCCGGCGACGACATCATCAGCGACATGGGCGGTGACGACAACATCCAGGGCGGCGACGGCAACGATGTGTTGCACGGCGGTAATGGCGTCAACCTGATCATCGGCGGTTTCGGCAATGACTTCATCGTCACCGGTGAGGACGCCTCCGAAGCCATCGGCGGCCAAGGCAATGACTTCATCCTCGGCAGCAAGGCCAACGAGCAGGACATGGGCAACGAAGGTGACGACTGGATCGAGAAGGGCACCTCGGACGGCGCGCCTGGCGACAACTTCGACCCGCTCGGCAACGACCCGGTCATCGGCAACGACGTATTTGTCGGCGGCAACGAGAACGACAAGTTCAACGGTGAAGGCGGCGACGACATCATGGTCGGCAGCCTGGGGTTTGGCGACCGTTACATTGGTGGCTCGGGCTACGACTGGGCAACCTTCAAGGACTTGGCCCAGGGCGTGTCCATCGACATGAGCGACCGCTTCTTCGATGTGCCACCGGTACCGGGTTCGGGCGCTTCGACGCTGGTGCGGTTCGACATCATGGAAGGCCTGTCGGGGTCGGCGCATGGCGACTACCTGCGCGGTGACAGCGAAGACGCCACCTCGCTGCCTACTGCAGGTGCTACCGGCAGCGTGCTGACCAACATCAGCCTGATCGACGGCCTGGCCGGCCTGCTGGCGGCCGGTGCGACCTTCTATGACGGCGGCAACATCATCCTCGGCGGCAGCGGCAGCGACTTGCTCGAAGGCCGGGGTGGCGACGATATCCTCGACGGCGACAAGTGGCTGAACGTGCGCATCAGCGTACGCGCCAACCCTGATGGCACCGGCCCGGAAATCGCCAGCTTCAACAGCATGGAGCCGATGGTGCCGTTCATGCTCAATGGCACCTACAACCCCGGCCAGTTGGTGATCGTGCGGGAGATCCTCAGCGGTACCGACCACTTCGACACGGCGGTGTTCTCAGGGGTGTCCACCGACTACAGCGTGGTGGTCGATGGCAACTCGGTGACCGTTACCGACCTGGTGGCCGGTCGTGATGGCGTCGACCACCTGACCGGCATCGAGCGCCTGCAGTTCTCTGACAGTTCGCAGGCCTCTGGCGTCGGTACGGCAGTCAACGCCGGCCCCACCGGCAACCTGGCGATTCTCGATGCTACCACCGGCCTGCGCGATGATACGCCAGTCAGTGGCCAGCTGCTGAGGGTAAGCAACCTCGCCGTGCATGACGCGGACAATGTCAGCGCAACCAATGCGACCGGTGCGGTGAACGGCCCCGTGGCCTACTACTGGCAAGTCGAGGCGCTGCCGGGTTCCGGGGTTTATGAAGACATCACGGTAGTGGCCGCTGGTGAAGCGACACGGGCCACCGGTACGACCTACCGCGTCACGGACGATGTCGCCGGCCTGAACATCCGCGTGCGTGCGGTGTACCAGGATGCCAAGGGCACGCTGGAAATCGTCGATTCGTCGCCGAACAGCGCGCCGAGCGCCGGGCCGACCGTGACCGGGCTGCTGGTGCAGAATCAGACGCTCACCGCCAACCCGGCCACCATCGTCGATGCCGACGGCCTGAGCAACCCTCAGTTCAGCTTCCAGTGGCAGTCCAACCGGGGTGTCGGTTGGGTCAACATCGCTGGCGCCATCAGCAGCACGTTCGTCCTGACCCAGGCGCAAGTGGGGCAGAACATGCGCGTGGTGGTCAGCTACGTGGATGACTTTGGCGTGCAGGAAAGCGTCGCCTCCGACATCCTCGACCCGGTGGCCAACGTCAACGATGCGCCGACCGGTGCGTTGCTGATCAGTGACACCACACCCGACCAGGGCCAGACGCTGACCGCACTCACCGGCGCAATTGCCGACATCGACGGCCTGGGGGCCTTCAGCTTCCAGTGGCAGCAAGGCACCGGCGGCACCTTCGCCGATATCGCCGGGGCTACGGCGGCCACCTTCACCCCTGGCTTCGCCCAGGGTAACCAGCAGCTGCGGGTGATCGTGCGCTACACCGACGGCTTCGGCACCCTGGAGTCGCTGACCTCGGCGGCGACCGCTGCAGTCACCGTGCCACCGGGTGTTGTACTGGTTGGTACCAATGGAGCCAACACCCTGACCGGTGGCGCAGGCAATGACGTGATCTCGGGCTTGGGCGGCAACGACACGCTCAACGGCCTGGGCGGCAGCGACCAGCTGTTCGGTGGCATTGGCAACGACATCCTCAATGGCGGTGACGACCCTGACTTCCTCAATGGCGAGGATGGCAACGATACCCTCAACGGCGGGCTTGGCGCAGATGCCATGAATGGCGGTGCCGGCAACGATACCTTCCTGGTCGACAATGCCGGGGATACCGTCACCGAGGCACTCAATGGTGGCACGGACCAGGTGCAGACCAGCCTGGCCAGCTACACCCTGGGCGCCAACGTCGAGAACCTGACCTATACCGGCAGCAGCGCCTTTACCGGTACCGGTAACGCGCTGGCCAACACCCTCACGGGGGGGGGCGGCAACGACCTGCTCAACGGCGGTGCGGGTGCCGACCGCTTGGTGGGTGGCGTGGGCAACGACACCTATGTGGTGGATGACGCCGGGGATGTGGTGGTCGAGGCGACGGGGGCCGGTACGGACCTTGTGCGTACCACGCTGGCCAGCCACACCATGGCCGCCAACGTCGAGAACCTGGCCTATACCGGGGTGGGCAACTTCACCGGCACGGGTAACGGGCTGGCCAACATCATCGACGGTGGGGCAGGTAATGACACGCTCAGCGGCGACGGCGGTAACGATGTGCTCAACGGCAATGCCGGCAACGACATCCTCAACGGCGACACCGGGAACGACCAGCTGTTCGGCGGCCTGGGTGACGACCAACTGCGCGGTGGGGGAGGTGACGACAGCCTCGATGCCGGTGACGGCAACGACACGTTGCTGGGGCAGGCCGGTAACGACAACCTGAACGGGGGCGCTGGCGATGACAGCCTGGATGGCGGCAACGGCAATGACACCCTGCTGGGCGGCGATGGTAACGACACATTGTTCGGCGACGTGGGTACCGACACCCTGATCGGGGGGGCCGGCAACGACTTCCTCAACGGTGCGGCAGGTAACGATACGGTGGTGGGTGGGGCCGGTAACGACACCATGATCGCCACCGATGGCAACGATGTGTTCCAGTTCGCTGCAGGCTTTGGCAACGACCTGATCATCAATTTCGATGCCATTGCGGCGGGTGGCCAGGACCGGCTGGATATCACCGCCCTCAACATCACCGCAGCCACCTTTGGTGCCAGTGTGACCATCGCCGATGTTGGTGCGGACACCTTGGTAAGCATCGGTGCTGCCGACTCCATACGTTTGGTGGGGGTGGCAGATGCAACCACGGTGACCGCCGCAGACTTCATCCTGGCCGGTTGAGGGGGCGCAGGGGTTAGCTGTTACGGGTACAGCAGGGGGCTGCGCAACAGCCCCCTTTTCCCGCGCAAGGGGTCGCCGAATGTTGCCCCGGGCTTGTCCAGCGACCACGGCAGTTGCTTCGCGTTATACTCCGCGCCTTTTGCCCGTGCCGGAATCCGCCCATGCGCCAGGTTTTGCTCATCGTCGATGTTCAGTCCACCTTCAGCCCGCCCGAGTGGCTGGTCGATGGTTTGCGGCGGTTGTCAGCGAACATTCCCACCATAGCCTCGGTCGAGTTGCACGATGAACAGGTCACGCCGTTCGAACGCCAGCTCGGCTGGCACCCGGCGGCCGAGGACGAGAGCCTGGTCGAGGCCGACCAGGTGTTCGTCAAGCATGGCTATGGGCAAAGTGCCGAAGCTATCGAGTACATCCGGCAACTGGGTGTAGAGCGGGTGCTGGTGTGTGGGCTGCAGACCGAAACCTGCGTGCTGGCCGCCGGCTTTGCCCTGTTCGATGCAGGGCTGATGCCCACGCTGGTGACAGACATGACAATAGGGTCGTCGCTGGACCGCTCGGGCAAGCTGGGTACCGACCTGTGGAAGCACCACTTCCGCCAGGTCACCACCTCGGCCGAGGTGCTGGCTGAACTGGCCGGACGCGAGTAGTGCATGCGCTGGCGGGTCATCTTCGTTCAGACAGAGGTGGCGCGTTCAGCTGGATCGGCTCCACGCGCCTGATGCTGCTTGCGCCTGCGGGTAAACAGCAGACGCAACAGGGTGTTCCAGCAATAGCTCACCAGTACCCCTCCAGCGAGTGCCAGGGCTATCTCGAACAGCGGGTGCCTGAAAACATGCTCCGCTACCGACTCGAACTGGAAATGCGTCAGGTAGATATACAAGGTTGACGAAGCGATCACCGCACCTGCCCGTGCAACCAGGGCGGGTACTGGCACCGAGCGGAACCAGACAAGTGCCAGCATCGCTGGCAGGGCGATGTCGACATAGTGTGTAAACGCTTGCCAGCCAACACCGGCAAGCGCCATCAGGTCCAACTCGCCAACCACCAGCACGGCCACTGCACTGGCCACCCATTTGCGTGAGGTCGTGTCGGCATGGTGCACGGCCATGCCCAGTACCATCACCGCCAGGAAGTGCTGGGGCACCCGGTTGAGCAGGGCGCTGGCGTCGAATACGAACTGGTTGAGGAGCACATCCAGCGCCACCAGTGCACAGGCAGCGATGATCAGCCAGCGAAACGGGTCGGCAATCAGCACCTGGCGCACGCGCCTGATCGACAGCACCAGGCCAATGATCACGATCATCTGCACCAACACTTCGATGTACCAATAGTTGAACAGGCTGACCTCGCTGGCGGGGAACCAGTTGGAAACCAGCAGCAGCGATTGCCAGTGCAGCCGGGCGAATACCAGCTGGATCAATGCGCTGTACAACAGTGTTGGTACCACGATGGCTGCCAGTGGCCTGAGCAGCGTGCGTGCATCGCCACGCGCTTCGATGGCCTTGAGCTGAAAGCGCGCCAGGGCGATGCCGGAGACCAGGAACAGCACCGAGGTTTCGCCGAGTATCGGCCAGTGGTCGAAATCACCCAGGTGGCCGACCACAATCAGGATGATGGCGAGCATGCGGATGAACACCGGCATTTCCATTACCCGCCACGCGCCTTTGGGCGGCGCACTCAGCTCGGCCAGCTGGCACACCGGCAGGGTTTCCCAACGTTCAGGCAGGTGACCGATAAGCGCCTCCAGCACACGCGAGGCCTGCACGAACGACAGCGAGTCGCCGCCCAGTTCGACAAAGCTCAATCTGGCGTCCAGGCGCGGTACCTGGAGGATGCGGGCCCAGGCTGTACTCAGCTTTTCGGCCAAGGGTGACAACGGTGGGTTGATACTGTCGTCAAATGCCGCAGGCAGCGCGCGTTTGTCGACCTTGCCGTTGGGGGTGAGCGGCAGGGCATCAAGGAACACGAACAGCGCCGGAACCATGTAGTCAGGCAGCTGGCCGCTAAGGGCCTGGCGCAGTTCGTCAGCACGGATGGCCTGCTGCGCGACGCAATAAGCCACCAGCCGGGTCGATGCACCCTTGTGGTTGGCCAGGACAACGCATTGCCCTATGTGCGGGTGACGGCAGATGGCGTTCTCGATTTCTGCCAGCTCGATGCGATGCCCCCGGATTTTCACCTGGCTGTCAGCGCGCCCCAGAAAACTGGCGCTGCCATCGGCCAGATAGGTGCCCAGGTCACCCGTGCGGTAACAGCGGTCGGCCGTGTCAGCGGTGAACGGGTTGGCGATGAATTTGGCTTCGGTCAGCCCCGGGTCGCCCCAGTATCCCCGTGACAGGTAGGGGCTGCGGATCAGGATTTCGCCTGTCTCGCCCTCGTTGACCAGCTGGTTGGCCGGGTTGACCACCAGCAACTGTGCATCGGCAATGCCTTTGCCCAGGGGCACGCGGGCATTGTCCATTTCCGGGTCGAGGGTGTGGAAAGCCATGGCCTGTGGGGTTTCGGTGGTGCCGTAGAAGTTCACATTGACGGCATTCGGTGCGATGGCGCGGACCTGCTGGTACTGCGTCGGGCTGAGTGCATCGCCACCCCAGAACAGGTAGCGCAGGTGGTCGAGAACCTGGCCGTTCAGGTGTGCGCCAGTTTCGATCAGCTTGCCCAGCGGCGGGGTGAGGTGGATCACGCTCACACCGTGCTGGTGAAGCCAGCCGGCCAGCCATGAGGGGTCGGTCAGGGTCGACTGGGCCGGGCAGGCAATGGTCGCGCCAAGCGACAGTGGCGTGAACACGTCGCGGTATACCGGGTCGTGGCCCAGGCCAGAAAGCAGCGAGAAGGTGTCGGCCTGGGTAAAAACGTGCTGGCGCACATGCCAGTCGATGAAGTGCACCAGCGGTGCGTGGTGGGTAACGATGCCCTTGGGCTCACCGGTGCTGCCCGAGGTGAAGGTGATGTAGGCCGGCTGCTCAGGGCTGACAGCGGGCAGCGCGACAGGTTGGCCAGCGAAGGCCTGCAGCGCCTCAGCGGGGGCTTCAGGCACCGTGACGACCATGGGCTGGCCGACGTCGACGGTGGCCTCGGCGCAGCGCAGTATCACCGCAGGCTTCAGGGTGCTGACGATTTGCTCGATACGCGCGGCCGGGTAAGCGGCGTCAGCCACGGTGAAGGCCAGGCCGGCACGCAGGCAGCCGAGCATGGCGTATACCAGGGCGGCGCTGCGATGGGTGACGATGACCACACGATCGGTGCCGCTGGCGGCGTTTTTAACCAGAAACGCGGCAATGCCCGCGCTGATCTGCTCCAGTTGGGAGTAGCTGCAGGTTGTGTGCTGGCCAATGATGGCAATGGCCGCCGGGCAGCGGCTGGCCTGCTTGATGAACGCGTGGTGGATGGGCTGTTCGGCACGGTACGCCAGGCACAGCGTCGGGTTCGGGCGCAGGTCCGGCATGATGATCGAGTGCTCCGCAGGAACGTTGGGCTGGCTGGTAGCACAACGCTAGTGCAGGCTGGCTGATGGCGCCAATGCATGATCGCTGCTTGCGATAGCCGGGAGCTCCAGCGCAGCAAGCCAGCCCCCACAAAACCCTGCTAACCCTACGGGTTAGCGGTTGTTCCAGGGGAGCCGCCTTGCGCTGCGACATGGGTTGTCACAGGCCTGGTTTTCAGGCCACATCCACGAGCACGATCTCGCTGTCCTCGATGGCGGTCACCCGCAGCACCGCTTCCTGCTCGATCGCCACGCCATCGCGCGCCTTGGCCCGCAATCCGTTGATCTCCACCAGCCCCTTGGCCGGCACCAGGTAACCCCGGCGTTCGGCATCGAAGCGGTACTCGGCGGTTTCACCGGCTCGCAGGGTGGCAGCCACCAGGCGGGCATCGGTACGGATCTGCAGGCTGTCCTCGTCACCCGCGCGGCCGCTGGCCAAGGTCACGAAGCCCTCACCGCGCTCGCCTTTGGGGAACGGCCGGCTACCCCACTGCGGTGCTTCACCGGTGCGCTCCGGCACGATCCAGATCTGGAAAATACGTGTATCTATATCTTCCAGGTTGTACTCGCTGTGCACGATGCCGGTACCGGCGCTCATGACCTGAACATCACCGGCTTCGGTACGGCCCTTGTTGCCCAGGCTGTCCTGGTGGCTGATCGCGCCTTCACGCACATAAGTGATGATTTCCATGTCGCGGTGCGGGTGCGGCGGGAAGCCGCTGCCGGCTGCGATCAGGTCGTCGTTCCAAACCCGCAGGTTACCCCAGTGCATGCGTGCCGGGTCGTAGTACTCGGCAAACGAGAAATGGTGGTGGGCATCGAGCCAGCCATGGTTGGCGTGGCCGAGGCTTTCGAAGGGTCGCAGTTGCAGCATGGTCGTGCTCCTTGAATCAGTGGAATGACGCCATGATGCGCTATCGAAACATCGAAAATAAGCGTAAATATCGGCTTAAAACAATCTGATTTATAGATGCTTTTTCTGCGGCGTTTTATTCGCTTCATCGCCTAATCCACTGATCTGCAAGCATTCGCTGGCGATTTTTCGTCGATGCGGCGAACATGCCTGCTGTTTTGAATTTCAACGGAGTGACCGTGGCCCACGAGCAACCCCTGGCCCCCGCCGACCTTACCCCTCCTGCCCAGTTGCCCTGGTTTCGCCGCCTGGCCGCCCGCCTGCTGGGGCGTGGCCTGACCCGCCTGCAAGCCCAGCACCGCGACTCGTGGTTCCTCGGCCACGCCACAGGCCAGCGCACTGGCCATGCCGATGGCGTGCGTGAAGGGTTCGAGCGTGGTCGGGTGGAGGGCTATGAAGCGGGGCGCCAGGTGCTGGTGATACGCGATACGCGCCCCGACAGCGCCGCCGTGCCAGGCCAGGATGACAACTTGTTCGACGACTGGCGCCTGCCGTTGACGGCCGAGTTGAAGAAGCGCTTCAAGGCCGATGTCGCCCAGCGTCTGCCCGCCGAAGCCCAGCCCAGCGCCGCGCAATGGAAGCTGATCTTCAGTGACACCCCGTCTACCTGCGTGGTGGCAGGCGCCGGGGCAGGCAAGTCCACGTCGCTGGTGCTGCGCATCCTGCTGCTGCGTCATTACCTGGGTTACGAGCTGGATGCGATGACCGTGGTCACCTTCACCCGCGAATCGCGCAAGGACTTCATCAAGCGCCTGCTGCAGGTGTTCGCCCTCTGGCAGATCAACCTGCAGCCTGTGCAGGCCCGCGAGCTGGTGCGCACGTTCCATTCGCGCATCCTGCCGCTGGTGCGCAGCCTGCCGGGCTTCGGCCAGGTGCGTGCATTTGAAACACTGGGCCACGAGATGCCTGCGGGGCGTGAGGCCGAGGCCGACAGCAACCCGTTCGACCTGCGCCTGAACGATGCCCAGCGCCAGCAGCTGAACCAGTGCTACAGCAGCTTGCTGGGCGAGAGCCCGCGTTTTGCCGAGCTGGTCGGCCAGTTGCGCAGCGAAGCCTTGCAACTGAAACCGCTGGACCCGAACAACCCCGATGTGCAGAAGCGCGCACAGGTGACCCAATTGGCCGCCCAGCGCGACGAAGAACTGTGCGACGTGATCGAGGACCTGTGGTTTGCCGCCGGCGTCTGGCCGATCAAGGGTATCGAGCCCTGCCGCGAAACGGTCGACATCCGTGGCAGCCGCTTCCATGTGCACGGCCGCCTGGAAGGCCAGGGGCCTTTGGTGGTGCTGGGCTTCGACCCCGCACAAAGCGCGCAATACCAGCGCCCCGGCGCCAAGCTGACCGTGCGTGCCGAGTGGGCGGTCAAGCGCACGCTGCTGCAGGCGTTCTGCGACAGGCCGCTGATCTGGCTCGACAACTACGCCATGGCCAGGCGCCTGGCGGCATCGTTGGCGGGCGATGCCGTGGCCGGTCCTGGCTTCGAGTACAAGGTCAAGGGCGAACTGGCCCCGGCGCCGCTGCTGGATGCGTTCGTCGGTGCCGCCAACTTCATCGAAAACCTGGGGTTGGAGGTGAACAAAGCAGTGGCGGCGATGAGCTTTCCGTCCGGCGATAGCGATGCACTGTTCTTCGAGGCCCTGGCGCTGTACTGGAAAGCCCTGGAAGCGCACCTGCTGGACCAGTCGCCGCCGGTGATGAGCTACAACCGCATGTTCGCCCTGTTTGGCGAGAACAACCCAGAAAACCTGCACTTGCTGCCCGATCCGTTGCTGCGGCCGCTGGCGCACCTGATGATCGACGAGTTCCAGGACGTGTCGCCGCAGATCGTCAGCTGGTTGCGTGCCAGCCTCGCTGAAATACGGCGCCGCGGCCCGGCCATGCACACCGGGCGCCATGCCCAGCATTCGTCGTTGCTGTGCGTGGGTGACGACTGGCAATCGATCTACGGCTGGCGTGGCAGTTCGCCCAAGTATTTCATGGAGTTCACCAAGGCTTTCCCGTCGCCGGCCAATACGCGGGTGATGCTGGTCGACAACTACCGCTGCCAGCAACAGGTGATCGATGCGGCCGAGCACCTGGTCAAGGGCACCCCGGCGATTGCCGGCAAGAAAGCCCGCGCCAGTGGCCCGGCGGCCGAGTTGCCCGGCTCGCCGGTCAAGGTGTTCGACCGTGACGAGGCTGCGTTGGGCGAAACGCTTGTCGAGCACTACCAGCGGGGTGAGACGGTCATGATGCTGTACCGCAAGGGCAGTGACCGGGCCTTGATGAACGAGCACCTGCAAAGCGTGCTGCACGCCGAGGCGGCGCTACCGGCCGAACAGCGCCGGCTGCGCCAGCTGACCTATCACAGTGCCAAGGGTTTGCAGGCCGATGCGGTATTCATGCTGGGTGACTGCCAGTACCTGACCAGCTCACCCTACAAGAACCAGGTATACCGCCAGGCCGGGCTGGGCAAGGCAGGTGATGCCCAACCGTTCGATACGGCACAGAAGGAAGAAGTGCAGCGCTTGGCCTACGTGGCGGTGACCCGTGCAGTACAGCACTGCTATTGGCACGTGGAGGCCGCCAATGGTGACGCCGCAGCGGCCCCACGGGCGTCCAGCCAGGTGGACGGCAAGCAGGCCTTCTTCGAAGACCTGCGCGGGCAGTGAGTGGGGTCAGCGGCCGATTGTTTGCGTCTGGCGGGTGAGGCTGGTCAGCAGACCGGTTTCAACCTGCTGCTGCTCGGCAGTCAGCGCGTCAACGCCCTGGCGATACTGCTGCTCGTTGAGCACCACGCGACGTAGCCTGCCGTCAGCATCCACCGGGCTTTCAGGCATCACCCTGGCCAAGGCTCGTCGCACCGAGCTGTCCAGGTATGTCACCGGCTCGGCGGTTTCATCCAGGCAGTAATAGAGGTAATCAAGGCCTGGCCGCCAAAAGTCGGTGATCAGGCTGAACTGGGCCGCATGCTCTCGTTTCAAGTACTCGACCCAGCCCGGCTGCTGGGTCAACCATTGCTCCCGAGCGATGGCATCCCTGTCCAGGGAAAGGACCGCAGCTTTCACCATTTCGATGATTGTGTCGTTGATTCTGGCCGTATTGCGGTACAGCATGCCTCGGCTCGGCTCGGGGTAGTCCAGCGCGCTGGCCAACGACTGGCGCAAGGCCAAACGTACCTCCACATCGTCCACCAGCCCCGTTTGAAGTTCGCTGTCCGGAAAGGCTGAGGGGTCGTCCAGCTCATCGTAGGGGGGGAGGTTTTCATCGAAGGCCCCGTCGAGCAGCGCCTGTTTGCGCAAGGACCTTCTCCAGCTGATGCGATCGGCCAGTTGATTGACCTGACTGCGTCGATACAACTTGCCATACAGGCTCAGTAGATCAGCTGGTCGACTGCCGGCGACGGCTGCGGCTTCGTGGGCCAGCACTTCTATCTCCAAGGCACTGAACGCGTCGGCACCCGCGTCGCCACAGGTTGGCGGGAAGTCGCCGGCCACGGTGGCAAGGCGCTCACGCAGCACGGTGTCGTGGGCAGCGTCATCCAGCAGCTTCCAGACGCGCGCCCTCAGGGCCTCGCCATCACGCTGCGCTTCTGCCGACTGGGCAAGACGTTCGAGTACGCCCAGCAGCGCTGCGTTTTCACCTTGGTCGAACAGGTCGCTCCACAGCTGCTCCTCGGCATTGCTCGCCTCGCCACGGAAAACGCCTTGCCACAGTGGCACGTCTTCTGCGTGCTCGAAGACGTTGACGCCGCTGCTGCCCAGGCGTGCACGTGTCTGGGCTTCCAGGGTGTTGTAGTTGAACAGCCAGCGGCGCTCCGGCAAGTGCGCGGCGACATCGCGGGCAAACGGGGTACGCAGCACACCAGGCAAGTCTGGCAGGGTACGAATGCGGTTGGACGAAAGGTTCAGATAGCGCAGTTGGTACTGGGGCTGGCTCATCAGGACGGTCAGGCTGTCGGGCCACTGCTGCAGTTCGCAACGCTCAAGCTCCAGGTGGACAAGACGGGCCATGAAGCGCAGGTCGGGTGCCAGTTGCAGTGGGTTGCCTGAAAAGTGCAGTAGTACGGGGTGGATCATGTCCTGAAACTGGGCAGCAAGGCTTTCGTCGAGGGTGATTTGATTGTGGGCCAGGCCGAGGGCATCCAGGGGCAAGCGCGTCAGGAAGCCCAAACTGGTGGTGTCGAGTTGCAGCCGGTTGCGGCTGAGCCACAGGAGTCGCAAGCCGGGCATTGCTCCGATGGCCTGTTGGGCGGTGGGTGAAAGGGTGGTCAGGCCATTGTCGGTCAGGCCCAGCTCGCGTAGCCGCGGTGCCGACCTGAGCGCCTCGAACAATGTCTCGGCATCGATGTCCGGGTTGCCGACGATTTCCAGGGTTTCCAGGTTAGGGAAGTTTGCCAGGAAGCTGCCCTCCAGGCGCCGCATCTGCAGCCCCTCGAGCCTGAGATTGCGGATATGCGGCATGCGTGCAGTGAAAGCGGGTAGCGCTTCGAGCTGCATACGGTCCAGTACCAGTGTTTCGGCTTGCGCGCCACCTTCACGGCGGGAAGCGCTCATCAGTCGCTCGGTGCATTGCTGGCGATCAAAGCGCTCTTCAAGGGTGCGGGCGGTGCTTACCCAACGGTTGAGATCTCGGTTGAGAGTACGCTGCTCGACCTCCAGCTGGTTGATCGCACTACCCAGGTCGCCTCCTCGAGCCAGTTCGGCTTGTAGCCCGGTGATTTGCTCGCTGCTGAGTTCGGGGTAGAGCGCCCGGAGTCGACGTGCAGCCGGCAAGGCGCGTCCCTGCAGGCCACGGCCGCTCAGGGGATAGCCCAGCTGGCCGTTGGCCAATCGCAAAGGGGAGCGGAACCTGGGGTTGATGGGCTGTTGGCCAAGCAGTGAGGCGCAGTGCTGGCGATCACCAAGGGCAAGTTGCAGCAACCGGGCCGGGTCAGCCTGCGGGTGCGCGGCTTGCAGCGCCTGCTTGATGCGTAGACTGTCGTCGTTGGCCAGGCTGGGCCTGAACAGGCCGAGGAGGGCGCGGTCAAGCCGCGCTCGAGCTTGCAGAAGACGTGCTTCCTCGGCAACGCGAAGCGGCACCCGTCCGTTTGCCAGGCGTTCCCGTTCGGCGTTGCTAAGGTTGGCAAGCAATTCTTCAAGCGCACTGTCCGGCAGCCCGGGAAACTGCCGGGCGAGGGTTTGTGCAGTGGGTGGGTGTGTGGGACGGCGTCGTTGTTGCAGGCTCTCGAACAGCGCCTCGCGATGCTGTTCCAGGTGTTGCGCGAGCTTGTTGTTCAGTGCGGACGATCGGTGCTCAGTGGGTGTGTCACCGAGCAACTGCTCAATGGCTTCTTCATCCATCTGATCCAGCACGGTCTGGCTCAACTGGCCATTGTCCAGGTCGGTACGGGTAATTTCGATTTCTGTCTGGCCCAGCGTGTGAGGGGGGCCGTAGCGCACCGATTCGCCCCAGGGTTCTGGCCCTTGGTAAACCTTCAGCACGTTCCCCTCGGGCCACCCCGGCAGGCGCAGCAACTCAGGCAAGGCAAAGTTCTTGTACGCAGCCAGCGGCAACCCATGGCGTACGCAGTTGATGATCTGTTGGGTCTGATTGTCCAGTTGCAACCGCTGCAGCGTGTCGATCAACAAAGCGGGTGGACGCAGGCCCGCTGCCTGGGTGCGGCGCAGCACGTCTGGATCGGTACCGGTAGTGCGCATGGCATGGTCCCGTTCGCTGTCGTCCAGGCCTGCGCTATGGCTGCCGAGGCGGCGCGCAAGCTGTTCACGGTCCCATTCCAGAGGCTGTTCATGGGCCAGTTGCCAGCGGGCGTTACCATGATGCAGCAAGCGTGGGGCATAGGCCTGCGCATCCTCGGGGTGGCGCACGCGCCATTGCTGATCAGCGCCCTGAAACACCTCGTACAGGGTCCCATCCAGCTTCAGGTAGGTCTTTCCGTCGACGTGCACATGGCCGAGCAAATCGGGTTGAGCCCCCTCAGGAATAGCCGCCGTGCTCGCATAGGGTTTCATGTCGGGATGCCAAAGCACTTCCTTGTCTTCATGCCATACACTTTTCAGTGCATCGACAAAGCCAGACGCCTGGACGATCCTGGTGCCCACTGCAAAGCCGGCAATCACGCCCGCGTTGATGGCCAATGATTCCAGCTGCGCCAGTGCCTGCCGGGTATCACCTTCTTCCCAGGCCTCGAACCCGGTGAAAACAGAGCTCATCAGGTCGTAAGCAAAAACGCCTAGCATGACCGTGTTCAACCCCGGCACGAAGAACGCGGCGACATTCAGCACGTTCATCCCCAGGTCGAACCAGTACTTCAGACGCTCATTGCGGGCGTTGGCGTCGACTTCGGCGGTAGGCACAGCAATGGTTTTTGCGTCGGCCTTCATGCGCGCAAGGTGTGCGTTGTATAGGTTCGTCCAAGGGTCGGTTCGGATTGGCGAGAGCGTGAAAGGGATCACTGGCATGATTCGGGGTTTGCGTATGCCCGCTTCATCCTTTTCGAACAGCGCAATTTCCAGCTTTACGGCAAGTTCTTTTTGCCTGTCCTTGTAGGCGAAATGCACCAAGGCGCGGCGAAACTCGCTTTGCAATAGCCGGCTGCGCAGGTGCTTGCCCGCTTCCTGACGAGAAGCGAACTCCCTTACCGGGTGCTCGCTGTCGCCAGGGACATACACAATGCAGGGGTTCGTGCGGTAAGGGTTGTCCGGCCCGATGAACAGTATTTCGTGGACGGGGATATCGAACAGGTTGAAGTGCCAGCAATGCAACGCCTCGTTTTCATAGGTGGGGTGAGACTTGCCGTCGCACAGTTGCCCAAGCGCATCGAGCCCGGCCTCGCTCAGCAGGCCTTTGAGCTTGGCGATCAATGCCTGGACCCTCAAGGCCTCACGGTTCGCTGCAATCGACAGGCGCTGGATTTCAGCGCGATTGGCGCCTTCATGGGTTGCAAGCAGATGGTCTTGATAACGTTTGCCAAGGTCCAGCGCCCGACAATGTCTGACGAAGTCCGCCATCGTCAGGCCTGCCAGGGGCGTGTCGCTGCCAGCGGCGTTGGTGAGCCTGCTGTAGGGGCCTACTTCGTCCAGCCCCTCGAAGTTGTGCAGGGCAGCCTCCAGCAAGCTGCGTGTTTGCGGCTGGCCGACCGGGCGAGTAGCCAGCACATCCGCTTCCACGTCCGGGACCAAAGGCGTTTCCACATCGGGAACGCCGACCCAGATGTTGGCCTCTGACTCAAAGGGCTGGAAGACATACTGCGCCCTGTCTACAGGCACATTCAGCTTCAACCGCTCGGTCAACAGCGGGCCGCAGAACGCGATGATGTCCTTGAACTCGCCCAGCGCCTGTTTGACTTGCGCCAGCCGTTTGTTACGGGTTTGCAATGCGTTGTGCAACTGCTCACGCGTTGGCTCATCGGCAGTGGCATACCACGCGTAAGGGCTGCCATCTTCATCGAGATATTCCTTGTACAGGCTCTGCACCACTTTGCGTGTATGCGTGGGTTGGAGCGCCTTGCTCCATTTCGGTAACGATCGGGTTATCTGGCTTTGATGCAACGGTGTCGGGGTTGTCATGGTCACCATCTCTTTTGTGGGGGGAGATAGTCCACGCTGATCAAGGCGCCGGGGTGCGGTAGATAGTTGTTGGCTGCGGTCGGTCCTGCGCATGCGCGGGTCGGTGGCGGGCTGGCAGCGAGGGAGGATCTGCGAGAGGGTGAGGCAGGTCATGGTGCAGGCTTCAGCCAAGGAGAATTGCAATGCGTTCGCTGTGCAGTCCGAAAGACCACCTGCTAGACCTCGATGGCGTTGAAATAGCGGTTCGCACCTGGGGGGCAGAAGACGGTATCCCCATATTGGCCTTGCATGGCTGGCTGGATAACGCTGCCTCGTTCGAGCGCCTGGCACCGATGCTGGACGGCTGCTTCGTGGTGGCCCCCGACCTGATCGGCCATGGCCGTTCTGGCCATCGTCGCCACGACAGCGGCTATTACCTGTGGGAGCATGCCGAAGACATGCTGGCGGTGACCGACAGCCTGGGCCTGGCGCAATTTCATGTGCTGGCCCATGGGATGGGCACCGGTATAGCGTCGCTGCTGGCGGCGATGACCAGTGGCATTGCCAGCATGACCTTCCTCGACGGCATGGGCGCACCGTTCACGGTGGCCGAAGATGATCGCGTGCAGCACCTGGCGCGGGCCTACCGGCTCAAGCGCATGGTACAGCGCAGCCAGTTGCCGGGTTTTGCCGAGCCGGATGTTGGTCGCTTCGACGACCTGGACAACGCCCTGGCGCAACGCCGCGAGCGGCTGGACACCGAACTGTCGGAAGGTGCCGCTCGGCTGCTGGCGCTGCGCGACCTGCTACAGCTGGACGATGGCTATTGCTGGCGCCACGACCCGCGGCTGGTATTGCCCGAACCCATGCCACTGACCGAGCGCGAAGCCTGCGACCTGCTCAGCCAGATCCGCTGCCCGTTGTACCTGCTGTTCGGCCGCCAGGGGGCCTTCACCGGCGAGGCCTTTACCCGGCGTCAGGCCGCCTTGCCCAGCCAGGCGAAAGTCTCCTGGCACCCAGGCGGGCACCACTTCCACCTGGATGCGCCGGACCGGGCGCTGGTCGACCAATTGCTGCGTATCCTGACGCGCCATGAAGGGGGCGTACTGCAACGCTTGGTGAACGAGTAGCTGATTCTGGTCACGCCGCGTGAACCTGCGCTATGGTGGCGAACCTATTCGCAAACACGCCACAGGGAGCCCGGCATGCGGCCTTTCACCATCAAGCACATCGACCACCTGGTGTTGCGGGTCAGCGACCTGCCGCGCAGTGTTGCCTTTTACACCGAGCTGCTTGGCTGCACCGTCAGCCGCGTGCGCGAAGACCTGGGTATGGTGCACCTGGCCACGGGCACGGCGATGATCGACCTGGTGACCCTGGATGGCCCACTGGGGCAGCCAGGCGGAGCGGCACCGGGCGTGGAAGGGCGTAACCTGCACCATTTCTGCCTGCGCATCGAGCCGTTCGACGAGGCCGCGTTGACGGCCTATCTGGAAGCCGCCGGGGTAAAGGTGGAGCCTGCCGAGAAGCGGTATGGTGCCGAAGGCGAGGGGCTTTCGCTGTACTGCTACGACCCGGATGGTAATCAGGTCGAGTTGAAGGGGCCGGTAGTGCCTGGCGGGTGAAACCGCCCCCGCCAAAATCGTCAGCCAACCCGCTATCGCCCGGCACCCCGGTGCTGCGTGTCGTCCAGGCCGCCCTCTCGTGCAGGGCCCGGCGGGTGGATATCCAGCCAATCCCGATTATGCTTCATGAACCTTGCTGCGATCCGAGGCGGCCAGCCTCGTCGTGCTTCGCGCAACCAAAGCAAGCGCCAGGGCCTGGGTGCGACGGTGAAGTGGTTGTGAGGTGCTCCGGCCTGCATGACAACATGACGGAGGCAACCCATGGCGGTTCTCGACAGCACATCCACGGGCAGCGCGCCCCAACGCGGTATCACCAAGGAGGAGCGCAAGGTCATCTTCGCCTCGTCCCTGGGCACGGTATTCGAGTGGTACGACTTCTACCTGTACGGCTCACTCGCCGCGATTATCGCCAGGCACTTCTTCGCTGGCGTCAATGAAACCACCTCGTTCATCTTTGCCTTGCTGGCCTTTGCCGCCGGCTTTGCCGTCCGACCGTTCGGCGCCATCGTGTTCGGCCGCCTGGGCGACATGATCGGGCGCAAGTACACCTTCCTCATCACCATTGTCATCATGGGCCTGTCCACCGCAGTGGTGGGCCTGCTACCGGGCTACGCCACGATCGGCGTGGCCGCGCCGATCATCCTGATCACCCTGCGCTTGCTGCAGGGGCTGGCGCTGGGCGGTGAGTACGGCGGCGCGGCCACCTACGTGGCCGAGCATGCGCCCAAGGGCCGCCGCGGCTTTTTCACTGCCTGGATCCAGACGACTGCCACCCTGGGGCTGTTCCTGTCGCTGCTGGTGATCATGGCCTGTCGCACCGCCATGGGGACGGAAGCGTTCGAGGCCTGGGGCTGGCGGATACCGTTCCTGCTGTCGATTCTGCTGCTGGCGATTTCGGTGTACATCCGCCTGCAGCTGAACGAGTCGCCAGTGTTCATGAAGATGAAGGCCGAGGGCAAGGCATCCAAGGCGCCCCTGACCGAATCGTTCGCCCGCTGGGACAACCTCAAGGTGGTGATCATGTCGCTGCTCGGCGGCACCGCCGGCCAGGCCGTGGTGTGGTACACCGGGCAGTTCTACGCGTTGTTCTTCCTGTTGCAGACGCTCAAGATCGAGGCGCAGACCGCCAACCTGCTGATTGCCGGTTCATTGTTGATCGGCACACCGTTCTTCATTTTCTTCGGCAGCCTGTCCGACCGGATTGGCCGCAAGAAGATCATCATGGCCGGCTGCATCATCGCCGCGCTGACTTATTTCCCGATCTTCAAGGCACTGACCGAGTATGGCAACCCGGATGTATTCGTTGCCCAGGAGCAGAACCCGGTGGTGGTGGTGGCCGACCCGGGCCAATGTGCATTCCAGTTCGACCCGGTGGGCAAGGCCAAATTCACCAGCTCCTGCGACATTGCCAAGAGCCTGCTGGCCAAGCGCGCCATCCCGTATACCAATGAAGCGGCGGAACCCGGCAGCGTGGCACAGATCCGCATTGGCGAACGGGTATTGCCGAGCTTTGATGGCAGCAGCCTGGCGGCGGCGGACTTCAAGGTGCAAAGCGAAGCGTTTACCGCAACCCTGAGTGGTGCATTGAAAGAGGCGGGCTACCCGGAAAAGGCCGACCCGGCGAAAATCCACTACCCGATGGTGCTGTTGCTGCTGACCATTCTGGTGATCTACGTGACCATGGTCTACGGGCCGATTGCCGCCTGGCTGGTGGAGCTGTTCCCGGCGCGCATCCGCTACACCTCGATGTCGCTGCCTTACCACATCGGGAATGGCTGGTTCGGCGGCTTCCTGCCGACCGTGGCGTTTGCCATGGTGGCAGCGACCGGGGATATCTATTACGGCTTGTGGTACCCGATCGTGATTGCCGTGATGACGGCGGTGCTGGGGATCTTCTTCCTGCCGGAGACCAAGGATCGGGATATCACTCACACCTGAAGGTCGAGTTTGCCTGTGCCGGCCTCTTCGCGGGTGAACCCGCTCCTACAGGTACCGTGTAGGAGCGGGTTCACCCGCGAAGGGCTGCAAAGCAGCCCCAACAATCTCTGCCCCCCTGCGGCCCCCGTAGGAGCGGGTTCACCCGCGAAGGGCTGCAAAGCAGCCCCAACAATCTCTGAACCCCTGTGCCCCCCGTAGGAGCGGGTTCACCCGCGAAGAGGCCGGCACAGGCGATCAATCAGTCGAAGTAGCCACGAAGCCCGAATGCATACCCGGTATCCACAGCTGTCGCCTCACCCCGGCTCCAGCGCTTCTTCAGCACGAACTCGAACGCTGGCTCGTACAACCCGTCGCGCACCAGTGCCCCCGCCAGTACCTCCACGTCGTACCAGCCATTGTCCAGCTCGATGATCGGCCGCCCAGGCAGCCGGTAACGCGCCATCAGGTCACCCAGGGTCTTGGGCGTGAAGTGCTGCAGGATGCGCCAGGTGTACAGCATCAGCGCACCGTGCTCGATCCGCAGTACATAGCCATTGCGCCGGTGCTTCAGGCGGCTGCCGGCCTCGCGCAGGGCCGGTGTGTGGTTATCGAGGGTGAAGAGGATGCGGTAGGGCAGGTTGTCGACACCGGCCAGCGGCAGCACGATGCCTTCGCGCACAGCCTGGTCGCCGCTGTCACCGTGGGTGAACGCATGGGCCAGGTCGTCGGGCAGTTGCTGGTCTTGCTTGAAGCGTTCGAGCAACTGGATATCGCCAAGCAGAAAGTAGTCGACCAGGTCGTTGAGCACTTCGCTGAATTCGTGGCGCATCTGTTTTCCTTGTGGGTGCGCATTGGGTTAAGGGCAACCGGCTAATGCTTCTGGGCAATCTGGATCAGGTTGCCGCACGTGTCATCGAACACCGCCACGGTAACCGGCCCCATTGGGGTTGGTGGCCGGATGAACTGCACACCGGCCGCACATAGCCGGGTGTATTCGGCCTGGATGTCACGCACGCCGAACGAGGTGGCGGGGATGCCATCCTGCTTGAGCGCGGCCTTGTACACCTTGGCCGCCGGGTGCGCGTCGGGTTCCAGCAGCAGTTCGACGCCATTGGGGTCGTTGGGCGAAGTCAGGGTCAACCAGCGGTGCCGGCCCATGGGGATGTCGTGCCTGGGCTCGAAACCGAGTACGTAGTGGTAGAAAGCCAGGGCCTTGGCCTGGTCGTCGACGAGGATGCTGGTGACCACGATCTTCATAAGCGCACACCGTTTACCTGGGGCCGATGACTATCAGTAAAGACGTTCGGGCGTTTTTGACCAGTGGTTGCTGTGCCACGGGGCCCCGTTCCAGGCGCAAGCGTGGTGCGGCGCCGGTTTGCGCAGGCCTGTGAGCCGAGGTACTGGCAGACCCTACAAAAAACCTGCTCAAGGCATAGGTAAATCCTTCAGCGCTCAGCCCCCGCAGAGCGGCAGCCAAGGGTAAAGTGTGAGGCATGATCCCAGCCTGCCCAGACCCGCGTCAGAGAGGTACCCTGTGGCTGCCTATACCTTGCGACAACTGAAGTACTTCGTCACCACCGTGGAAGCGGGCAGTGTGGCCGAAGCGTCACGCCAGCTGTACATCGCCCAGCCGTCCATCTCCACGGCCATCAAGAGCCTGGAGGAAAGTTTCGGTGTGCAGCTGTTCATCCGCCACCACGCCCAGGGTGTGTCATTGACGCCCAGCGGCAAACGCTTCTACGCCAAGACCAAGTCGCTGCTGCAGATGGCCCATGAGTTCGAACAGAACGCCCTGGCCGACAACGATACCGTCGCCGGGCAGATCGACATTGGCTGTTTCGAAACCGTGGCGCCACTGTACCTGCCGCGCCTGATCGCCGGCTTTCGCCAGCGCTACCCGGGTGTGGACATTCGCCTGCGCGACGGTGAGCAGCAGGACCTGATCCAGGGCCTGACCGCTGGAACATTCGACCTGGCATTTCTCTATGACCACGACCTGGATGGCACCATCGAGGCCGAGCCGCTGATGCCGCCGCAGAAGCCCTATGTGCTGCTACCCGAGAACCACCGCTTTGCCAGCCAGGCCCAGGTCTCGCTGCGCGACCTGTGCCCCGAGCCGATGATCCTGCTGGACGTGGCCCCTAGCCGCACCTACTTCGTCAGCTTGTTCAACGAGATGGGCCTGGCACCGAACATCGTCTTCAGTTCGCCGTCGATCGAGATGGTGCGCGGCATGGTCGGTCAGGGTTTCGGTTTTTCGTTGCTGGTAACCCGTCCGCACTCGGAATACACCTATGACGGCCAACGCCTGGCGATGCTCGACATTGCCGAGCCGGTGGCGCTGTCGGGGCTGGCTGCGGCGTGGTTGAAGCGAGTCCAGCTGACCAAGCCGGCGCAGTTGTTCGTGGAATTTTGTCGCGAAGAGCTGGCGAAGTTCCTGAACTGAGCACGCCATGCCACCCCGGCAGGAGGAGCATGGCGTGGCGATTGCTCAGGGGTTGACCTGGTAGCCGCGCCCTTGCAGGCAACCGCTGTAGGCACTGGCATGGGCCTGGGTTTTGGCCTCGTCCTGGCCGCGCCGGTCCTGGCGCCGGTCCTGACGCTGGCGCATGCCACCGACCGCGGCCCCGGCGGCGGCCACTTCGCCGGCACGGTTCTGCCGGTATTGCTGCTTGGCATCGTCACCCACCCGGTCATACAACTCGTCATGCTGGTTGCCGCGCACCTGCGCGCCTACAGCACCGGCGGCGGCACCCGCAGCTGCACCGCGAACCCGGCCACCGACATGTGGGTCGCTGGACGTCGCTGTGCCGTTTGCGGCATTGGTGGCTACGGTATTGCAATCGTTGATATCCAGTTGCATCTGCTGGCTGCTCTGGCCCTTGAGCGGCACCACCGACTGCGCCTGGGCGGCCGATGCTGCGCACAGCAGCATCAACAGGTAACTCCACGTGAACGTACGCATGGCACACCTCCACCGGGCGGAAAGCCCGCCTCACAGAATAGTTCGCCTTTGATGTCGTGATGGAAGTTTTGCCCAGATGGTCTACACCGGATATCAGACGCCGTTCCGATTAGCCTCTTGGCCTGATCCAAGGCTACCTGTGGGCAAACCATGAGCCAGACGCAAGATGTGATCATCTGCGAGTATTGCGACACGGTGTACCACCGTGCACCGCTGCTCAAACATCAACGTGCCCTTTGCCCGTGCTGTGGCGGCGTGCTGTACCGGCACAGGTCACTGACTATCGAGCAGCGGCTGGCACTGAGTGTGACTGGCGGTGTCCTGCTGGTGTTCGCCAACTATTACCCGGTGATGACCATCGGCATGCAGGGGCTGACCCACTCGGCCACATTGTGGGACGCCGTGCAGATCCTCAGTCATGGCAGTATCACCTTCATCGCTCTGGTCATGGCGCTGTCGATCATTTTTGCGCCGCTGCTGCAAATTGCCCTGTTGTGCTGGGTGTTGGGTTTTGCCCTTGCCGGCCAGCGTGCCCCCGGCTTTGCCCTGTGCATGCGTGGCCTGGAAAGCCTGCGGCCCTGGAGCATGCTGGAGGTGTGTCTGCTGGGGGCAATGGTGGCAGTGATCAAACTGGCGGGGCTGCTCGATGTGATCCCCGGTATCGGCCTGCTGGCCCTGGCCGCATTGAGCATGTTGATCATCCACATTGCCGGCAAGGACATCCGCGACTTGTGGGAACAGGTATGACTGCCCCGGTCAAGGCGCACGACCTTGGCTTGTGTCTGTGCCATGGCTGTGGCCAGGCATGCGACACGCGCAGTGGCGCGCACACCTGCAACCGTTGCGGCGCCGTCATTCACCGACGCAAGGCCAATGCCATCAGCCGTGGCTGGGCGTTTCTGCTGGCCGCACTGATTTTCTACATCCCCGCCAACCTGCTGCCGGTGATGCACACCGAAATGCTCGGCAGTGGTACAGAAAGCACCATTGGCGGTGGCGTGCTGGAGTTCTGGGAAGCCGGGGCCTGGGACATCGCGCTGATCATTTTCATTGCCAGCGTGGGTGTGCCCGCCATCAAGTTCTTCTCCCTTGGCCTGCTGCTGTTCACTGCCCAGCGTGGTTCTTCCTGGGCCTGCCGGCAGCGTTCGCAGTTGTACCGCTTCGTCGAGCTGATCGGCTATTGGTCCATGCTCGATGTGATGGTAGTGGCGCTGGTGGCTGCGCTGGTGCAACTGCGCGGGCTGGGCACCATCGAGCCGCGTGTGGGCATTCTGTTCTTTGGCATGGTGGTAGTGCTGACCATGTTCTCTGCGATGAGCTTTGATCCACGCCTGATCTGGAATAGCCATGCCAACGAGGGGAGGCCGCATTGATGGGGCAACAGACTGACAAGCGCGAGGGCCCTGGGCAGGTTGAAGTGCGCACCCGACGTTGGAGTGTGTCGCTGGTATGGATCGTGCCGATCCTGGCGATCCTGATCGGCGCTTCGCTGGTGGTGCGCAACTGGATGCAGCAAGGGCCGGTGATCACCATTTCTTTCCACAGTGGCGAGGGATTGGTGGCGCACAAGACCCAGGTAAAATACCGCAGCGTGGTGATTGGCGAAGTGACCACGGTGGACTTGGCCGACGACAAGAGGAGCGTGGTGGCCAAGGTTCAGCTCTCCAACGATGCCCGTTCATTCGCTACCCGGGGAGCGCGCTTCTGGGTGGTGCGACCGCGCATCGGCGTGGGCGGGGTTTCCGGGGTGGACACGCTGCTTTCGGGCAGTTTCATCGGGGCTGATTCCGGCGAGTCGAAGGTGCCGGAAAAGTCTTTTGTCGGGCTGGAGCTGCCACCGCCGATCACCTATGACGAAAAGGGCAAGCGCTTTGTTCTTGTCGCCAGCGACCTCGGCTCGCTGGATATCGGCTCTTCGATCTACTACCGCAAGATCCCGGTGGGTGAGGTGGTGTCCTTTGCCCTCCAGGACGATGGCAAGGGGGTAGAGATTGGGGTGTTCGTGCAGGCGCCCTACGACACGTTCGTCACTGCTGACACGCGCTTCTGGAATGCCAGTGGCATCGACATGCAGATCGGTGCCAATGGCCTGAAGGTCGATACCGAATCGCTGTCGTCGATTCTGGTGGGCGGGCTGGCCTTCGGCTCGCCCGATTTCGCGGCGCAAGCCGAGCCTGCTGCCGACCAGGCCCGCTTCCAGCTATTCGCCGACCGCGACATGGCGCTGTCGCCTCCGCATGGCCAGGCGCAGTACCTGCAGTTGCGCTTCGACCAGGCCATGCGCGGCCTGTCGGTGGGCGCGCCAGTGGAGTTCAAGGGGGTGGAGTTTGGCCGGGTCACCTCGATCCAGCTCGATTACGATGCTACGCGGCAGAGCTTCCCGGTAGTGGTCGATGCGGTGATCTACCCGCAGCGGCTAGGGCCGGTGCACCGCAAGATGCTGGCGGTGTTCAAGCACACCGAGGGCGATATGCAAGGGGCGCGGAAACTGATTGGCACCTTTGTCGAGCATGGGCTTCGGGCCCAGGCGCGTAGCGGCAACCTGATCACCGGGCAGATGTTCATTTCGCTGGACTTTTACCCCGATGCCCCCAAGGTGGCCTTCGACATGGCTGCCAACCCCATCATGATCCCGACGCTGCCCGGCAGCCTTGAGCAGTTGCAGGAACAGCTGCAGAGGGTAGTGGAGCGCATTGCCAAGCTGCCGCTGGAAAGCATCGCCGGTAACCTGGACGGCAGCCTGCGTGAACTGCGCGCCAGCCTAAAGCAGTTCAATGGCCAGACGTTGCCGGAGGTGAAAGTGGCGCTGGACGAGGTGCACAAGACCCTGCGCACGGCCAACTCGGCAATTTCCGAAGACTCGCCGCAGCGCGAGCGAATGGGTGAAACGCTGGACGAGCTGGAGCGCATGTCGCGTTCGCTACGTGACCTTGCCGATTACCTGGGCCGCCACCCCGAGTCGCTGATTCGTGGCCGGCCGAAATCGGCCGGGCCTGCAGACCTTGAACCCTGAGGAGACAGCCGATGCAACGACTGCGCAATGCATGTGTGGCCAGCCTGCTGGTGTGGCTCGGGGGCTGCAGCAGTACGCCGAACAACTACCACACGTTGGTACCGAGCGACCCGGTACGTGACAGCGGCCAGCGCATTCAGGTGGTCAGGGTGGCTGTGCCGCCCCAGGTCGACCGCCCACAGTTGGTGGTGCGGCAAGGGCAGAGCGGCCTGGCCATTCTGGAGACGGAGTGGTGGGGCGCCAACCTGGTGGATGAATTCCGCAGCGCCCTGCAGGACCTGTTGGGCGGCCCGGCGGGTGGCGGCAAGGCGTCGCTGCGGGTGGATGTGCAACGCTTCGACACGGTACCAGGGCGCTACGCGTCGCTGGAGGCCGTGTGGCGCCTGAAGCAGCAAGGGCAGGTCGAGCTGACCTGCCGTACGTCAGTGCAGACTGCTGCGGACAACAGCATCACCAGCCTGGTGAATGCGCACCAGGCCAACCTGCGCAAGTTGGCCGAGGCGGTGCGGGGGAGTGCCCTGCAGGGTAGCTGCCGGGCATGAACCGGCCTTATTACTGCCGGGTGCTGGCTGTTTCCTGTGCCCCGTCGGCCTTGTCCTGCGGCAGCTGATCGAACTCGCGCAAGCCATCCTTGCGGTACGGATCGCCGATCCAGCGTGGTGCTGCCACGAACTGTGGACTCACCAGGCTCTTGGCCGGTTCATAGCGGTCGTAGCTCAATCCGGCCAGGTCTGACAGGGTATGGATCAGATGCGAACTGCTGTAGGGGCGGTTGGCCATTGCCTGCAAGTCACGCGGGTGTTCGGCCTGCCAGCTAGGCGAGGTCCACAGCAGGAACGGGATGGTGTACATCGGCCGGGTCGGTGCGCCTTCATTGCGCCCCAGGCGGTCGTGGTCACCGGAGCTGTACACGTCTTCACCATGATCGGACAGGTACATCAGGAACCCGTTGGGGTTGCCTGCCGCATAACGCTTGATCAGGCTCGACACCACATAGTCGTTGTAGCGCACCGCGTTGTCATAGAAGTTGTAGGTTTTTACCTGGTCCGCTGTCAGCTTGGCTGGCACACCCTGCCTGTCGTTGAAGTGCGCATAGTCGTCCGGGTAGCGGTAGCGGTAGTCCATGTGCGTGCCCAGCAGGTGCACGATGATGAACTTGTTGGGCGCAGGGTCTTGCAGGGCTTTCTCGAACGGCGCCAGCACCACGTCATCGTACTGGCGGGCATTCTGGTTGCGCTGGTTGTTCAGGTACACCGGCGCGTCTGTTTGCTGCGAGAAGGTGGTGAGCATGGTGTTGCGCTTGGTCAAGGTCTGCTGGTTGGTGATCCAGAAGGTCTTGTAACCTGCCTGTTTCAGCAGGTTGATCAGCGACGGGGCGCTGAGGAAACGGTCCGGGTTCTGCTCGTCGCCGAACGTGAGGATCTGCTGCATCACTTCGATGGTGTACGGGCGCGGCGATACCACGTCGCGGAACACGGTCAGGCCCGTATCGCTGGCGGCCAGCGCGTCGAGGTTGGGCGTGGTGTCGCGGTCATAGCCATACAGGTGCATGTGCTCGCGGGTGGTCGACTCGCCGAGCACCAATACCAGGGTGCGTGGCGCTGTACCACTGCTGTCGCGCAGGTTTTGCAGCGGTGGCAGTGCGGCATTCTGGGCCAGCAGTTTCTGCATGTTGTCCAGTTGCTGGCGGTACTGTCGGTAACCGACCAGCAACTGCCAAGGGACGGCCGGTTCCATTCGCTGCTGCACTTTTTCGAGCGCATCGGCGAAGTTGCGCTCCTGGGTGACCATCTGCTTGTAGAACGGCACGACCAGGTTGGCCACCAGCAATAGCACGACCACCGGCAGGCGACTGCGCAGTGGCAGGCTGACCGGGCGCACGCGCCGCCACAGCAGGACCGCAACCAGCGTGTACAGCACCAGTGCCAGGCCCAGCCCCACGCTGAAGTATTGGCTGAAGTACTCACCAGCCTCGGCGGTGTTGGACTCGAACATCACAAAGATGACGCTTTGTGAAAATTCCTGGCGATAGATGCCGAAGTAGCTCAGGCCCACCAGCGAAGCCGCCCACAGCACCAGACCGATGATTGCCGCGGTGGCGCGAGTGAAGCGCGGCAGCAACAGGACGGGCGCCAGCCACAGGCTGCTGAGGAACAACGCATCGCGAAAACCGGCGAAGCCGGTCGTCCCGCTGAACAGCAGCAACGCTTGGGTTACACCGGAGAAATACCAGAAGAACAGCAAGAGCCAGCCGAGGCCGGCCCAGTCCACGCGCTTGTGCGCGGCGGGGGATGTAGTGTGTGACACGTATGCCTCGTCGTACCTTGGCGGCCAGCGGTTGTGCGCGTGGCCGGAAAGGGCGTGACGCTAATCTGCGGACTGTGAAAATAACGTAAACGCGTTTAATCCTGCGACCTGCATGGCCGTAGCAGGCATACGCTGGGCCGTTCACCGCGTTTTCCCCTCGCCGCCGGGGTATGATGGCGGCAGCGAAAACGTACTGACAGGCCCCTAGACCATGAACCGTCGTAAGAAGATCAAGCAGCTATTGCAGGCGCATGCCAAAAAGGCCAGTGCCAAGCTGGCGCCACGCAAGCCCAAGTATATCTGCAAGGCGGATCGCTTGAAGATGGAGGCAGAGGCGGTGAGCGAGAGTTCCCAGCTGGCTGACTGACACCGCCCCTGCACCGATCGCATGGGCTTCAACGGCGGTAGTAATAATGCGCGTCATGATGACGCTGGCGCATGGCGCGCTCATGGCGGCGCTCCCAATCACGGCGCCGTTCCCAGTCGCGCCGCCGCTCCCAGTCCCGGCGGGCTTGTTCACGCCGCCACTGTTCGCGCCGCCAGTCGCTTCGGTGGTCGTGCCAGCGATCGTCATCATGCGCCAGGAGCGTGGCCGGCTGTTCAACGGCCACGCTGGCCACGCTCGACCAAGGGTTGCCGGCTGGCTTCAACGGTGACTGGACGGCCGGTGAAACCGGTTCGGCTGCTTTCATTTGCGTTGCCGATGCCGTGCCCACCGCCGCGAGCGAGAACAGGCCGAGCAGCACCAACCTTGCGACACGTATTTTCATGAGCGTAGCCAACCTCTGATAACGAATGAGCCATCTGGCCAGCAGGTGTGGGGGGCGAACCTTGTCTCGCGTTCCGCTACCTTTCTGTGCCTCACACATAGACAGGGAATCAAGAAAAAGTTCGCTACAGCAACAACTTGTAGAAAATCGCCGTGGCAGTTGGTGCTGTGCAGCACCCGCTAAAGGTGCCATTGCACTCGGTCAACTGCCTGCAAATACCTCACGCAGATGCCCCCGATAACTGTCGAACGCTGCAATCGCCCCCGCTACCACCTCTGCTTCCTCCTGCTCCCCCAGCACCAGGCTGTCCAGCCTGGCAACAAATTCGCGCCAATGCAGCGCTCGGCCATCCGGGTGAGGGGCCAGGTGGCGGGCCCCCTTGTCACCCTCCAGCCCAAGACGTTGCGTTTGCTTGTAGAGAAACGCCGCCCCCAGGTTCGAACCTTCACTGCAATACAGCCATCCCAGGGCCTGGGCCGAGCTGACACGGACCAGTTGGGCGGGCGTTGGCAGCGGCAGGCCGAGGTCGCGCAGGTCGGCCTGGACTACCGCGAACCGTGACAGCGCCTCCAGCCCCGGCAGTTGCTGGTTGAGCTGTTCATCCTGATACAACGCCAACAGGCTGCCATGAAAGCGGTGCTGCACCTGCAGGAAGCGCCCATAACGCTCGCGGTTCTCGAAAGGCCGCGCTGCCATCACCAGTTGATCGACGCTGTCATGATCCCTGCTGCTGGCCGCTTTCAGGCGTTTGCAGCGGCTGGGTTCGGTGAAGGGGAAAGTTACAGCGGTCATCGGCGTATCCGTGGCAATAGAGCAAGGTCCCCATGATGCTTGCCCTCCTTGGCAGGCAGCAAGCGTCACACACTCGACCTGACCGAGTTCGCAATGATGGAGTGCAAGGTCGATGCTCATTTATCATGGCGGCTGCTTTTACCATTGCCAAGGATACCTGCCATGAGCGCCCTTCAGTTCCGCACCCCCGTTCCCGCCGATGCCGAGCGTTGCTACGCCATCGAAATTGGCGCCTATGAAGGGGATGAGGCGGCCACGCTGGAGAAAATCCGCACGCGTATCACGCAGTACCCACAAGGCTTCCTGGTGCTGGAAAGCGACGGCGAGATTGTTGGTTTCATCAACAGTGGCTGCGCCCACGAGGTCGTGATGTCCGACGAGGCCTTCAAAGAGCTGGTTGGCCATGACCCGGCGGCCGCGAACGTGGTGATCATGTCGGTGGTTGTAGACCCGGCCCACCAGGGCAAAGGCTACGCCAAACTGTTGATGAACGAATTCATCGGGCGCATGCACGCGGCGGGCAAGCAGACCATTCACCTGATGTGCAAGGAGCAGCATGTGGCCCTGTACCAGAAGCTTGGCTACCGATACGTGAAACCGTCGCCGTCGGACCACGGCGGCATGGCCTGGCATGAGATGGTCATGGACCTTTGAGTGGACATGACATCGTAGTGTGCGCTACCCGCAGCTTGCCTAGGTGACAGCGCAGCCCAAAGGGCTGCGCATGCCCTTCATTCAACCCGGCGATGCCGAGCTGATGCCTGGCCTCAAGTGCCACTGACCAGCTGATGGGCCAGCTGGTTGTGGCGTTCCAGTACGCGCGGCAGGTCGACGGTGGCCAGCTGGCCGTCTTTCACCACGACGCGGCCGTTGATCACGCTGGTATGCACCTGGGTCGGGGTGCAGAACACCAGTGCCGCCAATGGGTCATGGTGGCCGCCAGCATACGCCACATGGCCCAGGTCGAAGGCGACGAAATCGGCGACCATGCCCGGGGCCAGGGCGCCAATATCATTGCGGTTGAGCACTTTCGCGCCACCCAGGGTGGCAATCTCCAGTGCTTCGCGTGCGGTCATCGCGTCAGGGCCAAAGCCCACCCGTTGCAGCAGCAGGGCCTGACGCACTTCACCGATCATGCTGGCGCCGTCGTTGGAGGCAGAGCCATCGACCCCCAGCCCCACCGGTACGCCGTGGTCGCGCATCTTGCGTACCGGGGCGATGCCTGAGGCCAGCCGCATGTTCGAGCATGGGCAGTGGGCGACGCCGGTGCCGGTGCGGGCGAACAGCTCGATGCCGTGCTGGTCGAGCTGCACGCAGTGGGCATGCCATACATCATGGCCGACCCAGCCAAGGTCTTCGGCGTACTCGGCAGGGGTCATGCCGAACTTCTCGCGGCTGTAGGCGATGTCGTTGACGTTCTCGGCCAGGTGGGTGTGCAGCGACACCCCATACTGGCGCGCCAGCACGGCAGCCTCGCGCATCAGGTCGCGGCTGACCGAGAACGGCGAGCATGGCGCGACCACGATGCGGCGCATCGAGCCGTGGCTGGCATCGTGGTAGTCCTCGATCAGGCGTTGCGATTCCTTGAGGATGTCGGCTTCCTTTTCCACCACCGAGTCAGGTGGCAGGCCGCCTTGGCTCTGGCCCACGCTCATGCTGCCGCGCGCGGCATGGAAGCGCATGCCGATCTCGGCCGCCGCGTGGATGCTGTCGTCGAGCTTGCAGCCGTTGGGGTAGATGTACAGGTGGTCGCTGGAGGTGGTGCAGCCGGACAGGATCAGCTCGGCCATGGCGGTCTGGGTCGACACCGCGATCATCTCGGGGGTCAGGCGCGCCCAGATCGGGTACAGGTTGGTCAACCAGTTGAACAGCTCGCCGTCCTGAGCTGCCGGTACCACGCGGGTGAGGCTCTGGTACATGTGATGGTGGGTGTTGACCAGGCCTGGGATGACCACCTTGCCGGCCATGTCCAGAATCACGTCGGCGTGCTGCGGGAGGGTTTCGCTGGGGCCGACTTGCTTGATCAGGTTGTCTTCGATGAACAGGCCGCCGTTCTTGATTTCGCGGCGTTCGCCGTCCATGGTGACCAGCAGTGCGGCGTTTTTGACGAGGAGCGTTTTTGCAGGGTTTGTAGATGACATGGTGCAAGCCTGCGCAATACGCATCGGCGATTACCGATGTCATAGGCGCTCGGTATTGTAAGCAAGCTTTTTACTGATTGTATACAGCTCGAAGCGCCAGTGCCGGCCTCTTGGCGGCTATAGCCGCGAAGAGGCCGGCACGGGTTGCAGCCATGAAAGATCACACCGCCTCGCGGCTGCTCACACCCTCCAGCAACCGGGCAATCCCCAGCGGGTTAGCGTTTTTCAACGCATCCGGCAGCAGTGCGTCCGGGTAGTTCTGGAAGCACACCGGGCGCAGGAAGCGGTCGATGGCCAAGGTGCCGACCGAAGTGCCGCGGGCGTCGGAGGTGGCCGGGTAGGGGCCGCCATGCACCATGGCATCGGAAACCTCCACACCGGTCGGGTAGCCATTGAGCAGCAAGCGCCCGGCCTTGCGTTCCAGCAACGGCACCAGTGAGGCAAAGGTGCGCAGGTCGTCAGGTTCGGCAATCAGGGTGGCAGTCAGCTGACCTTGCAGGTGACGCAATGCTTCGGCCAATTGCTGGGCATCGGCCACTTCAACCACCACGGTGCTAGGGCCGAACACTTCTTCCTGCAACAGCGGGTCGCCATTGAGCAGCAGGCTCACGTCGGCCTTGAACAACTGCGGCTGAGCCTGGTTACCGGTTTGCGGTTGGCCGGCCAGATGCTGGATACCCGGGTGCGCCAGCAGGTGCTGCACAGCGTTCTGGTAGCTGCGCAGGGTGCCAGCGTTGAGCATGGTCTGCGGGCTCTGGTCGGCCATGCGTGCCACCAGCGTTTGCAGGAAATGCTCGAAGTGTGGCGACCGGATACCCACCACCAGGCCCGGGTTGGTGCAGAACTGCCCGCAGCCCAGCACCACCGAGGCGGCCAGCTCGGTCGCCACCTGTTCACCGCGAGCCTGCAGAGCCTGCGGCAGCACGATCACCGGGTTGATACTGCTCATTTCGGCGAACACAGGGATCGGCTGCGGGCGCGCTGCGGCCATGTCGCACAGGGCGCGGCCACCGCGCAGCGAGCCGGTAAAGCCGACCGCCTGAATGGCTGGGTGCTTGACCAGTGCTTCGCCCACACCGGCACCGTAGATCATGTTGAAAACGCCTGCCGGCATGCCGCTGCCGGTCACTGCACGGTCGATGGCCGCGGCCACTTGGGCCGCAGTGAGCATGTGCCCGCTGTGTGCCTTGAACACCACCGGGCAGCCGGCGGCCAGCGCCGAAGCGGTGTCACCGCCAGCGGTGGAGAAGGCCAGTGGGAAGTTGCTGGCGCCGAATACGGCCACCGGGCCCACGCCGATGCGGTACTGGCGCAGGTCCGGGCGCGGCAGTGGGGTGCGCTGGGGCAGGGCGCGGTCGATGCGTGCAGCGTAGAAGTCGCCACGCCGTACCACCTCGGCAAACAGGCGCAGCTGGTTGCTGGTGCGGCTGCGTTCGCCGCGGATGCGTGCTTCAGGCAGTGCGGTTTCGCGCATCACGTCCTGGATGAAGTCATCACCCAACGCGTCCAGTTCGCTGGCGATAGCGTCGAGAAAAGCGGCGCGCTGGTCCGGGTGGGTGCTGCGGTAGCTCGGGTAGGCCACCTCGGCGGCCTGGGCGGCGGCCTCGACTTCATCGCCAGTCGCCTGGTGGAAGGCGTAGGGCAGTGTTTCACCGGTGTGGGCGTCGAGGCTGTGCAGCAGCACGTCACCGTGGCCACTGAGCTGGCCGGCGATGTGGTTCAGGCGGTGTTCGATGGACATTTCGTTTCCCGTTGGCAATGACAATCGTTGGTCAGGACTGTAGGGGGCGAACGGGGGGCTGAATAATGATTAATACGGATCGGGCGATAACGAGCAGTTATCACCCGGGTTCTCGCGATGCCCTGCAGGAGCGGTCATGCAAGGCGTCAGGGCTCACTCGGCCATCTGCAACTCTGGCAGCTTCACGCGCAACGCCCGGGTCAGCCCCAGTAGCACCAACAGGCCCAGGCCCATCCAGCACAGGCCGATGGTGAACGACAGGCTGGTCAGGCTGCTCCATAGCCACAACGTGCTGAGAAAGCCCAGGCCGGGAATGGCGCCGTACAGCAGGTAGTTGCGGCAACCGCGCAGTTTCTGGTCAACCAGGTAGTGCTTGACCACCGCCAGGTTCACCGCCGAAAAGGCGAACAGTGCGCCAAAGCTGATCATGTTCGCCACGGTATCCAGGGTGATTACCAGGGCGATCAGCGACAGCAGGCTGACCACCAGGATGGCAGTGGCCGGCACGCGCTTTTTCGTCACCAGCTGGCCGAATGCCCGCGGCAATGCGCCGTCGCGACCCATGGCGAACAGTACGCGCGACACGCTGGCCTGGGACACCATGGCCGAGGCGAAGCAGCCCGCCACGTAGGTAGCGGTGAAGGCGGTTACCAGCAGCTCGCCGCCCACCCGGCGCATCACGTCCACCGACGCCGAATCCGGGTCGGCGAAGCTGCCCCAGTCGGGGAACACCATCTGCGCGCAATAAGACACCACCAGAAACAGCAGGCCGCCGATCAACGACACCGCCAGAATCGCCACGGGAATGCGGTAGGTCGGGTTACTGGTTTCCTCAGCCATGGTCGACACCGCATCGAAGCCGAGGAACGACAGGCACAGCACGGCGGCGCCGGTCATGATCAACGGCACGCTGAAGCCATCGTGGTGCAAAGGGGCCAGCAGCGACACCGGCTCCGCCTGTCCGCTGAGCTTGAGAATGGACAAAGCGACGAAGACGATGATGAACACCAGTTGCACCACCACCAGGATCCAGTTGACCCGGGTGATCGACTCGATGCCGATCAGGTTGAGGAAGGTGACCAGGGCAATGGAACCCGCTACCCACACCCAGGCATGGATGGTCGGGAAGTATTCCGACATGTAGATGCCGATCAGCAGGTAGCTGAGCAGCGGTAGAAAGATGTAGTCGAGCAGCAGTGTCCAACCGGTGATGAAGCCGATATGGCTGCCGAAGGCCTTGCGCGTGTAGGTGTAGACCGAGCCGGAGTAGGGGTGGGCCTGGACCATGCGGCCGTAACTGTAGGCGGTCAGCAGCATGGCGGCGAGCGTTAGCAGGTAGGCGGTGGGCAGGTGCCCTTTGGTCATCTGGGTGACCAGCCCGTAGGTGGTGAATACGGCCAGGGGCACCATGTAGGCCAGGCCAAACAGCACCAGGGCGGTCATGCTCATGGATTTGCGGAAGCGGCCGGTGCTGGTGCCGGGTTGCGAGGGTGCATGCGGGGCGGGGCTATGGGCTGTACTTGTTGTTGTATGCATTGCTAACTCCTGAAAAGGGATGCAGGACACCGCGGCAGGCGAGCAGGCTCGCGACCGTCAGGTGTTGTGCAAGGAGGTCGAGCCGAAAGCTCGCAGCGCTGGGGCGGGTTGATGCTCCCACACCCTGCAGGCACCCGGAATCACCCTTTGGGGTGAGCGGACACAGCCCTTGCCCGGCTCACCCCAAAGGGTGATTCCGGTGCCTGCAGCGCCGTGGGAGTATCTGCTCAACGACGCACCGCACTGGCGGCGGTGCCACTGAGAAGAAACGGCAGGCTTACAGTGACCAATCAATTGCTTTCAGAACAATGGTTCGAGCACCAGGCCAAGGTCACCGAGGCGATCGGCCGGCCGGGCTTTGCCGCCAGCCTGTTTGCAGCACTGGGTGTGATCCGGCCGATCCAGGCGACCACGGTGTACCTGTACCCGCACGACGGCATGCCCTGTGCGCTGTTCGAGCAGGATGACAAGGCGCCCTGGCAGCCCGAGGGCAATGTCAGCCGCTACCTGTCGGGCTTCTACCTGCTCGACCCGTTCTACGGTGCTTGTGTGGAACAGGTCGAATCCGGCTGCTACGGCCTGTTCGAAGTGGCACCCGACCACTTCGAGGTCAGCGAATATTACCAATCGTTTTACCGCCACTCGCACCTGGAGGATGAACTCAACTACATCCTGCAGGTGGCGCCCGGGCAAAGCCTGGCGGTGTCGCTGGCCTTCACCGACAAGCTGGATGGGCAAAGCCGCACGCGGTTCGGGCTCATCACGCCTTGGGTGCTGGCGGTACTCGGCAAGCATTTTGCCGGGCTGGACAGCCGCGCAGGGCGCTTCGAGAACATCCTCGAACAACGTATCCATGCCGCGCTGAACAACTTCGGCAGCTCGCTGCTGACCGAGCGTGAATGCCGTATCGCCCAGCTGATCCTGCGTGGCCACTCGACCAAGTCGCTGGCCGAGCGGTTGGGAGTGTCGGAGGACACCATCAAGTCGCACCGCAAGAACGTCTACGCCAAGCTCGACATCGGCACCCAGTCCGAACTGTTCTCCCTGTTCATCGA
The DNA here is from genome assembly GCF_002953115.1 of Pseudomonas sp. XWY-1. Taxonomy (NCBI): domain Bacteria; kingdom Pseudomonadati; phylum Pseudomonadota; class Gammaproteobacteria; order Pseudomonadales; family Pseudomonadaceae; genus Pseudomonas; species Pseudomonas sp. XWY-1. The sequence goes on along the minus strand of NZ_CP026332.1, from coordinate 3,601,803 downwards.
TGCACTGGCCAATGCCCAGGGCGTGCTGGGCAAGGACCCGCTGGAAAGCTACATGGGCAAGCTGCGCTGAGCGCCAGCTGCCCTGCAACCCCACCGCAAAGGAAAACCAACAATGAACGCGCCTTTCGCCCCGCAACGCCAGACCCGTGACTATCAGGCAGCCGATGCCGCCCACCACATTCATGCCTTCCTCGACCAGAAGGCGCTGAACGCCGAAGGGCCGCGGGTGATCGTCGGGGGCGAACGCCTGCACCTGTGGGACAGCGAGGGCAAGCGTTACCTGGATGGCATGTCCGGCCTGTGGTGCACCCAGCTCGGTTATGGCCGTCGTGACCTGACGGCCGCCGCAGCCACGCAGATGGATCAGCTGGCCTACTACAACATGTTCTTCCACACCACCCACCCGGCGGTGATCGAACTGTCCGAACTGCTGTTCAGCCTGCTGCCGGGGCACTACAGCCACGCGATCTATACCAACTCCGGCTCCGAGGCCAACGAGGTACTGATCCGCACCGTGCGCCGCTACTGGCAGGTGGTTGGCCAGCCAGGCAAGAAGGTCATGATCGGCCGCTGGAACGGCTACCATGGCTCGACCCTGGCGGCCACGGCGCTGGGCGGGATGAAGTTCATGCACGACATGGGCGGGTTGATTCCGGATGTGGCACACATCGACGAACCCTACTGGTACGCCGAGGGCGGTGAACTGACCCCGGCCGAGTTCGGCCGCCGCTGCGCCTTGCAGCTGGAGGAAAAGATCCTCGAACTGGGTGCCGAAAACGTTGCCGGCTTCATTGCCGAACCCTTCCAGGGGGCCGGCGGCATGATCTTCCCGCCGGAAAGCTACTGGCCGGAAATCCAGCGTATCTGCCGCCAGTACGACGTGCTGCTGTGCGCCGACGAGGTGATCGGTGGCTTTGGCCGCACCGGCGAATGGTTCGCCCATGAATACTTCGGCTTCGAGCCCGACACCCTGTCGATTGCCAAGGGCCTGACCAGCGGCTATGTGCCCATGGGTGGCCTGGTGCTGAGCAAGCGCATTGCCGAGGCGTTGGTGGAGCGCGGCGGGGTATTTGCCCACGGGCTGACCTATTCCGGCCACCCGGTGGCGGCGGCAGTGGCCATCGCCAACCTGAAGGCGCTGCGTGACGAAGGCATCGTGCGCCAGGTGAAGGACGACACGGGGCCGTACCTGCAGCGCATCCTGCGGGAAGTGTTTGCCGACCACCCATTGATCGGCCAGGTGCAAGGGGCCGGACTGGTGGCGGCGCTGCAGTTCGCCGAGCACAAGCCGACGCGCAAGCGCTTTGCCAACGAGAACGACCTGGCCTGGCAGTGCCGCACCTTTGGTTTCGAGGAAGGGGTGATCATTCGCTCGACCCTGGGCCGGATGATCATGGCGCCGGCCTTGATCGCCAACCACAGCGAGCTGGATGAGCTGGTGGAGAAGACCCGGATAGCCGTAGACCGCACGGCGCGGCTGGTCGGCAAGCTCTAAGCCGCTGACAAGGGCAACGCGCTTCCCTGTGGGAGCGGGCACGCCCGCGAACACCGGCGAAGCCGGTGCCATCCACCGTGTCGCCTGATTCGCGGGCATGCCCGCTCCTACAGAGGGAGTGCGGCGTGCTTGCGGACTGTGTGGTACCTGTTACTTGCGCAAGAAGGACCGCCACGACGGTCGTCTGGAGTACAAATGTACACTCTCGAATTCTGGCAACAACGCGCCTCGGACCTCTACCTTCCGGCCCATGCACTGATCGACGGCAAACCCGTCAACGCACAGGATGGCGCCACCTTCGCAGCCATCAACCCCGCCACCAACAACGTAATGGCACAGGTTGCCGCCTGCGGCCATGCCGAGGTCGACCTGGCTGTCGCCAGCGCCCGTCGAGCCTTCGAGCAAGGCCCCTGGCCGCGCATGGCGCCGGGCGAGCGCAAGAAAGTGCTGCTGCGCCTGGCCGAGCTGATCATGGCCCATCGCGAGGAGCTGGCCCTGCTGGACTCGCTGAACATGGGCAAGCCGGTGATGGATGCCTACACCATCGACGTGCCGGGCTCTGCCCATGTGTTCGCCTGGTACGGCGAGGCGCTGGACAAGCTGTACGACCAGGTGGCGCCCACTGCTGCCAATGCGCTGGCCACCATCACCCGCGAAGCACTCGGTGTGGTCGCGGCCGTGGTGCCGTGGAACTTCCCCCTCGACATGGCCGCGTGGAAGCTGGCCCCGGCGCTGGCTGCCGGTAACAGCGTGGTACTCAAGCCCGCCGAGCAATCACCGTTTTCGGCCCTGCGCCTGGCCCAACTGGCGCTGGAAGCGGGGTTGCCGGAAGGCGTACTGAACGTGGTGCCGGGCCTGGGCGAGCAGGCCGGGCAGGCGCTGGGCCTGCACCCGGATGTGGACTGCCTGGTATTCACCGGCTCCACCCAGGTGGGCAAGTACTTCATGCAGTACTCGGCGCAGTCCAACCTCAAGCAGGTGTGGCTGGAGTGCGGCGGCAAGAGCCCAAACCTGGTGTTCGACAACTGCCAGGACCTGGACCTGGCTGCGGAAAAGGCCGCCTTCGGCATTTTCTTCAACCAGGGCGAGGTGTGTTCGGCCAACTCGCGGCTGTACGTGCAGCGTGCCATCCACGATGAGTTCATCGAGCGGCTGCAGGCCAAGGCTCGCCAGTGGCTGCCCGGTAACCCGCTGGATCCGGCGAGCCGCGCCGGGGCCATTGTCGATGCCGGGCAGACCGGCCGCATCGAGGCCGCCATTGTGCGTGCCGGGCAAGAGGGCGCGCGATTGGTGTGTGGTGGCCGACGCCTGACCATCGAAGGTTCGGACAACTACATCGAGCCGACCATTTTTGCCGGTGTTGAGGGCCGCATGAGCCTGGCGCGGGAGGAGGTGTTCGGCCCGGTGCTGGCGGTCAGCGCCTTCGACACCGAAGAAGAAGCGGTGCGCCTTGCCAACGACAGCATCTATGGCCTGGCAGCTTCGGTGTGGAGCGACGACTTCAACCAGGTGCACCGGGTAGCGCGGGCCTTGAAAGCCGGTACCGTATCGGTGAACACGGTCGATGCGCTGGATGTGACGGTGCCGTTCGGTGGGGGCAAGCAGTCGGGGTTTGGCCGCGATCTGTCACTGCATTCGTTCGACAAGTATTCGCAGCTCAAGACCACCTGGTACCAGTTGCGCGGCTGATGCCCTGATCATGGCCCACGTCGCCTGTGTCGCGGTACAAAGCCTTGCACGCTCGTCTGTAAACGTGTTGCCGGCCCGGCAGAACGCTCACGCGCACTCTACACTGCTGCAGACATCAGCCAAGGCAATGTGCCGCACATGGAGTACCTGGGATGGGCTGCGTGTCGACGAGGCGTGTTGTTGGCAATACAGGACGTGGTATTTCACTGCAGTGGCTGGTGGCGCTGGCTATCGTGCTGGGCATGCTGCTGCTCGGCGCCGCCCTGGCCTGGCAGGGCTATCGCGGTATTCGCCAGACCCTCGTGGCTGCTGCTGGCGATGCTGCCCAGCAGGTTGCCAAGACCATCGATGAGCGCGCCAGGCGCCTGATCGAGCCGGCGCAAAGCAGCATCCGCCTGCTTGCCCACAACACGACGCTTCACACCCAGGCACAGCGCATGGATCGGCTGCCACAGCTGGTGGAAATGCTGGACGCCAACCGCATGCTCAGCGCCGCCTATCTGGGTTACCCCAGCGGCGAGTTCCTGCTGGTGCGTCGCCTGCATGACCCGCAGCTGATGCAGCGTTTCGCCGCTCCACCGGGCACGGCTTTTCTGGTGCAGAGCGTCAGCCATGGCGACGGCGCCAAGGTGCAGGGCGAGTGGCGCTTTTATGATCGGGCGCTGAACTTGTTGCAGGCCCAGGCCAAACCTGACTATCGCTACGATCCACGCCTGCGCCCCTGGTTCGCTGAAGCCACGGTACAACCCTCTACTGTGCTGACGCGCCCCTATGTGTTCTTCACCACCCGCGAGGTCGGCTTGACCATGGCCCAACGTAGCGTCGACGGTGGGGCCGTGATCGGCCTGGACGTTTCGGTCAATGACTTGGCCAGTGAGATTCAGGACCTGCGCATGACCCCGGGTACCGAGATCGTTGTGGTCGATGACCAAGGCGATGTTGTGGCTTATCCGGACCCGCAGCGGGCAATCGTGCACGATGGGCAAGGCGTGCGCCTGTCACGTGTCGCCGAGCTGGGCGCTCCCAGCCTGGCGCAGCTATACGCTGACCTGCCGAAGGGCAACCAGCCTCAGCCTTATCAGGTGGACGGCCAGACCTGGTATGGCATTCGTGTGCAGCTGACCACCCTGGCCGGGCACGACTTGCACGTGCTGATTGCCGTACCAGGCCACGAGCTGCTGGTGGGGGCACGCAAAGTCTTGTTCGAGCAGTTGCTCTGGACCGTGGCGCTGATGGCCGTGTTGCTGGTGCTCGGCGGTGTGCTTGGCCGGCGCATTGGCCGCCCGCTGCGGCTGTTGCGCGAGCAGGTTCAAGGCTTGGCCAGCTTTGATTTCAGCCGTGAAGTGGGCGTGCACTCGCGGGTTTCCGAGGTGCGCGAGTTGAGCCGCGTGCTGAGCCGCATGTCCGGTACTATTCGCCACTTTCAGGCGATTACCCTTGCGCTCAGCCGCGAGCGAGACCTGGAGCGCATGCTCGATGGCGTGCTGAGCCATCTGGTAGAAGCTGCCGGGGGCGACGCCGGCGGGGTTTACCTGTACGACGCTGAACAGGCTTTGCTGCGCCTGGCCGCCTCGTGCCGCGGTGAACACTACCCAAGCGAGCTGGCAGTGGATGAAGGCGCCCGGCAGCACTTGGCTGCAACAGTGACCCAGGCCCTCGGCCTGCACGAGCGCAGCCTGGCCGTGGTGCTTAATGACCGTAGCCGGGCACTGTTGGGCATCCTGGTCCTGCAAATGGGCGAAGAGCAGGCGCAGGAGCGGGTGGGCGAGGCATTCCGGCGCTTTGTCGAGGAATTGTCCGGAGTGGCTGCGGTGGCTATCGAAACCCGCCAGTTGGTCGAAGCCCAGCAACGCCTGCTGGACGCCATGATCAAGCTGCTGGCAGACGCCATCGATGCCAAGAGCCCCTACACCGGTGGCCACTGCGAGCGGGTGCCTCAGCTGGCGCAGATGCTGCTGGATCAGGCAGTGGCAGCCGACAGCGGCCCGTTCGCCAGCTTCAGCATGACCGAGGCAGAGCGATACGAGTTCCATGTGGCAGCCTGGCTGCACGATTGTGGCAAGGTCACCAGCCCCGAGTACGTGGTGGACAAGGCGACCAAGCTGGAGACCCTGTACAACCGCATTCACGAAGTACGCATGCGTTTCGAAGTGCTGTGGCGCGATGCGGAGCTGGCTTATTGGCAAGGCCTGGCCAGCGGCGTCGACCAGCAGGTACTGAAAGCCGCCCTGAGCCGAAGCCAGGCCGAGCTGCAGGACGACTTCGCTTTCGTCGCCCAGGCCAACATCGGCGGCGAGTTCATGCAGGACACCGATATCCAGCGCTTGCAGGTGATCGGCAAGCGCCGCTGGCTGCGCCATTTCGATAACCGCCTGGGCATCTCCCGTGACGAGGCGGAACGCCTTGTTGGCGTGCCGCAGCCTGAACTACCGACAGAGGAGCCATTGCTGGCCGACCGCCCCGAGCACTGCGTGCCCTGGGGTACCCGCACGCCGCCGGTGGTGAAGGGCGACCCGCGTAATATCTGGGGGTTCGACATGCACCTGCCAGGCCACGCCAGCAACTACGGCGAGCTGTACAACCTGTCGATCCGCCGTGGCACGCTGACTGACGAAGAACGCTTCAAGATCAACGAACACATCGTGCAGACCATCATCATGCTCAGTGCACTGCCGCTCCCGCGCCAGCTCAAGCGGGTACCCGACATCGCCGGCAACCACCACGAAAAGATGAACGGCAGCGGCTATCCGCGCCGGTTGGACGGGCAGGACCTAGGCATTGCCGAGCGAGTGATGGCGATTGCCGACATCTTCGAAGCACTGACGGCAGCAGACCGGCCATACAAACCCCCGAAAACGCTGTCCGAATCGGTGAAGATCCTGGTGGCCATGGCCCGTGAGGGGCACGTCGACGGGCAACTGCTACAGCTGTTCCTCAGCAGCGGGGTATACCGCCAATATGCCGAGCGCTTCCTGCGCACCGAGCAGATCGACGAGGTGGATGTGGCCTACTGGCTGGCGCAAATTCAGGAGCGCAGCGCGGCGAGACCTGTGAGCTGAGGGGCGACAGCGCTGAACAATCAGACCGCGTGGCACTCGATTCAAGCGCCACGACCTTTCCCTGCGTCCTCCAGCAGAGCGCCGACCACCCGGGTATTGTGGGTCAGCTCACTCGTACCCCTGCACCCCGGCAATGTGCCGCCCGGCGACATAGCCAAAGGTCAGCGCCGGCCCCAGGTTGATACCGCCCGACGGGTACCAGCCACCAAACACGCTGGCCATGTCGGTACCTGCTGCGTACAGGCCTGCAATCGGTTGCCCGGCCTCATCCAGTACGCGGGCATTGCCGTCGGTGCGCAACCCGGCAAAGGTGCCAAAACAGCCGGGCTTTACTTTCACCGCATAGAACGGCCCGTGCTCGATGGGCGCCACGCAAGGGTTAGGGCCCTTGTGCTGAGGGTCACCCTGCTTGCGGTTGAACGGCGTGGAACCACGGCCAAACGCCGGGTCCTGGCCGTTACGGGCATGGCTATTGAAGTCAGTGACCGTGGCCCGCAGCCCGGAAGGGTCAATGCCGCAGGCCTGGGCGAGTTGCTCGAGCGTGGCGCCGCGTTTCAGGTAGCCGTTGCGCACATGCGGCCCTACCGGCAGCGGTGCCGGGCGGGCATGCCCCAGGCCATAGCGGCGCAAGAAGCGATGATCGCAAACCAGCCACGAGCACACCTCCTGACCCTGCGGCACTGCAGCGACCATGGCCGACACATAGTCGTAATAGCCATGCGCTTCGTTGACGAAACGCTTGCCGTTGGCCAGCACGCCGATAACGCCCGGTTTGCCGCGCTCGATAATGTGCGGGAAGTGGCCGACGCTGCCGTCGCGATACGGCACCTGTGAAACCGGTGCCCAGGCCACCGGCGACTTCAGGTCGGTGGCAACCACACCGCCGGCGGATTCGCCCAGGCGCAGGCCATCGCCAGAACACCCCTTGGGCGGCAGCGCCAGGTTGTCGTGGCCGCTGGCATCGCGCGGGAACAGTTGCTGGCGCCGGGCGTTGTCATTGGGGAAACCACCTGCCGCCAGCACCACGGCCTTGGCGCGGATCAGCTGCTCGCCCTGTGGCGTCGCGACCCACGCCCCGCGTACCTGGCCACCCTCGATCAGCAGGCGTTTGGCCGGCGCCGACGCTTGCAGGTGCACACCCAGGTCCTGTGCCGATTTAGCCAGGCGCGCCACCAGTGCCACACCGTTGACCAGGTGCATGGCCCGACCATGGCGGGCCAGGTGGTACAGGTGGCGGCCAAAGCGCTTGCACACGTGCAGCAGGGCTTTGGGCGAGCGGGTCATGTTAAGGAAGGCGGCAAGGTCGGTACCGGCCATGATCGGCATGCCCATGAACGAGGTTTCGCGCATGGTCTTGCGCAAGCGTGGCAGCAGGGCGCCAACCTCGCGGGCGTCGTAGGGCGCGGCGATCACCTGGTGGCCGCCAAGGGCTGCCCCCGGCGTATCGCCATGCATGTCCGGGATGCCATTGCCGTCGGCAAACTGCAACGCCGTGTACTTCTCGAAAAACGCCACCATGTGCGGGCACGCCTCAAGGAAGGCATCGACGCGCTCGGCATTGTAGTTTGCCCCCAGCTCATGGCGCAGATAAGTCCGCGGCTGTTCGATGTCTTCCTCGATGCCGGCCCTGCGCGCCAGCGGGTTGCGTGGCACCCAGGCCCAGCCGCCGGACCAGGCGGTGGCACCGCCAAACACCGGTTCTTTCTCCGCCACGATCACCTTCTGCCCATGCCAGGCAGCCGTGACGGCCGCCGCCAGCCCGGCGGCGCCAGAACCTATGACCAGTACATCGCATTCGGTTTCGAGAGGAGCGGAAGGCATTGCGGGTTTCCTGTGTTTTTATTAGAACTAAGTTCCATATTCTTATCAGCAGGTAGGGGGCTGCAAGGGCGGAATGGCCAAGTCCGGCAAGAACTGGGCGATCATCGGACATTCGAGTTGGCCCGAGCTGCGCTGGGTAGCGACGATGTGGAATCATCTTCTAGAATCCGCAAAAAAATCAGGGACCTGTGACATGGCTGGTAGTCAGATCGAACGCGCCTTCAGTCTTGTAGAAAGCCTTACCGGTGAGCCCCAAGGGCTGCCGTTACAAACCCTGGCCGAGCGCCTGGACATTCCCAAAAGCGCTGCGCACCGCATGCTCACAGAGCTGGTGCGGCTGGGCTATGTGCGCCAGAACCGGGAAAACAGCCGCTATCAGCTGTCGGCCAAGCTGGTAGCGCTGAGCTTTCGTTACCTGGCCAGCAGCGGTGCCGACATCATCCAGCCGATTCTTGACCGCCTGGCCCAGGACAGCGGCGAACTCGTGCGCCTTGGGGTGATCGACGGTGCCCGGCAAACCTGGATCGCCAAGTCCCAGGGGGCCCGCTCCGGGCTGCGCTATGACCCGGATATGGGGCGCGACGCGCCGCTGTTCTATACCGCCTCCGGGCATGCTTGGCTGGCCAGCCTGGACGATGAGCAGGCGCTGCAGATGGTGTTGCGCCAAGGTATTGCCGACCCCGACCAGTTCGGCCCGAACGCGCCACGCTCCACCGACGAGCTGCTCGCCTACCTGCACCGCGCGCGCGAGCGCGGTTATGCCTGGGTCGAGGAAACCTCCGCCATCGGCACCTCAGCCCTGGCCGCAGTGGTGCGCCGCCCGCAAAGTGACGAGGTGATCGGCGTACTGAGCATCGCCGGGCCCAGCGCGCGGCTGGCACAGAGCCGCCTTACAGCGCTGGCACCGCTATTGCTGGCGGCGGCAGAAGAGCTGTCGGCGGCCAGTCCCGCCAGCGAGCTGTTTGCCTGAGGGGATATTCCGGTCGATTACCGCACAGTCTGTTGCGCCTGTTCTTCTGAAAAGCTGAACTTGGTTCTAAATTGTCGAGTGTGAATTGTGGAACCCGGTTTCAGAATTTCATAACAACAATGACAAGAGGACAGGCTGTTGAACGCACCCCTTCGTATTGCCTTGATTGGCGCCGGCATCATGGGCCGGCAGCATTACCAGCATTTGCGCAATGTGCCGCAAGCCCAACTGTGTGCCGTGGCCGACCCCGGCCCGCAGGCCGAGGCCTTCGCTGCCGAGTGTGGCGTGCCCTGCTTTGCCGACCACCGGCAAATGCTGGAGCAGGTGCGCCCCGAGGCAGTGATCGTCGCCAACCCCAACAACCTGCATGTTGCCACCGCCTTGGATTGTGTCGAGGCCGGGGTGCCGGTGCTGCTGGAAAAACCGGTGGGGGTGCACCTGGATGAAGTGCGTGCACTGGTGGAAGCCTCACGCCGCCGATGTGTGCCGGTGCTTGTAGGGCACCATCGCCGACACAATCCGCTGATCGCCAAGGCGCACCAGGTTATCAACGAAGGCAAACTGGGCCGTCTGATCAACGTCACCGCGCTGTGGCAATTGCAAAAGCCCGACAGCTATTTCGAAACGCCCTGGCGTCGCGAGCCAGGGGCCGGCTTCTTGCTGACCAACCTGATCCACGACCTTGACCTGTTGCGTTACCTGTGCGGCGAGGTGGTGCAGGTGCAAGCCTTCACCCGCAACGATGTACGCGGTTTTGCCAACGAAGACAGCGCCGCAGTGCTGTTGCAGTTTGCCAACGGTGCCCTGGGCAGCCTGACCGGGTCTGACGCGGTGGCTGCTCCGTGGAGCTGGGAGCTGGACACTGGCGAAAGCCCTGTGTACCCGCGCCAGGATGGCCAGCCGTGCTATCTGCTGGCCGGTACCCAAGGAGCACTGAGCATTCCCCAGCTCAAGCGCTGGCATTACGCCGAGGCAGGCTCGGGCTGGCATACGCCCCTGTTGCAAAGCTCGGAAAGCATCCCCGCCGGCGAGGCATTGACCCTGCAATTGCAGCATTTTGTGCGGGTTGCCCGGGGTGAACAGGCGCCGCTGATCGACGCTGCCGACGGGGGGCGCACACTGGCGCTGATCGAAGCGATAAAGCAGGCAGCCCAAAGCGGTCGGGCTTGCGCGCCTGAGCACATTGGCTGACACAACCTTACTATTGCTGGTGATGATAAATGACTGATCGAATTTTTTCCCTCGCGGCCCTGACGGTGCTCGAGCTGTCTCCACCGGACATGGTCGAGGCCGCCGCCCGAGCGGGTTACAGCCATGTCGGCCTACGGCTGGTGCCAGCCACCGAACAAGAGCGGCATTTCCCGTTGGTTGCCGATGCCGAACTGCGTCGGCAAACCCAGGCGCGCCTGCGCGACACGGGCATCAAGGTGCTCGACCTGGAGATCCTGCGTCTTGAGCCGGCAACCTGTGTGGCCGATTTCGAAGCGATCCTGGCGGTGGGCGCCGGGTTGGGTGGCACTGAATTGCTGGTAGCGGGCAACGACCCCGACGAAGCGCGCCTGACCGAACGCTTTGCCGCATTGTGCGAGCTGGCGGCGCAATACGGCATTCACCCTCACCTGGAGTTCATGCCCTGGACCGACGTACGTGACCTGCGCCAGGCCATGCGGGTGGTGGCCAACGCCGACCGCGCCAATGGCTGCGTACTGGTGGATGCCTTCCACTTCAACCGCTCCGGGTCTTCGCTGGACGACCTGGCGCAGCTGAAGCCGCAGCGCATGCGCTATGCCCAACTGTGTGACGTTGCTGGCCCGGTACCGGCCGACATGGACGAGATCCTGCGCCAGGCGCGTAACGAGCGACGCTTCCCGGGTGATGGCGATGCCGACCTGGTTGGCCTGTTACGCGCCTTGCCGCCGAGCGTGCCGCTGAGCCTGGAAATCCCCACGCGGCAATTGCTGGAGCAGGGCATCAGCGGCGAACAGCGCGCGCGCATGGCGCTGGAGAAAGCCAAGGCAGTGTTGGCCGCGGTCTGATCGAGCGAACGTGGCGCATGGCACCGGCTACGCCACGTTCGCGAGTGAACCCATACCGAACGCTGCATTGTCGTTATCCGCTTCTCAAGAAACTCCAAGCCAAAAAAAGGGCCCGCAAGGGCCCCGTAGAGGTAAGTGGCTAGCGCTCTCAGGCGCTCTCGACCTTGCGCGGTGCCATGAAATACATCCACACCAGCGCCAGGAAGTACATGGCGGGGATCATGGTAAACAGCACGGCATAGTTGTTGTTGGTAGCGGTCAGCACGCTGCCGACAATCTGCGTCATGAACATCCCGCCAATTGCCGCACACATGCTGCCGAAGCCGAATACGGTGCTCACCAGATGCTTGGGTGTGTAGTCCATCACCAGGCTCCAGATATTCGCCGTCCACGCCTGGTGCGCGCCTACCGCGATCGAGATGGCCGCCACCGCGACCCACAGTCCACTGGCGTTGGCGGCAAAGATGACGCTGAGCATGGTGCAGGCAAAGATCAGCATGGACACCAAGCGCGCTGTCGTGGCGCGCACGCCACGGCCGATCAGCCACGACGACAGGATGCCTCCCCCGATACTGCCGAAGTCTGCCGTCAGCCAGATGATGATCAACGGGATGCCCATCTGGGTCACGTTGATGCCCAGGCTGTATTGCTGGTTCAGGAACGGCGGCAGCCAGTACAGGTAGAACCAGAACACCGGCGCGGTAATCGCATAGGCCACTGCAAAAGCCCAGGTGCCACGCAGGCGCAGGATACGGCTGAACGGCACGCGGGTCGGCTCGGGCTCATCATCCTGCTGGATGTACTGCACCTCGCTCTGACGCACGCGGGGGTGGTCTTCAGGGTTGTAGTATTTCAGCACCCAAAACACGACCCACACCAGGCCCAGGCTGCCCATGGCGATGAACGCAGCCTGCCAGCCCCACACAGCCAGGATCAGCGGCAACAGCGCGGGGGTGACCATGGCGCCAACGTTGGTGCCGGCGTTGAACAGCCCCGTTGCAATGGCCCGCTCACCCGCCGGGAACCACAGGCGCACGGTCTTGACGCAGGCCGGGTAGTTGGCGGCCTCGGTCAGGCCGAGGATGAAGCGGCAGACCATGAAACCTGCCGCCGAGGTGGCCAGGCCGTGGGCACCCGTGGCCAGGCTCCACAGCAGTACAGCGAAGAAGAACGCCCGTTTGACCCCGACCTTGTCGATCAGCCGGCCTTGCAGCAGAAAACCGATGGCGTAGCCGACCTGGAACCAGAAATTGATGTTGGCGTAGTCCATCGCCGTCCAGCTCATTTCCTTGGCCAGCACGGGCTGCATGATGCCGAGGGCGGCGCGGTCGATGTAGTTCAGGGTGGTGGCGAAGAACACCAGGGCCAGCATGCCCCAACGGGTCTTGCCGACGCCGAAGGCGCCGCGGAGCTTGTCGCCGATCGAGCCCTGGGACATCCGGGGCGCGGCGGGGGGGATCTTGGAGTGGTTCATAGACTGCTCGTTTCTTGAAATTGTATTCAGCTGCGGTGCTACGGGTACGTGACCGTTTCCCAGGCAGGGGGGCACGCAAGGCCGGTGCATGGTGAGCAGTGAAGACGGCAGCGTCAATTCAAGAGACGGGCTACTGTTCGGTTATCGAACGGTTGCGTTGGCCTGCGGGCGCGGCAGGTATTCACCTCACTGAAGGGTAGAAGGCTTTGGCCCTGGTTGCCTGATGCGCGCAACACCGACATCAATGATGTGCACAGCTCCCGCTCAACGCTCTACCGGCCAGATACCCGAAGGTCATCCCAGGGCCAAGGGTAATGCCGCCGCTCGGGTAGTACCCACCCATCACGCTGTGCATGTCGTTACCCACTGCAAACAACCCGGGTATCGGCTGCCCTGCGTGGTCCAGTACGCGGGCTGAGGCGTCTGTATCCAGGCCGGCGAAGGTGCCAAGGCTGCCTGGCAGCAGTTTCACCGCATGGAACGGCCCCTTCAGCAACGGCCGAAGCGACGGGTTAGGTGCCTGCTGCGGGTCGCCTTGGGCCCGGTTGTAGGCCGACGCGCCACGTAGAAAGGTAGGGTCTTCACCTTGTGCCGCATGATGGTTGAAGCCCTCCACCGTGCGCTGCAACTGCTCGGCGTCGATCCCGCAGCGCTGCGCCAGTTGCGCCAGGGTAGCGCCGCTGTGCAAATAGCCACTGCGCTGATAGAAGCGGGTAGGGAAGGGAAAGGGCTTGGCCCAACCGATGCCATAGCGCCGTTGCGCAGCATGGTCGCAGATCAGCCAGGCCTCCGGCTGCTCAGCCTGCGGCGTGGCGGCGAACAGCGCGTTCATGAAGTCGTGGTAGCAATCGGCTTCGTTGACGAAGCGCCGACCATCGCGGCGCACGGCGATGAAACCGGGCTTGGCACGGTCGATCAGGTGTGGGAAATGGCCGAAATGGCCATTGCGGCGCGGTACCTGCGATACCGGCGCCCAGGCGCCCCCGTGGGCGCCTGCCGCAGACACCCGCCCACCCGCCTGTTCGCCCAGGCGCAAACCATCACCGCTATTCTCCCTGGGCGCAGCGGAGTAATGCTGGTCACCGTCCGGCGCGTGCGGCATCAGCTGCGAGATACGCTGGCGATCATGTGGGAAGCCACCGCAGGCCAGCACCACACCACGCCGTGCGTAGATCGCTTGGCCATCGGCAAACAGCGCGCCGTTGACCCGTTCTTCGCACAACAACAGACGGCTGGCCGCTTTCTCGGTCAGCAATGTCACGCCACGATCAAGGGCGCTGCGCAGCAGGCGCGCCACCAGCGCGTTGCCATTGACCAGATGCAAGCCGCGACGGTGCAGCAGCAAGTCTCGGCCATGGCGCAACAGGCGCTTGCCAACATGCAGCGCTGCCTTGGGCGAGCGTGTGGCGTTGAAGAAGGCAGCCATGTCGGCGCCCCCGGCAATGCCCATGCCGGCCAGGCTGACGATGTCCAGCGGTGGGCGTAACGTGTGCAGCCAAGGCCCCAGCCGTCGCCCGTCGTAAGGTAATGCACACAGCGAGCGACCGCCGCGTGCACTGCCATCGCCTTCACGCATGTCGGGCATACGGCTACCGCACTGGAACTGCACGGCTGTGTGTTGCTCGAAGAACGCCACCATTTCCGGACCATGGCGCAGGAAGGCGCGTTGACGCGGGTCCAGCTCGCGTGTGTGGGTTTGCGCACGCAGATAGCGCTCCGGGGCATCGTCGGCTTCGACGATGCCTTCGGCGATGGCCAGCGGGTTGCGCGGTATCCACAACCAGCCCCCCGACCAGGCGCTGGTGCCGCCCAGCTGGCTGGCTTTTTCCGCGACGACCACTGTCAGGCCATGATGCGCGGCGGTTACGGCGGCAGCCAGGCCAGAGGCGCCGGAGCCGATGACGAGTACGTCACATTCAAGGGGGGGCATGGAAGGGGTCCGCTCGGCTGTTGGAAGAAGTGGCGTGTGGCTTACTGCAGCGGCGAGAAACCGGTCGGGCGCAGCAGCCGTGATTGCAGGCGCAGTACCGCGCCCAGCTCGCGGTTGCGTCGCGAGAATTCCGCCCAGCGCGAGTCTGCCGCCATGGCTGCGCGGCGTGCCATGCGGTCGTCGAGGCTGGCATAGCCCCAGATGTGCACCACTTGGTTGACGTCGCCGAACTCGCTGGTGAAAAAGCCCACCAGGTTGCCCAGGTGTTCGCTCTGCACCTCGAGTGCGTGGCTTTGGTACAGGGCCAGCCAGTCGGCCATTTTCAATGGGTCGAGGGTGTAGGTTCTCAGTTCGTAGTACATGCCGGGTTCTCCGTAGGGGTAGCCGGCGCCTGCAGGCGCGCGGTGATGTGGTTGGCAGCAAGCCAGCCGAAGGTGAGGGCAGGGCCCAGAGTGATGCCGGGGCCGGGGTAGGTGCCCTTCATCAGTGAGTTCATGTCGTTGCCCACCGCATACAGCCCGGGAATCGGCAAGCCGTTGCGGTTCAGCACGTTGGCATCGGCGTTGGTCACCAGGCCACGGGCTGAACCGAGGTCGCCGGTGTGAATACGGATGGCGTAGAACGGCCCCTTGGTCAGGGGTGCCAAGCATGGGTTGGGCGTATGTTGCGGGTCGCCCATGTAGCGGTTGTAACTGTTGCCGCCTTTGCCAAAGGCGCGGTCGATGCCATTGCTGGCATCGCTGTTGAACTGTGCAAGTGTTTGCGCAAACACCTGTGGATCGACGCCGATGGCCAGGGCCAGTGCCTGCGATGTGGTGGCCCGATACAGGTAGCCTGCATCGATCAACGCCTGGTTGTTGACGGGCTTGGGCCGCGCCAGGCCAAGCCCGTACCGGTTCATTGCCTCGGCATCGCAGACCAGCCAGCAGCTGGCAATGCCTTTGGCGAACATGGTGTGCACGAAGTGGTGGTAGGAGTCGGACTCGTTGACGAAGCGCCGCCCGGCTTGGTCTACCGCAATAACGCCCGGCTTGGCGCGGTCTGTGACCAGGTGCGGGAAGCGCTCACGTTCACCATCGGCATGACGTAGTTCGGAAACCGGTGCCCAGAAGAAGTTGGCCGCCAGGCCCTCGCCCTCGGCTGCTGCCACGGCCTGGGCAAGGCGCAGGGCGGCTCCGTCGTTGGCCGGTGGTGACAGGGTCAGGTGCGGCGCCTTTTGAGCCGGGCGGTAGTCGGCGGCCATTGCGCCTGCTGCGAATCCGCCCATGGCGCACACCACGCCACCACGGGCCATTACCCGCTCACGGCGGCCCTCGCGCTGTACGACCACGCCCGTGATCACGCCGCGCTCGGCGATCAGCTCCACGGCTTCGCTGCGCAACCACAACTGCGTGCCGTGGGCGAAGGCGCTGGTGGCCAGGCGGGCGATCAATGCGTTGCCGGTGGTAAGCCGGGTGCCGCGTGGGTGCTGCAGGCGGTCGCGCGCGTAACGCGCCATCAGCTTCAGGCAATGCCACAGTGACCTGGGTGAGCGGCGAATGCTGAGGAAATGCTGGATATCCACCCGGTTGACCATCATGCCGCCGAACAGCAGCATGCCGGGCGGTGGCATCTGCAGGTCCTGGAAGCGTGTGCCGAGGTGCTTGCCGTCGTATTCGACCATTTCCAGCGCCCGGCCGAACTGAGTGGCACCGGGTGCATCCGGGTAATAGTCGGGCGAGAGTGGGCGCAGGGCATAACGCAGTTCGGTGTTCTGCTCCAGCCAGCGCAGCGCCTGGTGGCCATGCTCGATGAAGGCATCGCCCAAGGCGGGGTCGTAGCCGTCGCCGATGACCTGCTTGAGGTAGGTGCGCATTGCCTCGGGGGAATCCTTGGCGCCGGCGTCACGGGCTTGGTCGGTGCCGTACAGCCACACCGCGCCGCCAGAAATCGCCGAGGTGCCGCCAAAGCGTTCGGCCTTTTCCACCATCAGCACCTTCAGCCCGCGGCGGGCCGCTGTGGCGGCAGCGGCAAAACCACCGGCACCACTGCCCAACACAACCAGGTCGAAGCTGTTGTGTGTGTGCTCCAGAGTCGTCATGGCTTCAGATCTCCAACGGTGTGACGCCCATGAAGGCGCCAAGGTGGCCCAGTTGGGCGAAGGCCATTTCCGGGCCAGTCTGGATCCTGCAACCTACTTGCCGCGCGCGGTTCAGCAGCGGGGTTATCTCGGGTGAGGTGACCACGTCGGCGACCAGGGTGTCTGGCAGCAGGGTAGCCAGCAGGGCGGCGGACAACGGCAGCTCTGCGCGGGTGCCCATGCCGACTGGGGACGCGTTGGCCACCAGGTCGAAGTCTTCCAGCCCACTGAACTGTGTGCTGACCGTAAGCCCGGGGAAGCCGTTGCCGAGCAGTTCGCATACAGCACCCATGCGTGCTGTGCTGGGGTCGCTGAGGGTAATACTGGCGGTCCCTGCCTCAGCCAGTGCATAGGCAATGGCACTGCCAACACCGCCGCAACCGATCACCAGTGCCCGTTTGCCCGCCGGCTTGAAGCCATGCTTGTGCGCAGCGCCGAGGAAGCCGGCGCCGTCCACGTTGTCGCCCAGCAGGCGTCCGTCGCGCTCGCGGCGTATCACATTGACCGAACCCAGGGCAGCTGCGCGCACGCTCAGGCCGTCCACGCGGTTGGCCAGCGCCTGCTTGTAGGGCACGGTGACCACGCAACCGCGTAGGTTCTGCCAGCCACGCAGGGTATCCGCAAAGCTGTCCAGCGCCGCCTCGTGCAGGTCGAAGGGCAGCATGGCGAGGTTGCAGTTGTTGTGGTTGAACCAGGTGTTGAAGTTTTCCGGAGACTTCACCTGGGCGATGGGCGAACCGACGATGGCGACCAGTTCAGTGGAACCTCGAATCATGCTGACCTCCTTATTGGCGTTGTTATGGCGCCAAGGGTGAGGCAGAGGGGCGTGAGCAACAATGCGCCAAGCGGCCACTTAATGCGATAATCGCAGTCATGATCCGGTTATCGCAGTAATCGGCTGTTTTTATGCCTCTGGTAGCGAGTCGAATGCATGAACACACCCGTCATCCATCCCCGTGACCTGATCGCAGGCTTGCAGAAAGGCCTGGCGCTGATGCAACTGTTCAGCGCCGAGCAGCCGCGTCTGAGTGTGCCGCAGGCGGCCAGGTTATCTGGCCTTACGCCCAGTGCGGTGCGGCGGTTTCTGCTGACCTTGGTGCATGAGGGCTTTGCCGAAACAGACAGTCGTGAGTACTGGCTGACCCCCAAGGCCTTGCGTATCGGCCAGGCTTATGTGGACTCGGCGCAATTGCCGCGCATGCTGCGGCCGATTGTTGAACAGGTGGCGCGGCAGACCCAGGAGCACGTATCGGTGGGTACCCGCGATGGCGATGAGATCATCCATCTGGTGCGTAGCCGGTATAGCCATGTGGCGTCTTTGTCGATCAGGCCGGGCTCGCGGGTACCCATGTATTGCACGGCCAGCGGGCGGGTCTGGCTGGCCTGGCTGGATGAGGGGGCGCGGGACGAATACTTTGCCCGTCACCCGCTGCGGGCGTTGACGCCCTACACACTGACAGACCGGGCGCAGCTGGACGCTGAGCTACAGCGCGTGAAGGGGCAGGGGTTCTGTATCGTTGATCAGGAATATGAAATCGGTATGCGGGTGCTGGGGGTGCCATTGCTGGGGCGGGCCGGCCAGTTGAAAGCCACGCTGACCATAACTACTCATGCATCGCGGTTGAGTATTGATGAGATACGGTTGCGGTATTTACCGACCCTGTATGAGGCGCAGGCGTTGCTTCGGCCAGTGCTGGATTGACGCAGACATGGCGCAGTTTGCGGGCTGGCGCCATGAATGTGAGAACGGGTCACCTGGAAAGGTGGCTTTGCTCGCCTTTTGGGCCGCTGGACGGCCCAAACCTGTTGACTGTCAGGCTTCAGCATCCGGCTCGGTGGCCGGTAGTGGCTTTCAATCAATGAGCCAACCCTGGTCCCCCTCGATCAAGGTCCCTCCATGACTGGTAGTGTCACCCTCCCTTGCTGCGGGCTGGCCCTCGATGATCGTGCAGGCAGCGCCGGTTTCGATAACGGCGCCACAACTGATGCGATCGCCCATACGAGCGACGGCCTTGCCATCCACGAATGTTGCACTTGCGCCGGATTCCACAGTGCCTTCGCCATGGAGCGGGCAGCTATGACGATGGCCTACCAGTACGATGGGTTTCATTTGCGCTTCCTTTTGCCGGGTTGAATGGGGGCTTCCTCAAATGCTTCGGGAGGCGGTGGCGCTGCTCGGACGTTGAACAGGCGGCAGATGCCGTACCAGCAAATGGCGACGCAGAGGTTGTAGGGAAACAGCACGGCCCAGAACGGCAATTGCCAGTTCTTTTTGCCCTGCATTTCACCGGGCTCGCCGGTTCGCCAGGGGGCATAGTGGCGCCAGGCTTCTGCCGGGGTCAGGCAGATAGCATGGAGTGGCTTGTGCCACCAGTTGGGCTCACCGGGCGGGGGGAGTTTGTCCGGGCCGTGGTCCATGAAGTGGCGCAGGTATTCCCATACCTCGGCCACATGCTTGACGCCGGGTTCGGAGGGTTCGTTGCTGTCGACCCAGAGGCAGTCTTTTTGATGCAGGCTGCCGTCTTCCCGGCGGGGGGCGAAGGCGAGGGCATAGCTGGTGCTGAATGATGAGCCGCCGTATTCGGTGCGTTTGAAGATGCCACCTCCGGTGTTGGCCCATTCGAATACGAGTACCTTGCTCAAACGTTGGTAATAGATTTTTTGGGTCGCCCGATTGAAGCAGAAGCTTGATAGGCGTTTTATGAAATATATTCGATAAATGAGGAAAGGTAGGAAAGTGAAAGGCATAAGCAAGAATCCGGTCGCCAGTAATGGAGCGGATTCGTACATGTGCCATATATCTCTGGATAGTAAGTGTGGGTAAAAGCCGGCAATTGACAAAATAATTATTGCGCAATACAGCTTTCCCATGAAGACAGAGTCTGTGACCCATGGATTCCTTAAGCATAAAATGGTGTCAGATAAGCTTAATAGTTGTCCTGTGATAGAGGGCTTGTGTCCAGAGTCTGACATTGAGTTGAATATCCAGATGGTTGCCATGATCAGCGCTCTAGACGAAAAATTGACAGGATCTCAGCCATGGCCGGGAAGTCGCGGGTGCATGGCACGTTGGTGTAGTGCACCGTCAGGATGGGGACGCGTGAACTGCAGACAGGGCCTGGAGGTAGCGCTGCTGACGGAGGTGTCGCTCATGTACGCTTCCCTTTTTGGGTTGAATGCGCTGGGGCCTCCTCAAATGCTTCGGGTGGCGGTGGCGCTGCTCGGACGTTGAACAGGCGGCAGATGCCATACCAGCAGAGGGCGACGGAGAGGTTGTAGGGAAACAGCACGGCCCAGAACGGCAATTGCCAGTTCTTTTTACCCTGCATTTCACCGGGCTCGCCGGTTCGCCAGGGGGCATAGTGGCGCCAGGCTTCTGCCGGGGTCAGGCAGATGGCGTGCAATGGCTTGTGCCACCAGTTGGGCTCACCGGGCGGGGGGAGTTTGTCCGGGCCGTGGTCCATGAAGTGGCGGAGGTATTCCCATACCTCGGCCACATGCTTGACGCCGGGTTCGGTGGGTTCGTTGCTGTCGACCCAGAGGCAGTCTTTTTTGTGGAGGCTACCATCCTTCCTAGGCGGGGCAAAGGCAAGTGCATAGCTAGTGCTGAAGGATGAACCACCGAACTCTGTGCGCTTAAATACCCCTCCCTTGATATTGGTCCAATCGAATGAGATAAGTTTTTTGTTGCGTTGATATAGGATTTTTCCAGTTGCGCGATTGAGGTAGATGTTTGATAGGTTTTTTATGAAGAATATCCTGTAGGCAATGAATGGTGTAAATATTAGTGGTGCAATAACGTATTGTGCGAGTGAGTGAAGGTCCGCTAGCGCGGACTTTCTAAAATCCGCATCTATAATGTCCGGGTAGATATAAGCTGCTAACCCTAATGTCATGGCGGTGTATAATTTTCCCATGAATACGGAGTCGGATACCCATGGGTTCACGAGGGATAAGTGATGTTTGTTTATGGTTGATAGTTGGCTTGAGATGTGTGGAGTGAACTGAGAGCGTGCGGAGGGTGTGAAAATCCATGAAATGGCCATTATCGTCCCTCAAGTTTGAATGTCTGGGAGGAGCCTGCTTGTTCATCTAAACCTAGATTTGGCAGATATTTGATGTTTAGTTTAATGTGGCGGTGGTTTCGAATTTGATTCTTGAAGTGGAGTATCAGTCCACCCCTAATTTCATAGCAGTCTGGTGTGGCTGGTAATATAGATATGCCACTGTTCTCGAGTTGGCTACTAAGGCTGGCTTGCCATTCGCTCTGGCCCAATAGAAATCCCCGTAGGAGGACTGTAAACTCAGCAGTGGGGGGATGCTAGAAACTTGATTGTGTGTGATGGCAGTCCAGTTCGGAGTAGTCCATGTGTTTAAGTCAGTCCATTTGCTGTCCAGATGCCCTAGGTCAAATAGTTTTGTCTCGTTTTTTGAAAGCAGCGAGGGTGAGTAAAATACCTGGTGCCAAGCGTTGATTTCGTCTTTAATGTTGACGAAAGTTGGAAGTTTCTTGTCGGTATCTAAAATTATGTCTGGTCGGCTTTCGCCATCATTGAGACGGTTCCCAAATATACTTCGACTGGCCCATAGCTCTATAGGGGTGTGAAGGTGTTCGGTGGCTTTCGCATGGAGGTAGATGCCTCCAGCTATGATCGCAGCACCTAATAGGACTACTGCAGCTGCAGCCCATCCTGCAAAAGGGATAAGTGTTGTGGCGCCTGCAATAGCTAATCCACCTTCTAATACCAAGACGGAGCCTATTGCGACCGCGCCCCCGCCATAGAAAGTTAAATCAGAAGCGGCAGTATTACCGTGCATCTTCTGCCTTTGGGATTTTTTATAGTCAGAGGCGAACCCTAGGAAAATAGCCGGGTAGCCGGCCAACCTTGCGAACAAATTACTTCCTAGGAGCTTGATTAGACCGTTACCAAAGGCCATGCCCGGCGCTGTGGCACTTAATCTCAGCATGACGGCCTTTTGCGTTGCCCGTACGCTGACCAACGTTGCCGCCGCTGCACCAATCACCCCGAAAACAGATGAGGCGAACCCTAGGGTGTATTCCGGTGCATCGCTCTTCTGCAGGCTGTTGTAGGCCGTCTTGAGCGATAAGATGTTGAACCACAGCATCCCCGCGTTTAAACCACCACCACCGCCCGAGGTGAGTAACCCAAGGAAGTTGGGTTTCACGCGCGCAGTGGTGGTCAGCTCGATGGACACCGTGCGGCTTCCTGATATGCGCAACGCTTTCATCTCTTCAACCTGCGCCATGCCGCTCTTCAGATACCTCTGCACTTCCTGGCTAAATGGATTTTCCGTAATGGCCTGCTCGGTGATTCGATAGCGCGCCGCCAGCAACCCCAGTGCTTTCTCGGCATTGGCCTCACGCGCTGCCAGCAACACTTGCTGGCGCAGGCCATGGCTGGCATCCCAACGGGTCTGGCCACGCAGGCGCTTGAGCACCACGGCATTGACCGACTGGGCGGTGAGGTCGGTGATGTCCGCCATGGCCGGGAAGCGCCCCGCCAATCCCTCGATCACGTTGTCGCTGGCGCCGAACAAGGTGCCGATCGAATCGGCTTTGTCCTTGAATGGGTTGAACGGCGCCAAGGCGGTGTAAAGCGGGCTGTCGTGCTGGTCCAGCCATTGCTCCAGGCGTTTGAAACGCCGGTCATGATCTTCGGTGCCGGGTGTCGGTTGGCCCATTGGGTGAATCAGCAACGCCAGTGAGATTTCCAGACCGCGGGCGGAGGTGCGTTCGTTGCGGTCGTAACAGGCCAAGGCGGCTGCCAGGCTGTAGGGGTTATCGATGTGTTGGGATTCGGCCGTCGCCAGCCACGCGTCATGATCGTTGCTGGCTTGCAAGGCCAGGTTGCGCAGGGCGGCAATGCGCCGTTCCAGCGCGTCGCGTTCGGCGAGGAAGCGCCGGTATTTGTCGACATCGAGACGCTGTGCCAGGCGCGCGCCATTGGGGGAATAATCTTCATGGGTGAGGGCCTGGAAGTGTGCCTCGGCCGGCGACAGGGCGGGCCCCCGGCGTGACGTGCCCAGCCTGAACGCGGCCAGTTCCGGTGAAGGGGCATCCGCCGGGTACAGGCTTTCCAGCGTCTTGTTCAACAGCATGGCGACCAGGTTGCGATGGTGAAAGTCGCGGCTCTGCGGGCTGAGCTGTTCGGCATCCAGCCGGTAGCATGCCGGCACGCGCTCCTGCTCGGGAGGTTGGGCGGGTTTTGTGTGCTCCAGTTGTTCGGCCGGCATCAGGTCACGCAGTTGATGCTGGTAGGCCGAGACCGACAGGCTCAGGTCCAGGGCCATGCCTTCGGCATCGGCGAGCGCCACCACCACCGGCACTTTCGGTTGGGTCCAGGGGTAGTGCCGGGCGATGGCAGTGAGGTTGCCGATGGGCAAGGTTTCGGTGATCGGGTCGCTGCTCCAGGTCAGCGGCATGCGCCGCTCGGTTGGCTTGAAGTCTTCGACCCAGGTTTGCAGGGCACTGACTGGCAACACATGGGGCTGGGTGGACGGCGCCTGGTTGCCGCTCACCAGCTCGGCCATGTCCAGCTGGCGCATGTGCCGTTTGCGCAGGGCTGCCGAACCGGTGATACGGGCGGTGATGGCGTTGGTCCACAGGTGCGGGCTGTAGCCGATCCACACTTCCTCGGCGGTGTCCTGGCAGGTGTCGGCCCACACCCAGCCGGTGCTCTGGCCGGACAGGTAGCGCTCACGGCGGTGGTAGTCCTCCAGCCCTTGGTAGCGCAGCTCCTTGTAGAGGCCCGCGCCGACGTGCTCATGAATGACCAGCTTTTCGCCCTGAAGGCCTTTCATGAACACGTAGACATAGCCCGGGCGCAAAGCGCGGAGGGTGTAGGCCGAGTGCTGCAGCGTGGGGAAGCCTTGTTCCAGGTTGAACCCTGCATCGGCATAGCGGCAGGCGGGGGCGTCGCCGGTGCGGGGCACGATGGCGTAGCGCACCGGCAGGATAGGCACGCGTGCGCTGCAGGCAGGGCCGGAGGTGGCGCTACTGACGGAGGCGTCGCTCATGTACGCTTCCTTTTTTGGGTTGAATGCGCTGGTGCCTCCTCAAATGCTTCGGGAGGCGGTGGCGCTGCTCGGACGTTGAACAGGCGGCAGATGCCATACCAGCAGAGGGCGACGGAGAGGTTGTAGGGGAACAGCACGGCCCAGAACGGCAATTGCCAGTTCTTTTTACCCTGCATTTCACCGGGCTCGCCGGTTCGCCAGGGGGCATAGTGGCGCCAGGCTTCTGCCGGGGTCAGGCAGATGGCGTGCAATGGCTTGTGCCACCAGTTGGGCTCACCGGGCGGGGGGAGTTTGTTCGGGCCGTGATCCATGAAGTGGCGGAGGTATTCCCATACCTCGGCGACATGCTTGACGCCGGGTTCGGTGGGTTCGTTGCTGTCGACCCAGAGGCAGTCTTTTTGGTGCAGGCTGCCGTCTTCCCGGCGGGGGGCGAAGGCGAGGGCATAGCTGGTGCTGAACGATGAGCCGCCGTATTCGGTGCGTTTGAAGAGGCCACCTCCTGTGTTAGCCCATTCAAACACAAATACCTTGCTCAAACGTTGGTAGTAGATTTTTTGGGTTGATCGGTTGAGGCAAATGGTTGATAAGCCCTTTATAAAGAAAATTCGATAAGCTAGGAATGGAGTAAACACGAAGGGGGTTATTAATAATAAAAGCATCAATAAAATGTCTTCGTTGTAAAGTTTCGAGATGTTAGGGGGTAGATAAGGGTAAGTGCCTGTCAGCAGTGTGATCGTCATTGCGCAGTATAGTTTTCCCATAAACACGGAATCTGTTATCCATGGGTTTCTCAGGCACAAGGTATTCTCGGATACGTTTGCCAACTGCCCTCCAATTGCAGGGGTGTGTCCGGAGTATGACGTTGAATTGAATATCCAGATGGTTGCCATGATCAGCGCTCCAGGCGAAAAGTTGACAGGATCTCATTGTCTTCGTCCAGGCCTTGATTAGCGCTGTAAGCTAGATGCAGTGAGACATGATTTTGGTTGGCAACCGTGTTCTCGAAATGCAGGATTAAGCCAGCGTCTACGATGTGTCCGGTTGGAGTGATTGGGAATACGTCAATTCCTTGGTCGTCACGGAGGGAACTCAAACTTCCTGACCATTCACTTACGCCTAGCCTGAATGCAGGCAGCAGCACTGTGAACTCCACGGTTGGTTGGGGGGTGGCTACTTCGTTATGTATGATAGCTGTCCAATTTGGCGGCGACCAGTGGTTATTCTGATGCCATCGGGTGTCGGCTTTAGTTATGCCGAGGGATAGGGCCTGCTCGGCGGATAGTAACTTGGCCCCGTAATGTTCATTGTGCCAAGCCTTAATTTCTGTTTGCAGTGAGGTGAAAGCAGGAAGTTTCTTGTCAAAGTCCAAGTTGATGTCGGCGTGCGACTCTCCATCATTGATGCGATTGCCGAATATGCTACGTGCTGCCCACAGTTCTATTGGGCTGTGAAGGCGTTCATGTGCCTTGGCGTGTAGGTAGAGGCCTCCTGCGATGATGGCTACGCCTACTAGGACAAGGGCAGCGGCGGCCCATCCGGCAAAAGGTACTAGCGTTGTAGCTCCCGCAATGGCAAGTCCTGCTTCAAGAGTGACAGCAGAGCCAATGGCCATGGTTAATCCACCAGCAATTGTGTATCTGCCAGCCGTAGAGTTACCGTTATCGAATTGGCGCAATCCCTTTGACCAATCTGAGATCAGAGAAAATGCAATTGCCGGATATCCGGCTAAACGCGCAAACAGATTGCTACTCAAAAACTTGATAACCCCATTGCCAAAGGCCATACCCGGCGCTGTGGCACTTAATCTCAGCATGACGGCCTTTTGCGTCGCCCGCACGCTGACCAATGTCGCCGCCGCTGCACCAATCACCCCGAAAACAGATGAAGCGAACCCCAGGGTGTATTCCGGTGCGTCGCTCTTTTGCAGGCTGTTGTAAGCCGTCTTGAGCGATAAGATGTTGAACCACAGCATCCCCGCGTTTAAACCACCACCACCGCCCGAGGTGAGTAATCCAAGGAAGTTGGGTTTCACCCGCGCAGTGGTTGTCAGCTCGATGGACACCGTGCGGCTACCCGAGATGCGCAACGCTTTCAT
This sequence comes from Pseudomonas sp. XWY-1, assembly GCF_002953115.1. NCBI lineage: Bacteria > Pseudomonadati > Pseudomonadota > Gammaproteobacteria > Pseudomonadales > Pseudomonadaceae > Pseudomonas > Pseudomonas sp. XWY-1. The sequence continues at coordinate 3,576,077 of NZ_CP026332.1, read as the reverse complement.
CTCTTCAACCTGCGCCATGCCGCTCTTCAAATACCGCTGCACCTCCTGGCTAAATGGATTTTCCGTAATGGCCTGCTCGGTGATTCGATAGCGCGCCGCCAACAACCCCAGTGCTTTCTCGGCATTGGCCTCACGCGCTGCCAGCAACACTTGCTGGCGCAGGCCATGGCTGGCATCCCAACGGGTCTGGCCACGCAGGCGCTTGAGCACCACGGCATTGACCGACTGGGCGGTGAGGTCGGTGATGTCCGCCATGGCCGGGAAGCGCCCCGCCAATCCCTCGATCACGTTGTCGCTGGCGCCGAACAAGGTGCCGATCGAATCGGCTTTGTCCTTGAATGGGTTGAACGGCGCCAAGGCGGTGTAAAGCGGGCTGTCGTGCTGGTCCAGCCATTGCTCCAGGCGTTTGAAACGCCGGTCATGATCTTCGGTGCCGGGTGTCGGTTGGCCCATTGGGTGAATCAGCAACGCCAGTGAGATTTCCAGACCGCGGGCGGAGGTGCGTTCGTTGCGGTCGTAACAGGCCAAGGCGGCTGCCAGGCTGTAGGGGTTATCGATGTGTTGGGATTCGGCCGTCGCCAGCCACGCGTCATGATCGTTGCTGGCTTGCAAGGCCAGGTTGCGCAGGGCGGCAATGCGCCGTTCCAGCGCGTCGCGTTCGGCGAGGAAGCGCCGGTATTTGTCGACATCGAGACGCTGTGCCAGGCGCGCGCCATTGGGGGAATAATCTTCATGGGTGAGGGCCTGGAAGTGTGCCTCGGCCGGCGACAGGGCGGGCCCCCGGCGTGACGTGCCCAGCCTGAACGCGGCCAGTTCCGGTGAAGGGGCATCCGCCGGGTACAGGCTTTCCAGCGTCTTGTTCAACAGCATGGCGACCAGGTTGCGATGGTGAAAGTCGCGGCTCTGCGGGCTGAGCTGTTCGGCATCCAGCCGGTAGCATGCCGGCACGCGCTCCTGCTCGGGAGGTTGGGCGGGTTTTGTGTGCTCCAGTTGTTCGGCCGGCATCAGGTCACGCAGTTGATGCTGGTAGGCCGAGACCGACAGGCTCAGGTCCAGGGCCATGCCTTCGGCATCGGCGAGCGCCACCACCACCGGCACTTTCGGTTGGGTCCAGGGGTAGTGCCGGGCGATGGCAGTGAGGTTGCCGATGGGCAAGGTTTCGGTGATCGGGTCGCTGCTCCAGGTCAGCGGCATGCGCCGCTCTGTTGGCTTGAAGTCTTCGACCCAGGTTTGCAGGGCACTCACTGGCAACACATGGGGCTGGGTGGACGGCGCCGGGTTGCCGCTCACCAGCTCGGCCATGTCCAGCTGGCGCATGTGCCGTTTGCGCAGGGCTGCCGAACCGGTGATACGGGCGGTGATGGCGTTGGTCCACAGGTGCGGGCTGTAGCCGATCCACACTTCCTCGGCGGTGTCCTGGCAGGTGTCGGCCCACACCCAGCCGGTGCTCTGGCCGGACAGGTAGCGCTCACGGCGGTGGTAGTCCTCCAGCCCTTGGTAGCGCAGCTCCTTGTAGAGGCCCGCGCCGACGTGCTCATGAATGACCAGCTTTTCGCCCTGAAGGCCTTTCATGAACACGTAGACATAGCCCGGGCGCAAAGCGCGGAGGGTGTAGGCCGAGTGCTGCAGCGTGGGGAAGCCTTGTTCCAGGTTGAAGCCTGCATCGGCATAGCGGCAGGCGGGGGCGTCGGCGGTGCGGGGCACGATGGCGTAGCGCACCGGCAGGATGGGCACGCGTGCGCTGCAGGCAGGGCCGGAGGTGGCGCTGCTGACGGAGGCGTTAGTCATGGGCAGGCTCCTTGCTTTCGACCAGTGCCTGGAGCTCGCGAAGGCGGGCCTGGGGCGACTCTTCGAGGTTGGTATAGATTTTTCCCGCCTTGTCATTGCTCATCAGCCACATGTGCCCGGCTATCAGCCGAATGAATTGGCCCGCAACTTCCTCGCTCCGGAAATTGAGGGCTGTCAGTTGCGGCAGGAGTGTTTCTATCCATAGGCGTATGTCCGCCAAGGTATGGTTGGCATGGGGCGGCATGGCCAAGACCTCATGCGCCAATGAGAGGACAAAGTGCTCGTGCATGCCTGCTTGCAGCCGATCAAGTTCAAGCTGCTGGAGGGTCAAAGGCAGTTCTGATTTTGAGCGGGCAGCAATCGGCTTGTTTTCGTGTGTTTTCCACTCATGAGCCGGCCCCCAGTTGACTCGCCATGCCAACCGAGACACCGGGCCAAGCCAGGCCTTGCGATGGTCGTCGTCCAGCGCATTCAGCCAGGCTGCAAGATGGTCCGGTGTGACATGGTGAGTGGCAACGCTGTGGTCAGGGAGCACGACCTGCACCAGGCTGGTGAAGTGGTCTGCCAGCGCTGCCAGGCCAACCTCGGCATCCAGCGCGATGGCGCCACCGATAGGCATCCAGGTCGTGATTGCATGGGCAAGCAGCTCGTGAGCGTCTGCAACGTCCACCAGCAAAGGCCCAAACTCATGACGGTCATCCAGGGCGCTGTTCTTCCATAACCATGCCTTTTGAGTATTCCGGCTGACAGCGTTTATAAGGTCGAGTACCGATGGGGCATAAGCAGGAACCAGTTCACCCTCCTGCGGGATGGGCCGATAGGCCCAGTACTCGATTGCCCTGGTCATGAGCAGCAGAAAGCGGCAGTTATGAGCGAAGTCTTCGCTGCGCGGAGCAACTGATGACGGTGTAGTCATTGGACTGGCCCTCGGATACAGCGGCAATCGGGCAGGGGGCAGGAACCATCAGGGCGGCGCCCACACAAGCGCTCCAGAGGCTTGCCGGTGTTCGGTGCACTGCTGATGGAAAAGGGGCTTGTCGTCCCATTTGCCGACTTGAGCATCTGGCCGGTGATGCGAATCGTCGGGCTGTCCAGGGTGATGCCTGTTTCGTCGATTCGAATGGAGCCACCAGGGCCTTGGATGACCACGGCTTCCGATGCTCGAAGTTCATAACGGCGTGTACGTCTGCGGATATCCCCACGGGCTTCCAGATCGGCATGCCCTTCGACCCGTTGCTCGAAGTTGCCACCGATACGGGTGTGGTGATTGGCGGCGATCTGGTCGTGACGGTGATTGCCGATGTTTTCGACACGGTCCTTGGCGATCCTGATCGTGTGGTTTCTACCGATGTCGAGCGCGGCGTCCTGCCCAATGGTGACGCGCTCGTCATTGCCAACCGTTTCCGTACGGTCGTGGCCGATCAGGATCGATTCGTCGTGATCGACCTGCTCTTTGCGGTCATTGCCGACCTGCGTAGTCTCATCGTGCTTGACCACATTGTTCTGGTCCCTCTGGGCATGAATGAACACTTCCTCCTGGCCCAGTTCGTCTTCGAAGCGCAGCTCGTTGAAGCCATCGCCCTTGTGGGTCTGGCTCTTGATGGTCATGCGGGTCTTGTGGCGGGGAAGGTCGTAGGGTGGCAACTGGTTACCGCAGTAAGTACGGCCGGTGATCATCGGCTGATCGGGGTCGCCGTTGACGTAGTGGATGATCACGTCCTGGCCAATCCGTGGGATGGCCATCGAGCCCCAGCTGCCGCCGGCCCAGCCTTGGGATACGCGTACCCAGCAGGAGCTGAACGCGTTGTCCTGGCTTTCTCTGTCCCAGGGAAAGCTGACCTTGACCCGGCCCCATTCGTCGCAGTAGATCTCTTCACCGGGCGGCCCCACCACGGTGGCCATATGCGGGCCGTCAACGCGTGGTTTGGGCAATGGGGCTGGGCGCCACTCGGTTCTGCCTGGCACCAGTACCGCCTTTTGCTCGTAACGTGTGCCCTGGTCGGCCCCGGCAGTTTCTTCCTGCAGGCTGGTGAACTGGCTGCCTTCGTGGCGAACCGTGCTGACCCGCCAATGCACATTCAGGTCTTCGCGCGGGTGGCCGGTCAGGGTGAAGCTCAGGCCTGGTTGCAGGCGCACATCGTCGCCTTGGACTTGGGCAATACGCACGTCATGGCGCAAGCCGGTGATGCGGTTTTCGGTGAACGGCTTGCCAACGGCATCGCGTTTGTAACGGCCGGGGTAGTCGAAGCACTCATAGTCCGTGGACTGGTGCTCAAGATAGGGGCCCGAGGCCCTGTGTTCCTGACGATAGGCCGGGTGGGTGAAGGTGTAGTCGCGTTGAACCTGCCGTGCAGTACGCACTTGTTCGCTGTAGCGCAAGCGCCGTAGGCACGGTTGAGGCTGGTCGCCGCCGTGGTTGGAATGGTACAGCACGGTGTCCGGGGCTGACGGTTCACGCTCACGGTAGAAGCCTTCGGCGTCGTCCTCGTGTTTGATGACACCGTGACTTATCAGACCGAGTGACTGCAGTCTGTCGGTGATGATCAGCTTATGGCGTTTTTCGTTGTGCTCGAAGCGGTAGACAAAGCCTTCTTCGGCCGCGAGGCGGGCGATGAAGTCGAGGTCGGTTTCGCCGGCTTGTACGCAGAATTCGCGCACCTGGTGGTCCAGGCTGGCGCGTAGTTCGTACTGGTCGATGCCCTGGCGCTTGAGCATCAGCTCGAGAATTTGCGGTACGGTCTTGTGCTGGAAGATGCGCCAGTTCGAGCGCAGGTTGGCCCGTGCCAGTTGGGGCTCGACCAGCGCGTGGTAGTAGGTGCGGTAGAAGCCGCTTTCAGCCTGGCTGAAACGGCTGACAAGGCCGTGCACGTACCGTACCGGGCGTTCGCCCTCCAGGATGGTGAAGAGCACGGGCTTGTCGAGCAAATGGCCGAAGTCGATGTCGTTTTCGAAGCTGATCAGTTTCAGCTCCAGTTCAAAGGGGGCGCTGATGCCCTCTCGGAGTTCGAACGACACCACCTCGAATTCAGCTTTGCCAACGAGTGCCTCAAAGCTGTAGCGCAAATCAGATTGGCTAGGCATAAAAGATCCTTGTCCGCCGTCTGAATCAACACAAAGCCCGGGCGGGCATGGCCTGCCCGGGGCATTTGCACAGGTCAGGCGGCAGGTGCGCGCCAGTCGTCAGAGCCTTCGGTATTGGCTACATCGTGAGCCCACGTGATCTTTCGATAAGCCAGCGATACTTCAACCAGTTGGGTGTAGTTTTCATTGTCTTTGTCGAGTGCGTGGGGAAGCACGGTATTGATGCTGACGATGGTGGCGTCTTCGAGCGTGGTGGTGAAAAAATGCTCTTGTTTGCCTTCCGACGAGGTGCGATACCAGCTGACCTCGACCGTTGGCAGCATTTCGCCGGTGGCAAGTGCCTGATACATCAGGGGGGTAGCTTTGTTCAGTGAACTGGTGAATATGAAAGGCTTATGCACGCGCTGGCCACTCGGTTGACCGCTCTGGGGGTCAGTGGGCGTAATCACCTCATGCTTGATTTCCTGAACCAGAATCTGATCTTCATGGCCTTGTTGGAACACGTTGCCGACGGAGTCAGCGGTGAAGGCGCCAGCGGTGATGTTGCCTTGGGTCTGGCCTACGATCTTGATGTAAGCGGGTGTTGGCATGGCAGTTACTCCTGCGTCCATGTGGGTAAAGCACGCACACCACAGGTGGCGTGGCCATCGGAAACGATGGGCTTGTCAACGAGGCAGGTACCTCGTCAATTCAATGAATCAGCTGCGCCGTGGATCGACGCGCTACTGCTGCAAGATGCCGTTGAGCGACTCCAGCACCTCGGTGGTAATCAGGTGCAGGCGATAGCTGTAGATGCTGTAAGCCACCGCCATGGCGATGGCGGAAATCACCAAGGGGCTCCACCAGGGCCATTGCCGGCTCATGCGGAAGTTGCGTGGGGCCACATTGGTGTAGGGGTCGCAGACTTCTTCGGGGGTAGGGCCGCGCAGTTCGCGGATGATCCCGTGCAGTTGGTGAATCAATGCGTTGAGTGTTTCTTCGCCTTTCGGCGCGAGCGCGTACTTGCCCTTCAGCCCAAGGCACAGGGCGTAGTACATGAACTCCAGTACGTCCTGGTAACGCTTGGGCTCCTGCATCAGGCGGGTAATCACCGTGAAGATTTTTTCTCCACCCCAGGTCTCGTCGTGGAAGATGCTGAGCAGCGGCTCCTGGCTCCAGCAGCTGCTCTTGCCCCAGGGGCGCTCCATAACGGCCTCGTCTATGAACAGGCACAGACCGTAGGAGTACGCCAGCAACTGAGCCGGCTCGTAACCGTGCTGGCGCATTTCTTCCTGGATGTTGTCGATCTGGCCGCGCACTTGCTGGTGCACGTCCTGGATGTTTGGCAGCTCGTCCAGCGTACGCAGGCGTATAACCAAGCCGAACAACGGCGATGCGGCATCCAGCATCAGGTTGGCGAAGCCGCCCCGCAGCTGAAATTCCGGGTCAGCGGGGTAGCCTTCGGAAACGGGCTCAGGCTCAGTTTTGTCCGTGGATACTTGCGCATTGGTTGCCGCAGCCCGGGGGGCGGGTACTGGCTGTTCAAGGGTTGAATCAAGCGCGTTGACTGCAGCGTTGTTTTCATCGGTGGGCGTATTGTTGTCTTTTCCCATGTCACTCACTCCTGATCGCCCAGAACTGCAGTTCAAGCCCTGGGAAGTCGCCCGCAATGTGGATGCCGAAGCCATTCGCCTTGCTCATGCACGCCCAGGCCGGGTCTCGTCGGTCCAGCTCGAAGTAGCTGAAGCCCGCATGGAAGGGCAGGTCGCGGGGCGCCACGGGTAATGGCAACAAAGGGATGCCCGGCAATTGCAGCGGCACCAGGTCATTCAGTGACTCAAGTGAGGTGATCTTGGCTTTCTGGATGAACATCTGGCGCAACGCCTGTGGTGGCAGGTCGGCGCGCACGGCGAGGATGAAGTCGGCTTCGTCGATCAGCCGGCGATCTTCCAGCGTGGTCGTCATCACGCCGAATTGTTCGCTCTCCAGCGGCAGTGAAACAGCGCGCGGCCGCAAGACGGTGCTCAGAGACCGGCGCAAGGTGTCTTCCAGCGGTTTGAAGGAGGTGCGCAGTGCGGTGTGGTGATAGGCGGGGTACTCCTGCGGCAGCCGGTTCTGGTCGGTGAAGGTGACGAATTCGCCGCAGGCCTGGCTCATGCACAGGTACAGCTGCTCGGGGTGCGTTTGCGCTTGCCTGGCCAGATGCTGGAAGCATGGCCACCAACGGTTCATGGCCTGCAGCAGGTTGAAGTCGCGAATGTCGGCGATCCCGGACTGGCCCGAGGCACCAATCCGCGTGGCAAGGCCGCGCGCCCGCTCGCGCAAGGTATGGGTGATTTCCTCAAGAAACCGCTGCAGCGCTGGCACCGCCCGCACCGAAACGCTGGTGGGGTAGAACGCTTCGTCCAGTTGCAGGCTGCCGTCGGGGCGCCGTTCCAGAATACGTGCCAGGGCCAGGCGGGTGTAGGCGCTGCTGTCTTCGGTCTTGCGTTTGAGCTGCAGGTTGGGCACCGCAAGGTCTACCTGCACCAGGTCACCGTCAGCGGTGTGGGTATCCTTGATTTCCTGTGCCTGGGCGGTATAGCGGAAATTGGCTGCATTGTCGGGCCAGCTCACTTCGCGGCCGCCATCGGTACGCAGCGGCAGGCACAGATAAACCTCACTGTCTTGGCACGCGTCGTCGCCGATTTCCAGCGGCGGCGGTGGCGGCAGGTCGGCGGGAATGTCGAACACCGTGCCGTCCGGCATCACACCTCGCGCCCGGGTGATGGCGACTTTGCCCAGGCTCAGGTATTCGTCGTTCAACTGAAGTTCGCTGAAGCCGTAGAAGGCTGCATTGAGGCTGGCGAGGCGCTGGTGCAGGGCTGCTTCGCTGGCCCTGGCCGCCTGTTGGAAATGCTGTGGTTTGACGAACAGGCCTTCGGGCCAGAGAACGGGATTGCGTGAACTCATGGGCGCTCCGTGTCAGCGTGAGTAAGCAGGAAGGGCAAAGGGTGTTGAGGCGCCATCAGTCTTCTTCCTTGAGCACGATGTGCGTGTCGTTGACCAACACCGACAGCATGATCTGGCGGCCACGCGGCGGAATGCGCAGTACTTGTCGCCAACTGGCGTTTTCATGGCCTCGGTAGTCGGCAATCACCGCGACGAAGCGGGTTTCGGCGTGGATGGGTTCGAACGGGATGTACTTGAACTGGCCAGGGCGCAGCAGGTAGTCGTCACTACGGATATAGGTACTGCGCAGCGCCTTGGCCGGGTCCTGCTCCAGTAGCTGGTACACGGTGTTGCGCAGCAGTGAGTCGTCGCGCAGTTGCAGGATCGTGATGGCAATGGGCGTGGCGACCAGCGCTGAGGCAACGCTTGTGGTGCGCGGCAAGGTCAACGCCACCTGAGGGTCGTCGTAGCTGCCGGGGCCGCTTTCTTCCAGGGGCGAGCGAGCCGGGTCGCTTTCGTCTCCTTCGTCCAGCTCGACGGGGGACATGGCCGGGAATTGCGCTTGCAGGTATTCGAACAGAACCCCGATTTTTTCGGTCAACGCATAGGGGTCGCCAGCACTCAGGGTCACAGCGTAGGGGCTGGGCTCCAGGGCGCGATCCTGATCGGCTGCGACGTCAAGGCTGTCCGGATTGCCGTTGAGGGTAGGGCTGGCATTGATGCTGAATGCGACCTCGGTCGGGTGATCCTTGGGCGGCCCGATGGGCAACGAGTGGTCCATGGCCACCTGGCTCATTCTGCTCAAAGAGGTGCAGCCGGCGGGGCCGACCAGCGCAAGCAGCAGGGGGGCGAGCAGAAGTGGATGAGGCTTCATGGGTATGCTCCGGCAATCAGGCGCTGCAGCGGGTTTTCTCGGAGTGCCCCTTCACCGTCTGCTGCGTCCAGCGCTGCCAGAGGGTCGTTCCCCATGGCTGCTTTGAAGACCGAGCAGATCTCGACGGCTGGTTGGGGGGCAGAAGGCTGTGCCGGCCAAGCGGGTGCAGGCGCTTCGGCTATCAGGCGGTCGAGCACCCTCGGGTCCGGGTTGAACAGGTCCTCCAGCGAGCGTGTGCAGGCCTGATCCTGGGAGTACTGAACCTGTAGGCGATAGGCACCAATGAGAAGCTGGTCACCCTCAACCAGGCGCCTGGGTGGAAGCGGCCCCAGGCTGTTGGCACTGCCATTGACGTAGGTGCGGTGGCAGTGGTCGATCACACAGAAGCTGCCCTCGATCCAGCGGATTTCGCAGTGGATGGGCGCAACGGCCTGATCGCGGTCATTGATTCGCCAGTTTGCTCGCCCGCTGCCGATGGTGCCGCCCTTGCAGTCGAACAGGTGCCGAGCAGTAACGCCGTGCTGCAGTTGGTCGAGGTTGGTGATGCTCAAGGTGACTGTGCTCATGAGCGCCCCCGGAAGCGTACAACCGGGCTGATCTGGCCATGCCGGTCGTCGACGAAGCTGGTCCAGCCCAGATAGGCACCCTGGCTGCGGTGCAAGCAGAAGGGTGACAACGCGCTCTGCTTGAGGCGCAGCTCCAGGTCATAGGCCAGCCCGTCACGCAGCAGAAAGTCGATCAGTGCGCGCAAACGGCCGAAGTTGATGCCGCTGGGCAGCAAGTCCCGCAGCTGCTTCTGGTCGAGTTCGCTGAGCACGATGGTGAACTTGCTGCTGCGGGTGCGCGTGCGGCTGCCAATCATGAACGTGCTGCCCAGCTGGCCGTTGGTCCGCCCCAGGCTTGCAAGCTGCCTGGACGGCGTGACGACTGATCGCGTCTCGAACTCGCGGATGTGCACCTGCTTGAGGTCGAAGCAGTGCGCAATGATGCCGGCCACAGTGCCCGGCGCACGGCTGCGGCTGGCGATTACGCCGGCAAAACTGAGCAGGCGGCTCCAGGGCAGCGCCGTGTCCCCTCGCAACTGCTTGTCGTTAAGCCCCAGCAGGGCAAACATGTACTGCGAGAACCCGTCACTGGCACCTGGCTGGAAGCGGATGTAATAGCGGTACTTGCGCCAGATACGGTGCAACAGGCTGAGCAGGTAGTGGTTGAAGAAGTCGAAGAAGGCCGGCCGTACACCGATGCCATGCGCATGTTCATACGCCACCTGTTCCAGATAATAGGTGGGCAATGGCGAATCGGTGCCGTGCAACCCCAGGAACGTGGCAACGACGCGGTAGCGCTCGTCCTCAGCGGGCATTCGCTGGGCTTTGTACACGTCCGATACAGGGAAGGTCAGCCGTGTGTCGCAGGCCAGGCGCACGCGCAGCCGGGTGGCCTTGTCCGGCCAACGCGGTTCCAGGTTATCGCCATGCAGCCCGTGCAACCGCTCCAGCAACTGGAAGAAGTTGTACTGGTGCGCTTTGCAGAGCAGCTTGTCGGCTAGATCAGCGGTTGCTTGCCGGTCTGTATTGGCCATGTGTAGTGCTCGTTATTGGTGGTGTTGATCACTTCCAGCTGGTGGAAGGAATTGATGCTGGCGTACAGGGCGAAGAAATGAGCGAGCACACAGCTGAACAGGTACAAGTCGCCTTCGCAGAGGAAGGCGGACTGGTCCAGTTTCAGCAGGGTGTGCAGGCCGCGAATGGGTTGCCCCTTGATCAGCCAATCCATGGGCTGCGTATGAATGTCGCGCATACCCTCCAGGCGTTTACGGGTGGTGCGAGCCTGCTGGATGTCGTGCAGGGCCATGAAGTCATAGGCGCGGATCACCGCTTTCAGCGGCTCTACCGAGAGCATGGACAGGTAGTTGAGCGACATGTTGGAGATCAACGCCCACTGCAACTGGCCGTCCAGCACCGGGCGACAGGGGCGGGTGGGGGTACAGAGATTGGTGTAGGTGGCCAGCGGCGGCGTAAGTTCGCTCAGGACGTTGATGTCATCCACGCCTAGCGCCAGCGGTAGGTCCCGATTGGTGCAGGTGAGGTCGATGGACGCGGTTTCCAGCTCGCCTATGTAGCTGTTGGCGTCGGCGCGGACGAAGGCGATTCGATGCATGACGCCATTGCCGTGCAGGCACTCTTCCAGCTGGCAGCGGTAATACAGCGCCGTGCGCCCCTGGACGTGCTCGATTTCATGGGCGAAGGACTCGAAGGGACGGAAGGTCCGAAGGTGCTCACCGGTGTTACCGTCAGTCGTCGTTCGGGTGCTGATCACCTGGTCGACACTGAAGATTTCGTAGCCGTGCGGCGCTGTGCCCTTGGGCTTCAGTGGAACCATGGCGTCCTTGCCGGACAGGTCGATGGGCTCGGCGCTGTGCTGGAACAGGTTGACCGCAGGTGCGCAGAACAGGTTGAAATCTGCTTTGCCGACACGCAGCGAGTCGGGTAGCTGGCGCGTGAAGTGAAATTCAAGGTTTACCTGCTGGCTGTCATGAGCTGGCCAGATCTTTTCCAGGCCGGTAACGCTGAAAAAGTGGAAGCGTTGAGGGAACGCGAAGTACTCCTGCAGGATGCGATAGCCATCAAAGACGTTCTGTGGGTAAGGCAGCAAGGCGTCGTTGGGGCTGAACCCTGGGAATGTGATGCTGTTTGCCGGCAGCCGACGAACCTCGCCATTGATGGTCACGCTGACATCCTTGAGGTATTGAGAAACCCACAGATAAAGCGTGCGCGCGGTTCGAGCATCGCCGCTGAGGTAAAAGTCGAGGCTGGTACAGCCCAGGCTGTTCAACGGCCGCTCGACCAGTGATTGCAGGCTGATGCAGATCACAGAACTATCGGATGTCTGGGTGGCTGCGACCGTGTCGATCTCGAACGGATGAATGTTGACCGCTGTACAGGTGCGGAACTCGCAGGCCACGCCGTCTACCGGTTTCGAGAACAGCCGCGACCCCTTTGGGATGCGCTGTGACTGGCTGAGGGATTGCCTCACCGGGCTGAACTTGATGATCGTCGCGCTGGGCAGCGGCCGCAGGTAGTTCGGCCACAGCAACTGCAGCATGGGATGGGTCAGCTCTGGCAAGTCGTCTTCCAGCTTCAGCCGTAGCTTGGCGGTCAGGAACGCAAAGGCTTCCATCAGGCGTTCGACATCGGGGTCGCTGGCACCTTTGCCAAGCAACCGCGCGAGTTGTGGGTTTTCCTTGGCAAAGTCGTTCCCCAGTTCGTGCAGGTAACGCAGTTCTTCGCTGAAACTGTCTCTCAGTGACATCGGTCACCTCACTCGCGTGTAGCGATTGTGGCCATCGACCAGCAGCTCGAGTTGCAGCTGCTCTGCGTGGTTGTTGACCTGTACCAGGCAGTCCAGCCTGAAATGCAGCTCCAGCGGGGCATGGGTATCGGGCACTGCGTTGAGCGTGCGTACCTGTATGCGCGGCTCGAAGCGCTGGAGGGTGCGACGGATATCCGCGCTCACCTGCACAAGCAAGTCGCCGTTGCTCACGTCATGCCCATTGAAGTCGCGCAGGCCCAGCTCAGGGCTGCTCTGGGAGCACCCCTGGCGGGCATTCAGCAGCGTTTCGAGGTGGCGCTTGATGGCGGCGAACTTGTGGGAAGCGCTCTCGCGTCGGGAGGCCTCCCGGCGGGTGCACTGGTCCACCATCAGGCGATCAAAAAGACCACTCATTGCGTATCGAGCCGCCCGACCAGAGAAATCTCGAAGTTCGCGCCCATGTACTTGAAGTGCGGGCGTACGGCGAGCGAAACCTGGTACCAGCCCGGGTCACCCGCAACATCCGAGACCTCAATACGGGCGGCACGCAGCGGCCGGCGGCTGCGAACGTCGGCAGACGGGTTCTCCTGGTCGGCGACGTACTGCTTGATCCATTTGTTCAGCTCGGACTCAAGGTCACGGCGCTCTTTCCAACTGCCGATCTGCTCGCGCTGCAGCACCTTGATGTAGTGGGCGAGCCGGTTGACGATGAACAGGTAGGGCAACTGGGTACCCAGCTTGTAGTTGGTCTGTGCCTGAAGCCCCTCAGGGGTTTTCGGGAAGTGCTTGGGCTTTTGTACCGAGTTGGCGGAGAAGAACGCGGCGTTGTCGCTGTCTTTGCGCATGGTCAGGGCGATGAAGCCCTCTTCGGCCAGTTCGAATTCCTTGCGGTCGGATATCAGCACCTCGGTAGGGATCTTGGCCTGCAACTGGCCCAGGGATTCGTACAGGTGGACCGGCAAGTCTTCGACGGCACCGCCCGATTGGGGGCCGATGATGTTCGGGCACCAGCGGTAGCGGGCGAAGCTGTCGTTGATGCAACTGGCTAACAGAAAAGCAGAATTGCCCCACAGGTAGTTGTCGTGCTGCCCGGCGATGTCTTCGTTGTAGTTGAAGCTCTCGATCGGTTGTTCCTGCGGGTGGTAAGCGGAGCGAAGCATGAAGCGTGGCCCGGTCAGGGCGACGTGGCGGGCGTCTTCGCTTTCACGAAAAGCGCGCCACTTGGCATGCCGAGGGCCGGCGAAGAGGTCTTTTATTTCCTTGAGGTTAGGCAGCTCCTCGAAGCTGTTCAAATTGAAGAATTCGGGGGCAGGTGCAGCAAGAAAAGGGGCATGGGACATGGCGCCAACGGAGGCCATGTAACTTAGCAACTTGATGTCAGGGGAAGAGGGGCCGAAGTTGTAGTTGCCTACCATGGCCGCAACCGGCTCTCCCCCGAATTGGCCATAACCCGCGGTGTAAACATGCTTGTAGATACCGCTGCAGGTAATGTCAGCAGCATTTTCGAAGTCGTCGAGCAGGTCCTCTTTAGTGACATGCAAGACTTCAAGCTTGATGTTCTCCCTGAAGTCCGTGCGGTCGACCAGAAGTTTCAGGCTGCGCCATGATGATTCAAGCTGCTGGAACTCAGGCTGATGCAGAATGGCATCCATCTGTTTGCCGAGCATTCGGTCGATCTCGGCAATCATCTGGTCGGCTCGGTGTTTGTTGATCAGTTGATCCGGGTCATTGCTCTTGAGGATTTCGGCGATGAAGGCAGATACGCCCTGCCTGGCAATCTGGTAGCCCTCCTGAGCAGGCACCAGCTTGGTTTCTGCCATGATCTGGTCGAGCAAGGTGGCATTGCTCAATGTGTCGGCCGTTGCGTCTGTGGTGATGGCGGTGCTGCTTGGCTTGGGCATGGGGACGCTCCGTTGTCTCAATTTTTTTCTGGCGCCTCGAGCACCAGGTCCAATTCTTGGGCGAGCTGCTTACGCGCCTGCTCGTTGTTAAGCAGGTGCTGCAATTGCTTGCGGAAGGCCGGGACGTTACCCAGCGGGCCTTTCAGGGCGACCAGTGCTTCGCGCAGCGCCAGCAGCTTGTTCAGCTCGGGCACCTGGCGCGCGATCCGGTCCGGCCCGAAATCGTTGATGGACCTGAACTGCAGGTGGACGGCCAGCTCGGTATCCGGGGCGGTGCCAAGCCTGGACGGTACCGTTACGTCCAGGCTCACGTTGGCGTCGTTCAACACGCTGTTGAATGTATGTTTATCGATGCGCATGACCTGACGGTCCTCAAGCGCACGGTTGTCATCCAGGCCGAAGTCGCCCAGCACCAGCATCTTGTGCGGCAGCTCCACCTCAGCCTGCTCATCGCTGGTAGCGGGGACATACTTGATATTGACGCGTTCTTTCGGCGCAACGGATCCCGTATTGTTAGACATCGGTACGCAACTCCCTGTTGGGCTGTAGGATGTTCAGGTGCTAGTTGTGTTTATTGTTGTCTCGGTCTTGTAGGAAGATTCCCACATATGATTAATGGGTTGGGTTATTTGTCCGTTCCCTATGAAAACGATGCGCGGAAGAGTGGTCTTTGGTCGAGCATTAAGATGTAAATAAATATTTGTTTGTGTGCATTCGGTACTGTGTAATAGGCTTCTGCTGGATTTGTTTTAATTGGTCGCGCGGACGCATAGGCATTGCTATCTATTTGTAGGAAAGTTCTTTGCGCCATATAGGCCATTTGTACTATTCAGAGAGTAAATTCAGGATGATTAACCGCTGTGCATATGGCGCCGGTCTCTCGTTGCTGTTTTGTCTGCAGCCGGTGCTGGCAGGCTCCACGCGAGACTGTCCCCGGATCGTGTCCAACGTCGAGCGACTGGCCTGTTTCGATCAGGCTGCTGGCACCCCGGCGTACACGCCAAAGCGGCAGTGGTCTGCACCGGAGCAGCAGGCCCCCACTGTGTTACGGGTGATGGCAAATGAAGCTGAACGGGCACCGGATGACCTGACGTTTCGCATCGGGAGCCAGCCCCAGGACGGGGCAGGCGCACCAGCGCTTGTGATTTCGGCGCCCGCCATCGCATCGGGTGATGAACGTGCCTACATGGCAATCAGTTGCATCCAGGCCATCTCCCGGCTACAGCTGATTGCCAGGCGTCCGATCGAAGCAAGCTGGGTCAAGGTACGCCTGAGCGGGGAGGGCTGGTCTACCCGTGAGACCCCCTGGCAGGTGATGGAGAACGGTCAAGTGCTCGATGCCGGGCGGGGCCTGCCCGCCATAGAGCAGATCAGGAAGCTGATCGGTGCCCAGCGTATCGAGGTTGTGAGTGATCACGGCGAGGTCGACGGGCTGACCTTCGATGCGCAAGGCCTGGACCCCTTGATCAGCCGAGCGCGAAGCACATGCCGGTGGTAGCGCAGGTATCCAGGGAAGAGGTCACTCGGTTGCTCGCGCCGATTGATCCGGCAGTTCCGGCTGGCCTGTTCGATGTCGAGGACGAAACCTATCAGGCCATTGATCAGGAGATGGTCAAGCTGGGTGGGCTGCAGGAAGCCTCGATCGACTGGGTGTACATCGAAGACGCGTCCCGTCAGTACCTGAGCCAGCAATGCAAGCACTTGCGAATCGTTGCGCACCTGAGTGCCGCATGGTTGCGTAGCGGCTGCTGGGAGCAGTGGGGATGCACCTTGGCGTTGCTGGCCGGCATGCTCGAGTGCTATTGGGAAGCCGCTCATCCCAAGCCGGGACCGAAAGGCTTCCTGGGCAAACGCAAGCTGGTTGCCCTGGTGATCGATCGCTTGGCCGAGGCGCTACCGCGTCTTGATCGTTTTACCTACACCCCGACCCACGCAGCGGCAGCGCAGGCTGCCTTGAAACGCCTGCAACAACAGGAAACGGTGCAGCTGGACACGGCAGCACTGGGCGAACTTGAGCGCCTGCTAGGCAAGTACTCGGAACTTGCCAACGGTGTTGGTGAGGCTGCTGTGCCCAAAGCGGCGGCTGCAACCGAGAAGCCTGCGCCGTTGGCCGATGTCATCGTCACACCCGTGTCACGCATGTCGATGGGCAATGAGCGTGAGACACGGCGGGCTGTGCTGTCCATGGCCGAGCTCATCAACCAGCAGGACCCTTACGACGCTACCGGCTACCAGTTACGGCGTTTCGGTTTGTGGGCGCACATTCAGGTTGCTCCCCAAGTCAGGCAGGGCAACCGTACGGAATTGATGGCGGTTCCGCTGGATATCACGCGGGTCTATGAAGAGGCCATAGCCAGTCAGGTGGTTGACCCCGCCTTGCTGCAGCGCATTGAAAAGAGCCTGACGGCTTGCCCCTTCTGGATTCGCGGCAGCTTTCTGGCTGCGACCGTCGCCACACAGCTGGCGATGTGCGAGGTGGCCGAGGCCATCCGTTGTGCCACCGCCCGGTTTGTACAGCGTATGCCTTCGCTGCAGCAGTTGTGCTTCAGCGACGGGCTGGTATTTGTCGACGACCAGTGCCTGGCCTGGCTCAAGGGCACGCAAGGGCCGTCAGGCCAAGGTGCAACCCCCCAGGAGTTCAGCGGCCTGCGCGAGGAGCTGGTCAGCCAGCTGGAAACGGGTGGCGTAGAACCGCTGCTCCTTCGGCTGCAAGGGCTGCAAGCGGGCTTTCGTGCTCCCCGTGAGCGTTGCCACACCACGGTGATTGCAGCCGATCTGCTGGCCGCGCGGGGCGTGTCCTGGCTGGCCCAGGACCTGTGCGCCAGCGTTGCCCGAACCATGCAGCAAACCACCGCCAGTGCGTGGGAGCCCGAGGTATTTCAGCGGCTTCAGCAGTACGCCTCATCCCCAGCGCTGGCAGTTCAAGACAAGGATCAAGAGCCTCGATGAATCAAATATGGACGCAACTCAAACGTTGGGGCTGGCCGTGGGTAACGCGCATTGGCCTGGCGCTGCCGCTGCTGCTAGGGCTTGGCGCCTTGCTGATGCTGGTCGCTATCTGGTGGCTTGGCCCGCAATGGACGTGGCGGGAGCAGCAGCCGCTGGCAAGTGTGGCTCATCGCAGCGTGGCAAGCCTGGTGCTCGTGCTGGTGCCGCTTCTGTGCTGGCTTGGGGTGCTGCGCACGCGCTTTCGCCGCCTGCAAGCGGAGCGCCGCCAGGCACTGGCCGCCGAACAGGATGTCGCGATACCGTTCGTGCAGGCGCAAGAGCGGGCCTTGAGCCAGGGGCTTGAGCGGTACCTCGACAATGCAGGTGGGCGACGCGCGTTGTACCGGCTGCCCTGGTACCTGGTGTTGGGCGACGAACAGTCCGGTAAAAGCAGCTTCATCGACCGCACCGATCAGCGCTTTACCCTGACGCGTATCGACCAGGCCCAGGCACGGGGCCGACAGGCTGAAGCACTGGCCTACCCGGTAGGCTGGTGGGTGAGCGATGATGCCGTGATCATCGACCCGCCCGGTGTTTTCATCAGTCAAAAACCGCCGGCGGGCTCGGCGGCCAACGCCCCCTCCGAAGCCTTCGCGCCGCCCGGCATCCAGGCCCGGTTGTGGGAGCACCTGTTGGGCTGGCTGCAGCGTAAGCGAAGCCAGCGGGCGCTCAATGGTGTGTTGCTGGTGGTCGACCTGCCGGCGCTGCTGCATGGCAAGCCCGAGCAGCGCGTCGCACTGGCCCATGGGTTGCGCACACGCCTTTACGAAGTGAGCAGTCAGTTGGGGGCGCGCCTGCCGCTGTACGTGGTACTGACCAAATTCGATCTGCTGGACGGCTTCGACCAGTTCTACAGCCAGCTTCCGGCCGCCAAGCGTGAAAGCCTGTTGGGGTTCACCTTCAAGCTAGATGCGGTTGACGCGTTCGACGCCTGGCTGGATGAGTATGACGAGCACTACGGGCGGCTTCTCACCCAATTGCAGGAGCAGGTCATCGACCGGCTGGATGTACTGGGCAAGACAGCGCCGTGCGGGCGCCTGTTCTCACTGCATGCACAGTTGATCGGGTTGCGCCCCATACTGCAGGCATTCCTGCGCGAAACCTTGGCGAGTGACCGGTTCACCACGCCACCCTTGGTACGTGGTGTGTACTGGTCGTCAGTGGTACAGCAAGGCGACATGCGCAATGCCTTTGTCCGAGAAGCGGCTCAGCCCTACACGACGAAGCTGCCCCTGCGTGAAGGTAAGGCACAGGGGAAGGCGTTGGTCTATTTCATCCAGCAAGCATTCAGGCGGGTTATCTATCAGGAAGCCGGGCTGGCGGGTGACAATGTTCGGGTTGCGCGCAGCAAGCGCCACTTGCTGTGGGTGGGCTCTGGTGTAGGCATCCTGGCGTTCAGTATCGCCGTTGCCAGCTGGCAGCGTTACGCCGACATCAATGGCGCCAAGGCTGCCAGTGTGCTCGCCAAAAGCCAGGAGTACAGCGGTCACGAAGTCGATATACGTCTTGATCCGACCGGGCGCAACCTGCTGGCTCCACTGGACCAGATTCGCGATGCGGTGTCGGTGTTTGGCGACTATCGTGCGGCCTGGCCGGTGGTTGCCGATTTTGGCTTGTATCAAGGGCGCAACATTGGTCCCTTGGTTGATGAGGCGTACCTCAGCTTGTTGTCTAAACGTTTCTTGCCGGCCTTGGCCAGTGGTGTGATCGATGCCATGAACGCAGCACCACCTGGCAGCGAGCAACAAATGGCCGCGCTCAGGGTTTACCGGATGATCGAGGACCGTAACAGCCGCCGGCCCGAATGGGTCGAGGACTGGATGGCCCGTCAGTGGCAGCGGGCCTTTCCTGGCCAGGGGCAGTTGCAGCGTGACCTCATGCAGCACCTGAAATACGCCTTGGCCTATGCCGATACCGATTTGCCGCAGTACCGCCAGCGGGTCAGCGAAGTGCAGCAGGCGCTGCGCAAATTGCCGTTGCCACAGCGGGTCTATGCTGCGCTCAAACAACAATCGTACCAGCAGTTGCACGCCGGGCTGGACCTGCGTCATCAGGTAGGGCCTGCGTTCGACGTGGTGTACCAGCCGTCTTCCGGGGCCAGACAAGGGGATGAGGATGTAAGGCTGGCCGCCATGCTCACCGCCAAAGGCTTCAGGGAATACTTCGAGCCGCACAGCCAACGCTTCGCTGAAATGGCGATGGTTGATCAATGGGCATTGGGGGAGCGCAGTCAACTCGACTATTCGGACGTCGACCGCGATGCGCTGACCGAGCGGCTGTATAACCTCTACAGCGCCGATTACATTGACAGCTGGCGGCGCGCCCTGAACGCTTTTACGGTGGCTGACTTCCGTGATCTGGACCATGGTGTCGCGATCCTGGAGCAGTTGACCGGCCCCGCAGCACCGTTGCAACGGCTGCTGGATACGGTCAGGGATAACACCTCGCTTGCGCCTCCAGCAGCTGTTGAAGCATCGGGTGAGCTGAGTACGCTGCGCGTAGCAACCGGAAAACCCGAGCAACAGCAAGCGTTGGCCATCCAGCGGGCGTTTGCAGGCTTGGGCGCCATGCTGCAGGCGACAGGAGAAAAGCCGAGCTACTACGATGAAACCCTTGGCGCTGTTGCGGCCGTGCTGGACTACGCCAAGGCCGTACAAGACAGCCCGGACCGCGGCAAGGCCGCGTTGCAAGCCGTGCATCAGCGCTTTGCGATGACAGGGCAGGACCCGATCGGCACCCTGCAACGTATTGCCACAGGTTTACCGGAGCCTATCAGCCACCAGGTCAGAAAGCTCGCCGACCAGACTGCCCAGGTGCTGAACGTTGAAGCACTGCGCGAACTGGAGCGACGTTGGGATGCTGACGTGTACAGTTTTTTCCAGCAACGCCTGGCAGGCCGCTACCCCTTTGTGGTGAAGGCACCCGATGCTTCTTTGGATGACTTCGAGGCGTTCTTCGGGCCGAAAGGGCGCCTGCAGCAGTTTAATGATCGGTATCTCAAGGTTTTCCTGAAGGACAACCTTGAGGCCTTGCAGTCCGCTCAGCACGGGCAATCCCTGATTCGTGCCGACGTGATCGAGCAGCTCGAGCTGGCGGATCGCATCCGCGAAACCTTCTTCGATCAGCGTGGCAAGCTGAGTGTACAGTTCAGCATCGAGCCCTTGGGGCTCAGTGCGAACCAGCGTACCAGCCTGCTGGACCTGGATGGCCAGTTGATTGCCTACACCCATGGGCCAAGCCATATCACGGGTATTGTCTGGCCTAATACCTTGGGGCAGCAGGTCCGCAGCAATCTCACCTTGCTAAGGCAAAATGGCAACAGCAGCAGCCTGGAGTACCGTGGCCCGTGGTCGATGTTTCGCTTGCTCAGCCGCGGCGCGCTCAATGGCCGGACGGCGACCAGCGTGGACCTGAGCTTCAGGACCGGAGATGGCGTGATGCGCTATCGGCTTAACGCTGAAAAAGCCTTCAATCCCATTACCCAGCAACCTTTCAAAGGCTTCCGCTTGCCCCGAGGCTTGTTGCAACAGCCAGCCAGTGTGGTGCAGGCGGTGCTACCGGATGGGCAGCGACCATGAGCATCGTCAGGGGCGCAGTTCATTGACTGGGTAGGCTTTCGAAGCCTGGGTATGCCCTGGCTGCCCCCGGCCTCTGCTTACTCCACAGCCTCGGCCACGCCCTGATCCTCACCCAGGAACCCGCCACTCTGATGCTGCCACAACCGTGCATAGGTACCCTTTTTCGCCAACAGTTCGGCATGGGTGCCTTGCTCGATGATGCGCCCTTCATCCATCACGATCAGCCGGTCCATGGCGGCGATCGTCGACAACCGGTGGGCGATGGCAATAACGGTCTTGCCTTGCATCATTTCATCCAGGCTCTCCTGAATGGCCACCTCCACCTCCGAGTCCAGCGCGCTGGTGGCTTCGTCAAGCAGGAGGATCGGTGCGTTCTTCAGCATCACCCGGGCAATTGCAATGCGCTGGCGTTGGCCGCCAGACAGCTTGATGCCGCGTTCACCCACCAGGGTGTCGTAACCGCTGTTGCCCTGGCGGTCGCTGATCTGGCTGATGAAACCATCGGCCTGGGCACTGGCCGCAGCGGCACGGATCTGTGCTTCGGTAGCATCGGGGCGGCCATAGGCAATGTTGTCGCGAATCGAACGGTGCAACAGCGAGGTGTCCTGAGTGACCATGCCGATGGCGCTGCGCAGGCTATCCTGCGTGACCTTGGCAACGTTCTGCCCGTCGATGCGTACTTCCCCCTTGTCCACGTCGTAGAAGCGCAGCAGCAGGTTGATCAAGGTGGACTTGCCGGCGCCGGAGCGGCCGACCAGGCCGACTTTTTCGCCCGGACGGATGTGCAGCGCCAGCTCATTGAGCACCTGGCGCTCGCCGTTGTAGTTGAAGCTGACCTTGTCGAAACTCACCGCGCCACCCGTGGTTACCAGCTCTGCAGCACCCGGCACATCCTGCACCTTGGGGCCGCGGGTGAGGGTGGCCATACCGTCCTGCACGGTGCCGATGTTTTCGAACAGCGAGGTAATTTCCCACATGATCCAGTGCGACATACCGTTGACGCGCAAGGCCATGGCGGTGATTGCCGCCACGGCCCCGGTGCCAACCTGGCCCTGGTGCCACAGCCACAGTGCGTAGCCACCGGCACCAAAGATCAAGCCCACCACCAACGCCTGGTTGACGATTTCGAACTGGCTCACCAGGCGCATCTGGCGAAAACCGGTCTGCTTGAAATCTTCCATGGCTGCGCGCGCAAAGTGCGCTTCGCGGTTGGAGTGCGAAAACAGTTTTACCGTGGTGATGTTGGTGTAAGCGTCAGAAACCCGCCCGGTCATCGACGACCGGGCATTGGCCTGCTCCTGCCCGACCTTGCCCAGCCGGGGGACGAAATACAGCATGGCCAAGCCGAACAGCACGACCCAAGCAATGAAGGGCAGCATCAGTTTCAGGGCAAAGCCGCCGGCCAGGGCAATGATCGCGATGAAATACACGCCAATCCCAGGCAGGATTTCAATGAGTGTAAACAGCACATCGCGTACTGCCAGCGCCGTCTGCATCACCTTGGTAGTGACCCGGCCAGAAAACTCGTCAGAAAAGAACGATAAGCTCTGGCGCAACATCAGGCGGTGAAAATCCCAACGCAGCCGCAGCGGCATGTTGATCGCCAGCACCTGGTGCTGAACCATGGTGCGCAGCGCCACCAGCCCGATGCTGACCACCAGCACGATGCCGATCCCCCACAGCACACGGCTTTCCTCGGGGCCAACAGTACCGCCTGCCTGCCAGGACGCGAGCAGGTCGACCACCTGGCCCAGGAACGCGAATAGCCAGGCTTCGTATATCGACACCCCGGCACTGAGCAGCGCCAGCGCCAGGATGTAGCCACGGGCGCCGCGGGTACAAGCCCACATGAAGCGCAACAGGCCAACGGGCGGCGGTGGTACCTCGTCGGGTGGGAAGGGGTCGAGCCGACGTTCAAAGATACGCAGCATGCTTGTCTCCGGAAAACGGTTTTTGCTTAACCGGTAACCATACAGCACATCACAGCATTCGCCTGTAGGTAGACGCCGCCGAAGCAGGTTCGTGTGGCTGGCGCCTGAAACCCACTGCATTGCTATAGCGGTGAAGCAAGGCCTGATTTGAAGCGTGCGACTGCGGGCTTGCCTGTGGCGACTTTTCCCGCCATTATCCAGCCATACCTACGCAACGGGCTTGCCAGCATGTCCACATCCAACCACGCCATTTCCGCTTCGGGCTTCATCGCTCAGGCAGACGCGTGCGTTGCCGTTGCCAAGAAATCCAAGAAACAGCCGCTCATCTGACCGAGGCGCGCTGTCTCGTCAGGTGGGCTGACGAGACAGAAGGCGCCAGGTATCCCTGCCACCACTTCCACTCTTCGCCCTGCTGACGCTGACTTTCGGTCAACATCAGGAGTTTTTGCATGTCGAATTTCCGTGGTATCTGGATCGCCCTCGTCACGCCAATGCGCGCCAATGAAATCGACTTCCCAGGCCTGGAAAAGCTGGTGAAGAAGCTGCTCAAAGACGGTGTGGCCGGTTTTGTGGTGTGCGGTACCACGGGTGAGGCAGCGGCGTTGTCCAAGGCCGAGCAACTGGCAGTGCTGGATGCCGTGCTGGCCTGGGTGGAGCCTGGCAGGGTGGTGATGGGCCTGTCAGGTTACAACCTGGGTGAGTTGCTGGCCTTCCAGGCTGAAATCCAGCAACGTGACATTGGCGGGCTGCTGGTGCCCGCACCTTGCTATATCCGCCCTTCGCAGGCTGGCATCGAAGCCTTCTTCGCCACCGTGGCCGATGCGGCCAGCGTGCCAGTGATCGTCTACGATATTCCCTACCGCACTGGCGTACGCATCGAACGTGAAACCCTGCGCCGTATCGTGCGCCATCCACGTATTGCGGCGGTGAAAGACTGTGGCGGTGACAACGAGACGACCATGGCCCTGATCGAGGACGGCCACGCTCAGGTGCTGGCCGGTGAAGACCTGCAGATCTTCAATAACCTGTGCCTGGGTGGGGCTGGCGCCATTTCGGCCTCCGCGCATGTGCGCGCCGACCTGTACGTACGCATGGTGCAGCAGGTCGACAGCGGCGACTGGGCCGCCGCGCGTGGTACGTTCTACCAGTTGCTGCCCTGGATCAAAGTGGCCTTTGCCGAGCCCAACCCGGCCGTGGTCAAGGCGGCATTGCAGCTGCAAAGCCTGATTGCAGACGAGCTGCGCGAGCCCATGCAGGCGTGCACGAACACCACCCGAGACAAGCTGCAAAGCGTGCTGTGTTCACTCGGCGCCTGAAGCGGCAACGGTTGATGGCGGGTTGACAAGCCGCCACACCCTTGGTCGGTTCGGGGTCGGCGGGTGCCTCGCGAGCGGATTTCTGCCAGCTACGCGCTGAGACAGAGTATTGCCAGGGCCGCTTTGCGGCCCTGTCGCGACCCCAGGTTGCTCCTACGCTGGCTGGGTCGGCAGGCGCTTTTCCATCGGCTGATACACCAGCCCGGCAAACTCACCCACGTCGCCTGCCAGGGTGAAGCCGTAGCGTTGGTAAGCGGGTACAGAAGACAATGATGCCTTTACCGTCACCACCTCAGTTCTGGCATGCTCCAGTGCTGCGTTCATCAGGCGCTTGCCTATACCCCGGCGTTGCAGGCTTGGTGCAATGAACAACATCGCAACGTGACGGCCTTCCTTGAGCTCGATCAGCCCCGCGATAGCGCCTTCGAAAAAACAGGCCAGCATGAGGTTGTCACCCTGCATGCGCTCGGCAAACGCCTGGGGTGCTGACACCTGGGTAAAGGTCTCGATACCTTGCGCCGATAGCGTGGGCGCGACTGCCTGCATGAAGGCATCCATGCACAAGGCGCAGGCTTGGGGGAGGTCGTCAGGGGTGAGCGTGCGTACTTGCATGGTAATCGTCCTTGTCGGGTGTCCTTCTGTTGCCCACTTTAACCTGTTACGGGTTCAAGGGCCGATGCGGTATCAAGCAGCCCTGGCAGCGCCCGGCTTGCGCTCGCCAATCAGGATGTCTTCGAAGAATGCCCCGACAGGTTCGGTAGGGTGGCACAGCTGTATCTCCAGCACCCACACCACCTCGCTCGGGACAATCTCCACCTCGGCCAGCTTGTCCTGGCCATACAACACATGCGGGAAGTCGGCGATGCGATGCCCGGCCAGGTTGCGCTCCAGCTGCCAACCTTTGGCCTGGGCACTGCGCTCGGCGAAGTCGTACAGTTCACGCCCGGTCAACCCGCGGCCCCAGGCCTGGCGGGTCTCGTCGAACACTTCATGCAGTGCCTTCACGCAGGCGTGGTGCAGGGCGTGCTGGCCAAACACGAACGTATCGCCATAGTCACCTTCATAGCCATCCCATACCGGGCCAACGTCGACCACGACGATGTCCGTGGCGCGTAGCGCACGTTGAAGGTCAATGCCTTGCCGTGGCGTACGCACGGTATCGTCGCCAAATCGGATGTAGGTGGGGTGCCAAGTGTGTGAGGCGCCCATCGCCTGCAGGGTATGCGCGGCCATCTCCAGGGCCTGGGCAGTGGTCATGCCGACCTGCAGTTGGCTGGCAATGGCAGCCACGGCCCGCACCGACTGTTCGCGGGCCGCGAGCATGCCGTCCAGCGAATAACGTGGGCCGACCTTTTCCAGCTCAGGGTGCAGTGTGCTGGCTGCTGAAGCCTGCGTTGTCAGTGCACCACTGGCGACAAAGGCCTCGGCCACAAAACGATGGGGCTGTACCCCTGCCGCAAGGCATTGCTCGCGAGTCTGGCTGATCATATTGGCATTGCCACAGGCGTAGACCTGGGCTTCGCCCCAGCGATGCGTCTGGCTGAGCGCCACCTGCTGTATACGGGCCTGGGCCGAGAGTACCGGTTGCCAGCGAAAGTGCGGGTGCACACGGCTGGACACATCGAGAAATTCGCGATCATAAAAATCCGCCGGCGAAGAGCCGCCCCAGTACAGCGTGACGTCGGCATCGCCGGCCAAGGCCGTCAGCAGCAGCGGCTTGATGCCGGCGTAACCTGTGCCGGTGGCGAAAAGGATCAGCGGGCGTTGGTCATCGTGCTGCCAGGTACAGGCGCCCAGCGGGCCTTCGAGCTTTACCGTTGCACCTGCTTGCAGGGTGGGCAGCAAACCTTCGGTGAACAGCCCACCGCTGACCTTGCGAATGTGAAACACCAGTTGCCCTTGTTCCTGGGCAGGCAGGTTGGCAATGGAGAAACAGCGGCTGTCGCCGTTGTCCAGCTGGAACCGCATGTACTGGCCCGCCCGCACCTCCAGCGGCTGAGCAGGCTGCAACACCAGCTCGACGATATCTGCGCTCAGCGCGCGCTTGCCAACAACCTGTGCCTGGGTTTCCAGTGCCGGGGCGTCCAGTGACCAGCCGGGTATTTCCAGGCGCATGTCGCTGCAGGCGTGGCTCTGGCACAGCAACATCTCGTCGGCGGCCAAGGGGTAGGAAGGCGGCGGTGTGTCCGCATCCCGCTGCTTGTCCTGATGCTGCCCTGAGACCACCTTGACCTTGCACGAGCCGCAGGCGCCGCGGCGGCATGAAAAGGGTACCGGCAGGCCGCTGGCGAGCATGGCATCGAGCAGCAGCTCCTGGCTGGCTTCGAAGGTTTTGCCCGAGGGCGACAATTCAATGACGTGGCGGCTTTGCATGAGCACCTCGGGGCAAATGGAGGTTCGATTGTTGCTATAGTCCAGGACCAGCAGAACCTCCAGTTTTGGATATTTCATATGGTCCAGCTTCGTAAATGGCAGCCACTGCTCAGGCTCGATGGGGCACAGGCTTCGTACCGGCAGATCGTCGAAGGGCTGGTGGCCGCAATCAGCGAGGGTCGCCTGCGCCCTGGCACGCCGTTGCCGGGCACGCGGGAGATGGCGCAATTGCTGAACGTCAATCGCAAGACCGTGATCCTTGCTTATGAGGAAGCCGAAACCAAAGGCTGGCTGCAAAGCGTGCAACGCCGGGGCACCTTCGTCAGCCAGCAGCTGGCGCCTGGCACAGCGGCCGTTTCCGGTGCCGTGCGGCCTTTTGCCCTGGCGCTGCCAGAGGAACCTGCCGTTGCCTACTTCAAGGCGAACGAACAGGCTGTAGCGCAGCAAGGGCGGCCGGGGGCCTTGTTCTTCGACAACGGCGCCTGTGACCATCGCCTGCTGCCACAGGCTGTACTGCATCGCTATTACCGCAATGCCTTGCGCAGCAGCTTCACCAGCAACAGCGTGCGCCACGGCAGTGAGTGCAGCAGCCGCAATCTGCGCAGCGCCCTGGCCGACATGCTGCGACACAACCGCAGCCTGAACGTTGGTGCCGAGCATATCTGCCTGACCCAGGGGGTGCAGATGTCACTATCCCTGGTGGCCAGTGTGTTGCTCAAGCCGGGTGACGTTGTGCTGGTCGAGCGCCTGAGTTACCCCCCTGCCTGGGAGATCTTCCGTCAGCTGGGTGCCCGCCTGGTGACCGTGGAGCTGGACCATGAGGGTTGCCGGGTCGACCAGCTCGATGCCCTGTGCCGGCAGCACAAGGTGCGGATGATGTACATAACGCCCCATCACCAGTTCCCGACCACGGTCAGCCTGCCAGCCGGGCGCAGGCAACAGCTGCTGGAGCTGGCGCGCCAGCATGCCTTTTGCGTGGTCGAAGAAGATTACGACTACGAATACCACTTTGCCGGGCGGCCCTATCTGCCGTTGGCCAGCGACCGCCAGCAGCGGCACGTGATTTACATTGGCTCACTGTCCAAGCCTTTGGGCAGCACGTTTCGTTGCAGCTATATCGTGGCACCGGTGGAAGTGACAACCGCGCTGGAACGCAGGGCCATGCTGACCCTGGGGCAGGGCGATGCAGTCATGCAGCAGATGTTGGCGGACCTGATCAATGATGGGGAGCTGAAGAAGCACTTGCGCCGGGTCAACCGCGAGTACCGGCGCCGGCGTGAGACCTTGTTGGGGTGTTTGCGCGATGCGTTCGGTGAGCAGATCAGCGTGCAGGCGCCAGAAGGTGGTCTGGCGTTGTGGGTGAGGTTTGCCGATGAGATCAACGTGGATCAGTTGGTCGACAAAGCGCTGGAACGGGACCTGGTGGTGCGCAGTGGGCGACAGTTTTCACCGTTTGGCCATGCCGAGAACGCCTTGCGCCTGGGGTTTGCTTCGCTGGATGCCGATGAGATCCGGCAGGCGACCCAACGCCTGGCAGACGCAGCGAAAGCGATTGGCAAGGCGCGGTAGCGGATGGCACGGGCTTCGCCCGTGTTCGCGGGCAAGCCCGCTCCCACAGTGATCGCGCTGGCCTCAGGATTTATGCAAAAGGGTTATGCCCTCAAGGGTTTCGAGGCCTCTGGGTCTCAACGCATTCCGTTCGGTTACCGCACATAACCGCATCGCGGCGCCTCAAGCCTGCGCCAGTACCTCCGATAGCAGCACACCCACCCTCGAATCATCGATCAGAAGTGGTGCCAACAAGGAGTACTGCCCGCATGCTTGCCAACCTGAAAATTCGCACCGGAATGTTCTGGGTGTTGTCGCTGTTCAGCCTGACCCTGCTGTTTTCGACCGCCAGTGCCTGGTGGGCTGCCTTGGGTAGCGACCAGCAGATCACTGAACTGGACCAGACTGCGCACCAGTCGGACCGGTTGAACAATGCGTTGCTGATGGCGATTCGTTCCAGCGCCAACGTGTCTTCGGGTTTTATCGAGCAGTTGGGTGGCCATGACGAGAGTGCAGGCAAACGCATGGCGCTGTCGGTGGAGCTGAACAACAAGAGCCAGGCGCTGGTCGACGAATTTGTCGAAAACGCCCGCGAACCCGCCCTTCGCGGGTTGGCAACCGAGCTGCAGGCTACCTTTGCCGAATACGCCAAGGCGGTGGCTGGGCAGCGTGAAGCGACCCGCCAGCGTTCGCTGGAGCAGTATTTCAAGGTCAACAGCGATGCCGGTAATGCCATGGGGCGGTTGCAAACCCTGCGCCAGCAGCTGGTGACCACACTGAGCGAACGTGGCCAGCAAATCATGCTCGAGTCCGACCGGCGTCTGGCCCGGGCACAATTGCTGAGCCTGTGCCTGCTGGGCGTGACCGTGGTGCTGGCGGTGCTGTGCTGGGCGTTCATTGCCCAGCGTGTGTTGCACCCCCTGCGTGAAGCCGGTGGGCATTTCCAGCGCATTGCCAGTGGCGACCTGAGTGTGCCGGTGCAAGGGCAGGGCAACAACGAGATCGGCCAACTGTTCCATGAGCTACAGCGCATGCAGCAGAGCCAGCGCGACACCCTTGGGCAGATCAACAACTGTGCCCGGCAGCTGGACGCCGCCGCCACGGCGTTGAACGCGGTCACCGAGGAAAGCGCCAACAACCTGCGTCAGCAGGGGCAGGAGCTGGAGCAGGCCGCGACTGCCGTGACCGAAATGACCACGGCAGTGGAGGAGGTTGCGCGCAACGCGATCACCACCTCGCAAACCACCAGTGAATCCAACCAGCTGGCCGCGCAAAGCCGCCGGCAAGTCAGTGAAAATATCGACGGCACCGAAGCCATGACCCGCGAAATCCAGACCAGCAGTGCGCACCTGCAGCAGTTGGTGGGGCAGGTGCGGGACATCGGCAAGGTGCTGGAAGTGATCCGCTCGGTGTCCGAGCAGACCAACCTGCTGGCGCTCAATGCTGCCATCGAGGCGGCCCGTGCCGGTGAGGCCGGGCGCGGCTTTGCGGTGGTGGCGGATGAGGTGCGCACACTGGCCTACCGCACGCAACAATCGACCCAGGAAATCGAGCAGATGATCGGCAGCGTACAGGCGGGGACCGAAGCTGCGGTGGCTTCCATGCAGGCCAGCACCAACCGCGCCCAGTCGACACTGGACGTGACCCTGGCCTCGGGGCAAGTGCTGGAGGGCATCTACAGTGCGATCGGCGAAATCAACGAGCGCAATCTGGTCATTGCCAGTGCGGCCGAAGAGCAGGCTCAGGTGGCGCGGGAAGTAGACCGCAACTTGCTGAACATCCGCGAACTGTCTAACCATTCCGCTGCGGGTGCGCAGCAGACCAGCGAGGCGAGCAAGGCGTTGTCGGGGCTGGTGGGGGAGATGACGGCGTTGGTGGGGCGGTTCAAGGTTTGAGGCGCTGCGCCTGCGTGGAACATTAAGATAAGGTTAAACTTATTTAAAGTTCCCCTTGCGGGTTGACTTCGATACTACGCTTGAATAAAGTTCGACCGCCCCGAGCGCGGGGCCTTTTTTCCCTTCACTGAAGAATTCAATGGACACAGTATCTCGTCGCTGCCTGACCCTTGCCGAATGGCCGGGTCAGGCACTTGAACCGGAACACCGGTCCCGACACCCTGGTCGGGCAAGCCGCGCCAGAGCCTGATGCTCCGCCGTGACTTGCCGCCGCCGGTGTTGGCCGGTTGGAGGCAAGCTCATGAACCTCACTTCATTCGTTTCACCTCGCCAGCCTGCGTGCCCTGTGCCGCAGCAGGCCGGCGCCTGGCCGCGGCGTCTGCACGGCTACCTTGACCACCACCAGGAACCCCCAAGTAGATGCGGGGTGCTGGCGCGTCTTCATGCACGCTTGAGCCCCCACACTTCTCACTGAATAACAGATATTGAACGGTATCTTTGTGCTCGAACTTTTCACGTTAAAAGTTCGCGGGATAACTATTGCCCTGTGTTTATGAAAAGGAATCAAACCATGGATTGCGCGAGTAGAAAGTTCGCTGCCGACACAACTTCCGACTCTCGGCAGCGGACAGACAACTGTCGGAAAGAACCAGCATTATTCAGCGACCCGACATGCCTTCGTTCACCGCCTGAGTGAAACGTCTGTGTGTCGTGCCGCCGCAGCGGCAGGAGCACAGCAACATGACTGTCAAACACCGTAACACCTCATCGGCCAAGGCCGAACGCGAAACCCGCCTGTCCACCCGCGCCGCCCGTGAAGCACGCAATGGCCTGGCGGTCACCCTCGCCAACCTCGATGCCAGCGAACAGGGCTTGACCGAGCACGAAGCCGCCAAGCGCCTGGTGCGCGATGGGGCCAACCAGGTTGCCCACGACCCGCAACCCCACGCCCTGGTGCAGCTGTTCAAGGCCCTGCACAACCCGTTCATCTATGTACTGCTGACCCTGGCCGGGATCAGCTTCGTCACCGACTACTGGCTGCCGGTCAGTGCAGGCGAAGCAGACGACGCCGACCTGACCAAGGTCATCATCATCATGACCATGGTCAGCCTCAGCAGCCTGCTGCGCTTCTGGCAGTAGTACCGCTCGAACAAGGCTGCCGACGCGCTCAAGGCAATGGTGCGCACTACGGCCACCGTGTTGCGCCGCGAGCAGACCGGGCAAGCCCCGCGCCTGCGCGAAGTGCCCATGGACGAACTGGTGGCCGGCGACATCGTGCAGCTTTCTGCAGGTGACATGATTCCCGCCGATATCCGCCTGCTCGAAGCGCGAGACCTGTTCATCAGCCAGGCCGTGCTCACCGGCGAAGCGTTGCCGGTCGAAAAGTACGACACCTTGGGTAATGTCGCGCAGAAGTCCGCCGCCGAGCATGGCGCACATCAGGACAACCTGCTCGAGTTGCCGAACATCTGCTTCATGGGGACCAATGTGGTCAGTGGCCGCGCCCGCGCCGTGGTGGTCGCCACCGGCCGACGCACCTATTTTGGCTCGCTGGCCAAGGCCATTGCCGGTTCGCGCAGCCAGACCGCTTTTGACCGCGGCGTGAACAGCGTCAGCAGCCTGCTGATCCGCTTCATGCTGGTGATGGTGCCGGTGGTGTTCATGATCAACGGTGTGGTGAAAGGCGACTGGGGGGATGCCTTCCTCTTCGCGCTTGCCGTGGCAGTGGGCCTGACCCCGGAAATGCTGCCGATGATCGTCAGCGCCAACCTGGCCAAGGGCGCCGTTGCCATGGCCCGGCGCAAGGTGGTGGTCAAACGCCTGAACGCTATCCAGAACCTGGGCTCCATGGACGTGCTGTGCACCGACAAGACCGGTACGCTCACCCAGGATCGGATCATCCTCGAGCACCATGTGCGCTTCGACGGCCAAACCGACAAGCACATCCTTGAGCTGGCCTGGCTCAACAGCCATCACCAAAGCGGCATCCGCAACCTGATGGACCAGGCCGTG
Source organism: Pseudomonas sp. XWY-1 (assembly GCF_002953115.1). Lineage (NCBI taxonomy): Bacteria > Pseudomonadati > Pseudomonadota > Gammaproteobacteria > Pseudomonadales > Pseudomonadaceae > Pseudomonas > Pseudomonas sp. XWY-1. The sequence continues at coordinate 3,544,572 of NZ_CP026332.1, read as the reverse complement.
CTGCATTTCGCCGGCCAGGACCACCAGTTCCAGGCGCCTTACGCCTACGCAAAGGTCGACGAACTGCCGTTCGACTTCATCCGCCGCCGCCTGTCAGTGGTGGTGAAGAATGCCTTGGGCGATCACCTGCTGGTAAGCAAAGGGGCGGTCGAGGAGATGCTCGCCATCGCCACCCATGTGCAGGAAGGCGACAAGGTCGTTGCCCTTGATCCGTGCCGTCGCCAGCAGCTGATGGCCAGGGTCGATGCCTTCAACCAGGACGGCTTCCGCGTGCTGGTGGTTGCCACCCGGCAGATCCCGGCGGCCGAAGGCAAGGCGCAGTATCACACCGAAGATGAGCGCGATCTGGTCATCCAGGGCTTGCTGACCTTCCTCGACCCGCCCAAGGAAACGGCCGGCCCGGCCATCGCCGCCTTGCGCGACATGGGCGTGCAGGTAAAGGTACTGACCGGCGACAACCCGGTGGTCACGTCCAAGGTCTGCCGTGAAGTAGGCCTGGCGCCAGGCCAGCCGTTGCTCGGCCAGGACATCGAGGGCATGGACGACACCACCCTGAAGCTTCAGGTGGAGGAGCGCACCGTCTTCGCCAAGCTCACCCCGTTGCAGAAATCGCGCGTGCTCAAGGCCCTGCAAGCCAATGGTCACACCGTGGGCTTCCTTGGCGACGGCATCAACGATGCCGCCGCCCTGCGCGATGCTGACGTCGGTATCTCGGTGGACAGCGGCACCGACATCGCCAAGGAATCGGCCGATATCATTTTGCTGGAAAAGAGCCTGATGGTGCTCGAGGAGGGCGTGCTCAAAGGTCGCGAAACCTTCGGCAACATCATGAAGTACCTGTGCATGACCGCCAGTTCCAATTTCGGCAACGTGTTCTCGGTCCTGGTGGCCAGTGCGTTCATTCCATTCCTGCCGATGCTGGCGATCCACTTGTTGCTGCAAAACCTGATGTATGACTTTTCCCAGCTGTCGCTGCCCTGGGACCGCATGGACAAGGCGTTCCTCAGCAAGCCACGCAAATGGGATGCCCGCAACATCGGCCGCTTCATGTTGTGGATAGGTCCTACGTCGTCGATCTTCGACATCACCACGTTCGCCCTGATGTGGTACGTGTTCGCCGCCAACAGCGTCGAAATGCAGGCGCTGTTCCAGTCTGGCTGGTTCATCGAGGGCTTGCTGTCACAGACGCTGGTAGTGCACATGCTGCGCACTCGCAAGGTACCGTTCTTCCAGAGCACCGCTGCATTGCCGGTGGTATTGGCAACGGGGCTGGTCATGGCATTGGGTATCTACATCCCGTTCTCCCCGGTGGGCGCGATGGTCGGCCTGGTGCCGCTGCCGTGGGAGTACTTCCCTTGGCTGGCCGCCACCCTGCTGGGCTACTGCGTGGTCGCCCAGGCCATGAAGACCCTCTATATCCGCCGTTTCGGCCAGTGGTTCTGAGCGATGCAAGGAGAGCAGACCATGCGAGTACTGATATGTGCAGGGTGCAACTACGCCGACACCCGGCGCTGCCGCCAGGCCTTGGACGACGTCCAGCGCCAGCGGCCGATCCGGGTGTTGATTCACGGTGGCAGCCAGTTTCTTGGTGGGGAAATCGAAAGCTGGGCGCGCGAGCATGGCGCCGATCTGGTGCGTTACCCGCCAAACTGGCAGCTGCACGGCAAGCAGGCCGAACGCCTGCGCAACCTGTTCATGCTCAATGACAGCCGCCCTGACCTGTTGCTTGCCTTGCCCGGTGGCGATGACACCGAGGAGCTGCTGGCCAGGGCCCGTGGCGCCGAACTTCAGGTGGTGTACGCCAGGCAACCACGCCAGCCCGAGCGGGACGATTGCAGCTAATGCAAGCGCCTGGAGCCGTACGGTACCTGTGGGAGCGGGCGTGCCCGCAAAGCAGGCGCCTCGGTTTCACGGCCTCAAGCTTTGTGCAGCCGTCCTGGGCGGCTGCTCAGCCTGGCTGCACTGCCAGATCGTTGCTGACGTTGCGCCCCAGCACCAGCACGGTGACAAAGCCACAGCCCACCAGCGCCGTGGCCAGGCTCAGCAGTACCGCAGTGCCCATATGGTCCACGACTTGCCCGCCGAAGAACGAGCCCACGGCAATGATCACCTGGAACATGGCCACGAACAGCGGCATGCCACGCTCGACATCCTTGGGCGCCACGACAAACATCCAGATATTGGCGCAAGCCGGGAACGCACCGAAGGCAAAGCCCCACAGCGCGATCAGCATCGCGGCACCCGTCATGCCGGTGGCGAAGTGCGGGAACAGGGCGGTGCTGACTGCGATCATGAGCGCGACCAGCATCAGGGTATGCCGCACGCTGCGGTTGGCAGCAAAGCCGGCGAAGATGTTGCCCATGAAGCCGGCCACGCCATACAGCAGCAACAATGAACCGATCGTAGGCCCGTCAAAGCCGGCATTCTGTTTGAAGAACGGTGCGACATAGGTGTACGCAGCAAAGTGCGCCAGGCCGATCAGCAACACGGCGATCAGACCGACCCGTGCTTGCGGGTTGATGAACAACGCCGGCAGGTCGCGGATGCGGATGGCCTTTTCCGGCATCAGCCGCGGCAGCAGGAACACCTGTGCCAGCAGCACCGGTACGCCTACCAGTGCAGTGACCAGGAACGTCATGCGCCAGCCCATCAGGCCACTCAGCCAGGTGCCGACAGGCACGCCCACTACCGTCGCCAGGGTTACGCCAGCCATGATGATGGAGTTGGCTTTGGCTACGCCCATTCCGTCAGGTGCCAGGCGGCCGCTGAGGGCGATGGCTGTCGCCCAGAAGCCGCCAATACTGATACCCAGTAGCACACGGCCGACCAACAGCAGGTTGAAGTCACCGGCATAGGCCACGATGGCGTTGGCGATGATCATGATCAGCGTCAGGCCGATCAGCAGGTAGCGCCGGTCCAGTGCGCCGACGCCTACGGAAATCAACGGGGCGGCTAACGCAGCCATGATGCCGGGCAGGGTCACCATCAGGCCGGCAAGGCCTGCACTGATGCCCAGGTCGCTGGCCACATCGTTGAGCACCCCCACCGGGAGGAATTCACTGGTGACCAGGGCGAAAGCGCCCACGGCTACCGAGAGGATTGCCAGCCATTGCTGGGTCACGCTTTGTTGGCTGTGTTCGGGAAGGCCGCGAGGGGCCTGGCTGTTGCTTGGCATGGGTTAGGTTCCATGAGGGATCTCGCCTGTAGCAGGCGCAGGAGCGGGGGGATTTGCAGGGGATTGTAGAGGCGGCCGTGCCCGACCGACAGGCAGGCCGCTCGATAGTAATCATCAGTGCAATCGATGAAACGCCTTGTGTAGAGCGCCCTGGCAGCGATTACGCCCTACCGGTGCCGCACCGGTGCAGGCCATGGCGATTTGCAGCCTGCAGCGTCAGCTTCTCTTTCCTGCGTCGTATACCGGGGGGCCAGCGAGTGATCGAACGCACCGTACGGGCTTCGCCGTCGGCTAGGTATGCTGTTGCTCACCCTCCACCCACTGCTGGTAGGTGATGCGGCTGATGTGCTCAGTACGATAGTCGTCGAGGAAGCGGTTGTGCTTGTTTTCTTCGGTGTGATGATGACGGAAGCCACACTTCGCCTGGGCAGCCTGTGACTGGCTGTTGTCAGTGTAGTAGCCACACCACAGTGCCTGCAGTTTCAGGGTTTCGAAGGCGTGGCGCATGACTTCCCGCACAGCCTCCGGAACCAGGCCTTTGCCCCAGTAGGGAACCCCGATCCAGTAGGAAATTTCACCTTCTTGTTCACTGATCTCGAAGTTGCTGTTACTGCCAGTCAGCAGGCCGACACAGCCTACGGCACGTTGATTCTGCTTGAGCTCAAGGGCGTACACTTCGGGGTGGTTGAACACTTCGCGAATGACCTCGCGGCTTTGCTCCACACTGGTGTGCACAGGCCAGCCCGCAACGGGGCCGACGCGCTCGTCCTTGGCATATTCGTACAAATCAGCAGCGTCGCTCTCCAGCCAAGGGCGAAGCAGCAAACGTTCGGTTTCCAATTTCATGTCCTGTACTCGTGTCTGGTCCGTTGGGCCAGCGTATGGCCGACTGGCCACGCGGTAAACGTCACTACCTTGGCATTATCGGTACTTTTCGAAACTGGACGGGTGCTTGATGCTAGGCTGTTGGCTCTATCTGGCGGTGGTACCGAGTGCGATGCATCACATTCCGAAACTTTACGCGGCTGGTGATCCGATCCAGACAGGTGAAAGCACGCTTGCCGATGGGCAGGGGGCGCCACTGTCGTTCGGTCATGCCTATCTGACACTGCTTGTGTGCCTGTCCGGGGCTGCCCGTTTCACGCTGAACTTCAAAGAACATGCTGTCAGGCGCGCAGATGTGCTGGTGCTGGCCGAAGACACCATAGCCTTGCTCAAATGTCGCTCACGATGCTTCAAGGTGTTTTTCTGCCTGATACCACAAGCACTTGCTGCCGAGGTCGCCTACCCACTGCCCAATTCATTGTTCGTCTTTCTGCACGACCATCCGCACTGTGTACTTGCCGAAAGCGAGAGGCCGCTGCTGGAAGGGTGGCTGATGCAGATGCGCGATATTGTGCGGTGCTGTGCCACTTATCAGCACATCATGCTGCGCAACCAGCTACAGAACCTTTTCCTGAAGATTGCCGAGCAGCTTCCTGTGTTACCGACAGCAGGCAGGGCGTTCAGCCGCAAGGAAGCGCTGAGTTGGCGATTCTGGGAGCTGGTAGGCAAACACAGCACCCGGCAGCGCGAGGTTAAGTTCTATGCCGACGCGCTTAACATCACCCCGTTCTATCTGTCGCAACTGACAAAGGTGTATTTCAATTCCAGCCCGAAAGGTTTGATCGATCGGCAGGTGACCCTGGAAATCAAGGCACTGCTTTCTTACAGTAATCACGCTGTCGGGCAAATTGCCGATGCGCTCAATTTTGCCGACGCGTCTTACCTGTGCCGCTATTTCAAGCGTCAGACCGGTTTTTCGCTTTCCAGCTACCGCAGGCAAGCGCAGAACGTGCAAGGGCAGGGCTGACGCTTGCACAGCGGCGCCTGCCGAGGGCGCTTATCAGCGTGCTCGGCAGGCACGGTACGCTATGGCGAGACCAGCACATCACACTGCGATTCGTTCAGTACATGCTTGGTGACGCTGCCCACCAGCAGTTCCTCCAGCGCGCTTGCCCCTTGCTTGCCGACCACGATCAGGTCGCACTCCAGCTCCTGTTCCTGCTCGGCAATGCGCCAGCCAGGGTCACCGTGCACCAGGATCTGCCGTGCATCGGCCAGGCCGGCAGCCTCACTCAGCGCCGCGAGCTGTACTTGTGCATCCTTGCGGATGACATTGCGGTAGTGGGTGAGGGTGTCGTGGTCGAGATGGGCGAAGCGCACGCTGGCTTCGAACGGGGCTTCGTACGCATGCAGCAGAATGATCTCTGCTTGCGGGGCAATGGCCTTGGCCAATTCGATCGTGCGCAGTGAAACGGACGAAAAATCGACTGGCACCAGCACGGTGCGGTAGGCATCACGAGGTGCCGGCTTGACCACCAGCAAAGGGCAGGGCATGCGGTTGAGCAGTTTCTGCACAGTTGAACCCAGCAGCAGGCGCCGCGCTACGTTCTGGCCCCTGGCCCCACACACCAGCAGGTCGCTGTGCTTGTCCTGCACCACCCGGTTGATCTCCGTGATCACCGAGCCGCTGGCGACCTGCACGCCAGCGGAGATACCGTAACGCTGGAACAGCAGCGCTGCCAGTGCGTGGGTTTTCTCGCCTGCGCTATCCAGTACGCGTTTCAACAGATCGTCATCAGGCGTCACCAACTGTTTGAGGCGCTCGAAGGGTGCCGGGTTGGCAACGTAGACCAGGTCCAGCGAGGCCTGTTGCGCATCGCTCAGGTAGGCCGCCCGCTCAGCGGCGTTGCGGGCATGTGGGGAAAGGTCGGTGGCAACCAGTATGTGTTTCAGCGGGTTCATGTGGGGCTCCTTGGTCAAGGCGCGCACAGCGATCAAGCGGTAAACCTTGCGCACTGTGCACCTGTCGGTACTTGAGTCATTCCTTGCGTGCAGCCATCGTCGCGCGAACCCGGCGCGAGGGCTTGATTTGGGTCAATGGCGTGCAGGTGTAGCGGCAGGTCATGCCTGCCAACAGCACTGCCGGTGTAGCTGCAAGGCTGATTACCTAGGGCTGGCGGGCTGCCTCATTACCGTCTTGACCCTCAGCCTTTCAGCCCGGATTTCCCAGTGGCCTGCCATGAAACCGCATCAACTGTCGCAGCGCTGTCGGCCCTGCAACAGCAGCAGTTCGGTGAGCGTGTCCATGGCCGGTGTTGCCTGGCTGCCTTTTCGGGTCACCAGCTCGTAGGGGTCGCTGACCGAGCCCATGCTCAAGGGCAGTATGCTGACCTGCTGATTCATCGCACATTGCCGGGCCACGTCGATCGACACCAGCGCAACGAAGTCAGGACGGTTTTGCAACAGCGACAAGGTCGCCAGGATCGAAGTGGTTTCAACCAGGTGCAGCGGGAAGCGCAGCCCGGCATCGTGAAATTCGCGCTCCAGTTGCACGCGCATGGGCATGTTGGCCCGGTAGACGATCCAGCGGCTCTCGGCCAGGTCGGCAAGGCTCAGGCTTGGCGCATGCTTCAGCGGGTGGTCGATGTTGGCGATGACCGCCAGTGTCTCATCCTGGACAAAGGTGCTGGCGAACAGCTGCGGCGTATTGCTGACACTGGTGCGGCACAGGGCGATGTCCAGGCGGCCGCTCTCGATCTGCGTCAGCAGCGACTGGCTGGTGTCTTCGATGATTTCGAACGACATCTGTGGCTGGATGCTGGCCAGCTCTGACACCGCCTTCATCAGCAACGGTACCGCCCCCATGATCGCCCCCACAGCCAGCCGGCCGCCGACCCCACGCAGGATTGCATCCAGATCGTGCCGCAGGTTGGCGATATCGGTCTGCAACAGGCGTGCGTAGCGGATGGCGCAGTGCCCGGCGGCCGTGGGCTCCAGGCCTCGGTTGGTGCGGTTGAACAGCACAGTGCCGAAGGTGGTTTCGATTTCCTGCAAGGCCTTGCTGGCACCAGGCTGGGTAAGCCCGACGCTGCTTGCTGCACCGAGCAGCGAGCGGTGCTCGTCCAACTCGATCAACAAGCGCAGGTGGCGGGCGTGGAGGCGGGACATGATCGAATTGAGCGATGGGGTCATCTGGTATTCGTCCTGGTTATACCGATATGGATTGTTCTCAATACCATGGCCAGCCGCGCATTCCTATACTGGCGCTGCACAGTGTCGCATCCAGTGCGGCTGAAACGCCCAGAACAATAAAGCCAGGAGCCTGCCAAGCCTTATGTCCCTGATCAACTACATCACCCAGATCCAATTCGATATCGGTGCCATTGCATGCCTGCCTGCCGAATGTGAGCGCATTGGTATAACCAGGCCTTTGATCGTGACCGACCGTGGCGTGCGTGCCGCCGGTATCGTCGATACGGCGTTGAACACCTTCGCCAGCGACACCGCACAACTGCCGATCTACGACGGTACGCCACCCAACCCCAACGAGCATGCCGTGCGTGAGGCCGTGGCCATGTTCAAGGCGTATGGCTGTGATGGCATCATCGCCATTGGCGGTGGCTCGGCGATCGACCTGGCCAAGGGGGTGGCCGTGTGTGCCCGGCACGACGGCCCGTTGAAGGGCTTTGCGGTGATCGAGGGCGGCCTGGCCCGGATCACCCCGGCAACCGCGCCGGTGATTGCGGTGCCGACCACGGCCGGCACGGGAAGCGAGGTCGGGCGCGGAGCCATCCTGATACTCGAGGACGGGCGCAAGGTGGGGGTGATCTCGCCCCATGTGGTGCCCAAGGTGGCCATCTGTGACCCGGCACTGACGCTCGGGCTGCCAGCACAACTCACGGCTGCCACCGGCATGGATGCGATTGCCCACTGCCTGGAAACCTTCATGGCACCTGCGTTCAACCCGCCTGCCGACGGCATTGCCCTGGACGGCCTGTGGCGGGCCTGGCGCTTCATCGAACGAGCCACCCGCGAGCCGGGCAACCTGGACGGGCGCATCAACATGATGAGCGCATCGCTGCAAGGTGCGCTGGCCTTCCAGAAAGGCCTGGGCTGCGTGCACAGCCTCAGCCACGCGCTAGGCGGGATCAACCCGCGCCTGCACCACGGCACCCTCAATGCGATCTTCCTGCCTGCCGTCATCCGCTTCAACCGCACGGCCGAAACGGTGGTGAATGAACACAAGATGCAACGCATCGCTCAGGCGATGGGGCTGGCCGATGACAGCCAGATCGAAGATGCCATTCGCCACATGACCCGTACGCTGGGCTTGCCGACCGGCCTTGGCGAACTGGATGTCAACCCGGACCTGTTCCCACGCATCGTCCAGGGCGCGTTGGCCGATCACAGCCACCGCACCAACCCACGTGAGGCATCTGCCGAGGACTACCAGTGGCTGCTTGAAGCGTCGATGTAAGCCGTTACCTGCTGTTCAACCAATAACAACAAAAGTGAACGCCCATGAATACCAAATATGCGCAACCCGGGCTTGCCCGCGAACCTGAAGCGGTCGCCAGCTCGAACCCGTTCAGAAAGTACCAGGTCATCACCGTCAGCCTGTTGCTGGTGATCGGCATCATCAACTACGTCGACCGCAGTGCGCTGTCGATTGCCAATACGTCCATCCAGCGCGACATGGGCATCACGCCGTCACAGATGGGCATTCTGCTGTCGGCGTTTTCCCTGGCGTATGCCTTTTCGCAACTGCCCTTGGGCATGATCATCGACCGCCTGGGCAGCAAGATTTCGCTGGGGGCGGCCCTGCTGGGCTGGTCGGTGGCACAGACGGCTTCTGGCCTGATCAACAGTTTTTCTGCATTCATCGGGCTCAGGGTGGTGCTGGGAATTGGCGAGGCGCCGATGTTCCCGTCGGCGGCCAAGGCGCTGGCGGAGTGGTTCGAGGCCGAGAAGCGGGGGACGCCGACCGGCATCGTGCTGTCATCGACCTGCATCGGGCCGTGTCTGGCGCCGCCGTTGCTGACGCTGCTGATGGTCACCTGGGGCTGGCGCGGCATGTTCATCGTCACCGGAGTGTTCGGCATTCTGGTTGCCGCCTGCTGGTTCGCCTTCTACAAAAGCAAGGCGCGGTACCTGGCCGAACTGCCTGCCGAGGCGCGTGAGCAACTGCTGGCGGCCCAGGCGCATAAACAGGCGGTGCCAAGCGCCAGGCCCAGTGTGCAGGCACAACTGGCGGCGTGGGCCGAGCTGTTCCGCCACAAGAGCACCTGGGGCGCAGTGTTGGGCTTCATGGGGGTGATCTACATGCTGTGGCTGCACCTGACCTGGCTGCCGGGCTACTTCGAGCGCGAGCATGGCTTGAGCCTGTACCAGACCGCCTGGGTGGTTTCACTGGCCTATGTGTTCGGCGCGTTGGGCACCATTGTCGCGGGCCGCATCTGCGACCGCCTGGTGAAGAACGGTGCCAGTGTGCTGGGTAGCCGCAAGCGGGTTGTCGTGACTGCGTTGCTCGCGGCGGCCGCATTCACCGTTCCCCTGTCGTTCGGTAGCGGCTTTCTGCTCAGTGTGGCGCTGCTGTGTTGCGCACTGTTCAGCGTGAACATGGCCAGCTCTACCGCATGGATGATCGCCAACACCGTGGTCGATAGCCAGCGCGTGGCCTCGTTTGGCTCGATCCAGAACTTCGGCGGCTACCTGGCAGGCTCTGTGGCGCCCATCGTGACTGGGTTCAGCATTCAGCAGACCGGGTCCTTCGCTTCGGCATTCCTGATCAGTGCCGCCGTGGCTGCGGTTGCTGCGATGGCTTATGTGTTGTTGTTGAAGCAGCCGGTTTCCACTGATCGTTGAGCATGCAACTGCGGGTGGAAAGCATCAGGCAGTTAAATAACAATTTGTGATGATTTGCATCATGACAATATATTTATCCTTATCAATGTCAGGCCCTAGCATCTGTTGTCCGCCATCGCCTATTTCAATGAGGTCTTGATGAACCGTTCGCTCTTCGTACACCAACGCACTGCAGCCTTGCTACTGCAACACTGGCGCAGCGGTGACCTGCTGACGGAACTGCCCGCCAGCCTCAAGCCCGAGACGTTGAAACAAGGCTATGACAGCCAGGACCAGTTGTTTGCTGCTGCCGCAGGCCAGCGCGCCGGGTGGAAGCTGGGCGTCGGCAGCCCGGCAGGCATGCGTGCCGGCAAGTTGTCGCGGCCCTTGATTGGCCAACTGGAAGCGGGGCGTTGCCATGCCGATGGCGCACATATCCAGCTGCCAGCGGTTACGCCGGTGACCATCGAATGCGAAATTGCCTTCGTGCTGGAGCGGGATATTCCTCCGCAAGCCGGGCGCGTACCGGTGAGTGAGGATATTCGCGCCACGTGCGTCACCTTTGAAGTGGTGCGTTCGCGCTTTGTCGACCGAAAGGCTGTCGGCTGGCCAAGTTTTGTGGCTGACAACGTGGGGTTTGAAGCATTGGTGGTCGGCAATAGCCTGGGCGCCGGTATCAATGTGCCGTTGCTCGCCGACCTGGCCGAAACCACCGAGGTGCATGTGGATGGTCAATGGCGCGTCGGTGGCTTGTCTGGCGATGCGGCCACCGACCCGCTGGTGTCGCTGGCTCACCTGTACGCGCACGCTGCCGAGCGTGGCCAGACCCTGAAGGCCGGGGATGTCGTGACCACCGGGGCCATGTGCCAGCCGTTCGACCTGCATGAAACCGGCCACCAGGTCAGCGCCAGGTTCCTTGGCCAGACCCTGACGTTTACGCTGTAACGGCCGACCATTGCTCGAACGCTGCCTGCATTCTTTGCCGGGTCTGAGGGTCGGCGGGGATCAGGTGTTCGATGCGCAGTGACTGCACGGTGACATCCTGCGGCATGCCAAAGGTGGTGAACGTGGACAGGAACCGCAGCTCACCATACGGGGTGTTCACGCGGGTCAGCAGCAGAGGGGTGGCTGTCGTCATCTGGCACGGGCTTGCCGGGGCCGGCAAGTCGCGCAAGCGCGCTGCCAGTGCCGGATTGCCTGCGGCCTCCCTGGAGGCACGTTGCCAGGCAGCAGCGCGGATTTCCGGCGCGTTGGCCAGGTGATCACCCAGACCACCGGGGCACAGCAGTGTCTGCAGCAGGTTGAGGCCGGTTGCCGGCTGTGCGCTGACACCGGCCATCGCCAGCAGCAGCCCGGTACTGGCGTTGGCGGCGATGACGTCCCAGTGGCTGTCGATGACGATCGCCGGAGCGGGGTTGTTCACCTGCAGAATATGCTCGATGGCAGTATTCACCAAGGCCAGTTCAGGCGCATCGAGCGGCGTGGCGGCGTAGCGGGGTGCGTATCCTGCAGCAACGAACACTTCGTTGCACCGCTCCAGCGGCGCATCCAGGGCCGAGAGGAGGGCATGCAACGTGCCTGGGCTGGCTTTGGCGCGTCCTGTTTCCACGCAGCTCAGATGACGCTGCGACAGCCCCGTCAGCAGCGCCAGTTCCAGCTGGCTGAGGTTGGCCTGACGGCGCAGTTCGCGAAGATGCTGGCCCGCTGAGATATGCGGGGCAGGGGTGCTGCGATGGAACAGATGCTGATTCATGCGTTGCCCTGATCGTCCTTGAGTGCAATGTCCATGACCTCACGGGTCATTGAGTGCAAGCAACCCTATCACTACTGTGCCGGCAAACCCTATCAAGGAGAGCTATATGGGCTTGCGTATCTGCGCGCTGGCAATACTGGTGCTGTTTTCGCTGTATACCGGCTGGACGATGCTGATTGCCGAGCAATCGCTGCTGGCATTCGGGCTGGCACTGCTGGCGCAGGCGGACACGGCCCAGGTGGTCATCGACCTGTACCTGATGGCCGGGCTGGCCGGTTGCTGGATGGTGAGAGACAACCGCATGCGCGGCAGAGCCGGCATCGCGGTGCTGCCTTACCTGCTGCTGACCGTCGTGTTCGTTTCGCTGGGGCCGTTGCTGTACCTGGTGATCAGAGGCGTTGCCGAGGGGCGCCAGCCATGAGCAGTGCCTTGCAGGTTTATGCGCTGTGTGTGGTGGTGCTGTTCCTCAAGATGTTCCTGGTTTCCTGCTATCAGGGCTATCACCGCTTGCGCTTCGTCGCGTTCACCAACCCGGAGGACGCTGCCGTGTTCAGGCGCATCGCCCTGGCCGCAGAACGCCCGCAGGTGATACGTGCTGCCAAGGTTTGGGCCAACGACCTGGAGAACATTCCCATGTTCTTTGCCCTCGGCGGGCTGGCTGTTGCGCTGGAAGCCGCCACGCTACCGGTGCTGTGGCTGAGTGTGGTGTTCACGGTTGCCAGGGTCCTGCACACGCTGGCCTACCTGCGGGGTTTGCAGCCCTGGAGAACGTTGTTCTATGGCATCGGGGTCATTTGCCTGATGGGATTCTGCTTACTCATCACCGCGAGAATAGGCGGCTGAACCAAAATATTGCATGAGTCATCTTGATGCTTTCACATAGCAGTACTAATACTTAAGCACTGCCGAAGGGGATGATCATGCAGACACGCTTCGTTGTGGTTCCCGCAGTGCCACTCAAGAAAGAGGCTTATCCTCGGCGGCTTGGCTTTCCTGCCGCACTGGGGGAGGGTTACGACCTCTACGACACCCAGGACAAGATGCGTCTGAGCCTGAACTTTTCCACCCGTGCCCAGGCTGAGTTCGAATGTGCATGCCGCAACCGCTGTGGGGATGGCGGTGATACAGGTCTCGCCGGTATCGGTTGATCGCCTGCAGTGGCCAGGTTCCTGATGCTGCGTTGCATGGTCTATCGACACCTTCAAGCGTTTGCGTCGAGGCCGGAGCCGTTTCAGGGTTCCGGCTGGGCGCGTGATGGCACAGTCAATAAGCTCTACCGCGCGGCCTGCCATTCAATAGTCACAAAGTTGTAACACAGCTGATGCAAAGTGTGCCGGCCATCACATGGAGCACATTTTGATGAAACGCCTGATGAAGTCTGCTGCACTCGCCGTTGCCGTTTCCCTTTGCGCCACCTCGGCAGCCTTTGCTGCAGAAAACGTTCGGTTGACCGGTTCGGGCGCCAGCTTCCCTGCACCGATCTACCTGACCTGGTTCAAGGACTTCAGCAAGAACACGGCTGGCGTCACCGTCGATTACCAGTCCAAGGGCAGCGGCGCGGGCGTTCAGGACTTCCTGAACAAGACCGTCGACTTCGCCGCCAGCGACTCGGCCATGAGCGAAGCAGACATTGCCAAGGTTGGCGAAGGCGTGCAGTTGCTGCCAATGACCGCCGGTGAAATCGTCCTGGCTTACAACCTGCCGGGTAACCCTAAAGGGCTGAAGCTGCCGCGCGACGTCTACTCCAATATCTTCCTCGGCAAGATCACCCAGTGGAACGACCCGCAAATCGCGGCGGCCAACCCTGACCTGAAGCTGCCTGCCACCCCGATCACCGTGGTCGTGCGTGCCGACTCCAGCGGCACCACTGCCGTCTTCACCAAGCACCTGTCGGCCATCAACGCTGACTTCAAGCAAGGGCTGGGCGAAGGCAACACCGTCAACTGGCCGGCCACCGACAAGTTCATCAAGTCGCCGAAGAACGACGGCGTAACCGCCACCGTCCGCCAGACCCCGGGCGCCATCGGCTACATCGAGTACGGCTTCGCCAAGCTGGCCAAGGTCGACTTCGCCATGTTGCAGAACAAGGCTGGCCAATACGTCGTGCCGAATGCCGAGAGCGGTGCCGAAGCACTGGCTGCGGTGAAAATGCCGGAAAACCTGGTGGCCTGGCTGCCTGACCCGGACGGTGCCAAGTCCTACCCGATCACTTCCTATACCTGGATGATTTTCCGCAAGGACAACGGCAACCCGGAAAAAGCCAAGGCCATGCGTGAAATGGTCGAGTACAGCCTGACCAAAGGCCAGACCATCGCCGACTCGATGGGTTACATCCCGCTGCCGCCGTCGGTAGTCGACCAGGTGCGTAAAGCGTCCGCCAACATCCAGTAATACCCAGGCGCTCCCGGTATCGGCATGAAGCCATGCCGGGGGTGTTTGTCCCTTGTCCCGGAACTCGCCAATGAACACTCCTTTTGCCATACCGGATAACCCCGACTCCGCGTGCCAGCCACCGTCTGCGAAAGACTTTCTGGTCGATCGCACCTTTCGTGCGCTTGCGCGCATTGGCGTGGTGCTGGTGCTGGCGCTGGTCTTCGCGCTGGTCTACGAAGTCGGCCGCAAGGCACTGCCTGGGATTGAAAAGCACGGTTTTGACGTGTTGTTCGGCAGCGTCTGGGACGTTAACCAAGGCAAGTACGGTATTCTGCCAGCGATCTGGGGTACGCTTTACAGCGCCTTGATCGCCCTGTTGATCGCCGGTTTCTTCGGCGTCAGCATGGCCATTTTCCTGACCCAGGATTTCCTTCCGGCCAAGCTTGCCGCGGTGTTTCGCACCATCGTCGAGTTGCTCGCCGCCATCCCCAGCGTGGTGTACGGCCTGTGGGGCATCTATGTGGTCATCCCGGCGATTCGCCCGTTGACCGCCTGGCTGAACAGCGAGCTGGGCTGGATCCCGTTTTTCGGCACCTCCCTCAGTGGCCCAGGCCTGCTGCCTGCGGCGCTGGTGCTGGCGATCATGATCCTGCCGACCATCGCGGCGGTTTCCCAGGATGCGCTGACCAGCGTACCGATGAAAACCAAGCAGGCTGCCTACGGCATGGGTACTACCCACTGGGAAGCCATCCTCAAGGTGATGGTGCCCTCGGCGGCTACCGGCATCTTCGGTTCGCTGGTGCTGGGCCTGGGCCGTGCACTCGGTGAAACCATGGCGCTGGCCATGCTGGTCGGCAACGCCAACACCATTTCCCTGTCCTTGTTCGCACCGGCCAACACCCTGGCGGCGCTGCTGGCGCTGAACTTCCCGGAAGCCGGCCCGAACGAGGTCGAAGTGCTGATGTACGCGGCACTGGTACTGATGTTCATCACCCTGCTGGTGAACGTCCTCGGCTCGATGATCATGCTCTACGCTCAGCGTGGTAACAAACAATGACTGACCTGACGACCCCTGTAGCCGCGTTGCCCAGTCTGCAGCGCAAGCTGGAAGGCCGCGCCCTGCGCAGCCTGGTATTGACCACCCTGGCATGGTTCGCGGCACTGGTGGCCAGCGTGCCGCTGATTTCCGTGCTGTACATGCTGATCACCCGCGGTGGCGCACGGCTCAACCTGGAAGTGTTCACCGAACTGCCACCTACCGGTTTCGAAATGGGCGGCGGCTTCGGCAACGCCATGGCCGGTACCTTCGTCATGGTCGGCATTGCCGCCGCCATCGCCGTTCCGGTCGGTATTTTGGCCGCCGTGTTCCTCGCCGAGCTCGGCCCGGACAGCAAGCTGGCCAATGCCGCGCGCTTTGCCGCCAAGATGCTCACTGGCCTGCCATCGATCCTGGCCGGGGTGTTTGCCTACGCCCTGGTGGTGATGACCACCGGTACCTACTCGGCACCGGCAGGCGGCGTGGCGCTGGCGGTGCTGATGCTGCCGATCGTGGTGCTGACTGCCGAAGAGTCGATGAAGATGGTGCCCAAGATCATGAAGGATGCTGCCTACGGCATGGGCTGCACCCGTGCCCAGGTGATCTGGAAGATCGTCCTGCCCACCGGCCTGCCGGCCATCCTTACCGGGGTGATGCTGGCCGTGGCCCGCGCGGCTGGCGAAACCGCGCCACTGCTGTTCACCGCATTGTTCAGCAACTACTGGATCTACCACGACGGCGACCTGGCGGTGATGAACCCCACAGCCTCGCTTGCGGTACTGATCTACAACTTCTCCGGCATGCCGTTCGACAACCAGCTGGAGCTCGCCTGGGCGGCCTCGCTGGTACTGGTAATGATCGTGCTGGTCATCAACATTTTGAGCCGAGTCTTCGGCAAGCCCAAGTATTGAGAAAGGGAGCATCCAACTTGAACGTATCCACTGCGCAAAGAGCCGCTCCCATGGTCAGCGAAGCCCCCATCGTCATGGACTGCAAGCTCGACAAGATTTTCTACGGTAACTTCATGGCCGTGCGTGACAGCCATGTGCCGATCAGGAAAAACGAGATCACCGGTTTCATCGGCCCTTCGGGCTGCGGCAAGAGTACCGTGCTGCGTAGCTTGAACCGTATGAATGACCTGGTGAAGGGCTTCCGTTTCGAAGGCCATGTGCACTTTCTTGGGCAGGATGTCTACGGCAAGGGCGTCGACCCTGTTGTAGTGCGCCGCTATATCGGCATGGTGTTCCAGCAGCCCAACCCGTTCTCGATGAGCATCTTCGACAATGTGGCCTTCGGCCTGCGCCTGAACCGCTACAAAGGCGACTTGGGCGATCGCGTGAAGCACGCCTTGCAAGGCGCCGCGCTGTGGGACGAAGTGAAGGACAAGCTCAAGGTCAGCGGGCTGTCGCTGTCCGGTGGCCAGCAGCAGCGCCTGTGCATCGCCCGTGCCATCGCCACCGAGCCGGAAGTGCTGTTGCTGGACGAGCCCTGCTCGGCACTCGACCCGATTGCCACCCGCCGCGTGGAGGAGCTGATGGTCGAGCTGAAAAAGGACTACACCATCGCCCTGGTGACCCATAACATGCAGCAGGCGATTCGTGTGGCCGACACCACCGCTTTCTTCTCGGTGGATATTTCCCAGGGCACCCGCACCGGCTACCTGGTCGAGATGGGCCCGACCGCGCAGATTTTCCAGAACCCGCGCGAGCAGCTGACCAGCGACTACATCAGCGGCAAGTTCAGCTAAACCCTGCAAGCTCAAGGTGGGCGGGTGTTGCAGCCAGGAAGGTTGCAACACCCGGCCGCGTTACCTTCCGTTAAAGTGTTACCCGGGATTACCAATGCGAGCGATGCGTCGTCTTGATCTGTCAGCGGTAGAGCGCGCACTGCGCGAGGTGCAGGGCCGTTTTGCCGAACTCAGCCAGCATTTCACCGAACCGCGGGACCCGTTTACCGACGAGGTGCTGCTGAATGTGGTTGAAGGCTATGCGCTGATTGACGACTATGTCGCTCGCGGTATCGACCTGTTCGACCTGCAACAGCTGAACCTGATGCTGGAAATCAATGCCACCGTGCTATGCGGCAGCGATCCGGCCCGTCGCCTGGAATTCGCCCCGCACCTTGCGGCAACCGAAGCGCACTTTTTCAACAACGTGGAAGGTGGCATCAAGGATTTGTACAACTGGTACTGCGCGTACCGCAGCGATTCCATCTGGAAGCGGGCAGCGGGTGTGTATGTACGGATCCTCAGCAAGCCGCAGCTGTTCATCGAAGGCAACAACCGCACGGGTTCGCTTATTGTCAGCTATTTGCTGATGCGTGCCGGGCTGCCGCCATTCGTGCTGTCGCTGGACAACGCCGAGGGTTACTTCAACCCGTCCTCGGTCATACGCAACTCCGCCAAACACGGTGTCAAGGCTTTGTACGAACTCCCCAAGATCAAGAAAAAGTACGCCGCTTTCCTGGAAGCGAAAGCACCTGAGCCCGGCAAGTTCTTCCTGAACGGCGCGCCCGTGCCTGCCTGCGAGGGGAGCCGCTGATGCAAGGTTCATCCCTGTTCGCACGAGGGCGGCAAGCCATCGAACGCAAGCTCAAGCGTGGCCAGGTACGCATTTCGTTCGATATCGACGACACGCTGGCCTGCCTGCCCGAACACGCCGCCGTCGAGGACAGCAAGCTGCCGGGTTTCGTCCATCGCTGGCTGGGTGAGCCCCTGCGCAGCGGCACCCGCGAACTGATCCGCGACCTGCGCCGCCAGGGCTGCAGCATCTGGATCTACACCTCCTCGGGGCGTACCCCGGCTTACATCCGCCGGTGGCTGATGCTTTACGGCATTCATGTCGATGGTGTGGTCAACAGCGGTCGGCACCAGCACATCCTGGCCCAGCGCGGGCTGGAAAACTCACCCTCCAAGCTGCCTTCGGCTTTTGATATCGACCTGCACGTGGATGATTCCGAAGGTGTGCGCCTGGAAGGTGTCGACCACGGTTTCCGCGTGGTGGTGGTGTGCCCGAAGGATGAGCACTGGGCGCAGAAGGTGAAGGATGCGGTGGTGGATGTGCAGGCACGGCTGGCCTGGCAGCAACCGCACCGCTATGAGATGCCCGCTTGCCAGCGTCCGCAGGCACTGGCTTCCTGAAGCCAGGAGATTCCGCTCAGACAATGTAATGGGGGCTGCTTTGCAGCCCTTCGCGGGCTCGCCCGCTCCCACAGGGGTCGTGGATATCCTGAAATTGGGAGCGGGCGAGCCCGCGAAGGGCCGCAAGGCGGCCCCGGTTCATTCAATCGTATTGATACCCGCCTACCACTCCTACCTGAGCCATAAGTCTCGAACCAGGACCCAAGCAGGTACCGGGACCAAATCACCGGGCCGCACCCTCCCGCCCCAAAGCACTCGCCACCCCACGCCAAAGCAGCGTTCCTGGCAATTTGCCGCCTTCTGATAATCGCCTCCGACATCCCGTCCCCGTTTGGAGCGCGCCATGCACAACAACAATAAGCACCTGCCGCCTCGTTTTCTCGCAGCCGCCATCGCCAGCTTTTCTGCGCTTGGCCTGAGCAGCGTCGCCGAAGCCGAGATCATGCTGTACGACAAGGACCAGACGACGTTTTCCACCGATGGCTATATCAACGCCTTCTACGTCAACAGCGAGGTCGACCGTGAGGGCGAGCAGTTTGACCGCCGCCAGTCGCGGGTGAAGATGGGCTTCTTGCCCAACTACCTCGGCTTCAACATGGGCAAGCAGGTGGATGACCTGAAGCTCGGCGCCCGTGCCTCGTTCTGGGTAACCATCAACGACAGTGAAACCAACGGCACTGACACCGCCATCGACGTGCGCCAGTTCTATGGCACGGTGGCCAACCCCGAGTGGGGCGAGGTGCTGATCGGCAAGGACTTCGGGCTGTTCGCCCGTTCCAACATCCTGCTCGACGAACTGCTGGCCGGCTATGGCCAGGTCAGCGACACCCTGGGGCTGGTGGACGGCGGCGGGGTGTCGTTCGGCAACATTGGCAGCGGTTACCCATACCCGTTCCCTACCTCGCAGATCACCTACCGTACGCCAGTGATGGAGGGCTTGCGGGTGGCGGTGGGCATCATGGACCCGGTCGACACCAACGACAGCAGCCCGACCGGAAAGGCCTACCAGGAAAACCCACGCACCGAGAGCGAGATCACCTACCAGTTCGACTTGGGTGGGGCGCAGATCTACAGCTGGGTCAACGGCAGTTACCAGACCTCGGACAATACTGACTCCACAGTAGAAACGATCACTTCCAAGGGGGTGGGTTACGGGGTGCAGGCAAAGATGGGCGGCTGGTCGCTGACCGGCTCGGGGTTCCAGGCCAAGGGCATCAACCCGTTCTTCACCAACAATGCCGGCGAACCGGTTTTGCGCAACGTCGACAGTGATGGCTACCTGCTGCAGGGCTCGTACAAGTTCGGCAAGAACCGCGTGGCGCTGTCCTATGGCAAGACCAAGGACGATGGCAACGGTGCGGTTGGCAGCGGCGCGGACTACGAGACACGGGGTGTGGCGCTGTTCCATGACATCAACGACAACCTGAAACTGGTGGCCGAGTACAACCAGTTTTCCATCGACGGGCATGACACCAGTGCGCAGAACGAAGACACCGATACCTTTGCGGTGGGCGCGGTGTTGACCTGGTAAGCGGCCGGGGCCGCAAGGCGGCCCCGAATGACACGGTCTTTTACGCCCATGGAACCGCCCACCCGCTACCCAAGTAGCATTCGTCACCCACCACCCGCTCCTTAAACTGATCACTCAGCCACCCCGTGCCGGAGACCACGATGCAGCAGGCTCATAACGACGGTGTGGTCAGTGCCATGTCTCAGGCTACCGACGCACGGCTGGCCGCTCAGGACCTGGCGCGGCAGTTGCTGCACCCGCACCTGGGTTTCGTGTTGTTCTTCTGCTCCGCCGAATACGACTTGCAGGCTTTGGGCGAAGCATTGGAACAGGACTTTGGCGGCATACGCCTGGTCGGCTGCACCAGCGCCGGTGAAATCACCCCGCTGGGCTACGGCCGCAATTGCGTGACGGCGGTGGGCTTCGATCACCGGCACTTTTCGATCGCCACCGCGTTGATCGATGAAATGGAGCGCTTCAGCCTGATCGACGCGCAGCAGATGGTCGAGCGGTTGGTCGGCACCTGCCGCAGCAATACCCTGGCGCCAATCAAGGGCCACAGCTTTGCACTCACGCTGCTCGATGGCTTGTCCAGCCGCGAGGAGATGGTGCTTGCCGCACTCAGCGCAGCCCTGGGGGATATCCCGCACTTCGGCGGCTCGGCCGGTGACGACAACTACCTGAACCGCACCCATGTGTATTACGGCGGTGCATTCCACAACGGCGCAGCCGTGGTGGTGCTGGTCAACACCTGGCTCGACTTCGAAGTGTTCACCACGCATCACATCCTGCCGCGCCAGGAAAAGCTGGTGGTAACCGGCGCCGACAGCGCCCAGCGCCGGGTTTTCGAACTGAATGCCGAGCCGGCGGCCGAGGAATATGCCCGCCACATCGGTGTGCCCGTGGCTGCGCTCGATCACCGGGTGTTCGCCGCCCACCCGCTGGCCGTGCGCATTCATGATCAGTACTACGTGCGGGCGATCCAGCAAATGCATCCTGACCTCAGCTTGAGCTTCTACTGCGCGGTGGAGAACGGCATCGTGCTCACGGCCATGACCCCGGGCCCGCTGTTGCCGAACCTGCACCAGCTGTTCGATGGCCTGCACCAGCGTCTCGGACCGTTGCTGCTGACCATCGGTTGTGATTGTTTCCTGCGGCGGCTGGAACTGGAGGCCCACCACGGCCTGGAGCCGGTCGGCGCGTTCCTGCGCGAGCAACGGGTGATTGGCTTCAACACCTACGGAGAACAGTTCAATGGCATGCACATCAACCAGACCTTCACCGGGGTCGCCATTGCCCGCAACCGGCCTCCTGTCGGTCGCTGAACTGCAGGCCGAGCTGACCCGGCTGCAGCATCAGAACCACAAGCTGCAGCGCATCAATGACGCACTGATCGAGCGCATCGAGTCGGGCGTGACCCGGGGCAACGACCCATACGCCGCGTTCCAGCATTCGGTGGTGCTGGCCGAGCAGGTGCGCGAACGCACCGATGCGTTGAACCAGGCCATGGCCGAGCTCAAGGCCGTCAACCGCCTGCTCAGCGAGGCCCGGCAGCGGGCCGAGACGGCCCACCAGCACCAGATTCGCCTGATTACCGACAACGTACCGGCACTGATCGCCTACCTGAACGCCGATCTGGTCTACGAATTCACCAACAAGGTTTACGAAGAGTGGTATTGCTGGCCGCATGGCGTGATGCTGGGCCAGAGCCTGCGCGAGGCCCACAGCGAGCAGCACTACCAGCGCCTGGAAGGCTATGTGGCGCGGGCGCTGGCGGGGGAGAGCGTGACGTTCGAGTTCGCCGAGACCAATATCAACGGGCAGGAACGCTACATGCTGCGTTCTTACGTACCGAACCGCCTGGCCAGTGGCGAAGTGGTGGGCATCTTCGTGCTGATCCGCGACATCACCGAGCGCCGCAATACCGCACAGGCGTTGCACCAGGCGTATCAGCACCTGGAGCAACGGGTGCGCGAGCGCACTGCCGAACTGACCAGCCTCAACGACCAGTTGCTGCGCGAAATCGAAGAGCGCAGCCAGGCCGAGTCGCGTCTGCGCGAGGCCAAGCGCGAGGCCGAGCAGGCCAACCTGTCGAAAACCAAGTTCCTTGCTGCGGTCAGCCATGACCTGCTGCAACCGCTGAACGCGGCGCGGCTGTTCACCAGCGCGTTGCTCGAGCGCGACGCGCCGCAAAACGCTGCCCAACTGGTGCGTAATGTCAGCAATTCGCTGGAGGATGTAGAAAACCTGTTAGGCACGCTGGTGGATATTTCCAAGCTCGATGCTGGCGTGATCAAGGCCGATGTCGCCCCGTTCGCCCTCCACGAACTGATGGAAAACCTGGCTGCCGAATACGCCCAGGTGGCGCGTAGCGAAGGGTTAGAGCTGCATTTTGTGGGGTGTTCTGCCGTCGTGCGCAGTGACATCCAGCTGCTGGCGCGCATCTTGCGCAACCTGCTCAGCAATGCCATCCGCTACACCCGCAGCGGGCGCGTGGTGCTGGGGTGTCGGCGCCTGCGCGGTGGCGTGCGGATTGAAGTTTGGGACAGCGGCATCGGCATTGCCGAAGAACACCTGGAAGACATGTTCCTGGAGTTCAAGCGGGGTGATGTGCAGCGCCCGGACCAGGACCGTGGCCTGGGCCTGGGCCTGGCAATCGTGGAGAAGATCGCCGGCATCCTCGGCCACCGGATCCGCGTGCGTTCATGGCTGGGCAAAGGCTCGGTGTTCGCTGTCGAGGTGCCGCTGAGCGCCACTGCACCCAAGGCCCAGCCGAGCCAGGCGATCTGCGAGCCAATGCTCGAACGCCTGCGCGGGGCGCGGGTGTGGGTGCTGGATAACGATGCGGCGATTTGCGCGGGCATGCGCACCTTGCTGGAAGGTTGGGGCTGCTGGGTGGTCACTGCGCTGTCGGAGGAAGACCTGGCGCGCCAGGTGGACAACTACCACGCCGAGGCCGACCTGCTGATTGCCGACTACCACCTGGACAATGACTGCAATGGTGTCGACGCCGTAGCGCGGATCAATGCCCGCCGTGCCCAGCCGCTACCGGCGCTGATGATCACTGCCAACTACAGCAACGATCTCAAGCAGCAGATCCGCGAGCTGGGTCACACGCTGATGCACAAGCCCGTACGGCCAATGAAGCTCAAGACGGCGATGAGCCATCTGCTGGCCAGTGGCGTGGCATAGCGGTTGGCCGCTTCGCGGGTTTACCCGCGAAGCGGCCGGAACAGGTCAACGGCGCAGATAATCAGCAAAATCGATATCGCCAGCACTGAGGATGGCTTGTACCCGGTTGTGCACATTGAGTTTGCGCAAGATCGCCGAAACGTGGGCCTTGACTGTGGTTTCGGCGATGTCCAGCGTGTAGGCGATCTGCTTGTTCGATTCGCCTTTGGTCATGCGCTCGAGCACCAGCAGTTGCTTGCGGGTCAGGGCCTGGAGCATTTCCGGCGGGAAGCTCGGGGCATCGTTATGGCGCCGGCTGGTACTGCTTTTTTGCGCGCGGATGATGTCTGGCGGCAGGTAGACGTTGCCATTGAGGATCTGCTCGATCGCTTCGATCATCTGTGAGCGTGGCGACGACTTGGTGATGAAGCCCACGGCACCGTAGGTAATGGCCTGCAGCACGATCTGCTTTTCCTGCTCGGCCGAAACGATGACCACCGGCGTGGTCGGCGCCTCGTTGCGCAGGGTGATCAGGCCGTTGAGGCCGTGCATGCCGGGCATGTTCAGGTCGAGCAGGATCAGGTCGAGGTCGTCATGCGCCTGGGTCAGGGCCAGGGCGCTTTCAAGGTCGGCGGTCTCCATGACCTCGCTGCCCTGGAAACCATCGCTGATGACATTGTGGATGGCTTCGCGAAACAGGGGGTGATCGTCGGCAATCAGAATTTTGTACATGGCCTTTTCACCTTGTTTTTATTGGATGGAGCGGGGCACGCATACGCAGGCATCTCAGGGGAACGGCACCGGTTGTGCCGGCTGCAATGGCAGGTTGGCTTGCTGCCAGGCATCCAGGCCGTCGCGGTACCAATACAGGTTGTTATAGCCCAAGGCTTTCGCGCGTTTTACCGCGTTCCAGCTTAACCAGCAATCGGAGCGGCAGTAAAAGACCAGTGGTTGGTCCGGGTGCCCGGCCGTGGCTTTTTGCAGGTTACGCACGAAGTAGTCCTGCCATGCCGGGCTCAGTGCGCCGTCGCCGGTGTTGGCCAGCCATAGGCTGCCGGGGAGGTTGCTGTGCGGTTCGTCTTCGATGAAGCGACCTTGCAGCCATTGACGGCGATAGACGTCGATCAGCACCGGCCGGGGCGTCTGGCCCAGCAGGCCTTGCAATGTGGCGGTGTCGACGACCTGGCCGCCTTCGACCTGTTGCGGGGTCGGGCTGCGATAGTGCGTGGTGCGATAGCCGTCGGCGGAGAACAGCGGCGCCGTGTCAGCCTGGGCTATACCTAGCGTCAGGCTCAGCGAAAGTACCGCCAGCAAAGGGCGTGGCAGCCGGGGCAGGGCACGTGGCATGGCGGTTTTTCCTTTTTGTTATGGACTCATTACATGCCAGTGGCGGTGCTTTGTGAATGCGACGATAGACAGTAAATGCAGTACTAAAGTAGTAGATGGCCGGGCGCCTGAAGGCATGGAGACGCCCAAGGTGCGGGGGCAACTGTCTTGCTCAATTTCTGAAAGCTGGCGCGATCCGTGTGGGAGCGGCCTTGTGTCGCGAAAGGGCCGCAAAGCGGCCCCCGATTTCAGCTGCACCGCACACATGGTCGGGGCCGCTTTGCGGCCCAATCGCGACACAAGGCCGCTCCCACACGCGTTGCACGCCAGGTTTTCAGCGCGGCTTGCGCAGCGCTGCATGCTGGGGGTTGAAGGTGAGGATCGCCAGCAGGGTGAACAATGCGGTCAAGCCCAGGCACACCGCCAGCGCCAGCAGGTTCAACCGCTCATACAGTGCAAACCGCACCAGCTCTACGGCATGGGTGAACGGGTTCACAGCACACAGCCAGTACAACCACTGGCTGGCCTCGCGCATTTTCCACAACGGGTACAGCGCCGACGACAGGAAGAACAGCGGGAAGATCACGAAGTTCATCACCCCGGCGAAGTTCTCCAGCTGGCGGATGGCGTTCGACAGCAATAGCCCCAGGGCACTGAGCATGAAGGCCACCAGCAGCAACGCTGGCAGCGCCATCAGCAAGCCCGCTGCCGGTGGTTGTACCCCGTATAACCAGGCGATGGCGAGGAATGCATAGACTTGCAGCAGGGAAATCAATGAAGTTGCCAGCAGTTTGCTGCCCAGCAGGAACGGGCGTGGCAGCGGGCTGGTCAGCAACACGCGCATGCTGCCCATCTCGCGGTCGTAGACCATCGACAGCGAGCCCTGCATGCCGTTGAACAGCAGAATCATGCAGGCCAGGCCGGGGATGATGTACACCTCGTAGGGGATGTAGGTGTCGTAGGGCTCGATGATGGCAATGCCCAGCGCTGCGCGAAACCCGGCAGCGAATACCAGCAACCACAGTAGCGGGCGCACCAGCGCGCTGAGCAGGCGTGTACGCTGCAGCACGAAGCGCAGCCATTCGCGCAGCATGATGCCGTTGAAACATTGCCAGTAAGCGTTCATCGGGCGTTGGCTCCTGAGGGGGCGTTGGTCAGGCGGGCAAAGGCGTGATCGAGGTCACCGCCGTGCTCAAGGCTCAGCGCATCGGCGGTGCCACTGGCCACCAGGCGCCCCTGATGCAGAATCAACAGGTCATCGCTGGGCTGCACTTCGTCCAGCAGGTGAGTGGCCCACAGCACACTGAGCTGCTGCTCGCGGCACAGCCGGCGCAGGTGCTGGTTAAGCGCCAGGCGGCTGGCCGGATCGAGGCCGACGCTGGCTTCGTCCAGCAGCAGCAGGCGCGGTTCATGCAGCAGCGCGCGGGCAATTTCCACCCGCCGCCGATGGCCGATGTTCAGCTCACGCACACGATCGCGCCGGCGTTCGCCAAGGCCTTGGCGGGCAAGTTCGGCCTCGACCCGCAGGTGGCTCTGACGCCGCGACAGGCCATGCAAGGCGGCGTGGTAGCGCAGGTTCTGCTCAACGCTCAGGTCCAGGTCCAGGGTGCTTTGCTGAAACACCACACCCAGCTGGCGCAAGGCCGGGCGTGCAGCGTTGCGCAGCGAGCAGCCGCACACGCGGATGTCGCCATGCTGCAGGTCGTACAAGCGTGTGAGCAGGGCGATCAAGGTCGACTTGCCGGCACCATTGGGGCCCAGCAATGCCGCGAAGCGCCCGGGTGCCAGGCTGAAACCGACCTGCCGGAGTGCCTCGCGCTGGCCATAGGCAAAGCTCACGTCACTGACGTCGAGGGCGTTCATGGTGTCACCACCACGCCCCAGGGGTAGCGCCCGACCTTCACCGACTTGAGCACTTTGAGCTGCTTCGCATCGATGACCGAAACGTCACCGCTGACACCGTTGGTGGCCAGCAACTGGCTCTGATCCGGGGTGAATGCCAGCTGCCAGACCCGCCGCCCGACCAGCAGGTAGTCGAGCACATCAAAGGTCTTGGCATCGATCACCGCCACGTGGTTGGCCGGGCCCAGGGCGACGAAGGCGTACTTGCCATCGGCGCTGAGCTTGATGCCCACTGGCTGGACTTTGTCCGGGTGCACGCCCTTGATCTGGAAGTTCAGGGTTTTCAGCACCTGGCGCGTGGCCACGTCGAGTATGGTCACCGTGCCGCCGATTTCTGCCGAGGCCCACAGGCGCGAACCGTCTTTGCTGAACTCGACGAAGCGCGGGCGCTGGTCGACCAGCGTGCTGTCGGCCAGGGTCTGGGTGCTGGTGTCGATCCAGTGCAGCATGTTGGTGGTTTCGCTGGTGTTGACCGCCCACTTGCCGTCGGGGCTGACCGCCATGCCTTCGGGTTCGATGCCGACTTCGATCTGCCCGAGCACCTTGTCGGTGACGGTGTCGATCACCGTCACCAGCGCATCGTCCTCGTTTGATACATACAGCCAGCGGTCGTTGGGGTGCAGGGCGAACTGCTCGGGGTCCTTGCCGGAAGGCAGCTCCTTGATGATCTTGCGGGTGGCCACGTCCATCACCTGCACCCGGTCCGAGTCGCTGGCGCAGATGTACAGCAGCTTGCTGTCGTGTGACAGCAGCAAGCCACGCGGGCGCTGGCCCACCGGCAGGGTTTCGGTGACTTCCAGCGTTTGCAGGTCGATCAGGCTGAGGCTGTTGTCCTTCTCGTTGGAGACCCAGGCGGTGGCAGCCATGGCGTGACTGCTGGCCAGCGCCAGGGCGCCCGACAGCAGGCTGGGGTAAAGCAGGGCCCGGTGGAAGAGGGGGCGGCGCATGGCGGATTCCTTATTGTTGTGGTTGTCGGGTCAGGGGTAGCTACACGTCACTTCGGGCTTGTCATAGCCCAGGCTGTCCATTTCGTTGAAGGGATGCAGGAAGCCCTCCTGCGGCGAGGTGCTGACCAGGGCGCGGGGCTGAACCAACGGGATCGGCTGGCGCAGTTCGCCGTTCCACGGGCGGTAACTGAGCTTGCGCCCCTTGAAGCCGTCCAGCGGCAACTGCTCGCTGAGCAGCAGTTGCTGAACCGCGCGAGGTTCGGCCAGGCGCAGCTTGCTGGCCGCACTGGCGACACTGCGTACAGCCATCCAGGCGGCGAAGTCACGGTCATTCATCCAGCGCCCGGCCTGGGCCTCGAAGCGTTTTTGCAACTGCGCCGCCCCGAAGGTTTCCACGGTCTTGTGCCAGCCCGTGGGGGTCAGGCCCTGGGTACCGGCCACCGGGCGTGGATACCACGTCTGGTAGGGCAGGTACTCGCCGAAGTCACCGCGCTCGTCTGCCACCAGTACCACGTCGTATTCGGCAGTCTGGGTGAACAGCGGCATGTCGGCCTGGGCGCTGCGGCGCTGGTCGTTGTCGAAGGTCCAGGTTTTTTCCGCGACCAGTTGCACGCCAAAACGCTTCACCGACCGCCGCAGGGCAGCGGCGTACGCCTGATCGTCCGGGGTCTGGCCGACCACCAGCAATGCCCGTTGCCATTTGCGCAGTACCAGGAACTGCGCCAAGGCATCGGCCAGCATGGCCCGGCTCGGCAGGCTGTGCAGGACATTGCCCAGGCACTGGCTGCTGCGCAGGCTGTCGTCGGGGCTGCCGGCGTTGAACAGCAGGCTGTCGGGCAGGGCGGTAGACAGCGCGCGCAGGCTGGCGGCCGGGGCATTTACCACGAACAGGCGCAGGCCTTGTTCATGTTGGGCCCTGGCGGCTCGCAGCAGGGCCTCGGGGCTGTCGACATTGGCGCTGGTCAGCTGAAATTGCTGCTTCAGGAAGCGCCCGGTGCTGTTGCTGTCGACAATGGCCAGTTCGGCACCTTGGAGCCCGGCATCGCCGGGTTCGGGGATGACGTTGGACAGCAGCGGGCCAGCGGCGGGGCGATAGCCCAGGTAGCCGATGCGTATGTGCAGCGGGGCTGCGGCCTGGCCCTGAGCAGCGGGCGCCAGGGGCGTAGCCAGCGTTGCGGCCAAGGCCAGCAGGCAGGTCAAGGCAAGGTGGGCAGGCTGGCGCATAACACACTCCACGGCAGATGGCGCCAGCATAGGAAGCCCGCCGGGAGGGGGGAATATGCAGAAAGTAGCGCTCGGCCGGTACCAAGGTAGTAATTCAGTGCGCAGGCTGCAGTTTTACGATGGTCCACAACAGCCTGAGGAGAACCGCTTGTGCGCCTTGTCAACTTGTCGGCCCTGTGGCGAGTCAACCTCTGGGTCACGTTGTGCTTCGCCTTGGTGACGCTGGCTTGTGCCGGGGTGCTGTTGCACCAGGCGGTGGCCGACGTCGAGCGTGAGTTGCAGTCAGCCGAAGCCGTGGTGGCATACCTGGGCGACACCGCCGAACGCGACCCGGCAAACCTGCAGCCCGGCTTGACCAAGAGCCTGCGTCATGTGCGGGTGCACTGGCTGGCAGCGGGTGAAGTGCCAAGGCTGCCGCAAGAGGCCGGTATGGATGCCTGGCTTGGCCGCCAGTTGTTCGGCGAGCGCTACCACAGCAGCCGGCTGCTGGACTTGAGTGATGGCCGCCGCGTGTTGATTGCCGTGGATGCGCGGGATGAAATCGATGAAGTCTGGGACTCCCTGCAACAACTGCTTGGCGTTTGTGGCCTGGCGTTGTTGCTTAGCCTGTTGACCATCCGCTGGGCGGTACGGCGGGCCATGGGCCTGCTGGATGAGCTGCTGGGCGCCTTGCACCAGGTCTCAGGCGGGCAATTGACGGCACGCCTGCGCGAAGCCGGCCTGCCGGAAGCGCGCCAGCTGGCCAAACATTTCAACCGCATGGCCGCAGCCCTGGAGCAGGCCCAGGCCGACAATACCCAGCTGACCCAGGCCCTGCTGGCAGTGCAGGAGCAGGAGCGTACCCAGCTTGCGCAGACCCTGCACGATGATCTGGGGCAATACCTGGCAGGCATGCGTGCCCAGCTATGCCTGCTGCGTATGGTGGCCGAACAGCCTGAAGTGGTGACGCAGACGGCGCAGGCCCTTGAATTCAATTGCGAGCGCCTGCAGCAAGGTTTTCGCGCGCTGGTGCACAACCTGTATCCGGTGGCGCTGCACTACATGCCGCTGGCCGAGGCCTTCGGGCTGTTGGTGAGCCAGTGGCAGGCCAGCCAGGGCATCGAATGCCGGCTGCGGGTTGGCGAGCACTTGCCGGCGCTGACTGGGCCGAGCAGAACGCATTTGTACCGCTTGCTGCAGGAGGCGTTGACCAACGTCGCCCGGCATGCCGGTGCCAGCCAGGTGCGGGTACGCCTGCAGCGCAGTCGCAAGGGCTTGCGCCTGTTCATTCGCGACAACGGCTGCGGCGCCCACCAGCCCCAGCGCCCAGGGGTAGGCCTGCACTCGATGGCCGAGCGCGCCCGCAGCCTTGGGGGGGAGTTACGCATTTTCAGCCGCCCGGGGGGTGGCTGGGCGCTGGCCCTTAACATTCCCCAGGAGGTGTGATGAATATCGTGTTGGTCGATGACCACGCCGTGGTCCGCCAGGGCTACGCCAGCTTGCTGCGGGCGGTGCTGCCATTGGTGCAGGTGCGTGAGGCCGCCAGTGGTGAAGAGGCGCTGGCCAGGGTACAGGAGCAGGTGCCCAACCTGGTGATCATGGATTTTGGCCTGCCCGGTATCAGTGGCCTGGAAACCACCCGCCGTCTGCGCCAGCGCCTGCCGCAGTTGCGGGTGCTGTTTTTCAGCATGCACGACGAGCTGCCGCTGGTGCGCCAGGCGTTGGATGCGGGGGCTTCGGGCTACCTGACCAAAAACTCGGCGCCCGAGGTGCTGATCGAGGCGGTGCAGCGGGTGTTGGCCGGGCATGCCTACATCGAGCAGCCCCTGGCCACCCAGCTGGCTTGCCTGTCACAGCAAAGCACCAGTGACCCGCGGTTGCAGCGCATGACCCAGCGCGAACTGGAGATATTCACGATGCTGGCCAAGGGTACCCCGGCGCGGGTGATTGCCGAGCAGTTGTGTATCAGTGCCAAGACCGTGTCCAACCACCTGACCTTGCTCAAGAGCAAGTTGCAGGTGAGCTCGCATGCCGAACTGGTGCATCTGGGGATTGATCTGGGGGTGGTGCGGGTGGCGGGGTGAGGTATTTCCTTGCACCTGTTGGGGCAGCGTCGCAGCCCACCGCGCACCACGGAATGTGTCCAGCCCCCGACATGTGTCTACCACCGATCTGTGTGTGTAGGAGCGGGTTTACCCGCGAATACGGTAGCGGCGGCAACAGTGAACGGCGGGTGGGGATTGGCCAGCAGGGCCGGCCCATTCGCGGGTAAACCCGCTCCTACACGACGGGCTGTGTCCAACCCTCGATGCGTGTCCACCACCGATCTGTGTGTGTAGGAGCGGGTTTACCCGCGAATACGGTAGCGGCGGCAACAGTGAACGGCAGGTGGAAATTGGCCAGCAGGGCCGGCCCTTTCGCGGGTAAACCCGCTCCTACGACGGCCTGCGCCCAACCACCGAGGTGTGTCCACCACCAATCTGTGTGTGTAGGAGCGGGTTTACCCGCGAATACGGTAGCGGCGGCAACAGTGAACGGCAGGTGGAAATTGGCCAGCAGGGCCGGCCCTTTCGCGGGTGAACCCGCTCCTACACGACGGGCTGTGTCCAACCCTCGATGCGTGTCCACCACCGATCTGTGTGTAGGAGCGGGTTTACCCGCGAATACGGTAGCGGCGGCAACGGTGAACGGCGGGTGGAGATTGGCCAGCAGGCCCGGCCCTTTCGCGGGTGAACCCGCTCCTACACGACGGGCTGTGTCCAACCCTCGAGGTGTGTCCACCACCGATCTGTGTGTGTAGGAGCGGGTTTACCCGCGAATACGGAGGCGGCGGCAACGGTGAACGGCTGGTGGGGATTGGCCAGCAGGGCCGGCCCTTTCGCGGGTAAACCCGCTCCTACAGGCCCCTCATTTGTCCCAGGTCTCAGGGCACCCCTTGCACCCCTCCATGTTGGCCTCCTGAAAATTCCCGTAATGCTGCCGCGCCCCGCGCAAATCGGCGCGTGCCAGGTTGCTTTGGCCAAACTTGGCTTCCTGCAGGTTGGCATCGCCCAGGTTGGCCTCTTGCAGGTCAGCCTTGCTCAACCAGGCCATCTCCAGGTCCGCCGCCTGCAAGTTGGCCTGCTGCAGCTTTGCCCCGGACAGCCTGGCGAATTGCAGGTAGGCTGCGCGCAGGTCCGCCTTTTCAAACTGTGCGCCCTGGGCGAACAAGCCCCAGCCCTGAATGGCCACCAGCTTGCTGTTGCTCAGGTCGGCCAGGCGCAGATTGCTCTGTTGCAGGCTGGCGCGGGTCAGGTTGGCACCTTGCAGGCGGGCTTTTTCCAGATTTGCCAGGTCCAGCTGGGCGTGACGCAGGTCGGCATCGCGCAGGTCGGCACCGGCCAGGTTCATCTTGCGCAGGTCCTGGTTGGCCAGGTTGGCGCCGCGCAGGTTGACGCCCGGGCACTGGCTGGCTTCGGCAATCACGCAGCCGTTGATGGTCAAGGGGGTATCGTTGCCGGCGTCGTCGGCGTTCACTGCCAGGGCAGGGGATAGCGCCAGCAGCAAGGTCAAGGGCAGGTAATTCATGGCAAAAGCCTCCGGTCAGGAGAAGGGCAGAAACGGGGAGGGGCGCAGGCCGCTCCCCGCTGCAGGTCAACGCTGTGCAGTCTTGTTGTCCCAGCTCGGGATCTTGAACACCCAGAACGAGCCACCCTGAGCCACCGGTTTGGTCAGCTCGGCCATGTCGCCACCCCACAGCGGTACCGCACCGCCGTAGCCCACGGTTACGCCGATGTACTGCTCGCCGTCCTGTTCCCAGGTGATGGGCGGCGAGACGATGCCGCTGCCGGTCTGGAACTTCCACAGCTCTTTGCCCGTCTTGGCGTCGAAGGCCTTGAAGAAGCCGTCGCCCGTGCCGGTGAACACCAGGTTGCCCTTGGTCGCCAACACCCCGGCCCACAGCGGCAGGTGTTCCTTGTGTTCCCACACCAGCTTGCCGGTGGTCGGGTCCATGGCGCGCAACGTGCCGACATGGTCGTCGTACATGCGCTTGATACGGAAGCCCATGCCCAGATAAGCCGAGCCCTTCTTGTAGTTCACTTCCTCGGTCCAGTATTCCTCTTTCCACTGGTTGCCGGGGATGTAGAACAGCCCGGTGTCCTGGCTGTAGGCCATGGGGTTCCAGTTCTTGCCGCCCAGGAACGGTGGCGAGACTTCCACCGGCTTGCCCTTGGTTTCACCCGGCAGCGGCTTGGCCGGGCGTTGGCCGGGGTTTTCCACCGGGCGCCCGGTCTTCAGGTCGATATGGCTGGCCCAGGTGATGTTGTCGACGAAGGGGAAGGCGTTCTGCAGCTTGCCGTTGTTGCGGTCTACCACATAGAAGAAACCGTTGCGGTCGGCGTGGGCGGTGGCCTTGACCACGTTGCCGTTCTTGTCCTTGTAGTCGAACAGCACCAGCTCGTTGTTGCCGGAGAAGTCCCAGGCATCGTTGGGGGTGTGCTGGTAGAACCACTTGACCTCGCCGGTGCTCGGGTCGACGCCGACCTGGCCGGAGGTGTACAGGCTGTCGAAGTCATGCGGGTTGCCGTCCTTCGACGTGCGCGCCCAGGTATTCCAAGGGCCGGGGTTGCCAGCGCCGACAATGATGGTGTTGGTTTCGGGGTCGAAGCTCGCGCTTTGCCAAGGGGCTCCGCCGCCGTGGCTCCAGGCTTCGACCTTGCCGGTTTCGGTGGTAGGGTCGTCTGGCCAGGACGGCGCCTTGACGTCACCGGTCGGGGTGCTGTCCTTGCCGTTCAGGCGGCCCATGTGGCCCTCGACGAAGGGCCGCATCCACACTTCTTCGCCGGTGTCCGGGTCGCGTGCGAACAGCTGGCCGACCACGCCGAATTCATCGCCGGAGCTGCCGTGGATCAGCAGCACCTTGCCGCTGGTCTTGTCCTTGATCAGCACTGGCGCACCGGTCATGGTGTAGCCGGCGCTGTGGTCGCCGAACTTCTTGTTCCACACCACTTTGCCGGTGCGCTTGTCGAGGGCGATGACACGCGCATCGAGGGTGCCAAAGTAGATCTTGTCGCCGTAGATCGCCGCCCCGCGGTTGACCACGTCACAGCAGGGACGAATGTTGTCGGGCAGGCGGTGGTTGTAGGTCCACAGGCGTTTGCCGGTCTTGGCATCGAGGGCGAATACCCGTGAGTACGAGCCGGTGACGTAGACCACGCCATCGCTGACGATGGCCTGGGATTCCTGGCCGCGCTGCTTCTCGTCGCCGAAGGAGTAGGACCAGGCCGGGGTCAGCTTGAACACGTTCTTGTCATTGACCTGGGCCAGCGGGCTCCAGCGCTGGGCATTGGTGCCCATGCCGTACTGCAGCACGTCCCGGGTGGTCAGGTGGTCATTGGCGATGTCTTCCCAGGTGACGTTCTTGCCGGCAGGTGCAGCGGGTGTGCTGGCCGCTGTTGCCACATTGCCCAGGGCCAGGCTACCGGCTATCAGCAGGACGCGCACGCTCAGGGCCAGCGGGGAAAGGGAGGGTAGCGATCTTATTGTCATGGTTGCAGTTCCCAGTGGAGGTTTTGGCCTGCACAGGGTGGGGCGCAGCAGCTGTCGCGGGATACGGAAAAAGTCCCGCCCTTGCCGGGAATAGTTCCCGCACGGCACCTCAATTGGCCCTTCGCCACAAGCCCTACTACCAAGGGATTAAGGCCCGGCCACCAAAGCAGCATTCGGCCGCCCGCGGGCTGTTTCTAAGATGGCGGCACGGCCTCTGTGGTTGAGGCTTTGTGTGCAATGGTGAGGGCATAACAATGACAACAAAATGCAATGTGTTGCTTGCTGCTGGGTTGCTGGCCGCAGCCGTGCTGACCGGTACAGCCTGGGCCCATGGCAACGTGGTGCCCCAAGCAGTGGAGACCAAGGGCCTGACTCCGATCAAGGACACTGGCGTGAGCCTGGACGGCGACGGCTGGGCCGCGGTCAACCCGTACCGCAGCTCGCCCGAGCACGACAAGGCCGTGGAAATCGGCGCCTCGGCCTACAACCAGAACTGCGCTGCCTGTCATGGCCTGGAGGCCAAGTCGGGTGGTATCGCGCCTGACTTGCGCATGCTCGACGCGGGTGATGCCGGCGATGAATGGTTCGTCGAGCGGGTACGCCACGGCGCGGTTCGCGACGGCCGCGTGTACATGCCGAAGATGGCCGATTACCTCAGCCAGGAAGCCCTGTGGGCGGTGCGCACCTACCTGGACAGCGTGCACGTCGAGGAGTGACGGCCATGCGTCTGTGGGCGGTGCTGTTGAGTGGCCTGCTGCTGTGTTGCGCGGCGGCCCAGGCGCAGGTGCGCAACTATGACGCGATCATCGCCGCCGGCGAGCTCAAGGTGGCGGTGTACAAGGATTTCGCCCCCTACAGTTTTCAGGACCACGGCCAGCCGCGTGGTGTCGATGTGGAGCTGGCGCAGGCCCTGGCCACGGCCTTGGGGGTACGCCTGCAACTGATCTGGGCGCCACCCGGAGAAAAGCTCGACGATGACCTGCGCGACTACATCTGGCGTGGCAGCCCGCTGCGTCATCAGCAATTGGCCGACCTGATGATGCGGGTGCCTTACGATCGCGCCTACGCGCAGCGGCGCAACGAGCTGGGGGAGCTGGAAAACGCCCAGGTGGTGATGTTCGGCCCCTATCAGCAGGAGCGTTGGCAGGTGGCCTACGATCGCCGTCGCCTGGCCTCAGTGGCCAGTGTCGCGGTATTCCAGCAGCATCCTATCGGGGTCGAGGTGGACAGCGTGCCGTCGTTTTACCTGACGTCGGTGTTCAACGGCATGCTCAGCGCCAGGACCCATCATTACCCCAGCGTGCAGCAGGCTTTTGCTGCGATGCAGGCCGGCCAGGTAGACGCAGTGATGGCGATGCGCGGCGAGGTTGACTGGCAGCTGCACCAGGCCGCCGACCCACAACTGGCCTTGGCAGAGAACGCCTACCCGAACCTCGGCAAACAGGCCTGGGAAATCGGCATGGCCGTGCATGAAAGCAACCGGCAGTTGGCCTACGCGGTGGAGGAGGCCATGGAAGCGATGATTCGCGATGGCCGGCTCAAGGCGATGTATGCCGCATACGGCCTGCGTTACGAGGTCCCGGAGATGTATCAATAGGAGTGGCCATGAACTGGCGAGCAACTTTCCTGCTGGCCTGCTGGATGCCCTGGGCCGCCCAGGCTGCGACACAAGGCACCCACACAGACCCGGTGCCTTCCGTGATGTGGGACTTCTACCACAAGCAGTTGCTGGGGCAGGCGGCGTTCGTGTTCGATGACCGTGTGAAGCTTCTGGCGCCGCCCTTTGCCGAGGATGCACGGCAGGTACCGCTGGAGATCGACGCCCGGGCGTTCACGGGCGATGTGGTGCGGATTATCGCCTGGGCAGAACTGAACCCTCTGCCGCGCATCGTCGACTTTCAGCCCGGCGAGCGCGTGTTGCCCTGGTTGTCGATCCGCATCCGCATCGAACAGGCCACACCGTTGCGCGCCGCCGTACTGACACGCGATGGCCTGTGGCACGTTGGTTCGACCCTGATCGATGCTGCCGGCGGCGGTTGTACTGCACCCAGCGTGGTGCGCACCCAGCCCGGCTGGGAGGAGCACCTCGGGGAGGTGCTGGGCGGGCGCTACCCGCGTGGCGACAGCAGCCGCCTGCGCCTGCAGGTGGCCCACCCCATGGATAACGGCCTGGTCAGCGGCATTCCTGAGTTCTTTCTCAACCATGCCGAGTTGCAAGGTGCAGATGGCCAGCGCCTGGCCAGCCTGGAGCTGTACCCGGCGGTCAGCGAAAACCCCAACCTGGGCTTTGACATTCAGGGCCCCGGGCCAACACGGCTGCTGTTGCGGGACAACAGCGGCAACCAGTTCGAGGCGGCGCTGCCCTGAGCGCGTTGTCTGATTTCACCCTGACCCGAGGCACCATCATGCGTTGGATCCTGTTGTTGCTGCTGTGCCTGGGGCTGCCGGCCCAGGCTGATCTGGCGTACCGGCTCACACCCCGGCAGATCGCCGAGGGCACCTGGTTGCTGGAAGGCAGCACCGACAATTTCGCCAAGGCCAATGGCGGCAATGTGGTCAACACTGCGTTCATCGTCACCGACAGCGGTGTGGTGGTGATCGACAGCGGGCTGTCGAAAGGCTATGGCGAGGCATTGCGCAAGGCAATTGCCACCCTCACCGACAAGCCGGTAGTGGAAGTGCTGTTGACCCATCATCATCCGGACCATGTGCTGGGCAACCAGGCCTTTGCCGATGTGCCGATCGGTGCCCTGGCCGGCACCCGCGACCTGCTGCGCCAGCAAGGCGATGCCATGGCCGAGAACATGTATCGCCTGGTCGGCGACTGGATGCGCGGTACCGAGGTGGTGCTGCCGACCCGGGTGCTGCAGCCGGGGGTGCATGAGGTGGGCGGGCACCGCCTGAGGTTGCTGGGGCTGGGCGGGCATACGGGGGCCGACCTGGCGATTTTCGATGAAAAGACCGGCGTGCTGTTTGCCGGCGACCTGGTGTTCTACGACCGCGCCCTGACCACGCCCAACAGCCCGGGGCTGGACGTGTGGCTCAAGGACCTGGATACCCTGCAGGCACTGCCCTGGAAACAGCTTGTACCCGGGCATGGCCCGTTGGCCAGTGATGCGCAGCCGTTCGTGCAGATGCGTGACTACCTGGGCTGGCTCGATGGCCTGATGCGTGATGGCGCGGCGCGCGGTGACGACATGGCCGAGATGATCCGCAGCCCCATTCCCGAACGGTTTGCCGGGATCAGCCTGACGCGTTATGAGCTGATCCGCAGTGTCAGCCACCTGTACCCGCGTTACGAGCGCCAGCAGTTGCAGCGCTTGCCATGACATTTTTTGTGCCTGTCAGCCCCCGTGCCGCCCACCCATCGCTCAGGCCCCTACCAAGGAACTAGAAAACTCCGCACTGCGAGCAATTGTTGGCAATCGGGTCGGGACCAAGAATTCCCGACACACCGGGAAATTTTCCCGGGCACAACAAAAAAACCAAAGGTAGCCGTCATGACCCGATCCCCACGTCGCCCCTTGTTCGCCGTGAGCCTGGTGCTCAGCGCCATGCTGCTTGCCGGCGCGGCTCACGCCGCTGTCAGCAATGAAGAAATCCTCCAGGATCCGAAGAACCCGCAGCAGATCGTGACCAATGGCCTGGGCGTGCAGGGCCAGCGCTACAGCCCGCTGGACCTGCTCAACGTCAATAATGTCAAGGAGCTGCGCCCGGTCTGGGCGTTCTCCTTCGGTGGGGAGAAGCAGCGCGGCCAGCAGGCCCAGCCGCTGATCAAGGACGGGGTGATGTACCTGACCGGCTCCTACTCGCGGGTGTTCGCCGTGGATGCCCGCACCGGCAAGAAACTGTGGCAATACGATGCACGTCTGCCGGATGACATCCGCCCCTGCTGCGACGTGATCAACCGCGGCGTCGCGCTGTACGGCAACCTGGTGTTCTTCGGCACGCTGGACGCCAAGCTGGTGGCCCTGAACAAGGACACCGGCAAGGTGGTCTGGAGCAAGAAGGTCGCCGACCACAAAGAAGGCTACTCCATCAGCGCCGCGCCGATGATCGTCAATGGCAAGCTGATCACAGGCGTTGCCGGCGGCGAGTTCGGCGTGGTGGGCAAGATCCAGGCCTACAACCCGGAAAACGGCGAGCTGCTGTGGATGCGCCCCACCGTGGAAGGGCACATGGGCTATGTGTACAAGGATGGCAAGGCGATCGAGAACGGTATTTCCGGCGGTGAGGCGGGCAAGACCTGGCCTGGCGACCTGTGGAAGACCGGCGGCGCCGCGCCGTGGCTGGGCGGTTACTACGACCCTGAAACCAACCTGATCCTGTTTGGTACCGGTAACCCGGCGCCGTGGAACTCGCACCTGCGCCCCGGTGACAACCTGTACTCCTCCTCACGCCTGGCACTGAACCCGGACGACGGCACCATCAAGTGGCACTTCCAGAGCACGCCGCATGACGGCTGGGACTTCGACGGCGTCAACGAGCTGATCTCGTTCAACTACAAGGACGGCGGCAAGGAGGTCAAGGCTGCCGCTACGGCCGACCGCAACGGTTTCTTCTACGTGCTCGACCGCACCAACGGCAAGTTCATCCGCGGCTTCCCCTTCGTGGACAAGATCACCTGGGCCACTGGCCTGGACAAGGACGGCCGGCCGATCTACAACGACGCCAGCCGCCCGGGCGCACCCGGCAGCGAGGCCAAGGGCAGCTCGGTGTTCGTCGCGCCGGCCTTCCTCGGCGCCAAGAACTGGATGCCGATGGCCTACAACAAGGACACAGGGCTGTTCTACGTGCCGTCCAACGAGTGGGGCATGGACATCTGGAACGAAGGCATCGCCTACAAGAAAGGTGCGGCGTTCCTCGGCGCCGGTTTCACCATCAAGCCGCTCAATGAAGACTACATCGGCGTGCTGCGCGCCATCGACCCGATCAGCGGCAAGGAAGTGTGGCGCCACAAGAACTACGCGCCGCTGTGGGGCGGTGTGCTGACCACCAAGGGCAACCTGGTGTTCACGGGCACGCCAGAGGGCTTCCTGCAGGCATTCAACGCCAAGACCGGCGACAAGGTCTGGGAATTCCAGACTGGCTCAGGCGTGCTTGGCTCGCCCGTCACCTGGGAAATGGACGGCGAGCAATACGTTTCGGTGGTCTCCGGCTGGGGCGGCGCGGTGCCGCTGTGGGGCGGCGAAGTGGCCAAACGGGTCAAGGACTTCAACCAGGGCGGCATGCTCTGGACCTTCAAGTTGCCCAAGCAGTTGCAGCAAACGGCAAGCGCCAAGCCATAACGCCTGCCTACTGCCGCTTGCTGCCGCTGATCTGCTGGCAAGCGGCCCTACTACCAAATGACGAGAGCCCCGCTGCCAACGATGCATTCGCCCGGCACGCGGGGCTTCTTACCATCGGTGCATCGCCTGTCGTGGGACAGGCACCGACCCGCAGAGGCTCAGCATGATCTACGCACAACCCGGAACTCCAGGCGCCGTCGTATCCTTCAAACCCCGTTATGGCAACTTCATCGGTGGCGAGTTCGTGCAGCCGTTGGCTGGCCAGTACTTCACCAACAGCTCGCCGGTCAATGGCCAGCCGATTGCCGAATTCCCGCGCTCCACGGCCCAGGACGTTGAGCGCGCCCTGGACGCCGCGCATGCCGCCGCCGAAGCCTGGGGCAAGACCTCGGTGCAAGACCGTGCGCGGGTACTGCTGAAAATTGCCGACCGCATCGAACAGAACCTGGAAGTGCTGGCGGTTACCGAAAGCTGGGACAACGGCAAGGCCATACGCGAAACCTTGAATGCCGACGTGCCGCTGGCAGCGGACCACTTCCGCTATTTTGCCGGTTGCATCCGCGCCCAGGAGGGTGGCGTAGGCGAGATCAACGAAGGCACCGTGGCTTATCACATCCACGAGCCGCTGGGTGTGGTGGGGCAGATCATCCCATGGAACTTCCCGCTGCTGATGGCCGCCTGGAAGCTCGCCCCGGCCTTGGCCGCTGGCAACTGCGTGGTGCTCAAGCCCGCAGAGCAGACGCCGCTGTCGATTACCGTCTTTGCCGAACTGATCGCCGACCTGTTGCCGGCAGGCGTACTGAACATCGTCCAGGGCTTTGGCCGTGAGGCCGGCGAGGCGCTGGCCACCAGCAAGCGCATTGCCAAGATCGCTTTCACCGGGTCCACCCCGGTGGGCTCGCACATCATGAAGTGCGCGGCCGAGAACATCATCCCGTCCACCGTCGAACTGGGTGGCAAGTCGCCGAACATTTTCTTCGAAGACATCATGCAGGCCGAGCCGGCGTTTATCGAGAAGGCTGCCGAAGGCCTGGTGCTGGCGTTCTTCAACCAGGGCGAGGTGTGCACCTGCCCGTCACGGGCGCTGATCCAGGAGTCGATCTACGAACCGTTCATGGCCGAGGTGATGAAGAAGATCGCCAAGATCACCCGCGGCAACCCGCTGGATACCGAAACCATGGTGGGGGCCCAGGCGTCCGAGCAACAGTACGACAAGATCCTTTCGTACCTGGAGATTGCCCGGGAGGAGGGCGCGCAGCTGCTCACCGGCGGTGGTGCCGAGCGGCTGCAGGGTGACCTGGCCAGCGGTTACTACATTCAGCCAACCCTGCTCAAGGGCAACAACAAGATGCGCGTGTTCCAGGAAGAAATCTTCGGGCCGGTGGTGGGCGTGACCACCTTCAAGGACGAAGCCGAAGCGCTGGCGATCGCCAACGACAGTGAATTCGGCCTGGGCGCCGGCCTGTGGACCCGCGACATCAACCGTGCCTACCGCATGGGCCGCGGGATCAAGGCCGGGCGAGTGTGGACCAACTGCTACCACCTGTACCCGGCGCATGCGGCGTTCGGGGGGTACAAGAAGTCCGGTGTTGGCCGTGAGACCCACAAGATGATGCTTGACCATTATCAGCAGACCAAGAACCTGCTGGTGAGCTACGACATCAATCCGCTGGGCTTCTTCTAGGCCGCGTCGCGGCCTTTGCGGGCTCGCCCGCTCCCACAGGTTCACCGTTGGTTCCAGAACCGGTGAAGAACCTGTGGGGGCGGGCGAGCCCGCAAAAGGGCCGGCACATGCATGGCCTACCCGTACCAACGCACCCCGCAAGCTCGTTCCAAAGTAGCATTCGGTCCAGTCCGCCCCCGTGCATTAATGCTTCTACCGGAATCCTCCGGCACAAGAAGAGGACTTGCCCTATGTGGACTAAACCCGCCTATACCGACCTGCGCATTGGCTTCGAAGTGACGATGTATTTCGCCAACCGTTGATGACGGCCCGGCCATCGCCACGGTGGCCGGACCCTCCTGGAGCATGTGCCTGTGAACCTGATTGATCGCCAGCAGGCCCTTGCCTTGGGGCGAGGCTTGCGCTTGGGCTGGGAGCCACAGAAGGCTTGCCACGTGCTGTTGTACGCCGGGGGCATCATCGAGCTCAATGCCAGTGCCGGCTGGGTCCTGGAGCTGCTGGACGGCCACAGTACCGTGGCAACGGTCATCGACCGCCTGGCACAACGCTTCCCCGATGTACCGGGGCTCGAAGAGGACGTACTGGCGTTTCTGGAGGTGGCCCGCGCCAAATCCTGGATAGAATGACCGGTAGCCCCGCTTTGGTCTGGTTGCTTTCGTGGTGGGATGCTTTACGCTGGCGGTTATCTTCCAGAACAATAAGAACAGGCTTACCGATGAGCCAGAGTTTCAGCCCCCTTCGCAAGTTCGTATCGCCTGAAATCATCTTTGGTGCCGGCTGCCGGCACAATGTGGCCAATTACGCCAAAACCTTCGGTGCGCGCAAGGTACTGGTGGTCAGCGACCCTGGCGTGATCGCCGCCGGCTGGGTGGCGGATGTGGAGGCCAGCCTGCAGGCCCAGGGTATCGACTACTGCCTGTACACAGCGGTGTCACCCAACCCGCGGGTCGAGGAGGTGATGCTCGGCGCCGAGATCTATCGGCAGAACCACTGTGACGTGATCGTCGCCGTCGGTGGCGGCAGCCCGATGGATTGCGGCAAGGCCATCGGTATCGTGGTGGCCCATGGGCGCAGCATCCTCGAATTCGAAGGCGTGGACATGATCCGCGTGCCCAGCCCGCCGCTGATCCTGATCCCGACCACCGCCGGCACCTCGGCGGACGTGTCGCAGTTCGTGATCATTTCCAACCAGCAGGAGCGCATGAAGTTCTCCATCGTCAGCAAGGCGGTGGTGCCGGACGTGTCGCTGATCGACCCGCAGACCACCCTGAGCATGGACCCGTTCCTGTCGGCCTGCACCGGCATCGATGCGTTGGTGCATGCCATCGAGGCCTTCGTGTCTACCGGCCACGGGCCGCTGACCGACCCCCATGCGCTGGAAGCCATGCGCCTGATCAATGGCAACCTGGTGGAGATGATCGCCAACCCTACTGATATTGCGCTGCGCGAGAAGATCATGCTCGGCAGCATGCAGGCGGGCCTGGCGTTCTCCAATGCGATCCTGGGCGCAGTGCACGCCATGTCGCACAGCCTGGGCGGCTTCCTCGACTTGCCCCATGGCTTGTGCAATGCGGTGCTGGTGGAGCACGTGGTGGCGTTCAACTACAGCTCGGCGCCGGAGCGTTTCAAGGTGATCGCCGAGGTGTTCG
Source organism: Pseudomonas sp. XWY-1 (assembly GCF_002953115.1). Taxonomy (NCBI): domain Bacteria; kingdom Pseudomonadati; phylum Pseudomonadota; class Gammaproteobacteria; order Pseudomonadales; family Pseudomonadaceae; genus Pseudomonas; species Pseudomonas sp. XWY-1. Next base: position 3,502,218 of record NZ_CP026332.1, on the reverse strand, counting down.
GTATCGACTGCCGCGGTCTCAATCACCGGCAGATCTGCGGGCGGCTGGTGGAGCACCTGATTGCCCTGAAGCGTGCCATCGGCTTCCATGAAACCCTGGGCCTGCACGGGGTGCGCACGTCCGATATCCCGTTCCTGTCGCAACACGCGATGGACGACCCGTGCATCCTCACCAACCCCCGTGCGTCCAGCCAGCGTGATGTCGAGGTGGTCTATGGCGAGGCCCTCTGACGAGCAGCAGCGGGCGTTGGCCGGGCTGCTGGGGCTGGGTGACCACTCGGCGCGCAAAAGCCATTACCCGGAGCTGTCCGCCCGCCTGGACGAACTGGAAGCCGAACGCAACCGTTACAAATGGCTGTTCGAAAACGCCGTGCACGGTATTTTCCAGGCCAGCCTTCAGGACGGCATGCGTGCCGCCAACCCGGCGCTGGCCCGCATGCTTGGCTACGACGACCCGCAAGCGGTGCTTTTTTCCCTGACTGACCTGGCCGCCAACCTGTTTGATGGCGGTGCCGAGGAGTTGCAGGCCATTACCGCGGTGCTCGCCCGTGAGCACAGCCTGCACGGCTACGAAACCCGTCTGCGGCGCAAGGACGGCAGCCATCTCGATGTACTGATGAACCTGCTGCTCAAACCCGGCCATGAAGGGCTGGTGGAGGGATTCGTTGCCGACATTACCGAACGCAAGCTGGCCCAGCAGCGCCTGCAACAACTCAATGACGAACTGGAGCAACGGGTCGCAGCGCGTACCGATGAGTTGCTGGAGGCGCGCGATGCCGCCGAAGCCGCCAACCGCAGCAAGGACAAATACCTCGCCGCCGCCAGCCATGACCTGCTGCAACCGTTGAACGCTGCCCGCTTGCTGATTTCGACCTTGCGCGAGCGGCCATTGCCAGAAGCCGAGCATGTGCTGGTGGAGCGTACCCACCAGGCCCTGGAGGGCGCGGAAGACCTGCTGACCGACCTGCTGGACATTTCCCGGCTCGACCAGGCAGCGGTGAAGCCGGACGTGGCCGTGTACCGCCTCGACGAGTTGTTCGCACCACTGGTCTCGGAGTTCCGCTCGGTGGCCGATGCGGAAGGCCTCAAGCTGCATGCGCGCATCCCGGACTGTGCCATCAGCACTGACCTGCGGCTGATGACACGTATCCTGCGCAACTTCCTCAGCAACGCCTGCCGCTACACCGACGAAGGCCGGATCTTGCTGGGGGCAAGGCGCCGGGGTGGCCATTTGCGGCTGGAAGTGTGGGATACCGGGCGGGGTATTGCCGAAGACCGGTTACAGGCGATCTTCCTTGAGTTCAACCAACTGGACGTCGGCCGCGCAGCGGATCGCAAGGGCGTGGGGCTGGGGTTGGCCATCGTCGAGCGGATTGCCAAGATTCTCGGCTACCGGATTGAAGTACGTTCGTGGCCGGGGCGTGGTTCGGTGTTCAGCATCGAGGTCCCGCTGGGTAAAGAGGTGCCGCTGGCCGCTCACCAGGCTGTGCCGCTGCCAAGCGTCGGCAACCCGCTACCGGGCCGCCGCCTGTTGGTACTGGACAACGAAGTGAGCATCCTCGAGAGCATGGGCGCGCTGCTTGGGCAGTGGGGCTGCGAAGTGGTGACCGCGACCGACCAGGCAGGTGCCTTGCTGGCCTTGCAGGGGCAGGCCCCGGAACTGATCCTGGCCGACTACCACCTGGACCATGGCGTGGTGGGTTGCGAGGTGGTCAGGTATTTGCGTGAGCATTTTGCGGTTGCCATACCGGCGGTGATCATCACCGCCGACCGCAGCGATCAATGCCGGCGGGGCTTGCAGAAATTGGGGGCGCCGCTACTGAACAAACCTGTGAAACCCGGGAAACTGCGGGCGGTGTTGAGCCAGTTGCTCTTGGTGCATTGATTGGGTAGCGGTTCACCGCTGAGCAGACAATGCCAGCTAGTCGATGAGCATCGACTGTGCGATGGTCCTGTTTTCACCACCCTCTTTAGCTGCCGAATGGCCTCGGGGGTGGCAGCCAACAAACTGCGAACATTGAAATAGAGCACTTAAATGGCCTGTCGCGAAGTTTGGATCCACGGGCCTTTAAAACTTACCATTCGGTCAGAATGCAAGCAGTTAGTAAACTAACTAATACGGCTTTAAATACCGCTGGTCGGTGCTTTTGCTCAAGAAATGAACGATTTGCCAGCGAGTCGTTCCTATTTGCCAGCAAGTGTGTTCTTCCAGCACCGCACTTCGCACCTCTCCCCAGAACGTATGGACGTTCAACTTGATCTGCATGGCAGGGATGCTCACGGGGCTTCTTACCTCTGACAATGGAGTAACGCCATGCCCAACCGAGGCTCAACGGTTGAGCCACTGTGTGCAATTGAGTAACCATTCGCTGTTTCAATTAACGATATGAATTTGGTCTTCCCGGTGCGATCAAGTCGTACGCATGCTTGTTGCAAGGCCATCTAGCGCTAATGCATTACGTGGAGAATTCGACGTGGAGTTTAATACAATTATTAGCCTGTTCGGGCAGAAAGAATCCATGGAGCTGGTGCGGTTGTCGGTCATTTATGTTCATTTACTGGCCTGTTGTATCGCCATCGGCCTGGTATTTACCAGTGATGCCGAGATGGTCAGGGACTTGTTGAAGGGGCATCAACAGGCCAGCCATGACGGTAAGCACATGGCGCGATTGCAGGCGTCCGTTGCCAATGCCTTGATATTCCTGTGGCTTACCGGTGCCGCGGTCATTGGTATCGATTACCTTGAAAAAGGCATGAGTTATTTTGCCAATCCCAAACTTCACGCCAAGGTCATTATTGTCTTGCTCCTGACCTTCAATGGCATGTTGTTGCATCGTTATGTATTACCTGCCTTGCTCAAGGCCGGTTCTTTGCTTGACCTGAATATAGGCGTGCGGATGTTTGCGTTGTTTTCTGGTGCACTGTCAGGTGTTTCCTGGTTATATGCAGCGATGCTGGGCGTCGGTCGGCCACTGGCCTGGAAGTATTCGCTGACCGAGTTGCTGTTGGCCTATCCGGTGATGATCCTGCTTGGCTTTGCCCTGATGGCCGCACTGACCCAGTGGGCGCGAAAACGCAATATGGCCAAAGCGACGCCAGCACCTGTGTGGCCGCGGGTGGGCATTCCTTGCTGATGGCCTGAGGCACTGCAACGGCGCCGCGAAGCGGCGCTCGCGGTTACGCGTTTGCCTGCACGCTGCGCCCTTTTGCCAGATAGGCATTGAACTCATCTTCCGGCACCATGCTGCCCCCCGTTCCCCAGACAAGATGGGTGGCCTGCTGCAGCCGGGCTGGGGTGAAGCCTTGGCGAGCCAGGTACTCGCCGGCTTGCAGCACCCGTAGCATACCGGGTACGCCGGCCAGGGCAGAAGGTTCCAGTTTGACCTTGTCCTGCTCATGGGCGATGACCATCAAACGGTACAGTTCTTCGTCGGTCACGGTGTAGTAACCATCGATCAGCCGCTGCATGGCTTTGCCGACAAACCCTGATGGGCGCCCGACCGCCAGGCCGTCTGCGGCGGTGACGTTGTCGATGCCGAAGTCCTGCACGCAGGTTTCATCATGCAGGCCGGTGTAGACACCCAGCAGCATGCAGGGGGAGTGGGTGGGCTCGGCAAAGATGCAGTGCACCGCATCGCCGAACACCAGCTTCAGCCCGAATGCGACACCGCCCGGGCCGCCCCCTACGCCGCACGGCAGGTACACGAACAACGGGTGATCTGCGTTCACCTGGATGCCAGCCTGGTCGAATTGCCGTGCCAACCGTTCGGCGGCGACGGCATAGCCGAGAAACAGCTGTGGGGAGTTTTCGTCGTCGACAAAATAACAATTGGGGTCTGAGGCTGCCTGCTGGCGACCCTGCTCGACCGCTACGCTGTAGTCGCACGCGTGTTCTACCACGGTCACGCCGTTGGCCCGCAGCTTGTCCTTCTTCCATTGCCGGGCGTCTGACGACATGTGCACGCTCACCTTAAAACCCAGCTTGGCGCTCATGATGCCAATCGACAGCCCCAGGTTGCCGGTTGAACCCACGGCGATCGTGTACTGGCTGAAGAATGCGCGGGCCTGGTCGCTCGCCAGTTTGGTGTAGTCATCCGTTGGCGTGATCAAGCCGGCCGCCAAGGCCAGGTCTTCGGCGTGCTTGAGCACTTCATGGATACCGCCCCGGGCCTTGATCGAACCGGAGATGGGCAGGTCACTGTCCGCCTTGAGCCACAGGCTGCCTGCGTTCTGCAGTGATCCTTCTTCGACAAGCACCCGGCGCAGCTGTGGCAGCGGGATGACAGGCGACTCGATGACCCCGCCGGCAGCGGCTGTTTCGGGGAACACGGTGGCCAGGTAAGGCGCGAACCGCTGCAGCCGCGCGCTGGCCGCTTGCACGTCGGCAGCCGTCAGGCCCACATCGTGCAGGGCTTCTGCAGCCTTGGCGATACCAGGGTTGAACCAGCTGGTCTGCTTCAGGGCAACCAGCTCGGCGATGATCGGGTGGCTTTGTTGCCAGGCTTCCAGGGTTTTTCCGTGAATCATGATTTCACCTGCAGTGCAGTCTGTGGGCCGCCAGCAGCAGTCTCGTGACAGGGGGAAGGGGCAGAATAACCCACGGAGTCTCGAACATTACACATTGGCTTTACTGAGGTGTTGCCTGTACCGGCCCCTTCGCGGGCTCGCTCGTTCCCACAGGACATCACAGCCTTCAAGGCTTGCACAGTACCTGTGGGAGCGGGCAAGCCCGCGAAGGGGCCGGTACAGGCAAAGGATCTGATCCGTTTGCTTGTTCAGCCATAAGGCGGCGCTGGCAGTTCGGCCAGCAGGGTTTTCAAGCCGTCGCTCCACTGCCTGCGAATCTGCTGGTAATAGGCATCGTCGCTGGTAATGCGCTTGCGCGTCATGCTTTCCAGGCTGTTATTGCGGTACACCAGCAAGTCCAGCGGCATGCCCACCGACAGGTTGCTGCGGATGGTGGAGTCGAACGAAATCAGGCCGCAGCGCAGCGCTTCATCGAGCGGCGTGCGGTAATCCAGGTTGCGGTCGAGTATTGGCCTGCCGTACTTGCTTTCACCCAGTTGCAGAAACGGGGTGTCCGGTGTGGCCTGGAAGAAATTGCCTTGTGCATACACGTTGTAGATGGCCATGGGGCCGCCGGCTATCTGGCCGCCGACGATGAATGAACTGCTAAGGTCGATATCGGCCGTGAGCTTGCTGCGGTCTCTTTTGACCACCTCGCGCAGGGTGTCGGCGACCAGCACCGTTGCATCGTAGAGCGTGGCAACGTTCAGCAGGTGGGGGCCGTTGCCCTGGGTGCGTTGCTGCAGCAGGTTTACCACCGACTGCGAGGTCGCCAGATTGCCGGCGGTCTGCAGCACGATCAGCCGCTCGCCTGGGACGCTGAAGACGAACAACTTGGTGAACGTGGAGATCTGGTCGATGCCGGCATTGGTGCGTGAGTCGCTGATGAAGACAAGCCCGTCCTCCAGGTGCATGGCGACACAGTAAGTCATGCGGTTTCCCTTGTGTTGCGTGTGGAAGGGTCTTGCCGCACTCGCGCGGCAAGACCGGTCTGAAGCCAGCCTGTCACTGGCGATGCACGTGAACGCTGGCCTGCATCGATTCGGCGCCGCCGCCGCGGCGTACGCCCCTGACCGGGCAGGCATCAAGGTAGTCCAGGCCCACCGCCAGCTTCAGGTGACGCTCTGGCCGGGTCAGGCGGTTGGTAATGTCGAAGCTGTACCAGGCATCGTCGACCCAGGCTTCGGCCCAGGCGTGGCTGGCCAGGTGTTGTTCATCCTCGGTGCACAGGTAGCCGGACACATAGCGTGCCGGTACCCCCAGGCTGCGTGCGCAGGCCAGGAACGCGTGCGTGTGGTCCTGACACACGCCTGCGCCACCGTTGAAGGCTTCGATGGCCGTGGTGCCCACCGATGTGGCCCCAGGGCTGTAGGGCATGTGCTCGGCCAGGCCTTGCATCAGCCCGATCAGTGCTGCCCGGTCGCGGTGACTGCCACATTGCCGGACGGCGAAAGCAGTCAGGGTGTTGTCGGCCAGCGTCAGGTGGCTGCCGCGCAGGAACGGCAGGGGCGACTGGCTCTCGGTTTCGTGTTCGCAATCCGGGTCGATCTCGACCTGGCCGTGTGCGGTAAGCGCCAGGTGGCCATGGGGTTTGTCCAGTGTCAGCACATGCAGGATGTTGCCGTAAGGGTCGATCTGGCCCTTGACCTTGCAGGGCAGGTCCAGTTGCCATTGATTGATACGCTGGCGTTCGCTGCTGCGCGGCGTCAGGCGCAGGAACTGGATACTGTTGCACACGTCGCTGGCATAGCTATAGGTCGTGTCGTGGCGAATGGACAGTTTCATACAACCTCCAGGTAGGAGTGATGGACGGCCTGGCCCAGTTGGTTGATGCGGCCGATGAAGTCGCTCAGCCAGGGGTGCAACCCTGCATCGAGGATTTCGTCGATTGCGGTGTAGCGCAGGCGCGCGTTCAGTTCGGCGGCCATGCGCTGGGCGGCACGCCCGGTACTGCCCGGCAGGCCCGCCAGGATCAGGTCCAGTTCCTCGATGCAGGCATGCAGCGAGCGCGGCACGTCCACCCGCAACAGCAGCAGCTCGGACACCGGCCGGGCGCTGGGCGCGGCGCGATAGAGCTCGTTGAAGGCCTCGTACGAGGTCAGCGCGCGCAGCAGGGCGCTCCATTGGTAATAGCCGCGGGCAGAGTCGTCGCTGACCTCTTCGGAGGCCTCGCCGAACATTTCATAGCGCGAATCGAGCAGGCGCAGGGTATTGTCCGCCCGCTCCAGGAAGGTCCCCAGGCGAATGAAGCTGTAGGCATCGTTGCGCATGATGGTGCCGGAGGTCGCACCGCGGAACAGGTGCGATCGTTCCTTGACCCAGTCGCAGAACTGGCTGATGCCATAGCGACCCAGGCCATTGCTGGCAATGTTGCGCATTTCGATCCAGGTGGCGTTGATGTTCTCCCACATGTCGGCGGTGATACGGCCGCGCACTGCATGGGCATTGGTCCTGGCGGCCTGCAGGCAGCAATAGATGCTGCTGGGGTTGGTGGCGTCGAGGGCGAAGAAGTGCAGCATGCGCTCGGTGTCGAGTTCATTGTGCCGACGCAGGTAGTCGTCCAGCATGCCCGAGGCCATCAGCGACATTGCCAGTTCGGCATGGCCGTCGCTGCGCCCGGCCTGGGGCATCAGCGACAGCGAGTAGCTGACCTCGAGCATGCGCGCGAGGTTTTCTGCACGCTCCAGGTAGCGGGACATCCAGTAAAGGTCGGAAGCGGTTCGCGAAAGCATGGCTCAGTCCTCCACCACCCAGGTGTCCTTGGTACCGCCGCCTTGCGACGAGTTGACCACCAGCGAGCCTTCCTTGAGCGCCACGCGCGTCAGGCCACCGGGCACCAGGCGGGTTTCACTGCCCGACAACACGAACGGGCGCAGGTCGATGTGACGCGGTGCGATGCCGCTGTCGACGAAGGTCGGGCAGGTTGACAGGCACAGCGTCGGTTGAGCGATATAGGCGTGCGGGCGGGCTTTGATGCGCGCGCGGAAGTCCTCGATCTGGGCTTTGGTCGAGGCGGGCCCGACCAACATGCCATAGCCGCCGGAACCTTGGGTTTCCTTGACCACCAGTTCGGGCAGGTGGGCCAGTACATGGGACAGGTCCGCCGGCTTGCGGCATTGCCAGGTCGGCACGTTGTTCAGGATCGGTTCTTCGCTCAGGTAAAAGCGGATCATGTCGTCGACAAAGGGGTAGATGGATTTGTCATCGGCCACGCCAGTGCCGACGGCGTTGGCCAGTACCACATTGCCGGCGCGGTAAACCGAGATCAGCCCCGGCACGCCCAGCATCGAGTCAGGGTTGAAGGACAGCGGGTCGAGGTAGTCGTCGTCCAGGCGACGATAGATCACGTCCACCTGGTGGGGGCCGGCCGTGGTGCGCATGTAGACATGCTCATCGCGTACGAACAGGTCGGCGCCTTCGACCAACTCGATGCCCATTTCCCGGGCCAGGAAAGCATGCTCGAAATAGGCGCTGTTGAAACGGCCGGGCGTAAGCAGCACCGCGGTAGGGTTGTCCAGTGGGCTGGCGCTCTTGAGCGTGTCCAGCAGCAGGTTGGGGTAGTGATCGATGGGCGCGATGCGCTGGGCGGCAAACAGTTCGGGGAACAGGCGCATCATCATCTTGCGGTCTTCGAGCATGTAGCTGACGCCGCTGGGGGTGCGCAGGTTGTCTTCCAGCACGAAATAGCTGCCATCGCCGTCACGTACCAGGTCGACACCGGCAATATGCGCATACAGCCCACGGTGAAGGTCCAGGCCCTGCATGGCGATCTGGTAGCCCTCGTTGGCCAGCACTTGCTCTGGCGGGATGATGCCGGCCTTGAGAATGCGCTGGTCTTGGTAGATGTCCTGCAGGAACAGGTTCAGTGCCTGTACCCGTTGAATGCAGCCACGCTCGACCGTGCGCCATTCGCTGGCGCGGATGCTGCGCGGGATGATATCGAAGGGGATCAGGCGCTCGGTATCCTGCTTGTCGCCATACAAGGTGAAGGTGATGCCTGCGCGGTGAAACAACAGGTCGGCCTCGCGCCGGCGCTGTTCCAGCAACTCCAGCGGGGTGTTGGCCAGCCAGCGGGCGAACTCCTGGTAATGCGGGCGGCAGTTGCCGTTCGCTTCGTACATTTCATTGAAAAAAGCCCGGGACATACCCACTCCTTGCCGCCGTTGCCGGCAGCTTCATTGCGGTTCATCTGCGTCTTTCAGGGTGCTGCCTTGCTGGGGTAAGTGGGAGCTGTGTCTCGCGTTAACCTCGGTCTCGGTAGATTGCCTGTGCGTTGAGCACAATCAGTCTGTGCAATAAAAGTGCCGAACACGCCTGGCGGCTCTGGGGGGCGGGAAATGTGAGGGGCACAACCGATGTGAGCTGCCTGGCCGCAAGGGCCGGCGCATCAAAAAAGGGCGCTATTGATCCGGGCGCGGCTTTTGAACCGAAATGGGGCGCAGGCCGGTACCTGGCGGGCGAAAAAGGGAGTATTCCGGGTGCATGACGTGGGGCGGAGGGGGCATGCATCGAGCGCCGCGCGGGCGGCACTCGATTGCGCGAACGCTGAATATCGTGAGACGGGCGCCTTCAGGGCGTCAGAGGCAGGCGTAGACCACCAGCTCCACCAGCATTTCTTCCCGGGCGAGGCCCGCCACCACTACGGCCGCGCGGTTGGGGTAGGGTGCCTGGAAATACTCGGCGTACACGGCATTCACAGTCGCCAGATAACGGCGGTCGGTCACGTAGATCAGCACCTGGGTCACGGCATCCAGCGAGCTGCCAGCGGCTTCCAGGGTGTGGCGCAGGTTGTCCAGTGTCTGGCGGGCCTGGGCCTCGATGCCGCCGGCAACCACCTGGCCCTGCGTATCGATTGGGATCTGAGCCGTGTACAACGTACCGTTGCCGACGACCGCCCATTCCAGTGGCGCCCTGGAGGCGAACAGCTCGGTCTTTATCGCATGCTTCATGGGTTGTTTCCTCAGTGGCAAGGGTTTTCAGTCGGCGTCGCTGCCGCCGCCTGCACCGTGGCGGCGTGAGGCATCGGTGCTCTCGACAAGGATGTGTTCGGCCAACTGCCTGAGCCTTTGCCAGGTATGTTCGTTGACTGTAAAACCTTGCTGCAGTGTGCGCTGCGGGTCGCTTATTGCCTGGGCGGTCTGGCCTGCTCGGGTGAACAGCACCGTTACGTCCTGCGCGGCCGCTTCAATGCCCCGGGGCCGGGCTTCACTGCTCAGTTCCGGGCGCGGCATGCCTGCGGTAAAGTCGGCCCAGTGGTATTGGCGGGCGTCCTCCCAGCGGGCTTGCACGTGCAGCCCCTGCACAGCTGCCCGGCTCAGGTAGCCCAGCAACAGCAAACGGTTGTGGCAGTGGCGTATGCGCAGTTCAGCCTGACCACAGCGCATGGCCTTGGCTGCCGCCAGTTCCACCACCGTGGCGGCGCAGCGCAACACGCTCTGGCCCTTGGCGTCGATCACCAGCAGGGCGTTATCCTCATGGCACAAGGCGTATGGCCGTGCAGCTTCGGCTTGCAGATAACGCAACGCCTTTTCCAGTGCACCGACGCCATCGAGCCCCTGCAGTTGCAACCAGCCCACGAGTTCGGCGGCATCCTCGCAGTCGCCCGGGGCGAAGCCCATGCCTTCGAATGCCTTGCGGCACATCACCTGTATTTCGTTAAGCGATACGCGCATGGTCAAAACTCCCTTTGCGGCATGACTGCGAAATTCCAGTCGTCTGCGAACGGCTGACCGATGTCGCTGACCAGCGGCGCGCCTTGGAACAGCGTGATACGCACCCAGCGGCTTGACTTGGGGTCGAATTTCCCCGCGCCGAAAAATGCCAGTTTGCAGCGCAGCAGGTGAATCGGCAGCATGTCCCGGGCCAGCAGATTGGCACGGATTTCACCGTAGTTCGTTTTTGCCATGCCTTGCAGGCGGCGTACCGCGCCCTTGAACATCGGTTGGGCGATCAGGAAGTGAGCGGTCAGCGCCTGAGGCTGCAGTTGCAGGTGCTCCAGCAGCGCGCCATGGCACTGCTGGATATTGCGGGCGATACCCAGCTGCATTTCTTTTTCGGCCCCTGGCTCCTCTGCGCGAATGCCCAGGCGCGGCTCTTCTTTTTCAGCTGAGCGGTACCAGAAGAAGTGCTCCGCATCGGCAGCACTGAAGTCGTAGCGCAACGCCCAGCCATACTGCTGCTCGATGAGCTGGCGCAGTTGCCCAAGGGGCATCTGGGCGTCCAGCTGCCAGCTTTCGTTGACCCCCATGTGCTCGGCCAGGGGCGTGACCTGCTCGGGGTACAGCTCCAGCAGCAGGCTGACCAGAAGCTCCTGGCAGCCCACCCCCGTGTGTAATTGCGCCCAGGCCAGCAGGCGCGGCCAAAGGCCCGCGCCGTCGGCTTGCGTGCCAAGCCAGGTAGCCAGTAAAGCAAGCTCGGCCAAGGTTTGCAGGTTCTGCTCATGCTGGCGCTGGTCTTCGGTCCGGGACTGGCTCAGGTGCAACTGGGCGCGCGCCAGCAATTGCTGCAGGCGCGCCAACGGGGCGGGCTCCGCCGACTGCGCCAGCACCAGGGCCAGGGCCGCTTCCCGCGTACTGATCCAGTGCTCCACCAGTTGAGGGTGGTTGATCAGAAAAGGGGCCATTCCCAGCCCGGTCGCGTTGCCGACCCCCAGGTAGCGTTGAAGGGCCGGGGCCAGTTGCACTGCCCGCTGCGGGGCGAGTGCCTGGGCCATGTGGTTGATCTGCTCGATGCTGAAGTGACGCAGCAGGTAGACGGTGAACATCTGCGCGCTGAACGGCTGGTTGAAGTCCGGGTTATCTTGCAGGCAACCAAAATCGGCGATGCCGAACTTGCCGTTACCGTAAACAGCTGTAGTGCGATACAGGTAGCCGACTTCAGCCAGTTGCTGTGGATCGGGCTGGCGACCTTCTGCCAGCGCCGCCAGAAACCGGTCGAAATTGCGCAAGCTACGGTTGGCCCGCGACAACACCAGCACGCGTGAATCGAAGCGGCCGGCTTCCTGCAGCGGCACGTTGCGTTGCAGGTCGGCCAGCTGTGCCGAATCGACATCGCCGGCCACCAGCACGAAGCTGACGTCCCACTGGTCGGCGATGACCCGATCGCTGCGCTTTTCCGGCGGCAGGTAGGCCGAGAAGATCACGCAGTGGTAATGGCCGTTCGGCGTTTCGATGCGGTAGATCGCAGTGCCGAAGCCTTGGCCATCGAGGTCGAAACAGCTGCGCCGGATTTGCCAGCGCTGTTGCATCATCCGCCGCATGCTGCTGCGCACGAAGCTTAGCGGGCTCTGGAAGTGGCTACCCAGCCGGGCCAGGTCCATGACTTGGCTGGCAGGGCGCAACGCGGGTATTGCAGGCACGCTGTTGGGCATTGTTGTTGTACCTGGATGGATCATGTTCAGACGCCTTGTTCACGGGCCATGTGTCGAGCGATGCGCACGGCATCCCACAGGGCTGGCAGGATCACCAGCGACACCGGCACCGCGGTGATGACAATGAAGGATTGCAGGGCCGTCACACCGCCTGCGCCAATGGTGATCAGCACCACCGCCGCCAGGCCCATGCCGATTGCCCAGAAACCGCGCAACCACTTCTTCGGTTTATCGTCGCTGGACATCGCCAGCGCCACGGTGAAGGCCATGGCGTCGCCATTGGTGGCCACCGAGATGAAACTCAGGAACAGGAACAGCGCGCTGACAAGGCCACCCAGTGGCAGGTTCTGCGTCACTCCCAGCAACAGGTCTTCAGGCTTGGCGCCATGGGCGGTGACGCTGCCTGGCGTTTGCAGCTCCAGGCCGATCCCGGTGCCGCCCACCACGGTGAACCAGAACATGGTCACCAGCGGTGCGATGATCGACAGCGTCATGATGATCTCGCGGATGGTGCGGCCCCGCGAGATCCGCGCGACGTACAGGGCCACCATGGGCGCATAGCCGATGAACCAGCCCCAGTAGAACACCGTCCACCAGTCCAGCCATTTGGGGTCGGCGCGGAACATCGTCAGGGGGATGAAGTGCTCCACGTGCAGGGCAAAGGCCGCCGGGAAACCGCTGAGGATGAACAGCGTCGGTCCGAATACCACCATGAACAGTGCCAGGCCGATCATCAACCAGACGTTGATTTCGCTGACAAAGCGGATGCCTTTGAGGCCCACCAGGCACGAGACAGTGTACATCGCGGTGACCAGGACGATGGTCAGCGACTGGGTGACGATAGTGTTGGGCAACCCCCAGGCGGCGTGCATGGCGCTGCTGATCTGCAGGCCAAGGAAACCGATCGGACCGATGGTGCCGGCCACTACCGCGATGATCGAGGCAGCGTCGGCCAAGGTGCCGATCGGGCCCTTGAGCGCTCGCTTGCCGAACAGGGGGTAGAGCAGGGTACGCGGCGCCAGCGGAAGGCCTTTATCGTAATGCAGGTGCATCAGCACGATCGCCAGCAGGCTACCCAGCACGGCCCAGGCCAGGAAACCCCAGTGCACGAACGATTGCGCCAGTGCCGCGGTGGCCGCTGCTTCGCTGTGCGGTTGCAGGCCGGCGAAGAAGGGCGGTGGGCTGGCAAAGTGCATCAAGGGTTCGGCAGCGGCCCAGAAGGCGCCACCACCTGCCAGCAAGGCGCACATGATCACTGCGATCCAGTTGAAGGTGCTGACGTCCGGGCGCTGGGTGACCCCGCCCAGGCGTACACGCCCGCATCTGGAAAAACCGATGAACAGGCTGACGGCGAAGGTTGCCAGCATCAGCACTTGCCAATAGAGGCCAAAGGCCTTTGTCGACCAGGCGAACAGGGTATTGACCAGCGCCGACACGGTGTCGATGTCGATCAGCGCCGCCAGCAGGAAGGCGCCGAGGAATCCGCCGCTGATCAGGAACAACGGCCAGTCGATATCGCGTGCCATAGGCAGGCCCATGGCCTGGCCGTCGGCCTGCAAGGTGGTTGGGTTTTTCATGAAACCTCCGGAACCTGCGATTGTTTTTATTGTTGATGCTGTCCGTGCAAAGGGTTCAGGCCTGTGCCGTGGTGGCGGTCTCCAGCAGGCGCAACCAGTTCAGCCCCATGATGTTGCCCACGTCTTGCTCGGCAAAGCCGCGGGCGCGCAGGCCCTGGGCGATGTTGCGGAAGTCGCGGCTGTCGCGGAACCACTGCAAGGGCGCCGGCCAGTTGGCGTTGTCCCTGGAGCCTTCGCCGTAGTCCTTGTCCTTGCTCCAGCGGCCGTTGCGCATCCATTCCAGCACCGACAAGGGTTGCGCCTGGCACAGGTCGGTGCCGATGCCGATATGCTCCACACCCATCAGGTCGGCGGTGCGCGCGACCATGTCGCAGAAACTTTCCAGGCTACAGTCCGAGGCACCCTTGAGATGGAACGGGTAGGTGCTGAACCCCAGCAGCCCGCCGGACTCTGCGATCCCGCGTAGCACCGCATCGGACTTGTTGCGCTTGGCGGCGTGGAAGCTGGCAGGGTTGGCGTGGGAGATGATCACCGGTCGGCTCGACAGTTCGATGGCCTCAAGCGTGCTTCGCTCGGCGCTGTGAGACATGTCGATGAGCATGCCGACGCGGTTCATTTCGGCGATCACCTGGCGGCCGAAGCGGCTGATGCCGTTGTCCTCGCGCTCATAGCAGCCGCTGGCCAGCAGGCTTTGGTTGTTGTAGGTCAGCTGCATGACGAACACCCCGAGCTGGCGGAAAACCTCTACCAGGGCAATGTCGTCCTCGATCGGCGAGCAGTTCTGGAAGCCGAAGAAGATACCCACCCGGCCCTCCTCGTGGGCCAGGCGGATGTCGCTGGCCGTACGCACCGGGCGGATCAGCTCGGGCCATGTTTCGAAGCGGCGGTTCCACTCGCCCAGGCGCGACAGGGTTTCGCGGGCGTTTTCGTGGTAGGCGATGGTGGCGTGCACCGCGCTCAGGCCACCGGCCTGCATCTGCTGGAATATTTCCTGGCTCCAGTTGGAGTACTGCAGGCCGTCGATCATCAAGAGGTCGTGCATGGCATGTATTCCTTCAGGGCCGCAGGTAGGTGGTCTTGACCACGGTGTAGAAGTCGCGAGCGTATTGCCCCTGTTCCCGCGGGCCGAAGCTCGAGGCTTTGCGGCCCCCGAATGGCACGTGGTAGTCGGTGCCGGCAGTGGGCAGGTTGACCATCACGCAGCCGGTCTGGGCGCGGCGCTTGAAGTGGCTGGCGTGGCGCAGCGACTGGGTGATGATCCCGGCTGTGAGGCCGTACTCGGTATCGTTGAGCGTGGCCAGCGCCTCTTCAAAATCGCGCACGCGGATCACGCAGGCGATGGGGCCGAACACTTCCTCGCGGTTGATGCGCATGTCGTTGCGGCTGTTGATGAACAAGGCAGGGCGCATGTAGTAGCCATCGGAGGCCAGTTGCAGGCGCTCGCCACCTTCGATCAGGGTGGCGCCTTCGGCCTGGGCCAGTTGCAGGTAGGCCAGGTTCTGTTCCAGCTGGCGCGCGTCAGCTACCGGGCCGATCTGTACGCCAGCCTCCAGTGCATGGCCGACCTTGAGCTGGCGCATACGCAGGCGCAGCGCCTCGACGAAGCGGTCGTGGATGCCGTCGCAGACGATCAGCCGTGACGACGCGGTGCATTTCTGCCCGGTGCCGAAGAAGGCCCCGTTGAGCGCGCATTCCACGGCCAGTTCGAGGTCGGCGTCGTCCATGACCACCAGGGCATTCTTGCTACCCATTTCCAGCTGGCAGCGCACCAGGTTACCGGCGGTGGCCACCGCTACGCGTCGGCCCGTCTGCAGAGAACCGGTGAACGTCAGGGCATCGATCTCGGCGGACTGGATCAGGGCCTCGCCGACGTCGGCACCGCTGCCCATCACCAGGTTGAAGGTGCCGCTGGGCAGGCCCTGACGGCTGATGATCTCGGTGAGCGCCCAGGCACTGGCCGGCACCAGGTTGGCCGGCTTGAACACCACGGCGTTGCCGAAGGCCAGGGCCGGGGCGATTTTCCAGGCGGCGGTGGCCATGGGGAAGTTCCAGGGGGTAATGATGCCTACCACACCTACCGGCTCGCGATGCACTTCGATGTCGACCCCAGGGCGCACCGAGGCGGCAGTCTCGCCCATCTGGCGCAGCACTTCGGCGGCGTAGTAATGGAAGAACTGGCCGCTGCGATTGACCTCGCCGATGCCTTCGGCCAAGGGTTTGCCTTCTTCTCGCGACAGCAGTTCGCCGAGCTCTTCCTTGCGGGCGATCAGCTCGTCGCCGATGGCCATCAGCACTTGCTGGCGGTTTTCCAGGCCACTGGCGGCCCACAGGGGTTGAGCGGCGCGGGCGGCCTGGATGGCCTGGCGGGCCTGTTCGGCGCTGGCCTGATGGTACTGGCCGATCAGGTCGCCAGTGTCCGAGGGGCTGTAGTTGGCCAAAGTGGCGTGGCCTTCACACCACTGGCCATCGATGTAGTTGTTGTAGGTCTTGTGTGACATGGATGAACGCCTCCGTTTGCATGGCATTCATCATGCGAGCAATATGCAGCAAATAAAAATTAATAAAAAAAATGCTTTGATAAGGAATGCTAACCATGTTGCCCGAGCTGAAAATCGCCCAGTTGCGTTACTTCGTACTGGTCGCCGAACTCAAGAGTTTCCACGCGGCCGCCCGCCAGGCCTTTCGCACCCAGCCTGCGATATCCCTGGCCCTGCGTGAACTGGAGCAGAAGCTGGGGCAGGCACTGGTCGAAAAGGGCGGTGGCCGGGTAGAGCTGACGCCATATGGCGAGCATTGCCTCCCGTTGTTTCGTGGCTTGATCGAGCACCATGACCGTATTGCGCGTGAAGCCATGCTGTTTGCCCGGCATGAAATCGGCCAGGTCAGCATCGCCACCGTGCCTTCTGTGGCCAGCCGAATGCTGCCAGGGCCGCTGGCCCGCTTTGTGGCCGCGCACCCCAATGTGCAGGTCAGCATTCAGGACGGCACGGCCGAACGTGTGCAGCAGTTGCTCGCTCAAGGGCAGGTGGATTTCGGCATCAGCAGCCTGTGGGTGGACGATGACCAGCTCGAATTCGCCCCCATCGTGAATGATCAGGTTGGCGTGGTGTGCCGCAGCGACCACCCGCTGGCGCAGGCGGGCGGGCGGCTGCATTGGGCGCAGTTGCTGGGCGTGCCGATGATCCGCAACGGTACCTCGCAATTGCTGGCGGGTACCGAGGCCGAGGGTTTGCTGGCCGATAGCCGGCTGTTCATTTCCAACATGATTTCGTTGATCGCCATGCTGGAGGAGGGGGTAGGGATCAGTACCTTGCCGTACCTCGCTTTTCCGCAGGAGAACGACAAACTGGCGTTCGTACCCCTTGAGGAGCCCAGGGTAGAGCGGCATATCGGCATGCTCACCCGCAAAGGGCGCAGCTTGTCACCTGTGGCGGGGGCACTGATGGCGTTTCTGCAAGTGCAGTTGACGAAGGCTGGCTGATTCGTTGGCCGTAGGGGCATGGCGCGCCATGGCCGGCACTGAGGTTCGCAAACGCACGCCCGGCTTTCAGAGAACCGGGCCTGAAGGCACGCTGACACCTGCCAGCGTGGTGAACGAGATGTCCTTGGCCGTGAGCAGAAAATCACGCACGTACGGCACCTCCAGCATGTCACTGCGCAGCGCAGCATAGAGGTTTGCCTGCAGGCCGTGTTCGCCAAGGCGCTTGGCGGTTACATAGCCGCGCGAACTGTATTCGTGCACGGCCCAGTTGGGCAGGCAGCAGACGCCGCGCCCGGACGCAACCAGTTGCATCATCATCACGGTCAGTTCCGAAGTACGTACCTGTGCGGGCTCGACGTCGGCGGGGTCGAGGAAGCGGGTGAAGATGTCCAGGCGGGTGCGTTCGATCGGGTAGGTGATCAGGGTCTGGCTGGCGATATCGGCGGGCTCCAGGTACGGCTTGTGGCGCATGGCGTGGTGGTTGTCGATGGCCAGCAGTGCCTCGTAGCTGAACAACGGCACGTAGCTGATACCCGGCAGTGTCACCGGGTCGGAGGTCACCACCAGGTCCAGGTCGCCGCGCTCCAGGGCTGGCAGTGGCGCGAAGGAAAAACCCGAGGCGAGGTCCAGTTCCACCTCAGGCCAGGCGCCGCGGAACTCATCCACTGAAGGCATCAGCCACTGGTAGCAGCTGTGGCACTCGATGGCGATGTGCAACCGTCCGGCGCAGCCGCCGGCCAGTTTGCCCAGGTCCCGTTCGGTATTGCGGATCTGAGGCAGCACCTGATCGGCCAGCTGCAGCAGCTTCAGCCCCGCGCTGGTGAAGCGCACCGGCCTGGATTTGCGCACGAACAGTGGCATGCCGATGCGCTCTTCCATGTCGCGGAACTGGTGCGACAGGGCTGATTGTGTCAGGTGCAGGCGCTCGGCGGCCTCGTGCAGGCTGTCGGTTTCACGCAGCGCGTGGAGGGTTCGCAGGTGGCGTAAATCGATCATGAGTAAAATGGCGGATCAACGCAGTAATGGCGGGTTTTCTTCACTGCTGCGTGATCCTGACAATTCCTTTGATGGGTTTTCCGTGAGTGGGGTGAGGCTCAAGCCGCGTGAGGCGCGGCGAGGTTGCAGTACTGCCCCTTGAAATACAGCAGTGGCTGCGTGGCAGCAGTTGCCTGCAGGTTCAATGCTTTGACTTCGCCAATCACGATCAGGTGGTCCCCGGCGGCATGTTCGGCGTGAATTTCGCAATCAAGCCAGTGCAGGCTGCCGGCAATGATCGGGTTGCCCAACGGCGATGCTTGCCATTCGACGCCCTGCCACTTGTTGGCGCCGCGCCGGGCAAACTGGTTGGAAATGCCGACCTGCTCACCTGACAGGATGTTGACCGTGAAGCGCCCAGCCTGGCGGATTTTCGGGTAGCTGGCCGAGCTGGACATCACACTGAATGACACCAGCGGCGGGCTCATCGACACGCTGTAGAACGACTGGCAGGTGAAGCCGATCGGCTCACCTTCATGGTGCGATGTAATCACCGTGATGCCGGATGCGTAGTGCCCGAGTGCCTGGCGAAAAGTCGACGGCTCGATCGCCGTACCGGAAAGCAACATGATAGGTCCTGTGGCTGCATTCATTTCAGCGTGCGTTAGCGAGTTCCTGACGGACGATGGCTGCGCCTGCACTCAAGGCCTTGAGCTTGCCGCTGGCTACCTGGCGGGGCAGGGGCGCCATGCCGCAGTTGGTGCAAGGGTAGAGCTTGTCGGCATCGACGAATTGCAGTGCCTTGCGCAGGGTGGCGGCGACCTGTTCGGGTGTTTCAATGACATGGGTGGCCACATCGATGGCGCCGACCATGACTTTCTTTCCGCGAATCAGCTCAAGCAGGTCCATCGGAACATGGGAGTTATGGCATTCCAGCGAAATGATATCGATGCTGGACTGCTGCAGTTTGGGGAAGGCCTGTTCATATTGCCGCCATTCTGAACCGAGGGTCTTTTTCCAGTCGGTGTTGGCCTTGATGCCATAGCCATAGCAAATATGGACGGCCGTTTCGCACTTGAGGCCTTCGATGGCCCTTTCCAGGGTAGCCACGCCCCAGTCATTCACGTCGTCAAAGAAAACATTGAATGCCGGTTCGTCGAACTGAATGATGTCCACGCCCGCGGCTTCCAGTTCTCTGGCTTCCTGGTTGAGAATCTTGGCGAATTCCCAGGCCAGTTTCTCGCGGCTTTTGTAGTGGTTGTCATACAGTGTGTCGATCATGGTCATGGGGCCGGGCAGCGCCCACTTTATCGGCTGTGTGGTGTGCTGGCGCAAGAATTTGGCATCTTCGACAAACACCGGTTTTTGTCGAGCGACAGCACCCACCACCGTCGGTACGCTCGCATCGTAGCGATCACGGATTCTGACGGTTTTCCGTTGTTCGAAATCAACGCCGCTGAGGTGCTCGATAAACGTGGTGACAAAGTGCTGGCGGGTTTGTTCGCCGTCACTGACGATGTCGATACCGGCGTGTTGTTGTTCTTGCAAGGCCAGGCGCAAGGCATCCTGTTTGCCTTCGATCAGTTGCTCGTCTTGCAACTTCCACGGTGACCAAAGTGTTTCGGGTTGAGCAAGCCAGGCGGGTTTAGGCAGGCTGCCGGCCGTGGAGGTGGGTAGCAATGTGTTCATGAACAGTGACCTTGTGCTTTGAATGTTCAACGTGCGTATTGAGCGGACCATTGCGCCAGCGTGGCCTGGTAGGGTTTGACAAATTGCTCCTCGGCAAATTTGCCCTGCTCGATTGCCAGGCGGCTGCGCTCTTCCCGGTCGTAGACAATGCGCGTGAGCGAGTAGTCCTGGTTCTTGAGGCTGGGCTGGTAGGCCTTGCCTGCAGGAGAATTGGCGTTGTAGATCTCGGGGCGGTAGATCTTCTGGAAGGTGTCCATGGTGCTGATGGTGCTGATCAGCTCAAGGTCGGTGTAGTCAGCGAGCAAGTCACCGGCAAAATAAAACGCCAGCGGGGCGACGCTGTTCGGCGGCATGAAATAGCGCACCTTCAAGCCCATTTTCTTGAAGTATTCATCTGTCAGCGAGTATTCATCCTGCTGGTATTCAACACCTAGCACAGGGTGCTGATTTTCGGTGCGCAGGTAAGTCCTGCTGCTCGATACGCTCAGGCAGATAACCGGTGGTTTGCTGAAATGCTCCTGGTAGGTTTGCGAGTTGACGAAGCACTTGAACAGGTTGCCATGCAGCTCGCCGAAATGATCGGGTGTGCTGAAGGTGGACCGATGCTTGTTATGCTCCAGTAACAGTACGCTGAAGTCGTAATCGCGCACGTACGAGGAGAAGTTGTTGCCTGCCATGCCTTCGAGGCGAGTATTGTTCTTGCGGTCGACAATATAGGTTTTTAATATTTCGATCAGCGGCAGGGCGTTGCCGTGCTGCGCGTTTTCAAGGTTCATTTCCACCGATATGATGTCCAGCTCTACGCGGTAGCGATCATGTTCGGGGTTGTCCCAGTGCGCCAGCGCATTGAAACGGTTATTGATCATCGTCAAGGTATTGCGCAGGTTTTGCTGGCGGTTTGCACCCCGTGCCAAATTGGCGAAGTTGGTCGTGATGCGGGTATTTTCGGCAGGGAGATAATGTTCGTCGAACGCAATGCGCTTGACGGTGAATGTTGGCGCTTTATCCATGGTAACGGCTTCCAGGTGCCTGAGTGTGAGCGATCCAGTGCTGGTCAGTTGCGTAGGCTGAGTCGTTCACAGCGTAATCTTGATGTGTTTGATTGAGGCGTATCCTAGGTGGGGCGCTGCATGAATGATATTGAAGTTATTTCACAGGTTTTTTAGCCCTGCTCATGATGCGTTGCCTGGTCGACTGCGGCATCATGGCTGCCTGGCCTTCACCTCACCCAGGAGACAGCGATGATCAAAACCGGCGATCAATTGCCCGACGTTACCCTTTATCAATACAACAACGATGCAGGCGCCTGCGCGATCGGCCCAATGGCCTTTTCCATTCGCGAGCGTTGCAAGCACAAGAAGGTGCTGATCTTCGCGTTGCCGGGCGCGTTCACGCCGACTTGTTCTGAACGTCACGTTCCCGGTTATGTCGCGGCGGCCCCTGCGTTGTTCGCGGCTGGCATTGACGAAATCCTGTGCGTCTCGGTGAACGATGCCTTTGTCATGAACGCCTGGGGCAACAGCTTGCAGGTCGGGGATGCGGTCAAGATGATCGGCGATGGCAATGGCGAATTCAGCGAGGCGCTGGGCCTGACCCAGGACCTTTCGGCACGCGGTTTGGGGCGGCGCTCGCAGCGGTATGCGATGTTGGTCGACGACCAGGTAGTCCAGTACATTGCGGTTGAAAGCCCCGGCAAGTTCGAGGTCAGCGATGCGGCCAGCCTGCTGGCTGTGTTGCGCTAGCCATACCTTTCAGGCCTTGCCGACAACGGCGGTCAGGGCTGCCAGAACACCTTTCGAACCGGCCGCTAACAACAAGGTACAGACGGTTGAAACTTCACCAACTCAGGGCGCTGGTCGCCATTCATAACGCAGGCAGCATCCTCGAAGCCTCCAAGCTCATGCACATTACTCAGCCCGCGCTGAGCCGTTCGATCAAGGAGCTGGAGCGGGAGGTGGGGTTTACCCTGTTGCAGCGGTCGCACAAAGGCATGGCCCTTACCGAGGAAGGCAAGCGTGTCATCCGCCATGCCAACCTCGTGGTAGAGAGCATACGCCGCCTGCAGATCGAAGCGGCGAGCATTCAGGATGCGGCGCTGGGCGCCGTGTCGATCGGGGTGACGTCGTTGACGGCGATGCTCGATGGCGTCGATGAAAGTATCCTGGCCTTTCGGCGCAAGTACCCGCGGGTGAAGATCACCATCACCGACCTGCGTCCCAGCCAGATCCTGCAGCGCTTGCGCGATGGCAGCCTGGACTTTGCCATTACTTCGCAGCAACCGCTGAGTCGGCTGAGCCTGGACTGGGAGGCACTGGGCAGTATCAAGGGCAGGGTGATTTGCCACGCCTCGAATCGGCAGAAGTTCAGCCAGTCACTGCGCACCTTGCAATACGCCCCCTGGATCAGCCTGGACGAGTTGTCCGACCAGGCTTCGCAGTTTCACCAACTGTTCGAGGCCAACGGCCTTCGGGTGCCACAGAACACCGTTGAATGCACTTCAGTGATGATGGCGCTGAAGCTGTTGAAGAACACGGAATCGTTGATGACCATCAGCGAACTGGCGGTGGACCAAGGGTTTACCTACGGAATCGATTGCGAGTTCGTCGCCATGGCGGTGCAGGAGTTGATTCCGGATTACCCCATCAACCTGGTCTGCATTGACCGCCACAGCCTCACGGCGCCTGCCCAGGAGCTGTTCCACAGCTTGCGCGGGCAGGTGCTCAAGCAGACCCGCCCCGTGGGGTCAGAAGTGGTAGTACATGCCTAGCGAGACGTTGCTTGGGTTATCGCCCGCCTGATCCACCGGGGTGCCGGCGTAGGTGACCGACGAGGCGCGCTGGTTGGCGATCATGCCAAGGCGTCCATAAAGGGCCCAGCGGGGGTTGATGAAGTGGTCATAGCCGATCATCACTCCCCACGCGTCCTTGTCGCGGGCGCTGACCTGGCGTTGCATCACTGCCAGGCGCAGCACGTCCAGCTCGCCCACCGGCGCCATCATGCCGAAGGTGTAGAGCGTGGTGCTGGGCGTGCCGGCCTGGTCCACGTCCTGACGTTGCCAGGTGAGGCTGGTGGCCAGCGGGCCGAAATCGTAGAACGCCGACAGGCTCTTGAAGTCGTTGGCGGTCTGGCGTGAGACACCACCGTCGTCCCATGGGTCGCTGTAGTACCGGTTGTAGGAGGCCAGCAACATCACCCGGCTGTTGCGGTATTGCAGCCGGGCGCCACCGCCACGCACGGTGCGCCCAGCGCTGGCGGCATCGTCGAAGCCAAAGCTCAGCGCGGTACCGAGGCTGAAGTCGCTGAAGGTCGGGCTGGTGTAGGCCAGGGTGTGCTTGGGGCGCAGGTCAAGGTAAAAGGCGCCCTTGCCGGCGGCAGGCAGGGCCAGGTAAGTGTAGGGCGAGCCATAGGTGGCCAGGAACGGGTCGGCGTAGGTGGGCGTGGCCATGCCGTAGGTCTTGCCGAACTCGAGCTTGCCCAGGGTGCGCGAGCGCAGGGCGACTGTCGCCAGGCGCAGGGTACCGACAGTGTCCCAGGTGCCCTCCAGGGCCTCGCCATTGAGGTTGAAACCCTCCTCGACGTCAAGCTCCACGACGGTATCGGGGTCAAGCGCCTTGCGTGCGTACAGCCCGAGCTTGTTGGTCCAGGCGCCGCCACCGGCCAGCCTGAAACCCGAGTGGTGCTGTGAGTCGTGATAGCTGGCGAATGCATCCACGGTGCCGTACACCTTGAGCGTGTCATCGAAGCCGTAATCCAGCCCGTAATAACCAAAACCCGGCGCAATCCGCGCGAGCGTCGGAAAACCCTCTGCCTGTGCCTGCGCAGCAAGGCAAGCCCCTTGGATCATCAACAGCAACGACGTAATGCGAGTGTTCATTCACGACTCCAGGCCAGCACGGTGATGTGGTGGCTTTAGCGTCGGTGAACAGAACGTTGCAGCGTGATTGCTTATTCGGTCAGGTCATGCCGTTTGGTTAATCAGGGGCTGGCGCGGCGTGTGGATTGGCGAGCGCATCCGCGTTAGACAGGCTTCGTACCCGCGCCAACGCTGCGCTACGGATGCTGATCTGTGGGCGTTATTGGGGCCGCGCGCGAAGCGAGGGCGGACTGTGCGCCAGCTCAGGGCAATTTGGCCAACGATCGCGCCGGCAAATTGCTCATTGGTTATCCCTATACCGAAACTGCAAGTGTATTGGGTGCCCGATTGGCTGATATTCGCTGCACGCCGCGATTTGCCAACGGAGACAACAATGATCAGACCGCTACCCACATCGCCGAGCCTGCAAAAAGGTGGGCATTCAGCCGCGCAGGTATCGTCCTCCCGTAAAACCTTGGTCGCCTGCTCGTTGGGCAATGCGCTGGAAATGTACGACTTCACGATCTACAGCTTCTTCGCTGTACTGATCGGCAAGCACTTCTTCCCCTCCGACTCGGCCATGGCGTCGTTGTTGATGTCGCTGGCCACCTTTGGCGTCGGTTTCCTGATGCGCCCGGTCGGGGCGATGGTCATCGGCCGCTATGCTGACCGGCATGGACGCAAGGCCGCTTTGAGCCTGACCATCGGGCTGATGACCCTGGGCACCGCAATGATTGCCTTTGCGCCCACGTATTCACAGATCGGGATTTTCGCCACCTTGCTGCTGGTGACCGGCCGGCTCATCCAGGGCATGTCGGCAGGCGGGGAGGTCGGTACCGCGTCGGTGTTCCTGATGGAATCCAGTGCGGTCGGCAATCGCTGCCAGAGCGTCAGCTGGCAGGCCGCCAGCCAGGGCTATGCCGCCTTGGTGGGGGCCGGCTTTGGCCTGGCCCTCAGCCAGTTGCTCGACCCTTCCGCGCTGGAAAGCTGGGGATGGCGCATACCGTTCATCTTCGGCCTGCTGATCGGGCCGGTCGGTTGGTACATACGCACGCGGTTGCCGGAAACCCATGAGGCCGCACCGGCGCAGAAGGCAGAGCGGGGGCTGGATGCCGAACTGCTCAAACGCATCGCCCAAGGCATCGGCCTGATGGCCAGCTCGACCATTGGCATGTACCTGTTCGTGTTCTACATGCCGACCTACCTGACCACCGCCTTGCATTATCCACCCGGCAGCGCGATGGCGATTGCCTGCATCAGTAGCGGTTGCATGGCCGTCATCTGCCCGTTGGCCGGCAAATTCGCCGACAAGTATCAGCTCAGAAAACGCCTGCTGGTGTGGACCGTCGCCGCGCCGGTGGTGTTGACCCTGCCCGTGTTCTATCTGCTCGGGCAAGTGCAGCACATGGGCCTGGCCATGATGGGCGTGGCGATCCTGATCTTGCCGACCTGTATCGGTGCCGGTGCGTTCTTCGCGCTGATCATGGAGGGCTTCCCGAAGGCCAGGCGCTCGTTCGGCACCTCGGTCAGCTACAGCCTGGGGGTGACCCTGTTCGGTGGTTTCTCGCCATTGGTGGCCACCTGGCTGATTGCAGCGCTGGGCACGCCGTTGGCGCCAGCCTACTTCCTGCTGGCCGGCGGCGTCGTCAGCCTGGCCTGCCTCAGATACTTCCCTGAAAACAAAGGATGCGAGTGATATGGGTATTTTGCAGAGCAATCAAACACCGGGCTCAGCCGCCGAGCTGGATGAGTTCGTCATGCTGCGCCGGCAGATCCACGCTGCGCCGGAAATTGGCGGCGACACCCCGGATACGGCGGCCCTGGTAGCCGACAAGCTGCAAGCTTTGGGCTATGAAGTGCATCGCAACGTGGGTGGGCATGGTGTGGTCGGCGTGCTGAAAGTGGGGGACAGCCCGCGCAGCATCGGGTTGCGTGCAGACATGGACGCACTGCCCATGGGCGAAAAGAATGCGTTTGCGCATGCCAGCAAGATCCCCGGCCGCATGCATGCCTGTGGCCATGACGGGCATACCGCGATCCTGCTGGCAGCCGCTGCGCAACTGGCGGCTACGCGCCAGTTCAACGGGACGTTGAACGTGATATTCCAGCCCGACGAGGAAGGCCTGGCGGGGGCCAAGGCGATGATCGACGACGGCCTGTTCGAGCGCTTCCCGTGCGACTCGGTGTATGCGCTGCATAACATGCCCGGCCTGCCGGTGGGCACGTGCGTGGTGCAGGCGGGGCCCACCATGGCGTCTTCCGAACGCGTCAGCATTCGGATTACCGGTAAAGGCGGGCATGGTGCGATGCCGGAACTGTCGGTAGACCCGGTGATGGCGTTGAACAGCCTGATCAGTGGCATCCAGACCATCAAGTCGCGCAACCTGAGCGTCGAGGACTACGCCGTGATCAGCATTGGCATGATCCAGGCCGGCACCGTCTACAACATCATCCCTGACGAGGCCTGCATGTTGCTGAGCGTGCGCACTGACACGGCCCAGACCCAGCAGAAGATCAACAGCCGCATTGACGCCCTGGCCAAGGGGCACGCAGAAAGCTATGGCGTGGAGATCGATGTGCAATTCACCCAACTGGCGCCCGCCTTGTGCAACAGCGATCACGAAAGCACGTTGCTGCGTGACAGCCTGAGGCCGTTGTTCGCCGACGGCGCGCTGCTGGACAAGATGCCGAAGAAGGTCATGGGCACCGAAGACTTTGCCTACATGTTGCAGGCGCGGCCTGGCTGTTACTTCATGCTGGGCAATGGCACGGGCGAGTTCCATGGGTGCTCGGTGCATAACCCCCACTACGATTTCAATGATGCGTTGGTGAAAATTGGCGCTGATTGTTGGGTGAAGTGGGTTCAGGACTATCTGCGTTGACCCTGCGTCATCTGCGCTGGAATGGTCTACGCTCTCAGCCGAAGCGCGTCGTGACAGGCTTCATCCCGTTATCGTCGCTCTGGCGATTCACACCGACGGACCAGGCTCGGTCCAAAGAGGGTGCTGCAATGGCGACTATCGACACCGAGAACCTTGCAAAGGGGCTGCAGCAGGTTGAAGCCTGCTGGCAGGCGTATACCTCGTCACAGCGGCTTGTCGAAGGCCTCGCGGGCAGCGACCGGAGCAGTGCCATTGAAACCGCCAACCGCGATTTCACCAGGTTTCAGAACCAGTGCCAGCTGTTTTATGCCGAAGTGCGCAAGAGGGCAGCGGATGCGGACAAGCTGGAGAGCGACATGGCACGGTATCCCCATTACTTTCAGTGACGCCTGATTGAACGTCGCGCTGTGCCCGGGTTCTGACAAGCAAAGGGGACAGCGAGGACGCTTTCATGAGCATCGAACGCACCATTGCCGAGCTTGAAGCCTGGTACGCCCAGTACGACGACATCAGTTACCGGCGCGCGTCACCGGATGCCTACCACCATGAACTGCTTCGCACAGCCGAGGCCCTGCGCGACGACGGTGCCATCGACTGGGACGACTGGTTGGCGCTCAAGGCGCTGGCCGATGAGGCGCATATCCGCGCGCTGGAAGATGCCGTGCAGGCCCATGTGAGCGACCCGGACGCATGAAAGCGCTGAAGATTGCCACCTTCAACATCAATGGCATCCGCAGCCGTTTGCCGGCGCTGCTGGCCTGGCTGGAGCGGGAGCAGCCCGACATTGCCTGCCTGCAGGAGCTGAAGGCGGCCGATCAGCAATTCCCTCGCGCGGAGCTGGAGGCAGCAGGCTATGGCAGCCTTCATCATGGGCAACCGTCATGGAACGGCGTGGCCATTCTGGTGCGGGGCAGCGATCCGCTCGAAGTTCGCCGCGGCTTGCCCGGCCTGGAAGAGGACAGCCAGAGCCGCTATCTGGAAGCTGCGGCACACGGGGTGTTGGTCGCTTGTCTCTACCTGCCGAACGGCAACCCGCAGCCCGGGCCAAAGTTCGATTACAAGCTGCACTGGTTCGAATGCCTGATCCAGCATGCGCGCAGCCTCTATGAAAGTGGCCACCCCACGCTGCTGGCAGGGGATTTCAATGTCGTGCCCACCGACATGGACATCTATAACCCGCGTTCCTGGCTGAAGGACGCACTGCTGCAGCCTGAGTCGCGAGCGTGTTACCAACGACTGCTTGACCAGGGCTGGCTCGATGCCATACGCCATCTGTACCCGGACGAGCGTGTCTACACCTTCTGGGACTATTTCCGTAACCACTGGGCCCGCAATGCCGGGTTGCGAATCGATCACCTGTTGCTCAATCGCGAGCTTGCGCCTTATCTGAAACGGGCGGGTGTCGATGCATGGGTGCGCAACGAGGCCAAGGCCAGCGACCATGCGCCCGTCTGGATCGAGCTGGGTGCGCGTCGTGCTCGGTCATAGTCAGTTCAGCACATGAATGAGCGCCGGGCTGAGGCGCTCCGACAGTAGCCGACTTCAGATTGCATTCAGATTCGGCCCCGATAATTCCCTCCGTCGCACCTAGGCGGGGGAAACTTCATGATTCAGTCTCATCAATGGCACAGTTTGCTTCCGTTACCCATCGGTAGCCATGCCGATCATCAGGCGCATCTTTCTCTTCACCTTAGCGGCGATCAAGGGCGCGGCGAGCTGGAGCACTTCATACACCAGCGCTTTGCCAGTGTGCACCAGGCGGATGTGCAGCATTACCTGCCGGAGCTGCTTGCCTTGCAGGGTAGCCACGGTCGCCTGATCGCGGCGGCAGGCATGCGGCCGGCCAGCGAAGGGCCGCTGTTTCTTGAGCGGTATCTGGACGAGCCTCTGGAATTGGCCGTTTCACGGGTAACCGGTGCCTCACCGGATCGCAACTGCATGGTAGAAGTAGGCAACCTGGCCTCGCTCAGCGCCGGCAGCGCTCGAATAATGATCATCGCCGTGACGTGGTTGCTGGCCATGCGGGGTCTGGAGTGGGTCGCATTCACGGGCGCCGCGACACTGTTCAACAGTTTCCGGCGACTGGGGCTGGTGCCCACTGTGCTGGCCTCAGCGGATCCTGCGCGCTTGCAGGGCCAAGTGGACCAATGGGGGACCTACTACGACCAGCGACCCCAGGTATTTGCTGGCAACATAGGCGTTGGCTTCGATGCCCTGAAGCAGGCGGGCATGTTCGAGCGGCTTGGGTTTCCCATGTTAGTCCTGGAGACCGGCCATGCGGCATGAACTGACTGCCTTTCAGGCACTGTTGCGCCAGCACGCCGTGGAGCATCCTGACGCCGTGGCCGTTCAGGGCGATGCGCAGCGTTACACCTACCGGCAACTGCTCGACGAAGTCGAATCCCGTGCGGGTTGCCTGCGTAGCCAACCACCGGGAACCTTCGCTGTGGTGCTGGATAACGGGCCCGAAGCGCTATTCTGGGATTTGGCGGCGCTGTTCGCCGAACGCGCCAGTGTGACAGTGCCGCCGTTTTTCAGCGCGACCCAGTTCCAGCACTGCTTGCAGCAAAGCGGAGTGACGGCGGTCGTGTGCGAGGCGCAGTGGGCTGATCAGCTTGTTGCGCTTGGCTTTTCCCGGCAGGCGCCAGCTGGCGTCTGGCTGCGTGACAGTGTTGTCGCCCCGGCGCTGCCTGAGGGCACTGCCAAGATCACTTACACCTCCGGTAGCACCGGCACGCCCAAAGGCGTGTGCCTGAGCGCTGAAACCCTGCTGCGTGTGGCGCATGAGCTGGAGGCCGCCAGCCGCCCAACCGCGCCGCAGCGATACCTGGCGGTACTGCCACTGGGCGTTTTGCTGGAAAACCTGGGCGTCTACGCCGCGCTCATGGCTGGCGCTTGTGTGCAGCTCTATCCGCAGCAGCAGTTGGGGATGGGAGGGGCAAGCCAGGTCGATTTCAAGCGCCTGCTGGGCGCAATCGCCCTCAGTGGGGCGCAGAGCCTGATCCTTGTGCCGCAACTGCTGATGGGGCTGGTGACAGCGATCGAACGCGGGCTGATGCGGGTCGGCCCTCTGCGTTTGGTGGCGGTAGGCGGGGCTCGGGTATCGCCAAGCCTGCTTGCGCGGGCCGAGGCGGTCGGTTTGCCGGTGTTCGAGGGTTACGGCTTGTCCGAGTGCGCCTCGGTAGTGGCGCTCAACCGCACAGGGGCTGTGCGCCCTGGGAGCGTCGGCAAGCCATTGCCGCATGTGCAGGTGCGCATCGCCGAGGATGGCGAAGTCCTGGTGGCCGGCTCGACATTGCTGGGCTATCTGGGAGAGCCGCCTGTAACCGGGCAGTGGTGGGCAACAGGCGATGTAGGCCACCTCGATGAGGACGGCTACCTCTACCTGGATGGCCGCAAGAAGCATCAGTTCATCACCAGTTTCGGGCGCAACGTCAACCCGGAGTGGGTGGAAGCCGAGCTGAGCCAAAGTGGTGTGATCGCCCAGGCTTTCGTGCATGGCGAAGCCTTGCCACGCAACCTTGCCTTGCTCTGGCCGCTGGATCCCGGCATCAGCGACGAGGCCATCGAACAGGCCGTACAGCAATGCAACGCGCGATTGCCCGATTACGCCAGGGTGCACGCCTGGCGCCGCTTGCCAATGCCTCTGAGCACGCTTGACGAAACCCTGACTGCCAATGGCCGCCCGCGACGTGAGGCGATCTTGCAGCGTTACCACACCCTGTTGTCCAACATCTCGTTGTGAGGTTCACAATGTCCTTTTTCGACACCCTGCAAGTACAAACCGCCCAAGAGCGTCAGGCGCTGTTCGCCGTACCGGTGATCCGCGAAGCGCTGGCCGGCCAGGTCAGCCTGGACAGCTACGTCGCCTTTCTGACCCAGGCCTATTACCACGTGCGCCATACCGTGCCGCTGATGATGGCCTGTGGGGCTCGATTGCCGCTGCGGCTGGAGTGGCTGCGCGGCGCGGTCTGCGAATACATTGAAGAGGAATATGGCCACGAGCAGTGGATCCTCAACGACATCAGAGCGTGCGGCGGTGACTGGGAGGCCGTGCGCGATGGCCAGCCGGTGCAATCCATCGAGCTGATGGTCGCCTACCTGTACGACCTGATCGCCCGTGGCAACCCCGTCGGGTTGTTCGGCATGGTCAACGTGCTCGAAGGCACCAGCATCGCCCTGGCCACCCAGGCGGCGGGCGTTATCCAGAACACATTGGCCCTGCCTGACCAGGCGTTCAGCTACCTCAGCTCGCACGGTGCGCTCGACCAGGAGCACATGGTGACCTACAAACGGTTGATGGACCGCCTCGACGATGCCGGTGACCAGCAGGCCGTCCTCCACGCGGCCAAGGTCGTCTACCGCTTGTACACCGAGATGTTCCAGGGCTTGCCGCGTGCCGGGCAGCAAGAGGTGCACCATGCGTTTGGCTGAGTCCGTGGTGATCCTCACCGGCGCCAGTGGGGGCATAGGCCTGGAATTGGCTGAACAGCTCTGCGCTGCCGGTGCCCAGGTGTTGGCCGTCAGTCGGCATATGGGCAAGCTGGCTGGCCTGATGAACCGGTACCCTGATCGTCTGCGCTGGCAGGAAGCCGACCTGCGCAGCCCGTCAGGGCGCGAACATGTCATCGAGCGGGCACGCGAGATGGGGGCTGTGAATGTGCTGATCAACGCTGCTGGCGTGAATCGCTTCGCTCTGCTCGACCAGCTGGATGAGTATGCGCTGGACGAGCTATTGGACATCAACCTGAAGGCTCCCCTGCAACTGACCCGGGCCTGCCTGCCGTTGCTGCGCGCTCAGCCCAAGGCGTTGGTGGTCAATGTCGGGTCGACCTATGGCTCGATCGGCTACCCCGGCTACGCCACCTACTGCGCCAGCAAGTTTGCGCTGCGTGGTTTTTCGCAAGCGCTGCGCCGCGAGTTGGCCGACACCACGGTGAACGTGCTGTATGCCGCCCCCCGGGCGACCCGCACAACGATGAACAGCAGTGCTGCGACTGCACTCAATCAAGCGCTGAAAGTTGGCATGGACGACCCTGCGGACGTCGCCCGTGCTGTGCTCCAGGCGGTGCAATCCGAGCGCACCGAGCTTTATCTGGGGTGGCCGGAAAAGCTCTTCGTGCGTATCAACGGCATGTTGCCGGGCATAGTCGACCGCGCACTGCGCAAGCAACTGCCAGTCATTCGCCGCTATATCGGCAGCCACTCCAAGGAGTCGAACAAATGAAGCGTCTGTTCATTGCCAGCTTGCTGGCATTTGCACCCTTCACCTGGGCATTGGACCAGGCAGGCAGCCAGCGCCTGAGTGATCTGCAGCAGCGCTGGGCGCAGATTCAGTACCAAATGCCCAAGGATAAGCGTGCCGACGCCTTCGAGAAGCTGGCAGGCGATGCAGCAACGTTTGTTCATCAGTATCCCGGCACACCTGAACCCTTGATCTGGGAGGGCATCATCAACAGCAGTTGGGCGGGGGCGACGGGTGGCCTCGGTGCATTGGGCAAGGTCAAGGCGGCGAAAGCCAGCCTGGAGCAGGCCATGACGCTGGACCCAAACGCCCTGCAAGGTTCGGCCTACACCAGCCTGGGCACGCTGTATGACCAGGTGCCCGGCTGGCCTATCGGTTTCGGTGATGCCGAGATGGCCGACAAGATGCTGCGCAAAGCCTTGCAGATCAACCCCAACGGTATCGACAGCAACTATTTCTGGGCTGATCATCTGTATCGGCAAAAGCGCTACCCTGAAGCTACCGCCGCCCTGCAGAAAGCCTTGCAGGCACCGCCCCGGCCGGGGCGTGAGTTGGCTGACCAGGGCCGGCGTGCCGATATCGATGCTTTACTCAAGGCCATCAAGGACAAACAGGACTGAACATGCGGCTGTTGCTGGTTGAGGATGACATCGCACTGGGGGAAGGGATCTGCGACGGCTTGCGCCAGGAGGGTTACACCCTCGACTGGTTGCGCGACGGTGTCAGTGGCTTGCATGCGTTGCAGCACGAGACCTTCGACCTGGTGATCCTGGATCTTGGATTGCCCCGCATGGATGGCCTCGAGCTACTCAGGCGATTACGCGCCGGCGGCGACAGCTTGCCGGTGCTGATCCTCACCGCGCGGGATGCCCTCGATGATCGCATTGCCGGCCTGGATGCCGGCGCCGATGATTACCTGGTCAAGCCTTTCGACCTCAATGAGCTCAAGGCACGCCTGCGCGCCTTGCTGCGGCGCAGCGTCGGGCGCGCCAAGGTGCTGATCGAGCATGCCGGGGTCAGCCTGGACCCGACCACCCAGCAAGTGCAATACAACGGCGTCGAGGTTGTGCTCACCCCCAAAGAGTATGTGCTGTTGCATGAGTTGCTGGCACAGCCCGGCAAGGTATTCACACGTGAGCGCCTGACTCAACTGCTGTATGGCTGGGATGAAGAGCCGGAGAGCAACACGCTGGAGGTGAACATCTACCATTTGCGCAAGAAGCTGTTCAACGGCCTGATTCGCACGGTGCGCGGCATTGGCTATCTGGTCGAGGTCAAGGCATGACCTCGCTTCGCCAGCGCACGCTGTGGCGCGTGATGCTCTTGCTGCTACTCGGTACCGGCTTGCTCGCGCTCTATAACTACCACGACAGCAGCCACGAAATTAACGAGGTGTATGACGCGCACCTGGCCCAGAACGCGCGTTTGCTGCAAGGCGTCATGAGCATGCCGGTACAAGAGGGCTCGCGTGAGGCGCTGTATCAGGCCTTCAACGATGCCTTGGGCAAAGCGGGGCGGCACCAGGTGGGGCACCCTTACGAAAGCAAGCTGGCGTTCCAGGTCTGGGGTGAAGGCATGGCGTTGCTGGTGCATACACCCAGTGCGCCACCCATCGACCCACCACCCACTGCTCCAGGGTTCTACGACTTTTCCAGTGGCGGTGAACAATGGCGCGGTTTCGTTTTGCCGGTGCCGGAAAAACACTGGCTTATCTGGGTGGGTGAGCGTGATGATGTGCGCTACGACCTGATCGACCGCATCGTTCGCCACACGCTGTTCCCGTTCCTGCTTGGCAGCCTGGCGTTGGCACTGCTGGTCTGGGCTGCGATCGGCTGGGGGCTGCGGCCACTGCAGAACATGGCCAATGTCATCCGAAGACGCCATGCCGATTCGCTGGAGCCGCTGCAACTGGTACCGCTTCCCACTGAACTGGAGCCCATGCAGGCCGCGATCAATCGCTTGCTGGCGCAGATCGACGATCTGCTGCGGCGTGAACATCGCTTCATTGCCGATGCTGCCCACGAAATGCGTACGCCTCTGGCCGTATTGCGCCTGCACGCGCAGAACGCGCTGGCCGCCAGCAATGATGCCGAGCGCCAGAAAGCCCTGGGCTTTCTTGTGGGCGGGGTCGATCGGCTGACACGGGTGGTCAACCAGTTGCTGACCTTGGCCCGCGTCGAGCCAAGACTGGGGCAGCGAGCCAGCACCCGGATCGACCTGGCCGAGGTCGTCACCGAAACCCTGGCTGAACTGACCCCATGGATACTGGACCGAGGCCTGGAACCCTCGCTGGACATCGACGAAGGGGACCACCACCTGCAGATCGACGCCGGCGCGCTGGGCATTGCGCTACAGAACCTGGTGTCCAACGCGGTAGAACACTCACCGCCTGGTGGGCGCATCGCCGTGTTACTGCGGCGCCTGGACAGCAGCGTCGAACTGGTCGTCGAGGATGAAGGGACGGGTATCGATGAGGAGAGCCTGTCCCGTGTATTCGAGCGCTTTTACAGCCGAAATAGCCCAAATGGTGCTGGCCTCGGGCTGTCCATCGTCGCGACCATCATCGACCGTATGGGGGGGCAGGTACGCCTTGAAAACAGAGCGGGTAGCGGGCTGGCCGCTACCTTGTCGTTTCCACTGTCTTGAATCACCTTTGCTTCAGATGGATCGCTGATTGACCCGCTCAGATAGCTGCTCGGCGCTTTCCTTGCGCTCCGAATAGCGATCGACCAGAAATGCCTGGCGGTCGCGCAGCAGGACGGTGAACTTCACCAGCTCCTCCATGACATCAACCACGCGATCGTAGTACGGCGATGGCTTCATCCGCCCGGCGTCGTCGAACTCCAGATAAGCCTTGGGTACCGAAGACTGGTTCGGGATGGTGAACATCCGCATCCAGCGGCCCAGCACGCGCAACTGGTTGACCACGTTGAACGACTGCGAGCCGCCGCACACCTGCATCACGGCCAGGGTCTTGCCTTGGGTGGGGCGCAATGCCCCCAGCGCCAAGGGAATCCAGTCGATCTGTGCCTTGAACACCGCCGACATCGCTCCATGGCGCTCTGGCGAGCACCACACCTGGCCTTCTGACCACTGCACCAGTTCACGCAGCTCCTGCACCTTGGGATGCTCTACGGGTACATCGTCAGGCAGCGGCAGGCCCGACGGGTCGAAGGTGCGGGTTTCGGCACCGAAGTGCTCCAGCAGACGCGCGGCTTCTTCTACCAGCAAGCGACTGAAGGAGCGTTCTCGGGTAGACCCGTACAGCAGCAGGATGCGAGGTTTGTGTTCGCAGGTCGGGGTTGCCGAAGGCGGCAGGTCGAACAGCGTGAGGTCGAGGTTAGGCAGTTGCTCGGACATGTTTTCTTCCTGTTCAAAGCGAGCCGATGCGATCCAGCGCGTGCTTGAGCTGCTCGCGGTCGAGGTGATCGAACGGCAGCGCGAAGAAGGCCTGGCAGCGAGATTCGATGCGGGCCAGTGTGGCCCGGAACGCCGCATCGACCGAAGCTTCGTCACCCACGACATCGGACGGGTCTTCCAGCCCCCAATGCGACTTCAGCGCAGGGCCGAAATACACCGGGCAGGCCTCGCCCGCGGCCTTGTCGCAGACGGTGATGACGATGTCAGGCGGGTTGCCCTCGAACGCATCGTTACCTTTGCTGCTCAGGCCCTTGGTCGAGATATTGGCTTGCTGCAACGTGCTCAGGCTGCGTGGCAACACCTGGCCCTTGGGGAAGCTGCCAGAGCTGACTGCCTCGAAACCGGGCGGTGCCAGGTGGTTGAACATTGCTTCGGAAAGGATGCTGCGGCAACTGTTGGCCGTGCACATGAACAGGACTCGCATGGAGGGCTCCTCCGCTGGGGGGCGAACGTCAGAGGCTCAGGCGCAGTGCCAGAGCAGAAAGGGTGATCAGCAAAACCGGTACCGTGAGCAGCAGGCCGACCTTGAAGTAGTAACCCCAGGTGATGCGCACGCCTTTACGCGCCAGCACATGCAGCCAAAGCAGCGTGGCGAGGCTGCCGATCGGGGTGATCTTCGGGCCGAGGTCGCAACCGATGACGTTGGCGTAGATCATCGCCTCACGTACCAGGCCCTCTGCACCGCTGGCCTGGATCGACAATGCGCCGATCAGCACGCTGGGCATGTTGTTCATGACTGAGGACAGCAGGGCGGAAATCAACCCGGTGCCAATGGCCGCGCTCCACAGGCCCTGCTCGGCAAGCGTGTCCAGCAGGTGGGTGAGCATGTCGGTAAGGCCGGCGTTCTTCAGGCCGTACACCACCAGATACATGCCCAGCGAAAATATCACCACCTGCCACGGCGCTTCCCGCAGCACGCGACGGGTTGAGATGCGGTGACCGCGAGCGGCCACGGCAAAGAGGATTGCGGCACAGACGGCGGCCACCGCGCTGATCGGGATGCCCAGAGGTTCCAGTGCGAACAGGCCTGCAAGCAGCACCAGCAGCACCCACCCACCGACTTTGAAGGTGGCGTGGTCATGAATTGCCTCGCTCGGCGCCTTCAGCGCATCGAGCGCGTACTGCTTGGGGATATCACGACGGAAGTACAGGAATAGCACCAGCAGGGTGGCCGCCACGCTGGCGATGTTCACCGGCACCATCACCGATGCGTATTCGGCGAAGCCCAGGCCGAAGTAGTCGGCCGAGACGATGTTGACCAGGTTGGAGACCACCAGCGGCAGGCTTGCCGTGTCGGCAATGAAGCCCGCGGCCATGACAAAGGCCAGTGTCGCAGCGGGCGAGAAGCGCAGCGCGAGCAGCATCGACATGACGATGGGGGTGAGGATCAGCGCCGCACCGTCGTTGGCGAACAGCGCCGATACAGCGGCGCCGAGCAGTACGCAGAAGGCGAACAGGCGGTAGCCGCCGCCGTTAGCCCAGCGCGCCACATGCAAAGCGGCCCATTCGAAGAAACCCGCCTCATCCAGCAGCAAGCTGATGATGATGACCGCGATGAACGTGGCGGTGGCGTTCCAGACAATGGCCCATACGGCAGGGATGTCATGCAGGGAAACTACGCCTGTAGCCAGGGCGATGATGGCGCCTAGCGCGGCGCTCCAGCCAACACCGAGCCCCTTGGGCTGCCAGATGACCAGTATGAGGGTGAACACGAAGACAGCAATGGCGGGCAGCATGAAAATCTCGCTTGGTGATGATCAGCAGCAGACGGAATCACGCACGGGGCGACCGTCCATGTTCTTCAGCCGAAGGGCATTGTCAGCCAGCCATTGCGAATTGGCTTGCAAGGTGACCTGAAGCATTTCGTGAACCCAGGAAGGCAGCTCCGGATTCAGGCGGTAATACACCCACTGGCCCTGACGGCGGTCCAGCAGCATGCCATTGCTGCGCAGTTGTGCCAGATGGCGACTGATCTTGGGCTGGCTGTCGTTGAGCGCGCACATCAGCTCGCAGACGCACAGTTCGCCCAGGCTGGCGATAAGCAGAGTGGCGCGAGCACGGGTTTCGTCAGAGAGGCTCTTGAAGACATCGGGTGGTGTGATCATGGGGGTGCCTGTACATACGGAAAGGCGAATATACGTATTTCCATATGTGCTAGCAAGCCTTCCTGGGCTTGTGCGCTTACAGCTCACCATCGCCACGCCCTTCGGTCGACAAAAGCAGGGTTTTGGCAGGCTTCAGACGCTGATGGCAATGCAGGGTGTATAGTGCTTGCTCGGGTGACTGTCGTTCAGTGGCTCATAACCGAGATGCCAACATGTCCCAGACGTACCCCAGCGCGGCCCAAAAAGCCCATGTGCGCATCTGCGAGCAGGTCGAGGCTTTCCTTCAGCATGGCGGCCGCATTCAGCAGGTAGCGATCGGTGTCACCGGCTACGCTGAAGGTGTCTCCAGGGCGCAGTGGAAAAAAGGGCGCACTGCAAAGCCTTGAGGAGGCCAGCCGCCGCCGGGAAACGTTCCTTTCAGGTGGTGGTTCATGGCTTGTGCATTCGCGAAGCGGAGGCCGGGGTGGTCTTGAGCACCCCATCATCGAAGAGCTGGCCAAGGTGGCGCACCTGAGCCCGCGGCAGTTCACCCGTGTATTCGGTGGTTCCATCATGGATAATGCTCAGGAGGGGTTCTCGGGTTGACCTCGGGAAGTGCTCGTCAGCAGGTGATAAGGCGTAGCATCAGCGCCACCCTGAACCTTCTCTGAAGGCGCTTTCCTTGAAGCGCGTTTATTCTTGCGCCACCCCCTCAGGTTCATCAGGCACAACACAAGCTGCAGCACAATCAAAGCCCAGGCCTGGGCATGCCACCCCCAGACTGACCACAGTATGTTGCTGGCGATGAAACAGCAGAAGCCGACCATGCGCCGTCCTGGGCGGTGCGAACCGATGCACCATGCTGCCACCACTGTGACCACCATGGCCGGCCACTCCAGCAATTCGATCCAGCTCTCCATCGAAGCGTGTCCCAAACATTAATCCCTGGCGTCAGGCCGGGCCGGTCGTGCCCGACCCGGCCTGGCGCCTTTGATTCAAGCGGCCCGTTGCTCACCCTTGAGCAGTTTTTTCTGGGCTTGCATGGCGAGCCCCAGCTCGTCCAGTTGGTCTTTGCCGAGGAGCTTTTTCGCGGTGGGGAAGAGTTCTTCCTCCTCTTCTTCGATGTGATGCTCAAGCAGCTCCTTCATCACCTTGACCCGACCGGCGAACTCAAGCGTGCCTGGCTGCGTATGAAGCAGATCAGGCAGCACCAGGGCGTCGACCGTCCGGTGTTCTTCCTTGGCTTCGTAATACATCTTGGCTTCCTCTTTACCACCGGCTTGCTTGATCGCCGGGTAGAGGATGTCCTCCTCCAGAGCGGTGTGGATTTGCAGTTCCTGCTCAATGCGTTGCAGCAGTTCGGCGCGTTTCTTCACGGCACGCTCTGTGGTCGCACAGAGCTCTTCCAGCAGCTTCTTGACTAATTTATGGTCTTGAACCAGCAGGTCGATAGCATTCATGGTGTCACCTCGTCGCGGGCGAATGAAAAATGGCTTGCATGAAGTTGAGTGGCAGTGGGCGGCAGGGTTCAATGCTGATGACGTCTGGTAAGGCACGCGGCAAGGTCCAGGCTCGCTACCGCTCTGCCAGAGGCGCCGAGGCCCGCGTCAGCAGGCGCCGGCAGCACGATCACAGAATAGGTTTGCCCCCCGTCACGGCGTAACGCGAACCCGAGATGTAGCTGGCTTCATCGGACCCCAGCAAGACATAGATTGGCGCCACCTCCACAGGTTGACCCGGCCGTCCCATCGGGTAACCGGAACCGAAGTTTCTCACCGCCTCATCAGGCATGGTGGCCGGGATCAGCGGGGTCCAGATCGGGCCGGGTGCGACGCTGTTGACGCGAATGCCCTGCTTGCCCAGCAGTTGCGCAAGGCCTGCAGTGAAATTGGCGATGGCCCCTTTGGTCGCGGCATAGGCCAACAGGCTGGGTGACGGGTCGTCAGAGTTGACCGAACTGGTGTTGATGATCGAACCGCCCTTTGCCATCGAGGGCAAAGCGCGCTGGCAAATGCGGAAAATGGCGGTGATGTTGGTATCGAAGGTCTTTACCCATTCATCGTCGTCAATGTCGTCCAGGCTTTCATGGGCCATCTGGAACGCGGCGTTGTTGACCAGGATATCGATGCGACCAAACTGCGCCACGGTCTTGTCGACGATGTCATGGCAGTTCTGTTTCTGTGCCAGGTCGCCGGGCAGCAGCAGGCACTGGCGGCCAGCCGCTTTGACCCAGCGCGCGGTTTCCTGCGCATCGTCGTGTTCATTCAGATACGCAATGGCAACGTCAGCGCCTTCTCGGGCATAGGCAATCGCCACCGCACGCCCGATGCCGCTGTCAGCACCGGTTATCAAGGCGATCTTGCCTGCGAGGCGATTGTTGCCGGTGTAGCTCTGCTCACCGCAGTCCGGATACGGATCCATCTTGCGCTGGGAACCGGGAACGCTTTGCGGTTGGGAAGGGAATGGAGGGGTAGGGTAGTCGCTCATGCTGGAAGCTCCTGCAGGGTTGGAACGCTCATTCCCGTTCGAAAGGCGCGCCAGGCCAGTGTTGAAGTGGATCTTCGTGCTGAGCGACGAGCGGTTGATGCACCCATTCCCAGTGAATTTTTACCTACCGCCTAGCTCTACCGCTGACGGGGCTTGCTGCCATGGGTGAGGCCCACGTCATCAAGGAGTCTGCAGTGCCTCGAATCATCACGCCTTCCACGCCGGAACATGAGATCGATCAGACGAACGAGAGGATGTTCGGTACGCCCAAGGAGCGGCTGGATTTCTATCGACGCGAAATTCAGTATGAGACCACCATCCTGGCCAACCGTACCGACGCTTATCTTGCGGCCCAGTCGTTCCTGGTGATCGCCTACGTGTCATCGATGGGTAACCTGAACCAAAGCTGGGGCGAAATGTTCACCCTGATGGTCCCGGCTTTTCTCGCACTGCTCGGCGTGCTCAGTACACTGAATGCCTGGCCTGGCATCCGCGCGGCCTTCCGGATTATCGAGCACTGGCAGATGAAGCAGAGCCACTTGCTGCGCAGCGAGCCGCTGATGGGGCTGGCCTATGACGAGTCGCCGCTGTTCTGCGAGGCCGAAACCTCTCAGGCGGGGCACCGCAAATCGCTGCTTTTTTCCTTGCGCACGCCCTGGATTTTCCTGTGCTTCTGGGTGTTGCTGGGCAGCTATTCGGTTTTCATCCAGCTGGCGTGATCAGCGCGTGCCGGTCGGCACCAAGGGCGACCAGCACGCGTTGAAAAGAAGCAGGCTCAGCCTGCCAGTGCCTCGCTCAGGATATCGACCACCGCGCCGCTGTTTTCCAAGGCATCACGCGGGCCGGTCAGTTCCACCTGTTCAAAGCCATTGGTGACCAGAAAGGCACGCGATTGCCGTTCAATTGTGCACTCATCATTGTGCTCCTCGTACTGACAGGCCTCTCATAAGGGCCTGCAAACAGCAAGCAGAGTTCCTGCTCGATGCTTGGCGGTAGAGGGAGAACAGGCTAACGGTTGCGTACAGTCTCCAATGCAGGCGACCACACCGTATGACCGCAACGTGAACACGCCAGGGTGTCATGAGGCTCATGGTAGGCCGGGAAACCACAGCTCACGCAGCAATGCAACCCGGCGCCGGGCGGCGATGTGTACTCCGGGCGATGCTCGACCGGCAGCACTGACAGGCCTGGGCGTGTGTCTTGCTGATCGTAGAAGTACAAACTGAGATCGCCATCGGTTTCCAGAAGGCCCAGTCGAACCTGACCCAGGTGCTCGACACCTTGCTGGCGTAGCTCCATGAACAGCTCATTCGGTGAAATGTTCATGTGCCGCAGCGAATGGATTTCGTACATGCCATCTTTCACTACCGTGACCGGCAGCCCGTCGATCCAGGCCTCGCAGGTTCTGTTTCGCCTCATAAGGTAGACCGTTCCTCGGTAAAGCATGAACAGCGTGAGGAAAACCAAGGCCACCGGAAGCAGCGGTACGTCCTCGTAAAAGGTCACATCGCCGGCAGCTGAGCCCAGGGTGAGAATGACCACGAGCTCGAACCGGGACAGCTGTCTGATCCCGCGCCGGCCACTGAATTTCAGAAAGAAGAACACGGCCAGGAAGGCCGCTGAAACACGCACAGCAACTTCCAGCAGAAAGGTAAAAGGGAAGTCGCCTATCAGCATCCGTTGCAGATCAAACGAAACCATTCGTTCCACCCTTCCTTCTGCCGTTGTCAGATAAAGGGTTGACCGTTCTCGCTCAAGGCTGGTTCATCGACTTGGCCTGCAACTCTCCGCGCGCGTCACCAGGGAATCGGCGTGCCATCCCACGCCCAGAACGTTCCGCTCTGCGCCGGGCCGTGACGGCTCACAAGTGCCAGGATGCAGGTGGCGGCAAACGCGGGCGAGAACAGTTTGCCCGGCGGCACATTGCCCTGAAAGGGTCGGGAAAGCTGGGTGTCGGTGGTGCCGGGATGCAATGCAAGTACCGTTGACGCGGGGTTCAGTCGCTTCAGCTCGATGCTTGCAGTGCGCAGAAGCTGGTTGAGCGCGGCTTTGCTGGCACGGTAGCTGTACCAGCCCCCCAGGTGATTGTCGCCGATCGACCCGACCCGCGCCGACAAGGCGACGAAGGCCATCGGGTGCCGACGCAGCAGCGGCAGCAAATGCTTGAGCAGCAGAACAGGGGCGAAACAGTTGGTTGTGAAACTGCTCAGCAACCCCGCCATATCAAGCTGGGTCAGCGCTTTTTCAGCCTGTGCCGGGCCTTCTTGCAGGACGCCAAGCGTGCTGAAGACCAGGTTCAGCTGGTCGCAGCAGGCGCCCACCTGTGCTGCCAGAGTGTGCAGTGCCTGCTCGGACCGGGCGTCGCAGTCGAGGCGAACCAACCGTCGCCCGTGCTCTGTGAACAAGGTATCCAGCGCAGGGCTGGTGGTGGCTCGTCGCGAAACGGCGAACACCAGCCCGATGTCATCGCGCGCCAGCAACTGCGTGCACAATGCCAGGCCAATCCCTTGGCTGGCCCCGCAGACCAGCACGTTGGCGGGTGTCTGAAGGTCGTTGATCAGGCTCATCGGAGTGTCCTCTTGGCTGGGCGCTGGCGCCTCGTCCTGTGATGCCTGCCAACGTTCGTGCAGCTGGCAGGGGTGAGCTCACAGCAGGATATAGTCGCTGTACTGCCGTAAGCCGTCATGTGGCCCTTCGATCAAGTGCACGTAACGGTCGTTCACCCAGTCGATCGGCAGGCAATCGTCGACGTCCAGTACCGCGTCGGTATGCGGCTTGAGCCAGTCTGCCTGCAGGCGCTGTTTGCCCAGTTGCCTGGCCTCGGCCTTGTCCTTCGCCACCACCAGCAGGTAGCGGTGTGCCTCGCCAAACACCCCGGACTCGTAGCCGCCAAGGTTGATGAAGAACAACCTGGGATCGTGTGGGCCAGGCGCTACCTGACTGAACGCCACGCGGTAGCGGTCAATACCGTCGACTTCCATCCATGCGTCGATGTGCAGGCCCGTTCGGCTCCCGAACCAGGCTTGGCGCAGATGGGGGTAGGCCTGTTCAAGTGAGTCCGCCTGCGCGAACAACACGTCGTGGACCTCGATATTGGCCCGTGGGTGGCGTCCACCGAGCATGACGACGTACAGCATGAGCAATTCCTTCTATCTCGACTTTCATGGGTGTTCGATAACGGGGCGCGAGGCTTGCAGAAATGTGCATGCTTGGCATTGAAATCTGTACATATCCCAGCGAATATGTGTACAAGCGTCTACTATTGTATAATATTTTCCGAAGTGCTCGAGGTCAGAATGGCGCACCCTGCACGTTGGACCTGTCTGTGCCTGCTGCTAGCCGCCATGTCGTCGGCGGCAGACTGGCGAGCGGAGCTGCCTGCGGCGCAACGGCTGGGCGCCGGTGATTTCACCTGGTTTGGCCTGCGGCTGTATACCGCCCGGTTATGGGCAGTTGGCCCGGTTCAGGACTGGAACCAGCCATTTGCCCTTGAGCTGCTCTATCACCGTTCATTGTCCAGGGACACGCTGGTCAAGGCCAGCCTCGAGGAAATGCAACGCCTGGGTGGCGGCAGCATGACGGCACAGCAGCGCGCGGCATGGACCAGGGCGATTGAGCAGGCATTCGTGGACGTGAGCCCTGGCATGCGCATCACGGGCTTGTACCTGCCGGGGCAGGGTTGCCGCTTTTACGTCGACGGCAAACTGAGCCACGCGATCGCCGATCCGGTGTTCGCCCGGGCCTTCTTCGCCATCTGGCTTGACCCGCGGGCCAGAGACCCCCAATTGCGTCAGCGGCTGCTTGGGCTGGCTGGCGATGACCGAGGAGCCTGAACATGTACAAAGCGCTGTTGCTGGCTGCCTGCCTGCTTCTGGGCAGTT
The DNA here is from genome assembly GCF_002953115.1 of Pseudomonas sp. XWY-1. Lineage (NCBI taxonomy): Bacteria > Pseudomonadati > Pseudomonadota > Gammaproteobacteria > Pseudomonadales > Pseudomonadaceae > Pseudomonas > Pseudomonas sp. XWY-1. The sequence continues at coordinate 3,458,710 of NZ_CP026332.1, read as the reverse complement.
GTGGCAATGTCGGTATCGAGCACTATGCCCAGGAGCAGCCGAAGCTGGACCTGGCGGCGTTCTTCTCGCGCCCGGTTCAGGCGTGGGGGATGTTCCAGAAGCGTTCCGGTGAGGTGGTCAAGCGCTTCCATGTGCGCATCGACAGCCGCCGCGAAGGTGAACGGCTGATCCTCGACGAGCATTTTCTCTATAGCGATGGCACACGCCAGCAGCGGACCTGGACGCTGGTGCCGGACGGCCCCGGGCGCTGGCGGGGAACAGCGGGGGACGTGATCGGCGAGGCGCGTGGCGAAGTGGCGGGCAACGCGCTGCGATGGCGTTACCAACTGGATCTGCCGGTCGACGGGCGGCACTGGCAGGTAGACCTGGACGACTGGATGTACCTCATGGATGACGACACCCTGATCAACCGCTCGAGCATGAGCAAACTGGGCGTTGAGATTGGCCAGATCACCTTGTTCTTCCGCCGCCTGCCAGAGGGCACACCATGAACCTGATCGCGCTGACCCAGCTGGTTTCGACCGGCGAAGCCAAGGAACTTGAACTGCTGTCGCTGGAGGGGGGCTTCTACCTCCTGCGCGCCCTGACCGACGCCGGCCCTGTGACATTGAGCGATGCCCAGGGGCAGCCCGTGCGCGTGCGCTCCACGACCGAACTGCGGCAGTTGCTGGCCGACCTGCCGCCGGTGCCGTGCATGCTGGTGCAGCAGGTGGTGCATGATGAGATGTGCGGGCAACGTGACGGCCCCATCGCGCCGCTGCGCGTACCGGTAACGCTCACCAGCCAGTGGTAGCCCGGACGATGCGCCTGGGCCTGGTGCTGGGTGACCAACTGTCGTTCGACCTGGCAAGTCTGGCGTCCCTTGACCCTGCTTGCGATGCGGTCCTGATGGCGGAAGTGGAGGGGGAGGCCCGATACGTACCGCATCATCCGCTGAAGATCGTTCTCATCTTCAGCGCCATGCGGCATTTTGCCCAGGCCCTGCGTGAACGGGGTTGGCAGGTGCACTATGTCGAGCTGGACGCCGAGGGTAACAGCGGCAGCATCGTGGGTGAGTTGCATCGATGGCAACAAGCCTTGGGCGCCACCCACATTCACTTGACCGAGTGCGGTGAGTGGCGCCTGGAGCAGGCCTTGCGTGATGCCGCACTGCCGCTTGTGTGGTTTCGCGACACGCGTTTTCTGTGCTCCCGTGAAGCCTTCGGGCGCTGGGCCACAGAACGTCGCCAGCTGCGTATGGAGCACTTCTACCGTGGCATGCGCAAGCGAACCGGCCTGCTCATGGAGCCCGACGGCAGCCCGGCAGGTGGGGCCTGGAATTTCGATGGCGACAATCGCAAGCCATTGCCACGGCAGCTGCGTGGCCCATTCGCTGCGCATTTTGCGCAAGACGACATCACGGCAGCGGTGGTGGCCTTGGTGCGTCAGCGCTTCAGCGACCACTACGGGGGCGTCGACGGTTTCGACTACCCCGTGACCCATGCCGAGGCACAACAGCTGTGGCAGCATTTCCTGGATTTCGGCCTGGCGGCTTTCGGTGACTACCAGGATGCGATGGCCGAAGGCGAGCCGTACCTGTTTCATGCGCGCATCAGTGCGGCGCTCAACATCGGCCTTCTGGATGTGCGTCGTCTGTGCGACGACGTCGACAAAGCCTGGCGTGAGGGGCGGGTGCCGCTCAATGCAGCCGAAGGTTTCATTCGCCAGCTGATCGGCTGGCGTGAGTATGTGCGTGGCATCTATTGGCAGCGCATGCCGGCGTATGCCGGGCTCAATCACCTGAACAACCACCGGGCGCTGCCAGAATTCTACTGGACCGGGCGCACCCGCATGCGCTGCATGGCGCAAGCCATCGGGCAGACCCTGCGGTTGGGCTACGCTCACCATATTCAGCGGTTGATGGTTACCGGCAACTTCGCCTTGTTGGCCGGTATCGTGCCAACCGAGATTTGTGAGTGGTACCTGGCGGTCTACATGGATGCCTTCGAGTGGGTCGAACTGCCCAACACGCTTGGCATGGTGATGCACGCCGACGGCGGCTACCTGGGGTCCAAGCCGTACTGCGCCAGTGGTCGTTATATCCAGCGCATGTCCGACCATTGCAAGGCTTGCAGTTACAGGGTCGACCAGGTGACCGAAGACGATGCCTGCCCGTTCAATGCCTTGTATTGGCATTTTCTTATTCGCCATCGCCCCCAGCTCTCGGCTAACCCGCGCCTGGCCCTGGTCTATCGCAGCCTTGATGGCATGCCCGCTGGCCGTCGCGATGCGGTGTGGCAACGTGGCCAGTCATTGCTGGCGCGGCTCGATGCGGGGCAGGCGTTATGAAAAAGAGCCTTCTGCCCAGCAAGGTTTGCGTGGTGTGTGGCCGGCCGTTCACCTGGCGCAAGCGCTGGGCACGCTGTTGGGAGCAGGTGCGCTACTGCTCCGAGCGATGTCGCCGGTCAGCGCCGCGCCGCGATGCGCGCCAGCAGGGGCAGGGCCAAAGCCCATATCGGCATCAGTAGCAGGCCGGTTTCCAGCGCGCCCAATGGCAAGGCGACACCTGCCAGCCTGGCGCCGCCTACATAGGCCAGAGGACCGCCAATCGCCCCCAGCAGTGCGCCGATTCGCCAGTGCCTGCCGGCCCATGCCAGGCTGTGACGCATCCCGCTGGCCAGCACCAACCACAGCAGCGCTAGCCACAGCGGCAGGGGCCAGGCGTCGAAACCGAACACCCCCAGTGCTCCCAGCACGCTGTCGAGCACGCAGCCGACAAAGGTGACGCGCAACAGCGCCTTGAGCTCGGCATTGATGTCCGGGCACAGGCGCAGGTGCACTGCCACGCCCGGAATCACCAGCAGCAACAGCAAGGGCCGCTCGGCCCCCAGCACGCAGACCCACCAGCCGGCTTGCAGCCAGAGGGCATTGCCGATCAGCCAGCGGTTGGGCATCAGGCACCGCCAGGCAAGGGCGCGCGGCGTGCCTGGGGGGCTGCCCAGAGCAGGTGCGCAACACCGATCGCGCGTTCCTCGAAACCGCCCTGGCAGTAGCAGAGGTAAAACTCCCACAGGCGCTGGAACATGTCGTCGTAGCCAAGGTCCGTCAGCGCAGTGCGTGCCTGACGCAGGTTTTCACGCCAGTGTCGCAGGGTGTGGGCGTAGTCCAGGCCAAAATCTTCCATGTGCACAAGGTTCAGGCCAGTGTGCCGGCTGGCGGTGTCGAGCAACACGCTCAGCGAAGGCAGGGCGCCACCAGGGAAGATGTAGCGCTGGATAAAGTCGACCGAGCGCTGCGCCTGGGCATAGCGCTGGTCGCGGATGGTGATCGCCTGCAATAGCATCAGGCCTTCAGGCTTGAGCAGCGAAGCACATTGGCGGAAATACACCGGCAGGTAGCGATGGCCGACCGCTTCGATCATCTCGATCGAAACCAGTTTATCGAACGTGCCTTGCAGGTCGCGGTAGTCTTCGCGCAGCACTTGCACGCGCTGCCCCAGCCCCAAGGCCTTGACGCGCTCCAGGGTATGGCTGTACTGGGCCTCGGAGAGCGTTGTGGTGGTGACCCTGCAGCCATAGCGGGTGGCTGCGTGGATAGCGAGGCTGCCCCAGCCGCTGCCAATTTCCAGCAGGTGATCGTCAGGGCTCAGCTCGAGCTTCTGGCAGATGCGCTCCAGCTTGTGCAGCTGGGCCTGCTCCAATGTTTGCCCAGGGTGTTCGAATTGCGCAGCCGAATACATCATGGTGGGGTCCAGCAGCCGCTCGAACAGGGCATTGCCCAGGTCGTAGTGGGCCAGAATGTTGCGCCGGGCACCGCGCTTGTCGTTGCGGTTGAGCCGGTGCAGCAGGCGCAGGGCAGGGCGGCCCAAGCGGGCCAGGCCGCCCTCGAGCGCGTCGAGCACTTCAAGGTTGGCGACGAACAGGCGGGTCACCAGCGCCAGGTCGGGGCTGCGCCAATAGCCGTGAATGTAGGCTTCGCCAGCTCCGATCGAGCCATTGCCGGCGATCAGGCTCCAGGTGGCGTCATCGAGGATCTCCACCTCGGCCTGCAACGGGCTGTCGGCATCACCGAAACTCCACTGCTGCCCGTGGCTGAGCAGGCGCAGGTGGCCGTGACGCAGCTTGCCCAACTGGGCGAGCACGGCGCTGCGTGCCAGCCCGCCGAGCAGGGGCGCAAGGCCTGCGAACTTGCTAACGCTCAGGGTGGGATTTGACATCATCAAGGTCCTCGCAAGGTTGGCCGAGTGCCAGGTCACCCTGGCAGGTGGTGTGGTCATGCACGGGGGTGCGTTTGAGTAACAGGCGCAGCGCTTGCCAGTAGATGGCCGAGACGGTGCGCAGGCTCATCCATGGGAAGTTCAGGACATACCGACGCAGCGCTGCTCCATCCAGTGGCTTGCGGCGCAGGGCGAGGTCGGCCTCGAACACCTTTGTGCCGCCTTGCCAGTTCTGCATCTGAATGCGTACATGGTCCGTGTCCAGGAAAAAGCGCAGGCGATAGTCCATGTCCAACGGCATGAACGGCGACACATGGAAGGCCTTGCCGACGCTGAAGGGCCTGGCAAGGTTGCCTTGCACCGGGAGCACGTAATGAAAGCGTTCACGCCAGGGCGTGTTGCGCACTTCCATCAGGATCGCGCTCAGGCACCCGTCGCGGTCATGGCAGAAATAGAAGCTCACCGGGTTGAACGACAGCCCCCAGCACCGCAGTTGCGTGAGCAGCTGTACCCGGCCTTCGGGCAGGTGCCCCGTCGCCTGCCCGACCAGCAAGCGTGCAGCCTGGGCCAGCGATTCGCCTTGGCGGGTCAGGGCGGGCAGGTAGTCGGTCTCGCGCCAGCACAACGGCGCCAGGCGCCAGCGTCCCAGCCAGCGTGACAGGCCCATCAGCCAGGATTGTTCGTCCAGGTCCAGGTAGAACATGCCGATCCGGTAGCGGAACGCGTGGACCCGCGGCGTCAGCCGACGGTGGCTGATCCAGCCCACGCAGAGGCTGCTGTTCACAGTTGCTCTCCGAAGTGCGCGGCCACCTTCAGTGCGCTGACCACCCCGTCTTCATGAAAGCCATTGCCCCAGTAGGCGCCGCAGAAGTAACTGTGCTGTTGCCCTTGCAGTTGCTCCTGGCACGCTTGCGCGGCGGACGCTGCAACGCTGTACTGGGGATGGGCGTACTGGAAGCGGGCGATCACCTGCGCCGGGTCTATCAGTGCGGTCTGGTTGAGGCTTACGCAGAAGGTTGTCGGTGCCTGGATACCTTGCAGAATGTTCATGTTGTAGGTCAGCGCGGCGGGAGCCTGCTCGGGGCCGCCCAGGCGGTAGTTCCAGCTGGCCCAGGCGCGCTGGTGGCGTGGCAGCAGACGGGTATCGGTGTGCAGCACCACGTCGTTGCTGGCGTAATCGATGGCGCTGAGTACGGCGCGCTCTTGGTTGCTGGGGCTTTCCAGCAGCGCCAGGGCCTGATCGCTGTGGCAAGCGAACACCACATTGTCGAAGCGTTCGGTGCCGGCCGCGCTCACGAGGGTCACGCCACCTTCGTCGCGGCTGACCCGGTAAACCTTGCAGTTGAGGCGGATGCGCTCAGCAAACGGTCGGCACAGCGGTGCGACATAGCTGCGCGAGCCGCCTTTGATCACCCGCCACTGTGGACGTTGGTTGACCGACAGCAAGCCGTGGTTGCGGCAGAAGCGCACGAAGAACTCAAGCGGGAAGTGGAGCATGTCTGCGCGAGACATCGACCAGATCGCCGACCCCATCGGTACGATGTAATGATCGATGAAGCGTTGCCCATAGCGGTTCGCTTGAAGGTAGTCGCCCAGCGTGGTGCTGGCATCGATACGCTGGTTGTCCAGGTCGGCCAGTGCCTGACGGTTGAAACGCAGAATGTCCCGGATCATCCCCCAGAACCCTGGGGACACCAGGTTGCTGCGTTGGGCGAACAGGGTGTTCAGGTCGTGGCCGTTATATTCCAGGCCCGTCATCGGGTCATGCACGGAAAAGCTCATCTCGGTCGGCTGCGATGGCACCTGAAGCTGGTCGAGCAAGCGGATGAAGTTCGGGTACGTCCAGTCGTTGAAGACGATGAAACCGGTATCTATTGCAAGGCGCTGGCCTTTCCAGACCACATCAAGGGTGTGCGTGTGGCCCCCGACCCATTGCTCGGCCTCGAAAACCGTGACTTCGTGTTTGCGTGACAGCAAATGGGCGCAGGTCAGCCCCGCGATGCCACTGCCGATGATTGCTATACGCATGGATCATCATTCCTGTTCATGACGGGCGAGGCGTTGGCCCAGCGCCAGGCGCAGGCGCGCGGGCAGCGCCCCGAGCAGGCGCAACACCAGGGTGAAAAGACCGGGGAAGTTGATTTCCAGGGGGCGGCGGGGCAGGCGCCTGGCGATATGCCGGGCGGCACGCTGCGCGGACCACAGCTGTGGCATGGGGAAATCGTTGCGACGGGTCAGTGGCGTGTCCACGAAGCCTGGGCTTACCAAGGTGACCGCAATGCCTTCGCGAGCCAGGTCGATTCGCTGTGACTCCACCAGATAGCGCACCGCGGCCTTGGACGCGCCATAGGCGCCGGCGCGGGGCAAGGCCAGCCAGGTTACCGAACTGCCCATCACCACCAGGTGGGGGCGTTGGCCGGCGCGAAGCAAGGGCAGTGCCGCCGCCAGGCAGTAGCTGACGCCCAGCAGGTTGGTGCGCATGACGCGCTCGACCAACGCCGGATCGAAATGCCCCGGCTCCAGGTATTCGCAGGTGCCGGCATTGAAAATGGCCATGTCCAGGCCTCCCCAGGCCTGCTCGATATGCGCAGCGATGCCGGCGACCTGCTCCGGGTTGTCAAGATCGCCAATGGCCAGCAATGCCTGCCCGGGAAACCGTTCGGCCAGCGGGGCAAGGCGGTCGGCGTTGCGCCCGCCCAAGGCAACCTGGTGGCCTTGCTCCAGGAGGACTTGCGCGAGCGCGGCACCGATACCGCTGCTGGCGCCGGTCAGCCAACAGCGGCTCATGCCAGCCTGCCTTTGAGCCAGCGGATTGCTGTGCCCATGACGGGAAGGTGCTCATAAAGCAGGGCGCCGGCGTCGAAATAGTCCTGGTGAAAATGCACACGGTCGCGCCAATGCAGGCAGCTGCAGCCTTGCAACGTGATCGGCTGTCCGCCGGCCAGGCGCGGGTGGCAAAACTGCAGTGTCCAACGCAGGTAGCCCTGCCCGGGCTTTACCTCGTCGGCGCTGGTGAAGGCGTAGCGGATATCGCTGGCGTTGGCGTACAACTGCTCGAAGTAGGCACGCAGGGCCTGCAGCCCCTGTATCTGGTGCAGGGGGTCACGAAAGGTGACATCGTCGCTGTACAGTTTATCCAGCGTGTCGAGGCTAGCCCCATCAAGGCGGGCGAAGCGCTCGGCGAATTGCTGTAGGTACGCTGACATACTGGGCTCCAGGCAATCCTGTACAAAATTGAATTGTTGTACAGGTATAACTGAAGCCTAAGCCTTTATCTATACAAGTCAACGGTCTTGTATAGGTTTTTTGTCAGTGCTTGGCCTGGCCCTGCTGCCGGCGCAGTTCCGCCACTTCAGCCTCCAGCTCGCGAACCCTTTCCTCGGCGAATACTTGCGCTGTGACATCGCGCTGGATGCCGATGTAGTAGGTCAGCTGGTCCGCCTCGTTGTGCACCGGTGTGATGGACAACTCATTCCAGAACAGGCTGCCGTCTTTGCGGTAGTTGCGCAGCACCTGGCAGCAGGGGCGGCCTTCGCGGATCGCCTCGCGGATAATTGCGATGCCCGGCTGGTCGTGATCCTCGCCCTGAAGAAAACGGCAGTCCTGATAGAGAATATCGTCGGCGCAGTAGCCGGTCAGGCGCTCGAAGGCCGGGTTGACGTAGATAAGGATGCTCTCATTGCCTTCCTGCTCGGCGACAACGATGCCATCGTTGGAATGTTCGACCATCAGTTGCAGGAGTTTTGCGTTGATCATGGGGCTCACCTACAGGCATTTCGTATGCGATGTGCGCCAAAGGCTTCCGTGCAGAAGCTTTTGGCGCCGTTTGTTGCATGATGAACCAAGGAGGCTCGCCGCAGAAGGTGCATCTGGGTTTAGAATGTATCACCCCCTGGATGACACCTCGTTATGACCGACGCCACCCCACCCGAATTGCTACCCATGCGCGATGTGGTCAGCCTGACCGGCATAAATCCGGTGACCTTGCGTGCCTGGGAGCGGCGTCATGGGTTGATTCGCCCGCAGCGCACCGAGGGCGGCCATCGCTTGTACACAGCCCAGGATGTGCAGCGCATACGCGACATCTTGCGCTGGACCGCCAACGGCCTGCCCATCAGCAAGGTTGGCGACAGGCTCGCCGGCCAGCCTGAGGCGCCTGTTCAGCAGCCTTCGGCCTTTGATGATTGGCGCGCCGCCGTTGCGCGTGCCTCCAGGGCATTCGATGCGCAGGCGTTGGAAGCTATCCATGGACAGCTGTTCACACTTTTGCCAAAGGCCACGGTGCTGCGGGACGTGCTGATGCCGGTTTGGCATGACCTGGCTTCAGGCACTGCGCCAGGCCAGCGTAGCCAATGGCTGTTTCTCGATACGTTCTTGCGCGCCCGGCTGCTGCTGCGCTTGCAGATGAACCAGGTCGATGCGCCGCGGGTGCTGCTGGCGGGTACCGAGGGTCAAGCCGAGTGCCAGGTGTTGTGCGCCGGGCTGCTGTTGAGCAGCGAGCGACAACGCATCGACGTGCTCGGCTGCGGGCAGCCGCTGGAAGAGCTCCCGCTGCTGTGTGCAGCGGTGCAGCCTGCGGCACTGGTGATCGCGCTGCAGCCACCGGTTAGCCCTGCCTTGGCCAAGCGCCTGCGCTCGCTGCAGATGGAAATTGATTGTCCGCTGGCCTTGACGGGCGAGGGGCTGGCCGGTGTGCAAGCGGCCTTGCACGGGCTGCCGGTATGCCTGCTGGACGAGCAGGGTGCTGACGTCGCGCGCGTGCTTGACGCCTTGCTCAGGGGGGCGCTAGACCTCTGAACCTGGCCCTTCCCCCCTGTCCAGATAGTGAGGTGCACAGTTCCGTTACGGCGTCTACGCTCTCTAAGCGTCATTAAACCTATGCTGAACCGATACGGCGCATTGTTCAAAGGAGCTGGCAATGACTGTGTTCGTAAAGCGTTTCAGTACGCATCGGGCGGAACATGCGAAACGGTGGCTACTTGCACCGGTTATCCTGTTGGCTCTCCACAGTAGCGACCTGTTAGCCGGAGGCATCTTCATCTATGAGGCCGGCCAGGAAAGCAACGGCTTGGCCAATGCTGGCTCGGCGGCGCTGGCCACCGACCCCAGCGTGCTGATGAGCAATCCCGCAGGTATCGCCCTGCTGCCCGGCACGCAGATCAGCGCCAACACGCAGGTAATCCTCGGCGACCTGCGTTACTCACGCGACAGCAACAACCAGTTCGACGGCAACGAGGGCGGCAATGCCCTGCAATACCTGCCGGGCGCCAGCCTGTTCATCAGCCACCAGCTCGATGACCGCTCGGCCATCGGATTTGGCATGTACGGTAACTTTGGCTTGGCACTGAACTACGACGATGACTGGGCAGGGCGCTACTTTACCCAGGAAGCAGCGGTGATTGGCGTGTCTTTCCAACCCACCTTTGCGTACAAGTTCTCCGATGACCTCACCGTCGGTATCGGCCCGCGCATGATGCTCGGCTATTACCGCACCGAGGTGGCCGTCAATAACAGCCTGCTGGGTTTGGTCGAGCGCCCCGACGGCCAGCTTGAATACAAGGACACGGATTTTGGCATTGGTGTGAACCTGGGCCTGCTCTACCAGCTCGCCCCTCGCACGCGAATTGGCCTGGCCTACACCAGCAAGGTGAAACTGGAGTTTGAAGACAATCCGCATGTCAGCAACATCAACAATCCCCTCATCAATGCCGCCCTGAACCGCCTGGCTGTAGACACGCTGGAACTGGAGATGAACGTGCCGCAGACCGCGACGTTCAGCGTGGCCCATCAGCTGGACGATCAATGGACACTGCTGGGTAGTCTGGGTTGGCAGGACTGGAGTGAATTCGGTGATATCGGCGTGGAGGTAGATGCCAACGCCGCCGGGGTTAGCCGCACGGTCGATCGCCAGTACAAGGACACCTGGCACGCCTCGGTCGGCGCGCAGTACCAGGCGACCCGCCAGCTGCGCTGGAGCGTTGGGGTGGGGTATGACAGCTCGGCTGTCGATGACAAGGACCGTACTGTGGACAACCCGATGGGCGAGACGTGGCGCTTCGCGACCGGGGTGAACTATCAGGTTGAAGAAGGGTTGGACCTGCACCTGGCCTACACGCTGGTCTGGCTCGGCGATATGGACGTGGAGCAGACCAAGGCACGCTCCGGCGATACGTTATCAGGCAGTTTCGATAACGCCGCCTTGCACATCATCGGCGGCGGCGCAACGTGGCGATTCTGAAGACGCTCATCCTTGGATAACCGCTCCAACGCGGAAGGAGAAGTTGCATGAAAAGTAAGTCGCTTATTGCAACCGTTTGCCTCGCATCGCTGTTACTGCATGGTTGTGCGAGCAAATACGTGGAGCCTGATGAATATTCCGGATTTCTGAAGGACTACAGCAAGCTCAAGGAAGACAAATCACCTTCGGGTGCCGAGGTTATGCGCTGGATCAAGCCTGGCATCAATGCCAATCAATTTTCCAGCGTCTATGTCGAACCCAGCCAGTTTTACCCTAAGCCGCAACCCACTGCGAAAATTCCGCAGCAAACCTTGCAAGGCATAACCCAATATTACGATCAGGCGTTGAAAAACCAGTTTTCCTCAGTCCTGCCGCTGGCGACGAGCCCCGGGCCAGGTGTACTGGTGGTGCGCCCGGCGATCACCGGGGTCAGCGCAAAAACCAAAGGGCTGCGCCCCTATGAGGTTATTCCGATCGCGTTGGTGGCCGCCGGCATCAGTACGGCTACAGGTATTCGCGACCAGGACACCAGCGTGGCCACGGAGGCCGCATTCATTGACGGAAGTACCAATGAAGTGGTGGCCGAAGTGGTACGCAAAGGTGCAGGCGCTGAACTGGACAACTCGTCGCAGATCATGCAAGCCAAGGACGCTCGTGCCGTGCTCGATGGCTGGGCAAAGGACATGGTCAGTTCATTCCAGGCGCTGAAGAAATAGCCCGCATGTTCCCCTGTCGCGGAGGTGCGCCAAGGGAGCGGAATGTGATGCATGAATGCAATGCTTCAAGGGGGGGCGATGAAAACGGTCATGCTCAAAATCAAACATGAATGCCTGAAAGTGCTTCCGCCCACCGTGTTTTTTTTCGTGATTCTGCACATCGTTGCGCTGATTCGCGCACTTATGATCAAGGGCTCAGGGGTGGAGCTGCCTGTCTCTGCCTCGGTGCTGATCGCCGCTCTGATATTGGGCAAGTCTGTGCTGGTTGCCGATATGCTGCCTTTCATCAACCGGTTTCCCGACAAGCCGCTAATCTGGAACGTTGTCTGGAAAACACTCATGTATGCAATGGTCGCGCTGATCGTTCATTACCTGGAACGTCTGTATGAGTACTGGAAAGAGGCTGAGGGCTTGCTCGATGCAAACGCGATGTTGTGGGGATCCATAAACTGGCCTCGCTTCTGGGCTGTTCAGATTTTGCTGATGACATTGATATTCATGTATTGCGTCATCGCAGAGTTGGCGCGCGTCATTGGCCGCGAGCGCCTTAAATGCATGTTCATCGGCCCGCTACCGTCAAAGCAATCCGAGATGTCGAATCACACGGGATAGCCGAATAGCCAGGCCGATCGCAACGAAGTGGCTTTCAGTTTAGGGGTAATACTATGTCGAAAAGAAATGGCTACCCGCTCTATCTACTTGCCTTGCTGGCACATACCGGACAAGGGCAAGCTGAAGACTCCGCAGAGCTTGCCAAGAAAGCGCTTAACCCGGTTGCGGCCATGTACAGCTTGCCGGTGCAATATAACTGGGACCAGAAAATGGGCCCGGGCGGCAATGGCAAGCGCAGCCTGACAAACATCCAGCCCGTTCTGCCTTTCAGCCTGAATGAAGAGTGGAACCTGATTTCCCGCACAATCCTCCCGGTCATCGACCAACACGGCCTGGGTGGTGCAGCGGACACCTCCGGTGTGGGCGATGTGACCCAGAGCTTTTTCTTCTCACCGAAACAACCCACTGCCAGTGGCTGGATACTTGGCGCAGGGCCGGCGCTGCTGATACCAACAGGCAGCAACGACGTACTGAGCAGTGAACAATGGGGGCTCGGGCCGACCGCGGTAGCTTTGAAGCAATCCAACGGTTGGACGCACGGCATATTGGCCAATCATATCTGGGGGCTGGAGGGCAGCCCTGCGGATGGAAAGGAGAAGGTCAACCAGACCTTCTTGCAACCGTTTCTTTCTTACACCAACAGTACGTTGACCACCTTTGGTATCAACAGTGAGTCCACATACGACTGGCAATCCCGAGAGTGGACGATTCCGCTCAACCTGACCATTACCCAATTATTGAAGGTTGGCGGCCACCCCATTACCGTCCAGGCCGGCCCGCGTTACTGGCTCGACTCACCGGATAATGGCCCGGACGGCTGGGGCTTTCGCTTTGCTGTGACGCTGTTGTTCCCACGCTGTGAATCGCCCCTGGTTTCGTAGACACCTCCAAGCCTCATAATGAGGCCCAAATAGGAGGTGCCATGAGTCGTCAGCGTTACCCTGAAGAATTCAAGATCGAAGCGGTCAAGCAAGTCACCGAGAAAGGCAAGCCCGTCGCCGATGTTGCCCAGCGCCTGGGCATGTCCGTGCACAGCCTTTATGCCTGGATCAAGGTCTACAGCAAGCCCCAAGAGCAGCGTCAGCAAGACGACGATCAGCAGGCCGAACTGCGCAAGCTGCGCGCTGAACTCAAGCGCGTGACGGAAGAGCGAGACATCTTAAAAAAGGCCGCCGCGTACTTTGCCAAGGAGTGCGGTTAAAGTACGCCTTCATCAAGAAGCACTCGACTGATTACCCGGTGCGGCGCCTTTGCCAAACCCTCAAGGTGCACCCCAGCGGCTACTACGCCTGGCTGGCCGAGCCTCAATCTGCCCGAGCAAAAGAAGATCAACGTCTGCTTGGCTTGATCAAACACGCTTGGCTAGAAAGCGGAGGCGTATACGGCTACCGCAAAATTCACGATGACCTACGTGAGCTAGGAGAGGAATGCGGACGAAATCGAGTCGGGCGCTTGATGCAGGCGGAGGGGCTGCGTTCGCAAACGGGCTATCGGCGGCGTCCAGGGTTTTACGGTGGTAAACCAACAGTGGCCTCGCCCAACCACCTCGCGCGGCAGTTCAATGTCAGTGAACCGAACAAGGTCTGGGTGACAGATATCACTTACATCCGCACCTATGAAGGATGGCTCTACCTGGCGGTAGTGCTGGATCTGTTCTCACGCCAAGTAATTGGTTGGTCAATGAAGCCAAGGATGTGCAGCGACCTCGCTATCGACGCAATGTTGATGGCTGTGTGGCGACGCAAGCCACAGCAGCAAGTGATGATTCACTCAGATCAGGGTAGTCAGTTCAGTAGCTCAGATTGGCAAAGCTTCTTGAAGGCTAACAATGTAATCAGCAGCATGAGCCGGCGGGGAAACTGCCACGACAATGCCGTAGCCGAGAGCTTTTTCCAGCTTTTGAAGCGGGAGCGAATCCGACGAAAGATCTACACAACCCGTGAAGAAGCCCGAAGTGATATTTTCGATTACATCGAGATGTTCTATAACCCTAAACGCCGACACAGCAGTGCTATGCAGCTGTCTCCAGTAGAGTATGAGAAACGCTATTTCCTGAGCTTGGAGAGTGTCTAGGAAACCAGGGGCGATTCACTGAGCCGGGAAGTTAAGCCAATAATAACAAAGCGGATTTTCAGTTTGCGGCTATGATCAGTAACCAGTGGCCTGCAGGTCTGTCCGAGCGGTCATTTGCGAGCAGTGGGTTTAGGTTCTGTATGAAGAGCCTTGATACTCGGTGATGCTGCGGTGAAAACAGCCTGACCCTCTTCTCAAGGCTTTTCATCCAGACCTTATGCAACAGCCTAATTACGCAGGCGTCGCTACTCGGCATGCCAGAAGCCTCTTCCAAGGGGCGCTGATTCGTTTGACCACGGAGCTAAAGGATGGCGCGTCGCAACGAAGGCAATATGCTGGGTTTGTCGTTGAAGGCCTTGTGCTGTTTGGCTGTTTTGATCATTTGGCTGTTTGGTCCAATGGACATCGCGTTCTCCGCTGAGGAGGCGGGAGCTGTACCCACCCCCTCGATCGCGTCCGAGGGCTATGTGGCAACCGCTACTTGCCTTGGCTGTCACGTTACCCAGGCCAAAGCCTGGAAGGACTCGGATCACGGCTGGGCCATGCGTGATGCTACCGAGGCCAACGTGCTCGGCAACTTCAAGAATGCTCGCTTCGATGAGGCCGGGGTAACGGCGCGTTTCTTCCGCAGGCAGGGTGGCTTCTTCGTCAATACCGAAGGTGAGGATGGCCAACCGGCAGACTTTCAAATTCTCTACACCTTCGGCCACTATCCGCTGCAGCAGTACCTGGTTGCCTTGCCCAGAGGCCGCCTGCAGGCTTTGACCATCGCCTGGGACAGCAGAGCCAAGGGTGAGGGCGGGCAACGCTGGTTCTCGCTCTACCCAGGCCAACGCTTCGCGCCCGATGACCCCTTGCACTGGACCGGTCGCTACCAGAACTGGAACGGCATGTGCGCCGATTGCCATTCCACTCGCTTGATGAAGCATTACGACGATCGTCAGGACAGCTTCGCCTCCACCTGGAAAGAGCAGAACGTTGGCTGCCAGAGCTGTCATGGGCCTGGCAAGGCGCATGTCGATTGGGCGAATAAAACCAAACCAGCCGAGCAAGCCTATGCATCGGCCAAGGACATAGGCCTGGCCGTCGATTACAAGGCGCTGGGCAGTCAGGGCATGGTCGAGCAATGTGCGTTCTGCCACAGCCGGCGGCAGACCCTTGGCGTGGGTCAGTTACCTGGTCATCCGCAGCTTGACCAGAGCCTCCCGGCAACATTGCGCCGTGGCCTTTACCACGCCGATGGTCAGATCGACGGTGAGGTGTACGAGTACGGCTCGTTCACGCAAAGCAAAATGTACAATGCAGGGGTAGGCTGCACCGACTGCCACAATCCCCACACCACCAAGGTCAAGATCGAAGGCAACGGGCTGTGCCTGCAATGCCACAACGGTAATCCACCGGTTGCCCGCTTCGCCACCCTGCAGGCCAAGGACTACAATACACCCGCCCACCATCACCATGTCGCTGGCAGCCCTGGCGCCCAGTGTGTCAGTTGCCACATGCCGACCAAGACCTACATGGTCGTCGACCCCCGTCGCGACCACAGCTTGCGGATCCCACGTCCGGACCTCGCCAGCAAGGTCGACAGCCCCGATGCCTGCACCGCCTGTCACAAGGATCAGCAACCGGCCTGGGCGGCCAAGGCAATCGAGCAGTGGTTTGGCAAACCGCAGCGGCCGGTGTTGTTTGGCGAGGCGTTCCAGGCGGTGCGCGATGGCCAAGGTATCCCGTTGAGCCTTTTGAATACGGTGCTGGCAGACAAGACCAAGCCGACCATCGTCCGTGCCACGGCTGCCGAACAGATGGCCGACCTGGGCCCCCAGGCCCTCATCAGTCTGGGCTGGGCGTTGAAAGATCCGAGCCCCTTGGTGCGAGCCTACGCCACCTCTGGTTTCTCGAGCGTGCCACCAGAGCAGCGTCTCAAGCCGCTGTTGCCCCTGCTCGAAGACCCGTCCCTGGCGGTGCGCGATGAGGCAGTGCGGGCGCTCGCGGATGTGCCCACGGCGCAATTGCCAGCCCAGTCGATGGAGGCGTTCAGCACCGCGCTGGCGGACTATGAGGCGCGGCTGCGTGGCAATGCCGACCTGCCTGGCGGGCGTTTGAACCTGGCCGTCCTGTTGAGCCGCCAGGGGCGTCAGCAAGAAGCCATGGAACAGTACCGTCAGGCATTGCACCTTGACCCTTACTTTGTGCCGGCGCGGGTCAACCTGGCCAATCTTGCAACGGCCGAACACCAGCTCGATGAAGCGGAAAAGGTACTGCGCGCAGGCCTGGCGCTGGACAAGATGTCGGCCCCCGACCACGGCAACCTGGCGTACATGCTGGCCCTGCTGCTGGTGGAACGACGCCAGCCCGAAGAGGCCGTGGGCTTGATGGAAACGGCAGCGGTCGCGCTGCCAGGCAATGCGCGCATTCGTTACAACCAAGGTTTGCTGCTGTCGCGCATGAACCGTCGGGATGAGGCCTTGGTGGCACTGGAGCAGGGCCTCAAGCAGGCGCCTGACAACGCCGACCTGCTTTACTCGTTGATCTACCTGCATGCCTTGGCCGGTGAACGCAGTGAAGCCTACGCCTATGTGCAAAGGATGCGCAAAGCGGCCCCTGACGATATACGCCTGCAAGGCATCGAGCCTTATTGGCAAAAGTACGAAAGCACAAACTGAAGCTGGCGAGGGCGCGGTGAGCGGCTAGATTTACCTCGTCGCCTTCAAGCAGTTGCGAACATCCGTGGGGCCTCTTGTCGATGCCCCGACTGACTAGGACCGGACAGTGGATATACGCGAGCAGATTGCTGAACTCGAAGCCCATGTGGCGCAGAGCGTGCTGGGCCAGGCCGACACCATTCGTCATGTGATTCTTGGCTTGCTGGCCAATGGTCACGTCTTGCTGGAAAGCCTGCCTGGGCTGGCCAAAACGCGTACGGTCAAGGCGTTGGCCACGCATCTGGAAGCCAGCATGCGGCGCATCCAGTTCACCCCCGACCTATTACCGTCGGACATCACCGGTGGCGAAATCCTCCAGCAGACCGCACAGGGCAACGAGATCAAGTTTCAGCCTGGGCCGCTGTTCGGCAACGTGATTCTCGCCGATGAGATCAACCGCGCCCCGGCCAAGGTTCAGGCGGCGCTGCTTGAAGCCATGGAAGAACGCCAGATTACCGTGGCCGGTCAGAGCTACCCGATGTCGGGCCTGTTCATGGTGCTGGCGACCCAGAACCCGATCGAGCAAGAAGGTACCTACCCATTGCCCGAGGCGCAGATGGACCGGTTCCTGATGAAGCTGCAACTGGACTATCCCAAGGTGGAGGATGAAACCCTGGTGCTGCGCCTGGTGCGCAACGAGGAACAGCAGGCAGGCCACCCGCACCAGGCGCCTGGGCGTCTACCCCAGGAGGTGGTGTTCGCCGCCCGCAGCGCGATCGCCGGCATCGAAGTATCGCCTGCGATCGACCGCTACCTGATTGATCTGATCAACGCTACCCGCCACCCGGCAGAGCATGACCCGGACCTTGGGCGCTGGGTCAAGATCGGCGCCAGCCCGCGTGGCGGTATCAGCCTGGATAGGGTGGCGCGCGCCCACGCGTGGCTGGCCGGGCAGGAGTACGTCACCCCGGACGATGTGCGTGCGGTCATCCATCCGGTGTTGCGCCACCGCTTGCAGCTCTCTTACGACGCCGTCGCCGATGGCATTGGGGCCGACCAGGTGATCGACCGGCTGCTGGACAAGGTCGCCATCCCGGCCTGAACGGAGCGAGCCCATGCAACCGACCCAGGATGGTTTCGTCTACGCTTCGCTGAGCCAGCTGATGGCGTTCGAATACCGCGTGCGCGGTTTGAGCTTTCTGGCGCGTCAGCCCTTGGCTAGCATTCTGGCGGGCAACCATGCCTCACGCCTGCGTGGGCGTGGCTTGAGCTTTGACGAGCTGCGCCGTTACATACCTGGCGATGACCTGCGACACCTCGACTGGCGCGCCTCGTTACGCTATGGCAAGCCGTTCGTGCGCACCTTCACCGAAGAGCGCGACCGGCCGACGCTGCTGCTGGTCGATCAGCGCATGAACATGTACTTCGGCTCCAGGCGCAGCTTCAAGTCGGTCACCGCTGCCGAGCTTGCCGCGTTGTCGGCATGGATCGCCCTGCAAGCCGGCGATCGAGTGGGCGGGCTGGTGTTCGACGATCAGCAGGTGGTGCACATCAGGCCGCTGCGCAGCCGCGCACGGGTGCAGGCACTTTGCGCGGCAGTGGTGCGCAGCAACAACCGCCTCAGTGCGTCAGGGCCGGACAGCGAACAAGCGGGGCAACTCGACAGTGCGCTGCGTACTGTCATCGGCCTGGCCGGGCATGATGCGCTGGTTTGCATCATCAGTGACTTTGCCGGTGTGTCGGAGCAGACCTTGAAGCTGTTGCGCCAACTGAGTGCGCACAATGATGTGATCGCCATGCAGGTGTATGACCCTATCGCGCTGGAGGTGCCTGACAAGGGGCGTTTGAGCGTGACGCAGGGTGAGGTGCAGGTCGACCTTGAGGTCGGGCGGCGCCAGGTGCACCGGCCGTTGGGCGATTTTCTCTCCGGGCGCCTGCAGGAAGTGGCCCAGCTGCTGCGCCGCAGCCAGATACCCCTGATGATGATCAGTACCGGCGACGAGGTGCTGGGCCAGGTACAGCGTGAACTGGGGCGGCTTGGGGGGAGTGCCCGATGAGTGCCCGGCCGTCGCCTGCCGCCATCGACCAGCTCAAGGAGCTGCCGTTGCCGGTACCGCCGTTCAGTTACGCCCCGCACACCTGGGGCTGGGCGGTATTGCTGGCCCTTGTGGTGCTGGCAGGGCTCGCTTATGCCGTGTATGCCTGGCGGCGCTGGCAGCGTAATCGCTATCGGCGTGAGGCGCTGTTGCGGCTCGACGCGCTGGCGGGGGCGCTGGCCAAGCCCGAGCAGCGTCTGGCGGCCCTGCGTGAAGTGCCGGAACTGCTCAAGCGGGTAGCGCTTTCCATGCCCGATGCACCCGCGGTGCATAGCTTGTCGGGCGCGCAATGGCAGGTGTTTCTGCAGCAGCGGGCACGCTTTGCCTTGCCTGGGCAGTTCGCCGCGCAACTGCACACGCTGGCGTATGCGCCAGACCTGCAGGTGCAGGCGATCGGCGAACCTGAGCTGCGGAGCCTGGTGAACACCTGCAGGCGCTGGATCGAGGCTCATCATGTGGCAGTTTGATTACCTGTGGGTGTTCTTGTTGCTGCCCTTGCCCTGGGTCGTCTACCGTTTCATGCGCCCTTATCACGAGGCGCGCAGCGCATTGCGGGTGCCGTTTTTCTTTGCCATGAGCCGTGCAGTGAACCAGTTGCCGGGCACCTCGCCACCCTCGGGCGGGCGCTGGCAAGTGCTCGTGAACCTGCTGGTATGGGGCCTTCTGGTGGCGGCCTGCGCGCGGCCCGTACTGGTGGAAAAGGCCATCGAGCGTGAGCAACCGATCCGCGACATGCTGCTGGCGATCGATATTTCGCAGTCCATGCAGGCCAGGGACTTTACGGACGTCAATGGCCGGCAAGTGGATCGGTTGAGCGCGGTGAAAGGGGTGGTCCGCGACTTCATCGCCCAGCGCAAGCAAGACCGCATCGGCTTGATCGTCTTCGGCACGGGTGCCTACCCACAGGCGCCCCTGACCCTCGATCATGCCAGCCTCTCGCTGCTGCTCGATGAAGTCGGTGTGGGGATGGCAGGGCCGAATACCGCCATAGGCGATGCCATTGGCCTTGCCATCAAGCTGCTGGACCAGGCCAATGAGCAGGAAAAGGTGATGGTGCTGCTGAGCGACGGCAACGACACCGGCAGCGCCATAACGCCTGAACACGCGGCAGCCTTGGCCAGCGATCGGAATATCGTGGTACATACCATTGGTATCGGCGACCCCCAGGCCAGCGGTGAAGACAAGGTGGACTTGCAGGCGCTGGAGGGCATCGCGCGTACCACCGGTGGCCGGTTCTTCCGCGCCGATGACCGGGGCGCGCTGGCGCAGGTGTATGCCACGCTCGACCGGATTACCCCGCACCGCGTCAAGACCTTCAGCCACCAGCCCAAGCGTGACCTGTTCTGGTGGCCACTGGGGGCGGCCCTGCTGTTGCTGGCCTTGGGGCATAGCCTGGCAGCCATAGCCGGCCCGTTGCGGGCACGGCCTGCGCAGGGGAGGCCGTGAATGGACATCGACTTCAGCGCCTTGCACCTGCTACGCCCTTACTGGTTGTGGCTGTGGCTACCGGCTGCGCTGCTGCCGTGGGCCTGGCAGCGGCGCCATGATCTGAAGCGGCAGCTGCAAGGCGTGATCGCTCCACACTTGGTCGAGCATTTGCTCATCACCCCTGAGGAGCAACAGCGGGTACGGCCCGTTTACATGCTGGCAGTACTGCTCGGCCTGGGTGCCCTGGCCGCTGCCGGGCCGACCTGGCAGCGAGATATCCCGGCGTTCGTCGACAACCGTGCGCCGTTGATCCTGGCACTGGACCTGTCGCCCTCGATGGATGCCGACGACGTCCCCCCGTCCCGCCTGCAAGCCGCCAAACATACCCTGCACGACTTGGTGATGCGCCGCGCGGGCGCGCGCACGGCGCTCATCGTGTATGCCGGCAGCGCGCACCTGGTGCTGCCCGCCACGGAAGACCCGCAGTTGCTTGATACGTTTTTGCAAGCGCTAACCACCGATTTGATCGCCAAACCCGGCAAGGACGTGGTGGGCGTGATCGAAGTGGCGAAACGCTTGCTTGCTGCCGAACAGGTGCCCGGCACGCTGGTGCTGCTGACCGATGGCGCCGATGCCGGGCAACTGTCGGCACTCGCGGGCGCGCTGAAAGGCAGCGACCTGCAGGTGATGGTACTGGCCGTTGGCAGCCACGACAGCGGTGTTTTGCATGACGCCCAGGGCCGTACCCGCATCGATGCCGAAGGGCGCCCGCTGCAGGCGGACTTCGATCAGCAGGGCTTGAGGCAGTTGGCCAAAGCCGTCAACGGCCCGCTGGGCAGCCTGACCCTGAGTGACGACGACCTGGACTGGATCGAACTGCATGCGCAACAGCATTTTCAGGCAGCCCAAGGCGACCCGCAGCAGGTGCACTGGAAGGACGCCGGCTACTGGCTGTGCTGGCCGCTGGCGCTGATTGCGCTGTTGTGCCTGCGCCGTGGCTGGAAGGTGCACTGGATGGCCACCGTGCTGATGGCGGTATTGTTGGGCACGCAGCCGCAAACGGCGCGGGCCGGGCCCGTCGCAGATGCCTTCTTCACGCCTGACCAACAGGGCCGCTGGGCCTTTGAGCATGGCCATTACCCGCAGGCCGCAGCGCATTTCAACGACCCTTACTGGAAAGGCCTGGCTGCCTATACCGCCGCCGACTATGACGTTGCCTTGGCCAGCCTGGGCAAGCTCGATACCGCCGAGGCTTTTTTCTACCGGGGCAATATCTACGTGCGCCAGTTCAAGTTTCCCCAGGCGGTCCAGGCCTTTCAACAGGCGTTGAAGCGGCAGCCGGTGTTTCCCGAGGCCAGCGCCAATCTGGCACTGGCACAGGCGCTGCTCAAAGACTACGAAGACCAGCAACAGGCAGGCACACCAGACGAGAAGGCCGACAAGGTGGTGGAGGACCAGACACCCTCCAAAGGCGCCCGGCAGAAGCAGCAAACTCCGCAGGCCGCTTCGGACCAGGTCTGGCTGAACAACCTGACGACGTCGCCGGCACAGTTCCTCAGGCGCAAGTTCCTGCTTCAGGACGCCTCACGGAAAACCCCGGAGGGCACCCGATGAAACGCTTGCTGTTGCTGCTAGGGCTCTACCTGCCATTGCTCGCGGTCGCGGCACCCGAGGCACGCGTGCAGGCGCGCCTGCTGCCGGCCGGTGACACGGTGGTAGGCGCGACGCTCGAGCTGCAGGTCGACTTGCTGGTGGACACCTGGTTCACCCAGCCGGCCGTGCTGCCGGTGATCGAACTTCCGGGTGCTACGGTGAGCGCGCCGAGCGGTGAAGCGCAGCATCTGAACGAACGACTCGACGGCAAACCCTTCTTCGGCCTGCGTTACACCTATCAGATCACCCCGCAGACGGCCCAGGCTTTCACGCTCCCTGCGCAAACCTTTCAGGTGTTCCCCGGCCAGGCGGATGCGCCGGTCACGCTCACCAGCGAACCGCTGTCGTTCACAGCCAAGGCCCTGGCCGGCGACGCGACTGTGCACCGCCTGGTGGCGCGAAACGTCAGCCTTGAGCAACAAACACAACTGTCGCATTCGCCGTTGCGTGCAGGGGACAGCATTACCCGCCGTGTGATGACGCAAGCCGAAGGTGCGCAGGCGATGCTGATACCGCCGCCACCGCTGGTCGACATCAAAGGCCTTAAACGCTATGTACAAACCCCTCGTATTGCGCCGCTTAGTGATGGCCGCGGTGGCTCGATCGGCGGCCAGCGCGAGGACAGTGTGAGCTATGTGGTATCGGCTGCCGGACGTTACCAATTACCCGCGATTGAACTGCAGTGGTGGGACGCGGCTACCGGTGAGGCCAGGCAAGCAACGTTGCCCCCCATCGACGTCAACGCCATCGAGGGTGGTTACAAGGCACCCTTTGCCATCGACCAGGACCTGCGCGCGCTCGGCCGTCAGGCACAGTTGCGCCTGCCCGGTCATTGGTTGTGGGCAGCGGGCTTGCTGGTGCTTGGCGGAGGGCTGATTTACTTTGCACGGCCGTGGATGCACGCGGTGTGGCGGCATTTGAAAGGCTGGCATGCAGCGCGGCGTAGGGTGCGCTTGCAGTCTGCCGAGCATGCCTGGCGGCAGGCGCGTGCACAACTTGCGCAAGACCCACCTCAGCTCGACGGGCTATACCTGTGGATCCGGCGGGTTACCGGGCAGCGCACGGTGTCAGAATTTTCCTTATCTTTGCCATCCTCATTGCGAATACGTCTACTAGACTGGCTCCAGAACCGTTACGGCAATGGCAGTGAAGTGCGCCAGGTTGCGCCGTCACTGAGCCCGATTCTGCCAGCGCTGCGGCGAGCGGCGGTGAACGGGCGGCAGGTCAGTCACCCTGAAGGCTTGAAACCACTCAACCCATGAGTTTTTGCCTGAAGTGGATAGGCAGCACAGAGGAGGGATACTTCATGCTCGACCTGCACCGTACGCGCTGGTGGTTGACCTGGTTGCTCGTGTTGCCTTTGGCTGTGCAGGCCGCGAACCCGCTGCCTTCCTGGCGGGAGGGTCCTTCACGGCAAGCCATCGAAGCTTTCGTGGGCGCCGTGACCACCGAGGGCGGCAAAGATTACGTGCCCGAGGCCGAGCGCATCGCCGTCTTCGACAATGATGGCACGCTGTGGAGCGAGCAGCCGCTGTATTTCGAAGTGCTGTTTGCCCTCGACGAGGTCAAAAGGCTCGCACCGCAGCACCCGGAGTGGGCCACCCAACAGCCGTTCAAGGCCGTCCTTGAGGGCGACCAGCAAGCACTCAGTGACAGCGGCATGGACGGTATGCTGAAGATCGTGGCCGCCACCCATGCCGGGGTCAGCACCGAGGCTTTTATCACCAATACCCAGCGCTGGCTGGCGAAGGCCGTGCACCCTCGCACCCACAAGCCGTACACCGAGATGGTCTTCCAGCCCATGCTCGAGCTCTTGCAGTACCTGCGGGCCAATGGTTTCAGGACTTACATCGTTTCAGGCGGCGAGGTGGCCTTCATGCGTGCATTCGCTGAGGAAGTCTATGGGGTGCCGCCAGAGCAAGTGATCGGCACCATACTGGAAGCGCGTTTTATCGAGGACAACGGTAAATTGTCTATCGAACGGCTGCCCAAGTTGCTGCACAACGATGATGGCCCAGGCAAGCCGGTGAGCATCGATGCCCATATCGGCCGTCGCCCTATCTTCGCCTTCGGCAACTCCGACGGCGACCTGCAAATGCTGCAGTGGACCATGGCTGGCGACGGCAAGCGCTTTGCCGGGCTGGTCCACCACACCGATGCGACACGCGAATGGGCCTATGACCGCGACAGCAAGGTCGGGCACCTGGACAAGGCGCTGGATACCGCCATGGGTGCGAACTGGACCGTAGTCGATATGGCGCGCGAGTGGCAGCGCATCTACCCATTCGAAAGCAACCAGGTTCAATGAAAGAGAACCGCAGGGCACAGGGAACCAGCCAAGCAGTAGGTCGATCGTGCACGTAGTCGTGGCAAATGCCAGTAAACGTGATACGGAGAAACCGCCTTATGAAACCCAGTAGAAGATGGATAACCACATTCGCGCTCGCCGCTACTGCGGCGGTGGGCGTGTGCACGGCGAGTGCCGCGGAAAAACCCAATATTCTGGTGATATTCGGCGATGACATTGGCCAGACCAATATCAGTGCCTACGGCAAGGGCGTGGTCGGCTATCAGACGCCGAACATCGACCGCATCGGCCAGGAAGGGATGCTGTTCACCGATTATTACGCCGAGAACAGCTGTACCGCCGGTCGTTCCTCCTTCATCACCGGGCAGACACCGCTGCGAACCGGCTTGTCCAAGGTCGGCATGCCTGGCGTGCCCGTGGGCTTGCAGGCGCGCGATGTCACCATTGCCCAGGCCCTCAAGGCGCAGGGCTATGCCACTGGCCAGTTCGGCAAGAACCATTTGGGAGACCGGGATGAATACCTGCCCACCAACCACGGTTTTGATGAGTTCTTTGGCAACCTCTACCATCTCAATGCCGAGGAGGAGCCCGAGCGCCCATTCTGGCCCAAGGATGACCCGGACTTCGTGAAGGCCGCTTCACCGCGTGGCGTGATCAAGTCCAGTGCGGACGGCAAGATCGAGGACACCGGCGCCTTGACTCGCAAACGCATGGAAACCGTCGACGATGAAACTACCCAGGCGGCGATTAATTTCATCGACAAACAGGTCAAGGCCGACAAACCGTTCTTTGTCTGGATGAACACCACACGCATGCATGCCTTTACCCATGTGCGTGAGTCGATGAAAGGTCAGAGCGGCATGGTCGGCAACGATTACGCCGACGGCATGCTCGAGCATGACGGAGACGTGGGCAAACTGCTCAAGACCCTGGACGATCTGAAGATCACCGATAACACCATTGTGGTCTACACCACGGACAACGGACCGAACCAATGGTCGTGGCCGGATGCCGCCACCACGCCGTTCCGCAACGAGAAGAACTCCAACTGGGAAGGCGCTTACCGCGTGCCGGCGATGATTCGTTGGCCGGGCAAGGTCAAGCCGGGCACGGTGTCCACCCAGATGTTCTCGGGACTGGACTGGTTCCCGACACTATTAGCCGCAGCGGGTGACACAGACATCAAGGACCGCTTGCTCAAAGGTGCCGATGTGGGTGGCAAGAACTTCAAGGTGCATCTGGACGGTTACAACCAACTGGACTACCTGACCGGCAAAACGGACAAGAGCGCACGTAACGAGTTCTATTACTTCAACGATGACGGTGAACTGGTGTCGATGCGCTTCGGCGACTGGAAGCTGGTTTTCTGCGAACAGCGCGCTGCGGGAGGCTTTGCGGTTTGGAGCGAGCCGTTCACCTGTCTGCGTGTGCCCAAGATGTTCAACCTGCGTATGGACCCTTACGAGCGTGCTGATATCGTCTCGGACCAATACTACGATTGGATGACCAAGAACGACTACCTGATCTTCCAGGGAACCCGCAAGGCTGCCGCGTTCCTGCAGACGTTCGTGGAATATCCGCCGAGCCAGCGTCCGGCAAGTTTCAGCATCGACCAGATCCGTGCTGACGTGGACAAGAAAATCGAAGAGAAGATGAAGCAATAACGGCAATGCCCCGCGCCCGCCCTCGGCGGGCGCATTCTTTCATACCCAGTGCGGACAGACGTGTGGGTCCGCTAAGGCTTGATGATGCCAGCAGTCGTGAACCTTCCCCGCGCCGACAGTTCCGCCTCCACCGAAACGCAAGCACCGTTGCAATGGCTGATGCCTGCGGCGCTGCTGTTCATCTCCGGCGGTGCAGCGCTGATCTATCAGGTGCTTTGGGTCAAGCAGCTGTCTCTGGTGGTCGGGGTGGAGGTGTATGCCATTACCGCTGGCATCAGCGCGTTTTTTGCAGGGCTGGCCATGGGGGGCCTGCTGTTCGGTCGCTGGGCTGACCGGTTGCGCCACCCGGTCAGGCTCTATGCGGGGCTGGAGTTGGCGGTCGCTTTACTGGCGGTGGCGGCGACCTTGGGGCTGGCGCAGAGTGCGGCACTGTTTGCCCGCCTGGAGGCGAGTGTCGGCTTGCTGGCCTGGCTGCTGCCATTGAGCCTGGTGGGGCTGCCCGCCTTTTTGATGGGCGGAACCTTGCCTGTGCTGGTTCGAGCGCTAACCCCCAATGGCGCGCAGACGGGGGAGGCGGGCGGTCGGTTATACGCCGCCAATACCGCTGGCGCAATTTGCGGCACCTTGCTGGCGGCATTCGTCTTGCTGCCCCTGCTTGGCGTCACCGGGGCCGCCTGCGTAGCGGGGGTGTTGAATCTGCTGGCCGCGCTGGGCGCCTGGTGCGGGCGCGGCAGGGATGAGCGGGCCTTGCCTACCTCTGCCACTGCCTCGCTGCCGCGCACGCCGCAGGCTCGCTTGGCCATCGCCCTGTATTGCCTGGCAGGTGGCGTGGCGCTCGGTTATGAAGTGGTGTGGACGCAATCGATCGTGCAGTTCATGAGTACGCGCGCGTTTGCCTTTTCCGTGGTGTTGGCCACCTATCTGATGGGGCTGGTCCTGGGCAGTGCACTGTATGCGAGGCGCGCAGACCGCATCCGCGACCCTTGGGGGCTGTTCGGCCTGTTGATCGCGTCGGCCGGGCTGCTGGCGTTGTTGCAGATTGCCGGGCTCGGGCGGTGGCTGGTGACCTGGCAGACCCTGCTGGAAAGCCATGTACTGCAACTGACTGGCAGCCAGTTGGCTGGGATGTGCGCGCGCTTTGCGGCTGCCGCAGTGTGTGTGGTATTCATCCCGACCACGTTGCTCGGGGCGGCATTTCCCCTGGCCCTGCGCCTTGCCGTGGACAGTGGCCAAGTGGGGCGGGACGTGGGGGTGGTGATTGCCCTCAATACCCTGGGTGGCATCGTCGGTGTCATGCTCACGGGGTTTGTCCTGGTGCCTGGAATAGGGCTGGTGCGAACCTTGGTGGTGCTCGCTTGCCTGGCGGCGGCCATCGGGGCAGTAGCGACATGGCGCGGCAAGGCCGTGCACAAGGGCATGCGGGCAGCGGTCCTGCTGGTTGGCGGCGCGACCCTGGTTACCGGCGCACTTACCCCACCAGAACGCTTGGCACAGTTGTTACCAGGTGCGCGTAGCGGCGAACTGGTGTTCTACCAGGAAGGCCGCGGCGGCACGGTAGCGGTGGTCAACCAGCAGCGTCAGGGACAAGCGTTCAACCGCCTGTACATCCAGGGTGTGTCCAACACTGGGGATGCCATGCCGTCACTGCGCTACATGCGCCTGCAGGCGTTGCTGCCATTGCTGATACATCGCGGCGAGCCGCGCTCGGCGCTGGTGATCGGCTTCGGCACCGGGATCACCGCCGGTGCAATGCTGCGCTATTCAGGCCTGGAGCATCCGGTGGTTGCCGAACTGCTGCCGCAGGTACTGGCAGCGGCGCCGCTGTTCTCCGGTAATTACGACGCTGTGAACGATCCGCGCCTTGACATCCGCCTGCGTGATGGGCGGCGGGAGCTTTTGCGTAATGAGCAACGATACGACGTGATCACCCTGGAGCCACCACCGCCCTCGGCAGCAGGGGTGGTCAACCTTTACTCGCGCGACTTCTATCAGTTGGCAGCGTCTCGCCTGCAGGAGCATGGACTGGTGGCTCAATGGCTACCGCTTCCCACGCAGAACGACGAGGACAGCCGCTCGCTGGTACGCAGCTTTCTTGACGTGTTCCCGCATGCCTCGTTGTGGACCACCGAGTTTCACGAGATGCTCTTGATCGGCTCGGCAACGCCGATGGTGCTGGATGTACCGCGCATCCGCCAACGCTTCGAGCAACCCCAGGTTTCGGCTGCCCTGGCCCAGGTCGGCGTGAGTTCGGTCGAGGCATTGCTGGCCACCTGGGTGACCGACCGGCAAGGGCTTGAGCGTTATGCCGGCGATGCACAGCCGGTTACCGACGATCGGCCCCGTATAGAGTACGCGCCGTGGGTACGGCCGCGCGAAATCACCCGCGTACTACCGGCCTTGCTGGCGCTGCGGGTAGCGCCGCCATTGGAAAATGCCAACCCCTCGGTGCTCGCCGCGGTGAATGATGAGTGGGCGTTGCTGCGTCGTTTTTATGGGCTGTCGCTGCTGGCCTACAACGGCAATCGCCAGGCCTGGATGCGCGAGGCGCGGGCCTTGGCGCCGATCAGCGCAGAGAATCCTTACATGCGCTGGTTTACCGGCGGTAGGCGCTGAACTGAACCCACGGTTAGAAACTGCGTCAGGCCTGGCTATTACTGCATGTTGCGCCTGCACGGGGCCATGGCTGGGGCCTGATCAGCACCGGAGGGTTCATCGCTCACGCGGAGTTTTCAGGTTTGGACGGGGCCGCGTGCCACTGCTCCTTGGGCACCCATTTGGGTTGCTCGGGGTCGCCCAGGTAGTGAGGCGACATGATTTGCACCCCATACTCATTGAACACGTCCTGGATATTGGCGTGCAACAGGCTCAGGAGCTGCGCGCGTGGCCTGGGCTCTGACGGAATGGCCTGGGCCACTAATCGATACTCGGGGTAGAAATCCGACAGCGCCGTCTGGAATACCTGGGGCGCGGGCGTTTGCAGCACGCCGTCGGTGCGACGAGCCGCTTCCAGCAACATCGCCTCGACCTGACGCCAGGGGGTGTCGTAGCCGATGGTCACCACGGTATCGACCACATAGCCTGGCCCTTCCACGATACGCGAGTAGTTCTTGGTCACCGAGCCGGTAATCATTGAATTGGGAAGTGTCAGCACTTCGCCAAGCCCGGTGCGTATGGATGTGGTGAAGATGCCCACTTCGGTCACCGTGCCCTCGTAATCGCCCACGCGTACAAACTCGCCGACGCGCATCGTGCGTGTGTAGGTAAGGATCAATCCGGCGGCCCCTTGGCCGATGACACTGGTCGCCCCCAGTGAAATCATCAGACCGAGCAACACCGAGAGCCCCTTGAAGGCATCGGTACCCGAGCCGGGTAGATAGGGGTAGGCCATCACCAGGGCGAATAGCCATATTGCCAGCGACGTCAGGCGCATGGTCGGTTGCAAGGTTTCGGCGGTCAGCCATTTCAACGTGCCCGGGCGTGCCATGCGCCTTAGCACACGTTTGGAGAAGGCGCTGATACCGCGGGCGATGAAGAAGATCGACAGCGCAACTACCAGGCCGGGCATGGCACGTAAAATGCCGCTGACCAGGTAGTTGAGCAGCTCCATCAGGTGGATATTGAGGCTTTCACCCCAAGACCTTGTGTAGGGGAACTGAGACAGCACGAAGCCCAGCCACTGGTAGCAGAACAACAACACGACCAACCAGTACAGCAGCCAGAGTGAGCGGTCGATCAGGTAGTACAGGTTCTGCAGGTCGAACACTTGCGTATGGCCGACCTTGAGGCGCTCGGAGTGTTTGCCCATCAGTTTGGGCAGCAGTCCCAAGAGCTTGCGTCGACAGTAGCCTGCGGCCTTTACCAGCATGAAGAACACCAAGGTTGCCGCAGCGCTGTAGCCTATCGCAGTGAGCAAAAAGCGCAGGCTACGCGCCTGACGGGTTTCCTCGACGACAAGGCGCAGGTTCTCGGCGGCCTGCTCGGCGGCTTCGCCTGCTGTAATGCTATCGGCCGCAGCATCCAGCGGCGTCACGATGAATGCACGGCGCCCGCCCAGCAGCACCAGGTAGCTGCGCAGAATAGGGTCGACGCGAACCTCCAGATCGTTTGTTTCCTGGAGTGTTTCCTCGATGACCTTCTTGGCGCGCTGGGCGCGCACCTTGGGTGTTTCGCCCAGCAGCGTCGCACGAAAGACCAGCACCGTGCGGTTGATGACGGTCAGCGGGGCGGGCTCGGCAATCACACCCTCTATCTCCGGCCCGGCCTGAGGGGGGGCTGCGTGGAGCAGGGGCGAGAACAGCACGTGGATCAGTAGCATCAGCCAAGCAGCCCGTCCCAACCTGCGCTTCATGCCCATTTGACAGCCCCTGTGCCGACGAGTGGATTGCTACCAGCATAGTCGGCTTCAGCCAGCATTCAGTGGCTTAGTTCGCGGGCACGAGGATCACGAAATTCTTCTTCATGTCTTCCACTACGGTCCATTTGCCCTTGGCGCCCGGTTCGATAATGAACGTGTCGCCAGCGGCCAGTGTGACCGGGGCGCAACCCTCAAGCTCGATGACGCAGCACCCACTCAGGACATGGCAGAACTCCCAGACTTTATAGTCAATGCGCCACGCCCCTGTACTGGCTTCCCATTCTCCGGAAATGCGACCTTGCTGTTCATCGTGATAGTACTTGGACGTCAGCGTGTGAGGGGTGCCTTCCAATACTTCTTCAAAGAAGGGCAGGTCGCGCAGCGGTTGGATATCCAGTTCGCGGAACACGGTCAGTTTCTGGTTCATGGCTGTTTCTCGAGCACGTTGTGAGTAGGGCGATACATTAAATAGGCTTCACCGGTGACGCCCAGCATCGGGTGCGGAACGATCTGGCAGGTTTTAACAATTTGAAAACCATGACGTTCGTAGAAGCGGCGTGCACCGTGGTTTTCTTCGTAATCGATCAGGCACAGTCCATCGAGGCCTGCGTCGTCAGCGCGCTGCTGGGCGTGGCGAAGAAACTCGGCACCCAGCCCCTGGCTCCGCCAGGCCTCATCTAGTGCCAGGCTGGATATGTACAAGGTATCGGGTATTTCCATGTCGGAATAAGGCGCAAGGACGGGGTCGGTCTCGACTGGCCTGTCAGGGGTCGCGCGCAAGGCATAGCTATGCATCATGCCGATGACGCGCCCTTCGAAAGTGGCCATCAGGCAGTTCTTGTATGAAAAGTCGCCCTGTTCTCTGGCATAGCGAGACGCACCGACACTCAGCAATGCTTCTCCAGGTGCGGCGAGCTTGCTCCATATGTAATCGGCCATGCCCTCCGATGTCAGTTGAAAGAAGCGCGCAATATCATGCGCGTCCGAGACTCGAGCGGGTCTGAAGTCGATAGGCATGTACAGTGCTCCCATGGTGCCGGGGTCAGTTTTCAAGGGTTACGCCTTTGGCTGGGGGCAGGGTAGACGGTTATAGCGGTTCCCATGATGCTCTGCGCGAACACCATCGGCATGGCGTGCGACACTCCTCATGGCCACATGGCCCGACCGATTTCAGGAGCAGGGATACTCCGTCGGCGCCGCCTGCGCCGGAGTCATGCGCCAGGGCCCGGGCGGTTGGCAAGCAACTCGGCGACCAGGGCGCTGGTATCGACGATATCCAGTTGCTCCAGGCATCGCACAGGCAGGCGAAAGGGGGCAATGCTGTCGGCCACCAATACCCGTTCGAACGCGCCGCTGTCGAACAGCTCGCCACCGGTGGTGAACAGGCCGTGGGTGGCCGCGGCCAGCATGCGGCTGGCTCCGGCCTGCCGGCAGGCCTGGGCAGCGCGTAGCAGCGTCTGCCCCGTGCTGATCAGGTCGTCGAATACGATGACGGTGCTGCCTGCCACGTTACCGACCAGGTGTTCGCCGCTCAGGCCTGCCTGCTGGCGGTGTTTTTCCATCATGGCCACCGAGACCGGGCGCGCCAGCAGGTGCGCCAGGACCTGGCGAAACTGCTCGGCGCGTTTGACGCCACCGATATCCGGTGACACGACCGTGACCGCCTGCTCACCGAGTAGTGGGGCCAGGCGTTGGGCGAATAGCTGGGTGCATTGCAGGTTCCAGCTCGGGATTCGGTAGGCGTTGTCGAAGGCGCTGGGGTTGTGCACGTCCAGCGCCACAATGCGGTCCACGCCGCAGCTTTCCATCAGCCGAGCCACATGGCGGGTGATGATAGCGTCCTGAAACTCCACCTTGCGGTCCTTGCGACCATAACAGAGGTAAGGCGTGACTGCCGTCACCTGGCGGGCAGCAGCGTCCTTGAGCGCACCACAGAAGAACAACAACCGGCATAGCTTGTCATGCGCGCTGTGGTGCGCGTCACCATACAGCGAGTGGAAGACGATGACCGATCGACCGTCCACCGATTCGCCAGGCCAGCACTTGTGCTCACCGTCCTCGTAGTCGCGCTCTTCGTGTGCAGACAGTTTCCTGCCCAAGCGTTGCGCCACGGCATTCCCATAGTCCTGGCTGCCTTGCAAGGCGAACAGTAACGGCGGTGTGTCATTCATGCCCTGCGCTCCAGAGGTCGTTCACAGCAACATGAGCTGCATGGCACTGTGCGGTTTGATGAGTATCTAGTCGAGCATAGCCAGCGGGCGATCGTTCAACCGTGAATCGCCAGAATACTGGAGTGAATCTTGTACAGGGTTTGCTCGGTAGTACTGCCGACGACCTTGCTCACCCCCTCGTGGTAGAGCGTGCCCATCACCACCACATCGAAGCCTTGCTGGTTCGCGTATTCGCTGACCACGTTACGGGCAGCACCCCGCACCAGGTGCAGGTGATCTGGCTTGATGCCATAACGGCCGCCGAACGTCGCCATGCGCTCGCGCGCACGACCGGACATTTCCTCGGCCAGTTTGTCTGTCCAGGCCACGGGTGCGGCGGCATAGGCAACGAAGCTGGCGCTGGGTTCGTAGGCCTGCAGCAGATGCAGTTGCGCCTTGCAGCGTTGTGCCAGTGCCTGTGCCGATTGCAGGATGTGGTCGTTGAGCTTCTCGATCAGCGGGTCGTGCTCGACCAGGTCCACGGCGACGAGTACGCGCGCTGGCAGCGTCGTTTCAGCCTGGGCTACCAGGTGCAGCGGGATCGGGCAGCGGCGTAGCAATTGCCAGTCCAATGGCGTGAGCAGGGCACGGCTCAAGGCGGTTTCGTGCTGGATGTCCTTGATCACCATCCCTATCCGGTGCAGCTGGGCCAGCCGGATCAAGTCCTTGAGCGGGTCTTGATCGTCCAGTGTCTCGGCGTAGGCGGTAATGCCCAGCTCGCCCATCGCCTTCACCTGGTCAGCGAGCCAAGCCTTTCGATGCTCGGCGTCCTGCTTGCGGGCGTTTTTGCGTAGCACCTGGTCCAGGGTTGCCAGGCGCGAGGGCAATTGACTGAGCGCCACCAGGTGCAAGGTGGCACCTGTCGCACTGCTCAGCGCTTGAGCACGTGTCAGGGCAGGCGAAGGGTGCAGGTCTGGATGGCAGATCAGCAGGAGTCTTGAGTAAGTGTTCATGATGGCCTCCACCGCGGTGGCAGCCTCGATGAAGGCCCACCGGTTCAGGCCAAGCGTGACGCAGTGGGGCTTGATGACCTTGATATTTATCAAGATTGGCTGAATGCGGTGTACTCATGACCGGGTCGCAGAGCTCGGCATGTTTCTCGCTGCGCATCAACACTGTTCGCTGTTGTACAGCTGATCAGCAGTGATGTCGTCCTGCAGGCATTAAAGCTGCTTCGAGTAATCTCTATGTCATTGTAAATAAAGAAAATATTTATTGGCATGGATTGTGTTGATAGAGCATTGAGAGGCGCCGAAACAGGGTGCCGAGCCTATCGATCAGGAGCCCCCATGCCACGTGAAATTCGTTTGAACGCCTTCGAGATGAACTGTGTCGGCCATCAGTCGCCCGGACTCTGGAGGCACCCCAAGGATCGCGCCTGGCAATACAAGGATCTGAAATACTGGACGGATCTGGCCAAGTTGCTTGAGCGCGGTAAGTTTGACGGCATCTTCATCGCCGACGTGATCGGCATCTACGACGTGCTGGGCGGCAATGGCGATGCGGCGATCCGCCAGGCGACCCAGGTTCCGGTCAATGATCCGCTGGCGCTGATCACCCCGATGGCGCTGGTTACCGAACACCTCGGTTTTGGCCTCACCGCCTCGCTGACGTTCGAGCACCCGTACCCTTTCGCCCGGCGCCTGTCGACCCTGGATCACCTGACCAAGGGGCGCATCGGCTGGAACATCGTTACCTCGTACCTCGACAGCGGCGCGCGCAACCTCGGGCAGAAGGCGCTGAGCGACCACGATGCGCGCTACGACTACGCCGACGAATATCTTGAAGTGCTCTACAAGCTGTTCGAGGGGAGCTGGGAAGAGGGCGCTGTGCTGCGTGATCGCGAGCGCGGCATTTTCAGCGATCCGAGCAAGGTTCATGCGATCCGCCATCAGGGTAAGCACTTCCAGGTGCCCGGCATCCACCTCTGCGAGCCTTCGCCGCAGCGCACGCCGGTGCTCTATCAGGCGGGGGCGTCGAGCCGTGGCAAGGACTTCGCAGCCGGACACGCCGAGTGCGTGTTCGTCGCCGCACCGTCCAAGGTGATCCTGAAGAAAACCGTGGCCGACATCCGCCGTCGCGCTGCCGAGGCCGGGCGTGATCCACGCAAGGTGCTGATCTTCAACCTGCAGACAGTGATCGTCGACGAGACCGACGCCAAGGCTCAGGCCAAGTGGCAGGAGCTCACGTCATATACCAGCTACGAAGGTGCGCTGGCGCTGATCTCGGGATGGACGGGTATCGACTTCGGCCAGTACCGGCCCGACCAGGTGCTCAAGCATATCCATACCAATGCCATTCAGTCGGCAGTGGAAACCTTTTCCACCGCCGACCCCAATAAGCAATGGACGGTGCAGGAACTGGCCGATTGGGTTGGTATTGGCGGCTTCGGCCCGCTGATCGTCGGCAGTGCGCAGACCGTCGCCGACGAGCTGCAGGCCTGGGTCGAGGAAACCGACGTGGACGGCTTCAACCTGGCTTACGTCCTGGCCCACGAAACCTTCCGCGATGTGGTCGAGCTGTTGGTGCCCGAGTTGCAGAAACGCGGTGTGTACAAGACCGAATATCGTTCCGGAACCCTGCGCGAGAAGCTGTTCGGCGATGGCCCGCGACTGCCCGCCAACCATCCTGGCGCTGGCTATCGCGACCTCAGCCAGCAGCGCGAAAACGTCGATGTCAACCTGGCCGAGCCGGCCTGAATCGGCAGAGGAGTCATCGCATGAGCATTCATGAACGCTATCTGCCGTTGCCCGACGTAGTGGCCGACAGCGCCCTGACGGCGCTGCAGCGTTGGGCCAGAGAACGGCCGACACAAATCGCCCTGCGTCATCGCCGTCTTGGTGTGTGGAAGGCCTGGCGCTGGATCGATGTGCAGCACGAGGTCGAGCGGGTTGCCAACGGCTTGCGCCAGCAGGGGTTCGGCCCCGGGCAGCGCCTGGCATTGAGTGGCGCCTTCGAGCCGAGCCTGCTGATTCTGGCGTTGGCTGCCCACCCGCTTGGCGGCCAGAGTCTGGTGATTGGCCGCGACAGCCGTGGCGATGAGCTGCAACGGCAACTGCGCCAGGCGCGTCCGACGTTCGCCTTCGTCCAACGCCGTGAAGACGTGTCGCACTGGTTGGGTAGCGGCCTTGCCGAGCTGTGGCCACTGCGTTTGTTTTCCGCCCAGGCCAATGTCGTGAGCAACGGCTTGTGGCAGGTGCAGCCGCTGTCGACGCTGTTTGTCGGCGAGGCGCCGGTGGCGCAGCGCCAGGATTGGGCGCAGGTCGCAGAAGATGACGTGCTGTGGGTCGATGAGGGCACCGAATGGCATGAGGGATTGGGGCATTTGCTGAGCCGTTGGTTGCACCATGGCGAAAGTCTAGCCTTCCCGGAAACGAGCGAGTCTGCTGGTCGCGACCGTCGCGAAATCGCCCCGACCGGGTTGTTGTTGTCCGCTGCGGGGGTCGAGGCGCTGGCGGGCGAAATCGATGCCCGCCTGGCGCCACCAGACAGTTGGCGACGGCGTCTGTGTGACTGGACGCTGGAAAATCCACACCAGGGCTTGCGTCGCTGGCTGAAGCAGCGGGTGCGGCGTCTGCTCGGCTTCCATCGCTTGCGCCGGATCGAGGTGCCAAGTGCGTCTGCCAGCGTGGCGCTACAAGGCCCGGCACGCTTGTCATGGCTGCACGAATATCTGGAGCGCGCGGCATGAGTGCTTTGCTGGAGGTGCGCAACGTGTCGCTGTCGTTCAAGGGCGTGAAGGCGATTTCCGACTTGTCCTTCAGCGTCAGGCGCGGCGAGATCTGCGCCCTGATCGGGCCGAATGGCGCCGGCAAGAGCTCGCTGCTGAACATCCTCAATGGCGTCTACCGGGCCGATGCCGGCCAGCTGTTCTTCGCCACCGAGCCGTTGCGCCGGCCGCACCCGCTGCAGGCGGCGCGGCTGGGGATCGGCCGTACCTTCCAGAACAATGCGCTGTTCAAGAAGATGAGTGTGCTGGACAACCTGCTTACCGGTCTGTCGCGTTTCCAGCGCAGTTTCTTTCTCGAACAGGCACTGGGCCTGCCACGTGCCCGGCGCGAGGCCCGGGCTTTCGGCGAGCGCGCCGAGCAGGTGCTGGAGTTCCTCGAGCTGCAGCCCTGGCGCGACGTTGCCGTGGGCAGCCTGGCCTATGGCCTGCAGAAACGCGTGGAGCTGGGGCGTGCGCTGATCGCGCAGCCGACCCTGCTGCTACTCGACGAGCCGATGGCGGGGATGAACGCCGAAGAGAAACAGGACATGAGCCGCTTCATCGCCGATATCAACCGTGATCTCGGCACCACGGTGATTCTCATCGAACACGACATTCAGGTGGTCATGGGGCTGTCCAGCCACGTGGTGGTGCTGGACTACGGGCGCAAGGTCGGCGATGGCACACCGGCCGAAGTGCAGGCCAATCCCGATGTGA
This sequence comes from Pseudomonas sp. XWY-1, assembly GCF_002953115.1. Classification (NCBI taxonomy): domain Bacteria; kingdom Pseudomonadati; phylum Pseudomonadota; class Gammaproteobacteria; order Pseudomonadales; family Pseudomonadaceae; genus Pseudomonas; species Pseudomonas sp. XWY-1. The sequence goes on along the minus strand of NZ_CP026332.1, from coordinate 3,422,095 downwards.
TCGCCGCCTACCTGGGAGCGCCGCACGGATGAACTTCTTCCTGGAAACCTTGATCGGCGGCTTGCTCGCCGGCACCCTGTATTCGCTGGTGGCCATCGGCTTCGTGCTGATCTACAAGGCCAGCGGCGTGTTCAACTTCGCCCAGGGCGCGATGCTGCTGTTTGCTGCGCTGACCTTCGTTAGCCTGCACGAGCAGGGCCTGCCGTTCGCCCTGGCGTTGGCCCTGACCGTACTGGTGATGATCGTCGGCGCGCTGCTGATCGAGCGCCTGGTGCTGCGGCCCCTGGTCAATCGCTCGCAGATCACCCTGTTCATGGCCACCCTTGGCCTGTCGTTCATCATCGAGGGCCTGGCCCAGGGCTTGATGGGCGCCCAGGTACGCGCGCTGGATCTGGGCATCGAGGACGTCCCGCTGTTCGTCGGCGAACTGATGATCAGCCAGTTCGACCTGGTTGCCTCCGGCGTTTCCGCCTTGTTGGTGGCGGTGCTGGCGCTGCTGTTCAACAAGACCCGCATCGGTGTGGCCTTGCGGGCGGTGGCCGACGATACCCGCGCGGCGCTGTCGCTGGGCATCAACCTCAACCGCATCTGGCAGATCGTCTGGGCCGTGGCCGGAATGGTCGGGCTGGTGGCCGGGCTGCTCTGGGGGGCGCGTCAGGGCGTGCAGTTCTCACTCTCGCTGGTCGTGCTCAAGGCGCTGCCGGTGCTGATCATCGGCGGCTTCACCTCGATTGGCGGAGCCATCGTCGGCGGGCTGATCGTCGGTGCCGCCGAGAACCTCGCCGAAGCCTACATAGGCCCGCTGATCGGCGGCGGCATCACGCCCTGGTTCGCTTATTTCCTTGCCCTGATCTTCCTCTACATCCGTCCGGCCGGCCTGTTCGGCGACCGGGCCACCGAACGGGTATGACGCAATGACCGCTACCGTTTCACGCCTGGGCGCCGGCTTCGACGAGGCGCCGCTGACCCTGGTGCGCCGTCGCTGGCCAGTGGGCCTGCCGTTGTTGCTGCTGGTGGCCTTCGTCGGCTTGCCCTGGCTGGGCAACGACTACTGGCTCAACGCGATCCTGATTCCCTTCCTGGTGCTGTCGCTGGCCGGGCTGGGGCTGAACTTGCTCACCGGCTACACCGGGCAGACCTCGGTCGGTGCCGCCGGCTTTATGGCGGTGGGCGCCTTCGCCACCTACGGCCTGCTGCTGCGTGTGCCTGGGCTCCCGTTGCCGCTGGCGCTGATCGGCGGCGGGCTGATTGCCGGCCTGGTCGGCTTGCTGTTCGGCATACCCAGTTCGCGGATCAAGGGTTTCTACCTGATGGTCACCACGCTGGCTGCGCAGTTCTTCCTCGAATGGGTGTTCGCCAAGTTTCCCTGGTTCTACAACCATGCCTCGTCCGGCACCATCAGCGCACCGCGCCTGGAGTTGTTCGGCCACAGCCTGGCCTCGCCGGTAGGTCGCTACCTGCTGACCCTGAGCTGCGTGGTGCTGCTGACCTGGGTCGCGGTCAACCTGGTGCGCAGCCAGGTCGGGCGCAACTGGATGGCGATCCGCGACATGGACACCGCCGCCTCGGTGATCGGCATTCCGGTGGAGCGCTACAAACGCCTGGCCTTTGCCGTCAGCTCTTTCTACCTGGGCATCGCCGGTGCGCTCTGGGCCTTCGCCTACCTGGGCACGTCCAGTGCCGGCAGCTTCGATATCAACCGCTCGTTCCAGATCCTCTTCATCATCATCATCGGTGGCATGGGCAGTATCGCCGGCAATTTCATCGGCGCGGCTTTCATCAGCCTCACACCGATTCTGCTCAGCCATGCCGGGCAGTGGCTGTTCGGCGGCAACGTCGATGCCGGGCAATTGCAGAACCTGCAGAAGATCCTCTTCGGCAGCCTGATCATCTGGTTCCTGATCAAGGAGCCGGAAGGCCTGGTGCGCCTGCTCGGCGACCTGCGCGAACGCATCAGGGTCTGGCCGCTGCGATTCTGAGCACGACCGCCTCTTTCCATGAACCTTGACCCGACCGCGGGAAAGGAGGTTTTCACCCCAGCACAAGAAGTTCACACCATGCGCAAACCCTTGCATCGTCACCTGCTCGTCAGCCTCTTTGTGCTCGGCGCCCAGGCCCTGTCTCCGGTCGTCACCCAGGCCGCCGACAACCAGCAGTTCATTCCCATGGCCACCTACCGGGTCGGCGCCTATGCCTCCAGCGGGATTCACTGGTGGGCCGGAGAGATCGACTACTTCCGTTACATCAACGAGGTGGAAGGCGGCATCAACGGCGTCAAGCTGGTCTGGCAGGAGTGCGAGACCGAGTGGAACGTCGACCGTATCGTCGAGTGCTACGAGCGCTACAAAGATGGCAAGGATGGCGCGCCGACGGCGTTCTTCTTCACCCACAGCACTCCGGGCTCCTATGCGCTGATGGAGAAGGGCGCGGCCGACCGCATCCCGCTGATCGATGGTGCCGGCGGGCGCACCGAGTCTACCGACGGCAGCGTGTTCCCCTATGCCTTCCCACTGCTGCTGAACTACTACGGGCAGGCCTCGGTGGGCATCAACTACATCGCCGAGCGCGAGGGCGGCTTCGACAAGCTCAAGGGCAAGAAGATCGTCACCGTCTACCACGACTCGGCGTATGGCCGGGAAACCCAAGCGCCGATGAAGCTGCTGGCGGAAACATACGGCTTCGAGAACATCCAGATCCCGGTGGCCGATCCGGGCAATGAGCAGTCGGCGCAGTGGCGCCAGGTGTGGCAGATCAAGCCAGATTGGGTGTTCCTGCGTACCTGGGGCGTGTCCACTCCGGTTGGCATAAAGACGGCCGCACGCTTCGGCATCCCGGTGGAGCGCATCATCGGCGACGTCTGGGCCGGCTCCGAGGCCGACGTGCTCCCTGCCGGCACGGCGGCCAAGGGCTACCAGGCCCTGGCGCCGTTCCCCGGTGGCGACGGTTTCGAGATTCACCAGCGCCTGCGCCAGCACATCCTCGATGCCGGCAAGAGCGACCTGAAGGATAAGCGCTACTTCGGCAAGGTGTACTACAACATCGGCCTGATCAATGCCGCGATTGCCGTCGAGGCGCTGCGCACCGCCCAGGGTAAGTTTGGCAACCGCCCGCTCAACGGTGAGGAAGCGCGCTGGGGCTTCGAGCACCTGAATATCGACGCCGCACGCCTCAAGGCCAGTGGCTTCGAAGGGCTGCTGCCACCGCTGCAGCTGTCCTGCTCTGATCACGAGGGCGGTGGTGCGGCCCGCGTTCAGCAGTGGGACGGCGAGAAATGGGTGCTGGTGACCGACTGGATCCAGGCCGACCGCACCACCTTGCGTCCGCTGATCGAGGCCAAGTCCGCCGCCTATGCCCAGGAGAAGGGCATCACCCCGCGTAATTGCGCCAACGAGCAATAAACCCCCATGACCTGCGCCTGGCCACCGTCGCGTGGGCCGGGCGCCTGAGGAGAAAGACCATGCATGCAACGCTTAAACGCGGTGTCGCCGCCTTTGGCCTGGCGCTCGCGAGCTACGCCGCGATGCCGTCGGCGGCCCAGGCGGCCAATGAACAATTCTTCCCGCTAGCCACCTACCGAGTCGGTGCCTATGCCTCCAGCGGCATTCCGGTGTGGGCCGGGATGATCGACTACCTGCGCTACATCAACGACGTCGAAGGCGGCATCAATGGCGTCAAGCTGGTCTGGCAGGAGTGTGAGACCGAGTGGACGGCGGAGAAGGGCATCGAGTGCTACGAGCGCTTCAAGAACGGCCTCAATGGCGCTCCGGTAGCGGTCTACCAGCCCAATGGTGCGCCGGCTGCCTATGCCCTGGCGGACAAGGCCGAGGCCGACCGGATCCCGCTGATCACCCTCGGCTATGGTCGTACCGAGGCCACCGATGGCCGCGTCTTTCCCTACAACTTCCCGGTGATGCTGACCTTCTACAGCGAGGCTTCGGCATTCATCAACTACGTGGCCGAGCGCGAGGGTGGGCTGGACAAGCTCAAGGGCAAGAAGATCGCCACCGTCTACCACGACTCCGCCTATGGCCGGGAAACCCAGGGGCCACTGAAGCTACTGGCGGAGAAGTACGGCTTCGAGAACATCCAGATTCCCGTCGCCGACCCGGGTAACGAGCAGGCCTCGCAGTGGCGCCAGGTGCGCCAGCTCAAGCCGGACTGGGTATTCCTGCGCACCTGGGGCGTGTCCACCCCGGTGGCGATCAAGACTGCGGCGCGCTTCGGCTTTCCGGTCGATCGCATCGTTGGCGACATCTGGGCCAGCTCCAATGAAGACGTGCTGCCGGCCGGCGAGGCGGGCAAGGGTTATCTGGCCCTGACGCCCTATCCGGGCGGTGCCGACTTCGACATCCACCAGCGCATCAAGGCACACATCCTCGACAAGGGCAAGAGCGACCTCAAGGATCCTAAGAGCTTCGGCAGCGTCTACTACAACTCCGGCCTGGTGAATGCCGCCATCGCCGTCGAGGCGATCCGCGCCGCGCAGAAGCACTTCGGAGCGCGGCCGCTCAATGGCGAGGAAGGTCGCTGGGGCTTGGAACACCTCGATCTCGACGATGCGCGGCTCAAGGCGATCGGTTTCCTGGGGCTGATGCAGCCGCTGAAGCTGTCGTGCAGCGACCACGAGGGGGGCGGTGCCGTCAAGGTGCAGCAGTGGGATGGCCAGCAGTGGAAGCTGATCACCGATTGGGTGCAGGCCGATCATGTCACCCTGCGCCCCCTGATTGACGCCAAGGCTGCCGAGTACGCGAAAGAGAAAGGCGTGACCCCCCGTGCGTGTGACGCGCCGTGAACGCTCGCTTTTCACCTGTGGCAGGGGCTTTAGCCGCGACCGGCACGGGCAACGCATTTCAAGGCTGTGGGGCGGCAGGCGCCGCCCGCTGAACGACGACCAGAGGGCAACAATCCATGACCAGTGCGACTCTTCCAGCCGCCGTCAGCAGCGAGCTGCTGGCAGTGGAGGACATCGAAGTGATCTACGACGGCGCAATCCTCGCCGTGGCCGGTGTATCCCTGCGGGTCGGGCAGGGCGATATCGTCGCCTTGCTAGGCGCCAACGGTGCTGGCAAGAGCACCACACTCAAGGCTATTTCCGGCCTGGTGCAGGCCGACCGGGCGCAGGTCAGCCGTGGCCATATCCGCTTCCAGGGGCAGGACACCGCCGGTGTCGCGGCCAACCTGCTGGCACGCCAGGGTATCGTCCATGTGCTGGAAGGACGGCATGTGTTCGCCCACCTGACCATCGAGGAAAACCTGCGCAGTGGCGGCTTCCTGCGTAACCCGACGCGGCGCCAACTGGAGCAGGATCTGGAGCGCATCTATGCCTGGTTCCCGCGCTTGAAGACCAAGCGCAAGACTCAGGCTGGGCTGACTTCCGGCGGTGAGCAGCAGATGCTCGCCATCGGCCGCGCGCTGATGACCAAACCGCGCCTGGTGCTGCTCGACGAGCCCTCGATGGGCTTGGCGCCGATCCTCGTCGAGGAGATCTTCGCCATCGTCGCCCAGCTCAATGCGCAGGAGGGCGTGAGCTTTCTGGTGGCCGAGCAGAACATCAACGTTGCCCTGCGCCATGCTAGCCATGCCTACATCCTGGAGAACGGCCGGGTGGTGGGTGAGGGCAGTGCTGCCGAGCTGGCCGCGCGGGAAGATATTCAGCATTTCTACCTGGGCGGCAAGGCTGACTGAGCGGTGGCGACGGCTGTGGAACGCTGTGGTCATACCGCCTTTTACTGAGTAGGTGATGTTCCATTCAACGCGGCCCAGGCCGCGTTTTTTTTCCTGACGAAAGCGCTGTGGCGCCGGCAACAGCAGTTGTGCAGATTGCTCCGCAGACGGTGCATCATATTGTTGACTAGATTGTTCAAGTGATTGAATAAAAATGATTTTTTCTGTTGGCATGGTTGTTGGAATAACTGGATTTGCAGCGCCTGGAAAGGCGCCTACCTCGTCATTCCAAGGATCACTGCCATGCGCTCTACCGCTTGCTACAGAACAGCTCTTTCTCTGGCCATCCTGCTGGCCGGCACCGCGTTTGCCGACAGCGATGATGAAGGCTTCATCGACGGCACGCAGATCCATGTGCTCAACCGCAACTTCTTCTTCAGCCAGGACTATCGCAACGGCGACTTCACCCTCAACCCCAACAAGGGTCAGCGGCAGAGCCTGCATCGTGAATGGGGCCACGGCATCATCGCCAATCTGCAATCCGGTTTCACCCGTGGCACTGTCGGCTTCGGCGTGGATGTGCAGGGGCTGGTCGGGCTCAAGCTCGATGGCGGCAATGGGGCAGTCGGCAATGGTGTCGGCGTGCCTGGCATCGTGTCGCGCTCGGGGAGCAACTTCGATGGCGAGCCCAAGGACAGCTACGGCAAGGTTGGCGCCGCGCTCAAGGTGCGCGCCTTCGACACCGAGCTGCGCTATGGCGACGTCAGCCCGACCAGCCCGGTGCTGCACGCCAGCGACATTCGCCTGCTGCCGCAGACACTGCGCGGCTTCATCTTCAACAACAACTCGCTGGATGGCCTGAGCCTGCAGGGCGGCAAGCTGGAGTCGAGCAGTGACCGCAACGCCAGCAACCACCGTGGTGATCTCGGCACCGTCTATGCCGGGCGTATCAAGGGCGCCAACGATGTGGTGTACCTGGGTGGCGATTACTCGTTCAACGACCAGCTCACCTTGCGCCTGCACAGCAGCCGCCTCGACGACGTATGGAACCAGTCGTTCTTCAGCGTCGACCATGTGCAGCCGCTGGGTAGCGAGCTGAGCCTGAAGACCGGCCTCAATTATTACCGCACCCGTGACAGCGGCCAGGCGCTGGCCGGCCAGATCGACAACGACTCATGGAGCGTGCATGCCGGTGTGGCTGCCGGCGCTCATGGCTTCAAGCTGTCCTACACACGCATTGATGGCGACACGCCGTTCGACTACGTGTGGAACACCTATGACCTGCAACTGGATGCCGCCTCGCAGGTTTCCGACTTCAACAACCCCAATGAGCGAGCCTGGGAAGCCCGTTACGACTATGACTTCGCCACGCTTGGCGTGCCAGGGCTGAGCCTGACAGCCCGCTACGTGCGCGGTACCGACATCGACGGTACGCGCGCGGGGGGCGCTTACAGCTACTTCAATGGTACCGAGGACGGCCGCCACTGGGAGCGCAACCTGTGGCTGAAGTACGTGCTGCAGAGTGGGCCGGCCAAGGACCTCTCGTTCAACCTGATGCAGGCCACCCACCGCGTCGGTGGCGATCACGTCGCCGAGTCCAACGTCGACGAACTGCGCCTGATCGTCCAGTACCCGCTGGATATCAGCCTCTGAGAACCTGCTCACGATCTCGCGAGATAACGCCATGCAACACCGATGGCGGCCCCGCAAAAACAGGCGAGGCGCGGTCGGAGTCGCGCTCGACTTCACCCGCTGTAAATGAGCAGTCCGACCACGCTTGCGCTCCAGCCTTTTTTAACGCAGGAGGGCCGACGCGCAGCAGGTCGTGAACAGGTCTGAGGCAAGTGTCCGCCCGGCAACAGCCAATCCACAGTTTGCCGCCACAGGTGCTTTTCCAATTATCTGGATTGCGCATCAAGTCATTGAATATGAAGGATTTTCCAGGTTGGTACGGGCTGTGCAGTAGCCCTGGAGAATCCATCACGCTTGGAGCAACACATGACTCAGTCACAACCCGCCGATCTGCGCGAGCAGGTCAGCTCGGCGCCTCGGCGCCCGGCACAGATCATCCGTAGCGACGCCGAAGCCATCGAGGTGGCGCAGCGCTTGGCCGAGGATTTTGCCCGTGAGGCAGCCTGGCGTGATCGCGAGCGGCGCCTGCCCTGGGAGGAACTGGAGCGCTTTTCCGAAAGCGGTCTGTGGGCAATCAGCGTGCCCAAGGCGCACGGCGGCGCCGGGGTATCTTATGTCACCCTCAGCGAGGTGATCGCGACCATCTCCGCCGCCGATTCATCGCTCGGCCAGTTGCCGCAGAACCACTTTGGTGTGCTCAGCAACCTCGGCCTGACCGGCAGCGAGGCGCAGAAGCGCCGCTACTACGCCAAGGTGCTGCAAGGCTACCGTTTCGGTAACGCCTTTTCCGAAGCGCGCAGCCAGTACGTCACCACCTTCCAGACGCAGATCCGCTTCGACGGCGACAGCGCCGTGCTCGATGGCGAGAAGGCCTACTGCACGGGGGCACTGTTCGCCCACATCGTCCCGGTCGCGGGTGTCGACGAGGAGGGCCGCCCGCACATCGCCTTCGTGCCACGCGATGCAGCTGGCCTGACGGTGATCGACAGTTGGGATGGCTTCGGCCAGCGCATCACAGCCAGCGGCCAGGTGCGTATCGAAGGCGTGCGAGTGCCAGCGAGCGAGGTGATACCGGCCTGGAAGGCCTACTACCAGCCAACCGCTGATGGCCCGATCTCGCAGATCATCCAGGCCGCCGTGGACACCGGCATCGCCCGTGGCGCCTTTGCCGAAACCCTGCGCGTGGCGCGTCAGGCACGCCCCTGGGTCGACAGCGGCTTGCAGCACGGCTGGCAGGATCCACTTGGCCAGGCGCTAATCGGCGAGCTGGCCTGGCGCCTGCAGGCGGCCGAGGCGATCTTGCAGCGCGCTGCCGAGGCGGTCGATCGCGCCGTCGCCGAGCCTGGCGAAGAGCTCGTTGCTGAAGCCTCAGTGGTGGTCGGCCAGGCCAAGGTGCTGTCTACCGAGATTTCCCTTGAGGCGTCCAGTCGCCTGCTGGAGCTGGGCGGCACGCGCAGCGTCTCGGCCAGCCAGGGGCTGGACCGCTTCTGGCGCAATGCGCGCACCCACACGCTGCATGACCCGGTGCGCTGGAAGTACCACCTGGTCGGCAATCAATTGCTCAACGGCATCAAGCCGCAACGTCATTCCTGGAACTGAGGTCACGCCATGTCCAACACCCATTCCCAAGGCCGGGGTGACCTGGCCCACGCTCGTCATGTCGAGGCAGCTCTGCTTGACTACCTGCGCGGGCAGAGTGCTCGCCATGAAGCGCTGGTCATCGCTGCAGTCGGCGAGTTGCGCATCCGTATCGACGCCGCCGACGCGTTGCTGGCACGCGCCGACGCCTCGCAGTCGGCCGCCATCGCTTTTCGTTTGGGCGCCGCCGAGGCCGCGCGCCTGGCCGCGCAGACGCATTTCGAACTGGTGGGCAGTAGTCTGCCGCGTCCGCAGCCGGGCAGCGCCGAACCGGCACTGCCCACTCAACGGCGACTGCTCGGCGACCACTACCTCAACGGCGCCGCCTTGGCAGATCAGCAAAGGGTGCAAGCATGAGTCGAATCCTGACGTTGCTCACCGCCCTGGTGCTGGCATTGGCGGGCGGCCTGACACAAGCCGAGGAGGAGGGCGAGGCCGTGCCGTCGCTGGCCGGCAAGCGCATTGCCGTGAGCATGACTGGCACCAGTCATTACTTCGACATCAAGGCGTTCCAGGCGCAGGTCAATGAGATTAAGCGCCTGGGCGGCACGCCGATCACCCTCGACGCCGGGCGCAACGACCGCAATCTGGTCACACAACTGAACACGGTGGTCACGCAAAAGCCCGATGCGGTGATTCAGACCCTCGGCACCCTGAGCGTGATCGACCCCTGGCTCAAGCGCATCCAGGCAGCAGGCATCCCGCTGTTCACCATTGATGTGCCATCGCAGTACAGCCTCAACAACACCACCTCGGACAACGTCGCGGCCGGCCGCGCGTTGGCCGAACAGCTGGTGCGCGACACCGGCGGCAAGGGCCGCATCCTGGTGTTCAACGGCTTCTACGGGGTGCCGGTCTGTGCGATCCGCTACGACGAGTTGAAGAAGGTACTGGCCGATCATCCGCAATTGCAGATCGTCCAGCCGGAGCTGCGTGACGTGATTCCCAACACCGTGCAGGACGCCCGCAGCCAGATCGCCGCGCTCCTGAACAAGTACCCCAAGGGCGATATCGCCGCCATCTGGTCGGCCTGGGACATCCCTCAGCTCGGCGCCAGCCAGGCGCTGATCGACGCCGGGCGCAGTGAGATCCGCACCTATGGTGTGGACGGCACGCCGGAGGTACTGGAGCTGCTCGCCCCTGACAACTCGCCCATCGGCGCGGTGGTTGCGCAGCAGCCCGACCTGATCGGCCGCACCGCCGTGCGCAACGTTGCCCGCTACCTGGCCGGCCAGCGTGATCTGCCGAAGGAAACCCATGTCGCCGCGCTATTGACGACCCGCGACAACCTGGCTCAGGTCAAGCACCTGCGAGGTGACCAATGAGTGACAACGACTGCTCCGGCATTTCCCGGCGCTGCCTGCTCGGCGCGTCTTCGGCGATGCTCGCTCTCGGGCTTGCCGCACCATTGACCCGCACCATTGCGGCTGGAGCCGACAGCGGTGCCGAGGCCAGTGCCACAGTGCCTTCGCTCAAGGGCAAGCGCATCGCCATCAGCACCGTGGGCACCAGCATCTACTTCGACAGCCGGGCCTTCAAGGCGCAGGTCGAGGAGGTACAGCGCCTGGGCGGCACGCCGATCACCCTGGATGCCGGGCGCAACGACAAGGCCATGGTGACCCAGTTGCAGAATCTGGTGACGCAGAAGCCCGATGCAGTGATTCACACCCTCGGCACGCTGAGCATCATCGAGCCCTGGTTCAAGCGCATCAGCGCCGCCGGCATCCCGCTGTTCACCATCGAGGTGCCGTCGCAGTACGCGGTCAATACGATTTCCGCAGACAACTGGAGCACGGGTTTGCTGCTGGCCAAGCAGTTGGTGGCCGATCTGCGCGGCAAGGGCAGGGTGCTGCTGTTCAATGGCTTCTATGGCGTGCCGAGCTGCGGCATTCGCTATGACCAGTTGAAGCTGGTGAGCAAGTTCTACCCGCAGATCGAGTTCATCCAGCCGGAGTTGCGCGACGTGATTCCCAACACCGTGCAGGATGCCCGCAGTCAGGTTGCCGCCTTGCTCAACAAGTACCCCAAGGGTGAGCTCGACGCGATCTGGGCGGCCTGGGATCTGCCGCAGCTCGGTGCCAGCCAGGCGCTGATCGAAGCCGGGCGCAATGAAGTGCGCACCTATGGCGTCGACGGTACGCCCGAGGTGCTGGAACTGCTGCGCCAGCCCGGCAGCCCGGTGGCTGCAGTGGTGGCGCAGCAGCCTGCGTTGATTGGCCGGACGGCGGTGCATAACGTCGCCCGCTACCTGGCCGGCGAGCACGATCTGCCGCCCGAAACCTTCGTCGAGACCCTGCTGACCACGGCGGGCAACGTCGATGACGTCAAACGCATCCGAGGCGACGCATGAGTACGCCGGTGCTGGAGCTGCGTGGCATCGTCAAGACCTTCGGTGCCACCCGGGCGCTCGACGGCGCCAGCCTGCGGGTGGCGGCGGGCAGCGTGCACGGTCTGGTGGGCGAGAACGGCGCCGGCAAGTCTACGCTGATCAAGGTGCTGGCCGGCATCCACCGCCCGGACGCCGGCAGCCTGCTGCTCGACGGCCAGCCGCACGGGCATTTCAGCCCGCGCCAGGTGGAGCGCCTGGGCATTGGCTTCATCCACCAGGAACGCTTGTTGCCGGCCCGTTTCACCGTGGGTGAAGCCTTGTTCTTCGGCCACGAACGGCGATTCGGGCCCTTGCTCGATCGCCGCTCCCAGCAGCGCGAGGCCGCGCGTCTGCTGGACGACTACTTCGGCCTGCGACTGCCGGCGAATGCGCTGATCGGTGAACTGAGCAGCGCCGAGCAACAGATGGTGCAGATCGTCCGCGCGCTGCTGATCAAACCGCGTGTGCTGGTGTTCGACGAACCCAGCGTGGCCCTGGTGCAGCGTGAGGTGGAGCGTTTGCTGCGGATCGTCCAGCGCCTGCGTGACGATGGCCTGGCGATCGTCTACATCTCCCATTACCTGCAGGAAATCGAGGCCCTGTGCGACCGCGTGACGGTACTGCGCAACGGTCGCGATGTCGCTGAAGTCTCCCCGCGCAACACGTCGCTGGAGCAGATCACCCGCCTGATGGTCAACCGCGAAGTCGGCGAGCTGTACCCCAAGGTAGCGGTGCCTGCCGGTGCGCTGTTGCTCGACGTACGCGGGCTGGGTCGGGCACGGGCCTACCAGGGCATCGACCTGCAGGTGCGCCGTGGCGAGATCGTCGGCCTCACCGGGCTGGTGGGCTCGGGCGCCAAGGAGTTGCTACGCAGCCTGTTCGGCCTGGCGCCACCGGACAGCGGCGAGGTGCGCCTGGACGGGCGACCGTTGTCCTTGCGCAGCCCGCGCGAGGCTGTCGCCCAGGGCGTCGCGCTGATGCCCGAGGAGCGCCGTCGGCAAGGCGTGGCGCTCGATCTGAGCGTGCAGGAGAACACCACCCTGGCGGCACTGTCGCGCTTCGTCCGCCTGGGGCTGCTGTCGCCGGCGCGCGAGCGGCATACCACCCTGGAGCTCATCGAGCGCCTAAGGATCAAGGCCCATGGCGCGCATGCCAAGGTGCGTCAGCTCAGCGGCGGCAATCAGCAGAAGGTGGCGCTGGCCAAGTGGTTCGCGCGGTGTTCCAGCCTGTACCTGCTGGACGAGCCCAGCGTTGGCATCGATGTTGGCGCCAAGGTGGAGATCTATCGGCTGATTGGAGAACTGGTGAAGGAGGGCGCCGGGGTGTTGATCCTCTCGTCCGACCTGCCGGAGTTGATCGGCCTCTGCGACCGCATTCATGTCATGCACCGCGGCGCCATCGCCGCACGTTTCGCCGCTGGCGAGGCGAACAGTGACCGCCTGCTGGCGGTGGCTACCGGCGCGCAACGCGCGCAGAACGAGGAACGACCTTTCTATGCCTATGCCATTGCTATCTGATGCCTTCCACCCGCGATTCGCGCAGTGGCTGCTGCGCCGTGGCGCGCTGCTGGCCTTCGCCGCGATCCTGCTGGCCTTCGCCCTCAGTGCGCCGAACTTCCTCACCCCGAGCAACCTGGTCAATGTGCTGGCCCAGTCGGCGATCCTCGGCAGCCTTGCCTTCGGCCTGACCACGGTGATCATCGGCGGCGGCTCGAACGTGGTGTCCGGTGGGCTTGATCTGTCGCTGGCGGCCAACCTCGGGTTGTCCGCTGCGGTCTATGCCAGCCTGAACAACGCCGGTTTCGGCGATGTTGTCAGCATCGCCGCGACGCTTGGCACTGGCCTGGCCATCGGCACGCTGAATGCGCTGGTGGTGGTCGGTTTCCGTTTGCCGCCGCTGCTGGCAACCCTGGCCACGATGAACCTGGTGGCCGGGCTGGAACTGGTGCTGACCGAAAACACCGTGCTGCCTAGCTCTTCGCCGTTGCTGGAAGGGCTGGCCTTCGGTAGTTGGCTCGGCGTGCCAGCCCTGGCCTGGGTGCTGCTGGCGGTCGGTGGCGTGCTGATCGTGTTGATGCAGTACACGCCATTCGGCCTGCGTCTGTACGCCATCGGCGAATACCCGGAGGCGGCTAATGCCGCTGGCCTGTCGGTGCGTGGCTACGTGTTCGCCAGCTACCTGATCAGCGGTTTGTGCGGCAGCCTGGCCGCGTTTTGTTCGGCGGCCTGGTTCAGCGGCAGCACCACCGGTTCCGGCGAGATGCTGCTGTCGGTGGTGGCCATTGCTTTTCTTGGGGTGATCTTCTCCCAGCGTCTGCAGCCGAGCATCGGTGGCACGCTGCTGGCAACGTTGCTGGTCGGGGTGCTGATCAACGGCTTCCAGCTTCTGAATATTTCCAGCTTCTGGGTCGACGGCGTGCAGGGTGTCCTGATCCTGCTGGTGGTGGCCCTGTCCGGTTTGCGCAACAAGGAGGCCTGAGATGTCCGATTCGTTATCCGCCCCGCAGCCTGCCGGTCTGACCGGGCTCTCTGGCCGGGCGTTGCTGCTCCTGGTCATGCCGACGCTGTTCGCCGCCGTTCTACTGTTCTTCGCGTTGAAGGCACCCGGCTTTCTCACCGTCGGCAACCTGTCCAGCCTGTTATTGAACAATTTCGTGCTGCTGGCCATCGTCGCCATCGGCATGACCTACGCCATCGCTGCGGGTGGCATCGACCTGTCAGTCGGCACTGCGCTGGACTTCTCGGCGCTGACCTTCGTCCTGCTGCTCAATGCCGGCTTCGGGCTCTATGTCGCGATTCCCGGTGGGCTGCTGGCTGGCAGCCTGGCCGGGTTGTTCAATGCCGGGCTGATCGCCGGGCTGCGTATTTCCCCTTTTCTGGCCACCCTTGGCACGCTGTTCATTGGCAGCAGCGTGCAAAAGCTGCTTTCCGATGGCGGACAACCGATCTACCTGGAGGCGCAGGTGCGCAGCGGCTTGGCCAGTGAGCGCTTGCTCGGCGTGCCGCTACCCTTGCTGCTGGTGGCACTGTTGGCGCTGGTGTATGGCGTGGTATTGGCGCGTGGCCGCTTAGGCCGGGAGATCATCGTCCTTGGCAGCCAGCCACTGGTGGCGCGTTATTCGGGCCTGGCGCAGCGACGTATCGCTGCCCTGGTGTTCATCGCCAGTGCCTTTGCCAGCGCGCTGGCGGGCATCCTGCTGCCGGCCACGGTGAACGCCTACGCGCCGATGTCCGGCAATGCCTTCCTGATGAATGCCATCGGTGCGGTCTTCATAGGTGCCACGCTGAGCCTGCACAACCGGGTCAACGTACCCGGTACACTGCTCGGTGTGCTATTTCTCAACGTCACGGCCAACGGTCTGCTGCTGATCGGCTGGAATTTCTTCTGGCAGCAGGTGGCCACCGGCGTTCTGATTCTCTCGGTTCTGCTGTTCAGTTTTGCCAGTCGGCGACTCGGCGCTGGCTAGTTCTGGCGTTCCGGGCGAAACGCCAGTGTCGTGACGAGGCCTGGGGGTGTGCCCCAGGCCATGCTTTCAGGACTGTTTGGCACCGCCACCGATCTGCCAGACATAGGGCGGTTCGCTACCATTGACGTGCCAGTCGCCGATGATGCGTTCCTTGTAGATCACCGGGTTGTGCGAGGCAGCAGTACGGGCGTTGCGCCAGTGGCGATCGAGCTGTTTGGTGGTGCTGGTACCGGAGGCGCCGAGGGTGTTGAACAGGTCGCTGGTGGCACGCAGTACCCATTCGATGGCCGCCACCTGGGCCTGGGCCGATTCCAGTTCGGCGGCGATGTTGGCCTTGCGCTCGGCGTTCTTGTCATTGCCGAAACGCGCCAGGTAGGCTTGCTGCGCGGCCTCGCTGGCGCGCAGGGTGCCTGCCTCGGCGGCGTAGATCAGCCCGGAGGCCTTGCCGATAACCTGCAATACCTGTGGATCCTCGCTTACCGCTGCGCCATTGCCATGGCTGAACACGCGCGTGCGCTTGCTGGTTTCCTGGCTGAAGTCACGCACGGCGGCGCGGCCGGAACCGACGATGACGGCGAGCAGCACCAGTTGGTAGAAGGCCGTCTGGTATTTGAAGCGGGTGGCGAAGTCGATGATGTTCTCTTCCTCGACCACCGCGTTCTCGAACACCGAGGTGCCGCTGCCGGTGGTGCGCTGGCCAAAACCATCCCAGTCGTCGCTCTGGGTGATCCCGGGTTGGTGGGTACGGATCGCTGCGATCACGTCGCCACCGGTGTCGTCTCGGCGGGCGAACAGGTCGATCCAGTCGGAGAAGAGGCTGCCGGTGCTGTAGTACTTGGTGCCATTGACCACCCACTGATCACCCTGGCGCGACACCCGGGTGCTGACGTCGCCGATCTTCACTGCGCCCACCTCCGTCCAGGCGCAGCCCACCAGATCCCCGTCGACGAAGCGTTTGAACCAGACGTCCTGTGGGGTGCTGGCATGGGCGTTGAGGCGATCCTCGACAAAAGCAAAATGCCCGCGCAGTGCCTGCGGCACATTGGAGTCCGCTTCGGCCAGTTCGATCAGCAGCTGGAACAACTGTGGCAGGGAAGCGCCGGCACCGCCCTGTTCGACGGGTACACGCACGGCGCCGAAGCCGGCTTCCTTGAGCCACTGGATGGGCTCATGGGGCAGGGTGCGGTTGCGCTCGCGTGCCACGCTGGATTCGGCGATGCGGGTAAAGATGGGGCGGAAGCGGGCGGCAAGGGATTCGTAGTGGGTACCGGTAGACAGGTGGGGCAGTGGGGCTTGGGCGGTCATCGCAGTTCTCCTCGATTGATGCGATTGCTGACGGCGATGCTCTCGCAAACTTCGTGCCTTGCAGTGAATGCCTTTTAAATCAATGGGTTGTGATCATTCTGGTGGGGCGGGCTGTTCGCTCGCCGACAGCTTGCTGAATGACTGTTGGTGGGCGGTCAATTGCGTTTTCCGGGGCAACTGTTGGCCGAGGGTCAGTGGTTCAACAGCTTGTTGGCCAAAAGACAGTTCAGGCTGCTAGCGCTAGCGTTCAAGTACTTGAATTTAAAGATTTTTATGGATTGGCACGGTTGCTGCTGAAGCTCCCTCAGGTAATGCCCGCTGGGCAAGGAGGGATGAGCATGAACGCACGTGTTATCAGGGTCGTGGTGGTGTCCGGCAGCCTGCGGGCTCCATCACGCACCCATGGTCTGCTGCAGGCCCTGGTGGAGCGGCTGCCGGCCGTGTTGCCGAAGCTGGAGGTGCACTGGGTGCGCATCGCCGAGTTGTCCGCCAGCCTGGCCGGTTCGCTGGAGCGCGATAGCGCCTCGGCTGACCTGCAACCGCATTTGCAGGCCATCGAGCAAGCCGACCTGCTACTGGTCGGCAGCCCGGTGTATCGCGCGTCCTACACCGGTTTGTTCAAGCACCTGTTCGACCTGGTCGATTACCAGTCGCTCAAGGGCGTGCCCGTGGTGCTTGCCGCCACCGGTGGTAGCGAGCGACATGCCTTGATGATCGATCACCAGTTGCGCCCGCTATTCGCTTTCTTCCAGGCCCACACCCTGCCGTACGGCCTGTACGCCAGTGTCGAGTCTTTCGACGATCAGCGCCTGGCTGACCCTGCGCAGCTCGAACGGATCGAGCGGGTACTCGATACCGTCGGCGCCTTCTTTCATATCCCGGTCGCCCGCGCGGCCTGACTTTCCGAGTTACAGGAGACATCGCCATGAGCCAACCGATCAAATTCGCCTACTGGGTTCCTAACGTCAGCGGTGGCCTCGTTGTCAGCAAGATCGAACAACGCACCAGCTGGGACATCGATTACAACCGCAAGCTGGCGCAGATTGCCGAGCGTTCCGGGTTCGAGTACGCGCTTTCGCAGATCCGCTTCACCGCCGGCTATGGCGCTGACAACCAGCACGAGTCGGTAACCATCAGCCACGCGCTGCTGGCCGCCACCGAAAAACTCAAGGTGATCGCCGCGATCCTGCCCGGACCCTGGACGCCGGTATTGGCAGCCAAGCAATTGGCAAGCATCGACCAGTTCACCGCGGGCCGCATCGCCATCAACGTGGTGTCCGGCTGGTTCAAGGGCGAGTTCCGCGCCATCGGCGAGCCATGGCTGGACCATGACGAGCGCTATCGCCGATCCGAGGAGTTCATTCGTGCGCTGAAGGGCATCTGGACGCAGGACAATTTCAGCTTCCACGGCGATTTCTACCGTTTCAACGATTACACCCTCAAGCCCAAGCCGCTGCAGCAACCGCACCCGGAAATCTTCCAGGGCGGGAGCTCACGGGCCGCGCGCGACATGGCCTCGAGGGTCTCCGACTGGTACTTCACCAATGGCAACAGTGTCGAGGGCATCAAGACCCAGGTCGACGATATCCGCACCAAGGCAGCGGCCAACGGGCATTCGGTGAAGGTCGGGGTAAACGCTTTCATCATCGCCCGCGACACCGAGGAAGAGGCCCGCGCGGTGCTGGCAGAGATCATCGCCAAGGCCGACCCGGAGGCGGTCAACGGCTTTGGCAGTGAAGTGAAGAACGCCGGTGCGGCCAGCCCGGAAGGCGAGGGCAATTGGGCCAAGTCGACCTTCGAAGACCTGGTGCAGTACAACGACGGCTTCAAGACCAACCTGATCGGTACGCCACGGCAGATCGCCGAGCGCATCGTCGCGCTCAAGGCGGTCGGCGTCGACCTGATCCTCTCCGGCTTCCTGCACTTCCAGGAAGAGGTCGAATACTTCGGCAAGCATGTGTTGCCGCTGGTGCGCGAACTGGAGCAGGAGCAGCATGCCTCCCTCGCTGTGGCCTGAGGTGCGTGGCCATGCATGAGGCGCTCGCGGACAACCTGCCGGCCAGCTTGCTGGCCCGGGCACATCAACGTGGGGCGGACGTTGCGTTGCGCCACAAGCGTCTAGGCCTGTGGCAGGCGCGCGGCTGGGCGCAACTGCTGGCCGAGGTGCAGAGCCTGGCCACCGGGCTGCGCGAGGCCGGCTTCGCGGTCGGCGACAGCCTGCTGATCGTCAGCCGGCCGCGCCCTGAGGCGCTGCTGGCAAGCCTGGCGGCGCAGTGGCTGGGCGGCGTCGCGGCACTGCTCGACCCGCTGATGACCGACACGGAGCAACTGACGCTGTTGCGTGAACTGCAGGCCGGGTTCGTCTTTGCCGAAGGTCAGGAGGAGGTCGAGCGGGTGCTGGCGAGCGGTCATGTGCCGGCATTGCTGTTCTACGCCGATGGCCGTGGCCTGGCGGATTCCGGGTTGCCTAATTACGCTCGCCTGGCCGCGCAGTTGCCCGATCCTGCCTTGCCGGTGCAGGCGCAGAGCGAGCGCCCAGCGTTCAGCTTTCACCGGCTGGATGCCGATGGCCAGGTTCAGCAGCACGGGCTCAGCCATGCAGAGGTGCTGGGCGAGGGGCGTCGGCTGGTCGAACAGGAGCGCCTGACGGCGGCCGAGGAAGCCTTGGCCTCCCGCAACTTCGCCACCAGCGGCCAGGCCCGCTACCTGCTGGCGCCTTGGCTGCTGGCAGGCTTTCGGATGAATTTTCCGGAGAGCCTGGCGACCCGCGACACCGACCGCCGTGAACTCGGCCCGACCCTGGTACTCGGCACCCACGACAGCTACGGCCGCCTGTATGCACTGGCGCAACAGCGTCTACCGCTGCCGGGCAGCCTGCTGCGGCGCGGGCTGGAATGGGCGCTTGACGCGCGCGGTGGGTTGCTGCGCAACGGCCTTGGCCACGTGTTGCTGCGTCGGCCGCTGCGCGATGTGCTGGGCCTGAGCCGCACCCGGGTGCCGCTGCTGGTCGGTGAGGCCCTGCCGGGCGAGGTGCAGGCGTTCTTCGCCGCCCTTGGGGTGGCGCCGCGTATCTGGCGGGAGGCGCCCCGCTGGCAGGCCGTGCGCAGCCCTCGTTCATCCCTCGCTGCTCGGTCGCAAAGCCGGGTTCAGCCCGTCTGAGGAGTGTTCATGTCGAATTCCCCGTTGTTGGAGCTGGAGGGCATCAGCCTGTCGTTCAAGGGTGTGAAGGCCATCAGCGACATCGGCTTCAGCGTCGCCGAAGGCGAGATCTGTGCGCTGATCGGGCCCAATGGCGCGGGCAAGAGCTCGCTGCTGAACATCATCAATGGCGTCTACCGGGCGCAGCAGGGGCGTATTCGTTTTGCCGGGCAGCAGCGTCGGGTGATGCACCCACATGCAGCGGCACGCAGCGGCATCGCTCGCACCTTCCAGAACATCGCGCTGTTCAAGGGCATGAGCGTGCTCGACAACGTGCTCACCGGGCGCAACCTCAAGCGCCGCAGTTCCTGGCTGGAGCAGGCGTTGCGCATCGGCCGCGCGCCGGGCGAGGACGATCGCCAACGCGCCGCCGCCGAGCGGGTCATCGAGTTTCTGCGCATCCAGCCGTGGCGTGACGAAATCGTTGGCACCTTGCCCTATGGCCTGCAGAAGCGGGTCGAGCTGGCCCGTGCGCTGGCCGCCGAGCCTCGCTTGCTGCTGCTCGACGAGCCGATGGCCGGGATGAATGCCGAGGAGAAGCGCGAAATGAGCCGCTTCATCGTCGAGATCAACCGTGAGTTCGGCATGACGGTGGTGCTGATCGAGCACGACATCGGCGTGGTCATGGGCATTTCCCACCATGTGGTGGTGCTCGATTACGGCCGCAAGATCGGCGACGGCTCCCCCGAGCAGGTTCGCCGCAACCCCGACGTGATCGCGGCCTATCTGGGTGGCCGGCCGGCGGCAGCTTCGGGGCTGTTCCCACACAGGAGCGCGACATGGCATTCTTTTTCGAAGTGCTGATCGGTGGCCTGCTGGCCGGGGTGATGTACTCCCTGGTGGCCATCGGCTTCGTGCTGATCTACAAAGCCAGCGGTGTGTTCAACTTCGCCCAGGGGGCGATGGTACTGTTCGCCGCGCTGACCTTCGTCAGCCTGCTGGAGCGCGGCGTGCCGTTCTGGCTGTCTTTTCTCGTCACCCTGGCGACGATGATCGCCCTGGCGCTGCTGATCGAACGGGCGGTACTGCGGCCATTGGTCGGGCGTTCGCCGATTACCCTGTTCATGGCCACGCTCGGCCTGGCCTACATCATCGAGGGCGCCGCCCAGGCCCTGTGGGGCGCTCAGGTTCACGGCCTGGAGCTGGCCATCAGCGACGCGCCGCTGGAACTGGGTGGCTTGCTGCTGTCGCAGTTCGACCTGTTCGCCGCCGCAACGGCGGCGGCCCTGGTGGTGCTACTGTCCTTGCTGTTCAACCGCACGCGCATCGGCCTGGCGCTGCGTGCGGTGGCTGACGATCCCCGCGCGGCGATGAGCGTCGGTATCCGCCTGCCGAGGGTGTGGGCGGTGGTCTGGGCGGTGGCCGGGTTCGTCGGGCTGGTCGCCGGGCTGCTCTGGGGCGCGCGCCTGGGGGTGCAGTTTTCGCTCTCGCTGGTGGTGCTCAAGGCCCTGCCGGTGCTGATCATCGGCGGCTTCACCTCGATCAGCGGGGCGATCGTCGGCGGCCTGATCATCGGCGCTTCGGAGAAGCTCGCCGAGGTGTATCTCGGGCCGCTCATCGGCGGCGGCATCGAAAACTGGTTTCCCTATGTGCTGGCCCTGCTGTTCCTGCTGGTGCGTCCGGCTGGGCTGTTCGGCGAGCGCGCCATCGAGCGAGTCTGAGGAGCGTCGATCATGCTGTATCGAGAAGCGGGCCAGTTCAGCGTGCGTTACGCCGACGACCGACGATTCTTCCGCCTGCGCCAGGATCGGCTGGGCCTGGCGGCCTTGGTCCTGTTCGCCTTCATCGGCGTGCCGTTGCTGGGCAACGATTACTGGTTCAGTGCCATCCTGATCCCATTTCTACTGCTGTCGCTGGCCGGCCTAGGGCTGAACCTGCTGACCGGTTATGCCGGGCAACTGTCCTTGGGTTCGGCGGCGTTCATGGCAGTAGGTGCCTTCGCGGCCTATAATTTCGAGCTGCGCGTGGCGTGGCTGCCGCTGCTCGCCAGCCTGCTGCTCGGCGGCCTGGTGGCGGCGCTGGTGGCTGTGGTGTTCGGCCTGCCGAGCCTGCGCATCAAGGGCTTCTATCTGCTGGTGTCGACACTGGCGGCGCAGTTCTTCGTGCCATGGGCGTTGACCCGCTTCAGTTGGTTCAGCAACGACAGTGCCTCGGGGGTGATCAGCGCGCCGCCACTGCTGATGGCCGGGTATGACTTTTCGTCGCCGGCCGGGCGCTACCTGCTGACCCTGGCGGTGGTCAGCGCGCTGTTCTGGCTGGGCGCCAACCTGGTGCGCAGCGAACTGGGGCGCAACTGGATGGCGGTGCGCGACATGGACACCGCCGCCGCAGTGATCGGCATCCCCCTGTTGAAGACCAAACTGCTGGCTTTTGCCATCAGCGGCTTCTACCTCGGCGTGGCCGGTTCGCTCTGGGCCTTCACCTACCTGGGCACGGTGGAGCCACACGGCTTCGACCTGAACCGCTCGTTCCAGATCCTGTTCATCATCATTATCGGCGGCCTGGGCAGCATCCTCGGGAACTTCCTCGGCGCCGCCTTCATCGTGCTGTTCCCGGTGCTGCTGTCGAACCTGGCCGGGTTGCTGCCGACCGGGCTGATCGATGCCGGACAGATAGAGAACCTGCAGAAGATGGCCTTCGGCACGCTGATCATCATCTTCCTGATCAAGGAACCGGAGGGCCTGGCGCGCCTCTGGCAACGCTTTCGCGAGCGCACTCGGCGTTGGCCGTTGCGCCACTGAGCGAACCTTCGCACCGGGCTTCGCCCGCCTTATGTCACTGCCCACTGATTTGTAAAGGATAACCACGATGTCGACCCGATCCGTCCTCGGCCGCCTGGCGCTGGCCGTGAGCCTAGCGGCCGGTGCACTCAACGTGCACGCGGCCAACGAACAGTATTTCCCCCTGCAGAGCTACCGCGTTGGCCCCTATGCCGCAGGTGGCACCGGTTTCTTCGGTGGTTTTATCGATTACCTCAAGTACGTCAACGCCCAAGGCGGCGTGAATGGTGTCAAGCTGACCTGGAGCGAGTGCGAGACTGAATACGTCGTGGAGAAGGGGGTGGAGTGCTACGAGCGCCTCAAGGGTGGGCTCAACGGCGCACCGGCTGCCGCCACCAATCCGCTGTCGGTGGGTATCGCGTATGCCACCCTGGAACGCTCCACGGCCGACAAGCTGCCGCTGATCACCATCAACCATGGGCGTACCGACTCCACCGATGGCAGCGTGTTCCCTTACGTCTTCCCGCTGCAGCTCAATCCCTATTCCGAGGTATCGGCCATCGTCAACTGGATCGCTCAGCAGGCAGGCGGCGAGCAGGGCCTCAAGGGCAAGAAGATCGTCACGCTCTTTCACGGTTCGCCCTATGGCAAGGAAACCAACGAGGTGCTGCAGGCCCTGGCGGACAAGTACGGTTTCGAGTTGGTCCTGCTTGAGGTGCCGCACCCCGGTAACGAGCAACAATCGCAGTGGCTGAACATCCGCCGCCTGAAGCCGGACTGGGTCATCCTGCGCGGCTGGGGCGTGATGAACCCGGTGGCGCTGAAGACTGCGCAGAAGGTCGGTTTCCCTGCCGACCGCATCATCGGCAATATCTGGAGCAATTCCGAGGAAGACGCGGCGCCTGCCGGTGCCGCGGCCAAGGGCTTCATCGCCATCACCACGCATCCGTCCGGTACCGAGTTCCCGGTGCTGCAGGGCATCGAACAGGCGGTGGTGGACAAGGGCCAAGGCGACCTGGCCGATCCGAAGCGCTTCGGCACCGTTTACTACAACCTCGGCGTGGTCAACGGCATCCTCAACGTCGAGGCATTGCGTCTGGCTCAGGAGAAGTTCGGCAGGCAACCGCTGAGTGGCGAGCAGGTGCGTTGGGGCTTCGAACACCTGAACCTGGACGATACCCGCCTGCAGGCACTCGGTGCCAAGGGGCTGGTGCAGCCGCTGAAACTGTCCTGCTCCGACCATGAAGGCGGTGGTGCGGTGCGCTTCCAGCAGTGGGACGGGCAGAAGTGGAAACTGATCAGCGACTGGGTACAGGCCGACCGCGCGTTTTTGCGGCCGATCATCGAGGCCTCGTCGCATCAATATGCCATAGAGAAGGGTATCACCCCGCGTGATTGCAGCCAGGAAGGCTGATCGCGCGGGCAGGGCCGGTGGCGTCCCCCCGGCCTGTCTTCAGCCCTGCGCAGTTCGGGCGCCGCTTCCAGTCTGTTGCGATTCGCCATTTGGCGCGGCCATGCGCTTCTGTCCTTCGCAACCCTCTTGGCGCAGTTGGCAAGGGGGGCAATCGTTCGTGGCGGCCTCTCAGATTGATAGTTGTATCGCCCGCTCAGGGCGCATCTGGGGCTCTGGCCGGCGCCGATTGACCACCAGTTCGCCGATGGCGATCAGTCGGGCGCGGGTGATGTTGCGGCTCAGGCCCAGCAGACTGGCCGTGTGCACCTGGTTGCAGTGGCAGAAACGATAGGCACTGCGTAGCAGGGTGTCCTCGACCTTCTCGTGCAGGCTGCCGGCCTGCTCCTCGAACAGGCGCTGAAAGGCACGCAGCAACTGCTCTTCGGCGCTTTCGGCGGTGCTCACCGGCGACTTGTCCTGGCGCTCGATACGCAGGTGCGACAGGCGCAGGTCGTCGTCCTGCACCAGGCCATTGCGGCACACCAGCAGGGTGTGGTGGATGACGTTTTCCAGCTCGCGGATGTTGCCGGGCCAGTCGTAGCTCACCAGCTTGCGTTCGGCCTCGGGGGACAGGCGCACTTCGCCGTAACCCAGGCGGTTGCAGTAGGTCTTGATGAAGTGTCGGGTCAGCGGCAGGATGTCGCCCGGGCGTTCTCGCAGCGGGTAGAGTTGCAGGCTGACCACGTTGAGGCGGTAGTACAGGTCTTCGCGGAAGTTGCCGGCAGCGATGGCCTTGTCCAGTTGCACGTTGGTGGCGGCGACCACGCGCACGTCGATGGGGATGCTCTTGCGCGAGCCCAGGCGCACCACTTCACGCTCCTGCAGCACGCGCAACAGCTTGACCTGTATGGCCATGGGCAGGTCGCCGATTTCGTCGAGGAACAGCGTGCCGCCGTTGCCCTCCTCGAACCAGCCGGCCTTGGCCGCCAGGGCGCCGGTGAAGGCGCCTTTCTCGTGGCCGAACAGCTCGGCCTCTACCAGCGACTCCGAAAAGGCGCCACAGTTCACCGCGACGAAGGGGCCGTTGCGCCGTCCGCTGAGGTTGTGTATGTGGCGTGCGACCAGCTCCTTGCCCGTGCCGGTCTCGCCGATGATCAGGACGCTGGCCTCGCTGGGGGCGACCTGTTGCAGGTGGGCGAGCAGCGCCTGCGATCTAGCGTCTTCGAAGACCTGTGCGGTCGCCCGGATCGAGGTGGCCAGTGACGGCGAAGGGGGGAGGGTCAGCAACTGCATGGCGATTCCTATGAGTAGAAAGATGGGGTGGGTCGCGTCTGGCTCAGTGCCCACTCACCCAGCTCGTGGAGTTTGTAGTCCAGCGGGTCGTGCAGGCTCTGGGTACGCAGGTTGCGCCAGTAGCGATCGAGGCGTAGCGAGGCGTGGGTCGCACGTGCGCCAGTGACCTCGAACAGGCGGTTGCAGATGTCCAGGCCAGTGCGTGCCGCCGCCACCTTGGCCGTGGCGATGGCCAGCGCCAGTTGCGCACGCTCTTCGGCGCCGAGCGCGTGCTCCTTGTGCCAGGCCGCGTCGAGTTGCGTCGCGGCGCGCTCCACCAGCAGGCGCACGCCTTCCAGACCGACCCAGAACTCGCCGTAGTGGCGCAGGATGTAAGGGTCTTCGCTGACATGTCGGGCTTTGGAGCGGAACCACGGGCGGCCTTCCTTCAACGTGTAATGGCGGGCCTCTTCCAGAGCGCCTTCGGTGATACCAAGGAATACGTTGGCGAAATGCAACTGGGCGATCAGCGGGCGCAGGCTGGCGAAGGGTGTGCTCAGCGGGCCGGGGTCGAGAAGCATCTCGTTCTCTTCGACGCGCACGCGCTCGAAAGTAGCGCTGCCGCTGTCGGTCTGGCGCTGGCCCATGTTGTTCCAGTCATCATGCAGTGTGATACCGGTCCGGCCGCTGGGGATGGCAGCGATCAGCAGCTTGCCGCCAGCACTTTCATCGACTGCCGAGGCAATCAGCATTTCCGAGTCGCTGGCGCCTGAGCAGAAACTCTTCTTGCCGGAAAACTCGTACCAACCGTCGAAGCGTGTGAGTACGGTGCGGCTGTCCAGGGGGTTGAGCGCATTGCCCCAGAACCAGTTCTTGCGCGCGGTCTGCTCGAACCAGGGTTGCCACTGATCGCGACGGGAGAACAGGCGCACGGTAGCCAGCATCAGGTGCTGAAAGCCGAAGACGTGGGCGATGGAACTGTCGACCCGGGCGAATTCGCGCACCACCTCCAGGGTTTCGCTCCAGCTGGCGCCGAGGCCGCCGAACTGGGTGGGTATGCTCAGCGCCAACAAGCCGCTCTGGCGGATAGCGTCGCGCTGGGCCTTGGGTGTGCCGCCGGCCTCGTCGCGCTCGACGGCGGTTTCGGCGAACGCCGTAGCTAGGCGACGTGCAGTCTGCAAGGGGCTGAGCACGGCAGGTCGTAGAGGGGTTGTCACTCGGCATTCCTCGCTGGCGGGTGGGATGGCGGATAGGGGGAATTTCATAGCGGCGCCTCAGGCAATTTGCTCAGCACATGCGCTTGGCGGTGGAAGAGGGCTGCGGTGCGTTCTGCGGCTAGCGGGATGCGGGCCTGCAGAGGCTGGAAGAAACTCAACAGCGGGTGCAGCTGCAACAGCACCTGGGATTGGCCGGAGGTAGGCAATGACGTTGGCATAAGAAACTTCAACCCTCCAGCACGGTTACCCCGATTCATCGCGGGTCTGATGAAAGTATAAAAGTTGATTAATATCTCTAAAAATAATAAAAAATAATATTTATATTTCTTGGTAGAATATCTGTTCATTGCAAATGCAATGGCATCACAAGGCTGCCAAAGCTTTCGATCAACTGAGACCGCAGGCGTGTTCCTCGCTGTTTCCCACACAACAGCAGCCATGCAATGTTGCTGCCTCTTCAACACCATGCCGTCATGACAAGAACCCTTCTCGCGCTTGAGTACGCGGGGTTTGGCCGATTGGCATGGAGTCTGCTTCGTTGCCCTGGAATCCATTGAATCCCAGGGGGCGACGTGATCGCTGATAAATATCCACTGATTGCCAACGACCCTTTGGAAACCCCTGCGCGGGTCAGCGCAGACTCCCTTGGCTCTGCATCGATTCATGCTATCGCGCTGGAATTTCGCGCGGTCACCAAACGTTACGAGGGGAGCCGGAGCGTACACGACGCGCAGCGGCACAACGGCAGTTGCAGGCGGTGGGGCTGAAAGCGTGGGGCGAGCGTTTTCCCCACGAGTTGTCTGGTGGCATGCAGCAACGTGTCGGGCTTGCGCGGGCAACCACCCACCGCTGGGTCATCTGGCTGTTGCCTATAGCCGGCTTTGCGTCGGGGCTGGTTTATCACCTGATCGGCAAGCCGGTGAACGCGGCAATAACCTACTGATCGACGAGATTCACGACCCGAAGAAAACCGTTCCGCTGCGCAGGGTGCCTCTGGTGCTTGCGGGTACGGTGATATTCCACTTCTGGAACTTTCGTGCTGTTTCAAGCAATCGATTTTGTCATTTTACGACCCCTCTCCAAGCCCCATTGAGCTGCATAAATCAAAGGTTTCAGGGCGCGTCGGGATTTCTCACAAAAAGCACTGATGGCACGTTGACTCTCCCCTTAGGGGGAGACTTTAGACTCCCGGCCCCCGATAGATCTGGCCTCAAAACAGCTTTTTTGGCCCGATGACTTTATTCATTCAATGCGGCTTTTGTAGGGAAACACTCAATGAATAATCCGTTGGAATTGGACAGCGTTATCAGCAGTACACAGGATATTCTTGCGCAGTTGCTGGTGCTGGATAGGGGCGACGTGACAGAGCACAGCAGTATTGTTGACGACCTCAGCGCCGACTCGCTGGACATCGTCGACCTGAGCTTCCAGCTGGGCCGTCAGTACGGTTGCACCTTGCCGAAAACCAGCGTGCTGGATCACGCGGTAGCGGTGTTCGGCGACGCCACCCGGTTTGTCGAAAATGGCCGAATCACGCAGGACGGCGTGGCCTTGCTGGAGCAGAGCCTCAGTGCTTATGCGCCGGGCCAGTTGCACGTGGGCATGCAGCCGGGCGATGTCTTCTCGGCCACCACCGTGCGTAACTGGGCGCAGCAATGCCATAACGTTTTCAACTACCTCCCCGAGACCTGCCCTGAGTGTGGCGCGGTTCATGCCCAACTCAATGAACGCCAGCAAGTGGTGTGTGGCGGTTGCAGTGCTCGCCTGACCCCTCTGGACGGTGACTCGATCTCGCGTCTGTTGGTTGAGCAGTACGCGGCCGCCCAGTTGAAGGCTTCGGCGTAGGGGGTGCCTTGATGCAGGCCCGAGAGGTTCTGGTCACCGGCTATGGACTGGTGGCTCCCACGGCACTGGATGCGGCCTCGCTGTTCACGACGATCAGCGAAAACCGTTCCTGCATTGGCCAGCACCCGGCGTTTGTCGAACTGGGGTTTGCGAACCCGGCGGCCGGATTTATCGATGAGCAACAATGGCAGGTCATCGCGGCGGCCTTTCCGGGCGACCTGCAGACCACCTCCCGCCAGGAATGGCTGGCGCATTACGTGGCCCGTCAGGCGCTGGCCCATGCCGGGTTGGCCGACGGCGCTTTTGCCCGAGTCGCCAGCGGTATTTTCGTCGGGGCCAACAAATATTGCGTGAGCGGTGATTTGCGGGACGCCAGCCGTTACATGGACGATCAGGGGCGGGTCGATCTCGACCAGTTCCTGGATAACCACACCCTCAGCGGTGGGGCGTTTGCCCGGCGGGTTGATCAGCAAACCCGCCATCTCGCCGAATGGCTGGGTGTACGTGACCATATTTCCACGCATTCCGATGCCTGTGCCGCCGGCACCATGGCCATCGGCAGCGCCTATCGAGCGATCGCCCGTGGCGAGATCGACCTGGCGTTGTGTGGCGCGGTGGAGTTGATGGCCCATGAATTGTCCTACTACAGCTTTGATGGGCTGGGCGCACTCTGCCAGCGCGTGGACTTTTCCCCGCAAGAACAGAGCCGGCCATTCATGCCGGACCGCTGCGGCTTTGTGCTGAGTGAAGGGGCGGCGCTGTTGGTGCTGGAATCCCGCGAGCATGCCGAGCGTCGTCAGGCCTGTTCGCTGGGCCGGGTGCTGGGTTACGCGAATCTGTGCGAGGCAGAGAAAATCACCTCCAGCAGCCGCGATGGCAGCAAGTATGCCGCCTGCATGACGGCGGCCCTGGCCGATGCCGAACTGACCAGTGCGGCTGTGGACCATGTGAATGTTCACGGTACGTCGACACAGGCCAATGACCGTTGCGAGGCCCTGGGCCTGGTGCAGGTCTTCGGCGAAACCCTGGAGCAGATGACGTTCACCGCCAACAAATCTGCCGTAGGGCATTCGTTGGCCGGCAGTGGTGCCATTGAGGCGGTGCTGTCGTTGATGAGCATTCAGTTGGGCGTGGCCTTGCCGACCCTCAATTTTCAGCCGGAAAAATCCGAATTTCCGGCGTTGAAATTCCTTTGCGAACCGTTGCAGCAACCGATCAATGTCGTGCTCTCCAACTCCTTCGGGTTTGGTGGCGTGAACAGTTCGTTGGTGCTGGGCAGGGCATGACATGACCAGATCCAATTCAACCGCTGTTTATATCACTGCGGCGTCGGTACTCAACGCTGCCGGTACTGAATGTGCGCCTCGTGACAGTCAACCTCAGGCCGCGCAACCGCTGGATTTCGACCCGGCACGTCTGGCCCATTGTGTCGCAGCGCCCGCCTTGCCGGCGGGTGTGTACGACCGCAGACTGTCCCGCAGCCTCGAGCCTCAGGGCGCGCGCCTGCTGTATTGCGCCGGCCGTCTCGCCGAGACCTTGCGTGGGCTGGAGCTGCCCGACGAGCGGATCGCATTGACCGCTGCCATTCCGGAAGTGGATGGCCCCAGCTCGTGCTGGGATGCAGTGCAGGCCATTGGCGCACAACCGGCAGACCTGTTGGCGCAATTCTTTGCCCACACACCGCCGCTGCATGCGCTGATGATGCTCAACAGCAGCGTCATGGCCCACGCGGCTGAGGCCTTGCGGTGCAAGGGGCCCATGGGCGGTTTTTGCTCCCAGGGCAATGCGGGGCTGGATGCTTTGATGGAGGCCGCTGCCCATCTGAGCGAAGGCCGTGCCGATGCTGCCGTCGTCGTCAGTAGCAGTCCGAACATCACCCCGGCGTTGTACCTGCGTGACACGAATCACCCACCTGTGAACCCCGGCCCGTGGGTTTTCGGCGAAGGTGCTGCGGCACTGTTGCTGACGACCAACCCAGGCAGCGGTGCTCAATCTGCGTTGCGTATTGCCGGGTTTGCCCGTGGTTACAGCGCGCAACCCGAGCGTGGACTGGCGGTTGGTCGCGACGTCATAGAGCGTGCTTTGAGCAATGAAAAACTGTGCCTCAACGATATCGGGCAAGTCGTCGCCGATGCACAGGATCCGCAGATTGCCGCGTTGTTTAGCCTATCGGGGCACACCCTCGAACACTCCAAGGCGTTGCTAGGTGACTTGGGCGCCAGCGCCTTGCTCAGCGAAATCGCTGTGACCTGGGCACTGGATTGCAGCCGTTACACGCTGTTGCTCGAACATAGCCGAGGCGGGCATTGGGGCGCGGTACTGCTGGCCAGAACGTCGTCGGACACAGAGACAATGGAGAGTTACCCATGAGCCCCACACGGATCGTGATCACGGGCATGGGCGCCGTCACCGGCTTCGGTTTCGAGTGGCAGTCCATGTGGCAAAGAATGTTGGCCGGCGAGCATTGCATTCGGCCATGGCAACCGGAAGGCGTCGAGGCGGGTGCGTTCCCCGTGCGTTACGCAGCGCCCGTGGATATGGGCTTGATGCCGGCACACTTGAAAGACCATCCGGCCTGGGGATTGTCGCTGGAAAAACGCACCCGCTTTGGCTGGGTCGCGGCCACCCAAGCCATTGCCGATAGTGGTCTGAGCCCCGAACAGTTGCGTGGCGCGGCGGTATTGTCAGCGTCCGGCGCACCTGCTCATCGTTTGCAGGACATGCTGCTCAGCCTGGCGGATAACCCGGCGCAGGCGCCGTCCTGGGCTCAATTGATGGCGCGACAGGCGCAGGTCGATCCTGACAGTTCACTGTGTCAGAGCAACGACCGCCTTGCGCGGGTGATTGCCGATGGCATCGGCAGTGAAGGCCCGGTGATCAATGTCAGCAGCGCCTGCGCGGGAGCGTCCCAGGCCATCGGCAATGCATTCCAGATGATCCGTCGCGGCGAGGTCGAGCTGGCCATTGCCGGGGGCGCGGATTCGGTGCTGAGCCTGGACACCATGACCGCGCTGTATCTGCTCGGCGCCGCCAGCAGCGAACAGCGTTGGGGCACCGAACTGTGTCGGCCGTTCGATCGCCATCGCAGTGGCTTGATTGCGGGTGAAGGCGGCGGTTTTGTAGTGCTCGAAACCCTTGAACGGGCGCTCGCCCGAGGGGCAACGCCGTACGCCGAAGTGCTGGGTTTCGGCAGCAGCCTGGATGCCTACAAAATCACCGCACCCGACCCGCAGGGCCGGGGCGCGGTGCTGGCGATGCAGGCGGCCCTGACGGATGCCGGGCTGGCGCCGCAACAGGTCGATCTGATCAATGCCCACGGTACGTCGACCCCCCTCAACGATGCCGCCGAAACCCTGGCAATCAAAACCCTGTTCGCCGAGCGCGAACATTATCGGCGGTTGCTGGTGACGGCCAACAAATCCCAGTTCGGCCACCTGATTGCGGCCGCCGGAGCACCGGAGTTCATGCTCACGGCCCTGGCCTGCCGGGATGATCGGGTCACGCCGACCCTGAACCTGCAGGATGCCGACGAACAATGCGACCTCGACTACTGCGCCCACCAAGCGGTCAAGCGCAAGGTCGACGTTGCCCTGAGCAACTCCTTCGGTTTCGGCGGCCTCAACACTTCACTGGCGCTGGGCAAGTACCGGGAGGCGCCGCGATGAAACAGGCGGTCGCGATTGCCGGTGCGGGTTGCGTGTTGCCCAGCGGCTGGGGTGTCGAGTCTTTTTGGGCGGCCGCAACCGAAGGGCGCAGTGCAATTACGGCGCTGAACGCCCGACGGTTCAGCAGCGAGCGCGTGGTGGCGTTCGGGCAAATTCAGGATCAGGACCACCAACGCAGCCGACAAGACCTTGCGCAAAACCTTCAGCGTTACTGCACGCCGGCAGTGATCTGGGGTGTCAGCGCGGTACGTCAGGCGTTGGAAGAAGCCGGCCTGGCTGATGAGCAGCCGGATGTCCGTTTCGGTTTGTATTGCTGTCAGGGCGGCTACACCCATCCGTCTCTGGAATCCTATGCCGAGTTGTTGCACGGCTGTCGGCAGGACGGCGTCGCCGACATGGCGGCGTTCGCCAAACGGATCCTGCAAGACCGTGCCCAGGACCCTTTTCTGGTGCTCAAAGGCTTGAGCAACTGCTTGCTGGGTGTCACCAGCCTGGCGCTGAAACTGGTGGGCGAGTGCAACGCCTATATGCAAGGTGTCGCCGGCAACCTGGCAGCCTTGCGTGAGGCTACGGCCGCTTTGCAGGCTGGCCGAATTGACGCGGCAATCGTTGTCGGCGCGGGCAGCGAGCTGGATGCCCTGGCGCTGTCCGGGTTGGTCCAGGCGGGTGTCATCAGCGCCAACGGCTCGAACACGCTGCTGCCGTTCGACCTTCGGGGCACCGGCGGCATTGCCGGGGAGGGCGCGGCAGCGTTGGTGCTGCGCCGGCGCGAAGACCTGCCGGCCGGTCCTCAGGCGTGCCTCGCCGACATGACGGCCCATGCCTCCCTCGGTCGCTTGAGCCTGCCCGACAGCCCAACCGATGTGTTGGTGTGCAGCGGCACCGGCGATGCGCACAAAGACCGCGTGTTGTGCCAGACGCTGGCCCTTGCGCGCGCCTCGCACATCACCAGCGGGTTGGCGATCAACGGCATTCTCAGCGCGGCGCCGAGCCTGGTGGATCTGATGCTTGCCCGTTGCGCATTGCAGGCCCAAAGCGTGCCGCCGATTGCCGGTTTGCAGCAGCCAGTGGCGAACCTGCCGTTCATTCAGGGCGCGCCCCACGCCGCGAGCCTTGCGCATTGCCTGGTGCTGAACCGCGACGACAACGGATTCAGCGCCGCCTATCAAGTGCACTACAGCGCAAAGGTCACTCAGGACTGCCGCTGACTACCGCCTCTTTTTTACTTTCAAGGGATATGACTGTCATGGATTATCGCGATTTCGTTCGGCCCAAATTCGTCGGCCTGCTGCAGGCACTGGGCCTGGAGTGTGAATTTGAGCGCGCCCTCGGTAGCCAGTTGTTCTACCGCAACCCCAAGGGCGACATGGTCACGGTCACCGACTTTCTCGGCGGTTACGGTGCGGCACTGTTCGGCCACAACGACCCACAGTTTGTCGATCAGCTATGTGCGCTGCTGCGCAGCGACGTGCCGTTCAACGCACAAATGTCGATCCGCGGTGCGGCCGGGCAATTGGGGCGAGCGCTCAGCGACGCCTTCAATCGCGAACTGAAGAACACCGAACGTTATATTTCGACTTTCTCCAACAGCGGCGCGGAGGCGGTGGAAATCGCCGTCAAGCACGCGGAGTTCCGTCGCCAGAAGAGCCTGCAAAAGCAGTTCGACGACATCGATTTCACCCTGGCCAGCCTGACCGCCAGCGAACACGCTTACCGCGAACTGGAGGTGGCCGACCTCGACCTGCCTGCAGGTGTCCTGCCGGCCACACTGAACAGCGTGACCTTGCGTCAGGTGGTTGAAGCCGTTCGCCAACACAACCTGGCGCAGTTGCACATCGAACCGGTATTCGTCGCCCTGCGCGGCAGCTTCCACGGCAAATTGGTCAATACCGTGCAACTGACCTATGGCCGTCAGTACCGCGCGCCGTTTGCCCGTTTTGGGCTGAACGTCGAGTTCATCGACCCACAGCAGCCCCATCAGTTGCAGGAATTGCCGGCCCGGCACACGCACCATTGGTTGAGCCTGCAATGGGACGGCGAACACCTGCACGTCCTGCAACTGCCGTTCAGTGCGATTACCGCCGTGTTGATGGAACCGATTCAGGGCGAAGGCGGTATCAACGAGTTCGTGGCCGAGTTCTATCTGGGGCTGCGCAAGCTGTGTAACGAGCAACAATGCCCGCTGGTGGTCGATGAAGTGCAGTCGGGTTTTGGTCGCGCCGGGACGTTTCTTGCCAGCAGCCAGTTCAACCTGCAAGGCGACTACTACTGCCTGTCCAAGGCCCTCGGCGGCGGCTTGATGAAAATCGCCGCGACGGTGATCCGCAGCAGCCACTACGAAGGCGAGTTCAGCTACATCCACAGCTCGACCTTCGCCGAGGACGACCCGTCCTGCCATATCGCGCTGTCGGCATTGCGCCGGTTGTTCGCCAATGACGACGCGATGCTCAAAGACATACGCACCAAGGGCGCCTACCTCAAAGCCTCGCTCAATGAACTGAAGATGGCCTATCCGGATGTGATCGCCGATGTGCGCGGGCGTGGCTTGCTGGTGGGGCTGGAATTGCACGACTTGAGTGTCAGCAGCTCGCTGGTACAGGCGTCGGCCCAGTACAACGATGCCTTGGGTTACTTGATCGCCGGTTACCTGTTGCAATTCGAAGCGTTGCGGGTGGCACCGTCGGGCAGCAACTCCAACGTGATTCGCCTGGAGCCGCCAGCCTGTATCACCCTGAGCGAAATCGACAAGCTGATCGCTGCCCTCAAACGGGTCTGCGACATGCTGCGCCGTGGCGATGCCTTGCCGTTGGCGGCGGGTATCTGCGCGGACTCGATGCCCGCCGTGCCAGCCCGTCAGAACGATTTTCGGGTGACCGAGCCCGTTGAAAACAGGGATGCCAAGGTCGAAGTCGTCGCTCGGGTAGCGTTCATCAACCACCTGATCGATGCCGATATCCTCGGTGACGTCGATCCCTCGCTGGCAGCCCTGAGCCCGGAACAAAAACGCACGTTCATCAATCGCACCAAGCCTGAACGCCGCGCTGTGCCAGTCGGTCCGGTGATCATTCGGTCGCGCCTCGGCATGGCGGTGGAGTTCACGTTATACCCGCTGTGCATGGACTCGGATGCCATGGCCGAGTACATCCGCAGCGGTGACCTGGACAGCATTCGCGAAGAAGTCGGCAGGCGTGTCACCGATGCCCGCGCCGATGGCTGCAGCATCGCCGGCCTCGGGATGTACACCTCGATCGTCACCAACAATTGTCAGGCGCTGAAGATTGCCGACATGGCGCTGACGTCCGGCAACGCCCTGACCATCGGCATGGGGCTCGAAGCCATCGAGCAAGGCTGTGTACAGCAAGGTTTGGCACTTTGCGAGCAAACCGCTGCCGTTGTCGGTGCCGCCGGTAACGTTGCGTCGACCTATGCCTCGGTGCTGTCCGCCACCGTCGATCACCTGATTCTGATTGGCAGCGGTCGTGACGGCTCGGTTCGGCGCCTGGAGAAAACCGCGCAACAGATCTACGCCGACGCGGCCCGCTCGATCCTCAAAGGCACGGCCGAACACGACCGCTTGGCCCAGCGACTGCTGACCCTTGATGGTTTTCGTGGCTTGTTGCACTCACATGGCCAAAAAGCCGACCTCGGTTTGCACATCGCCCGTCTGGTGGATGAACGCCTTGGCGCGAACGCCTTCATCACGGTCACCAACGATCTCGACGCCATCAAGGGCGCACGGATTGTCCTGTGCGCTGCCAATGCGCCTCAGCCGTTCCTCGGTGCCGAACATTTTGCCGAGCGCAGCGTGATTTGCGATATCGCCGTGCCGCTGAACGTCCATCAAGACCTGCCGAGCCAACGCGAAGACGTGCTCTACATGCACGGCGGCATCGTCCAGACGCCGTTCGACGACGGCCTGGCGCCCAACGTGCGGGCCTATCTGAAAAAAGGTCAGTTGTATGCGTGCATGGCCGAGTCGGTGTTGATGGGCTTGTCTGGCATGAGCCAGCACGGCTCCTACGGCGATATCAGCCGTGAGCAAGTTCAGCAGGTCCGCGCACTGGCCGCGACCCACGGTTTCACCCTCGCGCAATTCAAAACTCAAAACTCACTTTAAGGAGCGGTCATGACTCAGAAAATAGCTGTCGTGACCGGCGGCAGCCGTGGCATTGGCAAGTCCATCGTGCTGGCCCTGGCCGGCGCGGGTTATCAGGTTGCCTTCAGTTATGTCCGTGACGAGGCGTCAGCCGCTGCCTTGCAGGCGCAGGTCGAAGGGCTCGGCCGGGAGTGCCTGGCCGTGCAGTGTGATGTCAAGGATGCGCAGTGCATTCAGGCGTTTTTTGAACGGGTCGAGCAACGTTTCGAGCGTATCGACTTGTTGGTCAACAACGCCGGTATTACCCGTGACGGTTTGCTCGCCACGCAATCGTTGAGCGACATCACCGAGGTCATCCAGACCAACCTGGTCGGCACGTTGTTGTGCTGTCAGCAGGTGCTGCCCTGCATGATGCGCCAACGCAGCGGGTGCATCGTCAACCTCAGTTCGGTGGCCGCGCAAAAGCCCGGCAAGGGCCAGAGCAACTACGCCGCCGCCAAAGGCGGTGTAGAAGCATTGACACGCGCACTGGCGGTGGAGTTGGCGCCCCGCAACATCCGGGTCAACGCGGTGGCCCCCGGCATCGTCAGCACCGACATGAGCCAAGCCTTGGTCGGCGCCCATGAGCAGGAAATCCAGTCGCGGCTGTTGATCAAACGGTTCGCCCGGCCTGAAGAAATTGCCGACGCGGTGCTGTATCTGGCCGAGCGCGGCCTGTACGTCACGGGCGAAGTCTTGTCCGTCAACGGCGGATTGAAAATGCTATGAGCCAGGTACGCACGATTGTGATTACCGGCGCGGCCAATGGTATTGGCCGCGCCGTCGCGGAGAATTTTGCAGCCCAGGCCGAGCACCTTTTGATCTTGCTTGATCGGGATCTGGCAACCTTGCAGGGGTGGGTCACCGAGGGCGAATTTGCCGCTCGCATCGAAACCCATCAAGCGGACATCGCCGATCTCGCCAGCCTGCAACTTCTGTTCAAGGGCCTGGCCAACCGGGTCGGCTTTGTTGATGTGCTGGTCAACAGCGCCGGGGTCTGCGACGAGAACGAACCCGAAGACCTCGACAACTGGCACAAGGTCATTTCGATCAACCTCAACGGCACCTTTTACGTCACCTCGTTGTGCCTGCCACTGATGGCGGATGGTGGGCGGATCGTCAACATGTCGTCGATCCTCGGCCGAGCGGGCAAGGTCCGCAACACCGCTTACTGCGCCTCCAAGCACGGCATCATCGGCATGACCAAAGCCTTGGCGCTGGACCTGGCGCCACGGCGAATCACCGTCAATGCCATCCTGCCCGCCTGGATCGACACACCGATGCTGCAAGGCGAATTGGCGGCTCAAGCGCGCATCGCCGGGATCACCCACGAGCAAATCCTGCGCAATGCCAAGAAGAAGTTGCCCCTACGGCGCTTCATTCAGGGCGACGAAGTGGCGGCCATGGTTCGTTATCTGGCGAGCCCGCAGGCGAGTGGTGTCACGGCGCAAAGCCTGATGATCGACGGCGGTGCCGGGTTGGGAATGTAGCCATGGCTCGACTGGGATTGAACCGCGGCCTTTTGGCCGCGCTGGTCAGCCTCGGCCCGCCAGCGGCGATCGCCGAGTGGTTGCCGGAGCATCATGAAGCGGAGATCGGCGTTGCCACGGCCGTGCGTCTGCACGGTGACGACCGGGTCACGCAGAAGGCCGTGTACCTCAAGTTCAGCCTGGAGGATGCCTGGGACAGCGGCTACTACAAGGCCAAGGGCCGAGCCCGTTACGACTTCCGTTATGACGGCAACAACCCATACAGCGCGCAAGCCCGGGACGATTACCGGGCGACTGCCGATTGGCGGCACCTTTACTGGGGGCTCTACGTCGGTGACGGCGAGCTGACGGTGGGCTGGCAGCAGGTGGTGTGGGGGCGTGCAGATGAATTACGGGTGCTCGATCAGATCAACCCGCTGGATTATCGCGAGGGTGTGATCGGTCTGTTGGAAGACAGCCGCATCGCCGTGCCGATGATTCGCCTGGTGCAGCCGGTCGCCGAGTGGGAGCTGGAAGCGCTGGTGATCACTGATTTTGTGAAAAACCAGGCGCCGGCCGTCGGCAGCGAGTTCGATGCACCGATCTTTGCCACACCCGATCCGCAGATGTTCGTGGTCGATTCGCGGCCCGGTTATGACGGTCACAGTGGCTTCGGTTACGGCGCCAGTGCCAACGGCCGGATCGGCACGGTGGATGTCAGCTTCGTTGCCCTCAACGCCCGCCAACAGGACCCGGTTTACGCCGTCGAAGGCCAGACCGAAGAGGGCCTGATTCGCCTCGAGCGGCAATTCCCGCGCTATTCCATGGGCGGTGCCGGTGTGGCCATCGATGCCGGCCACAGCATCGTGGTACGCAGTGAAGTCGCCTACTTCGACAATTGGCGCGTCACCAATCCTTACCGCGCTTACGGCAGCGACCAGACGGCGATGACCAAGTCGCTGCTGGGCGTCGATTACCTATTGCGGGACTGGCTGATCTCGACGCAGTGGCAACATCAGCGGCTGCTCGACTGGCAGCCCGGCATGGTGCAAGACAAGCGCGACGACCTGTTCACCGTGTCTGCCGAAGGCTCGCAGTTCCAGGATCGCCTCAAGACCCGTCTGGTTTTCGGCATGTCGCCGCCAGCGCAGGACGACAGTTTCGTTCAGGGGATCTTCACCTACAAACCGGTGGACTGGCTCAAGTTGGGGCTCGAAGTCGATGTGTTCTTCGGCAAGCCCGACCGCCAGTTCGGTGCGTACGACAACCGCGACCAGGTGCGCTTGTCCGCCGGTTATCTGTTCTGACCACACCGGTGCGGTGTGCGAACCACTCAAACAATGAAAAGGAAATCGCCATGTTGCCCATCTTCAAGACCCTGACTGTAAGCGCACTGCTGCTGAGCGCCGCTGCCGCCATGGCAGCTGAAACACGCACGGCCGACGACATCATTCGCCAGGCCCGGGACCGCGATGACGGCAAGAGCTTCATGTCCCAGGTGTCGCTGATCCTGATCGACAAGCAAGGTAACAGCCGCATCCGCGAGTTCAGCTACCTGCAAAAGGATTACCCGGACAGCGACAAGTTCACCATGTATTTCTCCGCGCCGAGTGATGTGCGTGACGTCGCCTTCCACATCGAAAACCCGCGTGAGGTCCTGGGCCTCGAAGACAGCCAATGGATGTATTTGCCGGTCAGCCGACAGACCCGAAGGATTTCCACCACCGACAAACGCGGGGCGTTCATGGGG
This sequence comes from Pseudomonas sp. XWY-1, assembly GCF_002953115.1. Lineage (NCBI taxonomy): Bacteria > Pseudomonadati > Pseudomonadota > Gammaproteobacteria > Pseudomonadales > Pseudomonadaceae > Pseudomonas > Pseudomonas sp. XWY-1. The sequence continues at coordinate 3,383,358 of NZ_CP026332.1, read as the reverse complement.
AGCGACTACTCCTATGCCGACCTCGACAAGATTCGCGCCGAAGACTATCGCCAAACGCTGGTTGGCGAAGAGCAGTTGCAGGGTCGCGATTGCTACGTGATCGAGCGTGAGCCGGCGACGCCTGCCGTGTTGGCCAAGACCGGCTACAACAAGCTCAAGGTCTGGGTTGACAAGAAGAACTCACTGGTGCTGCGCCAGGACTTCTTCGATGTAAAAGGTGTGATGTTCAAGCAGATGCGCACCCTGAAGACTGAAACCATCGACCAGATCGACAGCATTACCCTCAGCGAAACCGAGGACTTCATCGCCGGTACGCGCTCTCAGCTGCGCTTCAACCAGTTGCAGTACAACGTCGCGCTGGACGACCGCCTGTTCACGCAGACCGCGATCAAGCGCGGGCTGAAAGCCGGCGACTTGCCGGAATACGCCGTGTCTGCCCGCTAAGCGCCGCTCCCGATTCATCTGGAACCCTCATTCATGGAAAGATACCTGAACTTCGTCGAGCGCTATGCGCGGGCAATTGTGTTCGTGCTGGTGGCGATCACCGCCTACTTCACCTACACCCTCGGCGCGCTGATGTCGGACACCAATCCGTATCTGCTCAAGGACACTCACCCGGCGCGCAAGACGATCATTGATTTGCAGCGCGAATTCACCGGCACCTATGACTCGGTCATGGTGGCGCTGAACAACCCCGAGAGTGTCTTCAACACCACGTCGTTGAACGCCCAGTTCGAGCTGTCCCAGGCCATACGCCGGTTGATGCTGGCGAACGATGAGGACCGTGTCGAACTGCAGCGCATCGTCGGCCTCCACAGTGGCGACCCTGATGCCCAGGGTTTGCTGGTGCAGATCCTCGCCGAGGGTTTTTCGCAGAACGATTACGCTGCCGCCAAAGCGCTGCGTGACCATGGGATTGCCCGGCACTGGGACAGCCATGACCTGCAGTTCCTGAGCTTTCTTGCCGAGCGGCTCAACCCGATCCAGGAAATGGCCTCGATGGCTGACCTGGAAAACATCAGCTTGAGTGCCGATGGCGAGTTGTGGATCCACAAGACCCTGCACGCCCTGGATATGGACCCGATCAAGGTCGAAGCGCAGATCATGGGCAACGAGCAGATGGTCGGTGGCGTCGTCTCGGCGGACAAGAAAGTCGCCATGGTCGTCGCCGAACTGGGCACCAAACAGGACGACGCTCAGGCCCAGTTGCGTGCCTATCACCAGGTCCGCGAGATCATCGCGAAGTACCAGGCCGCCCATCCGGAGTTCACCGATGAGGTGTTCATCGCCGGCATGCCGATCTTCATTGCGGCCCAGCAGGAAATCATCGATCACGACCTGGCGATGCTGTTCCCGATCGTGTTCCTGTTGGTGACCTCTCTGCTGGTTTTCTTCTTTCGCAAACCACTTGGCGTGGTGCTGCCGCTGTTCAATATCCTGTTCTGCACCATCTGGACCCTTGGCCTGATGGCGCTGCTGCGTGTGCCGATGGACTTGCTCACCAGTGTCTTGCCGGTGTTCCTGTTCACCATCTGTTGTGCCGACGCGATCCACGTCATGGCCGAATATTACGAACAGCTCAATTCGGGTAAGTCTTTCCGCGAAGCCAACCGTGAAACCCAGCGCCTGATGGTCACGCCGGTAGTGTTGACAACGGTCACGACGATTGCGACGTTCCTGATTTCCACCACCAACAACATTGTCAGCATCCGCAACTTTGGCATGTTCATGTCCATCGGCCTGACGGCGGCGCTGATCATCTCGTTGCTACTGATTCCGGCGTGGATTTCGATCTGGGGCAAAGATGCCGTCCCGCGCAAAGTGCAACTGAAAGAGTCGCTGATCTCCCACTATCTGGTGGTGTTCTGTGCCTGGCTGATTCGCTGGCGCAAGCCGGTATTGCTGGTGACCCTGCCGTTGTTGGCGATGATGACGGTGTTCACGTTCAAGGTGGATATCGAAGACTCGGGCATTGCCTACTTCAAGAAGGACAGCCCGGTGCGGATGTCCGACGAATTCATCAACCGGGCCGGAGTCGCGGGTACATCGCCGGGCTGGATCGCTTTCGACACCAAGACTCCGCGTGGCGCGCTGACCACTGAAACCGTGCAGTTCCTCGACCGTCTGGACCAGTTCATCAAGGCCCAGCCGAACGTGAGTTACACCTATTCGGTGGCGACCTACATCAAGCGCATGAACCTCGTGCTCAACGACATGAACCCTGCTTTCCTGCGGGTGCCGCAGGCGGTGGAGCAGGTGACGGTGGTCGATGATGACGGCAAACCGGAGACCTTCGATGTCGATGGCAACTCGCTCATCGAACAACACATCATGATGTTCGAGAACGGTGGCGGCACTGACTTGCAGAACGTGCTCAATGCCGATTACTCGAAGGCGGTGACGCTGTTCACCATGACCTCCTCTGTGGCGGGCGATTACCAGGCGATGCTCGATAAACTGGACGCCTGGCTGGTCATCAACAAACCGGCCAACCTGCAAGTCACCCATGCCGGTACGCCGTACATATGGACCGGGGTGTTGCAGGAAATCACCCAGGGTCAGGTGCTGAGCTTCTCGCTGGCGTTGCTGGCCGTGACCTTGATGATGATGTTCTGGCTCAAGTCAGTACGCCTGGGCATCCTCGGCATGCTGACGTTGCTGACCACGTCGGTGACGGTGTACGGCAGCATGTACCTGTTGGATATCGAGTTGAACATCGGTACCACACTGGTGACGTTCCTGGTGGTGGGCGTCGTGGATTACGCCGTTCACCTGCTGTCACGGATCAAGATGCTGGTGCAGAAGGGCATCGAGATCGACGAGGCCATCCTGGTGGCCATGCAGGGCGTCGGGCGCTCGACGGTGGTCAACGTCGTGATCTTCTCGATGGGCTTTGTCGCGCTGCTGTTCTCCGCCTACAAACCTGTCATTGACCTGGGTGTATTGGTGATACTGGCGCTGTCATCCAGCGGCTTCATGACCATTTTGTTGGTCACGCTGATTTCGCCGTGGTTCTTTGCCTCGATTGTGCCGCAGCCAGTAGTGCAAGAGGGCGAGCAGCCGGGGGGTGGGGCTGTGCCAGGCTAAATCGCCGGGGCGCCTGCGTGCTGAAAACGGCACCGGGCGCCATGGCCGTTCAGAGGCGGCGGAGCGGATTCAGCGGGCTTTTTCCAGGTGTTCGAACTGGCATTGCATCTGAGCATCTTTGAGGCTCAGCTCAAACTCAACCAAGCCGTCATGCACTTGCTGCAAGGCCTGGATCTGCCCCATCAATTCCTGCTTTTTGTTATCGATGGCCTGCATGGCCAGGTCCCAGGGCAGCTCCTGGCCGCGATGATCCTGCAGAATGGCCTGCATTTCCTTGAGCTTGAAGCCGAGTTGTTGAGCGCATTTGATGAAGGTCAGCAGCTCTACGCTTTGCTGGCTGTAGATGCGGTACTTGCCTTCGCGTTGCGGTGGGGGCAACAGGCCGATTTCTTCGTAATGGCGGATGCTTTTGACGGTGGTGCCCGACAGCTGGGCGGCTTTGCCGATGTACATGAAAATCCCTTTTTGACGCATCAGAAGCGAAAAGATGTCGCGTGCTCGTACAGGCGCGCGACATTTTTGCACAAGCGTCAGGGGGTGGGAAGCCAGGCTGAACAAGGCGTCACAGCAGGGAGGCTCGGCTGGGCAGTGCAGGGGCACGGCCCGACCGGGGCTGATCAGCGGCTGGCGACGGCCTGGACTTGTTTGAGCCAGGCTTCACGCTGTTCCGGCTTGGAGCCCAATACCGGACCGAAGGTCAGGGTTTTCAGAGGTTTTATGCCGCAGAACTCCAGGGTGGTCTTGCGCATCTGGTGCAGGCCCGGCATGCGATATACCCACCGGTAGTACCACGGCGGCGTGTCCATGGTCACCAGAAGGTGAGCCGTGCGGCCCTTGAGCAGCTTATCCGGGAAGGGCGAGCCCTTGCGGTACTTGAAGGCAAAACCGGGCAGAAACACGCGGTCGAAGAACCCCTTGAGCAACGCCGGAATGCCGCCCCACCAGATCGGGTACACCAATGTCAGGTGTTCGGCCCAGGTAATGTCGTTCTGTGCGTTGATCAAATCGGGCTCAAGCAACTGGATCTGGTTATAGCCATCGTGCAAGACCGGATCGAAATCCAGGGTATCCAGGCGCAGCAGGCGCACCTCATGGCCTGCTTGCGTGGCAGCCTCGACATAACGTTCGGACACAGCGCCGCAAAAGCTGTCGTTCGAAGGGTGGCCGAGGATTACGAGCATGCGTTTGCGCTTCATGACAAACTCCAGGTAATGAAGTGCCAAGGGTAAAGTCTGCCCCTTACGGTAGAGTCAAGCCTTGCCGGTTAGCGGTAAAGACAAACAGTCCAGCAGCGCTCGGGTGTAGCCCGGCAAACGTTGAATGAGCGGGTGCAGAAACGCAATGTGCGTTGAGCCAGTACTCAAAGCGTCTATGAAGCCTTACCGGCGCGAGATGAGCCGGCCGCACAAATTTCGTTGAGGGTGTGTTTTTAGAGGTCTCGTACCTCATACCGGTCGTGCAGACCGTTTTTTAAAGGAGACGTTTTGATACCTATGGATAGACCAATAAGACTGGTGGTATTGGGCGCGTCGGGGCGCATGGGTCAGAGACTGGTGCGAAGCTTGCTTCATGCCCAGGGTGCGTGCCTGCATGCTGCGGTGGTACGGCCTGGTTCCAGCTTGGTTGGCAAGGACTGCGCTGAAGTGGTGGGGAGTGGCCCGACTGGGGTGCATTTCACTGACGATATGTTGCGATCGCTCGACGGGGCTGATGGCGTGCTTGATTTCACCCAGCCCGAAGTCACGTTGCAATGCTTGGAGTACACCTCGGCCCGAGGGTTGGTTCACATTATTGGTACGACTGGTTTCAACCCCGAGCAGGAAGCGGCGATTGCTGGCAGCCAAGGGGCGCGCATTGTCAAGTCTGGCAACATGAGCGTAGGGGTGCAGTTGCTCAGTGTCCTCGCTGAAATTGCCGGTCGAGTGCTACCTGCGGAGGATTGGGATGCTGAGGTGCTGGAAATGCATCACCGTCATAAGGTAGATGCACCGTCCGGCACGGCGTTGATGATGGGGGAATCGGTCGCCAAGGGCCGGCAGGTGGACCTAGGCAGCCAGGCGGTGCGCGTGCGAGATGGGCTGACCGGCCCGCGTGAAGTGGGCACCATTGGTTTCGCCACCCTTCGGGGGGGCTCAGTGGTGGGGGATCACTCACTCATCTTTGCGGGCGAAGGAGAAGTATTTACCCTCAGCCACCAGGCACTAGATCGGCAGGTATTCACCCGAGGGGCGCTGCGGGCGGCACGCTGGGCTTGGCATCAGCCTGCCGGGGTATATTCCATGCAGGCGGTGCTTGGCTTGGCAGTGAATTGAGCGTGAGTGCGATGCGGGCTAGTGGTGCTCTAGTCGCATGGATTGGTCCAGCGCTTGCAAGAGTGTCTGGTCGATCTCGTCCAGATCCTTGCAGATGAACCGCACACCCGATGCCTGCATCTGCTGTTTCTGGTACAGGGTTGCGGGTTTGCCGATAAAGCCACAACCGAGCGTTTTGCTCACTTGGGCGACCCGGTTCAGGTCATCGATGAACACCAGCTCGCCGGCACCGGTAGCTGTTTGACGGTGGATTTCAGCCATGCCCGGGCGTGCGTGGCCCATGTCGATGTAAGGCAGGTCGGCATCGAAGTACTCACTTACCGGCGCCAGGTAGCGGTCGAAGATCGCTGCCTTGGGGCTTCCCCCATATGCGGTGATACGAGCGCCTGTTTCTTTGAGCCGGGCGAGCAAGGCAACGGCTCCCGGTTCCAGCTGTACAGGGTGGCGTGCGGCGTACTGGGCTTGTTCTGCGAGGAAGGCATCTATGGTTTCCATGGCTGTCCAGGGCAGGTTGCAGGCCAGCGCCATGATGTGCCCCCCGGCCATATGCGGCGAGCCTAGTATCTGGCGTTCTAGATCGGCCGTGTAGTGGCCGCCATGGCGTTCGACGAAGGTACGAATTGGAGTGCTATAGACATCGCTCAGCAATACACCATTGGTGTCTATCGCGAAATGGCGAATTTTTTCGAGCTTGTTCATTCTGGATTCCATCTCAAATGGGCGCATAGCCGACGAGAAGCAGCGCGGGCTGCTTCTCAACGCGGGGGATTAGGTGTTTTGCGTCGCGGCTTGGCGAAGGCGGAACGTGCTGGGGTCATAGTCGTGGAGGCTGGCGAAAGGCAGCGCTTCGGCTGTGAACAAATGGTCCAGGCGATCACGGTAGGCTTGTAGGTAGTCCGCACGAACCTCGGCGGAGACACTTGCTGGTTGCCAGCAGATGAAGGGTTCGAGCACATCGAAGCCGGTCAGACGCAGTACACCGTGCTGAATGGGAAACAGCAGCGTATTGATGTTGCCGTTGATGCCGTCATGGCCGTACATCGAGGCGCCACCCCCGGTGGTAAGCGAAACCATGGCTTTCTTGCCGGCGAACTTGCCGTTGTCATACCAGGCCCCGGCGCCATAGACCGCACCGTAAGCCAGCACTCGATCTACCCAGCCCTTCAGAATCGCAGGCATCGAGAACCACCAAAGTGGGAACTGCAGAATCAGCGCGTCGCAAGCAAAGAGCTTGTCGATCTCTGCTTGAATGTCCGGGGCAAAGCCTGAGTTTTCGGTAGCGTGCGCCTCCTCGACCTGTTGCTTGAAATAGTCAGGGTCGGCACAGGTTGTGAAGTTGCCACGCCCGGACAGTGCCTGCCAGTTCATCGCGTAGAGGTCTGAAACCGTGACTTCATGACCTTACTGAGTGAGGTGACTGCGGGCTTGGGCTGTGAGTGCAGCGTTGAAGCTCTTGGCTTCAGGGTGGGCATGGACGATGTGTACTTTCATGTGTGTTCCCGGGAGTCGTTCGCTGATGGAAGTAAACGAACGGTGCATACTCAGCCCATCTCATGCAGGGCAGACTCACGCCGTTCGCCCGCAAACTCTGGCCAAACGGGGGCATTTCGGCTAGCTGCGAACTATCTCAGGTAGGGGGGCGCCCAGCGGTGCGTCAGTGGGTTTCTGCGCCGGATCGTGCACACCATGCAGGGTGATGACTTCGCCAGCTTCGTTGCGCCATTGAGCCTCGATCTTGGCTTTTTTGGCTTTGAGTGGGTCGATGTGATTGGTCACGCTATTGCGCGCTGTCCGTGCGAGCTCACGGGCTTCTTTCAAGCCTACATCCGGATACCTGCCAATCACGAACACGTTTTCCTTGCCGCGAAGACGGTACTTCAGTCGCCAGTGCCGGGAGGGTGATTTGCCAGGCTTGAGCGAGGCACGTACCTGTAGATACAGACCCGGCACGTCGCCATCGGCGTACTTACCTGATGGGGTCAGCGAACGTATGAAGGCATCGCTGAGCTTTGAGCGGAATGGAGGTGGTTTTTCGGGGGACATGGTGTGGGGGTAGCTTTTTTGATCTGGGCTCGATGTACCCCCAAGATACCCCCAGTCAAGCTGGAATTTAGTGGATTCCTACGGACGCAATGGACGGAAAGTCTTTATAACGCTATGTATTTAAAGGTTTTGTGGCGCTTAGTGGAACTCAGTCAAGACTGTCAGGTCGCCGAAGAACATTTGGAAGGGCCTCTAGCGCGGCATTTCTGGCGTGCAAAAGCAGAAATGCCCCCAAAATGCCCTCGATACCCCCAGCAGGATGCGCGATCGCGAATGGCGATTTCTGATAGCTGTCGGGGTGGCGCACTCTGGACTGTATCTCCATGGCCGGATCGACGTAAGCAGGGCGGGGCTGCATCTACATGGGTCGTATGTCACGAATGGCAGCTTTCGACCCAGGCTGTGTGAAAACGCCTGCGATTGTCTAACCTTCTGATCGTCGAGATCGTGGCGGGGACGATCATGAAGCGATTCATAGAAGGTGAGTCTCGGACGCAAGTCACGTTGCTGCCGGAGTGCCTGGACGACTACATCACCGAAGAAAACCCAGTTCGGGTAGTCGATGTTTTTGTCGATGAACTTGACCTTGGAACACTCGGTTTCGAGGGTGTCGATCCTGCGGCAACGGGTCGTCCGGCGTACCATCCAGCAGTGCTGCTGAAAATCTACATCTACGGCTATCTCAACCGGGTTCAGTCCAGCCGCCGGCTTGAGCGCGAGGCAGAGCGCAATGTCGAGCTGATGTGGTTAACGGGCCGGTTGGCTCCTGACTTCAAAACGATTGCCGACTTTCGCCGAGACAACGGTAAAGCCATTCGCAGCGTCTGCCGGCAATTCCTAGTGCTTTGCCGCAACCTCAATCTCTTCACCCAGTCGATCATCGCCATTGACGGCAGCAAATTCAAAGCCGTGAATAACCGCGACCGCAACTTCACCCAGGGCAAGATCAAGGCGCGCATGCAGCAGATCGAGCAGAGCATTGACCGCTATCTTGCGGCGATGGATTCGGCGGATCGGGCAGCGCCCGAGGTCGCCGAGGCCAAGGCTGAACGGCTGAGCGAAAAAATAGAAAAGCTGAAACAGCAGATGACGAAGCTCAAGGAGATTGAAGCGCAGCTTCACGCCAGCCCAGATCAGCAAATCTCTCTTACCGATCCTGATGCGCGCTCAATGGCCACGAGTGGCCGAGGTACTGGCACGGTTGGTTACAACGTACAAACAGCAGTCGATGACAAGCACCATCTGATCATTGCCCATGAAGTCACCAATGTTGGCAATGACCGAACGCAGCTAAGCAATATGGCGAACCTGGCACGCGAAGAGATCGGCGCTGAGTCGCTGACAGTGGTTGCCGACCGAAGCTATTACAAAGGTCCAGAAATCCTTGCTTGCGAGCAGGCCGGGATCACCACTTTTGTACCGAAGCCGCTGACATCAGGCAGCAAAGCGGAAGGCCGATTCGGTAAGCAGGACTTCATCTACATTGCTGCATCGGATGAATACCGATGCCCTGCGGGTCGGCTACTGACCCGCAGGCACTCTTCGATGGAGGACGGCATGTTGCTGCACTCCTACTGGTTCTCAGGCTGCCAAAGTTGCTCCATGCAGAAGCAGTGTACGACGGGTAAGGAACGCCGGTTGAAGCGCTGGGAGCATGAAACGGTAGTCGAAGCCGTGCAGATCCGATTGGAGCATGACCCAGGAAAGATGAAGGTTCGCCGGCAGACGGTGGAGCATCCCTTCGGAACGCTCAAATACTGGATGGGAAGCACTTACTTCCTGACCAAAACCCTACCGAGGGTAAGCACCGAGATGAGCTTTCACGTGCTTGCCTACAATCTCAAACGAATGATGAGCATCCTTGGCATGGCTGGACTGATTGAAGCGATCAGGACTTGAGTCCAACCGTTTCTTTGCGTCCGTATACGGCTATCTGGGCCGCTGCCGCGGCCCAGATAGCCCATGTCGCGCCTGGCGCCCGACTGAGGTAGATCTGCACTTACATCTGTTGAATTTACAGGCTGCCCCAGCTTCTTTCGCTACTCGAGGTACTTACTTGCGTTTTCACACAGCCTGGACCCGAAGCCGCCGTTGGGGATCGGCAGAAACCGGCCAGAAGCGGCCATTCGCTCGGTCAGTGACTTTTAAAAAAGTGCGGTTACCCGCCCAAACACCAATGAAATACCTCTGGAGCAACTATCAGCCTGCCCAGGCATTCAGCCGACCTAAAGGCCGAGTGTTGGCCGGGTTGTTGTCGATATCAGAGCCTGTAATAGGCTCAGGCCTCAAAACGACTTGCTGACCCCTGCAATCACGGTTGGTGCGCAGACATCGTCGAAGCCGTTGTAGCTGTAGCACTCGGAGTCAGACAAATCGCTATCTGCATACGACAGTGACCAGTCGGCAGTGAACAGGGTCTTGCTGAGGGTCACTTGCCACTCGTTGTAGCTGGATCGAGCCTTCTCGTCGCGGCTGAAGAAGGTGTCGTCCTTGAAGTCCACCTTGCCATAGCGAAGATCCAAGCCCACCTCCATTGGGAGCGTGGTCTCATAGCCCACGAAGCTGTAGAAGTAGCTCTGATCGCCATACAGGTCGTTGGAGTAGTAGCCGCCGACATAGGCGCCGTAGGCGGTCAGCTTGGCGTAGGTTTCACTGTTGTTCAGTGCCCCTTCTTTGGGGTACTCGTACTGGTAGTACGTCAGATCCAGGCTGATGTCATCGGTGGCCTGCCAGAAGTAGCCGACGTAGTAATCAATCTCCTGTCGGGTCTTGCTGTCATAGCCGTAGTCCACGTTTGAACTCCAGATGCCTGCGTACAGCCCACTGGAGTGGGACAACCTGGCGGAGCCCTGGATGGCCGGGTCGCCCTGAGTTTGAGACATGCCTCGCGAGTGGTAGTCGCTGTAGGCACCAACAGTTAGATCGAGACTGAAATCGTCGTTTAGCGTGATGGCCTGGCACACCATCCAAGGGGCGAGTGTCTCACCCATAAGGGCCATTTGCAGCGCACGTTTCATCATTAACTCCTCGTTTCTTTCTTGTGTTTTGGAGTGGTAGAAGCTCAACTGATCTCGCCAGCGCAAACTGATAGCTCCGACGAAATTCAGGGCGAGAGAAACCAGGGCAGGCATGAGTACCTGCCTGCTCTTGTTGGGCTTTTCCTTGATGACTGTGGGGCTGGATCAGGTGTCGCCTCAGCTCGACATCGTTCCGCGTGGGCCCTATATCCTGTTGCTCATGGCCTGGGGTAGATGTTCTGGAACCACCATTCTCGGCGTTTGCAGTAGGGGTCTGATTTGATGCTGGGGTCGGCATCCAGAGCGAGCAGCGGACGATTTTCCGTGTCGTAATCAGCCCAGGCGGGATAATCCGGTTGACTGGTCTCTGCGTAGTTGAAGATCAAGCCCTGCATCAGCCTTACCAGGGACTCACGCTCCTTGCTGTCGGTACTGTTGGCGGGCAACCCAGCAAGGCGCTTACCTACATAGGTGTCCAGCTTGTCGAAGAAGTACACCTGATCCGCAGCGTGCTGAGCGCGGCGACGCGGGTCGGTTTCACGATCAAATCGATAGACCTTTACCCGATTGTTTCGAGCCAGCCCCTCAGCAGCCCATAGCGAAGGCATTACAAAAGCGCTGTCACCGAGCAGATGCATTGCCCGCTGTCCGTCGTTTTCATCGGGGAATGTCTCGCAGTACAGGTTTTTAACCGACTCCGCCAACCTTGCCGGAATGCCAATGTTCTCGATGACGGAGTCCATTCCCAACTGGTCAATTTGCTCATCCCAGTTCAGCCACAACCCCATCTCGTAGTTGGTGAAGCCGATGATGATATCGATTCCTGTGGCCTCGCCTTTGGCAGCAAAGGCGATAGGATCGACGAGTGAGCTTTTGGCATGGGATTTTGGCCAGAACAGCGAATCCATATGGAAAAGCATGTCCCTGCTTTCGCTGAGCTGGTGAACCTTCATCATCAGGTCGGCGGTTGTCATCTCATTTAGCTGCTGGAAGCTGTCGATACCGCAGTCAGCAAAAAACTCACGAGCCACATCGCCTGCTGACGCATCGGATAGCCCATAAGTTAGATCGCCACTCAGGCCGGGCAGCCCTGCGTAACCGCTCATCATCACTACGCGCCTGACCAGGCCGTTCAGATGCCCGCCTGCCAGATGCCAGCTGATATCGATGCTGCCGGCAGACTCTCCCATGAGCGTGATGTTCTCTGGGTCACCACCGAACTGTGCGATGTTACTGCACACCCAACGTACGGCTTGGAGTTGATCAAGCAGTCCGTGAGAGTGCGAGCCAGAGTATTCCGTGCCCCCCAAAACGCTGACATCAAGGAAGCCGAACACTCCAAGCCGATAGTTGATAGAGACAAAGACCAAGTCGCCGTTCTTTGCCAACTGATCACCGTGGTAACCCTCCAGCCGACTGCTCTCCAACCAGTTCGCGCCACCGTGAATCCAGATGACTACAGGCTTCTTGTGTGGCGCAACAGCTGGAGTCCACACGTTAAGAGTCAGGCAGTCTTCTGACCCGACCCAGGGTTGTCCTTCAACCTGAGGCTCATCAGTGAGCTCTGAAAACTCGCCCTCAGTAGAGTCGAACAACTGCGCAGAGGCAGAGCCAAACCGGCTAGCGTCACGAACGCCGCTCCAACCTTCGTACGGCTGTGGTGGCCGGAAGCGCAGAGCACCCACCGGGGCTTTAGCGTAGGGAATACCGAAGAAAGTGTGCAGGCCAGCGGCGATATCGAAAGTACCGCGGATAGCGCCTTGCTCAGTCTGAACAACCGCAGATTGAGTGGATTTAGAACACATTGCGAAATCCTTGAGCGATGGGGCCTGATGCAGCCCCAATAACAAATAGAAGGGGTTTAGTGATCACATGGAGTTCTTGAATCGGTTCCACGCTCGGCTCATGTCACGTAGCTGCCTGGGGCTTGGATCGGTTTGCCAGAACATCTTCTTGCGGACATCCTCAGGCGGGAAAACTGCTGGGTTTTTGGTGACCTCTTCAGGAAGCAAGGCAAGGCTGGCTGGCACAGCATTGGCATAGCCAACGGTTGCCGTGAAATCCGCGCTAATCTTTGGCTCCAGGGTTTCGTTTAGGAAGCGATATGCCGCATCCAAGTTAGGAGCGCCTTGGGGGATGACAAGGAATCCAAACCAGGCTAGAGCGCCTTCACGCGGTGCAACGTATTGGATCTTGTCGGTGATGCCTGCTTCTTGAGCCCGTGCTCGTGCGATCTCCACATCGCCTGACCAGCCCAGCACGAGGCAGACGTTGCCGTTGGCTAAGTCGTTAATGTAGGTGCCCGATGCGATATAACGCAGATTGGGAAGGACTGCTTTTAGAAGCTCGTTGGCCTTCTCCAAGTTCTGCGGTGTCGGCTGCTGCGGATCAAGCCCAAGGTAGTTCAGGACGATGGGATACACGTCCTCTGGGCTGTCGAGCATTGCGACACCGCAAGATTTAAATCGACTAACGATCTCCGGCTTGAACAGCAGATCGAGCGAGTCGAATGGCGCATCGGGCATTTTTGCCTCAAGCAGGCTCCGATTCATTCCTATGCCGGTGGTGCCCCAGTCGTAGATGAGTGCATGGCGATTGTCAGGGTCTTTGCTCTCTACGAACTTCATCAGCTCCGGATCAAGATTCTTCCAGTTGGGAATCTTGCTGCGATCCAGCTCAGTCAATGCGCCAGCCTTGATCAGTTGACTCAGCGAGGTATTCGAGGGTGCTGCGACGTCGTATCCACTGTTACCTGTGAGCAGCTTCACTTGAAGCGTCGCCTCACTGTCGAAGGTGTCGTACAGCACCTGGATGCCGGTCCTGTCCTGAAAGTCTTTGATGGTGTGTTCACCGATCAGATCCGACCAGTTGTAGACCCGAACTTGCTGGGGAGCCGCGATTGCCGCGCCGATGGACGCTGCAAGTGAAGCGGTGAAGCCAATAACCAAACCGAGCCTGCTCATGGCGCTGATGCCCTCGTTTTTTTCTTGTGGGAAAAAGCTATTCCATGTCATTTATGTAGCCAACTACATTTTAACTTCCAACTACACAGAATGGCTGTCAGCCGCTAGAATGCCTCGTTGTGCCACCACCTATGGAATGAATATGCCCGTTAGCCAGCCACAGCAGACGCCATCGCTTCGCGAACGGAAGAAGGAGAAGTTTCGCCAGAACCTCGTGAATACCGCGACCAAGCTGTTCCGCGAAGGCACGGTCAGTAGTACGCGCATGGAGGACATTGCGGCGCAGGCTGAGGCTGCGGTGACGACGGTTTACAACTATTTCCCGAACAAGCATTCGCTGCTGATAGCAATCATTGAGAACCAAGTGTTATTGGCGCAGGAACGGGTGCATGAGGTGCTCAGAGATCTGCCGACAGACCCTCAGCAGGGCATCCTCGCGATGATTGCCGCAGACTACGGGGACATCGATACCGTCGAGGACAAACGCTTCTGGCGCGAGCTTTTAGCGGTGATGGTGCTGGCGGTGGATGAGCAGCCTGACATTGAGCAGGCCCGGCGTCGTTTCCGTACGTCATTGAAGCGGGCCATTGAGGTGTATGCAGGAAATGGCACGCTGCAAGGTAGTCATGACCCAGATGCCCTAGTCGACATCATCTATGCGATTTACGCATTCCACTTTCGCAACCTGGTGTGCTCGCAGGGCTCCCTCACAGCGGGCGTACTACAGCTCGTTCAGCGCGACATCAGCTTGTTGTTTGTCGATACGCTGAAATGACGTCGCTTTACTGCACCATAATATTGGCCTGCTTCTGGCCGAGTAGTTGCTATCCCTGAGAGGCAGCTTTTGGCCGGTTTCTGCCAGTTCCCACCGGCAGCTTTGGGTCGTTCTCTACCGGTCATAGCCATGCAGTGGTTGGTCAAATCCGATGCAAATACTTGGTCAAGTAGAATGCAACCAAGTGGTCAAGTAAGTGCGCTGCGAGGCCACCGCCTGGAACTTGCTGCCATCGATGGCCGCCAACTGGCCACTGATCAGCCCCACCTGGCGGCAGAACTGCACGAAGGCCCGGCAGGTCGCCTGGAAGGCCGCGCCATTGTCCTTGCGGAAGTCGGCGATAGTCTTGAAGTCCGGTGCCAGGCGACCGAGCAGCCACATCACCTCGACATTGCGCTGGCACTCGGCCTCCAGCCGGCGCGAGGAGCGGATGCGCTGGAAGTAGCCATACAGGTAAAGCTTGAGCAGGTCCGCCGGATCGTAGGCTGGCCGCCCCGTCCTCTGCGGCTGGGCTTTGCTGAAGCCCAAGACCTGTGGATCCAGTCGGGCCACGTAGGCCTCAATCACCCGCACCAGATGGTCTTCCGGAACCAGTTCGTCCAGCGTCGGTGGAAACAGGCTGCTCTGCTGGCGCCCCTCTCCCTGAATGTAGCCCATAAACGACAATGCCCATATTGATCGATACGGGCATTGTCTTCAGCTCGGCCCTGGACTGCCAGGTTTTCACACAGCCGACGTGGGCCATGGCATCGCGCATGAAATGCACACCGCAGCGCTGCCAGGTGGTGCACGCTGGACATCAGTGAACCTCCCTGGCAGGGTCGCCGGCCCTGATGCCCCGCATTTTGCTTTCATTCCATTTTGCCGGTGCGCACGATACCTTGCACATACGCCACGATCTGTTCGTTGGCGACCTCGACATTGCCCCAGTGTGCCCGTCCGCACAGCAGGCTCAGCACTGCTTGCGCGATGGCGTGTGCCCGTGATCCGGACGCGGGTCCACACAAGTTGCAGTCGGCGATGATGATTTCGGCCAGCAACGCACTATAGACCGCCTTGAGCTGCTCGACCTGCAGCGCCTGGTCGTCGGTCAGGTTCATCGCCTCGCGGGTCAGCAGTACCAGGCGGTCGGGGTGGGCCTGGCTGAAGGCGATAAATGCCTGCACGAAACAACGCAGGCGCTCGTCGGTGGAGCGGCTAGCCTTGAGCGATTTGCGGGTTTCATACAGCAGGTCGGTCAGGCTTGACTCGATTAGTTCGAACAGCAGCCCCTGCTTGCTTTCGATATGGTGGTACAGCGAGCCTGGATGCAGGCCCAGATGGCTAGCCAGGTCACGCAGGCCGATGGCTTGGTAGCCACGCCGGGCGAATAGGTTGCTGGCGGTCTCCAGCAAGCGGTCTCGGGCATCGGGGGAGGGAACAGGCAGGCGGCTGGCGGCGGGCATAATGGGACCTGTCAGTGATTTGATGTTTGACCAAATGTAAGACAACAGGCATCTTACGTAAAGACTCAATCACGGAGGTGTGTTGTGGAAAATCAGACAGTGGTGATCGTAGGTGGCGCGTCGGGTCTGGGGCTGGAAACAGCTCGCCTGATGGTCAAGCGTGGGGCTGGCAAGATTGGCCTGATCGACCGTAACGAGCAATTGTTGGTACAAGCTGCCGAAGTGCTGCGCACGCAAGGTGCAGAGGTGGCCATCGCGGTCGGCGACATCGCTCGCAAAGATACCGCCCATGCCGCCTTTGGCGAAATCGTCAGCGCACTGGGTCGGGTTCACTGCCTGGTCAACAGCGCGGCCATCTACCCGCGCCAGGACATCTTCGAGATCAGCGACGAAGAGTGGGACCTGGAAAACGCCGTCAACATCAAAGGTACCTATCACATGATGGTGGCGGCAGTGCGACACATGCAGCAGTTTGTCGCGGCGCCTGCGGTGACCGGTCGCATCGTCAACGTCACCTCCGTGGACGCTTTCAAAGCCCACCCGCAGAATGCCCACTACGCTGCCACCAAAGCTGCGGTTGTCAGCCTGACCAAATCCTTCGCCCAGGCCTGCGCCAAGGACCAGATCCTGGTCAACTCGGTAGCGCCTGCCGGCTTTGCCACCGAGCGCGCCAAGCAACTGGGCTTCCTTGGCGAACTGGCGGCAGCCAACCCGCTGGGCCGCGCCGCAGAACCTGCCGAAATCGCCGAGTGGATCGTGATGATGGGCAGCAGCCGCAACAGCTATGCCACGGGTGAAAACGTCATTGTTAGCGGAGGCTACATCTATGCCTGAAGTCGCATTTCCCGAGGGCTACCAGCGCGCGCTGGTGACCGGGGCCACCAGCGGTATCGGCAAGGCCATCGTGCTGGCGCTGCGCGATGCTGGCCTTGAAGTGATTGCCGTTGGTCGCAGCGCCGAGGCGTTGGCGGAGCTGGCACGCGAGCCAGGGGTGAGCACCTTGCAGGCCGACGTGCGCGACTACCGCGGGTTGAGCCGGGCGCTGGAGGGCCGCTCGGTGGATGTACTGGTCAATAACGCCGGCATTCTGTCCACCCGCGCGGCGTTTCAGGAAATCGACGAGGCCGAAATCGACAACATGCTCGATATCAACCTCAAGGCGCCGCTGCACCTGGCGCGCCAGGTATTGCCGGGCATGGTCGGGCGGGGCAGGGGGCACCTGTTCTTCATCGGCTCCAGCGCCGGCCGCGCCCCGCACCCGGGTGCTGCGGTGTACGGTGCGTCCAAGGCTGGCGTCAGCCTGTTTTGCGATGCCTTGCGCTGCGACCTGCTGGGCAGCGGCGTGCGCGTGACCGAGATCGCCCCGGGCCGGGTGCAGACCCAGCTGTACAAAACGGCCATGGGAATGCAGGCGGCGGGCAACGAGCTGTACGAAGGCTATGAATCGATCCAGCCTGAAGACATCGCCGAGCTGCTGCTTGCCGCGCTGAGAATGCCGCGCCAGGTGGATGTGTCGCGCCTTGAAGTGTTCCCTACCGCCCAGGCAGTGGGTGGCGGGCGGATGGTCAAGACCAGCGCCTGAGCCGCTGGCCCTGTCGCCGGCGCCTACAGAAAACCCCTGTAGGAGCCGGCTTGCCGGCGATAGTGCCACAACACTGAAAACAGACGAATCACTGCTTGACCACATGTAAGACAACATATAACTTACATGGAGACCGCTTAAGCGGATCGATACAACTACAAAGCAACAGCAGGGGATATGACGATGACTGCGACATCATGCCGGGTCGGCGTGGACATAGGCGGGACCTTCACCGATATCGCGCTGGACGTGGACGGCGTGCTGCATTCGACCAAGATCCTGACCGACTACGAGCTGCCCGAGCGGGCCATCCTCACCGGCGTGCGCCAGGTGGTGGAGCAGGCCGGCCTTGCACTTTCGGATATCGACCAGTTGATCCACGGCACCACCCTGGCTACCAATGCCCTGATTGAGCGCCGCGGTGCGCGCACGGCCTTCATCACCACCGAGGGTTTCCGTGACACCCTCGAAATGCGCACCGAAAACCGCTTCGAGCAGTACGACATCAACATCGTCCTGCCGCCACCGCTGATCGACCGTGAACACCGCTACACCCTGCGCGAGCGCCTGGGCGTCAAAGGCCAGGTGCTGATCGCCCCGGTACAGGCAGAGATCGACGCGCTGGTCGAGCGCATCGCCGAAGGCAACTACGACAGCGTCGCCATTGGCTTCATCCACAGCTATGTCAACGGCGCCCACGAGCGCCAACTGCGCGATGCCCTGCAGTCGCGCCTGCCGCAGCTGTCGATCTCGATTTCCAGCGAAGTCTCGCCGCAGATGCGCGAGTTCGAACGCTTCAACACCGTTTGCGCCAACGCCTACGTAAAACCACTGATCAAGTCCTACCTGGACCGCCTGGTGGTCACCCTCAAGCAGGAAGGCGCCGACTGCCCGGTGTTCATGATTCACTCAGGTGGCGGCATCATTTCGGTGCAGAGCGCTGCCGAGTTTCCGGTGCGCCTGGTTGAATCGGGCCCGGCCGGCGGTGCGATCTTTGCCGCCGACATCGCCCGCCGTTATGCGCTTGAGAATGTGCTGTCGTTTGACATGGGCGGCACCACGGCCAAGATTTGCCTGATCGAAGACCAGGTGCCGAAAACCGCCAAAACCTTCGAAGTGGCGCGTACCTACCGCTTCAAGAAGGGCAGCGGCATGCCGATTTCCATTCCGGTGGTGGAAATGGTTGAAATTGGCGCCGGCGGCGGTTCCATCGCCAGCATCGACAGCATGCGCCAGATCCGCGTCGGCCCGCACAGCGCCGCTTCCGAGCCGGGCCCGGCGTGCTACGGCCGTGGCGGCCTGGAGCCGACCATCACCGACGCCAACCTGCTGCTTGGCCGCCTGGACGCCGACAACTTCGCCGGTGGCGCCTTGCGCTTGTCTACCTTGGCTGCCGGTAACGCCATGGCGCGGGTGATTGGTCAGCCCTTGGGGATGAAGCCCGAAACCGCCGCCTTCGGCGTCTGCGAAGTGGTCGACGAGAACATGGCAAACGCCGGCCGCGTGCACGCAGTGGAAAGCGGCAAAGACATCGCCGACTACACCATGATCACCTTCGGCGGCGGCGGCCCGCTACATGCCGCGCGCCTGTGCGAAAAAATGGGCGTTGCCCGTTTCATCGTTCCGGCCGGTGCCGGCGTGGGCTCGGCCATCGGCTTCCTGCGCGCACCCTTTGGCTACGAAGCGGTACGCAGTTCGTTTGTGCGCCTGTCCGAATTCGATGCAGTCGCCATCAATGGCCTGATCGCGGAAATGAAAACCGAATCGCTGGGCTTCCTGCGCCAGGGCATGCCCGAGGGTGAGCCGGAAATGGAATGCACGGCGTTCATGCGTTATGTCGGCCAGGGTTGGGAAATCCCCGTGGCGCTGCCGTTCAAGGCGTTCAGCGCTGCCGATACCGTGCAGTTCAAGACGCTGTTCGAAGAAGCCTACACGCGCTTCTTCGGTCGCCCGATCGACGGCCCGGACATCGAGATCGTCAGCTGGTCGGTACGCGCCAGCTCGCCGCTGCCGCCTGTGGAGCGCATCGAGACCGTGGGCGCCTCCTACCGTGCCCAGGAAGTCGATCGCCGTCAGGTGTTCGATGTGGCCGCCGGTGGCTTCGTCGAAGCTGGCATCCATCCGCGCGAAGAGCTGCAGGTCGGTGCCCGGGTCGACGGCCCGGCAATCATCGTCGAGCGCGAGACCTCGACCTTCGTCACCTCCAACTTCACCGCCACGGTCCAGCCAGACGGCTGCCTGCTGGTTGTGCGCCGCTAACGCCTGAATTCGGAAGACCTGAACATGAGCGATACCTTGATCGACATTCAAATGCAGGTGATGTGGAACCGCTTGGTTTCGGTGGTCGAAGAGCAGGCCCTGACCCTGATCCGCACCGCGTTCTCCACAAGCGTGCGCGAGGCCGGCGACCTGTCGGCCGGCGTCTTCGACCGTGCCGGCAACATGCTCGCCCAGGCGGTCACCGGCACCCCTGGCCACGTCAACACCATGGCTGAAGCGGTGGTGCACTTCATCAAGGACATCGGCGAAGACAACATCTTCGAAGGCGATGTGTACGTGACCAACGACCCGTGGAAGGGTACCGGCCACCTGCACGACATCACCATCGTTTCGCCGTCCTTCTACAAGGGCAAGCTGATCGGCTACTTCGCCAGTACCGCCCACGTGGTCGACATCGGCGGCCGCGGCTTTGGCCCCGACGCTCGTGAAGTGTACGAAGAAGGCCTGTTCATCCCGATCATGAAGCTGTTCGAGCGTGGCAACGTCAACCGCGACCTGATCAACATCCTGCGCAACAACGTGCGCGAGAATGACCGGGTAGTGGGTGACTTCTATGCCCTGTCGGCCTGCAATGAAACCGGCCACAAGCGCCTGTTGGACATGCTAGAAGAGTTCCAGCTGGACGACCTGGAGCACATCGGCGGGTTCATCCTCGAGCACAGCCGCCGCGCCACCCTGGAATGCTTCAAGTCGCTGCCGCACGGCACCTACAGCAACAGCATGACCCTCGACGGCTACGACGTCCCGGTCACCCTGGCGGTGACCATCACCGTTGGCCCGGACGGCATCCAGAGCGACTTCACCGGTACGTCGGGCATGAGCCAGTTCGGCATCAACGTGCCGTTGGGCTACGCCAAGGCCTATGCCTGCTACGGCCTCAAGTGCATCGTTGCGCCAGAGATCCCGAACAACACTGCGTCGCTGGCACCGTTCGAAGTGACTGCGCCTGAAGGCTGCATCCTCAATGCCAAGCACCCGGCGCCGGTGTCTGTGCGCCATGTGCTCGGTCACTTCGTGCCTGACCTGGTACTCGGTGCGCTGCACAAATGCCTGCCAGGCAAAGTGCCAGCCGAGGGCGCCAGCGCCCTGTGGAATCTGCACCTGAGCGTTCGCCCGCTGGAAAGCAACCGCAATGGCCGCAACGCCGAAATGCTGATGTTCAACAGCGGCGGCATGGGCGCCCGTTCGGCGATGGACGGCCTGAGTGCCACCGCCTTCCCAAGCGGCGTGCACACCATGCCGGTGGAAGCCACCGAGCACGCCGGCCCCGTGGTGGTCTGGCGCAAAGAACTGCGTGAAGGCTCTGGCGGTGCCGGCCAACTGCGCGGTGGCCTGGGCCAGGAAATCGAAGTGTCGGCCAGCGAAGGCTACAGCTTCCGCTTCAGCGCCATGTTCGACCGTATCCAGTACCCGGCTCGCGGCCTCGAAGGCGGCCAGGAGGGTGCACAAGGCTTCGTTGGCCTGGATGACGGCAGCCTGCTGCGCGGCAAGGGCCAGCAGTTTGTGCCGGCGGACCGTCGCCTGGTGTTGCGTTTGCCGGGTGGCGGTGGTTATGGCGACCCGCGTCAGCGTGACCGCCAGTTGGTCGAGCGCGACCTGCGCTACGGCTACATCAGTGCCGAGCAGGCGCGTGACGACTACGGCTTCGAAGCCGCCAAGGAGCGTTGAGCAATGGACGTGCAAAGCAGCCGCGTCAAAGCGGTAAAAAGCTCGCCGAGCATGGCCGTGTCGGTGCTGGCCAAGCAAATGCTGGCCAAAGGGGAGCCTGTGATCAACCTGGCCCTCGGCGAGCCGGACTACAACGTCCCGGCCCACGTGATCGAGGCGGCACACCAGGCGATGCTGGCCGGCAACAACCACTACACGCCGCCCAATGGCATGGACAGCCTGCGCCAGGCGATCGTAGACAAGTTCGCCCGGGAAAACGACCTGCACTACGGCCTGGACGAAATCTGTGTGGGCAACGGCGCCAAGCAGCTGTTGTTCAACGCCTTCCTGGCTACCCTGGAAGAGGGCGATGAAGTCATCACCCCGGCGCCGTACTGGGTGTCGTACACCGACATGGCGATGCTCAACGGCGGTGTGCCGGTGGTCATCCCGTGCGGTGCCGAGCAGGGCTTCAAGGTCACTGCCGAGCAGCTGGAAGCGGCCATTACCCCGCGTACCCGCTGGGTGATGCTCAACTCGCCGAACAACCCTAGCGGGGCGATCTTTACCCGTGAAGAGTTCGCCGCCTTGGGCAAGGTGCTGGAGCGCCACCCGAAGGTACTGATCATCTCTGACGAGATCTATGAGCACATCGTGCTGGGCGACCAGCCGTTCGTTTCGTTCGTCACTGCCTGCCCGCAACTGCGCGAGCGCACCCTGTTGATCAACGGGGTGTCCAAGGCCTACGCCATGACCGGCTACCGCCTGGGCTACGCGGCCGGGCCAAAGGGCCTGGTGGTTGCGATGAACAAGACCCAGTCACAGACCACCACCTGCCCATCGAGCATCTCGCAGCTGGCAGCGGTGGCAGCGCTGAACGGCCCGCAGGACTTCGTGCGCGACGCAAACCGCGAGTACAAGGCGCGTGGCGCGCTGGTGGTCGAGGGCCTGGCGCAGATCCCCGGGCTCAAGCTGCAGATGCCCCAGGGCGCGTTCTACGCCTTCCCTGAAGTCAGCGCCTTCATTGGCAAGCGCACGCCGGACGGCCAGGTGATCAACAACGACACCGAGCTGTCGGCCTACCTGCTGCGGGTCGGCAAGGTGGCCACGGTGCCGGGTTCGGCCTTTGGCGTGGAGCCTTATGTGCGCCTGTCCTTCGCCACTTCGCGCCAGGAGCTGGAACAGGCGCTGGGGCAGTTGCGCGAAGCCTTCGCGGCGCTGGCCTGAACACACGAATCGAACAGAGGTAAACCATGAGCAAGCCATTCAAACGTCTGCTGATCACCGGCGCCGCCGGGCGCCTGGGTAGCGTGCTGCGCAAGCACCTGGCGCAGTTCGCCGACGAATTGCGCCTGACCGACATCGCCGACCTGGGCCATGCCGCGCCGCACGAAGAGCTGATTCGTTGCGACCTGGGCAACTTCGATGACGTGCTGCCGCTGACCGAGGGCGTCGACGCCATCGTGCATGCCGGTGGCGTGCCGGTTGAAGACACCTTCCAGAAGATCCTCAACGGCAACATCGTCGGCACCTACAACATCTACGAAGCAGCCCGTCGCAACGGCGTGAAGCGGGTGGTGTACACCAGCTCCAACCACGCCATCGGCTTCTACGACCGTACCGAGACCATCGATGCCACCGCCGCCCATCGCCCGGATAGCCTGTACGGCGTGAGCAAGTGCTTTGCCGAGGACCTGGGCCGTTACTACTGGGACAAGTTCGCCATCGAGTCGGTGAACCTGCGCATCGGTTCGTCGTTCCCCGAGCCGCTGGACCGGCGCATGCTCGCCACCTGGCTGTCGTTCGACGACTTCGCCCAGCTCACCGAGCGCTCACTGCTGGCGCCGCGGGTCGGGCACATGGTGGTGTACGGCATGTCCGATAACCGCGAAAGCCTGTGGGACAACCGCCTGGCTTCGTCGATTGGCTATGTGCCGCAGGACAGTGCCGACGACTACCGGAAAAAGGTATTGGCCGAGCACCCGCCGCTGGACCCGAACGAGCCTGCCGCACGCTACCACGGCGGCAACTTTGCCGGCGCTGGCCACTTTGAAGACCCGAAATAAATCCACATCACGAGAGCGCTCAACATGGCTTCTACGGCAAAACAACAGAACTACGATGTGGTGATCGTCGGCGGCGCGGTCAACGGCAGCGCCACGGCCTATTTTCTGGCCAGCAACCCGGATTTCAAAGGCTCGCTGCTGGTCATCGAGCGCGACTGGACCTACAACAAGTCGGCCACGGCGCTGTCGAGCAGCTCGATCCGCCAGCAGTTCTCCAACCCCATCAACATCGAAATCTCGAAGTTCGGCGCCGAATTCGTGCGCAACTTCCCCGACCTGATGGAAGTCGACGGCGACCGCCCGGACCTGGCATTCCACGAGAATGGCTACCTGTTCCTGGGTGACACCAAGGGCTATGAAGTGCTGCGCCGCCTGCACGACACCCAGGTGTCCCACGGCGCCGACGTGCACCTGCTCGACCCCGAGCAACTGCAGCGCAAGTTCCCCTGGGTGAACATCGACACCCTGGCCGGTGCCAGCTATGGCCAGACCGGCGAAGGGTGGTTCGACAGCCTCGGCATGCTCAACGGTTTCCGCCGCAAGGCACGCTCGATGGGCATCGAGTACATCGAAAACGAAGTGGTCAGCATCCAGCGTGAAGGCGATCGCATCACCGGCGTGCAACTGGCCAGTGGCGAGCGTATCGGCTGTGGCCTGCTGGTTAACTGCGCCGGTACCCGCGGCACCAAGGTCGCGCGCATGGGGGGCCTGGACATCCCGGTCGAGCCACGCCGCCGTTCGCTGTTCGTGTTCGACTGCCGCACGCCGCTGGAAGGCACCGTGCCGCTGACCATCGACCCGACCGGCGTGTTCTTCCGCCCCGAGGGCAAGTTCTACCTGGGCGGCACTTACCCCAAGCACGACCCGGAAGTGGACTTCGAGGACTTCGACGTGATGCACGACGAGTTCGACGAAGAGGTATGGCCGATCCTCGCCGAGCGCGTGCCGGCGTTCGAGGGTATCAAGGTGGTCAACTTCTGGGCCGGGCACTATGACTTCTGCGTGCTCGACCACAACGCTATCGTCGGCCCGCACAACGAGGTCAAGAACTTCCTGTTCTGCAACGGCTTCAGCGGCCACGGCCTGCAGCAGGCGCCGGCCATCGGCCGTGGCCTGTCCGAACTGATCACTTACGGCGGCTACCGCTCGCTGGATCTGGGCGCGCTGTCCTATCAGCGCGTCATCGACAACAAGCCGTTCCTGGAAGATTCGGTCATCTGATCGCACGGCCTGAGGGAGAACAACAATGAGCAACTCCGAAATCAAACGCAGCGGCGGCCAGGTACTGGTCGATGCCCTGCGGGTCAATGGTGTCGACCGTGCCTTCTGCGTGCCGGGCGAAAGCTACCTGGCAGTCCTAGATGCCCTGCACGATGTGCAGGATGAGATCGACCTGATCGTCTGCCGCCAGGAAGGCGGTGCGGCCTATATGGCCGAAGCCTATGGCAAGCTCACCGGCAAGCCGGGCATCTGCATGGTCACCCGCGGCCCGGGCGCGACCAACGCCTCGGTGGGCGTGCACACCGCGTTCCAGGACTCCACGCCAATGATTCTGTTCATCGGCCAGGTGGCGCGCGACCAGATCGAGCGCGAAGCCTTCCAGGAAGTGGACTACCGCCGCATGTTCGGCCAGATGGCCAAGTGGGTGGTGCAGATCGACGATGCCGCGCGCATCCCTGAACTGGTCAATCAGGCCTTCCAGCGTGCCATCAGTGGCCGCCCGGGCCCGGTGGTGGTGGCGCTGCCCGAAGACATGCTCACCGACTTGGTGAGTGTGGCCGATGCCCGCCCGGCCAAGCGTGTGGAAGCGGCGCCAGCGCCGGAAGCGCTGGGCGAGCTGCAGCAGCTGCTGGCCGGGGCTCAGCGCCCGCTGGTGATCGTCGGTGGCGGCGGCTGGACCGCCGAGGCGGTGGCCGACCTGAAAACCTTCGTGCACACCCAGAACCTGCCGCTGGCGGCCTCGTTCCGCTGCCAGGACCTGTTCGACAACACCGATCCGCACTACGCCGGCGACCTTGGCCTGGCGGCCGGCCCGGTATTGGTGGATGCGGTGAAGCAGTCCGATCTGCTGGTCGTGGTGGGCGCGCGGC
Source organism: Pseudomonas sp. XWY-1 (assembly GCF_002953115.1). Taxonomy (NCBI): domain Bacteria; kingdom Pseudomonadati; phylum Pseudomonadota; class Gammaproteobacteria; order Pseudomonadales; family Pseudomonadaceae; genus Pseudomonas; species Pseudomonas sp. XWY-1. Next base: position 3,358,051 of record NZ_CP026332.1, on the reverse strand, counting down.
TGGGTGAAATGACCACCGGTGGTTATGCCCTGGTCGACATCCCGACGCCGAAACAGGCCCTGGTGCATGTGCATGCCAGCGCCGAGGAAATCGGCCGCGTCTATCAGCCGGCCCTGGGCATCAACGCCGGCCCCGGCAGCTTCCTGCGCCAGGCCAACATCCTCGGTCCGGTGCGCCCGCAGGCCTTCGAAGACTGGACTGCCAGCCTGAACAGTGGCTACCGCGGCAACTTCGACACCCCGCGCTCGCCGGGTGACGTGCAGATGAGCGAAGTGATCGCCTGGCTGAACAGCAACCTGCCGGCCGACAGCATCCTCACCTGCGGCGCCGGCAACTACACCGGCTGGGTGCACCGTGGTTACCAGCATCGGGTGTTCCGCACCCTGTTGGGCCCGACCAACGGCTCGATGGGCTACGGCGTGCCAGCGGCGGTGGCGGCCAAACTCACCTACCCGCAACGTACCGTGGTGGCGTTTGCCGGTGACGGCTGCTTCATGATGAACGGCCAGGAGCTGGCCACTGCCGCGCACTACGACGCCCGGCTGATCACCGTCGTGGTCAACAACGGCATGTACGGCACCATCCGCATGCACCAGGAAAAGACCTACCCGGGCCGCGTTTCGGGCACCGAGCTGCACAACCCGGACTTCGCTGCCCTGGCCCGTGCCTATGGGTTGCACGGTGAAACGGTCACTCGCACCGAAGATTTCGTCGCCGCCTTCGAACGCTGCCAGGCGTCTGGCAAGCCGGCGCTGATCGAGATCCAGGTCGACCCCGAAGCTCTGACCCCGCGCATGACCCTCAGCCAGATCCGCGACAAGGCCTTGCAGGCCCAGCGCTGATTTCACCTCAGGTGGGGCGCGGTCTGGCCCCACCTTTTTTATTCTTCGAACGAGCCAATCGACATGAATCTTGCCGATCACGATCTGCTGCGTGAAGTTTGCTATATCGACGGTAAATGGCTGCAGGCCGACAGCGGTCAGCGCATTGCCGTGACCAATCCGGCCACCGGTGACGTGCTGGGCCACGTGCCGCGCATGGGCGCCGAGGAAACCCGTCGCGCCATCGCCGCGGCCGAGCGTGCCTTGCCGGCCTGGCGCGCACTGACTGCCAAAGAGCGCGCGGCGCGCTTGCAGGCCTGGTTTCGCGAGATCCTTGCCCACCAGGAAGACCTGGCGCGGATCATGACCGCCGAGCAGGGCAAGCCGCTGGCCGAGTCCCGCGGCGAAATCGCCTTTGCCGCGGCCTATGTGGAGTTCTATGCCGAAGAGGGCAAGCGTATCTACGGCGATGTGATCCCGTCGCCGAATGCCGACCGCCGCCTGCTGGTCACCAAGGAGCCGATTGGCGTGTGCGCGGCGATCACGCCGTGGAACTTCCCGGCGGCGATGATCACCCGCAAGGCCGCGCCGGCGCTGGCGGCAGGCTGCACCCTGGTGCTCAAGCCGGCTTCGCAGACGCCGTTCAGCGCCTTGGCGCTGTGTGTGCTGGCCGAGCGCGCGGGCATTCCTGCTGGCGTGCTGAGCGTGGTCACCGGTGATTCGGCGGCCATTGGCGGCGAACTGACCACAAGCCCGGTGGTGCGCAAACTGTCGTTCACCGGCTCAACGCCAATCGGTATTCAATTGCTGCAGCAGTCGGCCGCCACGGTAAAAAAGGTGACCATGGAGCTGGGCGGCAACGCGCCGTTCATCGTGTTTGACGACGCCGACCTGGAAAAGGCCGTGGAAGGTGCGCTGATCGCCAAGTTCCGCAACAGCGGGCAAACCTGCGTGTGTGCCAACCGCTTCTACATTCAGGACGGCATCTACGAGCGCTTCGTGGCGCGCTTTGCCGAGCGGGTCAATGAGCTGGTGGTGGGGCAGGGCGATGCTGCCGGTACTCAAGTAGGGCCGATGATCGACGGGCGTGCTGCACGCGGCGTCGAGCAGTTGGTGGGCGAGGCGGTCGAAGCCGGTGCGCGGGTGGTGACCGGTGGCCGTCGTCATGGGCTGGGGGAGGCGTTCTTCGAACCGACCTTGCTGGCCGATGTGACGCCAGACATGCGCGTGGCGCGTGAAGAGATTTTTGGGCCGGTGGCGCCGGTTTTCCGCTTCAGCACCGAGCAGGAGGTGATCGCCCAGGCCAATGACACCGAGTTTGGCCTGGCGTGTTACGCCTATACCCAGGATGTGGGGCGGGTGTGGCGGGTGTCCGAGGCGCTGGATTACGGCATGGTGGGTATCAACGTCGGCGTGGTGGCCACTGAGGTGGCGCCGTTTGGCGGGGTCAAGGCCTCCGGGCTGGGCCGGGAAGGGTCGCGCTACGGGATCGAGGATTACCTGGAGATCAAGTACACCTGCCTGGGGCTTTGAGGTCGTCCTGTACCTTTGATGTTGGGGCCATTCGCGGGCAAGCCCGCTCCCACAGGTACAGCACAAGCCCAGGCATTGTGCGATCCCTGTGGGAGCGGGCTTGCCCGCGAAGAGGCCGGTGCAGGCATACAGATCAGGCCTTGCTGTCCAGCAACCGCTGATAGCGCGACAGGCTCTCTTCCAGATGCTTGCGCAGCGCCGTACGGGCGCTGCTCACATCGCCCATGCTGATCGCCGACAGGATCGCGCCGTGTTCACGGCCGATCTTCTTGATGTGCGCCTGGCGGTTCTTGCCGGTCACCTGGCCGTGCTTGAGGTTCAGGTCAAGGATGATGTCCGGCCCCAAGGCTTCGAGCAGTTGGGTGAAGTGCGGGTTGTTGGTGGCGCGGGCAATGGCCAGGTGGAACTCGAAGTCGGCCTTGGCTTCTTCTTCCTGGGTGGCGCCATCAAGGGAGTTGAAGCGGTCGAACGCCTCGGTGATCGCGGCCATGCTCGCGGGGCTGCGGCGCTCTGCGGCGCGGGCCACCGACTCGGCCTCGATGCCTAGGCGCAATTCGAGAATGTGCGCGGCAGCGCGCACATCGTCGACCACGCTGTCGATGGCAAAACCGATGCGCTTGACGTCCTGCTCGACCACGAACACGCCCACGCCCTGGCGGGCGATCAGGCGCCCGCCCAGGCGCAAGGAGGCCACGGCCTCACGCACTACCGGGCGGCTGACGCTGAACTCCTTGCACAGCTCCTGCTCGGACGGCAGCTTGTCGCCCGGCCCGTAGGTGCCGTTGTCGATCCGGCTGGACAGCTCCTGGATCACGGTTTCCGCCAGGTTGGCGCGGCGCGTGCCTAAGGACGCATTCATAGAAAAGTTGCTCCTGAAACTGGTTGGCTCATCACGGTTGTTCTCCGGCAGGTTGCGCGCAGCCCGTAAGCGCCTTTGCGGCGGGATCCGTAGCCAACCAGCGGTGATGTTGTCGGCATAGGTTATCAAACATCTGACACAGCTTGTATGACGACCTGTTTTTTGCTGCGAATCCCTTCGTTGCTCGCCGGTTTTTTTAACGACATCCAGAGCATACACCCATTGACAGTTGCCTGCTGACTGTTATCTTACAAGTGCGACGGCGATCCTGCCAGTTCGCATGCGGTAAGTGATGTCGAGGTTCGTCCAATCATACTGGGAGCTGAGCATGTATAAGAACAATGGAGGGCGTACAGCCCTCGCCACCGCGGTAACCTTGCTGATGGCCATGGGGACGGCGCACGCAGTAGAGACCGAAACCGTCAAGATCGGTTTCGCAGGCCCCCTGACCGGGCCGTCGGCACACCAGGGACAGGACGTTGAGCATGGCATTCAGATTGCCGTGGAAGAAGCCAACCAGCAGCAACTGAAAATCGGCGACAAAGTAGCGCAGTTCAAACTGGTGTCCGAGGATGACGTCGCCGACCCGCGCACCGGCACCGCCGTGGCGCAGCGCCTGGTGGACTCGAAAGTGGCGGTGGTGATCGGCCATTACAACTCCGGTACCAGCATCCCGGCGTCGAAAATCTACGCCGCCGCCGGTATTCCGCAGATCTCGCCGTCGGCCACCAACCCGGCACTGACCCGTCAGGGCATCCCGTCTGTGTTCCGCGTGGTCAACGACGACGCCACCCTGGGCCGCTATGCCGGCAATTACCTGGTCGGCAAGCTTGAAGCCAAGCGCATCGCCATCTTCGATGACCGCACCGCCTATGGCCAAGGCCTGGCCGATGAAGTCACCAAGGCCGTCAAGGCCGCCGGCGGCAACGTAGTAGTGCGCGAGTACACCAACGACAAGTCCACCGATTTCAACGCCATCCTCACCACCGCCAAGGCGCAAAAGGCCGACGCGGTGTTCTTTGCAGCCCTGGACTACCAGGCCGCACCAATGGCCAAGCAAATGAAGAACCTGGGCCTCAAAGCCCGTTTCATGAACATCGGCAACCTGCCCAACGACTCGTTCAAGCAGATGGCCGGCAGCGCCGCCGAAGGCACCTACGCCTGGAACTACGGCACGCCGCTGCTGGAGATGCCCAAGGGCGCGGCCTTCGAGCAAAAGCTCAAGGACAAGTTCGGGGTTGGCGTGGTGCAGTCTTCGCCAGCAGCCTACGACGCCACCTGGGCTGCGATCAACGCCATGGTCAAGGCCGGCTCCGACGACCCCAAGGTCTACCTGCCGGTTCTCAAGAAAGAGAGCTATGAAGGTGTCACCGGCACCATCGCCTTTGACGACCAGGGCAACCTGAAGAGCCCGGCCGCGACCGTATTCCAGTTCGCCGATGGGGGCTGGAAGACCCTGTCGGTCGAGCGCGACTGACCCGCAGCACCCATAACAAGCAGGCTTGAGCCTGCACATAACAAGAAGACTTTTCCCACCTGCCAAGCCAGTCGGCCGCGTGGCGCCTTGGCGCCGCGCGGCGACGCAATGCAGTTTCGAGGATTCAGCGCGTGGACGGTACATTCGATATCTTGTTGCAACAGGTGCTCAATGGCCTGGTACTGGGCAGCATCTATGCCCTGGTCGCTCTGGGCTACACCATGGTTTACGGCATCATCGGCCTGATCAACTTCGCCCACGGCGAAATCGTCATGGTCGGCGCTATGGTGACTATTTCGGTACTGACGATGCTTGCCGGCGCAGGTTTTGCTCCCGGCATCATCACCTTGCTGCTGGCGATCATGGCCGCAGTGGTGGTGTGCATGCTGCTGGCCCAGGGCATGGAAAAATACGCCTACCGGCCGCTGCGCAAGGCGCCGCGGCTGACCCCGCTGATTCTGGCCATCGGCATTTCCATCGCCTTGCAGAACCTGGCGATGATGATCTGGGGGCGTGGCTACAAGACCTTCCCGGAAGTGGTTGAAACCCAGCCGGTGGAAGTGTTCGGCGCCACCATCACCAACGTGCAGCTGTCGATCATGCTGATCGCGGTGGTGATCATGTTTGGCCTGTGGCTGCTGGTGGACAAGACCCGCCTGGGCAAGGCCATGCGCGCCACGGCGCAAAACCAGGAAGTGGCGGGACTGATGGGCATCAACATCAACCGGGTGATCAGTGCCACGTTTCTGATCGGCGCAAGCCTGGGCGCCATCGCCGGGGTGATGCGTGCGGTCAACTACGGCCAGGCAGACGCCTACATGGGCCTGTTGCTCGGCCTCAAGGCGTTTTCGGCCGCAGTGCTGGGGGGTATCGGCAACCTGTTCGGGGCCATGGCTGGTGGTTTGCTGCTGGGGCTGATCGAGTCGCTGGCCGCCGGTTACACCGGGCAGCTCACCGGTGGCTTCCTGGGGGCCAACTACCAGGACATCTTTGCCTTTGCGGTGCTGATCCTGGTGCTGTTGTTCCGTCCCAACGGCCTGCTTGGCGAACGCCAGGCCGACCGGGCCTGAGGAAAGCCGTCATGAAAAACCTCAAGACCCAATACCTGCTGTTGATCGTTGCCTTCATCGCCTTGCCGTTCCTGATCGAAGCGATTCCGATGCTGGGCCCCACCTGGGTGCGCATCCTTGGCTTTGCCATGCTCTACGTGCTGCTGGCGTTGGGCCTGAACATCGTCATCGGCTATGCCGGCCTGCTCGACATGGGCTACATCGGTTTCTATGCCATCGGCGCCTACCTGTACGCCTTGCTCGCCTCGCCGCATCTGAACCTGGCAGGGCTTGCCGGCGGCGTGATGGACTGGCCGCTGTGGGTGATCATCCCGCTGGCAGCGGTGGCGGCGGCGGTCTGCGGGGTGTTGATCGGCGCGCCGGTGCTCAAGCTGCGCGGCGATTACCTGGCCATCGTCACCCTGGGCTTTGGCGAGATCATCCGCATCTTCATGAACAATCTCGACCAGCCGGTAAACCTCACCAACGGGCCTCAGGGCATCAGCAACATCGCCCCGCTGCATATCGACGGTGGGCCGTGGATGCACGCGGCGGGCGAGGGCGCGGTGCCGGTGCTCTCACTGCAGCAGAGCTGGAGCCTGTTTGGCCTGCAGGTGTCGCCGGTGATCAGCTACTACCTGTTCTTCCTGTTCATCGTGATCCTGTGCATCGTGCTGTCCAAGCGCCTTGAAGTGTCGCGCATCGGCCGCGCCTGGATGGCGCTGCGCGAGGACGAAGTGGCCGCCGAGGCCATGGGCCTGAACAAGCGCAACCTCAAGCTGCTGGCCTTTGCCATGGGCGCCACCTTTGGCGGCGTGTCGGGGGTGCTGTTCTCCAGTTACCAGGGCTTTGTCAGCCCCGAGTCGTTCACCCTGATGGAATCGATCATGGTGCTGGCCATGGTGGTGCTCGGCGGCATGGGTTCGATCCGTGGCGTGGTGCTGGGCGCGCTGATCCTGTCGGTGATGCCCGAGCTGTTCCGCGACCTGGTCAACTGGATTCAGCCCTGGGTGATGGACAACGTCACCTTCATCAGCCGCGACATCCTGCGCAACGTGCTGGATGCCTCGACCCTGCGCATGCTGGTGTTTGGCCTGGCGCTCATCCTGGTAATGCGTTTTCGCCCCGAGGGCCTGTGGCCGTCCAACCGCCGCCGCGCCGAGCTGCACGACGGCGACCCGGAGCCCGCGCCGCCCGCGGCAGCCCTGGCCACTGCGGTACACGCCCCGGCCAGCGAAGCATCCTTCGAACTCCCGATCAAAGAGGCAGACAAGGCATGAGCGACGTCCTTCTTGAGCTGCATCAGGTCAGCAAGTTCTTTGGCGGCCTGCAGGCCCTGCATGGCATCGACCTGAGCATCCGCCGCGGCGAGATTCGCGGCCTGCTCGGCCCCAATGGCGCCGGCAAGACCACCCTGTTCAACGTGCTTACCGGGCTGTACCGGGCCGAGCAGGGACGGGTGGTGTTCGATGGCAAGCCGCTGCTGATCAGCAAACCGCACAAAGTGGTGGAAGCCGGGATTTCCCGCACCTTCCAGAACATCCGCCTGTTCCACAACATGACCGCCCTGGAAAACGTGATGATCGGCCGCCATGTGCGCACCCGCAGCGGTGTGCTCGGCGCCATCCTGCGCACCCCGGCCTGTGTCCGTGAAGAGCGGGAAATCCGCCAGGCCGCGCGGCACTGGCTGGAATACGTAGGCGTTGGCCACCTGGCAGGGGAGCTGGCCAAGAACCTTTCCTATGGCGATCAGCGCCGCCTGGAGATCGCCCGTGCCTTGGCCACCGAGCCCAAGCTGATTGCCCTGGACGAGCCGGCGGCGGGCATGAACGCCTCGGAAACTGAAGGCCTGCGCCAACTGATGTGCAAAATGCAGGCGGACGGCAAGACGGTGTTGCTGATCGAGCACGACGTAAAGCTGGTGATGGGCCTGTGCGACCACATCACCGTGCTGGAATTCGGCCGCAAGATCGCCGACGGCCTGCCGGCCGATGTGCGCAAGGACCCCAAGGTGATCGAGGCGTATCTGGGCTCGGAGGCAGTGGCATGAACAACATTTTGCAAGTAGAGGGCCTGCAGGTTGCCTACGGTGCCATCCAGGCGATCAAGGGCATCGACCTGAACGTGGCCCAGGGCGAAATGGTCGCCCTGATCGGCGCCAACGGCGCCGGCAAGACCACCACCCTCAAGACCCTGGCCGGGCTGCTCAGGCCCAATGCCGGGCAGATCACCTTCGACGGCAAGGCCCATGCGGCTATCAAGGGCTTCAACCTGATCCGCGAAGGGCTGGCGCTGGTGCCGGAGGGGCGCGGCATCTTCCCCAAGCTGACCGTGCACGAAAACCTTGAAATGGGCGCCTATTCGCGGCGTGACGGCAAGGACGCCATCGCTGCCGACATCGAACGCATGTATGGCGTGTTTCCGCGCCTGAAGGAGCGTGCGTTCCAGCTGGCCGGGACCATGTCCGGGGGCGAGCAGCAGATGCTGGCCATCTCCCGGGCGCTGATGGGCAAGCCGAAACTGCTGCTGCTGGACGAGCCGTCCATGGGCCTGGCGCCGATCATCGTGCAGAAAATCTTCGAGACCATTCGTGAAGTGGTCAAGAGCGGGGTGACCCTGCTGCTGGTGGAGCAGAACGCCCGCCTGGCGTTGCAGACCTGCGACCGCGCCTATGTAATCGACTCCGGGCGTATTGCCCTGACTGGCAGCTGCCAGGACCTGTTGCACGACAAACAGGTGCAGAAGGCCTACCTGGGGGAGTGATGCCTTGGGGCCGCTTCGCGCCCCATGCCAAGCGCCCCCATTCATCGTGTTTTCCATCAAAAGAGTGTGTGCTGTGACTGATATTGAGCGTTACCAATTCGATACCCGTGTTCACCATGCCGTTAAACACAACGGTGTGGTGTACCTCACCGGCCAGGTCGGAACCCCCGGCACCTCTGCCGCCGAGCAGACCCGCGAAGTGCTGGCCAAGGTCGACCACCTGCTGGCGCTGGCCGGCACCGACAAGCGCAAGATCCTCAACGTGATCCTGTGGCTGGATGACCTGCGCGATTTCGATGAAGTGAACAGCGTCTGGGACGCCTGGGTGGACAAAGAACACGCCCCGGCGCGCTCCACCGGCCAGGCCCGCATGGCCAAGCCCGGCATGCTGGTTGAATTGATCATTACTGCCGCTACCTGACGGGCAGTGCCTGCTTAACCTCGCCGTTGCCTGCGCGACGGCGAAGCCGCACGAAGGTTTCAGATGACGTCGATTCAACAAGAACAACAGCGTTCACTGCAACATGGCCTGACCTCGCGTCAGGTCTCGATGATCTCCATTGCCGGCATCATTGGCGCCGGGCTGTTCATTGGTTCCTCAAACGCCATCGCCTCGGCAGGCCCGGCCATTCTGGTGTCCTACGCAATGACCGGCCTGCTGGTGCTGCTGGTGATGCGCATGCTCGGCGAGATGGCGGTGGCCAACCCCGACAGCGGGTCGTTTTCCACCTATGCCGGCCAGGCCATCGGGTCGTGGGCAGGCTTTACCATCGGCTGGCTGTACTGGTGGTTCTGGGTGCTGATCATTCCGGTCGAGGCGATTGCCGGTGCCGATATCCTGCACGCCTGGTTTCCTTCAGTGCCGTCGTCGCTGTTCGCCTTTTTGATCATGGGCTTGCTGGCGTGCAGCAACCTGGTCAGCGTGAAGAACTTCGGTGAGTTCGAATTCTGGTTCGCACTGGTCAAGGTGGTGGCGATCATTGCCTTCATCGTGGTCGGGGGTATGGCGGTGGCCGGGGTCTGGCCGTTGACCGAAACGTCGGGCGTGAGCCACCTCTGGGCCAACGGCGGGTTCGCGCCCAACGGTTGGGGTGCGGTGCTTGGCGGCGTGTTGATCACCATCTTCTGCTTCTTTGGCGCCGAAGTGGTGACCATTGCGGCGGGAGAGACCGACAAGCCCAAGGAGAAGATCCGCCGTGCCACCAATCTGGTGGTGTACCGCATTGCAATCTTCTACCTGGTGTCGATTTTCCTGGTGGTGTCGCTGGTGGCCTGGAACGACCCGGCGCTTAAGGCGGTGGGCTCGTTCCAGCGGGTGCTGGACGTACTCAACGTGCCGGGTGCGAAGCTTGTTGTGGACATCGTGGTGCTGGTGGCGGTGACCAGTTGCATGAACTCGGGGCTGTATACAGCCTCGCGCATGCTCTATTCACTGGGAGCGCGCGGCGAGGCACTGCCCGTTACCCGGCGGGTGTCGCGCAGTGGCGTGCCGGTGGTGGCGGTGCTGCTGTCGACCCTGGCCGGGTTTGCCGGCTGCGTGGTCAATTACTGGTTCCCGGGGCAGGTGTTCAGTTTTTTACTGTCGACCACGGGGTCCATTGCGTTGTTGGTGTACCTGGTGATTGCCATTTCGCAGCTGCGCATGCGCGCCCGGGCTGAGCGCGAGGGTGCCGAGCTTGCTTTCAAAATGTGGCTGTTCCCGTGGCTCACCTGGTTGGTGATCGGCGCCATTTTGCTGGTGTTGGGGTACATGCTGGTCAACGATGCCTATCGGTACGAGGCACTGATGACAGCAGGGGTGACGCTGTTCATCCTGCTGGTCTGCTTTACCCGTCAGCGCGTGCCGAGGTTGTTGCGGGCGGTTGGGCAACGTTAGCTCAGGATTGCCGCGCTCTTTGGAGCGGCCTTGTGCCGCAAAAGGGCTGCAGAGCAGCCCCGGCGATATTTGCATTCGCATGGATATCCTGGGGCCGCGTTGCGGCCCTTTCGCGGCACAAGGCCGCTCCTGCAGGTTATCCGGCCCTCAATGCTGCTTGGCCCGGTGAATGCGCAGCAGAATCACCAGCAAGGCCAGCAGCACCGGCGGCGCCATCGCCAGCAGTGCATCGCGCGGCGCCAGCCCCGCACCCAGCACATTCAACCCGCCATACAGCAGCTTGAACAGGTTCAGCAGGTAATAGGTGATGGCGATGATCGACAGCCCCTCGACCGCCCGCTGAATCTTCACCTGGGCATCGGCGCGGGTGTTGAGGCTGCGCAGGATACCGGCGTTCTGCTCCTCCATTTCCACCTGTACCCGCGCCTGCAGCAGGTCGCCGAGGTTGGCCACGTTCTTGGCCAACTGGTCGAGGCGTTGCTCGGTGGCGGCGCAGTAGCGCACGGTGGGTTTGAAACGCCGCTCGATGAACACCCCCAGCCGCTGGCAGTCGCCCACATGGCTTTCGCGCAGCTCTCCAAGGCGCTCGAACACCAGCTGCGCATAGGCCTGGGTGGCGCCGAAACGGTGGCGGTTTTTCACCGTGCGGCTGACCACCTGGCGCGACAAGTGGGCGATGGCTTCGAGCAAGGCCTTGGAGTCATGGCCATCGCCGCCGGCGCTGCGTTCGGACAACTGCACCAGCGTCTTGTCGAAGGCGTCCAGTTCTTGGCTCAAGGCCTTGGCGGTGCTCAGGGCCAGCGATGCCATCATGCGGTAGGTTTCGATTTCCAGCAGGCGGCGGATCATGCGTCCCTGGCGGTAGGCATTAAGGCGACGGTTGATGAACAGGAAGCGGTTGGTGCCTTCGCTGTCCAGGCGAAAGTCGCTCCAGACCACCGCATCGCCACCGCCCACGCAGGAGCCACAGGGGTCTTTGAAGCCGTAGCGGGCAGCTCGAGGTCTGTCTCGTCGCGCACCAGAATCTGCACGGCGTTGATGATCTCGGCAGTCTGTGGCGCTAACGCGTCAGCCAGCACTTTGGGCAGCGGCTGCCAATCGCTGTCGGCAACGCTGCAAGGCACCACCAGCGTCAGGGTGAAGAATTCAGTGTGCCGTTCCCACTTGAACGGGTGCCCGTCCAGCAGCGTGATGCCCTGAGCCTGCTGCGCATCGAGTGCATCCGGGCAGCAGCGCCGCAGCAGCGCCGCGCAGGCTGCATCGCCGCCGAGCACGGCCAGGTGATGGACATGGGCCGGGCCGTCGAAGTACAGCGACGGGCGGGCGTGCAATTCGTTGTGCAAGACAGTGCGTTGAGGGTGCATGGTCGTCCGCTTTGGCGTTGTGATTGTTGGAGTGCCAGGTAGTGGGACTTTGCTGTAGAAGCGGGAAGTCACATTGCTTGCAGTGCGGCCGGCTTAAAAAACGCAGGGCTTTATTCGGTGCTGCTGCTTAGCGCATCGCGACACCGGGCTACCCCATGACGCAGAGTCCACTCAGGACATGGCAGAGCCCCAAACTGTGTAGTCGATGCGCCACGCTCTGGTTCTCGCTTCCCATTCACTGTAAATACGACTTTGCTGTTCATCGTGTTAAAAAACGGATGGGTGCTTTCATGGGATCGGGTGGTTGGTTTTTCAGGATTACGCCTTTAACCGGGTGGCAGGGTCGGCGGTTTCAACGGTTCCCATCATGGTCTGTGCAAACAGCGTCAGCATGTCGTGCGATGTAGCTCCCGGATACTCAACTATATGCGACGGACGGTCCTGCACTAAAAAATCAAGTAAAATACTGATTGTATTGATATTTGTGGATGTCAGTGCAGCTCAGTCACAAGCTATCAGGATCCCCGAAGAACATCTGTATCCGCGACCGCAGCCACCGCTCCGCCGGGTCATTGTCCTGTGCCCCGCGCCAGGCCATGTGCAGTTCGAAACTGCGCACGGGTATCGGCAGGTCCTCGGCCCGCAAGCCGCCGGCGGCCGTCAGTGCATCCGCCGTGTAGTCCGGTACCGTAGCCACGATATCGGTGCCTGCCAGCAAGCTCCCCAGCCCGTTGAACTGCGGTACCGCCAGCACCACGTGGCGCTTGCGGCCGATTTCTTCCAGGGCTTCGTCGATGAACCCGGACAAGTCCCCGGCAAACGACACCAGCGCATGGGGGCGGGCGCAGAAGTCATCCAGGGTGATGCTGCCGGGTACGCTGTCGGCGCGCAGCAGTTTCGGCATGCTGCGGCGCAGCACCTTGCGCTTGGCGTTGGCCGGCAGTTCGCTGGTGTAGCTGACCCCCACCGAAATCTCGCCCGAGGCCAGCAGGGTTGGCATCAGCAAGTAGTTGACCCGTCGCACCACCAGCACGATACCGGGCGCCTCGGCGCGAATGCGCTTGAGCAGTTGCGGCAGCAAGGCGAACTCGGCGTCGTCCGACAGGCCGATGCGGAACACCGCATTGCTGGTGGCCGGGTCGAATTCGGCGGCGCGGCTGACTGCCGTGGAAATCGAATCCAGTGCCGGTGACAGCAGGGCGAAGATCTCGTGGGCACGTGCCGACGGCTCCATGCTGCGCCCTGTGCGCACGAACAGCGGGTCATCGAACAGGTTGCGCAGGCGCGACAGCGCCGCGCTGATGGCCGGTTGGCCGAGAAACAGTTTTTCTGCGGCACGGGTCACGCTGCGCTCGTGCATCAGCGTTTCGAACACGATCAGCAGGTTGAGGTCTACACGACGCAGGTCGTTTCGATTCATCGGTGCGCTTCGCCTAATGTGGGGCAGAGGTGAATCTTAAGGCCAAAGGCTGTTACCCTGCACGGGTTTAGGGGGACCAATCGCAGGGAAAGTCAGGTGCCCAATCGATGACAAGCATGTCGACTATTAATGGCCACTGATGGTCTAACGGGCAAAGCCCGGATAGAGTCAGTGGTAATTAGAGGTTCACAAAGGCGAGGTATGCGATGTCCCGCATGATCCGTTTCCACAAGTTCGGCGCTGCCGACGTGCTCCGTTGCGAAGAGCAGGCCGAACCGTCACCCGCTGCCGACGAGGTGCAGATCCGCGTCGAGGCGGTTGGCGTCAGCTGGTATGACGTGCTTTGGCGCCAGAATCTGGCACCGTCCCAGGCGCGTCTGCCAGCGGGGATCGGTCACGAAATGGCCGGGGTGGTGACTGCGGTTGGTGAAGGGGTCGATGACATTGCCGTCGGTGACCGGGTCGCCAGCTTCCCGGCCACCAGTGCCAACGACCACCCGGTGTACGGCGATGTCATCGTACTGCCCCGTACAGCCATCACGCGCTACCCGAATGTGCTCACTCCGATCGAGGCCAGCGTGCACTACACCCCGCTGCTGATCGCCTATTTCGCCTACGTCGACCTGGCACGGGCCAAGGCCGGGCAGACAGCACTGGTCACCGATGCCAGCCATTGCGCCGGGCCTGCCTTCGTGCAACTGGGCAGGGCCCTGGGGCTGAAAGTGTTCGCCGCCACCAAGGAAGCGGCGCAGCGTGACTACCTGCTGGGCTTGGGCGCAGACAAAGTGATCGTCACCGAAGAGCAAGACCTGCTGCTGCAGATTGGCAAGTACACCGATGGCCGTGGTGTGGACATGGTGCTCGACGGCATGGGTGGCCCGCAGATGTCGCTGTTGGGTGATGTGCTGGCGCCGCGTGGCAGCCTGGTGCTGTACGGTCTGCAAGGCGGCAACCAGACGCCGTTCCCGGCCTGCGCGGCATTCCAGAAGAACATTCAGTTCTATGTGCACTGCATCGGTAACTTCACCGGCAAGCCAGAGCTTGGCATCAGCCAGGACCAGGTGGCGCTGCAGCGTGCCTTGCGCGATATCAACCAGTTCACGGCCGACCAGCTGCTGACACCGCAGATCATCAAGGTGTACCCGTTCGAGCAGGTGGTTGAGGCGCATCGCTACATGGACCAATGCCCGTGCGGCGGGCGCGTCGTGCTGGACATGGCGCATCACTGACGGTGGATGGCGCAAGCGACGAACCCGGGCAAGGTCCCGGGTTTTTTGTGCGCGGGATAAAGTGATTCAACACTTAAAGTAGGACTGTTCCTACAATAAATCACGATATGGACTACATATAAGTCAGTAGCTTTCGGGATGTCAGAAATATCCCGGCAAATAATCAGCCTTGAACGCTTTTGCCTTGCGAGTCACTGTGAACTGACACGGATGCTGAATGGTTTTTTTACCCTGAACTGTATCTTCAATTCGCGCTGCCTCCCTCTCGATAATGGCCCAATGATAGTTTGTGCAAGGAACGTGGGATGAGCATGGCTATGCCTGATATGGAGCAGTATGTGACAGCGACAGGCCATCGCAGGGGCGGTTTTTTCTCGATGGCTTGGCGACAGTGAAGGGTTACGTCATTACTTTCATTTTGTTGTAGGAAATTTCTTCTAGGTAAGTTTGGTGCATGTTCACGCTCAAATGTTGGGTGCATGCGCTGGCTGCATGAAGTTGATGAGGTGATTGCGTGACTGCTATTCACGACCAGGCGATGCATTATATCTACCAGCAAGTACTCGAGCGCTTGTTGAATCACATGTCCCAGGCGCAGCGCGCTTCCTTGCAGTTGCTGATACAACGCCTGTTGGTCGCTGCAGGCGGGCCGGAGTACATCGGTACTTTCAGCTTGCAGGTATTGCAAGGGAGCGACCGCCGCAGCAGCCGGCTGCTGGCCATGTTGCGTGCCGCGCAGCTGAGCATTGCCCTGCGTTCGCCGGTAACCTTCCAGCTGCGGGTATTGGTGGTCAGCCTGCCGGTTGCCGATAACGCCACGCTGGAAGCTCACGAGCGCAGTTTTAGCGCGTTGTTCATGCAGGATGACCCGCGGGTGCAATTGCAGATGATCGAGGGGCGCGCAGTGGTGCCGTTCAGTCGTCGGCTCTCGGTAATGCCTGAGCGCTGGCTGCTGGCGAGGGACGCGATGTTGATGTTCGGCCACATGATCGATGCCAGGCCGGAAGCCCTGCTGGGTTGCCGCCTGTACCTGGAGCTGGCGGGCGCCGTGGTTCAGGCGCTGCAGGCAGCGGTGCCTCCCGATGCGTTGGTCACCGCCATGCCCGGGCTCCAGCGGCGCCGATACCTGGCGTGGGCCCGGCGTAGCCTGCGCCTGGCCGGCGTGCATGCCCCGCATGCAGTGCACCAGTGCCTGGCGGCGCTGGCCCAAGGGCTGAGCCGATTGCACGGTGCTGTTGGGGGCGCACCGTGTGGTCAGCACGAGCCGGTTCCAGGCGCCGTACCGGAGCGTGCGCCGGTACGGCTGATCGCTATTGATGACCTGTTGCCGCACTTGCTTGAAGAGCAGCAGCTTGACGCGATGCTGGGTTGTCACTTCGAGACGGCTGCGGATGCTTTGCCGCTGTCCGAATTCGTCGACTCGCTAGCCACGGCACAGCTGCATGAACTGCGCGCCCGCAGTCTGGAGCCGCTGGCCGGGCGCCCAGCGCTGAGGCTGGCAGGGCAGGCGGGTGGCAGCAAGCAGCGTGACGCCGTGCCGTTGCTATTTGGCAAAGCCTACGGCATCAACCAGGCCCAACTGGTGTGCCTGCTGTTCAGCCCGTTTGCCAGGCAGGGGAAAAACCTCGAGCGGTTCTTGCAGTGTCGGCACGCCGACATGGTGGTGGCGTTGCCGTACCTGCACAGGGCCTTGCAAGGCAAACCCTGCCCCGATGCAGTCAAAGCCTGGCTGGTGAACACCAGTGGCTTGCCGTTGGGGCAACTGCGGCAAATTTATGATGGGCAGTTGCCGTTGGCGGGATGGCGCCTGCTTAACAACCTGGCCCGCCGCGATGTACACCTGAGGCTGCTGCCACAGCTGGCGTTGGGGCGGCGGCGTGGTGTTGCGGGGCTGCCTTGATGGGGCGAGCGGCCCCAGGCGAGTTCGCGTATCGCAAGGTGTATCGCTACCTGGAAGCGTTGATCGAACAAGCTGCAGGCGTTGGCACATGCCGGTTGCCGTCATTGCGTGAGCTGTCCCGGCGGCTGCGGGTGTCGTTGGCGACGGTACAAAGTGCCTACAGCCTGCTGGAAGAGGAGGGCCGTGTACACTGCCTGCCGAGGTCGGGCTATTACGTACAGAACGGTGGCAAAGATCAGGCTGTGGCCGTGGCCCGGCAGCCTCCCTTGCCGACGCAGCCACTGTTGGAGCGCATGCTGCTTGGTCACGAACGGCGTTTGGCCCGTCAGCGTGATCGCAGCGTTGCGTCCTGGGAAGCGCTGGGTAGCGCCCGTTTGCGCAGTGCCGTGGCTGAGCGATACACCCGCTGCTCCAACCAGTACTGGCATGCCGATGACGTCCATCTGGCCCCCGATGTGCTCGCGTTGCTGGAGACGCTGCTCGCGGCGCTGGCCCTGCAAGGTGGTACCGCATTGGTGCATTCGCCCTGTTGCTGGCAAGTGTTGCGCGCCCTGGCGCGTGCCGGCATGCGCGTGCTGGAGGCACCACTGGATGCCCGTGGCAACCCCGAGCTGCACGCGTTGGCCAAGCTGCTGGGTAGCGAGCCGGTAAGCCTGCTGGTCATGCCGTCTTGCCTGGGCATGCCACAAGGGCGGCTGGTTTCCCCGTATTACCAGCAGCAGCTTGGTCTTTTGCTTGGCCAGCACCCTGTATGGCTGCTGGAAAACGACCTGGACAGCGAGCTCTGTTACGACGGGCCGCCGAGCACACGCCTGCGTGACTGGATCGACCCGCGCTGGCTTCTGGTGATGGGCACGTTCGAGGCCGCAGTGGGGGCAGAGGCGCCGTATGCCTATTTACTGAGCCATGACACCGTGTTGGCCAAGGCATTCGCTGAACGGGCGTTTCGGCTTGCGCCGCTACGTTTGCAGGCGCTTGCTCACATGCTCGGCAAGGGGGAAATCGAAACGCAGCTGGGCCAGCAACGCACAGACTTGCAAAGGCGTACGCAATACCTGGCGCATGTACTGCAATCGCAATTCGGCCAACGGGTGGTCTTCGACATACCGCAAGGTGGGCAGATGCTGTGGGTGAGCTTTTGCCAGCCGCTGGCGTGGGACGGTATTGCCGCAGCGTTGGCAGGTTCTGCACTGCACGCACTACCGGGCGAGCAGTTCGGCCTGCCGGGGCATTACCCTCAACACCTTGCGCTGATTTGGCTGGGTGGGCGCCCGGATGAACTGCAACTGGCGGTAAGGCGACTGGCGCAGGCGCTTGAGGTGCGCTGCGGGCGAAACACCCGCTTCACAAGTTGAAATCAAGACGCTTGCAGGTGCTGCCAAGTACTGCGAGAGGGCCGACAAGTGAAATGACGGCCTGAAAACCTCAAGGTTCATTCGCAGCACAAAGAGCCACCTGCAGGGGGCGTAAATTGAGTTCTCCTCAGGGTTGCTCTTGCCCCTGACGCAAACGGGTACTGATCAGCGCCGCACATACCAGCAACGCGGCAATGATCCACAACCCGTTGCGGGTGCTGCCGGTGGTCTGCTCGATCAAGCCCATCACCGACGGCCCGACGAAACCGCCAAACAGACCGCAAGTGGTGACGAAGGCCAAGCCCGCCGCCAGCGCGCTGCCGCTCAGTCGGCTGGAGGGAAAGACGAAGATGATCGACTGCACCACGAACAGCATCAGCGCGGTCAGGGAAAACCCGATCAGGCCGATGAACGAGTTGGTCAGCGATGCCAGCAGCAATCCGGCCGCCATGGTCAGCAGGCCAAAGAACAGCAGCGTGCGGCAGCGGCGCGGCGAGGTGGCCAGGCGTGGGAAGGTAGCTGCGCCAATGGCTGCTGCAATCCACGGCACCGCTGTCAGTAGGCCGACCTGGAAGGGCGAAAGCGCAGCGTAGGTGCCGATAATGCCCGGCAGGAAGAAAATCACCGTGTAGATGGTGATCTGGTGCACGAAGTAGACCGCGATTGCCAGCCAGATCTGCCGGTCGCGGAACATCTGCCCCAGCTTGCTCTGCTGCGGTGCGGCCGCCTGCTCTGCGGCCAGGCGGCGCTCGATGTCCTGGGCGTCGGCAGCCGTCAGCCAAGGCGCCGAGGCCGGACCGTCCGGCAGCTTCTTCCACACCACATAGGCCAAGGCTACGGCGGGCAGGCCTTCGAGCACGAACAACCATTGCCAGCCATGCCAGCCCAGTACACCGTCCAGCTCCAGCAGGGCACCGCCCAGCGGGCCGCTAAGGATGTTGGCCAGGCACACACCCAGCAGGAAGTACCCCGTGGCACGGGCGCGTTGTTCGCGGTCGAACCAGTAGGTCAGGTACAGCATTACCCCGGGGAACAGGCCAGCTTCGGCTACCCCCAGCAACAGGCGCATGATGTAGAACGAGGTTTCACCTTGAACGAAGGCCATGCCCGCCGAGAGCAAACCCCAGGTAATCATGATACGGGTGATCCAGAAGCGCGCGCCTACCCGGTGCATGATCAGGTTGCTGGGCACTTCGGCCAAGGCATAGGTGAGGAAGAACAAGCCCGCGCCCAGGCCATAGGCGGCTGCCGAAAGGCCCAGGTCGATGCCCATGCTGGCTTTCGCCAGGGCGATGTTGGTGCGGTCAAGAAAACTCATCACGTAGACGATGATGAGCAGTGGCATCAATTTGCGTAGCAGCAGGCCGTTCAAGCGCTGCTCATGGGTGGTGGCAGGGGCGCAAGCCGCTGCGCGGGTGAGGGTTGTCATTGTTTTTTTCCCCGTGAAAAGTGCTGGTGGTGTGCCGCGCAGCAGCGGCACACTCAGGTCTGTGGGTCAGGAACGGTTGATGTCGAGCCACACGGCGCCGTTGGGGTACTGGTAACGTTCCAGGGTCTCAGCGTGCATCTCGATGCTGTAGCCAGGGCGTTGTGGCGGCATGTAGCGCCCGCGATGGATCACCACCGGGTCGATGAAGTGCTCGTGCAGGTGGTCGACGTACTCCAGCACCCGGTTATGCAGCGAGGCAGAAACCGCGATGTAGTCGAAAAGCGCGATGTTCTGCACATATTCGCACAGCCCGACGCCACCGCCGTGCGGGCAGACCGGCACGTCGTACTTGGCGGCCATCAGCAGCACGATCAGGACCTCGTTCAAGCCACCCAGGCGGGCTGCGTCCAGCTGGCAGAAGTCCAGTGCACCGGCCTGGAACATCTGCTTGAACATCACCCGGTTGTGGCAATGCTCACCGGTGGCGACACCGATTGGCGCAATGCGCTGGCGAATGGTGGCGTGGCCAAGAATGTCATCGGGGCTGGTCGGTTCTTCGATCCAGAGCGGTTCGAATGCGGCCAGGCGGCGCATGTTGGCCACCGACTCTTCGACGCCCCACACTTGGTTGGCATCCATCATCAGTGTGCGTTCCCAGCCGATTTCGTCGCGCAGGATGCTGGCGCGGCGGATATCTTCTTCCAGGTCGGCCCCGATCTTCTGTTTGATGTGGGTCCAGCCGTCTGCCACGGCCTCGCGGGCCAGTTTGCGCATCTTCTCTTCGCTGTAGCCCAGCCAGCCCGGGGCAGTGGTGTACCCGGGGTAGCCTTCACGCAGCATGTGTGCCTCGCGCTCGGCTTTGCCCGGCGCCTGGCGGCGCAGCAGGGCGATGGCCTCTTCGGGGGTGAGCACGTCGGTGACGTAGCTGAAGTCCAGGCAGCGCACCAGCTGCTCTGGCGTCATGTCGGCCAGCAGTTTCCACACGGGCTTGCCTTCGTGCTTGGCCCAGAGGTCCCACACTGCGTTGATGATGGCGGCGGTGGCCAGGTGGATCACGCCCTTTTCCGGGCCCAGCCAGCGCAACTGGCTGTCGCTGACGGTAAAGCGATGCCAGAAAGCGCCCATGTCGGCGCTGATTTCTTCGAGCGTAAGGCCGACGATCAAGGGGGCCAGCGACTGCACCGCCGCCGCGCATATCTCGTTGCCACGGCCAATGGTGAAGGTCAGGCCATGGCCTTCGAGGGCGGCAGCGTCGGTGTGCAGCACCACGTAGGCCGCCGAATAGTCGGGGGCGCTGTTCATGGCGTCGGAGCCATCCAGCGACAGCGAAGTGGGGAAACGGATATCGCGAACGCTCAGGTGGGTAATGCGTATGCTCATGGTCGACTCTTGTTCTGCTCAGGCACAGGGAGACCTGACTGTAGGTTGTTGAGCGATACAGGCATAATCGCCAAATCTTAATCAGTGATACCGGATTCGATATGTCTCGCTTGCCACCTGACAAGGCCCAGGCGCCTGCCAGCCTCGGTGCCTTGAAGATTTCCAGCCGTCAGATCACGTTGCTCAATGCCCTGGGTGAATTCGGCAACCTGCGCCGCGCCGCCGCCGCGATGCACACCACGCAACCGGCCGCCAGCCTGTTGCTACAGCAGCTCGAGGAGCGCCTGGGGGTACGTCTGTTCGAGCGCCTGCCCCGGGGGATGCAAGCGACGCTGTATGGCGAGGTGATGATTCGCTATGCGCAAAACGCATTGCATGAGTTCGATCATGCCCAGGCGCAAATCGCCGAACTGGCGCGCGGGGCGTTGGGCCTGGTGCGGGTGGGCAGCGTCATGGGCCCGGTACCGGGCGTACTGACCAAGGCGGTGCTGGCCTACAAGCGCGACCAGCCCAAGGTACGTATCTCGCTGGAAGTGGGCACCAGCGATACCTTGCTGCCGGCCTTGCTACGCGGTGATTTCGATATGGTGGTGGGGCGCCTGCCGGACCAGAGCGACAGCCAGGAACTGAATATCGAGCTGTTCGACGGCGGTGAGCAGATGCGTGTGATTGCTCGCGCAGGTCATCCCTTGGCGACAGCCACAGGGCTGCAGCTGGCCGACCTGGTGAGCTTGACGTGGATCTTGCACCCCATCGGCAGCCCGATGCGCCGTCGCGTCGAAAGCGCATTGCAGGCCGGCGGCATGGTGCAGTCGCTGGATATCGTCGAAACCGCGTCGATCCTGGCGACCACTGCCATGCTCGAAGCGTCCGAAATGATTGCGGTGGTGCCCAATGACGTGGCCCAGCATTATGCCCGCTATGGCATGGTCACCATCCTGCCGCTGGAGCTGCCACTGGCGATGGCCAACCTCGGCGTGCTGACCCTGCGCTCGCGGCCCAATTCGGTTGCCCTTGATACCTTGCTGCGCTACCTGCGAGCACAATAACTTTCACCTGCATGAGGCCCTGCGTCTATGCCGCCGGACATGACCCATTCCAGTTTTTGCAACTGGATCCGCTACAAGCACCTAGTGTTGATCGACACCCTGGCGCGCACGCGCAACATGCACGCCACCGCCACGCGCATGAACCTCAGCCAGCCGGCGCTCAGCAAAATGCTGCGTGACCTTGAGGAGCAGTTCGGCTTTGCCCTGTTCGAGCGCCTGCCTCGCAGCATGCCCCCCACCGAGCTGGGTGAATACGTGGTGCGGTACGCCCAGGGTGCCCTGGCCGAGTCGCAACAGTTCGTCGACCAGGTCAACCGCCTGCGCAACGGCGGGCACGGTTTCATCCGCGTTGGCGGGATCTTTGCCGCGACCGCATTGGTATTGCCGCAGGCCATCGCCGCCATCAAGGCGCGAAGCCCGTTACTGTCGATTGAAGTGGTGGAGCATTCCAGCGATCACCTGCTGACCATGCTCGAGCAGAACAAGCTGGACATCATGATTGGCCGCTTCACCGAGGAACGCTTCGGTCAGCTGTTCGACTTCCAGCCGCTGGAGCCTGAACCCTTCAGCCTGGTGGTGAACAGTGAGCATCCGCTCAACCAGCTCGACAACACACCGCTTGAAGCGCTAGGCGATTGGCCGTGGGTGCTTTATCCGGTAGGTACGCCCATCCGCAACCGCCTGGAGCAGGCGTTCCGGGTGGCCGGAATCGCCACGCCTGCCGACTGCGTGGAGACCATCTCCATGCCGATGTTCCTGCAGTTGCTGCAATCGGCACCGATGATTGCCATGCTGCCGCGCTCAATGGTGGCCGCGCAGTTGGCCAGCGGGCAGTTCAAGGAGCTGCGCAGCTCTTTGCAGGTGCCCGCGCTGGAGTATGGTGTGGTCACCCGCAAGGATGAACCGCTGAGCGCCTCCGCCAGGGCGTTTGTCGAGATTCTGCTGGAGGGCGCGCAACGCCGGCGGCAATCTCCGGAAGATACTGCGTTCTGCCCCTAGCCGATTGAAGATCACGCACCGAAATACCCTTGCGATAACTCCAGGTTATCGCTCGATCGGATCATCTCATTGGGAATGCGGCACCAGGCTTCTTACAGTGGCTACAGCCATAACAAGAAGTCAGCCGCTCCGCCCTGAGAGGTCCCATGCAACTGATTGCCAAATCCGGTGACCCCGCCGTCATCCGCCTCAACCCTTTGGACAACGTCGTCATCGCCCGCCAGGCCCTGCTGCCAGGCGTGCGCCTGGATGCCGAGGCGATTACCGTGCGCCAGCCCATCCCTTCAGGCCACAAGCTCGCCACCGAGCCTGTGGCGCAGGGCCAGCCGTTGCGCCGTTACGGGCAGATCATCGGGTTTGCGTCCCAGGCGATCGACGCTGGCGACCATGTGCATGTGCACAACGTGCAGATGGGCGATTTTGCCCGCGACTATGCGTTTGGTGTCGATACCCGCAGCCTGCCAGGCAGCGCCGCGCAGTTCCAGGGCATCGTGCGCGCCGATGGCCGTGTCGCCACCCGCAACTACATCGGCATTCTCACCTCGGTGAACTGTTCGGCGACCGTGGCCCGGGCCGTGGCCGACCATTTCCGCCGTGACATTCACCCCGAGGTGCTGGCCGACTACCCGAATGTCGACGGTGTGGTCGCCCTGACCCACGGTGCCGGTTGCGCAGTCGACCCGAGCGGTGAAGCCCTGGGCCTGTTGCGCCGCACCCTGGCCGGTTACGCCGTCCACCCCAACTTCGCTGCCGTGCTGATCATCGGCCTGGGCTGCGAAACCAACCAGATCGAAACCCTGCTGGAAACCCAGGGCCTGCAGGCGAGTGCGCAACTGCGCGCCTTTACCATCCAAGGGATCGGGGGCACTTCGAAAACCATCGCTGCCGGTATCGCCCAGGTCAAGGCGCTGTTGGCCGAGGCCAATCAGGTACGGCGCCAGCCGGTCAGTGCCCGCCACCTGGTGGTCGGCCTGCAGTGCGGCGGCTCAGATGGCTATTCGGGGATCACCGCCAACCCGGCACTGGGCAATGCCGTTGACCGCCTGGTGGCCGCCGGTGGTACCGCCATTCTCTCCGAAACCCCGGAAATCTATGGTGCCGAGCACTTGCTCACGCGGCGCGCGGTAAGCCGTGAGGTGGGGGAGAAGCTGGTGGCGCGCATTCGCTGGTGGGAAGACTACTGCCAGCGTATGAACGCCGAATTGAACAACAACCCCTCGGCCGGCAACAAGGCAGGGGGGCTGACCACTATCCTCGAGAAATCCCTGGGCGCAGTGGCCAAGGCAGGCTCCAGCAACCTGGTCGATGTGTATCAGTACGCGCAAGCCGTGCGAGCCCAGGGCCTGGTGTTCATGGACACCCCCGGCTACGACCCGGTCTCGGCCACCGGTCAGGTGGCCGGCGGGGCCAACCTGATCGCCTTCACCACCGGCCGCGGCTCGGCCTACGGCTGTGCCCCGGCGCCATCGATCAAGCTGGCAACCAACAACCGGGTGTTCGAGCACCAGCAAGAGGACATGGACGTCAATTGCGGCGGCATCGCCGATGGCTCCACCAGCATCGAGGAGCGCGGCGCATTCATCTTCGAGCAGATGCTGCGCATTGCCTCCGGGGAACGCAGCAAGAGCGAACAGCACGGCTACGGGCAAAACGAGTTCGTCCCGTGGCAGATCGGCGCCGTGACCTGATCGACCGCTCCCGTCCCATTTGCGAGGCAACTGCAATGATTCAAACCACGCTGTACAACGTGCAAGCGCTTACCACGTTTGTCGAGCAACTGTTCATGAAAGCCGGAGCCGACGTGGACGTCGCCCAGGTGGTGACCCGGGTGCTGCTCGAAGGCGAACTGCTCGGCCACCGTACCCATGGCCTCAACCTGGTCAGCCGCTACATCGACGGCATGCTCAGCGGGCAGGTAAAGGCCCGCGCGCAAGCGCTGGAACAGGTCGCCGACAGTGGTGTTTCCAGCCTGTTCGACGGCCACTACGTGTTGGGGCCCTATTGCGTCAGCCGGGCACTGGATTGCGCGGCCGCGGGCGCGACCAAGCAGGGCATCGGTATTGCGGTAGTACGCCGCGCTGCCCATATCGGCTGCCTGGCCGCCTACCTCAAGCCATACACCGACCAAGGGTTGCTGGCCATGGTCTACTCGTCGGATCCGTCGGTGGGGTTGGTCTGTGCTCATGGTGGCATCGACCCGGTGTACACCCCCAACCCGATTGCTGCCGGTATCCCGACCCAGGGTGAGCCGATCCTGCTGGATGTCAGCATGTCCACCGTCACCCTCGGCCTGGTCGGCCAATGCCGCGATGCCGGCCGGCGTCTGCCGCACCCTGTGCTGGTGAGCAATGACGGGCAGCTCAGCGATGACCCGGGCGATTTCTTTACCCGCCCGCAAGGCAGCATCCTGCCGCTCGGCGG
Organism: Pseudomonas sp. XWY-1; assembly: GCF_002953115.1. Lineage (NCBI taxonomy): Bacteria > Pseudomonadati > Pseudomonadota > Gammaproteobacteria > Pseudomonadales > Pseudomonadaceae > Pseudomonas > Pseudomonas sp. XWY-1. Next base: position 3,333,127 of record NZ_CP026332.1, on the reverse strand, counting down.
CCAGGCCTTTGGCCACAAAGGGTTTGCCCTTGCGCTGTTGGTCGAAGCCCTCACCTCGGGGCTGGCCGGCCATGGGCGCAAGGATGCACCGGATCAGTGGGGCGCCTCGGCCACTGCGCTGGTGATTGACCCGCGCATGTTCGGCGGCCTGGAGGCGTTCCTCGACGAAACCAGCTTCCTGGGGGGATTGGTTCTGGCAAGCCGCCCGCTCGACCCCGAACGCCCGGTACGCCTGCCGGGGCAAGCAGGCCTTGCCCTGCGTCGACAGGCCTTGGAGCAGGGCGTGAACCTTTCGCCGCAGCTGATAGCCGACCTTGAGCGCGTGGCTGGGCAGTTGCAACTGCCGGGACTTTTCCAATGATGCACAGCAAGGGAACACAGATGACTGATCGAACGAACGCCAATCAACCGCTGCCAGTGAACCATGATGCCAGCGTTTTCGACAGCGGCAACTGGGTAGGGCGCGTCTGGTTGCCGGAGCAGGGGCCGGCGGTGGTGCTGGTGAAAGCCGGCGCCGTCTACGACATCAGCACCCACGTGGCGACCGTCTCGGCGCTGCTGGAAGTGGACGATCCGGTGGCCTACCTGCGTGCCTTGCCGCTGGCCGAACCCTTGATTGCGCTGCCGGCATTGCTGGACAACAGCGATCCTGCACGGCGCACCCCGCACCAGCCGTGGCTGCTGGCGCCGATCGACCTGCAAGCGGTGAAGGCCGCAGGTGTGACCTTCGCCACCAGCCTGCTGGAGCGTGTGGTAGAAGAACAAGCCAAGGGCGACCCGGCCAAGGCCGACGCCATCCGTGACACCCTGGCCAGCCGCATTGGCGCCGACCTGTCGCAGATTGTGCCCGGCTCGGCTCAGGCCGAAGCGCTGCGCAAGGTGCTGGTAGAGCAGGGCCTGTGGTCGCAGTACCTGGAGGTGGGTATTGGCCCGGATGCCGAAGTGTTCACCAAGGCCCAACCGCTGTCTGCGGTTGGCCACGGTGCCGACATCGGCATCCACCCCAAGTCCAGCTGGAACAACCCAGAGCCGGAAGTGGTGCTGGCCGTGTCGAGCAATGGCAGCATCAAGGGCGCCATGCTCGGCAACGACGTCAACCTGCGCGACTTCGAAGGGCGTAGTGCGTTGCTGCTGTCCAAGGCCAAGGACAACAACGCTTCCACTGCACTGGGCCCGCTGCTGCGGTTGTTCGACGAAAGCTTCGGCCTGGACGATGTGCGTGCTGCCGAGGTGGACCTGCGGGTGGAAGGCGAGGACGGCTTTATCCTCTCCGGGCGCAGTTCCATGCGCCAGATCAGCCGTGACCCGCAAGACCTGGTGCAGCAAACCCTCAACGAAAACCACCAGTACCCTGACGGCCTGGTGCTGTTCCTCGGTACCCTGTTCGCCCCCAAGCAGGACCGCGATCAGCCGGGTAACGGCTTTACCCACAAACCGGGTGACGTGGTGAGCATCAGCAACCCGCAACTGGGTACCCTGTGCAACCGCGTGACCACCAGCGATCTGGCACCGCAGTGGGACTTCGGCCTGCGCGCGTTGATCGACAACCTCGGCCGGCGTGGCCTGCTGGAGGTCGCGGCCACCGCCCGCCCGCTTTGAACGGCTCGCTGCGTCAGGGAGGGGCGCAGCATCATCGAGGGATCGTCAAGGCGCTGACAGCGCGGCAACAATAATAATAAAGGTCATCACATGAACCTAATGAAGAAGTACCAGCGCATTACCGTCGTGTTCCTGCTGCTGATCGGCATCGTCAACTACCTGGACCGTAGTGCGCTGTCGATCGCCAACACCTCCATCCAGAAAGACATGATGATCAGCCCGTCGCAGATGGGCATCCTGTTGTCGGCGTTTTCCATTGCCTATGCCTTTGCCCAGTTGCCAATGGGCATGATCATTGACCGCCTGGGCAGCAAGATCGCCCTCGGCGCCTCGTTGCTGGGCTGGTCGGTTGCCCAGGCGGCGTTTGGCATGGTCAACAGTTTTGCCGGTTTCATGGGCCTGCGGGTGTTGCTGGGGATTGGCGAGGCGCCGATGTTCCCATCGGCGGCCAAGGCATTGTCGGAGTGGTTCGACGCCAACGAGCGCGGCACCCCGACCGGTGTGGTCTGGTCGTCGACCTGTCTTGGCCCCTGCCTGGCGCCGCCGTTGCTGACGCTGTTCATGGTCAACTTTGGCTGGCGCGGCATGTTCATCATTACCGGCGTGATCGGCGTGGTACTGGCGCTGTGCTGGCTGACCTTCTACAAGAGCAAGGCCCGTTTTCTGGCAGAGCTTGCCGCCGAGGGCAAACCGCTGCCGAGTGAGCGCCCGGCTGCGGCCGCCGCTGCAACCGCGCCGAAGGCTTCGTACTTTGCCGGCTGGCTTGATCTGTTCAAGCACCGCAGTACCTGGGGCGCGGTGTTGGGTTTCATGGGGGTGATCTACATGCTCTGGCTGCACCTGACCTGGCTGCCGGGCTACTTCGAGCGCGAGCATGGCCTGGACCTGTACAAGACCGCCTGGGTGGTGTCGCTGGCGTATGGCTTCGGTGCGGCGGGGACCATCGTTGCCGGGCGCTTCTGTGACTGGCTGGTAAGGCGTGGCATGAGCGTGCTGGGCAGCCGCAAGTTCAGTGTCATCACTGGCCTGGTGCTGGCAGCGCTGTTCACCTTGCCACTGTCGTTCGTCACCGGCCTGACGGGGTGCATCATGCTGCTTTGCCTGGCGCTGTTCAGCATCAATATGGCCAGTGCCACCGCCTGGATGATCGTCAACACCATTGTCGACAGCCAGCGCGTGGCCTCGTTTGGCTCGATCCAGAACTTCGGCGGTTACATCGCAGGCTCGGTGGCACCGATCGTGACGGGCTTCAGCATCCAGTACTCGGGCTCGTTCACCACAGCGTTCATGATCAGCGCGGTGGTGGCGCTGTGCTCGGCGGTGGCGTACTTCCTGCTGCTACAGGCACCCATTGGCAGTGCCAGGGTCGAGGCGGGCGGGATGGCTGGCGCAACTGAACAGGCGTGAACGCTACGGGGGCTGCAGTGCAGCCCCTGAACCCTTGGTTGATCTTGAGGCGACCCGCGGCGCTTGTCATGGAGGGGTATCTGTATGTATAAACAGTGCCTGTTGCCGCAACCTGACCTCCGCCCGTGATCGCCCATTCCGTCGACGACCCGTTCTACTACCTGCATAACTTCCGCCAGGTCGTGCTGTGGGTCGAACAGCGCTACCAGGACCTGCTGGATGACCAGGAACTGGCCTTCATCCGTGCCTTCAGTCAACTGCAAGCGCCAGCCCAGGCCTTGATGGTGCGCATGGTGATGCGCAAAGGCGAGTTGTTTCGCAGCGATCGGCTCGACTACGCCGAAATCGGCGATACTGCGCTGGCGGTGCAGCCGTTGCTGGCCCTCGGCTGGGTACGGGAGCCCGAGCAACTGGACCTTGAGCAGCTGTTCGCGTTGCTGCGCAAGGAAGAACTGGCCCGCTGCTTCGCCCGGCAACTGAACCGCCCGCGCGCGGCCAAGCATGAGTTGTTGGCACAGCTGCAACCCCTGGCGCTGGCAGCCCGATCACTGGTCGAATGGTTTCCTGACAGCGATGTGCGCATCCTCCAGTGGTGCCTGCAACCTTTGTGCGACCGCATACGCCTGCTGTTTTTCGGCAACCTGTACCAGGACTGGTCAGACTTCGTCCTCGCCGACCTGGGCTTGCTGCGTTACGAGCAGGTGCCGTTCAGCCCTGATTCGCGTGCCTTGCAGCAACGTGACGATGTCGACCTGGCCATGGCGCTGCACCAGTGCGCCGAGCGCCTGGAGCAGGGCGGCGACCCGCTGCCGATCCTTGCCACCCTGCAGGGCCTGCACAGCGACAACCCCTGGCTGGCCCGGCGCCATGCGCGGCTGCAATTCGCTGTGGGCCAACAATGCGAACGCCTGGGTGAATGGGACCTGGCCACGGCGGTGTATGCGCAATGCAACCACCCCCAGGCGCGCATTCGCCAGGTGAGGGTGCTGGAGCGCAGCGAACAGTGGCACCAGGCCCATGCACGGGCGTTGCAACTGGCAGCGGCACCTGCCAATGCGCTGGAGGAGCAGGCGCTGCAACGCATGCTGCCACGCCTGGCGCGCAAACTCGGCGGCCCGCCACAGCGGCGCCAGCGCACCACGCCGCTGGAACTGATCGAGCTCGAACTGCCCCGTGGGCACGCTGCGCTGGGTGTTGAAGAAGCCGTGCGTCAGCACCTGATGCAAGAGGGGGGGCAGGCGCATTACGTGGAGAACACGCTGTTCAACAGCCTGTTTGGCCTGTTGTGCTGGGAGGCCATCTTCGCTCCGGTGCCCGGCGCATTCTTCAACCCGTTCCAGGCCGCGCCACAGGACCTGCACGACAGCGACTTCCAGCAGCGGCGCAGTGCACTGTTCGAACGCTGCCTCGGGCGGCTCGACGAGGGTAGCCATCGCCAGGCGATTCTCGACTGCTACGTGGCCAAACAGGGATTGCAGTCGCCGTTCGTGTCCTGGTCCATGCTCAGCGAGGAACTGCTGGAGCAGGCCTTGGCGTGCCTGCCGGCCGCAGCGCTCAAGCAATGTTTCCTGCGCCTGTTGCAGGACATTCGCAGCAACCGTGCCGGCATGCCCGACCTGATTCAGTTCTGGCCCGAGCAGGGCCGTTATCGCATGGTCGAGGTCAAGGGGCCCGGTGACCGCCTGCAGGACAACCAACTGCGCTGGCTGGAGTTCTGCAGGCAACACGGCCTGCCGGTCGCGGTGTGCCACGTGCGCTGGAGCGAAACACCTTGAGCTACAGCGTAGCGGTGCGCGCCTTGTGTGAGTTCAGCGCCAAGGTCGGCGACCTGGACCTGCGCTTCACGCCATCGCCCACCGCCCAGGAGGGTATCGAAGGGCATCAGCGGGTGGTGGCACGGCGGGCTGCTGGCTACGAGTCGGAAATCGCCCTTGAAGGCCAGTTCGAAACCCTCAGGGTGCGGGGCCGTGCCGACGGATATGACCCTGCCAGCAATCGTCTGGAAGAGATCAAGACGCACCGTGGCGATCTGGCGCGTCAACCGGCCAATCACCGTCAGCTGCACTGGGCACAGGCCAAGGTCTATGGCTGGTTGATGTGCCAGGCACGACAACTGCCGGCCATCGAGGTGGCGCTGGTGTACCTCGACGTGGACAGCGACGGCCAGACGCTGTTCACTGAGCACTGTTCGGCTGCCGAGTTGCAGGCCTTCTTCGAAACCCAGTGCCAGCGCTTTCTGGGCTGGGCTCGATGGCAGCAACGACGCTTGGCCGAACGTGACCAAGGCCTGCTGGCGCTGAGTTTCCCCTACCCACAGTTCCGAAAAGGCCAGCGGCAGTTGGCTGAAACCTTGTACAAGGCGGTGAGCACCGGCCGTTGCCTGATGGCCCAGGCCAGCACCGGCATTGGCAAAACCCTTGGTACCTTGTTCCCGCTGCTCAAGGCCATGGTGCCGCAGCAGCTGGACAAGCTGTTTTTTCTCACCGCCAAGACACCAGGCCGGGCACTCGCCCTGGATGCCATGCGCCAGATCACCGATGCCACGCCGCAACCTGCCCTGCGCACACTGGAGCTGATCGCTCGCGACAAAGCCTGTGAATACCCGGACAAGGCCTGTCATGGTGAGTCCTGCCCATTGGCCGCAGGCTTCTACGACCGTTTGCCGGCTGCGCGCGAGGCTGCGGCAGCACTGCCGTTGCTCGACCGCGCCAACCTGCGTGAAGTGGCTTTGGCGCACCAGGTGTGCCCGTACTACCTGGGCCAGGAGATGGCGCGCTGGGCCGACGTGCTGGTCGCTGACTACAACTACTACTTCGATGCGCATGCTTTGCTGTTCGGCCTGACCCAGCTCAACCAGTGGCGAGTGGCAGTACTGGTGGACGAAGCACATAACCTGGTCGAGCGGGGGCGCGGCATGTACAGCGCCAGCCTTGACCAGGGCCAGCTGCTGGCGTTGCGCCAGAGCAAACCGCCTGGGCTGGTCAGTGCGCTGGACCGCCTGAACAGGCAGTGGAACGCGCTGTATAAAGAGCAGCGTGCGCCGTACCAGGCCAGCGAGTCGCTGCCTGAAGGGCTACTGCGCGCCCTGCAGCAGTGCGTCGGGGTGATTCAGGAGCAGATGAACCAGGCGCCCACGCACATCGACCCCCAGGTGTTGCAGTTCTACTATCAGGCCTTGCAGTTCTGCCGGGTTGCCGAACTGTTCGACGAGCACTTTCTATTCGACATCAGCCAGCGCCAGGGCCCGCGCAAGCGGCGGCTGGCCACGCTGTGCCTGCGCAATGTCACCCCGGCGCGGCTGCTGGCACCGCGCATGCAGGCGGCGCGCAGTGTGACGCTGTTTTCCGCCACGTTGAGCCCACGGCATTTCTACAGCGACCTGCTGGGCATGCCAGCCGATACCGCCTGGCTGGACGTGGCCGCGCCGTTCCGTGCCGAACAGCTGGAAGTGCGCATTGCCAGCCAGGTATCCACCCGTTACCAGCAGCGCCAAGCCTCCCTGGCGCCGATCGTTGACCTGATTGCCCGGCAGTATGAGCGCATGCCGGGTAACTACCTGGCGTTCTTCAGCAGCTTCGAATACCTGCAACAGGTGGCAGGGCTGTTGGCCGAGCAGCATGGGCAGATTCCGCTGTGGTCACAGGAGCCGGGCATGGACGAGGCGGCCCGCCAGGCATTTCTCGATCGCTTTGTCGCCGATGGCCGAGGTGTGGGCTTTGCTGTATTGGGCGGTGCTTTCGGCGAAGGGGTGGATTTGCCCGGCACGCGGCTGATTGGCGCGTTTGTCGCCACCCTGGGGCTGCCTCAGGTCAACCCGGTCAACGAGCAGTTCAAACAGCGCCTGGGGCGGCAATTTGGAGCGGGTTTCGATTACGCATATCTCTACCCGGGCGTGCGCAAGGTGATCCAGGCGGCGGGCCGGGTTATTCGGGGTGACCAGGACCGTGGCGTACTGGTGCTGATTGACGAACGCTTCGCCGAGCCCCGGGTGCAGCAGATGTTTCCAGGGTGGTGGGCGGCGGCTATTGTCTAGCGGTCTTTCGCCTTTGACGATCAGTCGCAATCAGGGGGGATCAAACCATCCACCAAGTTCCCCTCATGGCACACCGCCGCAAGGCGGCCCAAGCACGTCAACCGGGCATTCCGTCTGCCCGGGGCCGGAGCAGGATGGGCAGGTAATGGCGCAGGAACAGCAACAGCGCCAGGCTCCAGCACAGTGCCGAAACGCTTACCCCCAGCGATGTGAACAGCGGCAGAATCACCCGGGCCAAGGTCGCCAGTTGCATCAGGGCAAAGGCCCAGGCAATGCTGGTCGGCACCTGCAATGGCCTGCCGGTGTGGCCCAGGCTGACCCGCGCCATCATGGCCAGGATCAGCCCGGTCATGGCGCCAACGGTCAGCGCGTGGGTCACCAGGCTCGGGCTCAGGGCCACCCCGCTATGCCACAGCGCCATGCCCAGGCAGGCCAGGGCGAGCCAGGCGTAGGCCAGGTGTAGCGACCACAGCAACGGTACGCGCCACAGGCCACGGTCGTGCCACAGCACCAGTCGGGTCGCATGCAGCGCGAACAAGGCAAAAAACAGCACCGCCAGGCTTGCTTGCGGCGTATCGGCCAGGCCGGTGGCAAACGCCAGCGGTACTGCGACGCCGAGCAACAGGCAGGCTCGGTCCAGCCATGGGCGGGCAGGGGCCGCGTCAAGGTAACCCAGGCCACGGCGGGTAAAGAATGGTATGACCCGGCCGCCGAGTACGGTCATCATCGCCGTCACCAGCCACAGCCCGGCAAATATTCCACGACGCTGCCACAGTTCGTCCTGGTGCAACCAGCCGGCCAAGGTCAGCCACTGGCAGGCGGCAATCAACAGCACCAGTACGACGATCGGGTAGTTGTTGCGCAGGCGCCGTTGCAGGACCGGTCGTGCCAGGCTCAATGCCACCAATGGCAGGAAGCTGCCCTCGACCAGTACCAGCAAGCTACCCGGTAGTGGCATAAACCAGCTTACCCGCCCCAGCAACCAAAGCAGGAACACACCCTGCAGCGCCCGCCCGCTCAAGCCTGGGATGCCGCTCCAGTTCTGCACGGCGGTCAGCAGAAAACCCGCGATAATGGCGGCGGCGAAGCCGTAAAGCATCTCGTGGCGGTGCCAGGCGAGCATACCCCCGGGCGGTGCAGGGGCCAGTGCCCCAGCCAGTACGCCGGCCCACAACAGCAGGGCGATCAGCGCAAACAAACTGCCACCCAGGAAGAACGGGCGAAAACCCAGGCCCCAGACGGCTTGGCGTGGGCGTGAAGCAGTGGGTTGCAAGAGCATGGGCAGTCCTTGGTTCGTTCAGTAGGCTTCAATTGGGGTAAGATCACGATCCGTGCCAGTTGCAAAGCCCTTGAATATCAAGGTGATGGCACTTCTCAGGGTCCGAATGACACGCGCGTATTGCGGTCATTCAGACTGGCTTGTATGTCGTTTTGACTTGCTTCAGGGTTTGCCTGGTTCAGTGCCGGCTGACGCTTCGCTACAGGATTCACGTTTTGTCCGACCTCTCGAAAAATCCGCTGCTGCAGTACATGGCCCGTCTGGCCCCATCCAGCCAGCAAACCATGCGCTACATTCTTCAGGACGCCGCCGACCGGCTAGGTTTTGTCGACTGCAACATTGTCGATGTGCCTTGGCATCGGCTCGAGCCGGGCCATGTGATTGCACTGGTGGCTGCCCTGCGTGCCGATGGCTACGCGCCCAACAGCTCGTCGCTGTACGTCAACGCGATTCGCGGGGTGATGAACGAGGCCTGGCGTCAGGGCCTGATCGACCACGAGCAGCTGTTGCGTATTCGCGAGGTCAAGCCCGCCACGGGCAGCCGCCTGCCGCCAGGGCGCAACCTGCGCCGCAGCCTGATCCGCGAGCTGATGGATGTGTGCGCCGCCGACCCGCGGCCACAGGGGGTACGTGATGCGGCGATCATTGCCTTGCTTTACGGCACCGGCATGCGCAAGTCGGAGTCGGTCGACATCGACCTCGACCAGGTCGACTTCGAGGCGCGCAGCCTGCAGGTAGTGGGCAAGGGCAACCACCAGCTGGTCAAGTACGCACCGCCGTGGGCGTTCGAGAAGCTGCAGGCCTGGCTTGAACTGCGCCGCCAGGACCTGCCTGCCGGGGCGGAAGATGACCCGTTCCTGTTCAACCGCATCCGTCGCGGCAACCACATTACCCGGGCGCGCATTACCAAGCATGCGATCTACTACATTGCCCGCCAGCGCGGCGCGCAGGTGGGGGTGAAGATCATGCCGCACGATTTTCGCCGGGCATTCATTACCCGGGTGATCGAAGAGCACGACCTGTCGATTGCGCAGAAGCTGGCGCACCATGCCAATATCCAGACCACGGCTATCTATGACCGGCGTGATGACAACGAGCGTCGGCGTGCCGTGGACCGCTTCGATTACTGAGGCTTGATATTGTGGGGCTCAACGCAGCCCCATTTTCACGTATGCCGGCACCGAAACAGGGCCGACACACGCCCCTGCTTTGTGCGCCATTCCCCCGCATGCCCGATGCCAGAGCGGGCACTGCACAGGTTTCATCATCGTTCACCTGCGAAGTTGGCCCGCAACCTGCTATATCCAGCCTGCGAATTTGATCGAGTGGTCAGGCCGTGCGCGCTAGCAGGCGCCCGCGCCGGACCCTCTAAACGGCCAGCAGGCCACGGATTTCAGGGGCCGCAGGATGTCGCTCGCGGAGCAGATCGAACAACAGCAAGACGATGCGGGCTGGAGTGCTCACCTGCAGTTGCGCTTTGTCCAGCGTGACGGCGTGACCCGCCTTGGTGCGTGGAAGCATTTCGGACCTCTTTTGGTGCAGCGGCCTTTCTATCCTGAAGGTGCGCCGTGCCATGTCTATGTCCTGCACCCGCCAGGCGGCATCGTCGCCGGCGACCGCCTGGAACTGGACATTCACCTGGAGCCGGGTAGCCACGCGCTGCTGACCATGCCCGGCGCCAGCAAGTTCTACCGTAGCATCGGCCCGACCGCGCGGTTGGCCCAACGCTTACATCTGGCCGCGGGCAGCACCCTGGAGTGGCTGCCGCAGGACAGCATCTTCTTCTCCGGCGCCCGGGCCAGCCTCGCCAGCCGTTTTACCCTTGAACCGGGCGCCCGCCTGCTGGCCTGGGAAACCCTGTGCCTGGGCCGTCCGGTCATGCACGAGCGTTTCGACCACGGCGCCCTCGACAGCCTTTTGCACATCGAACTGCCTGACGAGGTTGGCCTGCATGAGCGCCTGCGTCTCGAAGGCGGGCATCTGGACAAGCTGGGTGGGCACCCGCTACTCGCCACCTTCTGCGCCGCACCTGCCGATCAGGCCGTGCTGGAGCAGGTTCGCCCGCTACTCGATGAATTGGGCAACCCGGCCGGTGCGACCCTGCTCGGGTCGTTGCTGGTGATCCGGGTGCTCGACCATGACAACCAACACCTGCAACGCACCCTGCAACGCCTGTGGCATGTGCTGCGCCCGGCCATCCTCGGCCTGCCAGCCTGCCCACCGCGAATCTGGGCTACCTGAGAGAGCGCCATGGAGCTTACCCCGAGAGAGAAAGACAAACTGCTGCTGTTCACTGCAGCGCTGCTGGCGGAGCGGCGTCTGGCCCGTGGCCTGAAGCTCAACTACCCGGAGGCCGTGGCGCTGATCAGTGCCGCGGTGCTCGAAGGCGCCCGCGATGGCCGCACAGTCGCCGAACTGATGAGCCTGGGGCGTGAAGTGCTGACCCGTGAGCAGGTGATGCCCGGTATCGCTGAAATGCTTCACGACGTGCAGGTCGAGGCGACCTTCCCGGATGGCACCAAGTTGGTGACCGTGCATGACCCCATCGTCTGAAACCGCCAAGGAGCGTCGCATGATCCCAGGTGAAATCCAGGTCGCCGCGGGCGACATCGAGTTGAACAGTGGCCGAGAAACGGTCAGCGTCAGTGTGGCCAACCATGGCGACCGGCCGGTGCAGGTCGGCTCGCACTACCACTTCTATGAAGTCAACGACGCGCTGGTGTTCGACCGGGCGCCCACCCTGGGCTTTCGCCTGGACATCCCGGCCGGCACTGCCGTGCGCTTCGAGCCGGGTCAGGCGCGTACCGTGCAACTGGTGGCTTACGCCGGCAAGCGTGAGGTCTATGGTTTTCAGGGCAAGGTGATGGGCGCGCTGGAGGGCAGGGCATGAGCCGTATTTCCCGTCAGGCCTATGCCGACATGTTCGGGCCCACAGTTGGCGACCGCGTGCGCCTGGCCGACACTGCGCTGTGGGTGGAGGTCGAGAAAGACTTCACGATCTACGGCGAAGAGGTGAAGTTCGGCGGCGGCAAGGTCATTCGCGATGGCATGGGGCAGGGCCAGATGCTGGCGGCCGAGGCCATGGACCTGGTGTTGACCAACGCGCTGATCATCGACCACTGGGGCATCGTCAAAGCCGACATCGGCATCAAGCATGGACGTATCGCGGTGATCGGCAAGGCCGGCAACCCCGATGTGCAGCCGGGCGTGAACGTGCCGGTCGGGCCAGGGACCGAGGTGATCGCGGCCGAGGGCAAGATCGTCACCGCCGGTGGTGTCGATTCGCATATCCACTTCATTTGCCCACAGCAGGTGGACGAGGCATTGAACAGCGGTGTCACCACGTTCATCGGCGGTGGAACCGGGCCGGCCACTGGCACCAATGCCACCACCTGCACGCCCGGCCCCTGGTACCTTGCGCGCATGTTGCAGGCTGCCGACAGCTTGCCGATCAACATCGGGCTGCTGGGCAAGGGCAATGCCTCGCGGCCAGACGCGCTGCGCGAGCAGATTGCCGCAGGTGCTGTCGGGCTCAAGCTGCATGAAGACTGGGGCTCTACGCCAGCAGCCATCGACTGTTGCCTGGGCGTGGCCGAGGAAATGGATATCCAGGTGGCGATTCACACCGACACCCTCAACGAGTCGGGCTGTATCGAAGACACGTTGGCGGCCATCGGCGACCGCACCATCCACACCTTCCATACCGAAGGTGCCGGTGGTGGCCATGCCCCGGACATCATCCGTGCGGCGGGGCAGGCCAACGTGCTGCCATCTTCGACCAACCCGACCCTGCCTTACACGATCAACACCGTGGACGAGCACCTGGACATGCTCATGGTCTGCCACCACCTGGACCCGAGCATCGCCGAGGACGTGGCCTTCGCCGAGTCACGCATTCGCCGCGAAACCATCGCTGCCGAGGACATCCTCCACGACATGGGCGCCTTTGCCATGACCTCGTCCGACTCCCAGGCCATGGGCCGGGTTGGCGAGGTGGTGCTGCGCACCTGGCAGGTGGCGCACCAGATGAAGCTGCGTCGCGGGCCGCTGGCACCGGACACCCCGTACAGCGACAACTTCCGGGTCAAGCGCTACATCGCCAAGTACACCATCAACCCGGCACTCACCCATGGCATCGGTCACGAAGTGGGCTCGGTGGAGGTCGGCAAGCTGGCCGACCTGGTGCTGTGGTCGCCAGCGTTCTTTGCGGTCAAGCCGGCCCTGGTGCTCAAGGGCGGGATGATCGTCACCGCGCCCATGGGCGACATCAACGGCTCCATACCCACCCCCCAGCCTGTCCACTATCGGCCGATGTTCGGCGCGCTGGGTGCGGCGCGGCATGCCACACGCATGACATTCCTGCCCCAGGCGGCAATGGACCGCGGGTTGGCCGAGGAGCTGAACCTGCGCAGCCTGATTGGCGTGGTCAACGGTTGCCGGCGGGTACGCAAGCCGGACATGGTCCACAACACCCTGCAGCCGCTGATCGAAGTCGATGCGCAGACCTATCAGGTGCGTGCCGATGGCGAGCTGCTGGTCTGCGAACCGGCCAGCGAACTGCCGCTGGCCCAGCGCTATTTCCTGTTCTGAGGAGCACCCATGATTGTCTTGAGCCGCCGTATCTCCGAACCCGGCACGCGGGTTGTCAGTGGCACTGTCACCCTCGACGTGGACAGCCGTATCAAGAGCCGCCTGCGAGTAACCCTGGACGATGGCCGCGAAGCCGGGCTGATGCTGGAGCGCGGCCACCTGCTGCGCGGAGGTGAACTGCTGGCCGATGCCGAGGGCACCCAGCTGATCCGCGTGCTGGCGGCGCCCGAGGCGGTGTCGACGGTGCGCTGTGCCGATCCACACCTGTTGGCCCGCGCCGCCTACCACCTGGGTAACCGCCATGTGCCGCTGCAGATCGAACCCGGGCTGTTGCGCTTCCAGCACGACCATGTGCTGGACGACATGCTGCGGGGGCTGGGCCTGACGGTAGAGGCCGAACAGGCCCCGTTCGAGCCTGAAGCGGGCGCTTACCAAAGTGCACCGCATGGCCACAGCCACAGTCATGCCCATGGCCACGATCACCCGTTCGTACGCCTGCCTGCCCATTCCTGAACTGCCCTGGAGCAACCGATGAAAAAGACTTTCGCCCTGTTTCTGTTGATGCTGGCACTGCCAGCCTTCGCCCATCCGGGCCATGACAGCAACCCGCTGCAGGACGGCCTGCTGCACCCGCTGACCGGGCTCGATCACCTGCTGATGCTGCTGGGTACCGGCGTGCTCGCCGCGTTGACCCGGCGCAACCTGACGTTGCCTCTGGCGACCCTGGCGGCCATGTTCGGAGGGGCCGTGTGCGGTCACCTGTTCGGCGATGTGCTGGGCATGGAGACCCTGATTGCCGTGTCGCTGCTGGTGGCTGCCGGGGCGGTGCTGCTGCCGAGCCGCCAGTTGCTGCTGGCCATGGCCATGCCGGTGTTCGCCCTGTTCCATGGCTGGGCCCATGGCGTAGAAGCCACCCCGAGCGCTTTCTGGCAATTCAGCGCAGGGTTTGTCGCGGTCAGCGGCTTGCTGCTGGCGGCGGGCTTTGCAGTCGGTTGCCTGCTGCGCCGCCACAGCGGCCTGCAGAAGGCCTTTGGCGGTGGCCTGTTGGCCGGCGCCGCGCTGGTACTGGCCGGTTGATGAACAGCGACCTGGCGCTGCTGCGCCTGCTGCAGTTGGCCAGCCCCGGCTTGCCGGTGGGTGGTTTTACCTATTCGCAAGGCCTGGAGTGGGCGGTCGAGGCCGGCTGGGTTCGGGGCGTGGACAGTTTTGCCGGCTGGCAGCGTGAGCAGGTTCACGACACCCTGGCCTGCCTCGATTGGCCGGTGCTGGCGCGTCTGTACCAGGCCTGCCAGGCTGAGGACGCCGAAGCGTTCGGTCACTGGAGCCGGTTCTTGCTGGCCAACCGCGAAACCGCCGAGCTGCGCCTGGAAGAACAGCAGCGCGGCGCAGCGCTGGCGCGGTTGCTCGACGGCTGGCAACTGGGCCAGGCACCGGCCTGGCGCGCCAGCCTTGAGCTGACTCAGTTGGGCGGTATGGCCTGGCTGGCTGCACACTGGGCCATCCCGCTGCGCCAGCTGGCATTGGGCCATGGCTTTGCCTGGCTGGAGGGCGCGGTCATGGCCGGGGTCAAGCTGGTGCCGTTCGGCCAGCAGGCTGCCCAGACCTTGCTGCGCGACCTTGGCGCCGACTTGCCTGCTGCACTGGACCAGGCACTGGCCCTGGGCGATGACCAGCTTGGCGGCGGCCTGCCGCTGCTGGCCATCGCTTCATCGCGTCACGAAACCCAATACACCCGTTTGTTCCGTTCCTGAGGACTGCCTGCATGCAAAGCTATCAACAACCCCTGCGCGTCGGTGTCGGCGGCCCGGTCGGCTCTGGCAAGACCGCACTGCTGGAAGCGCTGTGCAAGGCCATGCGCGATCACTACCAGATCGCCGTGGTTACCAACGACATCTACACCAAGGAAGACCAGCGCATCCTCACCGAGGCCGGCGCCCTCGAGCCGGAGCGCATCGTTGGCGTTGAAACGGGTGGCTGCCCGCACACGGCCATTCGTGAAGACGCCTCGATGAACCTGGCGGCGGTCGAAGCGCTGGCGCGCAAGTTCGGTAATCTTGAAGTCATTTTCGTGGAAAGCGGCGGTGACAACCTCAGCGCCACCTTCAGCCCGGAGCTGGCTGACTTGACTATTTACGTGATCGACGTGGCTGAGGGCGAGAAGATCCCGCGCAAGGGCGGCCCAGGCATTACCAAGTCCGACTTCCTGGTGATCAACAAGACCGACCTGGCGCCTTATGTAGGGGCGTCACTGGAGGTGATGGAGCGCGACACCCAGCGCATGCGGCCGCAGCGACCCTGGACCTTCAGCAACCTGAAGAAGGGCGAGGGGTTGCAGGCGGTGATCGACTTTATCGTCGAGCGCGGGATGCTGGGGGTGCGAGGCTGACAGATCGAGGACTCTGTGCGGGCATGTCCGCGAAGAAACCAACGCGGTGGATGGCACCGGCTCTGCCGGTGTTCGCGGGTGAACCCGCTCCTACGACGGGCTGTGTCCAATCACCGATGTGTGTCCACCCCCGATCAGGTGTAGGAGCGGGTTTACCCGCGAATACGGTAGCGGCTGCGACGGTGAACGGCGGGTGAAAATTGGCCAGCAGGCCCGGCCCTTTCGCGGGTGAACCCGCTCCTACACGACGGCCTGTGTCCAACCTCCGATGTGTGTCCACCACCAATCTGTGTAGGAGCGGGTTTACCCGCGAATACGGTAGCGGCCGCAACAGTGAACGGCGGGTGGAAATTGGCCAGCAGGGCCGGCCCATTCGCGGGTGAACCCGCTCCTACGACGGGCTGTGTCCAACCTCCGATGTGTGTCCACCACCAATCTGTGTAGGAGCGGGTTTACCCGCGAATACGGTAGCGGCCGCAACGGTGCACGGCGGGTGGAAATTGGCAAGCAGGGCCGGCCCTTTCGCGGGTGAACCCGCTCCTACGACGGGCTGTGTCCACCCCCCCCGTGTGGGTCCACCACCGGTGTAGGAGCGGGTTTACCCGCGAATACGGTAGCGGCAGCAACGGTGAACGGCGGGTGGAAATTGGCCAGCAGGGCCGGCCTCTTCGCGGGTAAACCCGCTCCTACGGGGCGACCGCGCAGGCCGTCAATGTTGAGCAGGACAGTTGCCCCCCCCCACAGGTGTGCGTGTTGCCAGCATCATCTGTGACAGCAGTGAGGCTTGTCCGGTTGACCTTCATAGCGGTCATGGTGCCGCACCCAGTCCATGGTCCCACCTTCATTGCGCCCCAGTGGCGCAATGTCGAGGAAGTTGTAGGTGTTGACCAGAATGTCCAGCCCGCGGGCGTAGGTTGAGTAGGTGTGGTACACGCTGCCGTCGCCTTCGCGGAAAAAAGCACTCAAGCCGGGCAGCTCGCTTTCATTGCCCTCATACGGCTCATAGTTGTACTGCCGCTGGCCTTCGCTGCCGACACTGACGCCAAAGTCCTCGTTGAAGTCGCTGCCATGCGACGAATACCACGGGAACTGCCAGCCCATGCGCTGGCGAAATGCCTGGAATTCGGCATACGGCGCCCGTGACACCGCCACCAGCGACACATCGTGGTGGGCCAGGTGCAGATTGGCGCCGTCAAAGTGGTCGGCCAGAAAAGAGCAGCCGGGGCAGCCCTCGCTCCAGCCTTCGGCGAACATGAAGTGGTAAAGCAGCAACTGGCTGCGGCCTGCGAACAGGTCGGCCAGGCTCAACGCGCCGTTTGGCCCGAAGAAGCGGTAATCCTGCTCGACCTTTACCCAAGGCAGGGCGCGACGGGCTGCAGCTAGCGCGTCGCGGTGGTGGGTAAATGCTTTTTCGTGCAGCCACAGTTGCTGGCGAGCCGCCAGCCACTGGCTGCGGGAAACCACCGGGTGCCTGCTTTCGCGGGTGCTCATGGTGCTGTCTCCTCGCTGGGGGATTCACACCCTGGTCGAGTACGACCAGGTCGATTCGACAAGCACCGGTGGCCGGGCGATGAGCGGTACCGGCTCAGCCCGAATGGGCGATATGCCCCTCGGCCCGTTCATCGGCGCCGTCATCCTCACCAGGCAGGGCGGTGATCACGCTGAAGTCGCTGACTTCTACCTTGCCGCCGCCATAGCCCAGCAAGTGGAAGGAAAACGCCTTGCGCTCGGTTGGGTTGTCGAAGCTGAACTCCATCTCCAGTGGCGCGTCGGCGGTGACCTTTACCTCTTCGGGCAGGCCCAGCGGCACGTCCTGTTCCAACTGCTTGGCCTTGAGCCGGATATAGGCCGCACGTTTGGGGTCCAGCGAGCGGACCTTGACCCGCACGCGGGTGTGCGAGCCTCCGGGCATTTCCAGATACTGGGCGCCAATGAGGTTGTCGGCCCAGTCATCGTCAATGCGCTTGCGCAACTTGATCGGCGAAGGGCCGCCGAACTGGTAGCGCAGGTTGAGCGGGGTTTGCAGCAAGGATTGGTCGAGCACCCCGGCCAAGGCGCCGATCTGTTGGCCCAGCAGGCTGTCGGCCGGACCGAGGTAGCGGGCCTGGTCGGCGATGAAGCCTTCACTGGCATAACGCCGGCAGCGCTGTTGGAAGTCACATTCGGTGAACAGGCCCTGGCCGTTGTGGTAGCGCAGCATGCCGTTGGTGTAGGAGATCATCTCGCGGCCGCTGTCGTAGTCGCGGAACAACGAGCGACCGCCAAGCGCGACGGGAATGGGCAGTGCGAAGTAGTCGAGCAGCGAGGTGGCCAGGTCGATATGGCCGTAGGTGCCGCGCTTGATGGTTGGCAGCTGGGCCTGCTCCGGCGCCAGGGTAAGGTTGAAGCCCCAGGAGGAGGCCAGGCGCACGCCATCGATGCCGTGGGACTCGTCGGAAGTCAGCACCACCAGTGTGTCCTTGAGGACGCCCTGGCGCTCAAGATTGTCAAGAAATGCCCCGACCGCGTCATCCAGGTAGGCGACCGCTGCCTGTTTCGGTGTGGCGTAGCGCTCGAGGTACTCGGCCGGCGCCGAATAGGGCTGGTGGGTGCCCACGGTGAGCAGCGTCAGCATCCATGGCTTGTCCTGCTTCTGCAACTGGCCCACATAGCCCAGGGCGCCTTCGAAGAAAGCGCGGTCATCCTTGCCCCATGGGAAGTGCAGGTAGTTCTTGTTGCTGAACCATTCCTGGCCATGCACCGCATCGAAACCGATGTGCGGCATGATGCGGTCCTTGGCCATGAAGCGCAGGCCCGCGCCTTGCAGGTAGTGAGTGGTGAAACCGGCCTGGCGCAATTGTGCCGGCAGACAGGCCTGGTTGCGTTGGTTCTGGGTCAGCAGTTCCACGCCCTTGGGCGTGCCGTTGGCCAGCTTGTCGTAATCGCCGCACAGCATCGCATACAGGCCACGGATGGTCTGGTGGGTGTGCAGCACGTAGTCTGGGGTGTTCATGCCGCGCTCGGCCCACTTGCTGAGCTTGGGCATCAAGTCCTCATTGAAGCGGCTGTTTAGCGCCTGGCGGTTAGGTCGCAGGTAGGCGCCCGGGATGCCTTCCATTGTGATCACCAGCAAGTTGCGGGCGCTTCCCGGGCCGGCAAGCAGCCTTTGCCCATGCAGGTCGGATTGAGTCAGGCCGCTGCTGGCGAGCGGTGTGAAGGTTTGTGTGCGGCCCATCCAGCCTTCGACCTGGCGTTGCAGGTTACCGACCCCGGCAGACATCAACTGGTGGGGGAGGTTGTATTGCCGCCACTGGTCGGCATCGGAAGGTAGCAACTGCTGGCTGCCCCAATGCGCGCCAAACAGCAGTACGGGTATGGCCCAGGCTTTGCGCGGCAGTGGCTGGCTACACCGTGCACGGCTGCGCCACGCACAGGCCAGCCAGGCCAGCAGGCCGCAACCCAGGGCCCAGGGCAGCCAGGCATGGGCCAGGCCGCCACCGGTTGAATTCTCCATGAATTGCGGGTCGGTCAGGTAGTTAAGGTCGGCGCTGGTGGGCAGTCGACCCACCGCGCTCACCAGTTCGGCCGAGGCCACCCAAAGCGCCGCCCAGGCTAGCAGCACCGGCAGCGCCAGCCACCACGGCCTGCGGTGTAGCAGCACGATCAACAGGCTGCCAAGGGCGAGGTCGGACAGGTAGCCGAACGGGTTGGACCAACCCAGCATGGCGCGTGTACCCAGTGGGATCACCAGTACCAGGGCAGCCAAAGTGGCAAGCCGGGTGCTCGGGTGGTCGGACAGGTTCTTCACAAAAACTTCCCTTTTGCCATTAAATCGTCATGCATCTGTGCTTGATGATATCAGGCCAGGGCAGGGAAGGCGGCCGGTTACAAGGCTTGTAACCAAAGCCGGGCCCGTTCGCACAGGCCCGGCCGATGGCAACTATCAGAAGTAATAAGGGAATTTCAGGCTGAAAGAAAAGTCAGGTGCGTCATCGGTCAGACCAATGGACAGGTTGGGCACGATGGTCAGGTTGTCGGTGGCGGCGAAGGTCAGGCCAATATTGAAGTTGGCGGCGTTGTAGTCACTGTTGGAGATCGATTGCCAGTCGCCGCCATCAGGTTTGATCTTGCTCTTGCGGGCGAACTGGTCGGATACCGAGAACGACATACTCATCTTTTCGTTAAGGGCAAAGGCGATGCCCCCGCCGATCTGCCACGAGTCGCCAAGCTTGACGTCACCCGGCACCTTGCTGTTCACCTGCGGACTGATGTCGCTGAACGAGTCTTGCATGTTGTAGGTGTAGGACAGGCTGCCGAACAGCACGGCCGGGTCGAAGGTCTTGACCAGCGAGATGCCCGGTGTGATCGACCATACACCGTTGCCGGTCGGTAGGCTTTCCGGTACCGCGAGGTTGTTGTTGCCGTCCACCTCGCGCAGTTTGATGCCGTAGGGGTCTTTGCCGGTCGGTGCCTTGATGCGCAGGGTGGCCACTGCGTCAGGCCAGGTTTCGTCCTCGTCGAGGAATTTGTAGGCCACCCCGACGTTGATATCGCCGATTTCCGGGTCGCGGGTCACGCTGGCATCGGAAGTGGTTGCCCCGGCCCCCCCCGCACCACCGGACGAGTAGGTGGACTCGCGGTAAACCACGGGGACGTTGATGTCGAACTGCCAGCGCTGCGCCAGGTTATAGCGGGCAGTCATGTCCAGGGTCCAGTTGTCAGCCTTGATCCGGTCGAGGTTGATGCTGCCGAGGAAGATCGAGTCCAGTGCCAGAAAGCCATTGAGGGTCAGCGCACGGGTATCGTAATGGGTATAGGTGACGCCGGTTTCGAAGCTGAACTTGCCCCCGCCAAAGAATCCGCTGGCTTCGTCATACAGGTTGGAAACGCTTTGCGCCGGCTCGGAATCGGCTGTCAGCGCTTGGCCGTAGGAGCTCCCTGTAGTGCCCGGTGCGCCAGAGGCGACGGTCTGAGCACCTTTCACCCCCTCGGCCGGAGACTTGACCAAGCGTCTGGGTTGCGCGGCAGCAGGGGCCTCCTCGACCTGGCGCACACGTTGCTCCAGCACCATCAGTGCCTGTTGCTGTGCCTCATAGCGGCGTTTGAGTTCAATCAGTTCCTGTTTCAGCGCTTCGACCTGTGGGTCGGCGGCTGCGTAAAGTGCTGTGGCTGGGGCCAAGGCAGTCAAGCACACAAAAGCTCTGAGCGTAAAAGATCGGTACATGGAGTTGCCGTCCCTTCCAACTACTTTTGATGAGACTGAGCGTAGATCAGTATCCGAAGGTGCGAAGACCTTTGAGCTGGTCGAGGCTACCGTTGAGGGAAGCCGCTGTCGGCACGCTCTCGCGCATGACAACGTTCAAGGTGGTGACGTTGTTGACCAGGTTACCGTTGCCGAGCAGCGTCGAGTTCTGCAGCAGGCCACCCTGGGCCAGGCGTTGCACACTGCTGCCCTGGTTGTTGCTGGCATTGATGTTGAGCTGCACGCCCACACCGCTTGAGGACACACTGAGCGCGCCGGCGCCATTTTCCCCGACCAGGGTCTGGCCGGCGGCCAGTACCTGGCCTTGCTGTTGTGCAGCGGGGGCCTGGTTGGCTTTGGTCACGTTGATATCGACGTTGTTGTAAGCGGCGTTGTTATCACCGGCTGCACGGACCACCTGGGTCACACCTTCGGTGGTGGTCAGGCCGTTGCCGCCCGTTACCACGCCAGTCCCGGCAGCAGACGCGCTGCTCGGTGCCGTACCTGCGCCTTTTTTGTCAATCATCGAGACATAGAACTGGGGTTTGATGGTCGATTGCTGAACTTGCAGCGTGGACGTTGCCCCGATCACATCCCCTTTTGCATTTTGCCAGGTGCTGGACATGACAATGCCGAAGCTCACGATTCGTCCGGGCATCACATAGCGGCCCCGCAGGTTGGCCAGCTCCTGATCCTTCAGTTCGATGGGTTTGAATGCCTCTGCGTGACTGGGCAAGCTGGCTGCCAGACAGGCCATGGCCAACCACAATGAAGTCTTCATGAAATGCTCCCTGGAGCCTCATGCTCCTTGTCATTAGAACAGTCGTTAGAAGAAGTCGCTTCTGATGAAGCCGAAGTCCAGCAGCTCTGCGTCCTGCACGGGGGTGAAGTTGTTCACCCGGCCCTTGGCGGTCAGTGGCAGGGGCGGGTCGAGCAGGATGTTGTTCTTGTCGTAACCCTGGCCGATCACCGCGAAGATGATGCCGTTCCAGCCCTTGAGGAAATCGTCGACCTTGTATCGTTTGTGGCCCAGCACCGGATCACCGATGTACACCCAACCTTTGTCGACTTTCTGCATGACCACGAAGTGCTTGTAGCCGCGCACATCCATCAGCACCACGACAGGAATGCGTACGCTGTTCAGGGTTTCGGGCGCCACCCGGTAACCGCGGGCACGCATCCCGAGGCTTTCGACGTAGCGCTTCATGTCGAGCATCGAGAAGCCTTGCGTGCGCACAAGGTCCTGGTCGGCGTGGGCCAGCATGCCTTCGATGATCTGATGTTCGTCCACATCCAGCCAGTAGGCCTGGCGCAGGATGGTCGCCAGCGCGGCGGCGCCGCAGCTGAAGTCGGTCTTTTGTTGCACCAGGTCGGCGAACTTGCGTTCGCGCAAGCTCTGGATCGGTTTGAACACCACGGCGCCGCCCGGGAGGACGGACAGCGGCATTTGTGCAGCTTCGCTCACGCTGGCCAGGCACAGCAAAAACGCCAAGGCGAAAATACGCATGATCGGGTGCCTTACGGTGTGTTGAAGAAAGGCCCCCCGAAGGGGGCCTCAAGCACAGCGGTCAGAACGAGGTGTTGGAGATGGCCAGCGAGTTGCTTTGCTGGTTGCCCACACCGGCTGCTACGTTCACGCCCAGGTTACCGCTGCCACCGTTCACCGAACCGCTAAGGGTTGCAGTGTTGGTGACTGGGTTGGCCCAGCCGGTCGGGGTCAGCACTTGGAAGGACACAGTATTGCTCAAGTCGTAAGCGCTGCTTTCGCTGTAGCTCTTCGAAATGTCGTTCGAGGATTCTTTCGAATGCTCGCCAGACTTCGAGAACTCAGACGCCGAAGCATTCTCGTACGAAGAGTCGTGAGACTTGGTGTACGAAGACTCTTTGGACTTGTCGTACGACGACTGATGCGACTTGTCGTAGTTGGAGTCGAATGCTTTCTCGAACGACGAGTCGTATGCACTTTCGTGCGACTTGTCGATCGACGCATCCAGCGACGCACTCAGCGAGCCATCGAAGGACTTGGTGTGGGAGCGCTCGTAACGGCCATAGTCGGTGGTATGGGTACGCGAGGCGCTAACGTCAGCGTCCAGCGAAGCTGCCAGGCTGGCGCTGCTCGACGCGCTGTGGCTGCCGCTGGCAGAGCCACTGGCACCCCAGCCGAACGAGCCACTTGCGCTCGAGTTGTGGGAGCCGCTGGCACTGCTGGATTGCGAGCCGCTGGAGTCCCAGCCACTGGAGCCGCTGGAGCTGGCGCTATGCGCACCGGCGAGGCTGAAGCTCGAAGACGAGCTGCGGTCGTCGGTCGAGTTGAAGCTGCCCTCCTTCGAGCTTGAACCGCTGGCCGACTTGGTGATGGTAATCGTATCCACCCGGTAGGTGCGGTCGGCGCTGTTGTTTACAACCAGGCCTGGGCCGTCCTGATTGGCCGAAGCCGTGGCAGTGGCGTTGCCCAGCGGAGCACCGGTGTTGGCGATGGCCATGGTGTTTTTCTGCTGGTTGAGGTCGCCACCGGCAACGTTGATGCCGATGTTGCCCTCAGCCCCGCTGGCTGAGCCGCTCATCACAGCCGAAGACTGGGTCGAATAGTTGTCGACCCGGTTGTTTCTGCTGGTTTGCACGACGTCAGCCGTGGCACTGGCCATGCCGAACACGAAGCTGTTGTCCAGGCTCGAGTCGGAGCCTGCGTTGGCAATGGCAGCGGCGTTGTCTTGCTGGTTGCCGTTACCGGCCGCCACGTTTATGCCAACGTTGCCGCTGGAGCCGGTGCCAGAGTCACTCATCTCGGCTTCGTTGATGGTGCCTTGATTGGAGATGCGGTTGCGAGTGCTGGTTTGGGTGTCCCAGGCATTGGCCGTTGCATACACAGGGATCTTGGTGGGTGGAGGATTGTGATGACCATTGTTATGGTGGCCGTTATGGTGGTCATTACGCCGATCATTTTGCCCAGCTTGTACAGCAACAGCCATGACCGCAGCAATTGCGAAAACCAGAGGCTTGATTGCCATCGAGGGTTTCATGGTGATTCTCCGTACGCTATTAGGTTAAGTGTCGTTCTTAACTGCAGGGTCAATCCGCGACCCGGATGCTCAAGGTGTTGGCCATTCGGTTTCCCACCCCGGCACTCTGGTTCAACTGGATCACCCCTCGGCTACCGGTGAAGGCCTGGTCACTGGTAGTGACCTGGCGATAGCCTGCTGGAATGTCAGTTGCTCCTGAGTTGTTGATCAGCGCCACGTTCTGTTGCATGAGGACGCTGTCGTCGATGCTTTGCGGTTGTGCACCAATGCTGATGCTCAGTGCGTTGGCTTGCTGGGTGTTGGCACCTGCGCTCTGGTTGACGCCCAGGGCGCCGCTGCCGTTGCTGAAAGCGTTGCCCTGGATGGTCGAGCGGGCGTCCATCGCGGGGTCGGCGGGCGTGTCGAGCCGTTGTCGGATCTGGGTGCTTGCATTGGCTTCGGGGCCGACGGCGATGGCGCGCGCATTGACCTGCTGCTGTTTGTCACCAGCGGCCTGGTTGACAGAGAGGTTGCCCTGATAGCGGCTGCCGGAGCTGTCGATATCGGCGTTGTTGATGACCGGAACCAGGGATTGCGCAAAGGCCGGTGCAGTGCAAAGGGCGGCCAGCATCAGCAGTGTGCGCTTCATCTCACTTGCCCCCGCCGGTCAGAATCTGCAGTGGCGCGAGGCCTCGCTGCACGCTTGAGTTGACCATGTTCGAGATACCGTTACCCGACCCCGTGCCGCGTCCGCCCGCCAAGTTGGGAAGTTGGTTCTGGTTGCCGAGGTTGCCACCCAGGTTGTTGGTCTGCTGGGTGACCAGGTTGCTGATGCCTGCGCCACTGCTGATGCTGGCGAAATCGCCATCGCTCAGCTCGTTGGTTTGCTTGAGCACGTGGGCAGAAGGGTTGGCATTGACGGTGGTAGGGCTCGGGTCTGGAATCAGCGGCGGGATGGTCGCGTTGCGCACCTGCACATCGCGCTTGATGATGATGATCCCCTTGTCCGCCTGAGCCGTCAGGCTGAGTGACCCCAGTACACAACCCACCAGTAATAGGTGATAGAGGCGTTTGTCACGTTTCCTCACGACGGCAACTCCTTCTTTGAGCGCTGGGCCTGTTCAGCGATGCGAACGACAGAGCAGAAGGTGTGCCGCTTTTTAGAATACGTTTCAGATCAGATAGTTAGGGCAAGAGGCTGACAAAATGCGGCGCATGCTGTCTCAGGCTTGAAACAGCTTGCCCTGCGCGTTGCCGGCAAAGTCAGCTGTGGCCTTGATGGGAAGGGTTTTTGCAAGTGTGTTTCACGGGCTTGACACTGCCCCCAGGACAGGGGGAAGCCCCGCAATTTCGGGGGCTTTGCCCCACCGGGGTGTGTCAGTGGTTTAACACTCGGTTGGGCATGATGGCGCATCGCTACCAAGCAGCATAGCAACCGATTGCAGGGCCAGCAATTGGCGTTGCGGCCAATTGCCATCAAGTATTTGGTGCGGTTGGTTGTGTCGCCTCAGCCACGCCTGGCTGTCGTCGAAAAAGCGCTGACGATCACTGAGGTCGGGTTGGCAACGCTGCCCATCGGCAATCCAGTCCACCCCTTGCGGGCTGAGCAACAGGTGCAGGTCGTAACGCCGTGCCAGCAGTGCCTCTTCCAGCCAGGTTGGGCAGTCGTCGAACAGTGCGTGGCTCCAGAGCATGTTGCTTAGCAGGTGGGTGTCCAGAATTAGCAGCGGGGGCGCCTGCTCACGTGCACGGTCCTCCCATGCCAGTTGTCCGCGGGCGATGGCGGGAATATCGGCGTAGCAGGTGTCACGGCATTGCTGGTCGATGAAATGGCGCACGTATTCGCCCACCACCACGCCACCAAAATGTGCCTGGATCACCCCGCTGAGCCAGCTTTTGCCACTGGATTCTGGGCCGCACAGTACCAGCACTTTCATTGCTTGCGGCGCACTCATGGCTGTACCAACGCCGGGTCGCGCCGCCATTCCAGCCAGCCGCGTACAGCAATCAGGGTGAGCACGGCGAAGAAGCCTGCGGTGAAATACAGCTGCTGATGCAGGTATTGGCCCACATAGACGATGTCGACCACGACCCACATTGGCCAGCACTGCAGGCGTTTCTGCGCCATCCACAGTTGCGCGACCAGGCTGAATCCGGTCAGGGTGGCATCCAGCCAGGGCAGGGCGGCATCGGTCCAGTTGGCCATGGCCGCGCCCAGGGCGGCGCTCAGCAGCACCCCGGCGGCCAGGCCGGTGAGCAGTGCCGGGCGTGGCAGACGGGAGACCTGACGGGCGTCCTCAGCGTGGTCGGGGCGCTTCCATTGCCACCAGCCGTACAGTTGCAGGATGGCGTAGGCCACTTGCAGCAACATGCCCGAGTACAGCTTTACTTCGTAGAACAGCCAGCCATAGATCAGCACCATGACCAGGCCGATCGGCCAGCACCAGGCGTTCTGCTTGACCGTGAGCCAGACAGCGGTAACGCCGAGGAGGGCGGCAATGAGTTCAAGGCCGGACATCGGCGATCCTTGGAGACTACGGGGAATGGGCGAGATTGTAGCGGGTCGGCCGGTGAAGGTGTAGGGCGCAGCGGTGGGATACCCCTTTGTAGGAGCGGGTTTACCCGCGAACACCGGCAACGCCGGTGCCATCCACCGCGTTGCTTCCTTCGCGGGCATGCCCGCACACAGGTGCAGCGCAGGCTTCAAGGTCACTCGATACCTGCTGGAGCAGGCCTGCCCGCTCCCCCAAAGGGCTTGTTCTCAGACCCGGAACTGCCGCAACAACTGCTCCAGCTCTTCGCTCAACCGCCCCAATGCCACCCCGGCATCGCTGGACTGACGCGCCGCATCGGCGGTCTGCTGCGACAACCCGGCAGTATCCAGCACATTGCGGTTGATCTCTTCGACCACATGCGACTGCTGCAAGGTGGCGCTGGCAATGGAGGCGTTCAATGCGGTGAGGTTGTTCAGCACCTGGTTGATGGCGTCCAGGCTGGCGCCGGCCTCGCGGGCTTGTTCGACAGTCTGGCGCGATGCCTCGCTGCTGGTGTCTATGGCCTTGACCGCAGCGTCCGACTGACTCTGCAGGTGCTCGATCATGGTATGAATCTCGGCCGTCGATTGTGCTGTACGCTGGGCCAACAGTCGCACCTCGTCGGCGACCACGGCAAAGCCCCGGCCTTGCTCGCCAGCCCGTGCCGCCTCGATCGCGGCATTCAGCGCCAGCAGGTTGGTCTGTTCGGCAATGGAACGAATCACGTCCAGCACGCCGCCGATGCGCGTGCTGTGGCCGGCCAGGTCGCGGATTACCTGTACGGCCTCATCGATGGTCAGCGACAGGCGGTCGATCTGCGCCAGGCTGCCGTGGATGGCCTGCTGGCCGTGCGTCACCTGTTGTTGTGCCGTCCGCATCTCTCCGGCGGCCTGTTCAGCGGTCTTGGCCACGTCCTGCACGGCGTAGGTCACCTCATTGACTGCAGTGGCCACCTGGTCCATCTGTAACGATTGCTGGGCACTGCGCTGTTGTGCGGCACCTGCATTGTCACCGACGTGCCCGGCGGACTGGGCCAATGCGTGGGCCGCGCCTTGCAGTTGGCCGACGACACCTTGCAGTTTGCCGTTGAAGCGGTTGAAGTGCTCG
This sequence comes from Pseudomonas sp. XWY-1, assembly GCF_002953115.1. NCBI lineage: Bacteria > Pseudomonadati > Pseudomonadota > Gammaproteobacteria > Pseudomonadales > Pseudomonadaceae > Pseudomonas > Pseudomonas sp. XWY-1. The sequence goes on along the minus strand of NZ_CP026332.1, from coordinate 3,305,972 downwards.
CCAAGGTGGGTGATCTCGTCGCGGCCATGGGTGTCCAGGCGCCGGGTCAGGTCGCTTTCGCCGCTGGCGATGTTACCCATTGCCTGCACCGCTTCCTGCAGCGGGCGGGCGATGCTGCGGGCAATCAGCATCACCACCAGCGCCATCAGCAGGGCAATGCCCACGCCAACCAGCGAAGCGTCGCGTAACTGGCGAGCGAATTCGGCCTGCACGTCATCGACGTACACGCCCGAACCGATGATCCAGCCCCACGGCTTGAACAACTGAATATACGAGGTCTTGGCTACCGGCTCACTGGCGCCGGGCTTGGGCCAGCGATAGTTGACCGGGCCGGCGTCCTGCTGGCGGGCAAGGGCGACCATTTCGTTGAACACGGCGAAACCATCGGGGTCGCGGATGGCGGAAAGGTCCTGGCCGTCGAGCTTGGGGTTGGCCGGATGCATGATCATCTTCGGCCCCAGGTCGTTGATCCAGAAATAGTCGTCATGGTCGTAGCGCAGCGCGCGCACTACCTGCAGCGCCTGTTGCTGGGCGGCTTCGCGGCTGAGCGTACCGGCAGCTTCCAGGCCTTGGTAATAGGCCAACACACCCGCGGCGGTCTGCACCACGTGGCGGGTTTTCTCTGCCTTGGCCTGGTACAGGTCACCATGGATCTGCCGCAGCATCAACAGGCCCAGTACCACCAGCATGGCCACCGCCACCACAAGGATCAGCCACAGGCGCCGACTGATTGACATCGATCTCAGAGTGTTCATCCATCAGCTCCCGCATTGTTCTTTTTATTGAGGTGCATCGAAGCATGCTTTGCAGCGAGCCCACACCCGACTAATGGCTAAGTGCTATGTTGGTGATAGTCTGCAACGGGTCAGGTAAAGCGATTGCCAAGGGGCTCTGTCAGGATTTCGGCCGCGCAAGATGAAACCTTTAACAGGCATGAACTTTTCTACTGGCGTTGCGCCCAACAGTCGCTGTAAAACAGCCGGGCCGTGTAAGGCAATTTCAAGCAAATCAAGAACAAGGGGCCTGCGACAAGCAGCGCTCCATCCGGGGGAATGATGGATTTTTGGACTGCCTTCCAGGCAATCATCTTAGGCGTGGTCGAAGGGCTGACGGAGTTTCTGCCGATCTCCAGTACCGGTCACCAGATTATCGTCGCCGACCTGATCGGTTTTGGCGGCGAACGGGCCATGGCTTTCAACATCATCATTCAGCTGGCGGCGATCCTGGCGGTGGTGTGGGAGTTTCGCAGCAAGATTTTCGAAGTGGTCTTCGGCCTGACCCACCAGCCCAAGGCGCGCCGCTTCACGGGCAACCTGCTGTTGGCGTTCATGCCGGCGGTGGTACTGGGTGTGCTGTTCGCCGACCTTATTCACGAATACCTGTTCAACCCCGTCACCGTGGCGGCGGCTTTGGTGGTGGGGGGCGTCATCATGCTCTGGGCCGAGCGCCGTGAGCACCGCGTGCAGGTGGACCATGTGGACGACATGCGCTGGAGCCATGCGCTGAAAATCGGCTTCATCCAGTGCCTGGCGATGATCCCGGGCACGTCGCGCTCCGGTTCGACCATTATCGGTGGCCTGCTGTTCGGCCTGTCGCGCAAGGCAGCGACCGAGTTCTCGTTCTTCCTGGCAATGCCGACCATGGTCGGTGCGGCGGTGTATTCGGGCTACAAATACCGTGACTTGTTCCAGCCCGGCGATCTGCCGGTGTTCGCGCTCGGCTTCGTGACCTCGTTCATCTTCGCCATGATTGCCGTACGGGCGTTGCTCAAGTTCATTGCCAACCATAGCTACGCGGCATTTGCCTGGTATCGCATTGTGTTCGGCCTGTTCATTCTGGCGACCTGGCAGTTCGGTTGGGTCGACTGGTCCACGGCACATGGCTGAGGCGCTGCGTGGGCAACGGGCTGAAGGCGTGCGCAACGTGCGCCTGAAGCTGCTGCTGTTGGGCGTGCTTTGCCTGTTGCCCGGCCTGGGGGCGGCGCGCATGGCCTGGAACGATCAGGCCTGGTGGCCGTTGGCGTTGTACCCGGCCATGAGCCTGATCAGCCTGTTGCTGTATTGGCAGGACAAGCAGCAGGCACGTAACCAGGCCTGGCGTACCCCCGAGAAAGTGCTGCATGCCAGTGAGCTGCTCGGTGGTTGGCCGGGGGCGCTGTTGGCGCAGCAGCTGTTTCGGCACAAGACCCGCAAGGTGTCGTTCCAGGTGGTGTGCTGGGGGATTGTGCTGCTGCACCAGGTGTTCTGGGCAGACTGGCTGTTTCTTGACGGGCGTTATCTGCCCCTTGGCTGATGTGCAGTTGTACCGGCCTCTTCACGGCTAGTGCCGTGAAAGGGCCGGCTCAGCTGGATCACATGACCAACCCCACCTGCAACCGCTTTGGCAACCGACGCACTACCAACTGGTGCGACCGCTGCAACACCTCACACAGTTCATCACGCCCCATGGGGTAGGGCGGCGCCATGCTGACCCACCGCGCCCGCGCCAGGTACGGCGCCGGCCGTATCCCGGGTCGATCGCAATAACCCAGAAACAGCTCGTCGGCTACCTTGAACGACAACCCGGCACCCGCCAGGTCGAGCACCGCGAACATCTTGTTTTCTGCCACCCAAAACACTCGGATGCCGCCCCATTTGTAGTCTTCCCGCGCACCCGGCAGGCTTAGGCAAAATGCCGCTACCTGGGCTTCGCTCATCTTCCGTTCAGACATACCGCTCTCCACAAGCCTCGAATGACGCCGCCAGGTGATCGATCCACACCCGGACCGCAGGCAGCAGGCCACGCCGGTGTGGGTAAACCGCCTGCAGGTAGCCACCCGGCAGCGACCAGTCTGGCAGTAGGCGCACCAGTTCGCCGCGTTCCAGTTCCTCTTCACAGAACATGCTGGGCAGCGCAGTGAACCCCAGGCCGGCACGTACAGCAGCGTTACGCACTACGAAATCATCGATCGCCAAGCGTGGCTCCAGCGCTATTTCCTGCTGTTTGCCATGGGGGCCGAACAGGCGGAAGTGTACCAGCCGGTCTGCTTCGGCTGCGCCCAGTACGGGCAATGATGCCAACTCGCCTGGTTCGCGAATGTGGTCGGCAAAACCGGGTGCGGCCACCAGTTGCATTTGCGCCTGGCGCAGGCGGCGGGTCACCAGGGCCGGGTCTTCGTCGCCCAGGTCGCGTACGCGCAACGCCACATCAATGCCTTCGGAAATCAGGTCGACCCGGCGGTTGAGCAATACCATGTCCAGTTGCACCAGCGGGTACTGCTCGAGAAAGCGGCTGATCACATCCGGCAGGAAGGCGTGTGCCAGTGCCACCGGGCACGATACCCGTAAACGCCCGCGCGGCTCACTGCTCATGCTGGCCACGGTCTCGTCGGCGGCTTCGGCCTCCAGCAACATGGCCTGGCAATGATGCAAATAACGTTCACCTACTGCGGTGAGCTTGAGTTGCCGGGTGGTGCGCTGCAACAGGCGTGTGCCCAGGCGCTCTTCAAGCTCGGCGATACGCCGCGACAGGCGCGACTTGGGGATGCCCAGCTGGCGCCCGGCGGCGGCGAATCCGCCGGCTTCGACGACGCGCGCGAAGTAGAAGAGGTCGTTAAGGTCTTGCATGGGAAAGTCTCACTGTTCCACCTGTGGGACAAACTAACGCATTTTTGCTTACTTATCAGCTATTGATCATCTCGGTAGGATTCTCCCCATCGTGATCGCCCACAGCTGCGGTCTTCACTCACAGGAGAGTCCCATGAAACTGTTGCACATCGATTCGAGCATCCTGGGCGACAATTCCGCCTCGCGTCAGCTGAGCCGTGAAGTGGTCGAAGCCTGGAAGGCTGCAGACCCAAGCGTTGAAGTGGTTTATCGCGACCTGGCTGCCGATGCCATCGCCCACTTCTCCGCTGCCACCCTGGTCGCTGCAGGCACCCCTGAAGACGTACGCGACGCGGCCCAGGCTTTCGAAGCCAAGCTGAGCGCCGAGACGCTCGAAGAGTTCCTGGCTGCCGATGCCGTGGTGATTGGTGCGCCCATGTACAACTTCACCGTGCCGACCCAGCTCAAAGCCTGGATTGACCGCGTGGCCGTCGCCGGCAAGACCTTCCGCTACACTGAAGCCGGCCCGCAAGGCCTGTGCGGCAACAAGAAAGTGGTGCTGGTTTCCACTGCGGGTGGCCTGCACGCTGGCCAGCCGACTGGTGCCGGGCATGAAGACTTCCTGAAAGTGTTCCTGGGCTTCATCGGGATTACCGACCTGGAAATCGTCCGGGCCCACGGCCTGGCCTATGGCCCGGAGCAGCGCAGCCAGGCGATCGATGCTGCACAGGCGCAGATTGCCAACGAGCTGTTTGCGGCTGCCTGATCAAGGGAGCGGTTGGTTGCAAGCGTGGCCCTGTGGAAGCACAAGGCCACTCCAACCTGTAGAAGCGTTCAGGCCACCGGGATAAGCGGATCAGCTGCCGCCAGGGCCGATGCCCGGTCAGCCGCTGGCGGATAAATCCACACTGAATTGATCTGGCGCTTCAGCGCCTTGGCTTCGGCCTTGTCCTCCGGTGGCGAAACCTCACGGTCCCATCCTTCGGTGTACACCGCGCCCCAGGCCCCCAGGTCCAGGCACGTCACGTACTTGGGCTGGCTGTAAGCCATTGGTGCTACGCCAAGCAACTCGGCAGCGGCATTGTTGCCCGCATGGCGCCCCAGCGCAATCGCATGTTGGCACGACATCACGGCATGATTGCCAAGCTCGTCACAGGTGGCGTAGGCCACGTCTCCAGCTGCATACACGGCATCATTGCCCTTGACCTTCAGGTTGCCATCGACATGCAAGCGGCCGCGGTTGTCGCGCTCGCCGCTGATCTGTTCGGTGAGCGGGTTGGCCTTGAAGCCAACCGTCCAGACCACCGTGCTGGCGTCGATCCGCTGGCCGTTGTCCAGCTGCACACCGGCAGGGTCTACCGAAACTACTGTGGCACCGCAAACCCACTCCACGCCCAGGGCCTCGCATGCCTGCTCGATGGCTGGGCGGATGCCGTCACCCAGGGCTGCGCCAATCCTGGCGCCGCGGTCGATTACCACTACGCGCAACGCGGCGTCTTCACCCAGTATCGCGCGCAAGCGGGCCGGCAATTCGGTGGCCGTCTCGATGCCGGTAAAGCCGCCCCCGGCTACCACTACGGTATTGCGTGCCGGCGTGTTCGGCAGGCTGGCCAGTGACTTCAGGTGGGTTTCCAGGCGTGCGGCGCTGTCGAGCTTGTCGACGTCGAAGGCATGCTCGATGCCGTCCATGTCAGGGCGCTCAAGCTCACTGCCGCAGGCCATGATCAGACGGTCATAGGGCAGGGTGCAGCGAGTGCCGCTGCGGGTGCGATAGCCCACGCGGCGGGCCGCTTCATTGATGTGGTATGCCGTGCCCTGCACGAAACGGACATTGACAGCGTCGAACAGCGCCTGCAGGGGGGCGGCCAGGGTATGCACGTCTGGCTCGTAGAAGCGCGGACGCACATGCAGTTCAGCCTGGGGGGCGAGCAAGGTGACCTCGACGCCCTTGCTGCCGTTGAGGTCAAGCTGGCGGATGGCGCTGAGTGCGCTCCACAGGCCGGCAAAGCCCGCACCAATGATCAGGATCTGCTTCATGGTTGTGCTCCTTTGAAGTTCGGTGGACAAGGTAGACCGTATTGCCGGTCAACGGTGTTACCAGTGCTTGCCGGAGTGCTTCAGAATGTTGGCGGTGTGATCACCCAGATCACCACGGCATCCACTTCACCGGGGTTGCCGTAGCGGTGAGGTTCCTGGCTCGAGAAGCTGAAGCTGTCGCCTTCACTCAGCTGGAAATGCCGCTCGCCCACCCACAGCTCAAACGTGCCGCTGAGCAGGTAACCGGCTTCTTCGCCGTCGTGGCTGTAGCTTTGCTGGCTGTAAGTACCTGGCGGGAAACGTGAGTGCAGCATCTCCAGCTGGCGGTTGGGCTGGGGGGTGAGCAGTTGATCAACGATGCCATCTTCGTAGTGCACGCTCAGGCGGCTGTTGCGCCGCACCACATAGCCTTGGTCTTCGGGCGCGGTGGTGGCTTCGCTGGCGAAGAACCACTGGATGGTCACGCCCAGGCTGCGGGCGATATTGAACAGCGCCGGGATCGACGGGTAGGAGAGGTTGCGCTCCAGCTGGCTGATGTAGCCTGCGGTCAGTTCACTGTGTGCGGCCAGCTCCGCCAAGGTCATGCCGCGGCGCTTGCGCAGGCCGCGGATGCGGGTGCCGAGGAACTGCGGCGCGGCGCCCCCGGGTTCGCTGGCGGTGGGCTGGGAGGGTTGGCTCATGCGCGTCGGTCCATCGCAAAAGCCGCAGTATGTACAGCCTCAGAGTGCCCAGGCAACCGTCAGGCCATCGTGAATCGCTTCTTCGGCTGTGCGCGGCGCCAGGCAGTCGCCAATCCGCCGTACGTCCACCACACCTGCCAGTTCAGTGGCCAGGCGGTCTTGCGGTTGATGCCCCATGCACAGCACCAGGGTGTCGATGCCTTCGAAGATCATCGGATCGCCGCTGGCGGTGTGCTGCAAATACACCGTGTTGTCGTCGCTGCCATACAGGCGTGCGTATGGGGTGACAGGGATACCCAGGCGATGCAGCTCGCCGGCCAGTTGGTCACGTACATAAAGCGGCAGGCTCTCGCCGCAATGAGTGCCGTTGACCGCCAACTGGACCTGATGACCTTCGCGCACCAGGCGTTCGGCGATACCGGGGCCGATCCAGTCACAGCGCCAGTCGATCACCAGCACCGAACGCCCCGGTTTCACCTCATTGCGCAGCACTTGCCAGGCGTCCACTACCTGAAGCTCGCCGGTACGCTCGAACGCCGGCCAGTAGGGGGTGGCGCCGGTAGCGGCAATGACCAGATCAGGGCGCTCACGTTCGACCAGCGCGCGGTCGACCCAGGTGTTGCGCACCACTTCTACACCTGCCAGGGCCATTTCCCGTTGAAGGTTGGTGCTGGCACCCCCGAACTCGCTACGCCGTGGCAGTAGCTGGGCCAGCAGCACCTGCCCACCGAGCTGCGGGCCCGCCTCGTACAGCGTGACCTGGTGCCCGCGCGCGGCGGCCACGGCGGCGGCCTTCATGCCGGCAGGCCCGCCGCCGGCGACCATTATGCGCTTGGGCGAGGAAGTGGGCGTGAGGTGCCCGTACTGCAACTCACGCCCGGTTTCCGGGCGCTGGATGCAGGAAATGGGCAAGCCACGATGAAAATGGCCGATGCATGCCTGGTTGCAGGCGATGCAGGCGCGCACGTCTTCGACCTGGCCGTGTTCGGTCTTGGCGGGCATCGACGGGTCGCAGATCAGCGCCCGGGTCATGCCGCACACATCAGCCTGGCCGCGGGCCAGGATCAGCTCGGCTTCCTGGGGCTGGTTGATGCGCCCGGTGACGAACAGGGGGATAGCCAGCTGTTGCTTGAAGGTGCCAGCCTCGCGGGCCAGGTACGCCGGTTCGATGGCCATCGGTGGCACGATATGGACCGCGCCACCCAGCGAGGCCGAGGTACCGGCGACGATATGCAGGTAGTCGAGCTGGCCCTGCAAGGCCACGGCAGCAGCCAGTGACTCGACTTCACTCAGGCCCTGGCTGTCGCGCTCGTCAGCGCTGATGCGCAGGCCGATGATGAACTGCTCATCGGTGGCGGCGCGCACTGCGGCCAGCACTTCGCGCAAGAACCTCAGGCGCTGATCCAGGTCACCGTTGTAGCCATCACTGCGTACGTTCACCCGCGGGTTGAGAAACTGCGCGGGCAGGTAGCCATGGCTGGCCACCACCTCGACGCCATCCAGGCCGGCCTGGTGCAGGCGGCGGGCGGCGCCGGCATAGCCCTGGACGATTTCGTCGATCATTGCCTGGTCCAGCGCGCGGGGCATCACCCGGAAGCGCTCATTGGGCACCGCAGACGCCGAGTAGGCTACCGCCAACAGGCCGTCTGCCGACTCCATGATCTCCCGCCCGGGGTGAAACAGTTGCGACAGCACCACGGTGCCGTGCGCGTGGCAGGCCTCGGCAAGCTGGCGGTAGCCCTCGATGCAGGCATCGTCAGTGGCCATTAGCACATGCGAGGTGTAGCGGGCACTGTCGTGCACCCCGGCGACCTGCAGCACGATCAGGCCGACGCCGCCGGCAGCGCGGTCGCGCTGGTAGGCGATCAGCTTGTCGTTGACCAGGTTGTCGGTGGGCAGGCAGGTGTCGTGACCGGTGGACATGATGCGGTTTTTCAAGCGTTTGCCGCGGATCTGCAAGGGCTCGAACAGGTGTGGGAAGGCGGTCTGCATCAGGCGGCTCCGGTGCGGTGTTGTTATTTTTACTTATAAAAGTGTAGCGATAGTAAAAAATCAACTTGTTTTTTTACTTGCGTCTGTCTAGGTTTTCCTCACTCGCATGGCGAGGGTGTGACCTCAGAACAACAAGAAAACGGGCCCGTCGGGCACCGCCAGGAGGAAACTACGATGCAGCTATATCCACGTGTGACCGGCCTTTGTGCAGCCTTGTTGGCTCTTGGCCTGAGCAATGCGCAAGCTGCGCAGCAGATGGTCGTGGTCGGTTATGGCGGTGCAGGCCAGAAGGCCCAGGATGAGGCGATCTTCAAGCCCTTCATTGCCCAGGACGGCAGCCAGCTGATCCAGAGTGAATACAACGGCGAAATGGCACGGATCCAGGTCATGGCCGACACCGGCAATGTCGATTGGGATGTGGTGCAGATCGAAGGCCCTGACTTGATGCGCGGCTGCGACGAGGGGATTTACGAGCGCCTGGATTGGCAGCGCCTGGGCCATGCAGCCGAACTGATCCCGGCAGCCGCACAGGATTGTGGGTCGGCCGCGCTGGTCTGGAGCGTGGCTATTGCCTACGACCGCAGCAAACTGGCCCAGGCGCCGGCGTCGTGGGCCGACTTCTGGGACATCGGCAAGTACCCTGGCAAGCGCGGCCTGCGCAAGCGTGCCGTGTACAACCTGGAATTCGCACTGTTGGCTGACGGGGTCAAGGTCGAGGACGTTTACCGGGTATTGTCCACGCCGGCAGGTGTCGAACGGGCCTTCGCCAAACTCAGCGAACTCAAACCCCATATCCAGTGGTGGGACGCCGGCGCTCAACCCGCGCAATGGCTGGCAGCCGGTGACGTGGTCATGACCTCCACCTACAGCGGACGAATTGCGGTGGCGGCGCAGCAGGGCAGCCCGTTGGCCGTGGTATGGCCTGGCAGCCTGTACGGTATGGACTATTGGGCGATCATCAAAGGCTCGCGGCATGTCGACCAGGCCAAGCGGCTGATTGCCTATGCCAATCAGCCGGATACCCAGGTGCGGTATGTACAACAGATCCCCTATGGGCCAACCAATACCCAAGCCGCGGCCAGGCTTGACCCGGCGCTGGCCAACTGGGTACCCACCTCGCCACAGAACCTGCAAGGGGCGCTGGCCATGAACGTGGAATTCTGGGTCGATCATGGTGAAGAGCTGGAGCAACGCTTCAACGCCTGGGCCAGCAAATAGCGTTCAGTAAAGGGGCAACAAGATGACTGAAACGGAACTAAGCCTGCGTCGGGAGCTGGCTGCCTGCTACCGGCTGATCGCGCACTTTCGCATGAGCGATCTCATCTTCACGCATATCTCCCTGCGCCTGCCTGGGCCGGAGCACCATTTCCTGATCAATCCGTATGGCCTGCTCTTCGAGGAGATCACAGCGTCCAGCCTGGTGAAGATCGACCTGCAGGGGCGGCCGGTGGAGGCTGCCCGTCACCCGGTCAACCCGGCGGGGTTCGTCATTCACAGTGCCATTCACGCTGCCCGCGAGGATGCCCGGTGCGTGCTACACACCCACACCCGCGCAGGCTGCGCGGTGGCCGCACTGGAATGTGGCCTGCTGCCGGTCAACCAGATGTCCATGGAGTTTTACGGCAATGTGGCTTACCACGCCTACGAGGGCGTCGCGCTGGACATGGATGAACAGCAACGGCTGGTGGCCGACCTGGGCAACAAGCCGGTGATGATGCTGCGCAACCATGGGCTGTTGACCACGGGGCGCAGTGTGGCTGAAGCCTTCTTGCGCATGTACTACCTGGAGAAGGCTTGCGAGATCCAGTTGGCGGCGCAAAGTGCTGGGCAACTGATATTGCCGTCGACCGACGTGTGCGTGCGTACCGAACGGCAGTTCAACGCGCCGGGGAGAGGGTTGAAGCAGGGGGAACTGACCGACCCGGATGCGCTGCAATTGGCGTGGGCGGCGTTGTTGCGAATGCTGGAAAAGGTGGCGCCTGGTTATCAGGATTGAACCTGTGCTTGCTGATTTGGCAGTTAGTCGTCCAGCCGACAGCGGGCAGACGGAACAGTCACTGTAGTGCAACCATTGGTTTCAACTGTGCTGGTCCCTTTTCAAGGAATACCGTTATGCTGTAACGAAATATGTCTAAAAAGCCTGCAGAAGGAAGCCGCAATGCCACTCAAGGACCTGCTTATCGCCCTGGTGGTGATTGTCGCCTGGGGCGTCAACTTTGTGGTCATCAAGGTTGGCCTCGACGGGCTGCCACCGATGTTGCTGGGGGCATTGCGTTTCTTGCTGGTGGCGTTCCCGGCGATCTTGCTGGTCAGGCGGCCCAAACTGCCGTGGCGCTGGCTGATCGCTTACGGTGCGACCATTTCACTGGGCCAGTTCGCGTTCCTGTTTCAGGCCATGTACAGCGGCATGCCGCCAGGGTTGGCTTCGTTGATCCTGCAGTCGCAAGCCTTCTTCACCCTCGGTTTTGCTGCGTTGTTTCTCGGTGAGCGGCTGCGCCTGGCCAGCGTGCTGGGGCTGCTGGTGGCGGCCGGCGGCCTGGCACTGATCGGCAGCGAAGACGGCGGCCATGTGCCCATGCTGGCGTTGGTGCTGACCCTGTGTGGTGGTGCGATGTGGGGCCTGGGCAACATCATTACCCGGCGGTTCGGCTCGGTCGACCTGGTCGCGTTGGTGATCTGGGGTGGGCTGATACCGCCACTTCCATTCCTGGCACTGTCCTGGTGGCTGGAAGGCCCCGAGCGCATTGGCCATGCCTTGGCCAATATCAGTTGGAGTTCGGTGCTGGCCCTGGCGTATTTGGCCTTTGTGGCCACCATGCTCGGCTACAGCCTGTGGAGCAAGTTGCTGTCGCGTCACCCGGCAGGCAAAGTGGCGCCATTCTCGCTGCTGGTACCGGTGATTGGCCTGAGTTCGTCGGCATTGCTGCTGGGAGAGCGCCTGACCGCTACGCAGGGCTGGGGCGCATTGCTGGTGATGGCCGGCCTGCTGGTGAATGTATTCGGTGCACGCATCGGTCAGCGTTTGCGGGCTGCCAACGCGTAAAGCGCTTAAATCTGCTGACCTGCGCTCTGTTAGAATCGGCCTCTTTCTGCCAGGCCAACGGAGCGCATCCATGATCATTTCCACCACCAGCCAGCTCGAAGGCCGCCCGATTGCCGAATACCTGGGCGTGGTCAGTTCCGAATCGGTGCAAGGTATCAACTTCGTGCGCGATTTCTTTGCACGGTTTCGCGACTTCTTCGGTGGCCGTTCGCAAACCTTGGAAAGCGCGCTGCGCGAGGCCCGGGAGCAGGCCACTGAAGAACTCAAGGCCCGGGCACGACAGTTGCAAGCCGATGCGGTAGTGGGGGTGGATTTTGAGATCAGCATGCCGTCGGTACAGGGCGGCATGGTCGTGGTATTTGCCACCGGTACGGCAGTACGACTGAAGTAAAGCCTTTTGCCATTGGTCGGCTGCAAGGTTCTTGTCCGGTCGGTCCGCAAATGACCAGCTAGTCTCACTTTCACAGGCCGCGTTTCCTGGGCAACTTGTCTGGTTGCCGACGCGACCGCCACTGGAGGGAGACTGGGCATGAGCGAATCCTTTTTCGAAGACCTGAACGATGCGTTCCCGATCAACAGCCAGGTGCGTTGCGGCCAGGCGGCATTTCGCCTGGGTTTCGCCCACATGACGCTGGATGATTCCGAACAGCTCCAGCCTGCACATTTGCAGCGCAGCAAAAAAGGCCGCTTCATGCCGCGGGTACCGCTCAAGAAGTGATCCCGCGCCTGCACACGCCCCCCGCCCAACGGCGGGGTTTTTATTGCCATTCGTTGATCCGCCTCATGGTATTGCCCGGTAGCGCTCGCCGGATGGCCCGGCCTGTGGTTTTCTGACGCGGCATTCCAGCAACGGAGGATTGAATGCTCATGCGAGTCAGGGAAGAAACCTATTGGCAGTGGGCCGACGCACAGCTGCACAGCCGCTGCCACGACGAAGCACTCAGCGACGGCACCACACTGGACGTGCAGGTGCGCTTGTCGCGCCTGGGGGCGACGCAGCTGTTTCTGGGGTTGTACGCCGGGGATGGGCGGGCGTTGCTGGAAGAGTATTACCCCGCGCTGCCGGGCGAGACCATGACCCGTGCGCTGGTGTGGGGTGTCGACCGCGCCCGGGCGATGGCAACAGGCGCCTTGCCTCTGCCGGAAACCCGTCTGCAGCGGCGCCAGGCATGAAAAAGCCCGGCCTATGCAGGCCGGGCTCTGGTAAGGGTGCGAACCCTCAATTCAGCGGTTCGATCACCTTGACTGCCTGCTGCTCACGGGCAGCGGGCCATTCTTGTTGCAGGGTCTGCAGCACGCGGCCAACGAATTCAGTGTCGGCGGCGGCTTTCTTGCCGACGTAGCCTTGGCCACGGCGGTAGACCTTGAAGCGGGCACGCATGCTGGGCAGGTGCTCTTCAAATTCATCTTCGACGGTGTTCGGTGGCAGGCGGTCGAGGCGCACTTCACCGGTTTGGCTAACCCACAGCAAATGGTCGTCAAGGCTGTCCTTGCGCACGGCGAACAGCTGGGCCAATTGGTCGATAGTCGGATTGTTGTTCAAGTTCATCATAAAGCCCCCATTACCCATTCATAGGTGATTTTCACAGTTGGCGCTATCACGGTGTAGCGCACTACCAAGGCTGCTACAGCAGCATCGCAACAGGGGCTTTCTCACGCTGCCTTTTGGACAGTTTCCCTCTCCACGGACGGCCTGCGTTACCGCGCAGGCCGTCTGGAACACCCTTGCCACCGCTCCCGATCGGGGAGACGGCTTCATCATGCCCAAGCGCGATGAACGGCGTCAACCATTTTGTAGTGAATATTTTTGTTCACTACATTCTGTCGTTTTGTCCGACAATCAACGCGAGCGTTATAAGCCGGAAAGGATGTCGAAGGCGGCTTGCACCCGCGCCTGGTTGGGGTAATTCCGATTGGCCAGCAGCACGACTGCCAGCTGTTCTGCCGGCACGAACGCGGCGTACGCGCCGAAGCCGTTGGTGGCGCCGGTCTTGTTGTACCAGGCTGCCGGTAGCGCGGGCAGGGCCGGCTGCAAGCGAGTGGTGGCCTGCGGTTCGCGGATCAGCCGTGGGCTGTTGCCATCGATCAGTGTGCTCAGCGTGACCGGGTAGGGGTAGCGTTCCCAGCCCAGGCCTTGCGTCATGGCGCCAACCTGGAAGTAGCCCTGCTGGGTAATGGCGGTGGCTTTCGCCAGGGCCGGTGGCAGGCCCTGCGGCTGCATGTGCAACCGCACATAGCGCAGCAGGTCGCTGGCGCTGGTTTTGATGCCGTAGGCCTCATCGGCGTAAGGGCCGGGCCCTACACGCACCGGCTTGTCGTCGGCGTCATACCCTTGGGCATAAAGCCCCTGGGCGCTGGCCGGAACCTGAAGGTAGGTGTTTTTCAGGCCCATCTTCGCCAGCAGGCCCTCACTCATCAGCGTGGAGAACGGTTGGTGCTGCGCACGGGCGGCCAGGTCACCGAACAAACCCAGGCTGGGGTTGGAGTAGCAGCGCTGGGTGCCAGGTTTGGCACGAGGTTGCCAGTGGCGGAAGAAATCGACTACCTGTTGCGGTGTTTGTACGGTGTCGGGGAACTGCAGTGGCAGGCAGTCGGCGCTATAGGCGCCCAGTTCCAGCACCGTCGCGTCGCCGATGGGGACGCCGGCCAATGCCGGGTGATAGCGCTTGGCCGGGGCCTCGAGGTCAAGCTTGCCCTCGGCGCTGGCAAGCGCGGCCAGGGTGGCCGTGTAGGTCTTGCTCAGCGAACCGATCTCGAACAGCGTATCGCGGCTGACCGGTACGTTGTCGGCCTTGCTGGCCACACCGTAGCTGAAGTAATGCGCGTGGTCGCGTGCATAGATGGCCACAGCCATGCCGGTGATGCCTTGTTCCTGCATGAGCGGGCGGATGATCTGGTCGACCTTGGCCTGTAACTGGTCGTCTGCCTGGGCGCTGGCATGGCCTAAGGCAAGGGTAATGGCGGCTGCAAGTGCAGCCAGACGTGGGCGGAGCATGGTGAGTCCTTTTGTGGAGCGTGTCCGTTGAGCGATACCACTCGGGGTTCCGGCGTTAGCGACGGGGAGCCAAAGACCTTATCGTCTGCCCACCCACCATGACAAGATGGATACAGTGATGAAGTATTTGCGCATGTTATTTGACAATTTCACCCTGGCCTTGCTCGGTGTGGTACTCATCGCCACCGTACTGCCTTGCTCGGGCGATGGCGCGGTGTATTTCGGCTGGCTGACCAACCTGGCCATTGGCCTGTTGTTCTTCTTGCATGGCGCCAAACTGTCCCGTGAAGCCATCATTGCCGGTGCCGGGCACTGGCGCCTGCACCTACTGGTGTTCTCCTGTACTTTCGTATTGTTCCCGCTGCTGGGCCTGGCGTTCAAACCTCTGTTCGTACCGCTGGTGGGTAACGAGCTTTACCTTGGCATCCTGTACCTGTGTGCCTTGCCTGCAACCGTGCAGTCGGCCATTGCCTTTACCTCGCTGGCCCGCGGTAACGTGCCGGCGGCCATCTGCAGCGCAGCGGCCTCCAGCCTGCTGGGTATCTTCCTCACACCGTTGCTGGTGATGCTACTGCTGGGCGCCGGTGGTGATACAGGTTCCGGCCTGGATGCGGTGTTGAAGATCACTTTGCAGCTGCTGGTGCCGTTCGTTGCCGGGCAGGTCGCGCGGCGCTGGATCGGCGCCTGGGTCAAGCGCAATGCGCGCTGGCTCAAGGTGGTGGACCAGGGTTCGATCCTGCTGGTGGTGTACACCGCCTTCAGTGAGGCCGTGGTTACCGGTTTGTGGCACACCGTATCGCCGCAGCACTTGGCGGGGTTGTTCGTGGTGTGCGCAATTCTGCTGGCAGTGGTGCTGTTTGGCACCCGCTTGCTTGGCAAGGCGCTGGGCTTTGACCTTGAGGATCGCATCACCATCCTGTTTGCCGGCTCCAAGAAAAGCCTGGCTACGGGTGTGCCCATGGCCCAGGTGTTGTTCGTGGGCAGTGGCATTGGCGCGATGATCCTGCCGCTGATGCTGTTCCACCAGATACAGCTGATGGTGTGTGCTGTGCTGGCGCAGCGTTATGCCAGCCGTGAGCAGGCGGTGGAGGCTTCGGCGGTGTCTTGAGCGCCTTTACGTTCCCATGTAGATGCTGTGTTGGCGGTCAAGCTTTTCTGCGGTGCTGAGAGCTGAAAAGCTTGGTCGTATCAAAGGGTTGATAGCCGCGAAGAGGCCGGGCCTTCTGGCCAATCTCCACCCGTCGTTCATCGTTGCCGCCGCCACCGTATTCGCGGGTAAACCCGCTCCTACACAGATCGGGGTGGACACACATCGGGGGTTGGGCGCATGCCGTCGTGTAGGAGCGGGTTTACCCGCGAAAGGGCCGGGCCTGCTGGCCAATCTCCACCAGTCGTACTCTGTTGCCGCCGCTACCGTATTCGCGGGTAAACCCGCTCCTACCACGGTTCGCGCGAACGGCTGAATTTTGCGCTGGGCAAGACCTGCACTGTCGATGTGGAGCGTAATGGCAGCGATCAGCGGGCCAGGCCTGAACGACGCTCGCGCAGCGCCTTGTCGACTTCGGCCTCGATCTTGTAGGCCGGCCCCTCCAGGTCGTCGAAGTTGCGCGTATAGCGTCGGGCAAACTCCTCCACGCCCAGCTCCTGATACTGCTGCACATGCTTGAGCTCGTGCGCCCACAAGGCCACGTTGTCCTCGGCATCGGCGGCCCGGCGGAAGATGATCGTGTCGATCAGTGTAACGGCGTTCACATCGGGGTTCTGCAATAGCGCATTGGCTGCGCTGATCTGTTGCTCATCCCCCACCCGGAAGCGCGCCGCGTCGAGCACGGCAAAGTCATACCAGGGTTCCAGCTGCGCCCGAATATGCAACGGAATCGGCTGCACACCGCTGGCCGTGGCCTCGTCGCGGGCCTGGCGCAAGGCGTATGCCAGGCTGGACGAGGCCATGACCTCCACATCCTTGAGGATCTGCCCGGCCTGGCCTGGGTCGATCGGGGCGCAAAAGCAGCCCATCAGGCACACTTGATACTGCCCAGGCGGGCAGGCCTGTTCGGCAAGCGCAGGGAGGGCCAATAGCAAACCCAGCAGGGCACTAATCCGCCTCATGCAGGGCCTGTTCGACAAACTGGCGGCTGGCGTCCAGTACCTGCACTTGCACGCTTTCACTGGCCAGCATGCGCCCGACCAGCAATGCCCCTACGCACTGGCTGATCAGCACCCAGGCCAGCTGCTCATCCTCCAGGGTTGTGCTCCAGGCCCGGTGCAGTTCTACCAGCCAGTGCTCAGCCACTTCACGCACTGGCGTGTCGGCCCGGGCGATTTCCACTCCCAGCGGCGGCAACGGGCATCCACCTTCGGCATTGCGCAGGTGGACCAGGCTCAGGTACTGCTGCAGGCAGCGGCCCAGGCGTTCACGGTTGGCTCCCTTGCTGGCCAGGCGTGCCAGGGGGCTGTTGCTCAGCTCCTGGCGTACCACCTCGGTAAACAGGTCGTCCTTGGACGGGAAGTGGTTGTAGAAGGCACCGCCGGTCAGGCCGATCGCTTTCATCAACCCGGCCACGCCGGTGCTGGCAAACCCCCCGCGCTTGGCCAGCGCGCCGCTGCTGGCCAGCAACCGTTCGCGGGTTTGCTGTTTGTGTTCGTTGGAATAGCGCATTCACATGCCTCGGCAAACAGGCTTGACGATGACCGCGATCATAACATAGCGTTCGTTTACTAAACGATCATTTACCAATGGAGGCAGGCATGTCAGAACAACAAAAAGTCGTGCTGGTGATCGGGGCGGGCGACGCCACTGGCGGCGAGATCGCCAAGCGTTTTGCGCGTGAGGGCTATATTGCCTGCGTAACCCGTCGCCAGGCCGACAAACTGCAGCCGCTGCTGGAGGAAATACACGCCGCTGGCGGTCAGGCCTACGGTTTTGGCTCTGATGCGCGCAAGGAAGAGGAGGTGGCCGAGCTGGTAGAGACTATCGAGCGTGATATAGGTCCGATTGAGGCATTTGTCTTCAATATCGGTGCGAATGTGCCGTGCAGCATTCTCGAGGAAACCCCACGCAAGTACTTCAAGATCTGGGAAATGGCCTGCTTTGCCGGTTTCCTCACCGCGCAGGCGGTGGCCCGGCGCATGGTTCAGCGTGAGCGCGGCACAATCCTGTTCACCGGCGCTACAGCCGGTACCCGCGGCGCAGCCGGTTTTGCCGCCTTCGCCGGGGCCAAGCATGGCTTGCGTGCCCTGGCACAGAGCATGGCGCGCGAGTTGGGGCCACGCAACATCCATGTCGCCCATGTGGTGGTGGACGGTGCCATCGACACGGCCTTCATCCGCGACAGCTTCCCCGAGCGCTATGCCCTCAAGGACCAGGATGGCATCCTTGACCCGGCGCACATTGCCGACAGTTACTGGTTCCTGCACGCCCAGCCCCGCGATGCCTGGACCTTCGAGCTGGACCTGCGCCCCTGGATGGAACGCTGGTAACCCCCGTTAACATGCAAGGACCGTCACCATGCAAACGTCTGTCGATTTCTTTTTTGACCTGGGTAGCCCGGCCAGCTACCTGGCCTGGACCCAACTGCCGAACCTGTGTGCCCGCCACGGCGCTACGCTGCGCTACCGGCCAATGCTTCTTGGCGGGGTTTTCCAGGCTACCGGCAATGCTTCGCCGGCCATGATCCCGGCCAAAGGGCGCTACATGTTCACCGACCTGGCCCGCTTTGCCGAACGCTACGGTGTGCCGTTCGGGATGCCGCCGGGCTTCCCGGTCAATACCCTGACGTTGATGCGCGGCGTGACAGGGACCCAGTTGCGTTCACCGGATCGGTTCGAGGCATTGCTATCGGTGCTGTTCACTGGGCTGTGGGTACAGCGGCGCAACCTGAGCGACAGCGCTGTGCTGAATGAAACACTCGCGCAGGCAGGCTTCGACCCACAGGTTTTTCATGCCCTGGCCGCTGACAGCGAAGTAAAAGCAGCGCTAAAGCACGCGACCGAGGCAGCTGTGGCGCGCGGGGTGTTTGGCGCGCCCACCTGTTTTGTCGGTGATGGGATGTTCTTCGGCCAGGACCGCCTGGACTTTGTCGAGGAGGCGCTACGTCAGGGGGCCAGCAGCCTCTCCAGCTGAGTGCGCTCCCACAGGCTGAGCAGGTCGGTGGGGTTGGTGCCATAGCGCTGCCAGTGTTCGAGGCCGGCCTGTTCGCCGTCGGGGGCTTGGCAATGAACGCAATGCGCCAGGCCTTCGGTATCCAGGGCCAACGTCAGTTGCCAGCCCTGGATGCCGACATCGACCAGGCCGCCATCGCGGCGTGCAGCCACCTCAAGGTGATGCACGCCAAGGGCCACATTGCGCAGGCACTGGTAGACATCCCGGGCGCTCGGTGAACGTCTGTGGGTCAAGATCAGAAATTCGCCGGCGTGTTGGCGCTGATGATCTCGGCCTCATCCGGGCCGATGTTCTTGAAACTGTGCGGCAGGGTCGTGGGGATGTAGTAGCCGTCGCCCGAATTGAGCACGCTGACCTGGCCGTCGACCCACAGCTCGACGGTGCCACGGGTGACCAACCCGCATTCTTCGCCTTCAGCGTGCACGATCGGCTCGCCAGAGTCGGCGCCGGGTGCGTACAGCTCACGCAGCATGCGCATTTGGCGGCCTTCGACGCTGGCGCCGACCAGCAGCATGCGCAGGCCATTGCGGCCCAGGTCGGGTTGTTCGCCACCACGGAATACGTAGCGTTCCTCACGCACCGGCTCGTCGAAGCTGAAAAACTCCGCCAGGCTCATGGGAATGCCTTCGAGCAGTTTTTTCAGGGAGCTGACCGAAGGGCTGACGCGATTCTGCTCGATCTGCGAGATCGTCGAGTTGGTCAGCCCGCTGCGACGGGCCAGTTCCCGTTGGGAGAGGTTGTTGCGTTCACGCACCAGTTTGAGTCGCGTCCCCGTGTCCATAGCCGCCTTGTAATCAGAGGTGTCAATAATAATGAGCGATGCGCATTAAAACACACTCTGCGCCCTTGCGCGCTGTGCTTCTCAAACCCGCTGCTCACGCGGCATTGGCCACAGCCCGACCAGCAGCAACAGCACGGCCACGGCCAGGAATGGCAAGCGCGGATCAAGGGCATACACCAAGGTACCGGCGAGCGGCCCGATCACCGCGCCCATGCCTTGGGCGGCGCCAATGGAGCCGGCCGTGGCGCCTTGTTCGGAGGCCTGCATGGCATTGGCCGCCAGTGCCGAAAACGCCGGGAAGACGAAGCCCATGCCGGCCGCCGCAACAAAATAGCAAGCCCACAGCCAGGGGGCCGTGCTGGCCAGCGAGCCACAGGCAAAGCCCAGTGCCGATACCGTGGCACCCACCCGGATCATCTTCAGCGGTGGCCACTCCAGTTGGCGCAGTATCACCTGGGCCAGCATCAGCGCCACACCCACGGTGGTCAGGGCGATGCCAGCCGCCTGGGCCGCTTCGGCAGGGCCCAGATGCAAGCGGTCAAGGGCAAAGAAACCGACGATGATCTGCGATACGGTCACGCTGAGCATGGCGCTGAATGCCACCAGCAGCGGCCGGCGCAGGCGCGGGTCGTTCAGTCGCACCGGGCTGGGGGCGTGGCTGTGCGGCAGCGCCTGTGGTTTGAGGGTAAAAAACAGCACGAGGAAGGCAGTGGCCGGCAGCAGCGACATGATATGGAATGGCAGGCTCAGGCTGTGCCGCGCCAGCAGTGCGGCCAGCGCCGGCCCGACCACCAGACCGACGGCGTTGGCTGCCCCCAGTGAGGCCATGGCCCGCGCCCGGCGTTGCGGCTCCACATGGTCGGCGATCAGCGCATTGCAGCCTACCGGGATGGCGGCATAAAAGGCGCCGATGCAACCACGCGCGATCATCAGGCCGATGAACGCCAAGGTTGCCCCCGGCAGCCAGCGCAGTGCGCCTTCGACGAACAGGCACAGCAGCCAGTAGGCCAGGGTGAAGCCGGCGCTGCCCAGCAGCAGGATGCGCCGGCGGCCCAGGCGGTCTGCCGCGCGGCCCCAGGGCCGGGCCAGCAGCACCCAGACCACGCCGGCCACGGTCACGGCGGCGCCGGCTTGCCAGGTGGCCATGCCAAGCTGGCGGGCTATCGGGCCGATCAGGGCGACGAACGCCATCATCGACATGGTGCAGGCCATGTTGGCCAGCAACAGCGGGCGCAGGTTCAGGGTGCTGGCAGGCAGGAGGGTTGCAGGATCCTTTGCGACGTTCATGGGCAGTCCAAGGCAGAGTGGTAAACAAACCGATATTATTAGGAATCATTATCGATTGTCGAACCCCTGGGCCGCTGCCGTTCATTCGCTGCGGCGCAAGGGGCCAGGCCACATGCTACGCAGCACACCGTCCCGGCGCACCCACGCATGCATCAAGGCTGCCCCCACATGTACCAGCACCGTGGCAAACAGCAGGTAGCCGGCCCAGCCATGGGCCTGGCGCAACACGGCATATAGCTGCAGGTTGTGGGGGGCGATGGCGGGCAAGCCGAGCGGGCGCGGGTAATCGCCTGCCGACAGCATGGCCCAGCCCAGCAGCGGCATGGCCAGCATCAGGCCATAGAGCAGCAGATGCGAGGCTCCGGCGGCCCAGCGCTGCAGTTTTGGCAGGTCGTTCGGCAGGGGCGGGTGAGGTAGGGTCAGGCGCACAGCGATGCGCAGTACCACCAGCACCAGCAGGGCCAGCCCGGTGGCCTTGTGCAGGCTGATCAGCACCGGGTGGCGTAGCGACAGGTCGGCGACCATGCTCACGCCGATGAACAGCATGGCCAGAATCAGCACGGCCATCAGCCAGTGCAACAAGCGGGCGAAAGGGTGGAAGGCTTGAGGTTTCATGGCTTGGCTCCGGTGCTGAGCGATTCGCGGCTACGGCGGTTGAACGATTCCGAATAGGCGGCCGAGCGGGCGGCGAGGATCGGGTCGGCCGACGCCTCTATACCGCGCGGCAGGATCAGCGGGTCGAAGTTGAGGTCGCGGCAGGCCCCTTGCTCGGGGGCGTCGACCTGTTCCAGCACCAGAGTGCCGGCGTCCACGCTGCGCCGCTCGGCGGGCCACGGCCGTGCAGGGTCGTCCACGGCATCGCCTGGTTCGGCCAGTACCAGGCGCAGCGTCCAGCGCAACGGGCCTTGGGCAAGGCGCTGCTGCAAGTCGTGTTGCAGGAATTGCTTGTCATCAACTTGCGCGGGCAATGCTGCAAATGCAGTTTGTGGCTCGAGCTGCCAACGCACCGGATGCGCCGCGCCAGCTGCGTCGATCAGGCGGAAGGCATTGATACTGTGGTATTGCGTGTTGGCGAAGCTGTCGCTGGGTTTGTAACCCGCCGCCCATTGGCGAAACGCCGCGCTTTCCGGGTGGGCGGCGAAGAACGCCTGCAGCTTGCCAGGGTCCGGTTTGCCGGTCGCTGGGTCTGGTGCACTCGCCAGTACTTGCTGGTAGAACGCTTGCGGCGTGCTGACTGCCAGCACCGGAGGGTTGTTCATGCCCGTCCGCCAGACCTGGCCGTCGTCGGTGCTCAGCTCAATCGCCAGGCTGCGTACGGGTATACCCGTATCCGGGGCGAACGGGTTGGCACCGCCGATGGCAAAACGGCCAACCACCGGCACCCGTTGCTGGCTGAAGGCGCGCGCCGTGGACAGGTTGGCGGCCTGCCCGCTGGCCTGGAAGTAGCCGCTCACGCACAAGCCCTTGGCGTGGTTCTTGCGGTAGCCTGGGTAATGCCCGGCCTGGGCTTCGAAGGTGTCGATAATGCGCTGTGGCGTAAGTCGGGGGGCGCCGAGCCAGCCAGCGGCATAGGCAAAGCCGGCACCTGCGGCCAGCAGCACGCCGCCAATGGCGGCCAGGCGCAAGGCTTTGGCCGGGCCGTGCAAGGGTGTGTTCATGGTCATCGTCCGGTTCAGTGAAGGTGCCAGTACGACGTGTCAGAGAAAAAGTTATTCCCTCATCGGGAATAGAATTTGTTCACAGGCGTCTGCCCTTTACACTGACAACCCCAGAGGCCGGGACCTAGCCATGCATGATTTGGACGACCACCAGTGGCGCGAGCTGCTGGCCCGCCTGCGCCGCTTTGCCGTGTGGCTGACCCGCGAGCCGGGCAGCGCCGACGACCTGGTGCAGGCTACGGTCGAGCGGGCCCTGAGCCGTCGCGACCAGCAACGGGACGCCGATGCCCTGCGTGCCTGGCTGTTCACCATACTTTATCGACAGTTCCTCGACGGTAAGCGCCGCGAGCGACTGCATGCGCGCTGGTTGTCCTGGTTCGGCCGTAACGAGCACGACGATGAGCCGGCTGGTGACAACCTCGAAACCATCGTCCTGGCACAGGCCGACCTGCAGGCGTTTGCCCGGCTGACGGCGGAGCAGCGTGCCTTGTTGTTGCTGGTCAGCATCGAAGGCTTGAGTTACAAGGAGGCCGCCCAGGCCTTGGGCATCCCCATCGGCACTGTGATGTCGCGCCTGTCGCGCGCGCGCAATGCCTTGCGCGAACTGACCGAGGGCAACCCCCAACCCCCGGCCTTGCGGAGACTGAAATGACGCGCCTGATCCCCAGCGATGATGAATTGCACGCTTACGTCGATGAGCGCCTGGAACCTGTGCGCCGGGCCGAGGTGCAGGCCTGGCTGGCGGCCAACCCGCAAGCTGCGGCACGTGTGGAAGGCTGGCGCGCCGATGCCCGAAGGCTGCGCACAGCGCTGGCCGGGTTGGGCGAGCTGCCCGGTGCGGCGCAGCTGGACCTTGGCCAGTTGCGTCGGCAATTGCGCCAGCGTCGGCAGCGGCGCTGGGCTGCGGCGGCGGTAGTGATGCTGGCGTTGGGTGTGGGGGGCTTGGGCGGCTGGCAAGTGCGCGATGCAACCCTGGCGCGGGTCGACCTGCCCATGGCTGATGCTGTTCAGGCGCACCGTCTGTTCGCCGGCAGTGAAGCACTGGATATCCAGGCCAGTGATCCTGGGCAGTTGCGCGACTGGCTGGGCCGCCATTTCAGCCGGGTGGGCCAGTTACCGGACCTGGCGGGGTATGGCTTCAAACCGGTGGGCGCGCGCTTGCTCAGCAACGAGCAGGGGCCGGCTGCATTACTGGTGTTCGAAGATGGCAAGGGCCAGCGCATCAGCCTGTTCCTGCGCTCGCCGGGCAACCTTTATCGGCGCATGCCGGACGGGCAGCGGGTCGATGGCCAACTGGAGGCGCGGTACTGGTCGCATGGGGCTTATAACTTTGCCCTGGTCAGCGCGGCGGACGATGTGCGTGGGGCAGGGGTGGGGGAGGCGTTGAGGCTGGGGTTGTGAGTGTGGGCCCAAGGCGTGCACCTTGGGCCCGTCACCAGAGTCAGCTCAACTCCAGCCAGATCGGCGCATGGTCCGACGGTTTTTCCATCCCGCGCAGCTCATAGTCCACGCCCGCTGCCTTGATGCGCGGCACCAGCGGCTGTGAGGCCATGATCAGGTCGATGCGCAGGCCGCGCTTGGGCTCGTCCTCGAAGCCGCGGCTTCGGTAGTCGAACCAGCTGAAACGGTCGGTCACGTCCGGGTACAGGTGGCGGAAGCTGTCTACCAACCCCCAGCCTTTCAAACGTTCCATCAACTCACGCTCTTCCGGCAGGAAGCTGCACTTGCCGGTCTTCAGCCAGCGTTTGGCGTTGTCCGGACCGATGCCGATATCACAGTCTTGCGGCGAGATGTTCATGTCGCCCATCACCAGCACTGGATGGTCGTTGCGGAACTGGCTTTCCAGCAGTGCCTGCAGGTCACTGTAGAAGCGCTGCTTGGCTGGGAACTTGGTGGGGTGGTCGCGGCTTTCACCCTGGGGGAAATAGCCGTTCATGATGGTGATCGGGCTGCCGTCAGCATCGGCGAAGGTACCCCAGATGAAGCGGCGCTGGGCATCTTCTTCGTCGGTGGCAAAGCCCTTGTGCAGGCTCAGCGGCGCCTGGCGCGACAGCAGGGCCACGCCGTAGTGGCCTTTCTGGCCATGGTAGTGCACGTGGTAACCCAGTGCCTGCACGTCGGCCAGCGGGAACTGATCGTCGCTGACCTTGGTTTCCTGCAGGCCGATCACGTCCGGCTGGTGCTTTTCGATCAGCGCCGCCAGCTGATGCGGGCGGGCCCGCAGGCCGTTGATGTTGAAACAGACGATCTTCATGGAAAGACAATCCCGGTAAAAGGCGCGATGCTAGCCGACATCGACCTGCATCACCAGCATGGCGGCCAGGCGAGCCTGCTGCTAACGTGCTGTTGGGGGTGAACGAAGCGCGCTGGGGCACCTCCAAGGCACTGAACGCCCATTCCAGGAGGTCTTTTCGCAATGCCCGAAACCACAGCCGCCCCGGCCCGTGTCTGCCTGCTCGACGATGGTTACAGCCGCGAGGCACGTTCGCTGCTGTACAACGCCTACCGCCACGAGCCCACCTTCGCCTATATCTTCGAAGCCCAACGCCCGGGGTATGAGCGGCGCCTGCGGGTGATGGTGCGCGAATGGGTGCGCCAGCACTTCTACCTGCAACTGCCCGCCATTGGCCTGCTGGTCGAGGACCGCCTGATTGCCCTGGCCCTGATCGTGCCGCCGCAGCGCCGGCTGGGCGTGGCCGACAGCTGGGCCTGGCGCCTGCGCATGATGCTGGGTACCGGCCTGCGCTGTACGCGGCGCTACATGGACTACCAGGCTGCGTTGGCCAGCTGTCTGCCCACTGACCAGGTGCATGTGCTGCCTTTGCTGGGGGTGCATCCGCAATTTCAGGGCAAGCATTACGGCGAGCAATTGTTACAAGCCGTGCACGACTGGTGCGCGGAAGACCCAGGCACCCAAGGGGTGGTGCTGGACACCGGTAACGAGCACTACCTGGCTTTTTACCAGCGTCAGGGTTATGAGGAAATTGGCGAAGTAGCTGTAGGACCGATCCGAGAGAGGGTGTTCTTTCATCCTAATCCAGTCTCTTCAAAACCCGCTTTTGCCTGAACAGGCCGCCAGGCGGCTCCCTTGAGCGCCCGGCTCTGGTAGCATGCGCCGCATGACGTATTCAGGAAGATTGACCTGGGGCCTGGTTTTCTGGGTCGCCAGTTTCGCAGCATGGGGCCAGAGCGAGTTGTTGGTGAAGGTGAAGCCGGCCAACAAGGCGCTCAAGGCCAATGTCGAAGGCTATATAGGCACATTGGGTGACCGCGACGAAGAAGCACTTTTGCGCTTCAGTCGCGGGGCAGAGGAGCAGGCGCGCAAAGCGGCGCAGGCACTTGGCTACTATCAGGCGCAGATCGATACCGAGGTCAAGCCCGCCAGCGACGCAGACCATCCCCCACAACTGATCATCAGCATCAACCCGGGCGAACCGATTCGCCTGCGCAACGTGACCGTGCGCATCGAGGGCCCAGCCAGCGAGATGAAGGCCTTCCGCGTGCCTGACAGCAAGGCGCTGCGGGCGGGTGAACAACTCAATCACGGCCATTACGAGGATGCCAAGCGGTTGATCCAGAACCAGGCGTCGCGCTATGGCTTCTTCAGTGGGCGCTTCAGTAGCCAGCGCCTGGCCGTCGACCCGCAAGCCGGTGTGGCGGATATCGAACTGGTCTACCAGAGTGGCCCGCGTTATCGCCTGGGCGCCGTCACCTTCGGTGGCGACACACCGCTGGACGAGGACCTGCTGCAGCGCATGGTGTCGTTCAAGCCGGGTACCCCTTACGACTCGGAACTGGTCGCAGAGCTGAACAACGACCTGCAATCGAGCGGCTATTTCGAAGGCGTGCGCGTGGATGCGGCGCCCACTGCTGCTGTGGGTGAAGAAGTCCCGGTGGATGTTCACCTGGAAACCCGTAAACCACGCACCATGGGCCTTGGCCTGGGCTTCTCGACCGACGTCGGGCCGCGCGGCAAGGCCAACTGGACCCGCCACTGGGTCAACCCACAAGGCCACAGCTATGGCTGGGAAACCGAACTGTCGGCCCCGCGCCAGAACGTCGGCCTGTGGTATGACATTCCGCTTGATCCGCCGCTGACCGACAAGCTGCGCTTTGCCGGTGGCTACCAGAACGAGGAGCTTGCCGGCACCGACACGCTCAGCAAGCTGTTGACGGTCGGCCCCGAGTGGCACAGCAAGCTGCCCAGTGGCTGGCAGCGGGTGATTTCGCTCAAGTACCAACGCGAAGAATATCGCCTGGGTGACGACTCCGGTTTGAGCAACCTGCTGATGCCAGGCGTCAGCTATTCCTTCCTGCGCAGTGACAACCGTATCGATCCGCACAACGGCTATCGCCTGCAGTTCGATGTTCAAGGTGCCAAGGAAGGGCTGGTTTCCGACACCAACCTGCTGCACGGCAACGTATTGCTCAAAGGCCTTACCACGCTCGGCCACAACCACCGCTTTCTCGGGCGCGTACAGTTTGGTGGCAGTGCGACCAATGGCTTCAAGAACAACATTCCGCCGTCGCTGCGTTTCTTCGCGGGTGGCGACCAGAGTGTGCGCGGTTACGACTACCAGACCCTGTCGCCGAAGAACAGCGACGGTGACCGTATTGGCGGGCGCTACCTGGTGGCAGGCAGTGTCGAGTACCAGTATTCGCTGACCGAAAAATGGCGGGTCGCGACGTTCGTCGACCAAGGCAACTCGTTCAACGACCTGGAGCTGCCCAGCCTCAAGACCGGTGTCGGCTTTGGTGTGCGCTGGGTATCGCCGGTCGGGCCGCTGCGCCTGGACCTGGCCAAGGCGCTGGATGACGAAGGGGGCATTCGCCTGCACTTTTCCATGGGGCCCGAGCTGTGAAACGCGTAATCAAATTTACTTCACTGGGCCTGTTGGGGGGCGTCGCGAGCGTGGGCCTGGTGCTCGGCTTGCTGCTGGGTACCCAGGCCGGCAGCCGCTGGGTACTGGGCAAGGTGCCCGGGCTTGAAGTGGCCGACTTCCAGGGTCGCCTGGCGGGCAGTTGGCAGGCCAGCCGGCTGACTTGGGCCGACGGCGGCAGCACGGTAGAGATGCTGGCGCCGTCGCTGGCCTGGTCGCCTGCCTGCTTGCTGCGCGCGACCTTGTGCATTGACCGGTTGCAGGCAGACCGCATTGACATGGCCTTTGCGCCAAGCACCGAACCCACCGAGAGCGCCCCGCTGCAATTGCCGACCCTGCGCTTGCCGCTGGCCATCGAACTGGGCGAGGTCAAGGTCGGGCAGCTTCGCCTGGATGGCAGCGATCTGCTTGGCGATTTGCAACTGGCTGCGCACTGGACCAACAGCGGGATACGCATCGACAGCCTGCGGCTGCTGCGCGACGACCTGCAATTGAGCCTACAGGGCGACCTGCAACCCGAAGGCGACTGGCCGGTAAAACTACAGGCGCAATTGCAGTTGCCTGCGGTAGACGAAAAACCCTGGCAACTGGCACTGACGGCCAATGGCCAATTGCAGAAGACGTTGGAACTCGCCGGCACCAGCAGTGGTTACCTCGATGCCACAGTGAGCGGGCAGTTGCAGGCACTGGCCGAGCACCTGCCGGCGACCTTGCACATCCGCTCCGAGGCGTTCAAGCCGGCTAGTGCGTTGCCTGACACCCTGCAATTGAACGCGCTCGAGCTCGATGCCAAGGGCGATCTGCTCGATGGCTATAAACTGTCCGGCAAGGCCAGCCTGCCGGCCGAGCAGTCACCGATCGCCTTGCTCCTGTCCGGTCTGGTCGACAGCAAAGGCGCCAGGCTCGATGCCCTGGACCTGACCGCCAGCGACAGCCAACGGGTCAAGCTGCAAGCCACGGCTGACTGGCAGCAAGGCCTGAGCGCCGATGCGCAGCTGGACTGGCAGGACTTCCCGTGGTTGCGCCTGTACCCACTGGAGACCCCGCCCGAAGTCACCCTCAAGCGCTTCAATACCCAGGTGCATTATCGCGATGGCAATTACCAGGGGACTTTCACGGGGGACCTGGACGGCCCGGCGGGAGCGTTCAGCATCGCCAGCCCGTTCGAAGGTGACCTCACCCAGGTGAAACTGCCACAGTTGGCGCTGACCGCCGGCCAAGGCAAGGCAGCCGGCAGTGTCGCCGTACGTTTTGCCGACACCCTGGCCTGGGATGTCGACCTGCAGCTCTCCGCGCTCGACCCGGCCTATTGGCTGGCCGAACTGCCGGGTACCCTGGCGGGGCCACTGCGCAGCAAAGGCGAACTGAAAGGCGATACGCTTACCCTGGATGCCCAGCTTGACCTCAAGGGCCGCCTGCGTGGCCAGCCAGCCATGCTCAAGGCCGAAGCCCAGGGGGCGGGGCAAAACTGGACCCTGGGCACACTGGCCATCCAGCTGGGTGACAACCGCATCAACGGCAGTGGCAGCTTGCAACAGCGCCTGGCTGGGCGAATCGACCTTGACTTGCCGCGCCTGGGCCAGCTGTGGCCGAGGCTACAAGGCCGGGTCAAGGGCCGGCTGGATGTCGCCGGCACCTTGCAGGCCCCGCAAGGTACGCTCACCCTGCAGGGCCAGCGCTTGGCCCAGGCCGAAAACCGCCTGCAGCAGTTGGACCTGGATGCCCGCCTGGACAACGCCCAACGCGGTGTAGTCGAGCTCAAGGCAACCGGTATCCACCTGGGTGACACAGCCTTGGGCACGTTGCAGGCCAACGGCAAGGGCGACATTCGCCAACAGGCCTTGACCCTGGCGCTGGACGGCCCGCAGCTCAAGCTCGACCTTGGCCTGGATGGTCAGTTGAACAAAGGTGACTGGCGCGGCCGACTGGCCACTGGCCGAATCCAGGCCGGTGGCCAGGACTGGCAGTTGCAGGCGCCTGCACGCCTGCAGCGGCTGGCCAGCGGCCAGCTCGACTTCGGGGCCCACTGCTGGCGCTCCGGCCAGGCAAGCCTGTGTGGCGACGACCAGCGGCTGGCCCCCGAACCGCGCCTGCGCTACCACCTCAAGCAGTTCCCGCTGGGCAGCCTGGCCCAGTGGCTGCCGAAGGACTTTGCCTGGCAAGGCCTGCTCAATGCCGACATCAACCTGGACATCCCGGCCAGCGGCCCCAAGGGCACTGTCGTTGTCGATGCCAGTGGCGGCACCCTGCGCGTGCGCGACAAAGGCCGCTGGATCGATTTCCCTTATCAGACCCTGCGGCTGGACAGTACGCTGGCACCGCGGCGTATCGATACGCGCCTGGCGTTTCGCGGTGAGCGCCTGGGTGAGCTGAACGTCAACGCCCGGCTCGATCCGCTGGGCAAGAACAAACCGTTGTCGGGTGATTTCCGCCTGGCCGGGTTGGACCTGTCGGTGGCCCGCCCATTCGTGCCCATGGTCGAACGCCTGGCGGGGCAGCTCAATGGCAGTGGTCGGCTTTCAGGCACCTTGCTGGCACCTCAGGTCAACGGCAACCTGATGCTCAGCGGTGGCGAAGTCAGTGGCGCCGAGCTGCCGGCCAGCCTTCAGGACCTGTCATTGCAGGCGCTGATTGCCGGCGAGCAGGTGCAGCTCAACGGCAATTGGCGCAGTGGCGAGGCGGGACGTGGCCAGTTGAGCGGTAACCTCACCTGGGGGCAGGCACTGGGCATGGACGTGCGTCTGCAAGGCCAGCAACTGCCGGTCGCGATCGAGCCCTACGCCACACTGGAAGTTGCCCCGGACCTGACCTTGCGCTTGATCGATGACAAGCTGGCGGTGACCGGCAAGGTGCAGGTACCCAAGGGCAAGATCACTGTACGTGAGCTGCCGCCGTCCACGGTCAAGGTGTCGGATGACACGGTAATCGTCGGTCATCAGACCGAGGAAGGCAAACCCCCCATGGCCATGGCCATGGACATCGATGTTGAAGTCGGCCGCGACAAGCTGTCGTTCAGCGGCTTCGGGCTGACTGCCAACCTGCTGGGTCATGTGCACATCGGTGATAACCTCGATACCCGTGGCGAACTGAGCCTGGCAGACGGCCGCTACCGTGCCTACGGCCAGCGCCTCACCATCCGCCGGGCGCGTCTGCTGTTCGCCGGCCCGATCGACCAGCCGTATCTGGACATCGAAGCGATCCGCAAGGTTGACGATGTAATAGCCGGTATCCGCCTGAGCGGCAGCGCCGAGCAGCCGACGACCAAAGTGTTCTCGGAGCCGGCCATGAGCCAGGAGCAGGCGCTTTCGTACCTGGTCTTGGGCCGGCCATTGGGCAATACCGGCGAAGATAACAACATGCTCGCCGAGGCGGCGCTGGGCCTGGGCCTTGCCGGGAGCGCCGGCATTACCGGCAGCCTGGCGTCGAGCCTGGGGATCGATGACTTTCAACTGGATACCGAAGGTTCTGGCAACAGCACCAGCGTGGTCGCCAGCGGTAACATCACCGAGAAGCTCAGCCTTCGTTACGGGGTGGGCGTGTTCGAACCGGCCAACACGATCGCGTTGCGTTACAAGCTGAGCAAGAAGGTCTACCTCGAGGCCGCCAGTGGGCTGGCAAGCTCACTGGACATCTTCTACAAGCGCGACTTCTAGGCCCGCAGCGTGGCGGCCATCAACGGACGGTGGCCGCCTCGATGAACTCGTTGGTGTCGGGTGAGGGCGGTGGGGGGGTGGCGCGTACCGGGACGATCAGGTTGGTGTATTCCTCGATCAACCGGTTCAGGGCCTCTGGCGGTTCGCTTGCCTGGAACTGCATGCGGATCTGCACTTCGTCCGGATCGCGGTTTTCGCCCTGACGGCCTTGGCCGCCAATGGTGACCTTGAAGCTCGCGGCCTTGCTCTCGCTTGCGGTCAGCAGTGCCTGCTGCGCCTCGGTGCCTTTGACCCTTACCGACAGGTCGACCTGCATGCGCTCAAGGGCCAGGCCTTTCGGTGACACCAGCGCAAACAGGGGGACGCGCATGATGTGCTGCCCATCCATGGCCACCTCGACCATCTTGGCTTTCATGGGGGCGCCCAGCGCCTCGGTGTCGCACTCGAAAAACTGGTCGAACAGGTTGATGTACTGCTGGGCAATCAGGCTGTTGGTGGCACTGGCGGCTTCTTGCAGGCCACGGGTAATTTCACGCAGGTCAATGGAGGTCATGGGGGCGGGGGGCTTTTGCAATGATTCGACTCCTCAGGCCAGGGTGTGCCCCTCCCACTACCGGCAGGAGGGGCTGTCGGGTCAAGTGCCAGTGTCTTACGGGGTCGCCAGGTTCGCAGGCGCGGGCCGTTTCAAGGTATCCGCCTGGGATATTTCGTCCGGGCTTTCCAACTCGGCGGTTCGGACAACGGTTGGCTTGGTCGCGGCATCAGTGAGGAACTCGATTACCCTCATCATCGCTTCGGGCGGTTCCTGACGCTTCAGGGTCGTGTTGAAGGCATAGCGGGCGCGGGTATCTGTTTTGCGGGTTTGCGTGGATTTGTGGCTCACACTGCCTTTCACGTTCAGCCTGAACGGCCCCCATCCCAGTGAGCCGGTAACTTCTGCATTCATGTCCTTGCTGGAAACATCTTCCGACATCTGGTTGATAACCAGCTCGAACTCTACATTGCCCTCTTCGATGGAAATGTTCGGGTGGGTAATGGCCGCCATCAGCGGCACTTTCATGGTCTTGCTGACCACGCCTTTGTATTCGCCCTGTTCGTCGACGATGGTTTCGTCGTAGTCGAACTGGATGGCCACTGCCTTGCCATCCTGGACGCATACCTGCATCAGGAAGTCGGCGTACGATTTGCTGGCGGTTACCTGCGCCTGGACCATGGCCTGCAAGGGACCGGCGATCATGCGGTCCATCGGCAGGGCATTGATCACGGAGCCTATAAGGCTGTTATCTAACGACATATCGGGAAGCTCGCTCTATTTAGTGGGTTAAGGCAGCCGCGAATAGCTGCCAAGGTGTTCGGGCGTCAGCGCTCGCAAAGCTCCTGGCGCCGGATGTTGCCGATCTGCCGCAGGCTCAGGCCGTACTTGTTGGCCAGCAGGCTGCGGGACAAACCGTTGGCGCTTTCCTTCTGGATCTGCTGGTTGCGCAGCTGACGCAGAAAGTGGTCAGCCTTGGGGATCTCCAGGGCGACCCCGGCAAAGCGCTTGATCAGTGCGTCAAGCGCTTCGGCCGGCAGCACGTCAGCGAGCTTGGTGCGCTCGCGGTGCTTGGGGATGTACTTGGGCCTGCCGCCGTAGGCGCAGGTCAGCTGGTAGGCGTTTTCGATGCCGATACAGTCGATCAGGGCCTGCAGCGAGTGGGGCAGTTGGCTGATATCGATCTGGCTCAAATCTGGCATTTGCATATGGCGCTCCTTCGGGGTGGATGGGATGTGCGACCCGATCACCCGCGGCGTTGTGTCGAAGGTGTGAGCAAATTCTGTGCGACAGCCGAGGCGCGTCGCTAGGCGGCATATGGGTTGGGGGTTGTAGCTTCGGTGAACAGGATTTGCAGGCAGCGATATCTGGCGCTGTAGGAAATGGCGTGGACATCTGGCTGCGCCTCTTGGTTTCCTGTCGGGGCGCTCGCGATGATGCGCAGTGGGTACAGCACCCCTCAATCGCACGGGTAGCTGCTCAGCAAACTGGCGCTACCCAGATAGGCTTGAGGGGTGGCGCGCATGCCCGGCGGCAACGTGCGCCAATCGACCAGCAGGCACAGCGCGTGCAACGGCTGGCCGTTGCGCTGGCCGATGACCTGGTCGGCAAAATGGCGGCGGTACAGTACCTGGGTCTGATTCAGTGGCTGTGCCTGGTCGGCCTGCGCCAGCGTTTGTCGGGCCAGGTCGGGCAAGCGGGCTGTGGGCACGCTGAAATGTACCGGTGCGGCGTCGGTCTGCAGGTAGCCGGCCTGGCGTACGCGTTGCCACAGTTGTTGCCATTGGCTGGCACCGGCATGGGTGGCCAACTCGCGGCCCAGTTCGAGCAGGTGCTCGGTCGGCGTCTGCTGGGTGTCCAGTGCATGAAGGGAGAGCGGGGTCAGTAACAGCGATGCGAACAACAGGGGTTTGTACATGGTGCCTCCGGCGTGGGTGCTAGGAAGCCCCATGCTTTCAGGCTGACGTCACCCCACCCAGCAGGAAATCCAGCGCCGGGGGCGGTGACCGTTGTATCATTGCCGCGGCTCGTTGCGAGCCATTTGCCCCTGATGTTGCAAGGAACATTCGATGACACACGTGCAGCGCCTCAAATATTCACTTCTGATCATCCTGGTGGTACTGGGCCTGATGCTGGGCCTGTCCCACCTGCAGAAGCAGGGCACGATCAGTGAGCAGACCTTCCAGATGCTGGCCATCGCCATTGCCGTGGTGGTCGTGGTGATCAACGGCATTCTGCGGCGCAAGGTCAAGCCCTGATCTGCGCGGGCCGGCCAGGTATGGCCGGCCATGCGCTCAGCGCGAGGGTGTTTGCTCCAGTACGGCGCGCGCCTGGGGGTTGAGCCTGTAGCACTTGTCGCTACCCAGTTGTATGACGCCTTCGGTGCACAGGCGCTTGAGCACTTCACGCACACTGAGGAACGACAGCGGGATATCCAGTTGTTCCAGTTGTGCGTGCACCCCGCGCACGCCAATACTGCGGCCATTGCGGTCGGCGGCGTGCAAGGCGTCGATAACCTTGAGGCGGATCAGGCTGGTGCGCAGGCCGAAGGTGCGCAACAGCTCGCGGATCTGTTCGTTGCCGATTCGTTCTTCGGCAAACACGTCCTGTCCCTTGGACGTTTTGCCTGGGACGCGCCCGGCCTGGACCGAGGTTTGCGGGTTGTACATGCGAATGCTCCTTTTCGTGGACGAACCCGAAATGTGGGTGGCTCACTTACTAGGACGAATGAGCACGCAAAAACTGCAACCCATTCGTGAAAAAAATGCCTGTTTCTCATCAAGACGCTCCATCGCCTTGTAATACGTAAAATATTCATCTGGCCATTCGTCTGATCGGGATGACCCCCGAACCCGAGGAGTGCCCGTGTTTTCACTTTGCCGTCCCATGACCTGCGCCGGCCTGGCCGCTGCCCTGGTGGCCTTCAGCGTCGGTGTGCAGGCGCAGCCCGCGCCAGCCGACGCCAGTGCCCAGATCCGTTACACCCGTTACGGCGTACCGCATATCGTGGCCAAGGATGAGCGTGGTCTGGGCTATGGCGTCGGCTATGCCTACGCCCAGGACAACCTATGCCTGCTCGCCAATGAAGTGCTGACCGTGAGCGGTGAGCGCTCACGTTATTTCGGCGCCGAGGGCCAGACCCTGGAGCAGCGTGACAACCTGGCCAGCGACCTGTTCTTCACCTGGCTCAATAGCCCAGCGGCGGTCGATGCCTTCCTGCAGGCGCAACCCGCGCCGGTGCAGGCTTTGCTGGCGGGTTATGCCAGCGGCTACAACCGGGCGTTGGTCGAGCGCCGTCGTCAAGGGCTGCCCGCCGAGTGTGGTGATGGTGAGTGGGTGCGCCCCATCAGCAGCCAGGATCTGGTCAAACTGACCCGCCGTTTACTGGCCGAGGGCGGTGTCGGGCAGTTCGTCGAGGCGTTGGCAGGGGCGCAACCGCCAACGCTGGCCCGTCAGCAATCGTCAGCGGGCTTTGCCACCGCGCTGGCCCGGCAGGAGCGGTTCGCCGCGGAGCGTGGCAGCAATGCGGTGGCAGTAGGCGCGCAGCGCTCAGCCAATGGCCGCGGCCTGTTGCTGGCCAACCCGCACTTCCCGTGGATGGGCGGCATGCGCTTCTACCAGATGCAACTGACCATTCCCGGCCAGCTTGATGTGATGGGCGCGGCGCTACCGGGCCTGCCGGTGGTCAACATCGGTTTCAACCAGCACCTGGCGTGGACGCACACCGTCGACACCTCCAAGCACTTCACGCTCTACCGCCTGCAACTCGACCCCAAAGACCCGACCCGCTATGTGCTCGATGGCAAGTCGCTGCCGATGGCCCGGCAAACCATCCGTGTCGCGGTCAAAGGCACGGATGGCAGCCTGAGCCAGATTGAGCGGCAGGTCTACAGTTCGCAGTTCGGCCCGGTGGTGCAATGGCCAGGCCGCCTGGACTGGGACGCGCAGGCAGCCTACAGCGTGCGAGACGCCAACCTTGAGAACTCGCGGGTGTTGCAGCAGTGGTACCAGATCAACCGAGCCGACAGCCTGGCGGCATTGAAGGGATCGGTCGAGCAGTTGCAAGGTATCCCTTGGGTCAACACGCTGGCCGTGGATCAGGGAGGTCGGGCCTTGTACCTGAACCAGTCGGTAGTGCCCTATGTTGACCAGCAACTGTTGGATACCTGCAGCAACCCGCGGGCGCAAGGGCGCCTGGTGGTGCTGGATGGCTCGCGTAGCGCATGCCAGTGGAAGGTTGACGCGCAGGCGGCGCAACCGGGCATCTTCCCGGCGCGGCTGCTGCCAAGCCTGGAGCGTGAAGACTTCGTACAGAACTCCAACGACCCGGCCTGGATGGCCAACCCGGCGCAGCCGCTGACCGGCTACTCGCCACTGGTCAGCCGCAATGACCAACCACTGGGCATGCGTGGCCGCTTTGCCTTGCAACGCCTACAGGGCAAAGCCCGGTTAGGTGTAGATGAATTGCAGCGCATGGTCACCGATGACGAGGTGTACCTGGCCAGCCTGGTGTTGCCAGACCTGCTGCAATGGTGCAAGGGCGCCAGCGCAGATGTGCAGGCCGTGTGCAGCAGCCTGGCCGCCTGGAACGGCAAGGCCGACCTCGACAGTGGTATGGGCCTGGTGCACTTCCAGAACCTGTTCAATGCGCTGGCCGAGCACCCGGAAAGCTGGCGAGTGGCATTCAATCCGGCCGACCCGCAGCACACCCCGCGCGGCCTGGCTGTCGAGCAGGCGGCGGTAAGCAGGCTGGTTCATCAGGCAGCACTGGCGTCGCTCAAGCAGGTCAGTGAAAGCGGCGTTGCCGAGGCGGCACGCTGGGGGCAGGTGCAACAGGCCCTTGATGGCACGCCGGTACCGGGCGGCCCGCAGGCGCTAGGGGTGTACAACGCGATCTACAGCGTGCCGCACGGGCAGGGCAAGCGGCTGGTGGTGAGCGGGACCAGCTACCTGCAACTGGTCAGCTTCACCGACAAGGGGCCAGAAGCCCGTGGCCTGCTTGCGTTTTCCCAGTCGAGTGAGAAGGCTTCGGCGCATGCCAGTGACCAGACCAAGGCCTTTGCGGCCAAGCAACTGGCGCTGATCCCGTTTACCGAGGCGCAGATCAAGGCAGACCCTGAGTACCGGGAAGTGGTGATCAGTGAGCGGGACAAGGGGGCGGTAGTCAGCCAGCCCTGAGGCGTCAGCCTGCGCCGGCCCATTCGCGGGTAAACCCGCTCCTACAGGGGCCTGCGGGCTTGCCCGCGAGACCCTGTAATGTCAGGAAAACTCGAACGGCGCCAACTGAAAGCCCTGCTCGTCAACCTGCAAGGCCCAACCGCGGCGATCCCAGTCGCCCAGCACGATACGCCGTGCCGGTTGGCCGTCGACCACCAGCTTGTGAATCGCCGGCCGATGGGTATGGCCATGCACCAGGGTGCGCACGCCATGCGCCGCCATCACCTTGGGGACTTCTTCCGGCGTGACGTCGACGATTTCGGTGGACTTCATCCGCACTTGCGTGCGGCTTTCGCTGCGCAGCTTGCGGGCCAGCTTGTAGCGGGCCGACAGCGGCAGGTGGCGCAGGATCCACAAGCTCAGCGGATTGCGCAGCAGGCGGCGCATCTTCATGTAGCCCAGGTCGCGGGTGCACAGGGTGTCGCCGTGCATCAGCAGCACCTGTTCACCGCCCAGCTCGATCACGCTGGGGTCGCTCAACAAGGTGCAGCCAGCGGCATCGCAGAAGGCCTGGCCAATCAGGAAGTCACGGTTGCCATGCATCAGGTAGATGGCCGTGCCACTGTCGCTCAGCCGGCGCATGGCCTGGCAGATCGACTGCTGGAAGGGCGTCATGGCATCGTCGCCAATCCACGCTTCGAAGAAGTCACCAAGGATGTACAGGGCCTTGGCGTGGCGGGCGCGGCCGTCTAGCAGATCAAGAAACGCCCGGGAAATATCCGGGCGTTCTTCTTGCAGGTGCAGATCAGAGATCAGCAGAATCACTCAATGATCTCGGCTTTCTCGATGATCACGTCGTCCTTTGGTACGTCCTGGTGGCCAGCTTTGGAACCGGTGGCCACTTTTTCGATGGCGTCGACCACTTCACGGCCTTCGATCACTTCACCGAATACGGCATAACCCCAGCCTTGCACGTTCTTGCCGCTGTGGTTGAGGAAGTCGTTGTCGGAGGCATTGATGAAGAACTGCGCCGAGGCGGAGTGCGGCTCCATGGTACGGGCCATGGCAATGCTGTACTTCTTGTTCTTCAGACCGTTGTCGGCTTCGTTCTGGATGCTGGCGCGGGTTTTCTTCTGGCTCATGCCGGCCTCGAAGCCGCCGCCCTGGATCATGAAGCCTTTGATCACACGGTGGAATACGGTGCCATTGTAGTGGCCGTCCTTGACGTACTGAACGAAGTTTTCGGTAGTCAGCGGCGCTTTCTCGGCGTCCAGTTGCAGGACGATGTCGCCGTGGTTGGTGCTCAGTTTGACTTTGGACATGCTGAAACTCGCTCTTTCAAGGCAATCAGAAATTAGGGTGCGCAGGGCGCGGGTTATCACCAGACGCAGGATCAGGCGATCGCGACACATGGCGCGCACTGGCCATTTTGCCAGGCTGCGGCAAAAAGCCGTGATAAATCACATCAGTTTGTCCGGGCGCGGCTGTCAGCAGCTTGACTGCTTCGGCTATGATAGGCCCTTTGATTCAATCGGCCTACCCAGGCTGGACACACGCATTCAAGGATCCTATGAGCAAGCCCACTGCCGACAACGCGCCCAACGCCGCTGCCAAAGGCGCCCCCGCTGTCCCTGCGAACTTCCTGCGGCCGATCATCCAGGCCGACCTGGACTCGGGCAAGCACAGCAGCATCGTCACCCGTTTCCCGCCGGAGCCCAATGGTTACCTGCACATCGGCCACGCCAAGTCGATCTGCGTCAACTTCGGCCTGGCCAAGGAATTCGGCGGCGTCTGCCACCTGCGTTTCGACGATACCAACCCGGCCAAGGAAGACCAGGAGTACATCGACGCCATCCAGAGCGATGTCAAATGGCTGGGCTTCGAGTGGGGCGGCGACGTGCGTTACGCCTCCGACTACTTCGACCAGCTGCACGACTGGGCGGTCGAGCTGATCAAGCGCGGCAAGGCCTACGTCTGCGACCTTACGCCCGAGCAAGCCAAGGAATACCGCGGCAACCTCAAGGAGCCGGGCAAGAACAGCCCGTTCCGCGAGCGCAGCGTGGAAGAAAACCTCGACCTGTTCGCCCGCATGAAGGCCGGCGAGTTCAAGGACGGCGAGCGTGTGCTGCGGGCCAAGATCGACATGGCCTCGCCAAACATGAACCTGCGCGACCCTATCCTGTACCGCATTCGCCATGCTCACCACCACCAGACCGGCGACAAGTGGTGCATCTACCCCAACTACGACTTCACCCACGGCCAGTCGGATGCCATCGAGGGCATTACCCACTCGATCTGCACCCTGGAGTTCGAAGGGCATCGTCCGCTGTACGACTGGTTCCTCGACAACCTGCCGGTGCCGGCACACCCGCGCCAGTACGAGTTCAGCCGCCTGAACCTGAACTACACCATTACCTCCAAGCGCAAGCTCAAGCAGCTTGTGGACGAGAAGCACGTCGACGCCTGGGACGACCCACGCATGTCGACCCTGTCCGGCTTCCGTCGCCGTGGCTACACGCCGGCTTCGATCCGCAACTTCTGCGAAATGATCGGCACCAACCGTTCCGACGGTGTGGTCGACATGTCGATGCTCGAGTTCAGCATCCGTGACGACCTGGACCGCACCGCGCCACGCGCGATGTGCGTGCTGCGCCCGCTGAAGGTGGTCATCACCAACTACCCGGAAGGCCAGGTCGAGCAGCTTGAGCTGCCACGTCACCCGAAGGAAGACATGGGCGTGCGTGTGCTGCCGTTCTCCCGCGAGCTGTACATCGACCGCGACGACTTCATGGAAGAACCGCCGAAGGGCTACAAGCGCCTGGAACCGGCCGGTGAAGTGCGCCTGCGCGGCAGCTACGTGATTCGTGCTGACGAAGCGATCAAGGACGCCGACGGCAACATCGTCGAACTGCGTTGCTCGTACGACCCCGACACCCTGGGCAAGAACCCTGAAGGCCGCAAGGTCAAGGGCGTGATCCACTGGGTGCCGGCCGAGGGCAGCGTCGAGTGCGAAGTGCGCCTGTACGACCGCCTGTTCCGCTCGCCGAACCCAGAAAAGACCGAGGAGGGCGGCAGCTTCCTGGACAACATCAACCCTGCTTCGCTGCAAGTGCTCAGCGGTTGCCGTGCCGAGCCGTCGCTGGCCCAGGCGCAGCCCGAGGACCGTTTCCAGTTCGAGCGCGAAGGCTACTTCTGCGCCGACCTGAAAGACAGCCAGCCGGGTCGCCCGGTGTTCAACCGCACTGTCACCCTGCGTGACTCCTGGGGCAGCTGAGGAACCGCCGTGCTTACCATCTACAACACCCTGAGCAAAGCGAAGGAAACCTTCAAGCCGCTGGATGGCAACAAGGTGCGCATGTACGTGTGCGGCATGACCGTGTACGACTACTGCCACCTGGGCCATGGCCGCAGCATGGTGGCCTTCGACCTGGTCACCCGCTGGCTGCGCAAGAGTGGCTATGAGCTGACCTACGTGCGCAACATCACCGACATCGATGACAAGATCATCAACCGGGCCAACGAGAACGGCGAAAGTTTCGACGCCCTGACTGCCCGCATGATCGACGCGATGCACGAAGACGAGCGCCGCCTGAACATTCTGCCGCCAGACCAGGAGCCGCGTGCCACCGACCATATCGCCGGCATGCACGCGATGATCCAGACGTTGATCGACAAGGGGTACGCCTACGCGCCAGGCAATGGCGACGTGTACTACCGGGTTGGCAAGTTCGTCGGCTACGGCAAGCTGTCGCGCAAGAAGATCGAAGACCTGCGTATCGGTGCACGCATCGAGGTCGACGAAGCCAAGCAGGACCCGCTCGACTTCGTCCTGTGGAAGGGCGTCAAGCCGGGCGAGCCGAGCTGGGAATCGCCATGGGGCCCGGGTCGCCCGGGCTGGCACATCGAATGCTCGGTGATGTCCACCTGCTGCCTGGGCGAGAGCTTCGACATTCACGGTGGCGGCAGCGACCTGGAGTTCCCGCACCACGAGAACGAGATTGCCCAAAGCGAGGCGGCCACTGGCAAGCAGTACGCCAACGCCTGGATGCATTGCGGCATGATCCGTATCAACGGCGAGAAGATGTCCAAGTCGTTGAACAACTTCTTCACCATCCGCGACGTGCTCGAGAAGTACCACCCGGAGGTGGTGCGCTACCTGCTGGTAGCCAGCCACTACCGCAGCGCGATCAACTACTCGGAAGACAGCCTGCGTGACGCCAAGGGCGCGCTGGAGCGCTTCTACCACGCCCTGCGCGGCCTGCCACGGGTGGCGGCCAAGGGTGGCGAAGCGTTTGTCGAGCGCTTCAGCGTGGCGATGAACGACGACTTCGGCACCCCCGAAGCCTGTGCCGTCCTGTTCGACCTGGTGCGCGAGATCAACCGCCTGCGCGACAGCGACGTGGAGGCCGCTGCTGGCCTGGCCGGTCGACTGCGCGAGCTGGGTGATGTGCTGGGTGTGCTGCAACTGGAGGCCGATGACTTCCTGCGTGCTGGTGCCGAAGGCAAGGTCGATGCGGCTGAAGTCGAGGGCTTGATCCAGGCGCGCCTGAAGGCGCGTGCGGACAAGAACTGGGCTGAGTCTGACCGCATTCGCGATCAGCTGACCGCCATGGGTGTAGTGCTGGAAGACAGCAAGGGCACGACTACCTGGCGTCTGGCTGACTGAAGTAACTGGGGCTGCGTTGCAGCCCTTCGCGGGCACGCCCGCTCCCACAGGGATAGCGCACACTTGAAATGTCGCGCCAATCCTGTGGGAGCGGGCATGCCCGCGAAGGGCCGCAAAGCGGTCCCAGCTTTTATTTGCCTAGGCCCGCAAGCGGGCAGTGCAATACCAGCCTGGCCCACAGGGATAGCGCACACTTGAAATGTCGCGCCAATCCTGTGGGAGCGGGCGTGCCCGCGAAGGGCCGCAAAGCGGCCCCAGCTTTTATTTACCTAGACCCGCAAGCGGGCAGTGCAATACCAGCCTGGCCCACAGGGATAGCGCACACTTGAAATGTCGCGCCAACCTGTGGGAGCGGGCGTGCCCGCGAAGGGCCGCAAAGCGGCCCCAGCTTTTATTTGGTTCTTCACGGATTGCCGGGAAAGTCATTCTTGATCTTCATGAAAAAGAATTCGCTGTCCCGGTAACCGTAAGCCATCCGCTTGATCACCTTGATCCGGTTGTTGATGCCTTCCAGCTGGCCCGTATGCATCGGCCATCGCACCCTGCTCAAGATGCCGCGCCAGTATCCCTTCAGGCGTTTAGCAAACTGCTTCAGTGCCGGTATCGCGCTTTCATCAGCCAGACGCAGCCACTGCTTCCAGGCTGATCGCCAACCCCAGGCGGTGGTGGGCGACCACAGCGCTTTTAACTCTGCTTTCATCAGATAAACCGTCATCAGCGATTGGTTAGCCGACAGCAGATCCCTCAGGTGCACCTGTTGATCTTTTCGCTTGAGATTTTCCGGATTACGCAGCAGTAGCCAGCGTGCTTGCTTGATCACCCTGCGCGCGGGTTTGTCATGGCGCAGACGGTTGGCTTCGTCGACCCGTACCCGGTCAATCACCTCGCGCCCATACTTGGCGACTACATGAAACAGGTCGTAGACCACGCGTGCCTGAGGGCAGTGTTGGCGTACCTCCAGGTCAAATGCGGTGTTCATGTCCATCGCCACTGCTTCGATCCGCGCACAGCCTTCTGGCCCCAACTCCTCAAAGAAGGGCCTGACAGCCGCTCTGCTACGTCCTTCGCCAATCCACAGAACCCGGCGGGTATCGGCGTCCAGCACCACGCTGGCGTAGCGATGGCCTTTGAACAGGGCGAACTCGTCCATCACCAGGCGCCTGGGCTGGGCCTTTGGTAGCTTCTCTAGAGCGGCTTGTAGAGCTCGTCGCTCCAGCAAGCGCACACTGTCCCAATGCAAGTCAAACAGCTCAGCGACGTGCAGGGTAGGCAGCCGCTGGCAAGCCTGGATCACGGCCTCGGCCAAGCGCTGGGTCATACGCGAATAGCGATCAAGCCAGCTGACTGACTCCATCCGCTTGCCGCATGCGCGACACCCAACGCGCCGCAGTTCCACATTCAACCGTACCGCATGGCCAAGAATGGGGAGATCACGGATCGAACGCTGGCAGTATTCGTGGATGGCGGTGCTGGGCTGATGGCAGCCGCTGCAGGTGGGGAACCTAGTGGGCTGCGGAATCAGGTCGATCAGCAGATCGTCGCCGTCAGGCCTGATGGCAATGACAGAAAAGCCCTCCCAAAAGGGCAGAAACGTATTAATATCGTGCACAAGAACGCCGGTTTGTTGATGTGTTTGCTCGCACGAACATCATCCATCAAACCGGCGTTCTTGTTTCTGTCTTTCCCGGGATTCCGTGAAGAACCTTTTATTTACCTAGACCCGCAAGCGGGCAGTGCAATACCAGCCTGGCCCACAGGGATAGCGCACACTTGAAATGTCGCGCCAACCTGTGGGAGCGGGCGTGCCCGCGAAGGGCCGCAAAGCGGCCCCAGCTTTTATTTGCCTAGACCCGCAAGCGGGCAGTGCAATACCAGCCTGGCCCCACCCAATTCGCTTTCGCCGATCTCCAGCCCGAACCCATGCAGGTCGACGATCGCTGCCACGATCGACAACCCCAGCCCGAAGCCGGCATGGCGGTGGCCCTCATCGCTGCGATAGAACCGTTTCAGTACAGCCGTGCGCTCGGCTTCGGGAATACCAGGCCCGCTATCCTCGATCGCCATGTGCACGCCGCTGTCATCCTGCGTGGCGGTGATGCGCACCCGACCACCCTCGGGCGTGAACTTGATCGCGTTGCCCACCAGATTCGCCAAGGCCTCGAACAGCAGTTCGCGGTCGCCGTGCAACGCCGGTAGCTGCGCAGGTTGGTGCAATTGCAGTTGAATGCCGCCATCCTCGGCCAATGGCAGGTAAAAATCATGCAGTTCTACCAGCAGCTCATGCGGGTCAAGCTGGATGAAGCCGGCGCGGCGCTGGCGGTCTTCCAGCTCGCTGATGCGCAACAACCCGCGAAAGCGCGCCATCAAGGTGTCGGTTTCGCCAATGGCCTGGTCCAGCGCTTCGGCTTGCGCAGAATCCACGTCGCTTTGCTGGCGAATACGGTACAGCTGGGCGCGCAGGCGGGTCAGCGGTGTGCGCAGGTCATGGGCAATGTTGTCGCACACCCCCTTGACCTCATGCATCAGCCGTTCGATACGGTCGAGCATGGCATTGACGATCGCCGCAAGCATGTCCAGCTCGTCGCGGCGGGCCGACAGTGGCAGGCGGTGGGTCAGGTCGCCGGCGACAATCAGTTCGGCCTGGGCCTGGATCGCCCGTATACGCTTGAGCGGCCTGCGCCGTAGCAGGTACCAACCGGCAAAACCCGGGATCAGGGTCAGCGAGATGCCCCAGAGCAGGGCGTGCAGGATGATACGGGTAACCACGAACAGCGAGCCATTGTCACGCACCAGCACCAGCCACCGGCCATCCTGTACCTTGATTGCCACCGCGTCGCAGCTGTCGCGGGGCATGCGTGGGTCGTCGGCATCCAGGCAGCGTTCCAGCTCATGGATCTTGCCATCCAGTTTGAGCTCTGGGGGCAGGGCTCGCACGGTGCCGCCAATCGGGTTGAGCTGGCTATCGAACAGGCCGTAGGCGTCAAAGCTGCGCTCCTCGAAGGCCTGGCTGGCGATCAGGGCGTCGTCCAGTTGCTTGCCGCTCATGTGGGCGAACAGGTGCTGGCGCTGCAGCATGGAATGACGGGTGAGTTTGTTCAGGTAGCTGGAGACCTCGAAGTACAGCACCCCCATGAGGATGCTGCTCCAGGCCACGAACAGAAAGCTGTACAGCGCCAGCAGGCGGCTGGTAGAAGAACTCCAGCCTTTAGACGGGTTCAGCAATGGCATAGCCGGAGCCCCGTACCGTACGGATCAGCGGCGACTGGCCGGGTGAGTCGATCTTCTTGCGCAGGCGGCCGATGTGCACGTCGATCAGGTTGGTGCCCGGGTCGAAGTGATAGCCCCAGACTTCCTCGAAAATCATCATCCGCGTGATCACCTGGCCGCTGTGGCGCATCAGGTACTCCAGCAGCTTGTACTCGGTGGGCAACAGGTTGAGGGTGTTGTCACCGCGGCGCGCTTCGTGGCTGATCAGGTCCAGCTGCAGATCGGCAACCTGCAAGCGGGTCTGGGTCGTGGGTACGCTGTTACGGCGCAGCAATACCTCGACTCGCGCGGCCATTTCGTCGGAGGCGAACGGCTTGGTCAGGTAGTCGTCTCCGCCGGCACGCAGGCCGCGCACCCGCTCATCGACGTCGGAGAGGGCGCTGATCATCAGGATCGGTGTAGCGATCTTGAGGTTGCGCAGGGTGGTGACGATGGTCAGGCCGTCGACCTCGGGCAGCATGCGGTCCAGGGTGATCAGGTCGTAGCCGCCCGCAATGGCTTTGGCCAGGCCTTCACGGCCATTGTCGGCCCAATCCACTTCCAGACCGTGGCTGGTCAGTTCGGCGACGATTTCCTGGCCGGTGACGGCGTCGTCTTCGATGGTCAGTACGC
Organism: Pseudomonas sp. XWY-1; assembly: GCF_002953115.1. NCBI lineage: Bacteria > Pseudomonadati > Pseudomonadota > Gammaproteobacteria > Pseudomonadales > Pseudomonadaceae > Pseudomonas > Pseudomonas sp. XWY-1. Next base: position 3,260,986 of record NZ_CP026332.1, on the reverse strand, counting down.
GAGGCATGCTGGTTCCTGGGCATCTAATGGAGATCTGATTGTGCCAAAGAATAGACAACCGGCGATTTAAGAAAAATTCATCTAGCGGGCACCGATGCCTTCGGCGTGCATGATCTGCGCAATGATCGGTACCGGTGTCATCAGGTGCGAGCGCATCATGGCGCTGGCGGTTTTGGCATCCCGGGCAAGGATCACCTCGACCAGTGCCGCATGCTCCTGGCGCTTGAGCGCCAGCGCCTCTTCGGAAAACACCGTCTGCGTCAGCCACAGGTGGCGGTAGCGCTCGGCCTGGTCGAACAGGTAGGTGCGCGCCTGCAGCAGGTGCTTGGAGCCGCAGCCCGAGGCAATGGCAGTATGGAACGCCTTGTGCCGCTCGTCCCACACATCCAGCCGCTGCTCGCGGGTTTTTACTTCCACCACCTTGGCCAAGGTATGCGAGTGGGCCAGCACCGACGCCTCCCAGGCGTCATCGCCGCGCTCGATGGCCAAGGCAATGATCATCGCTTCCAGGTTGGCGCGGGCGTCGTAGATGTCGTTCATCTCATCCAGCGACATGGGCGCTACCCGGTAGCCTTTCTGGCTGATCGCGTTGACCAGGTGCTCGGCCACCAGTTGCGACAGTGCTTCGCGCAGCGGGCCCACACCCAGGTCGTAGCGTTCCTTGAGGGTGCTCATCAACAGCTTTTCACCGGGCTTGAACACCCCGCGGATGATGTCCTTCTTGAGCCTCTCATACCCGCTGAATGCTGAGTTTTGTCGGGGGGCGAGCGCTTCCAAGATCCTGTTCCTCAAAACGTTTTGCCGATCATACCGAAACCCTCTGCTGACGAAAAACAATGGACAAACGCGGGCAGTGTCGTTGAAACATAAAAATGTAGACATTTTCAGTTAGTGGCGATATTTTTACCTCGCCCGCACTGATCCAGGTCATGACCGGACGGCGCCATCTACTTTTTTAGCCAGGACACTGCCATGAACGCCTTTACGCAGATCGACGAACTTGTCATGCCACTGCCTCTCGAACCGCAGGGCTATACCATCGCCCCTTCGAAACAGTCGCCGCGCCTGCTTGAACTGACCTTTGCCCGGGAAACCGTCGAAGCGTTCGTGCAGGCCGTTGCCCAATGGCCGGTGCAGGCATTGGAGTACAAGTCGTTCCTGCGTTTTCGTGTAGGCGAAATCCTTGACGAGCTGTGCCAGGGCACGCTGCGCCCGGTGCTGCTCAACACCATCCTCGACCGCGCCACAGGCGGCATGCTGATCACCCCGATCGGCCTGGATGACGTGAGCCAGGCCGAGGACATGGTCAAGTTCACCACCGCCTGCGCTCACCTGATCGGCCGTTCCAACTATGACGCCATGAGTGGCCAGTTCTATGCGCGCTTCGTGGTGGTCAACAGCGACAACTCCGACAGCTACCTGCGCCAGCCGCACCGGGTCATGGAGCTGCACAACGACGGCACGTTCGTGAACCAGATCACCGACTACGTGCTGATGCTGAAGATCGACGAAAAGAACATGGAAGGCGGCAACTCGCTGCTGCTGCACCTGGACGACTGGGAGCAGTGCGAGGCGTTCTTCCGTCACCCTCTGGCCCGCCGCGAAATGCGCTGGACCGCACCGCCGAGCAAAAAGGTTGCCGAAGATGTGTTCCATTCGGTATTTGACACCGATGCCGAAGGCCGGCCGACCATGCGCTACATTGACCAGTTCGTGCAGCCGGAAAACTACGAGGAAGGTATCTGGCTGAACGCCTTGTCCGAGTCGCTGGAAGGCAGCGGCAAGAAGGTCTCGGTACCGGTAGGCGTAGGCAGTTTCCTGCTGATCAACAACCTGTTCTGGCTGCATGGCCGCGATCGCTTCACCCCGCACGAGGGCCTGCGCCGCGAACTGATGCGCCAGCGTGGTTACGTCGCCTTCCCCAAGCCGCTGTACCAGCGCGGGCAATAATGACAGGGCGCGGGGCGGGCGCCCGCCCACGCGTTTTTGCACAAAACTATGCCACCAGGTCCCGTGCGGGCTTTGGTGAGCCTGCCAGGCAATGCCTGCGTGTGAGGTAAGGCTGTGTACGATTTCATCATTATTGGCGGCGGGATTGTGGGCATGTCCACGGCCATGCACCTGATCAAGGTCTATCCGGACGCGAAGATGCTCCTGCTGGAGAAAGAGTCTGGCCCGGCCCGCCATCAGACCGGCCATAACAGCGGCGTGATCCACGCCGGTGTGTATTACACCCCCGGCAGCCTCAAGGCGCGCTTCTGCCTGGAAGGCAACAAGGCGACCAAAGCCTTCTGCACCCAGCACGGCATTCGCTTCGATGAGTGCGGCAAGCTGCTGGTCGCCACCAACGATCTGGAAATGCAGCGCATGAAGGCGCTGTGGGAGCGGACGGCGGCCAATGGCCTGGAACGCTACTGGCTGTCGGCTGACGAGTTGCGCGAGCGTGAGCCCAACATCGTCGGTATGGGGGGCATCTTCGTGCCGTCCAGCGGTATCGTCAATTACGCCCAGGTGACGGCTGCGATGGCCGCTGAGTTCCAGCGTGCCGGTGGCGAAATCCGCTATGGCGCAGAAGTGGTCGGCCTGCAGGAACAGGCAAATGAGGTGATCGTGCGCACTCAGCGTGATGAACTGCGCAGCCGTTTCCTGGTGACCTGCTCGGGGCTGATGGCCGACCGCGTGGTGAGCATGCTCGGGCTGCGTACCGAGTTCGTGATCTGCCCGTTCCGTGGCGAATACTACCTGCTGCCCAAGCAGCACAATCAGATCGTCAACCACCTGATCTACCCGATTCCCGACCCGTCGATGCCCTTCCTGGGGGTGCACCTGACCCGCATGATCGATGGCACCGTCACCGTAGGCCCCAACGCTGTGCTGGCGATGAAGCGCGAGGGCTACCGCAAGACCGATGTCAGCCCCAGCGACCTGTTCCAGACCCTGACCACGCCCGGCATCCTCAAGGTGCTGGCGAAGAACTTCCGCCCGGGCCTGATCGAGATGAAGAACTCGCTGTTCAAGGGTGGGTACCTCAAGCAGGTGCAGAAGTACTGCCCGAGCATAACCAAAGCCGACCTCACGCCTTACCCGGCCGGCGTGCGTGCCCAGGCGGTGTCGCGCGACGGCAAGCTGATCGACGATTTCCTGTTCGTCAACACCGCGCGCAGTGTCAACGTGTGCAACGCACCGTCGCCAGCCGCGACCTCGGCCATACCGATCGGCGCCTACATCGTCGAGAAAGTGTGCGAGCAGGTTGGCCTGCAGGGCGGCAGCTTCCCCAAGGCCGACCGGTCGGCCAACCAGAGGGCCGCCAGCTGACCCCCCCGGTAACACCTTCTGCGGTTTCGTTTTACTCAACCCGTACTGCCCTGCTCACCATTCAGGGCAGGGCGGGCTTTTTCGCGCCTGCGTCGGTGACGTGCAGCCGGCGGCCCCTGCGTGGGCATGACAAAAACAACAAGGTAGCGCCATGCAAACCCACAAGAACAATTTGAGTCATGGATTGAAATCACGGCATGTCACCATGCTGTCCATTGCCGGCGTGATCGGCGCCGGGCTGTTTGTCGGCTCTGGCCGCGCCATCGCCGAAGCGGGGCCTGCCACCATCCTGGCCTATATCCTGGCGGGCGGCCTGGTGGTGCTGGTGATGCGCATGCTGGCCGAAATGGCGGTTGCCTCCCCGGACACCGGCTCGTTCTCAACCTACGCTGACCTCGCCATCGGCAAATGGGCCGGTTACACCATCGGTTGGCTGTACTGGTGGTTCTGGGTGCTGATCATTCCGATCGAGGCCAATATCGCCGCTACCATCATCAACTCCTGGGTCCCGCAGCTGGAGATCTGGGTGTTGTCGTTGGTGATCACGTTGCTGCTGACGGCCACCAACCTGTTCAGCGTGAAGAATTACGGTGAGTTCGAGTTTTGGCTGGCACTGGTCAAGGTGGTGGCCATCGTCAGCTTCATCGCCCTGGGTGTTTGCGCCATTTTCGGCCTGTTGCCGGGGACCGGCGTCAGCGGCGTCTCGCGCTTGTGGGATACGGGGGGCTTCATGCCCAACGGCTTTGGTGCGGTGCTGAGCGCGATGCTGATCACCATGTTCTCGTTCCTCGGGGCCGAGGTGGTGACCATTGCTGCGGCTGAATCCGACGAGGCGGGCAAGCATATTTCCAAGGCTACCAATTCGGTGATCTGGCGGATAACGCTGTTCTACATCCTGTCGATCTTCATCGTCATCGCACTGGTACCGTGGACCGACCCACGCCTGGCGACCGAAGGCTCTTATGTCACGGTGCTGGACACCCTCGGCGTGCCAAATGCCAAGGCCATCATCGACTTCGTGGTGCTGACGTCGGTGACCAGCTGCCTCAACTCGTCGCTGTACACCGCCTCGCGCATGGTCTATTCGCTTAGCCGCCGGGGTGATGCCCCGGCCTGTGCCCAGATAACCAGCCGCAGTGGTACACCCGTGGTGGCAGTCTTGTTGTCGACGGGGGCTGCATTCCTGGCGGTGATCGCCAACTACCTGGTGCCGGCCAAGGTGTTTGGCTTCCTCATGGCAAGCTCCGGCGCCATTGCCTTACTGGTGTATCTGGTCATCGCCATTTCCCAGCTGCGCCTGCGCCAGCGCCTGACGGCACAGGGCAAGACACTGGGTTACCGCATGTGGCTGTTCCCGTGGCTGACCTGGGGCGTGATCCTGTTCATCAGCGGCGTACTGGTATTGATGCTGTTCCGCCCGGATCATCGCCTGGAAGTGGTCTCGACGATGGTGCTGGCGGTGTTGGTGGTGTGCTCGGGGGTGCTGGTGACCCGGCGCCGGGCGCGCGGCGGGGCCGTGGCTGGCGTAGGGCAGGGCGCCTGATTCGTCCGGCCTGAAGACAGACGAGCAAGTCGCATCAGGCTGTGAGAGGATGTCCGCCAACAAAGCCAGGACCCTGAACGCAGCCTGATGAAGACACCTAAAAGAATCGAACCGTTGATCGAAGACGGCCTTGTCGACGAAGTACTACGGCCGTTGATGAGTGGCAAGGAAGCCGCTGTGTACGTGGTGCGCTGTGGCAGCGAGGTACGCTGCGCCAAGGTCTATAAAGAAGCCAACAAGCGCAGTTTCCGCCAGGCCGCCGAATACCAGGAGGGCCGCAAGGTACGCAACAGCCGTCAGGCCCGGGCCATGGCCAAGGGCAGCAAGTACGGCCGCAAAGAAGCCGAAGATGCCTGGCAGAACGCCGAAGTGGCAGCGCTGTTCCGTTTGGCCGCCGCAGGTGTGAGGGTGCCCAAGCCTTATGACTTCCAGGACGGCGTGCTCCTGATGGAGCTGGTCACCGATGCCGATGGCGATGCGGCCCCACGGCTGAACGACGTACACCTCGAAGCGGAGGATGCCCGCGCGTTCCACGCCTTCGTCATTCGCCAGGTCGTGCTGATGCTGTGCGCCGGAATGGTGCATGGCGACCTGTCCGAGTTCAACGTGCTGCTCGGCCCGGACGGGCCGGTGATCATCGACCTGCCGCAGGCAGTGGATGCAGCCGCCAACAACCACGCCTTCAGCATGCTGCAGCGCGATGTGGACAACATGGCCCATTATTTCGGGCGCTTTGCCCCGGAGCTGAAAAGCACCCGCTATGCGCAGGAGATGTGGGCGTTGTACGAGGCCGGCGAGTTGCTGCCCGACAGCCCGTTGACCGGGGTGTTCGAGGATGACGAACATGAAGCTGACGTAACCGGGGTGATGCGCGAGATCGACGCCGCCCGGATGGACGACGCTCGCCGCCGTGCAGCACGCGCCGAGGCCGAGCATGGGCCGGCCAAGGCAGAGGAGGTAACGCCGCCCTGGCTGCAGTAGTTTATTCCTGTACCGCCTCTTCGCGGGTTTACCCGCGAAGAGGCCAACACAGGCAAACCCCGGCCGTTGCCATTGACGCAAGACACAATCTCGTCATTTAGCCTTTTCACTGGCGCGCGACAGGCATAAGGTATACGCCGTTCAAATTCCCTGGAGCTGTCATGTCCAACCAATTCCCGTCCGTTCGTCCCCGCCGCCTGCGGCAGAACGAGTCCCTGCGCACGATCTTCCAGGAAACCGAGTTCCGCCTTGAAGACCTGATCCTGCCGATCTTCGTCGAAGAGGGCATCGATGATTTCGTGCCGATCACCAGCATGCCCGGTGTCAACCGTATCCCCGAGAAGCTGTTGGCCCAGGAAATCGAGCGCTATGCCCGCGCCGGCATCAAGTCGGTGATGACCTTTGGCGTATCGCACCACCTGGATGCCGATGGCAGCGACACCTGGAACGAAAACGGCCTGGTTGCGCGCATGTCGCGTATCTGCAAGGACACCGTGCCGGAAATGGTGGTGATGTCCGACACCTGCTTTTGCGAATACACCAGCCACGGCCACTGCGGCGTGCTGCATGACCATGGCGTGGACAACGATGCCACCCTGGCCAACCTGGGCAGGCAGGCAGTCATCGCCGCTGCTGCCGGTGCCGACTTCATTGCCCCCTCGGCGGCGATGGACGGCCAGGTGCAGGCTATCCGCAGTGCCTTGGACGGTGCTGGCTTCCACGACACCGCGATCATGGCCTACTCGACCAAGTTCGCCTCGTCGTTGTATGGCCCGTTCCGTGAGGCCGGCGGCACCGCACTGAAGGGCGACCGCAAAAGCTACCAGATGAACCCGATGAACCGCCGCGAAGCGGTGCGTGAGTCGCTGCTCGACGAGCAGGAAGGGGCGGACGTGCTGATGGTCAAGCCGGCCGGTGCCTATCTTGATGTGATCGCCGACATCCGCGCCGCTTCGCGCCTGCCACTGGCGGCGTACCAGGTGAGTGGCGAGTATGCGATGATCAAGTTCGGCGGGCTGGCCGGTGCCATCGACGAAGGCCGGGTGGTGCGCGAAAGCATTGGCGCAATCAAGCGTGCCGGTGCCGACCTGATCCTGACCTACTTCGCCATGGACCTGGCGCGCGAAGGTATCTGAAGCCAGGTCTTGGTCATGAAAGCCGCTGCCATTGCAGCGGCTTTTCTTTGTGCGCCGTTGGGTGGTGCCGCAAACGCACAAAAAAACAGTAAGCGCTGAATTATTTAGTGTCCTGTTGTATCTGATCCCTTAGAGCATTCATCGACAGGGATACGGGTATGAAACCTCGCAAGAAAAGCGTCCAGCCAATCGGCCTGAAGGACATCACCATCGTCGACGACGCCAAGATGAAGAAGGCGATCACAGCCGCCGCGCTGGGCAACGCCATGGAGTGGTTCGACTTTGGGGTATATGGCTTCGTCGCTTATGCCTTGGGCAAGGTGTTTTTCCCCAACGCCGACCCCAGCGTGCAAATGATCGCGGCCTTGGCCACCTTCTCGGTACCGTTCCTGATCCGGCCTCTTGGCGGGTTGTTCTTCGGCGCCTTGGGCGACAGGTTCGGGCGGCAGAAGATCCTTGCCGCAACCATCGTGATCATGTCCCTGAGCACCTTCGCCATCGGCCTGATACCGTCCTATGCAAGCATTGGTATCTGGGCGCCGATCCTGTTGCTGCTGGCCAAGATGGCCCAGGGCTTTTCGGTGGGTGGCGAATACACCGGTGCCTCGATCTTCGTTGCCGAGTACGCGCCTGACCGCAAGCGCGGCTTTCTCGGCAGCTGGCTGGATTTCGGTTCGATTGCCGGCTTTGTCCTGGGCGCAGGGGTGGTGGTGCTCATTTCCACGGTGCTGGGTGAAGAAAAATTCCTCGACTGGGGCTGGCGCCTGCCGTTCTTCCTGGCCCTGCCGCTGGGCATCATCGGCCTTTACCTGCGCCATGCGCTGGAAGAAACACCTGCGTTCCAGCAGCACGTCGACAAGCTGGAGCAGGGCGATCGTGAAGGCCTGGCGTCCGGGCCCAAGGTGTCGTTCAAGGAGGTGGCCACCCAGCACTGGCGCAGCCTGGTGACCTGCATCGGCGTGGTAATTGCCACCAACGTCACCTACTACATGCTGCTTACCTACATGCCCAGCTACCTGTCGCACAACCTGCACTACAGCGAAGACCATGGCGTGCTGATCATCATCGCGATCATGGTCGGCATGCTGTTCGTGCAGCCGATCATCGGCCTGCTCAGCGACAAGTTTGGCCGACGGCCGTTCATCATTGTCGGCAGTGTCGGCCTGCTGGCCTTGGCCATTCCGGCATTCATGCTGATCAACAGTGGGGTGCTTGGGCTTATTTTCGCCGGCCTGCTGATCATTGCCGTGCTGCTGAACTTCTTCATCGGCGTGATGGCCTCGACGCTGCCGGCCATGTTCCCTACGCACATCCGTTACAGCGCCCTGGCCAGCGCCTTCAACATCTCGGTGCTGATCGCCGGCCTTACCCCAACCCTCGCTGCGTGGCTGGTGGAGACCACAAACGACCTGTACATGCCGGCCTATTACCTGATGGTGATCGCTGCTGTCGGCCTGGTCACCGGCCTGACCATGAAGGAAACCGCCAACAAGCCCCTGCGCGGCGCGGCATCCGCGGCATCGGACATCGAAGAGGCGCGTGAACTGCTGCAGGAGCACCACGACAACATCGAGCAGAAGATCGAGGACATCGATGCGCAGATCGCCGAGCTGGAAGCCAAGCGCGAGAAACTGGCACTGCAGCACCCGCGTATCGAATGATCAGCGCGGCATGTAGCCACGCTGCCAGGACCGCGGAATGAACCGCGATATCAGCGCCAGCACGCAGGCCAGCGCACAGCTGCCGGCCAGCGCCTGCAGGCCCAGGTGTTGTTGCAACCAGGCGCCGAGCGCGGCGCCCAGCAACATGCCGGCCCAAGGCACCAACTGCACCCGCCAGCCGTTGCGCCGCTCGCCCAGCAGCCAACGCCCCAGGCCGCGGCCGAAACGCGACAGGGCGCCCGTTACGTAAGTCAGGCCAATGGGCAGGCCATTCACCTGCTCGACTACCGCATTGATCATGCCCATGGCCAGCGTTGCCGCCAACAGCGCAGGGAAGGTGGCCGGCAGCGGCCACGCTGCCGCGAAAGCCAGCAGTGCGGCAACCACCAACAACACCGGCCAGGCTCGACGGCGCAATCCGTGAGCCAGGAGCACACCCAGCGCATTGCCCGCGACAAAGCCCAGTACCGCGCCACTGAGGCGTAGCACAAGGGCCAGGTCTGCTTCACTGATGGCCACCGCCAGGCGTGTGGTGTTACCACTCATGAACGACACGAAATCGCCCAGTGCCAGCAAGCCGATGGCATCGGTCATGCCGGCCAGCACCGACAGGGCGGCGACCAGGCCGAGGCCGACGCGACCACGCATTACCTGCAGGCGCAAACGCCTGGCTGTGCGCGCGGGGAGGGCGTTAGGGAGCATGTGCAGGCCTCAGGGCAGCAGGTTTTCGCGGGCCAGGGTACCTTTGATGGTGCGCTCTACCACATCGACCAGCACCATGGTCTGATGGTCGACCTCGATGTTGAGCAGCTCACCTGGGTGGTAGCTGGCGAAGGTGGTCTGCCGCAGGGTTTCCGGGATCAGGTTGATGGTGATCACGTTGTCCTCCACGTCAGCGACCGTCAGGCTGCAGCCATTGACCCCGATGAAACCACGCGGGAACACGTACTTGCCCCATTGCGGCGGCATGCGGAACTTGATGAAGGCGCCGGTTTCCTTGATCGACAGCTCGACGATCTCGGCGGTGGTGGCGATGTGGCCGGCCATCAGGTGGCCGCCGACTTCGGCGTTCATCTTCGCCGAACGTTCGATGTTCACGCTCCGGCCAGGCGTGAAGCTGCTCAGATTGGTGCGTTCGAGGGTAGCGGTCATGGCGTCGAACCTGACCTGGCTGCCGTCGATTTCGGTCACGGACAGGCAGGTACCTTCGACACTGACGCTGGCACCGATTTTCAGCTCGTCGAGCAGTTCCGGGGTGAGGTCGATGGTGAACTGGTTGTGGCCCGGGTAGGTGGTCACATCAAGCAGAGGGCGGACGGCCTGGACGATGCCGGTGTACATGGAGTTGCTCCTGGGCACGGAAAAGAAAACTTCCGAACGCTATGCCCGTAGCGCAGTAAATGCAAGACCAGGCTTGCTGGCTGGCAAGCCGGCTTGCGAGTCTGGCGCCTGCGCGGGGCAGGCGGCGTGCTTGTGGGCGAAACCGGTTTGCCGACGGCAGGGCCACTGCAGATTCAAACATGCCCGCTGCTGTTGACGATCCGCAGGCACAGCGCCTCGTACGGATCCAGGTTCACCATCAGGCGCCCGTCCTCGGTCAAATCGCCTTCGACCGTCTCGTTGATCATGTCGACCACCGGCCCAGGTGTGAACCCGGTCAACAGCAGTTCCTCGGCAATCGCGTCCTGGCCGAAGTTCAGCGCAGTGATCTGGATACCGCGCCCGGCTGGCAACTCATGCACCATCACCAGCAGCCCCGGGCTGCTCACCTCAGGTACCAGCACCTGACGGCTGGTGGCGATGCCGTAGGCCTGGCGCACAGCCAGCAGTTTCTTCACCTTGCAGGCAAATGAATCACTCTCGTCCAGCTGCCTGTCCAGGCTGCCGTACAGCGCCCGGGCACGCGGCATGCCCCGCACAGAAGCCTCTGCCTGTGGGTCAAGCCCGGCCAGGTCATAGCCGCCCCGGTGAATCCAGCGGGTATCGCCATCGAGCATGCGTTCGGCAACCGCTTCGGCGGGCAAGGGCAGGGCGCCGACCAGGTCCCAGCCGGACAAGGCGACCACCCCCGGCTGCATGGCGTTGTACATGACCAGCAGCAGGTGCACCTTCTTGATCAGTTCGATATCCGCTACGCCAATCTGTTCGAGGTCGCGAATACCCAGTGCAGCAGCGATCAGGCTGGCGGTGGTGCAGGCAATGCCGTTGGTCACGAAGCGCAGGTTGTACGGCGCATGTTCCCCCGACAGCCGTTCGTAGATCTCTTCGCGAATATGTTCGCGCAGGATGCTGCCAGGCAGGGTCTGGCCCTTGTACAGGTACATGTCGTGCGCGTGCAGTGTCCAGAAGTGCACCAGCTCCACGGTCAGCTCGTCATGGTTTTGCAGGGCATGGATCAGCGAGGCCGGGTCGATGCCGAAGGCGTGCATCTCCTTGAGCATCAGGCGCAGGAACTCGGTGTCGCCCGTCAGCAGCGCATGCTGGTAGGCCGGCCGGGTAATGAAATCGTAGGACAGGTCGGCACCACCCTTGGACATCTGCGCAATGTCATCGAGGGTCAGGTTCAGCTCCTGGAAGCTGAAACCACCGGCCTTGCGGATCATGCCACCGATCAGCTGGTTGCCGACGAGCGACAGCGGGTGGCTTTCTGACCAGGCGGTGCCACTGGCGCGGGTTTCCACGCCGAGAAAGCCGTTGGCGTCCAGGCGCAGGCCGCGTGCACCCAGGCAGTCCAGCGCGTGCAGCGCGTCACCAATGATCATTTGTTGGGCGGCGAAGGTAGGGTCCAGCCAGTTCAGCGAGGGCTGGCCTTCCTTGAAGTAATGCAGGTACACCCAGCGGCGGGTCTTGCCGTCGACGCCTGTGATCGGCGGCGTGGCGCTCCAGTCGGTTTCCTTCACGCCCGGCTCGAAGAAGATTACCCGTTGCAACTGGCCAACGATGTAATGGCGCGCCTTCAGCTCGTCACACTGCGCTGGCAGCAGATTGACCGCATCGCGCCCGGCGGGCACCTCGGGCAGCAGCGCCCAGTCTTCTTCGCGGATCTCGACCATGTGGTACAGCCCCGGGTAGGGGCCATGGGCGAGCTCGGCCAGGCGGAAGTCGGCGCCCTTGCCGGTGTGCGAGGGGATCAGGTCGTCGATGGTCACGGCATTGTGCGCAGCGGCCATGCGGCTCATCTGGATCAGTTCCTGCTCGCTGCCGTACAGTGGGTCGATGTCGAAGCTGATGCGGTCGAAGTTGCCGTCCACGCTGGGGGTGAGTTCGCGGCCGCGGATGCCACCGGACAGTTTGATCGGGCCCGTGTGCAGGCCCTGTACGCCGATCTCCGACAGGCGCTTCCACAACGCTTCGTGGGCCAGGGCACCGAGCACCGAGCAACCCTCGGGCGCGATGATGGCGTCGGGGTAGACGGTCAGCCACACCGAGGCGATTTCGGTGGCGCGGCGGGGCTGGGCCTCGGCATAGGGGTGTTGCCACAGTCGCGACTGGCCTGAGTACAGGCTGGCACGCGCCTGGGAGGCCTTGAGCATGGCGCGGTCTTCGAGCCATTTGACGTATGACGGGTCGGGCTGGGTCATTTCGCGTCCTCTTTGCGTGTCGGCACCGGCTCAGATTATGACGGCATTGCGGCGTGAACGTTCGGCTCGAGATGGGTGTTGGTTTCTTCGCGGGCTTGCCCGCTCCCACAGGCTGCCATACCGCTGAAGATTTGCGCTGCACCTGTGGGAGCGGGCGCGCCCGCGAAGAGGCCGGGCCTGCAAAGGCAGGATCAGCGCCGGGCCGACAACTGCTGCGGTGCCAGAAACGCATCATGGAAGTAATTGCGCACCGCCTGCATCGCCGGGCTGAATGCCCGTTCCCGGTGCCAGGCCAACCCCACGCTCATCGGCGTGACCGGGTCGCTGATGGTCACCGTCTCGATGCGCTTGCCCTCCAGCGACCACGGCCGGTGCACCAGGTCCGACAGGATCGCCACACCGCTGCCATTGGCGACCATGCTGCGCACGGCCTCCACCGAGCTGGTCCGCACCCTTACGCTTGGCCTTTGCCCGGCCTGCTCCCAGTAGCGCATGGCACTTTGCTCGGCCTCATCCACGGTCAAAAGGATGAACGGCTCACAGGCCACCTCGGCCAGGCTCACGGCCGATCGCTCGCACAGTGGGTGATGCCCGGGCAGCCACAGCCGGCGCTCGGAGTTGAACAGGGTTTCCGAGACGATGTCGGGGTGAGTGAGGTTGGCGGTGAGCACCACCGCCATGTCGAAACGCCCCTCCAGCAGGCCTTGCTCGATGGCGCTGCGCTCCTGCTCGTAAAGCTCCAGGGTCACGCCCGGATGCCAGTGCTCCAGGCGCTGCAAGTGGTGTGGCAGGAAGTAGCCGATCACCGTGTAACTCGCCGCCAGGCGCAACAGGCCACTGGCACGCACGTCCGGTAGCGGGCTGTTCAACGCATCGTCGACACTGCGCAGGATGACGTAGGCACGGTTCAAGAAGTGGCGGCCGGCTTCGGTCAGGCTCATGCCTTGGGCCGAGCGCTGGAACAACAGCACGCCGAGCATCGCTTCCAGCTCCTTGATGGCCGTGGTGACTGCCGACTGGGAGATGTTCAGGTGGATCGCCGCTTGGGAGATCTGGCCGATTTCAGCGGTGGCAACGAAGTAGCGGACCTGGCGCAGGGTGAGTGACACGGTAGGCTCCCGGGGTATCTGTTTTTCAGAAGGTACCCCATCTGTTTATAGATCTTCCCAAGGGGGTGCGGAGAATCTAACGTGGCTTGCATGCAGTCACAAGTGCCAGGAGACGCGGTCATGCAAGCAGTGGATTTCAACTCGGACATGGGTGAGGGCTTTGGCCCGTGGACTATTGGCGACGGCGTCGATCACGAACTGATGGGCTACATCAGCAGCGCCAACATCGCCACCGGTTTCCATGCCGGTGACCCCGGCACTATGCGCCGCACCGTCGAGCGCGCCAAGGCACTGGGCGTTGCTGTGGGGGCACACCCGGGGTTCCGTGACCTGGTCGGCTTTGGCCGCCGGCATATCAATGCCTCGGCGCAGGAACTGGTGGACGACATGCTCTATCAATTGGGCGCGCTGCGTGAAATCGCCCGTGCCCAGGGCGTGCGTCTGCAGCACATCAAACCGCACGGGGCGTTGTACATGCACCTGGCGCGTGACGAAGAAGCCGCGCGCTTGCTGGTGGAAAACCTGCGGGTGATCGAGCCGGAACTGCTGCTGTTCTGCATGCCAGGTTCGGTGATCTGCCGCATTGCCCAGGAAATGGGGCAGCCGGTGATTCGCGAGTTCTATGCCGACCGCGAGTACGACCTGAGCGGGTCGATCGTGTTTACCCGCAATGTGCGTGGCTACGAGCCCCAAGCCGTCGCCGAGCGGGTGCTGCGTGCTTGCCGGCAAGGCGTGGTGCGCACGGTCGAAGGCCAGGACCTGGCGATCGAATTCGATTCCATTTGCCTGCACAGTGACACCCCGGGCGCGCTGGACCTGGTCGAGGCCACGCGCAGGGCACTGGATGCGGCCGGCATCGTGGTGCGGGCACCGCGCTGAACCCGTCAGGCATCCGGCAAACCGACACGCCGGAGCCCGTGCATCTTGTTTTCGCCTGCCTTTCTATAAAGATTCCAAGAAAAGGAACTGTCATGGCCGAACCGCTTGCTACAACCCCGATCCGTTACAGCTTCGGCGCCGACGAGCACCTGTTTGCCGAAGTCAGCGAAAGCATGTCGCTGGAGGCCTTTTTCAAGGGTATGGCCGTCACCCGTGCGGTGGAGCGCATGGCCCTGGATGGCGTGCTTGATGTGTGCCTGGCCAATGCGTCGTTCCAGGTCCGCTTCGACCCGGACCGTATCGCCCCCGAGGCACTGCTCGAAGCCGTGCGCGGCGCCGAAGCGCAGGCGGTGGCCGAGCGTTCGTTGCAGACGCGGATCATCGAGATCCCGGTGCTGTACAACGACCCCTGGACCCATGAAACCCTGATGCGCTTTCGGGATCGCCACCAGGACCCGACCAGCACTGACCTGGAGTACGCCGCGCGCATCAACGGCCTGGCCGATGTCGAGGCATTCATCGCTGCCCACAGCGGCGCGCCATGGTTCGTGTCGATGGTCGGCTTTGTCGCCGGCCTGCCGTTCATGTTCCAGATGGTCGAGCGCGAGCGGCAGCTGCAGGTGCCCAAGTACCTGCGCCCCCGTACCGACACGCCCAAGCTCACCCTGGGCCATGGCGGCTGCTTTGGTTGCATCTACTCGGTGCGCGGGGCGGGGGGCTACCAGATGTTCGGCGTCACCCCGGCACCGATCTACGACCCGCAGCAGACCTTGAATTACCTGAAAGAGCACATGGTGTTCTTCCGCCCGGGTGACATCGTGCAGTTCAAGCCTATCGACCGCCGCACCTACGACCAGGCGGTGGCGGAAGTGGAGGATGGCTGCTTCGACCTGCGCATTCGCCCGGTGGCGTTTTCCCTGGACGCCTTCCTCGCCGACCCGGTCGGCTACCCCAAATCGTTGCAGGAGGTGCTGGCATGATCAAGGTACTCAAACCGGGGCTGGCCACTTCTGTACAGGACCTGGGCCGCGAAGGTTACTACCACCTGGGTATCCCACCGTCCGGCGCACTCGACCAGTACGCCTTGAGCGCAGCCAATCACCTGGTGGGCAACCCGGCCGGCGCTGCGGGCCTGGAGTGTGCGCTGGTGGGGCCGGAGCTGGAGTTCCAGCAGGACGCACTGGTCGCTGTGTGCGGTGCGCAGATGCCAGCGTTGCTCGATGGTCGCGAGCAGCGCCCGGACACTGCGTTTGCCGTGCGGGCCGGGCAAGTGTTGCGTTTCGGCTTTCCAACAGCGGGCGCCCGGGCCTACCTGGCAGTGGCCGGAGGCATCGATGTGCCCGAGGTACTGGGTAGCCGGTCCACCTACGCGCTGGGCGCGTTGGGTGGCTTTCATGGGCGCAAACTGATGGCGGGCGACCTGCTGCCGGTCGGCGTGCCCAGCGGCAAGACCCGTGCCGGTGCAAGTTTGCCCATGGCCCTGCGTCAGGCCCTGGGGGGCGAGGTGGTGTTGCGGGTGGTGCCTGGGCTGTACTTCCACCGCCTGACCGAAGCTGCAGCGCAACGTTTCTTCACCGACGCCTGGACCGTTGGCTCCGAAGCGGACCGTATCGGTTATCGCTACAAAGGCGGCAGCGCCTTGAGTTTCCAACCGCGCGAGCAGCCGTTCGGTGCGGGGTCGGACCCGTCCAATATCGTCGACAGCTGCTACCCGATCGGATCGATCCAGGTGCCGGCAGGGTTGGAACCGATCATCCTGCATCGCGATGCAGTGTCGGGGGGCGGCTACGCCATGATCGGCACGGTGATCAGTGCCGACCTCGACCTGATCGGGCAGATGCAGCCCAACCAGCAGGCGCGGTTCCTGCCGGTGAGCCTGGAGCAGGCACTGGAGGCGCGGCGTTCGTACAAGAAGAAGCTGGCCTGCCTGGCCAGGCTCTTCAGTTGAGCATGATGTTTTCGCTGTAGCTGCGGCCTTGTGTCTCGACGGGGCCGCAACAGGCTCCGCGGCTACACCGAGCGCGCAGGCTTACTGATGGTCTTGCCGGTTTGCGAGGCCACCTCAAGGGCTTGGCCGTCCCGCTGTTTGCCTTGGCGCGCCAGGCCTTCAAGCTGCGGTATCAGCATGCCTTCCGGCAAATGCCGCCAGAACCGCCCTGGCATGTGCAGGCGCAAGGCATCCGGGTTGAGGCGGGCCGGGTTGAAGGTATGGCGGTAGTAGGTGCGCCAGAGTTCGGCGCCGGGGTCTTCGGCGTTGCGGGCCCACTGGCGCCAGGGCTCGGGGCACTTTCGCTGGTACTCGAACGTCTGGCCGTCGAAGCATATGCCATCCTGTGGCGTGGCAATCAACCAGCGCAAACGCCCCAGGCGGTCGGCAAAATGCGCGCTGGCACTGTGCAGAATGTCGTGTGCCGGCTCGTGATAGGCCACCAGATCCAGCTGCAAGTGCTCAGCCAGTTCCTCAGGCAACGGCACGAAGCGTACAAACGCGTGCAAGTGATGCGCCTCGCGGGTTACCTGCTTGATGCGCCGTTGCAGCTCACTGCCCAGCCGGTCACCGGCCAGCATTGCCGTGCGGTCGCCATGGGCGACGCGCCACAGCACTTCATACAGCAGGTTCCAGCGCTGTTCGCCACGGTAGCGAGAGGCCTGCTCCAACTGGCTCAGCAGTGCGGCCGGGACTTTGGCCCGGAAAGGGCCCGGCCCGTCAGGCGGCGCTGCCGGCACGGCCAGCAGGTCCGCCATCGGGCCTTGCGACCAGGTGACTTCCGACGGGTCGATGCCATGGCTCAACAATACGCGGGCCTGCTCGCGCCAGGTGGCGAACAGGTCGTCGCAGTCGAGTGCGATCACCCCCATAACCCCATCTGCACGGGCGCTGGCGGCTCACTCAAGCGCGCGCGCAGCAAGCCGCTGCGCAGCTCGGCCTGGGCGGGGCGGTAGTCGCTGGTGACGATGAACGGCCGTGCCTTGTCCAGCACGCAGCGCAGCTGGATCAGGTCGTCATAACGGATGCGCCGCTCCCGGCGCAGGGCGACCAGGCGCTGTACGCTGCGCAGGCCGATGCCGGGGATACGCGCCAGTAGCGCAGGTTCCGCGCGGTTCACGTCCAGCGGGAACACGTCGCGGTTGGCCAGCGCCCAGGCTAGCTTGGGGTCGATGTCCAGTGCCAGGTTACCGCTGTGGCCCAGCAGCTCGCCAGCCTTGTAGCCATAGCCACGCAGCAGGAAGTCGGCTTGATACAGGCGGTGTTCGCGCAGCAGCGGTGGTGCGGCGAGGGGCACGCTGCCGGGGCTGTCGGGGATCGGGCTGAAGGCAGAGTAGTACACGCGCTTGAGGCCGTAGCCCTGGTACAGCGACTCGGCATTGCGCAGCAAGGTACTGTCGTCGGTGCTGTCGGCGCCGACGATGACTTGGGTGCTCTGCCCGGCCGGGGTAAAGCGCGGCGCCCTGGGCTCGTTGGCCACGGCCTGCTGGCCCTGATGAATCACGCCCATGGCCTGGCGAATGGTGTGCCCTTGCTTTTCCGGCGCCAGGCGCTTGAGGCTGGCGTCGGTGGGCAGTTCGATGTTGACACTGAGGCGGTCGGCCAGGCGCCCGGCCTCTTCGATCAGCAGCGGGTCGGCATCGGGGATGGCCTTGAGGTGGATGTAGCCGCGGAAGCTGTGTTCTTCGCGCAACAGCCGGGCCACACGGATCAGCTGCTCCATGGTGTAGTCCGCCGAGCGGATGATGCCAGAGCTGAGGAACAGGCCGCTGATGCAATTGCGCCGGTAGAAGTCCAGGGTCAGGCGCACCACTTCCTCGGGGCTGAAACGTGCGCGCGGCACGTTGCTGGAGCGGCGGTTGACGCAGTACTGGCAGTCATACAGGCAGAAGTTGGTCAGCAGTACCTTGAGCAGTGATACGCAGCGGCCGTCGGGGGTGTAGCTGTGACAGATACCCATGCCATTGGTAGCGCCCAGGCCGTCAGCGCCGCGCGAATTGCGCTTGGGCGCACCACTGCTGGCGCAGGAGGCGTCGTACTTGGCTGCGTCGGCAAGGATGCCGAGTTTGGCGATGAGTTGCATGGTGGCTGACCTGCGATACTGAGTATTCATACAGTATTTTGAGATGTGGCCGATTGCAAGTGTTTGTGCGTCGTCATACCCGACTAAACGCGTCGGCTAAGCTTGTGGCTGAACCACGGACAGCAACGAGGCGCGGGAGAGGTTATGAAGATCACCATCAAGCCAAAACTGGCGATGGCCGGGCTGGCCTTGGCCATCGGCATGCTCAATGCCCAAGCGGCGGAAACCAGGAAGGTCGATGTGCTGCTGGTGGGCGGCGGCATCATGAGTTCTACCTTGGCCGTGTGGCTCAACGAGTTGGAGCCCGGCTGGTCGATGGAAATGGTCGAGCGTCTGGACAAGGTAGCCGAGGAGAGCTCCAACGGCTGGAACAACGCCGGCACCGGCCACTCGGCCCTGGCGGAGTTGAACTACACCCCGGAAAAAGACGGCAAGATCGACATCAGCAAGGCGGTTGAAATCAACGAGTCTTTCCAGGTAACGCGCCAGTTTCTCGCCTGGCAGGTCAAGCAGGGCGTGCTGAAAAACCCGCATTCGTTCATCAACACCACCCCGCACATGAGCTTTGTCTGGGGCGATGACAACATTCGTTTCCTTAAAAAACGCTACGAGGCCCTGCAAGCCAGCCCGTTGTTCAAGCCCATGCAGTACTCCGAAGACCACGAGCAGATCCGCAAATGGGTCCCGCTGATGATGGAAGGCCGCGATCCCAACCAGAAGCTGGCCGTGACCTGGACGCCGATCGGCACCGACGTCAACTTTGGCGAGATCACCCGGCAGTATGTGGGTTACCTGCAGACGCGGCCGAACTTCGATCTCAAGCTGTCGAGCGAAGTGCAGGACATCACCCGTAACGACGACGGTTCCTGGCACGTCGAGTACAAGAATCTGAAGAATGGCAGCAAGGCAGCCACCGATGCCCGGTTCCTGTTCATCGGCGCTGGCGGGGCGGCACTGCCGCTGCTGCAGAAGTCGGGTATCGACGAGGCCAAGGACTATGGCGGCTTCCCGGTCGGTGGCTCGTTCCTGGTCACTGACAACCCGGCTATCGCCCAGCGCCACATGGCCAAGGCCTATGGCATTGCCGCAACCGGTGCGCCGCCCATGTCGGTGCCGCACCTGGACACCCGGGTACTTGATGGCAAGCGCCTGATCCTGTTTGGGCCGTTCGCCACCTTCTCGACCAAGTTCCTCAAGCAGGGCTCATTGCTTGACCTGCTCGCCAGTACCAGCGTGCACAATGCCTGGCCGATGGTGCGGGTAGGAGTACGCGAGTTCGACCTGGTGCAGTACCTGATCGGGCAGGTGCTGCAATCGGACGATGACCGCTTCGAAGCGCTGCGCACCTACTTCCCCGAGGCGAAGAAAGAAGACTGGCGGCTGTGGCAGGCGGGCCAGCGGGTGCAAATCATCAAGAAAGACGAAGCGTTGGGCGGCGTGCTCAAGCTCGGTACCGAGGTGGTGACGTCCAGGGACGGCAGTATCGCCGGCTTGCTGGGGGCTTCTCCCGGTGCGTCGACCGCTGCGCCTATCATGCTCGATGTGTTGAACAAGGTGTTCAAGAACAAGGTGGCGTCGCCCGAGTGGCAGGCCAAGATCAAACAGATCATCCCGTCCTATGGCATCCGCCTGAACGACCACCCGGATCAGCTAGAGAAGGAGTGGGCATATACCAACGAGGTGCTGCAGCTTGAGCCGCCTGTCAGTCCGCAGCGCCCTGAGTCGATAAGGCCGGCTGACAGCCAGGGAGTGGCCAGCCGGTAATCATTGCAGTCAAGCTGGCGCAATCTTGCCACGTCCGATGCCGTAGTAAGTCAGCCCTGCCGAGGCCATGTGCTCGGGTTCGTACAGGTTGCGGCCATCGAACACCACCCGGTCGGCCAGCTGCTGCGGCACCTCGTCCAGGTTGAGCACACGGTAGTCCTGCCATTCGGTGACGATCACCAGGGCATCGGCGCCCCGCAACGCATCGTCCTTGCAGGGCACCAGTTGCAGGTCGGCACGCGGGCCGTAGTGGCGCCGGATTTCTTCCATGGCCTGAGGGTCGTGAGCCTGCACCCGCGCGCCCGCGGCCCACAGTGCTTCCAGCAGGACCCGGCTGGAAGCTTCGCGAATATCATTGGTATTGGGCTTGAACGACAACCCCCACAGGGCAAACACCTTGCCCCGCAGGCCGCCGGGGTAATGGCGCTGGATCTTGCTGAACAGCCGGCCCTTCTGCTGCTCGTTGACCGACTCTACTGCGCGCAGCAACTGCGTCTCGAAGCCTTCTGCCTCGGCACTGTGGCGCAGGGCTTGCAGGTCTTTGGGGAAGCACGAGCCGCCAAAACCGCAGCCGGCGTAGATGAAGTCATAACCGATGCGCGGGTCCGAGCCGATGCCACGGCGCACCATTTCGATATCGGCCCCCAGGTGCTCGGCCAGGTTGGCGATTTCGTTGATGAAGGAAATCTTGGTGGCCAGCATGCAATTGGCTGCGTACTTGGTCAGCTCGGCACTGCGCGCGTCCATGACCATGAACTTTTCGCGGTTGCGGTTGAACGGCAGGTAAAGCTCGCGTAGCAACTCCACTTCGGCCGCTTCTGCGCCACCGATGATGATGCGCTGGGGGCGCATGCAGTCGTCCACCGCAGACCCTTCCTTGAGAAACTCCGGGTTGCTGATCACCTGGAAGCGGCTGGTATCGGCCACGGCCTGGGCGATGCGTGCCTTGATGCGGTGTACCGTACCCACCGGCACGGTGGACTTGTTGACGATTACTTTGGGCCCGTCAGCGTGTTCGAGGATGCTGTCGACCACGGCGAAAACGTGCTTCAGGTCGGCGCTACCATCGGCTTGCGGCGGAGTACCGACGGCAATGAACTGCAACCGGGCATATTTGGCAGCCACTGCGGCATCCGTGGTGAAGCGCAGCCGACCGCAGGCGAGGTTCTTCTCCAGCAGCGGCGCAAGGCCGGGCTCGAAGATCGGGCAATGGCCTTCACTCAGGCTGGCCACCCGATCGGCATCGACATCCATGCACAACACCGAATGGCCTACCTGAGCCAGGCACACCGCCTGGGTCAGGCCGACATAGCCGGTTCCGAAAACCGTGACCTTCATTTGACAGCTCCTTGATAGGAAAGCTGAAAAAAAATGTCACATCGTTGTTTAGGAATTGTGACCTGAGGGAAATGATCGTGGGCCATATGGCCGTTATTCCGCGTCGCCCAGGCAGAGCATCTAAACTTACTGACAGCTCGCGGTAGCGTGTTGTACCGCGAACGAAAACCCTTGAACCGACCACCGCCTTCCCGGAGCGGACGTCCCTCGTTGGCGATGGCCTTCTTGCAGAGGAGGGCAGGTCATGGACGAGGCAAGGCTTCACGATTTCATGGGCAAGCTGGTGGGCGACATGGGCGCAGCGGCGACGCTGGCCAATGTCATTCTCGGCGATGAACTGGGGCTGTACCGGGCCATGGCCGACAGCCAGGCGGTCACCCCTGAGCAACTGGCGGAAAAGACCGGCTGCCACCCGCGGCTGGTGCGCGAATGGTTGAATGCCCAGGCGGCATCGGGCTACATGGTCCATGACAAGGGTAGTTTTGTGCTGCCTGAAGAACAGGCCATGGCCCTGGCGCTGGAGGACTCCCCGGCCTACATGGCCGGCGGCGCGGCGGTGGTGGCGGCGCTGTTCCATGACAAGGACAAGCTGGTAGCCGCCATGCGCGGCGATGGCGGGTTGGCCTGGGGTGATCACCACCCGTGCATGTTCAGCGGTACCGAGCGGTTTTTCCGGCCGGGGTATCGCACCTTCCTGGTAGCGGATTGGCTGCCGGCACTGGAGGGTGTGGTGGCCAAGCTGCAGGCGGGCGCCAAGGTGGCGGACGTGGGCTGCGGTCATGGTGCCTCGACGCTGGTGATGGCGCAGGCGTTTCCGGCGTCGACCTTCGTGGGGTACGACTATCATCAGCCTTCGATCGTCACCGCCAACGCGCGTGCACGGGAAGCGGGGTTGGAGGGGCGGGTGAGCTTCCAGCAGGCCAGCGCCAAGGAGTACCCGGGGCATGACCATGACCTGGTGTGCTTCTTCGATTGCCTGCACGACATGGGTGACCCGGTCGGGGCAGCCCGGCATGCCTACCGTGCTTTGAAGGCTGATGGCACGGTCATGCTGGTTGAGCCGTATGCCGAGGACTCGCTGGAGGGTAACCTGACACCGGTCGGGCGCTTGTTCTATGCGGCGTCGACGTTTATTTGCACGCCCAATTCGTTGTCGCAGGAAGTGGGGCTGGGGTTGGGTGCGCAGGCCGGGGAGGCGCGATTGCGGGCGGTCTTCGAGGAGGCAGGGTTCAGCAGGTTCCGGCGGGCGACGCAGACGCCGTTCAACCTGATTCTGGAGGCCCGCAAGTAGAGCGTGATCCTGCACCGGCCTCTTCGCGGGCTCGCCCACACAGGTTAGGTGCTTGTTTCAGGCCTGTGAGCGCCTGGGCTGCCCGCGAAGTGGCTGGGCCTGGAAAGCAGAAGGGGCGCCATGTGGCGCCCCTTCTGTTTGTTGCTTAGGCTTCAGCGTCCCAAGGACGATCGCCTTTTTCATCTTTGACGCGGGTCGGCAGGCCCATCACGTCCAGCGCCTTGAGGAACGGCTCGGCTGGCAGCTCCTCGACGTTGACCATGCGCTTGGCATCCCACTCGCCACGGGCTACCAGCAGGGCGGCAGCCACTGGCGGTACGCCGGCGGTGTAGGAAATGCCCTGGCTGTCGGTCTCGGCGTAGGCTTCTTCGTGGTCGGCCACGTTGTAGATGAACACTTCGCGCGGCTGGCCATCCTTGGTGCCTTTGACCAGGTCGCCGATGCAGGTCTTGCCGGTGTAGCCAGGGGCCAGCGAGGCCGGGTCTGGCAGTACAGCCTTGACCACTTTCAGCGGTACCACTTCCAGGCCTTCGGCGGTTTTCACCGGTTGCTCGCTGAGCAGGCCCAGGTTTTTCAGAACCGTGAACACGTTGATGTAGTGCTCGCCGAAGCTCATCCAGAAGCGCACGTTCGGGACGTTGAGGTTCTTCGAAATCGAGTGAACTTCATCGTGGCCGGTCAGGTACAGGTTTTGCGAGCCTACCACTGGCAGGTCGTCGGTACGCTTGACCTCGAACATGGTGTTGCTGGTCCACTGGCTGTTCTGCCAGCTCCACACTTGTCCGGTGAACTCGCGGAAGTTGATTTCCGGGTCGAAGTTGGTGGCAAAGTACTTGCCATGTGAACCGGCATTGACGTCGAGAATATCGATCGAATCAATGCTGTCGAAATACTGTTGCTGCGCCAGCTTGGCGTAGCTGTTCACCACACCCGGGTCGAAACCGACGCCGAGAATGGCGGTAATGTTCTTTGCCTGGCACTCTTCGAGGTGTTTCCACTCGTAGTTGCCGTACCACGGTGGGGTCTCGCAGATCTTGCCCGGCTCTTCGTGGATGGCGGTGTCCAGATAGGCGACACCCGTATCGATGCAAGCACGCAGCACCGACATGTTGAGGAAGGCGGAACCCACATTGATCACGATCTGCGATTCGGTTTCGCGGATCAGCGCCTTGGTTGCCTCGACATCGAGGGCATTGAGCGAGAAGGCCTGGATGTCGGCGGGTACCTTGAGGCTACCCTTGGCCTTGACGCTGTCGATGATGGCCTGGCATTTGGAGATGTTCCGTGACGCGATGGCGATACGACCCAGTTCGTCGTTATGCTGCGCGCACTTGTGGGCCACCACCTTGGCGACACCTCCTGCACCAATGATAAGAACGTTCTTCTTCAATTTACCCTTTGCTCCTTACTTGAAAGCCGGTCTTACGACAGGCTGGAAACGTAGTCTTCGAAACCGAACTCGCGGACGACTTCGACGCTGCCGTCGAGCTGCTTGACCACGATGGAAGGCATCTTCAGCCCGTTGAACCAGTTTTTCTTGACCATGGTGTAACCCGCCGTGTCGATGAACGACAGGCGATCGCCAATGGCCAGCGGACGGTCGAATTGGTACTCGCCGAAGATGTCACCGGCCAGGCATGACTTGCCGCAGACCATGTAGGTATGCTCGCCGTCATTGGGGGCCATCTTGGCGTTGAGGCGGTAGATCAGCAGGTCGAGCAGGTGCGCTTCGATCGAGCTGTCGACCACGGCCAGGTGCTTGCCGTTGTACAGGGTATCGAGCACGGTCACTTCCAGCGAGGCGCTGTTGGTGATGGCGGCTTCGCCGGGCTCCAGGTATACCTGCACGCCGTATTTTTCCGAGAACGCCTTCAGGCGCGCGCAGAAGGCGTCTACTGCATAGTCTTCACCGGTGAAGTGAATGCCGCCACCAAGGCTGACCCACTCGACCTTGTGCAGCAGGTGGCCGAAACGCTCTTCGATGTGCGTGAGCATCTTGTCGAACAGGCCGAAGTCACCGTTTTCGCAGTTGTTGTGGAACATGAAACCGGAGATCTGTTCGATCACCTGTTCGATCTTCGCCGGGTCCCATTCGCCCAGGCGGCTGAACGGGCGGGCCGGGTCGGCCAGCAGGTAGTCGGAGCTGCTGACCTGCGGGTTGACGCGCAGACCACGCACCTTGCCTTCGGATTGTTCGGCAAAGCGTTGCAGCTGGCCGATCGAGTTGAAGATGATCTTGTCGCAGTTCTCAAGCATCTCCTCGACCTCGTCGTCGGCCCAGGCCACGCTATAGGCATGGGTTTCGCCGGCGAACTTCTGGCGGCCGAGCTTGAGCTCGAACAGGGAGGACGAGGTGGTTCCGTCCATGTACTGCTGCATCAGGTCGAACACCGACCAGGTGGCGAAGCACTTGAGGGCGAGCAGCGCCTTGGCACCGGAGTGTTCGCGCACGTAGGCGATCTTCTCCATGTTGCTGAGCAGCTTGGTTTTATCGATGAGGTAATACGGCGTCTTGATCATTTAAAGGCCCCCGGCCAGGCCGGCCAAAAAAAGGACACGCATTGTGCCTTCACTTGCCGCAGACCGAAAGGGCGGGATACGCATTTCGTCAGGGTTGACGCCATTGCGTGGGCTTTTCGGTTGCGGCGAGCCTAGTAGATCAGGTGGATGTGACTGTCGTAATCACCCCCGACAGATGGCAGCTTCAGTCTGCCTGCTGCAGCCAGGCCTTGATCTGCTCCAGTGTTGCGGTAGCGCCGCCACAGACCACCACCAGGACATTGCGCAAGGCGCCCAGTGCCTTGGCATCATAGGCCACTGCCAACGCCGCCCCGCACGCGGGCTCGACCAGCACACGGTGGTCCAGCAAGAACCGCTCACAGGCCTCCAGCGCTGCGCGATCGCTGACCAGATGGCTGTGCACCGGATGCTGCTGCACGCACATCAGCGCCTGATCAGCCACACGCTTGGCCCCCAGCGACGTCGCCACCGAGGCGATGCGCTCCAGTTCCACCGAATGCCCGGCCTGCATGGCCGCATGCAGCGACGCCGCGCCCTCGGTTTCTACTGCCAGCACCGGCACATCGCCCCAGCCATTGCGCTTGAGCCCCTCCACCACGCCACTGAGCAAGCCGCCCCCGCCGACTGACAATACCACCGCGTCCGGCTTCAGGCCGGCCTCGGCCACTTCATCCACCAGGCTGGCATGCCCGGCCCACAGCAGTGGGTCGTCGAACGGGTGGATGAAGGCATCGTTCGGGCCTACCAGTGTCTGTGCCAGGGCGTTGGCCTCTTGCCAGGAACTGCCGTGCACCACCACCTTGGCGTCTTCCAGGTGCAGCAGCTGCTTGGCCCGTTCGGTGGTGGTTTCGGGTACCACCACGGTCACCGGCACCCCCAGCTTGCGTCCGGCATAGGCGACTGCCAAACCGGCATTGCCACCTGACGAGGACACAAAGTGCCGGGCGCCACGCGCGTGGTGTACCTCGCAGGCGTGGCCTACACCGCGCAGTTTGAACGAACCGCAGGGTTGCAGGGCGTCGAGCTTGAGCCAGATATTACGACCGGCCGCCAACGACAGCGGGCGCGACTCGATCAGGGGGGTATGAATGTGCAAGGTCATTGGCTGGCTCCGCGTAGTTGCTCGAGGTAGTTGTAAATGGTGTAGCGCGTCACGCCGAGGGCGCTGGCAGCCTTCTCGACGCCGCCCTTGACGATGAACAGGCCGCGCTCCTGCATGACGCGCACGGCCTCGACCTTGGCCTGTTTGTTCATCCGCCCCTGGCCGCTGCGCTGCAGGGCGGCCTGGATGATCTCGCTCATCAGCAGCTCCATGTCGGCAGGTTCGTTGACCGCAGGTATGGCCCCCAGCGGCTGCAACTGCTGGAGAAAGCTCATGGCTGCATCCAGGCCGGTGACGTCGGTGTTGACGCACAGGCTGGCGAACGGGTGGCCGCTGCTGTCACGGAAGATAGCCGTGGCACTTCGTAGCGTGCGGCCTTTGAGCGTAGTGGGGTAATCGGGCAGCACCACCGGCTCACGGCCGTGCTGGTCGGCCGAGGCCTGCATCAGTGCCTTGAAGCCCTGGTCCTGCTCCGGTGCGGCGAGGATCGGGCTGCCTACGCTGCGGCCGGACAGATGACCGTTGACGATCGCCACCACCGAGTGTTCGGGGTGGTCAAGGTCGTGCAGGAGTATTTCCATGTTGCGCGCGGCAACGCTGCCCAGGGCCTGGATGGCGGCCTTGAGCACGGTGAGGGTGAGTTGGCGTTCTTCGCTGGGGGTGATAGGCATGGCAGATCGCAAAATCAACTGTTTGTGTATTTTTACACATATGGTTGAAATTCGCGATCTGCTTTTAGGGGCCCTGTAAGACTCAGCCGAGCGCCGGCGTGCGCGGCGGAATCATCCGGCGCGAGCCGGTGGCTTCGAACGCGGCAGCAAAACTCAGCAGCGCGTTGTCGCTATAGGCCTTCCCGGCAAAGGTCAGCCCCACCGGCATACCGATATCGGCCATCACGCCCATCGGCACGGTGACGGTCGGCACGCCCAGATGACGGATTGCCAGGTTGCCGTTGGCTACCCAGACACCGTTGCTCCAGGCGATGTCCGCCGATACCGGGTTGATATCGGCATCGGCCGGGCCAACGTCGGCTACGGTGGGGAACAGCACCGCGTCCAGGCCCAGCTTGTCCATCCAGTCTTCCAGGTCCAGCTTGCGGGTCTGCTCCAGGCCGCGCAGGCCGTCGGGCAGGGTCTCGATCTGGTCCCAGGTCTTCAGGCCACGTTTGGCCATGTTGACGTACTCGTCCATGCCGGCAGCCAGGTCATCTTCACGGTTGGGCAAGGTGCCCGGGTCGTGGGGGAAGATCTTCAGCCCGTCGACATCGGCCAGGCGGTTAAGCTTGGGGTCATCGTTGGCGCGCAGGAAGTCGTCAAAGGCCCAGCCCGACAGTTCCCACAGTTCGTCATGCAGGAATGCCTTGCTGACGATGCCGCGGTTGTACACGGTCGGCGCACCTGGGCGGTCGCCTTCGCAGTTGGACACCAGTGGGAAGTCCACTTCCAGTACTTCGGCACCCGCTGCTTCCAGGGCCTGGCGCGCTTGTTGCCACAGGTCGATCACCGTGGCGCGGGTGTTGATGCGTTGGCCGGTCGGCCCGCCGATGCCTGGCTTCTCGGAGGTGCCTGCTTCGGGATCGGCATTTATATACATGCGTGGTACGCCAAAGCGCTTGCCCTTGAGCGCGCTGGCATCTACCGCCAGTTCAAGGTACGACGCCGGACGTATCGTTGAAGCAGCCGGGATCGGCACCCATGGCTGCAGGCGCCACAGGTCGCCGCGCTTGTCGGCGTCATCGGCTACCACCACGTCGAGGATTTCCAGCAGGTCGGCCATGGTGCGGGCATAGGGCACCACCACGTCCATGGTCGGCGTCAGCGGCCAGTTGCCACGTACCGAAATCACCCCGCGCGACGGGGTGTAGGCGCACAGGCCGTTGTTGGACGCCGGGCCACGGCCGCTGGACCAGGTTTCTTCGGCCAGGCCAAAGGCGCTGAAGCTGGCGGCGGTGGCGGTACCGGCACCGTTGGACGAGCCCGAGGCGAAGGGCGCGGTCAGGTAGTCGGCGTTGTACGGGCTTTCGGCGCGGCCATAGACGCCGCGCTGCATGCCACCGTTAGCCATGGGCGGCATGTTGGTCTTGCCCAGGCACACGGCACCGGCGGCGCGCAGGCGCTCGATGGTGAAGGCGTCGCGCTGGGCGACCAGGTCCTTGAAGGCAGGGCTGCCGGAGGCGGCAGTCAAGCCTTTGACCAGGTAGCTGTCCTTGGCGGTGTAGGGGATGCCGTCCAGCGGGCTAAGCACCTGGCCCTTGGCGCGGCGGGCATCGGAGGCCTCGGCTTCTTTCAGCGCCTCCGGGTTGCGTACCACTACGGCGTTAAGGGCAGTGGCTGTGTCGGCGCCATCGTAGGCGTCGATGCGCGCCAGGTAGGCCTTGACCAGCTCGACCGCTGTCGTGCGGCCCGACTCGAGCGCGTCGCGCAGCTCGGCAATGGAAACCTCGGTTACCTCGATCATGCGTTCACCAAAAAATGTGCAGGTGGGGGCTAATGCGAGGAGTGTACAAGAAGGGCTTGGCCGACGCAGGTTTGCGCAGGGGCAAATGGTTTTATGCAGGGGGGCATTGTCGGGGGCATTCACAGGTATTGCCCGGCCCATTGTGGGGGCGGCCTTTCAGTCACCAAAGGGCCGCTCCCACACGGTTTGCGTCAACCTTCCAGGTCTGCGGCGCTATGGCGCTCCGGCACCTGGCTGTGTTCATCTCCCCAGGTACGGTTCACGCGTGTACCGCGCTGCACAGCAGGGCGCAGGGCGATGTCCTCGGCCCAGCGCTGTACGTTCGGGTACTCGTCAACCGCCAGGAACTGCGCGGCGTCATACAGGTTGCCGCGCACCAGCTGGCCATACCACGGCCACACGGCAATATCAGCGATACTGTATGCCTCGCCGCCCAGATAACGGCTTTCGGCCAAGCGGCGATCAAGTACGTCCAGTTGACGCTTGGCCTCCATGGTGAAGCGGTTGATGGCGTACTCGAACTTTTCCGGTGCATACACGTAGAAGTGGCCAAAACCACCGCCCAGGTAAGGCGCCGCACCCATCTGCCAGAACAACCAGTTCAGGCATTCGGTGCGCGCAGCCGGCGATTTTGGCAGCAAAGCACCGAACTTCTCTGCCAGGTACAGCAGGATCGAGCCTGATTCGAACACCCGCACCGGCGGCTCCACGCTGCGGTCGAGCAGGGCAGGGATCTTCGAGTTGGGGTTGACCTGGACGAAGCCGCTGGAAAACTGATCACCCTCGCCGATGCGGATCAGCCAGGCATCGTATTCGGCACCGGCGTGGCCCAGGGCAAGCAGCTCTTCAAGGGCAATGGTGACCTTGACGCCATTGGGCGTGGCCAGGGAATACAGCTGCAGCGGGTGCTTGCCCAGCGGCAGGTCCTTGTCGTGAGTCGGGCCGGCTACCGGGCGGTTGATGCTGGCGAACTGGCCGCCGGAGGCTGCGTCGTTGCGCCAGACTTTGGGTGGCACGTAGGCAGGCTTGCTCATGCATGAATCTCCTTCAAAGGCGCGAAAACGGTCACGTGAAAACGTTGACCTGCATCTATGCCATGGGTTCGACACAATGCGCAAATGCACAGGGTGCAGGCGCAGCTTGCATGACGGCGGTTTCATCCAGTTTTCATCCGGCACAACGCCGGCCGGTTTTATGCTGGGTTATCACTTCGTCTTGCAAGGAACCGCTGGCCGATGACCCTTGCACGCTGCGTGTTGGCGCTGGTCCTGCTCGGCGGCCTGCTGGCCCGCGCCGAGGCCGCGCCGTGGGTTGCCGGCCTGCACCTTATGACCTTGACCGACCCGGTCGATAGCCGCCCGATGCAAGCCCTGGCGTTCTACCCGGCCGTTGGCAAAACCCGTATCAGCCGTATAGACGGGTATCCCGTCGACGTGGCCGAAGAGGCGCCCGTGGCCATGGGCCGATTCCCGTTGCTGGTGCTGTCTCACGGCAATACGGGCAGCCCACTGGCCTTGCATTACCTAGCAACGTCGTTGGCGCGCCAAGGGTTCGTGGTGGTGGCGGTGGTGCACCCGGGGGACAACGTGCGCGACCACAGCCGCCTTGGCACCCTGAGCAATCTTTATGGGCGGCCGCTACAAGTCAGCGCGGCGATCACCGCAGCGCGCGGTGATGCAGTGGTCGGGCCTTATCTGAATGACGGCAAGGTGGGTGTGATCGGCTACTCGGCCGGCGGAGAAACCGCGTTGATCCTGTCTGGCGCACGCCCCGACCTGGAGCGTCTGCGTCAGTACTGCCTGGAGCGCCCGCATGACGCAGACGCCTGCAAGACCCACGGCATACTGATTGCCGACCGCAGCGAACTGGCGCCCGAGACCGACCCGCGAGTGGGGGCGGTCATGTTGATGGCGCCGCTGAGCCTGTTGTTCGGGCGCCATGCGCTGGCCGGGGTACAGGTTCCCGCACTGATCTACAGTGGCGACAGCGATCAGCTTGTCGCGGTAGACCGTAATGCCGAGGCCCTGGCCCGCAAACTGCCGGTCACACCGGACTACCGCCTGTTGGCGGGTGCCGGGCATTTCGTGTTCATGGCCCACTGCGATGCCGAGCAGTACGCGCGAATGCCGGCGCTGTGCAAGGACGCCGACGGCGTCGACCGCCGGCATATCCATCATTCGCTGCAGCGAGAAACGGCAGCGTTCTTCAGCCAGGCGCTGGGGGCGCCAGCGCCGGCTCAGCGTTCAGCTGCGACGGGCGCGCCGCGCCAGCCACAACGTTAGGCCGACCCCGGCTAGGGCGAGCAGGGCAGCCACGCAGAAGATCGAGGCATACCCCAGGTGTACCGCCACGGCGCCCATCACCGGGCCGGCAATGGCCAAGGCCATGTCGAAGAACACAGCATAGGCGCCCAGCCCTGCGCCGCGGCTGCTGCTGGGGACTTGCTTGATCGCTTCCACGCCCAATGCCGGGTAAACCAGCGACAGCCCGAAACCGGTCAGCCCGGCGCCAACCAGCGCCCAGGGCGGCGAGGGCGCCAGCCACAGAAGGCTCAGGCCAAGCACTTCGGTGGCCATGCAGGCGACCGCCACGTTGTAGCCACCAAAGCGGTTGACCGCGTTGACGAACAGCAGGCGCGAAATGATGAAGCACACGCCAAACGCACTCAGGCACCAGGCCGCGCCGGCCCAACCGCGCTCGAGGTAATACAAGGTGACGAAGGTGGTCAAGGTGCCGTAGCCGATCGAGGCCAGGGTCAAACCCAGGCCACACGGGGCAACCCGGCCGAACGCCGACCAGAAGGGCAGGCGCTCGCCGCGCACCACGACCATGTCGGGGCGCTTGCGAAGCACCAGCAGGGCAAGGGTTGCCAGCACCAGCAAAGCCGGCCCCAGCACGCTGAAGTCCAGCCCGTCCACGGCCAGCACGCCAACTGGCGCACCGATGGCGATCGCGCCATAGGAGGCGATGCCGTTCCACGAGATGACCCTGGCAGTGTGTTCGGGGCCGACCTGGCTGATACCCCAGCTCAAGGTGGCCACGCCGATCAGCCCTTGGGCGATGCCCAGCAGCAAACGGCCACCGAGTAGCAGTGTCAGGCTCAGCAGCGGTAAGGTGAGGGTCCAGGCTGACAGCAACGTCAACACCCCGCAACCGGCAATCCCCAGCAGGCCAAAGCGGATGGCCTGTTTCCCTCCCAAGGTGTCCGCCACCCTGCCTGCAAAAGGGCGGCTCAGCAGCGTGGCCAGGTACTGCAGGCCAATGGTTACACCGGCGATCACTGCGCCAAAGCCGAGCTGGTCGTGCACATAGCTGGGCAGTACCGCAATCGGCAGGCCGATGCAGAGGAAGGCAATGAAGGTATAGAAAACGATCGACAGGATCTGCAGGGTGATGTGCAGCGTGTTATTGGCGGGGGCAGGTTGTTGCGCGGTCATGGGCTCTTTCGCGGGCGGGCGGTTGGGCGTGGTCCCATCATGGCCGTTGCGCGAAGGAAAAGACAGCAGGCTAACGAATTATTCGTCGGGCCGTGCCGGTCGGTGGGATGGGGATGGACTCTTCGCGGGCTTGCCCGCTCCCACAGGGACCCCACAGGTATTGAACGCTTGTGGGGCCTTGGGAGAGCGGGCAAGCCCGCGAAGAGGCCCGGCCATCCGAGATGGCCAGGCCGTCCCATCAATCAGACCAGCACACCCTGGCTACGCAGGTAGTCGTCGTAGGTACCGCTGAAGTCCACCACACCATCGGCCGACAGCTCGATGATGCGCGTGGCCAGCGACGACACGAACTCGCGGTCGTGGCTGACGAACAGCAGGGTGCCCGGGTAGTTTTCCAGCGCCAGGTTCAGCGCTTCGATCGATTCCATGTCCAGGTGGTTGGTCGGCTCGTCCATCACCAGCACGTTCGGCTTCTGCAAAATCAGCTTGCCGAACAGCATGCGACCTTGTTCACCACCGGAAATCACCTTCACCGACTTGAGGATTTCGTCGTTGGAGAACAGCATGCGCCCCAGGGTGCCGCGGATAACCTGCTCACCAGAGGTCCACTGGCCCATCCAGTCGAACAGGCTCATGTCGTCTTCGAAGTCGTGGGCGTGGTCCTGGGCGTAGTAGCCCACTTCGGCGCTGTCGGTCCACTTCACCGAGCCCGCATCCGGGGTCATCTCGCCGACCAGGGTGCGCAGCAGGGTGGTCTTGCCAATACCGTTGGGGCCGATGATCGCAACGCGCTCGCCCGCTTCGACGGTGATGTCGAAGTTCTTGAACAGCACCTTGTCGTCGAAGGCTTTGGCCATTTTTTCGACGACCACGGCCTGGCGGTGCAGTTTTTTCGTCTGTTCGAAGCGAATGAACGGGCTGACGCGGCTGGACGGCTTGACCTCGGCCAGCTGGATCTTGTCGATCTGCTTGGCACGAGAAGTGGCCTGCTTGGCTTTGGAGGCGTTGGCCGAGAAGCGGCTGACGAAGGTCTGCAGCTCGGCGATCTGGGCTTTCTTCTTGGCGTTGTCCGACAGCAGCTGCTCACGCGACTGGGTGGCTGCGGTCATGTACTCGTCATAGTTGCCCGGGAACAGGCGCAGCTCACCGTAATCCAGGTCAGCCATGTGGGTGCAGACGCTGTTGAGGAAGTGCCGGTCGTGGGAAATGATGATCATGGTGCTGTTACGCGCCGTGAGGATCGTTTCCAGCCAGCGGATGGTGTTGATGTCCAGGTGGTTGGTCGGTTCGTCGAGCAGCAGCACGTCCGGGTCCGAGAACAGCGCCTGGGCCAGGAGGACACGCAGCTTCCAGCCCGGTGCCACTTCGCTCATCGGGCCGAAGTGCTGGTCCAGCGGAATACCCAGGCCCAGCAGCAGTTCACCGGCGCGGGACTCGGCGGTGTAGCCGTCCATTTCGGCGAATTCGGTTTCCAGCTCGGCGACGGCCATGCCGTCTTCTTCGGTCATTTCCGGCAGCGAGTAGATACGGTCACGCTCGGCTTTGACTTTCCACAGCTGGCCGTGGCCCATGATCACCGTGTCGATCACGGTGAATTCCTCGTAGGCGAACTGGTCCTGGCGCAGTTTGCCCAGGCGGGTGTTCGGCTCAAGCATGACCTGGCCTGCGGACGGCTCCAGGTCACCGCCGAGGATTTTCATGAAGGTCGACTTGCCGCAACCGTTGGCGCCGATCAGGCCGTAGCGGTTGCCGTTGTTGAATTTGACGGAAACGTTTTCGAACAGCGGCTTGGAGCCGAACTGCATGGTGATGTTAGCGGTAGAAATCAAGTGCTTGTCCTGCGGGGGTTCCAGAGGTGTATTTAGGCCCTGTCGTCAGTCTTGGGCCAATTTTGGGCCAATTCGACTCGGGGCGGCAGCTTCTCCAGCTCCCTCCAGTCCGAGGAGGAGCTGATCCATTTCGCGTAGGTAGAGAGCAACATCTCGACGCTGTGGCCAAGCTGGCTCGCGATGAACGCGGGGTTCATCCCAGGCATCAGGCATAGGGTGGCGTAGGTGTGGCGGGTGTCGTACTGACGGCGTTCACGGATGTTCAGCGCCTTCAGCGCCGATTTGAAGGGGCGGATTGTAACACTTGGCTCGTTGATCCACAGCCCACCTTTGCTAGGTTGGAACACGAAGGGGCTAGTCGGGTGGGCCGACTTGGACGCCATGCGACGAAGGGTAGCCATTCGCTGGGCCTGGTTGATGGCGTTCAATGCGCGCTCGTTTAACAGGACCACCCGATGATGCTTGGTTTTCGTCTGGTCAGGTTTTCGCTTTGGATTGATCGCGGTCGGTCGTGATTATCAGCTTTCGACCCTTATCGGCCTCTCGTGAAAGAGTGCCTCGCCCCTTCTATTGATAGCGTCGATTAGAAGCCATTGTTAAACAACGGAAGCAGTTGTATTCAAAACAACTAGTCTTGATGCTTGATAACAGCACTGCATCTGATAGGGAAGTTGACTGAGTTGGCAATAAAACATTCGTGGTGAGCATCGTCGTGCAGGCGTCTTGCAAGATCCAGATTTGACTGGCTGCTGATAATGACCTGAGGCCTTAACTCAGCGTCTTTGAAATGGCCCTTGCGCTGGCCATCCCCTTCAAGCATCCGGCCCACCGGGTAGTCGACATATTCCAAGACGTTCACGTTGTTGACTGCGCACAGATGAAGATACCAAAGCTTGTGGCAGGCCGAGATCGAGGCCAGCAACATGTCTTCAGGGTTCCAGCGTTCAGGGTTCCCGCGAAAGGCGGGGTCGGCAGAGCCAAGGATCGGTGCCTTGCCTGGAGCCTCCACGTTGAAGTCTCTCTGGTATGCCGTGTAACTGGCAGTGCCTTCACCCGTGTTACCTATCCAATTTACCGTGACAGCGTAATGGTGTTCTTTCATGGTCACTCCTGTGTCGAAAGATGGCCGGAAAATCTTGCCCATCGCTTGGGTGCTGTTATCTTGCTCTCGATTGAGGGCTCTCCACCAGCAACTAGTGTTTGCAGCGACGCATGAGCAATCCGAGCACATGCAATGATCCGAACTGCGAATAGTCCTGATTGCTGATTTTCTCGTGCTCTCTGTCGTGTCCTGGGCTTGAGGGTATCGAAACCCTATCTCAAGCTTGGGGCCTCAACACGCAAAATGGTGCTTCAGCTCAACGGAGCCTTCGCCGCCGCCTCGATCGCGTCGAGGTCCAACTCAATTGTTTCGGGCATGACGATTCCTTGGCCGCTCTTGCGACCGGCCTGTGCTTTAATGGGCGATTGTTGAAATGGATTTTTCTAGCGAGGGATAACGCTTATGTTTGCTGTCGGAATTGCGCTTCTTGCCGTTGGATTAGGCACTTCAAATCCTGGGCTCTGGATACCGGGCGCCGCGCTCATGGCTGCCTGCGTCGTGAAACGAGCACGCAGCTGACCCCTTGGCCCCCATATCGCGGCAGTGAATAGAGGGGGAAGGGGACAGGGGTTACACAGAAAGAGTACGGATTTGCCCTCAGATCAGAAGGACCTGCGCTGCGGTGCGGTCGTCCCTCAGCTTTTGCCCGGACGTGCGCCCACCTGGATCTGTGTGTAAGAAAGTGAAGCCTGTCGACCCGCACGGCGGCTCCGTATTGACTCACCGTGTTCTCTCATCTGGATAAAAAAATGTAATACACACCTTAAGCAGTGGATTCATTGGAACAGCTGTGTATTCTGTCTCTCCAGTCAAGAATATGAGTTCTAGGTCCGTTCCATGCGTAATCGCGGCAAAATCTATTGGGAATGGGCCAATTCTGCGTTGCATTCCCGCAACTACGATGAGCGCCTTCCCTGCGGCACTTTAATCAACATCCAAGCCCGACTCTCACTTGAAAACGTCACTCAACTTTTCCTGGGTATCTACGGGAAAAAAGGCGTGCTCTTGCTCGAAGAGGTACACCCTGACTGCCGTGGACAGAAACTGTCCGCGGCGATGGCCTGGGCGCTCGAGCGTGCTCACGACTGGGTCGCCAAGGCGTTTCCTGCGCCCAAAGCACCAGGGCCTGAACCACTCCCGCGCAGAGGCTCGCGTCTTCACGGATAACGATGCAGGGAAAACGGAACGCTCGTCAGATCGCTTGAGTCGTATCTCCATCAAAAGCGCATTGAGGCGCCCAGTTGGAGAAAGTGATGAGCCTTCAGTCCACCAGTCATGACCTTTACGTGCATTCCTACCTTGGTTACCAGGCATCGATTTACGTGCTGTGGGAGTCGAGCGTCGAATTTCCCACGGGGATGTTGGTCGAGGTAGGGAAGCCGGGCGCAACGGCGCGAACCCTGCGTGTGAGTCGACCATTCTCCTCTTCGACAGAAGCCATTCTCGAAGGGAAGGTTATGGCTGAACAGTACGTGGAAAGTCAGAAAAGGGGAGCTTGTGCTGCCAGGTGAGTTCGCCGAGGTCTGATCGGACCCACCGCAACCACGGGCAGGTCGACCACCTGCGAATCTGTGCAGCTGTTGATAACGGTATTCCCTGTTCGTCGAGTCGAGCCATTTCAACAGTAACCGCTTGCGCAAGTGCCATTGTGGACGGTGGTGTTACCAATCGTCGTGCTGCGCGGGTTCCAAGTCGACCCGGTCCCCGAGTCGAAACCCTGCACATCAGTGGTCGATGATGTTGCGCTGCCGGTACTTGGGCCGGCATGGTCTACTACCGCTTCACTGAAGCGGCTCTATCAGCTCAGCGCCTTGATTGCGCACATTGCCAATGGCTGTGCTCACTCGATACCACTCGAAGGCCTCGGCTGGCTCGCCCAGGTTGAGCGCCATCTGCTCGGCTTGTTCGCCCGGCGTCGCGGGTTGCATCCACTCACGCGCAAGGTCTGGGGCCAAAACCACTGGCCTGCGGTCGTGCACATCTACCATTCCGCCCTGGGCATCGGCCGTAATGATGACGAACCCGTCATGCTCGCTGCCAGCGAACTGGCCGATGCTGGCGCAAAGGGAAGGGCGCCCGTCCCGGCGTCGGATGTAGTACGGCTGTTTCTTCGGTCCGCCTTCATCGACCCATTCATACCAGCCGTCGATCGGCGTTATGCCTCGGTGCGGCCAGATCGCCCGGAAGAAGGGGCCGTGTGCCACCTTTTCGACCCTGGCGTTGATCGGCGCGGCACGGTCGGTCGCCCAATGCGGTCGCCAGCCCCATCTCACCAGGTCCGCCCGCGGGCCTGCTTCATCCACTCGCAAGAGTGCCATCGGCGTGGTCGGCGCGACGTTGTACCGGCCAAGTGGCTGGTCGCCGACGTTGTTCCGCCAGGCCTCTGGCAGGCTCAGGGTTTCGACAAAGTCGTGTATGCCTCGGTATTGACTCAACCTTCCACACATGCGCGGCCCTCCTGCCAGAGCAAGCATAGCGCTTGGGCGTATCGCCGGTGTGGAGGGGGCGACGGCGTGCCGTACGCGCAGTCCTGGCGGTGCAGGGCTGAATGAACGCCCCACCGCCATTCAGCACGGCGCCAAGTCTGATCTTCCAGGCGTTATAGGCTCGTTCGAGGGGACCCGAACGAAAATGCAGTACTTACCACCCTCCATCGATTCAAAGGCCACCAGCTTTTCCACCAGCGCGGCGCTCAAAACCTTGCCGGCGTTAAGCAGCAACATGCCGTTGTCGGCGTTCAGGTTGCGCGCAAGCACCATTCCCGGCGCCAGGTCACGGGTGGTACACACCTGGACTTCAGGGTCCACCAGGGTGAGATCGCTGTGGAACGAGGCGCAAACCTGGACGAAATCCTCAAGGAGTGCTGGGTCATACAACCGGCCGGCGTACTTGCGCAGGTAGAGCAAGGCCTCGTCACTGTTCATCTGCCGTTCAAGAATCAAACCCCGCTGCAGCTCAACGAAGTCCACGGCCAGCTTGAGCAAGCGAGCGCCGAACGGGATAGCTTCACCCTTGAGCCGGTCGGGGAAACCGCTGCCGTCCCAGTGTTCCTGGTGATGCAGGATCAGGCGCGCGGCATCTTTCATGGGCTCAAGGGTCATCAGCAGCGCTTCACTTTGGCGTGGGTAGTCGCGATAGCGGTCGCGGTCGCTGTGCATCAACTGGTCCGAAGGGGCAACGATCATGCTATCCGGCCAACTCAATTTGCCTATGTTGTACAGCGCCGCAGCCATGGCCAGATCGCGGCTGATCGCCTCGTCCAAGGCGTGGGCCCGACAGTAGCAACGCACCAGTTCGATGATCTGCCGATTGGTCTGCTTGGCTGGAGGCAGCCGCAGATTAGCCAACATCGAGAACACTTCAGTCCCGGTCACATAGCTGTGTTTCAGTTCTTCATAGGCCAGATCGAGCATGTCAGCGGTCTGCTGCAGCTCCGCGGTACGGGCTGCAACGCGTTTCTCCAGGTCGTTATTGAGCAGTCTCAACTGGGCGTTCTGCCGACGTGCCAGCAGCTCCAGGCGTTGGCGCTCGCGTTCGGAATGCTGGTGCTCCAGGGCCTGGCGCAAGGTCAGTAGCAATTCGTCGTCGTTCCAGGGCTTGCTGATGTAACGGTGGATCTGACCGTCATTGACGGCCTTGATGATTGCGCTCGGGTCGGCGTAGCCGGTCAGCAAGATCCTGACGGTCGATGGGTGATGCTGATTGATCTGTGCTAACAAGGTGGCGCCGTCCATACCAGGCATGCGCGCATCGCTCATCACCAGGTCTACCGGGCCCTCGGCCATCTGCGCCAGTGCCTGTTCGCCGCTGGTCGCCAGCTTCACGTCATAGGGTTGGCCACGCAATAGCCGACGCAGACTGCTAAGGATCGACTCCTCGTCGTCCACTAGCAACACGGTCGGCCGATAGGGTGGGTTCGGGTTCGGTTGCACTTCCATGGCAGGCCTCACGCGGTCGATCTATGGAGCACTCGAGCTCAACGAGTGCTTAGGTCAAAGGCTAGATCATTTTTCCGCGACAGGTGTCGGAGCAAGACGTGGCGGGTGGCAGGCAAATTGTCTGGAAGGCATCTAACCTGACGGCATGGCACCACCCTTCTGTATATCCGTAAGCCCAGGGAAAAGGATTCTCCCGGATGTTCGCGCAGACAACCTGTCGTTTTCGTTCCGTTCTTCACCCGCAGCGCTTGCGACGTTGCCTGAGCCTGTGGGTGCTACTCGTTCTGAGTGTGGACAGCGGGGCCGAGCTGCTGGACGAGCCGCTCAAGCCACTGCCTCCGATTCCCGCTCTGGCACCTGGGCGTGTCGAGCTGGGCCGCCAGTTGTTCAACGATCCACGGTTGTCGCGCAACGGCACACTGTCCTGCGCCAGTTGTCACCGTCTGGACAAGTACGGGGCCGATGACCGGGCGTTTTCCATGGGGGTAGATGGCCTGCCGCTTACGCTCAATACGCCAACGGTACTCAATGCCAGCCTTAATTTCCGACAGTTCTGGAATGGCCGGGTCGAGTCACTCGAGGAGCAGGGGGATGCGGTGATCACCAGCGCTCACGAGATGGGCGGAGACTGGCGCGTGATCGAGCAGCGCATCGCCGCAGACGTGCGTTACCGCCAGGCGTTCAAGGATGCCTACCCGGACGCGGTGACAAAGGACAACATCCTCAGCGCGTTGGCCGATTACCAAAGGACGCTTCTTACCCCTGGCGCACGCTTCGATCGTTACCTGCAGGGCGATACCGAGGCGCTTACCCTGGAGGAAAAATACGGCTATCAGCGCTTCAAGGACTATGGCTGCATCGCCTGCCACCAAGGGGTGAATATTGGGGGCAACATGTTCCAGAAATTTGGCGTGTTCGGCGACTACATCGCTGACCGCGGCAACCCCACCGAGGCGGATCAGGGCCGCTTCAACGTGACCGCAGAGGAGGCCGACCGGGGTGTGTTCAAAGTGCCGAGCCTGCGCAATGTGGCGATGACCGCGCCCTATTTTCACGATGGCTCGGCGCCTACGTTGGAGCGTGCGATCGACGTGATGTTCCAGTATCAGCTTGGACGAATCCCAAGCGATGAGGACCGCAGGCTCATCATGCTGTTCCTCAAAACCCTTACTGCTGAAAAGGCGGGTCAGCCATGAGGGTGATTTCTCGGCGTACAAGCCTGATTCTATTCAGTGGCTTGGTCTTTGTACTGGCGTCGATGCTGCTGTACTTGTACCTGAATTCCGGGTCTGAGCAGACCCAGACCTACAACGAATCCCGAGATCTCATTCGTCAGCTCAAGCAACAGGATGCTGTATGGGAAAACGAGGTGCTCAAGGCCCGGGTAGCCGTTTCCCATAACTACGATCCACTTGTGATCCCTCTCAAGGAGATGAAGCGGCTGTGGGCACGATTCGACCGCCGGGAAGCCGAGCAAGGGCGCGATGACTCAGACCAGTGGCGCGATGCCCATGACGGTTTTCTTTCTGCGTTCGGGGAAAAGGCTCGGCTCGTGGAGCAATTCAAGTCGCACAATGCCTTGTTGCGAAATTCGTTGGCATTTCTACCCACCGCCGAGGACGGTATTCAGGCCCAGATCAACACCATGCTGGCCCCGAATCGGCAGGAGGTACACGTATTCGTCACGGACACTTATGACCTCTTGCTAAGTGCCCTGGAGTTCGCGCAGGTTACCTCTGTGGAAAGGGCTGCCGAGATAGAGGTGGGGTTAGGCAACTTGGCTGTTAACACGGAGAACCTGCCCAAAGAATTCCAGACGCCCCTCAATCTGTTGAGCAATCACGTGGCGTTGATCCTGCGCGAGCAACCTGTCGTCAACCGCCTGCTCGAGCAGATCGAGGCGATCCCGGTTGCTGAACGCCTGGATACGATCACCAGCCTTTTGGACAGGGATCAACAGCAGGTTGAAAAGGTCAACCGTAAAAACCATCTCTACACGTTATGGCTATCAGGCTTGCTGATGTTCTCGGTCATTTGCCTGGCTGCGCTGCTGGTGCGCAGCTTCGCCGAGGTGAGACGGGTCAACAACGCATTGCAAAGCGCCAATGACGTCCTGGAACAGCGGGTCGAGGAACGCACCCTGGCGCTCCGGAACGCTCAGAGCGAGCTGTTCAACGCCGCGCGCCAGGCAGGTATGGCGGAGATCGCCACCAATGTGTTGCACAACGTGGGCAACGTGCTCAACAGCGTGAACACATCCTCTGATCTCATCGCTCGAACGTTGCGCAGCAGCAAAACACAGGGTTTGGGCAAGGCCATGCAACTGTTTCGCGAGCATGCCACTGACATCGGTCGGTTTCTCGACGAGGATCCCAGAGGCCGGTTGCTTCCCGGCTACCTCAACCAGCTGACCGAGGCGATCGCCGATGAACAGAAGGAGATGGCGATCGAGCTGGAACGAATGAACAAGAGCATCGACCACATCAAGGAAGTGGTGGCCACCCAGCAATCCTATGCCGGCGCTAAAAATGTGCCAGAGCCGCTGTCGGTCAACGACCTGGTCGAGGACGCACTGCGCATGAACGCAGGCGCGTTGACCCGGCATCAAGTGAGGGTAGTGCGCGACTTCGCAGATCTGCCTCTGGTGATGGGCGACCGGCATCGGCTGTTGCTGATTCTGATCAACCTGATCAGCAACGCCAAGTACGCCATGTCCGGCCCCGTCAGCGACCCGCGGACGATGATCCTCAGGACGCGCATCTTTGAGGGGGGCTTCCTGGAAATGAGCGTGCTGGACGAAGGCGAAGGCATTGCCCCTGAAAACCTGCAGAAGATCTTTGCCCATGGCTTCACCACGCGCAAGGACGGGCATGGTTTCGGCTTGCACAGTTGCGCCCTGGCCGCCCTCGAGATGAATGGTCACCTGACCGCACACAGCGACGGCCCTGGCTTGGGTGCTGTCTTTACCCTGAGGATCCCGCTGATCGCGGTGACGGAGCCTGCATGAGTGACATGATCAATCGCCGGATCCTGCTGATCGATGACATGCCGACTATCCACGAGGACTTTCGCAAGATCCTTGCCCCGGCCAGATCGCAGAACTCTGAGCTGGACGA
Source organism: Pseudomonas sp. XWY-1 (assembly GCF_002953115.1). Classification (NCBI taxonomy): domain Bacteria; kingdom Pseudomonadati; phylum Pseudomonadota; class Gammaproteobacteria; order Pseudomonadales; family Pseudomonadaceae; genus Pseudomonas; species Pseudomonas sp. XWY-1. The sequence goes on along the minus strand of NZ_CP026332.1, from coordinate 3,218,817 downwards.
GATGGAAGGGTTGTTGTTCGGCGAGCAGGTCAAGAATGAACGACCGGTATTCGAACTCGATTCAGCCTATGGCGGTGAGGAAGGTCTCGGCCTGCTGAAGCGTGCGCTGCAGGCCAGCAAGCCCTACGCGTTAGCGTTCGTCGACATGCGAATGCCAGGTGGATGGGATGGCGCTCAGACCATTGAGCACCTGTGGGAAGAGGACCCGCTGTTGCAGGTAGTCGTCTGCACTGCCTACTCGGACTATTCCTGGGATGAGTTGCTCGACCGGCTGCAGGCACATGACCGCCTGCTGATCCTGAAAAAACCGTTCGACAACATCGAGGTCCAGCAAATGGCCAGCACCCTGCTGACCAAGTGGGAAATGACCCAACGAGCCTCGCTGAAAATGCACCAGCTCGAACAGCGGGTAGAGCGGCGTACCCAGCAACTGACCCAGGCCAGCGAGGCGCTGCAGCAGGAGATCGAGGAGCGCAAGCAGCTGGAAAGCCAACTGGTGCAATCGGAGAAGCTCGCCTCGTTGGGGCAGATGGCTGCCGGCGTGGCGCACGAGATCAACAATCCGATCGGTTTCGTGTCCTCCAACCTGGGCACTCTGGGAGGGTACTTCCAGCAACTGGTAGCGATGCTCGACGCCTATCGCGAGGCCGAACTGATGCTCGGCGCAAACGAAACCACTGGGCGCTTGCAAAGGCTTCGTGAGCAGACGGAGCTGGAGTTCCTTATGGAAGACATCCCGATCCTCATCAAGGAGTCCAAGGACGGAATCGGTCGAGTGGCGCATATCGTCAAGGACCTCAAAGACTTCTCGCGCGTTGATAGCGCTCAGCAGTGGCAATTAGCCGATTTGCAGCAGGGCATTGACTCCACGCTTAACATCGTCGCGAGCGAGCTGAAACATAAAGCCGACCTGGTAAAACGGTACCAGCCGTTACCCCCTGTCGAATGCCTGCCGTCGCAGATCAACCAAGTGATAATGAACCTGGTCCTTAACGCCGCCCAAGCCATGGGCCCCGAGCGGGGCACCATCACATTGGGCACTGCTCATCAAGGCGCCTGGGTGTGCATCGAAGTTGCAGATACAGGCGCGGGGATAGCACCGGAGAACATCAAGAAAATCTTCGATCCTTTTTTCACCACCAAGCCCGTCGGCCAAGGTACAGGGCTAGGCCTGTCCCTTTCCTATGGCATTGTAAAGAAACACGGTGGGGAGATAACCGTATCAAGCCAGGTCGGAGTGGGAACAACGTTTCGTGTACAACTGCCGGTAAAGCAGAGCGCAACGCTGTGATAGCGCACGCGTTCTAGCGCTGGCTGGCATGAAGTGCAGGAGCCCGACGAGGGGAGGGCTCGCTTGGGTCGGCTTGCGCACTGATTCAGAGAACCCTGCATTGTGCTATGGGGGAGCGGCACAGTCTGTGATAATGGGCAATGACAAGGGCCCTATCATGCTGACTATCTCCAATAACGTGCATCTGCCAGATGCCGAAATCGAACTCACATACATCCGCGCGCAAGGCGCGGGTGGGCAGAATGTCAACAAAGTGTCCAGCGCGGTACACCTGCGCTTCGACATCCAGGCCTCATCGTTGCCCGAGTTTTACAAGGCGCGGCTGCTGGCGCTGCGTGACAGTCGCATCACCGGCGACGGCGTGTTGATCATCAAGGGCCAGCAGTACCGCACCCAGGAGCAGAACCGTGTTGACGCATTGGCGCGTCTTGCCGAGTTGATCATCACCGCAGGCAAGACCGAAAAGAAACGCCGCCCCACTAAGCCGACCCTCGGCTCGAAGACCCGCCGCCTCGAAGGAAAAGCCAGGCGGAGCACTGTCAAGGCGGGGCGGGGGAAGGTGGAGTTCTAGTGTCTGTATGAACAGCGTTGAGACGAAGTTCAGGCAAGGCGAAAACAGCCGAGGAAGCGGAGTTTACGGGTTGTAATTGAGCATTCCGAGGCTGTTTTCAACGCGGCCTCACCGAGTATCAAGGTATTTCATACAGCGCCAAGAAGGAGATATACCCAATGTCGTCGAGCTGACGGTAGATCTTTGCCGCTGATTTTTAATTTTGGTTTGAACTTGAACTGCGTTAGGATTCTCTAAACAGCATCCACGTATTCAGGAGTATGCACATGTCGCGTTTGGCAGAGTTTAGACAGCTTGAACAGAAGTTGGCGGCCCAGTTGGCCGAACTGGAAGCCATGAAAAGCAGCGGTGAGCTTCAGAAAGAGATCGAGTTCGAGACCAAGCTGCGTGACCTGCTAAGCAAATACGGTTACAGCCTGCGCGATATCATCAACATCCTGGATCCTCAGGCCAGTCGCCGTTCCGCAGCTCCTGCGGCTACAGAGAAAGCCCCACGCCGTGCCCGGCAAGTGAAGCAGTACAAGAACCCGCATAATGGAGAGGTCATCGAGACCAAGGGTGGCAACCACAAGCTGCTCAAGGAATGGAAAGCCCAGTACGGGGCAGAAGAAGTGGAATCCTGGGTGTCCTGATTTGTGCTGATGTCGCCCTCATTGCGCTATCTGAAACGCCTTGTTCTTTTTCGAGGAAGCGACAGCGTCGCCTCCTCGAAATACGGCGTTGGGCGGAATGAGCTGACGTGGTTAAACAGGAAGTTCCGCGACTAAGCACTCAGGGCCCGTTTCAACACTTCGTAAATTTTGGCATCAGCCGATTGGGCAACGTTGAAACGGAGGAAATCACCCGCAGCCATCGACTGGCTGAACGCATTTCCGGGCGCCAGCACTACACTTTCATTCAAGCAAGCCCGAGCCAGCGTTGCTGCATCCTTGCCTTGAGGAAGTTGGCACCAGACGTACATGCCTGACTGGGGCGTTATCCAGGGCTTGATACCAATGGCTTGAAGCCTCGCCACCGTTCTTTCCATAGCCTCGGCCAGCCTGAGGCGAACACTTTCCATGTGTTTCCGGTACCCGCTATCGGTAATCGCCAGATGGATGATGTCCGCGGCCAGGCGGCCACCCCCGAATGTGGTCGCAATCTTGAGATCGACCAGGCTCTCGATCCAGTCACTGCGAGCCGCGATGTAGCCGCATCTAATCGAAGCAGAGATGGTCTTTGAAAAGCTACCTATCTGGATGACACGAGAGAGGCCATCGAAGGCAGACAGCCGTGGCGCTGGTGCATTCTCGAAATCCCCGAAGATATCGTCCTCTACGATCACCAGGCTGGAGGTGTCGGCCAGCTTTAGCAACCTGTGTGCCGTGACCGGAGACAGGGTGGCGCCGGTCGGGTTGTGGATGCCTGAATTGGTTATGTACAACCGGGGAGAATGCGCGAGCAGGGCAGCGCCAAAAGCATCGATGTCCGGGCCCGTCGCGGTGTAGGGAACCCCTACGATATTCACCCTGTGCGCTTTCAGCAGTGCGTGAAAATTGAAATAGCAGGGGTCATCGACCAGCACAGTGTCCCCCGGCTCCAGCAGAAAACGGCAGATCAGGTCGATGGCGTGGGTGCCGGACTCAGTGAGCATGATCTGTTCAAGAGGGGCTTCGATCCCGATGCCTGTCAGCTTCCGTGACAAGAATTGCCTGAGAGGCAGATGCCCAAGTGGCGAGGCGTACTCAGTCAGTTTCAATGTGTCGGAACGGGCAACGGTTCGAAGCGCTTTGCGCAAGCCGGCTTCGAACATCCAGGAGGCAGGTAGCCACCCGCACCCCGGTTTCAACGCATCGCTAGCGGTGTCAAGAGACTGACGCGAGATCCACAGCGGGTCCACTTCACGATCAAGCCTTGGGCCGAGTTCGGTGAGTACCAAGGGCGCCACTGGCCCGGCTACGTAAAAGCCGGAGCCAGGACGAGAATTGAGTACACCCTCTGCCATCAGCCTTTCATAGGCCTCAAGCACCGTAGAAACCGACACCTGCATGGTCTGAGCCATCGCACGCACCGAGGGAATTCTCGCGCCTGGTGTGTAGGTTCGAGAGGCTATCCGCGACTGGATTTCACCCATGACAGTTCGAATTCGCGTTCCGTCCCGTTTCATCGCACCCTCAACTGTGCTGGAGTCATATGCATAACAGTTTGGTTTAAGTGTATTGGATTGTACATGGCCTGGGTGAGCCTGTCGGTGATGTACTGAGCCTTGGCTTATCGAGGACTTACCGATGGAAAAATCAGCAACCGGGTGGATCAACGGTTTCATAGGCGTCGCCATTTTTGCGGGTTCGTTGCCGGCAACCCGAGTGGCAGTGGCCGACTTCGAACCGACGTTCCTCACCTGTGCCCGGGCGACAATTGCCGCCATGCTGGGCGCGCTTTTTCTGATCGTGCTACGCCAGCCTCGACCTAAACGGCGGGATTTGTCGCCTTTGGCCGTAACAGCGCTCGGCGTCGTTATCGGTTTCCCGCTACTGACAGCATTTGCCCTTCAGCACATAAGCTCTGCTCACTCCATTGTTTTTGTCGGGCTCCTGCCATTGTGTACCGCAGGATTTGCGGTTTTGCGGGGCGGTGAACGACCTCGGCCATTGTTCTGGCTGTTCTCGTTGACAGGTGCCGGGTTGGTCGCTGGCTATGCGTTGATGAACGGAGGCGAGGCGTCGGCGGTGGGCGATCTGCTGATGTTGGCTGCGGTTGTGGTCTGTGGGTTGGGCTATGCCGAAGGAGCGCGCCTCTCGCGGACATTGGGTGGTTGGCAGGTGATCAGCTGGGCGTTGCTGGTAGCGTTGCCGTTCATGCTGCTGCTGACGGTGGTCAATCTTCCAGCCCCTGATGACTTTGCCAGGGTAAGTGCCCCTGCGTGGTTCAGCTTTGGCTACGTTTCACTGTTCAGCATGCTGATCGGGTTTGTGTTCTGGTACCGAGGGCTCGTCCAGGGGGGGATTGCGGCAGTGGGCCAATTGCAACTCTTTCAGCCGTTCATGGGGCTTGGGCTGGCAGCGTTGCTTCTGCACGAGCATGTCAGCTGGACGATGCTGCTCGTGACGCTGGGGGCTGTCATCTGTGTTTATGGGGCCAGGAAGTATGCCTAAGCACAGCGACGTGCCCAGTCAAATAGCTGGGTATAGCCCCCGCCGTCTGCCCCCGGGCTGAGTTGCACAAAACACCTGATCCTTTATGTAAAAGGATCAGGTTTAACCTGACTTACAGGCCCAGTTCAGTCAGCCCTGGGTGATCATCCGGACGGCGACCCAGTGGCCAGTGGAACTTGCGCTCGCTTTCCTTGATGGGCATGTCGTTGATGCAGGCGAAACGGCGGTGCATCAAGCCATCGGCTTCAAATTCCCAGTTTTCGTTGCCGTAGGAGCGGAACCAGTTGCCCGAATCGTCGTGCCACTCGTAGGCATAACGGACCGCGATGCGGTTGTCGGTGAAGGCCCAGAGCTCTTTGATCAACCGATAGTCCAGTTCTTTTTTCCACTTGCGAGTGAGGAAGTCCCGAGCTTCTTCACGGTTGTTTGCAAACTCGGCACGGTTACGCCATTGGGTGTCCACCGTATAGGCCAGGGCAATCTTTTCGGGTTCGCGGGTATTCCAACCATCCTCAGCGAGTCGGACCTTTTCAATCGCCGATTCGCGAGTGAAAGGAGGAAGTGGCGGACGAGCGTGTTCGTTGGACATGGTGGTGCCTCCAATCTTTTGGATGGTTCAGTTGGGTGGGTATTTCTTTAACTTTAAGCGCTTGCGCGTTGCACGTCCTTGAGCAAGACCTTTGCGATTTCTCGTGCACTGTCGAGCGCGGTGTGATCACCCATGACGTGGGCCACGGTTATCGTGCCCTCTATAATCAAGAGAAGTTGCTTGGCCAAGCCAGTCGGATCGTTAACACCTAATTCGCTGGTCAGTTCTAGCGTGTAGTCCAGCAGCTTTTGTTTATGCAGTTTTGCGATCTGTCGAACAGGATCGTCTGCGTTACCCACCTCTCCGGCGGTGTTGATAAAAGCACATCCGCGAAAACCGTCTGACTCGAACCAACTTTTCAGGGCATCAAAAATGCCAAGGATGCGTGCCTCTGGCGTTTGCGCTTTTTCGCATTCACTTCTGAACCACGTCATCCAGCGTATATCGCGTGCATTGAGTGCCGCCGCTGCTACGTCGTCTTTATTCGCAAAATAGCGATAAATACTTTTACGGGCGACGCCCGAGGTCTTTACCAAGAGGTCCATGCCCGTGGCGTGAATCCCGTTTTCGTAAATAAGCTTCTCGGCAGTCGCCAGGATTTTTTCGCGTGTATCGGTCATTGGCTTATCCATGTAGTCAGAGTAGAACGATCGTTCTCCCTGGTCAAGCAGCTCTTGAAATTATTCGATTGCGTGCAAGCGGGGCGCCGGCGTGCTTTCGATCAGAGTGGCTGGCTTCGCGCTGATCAGTCGCGCTCCAGTTCGGCGAAGCGGCTGGACAACCAGGCGTGCAGGTGCCTTACCGCAGGCGACAGCTGCTTGCGGTGCGGGCACACCAGGCTCAGTGGCATGGCGGGCCCGGGGTGATCCTGCATGAGCACGACAAGTCTTCCCGCCAGCACATCGTCGCTCACATCCAGCCAGGACTTGTAGGTTATCCCTTCGCCGGCCACGGCCCAGCGCCGGGCGATATCGGCGTCGTCGCAGAGCAGGGCGCCACGCACTTGGACGGTCTGCGTTCCCAGTTGCCACTTGTCGTAGACCCGCCCCTGCTGCATGTACAGCAGGCACTGGTGTTCGAGCAGATCTTCGGGGGCTTGGACGGTGCCTTGCCGCGCCAGGTACTCGGGCGAGGCCACCAGCACCTTACGGTTCCAAGGTGCTAGTGGCAGGGCTATATAGTTGGCTTCGGCGTTCAGGCCATAGCGGATGGCGATATCTACCGGATCGCGAAAAAGATCGGCGATCTGGTCGGAGAGAAACAAGCGCAGGTTCAACTGTGGATGCTCTCGGCGAAACGCCGTGAGCCAGGGCAACAGCACGTTGCGGCCCAGATCGGAGGGTGCAGCCACCTGCAAGGTTCCGCTGAGCTGGGCGCTTTCCTGACGCAGGTTGTCGCGCCCGTGCCTGAGGGCTTCCAGGGCGACAAGGGCCGAGGGCAGGTACCGCTCGCCTTCGGCTGTCAGGCGCAAGCTGCGCGTGGTGCGGGCAAACAATCGCACATCCAGTTCACGCTCCAGGCGCTTGACTGCCTCGGCTGCCTGGCCAGGTAGCAGGTCGGCCTCGTGGGCCGCCGCGGTAAAGCTGCCCAGCGCAGCGCTGCGAACGAAGATACCCAGGTCGTCGAGACGGATCATTATCACTCCTGCAATGAAAGTGTTGACGGACAGGGCCCGTTTTTCCCGGACGCCTGGGACGCCAGACTCGATGCCAAATCAAACCACATTCAGCAGTGAGTGCCTATGAAAGCGATCAGTTTCATCCACAAAGGCTTGCCTATCGAAGACCCTGCGTCTCTCCAGGACATCTTCATGCCCAAGCCCAGCCCTGGGCCCAGGGACATTCTGGTCGAGGTCAAAGCCGTGTCGGTCAACCCCGTAGACACTAAGGTACGCGCGGGAACTTTCACGGGAGAGCCGAAAATACTCGGCTGGGACGCGGCCGGTATCGTCCGCGAAGTCGGGCGTCAGGTGACCCTGTTCAAGCCCGGAGACCAGGTGTACTACGCCGGTTCCATCGCCAGGCCCGGCAGCTACAGTGAATATCACCTGGTTGACGAACGTATCGTCGGGCATCAACCGCGCAGCCTGGGTGCGGCGCAGGCAGCCGCGCTGCCGCTGACGGCCATCACCGCCTGGGAACTGCTGTTCGATCGCCTGGGGATCGCGGAGGGCGGCGGGGAGGGCGATGCCCTGCTGATCGTTGGCGCTGCCGGCGGCGTCGGTTCGATGCTGGTGCAGTTGGCCCGGCAACTGACCCGCCTGACGGTTATCGGCACGGCCTCCCGCGCCGAGACCAGCAACTGGGTACGCGAACTGGGCGCCCATCACGTCATCGATCACAGTGCGCCGCTGCAAGGGCAGCTGCAGGCCCTGGGGATCGAGTCAGTCAGCCATGTCGCCAGCCTCACCCATACTGATCAGCACTTTGCGCAACTGGTTGAAGTGCTGCGCCCCCAAGGTCGCCTGGGCGTGATTGACGACCCGCAGACCTTGGACGTCATGCCGCTCAAGCGCAAGTCGCTGTCGCTGCACTGGGAGCTGATGTTCACCCGCTCGCTTTACGAAACCGACGACATGGTGCGCCAGCACGAGCTGCTCGAGCGCGTGGCCGGGCTGATCGATCAAGGCATCCTGCGTACCACCTTGGGCGAGCATTTCGGCGCCATCAATGCCGCCAACATGCGCCGTGCCCATGCGCTGGTCGAGAGTGGCAAGGCGCGCGGCAAGATCGTCCTGGAAGGCTTCTGAAACCTGTTTGACAGACAACGGCGGACCGGTCGATCCGGTCTGCCATGAGCATGCTTGAACGAACCGTGTTTCTCCGCGCCGCGCACATTCCCGGCGCTACGCCCGGTGAAACTCATGCACACATTGAAGCAGGCAGTACCGCGCCTGCTCTTTGCCACTGACCAGGAGCTTGATGTGAACCGACAAGATTACCCCCTCGTTTCCCTCGCCATCCTCAAGGCCAAGCCAGGCCAGGCCCCAAAGCTGAAAGCGGCCTTGCTGGCATTGATCGAACCGACTCGGGCGGAGCCCGGCAACCGCGACTACATGTTGTTCGAACGCAGCGACGAGCCTGGGACGTTCTACATGCGCGAGGCGTTCGACCATCGGCAGGCCCTGGACGCGCACCTGACCACCGCTCACTTCCAGCGGTTTGCCGAGCAGGCCGAACAGCTGTTGGCGGAGCCCTTGCAACTGATCTTCCTTGACCCGGTGTCATCTGCCGTTGCGCCCTGTCCCTGAGGCAGGCCAGGCAATGCGACCCGCCCTGGGGCACTGTTACCTCGACCGATGTGGATGGCTGTTCTCGAGGACGTTGGCGCCAGTTTGCGAGTGGGTCGCCATTCCAAGTTCAAGGACGCCGCTGAACTTTGGTTGCCAGCTGCTTGATGCTGGGTTCTTTTGAACGTACGGCGCGGTGTTCAAACAGACTTATCAGGGTGCCCGTAATTGCAATCAGCGCCAGCATAAATAATCCGATGTCCGAATTTTCCATGGTCTCGTCCTGCGGGTTGATGGGTACAGGTTGACACTATTTCTTGGCACGGCGGGTCATGCCATACGCCGTAAAGCCACGGCCATGGCCCCGCCAAGTACCGCCATGGCCAGCAGCAGCGTGGGGAACGTCAACCACCAGGGCATGCCGGCGGTCATCATGCTGAACTCCGACATGCCGCCGATGCTGGCAAGCAGGTTCAACGGCAGGAACACCACATTGATCATGGTCAGGTTGCGCAGCGCGTGGTTCATGCCGTTGTTGGCCAGGTTGCCGCGGGCCTCGATCAGGTTGGTAAAGACCTGGGCATGGATCTTCGCCTGCTGGTAGCTTTGCTCGTTTTCGATGATCAGGTCATTCAGCACTTCCAGTTGCTCGGGCCCGAAGCCGTGTTTCTGGCCATGGCTGCGCAGCAGGGCTAGCACGGCGCCATTGCTTTGAATGGCGTTGACGTAATACACCAGGCTTTCGCTAAGGCTGTACATCTGCACCAGGTGCTGGTTGTCCATGGACCGATCGAACTGCAGCTGGATTTCGCGGGCCACCTGCTTTACCACCCGCAGGTGGCCCAGGTAGTGATGCACGCTCTCAGCCAGCATCGCCATCAGCACATCCAGTGGGGTACTCATGCCCGCCTGCCGGTCTACCCCGGCGAGTAGCGAGTTGGCGGCGCAGATCACCACCAGGCGCTTTTCGCTGAGTACAACGCCGAATGACGAGACATTGAATACCCGGCCATCGAAGCTTTCCGGGCGCTTCCAGATCAGGAACAGATGATCTGGCTTGATCTCGATACGCGCCACTTCATCCGGGTCCAGGGAGGACTCCAGCGACTGGGCACTGACCCCAAGGCACTCGCACAACCGGGATTGCTCCGTTGCGTCCGGCGCGACACACAACCAGACGCTGGCTCGTTCCTCGGGGGCTTCAAGGAGGGCACCGTCTACGGCGAGGTAGTATTCGATCATCGTTTACCAGGCCTGGCCGAGGTGTTTACGTTCAAGCCGCTGCACGAAAGCCTGCAGCACTCGCTGGTAGAGCGCGTTACCCAGCACGGCATCTTCGGTGCCGGCATCGAGGTTGGGGTTGTCGTTGACTTCGATCACCAGTACACGGTCGCCGGTCTGCTTCAGGTCCACACCGTACAGCCCTTGCCCGATCAGCCTGGCAGTGTCGACGGCCAGCTTTACGACTTCGGGCGGTGCCTGTTCCACCGGGACCGCGCGGCACAGGCCGTTGACTTCGCCGGCCTGGGCCTTGTGGTTGTAGATTTGCCAGTGGCCCTTGGACATGAAGTACTGACAGGCATAAAGCGCTTCACCGTTGAGTACGCCGATACGCCAGTCGTATTCGGTGTAGCAGTACTCCTGGGCCAGCAGCAGTACCGAGTGTTCGAACAGTTCCTGTGCCGCCGAGGCCAGTGCCTGGGCGTCGGCGACCTTGATCACGCCTTTCGAGAAGCAGCCGTCGGGAATCTTCAACACCAGCGGAAAACCGAGGCGCCGGCCCACAAGTTCGAGTTCCTGCGGGCGGTCCTTGTACAGGATCTCCGTGGCCGGTGCGCCGAGGTTGTGGCGTTTGAGCAGATCGGCGAGGTACACCTTGTTGGTGCAGCGCAGGATGGAGGAGGGGTCGTCGATCACCACCAGGCCTTCGCTTTCGGCCTTTTTGGCAAAGCGATAGGTATGGTCGTCCACCCGCGTGGTCTCCCGAATGAACAAGGCGTCAAATTCGGCCAGGCGCGCATAGTCCTTCTTTTCGATCAGCTCTACATCGATGCCCAGCTGTTTACCGTTTTCGATGAATTGCTCCAGCGCCTCGGGATTGGACGGTGGCAGCGCCTCGGCCGGGTCATGCAGAATCGCCAGGTCGAACCGGGCCAGGCGTTTGGAGGCGGGCTGGCGCCACGTCCGGCGGTTGAAGGCATCCAGCGCGTTGGCAAACAAGTACTGTTGCTCATCCCGCAGTTTGTGCAGCGCGCCGGCCTTGATCCCGTCGATCTGCCAGGTATCACGCCTGCGAAACTCCACCAGCAAGACAGGGCAGGGGAACGACTCGAACAGCTGTCGGCCGATATCCTGAAGGGGTTCAATGGCGGTCCGCCCGAAATACAAGGTGAGGGTGAAAGCCTCGGTGCTGCCATAGGGGTGATCGGCCAGGGCTCGTTCCAGCGTGCGTTCCAGGTCATCCAGCCCCACGCCATAGAGCGCCTTGCGGGTGAGCTCGCTGATGGTTCGCACCGACGGGAACACCTTGTGGCCCCGTGCCTCGGCGAGCAGCGAGCAGTAGTAGCCTTGCCCCAGATACTTGTAGCTGCGGCACAGGTTGATTACCTGCGTACGCCTCGCAACATCGTCGCTGTGTTCAAAGTAGTCCTGGGCCAGCATCAGGCTCTCGCTGGGAAAGTAGCTGGCCCAGTCTTCCTTGCGCTCCACCACGATCAGCAAGCGGTTACCGGCGCTCCGCTTACTGGGTGGCTCCTCGGAGAGGGTTATTGTGGAAACTTCGGTTTTGGCCAATACTTCGGCCACGTTGGCTTGCACCGCTGACATGAGTATTCGATCCCTGTTGAAGAAGACGCCCCTTCAATAAATCACGGGTTTCCCGACCTGTCCCGGTTCGTTACTCAAACATTACGGTGTTGCCATGGCTTTTGATTTTCGCTTTGCATCGGTGGCCGATATCGATGCGCTGGTTGCCCTGGAGCAGGACTGTTTCACCCTCGACCGCCTGAGCCCGCGTAATTTCAACTGGATGGTGCGACGCGCCAATGCCAGCTTTATTGTCGCTGAACAACAGGGGCATCTGGCGGGCTACGCGCTGCTGCTGTTCCATCGCGGCACGTCACTTGCCCGTCTGTATTCAATTGCCGTAAGCCCGGCCTGGCGCGGCCATGGGTTGGGCCAGCAGTTGCTGGAGCAGGCCCAGGCAAGTGCGCTTGAGCGTAATTGCGCCTGGCTGCGCCTGGAGGTGCGTGCGGACAACCCTGCGGCCATCAGCTTGTACGAAAGCAATGGCTATCAACGCTTCGCTGTGGTTGAGAACTACTACGAAGACCACAGCCAGGCGCTGCGTTTCGAGAAGCGTATCCTGCGCAGTGCTCCGCCCCCTGCACGGCAAGTGCCGTACTACGCGCAAACGACCGAGTTCACCTGCGGAGCGGCCTGCCTTTTGATGGCCATGGCTGCGGTCGAACGGGCGCGGGCCATGCACCGCAGCGAGGAAATTCAACTGTGGCGAGAAGCGACCACCATCTTCATGACGGCAGGGCACGGCGGTTGCAGTCCGCAGGGGCTTGCACTGGCGGCCTGGCGCCGCGGGTTCGAGGTGTGCATGGTGGTCAGCCAGCCTGGATCGCTGTTCCTCGATGGAGTACGCAGTGCTCAGAAAAAAGACGTAATGCAATTGGTCGAGGACGGCTTTGCCGGAGCGTTGGCCGAAACCGACGTGCATCAGGTGCTGGCGCCCGGCCTTGATGTGCGGTCAGCGTTGCAAGACGGGTTCAGGCCGGTGGTGCTGATTAGCAGCTACCGTTTCACTCGTCTGAAAGCCCCGCACTGGATCTTGGTCACGGGTTGCGATGACGAATTCGTGTACCTGCATGATCCTGATGTGGATCACAGCCGCCAAAAACGCATCCTGGACTGCCAGCATCTGCCAGTAAGCCATGCCGAATTTCAGCGCATGAGCAGTTTCGGCAGGCAGCGGGTAAGGGCCGCTGTGCTGTTGCGCGGGCGATAGAACGGCTGTGCAGGTGGGTACGTATGGCATGGGCATGGAGTGAACATGAATAGTGCTCCGGATGGGCTCACATGCCGGAGCACTTTGCGCTTCAAGCGTGAAGCAATGCCTCGAGCTGGCCCTTGCAGTCGAGACACGCCAAGTCATCAGCAGAATACGCACGCTACTGTTGCCAGTGTTGGACCCGACTGGCGCGATAGCCGAGGCGCAGGAAGGGCAGGCCTTCGTGCGTGTTAATCAAGCAAAGGGCGAAGGAAGCTCCTTTCGTAGCTTACGATGAACTTCAATTCGGACGCTTCCTCCACCAGGCGCATGCACTCAGGATCGCGTGCGGCTTCCTGACGGTATCGCGCGTAGTCGGCAAGGTCTGCGAAGCTAAAAAGGCAATACGCGACGTTATTGGCCCCTTCAGCCGGCAATTACCCATCCGTGATGCTGGCCACCCAGACGGGGCCAGAAAAACCGATCATTCACGCGTGGTTATACCGGCATGAAGCAGCGCCGCGATAATGAAAGGAGCCTTTTTCTCTAGATACTCAGCCATCCCACCCGTATTGCTCGACTCCAACTGAAGCTTCAGCGTTTCATACTGTTGGCGGATCGAGGCATCGCGCCTGAGCAAATCTCTGAACCCCAGCATCTGAGTGATCGTCAGGTGGTCGCGGGTACAAACATGGAGCTTGTGCGTGCGAATCCCATCCACATTGCGCCGGTAGAAATGATGGCCCTCTGACAGATCACTTCCCCGTACATACCCCAAAGCCATCAACACCTCGTCCCGCGTCGAGGTATTGCGATGCGCGTGAACCTCAATGAGCACATCGAGTTCGGGCTTCGCCGCCAGCCCTGGGACAGACGTGCTTCCAACGTGGAGGATAGCAATCAGTTCAGCGTCGAATGCCGAGGCAATGAGTGGCTTGTCTGTCAGGAAGCGGGCGGGCCATGTGGGATCGTAGGGGGTAATCTTGCTGGTCAGTGCCATGTCCGTTCCTTGGCGATAACTATTTGAGGCGCCGGATTGTCCATCAAGGCGTGTGCATTTGCCACCGACTTACAGGGCAATCACTGTCGCCGAGATGTGTCTTCGGAATCCGGGCGATTCACGCTTCAACACCCGGATATCGATAGACCGTCGCACTCCAATACTGGCTGCCGCTACGCGCTTGGCGTTTCCATCCGTCTGCCATCAGTTGTTTGGAGATCATCCGGTTCATGAAACCGTGACCGAACAATGGCTGTGACTCGTTTTGGCTGGCCGTGGCGCATCAGGATTATTTCCCCGCTCACAGTCGGCTGCCTTTTTCAAACCAGCCGTGATCACGGTACCACGCCACGGTGTCGGCGATTGTCAGCTCGAGTGCCCGGAAACTCAGTCCAAGCTCCTGTTCACTCTTGCGGTGGTCGAAACGGGTGCGGTCATGCTCTTGTACCAGTAGACGCAACGTGGCCATGCTCAGCAGAATGGGTCTGCCGGTCAGGCGCGCGTAGATCTCCTGCACAGCCGCCAAGGTGTATAGAAAGGGCAGCGGTATTTGTCGGGCTGGTGTCTTGACGCCCGCCATACGTCCTAAAACAGGCATCAGTTCGCGCATTATCATATGTCGGCCCGCCGCGAGATAGCGCTCACCTCGGCGCCCATGTCTGGCTGCGGCAATTTGTGCCAATGCCACATCGCGGGCATCGACAATGGAAAAACTGCCAGGGATCAACCCGGGCAACTTGCCCTGTACCACATCGTTGACCAATTGCCCCGACGAGGTTGGGCCAACGTCGCCAGGCCCCCACATCCAGCCAGGCAGGACCATACAGGCATGCATCTGGGGGTGGCTCTCCAGGAACGACAATACGACACGGTCAGCGAGGATCTTGCTGCGGTAGTAGTCATCGGCGTCGGCGTCGGCCCTCAGGCAGTTCTCCTCGATGGACGTGCCAGGTGCGCCGTTGAGCACAGCAATGGAAGACGTATGGATGAACCGTCGTATGCCGGCCCCGTAGGCCTGCTCAAGCAGGCGCCGCGTACCCGACACGTTTATCTGTTCGAGTTCGTTCCAGTGGCTGCCGCCCTTGTAGTTATCGCGGAAGAACGCGGCTGTGTGAAATACCGTATCGCAGCCTTGCAGCGACGCTGCGAATGCGTCGACCTTGGCCATGTCCCCAACGACCAGTTCCACCCCCGGCAGATTGTTGAACTGCTGTTCACCTTTGGCTTTTGAGCGGACCAGGCCTTTGACCGTGTAGCCGCAAGCGACCAATTCACGCACTAGGTTGTTGCCCAGCAAGCCGGTTGCTCCGGTCACAAATACGCTGCGCATGGCTCAACAAGCTCGCTGTTCGGTTAACGGCAGCAACACGGCGCTGTCGAAAAAGGCCTTGTCCATGACGACAAGACCCATGGTATCGAGGTGGATGCAATCGTTGCCAACCACTGCAAGCAACGCCTCTGGATCTGGTCGATTGAAAGCGCCAGAGGCGTGCTGCGCATAGGCGTTGGGGGTGATAGTCATAAAGTCCGGTCCATTCGTATCGAAGGGCTATAGATATACCTTTGAGGATGCTTTCGAAAAACAGCAATCACTGCATAATGGCTTTGCATATTCGCAAAGCCAGGAATGACTGACAGTATGACATCGCACGCAAATTGGGATGATCTTCGCCTTCTGCTGGCCGTTTCGCGACGTGGCAGCTTTCTTCAGGCTGGACAATTGCTCGGTATCGCAGCTTCTACCTTGTCACGCCGCCTGACCCAACTTGAGATTGCAGTGGGCGAGCCACTTGTCGAGCGCGGCGTTGAAGGGTGCCGGCTGACGTCCCGGGGGCAATCCCTGGTGGAAGTTGCTATCGCTGCAGAATCAGGCCTGAGGCGGCAAACCCTTTCTGGCACATCGCAGCAGCCTACCGAGCTGTCCGGCAGTGTGTTGGTCAGTGCAGGGGAGGGGTTCTCGGATTACGTTCTGGAGGCGATAAGGCGCTTTACATCCCTGCACCCGCGTTGCTCCGTGGAGCTAACGGTGGCAGCCGACTTTCACAAGATCGCCCGCGGCGTGGCAGATGTTGCTGTGCGCACCGCCCATCTGGGGGAACCGTCACTGATTTATCGACCCATTGGCCGGCTCGCCTACGGCATCTTTGCTGCCCCGGGTTATCTGAAGCAATTTCCAGGCGTGACGCTTTCCACGGCGGTCAGTATTTCCTTGCTTCCCCCGCTGGATATCTTGCCGCAAATGCGAGCGGCAAAGGCCGCGGGTCTGGACCGCGCGCAGATCAGCGTGAACTCATTCGCCGTGCAGCTCCAGTCGGTGAGGCGAGGGATGGGGGTGGCTGTGCTGCCCCGTATCGCGGCTACCGATTTGGTCGAGCTGTTCCCGCATCTCCAGCTTCCAGATATGGAGATCTATTTGGTGACCCGGCCTCAGGCCTTGAAGCAAGCTCACATCAAATGCTTTTTTGACACCTTGGAGCGGGTTCTGCTCGAAGCCCTGTCCTCGGCACATGTTGACGGTTGATCCAGCAGCACCCTGATCACTGCGCAGCACCTCACCGACCGCCGACCAAGGCTGCAGAGGTCGTGTCAACTTTCCTCAGGTGTGACAATGCGCAGGGGGCGCGTGCCGATCTTTGCCCCCGTAATCTCGTCCACGGCGACAGCTTTGATTTCTGTGCCGGTTTGCGCATCGAAGAAGCGCGTCAGCTTACCACCGCCTCGGTATTGCCGGCCCCATGCACCAATCATGAACAGCACAGGCAGAAAGTCGCGACCCGCAGCGGTCAGCAGGTACTCCTCCCGAGGCGGGTGCTCGGAGTAGCGTCGCTTCTCCAGTAATCCTTCCTCCGTCAGTGTCGCCAGCCGGCGGGTCAGCATTGTCGGTGCAATACCCAGGCTTTTCCTGAATTGGTCAAAGCGAGAAAGGCCGGCATGGGCATCACGCAGGATCAATATGCTCCAGGCATCACCGGCAACTGCCAGGCTGCGGGCGATCGGGCACGGGTTATCGCAACTATTTTTCACGTCCATACTATTTTGATAGTGACCTGCCTGCGAAAGGGTAGTATTGTCTGTATCAAATCGATAGTAACACCTCGATGACGAGCCATCCACCCGCAAAAACCAATGATGAATAGCCGAACAATGCAAGCACTGACCTTCAAGCGCTACGGCAAGTCACCCGACATCGGGTTGGCCGACGTTCCCCGCCCCACGCCAAAGGCTGACGAATTACTGGTGCACGTCCACGCTGCCGGCCTGAACCCGATCGACAACATGATTCCAACGGGGATGTTCAAGCCTGTATTGCATTTCCAGCTGCCAGCCACCCTGGGCAGCGATCTGGCCGGCATCGTGACCGAGGTAGGTAGCAATGTGACCCGCTTCAAGCCAGGCGATGCTGTCTTCGCCAGCCTCTTCGATCTTGGCACAGGGGCGATTGCGGAATTCGCGGTTGTGCCGGAAAGCGCCGCCGCGCTGAAACCGGCCAATCTGAGCTTCGAGCAGGCGGCGTCGATCCCGATGGTCGGCCTCACCTCATGGCAAGCGTTGAAAGAGCGCCTCAAGCTTCAGGCCGGGCAGAAGGTGTTCATTCCTGCTGGGTCGGGCGGTATCGGTACGTTCGCAATCCAGTTGGCCAAACACCTCGGTGCAAAGGTGGGCACCACCACCAGTACAGGCAACGTTGACCTAGTGCGCGCTCTGGGGGCGGACGAGGTTGTGGACTACAAGACGCAGGATTTCGAGGCCGTGCTGCGCGACTACGACGCGGTGCTCGGAACCGTAAGGGGGGATGCGATTAAAAAATCCTTGTCCATCCTCAGACCCGGAAGCCAGATTGTCTCGCTCATTGGCCCACTGGATGCTGCGTTCGCCCGGGCCAAACGCCTGAACCTCCTCCTGACCTTCGTGTTCGGCCTGATGAGCCGCAAGATCATGCGCCTGGCAAAGAGGCGGAATGTCCAGTACTCGTTTCTTTTCGTGCAGCCCGACGGTGCCCAACTCGCCGAAATCGGCAAGCTTCTGGACGCCCAGCGGATTCGGCCGGTGATCGACCGGGTATTTCCGTTCGAGGACGCAAAGAGTGCGCTTGAGTACCTTGCTCAAGGGCGTTCCAAGGGCAAGGTCGTAATCAAGATGTGACTGACGCCGTATTTCTCACACAACCATCGACATAAAGGTAACGTCCATGACCACACGTCCGACCGTACTCATTACCGGCGCCTCCAGCGGCATTGGCGCCACCTACGCCGAGCGTTTCGCCCGTCGTGGCCACGATCTCATCCTTGTGGCGCGCGACACATCGCGCATGGAGGCGCTTGCATTACGCTTGCGCAAGGAAAGCCATGTGGCCGTTGAGGTGCTGCCAGCCGACCTGACCAGCTCGGCAGACCTGTCCGTGCTTGAAAGTCGGCTGCGCGACGACGCCAATATCGGCGTGTTGATCAACAACGCGGGTATGGCCCAATCGGGTGGTTTCCTGGACCAGTCCGCTGAATCTATTGAGCGCCTTGTCACGCTCAACACCACCGCGCTGACGCGGCTCGCTGCTGCAATCGCGCCGCGCCTCGCGCAGTCGGGCACTGGTGCAATCGTCAACGTAGGTTCAGTGGTGGGTTTTGCGCCCGAGTTCGGCATGTCCATCTACGGCGCTACCAAAGCCTTCGTGCTGTTTCTGTCACAGGGGCTGAGCCAGGAGCTGTCACCCAAGGGCGTGTACGTGCAAGCGGTGCTGCCGGCAGCGACCCGTACCGAGATCTGGGCGCGTGCCGGCATTGACGTCAACACACTCCCGGAGGTGATGGAGGTCGGTGAGCTGGTCGATGCTGCACTTGTCGGTTTCGACCGTCGCGAGTTGGTAACCATCCCGCCACTTCATGTTGCCGAGCGCTGGGATGCACTGGAAGGTGCGCGTCAAGGGCTGATGTCTGACATTCGACAAACCCACGCGGCTGAACGATATCAGCGCCCACTGAACGCGTGATTGTGTACGAATGATCGAATCCGCGGCCTCCGCTTCCCTATGAAACCAAGGCGACCAAGTCACACGTTGTGCTTGGCCGCCCGATGACTTCAGGTTTAAAGTCAACTTTAAGGTCAATAGGTTTTTCAGGGTGAGGTATGAGAATAGGTGAACTGGCAAAAATCAGTGGACTGGCACCGTCACGCATTCGATTCTATGAGGCCAGTGGCCTGATCAGCTCCGTCGAGCGCAAGGCCAATGGATACCGGGACTATGCGCCTGATACCGAATGGGTTCTGCACCTCATAACCAGCGCACAGGCGGCGGGTTTTTCTCTTGAGGAGATCCGGCAACTGATGCCGATGAACGCCAGTGGCTGGCGGCACGACGAGTTGCTCACTGGGCTCAAGCAAAAGGTTGAGGAAATCAGTGCGCTGGAGGAACGGCTAGCACAAAACAAAGCGCAACTTCTGCTCGTCATCGAAGGCATCGAGGGTAAGCCCGAAGGCATGGCGTGCGCGGACAATGCGCAAATGCTGATAAATCGTTTGCGTGAAGAAGGGGTTGGCCAAGCGTCCGGCAAGCGTGCGGTAACGTCTTCCACGAGAAAAAACGCCCGCCAGGCTTCCGGGGCCTGACAGGCGCAAAAGGTCTCAGCGCTCGCCAATCAGGCCGGCGAGTGGTTTGGGTGCATAGAGCGCACTCTGAAACTCTGGCACGTATTCGTACTTCATCATTTTCCCAAGCTTCAGGGTGCGGAGGTAATTCGACAGAGTGCCGTCGCCTAGTGTGAGGGTGGCTGAATCTGCGTCGCGGCTCGAGCCGTGACGGAGTTGGCGGGAAACCGCATAACCGTATGCCAAGTGGCCCTGATGATCGAGATTGGTGAAGCTGCTGGTGACGATATCGACTTCGCGTGAGAGCTTGTCGAGTTTCTTCGCTTTGAAGGACACATCGACTTTTCCGGTCTGGCTGTCGTTGATGTCATAGACCACAGACTGGGCATCTTCTTTGCGGTCGATACCAGTCAGCCATTTAGGCAGGTTGTAACCGACGACACCACGCACCCGTGCAAGCTCGGTATTGACCGGCAGCTTGAGCACATAGCCCCAGAAGTCGCCGGACATCGACTGGCCAATCAGTGTGAACGGACCCAGATTGGCTTTGCCTGGCGTGTTGGTAATGATCGACACCGCCACTTCGTTATAGGCGTCGTTATCACAATGCTCATAGGTGTATGCAGTAAACGCAACCAAGCCACGGCCTGGCCAGACTTGCAATGGGGATGCGGTTGCTAGTACTTCCGGCGGCATCAATGCCCGAAGTGCGTCCAAGTCGGCCGTGTAGACAGCCGTTACCCGACTGTTCTGGTAGTAAAAGTTCGGGGAGTATGACTCGAAGCCGATGTCGACCTTGTGCTTTTCCAGTCCTTTGAACCAGCTCAAATCAACACCTGGCAGCTCTGCTGCAATCACCGACAAGGGCGGGTTCGAGCGATAACGGTCGTACAGGCCGCCTTTGACGACCGGCACCGGGTGGCCTGCGATTTCGATTGTGTTGGTTTCAGTCGACGTGAGCATTTCAGGCGTCCCCGCCAACCCTTGGTTGGCAATTGAGCTGAACAGCAATCCTGTTAATGCGGTGCTTGCAAGTTTCAATCGGTCTTTCTCCGCGGGTGGGAACAACTTGAGGGTTCAGCGAGCTACGTTGTCGCCAGAGAGCACCGCCATCACCGCTTCAGCTACGGCTTTGGGTGATTGAGGGTTTTGGCCGGTGACAAGCCTTCCATCCGTGATGGCAAATGACGTGAATGGCAGCCAGCCTTTGCGGTACCGAGCACCCTGACTCACCAACTTGTCCTCAAGGAAGAAGGGCACCTGGCTTTTCATGCCGGAGAACAGTTCTTCGCGATCAGAGAAGCCGGTGATGTTCTTGCCCTTGATGATCAACTGGCCCTTTTCATCCTTCAGATCCAGCAGGCCCGCTACGCCATGGCAGACGGCCGAGACGATGCCACCCTGGTTGTAGATGGTTTCGGCGACACGTCGCAGGTCGGGGTTATTGGGGAAGTCCCACATCACGCCATGGCCCCCGGTGAAGTAGATGACGCCGAACTGGGACGGATCGATATCTGCGATCGGCAGCGTGTTCTGCAAGCGGGCGCGAAAGGCCGGGGACTGCAAATGCTCACGCGCGGCCTTGTCCATGTACAGCCAACCGAGACTGCGCTCGTCCAGTGGCACCGCACCGCCTTTGGGACTGGCAAAAACTGTGCTGTAGCCAGCCGCCTCCACCACATCGGTGAAATGCGTCAGCTCAGTTAGCCACAACCCCGTGGAATCGGTGCGTGAAGGATATCTGGCGTGATTGGTCATAATCACCAGAATCTGGCGATTCTTGGCAGTCGTTGTGGAAGCGGCGGTGCCAGCATTTGCAAATGTCATGAAAGCGCTACCTATCAGTACCAACGCATAAGAAACAAAGGTCTTGAGCATCATCCGAGCTCCATCACTCAAGCAGGTCAGTGCATGCTCACCTTAAACCTCGCTTTAAGGTCAATCCCCTTGCTGCAAATAATGTCCGACGCATCTGGCGCTGGGGTTTGATTCGCGCCCATCGGGTGACGCACTTGCCAGGTGCCGGCGTGTTGAAAATCGACTGACCTTGAAAAAGGTATTGACCTTAAAGTTGACTTCAAACTTAAGGTGGCCTCATATCCAGTTGAGGACTGCTCCATGAATGTGTTCGACACCCTGATGCTTCCCAACGGTTCGACCGTCAAGAACCGAATCGCCAAAGCCGCCATGGAAGAGAACATGGCGGATGCCGACCAGGCGCCTTCCGAAGCACTCATACGTCTCTATCAAGCGTGGGCCGACGGTGGTGCCGGCCTGATTATCACTGGCAATGTGATGGTCGACGGCCGCGCCATGACCGGGCCGGGTGGCGTGGTGTTACAGGACGATCAGCAACTGGACAAGTTCAAGCGCTGGGCGCGTATTGGTCGATCCGGCGGCGCGCAGTTCTGGTTGCAGATAAACCACCCAGGGCGGCAGATGCAGTCCAATCTTGGGCAAAAAACCTGGGCACCGTCAGCCGTGCCGCTGGAACTGGGCACAATGTCCAAGCGTTTTGCCACGCCTCACGCGATGACTCCCGGTGTGATCGAAGAGGTCATTCAGCGCTTTGCGAACACCGCACGCCTGGGCGAACAAGCCGGATTCACAGGTGTGGAGATCCACGCTGCCCACGGCTATTTGTTGAGCCAGTTCCTTTCGCCGTTGACCAACCAAAGGACGGACGAGTGGGGTGGCTCTCTGGAAAACCGGGCGCGCCTGTTGCTCGAAATCGTCAAGGCGGTCCGGGCCGTGGTTTCTGTGGATTTTGCAGTGGCGGTCAAACTCAACTCCGCCGATTTCCAGCGCGGAGGGTTCACCACCGAAGACGCGAAAAAGGTCGTTGAGTGGCTCAACGACCTGGGCGTAGACATGGTGGAGTTATCGGGAGGCAGCTACGAAGTCCCCGCCATGCAGGGTGACGCGCGCGATGGTCGCACCCTGGCTCGCGAAGCTTATTTCGTCGAGTTCGCCCGTGATCTCCAAACCGTCGCCAAAATGCCGGTGATGGTCACTGGCGGTATACGTCGGCGCCCGGTGGCCGAAAGCGTCGTGCAGAGCGGTGTGGACATGGTGGGTATCGGCACGGCGTTAGCCATCGATCCGCACTTGCCTCGTGACTGGTTGCAGGGCAAAGACAACGCCCCTCAATTGCCGCCGATCACCTGGAAAAACAAAGCCATCGCATCCTTGGCAAACATGGCAGTAGTGAAGTTTCAACTGCGCAAACTCAGCCGGGCTAAAAAGCCTGATCCGAGCGTTTCGCCGTTGCGCGCGCTGATCGTGCAACAGCTCTTCATGGCTTATCGCACGCGCCAGTATCGAAAATGGATTGAAACGTCTGCGCATGACAAGGGCCTGGGAGACGCAAGATGACGATCGCTGTAGAGGGCTCGTTGGCTGTTTGGCAATGCGCCTGAAGCAGAAGTTTGGGACCGGCATTTTGTGACTTGTGGCCAGAATCGAGAGGAGGGCGGGATTTTTGATAATTGGGTCGTCCCGGCTAGCCTGGCTTCAGATGTCTTCGCAGAGATCCAGACGTTGGTAGATGGCCAAGCAGGCGGGGAGGTGGCGTTTCCCGGTAGCGGATATGTTCGCGTGTCCCCCGTTGTCAGCTTCTGCGCGGCTGAAGGGTCATGACCCATGCGCGTAGCTAAACGATGTGCTGACGCGGCTGCCGACGCAGTGAGCCAGTGAGACCGAGCAACTGCTTCCGCATCTGCGGATGGCTGACTGATCTGTGCAAGGTGTGTACGCTGGCCGCTTACTCTTTAGCACTCCATTCGAGATATCCATATGACACCCAATCCGACAACCGATAACGCATTACGCGTTGCGTTGGTGACAGGATCAACGTCCGGTATCGGTGCAGCCATTGCACGTGTCCTTAGCCGGGCAGGCTATGCGGTGGTGCTCCATTCGCGAAATTCTGCGGATACGGGACGCGCGATGGTTGCCGAAATGAAGCAGGCTATTTACTTGCAAGCTGATCTTGCTGTCGAAGCTGACAGGGTCAGGCTTGTTAACGAGGCTATCGCCGCGTGGGGGCAGCTCGACGTACTGGTCAATAACGCCGGTATTAGCAGAGTCATTGCGCACGGCGACCTTGCCGCTGCCAGTTCGACGGTGTGGCACGAGCTTAACGAGGTTAATGTCGTGGCACCGTTCCATCTGGTTGCTTTGGCCGAGTCGGCACTGCGCGATGCCGCCCGTTACCGTCGAGCAGGTTGCGTCGTAAACATCAGTTCGCATGCCGGTACCCGTCCTAAGGGCGCATCGATTCCCTATGCGGTAAGCAAAGCTGCGCTAAATCACATGACCCGCTTGCTCGCGCTATCGCTGGGGCCAGACATTCGCGTAAACGCTGTGGCGCCTGGCTTGGTCGACACGCCTCTGACCGCAGAGTGGACAGAGGCCCAAGAGTTGTGGCGAACTCGCGCACCCATGCGCAGGGCCGCCAGCCCAGACGACATCGCAAAAGCTGTTGTCATGCTGGTCGAGTCGGACTACTTGACCGGCGAGATACTCCTTTCAGACGGTGGGTTGAATCTGACTTAGGTTTAGCGTGTTCCGGTGGAGCAGAAGAGAAGAAGGCCATATGGGCCGCTTGCTGGCCCATATGCCTGTTTACGGGCCAGCAAGCGGCGGGATTCACGCCCTGATCGCCTCAAGTAGCCCTATGATGCCGAAGATGCTCAGCCTTGGCGCCACGATCTCGACGATCAGAAGGTTAGACAATCGCAGGCGTTTTCACACAGGCTGGACCCAAAGCAGCCCTTCACGAAGGACTTCTAACGACCGATTGCAATCGGTCGCGTACGCCTGCAATCGATCAAAGATATCTAATCATTCGCGGGTTTGTGGGGCGGGTAAAAGTCAGACGCCTTGAAGGTCGATGACTCAGTGCTTGTAGAGTAACGCTTCAACAACAACGCCAAACGCTGACGAATGTTCTCGGCGATTGGGGTAGTAGAGATGGTAACCGGCAAAGGGTTGGCACCAATCTTCCAATACCCGCACAAGGCTACCGTCCGCTAGCTCCTTCGCCACCATGTCCTCCGGCAGGAACCCCAAGCCACATCCCGCCACGGCCGCACGCAGGATCGGCAGGCTGCTGTTGAACGTCCATTGTCCTTCGACACGGGCCTTCAGTTCGTGACCATCCTTCTCAAAATCCCACTGCATCAGGCTGCCATGGGTGGGTAGGCGTAGATTGATGCAATTTTGCGCGGCCAGATCACCAGGTTCCTTCGGCACCGGCCGCTGTTTGAAATACTCGGGTGAGCCCACGACCGCGATGCGCAAGGGTGGGCCGATAGGAACGGCGATCATGTCCTTAGCCACCTGATCTCCCAAACGTACTCCGGCGTCATAGCGTTGCGCGACGATGTCGGAGAGGGCGTAGTCGACAGTGATTTCGACTTTGATGTCCGGATAGTCGGGTAGCACCTTCAATAGCTTGGGCCACAGAATATTGTTGGCGGCATGTTCGGATGCTTGAATCCGCACATTGCCTGCTGGGGTGTCACGAAACTCGCTGACCGCAGCCAGTTCGAGTTCAATTTCATCGAACCTCGGCGCCATCGATTGATACAGCCGCTGACCCGCCTCGGTGGGCGACACGCTGCGGGTGGTACGTGTCAGCAGGCGGACGCCCAATCGGCTTTCCAGCGCGCGCATGGTGTGGCTCAGCGCTGACTGCGAGACGCCAAGCTGAGCGGCCGCGCGGGTGAAACTGCCTTCGCGGGTGATGACCACGAAGGCTTGCAGGTCGTTTAGATTGGCGCGTGACATTGATGAGAACCTCTCATGAGGGGCGCGGGATTAATCCATGAAAGCAGGTTACACACGGAAGCGCGACCCCAAGAGCGGTAATTACAAGGTGCGGGCGTAAAACGCGGTCAGTTTGCCAATTGCGGCATCGACATAACGCGGCACCCAATAGGTTTCGATGTGCGTCGCGCCGTCGAGGATAAACACTTCCTTGTCGGTGGTGCCGGTGGCCTTGGGCAAGGCGTCCTGCGTCATGTACAGGCTATCGGCTTTGCTGCCCGCGATCATCAGCAACGGTTGGTTGATCAGCTCGATATGGTCAGTGGCGTCGAAACGCATCAAGTCGATCAGGCTGCTGGTGGTGTATTTGAAGGTCGAGTTCGGGTGCGCGTGGGTCTTCCAGTAGTATTCATAACCTTGGCGATACAGCTCGAACGGCAGTTTGGCAATCTGCTCGTCGGTGAGGTTGGCATCGCCCGAGTACAGCACCGCGCCGCCGGCCGCTTCTTGCGCGCGGGCTGCTGACGCCTGTTGCAGGCGTTGCTGAATGCTGTCCAGTTGCGAGTCGTTGTAGCCGTTGCGACGTACCCGGCCCGAATTGAACATGCTCACGGTTGCCAGCGATTTGAATCGTTTGTCGGTTTGCGCTGCCGCCAACGAATAACCACCGCCACCACAGATGCCGAGCAGGCCCAGACGCTTGTCATCGACGCCGGCAAACTGGCTGATGAAGTCGGCCATGCCGTGAATGTCTTCGATGCGATACGCCGGTTTATCGATGCTGCGCGGCTGACCACCGCTGGCACCCTGATACGCCGCATCGGCCGTGATGGTGATGTAGCCCTGTTCGGCCAGGCGTTGGGCATACAGACCGGCGACTTGTTCTTTCACGCCGCCATTGGGGTGGGCAACGACCACGGTCGGGTAGGTCTTCTTCGCATCGTAGTTGGCCGGAGTGTAAACGTTGGCGGCGATGTCCAGACCATTGAGTTTGTAGCTGACCGGGTGGATGTTGACCTTGCCCGGTTCGTTCTTGCTGATCGCGCCGTCGTAGGAGAGGGTGAACGGGTTCTTTTTGTAATCGGCGGCCAAGGCTTCGCCCGCCGAGAGGCCGACCAATGCCGACATGAGCGTGGCTTTGAGAGTGTTTTTCACGTGAAGCTCCTGAGCAATCAAAAGGGCGGCAGTTGCAGATGTGTTTGGGTCAGTCCAGCTGTTTATCTCTGAGGAATTGCGCGATCAGGTCAGCGATCTGCACGTTGTTCAGATCCGACATGGGGAAGTGGGTATTGCCGTGAATGCCGATCTCCGGCAGGTGGATCAGTCTCACATCACCGCCGTGGCGATTGACCGCGTCACGCCAGAGCCGGGCCATTTTCAGGCGTGCGCGCCAACTGTCCTGAGCGGGCAGGTCGACCGCCTGCTCCGGGATGTTGTCGCCGTAAAGGATCAGGATCGGAATGCGAGTGAGGGCCATGAATTGCTCCATCGGCACCGCCGCGCCTTGCACCGTGTCGAACGCGCTGGGAATCGGCGCAGGCACTTCACCATCTGCAAACACGAAGCTGCTTCCCGGCTCGAACGCCACGATGGCCTTGACCTTGTCGTTCTTGATCGCCGTCAACCAGCCCGGCCCGCCACCTTGCGAGTGGGTGAATAAAATCCCTGGGCCGATTTTGTCGAAAAGTGCTGACACGCCATCAGCGACCACGCCCATGTCGAACGGCCCGGTGTTCGGCGTCATCGCCCGGAAAAACTGCTCGCGGGTCTGGGCGTCCTGTGCCACTTGTACGCCCTTGAAGTAGTTGGGCCACAAGCCGATGCGGAACTGGTTGAACCACAGTTGTTCGTCAGGCACAGGCTTGATTGTGGTCTCGACCATGCTGCGCCCGGCATCGCCACGCCGGGGCTGATCAATCAGATAGACGCCGTAATGGCGGCGCAGAAAGATGTTCTGAAAGCCTTCGCGACCATCGGCGGTGGTTTCCCAGGTCTTGGAAAACTGACCCGCACCGTGCCACATGACGATGGGCAGCTTTCGCGCATCCACCGGGATTTGATAGAAGGCGTAGGCATGGTCACCATGGTAGGTCTGGCCGTTGGGCGTCATCGGTTGGTGCGGGTTGAAGGTGCCCGGTGCAGTGGTCACCGTTCCGCCTGCGGCGAAGCTGCCTTGTTGTTGAATCAGCAACGGGCCATCGGGGTGGTTCGCGCAGGCCGCCAACAGGCTCAACAGCGTGATGCTCAGCAGGTACTTTGCAGATTTCATGTCATTTCCCCGACGCCGCGAGGGCCTGGGCCAACGCGGTGTTGGCGCGTTCAGCCGTCTGCGCATCGCCGTGTTTTTTCAGCAGTTCCGTGACCTCGTGCAACTGTGCCGGGCTCAGACCGACGCGCAGGCTCGCCGCCATGTGCGCGCGTAGTTGCGGCTCGACCCCAGGCGTTGCCGCCAGGGCCCCGACGGTCGCCAGTTCGCGGCTTTGCCAGTCGAGGTTGTCACGCTCGAAGATGTCGCCGAACAGGTGGGTTTGCAGGAAACGGTTGATCACTGGCGCGAACTCGAACACCGGGCCTTTGACCGGGGCGCCGGAGATCCGGGTTTGATTTGCAGTGCCGGCGGCCAGCAGCTCATCCCCGATCGGGGTCGGCCGGCTCGGCTCACGCCCCGGTGCGTCTTCGATACCGCGCTTTTTGCGCGCCTGCACCACGGTCATCAGCTCGTTCAAGGCGTTAAGGCTACGCGGGAAGCCCACATAGGCGTACAGCTGCACCAGAATTTCCCGGGTTTCACTGATGGTCAGGCCGGCATCGAGCCCTTGATTGAGCGCGGTGTTGAGGTTGGGTATGTCGCTGGTCGCCATGAACGCGGCGATCAGAGGGATCGTTTGTTGTTGGCGCGACAACGTGGCTGCGCTGGTGGGCTTGCTGGCCATGGTCTGCGATGCCTCGGCTGCTTGAGTGGTAACGCTGAACATCGCCCCGATGCCCAGACAAAGCGCCATGAGTGCGGGGAGGGTAGCGTTGTTGCGTGCGTCAATGGTCATCGTGAAAGGCTCCATTCGTTGCAGGTCACCGGGGTGTCGCTGGATCGTACGGAGGATGGTTGTATCGATTAACCCCGAAATTGCGCATGGACTTCTGAGCAGAGCTCATGAGTCGACCTTGACCTTACCGCTGCAATTCCGGCGCGACCCCGCTGATGCGGGGCCTGTAGGGCGGATGACGGACTGCGATAAAGGTGCCGGGCGAGCAACTTCGACACATTCCGTAACTTCATTGGCCGGCGTATTGCGCCTCCGAGACCTGTTCTGCCCAGGTGACGGTGTTGCCGTCCTCGGCTTCAGCGATGGCGATGTGGGTCATGCCGTTGCTGGCCGTGGCGCCATGCCAGTGACGGGTGTGCGGCGGAATCCAGACAGTGTCGCCCGGCCGGATTTCCTGTCGCGGGCCGCCCTCTTGCTGCACGTAGCCGACGCCGGCGGTGACGATCAGCGTTTGCCCCAGCGGGTGGGTGTGCCACGCCGTGCGTGCGCCGGGCTCGAAGGTCACCGTGCCGCCGCCGATGCGCGCCGGCGCATCACCGTTGAACAAGCCATCAACGCGCACCGTGCCGGTAAAGTTTTGAGCAGCGCCCTTGACCGAGGGCTGCGAGCCGTTCGGCGTAACGCGGATTTCGCTGGCGGCCTGGGATTCTGCCGCCATGAATGACAAAGCAACGAGTGGTGCAATCAATCGGTTCATCGGGTCAACTCCGTTCAGACGCGAAAGTGGCGCCGCACGTGGCGCCGCGTTGGGCAGACTCAGAGTCCGGTCATCTTCAGTGCCGATTCCGGCAGGCGTTCACCGTGCACTTGAATCTGCGCCATCTGTTGGTTGATCTCGCGCAGATCGTCACCGGTCAATTGCAGTTCGACTGCGCCCAGGTTCTCTTCCAGTCGATGGGGTTTGGTCGTGCCTGGGATCGGCACAATCCACGGTCTCTGTGCGAGCAACCAGGCCAGCGCCACTTGCGCCGGCGTGGCGTGTTTGCGTTGCGCGACGGCTTTCACCACCTCGACCAATGCCAGATTGGCCTTGCGCGCTTCAGGGGAAAAACGCGGGACGAAGTTGCGGAAATCGCTGGCATCGAACTGCGTGTGCTCATCGATCTGGCCGGTGAGGAAACCGGCTCCGAGGGGACTGAACGGTACGAAACCGATTCCCAGTTCTTCCAGTACGGCCAGCAGCTCCAACTCCGGGCCTCGCCAGAACAGCGAATATTCGCTCTGCACCGCCGTGACCGCTTGCACCGCGTGCGCCCGGCGAATGGTTTGCACACCCGCCTCAGATAGGCCGAAATGCTTGACCTTGCCCTCAGCGATCAGATCCTTGACGGTGCCGGCGACGTCTTCGATGGGGACCTGCGGATCGACGCGGTGCTGATAAAACAGGTCGATGCAATCGGTGCGCAGACGCTTCAACGACGCCTCGGCCACGGCGCGTATATGTTCCGGGCGGCTGTTGGTTCCACCGCCGCGTGCACCGGTGATCAGGTCGATATCGAAGCCGAACTTGGTGGCGATGACGACCTGCTCGCGGATCGGCTGCAAGGCCTCGCCCAGCAGTTCTTCATTGGCGAACGGGCCATACGCTTCGGCGGTGTCGAACAAAGTGATGCCTTGCTCGTGGGCCGAACGAATCAGCTTGATCATGCCGGCTTTGTCGGCAGCCGGCCCATAGGCCGAGGTCATGCTCATGCAGCCAAGGCCCAGTGCAGACACTTCCAGGCCATTGCCCAACGTGCGGATTTTCATGATGTCACTCCGTACAGAATTCGATTAACGCGTGCTGGGTTGATTGCTCAACCAGCCGTTCACGCGTTCCATGGTCTTGCGCTCCTGCTCACTCTCCATCACAAAACCTTCGAGAACCCTAACCTTCGGCGCGTGCTCGACCAGCACGCTGCGGCTGTTGCCCAAGCCATAACCACCGTGGGTATTGAAGGGGATGAGGGTCTTGCCGGTCAGGTCGTGGGCGCTGAGAAAGGCGCGCACGATGGGCGGGGCGGTTTCACCCCAGATCGGAAAGCCGAGATAGATCGTGTCGTAGTCGCTGAGGGCGTGAACCTTGTTTTGCAGCTCGGGCTCGAAGCCGCTGTCACGCTCCTGACGCGCTTGCTCCACGGTTTGCAGATAGTCCTCAGGGTAGGCGTGGGCCGGGCGAATCTCGAAGAGATCGGCACCCAGTCCACGCTGGATCAGCCCGGCGACCACGCGGGTATTGCCCGAGCGCGAGAAGTACGCGACCAGAATCCGCGAGCCTGAACGCGGTGTTTGACGGACGCCTTGCGTGTCGGCGAGCGACAGCAGCGGGGCGCTGGCCAGTGCGGCGATCACCGTGCGCCGCAGCGGGTCGTGATCGTTGCTCATCGACCGACGCGCGCCTTAAGGGCCTCGGGATAACGCTCGCCTTCGATGCGAATCTGCGCCAGCGCTGTATCAATTGCCTTAAGTTCGAAGGCGTCAAGCGTGATGTCCGCGCCGCCGAGGTTTTCTTCCAGGCGATGCAGTTTGGTTGTCCCCGGAATCGGCACAATCCATGGCGCCTGAGCGAGCAGCCATGCCAGTGCGATCTGTGCGGGTGTCGCTTGTTTCTGCGCGGCGATCTGACGAATCAACACCACCAGTCCCTGATTGGCTTGCAGCGCCGACTGACTGAAACGGGGGACGATGCTGCGGAAATCGTCGCTGCCGTAAGTGGCCTGCGCCGACACCGTGCCGGTGAGAAAACCTTTGCCCAATGGGCTGAACGGCACGAGGCCGATGCCTAACTCCCACAGCGTCGGCAGGATTTCCTGCTCAGGCTCGCGCCACCACAGCGAGTATTCGCTTTGCAACGCTGCGACCGGCTGTACCGCGTGCGCACGGCGAATGGTCTGCGCACCAGCCTCTGACAGGCCGAAGTGCTTGACCTTACCTTCGCCAATCAAGTCTTTCACCACCCCGGCGACGGCCTCGATCGGCACATCCGGATCGACGCGGTGCTGGTAAAGCAGATCGATGTAATCGGTCTTCAGTCGACGCAACGAACCCTCGACCGCGACCCGGATGTGCTCAGGGCGGCTGTTGAGAATTTGTTGTTTATTGTCGTCGCCGAAGGTGAAGCCGAACTTGGTGGCGATGACCACTTGATCGCGCACCGGGGCGAGGGCTTCGCCTACCACTTGTTCGTTCAGGTAAGGGCCGTAAACCTCGGCGGTATCGAAGAGCGTGATGCCTCGGTCAACCGCCGATCGGATCAGCGCAATGGCTTGTTTTGTGTCAGTCGCCGGGCCGTAGCCATGGCTCAGTCCCATGCAACCCAAACCCAGGGCTGACACTTCGAGTGAACTGTTTCCGAGTGTGCGCTTATGCATTTGGATCTCCCGACATTTGTCGTTGGGAGAACAGTAAGCGAGCTAACGAGTGGGGACTAGACGGTTAAATCGGCAAGGGTTCATGAGGTTTGCTCATCAGTCCCAGAAATCGGGAGGTCGCGACTGTGTCCTCATGAACGCCTAGACGCCCTTCGCAAGTGCTCAGAAACAGGCCGTTCGCGTTTAATAGTAAATAATCGAGCGACCGCTT
The DNA here is from genome assembly GCF_002953115.1 of Pseudomonas sp. XWY-1. NCBI lineage: Bacteria > Pseudomonadati > Pseudomonadota > Gammaproteobacteria > Pseudomonadales > Pseudomonadaceae > Pseudomonas > Pseudomonas sp. XWY-1. Next base: position 3,187,049 of record NZ_CP026332.1, on the reverse strand, counting down.
CTGGTCTAGGCTGTGTGAAAACCCCCGCTGCTTTTCGATGATCGCGCTCGTACGTGAAATCTGAAAAGAGATGGCGGCTCAGCAGACCCAGATTTTGCGTAGACGCGCGATTTTTAGGATGTTTTTTGAACAGCCACATCGGTCGGGAGGTTTTCACACAGCCTGGGTCGAAAGCGGCCGGTCGTGAATGCCAATTTACGACCCAAGCCCATCCTTCGCGAAGATAGGCGCGCGGCCAGAGCGGATGGCTTGAATCAGACCTGCTATCCAAGTCGAAACGGGAGCCTGCTTGGCGGGCTTACTGAAACAATCCGCGAACGACTTCCCTCAACCATCGATTTCCATTGTCCTGATGATAGCGGGCGTGCCAATGCTGTTTGACCGTGAATCCCTCCACTTCGAACGGGCAGTCATGGACCTGTAGCCCATGCATATCGGCCAGTGTCTGCCCGATATGCCGCGGCAAGGTGCCCAGTAGGTCGGTAGTCCCGATTATCTTCCCCAACCCGAGAAACGCTGGCAGCTCGAGCATGATCCGCCGTTCGATCCCGGCCCGCGCCAATCCTGCTTCCAGCAGCTTCTGCCCGGTGCCGAAACTGATCTGCACATGCCCCTCGGCCCGATACCGCTCCAGGCTCATGCCATCGCCCAGGCGCGGATGCTGCGGGTTGCTCAGGCACACCCAGTCCTGCTCGAACAGCACCTGCTGATACATCCCCCCGCCCAGCCAGGGCACGAAGCCGATGGCCAGGTCCGCTTCGCCCGATTCCAGCGCGCTCTCGGTATTGCCGTCGATCCGCGCCGCCTCCAGGCGGATGCCCGGCGCATGGCTGCGCAGATGGTTGAGGATGCTGGGCAGCAAGGTGATGTGGCTGGCATCGCTGACACACAGGCGAAAACGCCGCTGCGCTGTGGCGGCGATGAACTGCGGCTCCCAGGCGGTCAGCCGGCGCAGCGATTCCAGCACCTCGCGGCACGGCCCTATCAGCTGATCGGCGCGCGGGGTAGGGGCCATGCCGCCCGGCGTGCGCACGAACAGCGGGTCGTTCAATTGCTCGCGCAGGCGCGCCAGCCAGATGCTGATGGTCGGCTGGCTCTGCCCTAGCTGTTCGGCGGCGCGGGTCACGCTGCGGCATTGGTACAGCACGTCGAACAGCTGCAGCAGCTTGGGTTCGGGCAGGGCCTCCAGGGTAGTCATTATTGAAATTCTCAATAGCTGTATTGAGGCCATTGTATAGCGCAAATAAACCCCGCTGCATAAGGTGATCGCAAATCACAGGAGGTCTGCGACGTGAAAATCTGCATTCTGGGCGCCGGTGCACTGGGGTGCGCCATTGGCGCAGCCCTGAGCGAGGCAGGGCATGAAACCTGGCTGCTGAACCGCGGCCGCGCGCACGTCGAGGCGATGAACCAGCATGGGCTGCGGGTACAGGACGAACGGGGCGAGCGCTATGTACCGGTCAACGCGGCCATCGAAGCCGAAGACGTTGGCGTGACCGACTTGGTGGTGGTGCTGGTGAAGTCGTTTCACACTGCAGAGGCCATCGCCGGTGCCCTCGCGCTGATAGGCCCACAGACGCTGGTGCTGTCGCTGCAGAACGGCCTCGGCCACGAGGACATCCTGGCCGAAGTGGTGGGTCGCCAGCGGGTGCTGGCTGGCAAGACCTATGTCGGCGGCGTGCTACTCGCGCCGGGCTCTATCCGCGCCGGTGTGGCCGGCAAACAGACTTTCATCGGTGAGCTCGACGGCCAGCTGACGCCCCGCGTGCAGGCCATCGCCGAAGCGTTCAACAATGCCGGGCTGGCCACCACGGTCAGCGACAACATCCTCGGCACCATGTGGGACAAGCTGCTGGTCAACGTCGCCACCGGTGCATTGAGCGGCATCACCATGCTCAGCTACGGCCAGCTGTACAGCGAGCCGCTGCTGGAAAGCACCGCCAAGGCCGCCGTGGCCGAGGCCATTGCCGTGGCCGAGCGCGCGGGCATTCGCTTGAGCCTGACCAGCCCCGAGGCTGCCTGGTCACTGGCCGCCGAGGGCCTGCCGGCGAGCTTCCGCACCTCGATGCTGCAGAGCCTGGAAAAAAACTCGATCACCGAAATCGACTTCATCAACGGCTCCGTCGTGCGCTGGGGCCAGCGCCATGGCGTGGCCACGCCGGTCAACGCAACCCTGGTGGCCTGCATCAAGGGTATCGAGCGCGCCATGGCCGATCACCAGAAGAGGGAAACCCCATGAGCCAGTCAAAAGCCTACCTCGAACACGTGGCGTTCTGGGTGCAGGACATTCAGTGGCATATCCGCTTTTTCAGCGAGGTGTGCGGCATGACCATGCGTGAAGTGCAGGGTGACGTCGAGCAACCGGCGCAGTACTGGACACTCGGCGGCCTGCAGTTCATTCACCAGCCGGACTTCGCTGGCCCGGAAGGGCGCCTGGCGCACCTGGGCATCATGTGCGAAGACCTGGAAGCGGCGCTGGCCGCCGCCCAACGCTTTGGCGTCAGTGAGATGCCCCAGGGCCGAAACTGGCTGCGCCTGCCTGATGGCCTGGCGGTGGAGTTCATCCAGGCGCTGCCGCCCAAATGCGTAGCCCAGGCACTGGCCATCGACCCGCGCGCGGAGGTGCAGGCATGAGCGTGATTGAAAAGTACTGGGACGATGCCCGCGAAGGCGATGAGTGCATCAGCCCGACCTACACCGTGACCCGCGAACGCATCCTGGCCTACGCCGACCTCACCGGCGACCACACCCCGGTACATGTCGATGAGGCCTACGCCAACGCCAGCCACTTTGGCTGCCTGGTCGCCCACGGCCTGTTCGGGCTGTCGATCGCCGACGGCCTGAAGACCCAGTGCGAGTACCGCTTCCTACCGGGGATGTCGCTGGGCTGGACCTGGGACTTCGTGCTGCCGATCAAGGTCAACGACGTGCTCCACGTGCGCATGCGGGTGGGGGCGATGCGCCCGAGCAACAGCCGACCTGGCTGGGGCATCGTGGTGCTGCCTTCGGAACTGATCAACCAGCACGGCGAAGTCGTGCAACGTGGCGAGCACCGGTTGATGGTGCCGCGCAGGGCTGCAGCATGAGCCAGGCATTGCCATTGGCGGGTATCCGCGTCATTGACTACAGCCACTTCCTCGCCGGCCCCTATGTCGGCCGTTGCCTGGCGGCGCTCGGCGCAGAGGTGATCAAGGTCGAGCGGCCGGGTAGCGGCGACGCTGGCCGCCAGCATGCGTTCACCCTGGACGACCAGCAGAGCGGCTATTTTCTGCAGCTGAACATGGGCAAGCAGGGCGTCAGCGTCAACATGAAAGACCCGCGCGGCAAGGCGTTCATGCAGCGCCTGACCGATTCGGCCGACGTGTTTATCGAGAACTACCGCCCCGGCGCCCTGGACAAGCTGGGCCTGGGCTACGCCGAGCTGTCGGCGCGCAACCCGCGCCTGGTGTACTGCTCGATTTCCGCCTACGGCCATACCGGGCCGGACGCCCACCGCGCCGGCTTCGGCCTGATCGCCGAGGCCAAGAGCGGGATCATGCAGATGGTGGGCGTGCCGGGCGAGGCACCGCCGCTGCTGCGTATTTCCCTGGGCGACATGTACACCGGCATCCACGCGGTGGCGGCGATCAATGCCGCGCTGCTCGGCCGGGTGAGCAGTGGCCGAGGCCAGCACATCGACATGGCGCTGTACGACACCCTGGTGTCGATGCACGAATACGCGGTGCAGTGTTACACGCTGTCCGGTGGCACTGTGTTGCCCCAGCAGACCGGCCACGACATGCCCACTTCGACCCTGTACGGCGTGTTCCGCGCCACCGACGGCGACCTGGTGATCGCCGCCCAGGTCGACGATGCCTGGCAGCGCTTCGCGGCCATGCTCGAAGCCAACGGCGGCCCGCCCGGGTTCGGCAGCGACCGCCGCTACCACAGCCTCAACGGCCGCAATGCCCACCGCGAGGCGATCCTGGCGGTGGTCCGCGACTGGGTTGGCGCGCGTCGGGTGGCCGAGATCCTCGCGTTGCTCGATGGCATCGACATCCCCAGTGCCAAGGTTCAACGCATCGACGAAGTGCTGGCCGACCCGCAGATCCAGGCACGCAACATGGTCATCGAGCAGCAGCACCCACGCTACGGCACGCTGCGCCTGGCCAACCTGCCGTTCCGCTTTTCCGACTGCGACACCACGATTCACCAAGTAGCCCCGGACCTTGGCCAGCACAACGCCGAAGTGGCCGCCGGGCTTGGCTTCAGCACTGAAGAAATCACAGCCCTGCAGGCGGATGGCGTGTTGTTTACCCACGGAGATGCACGATGAGCGACCGCTACGCAGTGATCGGCCGACCGATCAACCACACCAAGTCCCCGCTGATTCATGGCCTGTTCGCCCAGGCCAGCAACCAGCAGCTGGAATACGGGGCTATCGAGGGCTCGCTGGACGACTTCGAAGCCCAGGTACTGCAGTTTCGTAGCGAAGGCGGGAAGGGCATGAACATCACTGCCCCGTTCAAGCTGCGTGCCTTCGAGCTGGCCGACCGGCGCAGCGAGCGGGCGCAATTGGCACGGGCGTCCAATGCGCTGAAGTTCGAGGATGGCTGCATCGTCGCCGAGAACTTCGATGGCATCGGTTTGCTGCGGGACATCGAGGAGAACCTTGGCGAGCCGCTGCGCAACCGCCGTGTGCTGCTGCTGGGCGCTGGCGGCGCGGTGCGCGGGGCGTTGCTGCCGTTCCTGCAGGCGGGCCCACGCGAGCTGGTGATCGCCAACCGGGACATGGCCAAGGCGCTGGCGCTGCGTAACGAGCTCGATCACCCGCGTCTGCGCATCAGCCGCTACGAAGCGCTGGAAGGGCAATCGTTCGACATCGTGGTCAACGCCACCTCGGCGAGCCTGACCGCTGACTTGCCGCCACTGCCGGCTGATGTGCTGGGTGAGGCGGCCTTGGCCTACGAGCTGGCCTATGGCAAAGGCCTCACGCCTTTCCTGCGCCTGGCCCGCGAGCAGGGCCAGGCGCGCCTGGCCGATGGCGTCGGCATGCTGGTGGAGCAGGCCGCCGAGGCGTTCGCCTGGTGGCGCGGGGTGCGGCCCGACACACGTGCCGTGATCAATCAGCTGACGATTCCCCTGGAGTAGGTCGATGGTCGCCAATGTACTGATGCTGCATGGCATCAACCACAACATGTTCGGCAAGCGCGACCCGCGCCAGTACGGCACAGCGACCCTGGCCGACATCGACCAGGCGTTGCAAGCCCTGGGCGAAGAGCTGGGGGCGCAGGTCGTGAGCTTCCAGAGCAACTTCGAGGGCGCCCTGTGCGAACGCATCCATCAGGCCTATGAGGACCGGGTGGATGCGGTGCTGATCAATGCCGGTGCCTGGACGCATTACAGCTACGGCATTCGTGATGCATTGGCCATTATCGAAGTGCCGGTGGTAGAAGTGCACATGTCCAACATCCATGCCAGGGAGCCGTTCCGCCATCACTCGGTATTTGCCGAGGTGGTGCGCGGGCAGATCTGCGGGTTTGGTGTCGAAACCTACCTGCTGGCGCTGCGTGCGGCGATGAGCATGGTCTGAGCAGGGCGCAGGGGTCGGATCTCCGAGCGCGTCTACCCGCGAAGCAGGTGGCGTGGGGCATGCGGCGACGGCGCCTGAAGTGACCGTAGGTGTGGTGGATGTCGTGCTGCCTACCCATCCAGCATGGATGGAAAGCCAGTAGCGACTTCCGTGACTGCATAGTACGGTCCGCCTTCAACAAGCCACCCGGTTCGTTGCCTCCAACCCCACGGACCGGGGCTCTCATGACCTGGGAGGTCGAATGGACGTCGCTACAACGCTCAGTCAACAAGAACTGGATAACGCCTTGGTCGCGTTTGCACGCTACAAAATCGGAGAAATCAAGATCTTCGATCTGGAGCAGGCAATGAGCTTCGAAGCAGGCCAAGCCTTGTCCCAAAGCGGGCTGGTCCGGTTCTCAATTACCAAAATGGTGTCAGGACGTTATCGCATCAGCGATGAAGGAGAGAACGCCATCACAGAGGCTGGGCGGGATCGCCTTGAGGTGATCCGCGCCTGACCATAGGTCCAGCTTGCGAAGGCCGCAGTCGCGTACTGCGGCCCTGTCGTGTCATATCACTTTCACCGCGCGACCAATGAACTTCACCGGCCCTGTCGGCAGACCGGTCGGCGAGCCACCGGCTTTCTCCAGCGTCAGCTCGAACAGTTGATTGGCCTCCAGGGGTGGCAAACTTTCCAGCGGAACTCGATAGGGTTCGCCCGGTTTGACCAGGCCAAGCGAAACCGGGGCACGCCATTGCTCGCCCTTGGTCCAGAACTGCAGGGCCATGCCGTCGGGGACCTTGTCCTTACCCAGCGGCAGCAGTTCGATCATGTGGCTGTCACTGGCCTGTACCACCCAGCCGGGGGCCTGGCTGTTCGGCGCCACCAGTACCACCAGGTATTCCGTGGTAGGGGGGGGCGTGGTCAGCAAGGTAAACGCCAGCAGCAGGCTTGCAGCCAGCCCTGCGGCGCTGAGCCCTTGCCACAGGCCGAGGCGTTGCCACCAGCGAGCCTGCGTGCGCGGTGCGGGTAGCTCATCGAGGCTGCGCTGGATGCGGCGCCACAGGCGGGGGCTTGGGGGCTGCGGGGTAGACAGCGCGGTCAGCTCCAGCAGCCGGGCCTCCCAGGCATCCACGGCGGCGCGAAGCGCGGGGTCGGTACGCAGGCGTTCGGCCGTTGCGGCATATTGCTCCGGCGACAAGGTCCCCAGCACGTATTCCCCGGCGAGGCTGTCCAGTTCTTCGGCAGAATCGGGCTTCATTCCAGACACTCCCGTAGCGCTTTGAGGCTGCGTTTGATCCAGGCCTTGACGGTGCCCAGTGGCGCACCCAATAAACCGGCTATCTCGGCGTGGCTGCAGCCGTCCACGTAGGCGTGCAGGATGCAGCGTTGCGGTGCGGGCTGCAGTTGTTCCAGGCAACGGTAAATCTTTGCTGAGCCGGACCAGAGGTCAAGGTCATCAACCCTCCCGTGCAATGTTGATGCAGTTTCGGTGTCGGCATCGGTCAGTACAGTTTCACGGCGGGTATCGCGTATCGAGTTCAGCGCCAGGTGGCGGGTAATGCTGTAGATCCAGCCTCGAGCCGAGCCGCGCGCCGGGTCGTAGCTGGCTGCGCGGGTCCAGATGCGGATGATCGCATCGTGGACGATGTCTTCTGCGGTGGCGTCGTCTCGTGCGATACGCCGGGCAACACCCAGCAGGCGCGCGCCTTCGTGATCGTAGAGCGCCTGCAGGGCCCGCCGGTCACCCTGTGCGCAGGCTAACAGGCAGCGGTGGAAGTCGAAGGGAGTGGCCGGCGAGTTCAACGTGTGTGGCTTCCTTGTGAAAGGCAAGTACCCCGGCCATCCAGCCGGGGGGCTTGCCATCGAGCGTAGATCATCACTCGCAGGGCGTAGGGTCAGGTGCGTGTCACTTGGCTGTCCAGAACACATAGTCAGCCTGGTACTGGACGACCTGCCTGGCACCTTTGTTCTGCGCCGTGCAGTCGACTGACGGCGCCACACCGCCGCGGGTAGCCAGGCGCTGGATATAGCTGACCCCCTGCATGGCGCCTTTGCCTTCGGCCGGGTTGGCCTTGACCAGTTGATAGGGGATGGCGCCTTTGTCCGCCGGTGCCACTGCCAGCTGGGTGCCGGTGACTTTCGAGCCATCCTTGGCCTGCCAGGTTGCGGGTGGGCCAAAATAGTCGCCCACCTGTTTACCGGCACGGTCATTGAGCACTGCCTTGGGGCCCACGAAAGTCCATTCGGTCTGACCGGGGGTGTTGGCCTTGTCGCGGCACTCGTAGGTGATCTCGCCGACGCCGACGGTTTCGAGCAGGACGCGATGGCCATCAGGGACTTTGACTGCGTCTGGCAGCGCGGTCTGGGCGAGGGCGGGCGGCAGCGCAAGGGTGAGGCTGCAGGCAAGCAGGCAGGCGGAGTATTTGAAGTTCATGGGCAGTGCTCCTGAAAGTCATTGGGCCGGGCAGTCAAAGGCCGCCCACTAGCAATACCCGCCAACGGGTGGACTGGATGCACGGAATGAAAAAAAATGCGTAGCGAGATGACCCTGCATGTGCTTGCCTACCATCTCGAACGAGCGATGAGCCTCTTCGTCATCGCAGGACTGCTTTAACGCGCGCACCCCGACAACCCCACGAGGACACTGCAAATGAAGCGTTTGTTACTAGGCCTGTTGCTTGCCGCATCGGGCGCTGCCCACGCCGGTATTCCGCTGTTGAACGCAACATGCCCCGGCAATATCGAGGTCCATGCCGATAAAGGTGGGCCTGTTTACATCAACGGCAAGGAAGCCACGCTGAAGAAATTCAATGACAACTATTTCGAGGCCAAAGGTGGCGGGGTAACGGTATCGTTGTCGATCAACCCGGACGGCTCGCCTGACGTCTCGTATACCGGTAAGAACAAAGCCAATGGCGTATGCCAGATCAAGGACTGACTGCGCGATTGCGCGGTTGGGCTGGCGCAGTGTCAGCGGGCTGCATCAGGGCGCTGGAACGGGAATTGCTGTGACCCCTGAGACATTGATCATGCGGAGTACGCAGAAATGACTCAGGATGACCGCTATTACATGATTTTCAGCGTGGTTGCTGTGCTGGTACTCGATCTGGCGGCGACTTATGTGTTTCTCAACGCCATCCCCTGACCCCGGTTATGGGTAGGCCTTACTCGTAATCGGGGGCAAGGCAGGGCGTGAGGGAAACGCCCCGAACCCTATATAGCAAACAAACCTGATGCCCTGTTGTAGTTGAGCAGTAACATGGGCAGGACAAAAACCAAAAAAGGGCAGGCTGCTTGGCAACATTTCCCAGTTTTCGATGGGGCTGCAGGAGCGTGTCGCGTGAAAAACTCAAGATCGCTGGCAGGTGCAATACTGGTAGTCGGGGCAGCCTCGTTGTTCGTCGCAGGCTGCGCACAAAACCCTGATGTGCGTGACAGCCACGATTATACCGCTGGCACTACCGTGAAAAGCCCACCCGCTTATCTGGGCTGCGTCAAAGGCGAGCTACAAGGGAATGTGAAAACCTATGAAGTCGAGGGTGATAACGCGGTCAGGCTTTTCGTCGAAAGCACTGACCCCGACAAGGCAGAGGGTCTTGTAGAGTTGCGGGGCACGGGAAGCGAGCGCCACTTCACGGCCTATCAACGTGATGCCTGGTACGACCATGGCAGGTTGCTGGATGCTGCACTGATGTGTTCAAAAGCGTAATCATCCAACCCCACACCAATAGCCCGCCGTCGAGAGCGGGCTTTTTGTCTGCCCATCGCCTGCCCGGCAACGTTCAAAAAAGCGCGGGTGGAGCCGGTATGGCCTGAGCAGCGTTGCTTTGCATTTGCCGGCCCCGCCCGTAATAATCGTTGTATTTGGATGGAGAGTCGCAGGTGGAAGCAAGAAGCGTAGTTGCCGAAATGTTCATTGGGATTCCGACGCATTTCTGGGTTTTGCCTGTTGCCGGCCTGGTTGCCTACTACGGGCTGAAGTGGTCCGCCAGATCCAGTAATCGTGCCACCCTGCTACAAGCCTCGACTTACCTGTTATTGCTGGTACTGGCCGTTCTGCCCAACGGCTTTTATGCACTGTTTCCTCCCGCGCCCGAGCCGGATGTGCTGTTGAATCAATCACCGTTGCCCAACTATGCAGGGCGTTTCTACCTGGATGCGTTCTATGTCTTCAGTGGCTGGGCGCTGAGCAAAGTGGTCAAGTTGAAGTTCAGCTGAGTCTCAGCTCGCAGTCCTGATGCACTGACTGGATCAGTATTTGCTTACCCCTTTTGAAACCGGTGCATCTGGGGGATACGGCAATGCTCTCTGAAGATCTGTACATCATGTTCGTGATTGTCGGCAGTGTGCTGGCCCTGGATATAGCAGCCATCGTGTTGTATAGGGGAGCCAAGCCCTGAGCCCGCATTTGGTTCGCAATGGTGCCGGAGCATCATGAGGACTTCAGCTTTTCTGCTGTACCTGCAGCACCGAACCCTTGTCGTCAGTTACCAGCAATCCGCCGGCGTCGGTGTCGTCTGATTGTCGCTCGGCAAGTGGTACGTCCGGCGAGCGAAAGATGCTACGGCCTTGTTCACCGGTTTTAAGGGTGACGAGTTTGCCATTCTGATAGAAGAACTGAGTGTGGTTGGCGTTGGTTTGCATGGTCTGAAGCCCCTGCCGAGTCGTGGTGTGATGTGCCGTGGGCAGTTTCACTGTTGCAGCGTGACCTTGCTACTGGCAGAAATATCAGGTGCGCTGCACGAATCCCGCTTGGGCGCCGTCCTGCAGCAAGACTTTGGTTGATTAGTAACGCGGCGTCACCCCCGTTAAAATGCAACCTATCCATAACGGCCGATTGCAAATGCCTGACTTTCGTATTTTTATCGCTACTGTGTTGGTTGCCAGCCTCGCCGGTTGCGCAACCCCCGGCAAACCCACTGCCAGCCAACTGACCAAAAAATCGCCGCAGCAGTACGCCGCCTGTGTCCTGCCAAAATGGCAGGCGCTGGCGCCACAGGCCACGCAGAAGTCGATAGCCCACGGCTACCGGCTCACGGCGCCAAGCGCCGTGGCAAGCGACGATGTGCTTGACGTGGTCGACGCTCGCGAGGGCAGCCGTGCGACCTTCTACAAGGGCAGCTTTCTGTCTGGCGACAAGTTACGCCAGGCTGCCAGGCAATGCCTGGATTGAATCAGTGACCCGAGCGGGTTGTGCCGCCCCGATCGCCTGCAGTTACCCCAACTCATCCCGCTTGTTCAAATGCTCGCACTTCACCTGCGCCTCCATCCGGCTCGGATAGCTGGGCTTGAGCCGCTCCTTTGCCTGATTGTCATAAATGTCGAACCCTCCACACACGGTCGCGGCGTAGTAGCGGCTGCCAACGCGGAACGATTCCTTTTCGATCGGCACAGCGGGAACGATAACGAATCTTGGTTGCATTTTTCGTGCCTCCCCAGGCAGAGATTTAAGTATTAGTCTCGCAAGAGGTAACCATCAAGCAGCCTCATGAATAAAGGCGCTGGTCCGAACGCCGGTGGGTCGACAGTACTGTCATCAAATGAAAACCCGCTGTCGTCCGATGCGAAGCACCCCGCAAGCCAAGGGCATACAGTCCAATCACCAGCACTGACGCCTGACGTCCAGATCGATGATTGGAGAGACAAGCATGTCCAAAGTGGTACGTTTCCATCAGACCGGTGGCCCCGAGGTTTTGCGCTACGAGGACGCCGAGGTTGGCGAGCCCGGCCCTGGGCAGGTACGTTTGCGCCAGGTGGCGGTGGGCCTGAACTATGCCGACACCTACTTTCGTAACGGCACTTACCCGATCACGCTGCCCAATGGCATCGGCGTGGAAGCTGCCGGGGTGGTGGAGGCGGTGGGCGAAGGCGTGACCCAGGTGGTGGTCGGTGACCGGGTCACCTATACCGGTTTCCTCAATACCCTGGGTGCCTATTGCACCGAGCGCCTGATCCCCGCAGCGGCGCTGATCAAGCTGCCGGAAACCATTGCCTTCGAGACTGCTGCCGCCATGACCATGCGTGGCCTGACCTCGGCCTACCTGTTACGCCGGCTGTATGACTTCAAACACGGTGACAGCGTGCTGCTGCATGCGGCTGCTGGCGGGGTGGGCCTGATTGTCGCGCAGTGGGCGCGGCTGCTTGGGCTGAACGTGATCGGCACGGTATCCACCGAGGCCAAGGCCGAGGTGGCCCGCGCCCATGGCTGCAACCACATCATCAACTACAGCGTCGAAGACGTCGCCAGCCGCGTACGCGAACTGACCGACGGAGTAGGGGTGAACGTCGTGTTCGACAGTGTCGGCAAGACCACCTTCACCGGCTCGCTCGATTCGCTCAAGCGTCGCGGGCTGATGGTTTGCGTCGGCACGGCGTCGGGCAGCATCCCGCCGTTCGACCCGCAGTTGCTGGCCATCAAGGGCTCCTTGCAGCTTACCCGCCCGGCACTGGCCGACTTCATCGCCGATCCGGCAGAAAAGGCTGACCTGGCCGGCGAATTGTTCGACCACGTCAGCAGCGGGCGCATTCGTATCGAAATCAATCAGCACTACGCCCTGCAGGACGCGGTACAGGCCCACCGTGACCTGGAAGCCCGCAAAACCACGGGCTCGTCGATCTTCGTCATCTGAAGAGGGCAACAGCATGCACATCGAACAACTGACCTGCGCGATCGGTGCCGAGGTGAGTGGCGTCAACCTGGCCGATGCGATTCACGATGACGAACTGTTCGCCCAGTTGCGTCAGCAGTTGCTCCAGCACCGTGTGCTGTTCCTGCGCGACCAGCACTTCAGCCGTGCTGAGCACGTGGCCTTCGCCCGCCGCTTCGGCGAGCTGGAGGACCACCCGGTGGCCGGGAGCGACCCGGAGCACCCGGGGCTGGTGCAGATCTACAAGCGCCCGGACCAGCCCAACGACCGCTATGAAAATGCCTGGCACACCGATGCCACCTGGCGTGAGGCACCGCCCATGGGGTGTGTGCTGCGCTGTGTGGAATGCCCTCCGGTAGGCGGCGATACCCTGTGGGCGAACATGGTGCTGGCCTATGAAAACCTGCCAAACGATGTAAAGGCCAGAATCGAAGACCTGCGCGCTCGCCACAGCATCGAGGCCAGCTTCGGCGCTGCAATGCCGCTGGACAAACGGCTGGCACTCAAGGCGCAGTTCCCCGACGCCGAGCACCCGGTCGTACGCACCCACCCGGAAACGGGCGAGCAGGTGCTGTTCGTCAACGCCTTCACCACCCACTTCAGCAACTACCACACCCCGCAGCGGGTGCGCTTCGGCCAGGATGCGAACCCCGGTGCCGGCGACCTGCTGCGTTACCTGATCAGCCAGGCCTACCTGCCCGAATACCAGGTGCGCTGGCGCTGGAAGCCCAACAGCGTGGCGATCTGGGACAACCGCAGCACCCAGCATTACGCGGTCATGGACTACCCGCCATGCCATCGCAAGATGGAGCGTGCCGGGATCAAGGGCAGCCGCACGTTCTAAGCCTGCCGCCGTCACTGGCGGTAACCGCACAATAACAATAGCGAGGACTACAGCATGCAATTCTTCGACGATTCGTTGCACCCGGAAAACATGGAAAAGGTGGTCATCACCGTCGCCCCTTATGGCCCGGAGTGGATGCCCGAAGACTTCCCTGAAGACATTCCGCTGACCATGGACGAGCAGGTGCAGAAGGCCGTCGACTGCTACGAGGCAGGCGCCACCGTGCTGCACTTGCATGTGCGTGAGCTGGACGGCAAAGGCTCCAAGCACCTGTCCAAGTTCAACGAGCTGATCGCCGGGGTACGTGAAGCTGTGCCGGACATGATCATTCAAGTTGGCGGTTCGATTTCCTTCGCCCCGGAAGGCGAAGGCGAGGCGGCCAAATGGCTGTCGGATGACACCCGGCACATGCTTGCCGAGCTGACGCCGCGCCCCGACCAGGTGACCGTGGCCATCAACACCACGCAGATGAACATCATGGAGTTGCTGTACCCCGAGTACCTTGAGGGCACCTCGCTGGCCAGCCCCGCAATCCATGCCGCCTACAGCGAAATGACCGTGCCGGCCGGCCCGGCCTGGGTCCGCGAGCACTTGCGCCGCCTGCAGGCCAGCCATATCCAGCCGCATTTCCAGCTGACCGGCATGCATGCCCTGGAAACCCTCGAACGCATCGTGCGCCGGGGTGACTACATGGGGCCGCTGAACCTGACCTGGATCGGTATTGGCGGCGGTTTCGACGGCCCCAACCCGTTCAACTTCTTCAACTTCATCCACCGCGCGCCGGACGGCTGCACCCTGACTGCCGAATCGTTGCTCAAGAACGTGCTGCCGTTCAACACCATGGCGCTGGCCATGGGCCTGCACCCGCGCTGCGGCAATGAAGACACCATCATCGACCAGCACGGCAAACGCTTCACCTCGGTGCAGCAGGTCCAGCAGACCGTGCGCGTGGCCCATGAGCTGGGGCGCGAGATTGCCAGCGGCAAGGAGGCCCGCGCCATTTACCGCATCGGGCAGCAGTACGACAGTGTCGAGCAAACGCTGAAAGCCAATGGCATGGCGCCGAACCGCCAGGCGGGTGAGAAGGGCGTGCCGCAGCGCACTTGATGCGGTTATGGCAGGCCCGGCCTCTTCGCGTGCGTCGCCGCGAAGAGGCCAAAAAACGCAACGTGAGTTCTGGCGGTTACCCATAACAACAAAAACGACACCCACGCTTCACACCCAAGGAGGCAACATGGCCACCTATCTCGTCAGCGCCGAAGACTCCGGCACCGACACTGCCAACAGCATCCCCCGGCGCTATGCCTGGGTCGTCTTCGCCTTGACCTTCGGCCTGTTGATCTCCGACTACATGTCGCGCCAGGTGCTCAATGCGGTGTTTCCGCTGCTCAAGGGCGAATGGGCATTGAGCGACAGCCAGTTGGGCTTGCTCAGCGGCATCGTCGCGCTGATGGTCGGCCTGCTGACCTTCCCGTTGTCGCTGCTGGCCGACCGTTTCGGCAGGGTACGCAGCCTGGTGCTGATGGCCGTGCTGTGGAGCCTGGCCACGCTCGGCTGTGGCCTGGCGGAAAACTATTCGCAAATGTTCATTGCACGCTTCCTGGTCGGGGTCGGCGAGGCCGCCTATGGCAGTGTCGGCATTGCCGTGGTGGTCGCGGTATTCCCCCGCGACATGCGCTCGACGCTGGCCGGAGCGTTCATGGCGGGCGGCATGTTCGGCTCGGTGCTGGGCATGGCCTTGGGCGGGGTGTTGGCCCAGCACCTGGGCTGGCGCTGGGCATTCGCCGGCATGGCATTGTTCGGCCTGGTGCTGGCGATGCTCTACCCGGTCATCGTCAAAGAGGGGCGCATTGCCCCCAAGTGCGCGCAGCAGGCGCTGGACAAGGCCAGCCACCCGCTGCGCACCCTGTACAGCAGCCGTTCGGTCATCGCCGCCTATGTCGGCAGTGGCCTGCAGTTGTTTGTCGGCGGCACCCTGATCGTGTGGATGCCCAGCTACCTGAACCGCTATTACGCCATGGGCACCGACCGCGCCGGGGCGATCGCCGCCGTCATCGTGCTGTGCAGTGGTATCGGCATGATTCTCTGCGCCATGCTCTGCGATCGCCTTGGGCGGCAGCGCCCGGACCGCAAGATCAGCCTGGCCATTGGCTATTGCCTGGGCAGTTGCGCGTTGCTGAGCATAGCCTTTGCGTTGCCTGCCGGTACCGCGCAACTGGTGCTGATCTGCCTGGGCATGATGATAGCCGCCGGCACCAATGGCCCGTCCAGTGCCATGGTCGCCAACCTTACCCACGCTGCTGTGCATGGCACGGCATTCGCCACCCTGACCTTGGCCAACAACCTGCTGGGCCTGGCCACCGGGCCGCTGATCACCGGTCGGGTGTCTGACCTGATCGGGCTTCAGGCGGCGCTGCAGTTGGTGCCACTGACAAGCATTGCAGCGGCGGCTGTGTTCTTGGTTGCCAAACGACACTACCACCGCGACATGGATCGTCTGCGCGCCAGGAGTTGAAACTGTGAAACAGCAATTGTCCATCGAGGTGCTCTTCGATTTCGTCTGCCCCTGGTGCCTGATTGGCCAGCGGCACTTGCAGGCTGCGTTGTTGCTGTTGCAGCGTGAGCAGCCACACGTGCAAGTGCAGGTTCACAGGCAGGGCGTGCAGTTGCTGCCGGGGCTGCCAGCCAATGGGGTACCTTTCAAGCAGTTCTACCTTCAACGCCTGGGCAGCGAGCAGGCAGTGCGCGAGCGCCAGGCTCAGGTGCGCGCCGCTGCCCGCGTGGTGGGGGAGGATATCGACTTCTCGCGCATCTGTCGCATGCCAAACACCGGCAACGCCCACCGGTTGATGCAGCGGGCCGGCAGTCTGCTTGGCGCGTCGCAACAGCAAGCGTTGCTGGAGCGGCTGTTCATTGCCTATTTCCACCAAGGCCGCGACCTCGGTGACAGCCGCACGTTGCTCGGCATCGCCGAGAGTTGCGGGCTAAAGGCCGCGCAGGTAATCGATTGTCTGCGTGATGATGGCAGCCCGTTCCTCGACGGTGCAGGGCGTGCAGGCAGTGCCGTGCCACGTTATCGCTTCAACCTGGGCCCTCTGATTGCCGGGGTGCGGCCAGCCGAGGCGCTGTTTGCCGCGATGACCGACGCCTTGTCAGAGAGGGTGCAGGCATGAGCCTGCGTATCGCCCTGAACCCCAGCCAGCTGCCGGAGCGCAATGGCCGGGTGCTGCTGGCCTGCGAGGGCCGCAGCGTAGCGTTGTTCAATGTCGCCGGTGCGCTCTATGCCATCGACGATAGCTGCCCGCACCAAGGGGCGTCGCTGTGTGGCGGGCGCCTGGAAGGGCGGGTGATCCAGTGCTGTGCCCACGGCCTGCGCTTCGACCTGGCCAGCGGCTACCTGGTCAATTCCAAGGCGTTGAAAGTTGCCAGCTACCCGGTGCAGCAGGAGGGTGATGCGGTGTTCATCACCCTCGATGGTGACGGGCCTGGGGAGCAGGGCTGACGCTGCGTGCCCGCCAGCTGGCCGGCGGCATGCCGTACTGGGCGATGAACCAGCGGGTGAACGAACTGGGCATCGAGTAGCCGAGCATATCGGCAATGCGACCCAGCGAATAGCTGGGGTTCTCCAGGTAGCGCATCACCAGGTCACGTCGCACGCTATTGATCAGGTCCTTGAAGGTCAAGCCGCTGTCTTCCAGCCGCCGCTGCAGGGTGCGTACGTTCATGCCCTGGGTTTGCGCCACTTGCTCGAGGGTGGCCCGACCCATGGGTAGCAGCAGGTAGATGGTCTTGCGCAGCTCCAGCTCCAGCGATGGCTCGCTGCCTGCCGGCAGCGTGTCCAGGTAGCGCCGGGCCAGGCGGGCCATGGCTTCGTTGGCCAGCGGGCTGGCACTGTCGAGGTCGGCGGCAGGGCAGACGATGCCGTTGAACTCGCTGCCAAACACCAGCGTGCAGCCGAAAATGCGCCGGTGAATGGCGGGGTCGGCAGGGGCCGCATGGGTGAAATTGGCGCTGATCGGGTGCCAGTGCGTGCCGAGCAGCGCCGCGCACAAGCGCATCATCACGCCGATAGCCAGCTCGGTGGCCTGGCGGCTACAGGGCGCGCGCTCGCTGATCACCTCTTCGCGAATGACCACGGTCTTGCCAGCTTCTTCGATATGAATGGCCAGCGCGTCATTGAGCAGGTGGCGGTACTGCACGATCACCTGCAGCGCGTCGCGCAGGTTGCGTTGGTGGCTGAGCAGCAGGCTGATTTCGCCGAAGTCCGACAACTGGCGCAGTTCGGCCATGCGCAAGCCGAAGCTCTCGCAGTGGCTGGCGCTGGCGGAAGCTTCCAGCAGGTTGATCACGCTGGCCACCGGGATACGCCGGTTGGGGTCGTCGAGCAACGCCGCGCTGAGGCCCACCTGCGCCAGCAGTGTGTGGGGGTTGAGGCCCAGGTGGCGGGACACTTCCAGGTAGTTGGTCAAGCTGGCGGCGCGGACGAGGGCAGGCATTTTTATTGTTATCCCTATTGTTCAGGCAACCTGGCGCTTTCAGGCAGCAGCACAAGGCTGTTGCGACAAAAAGCACTTGGCTTGCAGGTGCACGGGTTTTATAGCCTGCGTGTCATCAATTGAAAAGCAAAGCCCTGTTCGGGCCATTGTCATCAAATGAAAAGTACCTGACGCCCAATGTGAAGCACCCGGGGGGAGGGCTGTTTACTGTGAACCTCAACAGCTACACCGCACACGAGGTTCACCGTGGAAAAACTGCAAACCACTGCCACCGTGTTGATCGTCCCTGGCCTGCGCGACCACGTCGCCGATCATTGGCAGACGCTGCTTGCCAGCCGCCTGGCGAAGGTGCGCAGCGTACCGCCGCTGAAGGTTGACGGCCTTTGCTGCAACGCCCGGGTCGAGGCGATCCAGCGCGAACTGGAGCAGATCGACGGCCAGGTGCTGCTGGTGGCACACAGTGCCGGCGTTCTGATGGTCGCCCACTGGGCCGCGCGTTACCGGTGGCCGATCAAGGGGGCTTTGCTGGCTGCCCCGCCAGACCTCGACGCCCAATGGCCGGCGCACTACCCAAGCCCAGCCAGCCTGGCCGCCCAGGGCTGGTCGCCGTTGCCAACCACGGCGCTGCCGTTCCCGAGCATTGTCGCGGCCAGTAGCAATGACCACCTGGCCAGCTACGCCGCCGTTAGCGAACTTGCCCACCGTTGGGGCAGTGAGCTGGTCAACCTGGGCGCCGTCGGCCATCTCAACCCGGCTTCCGGTTTCGGCCCGTGGCCGTTGGCCGAGGCCCTGATCCGCCGTCTGGACGCCGAAACCCTGTAGTAACGCATGGACGCCCCAGCCACGCCCGCAACAGACGGGCGGCGTAAAAAACAATAACAATACGTGGAGCCATCGTAATGCCAGAACACCGCATTCACCATGCCGTGAAGCCACAGCGCTGCCTGCTCGCCTGCGCCGTCGCCCTGCTCACGCTGCCCGCCGCCCAGGCCGTCGAAGTCGAGACCGGCAATGAAGACTGGGCCGTGCGCTTCGACAATACCGTCAAATACAATTATGGCGTGCGCACGGAAAGCGCCGACAAGCGCATGCTGGGCACGCCCAACAGCAACGACGGTGACTACAACTTCCGCAAGGCCGGCACCAACATCACCAACCGGGTCGACCTGCTGACCGAGCTGGATGTGGTGTATCAGGGCAACACCGGTTTTCGCGTCAGCACTGCCAGCTGGTACGACAAGGCCTACGACAACACCGGCTCCAACAGCAACCCGTTCGTCAATGGCAACGGTGATCAGTCGGGCATCAGCCCCAGCCTCAATGGCCTGCCGGGTACTGGCACACCCCTGGGCAGCCCGCACCTGAGCAACTACGCCCAGCGATACTACAACGGCCCATCGGGCGAAGTGCTGGATGCGTTCGTATTCATGAGCCGTGATGTCGGCGAAGCGTCGCAGGTCAGTGCCAAGCTGGGCCAGCACAACCTGTTCTGGGGGGAAACCCTGCTCAACCCCGTGCATTCGCTGAGCTATGGCCAGTCCGGCCTGGACCTGGCCAAGCTGGCGGCATCGCCAGGCACCGAGGCCAAGGAGCTGTTCGTCCCCCGTAACCAGTTGTCGACCTCGTTCCTGGTCAACTCCGAACTCACCCTGGGTGCGCAGTACTTCTTCGACTGGGATGCTGCCCGCTTGCCCGAAGCGGGCACCTACTATGGCGGCGCCGATGTGGTAGGCGAGGGCGCGCAGAGCTTCCTGCTCGGCCACACCGGCACCCCGGGCTTGATCCCGGTGCGCGGAGCGCTGACCACCATCCGCCGCGGTCATGACCTGACGCCCGGCAAGAGCGGCGACTGGGGCATCATGGCCAGGTGGTCGCCGCAATGGCTGGGCGGCACCCTCGGTTTCTACTACCGCAAGACGTCCGAGATTCTGCCCCAGGCCTGGCTCGACGCGCGCGGCATGACCGTGGCCAGTGGCCCTTTCGGTAACCCACCGGGCAGCCGCCAGGCGGCGGTCGGCAACCTGTACAACTCGCTGCAAAGCACCACTTACCAGTTTGCCTATGCCGACAACATCGACATCTACGGCCTGAGCCTGTCCAAGGATGTGGGTGGCATCAGCGTCGGCAGCGACCTCAACATCCGCCACAACATGCCGTTGGCGAGTATCCCGGCAATCGTCAGTGCCCCCGGCCAAGGTGGCCTGGGTGGTGGCTTCGGTTTACTGCCGTCGCGCCTGCCCGGCAGCGGGGTGGTCTACGACGTACCCAAGGATGGTGACAGCCTGAGCGCCACTGGCGACACCCTGCATTTCACGGTCAACGGCCTGATGACGATGGGTGACACGCCGCTGTTCGACTCGGCAACCCTGCTCGGGGAGCTGTTCTACAGCAACCTGCTCAAGCTCGATGGCCACAACGAGGCTTTGTACAAAGGCAAGGGCAGCTACCGCGGCATCGACAAGGCGACCCGCGACAACTGGGGTATCGCCGTCAACTTCACCCCCACCTGGTACCAGGTGTTGCCGGGCATGGATCTGAGCATGCCATTGTCGGTCAACGTCGGCCTGGACGGTGTCTCGCCGGTGCAAGGCGGCGGCGCCGAAAACACCGGCAATTACGCGGTGGGCTTGAGCGCTGCGATCTACAACCAGTACTTCGTCGACCTCAAGTACGTCGACAGCTTCGGTGAGACCAAGGCCTGCAAGGACGGCCAGACCGACGGCAGCACCCCCAATGCCCTGGACGGCGAACAGGATTACACCTGCTACGGCGGCGGCTACGCCTCCTTCTCCGGTGGTGGCGCCACCACCGAAGACCGTGGCGCGCTGTACCTGACCGTCAAGACGACCTTCTGAGTCCTGTTTCCTACCGCCTACACAGGAAGACAACCATCATGATCTTCGTACGTACCCTGCTGGCCTCGTGTCTGTCGCTGGCCGCGCTCAACGCCGCCCAGGCTGCCGTTTCTCCTGACCAGGCTGCACACCTGGGCAACAACCTGACCACCCTCGGCGCCGAAAAGGCCGGCAATGCCGACGGCTCCATCCCGGCCTACCAAGGCGGCCTGCTTACCCCACCGGCCAGCTATCAGAGCGGCGCCAGCATGCGCCCCGACCCATTTGCCAGCGAGAAGCCGTTGCTGGTCATCGATGGCAAGAATGCCGATCAGTACAAGGGGCAACTGACCGCCACTACCCTCGAACTGCTCAAGCGCTACCCCAGCTACCACGTTGACGTGTACCCGACTCACCGCAGCGTCGCGCTGCCGCAGGCGGTGCTGGACAACACCCGCAAGAACGCCACCGGCGCCAGAAGCCAGGAGGGCGGCAGCGCAGTGGACAACGTGCTGCCGGGCATTCCGTTCCCCATTCCGCAGAACGGCGCCGAGGCCATGTGGAACTTCCTGCTGCGCTACCAGGGCGTGAGCATGACCGCCAAGTACGACTCCTGGAACGTCGATGCTGCCGGCAAACCGTCATTGTCGACCACCGGCCAGGCGCACATCGGTTACCCGATCTATGAGGACATGACCAAGCCGATCGGCGCCAAGGACACCTATTACCAGATGAAACTGGTGTACACCGGGCCCGCACGCCGTGCCGGTGAAGCAATGATGCTGCGCGACGCTGCCAACCCGCTGGTGCAGCCGCGCAGCGCCTGGCAGTACCTGCCGGGCCAGCGCCGGGTCAAGCTGGCGCCTAACCTGGCCTACGACACGCCCAACCCGGGCACCTCCGGCTCTGGCACTTACGATGACGTGTTCGTCTTCAACGGCGCGCTGGACCGCTACGACTGGACCCTGGTCGGCAAGCAGGAGATGTATGTGCCTTACAACACCTACCGGCTGACCTACAACACCGACGTCAAGCAGTTGATCACCCCCAATCACCTGGCGCCGCAGTTTGTACGCTGGGAAAAACACCGCGTGTGGGTGGTGGAAGGCAAGCTTAAGGACGGCGCGCGTCACATCTACCACAAGCGCCGCTTCTACCTCGATGAGGACAGCTGGATCGCGCTGGCCTCGGACCAGTACGACGCCCGTGGCCAGCTGTACCGGGGTTCGTTCGCCTTCCTCACCCAGAGCTATGACAAGCAGACCCCGGACGCCACGCCGTTCATGATCTACGACCTCATCGGCGGCACCTACAACCTCAACGGCGTGGTCGGTGCCTACGGCGGCATCCGTTACATCGACCCGTTGTCGAAAACCCAATGGTCGCCCGATTCGCTGGCCGGCAACGGCATTCGCTAAACGCACGGAGCAGAGGTTCCAATGCCTGTCTTCAAACGATGCAGCGTGGTGATGCTGGCCCTGGTTGCGCTGCATGGCGCGGCCCAGGCAGCGCCATTCACCGATGTGCTGGATGTGCCCGCCATGCCCAGCGCCCTTGCCAGCAGCAGCGCCCTGCGTGATGTGACCTGGGCCGGGCAGCGCCTGGTCGCGGTCGGCCCGCGCGGGCACATCCTGTATTCCGATGACCACGGCGGGCACTGGCAGCAAGCCCAGGTGCCGGTCAGCGCCGACCTGAATGCGGTGAGCTTCGCCACGCCCGAGCTGGGCTGGGCGGTGGGCCATGACGGTGTGGTCCTGCACAGCCGTGACGGTGGCATGCACTGGCAAAAACAGCTCGACGGCCGGGTACTGGCCGAACAGCTGCCAGGCGCGGGCACCGACAATGCCTTGCTCGACGTGTGGTTCAGCGATACCCGCACGGGCTACGCGGTGGGGGTGTTCAACCTGCTGCTTCGCACCACTGATGGCGGCGAGCACTGGCAGCCGTGGCTCGACCACAGCGACAACCCGCAAGGCCTGCACCTGACCAGCCTGGCCGCGGTGGGCGACGAGCTGTTCATCACGGGCGAGCAGGGCCTGTTGCTGAAGTGGGACGGCAAGCGCTTCGCTCGCGTCGGCACACCCTACGCCGGCACCCTGTTCGGTGCCGTCGGCAAGCCCGGCGTGCTGCTGATATACGGCCTGCGCGGCCACGTCTATCGCAGTACCGATGGCGGCCAGCAGTGGCAACTGATCGACACAGGGATCAACACCAGCCTCACCGCCGCCGGTATCGACCCTGATGGGCAGCTGTGGCTTGCCAGCCAGGCCGGTGACCTGCTGCTCAGCCGCGATGACGGCGCCAGCTTCAGCCCGGTAGCCCACAGCCCCCGCAGCCCAGTCACCGCACTCGTCAGCGATGCCGGTAACGGCCTGGTGCTGGTGGGCGAGCGTGGCGTGCGCAACCAGGCCGGTAACCCCACGCAGCACCCCTGACAAGAGAAGACCCTGATGGCCGCTACCCGCCAAGATACGCTTCCGGTAATCCGCAACCTCGCCGATTTCGACCCACGCTCGGGCAATTGCCTGGAACGCCTGGTGTTCAACCATCGTTGGCCATTTCTGCTGTGCATGCTGCTGGCAACCTTGGTGCTGGGCTTCATGGCGGCGACGCGCCTGGAGCTGCGCCCCAGCTTTGACAAGATGCTGCCGCAGAGCCACCCCTACATACAGAACTACCTGGAAAACCGCGCTTCGCTGCGCGGATTGGGCAATGCGGTCCGGGTGGTGGTAGAGAACACCCACGGCGATATCTTCGACCCGGGTTACCTGCAGACCCTGCGCCATATCAACGACGAACTGTTCCTCAGCCAAGGCGTGGACCGGGCATGGGTGAAGTCCTTGTGGAGCCCGGCGGTGCGATGGACCGAGGTAACCGAGGAGGGTTTCCAGGGCGGCCCGGTCATGCCTGACGGGTATCAAGGCGCAGCCGGTGATATCGAACAGCTAAGGCAGAACATCGAGCGTGCCAACATCGTCGGCAGCCTGGTAGCGCGCGACTTCAAGTCGAGCATGCTGGTGGTGCCGCTACTGGACCAGGACTCAGCCACCGGCAAAGGCCTGGACTACCATGCCTTTTCGCAAAAGCTCGAACAGTTGCGCAGTCAGTACCAGGCCAGCGGCCAGTACCGCATTCATGTGATCGGCTTCGCCAAGCTGATGGGTGACCTGATCGACGGCCTGATCCAGGTGATGGCGTTCTTTGCGCTGGCTGTGCTGACCAGCCTGGTGATCATCTACTGCTATACCCGCTGTGTGCGCAGCACCTTGCTGGTGGTGGTGTGTTCGCTGACTGCGGTGGTATGGCAGCTGGGTATCGTCGCCTGGCTGGGCTATGCCATCGACCCGTATTCGATCCTGGTGCCGTTCCTGATCTTTGCCATCGGCGTGTCGCACGCGGCGCAGAAGATGAACGGCATCCTTCAGGACATAGGCCGCGGTACGCACCGGCAGATTGCCGCCCGCTATACCTTCCGCCGCCTGTTCGTGGCCGGGGTCACCGCACTGCTGGCCGATGCCGTGGGCTTTGCGGTGCTGATGCTGATCGATATTCCGGTGATTCAGGACCTGGCAATCACCGCCAGCATTGGTGTGGCAGTGCTGATTTTTACCTCGTTGCTGTTGATGCCGGTGGCGCTGTCCTATGTCGGTGTGGGCCGCAAGGCTGCCGAGCGAGCGCTACGTATCGATGCTCGCGCGGATCAGCACCGTGGCTTCGGCCGGCTGTGGGCGCTGCTTGACCGATTCACCGAACGCAAGTGGGCCAGTGCTGCACTGCTGGCTGCCCTGGCGTTGGCCGCCCTAGGCACCTGGGGTAGCCTCCAGCTGAAGATCGGCGACCTCGACAGTGGCGCCCCCGAGCTGCGTGCGGACTCGCGCTACAACCTCGACAACGCTTACATCACCCAGCACTACGCACTGTCCAGCGATACCTTCGCGGTCATGGTCAAGACGGCCCCCGAAGGCTGCCTGCAATATCAGACACTGATCCTCGCCGACCGCCTGGCCTGGGAGCTGCAGCAACTGCCGGGTGTGCAGACCACCGTGTCGCTGGCAAACGCGGTGCGCCAGATCACTGCGGGTACCTACGAAGGCAACGCGCGCCTGAACAGCCTTCAGCGCAACCAGGACGTGCTCAACTACGCCGCCCAGCAAGCCTCGGTCAACGCCCCGGAGCTGTTCAACAACGACTGTTCGCTGATGCCGGTGATCGCCTACCTCAAGGACCACCGCGCCGACACGCTGGCCCAGGTGGCTGTAGCGGCTGAGCGTTTCGCCCAGGCCAACAGCAGTGCTGACCACCAGTTCCTGCTGGCCGCCGGCAGCGCGGGCATCGAGGCCGCCACCAACGAGGTGGTGCGCGAGGCCAACCACCGCATGCTGTTGCTGGTGTACCTGGCGGTGACCCTGTTCTGCCTGGTCACCTTCCGCAGCTGGCGAGCGACGCTGGTGGCAATCCTGCCGCTGATGCTTACCTCGGTGCTGTGCGAGGCGTTGATGGTGGCCATGGGCATCGGCGTCAAGGTCGCCACCTTGCCGGTGATCGCCCTGGGGGTGGGCATTGGCGTGGACTACGCGCTGTACCTGCTCAGCGTGCAGTTGCACTACCAGCGCGCCGGCCTGAGCCTGGCCCACGCCTACCAGAAAGCCCTGGCCTTCACCGGTCGGGTGGTGGGGCTGGTCGGTATCACCTTGGCCGCTGGCGTAGCCGGCTGGGCCTGGTCGCCAATCAAGTTCCAGGCCGACATGGGCCTGCTGCTGACCTTCATGTTCCTGTGGAACATGCTCGGCGCGCTGGTGCTGATACCCGCGTTGTCGCACTTCCTCCTGCGCGGCCAGGGCGCCCCGGCAGCTGCCGATGCCCAGGCGCCTGCGCTTTCGCAAACCCAAGAAACCGAGTGCTCGCCTCATGTCTGATTACCTTGCGCCACTGCGCGACATGGATTTTCTGTTCAACGAAGTGTTCGACATCCCGACCTGGTGGGCGCAAACGCCCGTACTGGCCGAGATGGTCGATGGTGACACTGCCCAGGCCATACTCGAGCAGGCCGGTAAGCTGATTGCCGAGCGAGTGGCGCCGCTCAACCGCAGTGGCGACGAGCAGGGCTGCCGCTGGGAGGCTGGCCAGGTACGCACGCCCGACGGTTTCGCCGATGCCTACCGGGCATTTGCCGCTGACGGCTGGGTCGGTGTGGCCGGGGACCCGGCCTACGGCGGCATGGGCATGCCGAAGGTGATCGGCGCCCAACTCGAAGAGATGCTCAATGCCGCCAACCTGTCGTTTGGCCTGTACCCGATGCTGACCGCCGGGGCCTGCCTGGCACTGCTCAACCATGCCAGTGAGGCTTTGCAGGCGCTGTACCTGCCACCCATGTACCAAGGGCGTTGGGCCGGTTCGATGTGCCTGACCGAGCCCCACGCCGGCACCGACCTGGGCCTGATCCGCACCCGGGCACAACCCCTCGCCGACGGCGGCTACCGCATCAGCGGCACCAAGGTCTTCATCACTGGCGGCGAGCAGGACCTGACCGAGAACATCATCCACCTGGTGCTGGCGCGGCTACCGGATGCACCGGCCGGCCCCAAAGGCATCTCGCTGTTCCTGGTGCCCAAGGTGCTGGTCGACGCCGACGGCGTGCTTGGCGAGGCCAACGCAGTGAGCTGCGGCTCGATCGAGCACAAGATGGGCATCAAGGCCTCGGCCACCTGCGTGATGAACTTCGACGGCGCCATCGGCTACCTGGTCGGCGAGCCGAACAAGGGCCTCAATGCCATGTTCACTATGATGAACTACGAGCGCCTGGGCGTTGGTATCCAGGGGTTGGCGCTGGGCGAGCGGTCTTATCAGGGAGCCATCGCCTATGCCCGTGATCGTCTGCAAGGCCGCGCGCCGTCGGGTGTTGAAGCGCCGTCGCAGTATGCCGACCCGATCATCGTCCACCCGGACGTACGCCGCATGCTACTGACCATGAAAGCGCTGAACGAGGGCGGGCGGGCATTTTCCACCTACGTGGCGTTGCAGTTGGACATGGCCAAATACAGCGACGACCCGGCTACACGCGCCAATGTCGAGGCCAAGGTGGCGTTGCTTACGCCGGTCGCCAAAGCCTTCCTCACCGACATGGGACTGGAGACTACCCTGCACGGCCAGCAGGTGCTGGGTGGCCACGGCTATATCCGCGAGTGGGGCCAGGAGCAGTTGATTCGTGACTGCCGCATTACCCAGATCTACGAAGGCACCAATGGCATCCAGGCGCTCGACCTGGTAGGGCGCAAGCTATTTGGTGATGGCGGCAAGGCCTACCGTGGCCTATCCGACGAAATCGTCAGCTTTGCCCAGGCGCTGCCAGTGGCGCACGCCGAGTTCAGTGCGCCACTGCTGGCTGCCGTGCACAACCTTGACGAACTGAGTGCCTGGCTGCTCGACCGCAGCCAAGGCAACCCGCGCGAGCTTGGCGCGGCGGCGGTGGAGTACCTGCACGTGTTTGGCTACACCTTCTACGCCTACCTGTGGGCGCGCATGGCCGTGGTGTGCCAGGGCCAGGCGGTACCTGAGCCGTTCCACCTCAGCAAGCTCGGTACCGCGCGCTTCTACTTTGCACGCCTGCTACCACGCATCCACTCGCTCAGCGCCAGTGTCAGGGCCGGCAGCGATAGCCTGTACCTGCTCGAGGCCGAGCAACTGTGATGGCCGCCAACATGCTCACCACTCGCGTCATGCCCCGGGCCGAGCAGGCCTATGCCTATCCGTTGCTGATCAAACGCCTGCTGCTGTCGGGTGTGCGCTACCAGCCCAACCAGGAAATCGTCTACGCCGACAAGCTGCGCTACACCTACACCACGTTGCTGGAACGCATCCAACGGCTGGCCAACGTGCTGACCACAGCCGGGGTCAAGCCTGGCGACACGGTGGCATTGCTCGACTGGGACAGCCACCGGGCACTGGAATGTTTCTTTGCCGTACCAATGCTGGGCGCGGTGTTGCATACGGTGAACGTGCGGCTGTCCAGCGAGCAGGTGCGCTACACCATGAACCACGCCGAGGATCGGTGGGTACTGGTGCATGACGACTTCCTGCCATTGATGCAGCAGCTATGCGCCGACCTGCCGGCAGTCGAGGGCATCATCCGCCTCAGCGACGGCGATGCTGCCGCGCAGACAGTGCCTTTGCTGGGCGAATACGAAGCCATGCTGGCGGCTGCAGCGCCACAGTTCGAATTTGCCGACTTCGACGAAAACTCGCTGGCCACACTGTTCTACACCAGCGGTACCACCGGCAACCCCAAGGGTGTGTACTTCAGCCACCGGCAACTGGTGCTGCATACCCTGGTCGAGCAGGGCACCTTGGCCGCGTGTGGCGAGGTAGCGCTGCTGCGCACCGGCGATGTGTACATGCCGATCACGCCCATGTTCCACGTGCATGCCTGGGGCGTGCCCTATGTGGCCACGGCGCTGGGCATCAAGCAGGTCTACCCCGGGCGCTACGAGCCCAACCGCCTGGTGCGCCTGTTCCATGACGAGGGGGTGACGTTCTCCCATTGCGTGCCGACGGTGCTGCAGATGATGCTCGACAGCGAGCAAGGGCGCTGCACCGACCTGACCGGCTGGAAGATGCTGCTGGGCGGCAGCGCCCTGACGCTGAGCCTGGCCCAGCGTGCCAGCGGGCGCGGCATCAGTGTGCATTGTGGCTACGGCATGTCGGAAAGCTGCCCGCTGCTCAGCATCACCCACCTGAGCACCGACTTGCTGGCACAGCCCATGGCGCAGCAACTGCCGCTGCGCATCGATGCCGGTGTGCCGATTGCCTTGGTGGACCTGCGTATCGTCGATAGCGAGGGCAGGGAAGTACCGCACGATGGCGCAAGCCTGGGCGAAATCGTGGTGCGCGCGCCTTGGCTGACCCAGGGTTACCTGCACGAACCGGAGCAAGGCGCGGCGCTGTGGCTGGGGGGCTGGATGCACACCGGTGACCTGGCCTGTATCGACTCGCTGGGCGTGGTGCGCATCCGCGATCGCATCAAGGACGTGATCAAGACCGGTGGCGAGTGGGTCAGTTCGGTGGCGCTGGAAAACCTGATCAGCCAGCACCCGTCCGTCGCCTCGGTCGCGGTAATCGGTATTCCTGATCCACAGTGGGGGGAACAACCTTTGGCCTTGGTGGTCTGTCATGACGGTGTGCAGTTGGACCAGCCGGCATTGGCCAGGCACCTGCAGCCGTATGTTGACAGCGGGCACCTGGCCAAATGGGCGATACCGCGGCAGGTGCGGTGTGTGGACGAGATCCCCAAGACCAGTGTCGGCAAGATCGACAAGAAACGCATTCGCCAGACTGCAATATAGAAGTGGCTTGCGATGCCTGGGGGCGCCTTGCGCCCCATCTTGTTGCTGGCGGGGGCTTTGCCCGCGCGCTCAGCAGCCCCAAAACCCCGCCAAACAAGGGAATGGCGGTTGACTTGAGTTCACCCAGGTAAAGTTAGGTAAAAGCGGCCACGGCATATACACGGATCAGTATTGTGGTTTGTACTGTCCAGTTAAAGATGCCATTGATGAACACACTTCCGTCGCAGCCAAGCGCTGAACGCGGGGCGTTCTCCGGTTTCGAGGCGTGTCGCAATTCCCAGCAGGGCCCCGTGGTGATCCTTGCCTCCGGGGCTTCTGCCAAACATTTTCCGCTGGGCGAGTTTGCGCACTTGCCCATCATCGCCATGAACGGGTCGGTCGCCATGACCGCCGAACACGGCATCAAACCCTTCTTCTACGTGTGCACCGACAAAAGCTTTTGCCAGCAACAGCCGGCCTTGTTCGCCACTGCCGTGCGCGACAGCGAACGCCTGGCCCTGTGGCCTGAGCAGTATGCGCGTGCCGATGTGCCAGCCCACACCCAGTGTTATGCCTTGCACAAAGCCGACATGCCGAGCCTGCTGGACGGTTTGCGCGGCCATGGTGACAGTTGCGTGTGCAACCGGGCACTGTGGAGCAAACGCAGCCGCTCGATTGCCTTCAGTAAAGACATGGCCCATGGCTTTTTCGATGCCCGCACGGTGGCTTATGTGGCCTTGCAGTTGGCCTATCACCTGGGCTTCGAGGAAGTGTTGCTGGTGGGGGTAGACCTCGACCAGAGCGTCGGGCGCTTTTACGAGGACGGCCAGGGCCCGTCTTCGCCGTGCGGACTCGACCAGCATTGGGACAGCCGCATCCTGCCGTCGTTGAAGCTGATGGCCAGGGAAGTGGTCAGCGAGCATTTCCACGTCTACAACCTGTCGGCAACATCACGCATTCCCGCTGAGCTGATACCCAAGGTCACGCTCAGCCAGGCGCGGCACATTGCTGGCTGTGCAGTTACCTGAGCAAGAAAGCGGGTGCATGAAAGACTGTGGATGCGTACAGTTGGGCGGTCGCAACTTGCAGGAGCCGGCTATGTCCAGCGCATTCACGATCATGCCATCGCCCGTCGGTATGCTGACCCTTGTGGCCCGTGGCAATTGCCTGGCAGCCGTATTGTGGGAAGAGGAGCGGGAAAACCGCGTACGCCTGGGCGCACTGCACCGGGACGACCAGTGCCCGGTATTGCGGGAAACCGCTCGCCAGCTGGGCGAGTACTTTGACGGCAAGCGCCAGCGTTTCGAGCTGGCGCTGGACTTTGCCGGTACTGAGTTCCAGCGCCAGGTGTGGGCCGCATTGCTGGCGATACCGTTCGGCGAAACCCGCAGCTACAGCGACATTGCCCGGCAGCTCGGCAACCCCAGGGCGGTACGCGCGGTTGGCGCTGCCAATGGCCGCAACCCGATTTCGATCATCGCTCCCTGTCACCGGGTAATCGGCGCGTCGGGCAGCCTGACCGGCTTTGCCGGTGGCCTGGCGGCCAAGCAGTATCTGTTGGCGCTGGAAGGGCGGCAAAGCCTGGCGCTGGACCTGTAAGGCGTCAACCGAACCCGCTGGCGATCAGGCAGGCCAGCACGGCCAGCACCGAACCGGCGATCAGGGTGTATTGCCGCCGGGCCTGACGTGCGCGGGGCCCGACCTCACGCAGGTACTCGCCGGGCGTAGGCGCATCGGGCCGATGGCGCAATCCCTCGGCCACATCGGCAAGTTGACCCTGAATCAGCAAACCGACCAGACAGTAGGTGCAGGCGTAACTCAGTAACGCTAGAAACAGATAGATCATGCAGGGTGCAGGTTCAAGGGCAGGGTGATCGCGCTGGCACTGCGGGTGTCGAGTACGATCAGCCCTTCACTGTGGTCATCCAGGCTGGCCAGCAAGTGCCCCTGGCTGTCCCATGCTGCAGAACCGCCGGCACCGATGAAGGTGTCGGCCGGCCCCACGCAGTTGGCCATCAATACCGGCATGCCCAGCTCGCGTGCCACCTCTGGGTAGTGCGCATATCCCTCGCGGATACCCTTGGCGGTTTTCGCAACGCTGACCAGGTACAGGTCGGCACCGCGCTCGCGGGCCACGGCGGCATGCGCCAGGAACATCGATTCGTAGCAGATCGCCGGTGCCACCCGGTGTTCACCCACCTCCAGCAGCAATGCCTGATCACCTGGGGTGAAGTAAGGCAGCTCATCATCATGCAAGCGCTGCTTGGCATAGGCCTGGCGCGGCGCCTCTGGGCAGAAGATGGGCATGCCGATGCGTATGCCGTCGGGCGTCGGCAATGGCAGGCCCACGGCAACCGTAATGCCCAAGCGGTCGCAGGCTGCCTGCAGCGGGTCCAGGCGCGCGGAGGTGACGGGCAGGGCGGCCTGTCGCGCCACACTCGGCTCATAGCCGGTCAGCGACAGCTCGGGGAACACCACCAGTTCGGCACCCAGGGCCGCAGCCTGCTCGATGCAAACCAGATGGCGCTGGAGGTTGCCTGGCAAATCGCCCTTGAGCGACGCCAGTTGTACGGCGCACAGTTTCATCAGAACCATTCCCTGGTGAAGATTGACGTGCCGAGCATACTATCGGCACCAACGCCTGTTCCAGTGAAGGGTTTTTCAGGAAGCCTGGGATGCGCAGCAAAACGCCCCCCCGACCTGCGCAGCCACGGTACCTTGTGCCATGCTGTCCAGTGACAGCGCCATGAGCACGGCCCGCATGAAGGCGGGCAGGGTGCTACCAGCGGAGGAACACTGTAATGGCACGGTTTCGGCGGATGATCGCCAATATCCGGGGACGGGATCTGGCCGTGGGCGATATCCATGGCCACTTCCAGCGCCTGCAACAATGCCTGGATGCGGTAGGTTTCGATCCGGCGGTGGACCGCCTGTTCAGCGTGGGTGACCTGGTCGACCGTGGGCCGCACAGCGAAGCCGCGCTGGAATGGCTGGCCCAGCCTTGGTTCCATGCCGTCCAGGGCAATCATGAGGCCTTGGCAATCACCCGCGTGCGCGGTGGGCGGCTCGACCTGGGCATGTACCGCGCCGCCGGGGGGGGGTGGTTCCTTGACTTGCCGCGGCGCGAGCAACTGCGTTTCGTGGAGCGTTTCGAGCAGTTGCCGATTGCCATGGAAGTGGAGAGTGCGGACGGTCTGGTCGGTCTGCTGCATGCAGACAGCCCGTTTGCCGACTGGACAGTCTTACGCTCCTGGCTGGAGCTGGATGACGACCCTGACGTGCGCCAAGTGTGCCAGTGGTCGCGTCGGCGCCTGAAAGAGGGAGACACCCAACCGGTGCAGGGCCTGCGAGCCCTGCTGGTCGGCCACACCCCGGTGTTGGAGGCCAAGCTGCTGGGCAATGTGTGGCACCTGGACACGGGGGGCTGGGCCAGCGGCCATTTCACCTTGGTCGACATGCGCACCTTGCAACGGGTCAGCCCCGAGCCAGATGCAGCAACAACGCCCCCGCCAACATCACCAGCATGACCCCCGAGGCCCGCTCCAGCCACGCCAGGCTGCTGGCGAAGCGCCGCAGTACCCGCTGGTTGCCGATGGCCACGGCAACCAGCAAGTCCCATAGCAGGACGATGCTGAACATCCATAGCGCGTAGGCTGTTTTCCAGCCGGGGCTGACGCTGGCGACCATGCTGGCCAGGCTGGCATAGAACAGTGCGTTCTTGGGGTTGAGGATGCCAGACAAGAAGCCCATGCCCAAACTGCGCCACCAGCCATGCACCCGCTGGCTGCCGGCGACTGTGCCCAGGCTGGTTTGCCCGGCATGGCGCAGGAACAGCACGCCGATGTACAGCAGGTAGCTGGCGCCGGCCAGTTGCAGGGCGCTGAACAGCAGGCTGCCCTGCTGCAGTACCGAAAGCCCGGTGAAGGCGATGACGATGAACGCGCCATTGGCCAGCGCTATGCCCAAACAGGCGCCGCTGGCGATGCGCCAGCCGCTGCTGATCGCGTTGCGTGCGACCAGGAAAAAGTCCGGGCCAGGTGAGAGCAGGGCAAGGAAGTGGGCCAGGGCGATGATCATGAATTGTTGCATTAGGGGCTGCTCTACGGAAAAAACCGCAGTCTGCTGCCGGGCCCGTTCTGGCGTATTGAACAATATTGCACCTGCAGCAGCCTTCAGTTTCCGCGGTACTGCCCCGGTGTAACCCCCACATGGGCCTTGAACACCCGCTGGAAATGGCTCTGGTCAGCAAAGCCAAGCTGGTAGGCCACTTCCGCCAGGGCCAGCCCTTCACTCAATAGCTGCCGCCCACGATTGACCCGGGCATTGAGCAGGTAGGCATGCGGCGTGAACCCGGTAGCCGCACGAAACGCGCGGATCAGCTGATAGCGCCCCAGCCCGGCCTCCCGCGCCAACACCTCCAGGCTCAATTGCGCAGGGTCCTGGTGTTCGATGCGTGCAAGCAACCCGTTCAAGGTGGCGGCTTGCAGGGCGGGGGCCGCTGCCAGCGGTGGGTGCGCGGAAAAGTCCAGGTCCCCCAGAAAGGCAATCAGCGCCGCATCTTTCTCGCCATTGCAGGCACTGGAAAACAGTAACCTGTTCAGCGCGCAGAACTGCCGATATACCTCGGCCTCCCTGCAGATGCGCACCGGTTCGCCAGCTTCGATTCCGCCAAGGCCCGACTCCAGGCGTAACTGCGTCAGCCAGTCGGCATCCACATGCAGCATCTGATAGCTCCACGCCAGGCCGGGGGCCGGGTTGCAGGCATGCACGCGGTGGGCCGGAACCAGTACCAGCGTGCCGGGCGCCAAGTGTTGCTGCCCGTCGGCAGCCCCGGTGAAATGGCTGCGGCCAGCATCCACCGCACCGATGGAAAACGTCGGGTGGCTGTGGGCCTTGTAGCAGGCCCGGCTGTGGCAGGCGCGCCGGCTCTCGACATGTGCCAGGGCCGGATCGCGCCACAGGGCGGCGTGGGAACGGGGCATTACAGGCTCCTCGGTATTGCCGGCAGGGTATCAGGTACCGTGAACCCGTACAGTTTTTATCGCTGGCTGTTACTTGACCGCAGGACCCGGAACGCGCCGAAATAGAGGGCTGTTGTCAGAGGAAAACGAGAATGGACCTTTCAAGCCTGCTGCTTTTCATCCCCGCCTGCTTCGCCTTGAACATGGCGCCAGGGCCAAACAACCTGTTGTCGCTGCACAACGCCAGCCGTTACGGCCTGCGCACCGCCTGCGTGGCCGGCGCCGGCCGGATCCTTGCCTTCTGCGGCATGATTGCCCTGGCAGCGATGGGCCTGGCAGTGGTGTTGCATACCAGCGAATACCTGTTCCTGGCCATCAAGGTGGTGGGCGCGGCCTACCTGTTCTACATCGCCTGGCAACTGTGGCGCGCACCCGTGAGCGAGACCGTGGTGGCAAGCGATCACCCAGGCGGCACTTGGCGCCTGGCGCGCCAGGAGTTCTGGGTGGCGGCCGGCAACCCCAAGGCCATCCTGATCTTTACCGCCTTCCTGCCGCAGTTCGTCTCGGTCGGTAGCAGCACCCCGGTGAGTGAGCAGTTCCTTTGGCTGGGTGTGTTGTTCCTGCTGCTGGAATGGGCGGCCATCGCCATCTACTCAGGCCTGGGCGCCTACATGCAGCGTTGGTTCAGCCAGCCCGGCCCACGCCGGATGTTCAACCGGGTCAGCGCGTCCTTGCTGGGTTGCGCGGGCCTCGGTCTGCTGGCTGCGCGCCGCTAGAACTGCCAGCGCACGCCCAGGTTAACGCCGCTGGCTTCCTGCTGGCGGCTGTCCAGGTTGGCGGTGTACTGCACGCCGCCATGCAGGCTCAGCGCTTCGTTGACCTGCGCTACCACACCGCTTTCCAGTTGCACTGAGGTATAGCGGTAATCGGTCTTGATCCTGTCTGCGTCATCGAAGGTCAAGGTGTCGCGCCCACCGTCGCCGTGCCACAGGTTGACCTGCGCATAGGGCTGCAACAGGCGCCCGCTGCTCCCCGTGAACGCACCCTCCAGGCGCAGGCCCAGGCGGCCGGTCAGCTCGACCTGGGCGTCATGACTGATGCGCGAGACGCTGTCGCTGGCGCTGTCCAGCGCGACCTTTTGCGCAATCAGCTGAGCTTGCGGTTCCACGCGCCAGCGCTCGGACAGGGTGATGGGGTAGCCCAATTCCAGTGAAGCTGTCCAGGCGTGGCCGTCGAGGTTCAGCGTGTCGCCACGATCGGAGCGGGCGCGGCCATCCAGGCGGGTGTACTGCAACACCGCGTCCAGGTACGCGCCCTGTGGCCCGACCAGCGTCCAGTAGGTGCCCACGCTATCGCCATCGAGCTTCAGGTCGCCCACCCTGCGGTCGTGAACGGCCAGGGCAAACCCTTTGACGTCGGCGTCCAGGCGGCTATGGCTTACGTAGATACCGACATGCTGGCGGTAACCGTTCTCGCCAACCTTGGCATACAGGTCCTGGCCCACCTTGAAACCGTAGAGGTCGCCATCCAGGCTCGGGCTGACCGTGCCGCTCCATTGCTGGCGCAGCGTGCCGCTGTAGGCTTGCCCCCAGCTGGCTGGCAGGGCGCTTTCACCCTGCAGTAACAGCTGGTCGCCCTGGCGTTGGTGGAAGGTGCCCAATGCCTGACGGGCGATGATCGCGGCACCCCGTGGCGCGGCGGCATACACCGGGACCTCGGGGCGGTACAGCGGCAGGCTTTGGCCCTGCACCGGCGCAGGCAGCTCGGCCTGGCCGGGCGCTGGCGCAGCGACGGGCGGGGTGACGGCCGGGGCGATCACCGGCGGCTCGCCCGGTGCCGGCACAGGGGCTGGAGCGGGTGGCGCAACCAGCGTCGAGCGCAGGTACCAGCTGTTTTCACTGCCGGCAGTGACGCCCCCTTTGAACAGCCGATAGTCGTAGGCACCGGCCGACAGCCTTTGGGTCTGTACAAAGGCGGTGGCCGTGCTGGTGGCGCCGTCACGGGCTTCGACCACCTGGATGCCGTTCTGCGCTGTCGCCGCACCTGCGCCGTTGAGGTTGTTGATGAGCACCTGGGTAGAGCCGGCGATGGCGCCGCGGCTGACCACCAGGCGATCGGAAGCAGCGCCATCGCCGGCCAGCACGCTGTTCAGGCGCAGGGTGCCGTTGTTGCCGGTGTAATCGCCCTCGATGCGCAAGCGGCCCATGGCATCATTGCCGGCGGTGAGGTCAAGTGTGCCTGCGTTGCTGATTGCGGCGCGCTGGCCTGGGGCAAACGCAGTGATCACCCCTTGGCGTGAAGTGATGCTGCTGCTGGCGTCGAGGGTGAGGCTGCCCGTGCTGCTGTCACTGTCGCCCAGTACCAGCGTGTCATCCAGTGCCAGCCGGCTGCCGTTGTTCAGCGCCACGCGCTCCCAGTTCACATAGTGGGCACCGCCTGCCGGCTGGCTGGCATCGAACGTCAGGCTGTCGTTACCTTCGCCGCCGTCCAACGTGATACTCAGCACCTCGGGCGTAAGGCCTTTGAGCAGTGCCGTGTCATCACCTGGCCCGGCATCCACGCGCCCGCCAATACGGCCACCGTCCCAGGTGAAGCGGTCGCTGCCAGTGCTCAGCAACACATCGCCGCCAACCTGGCCACCGTGCACCAGCACCTGGTCGTCGCCACCGCTGACGCTGATGTTGCCGCCGATGTTGCCCTCGAAGACTTCGATGTAGTCCTTGTCGAAGGCCGCGATGACGTTCCGGTCGACGCTGCCGCCACGCATGATGAAGGTGTTCTCGTCCAGCCGCATGTTGACGTTGCCGATACGCCCGTCGTCCATTTCGGCATAGTCGCCGCTGTCGAACGTGCCCTTGATCCAGCCACCGGTCATGTGAAAGGTGTCCAGGCCATCACCCTGGTTGAGGTTGCCTTCGATGACGCCGCCGCTCATGGCGAAGTCATCGATGCCAGCGCCTTGGTTGACGTTTCCGCCGACGCTGCCAGAGGCCATGTCGATGCTGTCTCTGCCGGCGCCGAAGGTTACGTCGCCGGTGATGGCGCCGCTACCGGATGCCGGGAATACCAGGCGGTTATCACCGCTGGTGTCCACCAGCGAGGGCGCAGTGCCGCTGTCACAGGTGTAGGTGTCGTTACCCGGGCCGGGTGAGAAGGTACAAGCCGCGTGTGCAGCGGGCGAGGCCATCCCCAGCAGCGGGAGCGAACCCAGGGTCAGCATCAGGCGTAGACGCATCAGGAAATCCTCCATTCTCCAGGGAGACCTGCGCACCACGCGTGGTGCACAGGGTTACCGGGGTTGTATAGAGGAGTGCGTCACGACCACAACTGGCAAAAATGTCAGGTGGCAAAGGGCTAGCGCATTAGTCGCGGTAGAACGTTTGCACCAGGTGGTAGCCGAATTTGCTCTTGATCGGCCCGTGTACCACTCGCAGAGGCTTCTTGAAGATCACCTGGTCGATGGCGCCGACCATCTGCCCCGGGCGAATTTCGCCCAGGTCACCACCACGCTTGCCGGATGG
The DNA here is from genome assembly GCF_002953115.1 of Pseudomonas sp. XWY-1. Taxonomy (NCBI): domain Bacteria; kingdom Pseudomonadati; phylum Pseudomonadota; class Gammaproteobacteria; order Pseudomonadales; family Pseudomonadaceae; genus Pseudomonas; species Pseudomonas sp. XWY-1. The sequence goes on along the minus strand of NZ_CP026332.1, from coordinate 3,149,871 downwards.
GCAAAGAGAGAACTTTTTCGCGAGCACGTCGAAAGCCTCGCCGTTGGCGATGCGCTGCCTGAGCTTTTCGGCTTCGTCAGCGGTCTTGACCAGAATGTGGCGGGCTTGGGCTTTCATGGGCTACCTGTGCATCGGGGAAAAAGGCGGCATTATGCCTGATTGAATCCCGTTGAAGCGATCGCGCCCAAATGGCCGCGATGAATGTCAGCTCTTCAGCTCAGCGCGATCGCGAAACTGCTCCAGCGCCTCCGGGTTGGCCAGGGCATCGGTGTTCTTCACCGGCCGCCCATGCACCACATCGCGAATCGCCAGTTCCACCAGCTTGCCACTGATGGTGCGCGGTATGTCGCTGACCTGGGCGATCACCGCCGGCACATGGCGGGGCGTGGTGTACTGGCGTATCACCTGGCGGATGTGCTGGCGCAAGGCTTCATCCAGCTGCAGGCCGTCTTGCAGGCGCACGAACAGCACCACCCGCACATCCCCGTTCCAGTCCTGGCCGATGGCCACGCTTTCCACAACCTGTTCGACCTTTTCCACCTGGCGGTAGATCTCTGCCGTGCCAATGCGCACACCGCCCGGGTTGAGCACTGCGTCGGAGCGACCGTGGATCACCATGCCCCCGCTGGCACGCTGCTCGGCGTAGTCGCCCTGGGCCCACACCCCCGGAAACTGGCTGAAGTAGGCATCGTGGTAACGGCGACCGTCCGGGTCGTTCCAGAAACCGAGTGGCATCGAGGGGAAGTTGCGCGTGCACACCAGTTCGCCTTTGTCGTCCACCACGGGCTGACCCTGCTCGTTCCACACCTCCACCGCCATACCCAGGCCCTTGCACTGGATTTCGCCGCGACGCACAGGCAGGGTCGGGTTGCCCAGCACGAAGCAGGAGACGATATCCGTACCGCCCGACATGGACACAAGCCACAGGTCGGCCTTGATCTTGTCGTATACATAGTCATAGCTGTGCGGTGACAGCGGCGAACCGGTGGACAGCAGCAGCCGCAGGCTGGTCAGGCAGTGGCTGTTGGCAGGTTCCAGGCCTGCCTGCTCCAGTGCCGCCAGGTACTTGGCGCTGGTGCCGAAGGCGTGGATGCCCTCGGCCTCTATCAGGTCCAGAAGGCGCTCGGGGCCCGGATGGAACGGCGAGCCGTCGTACAGCACCAGCGTGGCACCCACCGCCAGGCCGCTGGCCAGCCAGTTCCACATCATCCAGCCGCAGGTGGTGTAGTAGAACAGCACGTCATCGGCCTTCAGGTCGTTGTGCAGGCCGTGTTCCTTGAGGTGTTGCAACAGCACGCCTCCGGCGCGATGGACAATGCACTTGGGCACCCCGGTGGTGCCACTGGAATAGAGGATGTACAGCGGGTGGTCGAACGGCAGCGGGGTGAAACGGGGCTCGCCGCCGGGCTGGAAGAAGTCATCCCACAGGCTGACGTTGGCTGCCTGGAATTCATCGGCACGCGTGCCTTTGCGGGTATGGGGCACCACGATCAGGTGCTCCAGGCCAGGCAACTGCGCACACACCTGGTTGACCTTGGTCACCTGGTCGATGGCCTTGCCAGCATACTCGTAACCGGCGCAGACGATCAGCAGCTTGGGTTCGATCTGGCCGAAGCGGTCGATGATGCCGTGCACGCCGAACTCGGGCGAGGAGGTAGACCAGACCGCGCCAAGGCTGGTGCAGGCGAGCATGGCCACCAGTGTTTGCCAGGTATTGGGCATGATGGCGGCTACCCGGTCGCCTGGGACGATACCTACCGCCTTGAATGCCGTTTGCAGCCCGGCCACCTGTGCGGCCAGTTCGGCATGGGTGAACACTTCGCGCTGGCCGTCTTCGCGTACGGCGACCACGGCTGGGCGGTCGTCGCGGCGGCGCAGCAGGTGTTCGGCAAAGTTCAGGGTGGCATTGGCGAACCACTGCGCATCGGGCATTTGCGGCCCTTCGCTGAGCACCTGGCTGGGCGGGGTATGCCAATGCACGTGGAAATACTCGGCCAGGGTTTGCCAGAAGGCGGGCCGCTGTTCGATGCTCCAGCCGTGCAGGGCCTGGTAGTCGTTGAGTTGCAGGTTGTAGCGCAGGTTGACCCGGCGGCGGAAGGCATCCATCCGGCTGGCCTCGATCTGCGTTGTGGACGGTCGCCAGAGCACATCGTTCATGCCGAATCTCCTTTACCGGAACAAAAGCAGGCTCAGGGCAGGATCAGCCTCGTGTTGCGAAGAGGCTGACCCTGCAGAGAAAGCGGTCCTGCCTACTCTACTTTAGCCTTCTGCACATCCTGCGATGCCGACCACACGCGGTAGCGCACTTCGACATCCTTGGGCACATACACCACCACCGGCAGCTTGCTGTTGTAGCGCAGCAGGAAGCCATCGCCGACCACCGGCACGAAGGCCTCGGTCTTCTTGCCGTCCGGGCAGGCCATCAGCGTGCTGGCCGGGCCGCTGACGTTGTCCAGGCGGTAGTAATTGTAGCCCCAGCCTTCCAGGGTGCGTGCTTCAAGGTTGCCGCCCAGGCGCTGACGATTGCAGTCGACCTGCAGCGTCTTGCCAGCGAGGATTTCCAGTTTATAGGCCGACTCGTCGGCCTGGGCCGGCAGGTGGATAACCTGCCGGGTGAAGCCTTTTTCCGCCTCGGGGTAGGGCGCGATGTCCTTCAGGCTGGCGGCCATCGCAGGTGCGGCGGCGGCCAGGCTCAGGGCCAGAATCGCGGTCATTGGGGTAGGGCGCATAAGGCCTCCTTGCTGATAAACGAATGCGCGACCGTCGCCAGGCCCAGGCCGCCCGTCACTGGGCCAACCAGCCACCATCGACGTTCCAGGCGGCGCCGCGAACCTGGCTACCGGCCTCGCTGCACAGGAAGAGTACCAGCTCACCAAGGTGTTCGGGGGTGACGAAGGCCAGCGACGGTTGCTTTTCTGCCAGCAGATCGTGCTGCGCTTGCAGCCGATCGCCACCCTTGGCTGCACGATCGTCGATCTGCTTTTGCACCAGCGGTGTCAGCACCCAGCCCGGGCATATGGCATTGCAGGTGACATGACTGGTGGCGGTTTCCAGGCCGACCACCTTGGTCAGGCCGATCACACCATGCTTGGCTGCCACGTAGGCTGCCTTGCCAATCGAGCCGACCAGGCCATGCACCGAAGCGATATTGATGATGCGCCCCCAGTTGCGCGTGCGCATGCCCGGCAGCGCCAGGCGCGTGCCATGGAATACGGCCGACAGGTTCAGGGCGATGATCTTGTCCCAGCTTTCTGGCGGGAACTGCTCAACCGGTGCCACATGCTGGATACCGGCGTTGTTGACCAGGATGTCGACGCCGCCGAACTCGCGTTCGGCCAGGTTGAACAAAGCCTCGATCTGGACCACATCCGACAGGTCGGCCGGGTGGTGCACAACCTTCACCCCGTGCCGGGCAATTTCCGCCATGGCGGGGCCCGGGTCACCAAAGCCGTTGAGCACGATGTTGGCGCCAGCCCGGGCCAATACCTGGGCGATGCCCAGGCCAATGCCGCTGGTGGAACCGGTGACGAGTGCAGTTTTGCCTTCAAGGGTCATGCAATGCTCCTTAGACGATGCCAGTGGCGTAGAACGTGGCGATGACCACGAACACCGCCAGGGTCTTGATCAGGGTAATACCAAAAATGTCCTTGTAGGCCTCGCGGTGGGTGAGGCCGGTCACCGCCAGCAAGGTGATCACCGCGCCGTTGTGCGGCAGGGTGTCCATGCCACCGCTGGCCATGGCGGCTACCCGGTGTAGCACTTCCAGCGGGATATCGGCCGCGTGGGCGGCGGCGATGAACGTGTCGCCCATGGCTGCCAAGGCGATGCTCATGCCGCCCGAAGCGGAGCCAGTGATGCCGGCCAGCAAGGTCACGGTGATGGCTTCGTTCACCAAGGGGTTGGGGATGCTGCGCAGGGCATCGGCCAGCACCAGAAAACCCGGCAGCGAGGCGATTACCGCGCCAAAGCCGTATTCCGAAGCGGTGTTCATGGCTGCCAGCAAGGCACCACCCACCGCGCTTTTGGTGCCTTCGGCCAGGCGTGTACGAATGGCGCCAAAGGCGCATACCAGGACCATCAGGATGCCCACCAGCAACGCGGCCTGCACAGCCCAGATGGCCGTCAGCTTGGTCACGTCGCTTTGTACCGGTGCACTCATGCCTGGCAATTGCAGGCTGTGACTGGGGCCGTACCAATGCGGTATCCAGTGGGTGAACACCAGGTTCATCACCCCCACCAGTAGCAGCGGCGACAGCGCCAGCCAAGGGTTGGGCAGGCTCAGGTCGGCAGCGGTTTCCGGTTCGTTGCGCAAGTCGGTGCCATAACCTTCACCGGCGCGCAGGGCCTTGTTGCGCTGGCGCTGCAGGTAGGCCATGCCGGTAAAGAACACGAACAGCGTGCCGATCAGGCCCAGCCACGGTGCGGCCCAGGCAGTGGTGTTGAAGAAGGTGCTGGGGATGATGTTCTGGATCTGTGGGGTGCCGGGCAGGGCGTCCATGGTGAACGAGAATGCGCCCAGGGCGATGGTGGCCGGGATCAGGCGTTTGGGGATGTTGCTCTGACGGAACATTTCGGCGGCGAACGGGTACACCGCGAACACCACCACGAACAGCGAAACACCGCCGTAAGTGAGCAGGGCACAGACCAGTACGATTACCAGCATCGCCTGGCGGGTGCCGAGCAGGCGGATGGCGGCGGCGACAATCGAGCGGGAGAAACCGGACAGCTCGATCAGCTTGCCGAACACCGCCCCCAGCAGGAATACCGGGAAGTACAGTTTGATGAAACCGACCATTTTTTCCATGAACACCCCCGTGAACGCAGGGGCGACGGCGGCAGGGTCGGTGAGCAGGACAGCGCCGAGGGCGGCGATGGGGGCGAAGAGGATTACGCTGTAACCGCGGTAGGCGGCCAGCATCAGCAAGGCCAAAGCAGCGAGTGCGATGAGCACGGTCATCGGGGTGGGTCTCCTGGGTGAGTCTTGTTTTTATCGTTGAGCAGGAGATAGCGGGAATCGTGCCAACTATGTAACTGGCTGATTTGTAAGGGTTAAAGGGTTTTGTTAGAAGTCTGTGTCTACATTCAGAGACGCCATGGGCTGCCTTACAGCCCATCGCTGGCTTGCCTGTGGTTAAGGGCGGAGCTCTGGCGGTAATCTCAAATCAGAAACAAAAGTCTCCAATCAGAGACCAAGTGCCGCCATCTTCTTGTACAGCGTCGACCGCCCCAGCCCTAAGGCTGCTGCTGCCTCTGGCACGTTTCCCCCCTGTTCGGCCAGCGCCCCGGCAATCAGGCCGCGTTCAAAGGCCTCGCAGGCCTCACGGTAGCTCTGCCGCACGGGCGCTTCAGCCAGCGGGCTCAATGGCCCCAATGCCGCACGCAGGTCCGCAACCCCCAACCGGGGCTGATCCGCCAGCAGGGTCGCGCGCTCCAGCACATTGCGCAGCTCGCGAATGTTCCCCGGCCACGCATGCCTGGCCAGCAGTTGCTGCGCTTCAGCTTCCAACTCGTACTGGCTGCCCAGCTCAGCCAATATGGCCTCGCACAGCGCGGGCAGGTCCTCCAGCCGTTGCCGCAACGGCGGAACATCGATCGGCAGCACATTCAGCCGGTAGTACAGGTCGGCGCGGAAGGCCCCGCGGGCCATGGCAGCCTGCAGGTCGATGGAGGTGGCGGCAATGATGCGCACATCGCTGCGCAGCATCTGGTTCGACCCGACCGGTTCGTATTCCTTTTCCTGCAGCACCCGCAGCAGCTTGCTCTGCAGGGCCAGCGGCATGTCGCCGATCTCGTCGAGGAACAGCGTGCCGCCTTCGGCCAGTTGCAGCTTGCCGCTGCGGCCCTTGCGGTCGGCGCCGGTAAAGGCACCCGGCGCAGTACCGAAGAATTCGGCTTCCAGCAGCGTCTCCGGGATGGCTGCGCTGTTGATGCTGACAAAAGCTTTGTGTGCCCGTGCCGACGCTGCGTGAATGGCGTGGGCCAGCAGCTCCTTGCCGGTGCCGGTTTCGCCCAGCAGCAACACGGGCGAATCACTGCCGGCGCCACGCCGGGCGCGTCGTTTGGCTTCCAGGCTGGGCGCGCTGCTGCCTACGAACTGGGCGAAGCTGTATTTGGCCTGGCGGGCGCGCAGTTGCGAGCGGGTCGAGGCCAGTTCCTGCTGCATGCTGGCGTAGCGCTTGAGCAGCGGCGACAGGCTGCGCAGTTCGTCGAACAGGGCAAAGCCAATGGCGCCGATCAGCGCGCCCTGGTCATCGTGGATGGGCAGGCGCATGACCACCAACGGCTCGTTCGGCGTGTCGAGCATGTCCAGCAGGATGGGCCGGCCATTGCTCACCACGTCGCGCATCAGGCTGCCGGGGATTACCGTTTCGCAGGGCTGGCCGATGGCACTGGCAGCGTCGGCCAGGCCAAAGCGTCGGGCGTAGCGTTCGTTCATCCAGACGATGCGTGCCTGGCGGTCGACGATCACCGTGCCCTCGCTGGACTGTTCGATGATCTCGAACAGCGAGCGGATCGCCAGTTGCCGTACCTGGGGGTAGTCCTTGAGGCTGTCGCTGTCGTGCATGGGTGAACATCCTGAATCATGTATTGGCACAAGCCCGCGAAAAGGCCAGGCCTGAAAACTCATCGTCGGGGGTCAAACGCCTCACGCAAGGCATCCCCGATAAACACCAGCAGTGACAGGATCACCGCCAGCGCAAAGAACGCGGTAAAGCCCAACCACGGTGCCTCCAGGTGCTGCTTGCCCTGGGTCACCAACTCGCCCAGCGAGGCGCTGCCCGCTGGCATGCCAAAGCCCAGAAAGTCCAGCGCGGTCAGTGTGGTGATCGCCCCGGTCAGCATGAACGGCACATAGGTCAGCGTGGCATTCATGGCATTGGGCAAGATATGCCGCAACATCACCTGACTGTCCGGTAACCCCAACGCCCGCGCAGCCTTTACATACTCCAGGTTGCGCCCGCGCAGGAACTCGGCGCGCACGACGTCGACCAGGGTCAGCCAGGAGAACAGCGCCATGATCCCCAGCAACCACCAGAAATCCGGCTCGACGAAACCGCTGAGGATGATCAACAGATACAACACTGGCAACCCCGACCATACCTCCAGCAAGCGCTGGCCGAGCAGGTCGACCCAGCCCCCGTGGTAGCCTTGCAGGGCGCCCGCCGCCACGCCAATGAGCACACTGACCACGGTCAGGGCAAAGGCGAACAGCAGCGATACCCGCGTGCCATAAAGCACCCGCGCCAGCACGTCCCGGCCTTGGTCGTCGGTGCCTAGCCAGTTGCTGGCACTGGGCGGGCTGGGGGTGGGCACCTGCAGGTCGTAATTAGGTGTGTCGGCACTGAACGGGATAGGTGCGAACAGCATCCAGCCACCCTGTTCAGCGATCAGTTGGCGCACATAGGCGCTGCGGTAGTCGGGCTGAAACGGCAGTTGCCCGCCGAACTGCTGCTCGGTATAGCGTTTGAGCGCCGGAACGTACAAATTGCCCTTGTAGCCCAGCAGCAGTGGCTTGTCGTTGGCCACCAGTTCGGCGCAAAGGCTGAGCAGCAGAAGGCCGGCAAACAACCACAGCGACACCCAGCCCAGGCGGTGGCGGCGAAAACGTTGCAGGCGACGGCGCGACAGGGGCGATAGCATCAGTGCGCCCTCGTATCGAAGTCGATGCGCGGGTCGAGCAGGGTGTAACACAGGTCCCCGATCAGGCGAATCAGCAGGCCCGCCAGGGTGAAGATGAACAGCGTGCCGAACACCACCGGGTAGTCCCGCGACACGGCGGCCTCATAGCTCATGCGGCCCAGGCCATCGAGCGAGAAGATCACCTCGATCAGCAACGAGCCGGCAAAGAACACGGTGATCAGCGCCTGTGGCAGCCCGGCCACCACCAGCAGCATGGCGTTGCGCAACACATGGCCATACAGCACGCGGCGTTCGCTGAGGCCCTTGGCCCGGGCAGTGACCACGTATTGGCGGGAAACCTCGTCGAGGAAGGCATTCTTGGTCAGCAACGTGAGGGTGGCGAACCCACCGATCACCAGGGCCGCGACCGGCAGCACCAGGTGCCAGAAGTAGTCGGCGACCTTGCCCAGCAGGCTGAGCTCGTCGAAATTGTCCGAGACCAGGCCGCGCACCGGGAACCAGTTGAGCGAAGTGCCGCCGGCAAACAGGACGATCAGCAGCAGGGCGAACAGGAACGAAGGCAGGGCGTAACCGATCACGATCAACGCGCTGCTCCAGGCATCGAAGCGGCTGCCGTGGCGCATCGCCTTGCGGATGCCCAGCGGGATAGACACCAGGTAGGTGATCAGCGTGGCCCAGAAGCCCAGCGACAGGGTGACCGGCAACTTGTCGAGAATCAGGTCGGTGACTTTGGCGCCGCGGAAGAAGCTGTTGCCAAAGTCCAGCCGGGCATATTGGCCGAGCATCAACCAAAGCCGCTCGGGGGCGGATTTGTCGAAGCCATACTGGCGCTTGATCTCTTCGATCAGTTTTGGGTCCAGGCCGCGTGTGGCCCGGGATTCGCCATGGACCACTTCAGCTCGCGCGCCGGGTGCGCCGCCACCGATGCCCTGCAGGCGCGCCACGGCTTGTTCCACCGGGCCACCCGGCGCGGCCTGGACGATGGCGAAATTGACCAGCAGGATTGCCAGCAGCGTCGGGATGATCAGCAACAGACGGCGCAGGATATAAGCGGTCATGGCGAGGCCTTCCGGCGTTCGGCCATCTGCGCGTTGGTCAGCGGGGTAGGGCTTACCTCCCACCAGGTGTCCAGGCCCTCGTCATAGGTAGCCTGGACCTTGGGCAGGCCGAAGCGGTTCCACCAGACGGTGGAGCTGCCCGGCGGGTAATAGTTGGGGATCCAGTAGTAATTCCATTGCAGCACGCGGTCCAGGGCATGGGCGTGACGCAGCATGTCGGCCTGGGTGTCGGCGCGGACCAGGCCGTCGATCAGGTGGTCTACGGCCGGGTCCTGCAGGACCATCAGGTTGTTCGAGCCAGGGTCGTGAGCGGCCGCCGAACCAAAGTAGTTGTACAACTCGGCGCCTGGCGACAAGGTGACCGGGTAGCCGGTGACGATCATGTCGTAATCGCGCGCCATCAGCCGGTTGACGTACTGGGCCGAGTCGACGTTGCGGATGTTCAGGGTCACGCCGATCTGGGCCAGGTTGCGCTTCCAAGGCAGCAGCAGGCGTTCAAGGCCCGCCTGGCCATTGAGGAACGTGAACGCCAGCGGCGTGCCCTGGTTATTGACCAGACGGTCGCCTTCGGGGTGCCAGCCGGCTTGTTCGAGCAGGGCCAGGGCCTGCAACTGCTGTTGACGGATGATCCCCGAGCCATCGGTGACCGGGGCAGTGAACACCGTGGTGAACACTTCATCTGGCACTTGGCCGCGCAAGGGGGCGAGCAGCTTCAACTCGCCCGCATCCGGCAACTGGCGAGCGGCCAACGGCGTATTGGAGAACACGCTTTGCTGGCGGATGTACAGGTTGCGCATCATCTGCCGGTTGCTCCACTCGAAGTCCCATAACATACCCAGCGCCTGCCGCACACGGCGGTCCTTGAACTGCGGCTGGTCGAGGTTGAACACGAAACCCTGGGCCACCTGCGGTTTGGCCGGGCCCAGGTGGGCGCGCTGCAGGCGGCCGTCGTCCAGTTGCGCACCGTTGTAGCCCAAGGTGTAGGCCGTGGCGGAGAACTCACGGTTGTAGTCGTAGCCACCGCCTTTGAGTACCTGGCGCGCCACTTCGGTGTCGCCGAAGTACTCGATGCGCAGCTTGTCGAAATTGTAGCGGCCACGGCTGGCCGGCAGGTCACGCGCCCACCATGTCGGGTCGCGTTCGAAGGTGATGCTGCGGCCGTTGTCGATGCGCCCGATGCGGTATGGCCCGCTGCCAACCGGCTTGTCGAAGCCGGCACCGTTGGCAAAATCGCGGTGCTGCCAGTCGTGCTCGGGCATTACCGGCAGGCTGGCGAGGTCCAGCGCCAGGGTGCGGCCGTGCTCGGGCTTCAAGTCGAATCGCACGCTGTGCAGGTTTTCTACGGTCACGCGGGCCACGTCGGCGAACTGGGTCCGGTACTTCAGGCTGCCCTTGCTCATCAGCAGTTCGAAGGTGAAACGCACGTCTTCGGCGCGCACCGGCCTGCCATCGGCGAAGGTGGCGCGTGGGTCGATGTCGAAACGCAGCCACTCATCATTGGGGCCGCGCTCCATGCGCCGGGCGATCAGGCCGTAAACGGTATAGGGTTCATCGTAAGAGCGTACCGCCAGTGGCGCGTACAACAGACCATCGACTTCGCTGACACCGATGCCTTTGTCGATATAGGGGAGGATGTGGTCGAACTGGCCGATCTCGATGGCCGAACGGCGCAAGATGCCGCCCTTGGGGGCGGAGGGGTTTACATAGTCGAAATGCCGGAAGCTGGCGGCGTAGCGGGGGGCTTCACCGTAGACCGTGAGGGCGTGGGTGGGAGCGGCCTGGACCGTAAAGCCCATGCACGAAAATACAAGCCCCCACCATACTTGTGGGAGCGGGTTTACCCGCGAATGCGTCGGAGCAGGCAACGAGGTTGTCTGGTCTGGCCTCTTCGCGGGTAAACCCGCTCCCACAGGGGGGCTGATCACCGGGAGGGGTGAATCAGTCCTGGCGGCTGGTCACTTCCAGCAGGTGGTAGCCGAACTGGGTCTTCACCGGGCCTTGCACGGTGTTGACCGGGGCGCTGAAGACCACGGTGTCGAATTCCTTGACCATCTGGCCTGGGCCGAACGAGCCCAGGTCACCGCCCTGACGGCTGGACGGGCAGGTGGAGTTGGCTTTGGCGATTTCAGCGAAGTCGGCGCCTGCTTCGATCTGGGCTTTGAGTTCGTTGCACTTGTCTTCGCTGCTGACCAGAATGTGGCGGGCGGTTGCACGGGCCATGGGTACTGCTCCTTGGGGGTAAAAAGGCAAGCCTAGCGCACTTGTCCGGGGTATGTCTCGCCAGGCTTACAACCTTCGGCCTACAGTTTTTGTGCCGCCTCACGCAACAGGGTTTCGGTGGAGGCCCAGCCCAGGCAGCCGTCGGTAATCGACACACCGTATTTCAGTGTGCCCTTGCCCAGCGCCTGGCAGCCATCGAACAAGTGCCCTTCGATCATGACGCCGACCAGCGAACGGTCGCCGGCCAGGCGCTGTTCCAGCACATCATTGAAGACCGCTGGCTGGCGCGCCGGGTCCTTGCCGCTGTTGGCGTGGCTGCAATCGACCATGATCCGTGCCTGCAGGCCGGCCTTGGCCAACGCCTGACGGGCCATGGCGATGCTGTTGGCATCGTGGTTCGGGCCTTTGTGGCCGCCGCGCAGCACAAGGTGTGTGTCCGGGTTGCCCAAGGTCTCGATGATCGCCGGATGGCCCTGTGCATCCATACCGAAGTGGCGGTGCGGGTGGGCAGCGCTGCGCATGGCGTCGCTGGCGATGGCGATGCCGCCGTCCGTACCGTTCTTGAAGCCGACCGGCAGCTCCAGGCCACTGACCATTTCGCGGTGGATTTGCGATTCGGTGGTGCGTGCGCCGATCGCCGCCCAGGCCAACAGGTCGTCGAAGTAGCCGGCGGCCATCGGTTGCAGCAACTCGGTGGCGATCGGCAGGCCGCGTTCGATCATGCTCAGCATCAGCCCGCGAGACAAGGCGATACCCGAGTGCATGTCGTCACTGCCATCGAGGTGCGGGTCGTAGGCAAGGCCTTTCCAGCCCACTGTAGTACGTGGTTTTTCGACGTAGGCGCGCATCACCAGCAGCAGCTTGTCGTTGACTTCGCGGCCAAGGGCGGCCAGGCGGTCGGCGTATTCAAGGGCCGAGCGTGGGTCATGAATCGAGCAGGGGCCGACGATGACCAGCAGGCGCGGGTCGCGGCCTTCGAGGATGTTGCGGATGGCCAGGCGATGGGCTTGGACTTGCTGGGCCAGTTCGCTGGGCAGTGGCATCTGCTGCTTGAGCAGGTGCGGGCTGGGCAGGCGTTTGCTGACAGTGGTGTTGGCCGCTTGCGGCTGGGTCAGGGGCAGGGCGAGGCTGGAAGCGTGCATGGCGTTTTTCCCTGGGCGGACAGCGGGTTCAAGCCCGCATGGTCGGCCCTATCGAGGTGTTCGACAGATCGTTGAATTCGTATTGGCTGCTGCATTGCCACCTGTAGAAGACCGATCGGAGGCGGCAGGCTGGCCCGAACGGGATTGGCTAAATCGCCAGGCGCAGGTGTTTGCGTAGTAATAAGTGGCGTAGTTCATGAATCTGTCCTCAAAGTGAATCGGTGTTGGTCAAAGGTCTGAAAAACAAAACCCCCGGTCGGGAAGCCGACCGGGGGTTTGAGTATTCTCATGTTCGGCGGCCCCTCGAAGGTGGACGCCGGGTGGGTATCGGCGCCTAGTGGCTAAACCAATACCCAAAGTAATAGCTGGCAGGTGCCACGCAGCCGGCAACGGCCAGCACAGGGCGCAGGCTGCGACCGGTGTGGTTGGCGTGGTTGCGGGTGTGTTTCGGCATGTTGCTCTCCAGTGAATGAGCCCGAGCTTACTTCAGTTCGTGCGGGCCATTCAATGGATAAATGCTATGGGGCCGATCATTTATTTTTGTACTGACTGGTTCAATGGCCGTAACGTCCGACCAGGCTCTGCGCCCCCAGGGCGTGGCCTTGCAGCAGTTGCAGCAGGCCGCTGCGGTCCAGCCCCTCGGGCAAGGTACCCAAGGGCAGGTCGGTGGCAATCAGGGTCAGGGCGTAATGATGGGGGTTGTCGCCGGCGGGTGGACAGGGGCCGCGGTAGCTCTGGGTGCCACGGGAGTTGCGGCCCACTGTCACGTAGGGCCCGCTCAACCCCGCCATGCCTTCCTTGAGCCCATCGTGTTCGGGATCGATGTTGTAGGCCACCCAGTGCACCACACCCACGCCCTTGCCACCGTCCGGGTCGAACATGATCAGGGCCAGCGACCGCGTACCTGCGGGCAGGTTGTCCCAGCTCAGTTGCGGGGTCCGCTCTTCACCGGCCCCGCATGCCGGGTCCTGGCCGACCTGTTGCAGGGCAATGACGCCGCCATCGGTGAAAGACGAGGAACTGACCGACATCGCGCCTTGGCCGCCTGCGGCGGCTAACGCTGTGCAGGGCAGCAAAGCAGCGAACAGCCAGTGTCTGAGGTGCATGGTCAATCCTTGGCAGGGCGTCAAGGGCTTAGTCTAGTTCAGGTCTGCTTCAGCGGCTGTCCTGGTCCTCGGCAGTACCTCCGCTGGCCCCGGCACCAGAGCCAGTGGCTTCGCCGGTACTGTTGGAGCCGCCAGTGGCACCGTCGGCGGCATCGGCGTTGCTGCCTGTGTCACTGCTGTCGTTACCTTTGCTGCTACCGGGGCTGTTGACGCTGCTGCCTTCACCGGCGGTCTTGCCGCCGGACTGGTCAGTTTGCGGATGGCTGTCGGTATGGGTGTCGGTGGCGGCGAAGGCAGCGCCGGTGAGGCTGGTCAGGGCCAGCGCCAGGCTCAGGTACAGCGGGCGAATGCGGATCATGGGACTTCTCCTTTGTGCAAGATCTGTCATTCGTTTGGCTGGCAGTTGCTGGCGGGGTGCCTTCTGGGCGACGAGTGGCAATCAACAGGATTCCGAGCGCTGTGCGGTTGCCGGGGTTTCGACCGGCTCCAGCGGCGGATGCTCCTGCGCCGCATGCATCAGGTCTTCGGTCACCCGCAACTCGGCACCGGTTGGCGAGAAGGTGGTAGAAGCGGTGAACGGCGCCGGGTGCTCTGCCGCCGGGCGCTTGCCGCGGCGCCACATGAAGAAGCACACCATGGCCAGGTTGACCACGGCAAACGCCCAGAACAGCCCAGCCTCGCCAAACTCGGTCATCATCGGCGAAATGGCCACCGGTGCCATGGCCGAGCCCAGCGAGTTGATCAGCAGCAGGCCCTGGATCATCGGCACCAGCGCATCGGACGGCGCGCGGTCGGCCGCATGGCTGACCGCCACCGGGTACAGGGTGAACACGCCACCACCCAGCAGGAACAGCATGGCCGGCAGCAGGAACGAGTCCGATGGCAGGAACACCGTTACAAGCGACAGGACAACGCACAACGCGGCCAGCGCGAGCAGCACATCGAGGCGGTCCTTGCGGTCGGACCAGCGCCCGACCGGGTATTGCAGCAGCATCGCGCCAAGGATCACCCAGGCCATCATGTTGCCGACCTCACCCACCTCCAGGCCGATGCGCTGCAAGTACAGTGGCAGCAGCGCATAGATGCCGGCAATCGCTACACCCGAGCCGAAGCAGCCGACCAGGCCCGACGGTGCCACGCCCAGCAACTGGCGGGGCTTGAGGGGTTCGACCTGGTCCAGCAGCGGCGACACCCGCGGCAGGATCACGATCGGCAACACCGACAGTGCGGCCAGCACGCCGGCCAGCATGAACGGGGCGGTATCGCCTAGCTGGGTGATTTCGCCAAGACCGGCCTGGGCGATCACCCCGGCGCCGTAGAAGGCGATCATGTACAGCGCCAGCAGGCGGCCGCGGATTTTCGCGTCGCCGGCCAGCAGCAGCCAGCTTTCGATCACCAGGAACACGCCCACCGCGGCCCAGCCGTTGATCAGGCGTAGCACCGACCACCAGGTGACCTCGTAGAACAACCCTTGCAGCAGGATGGTCACGGCGATCAGCGAGGCGAAGCTGGTATAGGCGCGAATGTGGCCGATGCGCAGGATCAGCCGGTCGTTGAAGATGGCGCCGAGGGTCAGGCCGATGAAGTAAGTCGACGAGACGATACCAATGGTAGTTGCAGACTCACCGGCGGCGCCCAGGCGCAGGGTGGTCAGGGAAGACATGAAGCCGTTGCCCAGGGCAATGATGAACAGCCCGAGCAGGGGCGCCAGCGCCATGGCCAGCAAACGCGGAGACATACGTACCTCTAGTTGGATGAGCGGAATGAGCACCTTCTCGGCGCGCACACCGGCTCGACCCGGCAAGGGGCGAGTGGCGACACGGATGCGACCTGGGCAAGACTCAACCGCTGGGCGCTATGGGAGATGGGCCGGGCGGGGAGGGTTGAGCCTACTTCACATGTGCGTTCATGTGTTCAGGCGCTGACTCTGTCATTGCTGCTGGTTGCCACCGTTCAAGGCGACGGGCGAAAAGGAAGCGGGATTCTACGGGCTTGGACGCTTTTGCCCAAGGGGCTCGGGTGTGCGACGAGACGCCGCAGTCTCAGCGCGACATGAACATGTCTTCCACAGACATTTTCGATGGCGGCTCCTGCGTGCGTTGAAATCGGCCCGGTAATCTCACTGAGTGCTGCATAATGCTGAACCCCACCAAGGAAGGCCCCCATGTTCGCGTCGCTGTTCGCAGTCCTGGCCCCGGTTTTCATCGTCGCCGGAATTGGTTTTGCCTGGGCCCGCAAGGGCCTGGATTACCCCACTGACTTCATCGCCCGGGTGGTAATGACCGTCGGCACACCTTCGCTGGTACTGTCCACCCTCAGCCGTACCGAGCTGGACCCGAATGCCTTTACCAGCATGGCCGTGGCCTGCTTGCTGTGCACCCTGGGTATGGCCCTG
Source organism: Pseudomonas sp. XWY-1 (assembly GCF_002953115.1). Lineage (NCBI taxonomy): Bacteria > Pseudomonadati > Pseudomonadota > Gammaproteobacteria > Pseudomonadales > Pseudomonadaceae > Pseudomonas > Pseudomonas sp. XWY-1. Next base: position 3,134,309 of record NZ_CP026332.1, on the reverse strand, counting down.
GCCGCTTTGCTCGTGTGTCGCGCGTCGGGCATGCACTGGCGGGTACTGCTGGCGGCGTTCATGTTCCCTAACACCGGCAACATGGGCCTGCCGATCAGTCTGTATGCCTTCGGTGAGCATGGCCTGGCCCTGGCCGTGGCATTCTTCCTGACCCTGTCGATCGTGCAGTTCACCATCGGCATGGCCATCTCCGGCACGGCGGCTTCGCTCAAGGCGCTGTTGCGCAACCCTATCGTCATCAGCCTGGCCGGCGCCATGCCCATCATTTTTCTCGATTTCGAACTGCCGCGTTGGCTGGCCAACACCGCAGACCTGCTGGGCGGCATGACCATTCCACTCATGCTGCTGACCCTGGGGGTGTCACTGGCCAGCATTCGCCTGCGTCACGTGGGCAGCGGCATGCTGCTGGGCGGCTTGCGCATTGGCCTGGGGGCTGCGGTGGGCTGGGCAGTGGGCGCGGTACTGGGTATGGACAGCCTGGAGCGTGCGGTGCTGATGGTGCAGTCGGCGATGCCGGTAGCCGTGTTCAACTACCTGATGGCGGTGCGGGCCAACCGCGAGCCAGAGCAGGTGGCGAACCTGGTGATGTGTTCTACGGTGCTGTCGTTTGCCTGGTTGCCGGTGGTGCTGGCTTGGTGGATGTAAGCTATAGGCAACGACAGAAATTTCCGTTGAGTCAATGCGCAGGGGTCACAAGGCCTTGGCCAAAAACGCCGCCGTGCGGCTGTCGGTAGATGCCGCCACCACCTGCGGCGTGCCGCTGACCACCACCTTGCCCCCGGCATCGCCAGCACCCGGCCCGATATCGATCACCCAGTCGCTCTGCGCCACCACTCGCATGTCGTGTTCGACCACCACCACGCTATGCCCGCTTTCTACCAGGCGGTTCAGCTGTACCAGCAGCCGGTCGATGTCCTGCGGGTGCAAGCCGTTGGTGGGCTCATCCAGCACATACAGGGTCACCCCGCGGGCCATGCGCTGCAGTTCGGTCGCCAGCTTGATCCGCTGCGCTTCACCACCGGACAGCTCGGTGGCCGGCTGGCCCAGACGCAAGTAGCCCAGGCCGATATCCTGCAGCACTTGCAGACAACGGCGGGCAGGCGGTTGCTCGGCAAAAACCTGCAGGGCCTGGTCGACGGTCAACTGCAGCACTTGCGCGATGTTCATGCCTTGCCAGCTCACCGCCAGGGTTTCGGGGTTGTAGCGGGCACCCTGGCAGGTCGGGCAGGGCGCATACACGCTGGGCATGAACAGCAATTCGACGCTGACGAAACCCTCTCCCTCGCAGTTGGCGCACCGGCCCTTGGCAACGTTGAAGGAAAAGCGCCCGGCGTCGAAGCCCTGTGCCTTGGCCTGCTCGGTCGCCGCGAAGAGTTTGCGCACGTGGTCGAACAGGCCTGTGTAGGTGGCCAGGTTGGAGCGCGGCGTGCGGCCGATCGGCTTCTGGTCAACTTGCACCAGCCGCTTGATGCTGCCAAGCCCGGCGCTTACGTGGCCGCTGCTGGTCTGTTCGGGTTCGTCTTCCAGGCTTTGCGCTTCGGGCTCGCTACGTTGCTCGGCATGGCCCAGGTGTGCCCCCACCAATTCCAGCAGGGCCTGGCTGACCAGGCTGGATTTGCCCGAGCCGGAAATACCGGTAACGGCGGTAAAGCAGCCCAGCGGAAATGCAGCGCTCAGGTTATCGAGGTTATTGCGCGTGATGCCTTCAAGCTTCAGCCAGTCGCGGGCCTGGCGGGGGGCGCGTGCGGCCTGTACCGGGGCATTGAACAGGTAGGTGCGGGTGCATGACTGTTGCACCTCGACCAGGCCGGCAGGCGGCCCGCTGTAGAGGATTGTGCCGCCGTGCTCGCCGGCAGCTGGCCCTACATCCACCAGCCAGTCGGCGCGGCGCATGGTGTCCAGGTCGTGCTCCACCACATACACCGAGTTGCCAGACTGTTTCAGGCGCTGCAGGGCTTCGAACAGCGCTTCACTGTCGGCCGGGTGCAAGCCGGCCGACGGCTCGTCGAGTACGTAGACCACCCCGAACAGCTGCGAATTCAGCTGCGTGGCCAGGCGCAGGCGTTGCAGTTCACCAGAAGACAAGGTCGGGGTGCTGCGCTCCAGTGCCAGGTAACCGAGGCCGAGGTCAAGCAGCGTATCAATGCGTTCGAGCAGCTCGTTGGCGATGCGTTGGGCCGCCAGGCGTTTTTCCAGTGTCAGCTCGTCCTGCTGCCGGGTCAGGTAGTCGGCTGCCGCCACCTTGCGGAACACTTCGGCCAGCGCCTGCAACGACAGGTGCGACAGTTCGGCGATGTCCAGCCCGGCGAAGGTCACGCTCAGCGCTTCGCGCTTCAGGCGTTTGCCCTGGCACAGCGGGCAGGGGCTGGGGCGCATGTACTGGGCCACACGCTTGCGCATCTGCGCGCTCTGCGAGTGCATGAAGGTATGCAGCACGTAACGGCGGGCACCCATGAACGTGCCTTGATAGCTGGGCTCCAGCTTGCGCTTGAGCGCTTCGCGGGTCTGCGCCGGGGTCAGGCCGGCATACACGGGGGCGGTGGGCGTCTCTTCAGTGAACAGGATCCAGTCGCGCTGCGCCTGAGGCAGGTCGCGCCAAGGGATATCGACGTCATAGCCCAGCGTGACCAGAATGTCGCGCAGGTTTTGCCCTTGCCACGCCATTGGCCACGCCGCCACCGCACGCTCACGAATGGTCAGCGACGGGTCGGGAACCATGGTCGCTTCGGTCACCTCGTAGACACGGCCCAGGCCATGGCACTGCGGGCAAGCGCCCTGGGGCGTGTTCGGAGAAAAGTCTTCGGCGTACAGCATCGCTTGCCCGGCCGGATAGTGGCCTGCGCGTGAATAGAGCATGCGGATCGAACTGGACAAGGTGGTCACGCTACCCACCGAGGAACGTGCACTCGGCGTGCCGCGTTGTTGCTGCAGGGCCACCGCCGGCGGCAGCCCGTCGATGGCATCGACATCCGGCACGCCAACCTGGTCGATCAGGCGCCGGGCATAGGGCGCCACCGATTCGAAATAACGCCGCTGGGCTTCGGCATACAGCGTGGAGAACGCCAACGAGGACTTGCCCGAGCCGGACACGCCGGTGAACACCACCAAGGCATCGCGGGGAATATCGACATCGATGTTCTTCAGGTTGTGCTCGCGGGCGCCACGAACGCGGATGAAACCGCTTGGGGTGGTCGGGCTTGGAGGCATGAATCAGTCCTTGTCTGAAGCTGAGCAGTGCGCTCAAGTTAACAGCAATTGCAGCGCCCTTGCGTGGGCAGCAGTCAAGGAATCTACCCGATGGAGCCGGTGGGGTGGCAGGGCGCCGGCTGTCTTCGCCTTACCTGACGTTCGTCTCAAGGCTTTTATTGCAGACCCTAGCGGGTACCCAGCACATCGCGGATGTTGTCCACCACATTGTTGTCCTTGATCACGTCACTCAACCAGCCTTCCAACGGCATGTTGCCCCACTTGATCGCACGTTCGATCAGGTAGGGTACCGGGCTTTGCGGTTCGCTCTGTTTGAAGTACTGGGCGATGCCCGCAAGCATGGTGAATGCCTCGTCGCGGGTCAGCGGGGTGGTGCGCAGGGCTGCAGGCGCGGTCGTCGGGGGCGTGGCATTCATCGCTTCACCTGCTTCGTGGAGGTTGGCACCCGTGGCCTGTGGCTGTGCTTCTTCCGGGATGGCGGGGTGTAGCTCGACGCCGCGGTCCTTGAGCAGTTTTTCCGCCAGTTGGCTGGCACGCGAAAGCATGTCGGCAAGGCTGGCAAAGCTGGGCGCCTCGTGGCCGAACAGGCGGTCGGCGCTGGCCTGCAGGCGTTTGCATGCATTCAGGCTGGTAGCGATCTGCTGGGCCTTGGCGCGCAGGTAGTCGGTGTCGGTAAGCGCTACCGAACGCTGGAAGATCTCGGCGTTGATCTTGCCTTCGTTCAGTGCTGTCTGCATCGCCTTGGGGTTTTGCAAGGCGAGGTTTTCTACATGGCGTGATTCGTCATAGCGCAACACGCCAAAATGCTGCCCCTGGATAATGGGCAAGCCACCGGCAATGTCGGTGAGCGTGGTCTTCAACCAGGACAGTCGCGCCGCGCGCTCGTCCAGGCCGTCTTCGAGGGTGGGGTACAGCGTTTCCCAGAACGCAACCAGGAGCTGTTCGGTCAGCTCGAGGCCAAAGGTGATGCCTTCGAAGTGTTCACGCTGGGCCAGCCCCTCGCAGAGCCAGGCCACCAGCATCAGGTCTTTGCTTTGCTGCGCAAGCCCTTGAGCCGACAGGTTGATCACCTGCTCCCAGTCGGCAGTCTTCAAGTCGGTTTGCCAGTCGCCCTGGGTCAGGTAGTCTGGGTCCGCCCGGCGTGCCTCCTTGATCTGGTCGAACAAGGCAGAGAAGCTCAAGTCTTCGCCACTGCCACCCTCGATAGGGGCGACCAGTGTGGCCAGCGAGAGGTCATTGAGAATTTCAGGCATAGAACACTCTGGACATGGCTAGTGAACAGCGCGCCGGAAAACCCGGCGCGCTGCAGAACACAGGCCGCCGAAGCGGCCCATGGTTCGGTACGTGCTTAGGCAAACACTTTGTTCGCGGTGCGGTCCCAGCCACCCACGATGTTGCCGCCGGCCTGGCCGTCGGTGCGGTTCTGCTGGGTGTAGGTGGTTTTGATGCGGGCAAAGTTGAAGCTGATTTCTTCAACTGGCAGGTCGCTGACCGCCTTGTCTTCACCACTCTGGTTGCCACCGGCGACAAACCTGACCGAAGAGACCACCACTTCTTCCATGTCGATGGTCAGGTAGGTGACCTTGTCACCACCGGCGCGGTTCACGTTCAGCTTCAGTTTGGCGATGTGCTTGCCGGTACAGCAGTGTTCGAACAGTTTGGCCGATGCCTTGTCGACTGCCTTGCGGATCTTGAAGTCGCTCAGGGCAACGCGCTCGGAGGACGCACCGCCCGAGGAGCTGGCGGTTGCCGACGTAGCCTGGGTGGCGCCGTACTCGTAGCCCAGCACTTCGATCCAGTCCTTGTGTTTTTCATCCAGAACTTCGCCTGGGATGCCGTCGATTTGGATATACGCGTCAAATGCCATTGTGAAACTCTCCATTAACAACATGTAAAGGGTTGCTCATGCGCCCCTTGGTTTTGACCTCGCCGGGCGCGCCGGCAGAGGTAGCTTGCCGCCGCCCGGGCCTCATCCTGTGAGGCCCCGGCGACCGGTTTTTGCGGCGTGGCTCAGTTAAGCCCACGCACTTCGATTTCCACCCGGCGGTTGGGCTCCAGGCACTTGATCAACTGCGTTCGCGGTTGTTGCATGTCGCAGTTGACCAATGGCTTGCGGCTGCCTTCACCCTGCGCGACCACCAGCTCGGCAGGTACGCCCTTGCCAACCAGATAGGTGCGGATGGTTTGTGCCCGTTGTTTCGAAACCTGCAGGTTGCCCTGGCTGTCACCCAGTTGGTCGGCGTGCCCCGAGATGATGATCTTGCCGATATTCGGGGTGTTCAGCAGCTTGCTGGCAATTGCGCTCAGCTGATGCTGGCCTTCGTTTTTCAGGCTCTGGAAGTCGGCGCGGCCGAAGGCGAACAGGGTGTCGGACTCCAGCGTGATGGTCTCGATGGCACGCAGTGACTGGGCCCGCAGGCTATCGATGTAGTTGCGCGAACTGGACATCAGGAAGGCGTTGTCGAGGATGCGCGGTACATCTGGCTCTCGAATCTGGTCGCTGTAGAACGTGATCTGGCGGCTGGCGTACAGGTAGTCCTGGTTGCCACCGGCCTCGCTGCCAGCGGCGGCCATGCTCTTACCGGTATGGCGGGCGATGGCCGGGTACCAGTAGTCCGGCAGGTGCGCCTTGAGAAACGCCGGGTCGGCATGCTCGCGCTGGCCCGGAGAAAGCATCACATAAGTGTCCAGCGCCGCCTTTCCGAAATTGGCGATCGACTGGGCCCGGTTGTCATGGGGCAGCGCCTCGGCCTCCACGCTGTCAATACCGCTCACTGGCTGCAGCTCACGGGTGTTGCGCTGGTAGACCTTGAGCGTGGTCAGCAGGTACAGGGTACGGGTCAGATTATCGGCCGTGGGCTTTAGCATCACATTCTGCAACGTGGCGAAGTAGCGGTCGCGCAGCAGCGGCTCGACCTCATGGCCCTGGTACAGGCCCAGGCGCATACCGAGGGGCACGCCCTTTGCGTGGTGTTGCTCATGGTAGTGAGCAGCCCAGAAGCGCAGGCGGTCTAGGCTTCGCCAGGCGGTGTACTGGCCGCTGGCCGCCTGGTCGTCGGCCTTGGCCTGGGCCAGTTCGCCGGCAATGCTGGCCAGGGTGGCGCGGTTGTTCAGGTACGACCAGCCCCACAGGCTGCACAGCACCAGTGCCGCCAGGCCGGCAGCGCCCACCCACCCGGCCTTGCGCCGGCGTTCACGGTGGTTGCTGGTGTACAGCGCCACCAAATGCTGGTCGGGAATGATCACTTTGCGGAACAGGCTGTTGATGAACAGCGGCGCCGGCTGGCTGCCGGCAGTGCCCGTTCCTTCTGCGTGTTCGAGCGCGAAGCGTTCGGCCACATGCTGGCCGTGGCAGCCCCATTGAGCCTCGTCGGCCTGCAGCGCCGCGGTGAAATAGAAACCGCGCAGCATTTCGGCATTCTGGTAAGGGTTGGCACGCAGCAGGCTGTCGACGAACTGATGCAGGCGCGGCTTGAGCGCGGCCAGCTCCAGCGGGAAGCGGTAGGCAGCGTTGTTCTGCCGAGTGACTTGGATATCCTGCTGCACCAGCTGCTGGCTCGCCATCTGCCCCCAGTAACGGGTCAGCTCGTCCATCGCATTGCTGAAGCGCTGGCCCCAGTCGGCTTGCTCGTAACCCTTGTGAGAGAAGGTTTTACCCATCACTTCACCACGAGCCGCGTCGTCCAGTTGGCGATAGAACGCGGTGAAACCAGGGATCAGGTCGCACTTGGTGAAAACCAGGTAGATTGGCAGACGCACTTCCAGCAGCGCGCAGCTTTCCTGAATGCGTTCGCGCAGGCGCTTGGCCACGCGCTCCTGGTCTTCGACCGAGCCATGCAGGATATCGGCGATGCTGACGCTGACGATCAAGCCGTTAAGGGGGCGGCGCTGGCGATGCTGGCGCAGCAGTTGCAAAAAGCCGCGCCACTTGCCGGCTTCCTCGGGGCTGTTCATGTAGCGCCCGGCAGTGTCCAGCAGTACCGCTTCAGAACTGAAGAACCAGTCGCAGTTGCGCGTGCCGCCCAGGCCCGCGACCCGCACGCCTTCGCGCTCGGCATAAGGGAAGTTCAGGCCCGACTGCAGGATCATCGTGCTCTTGCCGGCGGCAGGCTGACCAATGACCAGGTACCAGGGCAGGGCATACAGTGCATCCTTGTTCGAGGTACCGCGCGGCTTGTTGCTGTGCAGGCGCTCGATGCCCTGCAGCAGGCGCTCGCGCAACAGGCTGACTTCTTCCCGGTCGGCCGGGGCTGCACTGAGTACAGCCTGGTCGGCGTCGTCGCGCAGCAGGCCTTCAAGGTTGTGGTGCTGACCCACTCCGCGGTACAGCAGCAGTACATAGCCCGCCGACAGCAGCAGAAACACGCCGATCCCGGCCAGCAGGCTGTGCAGCGAGGCGAAGCCGAAGGCTCGGCCGATGGCCCAGACCAGGAAAATCGCCAGGAAGAACGCCACGCCCAGCAGGTAGGGTTGGTAGCGCAGGCAGTAGTACTTGAGCTTGTTCATACAGGCGTCGCATCCAGTGCATCGACGAACTGGTCGATGACATGTTCAAGGGGGCGGTCGTAATCGTGCAGCCGTGGCACCGTTGTCAGCGGGCTGAGCAACTCCAGGTGCTGGCGCGGGTCGGCACAGCCACTGAGCAGGCGGTAGGCACAGCTGGCGTGGCGCGCCGGGAAGCAGTACAGCTGCGGGTGCATGAAATCGTCGGCCAACAGGCTCACTGCCGGCAGCGCTCGGTGTTCGCTCATGCGGGCCAGCCAGGTCAGCCACAGGTCGGCAGTGGGGTTTTTAAGGCCACGTTCGGCCGGCAACGGCAATTCGATGCCGCCTGCAAAGTCGCCCTGCAGCGAGGCACTGCCGAGCTTGAGGTGGGCGAGGGCGGTGGCACTGTCGAAACCTGGCCAGGATCCATGAAGGGCACGGGCCACATCCGCGAAGCTGAAATCATGCAGGAACTTGGCGTGCACCCGGCGGAACAGGTCCAGGTCCTGGCCCTGCAGCGGGCGCAAGGCCTTGATCCGTTCGAACAGGCGGATGCAGTCGGCGCCTTGCACGGCCTGGTGCAGCATCGGCTTGATCTGCGCGCTGAACAGCTCGCCAAGCGTGAACGGGTTGACCAGCCCAGTACTGTCATCGCCCTTGAGCAGCTGGAAGATGAAGAACGGGTAGCGCCGCTGGCTGGCATCGCGCGAGCTGAGCAGGCCACCCAGTAGCCAGTTGCCGTTGCGTGCGCGGTAGGTGAAAAAACACATCGGCAGCGCGTCGAACAACGCCTGCCAGTCATCGCGGTAGCGCATGGCTGCCAGTGATGACTGCAACCAGGCGTCGAACTCGCAGACTTCTTCCGCCGCCCCATGCAGGCTGACGAAATCTGCGCTCGACGGCAGCTTGCCGAAGCAACCGATCATTGCGCGCCCCTGCTGTTGAGGGCGCTCAGGGCCTTGACGTCACCCAGATCGGTCAGCTTGACCCCACCGAAGTTGCGCACGACAAGGCTTACGCGGCCGCTGGCGGTGTTCCAGCTGAAGCGTTGCTGAATGCCGTCCAGGTCGTCGACCCGAGCGCTCTCGTTCATGCGCAGCAGGCCCCACCGCCCAGGGAAGTCGAACACGGTGACCCGTGTGCCGCTCAGGGTGACGACGTCCAGGCGCGCGCCCGGCGCGGTGCTGGTGCCCGGCCAGGCGAAGCGGTTCCAGCTGCTGCGGCCGTTGCGGTAGTGCTGCTCCTGGCCATCGAGGGTGAAGACGATGTCGGTGAAGTTGGCCGAAGGTTCCAGCATGATTTCGAAGCCGTTGTCACGGTCCGACAGGCTGGCGATCACCTGGCCCACGGAGCTGGCCTTGTCGATGCTGTTGAGCATGCCAGGGTTGACCAGCGCCGGCCCCTTGCCATCGCCCACGCCCAGACCTTCACCACCGGCCAGGTTGCCGATTTCGTTGCGCTTGAAGGCCGGCAGCAGGCCGCTGTCCGGATCCACGAAGCGTTGCAGGTCTTTCACCGAAGCCTCGTTGCGGCTGCTGCCGGCAATCGGGTAACGGTGTGCCATGACCTGCTCCCAGGGCTTGGCGATCTGCTGCGCCCAGGCCTTGGCGATCTGCTCGCCGGCCGGGTCGCGCAGGGTCGCCCAGGCATACTGGATGGGCAGGCTGAACAGCCCCTGCAGCGAGCGCGACAGGCCATCCTGGCTGGTGTCGACGCTGCTTTCCACGTAGTTGCGCACGGTGGTGATCTCGCTCGGCTGGCCTTCCAGGGTCTCGCTGATCAACTGTTTGCTGCTCTTGCCCACATCCTGCGAGCGCTGGATGTTGTTCATGCGCACCTTGAGTTTGCGCAAGGCGGCCAGGTAGCGGTCCATGATGGTGCTGTCGGCGCCTTCGGCGTTGTTTTCGGCGAACACCCGCGCCACCGGCTCGAAGCGCTTGGCCAGGCTACCGTCGTCCACCGCCGGCAGGGCCGGGGCGACGTTGGCAGGCAGGGTGTCGTTGGCGTCGAACAGACCGGTGACCTTGCTCCAGAAACCGTCATCGCGGCTGGTGCCTGGGGCCGGGATGGCCTGCTTGACCGGCAGGTCCCACTGGGTATTGTCGTTGACCGCCTGCAGCAGGTTCTTCACTGGCGAGTTCTGCACGTCGCTCAACAGCCCCAGTTCCCGGGTCGCCGAGGCCAGGTCGGCGAAGTGGCGCACGCCAACGCTGCTGACCATCTTGTACCAGGCCTGGGTGTAGTCGCGCTTGTAGCGGGTCATGAACTCGCGCACGAAGTTGGCCTTCTGCACGATGGCATCGCCGCCTTCGCCGTCCAGCACCCAGTCCGACTCGTTGCGCAGATTGCCCGACACCAGCTTGATCAGCTCGGGCTTGACGAAGGTGTCCCAGCCCTGGCGGGTGTAGATCGCCGGCACACCCGCGGTTCCGTACAGCAGCGCGCGGCCTGGTTGCGGGACCAGGTCGTTGAGGCTCAGCGCCGGGAACTGCCGGCTCGACTCGAGCTGCAGGCGCAGGTATTCGCGATCGACCAGCGAACTGGAGATCATGAACGACTTGAGGTTCTGCCGGGTTTCGTTGATCAGCTGTTCGTTGCGCGGCAACGACGGCGCTTGGCCCTGCTCCAGCAACTGCACGTACAGCGGGGCATTTTCCGCGATCACGCCAGCGTCGGCCGGGGTGCCTTCGGCGGCGGCGCTGGCCCAGGCCTGGGGCAGGCTGGCAGCGACGAAGGCCGGGTCTGGATGGGCCTGGGGCTCGGTCAGCAACAGGTACAGCTTGAGGGTGTTGTAGGCCTCGATGATCGAGGCCACCTGCTGCTCGTCCAGGCGCCCGAGCATTTCTTCGGACAGTGACAGCCCACCGGTGGCGGCGGACAGCTCGGCGCCATCGCTGGCAGTGGCCAGGTTGACCTTGGCGGCATAGGCGCCAGCGCGGGTGTTGCCCAGCGCGGCCTTGGCCCTGGCTGCAACGGCAGGGGCCAGCGGCTTGCCATTGCGTTTCTTCGGCAGCGGGGCCGGGGTGAATTCCAGCTCCTGGTTGATACCGTTGGCGAAGGTGTTGAACGCCCGCATCTGCACTTGCAGGCTGCGTGCGATCGGTTCCAGCGCCTGGCTGCGCAGCTGCGCCAGGTAGGCGCTGCGGGTCACCTGGTGAATCGCCTCGCCCTGGTACAGGCCGCCACCCAGCTGCAAGGGCACTCCCTGCAAGCGATGGGCCTCGACGTTGGCCATCTGTTCACGCAGCACTTCCAGGCCCTTGCCTGCGGCCAGCTGCTGCTCGCGGTCTGCTGCCTGCTCGATGTGCGCCAGCTGCCCGCGCAGGCTGTCCAGCCACTGGCGGTTGTTGGCGAACGACAGCGCTTGCCAACCGATGAACAGCAACCCGGTGGCGGCGGCCAGGCCCAGTAGCAGCGGGCTGAACGCAGCCTGGCGGCCCAGGCGCGACTGGTAAAGGATCAGGTCGCGGTCGGGGAAGATCACCTGGCGGAAGGTGTCGGTGATGAAGTAGCTGCGGTTGCCCAGGGCCTTGCCGACGTGCCCGGCCTGTTCATCGTAGGCGGCCTGCAGGGCGAATTCGTCGGCGATGACGTCTTCATAGACCTGCCCCAGTTGCTGCCCGTTCTGCAGTGCACTGGTGAAGTACAGGCCACGTAGCAGCAGCGGGGCACCGCCGCGATGGCCGCGGGTGAAGTGGTCGAGGAATTGCTCGAGCACACCGCTGAGGGCGGCGAAGTACTGCGGGAAATTCAGCAGGGTGCTGTCGGCTTCGGCACCGAGGGCGATCATTTGCGCGTCGACGTGCTGGCGAATATGAGCCTGCAGCTTCTTCAGGCGCGTCTGCAGCACGGCGTGCAGGCCGTTGGTGCGGATTTCCGAAAGGCCAAAGGTCATGCCCAGCGGCTGCTGGCGTTCGTGCAGGTCGAGGCCGTCGAAAGCCTGGCTGAAACCCGGCAACTGGTCGGTCTTGCTCAGCATCAGGTAAACCGGCGGGTTGGCATCGAGGCATTCGGCGTATTCTTCCACCCGTGCCACCAACTGGGCCGCCAGGGCATTGCGCTCATCGCTGTTGGCCGCCAGCAGCTCGGGCAGGCTGACCACCAGGACCAGGCCATTGATCGCCGCTTTGCCGCGCTGCTTACGCAGCATGCGCAGAAAGGCCGAGAACTCGCTGGCCGACTGGTCGTCGCGCAGGTAGCGCCCGGCGGTGTCGATCATCACGGCGTCGGGGCTGAAGTACCAGTCGCAGTGCTGGGTGCCGCTTTCACTGTCGTTGGCCGTAGCGATGCTGGCCGACAGGCCGGAATGGGTCAGCAGCGAGGTCTTGCCGGCCGCCGACATGCCGACCACCAGGTACCAGGGCAGGTCGGACAGGGCCGCCTTGCCGCCGCCACCCGCGGAGCGGTCGGTGCGCAGCATGGCGATGGCGTGCTTCAGGCGCTCACGCAGCACCTGCTGGTCACGGAACTCGCCAGTGGCATTCCACGAGCGGTCGACCTCGATCTGCAGCAGGTTCTCCAGGTTGTGTTCGGCGCGAATGCGCTGGTATTGGCGCAGCACGATTACCAGCAGGAAGCAGGCACTGATGATTGCCAGCGCTTCAGGCACGTGATGACGCAGCCACGGCACCAGCGGCGCGGCCAGCCAGCAAATCAACAGGCTAGCCAGCCACAGCAATGGCAGCAGCACCCAGAAACTTTTCAACAGACGCAGTAATGTTTTCATGTCTTCCTGACTCGGCTACCTGGTATGTGCTCAGGCACTGAACAGCTGGCGGATTTGTTCGGACAGGGCGGCGACGTCCTTGTCCAGCAACCAGTCCAGCGTCAGGTACACGGCGACGCAGACCAACGCGATCAGCGCCAGATACACCCACAGCGGTACTTCATGGCGCAGCATCTGCGACACCTGGTCGGGCAGTGCCCAGTCCGGTGACAGGGCTTTGGGCGCCTTGCGGTAGCGGGCAATATCCTGGCCCAGGGTATTGGCCAGGTAACGCAGCTGGTCTTTCTGGCCGAGGCTGAACTTGCCCTCGAAGCCCAGTGCCAGGCACAGGTGGTAGACCTCAAGCACGTCGATGTTCTGCTTGACGTCGGCGCGCAGCCCATCGACCTTCTCGAAGAACCCTTCGCCGGCCAGATGCACGCCGAAATAGCGGAACTGCAACGGCTGCAGTTCAAAGTGCCGACGCAGCGCGTTGTCATCCGAGCGCAGTACGCTTTCGTCGAGGAAGGCGCACAACGCGTATTGGGTGTCCTTGACCTGCTCGACGCTATAGTTGGCGGCACGGGCATCACGTTCCAGGTTGGCGAAGAAGCGTTCGACGCTACCTTCGAAGGCCTGCACCGAGGTCACCTGGCGGCCGCGACGTACGATCAACGCCATGCTGATGAAGTCCTGGACCAGGTCCTTGAGCGTCGGTTTGTCGCTGGCGGCCGGGACGGCGCCCTGTTGCAGTACGGCTTCGGTCATTTGAGCACCGCCATCAGTTCAAGCTTGAGGTTGGTAAAGGCGCTGGGCGCATAGAAGCAGATGGCCTGGGCGCTGATCATTCGCTCATACACAGTGCCGTGTGGTTCGATGGCGAAGTACTGGTTGTCCAGGCGCACCGGAATCGCGTTCGGCAGCCGCGCGGCATGATTGAGGGTGACACCCGGCATGGCGCTGTTGACCACCACTTCAATGTCTTCCGGCGAACCGACCTTGAAGGCACGGGGCACCAGCTCCAGCAGGCTGGCGCCGGGCATGTCGGCATGCACGGCGATATAGAAGTCGGCTTCGGCCAGGCGCGGGTCGTGCAGTTGGCCTTGCCAGTGCGATGGCTTGGTCTGGGTCAGGTTGATGACAATGCACTGGTTGGGCACAACGTTGTCGAGCATCACCCGGATCATTTCGTCGAGCTTGACCAGCGACGCGGCCGGGTCGTGGTGGTCGTACTCGGGGATGTCGCTGAGCTGGGTGTCCAGGGTGAAGGTCAGCAGGCCGCCGGCAAGGTCGGCCAGGAACAGGTACAGGCGCTCCGGGTGCAGGCGCGGGTGGGCCAGTAGATGCGCCAGCTGCGGGTGGGCACGGTTGACCGTGTTCAGCAGCCAGAACAGGGTCACATCGCTGGAGCCGAACTCGGCGATCTGGTCGGCGCGCTCGCGGCGTCGGCCGGAAAGCGCCTTGCTCTTGGCCTGCAGGGCGCCGAGCAGGCGCTTGCCGATGCCGGCAATGGTCTCGTGGCTGCCCAGGTGCAAGGTGGGGTGGACGAAATGTGGGTCAACGTTGAAACCGCCCATGCTGTTGCGTGTCAGCTTGGCCAGTGGGCAGTGGCTGTAACCGTCGAGGCTGTCACCGTCGACCAGCAGTACGACGTTCAGGCGCAAGCTGGTGATTTCGTTTTCCAGCTCGCCTTCATTAAGGTCGGGCAGGGTGTCGAACTGCTTGCGGAAACGCCGTGCGGCCTTGTGTTCGTGGCCATCCTCGACGTAGTTGAGGCCGAATGGCTCGGGCAGCTTGAGCGCGGCATACACCTTCAGGTCGTTGGCCTTGAGCAGGTCCTTGAGGTCGCGCGCGGCCGGCAGCGGATCGTGCTGCGGCGCGTCGTAGAGGCTGCCATCGGGGAACACCAGCTTCAGGCGCTTGAGCTGCAGTGAACCATTGGCCAGGGCGTCCTCGTCCACCTGCAGCGCCTGAACCCCCCAATGGAAAGGGGTGCTGCGCAGGGTCGCCTCAGCCAACTGGTGCTGATGGAATTCGTCCTGATACTGGAAGTGCTGGGGCAGCAGGAACATGCCTTCCGACCACATCACCCGGCTCTGCTTGCTCATTTGACGCTATCCACTAAAGAGTTGAAGGTTGAATCCATGGCGTTGCTGGCCGACTGGCTGGCGGCGTCGGTGGCTTTGTCGATGGCCGCGTCCTGCACCTTGTCGGTGAGGGTCGCGTCGGCATCCTTGGCCTTCTGCGCAGCGGCAAGCTGGTCGGCGGTCGGCGGTTTGTTCAGTACGTCTACGCCCCGCATGGCGCTGATTTCGGTGTTGTCCACCAGCACCCGCAGGCCGTCGGAGGAGAACCAGATACCGTCCTTGCGCAGCGAGTTGGCGTCGAAGGCGACTTTCCAGCGCGCGTCCTGCTCATCGCGGAAGAACGCCGCCACGCCGACGTAGCGCGCGTTCTTGGCCAGCGGCCACTGGTCGATCTGGCCAATGCCGGGCAGCAGGGTGATCTCGCGGGTTTCCACCAGGGTGTTGCCCAAGGCTTTTTCCGGGGCGTCCCACAGGGTCTCGGCATCGGTAGCCGCGAAGCGCTCGAGGTCGGTCAGCTGATACACGCGCATCACCACCGACAGCGGCTTGCCCTCGGCGTCGGGGTTGAGCTGGTTGCCGCCGTCGGAGGTCAGGATGACCTTTTCGCTGTCGGCCAGCATGTCGGCCGCCCAGCTGTCTTCCATGCGCTTGCCGATACGGTCGGTGACCCCGCAGCCGGCCAGCGCCACCAGCAAGGCGGCTGCGGTCAGGCGTTTGAGGACGATGTGCTTGTGTTGCATGACGGCAAAACCTCCGGGTACTGGTCAGGCCAGGCGATAGGCGAAATCGCCATCGCTGCCCAGCTCGATCGCAAGGTGCTGGATCGGCGCGTCCTGGGCCATGCGCTCGAGCACACGCTGGGCGAGTTCGGGCATCAGGGTCTGGGACAGGATGTTGTCGATGTTGCGTGCGCCGCTGTCGACCTCGGTGCAGCGCGCGGCGATGGCCTTGACCAGCGCCTGGTCATAGCTGAGCTCGGCCTGGTGGTTGCGGGCGAAGCGCTTGGCGATGCGTTCGAGCTTGAGGGCGACGATGCGCTCGAGGATCTGGTCCTGCACCGGGTAGAACGGCACGATGCTCAGGCGACCGAGGAAGGCCGGCTTGAACACATGGTTGAGCTGGTCGCGCAGGTCTTCGACGATCGCCTCGGGCGTCGGCAGCTCGGTGGCGTTCAGGCAGGTCTGCATGATGCGCTCGGTGCCGGTGTTGGAGGTGAGGATGATCACCGTGTTGCGGAAATTGATCTCGCGGCCTTCGCCATCGTCCAGCACGCCCTTGTCGAACACCTGGAAGAACAGTTCCAGCACGTCGGGGTGGGCTTTTTCCACCTCGTCGAGCAAGACCACGCTGTACGGCTTGCGGCGCACCGCTTCGGTCAGCACGCCGCCTTCGCCGTAGCCGACGTAGCCGGGTGGCGAGCCCTTGAGGCTCGACACGGTGTGGGCCTCCTGGTACTCGGACATGTTGATGGTGATCAGGTTGCGCTCGCCGCCGTACAGGGTGTCGGCCAGGGCCAGGGCGGTTTCGGTCTTGCCGACACCGCTGGGGCCGAGCAGCAGGAACACGCCAATCGGTTTGTTCGGGTCTTCCATGCGCGCTCGGGAAATCTTGATGCGCTTGCCGATCTCATGCAGGGCGTGGTCCTGGCCCAGCACGCGTTCACCAAGCAGGGCCGGCAGGCGCTGCACGGTATCGATTTCGTCACGCAGCATCTTGCCCAGCGGGATGCCGGTCCAGCCACTGATAACCTGGGCGATGGCGCCGCTGTCGACCAGCGCATGGACCAGTGGCTGGTCGCCTTGCACGCGCGCCAGTTCGGCACGCAGGGTATTGAGCTGCTGGGCGTCGGCATCGTTGGCGGCGTCCAGCGCCTTGAGCTGTTCGACCAGCTCCAGCTCCTGCTGCCACTGAACATTGAGCTGCTGTTCCTGCTGCTGCTCGGCCTGCAGGGCAGCCTGCAGCGCTTCCAGGCGGCGGGCATGGTCGTGCCCCTTGCCGGCTTCGTGGCCGAGCACGCCGATTTCCGCCTGCAGGTTGTCGATCTGCCGACGGCAGTCTTCCAGTGCGCCGGGCAGCGAAGATTGCGCCAGGGCAATGCGCGCGCAGGCCGTGTCGAGCACGCTGACCGCCTTGTCGGGCAGCTGGCGGCCGGTGATGTAGCGGTTGGACAGGCGTACCGCCTGAACCAGCGCTTCGTCCATCACCGCCACCTTATGGTGCTCGCGCATCTTGCCGAGCAGGCCGCGCAGCATGTGAATGGCCTTGTCTTCGTCGGGCTCTTCCACTTTGACCACCTGGAAGCGGCGGGCCAGGGCGGCGTCCTTCTCGAAGTACTTCTTGTATTCGGCCCAGGTAGTGGCAGCGATGGTGCGCAACTCGCCACGGGCCAGGGCCGGCTTGAGCAGGTTGGCGGCATCGTTCTGCCCGGCCTGGCCGCCGGAGCCAATCAGGGTGTGGGCTTCGTCAATGAACAGGATGATCGGGTGCAGGCTGCGCTTGACCTCTTCGATCACAGCCTTGAGGCGGTTCTCGAACTCGCCCTTGACCCCGGCGCCGGCCTGCAACAGGCCCAGGTCGAGGGTGTGCAGGGCAACGTCCTTGAGCACCGCCGGCACGTCACCCTGGGCGATGCGCAGCGCCAGGCCTTCGACCACGGCGGTTTTGCCGACCCCGGCTTCGCCCGTGAGGATCGGGTTGTTCTGCCGGCGGCGGGTGAGGATGTCGACCATCTGCCGTACTTCGAACTCACGGCCCAGCACCGGGTCGATGCGGCCTTCGCGGGCACTTTGGGTAAGGTTGACCGTGTACTGGTCCAGCGCCGGGGTCTTGCCGCTGGCCTTGCTCGACGTGCTCACTGGCGCCGCTGGGCTGGCCAGCGGGCTGGCCTGCCTGGACTCGGCGCTACCCTCCACCAGCGCGGCAAGGTTCAGGCGCAGGTCATCGGCGTTGATTTTTTCCAGCTCCGGCGCTGAGGCGATCACCACGCGACGCAGTTCTGCATCGTCAAGCAGGGCCTGCAGCAGGTGGGCGCTGCGCACCTGGCCTACGCCGTATTCGATCGAGGCCAGCAACCAGGCTTGCTCGATCATGCGGGTAATGTGTGGCGACAGCGCCGGGGTGCGGGTATTGCCTTTCTTGAAGGTGCCCAAGGCGGTGACCAGCTGCGCCTGCAGGCGTTCGGCGACGACCTCGTAGTGGCGCAGGATCGGCGCCAGGTCGCTGTCGATGTTGTCGAGCAACTGCAGCAGCAGGTGCTCCACTTCCACGTCGTAATGGTGCTCGGACAGGCACAGGGCCGCCGCGCTTTCGGTGGCCGTGCGGCTGGTTTCGTTGAGCTTGGCGAACAGAGACTTCAGGTTCACAAGGCGACCCCATCGTAAGGAATGTGGAAGACGGCGCAACGCGAAGGCTCCGCGTCACGACCAGGGCGTTTGAGCCAACCCAGCCAGCCCAGGGCGACATTGCCGCTGCGGCCCAGTTGGGCGCGTGGCACCGCCTCGCGCTTGAGGCGTGGGGCAATTTCGAAATCCAGTTCGGCACCTATATAGAAGCGCACCAGCTCGACCAGCTTGCGGTAGCAGGCGGTGCCCGGCTGGAAGCGCTGGTAGTCGGCCAGGTTCAGCGGGCCCAACTCGATACGGATGCACGACTGGTAGTCCCAGACCCGGTTGCCGGCGACGGCGCTGTGGCCGAGCTGGGCATTGCGGCGGCCGAGCTGGGTGCATTGTTCGGGCTGCAGGTGCAGCCAGCGCCCGGCGAACGGCTGGACCTTGATCGGCAGCGAGAAATAGAAGCCGAGCATGCGTTCAAGGTTCAGCGCATTGCGCGGCTTCTGGCTGAGCAGGCCGGCAAAATAGCTGAACAGCTCACGACGCAATGCTGACGGTTGCTCTTCGAACTTCAGCTTCTGGGCGCGCGGCCCGAGGCCAACCAGGTTGAGCAGGTAGCCATCGAAGCCTGAGGTGCCATTGCGCTCGTGCTCGATGTGGAATTTGTATTTTTGCCAGGCCTCGTAGAACAGCGTGGTCATGCGGTGCGAAAAGATGTCGAGAAACGCATGGGCGGCATCGTCGCGATACTGCACGTGGCGCTCGAGCAGCAGCTCGGTGTACGGGCGTGGCAGCACGCCTGACGGCCCGACCAGGCCCATGAAGGTGACCTGCACTTCCGACAGCGGCAATCCGGCCGGCGACACCTTGCCTTCGCGCTCGAAGTGCAGGTCGCTGACCTCGCTGGCCGGGAACGCCAGCGACAGCTGGGTACGAAAACGCAGCGGGTCTTCGTGCGGCCGGGTTGCCAGGTCCATGCGCCCGGTGCGGCTGTAGTGCAGGCGGAGCAGGCGCACCAATTGAAAGAATTCGAATCGGTGCGGCTCGGCTCGGGCCTGATCGATCAGACCAGGGGCTGATCGCCGGTGCGTGCTGGCCATTGGACGACTCTCTTTTCTCGTTGTTGGGTGCGCAGGGTCAGTTGGGTGAAGCTGTTCATCGAGCAGTACTGGCCGAAGAAGTGGTCCAGCACCCTGCCGAACAGAAACACGCCGCTGCCGATGAACTGGCTTTCGTCCAGGGTCAGGGTGATGCCGACGCCGCGCACGAAATTTGGCCGCGGGTGGCCAATGCGCGCGACCACCGGTTCGCTGCTGATCGCCTTGATGCCGTTGATCTGTTTGCGAATGGCGGAGACATTGCGGTAGTTGTACAGCGACAACAGCTCCAGCAGCACTTCGCGGCCCTGGCTGACCAGCGACAGATGGTTCAGCGACAGGTGGGCGATCAACCGCCAGATCAGGCCCTTGCCCAAGGGCACACGCACCGTGGCGGTGGGCTTGCGCAGGCAGCGGATATCCTTGATCACCGAGTTGGCGGGAATGGTGAAATCGCCCCGTTCCCCACCGAACGGCAGCATCAGCGGCACGTCGCGGTTGCTGCAGGTAAGGCCGATACTGAGGGTGTCGCTGCTGGCGTCGATCAATTCCAGATCGCGGTCGACCACGCGGATGCTCATGGCAGTGGCGTCACCCTGGTTTCGCCGGCGCGCGACCCAGAAGCTGCTGTGTGGGTCTTGCTCACCCCGGGGTTCGAAAAACGGCTGGCAGGTGGCGACCTGGTCGATACCGCCGAGTTTGCGCACCCGCCGTACCCGGTCGATCGAGACCACTTCTGCAGCGTTGTGCAGCCGTGTATCAGGGGTGACCGGGTATTCGTGCTGGGTGTGGGTCAGCTTGATCGGCTCGGCCTGCTGGCGGAACAGGTTGATGATCGGCGTGCAGTTGAGCTTGAAGTTGTTGCGCCCGATGTTCTGGGTCAGCCGCGCCAGGCGCTCGCTGAGGTCGTAGTCGGAGAAATAGAAGTTGACCTCTACCTGCTCGATGGCCTTGCCCTGCAGGATGCGGGCAAATCCACTGAGGTCGAAGAACATGAACTTGTCGGGGAAGGTGAAATACTCGTGCAGCAGGCGGTAGCCCAGGAATGAGCGTTCGGAGTAGTCCACCAGGCCTTCGTCACGGGCATAGCCCACGGTTTTCAGGGCATCGGCCGGCAGCGCCACTTCGCGGCTGCGGCCCTGGTCGTCGAAGCTCAGCGTGGCCTTGGCCAGGTTGTTGAGCAACAGCTCGTACAGCTGCAGCATCAGGGTCGCTTCGCCGTCGAGGAAGAACCGCAGGCGGTTCATGTCCATCTGCCCGAACAGGGCATCGCCGGTGGCTGCCAGGCGGATGCGCAGACGAGCGACCAGGTCGGCGCTGTGCCCGTTGAAGGCCGAACGTTCCATTTCCGTGAACGAGGCCTGCTGCACGGCAATCGGCCACAGCTCTACCGGGTAGCAGGTGCGGAACTTGCACACCACGCCCTCCACGGGGTTGGCATGCATCTCGGTATGGCGCGCCACGCGGTAGGCTTCGGTGACTTTCTCGTGCCTGCCCAGGCTCAGTTCGACAATCGACATCGACGGAGTAGGGCGCAGGTAGTGGGGGTACAGCACCTCGAGGAAGGATTCGACGATCTCCGGAAACTCGTCATCGAGCTTCTTGTGCACCCGCGCAGACAGGAACGAGAACGCCTCGATCAGGCGCTCGGTGTGCGGGTCTTCGCAGTTGTCGCCCTCGATCAGCAACCGCGAAGCGATCTTCGGGTACTGCGCGGCAAACTCCTGGCCGAGAAAGCGCAGGTGCGACAGTTCCTTTTCGTAGTAGGGCAGCAGTTCGTCGAGCATCAGTTGAGGTTCTGCACTTTGTATTCCTGGGTGTTGACCTGCAGCACGGCGTCGAATGACACCTGGCGGCTGATGTCCTGCAGACGCAATACGGCGTCCACGCGGAAGGTCAACATGCGGTGGCCGTTCTGCTGGGCCAACAGCTGAACACGGACCCGGCGAAAGCGCCGGTCTCCGGTGCTGATCGCCCGCTCCAGCTGTTGCTGGATCAGGCGACGATCGTGCGGGTCGAGCACGCTGCGGCTGATGAAGTCCGGCATGCCGTATTCAAGGATGGAACCACCGAGCTGGCTGAAGCCGTCGAGCTCTTCGGCGACCAGGGACTGGCGGGTGTTCACCAGTACTTCGAGGTCGCGGACGATGCTGGCCTTGTACTCGGCCAGCGAGCAGGTGCGCTGCGCTGCGGGCTCGGCCGACTGGTAGGGACGGTCGTCCAGCAGTCGGTCGAGCAGCGAGGGCAGCAGGCGGGCCTGGTTACTCATGTGTCATCCCTGTACACAACGGCCTGTCAGCCGCGTGCGCCCTGTGGCAGCTCGGCAACCAGCCGCAGCGAGGCGGTCAGTTCATCCAGCTGGTAGTGCGGGCGCAAGTAGGTCACGGCCTTGTACACGCCTGGCTTGCCGGGCACTTCGAACACCTCGGCGCGGGCTTCGCGCAGCGGGAACTTGGCCTTGGCCTCCTGGCTGGCGGTGTCGTCGAGCAGCACATAGCTGGCCAGCCACTGGTTGAGGAAGCGCTCGACATCCATACGCGAGGCAAAGCTGCCGATCTTGTCGCGCATGATCGCCTTCATGTAGTGGGCGATGCGCGAAGTGGCGAAGATGTATTGCAGCTGGGCCGACAGGCGTGCGTTGGCGTTGGCGATGTCGGTGTTGTACTGCTTCTGTTTCTGCGCCGACTGGGTGCCGAAGAACGCGGCATAGTCGGTGCCCTTGCAGTGCACCAGGGGGATGAAGCCCAGATCCGACAGCTCTTTTTCGCGGCGGTCGGTGATGGCGATTTCGGTCGGGCACTTGAGGGCGATTTCGCCGTCGTCGGTCTTGAAGGTATGGGTCGGCAGGCCTTCGACCAGGCCGCCGCCTTCCACGCCGCGGATGGCCACGCACCAGCCGTAGCGGGCGAAGGCATCGGTGACGCGGGTGCCGAGGGCGTAGGCGGCGTTCATCCACAGGTATTTGTTGTGGTCGCGGCCATCGACGCTTTCGACGAAGTTGAATTCTTCCACCGGGGTGGTATCCGGGCCATACGGCAGACGACCGAGCACGTGGGGCAGGGTGAGGCCGACGTAGCGCGAGTCTTCCGAGGCGCGGAACGACTTCCACTTGGCGTATTCCACGGTGTCGAAGATCTTCGCCAGGTCACGCGGGCCGGACATCTCGGTGAACGAGTCCCAGCCGAACAGCTCGGACGAAGCGGCCGAGATGAACGGCGCGTGCGCCGCCGCCGCGACATGCGAGATCTCTTCGAGCAGGTACATGTCTTCGGGGTTGCGGTTGAACTCGTAGTCACCGATCAACATGCCGAAAGGCGCGCCACCGAAGGTGCCGTACTCTTCTTCGTAGACCTTCTTGAACAGCGCGCTCTGGTCGAATTCGCTGGCGGCCTTCAGGTCGCGCACCAGGTCTTTCTTCGAGGCATTGAGCAGGTGGATCTTCAGCGTGGTGCTGGTCTCGGTCTGGTCTACCTGGTATTTCAGGCCGCGCCAGGAGGCTTCCAACTGCTGGAACTCGCGGGCGTGCATGATCTCGTTCATCTGCTCGGAGAGCATCGCGTCGATTTCGGCGATGCGCGAATCGAGCACGGCGATCAGGTCCTTGCTCGGGGTCATCTCACCCTCGAGCACCTGGTTCACCAGTTCGCCAATCAGGTCGCGGGTGCGGTTGCGCTCGGTGTCGGAGCGGGCCACGCGGCTTTGCGAAATGATGCTGTCGAGCAGCGAGGGCTGTGGTGCGAAGTTTTCCACTTCGACCAGGTCGCCGGCCTGTTGCGGTGCGGTTTGCTTGTCGGTCATGTTCGGGCTCCTGCTCAGGCGCGATCGTCGCTGGACGGGTCTTCCACTTCGGCTTCACGGCCGAATTCCTTGCCCAAGGTCTTGAGCTTTTCAGTGTTCTGCAGCACATCCATCAGCAGCTCTTCGAGCTTGTCGTTGCCGCCCATCTTGTTGCGCAGATCGGCCAGCTTGTTGCGCACTTCCAGCAGCTTGCGCAGCGGCTCGACCTGCTTGACCACGTTCTGTGGCTCGAAGTCTTCGAGGCTGTTGAAGTTCAGTTCCACGCCCAGCTGGGTGCCGTTCTTGGCCAGGGTGTTGTCGACGCGGTAGGTCAAGCGTGGCTTGATACCCTTGAGCACACCGTTGAAGTTGTCGCGGTCGATGTACACGAACTTGCGGTCCTTGAGCTTGGGCAGCGGCTCCAGCGGGTTGCCGGAGAAATCACCCAGTACGCCGACGACGAAGGGCAGCTCCTTTTTCTCGATGGCATCGCCGATGTCCACGTCGTAGGTGATATGGACCCGAGGCGCGCGAACGCGGTCGAGTTTGTGCTGAGTGCTTTCCTTCTTCGCCATCGTGTTCTCCAGTGCGAGCAATTCGCTGCGAATCATTGCGCGGCCCGGTGCCGGGCGCTGCGCGTTACAGTCCTTCGATCGTCAGCAGCAGGCGCTGACGGATTTCGTCGTTCATTTCCAGGATGTTGTCGCGGCCTACCAGTTCTTCGAAGCTGGTGTTGCCGGCAATCTGCGTGCTGCTGCGGATGACCGAGTCGTCGGGAAGTTCCGAGCGCACCGGCGAGCTGATGACGCAGAACGGCAGGTCGCCAAAGCCCTTCAGGCGCTCGAAGCTCAGGCCGTAGCGCAAGCCCTCGAACAGGCGGCCAAGGCCAGGCGACTTGCTCAGGCAGTAGAACAGCACCAGGTAGTGCACCACGAAGCGGTACAGCTCGGCGCTGCTGCGGTTGGGGTCTTTGATGACATTGCGAAACCGCGCCAGGTCGAAAGCGTGGAAGCCCACTACCCAGCGGGTCGGGCTGGTGATGCGGATGACCTGGCCGCTGTGTTCCAGGGTCTTGTCGTATTCCAGCGGGAACAGTTCGGGGGTGGTGCTGATCAGGTTCAGCGGTACTTCCAGCTCGGTGACCAGCTGGAACGGCGCGGCCGAACCGATACGTTCGTAGAGTTCGACCAGGGCCTGGAAGTGGCCCTGGGTTTCGCGCCCGCTGCTGCGCTGTGCGCCTTGCAGGTATTCGCCAAACAGGGTTTGCGGACGGATCAGCGGTGCCACGGTGGCAAGGTAATCCGCCGCCTGCGCCTTCAGCGCATCGGAGATCGCCCGCGTCTGGCTACGCAGCTTGATCAGTGCTTCGACATCGAATGTCTGTGTCATTGGTGCATCGTCCATGTGCCTGCTTGATCGTCCTGAAACGCCGGTGGCGTGGACTTGAAAAATCGCCTTTCGGCTACAGCGAATTTGAGTGCTGGCATATGAATATTGTGTTGCCAGCAATGCCGAGTAGGGCACCTCGCTGCGGAAGAAGTTCCGGCGAGGGGGGGGATTTTTTCCCCGTTTTGAGACGCGACGCAATAATGGCGCGATGATATTGACAGCGTGTCTTGGGCGCAGAATATGGGGGGTCAAGCCCTAAAGACTGGGTACGAAAGGGGCTGGAAAGCGATGAAAATCGTTGGCAAAAGATTTTTTCAAAAAGTGAATCCGGTCTCATTTTTTGCGCTGACCGCTTTCTCGCGGAGGTGTTGGCGAGGCGCCTCAGGATGATGGCAATGCGACGGAATGTGCCGCGCGGAAAGAGTGTTATCAGGCGTGATTCATCCGTTTGGATGGTGACTTTTGAAAGCTCGCGCGCTCCCTCGGAAATAGCGTCGACCCCCGGGCCTGTGCCGCACCTGCACAGGCAACGGTCTTACCGAAAACCTTGAAAACGTGCGCGATCACTGTGGGAGAGGGCACGCCCGTTCCCACAGGAACAGCGCCGGCCCCAGGGTTTGTGCCCTACCTGCAGCAACAATTGCCTCAGCCAAAACCGTGAAACCTGCACGGCCCCTGTGGGAGCGGGTTCACCCGCGAACACCGGCGTAGCCGGTGCCATCCTCATGGTCGGCGGCCTGCTCGGGTCATTGCCGGAGTAGTGCAGGTCAAGCAAAATGAGCGCATGGACGAGAGCAACCTACTGCAAGGAATCAGCATGATCGACCTGAGAAGCCCGGATGCAATCCTGAGCGACTACGCAAAGCGTTACGCCCATTTGCTCCCCGAACTATCGCCGCAGTTGCAACAGCGCATGGCCTACATGCCGGAGCCCGACGCACCAAGGCTGCCGCTGACAAAGCCCGCCTGGCTGAGCGACCGATCCTGCACGTTGACACCAGGCCAGGCGATAGACCGCGCGCAGGGTGCATTGCTGGGCCTGGCGATTGGTGATGCGGTAGGCACCACCCTGGAGTTCCGGCGCCGCGATCAGGGGCAGGTCAGCGACATGGTCGGCGGTGGGCCGTTCCGCCTCGCGCCAGGTGAGTGGACCGACGATACCAGCATGGCGCTGTGCCTGGCAGACACCTACGCAAGCCAAGGCAAGTTCGATTTCGCGACCTTTGCCGATGCCATGGTGCGCTGGTACCGGCAGGGCGAAAACAGCGCCAATGGCCGCTGCTTCGACATCGGCAATGTCACCCGCCGAGCCCTGGAAGGGTGGGAGGCCCAAGGGCTTGCGTGGATGGGCAATCTCGAGGCCTCGACAGCGGGCAACGGTTCGTTGATACGGCTCGCGCCTACGGCCATTTTCCGACGCCACTCGCTGTCGGCAACCTGGTGGGAGAGTGTGACGCAGAGCAGCGTGACCCATCGCGCGATTGAGGTCTCGGAGTGCTGCAAGTTGTTCGGTGCACAGCTGCATTTGGCGCTCAATGGCGCGGACAAGGAAGAGGCGTTGTCGCCGAAGGTGCGCCCCCTGCAGCCCCGGGCCTTGATCATCAATGCCGGGGAGTACAAGCACAAAACCCGTGAGCAGATTCGCTCGTCAGGGTATGTGGTCGATACCTTGGAAGCAGCGCTCTGGGCTGTGTGGAATACGGACAATTTCAGGGATGCGATTCTGTTGGCTGCCAACCTTGCCGATGATGCCGACAGCGTGGCGGCGACGGCAGGGCAGATTGCGGGCGCCTTGTATGGGGTGTCGGGCATGCCGCCGGAATGGGTGGCCAAGGTTGCCTGGTCGCGGCACATTTGTGAACTGGCAAGCCGGTTGTTTGAACTCGCGCCTCAGGGGGATGAAATGGACGAGCTGCTATCTGGCAGTGAGTGATAGCACCTTTGATCAGGTAATGGCTCTCAACGCGTCAACTGCAGCCCGGCAAAATCGCAGTAGGTCGAACGTTAACAGGTCAGTTTATGCTCAGTGGCTTTTAGCCTGGAATTTTTTAAATGAACTCCATTCTTGTCCATTGATTAACGCCATATAGAATTTGGCAAAAGCCTCGCTAAGTTCATGGTCGTCTTGTAAGTTTGTTTCCTGTAGATAACGATACCAGGAGATGTCTCGCGCCTCTAAAGGTGCGTGGATTTCACCGTTCTCAGATTTCAACAGAAGGTCGCGAAGTAGGTTGAGCATGGTCATGGCGTCAGGATTCTGGTCCTTGATAGTTTCAAGCTTTTCGCGAAGCGCTCTGGCTGTAATTTTCAGTGTGTGCTTGTCCATTTAATGCCCGAGTATGCATAGTCCAGAGGGGCGCCGCTGTAAGTCCACGTCGCCCCGTCTCCAAGTTGCTGCGGCTTATCAACTGTCACCTTGTCGGTTTTCTCCGCCGTACTCGCTTTGAGCCTGACCAAGGTAGGCAACTCACCGCCCATCGACCTGGACGCAAATGTCCTTGCCGTCGATGACCTTGCATGGCCAGTTGTCGTTGATGTAGTGATCCGGCTTGAAGCACACCCGATCATCATTGACCCAGAACAACTGCCAGGCAGAACCCGATATCAGCAGCTTCGAGCAGGGCGTATAACCCCTGGCCAGCAAAGCCCCCGTAGTCAGAATCATCACCGCAGGGACGACATGGATCAGCGTTTTAATCGATATCCCGAACATCAACGCCTGGAAGCGGTGCAGCCGGGATGCAGGGGGTGGGTCGAACTTCTTGCCGGTCCAGGCGCAGATCGCGCTGCCAACGAGCAGGATGGCGAGTGCCGGTGGCGCCATGAGCAGGCCGAACGCGAGGTACGGTGTTTCCACGACCGGAGCGCCACGAAGCAGCCTGCCGTACAGCGGGAACAGGTAGTTGGTATAGGCATAAAGCGAGACGGCCCCTACCAGGAGCAATGCGATGAACATGGCGACGGCCAGCAGCCTCATCTTGAGAGGCGTAAGCCCGGGTGACATTTGTGAGGAGCGTGTATTCATTCGCAGAGCTTGGGCAGGTTGAACGTGGGGGCGATGGCAGTGAGGGCATCGATGGCAGCCTGAGGGCGCTTGGCCAGGTAGGCAAGTCTATTCCGTCGGGGCGCAGCTTGCGGATGACCCACCACTTGGCTTCATCGTAAAGCTCGTCGGCAATTCTACCCGCGATGTTTTTGGATGCCATAGCGTGGCGCATTGAGAGTCCTGCGCGCTCGACCTCGATTGGCGCTTGGCGGGTAGATCAACTCATGTCCATCTGGCGTTTCCGGCCCTTGCTGACCATCGCAGGGGCGATGCTCGGCCGCTGCCGCTAGGCAACGAACGGTGCCTGTTCGGTCCAATAGTACTCTTCGTAATCAACCAAGGTATGAACTCGCGAGTGGCCGAGTTCAATCAGGTAGTTGAATCGTCAAGCCGCGGGCCGACTGAATGGCCACGTAGTAAGCGTCCTTCAATACCCTGGCCAGCTCCGGGTCATTTTCCTCGAATTCCTTCGATGCAACAGCTCCAATCGTTAGCCTGTGCAGCTTGGATTTATCCTTTTCGGTACCGTCGAAAACTGCCCTGATGTACTTTAACTGGTCGACTATAGTCGCGTAAACCGTAAAGCCAGGAATGCGCTTTTGTCGGTCAATCGCCAGCGCAATTGCGTTATCTACATACTCCAGTGGTGTGGCTGGTTTCATCTCTCACCTGCTCATATTAGTTTGAAAGGTTATTTCCGATACAGGTTATTTGCATCGTTCCACGGAATGGATTTCGGTCCACGTGATGTGCATGAGTTGTATCGATATGTGTACGATTCTTGGCCGTTTTCACTTGGAGGCATGGGGCTAATGGCCTGCGGCTTTCAGCAGTGGCTCCAGTTCGACGCTCAGCTTCATCGCGGCAGGGTCTTGCGCCATCAGGCTGTCGATGATCAAGCGAAGCTTGAGTAATTTTTGCTTGAGTGTTTCGGTGTTCATGGTCAGTCCTTATTGGGGTAAGGAAATGCACCACTTCACCGCAACGTAAGAGGGCGCCACTCATTTGTTGGCAGGGTCAAACGTTCATGCAATGTCGGATTTAGTCAGCATTTATCTATGTGGCACTAGATGGCCGTGCCCCGATTTTTTCCTGGCTTGATGATTAGTAATTCATCGAGTTGTCTTTTGCGGCATTTTATCACGAAAGCCAGCGCCGCATCAGGATCATCCATGAAGGCATCAAATGTAGCTGGAGCGATGGCGTAATATTCTTCGTAGTCAACCATGCCGTTGCTGACGGGGAACGAAACGTAATACTGGCCAGCGTCTTCTTCGATGCCGATTGAGTACATGTGTTGACGACTGATGAAAAGATCTTTGAATTTCATAGGGGGCCTTCAAAAAAGGGGAGAGGTGCTGAACATCTTGGCGGAAATACCCGCCGCGTCTATGACGGCTTCACTGTTGCCGTCAGGTAGCTTGCCACCAGGGATCCAGAATTCGTTTGCACCGGCTTCATTTCCTGATGGAATCCGTAGATTCAACTGCTTCGGATCAGGGATGTCTACCCGGACCAGTGCATTGGTATCAAGAAAATTCTCAGGCAAGCCAAGGGCTTGCTCCAACGCGCGCTTGTCACCTGCTGTCTTGGCAAGTAGTTCGGTTGCTTCGTGGCCTGGCATGATGAACGACGTACCATCTCTCTGTGCGATGCCGTATTTCTCAAGGTTGGTCTGGGTCATGAAGCGTGAGGCGCCATTTTCGAATTGGGCCAAGTGTTGCGCGACATAATCTGGGTCTAGATAAGTGGTGGGGTCGGGCCTTTCGCCTTTGGCGATTGCAAGGATATCTTCTTCGGTGAATCCAGGTTTGTATTTGGGTTTTGGCGGCTCAACAGCCTTCTGCGATAGCTCGCGAGAGCGTCCGTTGGCAGGTAGTGGTTCAGTCTCTGCACGCTTGAATGGTGTGGCGTCACGTGCTTGAAGTTCAGCATGTGCCAGCAGCTTTTGCTCGTTCTTTGCCAGCCAGGCGGCCAGTTGCTTGTTGGACATTTCCGCCTGCAGCCGGGCACTGCGTATGGCGGGCGTTTCCATATTCCTCTGAATGCCCGCCTTTATCTGCCCGCGGGTCAGGTAGGTTACAATGGCCGTCAGCAGCAGCAACACCAGTTGCTCCTGGCCGCGGGCCAGTTGGCGCGCCGCACGCTCGACACGCTCCTGGGCCTGCGCCGCGGAACCGCCGCTCGGGTCCAGGCCAGCGGGCTTGAGGCCATCCTCGGCGAACCAGGCCGTGGCCATGCCTTGCTGAAGGGTCGACAGGCAGGCAGGCAGGCCCTGATAAAAATACTCGGCGATGGCGGACAGCCCCAGGCCCATGAGGATCAGGTTGCCGACCTGCAGGCCAATGCCGGCGCCGGCCACCGCGCCCGGCGCCGCGCCGACGCCAAAGGCGAACGCCCCGGCCACGCCACCGGCGAGCGAGCCAACCGCCACACTGCCACCGAGGATCATCGACACCTCTTTGACCAGTTGCAGCAGTACCGGCAGGATTTGCTCGATACCTATCGAGGACCACTTGCGCTTGAGGTTGTCCTGAATGATCGGGTAGGACAGGGCCATGGCCTGGCGCACGTTGTCGATACGCTGGCCACCGAGGTTGCCATAGGCCTGGTTGGCGCCATTGCTCACTCGCCGGCTGAAACCGTCCCAGGCCTCATGGGCGCTGTTCAGGCCGCTGTCGACGCTCTGGTTGAGCTCGCTGAATTTCTGCTCGAGATTGCGTTCGATGTCTCCCCAACTGGGGATGTTGGCTAAAAGATCCATTTTCGCTTCACTGTCCATGGAAGTGGCGGCGCTCGGCGGCGAGCGCAGCATGTCGCTTCAGACCTCAGGATGGGGGCGAAGTCCGGCGGAGAGCCCATTGTTCTCATGACAGGCGTGCGCGGCAATAATGGCAATTGAGCATCGCTGCACGGCTTTGTGGCTGACCGCATCCCGCAAGTGCCATTACGGCCGCGTTCGCGATGGCCATTTGGCGGAATTGGCCAGTGGCAAAAAATTTGAACCAATCCACGTTATGAAACATTTTTCTCCGCCAGTGGAGTTGATGCGTCAGGTAGCGAGACAGTTCGAGTGGGAGCTGTCAGGCATGGGCTCTGATCGATACCTCAAAAACCTTCTGTGACGGGCCGTTCGGCGATTGCCGGGGGCGCTTCCGGGCGCCAGTGAGGAGGATGAAGGATGGCGATATGACATTGCCTTGCAGGGCGGTATTGCCCGGTTTTCCTAGGCCTGTAGTGAGTTGACAGGGCAGCTTTTGCCGGTGTTTCCTTTGGGCCTTTCTGCCTGCCTGGCATTTGGGAATGTGAACCCTGTCGCATTTATTTCAATGCATGATGGCACTTTCCTTTCTGTAGGCAGTCGCATGATTCCGCAAGCACGCGCGTTATGCGCGCATGCAGAATACGCCCGCAAGATCAGGGTTGCAGCTGAGCATCGCAAGCGCGTGCTGGCCGTGTTTTCAAGGAGATTTCGCATGATCATGGACTTGGCCTCCGCGCTGCTGTCGCCACAGAACCGCCGCCTGTTCAAGTTTCACAACCTGGCCAACCCCGAGCAGGAGCTGCTGCTGGAAACCTTCAAGGGCACCGAAGCCCTGTCGCGGGCGTTCAACTACGAACTGCTGCTGGTCTGCGAAGACTCCGGCGTGCCGCTCAAATCCATGATGGGCCAGCACGTCAGCATCGAGATCGAATTGGCCGAAGGCGGCCCGCGGTACATAACCGGCTACCTCACACGCTTTGCCAGCATCGGCAGCGACGGCGGCATGGCACGCTATACCGCCACCCTCAACCCGTGGTTCTCGATGCTGAAGAACCGCTTCGACACGCGGATCTTCCAGGGCAACACGGTCGAGGAAGTGGTCACCGAAGTGTTCGCCCTATGCCCGGCGTTTTCCCGCCACGAGTTTCGCCTGACCCGGCCACAGAAGCGCTACACCTACATCACCCAGTACCGCGAAACCGACTTCAACTTCGTCCAGCGCCTGCTGGAGGAAGAGGGGATGTTCTACTACTTCGAGCACACCGCCGAAGGCCACACCATGATCATCTGCGATGACTCCAGCACGCTGGTGGCCATCCCCGAGCAACCGCAAATCCGCTTCCACAGCGCCTCGGTCACCGAGACCGCCGACTCCATTACCCAGTGGAGCGGTAACCGTCAACTGCAATCCGGCAAGATGGCCACGCAAACCTTTGACTACCGCCAACCGAACAACCGCCTGCCGGTGGCGCTGAACAGCGTGAACAATCAAGGCGATGTCGAGAACTTCGAGATCTACGACTTCCCCGGCCAGTACACCCACGGTACCTATGACGAAGGCGAAACCCTGCTGCGCCTGCGCATTGAGGCGCTGGAGCTGCGCGGCAAAAAGTTTGAAGGTGCCAGCAACTGCCGGGCCATGAAGCCGGGCTACACCTTCGAACTGCTGCAGCACTACATCCACGACCAGGGGCCGGTAGAAGACCGTCAGTTCCTGCTGATGAGCGTGGAAAGCGAAGGCCACAACAACTACCTTACCGGCCAGCAGGCCAGCTACTTCAACACCTTCAGTTGCGTGCGCAAGAAGATCCCGTTCCGCCCGCAGCTGAGTACGCCCAAACCGACCATTGCCGGCCCGCAGACCGCGATCATTGTCGGCCCACCGGGTGAGGAGATCTTCACCGACGAACTGGGCCGGGTGAAAGTCCAGTTCCACTGGGACCGCAATGGCAAATACAACGATCACAGCTCCTGCTGGGTACGTGTCGCCCAGTCCGGCGCCAGCGGTGGCTTCGGCAGCATCCAGATCCCACGTGTAGGCGACGAAGTGGTGGTGGTGTTCCTGGACGGCAACCCGGACCGGCCGCTGATCATGGGCAGCCTGTACAACAGCACCAACACCCCGCCATGGTCGCTGCCGGCGAACAAGACCCAGAGTGGGTTCCTGACGCGGTCGATGAAGGGCAAAGGGTCGAATGCCAACTTCTTCCGCTTCGAAGACAAGGCTGGTGCTGAGCAGATCATCATGCACGCCGAGCGCAATCTGGATACAGAGGTTGAGGCAGATGACAGTCTCAAGGTGGGCGGGAATCGAACGATCAACGTCGAAGGCAAACATTCCGAAACGATCAAGCTGGAAACCAGTATTGCGGTGGAGGAGGGTTCGTATTTTGTGACGGTGGATCAAGGGGCAGTGAAAATTAAGGCTGCAACGTCCATCACGTTGGAGGTCGGAAGCAGCAAGCTGGAAATGAAATCGGATGGCACGATTACCCTGTCAGGCATCTCCGTGGACGTTGCAGGCAGCAAAATAATCAATTTGAACAAGTCTTGATTAGCGACAAGGAAAAGTCCCATGCGTAGAAACATCTACGACCGATTATCTGAACGGCGCGAACGCGAAGAATGCCTTGAGCGTGAGCGTCTAGAAGAGGAGGCTCGCAATGCGGAGCCCCCTCCACCAGAGCGTTTTCTTACAAATGAATTGAGTTTCGTTCGTCCAGAAAATTTAAAAGACAAGACGTTTCACGTCTTCACGCTGACGGACATCGGACCTAGCCCGTTCTCGTTCGTCGTGGGGCGTTCGCCAGTGGAACCGGGTACGGACTTGGAGACGCTTGCGCAACAACTGCTTGGTGAGTTGAAAAAGACGTTGTCCCATGTTCAGTGGATCGAGCCGGTTTCCCCGGTAGAGGTAGCTGGATTGGAGGCCCGACGTGTCGAGTTTCGTTGGCGACAACAAGGCCAACCGGTTCATCAAGTACAGCTGATTTTTCTGCATCAGGATGAGTACAAGCGGCCTTTGCTCATGCAAATTACTGGTACGAGCAACAGTCCCAAAGGCATGACGGCGGAGGAGCGTAGTGCTTTCGATACGTTGGTTGAAAGTCTTCAACTGCGCTATCTGCCCGCGAACGAGGGGGATGCTGAACAGGCCGAATCAGCATGACTGCGGCTGCTGCGAGATTAGATGATCCAATCGAGCACTCCAGCGCTTTAGGTGGATTGCTTGCTGGCTTAGCAATTGGTGCAGGCGCGGTACTCATAGGTATTGCCGTTATCGGGACCGGCGGGCTTGGGGCTGTAGCGCTAGCCGCGATGGTTGGCGCGGGAGCAGCTACTGGCGCTGGAATCGGTCAACTGATTGGTAGCCTATCTTTCGCTTGTAGTGAAACAGGGCAAATACGATCAGGCTCAAGTAACGTTTATATAAATGGGAAGCCTGCTGCGAGGGCTCATCTGGATAATGCCGAGTGTTCGGATCATCCAGGGGGGCCTAAGATATTGGCCCAGGGCAGTGACTCGGTTTATATCAATGGTCAGCCTGCGGCTCGAGTCGGTGACCGGACAGTTTGTGATGCAAAAATAAGTGCTGGCTCCCCTAATGTGTGTATAGGAGGGGGGACAGCGACGACTGATGCAATTGACCCGGAAGTTCCTGTTTGGCTTGAGCGTTCGGTGATGGCGTTGGGGCTGGCTAGTGCTTTTGTACTGGCAAGTCCAGTGTTGGTGATGGCGGGGTTGGCAGGTGGTATTGCTGGCGGAATGGCTGGACATTGGGCTGGCGGCGAGCTTTTTGGTGAGGGCTCTGATGGCCAGAAGCTGATGGCGTTTGGTGGTGCTCTGCTTGGGGGGGGCATCGGCGCGAAAGGCGGAAGAGCATTTGACGCCCGATATGAGATCCGGTCTCATGGTTTCGGTTCTAACCTCGGGAATGTTAAAGTTGTTAGACGGGCTGCACCTCCACTTACACCTAAGAAAGGAATATCTCCACAGCTTTACCAGAAGTTGCGAGCGAAGACGCCCAGCAGAGAAATCCAGGCGATGGTGAATAAGGATGTTGTATTACCCATGAAGGATCCAGCGCTGCCGGGGCTGGAAGTTACAAAGCCGTTGCATGCTGATCATATCGTCCCGATGAAGACGATTACAGAAATGAAAGGATTTGATAAATTGACATTTGAACAGCAAGTCGAGATATTGAATTACAAGCCTAATTTTCATGGGTTGAGTGAAACTGCTAATACCTCGCGCGGCGCTAAAACCTACTCAGAATGGACTCGGTATAAAAAAGGTGGAGTAGATGTTGACGCTGGTTTCAGAAGTAGTATGATGGAGCGAGCGATGAAATTGGAAGTTGAGTTGCAAGAAATGATATCTGGTGTCTTGTAGGAAAAATTAGATGATTACTCTTGATGATATTTTGCAAGATCTCAGTGTTGAATTTTCTGGCCGTAAGTTGTGCTTCGATCTCAAAGACATCCCTCAAGATGTCGTCTTGCCCGCAAGTTGGGAGGGTTTTGGGCTTGGTCTTGATCTTGCGCCTGTATATCCTGAAGGTTGGGATTCATTTTTAAATGAGTTTCCAACAACGCTCGCGCTATTCAAGGACTGCTTGCTGGGCACCGTATTATTGATAGATGCTGAGATTGAAATGGTGTATGTCTTTCATGATGGCGCCAGTTTCTACTATTATGTAGGGGGGAGGCCTGTGGAAAGGACTGAGGCTGGGGAATTCAAGCACCTTCCCAGTAGGCTTCAAGATTTTTATCGTGAAGTGCATGATGGGTACACTTTCTTTCCGGCGCGCTCAATGGGGCCGCAATGCCTTAGTGACCAGTCACGTGTTTCCGACTTAGTTGATGAGGAGGACGACTCTTTTGCTGATAAGTGGATTACGGTATTCTCGAATGGCGCCGGAGACTATGTCGCGGTAGAGGCCGACAAGCAAGATGATACGGAAGGCTTGATATGGTGGCATGAAGATCCTGTGACTCCAGAAATGGGGATTGATATTTTTGAAGTTATGGATGCATGGATGGCAATATTCCTAGAGGATACTAAGTCTCGCAATGAGTTGATAGTTAAATTTCATTGATTATTGTTAATTATGGCGATGCTGAGATGTTTATTAAACTACTGGCTTCGCTCCGTTTTCAATGTGCCGTGATTTTTCTTGCTTGCCGAAGCCAGGGGTGACATTGGCTACGGCTCGAACAGAGAGTGCCGTAAGGCCGCAGTCTGTTCGCGCGCGCCACCATTGGTCGTTTTATTATCAAGCTCAATCTGGAAACCCATTAGCAATTCACCTGCGACGATGGCTTCGTGCTGTTGTTTTGACATAAGGTTTAATTGGTTCGTATGCTGTGTGGTTTTGTTTTTTAAAAATTGTTAGTGTGTTATCGCTTGGGGAGAGCTATCATTTTCTTGCAAATTCTTAGTTTTTACGTCATTTGACTAACTTAACTAATGCACTGAACAAGACCACCACGCTGGAGCGCAAGCCCGACGGCGAAGTGCTGCGCATCAGCCACCCGGACGGCACCACGGAAAGCTTCACCTACAACGTCTACGGTCAGGTGCTCAGCCACACCGACGGCAAGGGCCAGACCACCCGCCTGATGCGCACGGCCCGCGGCCTGCCGAGCAGCCGCCAGGATGCCAAGGGCCAGCGGGTTCGCTACGAGTACGACAAGGCCATGCGCCTGACCGCGCTGGTCAACGAAAACAACGCCACGTACCGCTTTGCCTACGACGCTTCGGACCGGCTGAGCGAAGAAGTGCGGGTGGATAACCTGACCCGGCGTTTCAGCTACGACGTCGGTGGCCATCTCACACGACTGGATGAGATTGGCTATGGCGAAAGTGCCGAGCGGCCCGAGCGCCATACGCTGTTCGAGCGTGATGCCATTGGCCGTTTGGTCGCCAAGATCAACCGTGATGCGAGCCAGACATTCGCATACGACGACGGTGACCGGTTGCTGAGCATCGAGCGGCAACCGAGCGGGATCGGCAAGCAGCTTGGGATCACGGAAGAAAAGCTGGAATACACCTACGATCTGCTCGGCCGGCTGAGCAAAGAAATCAGCCCTGACGGCACGCTCGGCTACGAGTACGACCCGCTCAGCAACCTGACCACGCTGACCCTGCCGGATGGGCGTAAGGTCAATCACCTGTATTACGGCAGTGGCCACCTGCACCAGCTGAATCTGGATGGTCAGGTGATCAGCGACATGGAGCGCGATGACCTGCACCGTGAGGTGTACCGGACCCAGGGCAAGCTCACCAGTTGCTTCGGTTATGACGCCATGGGGCGCAAGGCCTGGCAGTTTGCCTCGACCTTGCCGGCCGACAAGCTCTCGCAAGTGCACAACACCGGCATCAATACCTCGTTGCTAGTCGAGCACACTTACAACCCGATCCACCGCCGTTATCAGTACGACCCAGCGGGTGAACTGGTGCGTACCCTTGACAAGCTACGCGGCGAGATCAAGTACGAGTACGAAGCCAATGGCCAATTGCGCAGTCGCGATACCGGCTCGCTGATCGGCAGCGAGGAGTTCCGCTACGACCCGGCAGCCAACCGCCTGGACTTCAATGCGCGGCAGTTCGACAAGGTCAAGGACAACCGGATCAAACAGTGGCGGGATCAGGAGTATCGCTACGACCCGTGGGGCAATCTGATCGAGAAGCGCTCGGGGCATAGTAAGCTGCAGCACTTCAGCTATGACTGCGAGAACCGCCTGGTGCGGGCGGAGACGTTGGTCAATGGCAAGCTGGAAAGCCGAGGCGAGTACCGGTACGACAGCCTTGGGCGGCGGGTGGCCAAGCAGGCTGAAATCAAGGGCGAGGTCGAACAGAAGCGCTTCCTCTGGCAGGGGCTGAGGATGCTGCGGGAGGAAACGCCTGCGAAGAGCATCTTGTACCTGTACGAGCCGGGTAGCTATGCGCCGTTAGCGCGGGTCGATCAAGTTGAAGGGGAAGAGCAGAAGGTCTATTACTTCCATACGGATCAGATTGGTACGCCGTTGGAGTTGACGGACAGTGAGGGCAAGATTGTTTGGCAGGCGACGTATCGGTCTTGGGGGGCGATTGAGCAACTGGCGATCAATGAAGTCGAGCAGAATCTACGGTTCCAAGGCCAGTATTTTGATGGCGAAACGGCGCTTCATTACAATACGCTAAGATACTATGATCCTGAAGTTGGTAGATTCACTGGCCAAGACCCAATTGGCTTGCGGGGTGGGATAAATCTTTTCAGATATAATGTTAATCCAATCTGTTGGATTGACCCCACCGGACTCGCTCCATGCCAAGTAAGAGTTGTTAATAATACAAGAATTCATGGTCGTGGACAGGTTGACGGAACCCCTGGGCATGATCAGTTTTCTGAAGCAATCGCTAATAAATTGGCTATGAGCGGAAAGTTCTCGGATGTGTATTTAAACCGTTCATATAGTTTTGCTAATGGGCGAGGCGTCTCAGCTCGACGTCCAGATGTTATGGCTGTTGATATTAACGGGAAGGTACATGCGATCGAGCTTGCATCCAAGACGGATATGGGCAGGAAGCTTCCTACGCTTACATCGCGTAACGAAACGGCAATGAGTAACTTGCCTCTTAACAAGCAAGGCGAAATTTTGGTGTTAGAGCATCCATATAATGCCGCTGATATGAAGTCTATGCTTGATGATTTGATTTCTGGAATATAGGTGAATTTATGTCCATTGCGTTAGCTTTATACGGTATTGAGGGCGTCACCTCTAGATTGGCTCTGAAGTTTGCCAAGCACTATTTTTCTTGTCTGAATTTGCCGATTACAGGTGCGGCTTATTTTAAATATCTGAGTAATGGGGATCATGTCGGCGATCATGATTTAGTAATGGTAGAAATGACCGAGCTCGAAGAGAAAATAAACAACGGTATTGCTACTGCTTTTAGGGTATACAACGAGGCAGCAGGTGCTACCCCATGGTTTGCATCCTTCGGTTATACTACGAACGATTTTGGCGGCTTCTATCATTTTGATGGTCAGTGCTCTGGCGATTTTATTGAGCTAGAGGGAATGATAAAATTTATTAAGGGCGTTTCTGCTGATATTGCAGTGCCGTACGGTATCATCTATAGTTGCGACAAGGTAAGTAAGGCGTTTAGCTATGCTGCTGGGAATAATATGGTAACGATGTATCCGTATGAAAATTCATCGGCGTTCAAGAAGGAAGTTCCCGGCAGATTTCAGGGGCGAGAGCGCTATAAGGATCTTCTATTGAGAATGGTGTATCCCGTTAACGTGATTAGCAGTAAACATTTAGAAATTCGCGTTGGAGGGGTGGTGCTGAAAGACTGGATTGGTGAGAGTGCGGGACGAGGAAAGCTCGAAGCTCTGACTTCTTCCACATGGTTGTGGTATGTAGAGGCCGATCAGCTTGAAGAAGTAAATAAGTCTCTGGGTGAGGCAGGTATCCTAATTTCGTGGAAGAAGTTGGAGGTCAAAAAGCGTTTTTGAGTCATATAGAGTAGAGGTTGATGACTGCTATTTCGCTTAATGTTGTAGGTGTAATTGCTCCTGCTTTGTGTTAGGTATACCCCAATAATGTGTCGTGAGGGGTGATCTTTAAAAATAAAGAAAGCGACCGTGGGGCGGTAGCCGCCCCAATTCTTCTATATGCCGCATAATGATTATCGATGTGAACTTCAAGTCTAGGTACTTGTAGTTCAACAAGGGCGCGTAGATCGAGCGTTTTTGATAACCGTGACAGACACTCTTAGTGAGCTAGCGTCGCTGGAGCAAGCACGATGGCGTAGTGCAGTGCATCAGCTACCCAGCCGGCACCACTATTTTCAACTGCAAATTTACCCGGCACGCTTGCCAACGTTGCTGCGCTAGGCCATGCCGCATCCAAAGCCACCAAAGTTGAAAACCTGCTGAACATGACGGATGCCACGCGCGGCAAGCTGAAGAAGTGGGCAGCGTCACGTGGCAAACCCGGCAGTGTATCTGCCGCCAGGGCCATGAAAGGGCGCCTGAAACTGGTGCGCATGGGCGGAAACCTCTACTTCGAAATACCCGCCAATAGCCAGGCAAGTTTGTACAGGCTGCCCGGTCGGGGCAGTAACCTGCATGTGGCTGCTTTCAATACCGCCAAGGCGATGCGTGCAACTGCCCATATTGACTCGGCCGGGTACAGCAGCCGTGGCGTAGGCAAAGTACTGACGGGTGCCAAATTAGGCGGGGCATTGGCGTTCGGCCCCCAGGCTTACCTAGATGCGACGGAGGCAAAAAGCGTCTCGGAGTTCCTCCAGAAGTCAGCTTACACCCAGCCGACCAATGCATTGGCCTTTGGTGTCGGTGTATTGGTCGGCGGGCTAACAGGGCCGGCTATAGTCGTGATTGCCTTGTCTTTGGGTGCGGGTTTGGCAGTTCAGTTTGTCATGAGTGATGATTTTTCGGGGCTGGGCACTACCCTGGGTAATTTCTTGACGGGGAAGGATTAAATGTTTACCACAGAACGTTTTTTTAAAAAAATCTGGTCGGTGTGGCTGCTGGTCGTGATATTGGCCCTGATGATGACCGGAGTGGCGCCGCCATTCATGGCGGTGCCGGCGATCCTGATCATTATCGTTATGACGCTGTGGTGCATCAATTGTGCTTACCGCAGTGAGCACTTTGTAAGTTTCGCGAATTTGCGCATGTTCTTCAATATGTCAGTTGCACCAATGTTCGCATCGCTGCTGACACTGGGTGTTACCTACAAAAAAATGAAGTTGGGAGCGGCGACTTCTTTGATGTTAGGGCTCGCACCCGTCGTGCTGGTGTTGTTGACCTATGCAATGGCTTATTACTGGCGCAGTAAAAGTGATATTCTCCACTTTAAAGGGCAGCGCGTGGAATCCATCGAGCCGCCCCAGAAAGTTCAGTGGTGGCAGGCGGGTTTGGCGGCGGGCTTGAGCAGCGTGATCTATCCGCTGATGAAAAGCCATGACGTGCCGGCCACCGGGTTGATCTACTTCTTTGCGCTAATGTCCGTGTTCATGGTGTTTTACAATCGTGACAAGATCAGTGCACTCAGAGAGCTGAAAGTGCGCGAAGCGAAGGAAAACCGTCAATACACATTCATGGATATTGAAACTATTCAGAGCATGCGTGCTGCCTCGTGGTTGGGCAGGCTTTTCGCCGTACGGGCGCGCTGATGTTCACCGTTACAGGGAGTAAATTATGCTAACTGACGTTCTTTCCATGCTCGCGCCGCAAAACAGGCGATTGTTCAAGCTGAATATCCTGACACAAACAGCCAACGATGAGTTTTTGCTTGAGCACTTTTCCGGCACTGAAGAGCTTTCCAAACTCTATGAATTCGATCTGGCCTTGCTCAGCCAACAGAGCGATGTAAAGCTCAAGTCACTGATTGGCAGCCAGGCCACGATAGAAATCGAGTTATCCAACGGCTCTTTCCGCTACATTAACGGCTATGTTCAGCGGTTTAGCACCCAAGGCAGCGACGGCGGCTATGTGCGTTATGCAGCCGTGCTAGGGCCGTGGCTGTGGATGCTGACTTGCCGCTTCGATACACGCATTTTTCAAGAAAAATCGGTCCAGGCTGTTGTCAGTGAAGTGTTCGCCGGATTTGGCACGCTGGCCAAGTACGAATTTCGTGTAAGCAAGCCGCTCAAATCGCACAGCTACATTACCCAGTACCGCGAGAGCGATTTCAACTTTGTGCAGCGCTTGCTTGAGAGCGAAGGGCTTTTCTACTACTTCGAGCACACGGCCGACTCCCACCTGATGGTCATCACCGATGACTCCAGCACCTTGTTGCCGCTGCCCGAACAGCCGCAGATTCGCTACCACTCCGCGTCGGTTACCGAAACCGCTGATTCCATTACTCAGTGGCAGTCAACGCGGCAGCTGCAATCCGGTCAAATTGCCGTTCGCACGTTCGACTATCGCCAACCGCGCAACTTCCTACCTGTGACCATGCAAAGCTTGAATCAACAGGGCGATGTGGACAGGTTCGAGATTTATGATTTCCCGGGCCAGTACACCCATGGCAGCTACGAAGATGGCGAAGCCATCGTACGCAACCGTATCGAAGCGCTCGAGTTGATGGGCAAGACCTTCTACGGCGAGAGCAATTGCCGGGCCATGAAGCCGGGTTACACTTTTGAGTTGACCCAGCATTATCTGCACGACACCGGTGACGCTGAGAACCGTAAGTTTTTGTTGCTGAGCGTGGAGCATCGCGGCAGCAACAACTACATGACTGGCGACCAGGCCGGTTACGTCAACCGATTCGTGTGCGTGCGTAAAAAAATCGCATACCGCCCGCAGTTAAACACCCGCAAGCCTTTGATCAACGGCCCGCAGACCGCCATCGTTGTCGGCCCCCCAGGCGAGGAAATCTTCACCGACGAACTGGGCCGGGTAAAGCTTCAGTTTCACTGGGATCGCCAGGGGCAGTTCAACGATCACAGCTCGTGCTGGGTACGTGTCGCCCAGTCCGGTGCCAGCGGTGGCTTCGGTAGCATCCAGATTCCGCGCGTAGGCGACGAAGTGGTGGTGGTGTTCCTCGACGGCAACCCGGACCGGCCGCTGATCATGGGCAGCCTGTACAACAGCACCAACACCCCGCCATGGTCGCTGCCGGCGAACAAGACCCAGAGTGGGTTCCTGACGCGGTCGATGAAGGGCAAAGGGTCGAATGCCAACTTCTTCCGCTTCGAAGACAAGGCTGGTGCTGAGCAGATCATCATGCACGCCGAGCGCAATCTGGATACAGAGGTTGAGGCAGATGACAGTCTCAAGGTGGGCGGGAATCGAACGATCAACGTCGAAGGCAAACATTCCGAAACGATCAAGCTGGAAACCAGTATTGCGGTGGAGGAGGGTTCGTATTTTGTGACGGTGGATCAAGGGGCAGTGAAAATTAAGGCTGCAACGTCCATCACGTTGGAGGTCGGAAGCAGCAAGCTGGAAATGAAATCGGATGGCACGATTACCCTGTCAGGCATCTCCGTGGACGTTGCAGGCAGCAAAATAATCAATTTGAACAAGTCTTGATTAGCGACAAGGAAAAGTCCCATGCGTAGAAACATCTACGACCGATTATCTGAACGGCGCGAACGCGAAGAATGCCTTGAGCGTGAGCGTCTAGAAGAGGAGGCTCGCAATGCGGAGCCCCCTCCACCAGAGCGTTTTCTTACAAATGAATTGAGTTTCGTTCGTCCAGAAAATTTAAAAGACAAGACGTTTCACGTCTTCACGCTGACGGACATCGGACCTAGCCCGTTCTCGTTCGTCGTGGGGCGTTCGCCAGTGGAACCGGGTACGGACTTGGAGACGCTTGCGCAACAACTGCTTGGTGAGTTGAAAAAGACGTTGTCCCATGTTCAGTGGATCGAGCCGGTTTCCCCGGTAGAGGTAGCTGGATTGGAGGCCCGACGTGTCGAGTTTCGTTGGCGACAACAAGGCCAACCGGTTCATCAAGTACAGCTGATTTTTCTGCATCAGGATGAGTACAAGCGGCCTTTGCTCATGCAAATTACTGGTACGAGCAACAGTCCCAAAGGCATGACGGCGGAGGAGCGTAGTGCTTTCGATACGTTGGTTGAAAGTCTTCAACTGCGCTATCTGCCCGCGAACGAGGGGGATGCTGAACAGGCCGAATCAGCATGACTGCGGCTGCTGCGAGATTAGATGATCCAATCGAGCACTCCAGCGCTTTAGGTGGATTGCTTGCTGGCTTAGCAATTGGTGCAGGCGCGGTACTCATAGGTATTGCCGTTATCGGGACCGGCGGGCTTGGGGCTGTAGCGCTAGCCGCGATGGTTGGCGCGGGAGCAGCTACTGGCGCTGGAATCGGTCAACTGATTGGTAGCCTATCTTTCGCTTGTAGTGAAACAGGGCAAATACGATCAGGCTCAAGTAACGTTTATATAAATGGGAAGCCTGCTGCGAGGGCTCATCTGGATAATGCCGAGTGTTCGGATCATCCAGGGGGGCCTAAGATATTGGCCCAGGGTAGTGACTCGGTTTATATCAACGGGCAGCCTGCGGCACGGGTAGGTGACCGGACAGTTTGTGATGCAAAAATAAGTGCTGGTTCCCCTAATGTGTGTATAGGAGGGGGGACAGCGACGACTGATGCAATTGACCCGGAAGTTCCTATTTGGCTTGAGCGTTCGGTGATGGCGTTGGGGCTGGCTAGTGCTTTTGTACTGGCAAGTCCAGTGTTGGTGATGGCGGGGTTGGCAGGTGGTATTGCTGGCGGAATGGCCGGGCATTGGGCTGGCGGTGAGCTATTTGGTGAGGGCTCTGATGGCCAGAAGCTGATGGCGTTTGGTGGTGCCCTACTTGGAGGCGGTATTGGTGCTAAAGGTGGGAAAGCGTTCGATGCGCGATATGAAATCAAGGTGCAGGGCCTAGGTTCTAATCTTGGCAATGTCAAGGTGGTGCCAAAGAAGGTCTCCGTTGATAGTCCACCAATACGGGGTGCTGATGGCAGGTTTGTAAAGTCCAGTGAGACTCCCGTTCAATATAATCGAAAGTCTCAATATCCAAGCGGGTATCGCGCAGGCGTTAGGGAAAAAGTTTTGGATGCTAATACCATTCAAGATGGGCCAGATGCAGGAAAAGTTCTAACGGCTGACATGGATGTCGTTCATAGGAACGATCCGAGAATTACAATAGAGCACAATAAGCCAGTCGTTGAACACTGGAACGAACAAGGCTATAATTCTGCTCGTGCTTCACGAAATGATTTTTATAATGATACGGACAATATGAGTATTCGACTACGCTCTGCAAATAGTTCCGATGGTGCTAGAATGGCTGCGGAAGGCGTAAGGTATAGGCAGGATGTAGGGCCCGACTATGAGTGAGGCATGTATGTTTTCAAAAAATGATTTGTTGCAATCCTTTTCTAGTGTAGATGAATTCGCTGGTTG
Organism: Pseudomonas sp. XWY-1; assembly: GCF_002953115.1. Taxonomy (NCBI): domain Bacteria; kingdom Pseudomonadati; phylum Pseudomonadota; class Gammaproteobacteria; order Pseudomonadales; family Pseudomonadaceae; genus Pseudomonas; species Pseudomonas sp. XWY-1. The sequence continues at coordinate 3,090,479 of NZ_CP026332.1, read as the reverse complement.
CTATTTTTTTCAGCATAAGCTTCCCAAGGTGGTTTACGAATATTGCTTGAAAAGCTCAGATGAGAAAGACCTGCTGGTTATATCTGAAGGCTTAAGTGACAGGGCATTTTCGGTGGAGGTTGTTGAGCAAGCGCCTCGCTCTTTGGATCAGGGCGAAGTTATTATTTTCAATATTTCGCAAAATAAATATGGGTTTACTCATGCGTTGGTAGTGCCCAATACATATCATGGCAGCCTGAAAGGACGACTGGAATCTAAGCGAGATAATCTATTTCTTTGTATTCCGATCCATCGATGTGAGTTTTCGGGAGGAGAGTCTGAGGCTGAATTTAAAGAGATGATTCGGCGAAGCATTCCGGTCTTTCGTTGGGATAGAAACGTTTGCCCTAAAATTAAAGTATATTTTGACAATCCCGGGACCGAAGCAGGTACAGATGAAGCAGGCGTGCTGATGAAGTACCCTACTCTGCTGTCAGAGATAGAGAGCCTCAATGGTGTGGTTAGTGGGTTTATTGAGATAACGAACTACAGAGGGGGTGTGGTGGAGGTCCTTTCACCAAAAAAAGAAGTATTCACTCTGATTCGCAATCGGAAAGATGAGCAGGTGCTCACTCACTCTCGATTGGTCGAGGCAGTGCACGATTTTGTTTTCGCTGGAAATTGAAACTGTTAGGTAGAGTTTCGCTCGCTAAACGGCATACCCTAAGCAACGACCGCTGGCTTTGAGGCGGTCGTATATTTTATTTTGCTCCAACACCGAGCTTGCCAGATCGCTAGTGACTCCTTCGTACCGCTCAAATCCATACTGGGCCAGCACGTCAGCATCGAAATCGAACTGGCCGAAGGCGGCCCGTGCTATACACCTATGTTGGACAGCATGGCGTCTAGCCCAGCCACCCCGACGGCACCACGGAAACCTTCACCTACAACGTCCACGGCCAGGTGCTCAGCCACACCGACGGCAAGGGCCAACGGGTTCGCTACGAGTACGACAAGGCCATTCGCCTGACCGCGCTGGTCAACGAGAACAACGCCACGTACAGCTTTGCCTACGACACTTCGGACCGGCTGAGCGAAGAAGTGCGGGTGGATAACCTGACCCGGCGTTTCAGCTACAACGTCGGTGGTCATCTCACACGACTGGATGAGATTGGCTATGGCGAAAATGCCGAGCGGCCGGAGCGCCATACGCTGTTCGAGCGTGATGTCATTGGCCGTTTGGTCGCCAAACTGAATAGCGACGCACAACAGCGATTCACCTATGACGACGGTGACCGGTTGCTGATCATCGAGCGGCAACCGACCGGGATCGGCAAGCAGCTTGGGATCACGGAAGAAAAGCTGGAATACACCTACGATCTGCTCGGCCGGCTGACCCAAGAAATCACCCCCGATGGGACGCTAGCCTACGAGTACGACCCGCTCAGCAACCTGACCACGCTGACCCTGCCGGATGGGCGCAAGGTCAATCACCTGTACTACGGCAGCGGCCACCTGCACCAGTTGAACCTGGACGGCCAGGTCATCAGTGACATGGAGCGCGATGACCTGCACCGTGAGGTGTACCGCACCCAAGGCAAGCTCACCAGTTGCTTCGGTTATGACGCCATGGGGCGCAAGGCCTGGCAGTTTGCCTCGACCTTGCCGGCCGACAAGCTCTCGCAAGTGCACAACACCGGTGTGAATACCTCGTTGCTGGTAGAGCACGCCTACAACCCGATCCACCGCCGTTATCAGTACGACCCAGCTGGTGAACTGGTGCGTACCCTCGACAAGCTACGCGGCGAGATCAAGTACGAGTACGAAGCCAACGGCCAGTTGCGCAGTCGTGATACCGGCTCGTTGATCGGCAGCGAGGAATTCCGCTACGACCCGGCAGCCAACCGCCTGGACTTCAATGCGCGGCAGTTCGACAAGGTCAAGGACAACCGGATCAAACAGTGGCGGGATCAGGAGTACCGCTACGACCCGTGGGGCAACCTGATCGAGAAGCGCTCGGGGCACAGCAAGCTGCAGAGCTTTAGCTATGACTGCGAGAACCGGCTGGTGCGGGCGGAGACGTTGGTCAATGGCAAACTGGAAAGCCGAGGCGAGTATCGTTACGACAGCTTGGGGAGGCGAATAGCCAAGCAGGCTGAAATCAATGGCGAGGTCGAGCAGAAGCGCTTTCTCTGGCAAGGGCTAAGGATGCTGCGGGAGGAATCGCCTGCGAAGAGCATCTTGTACCTGTACGAGCCGGGTAGCTATGCGCCGTTGGCGCGGGTTGATCGGGTTGAAGGGGAAGGGCAGAAGGTCTATTACTTCCATACTGACCAGATTGGGACGCCGCTGGAGCTGACGGACAGCGAGGGTGAGATCGTTTGGCAGGCGACGTATCGCTCTTGGGGCACGATAGAAACTTTGTCGATCAAAGAGGTCGATCAGAATCTGCGCTTCCAAGGTCAGTACTTTGATGCTGAAACAGGGCTGCACTATAATACCTTCCGATATTATTATTCTGAAGTGGGGCGTTATGTCACTCAGGACCCTATTGGTTTAGATGGCGGGCTAAATCTTTATCGCTATGGTCAGAATCCGGCAGGGTGGATCGACCCGTGGGGATGGGAGTGTTGGAGTACTGCTCGAAAAAACTATTGGAAAGCTGAGGCCAAAGCACCTACTCGTGCCTACTCACCCACAAACCTTGTGCGTATGGCTGAGGGGAAAGCGCCCAAAAAGACAGTTGAGGTGATTTCGCGCAAGACCGATAAAATATCAATTAGAGAGTATGCATTAGAACTTCGTCATAATGATATTCCTCAGCGAGTGGGTGGGGCGGGTGTACATGATTCGTCAAATTTGCTCGCGCTTACTCCGTGGGAGCATGAGGCTGTCGACCAGTTTAGGCATGTAGGGTCTGACTTGATTAGAGTAATTAAAGGAGTTGATGTATGGTAATCAATGGCGGTTCATTGGCGGAGAATCTAGTTGGGTCGTCTGCTTATAGGGAGTTACTTGCGGTGAATCGCCCCTGGTTTCCTAGACACTCTCCAAGCTCAGGAAATAGCGTTTCTCATACTCTACTGGAGACAGCTGCATAGCACTGCTGTGTCGGCGTTTAGGGTTATAGAACATCTCGATGTAATCGAAAATATCACTTCGGGCTTCTTCACGGGTTGTGTAGATCTTTCGTCGGATTCGCTCCCGCTTCAAAAGCTGGAAAAAGCTCTCGGCTACGGCATTGTCGTGGCAGTTTCCCCGCCGGCTCATGCTGCTGATTACATTGTTAGCCTTCAAGAAGCTTTGCCAATCTGAGCTACTGAACTGACTACCCTGATCTGAGTGAATCATCACTTGCTGCTGTGGCTTGCGTCGCCACACAGCCATCAACATTGCGTCGATAGCGAGGTCGCTGCACATCCTTGGCTTCATTGACCAACCAATTACTTGGCGTGAGAACAGATCCAGCACTACCGCCAGGTAGAGCCATCCTTCATAGGTGCGGATGTAAGTGATATCTGTCACCCAGACCTTGTTCGGTTCACTGACATTGAACTGCCGCGCGAGGTGGTTGGGCGAGGCCACTGTTGGTTTACCACCGTAAAACCCTGGACGCCGCCGATAGCCCGTTTGCGAACGCAGCCCCTCCGCCTGCATCAAGCGCCCGACTCGATTTCGTCCGCATTCCTCTCCTAGCTCACGTAGGTCATCGTGAATTTTGCGGTAGCCGTATACGCCTCCGCTTTCTAGCCAAGCGTGTTTGATCAAGCCAAGCAGACGTTGATCTTCTTTTGCTCGGGCAGATTGAGGCTCGGCCAGCCAGGCGTAGTAGCCGCTGGGGTGCACCTTGAGGGTTTGGCAAAGGCGCCGCACCGGGTAATCAGTCGAGTGCTTCTTGATGAAGGCGTACTTTAACCGCACTCCTTGGCAAAGTACGCGGCGGCCTTTTTTAAGATGTCTCGCTCTTCCGTCACGCGCTTGAGTTCAGCGCGCAGCTTGCGCAGTTCGGCCTGCTGATCGTCGTCTTGCTGACGCTGCTCTTGGGGCTTGCTGTAGACCTTGATCCAGGCATAAAGGCTGTGCACGGACATGCCCAGGCGCTGGGCAACATCGGCGACGGGCTTGCCTTTCTCGGTGACTTGCTTGACCGCTTCGATCTTGAATTCTTCAGGGTAACGCTGACGACTCATGGCACCTCCTATTTGGGCCTCATTATGAGGCTTGGAGGTGTCTAGGAAACCAGGGGCGATTCACTGTAAGTTCCAAGCGCTTTCAGATGAGGAGGATGAGGAAGAGTACCCCGTTGGCGCAGAGCCTTCTGGCGATGAAAGAAGTAAAACTCTTTCGGCTGGGAAATATTCACAAGGTTTTTTGTTGACCAATCTTATTGAGTTTGCATTGGCGATGTCTGGTCGTGAGTGTCTGCTGGAATATATTAAATTGTGTAGAATCCCAAATGCAAAAAAATATACTGATCAAATAATCAAGTTGACAGGTCTTGGGTAGCGCTGACTGTCGCTATGGTTGGTTTTGTTTGAATTTGCTAATGTTGTATTTTGCAGGTGTCCGTAGTTCTTTAATAACATATTAGGTAATATTTCGGGGCGAAAGCCCCGATGTCTCTTTAAATAGTCAATTCAGAAATTGCGTCTTTCATAGGAAGGGCGCCACCTCTTTGGCAGCACTGCCACAGGTCTGCACCGAAGGTGGCCACTACCGCTGGCAAACCCTCAGCGGCAAACCGCGCGTGGTCGAACACTGGACCAGCGACGGCGAGCACTACCACTTCCGCTACGACCTCGATAGCCGCACCAGCTGGGCCACCGACGTGCTCGGCCGCGAGCTGGAAGTGCAGTACAACGCTGACCACCGCGTGGTCGCCAGCCGTGATTATGGCGGCGAGCGCTACGCCATCGAGCTGGACGAACACGGCAATATGGTTGGCCTGACCTTGCCGGACGGTAACCGCCTGCAATTCAAGTACGACGAATTCTCCCGCCTACTCGAAGAGACCGACCCGCTGGGCCGCAAGACCACCTACGAATATCACCACCTGACCACGCTGGTGACCCAGGTCAGCTACCCGGATGGCAGCACTTGGCGAGCGCGCTACGATGACAAGGGCAACCTGCTCGCCGAATTCGATGCCCTCGGCCAGATGACCGAGTACCTGAACAGCGATGACGGCCTGCCGCACACCATCATCGATGCGACCTACAAGTCCAAGTACCTGTGGTGGAACACCCTGGCCCAGGTCGAGCGCTACCAGGACTGCTCGGGCAAGAGTACGTACTACCGCTATGACGAGCGCCAGCACCTGGTCGCGGTAACAGACGCGCTGAACCAGACCACCACGCTGGCGCGCAAGCCCGACGGTGAAGTGCTGCGCATCAGCCACCCGGACGGCACCACGGAAAGCTTCACCTACAACGTCTACGGTCAGGTGCTCAGCCACACCGACGGCAAGGGCCAGACCACTCGCCTGATGCGCACCGCCCGCGGCCTGCCGAGCAGCCGCCAGGATGCCAAGGGCCAGCGGGTTCGCTATGAGTACGACAAGGCCATTCGCCTGACCGCGCTGGTCAACGAGAACAACGCCACGTACAGCTTTGCCTACGACGCTTCGGACCGGCTGAGCGAAGAAGTGCGGGTGGATAACCTGACCCGGCGGTTCAGCTACAACGTCGGTGGCCATCTCACACGACTGGATGAGATTGGCTATGGCGAAAATGCCGAGCGGCCGGAGCGCCATACGCTGTTCGAGCGTGATGCCATTGGCCGTTTGGTCGCCAAACTGAATAGCGACGCACAACAGCGATTCACCTATGACGACGGTGACCGGTTGCTGAGCATCGAGCGGCAACCGACCGGGATCGGCAAGCAGCTTGGGATCACGGAAGAAAAGCTGGAATACACCTACGATCTGCTCGGCCGTCTGACCAAAGAAATCACCCCTGACGGCACGCTTGGCTACGAGTACGACCCGCTCAGCAACCTGACCACGCTGACCCTGCCGGATGGGCGCAAGGTCAATCACCTGTATTACGGCAGCGGCCACCTGCACCAGCTGAACCTGGACGGCCAGGTGATCAGCGACATGGAGCGCGATGACCTGCACCGCGAGGTGTACCGGACCCAAGGCAAGCTCACCAGTTGCTTCGGTTATGACGCCATGGGGCGCAAGGCGTGGCAGTTTGCCTCGACCTTGCCGGCCGACAAGCTTTCGCAGGTGCACAACACCGGCATCAATACCTCGTTGCTGGTCGAGCACGCCTACAACCCGATCCACCGCCGTTATCAGTACGACCCGGCGGGTGAACTGGTGCGTACCCTCGACAAGCTACGCGGCGAGATCAAGTACGAATACGAAGCCAACGGCCAGTTGCGCAGTCGTGATACCGGCTCGTTGATCGGCAGCGAGGAATTCCGCTACGACCCGGCAGCCAACCGCCTGGACTTCAATGCGCGGCAGTTCGACAAGGTCAAGGACAATCGGATCAAACAGTGGCGCGATCAGGAGTACCGCTACGATCCGTGGGGCAACCTGATCGAGAAGCGCTCTGGGCACAGCAAGCTGCAGAGCTTTAGCTATGACTGCGAGAACCGGCTGGTGCGGGCGGAGACGTTGGTCAATGGCAAACTGGAAAGCCGAGGCGAGTATCGTTACGACAGCTTGGGGAGGCGAATAGCCAAGCAGGCTGAAATCAATGGCGAGGTCGAGCAGAAGCGCTTTCTCTGGCAAGGGCTAAGGATGCTGCGGGAGGAATCGCCTGCGAAGAGCATCTTGTACCTGTACGAGCCGGGTAGCTATGCGCCGTTGGCGCGGGTTGATCAGGTTGAAGGGGAAGGGCAGAAGGTCTATTACTTCCATACTGACCAGATTGGTACGCCGTTGGAGTTGACGGACAGTGACGGCAAAATCGTTTGGCAGGCGACATATCGTTCGTGGGGAGCGTTAGAGCAACTGGTTATCGGTGAGGTCGAGCAGAACCTTCGGTTCCAGGGCCAGTACTTGGATGAAGAATCGACTTTGCACTACAATACCTTCCGTTATTATGACTCTACAGGTGGGAGGTATATTTCTCAGGACCCAATTGGAATCGACGGTGGATTTAATCTCTACTTCTATGCCCCCAGTCCTGTTGCTTGGGTCGACCCTTTAGGATGGGTGGCAGAAACTGCACCCGGCTATTTTGTTTACGCACTTTTTGATAAAGGGGCTAAAGATCCTTACTACATTGGAATCACCGATAACGTAACCAGGCGCCGCGGTGAGCATGTTGCTAGTGGCAGACTGAATGGTGGAAAGATGAAGGTCCTTGATCGTAATGTCACCTACGGGCAGGCGCGAGGCTACGAACAAGCTTACATCGAGCATCACGGCACCAAAACTGGTGTTGTAGGTGAGGCTATATCTGACACCAATAGAGGTAATAAGATTAATTCGTACGACCATCAGAGTAAAATGAGATCCGCAACTCGCCAGCAGTACTTTGAAAATAGCTTCAATGAAAAAACATCAAATCTCGGCGGAAAAAAATCAATGTCGAGTTCCATAGCCTGCTGAGGAGTTTTAACGATGGGGTGGTGGAATGCACCGAACCAAACTGAATTGATTATTGGCGATATTCCCTTGGATCGGATTGGGAATCTGTTGGAGGAGCTGCAGGAAATATATCTCGAATCTTTAGGGCGGCGGCCGACGATTGATGAGGTACGGTATATGATTGAATTATCTCTCAAAGTTAATGGTCCCGGCTTGTTTCACGAACTGCAAACCAATTCAGCTAATCATGAGGATGTTCTAGTGCGCAAAAATAAAGCTGTCAAGTACTCTGCAGGTGATGTTGTTGCCTTCAAGATTGATGAGAAATTATATGGGTTTGCGAGACTGATAAAGAAGATTGAGTTAGGTTATGTATCTGAAATTTACTCTGAAACAGCTGCTTCGCCCAGTGAAGGTCTATCTGTCATAAATAAAATTAAAAAATTCCCGGCTATATTGGATACTTTTTCGTTATTGGAAATGGGGGAGGGGGAGTGGTGTGTGGTTGGTAATGCGAAAGGGGAAAATGATGAAAAAGTGGACGGGCTGAGATTTGTGTTCGGAACTGCTCCATATGACTTGAAAAGCATAGATGTTAATGAGAATGAGCAAAAAATATCGGAAGACGATTCTACAGGGTTGCCTCCATACGAGCAGATGGGAGATGAAGACGTCAAGGAGCTCTTTGAAGACGATTGATGTTTGGAAAGTAGTTTTGATGCGTGCGTAGTGATTTTAGTGTTTTTCTGCTTGCTTGGCATATACGGGTGAATGTAGGGTGCATGAATTTTAAGTTTAGTTTCTGTCGTGTTGATGCATCTGGCGCTTATTTTTAGATGCGGGAATAGTGATTTTTTGGCAGGGGCCTTTGGTTCCCAGCGAACGATCTTTAACATCATTAAAGCAGAAGCGGGTGCCGACTTTGTTCATTCGCTTTTTAAAGGGATGCTTCGCTTCTCGGGCGAAATCGACAGCCGCTAGTGTTTCCACAACGTCTACGGTCAGGTGCTCAGCCACACCGACGGCAAGGGCCAGACCACCCGCCTGATGCGCACCGCCCGCGGCCTGCCGAGCAGCCGCCAGGATGCCAAGGGCCAGCGGGTTCGCTACGAGTACGACAAGGCCGCCTGACCGCACTATTCAACGAAAACAACGCCACGTACAGCTTTACCTACGACTCCAGCTCCACACCCATTCCGCTTCTCCCCCCGACTGGTTCCGCTGGGCGGAACCACATTCGTTTGTGATCCCGCGTCACTCGCGCTTATCTGTGAGCCAAGCACGACCTGCCTCACCTGTCGTGACCTGAAGGCGAACAACAAGAACGGGAAACCACCCGCGCGAGGAGACTCCACATGTCCCGACATCAGCATATCCAGGCCTGGCTCGCCGACGTGGCCAGCGACCTGCACGCGATCCGTCACGATATCCACGCTCACCCGGAACTGGGCTTTGAAGAAAGCCGCACCTCGGCATTGGTCGCCCGACTGCTGGAGGCATGGGGCTATGAAGTGCACACCGGTATCGGCAAGACCGGCGTGGTCGGCGTGCTGCGCAATGGCAGCAGCCCCCGCCGGCTGGGCCTGCGCGCCGACATGGACGCGCTGCCCATCCACGAAGCAACGGGCGCGGCATACAGCAGCCAGCACCCAGGATGCATGCACGCCTGTGGTCATGACGGGCACACCACCATGCTGCTTGGCGCCGCGCGCTACCTGGCGGCAACCCGGCAGTTCGACGGCACGCTGACACTGATCTTCCAGCCGGCCGAGGAGGGCCAGGGCGGTGCCGAGGCGATGCTGGCCGACGGCCTGTTGGAGCGCTTCCCATGTGATGCGCTATTCGGCATGCACAACATGCCAGGGCTGCCGGCCGGGCACCTGGGGTTTCGTGAAGGGCCGATGATGGCTTCGCAAGACCTGCTGACGGTGACCCTGGACGGGGTGGGTGGCCATGGCTCGATGCCGCACCTAGCCGTCGACCCGCTGGTGGCGGCCGCCAGTGTGGTGATGGCACTGCAAACCGTGGTGGCGCGCAATATCGATGCGCAGGAGGCGGCAGTGGTCACCGTCGGCGCGTTGCAGGCCGGCGAAGCGGCCAACGTGATCCCGCAACAGGCGCTGTTGCGCCTTAGCCTGCGCGCGCTGAACGCCGAGGTGCGGGCGCAGGCCCTTGAGCGGGTGCGGGCAATCATCGTCAGTCAGGCCGAGAGCTTTGGCTGCCGTGCCAGCATCGAGCACCGCCCGGCCTACCCGGTGCTGGTCAACCATGCCGCTGAGAACGCCTTCGCCACCCAGGTAGGGGTCGAGTTGCTGGGCGCCCAGGCGGTGGATGGCAACACCCGCAAGCTGATGGGCAGCGAAGACTTCGCCTGGATGCTGCAGCGCTGCCCGGGGGCCTACCTGTTCATCGGCAATGGTGTATCGCGGCCGATGGTGCACAACCCGGCCTACGACTTCAACGACGACATCCTGCTGACCGGCGCCGCCTATTGGGGCGCGCTGGCAGAGCGCTGGTTGGCACCTGCCTGATTGTCCCTTTTTGACCACTGCCGCTGGAACCCGGGCGCGATTGCGCCTGGGCGATCACCCAATCATTGTGTGGAGTGTTCCCTATGCAGACTTCGAGCACCGGCGTGTCGCGTACCCGGCAAGTGGTGGCCGCCGTTATCGGCAACGCCCTGGAATGGTATGACTTTATCGTGTATGGCTTTCTGGCCAGCATCATCGCCCGGCAGTTCTTCCCGTCCGACGACGAGTACGCCTCGCTGCTGATGGCCCTTGCCACCTTCGGCGTCGGTTTTTTCATGCGCCCTGTGGGCGGCGTGCTGCTGGGCATGTATTCCGACCGCAAGGGCCGCAAGGCGGCCATGCAGATGATCATCCGCCTGATGACCGTGTCCATCGCCATGATCGCTTTCGCGCCCGACTACCTGGCCATCGGCATGGCTGCGCCGCTGCTGATCGTGGTGGCGCGCATGCTGCAGGGCTTTGCCACCGGTGGTGAATACGCCAGCGCCACGGCATTTCTGGTGGAAAGCGCGCCTGCCCACCGCAAGGGCCTGTATGGTTCGTGGCAATTGGTAGGGCAGTGCCTGGCGGTGTTTTCCGGGGCGGCAATGGTGGCGTTGGTTACCCACCTGTGCTCGCCTGAGGCGCTGGACAGCTGGGGCTGGCGCATCCCGTTCGTGCTGGGCCTGCTGATCGGGCCGGTCGGGCTGTGGATTCGCAAGCATATGGAGGAGCCTGAGGCGTTTGTCGAGGCGCGTCGCCATGCCAAGGGCCAGTCGCCCGGCCTGTGGCAGGTGCTGCGTGAACACCGGCGCAGCCTGCTGGTGTCGATGGGGTTGGCCTGCGGCGCGACGGTATCGTTCTACGTGGTGCTGGTGAACATGCCGACCTTCGCCCACAAAAGCCTAGGCCTGCCGCTGGACCAGGTGCTGCTGGTGCAGATGCTTGCCGTGGGGCTGATGACCCTCGTGATTCCGTTGTCCGGGGCGCTGTCTGACCGGCTGGGGCGGCGCCCGGTGCTGATGGCCTTCACCCTGGCGTTCTTCGTGATGGTCTACCCACTGTATGTGTGGGTGGCCGCTGCGCCTTCCCTGGAGCGCCTGTTGGTCATGCAACTGCTGTTGTGCACGGCCATCGGTGGTTTCTTCGGCCCGGCACCTACTGCCCTGGCCGAACAGTTCCCGGTCCAGGTGCGTTCCACCGGCGTGTCGGTGGCCTACAACGTGGCGGTGATGGTGTTCGGTGGCTTTGCCCCGTTGATCGTGACCTGGCTCACCCAGGTGCTCGGCACCCCAGTGGCGCCGGCGTTCTACGTGCTGTTTGCCTGCGTGCTGACATTGCTGGGCACCTATTGCCTGAAAGAAGCACCGCGGGCAGTCAAGCCTGCCGCCTTCAACCTTGGAGTAAAACCGTGAAGCCGCTAGCCATCGACCCCATTGTTGCCCTCGATGCCGAGGCACTGTCCCAGGCCATCCATGCCCGCCAGTTGTCATGCCGGGAGGTGATGCAGGCCTACCTGGGGCATGTCGAGCGCTTCAATCGGCAGGTCAATGCACTGGTCTCGCTGCGCCCGGCCGAAGTGCTGCTGGCCGAGGCCGAGACGCGTGACCGCGAACTGGCCTGTGGTCATTCGCGCGGCTGGATGCATGGCATGCCACAGGCAATCAAGGACCTCGCCGCCACGGCAGGGCTGCGTACCACGCTCGGCTCGCCGCTGTTTGTCGAGCAGGTACCCGAGCAGGATGCGATCAGCGTGGCGCGGGTGCGGGCGAGCGGGGCATTGATCATGGGCAAGAGCAATGTGCCCGAGTTTGGCCTGGGCTCGCAAAGCTACAACCCCTTGTTTGGCACCACCACCAACGCCTACGACCCGTCGCGGGTGGCGGGTGGCAGCAGCGGTGGGGCTGCAGCGGCGCTGGCCATGCGCTTGCTGCCGGTGGCCGACGGCAGCGACATGATGGGCTCGCTGCGCAACCCGGCGGCGTTCAATAACCTGTTCGGCCTGCGCCCATCGCAGGGCCGCGTGCCGCATGGGCCGGCGCCCGAGCTGTTCGTGCAGCAGCTGGCCACAGAAGGGCCGATGGGCCGCAGTGTGGTCGACGTGGCGCGGCTGCTGTCGATACAGGCGGGTGTTGATGCCCGGGCGCCGCTGTCGCTAAGCGAAGGCCGGCGCGATTTTGCCGTTGGCTTGCCGCGCGATTTTCGCGGTGTACGGGTGGGCTGGCTGGGCGACTACAACGGCTATCTGCCGATGGATGACGGGGTAATGAGCCTGTGCGAGTCGGCGCTGGCCGACTTTGCCGAGCTGGGCTGCCGGGTCGAGGCCTGCCAGCCGGCATTCGACCTGGCGCGCTTGTGGCAATGCTGGCTGACCCACCGCCACTTCCTGGTGCATGGCAACCTCGGCGCAGTCTATGCCGACCCTGGCAAGCGCGCATTGCTCAAGCCCGAAGCACAGTGGGAGGTGGAAGGTGGCTTGCAGCTGAGTGCGGCGGCGCTGTACCAGGCTTCGTTGGACCGCAGCGACTGGTACCGCGCCATGGGCAAGCTGTTCGAGCGTTACGACTTTCTGCTGTTGCCCTCGGCCCAGGTGTTCCCTTTCGATGCACGCCAGCCATGGCCGACGGTGGTCGGGGGGCGGGCAATGGACACCTACCACCGCTGGATGGAAGTGGTGATCGGGCCGACCCTGGCCGGTTTGCCGAGCATCAGCGTGCCGGTGGGGTTCAATGCCGCCGGGTTGCCCATGGGCCTGCAAATCATAGGCCCGGCGCAGGCCGACCATGGCGTGCTGCAGCTGGCGTATGCCCACGAACAGCTCACCCGCTGGGTGGTGCGCTGCCCGCCACAACGCCTGCTTGCGCCATGAAAGCATGGGCAGGCGCGGATCTTGCTGGCTATCCTGACCATCCCGCTACAAGGAGGTCATACCCATGGGCATCACGGCAGACAGCGGCGGCGTGCGTTCGGTGGAGCGGGCGCTGGCCATTGTCGACCTGCTGGGCGAACACCAGGCGTTGGGCCTGGAAGAACTGCACTACCTGACGGCGCTGCCCAAGGCCACGGTGTCGCGCATGATCGCCACCTTGCAGGCGCAAGGCTGGGTGTACCGCGGCCTTGCCGACCGGCGCTACCGGCTGTGCGCGCGACGCCTGTTCGGTGACCGCCAGTTGCGTTTCAAGCGGCGCCTGGTGGAAAGCGCAGCGCCCATGCTGCTGGAACTGAGTGAGCGCACCGGGCTGGTCGCTGACCTGTCGTGTTTCGACGGCCAGCGGCTGGAGGTGATGGAAAGCGCCATTCCCCAGGTGCTGCGCAAGCGCTATCCGCTCACCAGTCAGATCGTTGGGCAGCATGCCAGCCTGTTTCATTCGGCGATGGGGCGGGCGTGCCTGGGGGAGCTGGCGGTGGACGAAGTGCAGCGCCTGGCGGCCCATGAGCGGCTGGGTGACGACGGGTTGTTACGCGATATCGAAGAACAAGCGCACAAGGGCTTTGGTCAGCGCACCGAAGGCTACTGGGAATACCCGGTGCGCCTGCCGTTCCTGATCCGCGCCATTGCCTTGCCGGTACATGCCGAAGGGCGCCTGGTCGGCAGCATTGCCTTGCAATGGCCGCTGGATCAGGCGCCGGTGGAACGGGTGTCGAGCCTGCACCTGAGCAGTTTGGCGACCACTGTGGGGGAAGTGCAGCGGGCGTTGGCTGTTTGATGTTTCCTGCACGGGTTTCTTCGCGGGCAAGCCACAGACGCGTGCATTGCCAGTAATGCCCACAGAGCCTGCGGGGCGTTACTGGCCCTCCCGAAATCCGCTAGGGCTCACCCCCGCCTGCTTGCGAAAGAACCGGCTGAAATACCCCACATCGGCAAACCCCAGTTCATGAGCGATCTCTTTCACGCTCAGGCTCGAATGCCCGAGCATGCGCTTGGCCTCCAGCACCAGTCGGGCATGGATCACATTCATCGGCGTCATGCCCAGGTGTTCCTGGCACAACCGCCCCAACGTCACCAGGGTCATGCCCAACTCGGCGGCGTATTCTGCCAGTGGCCAGTGCGCGCGATAGTGCATGTCTACCAGCTCGCGAAAAGCAGTCAGTTGCTGGCTGCGTCTTGATACTGGGCGCTGCTCACCTGCGGGTATGTGCGGCTCATGGCGCAGGACATGGATCATCAGTGCCAGCAATAGCGCCATGCTGCTGGCCACATGCTCGCGGGCGCGATTGTGGTATTCCTCGCGCAGGGCCCGAAACAGGGGCAACAACGGGTCTTCATCGGCGGCCCAGTGGGGCAGGGCAATCACCTGTGGTTTGCGCAGTTGCACCCGCACGTTGGGTGCCAGCACCTGAGCGATGCTATCCAGCGGGTGCTGCGCAGCCGTGATTACCTGGCCTTCTACCTGGCTGGCCCAATGAAAACCATGCACCACCTGCGCCGGGACGTACACCACGCAGGGCGCATGAACCTGAAACCGGTCACTGTCGAACAGCACCTCGCCGCCACCGCTTTGCAGGTACAACAGCTGCAGCAAGCCTTCGTGACGGTGTGCGGCAATCTCCCAGTTGTGCGCGCCAGAGCGCTGGGATATCTGCTCCACATGCAAGGCTTCGTGCCACACCGGCTGCGCGGTTTCACCGTACAGGGCGTAATTGGGGATCTTGTTCATGGTGTTGTAATTGTTCTGTTCAGTACCCGCTACTGTGCCATAGCTGCCCGCAGGCTTCAGGGCGCAGTGGGCAAATTGACGGGAATGTGGGGCTGGTTGCAGGTTTTGTCCATTCTGCCGGTGGGCCTGCCGGCCATAGCCTGTTGCCCAGAACAAGCAACGCTCTGGAGAACAGCATGCACAACAACAAGATCCTTTCTCAGTGGCTAGGCCTGGAGTCGGCCGTATGCGTGGTGACCGGCGCGGCCGGCGGCATTGGCGCAGCGTTGGCCGCAGCCTTGGTGGAGCAGCAGGCCCACGTGGTGCTGCTTGACCGCGACCTGGACAAATGCCGCGAACTGGCGGCCACCCTGGGGGAACACAGTGCAGGCGAAGTCAGTGCCCTGGCCTGCGACATTGCCGACCCGGCCAGCGTGGAGCAGGCTGCGGCCCAGGTACAGGCGCTGCATGGGCGCTGCGATGTACTGGTCAACAATGCCAGCGTGCTGCGCCCCGGTGCGCTGGACACGCTAAGCCTGGAACAATGGAACCAGGTGCTGGCGGTCAACCTCAGTGGCTACCTTTTGTGTGCCCAGGCCTTTGGCCGTTCCATGCTGGACTGCGGCCAGGGCCGTATCGTGCATGTGGCCTCGATTGCAGCCCATTACCCGCAACCCAACAGTGGCGCTTACAGCGCGGCGAAGGCAGGCGTCAGCATGTTGTCGCGGCAGATCGCCGTGGAATGGGGGCCGCGTGGTGTGCGCAGCAACGCCGTATGCCCGGGTTTGATCCGCACGCCATTGTCGGCGGCGTTCTATGCCGACCCACAGGTGGAGCGCCGGCGTAGCGCCATGACCGCCAACCAGCGCATCGGTGAGCCGCAAGACATCGCCGAAGCCGTGCTGTTTCTGGCCAGCCGCCGCGCCGACTATATCAACGGCGCCGAGCTGACCGTGGATGGCGGACTGGAAAGCATGCCCATGGCATTGATCCCGCGCCCTGGCTTCGAGGGGGCAGGCCAATGAATACGCGTAGCTGCGATGTACTGGTCATCGGTGCGGGTGCTGGCGGCCTGGCGACAGCCATCACGGCGAAAAAGCTTGGCCTGGATGTGATCGTCATCGAAAAGGAGGAGTGCTTCGGCGGCACCACGGCGTTTTCCGGCGGCGTATTGTGGGTGCCGGGCACCCGGCACGGGGGCAATGACAGCCAAGCAGCGGCCATGACCTACCTGCGCAACGAAACAGGTGCCTGCTTCGATGCGGCCGGGGTGGAGGCATTCTTGCGCTACGCGCCGCAGATGGTTGAGTTTTTCGAGCGCGAGACGGCAGTCAAGTTCGTGCCCACGCTGTACCCCGATTATCACCCGCAGGTAGAAGGCGGCGTCGATGTGGGCCGCTCGATACTGGCCGCACCTTACGACATCCGTGGTCTGGGGCCCGACATGGCGCGGCTGCGCCCGCCGCTGAAGACCATCACCTTCATCGGCATGATGTTCAATTCGTCGAATGCCGACCTCAAGCACTTCTTCAATGTCACCCGTTCGTTGACCTCGTTCACCTACGTGGCCAAGCGCCTGCTGACCCATTTGAAGGAGCTGGCCTTGTACCGACGCGGCACCCAGGTCACCAGTGGCAATGCCCTGGCGGCACGGCTGGTACGCTCGGCACTGGACCTGGGCATTCCGATTCTCACAGGCACCCCGGCGCGGCAGTTGCTGCGCGAAGGGGCGCGAGTAGTGGGGGCGGTGACCGGGCAGGCCGGCAGCGAGCAGCGCATTGAGGCCCGGCGCGGTGTGGTGCTGGCCTGTGGCGGTTTCTCCCATGACCTGCAACGGCTGCGCCAGGCCTACCCGCATGTACGGCGTGGCGGCGAGCATTTTTCACCGGTGCCAGCGGGCAACACCGGCGATGGTGCGCGCATGGCCGAGGCGCTGGGAGCAAAGGTCGATATCTGCCTGCAGGCACCTGCAGCCTGGATGCCGGTGTCGAAGGTGCCGGTGGGTGGTGGGCGGCATATTGCCTTTCCGCATTTGCTCGACCGCTACAAACCGGGTGTGATCGGCGTGCTGCGTTCAGGGCAGCGATTCACCAACGAGTCGAATGCCTACCACGACGTAGGCGCAGCGCTGATCGAGGCGTGTTCCGACCAGGCAGAAACCGCCATGTGGCTGGTGTGCGACCGCCGCACCCTGGCCAAATACGGGCTGGGCTTTGCCAAGCCTGCGCCGATGCCGCTGGGGCCATTGCTGCGCAACGGTTACCTGCTCAAGGGCCAGACCCTGGCGGAGTTGGCCGGCAAGGCCGGTATCGATGCGCAAGGGCTGGAGCAGACTGTGCGCGAGTACAACCTTGGCGCCGTCCACGGCGAAGACCGTCAGTTCGGCCGCGGCAGCACCAGCTTCAATCGCTACCTGGCCGACCCGCAGCAACAACCCAACCCGTGCGTAGCGCCGGTTGGCGAGGGACCGTACTTTGCCGTGAAAGTCATCATGGGCGATCTGGGCACTTTCGACGGGCTGCGCACCCGTGTGACCGGTGAAGTGTTGGCGGCCGACGGGCAAGTCATCGACGGCCTGTATGCGGTGGGTAACGACCGCGCCAGCATCATGGGCGGCAACTACCCCGGGGCGGGCATCACCCTGGGGCCGATCATGACCTTTGCCTACATCACCGGGCGCCATCTGGCGGGTGTCGAGCAGGGGCTGGCGGCGGGCAACGCACGGGAGGTGGCGTGATGGACAAGCCTGTGGTCGACCACCGCATCTACACCATTCGCCCGCGCGGCATGGCGGCCTTTCTCGAGGCGTTCGACCAGCTGGCGATGCCGATCCTGCTGCGCCACCTCGGTGCACCCCTGGCGTTTTACACCAGCAGCATCGGGCCGTTGAACCAGGTGGTGCACTTGTGGGGCTATGACAGCCTCGATGACTTCGAGAAGCGCAGCGCAGCGCGGGATGCCGACCCGGACTTTGCCGCGTACCTGCATGCCACCCGCGACCTGGTGGTGGCTCAGGAAACACGCATCATAAGGCCTGTGCGCTTACCCAGCCTTTTCCACTAGGGCTGCGACAAACACCGTCATAAAAACAACAACAGGTGATACCTATGAACAACACACTCGACGTGCGCCAACTGATCGACCAGCAACCCATCGGCCGTTACCAGAAATGGGTGGTGTTCCTCGGCTTTCTCATCATCGCCCTGGACGGCCTGGACGTCGCCATCATCGGCTTCATTGCCCCGCAATTGAAAAGCGATTGGGGCCTGGATGCGCAAAGTCTGGGCCCGGTATTGAGCGCCGCGTTGATCGGCCTGGCACTCGGCGCATTGATTGCCGGCCCCTTGGCGGACCGTTACGGGCGCAAGGCGGTGTTGCTGTGCAGCGTGCTGCTGTTCGGCCTCTGGACACTGGCCTCGGCCTTTTCACCCAACCTGGAAGCCCTGGTCGCGTTGCGCTTTCTGACCGGCCTGGGCCTGGGCGCAGCCATGCCCAATGCCAGCACCCTGGTCAGCGAGTATGCCCCGGCACGCAGCCGCTCGCTGCTCATTACCCTGGCATTCTGCGGCTTCTCCCTGGGCGCGGCGGCAGGTGGTTTCGTCAGCGCCTGGATGATTCCGAACCTGGGCTGGCGCAGTGTCCTGGCATTGGGTGGGGTGTTGCCGCTGATGGTCCTGCCGTTGCTGTATTGGCGCCTGCCGGAATCGGTGACGTTCCTGGTCAGCAAGGGGGCGGACCGCAAGCGCATTCTGGCCATTGTCCGTCGCCTGGCACCTGAGCATGTCAACGCCGACACGAACTTTGTCTTGCCCGGTAAAGACCAGGCTGCAGGCGGTGCAATCGGCACTATCCTCTCTGCGCGGTATCGCTTTGGTACCTGCATGCTCTGGGGCGGGTACGTGCTGGCGCTGTTCCTGGTCTATCTGTTCAGCGGCTGGTTGCCGACGCTGGTGAAGGAGGGGGGCGGGTTCTCGGTGGCCGAAGCGGCCATCGTCACGGCCTGTTTCCAGATTGGCGGCCCGTTGGGCGCAATTTCGGTGGGTTGGGCCATGGATCGTTACCCGGCGCAGCGCGTGCTGGTACTGACCTTCCTGTTCAGTGGTGCGGTGATTTTTGCAATTGGTCAGGTCGCTGCGGACTTCGCCTGGTTGTGCGCGGTTGCGAGCGCTGTAGGCTTTGGCCTTAATGGGGCAAGTGTTGGGATGAATGCACTGGCGGCGGCTTTTTACCCGACTGAAGCACGGGCGACCGGGGCCAGTTGGATGAGTGGCATCGGGCGCCTGGGTGCGATTCTCAGTGCCTTTGCCGGGGCACAGATGCTGGCGCTGGGCTGGAGTTTTGCCCAGGTGTTCGCTTCGTTGTTGCTACCCGCAGGGTTGGCGGCTTTGGCGGTATGGCTGCAGGGGCGAAATGCGGCGTCACGGCTTAGCGTTCCAGGCTGTACATCCGGCACCCCGGCTGCAGCGCCAGCAAGTTCGGCTCCCGCTCCCTAGCCTTCGGGAACACACCCCTTATCTGAAGCCATACGCTCGATCAACGCCCACAACGCCGCATCATTGAAATCGTCGACAACCAGCCTGGCGCCCGCCGCCAGCAACCGCTCCGGGGTCTGCGTCGTGGCCACGCCCACGGTAAAGATCCCCGCGCCACTGGCCGCGGCCGTCCCCGGCAATGAGTCCTCGAAGGCCAGCGCTTGCCCGGCCTCGGCACCCAGCCGCTGCAGGCCGGTGAGGTAGGGCAGCGGGTCCGGTTTGGGCCGTGCCAGTTCTTCGGCCACCAGCACATGTTCAAAGTGTTGGCCCAGGCCCATGGCGTTCAGCATGTGCTCGGCGTTCAGCCGCGGTGCGTTGGTCACCACGCACATGCCGATGCCATGGGCCTGGGCATGCTCCAGCAGGCGCAACAGGCCTGGCATCGGTTCAAGCGACGGCGACATTGCGCGGAACAGCGCTTCCTTGCGGTCGGCCAACGCCTGGCACTGTTCGACACTGGCGCCGCTGAACAGCTCGGCGAACAGCTCGCCGTTGGCGCGGCCGCTGACCTGGGCGTCGAACTGCGCCTGGCTCAGCTCGCGGCCGTCGTGTTCGCGCAGCAGTTGGCGAAAGGCCTGCAGGTGCAGGGTGTCAGTGTCGGTGAGGGTACCGTCAAGGTCGAACAGCAGGGCGGTCAGCATGGGATATCCAGATGAAAAAACACAAGCCAGGGGATCATAACCAAAGCTGACGACGAAGGGGGCTGTTCAGCGTGCTCCGAAAAGAGTACAAATGTGCTCCATGGACACTCTTACCCCCAAACGCCGCGCCATTTTCGAATTCATCCGTGAGCGCATTGCCGAGCATGGTCAGCCGCCGAGCCTGGCCGATATCGCCACGCGCTTCGGTTTTGCCTCGCGCAGCGTTGCGCGCAAGCACATCACCGCCCTGTGCCAGGCCGGTTACATCGATGTCACGCCAAACCAGGCGCGGGGCATACGCCTGGCCGAACCGCTGCGCCGGCCGGAAATCCTCGAAATACCCGTGCTGGGCCAGGTGGCGGCGGGTGCCCCCATCGGCCCGGACCTGGACATCCACGAGCAGTTGCTGCTCGACCCCAGCCTGTTCCGCCGTACCCCCGACTACCTGCTGAAGGTGCGGGGCGACTCGATGATCGACGACGGCATCTTTGACGGTGACCTGGTCGGCATCCTGCAACAGGCCGACGCCCGCGACGGGCAAATCGTGGTTGCGCGCCTGGACGGCGAAGTGACCATCAAGCGCCTGCAACGCCAAGGCGGCACTTACCGGCTGTTGCCACGCAACCCGGCCTATGCGCCGATCGATGTGCAGCCCGAACAGGACTTTTTCATCGAAGGCGTGTTCTGCGGCTTGCTGAGGCGCGACTGATGGGCGCCGTGGTCGACCTCGACAGGCTGCTGGAGCAGCGCCGGGTATGGCGCGGCCGGCAGGCCCAGGCACGGCCACTCGGGCTGCAGCCCACCGGCCATCCTGCCCTCGACGAACGTTTGCCGGAAGGTGGCTGGCCGGCGGCAGCACTGAGCGAGCTGTTGCTGGCCAACCCCGGCTGTGGCGAATTGCAGTTGCTGTGGCCAACCCTGGCCCGGCTGAGTGCAGAAGCCAGCAGAGTGGTGCTGGTGGCTCCACCCTTCATCCCTTTTGCACCGGCCTGGCAGGCAGCGGGGGTGGACCTGCGCTGGCTGGTACAGGTGGATGCCGAGCCTGCCGATGCCCTGTGGGCTGCCGAACAGTGCCTGCGCTCGGGCAGTTGCGCGGCGGTGCTGTGCTGGCCGGAACGTGGCGATGACCGCGCCCTGCGGCGCTTGCAGGTAGCGGCCGAAACCGGGCAGGCACTGGCGTTCGCCTGCAGGCCGCAGCAGGCGTCGCACAACCCTTCACCCGCAGCGCTGCGCATTGCAGTCGACACACGCCCGGCGCAATGGCGCGTGCTGAAAAGCCGGGGTGGCATGCCTCCAGCGCTGCCTATTCCCTGCCCGGGGCGGGGCTGATGCACCATGCTCTGGGCCTGCATCCTGCTCCCGCAGCTTGCGCTGGACACCGTCCTGCGTGAGCGTGACGACCCTGACACGCCTTTGGTGCTGATTGGCGGGCCGACCCAGCGTCGCGTGTTGCAGGCAGTCAACCCGGCGGCCGCTGCACTGGGCCTGCGGGCCGGGCAAACCCTGACCGCAGCGCGTGCCCTGGCCGATGGCTTCACCTGTGTCGAAGCCGACCCCAAACGCATCGATCAGGTGCAACAGCTGCTGGCGGCCTGGGCCTACCGCTTCAGTGCCCAGGTCAGCCTGCATTACCCACGGGCGCTGCTGCTGGAAGTGGGCTCCAGCCTGCAACTGTTCGGGCCCTGGCCTTTGTTCGAGGCGCGTCTGCGTCAGGAATTGGCAGAACTCGGCCTGCGCCAACGCATTGTCCTGGCCAGCAACCCGGTGGCAGCTCGCATGCTCGCCAATGGCCACGATGGCCTGGCCGTGGGCGATGTCGACGCCACCCGAGCTGCGCTGCTTGGCATGCCCATCACGCGCGTCGGCCTGCCGGCAGAGGCGGCCGAAGCGTTTGCCCGCATGGGCTTGCACCAGCTGGGCCAGGTATTGGCCTTGCCCCGCGATACCTTGGCCAGGCGCTTTGCGGCCCAGGTGCAGTTGCACCTCGACCAGTTGCTCGGCCAGCGCAACCTGGGGCTGGACTTCTACCAGCCACCGGACCGTTTCGAAACCCGGCTGGAACTCAATTTCGACGTCGAGTCGCACCAGGCGCTGTTGTTCCCGCTGCGGCGCATGCTCAACGACCTTGCTGCATTTCTGGCCGGGCGAGACTGTGGCGTGCAGCGCTTCTGTCTGCATCTGGAGCACGCCGAGGGGCCGGATACCCTGCTCAAGGTGGGCCTGCTGGCGGCCGAACGCGATGCTGCGATGCTGTTCGAGCTGGCCCGTGCGCGCCTTGAGCCGCTGCGCATACCCGCACCGGTGCGCAACCTGCGGCTGGTTGCCGAAGACTTGCCACCCTTCGTGCCACAGCATCAGGCGTTGTTCGACCCGCGGGCGCAACAGGCGCAACCCTGGGCGCAATTGCGCGAGCGGTTGCGCGCCCGCCTGGGGGATGAGGCCGTCAAGGGGCTTGGTGCAGCCGCCGATCACCGCCCCGAATGCGCCTGGCAGTTGGCGGAGCAGGGGGCCCAAGGCAACATGCCCGTTGCACCGGGCAGCCGCCCAGGGTGGCTGTTGTCGGCACCGATCGCGCTGGATGACGCCGCCTACCAGGTGCAGGGCTATGCCGAACGCATCGAATCAGGTTGGTGGGATGGCGGCGATGTGCGTCGCGACTACTACCGCATCGAAACCCGTGACGGCCTGCGCGGCTGGGCCTACCGCGACCTGAGCCAGGCCGGCCCGCTTTGGCTGCAGGGTTGGTTCGCATGAACATCCCGGGTTATGCCGAGCTGCATTGCCTTTCCAACTTCAGCTTCCAGCGCGGTGCATCGAGCGCCGACGAGCTGTTCCGGCGTGCGCGCGAGCAGGGCTACCAGGCCTTGGCAATCACTGACGAATGCACGCTGGCCGGTATCGTGCGCGCCTGGCAGGCAGCCAAGGTGCACCAGTTGCGGCTGATCGTCGGCAGCGAGGTGCAATTGTGCGACGGGCCCAAGCTGGTGCTTCTGGTCGAAAACCTGACGGGTTACCAGAACCTGTGCGCCCTGATCACCCGTGCCCGGCGGCGGGCAGAGAAGGGTGCGTACCAGCTGTTTCGTGATGACTTGCTGCTGCACCACCAAGGCCTGCTGGCCTTGTGGGTGGCCGCTGACAGTGGCGATACCGCTACCGGCGCGTGGCTGCGCAGTGTGTTCGCTGAGCGCCTGTGGCTGGCCGTGCACCTGCATCGGGGCAGTGACGATGCCGTGCGCCTGCAACGGCTGCGGGCACTGGCGGCTGATGTAGGCATTCGCACCGTGGCCTGTGGTGACGTGCACATGCACGTGCGTGGTCGCCGTGCCTTGCAGGACTGCATGACTGCCATCCGCCAGCATTGCCAGGTGAGCGAGGCCGGGCGCTTTCTGTTTGCCAATGGCGAACGGCACCTGCGCAGCCAGGCGCAACTGGCCGAGCTGTATCCGCTCGACCTGCTGGCCGAGACCCTGGTCATTGCCCGGCGCTGCCAGTTTGACCTGAGCGAACTGAACTACCAGTACCCACGCGAACTGGTGCCCGAGGGGCATACCGCGGCAAGCTGGCTGCGCGAATTGTGCGAGCAAGGCATGCCGCTGCGCTGGCCAGACGGGCCGAGTGGCAAGGTGCGGGATGTGCTTGCCAAGGAACTGGGGCTGATCGAAGAGCTGGGCTACGAAAGCTACTTCCTGACGGTGCACGACATTGTCGCCTTCGCCCGCAGCCAGCGCATTCTATGCCAGGGCCGGGGGTCGGCAGCCAACTCGGTGGTGTGCTTCGTGCTAGGCATCACCGAGCTTGACCCCATGAAACACCACCTGCTGTTCGAGCGCTTCCTGTCGCGCGAGCGCAACGAGCCGCCGGACATCGACGTGGACTTCGAGCACGACCGGCGCGAGGAGGTGATCCAGTATGTGTTCCGTCGCTATGGCCGGCACCGGGCGGCGCTCACTGCGGTAGTCAACACCTACCATGCCGCCGGTGCGGTGCGGGATGTGGCGCGGGTGCTGGGGCTACCTGCCGATCAGGTGGATGCCCTGGCCAAATGCTGTGGTCGCTGGAGCGATCGCATACCCGATGACCAGCGCCTGGCCGAGGCCGGTTTCGAAGCGGGCAGCCCTTCGCTGCGGCGGGTGCTGGTGCTGGCCGGCGAACTGATCGGCTTCCCCCGGCACCTGTCACAGCACCCGGGCGGTTTTGTCATCTCCCAGCAACCGCTCGACCAGCTGGTGCCGGTGGAGAATGCCGCGATGCCGGAGCGCACGGTGATCCAGTGGGACAAGGACGACCTGGACATGGTCGGCCTGCTCAAGGTCGACGTACTGGCGTTGGGCATGCTCAGCGCCTTGCGTCGCTGCTTCGACCTGCTGCAGCACCACCGTGGCCGGCACCTGACCCTGGCGACCATCCCCAGCGAAGACCCGGCCACCTACGCCATGATCAGCCGCGCCGAGACCATGGGTGTGTTCCAGATCGAGTCGCGCGCGCAGATGGCCATGTTGCCGCGGCTGCGGCCCCAAAAGTTCTACGACCTGGTCATTGAGGTAGCCATTGTCCGCCCCGGGCCGATCCAGGGCGACATGGTCCACCCGTACCTGCGCCGGCGCCTGAAGCAGGAGCCGGTGACGTATCCGTCGCCGCAACTGAAGGAAGTGTTCGAACGTACCTTGGGCGTGCCGCTGTTCCAGGAGCAGGTGATGGAGCTGGCGATGGTCGCGGCCGACTATACCCCGGGCGAGGCCGACCAGTTGCGCCGCAGCATGGCAGCCTGGAAGCGCCACGGCGGCCTGGAACCGCACCGCGAACGGCTGGTGCAGGGCATGCTGCGCAATGGTTACACGCTGGCGTTTGCCGAGCGCATCTTCGAGCAGATCAAGGGGTTTGGCAGCTATGGCTTCCCTGAGTCGCATGCGGCCAGCTTTGCCTTGCTGTGCTATGCCAGCAGTTGGCTGAAGTGCCATGAGCCGGCGATTTTCACCTGTGCGTTGGTCAACAGTTGGCCGATGGGCTTCTACAGCCCTGATCAGCTGCTGCAAGAGGCTCGCCGCCAAGGTATCGAGGTACGGCCGGTGGATGTCTGCCACAGCGACTGGGACTGCACCCTGGAGCCTGATGCTGAAGGCACCCTGGCCATTCGCATGGGCCTGCGACTGGTGCGTGGCCTGGCCGAAGCCGATGCCAGGCGCGTGCAGCAGGCGAGGGCGCAGCGGCCGTGGCGCAACGTCGAAGACCTGTGCCTGCGCGCCGGCCTGGACGCACGGGCCCGTGCCCGCCTGGCTGATGGCGGTGCGCTGCGCGCCTTGGCCAGTGATCGGCATCAGGCGCGCTGGCAGGTGGCGGCGGTGCAGCCGCAGCTGCCGTTGTTCGCCGATGTGCAGGCCTTGCCTGAAGAACCGGTGCAATTGCCCGTGCCAACCGTGGGCGAGGACCTGATGGCCGATTATCAAACCCTCGGCACTACGCTTGGCCCACATCCGTTGACCCTGTTGCGCGCTCGCCTGAGGGCGCTGGGGTGTCGCAGCTCCAGTGAATTGCAGGGTGTGGAGCATGGCGACAACATTGCCGTGGCCGGGCTGGTGGTGGGCCGGCAACGGCCTCAAACCGCCAGCGGTGTGACCTTCGTTACTCTGGAAGACGAACATGGCATGGTCAACGTGGTGGTGTGGCGTGCGCTGGCCGAACGGCAGCGGCGGGCGCTGGTGGGTTCGCAGTTGCTCAAGGTCAGTGGGCGGTTGGAGCAGGAGAATGGGGTGCGGCACCTGATTGCGCGGCGGTTGGAGGATGTGAGTCCGCTGTTGCAAGGGCTGGATGTGCGCAGTCGGGATTTCCACTGAAACCCCAACGCTCGGTACTTGCACGGTTTCCTGTGCGGGCGAGCCCGCGAAGCAGCCACCGCGTTGCATGGCACCGGCCTTGCCGGTGTTCGCGGGCATGCCCGCTCCCACAAAGGTCGCGTCCTGGGCCAGATTGCGCTTGGCGATCGGCAGCGGTGGGTGGCGCAGTTGCTCAAGGCTTGCTCAAGGCTTGCTCAACGCTCGGTACTTGCGCGGTCCTGTGGGAGCGGGCGAGCCCGCGA
Source organism: Pseudomonas sp. XWY-1 (assembly GCF_002953115.1). Lineage (NCBI taxonomy): Bacteria > Pseudomonadati > Pseudomonadota > Gammaproteobacteria > Pseudomonadales > Pseudomonadaceae > Pseudomonas > Pseudomonas sp. XWY-1. The sequence goes on along the minus strand of NZ_CP026332.1, from coordinate 3,064,561 downwards.
AGCAGCCACCGCGTTGCATGGCACCGGCCTTGCCCGTGTTCGCGGGCATGTAGGCTCCCACAGAGGTCGCCTGCTGGTCCAGCTTGCGCTCGCCGGTTACACCATCGCCAACCGCTGCTTGCGCGTCGGTGCAGGGAACGCCCGGTCGATCGCCCGCAGGTCTTCACCGGTCAAGGTCAGCGCTCCCGCCGCCGCATTGAGCCGCACGTGCTCGGGCGCCACCGCCTTGGGGATGGCGATCACGCCGTCATCGCGGGTCACCCAGGCCAGGCAGACCTGGGCCGGTGTGGCGCCATGGCGCTCGGCGATTTCCGCCAGTACCGGGTGCTGCAACAAGCGCCCGGCCTGAGCCAGCGGGCAGTAGGCCATGGTCGGCAAGCCACGTTTTTCGCACCACGGTAGCAAGTCGAATTCGATGCCACGCTGGGCCGGGTTATACAACACCTGGTTGGTGGCACAATCAGGGTTGTGCAGTTCGCGCAGGTCGTCGACGTCGAAGTTGGACACGCCCCAACGCTTGATCTTGCCTTGCTCGCGCAAGCGCTCGAAGCCTTCGACGGTTTCCTCCAGCGGGTGCTGACCACGCCAGTGCAGCAGGTACAGGTCGATGCAATCGGTGCCCAGCCGGGTGAGGCTGCGTTCGCAGGCAGCCGCCATGCCGCGCAGGCTGGCATTGTGCGGGTAGACCTTGCTGACCAGAAATACCCGGTCGCGGCGCCCGGCAATGGCTTGGCCAACGACCTCTTCTGCCCCCCCTTCGGCATACATCTCGGCGGTGTCGATCAGGTTCAGGCCCAGCTCGATGCCCTGTTGCAGCGCCGCGACTTCGGCAGCCTTGCGACCTGGGTCTTCGCCCATGTACCAGGTGCCTTGGCCGATGGCTGGAACGCTCGTGCCTGCCAGACTTACATAACGCATGTCACCTCCGGGATCCGGGTATTGGAAAGAAGCACCTCAAGCAATGCTTGCGCTGCAGTGGAAAGCTTGTGCTCGCTGAGGGCAATCACGCCGATGCGCCGCTCGACTGTGGGCTCGACCAAGGTTACGCAGCGGGCACCCAGCTCCTGCATCTGGTTGATGCACAGCGCCGGCACGGCACTGACCCCCAGGCCGCTGGCCACCATGCGGCCGATGGTCGTCAGCTGGTGGCTTTCGAACGCGACTGCCAGCTTGCCGTGGCGGGCCGCCACATTCTGCTCCATCAGCAGGCGCACCGCCGAAGGGCGCTGCAGGGCCACGAAATCTTCGGCCATCAGCTGTGCCCAGCTGACCTGGGGCAGCAGCGCCAAGGGCGAGTCGGCGGCCACTACCGCAACGAAGCGGTCCATGTACAACGGGTGGAAGTCCAGCCCATCGATGTTATCCGGCTCGAAGCCGATGCCCAGTTCGACGCGGCGATGGCGTACCAGTTCCTGTACCTGTTCGTTGATCACGTCGTGCACCGTGACGTTGACCTTGGGGTAGCGCTGGCGAAACACCTTGAGCGCGTGGGGCAACAGGTTGCCGGCAAAAGCCGGCATGGCCGCCACTGACACACGGCCCAATTGCAGGGTAAAGCGCTGGCGCAGCATCTCTTCGGTGTCGTCCCAGTCGGCCAGCAGGCGGCGTGCCAGTGGCAGCAGCACTTCGCCTTCGGCAGTCAGGCTGACGCTGCGCGTGGTGCGGCTGAGCAGGGCGCCGCCGAGGTTTTCTTCCAGCGCCTTGATGGTCAGGCTCAGTGCCGGTTGCGAAACGTGCAGGTGTTCACCGGCCTGGGCGAAGCTCTGGTACTTGGCCACGGCGACAAAGGCGCGCAGTTGTTTGACGTTCATGTCGGGCCTATCGTTTGTTTTGTAAAAATTATCAATCGATGACGAAAACAAAATTAACAAATCAGTCGCTTGCGGTGAAGATGTCTGCACACGCTCACCGACAGCCTCGTCGGTTAAACAACTACAAAAGGCGGATCAGCATGGCCGGACTGGACAAGCGCGTTGCAACCTATGAACAGGCCCTCGAAGGCCTGACCGACAACATGACGGTACTGGCCGGTGGTTTCGGCCTGTGCGGCATCCCGGAAAACCTTATCAGCGAAATCAAGCGGCGCGGCGTCAAGGGCCTGACCGTGGTTTCCAACAACTGCGGCGTGGACGGTTTTGGTCTGGGCGTGCTGCTGGAAGACCGGCAGATTCGCAAGATGATCGCCTCCTACGTGGGCGAAAACGCCGAGTTCGAACGCCAGTTGCTCAGTGGCGAGCTGGAAGTGGAGCTGACCCCACAGGGCACCCTCGCCGAAAAAATGCGCGCAGGTGGTGCCGGCATTCCGGCGTTCTACACCGCCACCGGCTATGGCACCCCGGTTGCCGATGGCAAGGAAGTCCGCGAGTTCAAGGGCCGCAAGTACATCCTGGAAGAATCCATCACCGGTGACTTCGCCATCGTCAAGGGCTGGAAGGCCGACCACTACGGCAACGTGGTGTACCGCAACACTGCGCAAAACTTCAACCCGCTGGCGGCCACCGCCGGCAAGATCACCGTGGTCGAAGTGGAAGAAATCGTCGAGCCCGGCGTGCTGCTGCCAAGCGAAATCCACACCCCGGGCATCTACGTGGACCGTGTCATCGTCGGCACCTTCGAAAAGCGTATCGAAAAGCGCACCGTCAAGGCCTGAGCGCCATCCACCCGAACAATAAAGAGATCCTGACCATGGCACTGACCCGCGAACAGATGGCGCAACGCGTTGCCCGTGAACTGAAGGACGGTTACTACGTCAATCTGGGCATCGGCATCCCCACCTTGGTGGCCAACTATGTACCCGCCGACATGGATGTGATGCTGCAATCGGAAAACGGCCTGCTCGGCATGGGCGAATTCCCCACCGAAAGCACCCTCGATGCCGACATGATCAACGCCGGCAAGCAAACTGTCACCGCCCGCCGCGGCGCCTCGATTTTCGATTCGGCACAATCGTTCGCCATGATCCGTGGCGGCCACGTCGACCTGACCGTACTGGGGGCTTTCGAGGTGGACGTGCAGGGCAACATCGCCTCGTGGATGATTCCGGGCAAGCTGGTCAAGGGCATGGGCGGGGCCATGGACCTGGTGGCCGGCGCCGACAACATCATCGTCACCATGACCCACGCCTCCAAGGACGGCGAGTCCAAGTTGCTGCCAAAGTGCAGCCTGCCGCTGACCGGTGCGGGCTGCATCCGCAAGGTGCTGACCGACCTGGCCTACCTGGAAATCGAAGACGGCGCCTTCATCCTGCGCGAGACCGCACCCGGGGTCAGCGTCGAGGAAATCATCGAGAAAACCGCTGGCAAGCTGATCGTGCCGGATGATGTGAAGGAAATGACATTCTGATTGCCCGCTACAGACTGCCCCTTGTAGGCACAGCTTTGTGCTGCGAAGGGGCCTGTTAGGGGTGGCCAACTCGCCACCCCTATAGCGCGAAGCTTTGCCTTACCGCCAGTGATGCCTTGATTCAAGGCCTCTGCAGGCTTGGCGTCAGCTTTCAGACGCGTATCATGGCTGCCTCAGCCTGGGAAACCCGCGTCACATGTCTATCCGATTGAAACTGCTGCGTAAGAAACTGGGGATGACCCTGGAAATGCTGGCCGAAAAGACTGGCATGACCAAAAGCTACCTGTCCAAGGTCGAGCGCGGCCTCAACACGCCCTCGATCGCTGCGGCGCTGAAACTGGCGAGGGCGCTGAACGTCAATGTCGAAGAGCTGTTCGCCGAAGAGCAGGCCGGGCAGAGCCGCTACAGCCTGGTGCGCCGTACCGAGCGCCAGGCCCTGGTTGGCGATGGGCAAGGGCCGGGGTACGCGGCCCTCACCAGTCAGGTCGGCCAGCGCAGCCTGCTGCCGTTTCTGATTCAGCCGCCGTCCGAGTTCAGCGACCCCACGTTCAAGGAACACCAGGGCGAAGAGTTCCTGTTTGTTCACGCAGGCCAGGTGGAAGTGGATTTCATGAGTGAGCGGGTGTTGCTGGAGCAGGGCGACGCCCTGCATTTCAATGCCCAGACACCGCACCGGCTGCGCTCGGTAGGTGCGACACCGGCGCAGTTACTGGTTGTGGTTCACCACGCAGACGAATGAAAGCGCAGGGGGCAATCATGCCCCCACGTGTTATCAGCTGTGAAACGCCATGTTCATCGCATCATCCCTCCCTTGCATAATCTGCATGCCGTTTTTTTGACGAATGCGCCCATCGCCCATTGAATTTTATTATGGTGTCGGATCATTGACGTAGTGTCATTGTGCCCATAAGCTCAAATCAAACATGTAACAACACCCGCAGCACCGCTCTAATAACTCATTGATTTTCCTGTTTTTAGGAGGGGAGTATGCGCACGACTCTGATAATCAAATCGATGTTCTTGCTGGTGATGCTAAGTGGTGCTGCCCGCGCGGCAGATTCGTATATAAATCAGAACAGTATCATTCCTGTTTCAACTGCTGGCTGGTTCTTTGCCTTTGCTGTGGTCGGTTTTGTTGCCGTTGCCAACCGCAGAAAGATCTGAACCGGCTGCCTTGTACCTGAAGTGACTGCTCCTTGCCGCGAAGCCACAGGCATGGCTTGTGAATTCTCCAACCGTTGCTATATTCCCAGTAGCCCGTAGGACCAACATTTACAAGGCGTTGCAGCCACGTCTGCAGCGTCAAGGCAAGGGCCTCCAGGAAGGTCGAGGCCATCGCGGCAGCAGTGCGCCGTGAAGCGGAGCGAGAGTTGGTGTGTTGTTCTCATTCAGTGCTCTTTGTCGGGCCATTTGGCCGGAGGGACCCTCATGGTGCGTTCAATGTTTGCCGCTTTCTGCATGCTGACGGTGTGGTCTGGCGCCGGTAACGCCGACCAGAGCAGTGCTGCCTACCTGCTCAGCCCCGGCGATGTGGTGATGGTATCGGTGTGGCAGGAAGACAGCCTGCGTCAAGAAGCCACCGTACTTCCCGATGGCAGTATCACCTTCCCCCTGGCCGGGCGCATCGATGTCGCCGGGCTGGACGTGACGGCAGTCGAAAAGCAGGTCGCTGCCAAACTCGAAAAATACCTCCCCGACCCTAACGTCAGCGTTGTCGTCAAAAGCATTGCCGGCAACATGGTCTATGTACAGGGTAAAGTGATCAAACCTGGGCCCGTGCAAATGGCAGGCCCCACGGCGGTATTGCAGGCGCTGAGCATGTCGGGTGGCCTGGACAAGTTTGCAGATGAAAGCGAAATCAAGGTGGTCCGCGGCACCGGTGCTTCCCAAAAGATCCTGCCCGTGCGATATAAGGACCTGGTGTCTGGGCGGGACATGTCCACCAACATCCAACTTCAGGCTGGCGATACGCTGGTCGTTCCTTGATCTTGCCTTTAATAAGAACATTTAATGCCTCTTCTTAGAACAACTCGCATTGCAACGGCAATCTTGGTCTTGCCGTTCACGGACGCGGTACTGGCGGCAAATTGGCAGTCTACGGTGGTGGTACCGACATCCGTCGAATACGACAGCAACCCATTGCTGTTGACCTCGGGGGAAAAGGGCATAACGCGCACGATCATCGCGCCGGATTACACCCTGATTGGTACTTTCGACCGTGACGAATTGAGGTTGGGGCTTGGCATGCATGTGCTGCGCTCGTCCGATACGGATATCGTCGATGACCGTGAAGACCCTGATATCAGCCTGGGTTGGCAGCGCACCACCGAGCGGGGGCGGTTCGGCCTGGTGGGGCGCTACAACGAAAGCTCGACGCTGTCGGGCACAGTACTGGATACCGGGGTGATTACTACCGACGGTACACAGAAGCTTTACACCTTGACTGGCAACTGGAGCCAGGCGGTGACCGAGCGCAGTACCTTGAGCAACGAAACCACCTACAGCCGTGCCCGTTACGACATCAGCACGCTGACGGGCTACGACGAACTGGCGAACGTCTTTACCTGGACTTACGCCTGGAGTGAGCGGGCTGACCTGTATACCCGTTTTGGTGCCCGGCGCTATGAGCCCGAAGAGGACCTTACCGCGACCGCTTCCAACAGCTACAGCCCGGCAGTCGGCATCAAATACCAGCTTGCCGAAGGCTTGAGCGCCGATGCCCATGTTGGCGTCAACCAAGTGTCAGGTGACGACGGTGGCCGGCGCGGGGAGGGTGGGGTTGCGTTGCTGTACACCGGCCCGCGTGCCGATGCCAGTCTTACCGCCGAGCGCAGCACGGTGGCGAGCGCCGAAGGCGGCTTCGCCGAACTGGACCAGGTGCGTGGTGTGTGGAGCTATGCGCTGACCGAGTTGTCCCGGGTGGGCGCCGACGCCGCGTGGCAAGACAGCAAAGGGCAGTCGCCCAACACGCTGCAGACTTACAGCGTATGGGCCAGCCGCCAGTTTTCGCCTTACTGGGACCTGCGCCTGTCGCTGATGTACAAGGAACGGCAGCAGGACCATGTACCGGATGCGACCGCTACGATCGTTGGTTTGACGTTGACGTACAGGTACCCCGACATCTGAACTTCAGGCAGGTGGCCCTATGAAGTCTGACTACGAGCTCTCCCTCAGAGATTACATCGCCATTATCAAGGACAGGGCCCTGGTGTTAGGGGTGAGTGCCGCAGTCATTCTCGCCGCGACCGTGGCCGTCGCGTTGATGGTGCCGCCGATCTACCAGTCGACCGGCACCATTCTGGTGGAGTCGCAGCAGATTTCGCCTGAGCTGGTGTCGACCAACAACACCAGTTTTGCCGATGAGCGCATCGAGGTGATCCGTCAACGGGTGATGACCCGCGACAACCTGCTGCGCATCATCGCCAAGTACGACCTCTTCCCCGACAAGCGCTTCAGCGAAAGCGACAAGATCGACCAGATGCGCAACGCGATCGTGGTCGAAACCCTGACCACCTACGTGCGCGGCCGTGGTGAAGCGACCGTGGCGTTCAATGTCTCGTTCGAGCACAAGCAGGCACAAGTGGCCAAGGAAGTCGCCGATGAACTGGTGACGCTGTTCCTCAACGAAAACCTCAAGCAGCGCACCGAGCGGGCCAACGAAACCACCGAATTCCTAACCCAGGAAGCCAACAAGCTGGGTGCCGAGCTGGCCAGCCTGGAAAACCAGCTGGCCGATTTCAAGCAGGCCCACGCCAATGCCTTGCCCGAGCACCAGACCCTGCGCATGAACATGCTGTCGCGGGCGGAGCTGGAATTCCGTGAGGTCGACCGTGACTACAAGGCTGCCCAGGAAGAGCTGCGCTACCTGGAACTGGAGCTGTCTGCGGCCAATGCCGGCCTTGCCACCAAGGTTGCCGAAGGCACCCGGTCAACCCGTGCCGACCTGCCCGAAGACCTGCCAAGCCTGAAAGCCGAATACGCGCAGCTGCTGACCCGCTACAAGAACGCCCACCCGGATGTCGTGGCGGTCAAGCGCAAGATCCAGGCGCTCGAAGCCAGTGGGGGGCGCACTGCGGCAGTGTCCACGGTCAGCCTCGACGCGGCCCGTGTCCGCGCCAAGATGAGCGCCGCCCAGGTGCGTATTGCCTCGCTGGCAGAGCAAAAGCGTGAGCTGACCCGGAAAATGGAAGGCTACGAAGCCGAGATCCTCGAGGCGCCGCAGGTCGAGCGTGGCCTGGTGACCTTGATGCGTGACCACGACAACGCGCGCAAGAAATACGAAGAGATTCGTGCCAAGGAAATGGGCGCAAAGATTACCGAAAGCCTGGAGCAGGAGAACAAGGCTGAACGCTTTGTGCTGCTGGAGCCTCCCCTGTTGCCTGAGAAGCCGATCAAGCCTAACCGCAAGAAAATCGCTGCGCTGGGCCTGGTGCTGGCACCGGCCGGTGGCGGTGCGCTGGTGATGCTGCTGGAAATGCTCAATCAGCGCGTGCGTGGCGTGGGCGCCCTGGAAAGCCTGCTGGGCAAACGAGTGCTGGTGGCACTGCCCTATATCGATACCCGGGCCGACGTCGCCCGACGCAAGCGCTGGCGCAATCGACTGATCCTGGCGGCACTGGCGCTGGCAGCTATCATGATAGGGCTGGTGCACGTGTTCTACATGCCACTGGATGTGCTGTTGTACAAAGTCATGTCTCGGTTTGTATAGGGAAAGCAGTGATGGACAGGATCAAGCCGGCTGTTGGCAACAATATTCATCAGGTTACCCCAGGTACTCCCCAGGCACTGTCTCCCGCCCCAGGTACGGCGCTGGCCGAAGTGCCGGGTCAGTTCGATTACGTGAACACCAAGGTGGTACCGCTGCGTGCAGACCACCTGGAGCGTAACCGCATCGTGGCATACAACAAGAACTCCAACATGAACGGGCCGATCGACCTTTTGCGTACGCAGGTGCTCAGGGCCATGGACGAGAACGGCTGGCGTACCTTGGCCATCACCTCGCCAACGCCAGAAGCGGGCAAGACCATGCTGTCGATCAACCTGGCCATGAGTATTGCCCACCACACCACCAAGACTGCGTTACTGGTGGACTTCGACCTGCGCCGGCCCAAGGTCGGCAGTTACCTGGGCCTGCCCATGGAGCAGGCACTGAACGAGTTTCTGACGGACAAGGCCGAGTTGCAGGACTGCCTGGTCAACCCCACCTTGCCGCGCTTCGTGGTGCTGCCAACGCGGGTACCCGTGCCCCTGTCGACCGAGATGCTGTCCTCGCCCAAGGTGAACAACCTGATTGGCGATTTGCGCAACCGCTACGAATCGCGCATCTGCATTTTCGATTTGCCACCGCTGCTCAGCTCGGACGATGCGATCACCGTGTTGCCCAAGTTCGACTGCGTGTTGCTGGTGGTGGCCAACGGAATGAACAACAAGAAGGAAATCGAGGATTGCCTGCATCACCTGGGCACGGTGAACCTGATCGGGACAGTGTTGAACAAGGCTGACGAACAGCCACGCACCTATTACTGAGCCCCCTGGCCATACGCCTGTAGGCGCAGCCTTGTGCTGCGCCTGAAGGCAACGCGGGCAACTCAGCGCCTCCAGGGATACTGCAACTCCCACTGCCACGCATGCCGCACAATCTGCTCAAGCGAGGCGAATGCCGGGCGCCAGCCCAGCACCTGCATGGCTTTGCTCGCATCCGCCACCAGCCGTGGCGGGTCGCCGGCGCGGCGCGGTGCGTCAAGGGCAGTGATCTGTCGCCCGGTCACGGCCCGGGCCGTATCGATCACCTGCTGCACCGAAAAGCCCAGGCCATTGCCCAGGTTGAACGCGGCACGCTCGCCACCGTCCAGTAAATAATCCACTGCCAGTGCATGGGCCGCCGCCAGGTCTGCCACATGCACGTAGTCGCGTATGCAGGTGCCATCCGGCGTGTCGTAGTCGCGACCAAACACTGTCACCGCCTCGCGCCGGCCAGATGCAGCCTGCAGGATCAACGGGATCAGATGGGTTTCCGGCTCGTGACGCTCGCCTAGCTGGCCTTCCGGGTCAGCGCCCGCTGCATTGAAATAACGCAGGCTTACCGACTTCAAACCATAGGCCCGGTCGAAGTCCTCAAGAATCTGCTCGACCATCCATTTGCTCAACCCATACGGGTTGATCGGCCCCTTGGTGTGCGCTTCATCGATCGGCACGTACTGCGGGTTGCCGTATACGGCGGCACTCGAAGAAAACACCAGGTGCCTGATGCCGGCATTGACCATGGCCTGCAGCAGGGAAAGGGTGGCTGCGACATTGTTCTGGTAGTACTTGCCGGGGGCACTGACCGACTCGCCCACTTGAATGAACGAGGCGAAGTGGAACACCGCATCGAAGCGGCACACGCCAAACAGCACATCCAGTGCGGCTTCGTCGGCGATGTCGAGCTTGGCCCACTGGATACCGGGGCCAGGTGAGACCAGGTCCGCCACCAGCACTTCATGGCCGGCGGCGAGCAGGTGCTTGACCATGTGCGAGCCAATGTAGCCCGCACCACCCACAACCAGATATTTCATCCCCACCTCCTGGAATCTGCTGTTTACAGACGCAGTGAACACTCCCTGACACGTGCAGGTGGGATGATCAGCTACAGGTGACCTGAGCGTAGATGGCCATATGCTCTATTTCAAGAATAGCCAGTTGGACATGTAGGTGCCGTCGAAGGTAATGGTGTATTGCCCATCCTTGTAGGCCACCGGCAGCGGCTTCAGCTGCTCCCGTGCATCGCGGGCGAACAGTTTCAGGCCGGCGGGTGCCTTGATGTCCAGGCTGCCTTCAAGGGGCTCGACATTGAACGGCGTCTTGTCATCGGCCTTGGGCATGGCACGGGTGCCCAGTGACAGCAGAAGCTCGCGCGACTGGCCCAGTGGCTTGCCGTCCAGGCTCTGGACCACGACGCTGGCGTAAGGCGTTTTCGTTTGTATCTGAATGGCACCCAGGTTGATCGGGCGGCCGCCCAGCCAGCCGCTGGCGGCCTGGGTCAGTGGCGTGTCGATGGTGTAGATGCCTTGTTGCCAGTTGCGCCTGAGTTCGCCTGTGTCGGTCACCGACTCGGTGGCATCGGCGGCCAGCAGCGCTTGCCCCGGGTCGTGCAGCACCTGCGCGTCTGCCGGGATGGGCGCGGGTTTCAGCCAAGGCAATTCCGGCGTGTGTGGCAGGGCGATCTGCAACTGGCCCTTTTCCATGGCCGTGCGCAGCAGCGGTGAGTTACGCGGGGTGATTTCCTGGTTGTACAGGGTGGCAGGTGTCGGTGCGAACACGTAGCGAGTGGTGGCGGGTTTCACGTCCGCACGGCGATAGAGCAGGGCAGCGGCGGGCAGGGTGGCGATCATCGCGGGGTCGTTGTACGCGTGCCAGTTGTCCGCCGTGCGCCAACCCGGGTTGAACGCCTGTTGGCTGTAGGCGTATTGCAGCATGGCGTCCCAGCCTTGGTGGCTGGCGGTGCCGGCGATGTAAATCGGCAGCGAGTGACGGTCAGGCAGCGGGAAGGGCTCGGCGTTCCACTCGGTGACGGTCAGCGGTTTGCCGACGACCTGGGCGGCAGCAATCCAGTCGATCATGCCGTCGCTGGTCAGCGGGTTCTTCTCCAGTTGGCCTGTGTCCCCGTAGCTGTGGGCGTCGATGACATCACCAACGCTCAGTGCCGGCAGTGCGCTAAGCCCATTGCCGCCCCAGGTGCTGGTGGTAGCAATGGGGACTTTCACGCCCACGCTGCGCAAGTGGGCGATCATGTCGGCATTGAAGCGTTGTTCAAGCTCGTTGAGCAACAGCTTCGACGGCCCATGCTCCCAGGCACGCCAGGTCAGGTCGGCGGGTAGGTCAAACTGTTTGGCAAAGGCCTTGGCCGCCGTCATGTAGTGCGCGCTGTGGCGGGGTACATCCTTGTTCGGCATCAGGGCGTTGCCGTAATGCTGGGTCAGGTCATTCTCGTTGGTGATCAGCACGGCGGCGATGGCCGGGTCGTCCTTGTAGGCCAGGCCCGTGTACTCGTTCACATGGGTCAGGTACTGCTCGGCGAAGCGTTTCATCGCTTGCCGGATACTGTCATTCACGTAGGCGTAACCTTTCAGGTCGACGCGACCGTCCTGCTCGGGCAGCTCCTTGAAGTCTTCGATGTGGTCGTTGGCGGTAAACGCACGCTGCACATGCATGTCCAGCCAGATGTAGATGCCTTCGTCCTTGAGTGACTTGATCCACAGGTCGAGCTTGCGCAGCGATTCGGCGCTGAGCTGCTGGGTATCGCGCACCAAGGTGCCGTCGCCAAAGACGTTGGGGCTGACCCAGGGCGAGTCGTGGTGATGCAGGCGCACCAGGTTGAAACCCAGTGCCGAAAGGCGTTTGGCTTGTTGGCGGATTTCGTCGTCGGGGCTCTTGAACAGCGAGTAGGCCGACAGGTTGGTGCCCCAGAAGCGTACCGGGGTGTTGTCGGCGAACATCAACTGGTCGCCGACCGCCTTGACGAAGCCACGCTTGCCGGCGGGTTTTTCCGCTGCGTTGAGGAACGACAGGTCCACCGGCGAGGTGCGCCAGTCCAGCTGGTCATCAGGCCACTTGGCGGGGTCTGCCAGGCCGAAGCGCTCGCTGGGTGTCGGGCCGAGTTCGATGTCGCCGGTCACGTTGAGCACGGCCTTGAGCTGCTGGCGGCCGGCGCTGATCGGGTCCTTGTAGAGGAATGCGCGCAGCTCGGACGGGTTGCCGCGCTCGAAATAGACCTTGGCCAGTGGCGGGTCGAAGCGCATTTCGATGCGTCGCCCCTGGTCAGCCTTGCCCCACGTCCAGCCGCGGTTGTCGGGCAACAATTGCGGGGCACCCATGTCGCCGGCGATTTGCGCCGGGTCGAACTGGAACACCAGGCCGCCACCCATGACACCGCTCTGGCGGCTGTGGGCGTCGAGGTCGAAGGCCCAGCTCAGGGTTTGCGCCTGTTCCTTACGGATGTCAGCCTGCAGGTCGAAGTCCAGTTCCTTGTTCTTGCCCCGCAGCGTGTAGTGGTAAGGGCCATTGACCTTGAAGTCGGTATAGAAACCGGTCCAGCTCCAGTTGGCAGCCCAGAAATCGAATTTGGCCTTCATGACCGGGCCACCGCCGTGTGTCACGGTAGGCAAGCCATTTTGCTCATCGACACTGACCTGCCAGTCTGAAGCCCAGCTGGCCAGCGGCAGCAGGGCCAGGCCGGCAATGGCCGAAAGGCGCACGTAATGACGCAGGGACAGCCTATTCATGAACATTACCTGGGTTGTAGGTCGGGTTCTGCCAGTTCCACGGCCGGGCTGTTGTGCAGCCGGCGAACCATCTGGATGTAGGCCACGCCCAGGCCAGCGATAGACCAGTACACCACCGGGATGAAGGTGATGCTGCTGACCGTGAAGATGATGACCAGAATGCCGATCAGCGTTGCCAGCAACACCCGGCCGAGCTGTCGTCGCTCGTCGTCCTTGTCGGCAAAGCTGAGCATGGCCTTGCGGATACCCCGCAGCACGACGGCAAAGAACGCCAGGAACAGGCCTAGCCCGACCAGGCCGACCCGCAATGCCAGGTTGATGTAGGTGTTGACGATGTCGATGATGCCGTCGCCCTGGATCATCGCCTGCATTTCGGGTGTGTTGCGGAAGTCGAAGGAGCCGAACAACGGGTTGCGCTGGATGACGATCCACGAGTTGTCCATCAGCCGCTCGCGGTAGGTGATGTTCTCTTTCTCGAGGTTACCGATGAACGGCAGCAGGTCCAGCACCTTTTCGCCCCCAGGCACGACGGTTAGCAAGGGCAACGCCAGCATGCCTGCCGCACCCAGCAGCGCCAGGCGCTTGACGGCGCCTTTGCCCAGGGCGATGAACACCACCACGATGACCACCGCGCCGATCCACGGGCCACGCGACAATGGCGCGAACAGCCCGGCGGCCAGCAGCAGGGCGCCCATGGCCCTGTGCAGCGGGCGTTGCACATAGCCCTGCACGAACAGGAACAGGCCGATGGCCACGCTCATCACGTAACCCAGTGCAATCGCCTGGCCGGTGGTGACGCTTGCCCGCAGTGCACCACCCCGGCTCAGGTAGCCGGACATGCTCCATGGCACGCCCATGGCGTCGACCAGGGCGCTGTACAACAGCCAGTGGCGCACATACTCGGCCACAGCGATCAGCGCCATGACGAAAGAGGCGAGCACGAAGGCCAGCAGGGTGTCCTTGAAGTCGCTGATCTGGCGCAGGCCACGGCTGGCCACGTAATACGGCAGGAGAACGTCGACATACAGGTACAGCGCCTGGCGCAGCGTGTCGGTAAGGGTGGTTTCGCGCAAATAGAGCACGCTCATCAGCAGCAGGCCGGCCGCCAGCAGTTTATCGGCCCAGGTGCGGCCAAAGCGCAAAGTGTCACTTTGGCGGCGCAGGTGCAGCGCGGCCGGCAGCAGCACGCACAGGGTCAGCAGGCGAATATGGTTCAGGTCGACCAGGTAATTGACCACGCCAAACCCGGGCACCTGCACCGACGCTGGCGGGATCAGGAACAGCAGCATGTAGAACAGCGCCATGGGGTTGTGCTCGCGGCGCCCGGCCAGCAACAGGACGACCGCGCCCACCCCCAGGTACAGCCAGAAGCTGTGGGAGAAAAAAGCCAGCAGGGTCAGCAGGAACCACAGATTGCGCCGGCGCTTGTAGTCGCTGAGCGGAATCAGGTCGGTGGCAGGCCGCCGGGCCATCAGGAAGACCACGCTCGCCAGAAAAAGGATGACGATCAACGCACGAAAATGTTCAGGCATCGGCTATGTACACCTTTCCCTTGGTGGGCAACGGCTAGCATCGTGGCTAATTGAAACTATAGTGACTTTTAGCCAATCAGTCAGAGATTGAAGTCATGCCGTCGATTGATGTGTCAGCCGCCGCGAGCCTGCGCAAGCGGGCCCTGAGGGCCGGGTCTTGGAACCTGGTCTCGCAGGTGGCTTCACAGGCGATGCGCCTGGGCGGCAATCTGATCATGGCCCGCTTGCTGCTGCCGGAAATGTTCGGGGTGATGGTCATCGCCACCACTGTTTCGATACTGCTGCATTTGCTTTCCGATGTCGGCCTGCGCCAGAACATCATCCAGAGCCACCGCGGAGACGATCCGGACTTTCTCAACACCGCCTGGACCGTGCAGATCATCCGCGGTTTCCTGCTGTTTGCCCTTACCCTGCTGCTGGCCCTGGGAGCTTGGTTGGCCCAACTGGCTGAGCTGTGGCCGGCCGACTCGACCTATGCCGCGCCCGTCCTGCCGATGGTGCTGGCGGTCACCGGCCTGTCGGCGGCCATCTGGGGTTTCCAGTCCACCAAGATAGATGTGGCGGTACGCACTTTCCAACAAAAGCGCGTGGTACTGGTCGACCTTGCCTCGCAGGTGGCCGGCCTGGTGGTGATGCTGGTGCTGGGCTTGCTGACCCATTCGATCTGGGCGCTGGTGTTATCAGGCCTGGTTTCGGCGGTCGTCTGGACCGTGCTGGGGCATACCGCCCTGGAGGGGCCCAACAACCACCTGCGCTGGGACCGTTCGGCGCTGACCGAGCTGATCGTGTTTGGCCGCTGGATCCTGTTGTCGTCGATGGTCGGCGTGCTGGCGATGTACGGCGACCGCATGTGGTTTGGTGCCAGCATGTCGGCGGCGCAACTGGGTGTGTATTCGATCGCCGTGCTGATCCTGGGTGCGGTGCAGACCGCGCTCATGAAAATTGTCGGCGCGGTGGCGCTGCCTGCTTTCAGCGAAGCGGCCCGGGCCGACGACAAGCCGCGCCTGAAAGCGCTGTATTTCCGCTTTCGGCTGCTGGTCGACCTGCTGGTGCTGTTCATTTGTGGCGGTTTCCTGACCGCCAGCCCGCTGCTGATCGGCTGGATGTATGACGATCGCTACCGCGAAGCCGGGCCGATGCTGGCGATTCTCTCGCTATCGTTCATCGTATTGCGCTATACCTTGGCTCATCAGGTGTGGATTGCCTTGGGCCTGACCAAGTACCAGGCCATGGACAACATCATCCGCCTGGTCTCGTTATGGGGGCTGTTGCCGCTGTTACTGGCGATTGGCGGGGTGGAGTGGGCTATCTGGGGGGTTGCCCTGCATGCTGTGCCAACGCTGGTGCTGGTTGTGTATGTGAACTGCAAACTGGATATCTTCAGCCTCAAACGTGAACTGGTGGTACTGCCGATGTTGCTGGTCGGGGCGCTGTGCGGGGCACTGTTGACGGCCTTTTTCAACTGGCTGTAGCGCAGTTTGCCGGGTGTAACTTTCATGGCTACAGGTCACGGGAACATGGGGAAGCTCACTTTTTGTACTGCGCAATTGGGTCGTAGAGGCTTTCTCCAGAGCTGTGTCTTGCTCGGCGCGGGGGGCGCGGTGTTCGGCGCCTCGGCGGCCGTTGCGGGCAAGACGGTCGAAAAGCCCGGGTTCGTGGTAATCAACGGTTGGGTATTGCCGTCCCGCTACTTCCGGAACGCGTCAGCATGATCAAGGACTTTGAGCAGCAGAAGGTGCTGCGCGATCACTATGATTTCTGCATCATCGGGGCCGGCCCGGCGGGTATAACCCTGGGCTTGCGCCTGGCAGCCGCCGGCTGGAGCGTAATGATCGCCGAAGGCGGGGGGCGCGAATATGCGCCGCACTCGCAAGACTTGTACGCGTGCTCATCCACCGGCCTGGAACTGTATGCCGAGGAAACCCGCCTGCGCTACCTGGGTGGCACCTCCAATCACTGGGCTGGCCGGTGCCGACCATTCACCCCTTCGGATTTTGCCGTCGCCCCGCCAGGCGTCTTGCCGGGCTGGCCAATTCCCTACTCGGAGATCGAAGGCTTTCTGCCGGCAGCCATGGAGATCGTCGATCTGGCGCCTGGCTCGGATTTTCGTGCGATGAATGCCGGTCTCAATGGCGGTGACTTCGAGGCGGACCGTTTTCTGCTCAGCACGCCGACACGTTTTGCGCAGAAGTACGCTACAGCACTGGAGCAGACCCCAGGCCTGGATGTGTTCATCAACTGCAATTGCGTTGACCTGGAGTTCGACAAGGCTTCCGGCCACCTGGCTGCGGTGGTTTTGTCTGACTATGAGTGCAATCGTCAACGCCTGGTGGCTGGAAATTTCATTCTGGCCACAGGGGCCATCGAGAATGCCCGGCAGTTGCTGAACAGCGAGACCCTGGTGGCCGCAGGCGTGGTGAGCAAGGAAGGGCTGGTCGGCGGGTGTTTCATGGAACACCTGAATATCGAAATGGGCACTTTCATCCTCAAGTCCGGGCAGGACCCAGAGCCGCGCCAGTACTACACCACCGATGCTTTCGTCGACGAGTACAAGGCCGGTAAAGGCAATGTCACCGCCTCCTTGCTGGCCGATGTGCAAACTTATGGCCGCACTGCCGAGGTGAAGTATTTTCTCGAGAGCCTGGCCTGCGACATGGGGTTTGCCAGCAAGGTCGCCTTCGTCGCCAAGTTCAGCTGCCCTGGTGACGGCGTGATCGGCACCATGATCGAGCAGTTTCCCAACCTGCACAGCCGCATTTCGCTGCTGGACAAGAAGGATGCGCTGGGCGTGGCCAAGGTCAATGTCAATTGGGTGCTTAGCGCCGAAGACCGGCACACCATCAAGTGCATTGGCAGCGAACTGGCCAAGCAGTTCGCCGACATGGACCTGGGGTTCGTCAAGCTCAACGATTTCGTTTACGACACCTCGATACCGCTGAGAATGGCACCCCATGCCCATCACATGGGCACCACGCGCATGGCCGCCTCGCCGCAGTTTGGTGTGGTCGATGCCAATTGCAAGGTGTTCGGTACCGAAAACCTGTATGTCGCCGGCAGCAGCATTTTTGCCAAGGGCGGCGCCTCCAACCCGACCATGCCGCTGTTGCAATTTGCCTTGCGGCTGGCCGACCACCTCGATAACAAGATGAAAGCGGCCAGCGGCGCCGCGGCGTGATGAAGGTTGTACACGGGTGAGTGCGATGCGGTCAGCACCTAGAAGAACGAGACCGGAACGCCTCAGGAGACTCCAGATTGTTCAGATCGCGAGGCCAGGCAGTATGAAAGGATGGATACGCAAGGCAGTGGCGCGCTACGCCCATGCAACCGGGCGAGGTGGCAAATTCTACAGGAGGTTCTGCAACCCATCTGGTCTTGAATGGGGGGCCTATCTGGCCCGGTGGGGCAACTTTCATTCGGTCGGCAGCAATTTCTACGTCAATACAGGCTGCAAGTTTCTCGACCCGTCGCTGGTACGTATCGGTAACAGCGTAGGCTTGTCCGACTGCACGTTGATCGGTCATGACGGGGTGGTATTGCTGATCGAGCATCGCTTTGGCAAGCACCTGGATTCGGTCGGTTTCATCGACATCAAGGACAACTGCTTCATCGGCCATGGTGCGATCGTGATGCCGCGCGTGACCATCGGGCCCGAATCCATCGTGGCGGCAGGGGCGGTGGTGACCAAGGACGTGCCGCCAGGCACCGTCTATGGTGGCAACCCTGCCGAGTTCATTTGTACCACCGAACAGTTGATCAAGCGGGTCGAGGCACGTTGCGAAGCCTACCCATGGATCGATCTGGTGAAGCAGCGCAACGGTGCCTACGACCCGGAAGTGGAACCGTTACTGATGGCGCAAAGACGTCAGTATTTCTTCGGGGACAGCTGAAATGGCTAGCAAACCTGTGGATGTCATGGTGGTCAACTTCAATACCGCTGGACTGTTGCAGCCGATGTTCGATGCGCTGCGCCGGGCCGACAGCGAGCGCCTGGCCAGTTACCTGGTGGTCGACAATGCCTCGCGCGATGACTCGGTGCAGCGCATGGCCCAGGTGTGCCCCGAGGCACTGCTGCTGAGCAACAAGCAGAACGTGGGTTTCGGCCGGGCCAACAACCAGTTGTTGGCGCACCTCAAGGGCAAGTACGCCTTGCTGCTCAATACCGATGCCTTCGTTGCCGCCGACTCGCTGCAAAAAACGCTCGACTACATGGACGCCCACCCGGAGTGCGGCGTACTGGGGGTGCGCCTGGAGGGTCGCGATGGCGACCTGCAGCCCAGTTGTCGCTACTTCCCCACGCCGCTCAATGTGTTCGTCGGGCGCACCGGGTTGGGGCGGTTCTTCCCAGGGGTGAAGATGGTCGACGACATGAACTGGGACCACGCTTCGGTGCGCGAGTGTGACTGGTTGCCCGGCTGCTTCTACCTGGTGCGCCGCGAAGTACTCGACAAGGTGGGTTTGTTCGACCCGCGCTACTTCCTTTATTACGAGGAGGTGGACCACTGCAAGCGGGTGAAGGAAGCGGGCTGGAAAGTGGTGTTCTACCCGCATACCACGGTGGTGCACATCGGTGGCGAAAGCTCCAAGTCGGTGGCGGAGCTGGAGGCCGCCAGCCGGCAGATCTCGTCCTATCAGATCGAAAGCGAGTTGCTGTACTTCCGCAAGCATCATGGGGTGGCGGGGCTTGCCCTGCACATGCTGCTGGTCACGCTGGGCGACCTGGTGCTGGCACTCAAGGCGCTGTTGAAACGACGCGGCTGGGGCGCCATTCAGGCCTGCTGGCGTCATTGCCGGGCAACCTGGTCTTTGCTGTTCAAGACCCGGTACGCCAGCCAACCGACAAGGTAGGTGGAGCCATGTTCGATAATATTCGCGCCGACCTGCGGGCCCATGGCGGGGACTGGGGCGCCCAGGGTTTCTGGGTATTGCTGGTGTACCGCTTTGGCCGCTGGCGTTATACGCTGCGCCCGGCACTGCTGCGCAAACTGTGCTCGCTCATCTACAAGGTGCTGTTCAAATTCGTCCAGATCATCACCGGTATCGAACTGCCGTGCGAGGTGGTGATCGGGCGCAACTTCGTCATCGATCATTTTGGCGGCATCGTTGTCAGCGGCTATGCCCGCTTCGGCGATGACTGCCGTATCCGCAACGGCGTGGTGGTGGGCCTGAAGAATGTCGACGAGCCGATTGCCCCGGTGTTCGGCAACAACGTCGACATTGGCACCGGGGCCAAGGTGCTGGGCAGTATTCGCATCGGCAACAACGTGATCATCGGCGCCAATGCCGTCGTGCTGGTAGATGTGCCTGACAATTCACTGGCAGTGGGGGTGCCGGCCATCATCAAGGCCCGGCAACCGGCCGCCACGGCATCGGTCGAGTGAGGCCTATGGCAACGGTGATCGGCGTGGTGGTGATCGGCCGCAATGAAGGCCAGCGTCTCGAGCGCTGCCTTGTTTCGCTGGCGCAGGGGGCGGACAAGGTCATGTACGTCGACTCGGGATCCACCGATGGTTCGCTGCAGTTGGCCGCCGACCTTGGCGTGGACGTGCTGGCGCTGGACATGAGTATCCCGTTCACCGCCGCACGCGCCCGAAATGAAGGCTTTGCCGCCTTGCAGCGCCTGTTGCCATCGATGCAACTGGTACAGTTCGTCGATGGCGACTGCGAGGTGAATGCCACCTGGCTGGCCACGGCGCAGGCTTTTCTTGAGCAGCACCCCGCCGTGGCAGTGGTGTGTGGTCGACGGCGTGAGCGCTTCCCGCAGCGTTCGGTGTACAACTTGCTGTGCGACCTGGAGTGGGATACCCCGGTCGGTGAGGCCAAGGCCTGTGGCGGCGATGCGCTGATGCGGGCAGACGCCTTTGCTGCCGTGGGTGGCTTCCGTCCTGACCTGATCGCTGGAGAAGAGCCGGAACTGTGCGTGCGTTTGCGGGCCCGCGGCTGGAAAGTCTGGCGACTGGCTGCCGAGATGACCCTGCACGATGCCGGCATGACGCGTTTCAGCCAATGGTGGCGGCGTAGCCTGCGCGCTGGGCATGCCTATGCTGAGGGCGCCTACCTGCATGGCCAGCCACCCGAGCGGCATTGGCTGCGTGAGTCACGTCGGGCCTGGTTGTGGGGCCTGGGCATACCTTTGGTGATCGCGCTGGCCTGCCTGCTGCTAGGCGGCTGGGGCCTGCTCTTGCTGTTGATCTACCCACTGCAGGCCGTGCGCCTGGCGCGCCGCGGCGGCAAGTGGACGCGCGAGAACTGGCTTCAGGCTGTGTTCCTGGTGTTGGGCAAGTTCCCGGAAATGCTCGGCCAACTGAAGTTCCTGCGCCACCGCCTTGCGGCTGGCAAATCGGCTTTGATCGAGTACAAGTGAGAGAAACCCATGATGCTCGGCACCCTCGTCAAAAGCGTGTTTACCTTGCAACCGGGTTACTCGTTGCGGGCGATGCACAACAAGTACAAGTTGGCACGGCAGATCGCCAGGCAGTGGCCTGAGCTGAACGGGTTCATGCAGCGCATGACGGCGGCGCTGGGCCCGCATGGTCTGCAGCGGCTGGGTGTGGATTGTATCGGTGTCGTGCAATGGCCTTACATCAGCCAATGCTGGGAGGCCCCGCAGCGTCTGGAGGTGGTGGCTTCGCACTTTGAATTGATGGCTGGGCAGTTCCCGGCGTTGCTGTTGCTGGGGCGCGACGAAAGCCTGAGGCTGTGTGACCTGTCCAGCCACTCGCCGGGCTGTTGCCTGGTACTGGACCGGCCAATCTGGTTCAAGCGTGAAGGCGAGCTGGTGTTGAACCTGTTCCAGGCCGACCTGCGTGTGGCATCCCTGGCCTTCACCCTGGGCCGCAGCCAGGGTGAGACCTGCCTGTTCATTGGTGCGGTGCAGGGCATCCACAAAGGTATCGACAGCGAAACCTCGCTGGCCATCTACCGTGACCTGACCAAGGACTTCGAAGGGCTGCGGCCACGCAGCCTGTTGCTCGAAGCGTTGAAATGCCTGGGCAGAACCTTGGGTGTGACACAGCTGTATGCCGTCAGCGACGCCTGCCGGCACCATCGCCATCCCTATTTTGGCAGCGACAAGGGCCAGGACCTGGCGGCCAACTACGACGTGATCTGGCAAGAACACGGTGCCACAGCGTCTGACCGTGAGGATTTTTTCAGCCTGCCATTAGCGCCGGCGCAACGGGCGGAAACTGACATCCCGGCCAAGAAACGGGCGATGTACCGCCGCCGCCAGGCATTGCTCGACGATGTTTTCACCCGTTTGCAGGCAGCATTGCCAAGCAGCAATCACAACCTTGGACTACAAGGAAAACAGGGGGATGCATTTGCTGTGAGTGCATCGGCAGTAGACGGACCGCCCGTAGTCGACAGCCTGAAGTGAAGGTTGCCAGGGAAGGTTGGTCATCAAGCGGGTTTGGATCTGGATTCGTATGCGCATTGCTTACTTCATCAATCAGTACCCGAAAGTCAGCCACAGTTTCATCCGTCGCGAAATTCTGGCGCTGGAGCGCCAAGGGGTCGAGGTGCAACGTATAGCCCTGCGTGGGTGGGACGCCGAAGTGCAGGATGCCGAGGACACAACCGAACGGGGCAAGACCCGCTACGTATTGCAAGGTGGGCTCAAGGGGTTGTTGGCACCGACGTGGCAGGTACTGCGTACGCAGCCGCGGCGGTTTTTCCAGGCGCTGTGGCTGGCCATGCGCCTCGGCTTGCGGGCCGACCGTGCCTGGCCCTACCACCTGGTCTACCTGGCCGAGGCCTGCCAGGTGCTGCAGTGGTTGCAGGCAGGGGAGGCGACACATGTGCACGCGCATTTCGGCACCAACTCTACTGAAGTGGTCATGCTGGCCAACGCCCTGGGCGGGCCGGCATACAGCTTTACCGTGCACGGCCCTGAAGAATTCGACAAGCCACAGTTCTTGCACATGGGTGAGAAGGTGCGCCGCGCCGCCTTTGTCGCGGCGGTGAGCTCGTACGGGCGCAGCCAGCTGTACCGTTGGGTGGCGCACGAGCACTGGGGCAAGGTGAAGGTGGTGCACTGCGGCCTGGAGCGTGGCTTTCATGAGGTGGCGCCGGTCGCTGTGCCGTCGGCGCCACGGCTGGTGTGTATCGGGCGCCTGTGCGAACAGAAGGGCCAGCTGCTGTTGCTGGAAGCGGCGCGCTGTCTCGCTGCCCAGTCGATCGCCTTCGAGCTGGTGCTGGCGGGTGACGGTGAAATGCGCGAGCAGATCGAGGCCTTGATTGCCCGGCACGGCTTGCAGCAGCAAGTGCGTATCACCGGTTGGATCAGCAGTGCGCAGGTACGCGAGGAAATCCTGGCCGCCCGTGCGCTGGTGCTACCCAGCTTCGCCGAGGGCTTGCCCGTGGTCATCATGGAGGCCATGGCCTTGCGCCGGCCCGTGCTCACCACCTATGTAGCGGGTATCCCCGAGCTGGTGCGGCCTGGCGAAAACGGCTGGCTGTTCCCAGCCGGTGCCGTGGACGAGCTGGCAACAGCCATGGCCGACTGCCTGGCGCAACCGGCCGAGGTACTGCAGCGCATGGGCGAGGTGGCCTACCAGCGTGTCGTGCAACGGCATGACATCGATACCGAGGCGGCCAGGCTGGCCGACTATTTCAAGGCATACGCATGATAAGTGTATTGGGTTGGTTACTGGGCCTGTTGGCGATCATCGTCCTGGTACCGGTGTCGGTGCTGTTGCTGCAAGTGTTGCTGGCTTGCCTGCCGGCGCGGTCCAGGCCCAAGGGCATTGGCGAGCGCCCGCGAGTGGCGGTGTTGGTGCCCGCCCACGATGAGGCGCTGGTCATTCGTGCGATGCTGGCCAGCGTTACGCCGCAACTGCTGGACGGCGACCGCTTGCTGGTCGTGGCAGACAACTGTTCGGATGACACGGCCCGGTTGGCACGCGCGTCCGGTGCCGAAGTGGTAGAGCGCCACGATACGCGCTTGCGCGGCAAAGGTTACGCATTGGATTTCGGCGTGCGCCACCTGGCTCAGCGGCCGCCCGAGGTGGTCATCGTGGTGGATGCCGACTGCCAGGTGGGCGAGGGGGCGATCGATTGCCTGGCGCGCCGCTGCCACGCACTTGCCCGCCCGGTACAGTCGCTGTACCTGATGCGTGCACCGGCAGGTGCCGGGTTGCGGGTGCAAGTTGCCGAGTTTGCCTGGCGGGTCAAGAACCTGGTGCGGCCACGCGGCTGGGCGCGCCTGGGCCTGCCATGCCAACTGATGGGCGCGGGCATGGCGTTCGGCTGGCACGATCTGAGCCTGATCAACCTGGCCAATGGTCATCTGGTCGAGGATGTGAAGCTGGGCCTGGACCTTTGCCAGCAGGGCAAACCTCCTGCTTTCTGCCCCGAGGCACTGGTCACTAGCCAGTTCCCACTTAGCCAGCAGGGCCTCAACAGCCAACGCACTCGCTGGGAGCATGGCCATCTGGGCTTGATGCTTGCCGACGCACCCAAGCGGGCGATGGCTGCCATCACCCAGCGCAACGCTAGCCTGGCGGCCTTGACCCTGGACTTGCTGGTGCCGCCCCTGGCGTTGCTGGTACTGACCTTGCTCGGGCTTAACCTGGTGACCTGGCTGGCGTACCTGCTGTTCGGCCTGGCGGCACCCGCGTGGCTCGCCTTTGCCGGTTTGGCCTTGCTGGCCTTTGCCGTTGTGTTGGCCTGGGCGCGCTTCTGCCGTGAAGTGATACCGTTCTCGGTGCTGCTGTACGCGCCGTTTTACGCGGCCAGGAAAATTCCCTTGTACCTGAGTTTCCTGATCAAGCGCCAAGTTGAATGGGTGCGTTCAAAACGGGATGACGACTGATGGCTCAGTGGCAGAATCGCTGGAAGCGTGTGATCGACCAGCTGGCAGTGATCGCTGATGACGCCGCCGTGCAGCACCTGCTCGATCGCCTGGCCACACCGGATACGGCCACCGTGCTGGGCTTCGTCAACGCCCATGCGATGAACCTGGTGGTGCGCGATGGTGGCTACAGCCAGGCGCTGTCGGCCGCAGATGTGCTGCTGCGCGATGGTGCCGGCATGGCGATCCTGTATCGCTGCCTGGGCCTGGAACCCGGGCTCAACATGAACGGCACAGACTTCATTCCCAGGCTCATGGCTGCTTACCGAGGGCGCAAGGTCGCCTTCTGGGGCACCCGGCAACCCTACCTGGACCAGGCTGTGCAGCGCTGTAAAGCCGAATTCGGCATCGTGCCAGTGTCGGTTCACGATGGCTTCGCCAGCCTGCAAACCTATCTGCAGTTGGCCCGCGTCCAGCAACCCGAGCTGATCGTGCTGGGCATGGGCATGCCCAAGCAGGAAGCGGTGGCAGCGGCGTTGGCAGCCACTGGCGGGCCATGCCTGATCGTGTGCGGTGGGGCGATCCTGGACTTTCTCGGCGGCAAGGTCAGCCGTGCCCCCGAATGGCTGCGGCGTTTGGGGGGCGAGTGGCTGTACCGCCTGCTGCGCGAGCCCAAACGCCTGTTCATGCGTTATGTGGTGGGCAATCCGCTATTCCTGTTGCGCACCCTGTTGTACCGGCGGGCGGCGGTTTCGGCCAGGCGGGCCCTATGAATCGGCCAAAAATCGCAAAAGCGGTGATCCCGGGTACGCCAGCGCCGGGTGGCTGCTACAGTGATATCAATCGCTTGAGGGCGCCACGCGCCTGCTGCACGGTTTTTGCTTAAGTCTGTTTTCAAGTCTTGCTGTTTGATGGAAGGCACTTGCTACGCTCATCTTGATGAGGTCTGAAATGGTTTTCGAACCCAGAAGCAGTCGTTCCTTACTCCAGAGAAGAAGCAGTGTCAGTAACGCCATCCAGGCCGGCCTCGATGGTATTGCCGTCACCGGTATTGCCTGGTACCTGATCTACGACCAGTTCGGCTATATCACATCCGATTACGTGATCATGCTGCTGCTGCTGATTGGCGCACTGGCAGTCATTTATGATCATTACGCGATCTACCGCACCAACGTCGGGCTTTCGATCAAGGCGTTCCGCCTGTTCAAGGCCTGGTCGGCAACGTTTTGCTTCCTGGTCGTCATGGCGTTCCTGACCAAACAGAGCGAAACCTATTCACGGCTATTGGTGGTGCAACTGTTCGTCATTGGTTATGTCGCCCAGTTATTCTTGCATTTTGCCGTGCGCGAACTGCAAAAGCGCTTTAGCGCGCATGCGCGCCTGGACAATGCCCTGATCATCGGCAACGGTGACCTGGCCAACTTCCTGTATCAGAAAATCAGCAACAACCCGTGGTTTGGCGAGCGGGTGCTGGGTTGCGTGCTGCTCGACAAAGGCGATGGGCAGGGGCTGGAGAGTGCCGAGGGCAAGCAGCGCCTGCCGGTGCTGGGGCATATTGGCGACCTCGACGAGCTGGTGGCCCAACACGGCATTCGTACGGTGTATCTGGTGACGCCACTGGGTGGCTCCGAGGTCATCAACGACGTGTATTTCAAGTTGCTCGACAAGTGCATTGCGGTGAACTGGGTGCCGGATATCTTCTCGTTGCGCCTGATCAACCACAGCGTGCGGGAAATTGCCGGCATTCCGGTGCTGACCTTGTCGGAGACACCCTTGACGGGCATGAGCCTGTTCTTGAAAAACCTTGAAGACCGGGTGCTGGCCGCGTTGATTTTGCTGTTTGCATCCCCCGTATTGCTGGCTGTTGCGCTGGCCATCAAGATCGACAGCCGCGGGCCGGTGTTCTTCCGCCAGGAACGTACCGGCTGGACAGGAGAATCGTTCCGCATCTGGAAGTTTCGCAGCATGCATGTTCACCAACCGGAAGCAGGTGTGGTCCAGCAGGCGCAGAAGAACGACCCACGGTTGACCCGGGTCGGCGCCTTTATCCGGCGTACAAGCCTTGATGAACTGCCACAACTGTTCAATGTGCTGACCGGGGAAATGTCCCTGGTAGGGCCGCGGCCGCATGCCCTGCAACATGACACCTTGTATTCGCAGGATATCGTTGACTACTTTGCCCGCCACAATATCAAGCCAGGCATGACAGGTTTGGCGCAGGTGCGCGGCTTCAGGGGGGAGACCAAGGATATCGAGCAAATGATCCAGCGGGTCGACTCGGACATCGAGTACATCAACAACTGGTCGTTGTGGCTGGACTTCGTGATCCTGGTGCGCACGCTTAATGCCTTCACCGGTAAGCAGGCTTATTGAGCGCAGCGCTCCTGCTCAAGCGCACCCAAGTGGCTATTCCTTGTTCAACGGATGCAACGCCCTGAACCCCCGCGCTTCTTCCACCAGCCAGTCATGCACCGCCCGCGCACCTGGCTGGTTCAAGCCGCCTGGCGGGTAATGCACCACATAACGCTTGTGGTTGGCGATCGGTACACCAAACGGCACGATCAGTGCCCCGCGTTCCAGTTCATCATTGAGCAGCGTGCGGCGGGCAATCGCCACGCCGATACCGGCAATCGCCGCCTCGATGGTCAGGTGGTTGCGGTTGAAGGTGTGCCCGCGCCGCACATCCAGGCCGGCGGCGCCGATGCCTTCCAGGTAGAACTCCCACTCGGCATATTCCGAACTGCCACGCCAGGCGGTGATGTCATGCAGCAGCGGGTAGTGCGCCAGGTCAGCGGGGCCATGCAGCGGCGGGCGCCCGCGCAGCAGGGCAGGTGAGCACACCGGGAAGATTTGCTCGTCCAGCAGTGGCGTCGAAAGCATGCCTGGGTAGCTACCATCGTTCAGGTCGATGGCCAAATCGAAATCACCCGGGGTCAGCGCCTGGGCACTGTCTTCGGCGACCAGGCGCAGTTCGATATCCGGGTAGCGCTGTTGAAAACGCGGCAAGCGCGGCGTGAGCCATTTGGCCAGGAACGAGGGGATCGAACGCACACGCAAGGTGCCGCGGATTTCCCCCGCGTCCAGCCGCAGCAGCTCGGCTTCGATACTGCCGTAGGCCTCGGCCACCGTCTGGGCCAGGCGTTGCCCCTCGGCGCTCAGCTCCACGCCGCGCGCCCGGCGCAGGAACAGCCGGTAGCCCAGGCGCTCTTCCAGTTGGCGCATCTGCTGGCTGACCGCGCCCGGGGTGATGTGCAGCTCTTCGGCACAGCGGGTGAAGGACAAGTGCCGGGCTGCGCAGGCAAATACATGCAGCCAGACGAACATCTGACCATTGAGTTGTCGTCGCATCGTTTAGTACCACTAAAGGCTTGCTTAGGAAGTTTCGTTGGTCATCCGTGAGCCAGCGCGGCAGTATCGCGCAAAATCGCAATAACGCTCAATTTCTTCAGACAACCCTACCCTGGATGCATATCAGGGCAGGGTCAGGCATTAGCATGGCTATCAGTGTTTTCGACCTTTTCAAAATTGGCATCGGGCCGTCCAGTTCCCATACCGTCGGCCCGATGCGCGCGGCGGCTACCTTTGCCCAGGCCTTGCGTGAGCAGGGGCTGCTGGCCCAGGTAACGCGCGTGCAAGTGCGGCTGTATGGCTCGCTGTCGGCCACCGGGGTTGGCCATGCCACCGACCGCGCGTGCCTGCTAGGCTTGATGGGCCAGTGGCCGGACCGTATCGACCCGTCCACGATCGAATCGCGCATCGGCCAGGTCCTGCAAGAGCACTGCCTGATGCTCGACGGTAGCCATCCGCTGGCCTTCGACTACGGCCGTGACATGCTGCTGCTCGACGAGAGCCTGCCTTATCACCCCAATGCCATGAGCCTGGAAGCCATGGACGGGCAGCGCAGCCTGTTGAGCCAGACCTATTTTTCGGTGGGCGGCGGCTTCATCGTCGAGCAAGCCGAGATCGATGCGCCGGCAAGCGAAACGAATGCCGTGATGTTGCCTTATGAGTTCGACAGTGGTGCCCAACTGCTGGCGTTGTGCAAGGCCCACAACCTGAGCGTGGCGCAACTGATGATGGCCAACGAATGCGCCTGGCGCCCGGAGGCCGAGGTGCGCGAAGGCTTGTTGCGCATCTGGGCGGCCATGCGCGAGTGCGTGGCGAACGGCCTGCGCAACGAGGGCATCCTGCCGGGCGGCTTGCACGTCAAGCGCCGCGCCGCGCGGTTGCATCGCAGCCTGCAGGAGCTGGGCAAGCCCAACGTGATCGGCTCGACCCTTGGTGCCATGGAGTGGGTCAACCTGTTCGCCTTGGCGGTCAATGAAGAAAATGCTGCCGGTGGGCGTATGGTAACCGCGCCCACCAACGGGGCAGCCGGCATTATCCCGGCGGTGTTGCACTACTACATGAAGTTCAACCCCAATGCCTGCGATGCTGATGTGGTGGACTTCCTGCTTGGCGCAGCGGCGGTTGGCATCCTTTGCAAAAAGAACGCCTCGATTTCCGGTGCCGAGGTGGGTTGTCAGGGGGAGGTGGGCTCAGCCTGTTCGATGGCTGCTGCCGGCCTGGCGCAGGTACTGGGTGCTACGCCGCCCCAGCTTGAAAACGCCGCCGAAATTGCCCTGGAGCACAATCTTGGGCTGACCTGCGACCCGGTGGGCGGCCTGGTGCAGGTGCCGTGCATCGAGCGCAATGCGATTGCTGCGGTCAAGGCGATCAACGCTGTGCAGATGGCACTGCGGGGTGATGGCGAGCACTTCATCTCGCTCGACCGGGTGATCCGCACCATGCGTGATACTGGCGCGGACATGCATGCCAATTACAAGGAAACCTCGCGCGGCGGTTTGGCAGTTGCTTTTGTCGAGTGCTGATATTTAACGCGGTCAACTGGAGCGGCCTTGTGTCTCGATGGGCCGCTCCTTAACCAGGTTGCGCTGACCTGTTGGGTCAGCGCTGACTCAGCGGCCTTTCTGCTTCGCTGCCAGGAAGCTCGCACGCATGTCCTTGGCCCAACCATCGAGCACCGGCTTGACGTCATTCAAGGTCAGCTTCTGGGTATCGTTCTCCAGCTCCTGGCCCGCGCCCTTGCGGACCACCTGGGCCAGTACCTTCTGGCTGGCACCGTCCAGGAACGCTGCCTCCACACCGACATCCACGTCCTGGTCACGGCCACCCATGGCGGTATTCACTCCCGCCGCGATAAGCGCGATAGGGATCACCTCGTAAGGCCTGAGGCCCTCGTTACTGGTGGACACTGCCGTGATCGCCGGGCGCACCACGATCACGCCCGGGCCAGGCCCCTTGGCCAAAGGCATCACGCTGCCCATTTCGCGGCGCAGGGCCTCGTTGAAGTAGCGGGTGATTTCCTGCAGCGTCTGCTGCGAGATAACAGCTGTGGGCTGCGGCTTGGGGTAGAACTGGCTTGGCTCGACGAACACCTGGCTGTATTGATTGATATTGACCTTGGGGTCGATCCAGCGCATCACCGGGTCACCCGACGGGCTCTTGGCCTCTTGCAGCCGGCTGTAGTCTTTGAGGAAGCCGGAGTAATCCTTGGGGTCCACGCGGTTGCTGGAGCAGGCGGCCACGGCAAGCAGCGCGGCGCACAACAGGGTAATGCGAGGCAATGATTTCATGATGAAAAGGCATCCATGAGAGGTCGGCCTCAACAACGCTAGCAGGTGCGAGGCAGTTGGCCAGTGGACGGGGCAATCCTCTTTGAAAAGAACACAGTGCGTGGCTCGCCCTGAGGGGCGCTGCAAACGTTGCTGCCCACTCAACCCAGGGCCTCACGCAAGCGGTACCACAACATGCCCAGTGCCAGCAGGGGGGAGCGCAGGGCCTTGCCGCCGGGGAAGGTCAGGTGCGGCACGGCGCTGAACACATCCAGGCCGCGGCTGTGGCCGAGGGCGATGCTTTCGGCCAGCAGTTTCGCCGTCCAGTGCGTCACGTTCAGCCCGTGGCCGGAATAGCCCTGGGCGTAATACACGTTAGGGTGCTGGTTCAGGCGCCCGACCTGGGGGAAACGGTTGGCGGTGATACCGATCATGCCACCCCACTGGTAGTCGATGCGCACGTTGGCCAGTTGCGGGAACACCTTCAATACCTTCGGCCGCATGTACGCGCCGATGTCTTTAGGGTCGCGCCCGGAATAGTGGCAGGCGCCGCCGAACAGCAGGCGGCGGTCTGCGGTAAGGCGGTAGTAGTCCAGGCCGACCTTCTGGTCGCATAGCGCCATGTTCTGCGGGATCAGGCTGCTGGCCAGTGCTTCGGGCAAGGGTTCGGTGGCCACCACATAGCTGCCGGCCGGGAGCACCTTGCCGCTCAGGCGCGGTTCCAGTTCATCCAGGTGAGCGTTGCAGCCCAGCACCAGGCTGCTTGCGCGCACCTTGCCGCGCGCCGTGTGCAGCGTCAACCTGGGCCCGTGCTCAATGCGCAGCACCGGGCTTTGCTCGAAAATGCGCACGCCCAGGCTGTGGGCCGCGCGGGCTTCGCCCTGCACCAGATCAAGTGGGTGCAGGTGTCCCGAGCCCATGTCGACCAGGCCGCCAGCGTACTGGTCGCTGGCGACGATTTCGTTCAACTGCCCGGCGCTGACCAGGCGTGTCTCATGGCGATAGCCCAGGGCGGCCAGGTCGTCCTGTTCCTCCTTGAAGGCGGCGAACTGCGCCGTGGTGTTGGCCAGTTCGCAGAAGCCCCAGCGCAGATCGCAGGCAATGCCGTAGCGGGCGATGCGCTCGGCCACCAGTTCCACTGAGTCGATGCCGGCCTGCTTCAGGTAGCGCACACCGTCCTGGCCGACATGCCGGGCAAAGCCGCTGACATCATGGCCGATACCGCGAATCAGCTGGCCGCCATTGCGCCCACTGGCGCCCCAGCCGATGCGTCGGGCTTCCAGCAGTACCACCGAGAGGCCGCGCTCGGCCAGCTCCAGGGCGGTATTGACCCCGGTCAGGCCGCCGCCGATCACGCATACGTCGGCCGTCAGTTCGCTGTCCAGGCTGGGGTAGGGTGCCGCGTCGCGCGCTGTGGCGGCGTAGTACGAGGCAGTGTGTTGGGTATTGAAAGACATGAGCGTTCTCGACTCAGCGGTTGGACTTGATCTTGCTCCAGGAGCGGGTCATGACGCGCATGATTTTCGGGCTCGGGGTGCTGGAGATGTACAGCTTGTCCAGCACCTCCTGGGGTGGGTAGATCTCGGGGTTGTTCACCAGCGATGCATCCATGTAGGCCTTGGCGTCCGGGTTGGCGTTGGCATAGCCGACCGTGGCGCTGACCTTGGCGATCACTTTGGGGTCGAGCAGGTAGTTGATGAACGCCAGGGCCTGCTCGGGGTTGTTGGCGTCCTTGGGGATGGCCAGCAGGTCGAACCACAGGTTGCTGCCTTCCTTGGGAATGCTGTAGGCGACCTTCACGCCGTTTTTCGCCTCTACGGCGCGGTTGGCAGCCTGGAACACGTCGCCGGAGTAGCCGAACGCGATGCAGACATCACCGTTCGCCAGGTCAGAGACGTACTTGGAGGAGTGGAAGTAGGTGATGTAGGGGCGCAGTTCGAGCAGGCGGGCCTCGGCCTTGGCGTAGTCGCCCGGTTTTTCGCTGCGCGGGTCCATGCCCAGGTAGTTGAGCACGGCCGGGAACAGCTCGTCGGGCGAGTCCATGAATGCCACGCCGCACTGCTTGAGCTTTTTCAGGTTTTCGGGCTCGAACAGCACTGCCCACGAGTCGATATGGTCCACACCCAGTGCCGCCTTGACCTTGTCGACGTTGTAGCCGATGCCATTGGTGCCCCACAGGTAAGGCACGGCGTACTGGTTGCCGGGGTCGTTCTGTTCAAGTTGCTTGAGCAGTTTGGGGTCCAGGTGTTGCCAGTTCGGCAGCTTGCTGCGGTCCAGCGGCAGGAAGGCGCCGGCCTGGGCCTGGCGGGCGAGGAAGTGGTTGGACGGTACCACCACGTCATAACCCGTACGCCCGGCCAACAGCTTGCCTTCAAGGGTTTCGTTGGAGTCGAACACGTCATAGACCACCTTGATTCCGCTGCTGGCCTGGAAGTCGGCCAGGGTGGTGTCACCGATGTAGTCGGTCCAGTTGTACACACTGACCGTGGGCGCGGCCTGGGTGGTGGTGGCGAACAGCAGGGTGAATGCAGCGGGGATCAGGGCTTGCAGATGACGCATGGGAACACCTCGTTGGTCTTGTTCTTCGAGTTCGGAGCAGGCTTGCCTGTGCATGGGGTGCAAAGCACCCCCGCGGTGGATCAGACACTCAGCATCAGGAATTCACGCTCCCACGAGCTGATGACGCGCTTGTAGTTCTCGTGCTCGGCGCGCTTGACCGCCACGTAGCCCTGGACGAACTGCTTGCCCAGGTACTGCTGCACGGTTTCGCAGTCTTCCATGTGCTGCAGCGCATCTTCGATGGTGATCGGCAGGCGCAGGTTGCGGCGTTCATAGGCGCGGCCCTGCACCGGTGCGCTAGGGTCGATCTGCTCGACCATGCCCAGGTAGCCGCACAGCAGGCTGGCAGCGATGGCCAGGTACGGGTTGGCATCGGCGCCCGGCAGGCGGTTTTCCACCCGCATCGCCTCAGGGCTGGAGGTGGGCACGCGCAGGCCGGCCGTGCGGTTTTCTTCGCCCCACTCGACGTTGACCGGTGCCGAGGTATCCGGCAGGAAGCGGCGGAACGAGTTGACGTTGGGCGCAAACATCGGCAGCAGCTTGGGGATGTACTTCTGCAAGCCGCCGATGTGATGCAAAAACAGCTGGCTCATGCTGCCGTCTTCGTTGGCAAAGATCGGTTTGCCAGTGGCGATGTCGACCACGCTCTGGTGCAGGTGCATGGCACTGCCGGGTTCATCGGTGATCGGCTTGGCCATGAACGTGGCGGCCACGTTGTGCTTGAGCGCGGCCTCGCGCATGGTGCGCTTGAACACGGTGATCTGGTCGGCCAGGTCCAGCGCGTCGCCGTGGCGGAAGTTGATCTCCATCTGCGCCGGGCCGTCTTCGTGGATCAGCGTATCCAGGTCCAGGCCCTGGATCTCGCACCAGTCGTAGACGTCTTCGAACAGTGGGTCGAATTCGTTGGCGGCGTCGATCGAGAACGACTGACGGCCACTTTCAGCACGGCCTGAACGCCCCAGTGGCACCTGCAGTGGCAAGTCCGGGTCTTCGCAGCGCTTGGTCAGGTAGAACTCCATCTCGGGTGCGACGATTGGCTGCCAGCCCTTGTCGGCGTACAGCTTGAGCACCTTCTTCAGCACGTTGCGTGGCGAAAGCTCGATAGGGTTGCCTTGCTTGTCGAAGGTGTCGTGGATCACGATCGCGGTTGGCTCGATCGCCCACGGGATCTGGTAAACGGCAGTGGGGTCAGGGCGGCAGACCATGTCGATGTCGGCGGCGTCGAGCAGGTTGTAATAGATGTCATCGTCGACGTAGTCGCCGGTGACCGTCTGCAGCAGCACGCTTTCTGGCAGGCGCATGCCTCGCTCATGGAGGAACTTGGCGGTAGGCGCAATCTTGCCGCGGGCGATGCCGGTCAAGTCGCTGATCACGCATTCGACTTCGGTGATCCGGTGTTCTTTCAGCCAGGTGGACAGCTGATCGAAGGGGGCGTTCATACAGACCTCTTGGTTGGGTTTTAGTGGGGGAGCGTGGGCGCTTGCGAAAACCGTTGAACAGTTGCGAAGGCGTTACGCTTCCCAGGTGACGCGCTGGAGACTATCTTGGGCGCAGCCCCCCCGGGGCGATCTATCCACTTTCTTCAGTATCGAATGCACCAAAAGAGTGCATACAGGACGATGTGTGACAACCGCCAATGCGTTGAAGGTCCAGGCTTTCCACACCACTGACGTCACCGAGCAAGTGCGCGCCACCCCTGGCTGGCAGCAGCAGTACCGGCAGATGTCGCCCGGGTACTTCAGCGGTGAGCTGCGGTGTCTGGGGCTGGAGGGTGTGGAGGTGTACGAAGAGCGCCTGAACACCCGGGTGGAGCAGTTTTTCCGCGCGCCAAGCGGCTCGCTGGCGTTTTGCTTCGACCGCAGCGAGAACAGCCTGTACCTGCTGAACGAACAAAGCCGCAATATCTGGATCACGCCGGAGAACTACCAGGAGGTGGCGGTCGTGTTCGACCAGGCCTTCCTGGCCCGCCATGGGCTGGACCCGCAGCGCCTGGAAGGGTTGTTCATGGTGCCACTGGGCAGCGGCCAGAATGCGCTGTTCGGCAGCTGGCTCAGCGCCACCTTGACCCGGTTGGGCGAGGAGGGTTGCCCGTTGCAAGGGCAGGCCCTGGCTGAGCAGCTGCTGGAGGACTGCCTGTTCATTCTCGACAACGCCAGCCAGCGTTTACAGGGCGTGGCCCTGGGGCGGCGGGACGAGGAAAGGGCGATCATGCACCGGGTCAGCGAATGGGCGGCCGACTGCCCGGAAGAGACGCTGAACCTGCTTGAGCTGGCAGACGTGGCTGGGGTTTCCCTGCGCCAGTTGCAGCAGGCGTTCAAGGCGTTTACCGGCATGCCGCCGGCGCACTGGCTGCGCCTGCGCCGGCTCAACGGTGCGCGGCGTGATCTGTTGCGCGGTGGCGGCGTGACCGTGGCCGAGGTGGCGATGCGCTGGTCGTTCTGGCATTTAGGAAGGTTTTCAGAGAGTTACCGGCAGTTGTTCAAGGAGTTTCCCAGTGAAACATTGAAGCGCTGCAGGGTTTGAGGTGGAGGCGGGGCTGCCGGCCTCTTCGCGGGCTCGCCCGCTCCCACAGCACCAGCATGGTTTCGTGAATCGCACGTTGCCTGGGGCGCGGGCAAGTCCGCGAAGCGGCCAGCCCAGGCAACACTGAACCCAGCATTCCACGCCAAAAGTTGCTATCGTGCCGCCCTGATTTCACCCGAGGTGCCGATGTTCTACCTGCCTTTGCCCAGCGACCAGGCCGACCGCCTCGCCAGCGCGGCCGTTACCGAGTTCTTCACCACCGCCAGTGTTGTCGATGCTGCTACCGTGCTGTTCGTGCAAAACCTGCCACGCCAGCCTGCCACCGCCTCGGCCGACGCGCAGGAGCGTCGTTTCGCCGAAATCGTGCGCATCGCCAACGAAGTCGAAGGTGTCGCCCCTGGGCGCTTCCAGGCCCAGGTAGCGCAGCAATTCGATCGCGAAGCGTTCGCCATGGGCCTGGGCATGCTGGGCGAAAATGGCATTGCACTGCTGTCGGCCGAAGTGCAGTACCAGGCGGACGAATGGCTGGATGACGAAGGCCAGTGGAACTTCCAGTTCGCCGACCGCTACCGCCAACGGGCCACGCCGCTGCACCCGGTGTACCTGCCGTCGCTGGCCAGTGATTTGATGCTCAGCGACCAGCAGAACCGCCTGCTGCGCGAATTCCTCAGTGGCATCGACGAGTCTGTGGCTGTGCAAGGTTTCGCCGGCACCGGCAAGACCTTCCTGATTCACCAGTTCGCCCGGCTGCTGGAGCCACAGCGCACCTTGCTGCTGGCCTTGACTGAAGGCCAGTTGCGCGCGCTGCAGGCGCGGGTCAAGGACGCTGCCGCCTATACCGCGCTGACCTTCGGCCAACTGGCTGACGAGCTGCTCAACCGTGACCTCACCAGCAACGGCTGGCGATTGCGCGATCCGTACCGCACCAAGCTGTCCTGGCGCCCCCAGGAAGCGCAAGTGGTGCGCTGGCTGGCCATCCCTGATATCGGCCCGCTCGCAGCGCGTGACGTGGTTGCCTTGTGCATCCGCGCCGTGCGCACGTTCTGCCACAGTGCCGATACCCAGCTTCAGCTGCACCACTTGCCCTGGGCCGGGCCTGGCACCTCGCCGTTGGATCAGGAGGTGCTGCTGGAAAAGGCACGCCTGTACTGGCAAGAGCTGATTCGCCCGTCGGCGCGGGACATTCAGCTGCCGGTGCGTGACTACCACCGGGTCAAGCTGCTGTCGCTGACCGAGCATGTCATCGACAGCCGTTATACCCATGTCATCGTCGACGAAGCCCACGAGCTGTCGGCACCGATGCTGGCGGTACTCGATCGCAGTCCGCAGTCGATCATTACCCTGGGTGACGAACTGCAAAACCTCAACGGCCTCAGCCCGCACCATGGCAGCTTCATCCGGCAACGCTGCATCGACCATTCACTGCGCGCCGGGCCGGCAATGGACAATGTGCTCAACCCGCTGATCCAGGCGCACCCGGCCACGATCCAGGCGGCCTTCAGTGGCAACGCCGAGCACTACACCCGGGTCAGTTTCTTCGATACGGTGATGGTGCCGGAACAGCCCACGGCGCTTATCGTCGATGATGAATGGGGCCTGTTTGGCTGGTTCCAGCGCCTGAC
This sequence comes from Pseudomonas sp. XWY-1, assembly GCF_002953115.1. Lineage (NCBI taxonomy): Bacteria > Pseudomonadati > Pseudomonadota > Gammaproteobacteria > Pseudomonadales > Pseudomonadaceae > Pseudomonas > Pseudomonas sp. XWY-1. The sequence continues at coordinate 3,028,318 of NZ_CP026332.1, read as the reverse complement.
GCATCAGGGGGTACCGTTCTTGTTGCTGAAAAGCGCTCGCAAGGACTTTGAGCTGTTCGTCGAGGACTGCATCGAGCTGTACCGCTACGGCACCCGGCCGCGCCACCCGATGCTGTTCCGCTATGCCAGCTGGCAGGCGCTGGAACAGGACAAGGGCGATGACAAAGCGTTCGTCGCCGTGGCCAACATGCTGCGCAAAGGCTACACGCCGGAGCACTTTGCCAAGGCCAAGAGCCGCTACCGCTGGGACAAGGCGCCGAAGCTGTTCCTGGGGCGAGTACGTGATGTGAAGAACATGGAGTTTGCCCGGGTGATGGTGTCGCCGGAGCTGATGGTGGCGCCACAGGTGGCGGGTAACCGCAATGAGCGGGCGCGTATGCTGGCGGGGTTATATACCGCCTGTTCGCGGGCGCGGCATGAACTGATCGTGCCGGGGGGGATGCTGGACTGGGTCAAGGACCAGGTTCGGGATTGACGCAGCTGGGGCTGCAAAGCAGCCCCAGGGTCATGAATCAGTTACGGTCCAGCCACACGGTCTGGGCATTGGTGAACTCGCGCACACCAAAGTGCGACAGCTCACGGCCGAAACCACTCTTCTTCACGCCACCAAACGCCACGCGGGGATCGGAAGCGCAGTAGCCGTTGATGAACACGCCACCGGTGTCCAGCGCGGCGGTCATGCGTTCGGCCAGCGCGTAGTCGGCTGTGTAGATGGTCGAGGCCAGGCCAAACTCGCTGTCGTTGGCCAGTTCCACGGCATGGTCGGCATCGCGTGCAGTGATGATCGCCGCTACCGGGCCGAACAGCTCCTGCTTGAACGCGGTCATGTCCGGGGTGACATTGGCGAACACGGTCGGTGCGTAGAAGTTGGCCACGCCTTCGACCTTGTTGCCGCCCAGCAGCAACGTGGCGCCTTCGGCCAACGTCGCCTGAACCTGGCCATCCAACTCGTCGCGCAGGTCATAGCGGGCCATCGGGCCGATATAGGTGTCGTCCTCCAGCGGGTTTCCGACTTTCAGCTGGCGAGTGGCTTCAACGAACTTGTGGGTGAACGCGTCGACGATGCTGGCTTCCACGATCAGGCGCTTGGCGGCGGCGCACACTTGGCCGGTGTTCTGGTAGCGGCCTATCACCGCGGCCTGGACGGCAGCATCCAGGTCGGCATCGGCCAGCACGATGAAGGGATCGGAGCCACCCAGCTCCAACACGCACTTCTTCAGCGCGGCACCGGCCTGTGCACCAATCGCCATGCCGGCACGCACGCTGCCGGTCAGGGTCACGGCGGCGATGCGCGGATCGTTGATGGCGCGGGTGACGCCATCCGGGGTCACGTTCAACACTTCGAACACGCCTTCCGGCAGGCCGGCATCCTTGAACAGCTCACCCATCAGGTAGGCGCTGCCCATTACGTTCGGTGCGTGCTTGAGCACGTAGGTGTTACCCGCCAGAATCGCCGGCACGGCGCCGCGCAGCACCTGCCAGACCGGGAAGTTCCACGGCATCACGGCCAGGATCGGGCCCAGCGGGCGGTATTCGATACGGGCTTTTTCGACCTGGGTCGGCTCGGCGGCGAGCATGGCCGGGCCGTGCTCGGCGTACCAGCGGCACAGGCCCACACACTTGCTGACTTCACCGCGAGCCTGGGCGATCGGCTTGCCAATTTCGCGGCTGATCATGTGCGCGAAAGCTTCAGCCTTGGCTTCGAGGGTGCCGGCCAGGGCCAGCAGGTACTCGCTGCGCTGACCCAGCGACACCTGGCGCCACTGGCGGTAGCCAACCTTGGCACGTTGCAGCGCCGCTTCCAGTGCGGCGTCGGTGTCGAACGGGTAGGCGCCAATCTGCTCGCCGCTGTACGGGTCGAGGGAGATGGCGTGGGTCAGGCTGCTGATCGCGCTCATGGCGGGACACTCTCGTTGTTGTTAATCAATGAGGCCAGACTAGTGGGCTATGGCTTTAATGAAAACTGAATAATAATGAGCGAAACATTCACGTTTGGAGAATGCCTGTGGACCTGGTGCAACTGGAGATCTTCAAGGCCGTGGCAGAGCAGGGCAGCATCAGCGCCGCCGCGCAGCACATCCATCGGGTGCCGTCGAACCTGACCACGCGCATCAAGCAACTGGAGGAGGACCTGGGTGTAGAACTGTTCATTCGGGAAAAGAGCCGCCTGCGCCTGTCGCCTGCGGGTTGGAACTTCCTCGAATACACCCGGCGCATCCTCGACCTGGTCCATGAGGCGCGGCTGACCGTGGCGGGTGAAGACCCGCAGGGCACCTTTGCCCTCGGATCGCTGGAAAGCACGGCGGCGGTGCGCATTCCGGCGTTGCTGGCCGCCTACAACCAACGCTACCCCAAGGTTGACCTTGACCTGTCCACCGGGCCTTCCGGGACCATGCTCGAAGGCGTGTTGTCTGGCCGCCTGGTGGCGGCGTTCGTCGACGGCCCGGTGCTGCACCCGACGCTGGAGGGCATACCGGTGTTCGAGGAAGAGATGATGGTCATTGCGCCGCTCAACCATACACCGGTGACCCGCGCCCAGGACGTGAACGGTGAAAGCATCTACGCCTTCCGCGCCAACTGTTCATACCGCCATCACTTCGAAAACTGGTTCGTGCAGGACCAGGCGGTACCGGGCAAGATTCACGAAATGGAGTCGTACCACGGTATGTTGGCCTGCGTCAGTGCGGGTGCCGGCCTGGCCATGCTGCCGCGCAGCATGCTCGACAATATGCCCGGGTGCAGCACCGTCAGCGCCTGGCCAATGTCGGAGGACTTCCGCTATCTGAAAACCTGGCTGGTCTGGCGACGAGGTACGGTCTCGCGCAGTTTGAGCATGTTCGTGAAGTTGCTTGAAGAAGGCCGCGCAAGCTGATGTTTTCACTAGATAACCTGATTTTCTGAAGTGAATTTCACCGCCATGACCAGGCATCAGCACGAACACCCTTTCGCTGGGAGGATCAGATAATAGGTAAGCCATCCTCGAAAGGAGGGTCGTACCATGCGTAACCATCACTATGCGCTCGGCGCTGCCTTGCTGATCACCCTGGCCCTGCCATGGACCCTGGCCGCCGCTGCCGACCTCAATGCCCCCATCGACATGCAGGCCGTGCAGTTGCAACCGCAGGAGCAGAATGGCGTGCGCTACCTGCAGGGCGGTATCGGCCAGGACGAGGCCAATGCCCTGCGCAAGACCACGGGTTATGACCTGCACGTAGAGCTTTCGACCGGCCCGGAAGGCAAGTTCCAGAGCGGGGCCACCGTCGATATCCAGAATGCCCAGGGCCAGCCCGTACTCAGTGTCAGCGATGCCGGGCCGCTGCTGTATGTGCAATTGTCTCCCGGCAAATACAAGGTCATTGGCAATGCCCAAGGCCAGGCGGTGCAGCAGTGGGCGACCGTCACGGGCAAGGCGCCCACCACCGTTAACCTTAACTGGCGTTGATGAAAAGTCGGGCAGGAGTACGCCTGTACTCCTACCTGGGGTCAGGTCACGCCTCGCGAATTCCTGTGCCCGGCAGGCACATCTTTACCAAGTGATTTAGCCAATAGTGGCAATACACTTCCAACTTTCTGATTATCTGGACAATAATCAGAAAAGTATTACTTCGTATGACCGGTCTGGATGCACCGGTCAGCGCAAAACATCGAGGGGCCCAAGCCCCCGCTTGCCGTGTAGACCATCAGGAGAGTCGTTGATGAAAACCCGTCTAGCAGCTTCGCTGGCCGTAGCAGTGCTGGCCTTTGCCGGGGCCGATCTGGTCCAGGCTGCGCAGATATCTGGCGCCGTGGGCGCCACCGGCCAAGGTGACATGACTTACCGTATCGGCATGTCGTTCGACTGGGACAAAAAATGGCTGGAAAGCAGCACCGGCCATGTGAGCGGTTACTGGGATGCGGCCTACACCTATTGGGAAGGTGGCGATGCCAGTGGTGCGCATTCGCTGTCGTTCAGCCCGGTGTTCACGTATGAGTTCAGCGGCTTTACCTACACGCCTTACATCGAGGCAGGCATTGGCCTGGCAGCGTTTTCAAAGACCGACGTGGGCGACCAACGACTGGGGTCGGCGGTCAACTTTGAAGACCGTATCGGCTTTGGCCTGAAGTTGCCGGGAGAACAGAAGGTAGGCATCCGTGCCATGCACTACTCCAACGCCGGGATAAAGCAGCCAAACGACGGCATAGAGTCGTACTCGCTGTTCTACAGCACAGCGTTCTGAAATTACGGGGCCACTGCGCGGCCCCGGCAATTCAGAAGGTATAGGAAACGCCGGCCTGCACCGTACGCGGTGCGCCGGGGTATACGTAGCTGTTGAACGCGCCCTCGTCATACCCCTTGTTGAACACGTTTTTCACGTCCAGGTTCAACCGCACGTGTTCGTTGACCTTGTAGAACGTCAGCAGGTCAACCACGGTGTACTGGTCCATGTTGTAGGTGACCGCCTCGGTCTGACCATTGCGGTCATCCACATACTTCACCCCAAGTCCTAACCCAACACCTTTGGCAAAACCGTCTTGGAACTCATAAGTGTTGAGCAGGCTGAAGCTGTTGCGCGGGATGTTGGCCAGTCGCGTACCCGTCGGCAGGCGGTTGTCCTTGGTAACTTCGGCATCGACATAGGCGTAGCCACCGATTACCCGCCACTCAGGCGTGATATTGCCGGCGATGTTGATATCCAGCCCGCGGCTGCGCACTTCCCCGGCGGCCAAGCTGTAGTTGGTATTCACCGGGTCGCGCGTCAGGACGTTCTCCTTGACGATATGGTAGATCGCCGCGTCGACACTCAACTGGCGGTCGAGTGACTCCCATTTCACACCCAGCTCGTAAGATTTGCCCTTCTCCGGGTCGAAACCACCGCCACTGGCCGGCGTGCCCGTATTGGGTTTGAACGAACGTGCGGTGTTGGCGTAGACCGCCAGGGTATCGGTCAGGTCGTAGATCAAGCCAAGGCGGGGTGTGACGCCGTTTTCGCCCTTGCTGAAATCGCCGGCATTGTTCAGCTTGTTGTCATAGTCATGCTCGAAACGCTCGAAGCGCACGCCTGCCAATGCCTTCAAACGCTCGGTCAGGGCCACTTGGTCCTGAATGAAGAACGCCCACGTCTGCAGGTTTTCCTTGTCCCAGGTGGTGGTGCGGTTCAGGGCCGGACGCGGCTGGCCCAGTACCGGGTTGTAGATGTCGATCGGGTAGGCTGCCGAGGAACGCTGGATGATCGAGTTGTAGTCGTAGTTTTCGTATTCGACCCCGGTCAACAAGGTATGGCTGAAATTGCCGGTGTCAAAATGCCCGGTCAGGTTCAGCTGCCAGTCGCGGTCGGTCCACTCCAGCTTGCGGTAGTTGAAGTTGCGCTGCAGCGTGCGTCCATCTGCCGGTGCGCCGTCGGCTTCGACAGCGTTGCCCTTGAGTGAGCCATCGAGGAACTGGAACCCGCCAGCCAGCGACCAATTGTCATTGAGCAGGTGCTCGAAACGCAGCTGCGCCATGTTGTTGTCGTTATGCAGCAGGTTGTCGCTGCCTTTCTCCCAGATGTAGGTATCGCGCGAGGCGCTGCCGGTCTGGGTGGGGTAGCGGGTCAGGCCGCGATCGAGGGGGTGGTTGTTGCGCATGAAATCGCCTTCGAAGGTGATCTTCGTGGCGTCATTGACCTGCCAGCTGATGACCGGGGCGACATCGTAGCGTTCGCTTTCGACATCGTCGCGGAAGCTGTCGCCGCCTTCACCCAGTACGTTCAGGCGGTAGGCCAGCGAGCCGTCCTGGCTCAGCGGTCCGGTGGCATCGAGGGTGGCACGGTGCATGCCCTGGTCATCGAACTGGCTGCCAAGGGTGACCTTGGACTCCGGCAACGGCTGCTTGCTGACCACGTTGAACGTACCGCCGGGGTCGCCACGGCCGTACAGGCTGCTGGCCGGGCCACGGATGACCTCCAGGCGCTCGACGGTGTTGGCATCCGGGGCGTTGGGGTAGCCGCGGTTGATCGGAAAGCCGTTGCGATAGAACTCGCCGGTCGTGAAGCCACGCACAGTGAAGGTTGTCAGGCCCTGGCCGCCGAAGTTGTTGGCGCGGCCGACACCACCGGCGTAGTCCAGGCCGTCCTGCAGGCGCGTGGCGCCCGTGTCTACCAGCACATCCTTGGGCACCACGCTGACCGATTGCGGGGTTTCGTGCAGCGCCGTGTCGGTGCGGGTGGCACTGGCCGAGCGGGTGGCCTTGTAGCCATCGACCGGGCCGTCGGCGCGTTCACCGTCGGCAGTACTGGTGATGCTCAGGGCCTGGAGTTCGATCTGGTTAGGGTCGCTGAGCGGTTCAGGCTCGGCAAAGGCCAGCGGGGAGACAGCATGAAGCACACAAAGCGAAACGAACGTGCGGCGCATCGACAGTACGGTCCTTGAATAGGGCGCTGAGGGGCTGGGTCGGGAAACGCCGCGAACATACTACGAATCATTATCAAATGCATTAATTTTGAGTGGCACTGGTGTACCAGATACCAGCGAAGATATAGCGTCAGTGACAACAGTGCCTGCAGGGCACTGCGAAGGGGCCGACAGGTTAGAAGCTGCTCTGTGGGTGCAAGTGCCTCTTCGCAGTACAAGGTTATTCCTGCCTGGCCCCTGGGGCAGCCTGCTGAAGCTCAGCGAACAGCCTTGATCGCCAACACATTGCACAGCGGGTGTTCCAGCACATGCGCCGTTGTCCCGCCGAGGAATGTCTGCATGGTGTCATGCCGGTGGCTGCCCATGACGATCACGTCCACCCTGTTGTGGCCGACGAACTGGGCAATGGCCCTGATTGCGGCCCCTTCGAGGAAGTGCCGGCGCTCCAGCGGGATCTGGTGATGGTCGCCCAGGCGGTTGAACGCCGCCCGCTGCGCGGTTCGCACACTGCTGTCGAAGCCGGGCATGGTGACCGTACCGGCGCCGAAGTCGGCGATGTGGGTCTTGGCCGCGTCGCACACATGCAGCAGGTGCAGTTCGGCGTTGCACTGCAGGGCCAGGTCGTGGGCGCAGTGGATGACCTGCTCGTCCAGGTGCTCGCCAGCGCCATGGCTATTCAGATCCACTGCGGCGGCGATCTGCCGTGGCAGGGGCAGGCGAATGTCGCTGACCAGATGCACGGCGACCGGGCTGTCCTTGAGCAACTGCCAGTCCAGCGGCGTGACCAGCAGGCGTTTGAGTACGGGCTCGTGCTGTACGTCCTTGACCAGCAGATCGCAGCCCAGCCGTTCGACCCGTTCCAGTACGCTGCCCAGCGGGTCGCGGGTCAACAACAGCTCGGTGGACACGTCCACACCGGCATCGCTCAGCTGTTCGGCCTCATCCGCCAGCCATTGGCGGTTGTCGCTGAGCAGCCGCTCACGCTCACGACCATCGCTCATCAAGCCAAAGGTGTCGACGTCGTCGACGAACACATTGATATCCAGCAGGGCACCGCTGGACTCTGCCAACGCCGCCGCGCGTTGCAGCGCAGGCGTATGACGCATTTGCGGGCCGAGCATGACGAACAGACGTTTGAACTGGCTCATCGCACACCTCCACGTGTGGCAGCCCCCCGGTGACCTGATCATGTTCAGTCTAGACCGCCGCAGCGTACACCGGGGCGATGTGTCGGGTATGATGCGTGCCCCATCATTGTCACGAGGCCCGTCCCATGTCCCTGAGTGCTGAACAGATCGTTGAGTATCGCGCCTTTGCCGAGCAATTGGCCGATGCTGCCGCTGCAGCGATCGCGCCGTACTTCCGCGCCAGCCTGGATGTCGAGGACAAGGGCGGGCGTCTGTACGACCCGGTGACCGTGGCCGACAAGGCCGCTGAAGACGCCATGCGTGAGTTGATCCAAGCGCGTTATCCCGAACACGGCATTCTTGGCGAAGAAGCCGGCATTGCAGTGGGCAGCAGCCCGTTGACCTGGGTGCTGGACCCGATCGATGGCACCCGCGCCTTCATTACCGGCTTGCCATTGTGGGGCACCTTGATTGCCCTGAATGACGGTACCCGCCCCGTGCTGGGGGTGATGAACCAGCCGTTCACCGGCGAACGTTTCGTGGGTACCCCGGCAGGCGCCTGGCGCAGTGGCACGCCCCTGAAGACGCGTGCCTGCGTTGACCTGTCTGCCGCCACGCTGATGTGCACCACGCCGGACATGTTCGACACCGCCGAGCGCAAGGCGGCATTCGAAGCGGTCGCCGGCAAGGCGCGATTGATGCGGTACGGCGGTGACTGCTATGCCTACTGCATGCTGGCCTCGGGTTTTGTCGACGTGATTGTCGAAGCGAGCCTTCAGCCGTATGACGTACAGGCACTGATGCCGATCATCGAAGGGGCGGGTGGCGTGATCACGGCGTGGGATGGCAGTTCGGCGCAGGATGGCGGGTGCGTGGTGGCCTGTGGTGACCCTGCGCTGCATGCGCAGGTGCTGGAGATGCTGCGCCAGGCACAATGAAATTGCTGGCATGACCGCTGCATGTGACAAGCCACTGCGAGTCATGCAATGGCTTGTTCCTTGCTTCAATGGCGATCAGATCAACAGTTTCATGGCGCAGTAACCGGCATTTTCATCCAGTAGTGCAACGAACTGGAGGCCGTCGGGCCGTAACTGCGCCTCTTCTAATTTAGTCACTTTATCGGGAAATACGTAGCGGCCTCCCGACCCGAAGCTGACGTCCAGTTTTCCGTCGCGGGTGACTCTGTGAACGATGCCACGATCCGACATTGCAGGGCCATCATAGTAAAACAGGTTTCCGGCGATGTAGATGTCACCGGTTTGCCCAATGATCACATTTTGTGTACCAATCCCTTTTATCATCATGCCGAGATCAATTTTTATACTTAGCGTCCCGGTTTCGTTGAAGGTCGTATCCAGCGCCCCTGTGTGCTTATCATAGACTTGGAGCAACAGCTTCACGGGTTCGGTTATTAAAGGTGTGCTCACCGCGATAACGATTCTGTCTTCATCCGCGCCAAGCTGTATGGTGTGGGCACTCAGCCTTATGAACCCGACTTTGTTGAAATCGAGATCCAGTTGCCCATTGCTTTTGTATCTGGCGACAATGCTTTCGCCCGCTTCAGTGCCTACCAGGGCGAATCCGCCGTCCTCGAAGAAATGGCATCCTTCAGGTACGAATAGGCTATCACTGTCAAAAAAATTTTTAATCTGCCATTGGCTCCGACTTCCATCCGGCCCGAGCCCGGCGACTGGCACGCCTGTCTGTGCATCATGCAAAGCAAGCCAGACTGTCTGGTTCGGTTGCGAATCAAGCGAAGAAGCGTACAAGGTTTTGATCGTATTGCCGAACAGTACGCTACGGGTGGCTGGCGCCATTGCGCGACCTCTGTCTTCTCGTTGCAGCTGCTCTGGAGTACTGGCATCGCTGAGACAGTTTGCTTCCGAACGGCGATGTGCAATGGCAGTGCTGGGCGGAGTTGTCGAAGTGGGATGGCCGTCAGGTCGAACCACTATCATGCCTTTTGTGCCGAAGCCGTCAAGGGGGGTGAAGTTGTTTTGAAAGTGCCCGATAGCGGCGTAATAGAGCCGGTCGTCATTTTCCAATATATTACATTGGGAGCAGGTGATGAAGGTCGAATTCCCTTCGGCTGTCGCGGGCGTGAGGAAATAAATTTTTTGTTCATTGGAAAGCGCGGGATCTATAGGGGAGTCTTCGATTTCGACGAATCCGGGCTTGGGTTGCCAAACGCCCTTTGCATCCAGCGTTGTCCAATAGTAGAAGAGCTTGTTATCGATGGCGGTACCGGCGGTCCAGATCATTCGGCCCGCTGAGTCAATTGTCCAGGCATAGGACGAGGGCGTATGTAGGGCGTTGGGTGGTTCCGGTAGCTTGGCGTAACCCTCATCGCCGAACTCGAGATCCAGTTCACCCGCTTTATAAATACGTGTGCTCATGGGATTTCCTCCGTTTGAGCGCAGAGTATCGACTCATTCGGGCAGGCTGGAGTACTGTCAGATTTACCAGGTAACGGGAGTGACCTGCCGGGGCTGCTGAAGCCGGTCTATCGCCAAATGGGCCGGTTAAGGTCAGTGCAACAGTCATTTACGCGTCGTTGGTGCTGGATCGCGCCGCAGGGAGGAAAAGCCGTCGTGGCGTACCCCTGGCTGCATCAACACTGAAACCGAGACTTGCTATCAACGTCAGGTTCATTGTTCCCACCGCAGTGCACTTTTTCCATTTTCCGGGCTCTATGCTTGGCCGGGCCCTATTTATCTCCAATGTGGCCGCCGAATTTCGAACCTGTGCCGATGGCTTTAACCGACTCCAATTTCTTTCCCCGCCTGCTACTGACAGGTGCCCTCGCATGCCTGTGCGCCTGTACGCAGCAGCAGGGCCGTGACATGGTCAACCAGCTCGGCAACGGCAAACCCAGCGAGCTGTTCCAGACCAGCGTCGACCGCCTGGCCACGCTGTCGATGCGCGACAACCTGCAAAGCCTGTACCTGCTGATGAACAAGCTGTACCTGCGCAACCCCAGCCAGTGGAAGATGTCTGGCTACCTGGACGCCGCAACCGCCGAGCGACAGATCCGCATTGCCATCGAACAGCGCCGGCCGCTGCCACAACTGGGCAACCGCCGTGACCTGGCGGCATTGAGCTACGCCCTGAGCCCGGAGTTTCGCGGGGACCGGGTCGGCGCCTTCATCTACGCCATCGGCAGCATGCTGATCACCGCGCATGGGGGGCGTACCGAGTTCTACATGACCGATACCATCGACCCCCTGTTCGTCAACAACGCCGCGCGCAATATCGAAAAGGCAACATGGATGCTCAGCCAGCGGCAAGATGCCAATGGGGTGTTGCTGCTGTTCTCGAACGAGATCTCGGAGGAGGGCAGCAATCTGAGTTTTGCCGTTGAGTTCGGCAAGATCGTCGCGCGGCTGGATTTGCTGGCCGAGTTGCTGGATGAACGTTATCGGCGCATAGGCTTGAATTACGCGCAGAGCCTGTTGCTGATGAACTTCCTGCCGGTGCAGTGAATGACGGTCGTTGCAGGAGCGCCTGGTCCGCCGTCACGTGCAGGCCACGCGAGTACCGGAGGTACTGTTCGATAAACGAACACGCATGACGCCGGACCTGTCCGCTATCCGCCCGGCCAATCCCATCGTTGCATTGCCCAACACCCGCCTTTTTGCTGTAGTGTCCCTGTCCGCCGGCTGTCGCCTGCCACTGCGACGCGCTGCCAGCCCGATAGAATGACCGTGATGACCGCAACCACAGCCCACAAGGCGGTAGGGCGCGGCGACCAGAACAATAACGATACCGAGTGCCTTGCCTATGGAAAGCCGCCTGCTGAGCGAGCGCAGTAGCGTGTTTCACCACGCCGATCCTTACGCTGTGTCCGATTATGTGAACCAGCATGTAGGCCAGCATTGCATCGGTCTGTCCCGTACTACCCACCCCCAGGCCAGCCTCAGCCATCGCAAGTTTGCCGAGCTCGACCTGTGCCGTATCAGCTATGGCGGCAGTGTTCGCGTGACGTCGCCTGCGCTGCAAACCATCTACCACCTGCAAGTCTTGCTCAATGGCAACTGCCTGTGGCGCGGGCACAAGCGCGAGCAGCACCTGGTGCCGGGCGAATTGCTGCTGATCAACCCGGACGACCCGGTTGACCTGACTTACTCGGAAGACTGCGAGAAGTTCATCCTCAAGGTGCCAACCCGGCTGCTGGACTCGATCTGCGATGAACAGCGCTGGCAGCGGCCTGATGGGGGCGTGCGGTTCTTGCGCAATCATTACCGGCTGGATGAGCTGGATGGCTTCGTGAACCTGCTGGCCATGGTTTGTCATGAGGCGGAAGTGAGCGATTCGCTGCCCAGGGTGCAGGGCCATTACAGCCAGATTGTCGCCAGCAAGCTGCTGACCCTGATGAGCACCAATATCCGCCGCGAGAGCCTCAGTGCCCCGCAGGCCGGGCTAGAGCGCATTCTTGATTACATCGAACGCAACCTGAAACTGGAATTGTCGGCTGAAGTGCTGGCGGAGCAGGCTTGCATGAGTTTGCGCTCGTTATATGCCTTGTTTGATCAGCAGTTGGGCACCACGCCCAAGCATTACGTGCGCCAGCGGAAACTGGACCGGGTGCATGCCTGCCTGAGCGACCCTACTTGTGGCGTGCGCAGTGTGACGGAACTGGCCCTGGATTACGGTTTCCTTCATCTGGGGCGGTTTTCCGAGGTTTATCGGCAGCAGTTTGGCGAGTTGCCTTCACAGACATTCAAGCGGCGCGCGTGACGGCGTTTGGCTTGTAGACCTGGCATTTCTGCCAGTTGCGAGCGCTTTGCTCTTAAACCACCATTAGTTCTATGCCGGACGAATGGTGACAGCCATGCAGCAGTCGCAGAAACAAATTTATTTCTACGCTCCCGAAGGACTTTCGCTGGTCAAATATGTTGGCGCAGAAGCTTCGGCTTTGGTGCGCGCAGCAGGCCGGACGCTGGCGCAGCGTGATGATGTCCAGGCAGCGCTTTACGCAGCGGATCTACAAGGCTCGGTTCAGGGATGCATTGGGCGAAATGCAACGAACCGGATGCACTACACGGCGTATGGCTGGGACAGCCAAAATACTGATGCATCAGCGTTGTTGCGATTCACCGGCCAGCGGAAAGACACTCTCACGGGGCACTATTTGCTGGGCGATGGATATCGCGCATTCAGCCCGGTGCTGATGCGGTTCAATGCGCCAGACAGCTTGAGCCCGTTCGGTGATGGGGGGGCAATGCGTATTGTTATTGCAAGGGTGATCCAGTGAACAAAGTGGATCCAAGTGGTCACGTTCCAAGTGGTCCCGTTGTCTATCCGCCCAGTAGCTTCATTGCGGGCGGTTTATTTACCAAGCGATGGGGACTTCGCTCGGCTGCATCATATCAGTGGGGTCAAAAAGCTCCGGCCTTGAAAACCCTCGGTGTGCAGAAGGCAGTGGATGAATTCGACAGTACCCTCCCAGCCAGGATAAAACACGCCAAAAGAAACCAATCGTGGCACCCAAATGACGTACAGCGACTAAAGCGAGCTGCTGGCTGGCTCCAAAGCAGAGCAAATCGTTTTGATCTGGCAGTAAAGCACTTTGAAAAGGAACGTCTCCCGGTGGATACCCAAGCAGCCCGGGAGACATTGCAGGAGGTGTTAAGTATCAAACAATGGGTTGATCGACACCTGATAGCTGCAAAAGGATTTTTAGAAAAGCGCGAGTTGTTTGAAGCATTGCCATTTTCTCAAGCGACCGAAAAAGTACCGAACATCCGTAAATCTGGATAACGTTCTGCACAATCCGGATAGTCCCCCGCCAGCCGTCTCCCTAACCTGACCAGGTCTAAACAATAACAAGGGAGACCCTGGCCATGTCCCTGGGATTCGACTACCTCAATGCCATGCTCGAGGACGACCGTGAAAAGGGCATCTACCGCTGCAAGCGGGAGATGTTCACCGACCCACGGCTGTTCGACCTGGAGATGAAACACATCTTCGAGGGCAACTGGATCTACCTGGCCCACGAAAGCCAGATCCCCGAGAAGAATGACTTCCTCACCCTGACCATGGGGCGCCAGCCGATTTTCATCGCGCGCAACAAGGACGGTGAGCTCAATGCCTTCCTCAACGCCTGCAGCCACCGCGGTGCCATGCTGTGCCGGCACAAGCGCGGAAACCGTTCCAGCTATACCTGCCCGTTCCACGGCTGGACGTTCAACAACAGCGGCAAACTGCTGAAGGTGAAAGACCCCAGCAACGCCGGCTACCCCGACAGCTTCAACTGCGACGGCTCCCACGACCTGACCAAGGTGGCACGCTTCGAGTCGTACCGGGGCTTTTTGTTCGGTAGCCTGAACGCCGACGTGAAGCCGCTGGTCGAGCACCTGGGCGAGTCGGCGAAGATCATCGACATGATCGTCGATCAGTCGCCTGAAGGCCTGGAAGTGCTGCGCGGTGCCAGCTCGTATATCTACGAAGGCAACTGGAAGCTCACCGCCGAAAATGGCGCTGACGGCTACCACGTGAGCTCCGTGCACTGGAACTACGCCGCCACCCAGAACCAGCGCAAGCAGCGCGAGGCGGGTGACGAGATCAAGACCATGAGTGCTGGCGCCTGGGCCAAGCAGGGCGGCGGTTTCTATTCCTTCGACCACGGCCACCTGCTGCTGTGGACCCGCTGGGCCAACCCGGAAGACCGCCCGGCCTATGAGCGCCGCGACCAACTGGCCGCCGATTTCGGCCAGGCACGTGCCGACTGGATGATCGAAAACTCGCGCAACCTGTGCCTGTACCCCAACGTGTACCTGATGGACCAGTTCAGCTCGCAGATCCGCGTTGCCCGGCCGATTTCGGTGAACAAGACCGAAATCACCATCTACTGCATCGCGCCGAAAGGCGAGAGCGCCGATGCCCGCGCCAAGCGTATTCGCCAGTACGAAGACTTCTTCAACGTCAGCGGCATGGCCACCCCGGACGACCTGGAAGAATTCCGCTCGTGCCAGACTGGCTATGGCGGCGGCACCGGCTGGAACGACATGTCTCGCGGCGCGAAACACTGGGTCGAAGGCGCCGATGAGGCGGCCAAGGAGATTGAACTCGAACCCCTGCTGTCGGGCGTGCGCACCGAGGACGAAGGCCTGTTCGTGCTGCAGCACAAGTACTGGCAGGACACCATGATCCAGGCCCTCAAGGATGAACAGCAGCTGATCCCCGTGGAGGCCGTGCAATGAGCCTGTATGACACCGTGCGCGACTTCCTGTACCGCGAAGCGCGCTACCTGGACGATGCCCAGTGGGACCAGTGGCTGGAACTGTACGCCAGCGATGCCAGCTTCTGGATGCCGAGCTGGGACGATGACGACACCCTCACCGAAGACCCACAAAGCGAAATTTCGCTGATCTGGTACGGCAACCGTGGCGGCCTGGAAGACCGTGTGTTCCGCATCAAGACCGAGCGCTCCAGTGCGACCGTGCCCGACACCCGCACCTCGCACAACATCAGCAACATCGAGATCGTCGAGCAGGGCGAGGGCAGCTGCCAGGTGCGCTTCAACTGGCACACCCTGAGCTTCCGCTACAAGACCACCGACAGTTACTTCGGCACCAGCTTCTACACCCTCGACCTGCGCGGCGAGCAGCCGCTGATCAAGGCCAAGAAGGTGGTGCTGAAGAACGACTACGTCCGCCAGGTCATCGACATCTACCACATCTGATACAGGGTTTTTCGAGCATTGCCCGGTGCGTCTCGTGACGCGCCGTGGCCCGGCTCGCCCGCGAGGTGCAACATGAGCTACCAGATCGCACTGAATTTCGAAGACGGGGTTACCCGTTTCATTGAAGCCACCGGTCAGGAAACCGTGGCCGACGCCGCATACCGCCAAGGCATAAACATTCCGCTGGATTGCCGTGATGGCGCTTGCGGGACCTGCAAGTGCAAGGCTGAGTCCGGTCGTTATGACCTTGGCGACAACTTCATCGAAGACGCCTTGAGCGAAGACGAAATCGCCGAAGGCTACGTGCTGACGTGCCAGATGCGTGCCGAAAGCGACTGCGTCATCCGCATCCCGGCTTCGTCGCAGCTGTGCAAGACCGAGCAGGCCACTTTCGAGGCCGCCATCAGCGATGTTCGCCAGCTGTCAGTCAGCACCATTGCCCTGTCGATCAAGGGTGAGGCCCTGAGCCGTCTGGCCTTCCTGCCGGGGCAGTACGTCAACCTGAAGGTGCCGGGCAGCGAGCAGAGCCGGGCCTACTCGTTCAGCTCGCTGCAGAAGGACGGCGAAGTCAGCTTCCTGATCCGCAACGTACCGGGTGGGCTGATGAGCAGCTTCCTGACCAACCTTGCCAAAGCCGGCGACAGCCTGAGCCTGGCCGGGCCGTTGGGCAGCTTCTACCTGCGGCCGATCCAGCGCCCGCTGTTGCTGTTGGCCGGTGGTACCGGGCTGGCACCGTTCACCGCGATGCTGGAGAAAATCGCCGAGCAGGGCAGCGAGCACCCGCTGCACCTGATCTACGGCGTGACCAACGACTTTGACCTAGTCGAACTCGACCGCCTGCAAGCGCTGGCGGCACGTATCCCCAACTTCACCTACAGCGCCTGCGTCGCCAACCCGGACAGCCAGTACCCGCAGAAGGGCTATGTCACCCAGCACATCGAGCCACGCCACCTCAATGACGGCGATGTGGATGTGTACCTGTGCGGCCCGCCACCCATGGTGGAAGCGGTCAGCCAGTACGTGCGTGAGCAGGGCATTACCCCGGCCAACTTCTACTACGAGAAGTTTGCGGCTGCGGCCTGACGCCCCCTGATTCAAAGCAATACGCCGACCCTGTGGGAGCGGGCGAGCCCGCGAAGCAGGCAGCGCGGTGGATGGCGCGGGCTTCGCCCGTGTTCGCGGGCATGCCCGCTCCCACAGTGATCGCGCAGCCTTTCCGGCTTTGAGCAAGACAATTGCTGCCACAGGGTCTCTCGCGAACTGGAGATTTGCATATGAACAACAGATTCCAAGGCAAGGTCGCCCTGGTCACCGGTGCCGCCCAAGGCATCGGCCGGGGCGTGTGCTGGCGGCTGAAGGCTGAAGGCGCGCAAGTGGTGGCGGTAGACCGTTCCGAGCTGGTCCACGAACTGGCTGGCGAGGGCATGCTCACCCTCACCGCCGACCTGGAACAACACGCCGATTGCGCCCGGGTCATGGCCAGTGCGGTGGAAACCCATGGCCGCCTGGACATCCTGGTCAACAACGTGGGCGGCACCATCTGGGCCAAGCCCTTCGAACACTATGAAGTCGAGCAGATCGAGGCCGAGGTGCGCCGCTCGCTGTTCCCCACCCTGTGGTGCTGCCACGCCGCGCTGCCGTACATGCTCGAACGTGGCAGTGGCGCCATCGTCAATGTCTCGTCCATCGCTACCCGCGGCGTCAACCGTGTGCCTTACGGCGCAGCCAAGGGGGGCGTCAACGCGCTCACTGCCTGCCTGGCCTTCGAAACCGCCGGCCGGGGCATCCGCGTCAACGCCACTGCGCCCGGCGGCACCGAAGCGCCGCCCCGGCGCGTACCGCGCAACAGTGCAGAGCAAACCGAGCAGGAAAAGCACTGGTACCAGCAGATCGTCGACCAGACCCTCGACAGCAGCCTGATGCACCGCTACGGCAGCATCGACGAGCAGGTGGGGGCCATTCTGTTCCTCGCGTCCGACGAAGCCTCGTACATCACCGGTGTGACCCTGCCGGTAGGGGGCGGCGACCTCGGCTGAACCGCAACCTCAAGGCAAAAGCTTTCTTCCACAACAAAAACAAGAGCGACAGATGCCATGCGAACCCTTGATGTACACCCGATCATCGACAATGCGCGCTTTACCCCGTTTCACTGGATGGTCATGGCCTGGTGCGGCCTGCTGCTGATTTTCGACGGCTATGACCTGTTCATCTACGGTGTGGTACTGCCGGTCATCATGAAAGAGTGGGGCCTGACCCCGTTGCAGGCTGGTGCATTGGGCAGCTATGCGCTGTTCGGCATGATGTTCGGCGCCCTGGCCTTCGGCAGCCTGGCCGACCGCATCGGGCGCAAGAAGGGCATTGCCATCTGTTTCGCCTTGTTCTCGGGGGCGACCATCCTCAACGGCTTTGCCAGCAGCCCGAGCGAGTTTGGCATCTACCGCTTCATCGCCGGCCTGGGCTGTGGCGGCCTGATGCCCAACGCCGTGGCGCTGATGAACGAATACGCGCCCAAGCGCCTGCGCAGCACGCTGGTGGCGATCATGTTCAGTGGCTATTCGCTGGGCGGCATGCTGTCGGCAGGTGTCGGTATCTTCATGCTGCCGCGTTTTGGCTGGGAGTCGATGTTCTTCGCCGCAGCGGTGCCACTGCTGCTGTTACCGGTGATTCTCTACTACCTGCCTGAATCCATCGGCTTCCTGGTGCGCCAAGGCCGTATCGAGGAAGCACGCACATTGCTCAAACGGCTGGACCCGGACTGCGATGTCCAGGCCGATGATGTGCTTCAGGCGGCCGACCGCAAAGGCAGCGGCGCTTCGGTGCTGGAACTGTTCCGCAATGGCCTGGCGATTCGCACCCTGGCGCTGTGGGTTGCGTTCTTCTGCTGCCTGCTGATGGTCTACGCACTGAGTTCCTGGCTGCCAAAACTGATGGCCAACGCCGGCTACAGCCTGGGCTCAAGCCTGTCATTCCTGCTGGCACTGAACTTTGGCGGCATGGCCGGGGCGATCCTCGGCGGCTGGCTGGGTGACCGCTACAACCTGGTCAAGGTGAAGGTGGCGTTCTTCATTGCCGCCGCACTGTCGATCAGCCTGCTGGGGGTGAACAGCCCGATGCCGGTGCTGTACCTGCTGATCTTCATTGCCGGCGCCACCACCATTGGTACGCAGATTCTGCTGTATGCCGGCGCGGCGCAGATGTACGGCCTGTCGGTGCGCTCCACCGGCCTGGGCTGGGCCTCGGGCATCGGCCGTAATGGCGCCATCGTCGGCCCGCTGCTGGGCGGTGCGCTGATGGGCATCAACCTGCCACTGCAACTCAATTTCATCGCCTTCGCCATTCCTGGCGCCATCGCCGCGCTGGCCATGGCCGTGCACCTGGCCAGTGGTCGGCGCCACGCCCAGGCCCTGGCGGCGCAGGCCTGAACCGAACAGAACAAGACGAGGTAACCCCCATGACCGTGAACATTTCCCATACTGCCGAGGTACAGCAGTTCTTCGAGGAGGCCGCAGGTTTTGGTAATGCGGCCGGCAACCCCCGCCTCAAACGCATCGTGCAGCGCCTGCTGCAGGATACCGCGCGGCTGATCGAAGACCTGGACATCAGCGAAGACGAGTTCTGGCACGCCGTCGACTACCTCAACCGCCTGGGCGGTCGCGGCGAAGCCGGGTTGCTGGTGGCGGGGCTGGGCATCGAACACTTCCTCGACCTGCTGCAGGATGCCAAGGACCAGGAGGCAGGGCGCGTTGGCGGCACCCCACGCACCATCGAAGGCCCGTTGTACGTGGCTGGCGCACCGATTGCCCAAGGTGAAGTGCGCATGGACGACGGCAGCGAGGAGGGCGTGGCCACGGTGATGTTCCTGGAAGGCCAGGTGCTGGACCCGCACGGACACCCGCTGCCGGGTGCCACGGTCGACCTGTGGCATGCCAATACCCGTGGTACCTACTCGTTCTTCGACCGAAGCCAGTCGGCGTACAACCTGCGTCGGCGCATCGTTACCGATGCCCAGGGGCGCTACCGCGCGCGCTCCATCGTGCCATCGGGCTATGGCTGCGACCCGCAGGGGCCAACCCAGGAATGCCTGGACCTGCTGGGCCGTCATGGCCAGCGCCCGGCGCATGTGCACTTCTTTATCTCGGCGCCAGGGTACCGGCATCTGACCACGCAGATAAACCTGTCGGGGGACAAGTACCTGTGGGATGACTTTGCCTATGCCACACGGGATGGGCTGGTCGGGGAGGTGGTGTTCGTCGAAGGGCCGGAGGGTCGGCATGCCGAGCTGAAGTTCGACTTCCAGTTGCAGCAGGCCCAGGGCGGTGCTGATGAGCAGCGAAGCGGGCGGCCGCGGGCTTTGCAGGAGGCCTGATCCACCGAGTGGGCTGTTTCGCGGGCATGCCCGCTCCCACAGGTGAAGCCTGTGCAGTCGTTGTGGGAGCGGGCAAGCCCGCGAAGCAGCCAACACCCAAACAAGAGCCCGCCACAAAGGCCGGCCGCTGGCTTGCGAGAAGCTACATGAATACGCTGATCAAGGACTGCTCTGTGTCGGCCATCGTCGCCGGCAGCATTGCCACGACGATCTCCTACGCCGGCCCGTTGGTGATCATTTTCCACGCCGCCGAAGCGGCCGGCCTGTCGCACCAGCAGTTGTCATCCTGGGTCTGGGCCGTGTCCATGGGCAGTGCGGTGCTCGGTGCGCTGCTCAGCCTGCGCTACCGCGTGCCGGTAGTGATCGCCTGGTCGATCCCGGGGTCGGCGCTGTTGGTCACCGCCTTGCCGCAACTGGGCCTGGCGCAGGCCGTGGGCGCCTACCTGGTGGCCAACCTGGTCCTGCTGCTGATCGGCATCAGCGGGGCCTTCGACCGCATCATCGCGCGCCTGCCGGGTTCTATCGCTGCCGGTATGCAGGCCGGGATCCTGTTCAGCTTTGGCATCGAGGTGTTCCGCGCCTTGCCGGTGCAACCGCTGCTGGTACTGGCGATGTTCGTCACCTACGTGCTGATGCGTCGGGTGCAGCCGCGCTATGCCGTGGCTGCGGTGCTGGGCGTGGGCATGCTGGTGACCGTGGCCAGCGGTACGTTGCGCAGCGAGGCACTGGTGCTGGAACTGGCCTCACCTCAGTGGATCACCCCCCAGTTCAGCCTGGCGGCGGTATTCAGCCTGGCGCTGCCGATGGTGCTGGTGGCGCTGACCGGGCAATTCATGCCGGGTATGGCGGTACTGCGCAACGCTGGCTACCCCACGCCGGCCAGCCCGCTGATCAGCGCCAGTGCCCTGATCGGAGCGCTACTGGCGCCGTTCGGTTGCCACGGGCTGAACCTGGCGGCGGTTACCGCCAGCCTGTGCACCGGCCATGAGGCCCATGAAAACCCGCAACGGCGCTACGTAGCTGCGGTGGCTGGCAGTGCGTTGTACCTGCTACTGGGCATTGCCGGGGCCACCTTGATGTCGCTGTTCGCCGCCTTTCCCGCCGTACTGATCGCGGCCCTGGCCGGTTTGGCCCTGTATGGCGCCATCAGCGAAGCCCTGGTCCGCAGCCTGGCAGAACCGGCCGAGCGCGACGCCGGGCTGTTCACCTTCCTGGTCACCGCTTCGGGGGTGGCTTTTCTGGGCCTGTCGGCAGCGTTCTGGGGGCTGCTGTTCGGCCTGCTGGCGCACGCGCTGCTGAGGCTGCGCCAGCCACGTGCCCGGGAGGTGCTGCGCCGTACTCCATGAACTGCCGTGTTTCCAACGCTTTACCCATAAAAACAAGATCAAGAGAGCTTCGGAATGAACCACACCCCTTGCGTTGCCCTGGGCCTGACATTGCTCAGCCAGCCACTGCTGGCTGCCGAAGGCGGCTTCTTCGAGGACTCGAAGGCCACCCTGAGTGCCCGTAACTACTACTTCAGCCGCGATTTTTCCGACATTGTCGGGGCCAACAAACAGTCCAAGGCCGAGGAGTGGGCCCAGGGTTTCATCCTCGACTTCAAAAGTGGCTACACCCCGGGCCAGGTCGGCTTTGGCGTGGACGCCCTGGGCTTGCTGGGCATCAAGCTGGACAGCAGTCCAGACCGCACCAACACCGGCCTGTTGCCGGTGCACGGTGACGGCCGTGCTGCCGATGAGTACAGCCGCCTGGCGCCGACCTTCAAGGCGCGGATATCAAAAACCGAACTGCGTGCAGGTGAACTGCAACCGAACCTGCCGGTGCTGACCTTCAGTGATATTCGCCTGTTGCCACCCACCTATCAGGGCCTGAGTTTGAGTTCGTCGGAAATCGACGGGCTGACTATGCAGGCCGGGCACTTGAAAAGCACCCACCTGCGCAACGAAGGTGGCGACGGCAAGATGAACGCGATGCTCGGCCATGTGCCGATGCGACAGGCCGAAAGCGACGCGTTCAACTATGTGGGTGGGGATTATGCGTTCAATGCCAACCAGAGCAGCGTCAGCCTTTGGTACGGTCAGTTGGAGGACATCTACCAACAAGGCTTTGTTGGCCTGAAGCACAGCAAACCCGTCGGCGACTGGGTACTCAGCGCCAACCTGGGTTATTTCACCGCGCGTGAGCAAGGCGATGCGCTGCTGGGCAACATCGACAACCAGGCGTTCTTCTCGCTGTTCACTGCCCGGCATGGCGGGCACAGCTTCCATGCCGGCTACCAGGGCATTTATGGCGATAGCCCGTTCCCACGGGTATTCGCCAACATCTCGCCGTTGGGCAACGAGGTGCCGACCTATGAGTTTGCCTACACCGACGAACGTTCGTACCAGGTGCGTTACGACTACAACTTCGCCGCCATGGGCGTGCCGGGCCTGACAGCGACTGTGCGCTACATAACCGGCAACAATGTCGACACCGGGCTGGGTTACGAGGGGCGTGACCGCGAGCGTGACCTGGATATCGGCTATGCGGTGCAGAGCGGGGCACTGAAAGGGTTGGGGATTCGGGTGAGGAACGCCATGGCGCGCTCCAACTACCGCAGTGATATCGACGAGAACCGCCTGACGCTGGTGTACACCTGGCAGCTGTTCTGAGCCATCCAGGAGAATTGCGCATCAGGGGTGTATGGGGGTAGCGTGCGGAAACGACTCTTTCAGGAATCCCCACCTTGGACTCCATCACCCAAGCCGTACTTGGCGCGGCGCTGCAAGGGACCGTGCTCGGGCGCATCCAGGGCCGACGCTCGCTGCTGTATGGTGCAGCACTGGGCACGCTGCCGGACCTGGATGTGATCATTCGCTATGCCGACCCGGTGTCGCAGATGACCTACCACCGTGGTTTTTCCCACTCGCTGTTCGTGTTAACTGGGCTGGCCTTGCTGCTGGCCTGTCTGGTCAACAAATGCTGGCCTGGCAAAGGCTATACCTTGCCAAGGCTGTTCCTCGCATTCTGGCTGGTACTGGTTACCCACCCGTTGCTGGACGCCTTTACGGTCTACGGCACGCAGCTTTTCTGGCCACTGCAAGGCACCCCGCAAAGCTGGGCGGCGGTGTTTATCATCGACCCGGTCTATACCGTGCCACTGCTGCTGGCGGTCATCTATGCCATCGCCAAGGGCGTGACTGCCAGGGCTAAACGCCTATTGACCCTGGCGCTGGTATTCAGTACCGCATACCTAGGGTTTGGCCTTGCCGGGCGCATGGCGGCCGAGCAGCGCTTCGAGGCGGCACTGCACCAGCGCGGTATCGCTACCAACGAGGTCCGCGCCGTGCCGATCGCGTTCAACAGCCTGGTCTGGCGGGTGCTGGCCAAGACTGCGGAAGGGGATTACTACGAAGGCATCAGCAGTGCATTCGACCGGCAACCGCCAGAGATGCAGCGCTTGTCACGTAACCTGCAGCTTGCCCAAGCACTGAGCGATGACCCACTGCACCAGCGGTTGCGCTGGTTCACCGATGACTGGCTGCGATATGACCAGATCGGTGATGCGCTGGTGGTCACCGACCTGCGTATGGGTATTCCAGGCAACTACACCTTCCGTTTCAACATGGCCCACCGTGACAACCAGGGGCGCTGGATTGTCGATGTGCCTTCGATGTTCCAGGGCGCTGGCCCAGGTTCGATGTTCAGTGGTGCAGACCTGGCGTTGATCTGGCGACGCATTATCGAACAGCAACCACCCTTGCCTCTGGCAGTGTGGACCGAACGCTATCTGGGCGTCAGCCCCGTAGAGCGCGAGCGCGAGCGCTAGCGCTTGCGCTCGGCCGGGCTGGATCTGGTCAAATGGACGGCGATGATGACCATGGTCGTCGATCACTTGCGTTTTCTGTTGCCAGAGGCCGATAGCTTGTTCGTGTTGGGGCGGCTGGCGTTTCCGCTGTTCTGCCTGGCGATTGCAGTGAATGTGGGGCGAGCCCGTGCGGGGGCGCTGTATACCCGTGGCAACCTGCGCTACCTGGGGCTGATGCTGATGTTCGCGGTGCTGTCCGAGCCTGCGTATCGTTGGCTGGACAGTGGCTCGCAGACATTCAGCGTGATGCCGACCTTGTTATTGGGGTTGGTGGTAGCCTGGGGTGTGCATCACCCCTTGATATCGGCACGCGTGCTTGGCACCGCCGGCCTGCTGGCGGGTTGGTTGTTGCGTGAGCAACTGATGTATGGGGTGCCGGGGGTGTTGCTGCCGGGCGCCTGGTTGATGGCGCGCAAGCAAGGTGGGGTTGCCGGGTTGTTGCCTTGCCTGTTGGCTGTGGGCGGCAATCTGACCAATAGCTGGTTGCGCGAGCACCTGTTGGCGCCGTTCACGGTGCTGACATTGACTGCTGCAACTCTGGCGATTCCGCTCGGGGTGCTGTTGTTACGGCAAGATGAATGGCGGGTACCCGTGGTGGGACGCTGGGGTTACCTGTTCTATCCGGTGCATTTGCTGGTCATCAAGGTCCTGTCATGAGCCAGGCATCGGGCCGCGGTGAAAAGGGGATCGGGAGCCCGGCGTTGGGCCCCCATTGCCCGCGAAGAGGCCAGTACAGGAAGACGCTCAGCTGCGTGCCAACCGCCCACTCACATAATGCGCGACATCATTGAACCCTGGGGTCGATGCATGCCCCGGCGTCACCAGTGAGTCAATGAACGCCTCGTCCTCTGCGGTGATCTTCACCGCCAGCGCCCCCCCATAGGTCTCCCACTGTTCCTCGGTGCGAGGCCCTACGATTGCGGAACTCACCAGCTGGTTGTTCAATACCCAGGCAATGGCAAACTCGACGATCCCCACACCTTTGGCCTGGACATAGGTCTGGATCTGCCGGGCAATCGCCAGCGACTCCTGGCGCCACTCCACTTCCATGATGCGTTTGTCCTGCCGCCCTGCGCGGCTACCGGCATCCGGCACCGCGCCCGGCACATACTTGCCACTGAGCACGCCCCGGGCCAGCGGGCTGAAGGGTACGACGCCCAGACCATGGGCGGCGGCGGCCGTGAGCTGTTCGGGCTCGGCCTGGCGGTTGACGATGTTGTACAGCGGCTGGCTGACTACCGGCCTGGGCACACCGAGGCGCTCGGCAACATGGCAGACCTCGGCAATGCGCCAGCCACGGAAATTGGACACCCCCCAGTAGCGGATCTTGCCTTGGCGCAACAAGTCGCCAATGGCCTGCACGGTCTCTTCCAGCGGTACCTTGTGGTCTTCGCGGTGCAGGTAGTAGATGTCCAGGTAGTCCATGCCCATGCGGGTCAGCGTGGCATCCACGGCATTGAAGATGTGCTTGCGCGACAACCCGCTGCGGTTAGGCAGGCCGTCGGCCGGGCCGAAGCCGACCTTGCTGGCGACGACCCAGTCATGGCGATGGCGCGCCACGGCTTCACCGACGATTTCTTCCGAGCGCCCGGCGTTGTACACGTCGGCGGTGTCGATGAAGTTGATGCCTTGGTCCCAGGCCTTGTCGATGATGCGCAGGGCATCCTCGGTACTGGTCTGCTCGCCGAACATCATGCTGCCCAGGGTAAGGGCGGAAACCTGCAGGCCACTGTGGCCGAGGGGGCGGTAGATCATGCGCGTGGGTCCTTATGCAGTCGGCTGACCTACCTGTTTTACACACAACCGGGAAGCATTGAAAGGCACCCCCTCAGCCAATGAGCGCCAAAGCCTCCTGCAGGCTCAATGGGCGCTTCAGGCGTTGCGACAGCGTCGCCATGGCATCGGAGTAACCCTTGGCGATAACGGCTTCGACGCGTTCATCCACACACTGCAAGGCAACGAAATCGCCTTTTTCCGGCTCACCGACGAATTCGATGCGGTTCCAGTCCCTGGCATGGCCTAGCACTTCATAGGTACGGCCATGCTGGTAGGTCCAAAAGAACGGTACATCGGCATAACGGCGTTGTTCGCCAAGCATGTTGGCGGCGGCGATCACCCCGTGTTGCTGGGCCAGGCGCCAGTGCTCGATGCGCACCGGGCGCCCCGTGAGCGGGAACGTGGCGATGTCACCTGCGGCCCACAAACCGTCGGCTGCGCGCATTTCTGCGTCGACCCTCACCGATTTGTCTTCGCCAAGCGGCACGCCTTGAAGGAACGCGGTGGCGGGCCTTACCCCGGTGCCGAGCAGCACCAAGGGGGTCTGCAGCCGTTCACCATTGGCCAGTTGCACCGCTTCGACCTTGTCCAGGCCTTCGATCCGCTCGACCTCGGTGGGGCCGTGGAAGGTGATGCCTTTTCGTTCATGCAGCGCGCGAATGCAGCGCCCGATCCGCTCGCCCAACTGTCGGGCCAGAGGGACTTCGTGGCGCGAGACCACGTGCACCTGCAAGCCATACTTGCGCAATGCCGAGGCTGCCTCCAGGCCGATGAAGCCGTCGCCGACGATGACCACTGGTTGGCCAGGCTCGGCGGCATCGAGCAACTGTGCAGCATCTTCCAGTGAGCGGAGGGTGAACACCCCGGGCAGGTCGGCACCGGGAATGTCTGGGCGCAGTGCTTTACCGCCGGTTGCCAGCAGGCAGGCGTCGTAATCGATCTGCTGACCATCGGCGAGGGTGACCTGGCGCTTCTGGCTGTTCAGGGTGCGTACCTTGCCGTACTTGCGCTCCAGCTGGCCCTTGCGCAGGGCGTCGGCTTCGAGCAGCGCGGGAACCTCATCGGGCGGCATCTGCCCGGCAATCACGAATTTGCTCAGAGCTGTGCGATCGTAGGCCGGCTGGCGCTCCTGATCGATCCATACCAGCCGCCCAGCGAAGCCATGAGCCAGCAGGGTGGCGACGGCGGCGCTGCCGGCGGCACCGGCGCCGACCACCACAAAACAGCGGGCATCGCTGTGTCTGGGCGGTTCGGTTGCCGGCAGGGGCTGGTCATCGACCCAGACTTCATCGCCCTTGATCCACGCCTTGTAGCGGCGCAGGTCGGCGAGTGCAGGCGGCTCACAAACCACGCCGTCGTCAACGGCGAACGCAGCTTTGTGCCAAGGGCAGACCAGCAGGCCACCGCAGACTACACCTTCGTCGAGTGGGGCCCCGGCATGGGGGCAGTTGCCTTGATAAGCGTGTACCTGCTCCCCTTGGCGGACGAGGATGAGTTCTTCGCTACCGGCCTGCACGCGCAGGGGGCGGTGTTCGTCGAGCTGGGCCAAGCGGGCCACGGCGTACTGGGTCATGGGGCTTCTCCAAAGGGGCCTTTGGAACCATTTGACGCCTGGGGCGGGAAGGGGATGCGTTGAGCTGACGATCGGTGGAGGGTGTGGCTTGGGTGTGGCTTGGGTGGGCCTCTTTGCAGGCTTGCCCGCGCCCACAGGCTTGAAAACCTGTGGGTGTGGGCAAGCCGGCCAATGCCTCAACTCGCCCGTGCAGTACTCAGCGAACCCGCTCGCGTTACACGCAAGGCCACCAGGCTACCCAATACGATCAACGCCGCGAGCGAATACAGTGCGGCATCGGTTGAGCCGGTCTGGTCCTTGATGAACCCGACCAGGTACGGGCTGAGAAACCCCGCCATCTGGCCTACCGAGTTGATGATCGCCAGACCTGCCACGGCGGCTCCGGCACTGAGCAGCGCAGTCGGCATTGGCCAGAACATCGGCAAACCGGTAAGCGCGCCCATGGTGGCGATCGACAAGCCAAGAATGGCAATGCTCGGGTTGCCGGCGAAGTTCACCGCAATCAGCAGGCCGACGGCGCCCATCAGCATTGGTACCACCAGGTGCCAGCGGCGCTCGTTGCGCAGGTCGGCCGAGCGCCCGCAAAGGATCATGAACACACCCGCCAGCAGGTACGGGATGGCGCTGAGCCAGCCGATCAGCAGCGGGTTGTCGAAGCCCATGCTCTTGATGATCGAGGGTAGCCAGAAGTTGATCGCGTACACGCCGCTCTGGATGCAGAAGTAGACGAAGCCGAAGGTCCAGATCAGCGGGTTGGTCAACACGGCCAGCACGCTGTCGCTGGTGGTGTGCGGTTTGCTTGCGGCATCGGCCTGCAGGTCGGCAGCGATCAGCTGACGTTCAACCGGGCTCAGCCAGGCAGCTTTCTGGTAGCCGTCACTGAGCAGGAACACCGCCAGTACGCCCAAGGCCACGGTCGGCAGGCCCTGGATCAGGAACATCCACTGCCAGCCGGCCAGGCCGTGCTGGCCGGCGGCGAAATGTTCGAGGATCCAGCCGGAGAACGGCCCGCCAAGCAGGCCCGATACCGGGATCGCCGACATGAAAAGGGCCATGATTCGGCCGCGCCGGGCCGCCGGGAACCAGCGCGAGAGGTACAGCACCACACCCGGGAAGAAGCCGGCTTCGGCAGCGCCGGTGAGCAGGCGCAGGGTGTAGAACTCGGCAGGGGTGGTGACGAACAGCAGGCAGGTGGACAGGCTGCCCCAGGCGATCATCATCAGCGCGATCCAGCGCCGTGGGCCGAAGCGGTTGAGGGCCAGGTTGCTTGGCAGGCCACACAGTACGTAGCCGATGAAGAAGATGCCGGCGCCAAGGCCGTACACCGTTTCGCTGAATTTCAGGGCGTCGAGCATCTGCAGCTTGGCAAAGCCGACGTTGACGCGGTCCAGGTAGTTGAACAGGTAGCAGATGAAAATGAACGGAATCAGCCGCAAGGTGATACGCCGGTACAGCGCGTTGCGGGTGGTGTCCGTGCCTTGGTCAGGGGCGGGGCTGTGTGCCATGATCGGGTTCTCTGTTGTTATGGTTTTCGCCGCGTCGCCTGTTCCGGCGCTCGCCCTGACGAGTCTCGGGGACTGCGGCTAGCCTGTCTTTGTGCTTTTGCACAGCGCTTGGCCCAGGCTGCTGTGCCCGAGCCCAAAAGCCAAACACCTAAAGGACCCCGCAATGTTCGAACTCGACCATGACCTGGCGCAGGATATCGTTGACCGGGCAATGGCCATCTTGCCTTGCAACGTCAATGTCATGGACAGCCAGGGGTTGATCCTGGGCAGCGGTGAGCCGGAGCGTATCAACACCCGTCACGAGGGCGCGCAGCTGGTCTTGGCCAATGGCCGGATCGTCGAACTGGATACCGACGCGGCCAAGTGCCTGAAGGGCGTGCAGCCCGGCGTGAACCTGCCATTGATGCTCGATGGGCGGCTGATGGGCGTGTTGGGCCTGACTGGCGACCCGCAGCAGGTGCGCACCTATGGCGAGCTGGTGCGCATGACCGCCGAAATGCTGCTGGCCCAACGCAATTTACAGGCTGACCAGCAATGGCGAAGGCAGCGCTGTGACGACCTGCTGGCGCTACTGCTCGGCGGCAGCGGTAACTCCCCGCGCTTGCTGGACGAAGCCCGTCAGTTGGGCCTGAAACCTCAGCTACCGCGGATACCGTGCCTGTTCGAGATTACTTCCGGGCCACCTGCCGAGGCGCTGGCCGCATGGTTGATGAGCCGTTATCCGGATAGCTGGTGCGTCAGCCCGGCTCGCCAGTCGTTGCTGTGGTGCCGCCCGGCAGGCGTGGCACTGGATGAACTGCGCTTGCTGGAACGCCTGCAACGCCACGGCTGGGACATTGAGCGACTGGCCCTGGGTAGTGCAGCGCAGAGCCTGGAGCAGTTACGCCGTGGTTACCGCCGGGTACGTGACTTGCTGGCCTATGGCCGCGAGGTATTGCCCAGCGAACGATTGCTCAGCCTGCAGCGCTACCGGCTGCCGGCGCTGCTGTGGCGCCACCGTAACGACGACGCGCTGGACGAGCTGCTGGAGCCGTTGCAGCGCATCCGCGCCAAGGACAGCAGTGGCCAGTTACTCACCACCCTGCGCGCCTGGTGTGCACATGACGGCCAGAGCCAGTCCTGTGCCGATGCCCTGGGCATCCACCGCAACAGCCTGCGCTATCGACTGGAGCGAATAGCCGAGCTAAGTGAGGTCGACCCGTTGCGCCTGGAAGGGATGCTCAGCTTGTATCTGGGGTTGCAGCTGTTGCCAGCTGACTGAAGTGTTCCCTTGCCGGCGATTGGGCCAGAACAGGCAAAAAGGCATCTGCCCAAACAACCCGGCCGGCGTTTTGTGCATTTGACTGAGGCCACCTGGCCAGCCACCTGTCAGCATGCCGCTCATCAGGACAGGAGAAACCCCATGAAGATCGTCATTGCCCCCGACTCGTTCAAGGACAGCCTCGACGCTGCCGGTGTCGCCCGCGCCATCGCTGCGGGCCTGAGCGAAGCGTGGCCCGAGGCTGAACTGGTCGAGTGCCCAATGGCCGACGGTGGCGAAGGCACCATGGAGGCGATCCTGGCCGCCAGCCAGGGTGAACTGCGCCGCCAGGCCGTGCGCGGGCCATTGGGGCAGCACGTCGAGGCCGGCTGGGGCTGGTTGCCGCAAAGTCGCACCGCAATCATCGAAATGGCCCAGGCCAGTGGCCTGCAACAGGTGCCAACAGGCCAGCGCGATGCTTGCCGCAGCAGCACCTGGGGTACCGGCGAGCTGATTGCCGCAGCCCTCGACGCCGGCGCTCGGCGCATGGTGCTGGCCATCGGTGGCAGCGCCACCAACGATGCCGGCAGTGGCATGTTGCGAGCGCTTGGCCTGCGCCTGCTGGATGCTGACGGGCAAGCGCTGGAAGAGGGCGGCCTGGCCTTGGCCAAGCTGGCCCATATCGACGCCAGCGGCCTCGACCCGCGCCTGGCCGGGGTGCAGTTTGAAGTCGCAGCGGATGTCGACAACCCCTTGTGTGGCGCCAACGGCGCATCGGCGATCTTCGGCCCGCAGAAAGGTGCCAACCCGCAGCAAGTAGAGGCGCTGGACCACGCGCTGAATCATTTTGCCGACCATTGTGCGCTGCTGTTGGGCGCGGATGTGCGCGATTACCCTGGTTGTGGTGCGGCCGGTGGCATGGGCTTCGCTGCCCGGGCATTCATGGACGCGCAGTTCCGCCCTGGGGTGGAAGTCGTGGCTGAGCTGGCTGGCCTTGACGCCCTGGCACAAGGGGCAGATCTGGTGGTGACGGGCGAGGGGCGTTTCGATGCCCAGACACTGCGCGGCAAGACGCCGATGGGGGTGGCGCGGGTTGCCAAGCGCCATGGCGTGCCGGTGGTGGTACTGGCCGGGACCTTGGGGGAGGGGTATCAGCAGTTGTATGCCCATGGGGTCGATGCTGCATTTGCCCTGGCCAGCGGACCGATGAGCCTGGAGCAGGCGTGTGCAAATGCTGCCGAGCTGTTGCAGGCCAGGGCCTGTGATATCGGTCGGCTGTGGCGCTGCGCGAAGCGAGGCTGAACACCCTGTAGAAATGGCCTTATTGCTGCGTCTCGAACATGGCAATGAAGTTGGCCAGCGCTGGCGAAGCATTCTGGGCGCTCCATTTCATGTACAGCCCAAGCCCTGGGGCGGGCTGGTCACCGATAGGGCGGATCGGGCAAAACCGCACGCGTTCGCGCGGGGTCGAGCGGACGAACGACTCCGGCACCAGGGCCACGCCAAAGCCGCAAGCCACCAGACCCAGCAGGGTGTGGATCTGCGCCGCTTCCTGCACGACCTTGGGGTAGAACCCGGCCGACTCGCACAGCGCAACCAACTGTGCGTGGTAGCCCCCGCCCAGCGCTTGCGGGGTGAACACGAAGTCCTCATCGGCAAACTCGCGCAAGTCGACAGCCTCGTGCCGCGCCTTGGGATGGCTGGCGGGCAGCGCCATGACGATCTGCTCGTCAAGCAGCAAGCGTGCCTCCAGGGTGCCGGCCGGCAGCGGTAGCCTGCGCATGAAGCCGATGTCCGCCTCACCGGCCAGCAAGGCCTTGGCCTGAGAGGCAGATGGCATCTCGCGGATGGTCAGCTGTACGTTTGGATAAGTCTCCCGAAAGCGGCGCAAGCGGTTGAGCAGCGAATCGTAATAAGCGATGGAAATGGCCGTGATGGTCAGTTTGCCGCTGACGCCCGCAGAAACGTTGCGCGCGTACTCGATCCCTTGTTCAAGTTCAGCAAGCGTGCGGTAGGCGGTGTCGAGAAACGCTGCACCCGCTGCGGTCAGGCGCACCCCGCGCTTGTTGCGCAGAAGCAGGCCGAAACCGAGCTTTTCCTCGAGCCGGTTGATCGCCTGGCTCAGCGGTGGTTGCGCCATGTGCAGGCGCTGGGCGGCCTTGTGAAAGTGCAGCTCTTCGGCCACGGCGATGAACTGCCTGAGCAAGCGTGTTTCGATCATCCAGCAATCCTGCAGCGTGGCGACTCGGCGGTGATATCCATGGGATATCAAAGTTGCATGCTTTTAATATTAAGTCATTGATTTTTTTGTTGATATCGTAAGAAAGGAGAATTGAAGGTAGCCAGAAATGCCCGTTACTCACCTGGCCGGTGCGCTGTGCCGTCCCACTGATTGCACCTTGCGCACCAGCAATAGCCAGCACATCGCCACCCGCTTCAACGAACACAGCAGTGTCAGCCACCCTCGGGACCTTGGCCGTGTGCAGGTGGCCGAGCGCTGGAGCCGCATCAAGGAATGCAGTTACGTGCCGGTCAAAGTGGCCAACACGCGCGCGGACCTAGGTGAAAGCCTGGTCTGGGATGAACGCAGCGGCGTGCTGTACTTTGTCGATATCTCTGGCGGGCGCATCAACGGCCTGACACCCGATGGCGAAGTCGAGTGCCTTTACGAGTCTGCCGCGCGCATTGGCGCCCTGGCGCTGACCGACCGGGGTAACCTGATTTTCACCGAGGATGCCAGCGTGGCCCTCTTCGATGTGCCAACACGCAAGGTGAGCCAGCATTCGGCATCGGTCCATCCGCGCTCGACTTACCGCTTCAACGATGGCGCCTGCGACCCACAGGGACGCTTCGTCACTGGCCTGATGGACGAGGCCCTCAGTGGCAATACCGGGGCGCTTTTTCGCTTTGACTGGCAGTTGAGCGACCAGGTGATCCACGATGACATGGGTTTGCCCACCGGCCTTGCCTGGTCGCAGGACGGCCATACGGTGTACTTCGTCGATTCGGCGGCGCGTGCGATCTACCGCGCCGAGTACCTCATCGAAGGCCGGCTGGGCGCTGTCACGCTGTTTGCCGAAACCCCCGCCGAACTGGGGCGGCCGGATGGCCTGGCGCTGGACCGCGACGGCGGGCTGTGGGTGTG
Source organism: Pseudomonas sp. XWY-1 (assembly GCF_002953115.1). NCBI lineage: Bacteria > Pseudomonadati > Pseudomonadota > Gammaproteobacteria > Pseudomonadales > Pseudomonadaceae > Pseudomonas > Pseudomonas sp. XWY-1. The sequence goes on along the minus strand of NZ_CP026332.1, from coordinate 2,995,686 downwards.
CCAGTACCATGGCAGCTGCCTGCTGCGCTACGACCGCCACGGGTACCTGACCGACCAGGTGTTGATGCCAGTACCGTGCCCCACCAGCTGCTGCTTTGGCGGGCCCGGGATGAACACCTTGTACATCAGCACCGCGCGTTACGACATGACGCCAGAAGACCTGCACCATTATCCGGACGCTGGCGACCTGTATGCCATCCGCCCGGAAACGGGCGGCGTCGCCAGGCACAGCTTCAAGGAATAAGCGGTTGCACCTGACTGGCCGGTAGCACGGCCAGATCGCCAAAACGCTGCGCCGAGTCGATGTAGCGCAGCGCCGACTTGGCGTCTTTCCAGCCCACATAGCTCATCAGCGACTTCAGTTCCCAACCATTGGCCGTGGCCCAGGTGGCGAAACCACGCCGTAGCGAGTGGCCGGTATACAGCGCCGCCGGCACCCCGGCACGTTCCAGCATGCGCCGCAGCAGGCCGACCAGGCTGTTGCTGTTGAGCGGGCTGTCGCCAAGGTTGCCCCAGCGGTCGAGTTTGCGGAACACCGGCCCATGGGCAATACCGGCGACTTCAAGCCATTGCAGGTAGGCAGTGACAGGGCACAAGGCCTTGAGGGCAGGGGTGCGGTGCTGGACGCCCAAGGCTTCGCGGTCGCCCTTGCTGCGCGGCAGGAAAAGCGTGATGCCGACACCGGCTTGTGCCTGGATGTGTTCGATGCGCAGGCGTGCCAGCTCATCGCCGCGAAAACCACGCCAGAAACCCAGCAACAGCAAGGCGCTGTCACGGCGGGCCCGGCGCAGGGCTGCCAAGTCATGGTGCTCGCGGGCTTGTCGGGCTTCTTCTTCAAAACACGCTACAGCGGTTTGCAGGTGTTGCAACAACAGCGGGGCAGCCTGCTTGGGCGGCGTCGGGTGCAGGGTGCGGATGCCGCGTAGCACCTGACGCACCAACGGCGCCTTGGTCGGGTCGGGGAAACCTTGGGCGACGTGCCATTGGCTGAGCGCGGCCAGGCGTTGGCGCAGGGTGCTGACTGCATGCTGGTCGGCATGATCGGCCAGGTAGCGGGCGATACTCTCGGCGGTGGCCGGGAGAAAGCCGCCCCAATGGCTCTCGAAGTGCTCGATGGCGGCCTGGTAGCTGCGCCGGGTGTTGTCACGGGTGGCGGCGCGAAGGTAGCGCTCGATATCGGTCATGGTGCGGGTGTCGGTGTGTGATCGGTACACGATAAACCGAAATGCGTTGCCTGTCCTTGCCCAACGCCCTCGGCAAGCCTGCCGTTGCGCTCAGTACACGCATGCCTTGTCCTCGATACCGTTGAAGGGCGGGTAAGCCCACAGCTGTGGCAGCGACAGTGGCCGGCTGAAGTGGTAGCCCTGGGCAATATCGCAGCCGGCAAGCTTCAGGTACACCACCTGTTCACGGGTTTCCACCCCCTCGGCCACCACTTCCAGGCCCAGGCGCTTGGCCAGGATGATGGTGGAGGACACGATCGGGCTGTCGTCATGGCTGTTGGACAGCGCCGCGATCAGCGAACGATCGATCTTCAGCTTGCTCAGGGGCAGTGAATGCAGATGGGCAAAGCCAGCGTAGCCACGGCCAAAATCGTCCAGACTGATACCCAAACCTGCGCCGCGCAACGTATGCAGGTGCGCCACCGCCGTGCCTTCGGGGTCGAGGATTGTGGTTTCGGTAATTTCCAGCTCCAGTTGCTGGGGGGCGATGCCATGATGCTGCAATTTGCTCAGCAGCCGGTCAGCAAAATCGGCTTGACGCAGCTGCAGGGCGGAGACATTGACGGCCAGCCGTGTCTTGCGGCCTTGGGCATTCCAGCTCGACAAGGCTTCACAGGCCAGCCGCAGCACCTCCCAACCCAGTTCGACAATGAAACCACTGCGCTCGGCCAGGCCGATGAAGCGGTCCGGGTACAGCAGGCCGAAATCAGGGTGGTCCCAGCGCACCAGCGCCTCATAGCCCAGCACCTGGTGGGTGTCCAGGCGCATCTGTGGCTGGTAGTGCAGCACGAACTGGCGTTCGGCCAAGGCACTGCCGAACGCCTGTTCAAGGGTAAACGCCTGGATATCGGCCAGATTCAGCGAGGGGTCGAAAAAGCGATACTGCGCGCGCCCTGCCTGCTTGGCCGAGTACATGGCCGCATCGGCACTGCGTATCAGGCTGTCGATGTCCTGGCCATCACGCGGGCAGATGCTCACCCCTACACTGGGGCTGGTGTTGACCTCTTGGCCATCCAGGGCGTAGGTGGCCGACAGTTTTTGCACCAGTTCGTGGACCCAGACGTTGATCTGCTCCTCGCTGCGCTCACCGGCCAGCAACACCACGAATTCGTCGCCGCCAAAGCGCGAAGCCTCGTCGCCGGGCTCCAGCAGGCGCTGGATACGCCCGGCCACAGCCTGTAGCAGCAGGTCACCAATCTTGTGGCCGAGCGAGTCGTTGATCGACTTGAAACGGTCCATGTCGATGAACAGGATCGCCATCAGTCGGCGCTTGCCACGTTGCCGAGTCAGCACCTGGCTGGCCACTTCGACGAACTGGCGGCGGTTGTGCAGGCCACTGAGGTGGTCGGTGGCGGCGGCGTGGCTGCTGCGCCGGTGTTCGTCCTCCAGGCGCACGATCAGCTGCTGATTGACTTGCTGGGCATGTTCCAGCGCGTCGAACGCCTCCTGGCGTTTGCGCAGCAGGCGCAAGGTCCATAGCAGGCTGGCCAGGATCATCAGGGTCATGCTCAGGTTCAACCAGAACTGCCGGGAATAGGCCAGCGTCGAGGGTGCGAGGATTTCTGCCTGGCGCTGGCTGACCACCACGCTGAAGCCTTGCTCAGGTACACGGCGGTACACGCTTTGGTAGGCATCACCCGCTACGTACTGGGTCAGCATGCCCGCTTCGGTGTCTAGCGCCGGCAGCGGGGGCTGCAATAGGTCGCCGGCAGTCACCACGCCGCTGTTGTCGATGCGCAGCCGCTCCAGGCCGTCATCCTGCAGCAGACGCACCAGGCCACTGTTGCCCAGGTCGATAGGCTGGAACAGCACCGCCAGGTAGCCGACGTCCAAGTGCACCAGCAAAATGTTGTCGATTTCCCGACCGGTCGAATTGGTCAACGGCAGCAGGAAGGGCAGGCGCCAAGTGGGCAGGGCAGCGGTTTGGCTGACAGGCTTCATGCTTGGCAGGAAAGGTTTGAAACCGTAGCGGTCAATGTGCCGCTGCAGTTGGTGCAACCAGTCTGCCGGCAACTCGGCGGCCTCATCGGTATGGCTGGCCGCTAGCAGCCGGCCTTGTCGGTCGTACAGACTCAACCGCTTGAACACAGGGTCTGCTGCCAGGCTGAAGTTGCCTTGGCGCCGCGCTTTCATGTCGTCCTGGGTAACACGACCCACCGCCTGGGCGCGGTCGACAAGCTGTCGCAGGTTTTCGCCCACGATGCTGGCCAGGTTCAGGTGCTCGATGGCCTTGGCCGACAGTGCATTCTGTCGGGCGGTGGCTTTCTGGGTGACGTGCAGCCCCCAGAGAAACGCCAGGGTCGCTGCACAGAGCATCAGGATCAGCAGTCGCAGAAGGCTGGTGGAGGAAAGCGAACGGCGAATCACTGCTGATAGTTCCCGACCCTGGGTGATGCTCGGAAAATACGACAATAAGATGACAGCCTGATGACTGGTGGCCAATAGCCTTTAGGGGATTCCCCTATTTGTCACGGGCGTCTGCAGGCGAGCCGTTTCCTCCTCGAGGTAGCTTATCAATGCGCTGACTTCGGCATCGCCCAAGCGCATGTTGGGCATGGCCAGGCGGTTGTATTGTTCGAACAGCAGCATGGCCAAGGGGTCTTTTTCGGCCAGCATCTGGTCGGGCACCTTCAGCCAGCGGACCAGCCAGTTGGCGTCACGCTGACGGGTCACGCCTAGCAGGTCGGGGCCGATGCCTGGCTGGCCTGGCTCGGTGTTGCCCACGGTATGGCAGGACGAGCAACGGGTACGGAATATCTGCTCGCCGCTGCTGGGTGAGCGGATTTGCGGAGCCTGAGCGTAGTCATTGCTCATGGCGCTGGCCTGCTTCCAGTTGTGCAGGCTGTTGCCCAGCCGGTCGGCGAGGATGTACGGGCTTTCGAAAGGCGAGGCTTTCATCCAGCGGCCGGTGGCCTGGTTGCCGATGATGAGGCTCAGGTTGTGGTCTTTGGAGCGGCCGTTTTCCAGGCCATCGATCCACAGCCCCAGGCTGCGGCGTAGTTGCTCGATGTCGTCGGGTTCGCCGGTCAGCAAGGTCCAGCCTGGGCCGATGCCGAACTTTTCGGCATAGCGCTTGAGGGTGGCGGGGGTGTCGTTATAGGGGTCGATGCTGATGGAGTAGAGGAAGATGTCTTTGCCGACCCGGTCACCGAGGATTTTCTGTACCTGGCGCAGGCGCGCGGTTTCCACTGGGCAGGAATCGGAGCAGCCGGTAAAGATGAAGTTGATGGCGACCACCTTGTCCTTGATCAGGTCGTCGAAGAAATGCACTTTTTCGCCATCCTGAGTGAGCAGGGGGATGTTGGGGAAATAGCTGGCCCCCCAGGGAGAAGCCGCTGCTTCGGCCACCGTTCGTTGGGGTTGCAGCGGCCAGAACGGCATGCTGGCGGCGAACAACGCGAGTACCAGCAGGAAACGCCATGAGCCGGGCATGATGCGGTCCTCGTGGGTTGGCTGATGGGGGCCGCATGGCGGCCCCGCTTTGCACTCACTTGTATGTGACTGGCGCTGTCACCGTCTGGCCCAGCGTCGATTTCACCGTGACCGTCGCTGGCGTGGCCGGGCCAAAGCCGGTGGTGGTCACCGCTACCCGCCAACGGGCCCCCGTAGCCGTGGCAGTCAGCGTCGCGTTCCCCAGGCTTACCGGACCACCGGTGGTTGCTGCAGTCACGCTGATGCTGTTGCCCGTGGCCACCGTGGTTGTCCCCTGCACATCCCAGGTGTAACGGTTGCCGCTGCGCAGTTGCACCGTGGCACTGGTGACCTTGAGCTCGTCGGCCGCCGCTGCTGGGGTGACGGCGATGCTGACCGTGGCCGGGGTCACCGACTCGGCCCCTTTGGTATCACGCGCCGTGTAATTGAAGCTGGCCGTGAACGGCGTGGCGACCGTAGCGGGTGGGGTGTACGTCACTGTGCTGCCGTCCGTGCTCACGGTTCCCTGGCCGGAGTCGGGCTGGCTGAGGCCGGTGACCGTGAGCGGTACGTTGCCGTCCGGGTCGCTGTCGTTGGCCAGCACGTTCAGGGTGATCGCCTTGCCTGCAGTCGTTGCGGCACTGTCGTTGGCCACGACAGGTGGTTTGTTGGCCGGGTCGTCATCGTCGTCATGGGTTTTGGTGCGGAACGTTGGCAGGCCTACCGAGGCCACGTAACGCACGCCATCCCATCCTGGCAGCGGGGTGGGCATCACCTGGAACTGCCCCGGGTGTTCAAGGTCCCAGCGCAGCAGCATCGAAGAGTCCTCGTGCTGGGTGTTGTGGCAGTGCTCCATGTAGGTGCCGGCGAACTCGCGGAAGCGGATGGCCATTTCCACCTCTTCGGACGAATCAGGTTCCGACCCGATACGGTACACATCCTTGCGCGCCCATTTTTCCCATTCTGGCGGGGCCTTGCCGTCGCGGCTAAGAATCACGCCTTCCTCGAAGTGCACGTGTACCGGGTGGCTCCAGCCATTGCCGCCGTTGACGATCTTCCACACTTCCAGGGTGCCGTCGCCGCTGAAACCACCGTCGGTGGACTGGTTGGCCAGTTGCGGTGCGGCACTGATACGGCGTGGGTCCATGCTGTAGCCAAAGCCGCCGTCGGTCTTGATGGTCCACGGGGTGGTGTCCGTGCCGTCGGAGCGGCCAAAGATGAACTCGCGGTGGCGGGCATCCTTGAGTTTGGCCTGGTCGGCTGCGGCGTCGCGGTCAATTGGCAGGGGCAGCATTTTCAGGCCTGCAGCCTTGCCTGGCTTGGCCGGCTCATAGGCTACCGGGTCCATGCTCACGTCCTGGCCGGTGTACGGTTGCACCCACAGTTGCAGAAACTTGCCGACAGCCGGATCGCCGTTGTCCCACTGCGGGCCTTTGCTGGTCTGCTTGATTACCGCCTTGTATTTTTCCGACAGCACGTCGGCCAACGGGATAGCTTGCTTCGGACCTTTGCCGGAGTCGTGCTCCATCAGGTTGACGAAGTACAGCTTGTCGCCTGCCTTGATGCCATTCTTGGCGAAGTTGATGATGATGTCGTAGCGCTCGGCAATGGCCTGCACTGGCAAGACGCCGTTGTTGTCCTGCAGGTTGCCGTCACCATTGAGGTCCATCGTGCCGTCGAATGGCACCGCGTGTTCCATGATATTGCCGTCGTTGGCGATCATGTGGAACGGCACCCGCGCATACGACAGGTTGGAGCCGGACGGGCCTTTGAACTCACCACTGGTACCGGCAATCTCCCGCACCACGGCGAACTTGAAGTAGCGCGACACCGAGCCGTTGAGGAGACGGAAACGGTAACTGCGCGCACGCACCTTGAGCCTGGGTTTGTACTGCCAGTTGACCAGAATCTGGTCAGCGAGGAAGCCGTCAGTGTTGAACGGGTTGAACCACAGCTGGCCATTTGCATCCCAGGCTTTGTCGGCAATCATCAGGTTGACGTCATAGTCACGGTTACCCCAAGGCATGGCTGAACCGCTTGGGAAGCGCAGGTTGACACCGTCCTGCAGGGCCTCGTTGCCGCGGTCCAGGGCGCTGTAGTAGTTCATCATCACGGCGTTGCCCTTGTAGACGTTCTGCGCCGTGAAATCCATCATGTGGTCGTGGAACCAGTGGGTACTCATGGTTTCGCGCCAGTCGCCACGAATCTTGATACTGCCGTTCTCGCAGGTTTTCAGGCCCGGAGTGCCATCGTTGACGAACAAGGTTTCACCCGGCGAGCAGGGGAAAGCTGCGCGCGGGTCCTGGGCACGGGTGTTGATGGTGTCGTACCCGGCCAGCTGCACCGGCCAGCGGTAATCGTAATACTGGCCGGGGAAGAAGTACGCGTTGGCAAAGCCGTCACTTTCGGCCGGGGAGTGGCCGTTGTGCTCGTGGGTCGAGATGGTATGCAGGCCAAAGCCACCGTTGGCCGAGGGGTCAATCGGCAGGGCGTTGTAATGGCGCATCAGGATCGGCTGGCCGTAGCGCACCATCAGCAGCTTGGGCGGGAAAGTGCCGTCGAAGGTCCACAGTGATTTGTGATTTTGCAGCGGCATGTTTGGGTGGAAGCGTATGTCGATGCCCTTGGTGGTGCCCAGCGTGGTCGGAATGTCGGAGGTCTGGTAGTACAGGCCTCCTGGGGCAAACTCGCCGACAGCATAGTTGTGCAGTTGCTTGCGGTCGCGCAGGCCGAGGTTGATGCGCGCACCGGCCTGGGCGGTCTTGAACGCTGCCTGCGGGTAAAACTCGTTCCAGCGCTGGTGCGACCAGCCTTTTCCTGGTGGCCGGCCTTCAGCGGGCGAGCCGACCGGCTGGCGGTTGAGGAACATCTCGATCTGCGCCTTCCATGGGTTGCGGTCCAGCACGTTGGCGTACTGGGTCGGGAACGGGTACAGGCCGGGCTGCTTGAGGAACGCTTCCAGTGCGCTGCCACTGGGGCCGCTGCGTGCCACCACGTTGGGGTCTTGCGCGGGGGACGCGCCGAGGGTCGGTACCGGGAAGGTCAGATCGGGCACCGGCGTGGTCGGGTCGAGCTTCTCTGGCCCGAATTCTTCGAACAGTAACAGTTGCTGGGTGAATGGTTGCGCACCGAACAACGGGCTGGGTTTGCCGTTGGTAGGGTACTTGTCCGACGTTTGCAGGGCAGGCGGCAGCACGTTGTCGGTGCGTACCGTGTTGCGGTCGCCATACACGCCATCGGTCAGCTCCAACGAGCCTTCGTTGGCCTCCGGCAAGGTGTTCAGCTCAAGCAAGGCAGCGGTCGGGTCGTCCGGCTGGTCGGTGTAGGCCGACGGGTCGGTCGGCGGTGGCATGCTGTTGTCGTCGAGGGGGGCTGCCATGGCCGTGATCAACCCGAGGCTGATCATCAGCGCAGTGACGGAGGACAGATGGAACGCGCGTCTGGACGCGTGACTCGCAGCAGGTGTTTTCATTGGCTTAAGCCTCTTTTGCGGCCTTAGGGCCTTAAGCCATCAATGGCGTTTTGCCCGTTAAATGGCCATCAGCAACAGCTATGCCAACAGATTTTCCAGTAATGCTTTGACATACAAAACCTTGCAGCGTCTGGCGTGCACTAAAAAATGGAGCGTCAAGAATGGGGACAGATACCCATTAGCGGGTCAGCATTGCCCACAGTTTGGGGAGTGACAGGCGCGGCGCCCTCGGGTATACCTGAGCGCTACCAAGGGGAGCCCGGCAATGGGCTGAGAAACCGCTGAACGCTACAGCGCGGTGACCCTTCGAACCTGATCCGGATCATGCCGGCGAAGGGATGGGGCTTGTAACCTGCCTTTTTGCCGGCCTCACTGCGAGGCCAGTCCATGTCAATTGCCAAGGTCTCGCTGTCACCCTCATCAAGGACAGCAACATGACCGAACGTTTCAGCCAGTCCCTGCGCCGCCAGAGCGAGCCGACCTGGTCGGCGGCCGTTGGCCACCGTTTCGTGACCCGATTGTGCGACGGCAGCCTGCCTGACCCGATCATGGTCGACTACCTGGTTCAGGACCACCGTTTCCTCGACAGCTTCGTGACCCTGCTAGGCGCGGCCATCGCTACCGCTGACACGTTTGAAGCCCGCCTGCGCTTCGGCCGTTTTGCCGGGATGATCTGCAGTGACGAGAACACCTACTTCCTGCGTGCCTTCGAGGCCTTGGGTGTCAGCCCGGCGCAACGCAGTGAACCGGCCGATACCGCGCCTACCGCAGGTTTCAAGGCGATCATGCGCGAAGCGGCAGCCACCCGTTCCTACGCAGCGGCACTGGCGGTGCTGAACGTTGCCGAAGGCCTGTACCTGGACTGGGCGCTCAAGGCGCCGAAACCGATGCCGGACAACTTCGTCCATGCCGAGTGGATTACCCTGCATGACAACCCGGCATTCCAGGCATTCGTCGCTTTCCTGCAGGCCGAACTGGACCGCGTCGGCCCGCAGGAGGCCGCATTGGCAAGTGACTTCTACCAGCGCACCGTGGCGCTGGAGCTGGCTTTCTTCGATGCAGTGTACCCGGAGGGCAAATGAGCATGGATATCTTCGAGCGCCTCAAGACAGCTGCCTCGCCACAATGGAACCGCTACGTAGACCATGACTTCGTGCGTCAGATGGGCGAGGGCACGCTGAGCGAGGAAGCGTTCCGGACCTACCTTGTGCAGGATTACCTGTTCCTGATCCAGTTCGCCCGCGCCTGGGCGCTGGCCGCCTACAAAAGCCGCCGCCCGGCCGACATTCGTGCAGCGCAGGCCGGGCTGTCGGCGATCCTGGATGAAACCGAGCTGCACTTGCGCCTGTGCGCGCGCTGGGGCTTGACCCAGGCAGACATCGAGGCCGCGCCAGAGCATCAGGCCACGGTGGCATACACCCGTTATGTGCTGGACTGCGGCGCAGCCGGCGACCTGCTGGAGCTGCATGTGGCACTGGCACCTTGCGTGATCGGCTATGCCGAAATCGGCCGGACCCTGGCCGGGCGCATTGGCGACTTGAGCAATCACCCCTACCGCGAGTGGATTGGCGAGTATGCCGGGGAGGGCTACCAAGGGGTGGCCGCAGCAGCGCGCAAGCACCTGGACGAACTGGCAGCGCGCAGCATGACCGAGCAGCGGTTCGCCGAACTGGCAGGGATTTTTGGACAGGCCTCCAGCCTGGAGGCTGATTTCTGGCAAATGGGGTTGGACGGGACCGTGTAAACCGCCGTGGGCTGGGTGATTACTACCCAGCCCAGGCCCGCTTTGGTGCATGGGCGCCTCAAAATAAGTCTTCGCGCACACTCCAGATCGTCAGATCGTAGCTTTAATGTGCACAGTGCATATGGATTTCTGGGCGAACAGTCCGATTTCTTCCGGGTGGCGGCGCAGGAAAAAGCGGCCCGCATATTGCTCTTTCTGCTCCCAACTACAAACCCGGAGCCCCCGTGCAATGAGCTCACCCAGCGAATTTCCCCTCAGCGAAGCCCCCCAGTCCGCCCGCAAGGGCCTGCTGCCGATCGCGATGGTCTTGTTCAGCTTCACCTTCTTTACCGGCACGATGTTCGCCGGCGGCAAGCTGGGCATGGCATTCAGTTTTGTCGACATGCTGTGGGTGGCTACCCTCGGCAACAGCCTGCTGGCCTTGTATGCCGCAGCGTTGGCCTTCATTGCCTCGCGCAGCGGGCTGAATACCGTGTTGATGGGGCGCTTCTGTTTCGGTGAAGCGGGGAGCCGGCTCTCGGACTTTCTGCTGGGTTTTGCCGAACTGGGCTGGTATGCCTGGGGTACGGCCACGGTGGCGATCGTGCTGGTCAAGCTGCTGGGGCTGGCGGATGGCTTCGGCATGCCGTTGATGGTGCTGTTCGGGCTGGGTTTCAGCATTACGGCCATTATCGGTTTCAAAGGGCTGGACCTGTTGTCGCGGGTGTCGGTGCCATTGATGTTCGTGCTGCTGTTGGTGTCCATGTACATCGCCACCCGCGATGCCGGTGGCTTTGCCGGCCTGGCTGCAGTAGTACCGCATGAAACCATGACCTTTTCGGCGGCAGTGACCATGGTCTTCGGCACCTTCGCCAGTGGCGCCACCCAAGCCACCAACTGGACACGGCTGGCACGCAGTGGCCGGGTAGCGGTGATCGCCAGCGTGGTGGCATTCCTCCTTGGCAACGGCCTGATGGTGGTGGCCGGGGCGTGGTGCGCGATGGTTTACCAGCAGGCCGATATCGTCGACGTGATGATGCTGCAGGGCCTGTCGTTCGCGGCGGTGGTGATGCTGTGCCTGAACCTGTGGACCATTCAGGGTCCGACCATCTACAACGTGTCAGCCGCCGCCTGCCACTTGTTGCGCAGCGAGCGCCGGCGCACGGCAACGCTGGTGGCGGCCGGGGTTGGCATTGTGCTGGCGATGGGTGGCATGTACGAAATGCTGATCCCGTTCCTGGTGCTGCTGGGGTCGATCATTCCGCCGGTGGGTGGGGTGATCATGGCTGATTTCTGGTACCGCCACCGCGGCAAATACCCGGCACTGGGTACGGCAAACCTGCCACGCTACAACCTCACCGGGCTGTTTGCCTATGCCGTGGGCGCAGTACTGGCCTATGCCTCACCGTGGGTCGCGCCGCTGGTGGGCATCGCCGCCTCGGCAGTGTGCTACATCGTCATTCTGGAGCTGGGCGCACGCCGCCGCGCGCCGGGCCAGGCGGGCGTCGAACCGTGAGCCTGGCGCTGGACGAGATCCTGCATTTGCCCGGTCTGCACGAAATGCAGGTGCGGGCCGGAGCGCGCAACCTGCAGCGGCGGGTACGCTGGCCTTACGTGGCGGAGAACGAGGGTATCGCCGAATGGGTGATGGGCGGTGAACTGGTATTCGTCACCGGCATCAACCACCCGCGCGGCGAAGCCAACCTGCTGAGCCTGGTGGAGGATGGCGACGCCGTGGGCATTGCCGGCATGGTGATTCTCACCGGCGGCAGTTTCATCCAGAGCATCCCGGCGCCCGTTGTCACGCGCGCCGAGCAGCTGGGCTTGCCGCTGATCGAACAGCCCTACGCACTGAAGATGGTGGTGGTCACCCACCTGATCGGCACTGCACTGGTACAGATGAGCCAGGCGCGCCGCTCGCGTAACGACATCCTTGGGCAACTGCTCACAGGCGACTACCCAAGCCTGGCGATTGCCCGGCAGCGGGCAGCACACCTGCAACTGGCGCTGGATAAACCGCGGCGCCTGCTGGCTTTGCGCCTGACGGGCGTGGACGGCTTGTTCGAGCGCCACGGCCTGGCGCACGGCGAGCGTACCTGGCAAGCCACCCGCCAGGCCCTGGAAGACCAGCTCGAAGCCTGGTGCCGCCAGCGGCCAGGCAGTGTGACGGCGCAATTGCCGGGCGATCTGTTCGTGGTGCTGCTGGCCGATACACGCGACTTACCCGAGACGTTGGGTGCGCTGTACCGGCAGTTGCAAGCCGCGACTGATGAACTGGGCCTTTACATGGGCTTGTCGAGCCTCGCTGACGATTGCGCGCACTACCGCCAGGCCCTCAACGAGGCACGCCAGGCGCTGGATGTGGCGCAGCATCTGCGCCCGGCCAACGGCTATTGCAACTTCAGCGAGCTTGGCGTGTTGCGCCTGCTGCAAGGTATTGTCGACCGCTCGCTGGTCGACGATTTCGTCAACCGCACCCTCGGCCCGCTGATCGCCCCTGGGCGCAAACACGCCCATGCTTTGGTGCATACCCTCGACGCCTTGCTCATGGAAAATGGCAACGGGCTCAAGGCCGCACAGCGTCTGGGGCTGCACCGCAACACGATCAATCAGCGCATCCAGCGCATCGAACAACTGAGCGGGCAGTCGCTGGACGACCCGCTTTTTCGCATGAATGCTTCGGTCGCCATGCTGGTATGGCGCATGAGCGAAGCCCACGGCAAGGAGTAACAGCATGAACATCATCAACGCACGCCTGCGCGGCAAGCCTGGCCTGTTCCGCGTCGAACTGAACGGCGAGCGCATTGCCGCCATCGTGCCCCAGACCGACGTCGTGGCGCCTGCTACGGCCAATGACCTGGACGCCGGGCAAAACCTGGTGGTCGCGCCCTTTGTCGAGCCGCACATTCATCTTGATGCCACGCTGACCGCGGGTGAGCCGAAGTGGAACATGAGCGGCACGTTGTTCGAAGGCATTGAGCGCTGGTCGGAGCGCAAGGAAATCACCACTCACGACGACATCAAGACCCGTGCGAAAAAAACCATCGACATGCTGGTGGACCACGGTATCCAGCATGTGCGTACCCATGTCGATGTGACCGACCCGAAACTCACCGCGCTCAAGGCCATGGTCGAGGTACGCGACGAAGTGCGTGAGCTGATCGACCTGCAGATTGTCGCCTTCCCGCAGGAGGGCATCGAGTCGTACGCCAACGGCCGGGCGCTGATGACTGAAGCCGTGGCGATTGGCGCCGACGTCGTCGGCGGCATTCCGCATTTCGAAAATACCCGCGACCAGGGGGTATCGTCGGTGAAGTTCCTGATGGACCTGGCCGAGCGCACCGGCTGCCTGGTGGACGTGCACTGCGACGAGACCGACGACCCGCAATCACGCTTCCTCGAAGTGTTGGCCGAAGAAGCACGGGTACGCGGCATGGGGCCCCGGGTCACGGCCAGCCACACCGTGGCCATGGGCTCGTATGACAATGCGTATTGCTACAAGCTGTTCCGCCTGCTCAAGCTGTCGGGCATCAACTTCGTGTCATGCCCGACCGAGAGCATTCACCTGCAAGGGCGCTTCGACAACTACCCGAAACGTCGTGGCGTGACCCGCGTGGCCGAGATCGACCGCGCCGGCATGAACGTGTGCTTCGGCCAGGACTCCATCGTCGACCCGTGGTACCCACTGGGCAATGGCAATATCCTGCGCATTCTCGAAGCCGGCCTGCACATCTGTCACATGCTTGGGTATGAAGACCTGCAGCGCTGCCTGGACCTGATTACCGACAACAGCGCCCGCACCCTTAACCTGGGCGAGCGCTATGGCATCGAGGTGGGGCGGCCGGCGAACCTGTTGCTGCTGTCGGCGCCGGATGATTACGAGATGGTGCGCAGCCAGGGGCACGCGTTGGTGTCGGTACGCAATGGCAAGGTGCTGATGCAGCGCACGCCAGCGCAGGTGCAACGTTTGCGCTGACGCTGTTGTCGCCTCAGGTGCACAGGGCGGCCAAGGCGTGGCTTGCAACTTGTGCATCCTGCACTGCAACACCGGTCAGGTCCGCCAAGGTAATCTGGCTGTCGTGCTCACGCCCCTTGGCACGGCCAGCCAGCAGCGTACCCAGCTCGATCAGCTGGTTAGCGTCGATGCGGCCACTGCCGAGGGCATGGGCCACTTCGCCGTACTGGCTGCACTGGGCGATGGCGTCGACGATGATGCGGTCCGCCCTTGCCACCAGTGCCGGGTCCAGTTCCTGCTTGCCGGGCGCATCGGCACCGACGGCGGTGATATGCGTACCCGGCTGGACCCAATCGCTGTGCAACAGCGCCTGGCGAGAAGGCGTGGTGCAAACGATCAGGTTTGCCGCGCCCGCAACCTCGGCCGCATCCTGCGTGCTGTGCACTGCGAAGCCCAGCTCGCGGGCAAATGCGGTATAGGCCGCAAGCCCGCGTTCATGCCGGCCCCAGACAATCACCTGGTGGCAATCGGTCACCGCGCGAAGCTGCTCAAGCTGCATCTGCGCCTGCATGCCGGTGCCGAGGATGCCAATGGCCTTGACCTGGGATGGCGCCAGCAGCCGGGCGGCGATACGCCCGGCCAACGCGGTGCGCATGGCAGTCAGCCAGCCTTGGTCCTGCAGCAGTGCCAGCGGCTGACCGGTGTGTGCAGACAACACAAGCATCAAGCCATCATTGCTAGGCAGGCCCTTGGACGGGTTGTCGTAGAAGCCTGTCGAAAGCTTGACGGTGAAGGTCGGGCTGCCTTCGATGTAGGCCGACTTCACGCAACAGTCACCGTTCGCGCCCTTGAATGCGAAGCCCTGCACGGGCGGTACCTGCACCTTGCCTTCGGAGTAGGCGATGAAGCCTTCCTCCAGTTGGCTCACCGCCACCTCGGGGTTGAAGCGGGCGATGATCTGCGCCTTGCTGAAGACCCTCATTGAACGGCCTCGAGGAACTTCTCCAGCAGGATGTTACGGCCACACAGGATCACCGCGACACGCTTGCCCTGATAGCGTTCGGCGAGCTTCTGCATGCCGGCGACCGCAACCGCTGCAGCGCCTTCGATGATCCAGCGCTCACTGCTGGCGATGTCGCGCATGGCGCAGCGGATTTCGTCCTCGCTGACCAGCACGGTATCGGTGAGCAGCGCCTGGCAAAGCGGGAAGGTGATGGCGCCTGGCTCGACGCCGCCGGCCGTGCCATCCGACAGCGTTTCGCAGGCATCCAATTCGATGATTTCACCAGCCTCGAGTGATTGCTGCAGGGTTGGGTCATTCGCCGGCCAGCAGCCGATGATCTCAGTGCCCGGCTTGAGTACGCGCAGGGCGGCGCCGATGCCGGAAATCATCCCGCCACCGCCCACGGCGACGAACACCGCGTCCAGGTCTGGCGCCTGCTCGAACAATTCCATGCCTATGGTGCCCTGGCCGGCAATGACTTGCAGGTCGTTGTAAGGTGACACGAAAGGAACGCCCTGGGCCTTGGCTTGCCTGGCTGCTTCCAGCTCTGCACTCAGCGGGTCGGTGGGCAGGCAGACCACTTCGGCGCCCAGCGCGCGCATTGCCTCTGTTTTGTATGCCGATGCGCCCGTGGTGGTGTAGACCTTCACTGGCACGCCAGCCATCTTGCCGGCCAGGGCCAGGGCCTGCCCATGGTTACCGGAAGAGGCGGCTATCACCCCCTGCTTGCGTGCCTCGGCCGGCAGCAGGCGCATCTTGTTGCTGGCACCGCGAAACTTGAAGGAACCGGTGTGCTGCAGGTGTTCGCATTTGAGCAGCACTTCACAGCCGGTCAGTGCCGACAAACGAGGGCTGTGCAAGAGCGGGGTAATGCTGACGGCCGGGCGGAGCGCCGCATGGGCGTCCTGAATGTTTTGGTGCAATGTATCAAGGAACTGGGCATCAACGGACGGGGTGGCTGGCATGACGGGTCCTTGCAGGCGTATGGATAATTTGTCCACCATAGAATAATATTCCACCAACAGCAAGAGCGTGTGCCTACAGCCAGGCAATACCGCCTATGCCCTGACTTCCTTCAGGTATTTGTACACGGTGGCCCGCCCCATGCTGAGGACGTTGGCAACGTAATCGGCGCCGCTGCGCCCCTCGAATGCACCCTCGGCATGCAAGGCCAGGACAAGGTTGCGTTTGTCTTTCATCTTCAAGGTCTGCAGCGACAGGTTATGCGCTTGCAGCCACGCTTGCAGGAAGGTGTTGATGCGCTCCTGCCAATCGTTGCGGAACAACGCATCCGGTTGCGGCTCCAGCCGACTCATCTGGAAGAACGCATCCAATGCCACACGCGCCTGTTCCAGCACCGACACGTTCAGATTGATGCACATCAGATACTCGGCTTCGCCTTGCGAATTGTGCAGCACAGCACTGATCGAGCGGACCTTCTGACCGTTCCAGTTGAGCTTCTCGTAGGGACCAAGGTTGGTACCCTTCAAAAGGTCCCCCAGTTCTGGACCGAGTGCCGAATCATCGCCGAGCTTGCGATGTGAGAAATTATTGGCGATATGAACGATTGTCTGGCTGCGTATCTCATGAATGACGACTTCCGCGTGGGGGTACAGCAGCAGGGCAATGCTTTCAGCGATTGCCTGGTAATTTTCCAGTGTCATGCATTAGCCAATGGTCTGTTGAAGAATGCCTATGGTGGCCCTGGAGAATACTGGGCACAAGACGGATCTTTGCCGGGTCGGGATCAAGGCCTGGCTGCGAGCCGCTCGCCTCGGCCATTACTGCGTCAGCAGCATCCCAGGTCCCCCAGTGGCATCCGCGGCAGGGGAGCGACCTCGCCTTGGCCTGGCTCCGCCACTTGCTGGTGGAACAGGCCAAGGCGTTGGCTCAGAGCTGAAGATCGCCGCTGTCGCCGATCAGCCCGAGCGCTTCGATGGCCAGCAGCGCGCACCGCTCATCGTTGTCCGAGGTATCGCCACTGACGCCGATGGCGCCAAGCAGGCGGCCTTCTGCATCGCGCAGAAGAACGCCGCCGGCGACCGGAATCACCTCGCCACCGGTGAGGCTGTTGATGGCATCGAAGAACGCCGGCATGGTCTGGGCGCGGCGCGCCAGTTCGCGGCCGCCGAAGCCCAGGCCCAGGCAGCCGCGGGCCTTGCCGGTGGCGATCTGCGGGCGAAGGTAGCTGGCCTGCTCATCGCGCAGCACCGCCAACGGGTGGCCGGCGCTGTCGAGCACTGCTGCGGCCATAGGCTTCAGGTTCAAAGCGCGTGCCTGGTGCAGGGTCGCGACGGCCAGTTGCACTGCCAGTTCGAAGTTGAGCGTTGTCATGCTCACAGGCTCCATTTGCCGAGTTCGGACACGCGGTCGCGGGTGTAGAGGTCGGTCCATTTCAGCGAATTGAAGTCCGACACCTGCTTGGGGTTGTAGGCGGTGCGTTGCAGCCGTACCGGCTCGCCGGCCTTGTACACCGCCTGCAGCCGATCGCGGTCTTGAAGGATGCGGATGTCGTCCAGGGGCGAACCGTCGAGCACCAGCAGATCGGCCTGTTTGCCCGGTTCCAGGGTGCCGAGCGTATCGCCGCGCGGCATCAAGCGTGCGCCGACATGGGTTGCGGCGAATAACGCTTCGGCCGGGGTGAAGTCCAGGTGCCGTACCAGCAGCTCCAGTTCGCGAGCGTGCCATTCGCCATAGGGTGTCACAGCAAAGCCGCTGTCGCTGCCGCAGGCGAAGGGTACGCCGGCGGCCTTGGCACGCTTGAGTACCGGCGCGCCGAGCTCGAGGGTCCGGGCGCAGTAGGCGGCGTAGCCGGTGCTGATCGCGGGGTCATGGGGCTGGCAGAAGTCCACGGTGTTCTGCGGGAAGGTCATGGTCGGAGCGAGCACGCTGCCAGCCTCAAGCAGCGCTTCGATGCAGGCGTCATCCATGTAGAAGGCGTGGAACACCAGGTCGACGCCAGCCTTGGCCGCGTACATCACCGCTTCTCGGCCATAGGCGTGGGTAGCCACCCGGCAGCCGAGGCGATGAGCTTCGTAGACCATCTCACGGGTCTCGTCGGCGGTGAAAGCGGCGATGATTTCGCCGTTGGGGCGACGGTGAGTGCCGTCCATGGCGATCTTGATCAGGTCCACGCCGTCCTTGGCCTGCTTGCGGATCTGGGCAATGGCATCGTCACGGCTGGTGACCAGCGCGGCGGTGAAGTACTCAGGGGCGCCGACGCGGCTTGGGAACCAGTCGTTCAGGCTCTGTCGATTGGTGATCACTCGGCTGCTTGCAGCGATACGAGGGCCTTCGAACAGTCCGGCGTTGACCGTATTGCGCACGGCAATGCTGAGTTGGCCACTGTCGCCAGGGCAGACCATGGACGTCACGCCGGCAGCCAGAACGTGCTGAGCGAAGAACAGCCCCCGCAGGGCGCGAAACTCGTCGCTGGTCCAGATGTCGATGTCTTCCTCGCTCTGGGCATTGCCAAACGCCAGGTGGGTGTGCACGTCCACCAGCCCGGGCATGACGAACTGGCCGTGGGCTTCACGGTCGCCGGGTTGCGGACGGGGTGCCTCGGCGGATGGCCCGACATGGCGGATCACGCCGCCTTCGATGATCAATGTCTGTCGTTGGCGGGTGTGCAGGCCAGTGCCGTCGAACAGGGTGGAGCAGTGCAGGTGCAGGGCACTCATTGGTGAGCTCTCTCATCTAGAGGGGTGGTGCAAGGCTCGGCCGTGGTGACTGCCCGGCACCAACAGATGCTATTGATGGCCAAGTATCGATGGCATCGATACCTGGCGCTCTCTGGCGCAGAAACGAGAACGGCGCCAGGGCCGGCAGCGCCGATCAGGCCGTGTGGCCGCCAAGGGTTTCGGCGATCCAGTCGGCGATGTAGTGCCCGGCATTGATGCTGTTGTCGAAGCTCGAGTGCTGCACGCCGCCTTCACGGTCAGTGAAAATCTTCAGTTCGCGTTTCGGGCTGTTGACCAGTTGCTCGTAGGTGCGGTGTGCCCATTTGAGCGGGATCTGCGAGTCTTTCTCGCCGTGGGTAACCAGGAAAGGTACGTGGATGCGGTCGAGTACACCGTCGAGGTGTACGTTTTCGGCGATGCGCATGAAGTCGTCCAGGTCCTTCGCCCCCCAGACCCATTGCACATGCGCCCAGTAGTGTGGCACCGGGAAGTTGCCTTCCTTCTCCAGGCGACGCTTCTGCACGTCGCGCCAGTCGTGGTTGGCGCCCCACACCACGCCGCAAGCAAAGCGCGGTTCGAACGCCACTGCGCGCGGACAGTAGTAGCCGCCCAGGGAAACGCCTTCCAGGCCGATGCGCTTGGCATCGACATCAGCGCGGGTTTCCAGCCAGTCCACTATGCGGCTGGCCCAGTGTTCGCTGTCATGGCGTGCCGTCATGCCGTGGAGGCGAAGCGCTTCGCCGGTGCCAGGCTGGTCGACAATCAGCGACGACACGCCTCGCCTGGCCAGCCAGGCAGGCAGGCCGACGCGGTATTTCATTTCCTTGGTCGAATCCAGCCCGTTGACTTGCACCAGCAGCGGTGCCGGGCCACTCACGCCTTCTGCGCGCACCAGCAGTCCCGAGAGGTGCTTGCCTTCATACGGGATCTCTACGCGCTCACAGTTCTCCTTGGCCAGATCGATGCCACGGGCGAAGGTGTCGAGGAAGCGCTGATACAAGGCTGCACGACCCGGCGCGCCGTGGGCCTGCAAGCGTTCGCAGGTGAGGTAATAGGTGGCCGCGCGGTTGTATTTTTCGCCGGCGGACAAGCGTCGGCCGGCGGTTTCGTCCTCTTCGGCCAAGCCGCACAGCTTGTCGGCCATGGTCGACCATATTTCCCGGAAGGCCTGGGTGCCGGCGGCGTCGGGCTGTTTGGCGGCTTCCTGCAGCGGTGCGCACATTTCCTCGATTTCACCCATGCGGGCACCCATTTCGATGGCCAGATCCACCGAGAGGTTCCAGACGTAATTGGTGGGGAAGTAACGGAACATTCTTGTTGTCCTTCTGCGGTCGTGGAGTCCGGCGCCCACTTGAGCGACAGGCAGGCAGGGCGCGGTTTGAAGGCAAGGTACGCAGGCAGGGCAGGGTGGGGCCAATCGTGATCAGGGATGCGAGGTATCGCGAAACGCGATGCCCCAGCACCGTTGCGGTGTCTGGGGCGATGGCCGCCGCTCAGGCGGTGGCGCGCAGAGCATCTGGCTGCGTGCTGGCGCACTGAATGACATCGCTGATGCGCTCGCGAAGCCATCTGTGCATGGGGTCGCCGTCCATGCTGCGGTGCCACAGCATGAATTCACGCATAACCGGGATCTTCACTGGCGGTGGCAACAGGCGCAGCGGCAGGTAGCCGGCATAGAGTTCGGCCAGTCGGCGGTGCATGGTGGCGACCCGCACGGTGCCCACCAACAACTGGGGCAGGGTGTTGAAGTCGTTGGTGATGACTTCCAGCCGCCGATTGAAGCCGTACTGGTTCATGAACCAGTCCTCGATGCTCAAGTGGCGGTTGCGGCCAAAGCCCACCGAAATGTGGCCCATCTGCATGTACTGCTCAAGTGTCAGATGCTCGCCCACCTCGGGGTTGTCGCGCCACACCACGCAGACATGATCTTCCTCGAACAGCAGCTGCGCCGGATGGCCCTCGATGAGATAGCGCTCGGGCACGATCATCATGTCGACCTCGCCGCGCATCAGCAATTCGGCGCTACTGTCGCCTGGGCCGATCATCTCGAAGGTAATGTGCGGCGCCTCCTGATGGATTTTCTGGATGACCTGAGCGAATACCACACTGATCAGGTAGTCCGAGGCCACCAGGCGGAAGTGTCGCTTGCTGGCGGCCGGATCGAACACCGGCTTGGCCGTTATCGAGGCGCGAATGGTCAGCAGCACCTCGCGTACCGGCTTGGCCAGTTCCAGAGCATAGGGAGTGGGCTGCATCTTGCGGCCGACCTGCACCAGCAACTCATCCTCGAAAAACGTTCGCAAACGCCCCAGCACGCCACTGGTGGCCGATTGAGTCATGTGCAGGCGCTCGGCGGCGCGTGTGATGTTTTGCTCCTCGAGCAGGATGTCCAGAGCAACCAGCAGGTTCAAGTCCAGGTGGTGAAAGCGCATGGTGATAGCTCTCGGTTCTTGTAGTTATTTTCGCGATACCTTCCCGCTGCATTGCCGATACGTCAAGACCTTCAAGCCACGATACCGAGCCAACGCCACAGCACATGGGCTATGGCCCAGGTATCGCGATTGCCGATGCCTCGCATTCTGACTCGCGATTGGTCACGCCACCCCGCCACCGAGCAACCTGCACGCCAGTCGTACGGCCGATGTGCCGCCGCGACCCACTACCGGTGACCTGCCTCGCCGAACAACAATTTCAATGGAGTGGTAGCCATGAATATTCTTGGTCTCGACGCGCTGGTGTTTGGCGTCGACGATATCCAGGCCTGTGCCGATTGCCTGCGTGACTACGGCCTCGATGCCGTTCAACTGGACGGCGACGGTGGCCGTTTCGAGGCGCTGGACGGCACCTCGATCATTATCCGCCGCGGCGACGACCCTGGCCTGCCGGCGGCGCTCGGGCCGACCCCATCGCTGCGCGAGACCGTTTACGGCGTCGCGTCGAGCACCGATCTGGCGGCCATCGCCGACGAGCTGGGCCGTGATCGCGAAGTGCGGCGCGACGCCAGCGGCGCGTTGCACACCTTCGACGACCTGGGCTTTGCCATTGCCTTCCAGGTGACCTGCCGTCGCCCCTTCGACGCGCCGGCCGACCTTACCAACGCCCCCGGTAGCGCACCGCAGCGCCCGATCAACCAGCTGGGCATTGCCCCGGACATGCCGGCATTGCCGCGCACCTTGTCCCACGTGGTGTACTTCGTACCCGATGCGGCCAAGGGCGAAGCGTTCTACCGCGATCGCCTGGGCTTCGTCACCACCGACAGCTTCATCGGCGTCGGCCCGTTCATGCGCACCGCCGCCATGGACGATCACCACTGCCTGTTCATGATCCAGACCCCACCGCACATGCAGGGTTGCGAGCACTTCACCTTCCATATGGGCAGCGGCACCGAGGTCCTGCTGGCCGGTACGCGTTTCCAGCAGCAGGGCTGGACCAGCTTCTGGGGCCCGGGCCGACACCTGCTGGGTTCCAACTGGTTCTGGTACTTCAACAGCCCGCTGGGCTGCCACATCGAGTACGACGCCGACATGGACAAGCACGATGACGCATGGGCGGCGCGTCAGGCGCCGATGTCGGCCGACAACTCGCAGCTGTTCCTGTTCGCCTCGCGGGAGAAATGGGCACCCAGCGGCCCACCTGCGAAGCAGGGTTGAAACATGGCGTGGGTGGAGCTGTGCCGGCTCGATGAGCTGGGCGAGGGTCAAGCGCGCGGTTTCGACCCACAGGGCAGGGGCGCGGACAGCCTGTTCGCCCTTCGGTACCTGGGCCAGGTACGCGTCTACCGCAACCTGTGCCCGCATTTGATGGTGCCCATGGAGTACCGCAAGAACCGCTTTTTGAGCGCCGATGGCCAGTGGATCGTCTGCTACGCCCACGGTGCGCGCTTCACGCCCGAAGACGGCACTTGCGTTCACGGCCCCTGCCGAGGCGAAGCCTTGGAGGCACTCGATCACAAGGAAGCGGACGGCTGGCTGCTATTGCCGCTGGAGCAGCTCGATCGCTGACCTATCGCGCCGCGCGATAGGTCGCATCCCGCGACGCGATTGGTCATGGACCGGCGCAGGCGGGAAGCTGTGCATAGGCACAGGAAACGGCCGCCCCGCATGACGGGGCGCACAACAAGAACAAAACGTGAGACATGCCATGAATACTGTGAACAACGTGTTGATCGTGGGCGGCGGAATTGGCGGGCTGTGTGCCGCCATCGCCTTGCGCCGCAAGGGCATCGCCGTCGATCTGGTCGAGCTGAAAACCGAGTGGACCGTCTACGGCGTTGGCATCATTCAACAGAGCAATGTGGTGCGCGAGATGCACCGGCTGGGCCTGCTCGAAGCCTACCTTGATGCCGCCTACGCCTTCGAGGACGTGGCCATCTATACCACCGAAGGGCAGCAACTGGCGCGCATCCCTGGCCAGCGCCTGGCCGGTCCGCAGTATCCGGCCAATGTGGGTATCTCGCGCCGCGCCCTGCACAAGGTGTTGAGCGAAACTGCCATCGAACTGGGCACCCAGGTGCGCCTGGGCACCTCGGTGGAAAGTTTCGAGCAAGACGACAGCGCAGTGGACGTGCTGTTCACCGATGGCAGCCAGGGGCGCTACGGTCTGATGGTCGGCGCCGACGGGTTGTTCTCGAAAGTCCGCAGCGTGCTGTTCGGTGATCGTTATCAGCCGCGTTTCACCGGGCAGTCGGTGTGGCGCTACAACTTCCCGCG
Source organism: Pseudomonas sp. XWY-1 (assembly GCF_002953115.1). Taxonomy (NCBI): domain Bacteria; kingdom Pseudomonadati; phylum Pseudomonadota; class Gammaproteobacteria; order Pseudomonadales; family Pseudomonadaceae; genus Pseudomonas; species Pseudomonas sp. XWY-1. The sequence continues at coordinate 2,972,510 of NZ_CP026332.1, read as the reverse complement.
TGCGGCAGGTATCGACCACCTTGCCAACTACCAAGGGCCCTCTGGCAACGCGGGTCTGGTGCCGCTGGCCGATGACCTGATGTACCTCTTCACCACCTCCCACGAGCCGGGCAACCCCTGGATGGAACCGGCCGCTTTGGCTGATGGCCTTCGCCAGCGCCTGGCCGGTTTCGGCGGGCTGATCGGCGAATTGCGCGAGCAGATCGTCGACAACGCCGGGGTCGTTTACAAGCCGCTTGAAGCGGTGTTTGTCGACGAACCCTGGTACTGCGGTCGAGTGCTGCTGATCGGGGATGCCGCCCATGCCACCACGCCACACCTGGGGCAGGGTGCAGGCATGGCCATTGAGGACGCCGTGGTGCTCGCCGAGGAGCTCACCGCGGGTGGCAGCCTCGACGTGCAATTGCAGCGTTTCATGGGCCGGCGTTTCGAGCGCTGCAAGTTCATCAGCGAAATGTCCCTGCTGGCAGGTGTGAAGGAGATCCAGCGCGATCCTTCCTTCGACCGCATCGGCCTGGTCAAGCGCATGCTGGAGGTCACTGCGCAGCCGATCTGACTCCCCGTACCCGGCACGCCCTGCCTTGTCGGCGCGCCGGCCCTATGCCAACACCGACGCACAATAAAAAGAAAGAGGAAACCCCGATGTTGACTCGCAAAGGTGCATTCACACGGCCGTTACCGGCGCTCAAGCCCCTCAGCCTGGCGCTTGTCGCGCTGGCCGCAAGCCAGGCGCAGGCCTTCGAATTCGATACCGGCAACCCCGACCTGCGGGTGCGCTGGGACAATACGCTGAAATACAGCGCCGCCTGGCGTACACAGGACGCGAGCAGCAAGCTCACCGAAGGGCAGACCGCGCTGAACCTGGACGACGGTGACCGCAACTTCGACAAGGGCCTGATCTCCAACCGCCTCGACCTGCTGTCGGAACTGGACATTACCTACGACAACGTCGGCGCACGGGTCAGCGGCGCGGCCTGGTACGACGATGTCTACAACCAAGGGACTGACAACAACGACCCTGGCCGTGCCAACAGCTATTCGGTCGACTACGACGCGTTCACCGACGACACGCGCAAGCTGCATGGACGCAAGGGCGAGCTGCTCGACGCCTTTATCTTCGGCAAGACCGAGATCGGCGACATGCCGCTGTCCGGCCGTCTGGGTCAATACGCCATGCAGTGGGGCGAGAGCCTGTTCTTTGGCATGAACGGCATTGCTGGCGGCATGGCTCCGGTGGACGTGGTCAAGGGGCTGTCGGTACCCAACACGCAGTTCAAGGAACTGATCCGTCCGGTACAGCAGATTTCCGGACAACTCCAACTGACGCCGGATGTGTCGGTGGGGGCCTACTACCAGTTCGAGTGGGAGGCCAACCGCCTGCCGGCAGCGGGTAGCTATTTCTCCACAGACGACTTCTTTGGCGATGGCGCCGAGCGCATGTTCGTCGGCGCGCCGGTGTTCCCCGGTGGCCAACCTCTGGCGTTCTTCCACGGCAACGACAAGCAAGCCAAGGACTCAGGGCAGGGCGGCATGCAGGTGCGCTGGCGCACCGAGACGGTCGACTGGGGCCTGTACGCCATCCGTTTCCACGACAAGTCACCGCAACTCAACGTACGCCCTAACTTCGCCAACCTCGACCCGGTCAGCGGCAAGGCCGGCGAGTTCTACTGGGTGTATCCCGAGGGTATCGAGGCGTTCGGTGCGAGCTTCTCCACCACCGTTGGCAACTTCAACCTCGCCGGTGAGTTGTCAACGCGCTGGAACCAGCCGTTGGCCTCGACCAACCAGCATGCGTTGGCCGTGGGCGAGGCGATCGACAATGACGATAACCCGGTTTACGCCACCGGCCGCACGCTGCACGCCAACGTCTCCTGGCTTGCCAGCCTGGAGCCGAACTTCATCGCTGCCGAGTCGAGCTTCCTCGGCGAAATCGCCTGGAACCGGGTGATGAGCGTGAGCAAGAACGCCGATGCCGTTGACCCTAACGCCGACCGTGACGCCACCAGCCTGCGCCTGGTGTTCGAACCGATGTACCGGCAGATCTTACCGGGGCTCGACCTGTCGGTGCCGATCGGCGCGAGCTACACCAACGGCGCGTCGATGGCGCTGGGCACCGGTTTTGGCACCGATCATGGCGGTGACCTGAACATCGGCCTGAAAGGCAACTACCTCAACACCTGGAGTTTGGGCCTGACCTACACGCACTACTACGGCCCGGAGAACACCTTCCTCGACGCCGATAACCACTACACCTTCGAACAGTCGCTCAAAGACCGCGACTTCATCGCCTTCACTGTCAGCCGCACCTTCTGACCGAGGACCACCCGATGAAACACAATAATAAAGTCGTTTCCCTGCTCACTGCCCTGAGTGCCTCGCTGCTATTGGCCCACGGCGCCGTTGCCGCAGTGCCCGCCGAGCAGGCGGCCATGCTCAAGACCAGCCTGACCCCGCTCGGTGGCGAGCGGGCCGGCAATGCGGATGGCAGCATTCCTGCCTGGACCGGTGGCTACATCCAGGCCGACCCGGCCTATAAGGAAGGCGGCAAGCGTGGCGATCCGTTCGCCAGCGACAAGCGGCTGTTGAGCATCACCGCGCAGAACATGGCGCAGTATGTCGACAAGCTGACGCCGGGCATCCAGGCGATGCTGAAGAAGTACCCGGACAGCTATCGTCTCGACGTCTACCCGACGCGCCGCAGCGCTGCCGCTCCGCAGTCGGTGTACGACGCTACCTTCGCCAACGCCACCAGCGGCAAGCTGGTGGACGGCCCCGCCGGCCCCATGCCCGAAGGCGCATCCGGCGGCATCCCGTTCCCGATCCCGGCCAATGGCGTGGAAGCCATGTGGAACCACCTGCTGCGTTGGCGGGGTGCTTCCTGGCACGCCAGCTTCAATCAGTACCTGACCACCGCCGACGGCAAGCACGTGCTCACCAATGACTCGCGGGCCGATTTGCAGATGCCCTGGTACCTGCCCGGTGGCAGTGGCGACAAGGGTGTGTTCTGGTCCATCCGCATGACCAACGACGGCCCGCCCCTGCGTGCCGGGGAGGCCATTACCGGCCTTGAGAACCTCAACGCCGACAAAGCTGCGGTCTGGACCTACCTGCCTGGTCAGCGCCGTGTGCGTCGCCTGCCCAACGCCTGCTGCGACACGCCGACACCGGCCACCGCCGGCGTCATGAGCTTCGATGAGCTGTACGTGTTCAACGGTCGTCTCGACCGCTTCGACTGGAAGCTGGTGGGCAAGAAGGAGATGTACATCCCCTACAACGCCAACAAGGTGTTCACCGCCAGCAACGCCGAGGCGCTGCTGGCCCCCCATCACCTGAACCCCGACTCCATCCGCTGGGAGCTGCACCGTGTGTGGGTGGTGGAGGCGACGCTGAAGAATGGCCAGCGCCATGTGATGCCGCGTAGCACCTACTACCTCGACGAAGACACCTGGGCTGCCGTGCTGGGCGAGCGCTATGACGCCCGCAACCAGTTGGCCAAGGTGGTCTGGACCTCGCCGGTGGTGCTGCCTGACCTGCCGGGCGTGGTGACCTTGACCAACGGCTTCTACGACCTGCTCTCCGGTGCCTGGTTCGCCGGTGACCTGTTCGCAGGCAAGAACGAACAGTACCGCATCGTGCCGCCCTACAAGGACTCGGTGTTCACCGCCGACGCCATGGCCGGCGAGGGTGTGCGCTGAGCAGGCGCGCTGCGCAGGTGCTGTACCGACTCTAAGAACAAAAGGTTGCGTGCGATGAACAAGATGCTCTACGGCTGGCTGCTGGCAGCCTGTTGCGGGCTGCCGCCGGCGTTCGCCGGTGACAGCGTGGATGTGCTCGCGCAGCCCGCGCTGCACGGCCCCCAGGCCCTGCGTGCGGTGTTGCAGGATGTGGCCCGGGCCGATGCACGCCTGGTCGCGGTGGGTGAACGTGGCGTGGTACTGCTGTCCGATGACAATGGTGCCAACTGGCGCCAGGCCACTGCCGTACCGGTGAGTGTCAGCCTGACCGCCGTGCAGTTCATCGACGCCCGCAACGGCTGGGCGGTCGGCCATGCCGGCGTGGTCTTGCACAGCCAGGACGGTGGTGAGCACTGGAGCGTGCAGCTCGACGGCAAGCGCGCCGCCGCCCTGGAGGTGCAGGCAGCCGAGGCTGCCTCAGACGAGCTTCGCCTGGCGGCGGCGCAACGGCTGCTGGCCGACGGCGCGGACAAGCCGTTGTTGGCACTGAGTTTCACCGATGCCCGCAACGGCCTGGTCGTGGGTGCCTACGGGGTGGCCATGCGCACCGCCGACGGCGGGCGCAGCTGGCAGTCGGAGATCGGCCGACTGCCGAACGGGCGTGGACTGCACCTGTATGCCCTGGCGCGCCAAGGCAACCAGTTGTTCATCGCCGGCGAGCAGGGCCTGCTGCTTCGCTCGCGTGATGGCGGTGAGCATTTCGAGGCGCTGCACGGACCCTACGATGGCAGCTACTTCGCCGCCACCGTGTTGCCCGATGGCCGTCTGCTGCTCGGCGGCCTGCGCGGTTCGCTGTTCGCCTCTGACGACGGTGGCGACAGTTTCCAGGCGCTAGCCAACCCGATTCCGGCATCGATCAACGGCCTGCGTGTCGCCGGTGGCCAGTTGTTGCTCGCCAACCAGGCAGGGATGCTCCTGCGCAGCGGCCTCGGCGCCTTTGTCGCCCAGCCCGTGGCGGTCTCCGATGGCCTGCCACTGACCGCCGCTACCACCGCCGCCGATGGCTCCATCGTCGCCGTCGGCATGGCCGGTGCGCGCCGCCTGGAATCTTCCTCTCTTTCCACCACGACGGACTGAACCATGCACGTCATGAATTCATCTGCGCCTTCCAGCGGCCATCTCGACGACTTCGACAGCGCGTCCGGCTCGCTGCTGGAACGTGCGCTCTTCAACCACCGTGTGCTGGTGTTGCTGCTGTGCCTGGCGGCGACCTTGCTGCTCGGCTGGCAAGCCTCGCGCCTGACCCTCAATGCCAGCTTCGAGAAGATGATCCCGCGCGATCATCCGTTCATCCACAACTACCTGGAGCACCGCCAGGAGCTCGCCGGCCTGGGCAACGCGGTGCGCATCGCCGTGGCCAATCCGCGCGGTAGCATCTACGACAAGGACTACCTGCACAGCCTGCAGCAGCTCAACGACGCGGTATACCTGCTGCCTGGCGTCGACCGTGCGGCGATGAAGTCGCTGTGGACGCCGTCCACCCGCTGGACCGGAGTCACCGAGGAGGGCCTGGAAGGTGGCCCGGTGGTGCCCGACGGCTACGATGGCGCTGCCGCTAGCCTGGAAGCGCTCAAGCGCAACGTGGAACGCTCCAACGAGATTGGTCAACTGGTGGCCTTCGACCAGCGTTCGAGCATTGTCTACGTGCCGCTGCTGGAGAACACCCCGGACGGCCAGGCCCTCGACTACACGGCCTTCGCCCATGAGCTGGAAACCCTGCGCGAGCGCTTCCAGGCGCAGGGGGTGGAGATCCACATCACCGGTTTCGCCAAGGTCGTCGGCGACCTCATGGACGGCCTGCGGCAGATCCTGCTGTTCTTTGCCGCCGCCATTGCCATCACCGCCGCCGTGCTGTACTGGTACACCCGCTGTGTGCGCAGCACCGCGCTGGTGGTGGTGTGTTCGCTGGTGGCAGTGATCTGGCAGCTCGGCCTGCTGCCGCTGCTGGGTTACGAGCTCGACCCGTATTCGGTGCTGGTACCGTTCCTGGTGTTCGCCATTGGCATGAGCCATGGCGCCCAGAAGATGAACGGCATCATGCAGGACATCGGCCGCGGTATGCATCGCCTTGTGGCAGCGCGGTTCACCTTCCGCCGGTTATTTCTGGCCGGGCTCACCGCGCTGCTCTGCGATGCGGTCGGTTTTGCCGTGCTCATGATCATTCAGATACAGGTGATCCAGGACCTGGCCGTCATCGCCAGCCTGGGCGTGGCGGTGCTGATCTTCACCAACCTGATTCTGCTGCCGGTGCTGCTTTCCTACGTGGGCGTCAGTGCCCGTGCGGCGCGGCGCAGCCTGCGCGCCGAAGAGGCCGAGGCCAGCGGGGCGGGCAAGCATGCGGTGTGGCGCTTCCTCGACCTGTTCACCCGCCGGCGCTGGGCGGCGGCGTGCATCGCCGTCGCTGCGCTGATGGCTGCCGGGGGCTACGCCGTGAGCCTGCACCTGAAGGTCGGCGACCTCGACGCCGGCGCTCCCGAGCTGCGCGCCGATTCGCGCTACAACCGCGACAATGCCTTCGTCACCCGGCACTACGGCGCCAGCAGCGATGTGTTCGCGGTGATGGTGCGCACCGCCCCCGGTGGCTGTTCGGCCTACGGCACCTTGAAACACGTGGATGACCTTGACTGGCAACTGCGTGGCCTGCAGGGCGTGGACTCGACAAACTCGTTGGCGCTGCTCAACCGCCGGGTGCTGGTCGGCCTCTCCGAAGGCAGCCCGAAGTGGTATGACCTGGTCAACAACCAGGCGACCCTGAACATGGTTACCGCCGGTGCCCCGCGCGGGCTGTACAACGACGACTGCAGCCTGCTGACGCTCTATGCCTACCTGACCGATCACAAGGCCGACACCCTGGCGCGGGTGGTCGACAGCGTCCAGGCGTTTGCCCAGGCCAACGACAGCGAGCAGGCCAGCTTCCTCATGGCTGCCGGCAGTGCAGGCATCGAGGCTGCCACCAACCAGGTGGTCAAGCAGGCCAACCGCGACATGCTCTGGTGGGTCTACGGCGCGGTGATCGTGCTCTGCCTGGTGACCTTCCGCTCCTGGCGCGCGGTGCTCTGCGCGGTGCTGCCGCTGGTACTCACCTCGATCCTCTGCGAAGCGCTGATGGTGGCGCTGGGTATTGGCGTGAAGGTGGCGACCCTGCCGGTGATCGCCCTTGGGGTCGGCATCGGCGTGGACTACGCGCTGTATGTGATGAGCATCGTGCTGGCCCAGCTGCGCCAAGGCGCGAGCCTGTCCCAGGCGTATTACCGCGCGCTGCTGTTCACCGGCAAGGTGGTCATGCTCACTGGTATCACCCTGGCCATCGGCGTTGGTACCTGGATCTTCTCGCCGATCAAGTTCCAGGCCGACATGGGCGTGCTGCTGGCATTCATGTTCGTCTGGAACATGGTCGGTGCATTGATCCTGCTGCCGGCGTTGGCCTACTTCCTGTTGCCGCACCGCAAGGCCTGTACCGAGCAGCTGGCATTGCCGGCGCATGAACACACAAGACGCGAGCGCAGCAGCGGGATGCTGGAGCAGGGCGCCAGTTTTCGCCCGCTGGAGGAGGTGAGCCATGGCCGCTGAACGCACTGCCGGAAGCGCCCAGGCTGCCTTGTTGCTGTTCGGCAGTTGCCTGCCCGTCCTGGGGGCGGTGCTCATCGCACCGGTGCTACCCCGCATGCACGCGCATTTTGCCGAGACGCCGGGCGTGGCCGTGCTGGTGCCGGTGGCCCTGACGTTGCCGGCACTGGTCATAGCCTTGTTGGCGCCGCTGGCCGGGGTGTTGGCAGACCGAGTGGGGCGGCGAGCACTGCTGCTGGCGAGCATGTTGCTCTACAGCCTGTGCGGTTTGTTGCCGTTATGGCTGGATTCGCTGGTGCTGATTGTCGCCAGCCGCGCCGGCATCGGCTTGGCCGAAGCCGGCATCATGACCTGTTGCACCACGCTGATGGGGGACTACTTCGACGGCCAGCGCCGGGCGCGGTTGTTCGCTTTGCAGATGGTGGTCACCTCATTGGCGGCGGCGTTGTTCATGGGCGTGGGCGGTGCGCTGGGGGAAAGCGACTGGCGGACACCGTTCACCCTCTATGCGGTGGGTGCGCTGTGCCTGCCCTTGATGGCCCTGCTGTTGTGGGAGCCGCGTGCCTGCCAGGCCGCCAGCGAAGCCACCGTCGATTCGCGTTTTCCATGGGCGGCCCTGACGCCGTTATACCTGCTCACCGTGCTGGCTGGCGTTAGCCTGTTCATCGTCCCGGTACAGGCCGGTTACGTGCTGCAGTTACTGCACATAGATGCGCCCCGTCAGGTCGGCCTGGCCATGGGCGCCAACCAGCTCGGCGTGTTGGCCGGCGCACTGGCTTTTCGCTTACTGGCGCGCTTGCCGGCTGGGCGGTTGCTGGCCTTGGGCTTTACCACGGCGGGGCTCGGTGGCGGCCTGATGGCGCTGGCGAGCAGCCATGCGCCAGTGGTGCTGGCGGTGCTGATCAACGGCCTGGGTGTTGGGCTGTTGCTGCCGACGCTGATCACCCTGGTGATGCAGCTGGTTGGCTTCGATCAGCGCGGCCGTGCCACGGGTGGGTTCACTTCGGCGATTTTCGCGGGTGAGTTCGTCAGTCCATTGATCGTCCTGGCATTGACCGCTGGTGTGGCTACGCAACTGCCGCATGCACTGCTGCTGGTCGCCATCGGACAACTGCTGCTGGCGCCTGTGTGCCTGTCCTTGATGCGCCACCGGCGTGCGGTGACGGTGGCAGATGCACGATGAACGAAATTTTCCTTGGCGGGCGAGCCAATGCCAGTCGCTCTCTGCGCAGCGCCATGTGGCTGACCAGCACGCAGCTACCGGCCATGGCTAAAGGCGCAGCGTTCATCAGCGAACAGAATCTTATTGTCGACGGTGGCTCGACCATCGGCGACGGCAATTGAAAGGAGACAGCATGCAATCGCTTCCTGCATTCAAACGTGTAGTCACCGGCCACGATGCCGAGGGCCAGGCGGTCGTCGCCAGTTGCGGCCCGACACCGAACAACTTCCCACTCAAGGCGGTGCCTGGCACCCTGTTCTACGAAGTCTGGAACAGTGTCGGCGGCCCGGCGACCCTGGACAACGGCGATGATCCGACAGCGCAGCCGCTGCAATTGAGCCCTGGCCCGCTGGGCAGCGTGATTCGCGTGGTGGACATACCGCCCGACAGCGTGCAGAACCAGGTCAGTGCCGAAGATGCAGCCGCTGCCTTCGCCGAGATCGGCGAGGCGAGTGCCGGCACGGGCAAAGCCGATTCGAAGCACAAGCTGATGCACCGCACCGAAACCCTGGACTACGGCATCGTTACCGAGGGCGAGGTCTGGCTGGTGCTGGACGATGGCGAAGTCCACCTCAAACGGGGCGACATCGTGGTCCAGCGCGGTACCAACCATGCCTGGAGCAACCGCAGCGAACAGATGGCCCGGATGGTCTTCATCCTGCTCGATGGGCGTTATGCCGAGACGCTCAAGGAGCTGCTGCCATGAAGCTCGCCACGTTCGACGACGGCAGCCGTGATGGTCGCCTGCTGGTGGTGGCCCGTGACCTCGGGCATGCGGTCGATGCCAGCGACATCGCCACCAGCTTGCAGGTCGCACTGGAAAACTGGCCCCTGGTCGAAGCCCGCTTGCAGGCGCTGTATCAGCAGCTCAACGACAATGCGGTTGCGGGTGCCTTCGCGCTCGACCTCGCTCGACTGGCTGCGCCCCTGCCGCGTGCCAGCCAGTGGCTGGATGGCTCGTGCTTCCTCAGCCATGGCGCGTTGATGCAGAAGGCCTTCAACCTGGACCCGATCGAAGGCGTCGAGCACACCCCACTGATTTACCAGGGTGCCAGCGATGACTTTCTCGGGCCACTCGCGGACATACCCTTGCCCAGCGAGGCCCACGGCATCGACTTCGAGGGCGAGTTCGCGGTGTTGCTCGACGACGTACCCATGGGATGCCCGGCGGAGCAGGCCTTGCAGCATGTTCGCCTGATCCTGCAACTCAACGATGTCAGCCTGCGGGCCCTGGCACCGCGGGAAATGAAGACCGGCTTCGGCTTTCTCCAGGCCAAGCCCGCCAGCAGTTTCGCGCCCGTTGCGGTCACCCCGGACGAACTCGGCGAGGCCTGGCGCGACGGCCGGGTGCACTTGCCGCTGCACGTGCACTGGAACGGCGAGTGGTTCGGCCATCCCCATGGCGGCGCCATGCACTTCGGTTTCCACCAGTTGATTGCCCATGCGGCGCTGACGCGACGCTTGAGTGCGGGCACGCTACTCGGCTCCGGCACCGTGTCCAACGCCGAGCGCAGCGTGGGCTCGGCGTGCATCGCCGAGCGCCGCGCCATCGAAACCATCGCCTGCGGTGCGCCGCGCACGGCCTTCATGCGCTTTGGCGACCGGGTGCGCATGGAGGCTCGCGGGCCCGAGGGCGAGGTGCTGTTCGGGGCCATTGACCAGCGCGTGGTGCGGGGAGGCTGGCCATGCGAGTGATGGTCACCGGGGCCAATGGCTTCGTCGGGCGCCAGTTGGTGCAGCGCCTGCTGGACCTGGGCGAGCTGCGCGGGCGGCGAATCGAGGCATTGCTGGTGCTGGATCAGGCACTGGATGGCCTGCCCGAAGACGCGCGCCTGCGTCGTCATCACGGTAGCGTCACCGACGCGGCCTTGCTGCGTCGGGTGCTGGCTGACGGTGTCGACGTGGTCTTCCATCTCGTCAGCGTGCCTGGCGGCGCTGCCGAGGCGCAGTACGAACGGGGTTACCAGGTAAACCTGCAAGCAAGCCTGGAGCTACTCGACCAACTGCGTAATCCCCTCTGTCCACCGGTGCTGGTGTACGCCAGCAGCGTCGCGGTGTACGGCGGCAAGTTGCCGAAGCGCATGGACGAAGGCCAACCAGCGTCGCCGCAGCTGTCCTATGCGGCGCACAAACGCATGGTGGAGATCGCGTTGCAGGACCTTGCCCGCCGTGGCGAGGTTGACGGCCGCGCCTTGCGTTTGCCCGGTATCGTTGCTCGCCCGCGCGAGCCGAATGGTCTGCGCTCGGCGTTCATGAGCGACCTGTTGCACGCCTATGTGGCCGGGGAGGCCTACACCTGCCCGGTGTCACCCGAAGCGAGCGCCTGGTGGATGTCGGCCCGTTGTTGCGTGGACAACCTGTTGCACGCCGCCGAGCTGGAAGCGCCGGGCAGCCAGCGGGTTTGGCAACTGCCTGTGTTGCATTTGACCATCGCCCAGGTGCTGACCGGGCTGGCGGCTGTTGCTGGCGAGGCCAACCGTGAGCGCATCGCCTTCGCCCCCGATCCCCAGCTCGAAAGCCTGTTTGGCCGCTACCCACCGTTGCGTACCTCGTTCGCCCGCGAACTGGGCTTCTGCCACGACGGTTCAGTGGCCGGTCTGCTGCGTAATGCCCTCGACTTGCCGCCGCGCCACACCCGTCGCGCGGCCATCCGCAAAGGAATCCTCGTATGAGCTTGAACACACGTCGCTTGCTGGACCTGTCTGTCACCCTGGACAACAACCCTTACACTGATCCGCCACCTTTGCTGCCGAAGATCGATTATATGGATCATCAGCAGGGTTGGCCGGAAATGGCCGCGATGTTTCCCGGGTTGCGCAAGGAGGACCTGCCGGGCGACGAGTCCTGGGCGGCGGAGCGCCTGCAGATCACCACTCACAGCGGTACTCACATGGACGCGCCCTGGCACTACGCATCCACCACCGACGGTGGTAAGCCGGCCTTCGGCATCGACGAACTGCCGCTGGAGTGGTGCCTGCAGCCGGGGGTGAAGCTGGATTTTCGTCATTTGCCGGATGGCCACGTGGTCACTGCGGCGCAGGTCGAGGCTGAGCTTGCGCGTATTGGGCATGAGTTGCAGCCGCTGGACATCGTGCTTGTGAACACCCGCGCGGGCAGCTTGTTCGGCCAGCCTGGTTATCTCGAAGCAGGAGTGGGGATGGGCCGCGAGGCGACGTTGTACCTGCTGGAGCGCGGGGTGAGGGTGGTCGGTACCGATGCCTGGAGTTGGGATGCGCCATTCACGTTCACCCGCGAACGCTTCAGTGAAACGGGCGACGCCTCGATCATTTGGGAGGGCCATAAGGCCGGGCGTGATATCGGCTATGGGCAGATGGAGAAGCTGGCCAATCTGGAGCAGCTACCGGCGGATGGGTTTCTGGTAAGTTGCTTCCCTTACAAGATCCGGCATGCCTCAGCCGGCTTCGTCCGGGCGGTAGCGATCTTCGATTAGGGACAAAGCCGTGGGCCGAAAGGAGCGGGCGTGCGCAGCTGCCGTCAGCCGTTGGCCGTCGGGCAGCTGCGGGCGATGGTCAAACGTCCAGCACCAACCGGGCGCTGTGGCAGCCCGATACGCAGGGCGTTATCCATTCTCCGCTGTTGCGCTGGGCATCGCTGAGGTACTCATCGCGGTGATCAGGCGCCCCCTCGATGACCCGGCTGACACAGGCGCCGCAGATACCCATTCCACATGACACGGGTAGCTCCACGCCCGCCCGCGATGCCGCCTGTACCAAACTTTCGCCCGGTTGCACCTCGACCTGGAGACGACTGCGCTGTAGCACCAGCGTGCAGTGACGCTCGACGTGCAAGGTGGGCGCTGCAGCCTGGAAATGTTCGCGGTGAAGCGCCGTGGTTGGCCAGCCGCTTGCAAGCGCGACGCGTTCGACACACGCCATGAAACCGGCAGGACCACAGCAATAGAGGCTTGCGCTGCCGTCCCAGGCCGGCAGGTGTTCCTCCAGGTACCCGGCGATCATCGGGGCGCGCAAGCCTGCATGAACCTCGGTATTAGCATCGAGGTACTGGATAAAAGGCACCTGTTTGGCATCGCGGGTGAAAAACAGCAAGCGCACCGACCGACCTTGCGCTTGGCATTGCCGGTACATGGCGAGCAGTGGCGTGATTCCTATGCCTGCGGCCACCAAGACGACCTGTCCTGTGCCAGGTTGCAGGCTAAAGAGATTACGCGGCAGGCCCACCTCCACCCGGGCACCCAGCCGCAGGTGCTCGTGCAGCCATTGCGAGCCGCCGCGGGAGGCTTTTTCGCGCTTGATGCCCAGGTATACATGACCGTCCTCGGGCAGGCTGACCACTGAGTATTGGCGTACCACGCCATTGCCCAGGCGCAGGTCCACATGAGCACCGGGTGCCCAGTCGAAGGGCAGGGAAGCTGGACCCGGCGGGGCCAGTTCGACACCCAGCACGTCTTCGGCTTCGAGGCGCAGGGCCCGCACCTGCAGAGGTGTCCAGCTCATGCGCGTACCCCCGCGGCCTGTTGCAGATGAAGTACAGCCTGGCGTGCCTGGCTGCCCAATTCGGCGAGGTCCAGGCCAGGAATCGCATCGTTTTCCACGCTCAGGCGGCCGCCTACCAGCAATGCCCGCAGCGTCGGACGGCCACCGCCTACCACTGGCGCGATACCCAGATCGTGCAGACCGAAGTAGCGGGGTTGATCGAGGCGGTAGATCGCCAGGTCCGCCGCCATGCCGACCTGCAGCGTGCCGATGGCGTCCAGGCCCAGCACCTGGGCGCCACCTGCTGTGCCCCAGCGCACAACGTCCTCCACGCTGGTGACATGGGCACCACCCTCCAGATCGCCGCCAGCATGGCGGGCCATGGCGCGTTCGCCAGCCTTGGCCCTTTGCATCAGCCAGGCGGCGTGGGTTTCGCTGATCATGTCGCAGGCTTCGTTGGAGGCAGCGCCATCCACGCCGATCGAGACCGACATGCCTGCGGCCTCCATGGCAACGATATCTGCGATACCACTGCCAAGCCGGCCATTGCTTTGTGGGCAGTGGGCGATGCCGGTGCCGGTGGCGCCCAGCAGCTGGATTTCTTCGGCGCTCAGCTTGACCAGGTGCGCGAACCACACGTCCGGCCCGAGCCATTCCTGCTCCGCGCAGAACACCACGGGCGAGAGGCGGTGGCGATCATGGACTTCGTTCTGGTACTCCACGGTTTCGCTCAAATGGCTGTGCAGGCGGATGCCCAGGCGGCGTGCGGCGCGGGCGGTCTCGCGCAGGTGCTCGGGCGGCATGGAGTAGGGCGGGCTGGTCGGTGCCATTACCACACGGCGCCAGGCATCGTCGGCGGGATCATGGTAGACCTGTACCAAGCGCTGAACATCGTCCAGGTACTGCGTGAGGGTCTCAGGTCCGGCTGTCGCGGGGCCTTCAGCCTGACGTACCTGGGTTGCGCCGCCCCGGCAAAGGACGAAGCGCAGCCCCAGGCGCTCGGCTTCTTCGAAGAGGATCTGTGCGCTGTCGAAGGCCATGCCTGGCAAGTACAGGTAATGATGGTCGGCCACCGTGCTGCAGCCGGAACGGGCCAGTTCCACCAGCCCGACCCGGGCGGCCAAGCGAAAACTGTGCTCATCGAACAGCCCGCGATAGCGATAGGGCACGGCCCCCAACCAGGCACCGAGGCTCTGGTCGATGCCAGCGGGAATGCCCTTGAGCAAGGACTGGAACAGATGATGATGGGTGTTCACCCAGCCTGGATACACCACGCAATCGGTGGCATCGAGCACTTGCTCACCTGGTAACGGTTGCAGCGAGCCCAGGGCAGCGATACGCCCTTGGGTGATGCGGATGTCCGGCCCCACATGGCGCGCGGCGCCGCCACGCAGGCCAGTGAGGATGGCGCTGGCGTTACGGATCAGCCAGCTGTTGGTGTGATTCATGTTCGTCTCCATAGGCAGGATGGCGTTTTGCATGGAACTCAGCCCAGTTCGCTTTCGTGCCAGTGGCGCAGGCTCAACCGAGCCAGCAAAGCCATCAGGCTGAACAGCGCCACGCCGGTCAGGGCGATCAACACCAGGGCGGCGAATAGGCGGGGAATGTTGAGCTGGAATCCCGCTTGCAGGATCTGATACGCCAGGCCCGCGCCCGTGCCACCCGTACCGGCGACGAACTCGGCCACCACCGCGCCGATCAAGGCCAAGCCGCTGGCGATGCGCAGGCCAGCGAAAAAGCACGGTAAGGCGCTGGGAATGCGCAGGCGCAACAGCACTTGCCAGCGGCTGGCGCGGTTCAGGTGGAACAGGTTGAGCAGGCCAGGGTTGACGCTGCGCAGGCCCAGGACGGTGTTGGCGATGATCGGGAAGATCGCCACCAGCGTGGCGCAGATCACCAACGCCAAGGTCGTGTCGCTGCACCAGATGATGATCAACGGCGCGATGGCCACCACCGGCGTTACCTGCAGCAGGATCGCGTAGGGAAACAGACTGGCCTCCACGACGCGGCTCTGCACGAACACGAACGCCGCCAGCGTGCCGATGACCACGGCGAGGGCGAATGACAGGAAAGTGATCTTCAGGGTCATCCACAGTGCCCCCAGCAGCATCGGGCCATCGGCGACCAGGGTGCGGCCGATATCGGCTGGTGACGGTACCAGGTACACCGGGACTTTCCAGGCGATGCATGCCAGTTGCCAGACGCCGAGCAGCAAGGCGCCAACCAGTAATGGTGAAACGATGCGTAGTACAGAAGGGTGGCGTAGCCAGGGAGTAGAGGGTCGGCTCATGATGATGCTCTCAGGAAGGGTCGCCATTGGCCTGGGCCAGGAGTCGGGACAGGTGCGCGCATTGCTCGATGAACGCCGGTGAAGTGCGGTATGCCTCGTCGCGCTCCAGTGGGCCGTCGATGATTACATCGGCGATCACCCGACCGGGACGCGCGCCCATCACGATCACCCGCGAAGACAGGTACACCGCCTCGAAGATGCTGTGGGTCACGAATACCACCGTCAGGTCGCGCTGGAGCCAGAGCTGGCGCAGGTCGCTATCGAGCTTGTTGCGGGTGAACTCGTCCAGAGCGCCGAAGGGTTCGTCCATCAGCAGCAGATTGGGTTCGGTGGCTAATGCCCGGGCAATGGAGGCGCGCATCTGCATACCGCCGGAGAGCTCCCGCGGGTAAACGTCGCCGAACTTGCCCAGCCCCACCAGTTCCAGGGCGGCTTGCACCTTGGGCTGGCTCTGGGCCTTGGGGGCGCCAGCCAAGTCCAGGGGCAAGCGCACGTTGTCGTGCACTTTGGCCCATGGCATCAGGGTGGCTTCCTGGAACACCATGGCCAGGCTGCGCCCCGGTGTGCCTGCGTGGTGGTCCGTACCCGGGGCATCCTTGCCCCACCAGCGCACATGGCCGGCGGAGGGCTGTTCGAGCCCGGCGAACATTTTCAGCAGGGTGCTTTTGCCACACCCCGACGGGCCCAAGAGCGAGACGAACTCGCCGCGTTCGATCGCCAGTTTCACGCGGCTCAAGGCATGGGTGCCATTGCTGTAGGTTTTTTCCACCTGATTGGCGAACAAAGGGGTGTCCACACCGATGGTGTTCGGCAGGGCCTGCGGCTGGACGTCGGCCTTGGATAGGGTCTGCATCAACATAGCGCTCTCCCCGTGGGTCATGAGCGGTGGTGTATGCCCCGGCGCACCGGGGCGTTGGGCAAGTGTCAGTGGCTGAGGAACACTTCGCTCTCGCCATGGGCTTCAAGCAGACCCAGTAGTTGCCGACGGATAACCAACCCGGGCTTGTCCGATGGCATGTGCAGTTCCACCCTGCGGCGGGTGTCGACACAGGCGTCAGGATCGGTGGCCTCCAGGATGTCGCGGTCTTCGGCTGTGATCGCCGCGTCCCAGTCGATCAGTTCCTGGGTCGAGCATTGCTCTTCGCTGTCGTTGCGATACAACCACTGCACGAGCATCAGTCGGTTGTCGTCGATGGGCGTGGCGCAGTTGTAGATGATGTGATGGATGCCGCTGTCCGGATACATGCAGCCAAAGCGCCGGGAGAAGGGCAGGTAATAGCGGTTGAGCAAGTGCCGCTGGGTGATTGGCTCGGTGGTACCGGTGATACGGAAGCTTGCCTCGGGGTTGCGGATCGGCACGCGGGTCTCGGCTTCGAAGCCATAATCGGTTTCGCGAAACTCGTAACTGGCAGGTTGCGGCTGGTCGAACAAGCCGAAATTGGCCTTGTGCACGAAGGAAAAGTGCGAGTTGTCGAAGGAGTTCTCCATGACCCGCAGCGGGCTGGTCTTCCACTCTTCGTAAAACTGGAAGATGCGTCGGTAACCGGGGGCGCCGTCTTCCGGGAACTCAGGGATCGGTTGTAGCGGGTCGTCCAGGCTGACCCAGGCATAGCCGTACTTTTCCTGGCAGTGATAAGCCTTCACCGCGGCACCCGGAGGTATAGCGCCGGTGGGATTCTGCGGGATCTTCACGCACGTGCCGGTGCAGTCGTATTCCCAGCCGTGATACCCGCAGGCGATATTGCCCTCAGCACTGACGAAGCCTTTGGACAGTTTGGCGGTGCGGTGGCAGCAGCGGTCCCGCATTGCCACCGGGGTACCATCGGGACGCTTCCACAACACCAGCGCTTCACCCAGCAGGGTGAATGGTTTGGGGCCGTCTTCGAGGGCTGTCATGGGGAGCAGGGCATACCAGAAACGGCGCAATACAGGTTGTTTGGTAACCAACATAATCAGGATTCCTCACAGCGTTGAGCTTGTTATGGTGTTCAGCGGCTGCCGACCTGCTCGGCCTCAGGGAGTACCTTCAGGTCTTGCACAAAGCGCGTGGTATACGCGTTGCGCCAAGGTGCGTCGGGACCGAGCAGACCCGCCTCGACCATGAAGTCGCGGGTCGCTTGCCAGCGGCTGTCAGTCATGGTGCCGATCCCCTGGGTTGCGGCCTCTCCACCGGTGATCAGGCGGTACTGCTTGAGGGTCGAGACGCCCCAGGCCAGCAGTTCATCGGTCATGTTGGGGTTGTCGCGCTTGATCAGTGCATTGCCGGCGCTGGGGTCATCCAGATAGCGCTTCCAACCCTCCATGGATGCGCGCACGAAACCTGCTACCCGCTCCGGGTGCTGAGCGATGATGTCTTGACGGGTGACCACGGTGGAACCGTAGGGTGGATAACCGGCATCTGCGAAGAGGAAAAAGTTAGGGGTCACGCCTGCCTTTATCGCCTGGAACAGTTCCGAGCTGGCATACGCCTGTTGTGTGGTTTGCGGGTCGGCTAGAAAGGGTTGCAGGTTGAAGGTGTAGGGCCGCGCCTGGTTGTCAGCCAATTGGTATTTACCCTTCAGCCAAGGCCACCAGGTTTGCTGGCCCGACGTGGAGACCAGCACAGGCTTGCCGCCAAGCCCATCAAGTCCGCTGACGTCTGCGTGGGTCATCAACCCTTGCGGGTCTCCCTGGAAGGGCGCAGCCACTGCGACCACTGGTAGGCCTTGCTCGACACTTTTTAGAATCTGCAGGTCATAGTTGACGATGAAATCAGCTTGCTTGCTGACCAGCAGTTGCATGCCATTGACCTGTGGTCCACCCATGCGGATGGACACATCCAGGCCTTCCTTTTCGTACAACCCATCGGCCAGTGCCTGGTAGAAGCCGCCCTGTTCGGCCTGAGCATACCAGGAGGTCAGCAACACGACTTTGTCACCAGCGATCGCCAGCGGAGCGATCGTCAGCGTGGTGGGGAGCAACGCTGCTGCCAACAGCGAGCGTAGCGGGCGAGCCAAGGCAAAACGCGTTTTCATCATGTGTTCTTCACCCCGATTCAAAAACCGCCGTGCGCCTGATAGCGCGACAGCGAAGGAGCCGGGCGGAGAGAACGTGGGAAGAGAATGGCGTCGCGAAGCAAAAGGGCGTGAACTGGCGACTGACATTGCTCTCTTGCCCGGGGCTGCCATAGCCTCGTTCAAACATCCGCTCGGATGTACGCCCCGAAGGACGCAAGAGCAATGCCCCATGCCATGCCTGGCACTGACCGCTTCTACTCGCTGATACAAGAAGCCAGAAGCATGCCAATTTCATGAAACCGCTGACTTTGCGGTGTAGCGACCCGCACCCGAGGGGGCCGGCACTGACGCGTGAATTGAGAAGGTGCAGAACGTACCGATTGAGCACTAATAAAGTGCGCAATGTTCTGATGCGATGGTGTTCACTGATGCTTGGGATTGCTCACAATAAGCAATTTACGTGTATCCGATTAGTTGGCACGCGCCCTGCTTTGCGCTAACTCGAGTAGAAGCGGTCAGTGCCCAAAGATGGCATGGGACATTGCTCTGGCGGCCTTGCGCCGCTCCCCCGGCAAGGGTGGCGCCTCGGCATGAGCCGGGGCCAGAGGAGAGGTCGTCCGCTGCTGCATCCCCTTGCTGGCGAAAACCAACAATCACGACCCAAGGGATGCAAATGAAACCGAACGCTCTTTCCTGGCTGCTTCACAGCGTCGTCCCACTCTGCGCGTTGGCCACTGGCAGTGCCCAGGCGAATCCGCTGATGTGGAGCAACAACAGCCTCAGCTACCTCTACGGTCACGGTTATAAAGTCGATGGCACCGGCAACGATATCCAGCAAACCATCACCTTCGAGCACGCCAGTGGCTGGACGTGGGGCGACATGTTCTTGTTCGTCGATAACAAGTGGTCCAACGGCTTGTCGGGCAACGATGGCTACACCTATTACGGCGAGTTTTCACCGCGACTGTCGCTCGGCAAGATCAGTGGTCACCGTCTCAGCTATGGCATCGTCAAGGATGTGTTGATCGCTGCCACCTATGAGCGCGGAGAAGGGCGCAATCGAAAGTACCTGCTTGGGCCCGCTGTTGACCTGAACCTGCCTGGATTTGATCGTTTTTCACTCAACACTTACTACCGCAAGCCCGATGGGGTAACCGGTAAAGCGTCTGGACAGTGGCAGATCAACCCGACCTGGGCCATGACGATACCGCTCGGCCGCTCAGACATTTTGTTCGACGGTTATCTGGAGTGGTACGTCAATGATGTGGGGACGAAGGGTACCTCGAACTACGTAGCCAAGAGTTTCCACTTCAACCCCCAGATCAAGTACGACGTCGGTAAGGCGATGGGGCAAGCGCCGGCGCGTTTCTATGCCGGGATCGAATGGGACTATTGGTCCGACAAATATGGCATCGAAGACAGCCACGGCTTTCCGACCGATCAGAACGCGTTGAGTGCATTGATCAAGGTGCATTTCTAATGTGATGTTTCAGACCCACCACTGAGTATCTGGTACAGGCTCCGTTGATCATCACTCATCAAGCGTTGTGTATCGACGAGAGCCGACCAGCAACGGTTATTACCGTTGTAACGCGTCTGGTTCGAAAGCTTTCGGCCGTCCAGGCCCGCTTTCGATCCAGCGCGTCGTTTCAGATACCACCGTGGATACGGTTCAAAGCACCCTGAAACCATGAGTGCCATCGCGCTCAAGCTGCGCAATCAGGCCAAATTCCCAGTCCAGGTAGCCCTGCATCGCCTCGTGTGGGTTGTCTGTGCCTTCATAGGGACGCCGGTAGCGATCGCTGCGCGGTACGGCAAGGCGGGCCTCACCGCCTTCCAATCGAAGACCGGCGGCGATCCAGCGTGCGGTGCCTCCTGCGAGCACGTAAACCGGCGTGCGGGTCAGCGTCTGCAGGTCGCGCGCGGCGAAACGCGCCAGCAGGCTGCTGCCACAGGTCAACACATAACGGCGGGCCTCGGGCGGCCGTTCCAGGGCGTCGGCCAGCTGGGCACGGATCGCCCAGTACGCGCCCGGGATATGGCGCTTGACGTAATTGGCACTGGCGGTGAAGTCCAGTACTACGGTGCCGTCTTCCTGCAGCCAGCTGGCCAGTTGCTCGACGGTTATTTCGCTGGCCTCCGGCAATTCGGGCAGCGGCGGTTGCCATTCGCCCCGGTCGCTGAAGTCCGCTGCAGTCAGCCCGTCGACCACAGCGACTTGCCAGCCCATCTGTGCCAGCCACGAGGCGCTCATGTTGGCGCGCACGCCATCGTCGTCCACCAGCGCGATGCGCGCCCCGCGCACACTGGCGACGTGGTCGGTCTCTTGAACCAGTTGCCCGCCGGGCACCGGGCGGCTGCCCGGCAGATGACCGGCGCTGTATTCCTCGGTCGTACGCACATCGAACAGGTAGAGGGTGCGCTGCGTGTCGGCCTGCCACTGGCCCAGCCCGGCGCGGTCCAGGCGCAGCACGCCGGCGCGGTCTGCTACCGCCCGGGCCTGGCCGGCGGCGTTGGCGCGGGTAACCGCAGTGACCTCGGCAAAGCGGCGGTCCTGACCATGAGCCAGTTGCTGCCCCGCCAGGGTCCAGCCGATGGTGCCATTGCGCAGGGCCGCCACCGGATTGGGAATGCCGGCATTGATCAGCGACTGGGTGCCGATGATGCTACGGGTGCGCCCGGCACAGTTGACGATCACCTGGGTCGCCGGGTCAGGCGCCAGTTCTGCCACGCGCAGCACCAGTTCGGCGCCAGGCACGCTGATGCCGCCGGGGATGCTCATGGTCTGGTATTCGTCGAAACGGCGGGCATCGAGGACCACCACATTGGCCTGTCCATCAAGCAGCGCCTTGACCTGTTCGGCAGCCAGCGAAGGCGTGTGGCGCACGCTCTCCACCAGTTCGCCGAAAGCTTTGCTTGGCACGTTGACATCACGAAACAACTCGCCGCCCGCAGCGCGCCAGCCGGCAAGGCCGCCATCAAGCACGGCAACATTGACGTAGCCCAAGGCCAGTAAGCGCTGCGCGGCGACAGGGGCGAGCCCCTCACCGTCATCGTAGACGGTGAGGGCGGTGTCCCGCCGGGGAACGCGGGCGAAGATTTCCAGCTCCAGTTTCGACAGGGGTATGTTGGCCGCGAACAGCGGATGGGCCTGGGCGAAAGGGTCTTCTTCGCGTACGTCGATCAGGGCCAGCTCCTCCTTGGCCAGTAAAGCACGGCGGATGTCGTGGTAACGGCGGGTGGTGACGGTGCTCATGGGGCAGGGTTCTCTTTGGACAGGTCCCAGATGTTTGGCAGGCGGGTATTGGAATAGCCGGAGACAAACGGTTTTTCGCTGCCGTCCAAGGCGTACACCGCGCGCTTGACGGCGCCGATGTTGCCGCCATAGACGTGAATGCTGATCGATACCTGGTCGGCGAACGCATTGCTCACCTGATGAATGTCGCCGATGCGCGGCGACACCGCTTCCACCTGGCCGGGCACCAGACGGATGGGGGCCCCCTCTGGCAACAAAGCGCCCCTGGCGTTACGCACGAAGCCCTGAGCGTGCTCGGCACCGCGCAGCATGCCGATCAGCCCCCAGACCCGGTGGTCGTGGATCGGTGTTTGCTGCCCCGGGCCCCAGACGAAGCTCACCACCGAGAAACGTTGGCGCGAGTCGCAGTGCAGCAGGTATTGCTGATAGCGCTGCGGGTCGGGCTGGGCGAGGTCGTCCGGCAGCCAGTCGTCATGGGCGACCAGCTCGGCCAGCAGGCCTTGGCCTGCGTCGAGCAGGGTGGCTTCGTCAGGCTGTTGGTCAAGCAGCGTGGCGAGGTGGTCGATGAAGTGGCGCAAGCGCTGCGGGCGCAGGGGGTCGGTCATGGTTCAGGCTCTGCTCTCAGGTTTCAGTTAACCCTAGCAAACCTTTTTTCTATTCTCAAAATGCAAAATAAACATAAGCTAATATGCAAAATATGCATTTACAGATTGGACCGTTTGTTTTGAAATTGCCGCAGCGAAAGGCATGAGGATATACCCAACGTGCATTTCACAGGATGAGTAACACTGATTAGATTATAAAGAATACTCCGTTAATACCTCGGAGCTATAAACAATCACAGACGAGACCGCACGCGCGGATCGCCTCACATGCCCCAAGCGGGTATCTGGAGACGAACGTGCGTTACTTCAAACAGCTGGCCGCCACCGTGTTGGCCACCACTTTCAGCCTTACCGCCGCCGCCCAGACCCTGGTGGTCGGTGACCAGAGTTACAACGCTCGTGCAGTGATGGAAGCCGCCGGCGTGCTAGAACAACTGCCTTACACCCTGGAGTGGAAGCAGTTCACCGCAGGCTCCCCGGTGGCCGAAGCGCTCAACGTCGGCAGTCTCGATATTGGCCTGCTGGGCGACGCGCCGCCCCTGTTCCTCGGTGCCTTGGGGGCGCCGATCAAGGTGATTGCGGTCAGCCGGCAGAACCTCGAAGGCGTGGCCATCCTGGCGCGCAAGGATTCGCCGATCCATAGCCTGCAGGACCTGCGCGGCAAACGCGCGGCCATCTGGAAAGGCTCGTGGAGCCAGCAATTGCTGTTCAGTGCCCTGGACAAGGCCGGGTTGCCGCGTGATGCCGTGGAGCTGCGTTACCTCAGTGCGCTGGATGCATCCCACGCCTTGGACGGTGGATCGGTGGATGTGATCGCCACCTGGGAGCCTTACGTCACTCAACAGGAGCGGCAAGGCGCCCGGGTGCTGGCCACCGCCGATGGGGTAATCCCGGCGCAGAGCTTCGTGGTCGCCAACAGCAAGGCGGTGGAACTCAAGCGTGCGCAGATCGCCGATTTCCTCCAGCGCCTGAAAAAGGCCCGTGACTGGACCCTGAGTGCCCCTGCCAATACCGAGGCCTACGCCGACGCGTGGGCCAAGCTCACCCGTGCTGATCGCGACATCGCCCGTGCCTGGTTCGCCCGTGCACGCACCGACCTCGCGCCGCTGGACCCGCAGGTGATCGCCGATGCGCAGAAAACCGTGGACTTCTTCTCCGGTCTCGGGCTGATCAAGGCATACCCGGCGCAAAGCCTGTTCGATACCTCGTTCAACGCAGCATTCGGCAATAACTAGGCCGCTGCGCAAGGACCGCGTCGGCATTCAGATATGGACCATCCAACAGGAACTCCCATGAGCAAACGACAGATCAAACTTGGCGCCCTGACCATGGGCAGTGGCGGCCCGGGCCGGCACAACCTGTGGCTCGACCCCGAACTGCCCGCCGACGCCAGCGTGAACATCGACTGGTACATCGCCATCGCCCGGCAGGCGGAAGCCGCGTTGTTCGACCTGATGTTCATCGTCGACAGCCAGTTCATCACCCCCGGCTCTCCTTCGCACTATCTCAATCGGCTGGAACCGTTGACCCTGCTCTCGGCTCTGGCGGTCAGCACCCGCCATATCGGCCTGGTGGGTACCCTTACCACTTCTTACAACGCGCCCTTCAACGTCGCCCGCCGCCTGGCTTCGCTGGACCTGATCAGCAAGGGCCGTGCAGGGTGGAACGTGGTCACCAGCGGCGATGCCGGCACTGCCGGTAACTACGGGCTCGACGAGCATTACGACTACGACACCCGTTACGCCCGTGCCGAGGAGCATGTGCAAGTCGTCCAGGGGCTGTGGCAGTCGTATGAAGACGGTGCTTTCCCCCGTGATCGGGCCAGTGGCCGGTTCCTCGACCCGACCAAGCTGCATGCGCTCAACCACAAGGGTAAGCATTTCTCGGTCGTCGGCCCGCTCAACATCCAGCGCTCGCCCCAAGGGCAGCCGGTGATCTTCCAGGCGGGCGATTCCGAACAAGGCCGAGCGCTCGGGGCCGCCACGGCTGATGTGGTGTTCACCCACGCCGCCAGCATCGAGCAGGGCCAGGCCTTCTACCGCAACATCAAACGCCGCGCCGCGCGCCTGGGTCGCGACCCGGAGCAGTTGCTGGTATTGCCCGGCGCGGAGATCTACGTGGGTGACAACGACGCCCACGCCCGTGAGATCGAGCACCATTACCATCAGGCCGACCACAGTTTCGAACTGGCGTTGAAGGAATTCGGGCGCAACTTCGGCTGGCATGATTTCAGCCAGTACGACCTGGATGCCCCGTTCCCGCAAGAGAGCCTGGAGTTTGCACGGAGCAGCTTTTTCACGAATGCCAAGCGTATTGCCGACCAGGCGCGGGACAAGGCCTTCAGTCTGCGTCAGGCTGTTGAGTTTGGCCGTCAGTTACGGCCAGGGGCCTTCGTTGGTTCGGCCGAAACCGTGGCGGCGAAGATGGCCGAGTGGTTCGAAGCGCGGGCGCTGGATGGGTTCAATATCTACATTGGTCATCCTGGCCAGTTCCGGCGGTTTACCGAAGAAGTGGTACCGTTGCTGCAGGCACGTGGGGTGTATCGCACGGCGTATGAGGGCACGACCCTTCGGGAAAGCTTGGGGTTGGCGATACCGCGGTCTGGCCGCTAGATCGCCTGGGCCGGCCTCTTCGCGGCTAACAACCGTTCCTACAGGGATCTTCAATCACCTGTAGGAACGTCCTTCGTCGCGAAGAGGCCGGTGCAGATCAGGCGCTGCGGGTGCTGCGACCGGCTTCCTGGTCTGCTACTAGCGCCCGAATCCGCGGAATCAGCGCCTGCCCATACTCCACGGCATCACGCAACTGATCGAAGCCACGGAACAGGAACGTGCTCACGCCCAGGTCGTAGTACGCCAGCGTCGCTTCGGCGACCTGTTCGGCGGTACCGACCAGCGAGGTGGAATTACCGGCCCCGCCACCCAGTGCGGCAATCTCTGTCCACAGCCGAGTGTCGTGGACCTTGCGCTGACTGGCCAGTTGCACCAGGCGTTCGGCCCCCACGTTGCTCTTGCCGAAATTCTTCTCGCGGCGGTTGCCCTGGCGGATGCCAATACGCTGCTGTGCATCGGCCAGGATGCGTTCAGCGCGGGCCCAGGCTTCCTCCTCGGTGGCCCCCAGGATCGGCCGCAGCGACAGGCTGAAGCGAATGTGCTGCTCACGCCCATGGCGAGCGGCGGCCTTGCGCACCTGGGCGATGCGTTCGCGCACCTGCTCCAGCGGCTCGCCCCACATCATGTAGACGTCGGCATGCTTGGCCGCGACTTCTACCGCCGCGTCCGAGGCGCCGGAGAAGTACACCGGCAGCTTGCCCACGGGTTTGACCAAGGTCAGGTTGTCCTCTACCCGGTAGTGGTCGCCGTGGTGGTCGAAGGGCGACGTCTGGGTCCAGGTGTTACGCAGCACATCGAGGTATTCGTCGGTACGTGCGTAGCGGGCATCTTTGTCGAGAAAGTCGCCGTCGCGCTGCAGGTCGCCGCTGTCGCCACCGGTTATCACGTTGATCGAAGCACGGCCGCGGCTGAGCTGGTCGAGGGTGGCGAATTGGCGGGCAGCGAAGGTCGGTGCCTGGAAGCCGGGGCGGTGTGCCACCAGCAGGCCGATGCGCTCGGTGAGCGCGGCCACGTAGCTGGCGAGAATCATCGAGTCTGGCGCGCTGGTATTCACCGCCAGCAGGGCCTTGTCGAAGCCGGCGTACTCCTGGGCCTGGGCGAAGGCCTTGATGAAGCCCAGGTCAACCTGCGGTCCGCGCGGCGCCTGTGATTCGCTGCTTTCATGGGGGCCGATCAGGCCAATGAATTCGAGGCTCATGCAATGGAACTCCTTTTGTGGCCGACGCCGTGGATCATGGCGCCGAGATGGACCTGCCGTTTACTCATGATCAATACCTCTTTTCAGATGTGCACCAAGGGTCGATCCGTGCAACACGTCAGTTCCGCACGGCACAACCGTTAAATCGCTACGGGCAACACGCTGCGTGAATGCCCTGGTATCGCTTCGATCAGCGCCCGTGTGTAGGCGCTGGCCGACTTGCTGAGTACCTGCAGCGCCGGCCCTTGCTCGACCACCTGCCCGCGCCGTAGCACCAGCACCTGGTCTGCCATGCTCGCCACCACCGCCAGGTCATGGGAGACCAGCACATAGGCCATGCCGAGCTCGCGCTGCAATTCGTCCAGCAGGGCGAGGATCTGCGCCTGCACAGACACGTCCAGTGCACTGACTGGCTCATCGAGCAGCAGCACCTCTGGCTCCAGTGCCAACGCCCGTGCAATCGCCACGCGTTGGCGCTGGCCACCTGACAATTCCCTGGGCAGGCGATCGAGGAACTGCACTGGCAATTGCACCCGTGTGATCAGCTCGCGGGCTTTGCGCTCTAGTGCCTCGCCCCGGAGCAGGCCGAAAGAGACCAGCGGCTCGACGATGCTGTCGAACACGGTGAAGCGTGGGTCGAGCGCGGCGAACGGGTTTTGCTGCACCAGCTGGATACGCCGGCGCAAGGGGCGGAACTGGCTCCAGGTGTAATCGGTGACGTCCTCGCCGGCGAACACCACCTGCCCTTGACTGGGCTTCTCCAGGCCCAGGGCGATGCGCAGGGCGGTGCTCTTGCCCGAGCCGGATTCGCCGACAATCGCCAGGGTCTGCCCGGCATGCAGTTCAAGGCTCAGGTCGTGCAGGGCGGTGTAGCGCACGTTTTTTCCGGGCAGCTCGAACCGTTTGCCGACATGGCTCAGGCGCAGCAGTGGCGTCTGGCCCCGCGGTGCGGCTGGCCAGCGCCGTGGCACGAAGGCCGGCGCGGCATCGAGCAGGGCACGGGTGTAGGGTTGCTGGGCGCCCCAGAGGATCTGCCGGGGCGAGCTGTGTTCGACCTGCTCACCCTGCTTCATCACCAGCAGGCGGTCGGCGCGGTCACAGGCCATGCCCAGATCATGGGTGATGATCAGCAGCGAGATGCCACGCTCGGCGACCAGCAGTTGCAGGTGATCGAGAATACGCCGCTGCACGGTCACGTCCAGCGCACTGGTGGGCTCGTCGGCGATGATCAACCGTGGCTCGCCGGCCAGGGCGATGGCAATCAGCACCCGCTGGCGCATGCCGCCGGACAGCTCATGGGGGTACTGCCGCGCACGCAGCGCCGGCTCGTCGAGGCCGACCTGGTCCAGCAGCGCCAGCACCTCGGCCTCTTGGCCTGGATAGCGTCGTCCACGCGCCAGCTGCAGCGCCTCGGCGATTTGCTGGCCGACCCGTTGGGTGGGGTTAAGGCTGACCATTGGGTCTTGCGGCACCAGGCCGATGGTGCGCCCGCGCAACTGGCGCCTGGCGCGTTCGCTGGCTTGCGCCATATCGACACCATCGACCCATAACTGGCCTTGGTCGATGCGTGCATTGCCCGGTAACAGACCAAGCAGGGCGTTGGCCAGGGTCGATTTGCCCGAGCCTGACTCGCCCACCACCGCCAGGGTCTCGCCCTGGACCAGGCTGAACGACAGCTGGCGCAGGGCCTGGCTGTGTTGCCCGGCGAAGCTGTAGCTGACGCTTAGGTCGCGGACCTCGATCAGGGGTGACTGGCTCATCGGGCATGCTCCTCGGCGCTGCGCGCCAGGTGGTTGAGGCTGAACACCACGGCCACCACGAACAGCCCCGGTAGCAGGGATAGCCAAGGGGCGGTGATGAGGAAGTGACGGCCGTTGGCGATCAGCGTGCCCCATTCCGCGGCGGGTGGCGCCGCGCCAAAGCCGAGGAAACTCAGCCCGGCCGTGGCCAGGATGGCAGCGCCGAAGTCCAGGGTGGCGAGCACAGCTACCGGGCTCCAGGCATTGGGCAGTACATGGCGCAGCAGGGTGCGTGCCCAGCTGGCACCGCACAGGCGTGCGGCTTCCACAAAGGGCAGGGTCTTGATGCGCAGCACTTCGGCTCGGGTGGTGCGGGCAAAACCGGGCAGGATGCCGACACCCACGGCGACGGCCACCGGCACGGTGCCGAAGCCAATGGCGGTGACGATGGCCAGGGCCAACAGCAGGCCGGGCAGGGCCAGCAGTACGTCGAGCAGGCGCATCAGCGCCGCGTCGACGCGCCCGCCGGCAAAACCGGCCAGCACGCCCAGGCCCAAGCCGCCCAGCAAGGCGATGGCCACCGCCAGCAGGGCGGCGAGCACCGACAGGCGCGCGCCGTACACCACCCGGGTGTAGAGGTCGCGGCCCAGTTCGTCGGTGCCGAACCAGTGCGTCAGGCTGGGTGGACTGAGCTTGTCGGCGGGTGCGGTGGAGTAGGGATCGAAGCTGCTGAGCCAGTGCGGGGCCAGCGCGCAAAGCAGGGCGAACAGTACGATCAGCAGCGCTAGGCTGAAACCGGGTCGGCGCAGCAGCGGGGCCAACATCTGGTATGCGCGCTGCCAACGCGTGCGACGCCTCCAGGTGGCGGCAGGGCGGGGCTCGGAGGGCGCGGTGTCGAGGGGTGACAGGGGTATGTCGAGGGTCATCTCAGTTCACCTTCGCGGTGTGGGTGATGCGCGGGTCGAGGTAGGGATAGAACAGATCGACGAGCAGGTTCACCACCACGAAGGCCGCAGCCGACGCCCCGACGATCGCCAGCACCACGGGTATGTCCTGGCGTAGCACGGCCTCCTGGGCCAGACGGCCGACGCCGTTGCGCGAGAAGATGGTTTCCACCAATACAGCCCCGGACACGGTATTGCCGACTTGCAGGCCGACCAGCGTCAATAGCGGCAGCGCCGCGTTGCGCAGGCCATGGCGTGCCTGAACCTGGGCCCGGCTAAGGCCCTTGGCGAAGGCGGTGGTGATGTACGGCTCCTGCCACACCCCCTGAAAGCCGCGTTGCAGCACCTGGGCGTACACCGCAGCGCTGGGGATCGCCAGGGTGATGGCCGGCAGCACCAGGCTGGCCAGGCCTTGACTGCCCGTGGCCGGAAACCAGCCCAACGCGAAAGCGAACACCTGGATCAGCAGCAGGCCCATCCAGAACACCGGCACCGAGAAGCCCAGCGAGGGCAGGCGCGCCAGTGCAGTCTTCAGTGGACGCCATTGCAGGTAGGCGGTCAGACAGGCAAGGCCGACACCCGCCAACAGCGACAGGGCAATGGCGGCACCGGCCAGGGCCAGGGTCTGCGGCAGGCGCTCGGCCAACAGTGCCGTGACCGGTCGGCCCAGCGACAGCGATTGGCCAAGGTCGCCGTGCAGGGCCCGCCACAGCAGGTCGAAATACTGTTCGAACAAGCCTTTGTCCAGCCCATAGTAAGTGCGTGCTTTGGCCAGGTCCTCGGGCGACAGGCCGTCGGCTTCCATGCCGGAGGCGCTCAGCATGATCGCCAAGGTGTCGCCGGGCAGCAGGTAGAGGATGAAGTAGGTGATGGTATAGGCCCCCCACAACACCAGCAGGGCCTGGCCGACGCGGCCGATCAGGTAGCGTCTCATGGCTGGCCGACCTGGATGTCACTGAGCAGGGCGAAGCCTTCGGCGGTCCAGTGGAAGTGCTTGACCCGCGGCGCGGTGGCGGCCTGCCAGACGCGCTCGTACAGCGGGAACGCCGACGCTTCGTCGACCAGCAGGTCCTGCAGTTGGCCGTAGGCCTGGGCCCGTTGCGTGTCGGCAGTGGCGGTGATACCGCTGTCGAACAGCGCCTGAGCTTTGGCCAGGGTGTCGGGCTCGTAGGTGTTGGTGGCGAGCGTGGCGCTGTTGGCGGCGCGCGGGTCGAGGATGGTCTGCAGGATGATCGGGTCGGCGCGGGTCATGTAGGTGGAGGTGAGGTCGTAGGCGCCTGTCGAGTTGCCGGTCACCCATTCGGCGCGGGTCAGTACGTTCAGCTTCAGGTCGATGCCCACTTTGCGCAGTTGGTCCTGTACCAGCACGTCACCGGCGCTTTCGGCGGGTGTGAGGTTGTAGCGCAGCGTCAGGCGCTGGCCGTTCTTGTGCCGGTAGCCGTCGTCGCCTTTGTGCCAGCCAGCGGCGTCGAGCAGTTGCTCGGCGCCTTTGGGGTCGTAGGCGAGCTTGTCGGTTTGGGCTTTGAAGAACGGTGTGGTGACGTCGTATACGCCACTCACCACCGGGAACGCAGTGTTGTAGACGGTGTGCGCGTAGCTGGTGCGGTCGATGGCTTTCTGCAGCGCCAGGCGCACTTGGCGGTCACCGAGCAGGCGGTCGTTGCGGGTATTGGGGTAGAGGTTCAGCGCCGGGCCTGGCAGCGAACGGCTCTGGATGGTCGCGCCCTTGGACTGAAACAGCTTCAGGTCGACTTCCGAGAACGGGTTGCGTGGCCACAGGATGTCGACCTTGCCTTGCAGGAACAGGCCGTTGCGCACACTCTCTTCGGGGATGTAGCTGATGTCCACGGCATCCAGGTACGCCGCGCCCTGGTTGCGCACATTGGCCGAGGGCCAGGCGTAATCGGCACGCTTGAGCAGGCGTGCGCCGACCTCCGGGGTGTAGTGATCGAGGGTGAATGGCCCGGTACCGATGATCTTGCCCAGCGAGCGTTGCTGCGCGCTCAACCGGTACGAGGCCGGGGCGAGAATGGCCAGGTTGGTGGTGGACGTGGCCTGAAGGAAACCCGCGTTGGGTTTTGCCAGGACCAGGCGCACGGTGAAGTCGTCGATCACCTCGGCGTGGTCGTAGCCGGCCAGGTAGGTGGCACCGAAGGTGGCCGGCAACTGGCTGGCGAACGCTTTGTTGCTGTCGAAGGCAGTTTTCACGGCGTGAGCATCGAAGCGTTCGCCGTTGCTGAAGGTGACGTCCTCGCGCAGGTGGAAGGTATAGCTCAGGGCATCGGCACCGACCTCCCAGGTTTTCGCCAGCCACGGGATGATGCGACCGGTCTGCAGGTCTTGGTCAGTGAGCGACTCGACGACGTTGCGCAGCAGCACGCGGTGTTCGAGCCAGTAGACCTGAAAGGGGTCGACGCTGACCAGCGTGGTGTTGTCACCCCAGAAGGCGATGTTGAGGGTCTTGCTGGTTGAGGTGTTGTCGGCCGGCGAGCAAGCGGTGAGGCCCAGGGCCAGGGTGCCGATCGCGAGCAGTTGGTGCAGTGGGGGCATGGGATTGATCCTTCAATGAATGGGGCTCTCCTGTTCCGGCCAGTTCGCCGGAACAGGCAAAAGGTGCCTTGGAGTCAGTCCTGGTAATCGAGGCCCTCGCGATCCAACTGCCGAATCAGCGCATCCCAATGCCGTTGGATACCTTCCCCCTGGCCATCGGAAAACCGCTTGGACTGCTCATGCACCTTGGCAATCGCCGCCTTTGACGCATGTAACAGTTGGTCGTTGCCCCCGGCCTGGGCGGCGACCTGGATGTTGCAGGCCCGCTCCAGCCCGTCCAGCTCACGGAACGCGTGTTCCACGCTGACACCTCCGGTCAGCAGCCCGTGGTTGCGCAAAATAAGAATGTTGCTGTCGCCCAGATTGGCCACCAGCCGTGCTTGCTCGTCCACGTCCAGGGCGACGCCTTCGTAGTCGTGGTAAACCACGCGGCTGTAGTAGGCCAAGGCGTGCTGGGAGATCGGCAGCAACCCGTCGCGCTGGGCGGACACCGCCGCGCCGTCGCGAGTATGGGTGTGCAGCACAGCCTTGAGATCAGGCCGTGCGCGGTGGATGGCGCTGTGAATGACGTAGCCGGCCTGGTTGATGCCCAGCCCCAGCGGGTCGTCGATGATCGCGCCGTCGACGTCGACCTTGACCAGGTTGGAGGCGGTAATTTCGTCGAACAGCAGGCCGAAGGCGTTTATCAGAAAATGCTCGTGCGGCCCCGGCACGCGGACCGAGAAGTGCGTGTAGATGTGGTCGGTCCAGCGCAGCAGCGCAGCCAGACGGTAAGCGGCGGCCAGCTTGACCCGCACCTCCCACTCTTCGGCGCTGACCCGTTCGCGTACGTTGCAGGTGCTGGTGGTGAAGGCAGACAGTGAACTCATGGGGCTCTCCGGTAATCAGTAGCCGCGCGCCGTGTCGACCAGGTTGGCCAGGGGCGCCTGCTCGCGGTAGCGGTGGAAGTTGGTGATGAAGGCATCGAGAAAGGCCGGGTAACCGTCCTCGGAAATGGCCGAGGTGTGCGGTGACAGGAACACCCGTGGGTGTTGGTACAACGGGTGGCCTGCCGGCAGTGGCTCGGGTTCGGTGACATCCAGGCTGGCCCGGCCGATCAAGCCGCTGTCCAGGGCGTCGAGCAGGGCCTGTTGGTCGAGCAAGCCGCCGCGGGCAATGTTGATCAGGTGCAGGCCGGGGCGGGCATAGGCCAGGACCTGGCGGTCGATCAGGCCACGGGTGGCCGCAGTGAGCGGGGCGGCCAGCACCAGATGGTCGCTGCCGGCGAACAGCTGTCGCAGGTCGGCCACAGGTTCTACGCCAGGGATGTCTGCGATGCCCTGGCCGGGGCGGCTCAGGGCCAGAACCCGAAGCCCCAGGGCCACGGCCTTGCGCGCCAGGCTCTGGCCGATACTGCCGAAGCCGAGGATGCCCAGGGTGCGACCACGCAACGGGGCCAGCGGGGTCAGGCGCCAGTCGGCGTCCTTGACCCATAGACCGGGCAGTTGCTTGGCGGCGGCGAACACCAAAGCCAGGGCAAACTCGGCCACTTGTTCGGCGTTGGCGCCTTTGCCGCTGGTTACCGTTGCCCCTTGGAACACCCAGTCGGGGTAGAAGTCGATGCCCGAAGACACCAGTTGCACCCACTTCAGGCCCCAGGGCCACCCGGGTGGCGGGGTGCCTACGCGTCGCCCACGCACATTGATCGGGCGCAGGATTAACACATCGGCGGGGGCTTCGACAGCCAGCTGGTCGGGTGCGATATCAATGACTTCATGGCCTGGCAAGTGTTCGCGCAGGTGCTGGTTGGCCTGGTCGTCGAGCTGGCTGGCGATGATCGAGTGGTTCATGCCTGTACCTCCGTCAGCGCGGCACGGCCGACCTGGCCGAACACCACATCGTCCTGTGGGGTGTGGATCCGGCTGCAAAGTACATCGCGGTAGTGGCGCTCCAGCGGGTTGCGCCGCGACAGCCCGGGATTGCCGGCGGCCTCGATGGCCAGTTCCACGGCCTGGATGGCGTTGGCGCTGACCAGATGCTTGAGCTGCCCGGCATGCTGGGGTGAGATGTGCCCGGCGGCGGCACCGTCGAGCAGGCTCTGGTTGGCGAACAGCAGGGTGTCGATGCGGCCCAGTACATGCTGGAAGCGTGGCAGGCTGGCCAGCGGCGCCCCCAGGTTGGAAGGTGTGCGCTGCTTGAGAAAGCCCGCCAGCCAGTCGCGCGCGGCGCGGGCCACGCCGTCGTATACAGCCGGCAGTAACACCGCCATCCACAGTAGGCTCTCGCCGTCGAGTTCGGCCTTCGGGGCACTGGCGGGGCTGACGCTGACGGCGTGGTCGAGGGGAATCAGCACATCGTCGAAGCGCACTTCGTGGCTGCAAGTGGCGCGCATGCCCAAGTGGTCCCAGTCATCGATGATCGTGATGCCAGGCGTGTCGCGGTGCACAAGGAAGCCGCCGACCAACGGGTCGGTGTCGTCGCTGCGGCCCCACACCAGGTACCAAGTCAGGCCGTGGCTGCCGGTGGAGTAGATCTTTCGCCCGTTCAAGCGCCAGCCTTCGGCCGTGCGTCGCGCCACGGTGGCGGGCAGGCCACCACGGGCCGGGGTGCCCAGTTCAGGTTCGACGCGCAGGGCGTTGATCAGCGCGCCGTGCCGCACGGCATCGTAAGCCACGCGCTGGCGCAGGGGCTGGGGCCAGCGCGCTTCGTCCTGCAGGCGAAAATGCTGCAGGTATTGCATCACCAGGATCAGCGCGGTGGCCGGGTCACCCTTGCCGACCGCGCCGATCACCCGGCGGGCGCTGGCAAGGTCCGCGCCGCCTCCGCCGAAGGCACGGGGTACGGTGAGGGCGAGCAACCCGTGGCGGTGCAGCAAGTGGAAGTTGTCTTGGGGGAACTGGGCGCTGCGGTCGTAGCGCTCGGCGTTTGCCGCGAGGGCCAGCGTCAGCTCGGCGAGAGCGCTGTCGGACGGTTGACTCATGAGGCTCATCCCTGAATGACGGTGCGTTTCCTAAGACCGTATTCGTATGGATGAAGGCTGTAAAAGGCTTTTTAGTTCTATGCTAATTATCAGTTTTAATAATTTAGACTTTTGTTTGTTATGCGTAATTTGCATTTATTGCTTGGGCTGCGTTGCAGCCCTTTCGCCACGCAAGGCGCCACAGGCCAGTGAGCTCAACCCAACAACCGATGTCCCGCGACCTCACCAAAAAGCTCCACCGGCTCCTGTAAATTACCCAGGTAGCGCGGATGGAACAGCCACAGATCCACCTGCGGCTTGAAATCGCTGATATTCAGTACATCCAGCGCACTGCGGTGCCGGCTGGACTGCAGCAGCGGCTCGGGAACCAGTCCCAGGCCCTGGCCGTTGGCGACCAGCCCCAGTTGCAACTCGGTGCCGAAGGTTTCGAGGTTGATCGACAGGCTCAGCCCTTGCTCACTCAGTGCCCGTTGCAGCCCGGCGCGGAAGCCACACCCATCCGGGTTCAGCACCCAGCCGCGGGTGTAGCAGTCCTTGAGCTTGTAGCTGCGCTTGCCGGCGCTGCCCTTGGCCGTGACCACCCTCAGCGGCATGCGCGCGATCGACTGGCTGGCGATCCCTTCGGGGAAAATCTTGCCAGGCGGGAACAGGGCCGCGGCAGCGTCCAGTTCACCGTTTTCCATACGCGCGATCAGGCTGCTGCCCCAGCCGCTGGTGACCTGGGTGCGCAGTTGGGGGTAGGCCTCACGGATCTGTGCCAGGGCGTCGAGCAGCACAACGTCGCCCAATGTCTGCGGCACACCCAGGCGCAAGGTGCCCGACGGCGCGCCGTCGTTGGCTACCAGTTCACGCAGCGAGTCTATCTCGCGCAGGATCGCCTTGCACTGCTCATAGACCCGCAAGCCCATGGGGGTGGGCTTGAGCGGCTTGGTGTTGCGGTCGAGGAGGGTGGCGCCGAGGTCTTCCTCGAAATTCTGCACCCGGCGGGTGATGGCCGGCTGCGTCAGTTGCAGGGCCTCGGCGGCAAGGTTGGTGGACTGGCAACGAATGACGGCGACGAAGGCGTCCATATCATCGATTTTCATAATCGGCGCTCTCTGGGTCGAACGGGAAAAAATCAGGCATCAGCATCATCGCACTGGAGGGTAGTGCCATCGGGACGATTCTAGAAGATAAAAACGCATATTAGGTTATTCCTAAAATCAATTTAATTTATTTAAAAGATCTCGCTAGAGTCGCTTGACCCGGGCCGCACGATGCTGCCCGCCAAGACACCGAGGAGCATCATGTCCATCCGAAAGAAGCTGCTGACCGTTGCCGTTGCCCTGCTGCTGGCCGGTCATGCCGGCGCCAGCGAGCGCCTGACCCTGCGCATCGGCGACCAGAAGGGTAACATGCGCGCCCAGCTGGAGGCCGCCGACGCCCTGCGCGACCTGCCCTACGACATCCGCTGGGCCGAGTTCCCTGCCGCCGCGCCGCTGGCCGAGGCGCTCAACGCTGGGGCGATCGATGCCGGCATCATCGGCGATGCGCCACTGCTGTTCGTGCTGGCCTCCGGAGCACCGGTCAAGGCCATCGCAGTGGACAAGTCCGACCCTTATGGCACGGCGTTGCTGGTGCGGCCGGAGGCGCCGCTGCGCAGTGCGGCCGAACTCAAGGGCAAGCGCATCGCGACCGGGCGAGGGTCGATCGGGCACCACCTGGCGCTCAAGGCGCTGGCCCAGGCAGGGCTGACCGAGAAGGATGTGGAGTTCCGTTTCCTTGGG
The DNA here is from genome assembly GCF_002953115.1 of Pseudomonas sp. XWY-1. Classification (NCBI taxonomy): domain Bacteria; kingdom Pseudomonadati; phylum Pseudomonadota; class Gammaproteobacteria; order Pseudomonadales; family Pseudomonadaceae; genus Pseudomonas; species Pseudomonas sp. XWY-1. The sequence continues at coordinate 2,936,618 of NZ_CP026332.1, read as the reverse complement.
CCGGTGGATGCCAAGATCGCCCTTGCCAACGGTTCGGTGGATGCCTGGTCGACCTGGGAGCCTTACACAGCGCTGGCCGAGTTGAGTGGGCAAGGCCGTGTGTTGGTCAACGGTCGTGGCCTGTCCACCGGCAACAGTTTCCTTGCCGCCACCGACAAGGCGTTGGAGGAGCCTGGGCGTCGTGCAGCGCTGCAGGACTATCTCAACCGCCTGGCCGCAGCACAGGTGTGGGCCAACCAACACCTGGATACCTACTCGAAAACCTTGGCCGCGATCATTGGCTTCCCGGTAGAGGCGGCCCGCCTGCAATTCGAGCGTCGGCAGCTGCGCTGGCAGGTGATCGACACGCAAACCGTGACCGAGCAGCAGGACACCGCCGACTTCTACCACACCCACGGTCTGATGACCGAGCGCCTCGATGTGGCCCCGACCTTTGCCACCGGCTTCACCCTTCCCGTCGCCGCCAAGCTTGCAGCGCAACCCTGATCCCGGAGACGTATTCATGACCTTTAAACCCCTGCGCCAGCTGGGCCTGGCGCTGCTCGCCAGCGCCTTGCTGCCAAGCCTTGCCAGCGCCGAGCAGACCCTGCGCATCGGCTACCAGAAATCCTCGACCCTGCTGACCCTGCTGAAGGCCAGGGGCACTCTCGAACAGCGCCTGCAGGCCGAGGGCATTCGCGTGACCTGGCACGAGTTCCCCAGTGGTCTGCCGCTGCTGGAGGCCCTGAACCTTGGCAATGTCGACCTCTCGGCGGACGTTGCCGACACCGTGCCGGTGTTCACTCAGGCGGCAGGCGCCAAGTTGACCTATTTCGCCCGGGAAGCACCTTCGCCGACCGCCCAGGCGATCCTGGTGCCGGCGGATTCACCGCTCAAGACCCTGGCCGACCTCAAAGACAAGCGTGTGGCGGTGACCAAAGCCGCTGGCAGCCACTATCTGTTGATCCGGGCCCTGGCCAAGGCTGGGCTGACCTTCAAGGACATCACGCCGGCGTACCTGATCCCCGCCGACGGCCGCGCTGCCTTCGAGAACCACAAGGTCGATGCCTGGGTGACCTGGGACCCTTACGTGGCCAGCGCCCAGCGTCAGCAGAACGCGCGGATTCTGGCCGACGGCAGCGAACTGGCCAGTTACCAGCGCTATTACCTCGCCGGCAGCGACTATGCCAAGGCGCATCCTGAGGTATTGCAGCAGGTGTACCTGGCATTGCGTGAAGCCGGTGCCTGGACCAAGGCCAACCCCGAGGCCGCTGCCCGGATCCTTGGCCCGCTGTGGGGTAATCTGGACAGCGCCACGGTGCAGCAGGCCAACGCCCGGCGCAGTTACGATGTGCAGCCGGTGAAGCTGGACAACCTGACCGAGCAGCAACGAATTGCCGACGCGTTCTATCGCGAGGGGTTGTTACCCAAGGCGGTGGATACCAGCGCGGTGGACGTGTATCAGCCGCCTAGCAACTAAAATCTGGGTGCTCACATGCGATAAGCGGTTTTCTGATCTGCATCAAATGCCGATGCGGGTGTGGGCGGATTATCGACTGCATCGCACCCGGCCTTTCTGAAGCGCAATGGGGTGTTCCGCCTGGCCCTGTTCGAAACGCCCATGCAGGAAGTGAGCGGCCTGAGGGCGCTGCCCCCCCCTGCAGATGAGCAGCGTTGCCTCGCGCAGTTCGACCTGTTGCCCGAGGAGGGGCGTGCAGTCACGGCTTGAAGCAACCAACGGCCCCCATCGGAAACCGCAGTGACAGGCGCCCGTAGCGGCGCGGGAGGTGTTCATGTCCCATGACCTTGCGTTGCCAACCTTGTTTGCCGACCGTACCCAGGCAGGACGATGCCTGATCGAGCCACTGGCCCGCTACGCTGGCAGGCCCGACGTGATCGTGCTCGCACTGCCGCGTGGTGGCGTTCCGGTGGCCTACGAAGTCGCGACCGCCCTCAACGTCCGCCTGGACCTGCTGGTGGTGCGTAAGCTCGGCATGCCGTTTCACCCCGAGTTCGCCATGGGGGCGATAGCCAGCGGCGGAGTCACTTTCCTCAATGACGACACGCTACGGGCCTATCCGGTAGAACCCGCGTTGTTCGACGCCGTGGTTGTCAGGGAAACCGAGGAGCTGGCCCGGCGCGAACGGGGCTACCGGGGAGGGCGGCCACCCCTGCAACTCAAGGATCAGGTGGTGATTCTCATCGATGACGGCCTGGCGACCGGCGCCACGATGCGGGCGGCTATTCAGGCCGCGCGAGCCCAATCACCGGCGCGGATCGTGGTCGCCGTCCCGGTCGCACCGCCAGAAACGCTCGAAGCGCTGTACGGTGAAGTGGATGAACTGGTATGCCCGCTGGTGCCTGAGCGGATGGTTTCGGTTGGCTATTGGTATCAGGACTTCCCGCAGACATCAGACGAGGAAGTGATGACGCTCATGGGGCAGGCCGATCAGCAAGCGCTTTGCCGGAGTGCGCCCCATGACTGAGCACAGGGTTGAAGTTCGCACACAGACGATGAAGCTGGCAGGCGTCGAACTCGTGGCGGACGTGCGTGAGCCGGCCAACGCCTGCGCTTTGGTCATCTTTGCCCATGGCAGCGGCAGCGGACGTCTGAGCGCCCGCAATCAATACGTAGCAGACGCTCTCGCGGCACGTGGCCTGGGGTCACTACTCTTCGACCTGCTGACCGAGGCTGAGCAACGACTGGATAACGAGACCGGAGAATTGCGCTTTGACATTGCCTTGCTGGCCAAGCGCTTGATCGATGTTGTCGATTGGGTTGCAAACGATGCGCAACTGCGCAAGTTGCGCATCGGCTTGTTCGGTGCAAGCACGGGGGCCGCTGCGGCCCTGTGGGCGGCTGCGCAGCGTCCCGAACGGGTGGCGGCGGTGGTGAGCAGAGGCGGCAGAACAGACCTGGCTGGGCCGATGCTGGACCGTGTGCAGGCGCCAACCTTGCACATCGTAGGTAGCCAGGACGCCCTGGTCCTTGAGCTCAATCGTCAGGTGGACCGCTTGCTGAGCTGTGAGCGGCATCTTGAAGTGGTGCCAGGCGCGACGCATCTTTTCGAAGAGCCTGGCACCTTGGCGAAGGCCGCGGCGCTCGCCGGTGACTGGTTCGTGAAGTACCTGCAGCGCATATCCGTCTGATGGGGCTTGGCCGAGGCTCATACACCAAATGGATAGGTTTCGTCCTCTGGCTCAAGATGCTGTTGTTTCGGCAAGGGCAGGGCAGTCACCGGCCGGGTCTGCTCGAACCAGAGCAGCGCATCGAACTGCTCGGCCAGCACCGCCTCGAAGTAATGGCTCAGCCGTTCACTCTCTGGGCGATAGATGACGCCGATGGCGCGTTCGAGTAGCACCGTGGACAACACATGGCGCAGCTCCTTGCGCTGTGGGTCGCGCCAGTCGCTCAGGCAGGCTGGCACGCCTGCGAGGCGGAACTGATGCTCCCAGCTGTCGCTGCGCGAAGGTCGGATTTCCTTGATCTGCATGTCGCCGTCCCAGTCATCGGCGGCGGCCACCTGGCCGCGGTCGGTGGCCATGCCGATCAACACCGCGTCGTGCCCGAAAGCGCTGCGGCAAAGCTGGCCGATGTTGAACTGGCCTTTCCAGCCCATTTCCGTGGCTGCGGCATTGCCGATATGGGAGTTGTGAGCCCAGACCACCGCCTTGGCGTGGGGGCCACGGTGTTCCAGCAGCGCGCGCAAGGTATCGAACATGTGCCGGTCGCGCAGGTTCCAGGACGCCGTCGAACCTCGGTAAATGGCGCGGTAGTACTGCTCTGCGGCGATGATTACACGGGCATTCTGCGTGGCGTTGAAAAAAGCTTCATCATTGCGGACAAGCCCTGACAATTGCTCGGCGAGCATGGCATTCAGTTGCTGGATCACCGGTTGCTCGCATGGCATGACGCCACTGTGCTCGACAAAGTGCCCGTACAGCGCGGGGTCGTCCTGCCAAGGCGTCAGGCAACCGTAGCGGCGACGGGCTTCATGGGCCAGATGCGGATCGACCCGGTCCAGATAGGCCAGGACTTCATGGATGGAATTGCGCAGGCTGTAGACATCCAGGCCGCGGAATTCCACGCGGTGGTCGGTGGGCAGCAGGCGGTTGTGCCCGTGCAGCCATTGGGCGAAGGCTTTGACTTCGCTATTGCGCCACATCCAGGTTGGAAAACGGCTGAAAATATGGCGTTTCCACGCCGAGTGCGCCAAGCCTCGGACGTACTGATCGACATGCCCGGCATCCGGCCAGTCGGCCTCGACGGCGACGATGTTGAATCCATGCTGTTCGATCAGGCGCCGGGTGATCGCCGCGCGGGCGCGATAGAATTCGCTGCTGCCGTGGCTTGCCTCGCCCAGCAGGATGACGCGCGCGTCAGCGTAGCGATCGAACAGCGCTGCGAATGCCGGCGTATCCAGGTTCGGCAAAGGTTCGGCGTACTGATGAAGCACCGGGGCAATATCGGCAGTGTCGACCTGATACTGCTTGCCGTAGAGTTTTTCCATCAATTTCTTCGAAGGGCCGTTCATGGGGAGCCTCCCGTAATCGGGCCGCCGCGCATTGACCCGTCAGTGCGACGGCCCAGGGTTCAGATCAGGGAGAGCCGGTGGATGACCTGGCTGGGATCATCCGGGTCAGCGACGGTGGTGAACCCCGCCGCTTTGGCCAGCTCGCGCATCGCTTGGTTGGCTGCTGCGTCGACCGAATACATCTGCCGCAAGCCCTTGGCGCGGGCATGGTCGATCAGGTGCTGGAGCAGCAGGCGACCCAAGCCATGGTGCTGCCAGCTGTCCATGACGGTAACGGCGCATTCGCACTCGTCCTTGCCGCTGGCGGTGGCGTAGCGGGAAATGCCCACTTCCTGCAATTCGCCATCCACGTGGGCGAGGGCGACGTAGGCCGCCTGGCGATCTTGATCGACCTTCATCAGTTGGTCGAGCATGGCCTCACCGGGCTCCCTGAGCTGGCACAGGAAGCGGAAATGCCGCGATTCGGGCGACAGCCGTTCGATAAAGGCTTTTTCGCGTTCTCGGTCCTGGGCTTGCAAGGGCCTGATCAACACGTGAACGCCGTTTTCGAGGGCTTCGATCCAGTGTTCACCGGAAGGCTTGGGAAACGAAGGCGTTGTATGTACTCGGGAAGATTCGACGGGTGCCATGGCAATGTCCTCTGTGTCGAATGAACAAGGAAGTTCAGTTTCGGCAGCGGGCCCAGCGCTGACTTGACAGTTGTCAATTGCTTCCCACATGACCTGTCAAACCGATAGAAAAAAGCGGGTATTGCCGGGGGTAGCGTCCGACCCTTGGTCGGACAGACCGCTAACGTTTAGTGGAGCCGCTAACTTCAATAGATACCCGCCTGCAAAAAAGCAGAGGCATCGGCATGTCAGGCCCTGCGGAAATGGGAGCAAAGCTCCAGGTCAAGTGCCTTGCGTGCTCGTTGAGCCGGCTTTGCCTGGCAGCCAGCCTCAGTGCCGACGAAGTGGCCAAGCTGGAGCGAATTGTCCGCCGTAACCGGCCGTTGAAGCGGGGTGAGTACCTGTTCAAGGCCAATGAACCCATGGAGCACGTGTATGCCTTGCGCTCCGGGGCGATCAAGAATTTTCTGCTCGATGCCGAGGGCACCGAGCGGGTGACCGGCTTTCTCCTGCCGGGGGAAATGCTCGGGCTGGACGCTATTGGTGCCAGTCATTACCGAAGCTTTGCCGTTGCCCTGGAAGTCTCGCTGGTCTGCGCCATCAGGCTGGACCAGCTGGTGGACCTGTCCGGCCAGATTTCGGGGCTGCGCTATCAGTTGCTGCACATGCTCAGCCTGGGGATCCAGGGTAAGGACGAGCACCTGCGCTGCTGCCATGGGCGTGCCGAACAGCGGTTGGCGATCTTCCTGCTGGGCATGTCGGCGCGTTACCAGTCGCGGGGGTTGCGGGCGGATGTGTTCAACCTGCCCATGTCCCGTGGTGATATCGCCAACTACCTGGACCTTACGCTGGAAACGGTCAGCCGACTGTTCAGCCGCTTCGTCCATGCGGGTCTCGTGCTGTGCGCCGGGCGTGAGGTCAGGCTCATCGACATGCAAGGCCTGGTCAACCTGATCCGCCTGGAGGAGCCCACTTGAGCGCGGCAAGCACCCGGTCATAGCGTTGCACAGGCCAGCTTCCGGCGGAGTGCCCCACCCAGATCGGGCGTGACACATGATCTGTGCGTATCCAGATACGCTGCGCGGCTACGCCAGTTTGCCAGCACAACCGTGCCACTTGGCGCGCCACCTGTGGCGGCGCGCAACAGTACACCGTGTCCGGGCGGAAAGTTGTCAGCAAGTGCCTGGTTTGCCACCAACCACTGCTGTAGTCACGCGGCATTGGCGACAGTGCCGACAGCCAGGTTCGACAATCGTCAGGCAGCAGTTCGGCCGCAATGCCGTCATGTGACAGCTGCAATTCTACCCCAGGCAGCCAGCAGCGAATCTCATCCAGCGCACCCAGCAAGGGCAGCAGGCCATCGGCGCGACTGATGGCCAGCAACCTTGTACTTTGCAGGGGCAACGGCCAAGCGCTGCCAAGCGGCCCGGAATAGTCGAACAGTTCCCCCGCCCGTCCCAAGGGCTGCGCACTCTGGGTGCTGACGATAAATTGCCCGGCCACGCCAGGCAGGGTCACGTAACTGCATGGCCAGCACTCGGTTCGACCGCTGAGCACGCAGTACTGGCCAGCCATTGCCTCGCTGCATGGCTGGCTGCAAAGGGCCAGGCGCACGAATTGCTGGATGCCCAGGCCGGGCAATGTCTGGAGCAAGCGGACGCTGGCACCCTCCCGGTCCATGACTGCCTCGCACGGTAATGATGACTTGCTGTAATCAGCCTAGACCGTCGCCAATCCGGCACTTTGACCAGGATCAAACCAGCGGGCGGCAGGGACTTCACCTTGTTGATAAAGATCAAATGGGGTGCTGCCCCACGGCGCATGATCGAGGCGTCTCCCTGGGAGGCATCACTCATTCACTCATTCGAGGAGGGCGCCATGTCAGACGTTGCCAAGAAAGTGCCTGTTACCCCCGTCGCCAGCCAGCCAACCGAAGGTTCGCCACCCAGCGTCGAACCTTCGGAGCTGTGGCGGCCCTTCCAGCAATTGCGCCGCCAGATCGACAGCCTGTTCGAGGATTTTGGACGGCGGCCGATGCGCATGCCGTTCAGCCACACACCGTTCGATGTCGAACCGTTCTGGCGGCGTGACCTGTTCACCCACGGCATGCCGGCCATGGACATCAGCGAGCTGGCCGAGGAATACCGCATCAGCGCCGAGTTGCCTGGCGTGGATGCCAAGGATATCGAGATCAAGCTCGTCAATGGCAACCTGTTGATCCGCGGCGAGAAAAAGGAGGAAGTGGACGAAAAACGCAAGGAATATCACCTGTCCGAGCGCCATTACGGCAGCTTCGAACGGGTTTTCCAGCTGCCCCGTGGGGTCGACGCCGAGAAAATCGACGCCCAGTTCGACAAGGGCGTGCTGCTGGTGCACCTGCCCAAGCGTGCCGAAGCCATCCATCCGGAAAAGGTGATTCCGATCAAGAGCGGTAAATGATCACCCACCCTCACTGCATCGAGGAGCAAGGAGGCTCCGCCCGTGGAGGTAGAACATGATGTCCATTGGCAAATACTGCAACCGGGACGTGGTCACCGCACCACCCGGTATCTCCATCTATGCCGCGGCGCGCATGATGAATCAGTACCATGTCGGCGATCTTGTGCTGGCCGAACATGTCGACGGCGAGCGTTGTCGGCCCATCGGCCTGATCACCGATCGCGACCTGGCGTTGCGGATCATTGCGCGCAATCCACCGGATCAGGAGGACCTGCAGGCGGTCGATGTACTGCCCCGGCCTCTGATCACCGCGAACCAGAACGAGGACCTGTTCGATGTCATCCTCAATATGCGGCGCGCCAATATCCGACGTATTCCGGTAGTCGATGATTTCGGCCTGCTGGTCGGCATTGCCACGGCGGACGACCTGGTGGGCCTGCTGTCGGACCACCTGCACGAACTGTCACTGCTGATCCGTCAACAGAGCCGGCGGGAGGAAGATCTGCGCGGCGAAGACCTTTGAGCGCCCGCGTGCGCGATGACGAAAGGAGGCTGGCATGAGTGATTTCCCCGGTACTGAAGAACTCGAAAGCCTGGACGCCTATTGGCGGGCGGCAAACTACCTCACCGTTGGCCAGATCTATCTGCAGGACAATGCCTTGCTGACCAGGCCGTTGACCTTGGCTGATGTCAAGCCTCGGCTGCTGGGCCACTGGGGGACTTCGCCGGGGCTCAACCTCATCTATACCCATCTGAACCGGTTGATTCGCCAGTACAGCCTCAATGTGCTGTTCGTCACGGGCCCTGGCCACGGCGGCCCTGCTCTGGTCGCTCAGGCGTACCTGGACGGTACATACACCGAGCTCAACCCATCGGTCGAGCGCAACGCCCTTGGAATGGCCCGGCTTTTTCGGCAGTTTTCCTGGCCCTATGGCATTGGCAGCCATGTCGGTCCTCATGTGCCTGGCTCCATTCACGAAGGGGGCGAACTGGGCTATTCGCTGGCCCATGCCTATGGTGCAGCCCTGGACAATCCGCAACTGATCGTGGCGTGCGTCATTGGTGATGGTGAGGCGGAGACCGGGCCACTGGCTGCCAGCTGGCATTGCAACAAGTTCCTCAACCCCGCCCGCGATGGCGCGGTGCTGCCCATCCTGCATCTGAACGGGTACAAGATCGCCAACCCCAGCGTGCTGTCGATGATCAGCGAGGAGGAACTGACCAGCCTCATGTATGGCTATGGTTATGATCCCTATTTTGTCGAGGGTGACGAGCCCATGGACGTCCATCGTGCGTTGGCCAGGACGCTGGAAGTCATCTACGAGAAGATCAGCCAGATCCAGCGCCTCGCGCGGCATGCCGAAGACCCGCAGGTGATCGACAGGCCATTGTGGCCGGTGCTGATTCTTCGTACCCCCAAAGGGTGGACGGGGCCCAGGTACGTGGATGGGCAACGCGTAGAGGGCACCTGGCGGTCCCATCAGTTGCCGTTGTCGGACCTTGGCAAACCGCCGCACCTGCTGCAGCTGCAACAATGGCTGGAAAGTTACCGTCCCCATGAGCTTTTTGACGCACAGGGCGCATTGCTGCCTGAGTTGGCCGCGCTGACCCCGACTGGCCGGCGGCGCATGAGTGCAAACCCGCATGCCAACGGCGGCCTATTGTTGCGGGCACTGGACCTGCCGCACTACGCCGATTACTGCGTGCCGATGCCGGGCCCGGGTCAGGTGCGGGCCGAGTCGACCAGAGTGCTGGGCGGGTATGTGCGCGATGTGATGAAGAACAGCCTTGCGTCGCAGAATTTTCGCCTGTTCGGCCCTGACGAAACAGCGTCCAACCGCCTGGATGCAGTATTCGAGGTGACCGACAAGGTGTGGCTGGATGCTCACGCCAGCGATGATGGACACCTTTCGGCACAGGGGCGGGTCATGGAGATCCTCAGTGAGCACATTTGCGAAGGCTGGCTGGAGGGGTATCTGCTGACGGGCCGCCATGGGCTGTTTTCCTGCTACGAAGCCTTCATCCATATCGTCGATTCGATGATCAACCAACATGCCAAATGGCTCAAGACAGCTGCCGAGGTGCCGTGGCGCAAGCCGATCGCCTCATTGAATATCCTCCTGACTTCGCATGTCTGGCGGCAGGACCATAATGGTTTCTCCCACCAGGACCCGGGCTTGCTTGACCTGCTGGCAAACAAGAAGGCCAATCTTGCGCGGATCTATCTGCCCCCCGACGCCAATTGCCTGTTGTCGGTGGCTGAGCATTGCCTGCGCAGCCGTGGGTACATCAATGTGATCGTCGCCGGCAAGCAGATGGAGTGGCAATGGCTCGATAGTGAAGCGGCCGCCCTGCATTGCCAATCAGGTATCGGGCGCTGGGGCTGGGCCTGCCATGATGACGAGATGCCCGAGGTGGTGCTTGCCTGCGCGGGCGATGTGCCGACACTGGAGGTACTGGCGGCGGTTACACTGCTGCAAGAGCAGGCTCCAGACGTGCGTGTGAGGGTGGTCAATGTCGTTGACCTCATGGCGCTGCAACTGTCGCAACAGCATCCTCACGGGCTGTCCGACAGCGACTTCAATGGGTTGTTCACCGAAGATCGACCGGTCATCTTCGCCTTCCACGGCTACCCGGCGTTGATCCATCGCCTGATTTACAAGCGCGCCAATCCGCAACGGTTTCATGTGCGGGGCTTTCGCGAAGAGGGCGCAACCACCACGCCGTTCGACATGGCAGTCATCAACAACCTGGACCGCTACCAGTTGCTGCTCGATGTGTTCGAGCGCGTGCCACGCTTGCAGCCTCAGCTCGAGCAGGCCCGAGCCCGCTATTGGGCAACGATGGAGAAGCACAAGCTCTACCTCATCGAACATGGCGAAGACATGCCTGAAGTTGCGCAATGGCGATGGACTTCCCCCCCAGGTGCCTGACCCAGCGCTACTTGGCCTTCCAGTACTTCTGCATTTCCAGGAACAGGAACGAGGCGGTCCAGGTGATCAGTACCAGGCCCGTCAAGGCCTGCAGGCCGGTCAGGTACTTGAGATGGCCGGTGGGGGCGATGTCGCCGAAGCCTATCGTGGTATAGGTGGTGAAGGAGAAATACACGCAGTCCAGGAAACTCCCGTCGAAATTGCCGCTGAGCGTACCCCAGCCAGGGGCATGGGCCATCAAGTAATAGGCCAGGGCAAAGCACCACACCTCCACAGCGTGCGCCAGCAGCGCGCCGAATACGCCTGCCACGATGCGAAAACGGCTCCAGAGCTTGAGCCGAGGGAGCCAGTCATTCAAGCGCAGCAGGCATTCGTAATGAATGATCACCACCAGGATCACCACCAGCATGTTGATCAGCGTGACAGAGAGCATCGTGGGTACCCTGCCCAGGATCGGTGGTTCATTTCGTGGCATCGACCAACACATAGGTGGCAGGCTCACTGGCTTGTGGCAGCAACGCGGGGAACTCCTCGGGTGTGATGGACTCTTTCGCCAGCAACAGGCGCGCGCCTGCATACAGGTCGTGGAGGCGCTGCTCCAGCAACGACCGGGCGCGACCATAGGCTTCTTCCAGCAAGCCGCGGATGGCCAGGTCGATCTCGCGCGCGGTCTGCTCGGAGTAGTCCTTGTGCGCCTGGGGCAGTACCGAGTCGCTCAGAAAGCCGGCTTGTTGCCGCTCCAGTACCGGCTGGCCCAGCACTGGATTCATGCCGAAACGGGTGACCAACTGACGAGCAATGTCGGTGGCGCGCCCGGCCATCAGCACGACCAAGCGGTCGCGCAGCATCTGCGCGCTGATCAGGAAGCGGTCATCGGTCGGCCGTTGCAGGGTGTAACCTAGTGAACCCGCGGCCCGGGGAATGATCGACACCTTGTGCACCGGGTCCATCGCCGGCAGGCTACTGGCGGCCAGGGCATGGCCCATTTCGTGGTACGCCACCACCTGACGCTCGTCGCTGCGCAATACGCTGCCTTTGCGCTCAACGCCCGCCACCAGGCGCTCGACCGCAGCGGTGAAGTCCTGCAACTCGACCCACTGGCTGGACCGCCGGGTGGCAACGATGGCAGCCTCGTTGACCAGGTTGGCCAGGTCGGCGCCCGTCAGGCCCGGGGTGATCTCGGCAATCCGCTCGCAGTCCAGGTCATTCTTGTAGATGATCTTGTGCAGGTGGACTTTCAGGATCGCCAGGCGGCCCTTGCGGTCGGGCCGGTCGATGAGAATCTGCCGGTCGAAGCGCCCGGCACGCAGCAGCGCCGGATCCAGCACTTCCGGGCGATTGGTCGCGGCCAACAGCACCACACCTTCACGTGGGTCGAAACCGTCGAGCTCGGCGAGCAACTGATTGAGGGTTTGTTCTTTCTCGTCATTGCCGCCAAAGCTGTCGACGCCGCGCATCTTGCCCAGGGCATCCAGTTTGTCGATGAAAATGATGCAAGGTGCGGCCTGGCGGGCCTGATCGAAGAGGTCACGCACCCGTGCGGCCCCCACGCCGACAAACATCTCCACGAACTCCGAACCGGAGATCGAGAAGAACGGCACCGCCGCTTCCCCGGCAATGGCCCTGGCGACCAGGGTCTTGCCGGTGCCAGGTGGGCCTACCAGCAACGTGCCCTTGGGCACATGGGCGCCAAGGCGCGCATTCCACGCCTTGTTTTTCAGGAAGGACACGATCTCGGTCAGCTCGCCCTTGACGTCGTCGATACCGGCCACGTCGGCGAAAGTCACCTGGGTGTCGTGTTCGACATAGACCCGCGCACGCGACTTGCCCACCCCCATCAACCCGCCCAACCCCTGTTTCTGCCCCAGGCCATGGAACAGGAAGTACCACAGCACCAGCATCATCAACAGCGGCATCAACGCGCCCACCACGGTCGATACCGTGCTGTCCTCGACGACGCCAGAGAACGCCACTCCAGAGTGTCCCAGCTGCTCGCTCAGTGCCGGGTCTACGCGCACGGTGGTAAACACCGAGTGGCCATTGATCGGCTCCTGCAGCCTGCCGAGGATACGGTCATGCTCGATATGCAGGTCGCTGACCTTCTGCTGATCGAGCAATTGCAGGAACTGGCTATAAGGGATGGCTTGCACGGCTGGCGGGTTGAACAGGCCGAACTGCACGGCAGCGAGCACCGCCAGGCCAACTGCCAGAAAGTAGAGCTTCCAGGGTTGATCCTTGTTCATGGCCATCTCTCCTCGGCGCGGTGGCGCTAGGCGATCAACAGATAATCTTCGACCTTGCTGACGCCCGGCACTGACCAGGCCGCACGCTCGACCACTTCTCGCTCGCGCAGCAAGTGCACCTTGCCTTCCAGCTTGACCACGCCACCGTTGACCGTGACGCGGATGCCTTCGGCCTGGATTTCAGCGCTGCGCTTGAGTGCGTCCTCGATGTGGCGCTTGATATCGACCGCGTCGGCCCGGGCTTTGAGGGTGATGCGGTTGTGCACGCCAACCACGCCCGACAGGCGCCAGACCGCCTGTTCGATCACTTCCTTCTGGTATTGCCAGTCGAGCTGGCCTTCCAGGGTTACCGTCCCTTTTTGCACGGTGACCTTGATGCCCTCCACGTTGGCGTCCGAGCTCCAGGCGATGATGTTCAGGGCACGGCTGGCAATCGTGTCGTCAGCGGTCCCTTCGAGCTTGTTTAGGCGTACCTCTATCTCCTCGGCCAGCCCGCGCACGCCTTTCATGGCCTTGACCGTGCGCTCGGCATTGACTTTCTGGGCGTAGCTGTTGACGTGCCCGGAGAGGGTGACCACACCGTCCTGCACCGTCACGCCGATGCTGGCGGCATTGATATCAGGTTTGAATTCCAGCTCTTCGAGCACAAGGTCTCGCAGGTCAAGGTCGTTCATGATCGGCTCCGGTAGCGGACAGGGGAGGGGCTCAAGTGCCCTGAGTCCTTGTTTCTACCCTTGTGCCCGGGAGCGCGATTGATAAAGGTCAAACCCGGTGAACAGGCCGCTCGCGGTTGACAAATGTCAGGCTCGGGCGCACGCCGCCCCCGATACTCAGCGTGTCCTGGGCATGCACGAGGGTACTGACATGCGACGTTATGTGCTTTGCGGGTTGGCCGGCCTGCTGCTGGTTATCGCGTCCGGTTGCACGGCGTGGCGCGCCGAGGAATACGATGCGCGCCTGGAGTCGGCGGAGGACAATGCCGCCACTGCACGGTTGCGCGCAGATCAAGTGTGCTACCGCATCGATCTGGTCGAGCAGACCGCCAACGAGGCACTGCGACGGGCGATCCAGGCTCAGGATGAGTTGCAGCAGCTGCGCCAGCAAGCCAGACGCAAGTAGCCCGCCATGCTACGTCGATGGCTCGACCCCATACTGTTGGTGGTCTGCCTGCTGGCCTTGATGACTGGCGGCGTGGCCTACGCGGCGCAGCGGCCTGCCTGGGCCGCGCTGGCCTGGGCCACTGGCGGCCTGGTCATGGCCGGGGTCCTGGCGGTGGAAATGCTCAGGCGCCTGGCCCGGGGGGAGGCGGGGATCGACCTGATTGCCTTGTTGTCGATCGGCGCCGCGCTGGCCCTGGAGAACATGCTAGTGGCTGCGGTGGTCGCGCTGATGCTGGCCACTGGCCGCGCACTTGAAGCGTTCAGTGTGCGTCATGCCGAGCGCGAACTGCGCGCGCTGATCGACCGCGCGCCGCAACGTGCCTGGATCCAGGAACAGGACGGGCTGCGTGAGGTTGCGGTGGACCAGGTCAGGCCAGGTCAGGCCGTGCTGGTGCGCCTGGGTGAAATCGTGCCAGTGGACGGGCGCCTGCAGAGTCCACTGGCCACGCTGGACGAGGCGGCACTGACCGGGGAGTCGTTACCCGTCACTCGCCATTGCGGCGAGTCGGTGGCCAGCGGGGTGTGCAACGTCGGCGCGCCGTTGCTGCTGGTTGCCACGCAGACCGCGGCGCAAAGCACCTATGCCGGCATCGTGCGCCTGGCCGAGGCGGCACGCCAGTCACGGGCGCCCTTCGTGCGCCTGGCTGACCGCTACGCGCTGGCCTTCATCCCGCTGACGTTGCTGATCGCCGCGCTTGCCTGGTGGGCCAGTGGCGACCCGCAGCGCGTGCTGGCGGTGCTGGTGGTCGCCACGCCTTGCCCGCTGATACTGGCGGTGCCGATTGCCGTGCTGTCGGGCATCTCGCGAGCGGCGCGGCGTAGCATTCTGGTGCGCGATGGCGCGGTCCTGGAGGCGCTTGCCGGGATCCGCCAGGTCTTTCTCGACAAGACCGGAACCTTGACCAGCGGTCACGCTCGCTTGCAATCGATCGAACTCAACGGGGAGGGCGCGCCGCTGCAGGTCTTGCAGTGGGCCGCGTCATTGGCCCAGGCATCCACCCATCCGATCGCTCGGGCTATTGTCGACGCTGCCCTCGCGCGGGGCCTTACCCTGACGGCGCCGGAACAGGTGCAGGAGGCTCCAGGCCAAGGGTTGGCCGGCCAGGTGCAAGGCAAAGGCGTGCGCTTGGGGCTGCTGGCTTACGTGCAGCAGGGCAGGGATGCGGGCCATTGGGCACAGGCGTGCTTGCAGCAGTTGGACTACCTGGCCAGCAGTGGCAGTTTCGTCGCCGTGGATGGCGAACTGAAAGCGATGCTGCGGCTGGCCGACGATGTGCGACGGGAAACACCCCAGACCCTGCGCCGGCTTCGAGCACGTGGGATCGACAAGATTGTCATGCTGACTGGCGACCGCCCCCAGACGGCGCAAATGATCGCATTGACGGCGGGTATCGATGCGCTTCGCTCTGGTCTTTCACCGCAGGACAAGGTCCGCCTGGTTCAGGAGGGTCGCCAAAAAGGCCCCACGCTGATGGTCGGGGATGGCATCAATGATGCGCCGGCACTGGCTGCCGCCGATGTCGGGGTTGCCATGGGGGCGTCCGGTGTGACGGCCTCGGCGCAGTCAGCCGGCGTGGTCTTGCTGGTCGACAGGCTGGATCGCTTGATCGAAGCGCTCGATATCGCCCGACACGCCGTGCGCATTGCCCGCCAAGGCGTGTGGGTGGGCATGAGCCTCTCGCTGCTGGCCATGCTGTGCGCTGCGGCCGGCTACCTGCCTGCGGTGATGGGGGCGATACTGCAGGAAGGCATCGACCTGTTGATCATCCTCAATGCCCTGCGCGCCCTCGGCCCGGTTGCCGGCGATGGCCGCAACGGGTTGCCCGCCGCGAGCCTGCAGCGCATGCAGGACGAGCATCGGCAACTGGACGGTCTGTTGACCGAACTGAGCCAGATGGCGCGGGATTTTGCCAGCCGCCCTGCGCCGCAGGCGCGGGCCGACCTCGGGCGCCTTGTCGCCGCCCTGCATGGCTTGCTGGAGCGCCATGAGCGGGATGACGAGCAGCGGCTATACCCTTTGTTGAGCCGCTACATGGGGGGCGAGGATCCGCTCTCGCCGCTCAGCCATACCCACCGGGAAATGTTCAGGCTGATCCATTTGCTGACGCGCATGAGCGAGGATTTCACCCAGGCCGCCGCCCACCCGAGCGCCGACGAAATCCAGCACCAGCTCATACGCCTGGATACCTTGGCGAAATTGCATTTCGACCAGGAAGAAGCCTTGTATCGGTACCTCGACAAACATTGAGCGACGCTGCATGCGTTCGCACGCTTGATAAAAATCAAGCGCCAAGGGCGGCGTAAGCCGGATGCTGGCAGCAGTCAATCACGCTGCCCTGCACGGGAGCTGAAAATCATGCCGCACAGCAAAATCCTTTTTCGGTCAGCGGCACGGGAGAAGATCCTCAGTGGCGCCACCCAGCTCGCCGATGCCGTACGCATCACCTTGGGCCCCAAGTCGAAGTCGGTGCTGATGCAGAGCACCTGGGGTCGCCCGACTGTCTGTAACGATGGCGTGTCCATCGCCAAACGCGTCGACTTGCAGGACGCTGACGAGAACCTCGGCGCCCAGATGCTGCGCCAGGCAGCCGAGCGCACGGCGGAGGCGGTCGGCGATGGCACCAGCACGGCGACGGTACTGGCCCAGGCAATTCTTGCCGATGGCGTCAGAAACGTGGTGGCCGGGGCCAGTGCCATCGACCTCAAGCGCGGCCTGGACAAGGGCCTGGCGCTGGTTCAGGCGGCATTGCTGGCGCAGTCGCGTGCGGTCAACACGACCCGGGAAAAAGCCCAGGTGGCCACATTGTCCGCCCACAACGACCCCTTGATCGGTCAGCTGGTCGCCGACGCCCTGGAAAAGGTCGGTGTGGAAGGCGTGGTGAGCGTGGAGGAATCCAAGACCACCGAAACCGTGGTCGACATCATGGATGGCATGCGTTTCGACCGGGGGTACGTGTCCCCGTACTTTGTCACCGACACCGAAAAGATGCAGGTCGAACTCACCGATGCGTGTGTACTGCTGTGCGATCACAAGATTGGTGCGCTGGCTGACCTGCTGCCATTGCTCGAACAGGTGGCCAAGAGCGGCCAGCCGTTGATGGTGATCGCCGAGGACATCGACGGCGAAGCCTTGACCACACTGGTGGTCAATCAGATTCGCGGAGTGTTGCGCGCCGTGGCGGTGAAGGCTCCCGGGTATGGTGATCGGCGCAAGGAAATGCTTCAAGACATAGCTGTACTTACGGGCGCCACAGTGGTGTCGGCTGAATTGGGCGTCAATCTCGACCACCTGCAACTGTCCCAGCTGGGCCAGGTTCACCGTGCGCTGGTGCTCAAAGACAGCACCGCCTTGGTCGGAGGCAAAGGCACGCAGGAGGCCGTGGCCGAGCGTGTCGCGCAAATCCGTGCGCAGATCGCCTCCAGTACCAGTGATTACGACCGGGAGAAGCTTCAGGAACGCCTGGCCAAGCTTACCGGTGGCGTGGCTGTCATCCGCGTGGGCGCACCCTCCGAAGCCGAGATGAAAGCGCGCAAGGACGCTCTGGATGACGCCTTGGCGGCTACCCGCGCAGCGATTGCCGAGGGCATCGTGCCCGGTGGTGGCCTTGCCTTGCTCAAGGCTGTGCCTGCCTTGCTTGCCGAGGAGCCCAGCCATGAAGGCGACACACGCACGGGGTTGCAGATCCTGCGGCGTGCACTGGAAGCGCCAGCACGGATGATCGCTGAAAATTCCGCCGTGGATGCGGGCGTCGTGGTGGCTCGCATGCTGGCCGAAACGGGCAGCATAGGCTTCGATGCCGCATCCAATACGTACGTCGAGATGTACGAGGCGGGCATCATCGACCCTACGAAAGTGGTGCGCGTCGCCCTCGAAAATGCGGTCTCGGTCGCCAGCATTCTGCTGCTGACCGAAGCCACCATGACCGATATCCCGGAAAAGACCGCCCCCCTGATGCAACCCCAGCTGCCTGAGTGATCAGGCCGGCCCACCATTGGAGGCAATCATGAGCCACTATCAACGCCTGTTGCTGATCATGCGCCCAATGCTGCACCAGGCGGTCGCTCTGGAGCAGGCCGGTGCACTGGCCCGATCCGCATCGGCCAGCCTGCACATCGTCGCCTTGCTCGAAGCACTGGACAAACTCTGGCTACTGGAGTCCGGTAAGCACCAAACGGAGCGGGAGGCTTACCGGCACACTCAGCAGCAACAGCTGGAAACCCAGGCGAACGCGCTGCGTGCCTCCGGCGTGCAGGTGACGACCGAGGTGGCGTGGAGCAATGACCTGCAGGATGACATCCTGGAGGACGTCATGGAGATGCAACCGGACCTGCTGCTCAAGCAGGTCGAGCATGAGCCCGCGCTCAAGCGCGCCTTCTTCACCCCGCTTGACTGGCAACTGTTGCGCCACTGCCCGGTCCCGGTCTACCTGCTCGGGGCCAACCGGCCGACGTTGCCGCGCCAGGTCGTGGCGGCGGTGGACGTGGCCGACACCTCGGAAGAGGGGCAAGCCCGAAATGACAGCATCGTCCAGCAGGCCAGTGCCTTGGCCTTGCAGACAGGGGCGCAACTGGACCTGCTGCACGCCTGCGATCTGTCGATGGCCTACATGGGCGACATGGGCTATGCCGCCTGGGCCATCGGTGACATTGCCGAGCCCATGCGCCAAGCGCTGGAAGATGATTTCAGGAAACTGGCCGAACGCTTCGGCGCACCACCGGAACGCTGCCACTTCGTGCTCGGCCGCCCGGTCCCGGTGCTCAGCGAATACGTCGAATCACAGCCGGTGGACGTACTGGTCATGGGGCGACCAATTGCACGGGGGCTGGACCGTCTGTTCGGCAGTACCACCGAGCATGTGTTGTACCAGGTGCCTTGCAATATTCTGGTGGTGTAGGGCTGTGCGGCTAACGACGACTGCAAGAACGACGAACGGTTGGCGACGGGTAGTCAGTGGCTCAGCACCACCCGGTGCAAGGTAGCGCCTGGAGGCCTTGATTCTCAACCCTGACGAGAAGGCCCCGCACCCGGCCGTTGAATCAGGCGGTATCGCCTGTTCGGCCGTGGCGCACCACCTCCACGCAGAATTGCCCCTCGTAGGGGGGCACATGGCATTCGACGATATCCTGCGCCGCGACCTGCAGATGAATGCCGACGATATCGGCATGCACCGGTTGGCGGCAGACGTGGCGGTCGACGAGCACCGCGCTGATGAGGTGGCGCGCACCCAGTTCGGCGAGGTAGGCGCAGGTGCGTAGCAGAGAGTGCCCTTCGTAGAGCACGTCATCGACCACCAGCAAGGTGGTTCCGGCAAGGTCGAGCTTGGCGAGTTCCGGGTTTTCGGTGAGTTGAGTATGCGCATGCAAGAGGCTCAGGTCGTCTGCATAGCGCTTGACCTTGATCGGGTAGAGCGGCAATGGCGCAGCACCGTTCAGTGCTTGCAGGTGCAGTTGCAGACGCTGCGCCAGCGGCTCACCACGCCGCTGAATGCCTACCAGCGCGACTTCAGACGTAGGCAAGCAGGCCATGGCCTGGCGGGCCATCGAGCGCAGCACACTGTCCAGATCGTCTTCGTCATACAGGCGAACCCTCGATGGAGCGGGGCGATTCATGGTGTTCTTCCTTTATTGGATATCACTCTGTTCGGGAGCCTACCCGGGCACCTTGAGGTGGGCTTGATAAAAGCCAAGTGATCGAATCGAAAACAAGCCCGTTTTGCGCATCACATGCGATAAGCCGTGATTATTCCACCTGAGGAAATGTTTGCAGGAGGGGTTTGCTATCGCCATAATTGGTACGTAATTACATGTTACATAACACAGTACAAAATCGTAGGAGCAAGCATGGCCCGTGGCGGTATCAACAAGGTGGTAGTGCAGCAGGCGCGTCAGGCACTGATCGCCCGGGGTGAGAACCCCAGCATCGATGCCATACGGATCGAGTTGGGCAACACCGGCTCCAAAACCACGATTCACCGCTACCTGAAGGAACTGAACGGCCAGCAGCCGGTGGCGTCCGAAGGCGGGGTCGCGCTGAGCGATGTGCTGAGCCGCCTGGTCGGGCAACTGGCAACGCAGCTGCAGGACGAGGCCGACCTGAAGATCGAGCAGGCCGAGAGCACGTTCACTCAACAGCGCGAGCAGCTTGAGGCGCAGCTGGAAATTGCCCGGCAGGCACTGGCCGCAGCGCATCAGCAACACAAGATCGATGCAGCGGCATTGGCCGCGGAAACCGAAAAACTGCTGTCCACGCAAAGCACGCTGCAGGCCGAACAGCTGCGCAGTGCCAGCCTCAACCAGTCGCTGGGTGAGTTGCAGGTGCGCCTGGCTGACAAGGACGAGCAGGTCAAGTCGCTGGAGGACAAGCACCGCCATGCCCGCGACGCCTTGGAGCACTACCGCAATGCCAGCCGTGAACAGCGCGAGCAGGAACAGCGCCGCCACGAAGCGCAGTTGCAGCAGATGCAGGTGGAATTACGTCAGTTGCAGCAGGGCATGATCGTCAAGCAGGACGAACTTACCCGTTTGCACCGTGACAATGAGCGTCTGCTGGGAGAGCATCGTCAGGCGGCCAGCGAATGCCGGGCGCAGGATGAGTTGCTGGAACAACGCGATGCGCAGATCCAGGGCCTGCGCACCATCCTGGCCCAGGCACAAGGCGCCAGCGAAGAGATGCGTCGGCAGCTGGATGTGCAAGCCCAGAGCCTTGAAGCCAGGCGCGACGTGTGCGCCGAGCAGGCGCGGCAGTTGCAGTGGCTTGAGGAGCAGTTGAAGGCGCGTGATGAGGCGCTGGCGCAATGTCGGGCGCAATTGGCCTCGGTTGCAGATTAATCAAACTTTTCCTGGCGGGTGGTTTCTTCCTTAGACACTCACCGGAGACAACGCCATGCCTGGATCTCAACCACCACACAAAGAGGGGCCTCACTCGGCCGAGCAGGCCGATAAAAAGGCTGACCTTGGTTTCGACCCCGACTCCCCGGATGCCGAAGACCCTCAAGTCGACCCTCAGGGGCCGGCCAAGCCGCCTAGAGACATTGAGAAAAAGGAGTAGACCACGGCCTTGATTACTGGTCTCGTCGCCGGCAAACCATGTACGATCCCTTGGGAACCAGCTTGCCGGCGACGGTCACCACAGACGACTGTCAGCCTTCAGCGCGCCTGGCGGCCTCTACGCCCGCCGCCGACAGCTTGATCGGGTAGTGCACGCTGATCTGGTGATCACTGCTTACCGCCACGCTACCGTCGTGAATCAAACCGGCTTCCTGCAACGTCTTGAGCATGCCGGCCACCGCCTTTTCACCGCGGTAGTTGTCCAGCACTTCCTTGCCTAGGCCTTCGGGGTGGGCATGCAGCAGGCGGGTAAGTACTTCGGTCTTCAATGCATCGTTACTCATATGCGGCCTCACTTGCCGTGCTTGGACTGAAGGGCTTTAGCCTGTTCCAGGTGCTGTTCGAGTTTGGGCAGCGTTTCGCTGGCAAAGGCCTTCAGCTCGGCCTTGTCGGACGATGCAGCCTCTTTCTTGAACAGCTCCACCGCTTTTTCGTGAGCGTCGACCTGGTTGTTGAGGTACGACTTGTCGAAGGACTCATCGCGCCACTCCAGGATCACTTTCTTGATCTTGTCGGTCATCGCGGCCTCATCCGGAACCGAAATGTCCAGTTTGCGGGCAATGTCGCCGAGTTTCTGGTTGGCCTGGGTGTGGTCGGTGACCATTTGCTGGGCGAATGACTTGATCTCGGCGTTCTGGCTTTTCTCCTGAGCCAGCTTGCCGGTCACCACTTCGGCAATGCCGGCCTCGGTGGCTGCGTCGACGAAATCATCGGAAGTCGCGGCCATTGCGTGCACCGATGCGAGGCCCAACACCATGGAAAAACCAACGCGTCTGATGAAGAGACTATTCATGCTTCACTCCTTTAAACCGTGGCGCGACCTCAATGTCGCGTACGGTTGAGGGTGAAGGCGGGGCAAAGGTTTAATCTTTTTTGCCGCCGGTTCCGACCGTGCGACGCTGAACTATAGTGAAGACGGCGAACGCGGTACGGCCAGGGATTCCAATGTGCGCAGCCAGGACACAGGACGACGATGGGCTTTACGCCATAAGTGGAGAGGGCCGCGCGGTGGCGCTGTTCCGCCTGGTACTGGCGTTCATGCTGGTGGTGATGCTGGCATTTGTACTGGTGGAAGGTTGGCGCATCTGGCGCGACTACCGCTTTGCCTATAACAATGCCGAGAACATGGTCAGCAACCTGGCCCGGGCCACGGCGCAGCACGCCGAGGACGCTATCCGCCAGGTCGACGCCATTACCGCAGCCTTGGCCGAGCGCCTGGAAGGCGATGGTTTCGATCACATCGACCGGCCCCGCCTGCATGCATTGCTGGCCCAGCAAAAACGCATCATGCCGCAGTTGCACGGGCTTTTCGTTTACGGCCCGGACGGCAGCTGGATCGTCACTGATCAGGCGGCCATCCCGCCCAACGCCAATAACGCCGACCGGGACTACTTCGTCTATCACCGCAGCCATACCGACCCTGGTGTGCATATCGGTTCGGTGGTGCGCAGCCGCTCCACCGGCGACCTGATCATTCCTATTTCCAGGCGCCTGGAAAATGCCGACGGCAGCTTCGCCGGTGTACTGCTCGGCACCATCAAAGTGGCGTGGTTCGTACGTTACTACGGGGACTTCAAGATCGACGAGCGCGGCGCGCTGGTGCTGGCCAAGCGCGACGGCACCCTCCTGGTACGGCGCCCGTTCGTGGAACAGGTGATAGGCCGAAGTCTTGCCAACAGTGAGATCTTCCGCAACCACTTGCCGTATGCCACAGAAGGGGTAGCCGAGGCGGTAGCGGTCGTCGATGGTACCCCTCGGCTGTATGGCTACCGCACGTTGTCCAGCTACCCGTTGGTCGTGGAGGCGGGGCTGTCGCGTGAATCCATTGTCGCGCCCTGGCGGTACGATGCGATCAAGTCGGTGGCGGTCTTGCTGCTGTTGTTGGTGGGGCTGGCAGCGTTTGGCGGTGTGGTGCTGCGCCAACTGCGCGAGCGGATCGTGATCGAGCGGGCGCTGCGCCAGGCTCACCAGACGCTGAAAGCGTTGGCCTTGACCGACAGCCTTACAGGGCTGGGTAACCGTCGGCGGCTGGATGGCGTGCTCGAACCTGAACTGCGCCGTGCACGGCGCCAAGGCTATCCCCTGGCACTGGTGATGCTGGACCTGGACTACTTCAAGGCCTACAACGACCACTACGGTCACCCGGCTGGCGACCAGTGCCTGCGACGCTTTGCCGAGGTGCTGCAACAGGCCTTGAAACGGCCGGCCGATCTGGCAGTGCGCTATGGTGGGGAGGAATTTACGCTGTTGCTGCCCGATACCGATGGCCGTGGCGCGGAACTGCTGGTGCAGGAGTTACAGCAGCTGTTGCGCCGTCAGGCGCTGGAACATGCCGCCAGCCCATTGGGAAGAGTGTCGTTCAGTGCCGGGATCGCGGTGGTCGACCTGGCGCGGGAGGGGGGCACTTCCGAGGCGCTGGTCGCGGCGGCTGATGGGGCGTTGTACCAGGCCAAACAGCAGGGGCGAGATGGGTATTGCGTGGCCGGAAGTGTGGCGGCAGGGCAGAATTGCTGACCTGGCTGGGGATCGCGGAGGCACCATGCGGCGCGATGAAAACTAGAGCCCCACGTTCAGACGCATTGCACAACGCCCGAGAAGACCGTGAGCATGCTCGCTGGCCAGGATGCCACGGAGTCGTTCGCAAAGCCGGCTTTCCTGAAGCATCTCAAACCCGAAACGGGCATAAAACGGCGCATTCCAAGGCACATTCACAAAGGTGGTCAGCGTCAGCTCGCGCACACCGGCGCAGCGCCCTGCATCGACCACTTGCTGCAGCAACCGGCGCCCAACACCTTGCCCTTGGGCCTCCTGGCGAACCGATATTTCATGAAGGTGCAATGCCTGATCCGCCAGCCGGGCGCATGCAAAACCCACAATGCGCCCAGTCGCGTCCTGCGCCACCCAACTACCCCCTGCCTCGACGAAAGCCCTGTGCGCCGCGCAATCCATGACGTCGCCTTGCGCCAGCCAGGCCAGTGCCGGCCAACTGGCAAATGCCTGGGCTGCCGAGCGCTCGACGTCCGGCAGCCACGTGATTTCTGGTTCAAGGGTAGGGCGGATAAGCATGAATCACTCCTGTCGTTCTAATCCGTCGCCAGCACCTGCGGCTGTAATTGCCAGCGCACCGAGCTTACACCTTTCTCCAGGCTGACCCTGCTGACCAGGCGTTCCAGTTGCGCCGGCGCCTGCGCGGTGCCCAATAGCTCGGCGCGCACTTCCAGGCGCGCAGGGTTGTCCAGGTCCTGGCTCTGCAACGACTGCAGGCGCAGCTGTGGATCGCCCAGGCTGTGCAGCATCAGGCTACGCACCTGGATCTCGTCCTCGCCGCGGCAGACGATACGGACTTCGAAGTGCTGTTCCACCTCGCTGGCCGGCACCACGTCCTGACGGTCCAGGCGCTGGGCGATGTCACGCAACAAGATGTTGGCGCAGAGCACCACCAGGCTACCCAGCGCCGCCTCCATCATCAGCCCGAGGCTGCACAGCACGCCGACCGCAGCCGTGCACCACAAGGTGGCCGCGGTGTTCAGGCCACGTACATTGAAACCATCGCGCATGATGACACCACCGCCGAGAAAGCCGATGCCCGACACCACATAGGCTGCGACGCGCGACGCATCGGCAGGCGCCATGCCTGGCACCGCCTGGGTCATCAATACGAACAGGCAGGCACCGGTACTGACCAGCGCATTGGTGCGCAGCCCGGTCAGGCGTTGGCGCAATTGCCGTTCGGCACCGATCAGCGCCCCCAGCACCAGGGCAATGCTGACGCGCAGCAGAAATACTTTCCAATCCATAGCAAACCTCTTCCGCAGGCACACGCCCGCATGAACGCCATCAGTTGGCGCGGTTGAAATAACCAGAAATTGCGCAGGACCACGCGGAGGGAAGGAGAAGCGGGGGTTACGGGAAACCACCGTCTTGCCAGAGCGGCCAGACAGGGCAGAACACTGCCGGGCTAGCGCGCCACGCGGGCCTGTCGCAAGCGACTGGGGCTACTGTCCAAGGCAGGTCTCCTGTTGAGGAAGGCAAAATTGCGTCGCGGACCATACGCCGCAGGGCAGAGCAGGTCAAGGGCAAAAACATGACAATGGCTTCATCCGGGAACGGCCTGCAGCCGGTCACGCCCACATGGAAAAAAACCTGGGCAGCCGGTAACCTTGCGCCTCCCTTTGCCATCACCCGGACCGTTCCATGCTGTTCAATCTCGCCGTATTGTTCGGCACCCTGGTGGCCATGGAGGGCGTCGGTACGCTGGCTCACAAGTACATCATGCATGGCTGGGGCTGGTGGCTGCACCGATCGCACCATGAGCCACACCTGGGTATGCTCGAAACCAACGACCTGTACCTGGTGGCCCTGGGGCTGATCGCCACGGCGCTGGTGGCGGTGGGCAAAAGTGGTTATGCGCCTTTGCAGTGGGTGGGCGGTGGTGTGGCAGGGTATGGGGCACTGTATGTACTGGCCCACGACGGCTTCTTTCACCGGCACTGGCCGCGCAAGCCGCGGCCGGTCAACCGCTACCTGAAACGCTTGCACCGCGCGCACCGCCTGCACCATGCGGTGAAGGGGCGCACGGGGAGCGTGTCGTTCGGGTTCTTCTATGCGCCGCCGCTGAAGGTGTTGAAGCAGCAACTGCGCAGCAGGCGCAGCCAATCGTGACGCATCCCTGGCACGCCCGGCACCTGCCGGGCATCGGGTGACGTCAGTTCACGGTTTCACCCTTGGGCTCTGCCGCCACATGCCCGCGGCTCACCCACCAGCCAAACCCGGCCGCGGTAAAGAACATGATCAAGCTGTACAACGCAGCCGGCACCGCCATGGTCGCGTTGTTCAGCAGCGAAGGGCTCAACGCCAGGGCAATCGCCAAGGTCCCGTTATGGATGCCAATTTCCATACCAATGGCAATCGCCTGGCGCTTGGGAATGTTCAACAGCCGCGGCACCCAATAGCCCACCGTCAGGCTCAGCAGGTTGAACAGCAGCGCCGCCAGGCCCACCACCGGTGCGTACTCGACCACTGTCTGCCAGTCCTTGGCCAATGCCAGGACGATGGTGAAGGCCAGGAACAGCGCAGCCACCAGCTTCATCGGTTTTTCCATGCGCGCAGCGAACGCCGGGGCGAAATGGCGAATCAGCATGCCCAGCGCCACCGGCAGCAAGACGATGGCGAACACCTGCATGACCTTGGCGAACTGCAGTGGAATAGCCTGGTCCGAGGACATGAACCAGCTCAGCGACAGGTTCACCAGCAACGGCATGGTCAGGATCGCGATCAGTGAGTTGACCGCCGTCAGGGTGATGTTCAATGCCACGTCACCGTGGGCCAGATGGCTGAACAGGTTGGCCGTGGTCCCGCCCGGCGAAGCAGCCAGCAGCATCAACCCCACTGCCAGGGCAGATTCCAGGCCAAAGCCGTTGGCGATCAGGAAGCACACCAGCGGCAACAGCAGGATCTGGCACACCAGGCCCACCACCACGGGCTTTGGATACTTCACCACGCGCGCGAAGTCAGCCAAGGTAAGCGACAGCCCAAGGCCAAGCATGATGATGCCCAGGGCAAGCGGCAGAAACGCAGTGAGCAGGGGCGAGGCGGTCATGAGGGGTCTCTCGGGCGAAGGATCTGAAGCAGTGTAGGTCGGCCTTGATTGATAGCTAATTGCAAAGGGCCAGCTCTTGGTAACCGTTTGTTACCACGTGCAGCGGCTGGCGAGGCTGCATGCCGCATTGCAGCAGGCATGCAGGCGAAGTAGCATTCCGTTTTTACCTTAGGATTAGCCTGATATGCCGTTCCAGCAAGGTCTGCTTGCCACCCCGGTGCCTGCCCACGCCCGTCACCTGTTCTTCACCCTGCAGTCGCCCGAGGCGTTGCCTGCCGCGCTGGATGCATTGCTGCCGCAGGTCGATGGCAAACAGTTGCTGCTGGGCGTAGGCGCCCCCTTGGCCAAGGCCCTGGGCCGGGAAATACCAGGCCTGCGCCCGTTCCCGCTACTGGATGCCGCGGTTGAGAACCCCAGCACCCAACACGCCCTGTGGCTGTGGCTGCGTGGCGATGAACGTGGCGACCTGCTGCTGCGCGCCCAGGCCCTGGAGCAGGCGCTTGCACCCGCCCTGGGCCTGGCCGACAGCGTTGATGGCTTCCTGCACCGGGGCGGCCATGACCTTACCGGTTATGAAGACGGCACCGAAAACCCGACAGACGAAGAGGCGGTGCAAGCGGCCATTGCCGCAGATGGCTCCAGCTTTGCCGCGTTCCAGCTGTGGAAGCACGACCTGCAATACTTCAAGTCGCTGCCCCAGGCAGACCAGGACAACATCATCGGCCGTCGCTTGAGCGATAACGAAGAACTCGACGACGCCCCCGCGTCCGCGCACGTCAAGCGCACCGCCCAGGAAAGCTTTGAACCCGAGGCGTTCATGGTCCGTCGCTCGGTATCCTGGGCCGACCAACGCGGCGCCGGCCTGGCTTTCGTCGCCCTGGGCAAGAGTTTCGAGGCATTCGAGGTGCAGCTGCGGCGCATGAGTGGCCTGGAAGACGGCATCATCGACGGGCTGTACCGCTTTAGCCGCCCGCTGACGGGGGGCTACTACTGGTGCCCGCCAATGAGCGAGACGGGTGTCGATCTGAGCCCCTTGCTGGGGGCCTGATCTCTAAACATCCGGATACAGAAACACCCGCAGGCGAGGGATAGAGCGGCTAGCCTTGAAAGTTTCCGATTCATGACGGGAGATTTTCCATGTACGCACGTCGTGAAGTCCTACGCGCAGGTGCAACATTGGGGTTGCTGGCCGCCGCCAGCCCTTGGCTGCACGCTGCCGCGCCGGCGGGTTTGCTTGCGCGCAAAGTCCCGTCCACCGGTGAAGCGTTGCCGGTGATCGGTGCCGGTACGTCGGGCAGTTTCGAGGTAGAAAGCGGTTCGCCCCAGTACCTTCAGCTCAAAACGGTGCTCAAGGCATTTTTCGAAGGCGGCGGCCGGGTGATCGACACCTCGCCCAACTACGGGGGCGCCGACAGCATTCTCGGCCAGTTGCTGGAAGAGGGCGGCTGGCACCGACAGTGCTTCCTTGCCACCAAGATCGCCGCCAATAGCCGGGCTGAAGCCCAGGCGCAGTGGGCCGGCAGCCTCAAGAGCCTGCGCACCGACAAGGTCGACTTGCTGCAGATTCACAACCTGCGCGACTGGCAGACGCAGCTGCCTTATGCCCGCGAGCTGAAGCAGCAGGGCGGGACACGTTATGTCGGCATCACCCATTACCTGAACAGTGGCCACGACGACGTCGCCCGTATCGTGCGCAGCGAGCCGCTGGACTTCATCCAGATCAACTACTCGGTCAACGCGCCGGACGCTGCCCGGGAACTGCTGCCGCTGTGCCAGGACAAGGGCGTTGCGGTGTTGATCAATCGGGCCTTCGACGATGGCCGGCTGTTCGCCCGGGTCAAAGGCCAGGCCTTGCCGGGCTGGGCCGCCGAAGCAGGCATCGGCAGCTGGGCACAGCTGTTTCTCAAGTTCGCCCTCAGTCACCCGGCAGTGACCACGGTCATACCCGCTACCAGTCGGCCTGACCGCCAGCTCGATCAGCTCAAGGCCGGGCATGAGCCAATGCTCACCCAGGCGCAGCAACAGGCGCTGATCACACAGTTTGCCTGACACCATGCAAGCCTGGCGGCGGCGCCTGGACCGAGGGCTGAACATCCAGCCTGGTGAGGGGCCGGCGGTCATCGCCGGCTTGCTGCTGTTCTACCTGCTGTTCACTGGTTACTTCATGCTGCGCCCGGTACGCGAAACCATGGGTGTTGCCGGTGGCGTGGAAAACCTGCAGTGGCTGTTCACCGGCACCTTCCTTGCCACGTTGGCGTGCCTGCCGCTGTTTGGCTGGCTGGCCTCCAGGGTGCAGCGCAGGCATATCCTGCCTTGGACCTATGGTTTTTTCTCCAGCAACCTGTTGCTGTTCGCGGCACTTTTAGCCGGTAACCCTGACAATCTCTGGACCGCCCGGGCGTTCTATATCTGGCTGTCGGTGTTCAATTTGCTGACGATCTCGCTGGCCTGGAGCGTGCTCGCCGATCTGTTTTCCACCGCCCAAGGCAAGCGGCTGTTCGGTCTGCTGGCAGCCGGGGCCAGCCTGGGCGGGCTCAGTGGCCCCGTGCTTGGCACGTTGCTGGTGGCGCCGCTCGGCCATGCCGGGTTGCTGGTGCTGGCGGCGGTGTTTCTGCTGGGCAGTATCGGCGCGACACTGTTCCTGCAACGCTGGCGAGCACGCCAACCTATTGCGATGCAAACCAAACACCAGGACGCGCGGCCACTGGGTGGCAACCCGTTTACCGGCGCCACCGCCGTCCTGCGCTCGCCCTATCTGCTAGGCATCGCTTTGTTCGTGGTATTGCTGGCCAGCGTCAGCACATTCCTGTACTTCGAGCAGGCGCGTATTGTCAGCGAAACCTTCACTGACCGCACCCGGCAGACACAGGTGTTCGGCCTGATCGACACGGTTGTGCAGGCCCTGGCCATCCTCACCCAGGTCTTTCTTACCGGGCGTCTGGCCCGTCGGCTGGGTGTCGGTGTGTTGCTGGTTGCAGTGCCGCTGATAATGGCTGCCGGCTTCTTGTGGCTGGCACTGGCCCCGGTGTTTGCCCTGTTCGTGGTGGTGATGGTGGTGCGCCGGGCAGGTGAATACGCACTGGTGCGGCCAGGGCGGGAGATGCTGTTCACCGTGCTGTCCGCCGAGGACAAGTACAAAGCCAAGAACTTCATCGACACCGTGGTCTACCGTGGCGGCGATGCGCTGAGCGGCTGGGTCAAGCGTGCGCTGGACGTGATGGGCGAACACCCGCAATTGGCGATGCTCATCGGCGCGTTGCTTGCCGTGGGCTGGGGCGCGACGGGCGCTTGGCTGGGCCGCCGGCAGGCGCGCATGGATCGCCCGCCGCACCACTGACACGCGCACCAAATACGGCGATGCCGCTTATTTAACGCCACCGGTCCGAACCTCTCGTAATAAACCGAATCTGCCGATATCGCCGAACTCCGAATCTGTGTACGGCATCTTGCCGTGCATTCCGAAGTCATATGAGGTTTGAACACCATGGCCACTAAAGACAACAGCCGCACCGGCAATCAACAAGGCAGCCAAGGCGGTAACAAGAACCCGGGCAACTTCGCCAATGACCGTGAAAAAGCTTCCGAAGCCGGTCGCAAAGGCGGCCAGTCCTCGGGCGGCAACATGCCCCACGACCGCGAGTCGGGCCACAAGGGCGGCCGTTCGTAACTGACCGAGGCGCAGTGCCGGGGCGACCTGGCACTGCAATTATCCAAGGGGGTACTCCATGCGCCTGACTCCACTGATCATCCTGATGGGTTCGCTGAGCTTGGTCGGCGGTTGTTTCGACCGCGACAATGACCACCCCGGCAAAGATTCGGACCCCAGCAAGCCTTCGCTGCAGATGCAGCAACCGGATAGCAAGCCTGCGCCGCAGCCTGCGCCCGACCCCGAGCCGATGCCGGGGCAGAAGCCGAGCCAGTAAGTAGACAAGGAGCACGGCATGACGGTGATGAACCGCAATACTGCAAGCGCTGGGCAAGTGGCCGCCGAATCGACCAGTCTGCGACAACGCTATGAAACAATGCTCGCAGGGCAGGATGCTGGCAGCGCCTCATGGCTCGAGGAACAACTGGCGGGTGCCGCAAACATGCCGGACGACTTGCCCGACACACCGTCCGAGTTGCCCGACTGGAGCAGAAAGCATACTGCCAAGGTCGCCGAGGCCTATACCCGTTACCTGGCACAACGCCGTCAAGGCATGCCACGCCGTTACTTTTCCAACCGCGCCCACGCATTGTGGTTCCTGCAACAGGTTGCGCCGACCAAGGCCGTCGACGGCGCCTGGCTACAGGGCACCCTGCATCACTGGCGCGATCCACGTTACCACGGGCTGATTCGCACTTACCTGGAAGAGCTCGGCAACGGCGACCCACGCTGCAACCATGTGCTGATCTATCAGCGTCTGCTTGGTCGCCTGGGTTGCGTAGAGGCCATGCCCCTGGATGACATGCGATATCTGCAAGGGGCGATACAACTTGCCCTGGGGCAGCATTGCGACAGTTACCTACCAGAGGTGGTTGGCTACAACCTCGGTTATGAGCAGCCACCGCTGCATCTGCTGATCACCACGTACGAGCTGGCCGAGCTGGGCATCGACGGGCAGTATTTTCAGCTGCACGTGACCATCGACAATGCAGCCAGCGGCCACGCGCGCCTGGCAATCCAGGCATTGAACCAGCTAAGCCCCCCGCGTGACCCCCAGGGGTTCTACGCCAGGGTGCGCCGCGGCTACCGTCTGAATGACCGGGGTATCGCCACGCCAGACCTCATCCGCCAGTTCGACCTGCAAGGTGAACTGTTCGCAGCCTTGGAACGCAAGCGGGTATACGGCCAGTTCATGCATGCCGACCATTGCCGCCTGCAGCAGCGCACGATCAATCAATGGCTGGCCGAACCCGGCGCCATGCCCGCATTCGTTGCCGCATTACAGGCTCATGGCTGGATCCGCAGAGGGCAGCCGCCAGCTAACAGCCGCTGGTGGACGCTGATCGAGGGGCCGCCTGCGGCGATGTTCGGTGTATTCAACGCCTATGAAAAACAGCTTTGGCATGACTGGATCGCCGACGACTGGCGGCCGTCCATCCGCCGCGTGGCCCCTGGCAGTTGGGGGCTGCCGGAGGTGCATGAGGAAATACCCGGCGACGCCTTGAATGTGGCCCCCGAGGCCTTGATCCAGCGGATGGCTGGCAACCGCCACGCCACGCCGGACGGTCTGTCTGCCACGCGCGCCTACATGCGCGTAACCGGGCTGCGCCAGGAGGAACCGCGTTGATGATGCTCGCGCCCAGGCAAATCGAGGCAGGCCAGGCGTTGCTGCAACTGGGACAGCGCCTGCGTGCCGATGGATACCGCTTTACCTGCGTAACCCCCGCCACCCACGCGCGCGTCAATGCCCGCGATGGCTGCGGGCAGGCCAGCACCCTGCGCGATGTATTCGGCTGGAGCCGACCTTTCGACCCCGGTTTGCTGTCGGCAGATCAGTTGCAGTTGCTCGAACGTGCGCAGGCGTTAGTTGCGCAGGGTGAACTGCTGACCAGCACGGTACGCTGGTCCAGCCTGGATGAATTTCTGTTGCTGCATTCGGCGTTTCCAACCGACGCCAGCGATGCCGTGTTCTTCGGCCCGGACAGTTACCGCTTTGCCCAGGTCATTCACGAGCACCTTCAGCACTGCCCCGCGCGGGTCGAGCATGCAGTGGATATCGGCTGTGGCAGCGGGGTGGGCGCCTTGCTGATTGCCCGCGCCGCCCAGCACGCGCAGGTCAGCGCCGTTGACATCAACCCCCTGGCGCTGCGCTATACGGCAATCAATGCAGCCTTGGCGGGTGTGAGTAACGTGTCGGTCGAGCCCAGCGACTTGCTGGACGGTATCAGCGGCACGTTCGACCTGATCGTTGCCAACCCGCCCTACATGCTTGACCCCAACGCCCGCCTGTACCGTCACGGCGGATGCGCGCTAGGCGTCGACCTGTCGCTACGTATCGTGGAGCAGGCTCGCGATCGGCTGAGCCGCCACGGTACGTTGCTGCTATACACAGGCGTGGCCATTGTCGAAGGCCGCGATGCCTTGCTCGAAGCCATCCGCCTGCGCCTGGCCGGTCCGGATTGGGCCTGGGTGTATCGGGAAATCGACCCCGATGTATTTGGCGAGCAACTGGCTGAGCCGGGCTACGAACAGGTCGAGCGCATCGCCGCCGTGGCGCTCACCGTTACCCGTAACTGCTGAGGCAGCATGGTCCGGCCCTGTGCCGGTCAAGTGCTTCACGACAGCACCCGCTCGCCAAAGGTGATGGTGGAGGCGGGACTTGCATTTAGGCTGTGTTGACCGACAATGGCCGCGCCCTTTGCAGCCACTCGGAAACACCTGCTCCATGATGCTGATCAAGCAATTCCCCGACATTTCCCTGAATGACACGCTGTTCGTCTTTGCCCTCGAGGCCGAGGCTGGCGATGTCTTTACCGAGGTGAACACCGTGTTCACCGGCATTGGCAAGGTCAATGCCGCGATCGCCCTGACCAAGGCGATCGCCACGCGCAGGCCCAAGCTTATCGTCAACCTGGGCTCGGCTGGCAGCCAGCGTCATGGCAAGGGCGAAGTCGTGTGCTGTAACCGCTTCGTTCAACGCGACATGGATGTGACCCCACTGGGCTTTGCCCGTTATGAAACGCCCTTGTCCGACACCCCGGTGGTACTCGAACACGGGGCGGCAATACCCGGCCTGGCTGTGGAAACCTGTGGCAGCGGTGACAGCTTCGAGATCAACCATGGCGACGCGCCTTATGACGTGATCGACATGGAAGCCTATGTGCTGGCATTGATCGCGCGTGACGAAGGTATTCCGTTCGTGTGCCTTAAATACATTTCCGATGATGCCGGCAGCGATGCTGCGCAGGATTGGGCAGTGCAAGTGCACCTGGCGGCCGAAGCGTTCAAGCGGGTGCTGTTCAGCCAGGCGTGACAGTTGCCGCAGGGCAGGGCAGCTAAACCTTTGTCGCCCGGCGCAGTCACTTCTGGTATCAGCAGGCAACCCTGGGAGCACCCTCATGGCTCGGGCAATCTGGAAAGGCGCCATCAGTTTTGGCCTTGTGCACATCCCCGTGGCACTCAATACCGCCGTGCGCACCGAGCGCGTGGACTTCGACTGGCTGGACAAGCGCAGCATGGAGCCGGTCGGCTACAAGCGGGTGAACAAAGTGACCGGCAAGGAAATCGACAAGGACAATATCGTCAAGGGCGTAGAGTTCGAGAAGGGCCGCTATGTGGTGATCAGTGAGGAGGAGATCCGCAAGGCCCGGCCCGAAGCGACCCAGACGATCGATATCTTTTCCTTTGTGGAAGCGGGCGATATTCCGCTGCAGCATTTTGATACGCCGTACTACCTGACCCCGGACCGCCGTGGCGGCAAGGTGTACGCCTTGCTGCGCGAGACGCTGGAAAAGACCGGCAAGGTGGCACTGGCCACCGTGGTATTGCATACCCGGCAGCACTTGGCGCTGCTGCGGCCGCTGGACCAGGCGCTGGTGATGATCACCTTGCGCTGGCCTGAAGAGGTGCGCGGGCTGGAAACGCTGGAGCTCGATGCCAGCGTGACCGACAGCAAGGTGGAGAAGCGTGAGCTGGAGATGGCCAAACGCCTGGTGGAGGACATGAGCGGGCCCTGGAAGCCTGAGGATTATCACGACGCCTTCCGCCAGACGATCATGGACCTGGTGGAAGAGAAGGCCAGCAGGGGCAAGATCGAGGCGGTGGAGAAGGGCGACGCAGGGGCGGCCGAGAAAGGTGCGGACATCCTCGACCTGACCGAACTGCTCAAGCGCAGCCTGGGTGGCAAGAAACCGGTGAAGAAAACGCGCAAGGCTTCATGAACACCGCCGAAATCCATTGATTTCAGAACTGCGCCTGCAATCCGGCCAGGTAATCACCAAACCCCTCGCGGGCGCGGCTGTCGCGCCGGCTGCTGGTGGCCACGCTATGCCTGGCGGTCCAGACGATCTGGGCGCCGCTGGCCTGCAGGTCACTGACCAGTTGCACATCTTCATGCGCCGCGAGGGGCTGAAAGCCACCCACACGCTCATAGGCATCGGCACATACCCCCAGGTTTGCGCCGTGCACATGCCGATGCCCTTCACACGCCTGGTAGCGGCTCTGGTACAGCTTGCGCAGCGCGGCTGTCTGCCAGGGTTGCCAGTACTCGACATGCACGGTGCCGCAAACCACCTCGGCGCTACAGGCCAACTGCGACAGCAGCCAGTGCGCCGGGACCCGGCTGTCCGCATCGGTGCACGCCAACCACGTGGCGCCCCGCTCGACCATGTGCGCCGCGCCCACGCGACGTGCCATGCCGACATTACCGGCATCCACCTCCAGTAGGTGTACGCCGAAACGCCGCGCCACGGCGGCGCTGCCGTCACTGCAGCGGTCCAGTACCACCAGCACTTCCACGTGCATTCCCGCATACTGCGCCTGCTGGGCAGCGATCAGCACTGCCCGCAGGCACCGCCCAAGGCGGCGGGCTTCATTATGTGCAGGGATGACAACGGCAATCATGGGCACGTCTCGTCGAGATCGACAACGCTTGGCTGGCATGACCAGTACTCCAGCAAAAAGTCCGCCTCCTCATGTCGGAACTGCTGATGCAACGGCAAATGCCGGGTCAACAGGCGGTGCACGTCGCGACCGTCCTGCGGGCAACCCGCGATAGGGTGCTTCCAGTGGCAGGCCAGTAACGCGCCGTCGTAGGTAAGGCTGGCCACCGATTGTTCGATCACCTGCAGCCAGTCGGTGGGATCAAGGTAGTAACCCACCTCGCTGAGCACGATCAGGTCAAAGCGGCCGCCCGGCCAGTCCCCCGGTAACCGGGCCCGTTCGACCGAGGCATTGTGCACGTGAGCCAGGCGTTCACGGGCCAGGCCTACGGCCGTCGGGTCCAGGTCCTGGCACAGCAGTTCGGCACAACGCTCGGCCAGTAGCGCACTGAGCTCGCCATTTGCGCAGGCTGGCTCGAACACACGCTGATAGCACTGGCGTGGCAGGCTGGCCATCACCAGCTCGCGTTTGCGCCTCTCGTACCAGCGGGTGCGAAAGGCCCAAGGGTCTTCATTGGTGGCGTATAGCTCGGCGAAATACTGTGGATCGAGGCTCATGACAGCTCCATTCAAAGGAACACCAGTTCGAAAGGTTGCAGAAGGCAATCCAGCAGGTGCGGCGGTAGCACCGGCGGCTGCTCGCCGTCCGGCTGCAGCTGGCTGACGTGGGCGGCCAAGGCCTTGCGCTTGCGTGCCAGACGGCTTTCATCGAGTTGCACGCGGTGCGCACGGGGCCATGGCAGGCGCGGGTCGTCAGGCTCGGCCCAGTGCCAGGCCCAGACCGGTACCTCAGCCAAGTGCACCCCACGGCTTGCCGCCGCCTGCGCAGCGGCGCGGCCGACGGCCTCGTGATCGCAATGGCCGTCACTGCGCCAGGTGGCCATTAGCAGGTCATCGGGTCGCAGTAGCTGGGTGAGGTGACGGGTCAGAAACGCTTCTTCGCGCGGCAACTGGCCGTCCTTCAGATGGAGCCTGCGCCAGTCCAGGCGTTCAAGGTCCAGGTCGAGCTGTTGCAGCGCCTGTCGGCTTTCCTGGGGACGCTGGCGTCGCAAGCGATGTTCGGTCCAGTGGCTGGAGCCGGGGTGGCTGCCTTCGCCGTCGGTGGCGGAGATCAGCACCAGCTCATCCTCACGCCCCTTGAAGCCTGCCAGCAGGCCGCCAGCCATGAGAATTTCGTCATCCGGATGCGGAGCAATCAATACCAGCCGGCGCCCCGGCGGGCACAGTTGGCGTGAGTCGAGCCAGGTCGCACGCGCCAGGTGCGCGCTTTGCTGCCAGGCTGCCCAAGGCGTGCCGCCCGCGGACTGGATCAGGTTCTGGCTCATAGTTGCCACACCCCGGCTGGCAGCTGGGCCAGCTGCTGGCCCAGCATCGCCAGATCACGCTCGGCGTGGCTCTGACGCAGGAACACCGGCAGGTCGGCGCTCAGCCGGGCAAAATGACTGCTGCGACAGAACGGCGTGGCCCCCAAGGCACGCCCGACGTGGCTGATGACCTGCTCTACGGCCTGTTCTACCTGGGCGCGGGTGCGGCGAACTTCGAAACTGGCATCCACACCGGGCTGTTGATCGATCCAGGCAGCACATTCACGCAGTGACGCACGGGCGCCATGCAGCGCAGCGTCCACAGCCCCCAGATGCGCATCGGCATGCGGGTCTGGGCGGGGTTTGCGGCAATGTTCACGCAGGTAATCCGCCAGCGCCTCGGCCGCGCCGTACCAGCAAGCGGCGATACCCGCACCGCCTTGCCAGAAGCCAGGGCGCGAGAGGTATTGGCCTGGCGTGCCGATGAGCGTGCCTGGGGTATCGTTGAACGCCACCTCGACACTGGCGGTAGTGGCCATGCCAACGGCCTGCCAGTGCTCGATGTTCAGGCCCTGGCTTGGCTGTGACAGCTCGATTGCCACCAATTGCGGCTGCTCGGCCTCATCCCAGGCAGTAATCAGCGCGCGATCGATCTGCAAGGCACCGGAACACCAGGCCTTGGTGCCGTTGAGGCGCACCTGGTCGCCGTCGCGCGCAGTGATGTGGACCCGCGCATCGGGCGGCTCTGCCGCCCACACGCCCCAGATGCCGTCGTTGGCGTGGTGCGCTGCGCCGCATTCCGCCAGGATCGCCAAGGCATCGGTATGGCCCTCATAGAGCTTGGCCAGTGCCAGGTCACAGCCGGCCACCCGTGCCAAGGTCTGCCAGCGACGCAAGGTGTTGCCTTGCCCCGGCAACGGTAGCAGGTCGAGGTGATCAGCTTGCAGCGCCTGGATCAGTTGCGGCAATTGGGTATCGAGGTTGAGCGGTAGCTGGCGTTCGCCAAAGGTGCGTAAAAGGCGGTCAAGGGTGGTCAGGTTGAAGTCCTGAACGATGCTCATGGGCGGGCCTCCCGGGTCGTGTCCAATCGCTTTGGCGTCATCATTCGAGCCCTAGCTGCTTGCGCATGCGCGCGGTGATCGACTGGCGTACCTTGCCCATGTCGGCCCAAGGGTCGTCGACCTCCGCCAGACGCTCGCGCAGGTTGGTGATGTTCCATTGGTTGGCGGCCTTGATTTGCGCCAGTTCCTCACGCCAGACAGGTACCGATACCGGCAGCCCGTCACGGACACGCAGTGAATAGGCGCACGCCGTGGTGGCGCCTTTGCCGTTGCGCAGGTAGTCGATGAAGATGCGTCCCACGCGATTTTTCGGCCCCGACACCGCGCTCAGGCGCTTCGGAAACAGCTTGGCCAGGTAATTGACGATGGCGTGGCTGAAGTCCTTGACCTCGTCCCACCCGGCTCGCCGGGTCAAGGGCACAACCACGTGAATACCCTTGCCACCACTGGTTTTCAGGAACACCTTGAGGCCCAGTTCGTCCAGCAGGGTGAGGGTCAGTTGGGTCGCCTCCACCATGGCCTTCCAGGGCAGCGCAGGGTCAGGGTCCAGGTCGAGGACAAAACGGTCCGGTTTATCGAAATCCTTGTCCGTGGCGTTCCAGGTGTGCAGCTCCAGCATGTTCATCTGCACCGCACCCAGCAGCGTATCGGCGCGATTGATGACCATCGCTGCCTGGCCGGCCTCGGCCTTTTCGTAGCTAAGTACGTTGGGTATGTGCAGCTGGCCCGCATTTTTCTGGAAGAACAGCTCGCCGCCCAGGCCGTCCGGGGCGCGTACCAATGCCACCGGGCGATGCTTGAGCTGGGGCAGGATCCACTGGCTGATGCCGGCGTAATACTCGGCGACCTCACGCTTGGTTACCCCGGTTGAAGGGTCGATGACCCGGTCGGGGTGGGTCAGCCGCAGTTCACCCAGGTTCTCGGACGCCTTGGCCTGTTTGTTGCGGCTGGATACAGTCTTGGCGGGCATGGCGCGCTCCAGGTCAATGGCGGTTGCCGCTTTGTCATCGCGCAGACCGTGGAACACCGAATGGCGCACGATGCCGTCACGGGTCATCTGGGCAAAGGCGACTTCCGCCAACAACTGCGGCCGCAGCCAGTGCACACCACGCGCTTCGGCTCCGGCAGGCGGCGAGGGCAGGGCTGGCCTGGCGATTTCCAGGGGCTTGAGCCGCGCGTGGATGCTGGCCAGTGTCGTGGCATTGAAGCCGGTACCGACCTTACCGGCATAGCGCAGCTCGCCACTGTCGTTGTCGTGCAGGGCCAGCAGCAGGGCACCGAAGCCGCTGCGGCTGCCTTTGGGGTCGGTGTAGCCGACGATCACGAATTCCTGGCGTTGCTTGCACTTGAGCTTGATCCAGTCCGGGCTACGGCGGCCGCTGTAGACACTGTCAGCTCGCTTGCCGATCAGGCCTTCCAGCTTCAGCCGGCAGGCACTGTCGAGCAGTGACTGGACAGGTTCGTCGAAGTCGGCGGAATACTTGATGACGTCGGAATGGTTGTGCTCAAGCAGTTGGCGCAATGTATCGCGGCGGTTCTGC
Organism: Pseudomonas sp. XWY-1; assembly: GCF_002953115.1. Classification (NCBI taxonomy): domain Bacteria; kingdom Pseudomonadati; phylum Pseudomonadota; class Gammaproteobacteria; order Pseudomonadales; family Pseudomonadaceae; genus Pseudomonas; species Pseudomonas sp. XWY-1. The sequence goes on along the minus strand of NZ_CP026332.1, from coordinate 2,897,523 downwards.
AGCGGTAGCTGTCGCAGGTCCTGACCGCCCAGAAATGGCAGGTCGAACAGGTAATAGGTGATGCGTTCGTCGTGCTCGGTATCGAAGGCGTTCTGCAGCGCCTGGAAATCAGCCACGCCGGTGTCATCGGCCACCACCATTTCGCCATCGAGCCAGGCCGAGTCGATGCCCAGCGCGCGCAGGGCGGCAACCTGCCGGGGCATCTTGCTGCTCCAGTCATGGCCGTTGCGGGTGAACAGGCGGATGTCCTGGCCCTCGATGCGGGCCAGGATACGGTAGCCATCGAACTTGACTTCGTAGCGCCAGTCGCCGCTGGGGGGAGAATCCACCAACGTTGCCAACTGTGGCTGTAACTGTGCTGGCAAGGGTGCAGCCTGAGCTTTGTCGGCGCGTTTACGGCTGCTGCGCGGGGCAGTGGCTTTTTTGGCAGCGGATTTGCGTGGCACCAGCGTGCGCTCGCTGAGCACGCTGTCGGGCAGGGCCTCGACAATGCTGTACTCGGTTTCGCTGCGCGCCTGGCCATCGTGCGACTTGACCAGCATCCATTGCTCTTTCTTGCCGGCCAGGTGGGTGCGGAACAGGTTCCACACGCCGCCTAGCTTCTCACCCAGCAGGCGGAATCGCAGCTTGCCTTTGACGTAGGCTTCATGCGCGTCGCCTTCAGGCTCCCAGATACCGCGGTCCCAGACGATCACGTCCCCTGCACCATAGTGGCCTTCCGGGATATGGCCCTCGAAATCGGCGTAGTCCAGCGGGTGATCCTCCACATGCACCGCCAGGCGGCGCACCTTGGGATCCAACGACGGGCCTTTGGGGATCGCCCAGCTTTTCAGGGTGCCATCGAGCTCCAGGCGGAAGTCGTAGTGCAAATGACTGGCGTCGTGTTTCTGGATGCAGAACTGCAGCGCATGGGCCCGTTTGCCACGTTTGCGTTTGCCGCTGGGCTCGGGTGTGGCGTTGAAGTCGCGCTTGCGCGCGTATTCCTGCAGGGGCTTGGCCATGGCGGGCTCCGGGCAGATCACGGTCTCTAACGTGGGAGGCGCCGGCCGAGGCGGTAGTTCAAAAAACTCTGAATCTTCCGTGAGCTGGCGTAGTCGACCGAATGAAGCCACCTGATGGAGAACGCACATGACCCGACCCGATGCAACTAAGCCATACACCCCCACCGCAATCGATGACATCGAAGACCGCATGGGCAGCGTGCATGAGCTGGATTTCGATGAACGCCTGGAAGAGCGCGAAGGGCGTGTGGGCGACGAGCGACCTGCCGCCGAGGTCGACCGTGAGTTTCCCCCCCGGCGCGTGGCGCAAAGTGGCATGACCGGCGGCGAGGCGCTGAGTGACAGCCTGCATGAGGACAATGTCACCTACGACGATTTGAGCCCGGACACCTTGCTGGACGAAACCGGTGCCCGCGACCCCCACGAGCCGGGCGCCAGTGGCGGCCCGGCAGACCAGCGTTTGCGCCAGGTGGATGCCGATGAGATCGGTGGCGGCATTGGCCTGGACGAGGCCGAACTGGCCCGATCCGCGCCGCTGGACGGGGTGCCCTGGACCGACGATGTGATTGATGACGAGGAGAGCAAGCCATGAACGAACAACGCTGCGCCTGCGCGCACTGTTCCTGCACGGTGGATGCCAATGCCTTGCAACGCGACGGCAAGGCCTATTGCTGCGAGGCCTGCGCCAGCGGCCACCGCAAGGGTGAGCCATGCCGGATGCAGGACTGCCATTGTGGTGAGAAGCCGGGCGAGAGCGCGGTGGACAATGCGCTGGATGAAACCTTTCCAGCGAGTGATCCGATCTCGCCCTGAAGCCAGTAGGCGGGCTGCCTTTTCACCCGGTCGCCCAATCCTTTGGGCCTAGGGTGTTGTGTTGCCTGCTTCGCGGGTAAACCCGCTCCTACATTTACGGCGCATGGCTTGGGCCTGGTTGGTTTCTTGGCGCGCCCCCCCGTAGGAGCGGGTTCACCCGCGAACACCGGCAAAGCCGGTGCCATGCAACGTGTTGCCTGCTTCGCGGGTAAACCCGCTCCTACATTATTTACGGCGCATGTCTTGGGCTTGGTTGGTTTCTTGGCGCGCCCCCGTAGGAGCGGGTTCACCCGCGAACACCGGCAAAGCCGGTGCCATGCAACGCGTCGCGTCTGCCACCTCCAGCGAACACAGCCCCTTTCAGGTCTGAGCAGGCTTGTCGCGCCGGCGCATTGCCTTGGCGCGCTTTTCCAGGATCAGGTAGGTCACCACCGCCAACAGCAGCGGAATCAGGTAGTACAGCGTGCGATAGCCGAGCAGGGCAGCCACCAGCGTGCCCTGGCCCATCTGCCCATGCAGGAGGGCGAGGAACACCGCTTCCAGCACACCCAGCCCCGCAGGGATATGCGCCACCACGCCGGCCACACAACTGATCAGCAGGATGCCGAGAATCGACGGGTAGAACGCTTCGCCCGGCAGCAGCCAGAAGATCAGCAGCGCCATCAGTGCCCAGTTACTGGCACCCAGCGCGACCTGGCACAGCGCCAGACGCAGCGAGGGCAGCGTCACTTCGTGGTCGCGCCAGCACCAGGTGCGCTTCTTGGCAAAACCACAGGCCAGCAGGTAGCCGCCCGCAATCGCCAGCAACAGCAGGCCGATCAGGCGCAGGCCTGTAGTGCCCACCGCCCAGTTGCCGGGCATCTCGACCAGGCCCAGGGCAAATACGGTGCCGGCCAGCAGCATATAGCCCATCCAGTTGGTCAACAGCCCCAAGGTGAGGATTCGTGTAATGGTCGCGGTATCCAGGCCCAACCGCCCATAAAGGCGGTAGCGCAAGGCAACCCCGCCTACCCAGGTAGTGAAATTGAGGTTGAAGGCGTAGCACACGAACGCGACGGGCAATACCTGCCGGGCAGGTAGCGTATGGCCGGTGTAAGCCCGGGCCAACAGGTCGTAACTGGCAAACGCGAGGTAGCTGCACAGCGCGATCGCCAAGCCGATGGCAAGGGTGCCAGGCTTGTAGGCGAGCAAAGACTGACGTACTTCGTTCCAGTCCAGATTGCGCGCCAGCAGGTACAGAAGCACAGGGATCAGGATCAGAAACGCGAGTGTGAACACGCGTTTGCCCCACGTTTGCCAGCTTTTGCGCGCCATCAGGAGTTGCCCTCGTGCAAGTTGCCCTGGGGTTCGGCTTCCGGCTGCACCGAGCGCAAACGCTGCCGGTGCGCAGGGAACCAGCCCGCAATGCGCGGGAAGTGGCGGATCACGTGGAAGCACACGAAGATCAACGGTGCTCGCCACCAGTAGCCGCGAATCATGCGCTCCAGGGTGACCGGTTTGCATTGCTCGCTGGCCAGTGTCTGCAGATGCTGGTGCAGTTGCTGGTTGAAGGCCCGGTCACGAATGAACAGGTTGGCCTCCAGGTTGAACGACAGGCTGAGGGGGTCGAGGTTGCTGGAGCCGACGGTGGCCCATTGGTCGTCCACCAGTGCCACCTTGCCGTGCAACGGCCGCTGGCAGTACTCATGAATCTTCACGCCGTCGCGCAGCAGGTAGTTGTACAGCAGGCGCGACAGTGCGCGTACCCAGCGCATGTCGGGCTGGCCCTGCAAAATCAACCGAACCTCCACGCCACGCCGGGCCGCGTTGCGCAACTCACGCATCAGCCGGTAGCCTGGAAAGAAATACGCATTGGCGACCACAATGCGTTGGCGGGCTTTACGAAACGCCTGAAGGTAGTGTGCCTCGATATCGGTGCTGCGCATGCCGTTGTCACGTTCGATCAACACAGCACTGCTGCTACCGGCGGGCTCGGTAACGGGGCGTACCGCACTGGGTGGCTGCAGCACGGGAGACATCAGGCGCTTACTGGCTGAATGTACCTGCGCCACTACCGGCCCAGTGACCTCCACGGCATAGTCCTGCTTGGCCATCGCACCAAAGTCGCCTAAATGGTCGGCGCTGTAATTGATACCGCCGATGAAGGCCCGCTCACCATCGACCACCACGATCTTGCGGTGCAAACGGCGAAACAGGTTGGTGCGCATACCGAACAAGCGGGGTTGTGGATCGAACGCATGAAAGCTGACACCGGCGTCGGTCATCGCTGAAATGAATTCAGCCGGCAGCTCGGCTGTGCCGTAGCCATCCGCGACCACTTCCACGCGTACACCGCGCCGGGCAGCCTCGATCAACACCTGCTGCAATTGCTTGCCCACTTTGTCGTCGAAGATGATGAAGGTTTCCAGCAATATTTCTTCCCGCGCCTGGGCCATGGCCTCGAACACGCGGGGATAGTACTGCTCGCCATTGATCAGCAACTGCACGCTGTTGCCGTCTACCCAAGGTCGGTTCACAGGTTGATCTCCGCAGCCAGTGGTACGTGGTCGGACAGATGCGACCACGGGTATTTGGACAGCACCTGGGCTGCGCCCGGCACCGCGTTTCGCAGGTAGATGCGGTCCAGGCGCAACAACGGCAGGCGCGCGGGGAAACTGCGCGCCGGGGTGCCGAAGGCCTCTGTCAGGTGTTCGCTCAGCACCGCGTCCGCCTTCAGCCGCCAGTCGTTGAAATCGCCGGCGATGATGACCGGCGCGTTGGGCGGCAGGCTGGCCAGCAGGTCCAGCATCAGTTTCACCTGGCGCTGCCGGTGGGCTTCCCGCAGGCCCAGGTGCACGCATACCGCATGCACCTCGTCATGGCCCGGCACCTCCAGCTGGCAATGCAGCAGGCCACGCTGTTCATTGCCCTGCACCGAAACATCCAGGTTGTTGAAGCGCCTGATGGGGAATTTCGACAACAGCGCGTTGCCGTGGTCGCCATGGGGATAGACCGCATTGCGGCCATAGGCGAACTGCGGCCACATGCTGTCGGCCAGAAACTCGTACTGCGGCGTTTCGGGCCAGGCTGGGTGGCGCAAGGCATGCTGCTGATGACTGCCGTGCACCTCCTGCAAAAACACCAGGTCGGCGCCTGTGGCGCGCACCGCCTCGCGCAACTCGGGCAGGATGAAGCGCCGGTTGAAGAAGGTGAAGCCTTTGTGCACGTTCAGCGTCAGCACATTCAGCCGACGAACAGCGGTCACCTTGTCGATGATGCAGCGTGGGGCGGGTAGGGTCTTGTTCACAAGGCCACCTCCGGTACCACGCCTGGCTCGGTCATCAGCTCATGGTCCAGCGACAGCTTTTGCAGCAAGCGCCTGGCGTCGTATGGCGCGTGAACCTTCTGGTCATTGTCGAAGTAGCAGTACACATCCCGTGCCGCACACCGAGGCGGCGGCCCCGGCACGATCAGGCGGGCATCGTCCGCCTGGTTACCTTCGCTCCATAGCTGGATACGCTGCTTCCAGCGCCGCAGCGCGCGTGCGGTATATCCGCTGCTGTACAACTCCACATCCCCGTGCAGGCGCATGTAGACGAAGTCGGCGGTTACATCTTCGGCACAGGGCCATTTGCCGGCGCTGTCGGCAACCACCAGCGCCACGCGATGTTTGCGTAACAGCTTGACGAAGGCTTCACAGAGGAAGCTCTCGTGGCGGATTTCCACGGCGTGGCGCAAGCGCGCATTGCCCTTGATGGCAAGGCTGCCATTACCCTTAAGGCGCTCGGCGCAGCCTTGGGCGCGTTCACGGGCCGCTTCGCGTGTGTGTGGCAGCAGCTCCAGGAACCGGGCAAAACGGTCTTCATCGAACTTCATGCTAGGGGGGAACTGCCACAGGAACGGCCCGAGCTTTTCGCCCAACAGCAGCGGGCCGGAAGCAAAAAAATTGGCCACAGGCTCTTCGATTTCCTTCAGCCGCCGGACATGGGTGATATAGCGCGGCCCCTTGACCGCGAACACGAAACCTTCCGGCGTTGCTTCACGCCAGCCCAGATAGCGTTCGGGCGTCTGCAGGCTGTAGAACGAGCCATTGATCTCGATGCTGTTCACCGCCCGTGAAGCGAATGCCAGTTCATCGTCCTGTTTCAGGCCTTTGGGGTAGAAATCCTTGCGCCAGGGGCCATAGCGCCACCCGGAGATACCGATGCGAATATCGCTCACGCTGCCGTCCTCACTGCCGGTTCCTAGTTCGGTCGCTCTGAAGGTGCGACCGGCAAAGACCGCCGAGGGTTCACAACGCTTGACCAACGGAAATGCTGACGCCGAGTTGAACTTTGCGGCAGTTGGCGTCTCCACCGCATACCCGTTTCATGGAAGGGTGCCAGGATGACATTCGAGCGTTTCGCCCACCGCCAGAGGGCCGGGCTGGGCGACGATGGGCAAAAGATCAAGCAATGACCTGCCACCCGTGGAGGCAAGCATGGCCAGACATATCATCCACTTCACCGGACCGATCAATTCGTCAACCTGTGGCAACCTGATCACGACCTGCTCGCGGGCATTGCAACAGGGTGCCGAGCTTCTGCAACTGAACATCGCCACCATGGGCGGCGAATGCAGCTATGGGTTTACCCTGTACAACTTTCTGCGGGCGTTACCCGTGGAGGTGCATACCCACAACCTGGGTACGGTGGAATCCATGGGCAATATCCTCTTCCTTGCCGGAGAGCGACGCACGGCTTGCAGTTTCAGCAAGTTTCTTTTCCACCCGTTTCATTGGACCTTGCATGGTTCGGTGGACCATTCGCGGATGTCCGAGTATGCGATGAGCCTGGATTACGACCTGCGCCTGTATGCGCAGATCGTGGCGGAGCGCACGAAAGGCGCGACCGAGGTTTTGGATGTACCGCGCTATCTAATGGCCTATCCAAGGATACTGGCGCCGCGGGAGGCGCTGGAAAACGGAATGATCCATGCAATCGACGAGATGCCCATCGCGTCAGACGCAACGCAGTGGAGTGTGCACGCCTAGCTCACCGAACGGACGCTGCAGTGCTCGCGTCACAAGCCAGCAAGGAGCGGATCAGGGCCTTGATCTCGCCCTTCACCACAGCCACCTGGTCCAGGTGGGCAAAGCGGCAATCGGAGATCTCATGCCGGGCCCTAGGCTGCGGTGCGTCGGCAAACTCCGCTGCGAACACGTAATGCATCCGCTCTGGCGTTTCGTGGCGCATCAACAAAACCAGCGATTCAGCCTGTAGCCCAGTCTCTTCCAGCAACTCCCGCTCGGCGGCCTGCATAGGTGTCTCGCCGGGCTCGATCTTGCCGCCTGGAAGGGTCCAGGGCGCGTTGGGCTTTCTTACCCACAACCATTTGTGGCGCTGCTTGCCATGCCGGCAAATGATTGTGGCGCGATGCTTGACTGGCTTCATTCAGGCTCCTGGGCAATTCCTTCATTGCATGAAGTTTCGGCCCTGGCTGGCAATAAACGTTGCGTTGAAGCTGACGAACGGTCACATCCGTCACGCAAATATATTGTGTGCTGCTTTTCGTACCGACGGTCAGCTGACAGCAAAGCGATCAAGCACAGCGATAAAACAGGCTCTCGGCAGGGGCGCACATTCGGCCACTGGTAACAAAGGTCGACAAAAACTTTGAATCTTCTGGCCATGGCCCGATCAATCAAAAGGTCATCCATGGAGAAGAGGAGGCCCCCTGCGATGCCTAGCCCACAGCTGTACATAATCGATTACAAACTGCATGACCAGCCGCGCAGTTTCATCATCCGCCTGGAACGCCTGGACAATGCCGAGGCCTGGCATTGGGCAAGTTGTGATGCGGGCATCGGCATCATTCCCAAGTTCGGTCGCGAGAAAATCAGGAAGGTCAGTCGGCCGATGGCCGAGCGTTACGGCATTACCGCCGTGAGCTGGCGGATTTCGGGGAGCAAGCCCAACCAGTCGGTGGGCGATCCGGCGGCGATGGTTTAACAGCTCGCCTGCAACCGGTAAAAGAAACTGCAGGAACGGACGTGCCCGCTCCTGCAGTGTACGCTGACACTCCTAGTGTCAGGCGCCAGAGTCAGGGTCGCTGGCCGGGACGCCGGGACGGTTTTCCTCATCATCAGTCACATTAGGGTCGGTATCCGGGTCGTCTGCCCGATCATTGCGTCGATCCGGCTCCAGCTCCGGCCAGTCATCTTCAACATTGCCGCCACCCATTCGCAGTAGGGAATTCATGGTGCAGTCCTCGTTCATGATCCTTATGAATTAAGAGCGACAGGTGCACGCCAGAGGTCCACTGAGCATTGGCAGTCGCTGACCAACGGTTTCAGGTACCTGAGTAATTCACGGCAGCCACTTAGGTGCATTGATCCCAAGCGCCTTGAGCAGCTACTGGCCTCTTCGCGGGTGAACCCGCTCCTACGGGGGAGCTGTGCAGTGCCGGTCAGAGACGGCTTGCCCGAAAAGAGGCCAGTGGCTTCAACACATCATGCTGGTTTTTTCAGCACCAAGGTCAGGATGTCATAGCTGGCCACCAATTCACCCAGCTGATTGGTTACTTCCACATCCCACGCCACCACCCCCTGCGGCTGCCCCAGCGGGCTGGTCTTGCCCTGGTCGATCTTGCGCTTGCAGGTCAGGCGCGCCTGGATGGTATCGCCAATGCCCACCGGGTTGATGAAGCGCAGGGTGTCCAGCCCATAGTTGGCCAATACCGGTCCGGCGCCGGGCGACACGAACAGCCCGGCCGCTGCCGACAGTACGAAGTAACCGTGGGCAATGCGTTTACCGAACTGCGACGCCTTGGCGGCGATTTCGTCGAAGTGCATATAGAAATGGTCGCCTGACAGGCAGCCGAAATTGACCAGGTCAGCTTCTGTCACGGTGCGGCGATGGGTGAGCAGCGACTCGCCGACACGCAGCTGCTCGAAGTAGCGACGGAACGGGTGCACTTCGGTTTCGATCACTTCGCCGCCGCGCACGTACTCGCCGGTGACCGCCGTGAGCATGCTCGGCGAGCCTTGTACTGCGGCGCGCTGCAGGTAGTGCTTCACCGCACGCAGGCCTCCCAGCTCTTCACCACCGCCGGCGCGGCCCGGGCCACCGTGCTTGAGCTGCGGCAGCGGCGAGCCGTGACCGGTGGACTCCTTGGCGGCCTGGCTATCGAGCACCAGCAGACGGCCATGCCAGGCAGCAGCCACCGGGATAGCCTTGGCGGCCACGCTGCGGTCGGCGGTGACCAGGGTCGCCACCAGGCTGCCTTTGCCACGGGCAGCCAGTGCCAAGGCTTCGTCGAGGTCGTCATAGGCCATCAGCGTACTGACCGGGCCGAACGCTTCGATATCGTGGGCGCCGCCCTCGGCATGCGGATCGCGGGCCTGCAACAAGGTTGGCGCAAAGAACGCGCCTTCTGCCACGCCTTCGCCACGCGGGGCAAAGCCATCGCTGGCGCCGAACAGCTGGTCACAACTCTGCAGCAGGCTGCGCACACGCTCGCCGACGTCGCGCTGCTGGTCATGGGAGGCCAGGGCCCCCATGCGCACACCTTCAAGCGACGGGTCGCCTACCACGACCTTGCTCAGGCGCTCGCGCAGGCGCGTGGCAACGGCATCCAGGTGCCTGGCCGGGACGATCGCGCGGCGGATGGCGGTGCACTTCTGCCCGGCTTTAGTGGTCATTTCACGCACCACTTCCTTGATGTACAGGTCGAATTCTTCGCTGTCCGGACTCACGTCCGGGCCAAGGATGGCGCAGTTGAGCGAGTCGGCCTCGGCGGTGAACGGCACCGAGTTACGAATCAGGTTGGGCGTCACGCGCAGTTTCGCGGCAGTGTCGGCGGAGCCGGTGAAGGTCACCACGTCCTGCCCCTGCAGGCGGTCGAGCAGGTCGCCGGTGCTGCCGATAACAAGCTGCAGGCTGCCTTCGGGGAGCAGGCCGGAAGCATTCATCAGGCGTACCACGGCCTCGGTCAAATAGCTGGTCGAGGTCGCCGGCTTGACGATGCAGGGCATACCGGCCAGGAACGTCGGGGCAAACTTTTCCAGCATGCCCCAGATGGGGAAGTTGAACGCGTTGATGTGCACCGCAACGCCTGCCCGTGGCACCAGGATATGACTACCGGCGAAATGGCCTTGCTTGCCCAACGGTATGGCTGGGCCCTCGTGCACCAGGTTACCCGACGGCAGCTCGCGGCTGCCGATACCGGCATAGGAGAACAGCGTGGCGTTGCCGCCTTCGATGTCGATCCAGCTGTCAGCCCGGGTGGCGCCGCTGTGGTGCGACAGGGCGTAGAGCTGCTCCTTGCGTTCGGCCAGGTACAGGGCCAGGGCTTTGAGGCGTTGGGCACGCTGTTGGAAATCCATGCCCATCAGCGAAGCAAGGCCGCGTGCACGCGCGTAGTCCACAGCTTCGGCGAAGTCCGGGCGCTCTTCATGGCTGTAGGCCAGTACGTGGCCGTCGAGGGCGCTGCGCAGGGCCTGGGCGCCGTGCTGGCCGAGCCAACGGCCGGCGATGAAACTTTGCAGAGTAGGGGCGGCAGACATGCTGTTCTCCATGCTGTTCAAAAAGTGGGGGGCGCTGTTACCACAGCGCCAGGGTGTAGCCGATGATCAGGCGGTTTTCGTCCACGGCGTTGGTCAGGCCGTTGCCGGAGCGGAAGGTGACATTGCGCCAGCGCAGGCTGACGTCCTTGAGCGGGCCACTCTGGATGACATACGTGATGTCGGTGTCGCGCTCGCGCTCGCGGCCATTGGTCACGGTGGCAGTTTCCGCGTGGCGACCGTCGGTGTAGCGGGTCATGAAACTCAGGCCGGGGATGCCCATGGCAACGAAGTCGTAGTCGTAGCGCACTTGCCAAGAGTCCAGCCCGGCGCGGGTGAAGGTGTTGTAGGTGACCAGGTTGACGGTGAACGGGTCGCCGCCGTTGACGAACGGGAAGGCGCTGTCACCGGACATCTGCTGCCAGGTGGCGGTGAACCTGTGCGCCCGCACGCCCAGGGTAAACATGGCGTTGAAGTTACGGTTGTCGATGTTGCCGGCACGCTCGGCACCGTCATTGCGGCTGTCGAAGTAGCGCAGGTCACTGCGCAGGCTCACACCTTCTGCCAGTGGGCGGGTGTCGATCAGCCCGACGAACTGCTGACGGTAGATGTCCTGGAGCTTGGCGTAGTAATAGCTGACCGTGGTTTGCGGGGTGATGGCGTAGCTGCCACCACCAAAGTCCAGGTGGTCACTGCTGGCAGCGCCATAGCCGATGTCGTCGCGGCCAGAGGAGTCACGCAGGTTGGCCTTGGTCAGGCGTCCGGCATTGAAGGTGAGGCCATCGAGGTCCTGACTGGTGAGCAGGCCACCCTGGAAGGTGGACGCCAGCAGGCGGGTGTCGTTGTACACCACCACCGGCAGGATCGGCTGCAAGGTGCCCAGCCGCAAGGTGCTCTTGGACACGCGAACCTTGCCGGTCAGGCCCAGCTCGCTGTAGTCGTCGACCGGTTCGTGACTGTTCGGGCCAAAAGGCAGCAGGCCGGTGTTGCGACGGTCGCGGCTGGAGTCGAGCTTGATGCCCAACTGGCCCAAGGCGTCCACGCCAAAGCCGACCGGGCCTTCGGTGAAGCCCGATTCCAGCTTGGCGGTAAAGCCCTGGCCCCATTCTTCGGCCTTGGCCTGCGGGGCGTTGCTCTGGCGAAAATCACGGTTGATGTAGTGGTTGCGCAGCTCCAGGCGTGCATGGCTGTCGCCGATGAAGTCGGCCAGCGCGGGCATCGGCAGGGCGAGGGTGGCCAGCCAGGCGGCTGACATGAAGTGTGTGCGGTTCATTGTTGTTGTTTTACCCGACATGTCTGTTCGTCCTTGCAGTCAGTGTTTGCTGGCGCCAGCCGCGCCGATACCGGTCATGGAGCGGATGAACTGGCCCAGGTAGCGACCCCGTTCTTCAACGGCACGTTCGGAGCTGTCGGTAACCGAGAACACCCAGGCACTGAGGAAGGCCAGGCTCATGGAGAACAGCGCAGGGTTGCTGTAGGGGAACAGCGCCGTTTCGTTGTGCAGCACGTTGACCCACACCGCCGGGCCCAGCACCACCAACAGCACCGCCGAGACCAGCCCGGCCATGCTGCCGCACACCGCGCCGCGGGTGGTCAGGCCTTTCCAGAACATGGAAAGGAGCAGCACCGGGAAGTTGACCGAAGCGGCCACCGCCAGCACCAGGCCGGAAAGGAAGGCAATGTTCTGCGACTCGAACATCAGGCCCAGGATCACCGCCAGCAGGCCGATGACCAGCGTGGCAATGCGTGACACGCGCATTTCCTCTTGCTCGGTAGCCTTGCCTTTGCGCATCACGCAGGCATACAGGTCGTGGGACACGGCCGATGCGCCGGACAGCGCCAGGCCAGCGACCACAGCCAGAATGGTGGCGAAGGCCACGGCAGAGATGAAACCCAGGAACAGGTTGCCACCCACGGCCTGGGCCAGGTGCACGGCGACCATGTTGCCGCCACCGATGATGGCGCCAGTGGCGTCGCGGTAGGACGGCTCGGTGCCGACCATGACGATGGCGCCAAAGCCGACAACGATTAGCAGCAGGTAGAAGTAACCAATGAAACCGGTGGCGTAGAACACGCTCTTGCGTGCTTCCTTGGCATCACTGACAGTGAAGAAGCGCATCAGGATATGCGGCAGGCCAGCGGTACCGAACATCATGCCCAAACCGAGGGAAATGGCGTCCACCGGGTTGGACAACAAGCCGCCTGGCGCCATGATCGCCTGGCCCTTGGCATGCACGGCCACGGCACTGGCAAACATGGCCTCGGTGCTGAAGCCGAAGTGCTTGAGCACCATGAAGGCCATGAAACTGGTGCCCGACAGCAGCATTACCGCCTTGATGATCTGCACCCAGGTGGTGGCGAGCATGCCACCGAAGGTGACATACGCAACCATCAGCACACCGACCAGCATCACGGCGTACAGGTAGCTGATGCCGAACAGCAGCTCGATCAGCTTGCCGGCGCCGACCATTTGCGCCACCAGGTACATCAGCGCCACCACCAGGGTGCCGAAAGCCGAGGTCAAGCGCACCGGGGTTTGCGCCAGCCGGTAGCTGACCACGTCGGCGAAAGTGTACTTGCCCAGGTTGCGCAGGCGCTCGGCAATCAGGAACAGGATGATCGGCCAGCCCGCCAGGACACCGAGGGCATACAACAGGCCGTCGTAGCCGTTCATGAACATCATCGCGGAAATGCCCAGGAACGAAGCGGCACTGATCATGTCGCCCGCGATCGCCAGGCCGTTCTGCATGCCGCTCAAGCCGCCGCCGGCGGTGTAGAAGTCGCTGGCCGAGCGGGTGCGCAGGGCAGCCCAGCGGGTGACCAGCAGGGTGAAGCAGACAAACACCATGAACATCGAAATGGCTGTCCAGTTCATTGTGCGCACTCCTGCTTGACCTTGTCGTTGAGCGGGTCGAGCACGTTGTTGGCGCGGTGTACGTAGATGCCGGTCAGGGCAAAGGACAGCAGCACCATCAGCACGCCCACCAGCATGCCGACCGTGGTCACGCCGCCGCTGAGGGACTGGCCGAGGGTGCTGGGCGAAAACGCAACCAGCAGGACGAAGCCGTAGTAGACCACCAGCATGGCCAGGGTCAGGCTGCCGTTAAGGCGGCGTTTGCGCCGCACCAGGTGCTGGAAGTCGGGGTGGTTGGCGATGCTTTCTATGCGTTCGGGTGTCATGGCAAGCGATCTCTTGGTTTTGTAATTGTTGTGTTGAGGTCACGCGGGGTATTGCGTTGCTGCTCAGGCCCTCTTCGCAGGTAAGGATGCCGCCCTAAGGCCCTGCGCAGGCCCTGTAGGAGCGGGTTTACCCGCGAAGCAGTCGCCTCGGTCTACAGCTGGTCGAAATCAAGCACCACCTTGTCACTCACCGGGTAGGTCTGGCACGACAGCACATACCCGGCCGCCACTTCGTAGTCTTCGAGGGCATGGTTGCTGTCCATCTCCACTTCGCCCTCGATCACCCGGCACTTGCAGGTGGAGCACACGCCGGCCTTGCACGAGTAGGGCAGCTCGGCGCCAATGGCGTTGCCGGCGTCCAGCACGTTCTGGGTGTTGCGCGGCAGGTCGAAGCTCAGTGCCCGGCCGTCGCTGATCACGGTGATATGGCTAAGCGCCGAATCCACCTGGCGTGCCGCCTCACGGGCTTCGCGGCGGGCCTCGCTGCCGGCGGTGGCGAACAGCTCGAAGTGAATGCGTTCCTTGGCCATGCCGTTGGCCTGCAGGCTGTCACGCACGGTCTCGGTCATCGCCTGCGGGCCGCAGATGAATGCCGCGTCCAGCCCGGCAACGTCCAGCCAGCGCGAAAACAGCTGGCCGCATTTGTCGGCGTCGATGCGGCCGTTGTACAGGTCGACGTCCTGCTGTTCACGGCTGAACACGAAAATCAGGTTCAAGCGGTCGAGGTAACGGTTTTTCAGGTCTTCGAGCTTGTCGCGGAACAGCGCCCCCGAACTGGAGCGGTTGCCGTACAGCAAGGTGAAACGGCTGTGCGGCTCGCTGGCCAGCGTAGTGGCGATGATCGACAGTATCGGGGTGATGCCGCTGCCGGCAGCTACCCCCAGATAGTTGCCTTGGCGAGCCGGGTCCAGTGGCACGAAGAAGCTCCCCGATGGCGGCATCACTTCCAGTTGCTGGCCGGCCTTGAGCACTTCATTGGCAAACGCCGAGAAGCGCCCGCCCGGCACGCGCTTGACGGCCACGCGCAGCTCGCCGTCCTGCACGGCGCTGCAGATGGAGTAGGAGCGGCGGACTTCTTCGTTGTCCAGCTGGGTACGCATGACCAGGTACTGGCCCTGAGTGAAGCGGAACTGGTCCTGCAGGTGCTCGGGCACATCGAAGGCAATCGATACCGCATCACGGGTCTCATTGCGCACTTGCTTGATGGTCAGGCTGTGAAACTGGCTCATGGTGGTCTCCACGGCTCAAATGCATTTGAAATAGTCGAATGGCTCCAGGCACTCGCGGCAGCGGTACAGCGCCTTGCAGGCCGTGGAGCCGAACTGGCTGAGCAATTCGGTATGGGCGCTGCCGCATTGCGGGCAGCACACCTGGGGGGCTTCGCCGAGCAGGCTGCGCTTGCTGGCGCTGCCTTGCGGCGGCGCAATGCCATAAGCGCGCAGGCGCTCGCGGCCCAGTTCGGTGATCCAGTCGGTGCTCCAGGCCGGGGTCAGCCGACGCTCCAGGTCTGGCGCGGTGAAACCGGCTTGCTCCAGCGCCTGGCGGATATCCCCTTCGATGACTTCGGTGGCCGGGCAGCCAGAATAGGTCGGGGTGACCACCAGGTGCAGGTGGCCGGCGCGCCAATCGACGTCGCGCACGATCCCCAGGTCGACCACGCTGACCACCGGCACTTCAGGGTCCATGACCTGGCCCAATACCGCCCAGGCGCGGGCCAGGTCGTCGCCTTGCTGTGCCCGTGCGCCGCGGTCGCCGGCAATCAGTTCACCAGGTTGCATCGGGGTAGGCCCTTGGCAGGAACTGCATTTCGGCCAGCAGCAGGCCCAGATGCTCGGTGTGCAGGCCTTTGCGGCCATCCAGGTAGAAGTGGCTGGCGGCCTTGGGCAGCGGCAGTTCGACCGAAGCAAACGTCGCGGCGACCTGCTTCAGCCAGGTGGCGCCGACGGTAGCGGGATCGGCGCCGATACCGCATTCGGCCAGACGGACTTCGTTGTCGCTGCCAGCGGTGAGTTCAACGGTGAAGCGCCACAGTACCGGGATAGCGGCGAGCATGCGCTGGCGGCTGGCATCGGTACCACCGCCCAGACGTTGTACCCATTCGCTGGACCGGCGCAGGTGGTAGGTGACTTCCTTCAGGGCCTTGGCGGCAATACCGGCGATTCGCGCGTCGCTGGACTCGACCAGCCCCTGGAGCACGGCGAAGTGCCACGCGTCGTAAAGGAACTGCTTGGTCATGGTGACGGCAAAGTCACCGTTGGGTTGCTCGACCAGCAGCAGGTTGCGGTAGGCGCGCTCGTCACGGCGGAACGCCAGGGCATCGGCATCCCGGCCATCGTCGAGCAGCTCGGCGGCATACTCCAGCCAGTTGCGGGCCTGGCCGACCAGATCGAGGCCGACGTTCATCAGGGCCAGCTCTTCCTCGATGGCCGGGGCACGGCCACACCATTCGCAGAGGCGCTGGCCCTGGACCAGGGCGCTGTCGCCGAGCAACAGCAGGTAGGGGATAAGGGCTTCTTTATGCATGGCCCACCTCACATGTGTCCGACTTCGTCGGGCAGCTCGTAGAAGCTGGCATGGCGATAGACCTTGTCGTCCGAGGGGGCGAACAGCGGGTCTTTCTCGTCGGGGGAGGAGGCGGTGATCAGCGCCGAAGGCACCACCCACAGGCTCACACCTTCGCTACGGCGGGTGTAGAGCTCGCGGGCATTCTCGATGGCCATGGCGGCATCGGCGGCGTGCACGCTGCCGACGTGCTTGTGGTTAAGGCCGTGCTTGCTGCGCACGAACACTTCGTAGAGGGTCCAGACAGACATTTTCGATCTCCGCATCTATCGCCGCTCAGGCGGCGTTCTTGTTCTGTTGCTTGCGCGCATAGGCCACTGCGGCCTCGCGTACCCAGGCGCCGTCCTCGATGGCCTTGCGCCGGGTGGCGACACGCTCCAGGTTGCATGGGCCATTGCCCTTGATCACTTCGTAGAACTCGTCCCACTGGATTTCGCCGAAGTCGTAGTGGCCGCGCTCGGCGTTCCACTTCAGCTCAGGGTCAGGCGCAGTGCAGCCAAGCAGTTCCAGCTGCGGCACGGTCTGGTCGATGAAGCGCTGGCGCAGTTCGTCGTTGGTCTGGCGCTTGATCTTCCAGGCCATCGACTGGGCGCTGTTGGGCGAGTGTTCATCGCTCGGGCCGAACATCATCAGCGCTGGCCACCACAGGCGGTTGATGGCGTCCTGAACCATGTCGCGCTGGGCTTGGGTGCCCTGGCGCATCATGGTCAGGAGCATTTCGTAGCCCTGGCGCTGGTGGAAGCTCTCTTCCTTGCAGATACGGATCATCGCGCGGGAGTAGGGGCCGTAAGAGGTGCGCTGCAGTACCACCTGGTTGACGATGGCGGCGCCGTCCACCAGCCAGCCCACAGCGCCCATGTCGGCCCAGCTGAGGGTGGGGTAGTTGAAGATGCTCGAGTACTTGGCCTTGCCGCTGTGCAGTTTGGCGATTTCTTCGTCGCGGTCAGCCCCCAGGGTTTCCATGGCGCTGTACAGGTACAGGCCGTGGCCGGCTTCGTCCTGAATCTTGGCCATCAGCTGCAGTTTGCGCTTGAGGCTGGGGGCACGGGTGACCCAGTTGCCTTCGGGCAGCATGCCGACGATTTCAGAGTGGGCGTGCTGGGAGATCTGCCGGATGAGGGTCTGGCGATAGGCCTCGGGCATCCAGTTCTTGGCTTCGATCTTGATTTCGGCATCGATCTTTTCCTGGAAGTTGCGTTCCTCGGGGGACATCTCTTCCAGCGACTTGATGCGCTTGACTCCGGTTTCCACTAGCTGTGCGTACATGTGCTGCGACTCCTGCTAAGGCATGAGTCATTTGTAAGCGATACAAAACATAACGTCAAACACATTTATATGTATCAAGTAAGATTTGTGTATCACGTTGACAGCCAAGAGGGCTGTCGGGCAGCAGCGCGTGCCCGGCAGAACGCAGGCAAAAAAAGGCCCCGGACAATGCCGGGGCCGAAATGGCAGCCGAATGGGTCAGCTGGCCAACCGTCTGTCGAACACGTGGCACGCCTTGCCCTCGGAGCGCTTGAGCGTGCCGCAGGGCTGCAGGTGCACCTGGGTGCTGATACCGATGTAAGTCTTGATCTGTTTGCTCAACTCCCCGACAACCAGCTTGCGCTGGCCCTCGTCAAGGTGCTGGCACTCTGCACGCAGTTCCACGTGCACCTGGACACTGTCCAGATTTCCATTGCGATACAGATGAATCTCATAAAGCTCAGAAAGCTGTTTTATTTTTAGCACCTGTTCCTCGATCTGAGTCGGGAACACATTGACCCCGCGAATGATCAGCATGTCGTCACTGCGGCCGGTGATCTTGCCGATCCGCCGCATCGGCCGAGCGGTGCCTGGCAGCAGCCGGGTGAGGTCGCGGGTGCGGTAGCGCACCATCGGCAATGCCTCCTTGCTCAGCGAGGTGAATACCAGCTCGCCCAGTTGGCCATCCGGCAGCACCTCGCCGGTGGCAGGGTCGATGATTTCGGGATAGAAGTGGTCTTCCCAGATGGTCGGGCCGTCCTTGGTCTCTATGCACTCCATTGCCACCCCGGGCCCCATGATTTCCGAAAGGCCGTAGATATCGAGGGCATTGATGCCCAGACGCTGCTCAATCGAGCGGCGCAGCTCGTCGGTCCATGGCTCGGCACCAAAAATGCCCAGGCGCAGCTTGAGGTCGTGCGGGTCGATGCCCTGGCGCTCGATTTCATCAGCCAGGTTGAGCATGTAGGACGGGGTGACCATGATGATGTCGGGCTGGAAGTCGCGAATCAGCTGCACCTGCTTTTCGGTCTGGCCACCGGACATGGGGATCACGGTGCAGCCCAGGCGTTCGGCACCGTAGTGCGCGCCGAGCCCGCCGGTGAACAGCCCGTAGCCGTAGGACACATGCACCTTGTCACCTTTGCGCCCGCCGGCCGCACGAATCGAACGGGCAACCACATTGGCCCAGGTGTCGATATCGTTCTGGGTGTAGCCGACTACCGTCGGCTTCCCGGTGGTGCCACTGGAGGCATGCAGGCGCACCACTTCTTCATGGGGCACGGCAAACATGCCGTAGGGGTAGTTGTCGCGCAGGTCGTTCTTGCCGGTGAAGGGGAACTTCGCCAGGTCTTCCAGGCACTTGAGGTCATCAGGGTGGATGCCGTACTCGGCAAAGCGCTGGCGGTACAACGGCACATTGTCGTAGGCGTGCTTCAGGCTCCAGCGCAGACGTTCCAGCTGGTGCTGGCGCAGGGCATCGACGCTGGCGGTTTCCATCGGGTCCAGCAGGGCACGATCGGCATCATGGTACATGTTCATGGCTTCACTCGAATTGTTCTTGTACGCCGCGCGCCAGCGGTTGCAGGCCACGCGGTGAGTGTCATGGAGGCAGCATATACGGCTGCGTTCAGTTCGGTAACAAGCGCAGGGTCTGAACCGCTCAGAGGCGCTCGATGATCATGGCAATGCCTTGGCCTACGCCGATGCACATGGTGCACAGGGCGTAGCGGCCGGCCGTTTCTTCAAGCTCGTGCAAGGCAGTGGTCACCAACCGGGCACCGCTCATGCCCAGGGGATGGCCCAGGGCGATGGCACCGCCGTTGCGGTTGACTCGCGGGTCGTCGTCGGCCAGGCCCAGCTCGCGCAACACGGCCAGCCCCTGGGCGGCAAAGGCCTCGTTGAGTTCGATGACATCCATGTCAGCCAGTGCCAGACCGGTGAGCGCCAGCACCTTGCGGGTCGCAGGCACCGGCCCGATGCCCATCAGCCTGGGCTCAACCCCGGCCACAGCCATGCCGACGATGCGCCCGCGCGCCTTCAGGCCGTGGCGGCGGGCCGCGGCGCTGCTGGCCAGCAGCAGGGCGCAAGCGCCGTCATTCACGCCGGAGGCATTACCGGCCGTTACGCTACCGCCTTCACGAAACGGCGTGCCGAGCCGAGCCAGCTGCTCCAGCGTGGTGTCGCCGCGTGGGTGCTCGTCATGCTCGACCACTTTGGACGGGCCTTTACGCTGCGGGATTTCGACCCGCACGATTTCCCGCGCCAGGCGGCCGCGGGCCTGAGCTGCTGCAGCCTTGTGCTGGCTGCGCAGGGCAAAGGCATCCTGATCGGCGCGCGAGATGCCGAACTGTTCAGCCACGTTTTCGGCCGTTTCCGGCATCGAATCGATGCCGAAGGCGGCCTTCATCAGCGGGTTGACGAAACGCCAACCGATCGTGGTGTCGAACAGCTCGGCCGCACGCCCGAATGCCTGCTCCGACTTACCCATCACAAACGGCGCACGCGACATGGACTCCACACCACCGGCCAGCATGAGCCCTGCTTCACCACAGCGCAGGGCACGTGCCGCATTGCCGATGGCATCCAGGCCGGAACCGCACAGGCGGTTGATCGTGGTCCCTGGTACTTCGACTGGCAGCCCGGCCAGCAGGCTCGCCATGTGAGCCACGTTGCGGTTGTCCTCGCCGGCCTGGTTGGCGCAGCCGAAGATAACGTCATCAATGGCTTTCCAGTCCAGTTCGGGGTGGCGCTGGATCAAGGCTTTGAGCGGGATAGCCGCCAGGTCGTCGGCGCGCACACTGCTCAGGGCCCCGGCATAGCGGCCAATGGGGGTGCGCACGGCGTCGATGATCAAGGCATCGGCGTGAGTCGGTTCATTCATCTTGCGTCTCCTGTGCCAGCACGGTGCCGCGCACTTTGTAGGATTTGCCATGGAACATCGCCACCAGCTCACCGCGCTGGTTGTCGATGCGCACGTCATACAGGCCGGTGCGGCCTTTGCGGCTGACTTCGCTGGCGTGGGCGGTGAGCACGTCATCGCGCAGCGCCGGGGCCAGGTAGTCGATGCTGCAGCCCAGCGCCACCGTGGCCTGGTCGTAGCTGTTGCAGGCGAAGGCGAACGCCGAATCGGCCAACGCGAACAGGAAACCGCCATGGCAGGTGCCATGCCCCTGGATCATGTCGGCACGTACCGCCATGCGCAGGCTGGCCCGGCCCGGGCCGGCATCCAGCAGGCTGATACCCAGGCCCTGAGTGGCCGGGTCGCGGGCGTACATGGCGTCGGCACAGGCTTGTGCCAGTTGCTCTTCAGTCATGCAGGGTGCCTCCTTTGGCTTCACAGCGGCGTAACAACAGGGAAGGGCGGTAGCGGCTCTCGCCATAGCTGCGCTGCAGGTTGTCGAGCACGCGCAGGGTATGGGCAATACCGATGTTCGCCGCCCAGGCCAGCGGGCCGCAGGGGTAATTGACGCCGGCGCGCATGGCCAGGTCGATGTCGGCGGCGCTGCCGACGCCCTGAAGCACCGCATCCGCGGCCTCGTTGGCAAGCATTGCCACGGTGCGCAGTACCACCAGGCCGGGCAGGTCGGCGACACCGGTCACTTTCAGGCCGGCACGCTGCAGCAGGGCTACGGCCTGGTCACGGGCGCTGTCGCTGGTATCCGCTGACCAGCTGATGGCAATGCGCGTGGCGCTGCTGTAGTCCAGCGCAAGGTCGAGCAGCACCAGGTTGCGCAGCCCGTCCTCACGGGCACGTTGGCTAGCCAGGCGGCCGTCGGACAGGGCCAGGGTGGCGTCGCCCACCTGGATCAGGCCACTACCGGCGCGCTGGGTCACGGCAATACCGCTTTGGCGAAGGCGCTCGACCAGCGGTTGCATCACCCCCAGGTTGCCCTCGACAACGCAGGCCTCCGCGCGGGAGGAGCTGTGCAGTTCGGCCGGCTGCGGGCGCTCGACGCCTTCGGCATAGCAATAGAAGCCTTGGCCGGTCTTGCGCCCCAGGTGACCAGCGTCCACCAGTTCTTTCTGCACCAGCGAAGGCTGGAAGCGGAAATCGCCATAGAAAGCATCGAATACGGAACAGGTGACAGCGTAATTGACGTCATGGCCAATCAGGTCGGTCAGCTCGAACGCCCCCATGCGGAAGCCACCCGCGTCACGCATCAGCGCATCCAGGCTGGCGCAATCGGCGGCACCTTCCTGCAGCAGGCGCAGGCTTTCGGCATAGAACGGCCGCGCTACCCGGTTGACGATGAAGCCCGGTGTAGAGCGCGCATGGACCGGCTGCTTGCCCCAGGCCTGGGCAGTGGCGTAGATGCATGCGGCGACTGCAGGGTCGGTTGCCAGGCCCGATACCACCTCGACAAGCGCCATCAGCGGTGCCGGGTTGAAGAAGTGCATACCGACCACGTGCTGCGGGCGTTCAAGGCCAGCGGCGAGGCTGGTGATGGACAGTGACGAAGTATTGCTGGCAAGGATACAGTCGGCCGCGCACAGGGTTTCGAGCTGACTGAACAGCGCCTGCTTCACCTGCAGGTTTTCGACGATGGCTTCAATCACCAGGCCGGCATCTGCCAAGGCTTCGAGTGTATCGACCGGGCACAGGCGGGCATTGATCGTTTCGCGTTCAGCGGCCAGTAACTTTCCTTTGTCCACCAGCCGGGTCAGTTGGCGATCGATACCCGTCACCGCCTGGGCGGCAGCACCCGGGCGGTTGTCGTAGAGCTTGACGGGGTGACCGGCCTGGGCCGCGACCTGGGCGATACCGGCGCCCATGGCACCGGCACCAATCACCGCCACCTGCACATTGCTTGCGAGTGCGCCCATGTTCAGCGCCCCTTGAAGGCTGGCGTGCGTTTGTTCATGAAGGCGTTCACGCCTTCGCGGTAGTCCTCGCTGCGCCCGGCCAGGCGCTGCAGGTCGCGCTCCAGCTCCAGCTGCGCCTCAAAACCGTTGTCGAAACTGGCATTGAGGCTGCGCTTGATCAGTGCCAGGCCGTAGGTGGGCTGGGCGGCGAGGTGGCGGGCGAGGGTGAGGGCTTCATCACGCAGCGCGGCATCATCCACCACGCGGTAGATCAGCCCCCATTGCTCGGCCTGTTCAGCGCCAAGGCGCTCGCCCAGCATGGCCAGCGCCTTGGCCCGGGCCATGCCGACCAAGCGCGGCAGCAGCCAGGTACCGCCGGAGTCCGGCACCAGGCCGATCTTGCAGAAGGCCTGGATGAAACTGGCCGAGCGGGCGGCCAGCACCAGGTCGCAGGCCAAGGGAATGTTGGCACCGGCACCGGCTGCCACGCCGTTGACCGCACAGATCACCGGCAAAGGCAGGTCGCGCAGGGTGCGCACCAGCGGGTTGTAGAACTTGTCGATCGATTGGCCCAGGTCAGGCATTTCGGCGCCTGGGGCAACGTTGCGGTCGGACAGGTCCTGTCCGGCGCAGAAGCCGCGGCCTTCAGCCGTCAGCAGCAGCACCCGCGCGTCACTGCTTTGGCGCACTTGCTTGAGCGCTTCGCGCACCTCCAGATGCATGTCCGTATTGAAGCTGTTCAGCTGCTCGGGGCGGTTCAATGAAAGGAAGGCAACGCCGTCCTCGATGGAAAACAGGATGTGCTGGAAAGTCATGACAGACTCGCTCCGTCAGTCGAGAGAATGATGATCAGCGCCCCTGGAAACGGGCCTGGCGCTTTTCCTGGAAGGCGCGGATTCCTTCATCGCGGTCGGCGGTGCCCGCCAGCAGGGTGAAGGCATGGCGCTCGAAGCGCAGGCCGCTGGCCAGGTCGGTATCACCGGCCTTCAGTAACGCCTCCTTGGCCAGGCGCACAGCCAGCGGCGCTTTGGCGGCGATGCTGCGGGCAACCTGCATGGCGCGTTCTACGGTGAGTTCGGGCTGGGTGATTTCGCTGACCAGGCCGGCCTGCTGGGCGCGGAGGGCAGTGATGGCTTCCCCCGTCAGCACCATCTGCATGGCCAACGGCTTACCGACAGCACGTAACAGGCGCTGGGTGCCGCCAGCACCGGGGATGATGCCAAGGTTGATTTCCGGCTGGCCGAAACGGGCGTCGGTACTGGCGATGACGATGTCGGCGCACATTGCCAGTTCGCAGCCGCCACCCAGGGCATAACCGTTGACTGCGGCAATCAGCGGTTTGGCGAATGCGGCGATGCTTTGCCAATGCGCTACGCGCGGGTCATTGAGGATGCCGACCAGGTCGCGATCGGCCATCTCGCGGATGTCGGCGCCTGCGGCGAATGCTTTGGCACTGCCGGTAATCACTGTGGCCCGGACATGCTCGTCGTCCCCGGCAGCCTGCAGCGCAGCGGCCAGTTCTGCCAGTAGCTCGGTGCACAGGGCATTCAAGGCCTCGGGCCGTTGCAGGGTAATGAGCTGAACGCCATGTTCGGGCGCCTGCACATCGATATATCGCGGCATGTCGGGTTCCTCTGGCTGCACGCACGGCACATTGCGTGGCCGGCATTTTTTGGAATTGTTTGCAGGGGCGTAATGCGGGATCACGACCAGGTGAGGTCAGTATATGCTCCATGCGATACATTAATGCAAGTTTCAAAATGCATTCGCGTATCTCTTTTTATTTTCCATCGGCCAAAGCCGCAGAGCAATACCTGCAGAAGAATCGATTCATCTAGTTATTTTCTGGTATTTAACGCTGTTTTTTGCCTCCCGGAATCAAATCAACACAAGTGATACACGATTGACGACCAAACAGCTTCTGATACAAGATCGAAAGAAATTTCAAATCATTTCAGGAGTGATGCCATGCCTTGCTATCGACTGGACGGCCTGACACCCGTTGTTCACCCGACAGCCTACGTGCACCCCAGTGCAGTCCTGATCGGCGACGTCATCGTTGGACCCTGCTGCTACATCGGCCCACTGGCATCGCTCAGGGGCGATTTCGGCCGCATCGTGCTGGAGGAGGGTGCCAACTTGCAGGACACCTGCGTGATGCACGGTTTCCCGGGGGGCGACACCGTAGTAGAGCGTAACGGGCACATCGGCCATGGCGCCGTGCTGCACGGCTGTCGCGTCGGCGAAGATTCATTGATCGGCATGAACGCCGTGGTGATGGATGGCGCCCATGTAGCACCTCGCTGCATCGTCGCGGCCACCGCCTTCGTCAAAGCTGGCTTCGAATGCGCGGCGCAGAGCCTGGTGATGGGGTCGCCAGCCCAGGTCAAACGCCCACTGAGCGAGAAGGAGCTGGCCTGGAAACAGCGCGGGACGACGGAGTACCAGCACCTGGCGCAGCGCTGCATGAACAGCATGGTCGAATGCCCGCCGCTGGCCGAGGCAGAGCCGGGGCGCCCGCGCATGGAAGACACCGGGGTCAGGCCCAAGGGCCAGGCGAGCGCATGAGCCTGGCAGTGACACGCAATGGCCAGGCGGCCCGCCGCACAGGTATAGTCGGTGCTTTATCCGCGCACAGTTCGCCCATGAGCACTCTTGCCCCACTGAACCACTTGATCACCCGCTTTCAGGAACAGACGCCGATCCGCGCCAGTTCCCTGATCATCACGTTGTACGGCGATGCCATCGAGCCGCACGGCGGTACAGTCTGGCTCGGTAGCCTGATCAACCTGCTGGAGCCGATCGGCATCAATGAACGGCTGATACGCACGTCGATCTTTCGCCTGACCAAAGAAGGTTGGCTCACTGCAGAAAAGGTGGGCCGACGCAGTTATTACAGCCTGACAGGCACTGGCCGTCGGCGTTTCGAAAAAGCCTTCAAGCGCGTCTATAGCCCAAGCCAGCCAGCCTGGGACGGGGCTTGGACGCTGGTGTTGCTGTCGCAACTCGAGGCGGGTAAACGCAAGTCCGTGCGTGAAGAGCTGGAGTGGCAGGGGTTTGGTGTCATGGCGCCGAACCTGCTGGGTTGCCCACGGGCAGACCGTGCCGACCTGGTGGCCACGTTGCGTGATCTTGAGGCGGGCGACGACAGTATCGTCTTCGACACCCACACCCAAGAGGTACTCGCGTCCAAGGCGATGCGCGCACAGGTGCGGGAAAGCTGGCGTATCGACGAACTGGGGCAGCAATACAGCGAGTTTATCCAGCTGTTCAGGCCGCTGTGGCAAGGTTTGAAAGAGCAGCCGTTGCTGGATGCTCAAGATTGCTTCCTGGCGCGCACGCTGCTGATTCACGAGTACCGCCGCTTGCTGCTGCGCGACCCGCAACTACCCGACGAGCTGCTGCCAGGGGACTGGGAGGGAAGGGCTGCGCGGCAGTTGTGCCGTAACCTCTACCGACTGGTGTTTGCCAAAGCCGAAGAATGGTTGAATGCAGCGCTGGAAACAGCAGATGGCCCATTGCCGGACGTGAGCGAGAGTTTTTACAAGCGTTTTGGCGGGTTGGCTTGAGGGGAGTGCTCGCCTCACAGCGCCGCGGCCAACATTCACGGCTTCGAGCAGGGTGCCTTCAGGGGCCCTTGGCCTCACACTCACCGCCACCTTGTTCGAGCGCCATGAGTGCAGGCATATCAAGAATTTCTACCAACCTGCCATGCAGGTCGACGATACCCAGCGCGCGCAGACGGGCGACGGATCGGCACACGGTTTCCAGGCGTAGACCCAGGTACGAAGCCATGTCTTCACGAGACATCCGCAACATGAAGCCATGGGCAGAGTAACCGCGGCTGACGAAGCGCCTGGAGAGCCCCACCAGGAAGCTGGCCAGCCGCTGTTCTGCAGTCAGGTTGCACAGCATCAGCACACGCCCGTGCTCACGCACGATCTCGCGGCTCATCAAGCGATTCAGGCTTTGCTGCAGGTCCGGAAACTCACGCGCCAGGGTTTGCAAGCGGCGATAGGGGACAGGGCAGACTTCGCTGTCTTCCAGGGCAATGGCGTCACAGACATGGTGCTCTGTGGCAATGGCATCGAGGCCGAGTACATCGCCCGGCATCCAGAAGTTGATCACCACGCCTTGCCCCTCGGCGGTGTTCAGGCTGGTCTTGAAACTGCCGCAGCGTAAGGCATAGAGCATGGTCAGCGGATCGTTGGCATTGAACAGCGCGGCGCCCTTGCGAATGCGCATGCGTGGGCCTATCAACGCGCCCAGGCAGCTGTTTTCGTCAACTGGCAGGCCAGTGGGGAGGCACAGGCCGCTTACCCGGCAATCCAAGCAGTGGTTCACCAGCGGTTTGAGGTGAATAGGGTTTGCCTTGGGCAAAGGGTTGGGTGAGTCGAGCAGGGTGACCTTCAGCTGGCCAGGCATTTTCAGGCCTCCTTCGCATTATGGAGGCCGCTTTGGGCCCCCGCGCCATTACGCGCACCGAGCCCGACGGTAATCCCCGTATGGGGCGACCAATCAGCAAGCATGTCACGCGAGTGGGGGGCATTGAGGCGGCTTGTAAGCCGTTCGACAAACCGCTCGGCTTCGGCAGCCGTACTGAAACCCACCCGCCAGTCATCCATGCGCACCCAACAGCGTCCCTGCTCTGTGTTCTTCTCGACGTAAACGTTCATCAGGGCCTCCAAAGCATGTATCGGTCGACAATGCAGGAAGGCGTCCCTGCCGGCAGCGGAGGTGAAGCTCAGGGCGGGGTCGCCATGGCGCGCCTGTGGGGCCTGAAGTGGCTGTGATCTGGGTACAGGGTGCGCCAGCGAAGTCCCGAGGTATTGATCCGCGTCAAGTTCTTGCGCCCTGGGCAATGCCATTGGTCGGCAGGTGCCTCCAGTTGATAAACATCAAGTTCGCAACACGTAGGTGGCAGATGCTTTACCTACGTATCACAACCTCAGAGGTGTGCCATGGAAACTCCGCAAAGACTGCTGCTGATCGCCTCCCCCCTGATGCGCCGAACCCCGGTCTATGACCGGGCTGCTGCGCTGGCCAAGGCCAAGGGAATGGCGCTGCACATCGTCGCTTTCGACTACGTGGAAGGGCTTGCCACGGCGGGCCTGGTGAATGACCAAGCGCTGGCAGTCATGCGCGAGGGTTACGTGCAGCAGCACCGTGAATGGCTGGAAACCCAGGCGTTGCAGATGCGGCGCAATGGTGTCACCGTCACAACCGAGGTGGTGTGGGTGCAGCAGCCCTTGAATGAGATCCTGATACACTTGCGTGAGCAACCGTTTGCCATGCTGATCAAAGAGCTCGAGCATGAGCCTTGGTGGATGCGCGCAATGTTCACCTCGCTGGATATCCAGTTGCTGCGCGAAACGCGAATACCCTTGCACCTGGTACACAAGGCCAGCCATGCGTTGCCACGCAGGATTCTGGCGGCGGTGGACCTGTCCAGGCCGGAGGATCAGTTTGAAGGCTTCAACGACCTGATCATCAGCGAAGCGCTGAAGCTGACATTGCAGTGCAATGCCCAGATCGAGTTGCTGTACGCCTACGACTTGGGTTCCATGTACCTGGACGCCGGCGGCAGCCGGGAACATTCGTTCCTGTTCGATTCAAACGATGCCCAGACCTTGCATGACGCTCAAAGCGCTGCCTTCCAGGAGCTTGCCGAACGCAACGGCATCGCCGTCGAACACCGCCATATGCGCATAGGCGACCCGGCAAAGGCCCTGGCGATATTCATGGATAACAATGATATCGACGTACTGGTCATGGGCAGTTATCACCACCGTGGCATCGGCTGGTTCATCGGCAGTACTGCCGAGCGCGTTATGCATCGGTTGTCCAGCAGTGTGCTGGTGATTTCTCCAGAGCGCTCCCAAGGCTGAAGCACAAGGCCCGCAAGGGCCTTGTCTTTTCAAGGCCGCAGGTCAAGTTCGTGCAGAATCTCGCTCACATCGCCGCCCGGGTAGCGTGAGGTGAAGCCCAGTGCCTTGACCAGCCGGTGCATGGCATAGTTGCTGGCCAGATCCCTGGAGACCATGCACTGAAAGCCATTGCGTCGCGCGGCTGCAATCAGGTGTTGCATCAGGCGCTTGCCCAACCCCTTGCGCTGCCAGTCTTCGCTGACCGCCACTGCACATTCGCAACGTTGACTGCCAGGTATGCCCGCATAGCGGCTGACGCCGATCTGTTGCAACTGACCGTCTACATGAACCAAGGCGACATAGGCCATGCGCTGGTGGTAGTCCACGGGCATGTCTTGCGTGTCCAAGCTAGGCAAGCCGCC
The DNA here is from genome assembly GCF_002953115.1 of Pseudomonas sp. XWY-1. Lineage (NCBI taxonomy): Bacteria > Pseudomonadati > Pseudomonadota > Gammaproteobacteria > Pseudomonadales > Pseudomonadaceae > Pseudomonas > Pseudomonas sp. XWY-1. The sequence continues at coordinate 2,869,109 of NZ_CP026332.1, read as the reverse complement.
GCTGAGTCCGGCAATGAGGCGAAAGCGCCGTGATTCATATGCGATTGTGCTCAGAAAACGCTTGTCCCGTTCGCGGTCTTCTTCGCGCAGTGGGCGGATCAGCACCGCCGAACCGTCCTCGAGGTTTTCGACCCAGTGTTCGCAGGTCTGTGGCTGTGCTGTTTGCTGCCCGTTCATGACGCCTCCCGTTGCTTGATCAGTACCTGGTGCAGCCGTTTTAACGTGGCGGGCCGTTTCGGTTCTGACAATCATCAAGTTCAGCCTGGGTAGCGGTTTTCTGATCTGCATCAAGCAGCAGCGGTCCTGTGCGCGGAATATCGTCAGCATCACACCCACTCACGAAAGCGCGGAGGTTCACCATGGGGCAATATCGACAATTGCTGGTGCTGCTGACCGAGGTAGAACCGCATTCCGCCGCTTTGCGCAGAGCCCTTGCCTTGGCGCATGTCAGCAGCGCCAGCGTGCATGTACTGGGCTTGTTCGAGCCAAGCGAGGAGCACCTTCTGCGCGAAGAGCGGCTGAACGAGGCCGATATCAAGCGCCAGTACGAGCATTATCGCGCTCAGTTGACGGGACTGGTCGAGCGGCATCGCGGCAGCGGTATAACGCTGACGGTCGACAGCCTGAATGCGGAGGATATCCGCAGCCAGGCGATCGATTACATCAGCGAACTGCAGCCCGATATGGTCATCAAGGACAGCGAAGCTGCGTCGGCCCTGGTGCGCATGTTCGGCACCCCACTGGATTGTGCGCTGATGCGAGGTTTCAAAGGCGTCAGCCATTTCGTGCCGGCGGCGGCCACTTCATTGCCGCGGCGTGTGCTGGTCGCCGTGGATACTGCGTTCAGCGAGACGCCTGCCGTCCAGGCGTGCTTCAATCGTGGACTGATTCGTGCTGGCCAGGCGCTGGCGTTACAGTGTGACGCGCACCTGCATCTGCTATCGGCCTACAACCTGGCAGGGGTATTTGCCTCGGACATGAATGTCACCCAGGCGTGGATCGACGAGATGCGCGAGGCACTGCAGGAGCCTTTCGAAGCGCTGGCCGATGCCGAAGGCGTCGCGCCGGACCGCCGACATTTCATGGAAGGAGGCCCGGTACAGGTGATCCGGGAACAGGTCGCAGCCCTGGACATCGACGCGGTGGTGATGGGCGTGGTGCAGCCCAAAGGCCTGGACAAACTATTGGGAGACACCACCGAGCGTATCGTCAGCCGCCCACCGTGCAGCGTGCTCGCCGTTCATCCCCAAATAGCCGAAAGTTGGGAGCCTTGGCCATGCAACTGACATTTCTTGGCGGCACTGGCACCGTGACCGGCAGCAAGTTCTTGTTGACCCGTGACAGCACGCGGGTATTGGTCGACTGCGGACTCTTCCAGGGTTTCAAGCAACTGCGCCTGCGCAACTGGCAGCCACTGCCCCCGGCGTTGCGGGCGCTTGATGCGGTGGTGCTGACCCACGCCCACCTTGACCACAGTGGTTATTTACCTGTGCTGGTTCGGGAAGGCTACCGCGGGCCGATCTACGCCACGCCGGCGACTTGCGCCTTGGCGGAAATCCTCTTGCTCGACAGTGCGCGGCTGCAGGAAGAGCAGGCCGAACATGCCAATCGCCACGGTTACTCCAAGCATGCGCCGGCGCAACCGCTCTATACCGAGCAGGATGCCAAACGTGCCCTGGCACTGTTTCGCCCCGTAGCGTTACACCAGGTGACCGTGATCGCCGAGGGCATGGAGTTGCTGTTGCGTACCGCCGGACATATTCTGGGGGCGGCCACGGTCCAGATCAGCGCCGAAGGGCAGACCGTGCTGTTTTCGGGTGACCTCGGCCGCCCTCAGGATCCGATCATGCGTGCGCCTGAGCTGGTCAGGACGGCGGACGTGCTGTTGATCGAATCTACCTATGGCGATCGCCAGCATCCCGCCGAATCGACCGAGCAGTACCTGGCCAAGGTCATCAACGAAACGCTCCTGCGCCATGGCATTACCCTCGTACCCTCGTTCGCCGTTGGCCGCGCCCAACTGCTCATGTATTACCTGTACACGCTCAAGCGCGACCGGCTGATCCCTGATATCCCGATCTACCTGAACAGTCCGATGGCCACCGACGCCACCGCCCTGTACCAGCAGTACCGCAGTGAGCATCGGCTGACCGCAGCCGAGTGCGCCGCCATGTGCAGAGGCACGCACATCGTCCGGACGGTCGATGAGTCCAGGCACCTGGACCAGCTGCGCGAGCCCGCAGTGATCATCGCCGCCAGTGGCATGGCGACCGGTGGACGGGTGCTTCACCACCTGAAGGCACTGGCGCCAAACCCGCGCAACAGCATTCTGTTCTCCGGCTTTCAAGCCGGGGGGACGCGGGGTGCCGATATCGTCGCGGGCGCCCACAGTGTGCGGTTGCAAGGCGAGGATGTGCCCATCCGTGCACAGGTGCACGCGATGGAGAATCTTTCTGCGCACGCCGATGCCGATGAAATCATGGAATGGTTGCGCGGGTTCACCCGGCCACCCCGTCAGACCTATGTGATTCATGGCGAGCCACACGCTGCCGACACCTTGCGGCGGCGGATCAGCCTCGAACTCGGCTGGCAAGTGTGCGTGCCTGAATATCAGGAAACGGTTGCCATCGACCCTGTTCGCTAGAGGCTGTTTTCCACGCAACATCACCGAGTATCAAGGCTTTTCATACAGCCCAGGCTGGCACGGGAGGTATTCATGAACACACAAGCTAGGGCGAAACTGAGAGCGTGGTTGCATCGCCCCAAGGGCAGCCTGGGTTGGATCGTAGCGATCCTTGTGTTACTGCTCGCCGCATCGGCCTACCGCGGGCTGAGCCCCACCTGGCGCCTGCCCATGCACAATCCGGTCGTGATGCTGGCCTTGCTGACCTTGAGCGTGGCGCTAGGCTGGGCGGTGCAGCGGGGCGTGAAGCGCACCGTTGGCAAAGCCATTTTCAACGGCTTGGAGACTGGCTGGCAGGCCAGACTGGCGTTCCTTCGCTCAGTGGCTCGGGAATCGAACATCCTGCTGGTGGTGCTGTTGTGCCTGGCCCTGCTGGGCACGAGCACCTTGTGGTTGGCAGGGCGCTCAGTGACGCAGATCGTGGCGAACTGCGAGGCCAACCTGCAGGCTCAAGTGGATATACCCGAAGATGAAAAACTCACCGCGCTTGTCGGCAAACCGGTGTGCACGTGCCTGGCGCAGACCTTCATGGAGCGCAACGGTGTGCTGCGCATGGCCTTGTTCGAAACCCCCATGCAGGAAGTGAGCGGCTTGAAGGTGCTCACTGCAGATGATGAGCAGCGCTGTCTTGAACAGTTCGACCTGCTGCCCGAGGAGCCCCAGGCAACCGCGCCTTGAGCCGGCCCGCCTGTCGGTGCCCTGGCACCGGACGCCGCAGCCAGACGACTGAACCGCCGCTATTTGGCTTTCCAGTACTTCTGCATTTCCAGGAAGAGAAACGAAGCGGTCCAGGTGATCAGCACCAGGCCGGTCAATGCCTGCAGGCCGGTCAGGTATTTCAGGTGCCCGCTCGGGGTGATGTCGCCGAAACCGATGGTGGTATAGGTGGTGAAGGAAAAGTACACGCAGTCCAGGAAACTCCCGTCGAAATTGCCGCTGAGTGTGCCCCAGCCGTCGGTATGGGCCATCAGGTAATACACCAGGGCAAAGCACCAGACCTCAAGGGCATGGGCCAGCAGTGCGCCGAGCACACCCGCCACGATGCGAAACCGGCTCCAGAGGTTCAGGCGGGGTAGCCAGTCATTCAGGCGCAGCAAGCATTCGTAGTGAATGATCACCACCAGGATCACGACCAGCATGTTGATCAGCGTGACAGTGAGCATCGCAGGTTCCTGATTGGCGGTTCATTTCAAGTTGTCGACCAACGCATGGATGGTAGCTCATTGGCCTGCGGCAGCAACGCTAGGATTTCTTCACTAGCAGGTGCAAAGTGGCGCCTAGGGGGCATTGATATTTATCAAGAACGAACCAGCACCTGCTTCGATAATGACATCGCATGCAACCCAGGCAACGCGCCGGGAGGTACCCATGACGCCGTATCGCCGGATTCTGCTTATCATGACCGAGGCCCAAGCCAATGCCGCGCTGTCCCGGGCCATGGCCTTGTCTGCGGCGTCCGGTGCGAGTTTGCATGTACTGGGCATCCATGAATCTGGTGCACTGCGCCTGCCTCACGAATTGCAGGAAGCCCCACTTCATTCGGCCTCGTTCATGCATTTCAGTACCGAACTCAAAGCACTGCTGGATGAGCAGTCATTCGTTGGGGCTCGGCCAGGTTTCGAGGCAGTTGAAACCTCCAATCCGCGTGATCAGCTGCCAGCGTGCATTGCCCGCTACGCGCCTGATTTGGTGATCAAGGGCTGCCCGGGCCACTCCCTGCTCGAGCAGATCGCTCGGACCTCGCTCGACCAGGCGCTGCTGCATGGGAGTGAGACGCCGTTGTTGTTCGTACCGGCGGATGCCCCAGCCATCCCCCAGAACATTCTGGTCGCAGTGGATGTCGCCAACCCGTCGCCACACAACGACGCCCTCAACCATGCCCTGGTCGCGGCAGGTCAGCAACTGGCGACTCAATGCAAGGGGCAGTTGCACCTGCTCTCGGCTTACGACCTGCCCATCGCCATGCTGGCCAACCCTGACCTTGCCGGCCCTTGGGTGAACCAATTACGCGAGTCACTGCAGCTGCCTTTCGATGCGTTGGCCGATGCACATGGCATCGCCTACACGCACCGGCATTTCAGCGAAGGTGCGCCCCTGCGCGTGATCAAGTCCTACATCGCCACGCTGAAAATCGATGCAGTGGTGGTCGGCACCGTGCAGCCCAGGCATTGGGCCAAGGTGATCGGCGATACCACCGAGCGGCTTGTCAGCCATGCACCGTGCAGCATCCTGACGATCAGGTCTGCACCCGCCAGCTGACTTCATTAAGATGGCATCTTTTCTTGTCTCTGATTCGACAATGGAGCGCTGAGATGTTTGTTGATATGGCTGCCTTCACGCCGTGGTCGGCATTGGCAGGCGGGGCGTTGATCGGTTTGGCCGCTGGGCTGTTCGCCGTTGCGAACGGGCGCATCGCGGGCATCAGCGGTTTGCTCGGTTCTATGCTGCAAAGTGGTGGGGAAGGGCGGGGCGAAAAAGTGTGCTTTTTGCTGGGACTCCTTGCCGCGCCACTTTCCTGGCAACTGTTCTCAGCAATGCCTCCCGTTCATTTCAGTGTGGCGCCTTGGCTGCTTATGGTCTCGGGAATTCTGGTAGGCCTCGGTACCCGCTATGGCAGTGGCTGCACCAGTGGCCATGGCGTTTGTGGCTTGTCACGCCTGTCGCCTCGTTCGGCAGTGGCGACGCTGTGCTTCATGGCAGCAGGCTTTGCCACGGTCTTCGTGGTCAGGCATGTACTTTCAGGAGCATGAAATGAAGCGGATCAGTGGCTTTATCGCTGGGTTGCTGTTCGGCATGGGGATATTGCTATCCGGTATGGCAAACCCTGCCAAGGTGCTGGGGTTTCTCGACATTGCCGGGCAGTGGGACCCGTCGCTGGGACTGGTCATGGTGGGTGCGATAGGTGCCGCACTGTTGCCGATGACTTGGGCGCGACGTCATACCACGGCCTTGCTGGGAGGTAAGATACAGCTGCCTGCCAGGCGCGACATCGACCGTCGACTCGTCGGCGGGAGCCTGGTTTTCGGCATAGGCTGGGGGCTTGCCGGCGTATGTCCGGGGCCGGTGCTGGTGTTGCTCGCCGGGGGGTACTGGCAAGCCTGGCTATTTGTGCTCGCGATGCTTGCCGGTATGGGATTATTCAATGTTGCGGAAGCGTTTCGCAGCCGTCATCAGGGCAGGGTTTGACGGTAAACAATTGAGTTCTGTTCGATATCAGAATAAGGCACTTACTGAGTGTAACTCTACTAAATGAATATTTAGCGTAGTTATTCCTTAAGGTTATTATAGGGGCAGGGTATGGCTCAATGTCATCAACCTAAGCTGCAGCCCTGCCCAAGACAAGCCCCCCGAAGCAGCCAGCCGCCATGGCCGTCGAGCGATGACCAGGCCTCTGCCGCTCAATCACGCGGTCTAACTGGGCTGGCGGTGATGTGATCATCGTCTGTTCCGGCTGTCTAGGCGAGATTTCTCGTCCTCCGGACGAGCCTATGCCGACCGCTTGTGGCCAGCTTTTTTTGGACGGAGGTTGGGCTGTGGTGTTTCTTCAGCGCGTCGGTTTGTAGCCCTCACAACCTCGGCTGGCTGCGCGTTTGCGTTGGCGCGCAAAGCTACGGCCTGAGCGTACGGCACTGAGGCTTTTAGCCATCAAGGCCAGCACATTGCTCAGCCCCTGAGCACAGTGCCGCACCAGCAGCTCGACCAGGGTATTTTTGAGCCGTGACACGCCTTGGGTGAAGTTGACTTTCCATCGCAGCTTGCGACCTTTGTGGCGCTGTTCGATGACCGGCTGTAGCAGGTGCTGCATCAACAGCGCCAGGTTCTTCAACAGTTGAGCGGCATGAAAGTCCTGCTTTACAGCGGTCACGCTGCGGCCGCTGAAGTTGTCCAGCGTCAGGGTTTGTTTGAGGCGACGGAAGTCGGTTTCGATGCCCCAGCGGCGGTGGTAAAGCTCGGCAAACACCTCAGCGGGAAAGGCTTCTCGATCCAGCAGCGAGGTCAGCAATACTTCGCTTTCGCCGTTGGCCAACTCGACCCGGATCAGTCTCAGCTCGATCTGGCTGGCAGGATCAACGCCAGCCTCGGAGCAGAACAGACGTGCTTCAGGATGGTTGGCCACGAAAAGCTGTGTGTCTTCAACTTGGCCAGAGTGTAGAAACGCTTTGACCTGAGCGTTATAGCCACAGGGCAGGCGCATCAGAAAGTGCCGCTGTTGCTGCGCGAACAGCGCGAATAACCAGTGCCCAGGGTAACCACGGTCAAACAGCGTCAGGCTGCCAGCCGGCAGGTGCTCAAGGTGCAGATGGGCACAGTCGCGCTCACCGACTGTCAGGGGCACGATCAGGCTATGCAAGGTTTGACCGTCAGCGACTTCGTAGAGTGTGGACAAGCGAGCCATGGGAAAGCCAGAGTGACTGCCAAAGAAGGTCGCCATGGTCGACTCCAGGGGTAAATGCACGGTCGAGCCATCCACCGCGAGCACCCTCAGCCCACGCCACTTCTGGCGCAGCCCGAAGCAGTCAATTTGTTGCTGCAGGAGGCGATTGAGACTTTCAAATACCTCGGGGTTGAGCTTTTTGCGCGCTTTGCAGAAGGCCTGCGCAGTGACCATTTGCGTCTCAGTCGACGCCTGATTGAGTACGCGATAGAACTGATCGAGTTCGGTTTGCAGGGCCGTGCGTGGCTGATTGAGCAGGAACAGGACGAGGTTCTTGAAGGTGAGCTGGCGTCGGCGGGTAAAGTCTTGAGGATTCTGGCGGTGGGCGGCGATGAAGGCGGGACAATCGAGCGGACTGGTTATTTTTTGTACAATTTTCAAGCCAGGGTTTGGCTGGCGGTGTCAAGCGATGCGGTATAGGTAGTCAAAAGGGCTTCTCCCATGCACTGATTTGAGCGCTAATTATATGATATTTATGGATAATTTCCAAAGTTGATGACATTGGGGTATGGCTAGCGGTACAAGCAAGTCAAAGGGTTTTGAAATACACTCGGAAATCCAGAAACTGATTGCCGAAACTGCAGCACTAAACCAGGATTCGACCAAGTTGAGTCGCGAAAATTTTTGGTATCCAGTGGCGATTTCTGTCGGGCTGATCACCGTTGTGGTCACTGTCACAGCGTTGATCTTGAGGCTGCTTCAGTGATCCCGCAGCTTGTCCGCCGATAGTCTGTTGAACTAGGGAAAGCCCAAATCCCGGGGCCGTTACTCTTGGAAAATCCCGATGCAACCGCATCAAAGCACCTCCTTAAGGGGTACGACATGATGGCAGTTGCCCAGGTGAATGCAGCCATTGGCATGGAAATTCTGCTGAAAACCTTCGTTGCCAGACCAAACGGTAATCATGGCCAGGTCGATGAAACCTACGACTTGGATATCGACCTTATCCAGGCCGCTCATCAAGATTTACAACGTGTCGGCAAAGTCGACATCAAACGAAAATGGGCTGATAAGCATGATCTGCTGACATTGTTTTATGCAGTGCCGGCCACACTCCGGAGCCACCTTGACCTAAGTCGGCACGAGGAATGTATTGAGCGTTATCGCAACGTTTTCACTAACTTATCCGTGCGAGGCCGACTCACCTGGTGGCTATGACGACACGCTGGTCCATATCCTTGGCGAGCTGATTGACAATGTCGTGTCTTGGTACCGCGAACGAGGCTGTGAGGATTTGTTTATCCTTTGCCATGGCATGACGCCAAATGTTCCATCTCAAGGCCAGAAAGGCGCCTGAGCGGACGTGGCCTAGCTTGCAATCTGCCCACCCCACGCCCCGGCAGCCCCATAAGAAGATGCTCATAATGCATATTATGTTAAATCATGTTCTATGTAAGGGCGCCAGGGTCAGTGTCCAATCCCACATACCTCCGGTCAAATTCCCGCAAACCCCCGTTACGTTTACTGGAGGCCAAATCGGATAAGCATGTTCTGGAGCGACAACGGTATGCCCTACATTGAGAACATCTGCAGAGACCGCTTTGCCATGCTCATCAGCCGAGAGCTTGAGCAGTTCGGTATCTGGGAGCTTACAGAGGCCGACATGCCCAAGTCTAAACGAGTGGACCTCGCGTTCGCCTGCGCTGACCTTCAGCTTCCAATTGAGGTCAATTGCCAGTGGCATGACGAGTCTTCAAAGAAGCGGGCCTGCCGAAGGCCCTTTACACTAGCCACTCGATGCGCCGGGGTTTTGCGACCTGGGCATCGGCGAATGGCTGGGACATCAAGGCACTAATGGGTTATGTCGGGTGGAAGGATATGAAGTCTGCGCTGCGCTATGTGGACTCACGCGTCTCTTTTGGCCACCTAGCAATCAAAGCCCAGCATGGGTACTGACGCCGAATTGACCCCTCTGGCGCTTAGGTGGCTCAGGTAGTTAAACCAGGAGAGACCTAACCGTCAGTCTTCGGCAGATACGGTACAGAGCAAACGATCCGCCCTCGCAGGAGGGCCACGATCACTCTCAATCGCTAGGTTAGGGATAGAAATTCCACCCTGCCCCTTTCCAAGCCGTCATGACCTGCTTACGCCACGGATGCGGCGCTCAGCCCCCCATGGTGACAGGTGGGCTAGCACGGTCTTGCCGGCGGTACGCGATTGTCTGTTCCGCTTGCCTCACGAGAGAATCGACGATGGCCTTGAAGAGCTTCACTTCAGAGTTGGTTTGGGCCTCCCAAGTGACAACGGACGGGCCCACCTTTACTTTGCGACCTCGTACAGCCTAAGACCTTTACCACGGTGTGTCTCAATGACGGTCGTTGAGTCCAGTAAACGCAACACCTTACGCAGGTAATAAAGTTGCACCTCAATACGCTTGGTGCCCGGGTCAAAATGGAAGCCCCAGACGCCCTTGAATATACTTTCGCGGCTAACGATATGATCCCCATTGCTGACCAGAAGCGTGAGTAGCCTGAAAGAAGTGCTCTTCACCACTATCCGCTTGTTTTTGCAGATAGCCTCACGTTTCGGGAGATCAAGGCTCAGGTCGGCAAAGGCAAGATCATGCGGGGTTGTGAGTGTGACTCTCATGTAATCTCGTCATCGGCAAGGCGTCATTCGCCCAAAATACCGTGATCAGCCACGCGCAACCATTGCAAAAATCTAGCCTAGCGATTCACTTTCTGAATTGGTTTTTCTCCACATTCACAAAGTAAGCACCAACTCACACAGCGCATTATAGCGACTCGCTCATAATCGAAACCCACTATGGGAGCCTGCAACTAAAGAACTACAGCGCAAACCTGTTAAAGGTTTCCTCAAGCAAATGTAGCGAGCGCTCTAAAATTGCAGCGATGGCGTTTGCCTGTGTCGTAGCATGAAGTCTATTTCCCCGCCTGACAAAAAGTTCATCACCAAAAAATAATCTCAAGTCACTAAGCGTGTTACTGATGGCGGGCTGAGTGACACCAAGCATCCTTGCGGCAGCACTTGCACTCCTCGCCCGGTGAACGGCAACAAAGACGACTAACTTATTGAGATCAAGGCACCGCAGGCGCGCCGGGTCAAAATCATAATTCTCAGTAGACAATCAAATCTCCCTCATGCGGCGGCATGAAAGCTTTAAAATATCGGCACTACGCGATGGTGCGCTAGGGACATGTACCTGAGAGTACCGGTGACTAACGCTCGGCACAACGCATTATTATGGAACCGAGTTCCGCAATGCCTGGAATCAATCAACGGTTATCAGCAGAGGCAATACGCGTATATTTCCATGATCAGCCCATCACAGCGCGCCCTAGAGAGATCCTAATGAGCATACTTTTTACGCCCTACTTCTTGTCAGGCCTCACGTTGAAGAATCGCGTGGTCATGGCCCCCATGACGCGCGCACGCGCTGAAACGACAGTTCCCGATGACCTGACTGTGCTGTACTACCAGCAACGCGCTGGTGCCGGACTGATCATCACCGAAGGTGTACCCGTTTCGGTGCAAGGGCGGGGATACCTGTTCAACCCCGGGTTGTATACGCAAGAACAAGTCGAAGGATGGAAAAGGGTCAACGCAGCCGTTCACCAGAAGCAGGGCTGCATTTTCGCCCAGTTGTGGCATGTGGGCCGTGTATCACACACCAGCTTGCAACCCAACGGTGAAGCGCCTGTCTCTTCGAGCGCCAAGCTGGCAGCTAACTCCAACGCGTACTGGTGGGCGCGTATTCGATGAAAGGGCCGTTCTGGGCACTGGTGTCCGGCTGGCTGTCTTCCTCGACCGCTGCCGCGGGCCTTGCCGCCGTAGGCGCCATGGCCAACCTGATCGGCGGAGGCCTTATGGTCAATGCCTACGGCGCCATTCACGATGCCACCGGCAGCTACTCCCTGGCGCTGATGCCCTTGGCCGCGCTGTGCACCGTGGCCGGTATCGCAGTACTGGTAATCGGCCGCAAACGCCAGCACGAGCAAGCTGAATCAGCCAGCGCCGTTAGCGCAAAATAAGCCACGCGAGTCGCACCTCGATGCCCACTTTCTTACTTCAGGAATGTGGGCATAGTCATTTCACAACGGCAAGAAGTGTCCGCCTCAACCTCAGCTCATCGAAGCCAACCAGGCCCTCCACCCTCCCCATTCGGTGATGTCTGCGGCACCATCGAGTCCCGCGCCTTCGCATATGAAACCTGTCTCCCAGCGACCATCGCTCAGTTCCACCTTGCCCAGCCCCAAAGGCGCAGGGATAAAGGGGCTGGCTTGCTGGTGATCGAGTCGCTGGAACATGCGCTGGCCCGTGGCGCCAAGCCACTGGCCGAACTGGTCGGCTACGGAACAAGCGCTGATGCCTACCATCTGACCGCTGGCCCCGAGGACGGAAGCGGTGCCAGGCGTGCCATGCAACTCGCGCTGCAACAGGCGTCGGTAGCGCCTGGGGACGTGGACCATATCAATGCGCATGCGACTTCGACCCAGGTTGGCGACAAGGGTGAACTTGCAGCGATTCGCGCCGTATTCGGTAGCGGCAGCGGCGTGGCGATTACATCGACCAAGTCGGCCACCGGCCACCTCCTGGGAGCGGCAGGCGGTATCGAAGCCATTTTCACGGTGTTGGCGCTGCAAGATCAGATCGTTCCACCCACGCTCAATCTGACTCAGGTCGATGATGCTGCGCTTGGCCTTGACCTGGTTGCACGAATAGCCCGTGAAATGCCCATCGAATATGCCTTGTCCAATGGTTTCGGATTCGGTGGTGTGAACGCCAGCGTACTGTTCCGCCGCTGGGAGGCCAACGTATGAACAGCCGACTCGAAACACACGCCAACGAAGCTGAAGGTGATGCTCAGAGGGCCAACGTCCTGACGGCCAAGGTCATCCTGTTACTGGCAGCACTCGCTGCCATCAGCAACTTGTCCACCAATATCATCCTGCCCGCTTTTCCTGAAATGGCTCGACAGCTCAACGTCTCATCCCAGGAACTCGGGCTGACGCTCTCCAGCTTTTTCATTACGTTCGCCTTCGCCCAATTACTGGTAGGGCCGCTTGCCGATCGCTATGGCCGCAAGCGCCTGGTAGTAGGTGGGTTGATGATTTTCGTGGTGGGTACGTTTTGGGCGGCTAACGCCGCCACACTCGACATGCTGATCCTCGGACGGGTAATCCAGGCCATTGGCGTGTGTGCCGCCGCGGTTCTGGCCAGAGCCATCGCTCGCGATCTTTATGAGGGTGAGAACCTGGCACGCGCGTTATCGCTGACGATGATCGCTGCCGCCACAGCGCCAGGCTTCTCACCTTTGATCGGCAGTATGCTGAACACCACTTTGGGTTGGCGCGCACTTTTCATAGCCGTCGGCATGTCGGCAATCCTTATCGCGCTGTTCTACCTCAGAGGGATAGGTGAAACCCTTCCTGCCCATCGTCGGGTGACTCAATCAGTACCTGCGATCCTGATTGCATACGGCAAATTGGCGTCCAACCGCCTCTTCATCTTGCCCGCACTCGCGACCAGCCTGCTGATGAGCGGCTTATTCGCCTCGTTCGCCGCTGCGCCGTCAATCTTGATGGAAGGCATGGGGCTCAACTCGCTCCAGGTGGGCCTGTATTTCGCGGCTACTGTCTTCGTGGTCTTTGCCGCTGGCTTGGCTGCTCCTCGCCTGGCTCACCGTTGGGGTAGCCGCGCCATCACCTTGTCAGGCCTCGCGACTGCGTGTACGGCAGGTGCATTGCTGCTGATCGGCCCAAGCAATCCAAGCTTGGGCTGGTACTCATTGTCGATGGTGCTTTTCCTATGGGGTATGGGTGTTGCCAATCCGCTGGGAACGGCCTTGACCATGACACCGTTCGGGAAAGAAGCAGGACTGGCGTCAGCCCTTTTGGGCTTCCTGACCATGGCGATCGGAGCAGTGTCGACCTGGATGGTTTCCACGCCGAAGTTCCCCACGATTGCCGTACTGGGAGCCACTCAAACCTCGGTGTGCTTTCTGGCAATGGTGCTTTTCGCTTGGTATGTCAAACGTAAGGCAATAGTCAGGCAGGAGTAATATCTCCGCATGAGGTGAGTGTTTTTTTTTTACGTGAACCCGGCGCGCGCAGGCGCGACGGGGGTGCTTGATATTTATCAAATCCGTCTACCTACATTCGTCGAAACTCTTTACCAAAGGACATCGGAGCGTACACAGAAGCTCGGCCTCGAGAACCACAGTTTGGCCCCCACTAAAAAGCCGACAACGCGCGCAAGGAAAAGAAGGGGTAATGATGGCAACCGTCACGCTGGTACCCGGAAGGAGCACTGATGTATTCGAGCATCTTTTTCGCGTGGGGGCTGGCAGCCATTACTGTGGTTGTGCATGCCGTCGGTCTGGCCTTGATGCTAAAATTTCTGTCCCGCAGAAAAAATGTTCCCCTACGGCAACTAGGCGCCATCAGCGCGCGGTTGGTTTGGGTTGTCTGCTACATGATCATGCTGCATTTGATCGCCGTCTCGATTTGGGCGACATTCTATGTGTGGCAGGGATCTCTGCCTGATTTCGAAACGGCGCTTTACTTCTCTGGAGTGACCTACGCGACCATCGGCTACGGTGACGTGGTGCTGGTGAAACCCTGGCGCCTGTTCGGGCTGATTGAAGGGTTGACGGGTATCATCATGTGCGGCTTATCCACGGGTGTGTTCTTCGCCGAGGTCAATCATATCTACCAAATGACCCATGCCGACAAGGACCGCGGCGAAAAAACCTGAAGTATTGCGCTACCAGGACTTCATGACTACGACGCCGTCAACGGCGTGGCGTCCTGATCCTGATAGTGCAGGATCGCAGCATGAGCGTTGAACAGCATACGCTCGCTCCCGAGTTTTTCGTCGAACCCAGCACGCCGTACCATTTCAAGTACACCAGGGTTCAACCCCGCCAGCCAGAGACTGGCACCGAGTTCGCCCAAGTGTTTTTCGCCTTCAATCAGAGCTTGCAGTGCCGAGTATTCGATGTCGGGAACGGCACTCATGTCCCAGACCACAACATGTGGATGGTACTGCGCTTCCAGCGCTATGACCTGCTCCTTGACATAGTCCGCGTTAAGGAAGAACAGACGTCCCTCCGGCCGCACGATCAACAGCCCCGGGAAAGTCTCATCATCTGGGTGGTCCTCCGATAAAGGCCGAAGCACGTCGGTACCGCGCTTGCGACCCAGGACGTACACATGCGGACGAGCCGTCTGATAGGCCAGACTGACCAACGATACGACGATTGCCACCGTGATGCCCTGCAGCGTGCCAAACAACAGCACACCAAACGTCGCTACGAGCGCCCAGTGGAACTCCATCGGGCGCACCTTGCGAATAGCCAGGAATTCCCGGGGTTGAATCAGCCCGACCGAGTAGTAGATGACGATGGCCGCCAATGTAGCGTGAGGCAGATACCCGAGAAGCCCCGAAAGCAGCAGCATCGTGGCGAAAGCCATGCCGGCAGTGACAATCGAGACCGCTTGAGAGTGGCCTCCGGTGGCACGGACAACCGCCGTCTGCGAAGTACCTCCACCGGCGGGCATCGCCCCCAGCAGTGCGCCCCCGAGGTTACCCAGGCCGGTAGCAACCAACTCGCGGTTTGCATTGATCGGGGGATCGCCTGGCCGGACAAAGGCACGACCTGCTGCAATCGTTTCGGTAAAGCTCATCAGCGCGATCCCGAGCGCACCCGGTATCATTTGTTCAACCAATGTGAGTTCGGGCAGTGTGATTGGGGGTAACCCTGCTGGAATCAAGCCGACAGTCGAAACGCCGAGCGCCTGCAGGCCGAAGTACCACGAGGCGGCGATACTCCCTGCCACCACAACAAGTGGTGCTGGCGAATGTGGCCACACGCGTTCCATTGCGATGAGGATCAGGAACGCCGCTGCAGCGACCGCGATCGTGATCAAAGAGCTCCCGGGTACGTGATGCACAATGTTGAGGAGATCGAGAAAAAAGCCCTGTTTGGCGATGTGGATGCCGAGAAGTTTTGGTACCTGATCCAACACGATCACAAGGCCGACACCTGCTTTGAAGCCGCTCAACACCGGGGAGGAAATGAAGTTCGCGAGAAAACCCAGGCGTATCAGCCGCGCCAACAGCAGCATGGTGCCCACCATTGCGGTCAGTGTTGCCGTGGCCGTGATCAGCTTCCCGGGGTCACCATCGGGTACTGCCAGACCGATCTGCGCACCGGCCAGAATCGCCAGCGTGGCGGAGGAGCTGACGCTAAGCACTCGCGACGTGCCCAGGAATGCGTAAATCAACATTGGGACGAAGGCCGTATACAAACCGACGGCAACAGGCAAGCCGGCGACAGTCGCGTAGGCCATTGCCTTGGGTAGTACGACTGCAGAGGCCGTGAGCCCTGAAACGACATTGAGGCGAAGTGACGCCGTGTCAGAGTGGGCTGTGCTTGAGGCTTTCAGATGAAGTTTCACACGGCCGCTCCTGATGGGTTCTATTGCCTGTTACGCGCAAAGACTCTCGGCATTCGCGCTGACACGGAGCTGACCCGCAAGCTCATTTTAAAGTCACCCTTGATCAGCTCAATCTCGCGGCCAACCTTCACGTTTTCTCTCTTCGGATATGCCGATTACGAATAAAAACCTTCACACCGAAGGGCGCTTTGATTCTGTTGACTATTAACGACAGCCTTGTAACGCCGCCGAAGAATTTTCGTAATATTACGAGTTGCCCACCAAGGCGGAGTATTTATTGACCGCAGATGCATCGAAGTTTCTGCCGGATAAGTGCTAGAGACTTGAGAAATATCAAATATTCCCAATAAACGCATAGCCATCGCATGCGTCATTCTGGTCTGTACTCATCCAGGGCGCTCACGGTTACCTCGTGCTGCAACTTGATTTTTGTCAGAAGTGCCACCCTCTGCGGGTGCTAGCGTTGTGACAAGAGACGGGCTATGCATCTGTTCAAGTGAGCTTCACGGAGAAGGGTATGCGCTGGAACATTAATGTTGTCAGACAGCCTGTCGGTTTGCCCATCGCCATTGTCCTAGGCGCCTTAAGTCTGGTTGCCGGCTGCGGCAAAGAACCCGTCTCCCCTGCGCATAACCCGCCTGAAGTCACTGTGATGACGGTCACCGCCCGCGACACGCCAGTGACTTTCGAATTCGTTGCCCAGACCCAAAGTTCCCGCGAGGTGGAAATCCGTGCGCGCGTGGCCGGTTTCCTTGATAAGCGGCTGTACACCGAAGGCGATTTGGTCAAAGCCGGACAAACGCTGTTCCAGATGGACCGCAAACCGTTTGAGGCCGCGCTGTTGTCGGCCCAAGGCCAACTGGCCCAGCAACAAGCTCGCTGGGAGGTAGCCAAGTCCACGTTGGCGCGGGTACGGCCGCTGGCGGCGCAGAATGCGGTCAGCAAGATGGACCTTGACAATGCGGTGGGCAACGAACGTGAGACCCATGCCGCCGTATTGGCCGCAGAGGGTACTGTGCGTACCGCGCAGTTGAACCTCAGCTACACCACCATCAGCTCCCCCCTTGCCGGACTGTCGAGCTATGCCAAAAAACAGGATGGCAGTTATGTGACGCCAGGTGAGTCGGGGTTATTGACTTCGGTGTCACAGATGGACCCGATGTACGTGAACTTCAGCCTCTCGGAAAACGAGACGCTGAAATACCGCGACGAGATAGCCGCCGGCCATCTCATTTTTCCACCGCGTAGTGATTTTATCGTTGAAGTGGTATTGGCTGACGGCACCGTGGCGCCCAACACTGGCAAGGTGAATTTTCTGGCACCTTCCTACAGTCAGGATACTGGCACCTTCCTGGTTCGGGCAGTGCTCGCCAACCCCGATGGCTTGCTGCGTCCTGGTCAGTTTGTGAGAGCCCTGGCCAAAGGCGCTACGCGACCCAATGCCATTCTTGTGCCGCAAAAAGCCGTGCTGGAAGGTTCCAAGAGTCACTTCGTGTGGGTCCTCAATGCCGAGGGAAAACCTGAGCAACGCGTGGTTGAAGTGGGTGACTGGCAAGGTGACAACTGGTTCATCAACAAGGGGCTACGGGTCGGCGAGCGCATCGTGGTCGATGGCGCGATCAGGGTCACGCCAGACGGGCCATTGAAGATCGTCGGTATACCTGGTGCCTCGTCAACAGGCTCAGCCGATGGGCAAACAGCAAAAGCCGATGAGGGGAAAAGCCAATGAGCATTTCCCACTATTGCATTGACCGGCCGATCTTCGCTTCGGTGATCTCCATCATCATCACCCTGGCCGGTGCAGTGGCCATGCTCAAGCTCCCTGTTGCGCAGTACCCGGATATAACGCCGCCGCAGATTACGGTGGCCGCGACGTACCCCGGTGCCGATGCGCAAGTCGTGGCCAATAATGTGGCCGCGCCCATCGAACAGCAGGTCAATGGCGCCGACAACATGATCTACATGAACTCGTCGAGCTCCGCGACGGGCAACATGACCCTCAATGTTTTTTTCGAAATAGGCACCGACCCTTCGTTGGCGCAAGTCGACGTGCAGAACCGAGTCAACCTGGCCCTGCCGCAACTGCCCTCCGCCGTGCAGAGTCAGGGCATCCAGGTACAGAAAAAATCCTCGGCCTTCATGATGGTGCTTGCGGTGTATTCCGCCGGCGACCGCTACGACAGCACCTATGTCGCCAACTACGCCAACCTTTACATCCTCGATGCGATCAAGCGGATTCCAGGGGCGAATCAGGCCAGTATCTTCGGCACGCCAGACTACGCCATGCGGATCTGGCTAAAGCCTGACCGTATGGCCCAGCTGGGCATCACCGCCGCCGATGTACAGAAAGCCGTCGCCAATCAGAACCAGCAGTTCGCCGTAGGCAGGGTCGGCCAGTCGCCTACGGGGCAACCCGTGGAGCAGTCGTTTGCCGTGACCACCAAGGGACGCCTGACAGAGCCTTCGGAATTCGAGAACATCATCTTGCGTGCCAGCAACAACGGCGCGGCGGTTGTTCGACTCAAAGACGTTGGACGCGCCGAGCTGGGGCAAAAAGACTATTCCTTGCGCAGCACCTATCAGGGCCGGCCGGCGACGCTGATTTCCGTGTACCAGCAACCCGGCGCCAATGCCCTGGATGTTTCCGCAGCAGTGACCAAGACCCTCTCGGACATGAAGGCCACGTTTCCCGAGGGCATCGAGTACAAGATCGTGATGGACACCACGGCCTTTACCCGAGCTTCGATTTCCGAGGTAATCCACACCTTCTTCGAAGCCCTGGTACTGGTGGTTATCGTGGTCTACATCTTCCTGCAGAGCCTGCGGGCCACGCTCATTCCGGTGCTCGCGGTGCCGGTGTCGATCGTCGGCACGTTCATCGGCATGTCCGCCCTCGGGTTTTCGGTGAACATGCTGACGCTGTTTGGCATGGTGTTGGCCATCGGTATTGTGGTGGATGACGCGATCGTGGTGATCGAAAACGTCGAACGCAACATGCAGGTGCACCAGATGACGCCCAAGGACGCGGCAAAACGGGCGATGGATGAAGTGGCAGGCCCGGTGGTGGCCATCGTCCTGGTACTGTGCGCGGTGTTCATTCCGGTGGCTTTCATGGGCGGCATCACCGGTCAACTCTACAAGCAGTTCGCGATCACCATCGCCATATCTGTAGTGATTTCCGGGCTGGTCGCCCTGACCTTGTCCCCTGCCCTGGCCTCCCTGCTGCTCAAACCGCAGCACGGTGACAAGAACGCCTTTTTCCGCTGGTTCGAACGCAATTTCGAGCGCTTGACCGAGGGCTATTCACGCTCGGTGGCGTTCATGATCAAGCGCTTCGTGCTGGCATTGCTACTCTTTGCCGGCATGATCGTGCTGATCCTGTTGATGGTCGAGCGCATCCCCAGCGCGTTCCTGCCACCTGAAGACCAGGGCTACTTGCTCGGCGCGGTGATCATGCCCGACGCTGCCAGCCTGGATCGCACCGCCGAGGTCGGCAAATTGGCCAGTGACTTCTTCATGAACGATGAGGCCGTCGAAGGTGTCGCGATTGTGAACGGCTACAGCCTGCTCGACGGCCAGAACAAGAACAATGCCGGTGCGTTTTTTGTCGGCTTCAAGGATTTCGAGGGGCGTTACAAGGACTCCGAAACCATCAAGGCACAAAGCGCCCCCGCAGTGATCCAGAAGGCCACGCGGGCGTTTTCCACGGTTCAGGGAGGGATCATCTTGCCGGTCAACCCACCGTCCATTCCCGGCCTGGGTACCACCGGAGGCATGGAAGTCTGGGTTCAAAGCAAGGGCGACGGCAATGTAGACCAACTGGCGGAACTGGTCGCCAATCTGGTGGCGAAAGCCAAGACACGTCCGGAGCTGGGCGTCATCACCTCCACCTTCAACGTGTTTTCCCGTCAATTGATGGTCGACGTCGATCGCGAGAAAGCGGAATCCCTGGGCGTACCGGTCGAAGATGTCTACAGCGCCATGCAGACCATGTTCGGCTCGCTCTACGTCTCGCAGTTCAACAAGTTCAGTCGCCTGTGGCAGGTGATTCTGCAGGCCGAACCGGCCTATCGCTTGAAGGCCGAGGACCTGCAGCAGATCTTTGTGCGCAGCAAAAACCTCGACATGGTGCCGCTCAAGGCCTTGCTGACCACCCGCTACGTCACCGGTCCCGACCTGCTAACACGTTTTAACAACTTCCCGGCGGTCAAACTCACAGCGAACCCGGCACCAGGCTACAGTTCAGGCCAGGCACTACAGGCTCTGGAGGAAATCGGCGCGGAAATCATGACCAATGACTATGCGCTGGCATTGAGCGGCGAGGCATTCGAGGAGAAAAAGAGCGGAGGTGCCTCCTCCCAGGTGTTCATCTTCGGCCTGGTGATGGTGTTCCTGATCCTCGCGGCACAGTACGAAAAATGGTCACTGCCCGTGGGGGTGCTGCTGGCCGTACCCTTTGCCTTGTTCGGTGCCCTGCTCGCCGTCCTGCTTCGGGGCTTGAGCAACGACGTCTATTTCCAGATCGGCTTGACCATGCTGGTGGCGCTGGCCGCCAAGAACGCCATCCTGATTTTCGAGTTTGCGGTATTGAATCGGGAAACCGGCATGTCGGCCTACGTTGCCGCGATGACCGCGGCAAAAGAACGTCTGCGCCCTATCGTGATGACGTCCCTGGCGTTCATCCTCGGCTGCGTGCCTCTGGCCATTGCCGTCGGCGCCTCGGAGAACAGCCGTCATTCCATTGGTACCGGGGTGATTGGTGGCATGCTGGCGGCGACGGTGATCGCGATCTTCTTCATCCCCCTGTTCTATTACCTGGTGGAGCGAATGTTCGGGGAAAAGGACAACGCCCAAACAGCCGCCAAGCCGACTGCTACGACGCAGGCTCCGACGATTCCCGACGGCGCGGCACAAAACCGACATGAGGGAGATTGAGATGCGTAAGCCTCCTATCCCGCTGATGTTGTGCCTCAGCCTGGCGGGTTGCATGGTGGGGCCAGACTACCAGCCCCCGAAAATCGACACCCCCGCTGCCTACCGTTATGCGGACAAAGAAGCAAAAGACCTGTCGAATACGCTGTGGTGGGAGCAGTTCCACGACCCGGTTCTGAATGAACTGATCCGCACGGCGCTGCTCGAAAACAAGGACATAAAGATTGCCGCCGCGCGGGTCGAAGAATTCCAGGGCCGTTACGGCCAGACCCGTTCTCTCTTGTTTCCACAAGTCGGTCTGGGTGCCCAAGGGCAGCGCTCCCGCTCGCCGCAGGACACCGGTCCGGTCTCGCAGGACCCGTCGGTGGATCCGGTGTTCAACAACTACCAGGCCATTCTCAGCGTGAACTGGGAGCTGGATATCTGGGGCCGGTTGCGCCGCCTGGATGAATCCGCCCGTGCCGATTTGCTGGCCTCGGAAGAAGGCCGTCGAAGCGTGATATTGACTCTGGTCGCTTCGGTTGCGTCGAGCTACGTCACCCTACGTGACCTCGACCGGGAACTGGAAATCGCCCGCACGACCGCCAAGGCTCGCGGTGAGTCCTACGAAATATTCAAACTGCGCTACGGTGCCGGCACCATTTCCGAAATGGAATTGGCACAGAATCAATCCGAACTCGAGCGCACCCAGGCGTCAGTTGCGCAACTCCAGCCCTTGGTCGCGCAACAGGAAAACGCCTTGGCCGTGCTGCTTGGGCGTAACCCTGGGCCAATCATCCGCGGCCGTGACCTGGCCCAACTGAATCTGCCGACGGTGCCGGCCGGCTTACCATCAGACTTGCTTGAACGGCGACCGGACTTGCGTCAGGCAGAACTGAATCTGATATCGGCCAATGCACAGATCGGCGCTGCCAAGGCTCAATACTTCCCGACTATTTCCCTGACCGGCCTGTTAGGTTCCGCCAGTAACCAACTGTCGAACCTGTTCACTGGACCCGCTTCCACTTGGTCCTATGGTGTGGCGCTAAGCATGCCAATCTTCACAGCCGGCGGTATTGCCGGGCAGGTACAACAAGCTGAAGCCATCCAGAAACAGGCGCTGCAAGTTTACCAACAGTCGATTCAATCGGCGTTCAGGGACGTGGAAAATGCCTTGGTCGCATCGAGCAAATCCAGAGAACGGATGACCTACCAAGCCAGGCAAGTCGAGGCGCTGAGGACTTATGCCCATTACGCTCGGTTGCGCTACGACAACGGCTATACCAGCTACATCGAGGTGCTGGACGCCGAGCGTAGCCTGTTCGACGCCGAATTGGATTACACCCGCACCCGCGGTTCGGTGTTCACCAACATGATCGATCTGTACAAGGCGACCGGTGGTGGCTGGGTGACCGAGGCGGACAAGCTGACAGCAACTGCCAACCAAAAGCGACCATGAGCATGATGAAGACGCCGTGTCGGCAAACCGGTTTAGCCGTGCCACCGCCAGCTGTAGCTGTACCTTGGCCCTCTCGAGGTTTAACACTTGCGCTGGAAGGACAGTGTCGCGGGATGACGGATCCGGCTCACAGACAAACCACAAAACGACTTCGTTGAGCAAAGGAGTGGAAATGTCTCCCAGTAAAAAAAAATCCGTCCAGGGTGCGACTCGAGAACCAAAGTTCGGAATTTACGAGCCGACTTTTCGCTCGCGAAAAGAACGCCTGAACGCAGGAGAGCGAATACGCGAGAGCCTGCCACACTCGTCTCACGCAGTGTGGAAACCACCGCGCAAGCATCGTAACCCTATTGATCTCCTTGAAGCGTCCAATCGATATAGACTCCCCAGTCTAGTGCCCGTGCGCTATGGGCGCATGTTGCGCAGCCCCTTCGCCTTTTTGCGCGGTTCTGCGGGATTGATGGCTCATGACTTGGCCAGCCTCCCCAACACTGGCATTCAGGTACAGGCGTGCGGTGACTGTCACCTGTTGAACTTCGGACTGTTCGCGACACCCGAGCGCAATCTGATTTTTGACATCAATGATTTCGACGAAACCCTTCCCGCCCCCTGGGAGTGGGATGTCAAACGTCTGGCGATCAGTTTCGCCGTCGCAGCTGCAGATAACAGGCTCAGCGAAAAAGATGCCCACGCGATCGCCGTCAAATCCGTTAAAGCTTACCGGGAACGTCTACGCGAGCTTTCAAAATTGAGCCCGCTGGAGGTCTGGTATGACCACCTCGATGCACAAACGATCATCGATATGGCCCCCACTGCCAAAGTTAGAAAAAGTCGTGAGCAAATTGTAGAAAAAGCCAAGGTACGAGTCGGCGATTACCTTTATCCCACGATCAGCAGCGAAGTCGCGGGCCGTCGACGCCTGATCGATCAGCCCCCTATTCTGTTTCATATCTATGAAAAGGACTTTGATAAACGGGTGCATATGGCGCTGCAAGATTATCGATTATCGCTACCCCATGAACGGCGCATACTTTTTGATCGTTACCGTCTCGAAGACTTTGCCGTCAAAGCCGTCGGGATAGGAAGCGTCGGCACCTATTGTTTTGTCGGCCTGTTCTTTTCTGCGGAGAACCACCCCTTGCTCCTGCAATTCAAGGAAGCGTGTCCTTCCGTACTGGCGCCTTACGCGGGAAAAAGCGATTACGAGAACCAGGGGCAACGCATCGTCACAGGGCAGCGGCTGATGCAGTCTTCCAGCGACATTTTTCTGGGCTGGACGCAAGGCCAAAAAGGCCGCCATTTCTTTGTGCGGCAGTTGCGGGACATGAAAATGTCCGCGCCGATCGAAGGCGCAACGACTACACAAATGAAGCTGTACGCCGAGCTGTGCGGTCGTACCCTCGCGCGTGCCCATGCAAAATCCGGGGATGCAGCACTGATTAGCGGCTATTTGGGTAAATCGGACTCCTTCGACCAGGCCATCGGCAAATTTGTCATGACCTATGCAAAGCAAAATGCGAAAGACTATGCCGCGTTGGTAACCGCAGAAAAATCCGGACGGATCAAAGCATTGAGAGAAGAAGACTGACACCGCCGCCCCGTACTGTTGCCTTAACCAACCGCGCTGAATGCCATTATCTGAGGCCCACAAAAAATGCGTCATGAGGCAACACTATGGATCACCAGACCTCTTTGCCGAAGAACACGCACCTGCCGCACCGTATCCGCCTGTTGGTACTGATCGCCACTGCGTGCTACGTTGGGGGCTGCGGTACGCTGGGGCCGACTTCGATACAGCGCGATCGCACAGACTACGGCACGGTGATTGCCACGACCTGGAAAGAACAGACACTGCTCAATATCGTCAAGTTGCGCTACGCCGATGCACCGGTGTATCTGGAAGTCTCTTCGGTGATCAGCTCCAGCGCGATACAAAGTCAGGTCAACCTCGCAGCAGGCTGGTTTTCGGGATGGCCCAACGACGGTAGCAGTCAGGCCATAGGCGCCTCCGGCGTTTACACAGATCGTCCAACAATCAGCTATACACCGCTTTCCGGGGAACGGTTCTCACGCTACTTGTTGCAACCCTTATCTCCTGAGGCCGTTTTTTCGCTTATTCAGGCAGGCTACCCGGTCGACCGCGTGCTGCAATTGACCGTCCGAGCAGCTAATGGTGTGTACAATCGATCGGTGTCACCTACACGCTTGCGTGCCGCAGATCCACGTTTCTATGAGCTATTGGATGCGTTAAGGCGGATACAGCGTTCAGAATCGCTAGGTGTAAGGGTCAGTACCCGCGCGAACGAAAGAAGCGAAGTGCTCATGATCGCACGTGACATCCCCGATGATGTGGAGAAGGATCGCCGTACCGTACGACAGATTCTTCACTTACGGCCCGACAGGGATGAACTGACACTGACTTTCGGTATGGTATCCAGGAGCGATACCGAGATTGCGCTGCTGACACGTTCCATGTCAGAAATCTTTCTGGAACTCGCCGCGACGATCGAGGCCCCTGCCGCGCATTTGCAGGATGGGCGAGCTAACCCCATGCCTCCCGTGCCCGATCATCCCAGTCCATGGGACGATCCTCTGGTTCGCATCCATTCAAGCGAAGAACGACCCGCCGATGCATATGCTGCTGTGCACTATCGCGACTATTGGTTTTGGATCGACGACCACGACATGAAATCCAAATCGGAGTTTTTGTTCATACTGGTACTGTTCTCTCTTGCCGAAACAGGGGTGGCGCCGCAGGCCCCTGTGATCACCGTACCCGCTAACTGATGTGCCAGTAATTATCCGTACCCCGTCAAGCTCATATCAAAGGCACTGCCTGTGGATTGAGCATTAGCCCCCTACTCGGCCACGCGTTGCTCGTTGCCGGACCAAGGTTCAAAACATTGAACGCGGCAAGGAGTTTGCGATGGCTGATTCAAGCAAAAAAATGAGCCTGGTCGGGCTCACGACGCTGGTGACAGTCAACATGATGGGTTCGGGGATCATCTTGTTGCCTACCAACATGGCTCAACTGGGCGCCGTCTCGCTGTTGTCGTGGCTTTTCACGGCGATCGGTTCGATGGCCATCGCTTATTGTTTTGCCCAGTGCGGCGTCTTCTGCTCACGCTCTGGCGGGTTGTCCGCCTACACCGAAGAGGCACACGCGAAGTCGGGTTTTTTCCTCTGCTCGTACCTGTACTTCCTGTCCCTGGCCATCGCCAACGTGGCCGTGGCCATCTCTGCGGTGGGCTACATGACTGCCTTCTTGCCCTGGCTGGGTAGTGGTGCCGTCCCGTTGTGCATAGGCACCGTCGGGCTAATCTGGCTGACCACCTTCGCCAACTTCGGCGGCCCCGGCATCACCGGCAAGATCGGTGCTTTCACGGTCTGGGGCGTGATCATTCCGGTAGCGGGCCTTTGCATCATCGGCTGGTTCTGGTTCAAGCCCGAAGTACTGGTCGCCGCCTGGAACCCTAACGATCTGCCGATTTCCGAGTCCATCGCCAAAGCCATTCCCCTGACCCTGTGGGCGTTCCTGGGCATGGAGTCGGCGGCCCAAGCCACCGATGCCGTGGTTAACCCCAAGCGCAACGTGCCACTGGCCTGCCTGTTCGGCACCTTGGGGGCTGCCGGCGTCTATATACTGTCGACCACCGTCATCCAGGGCATCATTCCCAATGCCGAACTGGCCAAGTCCACGGCGCCCTTCGCGCTGGTCTACGCCACGATGTTCAATCCAGTGGTAGGCCATATCGTCATGGCCCTGGCGGTCATGGCGTGTGTCGGCTCGCTGCTGGGGTGGCAATTTACCTTGGCACAAACTGCCAAGATGACCGCCGACCAGAACCTGTTCCTCAAGTTCTTCAGCAAGGTCAACGCCATGAACGCCCCTGTCGTCGGCATGATCGTCTGTGGCGTGCTGCAAACCTTGATGGCCCTGTCTACCATTTCACCGGATGCTGCCGCCCAGTTCAGCAAGCTGGTCAACCTGGCGGCGGTGACTAACCTCATCCCATATTTAACAGCGCTGACCGGTCTGCTGGTCATCATGTACAAGGCCGGTGTCTCAACGACGATCTACGCGCGCAACCTGGTAGTGCTGCTGGTTGCGGTGATGTACTCCTTGTATGCCCTGTATGCCTGCGGCAAGGATGCGGTGATGGGCGGCACCCTGGTGCTGGCCTTCGGCTACCTGCTCTACGGTTTCCTCGCCAAGCGTTTCACCGACACGCTGCCAGCCGAACAGGTCGGGGCCGGCAATCCTTAGGCGCGGCAGACAGGACTGCACAGACATCTGCATACGGGGAAACCGGACATGAACGTACCCTTTATCAAAACCACCCGTTTTTTGCTCGCTCTGGCGTTTTTGACGCTGCCTTTGATGGCCAGTGCCTCCACACTTGAACGCGTGCGCAGCAGCCACAGCTTCATCATGGGCTACCTGCCAGACCTGGCCCCCTTCAGCACGCAGGAAGGCGACAAAGCCAGCGGCTATGCCATCGAGCAGTGCCTTAAAGTTGCAGACAAGCTCAAGCGCGAACTTGGCCTGCCGGACCTGCAAGTGCGCTACCAGCCGGTTACGGTTTACGAGCAGGTCAGTGCGGTGAGCCAGGGGAAAGTCGATATTCTCTGCACGCCGACTCCGCCCACTCTGGAACGGCGCAAGACGATCAGTTACGCCATACCGATCTACACCGCCGGTCTCTCTGTCGTGGTGCGCAAGGATGCCCCCGAATCGCTGCTCAATGTGCTCAATGGCAAAGTCGCCAATAGCGGACCGACCTGGCGAGCAAGCATCAATAACGGTCTGGCCAACCACACATACGCCACCATTGAGGGCGGTGTAACGGAAGACTGGATTCGCGAAAGGATGCGCCTGCTTGGTGTAATCGCTTCACTGGTTACCGTGGCCAACAACGATGAGGGCATCAAGCTGGTCGCCGACGGCAAGGCGGACGCGTTCTTTGCCGAGCGCATGTTGCTGAGAAACGAAATAGCCAAGGAAGGGGCTCCCAAAAACCTGATGCTCCTGGACCGCATATTCGAGTACTCGCCGGTGGCGATGATGGTGGAGCGCAATGACGACGACTTCCGCTTGCTGGTCGATACTGCCTTGAGCGAAGCCTATCGTTCGGGCTCCATTGAAAAGGACTACGACAAATACTTGGGAGGGACCAACGATATCGTGAAGAAATTGTTCAGGGTGTATGCGTTGCCCGAGTGACATCAATCGCTACAAGCCGTCTGCGGGCAGCCTTCTAACCTTGGCCGCAGGTAAATATGAGAAACGCCATTTCCTGAGCCGGGCGAGTAGCACGGTTCTGCTCTTGGGTGCGGAACTACTGGCCCTTGACGATCAATACGCCTTCGCCAACGATGAAGACGGGATGTCGAAGCGCAGGTGCACGGCGCTGGACACCTTGTTGACGTTCTGCCCATCCGCGCCTTGAGCGACGAAAGCTGCACCTGAGCGCCGAGCAGGCCACGATGCCATGCTTGCGGAGCTTGTCCTTGCTCTGTGGTTCAGCGGCCTTAATTATTCAAGAAGCGTTAGCGGACGCTCGGGTTTTCCAAAGTGAAAGCAACACGCCGCCAATCAGCAGGCCGATTGTAATGCTCAACGATATTTCGGCTGGCACTTTACCCACAATGTCATGAAGGAAAATTTTCGAGCCGATAAAGACAAGCACCAGAGCCAGCGCATATTTAAGGTAAACAAAGCGACTGATCATGGCAGCCAATGCAAAATAGAGCGCTCGCAAACCGAGAATGGCAAAGATGTTTGACGTGTAAACGATGAACGGATCCTGTGTGATAGCAAAAATCGCAGGCACGCTGTCAACAGCAAACACCAAGTCGGCACATTCAATCAAAATAAGTGCAAGGAAGAGCGGTGTCACCCATAGAATTCTTTTTCCTGACGCATCGGGCAAGCGAACCACAAAGCGTTGACCGTGCAATTCTTTGGTGATGCGTAGGTGTGTGCGCAGGTAGTTGACGAAACGGTTGTTTTCCAAGTCAGGCGCATGATCGACGCGAGCGAATAGCATCTTGACCCCGGTGAAGACCAGGAACGCGCCGAAACAGTAAAGTATCCAACTGAACTGGGCGATGAGCGCAGCCCCAAGGCCGATCATGATAGCCCTCAGGACGATGACCCCCATGATCCCCCAAAACAATACTCGGTGCTGGAACTCCCGAGGAATGGCCAGGAAACTGAATATCAGGGCAATAACGAAAACGTTATCCATTGACAGGGATTTTTCAATCAAGAAACCCGTCACATAGTCCATGCTGGCATCGCTGCCTTTCTGGAAATACACCCAGACCGCGAACAGAAGGCCCATACTGATGTAGCCCGCGGACAGCAACAAGCTCTCTTTGACTCCAATCTCCCGATTCCCGCGATGGAGCACACCTAAGTCAAGCGCCAACAGTGTTAGCACAACAGCGAAAAAGGAAAGCCAAAGCCAGAGGTCAGTACCAAGAACGTCCTGGTAGAGATACGTACTAAGGGCAGACATGAGCCCCTCCTGTATAGTCGTAGTTGAACAACTATGACTCCGACATGGCGGTATAACCGTCAGAGGGGCCCGGCGTCACGAATAAAGAATTTATCGGGCGCGAGTAGGCTGCAAGTCGAAAACATTTACAAATCTTGTCCATGACAAGCTAAAACGCTTGCAGTGAAAAACTAACTTCGCACACCTGATTGCACCGCCCTCATGGGTGCCCCGCACGTTATCAACGCCTTCATTGGAGCAAAGCGCCGCTCGCTCGCGTCGACCTGATGCAGCGCCTTCCGTCGGTCAGAAGGCACCCTCCCACGCACGCCAGGCCGAACATAGGGTGAACAATCCAAAAAAGGCGTTTCACCATGACACCAACAAAACCTTTTACGTTACTGCTTGCACTTTCCCTGGGCTGCGCTTCAGCACTAGCTTCGGCCGCCACAGACCTGAACCATCAGCCCGCCCCAGGCATGCAATCGAACGACGATGGACAAATGAACGGCCAAGGCGGAGCGACTGGCTCGGGAACACCCGGCGATGGCATGGGTACGGGTGATGGCGGCACTGACGACAATGGGACGGACAATACCGGCGGTGACGGTACCGACAGCGGCTCGGGAACCGGCAGTCATGGCTCTGGAAGTAGCGGCACAGACGCGGGTGGTGGTGGCAGTGGCTCAGCAGGAAGTGGATCTGGCGCAGGTTCCGGCAGTTAGCTGAGAGGGCCGATCGACACGGATCACCCGTCCATCACCGGGGGCCTCAGTTCTGCCCTGGTTTTCAACCGTTCATGCAACCCATGCAGGAGGAAATACCATGCCACGCGGGGACAAAGACAAGTACACGGACAAGCAGAAACGCAAGGCCGAGCACATCGAGCAATCTTACGAGGACAAAGGCGTGGGCAAGGATGAAGCCGAAGCTCGCGCCTGGGCCACCGTCAACAAACAATCGGGGGGCGGTGAAAAACACGCAGGCTCGGGAAGCAGGACACCGTCGCACGTGAAGAAGACCGCACGCTCGGATTCGGCCAAGCGCGCCGCTGAATCTCGCCAGGGGCATTCGCGGACGTCGCACGCGTCGCTGGAATCGCAAAGCAAGGAAAGCCTTATGAAAGAGGCACGCAGCAAAGGCATCAAGGGGCGCTCGACCATGACCAAGGCCCAGTTGATTGAAGCCCTGCAAAAACACGGGTGACGGCCAGATGTGATCGGCAACTTGGCAAGCCGGCTGAACGTTTGCTCAACCGGCCCGGTCGCACAACAGAGACGCAGCCGGCTGCGCGAACCCTGACCGTGAGGACCTACCATGAGCGCGATCTCTCCCAATGGGGCTGAAGAACACCCCATCGGCCTGACCCTGAATGGTCAGCGCCTGACACTGCAGGTGAATCCCTGGACCACCCTCCTCGACCTTTTGCGCGAGCAGTTGGACCTGGTCGGCACCAAGAAGGGTTGCGACCATGGCCAGTGCGGGGCCTGCACGGTGCTGCGCGATGGCAAGCGCGTCAATGCCTGCCTGACCTTGGCCATCATGTGCGACGGGGCCGAACTGGTGACCATCGAAGGGCTGGCCAGCGGCGACGTTCTGCACCCCATGCAGCGTGCATTCATCACCCACGATGCTTTCCAGTGCGGTTACTGCACCCCGGGGCAGATCTGCTCCGCAGTCGGGCTTGCCCGCGAAGGGCGCGCCTACACCCGCGAGGCCATTCGCGAACAGATGAGCGGCAACCTTTGCAGGTGTGGTGCATATAGCAACATCGTCGCTGCGGTGGAGGAAGCCCTACCGTTGATGACGGACCTGGCCCCGCCACAACGAGGTCCGAACCCATGACGCCTTTCAGCTACCACAAGCCCGCATCAATCAGCGAAGCCGTGAGCCTGGCTGACGCCACCTCACACTTCATGGCCGGCGGCACCAACCTCGTCGACCTGATGAAAGAAAACGTGGTTCGCCCCAAGCGCCTGATCGACATTTCTGGCCTTGGGCTGAACGGCATCCACCCCACGTTGAACGGTGGCTTGTTGATCGGCGCATTGGTGAGCAATGCCGACCTGGCCTGGCACCCAATGATCGAGCAGCACTATCCATTGCTGTCGGACGCCATCCTGGCTGGGGCATCACCGCAGTTGAGGAACATGGCCAGCACCGGTGGCAACTTGCTGCAACGTACCCGTTGCTACTACTTCTACGACACCGGCACCCCCTGCAACAAGCGTGAACCCGGCAGCGGATGCCCGGCGCGTACAGGCTCGAACCGTATCCACGCGATTCTTGGTGCCAGTGATGCCTGTGTCGCGACCCATCCCTCGGATATGTGCGTGGCATTGGCAGCGCTCGAAGCCGTGGTGCATGTGCAGGGGCCGCGCGGAGAGCGCCAAATACCTTTTGCGGCATTCCATCGCCTCCCTGAGGACACCCCGGAGCGAGACAATCAGCTGGCAATCGATGAACTGGTGGTCGCCATCGAGCTGCCGCCCCCGGTGTTCGAAAAACATTACCGTTATCTGAAAATTCGCGACCGCGCCTCCTACGCGTTTGCGCTGGTGTCGGTCGCCGCAGCCTTGAGCTTCGATGGCCAGGTGATCCGGCAAGCTCGCCTGGCGCTGGGCGGCGTTGCTCACAAGCCGTGGCGAGACCCGGTTGTGGAGCGCATGCTGGCCGGCCAGGCGCCTTGCGAAGCGCTGTTCACCCGGGCCGCAAAAACGTTGCTGCAAGGTGCAAAACCTCTGAGCCACAACGGCTTCAAAGTCACGCTCGCCCAGCGTGCAATTGTGCGGGCATTGGATGACGCGGCGCGCGGCGCCGCTGACGGGGGGCCACGACCATGATCAAATCCACACCGGTAGCCGGTACGTCCCTGGACCGCGTAGACGGCGTGGCGAAGGTCACCGGGCAGGCGCGTTACGCGGGCGAATACCCCGAAGTGGGCCTGCTCCATGGCAGCGTCGTGTCCAGTACCATCGCCCGAGGTCGGGTACTCAACATCGACAGTACGCAAGCGATGCGCGTGCCCGGGGTGATCGCCGTGCTTGATCATGGCCATCGTCCACATATTTCCAGTTATGACGACGACTACAGCGACGCCGACGCCGCGCAGGGGGCGCCGTTTAGGCCCTTTTTCGATGATCGAGTGCTCTACAACGGTCAACCGTTGGCGCTGGTGGTTGCCCAAACCCTCGAACTGGCCCGGTATGCAGGTTCGCTGATCAGGATCGAGTATGCCGAGGAGGCCCACCAGACCGACCTGGGCGCATGCCAACAGTCGCATGCAGCACCCGCCGAGACACCGGCGCCGCGTGGCGACTTTGCCGCGCAGTTTGCCGGGGCCCCGGTGCAGGTGGATGCCACCTACCTGACAGCCAACGAGTACCACAACCCGATGGAGCCCCATGCGTCAACCGTACTCTACAAAGGCGACGGCACGCTGGAAATCCACGACAAGACCCAAGGCACGCAAAACTGCCAGGACTACCTGCACAAGGTGTTTGGCCTGCCCAAGGCAAACATCCGCGTGCGCGCGGCATTCGTCGGCGGTGCCTTCGGCTCGGGCTTGCGCCCGCAGTACCAGTTGCCACTGGCAGTGATGGCGGCGTTGCACCTGAAGCGCTCGGTGCGCGTCACGCTGACTCGCCAGCAGATGTTCACCTTTGGCTACCGGCCCCGCACCGAGCAGCGCCTGCGCCTGGGTGCTGACGCAAACGGGCAGTTGCTGGCGATCGCCCACGATGCGCTTGGCCAGACCTCCCGCTTCGAGGATTTCACCGAGCACGTGGTGGAATGGAGTGGCATGCTCTACCAGTGCGACAACGTTGCCCTCAGCTATCGCCTGGCCTCGCTCGATGTGTACACCCCGCTGGACATGCGTGCGCCTGGCGCCGCGTCGGGGATGATTGCCCTGGAATGCGCCATGGATGAGCTTGCCTGTGCAGCGCAGATTGACCCGCTTGACCTGCGCCGGCGCAATTTTGCCGCCAGCAATGCCAACGAGGGTAAGCCCTACTCCAGCAAGGAACTGCTGGCGTGCTACCGGCAAGGTGCCGAACGTTTTGGCTGGCAGAACCGTAATCCGCAACCGCGCAGCATGCACCATGGCAACCAGCTGGTCGGCTGGGGGATGGCCGGCGGCGTCTGGGAAGCCATGCAGATGAAGGCCAGCGCCAAAGCGCGCTTCGATGCCCAAGGCCACCTCACCGTCTGCAGTGCCACCACCGATATCGGGACCGGCACCTATACCGTCATGACGCAGATCGCAGCCGACGCGGCTGGCGCCAGGGTGCAGGATGTCACCTTCGTGCTGGGTGACTCTTCACTGCCCACCGCACCGCTTCAGGGCGGATCGTTCACGGTGTCGTCGGTCGGCTCGGCCGTGCGCCAGGCCTGCCAGGTACTGCGCACCAAAGTGCTGAAACATGCGCGCAAGATGTACCCCCAAGTGGCCAGCACGGCCCGGGAGCAGATCATTTTCGCCGATGGCTACCTGCACGCGGGCAGCCATCGCCTGGCCTTGGCGGACATCATCGCCAGCGCCCCCGAAGGTGAGTTCGAAGTGCAAATCGACGCCGAGCCCGGCGCCAGACGCCAACCGTTCTCCACCGCCACGCATTCGGCGGTATTCGTGGAAGTCCACGTCGACGAGGACCTTGGCACAATCAAGGTAGTACGGGTAGTCAGCGCCGTTGCGGCGGGACGGGTAATCAACCCGAAAACCGCGCGCAGCCAGATTTTGGGAGGCGTGGTGTGGGGGGTGGGTATGGCCCTCCACGAAGCCGCGCTGACCGACCATCGGTTGGGCCGCATCGTCAACCACAACCTGGCGGAATACCACATCCCGGTGAACGCAGACAGCGGGGATATCGAAGTCATCTTCGTTGAAGAGCACGACGACATCGTCAACGAGCTGGGGTCCAAGGGCGTGGGCGAAATCGGCGTCGTCGGGGTGGCAGCCGCGGTGGCCAACGCGGTCTACCATGCCACGGGCAAGCGTGTGAGGGAGTTTCCGATCACGCTCGACAAGGTGCTGTGACTGGGCGGGGGGGAGCCCTCCCCCCACCCGCATGCCTGCGTTATATGCGTCAACGACAGCACGCATTGGGTTTGCGCCCCTTTGAAAAAACACTGACGATGCAGTTAGATCCTCATCAGCGTTGGATGCCAGCACGATATGCTGACATTTCCCTCTTCTCCACATCCCGTTCTTCATAACGTAACAAGCGCCCGGAGTTGCTGAGCACCAGCAATGTACTGAAATTGTGCAACAGCGCTGCGACCATGGCCCCCGCCGCTCCCAATAAACCGAAAGCTGCTGCCCCCACGATAGCCAAGGTCCAGCCCAAGCCAATCAGCACGTTCACCTGGAGCGTGCGACGGCAAAGACGGCTGAGACGGATGCAGGTGCCCAAGCGCCCGCGATCGTCGAGTTCATCGACATATCCAGCAGCACGCTGGCGACCATGGGGTCGCGCCCCCTTGCGACAAGGCGAACACCGATGCCCCAGACGCCGTGAGTCGCGGTGCAGCATCGGCATGTACCGACACGAACAAGTCCGCGTTCATCCGCTGAGCGAGTTCGGCGCGCTTGCGCAGCGGAATGAACACATCGTCACTGCGTACCAAGCGTGCCTTGTAGCCTTTCTGTGCATCGATGCGCTTGGCCAGCAACTTGGCGATCTGTAACGCAACGTGCTTTTCCTGCTCGCCCTTGGGCCCTACTGCACCGGGATCTTTGCCGCCATGCCCGGCATCGACCACGATCAACAGGTCGCGCTGTCGCGCCAAGGGCTTGGCAACTTCCGGCGCAACGCCCACCGGTGGCTCACTGAGTACCAACTCCAGGCCATGCCGCCCGGTGTTGAGCGAGCGGACTTCGCCGCGCACTGCCGAGTCGGCCAGGTCCAGCACGATACGCAAGTCACCGGACGCGGTGATGCCACTGCGTACGGCTGTGACGGCAGTGCCGTCCAGGGCAAGATCGTTCAGTGACGCCTGCAGACTGGCCTGAGGAAGATCAAGAACCAACCGCGGTGGCGCCGCGAGGCTGAAATGCTTCGCCGCCACCGGCCCGGTCAGCTCCAGCGACACCTTGGTGACGCTGCCCGACCGGCTCACCCAAACCCGTTTAACCGCCTGCCCGGCTTGTGCCGCAAGAGGCAGCGGCAATGCCAGGCATGCAAGCAGTAGTTTCAGCACTCGTCGACCATCCATATGGACTCCCATTGACCTGCGAACCAGCGAAGCCTCGGGCAATTTCGCTAGCCATTTTATTATTGTTACTTTATAACATCCCAAACCCAGAACAAAATGAAGACTGCCCGCCAACGGAAGGAGACCTGCATGCAACTGACCAGCAATCAGCAACGTGTCCTGACGGCGCTTCAGCAAGCCGACAAGCCGCTCAGTGCCTACGCCATTCTGGACAGCCTGCGCAATGAAGGTGTCAGGGCGCCGACGCAGATCTACCGCGCGCTGGGCCACCTGGCCGAGCAAGGGTTGATTCATCGGCTGGAGTCTTTGAACGCTTATGTCAGCTGCACCTGCTCAAGCCAGTGCGAAGCAGGTTTCAGAGCGTTCGCCATCTGCGACAGCTGCGGCCATGTCGATGAGTTCAACGTACCGTACCTGAACCAGGCCCTGGGGCACTGGATGAAACAGAACGTGTTTTCGCTGTGCAGCTCGGTCATCGAGCTGCACGGTAAATGCGCCGCCTGTACTCGCCGTGATGCAGGCGAGGACTGAGCAGAGCCGCACGCATGCGCACCACCCTTTATCATGAGGCCTCCCGATGAGCACCCCTGTCCCCCATACCAACGAAGCCGCGCGGCTGCCCGTCACTGTACTTTCCGGCTTCCTCGGAGCCGGCAAGACTACCCTGCTCAACCATATTCTGAACAACCGCGAAGGCCGGCGAGTCGCGGTGATCGTCAACGACATGAGCGATGTGAACATCGATGCCGCACTGATACGCGAGGGTGGCGCCGAGCTGTCACGCACCGACGAAAAGCTGGTGGAGATGAGCAATGGCTGCATTTGCTGCACCTTGCGCGAAGACCTCCTGCTCGAGGTGGACCGTCTAGCCAAAGAGGGTCGTTTCGACCAATTGGTCATCGAATCGACGGGCATCTCCGAGCCACTGCCGGTGGCGGAAACCTTCACCTTCGAAGGCGAGGATGGCCGTAGCCTCAGCGAAGTGGCACGCCTCGACACCATGGTCACCGTGGTCGATGCCTTCAATTTCCTGCGCGACTACAGCTCGCGCGACAGCCTGCAGGCACGCGGTGAATCGCTGGGCGAGGAAGACGTGCGCGCCGTGGTCGACCTGCTGATCGAGCAAATCGAGTTCTGCGACGTCATCGTACTGAACAAGACCGACCTGATCAGTGGCGAAGAGCGCGATCGCCTGATGGCCATCCTCAATACCCTCAATCCAAGGGCGAAAGTCGAAATCGCCGAGTTCGGCAAGGTCGCGCTTGATCGCGTGCTGGACACCGGCCTGTTCGACTTCGACGAGGCCTCACGAGCGCCTGGCTGGCTACAGGAAATGCGCGGCACCCACACACCCGAAACGGAAGAATATGGCATCACCAGCTTCGTCTACCGTGCCCGCCGACCTTTCCACCCTGACCGCTTCCATGCGCTGGTGGAAAGCGAATGGCCTGGGGTGGTGCGCTCCAAGGGTTACTTCTGGCTCGCCTGCGAGCCGTCCATGGCCGGCAACTGGTCCCAGGCCGGGGCCGTCGCGCGCCATGGCCCAGCAGGCTATTGGTGGGCGGCTGTTCCCGAGGAACATTGGCCGACCGACAGCGAATCGGTCCTGCACATCAGGTCGAAATGGCACGAGGACGTTGGCGATGCCCGCCAGGAGCTGGTGCTGATCGGTATGGAAATGGACGAGGCAGCGCTGCGGGCGCGTTTCGATGCCTGCCTGCTGACCGATGAGGAAATGGCCCAGGGACCGGAAGGCTGGATGAAGCTGACCAACCCCTTCCCCGGCTGGAACTGATTCAAACGCCTTGCTGCCACGTGCAAGGCTCCCACCACTGGATATACATGATGAGCTCAGCATTACCCGACGTTTCCGTCACCGACCTGGCCCCCAGCCTCAGCCCGCTGCAATGGGTCGGCATGCAGGGTATCGACCTGCCGGTAAGGATCCAAGAACCGACCTACCAGCGTGAGCTGCACGCCCGGGCGGATGTCCAGGTCGACCTGCCGGCACCGCATGTCAAAGGCATTCACATGTCCAGGCTGTATCGCCTGCTGGACGCCTGGGGGCAGGCTGCGGCGGTGTCGCCGGCAAGCCTCTTTGCGCTGTTGCAGGAGATGATCGACAGCCATCAGGATTGCGAAAGCCGCAATGCCAGGTTGCGCCTGGATTTCGACTTGCTGGTTCGCCGCCCTGCACTGGTGACCGAGGGCCTCTCTGGCTGGAAGTCGTACCCGGTTCACGTGCTCGCGACGAAGGTCGGCGGGGCGCTGAACCTGAGTATCGAGGTCAGGATCGGCTACTCCTCGACCTGCCCGTGCTCGGCCGCTCTCTCTCGGCAGTTGATTGAGGACGGCTTCCTGCGAACCTTCAAGGACCAGCCACTGCTCGAAGCCAGCGCCGTCGCGCAGTGGCTGCGCAGCAACGCGTCGCTGGCGACGCCACATAGCCAACGCAGCGAAGCTCGAGTGCGCGTCACGGTACCTGCCGATGCCCCGGATCTCGGGTTGCTGGCCCTGATCGACCACATCGAAGGCGCCTTGCGCACGCCGGTTCAGACCGCCGTAAAACGGGCTGACGAACAGGCTTTCGCAGCGCTCAACGGGCAGAACCTGATGTTCGTCGAAGACGCTGCGCGGCGTATTCAGGCAAACCTGCACGGTTACCGCGATAGCCAAGTGCACGTTCGCCATCTGGAAAGCCTGCACCCGCACGATGCTTCGGCCTGGTCCGCCCCGCAGGCCGCTGCGCCTGACCAACAAGAATCATTTGCAACCGGTAATGAACGCTAACCACTGGCGTTACGTTATTACATCTAATAACATGCGCATCCCAACACATGAACATTTCCTCATCAGGATTCATTTGTCAGGTCTGACGCAAGGCGGGCCGCTCTACTCGCAAGGGTTTCTTGTCATCTGTGATGCAGCACCGCCCGAAGCAGGGCGCGGCATCGATGTTGGCATTGAGTGCAGCCTGCACAGCCTACACCGTGGAGCCTGATGGTGTATCCGTTGTGATCCCCTTCGAGCTCGTGGACAGTGCCCAAGTCAGGACGTATCCAACAATGCAACGTTATAGCGTGAAAAACGGAGACTTTACGTGAACCCTCGTGCCCCCCTTCTGGCCGGCCTGACGCTGGGCTTGTTCGGCCAGCCGATTTCAGCGGCACAACCCTTGCTGCTGAACGAAACCTCCATCACCGACGCCTACCTCGAAGAGCGCGCCGACGGGCCGGTGCAAGGCTATCGTGCCAACCGCTCTGCCACGGCCACCCGCACCGATACCGACATCCGCGACACGCCGCAGAGTATCGACGTCGTGCCCGCGCAGGTGATCAAGGACCTCAACACCACCCGCATCGACCGCGCCCTGGACTTTGCTGGCGGCGTGTCGCGGCAGAACAACTTCGGCGGCCTGACTTTCCTCAACTACAGTGTGCGCGGCTTCACCACGGGCGAGCTGTACAAGAACGGTTTCGCCATCAACCGCGGCAGCTACAGCTCGCCGGACACCTCCAACATCGAGCGCATCGAAGTGCTCAAAGGCCCGGCTGCCAGCCTGTATGGCCGTGGCGACCCTGGCGGACTGGTCAACATCGTCACCAAGCGCCCCCAGGCCGAAGCCTTCAGTACCCTCACCCTCAGCGCAGGCAGCTGGGATCGCTACCGCACCGCCCTGGACGCCAACTCGCCGCTGGACAGCGAAGGGAATCTGCTGGGCCGGATCAACCTCGCTGTCGAAGACAACGACAGCTTCCGCGATCATGTCGGCAGCGAGCGCCGTATCGTCAGCCCCTCCCTGAGCTGGCAACTGTCACCCGACACCCGACTGATGATCGACACCGAGTTCTCCCGCACCGAGTCGGTGTTCGATCGCGGCATTCCGGCAGTCAACGGCGAAATGGGTTCGGTCAAGCGCTCGACCTTCCTTGGCGAGCCGAATGACGGCGAGATCCGCAACGACAACCAGACCCTCGACGTGGCGCTGGAACACGTGCTCAACGACAACTGGAAGCTGCGCCTGGCCAACCACTACACCCAGGGCACGCTCAAGGGCAACAGCTCCGAGCCCCAGGCCCTGGTGGGCACCACCATCACGCGCTTCTATCGCGAACGCGACTTCGAATGGAACGACAGCATCACCCAGGCCGAGCTGCACGGGCAGTTCGAGCTGGGAGGCTGGCAGCATCAGACCCTGGTCGGGTTGGAGTACGAAAACTACCGCAACAGCCAGAAGTACCCGCAAAGCGCCACTTCCGCAGCGTATGGGCTGGATATCTACAACCCGGTATACGGCAAGCCGAAGCCAGCCATCACCCGTGCCAACGACTTCTTCGAGCACACTGAAAGCTACGCGATCAACCTGCAAGACCAGATCGCTTTCACCGAGCGCCTGCGCGGGTTGCTGGGCGTACGCCTGGAGCGCTTCGAGCAGACCTCGCAGAACCGCACCACGGGCCTCAGCGACAGCCAGGAAAAGGACGTTGCCACACCGCGCATCGGGGTGTTGTACCAACTGACCCCGCAAGTCGGCGTGTTCGCCAACGCATCCACTTCGTTCAAACCCAACACCATCGGCACCCAGGGCCAGGTGTACAAGCCTGAAAAGGGCTTGGGTTACGAGACCGGGGTCAAACTCGACCTCCTCGACAGCCGCCTGGGCGCGACCATCGCCCTGTTCCATATCGACAAGGAGAACGTCATCACCACCGACGCCCTTGGCGAGAGCGTGGCGGCGGGCGAAGCGCGCAGCCAAGGCCTGGACCTGCAGTTCAGCGGCCAGCTGACCGACGCGTTGCGAGTGATCGGCGCCTACGCCTACATCGACGCCGAGGTCACCAAGGGCGACGCAGCCCTGCCCAAAGGCAGCGACTTGCTCGGCATCGCCCGTAACAGCGGCAGCCTGATGGGCGTGTACGAATTCCAGGACGGTGCCCTGCGCGGCTCGGATGTGGGCGCAGCGGTGAACTACGTCGGCGAACGCTCCGGCCAGGCCGGCAGCGACTTCACCCTGGACGCCTACAGCACGGTCGACCTGCTGGCGCACTACAAGGCCAGCGAACAGGTCACCGTCGGCCTCAACCTCAACAACCTGTTCGACCGCAAGTACTACGAACGCTCGTACAACAGCGCTTGGGTGCTGCCCGGGGAGCCGCGCAACTTCAGTGTCAGCCTGACCCTTAGCCTTTGAACCGAGGAACCATCATGCATCCATCGTTGAAAGTCGCTTCCCTGTTGACCCTGATGGTCAGCGTCAACGCAGGCGCCCACGGCCTGTGGACCGAGGAGCGACGTGGCAATATCGAGGCCGTGTACGGCCACGGCGCCGAGGATAACGCCTACAAGGCGGAAAAGATCAAGCGCGCCTGGGCGTTCGACGCGACCGGGAACATGGTCCCGGTCACGGTCGAGCGCCTGGCGGATCATGCCGTGCTGCAACCACTTACCCCGCCTGCGGCACTTGCCGTGCTGCTGGACAACGGGCCTTGGTCGCAGCGCCCGGACAAGCAATGGGTCAATCAGGATCGCACCCATGTCAAGGATGCGATCGCCTCCACCCACAGCTTGAAATACAGCCTGGCGATCTACCAGAGCGGCGCCCGCCTGCCGAAACTGGACATGCTGCGTTTAGCGATCGTTCCCCTGAGCGACCCTCTGCAAGTCGGGCCAGGCAAGACGCTGGAAGTGCAGGTACTGCTCGATGGCAAACCGGCTGCTGATATCCCGCTGCAGGGCGATTACCGGGGCGCCCCTCACCAGGTCAGCGCCACCACCGACAAGCAAGGCCGGGCACGTATCACCGTACGCAATGAAGGACTCAACATCATCGCGGCCCAGGCTACCCTGCCAATGGCAGACGGCAGCCCCGTGGCCCAGCAGAGTCTGTTCAGTTCACTGACGTTCCTGGGTGAGCCGCACCACGAGTAACATAAGCGACCTACCTCGGCCGTGTCGGCCGAGGTATGGCAGCTATAGACGTTCGGAATGAGTGCCTGCAACCAGCATCCGCACCATGACCATCGGCACAAGCCCGGCTGCGGCCACACGGCAATCGAACACGATGGGCATGTCGATTACCTGCATGATGGGCACTTGCATCACATGCAGGGCGATCATGTCGATGAACACACTAGGTCGTTTTTGCCGAGCCCCCAGCGCTAATCGAACAGGTCAACACTTGCGGGCGCTCCCCGGGCGCTACCACCGGGGCAGCAGGCATTCGGTATTGGTTCTCCCACTTCGCCACAACCAGAGGCGCCAGTGCGTTGCCCAAGACATTCAGCGCCGTGATCGGCATGTCCATCAAGCGATAGACTCCGGCGATGAATGCAATACCTTCCACAGGCAGACCGGCACTGGTCAGCGTAGCGGTCAAGATCACGAACATGGCCCCCGGGACGCCGGCTGCGCCCTTGGAGGTCAGCACCATGATGATGATCAGCATCGCCTGGTCAGCCAAGCTCAGGGGAATTTCATACAGCTGCGCGATGAACAGCGTGCCGATGCCCACGAACAGCGATGCGCCATCCAGATTGAAGGAATAACCCGTAGGAATCACCAACGTAGCAATCGAACGCGGCGCACCGTAGGCCTCGACCTTTTCAATCAGCTGGGGCATGACAGTCGCCGAGGCGGCAGTACTGAACGCCAGGATCAACTCATCCTTGATCGCCTTGATCAGGTCGAAGATGTTGATCCCGGCAACCTTCGCGATGCCGCCCAGCACGACCACGCCGAACAGAATGACCGCGACGTAGGTGACGGCAATCAGTTTTGCCAGAGGCAGCAACGCGGAAAGCCCGAAGTTGGCGACCGTCACGCCGATCAGGCCAAAGATCCCGATGGGTGAGTAGTGCATCACGATATGCGTCACCTTGAACATCGTCGCGGAAATGGCATTGACTACCGCGATCAACGGCATTTTCTTCTCTTTGTCCAGAGCACTTAGCCCAAAGCCGAACATGACCGAGAAGAACAGGACAGGCAGCAGCTTTCCTTGCGCCATTGCACCGACGATATTGTCCGGGATGATATTGAGGATGACTTGAGCAAACCCTGTGCTCTCCGAGGTAGAGGGAAGCGAGAGCGATTGGGTGTTTGCCAGCGTCGTCAAGTTGGCACCTACGCCTGGCTGCGCAAGATTGCCAACCAACAGGCCGCACACAATTGCGATGCTGGTCACGACAAAGAAGTAGAACAAGGCTTTCACCCCCACCCGCCCTATCGCCTTGCTATCACCATTGCCTGCGATCGCGCCGACCATGCACGCGAATACAAGAGGTATGACAATCATCTTCATCATCTTGATGAAAATATCGCCGACGGGTTGCAAAAAGCTGCTGATTATCCAGGCTTTGTACTCGGGAAAGAAATTAAGAAGTGCCCCGACTACAACCCCGAGCACAAGACCTGCAATAATTCTAGTCACCAGACTAGTCTTTGCCATACGTCCTCCAGTTATTATAATTTGGACTGTACATTGGCCGGCAAAAATGCCAAACACATCGTTGGAGCCTGTTATTTTTGTTGAGTGGCCACTCACCGATACACGCCTCTTATCTTACGCAGAAAAAGCGGGCGGCGCGTCCCGGACGTTTTTGCCAATCAGGTGGCAAATACACCTTCGAAGTTCTTGAACCCTTTGATTTCGATCGGGTTGCCACTGGGGTCCAGGAAAAACATCGTTCGCTGCTCCCCAGGTTGGCCCGGGAATCGTACAACCGGCGGTATGTCGAACTGCACACCATGAAGCGCCAGGCGGTCTGCCATCGCGAACCAGTCATCCAGATGCAGCACCAAGCCGATATGCGGCATCAACACTTCATGGTCGCCGACTTTGCCGGTGCGGGTCGTTGGAAAAGGAACACCTTTGTGAAGCGAAATCTGGTGCCCGAAGAAATCGTAATCCACATAAGTTTCACTTGTGCGGCCTTCTTTGCAGCCGAGAATGTTACCGTAGAAGTTACGAGATGCTTCGAGGTCTGTAACATGGTACGAAACATGAAATAACGATTTCATAACTACCCTCTTTGGTTTCTGATAGAACTTTCGGGGAGGTTAGCGTAGTCTCGCGCAAGTGCTAAAGCGCATTTTTCCA
The DNA here is from genome assembly GCF_002953115.1 of Pseudomonas sp. XWY-1. Classification (NCBI taxonomy): domain Bacteria; kingdom Pseudomonadati; phylum Pseudomonadota; class Gammaproteobacteria; order Pseudomonadales; family Pseudomonadaceae; genus Pseudomonas; species Pseudomonas sp. XWY-1. Next base: position 2,826,381 of record NZ_CP026332.1, on the reverse strand, counting down.
TCTCTCAGCGAAAGGAAATGTTTTGGACACTCGATTTCTCGAAAGCCTGATGGCGGTGATAGAGACTGGCTCGATTGCAGCGGCGGCTCGACGGGAAAACCTGACAGCACCTGCAGTCAGCCAGCGTATACAAGCACTCGAGAAATCGCTGGCGTGCGAACTCCTGAACCGAAGCGCACATGCTGTCGAGCCTACCGAGAAATGCCTGTCGTTGCTGCCGAAGATTCGAGATCTGATCCAGGGGGCAGCAGAGCTGAAAGAGGATCTGGACACCGGTAGCCTGTCGGGGTATCTCAAGATCGGTGCGATCTCTACAGCGTTGACAGGCATAGTGCCAGAGGCCATGAATCAGCTATCAAGCATTGCCCCGCAACTGAGGTTACGCATCACGCCAGGGGACTCGCGCAGTCTTTACGAACAAGTAGCCTGCGGAGAGCTCGATGCGGGAATCATGGTATGTCCGCCCTTCAGCGTCCCCAAAAGCATTCGTGTACAGGTTCTTCGAGAAGAACCCCTGATGCTTTTGACCAAAGACCCCGTTGACAAGCGCGACATCCGCTCGACGATTCTTGGTCGAAACCTGATTCGATATGACTCACATGCCTGGGGTGGGCAGATTGCCCAGCAGTACTTGAATGACAATGACCTGCAGCCCGATGTCCTCTGTAATCTGGATGCGCTGGATGCTATCTACATCATGGTCGCAAAAGGCATGGGGGCGTCTGTTGTCCCACTCTGGGCGGGATTGAAGACTGACGACGTACAGGCAACGCCAGTGTCGGACGCTGACAGCTACATGCGCAAGGTAGTCCTGCTTCACAAGGCCAACCCCAGAAGGCCCAAGGCGGTGGAGGTTTTGAAGGCACAGCTTATGAATAACTGCAGCTTTCCATAAGGGCCTACACTCTCGGCAACAGGAGGTGTTCATGATAGCTCGCTGGCGTTGGATGGCTACGCGAATTGCCAAGCGTCTCTGGTTCAGAGCAACGCTTTTCTCCCTGTTGGGGGTGGTTACCGCGCTACTGGCCATGGTGTTCAAGGATGCAGTGCCGGTCAGCTTGCCTGCACGTATCGGTGCAGATGCCGTTGACAAGATATTGGGCATCATCGCCTCGAGCATGCTTGCCGTCACGACGTTTTCGCTCAGTACAATGGTCTCGGCCTACAGTGCCGCCAGCAGTGGCGTAACCCCGCGCGCCACTTCGTTGGTCATGGAGGACGCCACGACCCAGAACGCTCTGGCGACCTTCATCGGGTCCTTTCTCTTCAGCCTCGTCGGCATCATTGCACTGAGCACCGGAGCCTACGGTACACAAGGTCGTGTAGTGCTTTTCACCGTGACGATTGCAGTGGTGGTCCTGATCATCTACACCTTGCTGCGCTGGATTGATCACCTCTCCAAACTAGGGCGCGTAGGCGAGACGATCGACCGTGTCGAAAAAGCAGTGATCAAAGCCATCGAGCAGCGTGTTGAACACCCGTTTCTGGGCGCTGCAGCCTACCCGCCTGACCTCAAGCTTCCTGGGGTAACCCATGAAGTGAAAAGCCGCCAGACCGGCTATGTCCAGCACATCGATGTCCTCACGTTGAGCAAGATTGCAACGCGCACCGAGATTCGAATTTTCCTCGAAGTCCTGCCTGGCACCTTTGTACATGAGGGTATGGTGGTGGCACGGGCCTTGGCCGTGGATGGCGAGCCGCTCGATGACAATGGCGCGCTGGACATCGAGATGCTCGCTGCCGTGACCATCGGCCTCAGGAGAACGTTCGAGCATGACCCGCGCTTCGGGCTTTCGGTGTTGTCAGAGATCGCCTCGCGAGCGCTTTCTCCAGCGGTAAATGATCCCGGTACAGCCATCGACATCATTGGCCGCGGCATTCGCTGCCTGACGTGTTGGGGGAAACTGCATCCCGTGGCGCAAAGCACGGATAACGAATGCCCGCAGGTCTATGTTCGTGCACTGCTGGCGGATGACCTGTTTGACGATTTTTTTGCGCCGATCAGCCGGGACGGCGCGGCTTTGCACGAGGTCAATCTGCGCTTGATCAAAGCCCTGGTCAGCCTGGCGCGCATCAATCCCCGCGCATTTCAACCCGCCTGCAGCCGGCATGCCGCGCGCTTGCTTGCACACGCGGGCAGTGGGCTTGTACTTCAACAGGACAAGGACGAACTCCGCGCGCTTGCTGCCGAACTCATCGGTGTTCAATAAGTCTCGTGCGCCTGTACCCGATTGAATATTCGTGCTTGAAAAATCACACTATTCAGATGCATCAGAAGATGTAGAATCCCTCGCCAACCTCCTAACCTGATCATTCAGTTTTCGCGCCGAGTTCCGCCATGAAGCTGGCCCACCACACACGATCGCATGTCGCCTGGGTGCTGTATTTCAGCATCCTGTTCGGCTCGTTGCTGTGCGCCATGGGCCATGGGCAAATGGCCGGGTTGCGCCTGGCTGGCATGGATGATGCCGCCTGGTGCACGGCAGACAGCAGCGGCATGGTCCAAGGTGAGCAAGACTTCAGCGATCCGACCCTGCCTGCCGGCGGTGACTGCGTGATCGCCAGCCTGTTCAGCGCCACACTGCTGGCCGTATTTTTCGGCCTGCTGACCCTGCTCGCCGGCGAGCCGGGCAGCCCCTTACCCAACCAACCTCCGCCACGCCTGCCCAAGCAGCGTTGGCCCCTGGTCAATCCCCGCGCCTCTCCTGCTTCGCTTCTCGCGTTCTGACATCGCCACGTCCCCGTGCCGCCTGATCGGCAGCGGGCGTGTGCTCACCGATTTCAGCCAGGAAGCCTTGCATGTTCCGCATGACCACTTTGGCGCTGCTCGTTGGCAGCGCAACCTGTGCCTGGGCGCAGGATGACACCCTGACCCTGCCGGCCAGCAATGTCACGGCCACAGCCAATCAACCCAAGGAGGCAACCAGCCTTGACCTTGATCGCCCCATCGAAAGCGGCTCGCGGCTGAACCTCAGCGCCAAGGAGAACCCCGCCTCCGTCAGCGTTGCCGACCGCAAGACCATGGAGCGCATCGGCGCACGTAACTTCCAGGACGCCGCCAATGCACTGCCCGGGGTTAACGCCTCGGCTCCGCCCGGCTGGGGCGGATATGTGTCGTACCGAGGGTTCAACGGTGCCCAGATCAGCCAGTTGTTCAATGGCATCAATTTGCAGTATGGCGGCGCGGCGCGCCCGGTGGGCGCCTGGATCTACGACCGCGTCGAATTGCTCGGCGGGCCATCCTCCTTCCTCAACGGCAGCGGCGCTGTCGGTGGCAGCCTCAATTTCATCACCCGGCTGGCAAGCCGTGACGAAGACACCTTCGAAGGGCGCGTCAGTTATGCACGCTACGACACCATGGAAACGTCGGTCGCCTTCAACAAGGCGCTGAACACGGGCGACGGCCCGCGCCACTATGCCCGCCTCGACTACAGCCGCACCAGTACCAACGGCTATATCGATCGGCAGGAGAATGGGGCCGGCAACCTGGCTTTCTCGCTGCTTAGCGACATCAACGATCAGCTCTCGCACACGCTGGCCATCGAATACCTGGAAGAGCAAGAGGACAGCCCCTACTGGGGCACACCGGTATTGCAGCCATTGGTCGGTACCTTGCACATCGACAAGCACAACCGTTTCAACAACTACAATGTCGAAGACGGTCGCTACGAGCAGCGCACCCGGTGGCTGCGCTCGATCACCGACTATCGCTTCGATGACAACACCCAACTGCGTAACACCTTCTACCACTACAACGGCCAGCGCGATTACCGCAATCTCGAGGTGTATCGCTACAACGCCGACAACAGCGTCATCGCTCGCTCGGGCGGCTATCGCCAGCGGCACGACCAGGAGGTCAACGGCGACAGGCTCGAGCTGACCCATCAGGGCCAGTTGTTCGGCCTTGCCAGCGACTGGGCGTTCGGCATGGACTACAGCACCAACCAGCAAACCAACTACCCGCTGTCCAAGGGGGCGTTCGACACGGTTGACCCGAACGGCTTCGAACCCGGGCACTTCCTCGATATCCCCGGTATGGACGCGCCCATGACCAAGGGCAGAACCACCACCACCGACACCACCTCGGCCTTCGTCGAGAACCGTACCCGCCTGACCGATCAGCTGTCATTGATCACCGCACTGCGCTACGACCATATCGACTTCGACGTGGTCGACCATGTGGCGCGAGCCAGGCTGGACCGACGCTGGGACGCCATCACCGGTCGCCTGGGGCTGGTCTATGACCTGACCTCCAACGTCAGCCTGTACACCCAATACAGCACCTCGGCCGAACCACCAGGCGGTACCCTGACCAGCGCCTCGATCAGCCAGGTCGGCGACTTCGACCTGAGCACCGGCCGTCAGGTCGAAGTAGGCAGCAAGTTCGACTTCCTCGACGGCCGCGGCTCGGCCACGGCAGCGGCGTATCGCATCGTGCGCAAGGACATCTCCGTGCCCTCCTCGACCGTGCCCAACACCACCGAGCAGGCGGGCCAGCAGACCTCCACTGGCATCGAGCTGGCAGCCTCGTTCAAGGTCACGCCCAAGCTGCTGGCGGCGGGCAACTTCAGTTGGGTAAATGCCGAATACGATGAATTCAACGAGACCACCGGCGGCGTGGTGTACTCGCGCAAGGGCAAGAACCCGGTCAACATCCCCGACCGCGTGGCCAACCTCTGGTTGACCTACGACCTGGCGCCCGGTTGGCAGGTCGGGGCCGATGCCCGCTATGTCTCATCGGTGTACGCCAACACTGCCAACACCGCATGGGTACCGTCGTACACCGTCTACGGGCTCTCCATGACCCACGACCTGGACAAGCACGTGCAAGTCAGCGCGCGGCTGCGCAACCTCACCGACGAGGTGTATGCCCGCTTCATCCACCAGACCAACACCCAGTACTACCTGGGTGAACCGCGCAGCCTGGAAGTCGCTGTGCAGTGGCGCTACTGATGAGCGTGAAGCGCCAGCTGTACCTGTGGCACCGCTGGCTGGGCATCGTCGTCTGCCTGTTCATGGCGCTGTGGTTCGTCTCCGGGGTTGTCATGCTGTACGTCGGCTACCCCAAGCTGACACCGGCCGAGCGCCTGGCCCACCTGCCGGCTTTGCCGGCGGGGTGCTGCGCCGAGTTGCCCGAGCATTGGGCGCAACAGCCGCTGAAGGCGCTGCCCCTGTTCGCCTGGCTGATGCGGGTGTTCAGGGTGGCCGCCAGCATGCGCAGTCATTGAGCCCTCAGCGTGGTGCACCTGCGACAAAATGGCATGCCACGCAACGTATACAGCCCGCAACGGATGCGGCTTAATTCGCGCCACGTTCGGTTGGGTGACTCATGCTTTCACGTGCACGTGCACAACTTTGTCTGTTCGCCTGCTTCGCCCTGCTGTTCAACCTGCTGGCGATGCCGCTCGACCGTGCCTTGCAGGCACCCCGCATCGACAGCCAGTCGTTGATATTTGGCAGCTTCTGCAGCCTTCACGGTGCCCAGAGCCTGCCCAAGTCACTGTTGACCCAGCTCAAGGCAGACCTGCCGCAACTCGACCACTCCCCTGAACCCAAGCACCAGAGTGGTGACTGCTGTTGTGGCCATGCCGGCCATGCCTTGGCAGGCGGTGATTACTACCGCCATCTGTTCCCCCGCTACTGGCCGGCCGACCTTCTACTGGGAGACCGTCATGCCTTGCCGCTGCCACGAGAACAGTGGCCTCGGCTGAATCCCCGCGCCTCACCCCTGGCCTAAACCGTCGCTGCTGTCTTGTGGTCATGGCGTGCGCTGCACGACGCCTGACCTTGCCCGACCGTTTTTGCCAGGAAACCACCCATGCCTGCGTTCCGTTGTACCGCACGCGCCGTACTGCCCGTGCTCGCCTTGTTCGGCCTCAACCCACTGTCACTTGCCATCGCTGAGACACTGCCTGCCGAAAACTCGGTACTCACCCTCGGCGCGGTCAATGTAACCGGCACCGACAGCGGCCCCCTGGCCACAACCAGCGTGCTCAGTTCGGTGGATATTCTGGGCGGTGACATCCTCGAGAAGATGCCAGTTGCCTACAGCTGGGAGCTGTTCCGCCGGGCACCGGGGGTGATGCTCACCGAGTTCAACCAAGGCACCACCTCCGGCAAGCTGTCGTTCCGCGGTTTCAATGGCGAAGGCGAAATCAACGCCGTGAAACTGTTGATCGACGGCATTCCCAGCAACACCAATGACGGCAACATGCCCTTCATCGACTCGGTGTTCCCCATGGACATCGACAGCATCGAGGTGGTGCGCGGCACCAGCGACCCGCGCTATGGCCTGAACAACATTGCGGGCAACGTCAACATCAATACCCGTACCGGCGGCAACTACAACAAAGCGCGCATGCGTTATGGCAGCTTCAACACCCGCGAGGTGCAACTGGCCAAGGGCATCGAGACCAGTAACTGGACGCAGAACTACTTCTTCGCCCGCCAGCAGGTCGACGGCTACCGCGACCATGCCGACACCGAACGCTACAGCTTCGGCGGTAAATGGTTCTACACCCCGGACGATGGCAACTACCGCGTGGGCCTGATCGCCCGCCATTACGAGTCCGAAGCGCAGGAGGCCGGCTACCTCACCGAGGACAACGCCCGCCACCACCCGCGTATGAGCAACGACTACAACGCCACGGACAAGGGCACGCGGCGGATGAACCAAGTCAGCCTGCATTTCGATACCGAACTGGCGCAGACCCTGTCCTGGTCCGCCAGGACCTACGTCAACACCTTTGACGACCGGCGCTGGACCCAGTACTGGAGCAGCAGTTCGCAGCAGGAACGCGACACGTACGAAACCCAGTACGGCGCCATTACCTCGCTCACCTGGCGCCCGCAGGTCGACTGGCTGCATGCCTTCGCCCTGGAAGGCGGCAGCGATATCCAGAAGCAGGAAAACCGCAGCGAACGTTACCGCACGCTCAACCGCGTGCGGCAGGCGCAAACCCGCGACCAGCGTTACGACTTCAACACCGTGGGGGCCTATGTGCAGGCGGAGATCGAACCGGTCGAATCGCTGAAGATTGTCCCGGCGTACCGTGTGGACAGGATCAGCGGTGACTTCACCAACGAGATGACCGGCCAGGATTACGACATCAACGACTACGGCCTGATCAAACAGCCCAAGCTCAGCGTGGTCTATTCACCCTGGAAGGTCGCCAGCGTCTATGCCAATTGGGGCAGAACGTTCCAGGTGGGTACGGGCGCGGCCGCCTACAAAGTACCACCGCGCAACAAAGACCTTTCTCCGTCGATCAACGAAGGCTGGGAAACCGGTGTCAAGTTCACGCCAGCCGGTTGGGTCGATGGCCGCTTCGCCTATTGGCGCCAGGACGCCACGGGCGAGGTCAGCCGCCGTCTGAACGACCCCAGCGGCGAGTCGGACAACGTCGGCGAGACACGCCGCTGGGGCTATGACCTGCAGGTTAACCTGCACCCGGACGCACGCACCGAGATGTGGATGTCGTATTCCTGGCAGTACTCGAAAATCCTTGAGCCCAGCAGTGCCTTGCCAGCCAGCAAAGGCAAGGAAATCGACCACGTGCCGCATCACCTGTGGAACACCGGCATCAGCTACCAGGCCACCCCTGCCCTGCAATTGACGGCCTGGATGAATGGCCAGACCCACTACTACCTGGAACGCGAGAATACCCAGGGCCGGTATGGCGGTTACGTACTCACGAACCTTGGCGCGACGTACAAGGTCACCGAAGCGATGAGTGTCGACCTGCAGTTGAAGAACCTCACCAACCGCTACTATGAGTACGTGTGGTACGACCCGGATAGTGCGGAGGCTTCCCTGCACGCCCCGGGTGACGGTCGAGCGCTGTATGCCGGCGTGACGTTCGACTTCTGAAAGCCTGCACGTTGGTCGGCGCCAGTGGTTCGGGCAACACCCTCAGCTGCCTTGGCTTGCTCGACCACTTGTTGGCCGTGGCGATCGATTGGCTTTCGAATTGCGGGAAAACAGGCTATGTTCGTGATACGGAACTTGCGAGGGAAAACTGGCCTTCGGTCAAGGAAGGGATCCGCGCAACGACATGAAATGCGGAAAACGTCGCAGGTGCCGTAGCCGTGGTGATAGCCAGTTCTGCACTGCCACTACCTACCGCAACGCTTTCTGAATCCAGCAATCAAACATGGTGAAGGGCATCACATGTGAACGCCAGGAGGCTTTTCCAAGACGCCAGCAACGTGCCAGTATCCGCTACCGGTCACGAGTGGCGTCACCAGCCATGACAAACCTTGATCCCCGCGATGAAATAGCGCGCTCCGTACGGACGGATCGGCTCGAACAGCTGTTCGTCCAGTCAGCGCCTGCGGTGCTTGGCAGCTTCCTGGCCGCCGTAATGCTGTGCTGGTTGGGCTGGGAGCGTTTCGACCCGCACAGGGTCATGGTCTGGATGACGCTATTGGGCCTGTCGACCGGCGTGCGTACCGCCATGTTCTTCGCCTATCTGCGAGCACCCGCCAACCAGCGCACGGCCGAACGCTGGGAGTGGCGTTACTGGGTCACGCTGATGCTGTCGGCGGCTATCTGGGGCTGGGGCGCCTTTGCCGTAATGCCCGCCAACGACGCGCTGGGGCAGACGCTGATCATGCTGTTTGCCGTCGGCATGTCTGTCAGCGCGGTGTCGTGCTACTCCTCTTACCGCAACATGACCCTGGTGTCGATGGGCCTGGTCTTGCTGCCTTCTACGGGCTGGCTACTGCTGCAACCTTCCACGCTGCAACAAGGGATAGCCTTGGCGGTATTGGTGTTTGCCTGGTTCGTGGTCAGCGCGACGCGAAGCCTGTCCTCGGCATTGACGACGGCCTGGCGCCTGAAACACGAAATGCAACGCGCGCATCGGCTGGCCATGGTGGCCTCGTGCACGGACGAACTGACTGGCCTGAACAACCGACGTGCTTTTTTCGACAACGCGTCGACGCAACACGCCCAGTGCAAGGACGCAGGTGCATTCATGGCCGTGTTGATGCTGGACGTCGACCATTTCAAACAGATCAACGACACGTTCGGGCATGCCGCGGGCGACCAGGTGCTGCAGCGCATCGGTGCAGCGATCAGTGCCAGCCTGCGTGACAACGACATTGCCGGCAGGCTGGGCGGCGAGGAGTTCGCCATCCTGCTGCCCAATACGCCGCCAGACACGGCGATTGAGGTTGCCGAGCGCCTGCGGGCCCTGATAGCCAAACTGCGTGTGAATGATGAACACCCGGTCACCGCAAGCATAGGTTTAGCGTTCGCGAAGGCCCCTGCCTCTGAGCTCGGCGCCTTGCTCAGCAGTGCAGACAGCGCCATGTACCTTTCCAAGGTATCGGGCCGTAACCGGGTCACGGTCGCCAAACCGGAGCAGGAGGCATTGCGCAAGCAGCACTAGCCCCCAAGGAAGCGCTATGCAGGGTCCTGAGCCGCAGCCTCACCCGGCTCCGGGCGTTGCGTGCGGGTTCGGTGTTTCAGCAGCGCACGTGCCGCCAACGCCGCGAGCACCAGGCCCGGAGCCGCGGCCATCAGCAGCCCCCCCGCACCTGCGCCTGCTGCAAGGATCTGCCCAGCCGCCAGAGGGCCGGCCATGGAACCCAGGCGCCCCACCGCCACCGAAGCGCCCAAGCCCGTTGCGCGCACCTGGGTCGAATACAGCGTCGGCGCCAGCGCGTACAGCACCAACTGGCCACCAATGGCGCAATACCCTGCAGTGAACCCGGCCAGCAACATCAGCCCGAAACTGCTCGACAGCCCCAGCCCCGCCAACGACGCCAGCATGCCGGCGTAGGCGATCAATACCGCCCGCCCGGCAAACCCGCGGTCCATCATCCGACCGGTCAGGAACGATCCAGCCGCCCCACCCAGGTTGAACAGAATCTGCACGGCGCCCGCCTGCGGTCGGCTGAAGCCTTGGCCGATCAACAGCGACGGCAGCCAGTTGAGCAACATGTACAACACTGTCAGGGTGAAGAAACATGCCACCCACAGCAACAGCGTGCGGCTTGCCTGCTGCGGCCCGAACAGTTGGGCAAGCACACCTTCACTGCCAGCCTTGGCAACGCCTTGGGCACGGAATGCCTGGGACTCTTTCAGCCAGATCATCAGCACAAAAGCGATCACGATCGGTGCGATGCCGCCGACGTAGAACACCGTACGCCAACCGTCGCCCACGCCGGCCATGCCGATCAGCGACGCAACCGCCCCGCCCAGCGGCACACCACAGTAAGTCAGGCTGACCGCTGTGCTGCGCAGACGCTCGGGCGCCGCCTCGCTGGCCAGGGCGATCAGGATTGGCAACGCCGCCCCCAGCCCGAGCCCTGTCATCAGCCGCGCGATCAACAGCGAATCGTAGGTCTGGGCATGGGCGGTCCCTAGCGAGAAGCCGCCAAACAGCAGCACCGCCACGATCAGGATCGCTTTGCGGCCAAAGCGGTCTGCCAGCCAACCGCCGATCAGCGCGCCGGGCAGCAACCCCAGCAACCCAGCACTGAATACCCAACCGAGCATGGCAGGGGTCAGGTTGAATGCCTTGGCCATGTGCGGCGCGGCGATGCCGGTGGCCTGCAGGTCCAGCCCTTCCAGCAAGGCAACGAGAAAACACAAGCCGATGGTGAGCACGGCCTTGCCCGATGACGCGGATGAATGATGCATGTGTGGCCCTCTGTTGTTGTTATCGGTCGGGTGGTCAAAGGCGGAACGTGGCACGTACTGAGACGAACGACGAATCTTCGCCGCCAGCCTCCTTGATGGCCGTGCCCACGTCGTAGTACTTCAGGTCAAGGTCCAGGGTCAGGTTGGGAGTGGCAAGCCAGCGCGTGCTGGCGCGGTAGATGGTACCGACATGGCGACCCGTGCCGCGGGTGTTGGCCAACATGCTCATGCCGGGCATGTACACGCCGTCTTCCTCACGCTGTTTCCACACTTCGAAGATGCCGGGCTCGATGCGCAGCGTGCGCCAGGGCGAGAAGCCGAAGGTCGGCCCCACCACGATGATGTTGCTCAGGGTGGTGAGGCTGGCTTCGCCATAGACACCATTGCGTGGGTAAAGCGGGTCGAAGGTGCCGACTTTTCCGTCGCCCAGGTCACTGTCGCCGCTTGCGGCATCGATGCGCATGGCCAGGCGCGGTTGCCAGGGGTGGGTGAAGGTGAAGCCGCTGTCGCTCGACAGCGCCCAGGCGCGGATCGACGCGTTGCCCAGGTGGCCGGTCTGCCCGACGAGGTTCCAGCTCCAGTCCAGTGCCTGATGGCGGCCGAACAGCCGCGTGCCGAAAGTGTAGCGCTGCTCGTCACCCGACTCGCCGGCCAGGCTGCGGTCGTCGGTTTCCAGGCCAAAGGCTAGCAGGTCCATGTTCCACGACGCCGACAGCGGCAAGGTGCCGTAAAGGCCGTAGAACTTGATGTTGTTGTTGCTGCCATCGTCCCAACTGTCTTCACCGGTTTTCAGCGGGCGCACAGCGAATGCATCCAGCTTGCGTCCGTCCTTGAGGTTGAGGCTGGCGCGCACGCCGTCGAAGCTCAGGCGGATGTTCGGCGCGTCGCGGTAGGTGACCAACACCTGGTCGCCGAAGCCCATCTCCTGGCGACCTACGCGTGTGGTATAGCGCCCGGCGGCGAAATCGTGGTTGAAATCGACGAAGGCCTGTCGCACTTCATTGCGGCTTTCATCATTGGGCGAGTACAAGTCCTTGCCGAAGGCGCGGGTATTCTCGACCTGGACGAAGGTACGCACGGCATCGTCGAACAGGTGCAGGTCGGCATGGGCCTGCAGCCGTTGCTGCAGATAGGAATCGTCGTTCAGCCCGCGCAGGCCAAAGAAGGGTTTGTCCGAAGCATCGGCCCGGTAGCGGGCCTCAGCCCCGAGTTGCAGCCAGGCCGACTCTGACAGCCGATGGTAGCGCAGGCCATCGAAGGGGGCAGTGGCCTTGGCGGGGTCGTCGAGAAAGCGGTAGTCCTCGATCCAGCGAGGGGCCCCTGGCCTCCCCGGCCGGCTCTCTTCAAGCGGGCTGGCCGCGTAGGCGGACTGGCACAGCGAAAGCACCATGAGGGGCAGGCATACCCCGTTCAACGGCTTGATCATCAGAATTTCCCTTCACTTGTTTTTATAATTGTTCTTACAAACTGGATAACTCTATTAACGATTATTTTTGTTAACCATATGCGCCGTCAATAGCGTTTTGCCCGTGTACAAGGAATGATCAGCATCAAGCGTTCGCTAATCGCACACTTCTGCAGCGAGCGGCTGCGGCATTCATTCATCCGTCGCTAGAATCCAGTGGCGTGCTGTCTATTCAGAGGCCATGCGCAAAATTCGAGTCCATTACAAAAACAAGAGTCCCCCCATGAATTGCCTCCGCCCCCTTGCCGCCCTCGGCGTGCTCATGCTCGGTGCCAGCCACGCCATGGCCGCACCAACCGTTAAACAACCAAACATTCTGCTGGTGGTCGCTGATGACCTCGGCTTCTCCGACCTGTCGGCCCTGGGCAGCGAAATCCAGACGCCCAACCTGGACAAACTGTTGGCCGACGGCCGCCTGATGCTCGATTTCCATGCCGCGCCCAGTTGCTCGCCGACGCGGGCGATGCTGATGTCCGGCAACGACCCACACCTGGTCGGGTTGGGCATGATGTCGGAGACGCGCAAGCGCCTACCGGCCGGCGCAGAGGTACGCGCCGGCTACGAAGGCGTGCTCGGTGCCAATGTCGCGACCCTCGCCGAACTGCTGCACGACGCCGGCTACCGCACCTACATCGCCGGCAAATGGCACCTGGGCATGCAACCGGCCCAGCAGCCACACAACCGCGGCTTCGACCAGGCCTACGTGCTGCTCGAAGGCGGCGCGGCGCACTTCAAGCAGGCCAACATGGACCTGCAGTCGAACTACAGCGCCACCTATCGCCACAACGGCGAGCCGATCACGCTGCCCGACGACTTCTATTCCACCACCTGGTACACCGACCGCCTGATCGACGCGATCGACCAAGGCAAGGCCAGCAACAAACCGTTCTTCGCCTTTGCCGCCTACACCGCGCCGCACTGGCCGCTGCAGGCGCCGGATGCGTACCTGGCGCAGTACCGAGGCCGCTACGACCAAGGCTACGAAGTCATCGCCCACGAGCGCCTGAAGCGCCAGCGCGAAGCCGGCCTGGTGCCCGCCGACTTCCCCTTGCAAGCACAACTGGAAGGCGTGCCGAGCTGGGCATCGCTGAGCGATGAACAAAAACGCCAGTCCGCGCGCACCATGGAGGTATACGCCGCCATGGTCACGGCGCTGGACGCCGAGGTGGGGCGCCTGGTGGAACACCTGCGCAAGACCGGCGAGCTGGAAAACACGATGATCCTGTTCATGTCCGACAACGGTCCGGAGAACGCCACCCGTGTCGACCCCGAGTGGATCAAGGCAAACTTCGATAACCGCCTGGACAACTACGGCCGCCGCGATTCGTTCCTGATGATCGGCTCGGCCTGGGCCCAGGTCAGCGCCCTGCCCAGCCGTCGCTACAAGATGACCACCTACCAGGGCGGCATCCGCGTACCGGCCTTCGTCTACTACCCGGCCACCATCAAGGCCGGCCGCAGCGAAGAGCTGGCCAGCGTCCGCGACATCATGCCGACCCTGCTGCAACTGGCCGGTGCGCCGATGCCCGGCGTCAAGTACCGAGACCGCGATATCGTGCCGCCGCAAGGCACATCGGCGCTGAACTACCTGCAAGGCAAGGACAGCCAGATCCACGCCCATGACGAAGCCCTGGGGTGGGAAATCAACGGCAGCGCCTCGTTGCGCAAGGGCCCGCTGAAGCTGGTGTGGGATGCCACCGACAGCAAGCCGAGCTGGCACTTGTATGACCTGCGCAAGGACCCTGGCGAGCACCATGACATCGGCGCAGGGCACCCCGAGCAGGTGGCGCTGATGCTGCGCGACTGGAAGGCTTATGCCCAACGCGGCAATATCGCGGTCGATGCCGACGGCCGTCCGGCCAGCCCGATCCTGGTCAAGCCGCAATGATCGCCCGGGCAGCCGGCTGCGCAGCACTCGCCGCCGGCCTGCTCGCCGCCGCCTATGCCGTGTGGCCGCAAGCCCCGGCGCCGGCGCTGCTGTGCACGGGCTACAGCGGCCTGCCCGCGCAGCGCCAAGGCCCTTGGCGGGACGGCATGGTGCACGTGCCGGGCGGCGAGTTCAGCTTTGGTTCAAGCCGCTTTTACGACGAAGAAGGCCCGCCTCACCCCGCCAAGGTGTCCGGCTTCTGGATTGACGTGCATCCGGTCACCAACGCCCAGTTCGCGCGCTTCGTCAAGGCCACCGGGTATGTCACCCATGCCGAGCGCGGTACCCGTATCGAGGACGACCCTGCCCTGCCCGACGCGCTGCGGGTACCGGGTGCGATGGTGTTTCATCAGGGTGCGGACGAGCTCAGCCCCGGCTGGCAGTTCGTGCCCGGCGCCAACTGGCGACACCCGCAGGGGCCGGGCAGCAGCCTGGCCGGGCTGGACAATCATCCGGTGGTGCAGATCGCCCTGGAAGATGCCCAGGCCTATGCCCACTGGGCAGGCCGCGAACTGCCCAGCGAGGCGCAGCTGGAATACGCCATGCGCGGCGGCCTGACCGATGCCGACTTCAGCTGGGGTACCACCGAGCTGCCCAAGGGCAAGCTCATGGCCAATACCTGGCAGGGTCAGTTCCCTTATCGCAATGCGGCGAAGGATGGTTTTACCGGTACATCACCCGTGGGCTGCTTCCCGGCCAACGGCTTTGGCCTGTTCGATGCCGGCGGCAATGTCTGGGAGCTGACTCGCACGGGCTATCGGCCAGGCCATGACGCACAGCGCGACGCCAAGCTCGACCCCTCAGGCCCGGCCCTGAGTGACAGCTTCGACCCGGCAGACCCCGGCGTGCCGGTGGCGGTAATCAAAGGCGGCTCGCACCTGTGTTCGGCGGACCGCTGCATGCGCTACCGCCCCTCGGCACGTCAGCCGCAGCCGGTGTTCATGACGACCTCGCACGTGGGTTTCAGAACGATTCGGCAATGAATGGCAACGGCGTGGCGGCCGCGTCGATGGCCGCCACCTGCCGGTCGAGGTCGGGCAGCAGGTAGCTGAGGAAGAACCCAACGCTTTCCCGCTTTTCCCGGCGCTGTTCCGACCCCACTGGCGACGCCTGGATGCAGCGCGCGCTGCGGGCCCAGGCGAAGGCCTGCAGCACCGTTGCGCACAACTGCAGGAAGTCGCCTGCGGCGCGGTACGGAAATTCGGGATCGCCCGCGGTCATCGACAGCACCTTGGCCAGCACTGCCTCCAGCGTGTCGCACGCGCTGCCCAACGCGGTGGCAGCTGCGCCAGCGTCCGCAGCGGCCTCGGTACGCAACTCACCCAACAGCAGGGCGAACCCTTCCCCCCCATCGCCCAATACCTTGCGCAGCATCAGGTCGTTGGCCTGTATTTCGTTGGTGCCTTCGTAGATCATCGCGATGCGGCTGTCGCGCAAGGTCTGCTCGATGGCAAACTCCTGGGTGTAGCCATAGCCACCCAACACCTGCAAGGCCTTGCTTGCCAGGATGAACCCCTGCTCGGTGAAGGCCGCCTTGACGATGGGGATCAGCAGCGCCGCCAATGTCGCGGCCTTCGCCCGTTGTGCAGGCTCGACGGCGGCGACGGCGATATCCAGCCACTGGGCCGTCCAGTAGGCCAGCGCGCGCATCCCCTCGGTACGCACCCGCAACTCCAGCAAGACCCGCCGCATGGCCGGATGCAGGTGGATCGGGTCGGCGCCCTGGACGCCCCCCTTGGCCCGCCCCGGGGCACTCATCTGGCGCCGCTCCAGGGCATAATCGCGGGCCTGTTGCCAGGCGGCCTCGGCATGCCCCAGCCCTTGCAGGCCAACATGCAGCCGTGCGGAATTCATCATCACGAACATCGCAGCCAGGCCGCCATGGGGCTGGCCTATCAACCAGCCCCGGGCCCCCTCCAGGCGCAGTGCGCAGGTGGCGCTGCCACGGATGCCCAGCTTATGTTCCAGGCCGTCGCAGTACAGTGTATTGCGCTGGCCATCCTCCAGCCATTTCGGCACCAGCAACAGCGAGAGCCCGCGGTTGCCGGGCGGCGCATCCGGCAACCGGGCCAACACCAGGTGGAGTATGTCGCGGGTCAGGTCGTGTTCGCCGCCAGAGATGAACAGCTTGTTGCCACTGACCGCGTAGCCACCGTCACCCAGGGGCACGGCGCGGCAGCGCAACAGGCTTAGATCGCTGCCGGCCTGGGGTTCGGTCAGGCACATGGTAGGCAGGGTGGCACCACTGACGATGCCCGGCAGATAGCGCGCCTGCAGCTCGGCGGATGCATGGGCTTTCAGGCACAGGTAGGCACCGTGGGCAATGCCGGTGTACATGGCCCAGCCGTGGTTGCTGCCGAACAGCATCTCTTGCAAGGCCGCCTCCAGCACTAACGGCAGCCCTTGGCCGCCAAGCGCCGGGGCGCATGCCAGCGACGGCCAGCCACCGTCGACATAGGCGCGATAAGCCGCCGGGAATCCGTCCGGGGTGCGTACCTCCCCGCCCTCCATCTGGCAGCCCTGGCGATCGCCCGAACTGTTCAAAGGGGCCAGCACCTGCTCGCAGAAACGGGCCGCCTCTTCCAGTACCTGAGCCGCCAGGTCGAGGTCGACGTCGGCGTATGCCGGTAATTGCGCCCAGGCCTGATCGGCCCGCAGCCAGTGTTGCAAGACGAACTGCATGTCGCGCAGGGGCGCCTTCCAGGTCATCGGATACCTCCGGGTCAGGCAACGAAATGAGGGTTTTCGATCAGCAGCGCCATGCCTTGGCCACCGCCGATGCATGCCGCTGCGATGCCATAGCGCAAGTTGCCGTCGCGCAATTGACGGGCCAAGGTGTGGACCAGGCGCAGGCCTGTAGCGGCCAATGGGTGACCAAGGGCGATAGCGCCGCCATGGACATTGAGCTTGTCCACATCGAGTTCGAGCGCCTGGGCCACCGCCAGCACTTGGGCGGCCTGGGCCTCGTTGATTTCCAGGCGGTCGATCTGCTCCAGGCGCAGGCCGCTGCGCTCGAGCAGCAAGGTAATGGCCGGCGCCGGCCCGATGCCCATGAGGCCGGGCGGCACGCCAACAGCCGTGGCCATCAGCAAGCGCGCCAAAGGCGGATGAGTGCAATCGGAGTAGCGCGTGATCAAGGCTGCCGCCGCGCCATCGACCACCGCGCAACTGTTGCCAGCCGTCTGCACGCCACCGGCGTGCACCGGGCGCAGTCGGGCCAGTGCGGCCGCGTCGGTAGGCCGTGGGTGGCTGTCCTGGCTGACCTCACTCAAGCCACGCGGCAATGCAATGCCGCGTGGCTGGCAGCCTTCTGCCTCCAGTGCCTGCGCGGTGACGCTGACGATTTCCTCGTCGAACCAGCCCTGCGCCTGGGCTTGCAGGGCCCGCTGATGGCTGCGCAGGGCCCACGCGTCCACCGTTTCACGAGCGAGGCCATAGGCACGGGCCAGGTTTTCCGCAGTACCGATCATGTCCACGCCGGCAGCCGGGTCGTACAGGGCTTCCCAGAGAAAGTCCTTGAACCCGACCGGCGCCCCCAGGCGAAAACCGCCCCGGTGTTCATAGGCCGCGATCGGATTGCGCGACATCGACTCCGCGCCCACGCACAGCACCTGGCGGGCGCCACTGCGCAGCTGTTCACCGGCCTGACGCAACAGTTCAAGGCCCGTGCCACAGATGCGCTGCACCGCCAGTGCCGGTACCGCCTGCGGCACGCCACAGTAGAGGCCGACATGGCGTGGCAGCATGTAGGCGTCGAAGCTGGCCTGGGCCATGCTGCCGGCGAGCACGCTGTCTACCGCCTGAGGGGCGGCAGCTGCACGTGCCAGCACCGCGCGGCCGGCCTGGATGCCCAGGTCGATGGGCGAGATCGCGGCCAATGCGCCACCCAGGTCGACCCAGGGCGTGCGCACCATCTGGACGATGGCCGTGTCCTCGAAGACGGTGCACAGCCCGGCCGCACTCAAGGCCGCACCTTGGCGTGCAATGCGTCGGGGTCTTCGCCACGGTACAGCGCCTCGACCTGAGCGGCGCGCCGCTGCAGCACGGCGCGCTGATTGATCGAGCCCTTGTCGGTGATTTCACCGGCGTCGATCGACGGCGGCTCGGCCAGCAGCGACAGCCATTCGATACGGCTGGCGTTGCCCTGGGCATCGCGGTTCAAGCGCTCCAGCCAGTCAGCGAACCAACTGCGCACGGTGTCGTTGGCCAGTACCCGCGCATCGCTGGCATCCTCTGCCAACCCGGCCAGGCGCCGACACTCGGGCAGACGCGGGAACACCAGCAGACCCAGGCATTCACGGTCCGGCGCGGTGACCACGATGTCCTGAACGTAAGGCGAGCCCTCCAGCACTGCGCGGTTGCGCAGCGGCCCGACACTGACGAATACCCCGGACGAAAGTTTGAAGTCCTCAGCGATACGGCCATCGAACATCAGGCCAAGCTCGGGCTGCCTGGCATCGGCCAGCTTCAACGCGTCGCCCGAGCAGTAGAAGCCCTCCTCGTCGAACGCCTCGGCGGTCTGCTGCGGCGAGCGCCAGTAACCCGGCATGATATGCGGGCCACGGAAGCGCGCCTCGAGCTTGTCACCCACCGGCACCAGCTTCACTTCGCAGCCAGGTGCCGGCAGCCCGACATAGCCGGCCATCGACAAAGGCCCGGTGGTGAAGGTGCACGATGGTGAAGCTTCGGTCATGCCAAGACCGGCCATCATGCGGATGCGTTCGCCACAGTGTTGCTCGGCAATGCGGTCCAGCCGGTCCCAGACGCTTTGCGACAGGCCTGCGGCGGCAAAGAAGAACAGCTTGATGCGGGCAAAGAACACCTCGCGCAGCTCTGGGTCCTGCTCCAGTGCCTTGACCAGTTCCTCCCAGCCCTTGGGTACGGTGAGGTAGGCCGTGGGGGAAATCTCGCGCAGATTGCGCAAGGTCTCGGCAAAGCCTTGCGGGGTCGGCTTGCCGGCGTCCAGGTAGAAACTGCCCCCGTTGTAAAGCACGATGCCGAGGTTGTGGCTACCGCCGAACGTGTGGTTCCACGGCAGCCAGTCCACCAGCACCGGCGGCTCCTCGGCGAACGTCGGAAAAGTCTGCAGAAGCATCTGCTGATTGGCGCACAGCATGCGCTGGGTGGTGATCACCGCCTTGGGCAGCTTGGTCGAGCCCGAGGTGAAGAGGAATTTGGCGATGGTGTCCGGCCCGGTGGCGGCGAAAGCCGCATCGGCAGCCGCCAGGTCACCCGGTTGTAGCAGGCTGTCGAAGCTTATATGGGGGCGACCTGCGACCTGGCCACGTACGCTGATCACGCCGACCGAATCGTTCAGTACCGCCTCGAAGGCGCGCTGGAACGGCTGGCTGTCGCTGACGAAGACCACTCCGGGGGTGAGCACCTCGAAGACATGGCGCAACTTGGCGAAGTCTTGCGACAACAGCGCGTAGGCCGGCGACACCGGGCAATAGGCAATACCGGCATACATGGCGCCGAGGGCGATTTGCAGGTGTTCGATGTCGTTGCCGGAAAGCAGCGCCAGCGGGCGCTCGGCACTGAGGCCCAGTCCTAGCAAGTTGGCGGCGATGGTGCGCACATCGGCGAGCATCTGCACGTAGCTGATCGAACGCCAGGCACCGTCTGCCTGGCGTGCCGCGATGAAAGTGGTGTCCGGGCGCACCTGGGCCCAATGCACCAGGCGCTCGAGCAGGCGCGCCGGCAGCGGCGCCAGTGGCTCGACAGGTTGCATGCGCAGCACGTCGTCGACGTGGCTGACCTGCACCTGGGGATGCCCGATGGCCACCTGGCGGTAGCGCGGACGTTGGCCAGGGTCGGTCGACCCTGAGCGGGCTTCGTTATTCACGCAGGTTGCTCCTTGTTCTTGTTGTACATCCTGCCGCCGCCCGAAATGACGGGCGGCGGTCATCTTGCCGGTGGCCTGGGCCTGCCGCGGCTAGATGGGATAGTGACGCGGACCTTGCTGGAGGGTGACCCAGCGCAACTGGGTGAACTGATCGATGGCCGTGCGGCTGCCGAAGCTGCCATAGCCGCTGGACTTGACCCCGCCAAACGGCATCTGCGCTTCATCGTGAACGGTCGGCCCGTTGATATGGCAGATACCCGACTCCACCCGTTGAGCCAAGGCCAGGGCGCGGCTGGTGTCGCGGCTGAAAATGGCCGATGACAGACCGAACTCCGAGTCGTTGGCCAACTGCAGCAAGGCTTCGTCGCCTTCGGCGCGCAGTACCACCGCCACCGGGCCGAAGGACTCCTCGCGGTACAGACGCATGCTGGCATCGACGTTGTCGAGCAAGGTCGGTTGCAGGATGCTGCCTTCCAGCTGGCCGCCGCTGACCAGGCGCGCGCCCTTGGCCACGGCATCGTCGATCAGTGCCTTGATGCGCTCGCCGGCCGCTGCGCTGACCAGCGAGCCGAGCACCGAGGTGCTGGCTTGCGGATCACCTGCACGCAGCCCGGCGATCTTCGCCGCCAGCTTGTCGACGAAGGCGTCGGCAATACGGCTGTCCACCACAAGGCGCTCGGTGGACATGCAGATCTGCCCCTGGTTGAAGTAGGCACCGAAGGCCGCCGCTTCGACCGTGGCGTCCAGGTCGGCATCGTCGAGCACCAGCAAAGGCGCCTTGCCGCCCAGTTCGAGCAGGGCCGGCTTGAGGTGGCGGGCCGCCAGTTCGCCGACGATGCGCCCGACGTGCGTCGAACCGGTGAAGTTGACCCGGCGTACCGCAGGGTTGGCGATCAGCCGCTCGACGATGGCCGGGGCATCCTGCGGCGCATTGCTGATGACATTGACCACGCCGTCGCCGATGCCTGCATCGTGCAGCACCTGGCCGATCAGCCGATGGACCGCCGGGCTCAGCTCCGAGGCCTTGAGCACCACGGTGTTGCCGCAGGCCAGCGGCATGGCAATGGCACGCGTGGCCAGTATCACCGGGGCGTTCCACGGTGCGATGCCCAACACCACGCCGCAGGGCGCGCGCAGGGCCATTGCGAAGCTGCCGGGAACGTCCGAGGGGATCACTTCACCGGTGATCTGCGTGGTCATGGCTGCAGCCTCGCGCAGCATGTTGGCGGCCAACTTCACGTTGAAGCCATACCAGTTGGCCATGGCCCCGGTTTCACCGGCGGCGGCGATGAACTCGGCGGCCCTCGCCTGCAACAGATCAGCGCCTGCCAGCAAGCGGCTGCGCCGCTCGCCCGGTGCCAGGGCGGCCCAGGCCGGAAACGCCGCGCTGGCAGCAGCCACCGCGGCATCGGCATCGGCCAGTGTGGCGGCGGCAGCCTGCGACACCACCTCGCCAGTCACCGGGTTACAGCGCTCGAAGGTTCGTCCATCGCTGGCGGGGCGCGACTGCCCGCCAATCAGCAAAGGCACCTGCAACATGCTCATTCCTCTTGTTGTCGTTATAGAGAAATACCCGCGGGCTTTGGCGCGGCACACCGTCGCCCGCGGTGCGACTCAGCGCTTGTAGGCCTGCAGGCCTGGCTTGATGCTCTTGTCGTCGAGGAACTGCTTCATGCCCTGCTCGCGGCCGCCAGTAGTGTCCAGCAGGCGCGACTGGTCGAGCTTGGCGTAGAGGTAGTCTTCGTTCTGTTCCCAGGTCAGCTCGCGGCAGCGCTTGAAGCCATTCTTCGCGGCGCGCAGCACCACCGGGTTCTTTTCCAGCAGGTTCAGCGCCAACTCGCGGGTGGTTTCACGCAGCTCGGCCAGCGGCACACTGTCGTTCACCAGGCCCATCTCGGCAGCCTTGCGACCATCGAAGGTCTTGCCGGTCATGATGTAGTACAGCGACTGACGATGGCCAACGGTATCGGCCATGGCCTTGCTGACCAGATTGCCAGGCGGGATGCCCCAGTTGATTTCCGACAGGCCGAAGGTCGCTTCGTTGGCGCAGATCGCCAGGTCGCATGCCACCAGTGGGCTGAAGCCGCCGCCGAAGCACCAGCCGTTGACCATGGCGATGGTCGGTTTGGCATACAGACGCAGCAACTTCCATTGCCATTGCGAGGCTTCGCGACGAATCTTTTCCTGGAGGATTTCCGGGCCGGCGTCCACCTCGCGGAAGTACTCCTTCAGGTCCATGCCGGCGGTCCAGGACTCGCCGGCACCGGTCAATACCAGCACGCCAGCGTCAGCGTCCTGTTCGAGGGTTTCCAGCACGTCGACCATTTCCCGGTTCAGGGTGGGGCTCATGGCATTGCGTTTTTCCGGGCGATTGAGGGTCACCCAGGCGATGCCCGCTTCCAGTTCGACCTTCACGGTGGTCCAGCGGCCTTCATATTTGCTCATGGTTCTGCACTCTTGTTGTTCGAGGTGATGGGGCCACGCTAACGGGTCAAATTAGTTATGTCAATTAACCATTAACAAATTTATCTTTAACCCATGGGTAGGCGCGCTGCCTTTTTCCAAAGCCTCTCTAGCCGAATCGCATAAGGACAGGCAAAATAGGTAACTTTATTACCCATGATCGAGGAGCATGAACCCTGATGGCTAGGTCTGCCCGTAGTACCGACGACGCTTGCGTGGCTGCTCCTGTGGGAGAAGGGGTGCTTGAAGACTTGATCGGCTACGCCTTGCGACGCGCGCAATTGAAGCTGTTTCAGAACCTTATTGCCCGGCTCTCGGCCCATGACCTGCGCCCGGCACAATTTTCCGCCCTGGCGATCATCGACCAGAACCCCGGGCTGATGCAGGCCGACCTGGCGCGTGCGTTGGCAATCGAACCCCCGCAAGTCGTGCCAATGCTGAACAAACTGGAAGAGCGCGCGCTGGCCGTGCGCGTGCGGTGCAAACCGGACAAGCGCTCGTATGGGATTTTCCTGAGCAAATCGGGCGAAGCCCTGTTGAAGGAGTTGAAGCACATCGCCGCCGACAGCGATCACCAGGCGACATCCAACCTCTCGGATGACGAAAGGACTGAACTGTTGCGGTTATTGAAGAAAATCTACCGGGACTGACTCAGTCTGCCCAGCGTGGTGAAATCCGATCGACCTGTTGCGCCTCTTTGACGTCCCAAGAAAGCACCTTGGCAAATCAACCCAGAGGCGAGGTACTCATGAACGACCGCATCATCGCGTTTTTCACCGAAACCACCGTATTCGGCATCTCCATTCTCAATCTGCTGGTGGCGCTGACAGTCGCCACCTTGGTCTTCCTGGTCGCCCGTGCCGCCATCAGTTTCCTGATGCGCCGGGTACGGCGCTGGTCCGAACACGAAGGCCCACTGAGCCAGATAATGGCCAAGGTGCTTTCCGGCACCAGCAACTTTCTGTTGTTGCTGGCCTCTTTGCTGGTGGGCCTGAGCATGCTCGACCTGCCCGAGCGCTGGCTGAGCAGGGTCAGCAGCCTGTGGTTCGTGGTCGCTGCCTTGCAGATTGGCCTGTGGGCCAACCGCGCCATCGGCCTGGGCCTGAGCCGCTACTTCGCCCGCCACCGTACCGACGGCCTGAACCAGGGCAGCGCACTGGCAACCCTTTCGGCCTGGGGCGCGCGGGTCCTGTTGTGGTCAGTCGTAGTGCTGGCGATGCTGTCGAACCTGGGGGTGAACATCACCGCCTTCGTCGCCAGCCTGGGCGTGGGCGGCATCGCAGTGGCGCTGGCTGTGCAGAATATCCTTGGCGACCTGTTCGCTTCGTTGTCGATCGCCGTGGACAAGCCGTTCGAGATCGGTGACTTCATCGTCATCGGGCCCCTGGCGGGCACCGTTGAGCACGTTGGCCTCAAAACCACACGCATCCGCAGCCTCGGCGGCGAACAGATCGTCATGGCCAACGCCAGCATGATCAGCAGCACCATCCAGAATTACAAGCGCCTGCAAGAGCGTCGCATCGTGTTCGAGTTCGGGCTTTCCTACGACACGCCCACCGAGGCCGTGAAGAAAGCGCCAGGCATCGTCGAAGACGCCATCAAGGCCCAGGAGCAGGCGCGTTTCGACCGCGCTCACCTGCGTGGCTTCGGCAAAGAGGCGCTGGAGTTCGAGTGTGTCTACATCGTCCAGGACCCAGGCTACAACCTTTACATGGACATTCAGCAGGCGATCAACTTCAGGCTGCTGGAGCGGTTCTCGCAAATCGGCGCCAAGTTCGCCGTACCGGTGCGCGCGATCAAGGTCACGGCATTGCCAGAGGCCGCCGGCCTGCATGGCCAGGCTCGCGAAGGCCTGAGCATCAGAGGCGCTTGATGCTGGCCGGCTCGCCAGATAGGTGCGCCGCAGGGCGTGCACATGCGCACGCCCTGCCCGCGCTGAAACGCTATTTAAGCGCCGCGGTGAAGCTGTCTTTCAGCACCTCGAGAAGGAAGTCCGCATTGGCCCGGCTGAAAATCATCGAAGGCCGCATTTTCAGCACGTTGTCATGCGGGCCTTCGGTGCCGATCAACACGCCGCGCTCCCGGGCACCATCAGCCACTTTTCTGGCCAGGGCCGTGGCTGGCGCCTTCGACTTGCGGTCAGTGACCAGCACGATGCCGAGGAACAGGCCCAACCCGCGCACATCGCCAATCACGTCGAATTGCTGCTGAAGCTTGCGCAAACCCTCGAGCAGGTAATGGCCGACACTCAAGGCGTTTTCTTTCAACTGGTCGCGCTCGATTGCATCGAGTACCGCCAGGCCTACCGCGCATGACACCGGGTTACCGGCGAAGGTATTGAAATACTCCATGCCGTTGTTGAAAGCATCGGCAACCTCGCGCGTGGTCACTACCGCCGACATCGGGTGGCCGTTACCAATGGGTTTGCCCATGCTGACGGCATCCGGGACCACGCCCTGGGTCTCGAATGCCCACCAGTGGCTGCCTACCCGGCCAAACCCGACCTGAACCTCATCGGCCAGGCACAGCCCACCTTCGGCTCGCACCATGGCATACACCTCCTCGAGGTAGTGTTCGGGCAAAAACACCTGCCCCGCCACGCTCGGGATCGACTCGGCAATGAAAAAACCGGGGCGCTTGCCTGCCTTGCGCATGGCATCCAACTGCTCTGCCACCGACTCGGCAAAGCGCTTGCCGTGCGCTTCCACGGGCCAGTGCTCGGGGGCGTAGTAGCTGTCCGGGACCACGGCCTCGTAAACATGCGCCGCCCTGCCCTTGCCCGCCTTGCGCTTGTACTTGTAAGGGCTCAGATCGATCAGTTCCTGAGTGGTGCCGTGGTAGGCCCAGTCCAGCACGATCGCCTGATCACTGCCCGTGTAGTTGCGCGCCATACGCAGCATCAGACTGTTGGCCTCACTCCCAGAGCAGCCAAAGGATGCTACGCAAAGGCCCTTGGGCAAAGTGGCGGTCAGGCGTTCGGCGTATTCGACGATGTTGTCGTGCAGGTAGCGGGTATTGGTGTTGAGCAGCGCAGCCTGGCGGGTCAAGGCCTCGACCACGTCGGGATGACTATGGCCCAGGTGGCACACGTTGTTGAAGCAGTCCAGGTAGGCCCGCCCGAAGTTGTCGATCAGCCATACGCCATCACCGCGCACGAACTTGATCGGGTCGGTGTACGAAATGGACAGGTTGGGTAGCAGCAGTTCCTTGCGCCTGGTAATGATCTGGGCCTTGGTCATCCCCTGCTGGCTGTAGGTCTCTGGCGGGATACCGGCCAGGGCCGAGGCATCGGGGAACAGGTCGGCCCACGCTTCGCGGTACGCTGGTTCACCCACGCCAATGACCTCGCACGCGCGCAACTGGGTATCGGTGACCAACTGCAGATGCAGGTGGGGAATCCAGCCGCCGTTCTCGTGATCGCTGCCCATGTAACCGACCAGGTCGCCGGCTTCGAGCTTGTCACCGGCCTTCAAACGGCTGAGCGCCTCGTGGGCCATGTGCCCCCACAGCGTCAGAAATGGCGGGCAACCGGGCGGGGTATGCTCGAGCATCACCAGGCCGCCATAACCCAGCGGATCTGGCTCGACCTCGACGCTTCTGACGGTGCCGGCAATCGGTGCGTACAGCGGCGTACCCGCTGGCATCAGCAAATCTACCCCCACATGCAGGGTCCGGTACTGCCCCTTGATGAAGCGAGACTCAAAGGCGCTGTCGGTATAGACGGCACGTACCTCGCCCCATGGGCCGATGCCCAGCGGGGCCTTGTGCGCGGCAGAGAATTCATTCCACCACCGCGTCGCATCTGCAGGGCGCTGCTGGGCCGAGGCAATGGTCATCTCGTGGCTGGCATCGCCAAACGGCGCGATGACCTTGTCCAGAATGGCGGCTGACGGGCGCACCAGGTCGGCAAACGACTTGTGGTTGTCGGCAATCCAGCGGCGGACTTCCCCCGCACCTTCGATGGCATCGAAACCACAGGCCTTGCGCAAAATGCCGGTGGCCAACCGTGGGTTCATCGAATCGAGCTGTTCCAGTAGACGCCAGGCAGGCGCTTCACTGATCGCCAGATAGGGGTTGTCGTCTGTCTGATCCTGCCGGGAAGCGGAGAACGTCACGCTGATGACCAAGCGCATGGCAATCAGGTTGAACAACACATCAAGTTCTTGCGCTTGCAACGGGTACTTTTCGTGGAAGCCGGCCACCAGCGCAGCAGCAGCACCGATCGGGTCGTCCATGTCGAGAATGGCGTACGCGCTGGCGATCGCGACCTCGGCAATCAGAACAGTGTGCACGGCATCGCCAAAATCGATGAAGCCAGTCACGCTACGGGGCGTTTCGGCATCGACCAGGATGTTCCAGTCGTTGGCATCGTTGTGGATCACCTGGGCCCGAAGGGAAGCCAGCTTAGGCTGTACAGTCTGTTCGAACCGGGCGATGAAGCGCTCGGCAACGGCCCGGCGATCAGGGTCCTTGATGCAGTGCAGCCGCGAACGGGAGCGCGCAGCATGGCGTAAGTCCCAGTCCAGGTCACGGACTGCGCCCGGGTGCATGAAGCCCTGCAGGGCACGGTCAAGTTCACCGAGTGCCTGGCCGAAGTTTCTCATCAACGCCAGGGAGCGTCTGGCCTTGGCAAGTGGCGTGCCGGCCAGCCAGCTGACCAGGCGCACAGCGTGCTTTTCACCGGTGCTGCTGGCCACAGACGGCAGGTAGTCGCCAGTCACGCTGGCCCGCAGGTGTGGCACGCCCAAATGCGCGCCATGCACGGCCAGGTGATCGAGTAGCGCGGTTTGAAACTCGCTTTCTACCCTGGGCTCGCTGGCATTGACGATTTTCAGTATCCAGCCTGCATCTACGCCAGTCTCCAGCCGGTAATTGCGATCACGCTCCCCATCCAGGGGCGTTGCAGTGCCGGTGACATCGAAGAAATCTTTTGCAAGGCCCTCTGCATCGCTTGCCGAAAACCGAGGTGCCGGGTGGGAAAGGTCTGTCATATCATCAGGTTCCGAGCGCGCTGATTGTTTTTCAATAGCTTGTCATGCGCCGCCGAAACGGACACCCTGCATACGGTCGGGCGCAACAGGCATTATGCCGGTTCCGACCGGCATAATGACGGCAAGCTTATCAAGGGGCTGCAATGCGTGACCTGGACGCTAAAGATCGCGAGATTCTTGAGGTACTTTCGAAGGACGCGCGTATTGCGCTCAAGGCGTTAGCCGGCCGCATAGGCCTTTCCCGAAGTGCCACCACCGAGCGTGTCGCCAACCTTGAACGCAGCGGGGTCATTCGCGGTTATCGCGCTGACATCGGCGAAATAGACGCCAACGTGATACGCGCGATCTTGCTGGTGACGTTGCAGCGCACGCCTGCCATGGGGCTGCTCGACCAGTTGGCAACGGACGCGCGCGTACGGCGGGTTTCGTCGGTGAGCGGTCAACTCGACCTGGTGGTTGAAGTGGAGACCCGAACGATCGACGACCTCAACCAGGTACGTGACAACGTGGCACGTCACGAATCAGTGGATGACATTACCACGTCGGTAGTCCTGCGCCGTGATATCGACCGCCAGGGCGCCTGATACCTGCAGGCAGTAGACAGGCCGTACTCACCCAGGCCTCACAAGTGTCGAAGCACGCCCTGAATCTCGCCTACGACCTGCCGCGTTGCCTCGTCGACGGTCCCTTCATTACGGCACTGCACCCAGCCTTGCTCTGCAACCGCACGCTCGAACGCTTCGGTACAGGCAACCTGTTCGTCCAGGTTATGGATCACCGTACTGCCCAGCCCACGCGTGCGCGCCGCGGCCCTCGCCCATGAGGTTTCAGGCGTTGTGACAACCCCGACATGCAAATCGGGCACTTGCACGTTTCGTTCGAGGTTCAGGCGCAGGATCTTGTCAAACGGCACTGTGCGGCGAAACGCAGCGTCAGAAGGGTACCAGCGATCAATCAGGATGATGCTGTCAGCGGGCTGCCTGGGCAGTACATGTCGGGAAATCCAGGCGCGGCTTTCAGCGAAGCGCTCGCAAACCTTGAACTCAAGGTCCTGGCAAGGGCTTCTGGAAAGCTGGTTGACCAAGGCCATGGTCTCGCCCCGGTGAGGATCATTCTTTCTTTCGCAAAGGCGGATCACCTTGTTCCCGTCCAGCCGTAACGCTTGAGTGACGGCCTCCAGCAGCGTGGTCTTGCCGGTCCCCTTGGGCCCATCGAAGGAAATAAACAGCGGGCGGTTCATCGTGCAATACCAGTTGGCTCAAGCGCGGGATAAGACCATTGATCAGAGCTGCCTTCAAGCGATTCTCGACGGGAGCACATCCGTACTCCACGCTGTGATCAAAGCATTGTCTTGGGAATGGACCGGTATTGCCCGACCCGCCATCCCCAAGGCGTTCAATGCCTGCTAGGCTGACGGACGATGGCGGACCTGCTGCCCGCCTCCCCTTACCCACAGGCACGGGCCAATGACCTACAACCCCCACGTTAACCTGACCAACTGCGACCGGGAGCCCATCCAGATTCCCGGGAGCATCCAGCCCCATGGCTGCCTGCTGGCCTGTGATGCCTCGGCGACCGTGGTGCTGCGCCATTCGGTCAACGCCCCACAAGTGCTGGGTGTAGCAAGCGATATCAATGGTCAGAAACTGCACGCGGTGCTGGGTGACGAGGTCACGCATACGCTTCGCAACGCACTTGCCCGTACCCGGGACGCCTCGCGCCCCGCGCTCAGTTTCGGCGTGACGCTGCCCAACGGCGAGGCCTTCGACATCGCCGCCCACTTGTACAAAGGCACGGCAATCCTCGAATTCGAGCCCGCCGGGGCGAGCATCGCCGAACCGATCGAACTGGCCCGCACGCTGATTGCCCAACTGCGCGAAATCGACCAGACCAGCAAGCTGTTCCGCGACGCCGCCCGCTTTGTCCGGGCGGTGCTCGGTTACGACCGGGTGATGATCTACCAGCTGGGAGCCGACGGTGCCGGCAAGGTGGTTGCCGAGTCCAGGCGTGGCGACCTCGAAAGCTTCATGGGCCAGTACTTCCCTGCCTCCGATATCCCCCAGCAGGCCCGCGCGCTCTACCTGCGCAACCCGATCCGGGTAATCTCCGACGCCCGGTTCAATACGGTCGCCATCAACCCGGTGCTCGACCCCTCGGGCGAACCGCTCGACCTATCCTACGCGCACCTGCGCAGCGTCTCGCCGATCCATTGCGAATACCTGTGCAACATGGGCGTGGGCGCCTCAATGTCGATTTCCGTCATCGTCAACGGCGAGCTGTGGGGAATGATTGCCTGCCATCACTACGCACCGCGCACGCTGGCCATGGGGCAACGGGTGGCCGCCGAGATGTTCGGTGAGTTCTTCTCCCTGCATATCGAGACCCTGCGTAGCCGGCAAAAACTCGAAGCCGCCGTGCGCATCCACAAAGCGCTGGACAGCCTGCTGCGCGACGCCAACCAGGCGGCGGACATTGATGGGTTCTTCCACGCACGCCTGCCCCGGTTGATGTCGCTGATTCCCTGCGATGGCATCGGCATGTCGCTGCTAGGCCGCTGGTCGTGCGCAGGGCTGGCGCCGCCCCAAACGGCCGTGCCTGATCTGCTGCGCCTGGCAGACATGGTCAGCGAAGGCCGAATCTGGGCGTCCAATCGCCTGTCGACAGTGCTCCCGTCGGCCCACGCGTATTTTAATGATGTGTCGGGTGTGCTGATCGTCCCGATGTCGCAACACCCCAGGGATTACTTGATCTTCTTCCGCAAGGAGGTGGTCGAGACACTCGACTGGGCCGGTGACCCGAGCAAGACCTATGACAGCGGCGCGTTGGGCGACCGCCTGACGCCACGCAAAAGCTTCGCCATCTGGAAAGAAACCGTTCACCAGCAGTCGCTACCCTGGACCGAGCAGGACCGCCAGTTTGGCGATGCCATCCGTACCGCTATCGTCGAAGTGGTACTGCACAACAGCGAACTGCTCGCCAGTGAACGCGCCAAAGCTGAGGTGCGCCAGCGCATGCTCAACGAAGAGCTCAACCACAGGGTCAAGAACATCCTGTCGCTGATTGGTGCACTGGTTGCCCATCCGACCCCGGAAAGCCAGACCCTGCAGGACTATGTGGCAACGCTCAAAGGGCGTATCCAGGCCTTGTCGTTGGCCCATGACCAGGTGGTGCGCGGTGACGGTGGCGGGCGCCTGGCGAAGCTGCTGGAGGCCGAGCTTTCTCCCTATCGCACAGCGGCCGGCGTGATCGAGTTGCAGGGCCCGAACGTCATCCTCGATGCGCGCGCTTACTCGGTCATGGCCCTGGTGCTGCACGAACTGGCCACCAACGCGGCCAAGTACGGTGCGTTATCGCGGGCCGGCGGCAGGCTTTCGGTGAGCTGGGCAATCGACGCCACCAACGGCTGTGCAATCAGTTGGCGGGAAAGTGGTGGGCCAACGGTACGCCCGCCCAGCCGCAGCGGCTTCGGCACGGTACTGATCGACCGCAGCATCCCGTTCGACCTGGGTGGTACCAGCGCGGTGGAATATCACCCCGAAGGCCTGCAAGGCTTTTTCAGAATCCCGGCCAAGCACCTTTCCGTAGCCGAAGCGGCAGAAACCGCTCTCCCGGCCACGCCTCTGGCCCGTGCAAACGGTGCGTTTGCAGCGCGCTCGGGCTTGTGTGTGCTGATACTCGAGGATCAACTGGTGATTGCAGTAGGCCTGGAGCAAATTCTCAACGATGCGCAAATCAAGGACGTGATCACCGCCAGCTCCGAGGACGAAGCCATGCAACTGCTTGGCAGCCACAAGCCGGACGCGGCAATACTGGATGTCAACCTGGGCACCGGAACCTCCATTTCCGTAGCGGATGAGCTGGTTCGCCGGCAGGTTCCGTTCCTCTTTGCCACCGGCTATGGCGACGGCATCAGCATTCCCGAGCACTTGCAGCATGTGCCCGTCACGCGCAAGCCTTATGACGCCAATGCCATTCTGGCCAGCCTGCAAGGTCTGCTTGAGCTGGGGTGAGTGGGATTCAGAGGCAGTCTTGTGTCATGAAAAGGCCCGTAACGCCGACATATCACTGTCAGCTATACGGGCCTTTTCGCAGCGCAATGCCGCCCCTGAAAAAGGACGGCGTCGGCCTGTCAGGGCTTACACCGCCAGGGCGCGCTCACGCAGCTCGCTGTTGAGGATGCGGTCGTTCTCGCTGTAATCGACCGGGCAGTCGATCACGTGCACACCCGGGGTCTTGATGCAGTGCTCAAGCAGCGGCAGCAGGCCTTCGGCACTTTCCACGCGGTGGCCGTTGGCGCCGTAGGCTTCGGCATATTTGACGAAGTCCGGGTTGCCGTAGTCCAGGCCGAAATCGGTGAAGCCCATGTTGGCCTGCTTCCAGCGGATCATGCCGTAGCCGTCGTCACGCAGGATCACCACGGTGATGTGCATGCCCAGACGTACTGCAGTTTCCAGTTCCTGGCTGTTCATCATGAAGCCGCCGTCGCCACACACCGAGATTACCGGGCGGTCCGGGTGCACCAGGTGCGCAGCCATTGCCGATGGCAGGCCGGCGCCCATGGTCGCCAGGGCGTTGTCCAGCAGCACGGTGTTTGGCTTGTGCGCTTTGTAGTTGCGGGCGAACCAGATCTTGTAGATGCCGTTGTCCAGGGCGACGATGCCTTCGGACGGCAGTACACGACGGATGTCAGCCACCATGCGCTGTGGGTAGACCGGGAAGCGGTCGTCGTCGGCGCCTTCGGCGATCTGTGCTTCGTTGGCCTCACGGATGGCCATCAGGCGGGTGAAGTCCCAGTGCGACGTGTCGTTCAGCGCTTCACTGATCTGCCACACGGCGTTGGCGATGTCGCCGATCACTTCTACTTGCGGGAAGTACACGGCATCGACTTCGGCAGAGCGGAAGTTGATGTGGATGACTTCGGTGCCGCCACGGACCATGAAGAACGGTGGCTTCTCGATCACATCGTGGCCGATGTTGATGATCAGGTCGGCGGCTTCGACGGCGCGGTGAACGAAGTCGCCCGACGACAGCGCAGCGTTGCCGAGGAAGCGCGGGTGGCGCTCGTCGACCACGCCTTTACCCATCTGGGTGGTGATGAACGGGATGCCCGTCTTGTCGATCAGTTGCTTGAGGACCTTGGCGGTCATCTTGCGGTTGGCACCGGCACCGATCACCAGGATCGGATTACGCGCGTTCTGCAGTTTTTCGACGGCAGCTTCGATGGCCACGTGCTCGGCCAGCGGGCGGCGGTGCAGGCTGCGCGGGATCGGCAGCGCGTCGGTCTGCTCGGCGGCGATGTCTTCCGGCAGCTCCAGGTGCACCGCACCTGGCTTTTCTTCTTCGGCCAGGCGGAAGGCTTCGCGCATGCGGGCCGGGATGTTGTCGGCCGAGGCGAACTGGTGGGTGTACTTGGTGATGGGGTCCATCATGCCGCACACGTCAATGATCTGGAAGCGACCCTGCTTGGACTTCTTGATCGGCTTCTGCCCGGTGATCATCATCATCGGCATGCCGCCCAGGTAGGCGTAGGCGCTGGCGGTCACCAGGTTGGTGGCACCAGGGCCGAGGGTCGACAGGCTGACGCCGGTCTTGCCGGTCAGACGACCGTAGGTGGCAGCCATGAAACCTGCAGACTGCTCGTGACGGGTCAGTACCAGCTTGATCTTCGACTTGCGCAGGGATTCGAGCAGGTCGAGGTTTTCCTCACCGGGAATGCCGAATACATACTCGACACCTTCGTTTTCCAGGCATTGCACAACGACATCGGCGGCCTTGGCCATTTGGGGTACTACCTCAAAATCTTTGTGGGATTGCAGATTTATTAAGCTGCGTGACTGAGATGTTGCAGGATGTCTCAGTGGCGCGCATCGTAGGCCCTCTGGTTAATAATAATAAATATATTGTTATGATGCTTAGCATCACAGTTCGTTATGAATGCATCTCGCATGAAAGGTAGCACCCCTCAATGAACCTCAAGGCATTGCGCTGCTGTGTCGAAATCGTCCGCCAAGGCAGCTTCACCAAGGCCGCGCAGCACCTGCACATCGCCCAGCCAGCGCTGAGCATGGCCGTTACCCGGCTGGAAGAAGAACTGGGGGTAACCCTGTTCAACCGCACCACGCGCAAAGTGATCCTCACGGCAGAAGGCGAGCAGTTCTTGCCGCGCATTGCCTCTGCCCTGCGCGAAATGGACGTTGCCCGGCAAGAACTGCGCGACATGGCCAACCTCAAGCGCGGTGAGGTGCGCCTGGGTATCCCGCCGATGTTCGGCCTGCACTACGTCCCCGGGTTGATGAACGCCTTCCGCAAGTCGTACCCGGGCATTGCCATGACCGTGTTCGAAGGCAGTGCCGAAGACATTGGCCATCGCCTGGAGCAACGCGAAATCGACCTGGCGCTGCTGGAGTCCCGGCGTGTACCGCCCGACAAGGAGTCGATCCTGCTGGGCAGCGACGAGATGCTGGCGTGCATGCACCCGGATCACCCCTATGCCGGCAAGGCCTACCTCACCGCCGAAGACCTGCGCAATACCGACATGGTGGTGTTCGATCGCACCTTCGTTCAACGCCATCTTCTGGATGCGTTCTTCGCCGAACATGGCATCACATACCAGGTGGCGCTACAGAGCAACTTCGTCTCGCTGGTGGTGCAGGCCGCGCTGGACAACATGGGGGTGGCGACCCTGCTGCGCTCGGTGCAGCAACGCACGCCTGGCATCGTCGGCGTGCCGTTCCGGCCAGCACAGCAGATGAGCTTCCGCTTGTGCTGGCGCTCGGGGGAATACCTGTCGCTGGCCAGCAAGCGGTTCATCGACTTTGCTGCACAGACGCATTACCTGGAGCGGTGAGGGCCAGTCTTCTGGGCGAGATGAGCAATCACCTGCTCCGCGGCACGCCCCAGGCAGCCTTTGAAAAAGTGATTGGCACCGGCGTATACCGACACTGCCCGTTGTTCAGGGCCAGCCCATTGCAGCAGGTTGGCCAGCGGTGCCATTTCATCCTGTTCACCATGCAGTAACAGGCAATCCCCAGGCAGCGGCAATGGCTCGTAATAGCGCCCTCCCGGTACATCCCCCACCGGCAGCCCCATCAATGCGACTGCCTGCAACTGCCCTTCCAGCGCACAAGCAACCCGGGCGAACACGTAGGCCCCAAAGGAAAACCCGACCAGGGCTACCGGCAGCTCGGGCTGTTGCTGGTTGAGGTGACGGATGACCGCGATGCAATCCTCGGCTTCACCGATGCCCTGGTCGTGCGCGCCTTGCGTCTGCCCCACCCCACGAAAGCTCGGCCGTACCACTTGCCAGCCGGCTGCACGCAGCTGCCGTGCCAGGGTCAGCGGCACGATATGCCGTGGGCTACCGCCCAGCAGCGGTTGCGGATGGCTGACCAGCACCAGCCCTTTGGGTGGCCCGTCGGGGTAGTCGATCAACAGCTCGATCTGGCCGACGGCCCCATCGATAAGCAGCGGGTTGCGCGGGGTATCTGACATTGCAGTTGTCCTTGTGAACCGAATGTGTGGCGCGTGTACTCACCGTTTGCCGAGCATTGGCGCGTCAACGCCCGCAGTCTAAAAGAGCAGGCGTACCCGCTGCCACAGGATCCCGTCACTTCAGCCAGGGGCGTAGCAAGCGCGCCCGTACTGAGCAGGACACGGGCTGCAACGTCGCGGAAGCCGGGGCAGCATCCTCGACGTTGCAGCCATCGATTGACTATTATCCCGACTTGAACGTTTCAGC
Source organism: Pseudomonas sp. XWY-1 (assembly GCF_002953115.1). NCBI lineage: Bacteria > Pseudomonadati > Pseudomonadota > Gammaproteobacteria > Pseudomonadales > Pseudomonadaceae > Pseudomonas > Pseudomonas sp. XWY-1. The sequence continues at coordinate 2,791,301 of NZ_CP026332.1, read as the reverse complement.
ATGTTTCAATAGGGATACAGATGTCAGTCCAGGAACGCCCCCCGCTACCCAGTAAAAACACCGTCGCCAAGATGGAAGCCGCAATGGCACTGGGCAGCTTTGCCATCGGCACCGGCGAATTCGCCATCATGGGCCTGATGCCCGACATTGCCAGTAATTTGCAGTTGAGCGAACCGCAGGTGGGCCATGCCATCAGCGCGTATGCGCTGGGGGTAATGGTTGGCGCCCCGACACTGGCCATTCTCGGTGCCAAACTGTTGCGCAAGCACATGCTGCTGCTGTTGATGCTGCTGTATGCCGTGGGCAACCTGGCCACTGCCTTTGCCCCCTCGTTCGGTGGCCTGGTCGCATTTCGTTTCATCAGCGGCTTGCCCCACGGCGCCTACTTCGGCATTGCCGCAGTGGTGGCCTCGAGCATGGTCGCCAAGGATCAGCGCGCGGGGGCCGTTGCCCGGGTGATGATGGGCCTGACCTTGGCCATGTTGCTCGGCAACCCGGTTGCCACCTTCCTGGGCCAGTACTTCGGCTGGCGTTCGGCATTCGTGCTGGTCGGCGCGATCGCCCTGTGCACCATCGCCCTGGTCTGGCGTTTCGTGCCCCAGCGCCACGACGAAACACGCAGCGACCCGCGCAAGGAGCTCCAGGCCTTTGCCCTTCCACAGGTATGGATGGCGCTGGCCATCGCTTCGATCGGTTTTGCCGGCATGTTCTGCGTGTTCAGCTACCTGGCACCGACCATGCTGCAAGTGACCCAGGTGTCGCCACAGTGGATTCCGTTCGGTCTGGCGGCGTTCGGCGTGGGCGGTATCGTCGGCAACATCGCTGGCGGCAAGCTGTTCGACCGCCTACAGTTCCGCGCCGTGGGCTTGGTACTGATGTGGTCGGTCGCCGTGCTGCTGTTCTTTACCTTCGCCGCCCAGGCGCTGTGGAGCCTGCTGCTGGGCATCGGCCTGGTGGGCACCATGATCGCCTTGGCGGCACCGCTACAGATCCGCCTCATGGACATTGCCCATGAGGCGCCTAGCCTGGCAGCGGCGTCCAACCATGCGGCGTTCAACCTGGCCAATGCCCTGGGGCCGTGGCTGGGAGGCATGGCGATCACTGCCGGCATGGGCTGGACCAGCACCGGGTACATCGGCGCCGCGACTGCACTGGTTGGCCTGGGCATTTACCTGGTGGCGCGGCGGATGAAAGGCGGGCATTGAAGCCGGCATGGTCATAAAGGGTTACCCTACCCCTTTATGCACCCGCCACTGCCGAGTCATTCATGTTCGATTGGGAAGACCTGCGCCATTTCTCCGCCTTCAGCTCGGCCGGCTCGCTGTCGGCCGCTGCCAAGACCCTGGGTGTCGACCACGCCACCGTGGCCCGGCGCATCGCCTCGCTCGAAGCTTCGCTCAAGCTCAAGCTGGTCGACCGACGTCCCCGCGCTTATGCCCTCACCCACGAAGGCCAACGTGTTGCGGAACTCGCCGAGCAGATGGTCATGTCCTCTTTTGCCCTGGAGCATTTCGCCAGCGCCGGCCAACAGACAGTGGAAGGCGAAGTGGTGCTCTCGGCACCACCGGCGCTGCTGGGCAGCATCGTCGCCCGGCGCTTGGGCGAGCTGTACCAGCGCTACCCACAGCTGCGCCTGAAGCTGGTAGGCAGCAAATCCAAGGCATCCTTGGTCCGCCGCGAAGCTGACATCAGCATCGCCCTGGCCAGGCCGACAGAGCCAACTCTGGTGGTCAGCCTGCTGGGGCACCTGGATTACCGGCTGTATGCCTCGCCCGGTTACCTGGCCAGCGCAACGGTCAGGCGCTACATCGGCTACGACGAGTCTCAGGCCCGTTCCCCACAACAGCAATGGCTCAACCTCCAGGCCGGCCAGCAGCCGTTCGCATTGCACAGCAATGACCTGCGCATCCAGGCCCAAGCCTGTGCCGGCGGCATCGGCATCGCCTGCCTGCCCGCGTTCATGGCACAGGAACACGGTCTGAAAGAGGCAGGCAGCGCCCAACAGACAATGAGCATCGAAATCTGGCTGGCCGTGCATGAAGACGTGCGCGCCACGCCGCGGATCAAGGCGGTTACCGACTTCCTTCAGCAACAGGTGCGGCCGCTGCTACGCTTGTGAATTCTTGCAGATGGCGCATGCATCAATACGGAATTTTCGCCCAACCCTGCCAGCGTTAGGCTAACTCCATCACTCACGCCCTTGAAGGAGACGACGATGCAGTACGTAAAGCTGGGTAGCACTGGGCTGGACATTTCAAGGCTGTGCCTGGGCTGCATGACCTTCGGTGAACCCGACGCCGGCACTCATCCCTGGACCTTGGGCGAAGACGCCAGCCGGCCGATCATTCGCCATGCCGTCGAGCAAGGCATCAACTTCTTCGACACTGCCAATAGCTATTCCGCCGGCACCTCGGAAATCATCCTCGGCAAACTCCTGAGGGAGTTTACCCGCCGTGAAGAAACCGTGATCGCCACCAAGGTGTTCTTCCCTGCCAACATGTGGGAAGGCGCCAGCCGGCCCAATGAGCAAGGCTTGTCACGCAAGGCGATCATGGCCAACATCGACGCCAGCCTCAGCCGCCTGGGCACAGACTACGTCGACCTTTACCAGATCCACCGCTGGGATTACCACACCCCCATCGAGGAAACCATGGAAGCTCTGCATGATGTGGTCAAGGCCGGCAAGGCGCGCTACATCGGTGCATCGTCGATGTATGCCTGGCAGTTCGCCAAGGCGCAGCAGGTAGCCGCCAACCATGGCTGGAGCCGCTTCGTGTCGATGCAGAACTACCTCAACCTGATCTACCGCGAAGAAGAGCGAGAGATGATCCCGCTGTGCCTGGATCAAGGCGTCGGCCTGATGCCCTGGAGCCCGATGGCGCGCGGCCGCCTGACACGACCGCATGGGCAGCAAACCCAACGCACGCGCACCGATGTGTCCGGGCAGTCGTTCTATGAAAAGACCGAGGTGGAGGACGGCCGGGTAATCGATGTGGTCGAGCAGATCGCCAGCGAACGGGGGGTGCCGATGGCCCAGGTTGCGCTGGCCTGGGTGCTGGGTAGGGCCGGCGTTAGCGCCCCTATCGTCGGCGCCTCGAAGCCCGCCCACCTGGACGATGCCCTGGGCGCACTGTCACTGCAGTTGAGCGAGGACGAAGTGGCGCGCTTGCAGGCCCCTTACGTTCCCCACGCGGTCACCGGCTTCAAGTAGCAATGGCTTGCGGCAGTTCGATGCGCACCCGCAAGCCCCCTGTGGCGGCGGCCAGCGCGGTAATGCTGCCACCGTGCAAGGCGATGGCACGCTGGGCGATCGCCAGCCCCAGGCCGAAGCCGTCGCTGCTGTCGGTGCCACGGTCGAACGGTTCGAAGATGCGCTGCAGGCGCGCCGGGTCGACGCCCGGGCCATGGTCGCTGACGCACACCTGCAACCATTGCCCACCTGGTGCCGGTGCGGCCTCCACCAATACCGCCGTGCCGGGCTTGGTGTAGCGCACGGCATTGCGGATGACGTTCTCGAAGGCCCGGTACAGGAGTTCTTCATGGCCATGCATAAGAAACGCGCCCTGAGCCAGCAAGGACACTTGGCACTGCTTCATGCCTGCCTCGAAACGGGCATCCTCGACGATCTGCGCCAGCAGTTCGACCACATCCACGCTGGCGAAGTCATTGTTGCCTTGACGGGACTGGGCACGGGCCAGGGTCAGCAGTTGCTCGATCAGGTCGTCCATGCGCCGCGACTCGCGCTCGACCCGCTCCAGCATGTCGGGCCGGTCGGGTTGCTGGCGCATCAGGCCAATGGCGGCATGCATGCGGGTAAGCGGTGAGCGCAGCTCATGGGAAATATCATGCAGCAGGTTCTGCTGGGCCTGCACCAGGGCCTTGAGCTGGCCGGCCATGCGGTCACAGTCCTCGGCCAGGTCGACGATTTCGTCACGGCGCTTGCCCAGCCGCGGCCTGACCCGCACATCGAAACGGCCTTGGGCAACCTGGCCCATGGCCTCGCGCAGCCAGGTCAGCGGCCGGGTCAGGTAAAAGCTGCACAACAGCGCGAACAGCGCGCTCATCACCGCCCCTGTCACAAACGGGCCAAGGTTGCGTGGGCGCGGTGCCATACCGACACGGGTGGCCACCGAAGCGCGCAGCACCAGCGGGCGGCCGTCACGGTCGAGCAGTGCCTGCTCGAAACGCGCCACGTGCACCGTTTGGCCAGCCAGCAAGCGGCCTTGATCGTCGTAAAGGCCTACTTGCACATCCTGCGGCTGTGGCGATACGTCCAGCAACTGGCGGCCGGCCCGCTCGCCATGCCGTTCGAGCAATTGCAGCTCGGTGGCCAGCAGCGAACGCAGCCCGGGTGTATCGCCGCGCAGCTCATTGAGCATGAAGGCCCCCGCCCCCACCAGGAAGGTCAGGGTGTTGGCCAGCCAGAACGCCAGGAACAGCTTCCAGAACAGACGCCGGCGCATCATTCGACGATCAGCATGTAGCCCATGCCGCGCACGCTCTGGATCCAGCTGCTGCCATCGGCACGCGGGCCAAGTTTTTGCCGGATGCTGCTGACGTGCACATCGATGCGTCGGTCATAACGGGTCAGCGGCCGGCCCAGGGCATTGAGCGACAGGTCCTGCTTGCTGACCAGCTGACCGGCCTGGCGCGCCAGGGCTTCGAGCAGGCTGAACTCGGAGCCGGTCAATTCCAGCGTGGCTGCGCCCCAGCGTGCCTCGCGCCGCCCCGGCCACATTTTCAATGCGCCGCTGCGTACCTGTTCAGGTACCTCGGGCGCGCTGGTTTCACCCATCAGGTGTGGCTGCACGCGGCGCAGTATCGCCCGCAGGCGCGCCACCAGCTCGCCAGGAGAGCTGGGCTTGGGTACATAGTCGTCGGCACCCAGCTCAAGGCCGGCGATGCGGTCGATGTTGTCGCCACGGGCCGTCAGCAGCAGTACCGGCACCTGGCTGCGCGCGCGCACGCGGCGTAACACTTCGATGCCCGAAATGCCGGGCAGCATGACGTCCAGCACCACCACCTGGAAGTCACCGGACAACGCCTGGGTCTCGCCTTCTTCGCCGGTGTCCACGGCCGTTGCCTGGAAGCCTTCGCGCGCCAGGTACAAAGAGAGCATTTCGGTCAGTTCGCGGTCGTCGTCGACCAGCAGCACAGGGATCATCAGGGCCAGATATCGCAATTGCAGGGGGGGTAATGATCGCCCTACGCGCCGGCACTGTCACCGCCGGCCGGTCGGACTTTACACATCTTTACCCTCGGCTAACCGCGCCGTACACAGCCCGCCCGTATCCTCATCGCCCGCTGCTTGCGGGTTGCCCGCGCTCGCCTCCCTCCAAATCCGCTTGTCTGGAACCCCCGATGAACTACCCGCGCCTGTTGCTCTCCATCCTGCTGCTGAAAGCCACGCTGGCCCAGGCCTCACCGTTCAGGATCGCCGACATTCGCGTCAACGGCCTGCAGCGGGTTTCCGCTGGCAGTGTGTTCGGTGCCTTGCCGCTGAACGTTGGCGACCAGGCCGACGACCGCCGCCTGGTGGACTCGACGCGTTCCTTGTTCAAGACCGGGTTCTTCCAGGACATCCAGTTGAGCCGCGATGGCAATGTGCTGATCATCAACGTGGTCGAGCGCCCGTCGGTGTCGAGCATCGAGATTGAAGGCAACAAGGCGATCAGCACCGAAGACCTGATGAAGGGCCTGAAACAATCGGGCCTGGCCGAAGGCGAGATCTTCCAGCGTGCCACCCTCGAAGGTGTGCGTAACGAACTGCAACGCCAGTACGTGGCCCAGGGGCGCTACTCGGCCGAGGTCGACGCCGAAGTGGTGCCGCAGCCGCGCAACCGTGTGGCCCTGAAGATCAAGATCAACGAAGGCACCGTCGCCGCCATCCAGCACATCAACATCGTTGGCAACAACGTATTCGATGATGAGACCCTGGGGCAGCTGTTCGAGCTGAAGACCACCAACTGGCTGTCGTTCTTCAAGAACGACGACAAGTACGCCCGTGAAAAACTCTCCGGTGACCTGGAGCGCCTGCGTTCCTACTACCTGGACCGCGGCTACATCAACATGGACATCGCCTCCACCCAGGTGTCCATCACGCCGGACAAGAAGCACGTCTACATCACCGTCAATATCAACGAAGGCGAGAAATACACCGTTCGCGACGTGAAGCTGTCCGGTGACCTCAAGGTGCCGGAAGACCAGGTCAAGTCGCTGCTGCTGGTGCAGCCGGGGCAGGTATTCTCGCGCAAGGTGATGACCACCACGTCCGAGCTGATCACCCGCCGCCTGGGTAACGAAGGCTACACCTTCGCCAACGTCAACGGCGTGCCACAGCCGAACGACCAGGACCACACCGTCGACATCATGTTCGTGGTCGACCCGGGCAAGCGTGCCTACGTCAACCGCATCAACTACCGCGGCAACACCAAGACCGAAGACGAAGTGCTGCGTCGCGAAATGCGCCAGATGGAAGGTGGCTGGGCGTCGACCTACCTGATCGACCAGTCCAAGACCCGCCTGGAGCGCCTGGGCTTCTTCAAGGAAGTCAACATCGAGACCCCGCAGGTGCCTGGCACCGACGACCAGGTCGACGTCAACTACAGCGTCGAAGAGCAGGCCTCCGGCTCGATCACCGCCAGCGTCGGTTTCGCCCAGAGCGCCGGCCTGATCCTGGGGGGTTCGATCAGCCAGAGCAACTTTCTCGGTACCGGTAACAAGGTGTCCATCGGCCTGACCCGTTCGGAATACCAGACCAAGTACAACTTCGGCTTCGTCGACCCCTACTTCACCGCCGACGGCGTGAGCCTGGGCTACAACCTGTTCTACAACAGCACCGACTACAGCGATTACTACGACGATGGGGTTTCGTACTATGCAATCAACAGCTACGGCGCCGGGGTCAGCTTCGGCTACCCGATCAACGAAACCTCGCGCCTGACCTACGGCCTGACCCTGCAGCACGACGACATTTCGCCCGGCACCTACAGCGCTGACGAGATCTACGATTTCATCTCCCGCGAAGGCAAAAGCTTCAACAACCTCAAGGCGTCGATCGGTTGGTCGGAATCTACCCTCAACAAAGGCGTGCTAGCCACCCGGGGCCACTCGCAGAGCCTGACGCTGATGGCTACCACCCCTGGCAGCGACCTGTCGTTCTACAAGCTCGACTACAACGGCCAGGCTTTCCTGCCGGTCACCAGCAACACCACGCTGCGCCTGCACACCAACCTGGGCTACGGCAACGGCTATGGCTCCACCGACGGCTTGCCGTTCTATGAAAGCTACAACGCCGGTGGGCAGGGGTCGGTACGCGGGTTCAAGGACGGCACTCTCGGCCCGCGCAGCACACCGGCCACCGGGGCCTATTCCAGCGCTGGGCAGGCTTACTATTCCGACCGCGACACCGATGTGCTGGGGGGTAATATCCTGATTACCGGCGGTGCCGAGTACCTGTTCCCGCTGCCCTTCGTGAAGGACCAGAGCCAGCTGCGCAGCTCGGTGTTCGTCGATGCCGGCAACGTGTATGCCGACACCTGCTACCTGTCCACCACCCAAGGCTGCGGCAGCGTCGACCTGGCGCAGATAGCTGTGTCGCTGGGGGTTGGCGTGACCTGGTACAGCCCGATGGGGCCGCTGAGTTTCAGCCTGGCGGCGCCATTGAAAAAGCCGGATAACGCCGAAACCCAGGTGTTCCAGTTCTCGTTGGGGCAGACCTTCTGATGCTGCTCATGAAATGAACCGCGCAGCACGGGGGTTGAGCATTACCCGCTTTTACCCCCGCTTTACCCAAGTTGACAGTCACCTTGCCTAAGCTGGCCAGTACTCGAACCCCGCCCAGCAGGACACCCTCATGCCTCCGTTCACACCCTGTTTCCCTACATCACTGCGCGAAAATGAAATACCCGTCGCCCTGCTCGATCTGGTGCAGGAACGCCTGGCCACCCTGCTTGGCCCACGCTTCACGGTGGTACTGGGCGGTAGCGGCAACGGCGATGGTGTCAGTCATTACCACCTCGCAATCCAGCACAACCAGAGCGGGGTTTCCCTGGAGGACTACGGTGACGTCGGTGCCGGTTTCGTCGAGCACCTGCTGCGCATGGGCACCCAAGTGCGGGACATGCTCGACTCAGCCACATTCAACCGTATGGGCAGCGACGAACCTGGCCGACCATTGGTATGGCTCCGCGAGCTGGTCACCCCCGGGGAAACCATTACAATGCCCGGCCCAACCTGAAATATGTTTTCCCCATGAAATCACTGCTTTACGCCGTAACCTTATTATTTTCCTTTACCCTCCCCGCTCTGGCCAACCCGCCGGCCACCTTCACCGAAGCCAAGGTGGTGGCCAAGCAGAAGGTCTACCTGGACCAGGCCAGCAGTGCCATGGGCGACTTGTACTGCGGTTGCAAATGGACCTGGGTGGGCAAGTCTGGCGGGCGCATCGACGCTGCCTCGTGTGGCTACAAGACGCGCAAGCAGCAGAACCGCGCCGAACGCACCGAGTGGGAACACATCGTGCCCGCCCACACCTTCGGCAACCAGCGCCAGTGCTGGAAGAACGGCGGCCGTGAGCACTGCGTGGACAACGACCCGGTGTTCCGCGCCATGGAGGCCGACCTGTTCAACCTTTACCCGGCCGTGGGTGAGGTCAACGGTGACCGCAGCAACTTCAACTACGGCATGGTCACTGGCAATGCCGGCGAATACGGCCAATGCACCACCAAGGTCGATTTCGTCCAGCGCACCGCCGAACCGCGTGACGAAGTCAAAGGCCTGGTAGCCCGCACAACGTTCTACATGTTCGACCGCTACAAGCTGAACATGTCGCGCCAACAGCAACAGCTGCTGATGGCCTGGGACAAGCAGCACCCGGTGTCGGCCTGGGAGAAAGAACGCGACCGGCGCATTGCCGCGATCATGGGCCATGCCAACCCGTTCGTAAGCGGCGAACGCAAGTGGACTGCCGGCTACAAGCCGGTTGGCAGCGGCGTGGTACAGGCGGTGCCGGTAAACGCGGCCAAGCCAGAGGCCAAACCAAGCCTGGCCAGCGCCGGTTCGGTCGGCGCCGTGCTTGGCAACCGCAACAGCCACGTCTATCACCTGTCAGTCGGCTGCCCGGGCTACAACCAGGTTGCAGCGAAGAACCAGGTTACCTTCGCAAACGAAGGTGAAGCGCAGGCAGCGGGGTATCGCAAGGCAGGCAACTGCCGCTGACCGTTTCAAAGGCTGGCCGGCCCTGTAGGAACGGGGTCGCGTCAGCCGTTGACCAGGTTTACCGGCCGCTCACCGGCTAGCGCGCTGAGCAGGTTGTCCACCGCGCAACGCGCCATGGCCTGGCGGGTTTCCTCGGTCGCCGAGCCGATATGCGGGGTCGCTACCACGTTATCGAGCTGCAACAGCGGCGAGTCGGTCGGCAGCGGCTCGTGCACGAACACGTCCAGCCCCGCACCGCGGATACGCCTGGCCCGCAGCGCTTCGATCAGCGCCTGCTCATCCACCACACGCCCGCGTGAGATGTTCACCAGAATTGCCTCAGGCTTCATCAACGCAAGTTCCCGTGCGCCTATCAGGCCTTCGGTGCTGGCACTCAACGGCACCGTCAGGCAAACGAAATCTGCCTGCTGCAACAGCTCATCCAGGCTGCACTGGCATGCGGCATAGCGTGCTTCCACCTCGGGCTTGGCACGCTGGCTGTGATACAGCACGCGCATGCCAAAGCCGGCAGCCGCGCGCCGGGCCAGGGCCTCGCCAATGCGGCCCATGCCGACAATGCCTAGCGTCTTGCCGTGCACATCACTGCCAAAATGCGCCGGCCCCAGGTTGGCCTGCCAACGGCCGTCACGCACCCAGTTCGCCAGCTCCACCACCCGCCTGGCGGTAGCCAGGATCAAGGCAAAGCCTGTGTCGGCCGTGGTTTCGGTCAACACGTCGGGCGTGTTGGTAAGCATCACACCACGCCTGCTGAGTTCAGCAATGTCGTAGTTGTCCACGCCTACCGAAACGCTCGACACCACTTCCAGTTGCGGGGCAAGGTCGAGCAGGCTGGCATCCAGGCGCAGGCTGGCCCCCAGCAACCCGTGCGCCCCCGGTAACGCATCGCGCAGGCGGGCCAGGCCGTCGGGCTGAGTGGTATCCACCCAGGTCACCTCGACGCGATCTGAATCGCCCCTGGTTTCCTAGACACTCTCCAAGCTCAGGAAATAGCGTTTCTCATACTCTACTGGAGACAGCTGCATAGCACTGCTGTGTCGGCGTTTAGGGTTATAGAACATCTCGATGTAATCGAAAATATCACTTCGGGCTTCTTCACGGGTTGTGTAGATCTTTCGTCGGATTCGCTCCCGCTTCAAAAGCTGGAAAAAGCTCTCGGCTACGGCATTGTCGTGGCAGTTTCCCCGCCGGCTCATGCTGCTGATTACATTGTTAGCCTTCAAGAAGCTTTGCCAATCTGAGCTACTGAACTGACTACCCTGATCTGAGTGAATCATCACTTGCTGCTGTGGCTTGCGTCGCCACACAGCCATCAACATTGCGTCGATAGCGAGGTCGCTGCACATCCTTGGCTTCATTGACCAACCAATTACTTGGCGTGAGAACAGATCCAGCACTACCGCCAGGTAGAGCCATCCTTCATAGGTGCGGATGTAAGTGATATCTGTCACCCAGACCTTGTTCGGTTCACTGACATTGAACTGCCGCGCGAGGTGGTTGGGCGAGGCCACTGTTGGTTTACCACCGTAAAACCCTGGACGCCGCCGATAGCCCGTTTGCGAACGCAGCCCCTCCGCCTGCATCAAGCGCCCGACTCGATTTCGTCCGCATTCCTCTCCTAGCTCACGTAGGTCATCGTGAATTTTGCGGTAGCCGTATACGCCTCCGCTTTCTAGCCAAGCGTGTTTGATCAAGCCAAGCAGACGTTGATCTTCTTTTGCTCGGGCAGATTGAGGCTCGGCCAGCCAGGCGTAGTAGCCGCTGGGGTGCACCTTGAGGGTTTGGCAAAGGCGCCGCACCGGGTAATCAGTCGAGTGCTTCTTGATGAAGGCGTACTTTAACCGCACTCCTTGGCAAAGTACGCGGCGGCCTTTTTTAAGATGTCTCGCTCTTCCGTCACGCGCTTGAGTTCAGCGCGCAGCTTGCGCAGTTCGGCCTGCTGATCGTCGTCTTGCTGACGCTGCTCTTGGGGCTTGCTGTAGACCTTGATCCAGGCATAAAGGCTGTGCACGGACATGCCCAGGCGCTGGGCAACATCGGCGACGGGCTTGCCTTTCTCGGTGACTTGCTTGACCGCTTCGATCTTGAATTCTTCAGGGTAACGCTGACGACTCATGGCACCTCCTATTTGGGCCTCATTATGAGGCTTGGAGGTGTCTACGAAACCAGGGGCGATTCATATGCAAAATATGGATTTAGCCTTTCAAGGCTGGAAATGCTAACCAGCCGCCATCTGCTCATTCGATTCAATCGAAAAACTCAACAGGTCCACCTCCACCGCCCCGGCTATTGCGGCGGCATCGTAACCTTCCCATGGAAAACAACAGGAAGTACAGCCATCGACCCAGAAGATGACTCACTCAGCATGGGCATGCGACTAGGCCTGGTCTGGCACCCCAGCCGCACCGGCCTGCCCCACATGGAAATGACCCTGCTCGGCAAACAAGGCCAAGGCGGCAGCGAACTGCGTGATGAGTGGGAATTCATCCGCCGTTACATGGAAGAAGGCCCACACGCCGTCCCCCGCCCCCGCCTGAGCACCCAGCTACCCTCACCCATCCAGGCATTCAGCGCCCAGTTCGAAGGCCTTGGGCGTTTCTTCCGCAAGAGCAACTGGCTGTTCAAAGTTGTCCTGCTGTTTGTCTGGCCCGCTTTCGTTATCATCGGCACCGGCCACTGGCTCAGCCTGCTGCTGTGCTGGCGACCGCGCTGGCCGAAGGTCATCCGCGAGGCCGGCCTGCCCGGCAAGCCAGTCCCACCCGTGACAACCCTGAGCGACTACCCACCCGCAATCCAGGCACGCCTGCTCGCCAACGCCGACCGCTGGCAGCTCAAGCCCGGCAAGCGGCCAGCGAAAAAACCACGCAAACCGCGCAGATCCAAAGCGCAAGCGAAACCAGCTGCACCCAACGAAGATTGTGTCTGAATTCAGAATTCGAACGTGTACCCGACGATCACCCGGTTCTCATCCGCTGCATCGGCAAAATTCGAGCGCATGCTCGCATTGCGCCAACGCAGCGACACATTCCTGAGCGCCCCCGACTGCACCACATAGGTGATATCCGTAGTCCGCTCCCATTCCCGCCCCTCTCCGTCGCCAGCGGCCAATGCCCTGCCCTTGACGCTGGCAATGCGTTGCGGGGCCACCTGATCGCCCTTTACATAACGCACGTTGAACGTCAGCCCGGGGATGCCCACGGCAGCAAAGTTGTAGTCGTAGCGCAGCATCCACGCCCGTTCGTTGGCCAAGGCAAATGTGCTGACCTGCTGTTCGCTGAACAGGTAGGTATCGGTGCCCCCCACGTAGGCATATGCCGTATCCCCACGCACTTTCTGATAGCCGCCACTGAACGTCTGGCCCTGAACGCTGTACCCGAAGTTGGTACTGAGGGTCTGATTGTCGATTCCGCCCAGCAACGCCCGGCCCTGCTCCCTTGCATTGAACCAGCGCCACTCGGTGAACACATTCCCCGGCCCTAGGCGGGTCTTGAACTTGAACCCGGCAAAATCACGCCGGAACAGGTCTTCGAGCGCACTGGTGTGAAGGCTGAGGGTCAGGTTGTTCAACGGCTGGTAATCGACGCCGGCGTAGCGCAGACGATCACTGGTGACCGCCGCCGAATAGGCCCCTTGCTGCGCCATGGCGGTCAGGTCCTCATAGTCGGTGGAGTCACGCAATTTGGTGGCATCCACCTGCAGCAGGGTGAACGTAAACCGGTCCAAGTCTTTGCTCACCAGTTGCACACCGTTGAACCACTGGGGGAACAAGCGGCTGCTGTTGGACGCCAGCAATGGCAGTTGCGGGCTCAGGCCCCCCGCCTTCAATTCGCTCTGCGCCAGCCTGGCCTTGAAGGTAGCCACGGCCTTGGCGTAGTCATCCGCGGCGCGTTTGTCGCTGCCTCGCGGCAACAGGCCGGAACCGCTACGGTCAGGCGAGGAGTCCAGCTTGAGCCCCAGCATGCCGGCTGCGTCCAGGCCAAAGCCAACCACGCCGTCGGTATAGCCAGACTGCAAGCGCAGCATGAGGCCCTGGGCCCATTCACCGCGCCGCGATTGCGTGGCGCTGTCACCGTGAAAGTCGCGGTCGAAGTAGAAATTGCGCAGTTCCAGGCTGCCACTGCCGTCATGGATAAAGGCAGCCTGGGCGGTTTGACAGGCGCAGTAAAGCACCGAGAGCACCAGCGATGCTCGCCGAAAGATCACGATCATTGGTATGCCTTGCTCTTGTTCTTGTTGTTGTTCGAAGACTCAGCGCCAATCAACTTTTAGGGTTGCGCACGTAACGCATCACCACCAGGCATGCGACCAGGATCAGCGGCGCGATTGACAGCATGCCCATGTAGGTACTGTCGGTAAGGTCATTGATCTTGCCCACCATCACTGGTGCAACGATGCCGCTCAGCTGTCCCACCGAGTTGATCGCGGCGGTGCCGGTGGCAATTGCCAGCCCCGAGAACGTCGACTGTGGAATGGTCCAGAAGATCGGGATAGCGATAAAGGTGCCCGCAGTGGCCAGCACCAGCGCGGTCATCATCGCGAAGGGAGAGCCGGAGAACAGGCACGCCAGCAGGTAACCGACGGCGGCCGCCAGCAGGCAGTACACCAGATAGCGCTTACGCTCGCCGGTGCGGTCGGAGTGGCGAGTCAGCAACACCATGCCGATGCACGCTACCGCATAGGGCAATGCCGACAGTACGCCAACCCACAGCATGTCTTGCACCCCCGAGGACTTGATCAGGTGCGGCATCCAGAAATTCAGCCCGTAGGACGCGGTTTTGACCACGTAGTAGATGAACGCCATGATCGCCACTTCACGGGTCAGCAACACCCGCCAGATCGAGCCGAGTATCGGTTTTGCAGCGCGTTTGTCCTGGGCAAGGTTCTCCGCCAGCAGGTCCTTCTCCTCGCGGCTCAACCATTTCGCCGCCTCGATATCGCGGTCCAGCTTCCACAGCACCAGCAGGCCCAGCAGCACACACGGCAGCCCGGACATCAGGAACAACCAGTGCCAGCCAGCGAGGCCCAACACGCCGTCCATTGTCCCCAGCAAAAAGCCCGCAGCCGGGCCCCCCACCGCTCCGGCCAGCGGCACCGCCAGGAACCACAGGCCATTCATCTTCGCCAGGTGCTTGCGCGGGAACCAGCATGCCAGGTAGAACAGGATCGCCGGGCCGAAACCGGCCTCCATGACGCCGATCAGAAAGCGCAGGAAGTACAGCGTGTACTGGGTATAGGCAAATACCAGCGCAGCCGTCGCCAGGCCCCAGGACACCATGATCCGGCAGATCCAGGCCGGAGCCCCGTAGCGTTTCAGGCCGAGACTGCTGGGCACTTCGAACAGCACGTAGCCGACGAAGAACATGCTCGCGGCCAGGCCGTAGGCAGCATCGCTGAGGCCCAGTTCCTGCTGCATTTGTGTCTTCGCAAAACTGATGTTGATGCGATCGAAGTAGGAGAACAGGAAGCAGATGATAGCCAGCGGCATGATGCGCCAGGCCACACGGCGGTATAGCAGCAGCTCATTAATGTGACTGTCGTTGCGCTCACGCGCCAGTTCGCCGGTCAAAGCAACCATGGTGAATCTCCATTCTTGTAATTATTGGAGAGCAGCGACGTCTCGAAGGGCGTCACCAGCAGGTTTTTTAGCGAATACGGATCAGCTTTTCCTTGAAGCTCTGGCCTTTTGCGACGTACTCCGTCGCATTGCGCTGCATACCGGCGATGGCTTCGGCAGTGAGCTCGCGCACTACCTTGGCAGGTGCGCCCAGGATCAACGAGTTGTCGGGAAATACCTTGCCTTCGGTGACGATGGCGCCGGCACCCACCAGGCAGTTGTTGCCGATGACCGCGCCATTGAGCACCACCGCCTGAATGCCGATCAGCGCGCCATCGCCGATGGTGCAGCCGTGCAGCATGGCCTGGTGGCCGATGGTGACACCTTGCCCCACTGTCAACGCAAAGCCGGGGTCGGCATGCAAGACAGCGCCCTCCTGCACGTTGCTGTGCTGGCCGATACAGATCGCTTCGTTGTCGCCCCGTAGCACGGCCTGCGGCCATACGCTGACGCCTTGTTCCAGGGTAACGTCGCCGATGACGCTGGCATCCTCGGCGATGAACGTTTCCGGGTGGAGGTTGGGTGCAAGGTTGTCATATTGGTAGATCGCCATCTCAAGGCCTCCTCAAGCCGCGTCGTCTGTTTTCAGCACGCCCGCCGCACACAGCTGGGCAATGTGCGCGTCGCTGTAACCCAGTTCACGCATCACTTGGCGGGTGTGCTCACCAATCCTCGCGATCGCCCGCCGTGGCTGCAGGCGCTGGCCGTCCAGTGACAGCGGCAATAACGGCATCGGTGTGTGGCTGCCGTCTTCCAGTTGCAGCTCGGCCATGCCACCGCTCTGTAGCAGGTGGGGGTCCTCGAACAACTCTTCAGGGCGGCGGATCGGCGCGAAAGGAATGCCGTTGGCTTCCAGCTGCAACGCCAACTGCCCGGCGTCCAGCGGCGCAAACACCTCGGCCAGGTGCGCCAGCAGCCGTGGCCGCTGCAACACGCGGTCGTTATTGCTACCAAGGGTCGGGTCATCAAGCAAAGCGGTCTGCCCCAGTACCCGGCATAACGCGTGCCACTGGCCTTCCCCTGTGGCGGCGACAAACATCTGCTCGCCACCGGCAAAAGTGAACACGTCATAGATGGCCCAGGCACTGATGCGGTTCGGCATCGGCGCTGCGGCTTCACCGGTGACCACGTACTGCTGCATATGCTGGGCAGCCAGCAGCACGCAATTCTCGTACAGGGCACTTTGCACCTCACGGCCCCTGCCGGTGCTGTGGCGCTCGTTGAGTGCGGCCAGCACGCCAATGGCGCCGAACATGCCACCCATGATGTCGTTCACCGAGCTGCCTGCGCGCAGCGGGCGCCCTACCGGTCCTGTCATGTAGGCCAGACCGGCCATCATCTGCACCACTTCATCCAGCGCCAGGCGGTTATCGTATGGCCCGCTGAGAAACCCCTTGTGCGAGGCATAGATCAGCCCTGGATTGCGCTGGCACAGTGCGTCGTAGCCCAGACCCAGCTTCTGCATACGCCCGGGCTTGAAGTTCTCGATGAAGACATCGGCGGTGTCGATCAGTTGCAGCACGGCCTCACGGCCCTCGGGCGTTTCAACATCGACAGCAATGCATTGTTTGTTGCGGTTGAAAGTGCGGAAAAAGCCCGCCCCTGCGCCCAGCAAACGGCGTGTGCCGTCGCCGCGTACCGGCTCGATCTTGATGACTTCGGCGCCAAGGTCGCCGAGGATCATGCCGCACGTCGGGCCCATGACCATATGCGAAATCTCAACGACACGGATGCCGTCCAAGGGAAGTCTGGACATTGTGGTGCTCCTCTTACGGGCAATTCAGGCGTGGCGGTGTGTGTTGGCGAAGTTGAGCGGCAATCCGGCCCGGGCGATGAAGCCGTAAAGTGGCTCGCCCGGTAGCGCTTCGCTTAGTACCTGCCGGGTTTCGATCAGTGCAGGCAAGTCGATGCCGGTGTCGTAGCCCATGCTTTGCAGCATGAACACCAGGTCTTCGGTCACGGTATTACCAGACGCGCCAGGGGCGAACGGGCACCCTCCCAGGCCCGCCAGGGAGGCATCCAGTTCCCCAATGCCCTGCTGCACCGCCACCAGGCTGTTGGCCAAGGCCAGGCCCCGGGTGTCATGGAAGTGCGCGGCCTTGAGACGGTCGCCTGCAATCTCCCGTACGGCCCGAAGCACCGTTGCCACCTGGCCCGGATTGGCATAGCCAGTGGTGTCCCCCAGGGAGACCAGGTCGCAACCGGCTTCGATCACCTGGCGGGTCAACGCACACAGGTCAGCCAGCGGCACCTCGCCCTGGCGGGTGCAGCCAAAGGCCACTGACATGCCGGCCACGACTTGCACCCCATGCAGGCCCATTTCAGTACGCAGCTGGCACATGCGCCCCAGTTCCTCGACCATCTCCACTGGCGTGCGGCGCACGTTGGCCAGGCTGTGCGCCGTGCTCACCGATACCGGGGCGACGATGCGGTGTGCACCCGATTCAAGTGCGTCCCTTGCGCCACGAAGGTTTGGAGCCAGCACGGTTACTTGCAGGTCCGGGTACGTGAGGGCGTGAGCCACCACTTCGCGGGCATCGGCCATCTGCGGCAGCAAGCGTGCCGACACGAACGACGCGACTTCCATATGACGCACGCCGGCGCCGTAAGCGGCGTCGATCCAGCGGCGTTTGGCTGCTGTCGGCATGATCACTTGCAGGCTCTGCAAGCCATCGCGCAGGCCGACTTCATTGATTGTTATTGTTGTCATCGCGGTCTCTCTGTCTGAAGCGTTGCGCCAGACTAAGAGCTGGATGACGGGCAGAAAAGACGTGTTTCGCGGGCTGATCCATCGTCAGCCACGATGGATCAGCCCGCGACCTGCCAGGCCGGTGCACGCAGCAACAGGTGGTCAAGCAGGCGCCGAGCCGACAGCGAGAGCGTGTGCCGGTCGCGCATGCAGATGACGAATTCGCCAAGCGCCCAGTCGTCAGTCAGCGCAATGACCCGCAGGTCGAACAACGCCGCATAGCGGGATACGGCCTCTTGCGGGAACACCGCCAGGCCAAGGCCGAACTGCACCAGACGGTATGCCGCGTCGAACGACGACACGTACGAACGAAAACGCAGCGCCTTGCCTGACTGTTCAGCGCTTTTACGCATGAAAGCGTTCAATGTGGCAAAGGCCGATAGCCCCAGGTGGTCGTAACCCAGGGTTTCCTCGAAGGCAATCTGGCTGCGGCCGGCCAACGGGTGGTCAGCAGCAACGACCACGGCCAGGTGATCCTGCCGATACGGTACGAAATCCAGGTCACCCACCGCCATGGATTTGCGGCAGATACCGAGGTCTGCAGTGCCCTCGGCCACACCACGAACGACATCGGCGCTGAAGCGCTCTTCGATATCGGCCTGGATGAGTGGGTATTCCAGCATGAACGCTGACAGTTCTTCGGGCAGAAACTCCATGATCGACGATACATTGGCCAGCACCCGCACATGACCACGCGCGCCGTGTGCGTATTCGCTCAGCTCGCTGTCCAGGCGTTCCATGGCGCGGGTCATTTCCCTGGCATGGCGCAGCAGTGCAAGCCCCGCCGGGGTGGGCTCCACGCCGCGCTTGCTACGTTTGAGCAAGGCGGTACCAAAGCGCGCCTCGATGTCTGAAATACGTTTGCTGACGGCGGACGGCGCCATGAACGCGCGCTCGCCTGCGCGGGCGATGGTGCCTTCTTCGCAGACGACGATGAACAGGTTCAGGGAAAGGTGGTCGAGGGGTTGCATCGCTTGGCTCGGCTTGGGGAAGGGACCGCCGTAGCACTGTAGCAAAAACCGCATTGGCTTCTAAAACCGGGTTTGAATTACCGGCCCCCAATCCCCAACCTTGGGGGAACGCTGCCCACCGCCAGCGGCTGGCATAAAGCCCTACTGAGAATCTGTAGCCCCTGCACCACAAGGCCTGCAAAGCATTTTTCAGGTGTTGGCACAGCTCTTGCCGATCTCCTCCCAGACGCCCCAAGTCCATGGGCCCGTTTGCAGGAGGAATTGACTCATGCACCGACCGATACCCCACCCGCTGGCAGTGGCGATTTTCGCCGGCATTCTCCAGCTTCCCGCGCAGGCCGCCTTGAACGCTGTCGATCCAGGCGCTTACGTCCCAGCCAACGGCGGCTTCCCCGCCTGGTACCAGGACAGCCACGGTCGTACCCTCGACCTGTGCCTGACCAAGGCCGTCAGCTCCCGGGTCGCAGGCGCACCTGGCGCACCCTCATACATGTGCACGCTACTGCCCACACCTGGTGTGTTCGACGATACCCAACCCATCGTCTTCCCCACCAACTTCCCTGACGAAGCGTTCTGGTTCACTGCCGACGCTGCAATCGTCGACGCTGCGCGTGGCATCGACCTCAGCTATGGCACGGCGATCGAAGCGGCATTCGCCGCCGAGGAACCTGTCGAGGGTGACCAGGTCAGCTTCGCCCGGGTCCGTATCCGGGTCGACGTACCCACCGCGGGCACCTACGTGGTCACCCACCCCTATGGTGTTGAAGTGTTCGATGTGCCCGTTGCAGGGCGCCGGGCGATCAACATGACCCGCGACATCGGCATCGCCGGCGCAGGCGACTTCACCGGCGCACTCAAGGGCGATGTCGGGCCGTTCCTGCGCAGTGTCAACGGCCCCTACACCGAAGGCAACGAGCGCTTCATCGGTGACCCGAACCTGGAAGAACCGGTAACGGGCAGCCCATTCAACACCAACTACGTACGCATCGAAGGCCCTGGTGGCATCGACCTGCGCACCGAGCTGTTCGCAGTCTCGGGCAAGCTTTCCGAAGTGGTCCTGCCAACCCCGCTGATGCCACAACGCAGCACTTACTCACGCCATACCGAGAACGGCGACCTGATCGCCCAGCAAGACATCTTCGTGTTGGCCCCGCCGCCACCGGCAAGCGTCACCCTGACCAGCCAGACCCCCAACCTGAGCCTCACCGAGGCCAACGGCACCGGCGCCTGGTACGCCCAGTCAGCCCTCAACCCGGCGGCCGGAACCATCGTGACACTGTCCGCTGACAACAGCGTGGCAATCCCGACCAGCAGCCTGACCACCAGCAACGTTCCCCTGACCGACCTGGTCACCATCACGCAGGCCCAGTACCGCCTGTCCACCGGCGAGCTGACCCTGGTGGCCAGCACCAGTGACGAAACAACACCTCCAGTACTTACCGCACATACCGGCAACGGCACGCTGATCGGCAACCTGGGCGGTACCGGCGCCGTGAAGACGTTGAGCATGACCCTCTCGCCCATTCCGCCGGCCAAGGTGCAGGTCACCAGCGCCAACGGTGGTAGCGACTCCGAAGACGTGGTGCTGGTGCCATGAACAGACAAAGGCTCAGCCTTCAAGGAGGCAGCATGAACACTTGGTCGCGCCGTGCGCTGTTGGCCGCCGGTTTCTCTCTTACCGTTACCAGCGCCGCGTTCGCCGCGCTGTCTGATGTCGATCCGGGGCCCTACACCTTCGCCACAGGTGGCTATCCGATGTGGTACAAGGACAGCCTCGACCAATCCCTGGAGCTGTGCCAGTCGCGTGCCACCAGCACCCGTGCGCCAGGCGCACCCGGGGCGCCCGCCTACATGTGCACCTTGTTGCCCGAGCCCGGGGTCTATGACGATGCCCTGCCGCTGGTATTTCCAGATAACTGGCCACCCGAGATGTTCTGGTTCCTGGCCGAAACCTCGATACCACAAGTCGGTAACAGCGGATATGAGCTGGAGGTCTACGTTGCCGGTATAGAGGCAGCCTTTGCTGCTGAAAACCCGGTAGACGGTGATCAGCAAAGTTTCGCCCGCATCCGTATCCGCGCATCGGTCCCACGCACCGGTACCTACACCATCACGCACCCTTACGGGGTGGAGACGGTCAACGTCACCACGGCAGGTCGTCGCGCGATCAACATCACCCGGGACATCGGTATCGGTGCTCCGGGCAACTTCCAGGGGGCGCTGGGGGGGGCGATCGGCCCTTGGCTGAAGGGGGTTGGCGGGCCATATACAGAGGTCAACCCTGACACGGGCACCACCGAAACCTTCATCGGCGACCCCAATATCACCGAAGCGGTCACGGGTAGCCCCTTCAATACCAACTTCGTGCGCATCGAAGGGCCCGCGGGCGCCATTCAGACCAACACGTTCACCGTGTCTGGCAAGGTGCTGGACCAGCGAGCACAAACCCCGGTCACCCTGGAGCGCGCCACCTATTCGCGCAACGGCAGCGGCACCCGCGTGGAAGTGTTCGCCAAGGCCCCGAGTGAGGCCAGCTTGTGCATGCGCAATGGCCTGGCACTGATCGGCACGCCGCCTTCGCCTTGTCAGTTCACCCTGACTTCGGACAACAACGGGTTGTTCTTCAGCCAGCAGTTCAACCAGTCGGTGCCGCCAGCGGTGGTGGTTGTCACCGCCAGCAACGCAGTCGGCGGCACCCAGCCGACTGCGCTCTCGAGCAAGCTCAGCGACGTGGTCAAAGTCAGCACCGCACGCTATGACTGGGCCAACAAACGTCTGTTGATCGAGGCCAGCTCCAGCGACGAAGTAACGGTCCCCGACCTGCTCGCCCAAGGCTACGGCCGCATGTCGAAATCGGGCACACTGCAAAGCATCACGGTCAACGATTTGGCTCAACCGCCCGCCACCGTTACGGTCAAGTCTGCCCATGGCGGTAGTGATGTGGAGCCGGTGATCGTGGTCGGCAGCGCCCCGGTCGAGGCCGCCAACCAGCCACCGCTGGCCCAGGCCGATGTCGGCAGCACCAGTGTCGGTGTACCGATCACACTCAACCTGCTGCTGAACGACAGCGACCCGGATGGCGACGTGCCGCTGACCATCAGCGACCTGACCCAACCCGGGACCGGCCTTGGCGGCGTCGTGCTGAACGGCACCACCTCGGTTACCTACACACCGCCGACCGGGGCCACACAACCGCTGGTAGCCAACTTCAGCTACCGGGCGGTGGATGCCAAGGGCCTGAAGTCGGAACCGGCCACGGTCACCATCAACGTCGCACCTAACCAGGCACCGACTGCCAACCCGGAAACCGTTGCCACCTTGGGCGTGCCATTGACCATCAACGTTCTGGCCAACGACACCGATCCAGAAGGCAACGTACCGCTGAGTGTGGCCAACATCACCCAGCCGGCCGCCGGCCGTGGCACGGTCAGCACCGACGGCACAACCGTGACCTATACCCCACCGGCCACTGTAACCACAGCCTTCACCACCACCTTCACCTACCAGGCACGTGACTCGCTGGGGGGGCTGTCCACCCCAAGTACGGTCACCGTCAACGTGTCGCCTCGGCCTGCCGCAGAAACCTTCGCCGTCACGACAGCCACGGTCACGGCGCGCTCCAACAACCGTTACAACTGGGACATCAGTGGCACCTCGTCGGTGACCACCGGCAATACCGTAACCGTGCGGGTAACCACTACCACGGGCGTCCAGACCTTGGGGACGGCCACGGTAGCGCTGACCGGCCGCTGGCGCCTGGTGGTAAGCAATAGCACCACGATCATCCCGACTGCGGCACCGACGGCGACGATCACCACCAGCCAAGGCACCACGCGCACTGTCAACGTAGTCGTGCAGTAAAAGCCGGAGGCTTCGATGAAACGGCTGTACTCCCTGTTGCTCTGCCTGGCCCTGGCGGGCCAGGCCTGCTGGGCAGAGGACCTGATGGACAATGCCGACCTTGCACCCGGCAACGACCTCGGTGAACCAGTGATCATCCGCCTGCTGCCGGCCGGTGCCGGCCAGGCTGCGGTGATCGAGCAGCAAGGGTCAGGCAACCGCGCCGCCCTCGACCAGAACGGTCAGGCCCTGCTGGGCCGTATCGTCCAGTCCGGCGGTGCCCAGGAAGCGTACATCTTGCAGGAAGGCAGTGACCTGATGGCCATCATCAGCCAACAGGGAAATGGCAACAGTGCGTCGATTCGCCAGAGCGGCAGCAGCAACAACGCCGCCATCGAGCAGATCGGCAACGACAACAGCGCCAGCATCGTGCAGTCCGGCTCAGGGCTCAACAGCTCCGTGACCCAGGCTGGCAATGGCCAGCATGTTCAGATCACCCAATACCGATAGACCTGGAGGCACCACCATGTACAAGCTCGCTCCGTTAAGTGCCGCTATCGTCCTGGCCCTCGCAGGTCAGGCCATGGCTGCTGACAGCACCTCGTCCCAGACCCAGGACGGCAAGGAAAACATCGCCGAAGTCTCTCAGACCCAGGCATCCTTCGCCTCGGCCACCCAGAACCAGACTGGCAAGGGCCACAACCACCTCGCCGTGCAGGCCGAAAGCACCAGCGATATCCAGCAGAGCGCCACCGGCCAGTACAACGCCGGCTACGCTGAGCAACTGTTCGAGAACGGCAGCCAGATCACCCAGCAAGCCGGAGGCAGCTACAACGATGCCTTCGCCAGCCAGTCGATTGGGTCGAACAACGAATCGCTGCAAACCCAACAAGGCGTCGGCAATAAATCCACCGTGTGGCAGGACAGCCAGGAAGGCAGCAAAGCCACCAGCTGGCAATCCGGCCAGCGCAACGAGGCTTTTATCGAACAGACCTTCGGTGGCAGCAACAATCGCAGCACCGTCAACCAGACCGGCCAGGACAACTACGCCACCGCCGAGCACCTGAACCATGTCGATGGCGATATCCAGGTCTATCAGGAAGGCCACGACAACTGGGCCTATGGCGACCAGCGCGAAGGCACTGGCGGCACCATTGCCATTGGCCAGTACGGGGGCGGCAACTCTGTGGAAGTGTGGCAGGACACACAGATCGGTAGCCAGGCCTCCGTGGTCCAGACCGGCCAGTCGAACGAAGGCTATATCGACCAGAGCTTCGGCGTCAGCAACAAGGTCAGCCTGTCGCAGCAAGGCAATGCCAACGCCAGTTGGTCGGACCAGTTCGAGACCAACAACTCGACCACCACCATTACCCAGACCGGCAACAACAACCTGCATTTCACCTATCAGAACGGTGAAAACCTCAACCTGACCATCAACACCCAAGGCAATGGCAACAGCATCACCGCCAGTAACTGGAAAGGCGCCAAGATGGGTGGCCAGTTCGGCACCAACCAGAACGCCACCATCAACCAGGCTGGCAATGGCAACGGCGTCAATCTGACCCAGAAGGGCGCTGACCAGCTGGCCACGCTGACCCAGACGGGTAAAGGCAACCAGATGTCGACCAAGCAGGATGATGTCAGCAACGAGCTGTACTTCGAACAGAACGGCACTGACAACATTCTGATCGCCGACCAGCGTGGTACCGACAACTATGCCTACGGCAGCAGCCAGGGCACCGGCAACACCATCACGCTCGACCAGTCCGGCTATAGCAACCAGAGCTACACCAACCAACTCTACGGAAGCGGAAACGAAGCCACCATCAAACAGACTGACAGCATCAACGTCGCCTACGTGACCCAGGGAGGCCAAAGCAACAAGGCGTTCGTCGACCAGAGTGGTGTCGCCCAATCCGCCACCATCACCCAGCTGGGCAGCGCGAACCTGGCCACTGTGACCCAGCAGTAAACCGCTCCCCCTTGAACCGCGGTGCTCCTCTCCCTGGTGCCGCGGTTCCTTTTTCTGTCATCCCGTCCTCTGCCATCGTTCGATCCGGCCGGCGTGTGCAATCCCCTGACGTGTAGCTGTCGGGTACAATGGCAAACCGCTCGAAGATGTGCAGCCACATGATCCAGTCCGACCTCGACCTGTTCGGCCCCCAGCCGCAACGCCTGGCAAGCCACACCGTGCTGCTGCCCGGCTTCGCCCTGGCCGAAACCGAGGCGCTGCTCGATGCCCTGCGTCCGGTGCTGCGTGCTGCGCCGTTCCGGCACATGTACACCCCAGGAGGCCTGCGCATGGCAGTGGCCCTGACCAACTGCGGTACGCTGGGGTGGGTGAGTGATCAACATGGCTACCGATACAGCCCCAGCGACCCACTCAGTGGCCAGCCCTGGCCCGCCCTGCCCCCGGTTCTGCTCGCCTTGGCCTCCCGCGCCGCAGCCATGGCCGGGTTTGACGGTTTTGTGCCGGATGCCTGCCTGGTCAACCATTACCTGCCGGGCACACGCCTGAGTCTGCACCAGGACCGCGACGAGCAGGATTTCGGCCAGCCGATCGTGTCGGTGTCGCTGGGCTTACCGGCGGTGTTCCTGTTCGGCGGCCTGCAGCGTGCCGACAAGGCTCAGCGCATCGCGCTGAGCCACGGCGATGTGCTGGTGTGGGGTGGCGAAGACCGCTTGCGCTTTCACGGCGTGCTACCGATCAAGCCCGGTGTGCATCCGCGCCTGGGCGAACGGCGGATCAACCTGACCTTGCGCAAGGCGGGTGCCTGAACAGGGGCCGTCATCTGCCAGCCAGCGCAAAACAAGATGAACGCACATGAAACACATTGAACATCTTGGCCAGGCAAGCTTCGAATGATAAGCCGCCTTTCTTTTGTATGGAGCCTGCCATGCCCAACCCGTGTGGTTCTTCGAGCCGTTGTAACGGAGCCATGTACCGATGAAGATGCCTGGCCGCGCACCCAATGCTTCGCTGCAACTCGATTACGTACGCGACACCCTGTTCGGCCCGGTGGCGCAACGAGTGGAATGCCAATGCCAGCTCGCCGCCCTCAACCTGCAAGGTCGCCCAGGGCTGCGCCTGCACGTTTGCCCCCCACTGCCTGACAAGATCGACCGAGCTCACAGTGTGGCCTTCGTCTGGGATGGGCGGAGTTATCACGGCGTGGTTCGCGAGAAGGGAAAGTGCGGCGACGGTGGCCTGAACCTGCTGCTGGAACTGCAATAAGCCGATCAACGGCGGCCGTGGCCGCGCTCGTGGCTGCTTATACCCGGCCAGCCTGGGCTGACCGGGGCACGACAGGCGCGCTCAGGCAATCGCCTTGAGTGGCGCCGGGTGGCTGTCACGCAACGCATGCAGCTGCTCCACCAGGTTGACCAGGTCACGACAACTGTTGAGGTCTTGCAGCGCGACCCCGCTGAGGGTCACGCCTTGGTCGAGATCCTGGCCCTGGCCCAGGCGGATGGTCAAGTGCGCGCCATCCGGGCAACTCACTTCACAGCGGTCTGGCAAGCAGGCCTGCTCGATCAGTTGCCGCATCTCTAGCATAGAAACGCCTATCAACGACATGGTACGACCCTCTCTGTGGGATGGTCTGTTGTATGGAAGTACGCCTTTGTCGGGCGGGGCGCCAATTGATATTGCGCATGCTCGGCCAGCTGACCATGCTCCCCGGCAATGAGCATGCGGGGAATCCTCTAGCACCTTAGTGGAAGATTCCCCGCGGCGGCCGAGTGTTCGAATGCATTAGCAGACTTAACGACGAGTGGTCTCGGTCAACTAGGCGTTGGCCAGGCCCCAGCCGGGAAAGGCCAACCAATTAACAGCATCAGTGTGCGGCGCCTCCCCTCTCGTCCTGCATCTGCCCAAACCGCCCGGCATGGAAATCATCGAACGACTCGGCAATCTCCGCCTGGCTGTTCATCACGAACGGGCCGTAGCCAACGATCGGCTCGTCGATCGGCTCACCGCTGAGCAGCAGCACACTTGCGCCGTCCAGCGCCTCGACGGCTACATCTACACCCTCCCGGTCGAGCAGCACCAGGCTGGACGGGCCTGCTTCGCGCTCGCCGTTGAATCGAACGTTACCACGCAACACCACCAGCGCCGCATTGCGACCGGCAGCAACTGGCAACTGCAAGGCCGCGCCGGCGTTGAGCCGCAAATCCCACACGTCCATCGCGGTGAAGGTTCGAGCCGGCCCCTGGTGGCCGTGGTAGTCACCGGCAATCACCCGCAAGCTCCCGGCATCACCGTCGAGCGCTACCACCGGAATGTCGCCGGCCAGCAGCGTCTGGTAGCCGGCCGCTGCACGCTTGTCCCGCGCCGGCAGGTTCACCCACAGCTGGACCATTTCCAGCGTGCCGCCACTGCGTGCAAAGTCCGGGGAATGAAACTCTTCATGAATGATGCCGTTGGCCGCCGTCATCCACTGCACGTCACCTGGACCGATCAAGCCGCCAGCACCGGTGGAATCACGGTGCTCCAGTTCACCTTGGTAGACGATGGTCACGGTCTCGAAGCCGCGATGCGGATGCTGGCCTACGCCGCGTCGTGCTTGGGTCGGGGCGAAATCATGCGGGCCGGCGTAATCCAGCAGCAGGAACGGGCTGATCTGGCTGGCCAGGTTGTCGTAGGTGAACAGGCTGCGCACCGGGAAACCATCACCCACCCAATGGGCGTGGGGGCTGCGGTGAATACCCAGAATCGTTTTCATGAGAAGGCTCCTCTCTTGGCTGAGATAACCTTATCAATGATGCCAATCACGCGGTAGCTGGCTAAAATGGCATGCATCGTTCCACGTACAGAACAGTCAACCCTGCAAGAAATCGAGCACCTGCTCGGCCGCCATGGCCGGGTCTTCCTGCATGAAACAGTGCCCACCGGGAACTTGCCGTGCGGTCACATTGCGGTTCAGCAGCGCCAAGCGATTCACCGAGTGTGGCACGAAGGGATAGGTGTCTTCTCCGTACAACACCCGTGTCGGTGTCGTGATTGCGGCCAGACTGGCCCACATGCGTTTAGGGAATGAACTGAAGATCTCCACTTCACGGCTGGGCCGGCATTTGAGCACCACGGCCTCGCCACATTCACCGATCGCATGCTCGACATAGGCCTGCAGTGCCGCATGGGTCCAGCCTTTGAAGATGCCGCGCCCTTCCAGCGAGGCCAACGCCGACTCGCGATCGGGCCAGTGGCTACGGCGGCTGGCGGCCTTGCGGGCCAGGGCGTGACGCTGATGCAGGCCGACCAGGGCTGCCGCCCCCATCACACCGATCATGCGTCGGCTGAACAGTACCGGGTCGAGCAGCACGGCACGTGCGAACAGTTGCGGCTCACTGCCCAGGATCAGCCCCGTAAGCACGCCACCAAAGCTGTGCCCTGCGGCAAACCGCTGTACGTCGCCATACTCGCCACGTCCGCCCTGAAAGGCCTCCACCGCCAGGGCAGCGGTGCGGTTCCAGCCGCGAAACACCCCACCATGATCACTGTCCCCATGGCCCTGAACGTCGCAGAGCCACAGGTCGAAATGCTCGCCCAGGCGCATCAGCAACGGTTGGTAGGCCAGGCAACAGAAGCCGTTGCCATGCAGAAAGTGCAGCAGCGGTTTGCCACTGGCCGAAGTTCGCCAGCCACGCAGGGTGAAACCTTCGGCGCATTCGTGGGACCAGGGAATCAACTGCATCGGCTTACTGTACTCTCGGGGTCAGGAAAACGCTGATTCTACAAACAGCAGCGGGTACAGGGAAATCACCAGCAACAGGGCCATCACGACATTGAACAGCATCAGCCAGCGCGAATTCTGCAACAGGTTGCGCAGGGCGCTGCCGAACATCACCCATACCCCCACGCTGGGCAAGTTGACCAAAGCGAACAAGGCCGCAATGACGATCACGTTGGTTACATAGCCTTGCGCTGGCGTGTAGGTGGTAATCGCCCCTACCGCCATCACCCAAGCCTTGGGGTTGACCCACTGGAACGCCGCCGCACCCCAGAAGCCCAGGGGTTTGCGAGCACTGGACGCGGCCGTGCCGACCGGCCCGGAAGTGGCGATCTTCCAGGCCAGGTACAGCAGATAGGCGGCGCCAGCGTAGCGCAGCACCGTGTACAGTGGTGGCCAGGCCTTGAATACCTCCCCCAGCCCCAGGCCGACGGCCAGCACCATCATCATGAAACCAAAACTGATACCCAAGGCATGAGGGACCGAGCGGCGCACGCCGAAGTTCACCCCCGAGGCCAGCAACATGGTGTTGTTGGGGCCAGGCGTGATGGAAGATACGAAGGCAAACAGCACAAAGGCAGTCAGCAGGTCGGCAGAGGCAAGCATGGCGGGCATTCCACTTTCTTTATAGGTGCTGTCACACTACCGGAGCCGCCACTCCCAGCGACCGTTACAGTTTGATTAAATTACACAGATACAAATCACTGTATCGCCAACCCGGACCAAGGAAGCCGTCACCATGAGCCTCACCTTTCGCCCTGCCGTGCGTACCGATGCCGAGCAGATCCTCACCTTCATCACCGAACTCGCCGAGTACGAACGCGCCCGCCACGAGGTGGTCGCCACCCTTGCCGACATCGAGCACAGCCTGTTCGACGAAGGCAGCACTGTGCACGCCCTGATGTGCGAGCGTGATGGCCGTGCAATCGGCTTTGCCGTGTACTTCTACAGCTACTCGACCTGGCTCGGGCGCAATGGCATCTATCTGGAAGACCTGTACGTAACCCCCGAACATCGCGGCGATGGTGCCGGCCGGCAGTTGTTGCAGCACATTGCCCGCGAAGCGGTGGCGAACAACTGTGGGCGTCTGGAATGGAGTGTGCTGGACTGGAACGAGCCAGCGATCGGCTTCTACCAGAAACTGGGGGCCGAGGCGCAGGATGAGTGGGTGCGCTACCGCCTGGATGGCGACAAGCTGGCGGCATTCGCCCGCGGGTGATCGCCCGGTTTCTGCACTTCTGCCTGCAGGAAGAAGACTGCAGGCCTGAGCCTGCCGTACCTGCTGTTCAACGGCCTCGCGCGCTGTATGACATTGACGCCAAGCCCGCCCCATGCTCTCCTTATGCCTCGCGTTCAGGTGCCCCTCAGGGGGTGAAACGGGAAACCGGTGCGTCCCAGGCCCTTCAGCAGGGCCGGACAATGCCGGTGCTGCCCCCGCAACGGTAAGCGAGTGAAGCGTCTGTACCACTGTGCCTCGTAGTACGGCATGGGAAGGTGACGCGTTCCAGGAGCCCAGCTCTTCCTCGCAAGCCCGGAGACCGGCCTGGCGTTCATGAACACCCCGCGGTGGGCGGGCGCTGTTGCATTCCCTTGGGCGACCACGTCCGGGGCTGCCGCGCTCGCCCATTGCCCACAAAAAGCAGAGGATCGCGTCATGCCCGTCACCAGCGCCAAACAACACAGCCTTGCTACCCCCGTTACGCTCAGCCAACGTGTAACCATCGCCGTCGGTGCCAGCTTGCTGGGTCTGTGCCTGGTCTACTTTGCCGGGTTCTCGCACATCGAGGCCGTGCACAACGCCGCCCACGACACCCGCCACAGCGCCGCCTTCCCCTGCCACTGAGTACGCCTGATGATCACGCGCATTGCCCGTACTGCGGGCTTCAGCGGGCTCCTTGCAGCCCTGTTGCTGACCTTGCTGCAAAGCTTCTGGGTGGCTCCGCTGATTCTGGAGGCGGAAACCTACGAGTCCTCGGCCCCGGCCGCACACCACGAACACGGTAGCGAAGTTGCCGCTCATGAACACAGCGCCGAAGCCTGGTCGCCGGAAGACGGCTGGCAGCGCGTGCTGTCCACCACAGGCGGTAATCTGGTGGTTGCGGTCGGCTTCGCCCTGATCCTCGCCGCCCTGTACAGCCTTCGCGAGCCCAAACGCGCCGCCACTGGCGCATTGTGGGGGTTGGCTGGCTTCGCCGTGTTCTGCCTGGCCCCAACCCTGGGCTTGCCACCAGAACTGCCGGGTACGGCGGCCGCCGACCTGGGGCAACGCCAAACCTGGTGGGTCGGTACAGCCAGTGCCACAGCGCTGGGCCTGGCCTTGCTGGTGTTCGCCCGCCACTGGCTGCTGAAGGCGCTGGGCGCCGTGCTGCTGGTCATTCCCCATGTAATCGGTGCACCGCAACCCGAGGTGCACGAAAGCCTGGCCCCTGAAGCATTGGAAACCCAATTCAAGGTAGCCTCCTGGCTCACCAACGCCGCCTTCTGGCTGGCCTTGGGCCTGCTCAGCGCCTGGCTGTTCCGCCGTTCCAGCCAGGCTTGATGCCTGCCTTCTATGCCGGTTTTGGCTGCCGCCGGGGTTGCCCGGCGGATACCTTGCAACGCTTGCTGTGCCAGGCCCTGGACAAACAGGGCCTGGCATTGGCTGACCTGCGCGGTATCGCAAGCATCAGCCTGAAGGCCGACGAGCCCGGCTTGTTGCAACTGGCAGAGCACCTCGGTTTACCGTTGGTGCTGTACCATGGCGCGCAACTGCAACCCTATGAACCACTGCTCAGCCACCGCTCCGCCGTTGCCCACCGGCACAGTGGCTGCTGGGGCGTAGCCGAGAGCGCGGCACTGGCCCTGGCCAGCCAGCGGCAGGGTACGGCCAGGCTGCTGCTGACGCGCCAGGTACTGGGCCCGGCGACGCTCGCCCTGGCCTGCTGAGCGTTTCGCCCCCTCTTTCTTGCCAGGACTTTGCATGACCATCTACTTTATCGGTGCCGGCCCCGGCGACCCGGAGCTGATCACGGTCAAGGGCCAACGGCTGATTCGTCAGTGCCCGGTGATCATTTATGCCGGTTCACTGGTACCCGCCGCCGTGCTCGAAGGCCACCAGGCCGAAACCGTGATCAACAGCGCCGAACTGCACCTGGAACAGATCATCGCTGCCATGCGCAGCGCACACGAAAAAGGTCAGGATGTGGCCCGGGTGCACAGCGGCGACCCCAGCCTGTACGGCGCCATCGGTGAGCAGATTCGCCACCTGCAAGCGCTGGGCATCGATTACCAGATCATCCCCGGTGTTACCGCCACGGCAGCGAGCGCCGCCCTGCTCGGCTGCGAGCTGACCTTGCCTCAAGTGGCGCAGACCGTGATCCTCACCCGCTATGGCGACAGCTCGCCCATGCCGCCGGGTGAGCAGTTAGGCGACCTGGCGCGCCATGGCAGCACCCTGGCAATTCATCTGGGGGTCAAGCACCTGTCGCGCATTGTCGATGAGTTGATGCCGCACTACGGCGCGCACTGCCCGGTTGCGGTGGTGCATCGGGCCACCTGGCCAGATCAGGATTGGGTGCGCGGCAACCTCGGCGATATCGTCGAACGCGTAGCGGCCAAGGATTTCCGGCGCACGGCGCTGATCCTGGTAGGCCACGTCCTGGGGGATACACCGTTCGCCGAATCGGCCTTGTACCGCGCCGGGCATGCCCACCTGTACCGCCCTGGCGACTGAACATTGCCAGCCTTGCCTCGGGCGTAGCAGACTCCGGGTTCCCGCCTGCGAACAGGAGTCATGCCCATGCTGGAACTACGCCCCAACTGCGAGTGCTGTGATGCCGACCTGCCGGGTGACAGCCCCGACGTTATGATCTGCTCCTTCGAATGCACGTTCTGCCGTGCCTGTGCCGAAACCCGCTTCCAAGGCCGCTGCCCGAATTGTACCGGGCAGTTGGTAGCCCGCCCGACGCGGGTCGGTCAGGCATTGGCCAACAACCCTGCCTCCACGCTGCGGATACACAAACCGCACGCCGCCTGCGTCTGAACAACTGCAAAGCACCGGCATCACCGCTGTTTCAGGGTGATGTCTTTCCTGTTTCTTGTAGGACTTTTCAACAATAAGCACTGGGGATTTCAACACTTCTATACTCGGCATTACCAAACCTCGGGAATGGTCGTATCGTGCAGCGCTTCCGATAACCCCACTTGCAGACGTATTCCTGAGTGTTCCAGGAAGCGGACCACATCCCTACAGGAGTTTTCCTCATGACAACCGTGCTGATCGTCGACGACCACCCTATTGTCCGGCTGTCGTTGCGCCTACTGCTCGAGCGCGAGCGCTTCCATGTCATCGGCGAGGTCGGCAATGGCAGTGAAGTGGCTCAGGTAGCCCGCGAACTGCGCCCGGACGTAGTCATTCTCGACATCGGCCTGCCTGGCCTGGACGGCATGGAAGTCATCAAGCGATTGCAGAGCCTGGAGCCGGTACCGAAGATCATGGTGCTGACCGGCCAGGCCACCGATCTGTATGTGCGTCGCTGCCTGGATGCCGGAATAGGCGCCTTCGTCACCAAGGAAGAGGACCACGAGGCCCTGCTGTTCGCCCTCAAGGCCCTGACCAAAGGTTATTCGACCTTTCCGCAAATGTCGGTCAACAGCAACTCGCTGGAGAGCGAGCCGGTGCGCCTGGCCAGTCTCTCCAACCGAGAAATGGAAGTGCTGCGGCGCCTTGCGCGCGGTGAGAACAACAAGAACATCGGCACTTGCATGAACCTCAGCGCCAAGACCATCAGCACCTACCGGGGCCGTATCATGGAAAAGCTCAAGACCGAGTCACTGGTGGAAATGGTCGACCTGGCCAAGCGCAACAGCGTCTATTGAGCGCTCGGCTGCCATGAAACAGTTGCTGGCGAGCGTCCTTCTGGCTATCGGTCTGGCCAACTCCACGGAACTGCAGGCCAGCAGTGAACCACGCCATCTGCTGGCGCGCTCGATCAGTGCCGCTGCCCCACTGACGTTATCCGGCGATGATCGCCACTGGCTGAAACAACGCGAACGCCTGGTAATGGGCAGTGCGCGCCCCGATTACCCCCCGTTCGAAATCAACGTCAGCCAGCATGACTATGAGGGACTGAGCGCAGACTACGCCGGCATCATCGGCGAACAGCTGGATATCCCCATTGAAGTACGTCGTTTTGACAGCCGTCACGAGGCCATCACCGCCCTGCGTGATGGCCGTATCGACTTGTTGGGTAGCTCCAACGCCTTCGAGGCGGCGGACGCCCAGCTAAGCCTCAGCACCCCCTATGCCGACGACCTGCCAGTGATCGTCACCCGTGAAGGGCGCAGCTTGAAAAGTACGCCCGAGCTCGCCGGCCTGCGCCTGGCGATGGTCGATCACTACCTGCCGGCCGTCAGCGTTCGCACACTGTACCCCAAGGCGCAACTGAGCCTGTACCGCTCGACCCTGGCCGGGCTCGCTGCCGTGGCGCTGGGCGAGGCAGACGCCTATCTGGGCGATGCCATCAGCACTGACTACATGATCGGCAAAAGTTTTCAGGGCACGTTGAAAATCGACCATTTCTCTCAGTTGGCCCCAGAGGCTTTTGCCTTCGCCATCGCCAGCGACAACCCGCGCCTGCATCGGCTGGTGGACAAGGCGCTGTCACGCATAAGCGAAAGTGAACGCCTGAACATTCTGCGCCGCTGGAGCAGTGGTAACACCAGCCTGCTGCTGCAGCGCCACCTCACCGCCTTGAGCGAAGAAGAAGAATCCTGGATCACCGCCCACCCCACTATCAGCGTACTGGTCAATACCTCGCTGGCACCCTTGACGTTCAACGATGCTCAGCACCGCCCTAGCGGTATCACCCTGGACCTGCTCAAGCAGATCTCGCTGCGCACGGGGCTGCAGTTCACACCCGTCGAGAGTGCTTCATCGCAGGCCATGATCGACCGCCTGGTGCGGGGCGAGGCACAGATGATCGGGGCGCTGGGCTATGGTGCCGACCGCTTGAAGCAACTGCGCTACACCCGCCCCTACCTGGTCAGCCCGCGCGTGCTTGTTACCCGCAACGACGGTGAATCACCTGCACAGGCCAAGGCCCTGGATGGCAAGCGCATCGCCTTGGTGCGCGGCTCACCGCAGCAGGCCGTTTTGCAACAGCGATACCCGCAGGCCGAGATAGTCGAAGTTGACAACCCACTGGGCCAGATGGAGGCCGTGGCCAACGGTGTTGCCGACGCTGCCCTGAGCAGCCATATCAATGCTGCCTATTACATCAGCCATGTGTTCAAGGACCGTTTGCGCATCGCCAACATGCTCGACGACGCTCCGGCCATTGCCGCCTTTGCCGTAGCCGCCGACCAGCCCCAATTGCAGGCCATTCTCGACAAGGCGCTGCTAAGCATTCCACCTGAAGAACTGGACCAGTTGATCAACCGCTGGCGCACCAGCACACTGGTGAGCGACAGCCCCTGGCGCGACTACCGCACCCTGGCTTTGCAGGTGCTGGTGCTATCGGCCCTGCTGCTGGCCGGGGTGGTGTTCTGGAACAGCTACCTGCGCAAGCTGATCAACCAGCGCACCGAGGCACAGCACGCGCTGCAGGCACAGCTCGCGCTGAGCCGCGGGCTGCTGGAGCAGTTACGCCAGGCCAAGGACGATGCCGAACAGGCCAGCCAGACCAAAAGCACCTTCCTGGCCACCATGAGCCATGAGATCCGCACCCCGATGAATGCCGTGATCGGTCTGCTGGAACTGGCCCTGGAAGATAGCCGCAGCGGCCGCAGCGACGCCCAGACCTTGCAGACCGCCCATGATTCGGCCATTGGCCTGCTTGAGCTGATTGGCGATATTCTCGACATTTCCCGCATCGAATCCGGGCACATCAGCCTGCAGCCAGTACCCACCAATCTGGTCGAACTGGTGCGCGCCACGCTGCGGGTGTTCGAAGGCAATGCCCGGGCCAAAGGGTTGCATCTACATGGCGAGCTGCCTGCAGAGCCGGTATGGGTGCTGGCTGATCCACTGCGACTCAAGCAAATTCTGTCCAACCTGATCAGCAACGCCATCAAGTTCACCGACCGTGGTGAAGTGCAGGCATGCCTGCTGCTGCCCAAAGTTGCCGGCCACGGCATTCTGGCTATCGAGCTGAATGTGCGCGACACCGGCATCGGCATCAGCCCCGCCGACCAGGCCAGGCTGTTCAGTGCCTTCGTTCAGGTCGATGGCCCGAGGGCACGTCAAGGGGCAGGCCTGGGGTTGGTCATCAGCCGTACCCTGGCCGAACTGATGGGCGGCGCCCTGAGCCTTCAGAGCGTCGAGGGTGTTGGCACCCGGGTACAAGTCAGCCTGCGGTTACCTGTCTGCGAAGCACCGGCACAAGCGGACCCGCAACTCACCACACATGAAAGTAACAGCGGCCCGCTCAATATCTTGGTGGTCGACGACTACCCGGCCAACCTGCTTTTGCTGGAACGGCAACTGCAAACCCTGGGGCACCATGTGACACTGGCGGAGAATGGCGAGATCGCCCTTGCACGCTGGCAGGAAGCGCGCTTCGACCTGGTGATCACCGATTGCAGCATGCCGGTCATGGACGGGCATGAGCTCACCCGGCGCATTCGCAGCCTGGAGGGTGAGCGCGGCCTGCCAGCAGGCCGTATTCTTGGCGTGACCGCCAACGCCCAGGCCGAGGAGCGTACTCGCTGCCTGGCCAGCGGCATGGACGAATGCCTGTTCAAGCCGATTGGTCTGCGCACGCTCAAGACCCATCTGCCCCAGGTGCGCCCTCAACAGCCGTCGCCGGAGCCTTTCCATAGTGGGTTCGACCTGGCCGAACTGCGTCACCTGACCCAGGACGACGAACAGTTGACGCGGCATTTGCTGGAGCAATTGTCGATAAGCGTCGGTGAAGACCTGGCCGCCCTGAGAGCCTTGGCAACAGACGCCCCTGATGAAACCGTGCGCGCCCTTGCCCACCGCATCAAGGGTGGCGCGAAAATGATCAGGGTGCGCACTGTGGTCAAAGACTGTGAAGCTATCGAACACGCCCACGCAAAAGGGCTGCCGACCGTCGAACAGCGCGCGCAACTGCAACTCAGCCTGCAGGCACTGCTTGACGAGATGCGCGAGGCGCTCAATGCAATTGCAGCGTCGAGGTTATCTGGCTGATGGCGTCCACGACGTGCCGTGAGCCTTGCTGGATTTCCATGATCACCGTCCCCGCCTCATTGGCCAGCGCCACGCCGTGACCGGTGCGGTTGAGGCTCGATTGCATGCTGGCCACTGCCAATAGCGACAGGTCGTGGTTCTGCCGCACCACATCGACGATTTCCAGGGTGGCCTTGCTGGTTCGCGCGGCCAGGTTGCGCACCTCATCGGCCACCACGGCAAAGCCGCGCCCGTGCTCGCCGGCACGCGCTGCCTCGATGGCTGCATTAAGGGCCAACAGGTTGGTCTGGTCGGCGATGCCCCGAATGGTCAGCACAATCTGCCCGATCACATCCGACTGCTTGTTTACCGCGTCGATGCTGCGCGCAGCGTCGTTAAGCTCCTGGGAAATCTGCTCGATTACCTGCACCGCCTGCTGCACCACTTCGGTCCCCTTGCGCGCGCAGGCATCGGTCTGCACCGAGCTGGCATGGGCGGCATGGGCGGCGCTTTGCTGGGTGCAGACCTGATGGGTGATGTCGCTGGCAAACTTGACCACTTTGCACAGGCGGCCCTTGCTGTCGAAGATCGGGTTGTAGGAGGCCTCCAGAAAAACGGTCTGGCCTTGCTTGTTGACGCGCTCGAAGCGGTGCGAGTGGTATTCGCCACGGTTCAGCGAAGCCCAGAACTCTCGGTACTGGGCCGATTCGCGTTCATGCGCCAGGCAGAACAGCCCGTGGTGGCGGCCAACCACTTCATCGAGGCGGTAGCCCATGGTGTCGAGAAAATTCTGGTTGGCCTTGATCACCCGGCCTTGGGGAGTGAACTCGATCACCGCCATGGAGCGGCTGATGGCCTTGAGCAGGCTTTCGCTCTCGTGCTCCAGCACTACCCGCTGGGTGATGTCCGACGCCACCTTGATTACGCTGGTGACTTGCCGGTGCTCGTCCAGCACGGGCATGTAGCTGGCTTCCAGCCAGACCTCGCGCCCCGCCTTGTCGATGCGCTCGAACGTACCGCTGATAGCCTTGCCCTGCCCCAACTCGCGCCACAGTTGCTGGTACTCGGCGCTTTTTGCATAGTCCGGCTCACAGAACAGCCGGTGGTGCTTGCCACGCAGCTCGTCGGCGCTGTAGCCCATGGCCTGGCAGAAGCGCTCGTTGGCGTCGAGAATAGTACCGTCAGGGGCGAACTCGATCATCGCCATGGAACGGCCGATAGCGGCCAGTTTGGCTTGCGCATCGGCCAACGCCTGGCGGGTGCGCTGGATTTCTGCCAAATCAGACTTGCGATGGAAATCGAACATGACGCGGGGCTCCGTATGCGCGGTTTTTTGAGCATAGATCGCCGTTGGCAAGTCGTGGCATCTACAGCGCCTGTCTTGAACCAGCGCGCCCCCCCGTAGGAGCGGGTTCACCCGCGAACACCGGCACAGCCGGTGCCATGCCCCGCAACGCACGCTTCGCAGGTAAACCCGCTACACCTTCGTTTCGGGCCAATCATTCCTGTGGGAGTCGCGCGAGAAGGCCTTGGCGGGCACTCTCAGGTGCTCTCGCGCACCATCAGCTCAAAGCCCAGATCCTGCTGCGCATTCGTCACCCGCTTGCCATCCAGCAACGCCAGCAGCGCCTGTGCCGCGCCCCGCCCCACCGCAGCCCGTGGTGTGCGAATGGAGGTCAGCCGCGGCACCATATGCGCCGACGCAGGCAAATCGTTGAAACCGACCATCGCCACCTGGCGTGGCACCTCCACCCCTTGACGCAAGGCCTGCAGCACCGCGCCCTGGGCCAGGTCGTCGTTACAGAAGAAGATGCCGTCGACATCCGGCGCCTGCTGCATCAGTTGACTGAACAGCACACTGCCCAGGGCAATCGACGATGGCTCCGGGGCCAACACCTCCAGCTCGGCAGCCTGCAAACCAGCCTCTGCCAAAGCCTGACGGAAACCCTCGGCACGCTGCATCACCCTCGGGTCCAGCTGCGCGGCAATGAATGCAAGGCGCTTGCGCCCGCGCTCGATCAGGTGCCGTGCAGCAGCACGCCCGGCCTGATGCTGCGAGAAGCCGACCGACAAAGCCCCTGGCTCGCCATTGAGCTCCATCATGTGCACACACGGCACGCCGCTGGCAGCCAGCATCTGCCGGGCAGCATCGCTACGCTCGAAGCCGGTCAGCAAAATGCCGCAGGGCTGATAGGCCAGGTAATTGCGGATCAGGTTCTCTTCTTCGGCAAGGTCGTAGTGATAGTTGCCGATCAGCACCTCTAGCCCACGAGGGCGCATGACCTCGTGGATGGCCTCCAGGGTGTCGATGAACAGTTGGTTGGACAACGACGGGATCAACACCACCACCGACTGACTGCGTGCCGAGGCCAGCGCCCGGGCGGCCGGGTTGGCAACATAGCCAAGGTTCGCCGCTGCGGCGATGACCTTTTCCACCAGGTCAGGCGCAACGGTGCTGACCCCACGCAAGGCGCGCGAAGCGGTAATCGGGGAAACCCCGGAAAGCCTGGCAACTTCGGCCAGGGTGGGACGACCTGTAGTTCGGGAGCCGGTGCGGGACATGAATGTTGTAATTTTACTACTTGCAAGGAGAGGGAACGGCCACTAAGGTAGCGCTGTCTCAGGATGCAGGCAATGTAATCTTTGGTAGCAGCCACCACGCGCTCGCCACCAGGCGTCCATACTGCGTAAGGACAAGACCAATAACACCGGGGAGGTGGCTGTTCGTCAACGGCGAGACAGCGCTATCTCACCCGCAGGAGGTACTGATGAATTCTCCCCTGTCCGCCATTGTGGTGATGGGCGTGGCCGGTTGTGGCAAAAGCTGCATCGGCGCCGCCATTGCTGCCAGAAGCGGCGGCCGCCTGATCGAAGGCGACGCTTTCCACCCTGCCGAAAACATCCGCAAGATGAGCGCTGGCATCCCGCTGGATGACAGCGACCGTGCCGGCTGGCTGGTCCGCCTTGGTGAAGAGTTGCAAGCCACCACCCAGGCCGGTGAACGCCCGATCCTGACCTGCTCGGCACTAAAGCGCCGCTACCGCGACACCCTGCGCGATGCCATGCCCGGGCTGGTGTTCGTGTTCCTCGAACTGTCGCCTGCCGAGGCCGAAAAACGCGTGCTGGCTCGCCCAGGGCACTTCATGCCGGCCAGCCTCATCGACAGCCAGTTCGCGGCCCTGGAATCGCCACGCGGCGAGCCATTGACGCTGGCACTGGACGCCACCCAACCGATCGAAGCACTGGCCGAAGCGGTGGACCACTGGCTAAAGCACTGCGGTGAGCCGGGCCTGGCGCAAACCGCCTGACCTCGGCGGCTTTTCCGTCTCACCAAAGACAGCGCTACCCCAACCCGTAAACGCGGCAAAGACTCCAAAAAGCTACGCCCAAAACAACGATAAGACCGAGGCCTTCAAACCATGTTCGGACTGGCTACTGATACCTTCCTGCTGCTCGACGCGCTGGTTACCATCGTCGGGCTGA
This sequence comes from Pseudomonas sp. XWY-1, assembly GCF_002953115.1. Classification (NCBI taxonomy): domain Bacteria; kingdom Pseudomonadati; phylum Pseudomonadota; class Gammaproteobacteria; order Pseudomonadales; family Pseudomonadaceae; genus Pseudomonas; species Pseudomonas sp. XWY-1. The sequence goes on along the minus strand of NZ_CP026332.1, from coordinate 2,751,568 downwards.
TCCTGCTGATCACCCACTTCAAGGTTCACCCCTTTGTCGCCCTCACCCTCGCGGCCGGCTTCCTGGGCCTGACTTCCGGCATGCCGGTGGCCAAGGTCATGAAATCGTTCCAGGACGGTTTTGGCGGCGTACTCGGCTTCGTCGGTATCGTGCTCGCCCTGGGCACCATGCTCGGCAAGCTGATGGCCGACTCCGGTGGTGCCGACCAGATCGCGCAAACCCTCATCCGCGCCTTCGGCAAGAAGAACGTGCATTGGGCGATGATGTTCGCCGCCTTCCTGGTGGGCATCCCGCTGTTCTTCGAAATCGGCTTTGTGCTGCTGATTCCACTGGTGTTCATCGTCGCCCGGCGCTCGGGCGTCTCGTTGGTGAAAATCGGCATTCCGCTGCTGGCCGGCCTGTCGGTGGTGCACGGTCTGGTGCCACCACACCCGGGCCCCTTGCTGGCGATCGGCATTTTCCACGCTGACATTGGCAAGACCATCTTCTACGGCCTGATCGTCGCACTGCCCACCGCGATCATCGCCGGCCCTCTGTTCGGTAACTTCATTTCCCGCTACATCCCGGGCAACCCGTCCCAGGAGCTGATGGACCAGATCGCCAAGGACTCCGATCAGGGCAACCTGCCAAGCTTCAGCATCACCCTGATCACCGTACTGCTGCCGGTCGCGTTGATGCTGCTTAAAACGTTCGCCGACGTGGTGCTGCCTGCCGAGCACATCGTGCGCCAGTGGATGGACCTGATCGGTCACCCGATCACCGCCCTGCTCGCCGCCCTGTTACTGGCCTTCTACACCTTCGGTTCGGCCCGCGGCTTCAACCGCCAGCAGATCATGAAGATGCTCGACCAGAGCCTGGCACCGACTGCCGCCATCGTGCTGATCGTCGGCGCTGGCGGTGGCTTCAAGCAAATGCTGGTGGATACCGGCGTAGGCAACGTGATCGGGCAGATGGCTGTGCAGGCAGAAATTTCGCCGATCATGCTGGCATGGCTGGTGGCGGCGGTGATCCGCATCGCGACCGGCTCCGCAACGGTCGCCACCATCACCGGCGCGGGTATCGTGGCACCGGTGATCGACCTGGTGCCGGGGGTGAACCGTGAGCTGTTGGTACTGGCCACCGGTGCCGGCTCGCTGATCCTGTCGCATGTGAACGATGCCGGTTTCTGGCTGGTGAAGCAGTACTTCAACATGACCGTGGCAGAAACCTTCAAGACCTGGAGCATGATGGAGACGATCCTGTCCATCGTCGGCATCATTTTCATCATGTTGCTGTCGCTGGTGGTGTGACCGTTGATCAGGGTAATGGCACCTTGACGGTTCGGGTAAGGCCAAAGGGAAGTATGAGCCTTACCCGTACAGCAAAGGAGCCTGCCATGCCCCGCTCGATCTTCCTGTCGATTGCCCTGCTCGCCTCGCCGCTGGCCTTTGCTGTCGGCACAGGTCCGACCTACCCCGACGACCCGCACAATACGGCGCCACAACCCGGCGTGGACAGCACCCTCAACCCGATCGAGAAGCCCTTGCCGCGGGCCACCGACCCGCGCATACAGGGCAACGAACCGCAAAGCCCGCCAGCCAAGCAGAATGACAATCGCGATCTGCCGGGGATGGAGGGCAGTGGGTCGGAAGGTACCGGCCGGCAAGGAGAAGGCAGCTCAGGCACAGGTAACCCCTGACGACCCGGCCTGAACTACCACTGACGCTTGTCAGGCCGGGTCAGCCCCAGCTTTTCGATCCGGTAGCGCAGCATATCCCGCGACAACCCAAGCATCCGCGCCGATTTGGTCACGTTCCAGTCGGTGCGGTCCAGGGTCTTGCAGACAAGGTCACGCTCCATGTCAGGCAGGCTTGTACCCGGTTCTGGCTCGTGCCGCGGCATTTCGAACATGGCCGCCATCGGCTGTTGCACCAACGGCTCGTCAACCAAGGTCATGCAAAGGTTCAACTGATGCGCTTGCACCACCTCGTTCGGCGCCAGCAACACGGTCTGCTCCAGCATGTTGCGCAATTCACGCACATTGCCAGGCCAGCTATAACCGAGCAGCAGGCTTTCGGCCTCGGCCGAAAAGCGCAGGTTCGGCTTGCCATAGCGCCGGCTATGGTGGGCAAGGAAATGCCGTGCCAGTAGCAGGATGTCCTGCCCGCGCGAATACAGGCGCGGCACCTTCAGGGCGATAATGCGAAGGCGGAAGAACAGGTCACGCCTGAATTTGCCCTGCTGCACCATTTGCTCCAGATTACAGTTGGTGGCGCTGATCACCCGCAGATCCACCTTGCGTTCCTTCACGGCACCAATCCGGCGGATGCTGCGGTCTTCCAGCAACTTGAGCAGCTTGGCCTGCAGCACCAGGTCCATTTCGCCGATCTCGTCAAGGAACAAGGTACCGCCATCGGCAGCCTCCACCAGGCCTACCCGGCGTTCCTTGGCATCGGTGAACGCGCCCTTCTCGTGGCCAAACAGTTCGGCCTCAAGCAGGTTGGCAGGGATCGAAGCGCAATTGAACTCGATGAAAGGCCCTTTACTGCGCGAACCATCGAAATGCAGGGCACGGGCCACCAGTTCCTTGCCAGTACCGGTCTCGCCTTCGATCAGCACCGGTGGCAGGTCGTCACTGGCCATGCGCCGCTCGGCATCGAGTACCTGGCGCAGGGTGTGCTTGAGGGTGAGCATCACCGGCGACTCGCCGATCAAAGCCTGCAACCCGGACTTCTGCGCCTCGCGCTCCTGGTAGAACGACAGCGTGCGCTCCATGCGCTCGGTAGCCAGGGCCTTGTCCAGGGTCAGCTTGAGCTCGGCCAGTACCACCGGCTTGGTCAGGTAATGAAAGGCGCCCTCCTTCATCGCCTGCACGGCATCTTCGACATTGCCGTAGCCGGTCATCATGATCACTTTCAGGTCCGGCACCTGGGCCACCAGCGTGCGCAGCAGGTCGTGCCCGCTCATGCCTGGCAACGAGTTGTCGGTCAGCACCGCGTCAGGTTGCGCCCGCTTGATCTGCTCCAACGCCAGCTCCGCGCTGTGGCACACGATGACTTCGTAGCCCTTGAGGCTGAGGTAGGTGCGAATGTTGTCGGCAAGGATTTCATCATCCTCGACGACCAGGATGCTGTGCTCCATGTTCCCCTCCCGCTGCAATATTGAATGTAAGGCTGACGCGGGTTCCTTCCTCTTCGCGGCTGCTCAGGCTGACCGAGCCGCCAAAACGTTCCATGATGCGTTTGACCAGGGCCAGGCCTACACCGAGGCCACCCTGCTTGGTCGTGAAGAACGGTTTGAACACCATCCGTTCCTGCTGCTGGCTCATGCCTTTGCCGGTGTCGGTCAGCACGAACTCGGCACGCACGCCTTCTTGCACATTGACCTGGGCATTGAGCATCCCGCCAGCGGGCATGGCCTCCAGGGCGTTGGAAAACAGGCTGTTGAGAATCTGCGTGAGCTGCAGCGGCTGGCTGACCACCCATTGCACGTCAGGCCCTTCGAAATGGAAGCGCACGCCGTTGCGTTCGATCTGCTGGGCAAAGGCCAGGTGGGTGTCCTCAATAGCCGCCACCAGGTCCACGGCCTCGGGCTCGTCACTGGCCGGGCGCAACGACACCAGCAGGTCGCGCACCCAGCGCGACATGCGGTCGACCTGGCTGATGATGTCAGTGATGTTCTTCTGCGCAGCAGCGTTGGCGGTTTCCTGGGCAAGTTCGGCGCTGGAGCGTATGTTGGCCAGCGGGTTACGCATGCTGTGAGCCACTGCCGACGACATTTCTCCCAGCGCCACGTAGGTTTCGCTAGCCACCAGCCTGTCCTGCTGCAGGTGCAGCATGTGTGCCGCCCGGCGCACGATCCAGAACAGGCCGAAGTAGATCAACGCCCCACCCACCAGTGTCGAGGCCCAGATCAGCACATAGCCGCGCTGGATGCGCCGGATGAGGTCTTGCGGCTCCTTGTAGATTTCCACCATGGCCAGTACCTGCTCACCCTGGCTGTCGAACAGCGGGATGTAGTTCTCGATGAACAGGTAGCGTGGTGCGCGCTGAAACTTCTGCTCCTCACGATCGTCCGCAACCTTGTGATAGCTGGCCGACACCGCCTTGCGCGAGCGGAAGGCGCGCTCAAGATCGCCATCAGCCTCTATCCGCTTGCCAATCAGCTCCACGTTGGTGGACCAGACAATGGTGCGGTCGCGGGCATAGACATTGGCCAGCAAGGTGTCCGGCAGGTGCTCGACATGATCGAGGAACTCGATCCGGGTCGATTCGGCCAGGGCCGGGGTGACCTGCAAGTGCTGCAGGTCCAGCCGCGGGTCCAGCAACTCGCCCATGGTGGTGCCAGGCGGCAATTGCGAATGCCGCACTTCGGCCTGGGCCATTGCCTGAATGAACTGCGCGGTAAGCATGGCATCGCGCTCCACGCTGTCGCGCACCACGAAGCGCGTCGAAACGTAACCCAGCCCACCTGCCACCGAGGTAATGATCAACAGGCTGATCACCGAAAACCAGCGCAGCAGGTTGAATTCACGCAAGGGTACGGGCCGTCCGCTGGCGGTCGCATTGGCCTTGTCGGGCACTTCGTCTTCCAGCATCTGCATCCCGTGATTCCCGCGCAGGGCGTACGTTCAGAACTGCATCAAGGCCAATGGCAACAGCCACTGGGTAGCAATCCACCTGGGCAGTCGCAGCTGCCATTTGTCGCGTGTCGCGCTTCACAAACTTCGCTGCAAAAACTTGGCCATCAGCAACATGCAAAATTAAAAATGTTATTTTTCAGTAGGTTGCCAGAACTTATTAAGATTAATTAGAGGATTAACCCCCACATTTGGGTGATTATCACCCAAAAACATAAATCCTTTTGATATCAACATCTTACTGAACCATCTTGATGTCATTTGACGAATTCACGCCAGTCGGAAACTTAACGAAACCCTTGTGCCATGGCCTTCACTGCTGCTGAGCCGGACCGTACCGCCGAAACGTTCCATGATGCGTTTCACCAGCACCAGCCCCACCCCCAGCCCACCCTGTTTGGTGGTGAAGAACGGCCGAAAAGCCATACGCTGCTGCTCTTCGTTCATGCCCTTGCCATTGTCGGACAGGCGCAAGGTCAGGCTACGCCGGTTGTGACGTACCACCTCGATACGCAACCGCCCGCCCTGCTCCATCGACTCCAGGGCATTGGCGATCAGGCTACTGAACACCTGGCGCAGCAATACCGGGTGCCCCAACACCTGCACGGCCGGTAACGGTTGCAGGTCCAGGCTTACCCCGCCGCGCGCCAGCGGCACAGCGTAGGTCTGCAGGCTTTCCTGCAACGCCTGCGGCAAGTCCACCGCCAACGCCTCGTCGTTCAGCGGGCGCAGTGACTGCAGCATCTGGCGGATCCACTGCGACATGCGATCGACCTGGCTGATGATATCGTTGACTTGGAGTTGCGCCGGGCCTTCGTCGAACGCCTGGGCCAGTTCGGCACTTGAGCGGATGCTGGCCAGCGGGTTGCGCAGGCTATGGGCCACCGCCGAAGACACCTCACCCAGTGCCACGTAGGTTTCGCTGCTGATCAGGCGTTTCTGCTGCACCGCCAGCAGCCGTGCAGCGCGGTGCATGATGCCGTAAAGGCCGATATAGACCAGTGCAGCGCCGACGGTGATGGCCAACCAGATCAGGACCAGGCCATGCTCGATGCGTGCGATCAGGTCATGGGGCTCTTTATAGATCTCGACCATCGCTGTGACCTGCTCGCCATCGGCATCGAACAGCGGAATATAGTTCTCGATCAATAGCTGCCGGGGCGGGATGATGAACTTCTGCTCGGAGCGGGCCTGTTCGAAATTGTGGTAGCTGGCCGAAACCCGCATCTTGTACTCGAAAGCCCGATTCAAGTCTTCGTCGCCTTCAATCAGCTTGCCGATCAGTGCCGGGTTGGTGGACCAGATCACTGTATGGTCCAAAGCATAGATATTGGCCAGCAGCATATCGGGCAGGTGAGCGATATGGTCAAGGAACTCGCCGCGGGCCTTGCGCCGGGCTTGCGGGTCGACGTCGGGCAAGTTATTGCGGTCGGTGCGCGGGTCCAGCAGTTCGCCCATGGTCCGCACATTGGGGATCGACACATGGCGCACTTCGGCATCGGCGATGGAGGTGATGAACTGTGCGGTGAGTAACGCGTCACGCTCGACGCTCTCGTCGATGATGAAACGGCTGGAAATCAGCCCCAAGCCGGCAGCCACCGAGAGGATGATGGCGAGACTGACCCAGGCATACCAGCGCAGCAGGTTGAACGGCTTGCGCGGGACGGCCAACTCGTTACCGGCAGGCACGTCAATAGTGTCGGAACGAGGGGCGACGTCCATAACGGACACCTCAGTTGGGCACCTTTAGAAGGTTATAGCCCAGACTTGGGGAAACCATGGTATTAAATTAATGGCATCCGCCGAAGGGTATTTATCCCCTCCTCACTTCACTACCCGATACAGACTGAGGGTGGCGCGGCCCCTGTGGGAATACGGGATCTGCAAGCCAGTCGTTACAAAGGCGAATCGTCAGCCAACCCTTGCAACTTGCGATACTCCCGCAACACCGTGGGCACATAGCGCCGGGTCTCGGCAAACGGCGGCACGGCACCGCGCCGCAATACAGCATCCGGGCCAGCGTTGTAGGCCGCCACGGCCAAGGTGATGTCGTTGTCGAACAGGGTGAGCATCTGCTTGAGGTAGCGTGCCCCGCCTTGCACATTGTCTTCCGGGTCCAGGCGGTCTTGCACCCCCATCTCACGGGCAGTGTCCGGCATCAGTTGCATCAACCCCACTGCACCCGCCCGCGAACGGGCTTTGGGGTTGTAGCCGGACTCGGCCTTGATCACTGCATGCAGCAGCGCCGGCGGCAGGTTGTGGACACGCGCAGCCGTGGCGACTACCTCGGCGTAAGGGCGGCCCGTGATCATCTGCGCTTTGACCGGCCCACCCTGGGCCAGCGGCTCGTTGATCACCTTTTCATAGTGTCGCCCGGGTCGATGGACATTGCTCAGGACGTAGCCCCCCTTGGCATCGATTGAGATGTACACATCGGCCTGGGCAGCACCTGCCGCCAGCCAGATCAAACCAAGGATGAGTCCACGCATGCCGGTCGCCTCTTCGTCGTGGCCCCCGATGTGGGGGAAATGCCCCGGAAAACCCGAGGACAGTCACCACGACGCAAGCACTGTGCCGCTTCCTGTGCCGCATGGCGCAAGGCCCCGAGGCAGACGTGCACGGCTGTTGCATGGTGCATGTCAACGCTTGTCCCCATGCAGTGGAGGGTTTCACCATGCAGCGCAGAACCAACCCGCAACGTGGCTTCACTCTGCTTGAACTCCTGGTGGTCCTGGTGGTACTCGGCCTGCTGGCCGGCATCGTCGCGCCCAAGTACTTCAGTCAGCTCGGCCGCTCCGAGGCCAAGGTAGCGCGGGCGCAGATCGAGGGGCTGAGCAAGGCCCTGGACTTGTATCGCCTGGAGGTCGGCCACTACCCCAACAGCGAACAAGGCTTGCAGGCGCTGGTGGTCGCCCCCAGTGGCGAGGCTCGCTGGACCGGCCCGTACCTGCAGAAGGCCGTGCCGCAAGACCCGTGGGGCCGCCCTTACATCTACCGGCAACCCGGCGAGAACGGCGGTGAGTACGACCTGCTGTCGATGGGCAAGGACGGCCAGCCGGGTGGTGATGGGGAAAACGCCGAAATCACCAGTTGGCAGTAAGGAGAGCGGCCATGCGCTACAGCCTCAAGGCCCTGGGTAGGCAGGGCGTGGTGCAGTTGCAGATCGATGCCGAGGACGCCGACCAGGCCCGCCGCCAGGCCGAAGACCAAGGCCTGCGTGTGCTCAGCCTGCGCAGCAGCGGCGGCGCGCTGCGCGGCATGGCCTGGCGCCGTGAAGCGGCATTCGACCTGGTGCTGTTCAGCCAGGAACTGTCAACCTTGCTCAATGCCGGCCTGCCGCTGATCGACGCACTGGAAAGCCTGGCGGAGAAGAGCCCGGCAGCGACAGCGCGCAAGGTGCTCGCCGAGCTGGTGCGCCAGCTGTACGAGGGCCGCTCGCTGTCCCAGGCGCTGGGCCAGCAACCGCGGGTTTTCCCGCCGTTGTATGTGGCGCTGGTGCAGTCCAGCGAACGCACCGGTGCTCTGGGCGACGCCCTCACCCGCTACATCAGCTATCGCCAGCGCCTGGACCTGGTCCGGCAGAAGCTGGTGGGTGCCTCGGTCTACCCGTTACTGCTGTTGCTGGTGGGAGGCGGTGTGGTGCTGTTCCTACTCGGCTATGTGGTGCCGCGTTTCAGCCAGGTGTTCGAGGGCATGGGCACCGAGCTACCCTGGCTGTCACGGGTGCTGATGCAGGTCGGCCTGTTTCTGCATGCCCAGCAAGCGCCACTGGCGCTGGGCACCGTCGGTGGGGTCGCGGCGCTTTGGCTGCTGCGCCGGCACCCGCGTGTACGGTACTGGGCCTCTTGCCAGCTGCGGCGCCTGCCCGCACTGCACCAGCGCCTGATGATGTACGAGCTGGCGCGTTTCTATCGCTCGCTGGGCATTCTGCTGCAAGGCGGCATCCCCATCCTCACCGCCATGGGCATGGCCCGCGGCCTGCTCGGCAACGCAGCAGCGCAGGGCCTGGAGCAGGCCAGCCAGCGGGTGGGCGAAGGGCTGCCGCTTTCCGATGCTCTGGCGGCCGGGCACCTGGTGACGCCGGTATCCCTGCGCCTGCTGCGCGCTGGTGAGCAGTCTGGCAACCTGGGCGAGATGCTGGAGCGCTGCGCCGACTTCCATGACCAGGAAATCGGCCGCTGGGTGGAATGGTTCGTCAAACTGTTCGAACCGCTGCTGATGACCTTCATCGGCCTGCTGATCGGCCTGATCGTAATCCTCATGTACATGCCAATCTTCGAGCTGGCCTCAAGTATTCACTGAAGGGCCAGGCCTAGGCTTTCGCGTAACCTGAAGCCCACACAGGCAGTGTTCTGCGCCCAACCCTGGCCGCCATCGATAGTTGATCCCCACTTATCATTCAGCGTGATATTAACCTTCGTCCCGTTCGATTCGTGCCTCGCGCGCAACACACTCACACTCCGCCCACTACTAATACTTTGGCGGAGTTCTCCATGGAACAATCACTCAAACCTTTGCGCTTCCCCCTCGCTGCCCTGGCAGTGGTGGTGATCAGCGCTTGCGGTCGAACCCCCGACGCCGTGCAGGCTCCCGCCGCGCCCAAGGTAAGTGTGGCCAAGGTGATCGAACAACCGATCACCGAATGGGACGAGTTCACCGGCCGCCTCGAAGCCCCGGAAACCGTCGAAGTGCGCCCGCGGGTCTCCGGCCAGATCGACCAGGTCGCCTTCACCGAAGGCGCCCAGGTCAAAAAAGGCGACCTGCTGTTCCAAATCGACCCGCGCCCGTTCCAGGCTGAAGTCCGCCGCCTCGAAGCCCAACTGCAACAGGCCAAGGCCACCGCCATCCGCAGCGCCAACGAAGCCCGCCGTGGCGAGCGCCTGCGTGATAGCAACGCCATCTCCGCCGAACTGGCCGAATCGCGCAGCAGTGCCGCCGCCGAAGCCCGTGCCGGCGTCGATGCGATCCAGGCCCAGCTCGACCTGGCACGCCTGAACCTCAGCTTCACCCGCGTCACCGCGCCCATCAGCGGCCGTGTCAGCCGCGCCGAGTTCACCGCCGGCAACATCGTCACCGCCGATGTCACCCCGCTGACCAGTGTGGTGTCCACCGACAAGGTCTACGCCTACTTCGACGCCGACGAGCGCGTGTACCTCAAGTACACCCAGCTGGCCCGTGAAGGCCAGCGTAGCCAGAGCACTCCGGTATACCTGGGCCTGACCAACGAAAGCGGCAACCCGCACCTGGGCCAGATGAACTTCGTCGACAACCAGGTCAACCCGCGCACCGGCACCATCCGCGGCCGCGCGGTATTCGACAACAGCGACGGCCAGTTCACCCCGGGCCTGTATGCGCGCCTGAAGCTGGTCGGCAGCGCCCAGTACGACGCCATGCTGATCAACGACGAAGCCGTGGGTACTGACCTTGGCAAGAAGTTTGTGCTGGTCATGGACAAGGACAACAAGGCCACCTACCGCGCCGTGGAACTGGGGCCGAAGCTGGAAGGCTTGCGCATCGTGCGCAGCGGCCTGGGCAAGGACGACCGCATCGTGGTCAAGGGCCTGCAGCGCGTACGCCCTGGTTCGCCGGTAACCCCGGAAGAAACACAGATGGCCAGCGAACAAACCCTCGCCGCCCTCGCCCAACAGCGCCAGGCCCTGGAGGCCAGCAACCCGGCGCCGAAGGTGGCGGGCAACAACGTGAAAGTCGCCAGCGCCCAGGCGCCACGCGGTTAAGGGACCCTACCGATGAACTTCTCGAAATTCTTCATTACCCGGCCGATCTTCGCCGCGGTGCTGTCGCTGGTGCTGCTGATCGCGGGTTCGATCTCGCTGTTCCAGCTGCCGATCAGCGAATACCCCGAAGTGGTGCCGCCCACCGTGGTGGTGCGCGCCAACTTCCCCGGCGCCAACCCCAAGGTCATCGGCGAAACCGTTGCCGCGCCGCTGGAGCAGGCCATTACCGGTGTGGAGAACATGCTGTACATGTCCTCCCAGTCCACTGCAGACGGCAAGCTGACGCTGACCATCACCTTCGCCCTGGGTACCGACCTGGACAACGCCCAGGTGCAGGTGCAGAACCGCGTGACCCGTACCCAGCCCAAGCTGCCCGAGGAAGTGACCCGTATCGGTATCACCGTCGACAAGGCCTCGCCTGACCTGACCATGGTCGTGCACCTGACCTCGCCGGACAACCGCTACGACATGCTCTACCTGTCCAACTACGCCATCCTCAACATCAAGGATGAACTGGCGCGCCTGGGCGGCGTAGGCGACGTGCAGCTGTTTGGCATGGGCGACTACTCGCTGCGCGTCTGGCTGGACCCGAACAAGACCGCTTCGCGCAACCTGACGGCCAGTGATGTGGTCGCGGCAATCCGCGAGCAGAACCGCCAGGTAGCCGCTGGCCAGCTGGGCGCGCCACCTGCCCCAGGCTCGACCAGCTTCCAGCTGTCGATCAATACCCAGGGCCGTCTGGTCAACGAGGAAGAGTTCGAAAACATCATCATCCGCGCCGGTGCCGATGGCGAGATCACCCGCCTGAAAGACATCGCCCGGGTCGAACTCGGCTCCAGCCAGTACGCCCTGCGCTCGCTGCTGAACAACCAGCCGGCGGTGGCCATCCCGATTTTCCAGCGCCCAGGCTCCAACGCCATCGAGATCTCCGACGAAGTGCGGGCGAAAATGGCCGAGCTGAAAAAGGACTTCCCGGAAGGGATGGACTACAGCATCGTCTATGACCCGACCATCTTCGTGCGCGGCTCCATCGAAGCGGTGGTGCACACCCTGTTCGAAGCCCTGGTGCTGGTGGTGCTGGTGGTGATCCTGTTCCTGCAGACCTGGCGCGCCTCGATCATCCCGCTGCTGGCGGTGCCGGTCTCGCTGATCGGTACCTTCGCGGTCATGCACCTGTTCGGTTTTTCACTCAACGCGCTGTCGTTATTCGGGCTGGTGCTCGCCATCGGTATCGTGGTGGACGATGCCATCGTCGTGGTGGAGAACGTCGAACGTAACATCGGGCTGGGCCTGAAACCGCTGGAAGCTACGCAAAAGGCCATGAGCGAAGTGACCGGGCCGATCATCGCCACCGCTCTGGTGCTGTGCGCGGTGTTCGTACCTGCAGCGTTCATTTCCGGCCTGACCGGGCAGTTCTACAAACAGTTCGCCCTGACCATCGCCATCTCGACCGTCATTTCGGCGTTCAACTCGCTGACCCTGTCGCCAGCCTTGGCCGCGGTGCTACTCAAGGACCATCATGCACCCAAGGACCGTTTCTCGCGGTTCCTCGACAAACTGCTGGGCAGCTGGCTGTTCTCCCCTTTCAACCGGTTCTTCGACCGGGCCAGCCACAGCTACGTCGGTGGCGTGCGCCGCGTCATCCGCTCCAGCGGCATCGCCCTGTTCGTGTATGCCGGCCTGATGGGCCTGACCTACCTCGGCTTCTCGTCCACGCCGACCGGTTTCGTGCCGGCCCAGGACAAGCAGTACCTGGTGGCCTTCGCCCAACTGCCGGACGCGGCCAGCCTCGACCGTACCGAAGCGGTGATCAAGCGCATGAGCGAAATCGCCCTGAAGCAGCCTGGCGTGGCCGACTCGGTAGCCTTCCCGGGCCTGTCGATCAACGGTTTCACCAACAGCCCCAACAGCGGCATCGTGTTCACCCCGCTCAAGCCGTTCGATGAGCGCAAGGACCCGAGCCAGTCGGCGGCAGCCATCGCAGCCGCGCTGAATGCCCAGTTCGCCGACATCCAGGACGCCTACATCGCCATCTTCCCACCGCCGCCGGTACAGGGCCTGGGCACGATTGGCGGGTTCCGGCTGCAAATCGAAGACCGTGGCAACCTGGGGTACGAAGCGCTGTACAAGGAAACCCAGAACATCATCGCCAAGAGCCACAACGTCCCGGAGCTGGCAGGCCTGTTCACCAGCTACCAGGTCAACGTGCCACAAGTCGATGCCGCCATCGACCGGGAAAAGGCCAAGACCCACGGTGTGGCGATCACCGACATCTTCGACACCCTGCAGGTTTACCTGGGCTCGCTGTACACCAACGACTTCAACCGCTTTGGCCGCACTTACCAGGTCAACGTCCAGGCCGAACAGCAGTTCCGCCTTGATGCCGAGCAGATCGGCCAACTGAAGGTGCGCAACAACCTTGGCGAGATGATCCCGTTGGCGACCTTCCTCAAGGTCAGCGACACCTCCGGGCCGGACCGGGTCATGCACTACAACGGCTTCATCACTGCCGAGATCAACGGCGCTGCCGCCCCGGGCTACAGCTCTGGTCAGGCGGAAGCTGCGATCGAGAAGTTGCTGAAAGAGGAACTGCCCAACGGCATGACCTTCGAGTGGACCGACCTCACCTACCAGCAGATCCTCTCGGGCAATACCGCATTGCTGGTGTTCCCGCTGTGCGTGCTGCTGGCGTTCCTGGTGCTGGCCGCCCAGTACGAAAGCTGGAGCCTGCCGCTGGCGGTGATCCTGATCGTGCCGATGACCCTGCTGTCGGCCATCACCGGTGTGATCGTATCGGGTGGCGACAACAACATCTTCACCCAGATCGGCCTGATCGTACTGGTGGGCCTGGCGTGCAAGAACGCGATCCTGATCGTCGAGTTCGCCAAGGACGAACAGGCCAAGGGCCTCGACCCGCTGGCTGCGGTGCTGGAAGCCTGCCGCCTGCGTCTGCGGCCGATCCTGATGACCTCGATCGCCTTCATCATGGGTGTGGTGCCCCTGGTGTTCAGCTCCGGCGCAGGTTCGGAAATGCGCCATGCCATGGGTGTGGCGGTGTTCTCCGGGATGATCGGCGTGACCGTGTTCGGCCTGTTCCTGACCCCGGTGTTCTTCTTCCTGATCCGCCGTTTCGTCGAGCGTCGCCAGGCCCGCAAGGCTGAACACGCTCAAGTGCTGGAGAACCACGCATGAACCTGCTCAAACCCTTGACCCCAAGCCTGCTGGCACTGGCCCTGGCGGCCTGTGCGGTAGGCCCGGACTACCAGGCGCCAGCCACCGAACCTGCACAATTGGGCAGCGATGTGCAGGCCAAGGCCTACGACCGTAGCCGCTTCGAGAGCCTGTGGTGGAAGCAGTTCGACGACCCGGTGCTGAACCAGCTGGTGCAGGCTTCGCTGGACGGCAACCGTGACTTGCGCGTGGCCTTCGCCCGCCTGAAATCGGCCCGCTCGATCCGCGAAGACGCCGAAAACGACCCGTTCCCGGTGGTCACCAGCCGTGCCAGCAGCGATCTCGGCAAAGGCCAGATCCCCGGCCAGACCACGCAGCGGGTGAACAGCGAGCGCTACGACCTGGGCCTGGACATGGCCTGGGAACTTGACCTGTTCGGCCGCATCCAGCGCCAGATCGAAGCCAGCGAAGCCCAGGAAGCGGTGGCCGCCGCCGACCTGCAACAGTTGCAGGTCAGCCTGATCGCCGAACTGGTCGATGCCTACGGGCAACTGCGCGGTGCCCAGTTGCGCGAGAAGATCGCCCTGGCCAACCTGAAGACCCAGCAGGAATCGCGCACCATCACCGAAACCCTGCGCGATGCGGGCGTGGGCAATGACCTCGACGTGGTGCGTGCCGATGCGCGCCTGGCCGGGGTCGAAGCCACCGTGCCACAACTGCAAGCCGAACAGGCACGGGCGCGGCATCGCATCGCCACCCTGCTCGGCCAGCGCCCTGACGCGCTCAGCGTAGACCTGTCGCCCAAGGCCCTGCCGGCCATCGCCAAGGCGCTGCCGGTCGGTGACCCGGGTGAGCTGCTGCGCCGCCGCCCGGACATCCGCAGCGCCGAGCGCCAGCTGGCGGCCGCCACCGCCAACGTTGGCGTGGCCACCGCCGACCTGTTCCCCCGCGTCAGCCTCAGTGGCTTCCTCGGCTTTACCGCCGCCCGCGGCTCGCAGATCGGCTCGTCGGCAGCCAACGCCTGGGCGCTGGGCCCGAGCATCACCTGGGCGGCCTTCGACCTGGGCAGCGTGCGGGCCCGCCTGCGCGGCGCCAAGGCCGATGCCGAAGGTGCACTGGCCAACTACGAACAGCAGGTGCTGCTGGCGCTGGAAGAGTCGGCCAACGCCTTCAGCGATTACGACAAGACCCAGCAGCGTCTGCTGTCGCTGATGCGCCAGAGCGACGCCAGCCGCAAGGCTGCAGAACTGGCCTCGATTCGTTATCGCGAGGGTACCGTGGACTACCTGGTACTGCTCGATGCCGAACGTGAGCGGCTAAGTGCTGAAGACGCACAAGCTCAGGGTGAAGTCGACCTTTATCGCGGCATCGTCTCGATCTACAAGGCCCTGGGTGGCGGCTGGCAACCGGAGACGGTGGCCAGCGCGCACTGATTCCACTGCCTCAACGACTCCTTTGGTTGGCTCCTCCCCCAACCGTTTGCCCCGCAGGCCATGGCCCGCGGGTTTTTTTTATGTTTGCCATCGTATTCACCCCAATACGCAGTGCATGGAATGCCACCGCAGGCCTGGCGCCTGGCCAACGGCGTGCCCGGTTCGGTTGCATTTACCCCCCGGCTGGCCCAAGCTCTGCCCTTCCCGCCGCCACGGATCGTCCGATGCCCAGACGCAACCGCTACCTGATCGCCCTGCTGTTGTCGATTCTGGTATCGGCCCTGTTCGGCTACCTGTGGCGCGACGCCCCGCCAACCCCGCCGACCTTGCCAGCACACAGCTACGCCAAGGCGCTGCGCCAGGCCCATGACGGTCAGCCCGGCGCCGCACGGGTGCTGTACCAGCAATTGCAGCGTAACGACCTACCTGCGATCCGCCGTGCGGCGCTGTACGCCGAGTTGCCCAACTACCCCTCGCCGCAGGCATTGAAACTGGCCCGCCAGGACCTGGAACATGCCGAGCCGCTGGTGCGTCGAGCGGCCATTGCCAGTATCCGCCGCCTGTTACCGCCAGCACAGCGCAGCCTGGTACTCGGCCCGCTGCTGGACGACAGTGAGCAAAGCGTGCGTTTTGCCGCCGTGGATGCCCTGTTGGGCCTCGATCCCGACGCCATCGGCCTCTATTTCGGCCCCCTGCAGTCAGCCTTGGAGCAATACCAGCAAGCCCTGGAGCAACAGCCTGAAGATGCCGACGCCCAAGTGCACCTGGCGCGCCTGTACCTGCACGAAAACGACTACACGCACGCCGCTGCGGCCCTGCAGCGTGCGCTCGCGATTGCCCCCGGCAACCTCAATGCCCTGGCGACTCAGGTACGCCTGCTCGAGCGCCAGGGCCACCACGACGCCTCCCGCCAGGTGCTGGGCAAAGCCCTGGCGCTGAGCCCCGACTCGGCCTTTCTGCAGTATGAGCTAGGGCTTTGGCTGAAGCGCCACGAACAGCGCGAGTATGCCTTGCTGGCCCTGTCCCGCGCCGTCGAACTGGACCCGGACAACGCCGATTACCGCTATACCCTGGCGGTCACCCTGCATGAGCTGGACCAGCTCGACGCCGCCCAGAAGCAACTGGAAACCGTGCTCAATCGGCAGCCAGCCAATCGCCGGGCACGGGTGCTGCTGATTCAATACTGGAAAGAGTCCGGCCAGTTGCAGAACGTGCAAGTATCGCTCGCCGAGCTGGAGCGTCAGAACCCGGACGACCCTGTGCTGCAACAGGGCCTGTAGGCAGTACCTGAACTTAGTTGAACCCTGAGCCTGTGCCAGGGTCCAGTGGGTATAAGGCCACCCTAAAGGAGAGTCGTTTTGGCCAGTTCGTTGGCGCTGGATGAACGTGCCTTGATCCTCGCACCGCCACAACTGGCGGCGGATACCTCACGTCTGCTGACTTCCGCCGGCATCAACAGCCTCTGCGCGGTCGACCTGGCCAACCTGCAGGCGCGTCTGACCGAGGGCGCAGGGTTGGCGATCATTGCCGAGCAGGTGTTCAGCCAAGGCCCAAGCGCTTTGCTGCAGGCATTCATCGACCAGCAACCGAGCTGGTCGGATTTGCCCATCGTGCTGCTGACCCAGGGCGCCTGGTCGGCCGCTGGCGTGAATCACCATCCAGTGGGCAATCTGCTCTGGCTGGTTACGCCCTACCAAAATGCCCAGTTGCTGCACATCACCCAGTCCGCGCTGCGCAACCGGCGGCGACAGTACGTGACACGTGACCAGCTCCATGGCATGCAGCAGCGCCTGGACAGCCGGCCTTCAACTCCGGAAGAAGAGCAGGACCGCAGTGAGTTCACCCGCTGCCAGGCACGCAAGATGGAGGCCATCGGCCAACTGGCCGGCGGCGTCGCCCATGACTTCAACAACCTGCTCACCAGCATCAGCGGCAGCTTCGAACTCATCCAGCGGCGCCTGCGCCAAGGCCGCAGCGACGGCCTGGATGGCGTTCTGTGCATGGGCCGCGAGGCCGTTTCACGCGCCGCCCGCCTGACCCACCGCTTGCTTGCCTTCTCTTCCCGTCAATCGCTGCACAGCCAACGTATAGACCTGCATACCTTGCTCAAGGCGGAACGCCTGGGCGCTCGCCTGAGCCCGTCGATAACCCTGCAAGTGCACGCGGCCAAAGACCTGTGGCCCGTGGAGGCGGATGACCAGCAGTTGCAGGAGGCCCTCGACAACCTGCTGCTCAATGCCCGCGAGGCCATGCCCAACGGTGGCCTGCTATGCATCGAGGCGAACAATCATCACATCGCCACCGAGCAAGCTGCTGACGGCGCTTTGCGCACTGGCGACTATGTGCGCCTGCGAATCACCGACAGCGGCCAAGGCATGGCGCAAAGCACGCTGGAGCACGCCTTCGAACCCTTCTTCAGCACCAAGGCGACCGGCCAGGGCATTGGCCTGGGGTTGTCGATGGTGTACGGCTTCAGCAAGCAGTCCCATGGGCATATCACCCTCAGCAGCGAGATTGGCCAGGGAACCCAGGTGGAGCTGTATTTGCCACGCCATGTCGACCAGGCCCGGCCATCCAGCAAGCCTGTGCCGGCCAGGCAAGACGGCTGCAGCCGACACGTGCTGGTTGTCGAGGACGATCCCCATGTGCGCCAACTGCTTTGCCAGGCGCTGGACGAAAACGGCTTCCCCTGCCAAAGCGCAGCCGACGCCAACGAGGGACTGAAGGTGCTGCGCTCGGCACAACCGGTGGATTTGCTCATCACCGATGTGGGCTTGCCCGGCATGAACGGCCGGCAACTGGCAGAAATTGCCCGCAGCCTGCGCCCACGATTACCGGTGCTGTTCATCACCGGTTACGCGGAAACGGCCATGGCCCGCGAAGGCTTCCTGGGCGCTGACATGCACCTGATCTGCAAGCCGTTCGAGTTGCAGCAGTTGCAGGCTCGAGTGACACACATTCTAGGCAAGCCTTGAAGCGCCCTACACGTCAAGCAGGCGTAGCGCTTCATCGGCAAGATGCGCCAGCGAAAACGGCTTGTTCAACAATGCCGTGCCCGGCTGATCGAGCAATTGCGCTTCAATCGACTGATCCGCATAACCGGTGATGAACAGAATTTTCTGCTGTGCAAGCTGCATGCGCATGGCCTTGGCCACTTGCCGGCCACTGAACCCACCCGGCAAACCGATATCGGTGATGACCAGATCGAAAGGGCCGCCATGGCGAAAGCGCTCCAGTGCGCTATTGGCATCGCCCACATCCGTGACGTCAAACCCACGCTCAGTCAGGTATTCGCGCATGACCGCGCGCAGATCAAGCTCGTCATCCACCAGCAGCAGGCGCTCGCCCCGTGCCATGCGCTGCGAAAGCGGTACCGGCGCGGGCTCATCCGGAACCGGCTCATGGCTCCTCGGGAAAAGCATGGAAACCCTGGTGCCCTGCTCCGGCGCCGACTCGATCCAGGCATACCCCCCCGACTGACGGACGAAGCCATACACCATCGACAGGCCAAGCCCGGCCCCACGCCCGAGAGGTTTGGTTGTGTAAAACGGTTCGAAAGCCCTGGCGATATCCGCCGCGGCCATGCCATGGCCATCATCCTCGACATGCAAGGCCACATAGTCGCCCGGCGGCAAGCCACCTTCATCCGGGAAGAACGCGGTCAGCCGTTCGTTGACGCTGCTGATGGTGACATTGCCCTGTTCCAGGCACGCTTCACGCGCATTGGCACACAAGTGGATCAAGGCATTCTCTAGCTGGGGTACGTCCAGGCTCACTGCCCAAGGTGCAACGTCCAGTTGCCAGTGCAAGCGCATCTCTGCCCCCAGCGCCCGCAGCAACAGGGGTTCGCTCAGACGTAACTGCCGATTGAAGTCCAGTGGCCGAGGGGCCAATGGCTGATGGCGGGAAAATGCGATCAACCGATGGGTCAGGTCCATGGCACGCTGCACCGAGTCGCGCGCAACGTCCACGTAGGCCTCCACACGCTCCAGCCGCCCCTCCTGCAGGCGCCGCTGCAGCAGTTCGAGGCTGCCACCGATACCGGACAGCAAGTTGTTCATTTCATGGCCCATGCCGCCCGCCAACTGGCCAACCACCTCCATACGCTCACTGTTGTGCATCAGCGCCTCTGCCTGACGCGCCGCCTCTTCACGGTCTGCGGTGATGTCCCGGCCAACCGCCGTCAGCAGGCTGCCGTCAAACCTCGCACTCCAGCGAAACCAGTGGTAGTGACCATCGCGGTGTCGCAGGCGGATCTCCAGCTGCTCCGCGTGGCTGCATTGGAACAGCCCGGACACTGCCAATCGTACTTCGGTACGCTCTGTCGGGTGCACCAGCTCCATCACCGACATCGTCTGCACCTGCTCTTGTGTCCAGCCCAGAATGCGGTACCAGGCAGGGTTGGCGGCATGCAGTTTCAATTCTGGGGTGAGCATCATCATCGCTTCGCGCGACAGCAACCAGAACTGCTCTCGCTCGGCCACATGCTGCTCAACCTGGCGTTCAAAGCTCTGCACCTGCTCACGCCAATGGCGGTGGGCCTCGACGCTGGCCGTGGTCTCGATCACCGTATGCAGAAACCCCGCCACGTTACCGAGTTCATCGTGCAGGGGGGCATAACCGAATGCGCACCATAGTGGTTCGGCGCCTTCACTGCGGACGATACGCAGGGGTGGGTCCTCGACAAAATTCGAGTGGCCTTCCAGTGCCTTGAACACCCAGGGGCCCACTGCAGGCCAGATATCACTCCACAGGGTATCGAACGCCATGCCCAGCGCATCCGGTAATGCCCGCAACGCCCGGTAGCCATCGTTATGCACCACACACAGGTCCGGCCCCCAGACCACCGCACATGGGAAAGGTGACAAATGCATCATGTCCACGGCAATGCGCAACGAAGCAGGCCAGCGCGACAATGGCCCAAGCGAGGTACGCCACCAGTCGAACTGGGCTATCCGCTCCCCCATCGGCTCGATCGATGGCAAAACAGGCGACTGCAGGATGACCTGCGGCGCGGGCTCGCGTGGCTTACCGTTAGCGACCAATATCGTGACTCCAGCAATGCTCAGGGTTGACCACAGCGCCGCCAAGCCTGGCACGCTCGCCCGTGGATGGATTCAAGTTAGCACAGCACGTCCGGCACACCATGGCGGAGTTGCTGGTGGCAGCTATGCTATTTAGGTTTTCCCTCGGGCCAGGGAGCACCGGCCCATTCAGGTTGGCGACGGGAGCAGGGTCATGAGCAAGAAAATTCTGGTGGTGTTGACCAATACAGCGAAGTATCCAACCCTCAAACGGGCGACCGGGTTGTGGCTGGGTGAAGCCGTTCACTTTGTCGAGAAAGTCGAAAAGGCCGGCTACACGGTCGATTATGTCAGCCCACAGGGCGGTTACGTTCCCGTCGACCCGAAAAGCCTGCAGATGGCCCCTGACCTGGACTGGCAGTGGTATGACGACAAGCGCTTCATGACGCGCCTGGGCAGTACCTTGGCCCCAGGGCAGGTGAAGGCCAACGAATACAGCGTCATCTATTACACCGGTGGGCATGGGGTGATGTATGACTTCGCAGAAAGCCAGGCTCTGCAGGAACTGGCACGCAAAATCTATGAAAAAGGTGGCATTGTCGCAGCAGTCTGTCACGGCGTAGTCGGCCTGCTGAACATCAAGCTGAGTAACAACTGCCTGCTGCTCAAAGACCGCAAGGTGACCGGCTTTTCCAACATAGAGGAAAAACTGGCCGAACTGGACGACGTAGTGCCGTTCCTGACGGAGAACGAACTTGGGGCGCGCGGCGGTGAGTACAGCAAACATGATGAGCCGTGGAAGCCGTACGTGGTCGACGATGACAGGCTGATCACCGGGCAGAACCCCGCTTCCACCGCCTTGCTGGCCGAGGCAGTGCTGAAAAAGCTCAAGGGCAGTTAGCTACATCAAGGCGCTCGCTTTCCTACCGCTTCAACTGCAGCCGGACTACAGCAGCCCGGTCAGCAAATACATAGGCTCAGGGCTCAACTGTTCACCACGGACAGTTTCAGAGCGGAGAACTATTAGCCTATGTCGAAAATCATGCACGCGGGGCGCAGCATGGTGGAGCTGCTGCTGCTCATTGCAGTGGCGCTGGTGCCTGTGGTTTCCGGTTTGCTGGTGATGGCTTTCCAGCTGGAAGCGAAACTTGCGGAAAACGCCAGCATTTCCGTTCAGGAGGCGGTTTTCAGCGTCGACAATGCGCTGGACAGAATGCACGAGACGGCCCTGCGCACCCTGCCATTTGCAGGGGAATCTTGCGATAACGTCAAAAGCGCCTTGCAGGACCAGGTTGCCATCCGCTCCATGGTCAGGTCGCTGACCTTGCTCAAAGACAATCAACCCTACTGCAGCACGGCTTCAGGTTCGCTGGAGCATTATTCATCATTCGCGTCGTCCGGCCAGCGGGTCGCACTGTCCTACGGCCCTCCTGACACGCGCCAGAAGCTGCTGGTCGACTTTCACCAGAAGGGCAAGAACAATGGCGTGATCGTGACAGCCTATGCCATGCAGATTCGCAACGAACTGGATGGCTTTCAGGATGGGCTGACACTGCTGGTCGAGTTTGGCGACCGCTACATATGGAGCAATGGTGATAGCCGCGGCCTTGAACGCCCTTCACAGTCCGAATTCTTTACAAGCGCCATGTCGGCCAAGTATGGATACACGGTCAAAGGTGGCTACCCAGCGGGTTTCACCGCTCAGGAAATCCGCCAGTCGGTGCTGCAGATCGTCCCCTCACTGATGCTGGTGGGGATCGTGACCGGTTCGATCGTCTACCTGGCCCTGTTCAGGGCACGTGCCAACAGGCGGGGTACCGCCGCCGAACGAACATGACGACGACGGTACTCCAGGGGCGATCAGTCTGTGCTCAGCACGCCACGGCGTACCTGGTCACGTTCGATGGATTCGAACAGCGCCTTGAAGTTGCCCTCACCGAAGCCATCGTCACCTTTGCGCTGGATGAACTCGAAAAAGACCGGGCCAAGCAGGGTTTCCGAGAAAATCTGCAGCAGCAGGCGCTTGTCTTCGGGCTGCGACGCACCATCGAGCAGGATGCCACGCGCTTGCAGTTGGTCGACCGGCTCACCATGGCCAGGCAGGCGCTCTTCGAGCATTTCGTAGTAGGTTTGCGGTGGCGGGGTCATGAAGCGCATGCCCAGCCCCTTCAGGGCATCCCAGGTCTTGAGCAGGTCATCGGTCAGGAAGGCTACGTGCTGGATACCTTCACCGTTGAACTGCATCAGGAACTCTTCGATCTGCCCTGCGCCCTTGGACGACTCTTCGTTGAGCGGGATGCGGATCATGCCATCAGGCGCAGTCATGGCCTTGGAGGTCAGGCCGGTGTATTCGCCCTTGATGTCGAAGTAGCGGATTTCACGGAAGTTGAACAGTTTCTCGTAGAACCCGGCCCAGTAGGCCATGCGCCCGCGGTAGACGTTATGGGTGAGGTGGTCGATGATTTTCAGGCCAGCACCCACCGGGTTGCGATCCACGCCTTCGATGAAGTTGAAGTCGATGTCGTAGATAGAGCTGCCTTCCTCGAAGCGGTCGATCAGATAGAGCGGTGCCCCCCCGATACCCTTGATCGCCGGCAGGCGCAATTCCATCGGGCCGGTTTCGATTTCTACCGGCTGAGCGCCCAGTTCCAGGGCGCGGGCATAAGCCTCATGGGCATTGCGCACGCGAAAAGCCATGCCACATACCGACGGGCCGTGTTCAGCGGCGAAGTACGAAGCGATGCTTTTGGGTTCATTGTTCAGGATCAGGTTGATGCCACCCTGGCGATACAGGTGCACATCCTTGGAACGGTGGGTGGCCACTTTGGTGAAGCCCAGTATCTGGAATACAGGCTCAAGTACGCCTGGGGTCGGCGAAGCCAGTTCGATGAATTCGAAGCCCATCAGGCCCATAGGATTTTCAAAGATATCAGCCATGTTCGTGTTCTCATCTGCAGCGAAAATTATTGATTGCGTGGGATGTGGAACAGGAACGGCGGTGAGCACGGAATGCCCCGCACGCTACGGGCGAGGTAGTCACCTATGATCAGCTTGAACCCATGGTATGTCATATGGACCCATTCTCGGCGGGCTTGATCCTTCGGACGTGAAGGACCTTATTGTTGTATTCGTAAATCGATTCTACATTGCGTAAAATGGTTTGTCGCGTTTTAGTTGCTCGTACGCGGCGACAAACGGCTATCCTCTCGTTTTACTTCATGATAGTCAGATCAGCATGCCCCTTACCGTCAAACGCCGCGCCGCACTCAGCTGGCGCACGCTCTTGCCCTGGGTCGTCGGCGTGCTGCCGGTCATGTGCGGCCTGGCCGTGATGAACTGGCAGGTCGAGCGCGAAATGCAGGCCAGCAGCCAGGCCACCACCCGCCAGGCACTGGAGCACGTCGAACACATTCTCGACGACCTGTCCCGTGCCGCCAATTCGCTGCTTCCACTGACTGACAGCCCATGCGAGCAGGTCAAGCTTATGCTACGGGCCCAGGTTACCCGCAATGCCTTCGTGCGCTCGACCAACCTGTTCAGGCACAACAACCTTTATTGCACTTCGCTGTTCGGCGAGTTCGAAGAACCGGTCAATCCTGGCGATTACGTCGACGGCAAGTTATGGCTGATGGACGGCAACTCGGTTACGCCGGGCCACCCGCTGCTGGTCTACCGTGCCAGCGACGGCGACCACGGTGCAATCACCACGGTGGATGGCGACCACCTGCTGACTGCACTGCGCCTGATCGGCCCCGATGAAGAACTGCAGATCCGCGTGGGCGACGCCTGGATGGGCAAGGACGGGGTGGTCCACAAAGGCGTATCCCCTGCGGCCCCCAGTGCCAACGTGCTGATTGGCTCAACCCGCTACCCTTTCAGCGTGCAGGGCGGCTACAGTGCCGACAAGCAAGGCCAACTGTTACGCAGCCACTACCCTGGCCTGCTCAGTCTGCTGCTGGTACTGGGTGCCTTGGCGGCGCTGGTGTGCCGCTGGCAGATTCGCCGCGCCACCTCTCCGCGTGCCGAACTGGAGCGTGCCCTGCAGGCCGATGAATTCCTGCCGTATTTTCAGCCGGTGGTGCGCAAGGGCGATTACCGCTGGGCTGGCGCGGAAGTGCTGATGCGCTGGCACCACCCGCGAGAGGGCCTGGTTCGCCCCGACCTGTTCATCCCCTATGCCGAACACAGCGGGCAGATTGTCGCCATGACCCGCGCGCTGCTGACACATACCGCGCAAAGCCTGGCGCCCTATGCCGGGCTGTTGGAAGACGGCTTCCATATTGGTGTCAACATCACCGCTGACCACTGCCGCGACCTCAGCCTGCTGGATGACTGCCGCACATTCCTGCAGCACTTTCCGCCCGGCCGGGTGGTGCTGACCCTGGAGCTGACAGAGCGCAAGCTGATCGAGCCTACGCCGGTCACCCTTGAGTTGTTCGAAAAGCTGCATGCCATGGGCGTGATGATTGCCCTCGACGACTTCGGCACCGGCCAGTCGAGCCTCAACTATCTGCGGCAATTCAAGGTCGACTACCTGAAGATCGACCAGAGCTTTGTTGCCATGATCGGCGCCGATGCGCTGTCAGTACACATTCTCGAGACCATCATCGAACTGTCGGGAAAGCTGGACCTGGGCATCGTCGCCGAGGGTGTGGAAACCGCCATGCAGCGCGACTACCTGGCCGCGCACGGGGTGGACTTCCAGCAGGGTTACCTGTTCGCCAGACCCATGCCGGCCGCCCAGTTCCTCGAAGCCCTGGCCACTCGCCCGGGCGCAACGCAGTTGCCGCAAGATGCGCCCCCTGAGATCATGCGCGGCTGATCAACCCGCTCAATTCCCGTATTCGAGGCATTCGTGTCAAAAGGCATTGTTTCATCGGTCATGGCGTCCTGCCTGTTCGCTGTGATGTACTTCTATACCTCCCTGCTCAAGCCACTCGATGGCGAAGAAATCTTTGGCTGGCGCACCCTGCTGACACTGCCCTGCCTCACCTTGTTCATGCTTGTCTCGAAAGACTGGAAGCGGGTGGGCGAACTGATGGGCCGGGTAAAACGCACGCCGGTGCTGTTGCTAGGCATGATCGGCACTTCCTGGCTGATGGGGGTGCAACTGTGGCTGTTTCTCTGGGCGCCCCTGCATGGGCGCAGCCTGGAAGTGTCGATGGGTTACTTCCTGCTGCCACTGGCCATGGTCCTGACCGGGCGGCTGGTATATGGCGAGCGGCTGTCACGCCTGCAGACGGTAGCCGTGGCCTGCGCCGCACTGGGCGTAGGCCACGAGCTGTACCAAAACGGCAGTTTTGCCTGGGAAACCCTGCTGGTAACGATCGGCTACCCGATCTACTTCGTGCTGCGCCGACGCTGCCGCACCGACCACCTGGGCGGCCTGTGGTGCGACATGTGCCTGCTGCTGCCGTGGGCGCTGTACTTCGTGATCCAGAGCCCACTGTCCAACGCTGACCTGCAAGCACACCCCGGGCTGTACGTGTTGGTACCGATCCTTGGCGCGATCAGCGCTTCGGCGCTTATCGCCTACGTGCTGGCCAGCCGCATGCTGCCATTCAGCCTGTTCGGCCTGCTCAGCTACGTCGAACCCGTGCTGCTGGTAGGCGTGGCGTTGCTGCTGGGCGAAACCATCGGCCCGGATCAGTGGCTGACCTACCTGCCAATCTGGGCCGCAGTACTGGTGCTGGTGCTTGAGGGCTTCAAGCACCTGCTACGTCAGCGTCGCCGTTCGGTGTAAGCCGTACCTGGCGTACCCGTCGCTCTTCAACCGCCTCCACGGTCAGCATCCAGCCATTCCAGGCTAGCCGGTCACCGACCATCGGCAGGCGGTCGAGCAAGCTCATCACCAGGCCCGCAAGGGTCTGGTAATCCTCGGTAGCACGGGCGCTGAAGCCAGTACGCGCCTGCACCTGGCTGAGGTTCAGCGCGCCGCTGACCACGAAGCCTTCCCCCTCCTGAACGATGCCCGGGCCTTCAACCTCACTGGCATCCGGCAGCTCACCGGCAATCGACTCAAGGATGTCGGTCATGGTCAACAGCCCGGTGAAGTCACCGAACTCGTTGACCACGAAGGCAATATGGGTCGACTGACCGCGCATTTGCTCCAGGGCATTGAGGATGCTGAAGCTCTCCAGCAGGTTCAACGGCGCCCGGGCCATGCTTTCCAGGTCGGGCTGGCTGCCCGAGAGCAGTTCCTTCAGCAGTTCCTTCTTGTGCACAAAGCCCAAGGGCTCGTCCACGCGACCATCGCGGATCAGCGGCAGGCGCGAGTACGGCGAATTGGCCAGGGCCTGGGCAATGGCGTCGGCCGGTTGCGCCAGGTCAATCACATCAACCTCGGCACGGGCAGTCATCACCGTACGAATCGGCCGCTCGGCCAGGTTCAGCACGCCGCTGATCATGACCCGCTCACGGCGGTCGAACAGCACCTGTTCCCCGCCGCCCT
The DNA here is from genome assembly GCF_002953115.1 of Pseudomonas sp. XWY-1. NCBI lineage: Bacteria > Pseudomonadati > Pseudomonadota > Gammaproteobacteria > Pseudomonadales > Pseudomonadaceae > Pseudomonas > Pseudomonas sp. XWY-1. Next base: position 2,725,136 of record NZ_CP026332.1, on the reverse strand, counting down.
CGACCAGGTCGGCAATCTCCTCCCCAACCTCGTCAGCCTCGACCCGGCGGCCGCCCAGCAGGCGCAGCACGGCATGGGCAGTGCGTTCGCGCAACGGCCGATGCTGTTGCAAGCTGCGCTTGCGGCGGGCACGGGCCAGCTGGTTGAACAGCTCGATCAGGATCGAGAAGCCGATGGCCGCGTACAGGTAGCCTTTCGGGATATGGAAGCCCAGGCCTTCGGCGGTGAGGCTGAAACCGATCATCATCAGGAAGCCCAGGCACAGCATGATCACCGTAGGGTGGGCGTTGACGAAGCGGGTCAGCGGCTTGCTGGCAACGATCATGATACCGATCGAGAAGATCACCGCGATCATCATCACGGACAACTCATCGACCATGCCGACCGCCGTGATCACGGCATCCAGCGAGAATACCGCGTCCAGTACCACGATCTGGGCAACGATCGGCCAGAACGCGGCATGGCGCAGCGTGCCGCTGGCCTGGGTCACGTGACCTTCCAGGCGTTCATGCAGCTCCATGGTGGCCTTGAACAGCAGGAACACACCACCGAACAGCATGATCAGGTCACGGCCAGAGAAGCTCTTGCCGAACACTTCGAACAGCGGTGCGGTCAGGGTGACCATCCACGAAATGCTGGCCAACAGGCCCAGGCGCATGATGAGCGCCAGGCTCAGGCCAATGACCCGCGCGCGGTCGCGCTGATGGGGCGGCAACTTATCGGCAAGGATGGCGATGAACACCAGGTTGTCGATACCCAGCACCAGCTCGAGGACGATAAGCGTCAACAGGCCTAACCAGGCCGTGGGGTCGGCTAGCCATTCCATTAGCGGGTACTCACGAGGGGCACGTCACAAGGACGGGAGAAGGATGGCCAGAAAGGCCGAAGACTGGGGGGCTCCGCGAAGGTGCTCATATAGACCTTGATAACAAATTGGGAGAACGATGCTACAAGCACAGCAGGTTTCTGTAGTAGCGCAAAACTATTACAAAACCTGTAACAACCCTGCATCGCCCTTAGCCCTGCAGGTGCGAGTCGTGCGCAGGTACTTTTGTTCAATACAGCAGAACGCCGGCCACGCGAGGATAACGCCTCCCCAACCACGCGGATCTTCCTCATGAGCCTATACCTGTCCATGGCCGCCTTCGCCCTTGCGGCCTCGATCTCCCCCGGCCCGGTCAATATCGTCGCACTTGGCAGCGGTGCCCGCCATGGCCTGCGCGCCAGCGTTGCCCATGTGGCCGGCGCCACGCTGGGGTTCTGCCTGTTGCTGGTGCTGGTCGGGCTGGGCCTGCATCAACTGCTGTTGCGCTGGCCCTTGCTGGGCTTGATGTTGCACTGGGGCGGTGTAGCGTTTCTGCTGTACATGGCGTGGAAGCTGGCCAGTGACGACGGTAACCTGAACAACGCACAGCCTACCCAAGCCCCTTCAGCCTGGCACGGCGCAGCGATGCAGTGGCTGAACCCCAAAGCCTGGTTGGCAGCCGTTGCCGGGGTGGGTGCCTACACCGGCGGTGAACAGCACTTGCTGTGGCTGTTTACCTGGATCTACGGGCCGATCTGTTTCATCTCGGTGGCCTGCTGGGCCTGGGCCGGCAGCGTGGTTCGCCAGTACCTGGACAACCCACGTTACCTGCGCATGCTCAATCGGAGCCTGGCCGTGTTACTGGTCGCCAGCGCGGTTTACCTGATTTTTTAAGGCTTGCACGGCTCCTGCAGGAGCGCCCAGGCTAGCGCCGGCATTTCTGTAATGCCCCGGTGTCGCCGCCAGGTGCTGTTTGAATGCCCGCTGCAGGTGTGCCTGATCAGCGAACCCGGCCTCCTGTGCAACTTGAGCAATTGAGCTGCCCTGGCGCAACTGTGCCCGGGCCAGTTGCACGCGCTGGTCTAGCAGGTAGCCATGCGGCGTCAGGCCGAAGCGTTGGCGAAAGGCACGAATCAGGTAGGACCGAGACAGGCCGCAAGCCCCGCAGATGTCCTCGAGGCTGAGCGGGTCACTGCGATGGGCGCGTATGAACGCTGCCGCTGCATCCAGCCGTGGGTTGCCCTCGCCACCCTCGCTGGCATTACCACCAAGCATGCCCGGCAACTCGTGAAACAGGGCCGCCAGGCGGGCTTCGCGATCAGGCAGCCTGGCATCGAACAGGTCGGCAAAGGCCTGCAACAGCCGCCGATACAACACAGGCGAGCGACTCCAGGTCTGCGTGGGCAGGGTAAAACCCACTGCCTGCAACCAAGGCTGATCGACGAACAGCATCAGGTAAGACCAGGGTTCCCCGGCAACAGGGTTGCAGGTATGCACCACGCCTGGGTTCATCAACACCGTGGTACCCGCCCCAACCTCAACGCACTGGTCACTGTTGATGTAAGTGCTACGTCCCCCCGTGATCACCCCGATGGAGAAACTCTCGTGAGAGTGCGCGGCGTAGCACACCTTGCGCCCGTCCCCTACCCGTCGGGCTTCGACGAACGGCAAGGCAGGGTCGCGCCAAAACCGTGATACCTCGATCATCCTCTACTGCCCTGCCCGCCGCTGATCCATGCACGGATACTACACATTTATCGAGGAAACAGATCCAGCGTGCGCTCCACCTCGTCAATATCGATCCGGAAACCATCGCCTTCCGGTAGGCCTACCACAAAGCCGAAATGCTGGTGATCACGATCCGTCAGGTATTTGTAGTAACTGACGAAACGGTTCGGCGGCTGCAAAGTCAGCAGGCAGCCTCCCGCCTGCAGCACATTCACGCCATGCACCAACTGGCTACCCTCCACCCCGATGACCACTTTAGCCCCGGCGCAGGCCGCGACAATGCTCGGCACATCGGACTTCAGCGGGTTGACGATGCGAAAACCGCGGGTCGTGCGCAGGTGTTCGGCAAGCTCCAGCTCGTTGCGCAACAGGCGCAGGTCACCATCACCGCCCCGTAACAGGAAAACCCCCGGGTGCTGCGTGTGCGTCACATGCGACAGCAGCTTGTCACCCATGGCTCGGTAGCGAGCATGCCGGCTGCGGTTGTTGCTCTGGTCATCGAACAGCACCAGCTCACGGAAGAACGCACTGCGCAGGCGCAAAGGCTTCATGTCCAGCCAGTCTTCATAGGCCGGTGCCTGGGTGAACAGCGGATACCTGGCAGAGGGGGCGGTGGTCACCGGGATGCCCTCGTTGCAGGCCAGCGCATAGGTCGGGCAATCTTCCATCAGCCAGGTGCCGAACCAGGCGTTACCGTTTAGCGTGCAGTAGATCGCAGCGCGGTCGATTTCATGGTCGATGAGGATGGTCGGGAAGGTACTCGGCTTCTGTGACAGCCAGTGGCTGGCCTTGCCCTTGTACAATGCCCCATCGACCAGCCATACATCCTTGATCAGGTAGCCGCGGGTTGGCCCTTGCAACGTGTGGATACCTCCCGCCATGGTCTGCGCCGGGTGCACGTAGGGGTAAAACCGCTTGCCTTCCCAGCCCGTCACCCGATCCAGCTGGCCAGGCAGGAAAATGGCCGGCGGTGAAACCGTGGCTTCGCCCGGGGCAATGTCCCAACTCTTGGTGGCGACGCTCTTGAGATCGATCGCCGTTTTTCCACCCAGCCGTTTGCGCGCCATGTATCGGTAGGCGGCCAAGGTCCAGGTGTGTTGCCTGGCTGCGGGCGATGCACTGAACTGCGAGATGTCGCTTCCCATGAAGCGTCCCCCCCTGATGACGAAGACTGGAGCCCGGCGCCAGATCAAAGCATCCCTGGCAGTTACTCAACTACTCGTGACTCTTTCCATGCTGGGAGGCGACTGCAAGCTGGCGTAGCGGCTGCGCAATGTTTCCACAAACGGTTCGCCTGCCCCGCTGCCTCCGTAGAGATAAATCTTGTGCAGGCCACCAAACACCATTTCGTGATAGCGGCTGGCAACTTCCTCATCGCTTGGGCCATCCGGGAGCCCCAGGTGCAACGTCAGCTTGTCGCCTTCGACCGCGAACATCGGCGTGTCCCACAGGAACTTTGCCGTACCGGTCTTGGGCAGGCGAACAAACAGGTACGCATGGTTACCCAGCGAATCGATATCACCACCGCGGCGGCGCTTCCACTTCAGCAGGCCGTCGTCCGGGCGCGCCAGACACAGGCCGATGTCGTAATAATCGAAGCCCTGTTCCAGTGCCCATTCAAGCGCCATGAAAGTGGTGATCGAATTCACCTCGCGCAATTTCTTCGCATCGGAAAACACCGCCTCGCAATAGCCAAAGCGCAACGTGCTCCAGTAACGCTTGCCGCTGCGTACCACTTCACACCCCAGGTGGCAGCCAATCACCTCATCGCCCAGCATGATCAAGTCAAGCCGGCCGACACTCTTGGCAATACGGAACACCTCTTCGGTAGGAAACTGCGCGGCATGAATGCCCTGCCGGGCCGAAGCATAAGGGCGCAGCAGATCCCGGTCGGCCATGGCGATTTCTTCGTCCGAAAGGGCTTGGCGCATGTGATAAAGCGGCCGGTTCTTGCGAATGCTGCGTCGCAGTTCGCTGTCGTAGCGGGCAGTGATGTCTTCCAGTGGGCGCCCCAGCGGCACCACGGCGCTCAGGTAGTGCGGCACTGACAGCGACCCCGACGTGGGCATTTCGCTGATGACTACGACGTGGCTGGCAGCCGCCGTGGCACTTGCACTGTCCACGATCGATGCGCTGCCCTGGCCCTTGCCACCGATCAGCAGCTTGGCCATTTCCCGTTGCTGCTTGCGGCCGATGTAGAGGATTTCGTACGGGCTCTCCTGTTGCGGGCGGAACCTGGCGACTTCCCAACGCCAGAGACAGGCACGCGCCAACATTTCTCGCACTTTGCTGGCCAGCAGCCTGATTTCGTAGCGCAGGGAGGGCGACAGGAGCTTGCGCGCCACAGTCGTCAAGGTCTTTTTCATTTCTTCTTCGACGTCCTTTGAAGTGCACTGTTGGCCAATCGGAACAAGAGAAAAAACCCGGCAAAAACACTTAATACTTTGATTTTTATTGTTTTACTTGAAACTTTACTATCACATTCAGTAACAATTTAAGATGCCTGCAAACGCTTTGGCAAGCGGCTTCTGGCTGACTTTTGATCAAGTTTCATGGCGTCAAATTCCCCGCATCAAACCAATGCTCAACACAACTTTTGCTATAACCATGCCCATCGAGCGTCCGCTGGCTACTTCGCTATCAATGAGTAACCTTTGACGCCTACTTTGCATCAACGCCTTTCAGTTCGCTGACTGCTTGCCGGACAGGCATTGGCGGCCATGTTGAACCAGACTGGTGTTTTTCCTGCAGCCAGTGCATGCTCGTAGCTGAAACGATTCAACTGACTTGAAAACCGCCCTTTGATGTGAGGTGCAGTACCCATGGACCGTTTGCTCGATTCACTCTTCCCCAGCGCCGAGAACATCCCGGAAACCTGGCGCCTGGGAGCCCCACTGGAACAACGCGACTACCTGGTCAACGGTGAGCTCAGGCGCTGGGACGGCCCGTTGGCCACGGTGCGCAGCCCGGTGTGGCTCAAGCAAGGCGACGAAGAGCATCAGGTCATACTGGGCAGCGCCCCGCTGCTGGATGCCGAGACCGCGCTTACCGCCCTCGATGCCGCCGTACAGGCCTATGACAAAGGCCGTGGCGCCTGGCCGAACATGCGCGTGGCCGAGCGTATCCAGCATGTGGAATCCTTCCTTGCCCGCATGCGTGAACAGCGCCAGGCCGTGGTCAAGCTGCTGATGTGGGAGATCGGCAAGAACCTGAAGGATTCGGAAAAGGAATTCGACCGCACCTGCGACTACATCGTCGACACCATCAACGCCCTCAAGGACCTGGACCGCCGCTCCAGCCGCTTCGAGCTGGAACAAGGCACCCTCGGCCAGATCCGTCGCGCCCCGCTGGGCGTGGCCCTGTGCATGGGGCCCTACAACTACCCGCTGAACGAGACCTTCACCACGCTCATCCCGGCGCTGATCATGGGCAACACCGTGGTGTTCAAGCCGGCCAAGTTCGGCGTACTGCTGATCCGCCCCTTGCTCGAAGCATTCCGCGACAGCTTCCCGGCAGGCGTGATCAATGTCATCTATGGACGCGGCCGGGAAACGGTGAGCGCGCTGATGGCCAGCGGCAAGGTCGATGTATTCGCCTTCATCGGCACCCACAAGGCCGCCAGCGACCTGAAGAAACTGCACCCACGCCCGCATCGTCTGCGCGCCGCACTGGGCCTGGACGCCAAGAACCCGGGCATCGTGCTGCCCCAGGTCGACCTCGACAACGCTGTCGAAGAGGCCGTCACCGGGGCGTTGTCGTTCAACGGCCAGCGCTGCACGGCACTGAAGATCCTGTTCGTGCACGAGGATGTGGTCGAGGCCTTCCTCGACAAGTTTCAGCACAAATTGGCGGCGCTCAAGCCCGGCATGCCGTGGGAACCTGGCGTGGCGCTGACTCCGTTGCCCGAGCCTGGCAAGGTCGACTACCTCGATGGCCTGGTTGCCGATGCGACGGAAAAGGGCGCGCGCGTACTCAACGAAAATGGCGGGCACAGCCGCGGCTCATTCTTCTACCCGGCCTTGCTGTACCCGGTCAGCCGGGAAATGCGCGTGTACCACGAGGAGCAATTCGGCCCGCTTGTACCGGTGGTGCCCTACAGCGACCTGCAGACAGTGATCGACTATGTGCTGGACTCCGACTACGGCCAGCAACTGAGCCTGTTCGGCAACGACCCGGCCACCATCGGAAGCCTCGTCGACATCTTCGCCAACCAGGTCGGGCGCATCAACATCAATGCTCAGTGCCAACGCGGCCCTGACACCTACCCGTTCAACGGCCGCAAGAACAGCGCCGAGGGCACCCTCTCGGTGGATGACGCTTTGCGTGTGTTCTCCATCCGGACGCTGGTCGCCACCCGCTTCCAGGAGGCCAACAAAGCGCTGATCAGCGAGATCATTCGCAACCGCCAGTCGAGCTTCCTGACCACCGACTACATCTTCTGACCGCCGCGCTTATAGACAATCGATCTAGCGTCACTGTCGATTTTCCATCTGGGCGAACGACTCTAAGCAACAGGGCGCCTTTCGGCGCCCATTGCACAGGAGAGTCGAACATGGCAGTTAAACCCATTCCCGAAGGCCAGCACAGCATCACGCCCTACCTGGCCATCAACGACGCCGCCAAGGCCATCGAGTTCTACAAGCAAGCCTTTGGTGCGGAGGAAATGTTCCGCCTCGATGCCCCAGGCGGTCGCGTTGGCCATGCCGAACTGAGAATCGGCGATTCGTCGCTGATGCTGGGCGACCCCTGCAACATGGAAGGCGGCCTCACCGCCAGCCAGAAGCTCAACGGTGCGGGTGTAGGCCTGCACTTGTATGTTGAAGACTGCGACAAGGTCTACGCCCAGGCCCTGGCCGCCGGGGGCATCCAGTTACAACCCTTGACCGACCAGTTTTACGGTGACCGCAGCGGCACCCTGAAAGATCCGTTTGGCAACATCTGGTTCGTGTCCACCCACAAAGAGGACCTGACCCCCGACGAGATTCGCGCCCGTGCCGCGAAGATGTTCGGCGGTAGCCAAGCGACGAGTTGAAAGCCGCGCGACTTTGCTTGAAGCTTGAGGCTCGTAGCTTGGAGCTGCTTCATGCGAATCATCGACAAAACCGCCACCCAGGTGCGCAGCCTGACCCCCGCTGAAGAGGAACTGCTGGTCGGCTTTGCCACCGGCAGCCTCGCCGGCCCGCGCCTGCTACAGGCCAACCAGCTACTGATGAAAGTACGCAACGCCAACCAGTGGCTGGCTTGCGACTGCCGCAACGATGCCTTGCCGGTGCTCAATGTCACCCTCAACGGCAGCACCGGCACACTTTTCCTCAAGAACAACCCGGGCACCGCCGAGCACGCGCCTGGCTGCCCGTTCACCAAGGACGAGCGGGAAGCCGCCGAACGTGAAAACGACCCCGCACCACCCGCCGCCTGGCTGCCACCCGACACCCCCTTGCGCCTGATCAGCGACTTCCGTGCTGGCACGGCCGGTGGCGCCGGCGATGGCAACGACAAACGCGAACAGCAGCGCCTGCTGTCACTGCTGCTGACCTGGATTGAAACCAGCGGGCTCAACCTTTACGCCACCCACCTGAAGAAAGACCTGACCACACAGTTTGCCGAGTTGCGCAGCGTGGCCAGCCGCTATCCGCTGCTGGAGCGGGTGCCCGCCAGCAACTACCTGGAAACCCGCCTGGACATGAAGCACATGATGATGCTCAAGTCCCGCCTGCGCGAAGCCTCTGTGTTCGGCAACCATCGCCGCCATGGCCTGCTGCTGGACTGCGTCGACCAGATCAAAGGGCGCAAGTTGTTCAACAACCGCAGCGAAGACGGCTTCGACTTCCAGGGGCATCACCTGTACTGGGGCGGGAGCCGCACCACCGGGCCGTTGCTGGCGCTGATGATCTACTCGCCGACCAGCGCCGGAAGCCATTTCTATGAGCTGATCCATGTGGCCAGTGTGCCCGTGCTGTCGCGCGCGCACCTGTTCCCGGTGTACCGTGATGAAGAGCGCGAGCCGCTCAAGGCATTGGTGTCGCTGATCGACTGGATGGCCAGTAAAGGGGTGAAAGTGCAGATGCGTCGCCCCGTGATTGGTGGGCAGGTGATGGATGAGCTGGTGCTGACCTCGGACCAGGACCGGGTGTTGTCAGTGTCGCTGCTGGAACAGCCCATCGGCCCCGAGCCGGATACCGAGAACTTCAAGCGCTACGCCGACTTCAAAAGCCTGGAAACGTTCCGCAAGTTCGTTGCCGGCTTTTTCATGCGCGAGCGTTGAAATTGGCTCGCGCAGTTCCCTGCAGGAGATCGCCCTGCCCTTGGGGCGGGGCGGTCACTCAGCGAACACAGGCGGCAAGCGGCTAGACAAGGGTGCATTGGCCGCACAGGCGCGTCAGCCCAGGAACAGCTTGTACGCCGGGTTGTCAGTCTCGTCCCAGTACCGATACCCCATCTCGTCCAGCGTCAATGGCAAGCCCGCCAACTCGTCCGCTGGCACTTCCAAAGCAGCGAACACCCGCGCCTCCGCCGCACCATGGTTGCGGTAATGGAACAGGCTGATGTTCCAACGCTTGCCCAACCGCTCCAGAAACCCCAGCAACGCCCCTGGCCGTTCGGGGAACTCGAAGCGCAGTACCCGCTCATCAGCCCCTGACGCGGCATGCCCGCCCACGGTATGGCGCACATGCAGCTTGGCCAGCTCGTTGTCGGTCAGGTCCAGCACGCTGTACCCCTGCTCCCGCAAGCTGGCCAGCAACTGCTCACGTGGGTCGTGCACCGGGTGGGTCTGCACGCCAACGAACAGGCGCGCCTCCTTGCCGGGGTAGAAGCGGTAGTTGAATTCGGTGATCTGCCGCTTGCCCAGTGCCTGGCAAAAGGCCCGGAAGCTGCCCGGCTGCTCCGGAATCGTCACGGCGATGATCGCCTCGCGCTGCTCACCCAGCTCGGCCCGCTCGGCTACATGGCGCAAGCGGTCGAAATTGACGTTGGCCCCGGAGTCGATGGCCACCAGGGTCTGCCCCTGCACACCTTCACGCGCCACGTACTTCTTGATACCGGCCACGGCCAAGGCCCCGGACGGCTCGGTGATCGAACGGGTGTCGTCGTAGATATCCTTGATCGCCGCGCACAGCTCGTCACTGCTCACCGTCACCACCTCGTCGACGAAGTGGCGGCACAGCTCGAAGCAATGGGCGCCGATCTGCGCCACCGCCACGCCATCGGCAAAGGTGCCGACCTGCGGCAGGATCACGCGCTCGCCGACGGCCATGGCAGCCTGCAGGCAGTTGGAATCTACCGGCTCGACGCCGATCACCTTCACGTCAGGGCGCAGGTACTTCACGTAGGCGGCGATACCGGCGATCAAGCCGCCACCGCCCACGGGCACAAAGATCGCGTCCAGCGCCCCCGGGCGCTGACGGAGGATTTCCATGGCCACGGTACCCTGCCCGGCGATCACATCCGGGTCATCGAACGGTGGCACGAAGGTCGCGCCTTCGCTGTCGGCCAGCTTCAGCGCGTGGGCCAGCGCATGCGGGAAGCTCTCGCCATGCAGCACCACATGCCCGCCGCGCGAACGCACGCCTTCCACTTTCAACGATGGCGTGGTGGTGGGCATGACGATGGTTGCCTTCATACCCAGATGCGATGCGGCCAAGGCCACGCCCTGGGCATGGTTGCCCGCCGAAGCGGTGATCACCCCGCGCTCACGCTGCACATCGGTCAGACGCGACAGGCGGGTGTAGGCACCCCGGATCTTGAACGAAAACGTAGGCTGCAGGTCTTCGCGCTTGAGCAACACCTGGTTGCCCAGGGCGGCAGACAAGGCCGGGGCCGCTTGCAGGGGCGTTTCAATGGCCAGGTCGTACACCGGCGCCGCAAGAATGCGCCGCACCTGCTCCGACAGCAGTTGCTGGGGGGTGACGGTAGTACGAGGGACACTGAAGCTGGTCATCGATGACTCCTTGGCTATTTTTACGTTGCCCAGGAGTCAGAGAGAAAAACCCGCCTCCAGGGCGGGTTCGGTGCACGTACGCGCTAGCCCGCCAAGCTGATAATGGCGGTAATAATAATGGCGTTCACGTGCGGGAATGTATTCATGGGGTAGGAACTTAGCCTGCCTCGCAGCCGAAAGTCAACACTTGGCCTGCTGCGCCGAAAGCGGCACATCGAACACCTTGTCGAAGCCCCACTGGAAGACAAAGGCGTAAACGAAGAAGAACACGAACAACGCCAGATTGGTCAGCAGTGCGGCCCACAGGCTCACGTCCAGCCAGTACGCCACCAGCGGCAACAGGATCACCACCAGCCCACCCTCGAAGCCCAGCGCATGCAGCAGGCGCCGCAGGAAGGTGCGCTCACGTTTGGGCTGGCGCGCTTCCCAACGTTCGAATACCCAGTTGTAACCCATGTTCCAGCTCATCGCGATGCCTGACATCAGCACCGACAGCACGGTCGACTGCGCCATGCCGGCGCCGAACGCCAGCTCCAGTGCGGGCGCCACACAGGCGACGGCGATGGCCTCATAGAGAATGGCCTGGACGATCTTGCGGGCCTTACCTTGCATGTTCAGCTCCCTGAATGAACGACCTGTAAAGCTACAAGATGCAGCCCGCAAGAAACAGCCCGAAATTTGGACAATCCCGCGTTCGGCTGCTTGTATCTATTCCGTACATGACAGTGACATCTCCTGCACCTTCGTCGAGGGAACGAGCGAGGATAAGACGATGGCCCACTCTGCCCTGCCGGTGGCTGACACATGAGCCTGGTATTCATCGATTTTCTCACTTACCTGCTGTTCGGCCTGAAGCTCCTGGCGATCACCCTTGCCTCGTTGATGTTCCTGCTGGGTCTGGACGACCTGTTCATCGATCTGTGCTATTGGGGGCGCACGCTGATCCGGCGTTTTCGCATCTACGGCAAGTTCGAAAGGGCCGATGAGAAGCGCTTGTACGAAGTCCCGGAAAAACCTTTGGCCATCATGGTCCCCGCCTGGAACGAAGTCGGCGTGGTCGGTGAAATGGCGCGCCTGGCCGCTTCGACCATCGACTACGAGAACTACCAGATCTTTGTCGGCACCTACCCCAACGACCCGCAAACCCAGGCTGACGTGGACGCGGTGTGCCTGCACTTCCCCAACGTGCACAAAGTGGTCTGCGCCCGCCCCGGTCCCACCAGCAAGGCCGACTGCCTGAACAACATCATCGACGCGCTGCTGCGCTTCCAGCAGGACGCCGGCATCGAGTTCGCCGGTTTCATCCTGCATGACGCCGAAGACGTGATCTCGCCGATGGAGCTGCGCCTGTTCAACTACCTGCTGCCAAGCAAGGACATGATCCAGATCCCGGTGTATCCCTACGCACCGGAGTGGAAGGGCTTCACTGCCGGCCACTATGTCGACGAGTTTGCCGAAAACCACGGCAAGGACGTAATCGTGCGCGAAGCGCTGACCGGCCAGGTGCCCAGTGCCGGCGTCGGCACCTGTTTCAGCCGCCGCGCCATCAGCGCACTGCTCGAGGACGGCGACGGCATTGCCTTTGACGTACAGAGCTTGACCGAAGACTACGACATCGGCTTTCGCCTGAAGCAAAAAGGCATGAAGTGCATTTTCGCCCGCTACTCCATCACCGACCCGGCACTGACCCTGAAGCAGGAATGGCGCCCAGGCATGAGCCGGGAATTCTCCCAGGTGATCTGCGTGCGCGAGCACTTCCCGCGTGACTGGCAGCATGCCATCCGGCAGAAGTCGCGCTGGATCGTCGGCATCGTGTTCCAGGGCACCAGCAACCTCGGCTGGAGCCGCAAGGGCGCGCTCAACTATTTCCTCTGGCGTGACCGCCGCGGGCTGTTCGCCTACCTGCTGAGCTTCCTGGTCAACCTGTTACTGCTGGTGTTGCTGGCCATGTGGCTAGTCACGGTGATTGCGCCGGAGTCGTGGCGCTTCATGTCGATCCTCAGCGACAGCTGGTTGCTGTCGACCCTGCTGTGGCTGAACGGCCTGATGCTGCTCAACCGGCTGTTCCAGCGCGCCTGGTTCGTCACCCGCTTCTATGGCATCGGCGAGGGCCTGCTGTCGGCACCGCGGATGATGTGGAGCAACTTCGTCAACTTTTTCGCCAACCTGCGTGCACTGCGCCAGGTAATGGAAATGGGCGATTCGCGGCGCGTGGCCTGGGACAAGACCACCCACGAGTTCCCCGCCATCGCCACCCCGGCTCGCACACCACTGGGCCAGCGCCTGGTGGCCAAGGGCCTGATCACCGACGAACAGTTGCAACAGGCCATCACCAGCCCGGTTCGTCGGCGCCTGGGCCGCGAGTTGCTGCTGCGTGGCTGGCTGAACAGTGAGCAGTTGGTGGCCACCCTGGCCGAACAACTGGACCTGCCCTGGGCACCGCTGAACCCGTTCAAGCTCAGCCCGCAACTGATCGCCAAACTGCCGCGCAAGCTGGCCACCCATTACGGCGTACTGCCCGTGGACGAAGACGGCGACACCCTGATCCTAGCCAGTGAAAGCCCGGTCAGCCAGGTGTCGCTGGGTGTGATCAGCCGCCAGCTGAAACGCCCGGTCAAGGCACGCCTGGCCCCCCAGGGCCGGGTCACGCTGGGCCTTCGCTACCACTACCCAAGCCCCTGGCAGCATCAAGAAACCCGAGACATGCTGGCCGTGCTTGAACGCCACCAGGACGACGAAGCGCTGCTGGAGCGGGTCAGCCATCACCAAGTCATGCTAGGCGCGCTACTGCAGGTGCGCGGCATGGTCCCTGTCACCCTGTTCAACCAGGCGTTGATCGACTTCGACCCCGAACACCAAAGCCTCGGCGAGCACCTGATTGCCCGCGGCATCATCACCAGGCAGGTGCTGGAGCAGGCCCTGATCGAACAGGCCAGTGAACAACAAGTGGCGATTGATCTGACCCGGGAGGTGGCATGAAGCCGCGTTTTTCCCTTGCTTTCACTGGCCTGCTGCTGTGCTCCGCCGCCCTGCCCGTTGCCGCTTCGGCGCCGATGACCGACTTCCAGCGGTTCACCAGCTTTCCGTTCATGGACCGCAGCTATCGCGAGGCCAGGAAAGACAACTGGGCTGAAGTCGAGCGCCTGACCCGCCATGTGCTGGGCCGGGTACCGAACAACGACGAAGCCCGCGCCCTGCTGGTCGAAGCCCTGGCCCACCAGCGCCGTTACAAGGAGGCCCAAGCGCTGGCTGAACAGCTAGGCGACAGCCCCGAATATGCCGACGCGCTGCTGGAGCTGCGCCTGACCTGGATCGAGCAGGACCCGCCACCGGCCAGCCAGGTGGAACAATGGCTGGCCGCCAGCGACGGCAACCACCGGGTACAGCTGTGGCAGGCCTACAGCCTGAGCCTGGCCAAGTTTGGTGGCGCCGCCAAAGCACTGGACTGGCTCAACCAACTGCCGCCCGGTGGGGACGGCCAGGTCCTGCGCCTGGCCCGGGCCACCTTCGCCGAACAGCTGCGCAACTGGAAAGAAACCATCGAGCAACTGCAGCCGCTGGCCGACACAGGCCAGTTGCCTGCCCAGGACTGGCAACGCCTGGCCAATGCCTATATCCAGCAAGTCGACGAAAAGGGCCTGACTGCGCTGCTGGCCCACGCCCCCTCCCCCGCAGCGGCCAACCAGACACGGCTGGCCATGGCCAACCGCGCCATTGCCGTCGGCCACCACCAGCAGGCCCAACGCTGGCTGCAGTCGCTACCGCCTGATCAACTGCAGCAACCCGAGCAGCGCCAGCAACTTTGGCAACTGGCCCGCGAAGGCGACGATGCAGCGCTGGTGCGGCGCCTGAGCAACGACCTGCAGCGCCCCTGCCTTGAAACGGTCGACTGGCTGTCGCATCAAGACCCGGACCTGGCCCGGGAACAGTTCAAGGCCTGCTCCGCCAGCGCCGACCCTCGGGCCTATGCCGTGCTCAAGCAGCGCCTGTATGGCGCCCCGCAGCCGCCCCCGCAGCCGCGCACCGCCGCAGAATGGGAACAACGCTATCGGCAGACCGGCGACCTCGCAGCCCTGGAACAAACCACCTTCCTGTTGACCGAACAGGGCGACGGCGATCACGCACGGCACTTGCTGGAGCAAGCCTACGACCGCCGCCAGGGCCGCCTCGGCCCATCGCTGCTACAGCGTCTGGCCAACCTGTATGCCCGTGACGACGGGCCCCTGGACAGCCGCCGCATGCTCGGCCTGATACCCCGGGTCAACGCCAACACCCGCGCCCAGTTGCTCGGGCGGCTGGCCGAGGCCGGCCAGTGCGATGCCGTGCGCCAGGCAGTGCCGGCCACCCCGAGCGAACCGGGCCAGTACCGCGCCCTCGGCCGTTGCGCCATGCCCGACCAACCGGGTGCGGCGGTGGTCTACTACCAGGCTGCCGAGCGTTTGGGCGACCCTGGCAACCGTCTACCGCTGGCCTACGCACTCGAAGCGGCCGGCGACTCCGAAACCGCCCAGCCGATCTGGCGCAGCCTGCCAGACAGCGCCTTTACCGATAATGCCCGCATCACCGCTGCCCGCGGCGCGCTGAATGCAGGCGACGCCGATGCAGCACGCCGCTACTGGGACGCTGCCGCGCACCAGAGCGCTGATGACTGGGCGCTGGGCGCCGCCATCGCCCAGCGCCAAGGTGACCCGCTGGCCGCGCTGGGCTTCCAGCGCCAGGCTCTGGCGCACAACCCGCGCCCCGACCACTACTACGCCGCATCCAGCACCGCACAACTGGCCGGCGACAGTGCGCAGAGCACCGCCTGGCTGGCCGAAGCCGTGCGCCTGGCCCCCAACCAGCCGCGCTATCGCGCCGACTACGGCATGCGCCTGGCTGGCTCGACAGACAAGGCTCAGCGCATGCAATCGATCCCCTACCTTGAACACGCCACTCACGACTTCCCCGAGGACTACCGCCTTGGCGAAACACTCGCCTTGCGCTACGACGAACATGCCGACAGCGCTGCGGCACGCCGCGAACTGCGCCGCATTCTCGACGTAGAGCAGAACCTGGTCGACGGTGATGACGAATACGGCAGCCTGGAGGCCCGCAAGTACCGCCAGCGCCGCGCCCACGAGAGCCTGTCACGGCGCGACACCATTACCCTGGCCAGCACCTGGTCGCCGGCCGGCACCTCGACCAACGACAAGTTTCTCGACAATGGCCAGCGCAGCGGCAGCTCGCGCCGGGCGCAATCGCAGAACGTGCAGCTGGCCATGTGGGACCATGCCCTGGGCGAGGAGCCCAGCCGCAATGGCAGCACCCTGTCAGTGTATGGCCGGGTACTGTTCGGTGGCCAAAGCCGCACCGACTATGCCCAGAGCATGGGAACCGGTGTCGGCCTGCGCTACAAGCCGCTCGGCCAGTCCAACCTCAACCTGTATGCCGAGCTTTACCACCAGCGGCAGATCGACGAAGCACACTATCGCGGCCTCAGCCTTGGCCAGTTGCTGAGCCCGGCCAAGGTCGGCGGCAACTGGGGCGATTTGCGCCACCACGCCGAATCGAGCAATGACCTGCTGCTGCGCGCCACCGCCTCGTTCCTCGACCAGGGAGGCTGGCGCAACGATTGGCGCATCGATGAGGACGACTGGAACGAACGGTTCCTCTACCTCGATGCTGCCTGGTGGACCCGCGCCGGCGACCATGCCTGGCTGTCGCGCTACCAGCAGGGCCACGCCTGGAAGCTGCCGGGCAGCTCGCCGCAAACGCTCATGCCCTACGGCTTTGTCGAGTTCTCCAGCCAGGACCCCAGCAACGACTGGCGCCAGGACGCCCGCGCCGGGGTTGGCGTGCGCTGGCAATGGTGGTTCGACGACGACCGCTACAACGCCTACCGCGGCTCGCTGAAAGTGCGTGCCGAGTACCAGCAATCGCTGGGCGGTAACCTCTACGAGCGCGCCAACGGTGTGCTGGTCGGTGCGGAGATGACCTTCTGATGCGTACGCTCATCGCCTTCTGCCTGCTGGCCCTGTGCCTACCGGCCACCGCTGACCAGCGCCTGTTCTACCAACCCCTGAACCGCGATGCCAGCGTCACACCCGCCCAGTGGCAGCAACTGTGGCAAGCCACCGCGGCCCAAGGTGGCAAAACCCTGATCGTGCAATGGAGTGCCTATGGCGACAGCGATTTCGGCGGAGCCAAAGGCTGGCTGGCCAACAGCCTGCGCACGGCGCGTGCCGAAGGCCTGCAACTGGTGCTGGGGCTGTACATGGACCCGGCCTACTACCAGCGCCTCGACGAGCTGGATGGCGAAGGCCTGAACAGCTACTGGAAAGCGCAGCTGGGGCGGTCGCTCAGCCAGTACCAGCAACTGCGCCAGGCCTGGCAGTTGCCAGTGGACGGCTGGTACCTGCCCATGGAGCTGGACGACCAGCATCTGCGCGAGACCGAACGGCGCGATGCGCTGTACAGCCAGTTGCAGGCCTTCAACCGCCAGTTGGACAAGCCGTTGCATATCAGCGCCTTCAGCACAGGCAAGCTGACGCCGCGGGTCAATGCCCTCTGGCTGGATCAACTGGCCGGCTTGGGCTTGACTGTGTGGTGGCAGGATGGCGCCGGCACCGGGCGTTTGCCGGCGTTGGTGCGTCAGGGTTACGAGCAGGCGTTGCCGTGCCGGGTGGGTGTGGTGCGCGAGGCGTTCCGCCAGGTGAGCGCGCCGGAGCAGGCGTTTCGGGCGGAGCCCGCCGAGCCCCGGCTGGGTAGCGGGTGCCATGCCGAGGCAGTGTTTGCCTTGCGCTACCGGCCCTGGGCCCGAGGTATCTTGCCACAGCAATGAATTACCAGGGCCGGCCTCTTCGCGGATAAACCCACAGGGCCCCCACACCGTACGGTCCCTGTAGGAGCGGGTTTACCCGCGAAAGGTCCAAGCCTGAAAAAGTAGTAGCCTCAGGAGCCCACCGATGTTCAAGACCATCGAAGCCCACGTACGCCAGCAGGTCGCGCCCGCCGCCCTGCGCGCCGAGTTCCGCCAGCACGAATTCGAGTCCATGCGCTCGTTCTGCCTGCTGGTATTCTCGATCAGCGTCCTGATCTGGCTGGTCTTCGACCTGATCGTCAGCTTCCTCGGCGACCAAGGCTTCACCTGGCTGTCCTTCCTGTTCATCGCCCTGCTCGGCAGCCTGATCGTAGTGCTGCATTTCACCCGCCGCAGCCATCACTTCGACGTGCTCAACCTGCTGTTCATTACCGTCATCACCCTAGGCATGCGCCTGGTGATCGAAGGCATCCCGATAGCCCTGCGCCCGGTGTGGTTGGTGCTCGGGGTGTCCACCGTGCTGTATGCCATGTCGGTGCTACCGGTGCGGCGCTGGTCATTCTTCTGCGCCATGGTCATCACCTGGGTGATGCTTAATCCGTTCTACCACACCCGCATCGAGCCCCATGCGCTCGAAGGCGCCATGCTGATCAGCTATGCCGTGTTTCTAAGCGGCCTGGTCAGCTACAGCTACCTGCAGATCCGCAAGGCCAAGCTGCACAATTTCTACCTGTCCAAGGTGTTGCTGGAGCAGGCCTACGTCGATGCCCTGACCGACATTCCCAACCGCCGCTCGTTCATGGCCCAGGCCGACCGCCAGCTGCGGATGGCGACGTCCGGGCAGTACCTGGCCATGATCGATATCGACAATTTCAAGCGGGTCAATGACCGTTTCGGCCATGACGTGGGCGATGAAGTGCTCAAGCGCGTGGCCCTGCATATCAAGACAAGCATGGCCGATCAGGCGTTTGCCCGGCTGGGAGGTGAAGAGTTTGCGATCTTCTTCGAAGGGCTGGATCAGCAAGGGGCCGAGCAGCGAGTGGCCGCGCTGTGCCAGCGCGTGCGCGAGGACGCTGGCGAGCACCCGGTCACCATCAGCATTGGCCTGGCCAAGGTCGACCGGGGAGAGAGCCTGACCACCGCGCTGGTCCGCGCCGACCAGGCATTGTATGAAGCCAAGCACACTGGCAAGGACCGCTTTGTGTCGTGGTCCAGCGAGCTGGCAGAGCAGGATTAGCAGGGCCGTCTCTCGCGATTTCAGCGCCCCCTATCCGCCGGCGGGTAAACGAATCCTGAACTGCGCCCCACCCAGCGCCGACTGCGCCAGGGTCAAGGTGCCACCCTGCCCCTCGATCGCCCGCCGGCTGATGGCCAACCCCAGGCCAAAACCACCGGTGTTGCGATCGCGACTGCGGTCCAGACGGTAGAACGGCTGGAACACCCGCTCGCGCTCCTCCACAGGGACGCCAATCCCGTCATCCTCCACCGTCAGCAGGCAGGCGCCATCGGCTTCCAGGCGCAAGCGCAGCAACAGGCTTTCATCGCAATAGCGCATGGCATTGCGCACCAGGTTCTGCACCGCGCGCGCCGTCAGTCGCGGGTCCAGTACAAAGCGCGGCAACTCACCCTCGGCCCGCACTTCCCACTGGATACCCCGGCCATCGAGTTCCTCGGCAAAGCCCCCAAGCACACTGTCGACCAGCTCCAGCAGCGATACCTCCACCCGCTCCCGCGCCTGGTCGGCGTTGTACAACCGGCTATAGGACAGCAGCTCCAGCACCAGTTCATCCAGCTCGCGCACATGCCCGACCAGCTCCAGCAGGCGCTTGCGGCTGGCTGGCGGCACTTCGTCGAACAGCAGCACCAGGCCGAAGTCCAGCCGGGTCAGTGGCGTGCGTAACTCGTGCGATACCGCATTGAGCAGTTCACGCTGCTGGTTGACATGGCGTTCCAGGTCACTGGCCATGGTGTCGAATACCCCGGCCAGTTCACCAATGTTGGAGTGAGGCGAAATGTGCGTACGCTCGGCCATCTGCCCCTGGCCCAGGCGCCGAGCGGTCTCCTTGAGGCGCTCCAGATCACGCCAGTGCGGCCAAACCCACAGCAGCAGGCAACCCAGCATGGCTGCACCAATCAATACGGTCACGCCCCACGACAGCACGTTGATGTCCAGCGGGTCTGGCGGGGAATGCAGGCGTACCAGCCACTCCTTGTCCAGCGGCGCCAGCACCGTCTCGTAATAGCCCCACTCGGCAATGCGCACTGCGTACAGGCCATGCTCCAGGCGCGCCTGCTCCTCATCGCTCAAACCGGCCTGATCCCTGCGCAGCAGCTGCAGTTCCAGTGGCGCGAAATCACTGGCCAGTTCCTGCTCCACCGCTGGCCACTGCTCGCGCGGGGCCTGGCGGAACTGGCGCACGATCAACGCTTGTACACCCTTGGCCTGGTCCAGGTTGTAGGCCATGAACCGGTCGCGGAACAGGCCGACGATGGTGTCAGGGATGAACAGCAATGCACCGGCGTAGGCGACGATGATCACCAGGTACAACCGCACCAGGATCTTGAGCATGGCCGATCAGCACTCCCACTCGACACGGCTGAACAGGTAGCCCTTGCCCCACACGGTCTTGATCTTGCGCGCTTCGCCGGCGTTGTCGTCGAACTTGCGCCGCAGTTTGGAAATGGCCACGTCAACGGAGCGATCGGTGCCATTGAACTCGATGCCACGCAGCTGTTGCAGGATACGGTCGCGGTTCATCACCTCACCAGCATTGCGCGCCAGCACCACAAGCAGGTTGTACTCGCCGCTGGATAGTTCCACCTCCTCGCCGCGCCAACTCACCGTGCGCTCGGCCAGGTCGATACGCAGGCCACCAATCAGGATCAGGTCGTTGTCCAGGCGCGGTTCGTTGACACTGCTGCGGCGCAGCAGCGTGCGCACCCGGGCCAGCAGCACGCGTGGCTCACAGGGTTTGGTCACGTAGTCGTCGGCCCCCATTTCCAGGCCTAGCACCTGGTCATGGCTATCGTCGCGGGCCGTCAGCATGAGGATTGGCAGGCTCTGCGACTCCTGGCGCAGCAGCCGGCACAGCTGCAGGCCATCGATGCCCGGCAGCATCAGGTCAAGGATGACCAGGTCAGGCCTTTGCCGACGGTACTCGTCCAGCACATGATCGCCCCGGGCGATCACCTGGACATGGAAGTCGTTGCGTTGCAGGTAGCTGGCGATCAGCTCGGACAGGGCGCTGTCGTCTTCGACCAGGAAAATGTTCGGCATAGGTGCTTGGGCGTCTGGGTTGAAGTAAGCCTGTGGCGAGTGCTTCGCGGGTAAACCCGCTGCTGCAGGTCCCCGTAGGAGCGGGTTCACCCGCGAAAGGGCCAGCACAGGCGCATGCAGAATATAGAACCCAACCACTCGACAGGATCATTCTTCACACTTTTTCACACTCGCCCTACAGGTATTAACAGCCGCCCAGGCAGCGTCTGCCTTAGCATGTACACGGTCATCATCGGAAGATCCGCATGCCTACTACCCTCTCCCCGTGCCTGCGCCCGTTGGCGCTCATGGCATTCCTGAGCCTGTCCCTGGCCGGTTGCAGCGACAGCGCCGAGCCAGACGAACCGGCCCCCACTGCGCAAGTGCGCGTGGAAACCCTGCAACTGCAGCCACTGGCCATCAGCAGTGAACTCAGCGGCCGTATCCTCGCGCCACGCACCGCCGAAGTGCGTGCGCGGGTCGCAGGTGTGGTGCTCAAGCGGGTGTACCGCGAAGGCAGCGACGTCAAGCGGGGTGATGTACTGTTCCTGATCGACCCGGCGCCGTTCAAGGCCGACCACGACAGCGCCCGCGCCACGCTGGCCAAGGCCGAGGCCACCCGGTACCAGGCGCGCCTGCAAGAGCAGCGCTACCGCGAGCTGGTCGACGACAAAGCCGTCAGCCGCCAGGAATACGACAACGCCAAGGCCAGTTTCCTGCAGGCCGATGCCGAAGTGGCCGAAGCCAGGGCGGCGCTGGAGCGCGCCCGGCTGAACCTCGGCTATGCCACCGTGACCGCGCCGATCTCCGGCCGAATCGGCCGCGCCCAGGTCACCGAAGGCGCGCTGGTCGGGCAAAACGAAACCACCCCGCTGGCGACCATCCAGCAGTTGGACCCGATCCATGCCGATGTCACCCAGTCTACCCGCGAGCTCAACGCCCTGCGCCGCGCCCTGCGCGCCGGCGAATTGCAGCAGGTGGGCGACGGCCAGGCACGCGCCACGCTGATCCAGGATGACGGCAGCGCCTACCCGCTGCCGGGCAAGCTGCTGTTCTCCGACATCAGCGTCGACCCCAGCACCAACCAGATCACCCTGCGCAGCGAGTTCCCCAACCCGGACCTCGACCTGCTGCCAGGCAGCTACGTGCGGGTACGCCTGGAGCAAGCGGTGCAACCCAAGGGCCTGAGCGTGCCGCAACGCGCCATCCTGCGCGACAGCGCCGGTGTGCCCAAGGTGCTGGTGGTAGACCAGCACGCCCGGGTCAGCGACCGCCAGGTTGTACTGGGCAGCGCCCAGGGTGACCGCTGGATCGTCAGCGAGGGCCTGGCGGCCGGTGAGCGGGTGGTGGTCGAGGGCCTGCAGCACGTCAAGGCCGGTGACCAGGTGCAGGTCGACAACACGCCCGCTGCACCACCCATCGCACAGCATACCGGCCAGTGAGGGCCTGATTCATGCCGCAATTCTTCATCGATCGCCCGGTATTCGCCTGGGTGGTCGCACTGTTCATCCTGCTGGCCGGCGCGCTGGCCATCCCGCAACTACCGGTGGCCCAGTACCCCAACGTGGCACCGCCGCAGGTGGAAATCTACGCCGTGTACCCGGGCGCCTCGGCGGCGACCATGGACGAAAGCGTGGTCAGCCTGATCGAACAGGAGCTCAACGGCGCCGACAACCTGCTGTACTTCGAGTCGCAGAGCAGCCTGGGCAGCGCCACCATCACCGCCACCTTCGCCCCGGGTACCCACCCGGACCTGGCCCAGGTCGACGTGCAGAACCGCCTGAAGGTGGTCGAGTCGCGCCTGCCGCGCCCGGTCACCCAGCAGGGCCTGCAGGTGGAGAAAGTGTCCACCGGCTTCCTGCTGTTGGCGACCCTCACCTCCGAAGACGGCAAGCTCGATGAAACCGCACTGTCGGATATCCTTGCACGTAACGTGATGGACGAGATCCGCCGCCTCAAGGGCGTCGGCAAGGCCCAGTTGTATGGCTCCGAACGGGCCATGCGCATCTGGATCGACCCGCGCAAGCTGATCGGTTTCAACCTCACGCCCAACGATGTAGCCGAAGCCATCGCCGCGCAGAACGCCCAGGTCGCCCCTGGCAGCATCGGCGATCTGCCCAGCCGCAGCACCCAGGAAATCACCGCCAACGTGGTGGTCAAAGGCCAGTTGAGCAGCCCCGAAGAGTTTGCTGCCATTGTCCTGCGCGCCAACCCGGACGGCTCCACGGTCACCATCGGGGATGTCGCCCGGGTTGAAATCGGTGCCCAGGAATACCAGTACGGCACGCGCCTGAACGGCAAACCGGCCACGGCCTTCAGCGTGCAGTTGTCGCCCGGCGCCAACGCCATGGAAACCGCTACCCTGGTACGGGCGAAGATGCAGGACCTGGCGCGCTACTTCCCGGAAGGCGTCAAGTACGACATCCCCTACGACACCTCGCCGTTCGTCAAGGTGTCGATCGAGCAGGTCATCAACACCCTGTTCGAGGCCATGCTGCTGGTGTTCGCAGTCATGTTCCTGTTCCTGCAGAACCTGCGCTACACGCTGATCCCGACCCTGGTCGTGCCAGTGGCATTGATGGGCACCTTCGCCGTGATGCTGGCCATGGGCTTCTCGGTCAATGTGCTGACACTGTTCGGCATGGTGCTGGCCATCGGTATTCTGGTCGACGATGCCATCGTGGTGGTGGAGAACGTCGAACGCATCATGGCCGAAGAAGGCTTGCCGCCCAAGGACGCCACACGCAAGGCCATGGGCCAGATCAGCGGTGCAATCGTCGGCATCACGCTGGTGCTGGTGGCGGTATTCCTGCCCATGGCCTTCATGCAAGGCTCGGTGGGGGTGATCTACCAGCAGTTCTCGCTGTCGATGGCGGTGTCGATCCTGTTCTCGGCGTTTCTCGCCCTCAGCCTGACCCCGGCATTGTGCGCCACCCTGCTCAAGCCCGTGGCCAAGGACGAGCACCATGAACGCAAAGGCTTTTTCGGCTGGTTCAATCGCCGCTTCGAAAGCATGAGCAACGGCTACCAGCGCTGGGTAGTGCAGGCGCTCAAGCGCAGCGGCCGCTACCTGCTGGTGTACGCGGTGCTGCTGGCGGTGCTGGGCTACGGTTTCAGCCAGCTGCCTACGGCGTTCCTGCCTACCGAAGACCAGGGCTACACCATCACCGACATTCAGCTGCCGCCGGGCGCCAGCCGCATGCGCACCGAACAGGTAGCCGCGCAGATCGAGGCGCACAACGCCGAAGAACCGGGTGTGGGCAACACCACCTTGATCCTCGGCTTCAGCTTCTCCGGTAGCGGGCAGAACGCGGCGCTGGCCTTCACCACCCTCAAGGACTGGTCCGAGCGCGGCGCCGACGACAGCGCCCAGTCGATCGCTGACCGCGCGACCATGGCCTTCACCCAGCTCAAGGACGCGATTGCCTATTCGGTACTGCCGCCCCCCATTGACGGCCTCGGTGAGTCGACCGGTTTCGAATTTCGTCTTCAGGACCGTGGCGGCATGGGCCACGCCGAGCTGATGGCAGCCCGTGACCAGTTGCTCGAAAGCGCCAGCAAAAGCAAGGTGCTGACCAACGTGCGCGAAGCCTCGCTGGCGGAAAGCCCGCAGGTGCAGCTGGAAATCGACCGCCGCCAGGCTAATGCACTGGGTGTGTCGTTTGCCGATATCGGCACGGTGCTGGACGTGGCCGTGGGCTCCAGCTACGTCAACGATTTCCCCAACCAGGGCCGCATGCAGCGGGTGGTGGTGCAGGCCGAAGGTGACCAGCGCAGCCAGGTCGAAGACTTGCTGAACATTCACGTGCGCAACGACAGCGGCAAGATGGTGCCACTGGGTGCGTTCGTGCAGGCCAGGTGGGTCAGCGGCCCGGTGCAACTGACCCGCTACAACGGTTACCCGGCGGTGTCGATCTCAGGCGAGCCAGCCGCCGGCTACAGCTCGGGCGAGGCCATGGCCGAAGTCGAGCGGCTGGTGGCGCAGCTACCGCCCGGTACCGGCCTGGAATGGACCGGCCTGTCACTGCAGGAGCGGCTGTCCGGTAGCCAGGCCCCCCTGCTGATGGCGCTGTCGCTGCTGGTGGTGTTCCTGTGCCTGGCAGCGCTGTACGAAAGCTGGTCGATCCCGACTGCGGTGCTGCTGGTCGTTCCGCTCGGTGTGCTCGGTGCGGTGCTGGCGGTGACCTTGCGCGGCATGCCCAACGACGTGTTCTTCAAGGTTGGCCTGATTACCCTGATCGGCCTGTCGGCGAAGAACGCCATCCTGATCATCGAGTTCGCCAAGCATCTGGTAGACCAGGGCGTAGACGCCGTCGACGCCGCCGTGCAAGCGGCCCGCCTGCGCCTGCGGCCGATCGTGATGACGTCGCTGGCGTTCATCCTCGGCGTGGTGCCCCTGGCCATCGCCAGCGGCGCAAGCTCTGCCAGCCAGCAGGCGATTGGCACCGGGGTGATCGGCGGCATGCTCAGCGCCACCCTGGCGGTGGTATTCGTGCCGGTGTTCTTCGTGGTGGTGATGCGCCTGTCCGGGCGACGCCAGGCGCATGACAGCGACGGGCAACCCGTGCCCCGCGAAAGCTGACTGGACAAGCCCCGCGTGAAATGGGAGGGTTCCCGGCAATGACTGCCCGGAACCCTTTTTCATGCCTGACGCACTCCCCCCCTGCTCCATCCTCATTCTCGCCGGTGGCCGCGGCCAGCGCATGGGCGGCCGTGACAAGGGCCTGGTGGACTGGCAAGGCGAGCCGTTGATTGCACACGTTCATCGAGCGGTGCGGCCACTGAGCGACGACCTGGTGATTTCCTGCAATCGCAACCAGGCGGCATACCAGGCATACGGCGACCGGTTGGTGGGCGATGCAGAAGCCGACTTCCCCGGGCCGCTGGCGGGGGTGATTGCCGGGCTCAGGGTGGCACGTCATGCATGGGTGGTGGTGCTGGCTTGCGATGCGCCGCTGGTTGATCGCGAATTGATCGAGGGCCTGCTGCGGTTGGCAGTGGCCGGTAACAGCGCGGCAATGGTGCGTCAGGGTGGTTTCTGGCAGCCGATGTTCAGCGTACTGCCCAGGCGGGTGTTGCCGGTGTTGGAGCAGGCCTGGGCAGCGGGTGAGCGGAGTTTGCAGAAGGCCTTGCTGCGCGAGGCGGTGCAAGGGCTGGAGTGCGCCGAGAGTGATCGCCGGCTAAGCAACTTCAACAGCCCGGAACGGCTGCAGGACTGAGGGCATGACACCGCTACCACAGGTAGCTCACTGGCTAGCAGGGCCTGCCCTTTCGCGGGTGAACCCGCTCCTACGGCGGCCTGTGTCCAACTCCCGATGCGTGTCCACCACCGATCTGCGTAGGAGCGGGTTTACCCGCGAATACGGTGGCGGCTGCGACGGTGAATGGCCAGGGATACTGGCCAGCAGGACCGGCCCTTTCGCGGGTGAACCCGCTCCTACGGCGGCCTGGGTCCAACTCCCGATGCGTGTCCACCACCGATCTGCGTAGGAGCGGGTTTACCCGCGAATACGGTGGCGGCTGCGACGGTGAATGGCCAGGGATACTGGCCAGCAGGACCGGCCCTTTCGCGGGTGAACCCGCTCCTACGGCGGCCTGGGTCCAACTCCCGATGCGTGTCCACCACCGATCTGCGTAGGAGCGGGTTTACCCGCGAATACGGTGGCGGCTGCGACGGTGAATGGCCAGGGATACTGGCCAGCAGGACCGGCCCTTTCGCGGGTGAACCCGCTCCTACGGCGGCCTGGGTCCAACTCCCGATGCGTGTCCACCACCGATCTGCGTAGGAGCGGGTTTACCCGCGAATACGGTGGCGGCTGCGACGGTGAATGGCCAGGGATACTGGCCAGCAGGGCCGGCCCTTTCGCGGGTGAACCCGCTCCTACGGGCGAGCGCGCAGGCGGTTCAAATCTCGGGCAAGGCTGTTGCTTTCAGCTCTTCGACACTGATCTCGCGCATCCGGAACTTCTGCACCTTGCCCGTCACCGTCATCGGGAACTCGTCGACAAAACGGAAATACCGGGGCACCTTGAAGTGCGCAATCCTTGCCCTCGCCCACTCACGCAACTCTACCTCACTGACAGCATGCCCCGGGTGCAGCCGCACCCAGGCCACGATCTCTTCACCGTACTTGCTGCAGGGCACGCCAATCACCTGCACATCGGCCACCGCCGGGTGGGTGAAGAAGAACTCCTCCAGCTCGCGCGGGTAAATGTTCTCGCCGCCGCGAATGATCATGTCCTTGCTGCGCCCGACAATACGCACATAGCCCTGCTCGTCCATCACCGCCAGGTCGCCGGTGTGCATCCAGCCCTCTACGTCAATGCTCTCGGCGGTAGCTTTGGGGTTGTTCCAGTAACCCAGCATCACGCTATAGCCGCGGGTGCACAGTTCACCGATCTCACCACGCGAAACAGTGTTGCCTTCAGCGTCCACCACCTTGCTCTCCAGCCGGGGCTGGGTGCGACCGACGCTGGTCACGCGACGCTCCAGGTCGTCAGCGGCACCGGTCTGCAAGGACACCGGGCTGGTCTCGGTCATGCCATAGGCAATCTGCACTTCGGCCATGTGCATCTCGCCAATCACCCGGCGCATCACCTCGATCGGGCAGGTCGCGCCGGCCATGATCCCGGTGCGCAGGCTCGACAGGTCGAATTCACCACGCTGCGGATGGTCCAGTTCAGCAATGAACATGGTCGGCACGCCATACAGCGCAGTGGCTTTTTCCTGCGCCACTGCGCGCAGCGTGGCCAGCGGGTCGAAGGCATCGCTGGGGTAAATCAGTGCGCTGCCGTGGGTCATGCAGCCAAGGTTGGCCATGACCATGCCGAAGCAGTGGTACAGCGGCACCGGCACCACCAGCCGATCGTGCTCGGTAAGGCCCAGGCTTTCACCGACCATGTACCCGTTGTTGAGGATATTGCTGTGGCTAAGGGTGGCCCCCTTGGGGAAACCGGTGGTGCCTGAGGTGTACTGGATGTTGATCGGGTCGTCGCAACGCAATTGTGCCTGGCGTGCGGCCAGGGCCTCGCCGCTGACGGCCTCGGCACGGGCCTGCAATGCGTGCCAGGCCAGAAACCCCGGCGGTGGCGACAGCGCCAGGCTGACCACGCCACGCAGTTCGGGGAAGCGCTCGCAGATCAACGCACCCGGTTGGCTGCTGGCCAGGCCCGGGAGCAGGCCCTGCAGCATGGCGTGGTAATCGGAAGTCTTGAATGCGTCGGCACAGATCACCCAGCGGCAGCCGGACTGGCCAAGGGCATAGTCCAGTTCGCTGGAGCGGTAGGCCGGGTTGATGTTGACCAGGATCGCGCCGACCTTGGCGCTGGCGAACTGGGTAATGCACCACTCGGCGCAGTTGGGCGCCCAGATGCCAAGACGGTCACCGGGCTGCACGCCCAGGGCCATCAGCGCGCGGGCGTGCTGGTCGACGGCGTCGGCCAGTTGCCGCCACGTGTAGCGCAGGGCCTGATGGTGAACCACCAGCGCCTCACGGTCGGGGAAGCGGGCCACGGTGGCGTCGAAGGCGTCGCCGATGCATTGGGTCAGCAGGGGCTTGTCCTGGGTGCCCTGGGTGTAGCTTGGCTGGGGCATGGGCGTTCTCTTGTTGTTCTTGTGTTTTCTGTGCTGGCCTCTTCGCGGGTAAACCCGCTCCTACAAAAACCTCCACCGGCCTCAAATGTGGCGCCGTCCTTTGTAGGTTTACCCGCGAAGAAGCACAGACCGGTTTAGCGAACGAACACCTGCGGCGTCGTGGTAGACATGTCACCACCCGGCAACTTGATGTTCTTTACCTTTTCCAACGTATCCGGGTTGAACACCGCCAGGTCATTGAAGGTGCCGCCCAGGTAAAGCTTGTCGCCCTTCTTGTCGAACGTCACGCAGTAGTAGGTGTGCTCCAGATTAGCCGCCTTGATCAGCTTGCGCTGTTTGATGTCGTACTTGGCCAGGCGGTTGAGCACGCCGTAGATCTGGTTCGGGTCCTTGGGCGAGCGCAGGCCGGTGAAGTACAGCTCGGTCAGGTCGGCGAACTCCTGGGTGTGGGTCTTGCCGGTCTTCAGGTCGATGCTCAGGTAGCCATACAGCGGTTCGGCGGTGGCCGGGTCCTGCTTGTCATCCTTGAACCTGGCAATGGTGTACAGCATGGTGAACTCATGGCGCGGGCTCTGGTGCGGCCAGAAGTACAGCACGTCCGGGGCGCTGTAGCCTTTGCGGTTCCAGTTGCGCAGCGGCAGGGCGACCGTGTACTTGCCGGTCTTCACGTCCATCTTGTAGATGTCCGGCCCGGCAACGTACAGGCTGCCATCGTCGGAGGCGCGCATCAGGTACACCTGGCGCGGCATCGGGAAGGTGCGTACGGGCTTGGCCTGAAGGCCATCAGCGGTGCTGAACACCTCCAGCCGCGGTGGTTTGACCACGTAATGGTCGTTCAGCCTCTGGGTCGGGTTGACCGTGGCATACACCTCTTTGCCGTCTGGGCTGATGGCGAACGAATAGATCGACCGGCCGACTTCACCGGCTACGCTGGACAGGTTGGCGTGGAAGGTGTTCTTGCAAGTGTCCAGGTCGATGCCGTAGATGTCGCCGTAATGGTTGTTGAGCACGTAGGCGGTGCGGTTGTCCGGCGCCATCATTGCGGTGCCAGGGCCGAACTTGTCGGGCATCCGGCAGCTCTTGTAGACCGTGTCACTGGCCACATCGACCACATGCAGGTTGTTCGGGTAGTTGGTCACGATCATGTATTCGTGGCCAGCCTTCAGTGCCGGGCCAGTGTCGTCGGCCTGTGCCTGCCCGGCGCAAGCCATGGCGGCGATGGTGAGCGCCAATGGCGCGCAGCGTCCAGCTTTCATGCGGTTTCCCCTTGTCATTCTTGTTGGGCCGTCACTTGTCTTTCGGGAACACGGTACCGAGGTTGCGCCAGTCCTCTGCCGAGTTGGACGCCTGGGCGTTCCAGTCCTGGTAGGTGCTCATCATGTCCGGCACCTGGGCCGGCCACCAGCAAGGGTCGGAACAACCATAAAGGTCAGCCTCCATCGGCTGGCACAGCGAGCTCACGCCGCCAAAGGCGTCCACCTCCCAGCCCGGGTCGGTAGTGGCCGTGCAGCCTGCCACCGCGCTCATTGCCATCACTTCTTCGACACGGTCTTCGGCGGCGGCCTGCTCCAGGATGCGCGCCTTGTTGTTCAGGGGCTTCAAGTGCTTCATGTCAATGCGCCTTCCGCGGGGTGATGTAGCGATCGATGAAGGCCGGGTTGACGGCCATGATGCGGCTGTAGACTTCAATGCCGAAGTCCACCCAGTCGCGCATCAGTTCGCAGTAGTGGTAAGTCGGGTGCTGCGGGTCGCCGTAGCGCGCATAGCTTTCGTGGTAGCAGCCGCCGGAGCACAGGTTGCGAATACGGCAGCTTTCACAGCCGGTGTTGCTGCGGTCCAGGCGCTGCGACAGGAAGTCGTTGAGCTGCGCCTGCTTCACGCCCTGGTGCACGTTACCGAAGGTGGGCAGGCTGGAGCCGGTGAAGCGGTGGCACAGGTTCAGCTCACCTTCGTGGTCCACCGCCAGCATCTTCAACCCGGCGCCACACGGCAGGGCCTTCTTGTGGCCTTCGTGGATGTCGGTGATCAACTGGTGCAGGTTGGAGAAGCCGATGTTGCGGTGCTCCAGTGCCGCCTCCAGGTAGCGCCGGCCGAGTGCCTTCATGTTGGCGAAGACCTGCACCAGCTCTTCGCCAGTGAGGTTGAAGTCGGCCATGTCGCCAGAGGTAACCGGGGCAAAGCCGACCTCGGCGAAACCCATTTCATTGAACAGGTGGTTCCAGATGGTTTCAACGTCGGTAATGCCACGGGTCAGCGTGACCCGGGCCCCCACCGGCCGGCTGGTGTAGCGCGACAGCAGCAGGTCGGCCTTGCGCCGCACCACGTCATAGGTGCCCTGCCCGCCCACGGTGATACGGTTGCGGTCGTGCACGGTCTTGGGGCCATCGATGCTGATCGACAGGCCAAAGCGGTGGGCGTTGAGCCAAACGATGATTTCTTCGGTCAGCAAGGTAGCGTTGGTGGTCATGATGAACTCCACCTGCTTGCCCGCCTCGGCGAACCGCCGCTCGCAGTAAGCCACCATGTGCTCGATCAACGGCCGGTTGGACAACGGTTCGCCACCGAAGAACACCACGCTGTAGCGCTGCTCGTTGGGTGATGCCTTGAGCAGCATCTCCACCGAGGCTTCGGCGGTGGCGGTACTCATCTTCTTGCCGGCGGAAGGCTTGTCCAGGTCTTCCTTGTAGCAATAGGTACAGCTGAGGTTGCAACCGGTGTTGACGTTGAGCACCACGGTGTTGAGCGCGGTGCGCTCGACTTGCCTGAGGGCGATTTCCGGGGTCAGCGGCGAGCCGTCGCTGACCAGCTCCAGCGCGATCAGCTCGCGCAGGGTGTCCTGGATATCCTCGCCGGCAAACTGCTGGCCAAGGCGCTGCATCAGCTCCTCGGCCGAGCAGCCTTGCTGGCGCAAGGTGTCGATGATGCCGCCGGTCACCGCGTCAGCGGTGAACAGCGAACTGCTGGGGATATGGAACAGCATGCGGTCGGCATCAACCTGTACTTCGTGCAGGTTGCGTTCGACCAGGTTCAGTAGTACGCCCATGGCGACCTCCCGATAATCGATCCGTTGGAAAACCGTTGCAGCCTGCCGTTACGGCAGCGGCGGGTTGTTCCAGCGCTGTACGGTGACGATCATGTGCCCTTCGCCGGTCTGGCCACCGTCGGCCAGCGTGGCGATGACCTTCAGGTTACCTGCGTTGTTGGTCATCATCTTGCGCTCAGGGTTGGGCCCGGCACCGCCTGGCACGAACACACCGTCGGCCTGCATCTGCCCGGCGAACTTGACGTCTTCATCCTCGACAGCACGCTCGTTGAACGGCTCGACCTTCCAGCTGGCCGGCAGGTAGCCGATACGCAGCGGCTGGCCATTGGCATCCTTGCCCCAGGCTTCGGCCTCGAAACGCCCCTGCACTTTCGGCACGGAGGCACCGTTCTCGCCAATGCGCGCGATGGAGAACGCCGGCACGACCTTCACTTCGTCGACCTTGTCGTAAACCGCCAGGTTCACGCCCTTGAGCGCACCTACCGCCACCTCGCGCAGGCCTGGCCTGGCATCGGATGCGGCGAGGGCCTTGACCCTTACCAGGGTCGGGGTCTGCTCCAGCACTTCGGTCACTTCCACCCCGGCACCCAGGTCCGGCTTGCCAGTCAGGCCACTGCCAACCAGGGTGATTTCGCTTTCGCCTCCGGCTTTGATGAACGCCGGTTGTACCGCCAGCAACTGCGCCTTGCCTTCTTTTACGGCGCTGAAGTCCAGGCCGCGCTCATCGTGATCGGCTTCGAACATACGGCCTTTCATTTCGCCATCCAGCGCGGCGAACACCTGGCGCAGGTTGGCATCGCCAACCTTCACATTGCCCCGCCATTCATAACCGTTGTACAGGATGGCCGAGCCGCTGCCGTTGAACGGTGTACCGTCGGCGTAAGCGCCCTTGACCTCGACCTTGAAGGTATCGCCCTCTCCGGCCGTGACGCTCATCACCCCACGTACATCGCCCTTGGCCAGCATATGGCCGCTGAATGCCCACTGCCCCGGCAGTACGTCCGCCTTGGGTTTGGCCTTCTGCCATTCGGCCCAGGCCGCGCTGTCCATCGGGAAGCGCTTGGCAAGGTCCGGCACCACTTGCTGCAGGGCGATCGGCAGCCAGTCGCGGTCACGCGCCTGGGCCTGGTATTCAAGGGACGGCCATTGGCCAAGGTGGAAGTGGACCAGGTGTTCCCACTCCTTGGCCGGGCGCCGTTGCAAGGCGACACGGGCACCCGAGTGGCAACGGCCACAGGTCTCGCTGAGCTGGGTGTCGAAGTGCTCGACGGTATTGAGCCGACGCTCCATGGCGTAACGCACGCCATCGGTTTCGCTGGGCGCCAGGCCCTGTTTGTCGGCCAGGTATTTGACCAGCGTGCGACGATCGTCGTCGCTGATCTGAAGGCCATGCATCACCTGCATGCGGGCGATGCTCATCAGCCAGCCTTCCGGTGTCTTGCGCTGGTGGCTGATGCGGCTATAGGTGTCGTTGCCTTCGGGGATATGGCACCCCATGCACTTGTTCTGCAACAGGCTCGGGCCCTGCTCGGCCGCCATGGCCTGGGTGCTCAGCAGCGCGGCGGCGACCAGCGCCAGTTTGCCCGCATGCCGCCGGAGTCGAGTCGTCTTCAAGGTCAGACCTCCACGGTTGTTGTTCTTATCGTTTTCGCACGCTTTGGTACAGCAGGTGTGCATGTGACGGTTGTGATACAGGAACTGTGCCAGTTAGGGTAAAAGCGTTTCCTTTCAGCCTGTTAAGCGGTTTTCGGGGCTTGGCCAGGAGCCGGGATGGCCATTTGCAGCGTGCCATTTCGCGACAGGGTGTTTCATGTTGAGACAGGGCCCGCGAAGAGGACGAACAGCCACTGTTTCACCACCGTCTCACACCGTCTCAATGTGCAACAGCGCAACCCGGCAATCGCAACTTTGCGCTCAGGCAAAAACCAACGCCCACAATGCTTTGCGGCCATATGCCCAGGTTGGCACGGCCATTGCGCCAGTGCCCGTCACATCCAATGACAAGAGGCACAGCCCCATGCTTTCCGAACTGCCCATCCTGCCCGCCACCCGCGCCTTTCTCGAACGCAAGCTGAAGATGCGCATCGGTGCCGACTGGCAGGACGCCGCCAGCGGTCGCACCCTGTCGTTCCGCAACCCGGCCACCGGCGAAGTGCTGGGTGAAGTGCCGGCCGCCGAGGCCGAAGATGTCGACCGCGCCGTGCGCGCTGCACGCCAGGCCTTCGACGACTCGCCCTGGAGCCGCATGCGCCCGCGCGAGCGGCAGAACCTGCTGTGGCGCCTGGCCGACCTGATGGAGCGCGATGCGCGTCAGCTGGCCGAACTGGAATGCCTGAACAATGGCAAGAGCGCCGCCGTGGCCCAGGTGATGGACGTGCAACTGGCCATCGACTTCCTGCGCTATATGGCGGGCTGGGCCACCAAGATCGAGGGTAGCACCGTCGAAGCGTCCATGCCGTTGATGCCCAACGACCAGTTCCACGGCTTCGTACGCCGCGAGGCAGTGGGCGTGGTTGGCGCCATCGTCGCCTGGAACTTCCCACTGCTGCTGGCCTGCTGGAAGCTCGGCCCGGCACTGGCCACCGGCTGCACCGTGGTGCTCAAGCCTGCCGATGAAACCCCACTGAGCGTGCTCAAGCTGGCCGAGCTGGTCGACGAGGCCGGCTACCCGGCCGGTGTGTTCAACGTGGTTACCGGTACCGGCCTGAACGCCGGCGCCGCGCTCAGCCGCCACCCCGGCGTAGACAAACTGACCTTCACCGGCTCCACCGAGGTCGGCAAGCTGATCGGCAAGGCGGCCATGGACAACATGACCCGCGTCACCCTGGAACTGGGCGGCAAGTCGCCGACCATCGTCATGCCCGACGCCAACCTGCAGGAAGCCGCAGCCGGTGCGGCCACGGCGATCTTCTTCAACCAGGGCCAGGTGTGCTGCGCAGGCTCGCGGCTGTATGTGCACCGCAAGCACTTCGACAATGTGGTGGCCGACATCGCCGGAATTGCCAATGCCATGAAGCTGGGCAACGGGCTGGACCCGGCGGTGCAGATGGGCCCGCTGATTTCAGCCAAGCAGCAGGACCGCGTCACCGGCTACATCGAGCTCGGCCGCGAATTGGGCGCCACCATCGCCTGCGGGGGAGAAGGTTTCGGGCCTGGTTACTTCGTCAAGCCGACGGTGATTGTCGATGTGGACCAGCGTCACCGACTGGTACAGGAAGAAATCTTCGGGCCGGTACTGGTGGCGATGCCATTCGATGACATCGACGAAGTGATCGGCATGGCCAACGACAACCCCTATGGCCTGGGTGCAAGCATCTGGTCCAACGACCTGGCCGCGGTGCACCGCATGATCCCGCGCATCAAGTCCGGCTCGGTGTGGGTCAACTGCCACAGCGCGCTCGACCCGGCACTGCCGTTTGGTGGCTACAAGATGTCTGGCGTTGGTCGTGAGATGGGTTCAGCGGCCATCGAGCATTACACCGAGCTGAAATCGGTGTTGATCAAGCTCTGATCTTTTTCCTGTACCGGCCTCTTCGCGGGTAAACCCGCTCCTACACCAGGTATCACATGCCCTGTAGGAGCGGGTTCACCCGCGAAGAGGCCGGCACAGGCAACAAAAAAACAACAATAAAAACCATGGAGCAAACCCATGAGGCACACACTCGCCTGCACATTGGCCCTGCTGTTAACCGCCCCCGCCAGCCAAGCCTACGAGCTGTACAACCACGATGGCACCACCCTCAACGCCGACCTCGAAGCCCTGTTCGGCGTCTTCCACAGCGACGAAAGCTTCAACCAGGCCGGCAACCGCCAACCCGGCAGCACCGCCTGGCAGGAAGGCTACGTAAAATACGGCCTCAGCGGCAGCCAGACCCTGGCCGATAGCGGCACCCTCTACGGCGCCTTCAGCCTGCTCAGTTCCGCCACCTGGGGCGATGGCGACGCCGCCGGCCTGACCCTGGGTGACGAACGTCGCACCGCCATCGAAGACCTGTATTTGGGCTGGCGCTCGGCCAACCTGTTTCCGGCGCTGGGCGAAGATGGCGTCGACATTTCCGGTGGCCGCCAGGTCGTCACCCTGGGTGATGGTTTCCTGATCCAGGGTGACCCGGTCAACCTGGGCAAGGTCGACCTGGGGGCCAACTTCGACCGCGGCGGTGCCTACTACCTGGCCGCGCGCAAGGCCTTCGACCGCACCGCCGTGCTGCGCCTGGGCGGTAACCAGGGCTGGCGCGGCGACCTGATGTGGTTGAAGTCCGACAACCATTACCAGGCCGACACTTCCCTGGCGGTAGCCAACCTGGAGCACGTCGCCGATACCGGTACCGTCGGCCTGAGCTGGATCCGCGGCCTCGACGTGGACCAGCGCTACGCGCAGATCATGGGCCTGGAACACCGCGACGGCATGGACACCGCCAGCCTGCGCGGGCGCGGCAACCTGGGCGTGAAAGACCTGGAGCTGGCCGCCGAGTACGTGACTCAGGACAAGACCGGCGGGCGCGAGAATGCCTGGTACCTGGAGGGCAACTGGACCTTCTCCCAATTGCCCTGGTCACCCACCGCCACCTACCGCTACAGCCGCTTCTCCGAAGGCTTCGACCCGCTGTTCTATGGCCTGAGCCGGGGCTACGGCACCTGGTTCCAGGGTGAAGTGGCAGCCAACTATGCCGGGCCCTTCAACAAGAACAGCCAGGTGCACCATGTAGCGCTGAAGGGCAAGCCACGGGACAACCTGACCGTCGGCGCACTGTACTTCGACTTCGACACGCTGGACACCGACCAGGGCAACCTTGGCGGGCGCGAGCTGGACCTGTATGTGGAATGGATGGTCAACGACCACCTGCTGATCAGTCCGGTGGTGGGGTTCTACAAGCCGGAGCGCAGTGCTGCCAATGGCGGTACGCAGCTAGGTGGGCGGGATACCGGGACTTACCTGCAATTGATTGTCGGGACCTTTTTCTGATCCGACATCCTGGGGCTGCTTCGCAGCCCATCGCGACGCAAGGCCGCTCCCACAGGGTTGTATGGTTGGGTTGTGTGGTTGTGGACTGTGGGAGCGGCCTTGCGTCGCGATAGGCCGCAAAGCGGCCCCGGCAATCTCAAACCAACCCCTGCTCCCCCAGCCACCGCCGCACCCTCCTCTGCTGTTCACCCGCAAGCCCCGACAACACCGCCTCAACAGGCCGCCCACTGCGTATTTGTCGCACCACAGGCGCCAGTTCCACCCCCTGCAAGTGCCACACCCCCAACGGCTGATCCGCTGTCACCACCACCTCGGCCGCATCCACCAGCCCATCACGCAGTACAGGCCGCCGCTCAACCCGCACCGCTTGCCAATCAGGCGCCTCATGCAGGGGTTGCGCATCCGGCCAACCCTGGCGCCGGGCCCAGAACGGTTGCCCCACCCGGCTCTGCTCCTGGGCATAGAAATCCCGGCCAATGCGGGCAAAACGCAAGAACAGCTGCTCGACCCGCTGCTGGTGAAACTGCCGCGCCAGCTCGGCCCGCTCAGGTCTGCGCAGCAACGTATTGATCACCACCGGCGCCTGCAATGCCGAAGAGAGCGACTGAAAAATCCCGTTGCCCGACAGCGGGTCAACGGCCATGGCGGCATCCCCCACCCGAATCCAGTCCTGCCCGACACACTCACCCGCCAGAATGGCGGTACTGCTGCGTGCATGCACCTGTGCCGGCCTCAATGCCTGATCGTCGAACAGTTCAGCGACCAACGCGCTGCGGCCCCGCAGCGTCACGCAGTACGCTGCCAACCCAGCCTTTCCCGGCAGCCCTGCAGCGTCCTGAGTGACTTGCCAGTAACAGCGGCCATCTTCCAGCCGTGCCATCCACGCCCAGCCATCCTCCAGGCTCTCCACCGCCGACGCAGGCGCACCGGGGCTACCCTGCCAGACATTGAGCAGGCTGACCGTTTCCGGCCCACGCAGGCGGTCTGCGGCCAGGGGTGCCTGGCGGCCTCGGGCCTCGACCAGGAAATCAGCGGTCAGCACCTGCCCATCGTCCAGGCGCACATGATGACCGCCCCCCTGCACGACCTCACGCACCCGCCCCTCGACCACACTCACGCCTGCGCGCTGAAGGTCTTCGCGCAGCGCCTGATCAAAACGTTGCCGGTCGAGCAAAAACTCCTGGTTCATCTGCAGATGCTGGCCGTTCCAGTGCACCTGGCGGGTGGCCGGCATGGCCGCCTGGCTCAAGGCCCCGCCAAGGCCTGCGTGACGCAAGCCCTCCAGCACCCGCTGCGAAACACCTTCAACTGCCGCGAAACGGCGCCACTCCGCCACCACCGTCACGGTGTAACCCAGCCGCCGCAAGCCAATGGCCGTGGCGGCACCCGCAGGGCCGGCACCCAGCACCACAATGCGCGGCTCAACCATGGCTGGGACCCCGTCGCTCGGGCCCGTTGAAGGCCGCATGCTCACGCAACCAGTCATGCACCTGCTGGCGGTCCATCCCCTGGGCATCACGCAGCAAGGCGGCAATCTTCCCGCTCAACGCCGCACAACCCAGGCTCGCACCCGCCCGCTCACCCGCGCCCACGTAAGCGCCAAAATCCGCCTGTCGCGTACCCAGCCACGACCACTGGCCCGGTGCACAGCGGGCATCGCCGGTGACCCGAATGACGCCTGGGTAGCTGGCCGGGAACACCGGCCCACCCTGCGCCGGGCTGGATGCACACAACAGCACACCTGCGGCCAAAGCCTCGGCACAGGCCTGGTGCAGCACGGGCCGGTCCTGCTGCAAGCCCAGGCTGAGGTTGACCAGCGTGGCTCCCGACTCCACCAGCCACAGCAATGCGGCAGCCACCTGCAACGCACTGGTGCTGGCCTGGGCACTGAACACCTGGGCCACCAACACAGACACAGGACCAGCCTGGTGTTGCAAGCTGGCGAACACCGCACTGCCGTGCCCAAGTTGGTCGGGGAGTATTGCACCTTCGCGCAACTGGCCGTCTTCCAGCCAGAAACGGCGGGCGTCCAGCAAGCCGTTGGCCTGCTCCGGCGAGCAACCGCTGTCGATGATGCCAACGCGCACGTCAGTGCCCATGTTTGATCACCTCCTGCGCCAGTACCTGCAACTGGCCGTCATGCAGTTGCAGATGCAGGTCGGCATCGGCCAGGGTCGAAGCCCGGTGGCTGATCAGGATGCGCGTGCGGTCGGCGAACAGCTGGTCGATGGCCGCGATCACTTCACGTTCGGTGGCCTCATCCACCGCCGAAGTGGCCTCGTCCAGCACCAGGATCGCCGGGGCCTGCAACACTGCACGAGCAATGGCGATGCGTTGTTTCTGGCCCCCGGACAACTGCTGGCCGCGCTCGCCCAGCAAGCCATCCAGGCCCAGCGGCAGGCTGTCGACCAGGCTGTCCAGCCGCGCCAGGCGCACCACCCGTTCCAGTTCATCACGGCTGGCCTCGGGCACGCCATAAGCCAGGTTCTGCGCCAGGGTGCCACGGAACAGCACGATGTCCTGGCTGACCACGGCGATTCGCCTGCGCAGCGCAGCCAGGTCAAGGTCGCGCAGGTCGACGCCGTCCAGCAGGATGCGCCCGGCGTCCGGGTCGTAGAAGCGCTGCAGCAGGTCGATCAGGGTTGACTTGCCCACCCCGGAGGCACCGCTGATGGCGACTTTTAGGCCACCCGGGATGCTCACCTGCACGTTGTTCAGTACCGCACCCTGACGCCCCTCATGGGCAAAGCTCAGCGCCTCCAGGCGCAACTCGCCGGGGCCATCGGGGATGGGCTGCGGGTTGGCGGTCTGATGTACTGCTACCGCTTCCTGCTTCAATTCCATCACCCTTCCCAGGCTGACAGCCATGCGCTGCACCGCCACGTACAAGCCCAACAGGCTCTGCACCGGCCCAACCGCCATGCCCATGTAAGTAGAAAAAGCGATCAACGCGCCCAGTTGCCAGGTGCCCTGGATCACCCACCAGCCACCGACCAGGAACGCACAGGCGCGGCACCACGAGGTGAGCGTGCCGGGGATGGCCTGGGTGAAGAATTCGGTCACCTGCACCTTCAGCAGCTGACGCATGTAACCTTGCCCAAGCTGGTCCAGGCGCCCTGCTTCCCGGCCTTGCTGGCCGGCCGCCTGAATGAACTTCATCGCCGGCAGGGTCTCGACCAGGAAAGACGACACATCCGCCGAGCGCTCACGCAAGTTGCGCACTTCGCGCTCCACCTTGCGCCGCATCCAGCGCAGCCACAGCACCTCGATCGGCACCAGCAGCGCCAGCAACAGGGACAACTGCCACGACAGCATCAGCATCAACGTCACCGCGCCCACCAGGCCGATCACCGCCGACACCGCCGAGAACAGCGAGTCCACGGCAAAGCGCTGGATCTCTGCCACATCGCCATCCAGCCGCGAAAGAATGTCGCCGATACGCCGCCGCCCGTAAAAGGTCGGCGACAACTGCTGCAGATGGCGGTAAAGGTCGTCGCGCAAGGCGAACAGGATGCGCCCCGACAGGCGCGTATGCAGGTAGCGGTTGACGCCAGCCAGCACCGTGCCCAGCAGGCCCGCGCCGATCATGATTGCCGCCATGTGCCAAAGCGTTTGGTAATCCTTGGCCAGCAGCCCCTCATCGATCAGGGTCTTGACCAGCCAGGGTTGCGCCAGCGCCAGCAGCGATGCACCTAGCGACAAGCTGAGCAACAGGCCGATGGCATGCCGATGGGGGCGCACGAAACCATACAGCCAGGCCAACGCCTGGCGCATGAGTACAGGGTCGCTGGAATCCACCAGCCTTGCGAACAGGCCGCCCACGTCAGCCGCGCAACTGCTTGAGCTTGCGGTACAGCGTCGCCCGGCTGATACCCAGTGCCGCGGCGGCGGCCGAGACGTTGCCCTGGTGGCGCGCCAGAGCACCGCGAATCTGTTCCAGTTCACTGTCCTTGAGGCTGCCGGAGGGCGCTGTGCTGCTGGCCAGTTCGT
This sequence comes from Pseudomonas sp. XWY-1, assembly GCF_002953115.1. Lineage (NCBI taxonomy): Bacteria > Pseudomonadati > Pseudomonadota > Gammaproteobacteria > Pseudomonadales > Pseudomonadaceae > Pseudomonas > Pseudomonas sp. XWY-1. The sequence continues at coordinate 2,685,020 of NZ_CP026332.1, read as the reverse complement.
CCAGCAGGCAGTCGGTAAGGTGATCGAGGGTCAGCACCTGCTCGCCATCCTCGCGCATGGCCAGCGCGGTGCGCACCACCATTTCCAGCTGACGGATGTTGCCGGGCCAGTCGAAGCCTTCGAGCAACGCGGTCAACGCCGGGTCGAGGGTTACGCCACGCGCATCGGCCTTGTCCAGCAGGCCCTGAATGATCGCCGCCAGGTCCTCACGTTCGCGCAGGGCCGGCAGGCGCAGCGACACACCGTTGACCCGGTAGAACAGGTCTTCACGGAAGTGTTGTTCCTGGACCAGGCGCTTGAGGTCGCGGTGGGTGGCGCAGATCAGCGCCACGTCGATGTCCTGCTCGTCACCCGCCCCCAAGGGTGCTACCCGGCGCTCCTGCAGTACCCGCAACAGGCGTGCTTGCAGGGCGAGCGGCATGTCGCCGATTTCGTCGAGGAACAGCGTGCCACCATGGGCCTGCATCAGCCGCCCGACCATGCCGCCCCGGCGCGAACCGGTGAAGGCGCCCTCACGGTAGCCGAACAGCTCGGACTCGATCAGCCCTTCGGGAATGGCCGCGCAGTTGACCGCCACAAACGGTTTGTCGGCACGCGGGCTGGCCTGGTGCAAGGCCCGAGCGACCACTTCCTTGCCGGTACCGGTTTCGCCCAGCAGCAGCACTGGCAAACCATTGCCCAGCCCCTGGCGAGCCATGCGCAGGTTGCGCGCCAGGCGTTGATCACCACCGGCCAGAGCATCGAGTGCAGGCGACTGTTTGCTCAAGGCCGGCTTGCTGGATGGTGTGCTGGGGGTTACCCGGCCATGGCGCGGCAGCTGTAGGGCACGGAAATAGAACTCGCCCTTGGCGGTCTGCACGCTGCTGACCCCGCCCTGCCACAGGCGAGCGATAAAGGCCGGGGAACGTTCGCCCAGCAGGTCGGTGCTACGCCGCCCAATCAGTTCGTGACGCGGCACCTGCAACAGCTGGCAGGCACTGTCGTTGGCAGCCAGCACTTCGCCGTCCAGGCTCAGGGCCAACAGGCCGTGCCAGGCACTGTTGAGGTACTGCGGGCGGCTGTGGAAGGCCAGCACCAGGTGCTCCGGGTGGCACAGGCCAAACAGGCGGCTTTCAATGTTGCCGGCTGCCAGCATCAGGGTCGACAGGCTGTCCTGCGGTTGCGCCATCACCCCTTCGCGGGTGATGTCGAGCACGCCGATCACCTCGCCGCGCGGGTCGCGCAGTGGCACGGAAGTACAGGAGAACGGGCTCAGGCGGTCAAGGTAATGTTCGCCGCAGTTGATCAGCGTCGGCCGGCCTTCGACCACGGCCGTGCCGATGGCATTGGTGCCGCGCAGCGATTCGCTCCAGCAACTGCCCGGGTGCAGATCGCGCAGGCCTTCGCGTTGCAGCACGTGCTTCTGGCCTTCGATGGCCAGCACGTTGGCCTGGGCATCGCCGAGGATGACGATGCCAGCCTTGCCCTGGCGCGCGACCAGGTAGTCGAGTTCGGGGGTAACGGCATCGATCAGCAGGCGGTTGCGCTCCAGCAGCAGGCGCAGGTCATGGCCCTGTTCCAGGCCCAGGCCGACCTGTTCGCCCTGCAGGCAGTCCAGGCCGTGGCCCAGGCTGCGGCGCCAGGAGGCGTCGATCTCGTCGCGCAGCATCCCTAGCGGTAGTTCGCCTTCGCTGGCCAGCTTCAGGCGGGCCTCGCGGGATTCGTGCAGCGGGTCGTGGGCGTTTGTTATAAGTTGTCGCGCCATTTTCTACTCCGGCTGTGCCCCGCAATGTGACGGGGTACGGGCTTGGGAATTTTCCGCAGTGTGCGGGAGAAATGGCTGGGCGTCATCTGGTAGTGGATGGATTGGGGTGTAGCTGGCCAGGTTACTTGAAGCTGGCGCAATCCCTGTGGAAGCTGGCTTGCCAGGGTTCGCACCAACCCTGAGGACTGCGCTGTACCTGTGGGAGCGGGCGAGCCCGCGAAGAGGCCCTCGAGATCAATCAGGGATATCGATCGATATCACCAATAGCCAAGCCCCGTCAGGCACTCGACGCCGCCTTCCGCCCAGCCAGCTGCTGCCTCTCAACCCCATCCAGCAACGCCTCCACCACCGCCTTGGCCGAATCCAACCCATGGTCATTGCTCAACAACAGATCACGGCAGGTGCCCTTGCCCAGTTCCAGCGCCTTGAGGTTGGTCGCAAACGCCCCTTTCAGCAGCGTGGACAGGTGCACCAGCGCATCTTCGTAATCCACGCCCGAACGAACGGCGAACAACGGTGGATGGCTGCATTCGCAGGTGGAGAAACTGGAGGCCGCCGTGGTGGCGCGTACAGGAGGATCAGGTAAGCCTTTTGTCATTGTGTCGCTCCTTGATTCACTGGAGTCGCCACACAACGTGACCAAACGAATGGGTGGCGACTGTACGCGGGTTGGTCAACCGGGAATCAAGGAAACCGGCGCGCACGGAGGCGCCCCACGCACAGCCGCCATTAAACGAAACAGCCGGGCACAAAAAAGCGCCAACTGTATCGCAGAGCGGGCGCTTGTGCGCCTTGATGATTGCGGGTGACCAAACCCGACTGCTGGATTGACAGCAGCGGGCAAAGACTACCGAGGTCAGGGAAGGGTTTCAAGCTGAGGGCATGCGCAGTAACACTTCTGTTGCCTGATCGCACTCCTGGCCGGCTGCCACAACCGCCGCTCGATCCCCTGCGCCAGCAAGTGCCCCACCGCTGCGCACGTTGGTGTCGGTTGGGCCTCATCTGGTTGATGGAGCCCGTTAGGGTTGAGCAAGGAAGATAAACACTGAGTTACAAGTATCAGAAGCTTCCTACTTGTCGCCAAATCATCAACACCCCGTTTATTTCCATCCCTCCACGGCGCTCGTACCCTTCCAGTACACCCTCACCCTGAACGCTACTCCACGTTGCAGCGCCCACAGGGCTGTGCCCCGCGCATCAAGGACATGCCATGTACCGACAATCCGATCTGCGCTTCAGCTTCCAGCCCTTGGCCGGTGATCATGAATTCGAGGTGGTTTCATTCGAACTTGACGAAGCCATCAGCGCACCCTTCCAGCTGAGGCTGGAATTGATCAGTCACGAGGATGACGCCGACTTCGGTAATTTGCTCGATAAACCGGCGCTGTTCACTATTTGGAAAGGGCAACGCCCACTGCGCTTCGTGCACGGTCTGATCAGCACGTTCAGCCAGGGCGAAACCGGTTTTTACCGTACTCGTTACCACGCCTTGGTCGAGCCGACGCTGGCCCGGGCCGAGTTGCGTTCAAACTGGCGCATCTTCCAGCAAAAAACCGTACCGCAAATCCTTGAACTGATGCTGCAGCGTCAAGGCATCAGCCGTTATGAAATCAGGAGCATCGGTGAGCACCAGGTACGCGAGTTCTGTGTGCAGGCCGGTGAAACCGACCTCCATTTCATCGCCCGCCTGGCGGGCGAAGAGGGTTTCGTCTATTGCTTCGAGCACACGCCGAAACACCATCAGCTGGTCATCACCGACCGGCTACTGACGCTGGGACAGATCAGCCGATGGGCAACAACTGCCGATGAAGACAATGAAGGCTCTTTCGAACAGGACGAGGTCGGTCCCGACCAGGTACTGTACCGGGCCATGGGCGGTGGCGATCAGGCCAGGCCTTGCCTGAAGCGCCTGCGTTACAGCGAACAGGTTCGTACTGCGCGGCAGGTGCAACGGGACTACACCTTTACTAACCCACAGTATCGGCAGGAACATCGAGCATCCGACAGTCGTATCACCCATCAGTCCCGGAACTATGAGCGTTTCGACTACCCCGGCCGTTACAAGCGTGATGCGGTTGGCGTGCCCTTCACAGCCAACCGTCTCACCGCCCTGCGTCATGATGCCTGCATTGCGGAGGTTGAAGGCGACGATGTACGGCTGCAGCCCGGCCTGGGTTTCACCCTTGTCGAACATCCCCGCAAAGATCTCAACGCACACTGGCGCGTGATGCGTGTGCACCATGAAGGCAGCCAATTCACCAGTCTGCAGGAAGAAGCAAGCGGTGCCGATCAGAGTACACGCTACACACAGGAAGCCGTGCTGGTGCCCGGCCGAATCGAATGGCGACCCGCGCCGCTGGACAGGCCTCGTATCGATGGCCCACAGATGGCTACCGTTGTCGGTCCAACCGGCGAAGAAATCTATTGCGACGAATGGGGGCGGGTCAAGGTCAGCTTCCCATGGGATCGGGAAAGCAACAACAATGAGTTCAGCTCCTGCTGGGTACGCGTGTCGCAAGGCTGGGCCGGCGGCAGCTGGGGCTCGATGGCCATCCCGCGCATCGGCCAGGATGTGATCATCCAATACGTCAACGCCGACCCCGACCAACCAATGATCACCGGACGCACCTACTGCGGAAATCAACTGCCGCCCTATGACCTGCCGGAACACAAGACCCGCATGACCATCAAGAGCCAGACCCACAAGGGCAATGGCTTCAACGAACTGCGCTTCGAAGATGAACTGGGTCGCCAAGAAGTGTTCATGCATGCAGAAAGGGATATGAACACCAAGGTCAAGCACGACCAGACCCTCAATGTCGGTAACGACCGCGCCACTGCAACAGGCCGGGACCACACCACCAGTATCGCGCGTGACGAATCAATCGAAACAGGCCGGGACCGTCGCGATCATGTTCACCAGGACCGTTTCACCAGGATCGACCGCAACGACGTCCACACGGTCGGTAACTCAAGCCGCACCAAGATCACCGCCGACCACAGCCTGAACATCGGCGGCAACCAGTCACTTGTTATCGAAGGCACACGTGCCATTGAGGCCCGCACGGCGCAACGCCTGTTGACCCGGGCGTACATGCTTCAGGGTACGGAACGGATCCACATCCGTGGTCCGAGCGGCAAGATCATTTTCGATGCCGACGGCATCACCATCGAAGCGCCCAACATCCGCTTCAAAGGCAACGTCACCTACCAGACACCGGTACAGGCCCAACTCGATGCCATCGAAGCCGCTGTCCGCGAGGGCTCGCCGCTGATCGAAGAGTGCCCTTTTGCCGGTGAGGATGACGCATGAGCCTGCACCGCCAACTAACTGAGGGAAGCCTGTGCACGGGGACCGTGAACGCAAGCCTGTTCGTGCTTGCCGAAGCGTCGGCCAATCCGGACCTGCTGGGTAGGCTGGAGTTTCATGCCAGCCAACACCACAGCCTTTGGTATCTGGAATATGACGCCGGGTTGGAGAGGCATGCCCCAATACTCTTCCAACTGATCGCGGGCAGCGAAGTGGACGCGTGGCTAGGCGGACTGAAGGGGCGTTTCACCGGTACCGTGATCGAGGCCGCCTTGCCCCTTGAAGCGCTCGCACGGCACCTGCGCCGCTTTGGCAAAGCTCAGGCAGGACGACGTCGTTATTTTTTGAGGCTTGGTGACCCCCAATCATTAAGCCTGTACGTCGCCTCACTGACCTACCGCCCAGACATCCTGGGCCGGCTGTTCGACAACGGACGGGTACGCAGGCTCTATTTCCACGATGCGCGCACCGGGCTTGCGCTCGGCGCACAGCCGCTGTTTGAGCAAGCAGAACATGGCAGCGAACGGGAGGGCTGCCTGGCTTGGCTGCCACTGCGCCATGAGGTGTCGGGATGATTCTGCAAAGTCTGGATCTGGATGCACTACAAGGGGCGGTACTGTGGTCAACCAACCGCAGGCTGTCTGACTTCCTGCTAGAGACGTTGAATGGTTCACTTCCGCGCTTTCATACCCGCGGCGAGGATGTTCCTCCCTTCGTAGCCAAAGCGGGGGCGCTCGTCAGCAAAAACGGTTACACCTGCGGCAAGGAGTACAGCTTGCTCGTGCTCAGCCATTTATTGTTAGGCCTGGGGTGGTGGGCCGATCCCGCGTGCGAATCGGTGTGGTCAATCAGACAAGCACCTGGCCTCACCCAGAATGAGCAACTTGACCTGCTGACCATGCAGGCGGCAAATCATCGTTCACGGTGGGAGCGTCAGCTTACCCCCATGCACGACATCACACTGGGGATGTTGCGCTGGACCGACGACGACCGCGACCAAGACCGCCGGTGGCGATCGCTGGAACAACTGATGGCCCTGCGTGGCGTACCTGAAGACGCATATCATGCGTGCTATTGCCGCTATGAGTCGGATGCCTGCAGCCGCTATGCGCTGCCCGTCATCAACCACGTGGAGCTTAACGGAAACGAAATCCGCGCCTATCGCTATTACGGCAAACGGCTACCACAGCCCTCCGACGACCTGCACAAGCTGCCCCAATTGTCCCGCAGCCGAGTGCTGCTGCATGTCCTCCTGGCCATAGCATTCGGTCGTTACTTCTTCCTCAACCCTTTGTTCACTCCCTGGGTGAAGTCGCTGGAGGCCACCGACTCGCCCAGCGAGCGACGCCACGCGTTGGCAAGTCAACTTGCAGCTCATCAACAGGCACTCAAGGAGCCGAGCCCGCATGTTTGAATCATCTGCTTTACAAGCCTTGAGTCATGCCGCACTCAACGGAGCGCTACCCATTCCTCCAGACATTTGCGTGCCGTGCTCTCTTCCCGGTGCAATGTTTTCGCTCGACGGTGGTGATGGCTGCGACCAGGTACTGGGCATTCCGTCGCAGAACGGCGTTGGCCCCGCTTGGTTTCGCAACAACCCCTGGATCCGCGACCCAGCACGCAATCACCGCGACACCTTCCTCCAGCAAGTGCTGGAACACGCTGGCGATACGCTGGGCAATGCCTGGCTGGCAGATTTTTACGCCTTTGCCGCTCGCGAAAAGCTGCAATTGGTATGCATCGACGATGAAATCCGCCTGGACGAACTGGCCCCGCCAGTACTCGACCACATGGGCAAGCGCGACCAGCAAGGCTTCGGCTTCACCCTGCACAGCAATTTCCTGTTCACCGACCACAAGATCTACTTCGCCACCTTCACCCACGTAGAGTGGCGCGAAGCGCAACGGGAAGAATACATCGACGAGCACGGCACCCAGCGCATCAGTCCACCCTACACCTGGCACACACCCAGCGGCCTGTACCCAATCAACCTGGCCTGCGAACAGCTGGCCCGCCACTATGCCGAAGCCAAGGGCCGCGCACGCCTGTGGCAAGGCGTTATCGGTGCGGGCGAATTCGCCCTCGGGCTTCTGGCAGTCATCCCTGTGGTGCGGGGTGTCAAGGGTGCCCTCACCCGCGGCCGCTATGCTTTCGTCGCCCTGGAAGCCGCCTTGGCAGCAGACGCCATGATCGATGGCAGCAGCCGCATGATCACCGGCGAAGGCCTGAGTATCGGCGAGCAGTTCTTCACCGACCTGGCGCGCCTGGCCAACCCAGACACCGCCGAGGCACGTGGCAAGCAAGTATTCATGGCCATCAACCTGGCCTTGCTGCTGCCGGCCGCCATGGGCGGCGCCCGCTGGCTGATGCACAAGCTGCGGCCCGGCAGTATCACTACCGTGCGCCTGGACAACGCCGCACTGTCGCAAGAAGACGTCCGTCGCCTGGGCAACCGCAGCGATGGCGAAGTCACCGTACTGGAAACCCGCATCCAGCGCCGCACCCGCGAAGGTGAGCTATCGGTCACTGCCCGCGAACTGCACTCGGTAGACCGCAATGCCAGCCAGGTCGCACTCGACGTGGTCGGCGGCAAGGCCGACTACGCCTTCATGGCCACCACCCTGCGTGACCGGCTGGTGGCACTGATCCAGCACAGCGTCGGTCCAGTGCGTATGGGCGGTAGCCTGACCCGCGTCGTCGCCGATGCCGGCGAAGAAGCCTTGGCAGCGGCCCTGGTCAGTCACTGGAAGGTCAAGCCCGAAAACATCCTCGGCATGAGTACCCACCCCTCCCGGCCCAGCCAGTTCGGCTTGAAGAACAAGAGCGACCAAGGCATCGACATGCTGGTGTACGTACCGCCTCCGCCTTCGATGACGGTACGAAATCCGACGACGCAGGAAATGCGCCATCACATTGATGGGCTGAAAGGCACGGCGCCGCTGAACGAGCTGAAGTTCGAGGCGGGGACGTTGTTGGTGATAGAAGTGAAGACGACCCTTGGAAAAAGCAGGACGCCTGGGTTCCTGAACACACAAATGGCCGGCGGAAGTGCGAATGTGGAGCGTATACAAAGACTGATAGCACGAAGGAAGGGAGGCTGGAACATCGACAACCTGAAGGTAGCAATGCCTGAGATTGCAGCCAAAGCAACACATCTGCGCAATGCAATGAGCAGCGGAAAAATCTCATACCTTCACGCGCAGGTGTTTCTTGCTCCTAGCGGACAGCTAAACAAGGTTGCGGGCAACTCGACCGGAATTCAGATAAATACCTGGTGACGAAAATGGCATCAACCTCTAGATCTCGACTAACCAGTAGCCTCAGAAACATTCGCGATTGGGCATCATCTGACGCATCACTTGAAAGATGCAGAATCACTGATTACATACAAGGGAATGACAGCATCGCTATTGCCGCCGACGAAGTATTCAGGCTCGGCATGAATAGCATAGGAGACAGTCTACTCCAAGCCGCTGAAAACCCATACGCGAAAGCGCCCCAAACACTGGCTACGGGCGTATTGAGGCTACTAGTAGGAAACAGCGTAATCGTCGAGAATCTTAAAGGCACTTCCCGAACCGGCCTTGATGATCTGGATGGCATCACCCATGTAATGCTATGCGCCTTGGCAACCGGACAATTTACGGTGGTAGTACCTTGCCATGATGCAGTCTTCTCCGGCATTAACAATGGCTACGGTGTGAGAGATGGTCACAATCCACCGATTGGCACCACCCTACGTTACGCCGCTTTTGGCCTGACCATCATCGGCGACTGGCTAGACAAACCGCTAGACCTCGACAAACACGCCCTGCCCCGCGACCCTGCCTGGGGCCAACTGGTCGCTAACTGGCGCGAGCCCGACCCCGACAAGCTGATGCCGATGCTGGTCACCGCCTGCGATACCCACGTTGAACGCATCGCCCTGACTTCCCGCGAACTCGACTCCGGCAACTTCGAATTCGGCTCGCCCTTTGAAGCCGTCTACCCTGCCGAAATCCTCGCCATTCTCAACCTGCGGCGCTCGATGGGCCTGCCAAACCCTTCCATCGACCACCCACTGATGAAGACGCCCTACGCTCAGCTGACCTGCCCGCCAGGCATGCGCTTCGAGCCGGATGAGTTACTGATGCGTTTCCTGGCTGCGGCCTGCAAGTATGATCCCGATGCCGTACCGGCTGGGCTTTACGAAGCCGTCGTGCAGAACAGTGCAGAGGATTGAGCGATGTCCAGAAAAGGCGCAATTCGCAAAGGCGACCCTCACAGTGGCGGAGGCCGGATGGGGGAAGGAAGCGGGATGGTTGTCAACGGGCGGCCGCAATGCATCCTTGGTGATCATGCGCCCTGCCCGCTTCATGGTGGGACATTTGCACTGGTATCTGGCGGTGATCGTGGTGTGCTGTGCAACGGTATTGCGTTGGTGTTCGAGCCGGCAGAGCTTGCGTGTGGATGCAGGGTTTCATCCACCTGCTCGGGACCTTACGCCAAAGATGAATGAGCGCGCAGCGGATCTTCGGGGCTTGCTCCACACATTGTTTTCGGGCCAATTAATCTTTTGCCAATGCGCCCGCACCTGACGATCAGCGGAGCAACCCTCGATATCGGATCGGACAAACGAGGCGGATAAAGATAACCACACAGAAGTGGCCGGACCGAAACAAATGTGTGCGGGCTTGCCGCGCGGGCGGCGTTCGATCTTACAGGCGCCCAATCCCGATCACCAAGCACCTGGACGCCCCACCCTCAGTCCTGCAACGCATTCCCGCGCCCGGCCAACGGTTGCCTCTCAACCCCATCCAGCAACGCCTCCACCACCGCCTTGGCCGAATCCAACCCATGGTCATTGCTCAACAACAGATCACGGCAGGTGCCCTTGGCCAGTTCCAGCGCCTTGAGGTTGGTCGCAAACGCCCCTTTCAGCAGCGTGGACAGGTGCACCAGCGCATCTTCGTAATCCACGCCCGAACGAACGGCGAACAACGGTGGATGGCTGCATTATCGCGACACAAGGCCCCACATCGACCGCGCAGGTGCCGTTGAATCTGCTTCAAGGCTGCAGATTCTGGCTCAAGAACTTGTCCACCGTGGCCTTGCCATCAGCTGGATCCCCCGCCACCTGCCACAGCCGCCGCTCGATCCCCTGCGCCAGCAAATGCCCCACCGCCGCTTCGATCGCCGACAGCACGCACAACTGCGCCGGTTCATTGGTGGTATACCCCACCTCGGCTTCCAGCAGTTTCTTGAACTCGATGAACTTGAACACCCCGGCACTGCGCCCCACCGAGTAGATGGTCTTGCTGGTCATCACGTTGGCCAGCACCTGCCCGGTGCGCACGTCCACAGCGCGCAGGTTGACGGTGACCTGGTCCACCCGGTACTCGCGAGAGATGTCGATCCCCAGGTAGCGGGCGCCCTCGCCGCCGCTGCGCACGTTGGTGTCGTAGGCGATGATGCCGCCTTCGAGCATCAGGTTGGCGGCCTGCAACGGGGGCAGTTCGCCCATGATGTTTTCCGCTACATCCGGCTTTTTCTGCGATGCACGGATGATCTTGCGTTCGGTCAACAGGTTCTGCAGCCCTTCACGCTCCAGCACCACGAACCAGCCGCTGGCACTCAGGGCGTCCATCAACATGCTGGCCGCGCCTTGGGTGACGCTGGTGGAGAACGAGCTGGCCGGGGTGGGCTTGTACTGCCCGGTCTGGTCGCGGAAGCCGTACACCACGGCCATCAGCCGGCCTTTGGGGCGTGGCATGTTGATCAGGTCGTAGTAGGTCGAGGCCCGAGGGGTCAGGGTCGGGGTTTCCGAGTCCTGTTCAGCGGGCATCGGTTCGCGCAGGCCACAACCTTGCAGGCCCAGGGCGGTGAGGATCAGCAGCGTGCTCAGCAGACGTTTCATGGTGTTCCCTCCCCAACATAAAAGCCCTTCCCTCTCAGGGGTTCAGGCCGCTGACCTCAATGATCGAAATTTCTCCTGTGGCACGATCGGTGACCTTGATGCTCAAGGCCCCGGAATCGTCGATGACGTCGATGAGAAACGCATCGGTCGCCATGCTGCCGGTGTTGCCGTTGCTGATGTTGTCCAGCAACTGCGACAACATCCGCGACTCCAGCTGGTTGCTGAAGCGCTCAAGGGCTGTGGTGCCGGTAAAGGCCGAGGCACGGTCCTTGAGGTCCGGGTCGTCGTAGTCGTTCTGCGCCTGGGCGTTGTTCAGCAGCCAGGTGCCGTTCAACGGGTTGCCGCCAAAGGCCGGGTTGACCGGGGTGTACACCAGCTCGGTGGCCTGGGCAGCACAGGCGCTGGCCAGCAGGCAGGCGGCAATGCAACGTGGAATGCGGTGGTTCATAGCTCGTCCCTCTCCAAGTCGGTGGTGTCCTGTAGCAGGCGTTGCAGCTTGCGTTGAATGATCTGCTGCTTGACCAGGTCGGCGGCGGCGACGGCCTCGTCTTTGAGCTCGGTGGTATTGGGTGGCAGGAAGCGGCGGTACACCACTTCACGCTCGAACTCCACCGTCACCAGGCTGCCCCAGCGGGCATCGGGGCGTTCGCGTACCACCAGGTTGAAGTCCAGACGGCTGGTGGCACGCAGGCGGTCGGCGAAGTAGTAGTAAAAGTCGTGGCCGATGTGCGAGATGGTGTTGTCAACGATAAAGCCCTGCATCTCGTCTTCAGCACCCGCCCTGGCGCAGGTGGTCACCCCTGCCATCAGCAGCAGGCCCAGGCACAGCGCAGCCAGGCGCTTCATGGCGTGTCTCCCGGGCCTGCATTCGTCTGCACACCGCGTGCACTTTCGGTAAAGGCCTGCTCGGCGACGAACTGCCAGTCGCTGTAGTGCTCCATCCCCTCGAAACCGCTCCATTCGGCGCTGAAGCCACTGCGCTTGAAAGGGGTGGCATCCGAACGGCTGTACACCCCGGTGATACGGCCGTCGATCGAACGCAGCAGGCCCCACTCGTCGCTGTTGCTGATCGGGTCAGGGTAAAGCCTGCGAATGTGCCGTTTGGCCTGCGGGTAGCGGTTGTCCTGCAGCAGGTCGGCCAGATCCTGGGGGTACTGGGCCAGCCCTGGCGAGGCGCGGTAGTAGCTGCGCAAGGCCTGGGCATACTGGCTGCCGACCCACAGCAACTGGCGTTCGCGGTCGCGCTGGGCGGCGCTCGCCCAGATCGTGCCGGTGGCCGCCAGGGCCACGCTGCTGACCGCAATCAGCAGCAGCACACCCAGGTAGGTGAAGCCGCCGTTGGCCTTACCATTCAGCGAAGAGGCTGCCATCACGCGCCCTCCCTGTGGCACCGCTCTTGATGTCAGCCACGCCGCCAGCAACACCCTCAGGCGGCGGCACCAGCTGCCAGGCATCGCTGCGCTCGGTGATCGGGTCGACCGGTGTGTTGCGCAGGTAACGTTGTTCCACCAGTTGTTCCAGCGAATCGGGGTAGTGGCCGGTATCACCGTAGTAGTGGTCCAGCGCCTCGCGCAGCACTGCCAGGCTCTGACGCAGGGTGGCCTCACGCGAGCTTTCCAGGCTGTTGAAGTAGCGCGGCATGGCGATGGTCATCAGCGTGGCGATGATCGCCATCACCACCAGCAGTTCGATCAGGGTGAAGCCTTTGCTGCGTTTCATGGCTGTCACCATTGCCCGTAAGGGATATTGTTCAGGCCTTTGCCGCGGGCCCTGGAATACACGTCGAACACGTCTTCGCCCTCGCGCGGGTTGTCGGGGCTGCTGTCGTAGGCGCGCAGGCCCCAACCGCCTTCGTCTTCATCCTTTGCCGCCACCAGCGGGTCGTGCGGGATGCGCCGCAGGAAGTAGAACTTGGCGCCCTTGGCACTGCGCACATCGCGCACGCCCTCTACCAGCACCTGCAGGTTCGGCGGGTAGCCACTGCTATCGACGCGCTTCTCGATGTAGCCGGCGTCGAAGGCCCGCTTGTAGGCATCGATGGCGTCGCGAATCTGGTACAGCGCCTCGCGCAGTTGCTGCTCCTTGCCGCGGCGTACCACCGTTTCGGTCAGCGGCGCGGCCATGCTGGCGAGCAAGCCGAGCAGTGCCAGGGTCAGCACCACCTCGATCAGGCTGAAGCCGTGCATGCGACGCCGGGCGCTCATGGCCGTGGGCTCCCGTTGACCGGGGCGACCGCCATCTGGCTGTCCACGACCGGTTCATCGGTGGTCGGCGCATTACCAGGTATGTCCATCGGCGGCAGTGGCGCCATCTGGCGCACCTGCATGGCCGACTCGGTGCCCGTGGAAAACTCCATGTCCGACGGGCTCTGGTACGGCAGGTTACGCACGATGCGCGGGGTGATCGCCAGCACCAGCTCACTCTTGCTCATGTCGTCCTTGTTGCTGCCGAACAGCCGGCCCAGGCCCGGGATGTCGCCAAGGCCGGGAATCTTGTTGCCACTGGCGTTGTGGTCGTTGCGCACCAGGCCGGCCAGCACCTGGGTTTCGCCGTCGTGCAGGCGCAGGCTGGTCTGCGCGTTGCGGGTGTCGACCTGGACCGGGATGGTGCCCTGGCGGGTGGCCTCCAGCGGGGTGGCGTTGCTGACCTCGAGCGCCACCTTGATCGCCACTTCGTTGTTCAGGTGCACGGTGGGCTGCACTTCTAGCTTCAGGCCGACGTCCAGGTAGGTGACGCTCTCGGTAATGACCGGCCCTTGGGTCGACGGCACCGAGGTGGCGCTGATGATCGGCACCCGCTGGCCGATGTGGATGCGCGCCTGTTCGCGGTTGCTGACGCGGATCACCGGGCTGGCCAGGGTGTTGATGTCCTTGTCCTGGGCGTTGATCTTGGCCTGCGGCGCCGGCGCAATGCTGATGCGGCTGGAATTGATGCCCTTGAGCTGGTCGAGCACGCTGACCGGGTTGCCATCGTCGCTCAGCACGCCGAAGGTGTTGGGCCATTGCAGGCCAAGGTCGAGGATGCGCGAGGTGGCCACCTCCATCACCTCCACTTCCAGCACCACCTCGGGGTTGGACTGGTCCTGCGACTGCAGCAGCTTCTCGGCCATGCGCACCGCGTCCGACGTGTCGCGCATGGTCAGGGTGTTGAGGCGCTCGTCAACGAACACGTCGCGGGTCTTGAGCATGGTCTTGACCATGTTCAACGCGGTATTGGCGTCGATGCTGGTCAGGTAGAACGTGCGCATGACCAGTTCCTGGTAGTCCTTGGTCTTCTGCGGCGAGTCGGGGTAGACCATGACGGTGTTGTCGTTGACGATCTTCTGGCGCAGCTGGTTTTGTTCCAGCAGCAGCGCTATCGCGTCCTCGATGCGCACCTCGCGCACGAAGATGGTGGCTTTCATGTCCGGCCGCAGGTCCTTGTCGAAGATGAAGTTGATGCCGGCCACCTGCGACAGCACTTCGAAGATGGTCTTCAGGTTGGCATCGCGAAACTCCAGGGTGACCGGCCGCTCCAGCTTGCTGCGCAATTGCGGGTACGGCTGCGCGGTGCGTGCCTGCACGTTTTCGATGTCGCTGCGCAGGGTCATGCCCTTCTGGTTCTGCGGGTCCAGACGCAAGACTTCGCGCATGTAGCGTTCGGCACCGAACAGGTCGCCCTGGCGCAGCGCCGCCTGGCCAAGCGCTATGCGTTCGTCCAGGGTGCGGATCAGCTCCAGCTGGCGAATGCCTTCCTGGGCGCGGCGGTTGTTCGGCTCCAGGGTGAGCACCCGGCCATAGCCCATCCGGGCATTGGCGAAGTCGTGGCGGACGCGGTCGCTGTCGGCCTGGCCAATCAGGGCCTCGACCGCCGCCTGGCGGCTGTGGGCCAGGGCGATATTCAGCTCTGTATCACGCGGGTCATCGCGCAGGGCCTCTTCCAGGCGGGCGATACCGGCTTCGTACTGGCCCTCTTTCATCAACTGGTCGCTGTCCTGGCGAACCGCACTGGAGCCGCAACCGGCAATGGCCACGCACAGCGCCACGAGCAGAAACGGAGCAGGCTTGCACAGCTTTGACGACTTCATGGTGCGCTCCCGACAGACAAGGTCTGCGACTGGTGCAAAGGCAGGTAGACCAGGTTCAGCTCGTTGGCCGATACCCGGTCGAGGCGATAGGTGTCTTCGATCACGTCGCCTTGGCGCACGACGTAGAGTTTTTCGCCGCTCTGCAGGAAGACCTGCAGGTCGTCGCGGTCACCCATGCGGCCGATGAACTGGAAAGGCAGTTCCGGGGCCGTCGGGGCCGCGGCGACGACAGGTGCGATCATCACGGGTTGTTCGGTGACCGTGGCCAGGGTTTGGGGTTGGGTCCATTGCTGGGTTGGGAACAGGTCGCGGGAGGCCTGTTCTGGCCCTTTCGCGGGCAAGCCCGCGCCTACAATGGACGCAGCGCTTTCTGTTGTAGGAGCGGGTTTACCCGCGAAGGCCGCGACGCCATCGTCCTGGCCAAACCAATGGTCCGGTGCCCAGGCCAGCGCCGCGCTCACGCCGAGGAAGCCGGCCCAGATGACTGCACGTTGTGTGTTCATCACGACCTCGACAGATAAAGGGTCATGCGCAGGCGGGCATTGAGCTCGCTGTCGCCGATGCGCTTGCGTTGCAGCTCAAGGTCTTCCAGCACCAGCGTCGGCAGTTGCTTGAGCAGGCCCTTGATAAAGCCACGAATCTGCGGGTAGCTGCCGCGCACTGGCAGCACGATCTGGTAGCGGGCCAGCTCGGTCTTGGGGTCGATACCCAACGCGTATTCACCGCGGGCCAAGCTGATGCGCTCGGCGCTGGCCAGGCGGTACAGACGCTCGATCAACTCGCTGGCCTGGGGCTGACCGGGCAGTTGCTGGCGCAGGCTGTCGAGGGCCTGCTGCTCGGGCTGGACCGCAATCTTCAGCTCACCCCGCTTGACACGCCCTACCTGTTCGCTGGCCTGCGCTTCGGTGGCACGCAGCTCGCGTACGCTTTGCCATTGCGGCAGCACGCCGGCACACCCCACGCCAATGGCGAGCAGGCCTACGGCTACGGCAGCCAGGCCTACCGGGCCGACAACACGCAGGCGCTCCTGGAGGATCAGGCTGCTGAACGATTCAAGGGCGCGCATGGCCGGTCTCCCAGGTGGCGGTGAGGGTGAAGCGCACCGGGTGCTCGGGCCGCGCAGCGAGCACCTCGTGGTTGAGCAGCGACACGTCGCTGAGCTCGTCGCTGGCTTCCAGGCGCTGGTGGTACTGCAGCATCGCTTCGAGGTTGCGCGCCTCGGCGGCAATGCGCACCTGGCCCTTGCGCGCATCCGGCGTCAGGCCGAGCAGCGCGACGTCGTCCTGCGGCATGGCTTCAAGCATGGCGAACAGTTGCTGCCAAGGGCGTTGCAGTTGCTGCGACACACTGCGCATTTGTGCCAGGCGCTCAGCCTGCTCCCGGCTGGCAGCGCTGTTCTTGGGTTGTGCAATGGCCGGGCGCCGGCCAAGTTGCAGTTCCAGGCTATGGACGCTGGCTTCCAGCGCCACTTGCTCGGTCTGCAAGCGTTGCTGCAGCAGCACCAGGCCGGCGACCATGGCGCTGGCAAGGACGAGCAGCGACCAAACCAACGGGCCGCTGCGCCGTGGCTGGAATTCCAGATCGAGGCGGCGCATGTCAGGCCACCGCCCGCCACATGGCGCACAGCGGGTCGGCTTCGCTGGCTGGCTGGCACAATTGCACCGCCGCCAGTTGCGGCACGTCGCAGCGGCCCGGGGCATGCAGGTACACCCGCGGCAGGTGCTCGCCGTACAGCTCACAGGTCCGCTCGATCAGCGCTTGCAGGGCCTGGTCGCTGTCAGCGCAGCCTTGCGCCAGCACTTGCTGCCAGGCACCGCCGGCGGCCAGCAGCAATACACTGCGGCGCGGCTCGGCCAGCACGAACAGGAAGTCACCCTGCTCCAGCTGTGACCAGCAACGGTTGTAGGCAGCCATCAGGTATGGCTGCACCGAGCGCAGGCTCAGGCGGCTTTCCCGGCCCAGTGCCTGCAGCCGCTGCAGCAAGGCTTCGGGCAGCGCCGTGGCGATGCGGGCGGCACCGGCAGGCTCCGGGGACAGCACGATGCGCCAGTCGTCCAACGGCTGCCCGTAGAGGTTTTCGAAGCAAGCGCGGGCATAGGCGTCCAGCTCGCGAGGGTGGCCGATGGCGTCACTCCAGGGCACCAGGCAGAAGCGGCTGTAGCGGGCCGACAGCAGCACCCGCAACTGGGCGCCACGTACCGCATGCTCGGCCAGCAGTGCGGCCAGCCCGTCAACAGCAGCATCCCAGGTCGGTTGGGTGGCGTCGCTGCTGAATGCGCGGCTGCCCAGCCATTGGTGGTGGTTCTTGTGCCAGCGACCCAGGCCGACACCCTCGGCGCCCAATACGGCGCAGTAACGGTCAGATGAATGTGACACGGTTGATCTCCTCAAGGGTGGTACGGCCATCGCGGACCAGGTCCAGGGCCGAGGCCCGCAGCAGGCGCAGGCCGCGCTGGCAGGCAAGCGTCTTGATCTGCGCCAGCGGGCGGCGCTCCACGATCATTTGCCGCAGGTCATCATCCAGGTGCAGCAGTTCGGCAATGGCACTGCGGCCGCGGTAACCACTGCCACGGCAGTGGCCGCAGCCCTTGACGCGGACGAACGTCCAGCCGGCCACCCCCTCGCGGGTCAGGCCTGAGCCATACAGGGTGTCGTCATCGTGTTCGCAGGGCGTGGCGCAGTGCGGGCAGGCCAGCCGAATCAGGCGCTGGGCCAGTACCGCATTGAGCGCGGAAACGAAGCTGTAGGGGTCGACCTGCATCTGGCTGAAGCGGCCAATCACGTCGAACACGTTGTTGGCGTGGATGGTGGTGAACACCAGGTGACCGGTGAGTGCCGATTGCACGGCAATCTGGGCCGTGTCGGGGTCACGGATTTCGCCGACCAGGATCTTGTCCGGGTCGTGACGCAGGATCGAGCGCAGGCCGCGGGCGAAGGTCAGGCCCTTCTTCTCGTTGACCGGGATCTGCAGCACGCCGGGCAATTGATACTCGACCGGGTCCTCGATGGTGATGATCTTGTCCACGCCATGGTTGATCTCGCTGATCATGGCGTACAGGGTGGTGGTCTTGCCGCTGCCTGTAGGGCCGGTGACCAGGATCATGCCGTAGGGTTCTGCAGCCAATCGACGCAGGGCGCGCAAGGTCTCGTCGGCAAAGCCCAAGGCTTGCAGCTGCACGCCGCTGACCCGGTCGGACAAGTCCTGCTTGTCGAGCACCCGCAGCACGGCATCTTCACCGAAGATGCTCGGCATGATCGACACCCGAAAGTCGATTTGCCGGTCGCCCACGGCCACCTTGAAGCGGCCGTCCTGGGGCACGCGTTTTTCGCCGATGTCCAGCTCGGCCATGACCTTGATGCGCGAGATCACCTGGTCGGCGAAGGCGCTGCCACTGGCCTTGCCAGCACCGTTGAGCACGCCGTCGATGCGGTACTTGATGGTCAGGCCCTGGCCGGTCATGCCCAGGTGGATGTCGCTGGCGTGCAGCTTGAGGGCGTCGTACAGGGTGGAGTTGACCAGTTTGACCACGCGGCTCTGGTCTTCGCTGATACTGGCCAGCGACAGGCGTTGCAGCGGGTCTCCCTCGCTGCTGGCTTCGGCGTCGTGGTCAAGGGCATCGACTGCGTGGAAGCTTTCTTCATGACGGGCCAGGAAGGTGGCCAGGTCGGCGGCGTGGGCCAGGTAAAGCGGCGCGCCTTGCAGTACGTCGTCGATCCAGGCCAGGCGAGCGGGGTCGAAGGGGTCGGCAAACACGCCCAGCAGTTGGCCGCCTTGCTCGATCAGCACACATTCGCGCTTGAGGCACTGGGCCAAGGCCACCTTGTCGAAGCGTGGGGTGCTGGCCAGCAGGCTGTGGCTGTCGAGTACCGGGTAATGCAGGGTCAGGCCCAGGCGCTGGGTAAAGGTGTCGGGGGTGTCGCAGGCCAGGCGTTCCAGGCAGTCGAGCAGGCGCTCGTCAGTGGCTTGCAGACGGGCCTGGGCCAGCAGTTCGCGGGGGTAGGCGGAAATTTTTGCTGGGTTCTTCGCGGGCATGCCCGCTTCCACAGGTACATCACAGGTCTGTGGGCTGCATACATCCTGTGGGAGCGGGCATGCCCGCGAAGACGTCGGTGCAGGCTTTGCAGATTCCGGGGTTGCATCGAATGCTTCTGGCATGGCCTGCGACTCCGCTCAGGGGCGCGTCGCAGGCTGGCTTGGCCAGGGGTGCGGGCGCCGCTATTCCCCTGTGAGCAGTTGATCGTCGTCGGGCCCTGGTGGCTTGGCGCCGTTACGGCGGCGGTCGGCCAACACCCAGCTTCCATCGTACAACTGCAGGGGGAACGATTCGTTCCTGTTCTGGCGTCGTTCGACGAACCCTTCGGCCGGGTTGTCCGTGGCCCTGCGCCGGCGCTCGATGCCCAGCAGGTCGAAGATCGCACGCGCCAGCTCCATCAGTGGGAACGGCTTGAACAGGACGTGACTCACTCCGAGTTCGGCGGCCCGCTCACGCACCTCGACGGTGGGGTGGGCGGTGATCAGCACGAAGTGGCATTGCCTGTTCTTGCGTACAGCCTCCAGAACCTGAAAACCTTCCATGTCGGGCAAGCGGTAATCCAGCACAACTACTTGCGGTGCCAGGCTTTCAGCCTGTTCGATACCACTGGCACCGTCGTGGGCAACATGAACTTCCAGGCCTTGCGCCTGCAGATACGCTTGCAGGTTCTGCGCAAGAGTCTGTTCGTCATCGACTACCAATACTCTGTTCACCAAGGTCGACTCCCAAGTACTGCCCGGTTCCCCGGTCTGCGAAGTACGCCCTTGTAGAGACTTGAGCAGGCTTCGTGCCAGGCGTGAATAGTCATGTTGCACCACTGTAAGCCACTGATTTTACTAAGGTGCCGGCCAGCAACCGACAGACGCTGAACAGGCAAACCCAACCCGTTCCCCACAAGCGGGGAAAATGATGGCACATTGCCAAACATTAATTCCCCAGCATTGGGGGAAGCGCCCTCAACGGCCTCAGTCGGCGATTTCCACTTTAGCGGACTCGCGCAAACGTTGGCGCACGGATTGGCGCGCCTGCGCCTCCCGCTGACCGATGAGCGTTGCCCTGGCCAACGCCAGGCCCTGTTCGCGTATGACCGATGGATTATCACTTTGGTTCTGCGCTCCTTGCAGTCTCTCCTGGTTGGCATCATAGAATGCCTCCACTTCGCCCTGGCTCGGCGCGTCGACTGCGCTGAGCTGGGCGTACACCTGCTGGGCCGCCATCTCATGCCGGGTGTATTCAGTGTACTGTGCCCTATCGAAGCCTGCCTCTGCCAGCCGCCTTTCGAATAACGCCGGGCTGCCAAATGCCGCTTCCACCTCGCCAATCTGTGCCGACACTTGTTCATCGCTGACGGCAATGCCTTGGCGTTGCGCTTCCTGCCACAACAGCTCCTTGTCGATCAGCTCGTCCAACGCTTGGTCGCGCAGGCGTTTGTACAGGCCTGGGTTGCGGATGCTGGTCACCGCCCGCCCCTGGGCGTCCAGGTACTCGCTGAAGTAGCGCTCCAGGCGCATCAACCCGATCTCGACACCATTGACCCGCGCCGCCGGTACATCGGCCCAGCTCGCCCTGGTCAGCACCAGCAACAGGCACAACCATACGATACGCATGACAACCTCCGCTCAAGGGCTGGCCGGCACTGGCCGGTAGGGGCTGACCGAAGTAAAGCGCGGCCCGGGCAGGGCCACCGCCACCACATGGGCACCTGCCATGCCCTGGCGGCGACCAGGGCCAAAGCCCAGTGCCGGGGTCAGGCCGGTGGGCACATCGTGCAGGCCTTCGAGCGCAGCGATCAGTTGTTCGCGGCTGGCATCCCGACCGATCTGCTTCAGCGCTTCGCTCAGCAGGCGCAACGCGCACAGCGTATTGACCTGCAACGATGCCTGGCGCGGGTCCAGGCCCTGGCGCTGCTGCAGCCCGGCGAGCGTAGCCAGGCCTTGCTCGGTCCAGTCCTCAGGCACGTAGGGGTAGGCCAGAAACAGCCGCTGCGACCACTGCGCCGGCAAGCGCGCCACAGCGCCGGCTACCTGACTGGAAGCAGCGAACAGGTAGGGCTCGCGGCCGGCCACCTGCAACGCCGCCGCCAACTCGGCAAAGGCCTGGGCGCGGCCAAGGAAGACGATGCCCTGCCCGTCCACCGCCTGGCCGTCGAACGCCTGGATAGCGGGTGGCGCCCAGCCCTGCTGTCGTAAACGTTCGCGCACCTGCTCGGCCAACGCGGCGTGTTCGTTACCGGCATACACTACACGTAACTCATCCGGGGCCAAGCCCAGCGCCACACGGGCGTGCTCTGCCAGGCTCAGCAATTGCTCGGGCAAGCCGGGTAGCGGGTCGAAGACCTGTGCGCTGCCGCCGCTGCGCGGGGTGCTGCCGACCATCGGCACGTTCTGTGGCGCCAGCAAGGTCGTCAGGCGCTGGTCGAGCATGGGCGCCAATGGCGCGATCAGGGCGAACACCCGCTTTTGCTCGAGCAACTGTTGCAAGGCGCGTTCGGCACTGACCGGGTCGGAACCTGGGTCTAGTACGACCAGTTCCAGGCGCCGCCCGTGAATGCCGCCTTGCTGATTGAGTTGATCCACGCCGTCTTCCAGCACGGCACGCACCACCTGCCCGGCTTCGGCCAGCGGACCGCTCGCAGGCAGCAGCGTGCCAAGGCGCAGCACGCCCTCCTCCACCCCAGGGTCGCGTTCATCGGCCAAGCGTTTGAGATAGGCGGTGAGGTTGCGCTGGTCGGCCAAGGTCAGTTCGAAGCGTGGCATGGCCGGGTCGAGGCGATTGCCAGCCGGGTCAATGCCCTGCTGGATGGCCCGCGCCAGGCTGCTGTCGGTGTAGGCCGGATAGCGGCGGCCGTTGGCCTCGCGCGGGCCCTGACCAAGTGCCAGGCGTTGCCAGTCGAGGCCGGGGGGGCGCACACCGCCTTCGGCACGGCCACGGCCGTCGTTGCCATGGCAACTGGCGCAGGGCAGCACGCTGGCGGGGACTGTGATATCGCTGGCGCCGACCCGGGCTTGCAATTGAGCGTCGCTACTGGAGACGCCCTCGCGGTAAAGGCGTTTGCCGGCTTGTTCGTGGTCGGTCAGGTCCAGGGCCAAGGCTGAGGTCGAAGTTGCCATGCCAAGCACGCATGTGAGCCATATCGCAAGCCCTGTGGGAGCGGCCTTGCGTCGCGAAAGGGCTGCGCAGCAGCCCCGGCAGTGGCAGCTCAAGCGCAGAAAGAGGGGAGCGCTGCGCGCTACTTTCGCGACGCAAGGCCGCTCCCACAAAAGCGGATGCCACAGAGGCCAACTCCCCAGGCGGCCCATGATACTCACCGACCGGCCAGCGGCTGGGTCAACAGCTGCATGCGCTGGGCAATGGCCGCTGGCGGTGCATCCGGGCGAATCTTGCTCCAGCGTTTACCTGCAACATCACCGGCAATCAGCTGCGTCGAATGCTGCTCGGGACTCGGCAGGAACTGCCCTATACGGCCAAGCACCAGGTCGACATTGGCCTTGTCGCCGGTCAGGAACAGCCAGTTCGGCCCATCCACCCCCTGCTTGGCGGCGAACGCCTTCAGCGCCTCGGGGGTGTCGTTCAGCGGGTCACTGCTGATCGACACGAAGGTCACCTGGGCGGCCAGCGCTGGCCCCATGGCCTCGCGTACCTCGCGTAGCTTGCGGGTGATCAGCGGGCAGGCATCGGTGCAGTGGGTGAAGATCACGTTGAGCATCACCACCTTGTCCTTGAGCACGTCACTGTAAAAGCGCAGCTCGCGGCCATTCTGGTCCTTCAGCACGGTGTCGGTGAACCAGGTCTTGGCGTCGCGTGTACCGCCACCACTGGCCATCGCCTGCGGTGCTGGCTGCGGCTCGGGGGGTTGCGGCGCATGGCCTTCGTGGGCGAACGCCACCGACGTGAGGATCCACAGGCAGCCAGCCAGCACCAGCCAGTCGAATGCACGCATGCCAGCGCGGTGGGCGGTTGCAGTGCTCATGGTTGCACCTCGTGATGGTCGGCAATGGCAGTACTCTTGGCATGGACCCGGCGCGCACTGAGGCGGTTGATTTCTTCGATCAATACGCCCGGGTCGGTGAAGCCGTAGTAACGCGTCCAGTGCCCGCTACGCCCGTCACCCACCAGTATCAGCGGCGGGTGCTGGCTGAGGTCGGCGTTGAAGCTGCCCAGCCCCTTCAGGGTTTCGGTGATGGCGTACGGGGTACCGGTCAGCCAGCTCCAGCCCGGCCCTTTCTGGAATGCCTTGGCATAGTTTTGCAGGCGCTTGGCGTCGTCACGCTGGGGGTCGACACTGATCGACACCAGGCGAACCTCCTCGCCTACCCGGCCGCCCAGCTGCTGCTGGACCTTGCCCATGATCGACGACACCACCGGGCATACCGTGGTGCAGCTGGTGTAAATGAAGCCCATGACCACCAGATGGTCACCCACCAGGTCTTTCTCCAGGCGTACCGGCATGCCGTCCTGGTTCAGCAGCGACACATCGGCAAAACGCACACTGGTCTTTTCCTGGTGCGCCGCCGGCGGCTGCCCGGCATGGCCGTCATGGTCGTGACCGGCGTGGGCCATGGCCAGGTGGCTGGCGAATGCCAGGCTCAGGGCCAACAGTGTGCAAGCAGGCTTGGCGTTCATCGCACATTCCTCACATCAGTCTGGGAAGCGTTGGTTGCAGCAGCCGGCAGAACGCGCAGGCTGGTGTAGTTTTCTTCGGCAAACTTGCGCCCCAACGAGGGCGACTGCACATGCAGGTACCAGGCGCCGGCCTCAGGCAAGTTCAGCGCCGCCTGGTAGACCCCCTCGCCCACCTCTTGCAACCGAAGGTTGCGCGGCATCGACGATGGCGCCAGGAAGTAGCGCAGGCTCAGGTCGTTCAGGCCCAGGCGCGGCTGCCCGTCGTCACCGACAATCCGTACCCGCGCGGTGAAGTCGCTGTGCTGCGGCATCGGCTGGTCGAGGCCGATGAACTCGGCACGCGCGCCTTTGCGTTCGCTGGCACTGGCCCCTGCGGCCACCTCGGTGCTGAAGCAGTGAATGATTTGCGGCTGGTTGAGCAGGAAGGCAACGTCGAACTTGCCGGCGGCGGGCAGCTTCACCGTCGAGCCATACACCCCGGGGGCCACTTCGCGCAGGCTGCGATCAACGACGAGGGCGGCGCGGGCCTGGTGGCCGCGGTTGTTGTAGCCGGACATCGGCGCATTCATGCCTTCGGTGTAGAAGTAGGTGTTGTTGTCCACCGGGTTGACCACGAACACCGAATTGTCATCACGCGATACCGACAGCCCTTGGGCCAGTGGCAGGTCACCGGCCTGGCGCGGCGCTGCCGGGCCGGCCTCGAAGCTTTGCACGATTGGCGAGCGCCCCTCTCCCAGGCTGGCCAGATTGATCATGCTCACTCTCGGTGAGGCCAGGCCACGCACATAGGCATAGCCTTTGGTGAACGTCAGCTGGTACGGTTCGGCCGCCACCGGGATGTGGTGAATAAGCTTGTCGGTACTGGCGTCGATGACCAGTGCCTGGTTCTCAAGGGTATTGAGCACGATGCCGTAGCGGCCATCATGGCTGAAGCGCATCGGCCCCAGGCCCTGTTCGGCCTGGACCGTGTGGCGCAACTGATGGCTGCGGGCATCGAACACCCGTACGCTGCCCTCCTCGCCATCGACCACGTACACGGCCTGGGACAGCGCCGAATAGCTGACCGACAGCGGGTGCGGGCCCACCTTGATGGTCTTGGCCAGGCGCATTTCCGGGATGTCGATGACGCTTAGGGTGCCGCTGTCGCGATTGCTGACGTAGGCATAGCGCGAGTCGGCGCTGAAGGCAATTTCGTGGTGCCCGGTACCGGTGTTGAAGTGCTTCATGGCGCTGCGCCCCGGCACGTCGATCACCGTTACCCCGCCTTTGCCCGGATCGCTGCTGTTGTTGCCAACCCACAGCCGGTGCTGGTCCGGCTGCAGGGCCACGCGCAGCGGCTGGTCACCGGCGTCCAGGTCGGCCACGCGGGTAAAGGTTTCGGTATCGATCACCGAGACCTTGCCCCGCTCCGGTATCGACACGAAAACCTGCTTGTCGTCGCTGGTGGCCGCCCAGTCCATGGGCCGCCCTGGTAGCTCGATGCGGGCCATGGTGCTGGTCACGCCCCCCACCGACACCGTCGGGTCGATCACTGTCAGGCTGGCGTCATTGTTCAGCATCAGCAAGAAGTAGCTGTTCAGGTCGAGCAGCGGCCGGGCCCCGATGCTGCTCTTGAGAAACAGCGCCACCCGCGCCTTGCAGCTCTGCTCGCGGTCCCCGGCCGGGGCCGACTGCGCCGGGTCGATCCACGCCCCCGGGGCCATGCCCGACAGCGGTTGGCCACTGGTCTGGTCGCTGAGCTTGAAGCGGATGTTGGCGAAGCCGCCCTCCTTCAGTTCGCCTCCGGCCAATGGCCGGGCCTCGAACTCCACTGTCACGCCGTCCCGGCTGAGCCGGTGCAAGGCCTGCGGGCCGCCCCGTTCCTGCAACAGCTCGCGCGGGTCGCACCATAGCTTTTCGTACGCCACGCCCAGGCCGATCAGCGCTACCCCCAGCACTACCCCCAAGTAAGCAGGGCGAGTCTTTTTGTTCATGCTCGCGTTCCCCTTCCGTCACTGCGCCGGGGCCGTTGCCGGCGGCGCTTCGTTGGTCACCCGCAAGATCCCCCACAGCCCCGAGAGGTTGCCGTAGGCGGCGTAGTCGCGGAACAGGTAGTCACCCGCCACCGCGTTGGCACCGCCGGCACTCGGCAGCATGAAGCTGAAGTGCGCCGCTGGCAGTACGCTTTCCTGCGCGCCGATGTACATGGCCATCGGGTTGTAGCCAAAGCGCACCGAACCGATACCAGGCAGGCTAATCGGGTAACCATCCGCATCGCTCTTCTCGGCCTGGTAGTTGTGCAGTGGCCATACGTGCCCGTCCAGCTGGTAGACCATGCCGCGGCTGCCACCACTGGGCATCACGATATGGTTGCGCACCGGTTGGCCAGGCTTGGCGTACAGCACCGGGGTTTGCGGGTCTCCACCGACCAGGGCGTTGGCGTAGGCCATGTGGGCGTTGGGTACATCACCAAAGCCCAGGCCATTGGCGCGGCCGAATGGCGAGTCGGGCGCCATGCCGAAGCGCAGCCACAACGGTTCGGTCTTGTAGTTGACCGCCATGTTGCCGTTGTCTTGCGGATCACCGGCAGCGCCGTTGCCTTCGGTATTGATGCCTTCTACCGGACGACCATCGGCCCAGCGCATGTTCAGTGCGCGCTGCCACACCGTGACGAAGTCGCGGTAGTCCGGCTGGCCACTGACCTTCACCGTGGCCTGGGTACGGGTCGCAGTATCCTCGGTCCAGGTGGCGGTTTGCGGCAGGATGCTCATGGCGCCCACCAGGCCTTTTTGCGGCTGCTTGATGAAGTCTGACGGGGTCAGGTTGAGGCCGCCGAACTCGATAGGCGTGGTGTTTATGTTGTCCACTGTGCGGCCCAGCTGCGACACCGGTTTGCCTTCACGCTCCAGGTGGCCGGCGTAGTATTGGTACTCCTTGGTCGGGTAAGCGCCGCTGGCGCCGGCACGCGGTGGCACGGTCTGCACCGGGTTCAGGCCAACGTTGGCACCGTCGGACTTGGTGATGTCGTAGGCCAGCAACTGCGCATGCAGGCCCACGTGGCTGGACGGCCGCATCAGGTTGTTGGCAAAGGCGGTGGAGCCTTCGCTGTCGAAGCGGTCACGCTTGACCACGTTGTGCATCACTGCAGTGCTCGGCAGGTCTGGCATCACCAGTGGCAAGCGGTTCTCCAGGGTGATGCTGATGCAGTCGCCGGCATTGGCGCGCAATACCAGCGGCTCTACCGGGACACCCGCCTTGAGCTTGCCGGTGGTGGCATCGAGGTCAGCCTTGCGCACGTACAGGATCGCGGTCGGGTCATGCAGCGGCGCACTGTGGCCACCGATGGTGAAAGGCTCCCCATCTTCGGGGTCTACACCACTCACCAGCGGGATGGCGGTTCTACGGCTGTTGAACACCAGGGTGCCGCCGTTGGCCTTGAGCGCGCCACCGACATGCTGGCCGATGCCCGCCGGGTCATTGATGCTGACGCCATTACGGTTTTCGAGGATGTCGTTGGCCAGCGCCGCGACGATCTCGTAGTTGCGCTTGACCGTGGTGCGGGTGCCGATGCCATTAGGGTTGGCCGTGGTTTTCGGGCAGATGCCGTTGAAGTTCACGGTGTTGCGCATGGCCACCGGCTGCGGGTTGTTGGGCAACGGGAACAGGTCGGCACGCTGCGCGGTGTAGTTGCGCATGATGCCCCAGATACCGTTCCAGTAGCCTTCCAGGGCGGCGTCCAGCGAGTACAGGTAGTCGCCGTTGGTGGCTGCCGAACTGGAGATCATCGACACCGGTGCCATGAAGCCCAGCTGCTCGGAGATGCCGATCATTTGCGACGACTTCCAGCCCGAGTTGGAGCTGCTGCCGAAGCCAGAACCGTTCTGCAGCCATTTCACGCCGTGCAGGGTGACGTTGTGCTCCTCTTCATGGCCGCCGGCGTGCATGCGCAGGCGCACGTTGTCGCCGGAATAGGTACGCAGCAACGGGGTGAACGGGTCGCCCGGTTCGGCGCCAGCCGTGTTGATATGCGGCGGGAACAGCGTAGTGCCGCCGGTAGGGCCGACTGCCGAGGTGATCGCCGATGGCGACAGGTTCATCGCCGGGATGGCGCGGTCGGTACGGGTTTGCAGGGCATAGCTGAGGTCGCCGGCCAGGCCGTCGGCCTGCATGCCACGCTTGCCGTCCGGGCCGACCTTGTTCGGGTCATACACGCGCAGGGCCAGCGGCTCGTTGCGGTAGTTGACGACGAACATCCCCGGGTCATCCACCGAGATCGCCTGCGGGCATGGCCGGCTTGGGCAGCCCGGGTTGAGACCACCGCGTTTCTCGACGATGGCTTCGAGCAGGTTCGACGCCTTGCCACGCACGGGCGGGTTGATGGCGTAGCGGAAGCTGTCGGCAGTGGCCGGGTACGACTGGGCATTGGGAATGCCGTCCGGCCCTGCGCCTACGTACACCCCGGCTTCATAGGCATGCTGGAAGTCACTGTACTCCAGGAAGAACTCGCGGTAGCTGTCGTTCTTGCCGTCGCCATCGTGGTCGCCGGTCTTGATCACCGCCTGCCACGAGGTCGGGCCGCCGTCCTGGCGCGTGGCCGGGTTGTACAACTGCTCGCCGGTTTCGGCGTGGTACCAGGTGGAGCCGGCCGGTTCGGCCAGCACGGTGGCATACAGGCCCAGTTGCTGGTGGGTCGATGGCCCAAGGTGGTCATGGGTGAAGATGGTCCCCAGGCCACGATCGACGTTATGCACGTTCACCAGCGGGTCGGCGAACCAGCGCTGCATCGCGGTACGTGCGCCCAGCCAGTCGGCGCGGCCAAAGCGGCCGAAGTACGGATGCTGTCTGGCTTTCGGGCAGGCAGCGGTGCCATCGCGGCTATCCCCTTCGGTGCAACCGTTGTAAGTACGAATGGCATGCACGCGCTCGACCACGCTACCGGGCGAGAGAATGCCGTCTTCATAGTTCCAGCCGTTGGCCGAGCCGTCGGCAGCGGTCAGGTCCCATTTGGGCAAGTGGATGTGCTGGCCGATCACGTCGGTCGGGGTGCGCACCTGGTAATCGTCCATCTCATAGATGTTCGGGATCAGGTTGGTGTGCTGGTACATCGCGCAGTCGAAGGTGTTCATGCGCATCACCAGCGGCTCTGGCGGGCGCTGCTTGGTAATGACCGGCCAGGCGTCTTCCCACAGGGCGATGATGCGTGCCTGCGGGAAGTGGTAGCCCACTTTGTTGTACACCGCGTCGAACTGGATGTTGGCCCCTTTGTAGATGCGTGGGCGGTCGGCAGTGAAGGCCGAGGCGCCACGGAAGTTCACGCCCGTCAGGCTCTCCCCACTGTTGAACTCCCCTACCCCGGAAGACTGGGTCAGGCGTTTTCCACGGTCATCCATGCAGGGCTCGTAGAACGGCGCACCCGCAGTCGGCAAGGCGCCGTTGGTGCGGAACGCACTGGCCACTGGCTGGCTGCCGGGGATCAATGCATAGCTGGGGTGTTCACCCATGGCGTGGAACTGCATGGCTGCCTGCTCGACATCGGTGCCCTCTTCCGGCAGGTAGATGGGCTTGGCCTTGTGCACGACCTTGGTGAAGTCCAGTTTGGTGGTGGTGGTATCCGCTACGCCACCGGCGGAGACGCCGTCCAGTGCATGGCGGCCAAGGCCGCCGTCCCAGCCATCGACCTGGTTCGCATCCAGGTTGGCCCACAGGGCTTTACCACTGTCTTTCAGTTGGCGGGCCAGGGCCGGGTCGAGCATGTCCAGGGGCGGGGTTGGCGGGCGGTTGCCCACGCTGCTTTCCATGCCACCGATCCAGAACGGGTAGCCTGGGTTTTTCAGCGTACCGTCGGCATTGCGGTTGGCCTCGGTGCGGTCAACCAGCGCCAGCGAGCCCACGGCCTTGCGCACGGGCGCCTCACTGGCGTGGTCGTCATCATCCTCGTCTTCGTGGTCATCATCGTTGGCGGCAACCAACGCTTCGGAAAGCTTGGGCACGACCACGACTTTGCCGGGCATGGGCGCCATGGCCTTGCCGGGCAACGGCACGATGGCCGGAATCGGCGTACCGGCAACGATCTCGCCATCGGGCAGGGCCCGGGCGCCAACGGCCGGCTTACCGCTACGCAGGGCAAACGGGATACTGTGGAAGCCATTCTCGCCCTGCCCGCTTACCTCCAGACGCGTGCCTTCTTCGAACACGTCATGTACCCGCCACATGGCCCACATGCCCTGGGCGAAGTGCGGGTAGAAGTGACAGTGGTAAATGGCATCGCCGGCAACGCGGTTGCGGTTGCCCGAACCACCGTTGGCGATTTCGTAGGTGTAGCCGACGCCGGCGCCGATGCCTTGGGCATCGATGTAGTCGGAGTTGTCGTCATTGGGGTTGAACAGCCACTGGTGGCCGTGCAAGTGGAAGATGTGCTGCTCGTGCCCGTTGTGGGTGTTGCGGAACTTGGTGAAGTCACCGATATAGCTGTGGTGCACATTGGCAGGCTCTGAAGGGTAAAGAGCCATGCTGGCCTTGACCCCGACGGCGCTGGCCGGTGGCACCTCGCCCGGGCGGATGTGTTCCAGGCCGACGTTGGCCGGTACATCCACCAGGGTGCCTATGTCGCCGACTGTGTGGGCGCTGAGGAAGAACTCTTCATAAGCACACGACAGGCAGTCGTGCATCGGGCCCACCCCCAAGCGGTTGGCCACCACTTCGGCACCCATGCCACCAGAGCCGTAATTGATCATGAACGAATCGCGCGCCGGCTCCAGCACGTGGCCCATCACAGGGTCGGCCCAGTAGCCAGGGAAG
This sequence comes from Pseudomonas sp. XWY-1, assembly GCF_002953115.1. Lineage (NCBI taxonomy): Bacteria > Pseudomonadati > Pseudomonadota > Gammaproteobacteria > Pseudomonadales > Pseudomonadaceae > Pseudomonas > Pseudomonas sp. XWY-1. The sequence goes on along the minus strand of NZ_CP026332.1, from coordinate 2,654,570 downwards.
GCCTGGGTACCGGCAACCTCGTCGGCGAACTGCGAGGCGAAATCACGGAACGCTTCCAGTCGGTTGGGCAGCGCCGGGTTGCGTTTGCCCGCGCTTTCCAGCGGGTAAGTGGATTTTGGGAAGCTGCCGTCGGGGTTGGGGCCCATGACGATGGCATCGGTTTCGCTGCTGATGATCTCGTTGCCGTTGACCATGGCAATGATCGGTTTGCCGGCCTTGCCTTCGGCGATCCACGGTTCGACCTGCGGATAACGGGCTTCGTAGTCGATCACGGGCTGGCCGGTGGCGGTTCGACCCGTGGTGGCCAGGCGCATTTCTTCTTCAGTGAGGGTGTTGCGGTAGGTACGGCCCAGTTTGGGCACGACCACCACCTGGCCGAACAGGCCGTTGGAGACGTTGCCCGCCGTGCCCTCGCCGCCGAACGTAGCGGCTTTGCTGGTGGCGGCGAAGGCGCCTTCGCGCTCGGCATACAGGGTGTAGCTGCGGGTGCTGCCGGGGCTGACGAAGAAGTTGCCGTTACGCCCGGTATAGGCGGAAATATCGGCAATGCTGTTCACCGCCTGCATCCCGTTGACCTGGAAGCCAACCATGCGCTCGGCCACCTGCTCGTCGGCGACAAAGCCCTCGCCGCCTTCGTTTTCAACCTCCGGCCCCTCTTCCTCACCCTCAGGCTGTTCAGCCTCGATACCGTGCTTGTTGGGGTTCGCCTTGTAATCCAGCAGGTTGGTCAGGTTGACCGTGAGGCAGTCACCGGCCGCCACGCGCAGCACGATAGGCCGCGGGCGCTTGTCCGGGCGCAGGGTGACCTTGCCCGGAACCGCGGCCCCGCCCATGCTCAGCGGGACGAGCTTGTCGTCCACCACATCCTCGCGCAGGGCAAACATCATGCCGTTGGCGTTTTGCGCGCCAAGGCGGTTGAACATCAGTGGCTGATCCAGTGCCACCACGTTGGCGACCAGGGTGCGCTGGCACTGCACAGCCGCCTCGCTGGTTGCTTCCCAGCCAAGCAAGGCCAGTACAAGTGATGACAGGATGGGGCCTTTCAGCGGCGTCGACATGCTGCACCTCCGGGACACAGGATCTCTGCGGGGAGCTGGAGCAAGGTGTGTGCCAGAAGAAAAATTTCATGTTTATCAGCAAGTTGCATGATCAACCGCAACGGATTGGGGAGGATCCCCCAACAGGTTCCCCCGAATCGGGGGACGAAATCCCGTGGGGGTAAAGGCTACTGCACAGGCGCGCGCTGGCCTCACACAAGGTAAAAACGCACGGTACCCTTGCACAATTGTCGATTGTGCAAGGCAAATTCGCATGCCAGGATCCTGCGATCCTCCAGCGAACTCCAGACTTCACTTGGAAAATCAATAACAAAGCAGGGAGAACGCAATGACTGCACACGCTCATACCCCGGCAGCAACCGACCATGTACTGGCCGAGGTCCGCAACCAGATCGGCCACCTGACCCTGAACCGCCCAGCCGGTCTCAATGCCCTGACCCTGGACATGGTGCGCAGCCTGCGTCAGCACCTGGACCAGTGGGCCGACAACCCGCACGTACGCGCCGTGGTCCTGCGCGGCGAAGGCCCCAAGGGGTTCTGTGCCGGTGGCGATATCCGCTCGCTGTACGACAGCTTCAAGGCCGGCGACACGCTGCATGAAACCTTTTTCGTCGAAGAGTACGCCCTCGACCTGGTCATCCACCGCTACCGCAAGCCGATATTGGTGGTGATGGACGGCTTCACCCTCGGTGGCGGCATGGGCCTGGCCCAGGGCTGCGACCTGCGCGTGGTCACCGAGCGCAGCCGGCTGGGCATGCCCGAGGTCGGTATCGGCTACTTCCCGGACGTGGGCGGCAGCTACTTCCTCTCGCGCATCCCCGGCGAGCTCGGCATCTACCTGGGTGTCAGCGGTGCCCAGATCCAGGCGGCCGACGCCTTGTATTGCGGCCTGGCCGACTGGTACCTGGCCAGCGACCAGCTCGCCGCCCTCGACCTGGGCCTCGACCAGCTCGACTTCAGCGACCACCCGCTGAAGGACCTGCAAAACCTGCTAGCTAGGCTCGGTACCCAGGTACTGGATGATGCGCCACTGGAAAAGTTGCGCCCGGCCATCGACCACTTCTTCGCCCTGCCCGACCTGCCAGCCATCGTCGAGCAACTGCGTGCGGTGAGCATTGGCGACAGCCACGCCTGGGCGGTGGCCACCGCCGATCAGCTGGAAACCCGCTCGCCTCTGGCCATGGCGGTTACGCTGGAGATGTTGCGCCGAGGGCGCGAGCTGGGCATTGACGACTGCTTTGCCATGGAACTGCACCTGGACCGCCAGTGGTTCCAGCACGGCGACATCATCGAAGGCGTGCGTGCCCTGATCATCGACAAGGACAAGCAGCCCCGCTGGAACCCGCCGACCCTGGCCGCGCTGCAAAGCCAGCGGGTCGAACAATTCTTCGAAGGCCTGTGAGCCCGGGAGTACACAGATGCAAGACCTCGAACTGAGCGAAGAACAGATCATGATCCGCGACATGGCCCGGGACTTTGCCCGTGGCGAGATCGCACCCCATGCCCAGGCCTGGGAAAAGGCCGGCTGGATCGATGATGGCGTGGTGCGCAAGATGGGCGAACTGGGCCTGTTGGGCATGGTGGTGCCCGAGGACTTCGGCGGCAGCTACACCGACTATGTCGCCTATGCCCTGGCCGTGGAAGAGATCGCCGCCGGCTGCGGCGCCACCGGGGCGATGATGAGCATCCACAACTCGGTAGGTTGCGGCCCGCTGCTGGCCTACGGCACCGCCGAACAGCAACAGCAGTGGCTGCCACGCCTGGCCAGCGGCGAGGTGATTGGCTGCTTCTGCCTGACCGAGCCACAGGCCGGCTCCGAGGCGCACAACCTGCGCACCCGCGCCGAGCTGGTAGATGGCCAGTGGGTCATCAACGGTGCCAAGCAGTTCGTCAGCAATGCCCGCCGTGCAGGCCTGGCGATCGTCTTCGCAGTGACCGACCCGGAGCTGGGCAAGAAAGGCCTGTCGGCGTTCCTGGTACCCACCGACAACCCTGGGTTCAAGGTCGACCGCAGCGAACACAAGATGGGCATTCGCGCCTCCGACACCTGCGCGGTCACCTTCGACAACTGCCGCATTCCTGCCGCCAATATCCTCGGTGAGCGTGGCAAGGGCCTGGCCATTGCCCTGTCCAACCTCGAAGGCGGCCGTATCGGCATTGCCGCCCAGGCCTTGGGCATCGCCCGCGCCGCATTCGAAGCGGCGCTGGTCTACTCGCGTGACCGCATACAGTTTGGCAAGCCGATCAACGAACACCAGAGCATTGCCAATCTGCTGGCCGACATGCAGGTGCAGGTGAACGCCGCACGTTTGCTGATCCTGCATGCCGCCCGCCTGCGCAGTGCCGGCAAGCCGTGCCTGTCGGAAGCGTCACAGGCCAAGCTGTTCGCTTCGGAAATGGCCGAGCGGGTGTGCTCGATGGCCATCCAGGTGCATGGTGGGTATGGTTATCTGGAAGATTACCCGGTGGAGCGCTACTACCGGGATGCACGGATTACCCAGATCTATGAAGGGTCGAGCGAGATCCAGCGGATGCTGATTGCGCGGGAATTGAAAAACTATCCGCTGTAACGCAAAGGCAACGCGGTTTTTGGGGGAGCGGGCGACGCGGTGGCTGGCACCGGCTTTGCCGGTGTTCGCGGGCGCGCCCGCTCCCACAGGAATGTCACCGCAGCAAACTTCTCGCCTCAGCGCCAATACCGCTCATCATCCACCACCCTGGCATGCCCCTCGAACAGCGCCGGCAGCTGCTCCTTGAGGTAGTCGATCCAGGTGCGCACCTTGGCATCCAGGTAGTGGCGTGACGGATACATCGCATACAGCGCACTCTCCCGCAGCCGATACGGTGCCAACAACCGGCACAAGCGCCCCTGCCCGATCGCCTCGCTGGCGGTGTAGAACGGCAGCAGGCCAATGCCCATGCCCAGCTCGCTGGCCACCAACATGGCGTCGGCGACGTTGGTAGAGAAACTGTCGTTTGGCGCGATCACGCACTGGTCAACCCCTTGCGGGAACACCCAGTCGCCTTCGTACATCGGGTAAGCCATGCGCAGGCAGCGATGGCCGTGCAAGTCTTCCGGGCGTTCCGGTACACCGTGGGTGTCCAGGTAGCCGGGGGCCGCGCAGGGGATGCTGAAAATGTTGCCCAGCGGCACAGCGATCAGTTGCGAATCCGGCAGCGCACCGTCCACGGTGATCACCACGTCATGCCCTTCGGCCAGCGGGTCGGGGTTGCGCTGCGACAGCGTCAGCTCGATCACCACTTCCGGGTAAAGCGTGTTGTAGCCGGCCACCAGCGGCATCAGCAAAAGCCCCATGCCGTGCGGGCAGTGCAAACGCAGATGGCCGCGAGGCGTGAGGTGCGCCCCTCGCGCTTCGCCCACGGCTTCTTCGGTCAGCAGCATGATCTGCCGCGCACGCTCCAGAAACCGCTCACCCGCCTCACTCATGCGCAGGCGCCGGGTGGTGCGGTGCAGCAGGCGGGTCTGCAGCTGGTTCTCCAGCTCGGCGACGATGCGCGAAACCTGCGCTGCAGAAATATCCAGAGCATTGGCAGCTGCAGCGAAGCTGCCACATTCCACCACACGGGTGAAGGTACGCATGGCATGCAGCATGTCCATGAAGGGGTGCTCCTTGTTTTATTCCTGCATTAAAGGCAGGAATCTATCACGGTTTAGCCCATTTATTGTGGATGACCAATGAATAGATCATTAGCCATCCATTAAAAAAGGAGCCTGTCATGAAACGCTCGATCGCCGTCCTTGCCATTACCGCTGCCTTCGCCTCGTTCGGTGCTTTTGCCGATGCAGGCGAAAACCAGCCCGTCAGCAGCACCTATGAATACGGCATGCCGCTGGACGTGGCCAAGGTCATCTCCATCACGCCGGCCAGCAACGCCGCTGACTGCCAGGTTGGCACCGCGCACATGGTGTACGTCGACCATCAGGGCCAGAAGCGCGAAATCGACTACCGGGAAATGGGCAACTGCTCGCAGCAGTGAGTCAGGCCAGCACCTGGGTGATCCAGCCCGCCTGCTGATTGAAATCGTCGATCTTCGCCTGAGGCACCGCATCGCGGGCCCGCTGGAAATTGGCCAGGGTCTGCTGCTTCTGCCGCAGCATGCGCCGCCACTTCACCACAAACGCCTCGCTTTTTTCCTGCATCAACACGGGGCCGAAGTACAGCTGTTCAGCGCTATACACCCCCCTGCCCGGCTCAGCGACGATAATCTCGTAATCGAAGCGGTTTTCCCGCAGCAGTTCCTCGCTGACGATCTGGTAGCCATTGCCCGCCAGCCACTGGCGCAGCTCGCGCTCACCGCCATTGGGCTGCAGTACCAGGCGCGTGACGCCGCCAAGGCGCTGCTTGCCGGCCTCGAGGATCTCGCACATGGTGTCGCCGCCCATCCCGCAGATGCTCACCACCGAGATACGGTCTTGCGGCTCGACCGCTGCCAGCCCATCGGCCAGGCGCACGGTTACCTGCTCTTGCAGGCCGTTTCTGCGCACATTGCGCTGGGCCGAGGCGAATGGCGTCTGTGCCACTTCACCCGCTACAGCGGCCTCGAGTACGCCACGCAGCATCAAGGCCACCGGCAGGTAGCCGTGGTCCGAGCCAATGTCGGCCAGGCGCGCCCCCTGCGGTACATGGGCGGCCACGCGCTCCAGGCGCCTGGACAAAGTCTGTTCGTTCAACGTAAACCTCTGGTTTTGCAATCGCCCGCGATTCTGACGGCGAACGCCGCGCATTTCAAACGCCGAGGCACCCTCGACCGGGCTGGTGCGCTCGCGTAGGCTTGCCGTTTTCCTTCCGTTGCAAGGCAGACACACCATGGCACATGCAGACATCATCTACACCCCGGACCCGGACGCCGAGTCGATTTCCTCGGACGTTGCCGAGTACAACGGCGTGCTGGTCACCACGCAAATCCCGACCCACGCCGACGGCAGCCTGGAGCTGGGCGGCATCGTCGAGCAGAGCGAATGCACCCTGCAGGCGCTGAAAGTGGCCCTGGAAAAGGCCGGCAGCGGTATGGACCGCGTGCTGCACCTGACCATCTACCTGACCGACATGGCCGACCGCGCAGCGTTCAACGAGGTGTACCAGCGCTTCTTCAGCAAGCCCTGGCCGGTGCGTGCGGCGGTGGGTGTGGCTTCGCTGGCTTTTGAAGGCATGCGCGTGGAAGTGACGGCGATGGCTGCCAAGCGCTGAGCTGCGCTTGTGGGGGTGCGCAGCGCCCCCGACATCGTTGACTGGCCGCAAAATCGCCGGGGCCGCTCTGCGGCCCTTTCGCGACGCAAGGCCGCTCCCACAGTTGCGCGTACCCGCAGCCAATCCCGCACCTCTCGGCACCCCAATGATGCCGCCAGCCCGTTTCACCGCTACAATGCCCGCCTAAACCGTGACAGCCCGAAAATATAACGACATGTCCCTTCCAAAGAATCACCTGGAACTGCTCAGCCCTGCCCGTGACGTGGCCATCGCCCGTGAAGCGATCCTGCACGGCGCTGACGCCATCTATATCGGCGGCCCGAGCTTCGGCGCGCGCCATAACGCCTGCAACGAAGTCAGCGATATCGCCGAGCTGGTCGAGTTCGCCCATCGCTACCATGCACGCGTGTTCACCACCATCAACACCATCCTGCACGACAACGAGCTGGAACCGGCGCGCAAGCTGATTCACCAGCTGTACGATGCCGGCGTTGACGCGCTGATCGTGCAGGACCTTGGGGTGATGGAGCTGGACATCCCGCCGATCGAGCTGCATGCCAGCACCCAGACCGACATCCGCACCCTGGAACGGGCCAAGTTCCTCGACCAGGCCGGGTTCTCGCAACTGGTACTGGCGCGGGAGCTGAACCTGCAGCAAATCCGCGCCATCGCCGCCGAAACCGATGCCGCCATCGAGTTCTTCATCCACGGCGCGCTGTGCGTGGCGTTCTCCGGCCAATGCAACATTTCCCATGCGCAGACCGGCCGCAGCGCCAACCGTGGTGATTGCTCGCAAGCCTGCCGCCTGCCCTACACGCTCAAAGATGACCAGGGCCGCGTGGTTGCGTTCGAGAAACACCTGCTGTCGATGAAGGACAACAACCAGACCGCCAACCTGGCTGACCTGGTCGATGCCGGCGTGCGCTCGTTCAAGATCGAGGGCCGCTACAAGGACATGGGCTATGTGAAGAACATCACCGCCCATTACCGCAAAGAGCTCGATGCCATCCTTGAAGACCGCCCTCAGTACGCCCGCGCGTCCAGTGGCCGTACCCAACACTTCTTCCTGCCCGACCCGGATAAAACCTTCCACCGCGGCAGCACCGACTACTTCGTGACCGACCGCAAGGTCGATATCGGCGCCTTCGACTCGCCAACCTTCACCGGCCTGCCGGTGGGCGTAGTGGAAAAGGTCGGCAAGCGTGACATGCAAGTGGTCACCGACGTACCGCTAACCAACGGCGACGGCCTCAATGTGCTGGTCAAGCGCGAAGTGGTGGGCTTCCGCGCCAACATCGCCGAACCGCGTGGCGAATTCGAAGAAGACGGCCAGAAGCGCTACCGCTATCGCGTCGAGCCCAACGAAATGCCCGAAGGCCTGCACAAGCTGCGGCCCAACCACCCGCTGTCGCGCAACCTCGACCACAACTGGCAACAGGCCCTGCAACGCACCTCCTCCGAACGCCGGGTCGGCGTGGAGTGGCACGCGGTCCTGCGCGAGCAGCGCTTGATGCTTACCCTCAGCAGTGAAGAAGGCGTGAGCGTGCAGGTGGCCCTGGACGGCCCATTCGGCGTAGCCAACAAGCCGCAGCAGGCACTGGAGCAGTTGCACGACCTGCTCGGCCAGCTGGGCACCACCCTGTACCACGCCGACCGCATCGAACTGGATGCCCCGCAGGCGTACTTCATTCCCAACTCGCAGCTCAAGGCCCTGCGCCGCGAAGCCATCGAGGCACTGACTGCAGCACGCGTGCAGGCGCATCCGCGTGGCGGGCGCAAGGCCGAGACCACGCCACCGCCGGTGTACCCCGAGTCGCACCTGTCGTTCCTGGCCAACGTATACAACCAGAAGGCCCGCGACTTCTACCACCGCCACGGTGTGCAACTGATCGATGCGGCCTATGAAGCCCATGAAGAACACGGCGAAGTGCCGGTGATGATCACCAAGCACTGCCTGCGCTTCTCCTTCAACCTGTGCCCCAAGCAGGCCAAGGGCGTGACCGGCGTGCGTACCAAGGTGGCACCGATGCAGCTGATTCAGGGTGACGAAGTGCTGACCCTGAAGTTCGACTGCAAGCCGTGCGAGATGCATGTGATCGGCAAGATGAAGAGCCACATCATCGACCTGCCGACCCCGGGCAGCGCGGTGGCCCAGGTGGTGGGGCATATCAGCCCGGAAGACTTGCTCAAGACCATCCCGCGCGGACCGCACTGAGTTCGCCTGGCAGGGCCTCTTCGCCGCTAAACCGATGTATGTCCACCCCCGGTGTAGGAGCGGGTTTACCCGCGAATACGGTAGCCGCGACAACGGTGAACGGCAGGTGGACATTGTCCAGCAGGCCCGGCCCTTTCGCGGGTGAACCCGCTCCTACGCAGGCTTGTGGTTTCCCGGTAGGAGCGGGTTTACCCGCGAATACGGTAGCCGCGACAACGGCGAACGGCGGGTGGACATTGGCCAGCAGGCCCGGCCCTTTCGCGGGTGAACCCGCTCCTACACAGGCCCTGTAGGAGCGGGTTTACCCGCGAATACGGTAGCTGCGACAATGGTGAACGGCGGGTGGAAATTGGCCAGCAGGCCCGGCCCTTTCGCGGGTGAACCCGCTCCTACACGGGCTTGTGTAGGAGCGGCTTCAAAGAACGGCGCACGCGTACCTCAACGCCGCTCAACGTATCTGGTGCTTGTGCAGCAACCGATAGAACGTCGGCCGTGAAATGCCCAGCACCTTGGCCGCCACGCTCAGGTTGTCGCTGTGCCGGTTGAGCACATCGCACAGTGCCTGGCGCTCGGCGCGCTGCTTGTATTCTTCCAGCGTGCCCAGCGGCTGTTGTTCCGGGTCGAGCAGCTGCAACCCCAGGTCCTGCGCCTCGATCTGCCGCCCTTCGGCCAGCACCAACCCGCGGCGCACGCGGTTGGCCAGCTCGCGCACATTGCCCGGCCAGTCATGCCGCCCCATCGCCGCCAGGGCATGGTCGCTGAACGACCGTGGCCGACGCCCGGTCTCCACGCTGTAGAAATGGGCAAAATGGTTGGCCAGCATCGACAGGTCACCATGCCGGTCGCGCAACGGCGCGGTCACCACCTGCAAGACGTTCAGGCGGTAGTACAGGTCTTCGCGGAAACGCCCTTGCTCAATGGCCCGCTCGAGGTCCACATGGGTGGCCGCCAACACCCGTACATCCACCGGTATGGGCTGGCTGCCCCCCACCCGCTCGATGTGCTTCTCCTGCAAGAAACGCAGCAAGTTGGCCTGCAACTCCAACGGCAGGTCGCCGATTTCATCGAGGAACAACGTGCCGCCGTCGGCCGCTTCGATACGCCCGGCCTTGCGCTGGTGGGCACCGGTAAAGGCGCCCTTCTCATGGCCGAACAGTTCGGACTGGATCAAGTGCTCGGGGATCGCCCCGCAGTTGATCGCGATGAACGGCTGCTCGCTGCGTTGCGACTGGCGGTGCAAGGTGCGCGCCACCAGCTCTTTGCCGGTGCCGCTCTCTCCGCGGATCAGCACCGGCGATTCGGTGGGTGCCAGTTTACCCAGCAACTTGCGCAACTCGCGGATAGGCCGGCTTTCGCCGAGCAACTCATGGGTCGCCTCATCGACCTTGACGGCCCCCTTGCCGCGCAGGCGCGCCATGCCAAAGGCCCGGCCCAGGGTTACCTGCACGCGGGAGACGTCGAACGGCAGGGTATGGAAGTCGAAGAACCACTCACACACAAAATCACCGAACGCCGGCATGCGCAGCTGGTCGGCGCTGAGCACGGCAATCCATTCGGTGTTGCTGCGCTTGATCATGTCCTTGACCGCGTCCGGGTGCCTCAGGTGCGAAGCCTGCAAGCGCAATAGCCCAACATCGCACGTGTGGTCCAACGCGGCCCCGAGCATACAGCTGTCCACATCCCAGCCTGCGTTGCGCAGGCCAGGTAGCAAGCGGTGACAATCGTCGCAGGGGTCGACGATAAGCAAACGGCGTTGAGCGGCAGGCTGCTGCATGACCGATCCTTGGCGCCAGTTTTTGGTTTTTTGAAATAAAACAGCAAGTTGTGGCGCCCGTTTAACAGTAGCAACGAAGTTGACGGTGCCCAGTACCGTCTGTCTGCCGAATCATTTTTTTACAAACCGCCACGGGAATTTTCGCACTTTATCGACATCACATGGCGGCGCCGGCAAGAACTGCGTCGACGCTTAAAAAAAAATTTACAGCCAATGTGTGACTTACCCACGAACAACGAGCATCAGTAGACATAACCCCGCGCTGCACTTCGCGATCGATGAGGCGACTTTGAAGCAACGCGGACTTCACTTCGATGTTTGGGACCATAGAGAGACCGAACCATGAATGCCCCGCTCCGTGTCAACGAAGCACTGCTGATTGCCGACCACGCCTTCGAACCTTTCCAGTGCGTAGCCTGGGATGCACCCAACGGTACTGGTGAACTGAGCCTGGCAGTGATCGACCGGACCAGCACCCGCATCGGCGCCAAGCAAGTGTCGTCGCGCATCTACTCCGACCCGGCCCAGTGGGCCAGCCTGATCGAAGAAGTGCGCGCCGAATTGTGTGAAAAGGGCTACGACCTGCAACCGTGGTCGATGCCGAAGTAATATTGGCCAGCACAACAAGTGCGTGCATGGTCACGCACTTGTACAACTTCTCTGTTGCTGTTGTGGCAACTTTCCCAATTGCGACAAAGTGTCGCAACCTGCCAGTTCAATCCATCACCCTGAATTGTTGCAAGTGCTGGTAATCAGCCTGCAATTGTTCTGCCAGACGCTGCGCGCGTCCCAGGCGCACGGGCGCCAGTTCCATATCGACCAACAACGTGGCGCACGGCATCGGCTGCACGGTATTGCTGTGCTGCAGGCGACCGTCGGTGAACACCAGGCAACGCAAGGCCTCTTGCGGATGGGCTCGCTGCCGCGCCTGTAGCCAGTGCCGCGCCTGTTCCAGTGCGGCGATCAGCGGCGTGCCCCCACCTGCCCCCAAGGCCTGCAGCCAGGGTTGCAAGGCAGCGGATGCCTTCAGCCCGTGGCGCTGCCACTGTGGTGTGCGCCCGCTGGCAGTCAGCAGGGCCAGGCGGGCGCGCTGGCGATAGGCCTGGTCGAACAATGCCGCCAACAGCCCTTTGGTCTGTGCCAGCGCCTGATGCCGCCGGGTTGAAGCCGAGGCATCGACGATCACCAGCCACAATTCTGCCGGACTGCCTTGGCGCTGCTGCCAGCACAGGTCCTGTCGCTGGCGTGGCCGCCCTTTGAGCAAGGTCGGCAGCCAGGCTACCCGGCCGGCCGCCGCATTTCGCACGAGGCCACGGCGGGTACCGTTCTGCTTGCCTATGCCCGCTCTGGCATCCGCCCCTTTGGCTGGTGGCTGGGGGATGCTCAGGGCTTTTTTGCCCAGTTCGGCACCTCACGGCGGGCGCCGCTGGCCACCGGCTGTGCCGGTAATGCCCCCCAGTCGCCCTGCCCGCCCCGTTCACCCGGGTTGCCGGCACCAGGCTGCTGGTCAGGCGGCTGTGGCGCCGACGGCGGGTTGGCCTGGGGCGTCATACGGCGGCGATGGCGCAAGGCGAATTCGGCCACCGCCTCGACATCCACTTCTTCGATAGCTGCAGCCCCCCGCCAGGCACAGTGGGCGCGCGCAGCGCGCAGCCACACCAGGTCGGCGCGCAGGCCGTCCACGCCGGCGGCGTAGCAGCGCTCGGTAATCCAGGCCAGCGCTTGGTCATCCAGGGCAATGTCGGCCAGGGCCTGGCGCGCCGCGTGGCAGCGCTCGCGCAGTTGCGCCTGGGCCTGGGCCCAGTGTGCGCAGAACGCCTGAGGGTCACTGTCGAAGGCCAGGCGGCGGCGAATGATCTGCTGCCGGGCCTCGGGCTCCGGCAAGCCCTCCAGCGCCACGTTCAGGCCAAACCGGTCGAGCAACTGCGGGCGCAGTTCGCCCTCTTCCGGGTTCATGGTGCCGATCAGTACGAAGCGGGCGCTGTGCCGATGCGAGATACCGTCACGCTCGATGCGGTTTGTGCCGCTGGCAGCCACGTCAAGCAACAGATCGACCAAGGTGTCGGGCAGCAGGTTGACCTCATCGACATACAGCACACCGCCGTCGGCCTGGGCCAGCACGCCCGGGGAAAACTGCGCCTTGCCCTGCCCCAGCGCGGCATCCAGGTCGAGGGTGCCGACCAGCCGCTCTTCACTGGCGCCCAATGGCAAAGTGACGAACGGGCCTTCGCCAAGCAGGTCGGCCAGGCCACGGGCCAGGGTGCTCTTGGCCATGCCACGCGGCCCTTCGATCAACACACCACCGATCCTGGGGTCGATGGCGGTCAGGCACAGCGCCAGCTTGAGGTCGTCTGCACCGACCACGGCCGCCAGCGGAAATTGTACGGGTTCACTCATTTCAAGCCTGTTCCTCGCCATCGAGCAGTTGGTCCTCAAGGGCTTCGCGGTAGTCGCCCGGCGCCTGCCACAAGCCGCGCTGCTGGGCCTCCAGCAGGCGCTCGGTGAGGTCGCGCAGGGCCTCGGGGTTGTGCTCGCGCATGAAATCGCGGGTCGCCGGGTCGAGCACATAGGCATCGGCCAGCCCCTGGTAATGATGGTCGTCGATCAGGTGCGTGGTGGCGTCGAAGGCGAACAGGTTGTCGACTGTCGCGGCCATCTCGAAAGCACCCTTGTAGCCGTGACGCTTGACCCCGTCGATCCACTTTGGGTTGAGCGCACGGGCACGGATCACCCGGTTCAGCTCTTCCTTGAGGGTACGGATGCGCGGTCGATCGGCCTGGCTGTGGTCGCCATGGTAGCTGGCCACCACCGCCCCGGACAGGGTTTCCGAGGCCGCCAGCATGCCGCCCTGGAACTGGTAGTAATCGTTGGAATCGAGCAGGTCGTGCTCGTGGTTGTCCTGGTTCTGCAGCACCGCCTGCACCTTGGCCAGGCGCTGGGCGAACTGGGCGCGGGCCGGGGTGCCGTCGTCGCTGCCGCCGTAGGCATAGCCGCCGTGGTTGAGGTAGACCTCTGCCAGGTCATCGCGGCTGTGCCACAAGCGCCCGTCGATGGCGTTCTGCACCCCGGCACCGTAAGCGCCGGGTTTGGCACCGAACACCCGCCAGCCAGCCTGACGTGCAGCCTGCTCGGCATCAACGCCTTGAGCCTGCAGCGCGGCCCGCTCGCTGCGCACACGGGCGGCCAGGGGGTTGAGGTCGTCCGGCTCGTCCAGCGCGGCCACGGCCTGCACGGCGGCGTCGAACAGGCGGATCAGGTTACCGAAGGCATCTCGGAAGAAGCCGGAAACGCGCAAGGTCACATCCACCCGGGGGCGGTCGAGCAGGCTCAACGGCAAGATTTCGAAGTCGTCGACGCGCTGGCTGCCGGTGGCCCAGACAGGCCGCACGCCCATCAGCGCCATGGCCTGCGCTATGTCGTCGCCGCCAGTACGCATGGTCGCCGTGCCCCACACCGACAGGCCGAGCTGACGCAAGTGATCGCCGTGGTCCTGCAGATGGCGTTCGAGGATCAGGCTGGCCGAGGCGAAGCCCAGGCGCCAGGCTGTGGTGGTAGGCAGGTTGCGCACGTCCACGGTATAGAAGTTGCGGCCGGTGGGCAGCACATCGAGGCGCCCTCGGCTAGGCGCACCACTGGGGCCGGCGGGCACGAAGCGCCCGGCCAGTGCCGCCAGCAGGCCATGCATTTCCGCCGTGCCGCAGGCGTCAAGGCTGGGTGCGACCGCTTCACGCAGGGCCTGCACTACAGCGTGCACCGGTTGCCACTCACTCAGGTCGGGTAACTGTGCTGTGCCTTCCAGCGCCTGCCCGATCACCTGCAGTGCCAGCAGCTCAAGGCGCTCGCGGGTGTCGCCACAGGTGCGCCAAGGTTCATTGCTCATGGCCAGCAGCTGTTCAGGGCGTATGCCCTGCCACGGCTGCCCAAGGTCGCAATCGAGCGGGTCCCAGCCCGGCACCAGTGCTTTGGCCAAAGCTCGCAGCAGGCTGGCATTACCGCCACGGCCGTCGCCACGCTCGACCCGCAACAACGCCAGCAGCGTATCCAGGCGTAGCCGCCCCTCAGGTGACTGACCAAACACGTGCAGGCCATCGCGAATTTGCGACTCCTTCAGGTCGCACAGGTAGGTATCCAGGCGCGGCAGCCAGAGCGCCGCATCGTCCAGTTGCCCTTCCAGTTGCAACTCACGGTCGATGTGGTTGGCCTTGACCAGCTCGAGGATGTCACGCTGCAACTCGCGGGCACGCCGTGGGTCGAGCAACTGCGCTTCATAGAACTCGTCGGCCAGTTGTTCCAGGTGGCGCAGCGGGCCATAGGTTTCGGCACGGGTCAGCGGCGGCATCAGGTGGTCGATGATCACCGCCTGGGTGCGGCGCTTGGCCTGGGCACCTTCGCCCGGGTCGTTGACGATGAACGGGTAGATGTTCGGCAGCGGACCCAGCAGCGCGTCCGGCCAGCACTGCGCCGACAGCCCGACGCCTTTGCCGGGCAGCCATTCGAGGTTGCCATGCTTGCCGACGTGGATCACCGCATCGGCGGCAAATGCGTGACGCAACCAGAAGTGAAATGCCAGGTAGCCGTGCGGCGGCACCAGGTCAGGGTCGTGATACACCGCGCTGGGGTCCACCTGGTAGCCCCGCGCCGGCTGGATACCGACGAAGGTCAAGCCAAAGCGCAGGCCGGCAACCATCAGCCGGCCGCTGCGGTACATCGGATCCTGTTCGGGCGGCCCCCAGCGTTCCAGCACTGCCTGGCGGTTGGCCTGCGGCAGGCGCTCGAAGGCCACCTGGTAATCGGCCAGGCTCAGGCTCTGGGCACAGGGGCGCTGGTCGAGGTGGTCGAGGTCGTTGGTCACGCCACCGAGCAACTGGTGGATCAGTTGCGTACCGCTGCCCGGCAGTTCGGCCAGCGGGTAGCCTTCGGCCTGCAGCGCCTTGAGGATGTTGAGTGCGGCGGCGGGCGTGTCCAGGCCGACGCCATTGCCAATGCGGCCATCGCGAGTCGGGTAGTTGGCCAGCACCAATGCCACGCGCTTCTGGGCATTGGGCAGGCGGGCCAGCTCGACCCAGCGGCGGGCCAGCTCGGCGACAAAGTCCATGCGCTCGGGGTGGGCGCGGTAGCAGACAACGTCGGATTGGCTGCGCTCGCTGCGCCAGGCCATGTCCTTGAAGCTGACCGGGCGCGTGATGATGCGCCCGTCCAGCTCCGGCAATGCAATGTGCATGGCCAGGTCGCGCGCGCCCAGGCCCTGCTCGCTGGCTTCCCAGCCTGGCTGGTTGTCCTGCGCGCAGATGGCCTGCAGCACCGGGATGTCGCGGCGGAACGGGCGCAGGTTGGGGCGCTCGGGGCTGGACAAGGCGAAACCGGTGGTATTGACCAGCACTTCGGCGCCGACCTCGTCCAGCCAGGCTTCGACCTGTTCCAGGCAGGCGCTTTCCTTGAGGCTGGCCACGGCGATCGGCAACGGGTTCAGGCCGGCAGCCTGCAGGCGCTGGCAGAACACGTCGATGAAGGCGGTATTGGCCGCTTGCAGGTGCGAACGGTAGAACAGCAGCGGCGCCACTGGCTGCTCGGGGTGCCAGTGCGGGTACCAGTCCTCGAGTGTCGCGCTGCCCTTGGCGGGGTGATAGACCGCCGTGCGCGGCAAAGGCTGCGGCTCGTCCCAGGCATAGTCGCGGCCCAGCCACTGGCTGGCCAGGCAGTTGAACAGGTTGATGGCGTTGGCCTTGCCGCCCTGGCGCAGGTAATGCCAAAGCCGCTCGGCCTGCTCACCGCGGACGTTGCCCAGGCTGGTCAGCTCCGGGTCCGGGCGGTCATCGCCCGGCACCAGAATCAGCTGGACGCCACGGGCGGCCAGCTCGACCAGTTGTTCGACGCCGTAGCGCCAGTAGCCAACGCCACCGTGCAGCGACACCAGGATGACCTTGGCGTGGCGCAGCACCTGGTCGACATACAGGTCGACCGAGGCATGGTTCTGCACCTGCATCGGGTTGGCCAGGCGCAGGCTGGGAAAGTCTTCGGGCAATTGCTCGGCGGTGTCGGCGAGCAATGCCAGGTGTGAATCGCCGCTGCAGAGAATCACCAGCTCGGCGGGTGTCTGGCCGAGGTCGGCAATGCTGTCATCCGGTACGAAACCACCGGGCTGAGTCCGCAGCAGGTGCATGGGTCAGGCGCCCAGCGCCTGGCGCAGGCGCGCCTCCAGCTGGGCAGCATCGAGGTCCTGGCCGATCAGCACCAGGCGGGTGATGCGCGGCTCGTCGGCGCGCCAGGCGCGGTCGAAGTGCTTGTCGAAACGGGTGCCCACGCCTTGTACCAGCAGGCGCATCGGCTTGCCCGGGATGGCGGCGAAGCCTTTGGCGCGCAGGATACCGAACTCCACCACCAACTGGGTCAATGCATCGAGCAGCAGGCTTTCGTCGGCTTCAGGCAGGTCGATGGAGATGGAGTCGAAAGCGTCGTGGTCATGATCGTCATGATCGTCGCCATCGTGGTGCGAATCGTGGTGGGTTCGGCGGCCATCGATATGCGCCTCGGACTCGGCACCCACGCCCAGCAGCACCTCCAGTGGCAGCTTGCCGCTGCTGGCCTCGATCACTTTCACCGCCGGCGGCAGTTCTTCGGCCACCTCGGCACGCACCTTGGCCAGGCCTTCGGCGTCGATCAGGTCGGCCTTGTTTAACACCACCAGGTCGGCGCTGGCCAGCTGGTCAGCGAACAGCTCGTGCAGGGGCGATTCATGGTCAAGGTTAGGGTCGAGCTTGCGCTGGGCATCGACCTGATCCGGGTAGGCGGCAAAGGTACCAGCGGCCACGGCCGGGCTGTCGACCACGGTGATGACCGCATCGACGGTGCAGGCGTTGCGGATTTCCGGCCACTGGAACGCTTGTACCAATGGCTTGGGCAGGGCCAGGCCGCTGGTTTCGATGAGGATGTGGTCGAGGTCGCCACGGCGGGCTACCAGCTCGCGCATCACCGGGAAGAATTCTTCCTGCACGGTGCAGCACAGGCAGCCGTTGGCCAGCTCGTAGACGCGGCCGCTGGCTTCTTCCTCGGTGCAACCGATGCTGCACTGCTTGAGGATTTCACCATCGATGCCCAGTTCGCCGAATTCGTTGACGATGACCGCAATGCGGCGCCCCTGGGCGTTGTCGAGCATGTGGCGCAGCAAGGTGGTCTTGCCCGATCCGAGGAAGCCGGTGACGATGGTGACGGGGAGCTTGGCCAGTGTTTTCATGTCGCATTGCCCTTGGCAGTGTGGCGCGGGCATGCAGGACGACAGCCGCAGGCCAGGCCGGCCGGGCTTGTTCGCCACCGGATCACCCCGCCCGGTTGAAAGTCGAAAACGTGACGAGGCAGGTCTCCTGGCTTGCACCGTTCCATGTCCCCGTTCAGTCGAACAGCGGGCTGGCGGGATGACGCCTTCCCGCGCGCTGGCGCAGTGGCTGTGTCGATCCGTTGTCGGTGCTTACAGTTGCGGGGGCAGCCGCGGCTTGTACCGCGTTCCCGTCTTAGCTTCGGCCAGGCCGAAGAACCTCGAAGTGGGCAAGGCTACGCAGTGGCTGGCGGGTGGTCAACCATTGCTGCCGGCTGGTCGACCATAAGGGGAGCAACTGCGCTACAGTGGCACCTTTTCAACGGACAAGGACGCCCCATGCCCCTCGCCCCCGCCCTACCGGTACTGCGCATGTTCTCGGCCGACAGGGCCAAGGCTTTCTACCTGGATTGTCTGCAGGTGCAGGGTCAGGCCCCGTTAGACAACCACCTGCGCTTTTGCCAGCAGATCGATGACGAGGCCAACCCATGAAGGCACTGGGCAAACGCGAAATAGGCCGCCTGGAGCGGGAGTTGGTGGCATGCCTGACCGATGCCTGCGAAACCGCCAAGGCGGAGATTGTCGGCTTCTGTTGGCTAACCCATCGCCTCAACCCGGAGGACTTTCCGAGCAGCCTGCGTATTACCTGGGTATTCGAGCAAGAGGCCGACAAGGCAGCGGCCGTGGTCGGTGATGCGAAGGCGCGCATGCTGGCACTTAGCGCTCTGGCGCTGGACCAAGCCGGGATTCAGCTGGACCATCCGGCCTGGCATGTGCGATTCGACAGTGAAGAAGCCTGCGCGCACGGCCACGGCGGAGACTGGGCCAAGCGCTTGCAGACGCAGCGCTGAGCCCCAACCGGCAGCCGGTGCTTTACCCGGCCCCAGACGGTCCGTTAGGCTACGCATTCTCTAAATTACGAGGTGTTCGTCCAATGCGCCATTGATGCCGCCGTCCTTTCGACGGCCAGTCTTCAGCCTCCGGTTCATACCGGAGATGTCGCGGCATTTGTGGAGTTGTGCATGACGAACACGTCGATTCTGACGCTGGACAGCGTCTCCTTGGCCTTGCCTGATGGCAGGCCGCTGTTTAGCAACCTCAACGAAACCTTCGACCAACGCCGCACCGGCCTGGTCGGGCACAATGGCGTGGGCAAAAGCCTGCTAGGGCAGATTCTTGCCGGCCAGCGTGAACCGAGCAGCGGCCATTGTCGGCGCCTCGGGCCTGTCCATTTGCTGGACCAGCAAGTCATCGCGCGCAGCGCCACGCTGGCCGACCTGGCCCAAGTGGGGCCGGTGATTGCGGCGCTGGAGCGCATCGAGCAAGGCAGCATCAAGCCCCAGGATTTCGACACCGTTGGCGAGCGCTGGGATATGCGCGAGCAATTGCAGCTACAGCTTCAGGGCCATGGCCTGGGTCAACTCGACTGGCGCCAGCCCGCACGAACCCTGAGCGGTGGCCAAGCCATGCGCGTGGCATTGATTGGCGCGTGGCTCAGCGATGCCGATTACCTGATCCTCGACGAGCCAAGCAATCACCTGGACAGCAACGCCCGTGCCCAGCTGCTGAGCATGATCGAAGCCTGGGACCGTGGCTTGCTGGTGATCAGCCACGACCGCAGTCTACTGGCGCACATGGCACGCATTGTCGAATTATCCAGCCTGGGCTTGCAGGCCTATGGTGGCAACTACAGCCTCTATAGTGCGCAAAAAGCCAACCAGACGGCGCAGGCCCAGCAGCAACTTGCCCGGCTGAAGCAGGAGCAGCAACGCCAGGCCCGTGAACTGCAGCGCCAACGCGAAGACCTGGAGCGCCATCAAGCCCGGGCCGGGCGCCAAGCCAAGCACGCCAACCAGGCCAAGATTCTGGTCGACCGCAAGCAGGAGCGCAGCCAGGCCACTGCTGGCAAGCAGCGCCGCGACCATCGCGATGCTCGGCAAACGCTACTGGGCAAAGTGCGTGACGCCGCCCGCGAGGTGGAGCAAGATAGCGCTATTACCTTGCACGCGCCCACACCTCAGCGTCATCCGGGCCGTGAAGTGTTGGCCTTGCAGGCACTTTGCTTGCCGCATGGCACCCGCAAAGCGCTTGACCTGCGCTTGTGCCTGGGCCAACGCGTAGGGCTGATCGGCGCCAATGGCAGTGGCAAGTCCACCCTGCTCAGGCTGCTGAATGGGGAATTGCCGGCATCGCCCGACAATGTGCGCCTCAGTGGCGAGACCGCCTTACTCGACCAGCACTGCAGCGCACTGGCAGGCAACCGCAGCGTGCTCGAACACCTGCGCCAAGCCAACCCGACGCTGGCCCAGGGAAAATTGCGCAGCCGCCTGGCGCAACTGGGCCTGGATGCGGCCCGTATCGAACTGCCCAGTGGCCTACTTAGCGGCGGCGAGCGTATGAAGGCGGCGCTGGCCGCCGTGCTGTATCGTGAACGGCCGCTCGACCTGTTGCTGCTTGACGAACCCGGCAACCACCTGGACCTGCCATCGCTGACAGCACTGGAACGCATGCTTGGGCAGTTTCGCGGGGCGCTGATAGTGGCGTCCCATGATGTGGTATTGCTGGAAAACCTGGCGCTGGATGAGTACTTGCTGTTGTAGAAACCGAAAAAAAAGCATCGCAGCCTATCAATTCGTGACTGGCCGTTCCCGATCCGCCAAGGATGTATTAAGGTGGCATGGTGCGCATATAACAGCAGCCCGAGCGATCGGGCACTTGCAAGACAATGAGGGTGTCATGAGCAACGAAAGCATTAATTGGGACAAGCTGGGTTTCGACTACATCAAGACCGACAAACGCTACCTGTCCGTATGGCGCAATGGCGAGTGGGACAAGGGCACCCTGACTGAAGACAACGTACTGCACATCAGTGAAGGCTCCACGGCCCTGCACTATGGCCAGCAGTGCTTCGAAGGCCTGAAGGCCTACCGTTGCAAGGACGGCTCGATCAACCTGTTCCGCCCGGACCAGAACGCGGCCCGCATGCAGCGCAGTTGCGCACGCCTGCTGATGCCGCACGTGCCGACCGATGTGTTCATCGAAGCGTGCAAGCAAGTGGTCAAGGCCAACGAAAAGTTCGTGCCACCGCACGGCAAAGGCGCCCTGTACCTGCGCCCGTTCGTGATCGGCACCGGCGACAACATTGGCGTGCGCACCGCCCCCGAGTTCATCTTCTCGGTGTTCGCCATCCCGGTTGGTTCGTACTTCAAGGGCGGCATGAAGCCGCACAACTTCCAGATTTCCAGCTTCGACCGTGCAGCCCCGCAGGGCACCGGCGCGGCCAAGGTCGGTGGCAACTACGCTGCCAGCCTGCAGCCGGGCGCTGAAGCGAAGAAGGCCAACTTCGCCGACGCCATCTACCTCGACCCGCTGACCCACACCAAGATCGAGGAAGTCGGTTCGGCCAACTTCTTCGGCATCACCGCCAACAACGAGTTCGTCACTCCGAAATCGGCCTCGGTACTGCCAGGCATCACCCGCCTCTCGCTGATGGAACTGGCGCAATCGCGTCTGGGCCTGACCGTGATCGAAGGCGATGTCGAGATCAGCAAGCTGGACCGCTTCGTCGAAGCCGGTGCCTGCGGCACCGCAGCCGTGATCACCCCGATCGGCGGCATCGAGTACAACGGCAAGCTGCACGTGTTCCACGACCTGGAAAAGGTCGGCCCGGTTACCCAGAAGCTCTACAACGAGCTGACCGGTATCCAGAGCGGCGATGTAGAGGCACCGGCAGGCTGGATCGTCAAGGTCGCCTGAGGCGCATCAGCTGTATGAAAACGGGGCATGCCAGCGATGGCATGCCCCGTTTTTCTTGGGTTTTCGCAGCCACCTTGAGGTGCGGGTTTACCCGCGAATACGGTGGCGGCAGCGACGGTGAACGGCTGGTGAAATTGGCCAGCAGGGCCGGCCCTTTCGCGGGTGAACCCGCTCCTACGACGGCCTGTGCATAACCCACGATGTGTGTTCACCACCGTGGTAGGAGCGGGTTTACCCGCGAATACGGTAGCGGCGGCAACGGTGAACGGCTGGTGAAATTGGCCAGCAGGGCCGGCCCTTTCGCGGGTGAACCCGCTCCTACACGACGGCCTGCGCCCAATCCCCGACGTGTGACCACCACCGTGGTAGGAGCGGGTTTACCCGCGAATACGGTAGTGGCGGCAACGGTGAACTGCGGGTGGAAATTGGCCAGCAGGGCCGGCCCTTTCGCGGGTGAACCCGCTCCTACACGACGGCCTGTGCTCAACCACCGACCTGTGTCCCCCCTGATCAATGAACCGCGCCGGGTGGCCGAATCATGCCAGGCGCCGCTGCACCAGCAGGTGCCGGGCTTTGTCGAACGCCCAGTTGTACACCACGGTGTAGGGCAGGATGATCACGAAGAAGCCCAGCTCCACCATGAACGCCTGCAGCAGCGAAACCTCCAGCATCCAAGCCGCCACCGGCAGGCACCACACCACCAGACCGGCTTCGAAGCCAAGACCGTGCACGAAACGCGTACTGGCCTTCCAGTTGATGCGTTCGGTTTGCACCCAGCGATCGACCAGTGCGTTGTAGACCATGTTCCACAGCATGGCGATCACCGACAGGGTCACCGCCAGCGCGCCCGCCGTTGCCAACGACTTGCCCATGATCCAGGACAGCAGCGGCGCACACAGCAGTACCGCAAAAACTTCATAGCCAACGGCGTGGACCAGGCGTTCGGTGAAAGACACGTTTTTCATTGCAAATCCCATCCATTGCGTGAGTCGTGCTTCCCATTCTCTTTGATAGAACTGATACTCGCGATATAGCTACCATCGGTTTTATCAATACCATGCGTTACTCTCCCGAAGCTCTGGTCGCCTTTACCGAAGCCGCCTCGCTAGGTTCGTTTTCTGCGGCGGCGCGCAAGCTGCGCAAAAGCCAGTCCACTGTCAGCATCGCCATCGCCAATTTCGAGGCCGATATTGGCTGTCCGCTATTTGACCGCAATGGCCGCCACCCCACGCTCAATGAAGCGGGCAGGCAGGTGCTGAGCCATGTCGAGGCGATTCTCGATGCCAGCGCCCAGCTCGATGCGCTGGCAGTGCGACTGGCGCAAAATGTAGAGGCGCTGGTATCTGTGGTGATGTCGGACAGCTACAGCGTAACGTTCCAAGGGGCGGTGATGACTCGTTTCGCCCAGCACTACCCCCATACCGAGCTACGCTGCGGCCCGGCGGAGGACGCTGATGTGATCGAGATGGTCCAGCAGGGCCTGGCCCATGTCGGCATCCTTGCCACACAGCCCGGCTACCCCGCCGACGTGGCCGTGGCGCGCTTGCCGGAGCAGGCAGAGTTCGGCGTATATGTCGCCAGCGAGCATCCGCTGGCGAGCCTGGCGCAGGTACAGGCGCAGCATCTGGAGAACGCCCGACAGCTGTATATCAAGACCTATGCCCCCAGCCTGCACCATGGCCGTGGCCAAGCGTGGTCGGCACCGGATTACCTGACCCTGCTGGAGTTCGCCGTGCGCGGGTTTGGCTGGGCCGAACTGCCCAGGGCACTGGTTAAACGGTTTGGCAACGAGCTGGTGGAGTTGCAGATAGCGGGTTACCCCCGGCGGGTGGATATGGATGTGGCCTGGTCGAGCCGGCGTGCCTTGGGGCCGGCCGGGCAATGGCTGGTGCGACAGATGTTGGGGCAATAGTTGTGTCGCCTGCCCGAACTTGAAGTGCGCCCAGACACAACAACCGGTACACCCAGCGACAAGCCTTCCCCCCACCCCGCCCCTTAGCCTGTCACCACGCGCCGCCCCGCTGCGGCACGCACCCAAAAAGCACAAGAACAAACGTTGGTGACCTATGCAGACAGTAGATCCGATCACCCTTGCGGTTGTCCGGGGTGCGCTGGAGACAGCGCAACGCGAAATGACCCTGACCCTGGAAAAGACCGGGCGCTCCAGTGTGTTCAACCTGGCCCACGACTATTCCAACTCGCTGTTCGACCACTTGCCGGAAATGATCCTGCAGGGCCAGGACATTCCCATCCACCTGGGCTCGCTGATCCCGGCCATGAAGTGCGTGGCCGAGTTCTTCGGCGACGACATCGCCGAAGGCGACGTGATCTACCACAACGACCCCGCCTACAAGGGCAGCCATATTCTCGACTGCTGCATGTACAAACCGGTGTATTACCAAGGCGAGCTGGTGTTCTGGACCGTTTGCAAGGGCCACCTGACCGACATCGGCGGCCCGGTGCCGGCGGGCTACAACCCCGATGCCAAGGAGATCTACGCCGAGGGCCTGCGCATTCCACCGGTCAAGCTGTGGGAAAAGGGCAAGCGTCGTGAGGACGTGATCAACTTCATGCTCACCAACATGCGCGCCCGCCCCTATCAGGAAGGCGACCTCAATGCCCAGTATGGCGCCTGCAAGGTCGGCGAGCGGCACTTGCTGGAGCTGCTGGACAAGTACGGCGTGGCACAGGTGCGTGCCTGCATCGCCGAACTGAAGAACATGGCCGACCGACACATGCGGGCGCTGTTGCGCGATGTGCCGGATGGTGACTACAGCGGCACCGCCGTGCTCGAAGATGCCGGCCACGGCCTGGGTGAACTGGCCATCACCGCCCATGTGCAGATCCGTGGCGACCAGGCCCATGTACGCATCGAAAGCCCGCCGCAGGTGCCGTACTTCATCAATTCCTATGAGGGCAACTCGGTATCCGGGGTGTACCTGGGGCTGATGATGTTCGCCCAGGTGGCGCCGCCTTACAACGAAGGCCTGTATCGCTGCGTAACGGTCGATGTCGGCCCCAGGGGTACGCTGTGCAATGCCGAGGAACCCGCGCCTCACGTCAATTGCACCACCACGCCGATGGAAACCCTCGCCGATGCCGTGCGCACGGCACTGGAACAGGCCTCGCCACAGCGGGTAACGGCCTCCTGGGGGCATACCAGCGGCATCAACATTGCCGGCCGCGACCCGCGCAACGGCAATAGCGAGTACGTGACGATGGTGCTGGCCTCGATCATTTCCGGTGCCGGTGCCAACAAGGTGATGGATGGCTGGCACGCCTGCGGCCCGCTGTGCTGCTTCGGGGCCCTGATGAGCGGTGACATCGAGCTGCTCGAACACGCGTATCCGGTGCTGATCCACCGCTACAGCCTGATGGCCGACAGTGGTGGCGCCGGTGAGTTGCGCGGGGGTTCGGGCACCCGCCTGGAGATCGAACCGCTGGACCACGCCATGACCGTGGTCGGCTTCGGCGAGGGCCGCCAGTTGCCCACCGCCGGTGCCGCCGGGGCTCGCAATGCCCTGCTTGAGCCCAAACTGGGCCGGCTGATCCATCGCCACGCCGATGGCCGCGAAGACCACTACACACAGAACCCCATGCTCACCCTGCAGCCCGGCGAACGCATCATCAACATCAACCCAGGGGGTGGTGGCTACGGCGACCCGCTGCGCCGTCGGGTCGCAGCAGTACTGGAGGACGTGCGCAACGGCCTGGTCTCGCCACAAGGCGCAGCCCTGGAATATGGCGTGGTCCTCGATGCCGATGGCCAACTGGACGAAACAGCCACCCGCCTTGCCCGCGCCCCGCGCTAACCGGAGAACACGCATGCGTAACCAATATCGCCTGGGCGTAGACGCCGGCGGCACTTTCACCGATTTCATCCTGGCCGATCGCGACGGCGGCGTGCAGCTGTTCAAGGCCCCGTCCACGCCCCAGGACGGCACCCTGGCCATTCGCGCCGGCCTGGCACAGATCGCCGACGCCACCGGGCGTAGCCCGGCCGAACTGATCGCCAACTGTGACCTGTGCATCAACGGCACCACCGTGGCCCTCAACGCGCTGATCGAGCGCACCGGGGTCAAGGTGGGCCTGCTGTGCACCGAGGGGCACGAGGACAGCCTGGAAATCCGCCTGGGCCACAAGGAAGAAGGCCACCGCTACGACGCCCACTACCCGCCGGCACACATGCTTGCCCCACGCCACCTGCGCCGCCCGATCGGTGGCCGAATCCTTGGCGATGGTCGTGAGCACAGCCCGCTGGACGAAGCCGCCATCCATGCCGCCATCGACTACTTCCGTGCCGAAGGCGTGCAGGCCGTGGCTATTTCCTTCCTGTGGTCGGTACGCAACCCCAGCCACGAACAGCGGGCCGCCGAACTGGTACGGGCTGCCCTGCCCGAGGTATTCGTCTGCACCGGCTGCGAGGTGTTCCCGCAGATCCGCGAATACACCCGCACCTCCACCACCGTGGTCAATGCCTACCTCAGCCCGGTAATGGCACGTTACGTGGCGCGCATCGACAGCCTGTTCCAGGAGCTTGGCGCACAGCAGCCAGTACGCTACTTCCAGTCCAATGGCGGGCTGGCGCCCGGGCACCTGATGCGTGAGCGCGCCGTCAACGCGATCAACTCCGGTCCGGCCTCAGCACCACAAGCCGGGTTGGCGGTAGCGAGGCCGTTCGGTATCGACAACGTCATTACCGTGGACATGGGCGGCACCTCGTTCGACATCACCCTGACCAACGCCGGACGCACCAACTTCAGCAAGGACGTGGACTTCCTGCGCCAGCGCATCGGCGTGCCGATGATTCAGGTGGAGACCCTGGGTGCCGGCGGTGGCTCCATCGCCCACCTGGACGAGTTTGGCATGCTCCAGGTCGGACCGCGCAGCGCCGGCGCCATGCCTGGGCCGGTGTGCTACGGCAAGGGTGGCCGCGAACCCACGGTCACCGACGCCAACCTGGCTCTTGGCTACCTGCCCGACGGCGCACTGCTGGGCGGCAGTATCCGCCTGAACCGCCAGGCCGCGCTGGACGCCATCCGGAGCAAGGTCGCCGAACCGCTGGGCATCAGTGTGGAACGCGCGGCATTCGGCATCACCACCCTGGTCAACCTGAACATGGTCAACGGCATCCGCCGCGTATCGATCGAGCGCGGTCACGACCCGCGTGACTTCGCCCTGATCGGCGCGGGCGGTGCGGCGGGCATGCACGTGGTGCGCCTGGCCGAAGAAATTGGCATGCACACCGTGCTGATCCCCAAGGTGGCCTCGGGCTTGTGTGCGTTCGGCCAGATCCTGTCCGACGTGCGCTACGACCAGCTCACCAGCCTGTCGATGCGCCTGGACGCCGGGCACGTCGACCTGGCGCAACTCAACCAGACCCTCACCGAACTGCGCCAGCAAGGCCTGGCCAATCTGCGCGAAGACGGTTTTGGCGACCAGGCCAGCAGCTGCCACTACACCCTGGAGATGCGCTACCTGGGGCAAATTCATGAGTGCAGTGTGGACCTGCAGCAGCACAGCCTGGACGAGGCAGGGCTGGCCGCGCTGGTCAGCCGCTTCCACAGCCGCCACCAGACCCTGTACTCGTACAGCGAACCCGACAGCCCGGTGGAGCTGGTGAACCTGGAGTGCTCGGTGATCGGCCACCTGCCACGCCCGCCGCAACCCGAGCTGCAGGGGCCGGCCGAGCCCCCCGCCCCCACCGCGCAATCCGTCCGCCCGATGCTGTTCAGTGCCGACGGTGAATGGCAGCCCACACCGGTGTTCAACGGTAACCACCTGTTGCCAGGGCAGACCGTGCATGGCCCCTGTGTGATCGAGGAAGACACCACCAACATTGTCCTGCCACCCGGCTGGCAGGCGCGCCTGGAGCCTTCGGCCACCTACCGGGTGACACGCGGGGGTTGATCTTGGGGTCGGCGCGCGCCGATCATGGGCCTGACAACCGCCCGGCAGTTTTGCGCTGCCGGGCGGTTCGTACAATAACAAGAGCTGCTTGAGTAGCTTGCCTGCAGTTCCTTTTTTCAATGCTGCCCTCTTTGAAAAAGGACCCACCATGCCCACAGAACTCTCGACCCACGGCTGGCCACAGCCAGAGCGCCAGGTACGCTGGGCCGAAGCCATCAGTGACACCTATTTTCCGCTAAGCCTTGAATTTGCTGCCGGACAGCCGTTCGATGGCCACCTGCAGCGCTGGAGTACGCCGAGCACACCGCTCAGCCTGTCGCGCCTGCGGTCCAGCCAGCTGGGTTACTCGCGCAGCAAAGCGCACATCGGCCAGGACCATGAAGCGTTCTACCTGGTGACCGTGCCGCATGGCAGCGAGGTGCACTTTGAACAGGACGGCCACCAGATCAGTTGCAGCCCGGGCGGTTTCATCGTCGAGCGCGGCGATGCACCCTACCGCTTCCACTACGGCACGCAGAACGACTTGTGGGTGCTCAAGCTGCCCGAGCGTGCGCTCAAAGCCAACCTGCTGGGGCACAAGCGCTATACCCGGCATTGCTTCGATGCCCGTCAGGGCCTGGGGCGCATCTTCGTCGAGCAACTCGACCTGTGTGCCCGCCATTTCGACACCAGCCCCCCGGCAGCCCGGCATTTACTGCTGGAACAGGCCTCCGCCACCCTGCTGCTGGCCTTGCAACAGGATGAGCGCGTGCTGGGCAGCGAAGGCAGCAACCTCAGCACCCTGCACCTGACGCGGGTCGAGCAGTACGTGCAGCAAAACCTGGGTGACCCCGAGCTGTCGCCACAAACCATCGCCAGCGCCTGTGGGCTGTCGCTGCGTTATCTGCACAAGTTGTTCGCGATCACGCCCTACACCCTTGGCGAGTGGGTACGCCGTCAACGCCTGGAGGCCGTGCACCGGCAACTGCTTGACCCGCATTGCCACCTGGCGATCGGCGAACTGGCATTTCGCTGGGGCTTTGCCGATCAGGCGCAGTTCACCCGAGCGTTCCGCCAGCAGTATGGGTGCACGGCGAGCGAGGTGCGGGCTACGCGTACGCACTGATCACAACAACGGAAAATTGCCCGCGCTCACAAGGGGCGCGGTCGCGTTGGCTTGGCGGGCTCAATCCCCCGCCGCCACATCCACCACTTTCCAGCTGTCATCCGGGTCGAAGCGTTTCATCTCCTTCGCCAGCCTGTCGCCATGCGGCCCGAGGTCTTTCTCGAACACTTGGCCGTCATGGCTGATCATGAAGCTCATCACCCCGGTGTCGTCGTACTTGGCCGGCCAGGCGACCATGGCGAAGCCACGGCTCATCTGGTTGCCGATCAGGTAGCTGTAGGCACCGCCCGGGGCGGAGGGGCCCTGTGCATCCAGGATGCGGAAGTGGTAGCCATACCAGGCGTCACCGACCACATCCTGGCCGAACAGCGGGCCCAACGGGCTGACGTCACCGTCGCCATCGTCATCCCAATACAACCCGTCATGCTTGCCCGGCTCGCTGAAAATCTTCTGTGCGTACTCCAGCGCACCATTGCCGTTATGGTCCTGGGTCGCGTAGTCCATTTGCGCATCGTGATAGGCCAGCAGCGACTGCAGAACACCCAGCTCGTTGCGCCCGATACGACGGGCGCGGATTTCGGCACTGCCCGCCTTGAGGTCGAAGCGCCAGCCCTGGCTGGTTCTGGTCAGCGGTATGGGCAAGGTCCAGTGACCGGCGCCCACCGCCAGGATGGCCTTGCCCTCGCCTGACATGTCGATGCTGTGCTGTGCGCGATACTGCTCGAGAAAGGTATCCACATCGCTGCGTTGCACACCACCGCGCGGTATATAGGTGCGCCAGTCATCGCCCAGCAACTGGGCCAGGCGGGCTTCATCAGGTTTTTCCTGGCCCAGCGCCGCGACAAAGGCTTCCACGGCCTTCTCCGGCGTTGAGAAGGCTTGCTGGGCAGCGGCCATGAACGACCAGGCCAGACCTGCCGTCAGCAGCAATGCAGCGAGTGTCGGGCGCTTCATCGACGGCCTCCTGCGCCGCGACGCGCGGGCGCACTGGGCCGGGAGATCGGGTGCCCGGCGGCACGCGACGCACCGGGCCGCTGAGCGAACGACTGGCTGGTACGGCCGCGGTTGGCCTGTGCGCTGGTGCGCGACGGTGAGCGCACGCCGTCGAAAGCATTGTTGCGGGCACGGCCTGCCGTATTGGCAGGACGGCTCTGCGCCAGCGGCCGCGCCTGGCCGTCGCCCTGCCGGCGTTGATTGGCCAGGTTGCCGTTCTGCTGGCGGCCTTGGTCATTGCGGGTTTCCTGCCGACGGTCAGTCGCCCGCGCGCCATCATCACGGGACGGCATGCGGTTTCCGTCAGGATTGCCTGCCTTGGCCTCGCGCATTTGCTCGCGGGCCTGACGGTTACTGGTAGCCGGCCGTTCGATACCTGCGCGGTCCATCGATGCCCGGGCTTTGTCTCGGGCCTGGGCCCGTTGGGCGTCGTCGCCGCGGAACGCAGTGCGCTGAGTGGCACCGTCCAGCTGGCGGCCGTACTGCTGACGGCTGCGAGAATCACGGTATGGCACCCCGTCGCGGTTGGCGGCATTGTGCTGCCATTTGTTCTGGTTGTTGGTGATGCGGTTGTTCACGTTGAGGTTGTTGTAGCGGTTGACGTCAATGTCGATGTCATTGTTGTCCCAGTCGCAATCGCCCCACAGCGAGGCGACGATCGCCACGCCGGTACCGAAGGCCAGGCCGGCCACCAGCGCGGAACCGGGGTAGTACATGGGCGGCGGCGGGTAATACACCGGCGGCGAGGCCGGGTAGGCCCAAGTGCCATAGGTGGTGGTCGGGTTATAGCTGGGCACATACACCACTTGCGGGTCGGCCGGCTCGATGACGATGGTGGTGGGCGGGCTGCTGGCCGCTGCCCCTTGGGTGCTACTGCCGCTGGCGGCTGGAGCAGGTGCGGTCTGCACGGTTACGTTCTGGTACTGGCTGCTCTGCAGATTGCCGGCGGCCTGCGCCTGGTGGCGCAAACGCTGCACGCTGCCCATGACATCATCGGGCTGAGCGAGGAAAGCATCGCCCAGGCGCTGCACCCAGACCGGGTCCTGGCCAAGCGTTGCCAGCACCTGCGGGAAGGCCACCAGTGCCTGTACGCTAGGGTCCCAGGGCTGCTTGGCCACTTGCCTGACTGCATCATCACCAGTGGCCTTGGGGTTGGCCTTGGACCAGGTCACGGCTTCATTGACCTGCCCCGGGTAGGTTGACGCCATCAGCACCTGAGCCAGCAACTGATCGGGGTACAAGGCAATGGGGGCAAGCATCTGGTCCAGTTGCTCCTGGGAGAACACCGGGTCCTTGGCCGCGGGCGTGGCAGCGGATGGTGCCGGCGGCGCGGGCACGTCTTCGGCCAGCACCAGGCCCGGGGCAGCGCTCAGGCAAAGCAGTGCCGACAGGACAGCAAACAATGGCATGCGCATCGCTTATCCCCATGAGGTCAGACCGCGTGGGTTAAGGGTAGCAATGGCGGTGCTTTTGACCAGACGAGGGGACGCAAACTTTTCGCGCTTCAACGGTGGGATGGTTGATGCGTTCGAGTCTATAGGTGGACTTCGCCGGAACCGTCGATAGTCACTATCGAGCAGGGCAATTTCTACCGAACGCTGTGGCCGCATAACCTAGCGTCATCCCCACGCTGCTTCCTAGACTGCCCTGGAGCTAACCGATGAATACCTTGGCCCGCCAGCTGTCCGCCACCCTTGTCGTTTTTGCCATCGCCGTGATCAGCGGCTGTGCCAGCCACCCTGAACTGCGCCCGTACACCGCCGAGGAAACCCGCCAGTTGCAACTGGAAGCCTTACAGCGCCGCGGCCTGTCGCTGGACAATTACGAGCAGCAACGGCGGGTGATCCTGCGTGCCGGTAACCTGCCTGTCGTGACCGAGGCTGCCGACGCTGAACCTTCGACCAAAGGCTGAACGGGCTAACCGGCGGTTCCCTCCCTCCACTTGCGCAGGTATCCTCTACCGCTCAACCGCAAGCCTTCCAGGACGGAGACCATGATCAGGCCCCTTCTGTTGCTGAGTGCTGCACTGCTTTTAAGCCCCGCGTCGCAAGCCCAGCAGATGAAACGCCAACTGGGCGATTTCGACTTCACACTCGGCACCACCCCCTCACGCAGTATGGCGCAAGGGCTTATCTCACCCAGTGCCGTTGGCGCATTCCATGGCGGGCTCGACCTCAGCCACCCCAGTGGCTGGTACCTGGGCCAGTACGCCCCAAGCATGGGCGTCACCCCCGACTCGACCCTGCGCCTGGACAGCTACCTGGGCTACAAGCACCATTTCGACAGCAGCCTGGGCTATGAGGTAGGGTTGATCCATTACAGTCAGCCCAATATCGCAGGCCCCGACAGCTACGCCCTGTATGGGGGTATTTCGGTGCTGGGCAGCCGCTTCGGCGGGGCGCTGCGCGACAACCCCGACAACCGCACGGGCACGCTGTTCGCCGACTTCGGCCATCTGCCGATGTTCGACGTCGACTTCACCGTCAAGCTCGCCCACCACCGCTTGGGCACGCCGTTCACCATTGGCGATGGCAGCCAGGTGAATACCTTTTCCGATTGGTCACTGGAGCTGTCGCGGCCCTGGCTGGGCATCGACCTGAACCTGATCTACAGCAACTCCAGCCTGAGTGGCGCGAGCTGCGATGCCTATTCGGGCATCAATACCTATTGCGACAGCGTGGTCACACTCAAGGCCCAGCGCAGCTTTTTTTAACGGCGCGGCGCCAGCGCCAGGGCAATCCCGCCCAACACCACCACACAGGCGATCAACAAGCGCAACGACACCGGTTCGCCAATCAGCGCAACCCCGCCCAGTGCGGCAATCACCGGCACACTCAGTTGCAGGGTCGCCGCCTGTTGCGCACTGATCTGCCTGACCACGCCATACCAAACGGCATAGCCTGCGCCAGAAGCCAGCACGCCGGAACCCAGGGCATACAACAAGCCAAGCGGTGTGAGGTGCGGGCCGGCACCCAGCAACAGCATCGGTAGCAGCAGCACCAGGCACGGCAAACTGCGGGCAAAATTGCCGACAGTGTCGGCCAGCGGCCTGGGCGAGCCTTTGCCCAGTAGCGTATATACCCCCCAGGCCACACCGGACAGGGCCATCAGCAAGGTACTGGCCAACGGCGGCGCGGAAACGCCGGGCAACAGCAGCACCAGCAGGCCGGCAAAGGCAATCAGCATGCCCAGCAGCATGCGTACAGTGATGTGTTCGCCCCTGTACCACGCAAAGCTGAACATGGTGATCTGCACGGCACCGAACAGCAACAACGCCCCTGCACCTGCGCCCAGTTGCAGGTACGCCGCAGAAAACAGGAACGCGTACAGGAACAGGGCCAGGCCGCCCCACCAACTGCCGCCCATGGCCTGCACCGGCTTGCGCAGGCGAATCAGCAACAGCAGAAACAGCGCACCACTGGCCAGACGTACCACGGTAAAGGATACCGGGTCGATCGCCCCGTCCTTCAGCGCCAGCCGGCAGAACACCGAGTTGGCGGCAAACGCCACCAGGCTGAAAAGAGCAGGCCAAAGCCAGGCGCTGGTCTTGCGGTCAGTAAGCGTGGTCGTGCCTGTACTCATGGTGTGGTCACCTCTGAGTGGGATTGTTGTTATAGCGGCATTTAGTCAGGACCGGCACCGATATACAAGGAAGAACCACCGTGAGGATGGCACCGGCTACGCCGGTGTTCGCGGGTAAACCCGCTCCTACGGGCGACCGCGTCGGCTTTTCAGGTTTTGAGCAAGACGGCGGCTACTGCTTCGATCTCCACCAGCATGCCGTCCAGTGCCAGCCGGGGCACCGGTATCAGCGTGCAGGTCGGTTTCATGTGCGCTCCCCAGGCCCTGTCGGCCTCAGCCACCCATTGGTGCAGGCGCGCTTCGGAGTGCTCGACAATCAGCAGGGTCAGCTTGAACACCTGGGCCAGGCTGGCACCTTTCGACGCCAGGGCCCGCTCCAGGTTGGCCAGCGCCTGCCGGGCCTGTTCGGCGAACACGGGTGACAACTGGCCCTGGCTATCCTCCCCACCCTGACCGGCGATGAACAGCAGACGGCTGTCAGCGCGCACTTCGGCGACATGGGAGTAGGCGTTGCCACTGGGGTCGTAGAGGCCTTCGGGGTTGCTCAGCTGGAATGCGCTTGATGGGGTCACGACAAGCCCTCGCTCGGTTGAAAGAGCGCCGGAGTATCGGACCTTAAGCTAACTCGAGGTCAAGCATAAAGTAGGAAATTTCGTACAAGGCATCGTCATGTCAAAACCACGCGTGTGTTTGCGCAGTGGCTGTAAGGCCGTAGGCTCTGTACGAAAAGTCTTGAGACGCAGGTCAGGCAAGGCGAAAACAGCCGAGGAACGGCCGGGGTCGCGCCCGACTGTACTGGAGTACATGAGCATTCCGAGGCTGTTTTCAACGCAGCATGAA
This sequence comes from Pseudomonas sp. XWY-1, assembly GCF_002953115.1. Lineage (NCBI taxonomy): Bacteria > Pseudomonadati > Pseudomonadota > Gammaproteobacteria > Pseudomonadales > Pseudomonadaceae > Pseudomonas > Pseudomonas sp. XWY-1. Next base: position 2,620,818 of record NZ_CP026332.1, on the reverse strand, counting down.
CAAGTATCAGGGCTTTTCGTACAGAGCCAAGATTGCAAAGCCCGGCATGGAGGCCTTTAACCAACAAGGAAAAACCGATGAGCAAATTTGATTTTCAGCTGGCCTATACCATCAAGCCGCACAACGCTCCACGCGATGAAACCGATGCGGCACAGGCACGTCTGCACCTGCGGGAAAAGCTCGGCCTGGACACCGTCGAGCACATTGAAACCACGCTGCTTGGCATGATCACGCTCAATGGCACCACCCTCGCTGACCGCAAGCGGGAAGCTGAAAAGCTGGTCCGCGACTACATCCATGACGCGCTCAAGGAACTGCGCGTACTGTCCACCGTGAAGTTCTACGGCTGCCTGATGGTGGACGGGCTGGGGCCGGCCATACGCTTCGACATCCTGCCCAAATGAACCTCGACGGCCTCAGGCGCCCCCGCGCCCGAGGCCGCAAACCGTCATTTTTCCTGCAGCACCGCCCTGCCCTTCACCGCCCGCGGCCCGCGCCAGGCCCAGAACAGCAAACCGGGGAATGGGGCGTAGACCACGAAAACGATCCACAGCATCTTGCGCTCGGCGCGCCGTTCACTGCCGATGATGTGCCAGATGGCCCAGATCTCCAGCAGGATGACCAAGGCCGCGATGATGATCCAGATCGTACCGATTTCCATGAGCGCTCTCCCAATGGCATGTATTGGGTTGGGTTGCTGCAAGCGCTGAGGGTTCAGATTGATTTGACTCACCGCGCCTCTTTGCAGGCGCGGCGATAGGGCCTCATTGCCGTGGTGCATTCTCCAGTGCAGCCTTCAACGCCGCTGCATCGGTAAACGCCCGTTGGCTGACCAGCACGCCCTGCTGCAGTTGCAACCACTGCACCTGGCCCTCCTGCCCGGGGTAACGGCTGGCCACTCGCCCATCACGGTCGAGCAGCACCCGGTAGCTGTAATCGCGCATGGCCGGGACCGCGAACAGTTTGCTGATCAGCGCAGGCATGCGCTGAATGTCGGCCACGAATACAGCGGCCCGTGCTTCCAGGTAGCCCTTGGGCTGCTCGGCCAGTGCCGCCTTGACCAGCTTGGCACCGTCCATATCGCGCGCCACCAGCAGAATCTGCGTGTCGGCAGCAAGGCTATAGGCCTGGTCGTACTGGTCGAGCAGCGTGAACGGGGCGAGCTTGTCGCCCTGCTCCAGGGCGTTGGCCAGCAACGGCAACAGGCTGAGCAACACTACAGCGGCATATCTCATCAGCGGCATCCTCAATGACGGGAGGTCAGCATAGCGGTAAAGCACCAGGACAGGCTGGTTTGCCTGAACACGACCTGTAATACGACACAGCCACCGGGGAGATTGTCTTTCCTCCGGGCACCGTCCACACTCTGCGGGCCAGCCAGGAAGCGGAGTCCAGAGTGCCCACGCCACGCCAGTTCAGCCAAAAGACCAGCACCAGCAACATGCTACGGCTCAAAACAAGCAGCGCCAATGCCCAGGCGCCCTATCGGGTCGACTTCATCCTGCTCGAACACTTCTCGATGGCCAGTTTCACGGTGGCCATGGACGTACTGGTCACGGCCAACCTGCTACGTGCCGACAGCTTCCAGTTCACCCCGCTGTCGCTGGACGGCGACCGGGTGCTCAGCGACCTGGGGCTGGAACTGGTGGCCACCGAGCTGTCCGCTGCGGCGCTGAAGGAGCTGGACCTGTTGGTGGTCTGTGGCGGCTTGCGCACCCCCCTGAAGTACCCGGAACTCGATCGCCTGCTGGACGATTGCGCGGCCCACGGCATGGCCTTGGGCGGCTTGTGGAACGGCGCCTGGTTCCTTGGCCGTGCCGGGGTGCTGGACGACTACGGTTGCAGCATCCACCCCGAGCAACGGGCCAGCCTGTCGGAGCGCAGCCCGCAAACCCGCATCACCCCGGCCAGTTTCACCCTCGACCGTGACCGCCTCAGCGCCGCCAGCCCCAATGGCGCCATGGAGCTGATGCTGGGCCTGGTGCGCCGGCTGTATGGTGATGGCCTGGCCGAAGGCGTCGAGGAAATCCTGTCATTCTCCGGTGCGCGCTACCGCCAGGTGGGTCCTGGAGCGAAGAAGTCCATGAGCCTGCACCTGCGCACCATTGTCGAGCTGATGGAGAACAACCTGGAGGAAACCCTCAGCCTCGATCAGCTGGCCGCCTATAGCGGGCGCTCGCGGCGGCAGATAGACCGCCTGTTCCAGGCCCAGCTGGGCACGTCGCCCCGGCGCTACTACATGGAGCTGCGCATCACCAAGAGCCGCCGGCTGCTGCAGTATTCCGACCTGTCGGTGATGGAGGTGGCAGTGGCCTGCGGGTTTGTCTCGGTGTCGCACTTCAGCAAGTGCTATGCAGCGTATTTCGGCTACCCGCCGTCGCGCGAGCAACGGCTGGGCGAGTGACCCAGGCTTCGAGTCAGCCCAGGCGCTCGAGCAATCTCAGGTACGAGGCTCGAGCTGGATATACCGCAACACCGCATCACAGATCATGGCTTTGTGGCGCAGCTTTATTTGCTCATCAGACAGGTCGATCTGGAAGATCTCGCCAAACGTATGGCGGTTCGACACCCGGTAGAAGCAGAACGAGCTCATCAGCATGTGCAGGTCGATGACCTCGATGCCAGCGCGGAACACGCCTTCCTGAACGCCACGGCGCAGGGTGTTGCCCAAGGCCTCCAGCACCAGGCTGCTCATTTCGCGAATGGCCGGCGACTGCTTGACGTACTCGCCATAGTGGATGTTTTCGGTGCAGATGATGCGCACGAAATCGACGTTGCGGTCATGGTGATCGAAGGTGAACTCCACCAGCCGGCGGATCGCCTGCTCAGCCGGTAACGACTCCAGGTCCAGGCTCTGCTCGGTCTTGCGGATATCCCCGTACAACTTCACCAGGCACTCGCAATACAGCTGCTCCTTGCTGCCGAAGTAGTAGTAGATCATGCGCTTGGAAGTGGCGGTGCGTTCGGCAATGGCGTCGACGCGGGCGCCGGCCAGCCCTTGCTGAACGAACTCGCTGATGGCGGCCTGGAGGATGTCCTCGCGTGTTTTCTCAGGGTTGTTCTTGCGCGTTTTGCGCACCCCTTCGGTTTCAGGCTGGCCGAGGCCGACTACGGAATCACTCATACCCACTCACAGGCTGTTTATTGGAATGCGGGGGATTATCCGTTAGCGCGGCCATGCAGGGAAGCACGCTGTTGGTCGGGTAGCCATCATGCCTTGGCCATCGGCAAGCCTTTCTCGGTTCATGGCCGCTCCCGCAAGGATAGACGCCAAGCCCATACAAACAAAAGGATATAAAAATAACAAAACAATCTAACAAACTGGAATATATAAATTGAAAGCCAAACGCCACCTCCTTAGTCTGGGCAGATCGCCTCTCACCCGATTCAAGGAGCAATGCCCATGCCCAAACATGCTTTCTCCCCGCTACGCCGCCTGCTGATCGGCGGCTTGCTGGCCAGCGTCGCCAGCGCCCTGCTGCCCTGGTCCGAAGCCATTGCCGACGACGCCAGGACACTGCGCATCGGCTACCAGAAATTCAACAGCATCAACATCCTCAAAGGCAGCGGCGCCCTGGAGAAGGCCCTGGCACCGCAAGGTGTGAAGGTCAGCTGGCATGAGTTCGCCGCAGGCCCCCAGCTACTGGAGGCACTGAGCACCGGCGCCATCGACCTCGGCCACGCAGCCGATGCCCCCTCGGTGTTCGCCCAGGCCGCCGGCAAGCCTGTGGTCTACCTGGCCGCCGAACAACCCTACCCACGCGGCATTGGACTGGTCGTGCGCGAGCAGGACCACCTGGCCAGTGTGCAGGACCTGAAAGGTAAGCGCGTGGCCACCGGCCGCGGCTGGAATGCCCAATACCTGCTGGCCGTAGCCCTGCAGCAGGCTGGCCTCAGTTACAAGGACATTACCCCCGCCTACGTCAACAATGCCGCCGATGCCGTGGCCGCCCTGCAATCGGGCAGTGTGCAGGCCGTGACCCTTTGGGACCCGTTCCTCGCCGCCGCAGAAAGCCAGCCAGGGTTGAAAAACCTGCGCGACGGCAGCGGCCTGTCCAACAACCGCACCTTCTACCTGTCCACAGCCCGCTATGCCGACGAGCACCGTGCACTGCTGAAAACCTTCTTTGCCGAGCTGGGCAAGGTCAGCCAGTGGGCCAACGCCAAGCCCGCCGAAGTGGCCGCGCTGCTGGCACCGCAGCTGGGGATCAGCACCCAGGTGCTGGAAGTGGCCAGCGAACGGCGCAACTACAACGCCGTCGCTATCACCCCGCAGATCGTTGCCGAACAACAGAAGCTGGCGGACACCTTCCAGGGCCTGGGCCTGATTCCACGCAAGCTACAGGTGGCCGAAGCGGTCTACCCGGCTTCCGTGTTGCCTTGAACGGAGCGCGCTGACCATGCCTCGCCCGATCCGCTTCAACGCCTTCAGCATGAACGCTGCCAGCCACCAGTCCCCTGGGCTGTGGCGCCATCCGCGCAACACCAGTGTGGCGTTCAACCGCCTGAGTTACTGGACCGACCTGGCCCGCCTGCTCGAACGCGGCCTGTTCGACGCCCTGTTCATCGCCGATGTGCTGGGTATCTACGACGTCTATCAAGGCAGCCCGCAAGCCGCCCTGCGCGGTGGCGTGCAGGTGCCGGTCAATGATCCGCTGCTGCTGGTGCCGGCGATGGCCGGGGTGACCGAGCACTTGGGTTTCGGTGTCACCTTTTCGCTGACCTACGAACACCCCTACCCCTTCGCCCGGCGCATGTCCACGCTCGACCACCTGAGCAATGGCCGGGTCGGCTGGAACATCGTCACCGGGTATCTGGACAGCGCTGCGCGCAACCTCGGCCTGGCGCGTCAACTGGGCCACGACCAACGCTATGACCTGGCCGAGGAATACCTGCAGGTGCTGTACAAGCTGTGGGAGAAAAGCTGGGACGACGACGCTGTGCTGCTGGAGCGTGAAAGCGGGCGCTATATCGAACCCTCGCGGGTACACCCGATCAACCATGTGGGCGAGCACTTCCAGGTGCCCGGCATGCACCTGTGCCAGCCGTCGCCGCAACGCACCCCGGTGTTGTTCCAGGCCGGTGCGTCGGCACGCGGTCAGCAGTTTGCCGCACGGCATGCCGAATGCGTGTTCATCAGCGGGCCAACGCCAACGGTGTTGCGCCGCTACGCCGACGGCATCCGCCAGGCCTGCGAAGCGGCCGGGCGGGGCCGTGACGAAGTGCTGATCTACGCCCAGGCGCTGTTGATCGTCGCCCCCACGCGGGAAGAGGCCGAGGCCCGCTTTAACGACTATCGCCGCTATGTCGACCTGGACGCTGCCCTGGCGCTGCTGTCAGGCTGGACCGGTATCGACTTCGCCGGCCTCGACCCCGATGCACCGATCGAGTACGTCGAGAACGATGCTGGCCGTGCTGCCCTGGCAGCCTTTACCGCCGCCGACCCCACTCGCCGCTGGACCGTACGCGAAGCCGCCGAGTTCGTTGGCCTGGGCGGTCGCGGCCCCGTGCTGATCGGCGCTGCCAGCGAGGTGGCCGACCAGCTGGAAACCTGGCTGGACCATACCGGTATCGACGGTTTCAACCTGACCTACGCCGTGCAACCGGACGACCTGGCCAATGTAGTCGACCTGCTGGTGCCCGAGCTGCAACGGCGCGGCCGCTACCCGCTGAGCTACACCGAGGGCCCCCTGCGCCACAAGCTGTTCGGCCGCGGCGGCCAGCTGCCCGAACAGCACGTTGGACGTCAGGTCAGCATTCAGTGATCAAATACCGGGTATTCCAACATTTAATTTGTGGATGCCACGCACTCGACCCTATTCTGTGGCCACATCCCCTGCGCCGCACCGGCCGGTGCGGTTCAAGGCATGGGGAGAGAACAACAAGTCGAGATCGTCCATGTCGAACCATTCGTACTTCGCCCCCCACGGTGGGCACCCGGCTCAAACCGAGCTGCTGACTGACCGTGCCATGTTCACCGAAGCCTATGCCGTCATCCCCAAAGGCGTGATGCGTGACATCGTCACCAGCCACCTGCCCTTTTGGGACAAGATGCGCATGTGGGTCATCGCCCGCCCGCTGACCGGTTTTGCCGAAACGTTCTCCCAGTACATCGTCGAACTGGCCCCGGAAGGCGGCAGCGAGCGCCCTGAGCTGGACGCCGATGCGGAAGCCGTGGTGTTCATCGTCGAAGGCGAACTGGACATCACCGTCGAAGGCAAACACCACACCCTGGTACCTGGTGGCTACGCCTTCCTGGCCCCGGGCGCCGAGTGGAGCCTGCGCAACAACAGCAAGTCCAACGTCACCTTCCACTGGCTGCGCAAGCACTACCAGAAGGTTGAAGGCCTGGACGTACCGGAATCCTTCGTCACCCACCGCGACAACGCCACCGTCATCGAGATGCCGGGCACCGAAGGCCGCTGGAAAACCACCCGCTTTGTCGACATGGCCGACATGCGCCACGACATGCACGTGAACATCGTCACCTTCCAGCCGGGCGGTGTGATTCCGTTCGCAGAAACCCACGTGATGGAACACGGCCTGTACGTGCTGGAAGGCAAGGCAGTGTACCGTCTGAACCAGGACTGGGTCGAAGTGGAAGCCGGCGACTTCATGTGGCTGCGCGCCTTCTGCCCGCAAGCCTGCTACGCCGGCGGCCCAGGCAACTTCAGCTACCTGCTGTACAAGGACGTGAACCGTCACGTACACCTGACACTGAACCCCAAGCGCTAAGCCCAGGCTGATGCCCGCAAGCCCGCCAACCTGGCGGGCTTTCTGTTTGCCGCGCATACTGAAATACCCACCCCTGCAGGGTACCGGCCATGAACCGCTGCCTGCTGCTCGCGGCCTTGCTGCTGTGCGCCTCTGCCCTGGCCGCCGATGACTGGCACCTGGCCTACGACCGCGAAGGCATTCGCGTGTACCTGAAAGATGCAGGCGACTCGCCCTACCAGCAGTTTCGTGGTGTCAGCACCATGAAAGCCAGCGTGCGCACGCTCACTGACCTGCAGGATAACCTGCGGGTGGCCTGCAAGTGGCTGTACGCCTGTGACCAGATGCGGCTGCTGGATGTGGAGGGTGACAACACCTGGGTGTACCTGACCACCCAGCTGCCTTGGCCGGCGAGGCCACGGGACATCGTGCTGAAAGTGACCAGCGAACGCCTGGTCGACGGTACCCTGGTGCGCCACCTGAGCGCCGATCCCGACAGGATCCCCAAGGTTGACGGCCTGATCCGGGTAGAGCACCTGAGTGGTGTGTGGCAGATGAAACCGCTGGGTGACCGGGTGACCGAGGTGACCTACCAGTTGCAAGCCGCCCCTGCCGGGGATGTGCCAGGGTGGCTGGCCAACCGGTTTGTGGTGGATACGCCGGTGGTGACGTTGCGTACGTTGCGAGCGGTGGCTGAGCGCCAACCTTGAAGTGCCGGCAGGCCATAGGCCGACAGCAGCAGGGCCAGCAGCTTTTTATGCAATACACCTGGCAAAAGGCCTGGCTCAGCGGTCACATCTTGTAGGTCGACAGCAGGATGCTGGTCTCGGTGTTCTCGATATGCGGGATCGAGCGGATGGCGTTCAGCGCTCGGTCGAACGCTTCGAGGGTGTCGGCGCGCAGCTCTGCCATCAAGTCCCAGCGGCCATTGGTGGTGTGGATGGCCACCACATTGGGATGCCCGCGCAGCGCGTGCTTGACCTCTGCGGCATGGTGGCCGCTGATGCCGATGCTGGTGATTGCCCGCACCCCCTGGTCCAGCGCATCGGAGCGCAGACGCACCGTATAACCGATGATCACACCCTGCTCTTCAAGCCGGGTGATGCGGTTATGCACCGTTGCCCTGGCCACCTTCAGCTTCTTCGCCAGGGTCAGCACAGGGGTACGTGCGTTGTCCCGCAACAGTGCAATCAGTTCCCGATCGATCGTGTCCATAAGCCTGCCAAATAATCAGATTGCTACGTTGGGTTGGCAGATTGTCCAGAAGCCTGACGAAACTGACAACCTGTATGCTTCCGATTGGCGCAACCTGTCATCAAAATGTTCATGCGGCTTCACTTCGATAATCTCAAGCGCTTACCCCGCACTGCTGGGCAAGCGCACAATAACAAGGTGCAAGAGCATGACGTATTTCATTGATGTTCCAACCATGTCGGACTTGGTGCATGACATTGGCGTAGCGCCGTTTATTGGCGAGCTTGCCGCTGCCCTGCGGGACGATTTCAAACGCTGGCAGGCGTTTGACAAGTCCGCGCGCGTTGCCAGCCACTCGGAAGTGGGCGTGATCGAACTGATGCCGGTCGCCGACAAAAGCCGCTATGCCTTCAAATACGTCAACGGCCACCCGGCCAATACTGCACGCAACCTGCATACGGTGATGGCCTTCGGTGTACTGGCCGATGTCGACTCCGGTTACCCGGTGCTGCTGTCCGAACTGACCATCGCCACCGCCCTGCGCACCGCAGCGACTTCGCTGATGGCAGCCCAGGCACTGGCCCGCCCGAACGCGCGCAAGATGGCGCTGATCGGCAACGGCGCGCAAAGCGAATTCCAGGCCCTGGCCTTCCACAAGCACCTGGGCATCGAAGAAATCGTCGCCTACGACACCGACCCGCTGGCCACCGCCAAGCTTATCGCCAACCTCAAGGAATACAGCGGCTTGACCATCCGCCGGGCCAGCTCGGTAGCCGAGGCAGTGAAAGGCGTGGACATCATCACCACGGTAACGGCCGACAAGGCCTGCGCCACCATCATTACCCCCGACATGCTGGAGCCCGGTATGCACCTGAACGCCGTGGGTGGTGACTGCCCTGGCAAAACCGAGCTGCACGCCGATGTGCTGCGCAACGCGCGGGTGTTCGTCGAGTACGAGCCACAAACCCGTATCGAAGGTGAGATCCAGCAGCTGCCGGCGGACTTTCCGGTGGTCGACCTGTGGCGCGTGCTGCGCGGAGAAACCGAGGGCCGCCAAAGCGACAGCCAGGTCACTGTATTCGATTCGGTGGGCTTCGCCCTCGAAGACTACACCGTACTACGGTACGTACTACAGCAAGCCGAAAAGCGCGGGATGGGCACCAAGATCGACCTGGTGCCGTGGGTGGAGGACGACCCGAAAGACCTGTTCAGCCACACCCGAGGCCGCGCTGGCAAAAGGCGTATCCGACGGGTTGCCTGACATTGAATCGGGTTGGTCGAAAGTGTGTGTGGGCTTTGGGTCATGTACAAGCGCATCGACCACAGATCGTCAGATCCCACCGCCCGCCAGCAACTGCGTCATCACCTCAGCCAGCGCCTTGACCATCACATCCGCCGTCGGCCGGTGCACGATGACGATCTCATAGCTGTCGACCTCCGGCAGCCCTTGCCCGGCCCCCAACACCCTGTGCTCGCCGGTGGCCGCCCTGGGTGGCAGCAGGCTGATACCCATGCCATCGGCGACCGCAGCCTGGATGCCACTGAGGCTGGAGCTGGTAAAGCTGATGCGCCAGCGCCGGCCCATGCCTTCGATGGCGTTGATCATGTCCTCGCGGTACAGGCCGCGTGGCGGAAAGGTGACCAACGGGATCGGGTCCAGCTCGAAGGCGGGCGTGCGCGCACTGTCGATCCACTGCAGACGCTCTGGCCAACAGGCCACGCCCTCACGGCTGTTGCGCCGCTGCTTGAGCAGCACCAGGTCAAGTTCGCCATTGTCATAGGCCTGGCTCAGGTCACGGCACAAGCCACTGGTCACTTCGAGCTTCACCTGTGGGTGCAGCCGGCTGAATGCCGATAGCGCATTGGTGGTACGCCCGCCCACGAAGTCCTCGGGCACGCCAAGCCGTACCGTGGTGCCCACCATCGCCCCGGCCAGGGCTTCAAGCATCTGATCGTTCAGGGCCAGCATGTGCCGGGCATAGCCGAGCAAGGTCTGCCCGGCGTCGGTCGGCAGAACGTCACGGTTGCCCCGCACCAACAGGCGGTGGCCGACCATGTCTTCCAGGCGGCGCACCTTCTGGCTGATCGTCGACTGGGTCGAATGCAGCCGCGCGGCAGCGGTGGTGAAGCTGCCGCAGTCTGCCACCACGACAATGGCGCGCAGCAGGTCGAGGTCGAACAGAGCCCTATTCGATTTCACGCTGATAGACATCTAGATATTCAACTACTGAATGGCAAGTCTGCGTTCTATCACGGCTAGTCACCGAGGGCCACTCCTTCCCGCCGGGGATCGGCACCGCCTGACCAACCCTCGCCGCTGCGCTGGATGATCTGCATGCCGCTGGTCATGGTCATCGGTGTCACCTCATGCCCCCACGCTGCCAACTGGCGGATCAGCGCCGGGCTGCTCAGCCCTGCTTCCACTTCGGTGCCGGCATTGCGGCTGCCGAAGTTGGGCAGGTCGGCGGCCTGCTGCGGGTCGAGCCGCCAATCCAGCAGGCCGACCAGCGCCTTGTTCACGTAACCGATGATCTGCGAACCACCCGGCGAACCGAGGCTCGCGACAAACTCGCCCGTGGCACGCGAGAACACCAACGTCGGCGCCATGGCCGACAGCGGCCGTTTGCCCGGCTGCACCCGATTGGCCACCGGCTTGCCGTGCTCGTGGGGGATGAACGAGAAGTCGGTCAGCTGATTGTTGAGCAGGAAGCCCTTGACCATCAGGTGCGAGCCAAATGCGGCCTCCACCGAGGTGGTCATGGCCAGGGCCTGGCCGCTGTCATCCACCGCACTGAGGTGAGAGGTGGAGATGCGCAGTGGCGAGCGGTCGGGCGCAAGCGCCAGGTCCGCTCCTTGCGGCTGGCCCGGGCGGGCGCGTTTCATGCTGTGCTCGCCGATCAGCGCCGCGCGGCTGGCCAGGTAAGCAGAATCGGTCAGGGCCTTGACCGGGACGGGCACGTAGTCGTTGTCGGCCAGGTACTGAGCGCGGTCGGCGTAGGCCAGGCGCTCGGCCTCGGCGATCAGGTGCACGGCCAACGGCGGGGCTTCCAGGCGGGCCGGGGACGAGGTGGCCAGCGGTCGCAGCGCTGCCAGGTCGCGTTGCGGCGCGGTGCGCTGCACGGCTTCGAGCAGGCCCAAGGTCTGCAGCACGGTCACCCCACCCGATGAGGGTGGCGGCATGCCGCATATTTGCCAGGCCTTGTAGGGGCCACACAACGGCTCGCGCTCCTTGGCCTGGTACTGCTGCAAGTCCTGCAACGACAGATACCCGGCATTGGCATGGCCACGCACCTTGGCGACGATGGCTTCGGCAATTTCACCGCTGTAGAACACCTCGGGCCCCTGTGCGGCGATCTGCTCCAAGGTATGGGCCAACTCAGGGTTGCGCAGGATCGTACCCACGGCCAACGGCCTACCCTGTTCATCCAGGAAGTAACGGGCCATTGCGGGTGAACGGGCAATGTAGGGGTCCCCGGCCAGTAGCGTGTGCAGGCGCTCGGAAACCGCGAAGCCGTTGCGTGCCAAGGCGATGGCCGGGGCGAACAGGTCGTGCCAGGGCAACTTGCCGTGCTGCTCGTGGGCCTGTTTCAGGGCACGCAGCACCCCGGGCACGCCCACCGAACGCCCACCGATCTGCGCCACCCGGAACGGCATGGGTGTGCCATCGGCTTGCAGGAACAGTTTTTCCGTCACCGCCGCAGGTGCTGCCTCACGCCCGTCGAATGCCTGCACGCGCTTGCCATCCCAGTACAGGATGAACGCCCCGCCGCCGATCCCACTGGACTGCGGCTCGACCAGTGTCAGCACCATCTGCATGGCGATGGCGGCGTCAATCGCACTGCCGCCGGCACGCAACATCGCCCGCCCCGCTTCACTGGCCAGCGGGTTGGCTGCGGCGACCATGTGCCGGCTGGCGTGCACCGGCTGCAAACCGCTGCGGTAGCCGGAGGCCAGTTCCGGTGGCGCGGGCAATACCTGGTCGGCACCGGCCCAGTTACTGGTAACCAGCAGGCACAGAGCGCCGATCAGCGGGGTGGGATATTTCATCGTCATGCATCCTGCCATCACCTATTCAGCGAAGCACTGTCGGTCATACGCAGTCTCGACTTCAAGCCTTCGTGTAATTACCGGCAAGCCATTCGCTGACCAATGCAGCCTTTGCTCTTTGCGTGAGTGCCAGGTTTGCGCAATGACAGATCAGGTCACTTCTTCGAACGGCAGCCCCACATAGTTCTCGGCAATGTTCACCAGGCCCGCCGGCGAGGTCAGGAAGTACTCGCGGTCAGCTTCCTGCATCTTCTGGTCCCAGGCGTCCTTGTGGCTACCGAAGTCATGCAGCAGTTGGGTCATGAACCAGCTGAAGCGCTCGCCCTTCCACACGCGGCGCAGTGCCAGCGGCGAGTATTGTGCAAGCAGGTCGACGCGCCCTTCGTGGTACACCTTGACCAGAATGCGGTACAGGTAGTTGACGTCCGAGGCCGCCAGGTTAAGGCCTTTGGCACCCGTAGGGGGGACGATGTGCGCCGCGTCCCCCACCAGGAACAGGTGACCATATTGCATGGGTTCGACCACCAGGCTACGCAGCGGCGCGATGCTTTTTTCCAACGCGGGGCCTGTGACCAGGTCCGCCGCCACCTCGGCGGGCAAACGGGCTTTCAGTTCGTCCCAGAAACGCTCGTCAGACCACTCCTCGACCCGATCCTGCAAAGGTACCTGCAGGTAATAGCGGCTGCGTGTTTGCGAGCGTTGGCTACACAACGCGAAACCGCGCTCATGGTGGGCGTAGATCAGCTCGTGATTGACCGGCGGGGTGTCCGACAGCAGGCCCAGCCAGCCAAACGGGTAAACCCGCTCATACTGTTTCAGCACGCCCTCCGGGATGCTCTGCCGCGAGATGCCGTGGAAGCCGTCGCAGCCGGCGATATAGTCGCAGTCAACCCGCTGCACCCGGCCATCCTTTTCGAACGTCAGGTAGGGCTTCTCGCCTTTCAATTCATGCGGCTGAACGTTGGCGGCTGAATAAATGATCGGCGCACCACTGGCTTCGCGGGCCTGCATCAGGTCACGGGTGACTTCGGTCTGGCCGTAGACCATCACCGTCTTGCCGCCGGTCAGGGCTTTGAGATCCAGACGCTGGCGGCGCCCGCCAACCAGCAGTTCGACCCCCTCGTGCACCAGGCCTTCACGGTCCATGCGCTCGGCCACACCGGCCTCGCGCAGCAGGTCGACCGTGCCTTGCTCCAACACCCCGGCGCGGATGCGGCCTAGTACGTACTCGGCGGTCTGGCGTTCGACGATGATGTTATCGATACCGGCCTTGTGCAGCAGCTGGCCCAGCAGCAGGCCAGACGGACCTGCACCAATAATTGCAACCTGAGTTTTCATTGTTGTTGTCTCTGTTCGGACGATACCGGCCCGGGACTGGCAGCGGGGCGGCATCTGCTGTTAGGGTTTGCCATTGCATTTTTACTGGCAGAAAACGCCGTTTAAGTGTGCTATTCCATAAAAAACCTGCACTTTTACGAAAAGCGTTCGATTAACGGACAGGTCAGCCCAGATGAAATCCACCCTCCCCGGCGTCCCGTTGTTCAAGCTGTATGGCGAAAATCAGGCCTGGCCCGGCACCGACCTGCTGCACTGCGAATCGATCCCGGCACGCAGCCGGCTGCATCACTGGGAGATCAAGCCGCACCAGCATGCCGAGCTGTTCCAGCTGCTGTATGTACAGCGTGGCCAGGCCCAGGTGGAGATCGAGGGCGTGCGCAGTGCCATCGGCGAAGCGGCGATCCAGGTCGTGCCACCGATGACCGTGCATGGCTTTCGCTTCAGCGCCGATATCCAGGGCTATGTCCTGACCTTTGGTACTGCCCTTGTAGCGAACCTGGAACAGCGCCTGGGCGCGCCACTGACGGTGCTGGCACAGCCTGCGTGTTATCCGTTGGGCCATGACCGCGTGCACCTGCGCAGCCTGGTCGACACCTTGCAGCGGGAGTACCAAGGCAATGCCCCGGCACGCGCCGCGATGCTGGAAGCGTTGGTGACCGCGCTGATGGTGTGGATCAGCCGCCGTCAGCAGCAAGGGCAGGCACCGCGTAACCGTGATGAACGTGACCGCCTGTTGCTGGGGCAATACTTGCGCTTGGTCGAAGCGCATTACCGCGAGCATCTGTCGGTTGAAGCGTTTGCCGCGCGGCTGAATGTTCCGAGCTTGCAACTGAACCAGCTGTGCCGGGCACTGAGCGGTCAGACTGCATTGCAGGTGGTGCACCAGCGGTTGTTGCTGGAGGCGCGACGCAACCTTATTTACACGCGGATGAGCATCGGGCAGTTGTCGGATAGCCTGGGGTTTACCGACCCGACCTACTTCGCCCGGTGGTTCAAGCGCTTGAGTGGGCAAACGCCCAATGCGTATCGCAGATCAGGGTTGTCGGGATAATCCTTGGCGGCCTCTTCTTGACGTATACGTCAACCTGCCCTCAGGATATCCGCATACCCCACGCCGAGCCCGAGCATGAGCACTCAGACCTACAGCATCTCCGACCTGTCCCGCGAGCTGGACATCACCACCCGCGCTATCCGCTTCTACGAAGAACAGGGCCTGCTCAGCCCTGAGCGACGTGGTCTGGAACGCATCTACTCACCGCGCGACAAGGTCAGCCTGAAGCTCATCCTGCGCGGCAAGCGCATCGGCTTTTCCCTGGCCGAGTGCCGCGAGCTGATCGAACTGTACGACCCCACCAGCGGCAACCTCAAACAGCTCAACAGCATGCTGGCGAAGATCGCCGAGCGCCGCGCGCAACTGGAGCAGCAGATGCTGGACATTCACCAGATGCAACTGGAACTGGACACCGCCCAGGAACGCTGCGAACAAGCCCTGGCCGCCACCCTGAACAACAAAGACAACCGCTGAACGCCACAGGAAACCCGCCATGTCCTTGCCCAAACACGTCCGCCTGGTCGAAGTCGGCCCCCGCGACGGCCTGCAGAACGAAGCCCAGCCCATCAGCGTCGCCGACAAGGTACGCCTGGTCAACGACCTTACCGAAGCGGGCCTGGCCTATATAGAAGTGGGCAGTTTCGTGTCCCCCAAGTGGGTGCCACAGATGGCCGGCTCTGCCGAGGTATTCGCCGGCATCCAGCAGCGCCCCGGTGTGACGTATGCCGCGCTGGCGCCGAACCTGCGCGGTTTCGAGGACGCCCTGGCTGCCGGGGTCAAGGAAGTAGCGGTGTTCGCTGCCGCCTCCGAAGCGTTCTCGCAACGCAACATCAATTGCTCGATCAGCGAAAGCCTCAAGCGCTTCGAACCCATCATGGACGCTGCGCGCAGCCACGGCGTGCGCGTGCGCGGGTATGTGTCGTGTGTGCTTGGCTGCCCTTACGAGGGCAAGGTCAGCGCCGAGCAGGTGGCCCCGGTGGCCCGCGCCCTGCACGACATGGGCTGCTACGAGGTCTCGCTGGGTGACACCATCGGCACCGGTACCGCAGGCGACACCCGGCGCCTGTTCGAGGTGGTGTCGGCCCAGGTACCGCGCGAGCAGTTGGCCGGACACTTCCATGACACTTACGGCCAGGCCTTGGCCAACGTCTATGCCAGCCTGCTCGAAGGCATCAGCGTATTCGACAGCTCGGTAGCCGGGCTGGGCGGCTGCCCTTACGCCAAGGGTGCTACCGGCAATATCGCCAGTGAAGACGTTGTGTACCTGCTGCAGGGGCTTGGCATTGAAACCGGCATCGACCTGGGCCGGCTGATAGCCGCCGGCCAGCGCATCAGCGACGTGCTGGGCCGCGACAACGGGTCGCGGGTAGCACGGGCGTGCAGCGCACGATAGGTCACACGGGTGTCACATTGGTGTGGGTGAAGTGTTACCTCCCGCACATTTCACAGCAAAAAATCGGGTAACAGGGAAACAAATCGGCAGAATTTCAGGCTGGGTGGTGTCGACCAAAATTCTTAACTCATTGATTTTAAAGGGTTTTCAAAAGTTGGCACGCACCCTGCTATATCTCTGGTACAACAACAAAAAAAACGCGATACCCAATAAAAACAACAGGTAACGGCTCTGACATAACAAGAACAACACGGCAGAGGCGTAGCAAGCAGATTTTTTTGGAGTCGACACGCTTTTCAGGGGTTCGCCCCGCGGTCTGGCACAGAACAATAAAAACTACCTCAAGGTAGCGGCAGCCAGGTTCGGATCAGCAATGATGAAAGCAGGTCAGCGCTCAAAAAAATACGTTTGCTCTTGACCCCGCATGGGGGTCGCCCGCAACACCAGGACAAGCCGACAAAAACAACAATAGGCCGGTCCCAATAATAAAAAAAGAGCAGGCAACAACGCTTTGGGGGGAGCTTCGGCTCCCCTCAGTGCTTCCTGCCCTCTTCCTCCTTCTGCTTCTCCTCATCCTGCCCTTCGACCTTCTCCACCAGCAACGGCATCGTGCCCAGTACCAGCAGGGCCAGTACCGTGCTGATCAGCGCCGTGGCTTCGCGTCCCACGCCAGCCGCCGTGCCGATGGCAGCTGTCATCCATAGCCCGGCAGCGGTCGTCAGGCCCTTCACATGGCTGGTGTCCTGGCCGTTACCCTTCAGAATGGTACCCGCACCGAGAAAACCGATACCGGCAACGATGCCCTGGATCACCCGACTGAGTGCCTGTTCGTCGGACCCCGCCATACTGGGCGACAGAACGAACAGGGCGGCCCCCAGCGACACCAGCATATGGGTACGCACCCCGGCAGACTTGCCCTTGTGTTCGCGCTCGAAGCCCAGTACTGCGCCGAGTACAGCAGCCATCAGCAAGCGCACAAGGATTTGCGTCACCTCGCGCTCATCGGTGACATCGGCGAATTCCGCCTGGATTGCTTGCCAGATGACGTCCATCGCAGTTGTTTCCCCTGCTTGAGCTTTATGAATCCGCCTGCCACGTCAGCAGGCCTGCCCTCTGCAAGGTTGACCGTCACACGTACTGCAAAGTGCCGCTCAGCTTGCTGATGCAGCAACTGGCCCCTGACCGCGGTCCACCCTGTAATCACCCCGGGAGGACCCCACCATGCCCATTGAAATCGACGAAACCACCCGCCGCTGCACACTGATCGGCGAAGGCCTGCGCATCGAGGGCGAAGGCCCGGATATCGAGATCATCACCGACGAGCAGTTGCGTATGTCGGTGGCCATACTGGCCGGCCAACGCGTGCCCATTACCGAAACCGAGGCCGATGCACTGACCGTGGCGGGTGCGGTGGATAGCCGCAGGCATCTGAAGGCCAGCGCGCCAGGCTCGGTGATATGAGGCTTGGCGGGGCCATGCGGCAAATCTGATATGGTTTTTATCGTAAAATCTGAACCTGTGCTGATAACAGCTTCAGCGCCATAGTGCTCATGCCTGATCGAGGCCTGATGAGCACCGAACCATGAACGATAGAATCCCTTTTACAGAGATCGCCACCGCCCCAGCCAGCATCCAAGCGCGACGCACCGACAGCGGCATCCAGACCCGCAGCTTTACCGGGCTTTACCGTAACCTGCGCATCGGCTTTGCCGGCGCCCTGTTCGTGCTGTTCTTCGGCACGGCCTGGCTGAACTGGAACGGCCGCCAGGCCGTACTGTGGGACCTGGGAAACAGCAAGTTCCACATCTTCGGCGCCACCTTCTGGCCCCAGGACTTCATCCTGCTGTCGGCGCTGCTGATCATCTGTGCCTTTGGCCTGTTCGCCATCACCGTCTACGCCGGTCGCGTCTGGTGCGGTTACAGTTGCCCACAAAGCACCTGGACCTGGCTATTCATGTGGTGCGAAAAGGTTACCGAGGGGGACCGGAACCAGCGCATCAAGCTGGCCGCGGCGCCCTGGAGCCTGAACAAACTGGCCCGTCGCACGCTCAAACACAGCCTGTGGTTGGCCATTGGCGTGCTCACGGGGCTGACCTTCGTCGGCTACTTCACCCCGATCCGGCCACTGGCCGCAGAATTGCTCACCTTGCAACTGGGCGGTGTGGCACTGTTCTGGGTGCTGTTCTTCACGGCCGCTACCTACATCAATGCCGGCCTGCTGCGTGAAGCGGTGTGCCTGCACATGTGCCCGTATGCGCGCTTCCAGAGCGTGATGTTCGACAAGGACACCCTGGCGGTCGCTTACGACTCGCGTCGTGGCGAAGCCCGTGGTCCGCGCAAGAAAGGCAGTGATGTCGGTGCCCAGGGACTGGGTGACTGCATCGATTGCACCCTGTGCGTGCAGGTGTGCCCCACCGGCATCGACATCCGTGATGGCTTGCAGATGGCTTGCATCGGCTGTGCCGCGTGCATCGACGCCTGTGATGGGGTAATGGACAAGATGGGTTACGCCCGCGGCCTGATTGGCTACAAGTCCGAGCACAGCCTGCAAGGCGGTACCACGCACTGGCTGCGCCCGCGCCTGTTGGGCTACGCTGCCGCACTGCTGGTCATGATCGGGGCACTGGTGGTGGCCCTGCAGATGCGCCCGATGGTATCGCTGGATGTGATCAAGGACCGCGGCCTGTTCCGTGAAAACGCCCAAGGCCAGATCGAGAACATTTACCTGCTCAAGGTCATCAACAAGACCGAACGTACCCAGCACTATCAATTGCGCCTGCTGGACGCTGACGGTTTCACCCTGCAGGGCAGTAGCGCACTGGTCATCCCTGCTGGCGAAATGAGCGAACTGCCGGTGTCGGTGGCGATGCTCGCCGAGCGCCCGACCAGCAGCTCGCAGACGCTGAGCTTTGAAATCAGCGAGCGTGACGACCCCGCTATCCGCAGCGTGGCGCACAGTCGCTTCGTCGCCCCCATGAACCGCTGATCCCTTACACTCACGCCACCTTGCCTGCCAGGCTGGACAGAAGGCCAGAATGAAACGCTACGAACGCTTCGCCGATGACATTGCCGAACTGATCCGCTCCGGGGTGCTGGGCCCCGGCCAGCGCGTGCCGTCCGTGCGCTACGCCAGCCAGACCCACGGGGTCAGCCCGTCTACCGTGTTCCAGGCCTATTACCTGCTGGAACGCCGCGGGCTGATCCGCGCCCGGCCGCGCTCCGGGTATTTCGTCAACGCCCACGTGCCGCGTCAGTTCAGCGAGCCGCAGGCGCTGCAGCCGGTGAGCGAGTCTACCGATGTCGACGTCAGCGCCTTGGTATTTTCGATCCTCGACTCGATCAAGGACCCCAACACCATTGCCTTCGGCTCAGCCTTTCCCAGCCCTGAACTGTTCCCGCTGCAACGCCTGTCCCGCTCACTGGCCAGTGCCAGCCGCAGCATGGACCCGCGCATGGTGGTGACCGATCTGTCCCCCGGTAACCCGCAGCTGCGCCGGCAGATAGCCCTGCGCTACATGGTCGGTGGGCTGATGCTGCCGATGGAAGAGCTGCTGATCACCAACGGCGCACTGGAGGCCCTGAACCTGTGCCTGCAGGCCGTGACCCAGCCGGGCGACCTGGTCGCCATCGAGGCCCCGGCCTTCTATGCCTGCCTGCAGGTGCTGGAGCGGCTCAAGCTCAAGGCTGTGGAAATCCCCGTGCACCCGCGCGAGGGCATGGACCTGGGGGTGCTGGCGCAGACCCTGGAAAAGCACCCGGTTAAGGCCGTGTGGTGCATGACCAACTTCCAGAACCCGGTGGGTGCAAGCATGCCGGAGGCCAAGAAACAGGCCCTGGTGGAGTTGCTGGCGCGCCATCAGGTGCCGTTGATCGAAGACGACGTGTACGCCGAGCTGTACTACTCGCAACAGGCGCCCAAACCCGCCAAGGCCTTCGACACCCAGGGCCTGGTCATGCACTGCGGCTCGTTCGCCAAAAGCCTGGCACCGGGCTATCGCATTGGCTGGGTGGCCGCCGGGCGCTTTGCGCAGAAGATCGAGCGGTTGAAACTGATGACCTCCCTTTGTGCCTCCATGCCGGCCCAGGCGGCCATCGCCGACTACCTGCAACACGGCGGCTACGACCGCCACCTGCGCAAGCTGCGCTACGCGCTGGAGGGCCAGCAGGCCAACATGCTGGCAGCCATCGCCCGCCACTTCCCGGCGCAGACACGGGTCAGCCAGCCCTCCGGCGGCTACTTCCTGTGGCTGGAACTGCCCGAGCAGATGGACGCCCTCAAGCTGTTCCACATGGCCCTGGCCCAAGGCATCAGCATCGCGCCCGGGCCGATCTTTTCGCCCACCCGACGCTTCGGCAATTGCATCCGCCTGAACTACGGCAGCCCCTGGCATGACGGCGCCGAACAGGCCATGGAAACCCTCGGGCGGATCATTCGCTCGTTCTGATAGCGAGGGGCCCGAGGGGCAACTATAGTTGCTCGATCCGATCATCAGGCCCTCGTCATGCAGCCAGATACGCTTGCGTCCTTTGCACAATTGCAAGCGCGTGTCGCAGAACTGGAAGCACGCCAGGCAGAGCGCGAAGACAGCGTCCAGGCGCATGACAGGCTGCTTGGAGAACTGCTCGACAACAGCCCGGCCAACGTGTTTGCTGCCGACCGCAGGATGCGCCTATTGGCCATCAACCGCACGGCGCGCGAAACCTTCGAGCGTTACCGAGGCTTCGTGCCGCAGATTGGCGACTACGTACCCCAGTTCCTGACCGGTCAACCCGACATCATGGGCCGCCTAGCCCCGATATGGCCGCGCATACTGGCAGGGGAAGCGTTCATCGACACCGTCACCTTCGGGCTGGACGACGCACCACGCCACTACGAAATTCGCTACCACCCGTGGCTCGATGCTCAGCAGCGAATTCAGGGCGGCTACCTGTTCGCCTATGACATCACGCAGCGCGTGACCGAACAGGAACGCCTGCAGCAGGCCGAAGAAGCACTGCGCCAGGCGCAGAAGATGGAGGCAGTCGGCCAGTTGACCGGCGGGATTGCCCATGATTTCAACAACCTGCTGGCCAGCATCCTTGGCGCCCTGGAACTGGCCGGGCAACGTCTGGTGCAGCAACGCCTGGCGGACACCGCGCAGCTGCTTGAACTCAGCCGGCACAACGCCCAACGCGCCGCAGCCTTGGTGCAGCGCTTGCTGGCATTCTCACGGCAGCAGACGCTGGTCCCGCAACGGGTCGATGTGCAGCAACTGGTGGCCGGTATGCACGACCTGATCAGCAGCTCCACCGGCCCCTATGTCGACTACCACGACCAGACACATGCCGGACTATGGCCTATCCGAATAGACGCCCAGCAACTGGAAAACGCGCTGCTCAACCTGTGCATCAACGCCCGTGACGCCATGCCGCTTGGCGGCACCTTGAGCATCGGTTGCGCCAATGTCGAAATGCAAGGCGCCGAAGCCAGACAGCGGGGCCTGGCCGCTGGCCAGTTTCTGCGTATCCGCGTTGAAGACAACGGCATGGGCATGTCCAAAGCAGTGATGCAGCGCGCCCTTGAGCCCTTCTTCACCACCAAGCCGCTCGGCCAGGGCACTGGCCTTGGGCTGTCGATGGTCTACGGCTTTGTGCGGCAATCCGGTGGCCAACTGGTCATCGATAGCACGCCTGGCCAGGGTACGGCCATCAACCTGTATCTCCCCCGCGATGAAAGCGTCGCCGCCGCTTCACCCTGCCCCCACGTCGAGGGGCCTGCGCCTGCGGCCTCGCTTCAGCAGCGCGGGTGCAAGGTGATGCTGGTGGAAGACGAGCCGGCCCTGCGCCTGGTCATGCTGGAGGTATTGCTGGACCAGGGCTATGAAGTTCAGGCATTCGAAGATGGCCGCCAGGCATACAAGGCCTTGCAGGAAGCCCCTGCGCCGGACTTGCTGATCACCGATGTCGGCCTGCCAGGGGGTATCGATGGCTACCAACTCGCGGACGCCTGTCGAGGTATTGCACCCCATGCCGCGGTGCTGCTGATCACAGGCTATGACCTTGCGCACAGTACGGCAAATGCGCGGCCCGACCGGCGCACCGAACTGCTGGCCAAGCCCTTCGATCTGCAAGCACTTGCCCAGGCGCTTGAACGGCTGCTGGGGAGCACCGCCCAGTCGCCCTGAGTGGCTATTCGCCTGCAGGTGAACACGTTAAAGTCAGGACTTTTCATTGGCCGGACGCAGGCATGCCTTCTCGTGATCTGAACTTACTGCGCCAACAAGTCGAAGACCTCCAGCGACAGAACACACTGCTGGAGCAACGGCTTGCAAGCCACCAGGCGCACGACCAGGACTTCTATCGCTCACTGTTCGACACCATGGACGAAGGCTTCTGCATCATCGAGTTCTTCGATGGCCCCCATGGTCCCCTGAGTGACTACGTGCACGTGCTGGCCAACGCAGCCTATGCCAAACACGCCGGCATCCCCAACGTGGTCGGGCAAAAACTGCGCGAGATGGTGCCCGATGAGGCGGATGACTGGGTGGCCCGCTATGGCGCGGTGCTTCGCACCGGCGAACCGCTGCACTTCGAGCAGGAACTGATTGCCACGGGCCACGTGCTGTCGGTGACCACGTTTCGCATAGAACCTGCCGAGAAACGCCAGGTAGCGGTACTGTTCAAGGATGTCACCGAACGCAGGCGTGCAGAGCAGGCCCTGCAGCGCCTGAACGAAGAGCTCGAGCAACGGGTGAATGCCGCACTGGCGGAGCGCCGCTTGTTTGCCGAGCTAGTCGATCACAGTGTGGTCAATGTGCATGTGGTCGACAAGGACCTGCGCTGGCTGGCGGTCAATCGCCAGGCCAGGCATGACTTCCACCTGCTGTACGGGAGGACACCCGAAATCGGCGACTACCTGCCCGGATTGTTCGAGGATGGCACCGCCGGCCAGACGCCTATTCTGCCGATGTGGCAGCGCGCCCTGGCAGGCGAGCAGTTCATCGAGATCGGCACCTTCGGCAAGCCCCCCGCGGTGCGTCATTATGAGTTGCGCTTCAACGCCTTGCGCGACCCCAAGGGCGAGGTACAGGGCGCGTTTCTGTTCGCCTATGACATCAGTGAGCGAGTGCAGGAGCAGGAACGCTTGGCCAAGGCCGAAGCGGCGCTGCGCCAGGCACAGAAGATGGAGGCCGTAGGCCAGCTCAGTGGCGGCATTGCCCACGACTTCAATAATTTGCTGGGCGGCATCCTGGGCGCCCAGGAGCTGATGCGTCAACGCCTGGACCAGTCACGCTTCGACGCCCTGGCGCCCTTGCTGGAGCTGTCCAGCAGCGCGGCGCAGCGGGCCTCTTCGCTGGTGCACCGGCTGCTGGCGTTCTCCCGCCAGCAGACCCTGCAACCCTGCTCCACGCAGGTGACCACCTTGGTGGCTGGCATGGAAGACCTGCTGCGCCGCACCATCGGCCCGGCGATTACCCTGAGCAGCCGCTTCGCCAGCCAGCTGTGGCCGACCTTCATCGACCCTCCCCAACTGGAAAGCGCCTTGCTCAACTTATGCATCAACGCGCGCGATGCCATGCCTGCCGGTGGTGTGATCGAGATCATCGGCGACAACCTGCTGCTTGACGACGAGCAGGCCGTGGCACTGGAACTGCCGGCCAGCGAGTTCGTGCGGCTGAGCATCGTCGACAACGGTAGCGGCATGTCGTCTGAAGTCGTCGAGCGCGCAGTCGAGCCGTTCTTCACCACCAAGCCGATGGGCCAGGGCACCGGCCTGGGTCTGTCCATGACCTATGGCTTCGTGCGCCAGTCGGGTGGGCAATTACGGGTGCTGTCGGCGCCTGGCGAGGGTACCCGCATCGAGCTGCTGTTACCCCGCCACCACGAGCAAGCCCAGGCGCCAGTCAGTAAACCTCCGCGCGCGCCTTTGCGAAGAAGTAGCGAGGCTGCCAAACGCATTCTGTTGGTTGAAGACCAGACTGCCTTGCGCCTGGTGATCGGCGAAGTGTTGGAAGAGCTGGGCTATCGGGTGGACGCTTTCGAGAACGGTCCGTCTGCCCTCACGCACCTGCAAAGCGGCGAACGGCCAGACTTGCTGCTGAGCGATGTCGGCCTGCCTGGCGGCCTGAATGGCCGCCAGGTAGCCGAACGCTGCCGTGAGCGCTACCCGGACCTCAAGGTGCTGTTGATCACCGGCTACGATGAGAGTGCGGCGTTCAGCGACGGCCAACCGCTGCAAGGTACGTTGGTGTTGACCAAGCCGTTCGAACTGGAAGCACTGGCAGAGCGGGTTCGCGAGCTGCTGGAACCTTGACGGGCGCTCAGCGCCCGCCGCCCAGGTCGATGAAGCTGCCGGTGGCATAGGAGGCTTTGTCCGAAAGCAACCAGAGGATGGCCTCGGCCACTTCCTCGGGATACCCTCCTCGGCCCATGGGCAAGCCAGGTTCAAGCTTGCTGACGCGATCCGGGTCGCCAGAAAGCGCATGGAAACCGGTATGGATATAGCCTGGTCGTACGCCATTGACGCGCACGCCCTCGCCTGCCACTTCTTTGGCCAGGCCGATGGTGAAGGTGTCGAGCGCGCCCTTGGAGGCGGCATAGTCGACATATTCGTTGGGCGAACCCAGGCGTGCGGCTACCGATGATACGTTGACGATGGCCCCGCCTTGCCCGCCATGCCGGCGCGCCATGCGCAGCAGGGCGTGCTTGGCGCAGAGCATGGGGCCGACGACGTTGGTCTTCATGACGTTCAGCAGACGGAACTCGGACATGTCCTCGACCCTGCTCTGCTGGCCGATGGTGCCGGCGTTGTTGACCAGTGCGGTGACCGGGCCGAGCTCGTCGTCGACGCGCAGGAACAGCTGGATGATTTCATCTTCGACGCTGACGTCGGCGCGCACCGCGATGGCTTCGGCGCCCAGGGCGCGGACCTGGCTGAGGATGGCTTCGGCGGCCTGGTCATCGGCGTGATAATTGATGCAGATGCGGTAGCCCTGGCGGGCGGCCAGCAGCGCAGTGGCGGCGCCGATACCGCGGCTGCCGCCGGTGATGACAATGACGTTCTCCATGGGTTTGCCAATGGTTTGGGGAAGGGAGCATCGACAATAGGCGAAATGGCGCTGCGTTGGAATGACGAAGATCAGCACAGCCAACCCTCTGCTGTTGATGTGGCTGTTGATCTTGGCTGTTGATCTGGCTGTTGATCTGGCTTTTGATCTTGATCTTGATCTTCGCGACTTCAGGAGGCCGAACGCAGGCCTTGCGGAGGCAGGTGACGGGCATGGATGCCCGTCAAGCGCTGAGGCCCCAGGATGGGGCCTTCGGCGCGGTCCTGCCGGGAGCAAGGCCGGAGTGAGGGGACCCCGGAGCGCAGCGCAGGGGCCGGATGATGGGAGCGCAGCGTTTTTTGGTTACTTTTTGTCGCGTTTGACAAAAAGTGACTCGCCGTAAGGGCGAAAAGGTGAGTCGGTGTCGCCATCGCGAATGGACTGTTCGCTGAGTCAAAACAGACGAGTTTTGCTTCTTGCTTCTTGCTTCTTGCTTCTTGCTTCTTGCTTCTTGCTTCTTGGATGTGGGCATTCACATCGAGTAGGTATTCATTCGCGCAGGTGGCGCACAGTCACCTTTCCGCCCTTACGGCGGGTCACTTTTTGTCAAACGCGACAAAAAGTAACCAAAAAACGCTGGCTCCTATCATCCGGCCCCTGCGCTACGCTCCGGGGTTCCCTCGCTCCGGGCTTGCTCCCGGGAGGACCGCGCTGCAGGCCCCATCCTGGGGCCCAGCGCTTGACGGGCATCCATGCCCGTCACCTCCCTTCGCAAGCCCTACGCTCGGCCTCCTGAAGTCGCAATCCGCGGCGCCTGGGCTATCGCGCGCTTAGAAGCAAAATCAAAAGTCGAAGCGAGAGCGAGAGCGAGAGCGAGAGCGAGAGCGAGAGCATCGGGATCTTGCCTTGATTGTAGCTCAATGCCCCGCCGATGCCGGGCCCGCCTTGGCGGTAAAGGGCGGCTTGGCGAACCACACCAGCAGAATCAACCCGGCAAACACCCAGCTCATCAAGGTGAAATAATCCACCGTCGACATCATGTAAGCCTGCCCGTTGAGTATCTGCTCCAACTGCGCATAACTCTGCGGGCTGGCCCCGCCCAACTGCTCAAGGGTATGCCGCGTCGTCGGGTCGAACTGGCTGATGTGCTCACTCAGGTAAGCATGGTGCTGGTCCGCCCGACGGATCCAGATCCAGGTGGTCAACGAAGCCGCAAAACTCCCGCCCAAGGTTCGCAGGAATGTTGCCAGCCCCGAACCGTCGGCAATCTGGTGCGGCGGCAGGTCAGACAGCAGGATGCTCAACGTCGGCATGAAGAACAACGCCACGCCAATCCCCATGAACAACTGCACCAAGGCCACGTGCTGGAAGTCCACCTCGCTGGTGAAACCGGCACGCATGTAGCAACTGGTGCCGATCGCCAGGAACGCCAACCCAGCCAGCACCCGCAAGTCGAACCGGTGCGCATATTTGCCCACGAACGGCGACATGATCACCGGCAGCAAACCGATCGGCGCCACCGCCAGGCCTGCCCAGGTCGCGGTATAGCCCATCTGCGTCTGCAACCACTGCGGCAGGATCAGGTTGATACCGAAGAACCCGGCATACCCCCCGACCAGCACAATGGTGCCAATGCGGAAGTTGCGGTGCACGAACAGGCGCAAGTTGACCACCGGGTGCCGGTCGGTCAGTTCCCAGATCACGAATACCGCCAGGAACACCACCGAAACCAGGCTGCCGACAATGATGAACGACGACTCGAACCAGTCCAGATCGTTGCCCTTGTCCAGCACTACCTGCAAGGCCCCAACGCCGATAATCAGGGTCAGCAGGCCAATGTAATCCATCGGCTGGCGGCTGGTGACCACCGGGCGCGTGCGCATCTGCTGGCGCACCACGGCAGCAGCGAACAGCCCGATGGGCACATTGATGAAGAAGATCCATGGCCAGCTGTAGCTATCGGTAATCCAGCCCCCAAGAATCGGCCCGGCAATCGGCGCCACCACCGTGACCATCGCCAGCAGCGCCAGTGCCATCCCCCGTTTTGCCGGGGGATAGACAGCAATCAGCAGGGTCTGGGTCATCGGGTAAAGCGGCCCGGCGACCACGCCCTGCAAGACACGAAAGCCGACCAGCTCGGGCATCGATTGGGCGATACCGCACAGGAACGAAGCCAGCACGAACAGCAGCGTGGCCCAGATGAACAGTTTCACTTCACCAAAGCGCCGGCTCAGCCAGCCGGTCAGCGGCAAGGCAATAGCGTTGCTCACCGCGAACGAGGTGATGACCCAGGTGCCTTGCTCGTAGCTCACCCCCAGGTTGCCGGAAATGGTCGGCAGGGCCACGTTGGCGATGGTGGTGTCCAGCACCTGCATGAACGTCGCGAGCGACAGGCCGATGGTGGTCAGCAGCAGACTCGGCGGCGTGAACTGGGCAGCGGCGTTGTTGCTCATCGTTGCGCCGTCTTGCCGGTTGCGCTGTTCTCGTGAATCAGCCGGGCGATCAGGTTGTCGGCTTCGATCAGCTGGTGATCATACACCTGGGTGGTGTAGCTGGCCTTCTGCGGTGGCTGCTGGGCCAGGGTCGGGCCGCTCTGGTCATGCAGGTCGACTTCAACCACGGTGGACAGGCCAATACGTAGCGGGTGGTCCTTGAGCTGGTCGGGGCTGAGGTGGATGCGCACGGGTACTCGCTGGACAATCTTGATCCAGTTACCGGTGGCGTTCTGCGCCGGCAGCAAGGCAAAGGCGCTGCCGGTGCCCGCCCCGAGGCTGTCGACCGTGCCGCTGTACTTGACCTCGCTGCCGTACACATCAGCGGTGATTTCCACCGGCTGGCCGATGCGCATCTCTCGCAGCTGGGTTTCCTTGAAGTTGGCATCGATCCACACCTGATCCAGCGGGATAACCGCCATGGTCGCGGTGCCCGGCTGCAGGCGCTGGCCCAACTGGACGGTACGCTTGGCGACGTAGCCGGTGACCGGCGCGACCAATGTGGTGCGGGCGTGGTCGAGGTAGGCCTGGCGCAGGTCGGCAGCTGCAGCCATGACATCGGGGTGCGAGGACACCACGGTGTCGTCGACCAGCGCGCTGCTGGTGCTGAGCTGTTGCCGCGCGCTGTTGACGGCGGCCTGGGCAACGCTCAGGTCGTCGCGGGCGTGGGACAGTTCTTCTGCGGCAATCGCACCGCTGTCAGCCAGCACCTTGCGCCGGTTGAAGTCCTGCTGCGCCTTGCGCAGTTCGGCTTGGCGCGTTTCCAGTTGTGCCTTCAGCGAGTCGACGTTGCTGTACAGCCCGCGCACCTGCCGCACGCTGCGTGCCAGCTTGGCTTCGGCGGACTGCAAGGCCACTTCGCTGTCGGCCGGGTCGAATTGCAGCAGTACCTGGCCGGCATGGACCAGGTCGCCGTCATCGGCCCCGATGCTGGTAACGGTGCCAGCGACCAGCGGGGTGATTTCCACCACGTTGCCGTTGACGTAGGCATCGTCGGTGCTTTCGTGCCAACGCCCGACAATGCTGTACCAAGCCCAGGTGCCGACCCCGGCAAGGATCAGCAGCAACAGCAGGCCAAGCAGCCAAGCCTTGCGCTTGCGCGACGGCTCAGGCGCGACGGAGGGAGTCGGGGTGTCTGTGGGAGTGGCCATGACAATACCTTGGATAATTCGTTACGGGGTTCAACGGTCGCCGAAGCGGCGGATCGTCAACGGGTCGCCAGCACCGAGCAGCACCTTGGCCAGCAGGCCTTCCAGGGTCTTGAGCTCTTCAGGTGCCAGCACGCCGCACAACTCGTTCATGGCGGCGGCGCCGATTTCCGGCAGGCGGTTGGCCAGGCGCTGGCCGTCGGCGGTGAGTGCCAGGCGCACCTGGCGACGGTCGTCGGCGCAGCGGTTGCGCACGATCAGCTCCTTCTGCTCGAGGCGGTCGAGCATGCGGGTCATCGATCCGCTGTCCAGGCCCAGGTAACGGCACAGTTCGGCCGGGGTATCCACCTGGTACTGGGTGACGATGATCAGCACTTTGAACTGCGCGGCGGTGACGCCCTCTGACTCCAGGTGCCAGTCAAGAATGCGGTCTTTGAGGATCGCTGCGCGGCCCAGCAACATGCCGATGGCGCAGGTCTGAAAGTTTTCGGGGGAGAAATGGGCCATCGTTGACTGCTCAGTTAAGTGTGTAGAAATATTACTGCTTAGGCAGTTAATGTCAAAACCTTCATTAGGCAGCTATGAAATATTCGTGTTTTCTGCCGGTCACACCGCCCCCGCAGGCGCGCGCTGCGGCCCATCGCGACACACAAGGCCGCCCCTGCCAGGGCCTGCGTAAGGGCGGCTAACGTGCTCGCAGGCCCAACGCCTCCACCGCCCCGCAAGCAATCGCCATCCCCACCAGCTCTGCGAGGCTGCCTGCCTGCAACCGCTTCATCACCCGGCCTCGGTACAGGTCCACGGTCTTGACGCTGATGCCCAACTGCTCGGCAATCTCGCGGTTGTTCAACCCTTGGGCCAACGGTACGAAGACGTCTCGCTCACGCGGCGTCAGGCCGTCGATGCGCGCCTGCACCAACGCCAGCGCCTGATCGCCCTGTCGCGCCAGCCCGGCGTGCTCCAGCGCAGCCTGAACGCTATCGAGCAGCAGCTGGTCGTTGTAGGGTTTTTCGATGAAGTCGCAGGCGCCGGCCTTGAACGCCCGCACCACGATCGGCACATCGGCATGACCGCTGACGAAGATCACCGGCACCATCAGGCCACGCTCGCGCATCGCCTGCTGCACAGCCAGCCCGCCCAGCCCCGGCATGCGCACATCCAACAGCACACACGCGGGCCCATCATCGACGCAGGCGTCGAGAAACGCCTGCCCGCTGGCAAACGGCAAGGCTTGCAGGCCCACCGACTGCAGCAGCCAGACCGTAGAGTCGCGCATACCCTGGTCGTCATCGACCACATACACTTTTGCTTGCAACACTGCCTCCCCTTATTCCCTGCTGACCGCCAGCCGGCAGCACAGTACCAGACCGCCGTTGTCACCCGCCCGCGCCCACAGGCTGCCACCGAAGCCTTCGATCAGGCTGCGGCTCATGCTCAAGCCCAAGCCCAGGCCGTCGGCCTTGCTGGTGGTAAAGGGCGTGAAGATTTCATCCAGCCGCTCGGGTGCCACGCCCGGGCCCTGGTCGGCTACCTCGACCAGGACCCCATCGCCATCGCGCGCCGCGCAGAGCAGGATACGTGACGGCCGCTCCCCCTGCTGCTCGCGATTGGCATCGATGGCATTGCGCAGCAGGTTGAGCAGCACCTGCTCCAGCAGCACCCGGTCGGCATACACCAAGGGCAGCTGAGCACTCATGCGAAGTTCCACCTGCACCTGGTCCCGCGCGGCTTCCCAGGCGCACAGGCGCATGGCTTCGCCGGCCAGCTCGGCTACGTCCAGTGCCTGCAGGCGGCGCGGCCCCTTGCGCAGGAAGGCACGCAGACGGCGGATCACTTCGGCGGCATGGGTGGCCTGCTCGCTGATACGCTGCAGGCCCTGGCCTACCCGCTCGCGCGCCTGGGGATCACGTTCCAGGCCCTGCAGGTAACGCTGACTGGCGTTGGCATAGTTGACCACCGCGGCCAGTGGCTGATTGATCTCGTGGGCGATGCCCGAGGCCAGCTCGCCCAGGGTCGCGAGGCGGGCACTGTGCGCCAGGCTTTCCTGCGCTTCGATGCGCAAGGTGATGTCGCGGGACACGCTGACCACCTCCACCACCGCGCCGGTGTAGGTCTCGCGGATCGCCCGGCTGGCAATTTCGAACCAACGGTAGCCTCCTGTCGCCTGGCGTACCCGGCAGGTCATCGTGTGGTAGCCGTCCTGGTCCAGCGCGGCCGCGGCCTGGCGCAGTACCTGACGCCGCTCGCGCGGATGCAGCAGGGTATGTACAGGCATGCCACGCAGCTGCTCGGGCCACAGGCCGAGCAGGCGGTAGGCTGCCGGTGAGGCATCGAGAAAGCGGCCATCGGGGCTGTGCCGGGAAATCAGGTCGGTGGTGTTTTCGATGATCAGCCGATACAGGCGTCGGGCGCGGTTGGCTTCGCGTGCGCCATGGCGCTCCTCACTGGCATCGCGGCAGCGCCCCAGCACCTGCTGGCCCTGGTTGTCCGGCATGAACGTCCACAGCACGATGCGTTCGCCGACCTGCACTTCGACATCGCTGATCGCCCGATGCTGGCGCAGACAGGCACGCACCAGGGCGGCGCAATTGGCCGGCAGCCAGCGAGCCAGCTCGGGCCCTTCGGCGACCCAGGCCTGCAATGCCGGGTTGAGTGCCAGCGGGCTTGCATCACTGGCCAGCAACAGGCTGGGTTGTGGGTCTTTGGCAAGCAAGGGGTAAGCAGTGTCATCCACAGTAGGCGGCCTGTTTTTATAGTAGTTTTACTATATTGCTATAGTCGATATTCCTAATACCATAGCGACTCGCGTAAAACTGCGACAGAGGGGGCGGCCCACCGTCCGCCCCCTGCACCCTGAACAGAGCTAACAATCAGCCATCGGGGGCCAGGTGCACAGGCTGCGTCTGCCTCCCTTACAGGATTACCGCATGTCGATCTATGCCCAGGGCCTGATGCCCGCTGCCGTCAACCATGTCGCCCTCACCCCGCTGAGCTTCATCGAACGCACCGCCGCCGTGTACGGCAACTACCCGGCCGTCATCCACGGCGCCATCCGCCGCAACTGGCAAGAAACCTACCAACGCTGTCGGCGCCTGGCCAGCGCCCTGGCCGGTCGTGGCATTGGCCGTGGCGACACCGTGGCAGTGATGCTGCCCAACACCCCGACCATGCTCGAGGCGCACTTCGGCGTACCCATGACCGGTGCCGTGCTCAATACCCTGAACGTGCGCCTGGATGCCGAGGCCATCGCCTTCATGCTGCAGCATGGCGAGGCCAAGGTGCTGATCACCGACCGCGAGTTCCATGCGGTCATTGAAGGCGCTCTGGCACTGCTTGAACACCCGCCGCTGGTGGTTGATGTGGATGACCCAGAGTACGGCGAGGGCCGCGCGGTCAGCGAGCTGGACTATGAGGCCCTGCTCAACGAAGGCGACCCGGAATTTGCCTGGGAATGGCCCGATGACGAGTGGCAGGCCATTTCGCTGAACTACACCTCCGGCACCACCGGCAACCCCAAGGGCGTTGTCTACCACCACCGCGGCGCCTACCTGAACGCACTGGGCAACCAGATGACCTGGGCCATGGGCCACCGCCCGGTGTACCTGTGGACGTTGCCAATGTTCCACTGCAACGGCTGGTGCTACCCCTGGACCATCACCGCCCTGGCCGGCACCCATGTGTTCCTGCGCCGGGTCGACCCGCAGAAGATCCTGACCCTGATCCGCGAGCACAAAGTCAGCCACCTGTGCGGTGCGCCGATCGTGCTCAACGCGCTGGTCAACATGCCCGAGGCGGCCAAGGCAGCCATCGAGCACCCGGTGCAGGCCATGGTCGCCGGCGCCGCACCACCGGCCAAGGTCATCGGTGCCGTGGAAGAAATGGGCATCAAGGTCACCCACACCTACGGCCTGACCGAGGTCTACGGCCCGGTGACCGTGTGTGCCTGGCATGACGAATGGGACGCGCTTTCGCTGGAAGAGCGTGCACGCATCAAGTCTCGCCAAGGCGTGCGCTACCCGACCCTCGATGGCCTGATGGTCGCCGACCCGCAAACCCTTCAGCCAGTACCCCGCGACGGCAATACCCTGGGTGAAATCTTCATGCGCGGCAACACGGTGATGAAGGGTTACCTGAAAAACCCTGAAGCCACCGCCGAAGCCTTCCGTGGCGGCTGGTTCC
Source organism: Pseudomonas sp. XWY-1 (assembly GCF_002953115.1). Taxonomy (NCBI): domain Bacteria; kingdom Pseudomonadati; phylum Pseudomonadota; class Gammaproteobacteria; order Pseudomonadales; family Pseudomonadaceae; genus Pseudomonas; species Pseudomonas sp. XWY-1. Next base: position 2,588,236 of record NZ_CP026332.1, on the reverse strand, counting down.
ACACCGGCGACCTGGCCGTGTGGCATGCCGACGGCTATATCGAGATCAAGGACCGGCTCAAGGACATCATCATTTCCGGTGGCGAGAACATCTCCACCATCGAGGTCGAAGACGCCCTGTACAAGCACCCGGCAGTGCTGGAAGCCGCCGTGGTGGCACGCCCGGATGAAAAATGGGGCGAAACCCCGTGCGCCTTCGTTGCCTTAAAGCCAGGCCGGGAGGACACCCGTGAAGCCGACATCACCAGTTGGTGCCGCGAGCACCTGGCCGGGTTCAAGGTGCCGAAGACCGTGGTGTTCGGCGAGCTGCCCAAGACCTCGACCGGCAAGATCCAGAAGTACGTGCTGCGCGACCGGGCCAAAGCCCTCTGATGCCATAGCCGCTCCCCTTCAGGCGCAGCACACGGCTGCGCCTGAAGGTTCAGCGCACGCCCAACCCTCCCTCACTATTGCAAGAGCTGCCGATGACCACCTATTCCGCCCCCCTGCGCGACATGCGCTTCGTCCTGCATGACGTGTTCAACGCTTCAGGCCTGTGGGCCCGACTGCCCGCCCTGGCCGAACGCATCGATGCCGACACTGCCGACGCCATTCTCGAGGAAGCATCCAAAGTCACCGGCCAGCTGATCGCCCCGCTCAGCCGCAACGGTGACGAGCAAGGTGTGTGCTTCGACGCAGGCCAAGTCACCACCCCCGAGGGCTTTCGCGAGGCCTGGAACACCTACCGCGAAGGCGGCTGGGTCGGCTTGGGCGGCAACCCGGAATACGGCGGCATGGGCATGCCAAAGATGCTCGGCGTGCTGTTCGAAGAGATGCTCTACGCGGCTGACTGCAGCTTCAGCCTGTATTCGGCATTGAGCGCAGGCAGCTGCCTGGCGATCGATGCCCACGCCAGCGAAGCGCTCAAGGCCACTTACCTGCCACCGCTGTACGAAGGCCGCTGGGCCGGCACCATGTGCCTGACCGAACCCCATGCCGGCACTGACCTGGGGCTGATCCGCACCCGCGCCGAGCCTCAGGCCGATGGCAGCGTGCGCATCAGTGGCAGCAAGATCTTCATTACCGGCGGCGAGCAGGACCTGACCGAGAACATCGTCCACCTGGTGCTGGCCAAGCTGCCGGATGCGCCCGCCGGTGCCAAAGGCATATCGCTGTTTCTGGTCCCCAAATTCCTGGTCGAGGCCGATGGCCGCCTGGGCGCGCGCAATGCTGTGCATTGTGGCTCGATCGAGCACAAGATGGGCATCAAGGCCTCGGCGACCTGCGTCATGAACTTTGACGGTGCCATCGGTTACCTGGTGGGCGAGCCGAACAAGGGCCTGGCAGCGATGTTCACCATGATGAACTACGAGCGCCTGTCCATCGGCATACAGGGCATCGGTTGTGCCGAAGCCTCCTACCAGAGCGCCGCCCGCTATGCCAACGAGCGCCTGCAGAGCCGCGCAGCGACTGGCCCACAGGCACACGACAAGGTGGCCGACCCGATCATCCACCATGGTGATGTCCGGCGCATGCTGCTGACCATGCGTACCCTCACCGAAGCAGGTCGGGCGTTCGCCGTCTACGTTGGCCAGCAACTGGACGTGGCACGCTATGCCGAGGACGCTGGCGAGCGCGAGCATGCCCAGCGCCTGGTGGCACTGCTGACACCGGTGGCCAAGGCATTCTTCACTGATAACGGCCTGGAAAGCTGCGTGCTTGGCCAGCAGGTGTATGGCGGTCATGGCTACATCCGCGAATGGGGCCAGGAGCAACGGGTGCGAGACGTGCGCATTGCACAGATCTATGAGGGCACCAACGGCATCCAGGCCCTTGATCTGCTGGGGCGCAAGGTGCTGGCCGACGGTGGCCAGGCGTTGGCCAGCTTTGCCAGCGAAGTGCGCGCCTTCAGTGTGGATGCGCCCTTGCACCGCGAGGCCCTGCAGGCGAGCCTGGCGCGGCTGGAGGCCACCAGCAGCTGGCTGCGGGCGCAGGCCGGCGAGGATGCCAACCTGGTCAGCGCGGTAGCCGTTGAGTACCTGCAGCTGTTCGGGCTCACGGCCTATGCGTACATGTGGGCGCGGATGGCGGCGGTGGCGCTGGCCAAACGTGATGAGGACGACGCGTTTCATGGCGCGAAGCTTGCCTGTGCGGCGTTCTATTTCCAGCGGGTCTTGCCGCGGGGGTTGGGGCTGGAGGCGAGCATTCGGGCCGGTAGTGGCAGCCTTTATGGGCTAGAGGCCGCACAGTTCTGACCGGTGGGTCGCCGACGCGCTTGTTGCAAGGGGCAGCCGTGTGCTGCGAAGAGGCCGGTACCTGCAAACACTGACCTCTTCGCAGCACCAGGCTGCCCCGGAAGCCATTGCAGGCATCGTCTTTTGCCCGCGAAGGGTTCTCAAACACTGAAAAACCGTGGCTAATCCGACGAAAAACCGGCACAACTGATAGTCATTCGCCATTACATTGGTTCTCGGGAGCCCTCCCGCAAGGGTAGAATGCGCAAAACCCGGAGCCGCAATGAACCACGACCGCCTCAATCCCAACCCAGACGATGCCATCACCGACGCCGCAGCGCATTGGTGCATGCGCCTTCACGCCGAAGATTGCACGCAGGCCGAGCGTGAAGCATTCGCTGACTGGTTGGCGGCCGACCCGCGGCATGCCGAAGAATATCAGGCGATGCTGGAAATCTGGCAAACAGCCGACCTGCTGCCGCGCAGCGCCACCGTCATCGACTTCAACCCACCCACCAGACACGCCGCCCGCCCTCGCAACTGGCGGCCGCTGGCGTCTGCTGCGGCCATCGCCCTGGCAGTGCTGCCGCTGGCCGGCTGGATGGGGTGGGAACAGGGCTGGTTGCCCAACCACTACCAGCACTTCGAAGCCGGTGACCGCATGCAGACCGTGGAGCTCAGCGACGGCAGCACGGTACAGCTCAACCTCCACACCGAGCTCACCTTCCTCAACTACAAGGACCAACGCCAGGTCACGCTCAAGCGCGGCGAGGCGTTCTTCAAGGTGCGACACGACAGCAGCCACCCGTTCATCGTGCGTGCCGGCAGTGGCCAGACCCGGGTCACCGGCACCCAGTTCAACGTGTGGAAGTACCAGGACCAGGTGAAGGTCACCCTGGTGGAAGGTTCAGTGCTGGTGTCCAGTGAGGGCAGTGCCGGTGGCTACCGCCTTGGCCCTGGCATGCAGGCCAGCTACCACAAGGGCGACTTCGAGCCGCAGCTGGAGCAAAACGACGACTATGGCAACAGCCTGGCATGGCGCAGCGGCAAGCTGGTGCTCGATAACCTGAGCCTGGAACAGGCGCTGCCGGTGATCAACCGCTACCTCGACGCCCCGCTGCTACTGGCCGATGCCAGCACCGGCCGCATTCGCATCAGCGGCATCTACAACACCCGGGAAGTGGGGCGCCTGGTCAACAACCTGCCCAAAGTCCTGCCGGTCTACCTGACCCGCAGCAAGGACGGCAGCACCGTGCTCAATCGCATCTCGCCGCCGCCCGACAAGGGCTGACGCCCTCCCCGCCTTACAAGGTCATCGCTGCCAACCAGCCGAACGCCATCAACGGCAGGTTGTAATGGATGAAAGTGGGCACCACGGTGTCCCAGATGTGGTGGTGCTGGCCATCCACGTTCAGGCCCGAGGTTGGGCCCAGGGTCGAGTCCGAGGCCGGCGAACCTGCATCGCCCAACGCACCGGCAGTACCGATGATGCACACCGTAGCCAACGGGTCGAAGCCCAGTTGCACGCACAGTGGCACGAAGATCGCGGCCAGGATCGGCACGGTGGAGAACGACGAGCCGATCCCCATGGTCACCAAAAGGCCTACCAGCAGCATCAGCAAGGCACCGACGCCCTTGCTGTGGTCGATCCACTGCGCCGAGGTTTCCACCAGGCTCTTCACCTCACCGGTGGCCTTCATCACCTCGGCAAAGCCGGACGCGGTAATCATGATGAAGCCGATCATGGCCATCATCTTCATGCCTTCGGTGAACAGGTCGTCGGTCTCTTTCCACTTGACTATGCCCGACAGCGAGAAGATCAGGAAACCGACCATGGCACCGATGATCATCGAGTCCAGCAACAGCTGGACGATGAAGGCTGCAGCGATGGCCAGCCCGGCCACCAGCAAGGTCAACGGGTTGTACTGCACGCTCACCTGCTCCACCTGCTGGATGCGCGCCAGGTCATAGTCACGTTTCTTGCGGTAGCTGATGAACACCGCCACCAGAAGGCCGACGAGCATGCCGGCAGCCGGGATGGCCATGGCATGGGTGACGTTGACGCCGCTCACATCGACACCCGCGCGGGCAACATTGGCCAGCAGGATCTCGTTGAGGAAGATGTTGCCGAAGCCCACCGGCAGGAACATGTACGGGGTGATCAGGCCAAAGGTGATCACACAGGCGATCAGCCGGCGGTCGATACGCAGGCGCGTCAGCACGTACAACAGAGGGGGTACCAGCAGCGGAATGAAGGCAATGTGGATGGGCAGGATGTTCTGGGACGACACGGCCACCGCCAGCATCAGGCCGATCATCAGCCATTTGACCTTGCCGCCCTTGGCGTCGCCCCGCCGGTCGATCATGCCCAGGGCGCGGTCGGCCAGCGCATGGGCCAGGCCAGACTTGGCAATCGCCACGGCAAAAGCACCCAGCAGTGCATAGGACAAAGCCACCGTGGCACCACCACCGAGGCCACCGTTGAAGGCCTTGAGCGTGCCTTCGATGCCCAGGCCGCCCACCAGCCCACCGGCCAGGGCGCCGATGATCAGGGCGATGACCACGTGCACGCGGGACAGGCTGAGTATCAGCATGATGCCGACCGCGGCGATCACTGCATTCATGGTTGGCTTACCTCATTACGACAGAAAAAAGCGCGAACTCTGAAGCAGTGGGCGGCAGATGTCAAAAGCGCCTTGATGCGGGGCGTTAGTGGCGGTCAAATTTAAATTGAATGTTTGAATAAAGAAAAAACGGCAGGGGCCGATATTGAGGGAGGCAGCGAGGTGCCTGGCCGCAGCGCTTTGGCACCTCCCGGCCCCACCGCAGATAAAGCCATAACCCTTAATGCCAAAAAAGGGATCCGCCCCCATGCCTTTGCGACAACTTTCCATCCAGTGGAAGATCACCCTGCTCGCCGGTCTCTGTCTGGCCGCTATCGTCACCTTGCTCGTCGGCCTGTCGCTGTACCGCATGGATCACAGTTCGGACCTGGTCAAGGCCAGCAGCATGCAGATGCTGACCGAGGCGGCGCAGTCGCGCATCGAGTCACAAGGTGAAGTGCAAGCGTTGAACATTCGCCGCCAGTTCATGGATGCCTACCAGTACGGCGCCGGCTTCGCCCGCCAAGTGCTGTTCCTGCGCGAGCAGGCCGAAAAGCGCTTTCTCGATGCCTTCGACCTGCGCGAGGACATGACCCGCCAGGTGCGCGCCGCACTGCAAGCCAACCCCGACCTGCTCGGCCTGTCACTGGTGTTCGAGCCCAATGCCCTGGACAACAAGGACAGCCTGTTTGCCGGCAAGGCAGAATTGGGCAGCAACGAAACCGGGCGCTTTGCCCTGTACTGGTCGCAGCCACGCGCTGGCCAGCTGACCTCGATGGCCCTGCCCGAACATGACATGGCCAACACCGAGATCGGCCCCAGCGGCCAGCCGGCCAACACCTGGTGGGTATGCCCACGCACCTCCGGCAAGGTGTGTGTGGTGGAGCCCTACTTCTACGACATCGACGGCCAGCAGGTACTGATGACCAGCATCGTGTTCCCGCTGGCGGTCAACGGCAAGATCATTGCCACCCTGTCCATCGACATCAACCTCAATAGCCTGCAGGCGCTGAGCCAGGAGGCCAGCCGCAGCCTCTACGAAGGCCGCACCACGGTCGGCATTCTTACCCCGGTCGGTCTGTTGGCCGGCTACAGCGCCGATGCCAGCAAGCTGGCCCAGCGCTTCGACCAGGTAGACCCGACCAAAGGCGCCGAGCTGGTGCGCAAGCTGGCCGATGGCAAGCTGACCACCCTCCACGACCGGCAGCGCTTGAAGGTGCTGGCGGCATTCCGGCCAATCCCGGACGCCCAGCCCTGGGGCGTGCTGCTGGATGTGCCGGAAAACGCCCTGACCGGGCCGGCCGAAACCCTGAAGCAGGAACTTGACGCGCTCAATACCAGCGGCACCTTGCTGGAACTGAGCCTGGGCCTGGCCGCCGCCATTGCCGGGCTGCTGCTGGTATGGCTGATGGCCCGCGGCGTTACCCGGCCGATCCTCGGCGTGGCCGCCATGCTCAAGGACATTGCCAGCGGCGAAGGCGACCTGACCCGTCGCCTGACCTACCAGAAGCAGGACGAACTGGGCGAACTGGCCGGCTGGTTCAACCGCTTCCTCGACAAGTTGCAGCCAACCATCGCCGAGGTCAAACGCTCGGTGCAGGCCGCCCGAGGCACGGCCGACCAGTCCTCGGCGATTGCCACTGAAACCAGCGCCGGCATGGAGCAGCAGTACCGCCAGGTCGACCAGGTGGCCACCGCCTCGCATGAAATGAGCGCCACCGCCCAGGACGTTGCCCGCAGCGCCGCCCAGGCTGCGCAGGCGGCGCGCGATGCCGACCAGGCCACCCGCGAAGGCTTGGCGGTAATCGACCGCACCACCAGCAGCATCGGTGCCCTGGCCGCCAACATGAGCGACACCATGGCCGAAATAGAAGGCCTGGCGCAGAACAGCGAGAAGATCGGCTCGGTACTGGAAGTGATCCGCTCGATCGCCGAACAGACCAACCTGCTGGCGCTCAACGCTGCCATCGAAGCTGCCCGCGCCGGTGAGGCCGGCCGTGGCTTTGCCGTGGTCGCCGATGAGGTGCGCAACCTGGCCCAGCGCACTCAGGAGTCGGTGGAAGAAACCCGTCAGGTCATCGAAGCCCTGCAGAACGGCACCCGCGAAGTGGTCGGCGCCATGGACCACAGCCACCGCCAGGCCCAAGGTGGCGTGGAGCAGGTCGGCCAAGCCGTCACGGCATTGCAGCGCATTGGCCAGGCGGTGACGGTGATCACCGACATGAACCTGCAGATCGCCTCTGCCGCCGAGGAGCAAAGCGCGGTAGCCGAGGAAATCAACAGCAACGTGGCGACCATTCGTGATGTCACTGAATCCCTGTCTGGCCAGGCCAACGAGTCGGCGCGGGTCAGCCAGTCGCTGAACAGCCTGGCCAACCAGCAGCAAGCGCTGATGGACCAGTTCCGCGTCTGAAGCGAACGGGGCCACTCCAGTGGCCCTGAAACTGACAAAACCTCGTCGTCTACACTTGCCCCACTGCCAAGGCGTGGCGAACGACGAGGTTTACATGAAGAGCATTTCAACGCTGCTGGCCGGGCTGCTGTTGACGGTGGGTTTGGCCAGCACCGACAGCGCCGCATCGGCAGAGCAACCTGCGCCTATCCATTTTGGTGCCATCGGCTGGGAAAGCGGCGCCCTCACCACCGAGATTCTGCGCCTGATCGTGGAGCGCGGCTACGGCTATCGCACCGACACCCTGCCTGGCAGCACGGTCAGCATGGAGGTGGCCCTGGCGCGCAATGACCTGCAAGTGATCGCCGAGGAATGGGCCGGGCGCAGCCCTGCCTGGGTCAAGGCCGAACAGGCCGGCCAGGTGTTCGCACTGGGCGATACGGTCAAAAATGCAGAAGAAGGTTGGTGGGTACCGGCCTATGTGATCGAAGGCGATGCCGCACGCAACCTGAAGCCCGTGGCGCCTGAGCTGCACAGTGTCGAGGACCTCAAGCGTTACCCGCAGGTATTTTCCGACCCCGAATCGCCCGGTAAAGGGCGTTTTCTCAACAGCCCAAGCGGCTGGACGTCTGAAACCGTCAACAGCCAAAAGCTCAAGGCCTATGGCCTGGATGGCCTCTACAACAACTTCCGCAGTGGCTCCGGCGCCGCGATGGACGCCGAGATCGGTTCGGCAATCCGGCGCGGCAAACCCGTGCTGTTCTACTACTGGAACCCGACCCCGCTGATGGGGCGCTACAAGCTCATCCGGCTGGAAGAACCCCCGTTCGATGCCCAGGCCTGGGCCACCCTCACCGACCCCGCCAACCCCAACCCGAAAGGCAGCCGCTCGCTGCCGGCAAAGTTGTCGATTGGCGTGTCCAAAGCCTTTCGCGAAAACTACCCAGACCTGGTCAGCGTGTTCGAACAGGTAGACCTGCCCATCGATCGCCTGAACAAGGCCCTGGCCGTCATGAGCGAAAAACGCACGCCCCCGCGCGAAGCCGCCCTCACCTTCCTGCGCGATAACCGCGAGGTGTGGAAAGCCTGGCTGCCGGCGGACATCGCCACCAAGGTCGAGGCCAGCCTGTGAGCAGCGGTTTCCCGCAGACCCTGCAGTTTTCCTTTGCCGACAGCATCAACCGCCTGGTCGACTGGTTGGTATTGAACTACGGCGACCACCTGCGCAGTTTGTCTGACCAGTTGCTGCAACTGCTGGTCGGCCTGGAGAACCTGTTGCGCCTCTTGCCTTGGTGGCTGTTGTTGTTGCTGGTGGGTCTGCTGGCCTGGCACGCCAGCCGCAGCCTGCTGCGCAGCGCCGTGCTGGTCGCGCTGCTGGCCCTGATCGGTATGCTCGGGCTCTGGGACAAGCTGCTGCAGACCCTGGCCCTGGTGCTGGTCAGTACCGGCCTGTGCGTACTGGTGGGTGTACCACTGGGCATTCTGCTGGCCGCCCGGCCACTGGCCAGACGGCTGCTGTTGCCGGTCCTCGATGTGATGCAGACGCTACCTGCGTTCGTTTACCTGATCCCGGTGCTGATGCTGTTTGGCCTGGGCAAGGTGCCTGCCGTGTTCGCCACGCTGATCTACGCCCTGCCGCCGCTGGTGCGGTTGACCGAACTGGGCCTGAGCCAGATCGACCCCTCGTTGCTGCAGGCCGCACACGGCCTTGGCGCAAGCCGCTGGCAGCGGTTGCGGCGCATCGCCCTGCCCCTGGCGCTGCCGAGTATCATGGCCGGGCTTAACCAGTCGGTCATGATGGCCTTGTCGATGGTGGTCGTGGCGTCGATGATCGGCGCCCGTGGGTTGGGTGAGGATGTGCTGGCGGGGATCCAGACCTTGAATGTTGGCCAAGGGATGGAGGCCGGGCTGGCAATTGTCGCCCTGGCCATGGTGATCGACCGGATCAGCCAGGCCTATGGGCGTAGCAGTCGCTGAGCCGTATCGGCAAGGCCTGGAAGCAGCCTTGTGCTGCGAGAGGGCCGGGCCTGACAATACGCCTCTGTCAGCTGAGAACCGGACCTCAACCGCATGTCCCTGAAAGCCCTGCGCACCTTGGTGACCATCGCCCGCCACGGCACCTTTGCCCGCGCCGCCGACCTGCTCAGCCTCACCCCCTCGGCGGTCAGCCTGCACATCAAAACCCTCGAAGACGAACTGAAGGTGACCTTGTTCGACCGTAGCCGCAGGCAGGTGGTGCTGACCGAAGCCGGGCAGTTGGCGGTGGCCCGCGCCGAAAGCCTTCTGGCTGCCTATGACGAACTGGCCGATGCCCTGGCCAGCGGCCCAAGCCTGCGCGGCCGCTTGCGCCTGGGGGCGATCCACACGGTGCTGGCGCGGCGTTTGCCCAAGGCGCTGGTGTGGATAAAGGCCCATCACCCGCAGCTACACATCAGCGTGGCCTCGGGCATGTCGGCGGAGCTGGCGCGGCGCGTGGAAGACGGCGAGCTCGATGCAGCGATCACCACCGAACCGGTCAGCCCTTACCCGCAGAACCTGGACTTTACACCGCTGTTCGAGGACCGTTTCTGGGCCATCGCCAGCCCTGAGCTGGCCGGGTATAGCGTGCCGCAGTTGCTGGCCAGCCAGCCATTCCTGCGCTTCGACAAGCGTGCCTGGGCCGGCCGGCAGATCGAGCAGGAACTACGCCGCCAGCAGGTGCAGGTGAGCGAACTGATGGAACTGGACAGCCAGGAAGCCCTGGCGCGCATGGCGGTGATGGGCCTGGGCGTGGCGGTCATCCCCATGGCGGATGACGACCTGCAACGCTTGCCACCCGCCACCTGCCTGCCGTTTGGCGAGCCGCAACTGACCCGGCGGGTGGTGTTGCTGGAGCATGAAAAAAGCCAGCGGCGGCATTTGAGTGCGGTGTTGAAGACCGCCCTGGAAGCCTGAAGCCAGGCTGGTCCAAGGCGCGATATGCCCCCACCAACATGCATTTTTCCTCAACGGTCACTGAAGAAAACAACGTTTTTACAGATCGATCCGCCCCCGTAGTCTGTGCACGTACCCGCCCACGGAATGCTGACCATGCTGCACTTGCTGCTGACCACCCTGCTCCCCATCATCCTGCTGATTGCCCTGGGTACCTTCCTGCGCCTTCGCGGTTTTCTTGCCGAAAGCTTCTGGCCTGGTGCCGAGCGCCTGAGCTACTACGTCCTGCTGCCGTCGCTGTTCCTCCATGGCCTGGCCACCGCCAACCTCGATGGCATACCGGTGCTGGGCATGGCCGGCGCACTGATGCTCTCGACCCTGGCCGGTGCCGTGTTGCTGGTGCTGTATCAGGGCGCGGCGAACCATGATGGAGCCGATTTCACTTCGGTGTTTCAGGGCGGTATCCGCTTCAACAACTACATCGGTGCCACCCTGGCTGCGGGGATTTACGGCAGCGCCGGGATTGCCCTGTCGGCGGTGGCCAACGCAGCCATCGTGCCCTTGGTCAACCTGCTCTGCGTGCTGGTGTTTGCCCGCTTCAGCGCCCGTCACAGTTCGCCAGCCACAGTGCTTCGGGCGATCTTCGCCAACCCGTTGATCATCGGCTGCGCAGGGGGGCTGATGCTACGGGCCACGGGGCTGGGCTTGCCGGCCGGTATCGACGCCACGGTCAAGGCCTTGGGCCAGGCCGCGCTGCCGCTGGGCCTGCTGTGTGTCGGCGCTGCCCTGGGGGGCGCCAGCCTCGGCCAGCAGGTACGGCCGCTGATGGCAGCATCGGCGTTCAAGTTCCTGGTCATGCCACTGACCACCTGGGGCGTTTGCCGGCTGTTCGGCCTGAGTGGCCAGGCAGCGGTGGTGGCGGTGTTGTTCCAGGCGCTGCCAACCGCTTCGTCGTCTTATGTCATGGCCCGGCAAATGGGCGGCAATGCGCCACTGATGGCTACCCTCATCGCCCTGCAGACCGTGGCTGCGGCCGCCACCCTGCCTTTGGTATTAATGCTTACGCTTGGCTAGACTGAAATTCTGCCCACCGCCTGGTAATGTGCCCATGCGCCGTCACTTGATGCTGATCGGCTTGACCTCGGCCCTGCTCGCAGGCCCCCTGTATGCCGCTGACCCGGCCAAAGCCGCCGTTGCCGAGGACAAGGCCGAAGTACTTGAAGAAAAGGTCGTTGAAGATGCGCCGCCCCCCAGGAAGGCAGAGAAACTGACCCCAGGCGAAACGCAGGCAGTGGACCCGGCTGGCCAGGCGCCGCTGGATGACAGCATCACCTGCCTGGCACGTACCATCTACTGGGAAGCCAAGGGCGCCGACGCCAAAGACATGACCGCGGTGGCCAGTGTGGTGCTCAACCGCCTGGGCCACGATGGCTTTCCCGACACTATCTGCGCGGTAGTCAAACAGGGGGTGGAGACCAAGTCCTGTCAGTTCTCATGGTGGTGTGACGGGCGCCCGGACCAGGTCGAGGAACCGCAACGCTACGACGTTGCCAAAGAGATCGCACGCAAGGCACTGAACCAGCAGTTGAAAGACCCCACCGGCGGCGCATTGTACTTTCACGACCGCACGGTGCGCCCCGACTGGGCGAAGGCTTATCGCAAGACCGCGCAGACCACCCATTTCCTGTTCTACAAGCCGAACCAGGCGTTGGCCCATTGACGCGCAAACGGCTGACAACGCTGGTCCGATGCGAATGATTGGCAACTGACCGCACTTTTCCACCGGCCAGGGGTCTACTCCCTCTTTTGCCGCCAGTAACGATTGCCGGCGTTTTCATTGCCTTGCACGACCTCGGGCCAAAAGCCCCGGGCTTGTGTAGGATGAGCAGCGCACACCACGACGCTGCCAGTCATAGGGAGATCCACATGCGCGTCCTGACATCCGTTGTCGCCTTGTCACTGGGCCTGGTCGTTTCGACCGGGGCGCTGGCAGCCACCGGCGAAGAGGCGCAGTTGATCGATTCGATCAATGTCTACCGCAGCAAGGCCCAGCCCTGCGGTGGCGAGGCGTCGTTGGAACTGCCGCCGCTCAACAGCGACACACGCCTTGCGCTGTCGCCAGAGGGCACCCGCGACCTGCAACAGGCCATGACCCGCGCCGCCTACCCCATGGTCAGCGTCCAGGCCATCAGCCTGTCGGGGCCACGCGACGCACGCGCCGCCATGCATGCCATCGAGGAAAGCTTCTGCCAGGTGGTGCTCGACCCGCAATTCGTCGATATCGGCGTCAGCCAGGAGGGCCGCGACTGGCGCATCGTGCTGGCACGGCCGCTGCTCAGCGGCCGCCTGGGCGACTGGCAGGCCGAGGGACAGAAGGTGCTGCAGGAGGTCAACGCCGCGCGCAAGGTGCCACGACAATGCGGCGGCCAGCCGTTTGCCGCCGCCCCGCCACTGAGCTGGAGCACAGTGCTGGCCGGGGTCGCCGCCAACCACACTCGGGCCATGGCCAACCAGAACTTCTTCGATCACATCGACAAAGATGGCCGCACACCGGGTGACCGGGCGGAACTGGCCGGGTACCTGTACCAGCAGATCGGCGAAAATATCACCGCCGGGCGTGACACCGCGCAAAAGGTCGTCAACGGCTGGCTGGACAGCCCAGGGCACTGCGCCACGCTGATGAATCCGGACTTCCGTGAACTGGGCGCTGCCTATGCGATAGACCCCAAGAGCGATGCAGGGATCTACTGGACAGGGTTGTTCGGGACGCCCCAGTAGATCACGTGAGCGGGTAATGACCTGCACGCAACTGCAGGGCCGTACACCCAAACCGACGCCGCACGCACTTGCCAAGGTAGCTGGCATCACCCAGGCCCACCTCATCGGCAATCTGCGCCAGGCTGTGGCTGGAGTTGAGCAAACGCCAGCGCGCCTGCTGCAAGCGCATCTCCAGCCACCAGGCCTTGGTGCTCATCCCGTGGCTGGCCTGGAACTGCCGGTCCAGTTGACGCCGGCTGATGCCCAGTTCTGCGGCCAGCTGCTCCACGGCCAACGGCGTGCCCAGGTGATGGCGCATCAGTGCTTGCGCCCGCTGCACCTGGCGCCCCTGACCAGCACCCAGCTCCAGCGAGCGCAAGGCGTGACGGCTGTCGCGGGTCTCGTCCACCAGCATGTCAGCCAGCCCTTTGAGCGCCCGGGTTCGCCCGCAAGCGCGTGACAGTAGTGCAACGGCCAGGTCTATGGCGGCAGTACCACCGGCGCACGTGATGCGGTTGCCATCGATGCAGTACAACTGCTCGCGCAACAGCTGCAACTGCGGAAACGCAGCACGAAACTCGGCTTCGTGACGCCAGTGCACCACCACCTTGTGCCCCTGCAGCAGGCCGCAGGCAGCCAGCAGGAAGGCGCCATTGTCGACCCCCACCAGCTTGACACCCGCCTTGGCGGCCTGCCTGAGCAACGCCTGGTAACGTGGCGCCAGCGCCGCGGTGGCCATGGCACTGCGACCGCCGAACACCACCAGGTAGTCGAATAGGTCAAGGTCGAGCTGATCGGCAATGGCCTCGACCTGCAGCACCGCGCCACTGCTCGACGGTACCGGCTCGAGGCTGAGCCCCGCCACCGTCCAGCTGCAATAGCGTTGTTGGCTGTAGTCCTCGTCGTCGGCGCTGAAGCGCAATTTGTCGAGAAAGGCGCCAAACGGCAGCAAGGCAAAATCCGGTAACGGCAGGATCAGCAAGCGGATGTCGGGCGGCATGAAACCACGTCCAGAAAAGACCCTTTTATGACCAGATAATACTCTTTCAGCGTGAGGGTTGCGCCATAGACTGTCGCCCTCTCTCGAACAAGGCAGTTTTCAACATGGCACTGGACACCTGGCTCATCTACCTGCTGGCCAGCATCGGCCTGTCACTGACCCCGGGGCCCAACAGCTTGTTGGCGTTGACCCATGGCGCGCTCTATGGCGCGCGGCGAACGCTGTTCACCATCGTGGGCGGGGTCTTGGGTTTCAGCGCCCTCATAGCCTTGACCATGTTCGGCCTCAGCGCACTGCTGCAGACCTCGGCGGCAGTGCTGAGCGTCCTGAAGTGGGTGGGTGGGGCTTATTTGATCTGGCTGGGCATTCAACTGTGGCGCAGTCCAGGCCTGCAGCTGGAACTGACCGCGCACAGCGCGCGGCTGGGCAATGCCGGGCTGTTTCGCCAGGGCCTGCTTTCGGCCATGGCGAACCCCAAGGTGCTGCTGTTCTATGGTGCCTTCCTGCCGCAGTTCATCGACCCACAGCGAGGGCTGGTGCTGCAATTTGCGGTGATGGCCGCGACCTTTGCCAGCGTCGAGTTTCTGGTCGAATACCTGCTGGCGCGCCTGGCGTTTCGCATTCGGCCATGGCTGGCCAAGGGTGGCAAAGGTTTCAATCGTTGCTGCGGGAGCCTGTTTGCCTTGATTGGCCTGGCGCTGCCGCTTGGCCGATAGCGGGCCCGCGAACACGGGCGAAGCCCGTGCCCTGCAACGCGTAACGGTTCAACCCCGGCGTGCTTTGAGTAGAAACACAACCAGCGCCACACCCGGCAACCCCGCCCCCACCAGTGCCACGCCATGCCAGCCAAACTGGCTGAACAGCGCACTGGCCACCGCCGACCCCAGCGCCCCGCCGAGGAAGATGCTGGTCATGTACACCGCATTCAGCCGCCCGCGGCTGGCCGGGTCCAGTGCGTACACTTCACGCTGGCCGATGACCATGTTCATCTGCACCGCAAAGTCCAGCAACACGCCGGTAAGGCCCAGGCCGATCACGCTGTAACCCGGCACTGTCAGCCCCAGCAACAAGGCCGCCGGCGCCAGCAACAGCGCCAGCAGCGAGCCGGCCCGGGCATGCCCGGCATCGGCCAGGCGGCCGGCCATGGGCGCAGCAACGGCACCCACCGCGCCGACAAGGGCGAACACGGCGATCTGGCTTTGTGACAGGCCATGCTCCCCGGCAAGCGCCATCGGCACCGCCGTCCAGTAAAGGCTGAACGCTGCAAACATCAATGCCTGGTACAACGAACGCTGGCGCAACAGCGGATAACGACGCAGCAGTGTGAGCAGCGACAGCATCAGCCCGGCATAGCTGGCTTTGTGCTCGGGCCGCCGCTGCGGCAAGGTCAATGACAGCAACAGGATGATCGCCAGCATTACCCCGGCGGCGCCAATGAACACCGCACGCCAGCCGAAGTGGTCGGCCACCAGGCTCGACAGCGGTCGCGCCAGCAGGATGCCCAGCAGCAAGCCGCCCATGATGTTACCGACCACACGTCCACGCTGCTGCTCCGGCGCCAGGTGCGCCGCCAGCGGGATGAGCATCTGCACCGACACCGAACTGAAGCCGATCAGCAGTGCGTAACCCAGGAACAGCTGACCCTGGCCACTGCTGCTGGTGCCCGCCAGCAGCAGGCTGACGCAGGCCAGGACCGCGGTGGCCACCATCAGGCGGCGGTTTTCCAGCAGGTCGGCCAGCGGTACCAGCAATAACAGGCCCAGGGCATAGCCCAACTGAGTGAGGGAAACGATCAGGCTGGCATGCTCGGTGGACAGCCCCAGGTCCGGGGCGATCAGCCCGACGATGGGCTGGGCGTAGTAGATGTTGGCGACGATCGCGCCGCAGCAGAACGCCAGCAGCACTACCAGAGCCCGGCTCAGGCTGGCGGCTGCCGGTTGCGCTGCCGCAAGGGAGGGGTTCATGCGAAGTTCCTCGACAAGGGTTGGGTATATGCCGGCCACCTTACCCATGGACGTCAGCGCCGAGAATCCGGCGGTGGCGCAATGCGGCTTTGCGCACTGCGCAACACTAGTGCCCGTGTATGAGCAAATCTTCGCAAAAGTCGATGAATGCGTTTACCCGCCGTGAGCCCCGGTGGTTGGGCATATACAGGGCGTTGATGCTGCTATTGGCTGCGCCAGGACTGGCCTGCCAGTCGGGGAATACCCGCTGCAGGCGCCCTGCCAACACATCCTCGCGTACCAGCCAATCGGCCAGCAGTGCGATACCACTGCCTGCCAGTGCCGTTTCACGCAACATGTCGGCATTGGCGCTGCGCAATGGCCCGCTTACGTCCAGTTCCAGGCTGTCCTGGCCACAGGTCAGGCGCCAGGGGCGCGCTTTCTGCCCATAGCGAAAGCGCAGGCAGGCATGGTCAAGCAACTCCCGGGGATGCTGCAATGGCTCACGCCCGGCCAGGTAAGCCGGGCTGGCCACCAGCCAACGCTGAAAACGGCCGAGCCGGCGGCACACCAATTCGTCATTGGGCGAAGGGTCACCCAGGCGAATCGACAGGTCATAGCGCCCGTCAAGCAAGTCGTCCAGGCGGTCGCTGAGGTCGATGTCCAGTTCCAGCGCCGGGTGCTGCGCCAGGAATGGCCCCAGGTGCGGGGCGATGACCCGCCGGCCGAACTCCACTGGCAGGCTCAGGCGCAGTACACCCACAGGCTCCTCGCCGCGATCGGCGATGCTGGCATCCGCTTCGTCCAGTGCTTCAAAAATGCCCCGTGCCCGCTGGTAGTAACGGGCGCCGGCCTCGGTCAGGCTGACCTGGCGCGTCGAGCGGTTGAGCAAGGTGGCGCCCAGCGACGCTTCCAGGGCATCGACCAGACGTGTCACCGACGATGTCGCCAGCCCTAGCCTGCGCGCGGCAGCAGAAAAGCCTTGGGCATCGACAGTGGCCACGAACATTTTCATCGCCAGCAGCTTGTCCATGTTCAGCCCGTCTTCCAAAACTCGGAAAGTTCTTACAAACAGCCGGGCGGGTCAAGCCGCGCGCGCCAAGGCGATTGCGTCCATAGTGGAATCCACCCATTTCCAAGGAGGCTTACCATGACCCTGAACAACCTGCTGACCGCCCTGCCGCCCTGCGACCCCGCCAGCGCCGAACGTGTCGACGAATTGCTCAGCCGCCCGGGCATCCGCGTGGAGCGTATCGTCTCCAGTGGGCAGGCCAGCCCACCCGGCTTCTGGTACGACCAGGCCGAAGGCGAGTGGATCATGTTGCTCAGTGGTGCTGCCGCCCTGCGTTTCGAGCACGAGCACCACACCCGCCTGCTGGCGCCGGGCGATTGTCTGGACATCCCCCCGCACGACCGCCACCGCGTGGAATGGACCGCGCCCGGCACGGCCACCATCTGGCTCGCGGTGTTCTATAGCAGCAGCACCCCATGGCCGGCATGAAAGGGCCATGCCGGCCCGTGCTCAAGGCGCAATTGTCCCGACGCCGTGCAAGGTTGGGCCGCGACCAAAGCATGAACACAAATCGAAGAGGCGTCATAAACGCCTCGTTCAATGCGTTTTTCAGCACCTTATCTATACTTTTGGCCACATCTTCGTAAGTTCAGCCCTGCGACAATCAGCCTCGCTCAATTATGTACCAACTTGTTAATTAGCAAGCTAAGGGCTTAAACTGCGCGCATTCCACCTGCTGAGATCCCTGGCATGAAAGAAACACCGCGCGCCTCTGGCGCCACAAACTTCATCCTGGTCGGCCTGGGCGTGATCATCGCCCTGCTCGGCCTCCTCCTCGCTGCTGGCGGCGTCAAGCTCGCCGGTCTGGGCGGTTCCTGGTACTTCCTGATCGGCGGCTTGGCCATGGCCATCGCCGGTGTCCTCATTGCTCGCCGCAAGAAGGCGGGTGCCTGGCTGTATGCCGTGTTCCTGGTCGGTACTGCCATCTGGGCACTGATCGATGCGGGCCTGGTGTTCTGGCCGCTGTTCTCGCGCCTGTTCATGTTTGGCGCAATCGGCATGGTCGTGGCGCTGGTCTACCCGCTGCTGGCGCGTGCCAACGGCGCCAGCGCCGGGCGCGGTGCGTACGGCGTAGCCGGGGTGATGGCCGTGGTATTGGTGATCGCGGTCGGCAACATGTTCGTTGCCCACCCAAGCGTCGCGCCCACCGGCAAAGGCCCGGGCATGACCCCGGTCGAAACCGGCAAGGAACAGAAAGACTGGGCCCACTACGGTAACACCGAAGGTGGCAGCCGCTTCGCCGCGCTTGACCAGATCAACCGGGACAACGTCAACAAGCTGAAAGTGGCCTGGACCTACCAAACCGGCGACGTTGCAATCAGTGACGGCAACGGTGCCGAAGACCAGCTCACCCCGCTGCAGATCGGCAGCAAGGTGTTCATCTGCACCCCGCACAACAACCTGATCGCACTCGATGCCGACACCGGCAAAGAGCTGTGGAAGAACGAAATCAACGCCCAGTCCAAGGTCTGGCAGCGTTGCCGTGGCATGGCCTACTTCGACGCCACTGCAGCCATCGCCCAGCCAACCCAGCCGAACAGCTCGCCGATCACCGGCGTTAGCGTAGCGGCCGGTGCCAACTGCCAGCGTCGCCTGCTGACCAACACCATCGACGGCCGCCTGATTGCCGTCGACGCTGACAACGGCGAGTTCTGCCAGGGCTTCGGCAACAATGGCCAGGTCGACCTCAAGGCAGGCCTGGGTGATGTACCGGACTCCTACTACCAGCTGTCCTCGGCACCGCTGATGGCCGGCACTACCGTAGTGGTCGGCGGCCGTGTTGCCGACAACGTCCAGACCGACATGCCAGGCGGCGTGATCCGTGGTTTTGACGTGATCACCGGTGAAATGCGCTGGGCCTTCGACCCGGGCAACCCGGAAGACCGCCAGGCTCCGCAGGGCGACAAGACCTACGTGCGCAGCACCCCGAACAGCTGGGCACCGATGTCCTACGACCCGGCGATGAACACCGTGTTCCTGCCGATGGGCTCGTCCTCCACCGACATCTACGGCGTTGAGCGCAGCAAACTGGACCACACTTATGGCGCTTCGGTGCTGGCTTTGGACGCCACCACCGGCAACCAGAAATGGGTGTTCCAGACCGTGCACAACGACCTCTGGGACTTCGACCTGCCCATGCAGCCAAGCCTGATCGACTTCACCAAGGACGACGGCAAGTCGGTACCTGCGGTGGTGATCGGCACCAAGGCCGGGCAGATCTACGTGCTCGACCGCGCCACTGGCAAGCCGCTGACCCAGGTCGACGAAGTACCGGTCAAGCCAAGCAACATCCCGAACGAGCCGTACTCCCCAACCCAGCCCAAGTCGGTGGGCATGCCGCAGATCGGCGCGCAGACCCTGACCGAATCGGACATGTGGGGCGCCACCCCGTATGACCAGTTGCTGTGCCGCATCGACTTCAAGAAGATGCGCTACGACGGCCTGTACACCGCGCCGGGTACCGACCTGTCGCTGAGCTTCCCGGGTTCGCTGGGTGGCATGAACTGGGGCAGCATTTCTACCGACCCGGTACATGGCTTCATCTTCGTCAACGACATGCGTCTGGGCCTGTGGATCCAGATGATCCCGTCGCAGAACAAAGGTGGCGCGGCTTCCGGTGGCGAAGCACTGAACACTGGCATGGGCGCGGTACCGCTCAAGGGCACCCCGTATGCCGTGAACAAGAACCGCTTCCTGTCGGTCGCCGGCATTCCATGCCAGGCACCGCCGTTCGGCACCCTGACCGCCATCGACATGAAGACCCGCCAGGTGGCCTGGCAGGTGCCGGTAGGCACCGTTGAAGACACCGGCCCGCTCGGCATCCGCATGCACCTGCCGATCAAGATCGGCCTGCCAACCCTTGGCGGCACCCTGTCGACCCAAGGCGGCCTGGTGTTCATCGCAGGTACCCAAGACTTCTACCTGCGCGCCTACGACAGCAGCAACGGTAACGAAATCTGGAAGGCTCGCCTGCCAGTGGGCAGCCAGGGCGGCCCGATGACCTACGTCTCGCCGAAGACCGGCAAGCAGTACGTGGTGATCACCGCTGGCGGCGCCCGCCAGTCGACTGACCGCGGCGACTATGTGATTTCTTACGCTCTGCCGTAAGACCGCGTCGCCTGCTTCGCGGGCAAGCCCGCTCCTACAAGGCCCCTGTAGGAGCGGGCTTGCCCGCGAATGCCCCTCAAAGACAATCCGAGATTCTGTAATGCCATCCGCAATTCGCATCACCCCCACCCTGCTGCTGGCCCTGGCCAGCACCACCGCCCTTGCCAACGACGACCTCATGACCCGCAGCACCCTGACCGGTGACTGGGGCGGCCTGCGCCATCAACTCGAAGAAGACGGCGTCAAGATCACCGGCGACTACAGCGGTGAAACCGCCTACAACGCCCACGGTGGCCTGCACCGTTCGGCGCGCTATTCGCAGAACGTCAAGCTGGGCGTGCAGTTCGACCTGTCGAAACTGTACGGCCTGGACAACGGCGGCAAGGTCCAGCTGACCATCAACGACCGCCGCGGCAACAGCGCCTCGGAAGACCTGGTAGGCAACCGCCTGCCAATCCAGGAAAACTTCGGCGGCCTGTACACCCGCCTGACCGAGCTGAGCTACGAGCGCACGCTGTTCACCCCGGCGCTCAACGTCAAGCTGGGCTACATGGCCATGGGCAACGACCTCGGCGGCCTGGACAGCGGCATCCTGTGCAACTTCATGAACGCCGGCTTCTGCGGCCACCCGCTGAACATGTCGGGCGGCAGTGGCTGGACCAATTACCCCAACGCCCACCTCGGCGTGCGCGTGAAGTACGACCTGTCACCTGCCTGGCAGTTGCGCGTGGCAGCGTTCAACGTCGATCCTGAAAGCAACGGCAACTCCAGCCGCGCCTGGCACCTGGGGCCCAAGCACACCACCGGCACCGTGGTTCCGGTAGAACTGGTATACAAGCTGCAGGGTGAACTGCCAGGCGAGTACAAGCTTGGCTACTACTACGACAGCTCTGATGTGAAACGCATCGGCAGCGATGATGAAGTGTCCGGCCGGGGTGGCCATTACCTGCTGGTCGACCAAGCGGTGTGGAACGACCAGGCCTCCCCAGGCCGAAGCCTGCACGCCTTCGGCCAGTACTCGGCGTCGAGCAAAGCCGCTTCGCCGTTCACCAAGTGGTATGGCGCCGGCGTGGTGCTGTACAAGCCATTCGAAGGCCGCCCGAAGGATACCGTGGCACTGGGTTACGGCCGCGCCGTACCCAACCCGCGTAGCCGCGATGTGCTGGAAGATGCCGCGTTCAACGCGGGCCAGCAGTTCCCGGATATCGACAGCGCCGAGCAGTTGATCGAACTGAGCTACGGCTACCAGGCCACGCCGTGGCTGAACCTGCGCCCGGATGTGCAATACATCATCGAGCCAGGGGCGTTTTCGGGCAAAGACATCGACAACGCACTCGTGGTCGGCCTGCAGGTCAAGGCGACCTTCTGAACCGCCGGGGCCGCACTGCGGCCCCATCCGCCGGCGCAACCCTCAAGCCTGTTTGAGGTAGTCCACTAGTCTCAGCAGCATGGCATCACAGCCGCGCAACTGCTCGACACTGACAAACTCATCCGGCTTGTGGCCCTGGTCCATGCTGCCAGGGCCGCACACCACGGTGGGGATGCCCGCCTGGTCGAACAAGCCACCTTCGGTACCAAACGCTACCGTGCCGAACGTATCCGAACCGCTGAGTAGCGCCACCAACCGCGCAGCCTCGCTGTCTTCCGGTGTCGCCAGCCCCGGATAGGCACTCAGCGGCGCCAGGCGAATGGCGCTGGCGGTATTGACCTTGCGCATACGCGGCAGCAACTCGGCTTCAGCATAGGTTTGCAACTGGTCGGCGACCGCCTGCGCCTCGAACCCTGGGAGCGCACGCACTTCGAAATCGAACTCGCACTCGTCCGGCACGATGTTCAGCGCCCTGCCCCCTTTGATCACGCCGGCCTGCACCGTGGAGAACGGCGGATCGAAGCGCTCGTCATGATGGGCCGGCTGTGCCAGGGCATCGCCGATGTCGCCCAACTTGCCAATCAGTTTCGCCGCATACTCGATGGCGTTCACCCCATACGGCGCGTACGCCGAATGGCACGCTGCGCCCTGTACCTGGCAACGCATTGCCAGCTTGCCCTTGTGCCCCAGTACCGGTTTGAGTTCGGTGGGTTCACCGATCAGGCACAGCCGTGGTTTACACGGGCGCTTTTCGAGGGCAGCCAGCATCGAGCGCACGCCCAGGCAACCGACTTCTTCGTCGTAGGAAAACGCCAGGTGTACCGGCATGCGCAACGGCTGCGCGAGAAACGCGGGCACAGCAGCCAGCACCGAGGCGATAAAGCCTTTCATGTCGGCCGTGCCGCGGCCATACAGGCGGCCGTCACGCTCACTCAGGGCAAACGGCTCGACCGTCCAGGCCTGGCCATCCACCGGCACCACATCGGTATGCCCAGACAGCACCACACCGCCAACATCCCTGGGGCCGACAGTGGCGAACAGGTTGGCCTTGGTGCCCTCCGGGTTATGGAACAGCTCGCATTCCACCCCCAGCTCGGCCAGGTAATCACGGATAAAACCGATCAGCGCCAGGTTGGAGTCGCGGCTCACCGTGGCAAAGCCGATCAGCCGGGCCAGCAGCGCGCGACTGGCAAATTCACTCATCGCCCGGCACCCCATAGCTTGGCGCGGCGGTCGGGTTGAGGGCGCGGGTGACGTAATCCTGCATCTGCGGGCGATAGGCTTGCCACAGGCCATCGAGCACACCGATCGGGTCGCTGTCGGCCCAATCGACGCGCAGGTCCACCAGCGGCCAGGTCAGCTCGCCAGCAATCTTCAGCGCCGCCGAGTGCACGGGCCCGGCTTCGCCACCCGCGGCCATCGCCGCGTGCATGGCTGCCAGCAGGCGGTCGGCCAGGTGGCCGCCGGCCTGCTCGAAGGCCAGCACCATGGCTTCGATCACCTGGGTCGAGGACAGCAGGTTGCCAGCCGCCGCGCATTGTTCACCGGCCATTGCATGGTGTGTGCCCAGTGCTTCCCGCCCGGTGAACAGGGCCACCTGGCCGTGGCTGTCGATCACCGTGA
Organism: Pseudomonas sp. XWY-1; assembly: GCF_002953115.1. Taxonomy (NCBI): domain Bacteria; kingdom Pseudomonadati; phylum Pseudomonadota; class Gammaproteobacteria; order Pseudomonadales; family Pseudomonadaceae; genus Pseudomonas; species Pseudomonas sp. XWY-1. The sequence goes on along the minus strand of NZ_CP026332.1, from coordinate 2,565,244 downwards.
CCTGGCGGTACTCACTCCAGCCATTGGCACTGAGCACCCTGTCCAGCGCAGCGGCGGGCGGCAACTGGCCATGCTCCAGGGCATCGAGAATCTGCGGGCCCAGCGCCGGCAGGGTGATGTTCTGGGTCGAGACTGCGCCCACACCGGCACGCACCCAGGGGCAACGGGCACCCACGGCGATGCTCGACGAGCTGATGGCAATACCGACCTGGCCGGTTTCCTGGCAACGACCAATGATGGAGAACGTCATGTCATGGTTCCTGTTGTGCTGTGCGATACACGGCATTCTGAGTGGAACCTTCGGGCGGGCGAAACGACCTTTTTCCGAGGGGGTAGGCAGGAAAAAACTATGCTCAGGGGCCCGCCCTTCGCACCCGCTCGAAAAACCACGTCACCCACCCGGCCAACCTGCCCCACAGGCCAGAGAAATCAAGGCCTTCGCCGTTTTATCGGCAAGCACCAGCTAAATACTATTTTCGCCATTTCCACGGCATCCCTAGTCTGGCTCCAGGCAACGGCGGTCCTCCAAACCGACCTGACAATAACCGCCTGAACAAGGGCTCGGACATGACACTGAACAACCTCGAAATCGACACCCTCGTCGTCGGCGCCGGCCAGGCCGGCGTGGCCATGAGCGAACACCTGAGCAAGCTTGGTGTGCCGCACCTGGTACTGGAGCGCAACCGCATCGCACAGGCCTGGCGTACCGGCCGCTGGGACTCGCTGGTCGCCAACGGCCCAGCCTGGCACGACCGCTTCCCGGGGCTGGAATTCAACCTCGACGCCGATGCATTCGCCGGCAAGGACCAGGTGGCCGACTACTTCGAGCAGTACGTACGCAAGTACAACCTGCCCGTGCGCACCGGCATTGAAGTGAAGCGCGTGGTGCGTAACAGCGACCGCCCTGGCTTCACCATCGACACCAGTGAAGGCGTGATTCGCGCCAATCACGTAGTCGCTGCCACCGGCCCGTTCCAGAAACCGGTGATCCCGGCCATCGCGCCGAAAGACAGCAACCTGCACCAGATTCATTCCGCCGCTTACTTCAACCCAGAGCAGTTGCCTGAAGGCGCGGTACTGGTGGTCGGTGCCGGCTCTTCCGGCGTGCAGATTGCCGAAGAGCTGATGCGCGCCGGACGCCAGGTGTACCTGTCGGTCGGCGCCCACGACCGCCCGCCGCGTGCCTACCGCAACCGCGACTTCTGCTGGTGGCTGGGCGTGCTGGGCGAGTGGGACGCGGAAATTGCCAAGCCCGGTCGCGAGCATGTGACCATCGCGGTCAGCGGCGCCCGTGGTGGCCACACCGTGGACTTCCGTGCCCTCGCCCACCAGGGCATGACCCTGGTCGGCCTGACCCAGTCGTTCGAAAATGGCGTCGCGCGCTTCCAGGACAACCTGGTCGAGAACATCAACCGCGGCGACGAAAACTACCTGGCCCTGCTGGATGCGGCCGATGCCTACATCGAACGCAACGGCCTGGACCTGCCGGAAGAGCCCGAAGCCCGCCAGCGCCTGGCCGACCCGGAGTGCATGCGCAACCCGCTGCAGCAGCTGGACCTGGCCAAGGCCGGCGTCAGCAGCATCATCTGGGCCACCGGTTACGGCGTGGATTTCAGCTGGCTGCAGGTAGACACCTTCGATGCCAACGGCAAGCCCCAGCACCAGCGTGGTGTGGCCCGTGAACCGGGCGTGTACTTCCTCGGCCTGCCGTGGTTGTCGCGCCGTGGTTCATCGTTCATCTGGGGGGTGTGGCACGACGCCAAGCACGTCGCCGGCCACATCGCCACGCAACGTACCTACACCGCCTACCGCGACCGCGAGCAACGCGCAGCGGATGAGCAGCAAACCGCCAAGATCAGCAATGTCAGCACCCTCGGAGCCCACTGATGCCTACCCATACTCGCATCCGCATGTTCAACACCAAGGAAACCTACCCCAACCAGACCCTGGACAACGACTTGTGCCAGGCCGTGCGGGCGGGCAATACCATCTACGTGCGCGGCCAGGTCGGTACCGACTTCGAAGGCAAGCTGGTGGGCCTGGGTGACCCGCGCGCACAAACCGAACAGGCGATGAAGAACGTCAAGCAACTGCTTGAAGAAGCCGGCTCGGACCTGTCGCACATCGTCAAGACCACCACCTACATCACCGACCCGCGCTTCCGCGAGCCGGTGTACAAGGAGGTGGGCAAGTGGCTCAAGGGCGTGTTCCCGATTTCCACCGGGTTGGTGGTGGCCGGGTTGGCCCAGGCCGAGTGGCTGATGGAGATCGACGTGATCGCCGTGGTTCCCGATCAGCAATGATCGCAGGCCTGAATGGCGGGTGGTGACTGCCACCTGCCGTCCAGCCACGCCTGGGTTGCCCGTGCCGCAGCTTGCAAGCGTTGAGGTGCGGGCACGCCAACGGACGAAACTTCCACGCTGACACGTCGCCCGCATTTCGCGCGCGGCTGGCTACCCGCCGCCAGCTCCAACGCCGTCAGGTGTGCCAAGTCCTGTCCATTCAATAGGCCGCCCTCCCTCCGCCGAGGCCGAACACAAAACCCGTGGTAAAGGCTGTCGCCAGGCCGATGCCACGCAGGCCACCGGCTAGGCAAACCCGAACAATCGCCGAGGGGTGTCCCACATCACTGTGCGGCGCAGCCGGGCATCCGGCATCAGGCGCTCGGCCAACTTCAGCAGCGGGCCGTAGTCCACCCGCGCGGGCTGGCGAATGAACGGCCAGTCCGAACCCCACACACAGGCTTGGGCGCCAAAGGCTTCGAGCAGGGCCTGCACGTATGCACTGCTTTGTTCGAACAAGGCATCCGCTGCGGCAAACTTCTGCATACCTGACAGCTTCACGCAGGCGCGGCCACTGTCGGCCAGCCGCAGCAACGCCTGGAAGCCGGCCTGCTGCACGCCGGCAGCGACATCCGGGCGGCCGCAATGGTCAATCAACAGACGAGCCTGCGAGCCTTGCAGCACGCCTTGCAGGTCCAGCAGCTGGTCGCCACACACCTGCAGCTGGGCGAACAGGCCAAGCTCGGCGAGCTTGCCGAGCAGCCCGTCAACGCCCTTGAGGCTGGCTACCCCGTACAGCGCGGGGTTGAAGGCAATACCCACCACGCCTTGCGCCTGCAAGGCCGCCAGCGCATCGAGGTTGATGTCCGCCTTGACCACCGCCACCCCCTTGAACCGCCCCTGCCCGCTGGCCAAGGCATGCAGCAGGTAGCGGTTGTCGGTGTGGTAGCCGCTGTTGGGGCCCACCAGCAAGGCATGTTGCACGCCGTAAGCGTCCATCACCCGGGTGAACTGCGCCTGGGTGGCGACCTCCTGACCGGAGGGCGCATAGGGTGCGTCGGGGTGATAGGGGAAACGGGCAGGGTCAAACAAATGGTTATGGCAATCGATCTTCGCTTCGTCAAATATGTTCACGCAGCACTCCCGTCAAGCGCCACTGCGCTTGTCTGCAGATCTTGTTATTGTGCGCCGCAAGGGCGATTAGGCTGGGGTTCACGATACTGTGTGGCCGGCTTTGACGCTCATACCCAGATGGCGAAAACCATAACCGAAGGTAATACACATGCTGCTTGGCAACGAAGGCGCGGACGCAAGCCCCATGGTGTTCAAACTTCGGCACATGGAAGTGTTCAGGGCGGTGATGCTGACGGGCTCGATCAGCGCGGCGGCCAAATTGCTGTATGTGTCGCAGCCGGCGGTGAGCAAGCTGATCCAGTACATCGAAGCGCGCCTGGCCTACCCGCTGTTCGAGCGCGTCAACAACCGCCTGGTGACGACGGCCGAAGCGCAGGTGCTGTTTCGCGAGGTTGAGCGGGTGTACCAGGCAGCGTTGCAGGTCAACGAATGCGCCCTCGCGCTGGGCGCTGGCGGCCAGCGCAAGCTGCGTATCTCGTGCAGTGCATCGTTGTCCACGGTGGTGATCCCGATGGCCCTGGCCCAGCTCAAGCGTGAATCACCGTCACTGAATATCGAGTGGCAAACCTCGTTGATGGGCGAAATGCCCAATCAGATCCTGTCGAAGAAGGTCGACCTGTCGATCGCCGCCCTGCCGGTGGTGCACGACCACCTGCATTCGCAAGCGTTCATGCGTGGACGCATGGTGGTGGTGATGCCGCCGGGTCACCCTTTGGCCGGTCAGCCCGCGCTGACCTTGCAGCAGCTGGAGGGCCATGCGTTGCTGCTGTTCCGGCCCGACATGCCGTTTGGCAAGCTGTTGGCCGAACACATCGGGCGCCGCGGGCTACAGCTGAAATCACTGTTGTCGTTCACCAATGCCAACGAGGCTGTGGCGTTGGTCAAGCAAGGCATGGGCATCAGCGTGATCGACGAGTTCGTTGCACAGGACAGCGGGCTGGCGGTGGTGCCGTTGGCCGATGACATTCACTTCGATATCAGCTTCGTCTATTCGCGCTTCGAGCCGCCCTCGCATGCGGCGCTGCAGTTGATGCGGGTGTTGCAGGGGCAGGCGCAGAAGCTGGGGCGGGCGCTTGCGCCGGGCTGATCATCTACGCAACCGCCCCACCGAGTCGCCTGATTCCCGATCGCACCCGCTCCCGCTGGGTAGGTATACAAGGGTTCGGTTTAAAAGCCGACCGTGGCCGAGAGCAGATAGGTCCGCGGCGTAGACAGGGTCAACCCCGGCTCACTGTCATCCGACGCCCCCGCCGAGCTCCAGTAGCGATCATCGAGCACATTCTCGACACTGGCCCGCAAGGTAACCTCGGTGGCGTCCACCTTGAAGGCATAACGTGCACCCAGGTCATAACGCTCCCAGCCATCGATGCGCTTGCTGTTGTTCTGGTCCAGGTACTGGGAACTTGAGTGAATGCCGCGCGCTGTGAAGGTCAGGCCGTTCACCCCTGGCACGTCCCATTCAGCCCCCAGATTGACGTTGTATTCGGGCGTGGCCGGCGCGCGGTTGCCATCGTAGGCACCGCCGACGGTGTCGGTCAGCTCGCTGTCGATATACATCACCCCACCCAACACCCGCACGCCCTGCACCGGTTCACCGAACACACTCAGCTCGATGCCGCGGTTGTCACGCTTGCCATTGGGGCCGAACACCCGCGAGGTGGGGTTGGTCTCGTAGGCCGGCTGGCGAATGCGGAAGGCGCTGGCAGTAAAGGCCACCTGGCCGAGGTCGTACTTGGCCCCCACCTCGACCTGGCGGCTGGTGAACGGCGGGAAGATCTGGTCTTCGTTGATCGACGTCGATGGGGCGATCTTGCCTTGGCTCAGGCCCTCCATGTAGTTGGCGTACAACGAGAGCTGGTCGGTGACCTTGAGCAATACGCCCCCAGAGGGCGAGACCTTTTCTTCGTCATAGCCCGTTTCGCCTTTGACGCCGTCGCTCCAGTCATCCACCTGCACCCGTTGCCAGCGCGCACCCAGGGTCAACAGCAGGCGGTCGTCAAAAAAGCCAAGGGTGTCGGCCAGGGCCACGCCGGAGAAGCGGTTTTCCGTGTAGACCTCGGGGTCGAGGCGAGTTGGCGTACCGGGTGTCGGTGCGGCCACCGGGTTGTAGAGGTTGCTCGGCGCCGAGGCATAGCGCGCCCCGCCGTTGGTGAAGTCCATGTAGTAATAGCTGGCGGCCAGGTTCAGCTCGTGGCTCACCGGCCCGGTATGGAACCAGTGACGTAAACCGGCCATGGCGGTGCGCACCGACTCGTCCCGGGTAAAGTCACGCGGCTGCACGGTGAAGTCGCCGGCATCGTTGGTGATCGACACGTTATGGCGCAGGAAGTCATGGTTGCTCTTGCGCGCACCGACCGCACCATAGGCCAGCAGCGATTCGCTGATATCGTACTCGGCGTTCAGCGCACCGAATGTGTCGTTGGTACGCGCCTTGCTCCAGGCCTGGGCGTAGTTGTGGCGTACGTCATTGGCATTGGGCACCTTGGCATTGGCACCGACCAGCACACGCTCCTGCGGGGCATCGGTGTCGCGTTCGGTGTGGCCCAGGTCTGCCGAGAGACGCAGGCGCTCGCCTCGAAAATCCAGGCCCAGCACCGCCATTTCGCGGTCGACGCGCTGGTGGTCCCATTCAGTATCACCGGCCTGCTTCACGCCATTGAAGCGCACGCCGAACTGCTGGCCTTCACCAAAGCGACGGCCGATGTCCACTGCACCGCCAGCCTGGCCGGCCGAGGCGTAGCTGCCGGTGAATTCGGTGATCGGCTTGTCAGCGGCTCGCTTGGGCTGCACGTTGATACCGCCGCCCACGCTGCCACGCGGCGAAATGCCGTTGATCAACTGGCTGGGGCCTTTGATGATGTCGACCCGGTCGGCCATTTCCATGTCGATCGAATAGGTCGGCAAGATGCCATAGAGACCGTTGTAGGCCACATCACTGTTGAACAGGCTGAAGCCGCGAATGGTGAACTGCTCGAAACGCCCGCCCGCCGGGTTGGTAGCACGCACCGAAGGGTCACTGGCAATCAGCTCGCCCAAGGTGCGCGCCTGCTGGTTCTTGACCAGTTCGCTGGTGTAGCTGGTGATGCTGAACGGGGTTTCCATGAAGTCGCGCGAACCGAGCAAACCTTGCGCGCCCTGGCGTGCCACTTGGCCACCGGCATACGGCTGCGCTTCGTTGCCTGCGGCCAGGCCGCCGACGATGCGAGTGGGGGCGATTTCCAGCGCGCCACTGGCCTGGGGGGCCGGCATCAGGGTGAAGGCCCCCTCACCCACCGGTAGCGCCTGCAGGCCGCTACTGCGCAGCAACTGGTTGAAGCCTTCATCGACACTGTAACGACCGGACAAGCCGTTACTTTGCCGGCCCTCTACCAATGCCGGGTCCAGTGAAAGGCTGACACCGGCCTGGTCGGCGAAATGGGTCAAGGCGGCACCCAGGCTGGCTGGCGCCACCTGGAACGTACGCCGGGCCGGCTCATCGGCCCATGCGGGTGCACACAACAGCAGGCTCATCGCGAACAATGGATGTGCTGCGCGCGCCAGTGGGCGCAGGCGGCAGGATTTTACTGCAGGCATTGAACAAGGCTCCCCTTTTATTTTCTCCTACCGGTAATGACCGGCGAGTGAAAAAAAGGGGACAGCCTCATGCTCGATTTTCTCGTGCGGTCAGGCTCACCCAATAACGCGTGCGGGTCTGCACTTGCAACGGCAGGCTGGCGGCGAGCAGGGCCAACACCCGGTCGGTGTCGTCAAGGCGGAACGTGCCGGTAACACGCAAGCGCTCCAGTTCTGGTGCCCAGCGCAGTACGCCGGGGCGATACCTGCGCAGTTCGTGCAGCAACTCGCCCAGTGGGCGGTCGTCCAGCCGTAGCGCACCTTCGCGCCAGCCCAGTTGCCATGCGTCGAGGGCTTTGACAGGGCCAACGCCAGCCGCCTGCAAACTGGCCTGTTGGCCGGCCTGTAGCATCACGGCTGGACCACGCAACGGCTGCAGGCTGACCGCCCCCTTGATCGCCGACACCCGGCAGGCCTCATCAAGCAGGCGCAGGCACGCCTCGCCCTCACTGAGCACCACCCGACCGTAAGGCACCTGCAAGGTAAGGCTCAGGTTAGCGGGCACGCTGACGGCCACTTCACCGCGCAGCAGTGCCACGCGGCCTGCACCCAGCTGGATATCGACCGCACTGTCGGTGTTCAACTGCAACAAGGTGCCGTCGCTCAGCAGTGCCTGCCTGCGCTCCCCGACTGCGGTGCGCATGTCGGCGGTCCAGGCATCCAGCGGCAGCTCACGGCTCACCAGCCAGGCCACCGGCAACAACGCCGACACACCCAGGGCTTGTTTGAGCAGTGCCCGACGACCGGCATCCGGACGATCCAGGGCGGCCATCGCCAATGCGCCGGGCAACCCGGCAAACCGCGCTCGCAGCAGCGATGCCTTTTGCCAGGCGTCTTCGTGCAGGTGACTGCTGGCGCGCCATTGCGCCAGACGCAGCAGGTCAGATTCGCTTGCGTCGCCAGAATCCAGCAATGCCAGCCAACGGGCTGCAGCACGCAGCGCCTCGCGGGTTTCTGGGGTGTGGGGGCTCATTGCAACTCGGCCAACAGGCAATGTTCGTAAGCCTGCGCCATGTAGCGTTTCACCGAGCGCTGGCAAACGCCCAGGCGCTGGCCAATCTCGGCGTAGCCCAAGCCTTCCAGCTGGCTCCAGAGAAAGGCCTTGCGTATCGCCGGCTTGAGGCCGTCGAGCAATTCATCCAGCGCTTGCAGGGTTTCGAGCAGTACCCAGCGCTGTTCTGGCGACGGCACGTGTTGCTCGGGCAACTGCGCCAAGGCATCAAGGTAGGCCTGCTCCAGGCTACGTCGCTGGTGGAAGTTGCTGAGCAAACGCTTGCCCACGGTCAGCAGGTAGGCACGCGGTTCGCGTATGTCTGCCAGCGGCTGGGCGCTGGCCAGAATGCGCAGAAAAGTATCCTGACTGAGGTCGGCGGCATCCCAGGCATTGCCCATACGCCGGCGCAGCCAGGCTTCAAGCCAGCCGCGATGCTCCCGGTACAGGGCAGGCAGGCCAGGCTCCGGTGGCGGCGCGGCGTCGATCATGAGGAGGGTCCTGCGGCGGAGCAAATAAGATTAATTCTAATTTACATCACACCACAGAACCAAGCGGTTTGTTACCGGTCAGGCAATGGCTTCATCGACCAGCACTTGTGCTTCCTGCACCAGACGCTGCAAATGCGCCTCGTCGATGAAGCTTTCGGCGTAGATCTTGTAGATGTCTTCAGTACCCGACGGGCGCGCGGCGAACCAGCCATTGGCAGTCATCACCTTAAGCCCGCCAATCGCCTGGCCATTGCCTGGGGCGTGGCTGAGGATCTGCACGATCGGCTCACCGGCCAGCTCTGTCGACTTCACCTGCTCCGGCGCCAGCTTGCTCAGCAACGCCTTCTGCCGCGCATCGGCCTTGGCCTCGACACGGGTGGCGAACGGCTTGCCCAGCGCCTCGGTCAGGTCGGCATAAGCCTGGCTCGGGTTACGCCCGGTACGGGCGGTCATTTCGGCGGCCAGCAAGGCCGGGATCAAGCCGTCCTTGTCGGTGGCCCACACCGAGCCATCGCGGCGCAGGAACGAAGCCCCTGCACTTTCTTCGCCACCAAAGCCGAGCGAACCGTCGAACAGGCCCTGGGCGAAGAACTTGAAGCCCACCGGCACCTCATACAGATCGCGGCCCAGCCGTTGGGTAACGCGGTCGATCAGGCCGCTGGAGACCACGGTCTTGCCCACGGCGGCGTCACTGCGCCACTGCGGGCGGTGGCGGAACAGGTAGTCGATGGCCACGGCGAGGTAGTTGTTGGGTTGCAGCAGGCCGTCAGGGGTGACGATGCCGTGGCGGTCGTGGTCCGGGTCGCAGGCGAAGGCCACGTCAAAGCGCTCGCGCAGGCCTATCAGGCCTTGCATGGCATACGGCGAGGAAGGGTCCATGCGGATCTGGCCGTCCCAGTCGACGGTCATGAAGCGGAAGGTCGGGTCGACCTCGGTGTTCACCACTTCCAGGTCCAGCTGGTAGTGCTTGGCAATTGCCGACCAGTAGCGTACCCCTGCCCCGCCCAGCGGGTCGACGCCCAGGCGCAACCCGGCGCCACGGATGACATCGAAATCGATGACGTTTTCCAGGTCGGCCACATAGTTGCTGACGTAATCGTGGCGGTGGGTGGTCGGCGCCTGCAGCGCCTGGGCATGGTCCATGCGCTTGACGCCCGCCAGGTTAGCCGCCAGCAGCTCGTTGGCCTTGCCCTCGATCCACTTGGTCACGTCGCTGTCGGCCGGGCCGCCGTTGGGCGGGTTGTACTTGAAGCCACCGCTTTGCGGCGGGTTGTGCGACGGGGTGATGACAATACCGTCAGCCAGGCCCTGCGTGCGGCCGCGGTTGTGACAGAGGATGGCGTGGGAAACCGCCGGCGTAGGCGTGTATTCGTCATCCTTGGACAGCATCACCTGCACGCCGTTGGCGGCCAGCACTTCCAGTGCGCTGGCGGTCGCCGGCGCTGACAGGGCGTGGGTATCGGCGCCGATGAACAGCGGGCCATCGATGCCTTTTTCCTGGCGGTACAGGCAGATCGCCTGGCTAATGGCCAGGACGTGATACTCGTTGAAACTCAATTCAAGCGAACTGCCCCGGTGCCCCGAGGTGCCGAAGGCCACGCGCTGGGCCGCCACGGCAGCGTCTGGGCGGCCCGTGTAATAAGCGGTAAGCAGCCGGGGAATATCGACCAGCACGCTGGCCGGAGCCGGCTTGCCTGCCAAAGGACTGAGCGTCATGCAAAAACCTCGAGTTCAACGGATGTTGGTGTTGGAACGTGCAGTGTACTGAGAGTTGCAATGCCGTGCGATGGGGGCATCAAAGAAACCCCAGGCCCTGCAGGGTATTGCGCATCCCGCCCAACCCTATGACGGTCTAGAGTACAAACCATACCCCTTGTGAACGAGGCTCCATGGCTTTCCATCGCCTGACCCGCACCCACCCTCGCCTGAGCATCGCCGCTGCAGTCGGCCTCGCTGGCGCCTGGCTGATCCCCGCCGGTGATACCGTGCAGCACATCCTCGCTGGCTGGAACCTGGGGGTGTGGCTGTACCTGCTGCTGGTGCTCTACCTGAGCTGGACAGCCAGCCCGGAAAAGGTCCGCAAGGTCGCCGGCGTCGAAGACGAGAACGCAGGCCTGGTCCTGCTGACCGTGTGCATCGCCGCCATCGCCAGCCTTGCCGCGGTCACCCTGCAACTGGTCTCCAGCCGCGGCCTGCAAGGCACGGCCCTGGCCGTGCACTATCTTTACACCGGCCTGACCGTCGCCGGTTCCTGGCTGCTGATCGGCTGCATATTCACCCTGCATTACGCCCGCCTGTTCTATACCGGGCAAAACCACGAACCCCCACTGCGCTTCGCTGATGGCGAGCGCAACCCGGATTACTGGGACTTCCACTACTTCTCGTTCACCATCAGCGTGGCGGTGCAAACCTCAGACGTGGGCGTCGCAGGGCGTGGGTTGCGGCGGGTGGTGCTGGCGCATTCGCTGGTGGGCTTCGTGTTCAATACGGCGATTCTGGGGTTCACTATCAACATCGCCGCCGGGTTGCTGGGTTAACCCGGCCGCTCGTCTGAAAAACCTGCGCGTCGAACGTCCGCGAAAGTCACGAAACCCGATGGTTACCTCGCACCTTGCGGCCGGGAAAACGTTTGCCATGCCGCCAGCCGTCACACTGCGCCCATGACAAGGGTGTGACCAGTGTCAAGCATTCGCACATTTGTCGTACTTGCAACCGAAAATTGCGCCTAGCAGGTGCTATCTTTAGTTTCCCGGCGGCCGCATCGATGTGGCCACCCGCTCATCACGTCCAGGTACGGACAAGGAGGCTGGCATGAACAAGATGACGTTCCCCAACGCCTGCCAGGTGATGCGCTGGCATTTCCATCCGTTAGGTTTCGAGGCCAGCATGGATGCGCCACGCAGCATGGTCGCGCGGCTGTTCGACCGCGCCAGCGGTGAAACCCTGCTGGCGATTGCGGGTATCCCCTGTGCAGCGATCATGGCCGCCGCCGATGTAGAGCGCATCATCGAGGCCGTCGAGGCGGAAATGGATGCGTTCATACCCGCCTTTACCTTGCGCGATGCAGTCTAGCCCGCAGCAGTGAGTTCCGGGCCCATGGCCTGCAACTTGCTCATGAACTGCTCGGCCGGCACGGGCTGGCCCAGCAGGTAGCCCTGCAACGAATCACATCCCAGACGGGTCAGGAAGTCCTGCTGCTTGTCGGTTTCAACCCCCTCGGCAACGATACGCAGGCCCAACGCCTGGCCCAGTGCGACAATTGCCGAAACAATCGCTGCATCGTCACTGTCCTGCTCCAGATCACGTACGAAACCGCGGTCGATTTTCAGCTCGTTGGCTGGCAGGCGCTTGAGGTACATCAGGCTGGAATAGCCCGTACCAAAGTCATCAATGGACAAGTCCACGCCCATGTCGGACAGGCGCTGCAGCACGGTCAGGCTGGCGTCGGCATCGTGCATGGCGGTGGTTTCGGTAATTTCCAGTGTCAGGCAGTTGGCTGGCAAGCCGTTCTGCTGCAGGGCGCGGGCCACGCTGTCGACCAGACCGGCATGGCAGAACTGGATGGCCGACAGGTTCACCGCCATGCGCCAGCCATGGTGCCCCTGGTCCAGCCACTGACGCATCTGACGGCAGGCCTCAGTGAGTACCCACTCACCGATGGGGATGATCAGCCCGGTCTTTTCCGCCAGGCCGATGAAGCGGTCAGGCAGCAGCAGGCCCTGCTGCGGGTGCTCCCAGCGCAGCAACGCTTCGGCACCGATCGGTTGGCAGGCCTGGGCGTCGAACTTGGGCTGGTAATGCAAGCGGAACTGGCGCTGCTCCAGCGCCAGGCGCAAGTCCTGCAACAGCTGCAACTGCTGGCGCGCATTGCTGTTCATCGACACATCGAAGAAGCTGTAACCGTTCTTGCCGGCGCTCTTGGCATGGTACATGGCAGCGTCGGCGTTACGCAGCAGCTCATGCTGGTCCTGGCCGTTGCCCGGATACAGAACGATGCCCAGGCTCGCCGACAGTTGCAGGTCGTGCTCGGCGACGCGGAAAGGCCGGGAAACCAGGTTGACCTGCTTGACCGCCACGTCCATGGCATCGTTCGGCTCCTGCAGTTCCACCAGCAGCACGAATTCGTCGCCGCCAATCCGTGCCAGCGTGTCCTGGCTGTGCAGGTGGCCGCGCAGGCGGGCCGCTACCGCTTTGAGCAGAAGGTCACCGATATGATGGCCAAAGGCATCGTTGACGGGTTTGAAGCCGTCCAGATCAATGAACATCAGGGCAAAACAGCCGCCCTGCTCCGCCACTTTGGCGATGGCCTGTTCGATGCGATCGGCCAGCAGGGTACGGTTGGGCAGATCGGTGAGGGTGTCGTGCAGGGCCAGTTGGGTCAGTTCCTGGTTGGCCAAGGTCAGCGAACGGGCCAACTCGGCAGTACGTGCCTCGAGACGCGCGTCCAGCACCGAAGTCAGCAAAGCCACTGCCAGTACTGCCAGCGTGGTGATCAGCACCAGGTAAACCAGGCTGTCACCCTGCAATCCGCCCCCCAGCGCGCCGCAAAAGCTGCCCTCGGGGAAGTTCGCCGCGGCCATGCCGGTGTAATGCATGCCAACGATGGCAACGCCCATGACCACCGCCGCCAGGCCGCGGATCTGCCGTACATAGGGGGTGTGTTTGCGCAGGCGGAAGGCAATCCACAATGCCGCCGCCGAGGCGCCTACGGCAATCAGCAGCGAAGCGCCGAACAACGTCGGGTCGTAATCGATGCCAGGCAGCATGCGCAGCGCGGCCATGCCGGTGTAGTGCATGCAAGCGATACCGGCGCCCATGATCAGCGCGCCGAACCCCAACTGCAGCGCTGGCAGGCTCGGCTGGCTGACCAGCCACAAGGCAAAGCCCGAGGACAGCACAGCGATCAGCAGCGAGAACGCGGTCAGGGCCAGGTCGTACCCCAAGTCGATGGGCAAGCTGAAGGCAAGCATGCCAATGAAGTGCATCGACCACACGCCGATGCCCATGGCCAACGCACCACCGCCCATCCACAGGCAGGCAGCGCGGCCCTTGGCCGTGGCGATGCGGCCGGTCAGGTCAAGGGCGGTATAGGATGCCAGGATCGCCACGCACAGCGAAATCAACACCAGCGAAGAGGAGTAGCTACCGGTCAGCATTGAGAGTTCCAGCGCCGGGAAAGGGGGCCCGGCAAAAGCTGACGATTGTACTCAAGCTTAAGCGAAACGCACGGGGTTTTTGCGAATGGGAATGGATCCAATAACCCCAGCGCCCCGCCCTTGCGCGTGGTCAATTCTGCTCGGCAAACGCCTGCTCTGCATCCCAGCCGCCGCCCAACGCAGCCACCAGTTGCACACTGGCCACCAGGCGCCCTTGCAGCAGGTTCAGCACGCTGCGCTCGTTGCTCAGCGCCGTGGTTTGCACGTTGACCACATCCAGATAGCCGATCAGACCGGCACGGTACTGGTTCTCGGTCAGGCGCAACGACTCACGGGCGGCATCAAGCGCCTCTTGGCGCACCACGGCTTCATCGCCATACACCTTCAGCTGAACCAGCAGGTTTTCCACTTCCCTGAAGCCGTCCAGCACGGTCTGGCGGTACTGCGCCACCGTCTGGTCATACACGGCCACCGTGCGGTCGACCTCGGCGCTGCGTTTGCCGGCGTCGAACAGGGTCAGCGCCAGCTGCGGGCCCACCGACCAGTAGCGGTTGGGCAGCTCGATCCAGTTGCTGAAGCTGCTGCTGGAATAACCGCCACTCATGCTCAGGCTGAGGTCCGGGAAGTAGGCTGCCCGCGACACCCCGATGTTGGCGTTGGCCGCCATCACGTTGCGTTCGGCTGCAGCGATGTCCGGGCGCCGCTCCAGCAGCTGCGAAGGCAGCGAAACCGGTATTTGCGGCAACGCGGGAATCGCCTTGCTGTCGGCCAGGGCGAAGTCGGCCGGAGCCTTGCCCAGCAGCACGGCGATGGCGTTTTCGAACTGCGCACGCTGCCAGATCAGATCAATCAGGTCAGCCTGGGTGCTTTTGAGCTGCGTACGGGCCTGGGCCACGGCATCCGGGCCGGCGACCCCGGCGCGGTACTGGTTTTCGTTCATTCGCAGCGAGCGCTCATAAGCCGCCACGGTGGCTTCCAGCAAACGCTTCTGCTCATCGATCACCCGCAATTGCAGGTAGTTCTGCACCAGCTCCGACTGTTGGCTCAAGCGGATCGACGCAAGGTCAGCGAAACTGGCTTCGGCACTGGCCTCGTTGGCATTCAGGGTTTCGCGCAGCTTGCCCCACAGGTCGATCTCCCAGCTCACGCCCAACTGCGCGTTGTAGGTGTTGCGAATGCCGCTGCTGTTATTGGACAAGCTGGAACTGGAGCTGCCGGTGCCCTGCGCCGAACGGTTCTTGCTGGCGCTCAAGTCCAGGCTGGGGAACAGCGCCGCACGGCTGCTGCGCACCAGCGCCTGGGCCTGGCGATACTGGGCTTCTGATTGCGCCACGGTCTGGTTGCTGCGGTTAAGCTCTTCGACCAGCGCATTGAGCCCGGCATCGCCGTAGATTTCCCACCAGGCGCCACGGGCGATGGCGTCGGACGGCGAGGCCTGGGTCCAGCCTTCGGCGTGCTTGAACTGCGCCGCCGTGCTGTTCAGCTCGGGGCGGTGGTAGTCCGGGCTCAGGGTACAGGCACTGAGCAAGGCCACGCACAACCCGGCACCAAGCAGGCGCGAGCCACGGCCACGGGTCAGTGCCTGCAGGGCACGGTGAAGTGGGGTCTGGGCAAAAGTCATAGCGGGGTTTCCAGAGCGGCGTCGGTACGCACGCCGCGCCAACGGTTGAAACGGTGGCGCAGGCGGTCCAGGTACAGGTAAACCACCGGCGTCGTATAAAGGGTGAGGATCTGGCTGAACACCAGGCCACCGATGATGGTCAGGCCCAGCGGCTGACGCATTTCTGCGCCTTCAGCCTGGCTCAGCAGCAACGGCAATGCGCCAAGGATCGCCGCCAGGGTGGTCATCAGGATCGGCCGCAGGCGCAGCAGGCAGGCTCGGCGGATCGACTCTTCCGGCGAAAAGCCCTGATGGCGCTCCAGCTGCAAGGCCAGGTCGATCATCAGGATGGCATTCTTTTTCACCACCCCGATCAACAGGAACAGCCCCAGCAACGAGATCAGGCTGAACTCGCCACCGGTGACGTACAGCGCCAGCAAGGCACCGACGCCCGCCGAAGGCAGTGTCGAGAGAATGGTCAGCGGGTGTATGTAGCTTTCATACAGAATGCCCAGCACCAGGTACACCAGCAGCAGTGCGCCAAGAATCATGAAGGGCTGGCCCTGCTGGGTCTGGGCAAAGGCATCGGCAGTGCCGCCGAGCTTGGCAATCACCTCCTCGGGCAGGCCCAGTTTGGCCACCGCGCGCTCCAGTGCCGCCATGGCCTGGTCGGGGCTGTAGCCCTCGGCGACGTCGAAGGCGATGTCTTCCGAAGCGAACTGCCCTTCGTGGCTGACCCGGTCGTTGGCCAGGCTGTTCTCGTAGTGGGCGATGGTCGACAGTGGCACCCGGGCGCCGTCGGCGGTGATCACCTGCACTTGCTCCAGCGTGCTCGGGTCCCAGGCGTATTTCGGGTTGATCTCCAGCACCACCTGGTACTGGTTGAGGCTGTCGTAGATGGTGGAGATCTGCCGCTGGCTGTAGGCGTTGTTCAGTACTGCGGTGACCATGTCCATGTCGATGCCCAGGCGCTTGGCCTGATCACGGTCGACCACCAGCGTCACCTGTTGGGTACCGGCACCATCGCGGGCGTCGATGGCGGTCAGCTCAGGCAGTGCACGCAGCGCCGCGACCACCTTGGGGAACCATTCGCGCAACGCCGCCAGGTCGCCGCTTTGCAGGGTATACAGGTACTGAGAAGAGGTCTGGTCACGCCCACCGCCCCCCAGTTGCAGGTCCTGGTCAGCCATCAGGAACAGGCGCCCGCCGGGCACTTTGGGCAGTTCCTTGCGCAGGCGCTCGATCACCTTCTGCGCGTCGATCTTGCGCTCGCTGATCGGTTTCAGGCGCACCAGCACAAAGGCGTTGTTGGTACCGCTGTTGCCACCGATGAAACCGGCGACGCTCTGTACTGCCGGGTCGGCCAGCAAGGCGCGGCGGTAGATTTCCATTTTCGGCTGCATCACCGTGAACGACAGGCCGTCGTCACCCCGGATGAAGCCCATCAACTGGCCGGTATCCTGCTGGGGCATCAGCGTCTTGGGCACCACCACGTACAGGGCGATGTTGATGCCGATGGTGGCCAGCAGGCTGAGCAGGGTCAGCCGCTTGTGGCGCAGGGCCCAGCCCAGGCTGTGGTCATAGGCAGCAACCATGCGCTGATGCAGCGTGTCGCTCCAGCGCTGCAGGCGTGTCTGCTCGGCCTGTTGCGGCTTGAGCCAGCGGGCGCAGAGCATCGGTGTAAGGGTGAGCGACACCACCAGCGAGACGATGATCGCCGCCGCCAGGGTGATGGAAAACTCCTGGAACAGGTTGCGCACGATGCCGCCCATGAACAGGATGGAGACGAACACCGCCACCAGCGACACGTTCATCGACAGCAAGGTGAAGCCCACTTCCTTGGCGCCCAGGTAGGCCGCCTTCATCGGCGGCTGGCCGTTCTCGATGTGCCTGGAGATGTTTTCCAGCACCACGATGGCATCGTCCACCACCAGCCCGGTGGCAAGGATCAGCGCCATCAGCGACAGGTTGTTGAGCGAGAAACCGCACACGTACATGACTGCGAACGTACCCACCAGCGATACCGGCACCGCCAGGCTGGGGATCAGCGAGGCGCGCAGGCTGCCGAGGAACAGGTAGACCACCAGGATCACCAGCACCACGGCGATCAGCAGGGTGTGCTCGGCCTCTTTGAGGGTGGCCTTGATCACGGGCGAGCGGTCCATGGCCACGTTCAGTTGCACGCTGGCTGGCAGCAACGACTGCAGTGCCGGAAGCTGCGCCTTGATCTGGTCGACCGTTTCGATGATGTTGGCGCCGGTCTGGCGGTTGACCACCAGCAGCACCGCTGCCTGGTCGTTGAAGAAGCCGCTGTTGTAACGGTTTTCAACGCCGTCGGTGACGGTCGCCACGTCAGACAGGCGCAGAATGGTGCCGTTCTGTTGGCGGATCACCACCGGCTCGTAATCCTTGGCGCTTTCCAGCTGGTCGTTGGCCCGCACCTGCCAGTTGCGCTCGGCGTCTTCGACAAAGCCCATGGGCCGGCGCTGGTTGGCGTTGGATACTGCGGTGCGCACTTCGTCCAGCGACAGGTTGTACTGGTTGAGCAATTGCGGCTCGACGGCAATACGCACGGCCGGCAGCGAACTGCCACCGATCTGCACCTCCCCTACCCCCGACACCTGAGCCAGGCTCTGTGAAAGGATGGTGTCGGCCAGGTCATACAGCTGGCCTTTCTGCAACACATCCGAAGTCAGCGACAGCACCATGATCGGCGCCTGCGACGGGTTGATCTTCTTGTAGGTGGGCATGCTGCGCATGCCACTGGGCAGCAGGTTGCGGGTAGCGTTGATCGCCGCTTGCACCTCACGGGCTGCGCCATCGATGTCACGGCCCAACTCGAAGCCGATGACTACCCGTGTCGAACCCTGGTTGGAGCTGCTGGTGAGCGTGGTGACGCCGGCGATGCTGCCCAGCTTGCGCTCCAGCGGTGTGGCCACGGTGGACGCCATGACCTCGGGGCTGGCACCGGACAGGTTCGCCGACACCACGATCACCGGGAAGTCCATTTGCGGCAGAGGTGCCACCGGCAGCAAGCCAAAGCTGACCCCGCCCAGCAGCATGATCGCCAGGCTCAACAGCATGGTCGCCACCGGGCGACGAATGAAAGGCCCGGACAGGTTCATGCCTGGGCCTGCTTCACGTCAGTGGCCGGGCGCAGGCGGCGGGCCAGGCGATCGAAGTACAGGTAGATGACCGGAGTGGTGAACAGCGTCAGCACCTGGCTGACCAGCAACCCGCCGACCATCACCAGGCCCAGTGGCTGGCGCAGCTCGGCGCCCGAACCGGTGGCAAGCATCAGCGGCACCGCACCAAACAGCGCGGCCAGGGTGGTCATCAGGATCGGCCGGAAGCGCAGCAGCGCCGCCTGGTAGATGGCATCGCGCGGGCTCATGCCCTGATTGCGCTCGGCCTCCAGGGCGAAGTCGATCATCATGATCGCGTTCTTCTTGACGATACCGATCAGCAGGATGATGCCGATGATGGCGATCATGCCCAGGTCGTTACCGCTGATGAGCAAGGCCAGCAAGGCACCGACCGCCGCCGACGGCAGGGTCGAGAGGATGGTGATCGGGTGGATGTAGCTTTCGTACAGCACCCCCAGCACGATGTACATGGTCACCACCGCCGCCAGAATCAGCAGCAAGGTACTCGACAGCGACGCCTGGAAGGCCTCCGCCGCACCCTGGAAGCGGGTTTGCACGCCCAGCGGCATGCCGATGTCCTTCTGCACCTGCTCGATCACCTGCACGGCTTCGCCCAGCGATGCGCCGTGGGCCAGGTTGAACGACAAGGTCACCGCCGGGAACTGGCCAATGTGGGAAATAGCCAGCTGCGCTTGACGCTGCTCGATCCGCGCCAGCGCCGAAAGGCGCACCTGGCCGCCATCGGTGGCCTTGACGTGGATCGACTCCAGCGCCTGCGGGCCGATCGTGGCGGCGTCCCTGGACTGCAACACCACGCGGTACTGGCTGGCCTGGGTGTAGATGGTCGAGATCTGCCGCTGGCCGAAGGCGTCGTACAGGGCATTGGTGATCTGCGAGACGCTGATCCCCAGGCGGCTGGCCATGTCACGGTCGATTACCAGGTACACCTGCAAGCCCTTGTCCTGCAGGTCGCTGGCCACATCGGCCAGTTCCGGGCGATGCTGCAGCGCCTGCACCAGCTTGCCGCTCCACTGCGCCAGCAGGTCGGCGTCCGGCGACGACAGGCTGAACTGGTACTGGGTGCGGCTGACCCGGTCCTCGATGCTGAGGTCTTGCACCGGCTGCATGAACAGGCGGATGCCCACCAGCCGGTCGACCTGCGGCTGCAGGCGGCTGATCACTTCGCTGGCGCTGACATCGCGCTCGCCGTGGGGCTTGAGGTTGATCAGCAGGCGACCACTGTTGAGCGTGGCGTTGTCGCCGTCTACGCCAATGTAGGACGACAGGCTCTGCACGGCCGGGTCTTGCAGGATGACCTTGCTCAGGGCCTGCTGACGTTCGCTCATGGCGGCGAACGAGGTGGACTGCGGCGCTTCGGAAATACCCTGGATCACCCCGGTGTCCTGCACCGGGAAGAAGCCCTTGGGCACGACCATGTACAGGAACACCGTGAGCACCAGGCTGGCCACCGCCACCAGCAAGGTCAGCGGCTGATGCTTGAGCACCCACTGCAGGGCACTGCCGTAGTGCTGGATCAGCCAGTCGATCCAGGCGCCACTGGCGCGGTAGAAGCGGCCTTGTTCTTCTTCCTTGGGCTCGCGTTTGAGCAGACGCGCGCACATCATCGGCGTCAAGGTCAGGGACACCACCAGGGAAATCAGAATGGCCACTGCCAGCGTGATGGCGAACTCGCGGAACAGGCGACCGACCACGTCCGCCATGAACAGCAACGGGATCAGGACCGCAATCAGCGAGAAGGTCAGCGAAATCAGGGTGAAGCCAATCTGTCGGGCGCCCTTGAGTGCCGCCTGCATGGGCGTCTCGCCCTCTTCGATATGCCGGGAGATGTTCTCCAGCATGACGATGGCATCATCGACCACAAAGCCGGTGGCGATGGTCAGGGCCATGAGTGTCAGGTTGTTGACCGAGAACCCGGCCAGGTACATGACCCCGAACGTCCCGATCAGCGACAGTGGCACGGCAATCGACGGAATGAGGGTGGCGCTGAAACGGCGCAAGAAAACGAAGGTGACCATCACCACCAGAACGATGGCGATCAGCAGTTCGTGCTGCACGTCCTTGACCGCGGCGCGGATGGTCTGGGTGCGGTCGGTCAGCACCGATACATCGAGGCCCGCCGGCAGGTTGTCGGTGATCGACGGCAGCAGGCCCTTGATGCGGTCGACCACTTCGATCACGTTGGCGCCCGGCTGACGCTGGATGTTCAGCAGCACTGCGTGGTTCTGGTTCGCCCAGGCGGCCAGCCGCTCGTTCTCGGCGCTGTCGACGATTTCGGCCACATCTTTCAGGCGCAGCGGCGCACCGTTGTTGTAGGCCAGGATCAGGTTGGCGTATTCCTCGGGAGAGCGCAGCTGGTCGTTGGCATCGAGCATCGACACCCGGGTCGGGCCGTCGAAGTTGCCTTTGGGCTGGTTGACGTTGGAGGCACCGATCAGCGTGCGCACGTCATCCAGATTCAAGCCATTGGCCGCCAGGGCGTCGACGTTGACCTTGATGCGTACCGCCTGGCGCTGGCCACCGGCAATGCTGACCATGCCCACGCCGCTGATTTGCGCAAGCTTTTGCGCCACGCGGGTATCGACCAGGTCGTTGAGCTTGGGCAGCGGCATGGTCTTGCTGGAGATGGCCAGGGTCAGCACCGGGGTATCGGCCGGGTTGACCTTGTTGTACACCGGCGGTGCCGGCAGGTCACTGGGCAGCAGGTTGCTAGCGGCGTTGATCGCGGCCTGCACCTGTTGCTCGGCAACGTCCATGTTCATGTCGAGGTTGAAACGCAGGGTCAGCACCGACGCGCCGCCAGAACTGGTCGAGGCCATCTGTTCCAGGCCCGGCATCTGGCCGAACTGGCGTTCCAGCGGCGCGGTGACGGCGCTGGTCATCACCTGCGGGCTGGCGCCGGGGTAGAGGGTCATGACACGAATGGTCGGGTAGTCCACCTGCGGCAAGGCGGAAACCGGCAGCAACTTGTAGGCGATCAGCCCGGCCAGCACGATGGCCAGCATGCTCAGCGTGGTGGCGACCGGGCGCAGGATGAACAGGCGCGACAGGTTCATGCGCCCGCCTTGCCTGCTGCGTTGCCGGGTTGTGCTTCACCTGTTTGCGCCGCGCCCTTGGCTTCCTGCCCTTGCAGGTGCTGGCCCGGGCTAGTCGGCACTTGCGAGCTGTCTTCGACCACTTCCACCTTGGTGCCTTCGCGCAGGCGGTCGGTGCCTTCCAGCACCAGACGGTCGCCGGCCTTCAAGCCGTCGAGAATGACGCTGTTCTCGCCATCGCTGGCACCCACCTTCAGCTTGCGGACATTGACGGTGCTCTGCTCATTGACCACATAGGCGAAGGTGCCATCGTTGCCAAACTGGATGGCCGCGGCCGGGGCCATGACCACCTGCTTGAGGGTGTCGGCCAGCAAGCGCACGTTGACGAACTGGTTGGGGAACAGGGCCAGGTCCTTGTTCTCGAAACGGCCTTTGAACTTGAGTGTGCCAGTGGTGGTGTCGATCTGGTTGTCGATGCTGCCCAGCACACCGGTGGACTGCAGCTTGCTGTCACCGCGGTCCCAGGCCTCGACCGGCAGGCTGGCGCCACTGCGGTAGCGCTCCAGCACCGTGCTCAGTTCGGTTTCCGGCAGGGTGAAGGCGACGTTGATCGGCTCGGTCTGGGTGATCACCACCAGCGCGGTGGTGTCGTTGGCGGCCACCAGGTTGCCCAGATCGAGCTGGCGCAGGCCCACACGGCCACTGATGGGCGCACGGATCTGGGTGAAATCGAGGTTCAGGCGGGCGTCGTTGACCTGTGCCTGATTGGTCTTGACCAGCCCCTGGAACTGCGCAACCTGGGCTTCGGCGGTGTCCAGGGTTTGCTTGGCGATGCTGTCTTCGGCGTACAGGCCTTTATAGCGGGCCAGGTCGACCTGAGCATTCTTCAACTGCGCCTGGTTCTGCGCCAAGGTGCCTTCGGCCTGCTGCAGGGCGATGCGATAAGGGCGCGGGTCGATTTCGGCCAGCAGGTCGCCAGCCTTGACGCGCTGGCCTTCCTTGAAGTGGATTTTCACCAGTTCGCCAGCCACGCGGCTGCGCACATTGACCGTGTTGGTCGCGGTAACCGTGCCCAAGGCTTTGTAGTAGAGGGGGAAGTCGCCTGTCCGCACCGGCACGACGCGTACGGGTACCGGGTCGCTGGAGCCGCCAAAACCTGGGCGGCCGCCGATCATGCCCATGCCCTTGCCACCGCGCACGCCACCGGCTTCTTTATGCGCAGGCGTCGTTGCGGGCCACAGCCACCAGGCCAGTGCAGCCACCAGCAGCAGGATCAGCAGGCCGACGAGCCAGCGACGAAGGGAACGGGAATTGGACGCTTGCATGGGTTGAACGAACCTTGTTCGGAATGACGACTTGAGGAGGATGAACGATAAGCACTGCCATCGTTTTAGCAAAGGGCCTTTACCAGAGGTTTACCTTTGCCTGACGTTGCCAAGAGGCGGAATTTTAAATGAAAACGGCCCGGAACGTGTTCCGGGCCGTTACAGGGTGTTGCTTGGAGCGGTGGCGGGCCTGAAGGTTCGGTTGCCTGGTCTGGCCCTTTCGCGGGTGAACCCGCTCCTACGGGGATGTCACAGCCTTTGAAAACTGTGCCGCACGTTGTAGGAGCGGGTTTACCCGCGAAGAGGCCATCACAGGCTACAGACGCCCGCCCTGCCCCACGCAATCCTTACTTCAGTACAGCCAGCGCCGCGTCGTAGTTCGGCTCGTCAGCAATTTCGCCAACCAGTTCGCTGTGCAGCACCTTGTCGTTCTCGTCCAGCACCACCACGGCGCGGGCGGCCAGGCCGGCCAGCGGGCCGTCGGCGATGGCTACGCCGTAGTTTTCGAGGAACTCGCGGCCACGCAGGGTCGACAGGTTCTTCACGTTGTCCAGCCCTTCAGTGCCGCAGAAGCGTGCCTGGGCGAACGGCAGGTCAGCCGAGATGCACAGCACCACGGTGTTGGCGACGTCGTTGGCCTGGGCGTTGAACTTGCGCACCGAGGTGGCGCAGGTCGGGGTATCGACGCTTGGGAAGATATTCAGCACCTTGCGCTTGCCGGCGTAGTCTTTCAGCGACTTTTCAGCCAGGCCTTCACCTACCAGGGAGAAAGCCGGAGCCTGGGCGCCGGCCTGTGGCAGGTTGCCGTTGACCTGGACCGGGTTGCCTTTGAGAGTCACTTGAGCCATGACGAAATCCTTATGCGGGGTTTGAAAAGGACACTGAGTTAAGCATGAAGGCAGCCGGGTGCCTATGGGGGCAGGTGAAATTGTTCCATTGCCGGACGATTTTTGTGGACAAAAAATGCCAATAGCCGCGGTTATGGCCAGTTGCCTCACCGTTGCCGAACGCCCATCCCGGCCTCTCCATACAATTCCTACACCTCTATCGGAAGTTTCGCTACCAAGCTCACCTTGTACATCTTTAGCGTACTGATTTACTGGAGGACGAAAGCTATTTCTTGCAGTTCCAATCGAGGAGTTAATGGCATGAACCGCCTCACTGGTTCGCTTCGGCGCCACCTGTGCTCGACGTTGCTGATTTTGTTATGTCTGCTGGGTGTGTTTCCTCTGGACGTGATCCTCCCATCATTCCCTGCGCTCTCAGATGAGTTTCGGGTCGACACAAAACAGATTGCGTACTCAGTGAGCTTTTTTGCTGTTGGTGTGGCCATGGCGCAAATCGTGATCGGCCCACTGTCGGATGGCATCGGGCGCAAGCGTTTGTTGCTCGCTGGGTTGAGCGTATCCATTGTGGGGGCGCTCGGTTGCGTATTTTCAACTCATTATGAAACGTTCATGGCCTTTCGCTTGGTGCAGGCCCTGGGTTGCGGCAGCCTCGTGCTAGGCCAGGCGCTTGTGCAGGACCTCTACAGCGGTACACAACGCAATGCCATGCGCATCCTGTTAACAAGCGCGAGCGGGTTGTTCATCTCCCTGTCACCGCTGGCAGGTGCCTTTCTTCAACAGTCCTTTGGCTGGGAGGCCAGCTTTACGGTATTCGTGATCATCGCTGCAATCGTTTCACTTTTATCGTGTGTGCTGCTCCATGACACACCTGCGTCGCATGACCGGGCGCCAAGCATGTCCAGTTATCGGGTGATGCTGCGAGACACGGACTATCTCGCGCATTCCATGCTCTCCAGCCTCGCCTTTGCCTGCCATTTTTCCTTTATCGTCATAGCGCCCTTGCTGCTGATGGGCAGGCTGGAGCTGACGGCCTATCAATTCTCTCTGGTCTTTATCGGCTATGGGTTGGCATACATCGTCGGCGGCATGGCTGCGACCTACTTGAACAGTCGCGTAAGCCCGCAAGCTCAAATAAAAGCAGGCTTGCTGCTTATAAGTACCGCGGGCATCACCCTTTTGATGTGGGAATGGGTGGCAGGTTTATCTGTGCTGGGGGTTCTACTGCCGATGATTGTCTGTACCACCGGAACAACCCTGGTACGCCCCGCCGCAACGACCCAGGCTTTGGCGCGCTATCCGCGTCAGGCAGGTGCGGCAGCGTCGCTCAATACGACGTTGCTGTTCGCCGGTGCCGGTTTGACGAGCAGTGTGGTCGCAGGTTTGGAAAGCGAGCTACCGGCAGGCTTGGGCGTGCTGTTCGTGGTGGCCAGCCTGTGCGGAGGGTGGCTGCTTGCCTGCACCAAGGACGATGGAATGCAACGCTGCTGAAACCTTGATCAGGAAAAAAAAATGCCCGGGTGGCGACAAGCGACCCGGGCATTCTTGAATGAAACGGGTGAATCAGCTTACAAGGCCGTACACCACCGAAGTCAGCGCAACCAGGCCGACCACAACGACGAACACGTTGGAGGCCGCACCACTGTACTTGCGCATCGATGGCACACGGCGAATGGCGTACATCGGCATCAGGAACAACAGCACCGCGAGAATCGGGCCGCCGAGCGACTCGATCATGCCGAGAATGCTCGGGTTGAGCGTGGCGACGATCCAGCACACCACCAGCATCAGTGCGGCAACCACGCGGTCCAGGGCCTTGGCGCCTGGGCGCGCACCGGTCTTGGCGATGATGCCCTTCAGGCCTTCGCTGGCGCCGATGTAGTGGCCGAGGAACGACTTGGCGATGGCCACGAAGGCGATCAACGGCGCAGCGAACGCGATGGTCGGGTTGCTGAAGTGGTTGGCCAGGTACGACAGGATCGACAGGTTCTGCGCCTTGGCTTCGGCCAGCTGGGCGCTGCTCAGGGTGAGCACGCAGCTGAACACGAAGAACAGCACCATCACCACCATCAGCAGGTGGGCACGACGCAGGATCTGGCCGCTGCGCTCGTCGGCGTGCGCGCCGTAACGGCGCTTCTGATCGACGGCAAAGGCCGAAATGATCGGCGAATGGTTGAACGAGAACACCATCACCGGAATGGCCAGCCACAGGGTATGCAGGAAGGCCGAGGCCGGCGGCACCTCTGTGGCGCTGTCGAGAATGCCACCGGTCCAGTGCGGCACCAGGTACAGGCCCAGCAACGCCAGCGCAACGATGAACGGGTAGACCAGCAGGCTCATGACCTTGACCGTGGCCTGCTCCCCGCAGCGCACGATGGCCAGCAGACCGAGGATCAGCACGAATGACAGGATTGCCCGAGGCGGCGGCTGCATGTGCAGCTGGTGTTCCATGAAGCTGGACACGGTGTTGGTCAGCGCCACGCTGTAGATAAGCAGGATCGGGAAGATGGCGAAGAAGTACAGCACGGTGATCGAGGCACCGGCGGTGATGCCGAAATGCTCCTTGACCACTTCGGTGATGTCGCTGCCATCGCGCCCGGAAAGGACGAAACGGGTCAGCCCGCGATGGGCGAAATAGGTCATCGGGAAGGCCAGCACGGCCAGGATCAGCAGCGGCCAGAAGCCGCCAAGGCCGGCGTTGATCGGCAGGAACAGTGTCCCGGCGCCGATGGCTGTGCCGAACAGGCCCAGCATCCAGGTGGTGTCGTGACGCGCCCAGGTGCCGAGGGCGGCGGGGGTCGATTCTGCAAAGCGTTGTTCAACGCTTGGGGCCTGCTCATTCATTCCGGGTGAAGCTCCACTCGCAAGACTGCAACAGGCTGAGAATGGCGAAATAGACGTTTCGCCCAACTCAACCGGAAAAGAGGGGCGCGATTGTGCACGGAAAGGTTGCACTTGCGAAGCCCTTTTCCGAGGAGCGGTTGCACTTGTCTTTACAAGCGGAAGGCATTGCTGGTGTCGATCGATGGAATGTAGCGGCCTGTGGGGCCGCCTCTGGGGGCCGCCTGTGGGAGCGGCCTGTGGGAGCGGGCTTGCCCGCGAAGCCAACACCGTGGTGAATGGCACGGGCTTCGCCCGTGTTCGCGGGCAAGCCCGCTCCCACAGGGATGGACTGCCCCCAAGAAGTTGGACACCAATCCAACCCTTGGGGGATCTATGGGTAAGTACACCGAGCAATTCAAGCTCACAGCGATCACAGCCTACCTGGATGGCAGCAACGGTTTCCGAAAGGTGGCTCAACACTTAGGTATCGATTTCAGCCTGCTTCGACGCTGGGTGGCCAGTTATCAGGCCAATAATGGCATTGGTCCAGGCTCGCATGGGCGGCGCTATACCAGTGATTTCAAACAGCAGGTGCTTAGCTATATGCACGAGCATCGGCTTTCGCTGCGCCAGACCGCTGCCCACTTTGGTCTTGGGCAGTCCTCTCAGATAGGCATTTGGCAGCGGCAGTACTACAGTGGCAGTCCTGCACCCTCTACTGCCATCAAGCCAAGAAAGCCAATCGACGTGTCGAAGAAGATCAAGCCTGCCAAACCCACCGATACCAATGATGATCAGAAGTCTCGAGATCAGCTGATGGCTGAACTTGAGTACCTGCGCATGGAGAATGCTGTCCTAAAGGAGCTCAAGGCTCTGCGCGAGGAAAAGGAACGAACACGCGGGAAAAAGCCCTGATCGTTTCCAAACTCAAGCGCAGGTTTCCTTTGCCTGACCTCCTTCAGTTGGTCGAGCTGGCGCGCAGCACCTTCTACTACCAGCTCAAAGCTCAGCAGAAGCCAGACCGGCATGCTGAGCTCAAGGCATTGGTGCATCGCGTCTATCACGAGCAGAAACGGCTTTATGGTTATCGCCGTATCGCACTCGTAATCAGGAAGGAAAAGCGGGTGAACAAGAAGGTCATTGAACGGCTGATGGCTGAGCAGGGATTGAAATCAGTAGTGCGCCCCAAGAAATATCGCTCCTATCGAGGTACCGTCGGCAAAGTGGCAGCGAATGTACTGGAGCGAAATTTTGTCGCTCAACGCCCAAACCAGAAGTGGGTGACTGACGTAACCGAGTTCAAAGTAGCTCAACAGAAGCTCTATCTGTCGCCCGTGATGGATTTGTACAACGGCGAAATCGTGGCCTACGAAATGGCCAGTCGCCCGTGCTATAGCCTGGTTGGGAACATGCTTGGCAAAGCGCTCGATTGCCTGGGAGAGAAACCGAAGCTCGTGTTGCATTCGGATCAGGGATGGCATTACCAGCAGGCGCAATACCGCCGTAAGCTAAGCGAATGCGGGATAAAGCAGAGCATGTCTCGAAAAGGCAATTGCCTGGACAACGCGGCCATGGAAAGCTTCTTCGGCACGCTCAAATCTGAGTTTTTCTACCTGAAGCGTTTCGAGAGCATTGATGAGCTGAGAGCGGGTCTGGATGAGTACATTCACTACTACAACCATGATCGCATCAAGCTGAGGCTCAATGGCCTGAGCCCTGTGGAGTACAGGGCTCAGGCTGCAGCTTAAAACTGTCCAACTTTTGGGGGGCAGTCCAAAGTCCAACCGCGCCCCACAGGAGGGGCCGCAGTTGGCCCGTTGGCGAGTTACTTCTGAACGGCAGCGAACGCTTCGGCAACCCGTTGCAGGTTGGCCGGGCGCAGGCCGGACATGCACACACGGCCGCTGTCGATCAGGTACACGCCGAACTCGTCACGCAGGCGACGTACCTGCTCGACGCTGAAGCCGGTGTAGCTGAACATGCCGCGCTGGCGCAGGAAGAACTGGAAGTCCTGGCCCGGCAGCAGCACGGCCAGGGCATCGACCAGCGCCTGGCGCATGTCGAGGATACGCTTGCGCATGACTTCGACCTCTTCGGCCCACTGGGCATTCAGGCCAGCATCGCTCAGTACGCCGGCAACCAGCTGGGCGCCGAAGTTGGGCGGGCTGGAGTAGTTGCGGCGCACGGTGGCCTTCAGCTGGCCAAGCACGCTCTGGGCAGTGGCCTCGTCATCGCACACCACCGACAGGCCGCCCACCCGCTCGCCATATAGCGAGAAGATTTTCGAGAAGGAGTTGCTCACCAGGCACGGAACGCCGGCACGGGCCATTTCGCGGATGGCGTAGGCGTCTTCTACCAAGCCTTCGGCGAAGCCTTGATAAGCGATGTCGAGGAACGGGATCAGCTGGCGCGCCTTGACCACTTCGACTACTTGTTGCCACTGGTGCTGCTCTAGATCGGCACCAGTAGGGTTGTGGCAGCACGGGTGCAGCAGCACCACGCTGTTGGCCGGCAGGCTCTGCAAGGTGGCCAGCATGCCGTCGAAGTCCACGCCACGGGTGGCCTGGTCGAAGTACGGGTAGGTGTGCACCTTGAAGCCTGCACCCTCGAAGATGGCGCGATGGTTGTCCCAGGTCGGGTTGCTGACCCAGACTTCGGACTGCGGGAAGTAGCGCTTGAGGAAGTCGGCACCGACCTTCAGGGCGCCGGAGCCACCCACGGTCTGTACGGTGGCCACACGGCCGCCGGTCACGGCCGGGTGATCAGCACCGAACAGCAGCGCCTGGATGGCTTGGCGGTAGCTGGCCAGGCCTTCCATCGGCAGGTACAGGGAGGCTTCGTGGTCCTGACCGGCAATGCGTTTTTCCACCGCATCCACCGCCGCCAGTTGCGGCACCACGCCGGCCTCATCGTAGTACAGGCCAATACTCAGGTTGACCTTGTCGGCGCGCGGGTCGGCCTTGAAGGTTTCCATCAACGAGAGGATCGGGTCGCCGGCATAGGCATCGACATGTTTGAACACAGCGTGCAGCTCCTTGGATCAGGACGGTACGGAAAGTCAGTGTTGAGCATACCCGGAGTGCGGGTTCAGGAACATCCACTATTGTGCAAGGTTGTCTATGCAACATTGCATGGCTGGAAATTCGTGCTGGATTCTTCGCGGGTAAACCCGCTCCTACGGGTTCAGCGCACAGCCTGGGAACAGCTCAGGCACCTGTGGGTTTACCCGCGAAGAGACCAGGTCATCCAAGCAGCTCTTTCAGGCCTTGCAGCTCCTGCTCGGTCACCGCCACCCCCTCCTCCTCGGCCACCTCGCGCTCACGATAGCGCCGCTCGCCCGGCATGCGCGTCAGCCCCACCGCTTGCATGTGCTCCACCAGCTCGCGGCTGCGCTGGGCAAACCGCTGGCCTTCGGCCTTGCCCGGGTCGATGACGATGATCAACTGCCCGGTCCATGGCGTTTTCGCCCCCGGATGCCCGGACCAATCGAACTCCCAGGAGAAATGACCGCCGGTCAGCGCCGCCGCCAGCAGCTCGACCATCATCGACAACGCCGAGCCCTTGTGCCCGCCAAATGGCAGCAAGGCCCCGCCTTCCAGGATCGCCTTCGGGTCGGTAGTCGGCTGGCCATCGGCATCTACCCCCATGCCCTCCGGCAATTGCTGGCCAGCACGTGCGGCAATCTGCACATCGCCATGGGCCATGGCACTGGTGGCCATGTCGAAAACGATCGGGTCATGCTCGGCGCAAGGCGCAGCGAAAGCGATGGGGTTGGTACCGAACAGCGGCTTGCGTGCACCATGCGGCACCACGCAGGTCATGCTGTTGACCACGCTGAGGGCTACCAGGCCCTCTTCGGCGAACGGCTCGACATCCGGCCACAACGCAGCGAAATGGTGCGAGTTGTGGATCGCCAGCACGGCAATGCCTGCGCTGCGCGCCTTCGCCACCAACAGCTCACGGGCGGCCGCCAGTGCCGGCTGGGCAAAACCGCCCGCAGCATCGACACGCACATAGCCGGCGGCCACGTCGCTGACCTGTGGCGTGGCCTGGCCATCGACCCAGCCGCTGGCCAAGGTCGAAACATAACCGGGCATGCGGAACACCCCATGGCTATGGGCGCCATCCCGCTGGGCGCTGGCGCAGTTGTGGGCCAGCACCCGGGCCACGGCCTCGCTGCACCCATGGCGCTGGAAAATGGCCTGCAACAGGCTTTGCAGCTCGGTAAAAGGCACGCGCACAACGGTGCTGGTGGAAGGTGCGGACATCTGAAGCTCCTTGTTGATTTTGGAATGGCTACAGCGTTGCAACGACAAAAACTTTCCTTCATGTGACAGCAATCTGTCAAATGTTGACTTGATGACAGAAAACATTCATTTTCTTCCCAAGCCTCACCCCTGGAGCCGCAGCATGAGCCAACTGATCAAGCAACGCCTGGAAAACAGCCTCGAAGGGGCCGCTGCCTCGGGTCGCAAGATCGCCACCTACATGCTTGCCAACCTGCACGAACTGCCGTTCCAGACCTCGGCCAGCATTGCCGCCAAGCTGGGCGTCAGCGAATCCAGCGTCGGGCGCTACTGTCGCTCACTGGGTTATGCCCACCTCAAGGCGCTTAAGCAAGACCTGCAGAACGATCTGGGCGATGGCCCGTGGCTGGTGGGTGATCGCCTGCAAGATTACCGCCAGAACCAGGACGCCAGCGACAACGCCGGCAGCCTGGAGCTGGAAATCGCCGCCCTGGTGCGCGTACACGAATACCGTCAAAGCCCCGCCTGGCACAACGTGGCGCAACGCCTGGCGAGCAAACCGCGGGTGTTCATCGCCGGCTTCCAGACCGAGCGCGGCATCGCCATGTGCATGAGTCACCTGCTGCAATACCTGCGCGATGGTGTGCAACTGGTCGACATCAGCGCCGGGCACTTCGGTGAAGTGCTGCTGGGCCGCGCCGAAGACAGCGCCCTGGTGGTGTTCGAGGCGCGCCGTTATTCCCGCCATGCCCTGATGCTGTGCCAGAAGGCTCGCGAGGCTGGCATTGCGGTCACCCTGGTGACCGACACCTTCTGTGACTGGGCGGATGCCAATGCCGACGAGGTGTTCCGCATCCCCACCGAGTTCAACCTGTTCTGGGAATCCACCTCGACGATGCTGTCGTGGGTGCATCTGATGGTCAACGAGGTCTGCAAGAAGCTCGGACCGGATGTTGAAAAACGCTTGGAAGCAACTGCCGCTCTACATAACGAATTCGTCGGCTACACCTCGTGGTCGACGGGCAAACAACAATAGCAAGAGTGCAATGAGGTGCGAGATGAACAAGTCCATGGCCTTGCTGGGTGCGTGCGCCCTGCTGCTGGCGGGTGCCGCCAGCGCTGAAACCCTGCGGTTCGCCACCGAGGGTGCCTACCCGCCGTTCAACTATGTAGACGCCGATAACAAGCTGCACGGCTTCGATGTCGACATCACCCATGCCCTGTGCGAACAGATGAAAGTCGAATGCACGCTGGTGGCCCAGGACTGGGAAGGCATCATCCCCGCCCTGATGGCGCGCAAGTATGACGCGGTAGTGGCGTCGATGATCGACACCGAAGAGCGGCGCAAGAAGATCGCCTTCACCGACCGCTACTACCGCACGCCCCTGACCGTGGCAGTTGCCAAGGACAGCAAGATCGACAGCGCCCAGACCGACTTTGTCGGCTACACCGTCGGTGCGCAGTCTTCCTCTACCCAGGCCATCTACGCCGAAGACGTGTACGGCAAGGCCGGTGCCGACGTGAAACTGTACCCGACCATGGACGAAGCCAACGCAGACCTGGCGGCCGGCCGCCTGGACGGCGTGATTGCTGACAAATTCCCGCTGCACGAGTGGATGAACAAGAACGGCGGGGATTGCTGCAAGATCCTTGGCGACGTGGCGGACACCAAGGCCGATGCCGCCATCGCTGTGCGCAAGGACGACGAAGCCCTGCGCCAGCGCCTGAATACCGCGCTGCAACAGATTGTGGCCAACGGCACCTACCAGAAGATCGCCAGCAAATATTTCGCTTTCGATATCTACAACTGATCTTCAGGAAGTTGTGCGAATGCCCAGTGGGGGCGGCCTTGCGTCGCGACAGGGCCGCAAGGCCGCTCCCCCAAGGCCGCATAACCTGCCCAAGAGGTTCGTCATGCTCGATCAATTGTCCTTGCTGTCTTTCGCCAGCGGAGGCTGGGGCCAGGCGTTGCTGGCCGGCGCGCTGGTTACCGTTTCCCTGGCCTTGGCCTGCCTGCCCATCGGCCTGCCACTGGGCCTGGTGGTCGCGCTGGCGGCGCGCTCGCGCAAACGCCTGCCACGGGCCTGGGCCACCACTTTTTCCACCGTCTTCCGCGGCCTGCCCGAACTGCTGACGTTGCTGATCATCTATTACGGCTGCCAGATCGCCGCGCAGAAGATCCTCGCCGCCATGGGCTACCAGGGTGAGTTCCTCATCAACACCTTCCTCGCCGCGATGATCGCCTTCAGCCTGGTGTTCGCCGCGTTTTCCAGCGAGATCTGGCTGGCCGCCTTCAAGACCCTGCCCAAGGGCCAGCTGGAAGCCTGCTCGGCGCTTGGGCTTAGCAAGCGCACCGGCTTCTTCAAGGTGCTGCTGCCGCAACTGACCCGCATCGCCCTGCCCGGCTTGTCCAACAACTGGCTGTCGCTGCTCAAGGACACCTCGCTGGTGTCGACCATCTCGCTGGTCGACCTGATGCGCCAGACCAACCTGGCAGTCAGCGTAACCAAGGAACCGATGTTCTTCTACGGCGTCGCCTGCCTGGGCTACCTGCTGTTCGCGGCACTGTCCGGGCGCGTGTTCGCCTACATCGAACGGCGCAGCAACCGCCACCTGCAAGGAGCACGCGCATGAGCTTCGATCAACTGCTGGCAATGGTGCTCGACCCCGACCTGCTGGAGCGCTATGGCCCGCGCTTCATCGACGGCCTGCTGGTAACCGCCAAGCTGGTGGCGATTTCCTTCAGCCTGGGTGCTGTGCTCGGTCTTCTGCTGGCCCTTGCACGCCTGTCTCGCAGCCTGGTGCTGCAGCGCATGGCTGCCGGCTACGTGTACTTCTTCCGCGGCTCGCCGCTGCTGGCGCAATTGTTCCTGCTGTATTACGGCCTGGGTTCGCTCAAGGGTTTCTGGCAGGACGTCGGCCTGTGGTGGTTCTTCCGGGATGCGTGGTTTTGCACCTTGCTGGCGTTCACCCTGAACACCGCCGCCTATCAGGCCGAGATCTTCCGCGGCAGCCTGATGGCGGTTGCGCCTGGCCAGCATGAAGCGGCGCGGGCGCTGAACCTGAAGCGCTCGACCACCTTCTTCAAGGTGATATTGCCGCAGTCGCTGCTGGTGGCCATTGGCCCGCTGGGCAACGAACTGATCCTGATGATCAAGGCCAGCGCGATCGCCTCGCTGGTGACGATCTACGACCTGATGGGCGTGACCAAACTGGCCTTCTCGCGCAGTTTCGACTTCCAGATCTACCTGTGGGCCGCTGTGCTCTACCTGGTGATCGTCGAACTGGTGCGGCGCCTGCTGAAACACCTGGAGGCCCGCCTGGGCCGCCACCTGAACTGACCGAAGGATACGTTTCATGCATTGCCAGACCCTTGTCCTCGGCGCCGGCATCGTCGGCGTCAGCACCGCGCTGCACCTGCAGGCACGCGGGCGCCAGGTAATTCTGATCGACCGCGACGAACCGGGCAGTGGCACCAGCCACGGTAACGCCGGGCTGATCGAGCGTTCCAGTGTCATCCCCTATGCCTTCCCGCGGCAACTGAGCGCACTGCTGCGCTACGGCCTGAACCGCCAGCCCGATGTGCGCTACAGCCTGGCGCACTTGCCCAAGGCCGCACCGTGGCTGTGGCGTTACTGGCGCCAGTCGGCACCCGGGCGCCTGGCCGGCGCCGCCGCCGATATGTTGCCGCTGGTGCAGCGCTGTGTCGACGAGCATGACGCGCTGATCGCTGCCGCTGGCCTGGAAGGCCTGGTGCAAGCCAAAGGCTGGATCGAAGTGTTCCGCGACCCCGCGCTGTTCGAGCAGGCAAAAACCGATGCCAAGGGCCTGAGCCGCTACGGCTTGCGCTTCGAAATCCTTGAATGCGGGCAGCTGCAGGCACGTGAACATCAGCTGGACGCCACCGTGGTCGGCGGCATCCACTGGCTCGATCCGAAAACCGTGAACAACCCCGGCGCGCTCACCCGTGGCTATGCGGCGTTGTTCCTGCAACGCGGCGGGCAGTTCGTGCATGGCGATGCGCGCAGCCTGCGCCAGGCCAATGGCCAATGGCGGGTAGAGAGCCGTCGCGGCCCGATCACTGCCGACGAGGTGGTGGCCTGCCTTGGGCCTCAGTCAGCCGACCTGTTCAGCGGCCTGGGCTACCAGATCCCGCTGGCCATCAAGCGGGGCTACCACATGCACTACAGCACCCGTGACGGCGCTCAGCTGGAGCACTCGATCTGCGACACCCAAGGCGGCTATGTACTGGCGCCGATGGCGCGCGGCGTGCGCCTGACCACCGGCATCGAGTTCGACGCAGCCAGTGCACCTGGCAATCAGATTCAGCTGGGCCGCTGCGAGGCCTTGGCGCGCAAGCTGTTCCCGGCCCTCGGCGATCGTCTGGACGACACGCCATGGCTGGGCCGCCGCCCCTGCCTGCCCGACATGCGCCCAGTGATCGGGCCGGCGCCGCGCCACCCAGGGCTGTGGTTCAACTTCGGCCATGCCCATCACGGCCTCACGCTGGGCCCGGTCTGCGGCCGGCTGCTGGCCGAGCTGCTCACTGGCGAGCCCCCCTTCACCGACCCCGCGCCTTACAGCGCGACCCGTTTCGACTGAACCCACGCGGGAGAACAACAAGATGACCGCACCACTGAGCCTTGCCACCCTTGCCCCCGAACCCGACCCGCGTCCGGTGCTGATTCGCATCGAAGGCCTGAACAAGCACTATGGCGCGTTCCACGTGCTGCGCGACATCGACCTGCAGGTGCGCGAAGGCGAACGCATCGTACTGTGCGGGCCGTCCGGCTCGGGCAAGTCGACCCTGATCCGCTGCATCAACCGCCTGGAAGTCGCCCAGCAGGGCAGCATCCAGGTAGACGGCATCGACCTGGCGGCCACCACACGCGAGGCGGCACAGGTGCGCAGCGACATCGGCATGGTGTTCCAGCACTTCAACCTGTTCCCGCACATGAGCGTGCTCGACAACTGCCTGCTGGCCCCCACCAGCGTGCGCGGGCTGTCACGCAAGGACGCCGAGGAGCGGGCACGCATGTACCTGAGCAAAGTCGGCATCGAAAGCCAGGCGCACAAGTACCCCAGCCAGCTGTCCGGCGGCCAGCAGCAGCGCGTGGCAATCGCCCGGGCGCTGTGCATGAAACCGCGGATCATGCTGTTCGACGAGCCCACTTCGGCGCTGGACCCGGAAATGGTCGCCGAGGTGCTGGATGTGCTGGTGCAGTTGGCTGGCACGGGCATGACCATGCTGTGCGTCACCCATGAAATGGGCTTTGCCCGGCAGGTAGCCGAGCGGGTGCTGTTCCTTGAGGGTGGGCAGATCATCGAGGACAGCCCGCCGCAGGTGTTCTTCAACCAGCCGTGCACCGAGCGGGCCAAGGCGTTCCTGGCGCAGATCCTGCACTGATTGAAAGCCTGTCACTGTGGGAGCGGGTTTACCCGCGAAGAAGACACCGCCGTGGATGGCACGGGCTTCGCCCGTGTTCGCGGGCAAGCCCGCTCCCACAGTGACCGAGGTTACTTCAAGTTACCTAATCATTGCGCCGCTGCAATGACCCAACTGCATCGTTAAATATTATTGACCGCAGACCCTGCCAAACCCACGCCACCACAGGCCCGCATCGGTTTCAGCCCCCAGAAAACGGCGTATCCCCCGCGTTAAAGCCCGCTTCCGTCGTTTGACATATCGAACGGCTCTGGCAAGCTATCTACAAGCCCCGACCGGAATCGTCGCCTCTGACGAGCCGGCAGTGCTCGGGGCTACAGGCAGCACCCAAGGCCCCGCGCCGTGCGCCTGCACAACAACGACAGGTCGAACCTGTCCCAAGGTGACATATGTCCAACAGCAACATTGGCAACAAGCAACCTTCCCTGCGCAAACCCGTCGTCCTGATGACCATGGGCAGCCAAGAGCGCAAAGGCCACGACTACCAGGTCATGACCCACAAATACATTACCCCGCTGGTCGAGTTCTCCGATTGCGTCCCGGTGTTGGTGCCTACCTGCTGCGGCACTGACGACCTCGAGACCTACCTGGACATGGCCGACGGCGTTTACCTGACTGGCGCTGGCAGCAACATCGACCCGGCCCTGTATGGCCAGGAAAACCAGACCCCAGGCAAAGGCCAGGACCAGAACCGCGACCTGTTCGACATTCCGCTGGTCAAGGCGGCAATCAAGCGTGGCCTGCCCATCTTCGGCATCTGCCGTGGCATGCAGGAAATCAACGTGGCCCTGGGTGGCGACATTTACCAGAAGGTGTATGCCGAACCTGGGTTCAATGACCACCGGGAAAACCCGGAAGACCCGGTCGAAGTGCAGTACGCCCAGGTGCATGGGGTGAAGATCCAGCCGGGCAGCTGGCTGCACGACACCCTGGGTACCGATGAGATTCGCGTCAACTCGCTGCATGGCCAAGGCCTGCACAAGCTCGGCGCCGGTATTGAAGCGATCGCCCGTGCCGAAGATGGCCTGGTCGAAGCGATTCACGCGCCAAGCATTTCGCCGTTCCTGTTCGCGGTGCAGTGGCACCCTGAATGGCAAGCGGCGAAGAACCCTGATTCGATAAAGATCTTCCAGGCTTTCGGCGATGCTTGCCGGGCCCAGGTACGCAAGGCGCAAATCAAGCGCCAGCACGCGGCCTGACCTTCAGTTTCCTCTGCTTTGATCGCGGGGCGGCGCAAGGCCGCCCCCGTTTCCCCGGCCACCCTCTGCTGGTCCCAGAACTCTTCCCGTGGAATCGGGCGGCGGGCTTGTGCCTGTCTCCGCGATCGTTTTTTCCTTTCCCCTCAAGAGATACGATGACTGCTATGTGTTTGTCGTCGTACCTGCTGCGCCTGTGAAATCGAGCGCCGCCCGCGCGGCGCTTCGCGGGTAAACCCGCTCCGTTTGTTTCGGGCCAGTATCGTCTGTGTCAGACGCGCGCGACTGCCTTGTTTGTACGACACGATATCGAGGCATGCGCCAAGGCGTCCGCGCGCAAATGCCACAGGCATAACTGGCCCGAAACAGACGTAGGAGCGGGTTTACCCGCGAAGCGCCGCGCGGGCGGCGCTCGATCTGCGCCACAACACACATATCCAGACAACCACCCTGGCGAGAACACAAAATTCTGAAAAAGGACTAGTCATCACGCAGGTTGTACGATAACTTACCTCCAACGAAAAGCCACACCCCTCACCCAAGCGCCACAGGATGCCAACAACAATGAATCCACAAGAACTCAAATCCATCCTCTCCCACGGCCTGCTGTCTTTCCCGGTCACCGACTTCAATGCCCAGGGCGACTTCAACCCGGCTGGCTACATCAAGCGCCTTGAGTGGCTGGCCCCCTACGGCGCCAGCGCGCTGTTCGCCGCTGGCGGTACCGGTGAATTCTTCTCCCTGGCCGCCAGCGAATACAGCCAGGTGATCAAGACCGCGGTCGACACCTGCGCCACTTCGGTACCGATCCTCGCCGGTGTCGGTGGTTCCACCCGTCAGGCCATCGAATACGCGCAAGAAGCCGAGCGCCTGGGTGCCAAAGGCCTGCTGTTGCTGCCGCACTACCTGACCGAAGCCAGCCAGGACGGCGTCGCCGCCCACGTCGAAGCGGTGTGCAAATCGGTAAACATCGGTGTGGTGGTGTACAACCGCAACGTCTGCCGCCTGAACGCCGACCTGCTGGAAAAACTGGCCGAGCGCTGCCCGAACCTGATTGGCTACAAGGACGGCCTGGGTGATATCGAGCTGATGGTGTCGATCCGTCGTCGCCTGGGCGAGCGCTTCAGCTACCTGGGTGGCCTGCCGACCGCCGAAGTGTATGCCGCCGCCTACAAGGCCCTGGGCGTACCGGTGTACTCCTCCGCGGTGTTCAACTTCGTGCCGAAAACCGCCATGGACTTCTACAACGCCATCGCCCGTGACGACCACGCCACCGTGGCCAAGCTGATCGACGATTTCTTCCTGCCGTACCTGGACATCCGCAACCGCAAGGCCGGCTACGCCGTGAGCATCGTCAAGGCTGGCGCCAGAATTGCCGGTTACGACGCCGGCCCGGTGCGTACTCCGCTGACCGACCTCACCGCCGACGAGTACGAAATGCTCGCCGCGCTGATGGACAAGATGGGCCCGCAGTAAGCGCTGCCCGCGGCCTGCCAGATGCCGCGCCCGGAGTGGGCCTGCCCCACTCCGGTTACAATTCGTGAGCCCGCACAAAAATAACTAGTGGGAGTATTGCCAGCATGCAAGCGACTAAGAAAACGCATGTGCGCTACCTGATCCTGTTCATGCTGTTTCTGGTGACCACGATCAACTATGCCGACCGCGCGACCATTGCTATCGCAGGCTCCAGCCTGCAGAAAGACCTCGGCATTGACGCCGTAACCCTCGGTTATATCTTTTCCGCCTTCGGATGGGCTTACGTGGCTGGCCAGATTCCTGGTGGCTGGCTGCTCGATCGCTTCGGTTCCAAGAACGTCTACGCCTTCAGCATCTTCACCTGGTCGCTGTTCACCCTGCTGCAAGGTTTTGTCGGTGGCCTGCCGGTTGCCTGGGCCGTGGTCACCCTCTTCACCCTGCGCTTCCTGGTCGGTTTCGCCGAAGCCCCGTCATTCCCGGGTAACGCGCGCATCGTCGCCGCATGGTTCCCGACCCAGGAACGCGGCACGGCGTCGGCCATCTTCAACTCGGCGCAGTATTTCGCCACTGCACTGTTCGCCCCGATCATGGGCTGGATCGTGTTCAGCTTCGGCTGGGAGCACGTGTTCGTGGTCATGGGTGTGCTGGGCATCATCTTCTCGATGGTGTGGCTGAAGACCATCTACAACCCGCGCCAACACCCGCGCATCAGCCCAAGCGAACTTGAGCACATCGAGCAGAACGGCGGCCTGGTCGACATGGACCAGAAGCGCGGCAGCGACGGCCCGAAATGGGGTTACATCAAGCAGTTGCTGACCAGCCGCATGCTGCTGGGCGTATACCTGGGCCAGTACTGCATCAACGCCATCACCTACTTCTTCCTCACCTGGTTCCCGGTGTACCTGGTGCAGGAACGTGGCATGACCATTCTCAAGGCCGGCTTCATCGCCTCGCTGCCGGCGGTGTGTGGTTTTATCGGCGGCGTCCTGGGTGGCGTGATCTCCGACTGGCTGCTGCGCCGCGGCAACTCGCTGACCTTCTCGCGCAAACTGCCGATCGTCTGTGGCCTGCTGCTGTCCACCACCATGGTGTTCTGCAACTACGTCGATGCCGAGTGGATGGTGGTTGGCTTCATGACGCTGGCGTTTTTCGGCAAGGGCATCGGCGCACTGGGCTGGGCGGTGGTGGCGGACACTTCACCCAAGCAGATCGCCGGGCTGTCCGGTGGCCTGTTCAACACCTTCGGCAACATCGCGTCGATCACCACCCCTATCGTGATCGGCTACATCATCAGCGCGACCGGCTCGTTCAAGTGGGCGCTTGTGTACGTGGGTGCCAACGCGCTGGTAGCGGTATTCAGCTA
This sequence comes from Pseudomonas sp. XWY-1, assembly GCF_002953115.1. Classification (NCBI taxonomy): domain Bacteria; kingdom Pseudomonadati; phylum Pseudomonadota; class Gammaproteobacteria; order Pseudomonadales; family Pseudomonadaceae; genus Pseudomonas; species Pseudomonas sp. XWY-1. Next base: position 2,525,058 of record NZ_CP026332.1, on the reverse strand, counting down.
TCTGGTTATCGTCGGCCCCATCAAGCGTATCGAATTGCGTGATGCTGCCCCAAAGCCACACGCTGAGCCTGCCACCGACGGCGAACTGGCCAGCTCCCGTCACTGAAAAAACACGCCCGCGCCGGGTCACCCGGCATGGGCGGATGTACAAAAGCCTGAGAACCTGACAAGTAGGGCCCAAACATGCAGTTGATCGAACATTCCGACTCGCCCCGCTACGTCCGCCTGCACGACGACGACAACGTCGTGGTCGTTGTCAACGACGGCGGCTTGGGCGAAGGCGCCCGCTTCGCCGACGGCCTGACCCTGATCGAAGGCGTGCCGCAAAGCCACAAGGTGGCCACCGTATCCATCGCCAAGGGCGAGCCCGTGCGCCGCTACGGGCAAATCATCGGCTACGCGCTGGAAGACCTGCGCCAAGGCAGCTGGGTGCAGGAAAGCCAGCTGGCCATGCCGGCCGCCCCGGAACTGGACAGCCTGCCGCGCTGCGATGCAGTGCCACAACCGCTGCCGCCGCTTGAGGGCTTCACCTTCGAGGGCTATCGCAACGCCGACGGCACTGTCGGCACCCGCAATATCCTCGGCATCACCACCACCGTGCAGTGTGTGACCGGCGTGCTGGAACATGCAGTCAAGCGCATTCGCAACGAACTGCTGCCCAAATACCCCAACGTCGATGACGTGGTGGCCATTACCCACAGCTACGGCTGCGGTGTGGCAATCAACGCCCGCGACGCTTACATCCCGATCCGCACCGTGCGCAACCTGGCGCGCAACCCAAACCTCGGCGGCGAGGCACTAGTGATCAGCCTGGGCTGTGAAAAACTGCAAGCCAGCCAGGTGATGCACGACAATGACCCCTCGGTGGACCTCAGCGACCCATGGCTGTACCGCCTGCAAGATGCCAGCCTTGGCTTTGTCGAAATGATCGAGCAGATCATGGACCTGGCCGAAACCCGCCTGAAGAAGCTCGACCAGCGTCGCCGCGAAACGGTCCCGGCCAGCGAGCTGATCCTCGGCATGCAATGCGGTGGCAGCGACGCCTTCTCGGGCATCACCGCCAACCCGGCACTGGGTTATGCCGCCGACCTGCTGGTCCGCGCTGGCGCCACCGTACTGTTCTCTGAAGTGACCGAGGTGCGCGACGCGATCTACATGCTGACCTCGCGCGCGGAAAACCAGGACGTTGCCGACGCGCTGGTGCGCGAAATGGACTGGTACGACCGCTACCTGCAGCAAGGCGCCGCCGACCGCAGCGCCAACACCACGCCGGGCAACAAGAAAGGCGGGCTGTCGAACATCGTCGAGAAATCGCTGGGTTCGATCGTCAAGTCGGGCAGCGGCGCTATCCAGGGTGTGCTCGGCCCAGGCGAGCGGGTCAACCGCAAAGGCCTGATTTTCTGCGCCACCCCGGCCAGCGACTTTGTCTGTGGCACCTTGCAACTGGCGGCCGGCATGAACCTGCACGTCTTCACTACCGGCCGCGGCACCCCGTATGGCCTGGCCATGGCGCCGGTGGTCAAGGTGTGCACCCGCAGCGAACTGGCCCAACGTTGGCCCGACCTGATCGACATCGACGCCGGTCGCATCGCCAGTGGTCGCTCGACCATCGAGGAGCTGGGCTGGGAGCTGTTCCATTACTACCTGGACGTGGCCAGCGGCCGCAAGCAGACCTGGGCCGAACAACACCGGCTGCACAACGACATCACCCTGTTCAACCCGGCGCCCATTACCTGATGCCGCAGCCCTGACCACGCATTCACACACGCCACTCTCAATCCCACAGGAGCACCCCATGCCTGAAATCCTCGGCCATAACTTCATCGCCGGTCAGCGCAGTGCCGCTGGCCCTCAGCGTCTGCAGAGCCTGGACGCCAGCACTGGCGAAGCCCTGCCCTACAGCTTTGCCCAGGCCACCGAAGCCGAAGTGGACCAGGCCGCCAAGGCCGCTGCCGCAGCCTTCGCCGAGTTCCGCCAACTGGCCCCGGCACGTCGGGCCGAGTTCCTCGACGCCATCGCCGCTGAACTCGACGAACTGGATGACGCCTTCGTCGCCATCGTCTGCCGCGAAACTGCACTGCCCGCCGCCCGTATCCAGGGCGAGCGCGGCCGCACCAGCGGGCAGATGCGCCTGTTCGCCCAAGTGCTGCGCCGCGGCGACTTTCTCGGCGCACGCATCGACCTGGCACTGCCCGAGCGCCAGCCGCTGCCACGCGTAGACCTGCGCCAGATGCGCATCGGCGTAGGCCCGGTCGCCGTGTTCGGGGCCAGCAACTTCCCGCTGGCCTTCTCCACCGCCGGGGGTGATACCGCCGCCGCCCTGGCCGCAGGCTGCCCGGTGGTATTCAAGGCGCACAGCGGCCACATGGCCACGGCCGACCTGGTCGGCTGCGCCATCGTGCGCGCCGCTGAGCGTACCGGCATGCCCAAGGGCGTGTTCAACATGGTATTTGGTGGCGGCGTGGGCGAGTGGCTGGTCAAGCACCCGGCCATCCAGGCGGTTGGCTTCACCGGCTCGTTGAAAGGCGGTGATGCCCTTTGCCGCATGGCCGCTGAGCGCCCGCAGCCAATCCCGGTGTTCGCCGAGATGTCCAGCATCAACCCGGTCATCATCCTGCCAGGCGCCCTGGCCAAACGTGGCGAGGCCATTGCCCGCGAGTTGGCGGGGTCCGTGTGCATGGGTGCCGGGCAGTTCTGCACCAACCCTGGGCTGGTGATTGGCTTGCAGTCGCCACAGTACAGCCAGTTGCTCGCCGACCTTGGCCAGTACCTGGACCAGCAAGCCGGGCAAACCATGCTCAACGCTGGCGGCCTGCGCAGCTACGTCGGCGGCCTTGAACACTTGCATGCCCATGCCGGTATCGAGCATGTGGCCGGCCAGGTGCAGGAAGGCAACCAGGCGCGCGCTCAGCTGTTCAAGGCCGATGCACGCCTGCTGGTCGAGTCTGACCCGCTGTTGCAGGAAGAAGTGTTTGGGCCCACCACCGTGGCCGTAGAGGTGCAGGACAACGACCAACTGCGCGACGCGCTGCTCGGCCTGCGCGGCCAACTGACCGCGACGCTGATCGGCGAGGCGGACGACTTCGATGCCTTCGCCTGGCTGGTGCCGCTGCTGGAGGAGAAAGTCGGGCGAATCCTGGTCAATGGCTACCCGACCGGTGTCGAAGTCTGTGATGCCATGGTGCACGGCGGCCCGTACCCGGCGACCTCCGATGCGCGTGGCACCTCGGTCGGCACTTTGGCCATCGACCGCTTCCTGCGCCCGGTGTGCTACCAGAACTACCCGCAGACGCTGCTGCCTGAGGCACTGCGCGACGGCAACCCGCTGGGGCTGCGGCGGTTGGTGAACGGTCAGTGGAGTGACGGGGCGATCTGACTGGTTGCCAGAAACAGGAAAGCCCTGCGCACGGCGGGGCTTTCCTTTTTGACTGTACTGGCCTCTTCGCGGGCAAGCCCGCTCCTACAGGGCTATGTTGCCCTCGAAGAGGCCAGTACAGGCAGCAAAGGCTTCAGGTTCCTTGCGCTTCAGCCGCCTCATGCGCCTGGCGCAAGCGCTCGCGGCTGTTGCTCAGGTGCATGCGCATGGCCATCTTCGCCCCTTCGCTGTCACGCCGGGCAATCGCCTCATAGATCGCCTCGTGCTCATGCATCAGGCGGCTCATGTAATGCGCCTGGTCATCATGGGCCAGGCGCGCCGAATTCAGCCGGGTGCGCGGGATGATGCTGGTACCCAGGTGGTTGATGATGTCGGCGAAGTAGTGGTTGCCGCTGGCCTGGGCAATGCGCAGGTGGAACTGGAAGTCCGCCGACACCGCATCAGTGGCGTGGGCCGCCCCCTCGTTGAGTTCGTCCAGCGCCGCCCGCATACCGGCCAGGGCTTCGTCGCTTCGCCGCTGAGCCGCCAGCCCAGCCGACTCGATCTCCAGGGCAATGCGCAGCTCCAGCACCGCCAGCACTTCGCGCAGGGTGACCACGGTGGCCGGGTCGATACGGAAACCGCCCGTAGCCGGCGCATCCAGCACGAATGTACCGATGCCGTGGCGAGTCTCTACCTGCCCGGCGGCCTGCAACCGCGAGATCGCCTCACGCACCACCGTGCGACTGACGCCCTCTTCGGCCATGATCTGCGATTCGGTCGGCAGCTTGTCGCCGCGCTTGAGCTGGCCGCTGCGAATGCGTTCGGTCAGCACCGTGACCAGTTCCTGGGCCAGACTGCGCGGCTTGCGCCGGGTCCTTGCCTGTACCTGCTGCTCTGTCATTGCCCTGTATTTCACCTTGGAAGACAGCGCTCATCATAGCGCAAGCGGTTGTACGATCACATACACCCCGTGCGGTATTTATTGCCCATCTTTGCAGTCCCTGGCCCATGAAGAAACGCGCAGAATCACTGGCCCATGGCCTGCGTGAGCCTGTACTGTACGCTTCCACGCTCACTGTTCCATGGAAGGAATCTGCAGTATGAAAACCCTCGACCGCCTTTTGCTCGGCAGTGGCCTGCTGATCCCCCTCTGGCTGCTGGCGGGGGTATGGCTCACGGCCCAGGCCTACCCTGGCTATGATCACCTGCAACAGGCCATGAGCCAGCTGGGCGCGGCAGGCTCGCCAACCCACAGCTGGTCACCACGGGTCAACAACTACCCTCTAGCCCTGCTGTTTGCCCTGTTTGCCTGGGGCCTGGTGCGGCGCTGGCGTAGCTCGAAGCTGGCGCTGCTGAGTGCGGGCCTGGTGTTGCTGCATGGCATGGGCAGTTTGGGCACCGGCTGGTTCCCTTGCGACCAGGGCTGTGCACCGGCACAGCCATCTACCTCGCAGCAACTGCATAACCTGTTTGGTCTGCTGATGTTCCTCTCGCTGACCTTGGCCAGCGCCCTATGGGCGTGGCTAGGCAACCGCCTTGCCGGCTCCCCCGCCCTGGCGCTGTTTTCCCTGGCTTGCGTGGTGTTGGCGATCATCACCGTCGCGTTGATGGGCCAAGCGGCGCAGAGTGGCCAGCTGTTCGGCCTGTATCAACGCCTTAACTATGGTGTTTCGGTGCTCTGGGTTGCCAGCCTGGCCTGGACAAGCCTGCAGAAGCCGAAGGCCAGTCCCCTGCGCATGGCTGTGCCCTGACGGCAAATTGCTGGCCCACGGCTGCGGAAAGCGAAGGCAAACTCCGTTTTCTTTCAGATGCTTAGGACAGCAACATGCGAGTACTTCTAGCAACGATGGCCGGCTGCCTGCTGGCCACCCTCGCTTTCGGCGCCCAGGCCAGGGCATTGAGCCAGAACGATCGCCACACCTGCGGCTGGGGCGCGCAGATAGCCGCCGAGGCCCAACAGGCCAAGCTTTCCGGGGTAACCTTGTACGCCACGCGCAAGAAGCTGCAGGTACGCAAATTCCCCAAGCCATGGATGCGCATGACTGCCTTCGGCATTACCGAGCAGACGTACAACAGCCGCTCGCGGCTCAAGCCTGAAGCGATCAAGCGGACTTACTTTGAACAGTGTGTTCAGCATGCGACTGCAAGAAGATAATTCTTTTTTATCAGTAAATTACAGATCAAACATAAAGCCATCTAGTAGAATCCATGTGCTGCGAAAAGGCCTCTATCGCCAGCACCTGTAAGCGCGTGCAAGACTCAAGCATTTGTTAAGCTGATCCGAGTCGCCAGAATTGACCAAGGCCATTCACCCGATGGATGAACTGCGCAAGATCGACCTCAACCTGTTGCTCACCCTGCACGCCCTGCTCAGCGAAAGGCACGTGACCCGTGCAGCCCTGCGCCTGCACCGCAGTCAACCGGCGGTCAGTCACGCCTTGGCGCAATTGCGCAAACACTTCGACGACCCCTTGCTGGTACGCCAAGGCGGCAGCATGGCCCTCACCGCCCGCGCCCAATCGCTGGCACAACCGCTACAGGATGCACTGAGCAATCTCGACAGCCTGCTGGCCACCCCACTGTTCGAACCAGCCAGGGCCCAGCGCCGGTTCCGGCTGTCGTTGTCCGACTACGCTTCGCGCATCATCCTGCCGCACCTGCTGCGCCACCTGCGCCAAGTCGCGCCCGGGGTGGACCTGGCCATCAGCCAGGCCAGCCGTGAAACCATGTTGGCGCAGTTGCTCGATGGCGAGCTGGATCTGGCCCTGGGCCTGTTCCCCGAACTGCCCCAGGACATCACCGCCCAGCCCCTGTTTGCCGATCGCTTCATCAGCGTTGCCGATCGCCAGGTCCTGCCTGCCAGCGGCGGCATGGCCCTGGAAGACTGGCTGGCACGCCCACATGTATTGATGGCCATGCGCCCGGATGCTTTCGATGAAATCGAGCGTGCACTGGCCGCCCGGGGCCTGCAACGCCGTATTGCCCTGGCCTTGCCACACTGGAGTGCGGCAGTCGAAGTGCTGGCCGGCACCGACCTGATCCTGACAGTGGCCAGCCGCGCTGTGGGGTCGTTGCGCAAGCACAAGACACTGCGCCAGTTCACACCGCCACTGGCCATCCCCTCGTTCGACTATCAGCAAGCCTGGCACAACCGCAAGGACAGTGACCCCGGGCACCGCTGGCTGCGCGAAACTGTATGGGCCTGCAGCCAACCAGGGCGCTGATCAGTTTTCTTGCGCCTTCACAGCTGCCGGGGGGTGGGCCGGTGACGCCGTTGCCCAAGTGCCCTGTACCAGCAGCACTCCGCACAGGATCAGCACCACGCCGGCCACCCTGGCCAGACTGAGCGGCTTGCCACCCAGCCCCATCACCCCGTAGTGGTCGGCAAGCACTGCCGTGATGATCTGCCCCGCCACCACCAGTACCAGGAACCCTGCTGCGCCAAGTTTAGGGGTGAGTGCGGCGGCGCCGGCTACATACATTGCCCCGAGCACGCCACCAATCCACAACCACCAGGGCCCCTGCAGGGCCTTGCCCATGTCTGGCGCCGGTACCCGGATAATCAGCAGGGCAGCGATCACCACCAGCATGCTGACCGTCAACGATGTGAAAGCCCCCCACAGCCAGTGCCCAAGTGCCCGACCTGCCGCAGCATTACCTGCGGCCTGAAACGGCAACACCGCACCGGCAAGCAACGCCATGGCCACAGGAAGCGCCAGCAGAAGCATTGATTTACTGAACATGGCAGTCCTCATCCAAGGTATCGATGGCCACCATGATGCTGCATGCCCCAGTACTGATAGAAATCAAAATCCTGCACTTGAACTATTCGTACCCTGCATGGTGAAACATCCCTTCCGTCTGGCGTGCGCATGCTGTCTTCACCCTGAAACATCGGTGCTGTTGACTTACTAAGGCACCAAGATAAACTGCGCCTTATGAATACTCTTGAGAACAAGCATCACATCATGCTCGATGCACTGGCCGAGGCCCCCGCTGACGCCAGGCAAAACGTGCGCCTGTGTTTCGAACTCTTGTCCGCTGCAGCGGCCATCAACCGGGTATGCGCCGCACGGCTGGCCCGCCATAACCTGTCAGAAGGGCGATTCGCAATCCTCCTGACCTTGCAAGGCGCAGGCGGCCGCCTGGCACCGCTGGAGCTGGCGACGCGCCTGGCAATCACCTCAGGCACCGTGACCGGCCTGCTCGACGGCCTGCAGGGTGATGGCTTTATCAAGCGCCGCAAGGACGCCCATGACCGGCGCAAGCTGAGCATCAGCCTTACCTCGGCAGGCATAGCGGTACTCGACGCCGTATTCGCCGAACACACCGACTGGATCGGCACGATCATGCAGTCACTGGACAACGCGCAACGTGACGCCCTGTCCGCCACGCTACAGGCACTCTCGGCCAGTCCTGCCCTGGCACTGCCACCGGACAATCACTGAACCCAAGGCACACCCGCAAGACCACATGGAGGTGGATGATGTTGCAGAATCAGAGCGTATTGGCCCGGCTTGGCAGGAAGCCCCGGGTACAAAGCGAACACGACCAGTTAAGTCGTCGCCAACCTTGGCTCGAGGCCTGCCTGCCAGCGGCGCTTTACCGGCGCCCGTTCATCCGCCGCCTTGCCAGACAGCCAGTGGCCATCGAGGGTTTCAGCTTTCGCCCATCGAAGACTCGGCACTGGGCCGTCCTCTGGAGGATGTGCACATCAACGGGGCTGTGCACGTGCCTGGCCGGCAATCGACTGTACCGTGCCACTGCCATGGAGCCTAAGCCATGAGCGACGACCGAAAGTCCCTGATCGACCTTGGCCAACTGCCAACCCGCAACCTGGCCGAATGCCTGGCGGTGGATCAAGCCGCCCTGGTCAACGCCTTGACAGGGCAACTGCCAGCAGCATTGGTAGAGCAACTCGCTGCCAGTGCGGACCAGGCCCAGGCACTGGGCCTGTCAAAAAAAGTGGCGGCCATTGGCCTGGCGCTGGGCAAGTGGCTGGAGCAGGCCGCCGAGTCCTTGCGCCAGCAGGTGTTCGAGCAATGCTGCACGCACCCGTCCGATACCGTGCGCAGCTGGGCAGCGTTCGCCCAGGCGTACCTGTCACGCTCGCAGCCTGCGGAAGATGCCCTGCTGGCGCAGTTTCGCTTCGCCCGCGATGAGCACTTCGGCGTGCGTGAATGGGCCTGGATCGCCCTGCGCCCGCGCCTGGCCCAGCACCTTGAAGCCGCCCTGGCGCTACTCGGCCGCCATACCGGTGATGCCGACCCGCTGGTACGTCGGTTCTGCATCGAGATCCTGCGCCCGCGTGGCGTTTGGTGCGAGCACATTGCCACGCTCAAACAACGACCAGAAGTGGCCGAGCCGTTGCTGGTACCGCTGCTGGCCGAAGCCGAAAAATACGCCCAGGACTCGGTCGCCAATTGGCTCAACGATGCCAGCAAGACCCGCCCCGACTGGGTACTTCAGCTGTTTGAGCGCCATCCCCCGGCCTGCAAGGCCTCACAGCGCATCCAGACCCGGGCCACCCGAAGCCTGCCCCAGTGAACCACCACAAGGAAACACGCATGTCACTCAAGGCAAAACTCGACGCCGTCAAACAGCAGATGGCCCAACTGCCCACCGAGGTACTGGAAAAATTTGGCGCCTCGCTGCAAGCCCTTATCGCAAGGCATCCTGAGGACCACGCGCTCAAAGCCGGCGACACCGCCCCGCTGGCCGTGCTGGAGGATGCCGATGGCAAGGCCGTGGACCTGCGTGCCCTGTTGGCACGCGGTCCGCTGGTACTGGTGTTTTACCGCGGCCTGTGGTGCCCGTTCTGCAATGTAGCGCTCAGCGAATACCAGCAGATGGCAAGCGATCTGGCCGCCAGCGGTGCAACGCTGGTCGCCGTCTCTGCCCAAGGCCGCGCTGCCACCCTGAAAACCCGCGAATCCCTGGGAGTGCGCTACCAACTGCTAAGCGACCCGGGCAACCAGCTGGCGCGCCAGTACGGCATCGTCTTCGAGCTGGAGCCAGCGCTGGAGGCGGTGTACCAAGCACTCGGCGCCGACCTCAAGGCACTGAACGAATGCGACGACCTCAGCCTGCCGATGGCCAGCGCTTTCGTCATCGGCCAGGATGGCCGCATTCGCCATGCCTTCGTCAATGTCGACTACTCCGAACGTGCCGAACCCCAGGCCTTGATCGAAGCCGCCAGCGGCTAAGACCCACTTCCCGGTACCGGGCTGCCCGGACCGCAAACGGCCGGTTGTAGGCGAGTAACCTAGGTCGGCAACGGCCAAGGTCAACGCGAGGTTTCGACGCGCAGCACTTCGGTGTAGATCGCGTCAACCGTCTGGCCAACCTTGAGGTTCTTCATGCGTTTCTGCAGGTCTGGATTCTCGACCTTGACCACCTGCAGCTTGCCCTCCGGTGGCAACAAGCTCACCTCATGCGTCTTGAGGTCGATCTTCTTGATCTGAGAGGTAACCTTGACCTGGCGGAACGCCTCGCCGCCCGGGTTGGGGTTTTGCTCGGTTGCGCGGATGGTACCGGACTCTTCAGTCGCTTTCGGCGCCCCACCCACTTCCGGATTGAGCACATAGGCCACGGCGCGTGTCACGTAGATGTCGACTTGGTCACCGACTTTCAGGTTGGGCAGCGCCTTGGCCTTTTCGGTCAGCTGGAACGTCACATCCTTCTTCTCGTCAGGGCCTTTCACCGTGACCTGGCGGGTGGCCAGGTCGATAGCCGTTACCTGTGTGGTGACATGGCTTTCCAGCGCCTCGCTCCCGATGGGGATACCGGCAGCCTGTACCGTGAAGCTGGCAGCAGAGGCCAGCGTGGCAAGGGCTACAGCACGAGCGAGAGTACGAATGGGGTTCATAGGCGTGCTTCCATGTGATCAAGTCCGAATGGGCGCGTGAAAGGTTCACGCGGTATCAAGCATAGCCATTACCTGCCGCCTTGCCGGCCCTTCCGGCGCGCGACGCATTTCGGCGCAGAAACCACTGTTATAGCTAATACGAATTCTTTACACTTGCTTTACATTTGCAAATCATTACTATTCGTGACTCCCGATAACAACAAAGAGTCGCCTGTAATGGCAAAAAAGTCTGTTGCCCCAGCATCCATTTCCATGCTGGGCCTGCTCGTTGTGCCTGCTGTACACGCTGCCGCGCAAACCGATACGCAAAGTAGCCTCGCCCTGCCTGCCACCGCCGTCACCAGCGTCTATGAGCAGCAAAGCTACAAGGCCAGTGAAAGCCGCAGCGCCATGAAGATCGACGCGCCGCTGCGCGATATCCCGCAAACTGTCAACGTCGTTCCCGAAAGCGTGATCAAGGACCAAGGCGCACAGTCCATGGAAGACGTGCTGAAGAACGTGCCCGGCATCGGCCTGTCCAACGGCGACGGCCAACGCGATCAGGTGACCATCCGTGGCTTCAGCGCCATTGGCGACATGTATATAGACGGCGTGCGTGACGACGCCCTGTACTTTCGCGATCTGTCCAACATCGAGCGTGTCGAGGTGATCAAGGGGCCGGCCGCGGTGCTGTATGGCCGTGGCTCCTCGGGCGGGCTGATCAACAGCATCAGCAAGAAACCAAGCTTCACGCCCAAGCGCGAAGTCGGCATGAACGTCGACAGCGAAGGCAAACGCCGAACCCAATTCGACACCGGCTGGGCCGACCCACAAAGCAACCAGGCCTACCGCGTAACGGGTGCCTTCGAAGACAGCGACACCTTCCGCGATGATGGCTACATCGACCGCAAGGCCATCGCACCGTCGGCCTACTTCCGTCTCTCGGACGACCTGGAACTGAACCTGGGCGCCACCTACCTGTACGACAAGCGCCTGATCGACTTCGGCATACCGGCCCTGGGCAGCCGCCCGGTGGACGTGGACCGCGACAAGCGCTTCGGCTCTGGCGATGCTGACCAGGATTACGCCCGCAGCGAGGTGTTCTCGCTTACAGCCAGCCTGGACTACCGCATCAACGACAACTTCACCCTGACCAACACCAGCCGTTACTACCGCTACGACCTGGACCGCAACAACACCTTGGCCGACAGCAGCCCGACGCGCTTCGTCACCGCGCCCGATGGTGAACTGCTGATCAAGCTCAACCGCGGCAACGTCGCCCGCGATGAGTACGGTGTGTTCAACCAGACGGAGCTCAAGCAACAGGCGCAACTGGCGGGCATGCAGCACAACCTGTTGTATGGCGTGGAAGCAGGCTTTCAGGACAAATACCAGCGCGTGCTGAGCCAGACCAACGTGGCCCAGGTACCGGTTTACCGCGATGCCTTGGTGGCGGTACCGGAACATGCCGCCAACCTGTCTTCCAAGGGCACCAACTTCCAGCAGACCACCGGTCTGTACGTGCAGGACATGATCGAGCTGAACGCGCACTGGAAGGCGTTGGTCGGTGTGCGTTATGACATCTTTGGCCAGGAGTACGACGACGACCGCGTGCAGAACATCGACCTCGATCGTACCGACAAGACCTGGAGCCCGCGTGCGGGTCTGGTCTACCAGCCAGACGCCATCCAGTCCTACTATGTGTCGGTCAGCCGCAGCTATCAGCCTTCTGGCGAAGTATTCGCGGTGAGCCCGAGCAACCAGCACCTGGAGCCGGAAGAAACCACCAACTATGAAATCGGCGCCAAATGGGACCTGCTCGACAGCCGCCTGTCACTGACCGCCGCAGTGTTCCGCCTTGAGCGCACCAACATGAAGACTGCCGACCCGGCCAACCCCAACCTGACCGTATTGGCTGGCGAACAGCGTACCGATGGCTTTGAAGCCACCGTCAGCGGGCATCTCACCGACAAGTGGCAGATCTATGCCGGTTACGCTTACCTGGACGCCGAAATCACCAAGTCCAACAGCAAGACCAATGGCGTGGCGAACGAAGGCCAGACACCTACCCTGACGCCGCGCAACAGCGCCAACGTCTGGCTGGTACGTACCCTGACACCAGAGTGGCGTGTGGCCGCCGGAGCCAACTACGTCGACGAACGCTACACAGCACTCGACAATGTGGTGGTGATGCCAGGCTATACCACCTTCGACGCCGCGCTGCTGTACAGCGTGCCGCAGTGGGATGCCGCGCTGCGCCTGAAGAACGTGTTCGACCGTGACTACTATGCCTCGGCACATGGCTCGGTCGACCTGATCACCCCAGGGGCACCGCGCACGCTGGAAGCCAGCTTCAACTACCGCTTCTGACCACGCGCAATGCCTGTCATTCAGCAATTGGGCCGCTCTGCGGCCCATCGCCAGCAAGCTTTGACGATTTGATCAGATAGCATTCAGCGATTACGCGTCACCCGCCACACCGTATTCGCCAGGTCATCGGCAATGATCAACGCTCCCCGCGGGTCCACCGTCACCCCAACCGGTCGCCCCCGGGTCTTGCCATCCTCACCGCGAAAGCCCGTGGCGAAGTCGATCGGCTCCCCTGCAGGCTTGCCATTGCTGAACGGCACGAAGATCACCTTGTACCCCACCGGGTTAGGCCGGTTCCAGCTACCGTGCTCGCCCACGAATACACCGTCGGCAAAGCGCTCGCCCATTGCCGGGGTCGAGAAGTCCACACCCAGTGCAGCCACATGCGAACCCAGGCTGTAATCCGGCTTGATCGCCGCCGCCACCTTGTCCGGGTTCTGCGGCCGCACCCGCTCATCCACATGCTGCCCCCAGTAGCTGTAAGGCCAACCATAGAAGCCCCCTTCACGTACCGAAGTGAGGTAGTCCGGCACCAGGTCAGGGCCCAACTCATCCCGCTCATTGACCACCGTCCACAACTGCCCGGTCTGCGGCTGAATGGTCAATGCCGTCGGGTTACGCAAGCCGGTGGCATAGGGCCGGTGCGCGCCGGTCTCGGCATCGACCTGCCAGACCATGGCCCGATCGATCTCCACCTCCAGGCCGCGCTCAGTGATGTTGCTGTTCGAGCCGATACCCACATACAAGAAGCGGCCATCCGGGCTGATGGTCAGCGCTTTGGTCCAATGGTGGTTGATCTCGGCCGGCAGGTCGGTGACCTTGGTTGGCGGGCCGTCGGCCTGGGTCTGGCCTTCCTTGTAGTCAAAGCGCACCAGCGCATCCTGATTGGCTACATACAGCTTGCCGTTGGCATAGGCTAGGCCGTACGGTGCGTTGAGGTTATCCGCAAACACGGCCTGTACCTCGTAGTTGCCATCGCCATCAGCATCGCGCAGCAAGGTCAGGCGGTTGCCACCCTTGACCTGGGTATTGCCCTTGGCCTTGATCTGGCTGGCGATCACATCCTTGGGCTTGAGCTTGGCCGCGCTGCCTCCCCGGCCCTCAGCCACCAGAATGTCGCCATTGGGCAGCACCAGGCTCTGGCGCGGGATTTTCAGGCCGGTGGCAATGGCGGTGACACTGAAGCCCTCCGGCACGGTCGGTTTCAGCTCGCCCCAGGCAGCCGGTTGCGCAATCTTCATGCTCGGCAGCAAGCCGCGCTGAGGCTCCGGCAGCTTCGGGTCCGGGCCATGGGCCTGGGTCGGCTCGCCGTCGCCACCACAGGCACTCAGCAATAGCGCCACGCCCAACAGGCTAAATGCATGCAAAGGCTTCATGCCACACCTCCTGAACGCAGGTTGCTCAAACCGGTCCAGGCGGCCACCACTGCGAGCACTGTCACGATTACCGACAACACCAGCCCAGAAGGCATCACCGCCCAGGCGTCCTTGGCATGCTCAAAGGCATTGATCAGCCCAAGCACCCAAGTCACCAGCAGCAGCACGAAGTACAGCGTAGCGCGCCCACCCTTGCGCTCTGCGCGGATCAGGTTGGCCAACGCGAACAACAGTGCCAGCCCACAGAACACCAGGGCCCCGGCGATCAGCCAGGCGGCGAAGTTGCTCCACTGAATCTGATAGCTGTTGTAGTAGGCGATATCGCTCAGCAGCGCGCCAAGGAACAACGGCACACTGCCCGCCAGCAGCAGGGCATGCAGCGGGCTGGGCGTACAGCGGTAAAGGGTTTGATCAGGTGCGGTCACGGTGCCTCCTTTTCATTCAGTGACCCAGGGCTGATGGTCTTGCGCCATCAGATAAGCGCAGGGTGCGCTTAGCAAAGGAGCCTCTTGACGCCGAGATAGTTCACCGCTTCGCTGTAATGAAATATCCTGCAAGGCATTTGCTGCCAAGCGCAGAAGGGGAAAACATGAGCAGACCATATGCGTCCTGGGCACTGGCCACCCTGCTCGGCCTCAGCCTGGCTCTCGCTGGCTGCTCCAGCAACGCCAGCAAGGCACGCTACGCCACGCCTGCAGTGGGCTCCAACTGCTTTGCCAAGGCCGTCCCCACTACCGGTGAAGGCGGCCTGGCCTGGGGCAATACCTTGAGCATTGCGCGACAGAAATCCCTGAATAACTGCGTGCGTTATGCCAGCCGCTCGGGAGGCACGCCCAGGACTTGCCAGGTAGTGATGGCCAAGTGCAAAAACTGAACATACAACAATCTTAAAGTACGAAACTTCCTACAAAAATACTGCAACTTTTCACACGATATTGCGCAAACACAATACATATACATTCAAATAAAATCTTACACTTTCATCCTCGACCGAAAAGCAGCGATCGAGGCATTGTCTTTCACTTGAATTCCAGATACTTGATCGCCCGATCATCTCAGCAAGTAAGTAGGAAACTTCTTACAGCATAGAGTCGGGCCTGAAATCCAGCACAGTATGAATAACGGCATTTCAGTCTTGTCAGTACTGAAAGTTGCCGCAGTGCGTCTCTGGTTGGAAAAGACTGTCTCTCTGAGCAAGGAGCTCGCATGACCAATGCCTCCGTCAGTAGCGCCACCTCCGGCCCTGCCTGCAGCGCACGCGTGCCCATCCTGCCAGTGCGCTACGCCATCGTGCCCCGCACCGGCGACGCCCCCGCCTGCCGCTATGCCGATGCAGGCTTCAACCTGGAACAAGGCTTCCCCACGCTGCAGCACTCGGCCTACACCCTCCGCGCTTTGCGCCCGGGCTATGTCTACGTGTTCATGAAAGGCCTTCAGGGCGAAAAGCTGGTCATTCATGAGCACGTCGGCGCGGGCCTCTACAAGGAGCTGCGCTACCAAGGGCTGGAGGACTACCACCGCCGTGAGCGCTACCTGTCCGGCCAGAGCACCGGCTGGGTGTGGGCCGATACCTGCCAGGACACCGCCAAGGAAGTGTGGATCGGCTACAGCCCGCACCTGTGGACCAACGCCATCACCGCCCGTATCACCGGTTCGGCAGCCCTGCGCAAACGGCACATGCGCCAGCTGGACATGGCCGAGCTGGTGAGCGGCAACCCGGCGCCGTCCACCCAGCCCCATGTGTTGCCAGTGAGTGCCCTGCAAACCTGGGTCGAAGACTTCAAGCCAACAGAGCGGCGCATGCCGCTGACCTGGAGCAGCGACCCGATCACCGAAACCTTGCCCATCGGCAACCTCACTGCCATCGCCCGGCACTACCCCTGGACCCAACCGAAAGTGCCGGTGGTGGTGGCGCTCGCCGATGCCGAAGGCATGGCCCTGGACCTGAGCCTGTCGGTCTCGGCCTACCAGCATCAACTGCGTGACCTGATGCCGGCCGAACAACTGGAGCACACAAAACCCGCCCAACCTCCCGAGCAGGAGCGCGTGCCGGCATGCTACCGGCTGGATGCCGAACAGCTCAGCCCGCAGAGCCGCGACTTTCACCATCGCAACCTGGTCGCCATGCTGCTGAACAAGACGCTGGAAAGCCTGTACCCGGCGGATGCCCCTTCACCGGAACTGGCCGCGTTCAGGCTGGGCACGTCACGCCGGGGGCCTGCCCTGTCGCCGGCCGAGTCCCATTTCCAGGCCCTCACCCATGAAGATTACTCCCCCAATGGCGCACGCCTGGCACAGCGCCTCGATGTCGACAAATACCGGCGCTTCCTCGCCGAACGCGACGCGCTGGAACGGCGGATTGCCGCCCTGCGCAACCTGGCCTTGCAAGCCAGCAACGATCATGACGCCTGGCTGGCGACGGCCGAATCCCAACACATCGATAACCCCTACAGCCTGGCTGCGGCACTGGCCTGTTACGACCGCGACGAACGCACCTCCGCCCGCGGTCTGGAAATCTCACTGGCGTTGCTGATTCACCCGATGGGCCAGCCGACACCCGGCACCGAAGATCATGACCGACGCTTCAAACGCCTGGAGCAATGGCTGGACCAGCACGACAGCCCGCTTTACACCGCCTTGGCGCCGTTCAACCCATTCAAGGATAAAGCCGATTCGATCGGCACCTTGTTCGGCGCCAGCGACAACGTGATCGAAGGGCTGGCCGGTCGCTTCCCGGCCATGGCGGACATCACCGACCTCACCGCCCAGTCGGTCAATACCGTGGTGCTCAAGCGCCTGCGTGGCCAGACCCGTTGGGATGCCAGCCATGGCCTGCGCCAGCAAGTGTTGCTGGCAGCGCGTGAGGCCAATGCCGAGAAAGCATTGGGGTTGTTGGCGGCACGCTATCGAATCACCGAACAGGCCATAAAGGAAAATCCATTTAGCCAAGAGGTGCAGCGGTATTTGAAGAGCGGCATGGCGCAGGTTGAAGAGATGAAAGCGTTGCGCATCTCGGGTAGCCGCACGGTGTCTATCGAGCTGACCACCACTGCACGGGTGAAACCTAACTTTCTCGGGCTGCTCACCTCCGGCGGTGGTGGTGGTTTAAACGCGGGGATGCTGTGGTTCAACATCTTATCGCTCAAGACGGCTTACAACAGCCTGCAAAAGAGCGACGCACCGGAATACACCCTGGGGTTCGCTTCATCTGTTTTCGGGGTGATTGGTGCAGCGGCGGCAACGTTGGTCAGCGTACGGGCAACGCAAAAGGCCGTCATGCTGAGATTAAGTGCCACAGCGCCGGGCATGGCCTTTGGCAATGGGGTTATCAAGTTTTTGAGTAGCAATCTGTTTGCGCGTTTAGCCGGTTACCCGGCAATTGCATTTAGCTTGCTTTCTGATATCTCCAAAGCAAGGCGCCAGAAAGCGAACGGCAATCAAGCGGCTGCCGATTACACGTTGACTGGTGGTTTCACCATGGCTGTCGGTTCCGCTGTCGTCCTTGAAGCAGGACTTGCAATCGCGGGCGTGACGTCGGTTGTGCCCTTTGCCGGATGGGCCGCAGCGGCCCTTGTCCTCGTAGGAGTAGCCATCATTGCAGGAGGCCTCTACCTGCACGCCAAGGCACATGAGCACCTTCACAGCCCAATAGAACTGTGGGCAGCACGTAGCATATTCGGTAATCGCATCAATGATGGAGAGTCGCACGCTGACATCAACTTGGACTTTGACAAAAAACTTCCTGCTTTCACCTCACTGCAAACAGAAATTAAGGCTTGGCACAATGAACATTACGGACCCAAGCTACTATCCGCCGAGCAGGCCCTATCCCTCGGCATAACTAAAGTCGACACCCGATGGCATCAGAACAACCACTGGTCGCCGCCAAATTGGACAGCTATCACACATAACGAAGTAGCCACATCCCAACCAACCGTAGAATTCACAGTGCTGCTGCCTGCGTTCAGGCTAGGCGTAAGTGAATGGTCAGGAAGTTTGAGTTCCCTCCGTGACGACCAAGGAATTGACGTTTTTCCAATCAGCCCGACCGGCCACATCGTAGATGCTGGCTTAGTTCTACATTTCGAAAACACCCTAGCCAACCAAAATCATGTCTCACTTCATCTAACCTACAACGCCAATCAAGGCCTGGACGAAGATAATGAGACCCTGTCAATTTTTCGTCTGGAGCGCTGATCATGGCAACCATCTGGATATTCAATTCAGGCTCAAGTTCAGGGCATAAGCCCGCTATTGGCGGGCAACTATCAAGCTTGTCAAAAACCACCTTATGCCTGAAAAACCCCTGGGTAACAGACTCAGTCTTTATGGGAAAGCTGTACTGTGCAATGACCATTGCGCTCATTGTCTTCACCTATCCTTACTTACTAACCAGTGAAGCCTGGAACCCATACACCTTTAGTCATACCTTTATCCTCCTTACACTAATTACACCTTTCATCTTCCTCCCATTCTTAGCCTATCGAATATATTTCATAAAACGCCTATCAAGTTTCTGCTTCAATCGGTCAACCCAAAAAATCTATTACCAACGTCTGAGTAAGGTACTAATATTCGAATGGGCCAACACCGGAGGTGGCATCTTCAAGCGCACCGAATACGGCGGCTCATCGTTCAGCACCAGCTATGCCCTCGCCTTCGCCCCCCGCCGGGAAGACGGCAGCCTGCATCAAAAAGACTGCCTCTGGGTCGACAGCAACGAACCCACCGAACCCGGCGTCAAGCATGTCGCCGAAGTGTGGGAATACCTGCGCCACTTCATGGACCACGGCCCGGACAAACTCCCCCCGCCCGGTGAACCCAACTGGTGGCACAAGCCACTGCACGCCATCTGCCTGACCCCGGCAGAAGCCTGGCGCCACTATGCCCCCTGGCGAACCGGCGAGCCCGGTGAAATGCAGGGCAAAAAGAACTGGCAATTGCCGTTCTGGGCCGTTCTGTTCCCCTACAACCTCTCCGTCGCCATCTGCTGGTATGGCATCTGCCGCCTGTTCAACGTCCGAGCAGCGCCACCGCCTCCCGAAGCATTTGAGGAGGCACCAGCGCATTCAACCCAAAAAAGGAAGCGTACATGAGCGACGCCTCCGTCAGTAGCGCCACCTCCGGCCCTGCCTGCAGCGCACGCGTGCCTATCCTGCCGGTGCGCTACGCCATCGTGCCCCGCACCGGCGACGCCCCCGCCTGCCGCTATGCCGATGCAGGGTTCAACCTGGAACAAGGCTTCCCCACGCTGCAGCACTCGGCCTACACCCTCCGCGCTTTGCGCCCGGGCTATGTCTACGTGTTCATGAAAGGCCTTCAGGGCGAAAAGCTGGTCATTCATGAGCACGTCGGCGCGGGCCTCTACAAGGAGCTGCGCTACCAAGGGCTGGAGGACTACCACCGCCGTGAGCGCTACCTGTCCGGCCAGAGCACCGGCTGGGTGTGGGCCGACACCTGCCAGGACACCGCCGAGGAAGTGTGGATCGGCTACAGCCCGCACCTGTGGACCAACGCCATCACCGCCCGTATCACCGGTTCGGCAGCCCTGCGCAAACGGCACATGCGCCAGCTGGACATGGCCGAGCTGGTCAGCGGCAACCAGGCGCCGTCCACCCAGCCCCATGTGTTGCCAGTGAGCGCCCTGCAAACCTGGGTCGAAGACTTCAAGCCAACCGAGCGGCGCATGCCGCTGACCTGGAGCAGCGACCCGATCACCGAAACCTTGCCCATCGGCAACCTCACTGCCATCGCCCGGCACTACCCCTGGACCCAACCGAAAGTGCCGGTGGTGGTGGCGCTCGCCGATGCCGAAGGCATGGCCCTGGACCTGAGCCTGTCGGTCTCGGCCTACCAGCATCAAATGCGTGACCTGATGCCGGCCGAGCAACTGGAGCACACAAAACCCGCCCAACCTCCCGAGCAGGAGCGCGTGCCGGCATGCTACCGGCTGGATGCCGAACAGCTCAGCCCGCAGAGCCGCGACTTTCACCATCGCAACCTGGTCGCCATGCTGTTGAACAAGACGCTGGAAAGCCTGTACCCGGCGGATGCCCCTTCACCGGAACTGGCCGCGTTCAGGCTGGGCACGTCACGCCGGGGGCCCGCCCTGTCGCCGGCCGAGGCACACTTCCAGGCCCTCACCCATGAAGATTATTCCCCCAATGGCGCGCGCCTGGCACAGCGTCTCGATGTCGACAAATACCGGCGCTTCCTCGCCGAACGCGACGCGCTGGAACGGCGCATTGCCGCCCTGCGCAACCTGGCCTTGCAAGCCAGCAACGATCATGACGCGTGGCTGGCGACGGCCGAATCCCAACACATCGATAACCCCTACAGCCTGGCAGCCGCCTTGGCCTGTTACGACCGCAACGAACGCACCTCCGCCCGCGGTCTGGAAATCTCACTGGCGTTGCTGATTCACCCAATGGGCCAACCGACACCCGGCACCGAAGATCATGACCGGCGTTTCAAACGCCTGGAGCAATGGCTGGACCAGCACGACAGCCCGCTTTACACCGCCTTGGCGCCGTTCAACCCATTCAAGGACAAAGCCGATTCGATCGGCACCTTGTTCGGCGCCAGCGACAACGTGATCGAGGGATTGGCGGGGCGCTTCCCGGCCATGGCGGACATCACCGACCTCACCGCCCAGTCGGTCAATGCCGTGGTGCTCAAGCGCCTGCGTGGCCAGACCCGTTGGGATGCCAGCCATGGCCTGCGCCAGCAAGTGTTGCTGGCAGCGCGTGAGGCCAATGCCGAGAAAGCATTGGGGTTGTTGGCGGCACGCTATCGAATCACCGAACAGGCCATAAAGGAAAATCCATTTAGCCAAGAGGTGCAGCGGTATTTGAAGAGCGGCATGGCGCAGGTTGAAGAGATGAAAGCGTTGCGCATTTCGGGTAGCCGCACGGTGTCCATCGAGCTGACCACCACTGCGCGTGTGAAACCCAACTTCGTTGGGTTACTCACCTCGGGCGGTGGTGGTGGTTTAAACGCGGGGATGCTGTGGTTCAACATCTTATCGCTCAAGACGGCTTACAACAGCCTGCAAAAGAGCGACGCACCGGAATACACCCTGGGGTTCGCTTCATCTGTGTTCGGGGTGATTGGTGCAGCGGCGGCAACGTTGGTCAGCGTGCGGGCGACGCAAAAGGCCATGATGTTGAAGTGGATCTCAACGGCGCCAGGCATGGCCTTTGGTAACGGCATCATCAACTTTCTGACGAGTAATCTTTTCGCGCGGGCATCAGGCTACCCGGCGATAATAATGGGGTTTTCCTCAGATATTTTTAAGGCAATACGTCAATGGCAGAACGGCAATCTTATTTCAGGCTTATATACAGCGGCTGCCAGCGCGACTACTGCTTTAGGTTCGATTCTTGTTCTAGAAGGAAGCCTTGCCATCGCAGGCACGACAGTCCTCATTCCCTTTGCAGGCTGGACAGCAGCTGGAATCGCCTTGATCGGAGCAACTTTGATCGGTGGAGGTCTATTCCTCTACTCAAAAGCTCACTCCCGCCTTCACAGTCCTTTAGAATTATGGGCCAGCAGAAGCATCTTCGGAACAAGGGAAAACGATGGAGAAATACGGGAGAATATAAAGTTAGACTTTGATAAAAAATTGCCACCCTTTCGCCACATCCACGAAGAAATCAAGTCATGGCAGATTGAATTTTTCTCACCGAAAGCATTGTTGGCACCGTACTCTGAGCAGCTCGGCTTAGGCGCCCTAACGACACATTTGGATATAAATAACAAATGGCCAACACCTGACTGGGCAACAATTATCCATACTCAGGTCACTAAACAAAACGCAACACTCGAGCTAACTATACTTTTACCAGAATTCGTAGTAGGTCAAAGCGAATGGTCAGGGAGTTTAGTGAGCCAGAATCTCGACAGGCAGACAACCCCACTCCAAATAACCCCTGACTGCCATATCACCCAAGCAGGTTTATTACTTCATTACAAAACTGATGCTAGACAAATCAGGTCTGCCACGCTAACGATTAATTACTACGCCAACCAAGGACTGGATGACGACACTCCTTCTACTACCACTATTCATCTGGAACGCTAAACCTATGGCGACTATCTGGCTTTTTAATCAAGCCCACAATTCAGGATTCAAGCCAAAAATTTCCGGACAACTTATTCAAACAACCAGTTCACACTTATGCCTGCGCAACCCTTGGGTGTCCGACTCTGTATTCATGGGAAAAATCTACACTGCCATGTTTCTATTCACCTGGATATTATCATGTTACAATCTCATTAATGAAAATATAGACTACTCAATCAACGGCGGCGACATTTTCGTTGCCATCCTGATCTCACTTCCCTTTATTTTTACCCCATTCTTAGCCTACAGAATACTTTTCATAAAAAACTTATCGAACATATATTTAAATCGACACACAAAGAAAATCTACTATAAGCGATTCAAAAAACTCATAATATTTGACTGGAGCCAAGTCGCAGGCGGTCTTTTCAGTCGCACAGAATTCGGCGGTTCCTCCTTCACTACCAGCTATGCCCTCGCCTTCGCCCCCCGCCGCGAAGACGGCAGCCTGCATCAAAAAGACTGCCTCTGGGTCGACAGCAACGAACCCACCGAACCCGGCGTCAAGCATGTCGCCGAAGTGTGGGAATACCTCCGCCACTTCATGGACCACGGCCCGGACAAACTCCCCCCGCCCGGTGAACCCAACTGGTGGCACAAGCCACTGCACGCCATCTGCCTGACCCCGGCAGAAGCCTGGCGCCACTACGCCCCTTGGCGAACCGGTGAGCCCGGTGAAATGCAGGGCAAAAAGAACTGGCAATTGCCGTTCTGGGCGGTGCTGTTCCCCTACAATCTGACCGTCGCCTTCTGTTGGTACTGTGTCTGCAAGCTTTTCAATGTCCGTGCAGCGCCACCACCGGCGGAGGCTTTCGAAGGGGGGCCTGCTAAGCCCGAATAGTCACCACCTGAAGTGGATAGGAAGAGAACGCTATGCGCCTGGATGGCAACGCGGCAAGACAGAATGGGGATGGCGCCCAGATCAAAGGGCTGTAGGACGGCTCCTGACTTATCGCAGGCAAGCCAGCGTCCACAGGTTCGGCACAAATCTCAAGAGCGGTGCAATACCTGTGGCGCTGGCTTGCCGGCGATGATTGGGCGCAGCGCCTGTCAGGCGAACTTGGCCCGGGCCGCGTGCAGTTTCTTGTAGCTGTCGATCAGGCGCAGGTGGCGATCAAGGCCTTCGAGCTTCATGCTGGTCGGGGTCAGGCCATGGAAGCGCACACTGCCGTCCAACGAGCCCAATACCGCGTCCATGCGCGCATTGCCGAACATACGGCGGAAGTTGGCTTCGTAGTCATCCATCTCCAGTTCGTCATCCAGTTGCACTTCCAGCACCACGTTCAGCGCCTGGTAGAACAGGCCGCGGTCTACGGTGTTGTCGTTGAACTGCAAGAATGCCTCGACCAGTTCCTTGGCATCCTCGAAACGCTGCACCGCGAGGCAGATCAGCAGCTTCAGTTCGAGAATGGTCAGTTGGCCCCACACTGTGTTCTCGTCGAACTCCACACCAATCAGCGTGGTGATGGTGGTGTAGTCATCCACATCGCAGTTGTCCAGGCGCTTGAGCAGCAGCTTCAGCGAGCGGCTGTCGAGGCTGTGCAGGTTGAGGATGTCGGCACGGAACGACAAGGCGCGGTTGGTGTTGTCCCAGATCAGGTCCTCGACCGGGTAGATTTCCGAGTAGCCTGGCACCAGGATACGGCACGCGGTGGCACCAAGGTTGTCGTACACCGCCATGTACACTTCCTTGCCCAGGTCTTCGAGGATGCCGAACAGGGTTGCGGCCTCTTGCTGGTTGGAGTCCTCGCCGTGCCCGGAGAAGTCCCACTCGACGAATTCGAAGTCGGCCTTGGCGCTGAAGAAGCGCCACGACACCACGCCGCTAGAGTCGATGAAATGCTCGACGAAGTTGTTCGGCTCGGTCAGCGCGTGGCTTTCGAAGGTGGGTTGCGGCAGGTCGTTCAGGCCTTCGAAGCTGCGGCCCTGCAGCAGTTCGGTGAGGCTGCGCTCCAGCGCCACTTCCAGGCTCGGGTGGGCACCGAACGAGGCAAACACGCCACCCGTGCGCGGGTTCATCAAGGTCACGCACATGACCGGGAACTCGCCCCCCAGCGACGCATCCTTGACCAGTACCGGGAAGCCTTGCTCTTCCAGGCCCTGGATGCCAGCGAGGATCGCCGGGTATTTGGCCAGCACCTCTGGCGGCACGTCCGGCAGGCACAACTCACCCTCGAGGATTTCGCGCTTCACCGCGCGCTCGAAGATTTCCGACAGGCACTGCACCTGCGCCTCAGCCAAGGTGTTGCCCGCGCTCATGCCATTGCTGAGGAACAGGTTTTCGATCAGGTTGGACGGGAAGTACACCACCTGCTGGTCGGACTGGCGCACGAACGGCAGCGAACAGATGCCCCGCGCCGTGTTACCCGAGTTGGTGTCATACAGGTGCGAACCACGCAGCTCCCCGTCAGGGTTGTAGATCGCCAGGCAGTGCTCATCGAGGATCTCGGCCGGCAGCGCGTCGCGCGGGCCCGGCTTGAACCACTGTTCGTTCGGGTAGTGCACGAACGGGGCGTTGGCCAGGTCTTCGCCCCAGAACTGGTCGTTGTAGAAGAAGTTGCAGTTGAGGCGCTCGATGAACTCGCCCAGCGCCGAGGCCAGCGCAGCCTCCTTGGTGGCGCCTTTACCGTTGGTAAAGCACATCGGTGACTGCGCATCGCGTACGTGCAGCGACCAGACGTTGGGCACAATGTTGCGCCACGAGGCGATCTCGATCTTCATCCCCAGCCCGGCGAGGATGCCCGACATGTTGGCAATGGTCTGCTCCAGCGGCAGGTCCTTGCCGGGGATATAGGTGCTGGTGTCCGACACCGGCATCAGCAGCCCCTGGGCATCAGCATCGAGGTTGTCGACCACTTCGATCACGAACTCAGGGCCGGTCTGCACCACCTTTTTTACCGTGCAGCGGTCGATGGAGCGCAGGATGCCTTGACGGTCCTTGTCGGAGATGTCCTCGGGCAGTTCGACCTGGATCTTGAAGATCTGGTTGTAGCGGTTTTCCGGATCGACGATGTTGTTCTGCGACAGGCGGATGTTTTCGGTGGGAATATCGCGGGTCTGGCAGTACAGCTTGACGAAGTAAGCCGCGCACAAGGCCGAAGACGCCAGGAAATAGTCGAACGGGCCTGGGGCCGAACCATCGCCTTTGTAGCGGATAGGTTGGTCGGCGATCACCGTGAAGTCATCGAATTTGGCTTCGAGACGGAGATTGTCGAGAAAATTGACCTTGATTTCCATGCGGGATTACCGTGATTTAAGCGTGCAAAACGAAATTGGCCGGCATTATCCGGGTTTTCGTTGCGCAAGTCCTGTTCAACGCCGACTGCAGGCTTGATTTTTCGAAGCTGGCTTGCGTATTCCGCCGGATTACTTGCCTGATCCTCTGAAGCCACCCCCGCCACCAGACCAGCGGTCATCCTGCTGTGCTAGCGTTTCTGCACCGGGGGACAACGTATTCCCCATGCAGATAAAACACAGCGACAACAACCGTGACGGGCAGGTGAAACCATGGAACTACGCATCAACCAGAAGACCTATCAGGTCGAGGCGGACGCCGACACGCCCCTGCTGTGGGTAATCCGCGATGACTTGGGGCTGACCGGCACCAAGTATGGCTGCGGCTTGGCCCAGTGCGGCGCCTGTTCGGTGCTGGTGGACGGTAATGTGGTGCGCGCCTGCGTTACCCCGGTGGCCGGTGTGGTGGGGCGTGAGGTCACCACCATCGAGGCGATCGAAGCCGACCCCGTCGGCAAACGGGTGGTCGCCGCCTGGGTTGAGCACCAGGTGGCTCAATGCGGCTATTGTCAGTCCGGCCAGGTAATGGCAGCCACGGCGCTGCTCAAGCACACGCCCAAACCCAGCGATGCGCAGATCGATGCAGCCATGGTCAACCTGTGCCGATGCGGCACCTACAACGCCATCCATGCCGCCGTGCATGACCTGGCCCAGGGGGAGCAGGCCTGATGAACACGCCAGTCGATACACCCGCCGAACTGCTCAGGCTGCAGCGGGGCGAAACGGTCAACCTGTCACGTCGGCGCTTTCTTGCCGGCACCGCAGTCGGTGCCCTGGTGCTAGGTTTCGGCCTGCCCATGGGCTCGGCCCGCGTGCAGGCAGCAGCCGCCGCTGCGGCAACGGCTGAACGCGGCACCCAGGTGCCTGCATTTCTGGAGATTCGCCCGGACGGCACGGTGCGCCTGCTGAGCCCATTCATGGAAGGCGGACAAGGCCCTTTCACCGCCATGGCGCAGATTGTGGGTGAAGAGCTGGATGTCGACCCGGCCCATTTCGTGGTCGATAGCGCGCCACCGGGCGAAGCCTACGTGGTGATGGAGAACGGCATGCGCATCACCGGTGGCAGCATGTCGGTACGCATGAGCTACCCGACCATGCGCCGCCTGGGCGCGCTCGCCCGGGGCATGCTGCTGCAGGCGGGCGCCGAACACCTGGGTGTACCGGTCGATGAGCTTTCTACCACGCCGGGTAACGTAGTACATACCACGACCGGACGTTCCGTACCCTACGGTGAGCTGGCCGGTCGCGCCATGGACCTGCCAGTGCCCGACCCGGCCAGCGTCAAGCTGCGCGACCCCAGCCAGTTTCGCTGGATTGGAAAGCCCGTACGCCGCCTGGATGCCTACGACAAGTCCACCGGCAAGGCCCAGTACTGCATCGACATCAAGGTCGACGGCATGCTCCACGCTGCCGTGCAGCATGCACCGCGCCTGGGCATGACGGTTGGCAGCCTGCGCAACGAAGACCAGGTCAAGGCCATGAAAGGCGTACATTCTGTGCATCAGCTGCCAGGCGCCGTGGCTGTGGTCGCCGAGCGCTGGTGGCACGCCAAGCGTGCAGTGGAGGCGATTCAGGTGGACTGGAAAGAACCGGCCGTCGACAGCAAAGTGCGACCGATGCCGGCCGATTTTTCCAGCGACGCCTGGCGCGAACACCTCGCGACGGTGCAAGGGCCATCCCGTGATGAAGAGAACGAAGGGGATATTGCCGGCGCCTTGGCCAACGCCAAGACCAAGGTCGAGGCCAGCTACCACAACCAGTACCTGAACCATGCCCAGCTGGAGCCACCGTCCGCCCTCGCCCGCTTCAACCCGGACGGCAGCCTCGACGTCTGGCTGCCCAACCAGGCCCCGGACATGTTCCGTGACGACATTGCCAGACGCACCGGCCTGGAGCCTGCACAAATCAACCTGCACTCGCCGCTGCTGGGCGGCTTCTTTGGCCGCCACTTCCTGTACGACTCTGCCAACCCCTACCCGCAGGCCATTGCCCTGGCCAAAGCAGTTGGCCGGCCGGTGAAGCTTATCTGGAGTCGCGAAGAGGAGTTCTTGCGCGATGTACTGCGCCCCGTCGCAGTGGTGAAGTTCCGCGCCGGGCTGGACGCAGACGGTATGCCAGTGGCGCTCGAGGCGGTCAGCGCCACCGAGGGCCCAACCGAGGCCCTTGCTGGAAAACAAGGGGAGAAGATCGACCCGACCGCACTTGAGGGGCTGTCGGGCAAGTCCTACGCCATCGCCAACAAGCGCATTGCCCAGATCTATGTCAAAGGTCCGGCCATGCTTGGTTACTGGCGCTCGGTAGGTAACTCGCTGAACGACTTCTTCTACGAATCATTCCTGGACGAACTGGCGGACAAAGGTGGCAAGGACCCGTTTGAACTGCGCCTGCACCTGCTGCGCGACAACCCAAGACTGACCAACCTGCTGAACGCAGTGGCCGACTTGTCCGGCGGCTGGAAGCGCGGACCGTTCACCGCCGAGGACGGCAGCAAGCGCGCACGCGGCGTGGCCATGGCCTCACCGTTTGGCTCGGAGGCTGCGGTCATTGCCGAGGTTTCGATCGACAACGGCAAGGTCAGGGTGCACGACATCTGGCAAGCCATCGACCCGGGCAGCATCGTCAACCCGGCGATCATCGAGCACCAGGTCAACGGCGCCGTAGCCCTGGGCCTGTCGCAGACGCTGGTGGAAGAAGCGGTGTACGTGGATGGCAAGCCGCGCGCACGCAATTACGACCTGTACCCGATCCTGCCGCCTTCGCGCATGGCGCGGGTGCATGTGCGCATCATCGAAAGCGGGGCGAAGATGGGCGGCATCGGCGAACCACCGCTGCCCGCCGTGGCCCCGGCGGTGGCCAACGCGGTCGCGCAGCTCACCGGCCAGCGCGTGCGCAGTTTGCCATTGAGCCGCCACACCTTCAGCTGATCGCACAAGGGACGCCTCATGACCCATCGTTTCGCAAGAACCGCTGGCTGGCTGGCGCTGCCGTGCCTGATCGCGGCGGGCCTGCTGGCCTGGTATGTCACCCGTGAGCCCGCATCACCGTTTGCCGACGCACAGGCCACTGCTGCCGACCCGGCGCTGGTCAGCCGCGGTGAATACGTAGCCCGGCTCAGTGACTGCGTGGCCTGCCATAGCCTGCCGGATGGCAAACCGTTCGCCGGCGGACTGGAAATGGCCACCCCGCTGGGGGCAATCCACGCCACCAACATTACCCCCGACCGCGACAGCGGCATCGGTAACTACACCCTGGCCGACTTCGACCGCGCCGTGCGCCAGGGTGTCGCGCCGGGTGGCCGACGGCTGTACCCGGCGATGCCTTACCCGTCCTACGCCAAGCTCAGCGATGATGATGTCAAGGCGCTGTATGCGTTCTTCATGCACGGCGTGCAACCGGCGCGGCAGGCCAACCTGGGCAGCGACATCCCCTGGCCGCTGAACCTGCGCTGGCCCATCGCCTTGTGGAACGGCCTGTTCGCCACCACCACGCCTTACACCGACAAGGCCGGGCAGGATGCACAGTGGAACCGTGGCGCCTATATCGTCCAGGGCCCCGGGCACTGCGGCAGTTGCCATACGCCACGTGGCCTGGCCTTCAATGAAAAGGCGCTGGATGACAGCGGCAAGCCGTTCCTGTCCGGCGCACTGCTCGACGGCTGGTATGCACCCAGCCTGCGCGCCGACCACAACACCGGGCTGGGGCGCTGGAGCGAGGCAGAGATCGCGCAGTTCCTGAAGACCGGGCGCAACCGGCATGCAGTGGTATATGGTTCGATGACCGAGGCGTTCAACAACTCCACGCAATTCATGCATGATGACGACCTGGCTGCCATCGCTCACTACCTGAAGTCGCTGCCCGGCGACCCCCAACGGGACGGCGCGCCATGGCAATACCAGGCCGAATCGCTAGCGACACGGCTGGACAGCCCGGGAGCGCGCACCTACGTGACACGCTGTGCGTCGTGCCATGGCCTGGACGGCAAGGGCCAGGCCGAATGGATGCCGCCCTTGGCCGGGGCGACCTCGGCACTGGCCAAGGAGAGCGACTCGGCAATCAATATCACGCTCAATGGTTCGCAGCGGGTGGTGGCTGCAGGGGTGCCGGACGCCTATCGCATGCCGGCTTTGCGCGAGCAGTTGAGTGATCAGGAGATTGCCGACGTGCTCAGCTTTGTACGTACGGCCTGGGGCAACCAGGGGGGTGCGGTGGATGCGCAGGCGGTAGGCAAGTTGCGTGGGCATACCGACCCGGCCAGCAGCAGCCCAATCATCTTGCATATGCGTTGAATTGGAGTGGCACATGTACCGACGCGAGGCTGCCCCCACGAAAACCGCGCAGCGCATGAGCCACTCTGTCACTGCCACCGCTCCAGATTCTGTTTCAACCACTGCTCGGGCAAGGCCCCGCCAACGATCTTCGCCATCTCCCGCGCCAGCGCCTCACGCAGCAGTGGCCGGTTGCAAGGCGACTCATGTGAGATTGCCAGGTACAACCCTTCGCTGGACACGGGTGGCTGCAAAACCTGCACAGTGGCTGCGATGCCCAATGTGCGCGCCAGCGCCATGCCAGGATACTGCTCGTACACCACGTAATCGCTGCGCTTGAGCATCAGCTTCTCGAACGCCTGCCTGGCAGTGGGCACCGCTTCGAGGGTGAGATTGGCCTGGGCGTATTCATCGAACTGTTGGCCGTGGCTGTTGTTGACCAGAGTGCCACCCTTGCGGCCTTTGAGGTCGGCCCATTGCTGGTAGGCAAAGGCATTTTCCTGGCGCACCCAGATGACGCTGGGCGTGCGCAAAAACGGCGGGGCGATGAAGTCCACATGCTGCCGGCGCGCTTCGGTCAGGAAATACCCGGCCATCAAGTCGATCCGCCCGGTGCGCACTTCTTCCTGGGCTCGCGACCACGGCCCGGCGTAAACCACCTCTATGTCCAGCCCCAGCTGCTTGCCCAGGTATTTGAGCAGGTCGGCATTGGCACCGATCAGTCGTTGAGGGTTCAGCGGGTCGCGCCACAGGTACGGGGGGTATTCCGGGTTTCCTGTGGCGGTCAGCCGTAGACATGCATCATCCGCTGTTGCAGCCAGGGGCAGCAGTGACAGGCACATCAGGAGCAAGACGTGGCGGAAGCAACGCTCGATCATCTACGACCCTCGGCACATGAAACACCCGGCGATCCGGCGTAGTGGCCAAAGGCTGCCACCTGCCGTGGTCGCCTGCAGCTATCATCTGCGCGCTGTAGACAGTCTGGACCATCAGCAACCCGCAGACGAGCCTTTCATCGTCCCGTTGATAAATCTGCCGAAGGACACACAGTGAGCGCCTGCACGGCCGGCGACAAACTGGGCGTTTCAGGCACCCTGCCGTCGCATCGCCAGGATCGCCGCGCCAAAACCGATAAAGGTGGTGCCCACCACCCGGTTCACCCAGCGCGACAGCGACGGCCGGGTCAGCACCCCCTTGGCCCGCGCAGCCAGGGCGGCATACGCGCTTAGCGAAGTGAGCGACAAGGCCACGAAAATCCCGGTCAAGGTCAGGAACTGCGGCAACAGCGCAGCCCCTTGGTCGATGAACTGCGGGAACAGTGCAGTAAAGAACATGGTCGCCTTCGGGTTGGTCACTGCAGTGAGAAAGGCCGATTTGAACAGTTTCAGCGGCGTGGGCCGCACCTTGGCTGAACGCTCTGCGGCACCCTGCTCCAGCATCGGGCTCTTCTTCAGCAGTTGGCGCGCCCCCAGGTAGAACAGATAGCCCGCCCCCAGGATCTTCACGGCATTGAACAGTACTTCAGAACTGGCCAGCAGTGCGCCTAGCCCCAGCATGGCCGCTGCCGACAGACAGAACAGACCCGTGCCATTGCCCAGCGACGACCAGATCGCGCTGCGCTGGCCATGGGCAAGGCTGTTGTTGATAGCCATCAAGGTGGCAGGGCCGGGGCTGGCGATCGCGATGGCGGCGACCAGGGTAAACGCGAACAGCGAGTGAGAATCCATTTTCAGGCTCGCCAGACAAACAGGAAAGGCTGCGTCTATTGCACGCAGGTTCAGCCGGCATTCTGCCGCTTGGCCGCCTTTTTGGCGATAGCCTTCATTCGCGTCGCCGCACGCTGCACAGTGGCCATTTTCTCGGGCCGCTTCATGCCCCGCCACTTGCGGATTTCGTCACGGGTACGGCCGCAGCTCACGCACAGTTCGCTGTTGAGCTGGCATAACGAGACGCAGGGGTTGTCGATGTCTTTGGCCATGCCACTGCTCAGCCAGGCAGTTCTGCCCGCGCACGTTCACCTGCGCTGTGGAACACCTGGCGCACTTCCTCGGCCTTGACCTTGGTTACCGACCTGGCTGCCAGCAACTCTTCGACCACGCGCAAGCCCTGCTCCAGGGCTGTTGCCAGTTGCTCGGCGTCGGAGGCGTCAGCGATATCACCCAGATAAGGAGCGATGAGATACACGTAACGGTCCTGCAGCTTGAGCGCTTCCAGCGCGTCGAGGGCTTTCTGGAACCGATCGGCAGCGGCAGGGCTCATGCTCAATTTATCGAAATGAATCAGGCTCACACGGTCAGTGGCCATTATGACGAATCTCCGTTTCCTGGTGCGGCCAGGCCCGCAAGCAGCAGCGCTTCTACGATGCTCGTATGTGCGGTCCCGGGTTATGCCCATCAGGGTACCAGAAGCCGAGGCAGAAAGGGCCATTGCCCCCAGAACTAAAAGTATTTGCCAAGTCGCGCAATGGACGCCCCATGGCGTTATGGGGACATGAGCCGCTATCTGCTGCGCAGGATAATCCCGCCAGCAATCCACCCCGCCGAGGCCGTCATCGTGCTCGGCAGCCCACACAACAAGCCTGCGCGTCCAGGCAATACACAAATGGGGCCTCATCATACATGGCAAAGGAACACATCCCCGAAACACTCGATCTTGGCGTCACAGACCCCTCGAAAACCGCAGAAGCCCGCCAGGATCGACATTTCGAGGGCAAGCTTGACTGGATCGTCTTTGGTTTCACCAGCCTCCTGGCCATCGCTTTCGTGCTCTGGGGCTTCCTCAACCAGGCCAGCCTGGCCAGCAGCGCCTCCAGCGCGCAATCCTGGGTCATTCTCAATTTCGGCTGGTTCTTCGTGCTCACCTCCTCCCTCTTCGTGGTGTTCGTGCTGTGGCTGGCCGCCAGCCGTTACGGGCGGGTGCCGCTGGGCCGCGATGGCGAACAGCCAGAGTTCCGCACGGTGTCCTGGGTCGCGATGATGTTCAGCGCCGGCATGGGCATCGGCCTGATGTTCTTCGGCGTGGCCGAGCCGCTGTCGCACTACATATCGCCGCCGCCCGGCTCGGCCAGCGGGCAGACCAGCGAAGCGATGCAGGTGGCAATGGCCACTACCTTGTTCCACTGGACCCTGCACCCTTGGGCCATGTACGCCATCGTCGGCCTGGTAATCGCCTACGGCACCTTCCGCCGTGGCCGCTCGCAGCTGATTTCCGCCGCCTTCCGGCCGCTGATCGGCAAGCACGCAAACGGCCCTCTCGGCCGCCTGATCGACATGATGGCGATCTTCGCCACGCTGTTCGGCTCGGCCGCCTCGCTGGGCCTAGGGGCGCTGCAGATTGCCGGCGGCCTGGAATACAACGGCTGGATCGAAAGCCCCGGTAAACTGTTCTACATCTCGATCATCACCCTGCTGACCATTGCCTTCGTGACCTCGGCGGTGTCGGGCATCGGCAAGGGTATCCAGTGGCTGTCCAACACCAACATGGTGCTGGCCCTGGTGCTGGCGGTGTTCGTGTTCATGGTCGGGCCGACGCTGCTGATGCTCAATCTGTTGCCGACCTCGCTCGGCATCTACATCAAGATGCTGCCGGAAATGATGGCCCGCACCAACGCCAGCGGCGGCGAGCAGATGAACAGCTGGCTGGCCGGCTGGACCGTGTTTTACTGGGCCTGGTGGATCTCCTGGACGCCTTTCGTGGGCATGTTCATCGCCCGCATCAGCCGCGGTCGCACCATTCGACAGTTCGTTACCGGGGTGCTGCTGGTGCCAAGCCTGGTCAGCCTGGTGTGGTTCACCATCTTCGGTGGCGCCGCCATCGAGGCCGTGCGCGAGGGCGCCTTCCAGCTGGCCAACGGTGCGGTCAACAGTAATCACGCGCTGTACCAGTTGCTGGACAGCTACCCGCTGGCCTCGGCAACCTCGGTGCTGGTGATGATCCTGGTGGGCATCTTTTTCGTTTCGGGTGCCGACGCCGCCTCGCTGGTGATGGGCACGCTGTCGGAACACGGCACCACCGCGCCATCGCGACGCACAGTGATTTTCTGGGGGACGCTGACCGGTACGGTGGCGGCGATCATGCTGGCGATCGGCGACCCAGGCAACCCTGGCGAGGCGCTGACCGGGCTGCAGAACCTGACCATCGTCGTGGCCTTGCCATTCGTGGTGGTGATGGTGCTGCTATGCCTGGCGCTGTACCGCGACCTGCGCAAGGACCCGATGATGCTGCGCCACCTGCGCGGCAACGAGCTGATCGAGAAGGCCGTACTGTATGGGGCGGTGAAGCATGGGGAGGAGTTCTACATTGTGGTGCAGGAGAAGAAGGCATCGGCCAAGACAGCGGCAGAGGCCGAAGTAACCAGCAACTGACGGCGCCAACCCGAAAACCACGGGCTGCCACGCAGCCCGTTCGCGATGCGAGACCGCGCCTGCTGAAACATGGATCTGCTTCAACCTTTCAACGCCGCCGCTATCTTGGCCACATCGATCTTGCCCATCTGCATCATGGCCTCGAACGCACGCTTGGCCGCCGCACGGTCGGGGTGGCCGATGGCTTCGATGAGGATGCGTGGAGTGATCTGCCACGAAATCCCCCATTTGTCCTTGCACCAGCCGCAAACGCTGGCCTCGCCGTCGTTGCCGACAATGGCATCCCACAAGCGGTCGGTCTCTGCCTGGTCCGCGGTACTGACCTGGAACGAAAACGCCTCACAGTGCTTGAAGGCCGAGCCGCCATTGAGCCCCACGCAAGGGATACCCATTACCGTGAATTCCACGGTGATCACATCGCCCTGCTTGCCTGAAGGGTAATCGGCGGGTGCCTGGTGCACAGCGACAACCCGGCTATCGGGGAAAGTTCGGGCGTAGAAGTTCGCCGCCTCTTCGGCATCGTGGTCGTACCACAGGCAGATGGTGTTCTTGGCAGTCATGGTCTTGCTCCAAGATCGAAGGTGAGCCTTGAGTCTAGCCTCATAGCCCCGACGTACCGGTTCTGCAGACATTTCCGACATCAGGTAATGAACCTGCTGACAAAAAAACGGTCTTTCGCTGACGGTCAACTCACCGACCGGTTCATCGGCCCAGTCACCGGGCCTACTTTTTGTCCTGTTTCAGCGAAGACTTAACATGCCCGATTCCCGCCCAAATGCTTCCGCCCTCCCTGCCCTGCGCATCGGCCTGATTGCCGCCTTGGTGAGTCTTGTCGCACCCGTGCACGCCGAAGAGCCTGCCAGCGACGCACGCTGGGTCAGTGACAGCCTGAGCACCTACGTGCGCAGCGGCCCGACCGACGGGCACCGCATTGTCGGCACGCTCAAGTCCGGGCAGAAGCTGACCCTGCTCGGCAGCCAGGGCAATTACAGCCAGGTGCGCGGGCAGAACGGCGATGTGGTGTGGATCCTCAGCAACGACCTGCAGACAGTGCCCGGGCAGAACGAGCGCCTGCCATTGCTCGATGCCCAGGTCGCCGAACTGACCGGGCAGTTGAAGACCATCGACGACAGCTGGAAGAACCGCGTACAGGGCATGCAGGAAACGCTTGATTCGCGCAAGCAGCTGATTGACGAGTTGGAGGCACGCAACAAGGCACTGAACGAGCAGCTCGATCAGAGCCAGTCGGACCTGCGCGATACCCAGGCCCGCCTGGGGGATGAGAACAAGCAGGTGATGATGCGCTACATGGTGTATGGCGGCAGCATTGCCGGTGCAGGCTTGCTGGCGGGGCTGATCCTGCCGGCACTGACCCGTGGGCGCAAGAAGAACGATCGCTGGTTCTGAGTTTGGCAAGGCGTCGGGGCTGGAACGTGCGTACCTGCCGCAGGTCTTGCCGCAGCGCAATCGCCCCTACAGCAACCGCTCCAGCGCCTCCAGCACATACCCCGTGGCCCGCTCCACCTGCCCTTCCCGACACGCAATACCCAGCTGCCGCCACAACCCCGGCCGCAGCGGTCGGCGGGCAATGCGCCGGTCCAGTTCGGTCGCCTCCCCCTCCTGCGGCAACAAGGTCGCCCCGTACCCGGCGCCGACCAGGCTTTTGATCGCATCGTTGTAGTTCAGCTCGATCCGCGGTTCGGGGTACAACCCAGCCGCTGCAAACCACTCGCCGGTAACCCGCGACAGCTGGGTGGTGCTGTCGTTGAGAATCAACGCCCGTTGCGCCAGCCAGGCCGGGGTGATCCTGGCCGGTGGCTGCCAGTCGGCCGGCACATACGCCAGGATCGGGTCGCGCCGCCAGGGGGTAACCGTCAGCCCTTTGCCGGCCACCTGCGGCAAGGCCACAAGGCCGATATCCAGCGTGCCCTCACGCAAGCGCGCGAGCGACGCCTGGGAGGTCAGCACCTGAACCTGCACATCGATCCCCGGGTGCTCCACACGCAGGCGCGCCAGCGCCTGCGGCAGCAAATGGGCGATGGCACCGGTGGAGGCGCCCAGCCGCACACGCCCGGTCAACCCTTCGACCTGCCGGCGTACTTCGTCCAGCGCCAAGTCAGCGTCCGCCAGCAGGCGTCGGGCACGCCCCAGCAGTGTTTCACCGATGACGGTAGGCCGCACCTGGCCGCGGGTGCGGGTGAGCAACGGGGCGCCGATACGCGCCTCCAACTCGGCCACGTGCAAGCTGATGGTGGGCGGCGCCAGGTTAAGCTGGCGGGCGGCCTCGGCAAAGGAGCCCAGGTCGGTGATGACCACCAATGTGCGGAGGCGGTCGAGGCTGATTTCGCGCATTGTTCAGAGCCGGCCCTTTTGCGGGTAAACCCACAGGTTCACCACGCGTTTCAAAACTCATTCAGAAAACCTGAATGTATCGATCATCATATTCAAATTTTCATTACCAACGCTACGGGCGAGCATAGGCTATCTTTCCCCAACCGGACCCCGAGCATGCACACCCCTGTTGTTTTCATCGACGGCGACCAAGGCACCACAGGCCTGCAGATCCATGCCCGCCTGCAGGGCCGTAGCGATCTTCGCCTGTTGACCCTCCCCGAGGCCGAGCGCAAGGACCCGCAACGCCGCCGCGAAGCGATCAACAGCGCCGACATCGCCCTGCTGTGCCTGCCCGACGACGCCGCCCGCGAGGCCGTGGCCGCAATCCACAACCCACAGGTGCGGGTGATCGACGCCAGCTCGGCGCACCGCACCGCACCAGGCTGGGTATATGGCCTGCCGGAGCTTGACGAACAGCAAGCCGAGCGCATCGCGCAAAGCACGCGTGTCAGCAATCCCGGCTGCTATCCCACCGGCGCCATCGCGCTGCTGCACCCACTGGTCAAGGCTGGCTTGCTGCCTGCGGACTACCCCCTGAACATCCACGCCGTGTCTGGCTACTCCGGCGGTGGTCGCGCGGCGGTCGAGCGGCACGAACAGCCCGGCGCCGCCAAAGCGCCGGCGCTACAGCTGTATGGCCTGGAGCTGGCGCACAAGCACGTACCGGAGATCCAGCAGCACGCGGGGTTGTCGGCGCGGCCGATGTTCATGCCCGGCTATGGCGCCTACCGCCAAGGCATCGTGCTGAGCATTCCGCTGCAGCTTCGCCTGCTGCCTGGACAGGTCAGCGCCGAGCATTTGCAAGCCTGCCTGGAACAGCATTACCAGGGTGCCCGCCATGTTCAGGTGATGCCTCTGCATCAGAGCGGCGCTGCGGCAAACCTCGACCCCGAGGCATTGAACGACAGCAATGACCTGCGCCTGGCGCTGTACGCCAACCCCGAGCATGGCCAGGTACTGCTCACGGCGGTGTTCGACAACCTGGGCAAAGGTGCCTCTGGTGCTGCCGTGCAGAACCTCGACCTGATGCTCGGTGCCTTACAGGCACACGGCTGATACGGCAAAAACGGTTAGACTGTACAACCCGCGCCAACACAGCGCGGGTCGTATTCTCATCCGCCGGAGCCCCCAGATGTTCATCCTGAGCCGCCTCGACAGCGTGCCGCCCGAATCTTTCCAGAACCAGATCCGCGAGCTGGTCATTCACAATGTCGGCGATTTGAGCAGTGTCGCCATCGCCGTCGACAACCCGCTGTACCCGCTGTACCAGTACGGCGTCGGCATGGAAGTCCACCAGTACCTGCAAGCGCTGGACGGCACCCGCGGTCTGGCCGTGGCGCTTACCCTGGCGCTGGATGCCGAAGCACCGGACCAGTTGCTGGGCTTTGCGCTGTCGCTGCCAGCCCAGGACGATGGGCAGGCCTGTGCATTGGCCTTTCTGGCCGTGTGCGCCAGCCATCGCCGCCAGGGCATCGCCCGTGCTCTGCTGGGCGACCTGCGCTCACGCCATGCCTGCGTAGAGCTGAACGCCTTTGCCAACCAGGTGCCGTGGTTCGAGGCGATGGGCATGCAAGTGGTGGCCGCCAACGGCCCGCAGGTGCTGATGAGCAGTACCGGCCACCCCAGTGGTGCGCTGATCGGGCGCCTGGACATTGCGCCGATTTATCAGACGGCTGAAGTGCTGCAGATTCACACCTATCTGCTTAACCAGCAGGGTGAGGATGCGATGATCGAAGCGGAGCAGATGCGCGATGAGCGGCTGGATGAGCTGACCGCTCAAGCCCAGGAATGTGTGCGCCAGCGCAAGAACGTGCATTGATCCAAAGGCCTGTTCGCGGGCTTGCCCGCTCCCACAGGAATACCGTAAGGCCCAAGGCCGGTGATGTACCTGTGGGAGCGGGCGAGCCCGCGAAGAAGCCCCATTGGCCTTTCAGCCATGCACCCAGCGCCGATGCAGCCCACGCGCCAGGGCATCCAGCACAAACCCCAGCACGCCAATCAGCAGCACCATGGCCATCAGTTCGGAATACGCCAGCCGGTCACGGGTATCAAGAATGAAATACCCAAGCCCCGCACTCACCCCAAGCATTTCGCACGGCACCAGCACAATCCACAGAATACCGATGGCCAGGCGCACCCCCGTCAGCACGTGACCGATCACCCCCGGCACAATCACCTTGCACAAGGTTTCCCAGCGCGTGGCACTCAAGCTGCGGCTCAGTTGCAGCCAGCGCGGGTCCAGTTGGCGCACCCCAGCCGCCGTGTTCAGCAAGATCGGCCACAACGCGGCAAACGCCAGCAGGAAGTAGATCGGCTGGTCACCCACGCCCATCAGCATCACCACCACAGGCATCCACGACAATGGCGATATCATGCGCAGAAACTGAAATGCCGGCGTGGTCGCTGCCTCCAGGTGCCGGTAGCTGCCTACCAGCAAGCCCAGCGGCACGCCCATCAGCAGCGCCAGCAGCAGCCCAATCAGGATGCGCTTGAGGCTGACCCAGATATGCCCATAGACCTCGCCCTGCCCCAGCAGCTCGACCAGGCTGGCCAAGGTTGCCGCCGGCGAAAAGCGCGCCGACAGGCCGTCGGCCTGGCCGAACATTGCCACACCGACCCACCATAACAGCAACAAGGCCAGCAACCCGACCAGCCCAAGGCCGGCATGTACGACATGCGTGCGCATCAGACCGCAAACTCCTCGCTACGCTCGAAGTTGTCGGCAATGCCGAACACCGACGGGCCACCCACTGTCGCGATGGCATTACGCACGAAGCGATCGTCGACCAGGTCGCGGGCGGCATACGCCGGATCCAGCCCGGCAAGAAACGCATTGTCGCCTTCGATCAGGGTGGTTTTCAGGCGCCTGACCAGCTCTTCGGTGTAACTCGGGAACGGGTATGGCTGGAAGTCGATGCGTTTTTCGTCCCACTGCTGATGGCGAATGGCGCCACTGGCAATGTAGCCAGCACGGTCTTCGGCGACGGGCGCCAGGACCTTGGTCAGCACCGCAGGCTCGTGCGGGGTGTACTTGTTGGGGCCCGCCCTGGACAGCAGTGCGGCGGCTTCGGTGCGATGGTCACGGGTCCATTGCTGGGCCTTGACGATGGCGTTGACCACTTTCTGCGACCACTCCGGGCGGTTATTCAGGTCATGCTCGTGCATGAACACCACGCAGCACGCATGGTTGCGCCATACATCGCCGGTAAAGCGCTGCACGCGGCCCACCTTGAGGTTCTCGGCCAGTGCGTTGAACGGCTCGGCAACGATGTAGCCGGCAATGCGCTTGCTGGCCAGAGCGGGTGGCATGTCGGACGGTGGCAGCACCAGCAGGTTGACCTCGTTGGCGGCCAGTTGCGCATTGGCCGGCTTCGACACGGGCGTCAGGCCGTTGTCGTTGAGCAACTGTTGCAGTACCACATTGTGGATCGAGTACCAGAACGGAATGGCCACTGTCTTGCCACCAAGCTGTTTCACGTCGGATATATCCGGCGCAACAGTCAGGCCCGAACCGCCCACGTGGTTCCAGGCCACCACCTTGGCTGGCACCTTGCTGCCATAGCGCGCCCATACCGTCATCGGCGAAAGCAGGTGAATGACATTGACCTGGCCGGAGATGAATGCCTCGATCACCTGCGCCCAGCTGCGCAGCAGCACCGGGCGCTCGGCCTTGATGCCTTCGGCCTCGAACAGGCCGTTGTTATGTGCCACCAGCAGCGGCGTGGCATCGGTGATCGGCAGGTAGCCGATGCGCACCGGCGCGTCCGGCTCGGCAGCGGCACGCGCCTGCAAGCTCGACAGCAACGGCAATGCACCGGCAGCAGTGAGCATGGCGCCGAGCTTGAGAAAGTCACGACGCGAAGAAGAGGAACAGCAGTCATCCATGCACATGGACAGCCTCCGAGGGCAACGAGGTTGGGGTAGGTTCGACTGTGCGGCTTGCCCGCCGAAGGGTTTTGAGGATTTCGATACGCAAGGCGCCAAGTTCTTCGACCCGCTGCGTCCGTGGTTGCGGCAGGTCAATGTGCCACTGGCCGAGGATGTGCGCTGGGTGGTTGCCCAGTAGCAGAACCCGGTCTGACAGCAGCAGGGCTTCGTCGATATCGTGAGTAATCAGCACGGCCGCGGTCTTGTGCGTGGCGATCAGTTGCAGCAGCAGCTGCTGCATGTCGGCGCGGGTCACCTCATCCAACGCACCGAAGGGTTCATCCAGCAGCAAGACTTCGGGCTGGCGTGCCAGGCAGCGGGCCAGCGCGGTGCGCTGGGCCATGCCGCCAGACAACTGCGCCGGGTACTGGCCACGCGCGTGGGCCAGGCCCACCGCCGCAATCGCATGGTCGATGCGTGCACGGCGTTCGGCATCCGCCAGCTTGGGCTGACGGGCGAAGTCCAGGCCGAAGGCGACGTTTTTCTCCAGGCTCAGCCATGGCAGCAGGCTGGGGTCCTGAAAGGCCACCGCCAGACGCGGGTGCGGCCCCTGCAGTGGCTGGCCGTGCAAGCTCACGCTGCCGCCGCCAGGCTGCTGCAAGCCTGCCAGCACCCGCAGCAAGCTGGACTTGCCCACACCACTGGGGCCAAGGATGCTCACGACTTCACCTGGCGCCAGCTGCAGGTCGAACTGCGCCAGCACCTGCTGCCAACCACTCTCACGCGGGTAGCCCAAGCGAATGTCACGGGCCTCCAGCAATACCGCGCTCATGCAACGCCTGCTTGGCGTTGCAGTTCGGCGCGCAATTGCACCAGGCTGGGCGTGACGATCGGCACGAAGGCCGACTCCCGCCAACGGCGGGCAAACCCTTCGCCGTATTCGCAGAGGTAAGCCTTGCCGCCACTGGCCTGCAATTCCAGTTGTACCGCGTCGGCAGCACTTTCAGCCAGGATGATGCGCAGCTTGAACAAGGCCGCCGGCTGCTGCTGGAAGCGACCTTCGAGCAAGCCCTGCTTGAGTTCGCAGACGGTGTTTTCCAGGCGTTCGCTAAGCACCTGACGGGCTTCGTCGAGGAACGAGGCTCGGCCATGCAGGTGCGCCTGAACCTCTTCCAGCGCTCGTCGCGCCAGGCCAATGGCCATGCCACATTGCAGCGCCAGGAATGCCGGGCGTACCCGTGGCAGGAATTCGCGTGCATTTTCATGCAGCAGCCAGTCGCGCGCCAGCGGCACCTGGTGAAAAGCCAATGCTGCCGTGTTGCTGGACTGCAGGCCCATCAGTTGTAGATCATCAGAGCGCTCAAGGCCTTGAGCGTCGGAAGGAATGGCCAGCACAAACGGCGCGCCGCCGCCTTCATCCTCGATGGCCGCCGCCACCACGAAGCCGCTTTTACGCAAGTTGGTCACCCAGTGCAGTCGCCCTTCCAGGTGCCAGCCATCGGCTGCCGGGCGGCCACGCACCTGCAGCGCTTCGATACCGGACAGGAACTTCATGGCGTTGGACAGCCCGGTGGCACCGGCCAATTCACCGGTCAACAGCCGCGGCAGCAGGCGCTCACGCAGGGGCTGGTTGGGGCTGTGCAGCAGGTATTCGATGAAGGCACGCTGGCCCCAGCAGACGAAAGCCGCGGCCAATGAGCGGCTGGCAATGGCGGCGATGGCCTCGACCGCGTCGGTCACCTGCCCGCCCGTACCGCCCAGCGCTGGGTCGACCCCCGTGCGCAGCAGCTGCGATTCTGCGATCTGCGCCAGCACCTGCTGCGGTTCGCACAGGCCCCGGTCGATGGCCTCGGCATTGGCATCCAGCCAGTGTCGAAATGCACAATCTTGCATGGTCTTGCTCCTTTGATAACGCCGGGGCCGCTCTGCGGCCCGTTCGCGGCACAAGGCCGCTCCTACAACGGCCTGGTAATGGCCATTATCACAGGTGGGCTACACAGAAGGCTGCCAGCGGTATTTGCCAAGCTCTTCGTTGAGTGGCGTCTGGGCGAAAACATTAGCAAAGTTGCACAGGGTTGCGAGGCTTACACCCAGAATCACCTCCAAGGCGTTGCCTTCACTGAAGCCGGCCTCACGGAAAGCCTGGTAGGTGGCTTCGCTGACATTGCCACGGGTGGCGATCACTTCGCGGGCAAAGGCGGCCAGGGTTTCGTAGCGGGCGTTCGGGAGTTCGCCACGGGCACGCAGAGCATCGACCACCTCCTGCGGCAGCTTGGCCTTGTTCAGCGCAACGGCCGTATGGCCGGCCACGCAAAAGTCGCAGCCATGCTGGGTGGCCGCGATCAGTTGCACCACTTCACGCTCGGCCAGGCCAAGCTCAGACTTGCCATTGAGTGCCGAAACGGTCACGTAGGTTTCAAGCGCCGCCGGGGCGTTGGCCAGCACACCAAGCAGGTTGGGGATGAAGCCGGAATTCTTCTGCGCGTTCTCAAGGAACGGCCGTGCCGCTTCCGGGGCGCTCTGCAGCGTGTGTAAAGTAATGCGCGCGGACATGCAGTGATCTCCTTTGATGAGTGTCACTACAGTCTGTTGGTTATAAGAACTACCCTCCATATTCGTCAGTCGCCTTTCCTTGCTCCTGAGTCTTTGCATTAGATGATTTCGTCCAGCCCGCTTGTCGATTGGTTATTAGAAAGCCTGGAGCTCGATGCCAGCCTGTTTCATGTAGGCCGCTATTGCGGCGGCTGGCATGCCAGTACCCAAGGCATGGGCCGGGCCAGCTTTCATCTGGTGGTGCAAGGCCATTGCTGGCTGCACATTGACGGCCAGCCGCAGGCCATTCGCCTGGAGAAAGGTGATGCCGTGTTCCTGCTGCGCGACCTGGCCTATCGCTTGTCCAGCGATCAGGACCCGGTCGACGCCTGTTCCCAGCCGCGCCAGGCCATGCAGGCGCTGGATAGCCAGGCCGCCGACGGCGTTGGCTTGGTCTGCGGCTTCTTCCATTTTCAGTCGGGCCTCTGCTCGCTGATTGTCGAGGGTCTCGCTGACTGGATCTTGTTACGCGCTGAAGATCCCAGCGGCAGCGCAGCGCGGGCGCTGTTCGGGCTGATCCTGGAAGAATGCCGGCGAGATGCTGGGCCATCACAGATGCTACTGGAACGGCTGACGCACTTGTTGTTCCTGTACGTGCTGCGCCAGCAGGTGCACGCAGGGCAATCGCTGGGCGGGCTGGTCGCCCTCGCCCGCCAGCCGGCATTTGCCGGATTGCTTGAGCAATTGATCGAGCAACCGGGGCAAACCTGGACCCTGGAGAACATGGCCGCTTGCACCGGGTTGTCACGGTCGGCTTTTTTCAAGCGTTTCAGCGAGCTGGCCGGGCAGTCACCGGGACAAGTGCTGCTGGCGCTGCGCATGCGCCATGCCAGCCAGTTGCTGCAGGCGGGGCATACCGTTGAGCAGGTGGGCGCGCAGGTGGGGTATCAGTCGGTGGCCGCATTCACCCGGGCATTCGCCAAGGCAGTGGGGGTGCAGCCGGGGGCGTATCGCAGGCAGCATGACGGGCGCGGGCATGCCTGACCCAGCAAAGCGCGGAAATCGACCAAGCGGCCATAGTCGGGGCTGCTTTGC
Organism: Pseudomonas sp. XWY-1; assembly: GCF_002953115.1. Lineage (NCBI taxonomy): Bacteria > Pseudomonadati > Pseudomonadota > Gammaproteobacteria > Pseudomonadales > Pseudomonadaceae > Pseudomonas > Pseudomonas sp. XWY-1. The sequence goes on along the minus strand of NZ_CP026332.1, from coordinate 2,481,171 downwards.
AGCCCCCGTTGCAGTTGTCAGTCGTTGACGCTGATAACCCGCGCACTGTTAACCGCCTTCCCGCGTGTGGCCAGGCAGTAATACAGCGGCACGGTCACCAGCAAGCCGAACAGCCACGACAGGTCAGCCCCTTCGACAATGTTCGAGTACGGCCCCACATACAGCGAAGTATTGGCAAACGGCAGCTGCACCAGGATGCCGCAGGCATAGGCAATGATCGCGTGGTGGTTGAAGCGGCCATAGATACCGCCGTCTGCACTGAAGATCGAGGCGATGTCGTACTGGCCCTTCTTGATCAGGTAGAAATCGATCAGGTTGATCGAAGCCCACGGCACCAGCACCAGCAGCAGCGCCAGGATCAGGCCGATGAACTGGCCGATGAAGTCCGCCGAGGCATTCAGTGCCACCATCCCGCAGCCCACCAGAATGACCGAGGCCAGGATCACCCGTACCTTGACGCTCGGCGTCCACTCGGCCATGAAGGTCTGGATTGCGGTCACGATCGACAGCACCGCGCCATACAGGTTGAGGGCGTTGTGGCTGATGATGTTGAGCAGGAACAGCACCATCAGGATCGGGCCCAGCCAGCCGGTAGCCTGCTTCACCGCGTCCATTGCGTCGGTGCCTTGCGGGACGCACAACACGGCCACTGCACCAAAGCTGAAGCACAGGATGGTGCCCAGGGTGGCGCCCAGGTAGGTAGCCCAGAACGGTTTGGCAATGCCCACTTCACGCGGCAGATAGCGCGAATAGTCTGACGTGTACGGCGAGAAGCTGATCTGCCAGATGGTGCCCAGCGACACGGTGGCGATAAAGCCCGACAGGTTGAATGCGCCGCGGCTGAAGAAGTCTGCCGGCAGGTCCTGGATGAACATCATGATGAAACCGGCCAGCAAAGCCGAACCCATCACCCAGGTACCGATGCGGTTGAGAATGTGGATGAAACGATAGCCGATCACGCCGATGGCAGTAGCGCTCAGGGCGCCTATCACGATCGCGCCAGGCATCGGCACGCTCGGGGCGATGCCGTGGATGGTCTTGCCTGCCAGGACAATGTTGGAAATAAAGAAGCCGACATAGATCAGCGCGGTGAAGAACACGATCAGCAAGGCACCGTAACGGCCGAACTGGCCACGGCTTTGCACCATTTGTGGAATGCCCAGCTGCGGCCCCTGCGCAGAGGCCAGGGCGATGACCACGCCCCCGACCAGATGGCCCAGGACGATGGCTATCAACCCCCACAACAGGTTCAGGTGGAACACCTGGACCACCATGGCACCGGTGACGATGGGCAGTGGCGCAATGTTGGTACTGAACCAGAGGGTGAACAGGTCGCGCGCCTTCCCGTGGCGCTCGGCAGGTGGAACGTAATCGACCGTGTGATTCTCGACAAACTGGTGTTGCGACGACGGTTGGGACATGGTTTTCAGCTCGAAAGGTCGTTTTTATCTTTGTAAGGAAACCGCATCTAGGCGGCCTCTCAGCTGCGGACCATATTATGGTATTCCAAACTTTTGACAACACTGATCCGCATGAAAAAACGGCCACTGATCCGCTTGCGAAACCCCTGCGACAAACCGCCTCACCGCTCAAGGCCACGGTTTTCGTGGCTTTGGGCCGTTCATCGCGAAAACCTAGGGTTGAAAATTCCGCTTGCAAAATAGGTATTACGGTATACCATCAGACACATCAACGATAAAAACCGCGGACCACCGCAGCCCTTCAGAGGTACTCCCGATGATCGACGCAACTGTCTACAAGAACGTTCTGGGCTCCTTCCCGTCCGGCGTTACCGTCATCACCACCCAGGACGACGACGGCTCGGTCGTCGGCCTGACCGCCAGCGCCTTCTCCTCCCTGTCGATGGACCCGCCACTGGTGCTGTTCTGCCCCAACTACACCTCCGACTCCTACCCGGTACTGATCAAGCAGAAGCGCTTTGCCATTCATCTGCTCTCGGGTGAACAGCAGGCAGAAGCCTACGCGTTCGCCAAGAAGGGCAAGGACAAGGCCAGCGGTATCGAGTGGAGCCTGAGTGAACTGGGCAATCCGATCCTGGCCGGTGCCACCGCCGTCATCGAATGCGAACTGTGGCGTGAATACGAAGGTGGCGACCACGCCATCATGGTCGGCAAGGTGCACAACCTGATCGTCCCGGCAGAAGCACCACGGCCCATGGTGTACTGCCGCGGCAAGATGGCCAGCCTGCCGGCCTTTGCCTGAAGCCTGCAGTTGGACGCAGCCCGCTCCCAAATTGAAGCCCGATTGACTGACGGGCAATAACAAGCGTTGAGGAAAAACCCATGAAATTTTCGTTGTTCGTACACATGGAACGTTGGGATGAACAGGTCAGCCACCGCCAGCTGTTCGAAGACCTGACCGAACTGACCCTGATGGCCGAAGACGGCGGTTTCAGCACCGTGTGGATCGGTGAACACCACGCCATGGAATACACCATTTCGCCAAGCCCGATGCCGCTGCTGGCCTACCTGGCCGCGCGCACCGAGAAGATCCGCCTGGGCGCCGGCACCATCATTGCGCCATTCTGGAACCCGATCCGCGTCGCTGGCGAATGCGCCCTGCTCGACGTGATCAGCAACGGCCGCATGGAAGTGGGCCTGGCCCGCGGCGCCTACCAGTTCGAGTTCGACCGCATGGCAGGTGGCATGCCGGCCACCGACGGCGGCAAGGCGCTGCGCGAGATGGTGCCGGTGGTGCGCAAGCTGTGGGAAGGCGACTACGCCCACGACGGTGAAGTCTACAAGTTCCCGACCTCCACCAGCGTACCGAAGCCGTTCAACGCCACGCCGCCCATGTGGATCGCCGCCCGCGACCCGGACTCGCACAACTTCGCCGTTGCCAATGGTTGCAATGTCATGGTCACCCCGCTGATGAAGGGTGACGAAGAAGTGCTGGACCTGAAGAACAAGTTCCAGGCCGCCCTGGACAACAACCCGGACGTGCCGCGCCCGCAACTGATGGTGCTGCGCCACACCCACGTGCACAGCCCGTCCGACCCGGAAGGCTGGAAGGTCGGTGCCCAGGCGATCTCGCGCTTCTACCGCACCTTCGATGCCTGGTTCGGCAACAAGACGACCCCGGTGAATGGCTTCCTGGAGCCGAGCCCGGAGTCGAAGTTCGCCGAAGTGCCGGCGTTCCAGTTGGAGAACATCCGCAAGAACACCATGATCGGCACGCCGGAAGAGATCATCGCACGCATCAAGTACTACCAGGAACTGGGCGTCGACGAGTTCAGCTTCTGGTGCGACAACAGCTTGCCCCACGCCGAGAAGAAAAAGTCGCTCGAGCTGTTCATCAAGGAAGTGGTGCCGGCGTTCGCCTGAATTCCCATTGCCTGAATCATTGCGGGACGCGCCCGCTCCCGTGGGCCCCTTCGGCCTGCGTGAGCGGGCTTTTTTTTGAAACCTGTGCAGTCCCTGTGGGAGCGGGCAAGCCCGCGAAGAGGCCAGTACAGACAACAGAGAAATCAAGGCATCAGGCCACCTTTCGTCCCCCGGCAAGAGAAATTTCCTGACACCTCTTGCACAACAAATATTATGGTATACCATCAGACAACAAGAGCTGATAACCCTCACCAGGAGCCACCCATGAGTTTCGAAATCCGCAAGATCGTCACCTACTCCGAAGAGACCCGCATCGAAGGCGGCAAGGCCACTGACAAGCCGGTGACCATGGTCGGCCTGGCCGTCGTGATCAAGAACCCATGGGCCGGTCGCGGTTTCGTTGAAGATCTGAAGCCGGAAATTCGCGCCAACTGCTCGGAGCTGGGTGCCCTGATGGTCGAGCGCCTGACTGCTGCCATTGGCGGCGCCGACAAGATCGAGGCCTACGGTAAAGCCGCCGTCGTCGGCGCTGATGGCGAAATCGAGCACGCCTCGGCCGTGATCCATACCCTGCGCTTCGGCAACCACTACCGCGAGGCAGTTCAGGCCAAGAGCTACCTGAGCTTCACCAACAAGCGCGGCGGCCCAGGCACTTCGATCCAGATCCCGATGATGCAGAAGGACGACGAAGGCCTGCGTTCGCACTACATCACCCTGGAAATGCAGATCGAAGACGCCCCGCGTGCCGATGAAATCGTCGTGGTCCTGGGCGCAGCCGATGGCGGCCGCCTGCACCCGCGCATCGGCAACCGTTACATCGACCTGGAAGAACTGGCTGCCGAAAAAGCCAACGCTCAATAACAACAACCAAGACGGGCCGGGGCGTGGCGTGCTTACCCGCCGCGCCCGACCTTCAAGGAGCGCCCTCCATGATTCAGCCTGTCGCTGAACGCACACCTGCCGGCACCAGCTATCTGGATGTCGGCCAGGGCCAACCCGTGGTACTGATCCACGGCGTGGGCCTGAACAAGGAAATGTGGGGCGGTCAGTTCGTTGGCCTGGCCAACGACTACCGCGTCATCGCCTACGACATGCTCGGCCACGGTCAAAGCCGCGTACCGGCTGCCGACACACCGCTGGAAGGCTATGCCGACCAGCTCGCCGAACTGCTTGACCACCTGCAAATTGCACAAGCCACCGTGATCGGCTTCTCCATGGGCGGCCTGGTTGCCCGTGCATTCGCCCTCAATTACCCGCAGCGCCTGGCTGCACTGGTTGTGCTCAACAGCGTGTTCAACCGCACCCCCGAGCAGAGTGCCGGGGTGATCGCCCGCGCTGCCCAAGCGGCGGAGCTGGGCCCAGACGCCAACGTCGATGCTGCCCTGGACCGCTGGTTCAGCCGTGAATACAAGGCTGCCAACCCGGCGCAGGTCGCCGCCATTCGCCAGGTGCTGGCGAGCAACGACCCGCAGGGCTACCACACCACTTATTCGCTGTTCGCCACTCAGGACATGTACCGCGCCGACGACCTGGGCAGTATCCAGGTGCCGACGCTGATCGCCACCGGCGAACTCGACTCGGGCTCCACCCCGGCCATGACCCGCCAGCTCGCCGCCTGCATTCCTGGCGCACGCAGTGTGGTCCTCGCCGAGCAACGGCATATGATGCCGGTGGAAGCACCGCGTGAAGTCAACAAGATGCTGCTGGACTTCCTCACCCAAGCCCGCACCCTCACCGAATCCGCCAAGGGGATTGTTGCATGACCCTCGTTCGTTTCCAGATGTGCATCGACGGCCAATGGCGCGATGCCCAGAGCGGCAAGACCTTCGACAGCCTTAACCCGGCCACCGCCCAGGCCTGGGCGCAACTGCCCGACGCCGATGAAGCCGATGTGGAGCTGGCCGTTCAGGCCGCCCAGCGTGCCTTCGACAGCAAGGCGTGGCGCAGCATCACCGCCACCGCCCGCGGCAAGCTGCTGCGTCGCCTGGGTGACCTGATTGCCGAGAACAAGGAGCACCTGGCCCAGCTGGAAAGCCGTGACAACGGCAAGCTGATCCGCGAAACCCGTGGCCAGGTCGGCTATCTGCCGGAGTTCTTTCACTACACTGCGGGCCTGGCCGACAAGCTCGAAGGCGGTACCCTGCCGCTGGACAAACCCGACCTGTTCGCCTACACCGTGCACGAGCCGATCGGCGTGGTAGCCGGGATCATCCCGTGGAACAGCCCGCTGTACCTCACCGCGATCAAGCTGGCCCCTGCCCTGGCTGCCGGCAACACCATCGTGCTCAAACCGTCCGAGCACGCCTCGGCGACCATCCTCGAGCTGGCCCGACTGGCCCTCGAGGCCGGCTTCCCGGCCGGCGTGGTCAACGTGGTCACCGGCTACGGCCCCAGCACCGGCGCGGCGCTGACCCGCCACCCGCTGGTGCGCAAGATCGCCTTCACCGGCGGTGCCGCCACCGCCCGCCACGTGGTGCGCAGCAGCGCCGAAAACTTCGCCAAGCTGTCGCTGGAACTGGGCGGCAAGTCGCCGAACATCATCTTCGCCGACGCCGACCTGGACAGCGCCATCAATGGCGCCGTGGCCGGCATCTATGCCGCGTCCGGGCAAAGCTGCGTGGCCGGTTCGCGCCTGCTGGTGCAGGATGAAATCTTCGACGAGTTCGTCGAGCGCCTGATTGCCCGCGCCAAGCGCATCCGCATCGGCAACCCGCAGGACGACGCCAGCGAAATGGGCCCGATGGCCACCGCACAGCAGCTGGCAGTCGTCGAAGGCCTGGTGGCTGCGGCCAAGGCCGAAGGCGCCAAACTGCATATGGGCGGAAAGCGTGCCGACGTTGAAGGTGACGGCTGGTTCTACGAGCCGACCCTGTTCGAGTGCGACAGCAACGCGATGACCATCATGCAGGAAGAAGTGTTCGGCCCGGTCGCCGCAGTGATCCGCTTCAAGACCGAAGAAGAAGCCCTGGCCATGGCCAACGACTCGCAGTTCGGCCTGGCTGCCGGCATCTGGACGCGCGACCTGGGCCGTGCCCACCGCCTGGCCCGCGACGTGCGTTCGGGGATCATCTGGGTCAACACCTACCGCGCCGTGTCGGCCATGGCACCGATAGGTGGTTTCAAGAACAGCGGCTACGGCCGTGAGAGCGGCATCGATTCGGTGCTGGCCTATACCGAGCTGAAGACCGTGTGGATCAACTTGTCCACCGCGCCGATGCCCGACCCGTTCGTGATGCGCTAGGAGGAACACGAGATGATCGAACCCGGCATCTACAAAGACGTGATGGGCTCCTTCCCGTCAGGCGTCACGGTAGTGACCACCCTGGACGCCGACGGCGGCATCGTCGGCATCACCGCCAGTGCGTTCAGCGCGCTGTCGATCGACCCGGCGCTGGTGCTGTTCTGCCCCAACTACGCCTCCGACACCTACCCGATCCTGCGCGACAGCAAGCAGTTCGCCATCCACCTGCTGTCCGCCGACCAGACTGCCGAGGCGTATGCCTTCGCAGGCAAGGGCAAGGACAAGGCCAAGGGCGTCGAATGGCACCTGAGCGAGCTGGGCAACCCTCTGCTGGCCAAGGCCACGGCGATCATCGAGTGCGAATTGTGGCGCGAGTACGACGGCGGTGACCACGCGATCATTGTCGGCGCGGTGAAGAACCTGGTGTTGCCTGAGCAGCCGATGACCCCGATGGTGTACCACAAGGGCAAGCTCGGCGCCCTGCCGCCACTTGGCTGATACATCTTGAGTCGGTGTTGGCCTCTTCGCGGGCTTGCCCGCTCCCACAGGTATCGCACAGATTCCGGAAGCTGTGGGAGCGGGCAAGCCCGCGAAGAAGCCAACACCGATGCCCCTGTTTTCAGGGGTCGCGCTAATCGTCTCACCCTCGGTTGCGGCCCCTTTTTTATGCCGGAGTACTGCACATGAGCAATGAAAAGTACGAAAAGGGCCTGAAAATCCGCACCCAGGTACTGGGCGAGGACTACGTCAACCGCTCGATCCAGAACGCAGATGAATTCACCAAACCGTTGCAGGAGCTGGTCACCGAGTATTGCTGGGGTCACGTCTGGGGCCGCGAAGGCTTGTCGCTGAAAGAGCGCAGCATGATAAACTTGGCCATGATTTCCGCGCTCAACAGGCCCCACGAGCTCAAGTTGCACATTCGCGGTGCCCTGCGCAATGGGCTGAGCCGTGAACAGATTCGCGAAATCCTGCTCCAGGTCGGCATTTATTGCGGCGTACCCGCGGCGGTGGACAGTTTCCGCCTGGCCCGTGAAGCCTTTGCCGAAGCCGATGCGGAGCCAACCCGTTAACAACGGGCTGTTCGAACCACTGCATGGAAAGCCTCGGTTCGGGGCATTCCGCGATGTTGGCGCAACAGCCTCATAAAGAGCGCACCTGATGAAACGCCAGCCACTCGACGACAGCTTCAAGGTCAACCGCAACCCCGTTACTCTGCGCGAAATCGTGCTCGACAAGCTGCGCACCGCAATCATGAACTTTCACCTGTTGCCCGGCGACCGCCTGGTCGAGCGCGACCTGTGCGACCGCCTCGGCGTCAGCCGCACTTCGGTACGTGAAGCGCTGCGTCACCTGGAGTCCGAAGGCCTGGTCGAGTTTGCCGACGCCAAAGGCCCGCGCGTGGCCATCATCACCCTGGAAGACGCACGTGACATCTATGAGCTGCGCTGTGTGCTCGAAGGCCTGATCGTGCAACTGTTCACCCTCAACGCCAAGGCCAAGGACATCCGTGCGCTGGAACGCGCGCTGGAAGTGAACCGCGAAGCACTGGAAGAAGGCGAGTTGCAACAGGTGCTGGATTCGGTACAAGGTTTCTACGATGTGCTGCTGGAAGGCTCTGGCAATCAGGTGGCGGCCCAGCAGCTGCGCCAGTTGCAAGCACGCATCAGCTACCTGCGCGCCACCTCGGTATCGCAGGAAAACCGCCGCGGCGCCAGCAACCGCGAAATGGAAAAGATCGTCGAGGCCATCAAGGGCGGCGACCCGCTGGTGGCCCACCAGGCCTCGGTCGACCACGTCCGCGCCGCCGCCAAGGTGGCCCTGGACTACCTGCGCCAGAAGCAGGATGACAACGCCAAGGTGCGCGACATTGTCGAACCCTTGGCCCTGAAGGAACCCCGCATAGGTCGCTGATCATGCCCAATGCCCCGCGCTACTGCCCGCACTGCACCAAGGAACTGGCCCGGGGCGTTCCCACAGGCGATACCCACGAACGCCTGCATTGCACCGGCTGCGGCTACATCCATTACATCAACCCCAAGATCATCGCCGGCTGCATCATCGAGCGCGATGGAAAGTACCTGCTGTGCCAGCGCGCCATCCCCCCTCGCCCCGGCACCTGGACCTTGCCTGCCGGGTTCATGGAGGCTGGCGAAACCACCGAACAGGCGGCGCTGCGCGAGGTATGGGAAGAAAGCGGCGTACGTGCGGACATCGTCTCGCCGTATTCGATCTTCAGCGTGCCAAAGATCAGCGAGGTGTACATCATCTTCCGTGCCATCGTCACCGAAGAGACCGGGCAGTATGGGCCGGAGACGCTGGCGTACAAGTTCTTCGAACCGGATGAAATCCCTTGGGATGAAATCTACTACCCGGCTATCCGGCAAATTCTCGAGCGCTACATCCTCGAGCGGCAGGCCGGGGTGTATGGCATTTACATGGGCAATGATGACACCGGCAAAGTGCACTTCATGCGCTAGCCTGTCCGGCCTCTTCGCAGGTGAATCTGCACTCCCCCGGATCGCGCAGTGGCAGAGGCTCGTGCAGTGGCACAGCCCCTCACAAAACCCTCGCCAACGGTCTATTCTCGGTGCACCCTAAGGGCCTTGAGAAAGAGGACCGGCAAAGCACATGGCTAGATGGCTAGACGGCGGCGGGCTAATGGCCGAACGCATCCGCAACCACGACTGGGCCAGCACTCCCCTGGGCCCGCTGGAACATTGGCCCGACGCCCTGAAAACCACGATGTCTCTGTGCCTGGCCTCGCGCTTTCCGCAGGCCGTGCTGTGGGGCCCGGACTTGATCACCCTGTACAACGACGCCTTCACCCCGATACTCGGTCGCAAGCCCCTGGCCTTGGGCATCCCCTTCCGCGACGTGTGGCACGAAGCCTGGGATGAAATCAGCAGCATGGCGGACCGTGCGTTGGCCGGTGAAGCGGTGTACATCGAAGACTTCCCGCTGATGATCGACCGCAACGGAGGTTTGGAGCGGGCCTATTTCACCTTCTGCTACAGCCCGATTCGCGGCCATGATGGCGAGATTCTGGGCATGCTCGACACGGTCACCGAAACCACCGCCAGCGTGGTCACCAACCAACGCCTGAACTTTCTCGATACCCTCGGGCGAGCCGTGACCGAGGCGACCGACCCGGACCAGATCATGGCCATAACCACCCGCATGCTGGTCGAGCACCTTGGCCTGTCCAGCTGCGCCTATGCGGTGATGGACCCCGACGAGGACGGTTTCACCATTTGCGGCGATGCGGTGACCCCCGGTTCACCACGCCTGGTGGGCCACTATCACCTGCATGACTTCGGCCGCCTGGCTGTCAGCCGCCTGCGCAGCGGCCTGGCCCTGGTGATCAATGACAACCTGCGCGAACTGGCCACTGACGAGGCGGCGACTTTTCAGGCCATCGGCATTACGGCCACCATCTGCATGCCACTGATCAAGGGTGGCAGGCTGACCGCGCTGATGGCGATTCACGACCGCGTACCCCGGGCATGGACCGACTACGAGCAAACACTGATCAGCGAAGTGACCGAGCGATGCTGGGCACACATACAACGGGCCCAGGCCCATGCCGAAGTGCGGGAAGCGATGGCGGCCCTTGAAGCGCTCAACACCACCTTGGAACATCGCGTCGAAGAACGCACCACTCAGTTGCTGCACACCGAGGCCGTGCTGCGCCAAGCCCAGAAGCTGGAAGCCATTGGCCAGCTGACCGGCGGCGTAGCCCACGACTTCAATAACCTGCTGACCATCATCCGCTCGTCGCTGCACTTCCTGCAGCGCCCCAACCTGGCCGAGGAGCGCCGCGAGCGCTACCTCAAGACCATGTCCGACACGGTCGACCGTGGTGCCAAACTGACCGGCCAGCTACTGGCCTTCGCCCGTCGCCAGGCCCTCAGCCCACAGGTGTTCGAGGCCGGGCCTCGGCTGGAGGCCATGGCCGACATGCTCGACACCGTCACTGGCGCGCGCATCCGGGTCGAGCTGCAGTTACCGCAAGCGCCCTGCCACATCCGCGCCGACCTCAGCCAGTTGGAAACCGCGGTGATCAACCTGATGCTCAATGGCCGCGATGCCATGGCTGGCGAAGGTGCCTTGCAGCTGCGTCTGCAGGCCGACCAGTGCCTGCCTGCCTTGCGCGGTCAGCCTTCGCTGCCTGGCCCGTTCGCGGCGATATCGGTGAGCGACAGCGGCGTCGGTATTGCCAGCGAGTTGCTGGAGCGCATCTTCGACCCGTTCTTCACCACCAAGGCCCCAGGTGAAGGTACCGGGCTCGGGTTGTCGCAGGTGTTCGGTTTCGCCAAGCAATCCGGGGGCGATGTACAGGTGAACAGCATCCCCGGCCAGGGCACCACCTTTACCCTGTACCTGCCGCAGGAGGACTCACCTGCGGCCTTGCCCGAAGACGCCTCGGCCGGCAGCCAGCCGCAGGTACAGGGCGAGCGGCGACGAATACTGGTGGTAGAAGACAACCCCGACCTGGGCAGCTTCACGGCTCAGTTCCTCGAGGACCACGGCTACCAAATCAGCTATGCGCGTTCGGCAGAAGAAGCGCTGGCGCAGTTGACTGGCCCGGCAGGTGATTTTGATGCGGTGTTTTCCGATGTGGTCATGCCCGGCATGGGTGGCTTGGCACTGGCCCGCGAACTTCGCCGCCAGCGCCCGCAGTTGCCGGTGATCCTTACTTCGGGCTTTAGCGATGCGATTGCCGAAGGCGGGCACCAAGGGTTCACCTTCCTGGCCAAACCCTACTCGGCAGAACAGGTGTGCCAGATGCTCGGGCAAGTACTCGGCCACTGATACTTGTCGCAATGGGCGATCAACGGCGCCCTTCTGCCAGCATGCGCACCGCCAGCCCCGCCAGCACCGTTCCCATCAACCAACGCTGAACCTGTTGCCACAGTGGCCTGCCAGCCAGGAACACGGCGATGGAGCCGGCCATGATCGCAATCAGCGCGTTGACCGTAACGCTGATGGCGATCTGCGTCGAACCCAGCACCAGCGACTGCAACAGCACGCTGCCGTGGCCCGGTTCGATGAATTGCGGCATAAGCGACAGGTACATGACGGCAATCTTGGGGTTGAGCAGGCTGGTGGCAAACCCCATGGTGAATAGCCGCCGCGGGCTGTCGGCGGGCAGTTCACGGAGCTGGAACGGCGATTGGCCACCCGGCCGCAGCGCCTGCCAGGCCAGGTACAAAAGGTACAGCGCGCCACCGATGCGCAGCGCGTCGTAGGCAAAGGGTACTGCCATCACCAGCGCCGTGATGCCCATTGCCGCGCAGAACATGTAGATGACGAAGCCCAGAGCCACACCGCCAAGCGAAATCAACCCGGCTTGGCGGCCCTGGCAGATCGAGCGGGAAATCAGGTAGATCATGTTCGGCCCTGGGGTCAGGACCATGCCGAGGCAAATCAGGGCGAACGTGAGCAGTTGCGTGGTTTCGGGCATGGGGGCACTTCCTGGTTGTGCATGAGGGTGCAGCGAGTGTATCTGAAGTCATTCTGAACCGGTAAATTCAGGTCATTTGCCCGGCTATCAAGCCCAGGGCCACGGTAATCATCGCCATCCCCGACACCCGCCCGACCAGCTTTGCCGCCCCCGGCCGGGTGCTCAGCACCGCTTTGGCGCCATAGCCGACCAGCGTGTAGATCACCAGCGAACTGCACAGATGGACCAGCCCCAGCAACAAGATCTGCAACGGTACGGGCCAGCTCGACTGCGGGTCGGTGAACTGCGGCAGCAGGGCCAGGAACAGCAGGAATACCTTGGGGTTCAGGCCGCTGACGCAAAAACCCTTCAACGCCCAGCGCGAGCCCGACTCCCCCGCGCCGCCCTGCCCGGCCGCCGGCAAGGACGGGCTGAGCAACAGGTTACCGCCCAGCCACAGCAAATAGGTGCACCCCGCCAGGGTCAGCAAGGTCAGCGCCAACGGGTGACCAGCCAGCAGGCTGCCAACCCCGGCCGCCACCACCAGCGTGGCCAGGAAATGCCCCGACAACATCCCCGCCACCGCTGGCATCACCCAGCGACCGCGCATGCCTGCAGAGATGGCATAGGCCCAATCTGCACCCGGGGTAATCACGAACAGCATCGACACAGCCCAGAACGCCGTCAGCACACTGATAGCCACTTGAATCTTCCTTATCTACTGCATTGGGATGTCGAAAGATTACGGATTTCGCTCGGGGATATTCTTTCGTATATTTCCCCTTGGCATTCATGAATTGGAAGATTCTTCCCAATGGATAGAACTGATCGAAAAATCCTTGCCGAGCTGCAAAAAGACGGGCGCCTGTCGGTAACCGAACTGGCCGACCGCGTGGGGCTTAGCCTGTCACCCTGTCATCGGCGCTTGAAGGCACTGGAAGAGTCCGGAGCCATTCTGGGCTATCACGCACGGCTGGCACCGAGCGCCCTTGGGCTGAACTTTGCCGCGCTGGTATTCGTGACGCTACGCGAGGTAACCCGCCAGCCGGTGGCGGACTTTGAAACGGCACTGGCGCAGATCCCGCAGATTGTCGAAGCGCAGCGGCTGTTCGGCGACCCCGATTACCTGCTGCATGTGGTAGCCAAGGACCTGCCGGCGTTTCAGAAGCTGTATGACGAGCACCTGACCAGTATTCCCAATGTGAAACGCTTGAGCTCGACCTTGGTGATGAAGGAAGTGATTCAGGATCGGTTGCTACCCATGTAGCTGTTTCCTCTTGTGCCGGCCCCTTCGCGGGTAAACCCGCGCCTGCTGTAGGAGCGGGTTTACCCGCGAAAAGGCCGGCCCAGGCAACCTTTCATCTGCCCTGAAAACGCGCACATCGCACCAACCCAGCCCACCGTGATCCGGTTGCCACCCCCGCCGTCCCTCTACCCCAAGGCCTTCAGCCAGCTGGCACTCTCCTTGCTACCGTCACCCGCTTAAGCTTTTGTCAGCCTTAGTTTTTTTAACGCTTATGGGTACATATTTACTAATTTCTCGTTATCCCCGCGCCCCTCATCATCGCTCCAACAAGAACGCGTCGCCCACCGCCGGCACGCCCCCGGGCAGTTCCCAATGCCCTACCTTGCCTTGGAGTCAGTCATGACCAGTGCAGCCAATTCGGCACCCCTGATAGAAAAACACACGATCGGCTACGTGCCCCCGCAAGACCGCCATGGAAAGGTAAGGGATCTGTTCACACTCTGGTTCGGCGGCAACATCGCGCCGTTGCCCATCGTCACCGGCGCGCTGGGTGTGCAACTGTTCCACCTGAACCTGGTATGGGGCATCGTCGCCATCCTTGTCGGCCACCTGGTCGGCGGGGTGCTGATGGCCCTGCACTCGGCCCAGGGCCCGCAAATGGGCATTCCGCAGATGATCCAGAGCCGCGCCCAGTTCGGCACCCTCGGCGCGCTGCTGGTGGTGGTGATCGCCGGTGTCATGTACATCGGCTTCTTCGCATCCAACATCGTCCTTGCCGGCAAGTCCCTGCATGGCGTGGTCGACGCCGTTCCGGTACCGGTGGGCATCGTCATCGGGGCGCTGGGTTCAGGCATCATCGGCATTATCGGCTACCGCTTCATCCACGTGCTCAATCGCATTGGCACCTGGGTACTGGGTATCGGTATCGTGGTCGGCTTCGGCTACATCTTCACCCATGTACAAAGCGACGATTTCCTCACCCGTGGCAGCTTCAACCTGGCCGGCTGGCTGGCCACCGTGTCGCTGGCGGCGTTGTGGCAAATCGCCTTTGCGCCCTATGTGTCGGACTACTCGCGCTACCTGCCGGCAGATGTCAAAGTCAGCTCGACCTTCTGGACCACTTACCTGGGTTCGGCCCTGGGCTCAAGCCTGTCGTTCATCTTCGGCGCCGTGGCCGTGCTGGCGATCCCAGCCGGCATGGACACCATGGACGCGGTCAAGCTGGCCACCGGTACGCTCGGCCCGATCATGCTGGTGCTGTTCCTGCTCAGCGTGATCAGCCATAACGCTCTCAACCTGTATGGCGCGGTGCTGTCGATCATCACCCTGGTGCAAACGTTCGCCTACCGCTGGATCCCCACCGCCAAAAGCCGGGCAGTGCTGTCGCTGATCGTGCTGTCGGCCTGCTGCGTGGTAGCGGTGTTCGCTTCGGCAGACTTCATCGGCCACTTCGTTGACATGGTGCTGGTACTGCTGGTGGTGCTGGTGCCGTGGACGGCGATCAACCTGATCGACTTCTACGCCATTCACAAAGGTGACTACGACATCCAGTCGATCTTCCAGGTCGATGGTGGGATCTATGGGCGCTACAACCCGCAGGCACTGATCGCCTACGCTGTGGGTATCGTGGTGCAGATACCGTTCATGAACACCCCGCTGTACGTCGGGCCGATTTCCGAGCACATCAACGGGGCTGACCTGTCCTGGCTGGTAGGGTTGGCGATCACCTCGCCGCTGTACTGGTGGCTGGCGAGCCGTGACAGTGCCTACCGTCGTCGGCAGACCAGCGCCAAGCTGGCAGCAGTGGCTTAATCGGTACTGGCCTTTCGCAGCAAAAGATGAAACGGCTGGGTGCAGGCGTCCGAACGCCTGGTGCAATTCAGGCGGAAAACAGCGAACCCTTCGATTGGGAATGAATGGCACAAAAGGGGCCGGCGCCAGAAGGCCGGCCCGTTTCGCTATTTAGAAGTTGAAGGTGTAGCGCATGATCAGGCGATTTTCATTAGCGCTGTCAGCGTAGGTCGAGCGGTTCGTGGAGTTACGCCACTGGAACGAAACACCCTTCGCCGGACCACTCTGAATGACATAAGAGATATCAGTGACCCGCTCCCATTCTTTGCCATCCTCCCCGTTGAGGCGGAGTGAAGCAGCTTGGCGGCTGGTCAGCAGATCAGGATTGACATCATCACCTTTCATGTACCGAGTGGTGAACAGCAAGCCCGGTACACCCAACGCGGCGAAATCAAAGTCGTACCTTGCGAACCACACTCGCTCCTCAGGGGCAGTGAATGTACTGACCAGCGATTCGCCGAACAGATAGGTATCCGTGCCGTTCACGAACGCAAACGAGGTGTCGCCCCAGGCCTTCTGGTAACCGCCACCGATGGTGTGTCCCTTGATGCTGTAGGCGAAGTAGCTACTCAGCGTTCTGTTGTCCACCTCACCCAGTTTTTTGGAGCCCGTCTCGCTGGCATCGAACACACGAACATCCGCGATCACATTGCCTTCCCACAGCGGCTTGATGACTTTAATGCCGGCGAAGTAGGATTTATAGAGATCTTCAAGTTCGGCGGCGTGCAAACTGAAGGTCATGTCCTTCGCAGGCTTGAAGTCAAATGCCAGGTAGTTGTAGTGGTCCGCCTCAACCGGGGCATAGCCAGTGGCTGTGAGTGATTCGAAATCGGTGGAATTACGCTGCTTCACTGCGTTGACTCTTGTAGCCGTTACCGTCAATTTATCGATATCGTTGACGGTCAGCGAACCACCGCGAAAGACCTGAGGCAGCAAGCGGCTGTTATTACTCCAGAGTAGAGGCATCAGAGGGTTTACCCCCCCTATCCTCAACTCCGTCTTACCCATCCTCGCTTTGGCGGTGGCCACGAACTTACCGTATTCATCCTCAACCTGCCTGTCGGAATCGTAGGCCAGCAGCCCTGATCCCGTTCTGTCCGGGCTGGAATCAAGCTTCACCCCCAGCAAGCCCATCGCATCAATACCGAAGCCCACTGGCCCTTCTGTAAAACCGGATTGCAGGTTCAAAATAAAACCTTGCGCCCACTCATCGCGCTTGGACTGAGTGGCGCCATCATTGCGAAAATCCCGATTATAGTAAAAGTTCCGGAGCTCAAGACTGCCTTTGAAGTCTTCCACGAACGCGGCAGAAGCATAAGGCGCGACTAGCAGTGTTGCTGAACAAGCCAACATTTTTTTAAAAGCAATAGACATCACAGGCACCTTGTTCTTGTTGTGTGCTTGAGCATGGTCCGCCGCTAAGCGCCCCATGCAATGCCAGTCCTACAAATGGGTTAAGGCCCGCTTTAGCGGAATGATCGAAACAGTATCACCCTGCCCGACGCCAAACTTGCACAGAGCGCACGCCAGGTTTTTTATTCTGAGTGAAAGGTAGTGAATGCACGCACGGGCTCACGGCCAGTAACCAACGTGTTCTCAATGCTGCCATCATCGGCATAACCCAAGCTCATCCCACAGACGAGCATTTGGCTCTTCGGTATTTCCAGCATTTCAGTGATGATGCTGTGATATTTAAGGAATGCTGCCTGTGGGCAGGTGTGCAAGCCTCTTCCCCGTGCGGCAATCATGAGGCTTTGCAGGAACATGCCATAATCCAGCAGGCTCCCTTCCTGAAGCACGCGGTCAATCGTGAAGAACAGGCCAACAGGCGCCCCGAAGAAGCGATAATTCCGGCCGTGTTGATCGTGCATCCTTTGTTTATCGCTTCGACTGATGCCCAACAAGCTATAGAGCCCCCACCCTACCTCCCTGCGCCGCTCGATGTAGGGAGACGTCCACTCCCTGGGGTAATACGCGTAGGGATCAGAAAAGCGTTGGTCATCAGCCGGATGGTCATCAACCTCAGCAAGTGCTGCGGACAACCGTGCCTTCATATCACCGGTAACAACATGCACATTCCAGGGCTGCAGGTTGACGCCTGTTGCGCTAAAGCGAGCAACGTTCAGCATCGCTTCGATTTCCTCTAGCGGAACTGGGGTTGGGAGGAACGACCTGATGCTCCGACGTGAGACAATTGCCCAGTCGATCAAACGGGCTGCTTCGTCCGAACCTACCGGTGATTCGCGCAAGCGATCAATAAGCATACTTGGCACCTGTCTCTCAGAATTACGGTCAGGTCAACTCGTGGGCAACCGTGGCCTTCTTCCTCACTACAGCCGAGTCCGAGCGAGATTGGTTGATCATGGTCACTGCAACAGCCCCTACCAGGCCGGCGAGCGCGATTGCCATGAAGTTCTGCTCCAGCGGCAACGCCATCGATACCAAGGCACCAATCAAAACAGGTGCGACAATCGCCCCGACGCGACCGACCCCCGATGCAAAACCGACGCCAGTCGAGCGGATGGTGGAGGGATAGAAATCGCCGGCGTATGCATAGGCCAGAAGCTGTGTGCCAAGGGTCGAGGCCCCCACGATGAACACGACGACAAAGAGCAGTTCGGTGGAGCGGGTATATCCCAGCAACGTGAGTGCGACCGCGCCCACTACATAGAACACCACCAAGACGTGCTTGATGCTGAATTTATCGCTAAGCCATCCACCCAGAATTGCACCGAAGATCGAACCGAGGTTGAACACGATGACGAAATTCAGGGCTGAACCGAGGCTGAAACCCGCCATGGCCATCAACTTGGTGAGCCACGAATTGAGCGCATACACCATGAACAGCCCGGTCATGAATGCCATCCAGATCATGACCGTGCTGTATCCACGGCCTTCCAGGAAAAGGCTTCGTACCGGCTTGTCTTGAGCAGAGATAATCTGCGGATTGCCGACGAGCTGCGTGTCATCCTTGATCACAAGGTCAGGACGAAGGCGACGCGCGATGACTTTCAACTCGTCTTGTCGCCCCTGCTTCAACATAAAGCCAATAGAGTCAGGCATTGTCTTGAGAATGAAAGGAATCAATACCACTGGCAGGACTGCCACGTAAAACACGTATTGCCAACCGTAGCTTTCGATCAGTTGTTTACCCGTCAGCGCTACCAGAATTCCGCCCACCGAATAGCCTGCGAAAACGATGGTCACCAGCCGGGTGCGAACTTTCAAGGGCGAGAACTCACCCATCTGCGCCGTACAGATGGGCAATACACCGCCAATTCCCAAGCCGGCGATAAAGCGCATGATACTGAAGGTCAGCGGGCTGTCAGTGAACCCTGCCGCAGCGGTGAAAATGCTGAACAGCGCGACACACATCGCGATCATTTTCGGCCGGCCAATTCGATCTGCCAATGTGCCTAAAAAAATGGCGCCCAGCATTGTCCCGAACAATGCTGAGCCAGCCATTACCCCGGCGCTGGTTGCGTCAATTTGCATATCGGCCATGATGGCTGGCAGGGCAGCCCCCACCACTGCCAAGTCGTAACCATCAATAATCAGAATCAACACGCACCAGAATAGAATAAGTCCATGAAAGCGGTTGAACTTCGACTCTTCGGTCAACGTGTACATATTCAAAGAACTCATACCGTGTCTCCTTCAATCTTATTGTTGTGTTTTTGAAGTCCACATACGTATAGCGATCTGGCACAACTCGACCACACGCACAGGTACGCATGGTTCCGCGTGTGAGTCGGGAGAGTTGAGAGGCACCAACTAGACGGCGCCCGAGAAAAATCGTAGGCCTTATGGCAAGCGCCAACCATGCCCAATGGCATCATTCTGCTTGACCGGAACGGGCAGTTTTTGGAAAACCGGATGGCTCCGAACAGAGGGTGATCAGCCCAAGCGCAGCGGACTAGTCTCCTCGAGGGCTACGCAACGAGCGTCTGTAAGCACCAGGAGTGATACCCGTCCATTTCTTGAATGCCCTGTGGAACGCACTGGTCTCAATGAAGCCAACCTCTGACGCAACGCCATCCACCGTCATACCTGCCCGGCACAGCAGACTGATGGAAATATCCCGCCGTAGATTATCTTTGAGCCGTTGGTAGGTGAAACCCTCAGCATAGAGCCTTCGCTGTAGGGTGGAACTGGACATGCTCAAGTCGCGGGCGAGCTCATCGAGTTCAGGCCACGTGTGTGGAGAGAGCAGTTTTAATCGCCGCCGGATCATAATGCTCGTACTGTCGTCGTTACGGTATTTCACAAGGAAGTTACTTGGCGTGCCTTTTAGAAAGGCAGGAAGAGAAGCGGGCGTTTGGCAAACCTTGTACGCCAGAAAGCTCTTCTCGAACACAGCGGAGGTTCTATCGGCCCTCCACTCGATTTCCTCACAAAAGCGCATTCGATAGTCGCTGTCGTCCACCGGCTGAGGAGGACGCATCGATAACTTCACAATAGGAATGCGCCTGTCGCACAGCCAGCAAAGCAGGCCGTGCACGAGCACCAGCCAGGCACCGTAACAAAACACCCTTCGCAACTCACCATGATCATGAATGATAATTGCAGCATGCTCTCCCTCGCATTCCACCGACCCGTAGATGTCATCAAGGGCAGTCCTGAGAAACGCCAGAATCCGCTTGAGCGCCTGCCCAATGGTGTCGCAGCCGAGGGCCAATTGCGCCATCAGCTTGAAGCTACCTCTGCGAAGGGGATGACTGTCTGCCGCAAAAAACTCATCGTCGAGCAAATCCGCTAACGCAATCCACAATCTGGAGAACGTACCAGCAGGTACCCTGGCATAGCGCTGGTCCAGCAGGTGTGGATCAATATGCGCGTGGCTGAGCACAGTAGCGACATCCAGGCCACGCAGTTCTGCTCCTTGAAGTGCGTCCCGCACGAGGCTGATCGACGTAGTGCCTTTGTGGGCAGAAAACTCCATCTGGGGCTCCGTTGCTAACTCGATACCGAAGGCTGCCTTGCAAAGCATACACGCCGATCCATATAGCCAATACCCTATGTTCAGAAGCCACCAAGGGTTGAATTGGCGTCCAACTTCCTGGGGGCAGTCCAGATACAGCACCGTCTTCAAAAATCTGTGCTGTACCTGTGGCGGGCACGCCGCGAAGAGACCAGTACAGTCAACCCGCCTCTTGCATGGCTACACACAATTCAAGAAACCGCGAGGCAGCCCGCGAAGGCGTAGCCGCATGCGGCAACAGAATGGAAAAACGCCGCACCAGCGCCTGCGGCGCTACCTGCAGCCGGTGCAGCGCCCCATCCTCATGGCGAATGGACATCGCCGACACAAAGCCAACCCCCATCCCGGCCCGGACCGCCTCTTTTACCCCTTCAACGCCCGCGATCTCCAACGCCACACGCATCGCCACGCCATCACGGGCAAACGCCCGCTCGACGATCTGCCGCACACCCGAGCCGCTTTCACGCAGTACCAACGGGTAGGCGCCGAGCGCCGCCAGCGTTTGCTGGTCACTGCCTGCCAGCGGATGCCCACGGGGCACAATCGCCACGATTTCGTCCTCGCGCCACGGCGTCACTTGCGTACCCAACGGCAATTCCTGCCCGGGCGGCCCCTCGATCAGAGCGATATCAACACTGTCCAGGGCGGCGACGATCTCCGCGGTGTTGCCATGCGAGGTGCTGACCAGCACATCTGGATAACGCCCGTGAAAATCGGCGATCAGGTAAGGCAGCAGGTAACTGGCAGGCGTGGTACTGGCGCCGATGCGCACGGTGCCGCGCTCCAGCCCGCGCATGGCCTCGCGCAGCGCTTGCGCCTGGCGGAAGGTTTCGCGCAGGCGCTCGGCATGCGCCAGCAACTGCTCACCGGCCGCTGTCAGCCGCACGCCGCGGCCGGCACGTTGGTAAAGGGGTTCGCCAAACGCCTCTTGCAAGAGCTTGAGCTGGCCGGACACCGCCGGCTGCGACAGGTGCAGGGCTTGGGCCGCATGGCTGATGTTGCCGTGTTCGGCAACCGTGGCGAACGTTATCAGCTGTTCTGGGGTCATGATTCAAAAATATCAGCTATACGGATATTTGCCATTCTAAATTACGATTTTTTATAAGCTTATAACCAGATTAACGTAGGCCGTGTCGAAACAACTTTTCCGGAGGACTCACATGGCCACGGTTCCGTCCAACCCCGCCTTTGCCCCTACCCTCTCCACCCGAGGGCGGCTCAATGGCATTCTGTTCGTCGCGCTGTTCGCGGTCGCAGTCACGCAACTGGCGGCCATACCCGCTATCGCCAACCTGGGCATCAGCCCGCTGATCGTGGGTATCGTCGCAGGTGCCCTGTATGGCAACGCGCTGCGTGACGGCGTACCGGCAAGCTGGGCGGCAGGCATCAATTTTTCCGCTCGCGGCCTGTTACGCATTGCCGTGGCATTTTTTGGCCTGCGGGTAAGCCTGCAGGAAATTGCCGAAGTCGGCTGGTCGGGGCTTATCGTCTCGGTACTGGTAGTCACCAGTACCCTGCTGATCGGCCTGTGGTGTGGCATGAAAGTGTTCAAGCTCGACCGCGATACCGCGTTGCTGACCGCCGCCGGCAGCGCCATCTGCGGCGCCGCCGCCGTGCTGGCATTCGAATCGGCGCTGCGCAGCGCCCCCCATAAAAGCGCCATGGCAGTCGGAAGCGTGGTGCTGTTCGGTACCTTGTCGATGTTCCTTTACCCACTGGCGATCAATGCCGGCTGGCTGCATCTGGATACCATGGGCGCCGGGCTGCTGCTGGGAGGCACTGTCCACGAAGTGGCGCAGGTGGTAGGCGCGGCCAGCAATGTCAGCCCCGAAGCCACGCATGTCGCCACCATCGTCAAGATGACCCGGGTCATGCTGCTGGTGCCGGTACTGCTGGTGGTGGGCCTGTGGATCAGCCGTTCGCGCAAGGCTGGCCAGGCGCAGGGCAACGGGCGCATTGCCATGCCCTGGTTCGCTTTCGGCTTCCTGGCACTGGTCCTGGTGAATTCACTGCAAGTGCTGCCTGGCAGCGTGACCCAGGCCGTGAACAGCCTGGACACCTTTGCCTTGACCATGGCCATGACGGCGTTGGGCATGGAAACCCGCTTCAGCCAGATTCGCCAGGCCGGGCCACGGGCGCTGGCGACCGGGGCGATCCTCAACCTGTGGCTGGTTGGCGGGGGGCTGGCGATTACCCTGGGGGTGCAGAAGCTGTTGGGCTGACTGGAGAGCGAGTCGGCTGCTTCGCGGGTAAACCCGCTCCTACAGGTGGGTGCTGCCCTGAAGACGGCAAGGCCCCTGTAGGAGCGGGTTCACCCGCGAAGCAGGCAGCTCGGTCTCAAGGTTTTTCACAGCCCCCCTCGTTGCCGTCCACATTTCTCGGTATGGTGGTGTCAAAGAAGGATGTTTTACCCGCACAGGAAAGACTTAGATGCCTCAACGCCATGTCATCAATGCATCCGTCAGCCCCAAAGGCAGCCTGGAGACGCTGTCACAACGTGAAGTGCAGCAACTGAGTGAAGTCGGTACCGGTAGCCTTTACACACTGTTCCGCCAGTGCGCCCTGGCAATCCTCAACACTGGCGCCCATGTCGACAATGCCAAGACTATCCTTGAGGCCTACAAAGACTTCGAGGTGCGTATCCACCAACAGGACCGCGGCGTGCGCCTGGAGCTGCTGAACGCCCCGGCAGACGCCTTCGTCGATGGCGAAATGATCGCCAGCACCCGTGAAATGCTGTTCAGCGCCTTGCGCGACATCGTCTACACCGAAAGCGAGCTGGCCAGCCAGCGCATCGACCTGGAGAGCTCCCAGGGCATCACCGACTACGTTTTCCACCTGCTGCGCAACGCGCGCACCCTGCGCCCAGGCGTGGAGCCGAAGATGGTGGTGTGTTGGGGCGGCCACTCGATTAGCACCGAGGAATACCAGTACACCAAGAAGGTCGGCCATGAACTGGGCCTGCGCAAGCTGGATGTCTGCACCGGCTGCGGCCCGGGCGTGATGAAAGGCCCGATGAAGGGCGCCACCATCGCCCACGCCAAGCAACGCATGCATGGCAGCCGCTACCTGGGCCTGACCGAGCCCGGCATCATCGCCGCCGAGGCGCCCAACCCGATCGTCAACGAACTGGTGATCCTGCCAGACATCGAGAAGCGCCTGGAGGCCTTCGTGCGTGTCGGCCACGGCATCATCATCTTCCCGGGCGGTGCCGGCACGGCGGAGGAGTTCCTTTACCTGCTGGGCATCCTCATGCACCCGGACAACCACGACCTGCCGTTCCCGGTGGTGCTCACCGGCCCGCGCAGCGCCGAACCTTATCTGCAACAGTTGCACGCTTTCGTCGGCGCCACGCTGGGTGAAGCGGCCCATCGCCTGTACGAAATCATCATTGATGACCCGGCGGAAGTCGCCCGGCACATGGTCGAAGGCCTCAAGGCGGTCAAGCAGTTCCGCCGCGAGCGCAACGATGCCTTCCACTTCAACTGGCTGCTGAAGATCGAGGAGAGCTTCCAGCGACCGTTCGACCCGACCCACCAGGCCATGGCCGACCTGGACTTGCGCCGCGAGCTGCCGCCCCATGAACTGGCGGCCAACCTGCGCCGGGCGTTTTCCGGGATTGTCGCAGGCAACGTCAAGGACAAAGGCATCCGCCTGATCGAGGAACACGGGCCGTATCAGATCCACGGTGACAGCGCCGTACTGGACCCGCTGGGCCGGCTGCTGCAGGCATTCGTCGACCAGCACCGGATGAAGCTGCCCGGCGGCGCGGAGTATGTACCGTGCTATCAGGTAGCGACCTGACCACGCTGTTTTGCTGATGACGGGCACGGATGCCCGTCAAACGCGGGGGCCGGGTGACGGGAGCGCCTGTATGGATCACCCACAGGGGTTACATGAAAGCTCACCCACCTAGGTGATTCGCTCATTGCCGGAGTTCAACCATCGCCCGCTCGAAAAACCGAATGCTGTCGCGCCCCCCACGTTTGGACTGGTACAACGCCACATCCCCCTGCTCGATCAACGCCGCCAGGCTCGCCGGCGGCTGATCGAACACGTTGGCACCAATGCTCAAGGTAACCGCCTGGGGCGTAGGCACGGTCTTGTCGGCGTACTGCTGGAACTGCTCACGCAGCCCACTCCCCAGTTCCATGACCCGTTCACTGCTCGCGCCACTGAGCAAGATGACGAACTCATCCCCGCCTAACCGCGCCGCCAGCGAGCGCTCGGGCAGCGCCGTACGGATCATCTCGCTCAAGGCAATCAGCAAACGGTCGCCGGCGATATGCCCGTGCAGGTCGTTGACCAGTTTGAAGTTGTCGATGTCGATCAACAGCAATGCCCCGGGTTGCGCCGGGCTCACGTCCTTGAAGAAATGCCCCGCCCGCACCTCCAGTGCACGCCGGTTGTACAGCGCAGTCAGCGGGTCACGGGCTGCCAGCCGGGCAATACGCTCTTCCCGCCGGTAACGTACGGTGCCGGTCATCGACAAGGCAATCAGCATGATCGCCATCGCGCCTTCCACCAGCGAAACCTGAATGATCAGCCCGCCAAAGGTCGCCAGGTCAATCAGCGTGCCTGGCGTGATCGCGATGGCCGCCTTGGCCACATAGAACAGCCCATGGATCAGCAACACATAGCGCAGTTGCACGGCCCCGACACTCAGCGATTTGCCATGTGGCCGCAGCAGGAAACTGGCCTTGAGCGTCAGCGAGGCCACCAACAACGAGTTGACCATCAGCATCACCTTCGACCACTGCGGGCCCACGGGCAGCAGCAGCAAGGCAAACCAGACCACCACAACCATCATCCAGGCGCGTGACAAGCGCTCCTGGGTGAAGCGCAGCACGCCGATCAGGAAAAAAACGTGGGCCACCACCAGCAAGCCATTGGCGAACCAGATGCCGATGAACAGAAAGCCGACCCCGCGCAACAATGCCAGGGTGCTACCAACCGTAATCGTGGCGAAACCCGCACTCCAGTACAGCAACGAGGTTTCGCGCACACTGCGCCATTCAATCGCCAGGTACAAGGCGGCCGCAGCGGCCAAAGCGACTGAAATAGTCAGCATCGTGGGTGGATCTAACGCCATATACGCATTGGCCTGTCTGGTTAACGGGAAAAGGCCCGACTGTATGCGATCGTGATCACGTTCAGAGGGGCCTTGCAAGGTTGCCTGCACATTGTAAACCAGCCCCTGACAAAGGGCCGTGGGCAGCAATATCATAATGACATCAATGCGCGGTGCGTACCACTCTGGCCCTTCGCTGGCTTGCTGGCGACAGGGCCATTGCAGGCGACGTCAGAGCACCCGTTTGATCAACGGTTCCAGCCGGCTATAGCGCAGCCGACGCAGAAACTTGCGCACTTGCTTGGGATGTTCGGCCTTCGCCCCCAGCGCCTCTGCCGAGCCGATTCTCGGCGCAAAGCGCCGCAGCTCGCTCAACTCCGCTTCCCGTGGCGCCAGCCATTGACCCTGCGGGTCGTCGATCAGCAGGCCGTTCTCCAGGTCCAGGTTGAACCCGCGCGGGTTGAGGTTGTTGCCGGTCAGCAGCGAATAACGCTGGTCGATCCAAACGCCCTTGGCATGGAAGGTATGCCCGGGATCGTTCCAGATGCGTACTTGCAACTGGCCGCTGGCAATCGCGGCGTGGCGGCGGTGGGCGAAGGCGCGCAGGTTGTCCTCGTACAGATAGGGCAATGCACCACTGGCACTGAACGGTTCGCCAGGGGCGATGTAGAAGTCGTTGGCGGTGCGGTCACCGACAATCAGCTCCACCCCAACCCCCCGCGCCAGGGCATGGTCAAGTTCGCGCATCACGACCTGCGGCGGGTTGAAATACGGCGTACTGATGATGATCTGCGTGCGCGCCACTGCCAGCAAGGCGCACAGTGCCCGGTTCAGCGGATTGCCACGGCCCACACCCAGCAGCGGGATCACCTGCAGGCCCTGCCCCGTTACGCTGGCCGGTACCTCGTAGGCCATGCGCCGCAGCCGTGCGCGCAAACGCCGAATGTCGCCGCGCAAACTGCGGGTAGAAGGTGGCGCCGGCAGGTCGAGGCGCGGTGTGGCGGTATGGTGCAGCAAACGCTGAACCAGGCCGACCATGGCATCAGCCAGTGCCGGTGACTGGAACAGGTGGTAGCGATCCAGGCGATAGCGGTCGAAACGATGCAGGTAGACGTTGTTCAGACTGGCGCCGGTGTAGATCACGCAATCGTCGATGATGCTGCCTTTGAGGTGCAACACCCCGAACAGTTCGCGGGTCTGCACTGGCACGCCATGGATCGCGATGTCCAGCCCGTGCAACTGGCGCTGGGCCTGGTACCAGGCGGCATTGCCCGGCTGACGCCCGGCCCCCAGCAGCCCGCGCCTGGCGCGGAACCAGTCGACCACGATGGTGATCTCCAGGCCTGGCCGCGCGGCCTTGGCCTGGTACAAGGCATCCAGCACTTCCTGGCCGGCCTCGTCCTCCTGCAGGTACAGCGCAACGATAACAATGCGCCGAGTCGCCGTACGGATGCGCTCGAACAAGCAGGCGCGGTAAGCCCTGGCATCGGGCAGCACCTGGATCGCTTCGGGGGCCATGGCATAGCCTGGCAAGCCCGCCAGCATGGTTTCGGGGTTCACTGACGCTCACCTTCTCTGTGCAATCACTGTCGGCCCCGCCAGCCGGCGGGGCCATTCCTGGCCGCTGCATCCGAGGTGTATGATCGACCCGGCAACGACCCATAACAACAAGAACCACGCGAGGCTCTGCTTTCTCACTGCCCCTGACCAACCAGGCCTCAGCTTGCACAGGAACAGCGCAATGGTCCACCCCGCTTCTGCAAACCTATCGCCGTCTAGTGTAAAGAATTGTTCGGCAAAGACCTTTGGCTTCCTGATTTTGCCCAATTTCACCACTATCGGCCTTGCGTCGGCGGTGGAGACCCTGCGCATGGCCAACCTGGCCGCGCGCAAGCCACTGTATCGCAGTGTGCTGATCGCCGCAGACGACGCGCCGGTGGTGGCCAGCAACGGCATGCGCGTACTGCCCGACTACAACATCACCAACGCCCCCGCGCTGGATGCCTTGCTGGTGGTCGGCGCCAACCCGATCGACCGAAGCCGTAGCAACCGCCCATTGATCGACTGGTTGCGCCAACTGGCCCGCCAGCGCTTGCCACTGGGCGGTATCTGCACCGGTAGCTACCTGCTGGCCAAGGCCGAATTGCTCAAGGGTTACCGCTGCACCATCCACTGGGAAGACCTGCCGACGTTGCAGGCGCACTTCCCCGGTATCGTGATCTCCAGCCAGCTGTTCGAACTGGACCGCGACCGTTACACCTGCTCAGGCGGCGTGGCGGCCATGGACATGATGCTGCAACTGGTGGCCCGGGACACGGGCGGCCAGGACATCGCGGCCAAGGCCGCCGAGCTGTTGCTGTGCGACCGCGTGCGCGGTGAGCGTGAGCGCCAGCGTGTACCGCTGCGCACCCTGCTCGGCAGCGCTCAGCCCAAACTGAGCCAGGTGGTGGCGATCATGGAGGCCAATCTGGAGGAACCGCTGGGGCTGGAGGAACTGGCCAGCCTCAACGACGTGACCGTGCGCCAATTGGAGCGGCTGTTCCACAAGTACCTGCAGCGCACGCCCAGCCAGTATTACCTGGAGCTGCGGCTGTCGCGGGCGCGGGAGTTACTGCTGCGCAGCGACGTGCAAGTGCGTGAGGTGGCGCTGGCCTGCGGCTTCAGTTCGCCTGCGCATTTCTCCAAGAGTTATAGCCGGTTCTTCGGGCTGTCGCCTTTAGGGGAGCGGCGGCAGGCCTCTCTCCATTGAATGGGGTCATGTATTGGCTTGGCTGGCCTCTTCGCGGGCAAGCCCGCTCCTACACGCACGTGGTCCGCCACAGGCTTTTGTAGGAGCGGGTTCACCCGCGAAAGGGCCGGGCCTGCTGGCCAATCTCCACCCGCCGCTCACCGTTGCCGCCGCCACCGTATTCGCGGGTAAAACCGCTCCTACACGCACATCGGTGGTCCGCCACAGGCCGTTGTAGGGGCGGGCTTGCCCGCGAAGAGGCCAGTGCAGGTCAACTAATCTTCAAGGGCCGCGTGCGCCGTCTCCCGACACATCAGCATGGCCACAAGCGCCACCAGTGCTGCCGCCAGCAAGTATCCTGCCGGGGCCAGCTTGCTGCCCGTCACCTGAATCAGCCAGGTGGCAATGAACGGCGCAGTCCCGCCAAACAGCGCATTGGCCACATTGAAGCTCAAGGCAAACCCGCTGAAGCGCACCCGGGTCGGAAAGATTTCGGCTAGCAGGCACGGCAAGGTCCCGTCGTTCATCGCCAGCATCGCACCGAAAAGGATCTGGATGGCCAGAATCACCAGCAGAGGCTGGCCGTCCAGCAGGCGAAACAACGGCACGGTCAACCCCAGGAACAACAGCGAGGCCACCACCAGCATGGTCTTGCGACCAAACTGGTCGGACAGCCGCCCCATCAGGAAGATCAAGCCGATATAGGTGGCCAGCGACACCGTCGAGGCGATGAACGAATCCCGCTCGCTCATGCCCATTTCACTAGACAGGTAGGTCGGCATGTAACTGAGCAACAGGTAGAACGCAACCGCATTAAGGCAGGTGACACCCATGCCGATCGCCAGGCTGCGCCGGTGCTGGCCCAGCAGTTCGCGCAGCGGCGTCGTGGCCATGCCGGCCTTGGTTTCCAGGCGCTGCTCCATCTCCAGGAACTTGGGCGTGTCCTGCAAGCTCATGCGGATATAGCGCCCTACCAGGCCGAACGGCGCCGCCAGCAGGAACGGCAGGCGCCAGCCCCACTCATGCAGGGCTTCACTGCTGAGCAGCTCATGCAACACCGCGACGAACGCCGCACCGAACAACAACCCCGCCGCCGTGCTGGCCGGCACGATGCTGGTGTACAAGCCACGCCGCCCAGGCGGCGCGTACTCGGCCAGGAACGCAGCGGCCCCGGCGTACTCACCCGAGGCGGAAAACCCCTGTACCAGGCGGATCAGCAACAGCAAGGCCGGTGCCCACAGCCCGATCTGCGCATAGCCCGGCAACAAGCCGATGCAGAAGGTGGATACCGACATGATCAGGATCGACCACGAGAGCGCGTTTCGCCGACCGTGTCGATCGCCGAAATGGCCCCAGACGATGCCACCCAGCGGGCGCACCAGGAACGACAGGGCGAATACCGCAAAGGTGGCCAGCAAACCGGTGGTCTTGTCAGTTTGCGGGAAGAAGGTGGCGGCGATGATGGTGGCCAGATAGCCGTAGGCGGCGTAGTCGAACCACTCGACGAAGTTGCCCATGAAGCTGGCCCGGGCGGCCTTGCGCAGCGCCTGGCGTTCGGCGTTGTGTGCGGGGCCGGTGATGGCGGATGGGTCTAGGGTGGTGCTGGACATGACGGGTACCCTCTGGTTCTTTTAATTGGAGGCAGGGTCTGGTGGTCATACGGGGATCTTGTTGTTGTCTGGGCCAGCCTTTTCGCAGGAAACCCCGCGCCTACGACAACGGTGAAATCCCCGTAGGAGCGGGCTTGCCCGCGAAGCAGCCGACGCCGATGCTTATTTGCGAATGATGTTGTGCTCCGGCCCATACGGGAACTTGGTGATGTTCTCGGCGCCGCTGTCGTTGACGATCAGGATGTCATGCTCGCGATAACCGCCCGCCCCCGGCCGCCCTTCAGGCAGCATGATCATCGGCTCGATCGACACCACCATGCCCGGTTCCAGCACGGTATCGATGTCCTCGCGCAGCTCCAGCCCCGCCTCGCGGCCGTAGTAATGGCTGAGCGTGCCGAACGAATGGCCATAGCCGAAGGTGCGGTACTGCAGCAGGTCGTGGCGCAGGAAGATCTCGTTCAGTTCGCGGGCGATATCGCTGCAGCGCATGCCTGGGCGCACCAGTTGCAGCCCGGCTTCGTGCACTTCGACGTTGGCCTGCCACAGGCGCAGGTACTCGTCCGGGCAGTGGTCAAGGAACAGGGTGCGCTCCAGCGCGGTGTAATAACCGGCGATCATGGGGAAACAGTTGAGGCTGAGGATCTCGCCCTTGCCCACACGGCGGCTGGTGACCGGGTTGTGTGCGCCATCGGTGTTGAGCCCGGACTGGAACCAGGTCCAGGTGTCCATCAGCTCGGCGTCCGGGAAGCGTTTGGCAATTTCGCGCACCATCGCCTGGGTGGCATGCAGTGCCACCTCGTACTCGGGCACCTGCTCACGCAGGGCCTCGACCACTGCCGCTCCGCCGATGTCGGCCACCTGTGCACCGTGACGGATAAGCGCCTGCTCCTCGGCCGACTTGATCATGCGCATACGCATGCACGGCGCAGCGATGTCCACCAGCTCGGCCTTGGGGTAGCAGGCGGCGAATTTGCCGTGGTTCTGCAGGTTCAGGTGGTCGTACTCCACGCCGATGCGCGAGGCCAGCGGCAACGCCTGCTGGATGGCGACGAAATAGTTGTCGCGCTGCCAGTCGGTGTAGACGATGTTGTCAGTGCCCACCGTGCGCCGCCAGGGTTGCCCGCCGTCGATGTTGGCGCTGATCGAGACCACCTTGTCCTGGGTGATCACCAGCGCATAAGGGCGGCCGAACGAGCAGTAGAGGAAATCGCTGTAATAGTTGACGTTGTGATACGAGGTGAAGATTGCCGCCTCGATGTCCTGCTCGGCCATATAGGCCCGCAGCCGGGCGTGGCGAGCAGCGTATTCCTGAGCGGAAAAGGTTGGCTGCACCTTGTCGCCATTGCGGATTTTCAGGGTCTTGGGCATTTGCATGGTCGGGGTTCCTTGTCGTTGTGAGCACGCTGTTCAGGCCGGCCGCCTGAGAAGCATTGCAACAGAACCGACGAGGACACTTTTGTATCTATCCGACCTGGAATTGGCGGGATGACCACTGGCCAAGGGGGCGCTGAGCGCCCCCCGCCAGGCAACGCTATTTCAGATCAAAGCGGTCCAGCTCCATGACCTTCTGCCAGGCGGTCACAAAGTCCCGGACAAACTTGTCACCGCCATCACTGCTGGCATACACCTCGCTCAACGCCCGCAACTGGGCATGCGAACCGAACACCAGATCGACCCGGCTACCGCTCCACTTCACCTGCCCGGTCTTGCGGTCACGGCCTTCAAAGGTTTCGTTGTCCGCCGAGGTCGGTTTCCACTCCACGCTCATATCCAGCAAGTTGCGGAAGAAGTCGTTGCTCAGCGTCCCCGGCTTGTCGGTGAACACGCCGAGTTTGCTACCACCATGGTTGGCACCGAGCACCCGCAGGCCACCGATCAGCACGGTCAGCTCTGGCGCGGTCAGGGTCAGCAACTGCGCCTTGTCCAGCAACAGTTTCTCGGCCTTGACGCTGTAGCGTGCCTTGGTGAAGTTGCGGAAGCCATCGGCCAGCGGTTCCAGCACGGCGAACGACTCGACGTCAGTCTGCTCCTGCGACGCATCGACTCGGCCCGGGCGGAACCCTACGCTGCCGCTGTAGCCCGCATCCTTGGCAGCTTTTTCGACTGCCGCGGTACCGGCCAGCACGATCAGGTCAGCCAGGGAAACCTTCTTGCCGCTGCTGTTGAACTCGCCCTGGATCTTCTCCAATGCCGCCAGCACCTTGTCCACGCCCTGGTTTGCAGCCCAGTCCTTCTGTGGCGCCAAGCGCAAACGCGCGCCGTTGGCACCACCGCGCTTGTCGGAGCCGCGGAAGGTCGACGCGGATGCCCAGGCGGTGGAGACCAGTTCACCCACGCTCAAACCCGAGGCCAGGATCCTGGCCTTGAGGGTCGCGATGTCTTGCTCGCTGATCGTGGCTGGGTCAGCTTTGGGCAACGGGTCTTGCCACAGCAACTCTTCATTGGGCATTTCCGGGCCCAGATAGCGCGCCAGCGGGCCCATGTCGCGGTGGATCAGCTTGTACCACGCACGGGCAAAAGCATCCGCCAGCTGGTCAGGGTTTTCTTTGAAGCGGCGAGCGATTGGCTCGTAAATGGGGTCGAAGCGCAATGCCAGGTCGGAGGTCAACATCGACGGTGCATGCCTTTTACCGGGATCGTGTGCATCGGGCACCATGCCTGCGCCTTTGCCATCTTTCGGCCGCCACTGGTGCGCGCCGGCCGGGCTTTTGGTCAGCTCCCATTCAAAGTCGAACAGGTTATTCAGGTACTCGTTGCTCCACCGGGTCGGGGTGGAGGTCCAGGTCACTTCCAGGCCACTGGTGATGGTATCCCCGCCTTTGCCGGAGCCAAACGTGTTGTGCCAGCCCAGGCCCTGCATCTCCAGGCCTGCCGCTTCCGGCTCGGGGCCGACGTTGTCGGCGGGGCCGGCACCGTGGGTCTTGCCGAACGCGTGGCCACCGGCGATCAAGGCCACGGTTTCTTCATCGTTCATGGCCATGCGGCCAAAGGTTTCACGGATGTCCTTGCCCGAGGCCACGGGGTCGGGGTTACCTTCCGGGCCTTCCGGGTTCACGTAGATCAGGCCCATCTGCACGGCGGCCAGCGGGTTTTCCAGGTTACGCTCGGCCGACAGGTCGCGATTCTGCTCTTCACCATGCTTGGCCGGCTCGGCCACCAGGTCACCCTGCCCCGGCGGCTGCGCCTTGACCTGATCCTTGCCGTAACGGGTATCACCCCCTAGCCAGACCTTTTCCGACCCCCAGTACACGTCTTCGTCCGGCTCCCACACATCGGCACGCCCGCCGGAGAAGCCGAAGGTCTTGAAGCCCATGGATTCGAGGGCAACATTACCGGTGAGCACGATCAGGTCGGCCCAGGAAATCTTGTTGCCGTACTTCTGCTTGATCGGCCACAGCAGGCGCCGGGCCTTGTCCAGGCTGACGTTGTCCGGCCAGCTGTTGAGCGGGGCGAAGCGTTGCTGGCCAGAGCCCGCACCACCGCGGCCATCACCAATGCGGTAGGTGCCGGCGCTATGCCAGGCCATGCGGATGAACAGCGGGCCGTAGTGGCCGAAGTCGGCCGGCCACCAATCCTGCGAGTCGGTCATCAAGGCGGTGAGGTCTTTCTTCAGGGCCTGGAAGTCGAGGCTCTTGAACGCCTTGGCATAGTCGAAGTCCGGGTCGGGGCTGGACTTGGAGGAATGCTGGTGAAGAATTCTCAGGTTGAGCTGGTCAGGCCACCAGTCACGGTTGGTGGTGCCGCCACCTGCGGTTTGATGGAACGGGCATTTCGATTCGTTCGACATCTGCGGGTACCTTTGGGTCGGTTATCCAGATTTCCGGTCTATGCCAGTGTTCTTTCAGCCGAGCGGGTGGGCTCGTACTACCCCTCATCAGGTGTACACGGGGCTTGCGAAGCTGTCACGGCGGGGGGGGCACGGTCTTGCACGCAGGTGCTGACGCGCTGCCCTGTCGCGGAATTCGCGGGGCCACGAGAAAGACTAGCCGAGCTTGGGCAGAGTTCTAATAGAGTGGCTGTTGGAGCCTGATAGGCTGGCTCTGTCAGGCGCAGGCCTGTATCGGCCTCATCGCGGTCAAGCCCGCGATGAGGCCGGCACATCCATACAAGGCACAAGGCCCCACGCCATGCTTCAATACACAGCCATACCCTTTGCCCAGGACGCCGAGCCCTCATGAACCGCAACGACCTGCGCCGCGTCGACATGAACCTGCTGGTGCTGTTCGAAGCCCTGATGATCGAACGCAACCTGACCCGCGTGGGTGAAAAGCTGTTTATCACCCAATCCACCGTCAGCGCCGCCCTCGCCCGCCTGCGCGAGCTGTTCGACGACCCGCTGCTGATCCGCAGCGGCCGGGCCATGGAACCCACCCCGCGGGCCATGCAGATCTTTGCTGAACTGGGCCCGGCCATGGACGTGATTTCCGCTGCCATCAGCCGCGCCCGCGAGTTCGACCCGGCCAACAGCTGCAACGTGTTCCGCCTGGGCCTTTCTGACGATGCCGAGTTCGGCCTGTTTCCGGCCCTGCTGCAGGCCCTGCGTGAAGAAGCCCCCGCCATTAGCGTGGTAGTGCGGCGGGCCAATTTCCTGCTGATGCCGGGCCTTCTGGCCAGCGGCGAGATCTCGGTAGGTGTGAGCTATACCACCGACCTGCCGGCCACCGCCAAACGCCGCAAGCTGCGCGACATCGGTGTACGGGTGCTGCGCGCCGACGACCGCCCAGGGCCGCTGACCCTCGACGAATACTGCGCCCGCCCGCATGTGATGGTGTCGTTCTCCGGTGACATGAGCGGCAACATCGACCTCGACCTGGCACGCATCGGGCGTTGCCGCAAGGTGGTGCTGGCGGTGCCGCAGTTCGGTAGCCTACGCGCCCTGCTGCGCAACACCGAGCTGATCGCCACGGTGCCGGACTATGCCGCGTGTGCCCTCGCCGACGACGGCAGCTTGCGCGCCGACCCGGCGCCGTTCGACATCACCGAGGCCGAGCTGTCGATGGTCTGGAGCGGCGCCCAGGACAACGACCCCGCCGAGCGCTGGCTGCGCGACCGCATCCTGCAGTTCATGGCCACGCAGTGATGTCCTCTTCGCAGCGCAACGCTGCGCCTACCGGTCGTACAGCCTGAAGCACGCGGCTGCTATTTGCCGCGCTGCATCCAGGCTGCACCAAGCCCACTGAGGCAGATCACCAAAATCCCCACCAGGCTCAGGGTATCCGGCACCTGGCTGTACACCACGAAGCCAAGCAACCCGGCAAACACGATCTGGCAATAGCTGAACGGCGCCAGCAACGCCGGCGCCGCATGGCGGAAGGCCTGGGTCAACAGCAGGTGCGCAGTCATGCCAAAGCCGCCCAGTGCCAGCATCAACAGGGCATGATCCCAGCGCGGCACCTCCCAGAAGAACGGCACCAGGGCACTCATTGCCAAGGTGTTGCACAAACCCGCATAGAAGTTGCTGGTGGTCGGGCTGTCATGCGCCGCCAGAATCCGCGTCAGCAACTGATAGAAGCAGAAGCCCAACGCCGAACCGAACGGATACAGAATGGCCGGGGTAAACATCGCCCCGCCAGGGTGCACCACCACCAGCACGCCGATAAAGCCCATCACCACCGCCACCCACTGCCCCACTGTCACTTGCTCTTTGAGCAGCGGCGCCGACAACGCGGTGACCAGCACCGGGGCAAGGAAGTTGACGGCCGTGGCCTCGGCCAGTGGCAGGTATTGCAAGCCGGTCGTGAACAGCAGGCTGGTGCTCAGCAGGCTCAGGGCCCGCAAGGTCTGCAATACCGGCCGGCGGGTGCGCAATACGTTGAGCCCAGACTTGGGCAGGAAGATGCCGGCCATCAGCAACGTGTGCACCACATAACGCGCCCACACCACCATGACTATCGGGTACAGGCCACCCAGGAATTTGGACAAGGCATCGTGGCTGGCGAACAGGAACGTCGCCACCACCACCAACGCGATGCCGCGCAGGGGTTGGTTGACGCCGGACAGCGGTGTGCTGGAACTCATGGCTCTCTCGATGACGGCGGGGCAACATGCCTCGCCCAAGGAAGGCCGCGCAGGCATTGCCTGGCGGATGTAACAGCTGGGATTCTAGAAGAGATGGCGCAGAATAAGGAAGTTCATTTGCCGCTTGCCCCGGCCAAGTGCAATTTCTGTTCGCTGATCGACCACTTTCCACCTTGTCTGCATGGCCCGTACACGGTTGATCGCCGACCATCGACCGACCCTGCACACCCTACAAGGAATTTACATGCAAAGGCTCAGCACCCGCACCGGCCTGGACCTGCCCGCCATCGGCCTGGGCACCTGGCCAATGACCGGCAGTGAATGCACCCAGGCCGTGCGCCAGGCACTGGACGTGGGTTACCGGCACATCGACACCGCCACCGCCTACGAAAACGAAGCGGCCGTTGGCCAGGCGCTGCGCGACAGCGACGTGCCACGCGAGCAGATCCACCTGACCACCAAGGTCTGGTGGGACCGCCTGGAGCCCAAAGCCATGCGTCAGTCGCTGGAAGACAGCCTGCGCGCGCTGGGTACCGAACAGGTCGACCTGTTCCACATCCACTGGCCAGGCACGGACTGGGACCTGGCCCGCAGCATCGACACCCTGGTAGCCCTGCGTGACGAAGGCAAGGCGCGCCACATTGGCGTGGCCAACTTCCCGTTGGGGTTACTGCGCCAGGTGGTGGAAACCCTGGGCGCGCCGTTGTCGGCGATTCAGGTGGAATACCATGTTCTGCTCAGCCAGCAACCGCTACTCGACTTCGCCCGCAGCCATGATTTGTTGCTCACCGCCTATACCCCGCTGGCACGCGGCCAGGCAGCGGCGCAGCCGGTGATCCAGGCGATTGCCCGCAAGCATGGCGTGCTGCCCAGCCAGGTCGCGCTGAAATGGCTGCTGGACCAGGACGGCGTGGCGGCGATCCCCAAAGCCAGCAGCCGCGAAAACCAGCTGGCCAACCTGGCCGCGTTGACCGTGCAGCTGGATGACGAAGACCGCGCAGCCATTGCCGGGCTGCCGAAAGACCAGCGCGTGGTTAGCCCGCCGTTTGCCCCGGACTGGAACAGCTGAGGTCGCCGCGCAAGTCATTGTTCTTGGGTGATGACCTGCCTCAACCGCTCGCTCGCCGGTGCCGGCCGCCCGTAAAAGTAGCCCTGGAAGTGCGAACAGCCTTCCGCCGCGAGCCGGCGCATCTGCTCCTCCGACTCCACGCCTTCGGCCGTGGTCTTGATCATCAGGCTGTTGGACAGCTCGGTAATGGCGCGAATGATCGACATGGCCTCGCGGCTGTCGCACATGTCATGCACGAACGACTTGTCGATCTTGATCCGGTCGAACGGGAACGAACGCAGGTAGCCCAACGATGAGTAGCCGGTACCAAAGTCATCCAGTGAAATGGACACGCCCAGGTCTTTCAGCGCGCGCAAGGTGCGCACGTTTTCCTCGCTGTTGCCCAGCAGTACCGACTCGGTAATTTCCAGCTCCAGCCGCTGCGCCGGCAGGCCCGAGTCGGCCAGCGCGAGGGCGACGGTATGCACCAGATCGCCGTTCTTGAACTGCACCGCCGACAGGTTGACCGACACCGTCTGCTCACTGTCCCAACTGGCGGCCTCCTGGCAGGCCAGGTTCAGCGCACGGTTGCCCAGCTCGTGGATCAACCCGGTTTCTTCGGCAATGGGGATGAAGTCCATCGGCATGACCATGCCACGGGTCGGGTGTTCCCAGCGCAGCAGCGCCTCATAACCGGTAACGCTGCTCGTCTGATGATCGACTACCGGCTGGTAGTGCAACTGCAACTGCCCCAGGTGCAGCGCTGTGCGCAGGTCGGTTTCCACCAGGCGGCGCTGGCGGGCGGCAACGTCCAGTTCGACATCGAAGCATTCATAACGATTACGGCCGTTACGCTTGGCCTGGTACAGCGCCATGTCGGCGTAGCCCAGCAGTTGCTCTGCCTGGTCATGGTCATCAGGCGCGATGGCGATGCCGATGCTCACCCCCACCGCGAACTGATGCCCTTCGATCCGGAACGGCGGGCTGATGGCCTTGATCAGGCGCTGCGCGGTATTGCACGCGGCATCCCGCCCCTCCAGGCCCGTCAGCACCACGGCGAACTCGTCGCCACCCAGGCGGGCCAAGGTGTCGTGCTCACGCAGTTCGCGGCGCAGACGCTTGCCCAACTCGCGTAGCAGCTTGTCACCAAAGGCATGGCCAAGGGAGTCGTTGATGTTCTTGAAGTTGTCCAGGTCCAGGCAC
The DNA here is from genome assembly GCF_002953115.1 of Pseudomonas sp. XWY-1. Lineage (NCBI taxonomy): Bacteria > Pseudomonadati > Pseudomonadota > Gammaproteobacteria > Pseudomonadales > Pseudomonadaceae > Pseudomonas > Pseudomonas sp. XWY-1. Next base: position 2,443,384 of record NZ_CP026332.1, on the reverse strand, counting down.
AGGGCAGCGGTCAGCTTGGTGTTTTCGCTGCCGCGCAACAGGGCCTGGCGCAGCCGTTCGTGGAACAGCGTACGGTTGGGCAACCCGGTGAGCGCGTCATGGTGCGCCATGTGGTGGATCTGCGCATGGGCGGCCAGCTCTTCGGTGGCGTCTTCGGCCACGAACAACACGTAATCGGCCTGCCCTTCGCGGTTTTGACTGAGCAGGGTACGGCTACGCAGTGTGCGTGGGCCGCGGGCGGTGTCGACGCGGGTTTCGGCGGCGTGCCCCTTGGTACTGCGGGCACCCCGCACGAATTGCTGCTCCAGATAGTCACCGGCAGCCGCTGCCAGGCATTCCCTGGGCAACTGGCCGATCATGCTGTGCTGAGGCCCGCCGAACAGGCGTTCGGCCTGCTGATTGGCCAACAGGATGCGCTGGCTTTCCAGGTCCTGGACGATGACGCTCGCGGGAATGTTGGCAATGACCGAATCGAGAAACTGCGACAGCTTGGCCATTTCCTGGCTGTACTGCTCGGCCAGCTCTTTGGCCTGCAGCAATTCGAGCTCCTGGCGGTGGCGTTCGGAAATGTCGCGGGTGACCTTGGCGAAACCCACCAGTTGCCCGGCATCGTCGTAAACCGCTTCGATGACCACATGGGCGTGGAAGGCCGTGCCGTCCTTGCGCAGCCGTGCACCCGTTTCCTCAAAGCGTCCGGTGCTGCGCGCCTGCTCCAGGTTGAATGCCGGCAACCCGGCTGCGCGCTCGGCATCGGTGTAGAACAGCGAGTAGTGCTGGCCGACGATTTCCTCGGCACGGTACCCCTTGGCGCGCTGGGCGCCGGGGTTCCAGTTGGCGACGATACCTTCAGGGGTGAGCAGGTAGATGGCATAATCCACCACGCTCTGGATCAACAGCCGGTACATGATGTCGGGGTTTGCTGCGAGCGACATGAACTTTACCTGAACCTTCGAAGCGCATGAAAAGGGACCCCGGCAAGCGGCGGCCGGGTCTTGGAAAGCGATGATGGCATTATGCCGCTCGTGAGCATTTTGTGAAGCACATCACAAAAATGGCGCTATCCCTTATCTGGACGAACGAAAGCGCCCCGCCCTCAATGGCGGGTGCCGGTCACCAGGAAGTTGAGCAAGTCCGGCTCATCCCCCAGGGCGATAGCCTGCGCCGGCCGCGGCAGGCTCGCCAGCACGGCATTGCAGAAAGCCACGGCGGGCAGATCCTGTGCGTAGCAACGCAGCAGCCAGTCACCCTCGCCCCCCAGCAACTGCAACGCCACCGCTCGGCCGATGCCCTGGCGACGGTACTTCTTCAAGATGAACAGGTCGGCAAGCTCCTGCGCAACGATGCCAGGCAGCTCGCTGCGCTCGACCAGCACGAAGCCGGCGATGAAGCCGTCCACCAGCACCAGATACGCGCCCCAGCCGTCGTCCTGCCAGTAGCGTTGCAGGTGCTCCTCGTGGATGTAGAAACGGCCGTCCGCCTCGACGTCTTCCTGCTCCCAGTCGGAGGACTCGTAGCAATAGAACTGGTAGAGATTGCGGATCAGCGACGCCTGGTCGATGGTGGTTGGCAGCAGCGCGATGGGGAGCATGGTGTGGGGGCCTGAACAAAAAGACGATTCTAGATCACCCGCCCCTGGCGACAAAAAGCCCGAGGCCTCCCCGCACGGAAAGCCCCAGGCAAAATCACAGTGACAAAACCTCGAACTCAGCCCTCCTGCAACGCCCGCGGCCGATGGCTTCGCGTCTCGGCGTCAGGCGACTTGGCACCCTGCAAGCGGAAGTCGAATGACAGCTCGGCAAAGCGCTCGCCTTGCACGCCGCGGTCGCGCGCCGCCGCCGCATCCTCGACAAAACGCAGTTCGCCGATCAGCCCGTCGCGGGTGGCATAGGCAAAGTCGTCCCACAGGTACTTGTCGCCAGCAAAGTTGATCTGCGTGGTCAGGTGGCGGTGCCCCGGTGCCGAGATGAAGAAGTGCACGTGCGCCGGGCGCTGGCCGTGGCGGCCGAGCAGGTCCAGGCATTCCTGGGTTGGGCCCTGCGGGTCGCAGCCATACCCGGACGGCACGATCGAGCGCGCGCGGTAACGGCCCTCGGCATCGGTGATGATACGCCGACGCAGGTTGAACTCGGACTGGGTCGAATCGAAGTACGAATAGGTGCCCTGGGTATTGGCGTGCCACAGGTCGACGGTGGCACCGGCCAACGGCTTGCCGTCGGCATCGAACACCTGGCCCTGAAGGAACATCACCACGCCTGGGTCAGTGCCGTCGTCCATGCGCGCTTCGCCCTGGGCCAGCGGCGCCCCGGCAACGTACAACGGGCCTTCGATGGTGCGCGGGGTGCCGCCGCCAAGGCCGGCTTCGGCATCCTTGGCATCCTGCAGCAGGTCGAGGAAGTGCTCGATACCCAGGCCAGCAGCCAGCAGGCCTGCCTCATTACGGCCGCCCAGGCGGTTGAGGTAGTCGACTGCGTGCCAGAACTCGTCCTCGGTGATTTCCAGGTCTTCGACCAAGCGAGCGGTGTCTTGCAGCACACGCAGAATGATCTGCTTGAAGCGCGGGTTTCCTTCGGCATGGTCCAGGCCAGCTACCCGGTTGAAGAAGGCTTGAATGTCGGCAGTGTGGGAAATTTTCACGGTCATCGTGCTTACCTCGTATTGTTCTTGTCAGGCATACAGGTGCGAATCAGCGATCGTCGCTGTGAATAGACGAGGGATGCCGACACAGGCCGTCGACCTCGATATCCATGTAAGGGAACAGCGGCAGCTGCATCAGCGTGTCATGCAATGCCTCGACGCTGGGCACATCGAACACGCTGTAGTTGGCGTAATGCCCGGCAATGCGCCACAGGTGACGCCAGGTGCCTTCGCGCTGCAGGCGCTGGGCCAGTTCCTTTTCGTCGGCCTTGAGCTGGGCGGCCTTGGCCGGGTCCATGTCGACCGGCAGCTTCACGGTCATCTTCACGTGGAACAACATGATTATCTCCTTGCTTGCTGATCAGCGACGGGCGAAGCGCGCCAGGCGCTGTTCGTCCAACGTCAGGCCCAGGCCGGGGGTGTGGGGGATGTGCAGCTGGAAGTCGCGGTATTGCGGCGGTTCGTTGACGATCTCCTCGGTCAGCAGCAGCGGCCCGAACAGCTCTGTACCCCAGGTGAGCTGGCGCAGGGTGAGGAATGCATGGGCCGAAGCCAGGGTGCCGATCGAACCTTCGAGCATGGTGCCGCCGTACAAGGCGATGCCAGCGGCCTCGGCGATCTGTGCAGTGCGCAGCACCGCGCGCGGGCCACCATTCTTGGCGATTTTCAGGGCGAAGATGCTGGCGGCGCCGTCGGCGGCCAGGCTGAAGGCGTCCTCGACGCTTTCGATCGACTCATCGGCCATGATCGGTGCCGGGCTGCGCTGGTTCAGGCGCACCTGGCCAGCGCGGTTGATGCGCGAAATCGGCTGCTCGATCAGGTCGATGCCGTTGTCGCCCAATACCTGGCAGGCGCGGAGGGCCTGGGACTCGTCCCAGTACTGGTTGACGTCGACCCGCACGCTGGCGCTGTCACCCAGCTCGCGCTTGATCGCGACCACGTGCTTGAGGTCCTGGGCCACCGGGTTGGCGCCGATTTTCAGCTTGAACACGCGGTGCCGGCGAATGTCCAGCATGTGCTGGGCTTCGGCGATGTCGCGGGCGGTGTCGCCGCTGGCCAGGGTCCAGGCCACCTCCAGGCTGTCACGTACGCGGCCACCCAGCAGTTCGCTGACCGGCAGGCCCAGGCGTTTGCCCTGGGCGTCGAGCAAGGCGCTTTCGATGCCGGACTTGGCGAAGGTGTTGCCCTTGGCCAGCTTGTCCAGCTTGAGCATGGCGGCATTGATGTTATCTGCCGGCAGGCCGATCAGCGCCGGGGCGAGGTACGCGTCGATGTTGGCCTTGATGCCTTCGGGGCTTTCGTAGCCATACGCCAGGCCACCGATGGTGGTGGCTTCACCGATGCCTTCCACGCCATCGCTGCAGCGCAGTCGCAATACCACCAGGGTCTGCTGCTGCATGGTGTGCATCGCCAGCTTGTGCGGGCGAATGGTCGGGAGATCGACGATAATTGCATCTATGTGTTCAATCAGCGCGCTTGTCATTGTTGCCAGGTCCCGTCAGGTCGGGCTTACAGTCGTAGGCCCGAGTGATGCGTTTACTTGATTGTTGAAGGATTGCGCGAGACCCTGACGACCGTCCAATATCAAATGAATCTCCCACCATACCCTGGAGGTCTGATGGAGCTGCGCCACCTGCGTTACTTCAAAGTCTTGGCCGAGACCCTGAACTTCACCCGCGCCGCCGAGCTGCTGCACATCGCCCAGCCACCCCTGAGCCGGCAGATCAGCCAGCTGGAGGACCAGCTCGGCACCCTGCTGGTGGTTCGCGAACGTCCGCTGCGGCTGACCGAGGCCGGCCGTTTCTTCTACGAACAGACCTGCACCGTGCTGCAGCAGTTGCAGAACATCAGCGACAACACCCGCCGCATCGGCCAGGGCCAGCGCCAGTGGCTGGGCATCGGTTTTGCGCCCTCTACCCTGTACACCGTGCTGCCGGAGCTGATCCGCGAACTGCGCCAGGACAGCGAGCTGGAACTGGGCCTGAACGAAATGACCACCTTGCAACAGGTGGAGGCGCTGAAAAGCGGGCGTATCGACATTGGCTTCGGCCGCATTCGCATCGACGACCCGGTGATTCACCAGCAGGTGCTGTGCGAGGACCCGCTGGTGGCCGTGCTGCCCAAGGGCCACCCCCTGGCGGGCAGCCCGCTCAGTCTTGCCCAGCTGGCTGGCGAAGCGTTCATCCTCTACCCGGCCAATCCCCGGCCCAGCTATGCCGACCACGTGCTGGCGCTGTTCGCCCACCACGGCATGAGCATTCGTGTCAGCCAGTGGGCCAACGAACTGCAGACCGCCATCGGCCTGGTAGCGGTTGGCGTCGGGGTGACCCTGGTGCCAGCATCGGTACAGCAGCAGCACCGTCCCGATATCGAGTATGTCGGCCTGCTTGATAGCGGCGCCGTCAGCCCCATCATCCTCAGCCGGCGCAAGGGTGATGTAAGCCCGATCGTGAAGCGGTGCCTGGCGTTGATCGAGCAACAGGCCATATGAACACACCATGCCCACAGGGGCTGTATAGCCCTGCCCTATTGCCTATGCCTGCCCCGTATACCCATCGGTATAGGGATGCTCCCATTGAGCTGTTTCATGCTGCGACACGTGAATCGCCAGGGCTCAAGACAGTCAATCAGAAATCATCGGCAAATGATCACCGCGTAACCAGTCGATGAACCGTGCAAACAACTCCGATTGCGAGTTGATCTCAAGCTTCATGTACAGGTTCTTGCGGTGCATGCGCACGGTCTCCGGCGAGATACCCAACTCCAGCGCAGTAGATTTCACCGAGTGCCCGCGCAAGATCATGTGGGCCACTTCGCGCTCGCGGTCGGTCAGCACCTGGCAGCCAAAGCTGTCGAACGCTGCCTGCAGGCTGCTGCGCTCGGTTGATGCAGCGCCCGGTTCCAGGTTGTACCGGGCATAGCGCCCCAGCAGTTCGCGCACCATCGGCTCCAGCGCACGCAACAGGTCGACCTGCCCGGCATTCAGGCGCGTGCCGCTGCAGCCCTGGAACAGGCTCAGCGACAGCTTGCGGCCTGCGCTGAGGTCGACGATGTAGTAGCTGTCTTCACTGCAACCTGTTCCCAGGTAATAAGCCTTGTAGTAGTCGCTGTCGAAGAAGTTGTCGGGGGCGATTTCCTGCAGGTGGTAGAAGCCTTCGGCCAGGCCGCTTTGCACGGCAAGGCAGAAGGGGTCCAGCAGGTAGCCGGCGCTGAAATAGCGCTCCAGCACGGCGGCCCGATGCCGTTCGGGGATGCCTTGCTGGTACAGCAACTGCGGCGCCCGCCCCTGGCACTCAAGGCTGATCATCATCGACTCCACCTGCACCAACTGGCCGATGGCAGCGGCCACATACTCCAGCGCCTCGGGGGTTTCGCCATGGGCCAGGGCGCGCTGCAACGCCGCGTGCCACTGCTGCAGCGCGCCCATTGTGAGGGTAAGCGGGGTATCGGGGGAGGCCTGGGTCATGCCCGGCAGTCTAGCCTGCCAGGCACGCCCGCGCACAGCCCTTTGCGCCAGGTTCATCGGCCTTGGTACAGGCCAAGCGCCGTGAGTTCACGCGCGGTTTCGAGGATGCACTGGCGCAGGGTCTCGACGATCTCGTCCACCTGCGCATGGGTGATGATCAACGGTGGCGACATCACGTTCAGGTGCATGATCGGGCGCACCAGCAACCCTTTTTCCTGCGCCTTGCTGTGGATGCGCTCGCCGATGTTCACCTCATCGGCGAACAGCGCCTTGCTGGCCTTGTTGGCGACGAACTCGACACAGGCCATCAGCTTCATGCAGCGCACATCCCCCACCAGCGGCAGGTCGCGCAGGCTCTGCAAGCGTTGCTCAAGGTAACCCCCCACGTCCTTGACATGATCGAGCAGTTGCTCGCGCTCGATGATCTCGATGTTCTTCAGCGCCGCCGTGCAGCACACCGGGTGGCCGCTGTAGGTAAAACCGTGGGTGAAGCAACGGCCCTTGCCCGGCTCGGCAATCACTTGCCAGATGCGCTCGGAAAAAATACACGCACCCAGCGGCAGGTACGCCGAGGTCAGGCCTTTGGCGGTGGTGATGATGTCAGGGATGACGCCAAACAGTTCCTCGCTGGCGAAGAAGGTGCCCAGGCGCCCGAACGAGGTCACCACTTCGTCGGCGACGAACAGGATGTCGTAGGTCTGGCACAGCTGCCACATGCGCTGGAAGTACCCCTCGGGCGGAATGATCACCCCGCCCGAGCCCATGATCGGCTCGGCGAAGAATGCAGCCACGTTGTCGGCACCCAGCGAGAGGATCTTGTCCTCGAACTCGGCCACCAGGAAGTCGAGGAACTCCGCCTCGTCCATGTCGTCTGGCGCGCGGTACGGGTTGGGGTTGGAGACGTGGTGGATCAGGTCGTGGTGGTAATCGAACTCCGGCACCCGGTCGGCGGCCTTGTTGCCAATCGACATGGTCAGGGTGGTGGAGCCATGGTAAGCGTTGTAACGGGCGATGATGTGCTTCTTGTGCGGCTTGCCTCGGCAGTTCTGGTAGTACTGGATCAGCCGGTAGGCGGTGTCGACAGCGGTCGAGCCGCCGGTGGTGAGGAACACATGGTTCAAGTCGCCCGGCGCCAGCTGCGCAAGCTTCTGGCACAGTTCGATGGCCACGTCGTTGGCCATGTCGGAGAACGGGTTGGAATACGCCAGCTGGCGCACCTGGTCTGCGATGGCCAGGGCCATTTCCTCGCGGCCCAGGCCGATGTTGGTGCACCACATGCCGCCGACGGCATCAAGGAAACGGTTGCCGTGGGTGTCGCGAATGTAGGCGCCTTCACCGGCGACGATGTTCAACGCACCTTGCTCGCGGTGCTCGTCGAACACATGGTAGCCGTGCATGTAGTGGGCCTTGTCGGCTTCCACCAGTGGGTCGTGGGCAATGGCGAATGCTTTGCTTGGGGTGGCCATGGGCAGCTCCTTGGCGAGAATTTTTGGGCAGTGTTCAGAAACCGGTCTTGACCGTGCTCCAGACCCGGGTGATGGCGCGCATGTCCTTCGGGCTCTGGGTTTTCTGCGCGAACAGGCGTTCGCGGGTGGGTGCGTCGGGGTAGATGGCCGGGTCCTGGCGAATGTCATCACGCACCAGCGCGGTAGCGGCAGCGTTGCTGTTGGCGTAATGGATGTAGTCGGTGACCTTGGCCATGGTCTGCGGCTGCAGCAGAAACTCGATGAAGCGGTGGGCGTTGGCCGCGTGCGGCGCATCCTTGGGGATGTACAGGTTGTCGAACCAGATCAGCGAACCTTCCCTGGGGATGAAGAACGACAGTTTGATGTCCTTCTTCGCTTCCACTGCGCGGGCCTGGGCGGTGGCATAGTCACCGGACCAGGTCAGCGCCAGGCAGACATCGCCGTTGGGCAGGCTGGTGAGGTAATTCACCGAATCGAACTTGCGTATGTAAGGGCGGATGCCCAGCAACAATTGTTCGGCCGCCTTGAGGTCGGCCGGCGACGCGCTGCGCGGGTCCTTGCCCAGGTACTGCAAGGCCAGCGGGATGACCTCGGTGGGCGCGTCCATCAGGGTGACACCGCAGTCGGCGAAGCGCGAGACGATCTTGGGGTCGAACAGCATGGCCAGCGAACCGATCGGCGCGTCGGGCATGCGTGCGGTGATCTTGTCGACGTTGTAGGTGACCCCCGAGCTGCCCCAGGTGTAGGGCGCCGAATACTTCAGGCCAGGGTCGTAGCCCTGCAGGTCGTTCACCACCTGCTGGTCGAGGTTGTGCCAACTGGGCAGTTGCTGCTTGTCCAGTGCCTGGAACACACCGGCGCTGATCAGCGGGGGGACCAGCGAGGCGTTGAGCATGACCAGGTCGTAGCCGGAACGGCCGGTGAGCAGCTTGGTCTGCACGGTTTCGTAGCCATCGAAGGTGTCGTAGATGACCTTGATGCCGGTGGCCTTCTCGAAGTCGGCCAGGGTGGTTTCACCGATGTAGTCGGTCCAGTTGTACAACCGTAACGTGTTACCGCTGTCCACCTCTACCGCCTGGGCCAGGCTGGCGCCAGACGCCAGCAGCAGACCGCCAATCACCTTCAGTACCTTGCGCATGGCAACTCCATCGTGTGAGTGCTCCGGATCGAGCCGATGGGTTCACTATCGGTGGATTCGCCCAGGGGTGACATACCCCGAATGTGTGGGTGGTCGTTTTTTGGCAGGTGGCGCTGGAAGGTTTGCAGAACATCGTATGCCGACAAAATGTTGGGGCTGCTTTGCAGCCCTTTCGCGACACAAGGCCGCTCCCACAAGGACGGCGCAGCCTTCGAAGCTGGTGGTAATCCTGTGGGAGGACGGCGCAGCCTTCGAAGCTGGCGGCAATCCTGTGGGAGCGGCCTTGTGTCGCGAAAGGGCCGCAACGCGGCCCCAGTGTTTAGTACAGGAGAAAGGTCACGTCAGCGGGTACAACGCTTCATCGAACTGCGCCAGGCGCGGGAACACCAGTGGCTGGTCGTCCGAGAGCTGCTCCAGACGCTGCCGGTATTGCTGCAGAAAGTCCTGCCGCGCATCAGCACTGATGTACGGCACATGCCACGCCACGAACGGCGGCAGCACCTCGAACCCGACATAGGCCAGCGTGCCCCGCAGGATCGGCCGCAGCATGTCCTCCAGCGGCCCGTGAATCGCGCCGTCGCCAAACATGTGCTCGCGCCCGCCCAGGGTCACGGTCACCAGCGCCCTCTTGCCGGCCAACCCGCCCTGGTCGTAGAAGCGCTTGCCGCCATAGCACACCCCCGACACCAGCACCCGGTCGATCCAGCCCTTGAGCATGGCCGGGGCCGAGAACCAGAAAATCGGGAAGTTCAACACCAGCAAATCGGCCCACAACAACTTGTCCAGCTCCTGCTGGATGTCTGCGGCAATGGCACCGCGCTTGACGCCCTGACGCTGCTCCAGCGCATACACGAGGTACTCGGGGTTCTCGCGCTGGGTAAAGTCATCGGCACTGGCCACCGGGTTCCAGCCCATGGCGTACAAGTCGCTGACCTGCACCTGATGGCCTTGGGCGCGAAAGGTATCCACAGCCTGGTCACGCAGGGCAGCCGTGAACGATTGCGGCTCGGGGTGAGCGTGGACGATCAGTACATTCACAAGCATTCTCCTCACACAAAACAGGTTATCTTGCCGCAGTGGTTCAGCAGCGCGCGCCTTCCTCCTGGCCCGGGCGGCGCGTACGCTGGACGGTGTGCTCACGCATCCGTCTGCCCGCGCATCAGTTCGCCGGCGCAGCGGGCGATGCGCTGGCAGGCATCGGCCAGCGCCTCATTGCCCAGCACCAGGCCCAGGCGGATATGCCCGGCAGCGCTCGGGCCGAATGCCTCGCCGGCGAGCACCGACACGCCTTGGCTGTCCAACAGGTAGTCGGCGAAAGCCTGTGCGCTAAGGCCGGTTTCACGGATGTCGACCATCACGAACATGCCACCATCGGGCTTCAATGCCTTGAGGCCCGGGCAGCCGGCCAGCTGCTCGCACACCAGATCGCGCCGCTCGCGGTAGGCTTCGCGCATGGCGTCCAGCTCGGGCAACGGCTGCTCCAGCGCCACCACGGCGGCATCCTGGACGAAGTCCGGCAAGCCGTAGAGCATGCACAGGGCGAGGTTTTCCAGATGCGTGGCCAGTGCTGTCGAGCCGACCACCCACCCAATGCGCCAGCCGGTCATGGCATGCGACTTGGACAGGCTGTTCAACGTTGCAGTGCGCTCGGCCATGCCCGGCAGGCTGCCGGGGCTGACATGCTCGCCTTCATACAGCAGCTCGCTGTAGACCTCGTCAGAGATCAGCCACAGATCATGGGCAACGCACAGTTCGGCCAGCGCCTCCCAGGTGGCGCGCGGCAGGCTCGCCCCTGAAGGGTTGTGCGGGCTGTTCAGCGCCAGCGCGCGGGTGCGCGGGGTAATGCGCTCGGCGACGTCACGCGGGCAAACGCGAAAGCCATTCTCGGGCTTGACCGGCACCGGCACCACCTTGGCGCCGCAGGCGCCAAACACGGCCTCGTAGGTGACATACATCGGTTCGGCAACGATCACCTCATCGCCTGGGTCGAGTATGCACTGGGCCACGCAGTACAACGCGCACTGGGCCCCCGCCAGCACCGTCACCTGGTCAGCGCTCACCGCCTGGCCGCTGCGTTGCCGGTGACGGTTGGCGATGGCCTGGCGCAGCGCCAGCTTGCCGCGTACATCGGCGTAATGGGTATGGCCAGCGCGCAGGCTGTCGATGGCCGCCTCGACAATAGGCGCGGGAGTGTCGAAGTCCGGGTCACCCACCGACAGCAGCAGGATGTCCTTGCCCTCGGCCTGCAGCGCCAGGGCGCGGTAGTGGATGTCCCAGGCCGCAGCGCCGTCGCCGGCGATGCGTTGGGTGAGCTTGGCGTAGCGCATGGCAATCTCCTTTCAATGGCAATTTCAGTCGACGAGGATCTTCGGGTTGGAATTGCCCCATACGGTGTACAGATCGGCGAGCAACGCGCCGTTGATTTCTTCCATCTCGGCCTGGGTGATTTCGCCCCCGGCCTGCTTGCCGAACAGCACCACTTCGTTCCCCCCCTTCACATCAGGGAAGTCGGTGACATCGACCATCAGCGTGTTCATCGACACCTTGCCCACGACCGGCACACGGTGGCCGTTGATCAGCACATGGCCCTTGTTGGTGAATACCCGGCGGTAGCCATCGGAGTACCCGACCGTAATGTTGGCCAGCCGCGAATCACGGGCCAGGGTGAAGGTGCGGTCATAGCCCACGGTGTTGCCGGCCGGGTAGCTGTGCACCGCCGCCACGTGCGATTTGAACTGCATCGCACGTTTGTACTCGGTGCGCGCCGGCACGGTGTCACCGAACAGCGCGCCCCCTGTTCGTACCATGTCCAGGCGCGCTTCCGGCACCTCCAGCGTAGCGAACGAGTTGGCGGCGTGCAGGGTGAGCTTGCTGCGGTCGAGCTTCGCGTGCTTGATCAACCAGTCGGTCTGCTCGTTGAAGGCCGCCAGGCCCTTGCGTACATCGTCCTTGTCTTCCACGGCGAAGTGGGTCATCAGCGCGACCAGCTTGAGGTGCTTCTGGTCGGTGATCTGCAGCGCTTCGCCACGGCCGGACCAGGTGGCCATCTCCACCCCGTTGCGGCTCATGCCGCTGGAGTTGAGCGCCAGATGGATGCGCAGGGTCTTGCCATGGCGCGCGGCGATGGCATCGGCCTGGCGGGCAAATTCCGCGCTGCCCACCAGCTCTTCCATGTCGTACTGCAAGCCATCTTCCAGCTCGCTGAGGCTGGCCAGGCGTACCCGCACCAATTGCCCGGTGAAGCCACTGGCGCGGACCACCCGGGCCTCCTCGTTGCTGGCCACCGCCACGCAGGGCACGCCTTGGGCGATGATCGACGGCATCACCAGACCGATACCATGGCCATAGGCATCGGCCTTGAGCACGGCGCACAGCCTGGACTTGCCGGCCAGCTCGGCCTGCAGGGTGCGGATATTGTGTTGCAGGGCGCTGGCACTGACCTCGACCCAGGCGTTGCTGTTCTGCACGGTCAGGGTGTTGGTGCCGTTGTCCATCGACAACGGGGGTGCCGCATACAGGGGGGCCTGTCCGGTGATCAGAAGTGCCAGGGATGCAGCCAGAAGGGTACGGCGAAAGGGCATGGTGATTACTCGTGTTCTTGTCGTAGTGCGCGCCTTAACAGACGCAGGTGTGTTTGAGTTCGATGAACGTCACGCCGGCGGTGGCGAAGCCGCTGGCCAGGTCGGCCTGCAGCGCGTCCAGGTCGCGTGGCTGGTGCGTTGTGCAACCGAAGGCGCGGGCCAGGCCGATGAAATCCGGGTTGCGCGGTAACACGCCGACCGGCTCGATATCCAGGCCGAGCATATCGTCGCGGATCTGGCCGAGGGCGTCATTGTTCCAAAGCAACACCACCAGCGGCCGGTGCAGCTCCTCAACGGCAGTGGCCAGTTCCTGCGCGGTGTACAGGAAGCCGCCATCACCCACCAGTACCAGGCCGGGGCGGTGGTCGCTGGCGAACATGCCACCGATGCCAGCCGGCAGGCCGTAGCCGAGGGTGCCGTAACCGGTGGGGTGCAGCCAGCTACGTGGCGCCCGGCTGGCGAAGGCGTAGTTGCCGGTATAGGCCAGCTGGGTCATGTCGCTGCTGATGAAGGCATCGTCAGGCAGTACGGCGGCGATACGGTCCAGAATGGCCTGGTGCGTGGCCTGCAACGGGGCATGCCCATTGCGGATGGCCTGGCGCAGGGTGGCCACCGCCGCGCTGGCCTGGGCCGGGTCACGCTGAAGTGCGGGCAGGTGTTCGAGCAAACCGTCCAAGGTTTGCCGGGCATCGCCCTGCAGGGCAATGGCACAGGGGTAGAAATCGTTGAACTTGCGCGGGTCGATGTCGACGCGCAGCAGCTCGCCGCGGATCGGCAGGCGCTCACGCCAGAAGTCGGTGTCGGCCATTTCGGTGCCTACGGCAAGCACCACATCAGCCTGGCTGATCAGTTGCCAGCCGGGTTCGACGCACAGGCTGGCGCCGGCATTGAGTGGCGCGTCTGGTGGCAGCAAGCCCTTGCCGGCCACGCTGGTGAACAGAGGCGCTGCCAGCCGTGTACTGAGTTGCTGCAACTGCTCAGCCGCGTGCAACGCGCCACCCCCGGCAATGAGCATCGGCCGCTGGGCGGCGGCAAGCTTCAGGGCAGCCTGCTCGAGGGTTTCGCGGCACGGCTGGCCACGCCCGGGACGGCGTACCACCTCACCGCTCCAGTCCCGACTGACCGATGCCGCCAGCACGTCCAGGGGCACCGAAATATGCACCGGGCGCGGTCGTTCGCTGTCGAACACTGCCCAGGCGCGCGCGATCAGCTCGGGCAAGTCGTCGCCCTGCAGGGCCACCGCAGAAAACGCCGTGATGGGCGCAGTCATGGCGCGCTGGTCCTGGGTTTCGTGCAGGCAGCCCCAGCCCTTGCCCAGGCTGGCGGTGTGGTTGACGCTGGAAATCACCAGCATCGGCACCGAGTCGGCATAGGCTTGGCCGATGGGGGTGGCGACGTTGGTCACGCCTGGGCCGGTAATGATGAAGCACACCCCCGGCTTGCCACTGACCCGCGCATAGCCGTCGGCCATGAAGCCGGCGCCCTGCTCGTGGCGGGTCAATACATGGCGAATGCCGCTGCCCGGCAGGCCACGGTACAGCTCCAGGGTGTGCACGCCGGGGATGCCGAACACGGTCTCCACGCCGTAGTTGGCTAACAACCGCACCAGCGCCTGGCCGGCCGTCAGGGTAAGGTCATTCATGTCGTTCTCCTTGCGGCTGGCCGAGGCGGATCAGCGCGTCGACTGCGGTGGTACCGTTGGCACCGACCATCAATGGGTTCACATCCAGCTCCAGCAACTGCCCGGCGTTTTCGCAGGCGTAATCGGCGACTGCGCGGATGGCAGAGACCAAGGCGTCGAGGTCGGCAGCCGGGCGGCCACGGAAGCCTTGCAGCAGGCTGGCACTGCGCAGGTTCAGCAGTGCGGCGCGGATGGCGCTGTCGGTGGTGGGCAACAACAGGCTGACACTGTCCTTGAGCAGTTCGACCAGCACGCCGCCGGCACCGATCACCAAGGCCAGGGCAAAGTCGTTTTCACGCTTGATGCCCACTATGAGCTCGGCCAAGGGCGGCTCGGCCATGGGCTCGAGCAGCACCTGATCAAACGCAACCTGCGGGGCGTAGTCAGCGATGCACTGGCGCATCTGCACCAGTGCAGCTTCCAGGGCGCGGGCATCACGCAGGTTCAACGCCACAGCGCCAGCTTCGGTCTTGTGTGGCAGCTGCGCGCTGACCGCCTTCAGTACCAAGGGGTAACCCACGCGGGCGGCGTCTGCCACGGCGCGTTCGGGCGTACTCAGCACGCCCGCAGGCACGGGCAGGCCGAAGGCGCGCAGGGCCTGCTTGGATTGCCATTCATCCAACAGTCGGCTTTCGCCCGTGAGGGCCTGCGGGCACAGCGGTACCCGCGCAGCCTCGCCCTGGTCCAGCAACCGCTGGCGGTTCCTTTGGTAAGCGACGATGCGCCCCCAGGCCGCCAGGCCATCTTCCACGCCCTGCAGGGCTGCGATGCCCCGCGCATGCAGGCGCTCACGCGCACTGGCAGGCAACAGTTCCGGGAAAGCCGAGGTGACGAAGCCGATCTTGCCGTGGCGTTCAACGGCATCGCAGTACAGCCCCAGCAGCAGGTCACATTCCTTGCGCTCGCCGGTGAACGCCGCCGGGTAGTCCAGCACCAGCATCGCCGCGCCTGCGGCGCCGCTCAGGGTGTTGTCGAGCATGCGTTGCAGGGCGGCTTCATCGCCCCAGATGGCAGTGGTGAAGTCCAGTGGGTTGACCAGGTTGGCATAGCCCGGCAACACCTCGGCCAGTGCCGCCACCTGCCCTTGCGCGAGCTTCGGCAGTTGCAACTGGTTGCGTTCGGCATAGTCGGCAATCAGCCCGGCATCGCCGCCTGAGCAGGCCAGCGCAATCAGCTCGCCATCTGCCGGCAAGCGTCCGCAGGCTGCGGCCTTGAGCGTTTCGACAAAGCTCACCGGGCCGCTGACGCGGATCACGCCCAGGCGCTGGAACAGGCTGTCGTACAACGCATCGGAGCCGGACAACGAGCTGGTGTGGCTGAGTGCCAGTTCAGCGCCGATCTGCGAAACGCCCGTCTTCAATGCAATGATCGGCGTGCCCTGCTGCAGCGCCTTGCAAGCGGCGCGGGCGAAGCCCGGCACGTTCTTCAGGCCTTCCAGGTGCAGGCCGATGGCGGTTACCCGTGGGTCGTCGAGCAGCACATCCATCAGCTCGGCCACACCCAGTTGCGCCTGGTTGCCGACCGAGGCCATGTAGGCCACCGGCAGGGAGCGGTCGCTCATGGACAGGTTATAGGCGAAGTTGCCACTTTGCGTGAGGATCGCCACCCCCTTCTCCACCTGCTGGCCACCATGCGCCACCGGCCACAGGGCGGCACCGTGCAGGTAGTCGAGCAAGCCATAGCAGTTGGGGCCGAGCAAGGCCATGTTGCCGGCGACGTCGAGCAGGCGTTGCTGCAACTGGTAGCCCTCCTCCCCGCTTTCGGCAAAGCCCGAGGCGTAGCAGATGGCGCCACCGGCCCCGCGTGCAGCCAGCTCGGCAACGCACTGCAGGGTCAGCTCGCGGTTGGTGGCGATGAACACTGCGTCCGGGGCGTAGGGCAAGTCGGCCACCCGTGCCACGCAAGGGATGCCTTCGAGGCTTTCATGCTGCGGGTTGACCAGCCACAGCTCACCGGCAAAGCCACCTTCGGCGCATCGCTTGAGCGCCCGCGCCATGCTGCGCCCGCCGATAAAAGCCAGGTGCCGGGGCGCCAGCAGGCGCTTGAGGTTGTCACGAATCGATTGCGACATGGATGTTCTCCTGGCGCTCAGCGCAGCAGCGGGCGCAGCAGTTCGCGGGCGATGATATGCCGCTGGATTTCCGAAGTGCCCTCCCAGATGCGCTCGATACGCGCGTTGCGCCAGATGCGCTCAACCGGCCCTTCATCCATCAGGCCCATGCCACCGAAGATCTGCACCGCTTCGTCGGCGACCTTGCCCAGCACCTCGCTGGCAAACAGCTTGGCCATGCCGGCCTCACCGTCGGTCATGTTGCCCTGGTCCATCTTCCAGGCGGTGTGCAGGGTGAGCATCTCGGCCGCGCGGATCTGCGTGGCCATGTCGGCCAGCTTGAACGACACCCCCTGATAGCTGCCGATGGCCTGGCCGAACTGCTTGCGGTCGGCGGCCCATTGCAGCGACAGGTCGAGGGCGCGCTGGGCCTGGCCCACGCAGTTGGCGGCGACCATCACCCGGCCGGCGGTAAGCCAGGCGTTGGCCACTTCCCAGCCCTTGCCCACTTCGCCCAGCACCTTGCTGGCCGGCACCCGGCAGTCGTCGAAGAACAGCTCGTAGGTGTGATAACCACGGTTGCTCACGCACTTGGGACCACGGCGGATGGTCATGCCCGGCGTACCCCGGTCGACCAGCAAGGCGGTGACCGCATTGCGCTTGCGCCCGTTGTGCTCATAGGTGTCGGTGACAGCGAAGACAATGGCGAAATCGGCGTGGCCCGCGTGGCTGATGAAGTGCTTGCTGCCGTTGATGACAAAGTCATCGCCCTGGCGCACGGCGCGGGTCTTGATGGCGTTGGCATCAGAGCCGGCGCCCGGTTCGGTGAGGGCGAAGCAGTCGACCTTCTCGCCCTGCACGCACGGCAGCAGGTAGTCGTTGATCTGTTCGTCCTTGCAGGCCATGAGGATTTTCGACGGCCGTGCAACGAAGACATGCAGCGCCCAGGACACCTTGGACAGCTCACGTTCGATCAGCGCCTGGGACAGGTAGTCCAGGCCGCCCCCTCCCACTTCCTCGGGCATGTTGAAGGCATAGAACCCGGCAGCGATGGCCTTGCCACGGATCTGTGCGGCCAGTTCGGGTGACACGGCGTCGGCGCGGTCCACCGCTTCCTCATGGGGCAGCAGCTCCTTGGCAACAAAGCTGCGTACCGCTTCCACCAACATTTCTTGTTCTTGGGTCAGTTGGAAATTCATCTGCGAAGGTCCTGATGAGGGTCGGGTATCGGATTACTGGCCGGTAAAACGGGGGGCGCGACGTTCCACCGAGGCTTGCAGGGCCTCGGCGCCATCCTGGCTGCGGCCACACAGCAGGCCGGCGTGGCGCTCGGCTTCCAGCTGTTCAGCCAGCGTGCGCCGGGCACCGTCGCGTATCAGCCGCTTGGTCTGCGCATAGGCGAAGGTCGGGCCATTGGCCAGGCGCCCGGCCAGTTCGGCGGTAACGGCAGGCAACTGCTCGTCGGCGCAGACTTCGCTGACCAACCCGGCGGCCAGGGCTCGATCGGCGCCCCACAGCTCGTCGAGGAACAGCAGGCGCTTGGCCTGCTCGCTGCCGATCAGCCGGGGCAGGTGCCAGCTGGCGCCGGCATCGGGGCTGTAGCCCATGCTGGTGTAGCCGGCCTTGAAGCGCGCCGAGGCGGCGGCGATGCGCAGGTCGCAGCACAGGCTGAGGTCCATGCCACCGCCCACGGCGGTGCCGTTGATGGCGGCGATGGTGGGTTTGTCGAGGCTGTGCAGGCGCAGCATCAGGGCATGGGCAGTTTCGGTCCAGCCGTAGCTTTCCAGGGTGCCCGCCGCTTCGGCGGCTGCCCATTCGGCCAGGTCGGCGCCAGCGCAGAAGCTGCGGCCGCTGCCGGTCAGCACCACCACGCGTACGGCGGGGTCGTCGGCATGGCTGTCGAGCAAGGCGTGCAGTTGCTTGAGGGTGGGAATGTCCAGCGCGTTGCGCTGCTCGGGGCGGTTGAGGGTGATCCAGGCAACGCCGGCTTCGACCTTGCTCAACAGTGACGACGACGGGGTAGTCATGGGGGGCCTCGGTGTTGTTGTGATGGTGTTGGAGGACTTGATGAGGGAGATACTAAACGAGTGTTCAGCAAGGCGGGATGGGCTGTTACAACTTCGCACAACTCGGTATCTGGCGTTACACAAGGGCGTTCGTCATGACGGCTTTATGGCCTGTGAGATCGCGCACCGCACGGGCGGCGCTCGACCTCACAGGCGCTGAAAATGCAGCGACCAACACCAGCCGACGACAAGCTGCGGCGTCAAACCCCTGGTGCGCTGGGTGCGAAGGCCCCCTGCCGACGGCGGTTGACGAAGAAGTACGCCGCATAGCACAGGGCAATGAAGCCAAAGCCCCAGTACAGTGACGGCCGTTGGGTTTCATCCAGCGCCAGGAATACGAACAGCGAGCTGCACAGGGTGATGCACAGCAGCGGCACCAGTGGGTACAGCGGCGCCTTGTACTTCAGGTCCTGCAGTTGCCCGCCGTCACGCAGCCATGCCTTGCGGAAACGGTACTGCGCCAGGGCGATGACGATCCAGGTCACGGTGCCGGACATACCGCTCACCGCCATCAGCACCATGAACAGCGTGTCAGCCGCGACGAAGCTGGTCATCAGCGAAATCAGCGCAAAGCACAGGGTGATGCTCAGCGCCCGCAGCGGCACGCCACGCTTGCTCAGCGGCGACAGGCTTTTCGGTGCCATGCCAGTCTTGGACATGGCCCAGAGGATGCGCGTGGAGGCATACAACCCGGAGTTGCCCACCGAGAGGATGGCCGTGAGGATGACGAAGTTCATCAAGTCGGCGGCGTAAGGGATGCCGACCATGTCGAACACCTGCACGAACGGGCTTTCCATCAGCCCGGCCTGCTCGTGCGGCACAATGGCAGACAGCACGGCAATCGCCAGCACATAGAAGATCAGCACGCGGAACACCACATTGCGCACCGCCCGCGGGATGCTCTTTTCCGGGTGCTCGGTCTCGCCAGCCGCCACCCCCATGATTTCGCAGCCCTGGAAGGCGTAGACCACAGTCATCATCACCGCGAACACTGCCGACAGGCCGTGAGGGAACAGCGACTCGCCCACCAGGTTGTTCAGCATCGGTGCGGGTGCCCCGCTGCTCAGGGGGATGGCACCGAAGATCACCAGCAGGCCAATGACGATGAAGCCGAGGATGGTTGCCACCTTGATGCCCGAGAACCAGTACTCGGCCTCGCCAAAGGCACGCGTGGCCAGGGCGTTGAGCCCGAACAGCACCACCACGAACAGCGCCGACCAGTACCAGATCGGCACCTCCGGGAACCAGCGGGTCATCAACATGCCGGCAGCGGTGAACTCCAGGCCTACGGTGGTGGCCCAGCTCATCCAGTACACCCAGCCGATCATGAACCCGGTGGCCGGGCCAATGTATTTGGTGGCGTGGGCCTGGAACGAACCGGACACCGGCATCTGCACCGACAGCTCGCCCAGGCAGACCATCACCAGGTACATCAGCAAGCCCGCGACCAGGTAAGCCAGGATCGCGCCCACCGGCCCGCCCTGATTGATGGTTACGCCCGAGCCCATGAACAGGCCGGTTCCAATGACCCCACCCAGCGACAGCATGAAGATGTGCCGGCTTTTCAGGGCGCGGGTGAGCTGGATTTTTTCAACGTTGTCAGTCATGGCACACCTCGCCATTGCGGCCGGTGCGTGGAAGGGTTCGAATGAGGGGCTGAGCGCTACGGCATGTCATTATTCTTGTCTCCAATAAGCCTCATGGACCGTGTGCAACACGGTTGCCATGGATTATTGGAAACGGATGTAAGGCGCCGTTATACGAACGGATCGAAGATGTAAAAAGTCGTAAGTTTTTTGTACGTCAGCTCTGGATCAACTGTTCCAGCGTGGCACTGGCCTGACCTAGCTGGGTAGCCAACGGCTCGCCGAGGGCTTGCATGGCCTGTACGTCATGCTGCCGGGCCGCCTCCTCCAGACCACGCAACACCGTCGCCAGCCCGGTAAACCCCAGGGAATCGCAACTGCCAGCCAGGCGGTGGGCCAGGTGCAGCACTTCGGTGAAGTCCTGGGCTGGTAGCGCCTCGGCCAGCGCCGTGGCGTGCTGCTGCAGTGACTGGCGCAGGACCTTCAGCAGGCCTTGCAACTTCTGCTCCCCCAGCAGTGAACGGTGGGTGTCGAGCAATGA
The DNA here is from genome assembly GCF_002953115.1 of Pseudomonas sp. XWY-1. Lineage (NCBI taxonomy): Bacteria > Pseudomonadati > Pseudomonadota > Gammaproteobacteria > Pseudomonadales > Pseudomonadaceae > Pseudomonas > Pseudomonas sp. XWY-1. The sequence goes on along the minus strand of NZ_CP026332.1, from coordinate 2,423,175 downwards.
CCAGTCCATGTCTGCGCCAGCGCTGGCCACTTCACCGGGCGCTACGTCAGCCAACGCCTTGCGCAGGTTGTCCAGCCGCAACGGTTTGGCCAGTACGCCCTGCATGCCAGCGTCCAGATAACCCGCGACCTGGCCCGGTTGCACGCCGGCCGTCAGCGCCAGGATCCGGCTGTCGCGGTTCGGCCCAGGCGAGGTACGCAGCTGTCGGCACAACGCCACCCCGCTCATGCCCGGCAAGTGCACGTCCAGCAGAACCAGGTCGAAGCGCCGCTGCGCGCATGCCTGCAGGGCTTGGCCGGCGTCTTCGGCAAAGCTTACCCGATGACCGTCGCGCATCAGCAGGCCACCAGCAACCTCACGGTTCAGGGCAACGTCTTCGACCACCAGGATATCCAGGCTGGGCAAGGGCGAAGGAGCTGGTGCCCCCGCTGAGACAGGCTGCCCGCGAGCCATGTCGAGCTCGAACCAAAAGCAGCTGCCCTGCCCTTGAACGCTCTCAAGGCCGATGCTACCGCCCAGTTTTTCCACCAGGTGCTTGCAGATCGCCAGGCCCAGGCCAGTGCCGCCATAGCGCTGGGTCACAGCTTCGCTGGCCTGGACGAAACGGTCGAAGATCTTCGCCTGAACGGCGGGTTCGATGCCGATACCGTTGTCACGGACCGACAGCCGCAAGCGCTGCGAGCATTCGTTACTGGCAAGCACCTGCACCGTAAGCTGTACCTGGCCGTGCTCAGTGAACTTGATGGCATTGGCCAGCAGATTGCTCAGCACCTGTCGCAGGTACTGCTCTGCGCCGTACTGGTACGCGGCCAGTTGCTCATCAACCTGCAGTTGCAGGGTGTCGGCATTCTCCATGGCCATGGGTTCGAGCAACGCCAGCACTTCCTGGCACAACTGACGCAAGGAAAACACCACCCGTTCGGCGCGGCTCTCGCCTTCTTCGAGCCGGGCGAAATACAGCACTTCGTTGAGAATCGCCAACAGCCCTTCGCCAGCCTTGTACAAGGCCTCGACACGCTGGCGGTCGGCGACCTCCAGGCGCCCGCCGCGCAGCAGTTCGGCCATGCCCAGAATACCGTTGAGCGGCGTGCGCAATTCATGGCTCATGGTCGCCAAAAAGCGCGACTTGGCCAGGTTGGCAGCCTCGGCCTCGTCCTTGGCCCGAGCCAGGCTGGCCGTACGCCGCTCGACCATGGCCTGCAATTCGTCGCGTTTGTCCTGCAGTTCCAGGCGGTCACGCTCACGGCGCTCGATATCGCTGAGGATGGCGCGACGCATATCGTCCAGGGCATTGGCCACAGTGTCGATTTCGTCGGGGCGCGATGATCGGCGGCGGCCAAGGCGCAACGGCTCCTGCCACTGGCCGGCGCCAATGCGGCGGGCGAACTCGGCCATCACTTGCAGGTGGCGGGTGACCAGGCGGTAGAACAGCCCTGACAGCGCCACTGCCAGGCCGCACAGAAACACGCCCATCCACAACAGGCTGGCAAGGCCCGTGGCGTAAAGCCGCCGGTGTACCGCGCCAAGGTCGATGCTGACTTCCAGTTCGCCCAGGTGCCTGACCGGCCCTGAGGGCGGCTGATAGTCGAGGGGGAAGCGCTCTATGCGCAGCGGCCCTTGGGGGTCGGCATCACCGCGTAACAATGTGAAATCATCACTGACCAGACGCACCCGCGCCACATCGGAAAAGTCCACCAGGCCGCGCAACTGAACATCCAGCTGCGCCTCGTCGAGGTCCCACAGGCTGCGCTCCAGGCTGGCCAGGTAGCCGGCGCGGATCAACGCCATGCGTGCCTCAATATCCCGCATTTCGCGACGGTACTCGAAGTACAGCTGCACGCCGCTGGCCAGCACCGTGAAGCACAAGCTGAACAGCAGGATGAACAGCAGCAGGCGGCGCAGCAGGCCATCGGTGCGCAGGCGGATCATCGTGCATCCGCCGGCAGGTTGATCATGTCGCGGTAAGTGACCTCACTTTGCTCAAGCCAACGCGCGATCTCGCCCGCCTGGTTCATCCGCTGCAACTGCGCGTCGATTTCAGCCATGTGCTGGCTCAAGGGTGACTGTCGCGATACCGCCACCCGCAGGTAGTCCACGCTCAGTGCCGTGGGCAATGCGCGAATATCCTGCGCCCCGGGCAGGTGTTCGATGAACAGCAGCCCGGTGCGCCGCTCCTGAATCACATAGTCGATGCGCCCGCGGATCAGCTTGCCGAAATTCTGCTGGCTGGACGATACCCGCTCGATGTTCTGGTGGCGGGCGACGAAGCGGTCGAACTCGGCGCCATAGCTTTCACCGTACAGCAGGCCGCCGCGGTAACCCGCCAGGTCCTCCAGCTGCTGGAACTGCACCGGTCGCTTGCGGTTGTAGAACACGGCCACTTCCTCGCGCACCACCGGCTCCGTGGAAAAACGCATGCGCTGGTCACGTTGGTCGCTGTTGTAGGCCAGGACCACGTCCACCCGCCCGGCGGCGGCGTCCATCAGGCAGCGCTTCCAGTTGCCCAGCACCACGGTTTGCACCTCGTAGCCCATGCGCGCGAACAGTTCGCGCACCACGGTGGGGGCCAGGCCGCGCACCTGATGGCCGTCGCTCCAGGAAATGGGCGGGTACACCGGGTAGTCGCAGTAGCGCACCGGCTCACTGGCACTGGCGTGCAGGGTGGGCAACGTCAAGGCCAGCGCCAACTGCCAGGCGCGAGGAATCATGCTGCCACGCTGGCGGTGAACAGGTAGCCGGTGCCGTGAATGGTGATGATCAACTGCGGTTCGGCCGGGTCGTCATGCAGCTTGCGCCGCAGGCGGCCGACCAGCACGTCGATGGAGCGGTCGTTGGGCACCCACTCGCGGTTGCGAATCTGGTCCATCAACTGGTCGCGGCTGAGGGTGTGGCCGCTGTTGCGCAGGAACACGCTGAGCAACTGGAACTCGCCATGAGTCAGCAGGGTTTGCCCGCCACAGGCGTCGATCAGGCGCCGGCGGTCGGTATCCAGTGCCCAGTCGGCGAACTGCTTCAGCGATTGCGCGCAGGCCGGGGCGGGGTGCGCCTCGCGGGCATGGCGCACGCGGCGGATCAGGTTTTTCGCCCGGGACACCAGCTCGCGGGGGTTGAGCGGTTTGATCACGTAGTCATCTGCGCCGCATTCCAGGCCAACGATGCGGTCGATATCGTCATTGCGCCCGGTGATGAGGATGATGCCAACCTCCGAGCGCACCCGCAGTTCGCGGGTCAGGGTGAGGCCGTCCTTGCCGGGCAGGCGGATGTCCAGCAGCACGAGGTCGACGTCCTGGCTGCCAAGCAGGGCTTCGGCCCTTTCGGCGGTGTCGGCGCAGTGTACGTCGTAGCCTTCCCGGGACAGGTAGGCCTGCAGCAAGTCACGAACAAGCGGATCGTCATCGACGATCAATACCCGAGGCGTCATTGCGTGTTGTCTCTTTTTATTGGTGTTGTTCTACACACTCGCGACAGCAGCGTACTCGTTACTGAACAGGCGATCAACAGCCCTCGGACAGGCTGAAGCGCCTGCGGCCACCGGCCTGCAGGCCGTCGACCCAGGCCTCGCAGATGATCACGCCCTGCTCGGGGGTGAAGGTGCCGGGGTTCAGGCCCGACTCCAGCCACAGGCCATCAAGCAAGGCGCTCAGGCTGATGGCCGCCAGGTCGGCATCGAAGCCCTGCCAGCCCTCCTCCTCGGCCAGCCTGGCCAGTAGCTGGCCAAGTTCGTTGCGGTACTCGCCGTAGGAGTGGTCGTGCACCTGGTTGATCGCGTCGGCGGTCTTCACCGCCCCCCAGAAGGCCAGCCAGGCATCGAGCAATTGCGGGTCGAGCAGCTCGGCGCAGAACGAGGCACGGAAAAACGCCGACAACCGCTCGCGGGCATTGGGCGCGGCCTGGGCCATGGCCTCGCGCAACAGGCCCATTACCCGACCGGTGACGGCCATGTAAGCCTCTGCCACCAGTTCGTCCTTGCCCGCGTAATGGTGGCTGATCAGCCCGACCGAGACCCCGGCCTCGGCCGAAATCTTGCGGATCGAAGCCCCCTGGAAACCATGGCGTTTGAGGCACACCAGGGTCGCCTCGACCAGGTTGGCTTTGCGCAATTCCGGCAGCATGCGGTGGTAGCGGGCTTCCTGAGTCATCGGTGGGTCTCTGGTTAGGGGTTGGACTGAACGACTGTACAACAAGCCGGACTGCGTGATAAACCCTAAGCGCCACTGCCCGGCAGGGCCCTCTCACAACAACAAAAGCGGCTGCCATGAACGACCTGATCACACGCGAGCTGGACCAAGGCCTGTTGACCCTGGCCTTCAACCGCCCCGACAAGCTCAATGCCCTGAACACTGCCATGTACCAGCTGCTGGGTGACCTGTTGCTGGCGGCAGGTGAAGACCCCGCTGTCGATGCCATCATCATCACCGGTGGGCCGCACTGCTTCAGCGCTGGCAACGACCTTCGCGACTTCCTCGACAACCCGCCCAGCGACCTGGACAGCCCGGTGTTCCGCCTGATGCGGGTGATCATGGGCCTGGACAAGCCGCTGATCGCAGCGGTCAGTGGTGCGGCGATCGGCATCGGGGCCACCCTGTTGCTGCATTGCGACCAGGTGCTGGTCAGCCGCTCGACCAAGCTGCGCATGCCTTTCGCGCCGCTGGGTGTGTGCCCGGAGTTTGGTTCCAGCCTGCTGCTGCCGCGTGTGCTTGGCCAGGCCCGGGCGGCACGCTTGCTGCTGACCAATGCGTTGCTGGATGGCGAACAGATGCTGGCCTGGGGGCTGGCCAATGAGCTGCATGAAAACGGCGAACAATGCCTGGACGCTGCCCGCACGCTGGCGCGGCAGCTGCAAGGCTACCCGCAGGCGGCACTGCGGATCAGCAAGCGGCTGCTCAAGGACAGCCAGCGGGCAGAGCTGGAGGCCACGGTGGCGCGGGAAAGCCAGTTGTTCATCGAATGCTTGCGTACTAAAGAAGCGCGGGCAGTGCTGCGAGGGATGATCAAGGATTGAAGGGTCTGGCGCGACCTTTATGGGAACAACTGTCTTGCTCAAACGTTGTTGCACTAGTACCCGGTCATCTCCAGATACCCGCGCCCGCCCGCACTCCCGTTCAAGCGTACCGGCCCTTCCCAATACGGGAACCGTGTCTGCATCCACGCCTGCGGCTCAACGGCATCGACCTGCACATCCACCCCATGCTCCGGCACTTGCACCCGCCAGCGCGTCGGCACCTGCTTGCCGTTTTTCTGCGCAGACCAGGCCAGCGCCTGCAGCTTGATCTGTGCGGCGTCCAGTGCCACCACGTCCCCTTGTGGCCCTACCCAGGTTCCGGCGCGATACGGTTCCCCGTGGGCCTCCCGCACCTGGAACAGCATCAGCTTGGCGCCACTGTCCAGGTGCAGGGAAAACCAGTCCCAGCCGGTCTGCCCGGGGGCCAACGGCTGGCTGCTCCATTCCCGGTCCAGCCAGGCCTGCCCGGTAACCGCGATGCACAAGCTGCCACGCTGGACCTGCCCCTGGACCTGATAGAACGGCTGGCTGTAATAGTACGAAGCCTGGCCCTTGCCTGATTTTTCGCTGTAGCCCTGTTCACCATGCAGCACCAAGGGAAGATCGCTGTGCAATTGCAGGTCATAGCGAAAACCATCGCCACTTGCGACCATCTGTAGCTGTTCAATACCGCCCTGGCCCTGCAACACCCAGTCATTGATCCATGCGCGAAACGGCTGGGCCTGCACGCCGGCCTGGCCGATCCCCCCCCGCGCCAGGGTTTCAGCAGCCTGATGGCCACCCGGCCCGGTCAGTGCTGCATGCCCCATCCACAGGTTCGGGCTGTTCCAGCCGCTGGTCTCCGGGCCGGTGCGCAAGGCCGAGCGGAACAGTGTCCACTGGGCGCCCCAGTCACGGCCCTGGGCGTCCTTGAGGTTGGCGGTGACATACCACCACTCGATACGAAAGCCGTCGTGGGGGCCGTGGTCATGCGGGAAGACCAGACGATGATCGCGGGTTACCTGGCTGAACTCGCCAGCCTGCTGCCCGAGCCCGGCATAGCTTTGTGGTGCAGGCTGATCACAGCCGCACAACAACAACCCGGTCAGCAACAGCCACGCATTAAGCTTCATCGGCCAATGGCCTCAACAGTTCGCGCGGCTGGCGGCGCGCCAGCTGCCACAGCGGCCAGGCGCAGGCCAACAGGCTGGTGAGCATGCCCAGCACGGTCAACTGCAACAGTTGCATGGGGAACACATAGAGCGGTAACCGCCAGCCGAAGGCCTGCACGTTCACCACCGCGACCAGGCACCAGGCCAGCAACAGCCCAAGCGGAATTGCCAGCAGCACGGTGAAGCTGCTGAGCATGAGTGTCTGCCCCAGGCTCAGCCAGACCAGTTGCATGCGCCGCACCCCCAGCGCCCACAGCGGTGCCAACTGGCCCAGCCGCGCCTGGCCCAGGGTCAGCAGGTTGATGAACAACGCCACACCGGCCACGCCAAGGGTAAGGCTGTTGAGAGCTGCGGTGGCGGCAAAGGTGCGGTTGAAGACGTCGGTCGACCAGCGTTTCAGGCGCGCCTGCTCGACCACCCGGCTGTCATCCAGGGCAAAGTGCCGTTGCAGCGCGTCCTTGAGCGATGCCCCCCCTTCAGCGCTCAGGTCGACACTCAAGCCGGCCAGGGTTGCCTGTGGCCAGTGGGCGCGCAACCAGTCGGCATTGACCAGCACATGCCCCTTGGGGTTGCCGTAATCGGCATAGATCCCCACCACGGGCATGGCTGGCGTGTCTGCGGGCAGCTTCAGGCTGTCTCCCAGTTGCAGGTTCAATCGCCTGGCCAACTGCTCACTGAGCATCAAGCCTTGTCCGCTGGCCAGTTGCTGCCAAGCACGCGAATGCTGTTCCAGCAATGGCCAGCGCGTACGATAGGCAGGGTGATCGACAATGCCCTGCACTTGCACCGGCCAACCTTGCAGCTGCATGTCTGCGCGCCAGCCGGGCAGGACCATGCTGGCCCCGGGCTGCTGCGTGAGCCACTCGACAATCTGCAAGCCTTGGGCCGTGTCCCGCGGGGTGACATACAGGTCGGCGGAGAGGCGCAGGTCAAGCCAACCGACAAACGTCTTGCGAAAACCCTCGGTCATGCTGCCCACGCCAACACTGGCAGCCAGGGCCAGCAAAAGGGCGACCAACGCCAGGCTCAGCGCTGGCAACTGCTGGCGGCTGTCAGCCACGAACCATTGCGCCAATGGCCGGTGGCAACGACGCGCCAGCCAGGCCAGTACCCGATCGAGCAACGCCGGCAACAGCAGTGCCGCCGCCAGCAGCAACCCTGCCAGCATGCCGAACGCGCTAAGCAAGCCAGCCCCGAAGACACCACAGCCCAAGGCCAGCAACAGCAGCAGGCCCGCTAGCAAAGCCTGCCGTTGCAACCATGGCCCCTGCGCCAGTCGCCAGGCCTGGGGTTGCGCCAGCGCCAGCAAAGGCAACCGGGCAGCGCGCATTACACTCTGCAGGCCGGCCAGCAATGCCCCGAGGACACTCACCAGCACACCCAGCAGCCACCAGCCCGCCGGCAGGCTCAACGTGCCGGCGACCTGGGCGCCATACAGGCCACGCAGGCTGGCGGCCACGTCGGGCAGCAGCCACGCGGCCAATGCGTAACCACTGGCCACCCCGGCCAGCCCACCCAGTGCCGCGAACAGGCCCAGCTCCAGCACCAGGGCACCCAGCAGGGTCTTCAGGCTGACGCCGCACGCGCGCAGGTTGCGGATCAGCCCACGGCGCTGCTCCAGCGCCAGACCGATTGCGGCGTGGGCAATGAACAAGCCGACGACGAACGCCAGCAGGCCGAGCGCGGTCAGGTTGAGGTGGAAACTGTCGGTCAGGCGCTGCAAGCCACCATCGTCCTGCCGCGGCTGCAGTTCAAGGTAGCGGGCGATATCTGCAGGCAACGGCCCGGGCGTATCGGCCAGCAGCAGACGAGACAACTGCCCCGGTGCGTTCAGCAACGTCTGCGCGTGGCCGATGTCCACCACGATGACCCCGGGTGCCAACGCAGGCTGCAAAACCATAGGCGGCAGCAACTGCCCTTCACTGTCGCGGGTCGGCGACCCGGGGCTTGTGTTCAGTTGACGCAAGGTGTCTGGCCCAACCCAGGCTTGCCCGGGCGAGCCGACGAACGCTTGCAGGTCGAATGCCTGCACCTGCACCCCGGCAACGCTGCTGGCAGGCGGCAGGCTCAACGGCTCGATGCCGATCAGTCGCACACTGCGTGCGGGCTCGCCCGGCAAGCGCAAGCGCCCTTCCAGCACCGGCGAAACAGCCCAGCCCAACCTGCGCAGTTGCACGTACAACGCCTGATCGAAGCGCTCGCCATTGCGCGCGATCAGTTGCGCCTGCAATGGCCCGGTCAATACCGCGCTGGCCCGGGCATAGTCGCTGCGTGCCTGGCTGTTCAACGCCTGCACGCCGGTCCACAACGCCGTGGCCAGCCACAGGCCAGTGAAGATGCTGAAGCACTGCACACGATGGCGCCGCCAGTGGCTGAGCAGCGCCAACAGGGCCAGCGACAAAAGCTTCATCAGCCCTGCTCGGGCCGCACACGGCCGGCCTGCAGGTAGCAACGGTGCTGCAAACGCGCCGCCAGCCGCGGGCTGTGGGTCACCATCAGTACCCCGCTGCCGGCTTCGGCGACCAACTGCAGCAACAAACTCAGCACCTCGTCACTGCTGGCTTCATCGAGGCTGCCGGTCGGTTCGTCAGCCAACAGCCAGGCCGGGCGCCCGGCAAGCGCACGGCCGATCGCGACGCGCTGCTGCTGGCCGCCAGACAGTTGTTCCGGGTAACGCCCGAGCAGGTCCGCCAGGCCCAGGCGCTGCGCCAGGTAAGCCGCCCAATGCGGGTCATGCCGCCCGGCGAGACGGGCCTGGAAGGTAAGGTTCAGGCCCACGTCCAGGCTGCTGATCAGGTTGTACTGCTGAAACACCAGGCCGATCCCCTCCCGTCGCCACTGCGCCAGCGACGCTTCCGAACGGCCATCGAGCGGAACGTCGTCGATCAGAATACGGCCACTGTCCGCTCGGTCCAGGCCAGCCACCAGGTGCAGCAAAGTACTCTTGCCGCTGCCCGACTCGCCCATCAGCGCCAGGCTGCTGCCCCGCGCCAGGCGCATGTCCACCCCCTGCAAAATGGGGAGCGGGCCTTGGGGGGTGGGGAATGATTTGTAGAGTTGTTCGATGGCTAGCATCGAGTGGCCTTGATGGGTTGGGTGTCCCTTTAGGCATAGCAGGTTCGGCCAGGCCTGCTCCCGCACCGGCCACATTGATCGATCTCGCCGGTGCCTTCCTGTTCAGACGACGTGCCGCTGCAGCCGCCCCCTCGAATCGCAGAGAGCTCAATGGATCCACTAAAAACCGATAATCGCACAGAATCCGCATTTCCTAAGCAAAATTCATTGACCTAGCACGCCGGCCGCAGCCTTAATGGATCCATTAAATAAAAACAAAACCCGGAGAGCCTCCCATGTACCCCAAAAACACCTGGTACGTCGCCTGCACCCCCGATGAGATCGCCACCAAACCCCTTGGCCGGCAGATCTGCGGGGAAAAAATCGTGTTCTACCGCGCCCGCGAGAACCAAGTAGCCGCCGTCGAGGACTTCTGCCCGCACCGCGGCGCACCGTTGTCGTTGGGCTATGTCGAGGACGGCAACCTGGTGTGCGGCTACCACGGCCTGGTGATGGGTTGCGACGGCAAGACCGTGTCGATGCCGGGCCAACGGGTGCGTGGCTTCCCCTGCAACAAGACCTTTGCGGCCGTCGAGCGCTATGGCTTCATCTGGGTCTGGCCCGGTGACCAGGCGCAGGCCGACCCGGCGCTGATTCCGCATCTGGAATGGGCGGTGAATGATGAGTGGGCCTACGGCGGCGGGCTGTTCCACATCGGTTGCGACTACCGCCTGATGATCGACAACCTCATGGACCTCACCCATGAAACCTATGTGCACGCGTCCAGCATCGGCCAGAAGGAGATCGACGAAGCACCGCCGGTCACCACCGTCACCGGCGACGAAGTGGTCACCGCCCGGCACATGGAAAACATCATGGCACCGCCCTTCTGGCGCATGGCCTTGCGTGGCAACGGCCTGGCCGATGATGTACCGGTGGACCGCTGGCAGATCTGCCGTTTCACCCCACCCAGCCATGTACTGATCGAAGTGGGCGTGGCGCATGCCGGCAAGGGTGGCTACCACGCCGATGCACAGCACAAGGCGTCGAGCATCGTGGTCGACTTCATCACCCCGGAAAGCGATACCTCTATCTGGTACTTCTGGGGCATGGCGCGCAACTTCGCTGCGCACGACCAGACCCTGACCGACAACATCCGGGAGGGCCAGGGCAAGATTTTCAGCGAAGACCTGGAAATGCTCGAACGCCAGCAGCAGAACCTGCTGGCCCACCCCGAGCGCAACTTGCTGAAGCTGAACATCGATGCCGGCGGCGTGCAGTCACGCAAGGTGCTGGAGCGGATCATCGCCAAAGAGCGTGCGCCGCAGCCGCAACTGATCGCCACCAGCGCCACCCCTGCCTGAGGAACAGCCGACATGATCGATGCCGTAGTGGTATCCCGTAACGATGAAGCCCAGGGTATCTGCAGCTTCGAGCTGGCAGCGGCAGATGGCAGCTTGCTGCCGGCGTTCAGCGCCGGCGCGCATATCGACGTGCACCTGCCCGACGGGCTGGTGCGCCAGTACTCGCTGTGCAACCACCCCGAAGAACGCCATCGCTATCTGATTGGCGTACTCAACGACCCGGCTTCGCGGGGCGGCTCTCGTAGCCTGCACGAACAGGTGCAGGCCGGTGCCCGGCTGCGTATCAGCGCGCCGCGCAACCTGTTCCCGCTGGCCGAGGGTGCGCAGCGCAGTTTGCTGTTTGCTGGCGGCATCGGCATTACCCCAATCCTGTGCATGGCCGAGCAGCTGTCCCACAGCGGCCAGGCCTTCGAGCTGCACTACTGTGCCCGCTCCAGCGAACGTGCGGCGTTTGTCGAGCGGATTCGCAGCGCGCCGTTCGCTGATCGGCTGTTCGTGCATTTTGACGAGCAGCCGGAAACGGCGCTGGACATCGCCCAGGTGCTGGGCAACCCGCAAGATGATGTGCACCTGTATGTATGCGGGCCGGGCGGGTTCATGCAGCATGTGCTGGACAGCGCGAAGGGCTTGGGCTGGCAGGAGGCCAACCTGCACCGCGAGTACTTCGCCGCAGCACCGGTGGATGCCAGCAACGATGGCAGCTTCTCGGTGCAGGTGGGCAGCACGGGACAGGTGTTCGAGGTGCCAGCCGACCGGACCGTGGTGCAGGTGCTGGAAGAGAACGGTATCGAGATCGCCATGTCGTGCGAGCAGGGTATTTGCGGCACCTGCCTGACACGCGTGCTGCAGGGCACACCGGACCATCGCGATCTGTTTCTCACCGAAGAGGAACAGGCCCTGAACGATCAGTTCACGCCTTGCTGCTCGCGCTCGAAGACGCCGCTGCTGGTGCTGGATATCTGATCCGGCTTACGACGAGGGCAGGATGACTTTCATGCCCGCGTCCGCCGCTGCCCCACCAAAGGTTTCGGCATAGCGCAAGGTGGCATTGGCGTGCTCGCGCATGATCGCTTCAGCGCGGGCACCCTGGCGGTTGACCAGGGCGTCGAACACGGCGTGGTGCTGCATATGGGCGAAGTTGAAGCGCCGGTACTCGCGAGCCAGATCATGGCGGTCCACCGCCAGTGCGGTGACCGAGGCGAATGGCAGGTGGTCGTTGCGCGCCAGGGCAACGGCAATGGCCGGGTTGTGGCTGGCGTCGATGATCACCTGATGAAAGCGCATGTTCAGGTCGTGATAGACCTGCAAGTCGTCTTCGCTCACAAAGCCCTTGTCGAACAGCTGATCGCCGTCCACCAGGCATTGTTGCAACGCAGCGCGTGCTTGCACCGACAAGCCACGTTCTGCAGCCTGACGCGCCGCCAACCCCTCCAGCACACCGCGCACCTCGACCGCACCCGCGATGTCATCGGCGCTGACCGAGCGCACCTGAAACCCCCGGCCACCAAAGCGCACCAGCAGGCCTTCCTGCTCGAGGGTGCGAAATGCCATGCGCACCGGCATGCGTGAAACCCCGAACAGTTCAGCGGTTGGGACTTCCATCAAGCGCTCGCCGGCCGCCAGCTCGCCCGAAGCGATCATCTTGCGCAACGCAACCAGCACCATCTGACCGGGTTTGCTCATCCAGGCGACTTCCAAAGACATGAACGGGCATCTTAGCGCAAGCCGAGCGGTTGCTGCAGGCCTGTTGTAGGAGCGGGTTTACCCGCGAAGCAGGCAACGCGGGGCATGGCACCGGCTTTGCCGGTGTTCGCGGGTGAACCCGCTCCTACGGGGGGAGGCGCGCGCCAAGAAACCAACCTGTCTCAAGACATGCGCCGTAAATGTAGGAGCGGGTTTACCCGCGAAGCAGGCGACGCGGGGCATGGCACCGGCTTTGCCGGTGTTCGCGGGTGAACCCGCTCCTACGGGGGCGCGCGCGCGCCAAGAAACCCACCTGGCCCAAGACATGCGCCGTAAATGTAGGAGCGGGTTTACCCGCGAAGCAGGCAACGCGGAACATGGCACCGGCTGCGCCGGTGTTCGCGGGTGAACCCGCCCCTACAAGGTCAGCGGATAGCTGACGATCAGGCGCGTCTGGTCGAGATCACTGTTGAAGCTGCGCCGGTTGGTCGCGTTGTTCAGCCGGATGTTGAGGTTCTTCAAAGCCCCGCTCTGGAAGGTGTAGTTCACCTCGGCATCGCGCTCCCACTCCTTGCCATTGCTGCCCGCCGCCGTGGTGGCGTTCTCGCCATGCCCGTACCGCACCATGGCCAGCAGCCCTGGCACACCGAGCGCGGCGAAGTTGTAGTCATAACGCACTTGCCACGAACGCTCGTCAGCATTGCTGAAGTTACCGTTGAACATGTCGTTGCCCAGGGTTCGCCCACTGCTGCCGTAAACCGACATCCACTGACTGTCGCCACTGACCTTCTGCAACCCCAGGTACAGCGTGTGGCCACTGTGCGAAGCTGACAGCAAGGCGTAACCGGTGCGGCTCTGGATGTCGCCGATGCGCGCCTGTCCGTCATCCCGGTCGATGAAGTAGCCAAGGTTGGCCCCCAACGTCCACTCCCCTACCCGCTGACTGTGCAGCAGGTTGAAGTAGCTTTGCTGGTAGATGTCCTCCAACTGCGAGTGCCAGGCGCCGATCAGTGTTCGCTGCTGGTTGAAGCGGTACTCGGCGCCGGCGTAGTTGAAGCCGTCCGAGGTGACCCCGGGCGCGGCCCAGGCAGATAGGTCCTGCATGTCCGAAGAGTGGCGCAGGCTCACCTCGCGGTACTGGCCGGCCTGCAGGCTCAGGCCTTCGATTTCCCGCGAGTCGAGCATGGCACCACGGAAGGTCTGCGGCAGCAGACGGCCATCGTCGTAACGCAGCAGTGGAATATCCGGCAACAACTCCCCCACCTTCAGCTCGGTCGCGGACATACGCAGCTTCGCCGCCAGCCCGGCCCGACCGTAGTCGTCGGCCGCTCGCCCGTCATCGTGCACCGGCAACAGTTCTGAGCCGCTGGTACCGCCGCCGCTGTCCAGCTTCACGCCGAACAGGGCGATACCGTCCAGGCCAAAACCGATCAGCCCCGGGGTGTAGCCAGAGCTGAACTTGAAGATGAAACCCTGGGCCCATTCTTCAACCTTGCCCTTGGCGGCCCCCGGGTCGCGGAAATCGCGGTTGAAGTAGTAGTTGCGCAATGTCAGCCCACCCTTGGCATCTTCAAAGAAGCCCCCCTCTTGCGCCCAGGCCGGCAAACCAAGGCCAAACGCCAGCGAAACAGCCAGGACCGAACGGGCCACCGTGCAAGTTGTGTCCATCATTATTATTGTTCTCCACGTTCAATAGGCGCAGCAGACCGCCCCAGGCCAGCATGACCCGGAGCAGTAAGTTGCATTCAGATACCCGGCCAGGCCGGGTTGCACTCAGTGGCTCAGTGCATCAGCAGGCAAGGCAGACGCAGGCTTGGCCGTTGGGCGCAACAGCAGCAGGCAACCTGCGGCAAGCACGAACACGCTGGCGAACACGCCATACAGATGCAGGGGTTGCCAGCCACCATCGAGCAGCACGCCAGCCACGGTCGGCGACAGGATCGCGCCCATGCGGCCGATGCCGATCCCCCAACCCACACCGGTGGCGCGTACCGATGCGTCATAGACCACCGGCGACAAGGCATACAGCCCAGCCACGCAGCCGTTGGAAAACAGCCCGATCAGCAGGCCCAACGCCAGCGCCGCAGTGACCGAGGCACCATTGGCCACGAACAGCACCAGCAGCGCGGCGGTGATGAGCATGAACAACGCCAGCACGCGAGTCAGTGGCCAGCGCGAAGCCAGGCCGCCGATCAGCGCCGCGCCAACGATGCCGCCCACGCTCAACAGCACGCCGCCGGTGATGCCTTGCTGGGCCGACAAGCCGGCGGCCACCAACAGTTTCGGCGTCCAGCTCATCACGAAGTAGAAGCCGAACATGACCAGGAAGAACAGCAACCAGATCACCAGCGTGGTGCGGCGCATGGCCGGCGCCAGCAGCTGCCTGAACCCGGTTTTGGCACCCTCTGCCCTTGCGGCAACAGCCGGCAGTTGCGCCAATACCGGCTGGCCGAGGCGCACGGCCAGACGGTTGACCCGGGCCAGAGCATTGGCCGGCCGGCGTGCCAGCAGAAAGTCCAGCGACTCTGGCAACCACAGCAGTACCAGCGGGATCACCAGTACGGTGACGATGCCGCCAAACAGAAATACCGAGCGCCAGCCCCAATGCCCCAGCAGCCATACCGCCAGCAAACCGCCCAGGGTCGCACCCAGCGCATAGCCAGTGGACTGCAGGCTCACCGCCAAGCCGCGCCAGCGTTTGCTGGCATATTCACTGGCAATCACATTGCTGCTGGCCAGGATGCCACCAATGCCCAGCCCAGTCAGACCACGCAGCAGCGCCAGTTGCAGCGGGCTCTGGCTAAGTGCCGAGAGCAGCATGCCGATACCGGACAGCGCCAGGCACAGCAGGATCAGCGGGCGTCGGCCAAAGCGGTCAGCCCACGGCGCGATAAACAGTGACCCGGCCGCCATGCCGAACAAGCCGGCACTGAGCAGAAGCCCTACCTGCGCCCCGTTCAGGTTCCACTCGGCAGACACCGAGGCAGCGGTGAAGGCCATGACCAGCACGTCGAAGCCATCGATCATGTTGAGGATGATGCAAATACCAATGGCCAGGCACTGAAAGCGACCCATCGGGTCGTTGTCCAGACGTTGCTTGAGATCGGTATTCATGGGGTCACCTGCCGGCCAGGCTTGGCCACAGGCGAGAAGAACGATGCGCACACGCAGGCGCAACGGGAGGAACCCTGACGGTTCAGTGCCGCTGGATAGCCATTCATGACTGGACCCTTTTTGTAATTGTTATCGCATACGGCAGGAGGGCTCCGGCCGTTGTCAGGCGCTAATCAACCAGATAATGGATCCACAGACAACGTGACGAAAGCCCTGCCTAACAATCAGGCGCAACCAATTTCAGTTCATTGCTAGGAAAAATCATATTTTTTATAAATAAATTCAATAATTTAGAAATTTACAACCAACGAAACTTGATGTTCGGTTACCGAACAGAATCGATCTGTGGATCCACAAATCATCAAAAACCACCCCTGACTCGCCATCATGACTCCGCAATGAACAAATCTTCATATTCCCTCTCAGCGCCCTGATCATGGGGCACACAGCCGATGCCAGCCAGCGGGCAGCCGGGGCTCGTCTTGAGGGGGCAGTACGGGTTGCGTAGCATCCGCGGCCCGATCGCGCGCGTACTGCTACCCCTCAGGATCGATTCACTGATGCCGCAACCTATCCCTCTAAAGGACCACGAAAAGGAAAAGCACCTGGTCAACCGTCGGCTTCTGGCCTGCGCTGCCATGGTGTTCAGCCTGTGTGCCGTCCTGGTGGGCCGGCTCTATGTACTGCAAGTGCTGCAGCACGACCAACAAACGGCCGTGTCGGAAAACAACCGCGTGCACGTGCTGCCCATCGCCCCCGAACGCGGGCTGATCTACGACCGCAACGGCGTGGTACTGGCCGACAACAAGCCCAGCTTCGACCTGACCATGACCCGGGAGCGGGCCGGCGGCGACTCGGCCAAGGTGCTCGACACCCTGACGCAGGTGCTGGGCCTGACCGAAGACGACCGTAAGCAGTTCGACAAGGACCTGCGCCGTGGCCGCAAACCGTTCGAGCCCGTGACCCTTATGGTGGGCCTGAGCGAGGAGCAGATCGCCCTGGTAGCGGTGAACCAGTTCCGCCTGCCGGGCCTGGAGGTGGAGCCGCAGTTCATCCGCGAGTACCCACTGGCCGGGCATTTCGCGCATTCAGTGGGCTATGTGGGGCGCATCAACGAGAAAGAAGCCAAGACGCTCGACAGCACTGAGTACCGCGGCACCCAATCGATTGGCAAGACCGGCATCGAGCGCTTCTACGAAAGCCAACTGCATGGCCACGTGGGCTACGAAGAGGTCGAGACAAACGCTCAGGGGCGGGTGATGCGAGTGCTCAACCACAAGGACCCGACCCCTGGGCAGGATATAGTCCTCACCCTGGACGCCCATTTGCAGATAGCCGCAGAAAAAGCGCTGGGTGACCGCCGTGGCTCGGTGGTGGTATTGGACCCGGCCAATGGTGACGTACTGGCGATGGTCAGCAACCCCAGCTTCGACCCCAACCTGTTCGTCAAGGGCATCAGCTTCAAGCAGTATGCCGCGCTGCGCGACTCCATCGACCGCCCACTGTTCAACCGCGTCCTGCGCGGCCTGTATGCGCCCGGCTCGACCGTGAAGCCTGAAGTGGCCATCGCTGGCCTCGACAGCGGGGTGATCACCCCTGGCAGCCGGGTGTTCGACCCGGGCTACTACGAACTGCCCAACTATGACCACAAGTACCGCAACTGGAACCGCAGCGGCGACGGCTGGGTGGACATGTACACCGCCATCATGCGCTCCAACGACACCTACTTCTACGACCTGGCGCACAAGTTGGGCATCGACCGGCTGCACGACTACATGGCCGAGTTCGGTCTGGGCCAGAAGGTGTCGCTGGACATGTTCGAGGAAGCCTCCGGGCTGATGCCCTCGGCCGAGTGGAAGCGCGCCACGCGACGCCAGGCCTGGTTCCCGGGCGAGACGCTGATCCTTGGCATTGGCCAGGGTTACATGCAGGTCACCCCCCTGCAGCTGGCCCAGGCCACCAGCCTGCTGGCAAGCAAGGGCGTGTGGCACCGCCCGCACCTGGCCATGACCGTGGGCGGCGATACGCCGATCGACCCAAACCCCATGCCCGACATCGTGCTGCACGACAAGCATGCCTGGGACCAGGTCAGCCAGGGCATGCAGATGGTCATGCACGACCCGCGCGGCATTGCCCGCGCCGCGGCCGCCGGTGCCCAGTACCGAATTGCCGGCAAAAGCGGTACCGCGCAGGTGGTGGCGATCAAGCAGGGTGAGCGTTACAACCGCAACAAGACCCTTGAGCGCCATCGCGACAACGCCCTGTTTGTCGGCTTTGCTCCGGCTGAGCACCCCAGTGTGGTGGTGGCAGTAATGATCGAGAACGGTGAGGCTGGAGGCCGGGTCGCAGGGCCGGTGGTGCGGGAGGTGATGGATGCTTATCTGCTGGACGAGCAAGGGCACCTGAAGCCGGAGTATGCGGGCGGCGCACCCACTCGGGGTGTGCCACACACATGATTTCGCCGGGCCGCCGTGGTGGCGGTTTTAGCCGCGAATGGGTCAGGATGCCGTGCGCGGCATCAGCTCATACGGGTGTTTCCACCCCGGCAGCGCCTGGATACGGGCTTTCCACGCCTCGATGTGCGTGAACGCTGCCAACGGGATACCGGTGTCTTCCGGCATGAACACATACCCCGCCAACGACAGGTCGGCGATGGTCAACCGGCCACCGACCATGAATGGCGTCTTCGCCAGGTGCGCGTCGACAATACGGTAAGCCGCCGTGGCACGCTCGCGCAGGAACCGCGTCACATCGGTTTCGCCGGTGTTCTTCAGGCAGAACAGAAAGCGCAGCGCAGCGTAATAGCTGGTGAACTTATGATTGTCGAACAGCATCCAGCGCCAGATTTCACGCTTTTCATCTTCATCGCGAGGCCCGAACTGGCCGGTCTGTTGGGCAAGGTATTCGAGGATCAGCGCAGACTGGGTGATGCGCTTGCCAGCGTGTTCCATCACCGGCACCTCGCCCTGCTCGTTCACCTCATCGCGCCAGGTTTGCTCACGCGTCTGGCCATGGAAGAAGTCGACGAACACCGGCTGCCAGTTCTGGCCGGTGAGTTCAAGCATGAGCGCAGCCTTGTAGGCGTTACCGGATTCGGCGAAGCAGTGCAGCTTGTAGTCGGACATGGGCGAACCTTCAGTTTCCTTTGAATGATCGGCAGGGCCCTCTGCGGATTTGCCCGCGAAGCACCATCCCCCCAAGCAAATCACGCGCGTCCCGACGCGGTCAATCCAAGACGCGCTCCGTCGCCACCTTGCAAAACGCGAGTTCAGCCACCTCGTCAGCGACAGGTGCACCTTGTCCCCGACTCCCTCCAGCCAGGATAAGGGAACTACCCCAACGCCTCCGCCGTCTTAGACACTGAGTGGTTTATTTCCCTGTGCTTCACGTTACTGGAGAACACGACATGCGCCACCTACTCCTCGCCCCTGCGCTGCTGCTCCTGATGCCTGCCGGTGCTGCCCTGGCCCGCGTCGATGCGGGCGACGTCGCCACCTCGGCCGGTATTTCCGCTTCGCTGTATTCGACCTTCAAGGACGACAAACGGATCATCCCGGCCCGTGACGAACTTTCAGCGTTCGTCGCCAGCGGCGGTGCCATCCGCGGCGCCTATGTGGAGTCGGCGCTTGAACAGGCCCGCAAGGACCATCCAGGGCTGCAGGCCAGTGATGAAGAGCTGGCCCGGGCCATCCTGTCGCAAGATGACCCTGTGGCTGACCGTTGAGTAGACCTTTACCGGCCCTCTCGCGGCGCTCAGACGCGAGAGGGCCGCTACAGGGCCGTTTCACCCCCAGCCATCCATGCGCATGGTCGCCCTGACCAGGCGCTGCTCTTCCTGCTCGATCTCCCGCAAACTGTCGCGTATGCCATTGATATGCTCACGCGCGGCCCGCTGCGCCTGCTCGGGGAGTTGCTCCATGACCGCGCGATACAAGCGCGCATGCTGCCGATCAATCTGGCGTTTCTGCGTTGGCCGGCAATACAGGTTGTTGACCGAAGCGAACACCGTGCTCAAGGTCAGGTCACTGAGCGATTGCAGGGTATGCACCAGCACCGGGTTATGCGACGCCTCACTGATCGCCCGGTGAAAGGCATGGTCACGGCGGGCATGCTCACGGGCATCGAGCGCCTGCGCAGCCTCGTGCGCAGCCAGCATTTCTTCGTAGCGCCGGCGGATCAGCAGGCGGTCGACGTCGGTAGCCCGCAACGCCGCCAGCCGCGCCGACTCAGCCTCCAGCAACGCCCGGACCTCCAGCAGGTCGAACAGCGTGCGCGGTTGCGAACTGAACAGGTGCATCAAAGGCGTAGCACCCGCCTGCCCGGTGAGATCGGCGACGAACGAACCCCGCCCCTGTTCGGTGTCGATGATGCCGCGCCCACGCAGAACGCGCAGGCCCTCGCGCAAGGCCGAACGTGAACAGCCAAGCTTTTCCACCAGCCGCCGCTCCGACGGCAGTGCCTGGCCCACCTTGAGCACGCCTTCGACGATAAGCCGCTCGACCCGTTCGGCCACCTGGTCGGCGACCTTGGCCTTGCCTTCAGTACCCACTGCGCACACTCCTGCTGGTAGGACCACTTTGACTTATAGCGCCAATCTAGCCAGACAGAACCGTGAATAGACAGTACTGCCCGAAGAAACTGGTAGGACCAGTCAACATCTCACTCGACCCCGAACGCTAGCACGCGCACGCTGCATCGGTGACCGCTTCGCCAACAACAACAAAAACCGTTGCGAGTGAGCCAATGAATATCCTGTACGACGAACGCGTCGATGGCGCGCTGCCCGACGTGGACCTGGCCGCCCTGTTGCAGGCGCTGCGCGATGCACTGCCGGACCTTGAAATCCTGCACCGCGACGAAGACCTCAAACCGTACGAATGCGACGGCCTGTCGGCCTACCGCACCGTGCCACTGCTGGTAGTACTGCCCGAGCGCCTGGAACAGGTGCAGACGCTGTTGAAGCTTTGCCACCAGCGCGGCGTACCGGTGGTTGCGCGTGGCGCCGGTACCGGCCTGTCCGGTGGTGCCCTGCCGCTGGCCAAGGGCATCCTGCTGGTGATGGCGCGCTTCAACCGTATCATCGAGGTCAACCCGCAGGGGCGCTACGCCCGCGTGCAGCCGGGCGTACGCAACCTGGCCATTTCCCAGGCCGCCGCACCCCATGGCATGTACTACGCACCAGACCCTTCCTCGCAAATTGCCTGCTCAATCGGGGGCAACGTCGCCGAAAACGCCGGTGGCGTGCACTGCCTCAAGTACGGCCTGACCGTACACAATGTGCTCAAGGTGGACATCCTTACGGTCGAGGGCGAACGCCTGAGCCTGGGCAGCGATGCGTTGGACAGCCCCGGCTTCGACCTGCTGGCATTGTTCACCGGCTCCGAAGGCATGCTCGGTATCGTCACCGAAGTCACCGTCAAGCTGCTGCCCAAGCCCCAGGTGGCGCGGGTGATACTGGCCAGTTTCGACAGCGTCGAGGACGCCGGCCGGGCAGTCGCCGACATCATCGCTGCCGGCATCATTCCCGGCGGCCTGGAGATGATGGACAACCTGGCGATCCGCGCCGCTGAAGACTTCATCCATGCCGGCTACCCAGTGGACGCGGCGGCGATCCTGCTGTGCGAACTGGATGGCGTGGAAGCCGATGTTCACGACGACTGCGAGCGCGTCGCCGCCGTGCTGACGCAAGCCGGGGCCCGCGAGGTGCGCCTGGCCTGCGACGAAGCCGAGCGCGTTCGCTTCTGGGCCGGGCGCAAGAACGCCTTCCCGGCCGTGGGGCGCATCTCCCCGGACTACTACTGCATGGACGGCACCATCCCGCGCCGCGAGTTACCACGGGTGCTCAAGGGCATCAGCGACCTGTCCGCGGAGTACGGCCTGCGGGTGGCCAACGTGTTCCATGCCGGCGACGGCAACATGCACCCGTTGATCCTGTTCGATGCCAACCTGCCCGGCGAGCTGGAGCGTGCCGAAGCGATCGGCGGCAAGATTCTGGAGCTGTGTGTGAAAGTGGGCGGCAGCATCACCGGTGAACACGGCGTGGGGCGCGAGAAGATCAACCAGATGTGCGCGCAGTTCAACAGCGACGAAATTACCCTGTTCCACGCGGTGAAGGCCGCCTTCGACCCCCAGGGCCTGCTCAACCCCGGCAAGAACATTCCCACCCTGCACCGCTGCGCCGAATTCGGCGCCCTGCACGTGCACCAGGGGCAACTGCCCTTCCCCGAGCTGGAGCGCTTCTGATGAGCATGGACCGCGACATGAGCCAGACGCTGTTGGAGCAGGTCAACCAGGCGCTGAACGAAGGTACGCCGCTGCGCATCCAGGGCAGCAACAGCAAAGCGATGCTCGGCAACCCGGTGGCGGGCGAAGTACTCGACACCCGCAACCACCGCGGCATCGTCAGCTACGACCCCACCGAGCTGGTACTCACGGCCCGCGCCGGTACCCCCCTGCGCGAGATCGAGGCAGCCCTGCACGAGGCCGGCCAGATGCTGCCCTGCGAACCTCCCCACCTGGGCCCCGAGGCCACCTTGGGCGGCATGGTCGCGGCCGGGTTGTCTGGCCCGCGACGGCCGTGGGCCGGGTCGGTGCGCGACTTTGTACTGGGTACACGGGTGATCACCGGCCACGGCAAGCTGCTGCGCTTTGGTGGCGAGGTGATGAAGAACGTCGCCGGCTACGATGTGTCACGCCTGATGGCGGGCAGCTTCGGATGCCTGGGGCTGCTGACCGAGGTTTCGCTGAAAGTGCTGCCACGGCCTCGCCTATGCCTGAGCCTGCGCCTGGCGATGGGCCGCAATGAAGCGCTGGCCGAGTTGGCCGAATGGGGCCAGCAACCACTGCCCATCAGCGCCGCCTGCCATGAAGGCGAAACGCTGTACCTGCGCCTGGAAGGCGGCGAAGGGTCGGTGCAATCGGCACGCCAGCGGCTGGGGGGCGACACGCTCGATAACCGCTTCTGGACCGACCTGCGCGAACAGCGCCTGGCGTTCTTTGCCGACGCCGCCCCCCTGTGGCGCCTGTCCGTACCCACCGTCACCGGCGAGCTGGACCTGCCCGGCCAGCAACTGATCGACTGGGGGGGGGCCCAGCGCTGGCTCAAGACCTGCGCACCGGCGCAGGCCATTCGCGATCAGGTGGCCAGGGTGGGCGGCCACGCCACCTGCTACGCCCCCGGTGCAGCCAGCAGCCCGCCGCTGCCGGTTGCACTGATGCGCTACCACCGCGCCCTCAAGCAGCAGCTCGATCCCCAGGGGGTGTTCAACCCTGGTCGCCTGTACCCGGACCTGTGAGGCCAGACCATGCAAACCAACCTTAGCGAAACATCGCGCCGCCTGGCCCGCGCCGACGAAGCCGAGCGCATCCTGCGCACCTGCGTACATTGCGGTTTCTGCACCGCCACCTGCCCCACTTACCAGTTGCTGGGCGACGAACTGGACGGCCCGCGCGGGCGCATCTACCTGATCAAGCAGATGCTCGAAGGCGAGCCGGTCACCGCCAGCACCCAATTGCACCTGGACCGCTGCCTGACCTGCCGCAACTGCGAAACCACCTGCCCATCGGGGGTGAAGTACCACGATCTGCTGGACATCGGCCGCGCAGTGGTCGAGCAGCAGGTGCCACGCCCACTCGGCCAGCGCCTGTTGCGCCTGGGCCTGCGTGCGGTGGTGCCGCGCCCGGCACTGTTCAAGGCCCTGACCCGCAGCGGCCAGGCGCTGCGCCCGCTGCTACCAGCCTCACTCAAACGCAAGTTGCCGGCGCAGGTAACCACACCCGGCCAGCGTCCGGCAGTGCGCCATGCGCGCCGGGTACTGATGCTGGAAGGTTGCGTGCAGCCGGCCCTGTCACCCAATACCAATGCCGCGGCTGCGCGGCTGCTCGACCGCCTGGGCATCAGTGTGCAACCAATCCTGCAGGCCGGATGCTGTGGCGCAGTGGACTATCACCTGAATGCCCAGGAGCAAGGCCTGCAGCGGGCGCGGCGCAATATCGACGCCTGGTGGCCCGCCATCGAAGCGGGTGCCGAGGCTATCGTGCAGACCGCCAGCGGCTGCGGTGCGTTTGTCCGCGACTATGGCCACCTGCTGGAAAAAGACCCCCATTACGCTGCCAAGGCCGCCCGGGTCAGCGCCCTGTCCCGCGATCTGGTGGAAATCCTGCGCGATGAGCCGATCGAACAATTGGCCTTGTGCGCCGAACAGCGCCTGGCCTTCCACTGCCCATGCACCCTGCAGCACGCCCTGAAACTGGGCGGCGCGGTGGAAGCGTTGCTGACGCGGCTTGGCTTTACCCTGACCTCGGTGCCCGATGGCCACCTGTGCTGCGGCTCGGCGGGGACCTATTCGCTGACCCAGCCAGAACTGTCACTGCAACTTCGCGACAATCGTCTGAATGCGCTGGAAAGCGGTAAACCGCACCTCATTGCCACAGCCAACATAGGCTGCCAGGCCCACCTCGACGGAGCTGGACGCACGCCCGTGCGCCACTGGGTCGAAATCGTCGAAGCAGCCTTGAACCCGGAGCCCGCCCATGCTTAGCAAGTTCGTTATCGGCCAGACCGAAATCGCCCGCGTACTGACCGCCGCCCGCCAGGAAGCCCAGGCCCGACAATGGAGCGTGACCATCGTCGTGGTCGACGACGGCGGCCACCCACTGGCCCTGGAACGCCTGGACGGTTGCGCACCGGCCAGTGCCTACATCGCGATGGAAAAGGCCCGCACCGCCGCACTGGGGCGCAAAGAGACGCGGGATTATGAAGACATGGTCAATGGTGGCCGTACTGCATTCGTGACCGCCCCCCTGCTGACCAGCCTTGAAGGTGGCGTGCCGCTGCGGGTGGAAGGCCAGGTGGTGGGCGCCATTGGTGTATCCGGCGTCAAATCCGAACAGGATGCCCAGGTGGCCAAGGCGGGGGCTGCTGCCTTGTAGACCCTGAGGTTCGACCACCGCCCAGCATCTTAAGACGTTTCCTACGCCGCCCTCAGAAGCGCCCTACTTGCTGCCTCTGCCCACAGAAAACATGATCGGCACTGGAGGACGCAAGGTCGCGATCCAGAGGAGGCTCCGAATGCACCCGTACGCCCGCCCCATCGCCGAACTGCGCAGCAGCCTGCGCGAAATGCTGGCCCATGACATGACCAACCCCGACAACGACCCGCACTTGTCGGGGGTCATGTTCTTCTGCGCCACCGATGAACATTCCCGGCAATTGATCGAACGCATCGAGTTGCTGGCCAGCGAGGTGTTCTTCGACGCGAACGGGCGGGCCATTTCAGAGCATATGAAAGCTTCGACGGTTGAAGGCGTGCGCATCAAGCGCAACCGCAACGCGCCGGAAGACGAAACCGTGATACGCATTGCCCTGGCAGAAAAAGGCTATATCACCGTCAGCACCGCTCGGCTCTGAGCGGTTGGCTCGGCTTCTTCGTCGCCTGTGACAAGCACCTGAGTCGCAGCCAATCCGCTATCCTGAGCAATCCTCCGCTCCGGACCCGCCCATGGAACTGCACATTCGCCTGGAGGGCCGCAAAGGCCTGGCCGATCAGCTTTACCAGCAATTGCGCGATGGTATCGACAGCGGCCACCTGGCCGCCGGCTCCCAACTGCCGCCTACCCGTCTGCTGGCTGAACAACTGGGCGTATCGCGCAAGACCGTGGCCGAGGCCTATTCGCGGCTGACCTACGATAACCTGCTAAGCGGCGTGGTCGGCCGTGGCACATTCGTCACCCCGCGCCATCCGCTGCGCAGTAGCGAATCAGCCACCCTCCCCCTGGCCGGCGCCGCCTCCCTCGAGCGCTGGCAGCAGCGCGCCACCGTGCTCAGCCAACGCCAGTTGCAGGCGCCATCGCGCTATGACTTCGTCGGGGGTGCTTCGAGCAAGGCACAGTTCCCGTTCGACCAGTGGCGCAGTTGCCTGAACTACGCCCTGCGCCGTAGCCAGCGCCACCCCGAGCGCCAATTCCCGGCCCAGGGCTTGCCGGAACTGCGCGAAGCCATTGCCCACCACATCGCCTACTCGCGCGGGGTGCACTGCAGCGCAGCCGACCTGCTGGTGTGCAACGGCGCCCAGCAGGCGCTGGACCTGATTGCCCGGGTACTGGTCGAGCCGGGCTGCCAGGTGGCCATGGAAGATCCTGGCTACCCACCGGCACGGCAATTGTTCCTGGCCCTGGGTGCACGCCTGCAATCGGTGCCGGTGGATGATGAGGGCCTGTGCGTGGAACAGATCGCCGACGGCACCCGGCTGATCTACGTAACACCCTCGCACCAGTTCCCGCTGGGCATGCCGATGAGCGAGCCACGCCGGCATGCCCTGCTTGCGCGGGCCGCCGAGCTGGGTGCACTGATCATCGAAGACGACTACGACTGTGAGTTCCGCTACCACGGGCCAGCCTCGGACGCGCTGCAGCGTCTGGACCGGCATGGGCTGGTCGCCTACGTCGGGACCTTCTCCAAGACCTTGCTGCCCGAGCTGCGCCTGGGCTATGCCGTATTACCGCCTGCCGTACTGCAGGCCGCTTGCGTGGCCAAGCACCTCAGCGACTGGCACAGCCCTACCCTGCTGCAGTGGGCGCTGGCGCGCTTCCTTGGCGAAGGCCACCTGAACAAGCACATCCGCCGCTGCCACGAGGTCTACAGCGCACGCCGCGAGCGCATCCTGGCGCGCCTGGGCGGCGATCTGTCACCGTGGTTCAGCGCCATCCCCGCCAGCGCAGGCTTCCACCTCAGTGCCTTGGCCAAACCCGGGGTGGATGTGGAGTTGTTGGCCAACCTCGCGCGCAAGGTAGAGGTCGGCCTGTATTCACTGGCACCCTTCTTCAGCGAGGCGCCGGTACGCCCGGGGCTATTGTTGGGCTTCGGCGCCATCGAACTGCTGGATATCGACCCGGCGCTGGACCGGGTACGCGATACCTTGCAACGCCTCAGTTGACCGGTGCGGCCTTGCCGGTTGCGGCCGGCCGGGCGATAGCCGCCGCATAGCCGCGCGGGTTGAAGCACGCGGTCACCAGCAGCATTGCCATCACGGTCACGGTCAACAGCGTCCACGAAGCCTGGAAGTCGCCACTGACATCCCGCAGCCAACCCGTGATATACGGCACGATGCCGGTGATGATGAAGCCGATACCCTGTACGAACGCCGCCAGGCTGCCGGCTTCGGCAGGCGTTTTCAGGTGTTCCAGGGTCAACGTCAGGCACTGGCTGAAGCAGGCACCCAAGCCAAAGCCGATCATGGCGACCCAAAGCCCGGAAGCCGCCGCAGGTGCCAGCAAAAGCCCCAGGAAGCCCGCCAGCTGGATCGCCAGCGCCAGCCACAAACCCGGGCGCCTGTCTGCCCAACGTCGCAGCAGCAGCGGCAGGCCGAGCGCACCGAGCACCTGGAAGACGGTCATCAGGCCCACCAGGTCGGCACCGCCCTGAGCGCTGCCGCCATGCTCGATGTGGTAAGCCGGCAACCAGGCCACCATGCTGGTATAGCCGCCGTTGATCAGGCCGAAGTACAGGGCCAGCAACCACGCCCGGCGGCTGCCGAACCAGTGCCCGCCCGTGACCGTTCCCAGCTTCGGCGCCTCCTGCCTTGGCCGCAGCACGGCCCAGGCCAGCACCGCCAGCACGGCCGGGACCGCCCATACGCCCAGGCCCGCCTGCCAGTAGCCGAAATGGCCGCTGATGTGTGGCCCGAGTACTGCAGCCAGGCCGCCGCCGCTCATCAGCGCTGCCGAGTACAGCCCCATCGCCCCGGCCAGACGCCCGGGGAACCAGCGGTTGACCAGCCCCGGCATCATGCCCTGCACCACCGCCACGCCCAGGCCGGCGACCAGCGCACTGGCGATCAGCGCCCAGGCACTGTCCAGCTGCAGGCGCCACAGGCAGGCCAGGGCAATCGCGGCCAGGCCCCCCAGCATGCCGCCATGCTCGCTGACCCAGCGTCGCAGCCACGGTTGCAACAGGGGCACCAGGCCCATGCACAGCACCGGTAGCGCCGTCAGCAAGGCCGCCTGCTGGTAACCCAGGCCGGTGCTGGCGCGCATGGGTTCGAGTAACGGGCCGATACTGGTCAGGATCGGCCGCAGGTTCAACGCCAGCAGGATCACCAGCAACAGGTTCAGTACAGCGCTCATTGTGAGTCGGTTCTCTTGTAACAGGAACTGGCCATTATCCCGGCTCGGCTGGCCTGGCAGAAATGAAGAGATTGGATGCAGGTCAGTGGCCACCTGAATGGACGATTGGCCTCCCGCTTATGCGCAAAATTGGCTATCGGGGTGGCCAATGAGCGGCGCTACAGTAGCGCCATGTCCACCCCACACTTCTGGAGACTGCCATGCACAACCGTATCGAATGGGCCAAACACGCGCCGCAAGCCTACAAAGCCATGGTCGGCCTGGAGCAGGCGCTGGCCAACAGCGGCCTTGAACACTCGCTGCTGGAGCTGATACGCCTGCGCGCTTCGCAGATCAACGGCTGCGCCTACTGCGTCAACCTTCACGCCAACGATGCGCGCAAGGCCGGTGAGACCGAGGCACGCCTGCAGACCTTGTGCGTGTGGCAGGACACCAGCTACTTCACGCCGCGTGAACGTGCTGCCCTGGCCTGGGTCGAGAGCCTGACCCGCTTGCCAGAACAGGGTGCGCCGCAGGGGCAATATGAAGCCCTGCAGGAACACTTCGAGCCGGCCGAGGTGGCCAACCTGACCTTGGCGATTGCCACCATCAATGCCTGGAACCGGTTCGGCGTCGGCTTTGCCATGGTGCCGGCCTGATCCTTTCGGGTGGCCTGTGCTGGCCTATTCGCGGGCAAGCCCGCTCCCACAATTCTGTGCCCTGTAGGAGCGGGTTTACCCGCGAACACCGGCAGAGCCGGTGCCATCCACCGCATTGGTTTCTTCGCGGGCATGCCCGCTCCCACAATTCTGTGCGTGCCCTGTAGGAGCGGGTTTACCCGCGAACACCGGCAGAGCCGGTGCCATCCACCGCATTGGTTTCTTCGCGGGCATGCCCGCTCCCACAATTCTGTGCGCGCCCTGTAGGAGCGGGTTTACCCGCGAACACCGGCAGAGCCGGAGTCATCCACCGCATTGGTTTCTTCGCGGGCATGCCCGCTCCTACAATTCTGGGCGTGCACTGTAGGAGCGGGTTTACCCGCGAACACCGGCAGAGCCGGTGCCATCCACCGCATTGGTTTCTTCGCGGGCAAGCCCGCTTCCACAGGTAGAACGCAGGCCGGCCAGCCGCGCCCGGTAGCCCCCTGGGCTCTGCCCGGTCCACTTCTTGAACGCCCGGTGGAACGCACTCGGTTCCTGAAACCCCGCCTGCTCGGCAATTTCGGCAATGCTCAACGCGCCTTCGCGCAGCCGCTCGAAGGCCATGGCCCGGCGCACTTCATCCTTGATCTGCTGGTACGAACGCCCCTCCCGCTCCAACTGCCGGCGAAAGGTACTGGCACTGATCCCTTGTTGCTGCGCCAGTGCGGCCAATGTCGGCCACTGTCCATAGCGCAATGCCCGCAGGTGCCGATACACCTCAGCCACCAGCCCGTTCTGATTGCGAAAGCGGATCACCAGCCCCTGAGGTGCACTGCGCAGAAAGGTCTTCAGGGCTGCCCGATCCTGCACCACCGGCAGGCGCAGGTAGGCGCTGTCGAACTCCACCTCGGTGCGTCCGCTGCCCAGCCGCAGGTCCGGCCCCCACAGCAGCAAGTCGTCCTCCTGGGCGGGGCGCGACACCGCGAGCTCCGTGCGGTCGATGGCAATCCGCCGCCCGGCCAGCCAGCACAGCATGCCGATCATCAGCACCAGGTAGGTTTCCTCGGCATAGACCCGGGTCAAGGGGTCGGCAATGTTCGACTGCACGCTGATCAGCGCCCGCCCGCCACGTACCGTCAGGCTGCCACGCAGGTCACGCAGGAACAGGCCGAAGCCCCCCATGCACTGGCGCAAGGCCTTTTCCAGGTTCGGCTCGAGGATCAACCCCCGGCAGATCAGGGCAAAACTGCCCAGCGGCATGCCATGGCTGTCGAGGCCAAAGAACTCATCGTCCAGGCGCTGGATCAACGCCAGCCACAGCTGGGCGAACGCCTTGGCCGGCACCCGCGCCAGAGGCTGATCGAGCAGCTGCGGGGCGATGCCCACCGCACGCAGCTGGGCATCACGCTCGGCGGGTGTGTCGCGCAGGGCGTGGAGCATGGCGTTGAGGAAGTACACGGCGACTGAATCGCTTTCGCGCATGGCGGTTTTCGCTGTCTATGCTGAGTGGCAAAAAGTGCCAGGTTGTTTGAACAGATTCGGCATAGGCTGCAACAGAGCCTTTGCCTAGACTCGATCCCACTTCGGGGCCGCCAACCATTCTCGCAGAGCCTGGCCCGGTCCCGCCACGCCTTCGCAATCGGAGCCCTTATGAGCAGCGCAGAAATCTACGTCGTCAGTGCCGTCCGTTCAGCCATTGGTGGCTTTGGCGGTTCCCTCAAGGACCTGCCGCTGGCCGACCTGGCCAGCGCCGTGACCCGCGCCGCCATCGAGCGTTCGGGCCTGGCCGCCGAGCAAGTCGGCCACATGGTGATGGGCACGGTAATCCCCACCGAACCGCGTGACGCCTACCTGGCACGGGTAGCGGCAATGAACGCTGGCATCCCCAAGGAAACGCCGGCATTCAACGTCAACCGCCTGTGCGGATCTGGCCTGCAGGCTATTGTCTCTGCGGCCCAAGGCCTGTTGCTGGGCGACACCGATGTGGCCGTCGCGGCCGGCGCCGAGTCCATGAGCCGTGGCCCTTACCTGCTGCCACAGGCGCGCTGGGGTGCACGCATGGGTGACCTGCAAGGCATCGACTATACCGTCGGCGTGCTGCAGGACCCGTTCCAGAACTTCCACATGGGCATCACTGCCGAGAACGTTTCGGCCAAGTACGGCATTACCCGCGAAATGCAGGACGAACTGGCACTGACCAGCCAGCGCCGCGCCGCTCGTGCGATTGCCGAGGGCCGCTTCGCCAGCCAGATCGTTGCGCTGGAGCTGAAAACCCGCAAGGGCAGCGTGCAGTTCAGTGTCGACGAGCATGTGCGTGCTGATGTAACCGCCGAGCAACTGGCCGGCATGAAGCCGGTATTCAAGAAAGACGGTACCGTCACCGCCGGCAACGCCAGCGGTATCAACGATGGCGCCGCCGGCCTGGTGTTGGCCACCGGTGACGCGGTGCGCCGCCTGGGCCTGAAGCCACTGGCACGCCTGGTGGGCTATGCCCATGCCGGGGTGGAACCTGAGCTGATGGGCCTTGGGCCGATCCCGGCCACCCGCAAAGTGCTGGAAAAAACCGGCCTGAACCTGCAAGACCTGGATGTGATCGAGTCCAACGAAGCCTTCGCTGCCCAGGCCTGCGCCGTGGCCCGCGAGCTGGGCTTCGACCCGGAAAAGGTCAACCCCAACGGTTCGGGCATTTCCCTGGGCCACCCGGTGGGTGCCACCGGCGCGATCATCGCCACCAAGGCCATTCATGAACTGCAGCGCATCCAGGGCCGCTACGCGCTGGCTACGATGTGTATCGGCGGTGGCCAAGGCATCGCCGTCGTGTTCGAGCGCGTCTGAGGGAGGCTGACACATGAGCATTGAACAGATCGCCGTGATCGGCGCGGGCACCATGGGCAACGGCATTGCCCAGGTGTGCGCCATTGCCGGCTACCAGGTGCTGCTGGTGGATGTTTCCGACGCAGCGCTTGAGCGCGGTGTGGCCACCTTGAGCAAGAACCTCGAGCGCCAGGTCAGCAAGGGCACCCTCGACGCTGACAAAGCCGCAGCCGCCAAAGCCCGCATCCGCACCAGCACCGACTACGCCCAGCTCAGCGCTGCACAGCTGGTGATCGAAGCGGCTACCGAGAACCTGCAGCTCAAGCAGCGCATCCTGCAGCAGGTGGCAGCCAACGTCGCCGCCGACTGCCTGATCGCCACCAACACTTCGTCGCTGTCGGTGACCCAACTGGCCGCCAGCATCGAGCACCCCGAGCGCTTCATTGGTGTGCACTTCTTCAACCCGGTACCGATGATGGCGCTGGTGGAGATCATTCGTGGCCTGCAGACCAGCGACCACACCTACGCCCAGGCGCTGGTGGTGACCGAAAAAGTCGGCAAGACCCCGATCACCGCCGGCAACCGCCCGGGCTTCGTGGTCAACCGCATCCTGGTGCCAATGATCAACGAGGCGATCTTCGTGCGCCAGGAAGGCCTGGCCAGTGCCGAGGATATCGACACCGGCATGCGCCTGGGCTGCAACCAGCCGATCGGCCCGCTGGCCTTGGCTGACCTGATCGGTCTGGACACCCTGCTGGCGATCATGGAGGCCTTCCATGAAGGCTTCAACGACAGCAAGTACCGCCCTGCTCCACTGCTCAAGGAAATGGTCGCGGCCGGCTGGCTGGGGCGCAAGAGCGGTCGCGGTTTCTTCACCTACTGAGGACCAAGCGCCATGCCCCCGGTCAATGCCGCAATGCGCTGTGCCAACTTTGAGGAGCGACGTGACCGGGCCATGGCATTGTTTGCCGAAAAGGGCTTTGGCCAGGTCAGCATGCGCGAGCTGGCGGCCCATGTGGGGCTGACCGCCGGCTCGCTGTACCATCACTTTCCCAGCAAGCAGGACCTGCTGTACGACTTGATCGAAGAGTTGTACGAAGAGCTGCAGGCCACCTTGGACCAGGCCCGCCGGGCCATGGCCCGTGGGGCATCGGCGTTGAGCTGCCTGATTGCTGCGCACTGGCAGCTGCATGCCGAGCGGCCGCTGCAGTTCCGGCTGGCCGAACGGGATTTGTGTTGTTTGAGTGAGGCGCAACAGGCGCACCTGGCCTCGTTGCGCAAGCGCTATGAGGCAGGTTTGCTGCGCCTGATCGCACCGCAAGCGAAACTGCCGGGGCAAGCGTTGGACGCCACAGCGCATGTACTGGCAACGCTTCTCAACCAACTGCCGGGGTTGCTCAAAGCAATGCCTGAAGAGCAGGGCTTGGAGCTGATGGAAAACTTGCTGGTCGGGGGCATTGAGCGGACGCTGCGCTAGCCTGCCAGGGCCTCTGCGCGGGCTTGCCCCGCGAAGAGGCCGGATGCCTCAGCGCAACAGCGACTGGATCTGCTCGTGCAAGGTATCCAGGTCAAACGGCTTGGCCAGGATAGGGGCCTTGCGGGTGATCGGGCTGCCAGATTCGAGAATCTCCGCCGGGTAACCGCTGATGAAAATCACCTTCAGGTCGGGCCGCAGCTTCACCGCGGGCTCGGCAATATCCACCCCCGAGATCCCCCCCGGCAAACGGAAGTCCGTCACCATCAGGTCCAGGTGCGGTTTGCTGGCCAGGATGGCAAACGCCTGCTCGCCATCCTCAGCCACCAGGACGTGGTACCCCTCACCCGCCAGGTAATCGCGCAAAATCATGCGAATCGCCGGTTCATCCTCGACGACCAGAACCACATCTTGTGCATCTTCACTCATGTTAACGCCTTGAAATACTTACAGTTGGCCATCAGACCCCAGGCTTACACAGAGGTTGCCCGCGCCTGGTCGTTTTGTTCTTTGAATGTTGCCAGCGGCAATTGCAGGGTGAATGTGGCACCCTTGCCCTCCTCGCTTTCAACCTGTATCCGGCCACCGTGCGCCTGGACGATCTGCTCGGAGATGTACAGCCCCAAGCCCAGACCTCCGCTGGCCTGCTGGGCAGCGACCCGCTCGAACTGCTGGAAGATCCGCTGCTGGTTGGCGGCGCTGATACCGATACCGTGATCCTGCACCTGCACCCAGGCCATGCCGCCCTGCTCGAACACCCGCACCTGCACCGGATTGCGCTCGCCGTAACGCATTGCATTGGACAACAGGTTGGCCACTACTTGTTCAATCCGGAATTCGTCCCACTCCCCCTCCAGCGCTTCGCAACGCTGCAATTCGATGTGTGTTTCCAGGGCCATGGCCTGCGCCGTGAAGTTTTCCACCAGCCCACGCACCAGTTGGCCCAGGTCAAACAGTTTGGGCCGCAGCGACAGTTTACCGGTCCGGATGCGCGAAACATCGAGCATGTCCTCGACCAACCGGATCAGACTGTTGATCTGCCGTTCGTCGCGCTCGACCATGGCCTGCAGCTTGTCGACACTGAACGCGTCCAGGTTGCCCCGAGCCAGGTGCATCTTGCGCAACTGGGTTTCCAGGATCAGGCCATTGAGCGGCGTACGCACCTCGTGGGAGACGATCGACATGAAGTCGTCACGCATGCGCACGGCGTGCTCCAGCTCACACCGTGCCACCTGCAGCTGGCTGAGCAGCAGCTCCTGTTCCTGGCGGCTCTGCTCCAGGGCTTCCAGCTGTCGGCCAAGCACCTTGCGCTGGCGGAACAGGTCGACGAACACCGAGACCTTGCTTTTTACCGCCAGGGTGTCGAGCGGCTTGTGCAGAAAGTCCACGGCCCCGCTCTCGTAGCCCTTGAAGGCATAATTCATCTCGCGGCCCGCCGCGCTGACGAAGACGATCGGGATGTGCTTGGTCTTGTCGGTACCGCGCATCAGCTCGGCCAGTTCGAAACCGTTCATGCCCGGCATCTGCACATCGAGAATGGCCAGTGCGAACTCGTGCTCGAGCAGCAACGACAAGGCAGCCTCGGCAGACTGTGCCTGGTGCACCTCGCGGTCCTCACCCTGGATCAGGGCATCGAGCGCCAGCAGGTTTTCCGGCAAGTCGTCGACAATCAGCAGTTTGGCGGTAGTGTGGCTTAGCATGCGCTGTATTCCAGGGTCGCGAGCAACTGCCCGATACCGCTCAGAGTAAGGATATGGTCGGGCTGGTGCAGGGCCAGGGCGGCCTCCGGCATCAGGGCAACCTGTGCGTCACGAGGGTCCTGGACGATCGTGCGCCCCCCATTGTTCTTGATGTAGGCAAGGCCCCTGGCGCCGTCTTCGTTGGCCCCGGTGAGCAGCACACCCAGCAGGCCATCGCCATAGGCATCGGCCGCCGAGATGAACAGGAAATCGATCGCCGGGCGCGAGAAGTGCACGGGTTCTTCCTGGCTCAGCGACAGCGTCAGGTCGCGCTCCACCGACAAGTGGTAACCCGGCCCCGCCACATAGATCTGCCCGCTGCTGATGCTCTCCTTGTCACGTGCCTCGCACACCGGCCGATGCAGCCGCCGCTGCAGCACGCCAGCCAGTTGGCTGTGGCGGTCGTCCGGCAGGTGCAGCACGCAGAGCACCGGTATGGCGAACGCCGATGGCAACGTGCCGAGCACCTGGAACAATGCCGCCACGCCACCGGCCGAGGCGCCGATCACCACTGCGCGTACGCCGCTCATGATTTACGGAAGATCCGTTGGGGCTTGACCAGCGGCTCGAAACGGTCGCTGTAGGCCGAAAAGTCCACCGACTCCTTGCTACCCAACACCAGGAAACCGCGGTGGCAGAGCGACTCATGGAACAGGCCCAGCGCCCGATCCTGCAGGTCCTTGTTGAAGTAGATCAGCACATTGCGGCACGACACCAACTGGGTCTCGGAGAACACGCTGTCGGTGGCCAGGCTGTGGTCGGCGAAGGTCACGTTGTCGCGCAGGCTGCTGTCCATGATGGCGTTGCCATAGGCGGCGGTGTAGTACTCGGCGAAGTCACGGCGGCCACCGGCCAGGCGGTAGTTTTCCTCGTACTCGCGCATGCTCTGCATCGAGTAGATGCCCTGCTTGGCCCTGTCCAGCGAATGCGGGTTGATGTCGGTGGCGTAGATGATGGTGCGTTCAAGCAGCCCTTCCTCACGCAACAGGATGGCCATGGAATACACCTCCTCCCCCGTGCTGCAGCCCGCGATCCAGACTTTGATCGACGGCCAGGTGCGCAGCAGCGGCACCACTTCGTTGCGCACGGCAAGGAAGTGGTCAGGGTCACGGAACATCTCGCTGACCGGGATCGTCAGGTACTGCAGCAACTGCATGAACATGCCCGGGTCGTGCAGGACGCGCTCCTGCAACGCAGACACCGTCAGGCAATCGAACTGACGCAGCGCGTGGAGAATCCGGCGCTTGATCGAAGCGCCGGAATAATTGCGGAAATCGTAGCTGTACTTGAGGTAGATCGCCTCGATCAGCAGTCGGATCTCGATGTCGGTGTTGCGTTCGCTAGTCAAATTCGCTCCAGTTGCGGCAGCCAGACACGGATCAACGAGAACAGGCGGTCCAGGTCGATCGGCTTGGCCAGGTAATCATTGGCACCGGCTTGCAGGCAACGCTGCTGGTCATCCTTCATGGCCTTGGCGGTCACGGCGATGATCGGCAGTTTGCGCCAGCGCGGTTGCTGGCGGATCAGGCGGGTGGCCTCGAAGCCGTCCATCTCCGGCATCATCACGTCCATCAGCACCAGGTCGATGTCGTCGTGCTGCTCCAGGCGCTCGATGGCTTCGCGCCCGTTGCGGCCGATTTCGACAATGGCGCCCTTGTGCTCCAGGGCGCTGGTCAGGGCGAAGATATTACGCACATCGTCGTCCACCAGCAGCACCTTGCGGCCCTCGAACACCTTGTCGCGGCTGCGCGCGGTCTTGAGCATGCGCTGACGCTCGTTGGACAGCTGCGATTCGACCTTGTGCAGGAACAGCGTCACTTCGTCCAGCAGGCGCTCCGGCG
Organism: Pseudomonas sp. XWY-1; assembly: GCF_002953115.1. Classification (NCBI taxonomy): domain Bacteria; kingdom Pseudomonadati; phylum Pseudomonadota; class Gammaproteobacteria; order Pseudomonadales; family Pseudomonadaceae; genus Pseudomonas; species Pseudomonas sp. XWY-1. Next base: position 2,387,196 of record NZ_CP026332.1, on the reverse strand, counting down.
AACGTGCGCCCTTGATGATGATCGAGCGTGAATACTTGAGCAGGTCGGCTTCTTCCTCGCGGGTGAGGTTGCGGCCGGTATACACGATCACCGGTGGGAAGGCGCGGATATCCTCGGCGGTCATGCGCTTGAGCAGCTCGTTGCCGAGCATGTCTGGCAGCTTGAGGTCGATGATCATGCAGTCGTAGATGTTCTGGCGCAACAGCGCCAGTGCATCCTGGGCCATGGCGACGGCCGTGATCTCGACATCGTCGTCGCCGATCAGCCGGGCGATGCTCTCGCGCTGCAGGTCGTCGTCTTCCACCAGCAGGATGTGCTTGAGCTTTTGCGTGAGCTTGGCTTCCAGGCGAGCGAACACCTCCTTGAGCTCCTCGCGGCTGGTGGGTTTGACCGCATACCCCACCGCCCCCATGTGCATGGCCGCCTCGACGCGGTCTTCCACCGAAATGATGTGCACCGGGATATGGCGGGTGCTGGCCTGCTCCTTGAGGCGCTGCAGGACGGTCAGGCCCGAGTGGTCGGGCAGGCGCATGTCCAGCAGGATCGCATCCGGAATGTACTGGGCTGCCAGCTCGAAGCCTTCGTCGGCGCCATGGGCCACCAGGCAGCTATAGCCCAGCTCATGGGCCAGGTCGAAGAGGATGCGGGCAAAGTTGGGCTCGTCTTCGATCACCAGAATGCAGCGGGTATCGAAAGGGGCCCGCTCGCGGTCGTCGGCAAAGGCCGGCGCCGGGCGCGTGACAGCGGCGGCCAGCGGCGCTTGCGGTGCAGGCGGCAACGCATCGACGGCCGGGCGCAGGCTTTGCGGTTCGACGTCTTCGGCCTCGGCGGCATAGCGCTCCGGCAGAATCAGGCTGAACACGCTGCCTTGCCCGGGGCTGCTGTCGACATTGATCTGGCCTCCGAGCAAATGCGCCAGGTCACGGGAGATCGACAGACCCAGGCCAGTGCCACCATAACGGCGATTGCTGGTGCCATCGACCTGGTGGAAGGCGCCGAAGATCGCCTGCTGCTGATCGGCCGCAATGCCGATGCCGGTGTCACGGACTGCGAACACGATACCGCTGTCAGCCTGGAAGCTGACGTTAATGCTGACCTGGCCACGCTCGGTGAACTTGATGGCGTTGGACAACAGGTTCTTGAGGATCTGCTCCAGGCGCTGACGGTCGGTGAACAGCGTGACCGGTACCTGCGGCTCGACCTTGACCTCGAAGGCCAGCCCCTTGTGACCGGCAAGCGGCTGGAACATGCCGCGCAAGCCTTCGACCAGGCGCTCGACCTGGGTGGTTTCGGGCCGTACTTCAAGCTTGCCGGCCTCGACCTTGGCGATATCGAGAATGTCGTTGATCAGGTTGAGCAGATCGTTGCCGGCCGAGTAGATGGATTCGGCGAACTTGACCTGCTCCTCGCTGAGGTTGCCTTCAGCGTTTTCCGCCAACAGCTTGGCCAGAATCAGCGAGCTGTTGAGCGGCGTGCGCAGCTCATGGGACATGTTGGCGAGGAATTCGGACTTGTACTTGCTCGATCGCTGCAGGTCGTCGGCACGGGCCTGCAGCTCCAGCTGCGCCTGGCTCAGTTCATCGTTCTTGCGGTCCAGCGCTTCGGTGCGTTCCGACAACTGCTCGTTGGTCTGCTCGAGTTCGGCCTGCTGGGTTTCCAGATGGGCCTGAGACTCCTTGAGCACCCGTGACTGCTCTTCGAGCTCTTCGTTGGCAGTCTTGAGCTCTTCCTGCTGCACCTGCAGCTCTTCATTGAGTTGCTGGGTTTCGGCCAGCACTTCCTGCAGGCGCTGACGATAACGTGCACTCTCGATGGACATACCCAGGTTGCCGCCGACCCGCTCCAGCAGCTCTTCATCCCGTTCTTGCAAGGGGCGCAGGAAACCCAGCTCGATCACCCCGTTGATCTGCCCGTCTTCAGTCGCCGGCATCAGCAGTGCGCTGCGCGGCAAGCCGCTGCCCAGGCCGGAACTGAGGCGATAGAAATCTTCGGGCAGTTCCTCCAGGCGCAGCAAGCGGCCTTCGCGGACCGCCTGGGCCAACAGGCCATGGTGGTCCGACTCGATCTGCTCGCGGGCCTGCTCTTCGGTACTCAGGCCATAACAGGCCACGCGCACCAGCCGGCCATGCTCGTCGCGCACGTACACGGCGCCCACCACGCTGCCCAGATAAGAGGCAAAGAAGCGCAGGATGTTCTCGCCAAGCATGGGCAAGGTCAGCTGCCCGAGCACCTGCTGCGCCAGCTGGGTCTGGCCGTTGCGTAGCCAGGCCTGGTGCTCCAGGCGCTGTGCCGAGCGTTGCTGGGCTTGCAGGTTTTCAGCGTAGTTGGCCGAAAGTGCCAGCAGGTCACGACGGCCCAGGTAGGCCAGCAATGCACTGAGGCCGACAATGAACAGCACGAACGCCGAAATCGCCGTCACGGTGACGGTACTGACTTTTTCGTTACGGGCCATGCGCAATTGTTGTTCGGTAATGATCAGGTCATCGAACTCCTTGCGGATTTCATCGGTGATGCGCTTGCCCCGGCCATTGCCGATCGAGGCCTGGTAATCGCCCTGGCTGCGGCGCAGGCTGATCATCTCGTTACCGAAGTCGTTCCAGGCCTGCTGCAAGGCCATCAGCCGGTCAATACGGTCAACCTGCTGCGGATTGTCCTCGACCATGCTGCGCAGGCTTTGCAGGCTGCCGAGAATACGTGGCTTGGCCACCTCGTAGGGGTCAAGGAAGCGCTCGTCGCCCGTGATCAGGAAGCCGCGCATGCCCGTTTCCATGTCGATCGACAGCTTGACCGCTTCGTTGGCATTGCCGATCACCCGGTCGGTGTGCTCGACCCACTGCATGGCCGAAAGCAGGTAATTGATCACCGCAACGAAGGCCACGGCCCCCAGCAGGCCAACCCCCAGGGGGAGGCCGATGTTGCGGCTCAACAGCTTGCGAAAGCTTCGCTGGTCCATCGAGGCTGCTTGAATCATGAGAAAACGCCCGAGCTAGAAAAGTCCATTGAAAAGAGTGGCCGATCCGTCGTTGTTGTTATCTGCCACTGCCTGTCCTGATATGCGAGTCTAACCAGCTTTGACGGGTCTGGCAGGGCATTGAGCCAGTATTTGAAGGTAGCGTTCGGCAATCGTTCCATCTATTTGCATGGAGCGGTATCCTCGGGAACTTCTGATGCCGCGCGGTACACAGATTAAAGACACTCATTTGTACAGGATTTGAACCATGCACCTTCTGGTAGTCGAAGACGACGACATCGTACGCATGCTGATGGTCGAAGTGCTCGACGACTTGGGCTACAAGGTCATCGAGGCAGAAGACGCCACAGCCGCCCTGCGTGTACTTGAAGACCCCAGCCAGGCACTGGCACTGATGATGACCGACGTGGGTCTACCGGACATACGAGGTGAGGAGCTGGCGGGAAAAGCGCGCGAACTGCGGCCACTGTTACCGGTGCTGTTCGCCAGCGGCTACGCCGACAGTTTCAATGTGCCGGAGGGCATGCACCTGATCGGCAAGCCGTTCAGCATCGACCAGTTGCGGGACACGGTGGTGGGTATTCTGGGTACCCCTTGAGCACGGCGGCGCCTGTTTCGCTCGTAGGCGCGGGCTTGCCCGCGAAGAGGCCGACACAGGCAACCCGCCTCACAGCTCTCTGCGCAGCAGATAGGTATCCATGATCCACCCCTTGCGCGCCCGCTCCCGCTCGCGCACTTCCAGTATCTGCGCCTTCACCGCCTGCAACGGCCCGGCAATCAGCACTTCATCCTCGGTCCCCAGGTACGCGCCCCAGTAGATGGTCAACGCCGGGTCATCGAGCCCGGCAAAGGCGCACTGCCCGTCGAGCATCACCACCACATTGTCGACAGCCCCCTGCTCGGCCAGGCGTCGCCCCGGCAGCACGGTCAGGGGCTCGCCGATGCGGTTGAGCGGCACCTGGTGCCGCGCCGCCAGCGCCTGCACACTGCTGATGCCAGGGATGACCTGCAAGCGCAGCGTCACGCCCTGGTCGCGAACCAGGTCAAGTATGCGCAGGGTGCTGTCGTAGAGGGTGGGCTCGCCCCACAGCAGGAAGGCACCTGTTTCACCGTCGCCAATTTCCTCCTCGATCAGGCGCGCATACAGCGCAGCACGCTGCCGGTGCCAGTTCTGCACCGCGCCCAGGTAGTCTTGCGCCTGCGCATCGCGCAACGGGTCGACCACCGGCACCAGGCGATAACCACCTTCGGGGCGATAGCGCTGCAGAATGGACTTGCGCAGGCGCACCAGTTCATCTTTGTCGTCGCCCTTGTCGAGCACGAAGAACACGCTGGCACTGCGCAGCGCATCGACCGCTTCATAGGTGACCTGGCGCGGGTCACCCGCGCCGATACCGATCAACAACAGGTCTTTCATTGCCCTGCCCTTTGCGGGAACCCGCCACCATTGTCAGGCGGTTACCGGTATTTGGCAAAGCAGCTGCTTAGAAGATCGAGAAGTTGTAGCTGACAATGACCCGCGTCTCATCCATGTCACGCGCCCACCGTTCATAGTTGCTGCGGTAAGTGGAATTACGCAGGCGTACGCTGACATCCTTGAAGGTGCCACTTTGCACCTGGTATTTGAACTCGGTGTCGCGTTCCCACTCCTTGCCTTCGACACTGCTGCCCGGCACCTTGATATTGTCGCCGTTGATATAACGGGTGAAGAAGGTCAGGCCGGGTACACCCAGCGCCTTGAAGTCGTAGTCATAGCGCACTTGCCAGGAGCGCTCCTGTGCAGCGGCGAAATCATTGACCTGGGCGTAGTTGACCAAGTACGGGTTGCTGCCATCCAGGTACGGCATGGCACTGTTGCCATACATGCGCTGCCAGCCGGCGCTGAGCTTGTGGCCACCGAGGCTGTAGCCAAGCATGCCACTGAAGGCGCGATGGTCGATTTCGCCCGCACGGGCATTGCCGATGTCATCACTCTTGATCAGGCGCATGTCAGCCGACAGGCTGCCCACCGACAGCGGCTGACTGGCCACCAGGCCGAGGAAGTGCTGGCGGTAGATATTCTCCAGCTTGGCCACTTGGTACTGCGCGCTGAAACGCTCGTTGAAACGGTAGTCGACACCGGCCAGGTCGAAGTGGTCGGCTTCTGTATCGCAGGCATAACGCTTGTTCTTGCAGTGCACGCGGATGTCCTGGCGGTCGGTGGAATCCCGAGCGGTGTATTTGTCCAGGCGAGCCAGGGTGAACTTCAGGTCGTGCAGTTCTTCAGAGGTGAGCATGGCCCCATGGAACAGGGTCGGCAGCAGACGGCCATCGTTGTACTTGAGCAACGGCACATCCGGCATCATCGAACCATACTTGAGCACGGTATTGGACACCTTGACCTTGGCCGCCAGGCCCATCTTCGCATACTGGTCGGCCGAGTGCCGGGGGTCGTGGCCAGACGAGGGCAGCAATCCACTGTTGCTGTCGGCCGGGCTGGAATCCAGTTTGAAGCCGAACATGCCCAGTGCATCCACACCAACACCTACCGGGCCTTGCGTATAACCCGATTGCACATTGAGGATAAAGCCTTGTGCCCACTCTTCGCGCTTGGATGCGCCCTGGCTGAAACTGCTGTAACCGTCCCGGAAATCGCGGTTGAAATAGACATTGCGTGCTTCGATCTTGGCACTGGCGTCTTCAAGAAACCCGGCAGCCTGGGCGTTGACACCGGCACACAATAGAAACAGGCCGGTAACACGGCGCCCAGGGGCGAGGGGGAAAGGGGAAAACATGCGAGGAAACATCCAGAATGAAGACGAGTTAACAACCTGTGGCACGTGTTGGCCACGGTACTGCGGCAGGTCCGAACATAAGTCGGCCATCATCTGAAATGATCGCGCAAAGGCTCTGGCGCGGGCCATTGGACCATGGTCTAGGCCCTCTGTCGTGCAACCGCAGAAAAATCGGAAAATACCGCGCGCAAAACTAGGAAAGTTCCCGCCTTACTTGCAAAAAGTTAGCAGTTTACCCAGTAGCCATGAATGACTACACTCGATATCAGCGAACAGTGAAACCCAACTGCGTGGCCGGCGTTTTTACGCGTCTTCAATGTTCGTCACGCCCTGCCACGACCGACGTACAGGAGTGATTACAGTGTCCAGACTTGCAGAGTTTCGTGCTGCCGAAAAAGCGCTCCAGGAACAGATGGCGCAACTGGAAGCGTTGAAAAAGGATGCCGGCCTCAAACGCGAAATCGAATTCGAGCAGAAACTAGTCGGCCTGATGAGAAGCTATGACAAGAGCCTGCGCGATATCATCGCCATCCTCGACCCGAAGGCTGTGGCCCGCGCTTCCAGCACACCCCCCAAGCAACAACGCCGCCCGCGGGTGGTCAAGGTCTATCAGAACCCGCACACCGGCGAACGCATCGAGACCAAAGGCGGCAACCACCGTGGCCTCAAGGCCTGGAAAGAACAGTATGGGGCCGCCACGGTAGAAAGCTGGGTACGCTGATGAAATGCCCACATAGGCTTCACACTTTTTTCACAAGGACTGGCTCAGTATCGAAACAGCTAAAGGACTAGCGACCCCATCACGCGCCCGCACATGCGGGCCTCTAATTTCAGCGCCCTGCCTTTGCAGGGCGCTTTCATTTGCGCAATCGGCGCACTGCCGTATCATGGCCAGCCTGTCTGTTTTGCCGGCGCCCTGCGCCCGGCCCCGTCTCAGGAGTTCCCATGAGCCTGCACGATCTGCAAACCCTGCCTGGCGTCACCGCGCAACCTGACGCCGCCACCGCCCAGTTCGTCTTCAACCACACCATGCTGCGGGTCAAGGACATCGAGAGGTCGCTGGACTTCTACACCCGCGTGCTGGGCTTCCGCCTGGTGGACAAGCGTGACTTCCCTGAAGCCGCTTTCAGCCTGTACTTCCTGGCCCTGGTCGACCCTGCCCAGATCCCCGCTGATGACAACGCCCGCCACCAGTGGATGAAGTCGATCCCTGGCGTGCTGGAGCTGACCCACAACCATGGCACCGAAAACGATGCCGATTTCGCCTACCACAATGGCAACACCGACCCACGCGGCTTTGGCCACATCTGCATTTCGGTACCCGACGTCCGCGCCGCTTGCGCGCGCTTCGAGGAACTGGAAGTGCCGTTCCAGAAACGCCTGCAGGACGGCCGCATGAACCATCTGGCCTTCGTCAAGGACCCGGACGGTTATTGGATCGAAGTGATCCAGCCAACCGAGCTCGAAGGCTAAGCGTTCGTCGCGGCGCGCTCGTCAGGCCGGGAACTCCCGGCCTCTTGCTGTGGTATATGAAGGTAACTGCTTCACATACCACAGCGAGGTAAGGACGATGCAATCTCTTCACTGTGAATACCGCGAGCACACCATCACTGCCAGCGTGATGCCCCATCCCGACTCACCCCTGCCCTATGCCGCCGGCTGCCTGATCACGGCACCTGACGGGCACACCAGCAAGCGTATGTCGATGCCCATGCAATTCTTCTCCGACCTTGAAAATGCGCAGCGTGTGTCGCTGGCCCATGGCCGCGCACTGGTCGACAAACAGCTGGATAACGGGCACGAGGTGTTCTGATCCGGTTTCGCCTGTACCCCCCTTCGCCGCCGGAGCTGCGAAGGGGGGTAGTATTAACTAGGTAGCCCGCGCGTATGCCACCGCCGCATCCACCTGCTCCTGCGTCGGCCTTACCCCGGTGTACAACACGAACTGTTCCAGCGCCTGCAGCGCAATGACCTCCAGCCCAGTGATCACCGGCTTGCCCAACGCCTGAGCCCGGCGAATCAACGGCGTCTGCGCCGGCATCGCCACCACATCGAACACCCGTTCCGCCGCCGCGATGGCGTGCTCGGGAAACGCCAGCTCTTCTGCCTCCAGCCCGCCTGCCATACCGATCGGCGTCACGTTCACCAGCATGGGCGGGCAAATGTCGCCTGGCTCAGGCACCCAGCGATAACCACAGACATCCGCCAACTGACGCCCGGCCTGCTCGTTGCGTGCAACGATGATGCCTTCGGCAAACCCGGCATCGCGCAAGGCGCTGGCCACGGCCTTGGCCATGCCCCCGCTGCCTCGCATGGCAAAGGCCGTGCCCGGATCGACCTGATGCTGAGCCAGCAATTGGCGCACGGCCAGGTAATCGGTGTTGTAAGCCTTGAGGTGGCCATTGCAATTGACAAGGGTATTGACCGACTCGATGGCCGCCGCCGAGGGATCGATTTCGTCGACCAAGGCCATGCAGGCTTCCTTGTACGGCATCGACACCCCGCAGCCGCGAATACCCAGGGCGCGGATCCCTGCCACCGCCGCCGGCAGGTCATCGGTACGCATGGCCTTGTAGTAGAAGTCCAGGCCCAACTGCTGGTACAGGTGGTTGTGAAAGCGCACGCCGAAGGTGCCGGGGCGACCGGCCAGAGAGATGCAAAGCACGGTGTCCCGGCTGGGAGTTGTCGGCATAACAGGTTCCTTGGTCATGACTGAAACGTTTATTCAGCGTAACAGAGTCAGCCACTGGTCGTCCCTTACACAACCTTTACCGTTCCCCTGTGCTCAGCTGACAGAGACCGGAGTCATAGTAACAGGGCCCCGGACGTGGGGTTTTCCTGCGAGGTTGTTTTATGAACCGTCTCATTCCCGGAATCGTCCTGCTGGTCGGTGCCCTGGCCATCAGCGGGCCTGCAGCAGCGCACGGCGGCTATGGCGGCCATGGGCACGGTGGTTGGTATGGGCCGGGGCCACTTCTAGGTGCGGCAGTGGTCGGCGCCGTGGTGGGGGCGACGGTTTATGGCGGCCATGACCGTACGGTGTATGTCGAGCGCCAGCCGGTCTATTACGCGCCGCCGCCGGTGTACGTACAACCGCCTCCACAGCCGATGTACTACCAGCCCTACTACGCGCCTCCCCCGCCGCCACCGGGCTACCGCACCTATTATGGGCCGCCACCGGTGTATTACGGGCCACCGCGCTGGTAAAGGTTGACAGGACCAATGATCACTATCGAGGAAGTTGATTTCAAACAGATCCGGCTGCTGCGTATGGTAGAGCCATGTTTTAAAGGAGGTCCCCATGGCCACTATCCAGATCATGTCCGTTGTCGGTAGCGCCGTTCCCGCCTCACTGCGTGAGCAGGGCCTGCTGGCGTGCTGGTACCTGGTTCGCAACGGCGAAGCCGTGAGCGGCCCGATGCCGACCCGCGCCTCAGCCCAGGCACTGGCCGAACAGTTGCAACCAGGCACTTTGGTTGCCTGAACCGAATTTGTTGTGCGTTGCTCCCTACGCCCTTGTTGCCCGCCAATTTGGCGGGCTTTTTTTTCTTCACGGATTGCCCGGGCTGCCACCTCATGTTTGCCCGCTACTGCCCAGCTTACTGGTCAGCACCATGACCTTGCCTTGCAGCCGGCCTACGGTCATCACCAGCTCGTTTCGCTCCTTGGTGAGCAGATCAGCTTTTGCCTGCGCCTCCCTTCGAGCATCCCGTTCGATGTCCAGCAGCTCTGTCAGGTGGCGGATGACGGCAATTTCTGCGGTGTCCATCGCACGGTCGACTGCATCCCTCGACAACCATTTACGCAGCCACAGAAACGCACCCAGCAATACAGTCCCCGTACCGCCCAGCCAAGTGACGGTACCCGGGCCGAGGTCGGTCGGATCCATGTGAACCTCATTACAGATGATGATGTGATCAGCCCTGAAGAAAAATGTCTCGTCGGCTTTCCTTGTTTGCGCGCTTAATTTAGCCTACAGCTAACAACACGACAAGAGCAGATTTAGCCATGCGCACATTTAGCAGCAAGCTAAACACTGGCATGCTTCACCCCATGGACATCTACCAAATTCGCAAGCACAACCTGGTGAAACTGATCGGCAGCCAGAGAAAGGGGACCTGCGCAGAGCGCTGGGGGATGGCGCCTGCCCACCTGAGCCAGATCCTTTCCGACAAGACCGTGAAAAACCTGGGCGATGACGTGGCCCGTCGCATCGAGGGCATCGAAGGCTTGCCACGGGGCTGGTTCGACGCGCTGTCGCCAGGCGAAAACATGCAAGCGGCTGTCGAGCCAGGTGACAACAAGCTCTCTGCAGCCGACCTGGTCAAACAGATGCTTGCCCGAAGCGGCAAAGGTATCTCCGAAGAAACCCGGCAAAGGCTGCTGGCAGCGGCGCAAGAGCCTGCAGATGCCACGCTGCTGGAAGCCGAGCCGCTGCGCCCCGGCCTGGTCGGTGACGAAGTGTGGATCGCCCACTATGACGTGCGGGCAGCCATGGGCGGCGGCCAGATCCCCCACGACTACCCCGAGATGTTCAAGGACGTTCGCGTCAGCCCCAGCCACCTGCGCGAACTGGGCGTAACGTTCAGCGAGCACCATCACCTGAAGATGGTGACCGGCTGGGGCCAGTCGATGGAGCCGACCATCAGGCACCGCGACCCGCTGATCGTTGACGTCAGCATCCGCGAATTCGTCGGCGATGGTATCTACTTCTTTTCCTGGGGCGACCACATCTACATCAAGCGGCTACAGATCGCGGACGAGGACCACTTCGAAATGATCTCCGACAACTCGCGGCACAAAGACCGTATGATTCGTCGGGAAGAGACCTACATACAGGCCAGGGTCCTGCTGGTGTGGAATGCCCACCTTGTATAAACCGAAGCCCACCCTGACCAGCGGGCTTTTGCTGAAGCTCAGAACGGTGCAGCCTCCTCGACCTGAGCCTCGCAGTCGCGCTCGACGATAAAATCATCACGCTCTTCCACGCTACTGCGCGCCCATCGCACCGTCACGCTAGCGTCATCATTGAACGTCAGCTGCAACTCGGGCATTTCCAGCAGCTGGCCCATCACCTCCTCCCATTCCGCTTCACCGTCTGTATCCAGACGGTGCACCACTACCCAGCGCTGCGTCTGTGCGAGCGGGTGGTTGATCATTGACGATACCCGCAGGCTAAGCCGCTCTATTCCGGTCATTTCCTGGCGCTGTTGGGTTTCCGACTTCATGTGGCTAGCCATATTCTCATCCTGATAGCTGTATATTCGTACAGTACTCGACGAAAGCTTATCTCACCGCCAAATCCTGCGTAAAGCCCCCACTGCGGAAAAATTTCGCCAGCAGGTAATTTCCCGTGAAGCGAAATTAATTTAGCCATAAGCTATTGACCATGATTTAGCTTGAGGCTAACTTTGTATTCAGCCGTCGCTTGTACGGCGGCTATGCCACTCAAACTTTTTCGCCAGGAGTTCCCCATGGCCGTAGATATCAGCCACCTCACCATCGCCACGCCGGTAGCCGTCTCCTCAACCAACCCCGTTGCTCTGGAGCTGAACGGTGCTGAAGCGATTGCCCGCTTTCCCAGCATCGTGACGGTGCTCAGCGATGGCTCGATCCAGTTCTCAGCCCCAACCAAAGGGGCTTCGAGCAAAAGCACCCACAGGACACGCTGCGAATGGACGGAAACGCAAGACTGGACGCTGGCCAGCGCCCAGGATCACTGGAATCGCCAGACAATGACGCTGACCAAGGTCAACTCGGCGCAGAAGGTGGTCATCGCCCAGATGCACGTACGCGGGGACGACGGCCCGCCGGTAAAGGTGTTCTGGAACAAGGGCAACATCACCCTGGGGTTTCGGCGCACCTTCAACCAGACCGACCCGGTGAATTCCACAGTCCTGAAGGGGGTGCCACTGGGTGCGACGTTCAACATCAGCATTCACACCACGTCTGAAGGCGTGGTAACCGTGACGGCCGAATGCAACGGGGTATCCGCTTCGTCGGGCGATTTGCAGCTCGACAGTACCTGGGCTTCACGCCTGTTCGAGTTCCACGGCGGGGTTTACAACCAGGTCGACTACACCGACGCAACGCCCGCCGAGGACGGCTCGATCTGCATCATCAGCGAGCTCTCGCTCATCCACCGCTGAACGCGAAGGCCGGCAGGGCATCCTGATGCCCTGCCCTGATATCGAAAGCCCTGATGCTGTTGCAGGCATGCAAACACCCAACGCCGGAAAGCCCGTGTTTACGGGCCTTCCAGCCCTCCCCGCTACACTGCATCCCGCTCGAAAACACGACGAAACGGCACGGCTACAGGGGTGCACGGCATTGCCGGAGAGTATCTCACTCTGGACCCAGTCCCACACACCGGTAGTTGGGCGCAGCGTGAGCCAGAGCGATTCGAGCAGGTCAGCCGGCGGCATTGGTCTGCTTATGGATCACCTGCACCTTGAAATGGTAGCGCGTTGAAGGTATTGGTTGAGATCAGCTCTCCCGAAAGGCCAATCATGCAGCTTCGTTTCAGGCATCTCAGCGACGTTTCCACCGAAGACATCATCGCGCTCAACAACAACCCCGATGTCTTAAGCCAAATGCCCTTGGGGCGTCCCGACTTTGACGAAAGCAAGTGCAAGGCATGGGTCGCTCAAAAAGAGGCCCAATGGGCTGTTAATGGATATGGTCCCTGGGCGTTTTTCGTGGAAGATGAATTCGCCGGCTGGGGTGGCCTGCAGCATGAAGACGGTGACGCTGATCTTGCTTTAGTGCTTCACCCAGATTACTGGGGGCTTGGCAGAATGATATTCGATGAGATAGTGCGGCGCGCTTTCCAAGAGTTGGGCTTGGAGTCAATTACCATATTGCTCCCACCAACCAGAACTCGAATCAAAGGTGTGCTTCGCTTAGGGTTTCGTCCCGACGGAGAAGTTGAAATCGACGGCACCTACTTCACTCGCTATCGACTCCAGGCAAGTGCTAGCGCAAAAATCTCGTAATCTTCACCTGGCGACCATTCTGTGTGTCTCGGCGTGCGCGTGGCCATGAAGGATCGCGACAATCAAACCTTGGGGCAGGCCGGCGGCCTTGGCTTCACCAGGACGAACGAGCCGAACGCTCCAATGGCCACCAGGTAGCCCCCTTGGCTCCGAACTGACTCACCACCGACTTCAGGACAGTCGAGCGGACCAAGACGAAATACACCCGCACAGTAATGTTGAACAGCCGGGCTCTTGGCGCACCGGTCAGGGCCAAAGAAATCGCGCAATACCGCTCGAAGCAGAAGCGCCGCGTCTCGACGGAGTCGCCATTCATCTTCCAGCCCTCAGGCTCGTCACCACACATCACCGTGCCAGAAACCGCCGACAAGCTCTTCAACCAAGCGTTAGAAGCGAAGGGGCTCAGGCACCGGCCTCAGTACAATTGCCGGCCACACTTATGCCACGATGTGCCTCATGGCAGGAATGAATCCAGCGTTCATTGCTGGGCAGCTTGGGCACTCGGTGCAAGTGCTTCTCTCGACCTATGCCAAGTGGCTGAATTCTGCCAACGATTGGGCGGAACTGGCGAAACTGGAAAGGAACGTAATGGGTACAGAATTGGTACAGGATTAAATATCGTTCACTTTGCGCCCTTTAGGCATAAGGCATTCGACAGCAATTCAGCCATACTCCAAAATGCAACGGTTTTAGGGGGAAAACCCTTGCACAGCCAACGACATACCAACTTTTAGTGAGCCTCAACGTGAAAACTTCCCTGTCTATCCTCAGCCTGCTGCTGTTGCTCACAGGTACCGCGACCCTTCCGTCGACTGCTGCTGCACAACCCCCGGCCCAGGTTCAACGTGACCCATCCAAACTGCATCTGGCTTCAGGCAGCGCTCTGCTGATCGACCTGAACAGCAACAAGGAGCTGTATTCAAGCCATGCCGACCGCGTGGTGCCGATTGCTTCGGTGACCAAACTGATGACGGCGATGGTGGTGCTGGATGCCAAGCTGCCCATGGATGAAATGCTCACCATGACCATTGCCAACAACCCGGAAATGAAAGGCGTGTACTCGCGCGTGCGCCTGGGCAGCCAACTAGACCGCCGCGAAACCCTGCTGATTACCCTGATGTCGTCGGAAAACCGTGCGGCCAACAGCCTGGCCAACGCCTACCCCGGCGGCTATCCGGCGTTCATCAAGGCAATGAATGCCAAAGCCCGCAGCCTGGGAATGGCCCATACCCGCTATGTTGAGCCGACCGGCCTGTCGACGCAGAACGTATCCACTGCCCGCGACCTGGCCAAGCTGCTGATGGCCTCGCGCAAGTACCCCATGCTGAGCGAGCTGTCGACCACCCGCGAAAAGACCGTCGCCTTCCGCAAGCCCAACTACACCCTGGGCTTCCGTAACACCGACCACCTGGTGAACAAAAGCAACTGGGATATCAAGCTGACCAAGACCGGCTTTACCAACGAGGCCGGGCACTGCCTGGTACTGCTGACCCGCATGGACAACCGCCCGGTGGCCATGGTCATTCTCGATGCCTTTGGCAAGTACACCCACTTCGCCGATGCCAGCCGCATGCGTCAATGGCTGGAAACCGGTAGCGCCAAGCCGGCACCGGCGGTGGCCATGCAATACAAGGCCGACCGGCAGAACAAGGGGCGGTTGGCGGCCGAATGACCGCCATATCCTGAAACGTGCGGGCTTGTTGGCGAAACAGACAACGCGGTGGATAGCACGGGCTTCGCCCGTGTTCGCGAGGAAACCCGCGCCTACGACGGCCTGCGCCCAATCACCAATGTGTATCCACCCCCAATCAGGTGTAGGAGCGGGTTTACCCGCGAATACGGTCGCGGCGGCAACGGTGAACGGCGGGGGGGAAATTGGCCAGCAGGGCCGGCCCATTCGCGGGTAAACCCGCTCCTACAGCGGCCTGTGCATGTGTAGGAGCGGGTTTACCCGCGAATACGATCGCGGCGGCAACGATGAACGGCGGGTGGAAATTGGCCAGCAGGGCCGGCCCATTCGCGGGTAAACCCGCTCCTACAGCGGCCTGTGCATGTGTAGGAGCGGGTTTACCCGCGAATACGGTCGCGGCGGCAACCGTGAACGGCGGGTGGAAATTGGCCAGCAGAGCCGGCCCATTCGCGGGCAAACCCGCTCCTACAGCGGTCTGTGCATGTGTAGGAGCGGGTTTACCCGCGAATACGGTAGCGGCAGCAACAGTGAACCGCGGGTGGAAATTGGCCAGCAGGCCTGGCCCATTCGCGGGTAAACCCGCTCCTACAGCGGTCTGTGCATGTGTAGGAGCGGGTTTACCCGCGAATACGGTCGCGGCGGCAACGGTGAGCGGCGGGTGGAAATTGGCCAGCAGGGCCGGCCCATTCGCGGGTAAACCCGCTCCTACAGCGGTCGGTGCATGTCCAGTCAGGCCGTAGCGCTGACCATACCGCCCGCACTGCTGCCGCCCTCTTGCTGCAACAGCTCCAGCAACTGCGCCGTGGCCGCCATGATCTGCCCGTTGAGGGTGGCAATGCTCGCCTGCTTGGCACCTATCGCTGCCGCCTTGGCAGCCTCGTCCATCTTGCTGTTCTGCAATGCCGCCAGCTGTTTCTGCTCTTCTGCCAGTTGCTTCTGCAGATCCTTGATCAACTGACGCAGTTCGCTCACAGCCCCCGATTCGCCACTGCCTTCAGCGTCGGTGGATTGCGCCTGGCTACCCACCGACACCTTCATGCTGTCACTGCTGATGCTCAACGGCCCCACCGCCTCACCGGCCTGTTTCGCCTGTTCACGCTCGGTTGCTGCGTTCGCGCTCAGCGTCTGCGCTGAAACACCATTGATCATCAGGTTGCTTGCCGTGATGCCGCTCATGTCGATTCCCTGCCTGAAAGATTGGTCCTTGCCGTAACCAACACATCGGCCGCCTCACGCTGTTCTTTAGCCCGCTTAAATTCCCCCTCGGCTGGCTCGTTCCAACTCATGTACTTGCGCAGGAGCCGGAGCCCCGGCGGGCGTCCATATTCGACCATTCAGGGAATCGCAGCCATGAGCCAGTCCTCACAGCAGGAAACCATCAAAGACATGATCGGCGTGGGCTTCGGCCCCTCCAACCTGGCCTTGGCCATCGCCCTGGAAGAACTCGCCGAATCCCGGGGCCATGCGCTCGACGCACTGTTCATCGACAAGCAGCAAGACTACCACTGGCACGGCGAGACCTTGGCTACCCAGAGCGAGTTGCAGATCTCGTTCCTCAAGGACCTGGTGTCGCTGCGCACCCCGACCAGCCCGTACAGTTTCGTCAACTACCTGCACCAGAAGCAGCGCCTGGCCGACTTCATCAACCTCGGCACCTTCTACCCCTGCCGCCTGGAGTACAACGACTACCTGCGCTGGGCCGCCGAGCATTTCACCTCCCAGGCGGTGTATGGGCAGGAAGTGTTGCGCATCGAACCGCACGTGCATGCAGGCCGGGTCCAACACCTGTGCGTGATCACGCGTGACAGACAAGGCCGCGAATACAGCCGCCCCACCCGCTCGGTGGTGGTGGGCAGCGGTGGCACACCGAAAATTCCGGAAAACTTCGGCGCCTTCAAGGACGACCCGCGAGTGTTCCACCACTCGCAGTACCTGAGCAGCCTGACCAAACTGCCGTGCACGGCTGGCAAGCCCATGCGCATTGCCGTGATCGGCTCAGGCCAAAGCGCCGCCGAGGCGTTCATCGACCTCAACGACAGCTATCCGTCAGTCAAGGTCGACATGATTCTGCGCGGCTCAGCCCTCAAGCCCGCCGACGACAGCCCCTTCGTCAATGAGATCTTCTCGCCCGACTATACCGATCTGGTCTACAACGAACCGGCCGACCAGCGCAGCAAACTGCTGGGCGAATACCACAACACCAACTACTCGGTGGTCGACCTCAACCTGATCGAGCGCATCTACGGCATCCTCTACCGGCAGAAGGTTGCCCATCAGCACCGCCACAATGTGCTGTGCCGGCGCCAGGTGGAAGCAGTGGTGGCCACCCGCGAAGGCCTGGAATTGACCCTGCGCGACCTCGCCACCGGCCAGCAGCAAACCCACCGCTACGATGCCGTTATCCTCGCCACCGGCTACGAGCGCCGCTCGCACCGTGAATTGCTGGCGCCGCTGGCCGATTACCTGGAGGACTTCAGCGTCGACCGCAACTACCGCGTACTGGCCAGCCCTGACTTGCAAGCCTCGGTGTACCTGCAGGGCTTCTGCGAAAGCAGCCACGGCCTGAGTGACACCCTGCTTTCGGTCCTGCCAACCCGCGCTGCGGAAATTGGCCGAGCGCTGTACCAGGATCTGGAGCAGCTGCACGAAAAACCCCAAGCAGCAGTGGCGCTGACCCGCGCCTGACCCCTCTGCAACCCGCCATCAAGGCCGGACTGATGCCTCGTGCGCAGTCCGGTTTTTGTGCTTTGAAACATTTAGTTTCATTTTAACCTGCAGGTTTTCAATTCTCATTCGTCCTTATCAGTACAGCACTCTTTGGTTGGCACACGCTCGACCACCAATAGCAGAAGACCGTCTGATGGCCAAATCACCGAAAAAATCCAAATCCAGGCTGTGGTTCCTGGTCCACAGCTGGCTCGCCTTGCCGATCTGGTTCTTTGTCCTGATCGTCTGTTTCACCGGCATGCTCGCCGTGGTCAGTCAGGAAATCGTCTGGCTCGCCGATCCGGCCGCACGCGCCAACAAGCCAGACGCGGACACCGAGCGCATGAGCTTTCAGCAGGTACTGGAGGCCTTGAACAAGGCCGAGCCGGACATGGTGGTGGAGCGCCTGAGCCAGCCGGATGGTTCGCACTTCGCGGTAAAAGCCAATGTCACCCTGCCTGACGGCACCAGCCCGACGCTGTATGTAAACCCCTACACCGGAACCATTCAGGGCAGGACCCCAGACTTCAACTTCGAAGCCTTCACCCGCGCCCTGCACGGCTGGTGGCTGGTGCCGTTCACCAACGGTTTCAGCTGGGGCTGGTACCTGGTATCGCTGCTCGGCCTGCCGATGCTGGCCTCGCTGGTCACCGGCCTGGTGGTTTACAAGAAGTTCTGGAAAGGCTTTTTCAAACCCGTGCGTACCGGCCATGGTTCGCGAATTTTCTGGGGTGACCTGCACCGTCTGTCCGGGGTGTGGTCAATCTGGTTCATTGCGGTCATTTCCATCACCGGCACCTGGTTCCTGATCCAGGCGATCCTGTTCGACAACCACATCACCATTTCCAGCCAACCCATCGTGCCGGTGATCGCCCGTGAGGAGGTGCCGCAAACACCAGATGGCAGCCCCGCCTCGCGCATCGACCTGGATGAGGCGGCACGCCTTGCCGGTCTGGCGATCCCAGGGCTGGAAGTGACCTCCATCTCGCTCCCCGCCACTGCCTACAGCCACGTCACGCTGTCTGGCCCGGGCTGGTACCCGTTGATGTTCCAGAGTGCTTCGGTGAATCCGTACACACGCAATGTCGACAGCCAGTTCGTGATCAGCGACCGTTCGGCGCTGGAGTTCGTCACCGAGTCCATGCGCCCGCTGCACACCGGCGACTTTGGCGGTTTGCCGATCAAGCTGGTGTGGTTCTTCTTCGGCCTGATCCTGACCCTGATGGTGCTCAGCGGCCTGCTGATCTGGACCAAACGCACCGCCCAGGCCACCGCCGCGGCCCTCAAGCGCAGCGAGCGCGCTCCACGTGCGGCACACAGTGAAACCACCGTGGAGATCCACTCATGAGCCAGGCCCTGCCCGCCAGCCCGCTGAAGCAGCTTTGGCTGAAGTGGCGTTTTCACCTGAACATCCTGCTGATCCTGATCCCGCTGGGCTTCATGCCCAAGTACTTCGCCGACGCCAGGCTGTTCCGCGGCGAGGCGGGCCTTGGCGCCAACGTGATCAGTGACATCCAGGTCGGCCCCTACAGCCTCGACCTTGCCGAACTGCGTGACGAGGCGCCACGCGCCGACGGCCCGGCCGGCTACTTCAAATCGTTCAATGCAGCGTTGTGCAAGGCCTGCATAAAGGACGTCAAGGCCGCCTACCTGCGCATCGGCAAGCCACGCAGCCTGCGCGCCGCCGGCACCATTTTCTTCGGTGCACCGTACAACATGGGCACCTCGTTGCCGATCCCGCCGCGCACCAAACCCGATGCGCACATCTGGATCACCCTGGAAGGCTGGGACGGCAGCATGCACCAGGCGTCGATCCCCCTGGCCAAGGCATCGCCAGCCACCGTTGCATGGCTCGAGAAACAAGGAGGCAACAAATGAAACACCTGATGCGCACCCTGACGCTGCCCTTCCTGATACTGGCTGCCAGCCCGGCGCTGGCGCACAACCCGATGTGCGAATGCGAGGAGCAGGCCAACGGCCAGGTCAAGTGCACCGGCGGTTTCTCGGACGGCAGCGGTGCCCCCGGGGTGACCCTGGACGTGATCGGTTATGACGAACAGGTGCTGGTCGGCGGCAAGCTTGGCGACGACTCGACGCTGACCTTCAAGCGCCCGGACGGCGAATTCTATGTGCTGTTCGATGCCGGCCCCGGGCACGTGGTTGAAGTGGACTACGCCGATATCGCCCAACCATGAGCCGCGCCCAAGTCATTCGCCCGGCCGGTACCGGGCACGAAACCCTGTACGTGCTGCTGGCAAGCCTGCTGATCGTGGTACTCGCCGCCAGCGTGGTGCTGCTGCGCGGTGAGCGCGAGGACGAACAGGCCATCGCCAGCTACCAGATCGACGCCCGCCGCGACCTCACCGCCGCCGAACAAGGCCTGTACACCGACCTGCGGGTAGCCTTCGACGAGATCCAGCTACTGCGCGAAGAAAACGCCGTCACGCCCAGCGTAAAGGCCCTGGCCGAAGAAGGCCTGCCGCCGTTCGTGGTCGATGCCGGCAGCCAGAGCCGTGGCGGCCACCAATGGTCATGGCTGGAACCCGGCGCCTACCTGGGTCGCAGCCAGGCCCCGGAAGTTGCCGGCAGCCTGCTGCTGATCCTGCCACCCGACAGCACAGGCCAAGCCGATGTCTGGCTGCGCCGCGACAGCGCCGCCGTGATCCCGGACGACCTCGGCAAGGCCGCCCTGATCGCCGCTGGCTGGCAGCAGGTGGTCAGCCACTACGACGCCGGTGTTACCCGCGAACACCGTCACTGAACCCAAGGACCCGCCCATGTTTCGCTCCGCCCTCGCCCTGCTCCTGACCCTTGCCCTGCCGGCACTGGCCCTGGCCGATAACAGCAAGCCGCTGCGAATCGGCATCACCCTGCACCCCTACTACAGCTACGTGAGCAATATTGTCGGCGACAAGGCCGAGGTGGTTCCCCTGATTCCGGCGGGCTTCAACCCGCATGCCTACGAGCCGCGGGCCGAGGACATCAAGCGCATCGGCACGCTGGACGTGGTGGTGCTCAACGGTGTTGGCCATGACGATTTCGCAGACCGCATGATCGCCACCAGCGAAAAACCCGACATCGCCACTATCGAAGCCAATCAGAACGTACCGCTGCTGGCGGCCACCGGTATTGCCGCGCGCGGTGCCGGCAAGGTGGTCAACCCGCACACCTTTCTGTCGATCAGCACCACCATCGCCCAGGTGAACAACATCGCCCGTGAACTGGGCAAGCTCGACCCGGACAACGCCAAGCTGTACACGCAAAACGCCCGTGCCTACGCCAAGCGCCTGCGCGCCCTGCGTGCCGAGGCCCTGGCCAAGGTCACCGAAGCCCCTGGCGCAACGTTCCGGGTCGCTACCATCCATGCAGCCTATGACTACCTGGTGCGCGACTTCGGCCTGGAGGTGACCGCTGTCGTCGAGCCGGCCCATGGCATCGAGCCCAGCCCGGCGCAGCTGAAAAAGACCATCGACCAGCTCAAGGCGCTGGACGTGCGGGTGATTTTCTCGGAAATGGACTTCCCGTCGGCCTATGTCGAAACCATTCAGCGTGAGTCCGGTGTGCGCCTGTACCCGTTGACGCATATCTCCTACGGCGAGTACACCAAGGACAAGTACGAGGTGGAAATGAAGCGCAACCTCGACACGGTGGTCCGCGCCATTCAGGAGAACCGCGCATGACCGCTGCCGCCAACCTGGTGACAGCCTGCGGGCCGCGCATCGAGTTCACTGGCATCGACCTGACTTTGGGGCGTACGCGCATCCTCGAACATGTCAGTTTCAGCGTGGCAGCAGGCAGCGTGCACGCCATCGTCGGCCCCAACGGCGGCGGCAAGAGCTCGTTGATCAAAACCCTGCTCGGGCAGATGCCACACCAAGGCCAGCTGACCTTGCATTGGCCTGGTGAGCGCGAAGTGATTGGCTACGTGCCGCAGGCACTGGAGTTCGACCGCGGCCTGCCCATGACCGTGGACGACTTCATGGCCGCCATGTGCCAGCGCCGCCCGGCCTTCCTCGGCCTGTCGCGGCGCGTGAAGCCGGACATTGATGCAGCCCTGGTAAAGGTTGGCATGCTCGACAAGCGCACGCGGCGCATGGGGGCACTGTCCGGCGGGGAGCGCCAGCGCGTGCTGCTGGCCCAGGGCCTGATCCCCGAGCCGCAGTTGCTGGTGCTGGACGAACCGATGTCGGCCCTCGATGAAGCCGGAATCCAGGTGTTCGAACAGTTATTGCAGGGCTGGCGCCAGGCCGGCACTACCGTTCTGTGGATCGAGCATGACCTGGAAGCCGTGTTGCGTCTGGCGGACCGGGTAACAGGCCTGAACCGCCAGGTTCTGTTCGATGCGCCGCCTGCCCAGGCCCTGACCCCGGAGCGCCTGCTCGGCCTGTTCTCCGTTCACCCGCGTAGCGAGAGCCTTGCCTGATGAGTTTTGAAATCTTTCGCCAAACGGTCCAGGACTGGGCCACTGCCGGCTATCTGCCCGAGGCGCTGGCCTACGGCTTCGTGGTCAACGCCCTGTTGGCCGGCCTGATGATCGGCCCGGTGTTGGGTGGCCTGGGCACCTTGGTGGTGGTCAAGCGCTTTGCGTTCTTCTCCGAAGCGGTCGGCCATGCGGCGCTGACCGGCGTGGCCATCGGTATCCTGCTGGGTGAGCCCTATACCGGCCCTTACGGCAGCCTGTTCGGCTACTGCCTGCTGTTCGGCATCCTGCTCAACTTCCTGCGCAACCGTACCGGGCTGTCGCCGGACACACTGATTGGCGTGTTCCTGTCGGTGTCGCTGGCGCTGGGCGCCAGCCTGCTGCTGATGCTGGCGGGCAAGATCAACGTACACATCCTCGAGAACGTGCTGTTCGGCTCGGTGCTGACCGTTAGCGCCCAGGACTTGCTCGTGCTGGGCATCGTCGCAGTGCTGGTGCTGGCCTTGGCGCTGCCGCTGTACAACCGCATCATGCTGGCCAGTTTCAATCCGCAGCTGGCGGCTGTGCGCGGGGTGGCGGTGAAGACCCTGGACTATCTGTTCGTGGTGCTGGTGACATTGGTGACCGTGGCTGCGGTGAAGGTGATTGGCGCCATCCTGGTCGGTGCACTGCTGGTCATCCCGGCCGCCGCCGCTCGCCTGGTCAGCCAGTCGCTCAAGGGCTTTTTCTTCCTGTCGGTGCTGATTGCCACCATCAGTACCCTGTTCGGCATCCTGCTACCGATCGTTTTCGACCTGCCAGTGCCGTCAGGGGCCGCGATCATCCTGGTCGCCGGCATCTGCTTTGCCCTTGCCGCCCTGGCCCGCGCGCTCGTTCCTCGCCTGCAAGGAAACCCGGCATGAACTTCAAACACCTGACCCTGGCGCTGGCACTGGCCGGCCTGCCGTCCCTGTCTTTCGCCACGCAAGTGCTGACGACCCTGCCCGTCACCCATAGCCTAGCCAGCGCCTTGCTCGAAGGCACTGCGGTGCAGCTCCAGCGGGCGGCACCGGCCAACCTGCCTGCCAGCCGCCAGCCGTCGTATTTCAGTGGGCGTGGCGGCGCAGGCCTGCACAAGGCCGCCCAGCAGGCAGATGCGGTGATCGCCGTGCGTTCGATCTGGCGCGACGACCCGCTGTACCCGATGGCCCGGCGCAGCAATATCCGCATTGTCGAGATCGATGCCGCACGACCTGTGGATGGCGCCCTGCCGGGCATTGCGGTGAGCGGTGACGATGCCTATGACGCTTACCCCTGGCTCAACCCGACCAACCTCGGGCGCATGGCCGACGTGGTGGCCAATGACCTGGAGCGCCTGGCGCCGGACGACAAGGCAAAGATCCAGGGCAACCTGGCAGGGCTCAAGCGCCAATTGCTGGAGCTTTCGGCCAGCAGCCAGACGCGGCTGGCCAAAGTCGACAACCTGACGGTGGTGAGCCTGTCGGAGCGGCTGGGGTATCTGGTCAACGGGTTGAACCTGGATGCGGCCGAGCAGCCACTGCCGGCCGAATGGGACGCGGCCGCACTCAAGGCGCTGGGGGAGAACCTGAAGGCGCAGGACGTGGCGCTGGTGCTGGACCATCGTCAGCCGGACGCGGCAGTGGCCGAGGTGATCAAGGCGGCCGGGGCCAGGCTGGTGGTGGTGGAGAGTGACCCTGAGGATGCGATTGCGGGGCTCGAGGCCAGCGTTGACCAGGTGGTTGGGGCACTGGGCGAGCGCTGATCGGACAGGCTCGCGCGGCTGCAGTGGACACGCACCGGTGGTTCGTAGGAGCGGGTTCACCCGCGAATGGGCCGGACCTGCTGGCCAATCTCCACCCGCCGTTCACCGTTGCCGCCACCACCGTATTCGCGGGTAAACCCGCTCCTACACACGCATCGGGGGCTCGCAGGAGCGGGTTCACCCGCGAAAGGGCCGGGCCTGCTGGCCAATCTCCACCCGCCGATCACCGTTGCCGCCACCACCGTATTCGCGGGTACACACGCATCGGGGGCTAGTAGGAGCGGGTTCACCCGCGAAAGGGCCGGGCCTGCTGGCCAATTTCCACCCGCCGATCACCGGTTGCCGCCACCACCGTATTCGCGGGTAAACCCGCTCCTACACACGCATCGGGGGCTCGTAGGAGCGGGTTTACCCGCGAAGAGGCCGGCCCTGCTGGCCAATTTCCACCCGCCGTTCACCGTTGCCGCCGCCACCGTATTCGCGGGTAAACCCGTTCAAGGGTTGCTGCCAGGCTAACGCTTCATGCACCGCTGATAACGCTCATCCACCCGCCCGGCAAACCAGGCCGTGGTCAGCTTGCGGGTAATCTTCGGGCTCTTCAGCTCGATGCCCGGTAGCACTGCGCGGGGCACCGGTTTGCCGGCTTTGGCATCTGCCAGGGCAAACACCCCGCTGTACAGCTTGCTGTCCTCGAACGCCAGGCTGTCGGCCTCCTCCAGCTGGCTTCGGATCTGCGGGTTACGCAGCCCCAGCTTCACCCCCAGCTTGCGCGCGGCCAGTTCGGTGGTCCCCGGCATGATCGCCCCCGGCGCCACCAGGTCGCCGTCCAGTGCCAACTTCACCCCCGTGACCTTGCTCAATGCCGCCTGGAATGCCGCATTGCGACTGGCGTACCAGCCCGCGTTGAAATCGGCGAAACGGTAAAGCTGGCGCTCGTAGTTGGCCGGGTAGCCCAACAGGTGGGCAATACCGAAGTACATGCCGCCGCGCCGGCTGAACACTTCCTGGCGAATTGTGCCTTCATGGCTGTAGGGGTAATCCCTTGCATGCTTTTCGGCGAAGTCGATGCTGACCTGCATCGGCCCGCCGGTGTGCACCGGATTCAGCCCGTCCAGCAAGGTCTTGCCCAGCGGCAGGCGTGCAACGACTTCGTCGTACAGTTCACTCAACTGCTTTTCGCTGCGCACCGTCTGCAACCGCTGCTGGTAGCTCTTGCCGTTGCCTGACGGCGTCTTCAGCGCACCGTCGACCAGCAGTTTGGGAATATGCAGGCGCGCAGCGCGGCGGTCGATCTCCTGGCGGGCGATACGCCCAAGGTTGGGCACCTGTGGGTCCGCAGTGAAGGTCGACTCCTGTTCGGTCACCGCCAGCACTGCGCACAGGTTGCTTTTACTGGGCGCTATGCGCTGGGCTTCGAAGGCTGCCTGGATATCCTTGGCCCAGCCCTCGCGGTCCTTGACTTGGGCGGGTAACAGCCGCAACAGCTGCGCACGGACTTTCGCCGGGTCCGCTTCGGGCGCTTCCTCGCGGCGCCCGGCACAGCCTTGCAACAGCACCAGGGCCATCACCGAAATGGCCAGTAACCGGCCGTTCAGGGCTGTTCACCGACCAGATAGGTTTTGCTGATGTGGCGGAACTGCGGGTGCCCGGCACTGCCCATCAATTCGAACAACACCATCTCGCGGGTCACCACCTGCGCGCCGGCGGCACGCATGCGCGCCAGGCCTGCGGCCTTGCTGGCCGGGCTGCGGCTGTCGCAGGCATCCTCGACCACGAACACTTGCTTGCCCAGCGCCAACAGGCCGAGCACGGTCTGCAGCACGCAAACATGGGTTTCCATGCCGCAGACGATCACCTGCTCACGCGCCATCAAACTGGCTGGCAGGCACTCGGCAGCCACGCAGGAAAAGTGACTTTTTTCCACCACTTCGGCTGCCGGCGCTGCGGCCAGCAGTTCGGCCAAGGTATGACCCAGGCCTTTGGGGTACTGCTCGGAAATTACCGTCGGCAGCGCCAGCTCGGCAGTCGCCGCCAGCAACCAACGGGCCCGTGCCCGAGTGCCTTCGGGGTCGCTCATGGCACCGATCAGTTTTTCCTGGATGTCGACGACCAGTAGCGTGGCCTTGAGTGGGTCGATCAGCATTGTCTACCTCTTGCCTGGGAAAACCCTAGCCTCCCCCAGGCAAGCGGTGACGTCAATCAGGCAGACAGCCGAAGCGGCTGCAGCGACGCGGTCAGCGCAGCGAGCACACGGTCTTCCTGCTCATGGATGAAAAAATGACCACCCGGGAACATCTGCAGCGAGAATGCGCCGTGGGTTTCACAGCGCCATGCCTGCAGTTGCTCATCGCTGGCCCGGTCATCCACGCCACCCAGCACATGCAGTGGGCACTGCAACGCCGCTCGCTGCCGGTATGTGTAAGTGCCGCACAACAGAAAATCCGCGCGCAAGGTCGGCAGGGTCAGGCTCATCAGCTCAGCGTTGGCCAGCACTTCCTCAGGCGTGCCTTGCAGCGCGCGCAACTCGCTGATCAGCTCGGCGTCGCTCTTGGGCTCGCGCCAGTTGTTGCCGTCGTAGTCCTCACGCCGGGTAGGTGCCGCGGTGCCGCAGGCGAACAAGGCCAGCGGCGCCGGGCAGCCCAATGCCTGCAGCTCATGGGCCAGCTCGAAGGCCAGCAGTGCACCCAGGCTGTGGCCGAGCAGCGCATAAGGAGCGCTTGCCGTCAGGCGCTGCTCGCTGGCCAGTTGCCGAGCCAGCACTTGCATGTCGGTGTGCAGCGACTCTGCCATGCGCGCCCCCCGCCCAGGCAACTCTACCGGGCGTACCTGCAACCATGCCGGCAGCTTGCGCCGCCAGCGGCTGTAGACCATGGCGCTGGCCCCGGAGTACGGCAGGCACAGCAGGTTCAGCACGGTCACTGGGCGGCAGCTTCGGCCATTTTCTGGCGCAGGCTCAGCGGGCGCATGTCGGTCCAGACTTCATCGATGTAGGCCAGGCATTCCTTCTTCAGGCCGCTTTTGCCCACGGCACGCCAGCCATTGGGGATGGCTTTGTAGTCGGGCCAGATCGAGTATTGCTCTTCGTGGTTGACCACTACCTGGAACTGGATATCGTCGCGGTCGAAAACGGAAGTCATTGCCTGTCTCCTTAAATGATGATGCCGCTGCGCGCCTGGCGCAGGGTAGCTTTCAAGTAGACGTAGCAAGCGCTGTAAAAATTAACGGAATTGACGCGCCCCATGTGGCCACGGCCGATGCCGGTATTAACCCTCAGGTATCACGCAACAGGTCGTGCGTATCGAGCAACCGGAACGCAACCTGCGGATTACGCTCCAGCCCGCGCCGGATCGCCGCCGGGATAGACTGCCGGGTCTTGCGGCACAGCCCGGGTTGATCGTCCAGTTCGATGACGATGCCGCGCATGGTCCGTACCTCGTTGTAACCGGGGGCGATGTGCACGCGGATGCCGAGGTTTTCGTACAGGCGCTGCTGCAGACGTTGAAGGTCTTCCAGGTCCTTCAGGTTTTCCAGCCGTTCGAGCAGGCGTTTTTCTTCCTGCCGGGTCAGCAAGAGGATGCGCTGGGCGGCCTGCGGATGGTCGGCCAGTTGCTCGCGGCCGCAGACGCAGGCGCCAGGGGGGCAAGGTTGGCGTAAAGGAACGGGTGTACTCATAGGGCAAGCATAGCCTGTACCGACGGTCAGAGCTGCGCCAGCCGCGCGCGCAGGAAGCTGACAAAACCCTGCACCGGCCGCGCCACCTGCCGGTGCTGCGGATACACCGCCGACAGCTGCAGCGCGGGCGGGCGCCACTCATCCAGAACCGTCACCAGTTGCCCCTCCGCCAACGCCTGCCCAACGATAAAGGTCGGCAGGTAAGTGACCCCCATCCCGGCAATCGCAGCCCCCCGCAGCAACTCGCCATTGTTCGCCCGCATGCGCCCGGTCACCTGAATTGCCTGGGTTTTGCCACCTTTGTGGAATTGCCACTGCACCTGCCGCGAATGCCCATAAGGCAGGCAATCATGCGCGGCGAGCTCATCCGGTATTCCCGGCACTCCCCGTGCTTGCAAATACGCCGGGCTCGCACAGTAGACCCGCTCGACACTGGCGATACGACGGGCGATCAGGCTGGAGTCCTCCAGTGCACCAATCCGCAGCGCCAGGTCATAGCCTTCACCAATCAGGTCCACAGCGCGGTCGCTCAGATCTACCTCCACATCAACCTGGGGGTGCAGCTGCAGAAACTCGGTCAGCAGGCAGCCCAGGTGCGCCATGGCAAACGACAGCGGCGCGCTCAGGCGCAAGGTGCCGCGCAAGACCTGGGCCTGGCCGCTGATGTCGTGTTCGACCTGCTGCACTTCACCCAACAGGCGCAGGGCCGACTGGTAGTAGTGCTGCCCCAGTGGCGTGGCGTCGAGGCGCCGGGTGGAGCGGTTGAGCAGGCGCACGCCCAGGCGCTCCTCAAGCTGCATCAGGCGCCGACTGACCGATTGCTTGGACATGCCCAGACGGTCGGCGGCAGCGGTGAAACTACCGGCCTCCATCACCTGGGCAAAGATCCGCATGTCTTCGTAAGGGTTCATTGTCTCGCTCTTGCTGACAGTCAAACACTTTATAGCGGCTTTTTCCCACAAGTGCATCTGCCTAATCTACGCACAAGTCGCAGCGATGGCCCCAAAGGCCAGGCAAGACGCCCACTACCAACACTTGCACAGAAAAGGATTCGCCCATGAACATTGTCCACAAAGCCCTCACCACCTCCCTCTTGGCCCTGTCCGTTTCCAGTGCCTTCGCCGCAGGCAGCCCTGGTGTCGAACAACACACCCAGGTCTTCCTCGAAGCCCTGGAGAAAGGGGGTGGCAAGCCGCTGGAACAGCTCACACCAAACGACGCCCGCGCGGTACTGACCGGCGCCCAGGCTTCGGTGAAGGTCGACCTCTCGGGGGTCGAGGTGAAGGAACGCACGATTCAGGCCAATGGCCAATCGATCAAGCTGCAAGTGGTGCGCCCGACTAATGTCAAAGGTGATCTGCCGGTGTTCATGTTCTTCCACGGCGGCGGTTGGGTGCTGGGCGACTTCCCGACCCACCAGCGACTGATCCGCGACCTGGTAGTCGGCTCGGGTGCGGTGGCGGTCTATGTGGACTACACCCCGTCACCGGAAGCGCACTACCCGACGGCGATCAACCAGGCCTACGCCGCGACTCGCTGGGTGGCCGAGCATGGCAAGGAGATCGGCGTGGATGGCAAGCGCCTGGCGGTAGCCGGCAACAGCGTTGGCGGCAACATGGCGGCGGTGGTTGCACTCAAGGCCAAAGAGGCCGGTACCCCTGCCCTGCGCTTCCAGTTGCTGCTGTGGCCGGTGACCGACGCCAGCTTCGAGACAGCGTCGTACAAGCAGTTTGCCGAAGGACACTTCCTGACCACCGGGATGATGAAGTGGTTCTGGAACAACTACACCGTTGATGCAAAGGCGCGGGCGCAAATCTACGCCTCGCCGCTGCGGGCGTCCGCCGAACAGCTGAAGGGCTTGCCACCGGCCCTGGTGCAAACGGCTGAGTTCGATGTGCTTCGGGATGAAGGTGAGGCGTATGCCCGCAAGTTGAATGCGGCTGGCGTGACAGTAACCTCGGTGCGCTACAACGGAATGATTCATGACTATGGGCTGCTCAACCCGTTGAGCCAAGTGCCGGCAGTAAAGGCGGCGCTGCGGCAGGCGGGCAACGAACTTAAAGTGCATCTGCAGTGAGGCGATGAGCAATAGACCCGCCTGGGCGGGTCTTTTGCTTCTATTTGCGGAAACGGCCCGCAGGCTTCAATGAATCTGCCAGCGGTGCGGCAGGTCCGGCCCTTTCGCGGGTAAACCCGCTCCTACACAGGCCACCACAACCGTCAAATTCTGTGGTGGCCTGTGTAGGAGCGGGTTTACCCGCGAAAGGGCCGGCAAATCCTGCTCAGGGCTCAAACCCTTCCACAATGATCACCTCAGCCTTCGCCACCCCTTGGCGATGGCTGCATGCCTCTTGGTACAGCGCGGAGCGGTAACAGGCGACGGCCTGCGCGTACGAATCGAACTCGATCACCACACTACGCTGAGGCGTAGCCCTTCCTTCCATCGCCTCGCTACGCCCGCCACGGGCCAGGAAGCGACCGCCGAATGCCTTGAAGGCTGCCGGGGCGCGCTGGGTGTACTGCTGGTATTGCTCGGGGTCGGTCACGTCCACATGGGCGATCCAGTAGGCCTTCATGTGCAGCTCTCCTGTTACGGTGATATTTGTGTATGATGGTATACCATAAAATTCACCCCACCACAGTGAGCGTGCATCATGGCTTTCAACACCATCGAGGAACTTCTCGAGGACTACCGGCAAGGCAAGATGGTCCTGCTGGTGGATGACGAGGACCGGGAAAACGAAGGCGACCTGTTGATCGCCGCCGAGCGCTGCGACGCCCAAGCCATCAACTTCATGGCCCGCGAGGCGCGCGGGCTGATCTGCCTGACCTTGACCGACGATCACTGCCAACGCCTGGGCCTGGAGCAGATGGTTCCGGCCAACGGTAGCGTCTTCAGCACCGCGTTCACCGTGTCGATCGAGGCGGCCACCGGGGTCACCACCGGCATTTCCGCCGCAGACCGGGCACGCACCGTGGCAGCGGCCATGGCCCCCAACGCCCGCCCCGAAGACCTGGTGCAACCTGGCCACATCTTCCCCCTGCGCGCCCGCGAAGGCGGCGTGCTGACCCGTGCCGGCCACACCGAAGCAGGCTGCGACCTGGCACGCCTGGCCGGCTTCAGCCCGGCCTCGGTCATCGTTGAAGTGCTGAACGACGACGGCACCATGGCTCGCCGCCCCGACCTGGAAGTGTTCGCCGCCCGGCATGGCATCAAGATTGGCACCATCGCCGACCTGATCCACTACCGCCTGAGCACCGAGCAGACCATCAAGCGCATCGGCGAGCGCGAGCTGCCGACGGTGCATGGCACCTTCCGCCTGGTCACCTATGAAGACCGCATCGAAGGTGGTGTGCACATGGCCATGGTCATGGGCGACATTCGTCGCGAACAGCCGACCCTGGTGCGGGTGCATGTGATCGACCCGCTGCGCGACCTCGTGGGTGCCGAATACGCCGGCCCCGCCAACTGGACGCTGTGGGCGGCGCTGCAGAAGGTGGCCGATGAAGGTACTGGCGTGGTGGTGATCCTGGCCAACCACGAATCCTCCCAGGCCCTGCTTGAGCGTGTGCCACAACTGACCCACCCTGTGCGGCCCTATCAACGTGGCCAGTCCAAGGTGTATTCCGAAGTGGGCACCGGGGCGCAGATCCTCCAGGACCTTGGCGTGGGCAAGCTGCGTCACCTGGGGCCACCGTTGAAGTACGCGGGGCTGGCGGGCTATGAGCTGGAGGTGGTGCAGAGCATCCCCTTCGAACCCGGGATTGCAAGCTAAAAGCAACATCAGCAACTGATTGTAGGAGCGGGTTCACCCGCGAATGCGTCGGTGACGTCACCATCGCATTCGCGGGTGAACCCGCTCCTACGGGGCCCTTGGTGCTTTTGACAGGGCGGAGTGATGGCCGGTCGCCCCATACCTCTTGCCAAAATCTTGGAATACCATAATATGATATCCCGTAGACCTTGAATCTACAGGCCGGCACCTACAATTAAAAACGGCCACCAGAACACTTTGTTTTAGCTGCTCCCCGAACACTGTTGGCGGGCGCACCAAAAGCCCCGCCTCGAATAACAAAAGCAACGAGGGCGTAACCATGCTGTTAAGCAAACGTGTAACCGCAGTGCTGTCTGCCAGCCTGCTGACCCTGGCATGTCAGGCCGCCCAGGCCGCCGACAGCCTCAACTTCGTCAGCTGGGGCGGTACGACCCAGGACGCCCAGAAAGAAGCGTGGGCCGTACCGTTCACCAAAGCCACGAACATCAAGGTCGTGCAGGACGGTCCTACCGACTACGGCAAGCTCAAGGCCATGGTCGAGAGTGGCAACGTGCAGTGGGACGTGGTCGACGTCGAAGCCGACTTTGCCCTGCGTGCCGCCAGCGAAGGCCTGCTCGAACCCCTCGACTTCAACCAGATCAAGCGCGACAAGATCGACCCACGCTTCGTCTCCGACCATGGCGTCGGTTCATTCTTCTTCTCCTTCGTGCTCGGCTACAACGAAGGCAAGCTCGGGGCCAACAAGCCGGTGGACTGGACCGCGCTGTTCGACACCAAGGCCTACCCCGGCAAGCGAGCCCTGTACAAATGGCCCAGCCCCGGCGTGCTGGAACTGGCCCTGCTGGCCGACGGCGTAGCCCCCGACAAGCTGTACCCGCTGGACCTGGACCGCGCCTTCAAGAAGCTCGACACCATCAAGCAAGACATCGTCTGGTGGGGCGGTGGCGCCCAGTCGCAGCAGTTGCTGGCCTCGGGTGAAGCCTCGCTCGGCCAGTTCTGGAATGGCCGTGTCTACGCCCTGCAGCAAGACGGTGCACCGGTGGGCGTGAGCTGGAAGCAGAACCTGGTCATGGCCGACTTCCTGGTCATCCCCAAAGGCGCCAAGAACAAGGAAGCGGCCATGAAATTCCTGGCCAACGCCAGCAGCGCCGAGGGCCAGGCCGAATTCGCCAACAAGACCGCCTACGCGCCGGTCAACGTCGACAGCGTGGCCAAACTGGACAAAGACCTCGCGCCAAACCTGCCAACTGCCTACGCTCAGGACCAGGTCACCCTCGACTTCGCCTACTGGGCCAAGAACGGTCAAGCCATCGCGGCCCGCTGGAATGAGTGGTTGGTCAAATGAAAGTCGCCATCAACGCCCTGCACAATGCGCAAGGCACCCCCACGGGTGCCGGCGCCCCGGGCACCGCCCCGCGCCGCGCAAGCCTGAGCCAGCGCTGGAAAGGCAGCCGCAACCTGCTGCCCGCCTTGCTGTTCCTTGGCGTGTTCTTCTTCGCCCCGCTGGTCGGCCTGCTGCTGCGTGGGGTGCTGGAACCCACCCCGGGGCTGGGTAACTACGAGCAGCTGTTTGCCAACTCGGCCTACGCGCGTGTGCTGTTCAACACCTTTTCCGTGGCCGGCGTGGTGACCCTGATCAGCGTGCTGCTGGGCTTCCCGCTGGCCTGGGCGATCACCCTGGTGCCCAAGGGCTGGGGCCGTTGGCTGTTGAACATCGTGCTGCTGTCGATGTGGACCAGCCTGCTGGCGCGCACCTACTCGTGGCTGGTGCTGCTGCAGAGCTCGGGCGTGATCAACAAGGCGTTGATGGCCATGGGCATCATCGATGCCCCGCTGGAAATGGTGCACAACCTCACCGGCGTGGTAATCGGCATGAGCTACATCATGATCCCGTTCATCGTGCTGCCACTGCAGGCGACCATGCACGCCATCGACCCGATGGTGCTGCAGGCAGGTTCGATCTGTGGCGCCAGCCCGTGGACCAACTTCTGGAAGGTGTTCCTGCCGCTGTGCCGCTCGGGGCTGTTCTCCGGGGCACTGATGGTGTTCGTGATGTCGCTCGGTTACTACGTCACCCCGGCGCTGCTGGGGGGCGCGCAGAACATGATGCTGCCTGAATTCATCATCCAGCAGGTGCAGTCGTTCCTCAACTGGGGGCTGGCCAGCGCCGCTGCCGCACTGCTGGTGGCGATCACCCTGGTGCTCTTCTACCTGTACCTGAAGCTGCAGCCGGAATCCCCGGTTGGCAACGCGAGGTAAACCGCCATGCTCCTGTCTCCCAATGCCATGGGCCGCCCGCTGCGTACGGGCCTGTACCTGACCACCGGGGTCATCGCGGCCTTCCTGCTGCTGCCGGTGGTGTTCATCGTGTTGCTGTCATTCGGCTCGTCACAGTGGCTGGTGTTCCCGCCACCGGGCTGGACCTTCAAGTGGTACGGCCAGTTCTTCTCCAACCCGGAGTGGATGGACGCCGCACTGGCCAGCCTGAAGGTGGCCGTGCTGACCACCGTCGCCGCCGTGCTGCTGGGCCTGCCCAGCGCATTCGCCCTGGTACGTGGCCGCTTCCCGGGCCGCGAGCTGCTGTACGGGCTGTTTACCATGCCGATGATCGTGCCGCTGGTGATCATTGCCGTGGCGGTATACGCACTGTTCCTCAAGCTAGGCTACACCGGCACGCTGTTCGCCTTCGTGGTCAGCCACGTGATCGTCGCCCTGCCGTTCACCATCATCTCGATCATCAACTCGCTGAAACTGTTCGACCAGTCGATCGAAGATGCCGCGGTGATCTGCGGCGCCTCGCGCCTGCAGGCGATTTTCAAGGTCACGTTCCCGGCCATCCGCCCCGGCATGATCGCCGGTGGCCTGTTCGCTTTCCTGGTGTCGTGGGATGAAGTGGTGCTGAGCGTAATGATGGCCAGCCCCGACCTGCAGACCCTGCCAGTGAAGATGTGGACCACCTTGCGCCAGGACCTGAGCCCGGTCATCGCCGTGGCTTCGACCTTGCTGATCGGCCTGTCGCTGCTGGTCATGTTCATTGCCGCCGCCTTGCGCCGGCGCACCGAAACCAACGCCTGAGCGCGCGGAGATAATAACAATGAGTGCAGTGATCAAAGACAACGCGCACGGCAAGGCCCTGGTCAGCCTGCGCGGCCTGAACAAGCACTACGGCGACTTCACCGCCGTGGACAACCTCGACCTGGAGATCCAGGACGGCGAGTTCCTTACCTTCCTCGGTTCCAGCGGGTCGGGCAAGTCCACCACCCTGTCGATGCTGGCCGGCTTCGAAACACCGAGCAGCGGCGAGATACTGGTCGACGGCCAGTCGCTGGTCAACGTGCCGCCGCACAAGCGTGACATCGGCATGGTGTTCCAGCGGTACTCGCTGTTCCCGCACCTGAATGTGCGTGACAACATCGCCTTCCCACTGGCCATTCGCAAACTCGGCGCTGCCGAAACCGCCAAGCGCGTCGACGCCATGCTCAAGCTGGTGCAACTGGAACAGTTCGCGCACCGCAAACCCTCGCAAATGTCGGGCGGCCAGCAGCAGCGCGTGGCGATCGCCCGGGCGCTGGTGTACGAGCCGCGTATCCTGCTGATGGACGAGCCGCTCGGCGCGCTGGACAAGAAGCTGCGTGAAGACCTGCAGGACGAACTGCGCCAGTTGCATCGCCGCCTGGGCATCACCATCGTCTATGTCACCCACGACCAGGAAGAAGCCATGCGCCTGTCCCAGCGCATCGCCATTTTCAGCCACGGCAAGATCGTCGGCCTGGGCACCGGTTACGACCTGTACCAGAACCCACCGAATGCCTTTGTCGCATCGTTCCTGGGCAACTCCAACTTCCTGCGGATCAAGGCCAGCAGCAACGGCGCGGGCAGCTTCGAGGGCCAGCCAGTGGCCATTCGCTTGACCCCGGGGCTGGCCGCCTCGCAGGATGCACTGATCATGGTGCGCCCGGAAAAGGCCGTGGCCCTGAGCGCCGAACAGGCCATGCGTGAACCGCTGCCGGCGGGTTGGAACGAGGTCACTGCCAAGGTTGGCGAAGTGCTGTTCCTGGGTGAAAGCCAGACCTGCCATGTGGTGACTGCAGGGGGTACCGAGCTGACCGTGAAGGCACTGTCGGCGGCGGGCATGCCGATGCAGCCGGGCGACAGCGTGAAGGTGCGTTGGGCAGTGGCAGACGCTTGCATTTATACCGAATGGGCCGAGAGCGACCTGAGCAAGTCGGCCGGGGCGCATTAACGCTCTTGTGCGTTGCAGCGCCTGCCAGATCGAGCACCGCCCGCGCGGCACACGATCTGGCAGGCGCTGCACTATTGGAGGCGTACGCCCCGTCACATTATCATCACGCCACTGTCGTAATCTGCCGGCCAACTCTATGCCACAGGTCACCCGGCATGCTCCGCCTGCTTGTCTTGCTGCTCACCCTGCTACCACTCGCGACCCTGGCTGAGCCCCTGCACCTGCGCGTGCAAGGCTCCAACACCATCGGCGCGGCCTTGCTGCCGGCGCTGGTACAGGGGCAATTGCGCGCACAGCAGGCCACCGCCATCGAACAACAGCCGGGCAAGGTCGCCAATGAATGGGTGATTACCGCCCGCGACGGGCACGGCCAGCCCTTGCGCATCGACATTGCCGCCCACGGCTCGAGCACCGGCTTTGTCGCGCTGGGCCGTGGCGAAGCGGACCTGGCCGCTGCTTCGCGGCCGATCAACGACAGTGAAGTCCGCCAGTTGCAGGCGCTGGGCGACCTACGCGCAGCTGGCGCCGAACACGTGATCGGCCTCGACGGCGTCGCAGTCTTCGTCCACCCCGACAACCCAATACCCCAACTGAACACCCGGCAACTGGCGCAAATTTTCTCCGGGCAGATCCAGCGCTGGGAACAACTGGGCGTACCTGGCGGGGCCATTCACCTGTATGCCCGAGACGACCGTTCCGGCACTTTCGAGACCTTCAAGGCACTGGTGCTGGAACCTCAGCACGCCGAAATTTCGGCCAAGGCCAGGCGCTTCGAGTCCAGCGACAAACTGGCGGAACGCGTGGGTACCGACCGCCAGGCCATCGGTTTCAGTAGCCTGGCCGCCGTACACGGGGCCAAGGTGCTGGCGGTGGCCGAGGGCGACGCGCCGGCCATGCTGCCGGAGCGCGCACGGGTGGCCAGCGAGGACTACCCGCTCTCACGGCGCCTGTACTTTTACCTGCCGGCCAACCCCAAGCCCCAGGCCAAGGCCCTGGTCGATTTTGCCCAGAGCCCGGCCGGCCAGGCGATCATCGCCCAGCAGGGTTTCGTTTCGCAGCAGATCAAGGCCCTGTCTGTCGCCCCCCAAAGCGACATGCCACCGCCCTATCGTACCCTGGCCCGGCAGGCGCAGCGGCTGAGTGTGAACTTCCGCTTTCAGGAAGGAAGCGCCAGCCTGGATAACAAGGCCCTGCGCGACGTACAGCGGGTGACAGAGTACCTGCGCCAGGCCGGGAAGCTGCAGGGCAAGGCAGTGCTGGTGGGGTTCGGCGACCCCAAGGAAACCCCAGGGCGCGCAGCCCTGCTCTCCCGCCTACGTGCGCAAGCGGTGCGCCGCGAACTGGCGCGCGGTGGCGTGGAGGTGTTGCAGGTGACAGGGATGGGCGATGAACTGCCAGTGGCCGGGAATGAACTGGAGCAAGGCCGACTGCGCAACCGGCGGGTCGAGGTGTGGGTGTATTGACCCGGCCTTGCCCCCCTGAAGCAGCCTTGTGCTGCAACGAGGCCCGAATGACAGAAACATTCCGGTGTCAGCAAGGACCTCGTAGCAGCGCAAGGCTGCGTCTACAGGCTGTACAGCAGGCTCCGCGTCATCAGCGGGTGACGGTGCGCATGGTCACGAACTCTTCAGCCGCCGTCGGGTGCACGCCGATGGTTTCGTCGAACTGCTGCTTGGTGGCACCGGCTTTAAGCGCAATGCCCAGGCCCTGAATGATTTCGCCAGCGTCAGGCCCGACCATGTGGCAGCCCAGCACCTTGTCGGTCTCGGCATCGACCACCAACTTCATCAGGGTCTTTTCCTGAATGTCGGTCAGGGTCAGCTTCATGGCCCGGAAGCGGCTTTCGAATACCTGCACCTTGTGCCCGGCCTCCAGCGCCTGCTCTTCGGTCAAGCCTACGGTACCGATGGGTGGCTGGCTGAACACCGCAGTGGGGATGTTCTGGTAATCCACCGGGCGGTACTGCTCGGGTTTGAACAGGCGCCGCGCCACGGCCATGCCTTCAGCCAAGGCCACTGGGGTCAACTGCACACGGCCGATCACATCGCCAATGGCGAGAATCGAGGGCGCGGTGGTCTGGTACTGCTCATCGACCCGGATGTAACCGCGCTCATCCAGCTCGACGCCGGTGTTCTCCAGGCCCAGATTGTCCAGCATCGGGCGCCGGCCGGTGGCATAGAACACACAGTCGGCTACCAGCTCGCGGCCGTCCTTGAGCGTGGCTTTCAGGCGACCATCTTCAAGCTTGTCGATGCGCTGGATGTCGGCGTTGAACTGCAGGTCGAGGCCGCGTTTTTCCAGTTCTTCCTTCAGGTGGGTGCGCACCGAGCCATCGAAGCCGCGCAGGAACAGGTCGCCACGGTACAGCAGTGTGGTGTCGGCCCCCAGGCCCTGGAAGATGCCGGCGAATTCGACGGCAATATAACCCCCACCCACCACCAGCACGCGGCGCGGCAAGTCCTTGAGGTAGAAAGCTTCGTTGGATGTGATGGCCAGTTCCTTGCCAGGGATGTCCGGAACCTGCGGCCAGCCACCGGTAGCGATGAGGATATGCTCGGCGGTGTAGCGCTGACCGTCCACTTCCACTTCGTTGGCACCCGTCAGACGCGCGTGGCCCTGCAACAGGGTCACCCCGCTGTTGACCAGCAGGTTACGGTAGATGCCGTTAAGGCGCTCGATTTCCCGATTCTTGTTGGCAATCAGGGTACCCCAGTCGAAATGCCCCTCTTCCAACGTCCAGCCGAAACCTGCGGCCTGCTCCAGCTCATCGGCAACGTGCGCGCCGTATACCAGCAGTTTTTTCGGTACACAACCGACGTTGACGCAGGTCCCCCCCAGGTAGCGGCTTTCAGCCACTGCCACTTTTGCGCCAAAACCGGCAGCAAAACGCGCTGCGCGCACACCACCGGACCCGGCGCCAATCACGAACAGATCAAAATCGAAGGCCATGTATTCACTCTCCCAGGCAGGCGTCCAGCATACCGCCGTTGGCCGCCGCAATCGAGTAGGAGGCGGGCTCACACCCGCCGTCCTCTCACACCACCGTGCGTACGGTTCCGTACACGGCGGTTCAAGCTATGCGGCTAAGCCGGTTGATCGTATCCAGTATCGAGACCAGTCCGAGTCGATCCCATAGCTTCTTCGGCAGCGCCTGATTCATATGTGGCGCCCCCGAGTTCCACCACGGGCCTCGGCCGTTACAGACCGATTTACAGGCACGCTCTTCGCTTAAGCCCAGACGCATCAGGTTGCGCGCCCTCGTAGAGGGCTGCTTCCATTGGCGCCAGATGGCACAGCGGAGTTTGTGCCTGATCCAGCCATCCAGTTCCTCAAGTGGCCGTTTGCTCTGGCTAAGCTTGAAGTAACCCGCCCAGCCTTGCAGGACAGGGTTTATCCGCTCGATGGTATTTGCCATCTTGCGACCCCGTGCACCGCGTAGCAGCTCTGCGAGCCGGTCGCGCAGGCGACCCAGGCTCGTCGTTGCCACCCGCAGCCTTGGCTGCTGATGCCAGCTCATCCCATAGCCCAAGTAGTCACACTTCCAGGCTCTCGCGACTCGACTCTTCTTCTGATTCACCGTCAGTTTCAAACGTTGATTCAGGAAGCGTTCGACACTGGCCAGTACCCGTTCGCCAGCCCGAGGGCTGCGTACATAAATGTTCGCGTCATCGGCATAGCGCACAAAGCGATGACCCCGCCGTTCCAATTCGCGGTCGAGCTCATCCAGAAGGATATTCGACAGCAACGGCGAAAGCGGGCCGCCTTGCGGCGTCCCCTCCTGCCGTGGGCTGACGACACCGCCCGACATGATCCCGGCTTCAAGGTAGCGGCGGATAAGCCTGAGTACGCACTTGTCTTTGATCCGACGTTCGATGCAGGCCATGAGGATGTCGTGATTGACCCGATCGAAAAACTTCTCCAGATCGAGTTCCACGCACCAGCGGTGTCCCGCTGTCACATGAGCACGAGCCATCTCGATGGCTTGATGCGTACTTCTGCCCGGACGAAAACCATAGCTGTAGTCCGAGAACAGTGGGTCGAAGATAGGTGTGAGCTGCTGCTGCAGTGCTTGCTGGATCAGGCGATCCACGACGGTGGGGATTCCCAGTTGCCGTGTGCCGCCCTGCGGCTTGGGAATTTCAACCGCTCGCACTGCTTGGGGATGGTATTCACCGGCCAGCAACCTGGCCTTGAGGGTTGGCCAATACTGTTTCACGTAGCCCGCCAAGTCAGCGACCGTCATGCCATCGGCACCCGGAGCCCCCTTGTTGCTAACCACGCGTTGATACGCACGCCTGAGGTTGGCCGGTGCAAGCACCCGCTCCATCAGCGTGTCCGGCTCCGCGTTCGTCCACGTCGCTGACGCCGCCGGCACCTTTGCACTGTCAGGCATCACCCTCGGCTTCTGGCCGGGGTTCGGAGTGACAGATTCCGTTGTAGGAAATTTCTGCATTACGGCTACCAATGAGACAGTGACGCCTACTAGCGGCATAACCTGTTCGGCCCTTGGTGGCGCGGTTATCCGCCACTTACTACGGCTTCGGCTGACTTCTGCACGTTCATCCCGTCGCCTCTCGACGCTCGGTAGCACATCGGCAAACGTGCAGATCTCCCAGGGTAATTCGCGCGACCTTCCTGCTTATGCCTGTCGGATTTACGTCACAGCGCCCCGTGCAAGTATTGGGCTTTGACGATTTGGGCCACCTCACCCCGCTGTGCCGCCTCTATCCGCTTCCTGTTCGTCAGGCCAGCATTTTGCCTCGGGCTTCCTTCAGATTCGCGGTCACCCGCGACACCCTTGCCTCCGGCTAACACTTCCCCTTGCCGGGTGTGTAGAGGACTTTCACCTCCAAGTCACCCGCTTGGCCACCACAACCAAGCGGGTTGCGCTTACGCGCAACGCGCCATGCCTGGCGCACACAAAAAAGCCATCCCGAAGGATGGCTTTGAGGCCAGCAGGGCTTATCAGTAAGCCTTGCCAGTCTTGTAGTAGTTCTCGAAGCAGAAGTTGGTCGCGTCGATGTAGCCTTCGGCGCCACCGCAGTCGAAACGCTTGCCCTTGAACTTATAGGCAATCACGCAGCCATCCTTCGCCTGCTGCAGGAGGGCATCGGTGATCTGGATTTCACCGCCTTTGCCTGGCTTGGTGTTGGCGATGATGTCGAAGATATCCGGGGTCAGGATGTAACGGCCGATGATCGCCAGGTTCGAAGGCGCGTCTTCCGGGGCCGGTTTTTCGACCATGTTGGTCACACGGAAGATGTCGTCGCGGATCATCTCACCGGCGATCACACCATACTTGTTGGTTTCCTGCGGGTCGACTTCCTGGATGGCGACGATCGAGCAGCGGTACTGTTTGTACAGCTTGACCATCTGAGTCAGTACGCCGTCACCTTCCGGGTTGACGCACAGGTCGTCCGCCAGCACCACCGCGAACGGCTCGTCGCCGATCAGTGGGCGGCCAGTGAGAATGGCGTGGCCGAGGCCCTTCATTTCGGTCTGGCGCGTGTACGAGAACGAGCACTCGTCGAGCAGACGACGAATACCGACCAGGTATTTTTCCTTGTCGGTGCCTTTGATCTGGTTTTCCAGCTCGTAGCTGATGTCGAAGTGGTCTTCCAGGGCGCGCTTGCCGCGCCCGGTAACGATGGAGATCTCGTTCAGACCCGCATCCAATGCTTCTTCAACGCCATACTGGATCAGTGGCTTGTTGACCACCGGCAGCATTTCCTTGGGCATGGCTTTGGTAGCAGGCAAGAAGCGCGTGCCGTAGCCGGCTGCCGGGAACAAGCATTTTTTGATCATATACGTCCTTACAAAAGGCTAGGCCTGTGGAATTCGGCGCAGTCTAATCAGGCGGCAGTCACCTTACAATGCCCCCGATAACGACCGTTGCCATCATAGAGATATCCCAGTGTAGATAGTTCCGGGGGATCGTAAATATTGCTGTCATACATGACCGTTGGATGACAGGGAAATCAGCGTGCCGGTGGCGGCCTCTCCGACGGGCTCACGCGCCAAGAGGCCGCCACCGGCTTACCTCAGCTACCCGTCCCTTGTCCGATCAGCACCCCATCAACCTGCTGACCATACAGGTTAACCCCATCATTGGCATGAAACTTCACCCGCGTCTTCTCGATGGATCCCTCTACCAACCGCGGGTCCTGTGGCCGCTCGTGGCGGTTGATCCACGCCGCCACATCCCAGGCCTGCTGATCGCTGAGGCAGCCCGGCTTGCCCAGCGGCATGTTGTACTTGATGAACGACGCCGCGGTATTGATGCGGTGCATGCCGGCCCCCCAGTTGTAGGAGTCCTTGCCCCAAAGCGGCGGCATTACGTACTCGCCTGCGACCTTTTGCCCTTCACCGTTATCGC
Source organism: Pseudomonas sp. XWY-1 (assembly GCF_002953115.1). Taxonomy (NCBI): domain Bacteria; kingdom Pseudomonadati; phylum Pseudomonadota; class Gammaproteobacteria; order Pseudomonadales; family Pseudomonadaceae; genus Pseudomonas; species Pseudomonas sp. XWY-1. The sequence continues at coordinate 2,345,811 of NZ_CP026332.1, read as the reverse complement.
CATGGCAAATCGCGCATTGTTCACGGTAAACCTGCTGGCCGCGCTTGAAGTCATAACCGCCTTTGGGTTGTGCCACCTCCGGATAACCACGTCCGGCAATCTCCATACCGGTCGGCGCCTTGGTCGACAGCCAGTATGAATACACCGCCAATGCCGTCATCTGCGGGCTGTCAGCGGCCGGCGGCTTGCCGTTCATGCTGAACTGAAAACACCCTTGGATACGCTCGGCGAAGGTGTTGACCTTGTCATTCTTCTTGCGATAGGCCGGGTACATCGGGTAGGCCCCCCACAGCGGCGCCGAGTGCGCCAACCGCCCCTGATCGAGGTGGCAGTTACTGCAGTTCATGCCGTTGCCCACCGCCTCGGGCATCAGTCGGCGGGTGTCGACGAACAAGGCGTGGCCTTCACGCACCATTTTGCCAAAGGCATTATCGGGCAACTCACGCTCAGCAGGCGGCACGAACTGCGGTGCTGCCTGCACACCGGGAACCTTCAACTGCGACTGGTCTTCCATGGCGATCGGCGTGGCCTGGGCGCTGCCCACGGCCAGCAGCAACAAGGCGGGAATCAGGGTTTTCATGGCGTGACCTCCTGGCTGGCGGGGCGGGCGAAGAACTCGGCAACGGCCTTGATCTCCTCATCGGTCATGGCCTTGGCCACGCCGACCATCAGCTGGTTGGGGTCATTGCTGCGGCTACCGTCGCGCCAGGCATTGAGCTGTGCCACCAGGTAACTGGCGGGCTGGCCGGCCAAGGGCGGGAAGTGTTCGCCCACCCCGCCGCCACCCGGCCCGTGGCATTGCACGCAACCAGGAATCTGCCGGCTCCAGTCGCCGTACAGGGCCATGCGGGTAGTCGGGTCATCGGCAATCTGCTGGCGGTGCAGGTCGCCAGCGGGCGCTGCCGGCAGGCTGGCCAGGTAGGTACTGACGGCCTTGATTTCGTCGTCGCTCAGGGCCTTGGCCAAAGGTTCCATCACTGGCTGCTTGCGGCTGCCGTTGCGCCAGTCCTGCAACTGCTTGGCAAGATAACCGGCCGGTAGCCCAGCCAAACGTGGAAAGCCGGCAGCCGCAATGCCATTGCCGTCCGGGCCATGGCAACCCAGGCAGGCCATGGCGGCGGGGTTGGCCCCACCCTGGGTGAAGACCTTCTGTCCCTCAGCGGCATGTGCCGTGGGCCAGATCAGGATCAGCAAGCTGCCGATCATCACGCGTCTCAACGGTGTCATCACGAATCTCCTTTTCTTTTGTTATATGTTTAGGCTTAAAACATATAAGCAGAGAAAGGAGGACCCGTTGCTTCAGATCAACTTCCGGAGATGCACTGTGTTGCGGCAGTGCGCACATCGCCAAGGCGCAGCGGGAAGTTATTCAGCCGCTCGTGCAGTTTGATGCTGCTGCCGCTGCCGCGCTTGTCGATATCCACCAGCGCCGCCGGGCCGGCACCTGAGGTGATTTTCTGCGGTACGATCAGCCGTAGGCCGTCGCCACGCTGCTCTTCGGTCAGCGGGTCACGCGTATCGGCAAGCTTCTCCTTTACGCAGTCGGCATAGGCGCGTGGGCTCTTGCCAGAGATCACATCCATCGTTTCACGCGATTGCTCCAGCTCCGCGACGCTCACGCAGCCACCGAGCGTCACCGACAACGCCGCCACCATCCACTTCATTTGCTGCACCTCTGCCTTCAAGAATTCGCTTCGACCACATCCAGGCGGTTTTGCTCCCTGCTTTGGCAGAATTATCTACGCCCGGCGATCAACGCGGCAGTGTAACGGCACATCGTGGTATCTTTTGCTTTTGCAGATCCAAACCTTGCGGAGCATCACATGAAATTCGTACACCAGCGCGAGCACCTCAACGAGGACGATATTGTCGTCATCGAGTGCTCCCAGCGCTGCAATATCCGCCTGATGAACGACGCCAACTTCCGCAGCTTCAAGAACGGCGGCCGTCATACCTACCACGGCGGCCATTTCGAGAAGTTTCCGGCGAAGATCACCGTACCCAGCACCGGCTTCTGGAACATCACCATCGATACCGTCACCACTCGCCCGATCTCGGTCACCCGCAAGCCAACGCTGACCCACAAGATCAAGATCATCCGTCGCTCGTCGTCGAAACTCAGATAAGGCCACCATGACCCAGACCATCAAGTACGTCATCAAATACAAGCTCGACGGCCAGCGTCGCTGGGATTTCGCGCTGATGCCCGATGCCTCGCAAGAGCAAGCCCTCGAGGCCCTGCGCAAGATCCACGGCGAAGACGCCGAGAAAATCAGCGACATCCAGGTCAGCAAGGCCCTGTAAGACTCGCCGCAAGCCCCCGCCGCAGCGCTCGCCCCACGCAAGGAGAATCGCATGAGCCATTGGCCCGACCGCCGTATCCTCGACCTGCTGGGCATCGAGCTGCCCATTCTGCAGGCACCCATGGCGGGGGCGACCGGCTCGGCCATGGCCATTGCCGTGGGCCAGGCAGGTGGCTTGGGCGCCCTGCCCTGCGCCATGCTCAGCGGCGAACAAGTGCGCGCCGAGATCGCTGCATTCCGCGCCGGCTGCCCGGGGCGCCCGCTGAACCTGAACTTCTTCTGCCACCAGCCGCCAGCGCCCGATGCCGAGCGCGATGCGCGCTGGAAGCAGGCACTTGAGCCTTATTACAGCGAAGTGGGCGCCGATTTCACGGCGCCCACGCCGGTGTCAAACCGTGCGCCTTTCGACGAGCAGAGCTGCCTGCTGGTCGAAGCGTTGCGCCCGGAGGTGGTGAGCTTCCACTTCGGCCTGCCGCAGGCCGAACTGTTGCAGCGGGTAAAGGCCAGCGGTGCCAAGGTATTGTCCAGCGCCACGACTGTGGAAGAAGCGGTCTGGCTGGAGCGACATGGCTGCGATGCGATCATCGCCATGGGTTACGAAGCCGGTGGCCATCGCGGCATGTTCCTCAGCGAGGACATCACCAGCCAGATAGGCACCTTCGCGCTCGTACCGCAGGTGGCCGATGCCGTCGGCGTGCCGGTGATTGCTGCCGGTGGTATCGGCGACCACCGCGGGCTGGTGGCGGCACTGGCCCTGGGTGCCTCGGCAGTGCAGATCGGCACGGCTTACCTGTTCTGCCCCGAGGCCAAGGTGTCGCCAGCGCATCGCCGGGCGCTGGACAGCGCGCCTGCCAGCGACACCGCCCTGACCAACCTGTTCACCGGCCGCCCGGCGCGCGGCATCAACAATCGCCTCATGCGCGAGCTGGGGCCGATGAGCGAGCTTGCACCGCGCTTCCCGCTGGCGGGCGGGGCATTGATGCCTTTACGGGCAATCACCGATCCGCAGGGTAATAGTGATTTCAGCAATCTGTGGTCGGGGCAGGCGTTACGGCTGGGCCGGCACATGCCGGCGGGTGAACTGACCCGGGAGATTGCCGGTAAGGCATTGGCAGTGATCGGTCACCAGGCATTCTGACAGGCAGGCATGGCCTCTTCACGGCCAATGGTTTATCGCTATATAGTTAAGGCTATAACGATAACCTCAAGGAGCTGTCTTCATGCGTATCCGCTCGCCCCAGTTGGCCGTCACTGCCCTGGCCAGCCTGTTCGCCTTCAACACTGCCTGGGCCGACGAAGTCCAGGTCGCGGTCGCAGCCAACTTCACAGCCCCTATCCAGGCCATCGCCAAGGACTTCGAAAAAGACACCGGCCACAAACTGATCGCGGCCTACGGCGCCACCGGGCAGTTCTACGCGCAGATCAAGAACGGTGCACCGTTCGAAGTGTTCCTCGCCGCTGACGACACCACCCCCAAGAAGCTGGAAGCAGAAAAGGAAACCGTACCTGGCTCACGCTTTACCTACGCCATCGGCACCCTGGCCCTGTGGTCTGCGAAGGAAGGCTACGTAGATGCCAAGGGTGAAGTGCTGAAAAAGAACGAATACAAACACCTGTCCATCGCCAACCCGAAAGCGGCACCTTACGGCCTGGCCGCCACCCAGGTACTGGACAGGCTGAAGCTAACCGAAGCCACCAAAGGCAAGATCGTCGAAGGCCAGAGCATCACCCAGGCCTTCCAGTTCGTCTCCACCGGCAACGCCGAGCTGGGCTTTGTCGCCCTGTCGCAGATCTACAAGGACGGCAAGGTAACCCATGGCTCGGCATGGATCGTGCCGTCCAACCTGCACGAGCCGATCCGCCAGGACGCCGTCATCCTCAACAAAGGCAAGGACAATGCGGCCGCCAAGGCACTGGTCGAATACCTCAAAGGCCCGAAAGCCGCAGCGGTGATCAAATCTTATGGTTATGAACGCTGATGCCACTCGATGCCAGTGACCTGGGCGCCATCTGGCTGACCGTAAAACTGGCCAGCCTGACCACCCTGATCCTGCTGATCATCGGCACACCGGTCGCCTGGTGGCTCGCGCGCACGCGCTCTTGGCTGCGCGGGCCGGTGGGTGCGGTGGTGGCACTGCCGCTGGTACTGCCACCGACGGTGATCGGCTTTTACCTGTTGATCGCCCTTGGCCCGCACGGCTGGCTTGGTCAGGCCACCCAGGCGCTAGGCCTGGGCAGTGTGGTGTTCAGCTTCACAGGCCTGGTGATTGGCTCGACGGTGTACTCCATGCCGTTCGTGGTGCAACCCCTGCAGAATGCCTTTGGCGCGATCGGCCAGCGCCCCCTGGAAGTCGCCGCTACCCTGCGCGCCAGCCCATGGGACACTTTCGTTCATGTGGTGCTGCCGCTGGCACGCCCTGGCTTCGTCACTGCCAGCATCCTCGGCTTTGCCCACACGGTGGGCGAGTTTGGCGTCGTACTGATGATCGGCGGCAACATCCCCGACAAGACTCGCGTGGTTTCGGTGCAGATTTTCGATCACGTCGAAGCCATGGAGTATTCGCAAGCCCACTGGCTGGCCGGGGCCATGCTGGTGTTCTCTTTCCTGGTGCTGCTCCTGCTGTACGCTGGACGCCGCGGCAAAGCTGGCTGGAGCTGAAATGACCGCATCGATTGTGGCGCACCTGAAACTGGCACGCGACGACTTTACCCTGGACGTCAACCTGCACCTGCCCGGGCGCGGCATCAGCGCGCTGTTCGGCCACTCTGGCTCCGGCAAGACCAGCTGCCTGCGCTGCCTGGCCGGGCTGGAACGGGCCGCCAGCGCCTATATCGAAGTCAACGGCGAAGTCTGGGAAGACAGCACCCGTGGCTACTTCCAGGCACCGCACCTGCGCCCGGTGGGCTACGTGTTCCAGGAAGCCAGCCTGTTCCCGCACCTGTCGGTGCGCGGCAACCTGACGTTCGGCTGGCGCCGGGTAGCGCCCGCTGAACGCAAGGTCAGCCTCGACCAGGCGTGCCAACTGCTGGGTATCGGCCACTTGCTGGACCGCCGCCCGGCAACCCTGTCGGGTGGCGAGGCGCAGCGGGTGGGTATTGCCCGCGCCCTGCTCAGCAGCCCGCGGCTGTTGTTGATGGACGAGCCGCTGGCAGCCCTCGACGGCCCGCGCAAGCGCGAGATACTGCCCTTCCTGGAGCGCCTGCACGACGAACTGGACATCCCTCTGATATATGTCAGCCACGCCCAGGATGAAGTCGCGCGGCTGGCCGACCACCTGGTGTTGCTGGAACAAGGCCGGGCGATCGCCAGCGGCCCGATCGGCGAAACCCTGGCTCGCCTTGACCTGTCGCTGGCCCAGGGCGACGACGCCGGCGTCGTGTTCGAAGGTAGGGTGGTTGGGCACGACCCGCATTACGGCCTGCTGGACCTGCGCCTGCCCGGCAGCAGCGGGCCGCTGCTGCGCATCACCCACGCGGCGCAGGTGATGGGCAGCACCCTGCGCGTCAAGGTGCAGGCCCGGGATGTCAGCCTGGCACTGGCGGCGGACAGCGCATCGAGCATCCTCAACCGCCTGCCGGTGCGTGTGCGCGAGAGCTGCCCGGCAGCCAACCCGGCGCATGTGCTGGTCAGCCTGGATGCTGGCGGCAATGCCCTGCTTGCACGCATCACCCGCTTCTCGGCAGACCAGCTCGGTTTGCACACGGGGCAGATACTGTTCGCCCAGATCAAGTCGGTGGCCCTTTTGGGTTGAGCATCCTTAGCGCGCGTATTGTCCATTGATCAGTGACCTGATCGAGGCCCGCCGCCCATGCTTGACTGCCCCCTGCCGCGCACCCTGCACTACGTTGACGACAGTCAGCCGGGCCTGACCCGTCGGCGCTGGCGCGACCGTTTCATCTACCTGGATGCCGATGGCCAACGGGTACGCGACAGCGAAACCCTTGCGCGCATCGCCGCATTGGTGATCCCCCCGGCCTACACGGATGTGTGGATCTGCGCCGATCCGCAAGGCCACCTGCAAGCCACCGGCCGCGATGCCCGTGGCCGCAAGCAGTACCGCTACCACGCACAGTGGCGCGAACTGCGCGACCAGCACAAATACGGGCGCATGCTTGCGTTCGCCCAAGCCCTGCCAAAGCTGCGCACACAGCTGGAAGCCCACTTGGCGCGGCCAGGGCTGGACCGGGAAAAAGTCATGGCGCTGGTGGTGAGCCTGCTGGACCACACCCTGATCCGCATCGGCAACCAGCGCTACCTGCGCGATAACCGGTCGTACGGATTGACCACCCTGCGCAATCGCCATGTGCAGGTCAAAGGCAGCACTATCCGCTTCCAGTTCCGCGGCAAGCGCGGCGTCGAACACAACGTCACCCTCAACGACCGGCGCTTGGCCAACCTGCTCAAACGCTGCATGGAACTGCCTGGGCAGGCACTGTTTCAGTACCTGGATGAAGATGGCCAGCGCCATAGTGTCGGCTCCAGCGAGGTCAATCAGTTTCTGCAGCAGTTGACCGGTGCCGACTTTACTGCCAAGGACTATCGCACCTGGGCCGGCAGCAGCCTGGCATTGAACCTGCTAAAGCCCTTGGCCTGGGAGCCGGAGAGTGAAGCCAAACGTCAGGTCGCCGCAATAGTCCGCCAGGTAGCCACGCGCCTGGGCAATACGCCGGCAGTGTGCCGGCGCTGCTACATCCACCCGGCAGTTCTGGAGCACTATGCCTTGGGGCGCCTGGCCAATTTGCCGAAAAACCGTGTGCGCAAAGGCCTGGACCCGGAGGAAGTGGCCTTGCTGTTGTTTCTTCAGGCACTCGAGGAACAGGAGGACCATTGAGCTTGTCTATTCAGCCCATGATGCGAAGAAATTTCCCATTAGCCGCCAACCCCCCTATTCTTGCCAGCGAGCACCTTGGCCGACAAACCGTTGACGGTTTGATTTGGCACCTGCAACTGAAGACACGCAACAGAATTTGTCTGTCGGGGAATTACTATCCGCCGAAAGCGTCTTTAATGAGAAGGAAGAGGGACAAGCTCCCGCCGCCGCGGCAACTAGCCCAGCGGACTTATACATCACCAAGGAGAACTACATGCTGATACTCACCCGTAAGGTTGGCGAAAGCATCGTCATCAACGATGACATCAAAGTCACCATTCTGGGCGTCAAAGGGATGCAGGTGAGGATCGGTATCGATGCACCGAAAGATGTTCAGGTCCATCGAGAAGAGATCTTCAAACGCATCCAGGCCGGCAGCCCGGCTCCGGAGAAACACGAAGACTCACACTGAGCGTCACCCGAGGGGCATGGATGCGCTCGACCGCCAGCCTCAGGTGCCTATTAACTGATGCACCGTGGCGATCATCTCATCCATGTCGAACGGTTTGTCGAATATTGCGGCAAACAGGGCCGGGCATCCTTGGCTGGCCTGTGCGCCGCTCATGAGGATGACCGGCAACTCGCTTAACGCCGGGTCCTCGCGGATGGCACGCGCCAACTCCTCACCGTTGAGTAGCGGCATCATGTAGTCGGTAATCACCAGCTGCACGCGTTTTTCCTTCAACGCCTCCAGTGCCTTGCAGCCATTGCTCGCCTTTTCCACCAGGAAACCTTCGTCTTCCAGGGCAAAACCGAGGATATCGGCGATCAGGTACTCGTCATCGACAATCAGGATGGTGTTCATCGGCTCGTCCGTCACCCGCTCTCCTGCGGCGTCGGCGTTCCCGAAAGCACACCGCAGGCACCTTCGAACGCCTTGCGCAAGGTAATGCCTTGCGGCCCGATCAGCAGCTCGTGCAAGGCCGGGTCATGGTGACTGTCACGCACCTTGAGGACCGACAGCATGCGCCGTAGTTGCGAGTCCAGTTCGACAAAGCGCATCAGCATAAGGTTGTCGACGATACTCGACAGGTCCGGCGCGGGGGCGCTGATTTCCGCGCCGAAGATGTCGCGCATCTCCCAGGTCAGCATCACGCTGACATCGCGCGCGCGCAACTCACCCGCCAGCGCGCGGAAAAACGCATTTAGCCGCGTCGGGTCAATAGCCAGGCGGCTGAATGCGCCAAGGCTGTCGATCACCACGCGCTTGCTGCCCTGCGCCGCTACACGCTCCAGTAATCGCGCGCCAACCTGGTCCAGCAAGCCCTCGGTGGTCGGCTGCCAGCACAGCTGCAAGCTACCGCCCTGCTCCATCGCGGCAAAATCGTAACCGAGCGAAGCGGCCTTGCTGCGCAGGCGTTCGGGTGTTTCGTAAAAGCCGAAATGCAACCCCGGCGCCTGCGGGGTGCTGGCACCCAGAAAGGCCAGGCCCAATGATGTCTTGCCAATCCCCGAAGGCCCCATCAACAGGCTGACTGACCCGGTGGCCAAGCCACCGCCAAGCATTTCATCGAAAGTTGGTACGCCGCTGCTGATACGCGCCAAGGTGCCACTGCCCAATTGGCTGGGGTGGCTGAACAACGCTTCCAGGCGAGGATAGACCTGCATGCCGGACTCATCGATAAGGCATTCGTGACGCCCCGACAACGCACCACTGCCGCGGGTCTTGCGCAATTGGACATGGCGCACGGCGCGGCTGCCGACCAGTTGCTCACCCAGTTCGATCACACCATCGACCATGGTGTGTTCCGGGCTGCCCTCGTCGAGCCGGGCACTGGTCAGCAACAGTACGGTGCACCCGGCGAAGGCCGCATGCCCCTGCAGCTCAGAGACGAACTTCTTGGTGTCCAGTGCGGTTTCCGCACGTACCCGGGCATTGAGCACACCGTCGACGATCAGCAGGCTGGCCTGTTGCCGGGCAATTTCCTGGCGCAGCAACCGCACCACCGCATCCAGCCCGTCCTGCTCAAGGGTATCAAAGGCGCTGACGAACTGGATTTTGTCACCGACCAGCGCCGGGTCGAAGAAGTCCAGCGTGGACAGGTACTGGAACAAGCGTTCGTGCGACTCGCTCAGCAAAGTGGCCACCAGCACGCGACCACCGCCACGCACGTGGCCGCAGGCCAGCTGATTGGCGAGGATGGTCTTACCGGCCCCCGGCGGCCCCTGGATAATGTAGGAGGCGCCAGCTATCAGGCCACCCTTGAGCAACGCGTCGAGCCCGTCGATCCCCGTTACCAGCCGCTTCAGTGCCTGTGCCATGTTGTCTACCTGTCGAGTGGGCTATCCGTCTGGTCCTGATACATTGGCAAGTACAGTCGCATGCAAGTTCCCCGGCCAGGCTTGCTGTCGACACAAATGGCACCGCCACTTTGCCGGGCGAAACCATAGACCTGGCTGAGCCCCAGGCCTGTACCCTTGCCGAAAGGCTTGGTGGTGAAAAACGGCTCGAAGATACGCGGCAGTATCTCTGTGGGTATGCCTTCGCCGCTGTCTTCCACCTCGAAGCGCACGAAGCTGCCCTTCAGCCCTTCAACTTCGCCGAACAGCTCGACCACATCGACAGTCAGACTGATGCGGCCATGCCCGTCGATGGCATCACGGGCATTGAACAACAGGTTGAGCAACACCATCTGCAGTTGCCCGGCATCCACCTCGATCAACGGCAGGTCCGGTTGCAGCAACACCTTCAAGTCAATCGAGCCTGGCAATGCATGTTCAAGCAGGCCACGCGTAGCGTTAACCAGGTCTGCCGGGGCAACGCTGGCCACATCGAGCTTGCGGTGACGGGCAAAGCTGAGCAGTTGCTGGGTCAGTTCGGTGCCACGCTGACTGGCATCGAGGATGTGTTGCAACATGCGCTGGGTGCGTGCCGGGTCCTGGGTGGCCAGCGCCAGGCGCGCCGAGCTGATGATGATGGTCAACATGTTGTTGAAGTCGTGCGCCAGACCACCGGTCAACTGGCCGAGGGCTTCAAGCTTCTGCGCCTGGAACAGCTGGGCGCGCACTGCGTCGAGCTGCAGCGCCGACTCGCGACGGTCAGTGATATCGCGAGTCACCTTGGCCAGGCCAATGATCTGGCCATTTTCATCACGGATCACATCCAGTGCCGCCAAGGCCCAGAACTGCGTGCCGTCCTTGCGCACCCGCCAGCCTTCGTCCTGCGCCACACCCTGCTCCAGCGCCTGGCACAGCAGGCGCTCAGGGCGGCCATCCGCACAGTCCTGCGGCGTGAAAAACAACGAAAAGTGCTTACCGATCACTTCATCTCTACGGTAACCCTTGATCCGTTGCGCGCCTGCGTTCCACGACACCACATGGCCAGAAGGGTCGAGCATGTAGATGGCATAATCCACCACCGACTGAACCAGCTGTTCGTAACGATGGGCGGGCATGACGGAAGCGTCGAGGCAGTCAGCTGAAACCATGCAAACTCCACTGGCACAGCAGGAGGGAGGAAATGAGCGTAGCCCGGAGTGTCTGCCAGTAGACAGCTGAACGACTACAGGCAGTCAGCGTTCCGGCTCGGCCAGTGTCGGGCTGATGCATCGCGGCATGGCCACTTTCAGCAACCACAGGCTGAGCAGCATGATCATACCACCGCCGGCCAGGGCCAACATACGCTGCTGCTGTGAGTGCTCCGCATCGAAGCCCAGCAACAACAGATAACCGCCCAGGCTGATCAGGCTGATGTAAAGAAATGCAGCCAGCACGAGCACCTGCGCGAACAACAGCCGCCAGAATAACCGTGGACGCACCACACCTTCGCCAACTCGGCCCTGAGTCATCACGCTACACTCTTGGATCCAATGATGGGCAACAGTGGCGTAACGACAGCACGGTGTCAATTGCCGGTTCGATCACCCTTCTATCTGTTGATCATAGGCGCTGCAGTTGACTCAACTATAACAATGGGTTATAAAGCGCGCTTGATTGCGAAGCCCTTCTGCTTAGAAGCGAGCTGGTCGTTGCGACCCCTTCAAGCGTGCGAGTGTGGTGGAATTGGTATACACAGCAGACTTAAAATCTGCTGAGTGTCAACACCATTTTTCGCCAGATCCAGCCCCTCCAAAATCCCCTGCAAGCCCCGCCGTTCAAGGCCTCCAGCTTTTCAGTTCCCATCCTATCGCCTCATCATTTTTGCCCGTTTTTTAGCGCTTGGTAGCGATTTGGTAGCTGCACCCTAAAAATCCCCCAGCTTTCCTAAGCTTTCGTCAGCTCCCAGCAGCTCATCGCCCCTCTTGGCAGAAAAATCTCATCTTTTTGAAAAATATTTTTTGACCGCTTGTCGGCTACCAAGCGCCTCCCAAACCCCACCTGCCAGGCACAAAAAAACCCAGATCAGTGCTGGGCTTCTTGGTGGACTGGGCGTCATGCCGGAGGCCTGGGGCGAGCGTCGTGCTCTAGCGTTTGCCTGGCGACTTAGGCTGGGCAGTACATCGTTTGCGAAAACTTCATGACGTCAGCGGTACGGTAAAAAATTCGGCGAGAAACATGCTTAAACGGAGGGATTTCCTCAACGTGCTTATTTGTATAACGCCAAAAACGCAGAGTGTCCGCTGACACGCCAAGCACCGCAGCGGCTTCGTCCGCGCTCAGGAATTCCTGTCTAGCAATCTTTTTGACTTCCATCTCGACTCCATTTCGTGAAATTGACAAACCACCGGGCGCTCTCATGCCCCTCCCGATGTCAATTTACGCTAAATTATCTCGACAGCCGCTGTCAACTACACAAATCGAAGAGTATGTCAATAGCATACCCTTAAATCGACCGTAACCCCAGCAAATACGGGCTTTTCCGCCCCGTCCACCCCCGGAAAAAAGGCAAAAAAAAGCCCGCCGGAGGATGCGAGAGAGCCGGCGGGCCTGGGGTGCGGCGCGGGGAAAAGGAGGTAAACCCGCGTCACTGATAAAATTATACCATGTAACTATAACTAAGTGTGTAATTTAATTCCTTTTTTGCTATCAAATCAGAGCTGATTTAAGTGTATGTCTCCGATCTCATTTTGAGGTTTGTATCCACCGATTCCTGGCTTTAGCTTAATCCTGGCTTTAATGATTTTGCCATCGGCTTTAATGATGTCTTTGAGTGACTCCATCTGGATGTTTGTCGCCTTCGAAATTTTCTGGATTGTCGTGTTGCTAATTTTAATAGCTACTTCGTGATTGCCGCTCCCGTAGAGGCGATGCCAGAAATGACGGCCTGCATGTTCGCCCGACATTACTTGCAACTCAAGCAGTACCGTCTCTCCACCGCTTTTCGTCGGCTTGCCGTTAAAAGACTTGAATTTGATCATTGCGTCATGTGTCGGCATTGGCTCCGTCGAAGAAGCTTTTTTGACGACAATAGTGGTATCGACTTGCTTGCGGAACTTACGCTTCAGCGAGTTGATATGCGATTTAGCGAAAATTTGGCAAGAGCGCCAGGCTGCGGCATCACCTGACTCACCTGGTTTTGGTCGGTTGCGCGGGTACTGCATGTCTCTAAAGTATTCATTTCCTGCGTGAGCGGTGTTGTCGTACTCAAACAACCTTGCTGCGATCTCAGCTTCGGTCGACGAGGTAATCATCCCGCCAACAATCCTATTGAGATCGTACGAGCGCCCTCTAGTGCCAGTATTACCAGTTGCTGGTCGAGCTGCGCCTGGTTTGTACTCGGACACAAGGCCGTACTGGGATTGATGGAGTTTAAGTTCGTCGACGTCTGCTGGTTTACCAGGATTATAAAAGCTGATTGCGTGGCTGTGGCGATCAGGGTGAGTAGTGTAGACGTAGTAGCACTGGGACGGTACTCGCCAGCATGGGTCAATTGCTCGCAGCAACCTACCGTCGAGGAACTCATCCAGGGATTCCAGCATCGCTGCGCAGATAGTGTTGTGCTCGCTCGGAAAATACGGCCTGGACACAGCAATGACGATCCTAAAGCGCGGGGCCTGGAGGGTGTGGCTGTGGCTTGTGTATATAAAATGCTCCAGGCGCATGTCCAGCAAAGCGTCCTCAGCTTCTTCCAAGGCGATCATATCGTCGTCATAGCCCTCCCCGAGCTTTTGGTCGATGTCAAAAATGATCAAGCCGGATGATGCGACATTATTATCGTTGCGGGTTGGGAGCCTAAAAGTGGCCGGCACGAACGTCTTGGCATTCGTTTTCTCAACCAGAACTGTTGGCATCTCAAAATGCCTTTTATAAAGCGCGAGCAGTGAGTCTGTCTCCTGATTTGCTACATATCCGGTTGCAGCGGTCGTTTGCGTTGCGTATTTAATGACCATGGCATTTACCTTTATTTGTGGGCTCTCTCCAGGCCCTATGTAGCTAGTATTAAAAATGAGCAAGGGTGTGTGCAACAGTTAGTTGAGCTTATTTGCGCTGAGGTGAGCTGAGGTGAGCTTAACTCCGCCAATTTCAGCTTAGTTGAGCTTCAAGGGGGTTTACAAAAAGTTTTTCTTAGCCAAGCTGTTTGCTATCCCACAACCCATCTACGACCCCATCTACCCTCCCCATATTTTTTATTTATATAAAGAGGCAGTAGGGGTAGATGGGGTAAACGAGGATGGGCAGGCACATGGGGTTCACCCATAAAACTCTTGGTTAAGAAAAACCTGGAATCACACCACGCCAAATATACCAAACTTAACTATTTCAACTAACTTTGCAATTTAGCTTGCAACACCTTTTGCTCATTTTTAATACTAAGTACATCGGGGTGCGAGACCCCAAAAAAGAAAAAGGAAAGCACAATGCCTAAAAACAACGCAACCACCATCGAGTCAACTCAAGAAGTGACAGTTATCACTAACGACTCTAACGCCCTCGAAATCGCGTCTCAGTCTAAAGTAGACTTCCCAAAACACACCCGCCTGATTTCGATCAAGGGAAATGTTCTTGGCGCGGTGTCAATTGCTTACAGGACTGCATCGGGGCTGCATTCCGAAGCTCAAGGTCAAATTACAAAGTGCATTTACAACATGCGCAAGATTGACCTGGCCCTGCTTATCGCTAAAAACGACGGCAGCGACGAAGCGCTCGACCGCGCAGCTTTCGAAATCGCACGGGACGCCTTTGTATCTGGCGCTCTTGACACTAAAGCCGCTGCGCTCGCGGAAGCATCCGGACGCAATGTAGAGGTCTGCAAGAAACTGATCTCCCGCAAGCTGCTTAAAATGACGGATGAAATGAATGCCAGGTCAAACCCGCTGGACGCAACCGTCGAAGTCCCGGAAAGCGCTGAATCGATTAGAGCCGCGATCCTGGCGCAGGGCGGCAAATATCTGCTCAATCTGCCTACCGCATATGGCAAGACCTCAAAAATACTTGAGCCGGTAATCCAGTCATACCTTGACGCTGGCAAAAAGGTGCTGCTTATCACCCATCGCCGTTCAATCAACAAAAACATCGCAAAAATCCCTGGAATGGTGAGCTATGACGAGTGCGTCAGGCCATCGATTATTGAGCATGCTCAAGGCTTGAAGATCGTTGTTAACTCACTCGCGAACAGTCAGTTCAAGGCATTTGCAGAATCTGCAGACCTTGTAGTGATCGACGAGGCCACGCAGGTGATCTCTCACGTCCTGGGCGGAGAAGTCAGGGAGCGTCAGGCGGTCTGGGAGACACTCAATTTTGTCGTCAAAAAAGCTCAAAACGTGATTATGAGCGATGCCGACATCGACAGCCGCTGCTCCAAAATGATTGGCGATGCCAGGGTGTTTTCCGTCAAGCAAAACCACTCCAGCATCAAAATCGCGACTGCCGGGATCGACCAGGTACGTGCAATGGCTATCGCTGCAGCAACAAGCACGCAAAAGCCAAGAAACGTGCTGATCGCCTGTGACGCGGTTAAAGAAGCCAACGCCATTGCGAAGGTGATCGAAAAAAAGAACGGCACTGCCCCCTTGGTCATTACCGCTGATACCGCTAAGTGGCCAGACCAAGCCGCATTTATTGCAGACCCAAACACGACAGCTCATAGGGTGGTGATTTACAGCCCGGTTATCACCTCTGCCCTCTCAATTGGGGATTCCATGCGCACTTGGACACCCAGTCCACGCTGACTTGGACACTCATTCCACGGCCACTTGGACACTCATTCCACGGCCACTTGGACACTGATTCCACAAGCACTTGGACAGTGATGTTCCACTGATCCGATCCATGCTCAGGCAGGCAGCAACGCAGGATTATTCACTACCATCGACCTCTTTTCTCGAAGCGAAGAGGTCATCGTGGAGCGTATATCCATGCGTAAAATCCGAGAGGTACTACGTCTAAAGTTCGACGCTGGCCTGTCCGTGCGCAAGATCGCCGCCAGCCTGCGCATCAGTAGCGGCAGTGCGGGCAATTACTTGCACCGTTTCAACGCTTGCGGGCTGAGTTGGCCGACATTGTTATCGGATGCCGAACTGGAGCGATGCCTGTTCCCTCCAGCACCAACAGTTCCCAGCGATCAACGTCCGATGCCTGACTGGTCTTGGGCGCATGCCGAGTTACGCCGCCCCGGCGTCACTTTGGCCCTACTCTGGCAGGAATATCGACTCGCTCACCCGCAAGGCTTCCAATACAGCTGGTTCTGCGAGCACTACCGCCTCTGGGCCGCCAAGGTCGACGTTGTCATGCGCCAGGAGCACCGTGCCGGCGAAAAGCTGTTCGTCGATTACGCCGGACAGACCGCGCCCATCATCGACCGACAGACCGGTGAAATCCGTCAGGCCCAGATCTTCGTCGCCGTCCTCGGCGCGTCCAGCTACACCTTTGCCGAGGCCACCTGGTCGCAGAAACTGCCCGACTGGCTGGGCTCGCACGCCCGCTGTTTTGCTTTTTTCGGCGGCACATCGCAGATCCTGGTGCCCGATAATCTGCGCAGTGGCGTCACCAAGGCGCATCGCTACGAGCCGGACATCAACCCCAGTTACCGCGATCTCGCCGAGCATTACGGCGTAGCCGTACTGCCCGCGCGTTCGCGTAAACCCAAGGACAAAGCCAAGGTTGAAGTGGGTGTGCAAGTGGTCGAGCGCTGGATCCTGGCAGTGCTGCGCAACCGCCAGTTCTTCTCGCTCGGAGAACTCAACACGGCAATCAGCCTGCTGCTCGAACGCCTCAATCAAAAGCCCTTCAAGAAGCTGCCCGGCTCACGCCGCTCGGCCTTCGAGACCATCGACCAACCCGCACTGCAACCGCTACCAGAACATCCGTATGTCTACGCCGAATGGAAAAAGGCGCGGGTGCACATCGACTATCACGTCGAGGTCGAGGGCCATTACTACTCGGTGCCGTACCAGCTGGTGAAGCACCAACTCGAAGTGCGGCTAACCGCTAAGACCGTCGAGTGCTTCCACGCCAACCAGCGGGTGGCCAGTCACCTGCGCTCGCTGCACAAAGGCCGCCACACCACCCAAACCGAGCACATGCCCAAGAGCCACCGGGAGCACGCCGAATGGACACCGCAACGGCTGATCCGCTGGGCCGAGCAGACCGGGCCTAACACCGCTGGCGTTATCGCCTACATCCTTGAGCGCCGAATCCATCCTCAGCACGGCTTCCGCGCCTGCCTGGGCATCCTGCGCCTGAGCAAGCAGCACGGCGAAGAGCGGCTGGAAGCCGCTTGCCAGCGAGCGCTGGCACTGGGCGCGTGCAGCTACAAAAGCCTTGAATCGATCCTGCGCCAAGGGCTGGAAAAGCTACCGCTGTCCCAGCAAAACCTGCCGCTACTGCCCGACGAACACATCAACCTGCGCGGCCCTGGCTACTACCACTGACCTGAAAAAGGAGCACCAAAATGCTGCCCAACCCGACACTCGACAAGCTGCAAACCCTGCGCCTGCACGGCATGATCAAGGCGCTGAGCGAGCAACACGCCACGCCCGATATCAATGATCTGAGCTTCGACGAACGCCTCGGCCTGATGGTCGACCGCGAGCTGACCGAACGTGAAAACACGCGTCTGAGCAGCCGCCTGAAACTGGCACGACTGCGCCATAACGCCTGCCTGGAAGACATCGATTACCGCAGCCCACGCGGCCTGGACAAGTCCCTGATCCTGCAACTGGGCAGCGGCCAATGGCTGCGCGACGGCCTGAACCTGATCATCGGCGGCCCAACGGGCGTAGGCAAAACCTGGCTCGCCTGCGCGCTGGCTCACAAGGCCTGCCGCGACGGTTACAGCGTGCGCTACCTGCGCTTGCCGCGCTTGATGGAGGAGCTGGGCCTGGCTCACGGCGACGGCCGTTTCGCCAAACTCATGGCCGGCTATGCCAAGACCGACCTGCTGATCCTGGACGACTGGGGCTTGGCGCCGTTTACCGCTGCGCAGCGGCGCGACATGCTTGAACTGCTGGACGACCGCTACGGCAACCGCTCGACGCTGGTCACCAGCCAGATGCCGGTGGACAAATGGCATGCGCTGATCGGCGACCCGACCTTGGGCGATGCGATCCTCGACCGGCTGGTGCACAACGCTTATCGGATCGAACTGAAGGGCGAATCGATGCGCAGACGCGCAACGAAATTGACGGCGACAGAGACTTCAGACTAACAATGCAAACCTGCGTCGCTGCGCTCCGACTGCCTGTCCAAGTGGACGTGGATCAGGTGTCCAAGTGAGCATGGAACGAGTGTCCAAATGATCGTGGGCTGAGTGTCCAAGTGTCGTGGAATCCGCACTCTCAATCACCTCTGGTCACTTTTCCGCGCATTTTGGGCTCTTTCAGGGGCACGTTGTACCAAAAGACGCAATCCAGATGCTTCGCCGCAACCGCACGGCTGGGTTGTTCGTAGTGGGCATCAAAGCGTCTGCCTACAGCAAGGCCGAGGTCGTTGAAGTCGCTTTTAAAAAGGAGCGTGCAATGGTCGATCAAGCCCTCACCAGCCTCAACATCGATGACGAGACTAAGGCCAAGGTGCGGGCCGCTGTATACGCTGAGACAGCCCTCACCGGCTTCAAAGCTATTCCGGTACTGATCGATGGCAACGTCGTGCCGATGAACACTGCACTGATGATCAAGGCTGGTTCGGTACTCAGCATCGGCACGATCGTTGGTGCTGGCGCCAGGGCCTACCTGTGTGTACGTGGAGGCATCCAGGTGCCGGAGTATCTGGGCAGCAAGAGCACTTTCACCCTGGGGCAGTTTGGCGGTCACGCAGGTCGAGCCTTGCGCGCGGGGGATGTGCTGCACATCAGCCGCTTGACTGACTCAAGTGCAGGCAGGCAACTGCCAGAGCAGGAGCCGCTGGGGGCGAGCCGAGAGATCCGTGTGATTTACGGCCCCCATGGGGCGCCCGAGTATTTCACACCGGCCTATATCGAGACATTCTTCGCCACAGAGTGGGAAGTGCATTTCAATTCGAGCCGCACCGGTGTTCGGTTGATCGGGCCAAAACCCGAGTGGGTGCGCGCCGACGGAGGGGAGGCTGGGCTGCATCCCTCCAACATCCATGACAATCCTTATGCGATCGGGGCCGTGGATTTTACGGGCGACATGCCGGTGATTCTGGGCCCGGACGGCCCAAGCCTGGGTGGTTTCGTCTGTCCGGTCACAGTGATCGAGGCCGACCTGAGCCCTCGCCAACTGATTCTGGCATTGCGTAACAAGGCCCAGGCCATCAACCCCCAGTTCAACGCGTTCATACATCTTCTGAGCGCTGAGGAGCTTGAGCCGTACCTTGCGGTGCTGGAGTCGACGCCTATTGAGCGTTTGCCCTTGTATGGGGTGCCTTTCGCCATCAAGGACAACATCGATTTGGCAGGCGTGCCGACCACGGCGGCTTGCCCTGCGTATGCTTACATCCCGGTGCGCTCGGCCAGCGTCGTCCAGCGGCTGATCGACCTCGGGGCCGTTCCATTAGGCAAGACCAACCTTGATCAATTTGCGACAGGGCTGAATGGCACGAGATCACCATACGGTGCATGCGTGAACAGTGTGAATCGTGATTACCCCTCAGGTGGATCAAGCGCCGGATCACCTTTGGCCGTGGCGCTGGGTATCACCAGTTTCGCCCTGGGTACCGATACTGCAGGTTCAGGTCGCGTACCTGCAGCCCTCAATGGGCTTGTAGGGTTGAAGGCAACAAGGGGGCTGATTTCGACTGCTGGAGTCGTACCTGCATGCCGAACGCTGGATTGCGTCACTACATTTACGGCTACAGCACGGGAGGCCAGCCAATTGTTGGCCTTGCTTGCTGTGCAAGATCCTGCGGACGAATACAGCAGAGCCAACCCTGCTTGGAATGATGGCAGTGCGTTCGGGCGCATCACTTCCTTCCGGTTTGGTATCCCACGCGATTGCGACCTGGAGTTTTTTGGATGCAGCGAGGGGCCTGGCCTGTTTGAAGCGTCCATCCAGCGACTGAAGTCGCTGGGGGGAGAGCCGGTCACCATCGACCTTTCGCCATTCCTTGAAGCTGCCCGCTTGTTGTACGAAGGCCCGTGGGTTGCCGAGCGTTACAGTGTGGTGGGAGAGCTCGCGCAGGTACACCCAGAAGCCGTGCTGCCAGTCATTCATGCGGTGCTTGAGAAAGGCCCGAAGGTAAGCGGCGTCGATACGTTCCGTGCTCAGTATCGGTTGCAGATGCTCAAGGCCAAATGTGATGAAGTCCTGAAAGACCTGCATTGTGTGCTTACGCCCACAATTGGTCGCCCCGTGACCTTGGCCGAGCTCGCTGATGAACCCGTGAAGCGCAACTCTGAGCTGGGCTATTACACCAACTTCATGAACCTGCTCGATTACGCAGCCGTTGCTGTGCCCAGCGGTGTCATGAAGAACGACCTGCCTTGGGGGATCACGCTATTCGGTCGGGCATTCACTGACCACTACCTGCTGAGCCTCGCAAACGCCTACCAAGGATTCGAAGCACCGGCGATCGATGCTCGCAATGACATGGCCCGCCTGGTCGTTTGTGGTGCCCATCTGGATGGGCTCGCGCTCAATTGGCAGCTCCAGCATCGTGGGGCTCGGTTGCTGGAGTCCACAAGCAGCTCCCCCCATTACAAGCTCTACGCGCTTGCCGGCGGGCCTGTGAAACGACCCGGGATGGTGCGGGTGCAGGAAGGGGGCGTCGCCATCGCAGTGGAGGTTTGGGAGATGCCGAGCACGGAGCTGGGCTCATTCCTGACCGGTATGGGGCGGGTGCTCGCTGCAATCACTCGTGATACCTGTGGTTGGAGTGACAGCATCGGTGGCGTGCTTTGCGCTCAGGAGGTCGTAGAGAAATACGGTAACGGCCGTTACCAGGAGTTGCGCAATGGTTTCTTCCGCAACGGCGCGGACAACCTGCTCGTCGAAATGGGCAAGTGGGGGCTGGGCTTGAGCGATCTGACGATGGTGCTCAATCTGTTCAGTCGCGTCGACGTCGATGCCCACGGGGGCGGAGATTGAGTACAAGCATTGCGCAGATGAAGCCTGGCTAAAAGACCACATCCAAAACACCCTCCCTGCAACGCTGCTGGCCCAGGGGTTTAGAGTCCGCGTCCTGTGCTTTGATGAGAGCCTTATGGCATCACAAGCAATCCAGAAGAACTCACAGCCCTGGCCAGTGCACGCACGATGGGTGACCTGTCGAGGGAGGACTACCTGCAGGAAATGAAACGCCGGGGCATCCTACGCAACGAGTTTAGCCTTGCTGACAACGAGGATAGATTGTCAATCGAGGTCGTTTAGCTTGGGTATGGAGACAGCGATATTAAGGTCGCAAGTTACGACCTTAATACTTAAAATAGCTCGATGCCGAGAATTAATATCTCAAGACATCGAGCTATTTCGCGCCCTTAGAACCAGGCCTTCTTGCCGATAACGTAAGTGCGCTCAAAGTCTTCTTCGGACTTTGTCAGGTAGATAATGAATTCAATAAAGGCTATCACGCCAATTACCAGCGAAGGGATGCCGACCAAAATAAAGCCGAACAAGAACACCAGCAGCATTATCAGGCCCTGGCCGGTATAGCCTAAGTAAAACTTGTGAGCACCAAAGCAGCCCAGGAAGAATGCCAAGAGCGCAGCTGGGAGTTTTTTTGAACTACCATTTAGTGTATTGCTCGAAACTTGATAGATTGCAGTAGCAGTAGCACCGCTAACCGTAAAATCGACTTGGCTGCCAGATGCAGGCGCGACGGCGCTTTTCCATTCCTGAGCGTCGAACGAGTAACGATTACCATCTTCGCCGGAAATCATACCTTCGCGGCTTGCTGGATTGAAGTTAAGAATAGTGCCTTTCAAAATTTGTTTCCTTACATTAAGAGTAATGTGGGGGGTTACCACTTGAAGGTTGTTTTCTCTTTAACGCCTGCTTTGATGAAGGCAATTGCTTCGTCAGCGGTTTTCCCGTCAAGTGCTTGAGCGAAGCTTTGACCCTTTTCGTGTATGCCGAGAGCCTGGCCTTGGGCGAGCGCCATGCCGAAGCTTGCTTTCTTTTCGTCCGGGAGACTATCGTAAATTGCCTTCGCAGATTTCTGGAAGTTCGCGTCAGAACTGCCATCAATTTTCTTGTCGCCGCAGCCAGCCAGCAGGGCCATTGAGATTGCGAGGCCTGCGGCAGCTATGAGTTTTGCTTTGTTCACAAAGTCTTCCTTGAGTATCTGAGGGTTGTAGTTGGGCTGCATACCTGCGGTGCCATTCGTGCCTGAAACCCTGGCGATGGCGAAATGACATCTCCGCGAGCGGCATCCTATCGTTATTTTTTGTTACAGTCACCATGGAGTACTGATGTAGAGCCTCTGCCCGAGCTTTCATGCTGTCCAGAAGCGTGATCCCAGTCACCACCTGGTGACTCGGTTCCGCGCT
The DNA here is from genome assembly GCF_002953115.1 of Pseudomonas sp. XWY-1. Lineage (NCBI taxonomy): Bacteria > Pseudomonadati > Pseudomonadota > Gammaproteobacteria > Pseudomonadales > Pseudomonadaceae > Pseudomonas > Pseudomonas sp. XWY-1. The sequence goes on along the minus strand of NZ_CP026332.1, from coordinate 2,323,873 downwards.
GGCTCACCACAACACCGTTAGGTTTTAGGAGCTGCCGTGGGCAAGGTGCTCCCAAGGTCTTGCCGGAGCTAAGCCAATGAGCAAAATTTAGCCAGTGCTGACCCTGTAAACACCCACAAGCTTGTAGCCAAAAAGCTCCTGGCAGATCCTGTATTGCTGGATGGTCACGATTGCCACCGATAGCTCGGCGGCAGTTATTGAGTGGGGTATAGTCTTTAAGTGCAGTGTGCAGAGCATTTGTGAGCTCAGGCATTCGTCTCCGATCTCTGGGATCATAAGTCAGCCTGAGCGTGATGAAACAAGCAGGGTTATCTAAAGCAGATTTACTTGACTTGGCTATTACTATCTGTGTAAAACCCTCTTTAAATATACCCAAATCATCAAAGGATACTTATGTCCCGCCTTGCCGAATTCCGTGCCCTAGAGCAACAACTGGCCGCTCAGCTCGCAGAGCTCGAAGCCCTAAAAAATGACGACTCGCTGAAAAAAGAAATTGAGTTTGAGCAAAAGCTCCGCGACCTCCTGGGCGAATATGGCTACAGCCTGCGCAACGTAATCGCTATCCTGGATCCCCAGGCAGCCAGCCGTCGCGCCCCAGTAGTCGAGAGCAAAGCCCCTCGCAAGCCCCGCCAAGTCAAGCAGTACAAAAACCCACACAATGGGGAAGTGATTGAGACCAAAGGCGGCAACCACAAGATCCTGAAAGAGTGGAAAGCCAAGTGGGGTAGCGACGAAGTCGAGAGCTGGTTGGCTAAGTAATACTGTTGAGTACAAAATCAGGGCCCTGCGGGGCCCTTTTTCGTGAGGAAAGGGAATGCTTGAGTTTCTGAAGGACAAATTTGAACGCAGGCTCTTCATCGGCGCCTGGATTGCCTTTGCTTGCCTGTTGATGGTGAAGATCAAGCTTGCTGTGCCGGAGGTGATGAAGGACTGGCCTGGGTTAATCACGATGCTTCAGTCGAAGCCGTTCGAAGACATCGTTGGTGACTTGCTGACAGGGTTAATTGCGGCGTACTTCTTCTATGTCCTGATCGATCTTGTTCCGAAGGTAAAGCGCGAAAAGTCGGCCATTCACACCTTGAATCTCATCATAGCGTCAGTGGTCGATGCCTATGAAAATGAGAGAACATTCGGCCACTTTGATCTTATAAGCCTGAATGACGTAGGTATCCTCGATAGGTCAAACCTGAGCAAACACTGGAAATACCTGAACGGATTAATCAAGAAGGGCTTTACGGTCAGTGACTATTACAAACTACGGTGTGGATTGGCCTGCATGGATTCGAGAATTCATGAGTTCCGGGCTGTTCTTCCTCTCGCCACTACGATATCCCCGGAGCATGTTCTGCAGTGGCTTCAGCTTACTGACAGGGCCAGACTCTTCCATGAAGAATTCAATAACCAGCCAGTTGGTCTCGATGGATGCTTCGAGGTGCAGCACGCCTTCGGCCATCCAACTACCGGCATGGATGAGAGTAACGACAGGTACGTTGAATACTGCCAGGCAATGAGGGCTTATGCGATGACACTGGCCAACCGTATGGCGCTGTTCCTGCTTGAGGTGGACGCATGGATGGCCTTACCAGGAAAGTCATCATCACTTGATGCAAATCCTTAAAACTGGTGGCCGCAGAGCCCCAGGGCCTTGATTTGCCATTTTTATATCCAGGGGGATTCATGACTAATGAATCGTTAGTTGAGATCGTTGAGCGCTTCCGAGATGCAGCTGACGAAGTCTTTGAAGCTGGTGGAGCACCGGAGCACATGCGTGGCTTTCCGAGAGGGTGCTGCGGGGTAATGTCCGACATGCTTGGCGAATATCTAAATTCGTTGGGAATCGGTGTCTTTCTTTACGTACGCGCAAATCGTGCTATGGCCACACACGCATGGGTTGAGCTTGACGGCATTGTCATCGACATAACATCAGACCAGTTTCAAGGTAGGCCAAGGGTTTACGTTGGAGAGGCTGATGCTTGGTATAAGAAGTGGAAAGTGGATGCCAAGCATCTTGCAGAACACTGTCCTGCGGCCATGGTTAGCTCCTCAGAGCACGAATTTTATGAAAAAATCATGACTCTCATGACCGGGACGAATTGAAATATAATCGGTACACCAGAAATGAAGAACGGGCCTCTGTCGGGCCCTATTTGTTGTCAAACTGCTCAATGGCCATCCTGGCGCACCAACTCCCTTGGTTTATCTGATCGCAAAGCTCTTCGGGCTGGCCTTGGCGGCATTCCAAACCGCCCGCAGCAACAAAGGATAACTTGACCTTGGGAGCTTTAGGCGCCCGACAGTCTCACCGTGCTGGCAAACAACAAATAACATCTGGTCATCTTTATTCAGCATTAATTTCAAAATCACAGATTTCACAGGGTTGATTTCCTGCAAAATCTTTAACTTCCCTGGCAAGCTCAGCAATTCGCCAGCGGCAAAAGTAAAACTCTCGTATCCGTGATATTTTTCAACAAGTTGATTATTGGTAAGATGCATAAGATAATTCCTCTTATTTTTTATTTAACTATGTATTTATAACTATCCGCCATAAGTTCAGCCGCCATTCCGCCTCACCAGCCCCTTGCATTGTTCCCGGCTTGCAATTATCACCTCCCGGAGCTCTTCCAGGTCGATGCTGATGCAACCTCCAGGGGGCGCCTGGAGGGTTTTTAGAGCATTGACGGCTGAGATAAACTTCTCTTCTTCGATCTCAGCCTGGGTCTTTGGCCTGGGTTTTTTACCCTTAGTAATCAAATCGAGGATCATCATCGTCAGAATTTGCAAGCCTGGCAATCGGCGCAGGATCATTCCAATAATACGGGTCGTTCAGGCCATACTTATCAGCATAAGCATCCCATCGCTCCTTGCTAATCCTTTTTACAATTTTAAAGCTGTTTGATCTTGGCGTCATGACTTTAATATGCACAACCTCCCCATCAGTTGTTGCTTCGTATGAATAACCGCCATAAGCGCATTGCGGGTCGTACAGGTATCTAAATCTGGCCATCTTTTTCCCTTGTGGTTTACCGTGGATCAAGTTAAGTATTGCAATGGAGCACGCAACCGATCAACAACTATTTTTTTGCACCCCACCCCTTGAAAACAAAAAAAACAGGAAAACCATGCTGCCACCCTTGAATTTACAGGCGGGTATATCAGACGCATACTCTTAAAATAATTCTCCCCTGCCCTTTTTGCTGACAAACCTCGTCCTTGTGCCAAAGTTACAAGTATTGATATATTTAGTCGCTCATTGACACCAGGAACGTGCAAAGATGTTGAAGATAGGGAAAGTTCTGTGTTCCGCTGTGTTATCAATTGTTTTAACTGGGGCGTCCGCAGCAAATCTCTACGTCGCGGGGACAAATCCGTCCCAGATGTACCAGGTGGTCAAGCCGGTGGTCGGTGACACCGTTACCCCGGTCTTCCTTTTTGGAAACAACCCGCAGGAGCTTTTGGCCCACCTGGATCCCGAAGCTGTCCGCAAGGCTGGCGTAGAGCAAGCGACGTTCGATTATTACGCGAGCAAAGTGCGCCCGGAGTCTCTCGCTTACGGAATTGTCGGGTATGCGATGGGTGGCAATGCGGTGCCTGGCAATGAGGCCTCGAACAGGACTTGCGCGATTGTGATGGCAACTCATGAGCAGATGCGCACCACAAGCACGATGTTCCACGAGGCTGTCCACTGCAAAAACTTCAGTGAGCTCAGGTCTGATCGCGATGCGTGGCAGCTTGCGGTGTCGATGAACAGACCAGCGCTTGGCATGACAAATCAGCAGTTCCTGTCCCTGTTCCACGAAGTGCTGGCTGCCTATGTACAGGTCGCGTATTCAGCAAATCAGGGTGTCGTGGATGGGCTGGGGATGGTGATGCGAGCAGCGCAGCCCGACAAAAACACTGCTACTTCGATAGGCTACCGCACGGCCAGGCATGCATTGAAAATGTGCAGCAAAAAGGATGCGTGCTCGACTTACGCGCCTGACGTTGTGAGGATGCTGAGCTCAAACAGCTATGCGCGAGGCCAGGTGATGCTTGACCTCAAAGAGCTGTTTGCTGCTGCCAGGGCGTCCGGATACGTCGTTGAACACAAGTGACTAAACAGTGATTTCGAGCAGGCGCATGATCCTGTAGTGGCGCTCAACCGTGTCTCGCAGGGCTTGCGCATCAGCCAGGGCTCGATGACCACGCTTGATCGGCATTTGGTAGTAAATCGCTGCCGCGTGTTCGGGCCCGACCATTTGCTCTACTGTCGCGACGGTAAATGTTGGATCGAGCTCAGCAGCATCGTACAGAGCTTCGAACCAGTGCGAGTCCTCTCGTGCGTCGGATACGAGGTACTGGCCTGCAAAAAGCTCGTTGAGCTCCTGGGCAATCGTGGCTGCAGGCTTGCCATCGGATAGTAGCTGCTCGCGAGTGATCCCATGCATATCCTGAGCATCGTATGACCAGTGCTGCCAGTACCTGACGGGCTTGATGAGCGACTGATACTCACCTGCCGGGTGCACAACCGCGATTTCGATTGGGTAGCTATCGGGAGCAATGCCGGACGCTTCAAAATCCACGTAGTGTGTGATCGGTGACGTTCCGGCCATGTCGCGGAGCTCGGCACCGTAACGTCGAGTCAGGTAGTTGTTGAATATCGACAGGGCACGGTGGATGCTGCGGATGTCATATACCTGGTCTCGGTAGTGGAGGGAAACGCGATCCTTTTTTGCCATGGCATTGACTGAGTTTGCGTACGTATTACTCGCAGACACTCGGACGGAGTCACCGAGCAGTGCGGTCATCAGGTCAAATTCGACCAGGTCTGCAAATCGCAAAACCATCCGCTCAACTACCTTCAAGGTTTGTACTCCCCTGGCTTAGTAATGCGCGGACTCTCTTGGACGACCTCGGCATCAATTTCGCCCGCACCCGAGTAGATGCGGATTAGGGTTTGCTGCGCAGGAATTGCAAGCCCGAGATCTTCGAGGCGCTCGATGAGAATCCAAGACTCCAGGTCGGTATCGTGCTCATCCATGCCATCAACTATCTGATTAGCAACAGTGACGAGATCAAAATCCTGCAGAGCAACCATCGGCTTGTTTCGCTCGTCACGCAGCCCATGCATGAGTGTAAAGACCTCGTCTTTTTTGATCAGCATCGCATCACTCCTTGTCGTCCCTCATGCTGCCGTGCTGATCACTTGGAGTCAAACAGGTGGGTTTCGCGGCACTGAGCGCACGAGCTGCTTCGTGTCGTCAGGAATAAAGTACACACGGCGTTCTGACCACACCTGGTTGCTAAATACAAAAGCATCGTCGTCGAAGCGGAACAGCGTCATGCCGGCCTGGGCATTTACGATCTGATTGAGCTCATTAGCAGTAAAGCTGTGCGTGCAGTCGCTCAACGTAACCCCTGGCTCCTGCTTTGCGATTGCGGCGCCGAGGTAATCGCGCAGCGACATATCAGTGCCGTCGTAAATCCATTCGTCCCTCATGTACCCTCCAGGGCGTCAGTTCCTGCTTTTACGCTAGCACCATTAGCAAGACCTTGGTAGCACCCTCCGCTTGTTAAAGCTTAGCCGCACATTGTTTTCCAAGTGCACATATATATAGCCTGTCGGTGAACCAGGATCGAATATCCAACAGCCACCAAAAAATAATTTGATTTAAGTATCGCTCCATCAGTACCATATAAATATAAAGAGAAGAGCAAAAGCTCCAAGGCACCCAACATGCAAACAGTCACCATCCGAAAGCTCAATCAAACAACCCAGGAAATCTGCGCAATCCGGCTCGTCGGTGGCTTCGATTCCGAGCGCAAGCACTACCCTGCCCTGCCGCAACTGAGGTTTGACAACAAAGTTCACCTGCAGGGTGTTGCCGAGCGTGCGGAGTCCGGCTGCGTCGATTCGTTGAGTCTTTTGCGGAGATGGGTGATTTGCAGCCTGGTTTTTGCGCGGGATCTCGTGTTTGACGGTGTTAAATACGAGTTCGACGTTCGAAGTTTTTCTGAGCCATCCAGCTTGGACTACCTGGCTCGCGAAGTGATAGCACAAGTCTCAGACCAATAACAATAAGGGGAATCGCTATGAGTAGATTTGTTCGACAGTTTGATATCCACACAAAAGCGCACCAAGATTTTGCGCGAGGAAATAAATTCGAAGGCCTCAAGGCAGTGATGTACCTCCTTGCGAACGGCATCGTTAAGCTTAACGCTCGTGACCTCTATGAGTTTTGGGAGTCCTCGGTTTACGGTCGCAACGAGTCGGCGGAGCTGTTTGACACTATGCTCGACAAGGGACATATTCCCGAGATTTTGCGAAAAGCAAAGTCTGGCGAGATGGTTATCATCCAGGACTTTATTGACGCAATTGACAGGCTGGACGAGGACACCAAGCTTGCCATACTTAGGGCGGTATAAATAGTCAAGGAAATTTTCGGACAAAATCCCCCACGCTAATTTTTATGATATTATGGCGTTACAACATAAAACAATAATAAGAATCCTCGGGGGATCCGATAAATGTTGCAGCAACACAATGCCCTTGTTGTTTTCCACGCTTTCGGCGAAGGCGACAACGGCAATCCAGAGCCAGGGGCTCAACCAGTACCTATCACCGAAACTCCAGAGTTCCAAGAAACCCTCCGCGCCGAACTTGCCAAGGCTCTTGCAGCCGAAACAAGCGGTTTGAAGTCAAAAAACGCTGAGATTCTGGCCGAGAAGAAAAAGGCTCAGGATCAGCTGAATGCCATTCTGGCTCAGGCCGAAGATGAGGCTGACCAGGCTGCGCTGAAGTCTGGGAAGATGGATTTCCAGGCGCTGTTGGATAAGCGCGTTAATGCTGCAAATGCCACCTGGCAAGAGCGTCTCCAAGCCGAGCAGGCTGAGAAAGACGAACTCCGCAAGGCTGTTGATGCAGAAAAAGGCAGGTTGAAACAATTCCAGATCAAGCAGTTGATTGGAAATGAAGCGTTGAAGAACGAATTCTTTCAGCCCACTGCCATCGACGACCTGATTAACCTGGCTGGTGGCTCCTGGGAACTGACCGACTCGGGCGAACTGGTTAGCCGTGACCAACATGGCAACGTGTTGATGGGTAAATCTGGCCGAGCGCTGACTCCAAAAGAGTGGATTGAGAGCCTTAATCAATCGCGTCCTCACTACTTTAAGCAAATGCCCGGTAGCGGTGGCAAGCAAGGTGGTGCGAATGGTGTGAATTCCATGCCACTTGCTGAGTTCCAACTCAAGCTGCTCAAAGCATCCTCGAAGGAAAAAGCAGAGCTTCTTGCTAAATACAGCCGTGGGGAAGTAACGACTTCCTGACTTTAACCCGCAGTAGGTAAGACGCTTACTGCGGGATCAAAAAAAATACCAAAATAACAACAATAATAATAGGTATGCAAATGACACAAAGCCTTGTGGTCTTTAGGGCGTTCGGTAACGATCTGTCCAAAATTCAAACTGAGACTTTCCTTCCTCAGATTTTGGCGCGTATGGATGAGCGAACTCCGCTTGTTCGCTTGATTACGATCAACACCGCCGACGAGTCGAAAAGGAAAGGTGAAGTCTTAACAGTCAAAAAGCCTCAGTACATTGAGGGTGTTAGGCATCAAACTGCTGAGCCATCCATTGCTGACGACATCAACGCTGATACTGTCAAGCTAGAGCTGACCGAGCACATCTACCTGGAAACCCAAGTCTCGGACAGGGAGTTGGCAGGCACCATTCCTGGCTTCCTTCCTGATTCGATTCTCGCTATGGCTGACGCGATGGGGAGGGACGTCAACCAAAAAGTCATGAACCTGCAGAAGCAAGTAGCGCGTGCTTCGGGCATCGTGGACTCGGTAAACGAGAGGTCGAAGTACGACATGATTGTGGGTCGCCAGACCTGTAATAAGATGAAAATCTGGGACAACAAAAATCTTGTGCTGTCGAACGATACCTCCGGTGAGCTGATCAAGGTCTTCACTGCCGGCAGTGACGCAAAGTCGGAAACTGAGGGTAACCTCGGGCGCAAATACGGCTTCGATACTTATGAGGACAATGTCGTCGGCATCCACGAAGCAGGTACTGCGAGCCAGGATCTTTCACTTAAAGTATCCGTGGACAGCGCAGTCGGTTCCACCCTCCTGATTGTCAACGGAGCTACACCCGGAGCGACGTTTAACGAGGGCGACTTCCTCACTATTGCAGGTGTTAGTCAGACGTTTGCCGTCAAGGCATCTGTTGACGCTGACGGAGCTGGTAACGCCTCGATTTATGTAACCGAGCCAGTGACCCGACTGATTCAAGCAGGCTCGTCGGTCAAGGTTGCCGGCGATCATCGCCAAGACATCGCTTTCCATCCAAGTGCGTTCATGATCGGATTCCGCCTGCTTGAGCCGGTTGCAAACCCAGGCAATGCAACGATCTCAACCATGATCCATCCAGAGACCGGTATGCCGGTACGTATGACAACCTGGTGGAACCCGTCATGGGCCTGAAGCCTAACGAGATTCCGATCATCGCTGAGGAAGGTGAAGAAATGCTCACCAAGAGCGATCCGCGCCATCGCAATAATATCGGCAAAGGAAATAAAGGGTCTTCTGAACAGTCGCCACGATTTACGATCAACAATATGATTGATTCCATGTCTATTGCTGGGGTTATGGAGGGAAGTCACGGTGAGGCGGCGATCATGAATGTTATTCGTGCAAACAGAAATGAGATTAAAAACATGTGATAATATATAGCTATTGATCGAGAAGAATAATAACAATGACAGTAGCTATCCAAACCTACGCCACTGGTGCTGAGTGGCTAACATATCTTTGCACTGATCTTTTGTCGTCAAACTCATGGTCGGTAGTTCGAGATACTTCTTCGGAGAAGGTGTTTGGGCTGCCGGGTGGCCAGGGGTTTGTGGCGTTCCTGGTTGGTAGCGGTGTTGTTGAGGTTCAGGCGTTCAAGGACTTCGATCCTGGTCAACCTGTTTCCGCCCAGGCCGGTGGGTTTAGCTATGCGTATTCACCTTTCCTGCCGCGATTCGTCTTGCCTGCGGGTGAGGTGAAGGTTTGGACGGTGGTAAATTCTCGTCGGCTGTGCGGGGTCATCAAGGCTGGATTGGCTTACTACTCGTTTTACGCTGGGTTGATATTGCCGTTTGGCTCTAATCGGGTCTATCCGTTTCCGTGCTTTATTGGCGGGTCAGGTGAGATCGGCGGCTCCAAGGAATCGGCGTTTCCGTTTATGTCAGGGGGTAATCAGTATTGCCCCAAGGTCTGTTTGCCTAATAGATCCTGGCAGATTGTTGGTGGGAATTCGGGGGGCAACACCTCATTTACTAACGAATTTCCCTACTCATATTCGTATGCTTTCGTACACCCATTTGATGGGAAATTTCACAGGCTGCGCTCGAAGATCGATGGCGGTGCGGTGGTGTATCCAGCCCTGGTGGTGAGCTCCGGTCGGACGTCTGATACGGATGTGCTGAACGCCGATGATGGGATGTGGCTCGGCTACCTGGACGGTGTGTTTGCTATCCCTCAGGGGCGTGCTGCTGAGTCGATCATCGCTGTCGATGGGGTGGACTACCTGGTTGTGCCGAACATCAGCAAGTCGACTGAAACCTATGGGCTGAGGTTGGCATGAAGCACTACTCGTCGAGGTACACATCCGCTGATGACTTGGTTGCCGTGATTAAACAGCGCCTGGAGGTCGAAGGTTGGGCTGTGAATCGCTACGGCGGTTTTGCAGACCCGCGAATTGGCATTCAACTGATGATCTCTCGTGGGGATGCGTTCTTCTGCTTGCGCAGCTTTGGGGAGTCGAGCCCATACGTCGACTACTACGCTGCAAGTTCGATTGGCCAGCATGGAGTGATTGTCTCTGCTGCTAGCGGATATAGCGACACTGCTGGCTTCGTCGGCCAACCTGGATTCCAGTCATCGCCCAAGTGCTACGTCGAAAGCGGCGATGGTGCTGGCACCTGCCATTTTTTCATCAGCGATGACCTGGTGATGTTCGTCACTGAGCGTGCGGGCGGTCTCTATTCGTGCCTGTCGTTTGGCGTGTTGCCCGTGCTGTCAGCGGCGACAGGTGGTCAGTTCGTTACTTCTACTGAGAGCTACTTGAGCACACAGAAACAGCCACTTTTCGCTAATTCTGCTGCGACGTTTGGCGTTCGACTTAGTCATTCGGAATGGTCGGGGTGGGATGTCGGGGGCAGGACTTGGGGCCCGCTGCGCCCCAGCAGCCAAGGCACTCTAATCGGTGTGCCTCACTATCATCAGAACGGAGCGAGCTACGGAAGTGTCGGGGCTGTCTCGCGTGCGAAGGGGCTGGTCGGTGGGATGGATGGCCTGATCTCCATCACGTTGTTCACGGAATTCAGCGGCGGGTTTGCCCCGTATGCGGAACTGCCAGAGGTATTTCTAGTGCCGATGGATTCGTTTGAGCCCGGCGCCGTTTACGAGCTTGGGGCTCGTCGGTTCATGGTTTTTCCCCAATACACCAAATCCTTCCCTGTTGACCGGGACTACCCACACTTTAACCTCGGCATTGCCGTATTGCTGGACGCTGCGACATGAACCAAATCGGCAAGAGCTTTGGCACTTACTTCTTCGACAATGTTTTCCTAACTCCAGCCAGGATCGATGCTGGCGTCGTTGTGCCTAGTGATGAATTCGGCTTTGAACTCTGGCATTCGTTCACTGACGCAAAAACATTAGCAGGGGTTAGTCAGACCGGAGCATTCGGAATTCAGCTTCAAGGTGCTACTTCCGGGGCTTTGTACGCGTTTACATCATTTGCCTACGGCGTTTCGCTTAGCCATGCAAATGGGGTGATCGACTACAAGGCTAGCTTCGATTTCGGCGCTGGATCTGCGTGTACATTCAGCCTGACCGCCTCCATGGCCTTGGTAATGCAAGAGCGCATTGACTGGTCGACCCAACCCGAGATGAGTATTCAGTACCTGACAGAGGTCATCGAGTCCTTTGACGGCACAGAGCAACGCATAGCCCTGCGTGACACCCCTAGATGCTCTCTCAGCTATATGTACAGCATGACTGACGAGCAGCAGTACCAGTTTGATAACAAGCTAGCTACGTCGACCGGCAGCATGATTGTCCCGCTGTGGCCTCTGCAGTGTCAGCTGTCACGCGCAGTGCAGCCTGGAGACGCGTCTGTTGTGCTGGAGGCAATCAACGCGCACGTGAGGGCTTCCGATACGCTCCTGATTTCCGAAGATGACGAGTCCGAGGTGGTCAGCATCGAGTCCGTGGACGGCAGGACTGTGACCCTAAAACACTTGGCTAAGAAAACCTTCTCCACCAATGCGGTAGTTCTCCCAGCCCGAATCGCATACTCAACCGATGAATCGAATTCCACATCGCTTCTGCGCGGCTTCGATCAGCACTCGATCACCTTCGACCTCGACGAGACACAAATCCAAAAGCCGGCCCCAGTCGATGACTTCGAGCGTTTGAATTCCCGGCCAGTATTTCCATTCCGCCCAGACCGCTCGAAGGATGTCACGACGCAATACAACCGCCTGCGCGAGACCCTCGATCCTCTCATTGGTGCTCGAAGCATCTACGACCGCGCAAGGGGCACAGTAAAGATCCTGGGCCAAACATTCACATTTTTCAGCGAATCCGAGCGCCAAAGATTCGAGGACTTCGCAGAACTCATGACCGGCGCACAGGGTGAGTTTTACATTGAGGGCCCAGGTCAAGCTTTCGAGCTCAGCGAAGACATCGTCGTTCCAACCTACAAGTTCAAAATCAAAAGTAGTGGTTACAGAAACTTTGCTAACAGCCGATCCCTCGCAACAAACATTGCAATTAAGCTGTACAATGGAGCTACTATTTACAAAACAATCCTGAGTGCCACGAAAAACCCAGACGGCACAGAAACAATCACAACAAAAGAATCCACGAACAACCTAAAAATCAGCGACATTGAAACTATCGTACCGCTTTACCTTGCAAGATTTGATTCCGACGAATTCCGCTACATCTTCGACACCGGCGAAGTGTCGACTATAACTAAAAATATAAGACAACTACTCTATGCTGACTCTGCAATCGATACATAAAGCGTTATCTCTGTCCCGTCCAATTGAGCTGTTTCTTTTTGAGCACGGAACGGAGAAGTATGCTTACACCAGTGGCAGCAAACAGCACCTACATACGGATGGCCTGATCTACACACCACTAAGCCTCAAGCGCGGAAAAGTACAGCGCACAGCAGAAGACTACAAAAACAGGCTCACCCTAGACATGCCAGGCGACTCACCAGTCCCGCTGTTGTTCCGCAGCCATTTGCCGTCAAACCACGTTTCACTCAAGGTTTTTCAGACTCAACGTGACCTACCCACCCAGTCAATCAAAATTTTCGCTGGGGAAGTTACATCGGTCACATGGAACAACAGCATCGCCAGCTTAGACTGCAATCCAGTCTCCAGGGCACTCGGTCGCCAGGTACTGCGCTGCGGCTATCAAAGCCAATGCAATCATCACTTGTATGACAGCAGGTGTGGATTGAAAATCCAAGACTGGCAAGAAGACACAACCGTCACAGCCATTAAAGACAATGGATTCACCGTCGAAGTAGCCAGCAAGTCTGAGGTGGACGACTACTACATCACGGGTTTGTTATCAAAAAACGGTAGTGATTTCCGTATGATCACATCCTGCTCCGCAAATGCTTTTAAGCTGATGTCGCCAATTGATGGATTGAAAGTTGGAGATGCCATCCAGGTTGCAAAGGGGTGTGACCACTCTGCTGCTGCCTGCCACTCTTTTGGCAACTTTGATAATTTCTTGGGCTTCTTGACCATCCCAAGCGATAACCCGTTCCAAGTTTACTAATCAATAATAATAAAAAGGAAGTACCTAATGGTTTGGTTCATGGCAGCGACGCTTGTCTTATATATGATCGCCATGGCTCGCATGCAGCCGAAAACGGAAAAGCCCACTGCTGCTGGCCTTGAGGACTTTAGTTTTCCGTCTGCTGCCGAGCGTCCGATTCAAGTTCTTGCTGGCACCAGACGGATTTCGGGGCCTAACGTCCTCTGGTACGGCGACCTCCGCAACTCGGCTATCAAGCAAGTCCAAAAAGGGCTTTTTGGCTCTAAAAAGACGACGGTCGGATACCGCTACCACATGGGAATTCAGCTTGGCATTTGCCACGGCCCTGATGTCCTGCTTCGCGAAATCAGGTTTGGCGATGACGTAGCCTGGTCAGGCTTGAGCTCAGGCGGGCCGATTGCAATCTCCAAGCCATCGCTGTTCGGGGGCGACACCAATGGTTCTGGAGGGGTCTCAGGAACTCTGCGATTTTACCCAGGAACCTGGACGCAGACCCCAAACGACTACCTGGCTGGTAAGGTTGGGATTGACTTGGTCTCTGCGATTCGCGGCGTTTCGTACTGCGTCCTCGAAGGGATGTACATTGGCAACTCGGCCAGTCCACAGGCTGTGAGCTTTGTCGCTAGCCGTTTTCCAAAATCTCCTGACGAGCGCTTTAGCCAGTACGAGCAAATTGGCCTGGATGCAAACCCGGCTTTTTTTATCTACGAGCTCATTACTAACGGTTTATACGGCGCAGACCTTGGCTACTCCAGCATCGATCTCGACACCTTCCTGGCCGCTTCAAAAACCTTGTTTGAAGAAGGCATGGGCATCTCAGCAGTAATTGATTCGTCGACCACGGCAGGCGACATGATTGACGACATCAAGCGGGTTATCCAGTGCTCCCTTCAAACCGATCCAGCGACCGGCGCCCTAAAGCTCAAGCTGATACGAAACGACTACAACATCAACGAGCTGCCCTTGCTCGATCAGTCGAACATCAAGACCCTGAGCGGATTCACGAGGGGCTCTCTCGACACCGCGTTTACCGAAGTGAAACTGAAGTACACGAGCATTGATGACGACTTCACAGAGCGAACGGTGATCGCTCAGAACAATGCCCTCAGAATCCACAAGGGCGACAGCGACGGCCAGACAGTGCAGATGCCCATGGTCAGCACCAGGGCGCTGGCAGCCAAAATCGCCATGCGCGAAATGACTAGCATCTCGGTGCCCCTGGCCACCTGTACCGCTGAATGCAATAGAGGGCCAGCGCACACCGAAGTCGGCGACGTCGTACGCCTGTCTTGGCCCGCTGAAGGCGTCGACAACCTCGTTATGCGCGTGACCGGTGTCGACCTTGGTGCTCCCCAAGACGGCTCGGTACGCCTCACGCTCGTGCAGGACGTTTTTGGAGTGTTTATGAGCCTGTACGCCGACGGCTCCGAGCGCCAGTGGACTAAGCCGACATTCGAGCCGACCGACATTACTAGGTTTGACATCGTCGACGCGCCCACAATTTTGACGACAAACCAGACAGTGGGCAGCGTGCTGGTCGTTGCGGAAAATCCAGGTGTTGCCCTGGACTACCAGCTGCAGGTTAGAGGTGGTGTCGACAGCGGCTACGTGGATGCTGGCGTTATGCCGTTTACGCCGCTGTTTGCTAGTACTGCCCCGATGGGGAGCGGGTGGACTGCTACCGGCTTGGTGCTCTCAGGGCCATCTGCAGAGCTGTCGTCGCATACGCCGGAGGAGGTGCGTCAGGGGCTGGGACTAATGCTAATTGTCAGTGCTGCTGGCAAGGAGTGGATTTCCTACCAGACTGCTGCAGCCGGCAACTCGACCACGGTTACTTTGGGCCTGGTCAACCGTGGCTTGTTTAATACAAAACCGTTGGCGCACCCTGCAGGGGCTAGGGTTTGGGCAGTTTCGGAGGGTCATGGGGTCACTGACTGGCAGTACGTAAAAGGTGAGTCGGTTTCGCTGCGGATGTTGCCGAGGACGCAAACTGGAGTCCTGGATGTAGATGATGCTCTAGTGCGGTCGTATAGCGTTGCCAGCTCTAACCTAGCGCCCTGGGCGCCTGGGCGCGTCCGAGTAAATGGCGTCGAGGGCGGTCAGATCTCGGGAGTTGCAACGGTGACCTGGCGGAAGCGCGATGGAGCCGTGCCAGCTGTTGTGTTTAACGGCGACGACGAGAGCCAGGCGACTGATGTGAGCTATCAGGTGGTTGTGAAATCGGGGAGCACTGTCATCAAGACCGTCAGCGGAATCACAGGAGAGTCTTGGTCGTTCTCTGACGAGACTACGCAAAATGGAGGGACTTACTACAGCAGCCTGACTTTTGAGATCAGCGCTCAAAAGCCAGGGTTTGAAGACTCTAAGCCCGCAACGATTTCTTCGAGCAGGTGATTTAACGATAACCCAGCGGCGTGCCGAGAGCTCTTGAATCTAGCGCTTTCCCAGGGTTCTTGTAGAAATTACTCTCGGCCCTGAATCGCTCAATCCAGCCCCATCTGCTATCGCGCTTTAGTTTTGCGTAGATCCAATATTTTCCGCCGAGGTTGTTTATCGCAAATTCAGCATTGTCGAAATCTACAACCCCGAGATGCATCGAAGCGGGGCAATCTCCAGCGCTCCCACCATCGGCGTCTTCTGTGGCGAATGAGTACCGCCTCACATTGTGGGCAGCGATGCTGAGGAACCCCTGAGCGTCAGATACAACGGATGCCTTTTTTATAGCACATGCCTTTTGACCCAGGACGGTGGTCGACAGCTTGCTTTCAAAAAGACTATCGCTAACACCGCTTGCTCTAAGTTTCTCAACATCGTTTCCTGAGAATTTTAAGAGCAGTGTTTCCTGGTACATTCCTGGCCTGTAGTCCACGACCTTGCCAGGATCAACGAAGTCCAGAGAAAGCTGGACATCCATTGGATACAACTTTCCATTAGCATCAACTAAGGAAACTTCCCCACTCCACTTATCCGCAACAGTCAAACGGATGTTGGGCAGAACAAAAAAGGAGCCGATTAGACCAGTGATTACAAAGAAAACTATCAGAGTAGAAAACGGGCCTGATTTAATAGCGGCTTGAACAACCACGTGTTCATTAGCTTTTTGCTCCCAATATGGGTCAATTTTTGATTTTACATTTTTGTAATATGGAAAACGTCTGGTGACGAAAAATATAGCGAACACGATCATTGGGATAGCAACAAAGCCACCACCAATTACCCCAACGCCAAGGAATGGCCACGTGGTTGATGATGGGATAAATTTAGCAACTATCGCCACTGGCCAGCTAAGGCAGAAGTTGACGATATCCGGCATGAACGGAAAATTTCCTCGAAGCGCGGCATTCACCAATCCGACCGAAGCCCGGAAGCCAGAACCCTCCACGACGCCAGCAAAAAGCCAGGCTGGAAACACGATGAGTAACATAAACACGGCCCAGAGTGCTCGCCAGCTATCGACTGTGCTTAGTTTTTGTTGCCGTACTGACTCAAGCTGCCGTTCTTGTGCATCAACTTTGAGTTTTTCTATGTCTCTAAGCATTCCCTCCACTTGATTGATCGAGCCTTGCATATCTGCAATAAGGCTTTCTTTATCTTTTCCAGCCGCCCCCATGTATCTCTCCTTGATTGTTCTGCGATAAATAGATCGTGGATTCGCGACCCATTATGTGGAAACGTATCCGATAGTGGTTTTTTTGATTACTCCCAAACTCTCGGCTTCCCTAAAAATAGTGCCGGCCCGCAGATTCCCGATCCTAGAGTTTTTTGCAAATTCCTTGAGCTTTACGGGCGATCCGGGTGCCAGGTTTTTGGCCTGAGTAACCAAGGTTTTTAGGATTTCTGAGTTCGAATCTGGCAGGATTTCTACGGTTTTTGGCGTTTCCAGCATTCCTGACTCCCTGTCCGGCAGCGCTTCGGCATCGAGTGATGGCGTTTCAATGGCCACCGAAGCTACATCATGTCCGTCAGGGCGTCCAGAGCTTCGCACGCCGGCCAAAATCAGGGCCGGAACAACCTCAAGGGACATTGCAAAACCCAAGCACAAAAGCTGGGCGAGCAGCGGCGGCAGGCTCGAAGCTTTTGCTACGGTCGACTTGATTTGCGCGATCTCAAGAGACCCTGCGTTGATCCGCGCAATAGCCTGAGCACGTTGAATGGCTGCACGCGAACCAACTGACTCCTCAAGCTCTAGGGCCTTGGAAACCATCCCACGCGCACGCAGATCGCTGGCTTGAGCTGCTGCATCGTAGATCTCTTTATCTAACCTTGAGATTAGTGCCGAGTCTTTCTGAGCCATACTGGTTAGAGCAGCAACACGCTCAGTTGTCATCGCCTCATGCGTTGCTTTACTGACACTAATGGATGTCATTAGGCGATCATATGTTGCCCAACCACTTACAACCGACAGCATCAAAGCACAACCAATTGTGAGCACTGCGCTAGTGCCCCGCAGCACCCTGATAGCCACAGGCCAAGCAAGGTACTTAAAAATATCCAACAACACCGCAGCACCAGCAAAAAGCAGCGCTAACTTCTTATCATCGATCAGCGCATACATCGCCAAGGCGACCGAAATTGCAGTTACGCTGGACAAAAGGAAGGCGATTGCGACAAGTAATGTCGACAGCTTTTTGCTCATGATAAACCCCGAAAATCCCTCTATACGCCCATTATATAAGTGGTTCCGGGCAGTGCAATACCGCAACCTGGCTATTTGACATCAAATTACCTTTATATATATTGCATTTATTTATTGCGTCAGCCTGTCCAATTCAATAATATGTTTTCATACCCACCTAAAAAAGGAAAAGAACAATGGGCAGCATGAGTTTGATTGATCGCCAAAACCTGGCAGCGAAAATTATTGCGAGTGGCGACTTGTATCGTGATGATTGTGCCTGCGGCCTGGAATATAATCACGATTCAAAGTCTGATCTTATTGAACTTATCGAAACTGCATTGGAGGTGATCGCTCCTTTTGGCGCAGCCGGCTTGCGCGACCTTGCAATTTACGCAAATGAACTTGCGGAAGAAAAAGAGTTTATAGCTGCGTATGGGCAAGACGAAGAGGAGCTTAGCGAATTCGACAAAATGGCACTTAAGATCGCCGTAAATCGCATAGGCGGCGACCAGCAAGTTTACAATAAGGCAACAGATCTTATTTATGCCGGCCTATATACTGTAAATAGCATTTGTCGCCTCAGCACAGATAACTTGAGGACGTTGCTGCTCTGAACATCACCGTAGCCAGCTTTCGAGCGGTAGCTGGCTACAGGGGCGGGGCAAATCCTTAGTCCAGAAGGAAAGCCTCTGCGAACAATGGAGCCAGCGGCGCGTGCTTTTGACCCGGCTCAAACGATTTAACAAGGAACGTCTTTCCATCACCGTCGCGTAGCATCAACCCCTGCCTTACAAGGCGTGACTCGACAAAAAGCTCCGCGAACAAGCCGAGCGCGGAAGTATCATCATCGACTTGCCCATAAATCCACCCCCACTCGTCTGCGACGGCATCGGTAAGAAAATGGTCAGCTGGACTAAGCGCTCGCCTGACAATCCGCCTAATTCTCTTAACACCCTTCGCCATAAGCACGAAATACCAGATTATGGGTATCAGCGGGATCGAAATTAAAATCCCACCCCATACGTTAATCTGATGCACGATCCAGCGCACAAGCCCCCAAAGTCTGCGCACCGGCACCAAC
Organism: Pseudomonas sp. XWY-1; assembly: GCF_002953115.1. Taxonomy (NCBI): domain Bacteria; kingdom Pseudomonadati; phylum Pseudomonadota; class Gammaproteobacteria; order Pseudomonadales; family Pseudomonadaceae; genus Pseudomonas; species Pseudomonas sp. XWY-1. The sequence goes on along the minus strand of NZ_CP026332.1, from coordinate 2,305,338 downwards.
CAGTTAATCCTCACAGCTGTTTCCCTCCCGCAATAGCCAAAACATCATCGTAAGCGTCCGTTGCATCAGAAAAATCCGCCACAACCCTGGACAGCACCCTGTAGGCTCGTCCATCAGCACCCTGGAAATACAGGAAATCCCCGTCAAGCCAGGCCTCCATAACCCTTGTATGGTGCCCAGTGCCAGACCCGACACCATCTGCAGCTTTGTAAGCAAAACCGAAGACTGTTATGCCGCCCTGCCAATGCGCAAAGACTGCATTTTGGAAAACCCATGGCTCAGTCACTGGTTGGTTTTTCATGCAAAAAACTCAGTGCGAAAAATCGGTGAAGGTTGCCAAAAAAATCTAATCGTTGGTCGTCAAGACTTAGGATCATATACTGGTGACGCTGCGAATCAATTACGCCAATGCCCATTTCTTCAATCCAGGCTTTACGCAGTGGGAAAGTCTGGTGTACTTCGCCGTCAAATTCTTCACCGTCGACAACACCGTATGCAAGACCAACTACATCCACGATCCTGTCGGTGCACAGTATGTAAGCGTCATAAATCAGAGCATTAGTAGCCATAATCCCTCCTCTTTACACCTAGATTGTAGCGCCTGCCAGTACTGCTAGCAAATAATATGACGGCATAAACACATCATAATAATGCTATTAAATAGAAAGCCGATAGCGTGACAAAGGAGGACTAATTAATCCTCCCTATTGCCAATCACTGGGTAGGTCAGTGCAACTCTATAGCTTGCTCCTCCTCGAACTCTAAGGGCTGCCCAGGGACATACTCTATGTATCTAACTTTAAGCCTGCACTCCCTTGGCTTAAAAATCGCATCAAATATTGCATCAATCAGCTCCAGGAGCTCCTTAATCAACTTTTGGAGCTGGTAGTCTCGCCCTGTGAATTTAATGTAAATGGGCTTTCTTCTTCGCCCGGAGACCGGGATGAATTCATAGTAATAGATTCTAAGTCTTTCTTGTTCTTCTGAATCTCTTCTTGCAATTTCTGCCTGAAGCTCACGAATGGTTTCGGGGTCATACTTTATTCCCTCTTGGGTGGTTAGTTTGTGCCAAGTTAATCTTGAGCGTTTGAGCTGTCTACCGCTTATATGTTTGCCATCAAATTCAAAGCTAATTCCTTTTGGTTGACCCTCCTCGTTCAGAGTTAGGTGGATGTAGACCTTTTGCTTTCTAAGGGATTTGACGAAGTCGAACATATCGCCATTGGTTGCCTGGGTGCGTTCAATGGCGCCTGCGATCTTCGCAATCATCTTGTGTTTCATGGGCAAGTCGTTGTCGCGGATCGATGCCTGGAGTTCTGCGTGAGAGATCGAGACGCCCCAGGTGTCCTTTGGCTTTGGCGCTTTGGTTAGGCTAAAGCGATCCTCGATGCGGGATACGGAGTCAAGGCTTGTTGAGCGCTCGTTACTGTCCCTTACCATGCTGAACTCGTCGGTGAGCCTGATCCTGTTGGCTACGATGTGGACGTGCTGATGGTCTTTGTCCTGGTGCATCACGGCGACGTACTGATTGGTTTCGTCAAAGCCGAGGTCTGCCATGTAGGCTTGGACTGCTGTGCGCCACTGGGCGGTTGTTAGGGATTCGCCGGGGCGGAGCGACAGCATTGCGTGGAAGACGGGCTTAATGGCCTTGTCGGAATCGATAGACATGCGGCGCATGGTCTCGACGCTGTCGAACTCCTTGATCATCTCCAGGACGTCTTCCTCGTTTCCCTGGAGGATCGCCGGGAGTGGATCTCGGCTCATGGTGTTGTGACTTATCGTCCGGATGCCGGAAATTTCATGGTCGTGCTTGGTGCAGCCGAAAATATATCGAATTCGGCCTTTGAACGACCCGGCACTCTTGGGAAATATTTTGCCGATCATTTAACACCTCCCAAGTTCACTTGGGCGATGTACTTAACCTTTTCCAGGAGCTCGCTGCCAGGCCTGTCGGCGTTGATCATGGATGCCAGGTTCATGAGTTCACGAGCGATTTGAACGACGTCTTGGCTGACTTTTGGCTTAACATGACCACTAGCGACAAAATCCCTGATAAACGCGCTTGCGGACTTGTAGCCTGCCTCGGCCATCTTGGCATTCAGTGTATCCAGCTCAGACTTATTAAGCCTAAACGTGATCCTAGTCTCCTTGTTCTGCCTCTCAATATTCTTCATCTCGACCCACCTTTATTATTTTAGTTATCGAGCCTTTAACGCAACACCCGAAGGGATGTGAGTAGCCTTAATTGTCTGCCATAGACACAACTGGCTAAAAAGAAGCTCTAGGATTATTATGCAATTTGAGCTTCCAGTGCTTCTAGTGCTTTTTGTTAATTATTTGATTTATTTGCTTGTATACCTAAACTTTCGCAAAGTGTGAATGCGAAATCGCAGTGTATGAGTGCGAATACCGCAAACAACGAGTGCGAAATCACAATGGTCGAGTGCGAAATCACAAGGCAATACTGTGACGTCGCAAGCAACTAATGCGATTTCGCTATCGGTGAGTGTAGGAGGTGATTAAAGAGATACTGACTTTGTGTCGAGGATTTTAGTATCGAGTGGCCTCAAGGTATGCAGGAAGCCTCGACAAACATATTCCTTGTCAATCTTAGCGTTGATGTAAATCTCTTCCTCGACCTTTGTTGTCGCACGACGAATCTCGGAAAGGTAAGCCGTTTTATATCCATCAGTGACATCCACGGACTGGCCCTCCCCGTCATGGTTGCAGAGGACTTTAATATAAAAAGCACCTACCTCAGCCCGCTCTGCAATGGAAATAAAACTGGCGCGCAGAATCTTCCGTGGCAGGTGCTTATTATCTACAAGACTTTTGGACACCTTGGTCAAAAAGTCACGCACGTTGGACTCACTGATTTTCTCTTGCTCAACCCCAGCAAAAACGTAATCACCACTATTTTGTTTCATTGCATACAACAGCTGGCAATATGCACTGTCATTGAGAACAAGGTGAAATTCTTCCGAGTTTTTCAGCGCATCGGCCTCATTCAATTTATCCCTTGGAGGAAACACAATTGATCGGGTCTTGTGACAAACATAATCTTTTTTGATCTTTTCAATTTCACCTGGGCGCACCCCAGAAAAAAGCATAAACAAAACTGCTGCAGATGCCGTCCTGAACGAAGTTGGAACTTCGCGTTTTGGCTGAGCATCTCCGATTTCAATGGCATTCGAGATGATAGCACCCAATTCATTAGGATTGACCCTGATCTTATCTCGCTTATTTACATGCCAGTTGCCAAGGGCGCTCATAATATCTACCGGGTTATATGTATAAATACGACCGCCGGCTTCATCTTTATAGAAAACAATTGCGTATGAAAAGATTGAACCGAGGAGCGACACCGCCTTGTTAGCTGATCGATTCCTCGGCTGACTCATCTTTCCGTTAGCTCGAAGCACTGGGGCGGTTGCTTTAGCGTGCAAATCGAGCACAACGTCGTTAGTCACAGAGATCAGTGGCATATCTCCATATCCCGGCTTAATGTAATTATTGTAGGTAGTCCGGTAGTCCCCGATGGTGCTTTTCGCCAGCTTAGTTTTATTCGCAATCATCGACTCAAAGGCTTCGCTTACAGTAAAGCTTTCCCTCAGGGTCTTCTTGTGTTCTTCGACCAGAATTACATCAAGGTTGGCGTAAGTCTTTTCTGCGGCTTCGCGAACAACTGGAAGCTTGGTCGACTTGTAGTCAAAGACATCAATCTTGCGCCGCTGATCTTTGCCATTAACTTTGCGGATCACATAAAAAGTTTTTCCGCCTGCTTTAGTCACACGCACAGCCAGGCCCTTGGTATGAGTGTCATACACGTAGATCTCTGACTTGCCATCCGGGCAAACCAGGTCACGCAGAGAGTCCTTGGTAAAGTTGATTTTCACAGCCACGGGCACACTCCTTCCCAGCGTACAAACTGTTGATTTCTGCAAGATTTTCGTGTCTAATGCGCGACTTGCTATCGCGCCCCGATGGTGAAATCGGCATACACATCGCACTTAAAATGCGCCGCCGCAAGGCATCCCGGTTCAAGTCCGGGTCGGGGCACCACCCTCCTCCGCCACCCTGGCGATCAGCTTCAAACCCCTATTACCTGTCTGTCGCGGCTAGCCAACCTGGGCCTTTGCACGCCCGGAATTTGACTAAAAAATGATCAGTCTGACCTTCCAGGTGCTTGGTAGCTCTCGGTAGCCGCTTGGTAGCTTCTTGGTAGCGCTTGGTAGCCGGTTTGGTAGCCGCGCCGTCAGCTTTCCCCATCCCTCCACGGCTAACCTAAGCTCTCGGCATCCCTCGGCAGCGGTGCGATAGTCACCCTAAATGCCTGATTTACAAAGTTTTTAAGCTCAGAAACACGGAGCTCAGCTCTCGTAAGCTTTCGTAAGCTCTTGCCAGCGGATTGAGGGGAAGAATGACTTAAAATCTGTCGGCGTGAGCCTTGCGGGTTCGAGTCCCGCCACTCGCACCAAACTTCGTTGAAAAGGCGCCCTCGCGGCGCCTTTTTGCTGCCTGAGAGCAATGTCTGGCGCAGCTGCTAAAGTGGAGCTTGTCCCCGTCCACTGGAACGCCGCCATGCGCTACTCCCTGTTCGATGGTCAACGCGACATCATTATCCTGATCGCCCGCGTACTGCTGATGGTCCTCTTCATTCTGTCTGGGTGGGCCAAGCTGACCGGCTTCGATGGCACGGTAGGCTACATGACCTCGCTCGGCGCCCCTGCCCCGATGCTGGCAGCTGGGATTGCCGTCATCATGGAGTTCCTCGTCGCAATCCTGTTGATCCTCGGTTTCTACACACGGCCGTTGGCCTTTCTGTTCGCGCTGTTCGTGCTGGGCACGGCGCTGCTGGGCCACCCATTCTGGAACATGGTCGACCCCGAGCGCAGCGCCAACATGACTCAGTTTCTGAAAAACCTCAGCATCATGGGCGGCCTGCTGTTGCTCGCGGTAAGCGGGCCCGGGCGGTTCTCGGTGGATGGTCGCTGAGTCAGTCGTCGCAGTCGTCGAACCAGGCTGGGTGATCGCGCTCTTCGTCATCGAGGTCATCCAGCGTTTCCTCGTCTTCCTCCACTTCATCCTCGGCGCCTTGGGCATCTGCCTCGGGCTCCATGTCGTCATAGAGAAATTCGTGGTCAAGCAGGTGATCGTGCTCGGGTTCGTGCAGGTCGTCTTCGTCGCGCATGCTGGCTCCTGGGATAATGGCAGGCCTGTATAGGCTGATCAGGGTGCCGGGTCAATGCGTGGTCGCTTAATCCTGGGTTAACCGGACCGGCGCAACCTGCAGGCTCTCCCTTCAAACGTCTTTTGCCCGCCTTCCATGGCGGGCTTTTTTATGACCCTGCGCACTTCGTTGCAGATGATGACAGCCTCATGACCTGACCTTCACGAAATGTCGACATCCGGATGGGCACACTGGCCCTGCTCCGTATGTTCTTGCAGCCCGCCGCATCCTTGCCGCGGGCTTTTCTTTTTTCCGCAAAGGCCAGCCAGGCATACGCAGGTATTTTGTGGAAGCGCCCACCTTGACCATGACCTGAAGCAGTTTTGCCTGGCCCGGCAAGGTCTATGCTGTCCCGACGATAACCCAAGCTCACATCGGATAGACACGGAGGCTCTCATGAAAGCTGCTGTCGTTGCACCAGGCCGTCGCGTGGACGTGATAGAGAAAACCCTGCGCCCTCTCGAACACGGCGAAGCGCTGCTGAAGATGCAGTGCTGCGGTGTGTGCCACACCGACCTGCACGTCAAAAATGGCGACTTTGGTGACAAGACCGGGGTAGTACTGGGCCACGAAGGTATTGGCGTGGTCCAGGAAGTTGGCCCGGGCGTCACCTCGCTCAAGCCAGGCGACCGAGCCAGCGTTGCCTGGTTCTACCAGGGTTGCGGACATTGCGAATACTGCAACAGCGGCAACGAGACCCTGTGCCGCGACGTGAAGAATTCCGGTTACACCGTGGACGGCGGCATGGCGGAGGCCTGCATCGTCAAGGCCGACTACTCGGTTAAAGTGCCCGACGGCCTCGACTCCGCTGCCGCCAGCAGCATTACCTGCGCCGGCGTCACGACCTACAAGGCAGTGAAAATCTCCAACGTTCGCCCCGGCCAATGGATCGCCATCTACGGGCTCGGCGGCCTGGGCAACCTGGCCCTGCAATATGCCAAGAATGTGTTCAACGCCAAAGTCATCGCCATCGACGTCAACGAAGAGCAACTGCGCTTCGCCAGCGAGATGGGCGCGGATCTGGTCGTCAACCCGCTCAACGAAGACGCCGCGAAGGTCATCCAGGCCAAGACCGGTGGCGCACATGCTGCCGTCGTTACTGCCGTGGCCAAAGGCGCGTTCAACTCAGCCGTCGATGCCTTGCGCGCTGGCGGGCGACTGGTGGCCGTCGGGCTTCCGTCGGAGTCCATGGACCTGAATATTCCCCGCCTGGTGCTTGATGGGATCGAAGTGGTGGGCTCGCTGGTAGGTACACGCCAGGACCTGCAGGAAGCCTTCCAGTTTGCCGCTGAAGGCAAAGTGGTGCCCAAGGTGACGCTGCGACCGATCGAGGATATCAACCAGATCTTTGACGAGATGCTGGAGGGCAAGATCAAAGGCCGGATGGTGATACAGTTCGAAGGCTGACAGGCCGAGCCAGGCCATGTGGAACCACAGCAGAGCCCGTAGATGAACATCTTCGGGCTTTCTGCTTTCTCAATTGTCAAAGGAACAGACCGTGACCGTAGACTGGCACGCCGGGCCGATCACCCGTACAACTCCACTGGACAAGCATTACCGCAACACGCAGAAGGTTCGTCAGTTTCTACTCAGCGAGTGCGGGGCAGCATTCAAGTTCGACCGAGGATTCATGCTTTGGATCAAGAGTGGCACCCCATCAACCATGGGTGACGTCGCGGACGAATGGCTACGGAGGTATGGTTGACACTCTGTCTCTGACGGCTGCAGGCAGGCCTTGGCTGCAGCCGTTGCCTTCAGCATCTTGTCCAACGATTCAACCATGCTGGAATAATCCATTTCCTGACTCCCTCGATGGTGGAATTGGCTTGAGTTCAATCCTAGACTGCGAACATTTCAATATTTGATGAGGAAACCTGGAAATATCACTCATCCTTCATGCTGAAGACCGACGCCCGCTAGGTGTGGTTCAAGAAAAGTGCTCAACCTGCAAGGGCGAGCCTGTGCATATGAGGAAATCGGTATGTCCATTCGAAGCTTGGCGAAGCACCTGCCGCCGGACCCTTCGCGGGAAGGCTGGGTCATCGGATGGGGGGTCCTGAGAGACCGACACACATGGCATTTTGTCGACGTTTATGCTGACCAGAAAACGGCCATGGCAGAGGCGCAGCGCAGAGGAGACGGCTACGTGGTGGAATTCGGCTCGCACCGCTTGGGGACGCATGAATTTATCTGCGGTGTAACCTTACCTGAAGGCTGACGCTCGATCGAAAAGGGTCATGGACAGGACTTCAGGGAATTATCTGCCCATTGGCAATAGCACTGGCTTCGAGCTTGGCGCGCTCCGCGTCCAGAAAAACATAAGCGGCCTGTAGCGTGGTGATCTTCGTTTGAATCTCGGCCATCTTGGCGGCGACCAAGACGGCGCCTTGCGCGCAATCGATCGTGTTCCCCCGCCTGGCCACTAGAATGTCCCCAATCTCAGCAAGTGAAAAGCCTCCGCCCTGGGCACTCTGTATGAAAGCCAAGTCAGCAACGGTCTGTTCACTGTAACTGCGATAGTTGTTGGCTTGTCGGTGTGGCTCGATAAGCCCGAGCTGTTCGTAATAGCGCAATGCATGGCGGCTGAGCCCACTCCGGCGCTCCAACTCTCCAATATTCACGTTAAAAATCCTTGACTGTAGAGCAGGCTCTACACCTTAGCCTGCGCCCATCATTCAAACAAGGGTTCAAACATGAGTGTGGAGTGCTTTGTCACCGGCGGCAGCGGCTTTGTGGGGCAACATTTGCTGGCCGGTCTTACTGCGCAAGGGCACAAGACCTGGGTGCTGATGCGCAGCCCCGGTAACATCGAACGCCTCAAGGAGCAGGTAGGCCAACTGGGGGGTAACCCTGAGTATATCCATGCCGTTGAAGGCGATATCAGCCAGGAGGGGCTTGGCCTCAGCGAAGCAGACAAAGAACGCGTCACTTCGGCCGCTGTATTTTTCCATCTCGCGGCGGAATTTTCCTGGGGGCTGACACCGGAGCGCGCCCGCACAGTCAATGTCCAAGGTGCTCTGAGAGTGGCCAGGCTTGCGGCCAGCCAGCGCATCCGATTGCTCATGGTAGGCGGCTTCATGCTGCAAAACCTCAACCACCTTGCCAGTATCGGGGTTGATGTTCAGTGCCCTGAAAACACAAACTGGCCCGCGGTCTACGCCCGTGTAGGAGGCTACGAAGGCAGCAAACTCGAGTCCCATTTTGCAGTCATCCGCTATATGCAAGACGCGGATGCGGATTACACGATTGTTCACCCTGCTACGGTGTGCGGCCACAGCGAGAACGGGCATATCCTGGACGGACAACCGCTTGCCGAACTCATTCGCAATCTGGCACAAGGCCGGTTCAAAGCTATTCCCGGTTCCGCCAGTCACTGGTTGCCATTGGTCAGCGTCGATTATCTGGTGAACATGATAACTTGCGTGGCGTTCGACCCCTACATGGCCAACCGGCAAGTTCTGGCGCTATATGAGCGAACACCGAACTTGCAGGGAATGCTTGGGCAGATCGCAGACACGCTAAAGGTCAAGGCACCCCGCCGCCATATACCCATAGGGTTGCTCAGGTCGATATTGACGATTCCGGGACTGGCGACCCGCTTGGCGATCAGCGCCGAGTCATTGAACTTTATTCAGACGCAGCGCTTCGACATGGGAAACAGCAGGCAATTGGAGCGCAAGTACCAGTTTACGCATCCCGACATGACACAAGCCCTGGAAAACACGGTGCGCTATGTCAACGGCTCCTTGATGAAAAAATCCAAAAGTGAGGGCGCTGGCCAGCGAGGATGACGGGCCAGGCTGATGATGCCACTCTGTCGGATAGCTGGAAGTGTGGCGACGCAGGCATTTCACGCACTGCGTCTTCGCTGATGACAGTAAGTCGCCGCTCGACCTCCGGCGCTGCGCGCCTCTGCTATTTCGAGGCAGCCAGAAAGCCTGCCGCAGGCGCACCTTCAGCGGCGACACGTCGGGCTCGGCCAACGCCCCACGCCAGTGCCCTGGTCATCGACTCGCCAGGGCGAGAATCGAAGGCCTCCTCGAGGATAGCCATGCCACCAGGGGCGTACACCCCGATGAACATCTGCGTTTTGCCTGTCCGCGACAGCCGCGTCTGAACGTCAATGTATGTCCCATCGTCGAGTGTCTCGTCGTGAGTTCGGTGATGAAGCGTCGGGTCAGCCCAGGCCCAGAAAACATCACCGCGTATTCTCATGAGACGCTCCTACGACTTTAGTTGTAGTTAGGTGGTTTATTGCCACCATAGCGAACGTGCAGTTTTACGCAAATTCGTCTGACTCATCTGTGAGCTGAATCGGACAATCGGCTATTCAGCAGCCCCGCCAGAGACTCAGCGCTTGTCGTGAAGCTCCGGCGGCCATGCGAAGAGATCAGTTAACCATTCGCCGCTCCCGGCCAGCCGGCTTGATGCAAGGCTTTGAGCAGCGTCTCACAATCCAGTCCCGGTACTGCATGGCCGTTGCCTTCGGCGGTGTCAGCGGCTAGTAAGGCGTTGATGATGGCTTCTTCCACCGCTTCGGTGGCGGCAAGAAACAACTCGCTGATATGGTCGTTGTTGACCATGCTAAGGTTGTCGGTGGTCGGCGCACGCTTACTTTCGTAAGCTGCCGGCGGCACATGATTACCGGTGGAGAAGGCGATGAAAATGTCACCGCTGTGGTCTTCGTTACCACCACCGGTGCGGGCGAGACCGATGCTGGCGCGTTGTGCCAGGCGCGTACATTGGTGTGGCAGCAACGGCGCATCGGTGGCCAGGCAAACGACTATCGAACCCATGCCCGGGTGCGGCAGCGAAGCCTTAAGGAACGGGGAGTCAGCCTGTTCCATGTAGCGTCCCACCGGATAGCCGTCGACGCGCAGTTCGTTACGGATGCCGTGGTTCGCCTGGACAATGGCGCCAACAGTCCAACTGCCCTGAGTGCTACTCAGGCGCCGCGATGCAGTGCCGATACCGCCCTTGAATTCGTGGCAGATCATGCCGCTGCCACCACCGACCGCGCCCTCGATAACGGGCCCAATTACAGCATTACTCAGGGCTTCGGCCACATGCTCGTGCTTCACATGAAAACCGTTGATGTCGTTGAGCAGCCCGTCATAGGTCTCCAGCACCACCGGCATGTTCCAGTAGATACGGCCGTCATCCGGTTGTTGTTCACGGTCCAGCACAATCAGTGCATCGCGCACCACACCCAGGCTGTGGGTGTTGGTGAAGGCGATGGGACTGGTCAAAAGACCCGCTTCGCGAATCCACTCCAGACCGGTTGCGTCGCCGTTGCCGTTCAACACATGGACGCCGGCAAAGCACGGTTGCTGGCTGGTGGAACCGACACGCGGCTCGATGATTGTTACCCCAGTCAGGATGTCGCGGCCGTTGGCGGTGCGTCCTCGCACATTGCTGTGACCGACCCGAACGCCCGGCACATCGGTGATGGCGTTGAGGGGACCGGGTTGCAGTTGGCCGAACTGAATATTCAGGTCACGGGCACGTGGCTTCATCGTGTCTTTCATGATCTCTCGCTCTTGTTTTGGTTTGTTTCATGACTGGGGTTTGGTCAATCATCAGCAGAACCGGGTCTGCCAATTAATTGCCGGTCTTGACTGTGTTCCACGCACGGGTCCGAATGCGCTCCAGCTTCAGCGGCAGTGGCTCCAGGGGGAAAAGCGTGGACAGCACATCCTTGGACGGATATACCCCAGGATTGTCGCGGATCTTCTTCTCTACAAGCGCAGTGGCATCCTTGTTCGCGTTCGGATAGCTCAGGTAGTTGGATGACTCAGCAATGACATCGGGGCGCAACATGTAGTTGATGAAGGCCAACCCTTGCTCCGGGTTCGGCGCATCGTTGAGCTGCACCATACTTTCCACCCACACCGGGGCACCTTCGCGTGGAATGCTGTAGACAAGGTTTCGATGGTTGCCAGCCAACTCGGAGGCTTTCTGCGCGTCGGAGACACCGCCCGCCCAGCCCAGCACGACGCAGACGTTGCCATTGGCGAGATCAGAGATGAACTTGGAAGAATCGAAGTAGGCAATATGGGGGCGCAGCTTCAGCAGCAGTTCCTGAGCTTTTTTGTAATCGTCCGGGTTATGGCTGTTGTATGGCAGTCCAAGGTAGTGCAGTGCGATGGGAATAACCTCGCCAGGCGCGTCCAGCATGGCCACACCGCATTGACGGAGTTTGGCTAGATTTTCTTCCTTGAAAATCAAGTCCCAGGAATTGACTGGCGCATCGGGGCCGAGTAGTGACTTAACCTTGTCCGCGTCATAGCCGATGCCAGTGGTCCCCCACAAATAAGGGGCCGCGTAGCTGTTTCCGGGATCATTGCTCTGCAACTTGGCGAGGACGTCGGGATCGAGATGGGACCAGTTGGGTAACTTGGAGCGATCCAGTCTTTTCAGCACGCCGGCTTTGATCAGGTTCGGTAGCAGGTCGGCACTGGCAACCACAACGTCATAACCACTGCGGCCAGCCATCAGTTTGCTTTGCATGACCTCACTGTTGTCGAACACGTCGTACACCGCGCTGACGCCTGCTTCTTTCTGGAAGTCTTTCACCGTGTTCGGGGCAATGTAGTCATACCAGTTGTAGATATGGACACTTGGCTTTTGAGCGTCACCGGCCTCGGCGCAAACCACGCCAAAACTGAACAGAGAGACCAGCGCGAATTGCATGTAACGAATCCGTTTCATGGGGATGCTCCGGAGCGTTAGCGCTGAGTCCAGAGACACGAGCACTGCTCCTGCTAGTTTGTGAATTACTGTTGTGGCAGGGTCGAAACAGGCGTTAAGACGGAACAATCGTTGTGTTGCAGTTGCGCCCCACAACTGATTCAGGGGATCAGGAGTTCACGTCGACTATCATCATGCTCACTCTGCTCGCCGGTCAGGAACAAGCGGCGGTCACTGAGGTAGTCATATTCGTGGCGGGCGGTGCGCAGCAGGCCGAGATCTAATTCCACCACCTGCCGACACTCTGCGCGGCCCGCTTCGAACAGCGTGCGCCCGAAGGGATCGATAGCGGCGCTGCCGCCGGCAAAAACGAGCCCTTCGTCGCCGTCGCCCACCCGATTGACCATCACCGCGAATGCCTGGTTTTCCTGAGCGCGAGCCATGATTGCAGTGCGGTGGACAGGGCCGTAAGGATCCATGTTACCGTTAGTGACCAATATGAGCTCGGCGCCGAGTTGGCCGAGCGCCCGAGCACTTTCCGGAAACTCAATGTCGTAGCAAATCAGGATACCGACACGGATGCCCTTCCACAGTGCGGTGACATAGCGGTCTCCTTGTTGGAACAATCCGCGCTCCGACGGCCAAAGGTGAGTTTTGCGATAACTCAATGCGATCCCTTGCGGGGTGACCAGCAAGGAGGTGTTGTAAACGGTGCCGGAGTCGTTCTCAGCCAGACCAATCACCGCTGAGACGTTTCGTTCGTGTACGGCGCGTTGCACGGCCTGCACACTCGGCCCGTTAACGGGCTCGGCGATTTCGGCGAGCTGTTGGGCGCTGGCAAATCCCATCAGCTGGGTCTCTGGGAAAATCAGCAGATCGGTATCCACGGCGCAGGTAGCGATGGCCTGCAATGTACGTTCCAGGTTATAAGCGGTATCGCCATCGCGACCGGAGAGTTGTACAAGTTCAATCTTCATCGGTGATCCTTTCACGTGTATGTTGGCTCAATCGCCAAACTGAACAGCACCCGCCAGGGCTGAAACGAAGTATGGAGAGCCATAAAACGGAAAGTAATTACTTCGATGGGGTAACCCCGTATGGGTAGAAACGGGAGCATTACACTGCAGGACATGGCCTGGCACCAGGCCATCGGCAGACTAATCGAGGCACTTGACCGCCCTAATTTCTGGCTGGCTCTGGTGCGTCAACTGGATAGATACATTCCGGTAGACAGTTGGGTCGTACTGATATTCAGCAATGGTCGCCCGCAGGTGCTCGCAGAATGCCCAGGCAAGGATGGCGGGCCAGATCCGCTTTTTCAGGACTACCTCAAAGGCCTGTATCTGCTCGACCCCTTTTATCTCGCCAACCGGGAAGCACCGCAGAGCGGTTTGTTTTGGCTAGCCGACGTGGCGCCGGAGTGCTTCGAGCAAACCGACTATTACCAACGCTACTTCCGCCTCAATGTCGTTGCCGACGAAGCACATATCAACGTCCAGCTCGACACGGAGCGCACCCTCAGCCTCTCGCTGGGAAGTGAGTGTCTCTTCAGTGCAGAGCAGACCGCCCTACTCACTCTCATCCAGTCCTGGGTTGCCGCCCTGATGCGTCAGCGCATGGCATTCGAGCGGGAAGCGCTGGAGCAGAACACGTCGTCGGCACCCAGCTGGCAGAGCTGGCTGGACTCTACTGACCAGCAGTTGGATACGCCGCTTTCCGCCCGTGAACTGGAAGTTGGCCGGCTTATGCTTAGCGGCTGCTCGAACAAGGAGATCGCGCGCAAGCTGGCGATTTCCGCAGAGACTGTGAAGGTCCATCGCAAGCACATGTACAGCAAACTCGGCATTAAATCTCAGTCCGAGCTGTTCTCATTATTTTTGAACGCACAGAACTGAACTCGTTTTCTCATGATGGCTTCAAGTTCTAAGACAATCGGCCTCGTTGCGCTCCACAGGCCCGGCGGCGCAACTCAATGTTGGCCAGGCGCCGGGCCTGGTAAGGGCCGCTGACGTAGGAGAACGACAGGGTTTCTGCCGCCTCACCACGCTCAGCAATCACCCAATCACTGATCGAAACCTCGGGGTAAGACCGGTAAGCGACTGAGGATCGTCCTGGAAATGAAAGGAGTGAGGAACAACCTAAGCCTGCTGCTCGATAAGGTCACGCGACACACCAGCCAGCACCTTTCGCCGTTCTTCATCCAGTTCCGCGATATCCGACCGAAGGCCGCATCAGAGATCAACGACCTTAGCGAGGCAAGCGTACTGCCGGGCCACTCGAAAGAGGGAATTACTGAGCATGATTACCGGCGCGTCGGACCTATCGCAAAGCCCTCGAAAGGCTGAAGTTTCAGAACTCCACCCCGAAAGTTTCGGAACTCGTGGCTTTTTTCGACCCTCAAAGAAAAACCCCGCAGACGTTAATCTGCGGGGCTTTCGAATGGTGGAGGCCGAGGTCGGAATCGAACCGGCGTAGACGGATTTGCAATCCGGAGCATAACCACTTTGCTACTCGGCCTCAAAGGTCGGATCTAGCTGCTTGCGCTTTGCTATCTCCTTGAAACGCTGAACCTTTTTCAAAGTTTGCTGCGTTTCGATGGGCGCCATTATGTCTTCATTCTTTTAACCTTGCAACCCCCTGAACAAAAAAAAATTTCAACGGGTTCAAGGTGTTAGCGCAGGCGGCTGAGTTTACTCCACAAGCCGACGACCGTTCTCTCCACGGTACCGCTGGCGGCCATGCCAATACGCTCCTGCAGGCTCTTGCGTTCGGCATAGTGCAGGTGGAACAGGTTGGCGTTGCGCGCGCGGTCGCTCAGGTACTCGTCACTGGTCTGCAACTCGTCCACCAGCTTGCGATTCAAGGCGGCCACGCCCAGCCAGACTTCGCCAGTGGCCACTTCATCGATGTGCAACTGCGGACGATAGCGGGAGACGAAATCCTTGAACAACTGGTGAGTGATGTCCAGGTCTTCCTGGAACTTCTCCCGGCCCTTCTCGGTGTTTTCGCCAAAGATGGTCAGGGTGCGCTTGTACTCGCCAGCAGTCAGCACTTCGAAGTCGATGTCGTGCTTTTTCAGCAGGCGGTTGACGTTGGGTAACTGCGCCACCACGCCAATAGACCCCAGTACGGCGAATGGGGCGCTGACGATCTTCTCGCCGATGCAGGCCATCATGTACCCACCGCTGGCAGCCACCTTGTCGATGCACACGGTCAACGGGATGCCTGCCTGACGAATACGCGCCAGTTGCGACGCAGCCAAGCCGTAACTGTGCACCAGGCCACCGCCGCTTTCCAGGCGCAGTACCACTTCGTCACGCGCGGTGGCGAGCGTCAGCAGCGCGGTGATTTCGTTGCGCAGGCTTTCGGTGGCCGAGGCTTTGATGTCGCCATCGAAGTCCAGTACGAATACCCGGCTCTTGTCTTCGGCCTTGCCCTTCTTCTGCTGTTTTTCCGCCTTGGCCTGCTGCTTGCGCAGGGCCTTGAGCTGGGCCTTGTCGAGCAGGCCGGACTCCAGGCGCTCACGCAGGTCCTTGTAAAAATCGTTCAGTCGGGTGACCTGTAATTGCCCGCCCGATTTGCGCCGACCTTTGCCACGCAGCCCGGCGATGGCCGACAGTACCACCAGGATGGCGATGACCAGGGTGGCGGTTTTGGCGAGAAAGCTTGCGTATTCGGCAAGAAACTCCACGTTGACTCCTTAAATGCCTGCGCCACTACGGCGCGTCACTGTTGCAAGCATACCGTTGCGTCTATGGTGCTGCCAGCCGGTGTAAACGCTGGCAACATCTTTCAAACAACCTTTTCAAACGCTTGTATGTTTTTTCGTTGACAGCCCGTGAGCCGCATCCTAACCTCGCAGCAACCTCCAACAGGCCGGAACCTTTCGTGGGCAATCTCTACCTGATTCGACATGGCCAAGCCTCCTTCGGTGCCGATGACTACGACGTCCTCTCGCCCGTGGGCGTGCGCCAGAGCCAGGCCCTGGGTGAACACCTGGCCCAGTTGGGCGTGCGGCTGGACCGCTGCGTGGCTGGCGACCTGCGCCGCCAGCAGGATACCGCACGGCTGGCGCTGCAGGCGCTGCACGCCAACGGCTGCCCGGTGCCGGCGATTGAGACCGACGCCGCATTCAATGAGTTCGATGCCGACGGGGTGATACGCGCCCTGTTGCCCGACCTGCTGCCGGAAGAGCCCGATGCCCTGCATGTGCTGCGCAATGCTGCGCAGCATCGCAGCGAGTTTCAGCGTCTGTTCGCGTTGATGGTGCAGCGCTGGCACGATGGCGAGCATGCCGATAATGGCCTGGAAACCTGGCATTCGTTTACGTCACGCGTACAAGGGGGCCTGCAACGCGTGCTGGACAGCTCCGGCAGCGGCGATCATGTTGCTATCTTCACCTCGGGTGGCACCATTGCCGCCCTGCTCCACCTGGTTACCGGTATTACCCCCAGCCAGGCGTTCGCGCTGAACTGGCAGATCATCAACACGTCGCTCAGCCAGCTGAAGTTTCGCGGCCGCGACGTGGCACTGGCCTCCTTCAACAGCCAGGCCCATGTGCAGCTGTTGAGGGCGCCGGAGCTTGTCACCTACCGATAAGCCCGGCTTGTTGTGTCCCTGCGGGGACGTGTAAATCACTCTATAAGGAATGCGCCATGACCTCCGTAGCTGATGCCGTCAAAAAGATGCAAGAGAAATTCAACCCATCCGCTGCCGCCGGCCTGGACCTGGTGTTCGGCTTCAACATCACCGACGAAGACAAGCACTACGCGCTGATCGTCAAGGACGGCACCTGCGACCTGCAGGAAGGCGAAAACCCGGATGCCAACTGCACCCTGGTGATGGACGCCGAAACCCTGAAGGGTATCGTCAGCGGCGAAACCGACGGCATGCAGGCCTTCATGGGCGGCAAGCTGCGGGTTGAGGGCGACATGATGCTGTCGATGAAACTCAGCGAGCTGTTCCCGTCCTGAGGGCTGGGAATACCGGATGATCGAAAAACCGAAGCCTGACGGCTTCGGTTTTTTTTGCCCTGCATTCGGTGCAGTGATCCACCAGCAACACCCTCACCTATTTGGCACATGGGACGATTGTTCCAACCCTGGCGGACCATTAGATTACCCAATAGTACTTGCTATCGAGAATAAGGAAGACGCATGACGCTCACCGACCAGTCCACCCAGGTACGCCCCGGCGAAGAACTCGACGCGGCCGTCATCGACCCTTACTTCAAAGCCAATATCCCCGGCCTGCACGGCCTGCCGAGCATCAGCCAGTTTCCTGGCGGCGCCTCCAACCTCACCTACCTGGTCAGCTACCCGGGCCGCGACTTCGTGCTGCGTCGACCACCCTTCGGTCAAAAGGCCAAGTCGGCCCACGACATGGGTCGCGAGTACCGCATCCTCAACCAGCTGAACAGCGGCTTCCCCTACTGCCCCAAGGCCTATGCACACTGCACCGACACCGGCCTGATCGGCGGCGAGTTCTATGTGATGGAACGGGTCAAGGGCATCATCCTGCGCTCGGACATCCCGGCCGAACTGAACCTGGACGCCAGCCGGACCGAAGCCCTGTGCAAAAGCTTCATCGACCGCCTGGTCGAGCTGCACCAGGTGGACTACACCGCCTGCGGCCTGGCCGACCTGGGCAAGCCGGAGGGCTACGTACAGCGCCAGATCGAGGGCTGGACCAGCCGTTATGAAAAAGCCCTGACACCGGATGCGCCACGCTGGGAAACGGTAACCGCCTGGCTGCACGAAAAAATGCCCGCCGACCACCCGCGCCCAGGCATCGTGCACAACGACTACCGGTTCGACAACGTCATCCTGGACGCGGACAACCCCATGCGCATCATCGGTGTGCTGGACTGGGAAATGGCCACCCTGGGCGACCCACTCATGGACCTGGGCAACTGCCTGGCCTACTGGGTCGAAGCCGGCGACCCGGCGCCAGTGCAGTTGATGCGCCGCCAGCCGAGCAACGCGCCAGGCATGCTCAGCCGTCGCCAGTTCGTCGATTACTACGCCGAGCGCGCCGGCATCCGCCTGGACAACTTCGATTACTACTATTGCTATGGCCTGTTCCGCCTGGCAGGCATCGTTCAGCAGATCTACTACCGCTACTACCATGGCCAGACCCAGGACAAGCGTTTCGCCCAGTTCATTCACATGAACCGCTTGCTGGAACAAATGACCTTGCAGGTCATTTCCAAGTCCAGCCTCTGAGCACAGCCCACGACGACGGATAACAAGGAAAACAGCATGTCCAAGACCCACCTGTTCGACCTCGACGGCAAGATTGCCTTTGTTTCCGGCGCCAGCCGTGGCATCGGCGAGGCCATCGCCCACTTGCTCGCGCAGCAAGGGGCCCATGTGATCGTTTCCAGCCGCAAGCTTGACGGGTGCCAGCAGGTGGCCGACGCCATCATTGCCGCCGGCGGCAAGGCCACGGCTGTGGCCTGCCACATTGGTGAGCTGGAACAGATTCAGCAGGTGTTCGCCGGCATTCGCGAACAGTTCGGGCGACTGGACGTGCTGGTCAACAATGCAGCCACCAACCCGCAATTCTGCAATGTGCTGGACACCGACCCAGGGGCGTTCCAGAAGACCGTGGACGTGAACATCCGTGGTTACTTCTTCATGTCGGTGGAGGCTGGCAAGCTGATGCGCGAGAACGGCGGCGGCAGCATCATCAACGTGGCGTCGATCAACGGTGTTTCACCCGGGCTGTTCCAAGGCATCTACTCGGTGACCAAGGCAGCGGTCATCAACATGACCAAGGTGTTCGCCAAAGAGTGTGCACCCTTCGGTATTCGCTGCAACGCGCTACTGCCGGGGTTGACCGACACCAAGTTCGCTTCGGCACTGGTGAAGAACGAAGCCATCCTCAATGCCGCCTTGCAGCAGATCCCCCTCAAGCGCGTGGCCGACCCCAAGGAAATGGCGGGCGCGGTGCTGTACCTGGCCAGCGATGCCTCCAGCTACACCACCGGCACCACCCTCAATGTCGACGGTGGCTTCCTGTCCTGATCAGGCTTTGACGGCGACCAAGGTGTAACTCAGGGGCAGGCGTGCAGGCTGCTCGCGCAGGCGATATTCGCCGTCTTCGCCCTTGACCATCTGCCCCGGCAGCGCCTCCCAGGGGATGCTCTGGTGCTCGACCAGCGCTGTCAGCTGCAGGCCGTGGGCCAGCAAGGCGGTGATCACTTCACCCAGGCCGTGGTTCCATTCGTGAGTTTCGGTGTGGGCCAGGCGTTGATCGGTTTCGACATAGGTCTGGTCGTTGTGCCACACCGTCGGCGCTTCGTGTTCGAAATACGGATATTCGAGCTGCAGGCGGTCCTGATGATCTTCGTTGACAGTCATCAGCATCGGGTGCCCTTCGCGCAGGAACAGCCGCCCGCCCGGTTTCAGCAGTGCCGCGACGGTGCGCGCCCAAGGCTCGATGCGGGGCAACCAGCAGAGCGCGCCAATACCGGTGTAGACCAGGTCGAACGTACCCGTCGGCAGTACCTTGTCGGCGGCATAGACGTCAGACTCGACATACTGGATGGGCAGCGCGCATCGCTCGGCCAATGCCCGTGCCTCGGCCAGCGAAGCCTTGGAATAATCCAGGCCACAAACCTTGGCGCCAAGGCGCGCCAGCGACAGGGTGTCGGTGCCGATGTGGCACTGCAAGTGGACCGTATCAAGCCCGTCAATGTCACCGAGCAATGGCAGGTCGAAGCGTACGGTTTCGGACAAGTGCCCGTGTTGCTGGACCAGGCGTTCGACCTCGTAGTCCTTCGAAGCGGCGTGCAACGGGGCACGCTCATCCCAACTGATGCGGTTGAGTTGCAGTGAACGGTCCATGGTGTCGTCCTTGCGTGGAAGCACCTTATGCTAGCCGTCACCCCGCGCCCTGAGACACAACTGACTTGATAAAAATTGTAAAGCCCGCGCGCCTCTGCTGTGGCAACAACTGCCTTGCTCAGCACCCTGAATGCACGGGCCCTTACAGGAGCGGCGATAGCGCCAGCCGTTACAGGCAGGTTGCAGCAGCCGCTCGGCGCTGCAGGGCCACGCCGTCGTTCTGCTTCGCGTAGTAATCCACACGCGTGCCGCCCGGCTGCGGGTAAACGTCCACGAACGCTTCGGCCTCACGGGTAAACACGGTGAACCCGCCCTGCTTGCGAGGCTCCAGGTAGCCGCTGGCGTCATCACCGAACACCTTCTCTTCCTGCCAGCTGAACTGGATGCACTGGGCCACCAGCTCTGGCGCCTTGTGCGAGTCGAGCTGCGCAGTCGGCTTGCCGCCACGCGCCGTTTCCATGGTCGCAGAAGCACAACCGGCCAGCATCAGCACCGCAGCCAACGGCAGAATCGCACGCATGTTCCATCCTCGGGGTCGCAAAAAAGAAGGCGACTCTAGCACTGGCAGGCATCCCGAGTGAATTGCCACGCACTTGCCGCTGTCGCAGATAAAACATGCCATCACGAGGAACGCATCATGAAACTGCACTATCTGCTACTCGCCGCCCTGCCTTGCCTGCCTCTGAGCGTCAGCGCCGCCCCCTCGAGCGAAGAAAGCATCACCGCCCCCGAAACCCACAACCGTGAACTGAACGTCGGCGACAAGGCCCCGGACCAGTACAAACGCGATGACCAGGCCATCCAGGACTGGAAAGCCAAAGGCCTGCCCGAACCGGAAAAGGAAAGCCACTGGGTGCGCATGGGCAAGCATTATGTGCTGGTGCAGATCACCAATGGCGTGGTGCTGGCGATTCAACCGGCATCCTGATTCGACACGCCCCGGCCAAGGCGACCCATTGCACAGCACTTCGCCGCCGGCCAAGCATGGCCAGAACGTGTTGATACGCTTGGAACGATCAATGCCGGTCAGCGCCACAGCCCGTTCTTTCAGGCGAACGCCTTGGCGCTGATCACTTGAAGCACAATTTTTTTGCCCGCCCGGGAAACCAAATCGATCGGTCCCAGTCTTAAAAGGTGCCCCGTAAACCTATGCGGATCAAGGACCTATATCGTGCTCACGCGTCTTGCAAGCCTTTCTCTGGTTGCTGTTGTCCTGCTGACCGCAGGTTGCCATAGCCATCGCTACCATGATGACGACGGCTGGCGTGACCGCGACCGTGACCATCGCCACCACCATCGCCATGACCGCGACGACGATGACGATCGGCAATACCGCGGTGACCGCTACTACCGCTGAAGCGTCCTTTCAGCCCTGACCTGCCGCCCGTTGCGCGGCGACTTATCCTGATGATTCCTTTGAGGTTCGTATCATGCGTCTGACTCTGCCTTCCCTTGCCCTTGGCCTGCTGCTATGCCAGGGCGCTTTCGCCGGTGACGGTACTGCCGCCATTGGCGGTGGCCTGGGGGGTGTCCTGGGCAACGTTGTTGGTCAACAGCTCGGCGGCAAGACCGGCGCAGCCATCGGTGCCGGCGTTGGCGGCGCAGCCGGCAGCGCTGTCGGTGCGCGCAAAGGCAACCGTACCGAAGCCGCCATCGGCGGTGGCCTGGGCTCGGCCGGCGGCTCGCTGCTGGGCGGCGCAGTAGGCGGCAAGACCGGTTCGACCGTGGGTGCCGGCCTGGGCGGCGCGGCCGGTGGTGCCCTCGGCAACCATCTGGGCGACAACAACCGCGGCAGCAAGAAGCACCACCGCCACCGTCACTGACCCCGTGACCGGAGGGCCGCAT
The DNA here is from genome assembly GCF_002953115.1 of Pseudomonas sp. XWY-1. Taxonomy (NCBI): domain Bacteria; kingdom Pseudomonadati; phylum Pseudomonadota; class Gammaproteobacteria; order Pseudomonadales; family Pseudomonadaceae; genus Pseudomonas; species Pseudomonas sp. XWY-1. Next base: position 2,283,723 of record NZ_CP026332.1, on the reverse strand, counting down.
AGCGGCCCTTTTTGTTGCAGCACATCAACACCCCCTTCACTACAAGCTGGCACACTGACTGCTACTGTCTATCGTGCCCCCGTGTGAAGGAACACCCCCTCCCCATGAACCATGAGTTGCTCTGGGTCCTCGGCCTGCTGGCCATCGTGATTACCCTGTTCGTCATCAACCGCCCACGCATGGACGTGGTCGCGCTGCTGGTGATTCTCGCCCTGCCACTACTCGGCATCCTTACCGTGGAACAGGCCCTGGCCGGGTTCAGCGACCCCAACGTGGTGCTGATCGCCGCCCTGTTCGTGATTGGCGAAGGCCTGGTGCGCACCGGCATTGCCTATCGCATCGGCGAATGGATGAGCGAGCGGGCCGGCAATAGCGAAGCACGCCTGCTGGTACTGCTGATGGTGGCGGTGGCCGGGCTGGGATCAATCATGAGCTCCACCGGCGTGGTGGCCATTTTCATCCCGGTGGTGCTGAGCATCGCTGCGCGCCTGCAGCTGTCACCCAGCCGCCTGATGATGCCACTGGCTTTTGCCGGCCTCATCAGTGGCATGCTCAGCCTGGTCGCCACACCGCCCAACGTGGTGGTGCACAGCGAGCTGGTCCGCCATGGCGAAGCGGGGTTCAGCTTCTTCAGCTTTACCCCGTTCGGCCTGGTGGTACTGGTGCTGGGCATTGGCTACATGCTGCTGACTCGGCACTGGCTCAACGGTGAAGTGCGCAAGGACGGCCGGGTGGAAAGCCGCCGCACCTTGCTGGACCTGGTACTGGACTACAAGCTCAACGGCCGTGAACGACGCCTGCGCATCCGCCCTCAATCGCCGCTGATCGGCCACAACCTTGGCGAGCTGCAACTGCGCACCAGACACGGCGCCAACGTGATCGGTATCGAGCGCCAGCACAAGTTCACCACGCGCGTGATCGCGGCCGACTCGGGCACCGTGCTGCATCAGGGCGACGTGCTGCTGCTCGACCTGTTCGCCAAGCATGACGACCTGCGCAGCCTGTGCCAAACCATGCACCTGGAGCCGCTGCACTTCAAGGCCGCCTACTTCATCGACCAGTCCCAGGATTTGGGAATGGCTGAGGTCTCGCTGCCACCCGGCTCGCAGTTGATCGGCAAGAGTATTCTCGAACTGGCGTTTCGCACCCGCTATGGCCTCAACGTGGTCGGCCTGCGCCGCGATCAGGCCGCTATCGAAGAGCAACTGGTGGAAGAAAAGCTGCGCCTTGGCGACACGCTGCTGGTAGTCGGCCCGTGGAAGGCAGTACGCCAATTGCAAAGCAAGCCCAAAGATTTCCTGGTCCTGAGCTTGCCCGCCGAGATCGACCTGGTCGCACCAGCCCGCACTCGCGCGCCGCAAGCGTTGCTTAGCCTGGCGGTAATGGTCGGGCTAATGGTCAGCGGCGCCGTACCCAATGTCATGGCAGCGTTGATCGGCTGCTTGCTGATGGGCGCAGGCCGTTGCATCGACATGAACAGTGCCTACCGCGCCATCCACTGGCAAAGCCTGGTGCTGATCGTGGGCATGCTGCCCTTCGCCCAGGCGCTGCAGAAAACCGGTGGCATCGACCTGGCGGTGGGTGGGCTGGTGAACGTGCTGGGTGGTGCCGGCCCTAGCGCCATTCTTGCCTGCCTGTTCGCCGTCACCGCAGTGATCGGGCTGTTCATTTCCAACACCGCCACCGCGGTTCTGATGGCGCCGGTGGCTGTCAGCACTGCGGCGCAGCTGGGCATGTCGCCCTACCCGTTCGCCATGACCGTCGCACTGGCCGCGTCGGCGGCTTTCATGACGCCGGTGTCATCACCGGTCAACACGCTGGTGCTTGGGCCCGGGCAATACCGCTTCGCTGACTTCGTCAAGATTGGCGTGCCGTTCACCGTGCTGGTGATGCTGGTTACCGTCGTGATGGTGCCGTGGTTCTTCGGGCTGTGAGGAAAGTGGCCAGAAATAAAGGCAATTTGACATTATCGCAACCAATCGCGGCAGATTGACATCAACCACCCTGAGCCAACACACTGCGGGTAATTGCCCCAGGTGCTCTATCGCGTTGTCCTGGATTTCGTTTCCGCTTGCCGGTCGAGTTCATGGTTTTTCCAGCCCAATCGCGCGTGTTGCCTTATGTCGTTGTAGTTGGCGTAACCTTCGCCCTTACCCTGGGCGGTATCCTGGCACGCCCGATCGAATCGCTGTCGCTGTTCTGGCCAGTCAATGCCGTACTGGCCGGCGTACTGCTGCGCTACCCCCGTCAAGCCACGTTTACGGGCTTTAGCCTGGTGTGGCTGGCCATGGTCGGGGCCGACCTGCTGTGTGGCAGTGCCTGGGTACCGGCTCTGTGGTTAAACCTGTGCAATCTTGGCGTGGTGGTCACCCTCTGGCAGCTGCTGTCGCGCCTGCCACGCATGCACCGGCGCATGCGCAGCCCGCACGGCGTACTCAGCGTGTTCGCCGCCTGCGCCGCCGCTGCCATGGTGGCGGCCAGCATGGCAGCGGTAATGGCCGCACCCTGGTTCGAACAGTCGTTGCGCGCCACCTGGCTAGCCTGGTTCAGCGAACAGTTCTCGACCGGCGTGCTGGTGCTGCCGGTGCTGCTTACAGCACCCTCGGTGCGGGCCTTGGTGCGCGGCGGCGCGCAGCCCATTCGCCTGGCGCCGTTGCTGGTACTGCTGGCCTCGCTGGCATTCAGCATCGCATTCGGTGGCCCTGGGGCCATTGCCTTCCCGATTGCCGCATTACTGTGGTGTGCCTGGACCTATTCACCGTTCCTGGTTTCATTGCTGACGCTCACGGCCGGCAGTACGCTCATCGTGGCCGTGGCGCAAAACCTCATGCATTTCAGCGTGCCGCAAAGCGAACCTGGGGTTACCACGCTGATGTCGGCGCGCCTGGGCATCGCCATGCTGGTGCTCGGGCCGCTGGTGGTGGCCTGCGTCAGCCAGGCCAACCGTAGCCTCATGGCCCGCCTGGCGCACCAGGCCACCGTCGATCACCTCACCGGCGTGCTCACCCGCAGCGCCTTCACACGCCGTGCCAACGCGCTGCTGGAGAGCCGCCAGCAGCACGCCCAGGCGCTGCCGCTGACCCTGATGATGCTGGACATCGACCACTTCAAGTCGATCAACGATGCCCACGGCCATGCCGTCGGTGACCAGGTGCTGCGCCAATTCGCCAGCACCCTGCAGGACCAACTGCACAACGATGAACTGATCGCACGGCTGGGTGGCGAAGAATTCGTTGTCATCCTGCCCGGACTTGCGCCAGAGCGGGCCAACTTCACCGCCGAACGCCTGCGCCGCGCCATACAGGACCTGCACGTGACACAGGCCGACCAGCGCCTGCAGATTACCGTGAGTATCGGTGTGGCAGGCTGCGACGCAGACATGCCGGCCCCCAGCCTCGACGAACTGCTGGCCAGTGCCGACCAGGCGCTGTACCGGGCCAAGGCCCGGGGCCGCAACCGCGTCGAACAGGCCGAAGCACAGCGCCTGGTGATCTGAACTAGCCGGTCAGCAGGTCCCACGACAGTTTGGCGATCAGCACACACAACAGCACCAAGAACAGCCCGCGAACAAACCCGGCACCCTTGCGTACCGCCAGCCAGGTACCGGTCAGCGCGCCGAGAATGTTGCACACCGCCATGGGCAAGGCTATGGCGTACAGCACGTTGCCCGTCGGCACGAAGAACACCAGCGCCGCCAGGTTGGTGGCAATGTTCACCACCTTGGCCGAAGCCGAGGCGTGCAGGAAGTCCAGAGCGAAGAAACGGATGAACAGGAAGATCAGGAAGCTACCGGTGCCCGGGCCGAACAGGCCATCGTAGAAGCCGATAGCACCGCCGATCAGTACTGCCAGGCACTGCTCCTTGCGGCCGACCTGCGCAGGTGTGTGCAAGGTGCCGAAGTCCTTCTTGCAGAAGGTGTAGACAGCCATCAGCACGATCAGCACCAGCACCGCCGGGCGCATCACGCTGGGGGGTACCAGCGACACCGTGGCGGCCCCCGCGAACGACATGACAAAGGCACTGAGTGCCGCCGGTACGATCAACCCCCAATCCAGCGTCACTTTACGGATGAACGAGCGGGCCGCGAAGGCCGTGCCGCACACGGACGCCAGTTTGTTGCTGCCGAGCAAGGCGGCCGGTTGCGCAGAGGGCAACACGTTGAACAAGGCCGGGATCTGGATCAGCCCGCCACCACCCACCGCGGCGTCGATCAACCCAGCGGCGAAGGCGAACACAGAAAGCACAGCAATATCCATCATGACGCGGTTCCAGGCAGTGAAGACGCCTGCAAGGCTAATCAAAGTGGCACACTTGTGTTGAAATGCCATATTGCGATAACTGCAACGAGGAGCAGGCCATGGCACTGGACATGCTGCGGGAAATTCAGGCGTTCGTCAGCGTGGCGCACAAGCGCAGCTTCGTTGCTGCCGCCCGCGCCCTGGGGCGTTCGCCCAGCGCAGTTACACGCGCGGTACAAACCCTGGAAGACAATGCGGGAAGCAAACTGCTCAACCGAAACGCCAACGCCGTCACCCTGACCGAGGCCGGCGAGCGCTTGCTGCCGCATGCCGAACGCTTGCTGGATGTGCAACGCGATGCTGCCGACGAACTGGCCGCGCTCAGCGGCAGCGCCCAAGGCTGGATCCGCTTTGCCGCGCCGCAACTGCTGGGAGAGCATGTGCTACCGCAAGTGCTTGCCGAGTTTTCCCGCCGCCACCCTCAGGTGACCCTGGACGTGCAGTACAGCGACGAAGCCCTTGACCCGCTGCAAGGTAAATTCGATTTCGTGGTGCGCGGTGCCTTCCCGCAATCGAGCGAGCTGATCGGCTACCCGCTTTGGCCCTACCAGCGCCACCTGTATGCCAGCCCGGCATATCTGGCCCTGGCTGGCACACCGCAACATCCGGAAGACCTGGATGGACACACCTTGATCCTGCATACCGCGCCACGCATCCTCAAGGCCTGGCACTTTTGCCACGATGACCAGATCACCAGCCTTCGCCCCAGGCCCAGGCTTCGCTTGGGCTCGGGAGGCGCGGTGTACCACAGCACCCTGGCCGGCGCCGGCATCGCCCGCCTTGCCGCCTGGGTCGGCGAAGCACAGGTCAAGGCCGGGCGCCTGGTGCGGGTGTGCCCGCAGTACCGCTTGACGTCCAGTAGCGGCCAGGACCCACAGATGCATGCTGTATACCCTGCCGGCGAGTTGCCGACGCGGGTGCGTGACTTGCTGGCCGCCCTGCGCCGAGCCGGCCCGCTGTACTGAAACAAGCCATGAAACGACTGTTCAAATTCTGCTCAATTTAACAGAGCCCGCCGCGGGTCTGGCTTGCAGCACTTTATCCACAGACCTACCCACGTTTTTTGTGGACAGATTTCCCAGCGTAAAGAACGACTTATCGCACAAGCAGAAAGGCGAACTGGCCAACCTGACCCGCTCGATCCACGCCTGCCCTGAGAATGACTTGCACCTGATGCTGACCCAGCAGTGCGATGAAAAAGATGACCGGCCATTGGCCAATAGATTGGGCCCGTCGCTTGGAGTGGACGGGCCGCGCAGGGGGAAACGCAGTTGAACTCAGCTTGGCGGAATGGTGCCAAGAATACCAATCAGAATGGTCAGCAGCAGAAAACCACCCAGGAACAGCGCCAGCTTGCCCATTGGAACCTCTACAGTTGTGATGCGGGAATGGGCATATTGTCGAGCTTGGGCTGATACGGTTACAGATTCAGGTTTATGGAAAAAAAGCGGATCAGATGTGACGCGCAGATGCCGCCGAGCTGGATTCAGCCGCAGTGGTTGACGCTGAGCACGTGTCGCTCGCGGGCCGGCAATTGATACATGAAGTTTCTAAACACGCCTCCAGGTTTACCCAGCACCTGCGTTGGGTGCGCTGCCCCTCGAAAGCGCCCGAACCCAGCCAATACGGTAGATTGAGTTTGCTTGGGAGGACACGATCTGAAACACGACTTGTAGGATTATTTACCGCACTCCGTAGGAAAGGTCGCGGCAATGAGTATTGCCTGTATGAAACATCAGTTTCCCCGGCAAATTCGAGCTGCTACGGTCCATTTTTCCTACAACGGTACGGAAGCCTACAGCGTGAGAAAAGCATGGACTCGTTCAAAACCTCTGCACTGAAGTTGCAGAAAAATCTGCTTAACCTGCGCGTTGCGCGTGAGCGCCTGAGAGGTGAAGGCAAGGACAAGGAAGCGGATCAACTCACTGGGCCGATCGCGCGGCTTGAGGAGGCCCTTCGGCAACTGCCGGATAGCCTGAAGCCCGACACCTTGCAGTGACCTGCAAGAGCCATTGTCATGCTTCACAGCTCAGGCCTACCCATCCCCTTGCACGAGCAGCCTTGCGCTGCGAAGAGAGCGGTAAGGCAAACGACTGCCTTAGGCAGCTATTGCTTCTTCGCAGCATAAGGTTGCTTCGGAAGCCGAGCTGGCGCCGGGTCACCTACCCCCTCAGAACACCTTGATCGTGTAACTCAGAATCAAGCGGTTCTCATCTATATCTGTCCGGTAGTTGGAGCGCGCCATCACATTGCGCACCCGTATCCCAAGCCCGGCCAACGGCCCGCTTTGCACCACGTAGGCCAGGTCCAGGTCACGCTCGCGGTCACGCCCTTCAAAGCCCAGCCCTGTCTCCACGTCCCGGCCCTTCACATAACGCAGGGTCGACGTCAGCCCTGGAAGCCCCAAGGCGACAAAATTGTAATCATGTCGCACCTGCCACGAGCGTTCACCCGGCGCCGAGAACTCATAGGTCGGCAGCGTATTACCCATCGGGTTGGTGTTGGCGCCTACCTGGATAAAGCCGTCATCGCCGCCGATCTGCTGATAGCCCACATAAAAGGTATGCCCGCCGGTCTTGGCCGAGAACAGGCTGAACAGCGCATGGTTATCGTAGTCGCCAGCCACCTTGCTCCCGTCCTCGCGGGCATCGAAGTAGCCGGCATTGACCCCCAGCGTCCAGCTCCCCAGCGGCTCGGCATGCTTGAAGCTATAGAAGCGCTGCTGGTAGATATCCTCCAGCTGCGCCTGCCAGACACCGACGCTGGTTCGGTTGTCGTTGAAGGCATAGTCGGCACCCACGTAGTTGAACCGGTCGCTGGTAAAACGCGCCAGCCGCGCCGGGTTGATCGGGTCGTTGACCAGCGCGTACATCTTCTGGCTGTTGGACGAGTCGCGCAGGCTGGTGGAGCGGAACTGGCCGGCGCTCAGGGTCAACCCGGCGAACTCGCGCGACTCCAGCATCGCGCCCTGGTATGTCGGCGGCAGCAGGCGCAAATCGCTGAACAGCAGCACCGGCAGGTTGGGCATCAACTCGCCCACCTTCAGCTCGGTTTGCGACACCTTGAACTTGATCGCCGCACCCACGCGGCTGTATTCGTCCGCCGACTTGCCGCTGTCCAGGCTGGGCAGCAACCCGGACCGGGCATGTTCCGGGCTGCTGTCGAGCTTGAAACCCAGCAGGCCAGTAACATCCACACCCACGCCAAGGGTGCCCTGGGTATAACCGGAGCTGGCATTGAGGATAAACCCTTGCGCCCATTCCTGGGTGCGCGACTGGGTGCTGGCGCCCTTGATATCGGCATAGTCGCGGCTGAAGAAGTAATTGCGCGCCTGCAGCGTGGCGCGGGCACCTTCGATGAAACCAGCCTCTTCTGCCGTGGCCTCTGCACACAAAGCGGCGGCAATACAACCGCCGGCCAGGCGTGCAGACGAAGAAAAACGCGGCGCAGTGAAACCTTGCATAGGGCTACTCCTGGATTTGGGCAACAGCAACCCGGCGCGGCGGCACTGCATGGCCACCGACGTGCGGGTTGCATCGAGAGAGGTCGGCAGGCGGGCCCACGGCCCGCCTGCCCTGCCGTTGCGTGAAGCGCTGGGCCGCTAGCGGTTGACCAACTTGGCGGGCAAGGCGATGACCAGGAAGCAGCTGAGGATCAGGCAGCCGGCAAACACCCACAGCGCAGCGTGCGAGGTGCCGGTGAGGTCGGTGACCACGCCCATCAGTGAGTTGCTCACCAGGCCGGCGATGTTGGCTACCGAACAGGCCAGGGCAAAGCCGGTGGCGGCTGCGGTGCCTTTGAGGAAGGTCGCCGGCAGGCTGAAGAACACCGGCACCGCGCCGATGATCGCCGCCGAGGCAATGGCGAACAGCACCACGGTCATCACCAGGTTCTGGCTGAACAAGGTGCTGCTGGCCATGGCGACTGCACCAATGATGAACGGCACGATGATGTGCCAGCGGCGCTCGCGGTGGCGGTCGGAGCTGGCCCCGATCATGAGCATGCCGGCCAGCGCGGCCAGGCTTGGAATGGCCGTGAGCAGGCCGATATGGAAGGTATCGCTGACGCCCGCATCGCGGATGAAGGTCGGCATCCAGAAGCCCATCGCATAGGCGCTGAGCAGGATCGAAAAGTCGATACCACCGAGCATCCACACCTTAAGGTTGAAGAAGCCATCGCGGAAGCTGTGTTTGCTGTCCTTGCCCTCGGCATCGTCGGCGGCCAGGTCTGCCGCCAGTTGTGCCTTGTCGTCAGCCGACAGCCACTTGGCCTGCTGGAAATGGTTAGGCAGTGCCCAGAACGTGAGGATGCCGAGTAAAACGCTGGGGATCGCCTCCAGCAGGAACAGCCACTGCCACCCATGCAAACCTTGAACCTGGTCGAAATGCCCCATGATCCAGCCAGAAATCGGCCCGCCAATCACGCTCGACAACGGCAGCCCGATCATGAACAAGGCAATGATGCGCCCGCGGCGATAGGTGGGGTACCACATGGTCAGGTAGTACAGCACGCCTGGCAGGAAGCCGGCTTCGGCCGCCCCCAGCAGGAAACGCAGTATATAGAACTGGGTGGTGCTGGTGACGAACATGGTGCAGGCCGACAGCAGGCCCCAGGTGATCATGATGCGGGCGATCCACAGCTTGGCGCCAACGCGCTGCAGGATCAGGTTGCTCGGCACTTCGAAGATGATGTAGCCGACGAAGAACAGCCCTGCACCCAGGCCATAGGCCGCTGTGCTGAACTGCAGGTCTTCGAGCATCTGCAGCTTGGCGAAGCCGACATTGATGCGGTCCAGATAAGCTGCGAGGTAGCAGAAACACAAGAAGGGGATGAGCCTCCAGGTGATCTTGCTGTACAGCGCTTTCGTGCCATGGTCGATGTCACTGTGGACCGTGGTTGCATTCGCAATTGGCATTTCCTGTCTCCTGGCGGGCGACTTTGTGGTTGTTTTAAGGCCAGCAGTTTTCGACGCGCCGGGCACGCCGCGCATTCTACGCGGCGGGCCTGGATAGCGCCTGAAGACCCCGAGTGCTCCTGCGGGGCGACCACCCGGACAGCAGGCGGTCATGGACGGGCTTCCCGCACCGGTCCTTGATTGTTATTGGGTAGGCGCTGCCCGGCGTTCAGCCGGCCAGGCGCCTGAGTTGCTGCATGGCATCCTGCCGGGTGACGACATCGCCGTACTTGCTGTCGATGTCGAACAGGTTGGCTTCGTGCGGGTCGCTGTGGCGGTCACCGACACACTCGCGCACCACGATGGTTCGAAACCCGTGCTGCATGGCATCCACCGCACTGGCGCGGATGCAGCCGCTGGTCGAGCAGCCAGCCAGCACCACGGTATCCACCCCCTGTGCATGCAGCAGCGGGGCCAGGCTGGTGGCGAAGAAAGCGCTGGCGTACTGCTTGCTCAGCACCACCTCCCCTGCCTGTGGCGCAACGGCCTCGCAAAAGGCTGCCAGCGGGTTGCCTTCGACCATGTCCTTCATCACCGGCGCCTTGCGCACCCACACGCCGCCGTCAGCAAAATGCGGCGGCTGGTAGCGGATGTTGGTATGCACCACCAAGGTACCGCAGTCGCGGGCCAGCGCCAGCAGGCCGGCGGCCTGCTCGACCGCTGCAACCACGCCCGGGGCGTACAGCGGTGCGCCCGGGGTGGTGTAGCCCTGCATGAAGTCGATCATCAGCAGGGCCGGCTTGCGGCCAAAGCCGATGCGCTGGCCCCACACACCCTGGTAGTTGTCACGGGCGCTTTGTGCGTCGCTCATGTCCGTCTCCCGATTTCAGTAGGCGCCCGACAGCAAGGCACCGGCGCCCGGCACGATCGGCTCCAGGTCCAGCGCCTTGAGCATGGCGTAGGTGGTAGCGATTGCAGCGGTGACCACCGGCTTGCCGGTTTGCGCCTCGACCTTGGCCACTGCCGGCAGCGATTGCATCTGCACGCACGCCGACAGCACCACCACATCGACGCCTTCAAGGTCCATGCCTGCGACGATGCCCGGCAGGTTGGCCGGGTCGTGACGGGCCACGGCGAGGTTGTCGGGGATTTCCAGCGCGCGCCAGTCCTGCACCTCGAAGCCTTCCTCGCGGATGTAGTTCACCACCAGCTCGGTCAGCGGCTTCATGTACGGCGCAACGATGGCAATGCGCTTGGCCTTCATCACATGCAAGGCCTCGACCAGCGCCCCGGCGCTGGTGATCACCGGTGCCAGTGCATCATTGTCGGCGGTGGCCTGCTGCAGGCGCTTTTCAGATTGGCGGTGATAGCCCAGCCCCATGGCCATGATCGCCACAAGGCAGGCGTAGCCCAGCACATCGACCTTGGCGTCGGACAGCTCGACTGCGCAGCGGTCGGACTCGGCGTCCATCGCGGCCAGTTCTTCCTTCTTCACCTGCTTCATGCGCATGCGGCTGGAATGGAAGGTGAACCGCTCGGGGCGGATCGCCTGGCGTGCGTTGAGCATCGCCGGAATTTCGGTTTCCATGGTGGTGTTCGAACTCGGCACGATCTGGCCGATGCGGTATAGCTGGGTCATGTCTCGTGCTCCGTCAGACGAGGGGGTGGTCGAGGAAGTCGCCAAAGGCGGCGAAGAAACCGTCCAGGTCATCCCAGGGGATCATGTGGCCGGCGTTGTCAACGTACGCAACCTGGATATCCGGCTTTAGCTCGCGCATTTCAGCAATGTCACGGGGCTCGATCACCCCACCCCGCCCGGCCACCATCAGCAATGCCGGCTGACGCACCGCGGGCAGGTACTGGTGGATATCGACCCCGTGGAAATCATCGAAGGCCCGCACGATCGCCGGCTCGTAGCAGGTGTGCAGCCACTCGGCACGCAGGGCCAGCTGCTCGTCGCTCCAGGTGGCACAGAAGGCGCGCATGTCATCGCCGCTCATGCCAACCGTGGCTTGGCGGATCGAATCGACGTACCACGGCAACTTGCTCGGGTAGGCACGGCGGCCGGGCCCGGACACCGGTGGGTCGACCAGCACCAGCCGCTGCAGCCCCGGTGCCCCTTGGGCGGCTGCGCGGATGGCAAAACGCGCCCCCATCGAGTGACCGAGCAGATGGTAGCCATCCAGGCCCAGCGCGGCGGCAAAGGCGGGAATATCCGCAGCACAAGCGTCGGTGCCGTAGTCCAGGTCGGGGCCGCTTGAAGACAAGCCACGCCCGCGCACATCCAGCACATAGGTGTCGAAGTACTGCCCAAGGCGCTCGGCGACAAAGCCCCAGGTGATCGCTGGGCTGGTGATGCCCGGCACCAGGATCAGCGCATGGCCCTTGCCGCCATAGCGCAGGTAATGCTGGCGGATGCCATTGGCGCTGACGTTACCACCAGCGACGAAGGTGCTCATGCCGCCTCCCCGCTTTCAAGCTGCTGCCCATAGAGGTCGTAGCCGTAAACCCAGGCTGGATCTTCCTGGCTGTAAAGCCAGGTGTTGGCGTTGGATACCGCCTGCACCTGCGATGCCCGCTCTTTGCGGTTGGCTTCATACAACGCGAACGCGGTGCGGTGGTCGGACAGCCCGGTTTCTTGCAGGCAGCGGGTCAGCATGGCCGCGTCCTCGATGGCCATGCACGCGCCCTGGGCCATGTGTGGCTTCATCGGGTGGCAGGCGTCGCCCAGCAGCACCAGGCGGCCACGGCTCCACAACGGCAACGGGTTGCGGTTGCGCAACGGCCACTTGGTGATCGATTCGGTAGCGTCGATCAGCTTCTGCACCGTGGGGTGGTAGCCTTCGAAGGCTGCGCGCATTTCTTCCTGGCTGCTGTCGACGAACGCACCCTGGAAGTCCCAGGCTTCATGTGGCACGCCGGTGACGAAGTAATACTCGTCGCGCTTGCCGGTGGTGTAGTAGACCATCATGTGGCGGTCTTCGGACCACCATTTGACGCAGGGCTCGAACACATCGGCATGCTGTGCCAGGTTCACCCCGCGAATCAGTGCACGGTGCGCGACCCAGCCGCTGTAGATCGGCGCTTCAGCCCCCAGCAACTCTTCACGGATCTTCGAGTGGATGCCGTCGGCCCCGATGACGATGTCGGCCACGGTATGGGTGCCGTCGGCGAAGTCCAGGCGCACCTGGTCACCTTCGTCGACGATCTTTTCCAGGCGCTTGCCGAAGTGCACGGTGCCCGGCTGGATGGCCTCGATCTGCAGGGCGTGCAGGTCGCCACGGTGGATGGTGATGTAGGCGGCGCCGTATTCGCGGCGGGCAAACTCGCCCAGCGGAATGCGCGACAGGTAATCACCGGTATTGCCGTCGCGGCTGAACCAGAAGTCCGGGTGCGAGCCCATCAGCTCCAGCTTCTGCTCCAGCCCCATGCGGCGGAAGATTTTCATCACGTTAGGGCCGATATGAATGCCCGCGCCCAGGCGGGTAAACGCCGGAGCCTGTTCGAATACCTCGACATCGAACCCGGCCTGTTGCAGCAACGTGGCGGCGGCCGCCCCACCCAGACCTGCACCGACGATTGCGATTTTCTGCCTACCCCGCATGGGTATGTCTCCTCTTGTTCTGATAGGTGGCCAGCGGTTCAACCGCCTGACGATTTAGAGCGTATACGCTACAAATGACCTTTGAAAAGAGCCAGCTGAAAATATTTTTCAAACAGCTGATCGAAACGACACCCGGCTGATTGTTACCGTAAATACTGGTCAATGTGTGGATATGTAACGTTTGGACAGATCACTTGCGCTCGCTGGCAGGATGCGCTTTCATCTGCACATATATGGTGTACACACTATTATTTTGCACCGAGATGAAGCACCAGGCACTGCCATGGTGCGCCCCTGTCAACGCCACCCAGGAGAACCCCGATGCCGGTGAGCAATGCACAACTGACCCAGATGTTCGAGCACGTACTGAAGCTGTCTCGCGTGGACGAAACGCAGAGCGTGGCCGTGCTCAAGAGCCACTACTCCGACCCGCGCACGGTCAACGCCGCCATGGAGGCCGCCCAACGTTTGAAGGCCAAGGTGTATGCGGTAGAGCTGCCGGCGTTCAACCACCCGACCGCCATGGGCAACGACATGACGGCCTACTGCGGCGACACTGCACTGACCGGCAACCTGGCGGCGCAACGGGCGCTGGAAGCCGCCGACCTGGTCGTCGACACCATGATGCTGCTGCACTCGCCCGAGCAGGAGCAGATTCTCAAGACCGGCACGCGCATCCTGCTGGCCGTGGAGCCACCCGAGGTGCTGGCGCGCATGCTACCGACCGAAGACGACAAACGCCGGGTGCTGGCTGCCGAAACCCTGTTGAAACAGGCGCGCAGCCTGCATGTGCGGTCCAAGGCCGGTAGCGACTTCCATGCCCCGCTCGGCCAGTACCCGGCCGTGACTGAGTACGGCTATGCCGACGAACCGGGGCGCTGGGACCACTGGCCCAGCGGCTTTCTGTTCACCTGGCCGAACGAGGACAGCGCCGAAGGCACGCTGGTGCTGGACGTGGGCGACATCATCCTGCCGTTCAAGAACTATTGCCGCGAGCGCATCACCCTGGAAATCGAAAAAGGCTTCATCACCGGCATACATGGCGGCTTCGAGGCCGAGTACCTGCGTGACTACATGAAATACTTCAACGACCCCGAGGTATACGGCATCTCGCACATAGGCTGGGGCCTGCAGCCGCGCGCGCAATGGACGGCCATGGGCCTGCACGACCGCAACGACGGCATGTGCATGGATGCCCGTGCGTTCTACGGCAACTTCCTGTTCTCCACTGGCCCCAACACCGAGGTCGGCGGCAAGCGCAAGACCCCGTGCCACCTGGACATCCCGCTGCGCAACTGCGATATCTACCTGGATGACAAGGCGGTAGTGCTGGCCGGCGACGTGGTTGCACCAGAGGAGTCGCGAGCGCGATAGGGGTTATACTGGCCGGGCGCTCCGCTATTGGCGGCCGGCCAGCCTCTTTCCACCCAGCCCAAGCCATCCTATGTCGAAAAAAACCACCCCCAGCAGCGCCCCGCTCGACAACACCCCCTACGACGTTACCGAACAGGTCGGGCACTTGCTGCGCAAGGCCTACCAACGGCACACGGCGATCTTCCAGCAGCAGGCCTGCGACCCGCAGCTTACCTCGATCCAGTTCGTCACCCTGTGCGCCCTGCGCGATCACGGCCCCAGCTCCCAGGCCGAACTGATCAAGGCCACCGCGGTGGACCAGGCAACCATCCGCGGCATCGTCGAGCGCCTGAAGGCGCGCGAGCTGGTGCAGCTTTCACCAGACCCGGGCGACCGGCGCAAGGTCATCGTCGAACTCACCGAAAGCGGCGCGGCCTTGCTCGATGCAATGATCCCCTGCGCCCGGCAGATCAGCGAATTGAGCATGGGCAGCCTGAATGCCGGGGAGCGCGTAGCCATTTTGTACCTGCTGCGCAAGATGATCGACAGCGACGAGAACGCGGGCTGAAAATTGTTGTGACTGCCGCGGTGGCCGTCACAGATACGCGGCCTGAGAGATCAAGCGCATCGCGAGCAAGCTCGCTCACATTGGACACGCATCGGTGATTGGACACAGGCCGTCGTAGGAGCGGGTTCACCCGCGAATGGGCCGGCCCTGCTGGCCAATCTCCACCTGCCGATCACTGTTGCCGCCACCACCGTATTCGCGGGTAAACCCGCTCCTACACACACAACATCGGGGGTCGGCACAACATCGCGGGTTCGGCACAGGCCGTCGTAGGAGCGGGTTCACCCGCGAATGGGCCGGTCCTGCTGGCCAATCTCCACCTGCCGATCACCGGTGCCGCCACCACCGTATTCGCGGGTAAACCTGCTCCTACACACACACAACATCGGGGGTTCGGCACAGCGAGATGCGCCGCGCGGGCGGCGCTCGGTTCCCCGGCGCCGACAATCTTCATCCCTGCCCCACCATCACAGTTCTCTGCAGATTCATCTCTGGCCTGCTTCTTGCTCACTCATTTCATGTAGTGAGTACTTACCGAAACGCTCGCGTCATTTGAGTCCTTTGGTAGCGCAAGCAACCTCCAGAGATGAGCCAATAATGCAAACAACCATCTCCCTGCAGGTCAACGGCCAGCCCGTCGAAGTCAGCGCCATGCCTGACACCCCGCTGCTGCTGATCCTGCGCAACGACCTGTGCCTGAACGGCCCCAAGTACGGCTGCGGCCTGGGCGAATGCGGGGCGTGTACGGTGATCATCGACGGCGTGGCCGCCCGCTCCTGCGTCATCCCCTTGGCCGGCGCCGCCGGCCGCAATATCACCACCCTCGAAGGGCTGGGCAGCAAGGCCGCGCCGCACCCCGTGCAACAGGCGTTCATCGACGAGCAGGCGGCCCAGTGTGGTTACTGCATGAACGGCATGATCATGACCGCCAAGGCCCTGCTCGATCGCATTCCCGAGCCCAGCGACGAACAGATTCGCAATGAGCTGTCCGGCAATCTGTGCCGCTGCGGCACCCACGTCGAAATCCTGCGCGCCGTGCGCCGCGCTGCCGAGACCCGGAGAAAGCCATGAACCACTCACAACAGGTGCCCAGCCGCGACCAACTGCTGGCCAAGACCGGCGTATTGCTGATCGTCGACCAGATCACCCCGCCCTCAGGCCCTGTGGCCAAGGGCGTGACACCTGCAGTCAAGGAACGTGAGCTGGCGTTGTTCATCGCGGTCAGCGACGACGGCATGGTCTACGCCTTCAATGGCCATGTCGACCTGGGCACTGGCATCCGTACCTCGCTGGCGCAAATCGTCGCCGAAGAGCTGGACCTGCGCATGGACCAGGTGCACATGGTGCTGGGCGACACCGAGCGGGCCCCCAACCAGGGCGCGACCATAGCCAGCGCCACCCTGCAGATTTCCGCGGTACCGCTGCGCAAGGCTGCAGCCACAGCGCGACGCTATCTGTTGCAACAGGCCGCCCTACGCCTTGGCTGCCCGCCCGAAATGCTGCGCATTGAAGACGGCACGGTTATCGCCAGTAACGGCAGCACGCTGAGCTTTGCCGAACTGGTGCAAGGCGAGAACCACCAACTGCACATTGCCGACAACGCCCCGCTCAAGGCCATCGAGGACTACCGCCTGGTCGGGCGCAGCGCCCCTCGAGTAGACATCCCTGGCAAGGCCACCGGCGAGCTGACCTATGTGCACGACATGCGCCTGCCCAACATGCTTCACGGTCGGGTCATCCGCCCGCCCTATGCCGGCCATGACAGCGGCGACTTTGTCGGCAACAGCCTGCTGGCGGTGGATGAATCCTCCATCGCCCATCTACCCGGCGTGGTCGCCGTGGTGGTCATCCGCGACTTCGTCGGCGTGGTGGCAGAGCGCGAAGAGCAAGCCATCCGTGCAGCCCATGAGCTGAAAATCAGCTGGAAGCCATTCACAGGCAAGCTGCCCGACCTTAGCGATGTCGCCCAGGCCATCCGCGACAACCCGCGCGTGCAGCGCACCGTGCTGGACCAGGGCGATGTCGACGGCAGCATCGCCAACGCCAGCCAGCGCCTGAGCCGCAGCTACCTATGGCCTTACCAGCTGCACGCATCGATCGGCCCATCATGTGCGCTGGCCGACTTCACCGCAGGGCAGATCCGCGTGTGGTCAGGTACGCAGAACCCGCACCTGCTGCGCGCAGACCTGGCCTGGCTGCTGGCGTGCGATGAAGCACGCATCGAGATCATTCGCATGGAAGCAGCCGGTTGTTATGGCCGTAACTGCGCCGATGACGTGTGCGCCGACGCGGTGCTGCTGTCGCGTGCGGTGCAGCGCCCGGTGCGGGTGCAGCTGACCCGCGAACAGGAACACGTGTGGGAGCCCAAGGGCACCGCGCAGTTGATGGAAATCGACGGCGGCCTGAACGCCGATGGCAGCGTGGCCGCCTATGACTTCCAGACCAGCTACCCGTCCAATGGCGCGCCCACCCTGGCCCTGCTACTGACCGGTGCCGTGGAGCCGGTGCCGGCGCTGTTCGAGATGGGCGATCGCACGTCGATCCCGCCTTACGATTACGAACACATGCGCGTCACCATCAATGACATGACGCCACTCGTGCGGGCCTCATGGATGCGGGGCGTGTCGGCCATGCCCAACAGTTTCGCCCATGAGTCGTACATCGATGAACTGGCCTTCGCCGCTGGCGTCGACCCGGTCGAATATCGCCTCAAGCACCTGTCCGACCCGCGCGCCATCGACCTGGTCAAAGCCACCGCTGAACGCGCGCAATGGCAGCCGCATACCCGGCCCATGCAGACACAGGCCGAAGGTGATGTGCTGCGCGGCAGGGGCTTTGCCTATGCGCGCTATATCCACAGTAAATTCCCCGGCTTCGGCGCGGCCTGGGCAGCCTGGGTGGCCGATGTCGCAGTGGACCGGCGCACGGGCGAAGTGGCCGTCACCCGCGTGGTGATCGGCCACGATGCCGGGATGATGGTCAACCCCGAGGGTGTGCGTCACCAGATCCACGGTAACGTCATCCAGTCCACCAGCCGGGTGCTCAAGGAGCAGGTCAGTTTCGAAGAATCGACAGTGGCGAGCAAGGAATGGGGCGGCTACCCGATCCTGACCTTCCCCGAGCTGCCGGCTATCGACGTAATGATGCTGCCGCGCCAGCACGAGCCGCCAATGGGGAGCGGCGAATCAGCCTCGGTACCCAGCGCAGCGGCCATCGCCAATGCCATTTTCGACGCCACCGGCATTCGTTTTCGCGAGCTCCCGATCACTGCCGAACGCGTGCGCGCTGCGCTCGGTGGCGAAGGCCAAGGGCCAGATGCACCCGCGCCAGCGCAGCCGTCAACCAAGCGTTCGAAGTGGTGGTTCGGCTCGCTGGCCGGGGTGTTCGGCGCTGCATTGGGCATGCTTGCCACCGCCTTGCCCTGGCGCGCCGAAATCGCCCCGGTAACGCCACCTGGTGTCGGCAGTTGGAGCGCCGCCATGCTCGAGCGCGGGCGCCAGGTGGCGGCGGCCGGCGACTGCGCCGTGTGCCATACGGTCAGCGGCGGCAAGGTCAATGCCGGGGGGCTGGCAATGGATACGCCTTTCGGCACGTTGTACAGCACCAATATTACCCCCGACCCGGAAACCGGCATCGGCCGCTGGTCCTTCGCCGCCTTCGAGCGGGCCATGCGCGAAGGTATCAGCCGCGATGGCCGGCACCTGTACCCGGCGTTTCCCTACACCTCGTTTCGCAACATCAACGACGCCGACATGCAAGCGCTGTATGCCTACCTGATGTCGCAAACCCCGGTACGCCAGGAAGCGCCCGCCAACCAGATGCGCTTCCCGTTCAACCAGCGGCCGCTGATGGCCGGCTGGAATGCGCTGTTTCTGCAACGCGGCGAATACCAGCCCGACCCGCAGCGCAGCGCGCAGTGGAACCGCGGTGCCTACCTGGTCGACGGCCTGGGCCACTGCACGGCCTGCCATTCGCCGCGCAACCTGATGGGTGCAGAAAAAGGCGGTAGCAGCTACCTTGCCGGCGGCATGGTCGATGGCTGGGAGGCCCCGGCCTTGAATGCCCTGGCCAAGTCATCGACGCCGTGGAGCGAAGACGAGTTGTTCAACTACCTGAGCACTGGCTTCTCCGAAAAACATGGCGTGGCGGCCGGCCCCATGGGCCCGGTGGTCAGTGAGCTTGCCACCCTGCCAAAAAGCGACGTGCGCGCCATCGCCCACTACCTCAGTTCCCTGGAGGGCGAGCCGCAGGCACTGGCCGCCAATGCCGCGCCCCAGGTGGACACGCACGTGTCGCTGAGCAACGGCGAGCGGGTATTCAAAGGTGCGTGCCTGGCCTGCCACAGTGATGGGCTGGGGCCGAAGCTGTTTGGCGTCAGCCCGTCGATGGCGGTCAACAGCAACGTCCACAGCGACCTGCCGGACAACCTGCTGCGCGTGGTGCTGCACGGCATTCCGACCCCGGCAACCCGCGACCTGGGCTACATGCCCGGTTTCAAGGACAGCCTGTCGGACCGCCAGGTAGCCGACCTCGCGGCCTACCTGCGCCATCGTTTTGCCGCCGACAAACCGGCCTGGCAAGGGCTGGCGTCCAAGGCTGCGCAGGTACGCGCCAACCCTGGCAGCCACTGAGGCTCAGCGGCGCAAGCCGCGCAGCGCAAGGTCACTGATGAAGGCCAGCCAATCGGCCTTGGCCTGCTTGTCGGCCAGGTCCACGGCCAGGAACGAGCTGAGCGTATGGCGGTTGGAGTTATAGAAGTAGCAGAGCGAGGCAATCATCAGGTAGGCGTGGGTAATGCAGATATCGTCGCGGAACAGGCCCTTTGCCTGTCCTGCCTCGATGATCGGCCGCAGCACGCCGACCGCTTCGCCGGACAGCGCCCTGAGGTTTTGCGACTTGCGCGCGTGCAAGCCCTGGTGAAGGTTTTCGGTGGCGAGGATGGTGACGAATTCGGGGTGGCGCACATAATAGTCCCAGATAAACGCCACCAGCTCGCGCAGGGCTTGCTCTGGGTCAGCGAGGTCGAGGCGCAGCTTCGCTTCGGCCTGGTTGAAGCTGGCATAGATGTGTTCCAGCACACTGATGAACAGCTTTTCCTTGCTACCGAAGTAGTAATAGATCATCCGGTCGTTGGACTTGGCCAGCGTGGAGATCTGCTCGATGCGCCCGCCAGTGAAGCCTTCCTTGCTGAAAACCTTCACTGCGGCCTTGAGAATATTGTCCCGGGTGCGGTCGGCCTGCTGGGCGCGAACACCGGTTTTGCGAGTTTGCATGTCGGTCCCTGTGGGGCTGGCCAGATACCCAACACTGCCACAGACATTGAGCCATTGCGCGGCTTTTTCGGCTGGGCTGATGGCGGAGATGGCGGACCGGCTAACACCGGCAGAGCCGCTGCCGTTGATCGTTTTGCTTTCTGCGCGAGCATACCCACTCTTCGCCCGCTACCTGCCTGGAAGTCAGCAGTCATCGGGGCTGGCTTGCACCTGATGAGTGGCACGTACAGCCAGCCGGATCATGACGGACTCCCGGGTTACCGGACAGGTGCGTTACTCAAGCAGCGACGCCTCGTTCGCCATCATCGCTGACTTCGAACTGCCCCACCAGCTTCTGCAACTTGCCAGCATCCACCTTCACCTTCTGCGCACTGCTTTGCAGCACCAGGGCGGTCTGGCGCATCTCGCTGGAGGACTGGTTGACCTGCTCGATCGTCTTGCCGTATTCCACGCTGCGACGGTTGAGCTGCTGGATAATGGCGAACATGCTCTCCACCGCCTGGTGCAGCTGTACATTTTCGGAAGAGGCGTCCTCCGCCAGGCGCAGGCTGTTGTCGACGTCCTGCACGCCCTGCTCCATGAAGCTTACCGCCTGCCGGGTTTCGCCCTGCAGGCTCTCGACCATGTGGCGGATGTCGTCGGCGGCACGCGAGGTGCGTGCGGCCAGGCTGCGCACCTCGTCGGCCACCACCGCGAAGCCACGGCCATGCTCCCCGGCACGCGCCGCCTCGATAGCGGCATTGAGCGCCAGCAGGTTGGTCTGGTTGGTGATTTCGCTGATCAACCCGGTGATGTTGTCGATCTCGACCATGCGGCTGTCGAGCCGCTGCACGCTGGATGATGAGCGCGCCACCACATCGCGGATCGACTGCGTGCCCGCCTGCACCGCCTGGTACTGCGCGCGTGCGCGGCTGACCACTTCGTCCATGGCCTGCTTCATCTGCTCGGCACTGACCGAGGCCTGCTGCAGTTCGCCGAGTTGCTCTTCCATGATGATCATCATCTGGTGCACGGCGTCGGCCACGTCGGCGGAGCTTACGCTGGCCTCCTGGCTGCGCCCGAGCATCATCTGGTTGGTGCTGCCGACCGTGCGGCTGGCCTTTACCACCTGCCCGACCACCGCGTCCAGGCGGTCGATGAAGCTGTTGATCCAGCGTGCCATGTCGCCGCTCTCATCATTGGCCAAGGTGCTGGTATCCAGGCGCTGGCGCAGGTTGCCTTCACCCTCGGCGATGGTGCATAGCACACTGCTCATGCCATTCAACCTGGCGGCCAGGCGCTTGGGCCCGAACACGCCAAACAACAAGGTGGCGCCCAGCATGCTCACGGCCTCGATCACGTCAGTCAGTCCTTGCGGCAGGCCTGCATAGTGCTGTACCAGAAAATTGCAGCCGAACAGCCCCGCCATGATCGCCACATAGGGTTTCATCAACCCGTAGCTCAGCGAACGCCGGCGGTAGACCTCTTCCAGGTCCGCCTCGCACATCATGCCCCAGCGGTCGGGCGAGCCCGGCAACTGGAAGGTAACGCCCTTGCCCACCACTGGCACATGACGGTAGTCCGAATAGCCGGGGTAGGTCACGAACAGGTTGGCACCGCGCCTGATCGTTTCCCTCACTCCAGGGTGCAGTTCCCGCGTGGAAGGGTCGGTGAAACGAAGCTCCAGCTCGGTATGGCGCTGGACCTGTACAGTGGCCCAGGGCGTGTGCACACCGTTCTTGAGGTTTTCGCCATGGGTGAAAGTGGCGTCCTCGAAGCGCGAGCGGGACAACGCGGTACCGGGTTGTATGGTGGGGTCGAAGCGCGATTGCGCCATGAACAGGTAGTTGTCGCCCGACTCGGGGTAAATGTGCCCTGCCTCGCGCTGGATCAGGTCACCCAGCACATCGTTGGGCACCCGCCCACACAGACAACCCAGCACTTTGCCCTCGTGCATGAGGGGCTGGTAGAACATCAACGTGACTTCATCGTGGAAGCGCGAGGAAGACGGGCCGATCTGCAAGGTCAGCGAGTCGCTGTAGGGCCCGTGCAGAAACGGTGCTTTCAGCCCCTGCGCCAGGGCTGCCAAGTACTCGATACGTGGCGTGCCACGCTGGGGCCAGGTCGAAGCGATGACGCTGCCGTGCACATCGACGACAAACAGTTCGGAAAAGTCCTCCGCCTGGGCCAGCGTATTGCGCAACATCGCGCTATCGACTTGAGCGAGCCCGGGCGCCACCTGCTCGGCCAGGTCGGCCAGGTGCTCCCACTGTTCGCGCACCCACTCATGCAGCAACTGCACGCGGGTCTGAGCGATGGCTTCGAAGGTTTGCTCGACCTGCGGGTAACTGGCCCGGTTAAGGCGGCACGCCCAGCCCATGCTGAATTTGCCGGTTTTGCCAAACCACGGCAGCCAGCCCTTTTCACTCGACGATAACTGCATCGAACCACTGGAAAGCGACATTATCTTCACCATACGCGACATCGACTGGCAATCTGATAGCAAGTCGCACGCCAACGGCGGGAGGCATGATTAATCGGCGATCCCGCGGAGTGGATGCACTTCATCAGTGCAAGATGCCGGCAGGCAACCCCAGAACGCACCAGCCACGGGCAAAAATGAGCGGTTTAAGCATTCAACTGAAATGAGGCAAATAGCCTCCAGAACTGCTCGCAGATCGCACAACAGTTCGATAATCGCACAAATTCAGCCAAAGCCTCTCTACTGTTGCCCTATCTTGCGGCACGCTATAGCGAAAGTCAGCAAGCTATTTCAAGTGCTGACAGGCCCCATCGCTTCACGCGCTCCGGCCAGCCCGACAACCACAACTCCAGGAACAACCAGGAGCTCGCCTTGATCAATAAAACGTACGAGTCCATCGCCAGCGCGGTGGAAGGGATTACCGACGGTTCGACCATCATGGTCGGTGGCTTCGGCACGGCTGGCATGCCGTCCGAGCTGATCGATGGCCTCATTGCCACCGGTGCCCGCGACCTGACCATCATCAGCAACAACGCCGGCAACGGCGAGATCGGCCTGGCCGCCCTGCTCATGGCAGGCAGCGTGCGCAAGGTGGTCTGCTCGTTCCCGCGCCAGTCCGACTCCTACGTGTTCGACGAACTGTACCGCGCCGGCAAGATCGAGCTGGAAGTGGTCCCGCAGGGCAACCTGGCCGAGCGTATCCGCGCCGCAGGCTCCGGCATTGGTGCGTTCTTCTCGCCAACCGGCTACGGCACCCTGCTGGCCGAGGGCAAGGAAACCCGTGAGATCGACGGCCGCATGTACGTGCTGGAAATGCCGCTGCACGCCGACTTCGCACTGATCAAGGCGCACAAGGGTGACCGTTGGGGCAACCTGACCTACCGCAAGGCCGCCCGCAACTTCGGCCCGATCATGGCCATGGCTGCCAAGACCGCCATCGCCCAGGTCGACCAGGTCGTCGAACTCGGTGATCTGGACCCGGAACACATCATCACCCCGGGTATCTTCGTCCAGCGCGTGGTCGCCGTCACCGGTGCTACCGCTTCTTCGATTGCCAAAGCTGTCTGAGGCCTGCCATGACCATCACCAAAAAGCTCTCCCGCACCGAGATGGCCCAACGCGTGGCCGCAGACATCCAGGAAGGCGCGTATGTAAACCTGGGCATTGGCGCGCCAACCCTGGTGGCCAACTACCTGGGCGACAAGGAAGTGTTCCTGCACAGCGAAAACGGCCTGCTGGGCATGGGCCCAAGCCCTGCGCCGGGCGAGGAAGACGATGACCTGATCAACGCCGGCAAGCAGCACGTCACCCTGCTGACCGGTGGTGCCTTCTTCCACCATGCCGATTCGTTCTCGATGATGCGTGGCGGCCACCTGGACATCGCCGTACTGGGGGCCTTCCAAGTGTCGGTCAAGGGCGACCTGGCCAATTGGCACACGGGTGCCGAAGGCTCGATCCCGGCCGTCGGCGGTGCAATGGACCTGGCCACCGGCGCCCGCCAGGTGTTCGTGATGATGGACCACCTGACCAAGACCGGCGAAAGCAAGCTGGTGCCCGAGTGCACCTACCCGCTGACCGGTATCGCTTGCGTCAGCCGCATCTATACCGACCTGGCCGTACTGGAAGTGACACCTGAAGGGCTGAAAGTGGTCGAAATCTGCGCGGACATCGAGTTTGACGAACTGCAGAAACTCAGTGGCGTGCCGCTGATCAAGTGATCCAGGAAGCCTTAGGGCTTTCCATGCCCTCTGCGGCACTATCGATAGTGCCGCACAAGCGCCGCGAGCAGGGAGCACGCGGTGCTTGAGGCCGCCTTTCCAACCGCTTCGGAGCCGATAGACGAGAACTCTCGGAGAGGTCAACCCAATGAGCTATCGAGCGGGAGCCAGATAGCGGCGTAAAAAATTGCCGGCCACGACTTTACGCCTTTTTTACTCGACATTACCGTAAAGCAGGCAATACTGCCGGCACTGTCCCAACGAGCTCCCTCAATGCCGCTTCCTGCATTGCGTTTCATCGCCTTCATTATTGGTGTATTCCTGATCACGTTGGCCGTCAGCATGGTGATTCCAATGCTGACGCTGCTGGTGTACGACCGCAGCGACGACCTCGGTGCATTCGTCTGGTCGAGCCTGATCGTTCTGTGTGTCGGCCTGCTCATGGTGGCCCGCGGCGTCCCCGACACACCGCAACTGCGGACCAGGGACATGTATCTGCTCACGACGGCAAGCTGGGTCATCGTGTGCGCATTCGCGGCGCTGCCAATGGTGTTCATTCGACACATCAGTTACACGGACGCGTTCTTCGAAACCATGTCAGGAATCACCACCACCGGCTCGACCGTGCTGACCGGCCTGGACAGTGCATCGCCGGGGCTGCTGATATGGCGTTCGCTGCTGCACTGGCTGGGAGGCATTGGTTTTATCGGCATGGCCGTGGCGATCCTGCCACTGCTGCGCGTGGGCGGCATGCGCCTGTTCCAGACCGAGTCTTCGGATTGGTCTGACAAAGTGACGCCGCGTTCGCATGTGGCAGCCAAGATAATCCTGCTGGTCTACCTGGGCCTGACTGCATTGGGGACAGGGGCATTGTGGGCTGCCGGCATGACCCCGTTCGAAGCCATCAATCATTCGATGTCGCTGGTTTCAACCGGTGGTTTCTCTACCTCGGATGCCTCGCTGGGCCATTGGGAGCAGCCAGCGGTGCACTGGGTGGCTGTGGTCATCATGATACTCGGCAGCCTGCCCTTCACGCTGTATGTCGCCACGCTGCGTGGCCATCGAGGCATCCTGCTCAAGGACCATCAAGTTCGCGGTTTCATTGGTTTTCTCGTCTTCGTCTGGCTCACCGTCGGAACCTGGCTCTGCCTGCACAGCGATCTGGCCTGGTGGGATGCGTTTCGTATTGTTGCGGTGAATGTGACCTCGGTAGTAACCACAACAGGCGTTGCCGTGGGTGATTACACGCTCTGGGGCAGCTTCGCCATCATGCTGTTCTTTTACCTGACGTTTGTCGGCGGGTGCTCGGGCTCCACCGCTGGCGGTTTGAAAATATTCCGGTTCCAGGTGGCCGCTGCCTTGCTTGTCAGCAGCCTGAAGCAGTTGATCCATCCACGGGCAACGATCTCGAAGAAATACAATGGGCATCCCATCGATGAAGAGATCGTACGGTCACTGCTGACGTTCTCGTTCTTCTTCACCGTCACCATTGCGGTCATCGCCCTGGGCCTGTCTTTGATAGGACTCGACTGGATGACGGCGTTGAGCGGGGCGGCCACCGCCGTGTGCAACGTCGGTCCAGGCCTGGGCACGCTTATCGGTCCAGCAGGTAATTTCGCCTCCTTGCCGGACGCAGCGAAATGGTTGCTGACGGTTGGCATGCTACTTGGACGGCTCGAGATCCTCACCGTACTGGTACTGGTCTCGCCAGTCTTCTGGCGATTCTAGAGCAGAGGCCATCCAGCCAATCAGCCATAAAATTGGGCAGGGACAGCATATTCGTTCTAGGTTTACTGGCGCAGGAATAACAACAACAAGCGGAGAACGACGCCATGAACCCAGCCCTTCGCCTGGCATTGGCCAGCACCTTGTTTGCTGTCAGCGCGGCTGCCCAGGCCGCACCGACCTTCATCAACATCCTCACAGGCGGTACCAGTGGTGTCTATTACCCGGTAGGCGTAGGCATTTCACAGATCTACAGCCACGGCATAGAGGGCAGCAAGACCACGGTGCAAGCCACCAAGGCCTCGGTAGAGAACCTCAACCTGTTGCAAGCCGGTCGAGGGGAGTTGGCATTCGCACTGGGGGATTCGGTGGCAGATGCCTGGAAGGGCGATGCAGAGGCTGGATTCAAAACGCCCTTGAAGAAACTCCGTGCCATCGCAGGTACCTACCCGAACTACATCCAGATCGTCGCCAGCAAGGAGTCTGGGATCACATCCCTGTCAGACCTCAAAGGCAAGCGTATCTCGGTTGGAGCCCCCAAATCCGGGACAGAACTGAACGCCCGAGCCATCTTCAAAGCCGCGGGGCTTACCTACCAGGACATGGGAAAAGTTGAATACCTGCCCTATGCGGAGTCCGTCGAACTGATCAAGAACCGTCAGCTTGACGCCACGCTGCAATCCTCAGGGCTCGGTCAAGCGGCTATCCGAGACCTGGCCGCGACCTTGCCGGTAGTGTTCGTGCCTATCCCTGCCGAGGTCGTCACCCGCATTGGCAACAATGCCTACCAACCCGCCACCATTCCTGCCAACACCTATGATGGCCAGAAGGCGGACGTATCAACGGCGGCCATCAACAACATCCTCGTCACCCGCGCCGACATCGGCGATGACCTGGCCTATCAGATGACCAAGCTGATATTCGAGAACCTTCCACGCCTGGTCACGGCCCACGCTGCAGCGAAAGATATCCAGGCAGAAAATGCCGCCAAGAACCTGCCCATTCCGCTGCATCCAGGAGCAGAGAGGTACTTCAAGGAGAAAAACCTGCTCCCCTGATGACATTCCTGAGCCATGGAGCAGCGTATGAGTGATACCGCGCAAGGTCTTCACGCCAGCACCGATCGCTGGCCTGCCGCGCTTTTTGCCGTGGCACTGGTCTTTTCGGTTTTCCAGATCGCCACGGCGGCCTTCCCCCTGATTTCCACCCAAGTACTGCGTGCAATACACGTGGGGTTCCTGTTGCTGGTGGTGTACCTGAGCTATTCATTCGTTGGCCACCGTCGGCCGTGGCAACCCCTTGCCTGGCTGCTGGGCCTTGCGGGAATGGCGACGGCTGCATACCAGTGGTACTTCGAAGGGGATCTGATTCAACGCTCCGGTGAGCTGACCACCAGTGACCTGATCGTGGGGCTGTTGCTTATTGGTTTGGTCTTTGAAGCCGCGCGACGCGTCATGGGCATAGCGTTGCCCATCATTTGCGCCCTGTTTCTGGCCTATGGGTTGCTTGGCCAACACTTGCCAGGCGAACTCGCGCATCGAGGCTACGGCCTCGATCAGATCGTCAATCAGTTGGCCTTCGGCACCGAGGGGCTGTATGGCACACCGACCTATGTCTCAGCCACCTACATTTACCTGTTTATCCTGTTCGGCGCATTTCTTGAGCAGGCGGGCATGATTCGTCTGTTCACCGATTTCGCCATGGGGCTGTTCGGCCATCGCAGCGGAGGGCCGGCCAAAGTGTCGGTGTTCTCCTCGGCACTGATGGGTACCATTACCGGCTCGGGGGTGGCCAATGTCGTCACCACCGGACAGTTCACCATTCCGCTGATGAAGCGTTTTGGCTACAAACCTGCATTTGCCGGTGGCGTCGAGGCGACCTCCAGCATGGGCAGCCAGCTGATGCCGCCGGTGATGGGCGCCGTGGCGTTCATCATGGCCGAGACGATCAACGTGCCCTACGCCGAGGTGGCGAAAGCCGCGCTCATCCCAGCATTGCTGTACTTCGGCTCGGTCTACTGGATGGTCCACCTGGAGGCTCGGCGCAGCCATCTGCACGGCTTGCCTCGCGAACAGTGCCCGAGTGCCTGGGATGCGTTGCGACAACGTTGGTTCCTGCTGGTACCGCTGATGGTCCTGGTCGCCCTGTTGTTTTCCGGGCGAACGCCTTTGTACTCGGGAATGGTCGGCCTGGCCCTGACCGCCATCGTCATCCTAGGTTCGGCGATCATCCTGCGCGCTCAAAAAACCTGGCTGCGCGCGGCTTTCTGGGTTGCACTCGGGATACTGTGTTCAGGTTTTTTCCGCATGGGGATCGGGGTGATCCTGATGGTCATTGCCGGCCTGGCCATTGCGTGCTGCTTTGTCCAGGGCGGCCGTGCCACCCTGCACGCATGCGTCATGGCCCTCGCGGAGGGTGCCCGTCATGCGGTGCCGGTGGGCATTGCCTGTGCGCTGGTCGGCGTCATTATCGGCGTCATCTCGCTGACCGGCCTGGCCACCACCTTTGCCGGATACATCCTTGACCTGGGACGGGACAACCTGTTCCTCTCGCTGGTGTTGACCATGCTCACTTGCCTGGTACTGGGTATGGGCATCCCGACCATCCCCAACTACATCATCACCAGCTCCATTGCCGCCCCCGCCCTGTTGGAGCTCGGGGTCCCGCTGATCGTCTCGCACATGTTCGTGTTCTATTTCGGCATCCTGGCCGACCTGACGCCGCCAGTGGCATTGGCATGCTTTGCAGCGGCCCCGATTGCCAAGGAAAAAGGCCTGTTGATCAGCTTCTGGGCGGTGCGCATTGCCTTGGCCGGTTTCGTTGTGCCCTTCATGGCGGTCTATGACCCGGCGTTGATGATGCAAGGTGACAGCATGGGCTCCACGTTGTACATGGTGATCAAGGCGGCGTTCGCGGTAGCCCTCTGGGGATGTGCGTCGATCGGGCATTTGCGTGCCCCCATGCCCTGGTGGGAGCGCCTGTTGGCGTTCGCGGCTGGTGTGTCATTGATACTTGCCCTGCCCATCAGCGATGAGGTCGGTTTTGCTTTGGGTGCGGCAGTGCTGGGTTGGCACTACTGGCGAAGCCGACCGGCCTCTGGCCACCTCGCATGATCAGCCTTTGCGTTGGGTTGGCCGGTGTGGTCTGGGTCAGCCTGCCACTGAACGGTTTTACCCTTGCGTGGCAGCACAGTATCGAAAAGGTCCGCTGGGAAGAGGATTACCAAGTGACCCCGGCGGGCCTGGTACTGGTAGAGGCACGGGTCAAAGGCAGCGGGGCCGGCATGGAGATTCCGGACGACGCTCAACTGCGTGACGGCACTTGGCACTATCGTCGTCATCTACCACCGCTGCAGCCCTTGCACGCCGGGCGAACGCCCGAGGCTGGTGACTACCAGGTCTGCACGACAGACGGGTGCCAGCCACTGTCCTATTGGTTAGGACCGCCGAGCGAACGCATTGCTGCAGTAGACTTCTGGGCCTGTGAGAATCCGCCTTTGGACAGCAGGCGCACCGCCCTGCCCTGACGGCGACAGGGCAGGACCGAATCCACTTCAGCCCACCACGTGCAAGTAATGCAGGTGGCGTTCGTACTGATCCAGGATGTCGCCAATCACATCGTCACGGCTCCACCCCATGATGTCGTAGTCCTGGCCCCCTTCTCGCAGATGCACTTCCGCGCGGAAATACTTGCGGGAATCGGCACCGTCTTCGGTGTCCCGCATGACGAAGCTTGGCGTATTGAAGGCCCGTGGCCGCACCTCGTAGAGGAAACGTCCTTCACCGGCATGGGAGAGCTCCAGAGATACCCGCCCATCATCACGCTCATTCACGCTCACCTCGTAGCCTTGCTTGCGCAGCTCCTGGGCGACCTCTTCACAGGCCGGCCTCACCACCTCGGCGATAAAGCGCGTGACATGAACCCGGCGAGGCATCAATGCAATATTGCGCAGCCTCCGCTGCCAGCCGCCGTGTGGGTGGCGGGTATGGCGTGGGCCCGGCAAGGCTTGATTGCGCAACCCGCGGCGAGTCGCATCAAGACTCAGCGCCTTGAACAAGCCCCAAATCGCAACCAGCAGGATGACCGCGAACGGCAAAGCGCTCGCAATGGTCGCGGTCTGCAGCGCCTTCAGACCGTTCGCCAGCAGCAACGCGATCGCGACTGCGCCTATGCAGACTGACCAGAAGATACGTTGCCACAGGGGTGAATGACCTTGTCCGGAAGAGGCGAGCATATCCACGACCAGCGCACCAGAGTCCGCCGAGGTCACAAAGAACACGACCACCATCAGCACCGCGACCAGCGAAATGATGCTGGAGAACGGAAAATGCTCCAGGAAAGCAAATAACGCGAGGGAACTGTCCTCACTGACCACAGCAGCCAGATCCTTCACGCCATCGTTGAGGATCATATGGATTGCCGAGTCGCCGAACACGGTCATCCACAGCAAGGTGAAACCCGCAGGCACGAACAGTACGCCGCAGACGAATTCGCGGATGGTCCGCCCTCGCGAAATACGTGCGATGAACAAACCCACGAAGGGCGACCAGGACAACCACCAGCCCCAGTACAGCAAGGTCCAGCCGCCGATCCAGTCGGTGGGCTCGTAAGCGTAGAGATTGAAGGTTTTATTGACGATGTCCGAAAGGTAGGCGCCGGTATTCTGTACATAGGTCTGCAGCAGGAACACCGTAGGCCCAAGCAGCAGCACGAACAGCATCAGGATCACCGCCAGGCTCAGGTTGAGTTCGGACAGGATGCGAATACCTTTATCCAGGCCGCTAGCCACCGAAAGCGTCGCCAATGCGCAGGTGGCGGTGATGAGGATGACTTGCACGGTGGTGTTTACCGGCAAACCGAACACATGATGAAACCCGCTGTTGATCTGCAATACCCCATAACCCAGCGAGGTGGCCACACCAAACACCGTGCCGAGGATGGCGAAGACATCCACGGCATGCCCTATAGGGCCATAGATTCGCTCACCGATCAGCGGATAGAGTGCCGAACGCAAGGTTAACGGAAGGCCATTGCGGAAGCTGAAGTAGGCCAAGATCAGCGCGACGATGGCATAGATCGCCCAGGCATGCAGGCCCCAGTGGAAAAAGGTGATTTTCATGGCTTCGCGCGCCGCGGCAACGGTGCCGGGATCGCCCACGGGCGGCGTGGAGAAATGCATGACCGGTTCGGCCACGCCGAAGAACATGAGGCCAATCCCCATTCCTGCCGAGAACAGCATGGCGAACCAACTGCTCTTTCGGTAATCCGGCTCACTGTGGTCAGGGCCTAGCTTGATGTCGCCATAGCGGCTGACGGCCAGAAACACCACGCTGATCAACACCAACGCTACAACAAGAATGTAGAACCAGCTGGCATTGGTGATGATCCATCGCTGGACTTGCTCGAACAGCGTTTGGGCGTGCTCCTGAAATGCCGTGGCGTACAAGACCAGCAGAAAAACAAGTATCGCACTGGTGTAGAAGACAGGTGGATTGAGGGTGCTCCTGGGTTTGGGGGCTGCAGTCATAGCGGCAGTTCTCCTTGCAAGGCGATGAGCACAGCGTGCCTGGGCACGACGACATTTACCAAGGCTAGCAGCTGGATAAACTCTCGTTTGCCAAGCTCGGTGTGCTCGAAAACAACCACAAACCCTAACGTCTGCAGGAAAAAATCTCAAACCGACGCCTCATTGGAGTGAATGGTTTGGCGCTTTTTGTTCATCTGCGAGTGGTTATTCGGTAGACTACCGCACGGGTGCCAGCTGCACGGTGCAGTGAGGCAGGTTAAAGAACAGCGCAGGTCGGGCCGCCATGCGGGAGCACCTGTGCCTATGCATAAACAAGAATTACCTCGCGCCCAGAAACTGGCCGAGCGCGCCTTCGCCAACCTTGAACGCTTTTTGCACATTGAAGCGGTCAGCGGCATCGTTCTGTTGATTGCCGCAGTCGCTGCCCTGATCTGGGCGAATTCCCCGGCTGCCGACAGTTATGAAGCCCTTTGGCATACCCCGTTGACGTTCGGCGTGGGCTCGCATGTCTATTCGCAGTCCCTGCATTTCTGGATCAATGATGGCCTGATGACCATCTTTTTCCTGGTCGTGGGCATGGAGATCCGCCGCGAGATCCACGAAGGTGCACTGTCCAGCCTGCGTCAAGCCACGCTTCCCATGGCAGCCGCTGTCGGCGGCGTAGCGGTACCCGCACTCCTCTACCTAAGTTTTGGTCACGCGCCAGCAGACCAACAAGGTTGGGCCGTGCCAACGGCGACGGATATCGCCTTTGCGGTGGGCGTATTGGCCCTGCTCGGCAAGTCGATCCCGTCCAACGTACGTGTGTTCCTCCTCGCCCTGGCAATCATCGATGACATCATCGCAGTCCTGATCATCGCGTTCTTCTACTCAGGCGGCCTTGATTACACCGGCTTCGGCGTTGCAGTGATCGGCCTGCTAATGGTGATCGGGCTTCAGAAGATCGGAGTGGGTTCAGCCTACGCCTATGTCATTCCCGGTGCGATCGTCTGGCTGGGCATCTTGTTGACCGGCGCCCACCCGACCCTCGCAGGCGTCGTGCTGGGCCTGATGACACCTGTCACCGCAATGCCGATGCGTGAGCGCCCACTGGACGCCATTACCCGCTTCACCGGCGAATTGCTGGGGCGCGCCAAGGCGCCTGAGCAAGATGCCAGCGACCTCATGGACCCGTTGAAACGACTGCGCCTGGCCCAGCGCGAACTGCTGCCGCCGGTAGTGCGCATGCAAGGCACCCTGCACCCCTGGGTAGCCTTCGGCATCATGCCGGTGTTTGCCTTGGCCAACGCCGGGGTCAGCCTTTCGGGTGTCGACCTGTCCGCAGAAGGCCCCCAGTGGGTCATGATCGCCGTCGCTGTCGCCCTGGTCGCAGGAAAGCCCTTGGGCATCGTCAGCGTCAGTTGGCTGATGGTCCGCCTGGGCTGGTGCGTGCTTCCCGCCGAGGTCAACTGGCGTAGCATCATGCTGGTCGGGCTGCTGGCCGGCATCGGTTTCACCATGTCGATCTTCATCGCCAACCTCGCGTTCGTCGACCCTGGCTCACTCGGGGCAGCGAAACTCGGTGTGCTATCCGCGTCGTTGATCGCGGCCGTGCTGGGGTTGACCTGGGGGGTGTGGAGCATGCGCAGCGCAGCGTCTGCTACCAAAGCCGGTTCGCCCACCTAGCCACATTCCGGGACTGGCGATCCCTTGCAGTTGGGCAAGCGGATCGCCACTCCTGGTGCGGCTACAACCTGTGTCGGGTAGGCCTGTGCGGGAAAACACGCCATACTCACGGCTTTCCAAGTCAGCCATGTGTGGACAATGTCCGACCCTACCCGACCTGCACCTTCACTCCCCCGCCGTTCACGCTGGCGAGAATGGCGCCAGCGACTGGCGTTCTGGATCGGGGCATTGCTGGTGGGGCTCGTTGCGCTGGCATTCGCCTGGCTAGCCGACGCGGCGTTCGCTTCTTTCAAGCGCTTGCTGGAATGGGCACCCTGGTCACCTCTTCTCATCACTCCGCTGGGTTTCGCGCTCCTGGCTTATCTGACGCAACGATGGTTTGAGAATGCCAAGGGTAGCGGCATCCCCCAAGTCATCGCCGCCCTGGAAATGCCCTCTCGGCGGCTGCGCGCCCGATTACTCTCGCTCCATGTGGCTGCAGCACGCATGAGCCTGACGCTGGGCGCCCTGCTGGTCGGCGGTTCGGTTGGCCGGGAAGGCCCGACCGTCCACATCGGCGCCGCAGTGCTCTATTCCTTTGGCCGACGCTTAGGCCTGCACGGCCGGCGCACCATCGCTGGCCTGGTGCTCGCCGGAGGCGCCGCGGGTATTGCCGCAGCCTTCAATACACCGTTAGCGGGGGTAGTCTTTGCCATTGAGGAGTTGAGCCGCACGTTCGAGCAACGTTTCAGTGGCTTGGTGCTCACTGCGGTGCTGATCGGCGGGGTCGTGACGCTGGGGCTGATGGGGCATTACGCCTACTTTGGCGAGATCAGCGGTCGGATGCCGGTGGGCTGGGGCTGGAGCGTCGTTCCTGCCTGTGCAGTGCTGGGCGGGCTGCTGGGTGGTTTTTACGCCAAGCTTGTGCTGCCCACCGACAAGGGCATACTCGGCCAGGTCTGTACGTTACGCGGACGCTATCCAGTGCGCTTTGCTGCCACCTGTGGGTTGCTGCTGGCCACCTTGGGGCTCGTCTCTGGCAATCATGTATTCGGCACCGGGTATGAAGAAACGCGTGCGTTGCTGGAGGGGCAGCCGATCACGGACACAAGCTTTCTCCTGTGGAAGTTTCTGGCCAACGTCGCGTCCTATCTTTCCGGGATTCCAGGCGGGCTCTTTTCGCCTTCGCTGAGCATCGGCGCCGCCTTTGCGCCGCTGTTGAGCTTGCTGCCCGATGTTGACCCTCAGGCAGGCGCACTACTCGGCATGGGCGCATACCTGGCCGGTGTGACACGCTCGCCACTGACCGCCTCGGTCATCGTGCTTGAACTGACACATAGCCCGGACCTGGCCATTCCCATGTTGGCCGCGACACTGATGGCGGCGGCCATCTCTGGATGGGTGTCTCCGGTCTCGCTTTACCATGCCTTGGCCAAGCAGATTACCGACAAGCTTCATGCTGCCGCGTCTTCTTCCACAGAACCCGCCGCTCGCCAAACGAGCGCTACCGAAAAACCTTGAGCAGCACCAAGCCTGCCCTGCCAGACGTTAACGGGTAGTCAGGTAGCGGAACTGCCCTGAGGGGGACGGGGCTCCCAACAGGGTGGAACTGTCGCGCGCATTCACGCGTCCGTAGAGTCTGTTGGCCGCTTTAGCACCCCGAGCAACAGCAGGTCGAACGCCTTGCCAGCCTGCGCCAAGCGTGCATTGCCGTCTTCGGCCTCCGCGATCCACACAGCAGCTTCAGCCAAGCTGCCGTAGATCAACGCAGCCAGCGCTTGAGCGTGCGCGTTGACGAAAACGCCCTCTAGTACCAGGTTGTCGATCAACTGGCGCAGCGACTCTATGCAATACCGCTGGGCCTCAGGCGAGCCGCCTCCCAACACCGCTCTGGCGTCGCGCAGCACGATACGCTGGATCTCGGGCTCCAGCGCCATCTCCAGGTAGGCGTGGCAGCGTTGGCGGAAGCCGTCCAAAGCGTTATCGGCGGTCTCGGTAATAGCACGCAGGCGCTCGTCCATTTCAGCGTCGAGTTGCTCAACGACGGCTGCCAGCAAGCCCTTCTTGTCGCCAAAGTGGTGGTACAACGCCCCCCTCGTCAAGCCCGCCCGGGCGGTCAGATCATCCATCGAGGCGTGCGCAAACCCCTGCTCGCTGAACATCTGGCGGGCGGTGGCCAGTAACAGGGCTCGGGTTTCTTGCATTGCGGCGCGGGTGCGGCGAACCATCCAGCTATTCCTTGTGTTCTGGCGGCATGGGGTAGGCGTATACGAGTATTCATACCGCTTGCACGCATTGTCTTGGGCGCGAGGCGCACTGACAAGCCTGTCGTATCGTCGCGCGGTGACCGAACCCCCAAGCCTGGCGGCCAGCCCTGAAGCCGATCAAAGCGAATACGACGCCTGTCGGGCTCGGTCGCGCATGCGCTGGTAGCCCCAAAGCGCGACCAACAACACTGCGGCCCCGGCGGCCAAGGCCACGTTGAATCCGGCCTGGGCACCCCACACATCGACCACCTGCCCAGATGCTGCGGCACCGCCGGCAACTCCAACGTTGAGACCGGCGAGCAACCAGGTCATCCCTTCGGTCAGCTTGCTTTCGGGCACGATGCGCTCTACCAGCGACATCGCCACGATCATGGTCGGGGCGAAGAACAGGCCCGCAACCAGCACGGCGATGGCCAGCCCGATGATGTTTCCCACCACCAGCAGCGGCAAGGTTGTCGCCGCCGTCGCCAACCCACCCAGCAGTAGCAGCTTGTGTAGCGGGGTATCGAGTTTCAGGACACCGAACACCAGCCCCGCGACACAGGAGCCTATGGCATAACAGGACAGCACTACGCTGGCCGCAGCCGGCATGTCCATCTGCTCGGCGAATGCCACGCTGACGATGTCGACCGTACCGACGATCAAGCCCATAGCGACCATCAGCAAGGTCAGCAGGCGTACGTCGGCCAGCCTGAACACCGACATGCTGTCTTGCCCGGTGGCGGCATCGGCCTCTACTGGCGGCTCGGTGCCGACCTGCACCGCCAAGGCGAACACGCCGATGGCCAGGAACACGGCAGCAGCCAATGTACCGGCCTGCGGAAGTACCGCCACGCTCAGCCCCACCGAAATCGGCGGGCCAGCAATGAAGGTGACTTCGTCAAGAACGGTTTCCAGCGAGTAGGCTGTCTTCAGTTGCACCTTGCCGCGGTAAATCGCGGTCCAGCGCGCGCGCACCATAGCCGACATGCTGGGCATGAAGCCGGCGAGCGCGGCCCCGACGAATAGGGTCCAGTCCGCCAGCCGCCAATAGCTGCAAGCCAACAGCAGAAGGATGCCCAGCACGCTGAGCCCGGCGGCGGCCGGCAATAAGCGGCCCTGGCCATGGCGGTCGACCAGGCGCGAGATCTGCGGCGACATCAGTGCATAGGTCAGCACGAAGGTGGCCGCCACCGCACCGGCCAGGCCGTAACTGCCGGTGATCTGAGACAACATGGTGATGATCCCGATACCGGTCATCGGCAACGGCAGCCGGGCCAGCAGGCCGGCCAAGGCGAAGCCCTTGGCGCCTCTGGCCTGGAACAACTCGCGGTAGGTACTGAACACGCTCGACTCTCCTTATCGAAAGGCCCTTGGGCAGTCACGCTCAAGGCAAAATACATGCAGCTCGTATGATTAAAACCTTATTATCATACGAACTGAATGTAAACCCTCATGATCCGCCGGGAACCTCCTTATTCAGCCACCCTGCCCCCCGTGACGCCTTGCGTGTCGCGAGCAGTCGTTCGCCATTGAGCGCGAGTTGAACAGTGTGGGCGATGCCCTCCGCGCTTAGGAGGCGCGGGTCAAAAGGGTGGGCAATCTGCGCAACAATCCCACCGGGACTTGGCTTGCGTCATCCACTAGAGGAAGGAGTGCGGAACGATGGTACCGTCCCAATTTCAAGCGATTGAGTAGAGATGAGAAAGGCCCATCATTCGATGAGCCCTGTCAGACACCTAAGTGCGAAGGCATCAGGCGTCACGCCCGGCGGCGGCAAAGCCTTACAACTTCCAGTCCAAGCTGACCATCATTGTCCGTGGCTCACCTTGGTAAACGCCGTTGTAGAATCCAACGTTGTTGTAGTAATGCTCATCGAACAGATTCTTCACGTTAACCGACGCTGACAGGTGTTCATCGATTTGATAGCGTGCCATCAGCCCAACCACCGAGAACGCCTTCTGGCCGATCTTGTCTTTGGCAGTGATGATCCTGTCACCATCGCGCCCCACTGGGCGGTTGGCTATTTTGAAGTTGTCGCTCTGCCAATCCAGGCTCGCCCCAACGGTCAATGCCGGGGTCATCTTGTAGGTGCTGGAGAAGCGCACAAGGTTCAATGGCTGCTCGGTATTCTTTCGCTTTTTCTCGGCTGTGGCGGCATGGGTGTAGCTGTAGCCCAGGCTCATCTGCCAATCGGTCATCACCTCGCCCGCGACTTCAGCTTCGAAACCTTCAACGACTACACCTTTACCGCCGCTTTTGTAGAAAATTTCATTGCCATTGGGCGGCACCGAGTCATCCTGTTCCGCCACATTATCCTGTTTACTGCGGAACACGGCAGTACTCAGGTTCAGCCTTTCTTCGAACATACTGCCCTTGAGACCTACCTCATAGACTTTGCCAACGATAGGTTCAATGTACTGCTTGTTGACGTCTCTCACGGTCTGCGGGTTAAAAATGTCGGTATAACTGACGTAGGCGGTGAACTGGTCATTCAGGTCAAAAAGCACACCAGCGTAGGGTGTCCACTGATCGTTTTGCGTCTGCTTGGTAGTGGACTGACCGGCGACATTCAGCGCGTCGTCATAGTCCCATTCCCGACGCTCCGTCTCCCAACTGCCGTAGCGGCTGCCAACCACGAAGTGAAGGCGGTCTGTCGGGTTCAGCCGTGTTGCGATATACCCGGCTTTCTGACGGGTGTAGGAGCGCGAACTGTCCAGTCCGGTATCGATGTCATAGAACTTGGGGATAGACCCCATGTACTTCCAATCAGGAATCTTGTCGTAGTCTTGGGGCACAGGGAGACCAAGGCGATATGGCTCACTATTGCGCCGTTCTGACTCGCCGTAGCCGATCATGAAGTCATGACTGCGACCCATAAATTGGAAGGGGCCAGCGAGGTTGAAGTCGATCGCATCCATCTTCTCCTCCCCACCAAAATGCGCGTACCAGGCCCGCATGCCACTGCGGTCAGCTTCCGGGAAACCATTACCTCCGTAGTACACCTTGCCGTCACTGTCGGTTTGCCGATGGGTGTAGGCCACCTTCATCAGCCAGTCGTTACCCAGGCGCTGATCAAGGGTTGCGAATACCGTCTGGTCTTTCAATGGCCAGGAAGACCATGGGGCGCTGAGGTTGGTCGAGCGTGGCAGATTGGCTTTACTGCCATCGGCATTCCAGAAAGGCACCGTACCCCATGAGGAACCTTGGACGTGCTTGTTCTGATAGTCATATCCCACCGCCAGGACCGTGCTGTCGGTCAGGTCGGCTTCGAGTACGCCATACGCCACCTCACGCTGGGTGGCATATTTATTCATGAACGACTTGTTGTCGCGATACGCCAACACTGTGCGACCGCGCAGCCGCCCCTCCCAGCCTAATGGGCCGCCGACATCCAGGTAGGTGTAGTAGTTGTCGTAGCTGCCCCCACTGACACCGCTCTTGACCGCCAGTTCATGCGTTGGCCGCTTGCGCACCATCGCGATAGTGCCCGAGGGATCACCAGCGCCTGTCGTCAGCCCAGTGGCTCCGCGCACGACCTCAATTCGATCGTAGATGATGGTATCCGAGTCGGACTTAAGCCCGGAGAACGTGTTGAGCATTCCATCGATCTGGAAATTATTGATCGCGTAACCACGTGAGTAGTAGCTAGGTCGCTCCGAGTCATTTCGCTGAACCGTTACCCCCGTCACATGGGCCATGGCCTCGGACAGCGTGTTGAGCTGGAAATCGTCCAACTGCTGCCGGGATATCACCGAGACCGATTGGGGTGTTTCCTTGATCGAGAGGTTCAAGCGCGTGGCTGCACTCATGCTCCCGGTAGTGTAGGAGCCACTGTTCTCAGTGGTACTACCCAAGCTGGTAGCGACCACATCAGTGGAACCAAGCTCCAGCACACTGTCCTCGGATTTGGTTTCTGCCTCGGCCAGCGACAACGGGCAGAAGACGGAAGCACACAGGCCGAGAGTGAGTGTCATGGAAGGGTTGATCGACGGGGGCATCGCGGGCTGACTCCTTGTTCATGAAAAATCCTTGGCGCAGGAATCTACATGAAAATCATCCGCGCGTGATAATTAATATCATCTCGGTGATGGCAGCCCTTCCCCATCGCCCCTCTTGGGAGCAGGGTTCTTTGAGGGTTGAGGGATTCCATCGTCCGCGGCGTCAGTTGCCAAAGCGCGTGAGATCTACTGCTCCACTCGGGTTCAAGCGCTCAGGCGAGAAGGTCGAGCACACCAGTGTCACCGCGTATCGCTGCTCGGGAAGGTCGCCGAGATCGTCGGCGTGTCTCTGCGCAAAGGCGCCCAATGCCACATCGAGGGCAATGGGGCATACCTCAACGGCAGTGATTTTCAAGCACTGCGCGAAGTCAGTCAGCCAGGACGGCCAGTATTTGAGGGGGGGATGAACCACGCGCTCAGGTGGACCTGAGCCCAATAAAAAAGGTTCTTCACGGATTGCCGGGAAAGTCATTCTTGATCTTCATGAAAAAGAATTCGCTGTCCCGGTAACCGTAAGCCATCCGCTTGATCACCTTGATCCGGTTGTTGATGCCTTCCAGCTGGCCCGTATGCATCGGCCATCGCACCCTGCTCAAGATGCCGCGCCAGTATCCCTTCAGGCGTTTAGCAAACTGCTTCAGTGCCGGTATCGCGCTTTCATCAGCCAGACGCAGCCACTGCTTCCAGGCTGATCGCCAACCCCAGGCGGTGGTGGGCGACCACAGCGCTTTTAACTCTGCTTTCATCAGATAAACCGTCATCAGCGATTGGTTAGCCGACAGCAGATCCCTCAGGTGCACCTGTTGATCTTTTCGCTTGAGATTTTCCGGATTACGCAGCAGTAGCCAGCGTGCTTGCTTGATCACCCTGCGCGCGGGTTTGTCATGGCGCAGACGGTTGGCTTCGTCGACCCGTACCCGGTCAATCACCTCGCGCCCATACTTGGCGACTACATGAAACAGGTCGTAGACCACGCGTGCCTGAGGGCAGTGTTGGCGTACCTCCAGGTCAAATGCGGTGTTCATGTCCATCGCCACTGCTTCGATCCGCGCACAGCCTTCTGGCCCCAACTCCTCAAAGAAGGGCCTGACAGCCGCTCTGCTACGTCCTTCGCCAATCCACAGAACCCGGCGGGTATCGGCGTCCAGCACCACGCTGGCGTAGCGATGGCCTTTGAACAGGGCGAACTCGTCCATCACCAGGCGCCTGGGCTGGGCCTTTGGTAGCTTCTCTAGAGCGGCTTGTAGAGCTCGTCGCTCCAGCAAGCGCACACTGTCCCAATGCAAGTCAAACAGCTCAGCGACGTGCAGGGTAGGCAGCCGCTGGCAAGCCTGGATCACGGCCTCGGCCAAGCGCTGGGTCATACGCGAATAGCGATCAAGCCAGCTGACTGACTCCATCCGCTTGCCGCATGCGCGACACCCAACGCGCCGCAGTTCCACATTCAACCGTACCGCATGGCCAAGAATGGGGAGATCACGGATC
This sequence comes from Pseudomonas sp. XWY-1, assembly GCF_002953115.1. Classification (NCBI taxonomy): domain Bacteria; kingdom Pseudomonadati; phylum Pseudomonadota; class Gammaproteobacteria; order Pseudomonadales; family Pseudomonadaceae; genus Pseudomonas; species Pseudomonas sp. XWY-1. The sequence continues at coordinate 2,242,926 of NZ_CP026332.1, read as the reverse complement.
GAACGCTGGCAGTATTCGTGGATGGCGGTGCTGGGCTGATGGCAGCCGCTGCAGGTGGGGAACCTAGTGGGCTGCGGAATCAGGTCGATCAGCAGATCGTCGCCGTCAGGCCTGATGGCAATGACAGAAAAGCCCTCCCAAAAGGGCAGAAACGTATTAATATCGTGCACAAGAACGCCGGTTTGTTGATGTGTTTGCTCGCACGAACATCATCCATCAAACCGGCGTTCTTGTTTCTGTCTTTCCCGGGATTCCGTGAAGAACCATAAAAAAGGGGCCGCAAGGGCCCCTTTCTTCTGCATGTCATTCCAAGTGTGTTCCCAAAACGCTCCCATTTGCGGGTTCAGCGGTGCGAACATCAATGAAATCAAGCACTTGTATGGCGGAAGCGTAGAGATTCGAACTCTAGGATAGTTGCCCATCGACGGTTTTCAAGACCGTTGCCTTAAACCACTCGGCCACGCTTCCAGCTCGTTTTGCGGCCGCCATAATACCTTAATGAAACACGCTGTCAAACTCTCTGTGTCGCGGGTTGCAGGAGCTCTGATAGACTCCTAGCATCTGAACGTCCGAAACCACAGGTTTACCAAGGAGTGTCGCCATGCGCGAACAGGATTACGCCGTCCACCACGGCCAGCAGGTCGAGCAGCAGGAGATCAGCAAGGTCCTGCGCAACACGTACAGCCTGCTGGCGCTTACCCTCGCCTTCAGCGGTGTCATGGCTTTCGTTGCCCAGCAGATGCGCGTCGGCTACCCGAACGTGTTCGTGGTGCTGATCGGCTTCTACGGGCTGTTCTTCCTTACCAACAAACTGCGTGATTCGGCCTGGGGCCTGGTGTCCACCTTCGCGCTCACCGGTTTCATGGGCTTCATCCTCGGCCCGATCCTCAACCGTTACCTGGGCATGGCCGGTGGCGCCGAGGTAGTGAGCTCCGCGTTTGCCATGACTGCGCTGGTGTTTGGTGGTCTGTCGGCCTACGTGCTGATCACCCGCAAGGACATGAGCTTCCTGAGTGGCTTCATCACTGCGGGCTTCTTCGTTCTGCTGGGTGCTGTCGTTGCCAGCTTCTTCTTCCAGATCAGCGGCCTGCAACTGGCAATCAGCGCTGGCTTCGTGCTGTTCTCGTCGGTCTGCATCCTGTTCCAGACCAGCGCGATCATTCATGGTGGCGAACGTAACTACATCATGGCAACCATCAGCCTGTATGTGTCGATCTACAACCTGTTTGTCAGCCTGCTGCAATTGTTTGGCATCATGGGTCGTGACGACTGATTGATTGCTGTACCGCAAGAAGCCCGCTTCGGCGGGCTTTTTTGTGGGCGCTGGAAATGGGTTGAGCTGCAGGATGCTGGTGCCGTCATCCCGTTTTCTCTACCGCTATCCGCCATCACCCCGTAGAATGCGCTCCTTTTTTCTTCCGGGGCGGCTTTCAGCAATGAGCTCACACGAACACAGCCCAGGCGCAGCGGCGCCTGCCAATGAACTGGTGCTTGGTCTGGAGGACAAGCCACGGCTGTTGATCGGCCTGTTGGCAGCCCTGCAGCACCTGCTGGCGATCATCGTGCCGATCGTCACCCCTGGCCTGCTGATCTGCCAGGCGCTGGGCGTATCTGCACGTGATACCAATTTGATCGTTTCGATGTCGCTGGTGATCTCGGGTATCGCCACCTTCGTCCAGTGCAAACGCTTCGGCCCATTTGGCGCGGGGCTGCTGATCGTTCAGGGCACCAGCTTCAACTTCGTCGGCCCGCTGATTGCCGGCGGTGCGCTGATGGTCAAGCAAGGCACGCCGGTTGAAGGCGTAATGGCAGCCATTTTTGGCGTAGTAATCGCAGGCTCGTTCGTCGAGATGGGCGTGTCGCGCATCCTGCCCTTCGTCAAACGCCTGATCACCCCGCTGGTGACTGGCATCGTGGTGTTGATGATCGGCCTGACGCTGATCAAGGTCGGCCTGATCAGCATGGGCGGTGGTTTTGGGGCCATGGCCAATGGCACCTTTGCCAATGGCGAAAACCTGCTGATGTCGGGCGTGGTACTGGCGATCATCGTCGTTCTCAACCGTATCCCGGTGGTGTGGATGCGCAGCTGCGCCATCGTCATCGCCCTGGCGGTCGGCTATGCGCTGGCCGGATACCTGGGCCGCCTGGACTTTACCGGCATGCACGAGGCCGCGCTGTTCCAGGTGCCGACACCACTGCACTTTGGCTTGGGCTTCTCGTGGGCGCTGTTCATTCCGATGCTGGTGATTTACCTGGTCACTTCGCTGGAAGCCATCGGTGACGTTACCGCCACCAGCAAGGTGTCGCGCCAGCCGGTCGAAGGGCCGGTGTGGATGCAGCGGATCAAGGGGGGCGTGCTGGTCAACGGCGCCAACTCGCTGCTGGCCGGTCTGTTCAACACCTTCCCTAGCTCGATTTTTGCCCAGAACAACGGGGTGATTCAGCTGACCGGTATCGCCAGCCGTCATATCGGTATGTGGATTGCCGTGATGCTGGTGTTGCTGGGGCTGTTCCCGAGTGTTGCCGGGGTGATTCAGGCCGTGCCGGAGCCGGTGCTGGGCGGCGCGGCGATGGTCATGTTTGGCGCGGTTGCGGCGTCGGGGATCAATATTCTGGCCAGCACCCGGCTGGACCGTCGGGCGCTGCTGATTATTGCCGTGTCGTTGGCACTGGGCCTGGGTGTGGCGCAGGTGCCAGAGTTCCTGGCGCACATGCCGGCGGCGATTCGCAATGTGCTGGAGTCGGGTGTGGCTACCGGAGGGATTTGTGCGCTGGTGCTGAACTGGTTCTTGCCGGAGGGCAAGGAGCAGGCTTGAACCTGGAGATTGAATGAAAAGCCCGCGCCCGCTTGCACAAGCGGGCGCGGGCTTTTTTGCTTTATCATGGCACCATTCCTTTGCATGAGTTAGCCATGAAATTCGCTATCGCGGTGTTCTCCCCGGCCCATGCGCCCTCTTCGCGACGCGCCCTGCGCTTCGCCGAGGCGGTGCTGGCCGGCGGGCATGAGATTGCCCGGCTGTTCTTCTATCAGGACGGGGTGCACAGTGCCTCGGCCAACGTCGTCGCGCCCCAGGACGAACTGGACGTGGCTGGCCAGTGGCGCACCTTCATACAGACCCATCAGCTGGACGCCGTGGTGTGTATCGCCGCCGCCCTGCGCCGTGGCGTGCTCGACGAAGCCGAGGCCAACCGCTACCAGCGCCCGGCCGTGAACCTGCCCAAGCCCTGGGAACTGTCGGGGCTGGGCCAACTGCACGAGGCCGCGCAAGTGGCTGACCGCCTTGTCTGCTTCGGAGGCGACTGATATGGCCAAGTCCTTGTTGATCATCAGCCGTCAGGCACCGTGGAATGGCCCCTCTGCCCGCGAGGCGCTGGACATCGCCCTGGCCGGCGGCGCGTTCGACCTGCCGTTGGGCATGCTGTTCCTCGACGATGGTGTGTTCCAGCTCGCGCCGGACCAGCAACCCGCCGCCGTGCAACAGAAGAACCTGGCCGCCAACCTGCAGGCGTTGCCGATGTTCGGTGTCGAAGAACTGTTCGCCTGCAACCACAGCCTGACCCGTCGTGGCCTGGCAGCCCATACCCTGGCGCTGCCGGTGCAAGTGCTCGATGACGCAGCGCTGGCCGCGCTGATAGCCCGTTTCGACCAGGTGATAACGCTCTGATGAAGACCCTGCATGTGATTGCCCATTCCCCGTTTGGCGACGAGCGCCTGGCCAGTTGCCTGCGCCTGCTCGGTGCCGAAGATGCCCTGCTGCTGTGCGGCGATGCCGTGTATGCCCTGCGCAGCGGCAGCGAGCCGCATGGCCATCTGCAAGCCGCCGGCCTGGCCCAGCGCCTGTTCGCCCTGGACGAGGATGTACAGTCCCGGGCGGTCGGCAACGACCTGGCAACGGCCGTGGACTACGCCGGGTTCGTCGAACTGTCGCTGCAATACGACAAGGTCAACAGCTGGCTATGAATACGCTCACCGTTGGCGATCAGGTGATCGCCCTGGACAAGGATGGCTTCCTGGTCGACCTGCAAGACTGGTCCCACGACGCCGCCGAGGCTTTGGCCAAGCGCGAGGGTATCCCGTTGACGGCGGACCACTGGGAAATCCTCGAACTGCTCCGTCAGTTCTACCAGGAATACCAGCTGTCTCCGGCCACCCGCCCGCTGATCAAGTACACGGCCCTCAAGCTGGGCCCTGAAAAGGGCAACAGCCCGCACCTTAACCGCCTGTTCAACGGCACCCCCGCCAAACTTGCCGCCAAGCTGGCGGGCCTGCCCAAGCCGACCAACTGCATATGACCGAACCTCGTCCGCTCACTCTGGAAACCCCCGCCGAACACCCGTTCGCCGAATTCGTGCGTATTCTCGGCAAAGGCAAGCGCGGCGCGCGTGGCCTGACCCGCGAGGAGGCCCGTGCAGCCATGACCCTGCTGCTGGAAGGCAAGGTCGAAGACACCCAGCTCGGTGCCTTCCTCATGCTGCTGCGGCACAAGGAAGAAAGCGCCGAAGAGCTGGCCGGCTTCACCGAGGCCCTGCGCGCCCACCTGCAGGCGCCGCGCATCGCCGTTGACCTGGACTGGCCCACGTACGCCGGCAAGAAGCGTCACCTGCCCTGGTACCTGCTGGCCGCCAAGTGCCTGGCCAACAATGGCGTGCGCATTCTGATGCACGGCGGCGGCGCACACACTGCCGGGCGTATGTATACAGAGCAACTCCTCGACCTGCTGCAGATTCCGCTGTGCCGCGACTGGGCCGCCGTCGGCAACGCGCTGGACCAGCACCAGCTGGCATTCTTCCCGCTGCACGACTGGGCGCCGCAGCTGCAACGCATGATCGACCTGCGCAACACCCTGGGCCTGCGCTCGCCCATCCACTCGCTGGCTCGAGTGCTCAACCCGCTGGGCGCTCGCTGTGGATTGCAGAGCATCTTTCACCCCGGTTACCAGGCCGTGCACCGCGAGGCCAGCCGCTTGCTGGGCGACCATGCCGTGGTGATCAAGGGTGATGGCGGCGAAATCGAGGTCAATCCCGATGTCATCAGCCATCTCTACGGCACCACGGCGGGTGAGGCGTGGGATGAAGAGTGGCCAGCGCTGAGCGAACGCCGCCATGTCAAGCCGCCCAGCCTGCAGGCAGAGCACTTGCTGGCGTTCTGGCGTGGCGAAGTGGAAGACAGTTATGGCGAGAAGGCCCTGATCGCGACCATGGCCCTGGCTCTGCGTGGCTTGGGACAGCACCGTGAGCAGGCGTTCGTAACAGCGCAAGGCTACTGGGACACTCGAGATAGATCGATCTAGCCGATAATAGAACCCCGATCTTTGCGCTATTTCTTCGAACGATTTGCCCTAGACTGGGCTCCAACGACAAACAACTTTGTTTCAGGAGCTCACCATGGGCCTATTGATCGACGGTCGCTGGCACGACCAGTGGTATGAAAACGGCAAGGACGGCACGTTCAAGCGTGAGAATGCCCAGCGCCGCAATCAGCTGCCCGCCCCCGAGGCCGGCCGCTACCACCTGTATGTGTCGCTGGCCTGCCCATGGGCCCACCGCACCCTGATCTTTCGCGCGCTGAAAGGCCTGGAGCCGTTGATCGACGTGTCGGTGGTCAGCTGGCTGATGCAGGACCATGGCTGGACCTTCGATCAGCAGCAAGGCTCCAGCGGGGACCACCTCGACGCCCTGCAGTACCTGCACCAGCGCTACACCCAGGATGACCCGCACTACACAGGGCGCGTGACGGTGCCTGTACTGTGGGACAAGAAAGAGAAGCGCATCGTCAACAATGAGTCGGCAGAAATCATCCGCATATTCAACAGCGCGTTCAACGAGCTGACTGGCAATACCCTGGACCTTTACCCCACATCGCTGCGCACGACCATCGAAGCACTGAACGAGCGCATCTACCCGGCGGTGAACAACGGCGTGTACCGCGCAGGCTTTGCCACCACGCAAGACGCTTACGAGGCTGCCTTTGACGATGTGTTCAACGAGCTGGATTACCTGGAAGCCTTGCTAGGCCGCAATCGCTACCTGGCGGGTGAGTACCTGACCGAGGCTGATGTACGCCTGTTCACTACACTGGTGCGCTTCGATGCCGTGTACCACGGGCACTTCAAGTGCAACCTGCGCCGCCTGAGCGACTACCACAACCTGTCGAACTGGCTGCGTGAGCTGTACCAGTGGCCCGGGGTGGCGGGTACGGTGAACATGGAGCATATCCAGAAGCACTATTACATGAGCCACAAGACCATCAACCCGAACGGGATCGTGCCTAAAGGGCCTTTGCAGGACTTTGGCTTGCCGCATGATCGAGAGCGGTTGGCGGGCAAAGGGATTTGGCAGGCTTGAGAAAGCCGGGGCTGCTTTGCAGCCCATCGCGACACAAGGCCGCTCTTACAAGGACCTTGCAATGCCTGGGGCATGTGCGATGGGCCGCAAAGCGGCCCCAACGATTTCAGCTGTTCTGCGAACCTTCGAACCAGGCCAGCTTGTCACGCAACTGCACCACTTCCCCCACAATCACCAGGGTCGGCGCATGCACCTCATGCTGGGCCACCAGGTCTGGCAAGTCCGCCAAGGTTCCGGTGAACACGCGCTGATTACGCGTGGTCCCCTGCTGCACCAACGCCGCCGGAGTACTCGCGGCACGCCCGTGGCGAATCAGCTCGGCACAGATGGTCGGCAAGCCCACCAAGCCCATGTAGAACACCAAGGTCTGCGCCGGCGCCACCAGGTCATTCCATGGCAGGTTGCTGGTGCCATCCTTGAGGTGCCCGGTGACGAAGCGCACCGACTGGGCATAGTCGCGGTGAGTGAGCGGAATGCCGCCATACGCCGAGCAGCCGCTGGCCGCCGTAATGCCCGGCACCACCTGGAACGGAATGCCGTGCTCGGCCAGCTCTTCGATCTCTTCGCCGCCCCGGCCGAAGATGAACGGGTCGCCACCCTTCAGGCGCAGCACCCGCTTGCCCTGCCGAGCCAGATCGACCAACAGGCGGTTGATCTGGTCCTGCGGCACTGAATGATCAGCGCGGCGCTTGCCTACGTAGATACGCTCGGCATCACGGCGACACATATCGATGATGGCGGGTGCAACCAGGCGGTCGTACAGCACCACGTCGGCCTGCTGCATCAGGCGCAAGGCACGGAAGGTCAGCAAGTCCGGATCACCCGGGCCTGCACCAACCAAGTACACCTCACCACCCTGCTGCACCGGTGCGCCGTCCACCATCGCCTGCAACAGACGTTCGGCTTCAGCACCCTGCCCGGCCAGCTGACGCTCGGCGATCGGCCCCTGGAACACGGTTTCCCAGAAGCCGCGACGCTGGTTGACGTCCGGGTACAAGGATTTGACCTTGTGCCGGAAGCGTGCAGCCAGCCCGGCCAGCTCACCATAGGCCGAAGGTATCCACGCCTCGAGCTTGGCTCGAATCAGGCGTGCCAGTACCGGGGCGTCACCGCCGCTGGAAACAGCAATTACCAGCGGCGAACGGTCCACGATCGCCGGGAAGATCACCGTACACAGGGCCGGCGCATCCACCACATTGACCGGCAGGCTAAGGGCCTGCGCATCGGCCGACACCTGGGCATTCAGCCCAGGGTCGTCAGTCGCCGCGATCACCAGCCGGCAACCGACCAGGTCGGCTGCCTGATAGCCACGCACCAGCACCTCACCGCCACCTTCCCGGGCCAACGCGGCCAACTGGCCGTCGACGTCCGGCGCCACCACGCGCAGCACGCCGCCGGCATCGGCCAGCAGGCGCGCCTTGCGCAAGGCGATCTCACCGCCACCGACGACCAGCACGCGGCCGCCCTGCAGCTTGTGGAACAGCGGCAGGTAATCCATTTAGCGGATGACCTCGACGCCGCCCATGTAAGGCTTCAGCACTTCCGGCACCAGGATCGAACCGTCGGCCTGCTGGTAGTTTTCCAGCACAGCAACCAGGGTACGGCCTACGGCCAGACCGGAGCCGTTGAGCGTGTGCACCAGCTCTGGCTTGCCGGTTTCCGGGTTGCGCCAGCGAGCCTGCATGCGGCGCGCCTGGAAGTCACCACAGTTGGAGCACGAGCTGATTTCGCGGTACTTGTCCTGGCTCGGCACCCACACTTCCAGATCGTAGGTTTTCACCGCACCAAAGCCCATGTCGCCAGTGCACAGGGCCAGCACGCGGTATGGCAGTTCCAGCAGCTGCAGCACGCGCTCGGCATTGGCGGTCAGGCCTTCCAGGGCTTCCATCGACTTGGACGGCTCTACCACCTGCACCATCTCGACTTTGTCGAACTGGTGCTGGCGGATCATGCCGCGGGTGTCACGGCCGGAAGCGCCGGCTTCGCTGCGGAAGCAAGGGGTATGGGCAACCAGTTTCAGCGGCAGCTGCTTGGCGTCGAGGATTTCACCTGCCACCAGGTTGGTCAGCGACACTTCGGCGGTCGGGATCAGGTAGAAGTCAGCCTCGCCATCGCGGGTGATCTTGAACAGGTCTTCCTCGAACTTCGGCAACTGGCCAGTGCCCTGCAGCGCCGGCGCCTGCACCATGTACGGGGTGTAGTGTTCCTCGTAGCCATGCTCGCCGGTGTGCAGGTTGATCATGAACTGCGCCAGGGCGCGGTGCAGGCGGGCAACCGGACCACGCAGCACAGCAAAACGGGCGCCGGACAGCTTGGCAGCCGCTTCGAAGTCCAGGCCACCGCTGATTTCACCGAGGGCCACATGGTCCTTGATTTCGAAGTCGAACGCCTTCGGCGTGCCCCAACGGCGCACTTCGACGTTGTCGTCCTCGCTGGCACCGACCGGTACGCTGGCGTCCGGCAGGTTGGGAATGGTCAGCAGGATGCCATCCAGCTCGGCCTGAATGGCGTCCAGCTCAGCCTTGCCGGCAGCCAGTTCGTTGGCCATGCGCTCGACGTCCGCCATCAGCGGGGCGATGTCTTCGCCCTTGGCCTTGGCCTGGCCGATGGACTTGGAACGGGCGTTACGCTCAGCCTGCAGTTGTTCGGTGCGGGTTTGCACCGCCTTGCGGCGCTCTTCCAGTGATTCGATGCGCGCGACATCCAGGCTGAAGCCACGGGAGGCCAGGCGGTCCGCCACTTCCTGAAGTTGGCCGCGTAACAGTTTGGAATCGAGCATATCGTTCTCTCGTTATATGTAGGTGTTGGTTCAGAATCGGGTCAGGGACAGGCCAGCCCAGGTTGCGAGCAGCCCGCCCACCACGCTGATACTGGTATAGCCCAAGGCAAGGGGCACTTGCCCGCTTTCCATCAGGCGCACGGTATCGAGCGAGAAGGAGGAAAAGGTCGTCAGGCCACCGAGAAAGCCGACAATCAGGCCGGCGCGCAATTCGACCGGCGCCAGCGGCTTGTGCAAGAACAAGCCATAGAGCAAGCCGATCAGCAGGCAGCCAACCAGGTTGACCGCCAGCGTACCGGCATAGAAGTGCCGTGGCCAGTGGGCCGCCACCCAGTTGGTGGTAGCAAAGCGCAACAAGGTACCAGCAATACCACCGGCGCTGACCGCGGCGATGAGTGCAATCATGGTTTTCTCCGCTGGCGGGGGCTGTTGCGGTCGAGGTCAGCCAGGTGGCGCAGCTTCTCGCCAATTTTCAGTTCCAGGCCACGGGGCACCGGCTGATAGTACTGGCGCGGCTCCAGTTCATCGGGGAAGTAATCCTCTCCGGCGGCGTAGGCGTCGGGTTCATCATGGGCATAGCGGTACTCGTCGCCATAGCCCAACTGCTTCATCAGCTTGGTCGGGGCATTGCGCAAGTGCAACGGCACCTCCAGCGAACCGTGCTCGGCCGCTTCACGCAGGGCGGTCTTGAAGCCCACGTACACCGCGTTGCTCTTGGGTGCACAGGCAAGGTAGGTGATGGCCTGGGCCACCGCCAACTCGCCCTCGGGGCTGCCAAGGCGCTCCTGCACATCCCAGGCAGCCAGGCACAGGCTAAGCGCACGCGGGTCGGCATTACCGATGTCCTCGCTGGCCATGCGTACCACGCGGCGGGCGATGTACAGCGGATCGCAGCCGCCGTCGAGCATGCGTGCAAACCAGTACAGGGCGCCATCGGGGTTGGAGCCGCGCACCGACTTGTGCAGCGCGGATATCTGGTCGTAGAACGCCTCGCCGCCTTTGTCGAAGCGGCGGCGACTGTCACCCAGCAGGCTCTGTAGCATCTCGACGTCGATCTCGCTGCCGTCTTCAGCCAGGTCCGAGGCGTTCTCGAGGAAGTTGAGCATGCGCCGGCCATCGCCGTCGGCAGCGGCCATCAGCATCTTGAAGGCGTCGTCGCCCACCCGCAGGTTGCGCTTGCCCAGGCCACGCTCTTCCGTCAGCGCACGGTTGACCAGCTTGCGCAGGGCGGCTTCGTCCAGGCTCTTGAGCACATACACCCGCGCCCGTGACAGCAGCGCGTTGTTCAGCTCGAACGACGGGTTTTCGGTGGTGGCACCGATGAACAGCAGGGTGCCGTCCTCGACATAGGGCAGAAAGGCGTCCTGCTGCGACTTGTTGAAGCGGTGCACCTCGTCAACGAACAGGATGGTACGACGGCCATACTGGCCAGCCTGCTGTTTGGCCACCTCCACCGCCTGGCGGATCTCTTTCACCCCGGCCAGCACCGCCGACACCGTTTCGAAGTGCGCATCGCAGAACTGCGCCAGCAACCGCGCCAGCGTGGTCTTGCCGACCCCAGGCGGCCCCCAGAAGATCATCGAGTGCAGCGCACCTTGCTCCAGCGCTTCGCGCAGCGGTTTACCGCGCGCCAGCAGGTGCTCCTGGCCGACGTACTCATCCAGGCTGGACGGGCGCAGACGGGCAGCCAGGGGCTGGGCGACGGGTTCGCTTCGAAACAGGTCCATGGCGAGCTCTGGTTACTCCTTGATCACGTCCGCGCCCTTGGGGATGTCGAACTTGAACTTGCTGTCCGGCACCGCCTGGTTGGCCTTGACGCCATTGAACAGGATGTTGGTGCGCTGGCCGACGCTGTCGATCAGCTGCATGTCATTGATCAGGCCTTTGCGGAACGACACGCGGAGCGAGTCGAACAGGGTGTCCTTGGTCTTTGGCTTGAGGGTGAAGTCCATTACTTCGCCCTGCTCCTTGGACGCAATATCAAAGCTCTGACTGATCTTCGACACGTCACCGGACAGCAACAAGGCCGGGGTCTGGTTCAGGCGCACGTCGAGCTTCTTGATGGTGGCCTGTTCCAGGTCCGGGTCCCACAGGGTGACGTTCTTGCCGTCCGACACCACCACTTGCTCCTGCGGTGCATCGGTGTGCCAGTAGAACAGGCCCGGGCGCTTGACCGTCATCTTGCCCGAGGTTTCCTGCAGGCTGGTGCCATCGGCGCCCAGGGTCAGCTGGGAGAAGTTGGCCTCGATGGTCTGCGACTTTTCCAGCAACTGGGTCAGGCGTTGTACGTCTTGCTCACCGGCATAAGCAGTAACCGAGCCCAGGGTCAGGGCAGAAACCAACAGCATGCGAATCGCGCGCATGGGAATCCTCATTGAGCGTTGAAAAGGCCGGGCGCCACCGTTGGCGCCCGGCAGGGTGTTCATCAGTCGCGCGGGCCGCCCGGGGCTATCACTTCCCGCGAGCCGTTGCTGTTCATCGGGGTGACAACGCCAGCCATCTCCATCGACTCGATCATGCGCGCGGCACGGTTGTAGCCGATCTTCAGCTTGCGTTGCACGGCAGAAATGGAGGCGCGACGGCTCTCGAGCACGAATTGCACCGCCTCATCATACAGGGCGTCGGTTTCAGCATCGTCACCCTCGCCACCGCCGCCGCCGCCGTCAAAGCCGCTACCGGCTTCTTCGACGCCGTTGAGGATGTCGTCGTTGTAGTCCGGGGCGCCACGCAGCTTCCACGCCTCGACCGTGCGGTGCACTTCGTCGTCGGACACGAATGCGCCGTGCACCCGGATCGGCAGGCTGGTGCCCGGCGGCATGTACAGCATGTCGCCATGGCCCAGCAGCTGTTCGGCACCGCCCTGGTCGATGATGGTACGCGAGTCGATCTTGCTCGACACCTGGAACGCCATACGGGTCGGGATGTTGGCCTTGATCAGGCCGGTGATCACGTCCACCGACGGGCGCTGGGTGGCGAGGATCAGGTGAATACCGGCCGCCCGTGCCTTCTGCGCGATACGGGCGATCAGCTCTTCGACCTTCTTGCCGACGATCATCATCATGTCGGCGAATTCGTCCACCACCACCACGATGGTCGGCAAGGTTTTCAGCGCAGGCGGCTCATCGTCCATGCTCTCACGGCGATACAGCGGGTCGTGGATGATTTCGCCAGCTTCCTGGGCGTCCTTGATCTTGCGGTTGAAACCGGCCAGGTTACGCACGCCCATGGCCGCCATCAGTTTGTAGCGCCGCTCCATTTCGGCCACGCTCCAGCGCAGGGCATTGGCGGCGTCCTTCATGTCGGTGACCACCGGGCACAGCAGGTGCGGGATGCCTTCGTAGATCGACAGTTCAAGCATTTTCGGGTCGATCATGATCAGCCGCGCGTCTTCCGGGCTGGACTTGAACAGGATCGACAAAATCATCGCGTTCACACCCACCGACTTACCGGAGCCGGTAGTACCGGCCACCAACAGGTGCGGCATCTTGGCCAGGTCGGTGATCACCGGCTTGCCACCAATGTCGTGGCCCAGCGCCAGCGTGACGGGCGATTTCTGCTCGTCGTACTGCGGCGTGGCCAGCACTTCGGAGAAGCGCACCATCTGGCGGTTTTCGTTGGGTATCTCGATACCTACCGTGGTCTTGCCAGGGATGACCTCGACCACTCGCACACTGGTCACGGCCAGCGAACGCGCCAGGTCCTTGGCCAGGTTGGCGATGCGGCTGACCTTCACACCAGCGGCCGGCTGGATTTCGTAACGGGTAATCACCGGGCCGGGGTGGATCGAATCCACCGCCACTTCCACACCGAATTCCTTGAGCTTGATTTCCAGCAACTGGCCGACGCCGGCCAGGGATTCTGGCGAATACTCAATCTTTTTCTGTTCGGCCGGGTCGAGGATGGAAATCGAGGGCAAGGTGCCTTCCACGGCGCTGTCGACGAACAGCGGCGCCTGCTTTTCCTTCATCGCCCGCTTGCTCGGCTCCGGCGCTCTGCTGGCGGCGGACGGCGGCACAATGGTGGGTGCTGCGTGCTGCTGGCGGGGCACCACGGTTTCGCGCGGCGCCAATGCCTCAGGCGCCGTTTCACGTGGCGGCACAATCGGTTCGCGTGCAAGGGTTGGCTCACGCGGCTCGACAGGCTGAGCGGGTGGCTCTTCACGCTTGAGGATGCGCTCGCGCAGTGACGGTTTGGCCGGCTCGCGCTTCTCGGCAGCCATCGGCGCGGCCTTGAACACCGGTTCGTCCTCGCGCAGCTGTGCCTCGAGGCGCTTGCGCTCGTTGCGCGCTTCCCACCAGCGGGTGGCAGCCCCTTGCACCAGTTCGAACAGGTCGAGGGTGATCTTGCCGGTCAGGTCCATCACCTTGAACCACGACAGGTCGGTGAAGACGGTCAGGCCGAACAGGAACAGGGCAATGAACATCAGCGTGCTGCCCTGCACGTTGAGCAGGTTGCGCGCCAGGTCGCCCAGGCTTTCGCCCAGTGCACCACCGGCAGAGAACGGCAGGCTGGCGGGCGGATGGAAGTGGATATGCGCCAGCGCCGCCCCCGACAACACCAGGAACACCAGGCCAATCAGCCGCCAGGAGAACAGCCAGCCGCTCCAGTCCCATGGCTGGTGGCGTTCGCGGAAAATCTGCCAGGTCTTGACCGCCAGCAGCAGCGGGAAAATATAGGCAAAGTAACCCAGCACCATGAACAGGATGTCGGCGAAGTAGGCACCGGCACGCCCGGCCGCATTCTGAACCTGGTCGACGTTGCTGGTGTGGCTGAAGCCCGGGTCCGACGTATCGTAGGTCAGCAGCGCCATCCACAGGTATAGGCACAGCGCGCCGACAGCGATCAACGCACCTTCCTTGAGGCGATAATGCAGCTGCTGCCGCCACAGTGGCACAGGCAATGGAGCTGGAGTTGCGGTGGATTTCTTCAAAACGCGTCTATTCCTGCGCGTGGTGCGCGTCCAATAGTGATCGGCCGCTGCGCGACCAACGAACCACTACTTTTAACATTACTGCCCGCCAGCCGCCATGGCGGCACGCCGTATGGGGGTTTGGCCGGGGGCGAATTCATATAGCTGCAATTTGAGCATGCATTTTCTTTCGTGACAAAGGCTTATGCTGTGTTTTTGCACAGGTGTGACAGCAAATGTAGCGGATGGTGCCTGCGGTTTGATGAATGTGTAGGAAATTGCCCTGAATTGCCGCAAAACTGCCTCACTTCCCTGTAGGGGTAGCCTTGTGCAGGTTACCGCGCTGGCTTTGAGCCCCCAAAGAGATTGACCCCGCTTTTCACCCAAGCCATGCTGCCCTCTCCCCTCCCCCACCGCACGATAGACCATGCTCACCTGGCTGACCCGCGACTCGCTTACCTTCCCGCCCCTGGAAAAGGCGCTGCACGACCCCAACGGCCTACTGGCCGCCGGCGGCGACCTGAGCCCCGAGCGCCTGGTGCAGGCGTATCGCCATGGCTGCTTCCCGTGGTACCAGGACGGCCAACCGATCCTGTGGTGGTCACCCGACCCGCGCACGGTGTTGTTGCCTGACCAGTTGCATGTGTCACGCTCGCTGGCCAAGCTGATGCGCCAAGGCCGCTACCAGGTCAGCTTCGACACCGACTTCCCGGCCGTGATCGCCGCCTGCGCCGCGCCTCGCGACTACGCTGACGGCACCTGGATCACCGACACCATGCGCAACGCCTACTGCGAGCTGCACCGCCGTGGCATCGCCCATTCGGTCGAAGTTCGCCAGGACGGCGAACTGGTCGGGGGCCTGTACGGCCTCGCCATGGGCCAGCTGTTCTTTGGCGAATCGATGTTCAGCCGCGCCGACAACGCCTCCAAGGTCGGTTTCGTGACCTTGGTCAACCACCTGCGAGACGCCGGCTTCGTGCTTATCGACTGCCAGATGCCGACCAACCACCTGCACAGCCTGGGCGCCCACGCCATCAGCCGTGCCGAGTTCGCCAGCTACCTGGCACGCCACCTTGACCAGCCCAACAGTGCTTCATGGGTTGCCTAGGCGAGTTCCCGTAGCTGGCTTACACTTAAAACAAAGTCTCACCGAAGGGGTTGATCATGACAGAGTTGGCGCGGTTGAAGTTCTATGCCACTCAGCCCCACTCCTGCAGCTACCTGCCGGAGGAGCAGGCGACCACGCTGTTCCTCGACCCCAGCCAGCCGATGGACGTGCACGTGTACGCCGATTTGTCGGAAATGGGCTTTCGCCGCAGTGGCGACCACCTGTACCGCCCACACTGCCAGAACTGCAACGCCTGCGTGCCGGCGCGCATCCCGGCGGCGCGCTTCATCCCCAACCGCCAGCAGCGTCGCATACTCAAACGTAACGCCGACCTGACCGTAACCGCAGCGCGCCCGGCGTTCAAGGAAGAGTATTTCGAGCTGTACCGGCGCTATATCGAAACGCGCCACGCCGATGGCGACATGTACCCGCCCAGCCGCGATCAGTTTTCCACCTTCCTGGTACGCGACCTGCCGTTCTGCTGGTTCTACGAGTTTCGCCTGGAAGGCCGGTTGATGGCGGTGGCAGTGTGCGACCTGCTGCCCAATGGCCTGTCGGCGGTGTACACCTTCTACGAGCCGGACGAGGAGCGCCGCAGCCTTGGCCGTTTCGCCATTCTCTGGCAGATCACCGAAGCGCTGCGCCAGAACCTGGAGGCGGTTTACCTGGGCTACTGGATCAAGAACTGCAAGAAGATGAACTACAAGACGCAGTACCGACCTATCGAGCTGCTGATAAACCAGCGCTGGGTCACCCTCAACTGAAAGCATTGGCTTGACACGCAGTTTTCCGGCATAATCCACGCCACTTTTTTGCCCGGTGCGGATATGCGTCGGGCTAACATTGGATCCGAGGGCTCAACTGCATGTCGAAAGAAGACAGCTTCGAAATGGAAGGTACTGTCGTCGACACCCTGCCCAACACCATGTTCCGCGTGGAGTTGGAAAACGGGCACGTCGTAACCGCGCACATCTCCGGAAAGATGCGCAAGAACTACATCCGCATTCTCACTGGCGACAAGGTCCGCGTCGAGCTGACGCCGTACGACCTGAGCAAGGGCCGCATCACCTACCGTGCGCGCTAAGCTCAAGCCATGAAAAAGCCCGGCCAGGTGCCGGGCTTTTTTGTGCCTCAAGAAATTGCAGGGGCTGCAAGGCAGCCCCTGCACATCACGCGACCTCAGCCGTGGTTTCGAAGTCGAACACCAGTTCGCCATCGCGCAGGTCGACATGCACCACGCCACCATGCTCGGCCAGCTCGCCAAACAGGATCTCCTCGGCCAGCGGCCGCTTGATCTTGTCCTGGATCAGCCGCGCCATTGGCCGCGCGCCCATCTGCACGTCATAGCCCGAAACCGCCAGCCAACCGCGTGCTTCATCGCTGACTTCCAGCAGCACACGCTTGTCTTCCAGCTGCGCCTGCAATTCGATAAGGAACTTGTCGACGATGCTTTTGATCGTCTCCGTGCTCAGGCGGCCAAACTGGATGATGGTATCCAGACGGTTGCGGAACTCTGGCGTGAAGCTCTTGCGGATCACTTCCATGGCATCGGACGCGTGGTCCTGATGAGTGAAGCCGATCGACGCCCGCGCCGCAGTTTCTGCACCGGCGTTAGTGGTCATGATCAGGATCACGTTACGGAAGTCGGCCTTGCGCCCGTTGTTGTCGGTCAGGGTACCGTGGTCCATCACCTGCAGCAGCAGATTGAAGACTTCCGGGTGGGCCTTCTCGATTTCATCGAGCAACAATACGCAGTGCGGCTGTTTGGTGATCGCCTCGGTCAACAAGCCACCCTGGTCAAAACCGACATAACCCGGCGGCGCACCAATCAAACGCGACACGGTGTGGCGCTCCATGTACTCAGACATGTCGAAACGCACCAACTCCACCCCCAGCGCCTTGGCCAATTGCCGCGCCGCTTCCGTCTTGCCGACGCCGGTAGGGCCGGCGAACAGGAACGAACCCACCGGCTTGTCTGGCGACTTGAGGCCGGCACGGGACAACTTGATCGCGGTGGCCAGCGAGTCGATTGCCTGGTCCTGGCCAAACACGGTCAGTTTCAGGTCGCGCTCAAGGTTGCGCAGCAGCTCCTTGTCGGAACTGGTGACGTGCTTCGGCGGAATTCGCGCAATCTTGGCGACGATGTCCTCCACTTGCGGCACATCAATGCGCTTGACGCGACTGGCCTCTGGCTGCAAGCGCTGGTAGGCCCCAGCCTCATCGATCACATCAATGGCCTTGTCAGGCATGTGCCGGTCGTTGATGTAGCGCGATGCCAGTTCGGCGGCGGCGCGCAGGGCTTCGTCGCTGTACTCAATGTTGTGGTGGCTTTCGAAACGCCCTTTCAGGCCGCGCAGAATGCCCACGGTGTCTTCGACCGATGGCTCGCTGACATCCACCTTCTGGAAGCGACGCGCCAGGGCACGATCCTTCTCGAAGATGCCGCGAAACTCCTGGAACGTGGTCGAACCGATGCAGCGGATTTCCCCCGACGACAGCAGCGGCTTGAGCAGGTTGGAGGCATCCATCACCCCGCCCGACGCCGCACCGGCGCCGATGATGGTGTGAATTTCGTCGATGAACAGGATGGCCTGCGGACGCTTGCGCAGCTCACCGAGCAGCGCCTTGAAGCGCTTCTCGAAGTCACCACGGTATTTGGTACCGGCCAGCAAGGCGCCCAGATCGAGGGAGTACACCACGCTCTGTGCCAGCAGGTCAGGCACCTGACCATCGACGATGCGCTTGGCCAGGCCTTCGGCGATGGCCGTCTTGCCCACGCCTGCCTCACCCACCAACAGCGGGTTGTTCTTGCGCCGACGAGCGAGGATTTGCGCCACACGCTCCACTTCCTGCTCGCGACCTACCAGCGGATCGATACGGCCGGCACGGGCCAGCTCGTTCAGGTTGCTGGCGTAGGCGTCCAGCGGGTTGCTCGAAGAGGAGGTTTCGCCCCCCTCATCGTCCTGCATGTCCTGCTCGCTTTCAGACTGTGCACCATGCCCTGGCACCTTGGAGATGCCATGGGCGATGTAGTTGACCACGTCGATACGGGCCACGCTCTGCTGCTTGAGCAGGAACACGGCCTGGCTTTCCTGTTCGCTGAAGATCGCCACCAGCACGTTGGCGCCGGTCACTTCGCGCTTGCCAGAGCTTTGCACGTGGAACACGGCACGCTGCAGCACGCGCTGGAAGCCCAGGGTCGGCTGGGTTTCACGGTCTTCGTCGTTGACAGGGATCAACGGCGTGGTGGAGTCGATGAACTCTTGCAGGTCATGCTTGAGCTTGTCGAGATTGGCGCCACAGGCGCGCAGAACGGTCGCGGCAGCCTCATTGTCAAGGAGTGCCAGCAGCAGATGCTCGACGGTCATGAACTCATGACGCTTCGAACGGGCCTCCTTGAAGGCAAGATTGAGGGTGACTTCGAGCTCGCGGTTTAACATAGCTTCACCTCATACCCAAGTGGTCGGCGATTAACCGTCCTTCTCGATTTCACAGAGTAGCGGATGCTGGCTTTCCCTGGCGTATTGGTTGACCTGCATAGCCTTTGTTTCGGCGATGTCACGGGTAAACAATCCGCACACTGCCCGCCCCTCGGTATGGACGGTCAGCATGATCTTGGTCGCCAGCTCGCGGTTCAGACTGAAGAACGTCTCGAGCACTTCGACGACGAAATCCATTGGCGTGTAGTCATCGTTGAACAAAACCACCTTGTACATCGGTGGCGCCTGCAGGATCGGCTTGGCTTCCTGAACTGCAAGACCTGAGCCGTCGTCCTCATTCGATTGCGGGCGATCCTGATTGAATGTTAGTCGAATCTCACTAGGTGCATGCATGGAAAGAATTTCATCATGAGCGTCAGGTTAAGGTTGCGGGTTGACTGCACAGGCCACCGCCAGCGCAGGCGCCGCGTGACCTTGACTATCGGCAAAACGGTGTTACAACCAATAAGAACCCACCGTGGTCGATAAAGATCCGCGCAGTCAACCAGATTTTTCGCAAGGTTCGTATGCGGATGAAGTGGATGATACTCCAGTGATGGAGTCCTTTGCAGAGGGACATAGGGATGGCAAGCGGTAAAGTCAAGTGGTTCAACAATGCCAAGGGCTATGGATTCATCAATGAGGAAGGTAAATCCGATGACCTGTTCGCCCATTATTCCGCCATCCGAATGGACGGATACAAGACCCTGAAGGCTGGCCAGGCCGTGGTATTCGACATCGTCCAGGGCCCCAAAGGCTTGCACGCCGTTGAAATCAAAGATGCCGCGGCCGCTGCAGCAGAGGCTGCCAGAACCCTGGGCGAGCCGCAAAGCGAAACTGCAAAAGCCTGACTGCCTGCGCTGTGCCGATAGACGAAAAAACCGGCCGCCTCTTTACAGGAGGCGACCGGTTTTCTGTTGCCTTACATGTGTTTGATCATTTCATCGCCAAAGCCTGAGCTGCTTACCAGCTTGGCCCCCTCCATCAACCGCTCGAAATCGTAGGTCACGGTCTTGGCCGCAATGGCGCCATTGGTGCCCTTGATGATCAGGTCGGCGGCCTCGGTCCACCCCATGTGGCGCAGCATCATCTCTGCCGAGAGGATCACCGAGCCCGGGTTGACCTTGTCCTGCCCGGCATACTTGGGTGCCGTGCCGTGAGTGGCCTCGAACATGGCCACGGTGTCGGACAGGTTGGCGCCCGGGGCAATGCCGATACCACCCACTTCCGCCGCCAGGGCATCGGACAGGTAGTCACCGTTGAGGTTGAGGGTGGCGATCACGTCGTACTCGGCCGGGCGTAGCAGGATCTGCTGCAGCATGGCGTCGGCGATGGCGTCCTTGACGATGACCTCGCGACCGGTCTTGGGGTTCTTGAATTTCATCCACGGGCCACCATCGAGCAGTTCAGCACCGAACTCGTCACGCGCCACCTCGTACCCCCAGTCCTTGAAGGCACCCTCGGTGAACTTCATGATGTTGCCCTTGTGCACCAGGGTCAGTGATTCGCGGTCGTTATCCACCACATACTGCAGGGCCTTGCGCACCAGACGCTTGGTACCCTCCTTCGACACCGGCTTGACGCCGATACCACAGTCCTGGTCGAAGCGGATCTTGGTGACCCCCATTTCCTCCTTGAGAAACTTGATCACCTTGTTCGCCTCAGGCGACCCGGCCTTCCACTCGATGCCGGCATAGATGTCTTCGGAGTTCTCGCGGAAGATCACCATGTCGACGTCGCCCGGCTTTTTCACCGGGCTCGGTACACCCTGGAACCACAGCACCGGCCGCAGGCACACATACAGGTCCAGTTGCTGGCGCAGGGCCACGTTGAGCGAGCGGATGCCGCCACCGACCGGGGTGGTCAGCGGGCCCTTGATCGATACCACGTAATCACGCACGGCATCGAGGGTTTCCTGCGGCAGCCAGGTATCCTGGTCATACACCTGGGTGGCTTTCTCGCCAGCGTACACCTCCATCCAGGCAATCTTGCGCTTGCCGCCGTAGGCCTTCTCCACGGCGGCATCGACCACCTTGATCATGACCGGCGAAACATCGACGCCGATCCCGTCGCCTTCGATGTAAGGAATGATCGGATGATCAGGCACGTTGAGCGAATGATCTGCATTGACGGTGATCTTGCTGCCGTCGGTCGGAACCTTGATTTTCTGGTATCCCATGCTTGCACTACTCCGCTATCGGGTGTGGTTTGGACATCGTGCGATCCACTGAGCCTAAACCACATCTGCCGACCTGCAAGGCATGCGACAACCCGCCGCATTGCCGCTTAGTCTTTGGTCTTATAAATGGGCCGATATCACTTGGCCTTGCTGATTAGCCCAAATGGTTTGGTATACTCCGCCGCGACCGAAGGGTCATCGGGGCGAATCCCAGGAAAATGCGGACCGCCCTAGGCCATGAATGGCCATAAAGCCTGGGTTGTTACCGCAGCTCAGCACTTGACGCTCGACTGATGCATCCACCATCACCGCTCGCAGCCTCTCGACTTTCCGCTCATGGTGCTACCAGGGCGATGCGCCTACCCTGCGCACCACGAGACTCGAGCACGCTCAGCACACAGAGAGTTAACCCGCATGCCCACCCGTTCCAAGATCATCTATACCTTCACCGACGAAGCCCCCGCCCTCGCCACTTACTCGCTGCTGCCGATCATCGAAGCGTTCACCGCTTCGGCTGACATCGCTGTCGAAACTCGCGACATTTCCCTGGCTGGCCGTATCCTTGCCGCCTTCCCGGAGCAACTGGGCGCAGAGAAGCAAGTAGGCGATCACCTGGCGGAACTGGGCCAGCTGGCTACCACCCCTGAAGCCAACATCATCAAGCTGCCGAACATCAGCGCCTCGGTACCGCAGCTCAAAGCCGCGATCAAGGAACTGCAAGGCAAGGGCTTCAACATCCCTGACTACGCCGACGAGCCGGCCACCGCGGAAGAAAAAGAATCCCGCGCCCGCTACGACCGCATCAAGGGCTCCGCCGTGAACCCGGTGCTGCGCGAAGGCAACTCCGACCGCCGCGCGCCGCTGTCGGTCAAGAACTACGCCCGCAAGCACCCACACAAGATGGGCGCCTGGGCCGCTGACTCCAAGTCGCACGTTGCCCACATGACCCAGGGTGACTTCTACGGCAGCGAAAAAGCCGCACTGATCGAAGCTGACGACAGCCTGCGCATCGAGCTGGTCGGCAAAGACGGCAGCACCACCGTGCTGAAAGAAAAGACCGCCGTCAAAGCCGCCGAAGTCATCGACTGCGCCACCATGAGCCGCAAGGCCCTGAAAGCCTTCATCGCCGAACAGATCGCCGATGCCAAGGCCGCCGGCGTGCTGCTGTCGGTGCACCTGAAAGCCACCATGATGAAGGTCTCCGACCCGATCATGTTCGGCGTCATCGTCGAAGAATTCTACAACGACGTGCTGACCAAGCACGCCGCTGCCCTGGCCGAAGTAGGCTTCAACGCCAACAACGGTATCGGCGACCTGTACGCCCGCATCAAGGACCTGCCAGCCGACAAGCAGGCCGAGATCGAAGCCGACATCCAGGCCCTGTACGCAGAGCGCCCAGCCCTGGCCATGGTCAACTCCGACAAAGGCATCACCAACCTGCACGTGCCGAGCGACGTGATCGTCGACGCCTCGATGCCGGCCATGATCCGTGACTCGGGCAAGATGTGGAACGCCGCAGGCGAACTGCAAGACGCCAAGGCCGTGATCCCGGACCGCTGCTACGCCGGCATCTACCAGGCCACCATCGAAGACTGCAAGGTCAACGGTGCCTTCGACCCGACCACCATGGGCAGCGTGCCGAACGTTGGCCTGATGGCGCAGAAAGCCGAAGAGTATGGCTCCCACGACAAGACCTTCCAGATCAAGGCTGACGGCGTGGTTCGCGTAGTCGATGGCAAGGGCAACGTCGTGCTGGAGCAGAACGTCGAAGCCGGTGACATCTTCCGCATGTGCCAGACCAAGGACGCGCCGATCCAGGACTGGGTCAAGCTGGCCGTCAACCGTGCCCGCCTGAGCAACACCCCGGCGGTGTTCTGGCTGGACCCGGCTCGCGCCCACGACGGCGTCATGATCGAGAAGGTGCAGAAGTACCTGAAAGATCACGACACCACCGGCCTGGACATCCGCATCCTGGCACCGGTCGACGCCATCAAGTTCTCCCTGGCCCGCATCCGCGAAGGCAAGGACACCATCTCGGTGACCGGCAACGTGCTGCGCGACTACCTGACCGACCTGTTCCCGATCATGGAACTGGGCACAAGCGCCAAGATGCTGTCGATCGTGCCGCTGATGAACGGCGGTGGCCTGTTCGAAACCGGCGCCGGCGGTTCGGCTCCGAAGCACGTGCAGCAGCTGGTTGAAGAGAACTTCCTGCGTTGGGACTCGCTGGGTGAATTCCTGGCCCTGGCCGCTTCCCTGGAGCACCTGGGCAACACCTACGACAACCCGCGCGCCAAGGTTCTGGCCAACACCCTGGACCAGGCTACCGGCAAGTTCCTCGACACCAACAAGTCGCCGTCGCGCAAAGTCGGCGGTATCGACAACCGCGGTAGCCACTTCTACCTGACCCTGTACTGGGCCGAGGCCTTGGCCGCTCAGACGGACGACGCTGCCCTGCAGGCACGCTTCGCACCACTGGCAAAAACCCTGGCCGAGAACGAAGCGACCATCGTCGCCGAGCTCAACGCCGTTCAGGGCAAGCCAGCCGACATCGGCGGCTACTACGCCCCGGATGCCGAGCTGACCGCCAAGGTGATGCGCCCAAGCCAGACCCTGAACAGCGCCATCGCCGCGCTGTAAGGTTCGCTTGAAGTAACAGCACAAACCCCGGCCACGCACCGGGGTTTGTGCTTTCTGGGAAATGGGGCCGCTCTGCGGCCCTTCGCGGGCAAGCCCGCTCCCACAGGAGAGGTGCAGTTTGTGAGACCTGCGCTGCACCTTGTGGGAGCGGGCTTGCCCGCGAAGGGCTGCAAAGCAGCCCCAGCCATCCAAAAGGACAGCGCAAATGACTTGGCAACCCCACATCACCGTCGCCACCCTCGTCGAACACGAAGGCAGGTTCCTCTTCGTCGAAGAATTCAAAGCCGGCCAGCACGTTTTCAACCAGCCCGCCGGGCACCTCGAGCCAAATGAAACCCTGCCCCAGGCCGCCCTGCGCGAAACCCTGGAAGAAACCGCCTGGGAAGTCGAGCTGACCGGCGTGGTCGGCATCTACCTGTACACCGCCCCCAGCAACGGCGTGACCTACCAGCGCGTCTGCTTCGCCGCCCGCCCCGTGCGCCATCACGCCGACCTGGCACTGGACAGCGATATCGTCCGCGCCGTGTGGCTGACCCGCGACGAACTGCTGGCCGACCCCACTCGCTGGCGCAGCGAGCTGGTGCCGCGCTGCCTGGATGACTACCTCAAAGGCCCGCTGCACAGCCTCGACCTGCTACGCGACTGACGCGGCGCCGCGGGTTTGATAGAATCGGCGTTTTTCCCCCTTGATACACACCGGTACCCATGACCAGCCCAGCACTTAAAGACCCCGCCAAGACCCGCGTCATCGTCGGCATGTCCGGCGGCGTGGACTCTTCCGTCTCAGCCCTTCTGCTCATCGAGCAGGGCTACCAGGTGGAAGGGCTGTTCATGAAGAACTGGGAAGAGGACGACGGCACCGAATACTGCACCGCCCGTGAAGACCTGGCCGACGCCCAGGCCGTGTGCGACCGTATCGGCATCAAGCTGCACACCGCCAACTTCGCCGCCGAATACTGGGACAACGTGTTCGAGCACTTCCTTGAGGAATACAAGGCCGGCCGCACACCCAACCCCGACATCCTCTGCAACCGCGAAATCAAGTTCAAGGCGTTTCTCGACTACGCCCTGTCGCTGGGTGCCGACCTGATCGCCACCGGCCACTATGTGCGCCGCCGCGATACTGGCGCGCTCACCGAACTGCTCAAGGGCCTGGACCCGAACAAGGACCAGAGCTACTTCCTGCACGCCGTCGGCGGCCAGGAAATCGCCCGCACACTGTTCCCGGTCGGCGAACTGGAAAAGCCCGAAGTACGCGCCATCGCCGAAAAGCACGGCCTGGCCACCGCCAAGAAGAAAGATTCCACCGGCATCTGCTTCATTGGCGAGCGCCGCTTCAGCGACTTCCTCAAGCAGTACCTGCCGGCCCAGCCAGGCGACATTGAAACCACCGAAGGTGAAGTGATCGGCCGCCACCATGGCCTGATGTACCACACCATCGGCCAGCGCCAGGGCCTGGGCATTGGCGGCCTGAAGGATGCCAGTGACGAGCCGTGGTACGTGCTGCACAAGGACCTGGCCCGCAACGTGCTGGTGGTCGGCCAGGGCAACGAGCACCCATGGCTGTTCTCCCGCGCCCTGCTGGCCTCGGAAATTTTCTGGGTCAACCCGGTCGACCTCGGCAGCCCACGGCAGCTGACTGCCAAGGTGCGCTACCGCCAGAGCGACCAGCGATGCACCCTGGAACGCACCGCCAGCGGCTACCGCGCCGTGTTCGACGAGCCTCAGCGCGCCGTGACGCCGGGCCAGTCGGTGGTGTTCTATGACGGCGAAGTGTGCCTGGGCGGCGGCGTGATCGAGGCTGCCGAGCCGTGGAGCCCGCGCGCATGAGCAACCTGCAGGAGCAGCTGATCGCGTTGGGTGGTGTGTTCCAGGCCGCCGTGCTCGTCGACCGCATCGCCCGCACCGGCCAGGCCAGTGAAGCCAATATCGGCTGCATGCTGGGCAGCCTGCTGGTGCGCGACCCCAAGGATACCCTGGAGGTGTTCGGCGGTGACGACCTGAACCTGCGCGACGGCTACCGAGCGCTGATCGGCGCCCTCGAGCGCGACCCCAACAGCCTGCAACGCGAGCCGCTGCGCTACGCCCTGTCGATGCTGGGCCTAGAGCGCCAGCTGAACAAGCGTGGCGACCTGCTGGACACCATCGGCAACCGCCTGCCGCAAATCCAGTCGCAGGCCGAGCATTTCGGCCTGGTTCACGAAAACGTCATCGCTTCCAGTGGAGCCTTGTACCAAGACACCCTGAGCACCTTGCGCCAGCGCATCCAGGTGCACGGCGACATGCGCTTCCTGCAGCAGCCCAACAATGCCTCGAAGATCCGCGCCCTGCTGCTGGCCGGCATCCGCGCCGCGCGACTGTGGCGGCAGCTGGGCGGGCACCGTTGGCAGCTGGTGTTCAGCCGGCGCAAGTTGCTGAACGAACTGTACGACATGATGCGCAGCCCCAACTGACGGGCTGGGCAGCCCTTTGTGGGAGCGGGCGTGCCCGCGAAGCAGGCGACGCGGTGTATGGCACCGGCTACGCCGGTGTTCGCGGGCATGCCCGCTCCCACAGGGTCTGCCACCAGATCCAAATTGGGCCGACCTTTGGTCAGCCACCCGACCCAGGCGCATTTTTCATGTATGATATGCGCCCTTCCAAAAGCCTGACTGTCCGAGAACACCCCATGCAGCTTTCTTCGCTCACTGCGGTTTCCCCTGTAGACGGCCGTTATGCCGGCAAAACCCAGGCCTTGCGCCCCATTTTCAGCGAATTCGGCCTGATCCGTTTCCGCGCCCTGGTCGAAGTGCGCTGGCTGCAGCGCCTGGCCGCCCACCCGCAAATCGGCGAAGTGCCGGCGTTCTCCGCCGAAGCCAACGCCCTGCTGGACAGCCTGGCCACCGATTTCAAGCTGGAGCACGCCGAGCGCGTCAAGGAAATCGAGCGCACCACCAACCACGACGTCAAGGCCATTGAATACCTCCTCAAGGAGCAGGCCGCCAAGCTGCCTGAGCTGGCCAAGGTCAGCGAGTTCATCCACTTCGCCTGCACCAGCGAGGACATCAACAACCTGTCCCACGCCCTGATGCTGCGCGCCGGCCGTGACGAAGTGCTGCTGCCGCTGATGCGCCAGGTCGCCGACGCCATCCGCGCCCTGGCCCACGCCCACGCCGAAGTGCCAATGCTGTCGCGCACCCACGGCCAGCCGGCTTCGCCGACCACCCTGGGTAAAGAGCTGGCCAACGTCGTGTATCGCCTGGAGCGCCAGATCGCCCAGGTTGCCGCCGTGCCGCTGCTGGGCAAGATCAACGGCGCCGTGGGCAACTACAACGCCCACCTGTCGGCCTACTCGCAGATCGACTGGGAAGAGAACGCCCGCGCCTTCATCGAAGACGAGCTGGGCCTGCAGTTCAACCCGTACACCACCCAGATCGAGCCGCACGACTACATCGCCGAGCTGTTCGACGCCATCGCCCGCTTCAACACCATCCTGATCGACTTCGACCGTGATGTGTGGGGCTACATTTCGCTGGGTTACTTCAAGCAGAAGACCGTCGCCGGCGAAATCGGCTCGTCGACCATGCCGCACAAGGTCAACCCGATCGACTTCGAAAACTCCGAAGGCAACCTGGGTATCGCCAACGCGCTGTTCCAGCATCTGGCCAGCAAGCTGCCGATCTCGCGCTGGCAGCGTGACCTGACCGACTCCACCGTGCTGCGCAACCTGGGCGTGGGCTTTGCCCACAGCGTCATCGCCTTCGAGGCCAGCCTGAAAGGCATCGGCAAGCTGGAAGTCAACGAAGCTCGCATCGCCGCCGACCTGGACGCCTGCTGGGAAGTGCTGGCCGAGCCGATCCAGACCGTGATGCGCCGCTTCAACATCGAAAACCCCTACGAGAAGCTCAAAGAGCTGACCCGTGGCAAGGGCATCACCCCAGAAGCGCTGCTGACCTTCATCGACGGCCTGGACATGCCAGCCGAAGCCAAGGCCGAGCTCAAGCAGCTGACCCCCGCTACCTACATCGGTAACGCGGCAGCCCAGGCCAAACGCATCTAAGCTGAGCGTCGCGTACAACGCCCGGCCTGGCCGGGCGTTTTTATTCCCGTACGAAAATTACGTTTTTTCAATAGGTTGAACATGAATCCTGATACTCCACTGCAGCTGCTCGGCGGCATCTCGGCCCGCGAATTCATGCGCGACTACTGGCAGAAGAAGCCGCTGCTGGTACGCCAGGCCTTCCCGGACTTCATCAGCCCGATCGACCCCGACGAGCTCGCCGGCCTGGCCCTGGAAGACGAAGTCGAGTCGCGTATCGTGCTGGAGCACGGCGCACACCCGTGGGAGCTGCGCCGCGGCCCGTTCAACGAAGACACCTTCGCCGAACTGCCGGAAAAAGACTGGACCCTGCTAGTACAGGCCGTTGACCAGTTCGTTCCGGAAGTGGCCGAACTGCTGGAAAACTTCCGCTTCCTGCCCAGCTGGCGTATCGATGACGTGATGATCAGCTTCGCCGCCCCGGGTGGCAGCGTCGGCCCGCACTTCGACAACTACGATGTGTTCCTGCTGCAAGGCCACGGCCAGCGCAACTGGAAGATCGGCCAGATGTGCAGCAGTGACAGCCCGCTGCTGGAGCACGCCGACCTGCGTATCCTGGCCGAGTTCGAGCAGAGTGGCGAGTGGACCCTGGAGCCCGGCGACATGCTCTACCTGCCACCGCGCCTGGCCCACTACGGCGTGGCCGTGGATGACTGCCTGACCTACTCGGTCGGCTTCCGCGCACCGAGCGCTGCCGAAGTGCTGACCCACTTCACCGACTTCCTCGGCCAGTTCCTGCCCGACGAAGAGCGCTACAGCGACGCCGACGCCCAGCCGGTCAGCGACCCGCACCAGATCCAGCACGATGCCCTCGACCGCCTCAAGGCGCTGCTCGACAAGCACATGGGCGACAAGGACCTGCTGCTGACCTGGTTCGGCCAGTTCATGACCGAGCCGCGCTACCCCGAGCAGATCGTTGGCGAAGAGCTGAGCGAGGAAGAGCTGATCAATGCCCTTGAGCAAGGCGCCATCCTGATCCGCAACCCCAGCGCACGCCTGGCTTGGTCCGAGTTCGAAGACGACCTGCTGCTGTTCGCCAGCGGCCGTAGTTGCCCACTGCCTGGCAAACTGCGAGAGCTGCTGAAGCTGGTATGTGCGGCCGACGCCCTGCACATCGATAACCTGGCCGAGTGGCTGCAGGATGAGGATGGCCTGATGCTGGTACAGCAGCTGGTCAAGCAAGGGAGCCTGGGATTCGCCAATGAATAAGATCAGCGTTCGCCTCGCCGATTGGCACAAAGACAACGCCGACATCCGCCGTATCCGTGAAGCCGTGTTCGTCGCCGAGCAGCACATTCCACCAGAGCTGGAGTTCGATTCGGAAGACCAGGACGCCCTGCACTTCCTGGCCCTGGAAGGCGACTATCCGATCGGTACTGCGCGCCTGCTGGCCGACGGCACCATCGGGCGCATCTCGGTGCTCAAGGACTGGCGTGGCCTGAAGGTGGGCGATGCGTTGGTCAATGCGGTCATCGTCGAAGCGCAGAACCGCGATTTGAAACAGCAGATGCTCAGCGCCCAGGTGCACGCCACGCCGTTCTATGAGCGGCTGGGCTTTCGCGTAGTCAGCGAGGAATTCCTCGAAGCTGGCATCCCGCATGTCGACATGGTGCGCGACTCGCGCGCCTGATCCATCACCTGCACTGGCCGCTTCGCGGGTAAACCCGCTCCTACAAGCACCGCGCTTCCCTGTAGGAGCGGGTTTACCCGCGAAGAGGCCGGCTCAGGCGATATACATCCCCGCTGACAAAAAACCTGTACATCCATCCAGATAAAACTTGCCTCTGCGCCCCCGCTTGCGCATCCTATGGCCCACCACCCCGATGAAGCGTCCCCGGCCATGCGCCTGTTTCTCTGCGAAAAACCCTCCCAGGCAAAAGACATCGCCAAAGTGCTCGGCGCCAACCGCAAAGGCGACGGCTGCTGGCAAGGCACCGACATCTGCGTCACCTGGTGCATCGGCCACCTGCTGGAAACCGCCCCGCCCGACAGCTACGACGAACGTTACAAGCGCTGGAACCTGGCCGACCTGCCGATCATTCCAGACAAGTGGAAGATGCTGGTAAAGCCCAAGACTGCCAGCCAGTTCAAGGCGGTCAAGCGCCTGCTCGGTGAAGCGCGGGAGCTGGTGATTGCCACCGACGCCGACCGCGAAGGCGAAATGATTGCCCGCGAGCTGGTCGAGCATTGCCGCTACCGAGGCCCGGTGCAGCGCCTGTGGCTGTCGGCACTGGACGACGCCTCCATCCGCAAGGCCCTGGCACGCCTGCTGCCAGGCCACGAGACGTTCAACCTGTACCACTCGGCGTTGGGCCGCTCGCGCGCCGACTGGCTGATCGGCATGAACATGAGCCGGCTGTTCACCCTGCTGGGCCGCCAATCCGGCTACCAGGGTGTGCTGCCGGTAGGCCGCGTGCAAACGCCGACCTTGCGCCTGGTGGTCGACCGCGACCGCAGCATCGCCGACTTCGTGCCGGTGCCGTTCTGGGCCATCGACGTACAGCTGGAACACGCCGGCCAACGCTTCAATGCCCAATGGCGCGCCCCCGAAGACGCCTGCGATGACCAAGGCCGCTGCCTGAAGCAAAGCCTGGCACAGCAGGCCGCCACCGACATCGGCCATGCCGGCACTGCCCGAGCGGTAAAGGTGGCGACCGAGCGTGTGCGCGAAGCAGCACCGCTGCCCTTCGACCTTGGCACCCTGCAGGAGCTGTGCTCGAAAAAGTTCGGCCTCGGCGCCCAGGAAACCCTCGACATTGCCCAGGCACTGTACGAAACACACAAGCTGATCACCTACCCGCGCAGCGATTGCGGCTATTTGCCACAAAGCCAGCACGCCGAGGCACCCGCCATCCTTGCCGCCCTGCAACGGGCCGATGCCAGCCTTGCGCCGCTGCAGCCCTACCTGGAGCCGCAACGCCGCTCGCGGGCGTGGAACGACGCCAAGGTCAGCGCTCACCATGGCATCATCCCCACCGCCGCCGCCAGCGACTCCTCGCGCCTGCCGGCCAAGCACAAGGCCGTTTACACCCTGATCCGCGCCCGCTATCTGGCGCAGTTCCTGCCCAACCATGAGTACGACCGCACCCAGGCCGACTTCGACTGCGCCGGTCATGCGCTGCGTGCTGTGGGCAAACAGATCGTCGAGCCGGGCTGGCGCCGCGCCTTGCCCGAGGCGCTGACCCCGGCCAAAGGCCGCGAGGCAGCACCAGCCCAGGTGCTGCCGGCGCTGCGCGAAGGCCAGGACTGCAACGTACACGGCCTGCAACTGAAAGACCTGTGGACCCAGCCGCCCAAGCCGTTTACCGAAGGCGACCTGATCAAGGCGATGAAAAACGTGGCCAAGCTGGTGGATGACCCTCGGCTGAAGCAAAAGCTCAAGGAAACCACCGGCATCGGCACCGAAGCCACCCGCGCCAGCATTATCCAGGGCCTGCTCGACCGCGGTTACCTGGTGAAGAACGGCAAGGCGTTGTCGGCCACACCTGCGGCCTTCAGCCTGATCGACGCGGTTCCCCGCGCGATTGCCGACCCCGGCACCACGGCGATCTGGGAGCAGGCGCTGGACATGGTGCAAAGCGGCGAGATGACCCTGGAAGAGTTCGTTGCCCGACAGTCGGCGTGGATGGGCAAGCTGGTCGAGCGTTGCAGCGGCATGCGCATGACCATCAGCGGGCCAGCGGCCGGGGCGGCCCCGCCCTGGAAAAAGAAACGTCGCGGTGGCGGGAAGAGCAAAGCGACTGGAAGCAAGGCGACCCCAGGCAAGCCACGGCAGGCGCGAAAAAAGCGAGCCCCCCTGTAGGAGCGGGTTCACCCGCGAAGAGGCCAGCCCAGGCAACACATTAACCACAGGCAAACCACAAACCCCGACCAACACATTGGCAACGTGAAATTTAACTGCTAACTTTTCATGAAAATAAACATAATAATTTTCACGGAAAATCCGGCATGTTCAAACAATCCGCCCAGCACGTCGCCAGTTACTACGCCCAGACCTACCCCGCCAACATCCCATTACGCCCTACCCTGCAAGGCGCTCAGGACACCGACGTGCTGATCATCGGCGCCGGTTTCAGCGGCCTGCACACTGCCCTGCGCCTGACCCAGGCCGGCAAACGCGTAACGCTGCTGGAAGCCAGCCGGGTTGCCTGGGCGGCCTCCGGACGCAACGGTGGCCAGGCGCTGTTGGGCTGGTCGTGCGACATGCCGCCGCTGGAGCAGGCCCTTGGCATCGAACGCACCCAACGGCTATGGGCCAGCATGTGCTGGGCCGCCGACGAGATGCGCGAACTGCCCCAGCGCCACGGCTTCGACATCGACTACCGGCAGGGCAGCCTGTGGACTGCGGTATTGCCACGCCGGGTGAAAATGCTCGAAGAGGCCCTGCATGATGCCGAGCATAAATGGGGTTACGACGCCCTGCGCCTGATTGGCCGTGACGAGTTGCCGCAATGGATCGACAGCCCGCGCTACCAGGCCGCGCTGTACGACGCCAAAGGCGCCCACCTCAACCCGCTGAAACTGGCGCAGGGCCTGGCCAATACCATCGAGGCTGGCGGCGGGCGAATCTACGAACAGAGCCAGGTGCTCAGCTACCAGCAGGCTCGCGACGGCTATGTCGCCCGTACCGACCGTGGCGAAGTTCGTTGCCAGGTATTGGTGCTGGCCTGCAACGCTTACATCGACCGCCTTGACCGCAGCCTGTCGCGTCGCCTGTTGCCAGTCGGTTCCTACCAGGTAGCCACTGCGCCTCTGGATGCCGACTTCGCCCATTCGTTACTACCTCGCAACAGTTGCGTGATCGACAACCAGTTCGTGCCCGACTACTTCCGCCTCACCCCAGACCACCGCCTGCTGTTCGGCGGTGGCTGCACTTACCTGGGCGGCATTCCCAAGGACGTCGCCAGCGCCACCCGCCCGTACCTGGAGCGGGTATTCCCGCAACTGGCCGGGGTGGCCATCGACTATGCCTGGGGCGGCCACATCGATTGCAGCATCAAGCGCACCCCGGACGTCGGCCGCGAGGGCCAGCGCTACTGGCTGCAGGGTTTCTCCGGCCATGGCGTACTGCCGACCCTGGCGGCGGCGCGTGCGGTCAGCGATGCCATTCTCGGCGATGAAGACCTGTTGGCGCTGTACCAAGGCATCGACAACGGCCGCTTCCCCGGTGGCGACCTGCTGGCTGCGCCATTGGAAGCGGCGGCAAAGGCCTGGTACCGCATGCGCGATCGCGTCTGAAGGGCATGAGTGCGGGCCTCTTCGTGGGTGAACCCGCTCCTGCGCATTCAAAATCCATGAGCCCCCTGTAGGAGCGGGTTCACCCGCGAAGAGGCCCGCACAGGCAACACAACTTCCTGATACCCGCCAAAATCCCTCCTATTCTCAATAGCTCCCTTCGCTTCCTGCACTCAGGAGACACGACCATGAGCTATGTAACCACGAAGGACGGCGTACAGATCTTCTACAAGGACTGGGGCCCGCGCGATGCGCCGGTGATTCACTTCCACCACGGCTGGCCGCTCAGTGCCGATGACTGGGACGCGCAGATGCTGTTCTTCCTCGCTGAAGGCTACCGCGTGGTCGCCCACGACCGGCGAGGCCATGGCCGCTCCAGCCAGGTATGGGACGGCCACGACATGGACCACTATGCCGACGACGTAGCCGCCGTGGTCGCCCACCTGGGCACCCAGGGTGCCGTGCATGTCGGCCACTCGACCGGCGGCGGCGAGGTGGTGCGCTACATGGCCCGGTACCCTGAAGACAAGGTGGCCAAAGCCGTGCTGATCGCGGCCGTACCACCCTTGATGGTACAAACCCCCGGCAACCCCGGTGGCCTGCCCAAGTCGGTATTCGACGGTTTCCAGGCCCAGGTTGCCAGCAACCGGGCGCAGTTCTACCGGGATGTGCCAACAGGGCCGTTCTACGGCTACAACCGCCCAGGGGTCGAAGCCAGCGAAGGCATCATTGGCAACTGGTGGCGCCAAGGCATGATCGGCAGTGCAAAGGCCCATTACGATGGCATCGTGGCGTTTTCCCAGACCGATTTCACCGACGACCTGAAGGGCATCCAGCAGCCGGTACTGGTGATGCACGGCGACGATGACCAGATCGTGCCCTATGAAAACTCCGGGGTACTTTCGGCCAAGCTGCTTCCCAATGGCACGCTGAAAACCTACAAAGGCTACCCGCATGGCATGCCCACCACCCATGCCGATGTGATCAATGCGGATTTGCTGGCGTTTATTCGTAGTTGATGTTTTCGCCAGTACCGGCCCTTTCGCGGGTAAACCCGCTCCTACGGGATTACGCCATCTTCGTAGGAGCGGGCTTGCCCGCGAAAGGGCCGGCACTGGCAACACACCTTCCCCAGGATTACCATGCTCCCCTTCTAGTGCAGCACTTTGCCGCCTCCTTGCCTCCCTGCCTGTCAAAAACCCATGCCCTTCGAACTCACCGTAGAACCCCTCACCCTGCTGATCCTGGCGCTGGTTGCCTTCGTCGCCGGATTCATCGATGCCATCGCCGGTGGCGGGGGCCTGCTCACCACTCCGGCCCTGCTCACTGCCGGCATGCCACCGCACCTGGTCCTGGGCACCAACAAGCTCAGTTCCACCTTCGGCTCGGCCACTGCAGGTTTCACTTACTACAAACGCAAACTATTCCACCCGGCGCAGTGGCGCCCGGCATTGTTCGCCACCCTGACCGGGGCGTCGCTCGGCGCCGTCATTGCCCACTACATGCCAGCCGAATGGCTGAACAAGATGTTGCCGGTGATCGTCTTCGCCTGTGGCATCTACCTGTTGTTCGGCGGCACGCCCAAGGCACCGCTGGATGCCGATGCACCGATCAAGAAAAAGTGGCAAGTGCCGCAAGGCTTCACCCTGGGCTTCTACGACGGCGTAGCCGGCCCAGGTACCGGGGCGTTCTGGACGGTCAGTACCCTGCTGCTATACCCCATCGACCTGGTACGCGCCAGCGGCGTGGCGCGCAGCATGAACTTCGTCAGCAACATCGCGGCGCTGACGGTGTTCATCATTTCCGGGCAGGTGGACTACATCGTCGGCCTGTGCATGGGCCTGTCGGTGATGGTCGGCGCCTTTTTCGGCGCACGCACGGCGATCAGCGGCGGCAGCAAGTTCATCCGCCCGGTGTTCATCACCGTGGTGCTGGCGTTGACCGTGCGCCTAGCGTGGCAACACTGGTTCGGGCAGGCCTGATGGGCTGTGATCCCCCTGCTTCCCCGCCCTGGCTGCGCGAGAAATGTCCTCCGCCCTCGTTGCAGGACTTAGCAATGGAGTGACCATTGCCTGCGCCCTGCGCCTAATCGGAGAACATGTCTCACTGCAGCTAGGATGGGAAAGCAGGGATATCAAGGCCCAGGCGCCGCGCAACGTACAGATCGATCAAGTACCGGGCAATCGACCGCCCAGCCGGCAGCGGCGGCAGGTCGTGGACGCTGAACCACTTGGCGTCCTCTATCTCGTCCGGTTGCATGACAATCTCGCCACCGGCGTACTCGGCATGGAAACCGAGCATCATCGAATGCGGAAACGGCCAGCACTGGCTGCCGACGTACTGAATGTTCTTCACCTCCACCGCCACTTCTTCGCGCACTTCGCGCACCAGGCAGTCTTCGGCCGATTCACCCGGTTCGGCAAAACCTGCCAAGGTGCTGTACACCCCGGTGACGAAGCGCGGCGAACGCGCCAGCAGGATTTCATCGCCGCGGGTCACCAGCACGATCATGCTGGGTGAAATGCGCGGATAGCTGCGCAGGTCGCAGGGTTGGCAATACATCGCCCGCTCCCAGCGAATTTGCGTCATCGCCTGGCCGCAACTGCCGCAGAAGCGATGCTCGCGGGCCCAGGTGCCGATCTGTGCGGCATAGCCCAGCACCTTGTAGGTGTCGAAGTCGCCTTCGAGCATGAACGCACGCAGGCCGCGCCAGCTGCAGCCAGGCACATCAGTGGCGCTGCGCAGTTCCAGCAGGAACACCGGCTGGCCGTCAAAGTGGCCGATGCCATGCTCGCACAGCACGTCGAGGTCCTGGCGCTTTAGCCAGTCGCGGGGGAACAGCGCGCCGTTGGCGTCCACCAGAAACCCTTCAGGGCTGCGGGCCACGGCCAGCCCCCCGGTCATCTGTGGGTCGAGTACTGCAGTAGTCCAGCGTGCTGACATGTCGGGGATTCCTTTACTGCGCGTCCCCCGGCCCGATCAGTCGGCGAACGTCGGTTTCTGTTTGCTCATGTGCGCCGCCACAGCCACACGCAGGTCTTCGGACTGCAGCATTGCGGCGTTCCAGGTGGCAATGTAGTCCAGGCCATCGTCGATGCGATGGTCACGCATGTAGCTGAGCATTTCCTTGGTGCCGGCCACGGCGATCGGCGATTTTGCGGCAATCTCGCGGGCGATGGCAAAGACGCCGTCCATCAGTGCAGCCTGATCATCATAGACTCGGTTGACCAGGCCGATACGCAGCGCCTCGTCGGCCTCGACATTGCGCCCGGTAAACGCCAGCTCACGCATGATGCCGTCGCCAATGATGCGTGGCAAACGTTGCAATGTGCCGACATCGGCAGCCATGCCCATGTCGATTTCCTTGATCGAGAACTGCGCGTCACTGCTGCAGTAGCGCATGTCGCACGCCGAGATGAGGTCGATGGCGCCGCCGATGCAGTAGCCCTGCACGGCCGCCAGTACGGGTTTGCGGCACGCGTCTACAGCGCTGAACGAAGCCTGCAGCCGCTGGATGGTCTTGCGCAGGAAGCGTGCATTGCGGCCCACGTCCTTGCCCATCTGCCCAGCCAGCGAGGCCAGCATCATCAGGTCGATACCGGCGGAAAAATGCTTGCCAGCGCCACTGATCACCACCACGCGCACGGCATCGGTGTCATCGATCCACTGGAAGATGTCGACGATTTCCTCCCAGAAGGCCGCATTCATCGCGTTGACCTTCTCTGGGCGATTGATCTGAACATGGGCGACGCTGTCGGTCAGTTCGACCTTGAATGCACTGTACTCGGTCACGGGCGGCACTCCTGAGGATGAAAGGTTCATGACACCGATGGTAACCCAGCCCAATGGCCGTACATGTGCCAAAAACGGGACTGTGCGCCTTGCCTAAGACGCGTATATCCGGCACCGTGCGCCATCGCTGAATTATAAGGATACATATTTATGTCACGCCCCCTGACCGGCGCCCTCGCCCACGGTTTTCTGGGCAAGTCGCCGATTTGGTACAAGGTGGTCATCTGCCTGTTTTTGGTGCTCAACCCGCTGTTGTTGGTAACCATTGGCCCGGTTGCGACCGGCTGGGCACTGGTGCTCGAATTCATCTTCACCCTGGCCATGGCCCTGAAATGCTACCCGTTGATGCCCGGTGGCTTGTTGCTGATCGAAGCCCTGCTGTTGCAGATGACCACGCCACAGGCGCTGTACGAGGAACTGCAGCACAACTTCCCGGTAATCCTGCTACTGATGTTCATGGTCGCCGGCATCCACTTCATGAAGGAACTGTTGCTGTTCCTGTTCTCACGCATTTTGCTCGGGGTGCGTTCCAAGGCCATTCTGGCGCTGCTGTTTTGCGTACTGTCGGCGTTTCTATCCGCGTTTCTCGATGCCCTGACCGTCACGGCGGTGATCATCAGCGCTGCGGTCGGCTTCTACGCGGTGTACCACCGCGTCGCGTCCGGGGCCAATCCGCGCGAGGACAGCGCACTGGAGAGCGACCAGCAAGTCGCTCACCTGCACCGGGAAGACCTCGACCAGTTCCGCGCCTTCCTGCGTAGCCTGCTGATGCATGGCGCTGTGGGTACCGCCCTGGGCGGCGTTTGCACGTTGGTGGGCGAGCCGCAGAACCTGTTGATCGGCCACGAGATGGGGTGGCACTTCGTCGACTTCTTCTTGAAGGTGGCGCCCGTATCGCTGCCAGTGCTGGGTGCTGGCCTGGTGACCTGCGTGCTGCTGGAAAAAGCGCGCCTGTTCGGCTACGGCACGCTGATGCCCGAACCGGTGCGCAGGGTGCTGACCGCCTATGCGGCCGAAGACGATGCGGCGCGCACCCAGGCCCAGCGCATCGCGCTGTGGGTACAAGGGCTCGCTGCACTGATCCTGATCATCTGCCTGGGGCTGCATGTGGCCGAGGTCGGCCTGATCGGCCTGATGGTGATCGTACTGATCACGGCCTTCACCGGCATCACCGACGAGCACCGCCTGGGCCGTGCCTTCCAGGACGCCATGCCGTTCACTTCGCTGTTGGTGGTGTTCTTCGCCGTGGTCGCGGTGATTCATCAGCAGCAGCTTTTCAGCCCATTGATCAACTGGGTGCTGACGCTGCCGGCCGAACAGCAACCGGGCATGCTGTATCTGGCCAACGGCTTGCTGTCGGCGATCAGCGACAATGTGTTCGTTGCCACCATCTACATCACCGAAGTGAAGCAGGCATTTCTCGATGGCAGCATGAGCCGCGAGCATTTCGAAACCCTGGCGGTGGCGATCAACACCGGCACCAACCTGCCAAGCGTGGCGACGCCGAACGGGCAGGCGGCGTTCCTGTTCCTGCTGACCTCGGCCATTGCACCGCTGATCCGGCTGTCGTATGGGCGGATGGTGTGGATGGCGCTGCCCTATACCGTGGTGATGGGCGGGTTGGGATGGTGGGCGGTGACGTACTGGCTGTGAGGCAGGCCTGTGCGGACCTGTGCGGGGCCTTTCGCGGGCAAACCCGCTCCTGCATGGGTTTCGCCGCAGGCAAGATCGTCTACAACTTTTTCCCCGCACAGGCGTCGAAACACAGGTACGCCCCATCCGCTCCAAGGAGGTCACCCATGGCGCTGCGCACAACACTGCTGCTTTCCTGCATGACCCTGGCCCTGCTCGGCTGCGCCGGCAACGATCACCCGGCACCGCCGCGTACCCAGCAGGTGGACCTGCAACGCTATCAGGGTACCTGGTACGAACTGGCACGCCTGCCGATGTTCTTCCAGCGTAACTGCGTGAAGTCCGAGGCGCGCTACGGCTTGCGCGAGGACGGCCGTATCGATGTAACCAATCGCTGCCAGGAAAAGGACGGCCAGTGGAATGAAGCCCAGGGCATCGCCGAGGCTCAGCAACCGGGCAGCACCGACAAGCTGTGGGTGCGCTTCGACAACTGGTTCAGCCGCCTGGCACCGGGCCTGACCAAGGGTGAGTACTGGGTGCTTTACCACGACAAGGACTACCGCGTGGCACTGGTCGGCCACCCCAACCGCGAGTACCTGTGGCTGCTTTCGCGCACGCCAGCGGTCACCGACCAGCAGCGCGAGCAACTGCTGACAATCGCCCGAGAGCAAGGTTATGACACCAGCGAGCTCATCTGGCGGCAGGATAACTAGCGGGCCGTCGACGGCGGGTGGCAATCCGGCTAAGGTGTGCGCCCCGTATCACCTTGGCCGCTTCTGGCCTGAAACAGGAGCCTGAGCATGGACCTGCTGTTCCTCGGCACCTCCGCCGGGGTGCCCACCAAGGCACGCAATGTCAGCGCCACAGCCGTGATCGAAGCCAGTGGCAGCCACTGGTATCTGGTCGATTGCGGCGAAGGCACCCAGCACCGCCTGCTGCACACCCCGCTTTCGATCCGCGACCTGCGCGCGATCTTCATCACCCACGTGCATGGTGACCATTGCTTCGGCCTGCCCGGCCTGCTGGCCAGCGCGGGCATGAGCGGGCGCACCCAGCCGCTGGAAGTGATCCTGCCCGCCGTACTGCACGATTGGGTACGCCAGGGCCTGATTGCCAGCGACACCTTCCTGCCGTTCGAGCTACGCCTGTTGCCCGTGGAAGCGCTGATCGCATGGCGCAGCGAGACCCTGCAGGTGACCACCGTGCAACTGTCGCACCGGGTGCCCAGCGTGGGTTTCGTATTCACCGAAATCAACCCTGAGCCACGCCTGGACATCCAGCGCCTGGACGCCGAGGGCATACCGCGTGGTCCGCTGTGGGGCGAGCTGGCCAAGGGGTTGACCGTGACGTACAACGGGCAACTGCTGAACGGCAACGACTACCTGCGCCCTTCGCGTCCGCCCCGGCGGGTGATCGTGTGCGGGGACAACGACAAGCCAGAACTGCTGGCAGCCGTCGCCAGGGGTGCGGATGTACTGGTGCACGAAGCCACCTTCACCCAGGCGGTGGTCGAACGTACCGGGGGCACGTTCGGCCACAGCACCGCCGCTGAGGTGGCACGCTTTGCCGAGGCCGCTGGCGTGCGCAACCTGGTACTGACGCATTTCAGCGCCCGCTACCAGAACGACCCACGGCGCAGCCCGCACATCGACAACGTGCGCGACGAGGCCCTCGCCCATTACAGCGGGCAGTTGACCCTGGCGCAGGACCTGCAGCGCTATCACCTTGGCCGTAACGGCCTTCTTGAGGCCAGTGCCTAGGCCGCCAGGCGCCCGCTGGCAATTGCCTCCGACGCCGCCAGCATCGCCCGCAACAACACTGCGCAGCCCGCCGCCAGGTCATCGGGCGTGGCGTTCTCGATCTCGTTATGGCTGATGCCGTTTTCGCACGGCACGAAAATCATCCCCGCCGGCCCCAGCTCGGCCAGGAAGATCGCGTCATGCCCCGCGCCACTGACGATGTCCATGTGCGGCAGGCCCAGCGCCTTGGCCGACTCGCGCACGGCGTCGACACAGCCTTTGTCGAAGTAAAGTGCCGGGAAGTCTGCCGTGGGCACCAGCTCATGGCTCAGGCCATGCTTGGCACAGGTCGCCTCGATCACCCCGCGCACATCGGCAATCATCGCATTCAACTGCTCGCCCTCCAGGTGGCGGAAGTCGAGGGTCATGCGCACTTCGCCCGGGATCACGTTACGCGAGCCCGGGTACGCCTGAAGGCAACCCACCGTGCCACAGGCGTGGGGCTGGTGGGCAAGCGCCGTGCGGTTGACCGCCTCTACCACAGCGGCTGCACCCACCAGGGCGTCCTTGCGCAGGTGCATCGGCGTAGGGCCGGCATGGGCTTCAACACCGCGCAGGGTCAGGTCGAACCACTTCTGGCCCAGGGCGCCGAGGACCACGCCGATGGTCTTGGCCTGGTCCTCAAGGATCGGACCCTGCTCGATATGCGCTTCGAAATACGCCCCCACCGGGTGCCCCGACACGGCACGCGGACCGGCGTAGCCAATGGTGTTCAATGCTTCGCCAACGCTGACACACTGGGCATCGCGCTTGGCCAGGGTGTCTTCCAGGGTGAACTTGCCGGCGAACACCCCAGACCCCATCATGCATGGCGCAAAACGCGAACCTTCTTCGTTGGTCCACACCACCACTTCGAGCGGCGCTTCGGTTTCCACGCCAAGGTCGTTGAGGGTGCGGATCACCTCCAGCCCGGCCATCACCCCGAAGCAGCCATCGAACTTGCCGCCTGTGGGCTGGGTGTCGATATGGCTACCGGTCATCACCGGCGGCAGCTTGGGGTTACGGCCCGGGCGGCGGGCGAATATGTTGCCGACGGCGTCGATGCTGACCGAGCAACCAGCCGCCTCGCACCACTGCACGAACAGATCACGGGCCTGGCGGTCGAGGTCGGTCAAGGCCAGGCGGCAGACACCGCCCTTGGCAGTGGCACCGAGCCGGGCCAGGTCCATCAGCGACTGCCACAGGCGGGTGCTGTCGACGTGACGGGCGTTGGTCTTCAGGATCTCTTTGACGGGGGTCACGGGCTTCTCCTTCAGGCTTCTTATTGTTTGTATGGGCCTCTTCGAGGCCTCAAGGCGAGGGTTTGGCCAGCCGCACCGGGTTGCGTGCCGCCAAACCGCCAAGCATGGCGTACAGTGCACCGCCCAGCAGCGAGCCGGTGAACCAGCCGTAGTCGTAGAACCAGCTGAAACTGCTGTTGCCAATCGCCATTACCGTCAGCCCAACTGGCAAGGCGAAGGCGGCAAAACCGGCCCAGTTCCACGCGGGATACACGTCGTCGCGGTATAGCCCGGCCAGGTCCAGCTTCTGCCGCCGGATCAGGAAGTAGTCCACCACCATGATGCCGGCAATAGGCCCCAACAAGCTGGAATAGCCCAGCAGCCAGTTGGAGTACACGCTCTCCAGGCTAAGGTCGGAGACAATCAGGCCCAGCTTCTTCAGCAGTTCATGCCCCATCAACGCCAGGCCGATCAAGCCGGTCAGCCATACCGCGCGGCTTCGGCCGATCAGGCGTGGGGCAATGTTCTGGAAGTCATTGGTGGGCGAGACGATGTTCGCCGCGGTGTTGGTCGACAGCGTGGCGATCACGATCAGCGCCATGGCCAGGGCCACCCAGAACGGGCTTTGAATCTTGCCGATCAGGCTGACCGGGTCGGACACCGTCTCGCCCACCAGCGACGCCGAAGCGGCGGTCAGCACCACACCCAGCGCAGCGAACAGGAACATGGTCAGCGGCAGGCCGAAGATCTGCCCGAGAATCTGATCCTTCTGGCTGCGGGCGTAGCGGCTGAAGTCGGGAATGT
This sequence comes from Pseudomonas sp. XWY-1, assembly GCF_002953115.1. Classification (NCBI taxonomy): domain Bacteria; kingdom Pseudomonadati; phylum Pseudomonadota; class Gammaproteobacteria; order Pseudomonadales; family Pseudomonadaceae; genus Pseudomonas; species Pseudomonas sp. XWY-1. Next base: position 2,200,927 of record NZ_CP026332.1, on the reverse strand, counting down.
TCAGCGACAGTGTCGCCCAGAAACCGACCATGGCCGTCAGCCCGGCGCAGAAGTAACTGACCACGCTCGCCCCTTCCGGGCGCTTGGGCGGCTGTGCCAACAGCTCGGTCATCGACATGTGCGGCAAGGCCCAGAACAGCAGACCGACGCCCACCGCCACCAGCAGCGGTGCCGACAGCGTTTCCAGCCACTTGATCGACTCGGCGCCGCGCAGCACCACCCACAGGTTCAGGCACCAGAAGATCATGAAGCCAATCACCTCGCCTGTCCCGCCCAGCGCCTTCCAGCCGTCGAACACCGAACCCAGGAACAGGTGAATGGCCAGCCCGCCGAACATGGTCTGGATACCGAACCAACCACAGGCCACCACCGCGCGGATCAGGCACGGTACGTTGGAGCCGAGAATGCCGAACGACGAACGCAGCAGCACCGGAAACGGGATGCCGTACTTGGTACCGGGAAAGGCATTGAGGGTAAGCGGTATCAGCACGATTACGTTGGCCAGCAAAATCGCCAGCAGCGCTTCGCCAACGCTAAGGCCGAAGTAGGCGGTGAGCACACCGCCGAGGGTGTAGGTGGGTACGCAGATGGACATGCCCACCCACAGGGCGGTGATGTGCCATTTGTTCCAGGTGCGCTGGTGCACCTTGGTCGGTGCTATGTCGGGGTTGTAGCGCGGGCTGTCGAGGACATCGCTGCCCTCGGACAGCTCGAACAGGCCATCTTGCTCGACCACTTCCGATCTGCTCTGTTGCATAGGCCCTTCTCCAGTTTTTCTTCTATTTTTTCGCTCATCAGGCTGATTCGATGACCGGAGTTCGCACGCGGAATGTGCTTAGAAATCTCGACCAGATTTTCATCTTGTCAAGTTAGTCAAATACCCTGAAAACCCCGACGCCCATTCGCGCGTTAATTTTTTCCTATTGATATCAACAACTTAAAAACCACAAATTTAATGGGAAAATTTTCTTGCTGAATCCAGAATCAGCATCTAGCCTCGAATCTTGTCAGGCCTGACAGGATTGACCGCCCTGCCCGCCCTGCATCCATGACAATGCAAAGAACCGGCCAAGACCGGTCAGCCTGCGAGGAAAACGGCATGTCCCTGTTGATCCGTGGCGCCACCGTGGTTACCCACGAAGAGAGTTACCCCGCCGATGTCCTGTGTGCCGATGGCCTGATCCGTGCCATCGGGCAAAACCTCGAACCGCCCACCGACTGCGAGATCCTCGACGGCAGCGGCCAGTACCTGATGCCCGGGGGCATCGACCCGCACACCCACATGCAGTTGCCGTTCATGGGCACGGTGGCCAGCGAGGACTTCTTCAGCGGCACCGCTGCGGGCCTGGCTGGCGGCACCACCTCGATCATCGACTTCGTCATTCCCAACCCGCAGCAGTCGTTGCTGGAGGCCTTCCACACGTGGCGTGGCTGGGCGCAGAAAAGCGCCAGCGACTATGGCTTCCACGTCGCCATCACCTGGTGGAGCGAGCAGGTGGCCGAAGAGATGGGCGAGCTGGTGGCCAAGCACGGGGTGAACAGCTTCAAGCATTTCATGGCCTACAAGAATGCGATCATGGCCGCCGACGATACCCTGGTGGCCAGCTTCGAGCGTTGCCTGCAACTGGGCGCGGTGCCCACCGTGCATGCCGAAAACGGCGAGCTGGTGTACCACCTGCAGAAAAAACTGCTCGCCCAGGGCATGACCGGGCCGGAAGCCCACCCGCTGTCGCGCCCCTCGCAGGTTGAAGGCGAAGCGGCCAGCCGCGCCATCCGCATTGCCGAAACCCTCGGCACGCCGTTGTACCTGGTGCACATTTCCAGCCGCGAGGCACTGGATGAAATCGCCTATGCCCGAGGCAAGGGCCAGCCGGTGTATGGCGAGGTGCTGCCCGGCCACCTGCTGCTGGACGACAGTGTCTACCGTGACCCGGACTGGGCCACCGCCGCCGGTTATGTGATGAGCCCGCCGTTCCGCCCACGCGAACACCAGGAGGCGCTGTGGCGCGGCTTGCAGTCGGGCAACCTGCACACCACCGCCACCGACCACTGCTGCTTCTGCGCCGAGCAGAAAGCCATGGGCCGCGACGACTTCAGCCGCATCCCCAACGGCACCGCCGGCATCGAAGACCGCATGGCGGTACTGTGGGATGCCGGGGTCAACAGCGGGCGTTTGTCGATGCACGAATTCGTCGCGCTGACCTCTACCAACACGGCGAAAATCTTCAACCTGTTCCCGCGCAAGGGCGCTATCCGCGTGGGTGCCGATGCCGACCTGGTGCTGTGGGACCCGCAGGGCACCCGCACCATCTCCGCCAAAACCCACCACCAGCAGGTGGACTTCAACATTTTCGAAGGCCGCACCGTGCGCGGCATCCCAAGCCACACCATCAGCCAGGGCAAGGTGCTCTGGGCCGATGGCGACCTGCGCGCCGAGCCGGGCGCGGGGCGCTATGTGGAACGGCCGGCGTACCCGGCGGTGTATGAGGTGCTGGGGCGCCGGGCCGAGCATCAGCGGCCGATGCCTGTTCAGCGCTGAAGCCATTGGGGCTGCTGTGCAGCCCATCGCGACGCAAGGCCGCTCCCACAAGGACCGCCATCGCCTGTGGGAGCGGCCCCAGAATCGACCGCAATACCTGTCGCCTGCACCAAAAAAAATAGAGAGGCTACAACCGTGACCAACGCCCTGAACCATTTGCCGCGCCCCCGGGCCGGCACCGACCAGTTGGCCGAGCGCTTCAGCGACCTGGCCCCACCCCTCACCGCGCGCCAGGCCGCCCTGGAAAGTGCACGCTGCCTGTACTGCTACGACGCCCCCTGCGTCAACGCTTGCCCCAGCGAAATAGACATCCCCTCGTTCATACACCGCATCAGTGACGAAAACCTGCAAGGCGCCGCCGAGCGCATTCTTTCGGCCAACATCCTTGGCGGTAGTTGCGCCCGCGTGTGCCCCACCGAAATCCTCTGTCAGCAAGCCTGCGTGCGCAACAACGCCCAGGAATGCGCGCCGGTGCTGATCGGCCAACTGCAGCGTTACGCCCTGGACAACGCCCAGTTCAGCGCACACCCGTTCAAGCGCTCGGCAGCCACCGGCAAGCGTATCGCCGTGGTCGGCGCCGGCCCGGCAGGGCTGTCCTGCGCCCACCGCCTGGCCATGCACGGGCATGACGTGGTGGTGTTCGAGGCCTGCGACAAAGCCGGTGGCCTCAACGAGTACGGCATCGCCCGCTACAAGCTGGTAGACGACTATGCCCAGCGTGAAGTGGATTTCTTGTTGGGCATTGGCGGTATCGAAGTCCGCCATGGCCAGCGCCTGGGTGGCAACCTCAGCCTGGGCGAACTGCGCGATCAGTACGACGCGGTGTTCCTGGGCCTCGGCCTGAATGCCGTGCGCCAGCTAGGGCTGCCCGACGAGGAAGCCCCCGGTGTGGTCGCCGCCACCGAATACATCCGCGAGCTACGCCAGGCCGATGACCTGAGCCAGCTACCGTTGGCCGACCGCTGCCTGGTGATCGGTGCTGGCAACACGGCCATCGACATGGCCGTGCAGATGAGCCGTCTGGGTGCCCGCGACGTCAACCTGGTTTATCGCCGTGGCCACGCCGACATGGGCGCGACCGGCCACGAGCAGGACATTGCCAAGGCCAACCAGGTACGCCTGCACACCTGGGCCCGCCCTGATGCCGTGCTGCTGGATGACGCCGGCAAGGTCCGCGGCATGCGCTTTGCCCGCACCGAGCTGGCGGAAGGCCGCCTGCGCGATACCGGCGAAACCTTCGAGCTGGCTGCGGACGCCATTTTCAAGGCCATTGGCCAACGCTTTGACGATGCCAGCCTCGCCGACCCGGTGGCTGCGCAACTGGCCCGCGAGGGTGAGCGCATCCGCGTTGACGAAAACCTGCAGACCAGCCTGCCGGGCGTGTACGCAGGCGGCGACTGCACCGCGCTGGGGCAGGACCTTACCGTGCAGGCCGTGCAACACGGCAAGCTGGCCGCCGAAGCCATCCATGCCCAACTCATGCTCAACGTGGAGGCAGCGTAAATGGCCGACTTGTCTATCGTATTTGCCGGCATCAAGGCACCCAACCCCTTCTGGCTGGCCTCCGCACCGCCAACCGACAAGGCCTACAACGTGGTCCGCGCCTTCGAGGCCGGCTGGGGCGGCGTGGTCTGGAAAACCCTGGGCGAAGACCCTGCGGCGGTCAACGTGTCGTCGCGCTACTCGGCGCACTATGGCCCCAACCGTCAGGTACAGGGGATCAACAATATCGAGTTGATCACCGACCGCTCCCTGGAAATCAACCTGCGTGAAATCACCCAGGTGAAGAAGGACTGGCCCGACCGCGCACTGATCGTGTCGCTGATGGTGCCGTGTATAGAGGAATCGTGGAAGTTCATCCTGCCGCTGGTGGAAGCCACGGGGGCCGATGGCATCGAGCTGAACTTCGGTTGCCCGCACGGTATGCCGGAGCGCGGCATGGGGGCGGCCGTCGGCCAGGTGCCGGAATATGTGGAAATGGTCACCCGCTGGTGCAAGACGTACTGCGCGCTGCCGGTGATCGTGAAGCTTACGCCGAACATCACCGATATCCGCCAGTCGGCCCGCGCCGCGCATCGAGGCGGGGCCGATGCCGTGTCGTTGATCAACACCATCAACTCCATCACCAGCGTCGACCTGGACCGCATGGTGGCCCACCCGATTGTCGGAGAGCAGAGCACCCATGGCGGTTACTGCGGTTCGGCAGTGAAGCCGATTGCCTTGAACATGGTGGCGGAAATCGCCCGCGACCCGGAAACGCGGGGCTTGCCGATTTGTGGCATTGGCGGCATCGGCAACTGGCGTGACGCCGCCGAGTTCATGGCCCTGGGCAGTGGCGCCGTGCAGGTGTGCACAGCGGCGATGCTGCATGGCTTCCGTATCGTCGAGGACATGCAGGACGGCCTGGCACGCTGGATGGACCAGCATGGGCATGCCACTATCGAAGCGTTCCGCGGGCAGGCGGTGGGGCATACCACCGACTGGAAATACCTGGACATCAACTATAAATCGGTAGCGCACATTGACCAGGAGGCGTGCATTGGCTGCGGGCGCTGCCACATTGCGTGCGAGGACACCTCGCACCAGGCGATTGCCAGCACGCTGAAGGCTGACGGCACGCATGCCTACAGTGTGATCGAAGAGGAATGCGTAGGCTGCAACCTGTGCCAGATCACCTGCCCGGTGGAAAACTGCATCGAAATGGAGGCACAGGATACCGGCAAGCCGTACCTGAACTGGACGCAGGATCCGCGTAACCCGTACCGCGAGGCCAGTTGAAGCAATGGGGGCTGCCATGCAGCCCTTCGCGGGCTTGCCCGCTCCCACAGGACTGCGCCATTTCTGAGGACAGCGCAGAACCTGTGGGAGCGGGCAAGCCCGCGAATGCCGCGCAGCGGCCTCCATCGCCGGTTCACGGCTCCAGCCCGATCCCCCGCAAGATCACGCTGGTCACCGTCTGCACCGCACTCTCGAACGCCATGTCCGACAGCATCTCGCCGCCGTTTAGCAACTGCACCTGGTAGCCGAAGTCGGCGTAGTGCTGGGTCGAGGCCCAGATCATGTACAGCAGCGCCGACGGCTCCACCGGCAGGATGCGCCCCTCTTCCACCCAACAGCGGATCTTGGCTTCTTTCATCTTCGCCCAGGGCACCAGGCTTTCGTCGAGGTTAACCCCCAGCACCGGCGCCCCGTGCAGCATCTCTTCGGCCCAGATTTTCGAGCCCAGCGGCCGCGAGCGCGAATGGCCCATCTTCGCCCGGATGTAGCTGGTCAGCACCACACGCGGATCGTCGAAGTTTTCGAAGCACAGGGCGTCCTGCTTCCACACATCCAGCAGGTCCTGCAGCACCGCGCGAAACAGCTCGTCCTTGGTGCTGAAATAATAATGCAGGTTGGAGCGTGGCAGCTCAGCCTGCTCGGCGATATCCCCCATGGAGGTGGCGCCATAGCCCTTCTCGGCAAACACCTTTTCCGCCGCTTGCAGGATTTTTTCGATATTGCGTCGGCGGATTTCGATCTTGTGATTGGCCATCAGGCTTGCGCCGTCCACACCGCCAGCTCATAACCGTCCGGGTCGATGAAATGAAAGCGCCGCCCGCCGGGGAAGGCAAAGGTCGCCCGGCTGATTTTCGCCCCGGCAGCTTCGATCCGTTGCTGCGTGGCCTCCAGGTCGTCAGCGTACAGGATGACCAGCGGCCCGCCCGGGCGCACCGGCTCACCCGTGGTGAAGCCACCCGTCAACCGGCCATCGCTGAACTCGGTGTAGGTCGGCCCGTAGTCGGTGAACGCCCAGCCAAACACACTGCCATAGAAGGCCTTGCTCCGTGAGATGTCGCTGACATTGAACTCGATGTTGTCGATCTGCCGGTCAGTACCGCGAATGCCCATGTATGCTCCGTGCCGAAAGGGTTTGGCCTAGTCTACTCCGGTCAAGGCAGTCGCCCTACTCATTCGCTACCCACAACGCGCCCGGTCGCGCGCCGGGCACTGTGCGCGGTGCAGATTCAGCGCGGTGTTGATGATGCCTATCTGGCTGAAGGCCTGGGGGAAGTTGCCGAGCATGCGCTGGCCGGCCGGGTCGTACTGTTCGGCCAGCAGGCCGAGGTCGTTGCACAGGCTGGTCAGGTGTTGGTACAGCGCTTCGGCTTTGGCCTGGCGCCCCAGTAATACATAAACGTCAGCCAGCCAGAACGAACACACCAGGAAGGTGCCCTCTCCCGGCGTCAGGCCGTCGCTGCAGCTGTCACTGTCATAGCGCAGCAGCAGGCCGTTCTTCATCAGACGCTGTTCGATCTGTTCGAGGGTGCGCATGAAGCGTGGGTCATCCGCCGGCAGGAAGCCGGTCAGGGCGATCTGCAACAGGCTGGCGTCCATTTCGGTCGAACCATAGGCCTGGACGAAGAACCGGCCGCTGGGGTCCAGGCCGTGCTCGCACACGTCGCGGCGAATCTCGTCAGCCACCCGGCGATAATGCTGCCCGCGCTCGCGGCCTTCTTCCGTGGTGTCGGCCAGCCCTGCGGCGCGGTCGAAGGCGACCCAGGCCATCACCTTGGAGTGCACGAACTGCTGCCGGCCGCCACGCACTTCCCAGATGCCTTCGTCCGGCTCGCGCCAGATGCGTTCGACATAAGGCAATATCAAGCGCGAAATGGCGGCGCTGCGCGGGTGGCGGGGCAACCCGCCCTTGATCGCCTGGGTCATCGCATCGGCCAGTTCGCCATAGATGTCCAGTTGCCTCTGCGCCGAAGCGGCGTTGCCCACCCGCACCGGCTGCGAATGCTCATAACCGGCCAACCACGGCAAGGTGTACTCCTGCAGGTCGCGCTCGCCAGCCAGGCCATACATGATCTGCATCTGCTCGGGGTTGCCGGCCACCGAGCGCAGCAGCCACTCGCGCCAGGCCTGGGCCTCGTCGAAGTAGCCAAGGTTCATGAAGGCCAGCAGGGTCATGGTCGCGTCGCGCAGCCAGCAGAAGCGGTAGTCCCAGTTGCGCTCCCCGCCCACACGCTCGGGCAGCGACGTGGTGACGGCAGCGACAATACCGCCGGTGGGAGCGTAGGTCATGGCCTTGAGGGTGAGCAGCGAGCGGCGCACCAGGGCGGTATACGGCCCTACCTGCGGGCAGCGGTCGGCGAAGGCCTGCCATTGCTCGCAAGTGTTTGCCAGGGCTTGGTCGATGTTGCAGTCAGGCTGCACCGGCAAGTGCGAGGGCTGGTGACGCAGGCTGAAGACCTGGCGCTGGCCCGTGCTGACGCGAAAGCGGCAGCCGGTATGGTGGTCGCGGGCTTGCGGGGGCACGGTGCTGCACAGGATCAACCGGTCAGGGCCGGCGACGGCGCTGAGGGTCAGTGGGTCCAGTCGTTCCACCCAGGGCACGCTGCGGCCGTAGTCGAAGCGCATGACCAGGTCCATTTCGAAATGGGTTTCGCCAGACAAGCCTTCGACGATGCGCACCACTGAATTGACTTCGCCCAGGGGCATGAAGTCGAGCACCCGGGCACGACCGCTGGCGGTGACCCAAGTGGTTTCCAGCACCAGGGTGTCGCCCAGGTATTGGCGGCTGCTGTGCGTTACCGGGTCGCAAGGGGCCAGGCGCCAGCGGCCATTTTCTTCGTTGCCCAACAGGGCCGCGAACACGGCGGGGGCGTCGAAGCGTGGCAGGCACAGCCAGTCCAGCGCGCCATCGCGACTGACTAGCGCCGCACTGCGGCAGTTGCCCAGCAGGGCGTAGTCTTCGATTTGGGCAGGCATCGAGTCTCCTTTGTGTGGTTGCCTGTGCTTGCCCGCGAAAGGGCCAGCACAGGCTTGCAAACCTCTCACCCCAACCGATGCCACTCCCGCTTGTCGCGGGTCAGCAATTCATTGCCGGCCTCAGGCCCATCTTCGCCAGCCGAGTACTCATGCACTTCGCCGCCCTGGGCCCAGGCATCGAGAAACGGCTGCACCGCTCGCCAACCGTTTTCGATGTTGTCAGCCCGCTGGAACAGGGTCTGGTCACCGGTCAGGCAGTCATAGATCAGTGTCTCGTAGCCAGTGGCCGGGGTCATCTTGAAGAAGTCCTTGTAGGCAAAACCCAACTCGACATTCTCCATCACCAGCTCTGGCCCGGGCCGTTTGGCTTGCAGGTCGAACCACATGCCTTCATTGGGCTGGATCTGGATTTTGAGGTAGTTGGGTTTGGGCCGTTCCAGCTCCGACTCGCGAAACTGCGCATACGGTGCGGGCTTGAAGCAGATGGCAATCTCGGTGTCACGCACGCTCATGCGCTTGCCGGTGCGCAGGTAGAACGGCACGCCGGCCCAGCGCCAGTTGTCGATCATCACCTTCAGCGCCACGTAGGTCTCGGTCTGGCTATCCGGCGCGACGTTGGCCTCCTGACGGTAGCCTGGCAACGGCTTGCGCCCCTGCTTGCCGGCGCTGTACTGGCCTCGTACGGAATTCTTCAGGGCCATTTTTGCCGACCATGGGCGGATGGCGCCGATTACCTTGGCCTTTTCACCGCGCACCGCATCAGCGCCGAACGCGGCCGGCGGCTCCATGGCCACCATCGCCAGCAACTGGAACAGGTGGTTGGGCACCATGTCGCGCAGGGCGCCGGTGCTGTCATAGAAGGCACCACGGGTCTCGACACCGACGGTTTCCGCTGCGGTGATCTGCACGTGGTCGATGTAGTGATTGTTCCAGAACGATTCGAACAGGCCGTTGGAAAAGCGGCTGACCAGAATATTCTGCACCGTCTCTTTGCCCAGGTAATGGTCGATGCGGTAGATCTGCCGCTCGCCCATCACCTTCAGCAGGCAGGCGTTGAGCGCCTCGGCGCTGGCCAGGTCGGTGCCGAACGGTTTTTCAACCACCACCCGGCGAAAGCCGCCGGCAGACTCGTCCAGCAGGCCGGCCTGCCCCAGGCGCTGCGCCACCTCAGGGAAGAAGCGCGGCGACGTGGCCAGATAGAAAATGGCATTGCCATGGCGGGTCTTGTCGATGCGCCTGGCCAGGGCCTGGTAGGTGGCCGGATCGAGAAAGTCGCCCGTCTGGTAATCCAGGCGCTTGGCCAGGCGGGCCCATAGTTTCTCGTCCAGGCACTTGGCGCTGCCCTCGCTTCCTTTGTCACGCTCGACCATGAACGCGTGCAGGCGCGCGGCGAAATCCTCGGCGCTGGCCGGGTTATGGTCAACGCCGACGATGCGCAGGTTACGGTCCAGCAAACCGTCACGGCTGAGGTTGTACAGCGCGGGCATCAGCAGGCGCTTGACCAGGTCGCCATTGGCGCCGAACAGGAACAGGGTACAAGGGGGGGCGGCCGCAAGGGTCTGTTTAGTCATTCGCCTTTCTTCTCGACGTGGCCACCGAAGCCCAGGCGCATGGCCGAGAGAATCTTGTCACCGTAGGTGCCCTGTTGCTGGCGCGAACGGAAGCGCGCGAACAGTGCGCTGGACAACACCGGCACCGGCACCGCCTGCTCGACGGCGGCGTCGATGGTCCAGCGGCCTTCGCCACTGTCGGACACCGAGCCACTGAATTGCGACAGCTGAGGGTCGGCCACCAACGCATCGGCGGTGAGGTCGAGCAGCCACGAGGTCACCACGCTGCCGCGTCGCCACACTTCGGCAATTTCGGCCACGTTCAGGTCGAAGCGCTGGTCTTCGGGCAGCTCGTTGCCGCCCTTGCTGCGCAGCAGGTCGAAGCCTTCGGCATAGGCCTGCATCAGGCCGTACTCGATGCCGTTATGCACCATTTTCACGTAGTGCCCGGCGCCGGGTGGGCCGGCATGGATGTAGCCGTGCTCGGCACGCTGGTGCTCGCCGCTGCGGCCATGGGTACGCGGGATGTCGCCCACGCCCGGCGCCAGCGCCTTGAACAGCGGTTCGAGGCGCTCGAACACGTCCTTTTCGCCGCCGATCATCATGCAGTAGCCGCGATCCAGGCCCCACACGCCGCCGGACGTCCCGACGTCCAGATAATGCAGGCCGCGCTTGGCCAGTTCGGCGGCGCGGCGCATGTCGTCCTTGTAGAAGGTATTGCCGCCGTCGATGATCGCATCGCCCGGCTCCAGCATTTCGGCCAGCTGGGCGATGGTCTGCTCGGTGGCGTCACCAGCCGGCAGCATCACCCATACCGCGCGCGGCGCTTTCAGCTTTTGTACCAGTGCACCGAGGTCATGCGCGCCCTGGGCGCCTTCGCCCTCCAGGCCGGTGATGGCTTCACGGTTGCGGTCGTGCACCACGGTGCGGTGACCGGCGCGCATCAGGCGCCTTGCGATATTGCCGCCCATACGGCCCAGCCCGATGATTCCCAGTTGCATGAGCCAATGCTCCCTTTTCGAAATGGATGACGACAGTCCAGCTTTTCAGATTAGTCCAGCATGCCGCCCGAGGGTTCAGCGACGAACGGCAAGACCACAATAAACAAAAAAGTTCCCAAGCCCGGTGAAAGAATTCAGAATGCGCCCCGCGTGAAGCGTCTACGCTTTGACTTGTCACCAGCCAAAACCGCGAGGTGTGCTCATGGGTACATTGATGCCAGCAACCCCACCCCAGACCCTCTATGTCTCCGTGCGCCGTGATGAGCTGCGTAAACTTAAAGACGAACGTGACCAGCTGCGTCAGCAGGTCGCCCAGTTGAACCTGCTGTTGGCGCAAGCGCGCACCGATGGCAAGGCCGTCAGCCTCTGATCTTGCCCATTCCCTGTGGGGGCTGAACCGCTCCCACTTCGCTTAATCGAGCAACCAACTTTTATCGCCATTTTCCAGGACGCCGCCATGACTGGTAGCATCGCCTACCCTAGCAAGCGGCTGTCCTTCATCCATCATCAGCGCCGAGCCGCTGGTGATCGCCGCCCCACAGCCGAGCCTGTCGCCAACCCTGGCGGCCGCTCTGCCGTTGACGAAGAACAGGCTGGAGCCGCTGCTGACGCTGGTGGGGCCGCACAATGGGCAATGGTGAGGGTGACCAAGCAGAACGATGGCAGGCATTGTCGCCACTCCTGAATCATGTAAAGCGCCAGGCACTCATGCCGGCAGCGCCAATCAGAATGTCCTCGACAGCCGCCAGTGCACCACCTGGCCATCGATCTTGGGGAAGGGTGTCTGGTGCATGAACACCTGTTCACCCACACTGCGCTCGACGCAGGTGTAATGACCGGGCCATGGGCAAGGGGTGCCAGAAGGCCAGCCAGGAGCGTCCTCGCGCCTGACGGTTTCCGGGTCGCGGAACTGTTTGCCCAGTCGTCGGTAATGCGCCCTTGCGATGAGCGCCTTTGGAAAAAAATGTGGGGCGCTCTCCAGAGCATCCCCTGGCACAGACCATAAAAACGCTACCAGCGCCGCTTCGAATGCCCAGTAGCCCAGGTGGTCACCCCGTGCCCGGGCATGGCGCTCGTGCCAATAGCAGACGTGCGCCTTGGCATACCAGCGTTCGAGATAGCGCAAGAGCGCATCATGCTGCGCGGGGCCACGCAGGTCGAAGCTCTCCAGCAAGGCGGCGTAGGTCTCGGGGTGAAGCAGCGAGGTCCCCGGGTATGCCTTGCCCAGCCGCAGGAACAGGCGATGCAGCAGCAGGTCGGGGCTGCGCTCGTCGTCCTGGTTCAGCCAGCCCAGCACCTGGCCGACACGATCGGGGTAACCGCACAGCACGGCCAACGACAGCAGCCACAAAGCAACCCGGTATTCGTCCGCCACCCAGGGGCGCAGTTGCTCGCAGGTTGTCGGGTACGCCGTAAAATGCCGGGTGAACTGGGCGAACGCGTAATCAACATAGGCCTCCACCAGTTCCATCGGCTCGCCACCCGAGTAGCGCTGGATGGCCAGCTCCAGTGCCATGTGCGCCCAGTCGCGACTAAGGCCACGGTAATGATGCTTGCGCTCGGCGGACTCGGCCAGCAATGCCTGGGTATCAGGGTCGGCAAACTCCTGCTCTTTTTCACGGGTCGAGGCGTGGTAATGCTGCTCGACCATCCACGGGTCGCGCTTGATGCTGTCGAACGGGTCCATAGGCCCTCCCGCACGCTATAAGCCTTTCACCAAGCGCCAAACCACGGAGCGCCCATTTTCGCTCGGCATCTCTACGCCTTGCATGAATGTCTGAGGCCCTACAGCCCATTCATCACACACCCACACTCCCGTGCGCGGGCAAATTTCACCCGACTTGGCAAGTGCATCCGAATACGGCGCACTTTGCAGGTGTTCAGGGAAGCTTTTTATCACTTGACGCTTGCGAGCATCGTCTACCAAATCCTTCGGGTAAAAAGGAAGGTCTCTGTAGGGTGCATCGTCGACGCCCCACAGCACAGTGACCAATCCTGCCTCAAATGCCCAGTAGCCAAAGAAACCCGCATCGCTTCGTGCTTTGTGCCGATCATGCCAATAACAGTTGCGCATGCCTCGATACCACTGCTTCAGGTAACTACGCATTGACTGTTGCTGCTCATCCTTCTCAGTATTTAAAGCATTGAGCAATTCATGATAAGGGCGCTCATGAATCAATGTGCTCCCAGGGATAGTCACCCCAACACGAGAAAACAGTTGTCGCAACAAGATGTCTTCACCGTCATCAGGATCTTTACTTAAATAGCCTACAATTTGCGTGATGCGCCCGGGCATATTCAACAGCACTGCCAAAGACAAAAGCCAAAGAGCAAACTGGTATGCGTCGGGCTCCCATAGTTTCAGCGAGAAGCTCGGATAGGCCTGTTTATGACGCTGAAACTGAGAAAACACGTGCTCAGCATAGGGCCGGAGGGTCTCTAATGGCTCGCCTCCTGAATACAACTCAATCAATAGCTCAAGTGATTGATAGCACCACCCCCAACTTAATCCCTCCACATTAAAATAATCTGGCCAAGACTTAGCCAAAAACTCTTCAGCGCTCCGCTCAAAATATTTCTCCTTCAGATAAGACACATCATCCACATAAAACTTCTCTTGCAGGAGCGGCTCTCTTTTAACCCGATCAAAATGCACCTGACACCTCCTATCGAACAGTATCAACAATGGCTCTAGCATTACCGTCGAGCTTAGTCACACTCGATACGACCCCGTTTTCGTTTACAACTATTAGCCACCGCTCGTACCCCGCCTCTCGAATCGCATCTCCCTCCTTACGTCCCAACGCGCTTTGTAATCTGGGGCCAATCCACGCATCACTCATCTGCCGGGCACTCGGATACCCCTCACTCCCCTTCGTAACCGGCAAACTACCCGGCGAAAACACGCCCCCCGTTCGATACTTGGTCTCGGTAATAATGAACGGCGGTGGCGGATGGGCATTACGATAGACGCCATCCAGCCCACGCCCGGTGGGTTTCATTTCCAGGCTGCGAGGCCCACGCGCGGCGGACAACAGGTTTTCATGGCCCTTGCCGAGCATGTACTGATCACTAACCACCTCCCCATAAATGCCCTTCTGCGCCCGGGTCGCCGTCGCGTGATCGAACACATGCACATTGGCACTCTGCGCAGCGACTGTCGGCGACGTGGGCACGGGCGGGCCGAGCACACCTTCGGGGCGCTCAAGGTAACGCGGGCGCATACCGATGCCAGAGGTCACCCGCCCACCACTCATGGCCATGGGCACCGGCTTTTGCGCATGTACCCCGGCTTGCGCAACCTGCGCGGGCAGGTCGCTGGCCTGCTCCAGCACCTTGGCCAGCCTGGCATCGAGCTGCATCAGCGCATGCGGGATTTCCCGCAAGGCATGCACCTGCACGGCGTAGAACTGCGCTTCCATGGCCTGCAACCGCACCAACAGGTGCGAGGCCGCCTGGTTGAACGGCCAGTTGCCCAGGTAGCTGCGAAGCTTTGCCGTTGCCGCGAGAACCTTGGTCAAAAACAGGTTCAGGTAGGCCAGCAAGTCCTTTTCATAGCTCGCGAACCTGACCTGGCGCAGCCAGAACTCCACGCTGCCGCGGGTGAACTTGCCGAGAAACGCAACCACTGTCCGCAGGATGACCTGACTTTCACGGATCAGCAGCAAGCACAAACCACGCAAGAACGCTGCTGCTTCCTGCCCAACCAGTGCTCCTGCCACCGAGCCCACGGGCGTGCCCACAGCCCCCGCCACAGCACCGATGATCGGCGCGATCAAGGTCATCAGGCAGGCCACCAGCAACACCCACTCTTGCCATTCTGGCGGCTGCGGCGTTGCCTGGCTGCCGTCCGCCGCGTAGCGCTTGCCCAGGCGCAGGCACACCGCAGCCAGGTCGCGGGCACTGAGCACGATCACCACCCCCGGCACCAACGACAGCAGCATGTCAGCGATGACCACGCTCAGTGGCCGCTCCTCGGCAAACTCGCCAAGCACCAGGTCACGCAGCCAGCCAAAGCCGTCGGCCACTTTTTCCACTGCTTCATCCAGCCAGTCAGCTGTCGAACTCATGGCTTGCCACCTGCCGAGGGGCAGCCGGCAAGCAATGCCTGCAAGGCAGTATCCAGCTCGGTAGCGGTCGTCAGCTGCAGCGGGCCTGGGCCAACTTAGTAGCGCACCTGGGCGCTGCAACCGGGGGTAACGCCAGCCAGGCGGGCATAGCCGTTCTGGTCGACCACGCCCTGGCGCTGGGTGCCATCGGACAACGTTGCCACGTAGGCCGTGCCCGCAATCGGCGTACCGTCGGCATGCACCAGGCGAAACTCGATTTCGTCCTGCTCAGGTGCAGGCGGTACTCCGTAACGTGCAGGCGCCTTGACCTGGGCGATGGCGTGTAACAGCAGTGGTTCGGGGCAACCGATTTCGATGCGGCCATCGCTCAGCTTGATAAAGGCCCCGCCGCAGCTCAGGGTCAGCGACGTTCGGCTGTCGATATGCACGTGGCCGTGATGGCTGGTGATCGCCACATCCTCATCGGCGTCGACCCGCAGTTGCCCGCCGACCTGCACGCGCTTGTCCAGCGCGACCTGCTCGGTGGCCTCAAGGCCGACCATTACACTTAGCGCCCCGCCAACGGCCAGCGACTTGCCCAGGCCAATGCTTTCGACTTTGCCAAGGGCGACCGTTTCGCGCTTGCTGGCGCCAACCGTGACGCTGCGGTTGCCACCTATGTCCACCACTTCGTCATGCTCGACGCGTTCGCTACGGTCATTGCCAATGAGCGTGGTTTCGTTGTGTTTCACAACATTGTTCTGGTCGCGCTCGGCATGAATGAACACTTCCTGCCGCCCCAGTTCGTCTTCGAAGCGCAATTCGTTGAAGCCATCGCCTTTATGGGTCTGGCTCTTGATGGTCATGCGGGTCTTGTGATCCGGAAGGTCGTACGGCGGCAGCTGGTCACCGCAATAGGTGCGCCCGGTGATCATCGGCTGGTCGGGGTCGCCATTGACGTACTGGACAATCACATCCTGGCCGATACGCGGGATGGCCATCGAACCCCAGCTGCCACCGGCCCAGCCTTGCGACACCCGTACCCAGCAGGAACTGAACTCGTTGCTCTTGCTCTCCCGGTCCCACGGGAAGCTGACCTTGACCCGCCCCCATTCGTCGCAATAGATCTCCTCACCAGGCGGGCCGACCACGGTAGCCATGTGTGGGCCATCAATGCGCGGCTTGGCCATGGGGGCCGGGCGCCACTCGGCCATGCCCTGCACCAGCAGCGCATCGTTCACGTAGCGGGTGCTTTGTTCAGCGCCAGCAGCTTCTTCCTGCAGGCTGGTGAGCTGGGTACCTTCGTGACTCAGGCTGATCACGCGCCAGTGAACATTGAGGTCTTCCCGCGGGTGGCCGATGAGGGTGAAGCTCAGACCTGTCTGCAGGCGCACGTCGTCGCCCTGCACTTCGGCCAGGCATGCGTCGTGGCGCAGCGCCGTCAGCCGTGTTTCAGTGAAGGGCTTGCCCACCGCATCGCGCTTGTAGCGCCCCGGGTAATCAAAGCGCTCGTAGTCCAGTGACTGGTGCGTGACGCCACTGGTCTGGGCCTTGTGCTCCTGCCGGTAGGCCGGGTTGGTGAAGGTGTAGTCGCGCTGCACTTGCCGCGCAGTCGGTACCTGCTCGCAATAGCGCAAGCGCCGCAGGCAGGCGCGGGCCTGGTCGCCACCACTGCTGGCGTGGTACAGCACCTTGTCGGGGCCGACATCATCCTCATCCAGCCAAAGCGCCTCGTCGTCCTCTGCCTTGAGCGCGCCCCGGCTGAGCAGCCCAAACGACAGCAAACGGTCGGTAACGATCAGCGTGTGCTGCCGGGCGCAGTGTTCGAAGCGGTAGACGAACCCCTCTTCAGCGGCAAGGCGATGGATGAAGTCGAGGTCGGTTTCACCCGCCTGGACACAAAACTCCCGCACCTGGTGCTGCGCGCTGCTTTTCAGCTCAAAGCGGGTGATGCCCTGACGCTTGAACATGAGTTCAAGAATCTGCGGCACGGTTTTGTGCTGAAAGATCCGCCAGTTCGAACGCAACCGCGCGCGGGCCAGCTGCGGCTCGACCACGGCGTGGTAGCGCGTGCGACAAAAGCCGGTTTCGCCCTGGCTGAAGGCACTGACCAAGCCATGCACATGACGCAGTGGCCGGTCTGCGCAATAAAGGGTGAATAGCGCAGGCTTGTCGAGGACGTGACCGAAGTCGATATCACTTTCGTAGCTGACAAGTTCCAGGTTCAGCACAAATGGCTGGTTGAGGGCTTCATTTAGCTTGAATGAAACCACTTCGAATTCCGTGCGCCCGGCGAGTGCCTGAAAACTGAAGCGAAAGTCAGACTGTTTCATGAGTTGCTCTACCCGCCATCATGTTTATCGGCGAAAAAACAACCACACCCTGGCTTTCTTCAAGATGAGAATGTCGAACGAAATTGGCCTGCCACCAAGGTGCAAGCCCGCTAAATGCTTGGCATTGCGGGCTTCACCCCATGATGGCGATCAGGATGAGGCAGTGGATTGAGGAGCAACCTAAACCGTATCACCACGATAAGACAGGAACGGTGGGTTTAATATAAATGGAGACTCCGCAGGCAATTTCCTACAGCATGAACTTACAACTTTTTATCATGCGATCCGTTTGCCTGACTGCCGACCCTGTAACTCAGATAATTATTCGAGCCAAACTTTTGGAACTGCTTGGATACTCGCCCCTGTGCAGGGCGTCGCACCGATATAGGACTGGGCACATCCGGACATGCACCCGCAGCCCCATTTGGCGGTACAAGCACGCACCAAAATAGTGCGCAACCGTCATGAATGGGGCATGCCGTTCGCCCCTCACTCTCTTCGCCAGCCATGCGTTCACATCCGCTTCCCATACGCCAACGTTTGCGTCTATTCCGCGGCATCTCAATGGTGACCAGTGGGTCACCTTTTTATCTATTTCTCTCCTACACTCAGGTTTCGGCCCGCCATTTGCTCAATGGAAGAGTGACGAAAAAAGTCGAACTTTACGGAAAGCGGGCAGGTCAGGAACTAAGTAGGCCAAACGCAAAGGGACTTCCCAGCCACGGCCACCAACCCAACAGCCCAATCGCTTTCGGCCGGAACGCCGATCGCGCCGTGCGTGCGCGCACGACACTGGGGCATGGAACGCACTACGCAGCATTCAGCAAGCAGAGAGAACCAGCACGAAACATCGCCACGGGTGCCAGCACCCGACCAAGCATAGGGACGGAGAGAAGTATGATCAGTGCCGCTGTCGAGCCTCACGTAGACGCTTTCAAACCGGATAACCGCGAGCCGCTCACCCCGGATTTCGCCACGACAGGCAAGGCACCCGGCGCCCAGCGCCAGCAAAACCCGAACATGCGCAAGATTCTGTTCGTGACCTCGGAAATCGCTGATCTGGTGAAAACCGGTGGCCTGGGTGACGTGTCCGCAGCCCTGCCCCGTGCCCTGGCGCACCTGCACGATGTGCGGGTACTTATCCCCGGCTACCGCCAGGTGATGGAAAGCGACAACCCTATACATATCGTGGGTGAACTGGGCGGCCATGCGGCCCTGCCGCCCTGCAAGATCGGGCGCATGGACATGGCCGACGGCCTGGTCATCTATGTGTTGATCTGCCCCGAACTGTACCAGCGCGACGGCACACCCTATGGTGCCAACAATGGTCGCGACTGGCCTGACAACCACATTCGCTTCGCCCGCCTGGGCCTGGCTGCCGCCGAAATCGCTGCGGGCGAAGGCAAGATCCACTGGACGCCGGAAGTGGTGCACGCGCATGACTGGCCCGCCGGTCTGGCCCCGGCCTACATGCACTGGCGCGGCCTGAATACGCCCACACTGTTCACCATCCACAACCTGGCGTACCAAGGTGTGTACAGCCGCGGCTGCAGCCCGGAGCTGGCGATACCCGAACATGCCATGCAGCAAGAAGGCATGGAGTTCTACGGCAAGCTGTCGTTCCTCAAGGCCGGCCTGGCCTACTCCAGCCACATCACCACAGTCAGCGCCACCTATGCCCGGGAAATCACCACCCCGGAATTTGGCTGCGGCCTGGACGGTTTCCTCGCCAGCAAGGCCCAGCAAGGCCTGCTCGGTGGCATCCCCAACGGCATCGACGAAAGCTGGGACTCGGCTACCGACAAGCACCTGCAGCACAACTTCAGCATCAATGACTGGGAGGGCAAAGCGCGTAACACCCAGGAGGTGCGCGAGCTGTTCGGCCTGGACGATTCCGAAGGCCCGCTGTTCGCCGTGGTGTCGCGGCTGGTCTATCAAAAGGGCCTGGACCTGACCCTGGGCGTGGCCGACTACATCGTCGAGCAAGGCGGGCAGATCGCGATCATCGGCCGCGGCGAGCCGGAAGAGGAACAGGCCATGCGCGAGCTGGCGCTGCGCCACCCGGGCCGCATCGGTGTGCGTATCGGCTTCAATGAAACCGATGCCCGGCGCATGTTCGCCGGCAGCGATTTCCTGCTGATGCCGTCCCGCTACGAGCCGTGCGGCCTCAGCCAGATGTACGCGCAACGCTTCGGCTCGCTGCCGGTAGCACGCAATACCGGTGGCCTGGCCGACACTATCGAGTGCGGCGTAACGGGCTTCCTGTTCAACGAGTCCACCGTCGAGAGCTACCGCGAGGCACTCAGCCGCGCCTTCTATGTTTACGGCAAGAAGGACCTGCTGAACGCCATGCGCTGCCTGTCGATGACCCAGCCGTTCAACTGGTGCCAGGCGGTTGAACCCTATGCTCGCCTGTACGAGGACCTAGTCAAGCAGACACAACTGAGCCACTACTGAGCGGGGGTCAGAAGATGCACAGACATGGCGCACACTTGCTGGACGCCACGTCGGCGCGCTTCGCCCTCTGGGCGCCGGATGCGCGCAGCGTGAGCGTGGAACTGGAGCGGCAGCCGGCCATCGAACTGCTGCCGGATGATGAGGGTTGGTACAGCGGCGTGGCGCCATGCCAGGCCGGTGACCGTTACCACTACCGTATCGACGGTGAGCTGCAGGTGGCCGACCCGGCCTCGCGCTACCAGCCCGACGGCGTACACGGGCCCAGCCAGGTAGTGGATGTGGCCGGTTACGCCTGGCAACACCCGTGGCAGGGCCGGCCTTGGCATGAGGCCGTGATCCAGGAGGTGCATGTCGGCCTGCTCGGGGGTTACGCCGGGGTTGCCCGGGAACTGCCGCGCCTGGCCGAACTGGGCATCAGCGCGATCGAGCTGATGCCGCTGGGGCAGTTCCCTGGCGAACGCAACTGGGGTTACGACGGCGTACTGCCTTACGCCCCACAGAACACCTACGGCAGCCCCGAGCAACTGTGCGCACTGGTCGACCAGGCCCACAGCCACGGGCTGATGGTGCTGGTCGATGTGGTGTACAACCACTTCGGCCCCGACGGCAATTACCTGCACCAGTACGCTAGCCCGTTCTTCCGTGAAGACCGGCAGACACCCTGGGGCGCGGCCATCGACTTTCGCCGCCGGCAGGTGCGCGAGTACTTTATCCAGAACGCCCTGATGTGGCTGTGCGACTACCGCTTCGACGGCCTGCGCCTGGATGCGGTGCATGCCATCGACCAGCCCGACTTCCTGATCGAGCTGGCCCAACGGGTGCGCGCCGCCGTAGAACCGGGCCGGCACGTGTGGCTGGTGCTGGAGAACGAGCACAACCAGGCGGGCCTGCTGGAACAGGGTTACGACGCCCAGTGGAACGATGACGGCCACAATGCCCTGCACGTGCTGCTGACCGGTGAAACCGAAGGTTACTATGCCGACTTCCAGCATCGCCCCATCGACCAACTGGCACGGTGCCTTGGCGAAGGTTTCGTGTTCCAGGGCCAGGCCAACCGGCATGGCAAACCACGCGGCGAACCCAGCGGGCATTTGCCGCCCAGCGCCTTCGTGTTGTTCCTGCAGAACCACGACCAGATCGGCAACCGCGCGCTGGGTGAGCGCCTGACCCGCCTATGCCCCGCGCCAGCCCTGCGTGCAGCCACCGGCCTGTTGCTGCTGGCCCCCATGGTTCCGCTGCTTTTCATGGGCGACGAAGCCGGCAGTTGCCAGCCGTTCCTGTTTTTTACCGACTTCCATGACGCGCTGGCCGACGCGGTACGCGAAGGCCGTCGTGGCGAGTTCGCCCACTTCGCCGCGTTCGCCGACCCCGAGCAGCGTGAGCACATTCCCGACCCCAACGCCGAACAGACCTTCACCTCTTCACGCCCGCAAAACAAGGCGGTGATCGCCGGCTGGCACGGCCTTTACCAGCAACTGCTCGACCTGCGCCGCCGCCACATCATCCCGCACTTGCCCGGTAGCCGTGCGCTGGGCGCCGAGGTGCACGCTGACAAAGCGCTGACCGCGCGCTGGCAGCTGGGCAACGGCAACACTCTGCGCATCGACCTGAACCTGGCCGACACCCCGCAGGCGGTCGAACTGCCCGCGCCATCCACACGGCTGTTCGACAGCAGCGACACCCGCCACCCGGATACCCACCTGGCTGCCTACAGCTGCGTGGTCAGCCTGCTTCCCCCTGCCCAGGAGCGCCCATGAGCGAAACTGCCCTGCATCGTCTGGCAACCAGCGTCGGGCTGAGCCGCGACTGGATCGACGCCAATGCCAGGCCCCAGCGTGTCAGCGACGACGTGCTGCGCAACATCCTCGAAGGCCTTGGCCACCCGGCCGGCGATGATGCGGCCGTTGCCGCCAGCCTGCGTGCGGTGGAAACCGCCGAAGACAGCGAACACCTGCCGCCCTTGCTGACCGCCGACGTAGGCCAGCCGCTAGCGCTGTCGCGCTACTTCAGTGCCGCCAGCGTGGCCCACTGCACCCTGGAAGACCACACCTCGGTCACCCTCAGCCTCGATGACCAGGCGCGCCTGCCCGGCGAGCTGCCCATCGGCTATCACCAGGTGGAAATCGACAGCCGCCGCTTCACCGTGGCGGTGGCGCCAACACGCTGCCACAGCCTGGAAGACAAGGTGCAACAGCCGCCACCACGCTGCTGGGGCCTGGCAGTGCAGCTTTACAGCCTGCGCCGCCCCGGCGATGGTGGCTTCGGCGACTGCCTGGCGCTGGAGCAGTTGGCCCGCTCGGCCGCCGAGCGCGGCGCCGATGCCTTGGCTATCAGCCCGATTCACGCCCTGTCGGCCATCGACCAGGAACACTACAGCCCCTACTCACCCTCCAGTCGCCTGCTGCTCAACACCCTGTACACCAGCCCTGCGGCCCTGCTGGGTGAACGGGAGGTGCGCATGGCCATCGAAGCCTGCGGGCTGGAGCAACAACTCGAAGAGCTGGAGCAACGCCCTCTGGTCGACTGGCCACGCGCCGCCAGCGCCCGGCTGCGCTTGCTTGAAGCGCTTTACCAAGGCTTCAGCCACGGCGACCACCCGCTACGCACAGATTTTGACAGCTTCCGCGAAGCCGGCGGCCAGACCCTGGAGCACCACTGCCGCTTCGAGGTGCTGCAGGCCCAAGCAGTGGAGCACGGCCTCGGGGCCGACTGGCGCAACTGGCCCAAAGCCTGGCACGACCCCTACCACCCGGAAGTGGAGGCTTTAGCCAATGCCTACCCGGCCAAGGTCGAGTTCCACGCCTTCTGCCAGTGGTTGACCGAACGTGGCCTGCAACGCGCCCAGGAAGCGGCCCGCAGCAACGGCATGGCCGTGGGCCTGATCGCCGACCTGGCGGTGGGTGCCGACGGTGCCGGCAGCCAGGCCTGGAGCCGCCAGGACGAACTGCTGGCCGGCCTGAGCGTGGGTGCGCCGCCCGACATCCTCAACCACGTCGGGCAGGATTGGGGCATTTGCGCCTTCTCGCCCGAGGGCCTCAAGCGCAATGGCTATCGCGCCTTCATCGAGATGCTGCGGGCCAACCTCGCCCACGCTGGCGGCCTGCGCATCGACCATGTGATGGGCCTGCGCCGGCTATGGCTGATCCCCCAGGGGGCCAAACCCAGCGAAGGCGCCTACCTCGACTACCCGCTAGACGACCTGTTGCGCCTGCTGGCGCTGGAGTCGGTGCGTCACCAGGCGATCATCCTCGGCGAAGACCTGGGCACCGTGCCCGACAGCCTGCGCGAAAAGCTGGCCGAGAAAGCGGTGCTGGGCATGCGCGTGCTGCCGTTCGAGCAGACCCAGCCGGGCCAGTTCAAGCCCATTCTCGACTGGCCAGACAATGCCCTGGCCACAACCGGCACCCACGACCTGGCGCCACTGGCCGGCTGGCTGGCAAACCGCGACATCGACTGGAGACACCGCTTGCAACTGATTGATGCTGCTGCGGAATTGCACTGGCGACACGAGCGTCAGAAAGAACGCGAAGGCCTGCGCCGCATCCTGGAGGCCAACTACGGCGAACTGAAGGACAACGACGCGCTGATCGATGCGGCCATCCGCTTCGTTGGCCATACCCGTGCGCCGCTGGTACTGGTACCGCTGGAAGACCTGCTGGGCTGCGACGAGCAACCCAACCTGCCGGGCACCACCAATGGCCATCCCAACTGGCGGCGGCGCTTTGCCCGTCCGGTACGCGAACTGCTCGACGACGAGGATGCCGCACGGCGCCTGGAGCTGCTGGCCCAGGCCCGCGAGCAGGCGTGGGAGCGTGACCGATGAAGCCACTGACCGCGACCCTGCGCCTGCAATTCCACAGCGACTTCACCCTCGACCACGCTGTACCGCTGGTGCCGTATTTCGCCCAGCTGGGCATCAGCCACCTGTATGCCTCGCCCATCCTCAAGGCCCGCGCTGGCTCGCGCCATGGCTACGACGTGGTCGATCCTACCTGCGTCAACCCGGAGCTGGGCGGCGAGGCCGCGCTGGAGCGCCTGGTTGCCGCCCTGCGCCAGCATGGCATGGGGCTGATCCTCGACACGGTGTCCAACCACATGGCCGTAGGCGGTGCCGACAACCCCTGGTGGCAAAGCCTGCTGGCCTGGGGACGGCGCAGTCCGTATGCAGAGTTTTTCGACATCCAGTGGCACTCCAGCGACCCACTGCTGGCCGGGCAACTGCTGTTGCCGTTCCTCGGCAGCGACTACGGCGTTGCGCTCAGGAATGGCGAGATACCACTGCAGTTCGACAAACAGCAGGGGCTGCTGCAGGTAGCCCATTACGCGCATCGTTTCCCGATCTGCCCGGTCGATTACGGCTGGATTCTCGCGCTCAGCCCAGAGCCTGCGCTCAATTTGCTGGCCGAGCGCTTCACGGCATTGGGCGACTCGTCCACCCCGCTGGCCGATAGCCTGCCGCTCCAAGCCGAACTGGCCCGCCTGGTGCGCGAAGGTGCCGACCTCGAATCGGCCCTGGTGGCCTTCGACAGCCGCAGCGAGGCCGGTTTCAAGCGCCTGCACCTGCTGCTGGAGCGCCAGACCTACCGCCTGGCCAGCTGGCGTACTGCTGCCGACGACATCAACTGGCGGCGCTTCTTCGACATCAACGAATTGGGCGGCCTGCGCGTGGAGCGCGCCGTGGTGTTCGAAGCCACCCATGCCAAGCTGTTCGAACTGATCGAACGCGGCTTGGTGGACGGCCTGCGCATCGACCATATCGACGGCCTTGCCGACCCGCGTGGCTACTGCCGCAAACTGCGCCGGCGGGTTGATGGCCTGCTGGCGCGGCGGCCGCTGAATGCAGGGCTGGAGCACTTCCCCCTGTACGTGGAAAAGATCCTGGGTGCCGACGAGCATCTGCACCGCGACTGGCTTACCGACGGCACCACCGGCTACGAGTTCATGAACCAGGTGTCGCTGCTGCAGCATGATCCGGCCGGCGAAGCGCCGCTGAGCGAACTGTGGAGCAACGTCAGCGAGCGCCCGGACTTCCCTGAAGAAGTGCGCCAGGCCCGTCACCTGGTGCTCAACGCCAGCCTGGCCGGTGACTGCGAGTCGGTGGCCCAGGCACTGTTGCAGGTCGCGCGCAACGACCTGATGACCCGTGACCTGACCCTGGGCGCGATTCGCCGGGCCTTGCAGGCGTTGGTGGCGCATTACCCGGTTTACCGAACCTACTTCAATGCCTGCGGGCGCCCGGCGCAGGACGAAACGTTCTTCCAGCAGGCCCTGACCAATGCCCGGCAAGACCTTGCCGAAGCTGACTGGCCGCTACTGGACCAACTTGAACGGTGGCTGGGCGGGCAAGCCTGGCGGCATCTGCCACCGGGGCGCGCCCGCAAGCAACTGCGCCACGCCTGCGTGCGCTTCCAGCAACTGACTGCGCCCAGCGCCGCCAAAGCCGTGGAAGACACCGCCTTCTACCGCAGCGCGCGGCTGCTGTCGCGTAACGACGTGGGTTTCGAGGCAGAGCGCTTCAGCGCACCCCCCATGCATTTCCACAACGAGGCCCAGCGGCGCCTGCGCGATTTCCCCGACAACCTGCTGACCACCGCCACCCACGACCACAAGCGCGGCGAAGACACGCGTGCACGCCTGGCCGTACTCAGCGAGCGCGGCACGTGGCTGGCCAGCCGGGTAGAGCACTGGCGTGAGCTGGCCGCCCCCCTGCGCGCGCAGTTGGACGACGGGCTGGCACCCAGCCCCGGCGACGAGTTGATGCTGCTACAAACCCTGCTCGGCAGTTGGCCCTTGGACCTCGACCTGAACGACGACAATGCCCTGCGTCAATACGCCGAGCGTGTTCGCCAGTGGCAGCAGAAGGCCCTGCGCGAGGCCAAGCTGCGCAGTAGCTGGAGCGCACCGAACGAGGCCTACGAAGGCGCCTGCGCTCATTACCTCGACGGCCTGCTGCTGGACAGCGAGAACCAGCAACTGCGCAAGTCGCTGGCCGACGCGGCGCAGCTGCTGGCCTGCCCCGGCGCTCTCAATGGCCTGGTCCAGGCCCTGTTGCGCATGACCACACCCGGTGTGCCCGACCTGTACCAGGGTAACGAATACTGGGACTTCAGCCTGGTCGACCCGGACAACCGCCGCGCCGTGGACTACGCTTCGAGGCGTCGCACGCTGGACGATGCCACACCGGCCGCCGAGCTGCTGGCGCACTGGCGCGACGGCCGTGTCAAACAGGCCTTGATCGCCCGCGTGCTGGACTGCCGCCAGGCCCATGCCGAGCTGTTCCGCCGCGGTGCCTACCTGCCACTGACCGTACAGGGCCGGCACGCTGACAAGGTCATTGCCTTTGCTCGCCTGGGGGAAGGCGAGCACGCCATCGTCGTCGCACCGCGCCTGGCCAGCAGCCTGCTCGGAGGTGCCGCTACACCGTTGATCCCGGCGCAGAACTGGGACGACACCCGGCTGGTATTGCCGTTTGCCTTGTCACCTGCCAACTCGACGGGACTTTTCGCCTGTGCGGCGGTCAGCTCTTCAAAGGAGTTGCCGTTGAGCGCCGTGCTGGCGGAATTTCCGGTCAACGTGTTGATACAACAATCTTGAGCATCAGGAGCGTCATGATGAGTGTCGATGAAAAGCGTATTCGCGAATTTGCCTACCAGATCTGGGAATCCGAAGGTAAGCCCGTAGGGGAAGAAGAACGCCACTGGGAAATGGCCCGCAAGCTGGCCGAGGCCGAAGCGCTGGCGCCCAAGGCAGCCCCGCGCAAGAAAGCAGCGGCCAAGCCAAAGGCGCCTGCCGATCCCAAGGCGGCTGCCCTGCCAGGGGTTAAACCCGCTGCGGTGAAAAAGCCCCGGGCGGTGAAAAAGCCTACTGCCGGTTAAACCTGTCCTGGCCTCTTCGCGGGTAAACCCGCTCCTACAGGCACCTGTGATGACCTGTAGGAGCGGGTTTACCCGCGAAGAGGCCATGCCGGACAGCCCAAATCCCCCTCCCATCACGGCCACTCGAGGATCGTCATGAGCCCCCGCACCCCAAAGAAAACCCGCTCGGTAGCACCATCGCGCATCCGCGAAGGCATGCCCTTCCCCCTCGGCGCCACCTGGGATGGCCTTGGGGTCAACTTCGCCCTCTTCTCGGCCAACGCCACCAAGGTCGAGCTGTGCCTGTTCGACTCCACCGGCGAGCAGGAAATCGAGCGCATAGAGCTGCCCGAATACACCGATGAGATCTACCATGGCTACCTCCCCGACGCTCACCCCGGCCTGGTCTATGGCTACCGGGTGTATGGCCCCTACGAGCCGGAAAACGGCCACCGCTTCAACCCCAACAAACTGCTGATCGACCCGTATGCCAAGCAACTGGTCGGCAGCCTGAAATGGTCCGAGGCACTGTTCGGCTACACCATCGGCCACCCCGATGGTGACCTGTCGTTCGACGAGCGCGACAGCGCGCCTTTCGTGCCCAAATGCAAGGTCATCGACCCGGCGTTCACCTGGGGCCGCGACCAGCGCGTGCAGATCCCATGGGAGCGCACGATCATCTATGAAGCGCATGCCCGCGGCATCAGCATGCGCCACCCGGCAGTGCCTGAAGAACTGCGCGGCACCTTCGCCGGCCTGGCCAACGACGAGTTGCTCAAACACATCAAGGACCTTGGCGTGTCGAGCATCGAGCTGCTGCCGATTCACGCCTTCGTCAACGACCAGCACCTGCTGGACAAGGGCCTGAACAACTACTGGGGCTACAACAGCATCGCCTTTTTCGCCCCGCACCCGCGCTACCTGGCCAGCGGCAAGATCGCCGAGTTCAAGGAGATGGTCGCGCACCTGCACGACGCCGGGCTTGAGGTGATCCTGGACGTGGTCTACAACCACACCGCCGAAGGCAACGAGCGCGGCCCGACCCTGTCGATGCGCGGCATCGACAACGCCTCGTACTACCGCCTGATGCCGGACGACAAGCGCTACTACATCAACGACTCCGGCACCGGCAACACCCTGGACCTGAGCCACCCCTGCGTGCTGCAGTTGGTCACCGACTCGCTTCGCTACTGGGCCGGCGAAATGCACGTGGACGGCTTTCGCTTCGACCTGGCGACCATCCTTGGCCGTTACCACGATGGCTACAGCGAGCGTCATGGCTTCCTGGTCGCCTGCCGCCAGGACCCGATGCTGAGCCAGGTCAAGCTGATTGCCGAACCGTGGGATTGCGGCCCCGGCGGCTACCAGGTGGGCAACTTCGCCCCGGGCTGGGCGGAATGGAACGACCGCTTCCGCGATACCGCACGCGCCTTCTGGAAAGGCGACGAAGGCCAGCTGGCCGATTTTGCCGCGCGCTTGACCGCCTCGGGCGACATGTTCAACAACCGCGGGCGCAGGCCCTATTCCTCGGTCAACTTCATCACCGCCCACGACGGTTTCACCCTGCGCGACCTGGTGTCCTACAACCACAAGCACAATGAAGACAACGACGAAAACAACCAGGACGGCACCGACAACAACCTGTCGTGGAACTGCGGCGTCGAAGGGCCGACCGACGACCCGGCGATCAATGCCCTGCGCATGCGCCAGATGCGCAACTACTTCGCCACCTTGCTGCTGGCCCAGGGCACGCCAATGATCGTTGCCGGCGACGAGTTCAGCCGCACCCAGCACGGCAACAACAACGCTTACTGCCAGGACAGCGAGATCGGCTGGGTGAACTGGGACCTGGACGAGGAAGGCCAAGAGCTGCTGGCCTTCGTCAAGCGCCTGACGCGCCTGCGCCTGGCCTACCCGGTGCTGCGCCGCTCGCGCTTTCTGGTGGGTGACTACAATGAGGCAATTGGGGTCAAGGACGTGACCTGGCTGGCACCCGATGGCAGCGAGATGAGCGTTGAGCAATGGGAAGACCCACACGGGCGTTGCCTGGGCATGCTGATAGATGGCCGCGCGCAGGTCAGCGGTATCGCCCGGCCAGGTGCCGAGGCCACCGTGTTGCTGATCGTCAATGCCCACCATGACATCGTGCCGTTCAAGCTACCGGCCGTGCCCGAAGGCGATTACTGGAGCTGCCTGGTCGATACCGACCGGCCGGAGTTGCGCAAGGGGCAGCACCTGCAGTTCGACAGTACCTTCGAGGTGAAGGGTCGGTCGATGCTGCTGATGGTGTTGCAGTACGACGAAGAGTGAACGGTGATAGCCCAGGCAGGTCCTACGTTGTGATCGCCACGCCAAACCCGGTGGGAACGGTGTACCAGCCCCCACAGGGTTTGGCGGCGACAGTGAGGCAGGGTTAACTTCAGGAGGAATCGTGAGCCTCGAAGCCGGCAGTAATGGTTTCGCCAGCGTCAGCCAGGCCCCGGCCGTGAAACGCCTGCGGGTACTGACGGTGAATACCCACAAGGGCTTCACCGCCTTCAACCGGCGCTTTATCTTGCCGGAGCTGCGCGAGGCCGTGCGCAGCACACAGGCCGACATTGTCTTCCTTCAGGAAGTGCTCGGCAGCCACGACCGCCACGCCGCGCGCCACCCCGGCTGGCCACAGACCTCGCAGTACGAATTCCTCGCCGACAGCATGTGGAGCGACTTTGCCTATGGCCGCAACGCGGTCTACCCTGACGGCCACCACGGCAATGCGTTGCTGTCCAAATACCCGATCATCGAGCACCGCAACCTGGACGTGTCGATCACCGGCCCCGAACGCCGCGGCCTGTTGCACTGTGTGCTGGAGGTGCCGGGGCAAGGCCAGGTGCATGCGGTCTGCGTGCACCTGTCGTTGCTGGAAAGCCACCGGCAAAAGCAGCTGCAGTTGCTGCGTAAACTGCTGGACGCCCTGCCGGCCAACGCCCCGGTGATCATCGCCGGCGACTTCAACGACTGGAAAAGCCATGGCAACCGCACCCTTGGCCTGCAACGCGACCTGCACGAAGCCTTCGAGCGCCACCACGGCCACCTCGCCCGCACCTACCCGGCCCGCCTCCCGCTGCTGCGCCTGGACCGCATTTACCTGCGTAACGCCGAAAGCCATGGGCCGCGGATTCTGGGGCACAAACCTTGGTCGCACCTGTCAGATCACCTGCCGCTGGCCGTTGAAGTGCGACTTTAGCAATCATTCTTCATAGCCACGGCACGGCAAATAGCGATCCCCGCTATACCCTGCTGTTTTTATCGATAAAACAACAGGTTGAGCGTTACGACGCACCCTGAACACTTCCTTCACGCTTTCTTGACGCAAGCCGCGACCTCTCCTTAGCTGAACAGTACCAAGCTGTAAAAAACTTGCGCCGGGCCTCTAGCTCGCGCCTTCGTGCGCGTTTGCGATAACTGGCGTGCTGGTTTGGGTCGCCCACTGTTTTTGCCGTACAGCTCGTGACAACAGGCCAGGTTCTCGGGCTGCACCACAAAAACAAAGGAGATCCGCCATGAAAAGCACCTCGAACCCCTTGCGCTTCGACAGCATTTTCTACGCGGTTTCCACGTCGCTGCTTCTGGCAACCCCGGTGGAAACGATCGCGTACGAACTGCAGGGTGACCCCACCTCCCCCGGCTATCTGCAGCAACCCGTGGCGGCGCAACTGTCGCTCGACCCGCTCAGTGCCAGTGGGTTGAGTCTCGGCACCCTCAATGCGTTTTCGCAGCAGATGAGCGAACGCCACCAGCAGCCGGCACCCGACCTGATTGCCAGTCAGTGGGCGCAGTTCTTCCCCACCAGTGCGCGCGGCCGCGCGCTGCCGCCGGCACAGCTGGAGGCGCCCAGCCAGCAACTGATGATCGGCCCGGACCTGTTCGTGCGTGAAACTGCAGCGGGCGATGTGCACCGCGCAGGGATTTTCGTGGGGCACAACAACCTGCAAAGCAGCTTCAGAGGCGCGCGCCCTCTGCTGGGCGACAAGCAGCGCAAAGCGGTGAACTTGAGCGGGGAAAGCCTGGGGGTGTACTGGAGCATGACCCATGAACAGGGTTGGCACCTGGATGCCGTGGCCATGGGCTCGCGGATCGACGTGATGGGCCGTGGCGAAAACGGCCAGCGCCTGGACGACAGTGGCCACGCAATGACCTTCTCGGTAGAGGGCGGTTACCCGATCCGCCTGGGGGGCAACTGGGTCATCGAGCCCCAGGCACAGTTGATCAACCAGCAATTCTTCCCTGGCAACCAGGTGCAGGAAGAGACCTTGCAAGCCTTCGACAGCCAGCCGAGCTGGAGCGGCCGGGTCGGTGCCAAGTTGTCCGGGCGCTACGAAGTGCGCGGCATGCCCATCGAACCCTATGTGCGTACCAACGTGTGGTATGACTTCAGCAATGCCGATGAACTGAAACTGGACGAGGTCGACAAGATCTCCAGTTCGCGCTACTCCACCACGGTGGAGTTAGGCTTGGGGCTGGTGGCGCGGGTGACGCCTTCGGTGGCGTTGTTCGTCAGCGCCGATTACAGCAGTGATGTGGACGACAATGACCTGAACGGGCTGATCGGCAGCCTTGGGGTGCGGATGCGGTGGTAGGCAGGGCCGGCCTATTCGCGGGTAAACCCGCTCCTACACACTGATCGGGGCCACACGCATCGGTGGCTCGGCACAGGCCGTTGTAGGAGCGGGTTCACCCGCGAAAGGGCCGGGCCTGCCGGCCAATTCCCAAAGGCCATTCACGGTTGCCGCCGCTACCGGATTCGCGGGTAAACCCGCTCCTACAGGCGAAAAGGCCAGTGCGGTCAACCGATCAGGCGGGCTTCATGATCAACACCCCCAGCGGCGGCAGGTTCAGGGCCAGCGATAGTGGCTGCCCGTGGCTGGCCACTTCGTCACTGGCCACCGCCCCGAGATTGCCGACATTCGACCCGGCATACAGCTCGGCATCACTGTTCAGCAGCTCCTGCCAACGCTCGCCGAACGGCACTCCAATGCGGTAGCCCTCTCGGGGTACCGGGGTGAAGTTGGCCACCACCAGCACCGGCTCGCCGCTGCTGCTCCAGCGCAGCCAGGCGTACACGCTGTTCTGCGCGTCGTCACCGATCAACCACTGGAAGCCCTGCGGCTGGCAATCCTGCTCGTGCAACGCCGGCTCTTCGCGGTACAGGCGATTGAGGTCGCCCACCAGGCGCTGCACGCCCTGGTGCTCGGGATACTGCAGCAGGTACCAGTCCAGTTCGCTGTCGTGGTTCCACTCACGCCACTGGCCGAACTCGCAGCCCATGAACAGCAGCTTCTTGCCCGGGTGTGCCCACATGAAGGTGAGGTAGGCACGCAGGTTGGCGAATTTCTGCCAGCGGTCGCCGGGCATCTTGTCGATCAGCGAGTGCTTGCCGTGTACCACTTCATCATGGGAGATGGGCAGGATGAAGTGCTCGGAATAGGCATAGATCAGCCCGAAGCTCATCTCGTTGTGGTGGTAGGTGCGGTGCACCGGGTCGTTCTGGATGTAGTGCAGGGTGTCGTGCATCCAGCCCATGTTCCACTTGTAGGCAAAACCCAGGCCGCCCTGTTGGGTAGGTTGGCTGACCCCGGGCCAGGCGGTGGACTCCTCGGCGATGATCAGCGCACCCGGGGCCTCGTGGGCAGCCACGCCGTTGAGGTGGCGGATGAAGTCGATGGCTTCCAGGTTCTCGCGCCCGCCGTGGCGGTTGGGTACCCATTCGCCGGCCTTGCGCGAGTAGTCGCGGTACAGCATCGAGGCCACCGCATCGACGCGCAGGCCGTCGATGTGGAAATGCTTGAGCCAGTGCAGCGCCGAGGCCATCATAAAGCCGCGTACCTCGTTGCGGCCGAGGTTGTAGATCAGCGTGTTCCAGTCCTGGTGATAGCCTTCCAGTGGGTTGTCGTATTCGTACAGGGCCGTGCCGTCGAAGCGCGCCAGGCCATGTTCGTCAGTGGGGAAATGCGCCGGCACCCAGTCCAGCAGCACACCGATGCCCCCTTGGTGGCAGGCGTCGATGAACGCGGCGAAATCTTCGGCACTGCCGTAGCGCGAGGTGGGCGCGAACATCGACAGTGGTTGATAGCCCCAGGAGCCGCCGAACGGATGCTCCATGATCGGCAGCAGTTCGATGTGGGTAAAGCCCAGTTCCTGCACATAGGGCACCAGCCGCTCGGCCAGTTCCCGCCAATTGTAGAAACGCCCGATTTCCCCCGTTTCGTCCAGCTCGCAGCGCCATGACCCTGGGTGCAGTTCGTAGATCGACAACGGCGCGTTGTAGGCATGGCGCTGGGCGCGCTGCGCCATCCAGTCATGGTCCTGCCAGGCGTGGCTGAGTTCACCGGCAACCTTGGACGCCGTGCTCGGCGGCAGCTCGGTGGCACGGGCCAGTGGGTCGGCCTTCAACGGCAGTATGCCGTCCTTGCCGAGTACTTCGAACTTGTAGGTTTCGCCCACGCCCAGACGCGGAATGAACAGCTCCCAAACCCCGGCACCGTGGCGCAGGCGCATGGGGTGACGGCGACCATCCCAGTTGTTGAAATCACCCACCACCGACACCCGCCGGGCATTCGGCGCCCAGACCGAGAAACACACGCCGTCGATGCCATCGACCTGAGTCGGCTGGGCACCGAAGCGCCCGGACAAATCGCGGTGATTGCCTTCCGCGAACAAGTGAAGGTCCATGTCTCCCAATTGCGGGCCGAAGCTGTAGGGGTCTTCGGTAACCTGCTCGCCGCCGGCCCAGACGATGTGAAGCTGATAGGGCTGTGCCTTATCGAGGTGCGCGCTGAACAAACCGGGCAGGCTGCCCTGCTCCATTTCGGCGAGGACTCGCCCGTCCTCCCGGGCCTGAATGTGCACTTTCAGGGCATTGGGCAGAAAGACGCGGACCACCTGCCCGCCTGCGCCGTCGCCGTGGGGGCCGAGTACCGCAAAAGGATCGGCGTGTTCGGCGCGGGCCAGGGCGTCGAGGTCCCGTTGCCGAAGGCCACCGTTTTCACGCGTTGTAACGTTCATTCTGACTCTCCCCAGGTACTGATCAGTCCATGCAGACCATGCAAAGGCACGGCCAGCCAGCTCGGACGGTTTTCGGCTTCGTATGTAATCTCGTAGGCGGCTTTTTCCAGGCAGAACAGCTCCAGTGCCGCGCGCTCGCCCTCGGCGTGCTGCCAGGCGTGGGGCATGGCGGCAGTGGCCAGGCCATAGGCTTCGACAAAGGCATGCCGGGACTGGTGCAAGTACTGCCGGGCAACCCGCTGCCGGGCTTGCCGCGCCGGCTCGGAAAGGTCCACCGCAGACGCGCTG
This sequence comes from Pseudomonas sp. XWY-1, assembly GCF_002953115.1. Classification (NCBI taxonomy): domain Bacteria; kingdom Pseudomonadati; phylum Pseudomonadota; class Gammaproteobacteria; order Pseudomonadales; family Pseudomonadaceae; genus Pseudomonas; species Pseudomonas sp. XWY-1. The sequence continues at coordinate 2,167,061 of NZ_CP026332.1, read as the reverse complement.
CGCAAGATCATCGCAGCAGCATAGTCGAAGGATCGCAGCACGCCGCTGACATCCTTGTAGGGGCTGTGTTTTGCCCGGCGCTCTTCAAGGGGCCGGGCGGGTTCGCCTTCAAAATCGATGAGGTACGCATCCCCCTGCACCACCAGCACCTGGCCCAGGTGCAGGTCGCCGTGTACACGCATCAGCAGGCCACCCTGAGCCTGCTCGGCGAGGTTGCCGATGTGCTGGGCCAGGCCGTCACGCTGTTGCTGCAGATCGTCGACCAAGGCCTGGCTGTCGCCGTCCAGCGTGTCGCGATGCTGGGCCAGCAGGTCGAGGGCGTGGGTCAGTTCGGTGCTGATCTGTGCACGCCAGCGCTCGCTGTCCTGCGCATCGCTGGGGCGCGGCTGGAAGGCCGGGTCTTCGGTGGGTGCGGCCAGCAGCAGGTGCATCTCGCCCAGGCGCTGGCCAAGCAAGGCCGCAAAGCCGCTGAGTTCGGCCAATGCGTCAGTGTGCGTTTCGGCGTCGTTGCGGGTGGGCTCCATCTGGTCGCGGATGGCCCTTTCCAGCGTGTTCTGGGTCCAGCCCCAGGCATCGCCCTGGTTACTCAGGTAACCTTGGGCAATCATCAGCAGGTGCGGCGCATGTTGTTCGTCCACCCGGCTGACCCAGGCCAGCAGCGGCGAGATATTGGCAAAGCCGGCGGCGGTCAGGTAGGCACTCATTTCCAGCTCTGGATGGATACCCGGGTTGACCCGGCGGATCAGCTTGAGCACCACGCGGTCGCCGATGACCACCGAGCTGTTGGACTGCTCGGCGCTGAGGTAGCGCACTTCGCTCTCCTCGTCGAGCGCCAGGCCGGCCAGCTGCTCTGTGCATTCGAAGCGCAATTCACCCTCAGCGTCGCCACACGGCAGACGCAGGCCATCCTGGCAGGCTTGCATCACGGCGTGAATGAACGGCTCAAGGACGAAGGCGTCTGTGATCAAGCCAACCTGGTGGGCACGGCGCACCCGCGACAACGCCAGCTGCTGCGGCAGCGCGGTATGGATCTGCTCCTCACGCAGCAGGCCGAACGGCAGCTGGTAGCGGGTGGCCGTGCCGTCGCTGTGTACCTCGATTTCGCTGAGCAACACCGGCGTGGTGGCGGTGCCGAAACGCACGCCGTAACACAGGCGCACGGCATCGATCGGCCCTTCCTTGCCGGCGAACCAGCGGCGCTTGGGCAGGTACTGCGGCAGGATGGTGCTTTGCAGCGTATCGCTTGCAGGGGCTTGCAGCAGTTCTTCCATGCGCTTGCGCAGTACCAATGTGGTCAATTCGGGTAACCCCTCGGTGGGCTGGATGTGCCAGCTGGGCATGCGATCGCGGCTGGCCAGCAGGAACCAGTAGAACGCATAAGGTGGCAAGGTCAGCAGAAACGGCAGTTGGCCGATTGGCGGGAACGCGCTGCCGCCAAGCATCTCCACCGGTACTTTGTCGGCGTATTGTGACAATTCGAGTTCGGCAGCCTGGGCGGCGCGGGACACGTTGGCCACGCAGAGGATGACCTCGGTATTGCCGTCGGCATCGGTGTACTCGCGGATATAGGCAAGGATGCGCCGGTTGCTGGGCGTGAGGGTGCGCAGGCTGCCGCGACCAAAGGCCTTCTGCTGCTTGCGCACCGCCAGCATGCGCCGGGTCCAGTTCAGCAGCGAATGCGGGTCGTGGCTTTGCGCCTCGACGTTGACGGTCTGGTAACCGTAGAGCGGGTCCATGATCGGCGGCAGCACCAGGCGCTGCGGGTCGGCGCGGGAAAAACCGCCGTTGCGGTCTGGCGACCACTGCATGGGTGTGCGAACGCCATCGCGGTCACCCAGATAGATATTGTCGCCCATACCCAGTTCGTCGCCGTAATACAGGGTTGGCGTGCCGGGCATCGACAACAGCAGGCTGGTCAGCAGCTCTATGCGCCGACGGTCACGCTGCAGCAGGGGCGCCAGGCGCCGGCGAATGCCCAGGTTGATGCGCGCGCGGCGGTCTTCGGCGTAGTAGTTCCACAGGTAGTCGCGCTCGCGGTCGGTGACCATTTCCAGGGTCAGTTCATCATGGTTGCGCAAAAAGATCGCCCACTGGCAGTTGGCCGGGATTTCCGGGGTCTGGCGCAGGATATCGGTGATCGGGAAGCGGTCTTCCATGGCCAGGGCCATGTACATGCGCGGCATCAACGGAAAGTGGAAGGCCATATGGCACTCGTCGCCGTCGCCTTCGCCGAAGTACGGACGCGTGTCTTCAGGCCACTGGTTGGCTTCGGCCAGCAGCATGCGATCGGGGTAATTGGCGTCGATCTCGGCGCGGATCGCCTTGAGCACGTCGTGGGTTTCGGCGAGGTTTTCGTTGTTGGTGCCGTCGCGCTCGATCAGGTAAGGGATCGCGTCCAGCCGCAGGCCATCTACACCCAGGTCCAGCCAGAAGCGCATGACGCCGATCACCGCCTTGAGCACCTGCGGGTTGTCGAAGTTGAGGTCCGGCTGGTGGGAGTAGAACCGGTGCCAGAAGTACTGGCCGGCGACCGGGTCCCAGGTCCAGTTGGACTTTTCGGTGTCGAGGAAGATGATGCGCGTGCCGTCGTACTTCTGGTCGTCGTCCGACCACACGTAGAACTCGCGCGCCTTGCTGCCGCGCTTGGCGTGGCGGGCGCGCTGGAACCACGGGTGCTGGTCGCTGGTGTGGTTGATGACCAGCTCGGTGATCACCCGCAGGCCGCGCTTGTGGGCCTCGGCGATGAAACGGCGGGCGTCGGCCATGCTGCCGTAGTCGGGGTGCACGGCCTTGTATTCGGCGATGTCGTAGCCGTCGTCACGGCGTGGCGAGGGGTAGAACGGCAGCAGCCACAGGGTGTTGACGCCCAGCTCGGCGATGTAGTCGAGCTTGCTGATCAGGCCGGCGAAGTCGCCGATGCCGTCATTGTTCGAGTCGAAGAACGACTTGATGTGCAGCTGGTAGATGACGGCGTCCTTGTACCACAGCGGGTCGTCGATGAAGGCTGCCGGGCGGGAACGCTTGGCCATGTGCGACTCCTTTCAATTGCATGTTTGCCCCTTCTTGCACCATCGCTGTGGGAGCGGGCGGGCCCGCGAATCAGCCACCGCGGTGCTTGGCACCGGCTCTGCCGGTGTTCGCGGGCATGCCCGCTCCCACAGGGGAAAAGGCTACAGACCGGTTTTACCCGGCTTTCTCGATGCGCCAGATGCCGAACGGCAGGTGCCAGGGCTCTATGCGCATCCATTGGGTCTTGCCGTACCACGACCAGCGGTGGCCGTTCATCAGGTCTTCACCCTGGGTTTCGGCGTTGTCGTCCAGCCCCAACTCCCACAGCGGCAACTCGAAGTGCGCCTCCTGGGCGTTGTGTGGGTCGAGGCTGACGGCCACCAGGATGTAGTTGTCCCGCTCGGGCGTACGCTTGGCGAAGTACAGGATGTTGTCGTTCCAGCAATTGAAGAAGGCCACGCCCAGGTGGGTTTGCAAGGCGCGGTTCTGCCGGCGGATGCGGTTGAGCTGGGCGATCTCGGCGATGATGTTGCCGGGCTGGGTGAAGTCGCGTGGGCGGATTTCGTACTTCTCCGAATCCAGGTACTCCTCCTTGCCCGGCAACGGCGTGCCCTCACACAGCTCGAAGCCCGAATACATGCCCCACAAGCCTGAGCCCATGGTGGCCAGCGCGGCACGGATAAGGAAACCTGCGCGGCCTGAGGTGTGCAGGAAAAACGGGTTGATGTCCGGCGTGTTGACGAAGAAGTTGGGCCGGTAGCACTGGCTCCACGGCGGCTGATTGAGCTGCTCGAAATATTCGCGCAGCTCCTGCTTGTGGTTGCGCCAGGTGAAATAGGTATAGCTCTGTGCGTAGCCGACCTTGCCCAGGCGCGCCATCATTGCCGGCTTGGTAAAGGCTTCGGCGAGGAAGATGACGTCGGGGTGCTGGCTGCGCACATTGCCGATCAGCCATTGCCAGAACGGCAGCGGCTTGGTGTGCGGGTTGTCGACGCGGAAAGTCTTCACGCCCTCCTCGACCCAGCCGACCACCACGTCGCGCAGGGCCAGCCACAGCGAGGGCACGGCCTCTGGGGCGTAGAAATCGACGTTGACGATGTCCTGATACTTTTTCGGCGGGTTTTCGGCGTAGCGGATGGTGCCGTCCGGGCGCCAGCTGAACCAGCCCGGGTGCTCCTTGAGCCAGGGGTGGTCCTGGGAACACTGGATGGCGAAATCGAGGGCGATTTCCAGGCCGTGTTCCGCCGCCGCAGCCACCAGTCGACGGAAGTCATCGCGGCTGCCCAGTTGCGGGTGAATCGCCTCGTGGCCGCCCTCCGGGCTGCCAATGGCATACGGGCTACCCGGGTCGCCCGGCTCGGCCTTGAGGGCGTTGTTGCGGCCCTTGCGATGCTGCATGCCGATGGGGTGGATGGGCGGGAAGTACAGGACGTCGAAGCCCATGTCGCGGATCATCGGCAGCCGTTCGTGCACGTCGTTGAAGGTGCCGTGACGCTGCGGGTCGTCGGTCATCGAGCGCGGGAACAGCTCGTACCAGCTGGCGAACAATGCGGCCGGGCGGTCGACATCAAGGGGGAAATCAGGGCTGCGGGTCAGGTAGCTGCGGTGTTCGGCTTCACCCATCAGGCGGGCGGTGGTCGGGTCGAGAAACACGGCCACCTGATCATCGGTACTGAGCGTGGCCAGGCGGCTCTGCACGGCCTCGAGCGCCTCGCGCAGGGCGCCGCTGCACAGCTCGATGCCTTTGCCCAGCATCAAGCGGCCTTCTTCCAGTTCCAGTTTTACCTCGACGCCGGCGTGGTACTTCTTCTCCAGATCGTGGCAATAGGTGGCAAACGGGTCGATCCAGGCCTCGATACTGAACCGGTGCGGGCCCAGCTCGGTGGGGGTGAATTCGGCCTGCCACAGGTCGTTGCCCGCCGACTGCATCGGCACGCAATGCCAGCGCCGGCTGTGGGCCTGGCGCCAGTTGAGCATCACCGCCAGGCGGTCGTGGCCGTCGCTGTAGGCCTTGGTGCTGACGGCCACAGGCTGGCCGCTGACGGCCTTGGCGGCGAAGCTGCCGGCGTCGAGCACGGGTTGGGTGTCTTCGATCACGATGCGTGGCGCCAACAGCGCCTGGGCCAGGCTAATGGCCTGGTCCGGGTGATCGTTCGCCATGGGCACGCTTTCAAAGGGCTCGTTTCGTGACATCGACCTTGCTCCCTCAGGCTGGTGGCGGTAAGGGTTCAGAGCCGGGCACAGGCGGGGGGTTCAAAATAATTGAGCGAACGGCAGCTGCCAGCGGTCAGAGCCTACAGCACCTCTTCACCCACCCACGCGAGGTCAGGCCATGAACATTCCCATTCCACCGGAGACACCCGATCCCAACATCGACGACCCGAGCTTGCCGCCACCCGTACCGGAAGAAGAACCGGACGAGCTGCCGATCAAGCCGACCGTGCCGCCGACAGTGGGCGACCCGCCGAGCCAGGAGCCACCGGTGAAGGCTTAAGGGTAGACCACGGCACCAGCGTGAACAGCTGATCTCCGCTGCTTCATTGAAAGGTTGAGGATGACCGGGTGCTTGGCAAGGTGAAGATCTTGCATTGATCGGGCCGGCCTCTTCGCGGGTAAACCCGCTCCTACCAGGGACCGTGCCGGCCTTGAATGCGGCGCTGCCCCTGTGTAGGAGCGGGTTTACCCGCGAAGAGGCCGGCCGCGCCAGCACATCAACCCGCAGATGCAGCTGCAATCTCCGCCACACTGATCTCACGCATCCGGAACTTTTGCACCTTCCCGGTCACCGTCATCGGGAAATCGTCGACAAAGCGGATATACCGCGGCACCTTGAAGTGGGCAATGCGTGCCTTGCACCAGCCCTGCAGCTCCTCGACCGTGGCGCTGTGCCCCGGGTGCAGCTTGATCCAGGCGACGATCTCTTCGCCATAGCGGCTGCACGGAATGCCGATCACCTGCGCATCGGCCACCGCCGGGTGGGTGTAGAAAAACTCCTCCAGCTCACGCGGGTAAATGTTCTCGCCGCCACGAATGATCATGTCCTTGTTGCGCCCGACGATGCGCACATAGCCCTGCTCGTCCATCACCGCCAGGTCACCCGAATGCATCCAGCCGGCCGGGTCGATGGCATCCGCCGTGGCCTGGGGGTTGTCCCAGTAGCCAAGCATCACGCTGTAGCCGCGGGTGCACAGTTCGCCAATCTCTCCGCGAGGGACGATGCAGCCATCGGCGTCCACCAGCTTGTTCTCCAGCTGCGGCTGGGTGCGGCCGACGGTGGTCACGCGCAACTCCAGATCGTCGTCCGGGCCGGTCTGCAGCGACACGGGGCTGGTTTCGGTCATGCCGTAGGCGATCTGCACTTCTGCCATGTGCATCTGGTCGATGACCCGGCGCATCACTTCGATCGGGCAGGTGGCGCCGGCCATGATGCCGCTGCGCAGGGTCGACAGGTCCATGTGGGCACGGGACGGGTGGTCGAGCATGGCGATGAACATGGTCGGTACGCCATAGAGGATGGTGGCACGCTCCTCGGCCACGGCGCGCAAGGTAAGTTCGGCGTCGAAAGCATCGTTGGGGTAGATCATGGTGCTGCCGTGGGTGATGCAGCCGAGGTTGGCCATGACCATGCCGAAGCAATGGTACAGCGGCACCGGGATCACCATACGGTCGCGGGCCGTCAGGCCAAGGCTTTCACCCACCATGAAACCGTTGTTGAGGATGTTGTAGTGACTGAGCGTGGCACCTTTGGGCGCACCGGTGGTTCCGGAGGTGTACTGGATGTTTACCGGCTGGTCGAACTGCAGGCTTTGCTGACGGGCTGTGCAGGCTTCGGCAGACGTCTGCCCTGCCCGCTCGGCCAACGCGTGCCAGGGCAGGAAGCCGGCAGGCGGGTTGGCGGCCAGGCTGATGACGCCACGCAACTCGGGCAGGCATTCACTGGCCAGCTCACCAGGCGCGGCACTGGCCAGTTCAGGCACCAGCTCCTGCACCATGGCGTGGTAATCAGACGTTTTGAAGGCTTCAGCGCAGACCAGCCAGCGGCAGCCGGACTGGCGCAACACGTATTCCAGTTCGCCCACACGGTAGGCCGGGTTGATGTTGACCAGAATGGCACCGACCTTGGCACTGGCCAGCTGCAAGATGCACCACTGGGCGCAGTTGGGCGACCAGATGCCAACACGGTCGCCGGTGTTCACGCCCAGTGCGATAAGGGCGCGGGCGTATATTTCGACCTGTTCGGCCAACTGCCGCCAGCTGTAACGCAGGCCCTGGTGGCGGGACACCAGGGCCTCGCTGTCGGAACAGCGGGCCACGGTGGCATCGAAGGCCTGGCCGATGGTCTGGGTCAGCAAGGGTCGGTCCTGGCGACCGCGGGTATAGCTCGGTTGACTCATGGGTGTCCCTTCTTGTGGTTGTTTTGGGCACGGCTGAAGCAAGCGGGAATACTCTGGCGCAGATTTACGTTTACGTAAAGGTGACGAGTGGATTGACAGTGACCTCATGCAGGTTTACGTTAACGTAAAGGTGATGAACGACACCCACTTGAGGCGTCACGCCACCCCCTGTGGGAGCGGGCTTGCCCGCGAATGCGACCGATCAGGTAATGACGGTGACCCTGCTGACGTATTCGCGGGCATGCCCACTCCCACAGGGGGCGGGGCTGGATCCCAAGCTATGGTGTAACCCAATTTCAAGAACAAGAAGGTGCCCCAGCATGCATTACCCCTCCCTGAACTTCGCCCTGGGCGAGACCATCGACATGCTCCGCGACCAGGTGCGCACCTTCGTCGCCGCCGAACTGGCCCCGCGCGCCGCGCAGATCGACCACGACAACCTGTTCCCCGCCGACATGTGGCGCAAGTTCGGTGACATGGGCCTGCTGGGCATCACTGTACCGGAAGAGTACGGCGGCGCTGGCCTGGGCTACCTGGCCCATGTGGTGTCAATGGAAGAGATCAGCCGTGGCTCCGCCTCGGTGGCGCTGTCCTACGGCGCCCATTCCAACCTGTGCGTCAACCAGATCAACCGCAACGGCACCCACGAGCAGAAGCTCAAGTACCTGCCCAAGCTGATCAGCGGCGAGCACATCGGCGCCTTGGCCATGAGCGAGCCCAATGCCGGCTCCGACGTGGTGTCGATGAAGCTGCGCGCAGAAAAACGCGGCGATCACTACGTGCTCAACGGCAGCAAGACCTGGATCACCAACGGTCCCGACGCCAATACCTACGTGATTTACGCCAAGACCGACCTGGACAAGGGTGCGCACGGCATCACCGCGTTCATCGTCGAGCGCGACTGGAAAGGCTTCAGCCGCAGCAACAAGTTCGACAAGCTGGGCATGCGCGGGTCCAACACCTGCGAGCTGTTCTTCGATGGCGTGGAAGTGCCAGCAGAGAACATTCTGGGCCAGCTCAACGGCGGCGTGCGCGTCCTCATGAGCGGCCTGGACTACGAACGTGTGGTGCTGTCCGGCGGCCCGACCGGCATCATGCAAAGCTGCATGGACCTGGTGGTGCCGTATATCCACGACCGCAAGCAATTCGGCCAGAGCATCGGCGAGTTCCAGCTGATCCAGGGCAAGATTGCCGACATGTACACCCAGCTCAATGCCAGCCGCGCCTACCTGTATGCCGTGGCTCAGGCATGCGACCGTGGCGAAACCACCCGCAAGGACGCTGCCGGCGTGATCCTGTACACCGCCGAGCGTGCCACGCAAATGGCCCTGGAGGCGATCCAGATTCTTGGCGGCAACGGCTATATCAACGAATTCCCGGCTGGCCGCCTGTTGCGCGACGCCAAGCTGTATGAAATCGGTGCCGGCACCAGTGAAATCCGCCGGATGCTGATCGGCCGCGAACTGTTCAACGAAACCCGCTGAACATAAGGGACGGGCGCACATGGCTACCTTGCACACCCAGATCAACCCGCGTTCGGCAGAGTTTGCCGTCAACAGCGCGGCCATGCTCGAACAGGTCCAGGCCCTGCGCGGCCTGCTCGCCCAGGTTGCCCAGGGCGGCGGGCCCAAGGCCCAGGAACGGCATACCTCGCGTGGCAAACTGCTGCCGCGCGAGCGTATCGACCGCCTGCTGGACCCGGGCTCGCCGTTCCTCGAAATCGGCCAGTTGGCCGCCCATGAGGTGTACGGCGAAGACGTGCCAGCGGCGGGCGTGATCGCCGGCATCGGCCGCGTGGAAGGCGTGGAATGCATGATCGTGGCCAACGACGCCACGGTAAAAGGCGGTTCGTACTACCCGCTGACGGTGAAGAAGCACCTGCGTGCACAAACCATCGCCCTGCAGAACCGCCTGCCGTGCATCTATCTGGTGGACTCCGGCGGCGCCAACTTGCCACGCCAGGACGAAGTGTTCCCCGACCGCGAGCATTTCGGGCGCATTTTCTTCAACCAGGCCAACATGAGCGCGCAAGGCATCCCGCAGATCGCCGTGGTGATGGGCTCGTGCACCGCTGGCGGCGCGTACGTGCCGGCCATGGCCGACGAAGCGATCATGGTGCGCCAGCAGGCGACCATCTTCCTCGCCGGCCCGCCGCTGGTGAAAGCCGCCACCGGCGAAGTGGTGAGCGCCGAAGACCTCGGCGGCGCCGATGTGCATTGCCGCACCAGCGGCGTCGCCGACCATTATGCCGACAACGACGAACACGCCCTGGCCATCGCACGACGCAGTGTGGCCAACCTCAACTGGCACAAGCTCGGCAAGCTGCAGCGGTTGGCCCCAGTGGCACCGCTGTATGCCGCCGACGAGCTATACGGCGTGGTGCCCGCGGATGCCAAGCAACCGTTCGACGTGCGCGAGGTGATCGCCCGCCTGGTCGATGGCTCGGTGTTCGATGAATTCAAGGCACTGTTCGGCACCACCCTGGTGTGCGGCTTCGCCCACCTGCACGGCTACCCGGTGGCGATCCTGGCCAACAACGGCATACTGTTCGCCGAAGCCGCGCAAAAAGGCGCGCACTTCATCGAACTGGCCTGCCAGCGCGGCATCCCGCTGCTGTTCCTGCAGAACATCACCGGTTTCATGGTCGGCAAGAAATACGAAGAAGGCGGCATCGCCAAGCACGGCGCCAAACTGGTCACCGCCGTGGCCTGCGCCCAGGTGCCAAAGTTCACGGTGATCATCGGCGGCAGCTTTGGCGCCGGCAACTACGGCATGTGCGGCCGCGCCTACGACCCGCGCTTCCTGTGGATGTGGCCCAACGCGCGGATTGGCGTGATGGGCGCCGAACAGGCCGCCGGGGTGCTGGCCCAGGTCAAGCGCGAGCAGAGCGAACGCAGCGGCCAGCCATTCAGCGCCGAGGATGAGGCCAGGCTCAAGCAGCCGATCCTCGACCAGTACGAACGTCAGGGCCACCCCTATTATTCCAGTGCCCGCCTGTGGGACGACGGCGTCATCGACCCGGCACAGACCCGAGACGTCCTCGGCCTGGCGTTGTCTGCCGCGCTGAACGCGCCGATCGAACCGAGCCGCTTCGGCATTTTCCGGATGTGACCCATGAGCGATTTCAGCACCCTCGAAGTGATCCGCGACCCACGCGGCTTCGCCACCCTGTGGTTAAGCCGCGAGGACAAGAACAACGCCTTCAACGCGCAGATGATCCGCGAGCTGATCGTGGCCATCGACCAGTTGGCCGAAGACGCCAGCCTGCGCTTTGTGCTGCTGCGCGGTCGTGGCCGGCACTTCAGCGCCGGTGCCGACCTGGCCTGGATGCAGCAGTCGGCACAACTGGACTTCAACACCAACCTGGATGACGCCCACGAACTGGGTGAGCTGATGTACGCCCTGCACCGCCTCAAGGCCCCGACCCTGGCCGTGGTGCAAGGCGCAGCCTTCGGCGGCGCGCTGGGCCTGATCAGCTGCTGCGACATGGCCATCGGCGCCGAAGACGCCCAGCTGTGCCTGTCGGAAGTACGCATCGGCCTGGCCCCGGCGGTGATCAGCCCGTTCGTGGTCAAGGCCATTGGCGAACGCGCCGCGCGCCGCTACGCCCTCACCGCCGAGCGTTTCACTGGCGTGCGCGCCCGCGAACTTGGCCTGTTGGCCGAGGTATACCCGGCCAGCGAACTGGACGACCACGTGGAAGCCTGGGTAAGCAACCTGCTGCAGAACAGCCCACAAGCATTGCGCGCCACCAAGGACTTGCTGCGCGAAGTGGACGACGGCGAACTCAGCCCGGCCCTGCGCCGTTACTGCGAAAACACCATCGCCCGCATCCGCGTCAGCGCCGAAGGCCAGGAGGGCCTGCGCGCTTTCCTGGAAAAACGCCGCCCTGCCTGGCAAACCGTTGACAAGAAGGAGCCGCGCCCATGAGCCGCCCCGCTTTGACCACCCTGCTGGTCGCCAACCGCGGCGAAATCGCCTGCCGGGTGATGCGCACCGCCAAGGCCATGGGCCTGACCACTGTTGCCGTGCACAGCGCCACCGACCGTGACGCCCGGCATAGCCGCGAAGCTGACATCCGCGTCGACCTGGGCGGCACAAAGGCTGCCGAAAGCTACCTGCTGGTCGACAAGCTGCTGGCAGCAGCCAAGGCCAGCGGCGCCCAGGCTATCCACCCAGGTTATGGCTTTCTGTCCGAGAACGCAGGTTTCGCCCGCGCCATCGAGCAGGCCGGGCTGATATTCCTCGGCCCACCGGCCAGCGCCATCGACGCCATGGGCAGCAAATCGGCAGCCAAGGCACTGATGGAAGCGGCCGGCGTGCCGTTGGTGCCGGGCTACCACGGCGAGGCCCAGGACCTGGACACCTTCCGCGCTGCGGCCGAACGCATCGGCTACCCGGTGCTGCTCAAGGCCAGCGCTGGTGGCGGTGGCAAGGGCATGAAAGTGGTCGAGGAAGAAAGCCAACTGGCCGACGCCCTGGCCTCGGCCCAGCGTGAGGCACAGTCGTCGTTCGGCGATGCGCGCATGCTGGTGGAAAAGTACGTGCTCAAGCCACGCCACGTGGAGATTCAGGTGTTCGCCGACCAGCACGGCAACTGCCTGTACCTCAACGAACGCGACTGTTCCATTCAGCGCCGCCATCAGAAGGTGGTGGAAGAGGCCCCTGCCCCCGGCCTGTCGCCCGAACTGCGCCGGGCCATGGGCGAAGCGGCGGTGCGTGCCGCTCAGGCTATCGGTTACGTGGGTGCCGGCACCGTGGAGTTTCTGCTTGATGCACGTGGCGAATTCTTCTTCATGGAGATGAACACTCGCCTGCAGGTGGAACACCCGGTCACCGAGGCCATAACCGGCCTGGACCTTGTTGCCTGGCAAATTCGCGTGGCCTGCGGCGAAGCCCTGCCGATCACACAGGAACAGGTGCCGCTGATCGGCCATGCCATCGAAGTACGCCTGTATGCCGAAGACCCGGCCAACGATTTCTTACCCGCGACCGGCAAATTGGCGCTGTACCGTGAATCGGCGCCTGGCGAAGGCCGGCGGGTGGACAGCGGGGTCAGCGAAGGCGATGTGGTGTCGCCGTTCTACGACCCGATGCTGGGTAAGCTGATCGCCTGGGGTGAAAACCGCGAACAGGCACGCCTGCGCTTGCTGGCCATGCTCGACGAGTTTGCCATTGGCGGGCTGAAGACCAACATTGCCTTCCTGCGGCGCATTCTCGCCCACCCGGCATTTGCTGCGGCGGAGCTGGATACCGGCTTCATTCCGCGTCATCAGGCGGTTCTGCTGCCTGCGCCGCAAGCACTGCCGGCAGCCTTCTGGGAAGCGGCGGCAGAGGCGTGGCTGCAGGGCCAGGGGGTCCATCAGCGCGAAGACGACCGCCATTCACCTTGGGGCGGGCGTAACGGCCTGCGCTTGGGCCTACCGGCACGCAGCAGCTTGCATCTGGTGAGCGCTGGGCAAGATCAGGCAGTGGCCCTGGAACGCAGCGCTGCTTCTACCTGGCAGTTGCAAGGTGAGCAGTTGGTGCATGACCAGAACGGCGTGCGTCGCCAGCATCTGGCAATCCGTCGGGGTGGCACGCTGTACCTGCACTGGGATGGTGAAATGCATGCCATCGAAGCTTTCGACCCGATTGCCGAGGCTGAAGCCAGCCACAGCCATCAGGGTGGGATGGGTGCGCCCATGAACGGCAGTATCGTGCGGGTGCTGGTCGAACCTGGCCAGGTGGTGGAAGCCGGTACTGCGCTGGTGGTACTGGAGGCCATGAAGATGGAGCACAGCATTCGTGCGCCGCATGCCGGCACGGTGAAGGCGCTGTTCTGCCTGGAGGGGGATATGGTCAGCGAAGGGACTGTGCTGGTCGAACTGGTGGAATAACGGTGCCGGAGGGCCGCTTTGCGGCCCTAACGCAACACAAGGCCGCCCCTGCAACAGCCCGTAGGAGCGGGTTTACCCGCGAAAGGGCCGGGCCTGCCGGCCAATTTCCACCCGCCGTTCACCGCTGCCGCCGCTACCGTATTCGCGGGTAAACCCGCTCCTACGCCATCGGGGGTGGACACACTTTGGTGATTGGGCGCAGGCCGCGTGCAGGCCGTCGTAGGAGCGGGTTCACCCGCGAAAGGGCCGGTCCTGCCGGCCAATCTCCACCAGCCGTTCACTGTTGCCGGCGCCACCGTATTCGCGGGTAAACCCGCACCTATCGGGGGTGGACACACATCGGTGATTGGGCGCAGGCCGCGTGTAGGAGCGGGTTCACCCGCGAAAGGGCCGGTCCTGCCGGCCAATTTCCACCCGCCGTTCACCGTTGCTGCCGCCACCGTATTCGCGGGTAAACCCGCACCTATCGGGGGTGGACACACATCGGTGATTGGGCGCAGGCCGCGTGTAGGAGCGGGTTCACCCGCGAAAGGGCCGGTCCTGCCGGCCAATTTCCACCCGCCGTTCACCGTTGCTGCCGCCACCGTATTCGCGGGTAAACCCGCACCTATCGGGGGTGGACACACATCGGTGATTGGGCGCAGGCCGCGTGTAGGAGCGGGTTCACCCGCGAAAGGGCCGGCCCTGCTGGCCAACTTCCACCCGCCGTTCCCCGTTGCCGCCGCTACTCAAACCCTTTCAAAAGGCCCCATGCACCCGCACGACCACCCCAAGAAATTCGCAACCCTCTTCGCACAACAGCGCCGGGTAGTTACTGTTCAATGCCTTCAGATAACGCTGCCCACCTTCCTCGGCCAGCTCGCGGAAAATCGCCGGCTTGCCCGGCTGACGAGCGATAACCAAACGCCCCGCCTCAGCCTCTACACCTGGGTCCACCAGCATCCGCATGCCCTGCGGCACACTGCGGCCACTGACAGCGCTCATGGCATCGTTTTCCACGGTTAGCCAGAACGCCTTGCCCTGTGCCAGGTAGTCAGTCTGCTCGAAAACAGCAGGCTCTACAGCCGTCGCAGCCTCTAACTCACTCCAACCCAGCACCGGGTAACGGAAGCAAACGATGTATCGCATGAGGTCGAGTTCATCATCGTCCGCTATCTCGTAAACACTACGCTCCTCGCCAACCTGCCCCTGGATACGCAGCTGCAGGCTGACGTTGTAATGAGGCATGCCAATCTCGACGAACGTGCGGTTCATCGATTCGATTTTCGGCTGACGCCGCTTGTTCACCCAATGACCGACACTGCCTTGAGACACACCAACGCGCTCGGCAAGCTGCTCTTGAGTGAGCCCTAGCTCCTCCATCCGGTCACGGACGAGGGCAATCCATTTATCCATATTCATCGCTGGCACGATACGGACTGCCTTCAAGCGCTCAATAAACATTCAGTATTATTTATCGGGAAGAATAAAAATACTGTAGGTATTACCATCGACCTGACCCCTTCCCTACTGGCTCCGGCAGGTATCAGGATGAAACTACCGAAAAACGACGAAACAGATCTCGACAGCGAAGCAGCCCGCCGCGCGCTCGACTATTACCTCAACCCCAACCCACCGCGGCCCACCCTGGACAACAGGATCTGGACCCTGCACGAAGGCGTAACCGGCGAACAGGCCAAGGAACACGCCATCGCCCTGCTGCGCTGCGCTGCGGCCACCGCCCAGGAAACCGCCACCCACCAGCACGGCAGCCAGCGCGAACTGACGTTCGCGTTGATGCACATGATGGACATGGCTCGCGCACTGCTGGAGCACAAACACACCGAGTGACCGGGTTTATAGACAAGAAAGGAGGGAGAGAACGTGATGGCCGCGTAACGGCAAAAGCCCCGATTGCCGGGACAAGGAAGCGCGCCGGTAAAACTTTTTTACCGGATTAGCGAAAATTCATTTGACTGCCAAATGATAACGATTATTATTGCACTCAGCTGATCGCGAGATCCGCTGGATAACCTGAAAGCTTAGGTCGCTCTCAGATTATCTCCTCATCAGGCTAATCACGGTTTTTGACCCGGCTTTTTTGCCGGGTCTTTTTTTTGGCTCTTCAGGCTAATGAAGATCGTGATGGCGCGCATGATAGCAAAGGTGTTTCAGGGCGTGAACGCTCGTTACAAAACTTTGCGGAATCAGCACTTGAGAATCAATCTCGTTTCTACTACGCTGTTTCCGCATCAAGGAAGATGCCCCCTCCTCCCCTTTATAGAGCAAGGAGCTGTCCATGACCCGTCTGCTGCTGCCCCTTGAGCACCCCACTCCTGCTGCCGAGCATGATGCCGACGATGCCCTGCTGCATGCACTGAAGCGGCTACCACGGCGCGTACAGCAAGTATTCCTGCTTAACCGCCTCGATCAGCTGGACTTCGCCAGCATTGCTGTGCGCCTTGACCTGCCACTGGCGAGTATCGAGCGCAACATGGGCCAGGCGCTGCAAGCTGGCCGCTCGCGCCGGGATGTGCTGGCGAGCGTGGCCGGGCAATGGTATGTGCGCTTGCAGAGCCCGCAGGTGACGGCGTGCGAGCGTATCGACTTCCGCCGCTGGCTGGATGCCGATACAGCGAACTTGCAGGCGTTTCACGATACGGAACTGCGGTGGCGCAGCCTGCTGGCGCCGGCACGGCAATTGGGCCATGACGGCTGGTATCGGCAAGGCCGGGCGGCGCTGTCGCTGGGTGGCTGCTCGGTTGCGGTCGGGCTGGGTGTGGCGGCGTTGGTGCTGGTTGGGTTCTGGGCTTGATCAGCGCTTCAACATGCCTGTAAGTCCCTGCCCGAGCGCATGCCCGACTTCAGTTGCTCAATACCCTGGGTACAGTAATGCCGCGCCTGGACTCGCGCTTCGTTTTGCACCACCTCCTGCTTATATGACAGGCACATCCGCCTGTTCGACCAACACCACCCTGGCTGGCTGTTGCAACAACCCTCGGGGCAACCGAAAACCTTTGAACGGTTGTTGAGTAATTGGGTTGAAAGCCTTTTCCGCGTTCAGCCGGTAGCGCATCACACCATCACCCGTCCTGAAGCTCAGGTCCACGCTGGTTGCCGTACGTCCATTGAGCGAACCGCGGCTCAGCAGGCGGAACATCGACCAAGGCCCTCGATACTCCAGGCTGCTGCTATTGCCGTTCTGCCTGAGCAGGGTCAGGTTGCTGCGCACGTGTTGCCCCAAGGTATTGGGCCAGACAATGCCGGTGATCTGGCTTGGGCCGTGGGTGTAGGAAATCAGCTGCCCATCCAGATCCAGCAGGCTGGTGCGTTGATTTGCACTGAGCCCCAATGGCTCGATGCTGAACTGCACGCTGAGGTTACCGCGCTGATCAAAGAACGTTTCGCGGATGCGATCAGCCAGTTTCAGCTGCTCGATCACATCAGTACGGATCAGGGAACGCCCCTGCAGACCAGCCTGCAAGGCCTCCAGATTGTCCTTGAGAAAGAGCTTCAGGTATTGATCCTGGAACTGCTGCAGTCGCCCATTCGGTCCAAAGAACGCTTCAAAGTCTTCCAGCGAAGCGTCGGGTGCCCTGACGACGAATGGGTAGCGCTCGGCCAGGCGCTGCTGGAAGAAGCTGTAGACTTCAGCATCCCACCGTCGCTCCAGCTCGCGCAGCGCTTCAACGTTCAGCACTTGCGCCGTTTGCTCTGCCACCTTTCTGACGTGATGATTGATTGGCTCCGGCAAGCCAGTGGCGACGCGTTGCAAGGTGCCGATGGGGTCGTGCCCGGTCATTGAAAAGCGCTGATGCACCGCGTGCAGCGCGGCCTTGCCTCGGTCTGGGCTACCCTGTACCGCCTTGGCATAGTCGTGGACGGCGGCTATGGCTGCGTGGGTTTCATCGTAGTAGCTCGGCTTTTCGCCTGCAGCGTGCAACATGGCGTTCAAGCCTGCAAACGCCCGCTGGATGGCCAGCGCCTGTTGTTGCTCGGGCTTGCCGTTGACCGAAACAAGCGAGGGGGCCTCATCCGCCACGCCAACATTCATTGGTGATAACAGCGAACTGTTGTCGCGAACCGTCTCCAGCAATCGGTGCAACGGCGCCGCTGGCCCGGCCAACTGTTCAAGGATCGTGATGCCATGATCCAGGTCTCGAAAATCCGCCACGGAGAATGCGTTCAAGGCGCGGCGCCAACTGGCGATGTAGTCGGCGCTGTACAGGTTGCGCAGGCGCTCGTTCAGCGCAGCCTGGTCGGCATCGGAGTAGTCCAGTTGAGCACGTTCCCCCAGTGCCCACTGGTCGATCATTGCCATTTCCGTAAAGCGCTGACTACGCGGTTCAAAATACTCCTTGAAGCCTTTGGCGGTGAGCATGGGCGCCAGCAAAACACCATTGTCGCCCTGGCTCGAGCCGGAAGACAGCTGGTAAACGACATCGAACGCAGGCCCCACCTGATGACGCAGGTCCAGACCGGTATGCAACTGCTCCTGGGCCTGCTGCTTCAGGCCTGCATACACGCGTTGTGGCAACGGCACCTTGCGCAAGGTCTGCTGCACGTCGCTGACACGCTGGCGATACTGCGGCAGGTCGGTATCCGCGTAGGCCAGGGCATACTTCAGGTGCCGCATGAGATCACGTTGCAGCTGCCCCTGGCCGGGGAAGGCCTGTTGCCACTGTCGCGCCATCCAGTCTTCGACCCATTCCGCTCGGCGGTTCCGGCGATCCTCGATCATCCGGTAAACCCGGAGCGCGGCCATTTGCTGCTCGCTGCCGGGGGGCGCCGCATCCATGGCATCGATCACGCCGCTGGCCAACGCAGGCAAGAAACGCCTGGACAACAAACTGAGGTACGCCTCATCAACGGTCGGCCCGATGGCACGGCCCTGGTACAGCCCCAGATCCGCAACACCCGGCCACGCAGCGCGGTAGTCGCCAAACACTGCTACCGCATCGCGGATCTGGTCCAGCGGCTCCAGCAAGTTGCGCCCGGTCGGGTCCAGACGCTGATCCACTTCGTGATGGCTGTACTCCCGGCTCTTGGCCAGCACGCTGGCGGCCTTGATGCCATTGATGTCGAAGTAACGATGCCAGCTGGCAATAGCGATACAGAAGGCCAGAACGCCTACAGAAGCACCCACCCACAGCAATTGGCGCTTGCGCCGTGCCACCCTGACGTTGTCGCCGGCAAGGCCGGCCTCCTTGTAGATGACCCGCCCAAAGGCCTGTTGAATGAAGTAGGCCAACGCCTTGCCCTGCGCCTTGCCCTCCAGCAAGGGGAGGCTGGTCTTGTAAGGCTGCGCCGCCTCACGGACAAAGGCGTTGCGCACGTCACCGTGCTGTACGACTGACGACCAATACACACCGCGCACCAGCGCCGGGGTGGTGAAACGGTCACTTGCCAAGGTCTCGCGCAGAAAACTCAACAGCATTGGACGCAACCCGAGCAACTGCCTATGCAGTGAGTAGAGACGTGAACGCAACGCAGGGCTACCCTGCACGTCCAGATGATCGATCACCTGCTCGAACAGCTGCTCCAGCAACCGATCGTAGTGTTCGCCATACTCGCCCAGCCAAGCGTCGAAGGTGTCGACAGCATCCAGCTTGAACGTGAATCCAAACAGGCTGTTGCGCTTGGCGGCCGAAAGCTTGCTGTAGAATTGGTCGAAGCCGTCCAGCAGATCGAATTTGCTCAACACGACATACAGCGGCAAGCGCGAGCCCAACTGGCTGCTCGCCTCGTAAAGACGTGTGCGCAGCAGGTGGGCAAGTGCCGTGCGTTGCTCGACGGTACCGTGCAGCAGCGCGGGCAGGTCGACAACCAGCACCAGGCCGTTTAGGGCTCTCTGGCTTCGATTGCGCTGCAGCCAATCCAACAGATGCTGCCACAGTTTGGCTTGGGTTCCAGACGGTACCGAAGACTCAACGTCAGTGGAGTCACTGCCCAGCGAATCTGCGGGGCCGTTCTGGCTGATAAAGGCACCGGGCGGGTCGATGATCACCGCATCATTGCTGATCCACCACCCCACGGGGTAGGCGAGCGCCTGCGCTGGCCGTCCCCGTGCCTGCGCCTTGTCGATGCGGGTCAACGAGAAACTTTGATCGGTGCAGTCAATAAAGCTGCTCTTGCCGGCCTGCCTGGTGCCCAGCACGAGGTACCACGGCAATCGGTACAGCGCGCGACGCCCACCGGCATTGTCCAGGTAGCGTGCGAGCCCTTGGCTCAACGCCTTCTCTTGTGCATGAACGAACGGTTGCGCCGGATCCACCTCGGCAGCCATCGCCTGCTGACGTTCTGCTTGCAAGCGGCGAAAGCGCGTTCTCAAGACAATCAGCCAGCACAACAGCGCCACCAACACGAACACCAGGCTGGCCAAACTTCGATGCGCCACACTGGCCAACGGCTGCTGATCGCGCCACGTCCATTGCGGGCCGAGCCACCAGATGGCGACCAGCATCAGCACAGCGCCAAGCCCAAGTAGCAGCGGCATTGCCAGACCGATACGGGTCATCAGCGGCCAGCCCCAACGTTTGAGGTACTTCCAGAATTGACTCATCGAGGCTCCTGCTCCTTGTTCCGATCGGCCAGCACGTGGGAGGACGCGTATTGTTGAAGCCGCTGGAATACCTCGGGCTCCCAGTCGCTGGCGGTGGTTTGCTGCATCGTGCGCGCTACCCCGGCGCACAGGTCCTGGGCTAACCAGGACACGCCTCGTGCGGCCAACAGGTCAGCTGCAATAACGGTGGTATGGCAGCGCTCGCGAGGGGCTCGAAAATCTGCCTGCATCCCCTGCAGCCTTAGCAACACCGGTTCTACGCCGCCGCTTTCCAGCTGGCTGACCAGTTCTTCGCGAAGGCTGGTGAACTCTTGGGAAGCTCCGGCTTGCCCGGATTGCCCGTCTGCCCCTTTGAGCCAGGCCAGGCATTGGTCGTCGACAAACACCCGACCGTCGCTGAAGCACAGCTGCTGCAGCGCTGGCATGCGCAGCACGAAACGAGCGGTCGCCGCACGGATGGCCTCAGCCACTTCGCCCATCGCCAGCCGCGACGCGGCGGTTGCGGCAAGAAAGCTGCCGCGAATCCAGAAGGGCGAAGCCGACACACTTTTTTCAACCCGCTGGAGCAACGCCGCGTCGATTACGGTACTGGCGATGGCCTCCTCGTAGTCGCTGGCAATATCCCGCGGCACTGCCATCAACTCTGTACGGTTGCCCTGCCGGGTTTGCGGTGCGGCCTGAATGTGGGCCCACAGACCGAAGCGACGCAGTTGGTAGCCGGTCGGGTCGTAAGGGTCCTGCTGGTTGATCAGCTCGGCCATGCTCAGGATGGCTCGGCGCGTCTCGCGCTCGTTACCGATCGACATGCAGGGTTTCGGCGTGGCGATGACATCCACCAGCGGCGCAGGTTGGGGGCTCTCCACCGGGTTCTTGGGCGCATCGCACTCGCCAATACCGTTGGCAAGCGCCGTGTGTTTGCGCAACAGGCGCTCCAGCTCACCCAGAACAGCCGGGTCAAGCTGGGCGGCTTCCTGCTGACGTAGCAAACGGGCCAATGCACCCTTCGCCGCTGCGGCGTGAGGCCTCCTCGATGTAGTCCCAGTCGATAGACGCTTCCTGCAGCCCACCCAGCTTGACCATCTCCTGGTCAATGGCCTGGTAGGTTTCGTCTTCCCCATCGAACAGCCCCGCCGGCACCTGGGCATCGATGGGTGCGAGCAACCGTGTGATTTCTTGCGCCTCGACATCAGCTACCAGCGACATGCCTTGCGAGCCTCGTCGATAAGCGGGTCCAGCCCCTGAGCGTCAAAAACGAGTCCATCAACGGCAGGGTTGTCGCTCTCTACGTGAATGCGATGGGCCCCGATCAATTGCTTGATCTGCTCGATACCCGGCAGGCCTCTGCCGGCGTCGAGCACTTGGCCGTTTTCCATCACTTGCCACGGTGTGGGTACAGTAGCGCCCCGCTCCCCTCTCAACCGCACCTGCACTCGGCTGGCATCGACGGGTTGGGCGGTGACCAGTTGCAACCTCGAGATGTTCTGCACGCAGCTGATGATCAGGTACCTACCGCAACTGCAACGCTGGATCGTCACCAACGATCACGTCAACCTGGTCTGGCGTCACCTGCCCCTCCCCCAGCATGAACCGGCCGCAAGTCGGGAAGCGCGGCGGGTCGAATGCCTGGGCCAGGGTGAGGGTCGCGAAGGCGTTTGGGGGGCCGTGCTCCGGGTCTACTTGCATAGCCAAGGCAACGGCCGTGAGTTGGCTGCTGGACACGACTATCCGGACATCGGCCCGTCCCTGCAACGCTGCCTGGCCGGCGAACGGGCTGCCCAAGTCGTGGACACGCAAAAAGCGGAAACCTTGGAGATTGGATTTAACGCTACCCCCACGCTGCGCCTGACCGACAACCACACCCAGCACACGCTGATCCTTGAAGACCCAATCGATCCCGATGCCTTGCTGTCCGCAGTGGACCTGTTGAGCGCACCCGAGATTTTTGAAATGCCCGCTGACGTGATCAGCGATATGTCCAGGTAGCACACGACGTCACGGCCAGGGCGCCGCGTTGTGGTGTTTGTACTTGAATTTCGTGGAGGGCGGGGTATTGAGGCAGAATGCATTCGAACGAAAAAAGGCCCCGAAGGGCCTTTTTTCAACGACTTACAGACTTCGACTGAAACCTGTAGATCTTTATTTGGAGCGGGAAACGAGACTCGCATCGGGCCTGCGAGCTTTTGAAATCTAAGGGTTTACAGCTATCCCTGAAACAGGGATGGCCTTGATTCTGGACTCATTCTTCAAGGCTTGCAATCCCTTGAGTTGTGGACGAACGGTTCGTCACGTCGGCCTTTTGAAGATCGACACAACGTCGCAGAAATCATATTAACCAATGATCAGATTCCGCAGAATCCTGATCTGCGGCCAACGCAGCCATTCGCGACTAATCGGTTGGCGAATAGCTCTGCCTTGTTGGCAATGCCGTTCGAGTGCTCAGATAACACTCTTACTTTTGAGACAACTAACGCTAAGCACCTGATTTATAAATGAATAAATTTTGGCACCCGTATTGCTGCAAGGTGAATTACCATTTCTCCCCAAGGTGCTTTGCCATGGAAATACCCCGCCCTATTCCTGCAAATCTGGAGTCCCAGCAAGCGTGGTGGCAGTACGATATCGAGACTGCGAGAGGTCAGCCCTCCCCCGCGTTTAAGGGAGGGGCCAGATATGACGTCGTAGTCATCGGCGGTGGCTTCACCGGCCTTTGGACAGCGTTGACCCTCAAGCAGCGCAGGCCGCAGTTGCAGGTCGCGGTTCTTGAAGCCTTCCGCGTTGGAGATGGCGCAAGCACCCGCAATGGCGGAATCGTTCACGGGTACTGGCAGTCGCTAGCGTCCAACGTCAAGACGCTGGGCGTAGATGCCGCCCTTGACCTCGCTTATCTCGGAAGCCGGGCGCAGGATGCGTTTCGGGCTTACGCCAGCGCTTGCGATAACGATGTCGACTGGCGGGAAGCCGGCAACCTGCGCGTCTCGACCTGCCCCGCCCAGGAGCGGCAGCTCGCTGTGCACCGCCGCGACCATGCAGGTTGGCGTGACCCTGCCGAACTTCATGACCATGGAGATCTACCCGTACTTCAGCGACTCGCCGAAATACGTGCAAATCCTGAACAACGCCCCGGAAGATCGTATTGCCGACGGCAAGCTGGGCATCACCGCCGAACCTGGTCTGGGGGTCACCCTCGACCAGGCTGCCATCGCCCCCTTCCTCTGGGCCGAATGCAAAGCGCAGTAATTTCCCACCGTTGACGAAAAAGGCCGCGTTCGCGGCCTTTTTCATGCTCGCCAGCCATCACCCTAACAGAGCCCGCGGGGGCTCAGTGGAACACGCTCATGGAAGTTTTCAGCAGTCTTTCGATCAGAACACGCATCTGTCTTTTGGCCGGTCTCTGCATCACCGCCACCGTTGCCGCCTTGATCGGCAGCGCCTTGTATCTGTCCGATCGCTCGGTACTCATGGTCAAGCAGTCCAGTGAGCAAATGCTTCAGCAGGATGCACAAACCTACCTGAGCGAGGTCGGGCGCGCCCAGGCCAGGCAGACCCAGGCATTCTTTCTCCAGGCGACGGAGTTCGGCACGACATTGAGCCAGCAGCTCATGCTTGAACGCCAGAACCAGACGGCCAGGCAGTCGAGTGAGAGCCAGATCCGCGCCGATATCGGCCATGCCCTGGACATGCACGTGAAAGCGAATCCCCTGCCCTTCGGCGTGGGCGTGGCGCTACAACCGGCCGAGGGGGACAAGGCCTTCGTCGACAAAAGCGCCGAGGGAAACGAACGCGGCCGGTTCGCGGTTTACCACTCGACCCACATTCCTGGGTACACCATCCCCGAAAAGGAGATCATCGACGACGGCACGACTGCGACGTACTGGTATACCTGCGCCATCGAGCGTTCTGCTGTCTGTCTTACCAATCCCTACACCTACACGGATGCCTCGGGCGTCAGCACCTTGATGGCCACTGTCGCCGTGCCGCTGCGCACCACCGGACGTGCCGAAGGTGTGATGAGCGTCGACATCAGCCTGGCCAGCCTGCAAAGCCACGTCACAACCGCATCTCGCCAGCTGTATGGCGGCTACGGCAGGGTATTGCTGGTCAGCCCGGACGGCCAGGTGGCCGCCGATAGCCTTTCCGCAGATCACCTGGGCAAGCCC
Organism: Pseudomonas sp. XWY-1; assembly: GCF_002953115.1. NCBI lineage: Bacteria > Pseudomonadati > Pseudomonadota > Gammaproteobacteria > Pseudomonadales > Pseudomonadaceae > Pseudomonas > Pseudomonas sp. XWY-1. The sequence continues at coordinate 2,143,081 of NZ_CP026332.1, read as the reverse complement.
CTGGCAACGATCGATGCCGGCGTCGACGCGTTGCTGAAGGGTGAGCATGAGGCAGACAAGGCCAGGATCGTCAGCCAGGCGGACAGCATCTTTGCCGTGGCTCCCTTCCAGGCGCCCGACGGCACCTGGTGGACCTCGCTTGTCTCCGTCCCCATAAGCCACCTCCTGGAACCCTCCCAGGTGGGGCAACGACTGGACGACGTTTCCGCGCGCAGCATGCAGATCCAACTGCTGCTCGGTGGCTGCATTACCCTGGCCGCATTGCTGTTGATCGCCTGGTTGGGCCATTCGATCAGTCGACCGATCACGCGGGTCGCACTCGCACTCGATGAGATCGCCGACGGCGACGGAGACCTGACCCACAGGCTGAGACACCACCAGAACGATGAAATAGGCCGGCTTGTGATTGCGTTCAACCGCTTCCTGGACAAGTTGCAACCGGTCATTGCAGCGGTCACCCGCTCGGTGAACGACACACGGGCGACCGCGGACCAGGCCGCGTCCGTAGCGGCCTCGGGTCTATCCGGCATGCAACAGCAGTTCAGGGAAATCGACCTGGTCGCGACAGCCTCCCAGGAAATGACCGCCACGTCCCACGAAGTGGCTCAAAGTGCCGCCCAGGCCGCCAACGCCGTGGCGGATGTGGACGCAGCAACCCAGGAGGGACTGCGGGCCATCAGCCATACCAGCGACGTGATCGTCCAGCTCGCACGGCACCTCGACCAGGCGCAACAGGATGTCTCGGGGCTGGCGAGCAGCAGCGATGAAATCGGCGGGGTACTGGAGGTCATTCGCTCGATCGCCGAGCAGACCAACCTGCTGGCGCTCAACGCGGCGATCGAGGCAGCGCGGGCAGGAGAATCCGGCCGGGGGTTTGCCGTGGTGGCCGACGAGGTCCGTCATCTGGCCCGGCGCACCCAGGACTCCGTCAGCGAGATTCGTGTCGTGATCGAACAGTTGCAAGCAGGCACGCAGGTGGTGGTCAAGGCTATGCAGCGCAGCCATGCCCAGGCCACCAGCAGTGTCGAAGAGGTGAGACGGGCGAGCAAGGTGCTGGATGACATCAATGGTGCGGTGGCCGTGATCAATGACATGAACCTGCAGATCGCGAGTGCCGCTGAAGAACAGAGCGCTGTGTCCGAAGAGGTCAGCAAGACGGTAATCGCCATCAGGGACGTGACGAAGGAGTTGGCGACCCATTCGGAGCACGCCGCAACCATCGGCGCCAGCCTCAATGCGCTCGCCAACGACCAGCAGCGGCTGATGTCCGGTTTCCGCACATGACCACGTTAGCGACCAGACCCGAGACGGTACTGGGATTCGGCGCGGCGCCAAGCGTATTCAAGATCGGAATAAGGTGCTGACAACACCTGTCCCCTCCTTTCATTCGCGGGCCAGGCTCGCAACCGGAGCTTTCACAATGGCGCGCTGTGCAAATCGTCTCGTCTCCCGGTCTGCGCTCAAGGACGCCATCGTCGATGCAGCCTCGACATTACTCGCAAAAGAGGGTGTTGCTGGTCTGAGCTACCGGCGAGTCGCTAGTCAGGTAGGTATATCGCCAGGAACGATGACCTACCACTTCAAGGACATGTGCAAGCTCATTTCGGCAGCTTTGGCCAGACTGGCTGAGACTATCGAGGCATCCTGTATCGATACGCTGAAGGCAGCATCGAGTCGTACGGAAATGCACGAGTTCCTGGCTGATCTGATCACCACGAACACAGGCACATCGCTTGTGGCGTTCATGACGTTGCCTTTGAATGGCGGGTTCTGGGATGACGATCATGTTGCGATCATCCACGCGGTGTCCGAGAAAACCGTGAAGGCACTTCAAAAACATTTCGATGAGAAAACCGCGCGAGCCCTGATCGTGTTGCTCAAGGGCCTCAGCGTACGCGGTCGGCTCGCCACCGCCGGCTTAGATCGTTCAGAGGTTCTCGAATTCATCAAGAAAATATCCTGACTTGGCGACAGCTTCGGGATCAGCCCGGACCGGTAAGACGGAAGCACTGTGTGTTCTCCCTCAAGGCCTCACACCCTGCTTTCAACCTCAGTGCCACGGCATTCACTTCTGTCGCACTCAGCAGTATCTGCGACGAGGCTTCATCGACCAGCAGAATGTTCATGCTCACGGCTTCTGCAGTGTCCGCCTGCTCATCTGCCGCGACGGAAATCTGCTCAAGCATGTCACCTACCTGCTGCGATGCCCCGGCGATCAGATGCAACTGCTCTCCCAGTCGCACCACCTCAGCAGCGTCGTCCTTGGATTGCTCGCAGGCTGTTTGCAAGAAGCTCGCTGCAGCGCGTACACCCTCCTGAAGGTCGGCCACGGTATCACCGATTTCTGCAGTCGAGGCTTGGGTTTTCGCTGAAAGCTCACGGACCTGCTCGGCAACCACTGCAAATCCACGTCCATGTTCTCCAGCGCGAGCGGCCTCGATACTAGCGTTGAGCGCGAGGAGATTGGTCTGATCGGCAATGCTTTTGATTACCGTGACCACCATGTCGATCCGTTGGGTTTTCTCCTTCAAGGTTGCAAGCGCCGCGGTCGCTTCGTCCAGCCGTTCAGCCAACTGCTGGATACCTTGGGTTGTCTGAGCGCTGCGCTGATACCCTGCATCGGCCAGGGTGCGTGCCTTGCTGGAATGCTTGACGGCCACACCGCACGTCTGCGCGACACCTCTAGCCGTACTTGCCAGTTCGATTGCCGCGGCAGCGATCAAGGCTACCTGCTGGCGCTGGCTGTCTGCTGCGCTCACGGAGGCTCCGGCCTGATCATCCAGAATCGAAACGGTAGCGGTGACACCTTGGGTCTGTTGGTCGATCGCTTGTAGTGAGGTTCGCAACTGCTCTTGCGCCAAATTTAGCGCACTACCAATCACCGCCAACTCGTCTCTGCCCATGATGCTGACCCGCGCGCGGAGATCACCGGCACTAAGGGCATGAGCGACTTGGGTAATGGCAGCGGTGTTACGGCGGATGGACAGCTGAACACAGAGCACCACGTAAAGCGCCGCGAGCGCCATCAGGCTGAATAGGGACACCGCAACCATCGAGCCCTGCCAGGCACGCTGGTGGTATGCCTGGAGTCGAATGTCAAGATGACGTAGGGCGTCTGCCTGCAGACCGTCGGATAGACTAAGCGCCTCGGCCATCCGCTGGCTGATCGACAATGGCTCCAAAGACTTGACATCCCCACGGAAAAAATCGCGCTCCAGCTGTTTCACCTGTCGATCAAGTTGCGCCAGTGTGCTCAGCGTGGACTGCTGCCAGCGCTGTCCAATGACCAGGGCCATGTCCGGGTTGGAGGCCCTGTGATTCAGTGCCTCCAGCGTTGCTTGGGTAGCGGCAAGCGCATCCCTGAGTTGCGCACGCGTCAGCAGATTGAACCCGCCGGAACCGATGATCCCCTGCCCTACGCTCGCCAAACCGGTTAATTGCATCGTCAGTGCCGGTGCATCAGCAGTGACGATAGTGATCAGTTCGGAGGTGTCCATCCATGGGTCGCGACGCAAGCCGTTGGTAGCAGAGACAACCTCGATCAGGTTGCGCGCGGCCTGCAGGGAACGGGTCGCGACGTTGTGTGCGTCGGCCCACCAGCTCGCGAGCGCCTGCGCATCCTGACGAGCGGAGACCAATCGCTGGTGTTCGGTGTCCAGAAGTTTCACTTCAGCACTCAATGCGTCGGAGAAAGCGCCGGCCGGCTCCCCGGGCAGTTGAACAAGGAGCGCTCCAAGACTCTGCAAGCGTTCGTCCTGGCTGCGCAGCCACTGGTCCATATCCGACTGCGAGAGATCACCGCCACGAGCCGCTACATCGGTCGCTCGCCAGCGTGCCGCGAGGTTGCGTTCGAAGGCTGCCCGGCGCTGCTCGTCGGCCAGCATCGTCAGAAACGCAACACCACCGCGCTCGGTTTCGATACTGGTCAGCTCATCTTGATAACGGGCCCACAATGCCCAAAGTCCGTATGCCAGAGGAACCAGAAAAACCAACAGGAGGACCTGGAACTTGCGCGAGAACGACAGCCGTTCCATTCCCTGAACTCCCCATTGCAGCAGCTTCATCGATTCGCTCCAGTCTCACGTAAGGTTCTACACAATTCATTGTTATACTAATATATTGGTTAAGCCTGCAATTGAATTCAACACCCCCTCAAGGAGCCCATCCATGCCGACGGCCACAATTTCCCCCACCTTCGTGCAAGACTTTCGCGCCTGGCGCCTTCAGTCAGGTCATGCATTCGCCTTGGTCAGCGCCCAGGGGGCACAAGTGCTGGAATACGGCTTTGCTGGCGAACCTTCGATCATCTGGAACAACCCCCACGCCAACTTCACCAGAGGTCAACCGATTCGCGGCGGGGTGCCGATCTGCTGGCCCTGGTTCACGACGCTGGACAGCAATCCGCAACCCGTGCGGAACGATTGGCCCGGAGCGAACCAACCTTTCCACGGCCTGGTCAGGCAGGTCGACTGGTCACCGGAACACCTGCACACCACCGCCCGGAATGCCAGGCTCACACTCCGGGCCCCCGTCGACACCCATGGGCTGACCGCCCGCCTCCACATCACACTGGAACAAGCAGCACTCGAACTCCGCCTGGAAATCAGCAACGCGGGACCACGGGCAATCACCATGGCGGCAGCTCTGCACAGCTACTACGCGGTGAGCGACGTACGCGACGTGATGCTGCACGGCTTCGCCGGCGCGGATTATCAGGACAACCTGCTGGACCGTGCAGTGTTTCGGCAGACCTGCGAGCCACGTATCAGCGGACTGATCGAGCGGATGTATCAGGGGCTGGGGAAACGACTGGTGATAGAAGATGTTGCCTGGCAGCGACGGATCGTCATGGAGCCGCGTAACAGCCACAGTGCAGTGCTCTGGAACCCGGGGGAAGAACGGGCAGCGTCCCTGGATCAATTCGATCCGCAGGCATGGCCAGGCATGTTGTGCATCGAAACCACCCGGGTCCTGGACGATATGCTCACCGTTGAATCGGGCGGACAGGCTGATATGGGTGTGCGCATTTCCCGCGAAATGCTGGGTACTGATTGAACACCCAAGAAAACCTGCTGCATCTTGCCCTCACGGTATCGACACGCTTTCGCTAATATACGAGTACATCTTTCTCGCCCGCTCGTGGAGTCATCTCATTGAATGCCCCTGTTTTCCATCCCGAGTTACTCGACCACCGCCTGCCCAAGACAGCCCAGGTCTATGAGTTGCTGCGCTCGGCGATCATTTCCCTGCGCCTTCAACCAGGGGACGTGATCAGCGAAAAGGAGTTGTGTGCACAGCTGGATATCTCCCGGACACCCTTGCGTGAAGCGGTGCTGCAGCTGGCCAACCAGAAGCTGATCACCATCAAACCCAACTCCAGCACCAGCGTCAGCCTGATCAAGCTCAAGGACGTCATCGAAGGGCAGATCGTGCGCGAGAGCATCGAATACCGTACCGTGCGCCTGGCCGCACGCTTCTACGAGAAGGACCGCATCGACCCCTTCACCACCCTGCTGATGCGCCAGAAGTTCGCCTCGGAACATCGTAGCGTCGACGAGTTCTATGCACTCGACGAAGAGTTCCACCGGGTCATCTGCGAATGCTCCGGCTATCCCAACCTGTGGCGCCTGCTCAACGGCGCCAAAGGCCAGCTGGACCGGGTCCGACGCATGGCGTTCCCGGCACAGAACCAGTTCGCCGAAGTGATCGAGGAGCACGAGCGCATCGCCGACGCGATCCGCGCCAGCGACGAAGAGGCTGCCGTCGAGGCTATGCGCGTGCATATCGACAGCATCTACGAAACCCTCAAGGTGCTCTCGGTCAAGCACCCGAACTTCTTTGCCGAAGACTCGGCGACCATCACCAATTGCGACTCCCTCGAAGCCTTCAAGTACCTTTATGCCTGATGCGCGAACACCAGCCGGCTCGCACCGGCTGGCGTCTTCACACGATCAATAGATGGAGAACGGGAAGTACTTCTGGTTGATCTTCTCGTAGGTGCCATCGGCACGCAGCTCGGCGATGGCCTTGTTGAACTGCTCGCGTAGCGCAACATCACCCTGGCGCACGCCGACGCCCTTGCCGACCCCGAAGTATTTCTCGTTGACCACGTCACCACCGACGAAGGCGCAGCAGGCGCCATCCTTGGTCTTCATCCATACATAGAGCAGCGCGGCATCCGAGAACACGGCATCGATTCGACCGTTGGCCAGGTCCATCGCAGCATCATCGACCGTCTTGTACTGCTTGATATCGGAGTCCTTGTAGTTCTCCTCCAGGTAGTTGGACTGGGTGGTCGAGACCTGCACGCCAATGCTTTTGCCCGCTAGGTCGGCCGCACCGATGGCGCTCACCCCGCCGTCCTTGACCGTGATGAAGCGTGCTGGGGTGGCGTAGTACTTGTTGCTGAAATCGATCTTCTTCTTGCGCTCCTCGGTGATGTTCATCGAAGCGACGATGGCGTCGTACTTGCCGGCGATCAGACCAGGAATCATGCCGTCCCACTCCTGGGAAACGATCTCGCACTTGACCTTCATCCGCTCGCACATGGCGGTGGCGATATCCACATCGAAGCCGGTCAGCTTGCCCTTGTCCAGGTAACTGAAGGGTGGATAGGTCCCCTCCGTGGCGATACGGATCTCCCTGGCCTCCTCCGCCGATGCCAGGCCCGCCATGAGGCTTGAACCCAGGCCGAGGGCCACGAACAGAACACATTTAGCAAGTTTCATAGACACCACCTTATTTGCCGTACATTAATATATTTGTTTTGTTGCAACATACAGGCTATGGATCGAATGTTGGTCAGCTGTGGCGTTACTCCCGTAAAACAGTGGTTGGAATTCAGAAAATCGCTGGTTCACCGCTGGCTTCCCCGAATCCTGTCTCGAGGAAATCGAAGTCACAGCCCTTGTCCGCCTGGAGGATATGCTGCGCGAACATCCAGCCATAACCACGGCCGAAGCGCGGCGGCGGTGGCGGCAGGGCCGCGCGTCGTGCCGCCAGCTCCACGTCGCTCACCTGCAGCTCGATACTGCGGTTTTCCACGTCCACGCTGATCAGATCGCCGTTGCGCACCAACGCCAGGGTGCCGCCCACGTAACTTTCTGGTGCGACATGAAGGATGCAGGCACCATAACTGGTCCCGCTCATGCGCGAGTCGGAGATCCGCACCATGTCCCGTACGCCCTGTTTCACCAGCTTGCCGGGAATCGGCAGCATGCCCCACTCCGGCATGCCTGGGCCGCCTTGCGGGCCGGCGTTTCGCAGGATGAGGACATGGTCGGCGGTCACCTCGAAGTCGTCGCTGTCGATCACGGCCTTCAGAGCCGGATAGTCATCGAAAACAATCGCCGGCCCGGTGTGCTTGAGCAGGCGCGACTCCATGGCACATGGCTTGATCACACAGCCGTCGTTGGCCAGGTTGCCCTTGAGCACCGCCAGCGCGCCTTCGGCATAGATCGGGTTGTTCAGCGGACGGATCACATCCTCGTTGTAGACTTCGGCCTCGGCGATGTTCTGCCCGACTGTACGACCGTTGACCGTCATTTCATCGAGGGACAAATAGGTGCCGATGACCCGCATCAGCGCCGGCAGACCGCCTGCGTAGAAGAAGTCCTCCATCAGGTATCGGTCGCCACTGGGGCGCACATTGGCAATCACCGGCACGTAACGACTGACGGCATCCAGGTCGTCGAGGGTGAGGTCATGCCCTGCCCTGCGTGCCATCGCGATCAAGTGGATCACGGCATTGGTCGAGCAGCCCATGGCCATGGCCACGGCAATCGCATTGTCGTAGGCTCCGCGGCTCTGCACCCTCGCCGGGACCAGGTCCTCCCAGACCATCTCCACCGCACGGCGCCCGGCTTCGGCACACATACGGATATGGTTGACGTCCGCCGCTGGAATCGACGATGCCCCCGGTAGCGTCATGCCGATGGCCTCGGCGATCGCAGTCATGGTCGAAGCCGTACCCATGGTCATGCAGTGGCCATGACTACGGGCGATGCCGCCTTCGATGTCCTGCCAGTCCTTGTCGCTGATATTGCCAGCACGGCGTTCATCCCAGTATTTCCAGGCGTCGGAGCCGGAACCGAGAATCTTGCCTTTCCAGTTACCCCGCAGCATAGGCCCGGCAGGAACGTAGATCGCCGGCAGACCCGCGCTGGTGGCGCCCATCAGCAGGCCTGGAGTGGTCTTGTCGCAGCCGCCCATCAGCACCACGCCATCCACCGGATGGGAGCGGATCAGTTCTTCAGCTTCCATGGCCAGCATGTTGCGATAGAGCATGGTGGTCGGCTTGACGAAGTTCTCCGACAGCGACAGCGCCGGCAGTTCCACTGGAAAGCCCCCGGCCTGGAGGATGCCGCGCTTGACGTCATCGACCCGCGTCTTGAAGTGGGCATGGCACGGATTGATATCCGACCAGGTGTTGAGAATGGCGATCACGGGCTTCCCCGCCCAGTCGGCGGGGGCATAGCCCATCTGCATGATCCGCGAGCGGTGACCGAAGCCGCGCAGGTTATCGGGCGCGAACCAGCGTGCGCTTCTCAGGTCTTCGGCTTTCTTCTTGTTCATGGTTGTCGTCCGTCAGGCGCATGGCTTCACGCCGGGTTGTTGAATCCGTAAAGGTCGGCCGGGTTGTCCACCAGGATCCTGGCGAACAGTGCGTCGTCCTCCAGCCACTGGGCCAGGCGTTGCAGGGCCACTCCGTCGTCGATCTCGCGGAACATCGACACCGGCCCCCGAGTGATATCGCCCACGCCGCCCAACGGGTGCGGCCAGTTCGACCCCCACAGCAAGCGCTCCGGCGCCGCCGCCAGCAGCCCGCGTAGCAGTGGCGCGACCTCGTCCAGCGATGGCTGCTCCGAAACCAGATAGGGCGCCGATACCTTCACATGGCAATCACCGCTGCCGAGCAGTCCGAGCAACGCCTTGAAGCCCTCGCTCTTGATCCCGGCACTCGCATGCACCCCGGCGAAATGATCGAGCACCAGGGGCACGTCCAGTTGTCGTAGCTCACGACGCAGGCTCTGGATCACCTCGATGGGTGCGAATACCTGGATATGCCAATCGAACTGGGCAGCCACTTCGTTGGCATGCCGGAGTGCACGCAGTGCCGCCGGGGCATCCGCCGCAGCGGCCGCCAAGTTCAGGCGAATACCGCGAATGCCGGAACGTGCCAGGGTTTCCAGTTCAGCGAGCGAGGTGTTTGGGTCGATCACCGCCACGCCCCGCGCGCCGCTGCCGAGCTGGGCGATGGCGTCCAGGGTGCAGCGGTTGTCGGTTCCGTAGACGCTGGGTTGCACCACCACTACGCGCTCCAGGCCGAGGATGCATTGATGCTCCATCAAGTCCTCGACCAATGCCGGCGCCGGCGTATAGGGTCGTGACGGCGAGTATGGAAAGCGCTCGGTGGGACCGAAGACATGGACATGACAGTCACAGGCCCCGGCCGGAATGGTGATCGCGGGACGCTGGTGCACGACCCGCAGGATGCTGACGCGGGTGTCGCGGGAAGGATGCTCGGCCATCGCGGTTGTCCTCGAATGATGACTAAGGAAGTGGGTACTGTTCGATCCGCTGCAACAGGCGCATCGCAGGCAATACTGAACGTGCCGGGACCAGTGGTTCCCGCCCCTCGCGCACCGCGGCGACGAAGTCCCTGGCGACCTGGGCGTTGTTGTCCTGTTCGCTGTCCACCTCCAGTCGCTGAGTTCCCTGTTGCAGCGTGGCGCCGAGGATGTCCAGGCGATAGGTCTCGCGATCGGTGACGACGAAGACGTCGAAAATCCGCTGCGTCGAGTTGTAGGAGCCGGTGCAGACCATTGCCTGGCGGCTGTCCGTGTGCATCAGCAGGGCCAGCTCCATGGGAATTCCGGTGACCGGATCGGCGGCAGGCATCGATGCGTTCAGGCTGGTCACCCGCGCAGCGGCGGCAGCGGGGTCGCCGTTGCCGGTGAGCCACAGGGCGACATCCACCAGATGCGCACCGTGATGCCAGAGCAGGTTGTCGGTCCAGCAACGCTTGAGTCCGGTGGAACCGATGTTTTCCCGGCGATGCAGGAACAACCGCGACTGCACTTGCAGCACGGTTTCTGCGCCGGACTGCAGGCGCTCCAGTAGCTGACGGTGCTCACGCCGGAAACGCATGGGGTGGACCACGCCGACAGTCAGGCCCAGGCGCGTGGCCGTGTCGACGATGCGTTCGCAATCGTCCAGATTCAGCGCCAGCGGGATCTCCACCAGCACATGCTTGCCCTGCTCCAGCGCCGCCAGGGCCATTTCCGCGTGGCTCTGGCTGGGCCCGGCGATGATGACGATGTCGATTTCCGGCGAGCGCAGCGCTTCGCGGTAGTCCACGTACCAATGGCGATAACCATACTCACGGGCGAAGGCTTCAGTGGCGTCGGGCTCGCGGCCGACCAGGCTATGCAGCACGCAGTCGACATCTCGCAGACTCTGCGAATGCCAGGTGCCCATCATGCCGTGGCCGATCATGCAGATATTCAATGTGTGCTCCTTGAGCGCGAAGTGGCAGATCCTGGCCGCGTTACGGTCCTTCGCGAGCAAGCTCGCTCCCAGGTCCGGACAGTTTTGCGTGGAACCATCCGGAAAGCGGGCTTGCTCGCGAAGGACCGCAACGCGGCCCGGCTTGCTTAACCCTGGATCGCGGCCATGGTCTGAGCGAAGGTTTCCAGCAACTGGTCCGCCTGGGCCTGCTTGAAGCACAACAGCGGACGGATCTTCAGCGAGTTCTCACCCACGCCGGTGGTGCTGATCAGCACCTTGCGCTCGCGCAGGCCGCTGACTACCCGGGAGGTCAGTGCTGCATCCGGCGCCTTGCTCTCGGGATCGGTAACGAACTCGACCGCGTGATACAGGCCAGCACCGCGTACATCGCCAATCTGCGGATATTCCCGGGCGATGCTCTTGAAACCGTCCAGCAGGTAGTTGCCCAGGTCGTGGCAGTTCTGCTGCAGGCCTTCGTCACGAATCACATCCAGCACTGCCTGAGCCGCGGAGATGCACACTGCGTTACCGCCGAAGGTGTTGAAATAGCGTACTTTCGGCCCGAAATCAGCGAGGAGTTCCGGCTTGACCGCAACGCCCGCGATCGGCAGGCCATTGCCCATGGGTTTACCCATGACCACCAGGTCCGGCTGGATGCCGTGGCGCTGATAGCCCCAGAAGTTCAGGCCGGTACGGGCGAAGCCGGGCTGGACTTCGTCGGCGATGTACAGGCCGCCATGCTTGTGCACCACCTCGATGGCTTTCTTCAGCATGCCGGGAGTGCCGGGCAGGAGGCCATCGGTGGAGAAGATGCTGTCGGCGATGAAGCCGGCGAAGCGGATGCCATGGCGCTGCATGTCGGCAATGGCGGCTTCGATCTCCGCCGCCAGGCGTTCGCCTACATCTACTCCAGGCTCGGCATGGTAGGCATCCGGGGCGCGTACGGTGCGCACATGCTGGTCCACCGGCACATATTTGCCCATGGTGGTGGAGATGGCCGCCACGGTGGTGGTGATGCCGTGGTAGGCGAAGTCGGTGACGATGATGCCGGTCCCGCCGGTATGGAACTTGGCGATGCGCAGGGCCAGGTCCACCGCTTCGGAACCGGTGCAGGTGTACATGACACTGCCGATGCCGCCGCCGAAGGTGTCCACCAGTTGCTCGGTGTAGTCGAGGATCTTCTCGTCCATGTAGCGGGTGTGGGTGTTGAGGGTTGCCAACTGACGGGAGACCGCCTCTACCACCCGCGGATGACAGTGCCCTACGGACGGCACGTTGTTGTAGCAGTCCAGGTACTGCTCGCCGTTGGGGCCATACATATAGGCGCCTTCGGCCCGCACGAACTCTACCGGGTGCTGGTACATCAGCTTGTAGCACGGGCCCAGCAGACGCTGGCGGCGCTCGACCACCGCTTGCTCGTGGGCATTCAGGGTCGGCAACAGGGCCAGGTCGAAGCCGTTCTGCATACCGGCAGTGGCGGAATAGTTCTCAGACATCTCAACCTCCAGAAAAACACTTGTTATAGGGCCGTGACGGCCTGGATTCCGGGTAATGCGAAGCGCGGTGCTTCAGGCGCGCCATTCGATCGCGCTGGCGGCGAGCCCGCGTTCGCCGAACAGCATTTGCTCGACTCGTTGGCGTGGCATGGTCCGCAGTTGCTCGAACTGGGTCCAGGTACGCGGGGTGTTGCGCAGGATGTAGTCGCGGTTTTCCGGGAAACGGCTGGCACGCCATTCGGTCAGGGTCAGGCGCAGGGCCATGCGCACCATCAGCAAGTCATGGAAGATCGCCAGTTCGTCATCACTGAGCGGCGTGACCGACTGGTAGCCCTCGATGAAGGCCCGCGGCGCTTCGAGCAGTTGCTCGCCATCACCCAGCGCATAGGCCACCGCCACCACAACATCGTTGACCAGCGCGGTGCGGACCATGTCACCGAAATCGAGGAGTGCGGCCACCCGTGATGGGTCCTGCGGATCGACCAGTGCGTTGTCGGAGTTCAAGTCGTTGTGCACCACCTGCCGACGCAAGCCTGCCAGCACCGGCTTGGCATGACTCACGTAGCGCTCCAGCGCCTCTTCGACCCAGGCCCGATGGACCGGCTCGAACACGTCGAACATCGGCCGCAGGCGTTCCGCGTGCTGGATATCCCAGAGCAGCATGTGATCAGCCGACGGATGCTCGAAGTCGCGCAGGGCCACACCCAGACGAGCCAGCTCCACCCCCAGGTTGAACTGCTGCTCCAGCGACACCGGAGCGTGGCGCAGCAAGGTGCCCTCCAGGTAGCTGACCATGCGCACGATGCGGGTCTGCCCCTCGAACTCCAGCGCCAGTTCGCTCCTGCCATCCAGCGCACGAATCACCCGCTGCACATGCAGGCCGGGATCACGTTGCTCAACATGCAGTAGCGCCGCGCTCTGGAAATTGGCCAGCATCCGGTCTTCCGCCGGGTGGGCGATCTTCAGCACATAGGCACCGTCGGTGCCTTGCAGGTGGAAGTTGTGGTCACGCTCGCTGATAAGCCGTTTTACCGCGCTGGCCTCGACCCCGAAGTACCTGGCAGCGATCTGTCTGGCCTGCTCGCTGCCGATCTCCCCCGCTTCGGTGGTCAGGCTGGCATGGCTGTCGCCCGGCTTGTGCTCATTGCTCATGGAGGAAATCCTCATTTTTGAAATACTAATATATTAGTTGCTCGAAAAAAAACAAGCGCCTCAACGCACGCGATTGCTGAGTTGCTGCAGTCCCTGTGTGCCCTCCTGGGCCAGGCCTTCGATGAACAGCCCGCGTTGATCCTTCACCAGATGTTCCAGCGACTCGAAGATACTGTTGACATGCAGGGTCATCAGCCGCTCGGCGCTTTCCTCGTCATGAGCGCGTATCGCCTGATACAGCTGGCGATGTTCATCGATCACCTCGTCGAAATGCTCCTGTACCGGAAACGCCAGGCGCCTGACCCGGTCCAGCGGCCCCATGGCGCCCTGCATCACCTGCCACAGGTGCGCATAGCCGGCACACTCGCAGATCAGCCGATGGAAGGCCTCGTCCAAGGCATAGAACTCGTTGCACTCCATCCGCTCGTAGGCCTTCTGCTTGCGCAGGAACAGGGTCTCGAATTCATCCTCGTAGCGGGGCTTGAAGAACCTCGCTGCCAGTCGCACGCAGCGAGCCTCCAGGGTTTCACGCACCAGTTGGCCTTCCAGCACATCCCGCAGCCGGATCGCGCTGACATAGGTCCCCGCATTGGGTCGCACCACCAGCATCTGCTCGCCAACCAGACGCAGGATCGCTTCGCGAACCGGTGTGCGCGACACACCCAATGCTTCACAGATGTCCTTTTCGCCGAGCACGTCGCCAGGCGTGTACTGCAAGCCGATGATGGCCGCGCGCAGCAGGTGATAGACCTGGGCCGCCTTCGGCTTGCCCTGGTCGATCATGTCCTGATGAAAGATGCCTCGCATACCCTGCCCCGCTCCGCACGCCGTTGCGCTCGATCAGTGCAGGATCTGGCTGAGGAACTGCCGCGCCCGCTCACTCTTCGGTGCCTGGAAGAACTCGTCCGGCGCCGCCTGTTCGACGATCTGCCCGCGGTCCATGAAGATCACCCGATCTGCTGCCTGACGGGCGAAGCCCATCTCATGGGTTACGCAGAGCAGCGTGATACCGCTCTCCGCCAGCCCCAGCACCACGTCCAGCACTTCCTTGACCATTTCCGGGTCGAGTGCCGAGGTGGGTTCATCCAGCAACATGATCTGCGGGTTCATGCACAGCGCCCGGGCGATCGCCACCCGCTGCTGCTGGCCACCGGACAGCTGGCTGGGGTAATGCCCGGCCTTGGCCGCCATGCCTACGCGCTCCAACAGGGCTTGAGCCTGCTCCATAGCCTGGGCCTTGGTCTTCTTCAGCACCCGCATGGGTGCCAGCATGCAGTTTTCCAGCGCGGTGAGATGGGGAAACAGGTGGAAGCCCTGGAACACCATGCCGGTCTCCTTGCGCACGGTGTCCACGCCGCTGCCATTGGTACCGATCTCGGTGCCATTCACGATCAGCTTGCCCTCCTGGTATTCCTCCAGGCCATTGATGCAGCGAATGAGGGTCGACTTGCCACTGCCGGACGGGCCGCACACGACGATACGCTCGCCCTTGCGCACCTCCAGGTCGATGCCGTTGAGCACGGCGAAGTCGGCGTACCACTTTTTCAGGTCGCGCATCACCACCACGGGTTGCCCGGTCGCCGCTTTCTTCGCGAGCGTGCTGCCCGCCTCGACCTGTTGTTCTGCGCCCATGCTTCGCGCCTCCGCTTGGTTGTTCGGGTTATTGTCGATAGGGAGTGATCGCATCATCGCGCGGCCCTCAATGAATGATGTGTCGGGTAATGCGGGCGCTGATCCAACCACACAGCCGGCGGATAGTTTCCACCAGGCTCAGGTAGAGCACGGCCGCCCAGAGGTAGACCTGGAAGTCGAAAGAGCGCGAGAACGCCAGGCTGGTCGTGCCCATCAGTTCAGGTACAGCGATGACACTGGCGATGGCCGACGACTTGAGCATCAGGATCAGCTCGTTGCTCAGCGGACGCAGGGCCACGACGAAGGCCTGCGGTACGATCACGTCCTTGATGCCGGAGAGCCGCGACAGTCCCAGCGCATGGGCGACTTCCCATTGTCCACGGGGCACCGCCTGCACGGCACCACGCCAGATCTCGGCCTGGTAGGCGGCGGTGTTGAGGGTGAAGGTCAGCACGGTGCACCAGTAGGCATCGCGGAAGAACCACCACACGCCCAGTTCCTGCAACTCGGGACGCAACTGGCCGGCGCCGTAGTAGACCAGGAAGGTCTGTGCCAACAGCGGCGTGCCGCGAAACAGATAGGTGTAGCAGAACGCCAGGCGACGCAACCAGCCGATGCGGCTCATCCGCGCCGCCGCCAGCGGCAACGACAAGACCGCACCAAGCGCCACCGACAGCAGGACGATCTTCAGGGTCATGCCCAGGCCGGCGAGCATCCTCGGGCCGTAGGTCGAAAGCAGTTCCAGTTCCATGCTCAACTCCGCACGTAGAATCGGTTGGCGCGCTTCTCCATCAGGTGCAGCACCTGGCCGGACACGATGGAAAACAGCAGGTAGATGCTGCAGGCCACGGCGTAGAAGAAGAACGGTTCCTTGGTGTTGCTGACGGCCAGGTAGGTCTGGCGCATCAGGTCGGTCAGGGCGATCACCGAGAGCAGCGATGTCTCCTTGAGCAACACCAGCCAGAGGTTGCCAAGGCCAGGCAAGGCGATGCGCCACAGCTGCGGTGCAGTGACGAAGCGAAACATGTCGACCCGTGACAGCCCCAGGGCAAAGGCCGCCTCGCGCTGGCCCTTGGCGATGGCCTTGATGGCGGTCAGAAAGACTTCGCTGGAGAAGGCACCGAAGACCAGACCCAGCGCCAGCATGCCGGCGAAGAAGCCGTTGACCTGGAAGGCCTTGAAGCCCATAGCCTCGGAAGCCTCCTTGACCAGCAACTGGACGCCGTAATAGATGATGAAGATCGTCAGCAGCTCCGGCAGGCCGCGGAACACGGTGACGAACACCGTAGCCGAGCGGCTCACGGCGCGACGCTTGCTGTCCATGCACAACCCCAGGGTCAGGCCCAGCGCGAGGCCAAGGGGCAAGGTCGCCAGGGCCAACTGCAGGGTGAGCGCAGCGCCGGAGAGCAATGCAGAGCCCCAGCCCTCGGGTGAAAAAGAAAGGAGTTGCAGGTATTCACTCATAATCAGGCCCATCCCCATGCGCAGCGCATGGGGCTATCAACAGGTTGAGAGGCGCGGTAGCACCGCGTTCTTAATAGATAGCGAAGGGGAAATACTTTTGGTTGATGCGCTGGTAGGTGCCATCGGCCAACAGCGACTTGATCGCCGTGTCCAGCTCTACCCGCAAGGCCTGATCTTCCTTGCGTACGCCGATGCCCTTGCCGACACCGAAGTACTTGTCATCGCGCACTTCCTGCCCGACGAAATCGCAGCATGCGCCGATGCTGGTCTGCAGCCAGGGGTAGAGAATCGCCGAGTCGGAAAACACCGCATCCAGGCGGCCGTTGGAGAGGTCCATCGCCGCGTCGTCCACGGTCTTGTAGACTTTGATCTCAGAGTCCTTGTAGAAGTCCTCAAGGTAGCTGCCCTGGGTGGTGGAGCCTTGCACGCCGATGACCTTGCCGGCCATGCCGGCTACCGAGGTGTCGGTGATACCGGCATTTTTCTCGGCGATAAAGCGCGCCGGCGTCGCGTAGTACTTGTCGGTGAAATCGATTTTCTGCTTGCGCTCCTCGGTAATGGCCATGGACGCGACGACAGCGTCGTACTTGCCGGACATCAGTCCTGGAATCATGCCATCCCAGCCTTGGGAAACGATTTCGCAGCGCGCCTGGATCCGTTCGCAGAGCGCCTTGGCGATGTCGACATCGAAACCGCTCAACTGACCGTTTTCCAGGTAACTGAAAGGAGGATAAGTGCCCTCGGTAGCGATGCGCAGTGATTTCTGCTCAGCGTGCGCACCCGCACCAAACAGGGTGCTCAAGGCTAGAGCCACACAGGCGAGGTATTTCGAGCTGTTCATTGTTGGTTTTCCTCGAATTCCGGTATTCCTGCATACCAATATATTGGTATGCGAATGACGATAACAGGATTTGGCAGCTTATCAAGGGTGTATCAGGTTTCTTTTTTGGAATGGGGAACAGCGGTTTTATGCCGTGACAGGGCCCTCTGAACACGTTCCTGGAACAAGACATGACGCTTTGATTTACGCGGACCTTGTGGGAGCGGGTTTACCAGCGATAGCGGTAGTGAGCCCTCTCTCGTAATCGCGGATAAACCAGCCCACAGTGTCCGCTCCGTCCTTCAGCACCTTTCTGCGCGAGCCAACAGCCAGGTCTCGATGACACGCGCCAGCTCCGCAGGCGCCTCACGCATCGGATAGTGACCGACTGCCGGCAGAATCTCCAGCCGGGCCGTCGGCAACCAGCGCATCAGCGTGTCGTTCATCGAGGCCACGGTGCAACCCGGGTCGCGTTCGCCCACCAGTACCAGCGTGGGCACCCTCACCCCCTTCACTGCCTCGGCGAAATCATCACCGCTCCAGGACTCAAGGTACCGGCTCATCGCTTCCACCCAGGTAGTGCGCAGGCTCAGTTGCAGCATGCCGCGCAGCCATTCCTCGTCCTGGCAATGCCCGACGTTGGCCGAGATCAGCAACTGACGCGCCAGCGGCTCGTGCAAGGCTTCGCCCAGCAAGGCCCTGCGCTCCGGGGAAAGCGTCGCGCCACTAGCGGGTACCGAGGCCAGCAGCACCACCGACACCAGACGCTCGGCAGCATGGGCCTGGAGCCATTGCGCTGCCATGCCAGCCATGGAATGGCCGACCACGCTGAAGTGCGACCAGTCCAGCAGGTCGGCCAGGTCCAGCATATCCCGGGCGATCTGCTCCACGGTGAATGGCCCTGGCGCCTCGCGCCGCGCGCCATAGCCGCGACAATCCATGAAGGCATAGGTGAAGCGCTCAGGGTCAAGCCAGCCGTGCAACGGATCGAACAGCGCGGCACCGGCCATCCAGCCGTGCACCACGATCACCTTGTGCGGCCCGTGGCCGAACTGGTGCACGGCCTCCAGCAGGCTCATCAGTACTGGCTCCCGACCTGCTGTCCCGTTCCGGCCAGATCGCCAAGTCCGCTGCGCACCTGTTTCAGGGCAGCCCCGGCTGCGTTGGTCAACATGCGCACGTCATTGGCCAGGGTGACCATATCGAAGCCCCACTGCAGCGCCCGCAACGCATAGGCCGGCGAACCACAATGCAGCGCAGCCTTGATGCCATGGGCATTGGCGGTGGAGAGAATATGCTGGATGGCCTCGAGGATTTCCGGCTCCTCGCGGTCGAAGCCGGTGGGATAACGCATGCCGGTCAGGCCGATGGTCAGGTCCGCCGGGCCGATGTACAGCCCGTCCAGGCCCGGGGTCGCAGCGATTTCGGCGAGGTTGTCCAACGCCTCGCGGGTCTCGATCATGGCGAAGCAGAGCATGTTGTCATTGGCTTCGCGGCCATAGTCGGCGCCGGCGGAAATGCTCGCCCGGGTCGGCCCGAAACTGCGCACCCCGGCCGGCGGGTAGCGCATGTAGGAGACCAGCCGCGCCGCCTGTTCCGCCGTGTTGATCATCGGGCAAACCACTCCGTAGGCCCCGGCATCCAGGGCTTTCATGATGCTCGCCGGCTCCAGCCAGGGCACCCGCACCATTGGTGTCACGCCACTGGCGCGCAAAGCCTGGAGCATGCCAACGGCAGTCTGATAGTCCACCACACCGTGCTGCAGGTCGATAGTCAGTGCGTCATAGCCCTGCTCGGCCATCAGTTCACTGACGAACGCACAGGGAATTGACAGGAAACCGTTGACCACCGGCTGACCGTCGCGCCAGAGCGCCTTGATCTTGTTGGGCTGCATAGTCCGTACCTCTCGTTGCGCCGCGAGCTCAGCCCCGGCGGTACTTGTTCATCACGTCGCAGTCGGGCTCGAAACCCAGGCCCGGCACCTGCGGCACCTTGATCAGGTCGCCGCTGCGCAGCCCTTCCACATCCGCCAGCCAGGCGTCGGGTTGCACGAAGTTGTATTCCAAGGCCTGGACCGAGGCGTTGGCCGCCGCCAGGTGCAGGCTGGCGAAGAAGCCCGGGCCGAAATACGGCGAGTGGGGCGTCAACTGGCTGCCGGCCTTGCCCGCCTGCTCGATGATGGCAAGGAATTCGGAAATGCCGCCGACCTTGGTCACGCTGGGTTGCACGATATCCACCGCGCCCGCCTGGAAGGCCTGGGCGAACTGGAACGAAGTGGTCCAGTTCTCCCCGGCGGCGATCGGCAGCGAACCACGCAGGCTGGACAGTGCGGCGAAGTCCTCCGGCGGGTACACCGGCTCCTCCACCCAGGTCAGGTTGAGGGCTTCGAGACGCTCCCGGTTGCGCTCGACGAACTCCACCGACCAGGCGCAGTTCACGTCGACGCAAATATTCTTGTCCGGCCCGGCGACACGGCGGCAGGCCTCGATGATGTCGAGGTCGATCTCGTGCAGTTTGATACTGTTGAACCCGGCGGCGATCACCTCTCGACAGGTCATGGTCGCCAGTTCCTCGGTGCCGTAGCGCACCATGCTGGCGTAGAACGGGATCTGCTCTCGGCGGCCCTCGCCGAGCAGTTGGTAGAGCGGTTTGCCGGCGCGCTTGGCGGCCAGGTCCCAGAGGGCGATATCCACCCCGCCGATGGCGAAGATGGTGATGCCGTAGCGCCCGAACATGTGGATCGAGCGCTGCATCTGCCGGTTCCACGCCGGGATGTCGTCGATGGTGCTGCCGATCAGGCTGGGCAGGATCAGGCGGTCGATGATCGCCTTGGTGGCATCCACGGTGAAGTAGCCGAACCCTTCGCCCCAGCCGACATTACCCAGTTCGTCCTCGAGACGGATCAGGGCGAACTCCAGGCTCTTCCAGGCGGTGGGCATGATCCCGACCCCGGTACCACGCAGATGGAAGGGAATCTCGACGATGGAGACTTCAGCCTTGACGATCTTCATCAGTTTTTCCTCGGATCAGGGAGCGAACTCTTGGCGAAGAAGCCGCCGACAAAACCGGCGCCCTCCTCCTCGGTCAGGTAGGTGAACGGGCGGAACGTGGCGCTGTGGTTGCGCGGCGAGTGGTCTACCGGGCGATAGCGGCGCTCGAAGGCTTCATCGTTCTTCAGCAGCGGCTGCGGGCAGTTGGAAATGCCGTAGACCACCCGGAACGGCTCGCCTTGGCCTTCCAGGCCGAGGCGAATCATCTGTACCAGGTCGGCGGCGCTGACCCACAGGCGTTCGCGGCGACCGTCCACCACCTGCGGGTCGGCATTCCCGATGCGGATGGCCAGGCATTCGATACCAAAGCGGTGAGCGTACAGGGCGCAGGCCGCCTCGCCGAAAGCCTTGCTCAGGCCGTAGAAACCGTCGGGGGCGATCGAGGCGCTGGCGGTCCAGGGCTCGTTCCTGACCGGGTGCAGCCCCACCGCGTGATGGCTGCTGGCAAAGATGAAGCGCCCCACAGCGAACTCGCGGCAGGCCTCCAACAGGTTGAGAACGGCGACGTAATTGGGCGCCAGGGTCGCGGCAAAGGCGATGTCCGGCGCCACTGCGGCGGCCAGGTGGATTACCCCTACGGTGCCGCGCACGGCGGCATTGGCGATGGCCGGATCGGCCAGGTCACCGACTACGGCCTGCTCGCCGTCGCGTAGGCCCTCGATGGGATTCAGGTCGCACAGGCGCAGGTCGTAGTCGTCGAGCAGGATCGGACGCAACAGGGTCCCGACCCGGCCCGCTGCGCCGGTAATCAGCAGCTTGGGTTTGCTCATGGCAGTGCTCGCTGTCTTGTTGTTGGAAGGCACGCCGACAGCCGCCGGCGTGCCGGGTCATCACTTGGCGGTGGGCATGCTGAACTCGGGGCCCTTGGCGATGCTGTCTGGCCAGCGCTGCATGACGCTCTTGTAGCGGGTGTAGAAGCGCAGTGCTTCTTCGCCGTAGGCGTGGTGTTCACCGAACAGCGAGCGCTTCCAGCCGCCGAAGGAATGCCAGGCCATGGGCACCGGGATCGGCACGTTGATACCGACCATGCCGACCTGGATGCTGCGGGCAAAGGCCCGGGCCACGCCGCCGTCGCGGGTGAAGCAGGACACGCCGTTGCCGAACTCGTGGGCGTTGATCAGCTTCACCGCACTGGCGAAGTCCGGCACCCGGACGATACCCAGCACCGGGCCGAAGATTTCTTCCTTGTAGATAGTCATTTCCGGGGTGACCTGGTCGAACAGGGTCGCACCGACGAAGAAGCCCTGCTCCGCCCCCGGCACCTGCAGGCCGCGACCATCGACGATCAACTTCGCCCCTTCCGTGACCCCGCTGTCGATATAGCCCTCCACCTTGCCCTTGTGCAGTGCCGTGACCAACGGGCCCATATCGGCCTGCGGGTCGACACCGTTGCGCACCCGCAGGGCATCGATACGCGGCAGCAGCCGGGCGATCAACTCATCGGCAACATCGCCTACCGCTACGGCGATGGAGATCGCCATGCAGCGCTCGCCGGCCGAGCCGTAGGCCGCGCCGATCAGCGCGTCCGCGGCCTGGTCGAGGTCGGCATCCGGCATGACAATCATATGGTTCTTCGCCCCGCCCAGGGCTTGTACCCGCTTGCCACGAGAGGTCGCCTCGCGGTGGATGTACTCGGCGATCGGCGTCGAACCTACGAAGGAAATCGCCTCGACGTCGTCATGCTGGAGCAGTGCGTCGACCGCCACCTTGTCGCCCTGGACCACGTTGAACACGCCGTCCGGCAGGCCGGCTTCCTTGAGCAGGCGGGCCATCAGCAGACTGGCCGACGGATCGCGCTCGGAAGGCTTGAGGACGAAGGTATTACCGGTAGCCAGGGCCATCGGGATCATCCACAGTGGCACCATCACCGGGAAGTTGAATGGCGTGATGCCGGCGCACACGCCCAGGGCCTGGCGCAGGTTCCAGTTGTCGATACCGCCACCGATATTGTCGGTGAACGCGGTTTTCAGCAGATAAGGCGCGCCGCAGGCAAACTCGACGATCTCGATGCCGCGGGTCACTTCGCCCATGGCGTCGGAGAGCACCTTGCCGTGTTCGGCGGTAATCAGCCGGGCCAGTTCCTCATGGTGCTGGTCGAGCAGTTCCTTGAAACGGAACAGGATGCGCGAGCGACGCAGCGGCGACAGCTCCGACCAGGCCGGGAACGCCGCCCGGGCCGCAGCCACAGCTTCGTTGACAGTCATCGCCGAGGCCAGCGCGACCTGCGCCTGGACCTGGCCGAGCGCCGGGTTGAACACATCGGCCTGGCGCTCGCCTTCGAACGAAACGACCTCACCATCGATGAAATGC
The DNA here is from genome assembly GCF_002953115.1 of Pseudomonas sp. XWY-1. NCBI lineage: Bacteria > Pseudomonadati > Pseudomonadota > Gammaproteobacteria > Pseudomonadales > Pseudomonadaceae > Pseudomonas > Pseudomonas sp. XWY-1. The sequence continues at coordinate 2,120,648 of NZ_CP026332.1, read as the reverse complement.
CGGATAAGGCCGGACGTCTCGTGCTGGGTAGAACTGCTGCTCATGTACTCACCTATTAGTTGTGGTTTAGGCCCCATTGATGGAGCACGACTCAATGCCGAGGTACGGCAGCGCTTGCCTTACAAGAAAACCAATCGAAGCAGAACACTAATATATCAGTATATTTCTTACAAGACTTATCGCTACAACCCTCCATGAACCACCGTCCCGCTGAGAAATTGCGACGGTGATCGGCCCCTAAGACGAAGCAGCAGCCATGACAGCCCTTGCCTGAAGGCTTCAGGCACAGCAAAACGCCCCCAGCTAGGCGTTGCGAAAAGACAAAAAATCATGCAAAAATAAATACAAACAAGACAAAGCGTGCAGCCGAGGCGAAGAAATAATGCTGAATCAGGAGCGACAAGACCAAATTCGCGCACGTTTATCCTTAGACGGAAGAGTTATCGCAGCTGAACTGGCTAAGGAGTTCGGGGTATCAGAAGATGCGATAAGACGCGATTTACGTGAATTGGCTCGTATGGGTTTTTGTCGGAGGGTCTATGGTGGCGCTCTCCTCCCTGCTCCAGATTTTGGAGGGATCCAAGAGCGCACAACCGAGCTCATTGATAGTAAGAATCAATTGGCAAAATCTGTCGCGAACCACGTGACTGATGGCGCTACCATTTTTATAGACGCCAGCTCTACAAATATCGCTGTGGCCGCGGAACTACCTAAAAACATCAAAATTACAGTCATCACTAATGCACCTGCTATCGCAGTAGCATTAACAGATCACGTATTGTGCAAAATCATTGTATTGGGCGGAACCTTCAACCCAATCAAAGGTGCATGCCTAGGAAGCTTGGCAGTTGAAGAAGCGAAAAAAATTTATGCTGACATCCTCATTCTCGGAGCTTGTGGCGTGGACAGGACTGTAGGCATTACAGCATTTGACCCTGAGGAGGCCGAATTCAAAAGATGCTTGATAAATCAAAGTTCGCTGGTAATCGCGCCCATCACGTCTAACAAAGTCGGTACAGTTGCTCCATTCAAGTTATGTGAAACCAGCGACATTGACATCTTAATCGTGGAAGACAATGTCCCTCCCTCAACGATAGAAAATTTTAAAGAAATCGGAATAAAGGTTGAAATTTCCGAAAAAAAACTTTAACGATCGGTTAATAATCGCAAACTCGAAAAGCTTGTAAACCATGAACAAGTGCTCAATTGAATGTAATAGTGCGTATGAGCTAAAATGAACCGGGGTCGAAAAGTGGACAATCGCCATCCTTTGACTGGCCGCTTTCGTCATAGTCACCACGAAATTCATAATTATAGGACTGATGCCCACCTTGGCGAGAGATTTGAATATCTCCATTCCGATAGCTGGGCAATTGGTTACAGAATTTGCGATAACAGTGGTATTTTCCGGGCCGCCGTTAACTGCGGCATTCGCCCGCATCGAGCGACGCTCTCTCTTCACTTGGATACTTATTGCGTTCGCAGTGAGCAATGTAGCGATAGCACTCGCGCCAAACTATTGGACTGTGCTTATTGCACGAATTGTTCCTGCAGCGCTGCTGCCCGTTTTTTGGGGTGTCGGTAGCGATGCAGAAGGAAAATTAGTCGCCAAGGAAAAGGCAGGCAAGGCCATTTCTCAAGTGTATATCGGAGTAACTGCCGCTCTGCTATTCGGTCTACCACTGGTTACGGTGCTGGGTGACGCGTTTGGCTGGCGCGGAGCTTTCTGAATCTTGGCTTTGATGTCGCTCGCGATGGCGGGTCTTTTGCGCAAGGTCATGCCGGAGCTAGCTCCCGGCCCCCAAGAGCCGCTAAAAAACCAGATTGCCACGTTGGCAAACCGATTTTTCATCGCCAATCTCCTGCTCTCGCTAGCGGAGTTCACCGCCATGTTTGGCGCATACACCTACCTCGCCGATATGCTGGTGCGCTCAGGAGGTATAGCGCCGGCTCAGGTCGGCTGGTGGTTGATGGGCTTTGGCACGGTGGGCTTGTTGGGAAATAACCTTGCCAGCCGCCTAGTTGATGGACACCCTGTCAAAGTGGGGATTCCATGCGCACTTGGACACCCAGTCCACGCTGACTTGGACACTCATTCCACGGCCACTTGGACACTCATTCCACGGCCACTTGGACACTGATTCCACAAGCACTTGGACAGTGATGTTCCACTGATCCGATCCATGCTCAGGCAGGCAGCAACGCAGGATTATTCACTACCATCGACCTCTTTTCTCGAAGCGAAGAGGTCATCGTGGAGCGTATATCCATGCGTAAAATCCGAGAGGTACTACGTCTAAAGTTCGACGCTGGCCTGTCCGTGCGCAAGATCGCCGCCAGCCTGCGCATCAGTAGCGGCAGTGCGGGCAATTACTTGCACCGTTTCAACGCTTGCGGGCTGAGTTGGCCGACATTGTTATCGGATGCCGAACTGGAGCGATGCCTGTTCCCTCCAGCACCAACAGTTCCCAGCGATCAACGTCCGATGCCTGACTGGTCTTGGGCGCATGCCGAGTTACGCCGCCCCGGCGTCACTTTGGCCCTACTCTGGCAGGAATATCGACTCGCTCACCCGCAAGGCTTCCAATACAGCTGGTTCTGCGAGCACTACCGCCTCTGGGCCGCCAAGGTCGACGTTGTCATGCGCCAGGAGCACCGTGCCGGCGAAAAGCTGTTCGTCGATTACGCCGGACAGACCGCGCCCATCATCGACCGACAGACCGGTGAAATCCGTCAGGCCCAGATCTTCGTCGCCGTCCTCGGCGCGTCCAGCTACACCTTTGCCGAGGCCACCTGGTCGCAGAAACTGCCCGACTGGCTGGGCTCGCACGCCCGCTGTTTTGCTTTTTTCGGCGGCACATCGCAGATCCTGGTGCCCGATAATCTGCGCAGTGGCGTCACCAAGGCGCATCGCTACGAGCCGGACATCAACCCCAGTTACCGCGATCTCGCCGAGCATTACGGCGTAGCCGTACTGCCCGCGCGTTCGCGTAAACCCAAGGACAAAGCCAAGGTTGAAGTGGGTGTGCAAGTGGTCGAGCGCTGGATCCTGGCAGTGCTGCGCAACCGCCAGTTCTTCTCGCTCGGAGAACTCAACACGGCAATCAGCCTGCTGCTCGAACGCCTCAATCAAAAGCCCTTCAAGAAGCTGCCCGGCTCACGCCGCTCGGCCTTCGAGACCATCGACCAACCCGCACTGCAACCGCTACCAGAACATCCGTATGTCTACGCCGAATGGAAAAAGGCGCGGGTGCACATCGACTATCACGTCGAGGTCGAGGGCCATTACTACTCGGTGCCGTACCAGCTGGTGAAGCACCAACTCGAAGTGCGGCTAACCGCTAAGACCGTCGAGTGCTTCCACGCCAACCAGCGGGTGGCCAGTCACCTGCGCTCGCTGCACAAAGGCCGCCACACCACCCAAACCGAGCACATGCCCAAGAGCCACCGGGAGCACGCCGAATGGACACCGCAACGGCTGATCCGCTGGGCCGAGCAGACCGGGCCTAACACCGCTGGCGTTATCGCCTACATCCTTGAGCGCCGAATCCATCCTCAGCACGGCTTCCGCGCCTGCCTGGGCATCCTGCGCCTGAGCAAGCAGCACGGCGAAGAGCGGCTGGAAGCCGCTTGCCAGCGAGCGCTGGCACTGGGCGCGTGCAGCTACAAAAGCCTTGAATCGATCCTGCGCCAAGGGCTGGAAAAGCTACCGCTGTCCCAGCAAAACCTGCCGCTACTGCCCGACGAACACATCAACCTGCGCGGCCCTGGCTACTACCACTGACCTGAAAAAGGAGCACCAAAATGCTGCCCAACCCGACACTCGACAAGCTGCAAACCCTGCGCCTGCACGGCATGATCAAGGCGCTGAGCGAGCAACACGCCACGCCCGATATCAATGATCTGAGCTTCGACGAACGCCTCGGCCTGATGGTCGACCGCGAGCTGACCGAACGTGAAAACACGCGTCTGAGCAGCCGCCTGAAACTGGCACGACTGCGCCATAACGCCTGCCTGGAAGACATCGATTACCGCAGCCCACGCGGCCTGGACAAGTCCCTGATCCTGCAACTGGGCAGCGGCCAATGGCTGCGCGACGGCCTGAACCTGATCATCGGCGGCCCAACGGGCGTAGGCAAAACCTGGCTCGCCTGCGCGCTGGCTCACAAGGCCTGCCGCGACGGTTACAGCGTGCGCTACCTGCGCTTGCCGCGCTTGATGGAGGAGCTGGGCCTGGCTCACGGCGACGGCCGTTTCGCCAAACTCATGGCCGGCTATGCCAAGACCGACCTGCTGATCCTGGACGACTGGGGCTTGGCGCCGTTTACCGCTGCGCAGCGGCGCGACATGCTTGAACTGCTGGACGACCGCTACGGCAACCGCTCGACGCTGGTCACCAGCCAGATGCCGGTGGACAAATGGCATGCGCTGATCGGCGACCCGACCTTGGGCGATGCGATCCTCGACCGGCTGGTGCACAACGCTTATCGGATCGAACTGAAGGGCGAATCGATGCGCAGACGCGCAACGAAATTGACGGCGACAGAGACTTCAGACTAACAATGCAAACCTGCGTCGCTGCGCTCCGACTGCCTGTCCAAGTGGACGTGGATCAGGTGTCCAAGTGAGCATGGAACGAGTGTCCAAATGATCGTGGGCTGAGTGTCCAAGTGTCGTGGAATCCGCAGTCAAAGCCAATATCCTTTTCTGCCTCATGCTTGGCGCAGGTGCCGTAAGCGCTGTTCTGTTTGCTGGACAGTTAATCTTGTTTGTGGCTTCCCTCGTGATTTGGGGTGTCGCACACACGGCACTCTTCCCGCTTGGGCAAATACGTGTCATCAATGCAGCCCGTAGTGGTAAAGCATTGGCTGGCACGCTGAATATCTCTGCGTGCAACAGCGGTATTGCTGCCGGTGCGATGCTCGGCGGATGGACCATAGATTTCAGCGAAATCACTGCCGCCATTCTTGCCGCCAGCGTCCTCATCGTGCTATGTGCCTTTGCAACTCCGGCAGTTGAGCGGTTGCGTCCCGCTGCATAGGGCGTGGCTTCGTTTGGTTTTTAGGCGAATCGAAGAATGCAGCAACACACCTTGTTCGATATCCGTGAATACATTTTATATGAACGCTAGCACATGGAGTAGAAAGAGAACTCAACAACACTTCCTGCATGGAGCCGCCTGGCGAAAACTTAAAGCGGCATACTGCACGGCTTTACGGCAAGTCTCATGATACCCAAGCGCTAACCGCTCCTCAGAAGCAGGCAAAGCGATGCAGGTACTTGCATGACCTTCGTAATCGCCAGTTGCCTTTGGCACTGTGCTTACGTAATAGTGCGCCATAACCCTAACCTATCAACTTGATGAAAAAACTCATGGATAACACAGAACACAGAACACAGAACACAGAACACAGAACAGCCAAGCATGGAAAAGCATCCAGCCTACGATAACTCCCAAGCCTAAGAAACCTTAACTTCTCTCCCAGTATAACTTACGCCATCGATACTCACTCCCAATGAAATTACAGCATTAGCGTTTGGGATTATGCATATCGTTGCGGACTACCGAAGGGTACGCCCTGCTCCACTTTGTCGATGATGCCTCCCTTTCCTATGATAACTACTTGATTGGTGACCACCCAACCAACTCTATCTCCTTTCTGACCCAGCGCATAAAGCGCTCTCCAAATCATCTATTCCTGTGCGAGGCCTAGTGTTCTCCTGCCTGTGCATGTGTGCAGGGTTGGTGATCTTGTTCATCATCCCAGAGGTGATGACCGCATTCACTATGCTTACCACCATCTCAGCTATCCTGTTCATCTTCGCTTGGGTAATGATAATGGTGGCCTACATCCTTTACCGGAAGATCGATCCACAGCTGCATATAGCGTCCAACTTCAAAATGCCAGGTGGGCTGCTGATGCCTTGAGTCGTATTGGCGTTCTTCGCATTCGTGATCGTGCTCCTTGCACTGGAACGCGATACCTTGTACGCCATGCTTTGCATGCCCATCTGGTTCGTCATTTTGGCTGTGGCGTATCGTCGTGGAAAACAAATTCCCCAATTGCACAGTGAGACTACCGCCTCATAGCAAAAAAGGCTGCCAAGTTTATGACTGGGCAGCCTTTTCAAACATCGTGAATTAAATTAGCTTGCTCAATACAAAAGTCGTTACGGTATTTTCTACACTAGGCATCCCTGCGATCATTTGCCAAACCATGTGAACGCGCTCAGCGTGAGCAGCTTCAATCCGAACCATAAGATCAAACTCACCGCTCATGACCTCGCACATGGTCACCTCAGGAATTGATCTGACACCCTTCACCACATCGTCACCCCGCATTCGATCATGCCGATACACAAAGATGATTGCGCTGATCGGTGGAGAGAGCTTGCGCCCTTCTCCTGTACGAATCGTGTAGCCCTGGATAGCTCCATCGCGCTCCAATCGCTCGATACGCTGACGTACAGCGTTACGCGATAGGTTGACCTTTGAACCAAGCTCAGCGTGGGAAATCTTGGCGTTCGCAGTCAGCTCTGCAAGGATGCGCTCATCTTGGGGATCGAGCAGACGTTTCATACTTGTTTCCTATACGCTTCGAAGGAACCGGGAGAACCCATCGATATCTCCCTTGCTCAGTACAACATGATCTACCTCGAGGTCAGGGGTGGTCGCAATCGCCAGTGAATCGCCCCTGGTTTCGTAGACACCTCCAAGCCTCATAATGAGGCCCAAATAGGAGGTGCCATGAGTCGTCAGCGTTACCCTGAAGAATTCAAGATCGAAGCGGTCAAGCAAGTCACCGAGAAAGGCAAGCCCGTCGCCGATGTTGCCCAGCGCCTGGGCATGTCCGTGCACAGCCTTTATGCCTGGATCAAGGTCTACAGCAAGCCCCAAGAGCAGCGTCAGCAAGACGACGATCAGCAGGCCGAACTGCGCAAGCTGCGCGCTGAACTCAAGCGCGTGACGGAAGAGCGAGACATCTTAAAAAAGGCCGCCGCGTACTTTGCCAAGGAGTGCGGTTAAAGTACGCCTTCATCAAGAAGCACTCGACTGATTACCCGGTGCGGCGCCTTTGCCAAACCCTCAAGGTGCACCCCAGCGGCTACTACGCCTGGCTGGCCGAGCCTCAATCTGCCCGAGCAAAAGAAGATCAACGTCTGCTTGGCTTGATCAAACACGCTTGGCTAGAAAGCGGAGGCGTATACGGCTACCGCAAAATTCACGATGACCTACGTGAGCTAGGAGAGGAATGCGGACGAAATCGAGTCGGGCGCTTGATGCAGGCGGAGGGGCTGCGTTCGCAAACGGGCTATCGGCGGCGTCCAGGGTTTTACGGTGGTAAACCAACAGTGGCCTCGCCCAACCACCTCGCGCGGCAGTTCAATGTCAGTGAACCGAACAAGGTCTGGGTGACAGATATCACTTACATCCGCACCTATGAAGGATGGCTCTACCTGGCGGTAGTGCTGGATCTGTTCTCACGCCAAGTAATTGGTTGGTCAATGAAGCCAAGGATGTGCAGCGACCTCGCTATCGACGCAATGTTGATGGCTGTGTGGCGACGCAAGCCACAGCAGCAAGTGATGATTCACTCAGATCAGGGTAGTCAGTTCAGTAGCTCAGATTGGCAAAGCTTCTTGAAGGCTAACAATGTAATCAGCAGCATGAGCCGGCGGGGAAACTGCCACGACAATGCCGTAGCCGAGAGCTTTTTCCAGCTTTTGAAGCGGGAGCGAATCCGACGAAAGATCTACACAACCCGTGAAGAAGCCCGAAGTGATATTTTCGATTACATCGAGATGTTCTATAACCCTAAACGCCGACACAGCAGTGCTATGCAGCTGTCTCCAGTAGAGTATGAGAAACGCTATTTCCTGAGCTTGGAGAGTGTCTAGGAAACCAGGGGCGATTCAAAAGGAGGGCTTATGCAGCGATCAATTCTCATACTTTAAATGCTTTCAAGTGACCGCCTCTACTCCGACCAAGTGATGATGGCTACGACGGAAGACAGCACGGTAATCCTCAAATGTCCAGCCACGACTTTCTTCAATTCGGTAACATCAGCCTTGGTCGAAGCTAGCTCGTCAAAGATCGACCTCTTATCGGGAATAGTCAAATCGACGCCGCACCCACAGAGCTCCTCCAAATCAGTGCTCGCACCATGCTCCAGCAGATATCGGGGGACTATTGATACTGAAACCTCAATCTTCTCAGCAGTAGCAGACATTTTTTGCACAGAAAGCGTCCGCGGATCGCACGTAACCTACTGAAACTATTGTTTTTACCCCTATAGGCGACCCGCGCAAATGTTAAGTTTTTCTTATGTATATTTAAAATATTATTCGCTTTTATTAATCTAGAATAGGATATAGCTTCGAGGAAACACCAAGAAAGGCACCGTTGTAATGACTCAATCCTACTTCAACGATAACCTTGCTGAACGCGACCCGCTGATCTTCAAGGCTCTCCAAGACGAGAAAAAGCGTCAGCAAGGCCAGATCGAATTGATCGCCTCTGAGAACTCAGTAAGCTCCGCATCCTTGGAAGCAATCGGCTCCGTTATCACTAACAAGACTGTTGAAGGCTATCCAGGCAAGCGCTTTCACGGCGGAGCTGACTTTGCTGACGTTGTAGAGCAGGCCGCAATCGGACGCGCCAAGGAACTGTTCGGTTGCAGTTTTGTAAACGTGCAGCCGCACTCCGGTACACAGGCCAACCAAGCAGTGTTCTTCGCGCTGTTGCAAACAGGTGACACAGTACTGAGCCTCGATTTAGCCGCTGGTGGCCACCTGAGCCACGGTGCCAAGCCTAACCAGTCGGGTCGTTGGTTCAACATCGTGTCGTACGGTGTAGATCGCGAAACCGGTCGTATCGATTACGATAACGTTCAGACCCTGGCCTTGGAACACAAGCCCAAGCTCATCATCGCGGGTGGGTCGTCTTACCCACGTGAGATTGACTTCCCACGCATGCGTGGGATTGCCGACAAGGTTGGCGCTACCTTCTTGGTGGACATGGCTCACTTCGCCGGTCTAGTCGCAGCTGGCGTGCATCCTTCTCCGATACCATATGCCGACATCGTGACATGTACCACCACCAAGACATTGCGCGGCGCTCGCGGCGGCCTAGTAATGACCAACCGCGAAGATCTCTTTAAGAAACTTCAACCCGCTGTATTCCCAGGCGTACAAGGCAGCGCGCACCTGGCAACCATCGCTGGTAAAGCGGTTTGCCTCGGCGAAGCCTTGACTGATGAGTTCAAGACCTATGGCGCCAACGTCAAAGCTAACGCTTCTCTGCTTGCAGAGGTTCTGCAGAAGCGCGGTGTGCGCATCGTCAGCGGTGGCACTGATACTCATCTTGTTCTGGTAGACGTCTCCTCCAAAGACCTGACCGGTCAGCAGTCGCAGGACGCACTCTCCGCAATCAACATCACCTCGAACAAGAACCCGATCCCGTTCGACAGCACCAAGCCATCGGAATGGAAGGGGTTACGTCTTGGCTCCTCGGCGGGCACCACTCGCGGCTTCGGTGCGAAAGAGTTTGAAATCATCGGGAACCTGATCGCAGACATCTTCGAGGCTCAAACTGCTGACGGGCCGACCCATGCCGCCGTCATCGAGAAGAGCCGTGCAGTGGTTGCCAAGCTGGTTGCTGACTTCCCAATCTATGCCTAAAGGGTATGTGGCGGGTGCGTAGAACACCTGCCCTACTCCACGCTGTAGGAAAATAAAAATGAGCGTTCAACTTCCCAATGATCCAGCGCGTGATGATGTTTTGGCTGGCCGCCCTGCCCTTTGGCTGAACCCGAACCTGAAAGCCAACGGCATCGCTGATCCGTCGCTACCGATCCGAGCTGCTCAGGTAAAAGAGGCCGAAGATAACTGGCAAATGCTGGCTCCGCTGTTGGAGACTTGCTTCCCCGAACTGAAAGCGTCGAAGGGCCGGATTCAGTCCAGGCTAATCGAGGCTGAAGATCTTCGCGGCGCGCTGGGTTACGGCACCTCGCAGTACGGTCGAGTGTTCGTCAAAGCCGACGGTGATTTGCCTGTTGCAGGCTCCATCAAGGCGCGCGGTGGCGTTTACGAAGTCTTCATGTACGCCAAGAAAGTGGCTGAAAAACGTGGCATTCTGACCCCAGGCGGTGACATCACTGTATTGGCTGGAGAGCAGGCGCGCGCTCTCTTCAATCAGCACACGATTGCCGTGGGCAGCACCGGTAACCTGGGTTTGAGCGTTGGCATCGCAGCTCGCGCCCTGGGCTTTCGTGCCGTCGTACATATGTCGTCGGACGCCAAACAATGGAAGGTTGATCGCCTCACTCGTCTGGGCGTTGAAGTCGTGCAGCACAAGGCCGACTACACCACCGCTGTTGAACATGCTCGTATCGATGCAGAAGCGGATCCCACTATCTACTTCGTGGATGACGAACGTTCGCAGGTACTGTTCTTTGGATACAGCGCGGCAGCCAGCGAGCTGGCTGAACAGCTGAAAGATCAGGGCGTTACCATCGATGAAGACCACCCGCTATTCATCTACCTGCCGTGTGGTATCGGCGGAGCGCCAGGTGGCGCTGCCTATGGCCTGAAAGCCATCTTCGGCGATGCGGCCCACGCATTCTTCGTTGAACCCGTGCAGTCCCCTTGCGCGCTAGTACACATGATGAGCGGCTCCAAGGAGTTGGTGTCGGTGTACGACGTAGGCCTGACTAACCGAACTGAGGCAGATGGTATGGCAGTGGCTCGCATGTCGGAGTTCGTTGCCGACGTTATGAAGCCCATGCTGTCAGGTGTATTGACGGTAGATGACGACGATCTCTTCCGCTGGCTGTGGAAGGCTCAGAGCACTCAGCAAATCCGCCTTGAGCCATCGGCGACAGCAGGTTTTGCCGGCCCTGAATTCATCGTGAACAGCACTCAAGGTCGCGCTTATCAAAAAGCTCATGGACTGAGTAATAAACTTGCTCAGGCAACACACGTTATTTGGACAACAGGTGGCGCCTTCGTTCCTGAAGAGCAATTCAAGGAATTCATGGCGCGCGGAGCTTCTCTGGTCAAATAAGACCAAAGCTGCCCATCGGGATATGCCCCTCATATCCCCCTCCGTTAGAAATACAGTACCTAAAGAACCAATTACGCCAGTCAATGACGTTGAGGTGATAGCTCCATGAACAACCAATCCCTGGCCGTCCGTATCGACGGTAAAGGCTTTGCCGCTAATCTTGTCGAAAAACTGACAGATGATGTAGCCGAAATTAAAGAAAAGACCGGACTCATCCCTGGGCTGGCTGTTGTACTAGTGGGTGAGGATCCTGCAAGTGGTGTCTATGTAAGTGCTAAGCATCGCCAGACACTCGCCATCGGTATGCAATCGTTTGTCTATAAGCTACCTGCTGATACCACTCAAATTGAACTGATGGCACTGCTGAGAGAGCTAAATATCGCACCGGATGTAAACGGGATTTTGGTGCAATTGCCGCTGCCAGCTCATCTGGACACCAACGCGGTCATCAATGCGATTGAGCCAGGTAAAGATGTCGACGGCTTCCACATCCTCAATGCTGGCCGTCTTGCGACAGGCCAGGATGCGTTAGTGCCCTGCACTCCATTGGGCTGCCTAATGATGCTCAAAGAGCGCCTGGGCAGTCTGGCCGGGATGCATGCTGTGGTTGTAGGTAAATCCAATATTGTCGGCAAGCCTATGGCGCAGTTGCTCATGGCGGAAAACTGTACTGTTACCGTCGCGCATTCCAAGACCCGCGACGTCCCGGCGCTATGTCGCACCGCCGACATTCTGGTGGTGGCAGTAGGTAGACCAGAGATGGTCAAGGGCGACTGGATCAAGCCAGGCGCAGTCGTGATCGACGTAGGCATCAACCGCATTGAACGCGACGGTCGCTCCCGCATTGTCGGCGATGTGGCCTACGACGAAGCAGGCCATGCATCGGCGATCACACCAGTTCCGGGCGGCGTTGGCCCAATGACCATTGCTTGCCTGCTGGCAAACACTGTGACCGCATTCAAGCGTCAGCACAAAATCGCAACTAAAAATGAAGCTGTTGCCGTTTAAGGTGATTCAAATGACCAAGACTAAAAATAACTACGTACTTCGAGTTGCTTGCCCTTCGATCCACGGCGTAACCGCTGCCATCACCAGCTTCTTATCCTCTCGCGGCTGCAACATCCGTGACAGTGCACAGTTTGACGACGAAAGCACTAACCACTATTTCATGCGGATCACGTTCCGCTCGGAACAAGGTCAGTCGCTGGAAGACCTGAAGAAAGAGTTCCAGCATCTTGTTGAAAAATACAAGATGGAATACGAGTTCTTCGATGAACGCGCCAAGCGCAAAGTCATCCTTATGGTTTCCCGCTTCGGCCACTGCCTGAATGACCTGCTGTACCGCTGGAGCATCGGCGCCCTCCCCATCGACATCGTCGGCGTGATCTCCAACCACCTGGATTTCCAGAAAGTAGTTGAAAGTCACGGCATTGCTTACCACCACATCAAGGTGACCAAGGAGAACAAGGCTGAGGCCGAAGCCGCGCAGATGCGCATTGTGCGCGAGACCGGTGCCGAGCTGATCGTGCTTGCACGCTACATGCAGATTCTGTCGGACGAGATGTGCCAGCAGATGTCGGGCCGCATCATTAACATCCATCACTCGTTCCTACCGTCCTTCAAGGGCGGCAGCCCGTACAAGCAGGCCTTCGATCGGGGCGTCAAGCTGATCGGTGCCACGTCACACTTTGTCACCGCCGACCTGGACGAGGGCCCGATCATCGAGCAGGACATTGTCCGTATCACCCACGCGCAAAGCCCGGATGACTATGTTTCTCTGGGTCGTGACGTCGAAAGCCAAGTGCTGGCCCGGGCAATCCACGCCTACGTCCATGGCCGGGTGTTCATGAACGAGAATAAAACGATTGTGTTCCCGGCATCACCTGACTCTTACTCGTCTGAAACTATCGGTTGAGATGATCGGGGTTCGCGCTCATTTCACCAAAGCACCTGCGTGTTTGAACAAACAATTAGATTAGGTGACTCGTAACCTCTTGAACATTCATTCAAGGGGTTGCTCCTACTTTTCAATATAACAAAGTTGAAGCAAGCCATGCCAAGTTAATAACACCTCGTCACTTTACCCATCTCATTTATAGATGCACGAATAACGAAAACAAGGTGCAAGGCATAGAAATGCAAGATACTACCTGGCTATTAGGAGTTCTGTTCTCCTCGATTGCAATGATCATCTTCCTGATCATGAAAGTACGACTTCACGCGTTCCTGGCATTGATCATTGCGTGTTTCGTTGTCGGTTTCGGCTCCGGTATGCCTGCCACTCAAATTGTCAAATCCCTGGAGTCAGGTATCGGCGGAACCCTTGGTTTCCTGATAGCCATCATCGGGCTTGGAGGGATCCTCGGCAAAATGCTCGAAGAGTCTGGTGGCGCCGAGCGGCTGGCGAAGACATTGCTCGATAACCTGGGGTCTACCCGTGCCCACTGGGTCATGGCCATCGTCGGTGCGATTGCCGGCATTCCAGTGTTCTTCGAGGTGGGGTTCGTACTGCTCATCCCATTGGTCTACGTCGTTGCCCGGGAAACGAAGATCAACCTGATGTTCCTCGGGATCCCACTGGCCATCTCCCTGATGACCATTCACTGCATACTCCCCCCTCATCCCGCCGCCATGGCGATCACCGGCATGCTGCATGCAGATGTTGGCACAGTGATTCTCTACGGCCTCCTGGTTGGCATTCCCACCATGATCATTGCCGGGCCGATCTGGGTCAGCCTATTCTGCAGCAAAGCTGCCAGTGACAAACAGCAAAGCTTCCTAGAATCCCATGGCAAGCATCTAACCGCTGAACGGACGCTCCCAAGCATAGGCATAACCCTGCTCACAATCGCCCTGCCACTCATTCTAATGGTGTTCAAAACCGCTGCGGCTGGATTACCGGCGGACTTGCTGGTGCAGCACGTAGCGCAGTTTGTAGGTAACCCGCTAACCGCACTGATGATCTCGGTTGCCTTCGCCTATTGGTCACTTGGCTTGCGCCAAGGCCGCACAATGCAACAGCTGCTGGAAATCACCCAGCGCAGCTTCCCGGCCTTAGCGAACATCATCTTTGTGATCGGTGCCGGTGGCGCTTTCAACGCCGTACTGATCGAAAGCGGCGTCGGCAAGGCCATCTCGAATATGTTGGCCGGCACCGATATCAACCTGATCATCCTGGCCTGGTTCATAGCCTGGTTGATGCACTTTGCCGTTGGCTCAGCCACCGTAGCGATGGTCAGTGCTGCAAGTATGATCAACCCGATGCTGGCAGCCGATCCTCATCTGAAGCCAGAGATCTTGGTGATTGCGATCGGTGCAGGTTCGATTGGCTGGGCTCATGTAACTGACTCGGCATTTTGGGTAGTCAAAGAGTACTTGAACGTCTCCCTATCGGAGGCACTGAAGAAATTTACCGGTGGTACAGTCGTAGCGTCCATCGTCGCACTGCTAGCCACGCTACTGTTGAACTACATCGTAGGTTGACAGAAGCTGAATGCCATTGTTGGCCCCTCCCCCGACCTATTTGACGTCGAACGGAATGGACGTCAAATAGGTGAGAACGTGTGGATCAATCTCATGCCAGTACATCACGTTTATCTTGGCCTCGGCAGTAATGTGGAGCAAGAAATCCACATCGAGATGGCCTTAGAGATGCTTGAAGAGCATATCACCTGTATTCGCCGATCACCGGTTTATGAAAGCGTCTCGACCGATCCTAGACAAGGCCCGTTTTACAACCTAGTCGTAGGTGGTAGCACCGAACTCAGCCTGGCAGAACTTCATGATTGGATCAAAGATATTGAGCTACTTCATGGACGTACCGGCAGCACACAACGATTCATTCCACTTGATATTGATATCTTACTGTTTGATGATCTCATGGGCACCCATGAAGGTATGGAGCTGCCTAGAGCAGAAATCATCGACCGCGCATTCGTGCTCTATCCGTTGCAGCAACTGGCACCACACCTCACGCACCCGAGCCTAGGTATTTCCTTTAGCGAGTTGTGGCGCCAGTTGCGGCCTGGCCCGCTCCTATCGCCTGTCCGCTACCCCTTCGGCATTAGCTCTTTTGGCCTGCAACTCAAACCAAAAAAATTCAACGCCCTGGCGATCCGTGCCAGCTCGCGGCTTACGAGATAGCTGTGTCAACAACCCATAAGCATTGAGCTCACTGGAGCCCTTCATGCAGCCTTTTTACGTGCATCCCCTCCCCTATTTCGCAGATCCCACAGTCTTCTTTTCAGCGATTCGGAGTGCGCCTGGCGCCGTTCTGTTCGACTCAGGTCGCCCCACCTCTCAACGAGGCCGCTACGACCTGATGAGTGCGTGGCCAATTAGAAGCTACCAGCCGTGTCAAGATGAGCCCGCCGAAGTATTTGCAGAGCGTTTGCGCTCAGCACTCAGAGGTCTGGAAAGAGGGCAATCGGATGAAATTCTCCCTTTCACAGGCGGGCTAATGGGGTATCTCAGTTATGAATTCGGCCGTGCAATAATGGGATTACCACCTGATAACAATGAACAGATCCCCACTGCCCGCATCGGTCTGTATTCCTGGGCACTAGTTTCAGATCATGAAGCTCGCCAATCTAGGCTAATCTTCAATCCGGCTGTAAAGCACCAGGAACGACAAAGCATCATTTCGCTGTTTCAGTCGGACATTTTAAATAAAAAGGAAGAATTTTTTACGCTCCACGCACAGTTCGCACCAACAATTGACTATGATTGCTACAAAAATGCAATTTCGAGCATCCAAGATTACATAGCAGCGGGTGACTGTTACCAAGTGAATTTTACCCAGCGATTTTCTACCTGTCATTCAGGCAGCCCATGGAGCGCCTATCTGACCCTACGTAAGAATTGCGCAACCCATTTCGGTGGCTACATCAACCTGGGGCAACATAACGCCATCATGAGTTTCTCACCTGAGCGCTTCATTCGATGCTGCAATGGGTCGGTTGAGACTCGGCCTATAAAAGGCACCATGCCAAGAGGTCAGACACCAGCTGAAGAGAAGCACTTCGCAGACAGGCTGCTAAAAAGCGAGAAGGACAAGTCAGAAAACCTGATGATTGTTGACCTGCTTCGCAACGATATCGGCAAGAACTGCAAGTTCGGTTCAGTAAGCGTCCCCGAGCTTTTCAGCATTGAATCATATCCAAATGTTCATCACCTAGTCAGCACCGTCCGGGGCGAACTGGCAGACGACAGAGATCCGCTTAACCTGCTGTTCGATGCCTTCCCCGGTGGATCAATCACAGGAGCACCGAAGAAACGGGCCATGGAAATAATCGATGAACTGGAGGTTTCTGAGCGCAGTATTTACTGCGGCTCGATGTTTTACATCGATGTAGACGGTCATATGGATAGCTCTATTACCATCCGCTCGCTACTTGCGAGCGGCGGAACGATCAGTTGCTGGGGCGGAGGCGGTATAGTGGTAGAGTCAACCGCGGTTAGCGAGTACCAAGAATCCGTAACGAAGATCCAAAACCTGCTGGCGTGCCTAGAGAACTATTTCCTGCAGCTACCCGCCTAGCTCATCCCGTCGACCATAGATCCGTAAACTGGGTGAATTTCTACAGGTTAATATGCCTGAATAGTCCTGCCTCCACACGGTAATGAGTGAGAGCGGACAGCACGTAGTTCACCGTAAGTAAACACTTATGCGACAGTTAACGTTAAGTCACCCAACAAGATTTGCGCTATAAAATATAGCATATAAAACAGCGCGCACTGTCGAAGTCACACCTCACTAGAGGCACGACTCCTTATCACTTGTTGCTCCAAGCACTCCATAAAAGCCTTTAGTATCGGGCTTTTCTTTTCTCCTTTGCGAAAGGCCATGGATATATTTCGCCTGATCTCCGGCTCCAGCCGACAGGCATATGTGCCTTGCATATCCACTCGAGCTCTCAGACCAGGCAGGATAGCTATTGCACACCCTTCCTTCACAAGTTCACGAGTTACTTCGAAACCTTTACACCGAGCCATGATATTTGGATTGTATCCGGCCCGCTGACAAGCATCCCTAAGCATCCGCGGATAAGTCGTTGACGCAGTATCAATTACCCAGCTTTCATGCTCCAGGTCTTTCCAAGAGACTGAGCTTCGTCCTGCAAAGCGATGCGCTGAGGAAATCAATATATTGAAAACATCTTCGATAAGTGGAGTTATTTCGATACTCGGATCAAGCAAGCTTGCTGGAACATTCAAGTCATCAATTAGCGCTATATCAGTTTGCCAGCTGCGAAGGGCATTCATGCCGTCCTCCGGCTCCATTTCCTCGAAAAAAATATGTAGCCGCGGGTGAGTAACTCGAAGAGTCTGAATCGTCTTAGGTATCAAGGCAGCAGCTACCGTTGGGAAGGCAGCAACTCTTAGCTCTCCAGCTACTACTTTTTTTAACTCCGCCATATCAGCGCGCGCAGAATCCAGCTCCTCAAATATTCGGTTAGCACGCTCAACTAATGTACGACCGGCGATCGTTAACTCTACACCTCGCCCACGTCGTTCAACCAAATCGATGCCAAGCTCTTGCTCAAGTAAAGATATTTGTTGAGAGACAGCAGAGGGTGAGACATGCATGGCTTCGGCGACCGCAGCCATAGTTTTACGCACTGATAGCTCTCTGAGCGCACCCAACTTACTGATATCCATAACATTCAACCCTTAAACTTTTCACCAGACCAAAAAGTTAACTTAACTTAAGAATATCGTGAATAATAATCGCTTTTTTAGAATTAGTAAAGCAGCACACCGCCAACCGGCTCCCGGGGCTACAAAAGCACTTCATACAGCTAATAAATCCCTAAGCAAGCTTTATCAAAGCTGAAATTACAAAAACTTTGACATCACAGATATGACTTTTTAGATTCAATCTCTCTCATACCACGTCGCGGCTTTGATTCCTGACCCCTAACTATATACACCAATCCGTTAGCGACCTGTACTACCGCCACTCCATAGATTCTACTTAGCGAACAGCGTCATCAGTTACACCGCTTTCTTGTTCAAGCGAGAACGACGCTTGATATGGCCGAAATCACGCTTCAGCAACCGAGGCGAACGCTACAACTTCGCACGTTTTTAACTTTGGTCTTTTCGTTTTTACGACATGCTTTATAAACGCACTATACAAACTCAAGCTCCCGTGATTTGTTAATCGGGCACAAACTTCAAAATTGGTGTTCGCCGCTTATATTTTCGTCTTTTCTCAACAAAGCATAAGGGCATATACCCTATCAGCACTGACGATATTTTCTGCACTCTGCAGTAGATGTAAAACTTTAGTCATGCCGGCTACGTTCGCAGCGTAGCAATGGACGTGAGGCCTCAACTCGCTCAGAAACCATACAAACTTTCACAGCTAGGAAACAATGCCCTTCAATTATTAATTTAACGCACTTAAGATCCGCACTTTGCATTATTTGTCTTGACCGAACTGGGCGGGATTAATTGTGGCATGATAGTCCACTGAAGCAGCGACAGCCATTTTTGGCAGATAATCGTCGAGTGCAATCATATAACGCATAAACCATGGCTGGATCACTCTACCTAAACTAGGTTTAGTCCCCGCGCATGCACAACATCGCATGTAATGAGTAAGACTTACGGGCGCCACCTACTTTTAGATAGTGCGGATCGATCAGCCGAGTAAGGCACTGCACGGCACGACGAGCTTTATCTCAGCCGAGAAACGTTCACGCCGGATTTGGCTACGCTTACCGACGTGTTCCGAATCGAAAAGATAGACAAACTCCTAAAGCATTGACAGTTATGGAGTTATGCTATGTAAGAGGGAGGGTTTTCTCGAGATTAAACCTGGAATATTTACTAAGAAAAGAGATGCCACAAGAACTTATGGACTAGCCTACAAAGATACACACACATTTAACCAGCACAAAAGGCGCAAGCAACGAAATAATATTTAACACGAGTATACCTCATACTGCACAAGTACGAAAAATTAGGCCAATAAAAACCAGTTAATGTAAAGTCTGACCTGAACCAGGCCTTACATTAACCACAGCGGAATAACTAAAAACAACGCATTGACGAATACATAAGGATCATACACGGCGACCCACAAGAAAATTCGAGTAGTACAATCTCGAAATAACCTCCCCAACAATCCCTCACGCCAGGCAGATCAGCACCATTCTTCAAAAATACTGAACCCGAGAAAAATACTGAACGCGAGGCAAGAAACCATTAACTACTCCTCGCAACCACCAAAACACTTCAAACCTTTTAGGCGTTCTGGCGATTACTAGAAAACTAAACTTAAATCATATACCGGACCTCCAATCATACATCCCATACCATTATGCAAAACGACATCACTAACACTTTGTTTTGTCAGCGATCTCTAAACCCGATCAAGCTAGGTTAACTGTAGCGAGAAATATCCAGCCCATCAGAGCTGATTTGCGTTTTCTTATTAGCAAGCATATCTGCTAACAATCGAGCCGACCCACATGCCATAGTCCAGCCAAGAGTACCATGACCAGTATTTAGATAGAGATTTTTAAACTTTGTTGCCCCTACAATAGGAGTACCATCTGGCGTTGCAGGGCGTAGGCCTGTCCAAAAGGAAGCCTGCGTAACATCCCCCCCAAGAGGGTACAAGTCGTTCACAACACTTTCCATAGCTTTGCGGCGTTTAGAATCCAAGTCAAGATTGTAGCCGTTGATTTCTGCCATACCACCCACACGAATACGATCATCAAATCGTGTTATCGCAGTTTTGTTCGTCTCATCCACAATTGTTGAGGTTGGCGCCATTTCATAGTCGGTAATAGGTATAGTCAAAGAATAGCCTTTAAGTGGGTAGACTGGAACTTTAATCCCTAAAGGCTTAAGTAATTGATTACTGTAGCTCCCTAGCGCCAATACATATGAATCAGCCCTCTCAACCCTACCATCAATGACTACGCCAGAAATATAGTCTCCGCTTGAATTTATTGCTTCGATGGTACTGCCAAAGCTGAACTTTACGCCAAGACTCTCAGCCATTTGCGCCATCTTCAACGTGAACCGATGGCAGTCGCCGGTCTGATCATTCGGTAAGCGCAACGCCCCGGAAAGTTTATGGCATTCCGAGGCTAAAGCTGGTTCAACCCTTGCAATTCCTTCACGATCGAGAACCTCGAAAGGTACGCCAGACTGTTCGAGAATCGCTGTGTCTTTGGCAGCACTGTCGAGTTGGGCCTGTGTTCTAAAGAGCTGGGTCGTTCCAAGTTGCCTATCATCGTATGTAATGCCAGTTTCTCGACGCAATTCATCAAGACAATCTCGACTGTACTCCGAGAGCCGAACCATGCGCTCTTTATTCACCGCGTAACGCCCTGCCGTACAATTACGTAGCATCTGAGCCATCCAAAGATACTGCTCAATGCTAGTTGTTGCCTTTATCGCAAGAGGGGCAAGATCTTGGAGCATCCACTTAATCGCCTTAATAGGCACACCCGGTGCAGCCCAAGGGGCCGCATAACCCGGAGAGATTTGGCCGGCATTACCGAAACTCGTTTCCATCGCTGGTCCAGCCTGACGATCAACAACGAGTACTTCAAAGCCTTCCCTAGCAAGATAATAGGCACTCGTAACCCCAATAACACCTGCGCCCAGCACGATAATACGCATACAACACCTCTTAAAATCCAGCATATATAGACTGTAAATATTTCACATGATCACTTACAGTGCCAGCACTGCCAAGAACACTAGTAGTTAGACTGAATTAATGACCGGAAATTCATATTGTACCCGACACACTCAATACTATTACCAACGCTTTAAAATTCTCTAGACCTTAAGCCGCTAATATGCTGGAGCTTACGTATCAGGAACCGCAATGCGACAGATTACAAGGTGGTTTCAAAGCAACTAACACAGTCGGACTCGTAAGTTGTGCACGGATCATTTTCTTGTTAAACATAGCGCGCCCCCAACGCACCCCTTGGTCAGTGCCCAGCTCCTGCATCGTCACATATTTAGCAACAACTGCTGTTAATAAATTTAGTAGAGCCTCTTTCGTGATGCCGCCTGCCAAAAATTTAACGAGCTCACCCTGAGCTGCCTAGAGATTAATATGTAGCTATCGAAGAACGAAACACTTTCCGCCCCCTGTAAATTAACGCAAGCTTTACATAAATGACAACACCATTGACCCTGGAAAATGTACCAACTTAATAAATCACTTTTATAGGCACCCTAATTAACGGCGCCTAACCAATTGAAAAAAAGGCTTCCCCAGCAATTAGGAAGCCCAAATACTGGACACAATAACCGAAGGTGACCAAACCCAAAAACCTGCACGACCTAAACGCAAGCTTTGTCATGTGCCCAATAAAAACCAACTACTTAACAAGGCCTCAATGAATTATCTGACTCAAGAATGTGCGAGTTCGTACATTCTGAGGGTTGTCGAAGAACTCTTCCGGGCCGGCTTGCTCAACGATCTCTCCCTTGTCCATGAAGATCACTCTGTTGGCGACAGTTCTGGCAAAACCCATTTCGTGAGTTACACAAAGCATGGTCATCCCATCTTCAGCCAAGCTAACCATAGTGTCCAGCACTTCTTTAACCATCTCAGGATCAAGGGCCGATGTCGGCTCATCAAACAGCATAATTTTAGGCTTCATGCAAAGCGCCCTGGCGATAGCTACACGTTGCTGCTGTCCACCAGATAGCTGACCAGGATATTTATTGGCTTGGTCTGGGATGCGGACACGTTCGAGGAAATGCATTGCTACTTCTTCCGCCTGACGGCGTGGCATTTTGCGCACCCACATAGGAGCCAAGGTGCAATTTTCAAGGATAGTTAGATGCGGGAACAGGTTGAAGTGCTGAAACACCATACCAACCTCACGCCTAATAGCCTCGATCTGTTTCAGATCTTCGGTCAGTTCTACGCCATCTACCACGATTTGGCCTTGCTGATGCTCCTCCAAACGGTTTAAACAACGAATTGTTGTCGACTTCCCAGATCCTGATGGCCCGCAAAGAACTATCCTTTCCCCTTGCTGCACATCCAGATTAATATTCTTAAGAACATGGAACTGTCCATACCATTTATTCATGTTGCGGATTTGAATAATTGGCTCAGGCACTACTGATGACTTTAAAATCTGGCTCATAAAATATCCTCTTAGCTCTTGTGACCAGTATCGAGCTTACGCTCCAGACTTCTGGAATAATGGGACATCCCAAAACAGAAAACCCAAAACACTAGCGCAGCAAATACATAGCCTTCCGTAGCCATACCTAGCCAAGCAGGGTCAGCAGCCGCTTGCTTAACGCTATTGAGCAGATCAAAAAGGCCAATTATCACGACCAAACTAGTATCTTTAAATAGTGCAATGAAGGTATTCACGATACCAGGTATCACTAACTTAAGCGCCTGAGGTAGGATTACAAGTCCCATGGCCCTCCAATACCCCAAACCCATTGCTGCTGCAGCTTCATATTGCCCCTTAGGAACTGCCTGGAGCCCACCGCGCACCACCTCTGCAATGTATGCAGACTGAAAGAGAACAACGCCTATCATGGCACGCAACAACTTGTCGAAGTTCATGTCTTCGGGCAGAAATAGAGGTAGCAGAACGGAGCTCATGAAAAGTACGGTAATGAGCGGAACACCGCGCCAAAATTCGATAAAGGTAACGCATACAACTTTTACTGCTGGCATGTTGGAGCGCCGACCCAGCGCAAGAATAATACCGAGTGGCAATGCTCCTGCGATGCCAACAGTAGCGATTACCAATGTCAGCATCAAACCGCCCCACTTACTCGTAGGAACCGGATCGAGACCAACATAACCACCATGTAGCAGGATAAACGCTAGAACCGGAAAAATGCCGAGGAAAGCAATTCCATAGGCGGCCTTACGAGGAAATCGACGAATGAAAAACGGCACAGCGCCTACCAAAGCTGCGACTACCGTTAAGTTTACTCTCCAGCGTTGAGTATCGGGATAGTAACCGTACATAAACTGATCAAAACGCTGCTGAACAAACACCCAACATGCTCCGGTACTCGTACAGTCCGCGCGAGTCGTACCTAACCAATTAGCGTTTATGACCGCCCAATCTAGTAGCGGCGGCACTATAAGCCATACCAGGTAGACGGCGAAGAGAGTCAGCAGCGTATTAAACCAACCAGAGAACAGGTTAGCTCGCACCCATCCTATCGCGCCCTTGGCCTTTACTGGCGGTGGCATATCAGGCTTAAAAATAAAAGCAGTCATCCTCGACACCTCACCGCTCAACCAGCGCGATGCGCTTATTATAAATATTCATCAGTAGCGAAATAGAAATACTGATTACCAAATAAACGCTCATAGTTATAGCAATCAGTTCAATCGCTTGGCCGGTTTGATTCAACACGGTACCAGCAAACAGAGATACCAATTCCGGGTAACCAATACCTGCAGCCAGTGACGAGCCTTTGGCAAGATTGAGGTATTGACTGGTAAGCGGCGGTATGATCACCCTTAAGGCTTGAGGAACAATTACCTTCCGTAACGCTTGCCCTTCTTTCAAACCCAGTGATCTCGCAGCTTCGGTTTGACCGTGGCTAACTGAACGTATCCCCGAACGAACAATTTCGGCAATGAATGCAGCGGTGTAGATTGTCAGAGCTAGTGTCAGAGCCAAAAGCTCTGGAATTAGTACCCAGCCACCAACAAAATTAAAGCCATTAAGCTCAGGGACCTGCCAGTGTAACGGGCTCCCGAACAAAACAGCACTACAACCTGGGATAGCTGCTATGAGGCCAACTCCAGCCCAAAACTTGTGGAATGGCTGCCCGGTTTCGTCAAAACGCTTATTGGCGTACCGGACCATAACAAGTATGGCGACGACTGCGATCCCGATTGCAATCACGAATGCTGTGAACCCGCCGGAGACCGAAGCCCCCGGCATGTTCAAACCTCGATTACTTATAAAGAACAGATTGTGGATATTAATACTACTGCGGGGCCCCGGAAGCGACAAGAAAACTGCAAAATACCAAAAGAGAATTTGGAGGAGCGGGGGAATATTACGAAAAGTTTCGACGTAAACAGCTGCCAGCTTGCTCACCATCCAGTTGGATGAAAGGCGTGCCACCCCTATTGTGAAGCCCAAGATCGTAGCTAATATTATCCCGATAAACGTTACTAACAGCGTGTTTAGTAGTGCAATCACGAACACCCTGGCATAGGTATCTGATTCAACATAAGGAATGAGATGTTGAGCAATCCCGAAACCTGCACTGCGCTCAAGAAAATCAAAGCCCGATGTGATCCCTCTATTCGCGAGGTTCTCTTGAGTGTTATTGAAAAAGTATAGACCAACTGCCAATACTGCGACTATGGTTATGACTTGGAGGATCAAGGCCCGGAACCTCGGATCGCTCAACGATATCCTACGCTTAGTGAGGGCTATTTTTTGCATGATTCATGCTCTACCGAAAACTATTGAACAATTTGCTCAGCTAGCGCTGAGCAAATCTTGCGGTCAGCGAATTGGAGGAGCGTACTGAAGGCCGCCTTGGTTCCAGAGGGCATTCAAGCCACGCTTGATCTTCATGTCACTACCGGAACCCAAGTTTCGATCAAAGGACTCGCCGTAGTTTCCGACCTGGGAGACAATTTTTACCACCCAGTCATTGGGGAGGTTGAGATCCTTGCCCAAACTACCGTCGCTACCCAGCAAACGAGCTACGTCAGGATTCTTGGTGTTTTTTACTAGATCAACAACGTTTTGCGAGGTAATACCAAGTTCTTCGGCGTTCAACATCGCATATTGTGTCCAACGTACAACCGTGAACCATTCCTCATCACCGCGACGGACAGCAGTTGCCAGCGGAAGTTTGTCAACAACTTCAGGGAGCACGATATAATCTTGCGGAGCTGCAAGTTTCAAGCGCTGCCCGTACAACTGCGACTGATCAGCAGTGAGCACATCGCAACGACCAGAGTCCAGAGCCTTGAACGACTCATCAGAAGTATCGAACGTGATAGGAGTGAACTTTAGACCATTCGAACGAAAATAGTCAGCAAGGATGTTTTCAGTTAGCGTTCCAGCCTGCATGCATACTGTTGCACCATCGAGTTGCTTTGCGCTGCTTACTCCAAGCTTCTTGTTTACAAGAAAGCCCTGACCATCATAATAGGCAATCCCAGCAAATAGAATGCCCATAGCCCCATCTCTGGACGAAGTCCATGTCGTGCTGCGTGAGAGAATATCCACCTCTCCTGACTGCAGGGCAGTAAATCGCTCTTTCGCGGTCAATTGAGTGTATTTAACCTTGCTTGCCTCTCCGAACACCGCTGCCGCTACAGCCCGACAAACATCGACATCAAAACCATGAAAATTTCCTTTGGCATCGGTATAGGAGAAGCCTGGCAGGCCATCGCTAATGCCACATTGTACGAACCCTTTCTTTTTGACATTATCAAGGGTGGTGCCTGCCATAGCGCCCACAGAAACCATAGAACCCAAAGTCACAGCCACGACTGCAAAGCCAGCCTTGAATTTATTATTTTCTTTTTTCATGTCATTGCTCTCATAGATTGCGGCACAGAAATTCCGTCAAAACGGGATAGTTTTGTCGGGTACTCAACCAACTTTCAGAGGCAGAAAACAAATCGCAGACATACATGCCTGATAGATAAATTTATCATTTTAGTAAGTGGCATAGCTTGCCCTCTTTTTATTTTGCCAGCCCAAAGTCACTACAGAGTAACGCTACAAACGCAGCCAGATTCTCAATGCCTTGGATAACGCTTGCTTGCGCTTCGGACAAGATTTCCCTGCCCAGATCAACCTACCCTCTGATTGAAACGAGTAAAAGCGAATATTTCTGCATTACGGCATAAGCTTAGCTTACGAATCCACAAGTCGTCGCTACCTCTATCTGCAACGTGCAAAACCGGCCATGAGTCCCTAGGTACAAATGCAACCTAAAGCACCGTCCTACCATCTCTAACCAGCCCGACTACATCTTCGGTGGCTTCCTGACCGAGATTAAACCCTGCTCTTTATTACCGACACAGTGCCGCAGGGGCAACCCGGGCAGCTGGGCACCCTACATACACTGAGACCCTGCTCATCTCAGCGATCTAAGAGGCCAAGTCGATAGCAAACAAAAAGCCTTACCATTCTCCATGTAAGGCTTTGACTTTTAAGAGTATTGCGTTTGTAACGAAAGAGATTTTCGTTGATACCTGATGTTCAGGTGCGCGTAAAGTCACGCCGATCGTTAAGTATTGCTTACATATATTTGAAAAAATATTTGCTTTTCTTGATCTTGGACAAGGTATAGGTTTTGAAAAAAACCCAAGAAAGGTACCGCAGCAATGACCCAATCCTATTTCAACGACAACCTTGCTCAGCGCGACCCTCTGGTCTTCAAAGCTCTTCGAGGAGAAAAAAATCGTCAACAGGGCCAGATCGAACTCATTGCCTCAGAAAACTCAGTCAGCCTAGCATGTTTGGAGGCCCTTGGCTCAGTGATAACTAACAAATCTGTTGAGGGTTATCCTGGTAAGCGTTTTCATGGCGGTGCTGACTTCGCTGACGTAGTAGAGCAGGCTGCAATCGACCGCGCCAAGGAACTGTTCGGCTGCAATTTCGTAAATGCGCAGCCGCACTCCGGTACCCAGGCCAACCAAGCAGTATTCTTCGCGCTCCTGCAGCCTGGCGATACCGTGTTGAGCATGGATCTCGCCTCAGGTGGCCACCTAAGTCATGGCGCTAAACCCAATCAGTCGGGTCGCTGGTTCAACATCGTTTCCTACGGAGTAGAGCGTGAAACGGGTTTAATCGATTATGCGAACTTGGAGGCGCTGGCTTCGGAACACAAACCCAAGCTTATCATCGCGGGTGGTTCCTCATACCCTCGCGAGATCAATTTCCCTCTTATCCGTGAGATCGCTGATAAGGTAGGTGCTACCTTCCTAGTGGACATGGCTCACTTTGCGGGCCTAGTAGCTGCCGGAGTCCATCCATCTCCAGTCCCACATGCAGATATCGTTACAACTACCACGACCAAAACCCTACGTGGCGCTCGCGGCGGCTTGGTATTGACCAACCGCGAAGATCTGTTCAAGAAGCTCCAATCGGCAGTATTCCCAGGCGTACAAGGCAGCGCGCACCTGGCAACCATCGCTGGTAAAGCGGTTTGCCTCGGCGAAGCCTTGACTGATGAGTTCAAGACCTATGGCGCCAACGTCAAAGCTAACGCTTCTCTGCTTGCAGAGGTTCTGCAGAAGCGCGGTGTGCGCATCGTCAGCGGTGGCACTGATACTCATCTTGTTCTGGTAGACGTCTCCTCCAAAGACCTGACCGGTCAGCAGTCGCAGGACGCACTCTCCGCAATCAACATCACCTCGAACAAGAACCCGATCCCGTTCGACAGCACCAAGCCATCGGAATGGAAGGGGTTACGTCTTGGCTCCTCGGCGGGCACCACTCGCGGCTTCGGTGCGAAAGAGTTTGAAATCATCGGGAACCTGATCGCAGACATCTTCGAGGCTCAAACTGCTGACGAGCCGACCCGTGCCGCCGTCATCGAGAAGAGCCGTGCAGTGGTTGCCAAGCTGGTTGCTGACTTCCCAATCTATGCCTAAAGGGTATGTGGCGGGTGCGTAGAACACCCGCCCTACTCCACGCTTTAGGAAAATGAAAATGAGCGTTCAACTTCCCAATGATCCAGCGCGTGATCATGTTTTGGCTGGCCGCCCTGCGCTTTGGCTGAACCCGAGTCTGAAGGCCAACGGCATCGCTGATCCGTCGCTACCGATCCGGGCTGCTCAGGTAAAAGAGGCCGAAGATGTTCGCTGCCGACGTCATGAAGCCCATGCTGTTAGGTGTATTGACGGTAGATGACGACGATCTCTTCCGCTGGCTGTTGAAGGCTCAGAGCACTCAGCAAATCCGCCTTGAGCCATCGGCGACAGCAGGTTTTGCCGGCCCTGAATTCATCGTGAACAGCACTCAAGGTCGCGCTTATCAAAAAGCTCATGGACTGAGTAATAAACTTGCTCAGGCAACACACGTTATTTGGACAACAGGTGGCGCCTTCGTTCCTGAAGAGCAATTCAAGGAATTCATGGCGCGCGGAGCTTCTCTGGTCAAATAAGACCAAAGCTGCCCATCGGGATATGCCCCTCATATCCCCCTCCGTTAGAAATACAGTACCTAAAGAACCAATTACGCCAGTCAATGACGTTGAGGTGATAGCTCCATGAACAACCAATCCCTGGCCGTCCGTATCGACGGTAAAGGCTTTGCCGCTAATCTTGTCGAAAAACTGACAGATGATGTAGCCGAAATTAAAGAAAAGACCGGACTCATCCCTGGGCTGGCTGTTGTACTAGTGGGTGAGGATCCTGCAAGTGGTGTCTATGTAAGTGCTAAGCATCGCCAGACACTCGCCATCGGTATGCAATCGTTTGTCTATAAGCTACCTGCTGATACCACTCAAATTGAACTGATGGCACTGCTGAGAGAGCTAAATATCGCACCGGATGTAAACGGGATTTTGGTGCAATTGCCGCTGCCAGCTCATCTGGACACCAACGCGGTCATCAATGCGATTGAGCCAGGTAAAGATGTCGACGGCTTCCACATCCTCAATGCTGGCCGTCTTGCGACAGGCCAGGATGCGTTAGTGCCCTGCACTCCATTGGGCTGCCTAATGATGCTCAAAGAGCGCCTGGGCAGTCTGGCCGGGATGCATGCTGTGGTTGTAGGTAAATCCAATATTGTCGGCAAGCCTATGGCGCAGTTGCTCATGGCGGAAAACTGTACTGTTACCGTCGCGCATTCCAAGACCCGCGACGTCCCGGCGCTATGTCGCACCGCCGACATTCTGGTGGTGGCAGTAGGTAGACCAGAGATGGTCAAGGGCGACTGGATCAAGCCAGGCGCAGTCGTGATCGACGTAGGCATCAACCGCATTGAACGCGACGGTCGCTCCCGCATTGTCGGCGATGTGGCCTACGACGAAGCAGGCCATGCATCGGCGATCACACCAGTTCCGGGCGGCGTTGGCCCAATGACCATTGCTTGCCTGCTGGCAAACACTGTGACCGCATTCAAGCGTCAGCACAAAATCG
Organism: Pseudomonas sp. XWY-1; assembly: GCF_002953115.1. Taxonomy (NCBI): domain Bacteria; kingdom Pseudomonadati; phylum Pseudomonadota; class Gammaproteobacteria; order Pseudomonadales; family Pseudomonadaceae; genus Pseudomonas; species Pseudomonas sp. XWY-1. The sequence goes on along the minus strand of NZ_CP026332.1, from coordinate 2,091,474 downwards.
CAACTAAAAATGAAGCTGTTGCCGTTTAAGGTGATTCAAATGACCAAGACTAAAAATAACTACGTACTTCGAGTTGCTTGCCCTTCGATCCACGGCGTAACCGCTGCCATCACCAGCTTCTTATCCTCTCGCGGCTGCAACATCCGTGACAGTGCACAGTTTGACGACGAAAGCACTAACCACTATTTCATGCGGATCACGTTCCGCTCGGAACAAGGTCAGTCGCTGGAAGACCTGAAGAAAGAGTTCCAGCATCTTGTTGAAAAATACAAGATGGAATACGAGTTCTTCGATGAACGCGCCAAGCGCAAAGTCATCCTTATGGTTTCCCGCTTCGGCCACTGCCTGAATGACCTGCTGTACCGCTGGAGCATCGGCGCCCTCCCCATCGACATCGTCGGCGTGATCTCCAACCACCTGGATTTCCAGAAAGTAGTTGAAAGTCACGGCATTGCTTACCACCACATCAAGGTGACCAAGGAGAACAAGGCTGAGGCCGAAGCCGCGCAGATGCGCATTGTGCGCGAGACCGGTGCCGAGCTGATCGTGCTTGCACGCTACATGCAGATTCTGTCGGACGAGATGTGCCAGCAGATGTCGGGCCGCATCATTAACATCCATCACTCGTTCCTACCGTCCTTCAAGGGCGGCAGCCCGTACAAGCAGGCCTTCGATCGGGGCGTCAAGCTGATCGGTGCCACGTCACACTTTGTCACCGCCGACCTGGACGAGGGCCCGATCATCGAGCAGGACATTGTCCGTATCACCCACGCGCAAAGCCCGGATGACTATGTTTCTCTGGGTCGTGACGTCGAAAGCCAAGTGCTGGCCCGGGCAATCCACGCCTACGTCCATGGCCGGGTGTTCATGAACGAGAATAAAACGATTGTGTTCCCGGCATCACCTGACTCTTACTCGTCTGAAACTATCGGTTGAGATGATCGGGGTTCGCGCTCATTTCACCAAAGCACCTGCGTGTTTGAACAAACAATTAGATTAGGTGACTCGTAACCTCTTGAACATTCATTCAAGGGGTTGCTCCTACTTTTCAATATAACAAAGTTGAAGCAAGCCATGCCAAGTTAATAACACCTCGTCACTTTACCCATCTCATTTATAGATGCACGAATAACGAAAACAAGGTGCAAGGCATAGAAATGCAAGATACTACCTGGCTATTAGGAGTTCTGTTCTCCTCGATTGCAATGATCATCTTCCTGATCATGAAAGTACGACTTCACGCGTTCCTGGCATTGATCATTGCGTGTTTCGTTGTCGGTTTCGGCTCCGGCATGCCTGCCACTCAAATTGTCAAATCCCTGGAGTCAGGTATCGGCGGAACCCTTGGTTTCCTGATAGCCATCATCGGGCTTGTAGGGATCCTCGGCAAAATGCTCGAAGAGTCTGGTGGCGCCGAGCGGCTGGCGAAGACATTGCTCGATAACCTGGGGTCTACCCGTGCCCACTGGGTCATGGCCATCGTCGGTGCGATTGCCGGCATTCCAGTGTTCTTCGAGGTGGGGTTCGTACTGCTCATCCCATTGGTCTACGTCGTTGCCCGGGAAACGAAGATCAACCTGATGTTCCTCAGGATCCCGCTGGCCATCTCCCTGATGACCATTCACTGCATACGCCCCCTCATCCCGCCGCAATGGTAATCAGAGCGCCTGCCCCCTCTCCAAACGAGGCAATTGTTACTACCTCAATTCTAGAAGGAGATCAACCAAAACTCTGCCCCCTAGAGCCAGGCTCATGAGTGGCACCTTAGTCAAGACTTAAACTGTGTAATGATGAATCATAGACTGCGAGCGAAGGAAACTACCACTGCCAGCATCGACCTGTATACCTGAGCACTACTTTCAAATCATGAAACGCGCTAATCTAGGCTGACAATCACTTCGAGTGCAATTCATGAAGAATGCTGAACAGTTTTCGAGGCTTTCACTCGAACAACCCAAAGAACAAAGGACGTCATTAAAGACTAATACTTAATCCACATCGCCCGCTACGTATGACACCTACACAAATAAGATTTTCTGCACGCAGAAATGCGGAGCACGACGGACTGCTACCGAGGGACTTCCAAACAGCGATTTTATACTGACTGGGTCGACATCACTTGGCACACTTGCCCTCCCCTAACCTACCATTGCGCAAGCCCACTCTATAGCTAAATGTACCTGGGGCAGAATTACGCACTCACAAGTTATAGCTCCAGTGTACGTCATTCGATGCAACATATAATTTGGGCTGGGTTATGATTAAGCAAATCAAGAATACCACATCCAAATTCCGGACTCATGCTGAAGACCAACACTACGCAGAAAACTTACTGCAATCCACGTGGACGGCCGAGAAATTTTATTATAGTTTGCCTATTTCGTAGTAAAATCAAAAAAACTGAAAATCCGGTTCGGCCAGCGCCCGAAATTTTCGGCATTGATTCAAATACAAATCCCACTAACTTGGCGAGAATAATTCACGGAAAATCAGCAAATGGCAGAAATCCAATCAACCCGCTGTTCGATGCACCACCTATAAATCGATCAGGTGAGACTCGAAGAAACGCGCAATGGAATTCAATGGTGAACCGGAGGCAACTAAGCGCATTATATAATGCAGCTCAATAGTCTACACAAATAAAACCGGAAAGTAGGACAGCTAATCACAGCCCGCTCCGTATTTACCAGCCAAAGGAAGGTCAGTTGCTGTAGCGATGGATGAGCTGTGACCGAATCAACCGACTGCAAAGAGTACCAAAAATATCTCCAGAATCCGAACTCTGGAGAAGTGCACAATAGTCAATTTTTTAGGCAACCAAATTAGGTTATTACATCAGCAACTGATTCGATGAACAGGGTACACTCAGGAAGGGTAATACCCTTCTTCACAGTCACCCCTCCACACAGCACCGACTGAGCATGAATGGTGGCTCCTCGCATTAAAACTGGACTTTTACAAGCCCCTGCAGGACTGCGAAGAATACTGACTGCATTCCATAAGGTGACGTAATCTTCAATCACCACACCGTCATCGATCACTAGGCCCTGCCCATGACGGAGGACTACTCCCTTTCCGATCTGTGCGCCGGGATGAATATCAATCCCCCAAATCTGAGCTCCCCAATTTTTTAACATCATGGCGTTGTGTTGCTCGTCATTAAGCCAGAGCATGTGACTGATACGATAGAGCTGCAACGCTTGGAAACCTGCGCATGAAGACAACGCGACGTAATAGTCGACACAAGAAGGGTCGTCCTTTACGAAGCGATCAATATCAGCTTCAGACTGGACGCAGATCGTCAGCTCAGAGCGGAGCAACGCTGTGAGCCAGGCCTGAAGCTTATCGCCGCCCAAGTGCCTCATGCTGAAACTAAGGTTTGCGCCCAAGGCCGCCTCGAAGCAGTCATGTTGGAGGACGCGGTTTTCCACGTTCCATCGCATAACCGGATTCCAGCCTGCAAACTGTTCAGCCTGCTGCCTAATGATACGCCATACTGTACTCATAATGCCTCATAATATCGAATGGTCAATACATGATGATTTAAAACCGCAGCGTGATCCAGAACAACATAGTAGATGCATTCTAATGTAGGTATTAAAAAATCTTAAAACATGACATTTTAACACAGCTTCACTTAGCAAACGAAAATCACTATTCGTTCCGTTTATCTCTTCCGGCAAATCCCGATTGCGGAGACTATGCTAAGGCGGATCCATGTGACCCCTACCATCGCTGCGACCTCGCTTACACGTTCATGCTCGGCCAGCCAGACAAAGGGCGGGTTAGCTTCACCTCCGTCGAGCAGTAGCTGTCGGATCAAATGCTTCATCAGTATCGTGGCGACGGGCAAGCATCCAGCCACTCCTGAGTGGCCCCGCCCCGCAGCATCAACGTATGTGAAGTACGATACGGCAACAGCAGTCTCGACAGACTACCTGAACAGCGAAAGTCAAGCTACCGGGAGTAGGCGCCCACGGCGCTCCGACGATCATTGCAGCGATGCGTAGCTCTTCGAAGGTCGAACAGATATCGCGTGACGCTGTGAGCACAGAATTGAGCTCAGCCCGCTGCCTTGCTAGTCGCACAGCGCATTCAAAAATCCGTATCCGATACGATGCACGATTTGCCCCAGTTCATGTATTATCAGGGTGTAATGACCCAGCTGGAGATTTCCCGTGAATGCACCTCTGCCCCCCCCTCCCAAGAACGCGCCTCGCAACCTGCCACTTGGGGAGCAGGTATATGAAACCTTGCTCTCTCAACTAATCACCCTGAAGATCGGCCCCGGAAGCCGGATCTCTATCGACTCGCTATCTCGGGAGCTCAACGTTTCCCAGACCCCGATTCGCGCAGCATTGATTCGCCTGGAGTCCGAGGGACTGGTTATCAAGGTTCACAACATCGGGTACAGCGCAGCATCCATGCCTTCTCGACAACGGTTCGAGGAGATTTACGACATCCGAGAGATGCTGGAGCCTTACTTGGCGAGCAGAGCTGCTCAACAGCTATCCGATAGCGATGCGATGGAACTCAGTGCGCTCGCTGACACCATGAAGATTCCAGCTGGCAAAGACCTCAGCCTAGCCTACGGGAAGTTCGCCAAGCTCGATGCTCAGTTCCACGCTTGGGTTGCGGAACGTGGCAACAACCAGGTGGCCCAAGAAGCACTCAGCAGGCTTCACGCCCATGTGCACCTGTTCCGCCTCAGGTTCCATTCGCGCGTTACCGAAGAAGCGATCCAAGAGCACGATGCGATCGTGACGGCACTTCTCGACCGCGACCCTGTACAGGCAGCGGCAGCGATGAGAGAACATATATCCAGATCTCGTGCTCGCATGGAACCCTACTTCGAAATGATCGAGTAGGTGTGTCGACAATAAGGGTTCGGTAACGCTGTATCGATACCAAACCCGCAGGATGATTTAGACAGGTTTCACTTCAACAACAAGCTCAACCTCTACGCACACGCCCATTGGCAACTGCGCCACACCGAACGCAGAGCGGGCATGCTTACCAACATCGCCCAGAATCTCCACTAAGGTTTCGGAGAGACCGTTGGCAACGATGTGCTGCTCCTGAAATTCCGGGCCGGAGTTTACAAGCACCACCGCTTTGACAATACGCTTGATGCGATCCAAGCTTCCTAATTGATCATGAAGGGTAGACAGCAGGTCAAGTGCAACACTGCGAGCAGCTGCACTGGCTTCTTCGATGGAAATATTCTTTCCGAGCACTCCTACCCAAGGCTGACCATCACGGCGAGGGATGTGGCCGGACACGTGCAGGTTCGATCCAGTTTGCACAGCCATGACATAGCTGGCTGCTGGCTTAATTGAGTCTGGCAGCTTGATGTTCAGCTCAAGAAGACGCTCATAAACGCTCATTATTGGAATCCTATTTTGTTAAAAAATGAGCGGACTTGCTGTAACAAACTCAGCAAGCCAGCTCCCAAAAGCGCCACTTAAACTAAGATAATTAGAGTTACCAGTTCACAGAAATGTATTTGGCTTCCATAAACTCCAGCATGCCGTGGTGAGCGCCTTCGCGGCCCAGCCCGCTCTGTTTCACACCACCGAATGGAGCTGCAGGGTCTGAGACGATGCCACGATTCAAACCGATCATCCCGCTCTCGAGACGCTCGGAGATGCGCATCCCTCTGGCAATATCGCCGGTGAAGACGTAAGCCACAAGGCCATATTCGGTGGCGTTGGCAGCATCAACTGCTTCGTCTTCGTGATCGAACACTACAATCGGAGCGACTGGGCCAAAGATCTCTTCTTTCAGCAAGTCAGCGTTAGCAGGCACATTGATAAGTACGGTCGGGCTGTAGAAGTAACCGACGCGATCTGGGCTGTTACCGCCAGTCAGAACGACTGCACCTTTGGAAACTGCGTCATCAACCAAAGAGGCTACCTTTTCGACGGCGCTGGCATTGATCAACGGGCCACATTGGGTTCCAGCCTTAGCGCCATCATCTACTCGCAGAGCACTCATGCGCTCAGCGAAGCGCTTGGAGAATTCAGCGGCAATCCCGCGTTGTACGTAGAAGCGGTTCGCTGCAGTGCAGGCTTCGCCGCCGTTGCGCATTTTTGCGATCATGGCACCTTCGACGGCAACATCAATGTCGGCGTCATCGAATACTAGGAACGGAGCATTACCACCCAGCTCCATGGAGCAGTTCACTACTGAATCGGCAGCTTTGCGCAGCAGAACGCGGCCCACTTCAGTCGAGCCAGTGAAAGAAAGCTTGCGAACACGATCGTCATCTAGGATTTGGGAGCACACCTTGCCCGAAGCTCGGGTGGTAATAACATTAACTACGCCGTCCGGTACTCCGGCTTCAGCCAGGATCTCAGCAACCAAGTAGGCAGTCAGCGGGGTCTCGGTGGCAGGTTTCAAGATACAGGTGCAGCCCGCAGCCAGTGCAGGAGCGATCTTGCGGGTAGCCATGGCAGCAGGGAAATTCCACGGTGTCACCAGCAGGGCGATACCGATCGGTTCATACTGGACGATTGTGCGTGCAAGGCCGCTAGGAGAACGGCTGAAATCGCCTTCGATACGAACAGCTTCTTCAGCAAACCAACGGAAGAACTCGGCAGCGTAGGTCACCTCCCCAAGGGCGTCGTTCAGGGACTTTCCATTCTCCATAGAGATCAAAGTCGCTAGTCTTTCCTTGTCACGAGTCATCAGCTCGAAGCAGCGACGTAGAATTTCGCTGCGAGCTCGAGCTGGGGTGGCAGCCCAGGCCGGTGCAGCTTTGGCAGCAGCGTCAACAGCGGCCTGTGCATCGTCCAGAGAAGCGTCAGCTACTGACGCAATGATCTGCTGGGTCGAAGGATTGAACACTTCGATACGGGCCTGGGAGATGGAGTTGATCCACTGACCACCTATGAACAGGTCGGTTGGGAGTTGAACGACGTTTAGACATTGCGAAGTCATGATTGTTGTTTTACCTATCAATGTTAATTAAAGGCCGTGGAATGCTTGACCAACAAGCTCACGCATCGACTGGAAATCGAGCTTGCGCGGGTTATTGTTGACGAGACGAGCGGCCAGCAGCGATTGCTCCGCGATCCAGTCGAGTTGCGATTCTTTAATACCCAACTCAGCTATGGTGCGAGGGATCTTGATGGTCTCAAATAGCGCACGAGTCATCTCGACGAGCTGATCTACCGTTTCTTTGTCGGTAGCACCTTTGATATCCAACGCCTTGGCAATAGCAAGGTAAGACTCTGGTGCAACTTCGGCATTGAAGCGCATGACGTAAGGCAGGAGCGCGGCGACACCCAACCCGTGCGCAGTCTGAGTCAGCGCCCCTACAGGATACTGAAGTGCGTGTGCAGCGGCGGTACCCGCGACACCGAAAGCCATACCAGCCAACAGCGAACCTTCCATTAGCTTCGAGCGAGCTTCACGGTCAGCACCGTTGGCTACTGCGCGCGGTAGGTATGAGAACACAGTGCGAATGGCACTCAGGGCATACTGGTCGCTAAGCAGGTTCTTGCCTACGAATACACGAGACTGGGATAGATCAGAATTCACCGGGTTACGCACTGCTGTGAAAGCCTCAATGGCGTGCGTTAGGGCATCGGCACCCGAGATTGCGGTCAAACCAGGTGGGCAAGTGGCTGTCAGCTCGGGGTCACAAATTGCGGTATGGGGAATCAGATACGGCGAAGAGATACCGACCTTTAGGTCGCGCTTCTTGTCTGCTAGTACCGCTACCGGAGTGACTTCGGAACCGGTACCCGCAGTGGTCGGCATCGCGATGACAGGAATCAACGGGCCTGGAACTTTCAGCTCGCCATAGTACTCATCCAAACTTCCTCGGAAAGTCAACAGCAGTGCAACCAGCTTGGCCATGTCCAAGCAGCTACCGCCGCCCACGCCGATGACCACTTCGGGGTTAAGATCTTTATACTCGGTGACACAGGCCTCAATGCTGTCGGATGGAAGCTCCGCCAAGGTGCCACCGAAAACGCTACATTCAACGCCGTGGCTCGCCAGGTTCTCAAGTAGCTCAGTCATCACAGGAGAAGACGCCAAGCGCTCATCCGTACAAATCAGTGCTCGCTTACCGATCTTCGCGGTAATAGCACCTAATGCAAAGCGCTGACCATCGCCAAATACGATTTCTTTGGGACTACGAGTTAGACCAAATTCATTGTTCATCTCTCTGACCTTCCTAACTTATTATTATCGGGCGAGCGCTTGAATGTTATTCCAGACAAAAGCAGGTAATTTCACACCGTTTTCCAGGCTCTTCCTGCGAGCGATCAACGCGCGATCGCCTGGCACAAGTACAGGGCGTTCCACCTTTGCAGGCTTGCAGTCACGGATCGTTTGCAGGTACCTGCTAATATGTTGAGCAACACCATGAGCCGGCTCGATCACAATGAACACGTCGCCTTTGTTACATTGGTGAGTGGAGTCAAGTGTGCCTTTCACCTCGGTACCGAGTGCAGACGCAGTCAGACTGGCGACTAGCACTTCGATTGCCAGGCCCAAGGCATATCCTTTTGCTTCACCAAAAGGTGCGATGGCTCCCTCTTTGGCCGCAGTTGCATTGAGCGTTGGGTCACCATTTGCGTCGAGCGCCCAACCATGCTGAAGCTGCTCACCACGGTTCGCGTAATCGTGAACTTGGCCCATCGAGACTAGGCTGGTTGCCATATCCAGAATGAATGGTGCCGGCGACGCCGGCACACCGATTGCGATAGGGTTGGTACCGATCAATGCCTTGCGGCCACCCCAAGGGTGGACGAGAGCCTCGCTTGTGGTCAGCGCGATCAGAATTTGGCCCTCTTTAGCAACACGCTCCGCATACAGCGCAAGCATCCCAATGTGGTTGCAGTTGCGAACGTTCGCGATAGCAATGCCAGCTGACTTGGCCTTCTCCGAGATCTCCTTCAGCGCTGAGAAAGCGACAACTGGCCCGAGACCATTCTCACCGTCCACGTCATACAAACTAGTACCGCGCCAAGTGCCAACGCCCTTAGTAGTGGGGTTGCAAACGCCATTTCGAATACGCTCGATAACGCGCGGCAGCCGCTGCAAGCCATGCGATGCACGCCCACGTAGCTCTGCTTCGAGAAGCAATTCAACCTGAATATCCGCATGAACCGAAGGAACACCGGCCTTGCTCAGCGCTCGGGTGCAAGTAGCGGTGGCTTCTTCTGGGCTTATTGTCAGCACCTGATGACCCCTCAAAATAATATCGTATCGGAAATCGTATTTGATTTACCTTACTGCCTTGGTATTATGCTGTCAACGAATTTTTGGAACACCAGCACGTGACTAGGTTATCCACTCTCTCTTTTTTTTCTGGTCAGCCTCTCATGGACACCAACCACTTATCGCTTGGCGACAAGGTCTACGAGACGGTGTTGGCAGAGCTCATCACACTGAAGGTGTTGCCCGGCAGCAAGATTTCAGTTGACGCATTGGCCCGACAACTAGGCGTCTCGCAGACCCCGGTACGCGCGGCTCTCATCAGGCTCGAAGCAGAAGGATTGGTGGTCAAGACACACAACGTAGGCTACAGCGCCGCCGACATGCCGGCTCGCAAGCGCTTCGAAGAGATGCATGAAATGCGCCTGCTGCTTGAGCCATATATGGTGGCCCTTGCCTGCGAGAGGATGAGTGACGAGCAGCGGCGGTACCTTAGCGACCTCTCAAATCGCATCGAAATTTCGGCCAAAAAGCATGACTCCACCGCCTATGGTCACTTTGCAAAGCATGATGCAGAGTTCCATGCTTGGATCGCGCAGCAAGCCGGCAACGAGCTCATGGCCGAGACTCTCGCTCGCCTCCACGCGCACATGCATGTTTTCCGACTCTGTTTCCGCACATCCGTAACCGAGCAGGCCAGAGAAGAGCACAACCTCATCATCTCAGCGCTCGTGAATGGCGACGCTCAGACCGCTACTGACGCCATGCGGGAGCATATTCTGAAATCGTGGGAACGCATGTCTGCACTCCTCTCCGACTTTAATTGAACATGCATCTCATAACGTACTGATCGTCAACCGTTATTTGGGTAAATCTCCATGCAAGGCATTACAGACCTCGGGCCACTGCGAAGCTTTATAGAGGTGGTGAGACAAGGCGGATTTACTCACGCCTCGAAAGTCCTCGGGATTACCCAGGCCACCGTCAGCAAGCATGTGGCTCTTCTTGAGAACAAGCTGGGTTTCAGGCTACTTATCCGATATCCTAGAAAAGTGATCCTTACCGATAGTGGCAACGTGGTTTATAGTCGAGGTATACAACTACTTTCCCTCAATGATGACCTAATCCTTGAACTCAACGAATTGGCCGACGTTAAGACCGAAAAGCCCAATATCGATATCGCTGCTCAAGGCTGCTTTCAGCACAAAATCCAGATAGATACCAGCAATGACATCAACGCCGACGTCATTCACAAATTGATGCCACTTTTCCTCAAACAGTCTACTGCAGCTTTGCAAGCCCCCATACCGACCAAGGCGAAAGCCAAACAACCAACTTACGATGCCGTGTCCGTCGAGTTGCCTTTCGGTGAGCAAGTCGTGACCCTGAACTGGCCCGCCTCTGACCCAGATGGATGCGCACGTTGTGTCCGTAAGCTGCTCCAGTATCAGAAGCGATGTCATTTGGCCCGCTGCTGATCTATAGCCACGACACCGCTCCGATTGATAACTTCGCGCAGTTGGATTCAAATGATGTCGTAGACCGCATCTCACCGCCAGGGCAAGCGGAGCTAGCGGTTGGGAGATCTGAATGGGAACGAGTGACAGAATGGAGCCGCCCCGATAATCTAAGCCTCCTGCCAATGCATAGAGGCTCACTGGAGCCACGTTGAACGCGAAGGAGCCAGAGCTAGGATGTGCGAAAATGAATACCAGTCAGGGGGCTTAATGATACCTGCTCTCTCAGGATTACTATTCGGCGTCGCAGAATAATACGTCTAATCACCCCCACCCTTTTCGATCTGACGCGGTAACATGTAGAAATGTTGCTTGGCTTTTTGATTACGAACCTGTATGGAAATTCTATCTGGAGGTCTTGTCCATGGCTTCATCTGACTACCTATCCGCCAACCTACGAACACTGTGCGAAAAGTCGGGATCTGTAACAGAATTCTGCAGGAAAGTTGGTCTCAACCGGCAACAGTTCAACAAATATCTTGCTGGCACTCACGAGCCTTCCAAGAGCAACCTTAGGGCTATTGCCAATCATTTTGGCTTATCAACTGAAGTTCTTTTTTCATCCCCTGGAGACTTTAGATCCATAATTGACGGCAGCCACTTTCATCTATTTCGAAGTCTGATCCAAGCGCCCAAGATGATCAGCTTCATCGACGAAGTCACTGCCAGTGCAACCCCCTCACCTAGCAGTATAATTGGAGTCTATGAACGCTATCACTACTCGTCAATTTACACCGGCCAGATCGTTCGCTCGATTTTCTGTATTTACGAAGCGGAGGGATCCCTAAGGCATTACTATGTTGAGCGATTTCCTAGCGCCGATGGCACAGGTAAAAACGATTACCACTTTAAATATCATGGATTGTGCTTCCCTGTTGCAGGCCGAATTTTCGCTATAGACTTTGAGACGATTCAGCGCAATGAACTGACATTCAGCAACCTGGCGTCTGTGAACCGCAACTCAAAAAAATTTATCTTCGGAGTTACCAGCGGGATAGCCGCTTCAATGATGCGGCAACCGGTAGCAGCCAAGGTCGCAATGGCATTTGTGGGTAAAGGCTTAATACGCAAAACTCATATAAAGCGAGCAACAGTGCTTTCACCCACAGATCCTTCCATCCCCAAGGAAATCATTACTTACCTAGACAGTGATAACTCCTTCATCGATTCTGCCCGTATATGACGTAGAAAATGCTTCTTAAGGCTCATCATCACCTCGCAGCCGCCAGCTTCCCCACTCCAAATCCAGCCTGCGTCACAGTGCGTCACTTTTCGTCCTTATGAGAAATTGTGGCGACTCAGATAAACGCTTAATTTCTTTACTAGGCAGGGCATTAAGCCTTCTGGTCGTTAGGCTTAGCCGCTCTGCCGGGAGCGTCGATCTCCGCATCCGCACGAACTAGCGGAAGCGATTGACTCACATTTGGCTTGGTTAACCAATGTAAACAAACAAGGCGTTTTGCCTGAAACTATTTATTTCAGAACTACGCGTCGGAGTATGGCGAGACGCTAGGGTTCTGATACCTACAATAAAGGTGATGAGATGGCTGAGTGGATAAAAAAAGCGAACCCTACGGAGCAGCAAGTAGCCTCGAACGAGAAAGTAAAATCGGACGTTTCCCGTATTCTCCTGGACATCGAGAAGCGCGGTGATGCCGCCGTCCGCGAGCTATCGACTCAATTCGATGGTTGGGATCGCACTGACTACCGCCTGACACCTGCGGAAATCCAAGAGTGCATGAATAAACTGACTGATCGTGAGCGTGATGACATTCTGTTTGCTCAAGCTCAGGTACGTCGCTTCGCTGATGCTCAACGTGCCTCTATGCTGGATTGCGAAATCGAAACCATTCCAGGTGTTATCCTGGGTCATAAGCACATCCCAGTAAGCGCTGCCGGCTGCTATGTTCCAGGCGGCAAATACCCATTGCTGGCTTCGGCCCACATGTCCATCGTCACGGCTAAGTCGGCGGGCGTCCAAAACATCACCACGGCAGCCCCTCCCTTCCAAGGCAAGCCCGCCCCTTACATTGTGGCAGCTCAATACCTTGCAGGCGCAGACTCGATTTACTGCCTCGGAGGGATCCAGGCCGTGGGTGCGATGGCTATCGGCACCCAGAGCATCGATCCGGTGGATATCATCGTCGGCCCAGGTAATGCCTATGTGGCTGAAGCCAAGCGTCAGCTTTTCGGTCGAGTGGGCATCGACCTCTTCGCCGGCCCCACCGAGACCCTGCTGATCACTGATGACAGCGTGGACGGCGAGCTTTGTGCCACTGACTTGCTCGGCCAGGCAGAACACGGTAAAGATTCTCCTGCCGTCATGCTGACGACTTCCCGGGAGTTGGCGGAAGACACGCTGAAGGAAATCGCACGCCTTCTGGAGTTACTGCCAACTTCTGCCATCGCCGCGGAGGCTTGGGAGAACTTTGGTGAAATCATTCTCTGTGAGTCCTATGAGGAAATGGTCAAGTTTTCGGACGAGTACGCCTCTGAGCACGTTCAGATTATGACTCGAGATGACGACTATTTTGTTAAGAACTTGCAGAATTACGGCGCTCTGTTTGTGGGTGCTCGCACTAATGTCTCCTATGGCGACAAGGTAATTGGCACCAACCACACGCTGCCAACTAACAAAGCAGCTCGCTACACAGGCGGCCTATGGGTTGGTAAATACATCAAAACTTGTACTTACCAGCGAGTCCTCACTGATGAAGCATCAGCCCTCATCGGTGAATACTGCTCTCGCCTGTGCCTCATGGAAGGGTTTGTCGGTCACGCTGAGCAAGCCAACATCCGAGTCCGTAGATATGGGAAAAAGGATGTAGCTTTCGGGGCGCCTGCTTTGTAAACACATAAAGGGAGCGAAGTGTCTCTTCGCTCCCTGCCGGGGTGTTTAATTTAACCCCTCATAAATATTCCCACCCAGACTACAACCCCACATTTTTATGTCATTTGAGAAATATAGACAACCTCTGCTCTCCGGCGCAATGCCCGTAAAACTACTGCACCTGACCTGATCAGTTCTCACATACAGCTACGCCAATCACATCAAACATTTTCTGCCCTTAGCATAGTAGCCTATGAAACCACTCCTCGGACTACATCTTGCGTTACTGGAAAGCCTTTTCAGCGAACCGGGCCATGGGCATCTAACAAAATCAAGTCTCATGACACGCACCAGAAACAGCATAATATAACTAGATATTATCGAAAACTGATGGACCTGGATCTTGAACAGCGCCGTTACATTTAGTATCACCTAAACATCGCATCATGCTATGTTGACCCTACCGCTAGAATTCCAGGAGACAATGTGCTCAGCGCTTCGACACGGCAGAATCAGGCTTTAAATTTTTATTCCATTTCCACATAACGGAATTGTCAGAATATCGGATTTCCCATTAAATATTTGACAATCGATACCAAGTTGCTCAAAGCCGTACTGGGAGGATGGCGCTGGCATAAAAATTGCTTGGAATTAGGCGCAATCAACCCAGCATGGTAAACAGGAGGAAAGCGATGGGCCTTGATGAGAACCATAAAGTACGTTTTTCTAGAGATGTACACTCCCAGGCACAAGTTATATCGCAGTGGCAGCAGCAATATGCGCAGATTTCTCGTGGCGTATTCAAGGGTGTCGGAATCGACCTATCGTTAGATCAGGCAGATTTTTACTTTGAGCAAATGAATAAGGCCACGTACCAGAAGGGCTGTATACCAGACAACTCAATCGGTCTCGTCGTTGCACTCAAATGTGATGAGCAGATGGCAACTTGCGGAAGATCAGTAAGCCAAGGGGACGTGGTACTGATATCAGGACGGTGCGGATACGAATTCAAAAGCGCGGAGAACATGAAGGCACTGATGATCAGCATCCGTAAGGGATCAGAACTCGAAAAACACTTAACAAATGATTTGCTTTTAAATCTTGAATCGTCACCGAGAGTGTTGGCAACAATCTGCGAACCAAACTTGAAAAGACTCGAAAATTCATTCTATCTGTCCAGCGATGCGAACACACACTTTGCCTCCACATCGGTCAACTTGATAGACGTATTCACCGACTCGCTATATGAATGGCGCAAACAAACGAACTCAACTAAACCCCACATCGAAAGCTACATCGTTAATCATTACTGGGAAATCATAAAAAGGGCTTACTCGATAATCATTTCCCAGCCTTATGAGATCCGTTCTATATCGCAACTGATTGATGAATTACACATTTCACGTGGAACGCTTCAAAACGCAACCCATCAAACGGTAGGTATGAAAGCCGCCGAGTTTATGAGAGCAATCCGGTTAAATCAAGTCCTGAAAAACATGTCATCAGGAGAATCGGTAACTACGGCTGCTACTAACTGGGGCTTTCTACACCTCAGCCATTTTTCCAGAGAATACAAAAAGCTATTTGGTGAACTACCTTCGCAAACACTAAAGGCAAAACTCGAAAATCTTTATACTCAACCTAAACATAGGTAAGTTAGGCTGGCAACCAGTCCAGCCTAACAACCTCTTAGCCAGTTTAATACACAGATTCAAACCCGCTCACACACCTGAACCAGCCGCAACGGCGATAAACATTTGAGATACAAACCGCGTGTTGCCCCAATCACAAATGTGCCTACCACCACCGCAACTATCGAAATATTTACAAAATTCCAACCTTGACTTCCTGTCAGGGCGGAAATATTCACAAGAGCTAGGCACAGGAAACCAACAAGGCAGATCAAAGAGAGGTACGGTGCAATTTTGGAGTTCCACACCGGAACTGCGCGTGAATCCTTCCTGAAGAACAGAATTACTGAAAGAGCAGTTAGGGTAATGATGAGCATGTAACCCAGGGTACCTGCCGCAGACCCCCAAGTATATACCTCTTTGATAGGGTCGAGGTTGAATACAATCGAACCGACAACCAATGCCAAAGCCGTTAGAGTTTGTGTAAACGAAGCTCGATGTGGAGACCCATGAACATGGTGTACGTCAGAGAATCTTGGATTAATAACAGATGAACGGCCCAAAACATATTTATACCGAGCTATCACATTGTGATTTGCCAGTGCAGCGGAGAACAAGCTGGTAATCACCAGGATATTAGCTATATCTTGGGCAACCTTCCCCATATAATGACCTACAAAATCAATATACATATATTCTGTATTACTTAGCGCCTGCTTTACTACATCATCAACACCAATACCAATGATAGTAAGATAAAACGACACACAGTAAAGCACGACAATGATAATGATAGAATAGTAGGTAGCCAGAGGTATCGTCCGATTCGGATCTTTGACCTCTTCTCGGTAAACGACTGTTGCCTCAAAACCTACAAAGCACAGCACGGTGAAGAGGATGCCAATACCAGGATTACCAGACATGAAGCTGGAGGGTAGTAGAGGAGTGGCATCCAGGCCTGCTAAGCCGTGCTGCCAAACAACAACAATATCCGCAACAATTATGATAGCGATCTCCGCCACCAGTGCCACACCTAAAACCTTGGCGCTCGCCTCAATATTTCTGTAACCAAGGACACCGATAACTAGGATGATAGCACTGGTGTATATACTCCAGTGTAAATTCACATCCACCCAGCGCTCGACTGCATCCTTTACAAGAATAGATAAGAACACTTCAAGTGCGAGCAATACCAATGTATATGAAACTACAGCAACGGCTGCGCCGCCAATTCCTGTAACTGGCCCCATTCCCTTGAGAATATAAGCGTAGAATGCGCCTGACCCTTCAATATATTTGGACATAGCCACAAATCCAAATGCAAACAGAAGCAAAGCACAACCAACCACCACCGAAGTCATCGGAACACCGATACCGTTACCCAACCCGATCATCAGTGGCCCAGTACCAGCCATTACCGTCAAGGGAGCTGCTTGGGCTAGCACCATCAATACAACGCCCATCACACCAAGGCTGCCTTGCAAACCGGCCATCTTGTTTTGAGTTTCCATTATATTTCACCTTTAACCCTGCAACCGAAGCACTACGTCAGCTAGATAACAGTCCTGAACGCATGTATCGGATATAGAGCTGTTAGATAACGTTATTATTTTAAACTTTTTAGCACTGGCAGCTTTAAGGAAACAATTTGTTATGCAAATCTATTATTTTACACACTTGAACGGAAAGGATGGCCGCTCCACTTGAATGTAGACACTCTTTACTTGAGTATACTCTTTAAGAGCGTAAGCACCATTCTCCCTTCCTAATCCGGAATTTTTATACCCACCGAAAGGGAGTTCAGCAGGCACGACATTGTACGTATTTGTCCAGCAAACACCGGCCTCAAGGTTCTTCGTCATACGTAATGCGCGACTAATATCCTGGGTGAATACCCCAGCAGCCAATCCGAAAAGAGTGTCATTAGCACGGGCAAGCACCTCTTCCTCGGTTTCAAATTTCAAGATCGACATAACAGGGCCGAAAATTTCCTCTCGGACGATATCCATCTCGTCAGTGCAGTCACAGAACACTGTTGGGAAAACAAAGCTACCACCCTCCAGCCCCTCAACAACGTATACACCACCACCTACAAGTAAAGTTGCGCCCTGCTGAACACCACTCTCAATGTACGAACACACCGAATCCCTATGCTGAGGAGAAATGAGCGAACCGATCTCGGTTTCCAAATCCATAGGATTGCCAACCTTGAGCGCTTTTGTAGCCTTAGCCACCTTCTCGCAAAACTCATCATAAATCGAAGCTTGGACGAACACTCGTGTTCCATTACAGCAGTTTTCACCTTGTGATGAAAAGTTTGAACACAGGGCCGCCTCCACTGCAACATCAATCTCAGCATCAGCAAAAATGATTAGCGGTGACTTCCCACCAAGCTCCAGAGTAGTTTTCTTCATCATTCGGGCGGTGCTAGCAGCTACCTTTAGACCGCTAGCGACTGACCCGGTGAATGAAACTTTAGCCACTTGCGGATGCTCAGCCAGGTATCGACCAACCTGACCATCACCTTGTACGACATTGAATACACCAGGCGGTAGACCAGCTTCGCTCAGTATCTCAGCGAACAAGACTGCATTAGACGGCGTCATCTCAGATGGCTTAAATACCATTGAGTTTCCTGCTGCCAGGCACGGCGCCGCCTTCCAGGCTATGAGCTGGATTGGATAGTTCCACGCACCAATACCTACGCATACACCAAGCGGTTCGTGTCGCGTGTAAGCCATATTTGCCCCCAGATCATACTGCTGGGCATGTACTGTTGCCGCTTGCGCGCTCATGTACTCCAAGCAATCGATAGCCGATACTACGTCATCGGCCCTTGCTTCACGCAACGGTTTACCAGTATCAAGCACTTCAACTTCAGCAAGAACGTCTAATCGCTCACGCATCAACTGGGCCGCTTTACGCAGCACTGCCGCCCTCTGCCCCGGGGGAGTAACTGCCCACTTTTTAAAACCCTCGCTAGCCGCAGCAATAGCGCTATCGCAATCCTGCTCTGCTGCGAAACTAACCTTGAGCAATAACTCCCCGCTAGCCGGATAGAATTTATCAAAGAGCTTCCCGCCCCCTTCAACCTGAGCACCATTAATGTAATTCAGCACAGTTTTCATATAGTTCACTCTTGTTGTATCAACGTTGTTTCGACTGCCAATTTTCGACAAATATTGGTTGCCGGGTTGCCGGGGCGATAGGCGCAATGCCCAACACATGATCCGCGCCTTTTTCTCCTATCATGATAGAAGGAGCGTTAATATTTCCCATTGGAACAAGCGGAATAATGGAAGAGTCTATGACACGTAGATTCATTAGCCCTACTACCCTGCATTCAGGATCAACCACGGTCATCGGATTAGCCGGATCGCCCATAACACAGGTTCCACAAGGGTGATACGCACTACCAGTATGCTCGAGGATGAACTGATCGATCTGCTCGTCAGTTTCATAACCGGCTCCCGGCAAAAGCTCTTCTCCAGCAAATTGATTCATAGCCGGCATCCCAATCACTTCCCTAGCGAGCCTAATACCATTGCGAATTTCTACAATATCATCTGGGTGATCGTAGAAATTATAATCAATGCGTGGTGATACATCGGGATCACTCGACTGAATGTGAGTTGATCCTCTGGAAAGAGGCCGAGCAGAAGCAACCATAATTTGGAAACCATGTTTCTGCTCAATGGCAGTACCATCATACTGTATGGCAGCCGGCATGAAGTGAAACTCTAAATTAGGATACTCAATACCCGCTCTATCTCGAATAAACGCACAGGCTTCGAAATGATTCGTAGCACCTAGACCTTCCTTGGTGAGCAGCCATTGAGCGCCAATGAATGCCTTTGATAGAACATTGTTGTGTTTATTGAGAGTGATTGGCTTTTTACAATGCCATTGCATGATCACCTCGGGATGATCTTGCATGTTTTCTCCGACACCAGGCAATTCGTGCACTAGATCGATTCCGTTTCTTAGCAATACATCAGCTCTGCCAACACCGGAAAGCTCAAGTAATTTCGGTGTATTGATCGCCCCTGCACAGAGAATAACTTCTTTATTCGCAAAAACTTCGAAGCTATCGCCCCCCTTAGAGTAAGCGACACCTCGAGCAGTTTTTTCCGAGATGATAACTTTATTTACCAACGCGTGCTTAATTAAGGTAACGTTTCCTGTCTCAAGAGCTGGTCGCAGATACGCGCTAGCTGTAGACCAACGACGACCATTATAAACTGTGCGCTCCATAGCGCCGAAACCTTCACCACATGAACCGTTATAGTCTTGGGTTCGATTGTATCCAGCTTCCACTCCTGCATCGATGAACGCTTTGTACAAAGGGTTTTCCAGCGTACCTCTCGTTACATGCATTGGCCCATCTGTACCCCTCCATCCTTTTTCCCCGGCATGAGATTTTTCCATTCTCATGAAATAGGGAAGGACATTTTGATAAGACCAACCTTGGGCGCCTAACACTTCCCAACTGTCAAAGTCGCGCGCATGCCCACGCACATAGACCATACCATTAATTGAAGAAGACCCACCTATTACCTTACCGCGCGGACAGAAAAGCACACGATTTTTAAGATTTTTTTGCGGAACACTGGAATAATCCCAGTTATATCGCTTAATGCTCATCGAGACTTGAAGGGCTGAAGGCATCTGGAGAATAGGCCCCCAGTCACTTCCACCAGCCTCCAGAACCAACACTTTATGACCTGCAGCCGCTAGTCGGTAGGAAACAACCGCCCCTGCCGATCCTGAACCAACTATTACGTAATCATACTGACTAGTTTTTTTATTAAGCTCTGCGTTCACAATCATCACTCTACGAAATTACTGAAGCGCTATAAGCGACCGCTTGAGTCACTTTGCCGGTAGCATCAGTATGATTTTCGAGAGAGGTGGTCACTATCCATTTTTAGCAAGCAAAGCACCGCACGTCCGCACCCAAGGAGCGGATTGAGAGCGCTTTGCGTTTGCGAACGCTTGCAGTTTCAGCGTCCATACACATGGCCTCGCCAAGGAGATCGACCGAATCCTGAGTGCGTGCAGGGCCGTCAGGAGCCGGGACAGAGCAGCTACCAAAGCACCGTATGATTCGGCTTTGAGGATGATGCCATGGCCCTTCTGATGCCAACCTGTTGCAGTAATTAAGGTGTCTATACGCTGTTCGGTAGCACTTCAGAACTCCGCCACCATCCACCTTTCGCTAGCCGTAGAACCCGTCAGGGGCTCCGGCTTTACATTCCCAAAGCCGGTGGCAGGCAACGCCCGTTGGGTATTGCTTCTTTGGAGGACAAGATCGTACAGCTGAATCGCCCCTGGTTTCGTAGACACCTCCAAGCCTCATAATGAGGCCCAAATAGGAGGTGCCATGAGTCGTCAGCGTTACCCTGAAGAATTCAAGATCGAAGCGGTCAAGCAAGTCACCGAGAAAGGCAAGCCCGTCGCCGATGTTGCCCAGCGCCTGGGCATGTCCGTGCACAGCCTTTATGCCTGGATCAAGGTCTACAGCAAGCCCCAAGAGCAGCGTCAGCAAGACGACGATCAGCAGGCCGAACTGCGCAAGCTGCGCGCTGAACTCAAGCGCGTGACGGAAGAGCGAGACATCTTAAAAAAGGCCGCCGCGTACTTTGCCAAGGAGTGCGGTTAAAGTACGCCTTCATCAAGAAGCACTCGACTGATTACCCGGTGCGGCGCCTTTGCCAAACCCTCAAGGTGCACCCCAGCGGCTACTACGCCTGGCTGGCCGAGCCTCAATCTGCCCGAGCAAAAGAAGATCAACGTCTGCTTGGCTTGATCAAACACGCTTGGCTAGAAAGCGGAGGCGTATACGGCTACCGCAAAATTCACGATGACCTACGTGAGCTAGGAGAGGAATGCGGACGAAATCGAGTCGGGCGCTTGATGCAGGCGGAGGGGCTGCGTTCGCAAACGGGCTATCGGCGGCGTCCAGGGTTTTACGGTGGTAAACCAACAGTGGCCTCGCCCAACCACCTCGCGCGGCAGTTCAATGTCAGTGAACCGAACAAGGTCTGGGTGACAGATATCACTTACATCCGCACCTATGAAGGATGGCTCTACCTGGCGGTAGTGCTGGATCTGTTCTCACGCCAAGTAATTGGTTGGTCAATGAAGCCAAGGATGTGCAGCGACCTCGCTATCGACGCAATGTTGATGGCTGTGTGGCGACGCAAGCCACAGCAGCAAGTGATGATTCACTCAGATCAGGGTAGTCAGTTCAGTAGCTCAGATTGGCAAAGCTTCTTGAAGGCTAACAATGTAATCAGCAGCATGAGCCGGCGGGGAAACTGCCACGACAATGCCGTAGCCGAGAGCTTTTTCCAGCTTTTGAAGCGGGAGCGAATCCGACGAAAGATCTACACAACCCGTGAAGAAGCCCGAAGTGATATTTTCGATTACATCGAGATGTTCTATAACCCTAAACGCCGACACAGCAGTGCTATGCAGCTGTCTCCAGTAGAGTATGAGAAACGCTATTTCCTGAGCTTGGAGAGTGTCTAGGAAACCAGGGGCGATTCAATACTCTGGTGCGACCTCATTGACCATGAGGCCGAGATTTTGAGAGTTGATCTATCTATCCCCGGGAGCCTGCTCAAGCACTTTCCTCAATGGCCGCTCCTGGACAGATCCGCCGAATGCATCTATGACGCAATCGCCTGCGGTGACCTGCCTGCAACTTATCTAGGATGCCCAATCACTTTAGCCAACCAAGTACACCGTGATTACTGCCGTATTCGGCGCGCCGACTTATTGGTTTGGTTCATACGCAACTTTCCTGATCAGAAGCCCGAATTCCTGTTCCCTCCGAACTTGAATCATGCGGAATGTATCAGCTTGAATGCTCATCTGGTTCAGCAAACAGATCTCCAAGCGTCAAGGCGCATTATTGAAAAGCTTCAGGAGGAGCTGAAAGCCACCACTGCAGAAATGACAGCGCTCGCCAACCTCAACAATGAGCTTTCAGCGCGGCTCGAGGCCTGCGGGATCCCCTCCGAGCTGTCCGAAGGCACTTACAACCTGATCGTCGGCGCCTTGCTGGAGGTCACGCTAGGCAAATCGAAAAGTGGTAAGCGGCAGTCGATCTACTCAAGCCAGGCAGCATTGGTCGAAGCCATTACTCTCCGATTTCCCAAAATGGGTGGTCTGAGCAAACATACCATTGATCGGAGATTTGCCGACGCTCGCCGTCATTTGGCCCAGGCACTACGCGGCTGATGTCGTATAGCCAGGCAATGCCGAGCATTGCCTGGCAATGTTTTTAGTCCTTCCTCGACCTTCACTGACTGTCACATCCCACCACGCGCCACCCGGCGCTATGGAGTGACATCATGCAACCAACCAGCCCTGCCCCCCTGCCAACCGACCGCCACATCATGCGCCGTGATGAAGTGGAGCAGAAAACCGGCTTCAAGCGTTCACACATCTACAACCTAATGAAGGCCGGACAGTTTCCACAGTGCCGGCGTATCGGTACGCGCGCCGTCGGTTGGGACTCACTGGAAATCGAGCAGTGGGTCCAGGACCGGCTGTCCACTGGGGACTGAATCATGGACGTCCTCTCGCTGATCTCGACCAAGGGTGGCGTGGGCAAAACTACCGTCGCCGCCAACCTGGGCGGTGTGCTCGCCGATGCAGGCCTGCGCGTCTTACTGCTGGATCTGGACAGCCAACCGACGCTGTCCAGCTACTACGCCTTGCGCGAAGCCCGTGAGGCCGGTAGCTACGAACTCATTGCGCAACGGCTCACGGCACCTGAACAGGTAATTTCCGCCACCGTGATCCAGCACCTGGATCTGATCGTGTCCAACGACCGAGCTGGGCATATCAGCACCCTGCTGCTGCACGCGGCCGATGGTCGTCTGCGCCTGCGTAACCTGCTGCCCTCCTTCGCGGATCAATACGACGTGCTGATCATCGATACTCAGGGTGCGCGCAGCGTGGTCGTGGAGATGGTCATCCTCGCTTCCGATTGCGCGCTGTGCCCAGTTCCGCCGGAAATGCTCGCCGCGCGCGAGCTGCGCCGCGGCACGCTGGGGCTGTTTGACGAGTTGGAGCCCTACCGCTATCTGGGCGTCGCCTTACCTTCGGTAAAACTGCTGCTCAACCAGGTCAATGCCAACCGCCGTGACACCCGCTTGATCATGCAGAGCCTGCAATCCTCATTTCAGGACGATCCCCATGTCAGTGTCTGCACCACGGTAATCCCCGATCGTGTCGCCTACACCAATGCCGCCTCGCTGGGGCTGCCAGCGCACCGTGTCGAATTCACTCCGCCGCCTGGCAGTCGCAGCCCTTGCGCTGCGGAAGTCGTGCGCGCGCTCGCGGTCGAATTGTTCCCGCAGTGGGCTGAGCGGCTGGTCGCCTCAAACACGCCTGCACTCGGCCAGCCGTCAGCTCCCGGCCGCCGAATGCTCCGTCGCGGTTGATTGGAGGGTGAGTGATGAAGCCGCCGACGTCCGATGACATCACCCGTCAACTGCAGCAGACGCATTTTCCGCAGAAGCCTGGCCGCGAGATTTCAACCACGCCGGTTGGCGACACACCCATGGTGGTCAGCCTCGAACAGTTGCGCCCTTACGAGCTCAACCCTCGGGTCGTCCGCAACCCGCTGTACGACCAGATCAAGGCATCAATCCGTGAACGTGGCCTGGATCAGCCGCCTGCAATTACCCGCCGACCGGATCAGCCGCACTTCATCATTCGCAACGGCGGCAACACACGCTTGAGCATCCTTGGCGAGCTCTGGCAGGAAACCCGTGACGAGCGTTTCTTTCGCATCCACTGCCTGTTCCGCCCCTGGCAATCCGAATCGCACGCCTTGCTCGGGCACCTGGCCGAGAGTGATCTGCATGGCCAGCTCACGTTCGTCGAGCGAGCCCTCGCGGTGGCGAAACTCCAGGACATGTTCCAGCAGTCGGGAGAGCCCCTCAGCCAACGTGAACTCTCCACCCATTTGAGCAAGGGCGGCTACCCGATCTCGCAATCCCATATCAGCCGCATGTTCGACGCCCTTGAACACCTGCTGCCGGTCATCCCGCAGGTGTTGTATGCAGGCCTGGGCAAACCCACCATTGGACGCCTCATCAACTTGCGGCGCCGGGCGGAGTCGATCTGGAACCAGTATTTGGGGGGCGCTCAACAATTCCCGCTGCTGTGGTTTGAAGTGCTGTCAGCGTTTGATTGTGAAAAGCCCGAGCTGGATTCTAGTAAGCTGCAGGACGAGCTGATTGCCAGAATGGCGCTGCACCTGAAGCAGACGCCTCGCTTGCTCGCCTTGGAAATGCTTCAGGGGCCGCATCGCTCGCCACTTCCTGCGGACACGCCTAAGGCGCGGAGACAGGAGATACACGCCGAGTCCTCTCCGCCATCACCTGCCATCGAGGACGCGCCAGATACTGCCCAGGAACTGCCCGTACCGGAACCGGTGAGCAGCGCCTGCGATAATTCGACGCCTCAGGAGGTCCGCCTACCCACTATCCTCGAGGCGTTGAGTGATGACGAGCCGCTTGTCGCGGCCCCGCCAATTACCGCTGAGATCGGCGAATCACATGCGGTCTCGCTCTCTCCCCCTGCCCCAGCTCTGGATGACATCAATGCCTTGCGTGAGCGCTGTGCCGAGCTGGCTACGGACCTGGCCACGTACGCCGATGCCAGGGCCATGGTCTGCCCGCACACAGATGGCTTGGGTTTCACCCTCGCACTCGAACACGGCGAACACCTCAGTTCCCGCCACACCGGCATTCAGCTGTTGCTGTCAGCCCTGCTGCGCCTGCAGGACGACGTGACCTGGCAGCAGCGCCAGCAACTGCCGGCCGCGCTGTTTGGCCAGTTGCTGATTGGCGCCTACGACCTGCCCTTTGCCGAGCGCCCAGCCCTGACGGTGGGCCTTGAGCGACTTCCCGATGCTCAGTTGGAGCAGCTGTTCTCCCTGGTTCGCCACGCCCGGCAGTTGATCGAGCTGACGCTGTCGCCCACTCGTTAACGTGAGGAGCCACCTCATGAGCACGACCTTCAATCTATTGAACCATGCGATGTTGAACCAGGTGCTGCATGAGCTGCGCCATGGCCGCCTGCAGCGCTGCAAAGCGCTGGGATTGTCCGATGAAGACATCGAGGTCCTGCAGTCGTTGCCGCCGACTACCCTATCCCACCTGGCGCACTCGTCGATCGCCTGGGTCGAGGTCAAGGTCGACATCACCGTCTTGCGTCGGCTGATCGTCCAGGCCGAGCGCGACGAGCAGAACGAACGCCTGATCAACCGAGCACTCAAGCTCGGTGCCAGCTCCAACATCATGTACCGCTGCTTTGGTCTGGACCATTCGGAAACGGCGCTGCGCCGTCGCGTGTTGAAAATCGAAACCCACCGAGGTCGGCCCGTTCAGCTCAGCGAAGCGCAGGAACATGCCGTGTGGAATCGCTGGAGCCAGTTGCGCACCGAAGATCCCGACAACGACCCACTGGATACCATGATGATGCTGGCCGAGGAACAACACATCAGCCTGACCCTGGTCTGGCAACAGATCGAGCTGTACGGAGGCACACCATGCTGAGCTTCTACGAGGTCGACTGGCAGGATGTGGTGCGCCAGTGCTACGACGCCCTTCGCCGCCGCAATGAATGGCAGGCGGCGCAAGCCCAAGAGGCAGCCGCTGATGCGCCGCCGGCACTGCGCACGATCTACTACGGCGACAACAATCCCTTGCCACACGCATTACTCCTCGATCGTCGGCTGACCCCGCTCGAGCGCAACACGTGGCAGGTTCTGCGCTGGCTGATCACCGAGCGCCAGGTCAAAACACCACGGTATGAGGACCTGCAACCGTATCTGGCCACCAGCCCCTGTGGCAAGCAGGCATCGCGCGAGACCATCGCCCGCGTGCTCAACGTCCTGCGGACCACCCGCTGGCTGAGCCTGGTCGACCGCTCGCGTGATGCCCAGGGCTGCCTGCGCGGTTGCGTGTATGTCCTGCAGGGCGATCCATTGACCGCAGCCGAGCAGTTGGAACTGGATAGCGGCTATGCAGCGCTCCTGCAGCAAAACCTCAGCCACGCCACCAAGGGGGTGCGTGATGTAACACAACATGTGATCGCGGAGATCCAAGCCGACCCCCAGGTCGCCCAGGCCGATAAGGACCGACTCGGCTCACTGCCACCAGCACCGCAGGATGCACTGCCGTTGATGAACGAAGGGGCGGATGCAGAAAACTCCGAACCAGGCCAGCGCCACCCCGTTCGGAATTCGCACCCCTCGGCTACCGATTCCGAACCCTGCAGCAATGCGCCGGTTTCGGCTGTGGTTCGGAATGCCGACGCCGGCCGTACAGTACAGAAAGACCAAAGCAAAAAAAGTACGGTACTGGCGCAGGTGGAATTTGGTCGGGCACGTTGGCCAGAGGATTTACCGCTGAACGCGAACGAGCGGCGCATGGCCACCCAGGCGATGCGTCAGCTCGAACCCGAACAGCAACAAGCGGTGATCAATGAAGCGGCGGTGCGCTGCGCCCGCGGCGAGATCCGAAAACCGGTCGCCTACCTGATGGGTTTGATCAAGCGCGCTTGCCAAGGCGAATTCACGCTGTGGGCGGCTCGTGCCGAGACCTCTGCTCCCAAGAGTCCGCCTTCGCGAATAGCGAGCCTCACACCCACAGAGCCACCCGCCGAGCGAACCAAGCGCAGTGGCCAGCGCACCGCCTCGCCCCTCGCCCTTTCCTGCCTGGAAGAACTCAAACAACGCTGCCGCGGCATCGGCACAGCGACCTAGGGAGTGGCGCTCAGTGGATTTGATGCCAATGCCATCAAATCCAGGGACGTCCACCGCCTGAAAATGCGAGCGAACCACCTTCGCGTTGATCCGCATCGGATGCCACGGATCAGCCCATCGTCGGCGTCATTCCGACGGCGAGGTAACTGACGATGGCCGATCACTACCAGCTCAATCTGGGCTCCCTGCGTAGCAGCATCACCCTCACCCTGCACACCCATCACGCGGCGCGGCTGTGGCAAGGCCGCATGGGTCGCGAAGGGGTGCACCCGATCATGGGCATGGCCGGCTATATCGGCGTCACCAACCTGCTCAAGCATGCCAGCAGCCAGGATGACCCGTTTGCCGACTGGTTCATGCTGCAACTGGAGGACAAGCTGCTGCAGGCCAAAGCCGAGATGCGTACGCTGACCAAGCAGGTCAGCCGGGTGGAGCGCGCCCTGCCCTCCCAGATCGATATCGGCGAAAACCTCAACATCCACCCCGTCACCCTGCCGCTGTTCATCGGCAGCCAGCTCGGCTTTCTCGCGGTCTACCTGCTGACCGACTACGACACCCTGGTGCGCCGCGTATTGCTCGCCCACCACACCGCGTTGATCGGTCGTCCTGACATGGAAACCTGGATCGATCGCGGCGCCCACGAGCTGCGCAGCCTGTTCGGTCTGGCCCAGCGCTATCGCCTGGCGGGCGTGAGCCGAGATGACATGGCCGCCAACAATGCTCGCGCCCGTGAAGCGATCGACAAGTTCGGCACGCCTCCGCGCAAAGTGCTCGAGGGCAGCCACCGCTCCCAATTCGCCCCACCGATCACACGAGGCACTAGCGCCCCGACTCCCGATGAGCTGGGTCAACCAGATCAATCGATTCAACCAGAGGCCGAAGCCCTCCCGACACCGGATCAACCCTCCGAAGGGGGTGAGCCATGACCCTGGCCGATGCGATAGCCCGACGATTGTCATCAGATGCCTATCGCGAGCTCGCACAAGGTGCCTCCCTAAAAGGCCTTTTGAAGCCTTTTAAGGGTAAGGGGGAGCTGCAGCAGTTCGCCGAGATGATCCTGCGACTGCGCACCCAGGTCGCCGAGTTGATGGCAGTGATGCTGGCGATCATGGCGCAGCCACCCTTCACGTTGCTGGACCTGCGATTAGTCGTGCAGCACAGCGCGACGGGTACCGATTTCCTACGCTGGCGGAGCCCGGACTTTCAGCGCATGGGCATGCAGGTGTGGCAGGAGACGGTGGTTCAGCCGCACCTGCACCCTGAGCTGCGGCAGGCGCTGTACCAGTTGGAGACCAACCGCGTGGTGCTGAACCTGCAGATGAGCAGCCTGCAGTCGCTGTATCGCCAGGCCATTACCGGTGTCAGCAAGCTCCAGGCCGCGGAGCTCACCCTTTCCCGTTTCCCCACCGAGGAGTAATCCGCATGAGCACTTTGTTTGTTGGTGAAGGCAACATTGGCAGCGCCCCGGAATACCAGGAGTTCAATACCAACCCGGATGAACCGCGGCGCCTGCTGCGGCTCAACGTCTACTTCGACAACCCGGTACCGCGCGAGAGCGGTTACGAGGACCGCGGGGGGTATTGGGCGCCCGTCGAGCTCTGGCATCGCGACGCCGAACACTGGAGCACCCTGTTCCAGAAAGGCATGCGCGTCCTGGTTGAGGGCCGCACGGTCAAGGAGGAGTGGGAGGACAGCGAAGACAACGCCCGCGTAACGTTCAAAGTCGAGGCCCGGCGCATTGGCATCCTGCCGCACCGCCTGGCGTCGGTAACCATGCGTGAGAAAGCCCAGGACAAACCCAGCACCAATGGTAAAGGCGGCGGCAAGAAAGCCCCGCGCAGGGCCGGCTGAGCCGTGGAACTCAGTGGAACAATCGGTCACTGCGCGATTTCGCAGGGGCTGCGCAGCTCACCCGGCGAGCAGCGCTGAGCCTTGCTGCACGTTCAACTTCGCTGGGCTTTCCCACGCCGCTCACTCTCCAGCAACTGCTTCACTTCCGCCAGGCACTGGTCCAGGGCAAGGAATGCCCGCCAGTGCGCCGGGTTCTCCTGAACCCAGGCGATCAACTCGGCTCGCACTTGCGGATTGTCGGGTTCCAGATGGGTGGCCATGAACAACTCGTAGGCCTTGATCGCTAACTTATCTGCCTCACTCTGGTGTGATCCGTGCAAGTTGATGCCTCCGTGTGGACGGGTCGGTCATACACTTATTTTTGGTGATACGCCTCATAGGGTTGCCAGCCAACCATTTGAGTCGCTCATATCTATGGGTTGGTAGTCAACCATATGGGTCGAATTGGAGAGCGCCCCGTTGCCCGTCAAAGAGCCTAGCCCACATCACATTGGCCGCCAGCTGCAGAGGTACCGTCGCGACCGCGGCCTGACCCAGGAGCAGGTCGGCGAGCACCTGGGCATTACCGGCGAGGCCGTGTCGCGCCTCGAGCGTGGCCTGGTCGAGCTCTCCGTGACAAAGCTGCTGCAGTTGGCCGACTTGTACGGCTGCCCGGCCGATGAGCTGCTCTTGGCCATCAGCCCTCGCCCTCAGGACCAGGGTCAGCAAATCACCTCGATCCTCAGTTGGGCGACGCAGATAAGCAGTTCGCCTTGGAATTTCTGCAGACCCTGGCGAGCCATCTCGCGCAACGCAAGTAACGTTTACCTCAGCCGCTGTACTGGCGAACTGATCTGGCCAACTTCGGATTTATCCTAGCGTTCCCCTCCCATCCCCCCACCCTGTCGGTAGCCACCGAGAGGGTCCGCGTATGCGCCTGTTCATTTGCGAGAAACCATCCCAAGCACGCGACATCGCCCGGGTGCTACAGGCGAACCGGCGGGGCGATGGCTGCCTGCAGGGCCAGCATGTCACCGTCACCTGGTGTGTTGGCCACCTGCTGGAAACCGCCCCACCTGAAGCCTATGGCGATTACAAACGCTGGTCTTTGGACGATCTGCCGATCATTCCCTCCCGCTGGCAGCTGGTGGCCAAACCAAAGGTCGCCAGCCAGTTGAAGGTGATCAGCCAGCTGCTGCGCACGTGCGCCGAAGTGGTCATCGCCACCGATGCGGATCGCGAGGGTGAGATGATCGCCCGAGAGATTCTCGAGCGCTGTGAGTACCAGGGGTCGATCCTGCGCCTGTGGCTGTCCGCCCTGGATGAGGCGTCGATCCGCCGGGCGCTGGCCAGCTTGCGTCCGGGTGAACAGACCTTGCCGCTGTATCATTGTGCGCTGGCCCGTTCCCGCGCGGACTGGCTGGTAGGCATCAACCTGAGCCGACTGTTCACCCTGCTCGGCCGTCGTGCCGGCTTTGATGGGCTGTTGCCGGTGGGTCGCGTGCAGACCCCGACCTTGCGTTTGGTGGTCGAGCGCGACCGGGCAATCGCCAGCTTTGTGCCGCAGCCCTTCTGGAGAGTTGACGCCCAGCTGGAAGCTGACGGCGTCACTTACAAAGCTTGCTGGCAACCGCCGGCAACGGTCTGCGACGAAGCCGGCCGCTGCATCGATGAAACGGCTGCGAAGCAAACCGCATTTCGCCTGAGTCAACAGAAGACGGCCCGGGTTCAGACCATCGAGGTTGAGCAGGTCCGCGAAGGCCCGCCATTGCCGTTTGACCTGGGCACGCTGCAGGAGGTCTGCTCGGCCAAACTCGGGCTCGGTGCCCAGGAAACGCTGGGGATCGCCCAGGGCCTGTACGAAACCCACAAAGCCACGACCTACCCGCGAACCGATTGCGGCTATCTGCCCGAGACCATGCTCGATGACGTGCCGCGCATACTCCATGCCCTGGTCGCCGCCAGCCCTTCACTGGGGCAGGCGATTAAGGAGATCGACCCCTGCCGTCGCTCCCGCGCCTGGAACAGCAGCAAGATCACCGCGCACCACGGCCTCATTCCTACCGCGATCACGCTCGACCTCACGCAGCTTTCCGAACCTGAACGGGCGGTCTATGCATTGATCCGCGCCCGTTACCTCGCCCAGTTTCTCCCTGAGCATGAGTACCTGAAGACCCAAGTGCTGCTGCAGTGCCAAGCCGACCCACTACTCGCGCGCGGCAAGCAGATCCTGGCCCGCGGCTGGAAAGCGGTGATCAACGAAACCCACGGCAATGAACCCGGCGAACAGATGCAGCGCCTGCCCACACTCCGCGAATCCGCTTCGGTGGCGCTGACGGACGCCGCTGCCATTGCCCAGCGCACGCAGCCGCCGAAAGCCTACACCGAAGGTACGCTGGTCAAGGCGATGAAGACTATCGCCAACCAGGTGAACGACCCACGGCTCAAGCAGAAACTCAGGGACAGTTGCGGCCTCGGTACCGAAGCCACCCGCGCGGCGATCATCCAGGGCCTGATCGACCACGGTTACCTGACCAAGAAGAAACGCAGCCTGGCCGCCTCTACCGCGGCCCACACCTTGATCGAAGCGGTGCCACCGGAAGTGGCCGACCCGGTGCTGACGGCACTGTGGGAACAGGCGCTGGACCGCATCGAATCGGGCCAGTTGAGCGTCGAGAGCTTTCTCGCCAAACAGGCCGAGTGGCTGACCCGATTGGTGCGCAGTAACGCCTCGCTCACCCTGCGCACGCCGCCCAGCAAGGGGCCTTTCTGTCCGGTATGCCGCAGCACCATGCGCCAGCGCAAAGGCCGTAGCGGCAGCTTCTGGTCCTGCATCCGCTACCCGGATTGCAAAGGCACCAAACCGGTGGCGAAATCGAAACGGGCGAAGAACGCATGACTTGACGGCACCCCGCAGCGCTGGTGTAGTGATCAGGTCCCTCGCCGCTTGGCGACCCTAGACCGATTAGCTCCGGGCAGTTCGGTCAGACTCATTGAGTTCGGAGCCACCCTCACCGCTTCTTCGGATGCCTTCTCAGCGTTCCAAGTCCTCTCGGCGGATGACCCGTGCAGCTTTGCACTAGGCTGCACGGGTCATCCGCTTCGGCGACGATGCTCAGCCCCGGTGCCCGCCGGCGAAATACTGGGCACCTTTTGTGCGCGGATGCGTGCCAGTTGATTCCGACCCAGGCCACGACAAGGGTCGGTTGATCCAGGTGGATCGGCAGCGGAGATTTAGCGACGAACTCCGGTGCCACATCGCCGGGTCAAAGGTGGTCCAACTCTTCTTAGCCTGATGACCGTCGGGCTATTTTTTCGCCGTCATCAATCCACTGAGAACCACCCACTTCCGCTCGCTCAGACCGCCTGCAATCCTCGGTTGACGCGCCTTTGGCAGCGATTTATAGATGAGTTGCACGCCGCTGTCGTTGACAGCACCCAGGCAGCCAGGACCTTCAAGGCTGCGCCCGCTTCGGGTGGTTCTCCCCAAGTGCGACTCGCGCTCGGCAGCTCGCACGGTCATCGACCCATCGATGATGAGCGCCCTCTACACCGATCACGTTTTTGCACCTCTCCCTTGCGGAACTCACCAGCCGCCAGGGCCGGTGGATTTCCGCGTTTCTGCTGAACAGGAGCTCCACCATGACTACTGCAAGCAATAACGCCCCCACCACCTACTTCAACCTGCACACCCAAGGCATCGGTTACCTGAACCGTGTTCGCGAAGTCCCGGTTCGCCGCGGCCAAGCGTTCATGGCGTGTGACATCGCGGCCTTGCACGGTGCCTCGGACGATGTCGAGTACACCCGTTTCGACTGCAAGGTCGCCAGCGGCGAAGCCGACCGGCTGATCCGTGAGCATCTGGAAGACGTCCGCGCGGAACGCAAGGTGCTCATCGCGTTTCGCATCGGCGATCTTTGGGTCGATCCGTTCCTGTACGAGAAAGGCGAACGCAAGGGGCAACCCGGCGCCAGCCTCAAAGGCCGCCTGATCTTTATCGAGTGGATCAAGGTCGATGGCCAGTTCAGCTACCGTGCGCCCGCCCGCTCCGACGCTGTCGCCGCTGCTGGGGGAACTGAGCACGCGGAGACGGATGGAGATAAGGCAGACACTGACGGTGACTCCGATCAAGGTCAGCCAACTCCGACCGCCGTGCGCAAACCCACCACAGCCCATCAGTCTGCCTGAGGCAGTTTGACCACCAGCAACTGGCGCTCCCAAGAGCGCCTGTTGCTCATTCACGTCCGAGGTCGCCATGGAAAGCTTCTGGCTCTGTGAGGACTGCCTGCAGGCGGTTGCCTACGACGACTTCAGCGCGCTGTCGCTCTACTACAGCGAGGCTGAAGTAGAACAACGCATCACTCTTATGCGCAACGAACTGCAGGCCTTGCTGCCCCTAAGCGCCGATTTCGATCCGCACACTGGCGCAGGCATTCAGGCCTTTTCCACCCACCCGTGCGAGGGCTGCCATAACCCGCTGCACGGTGCCCGTCATCGTTTTACACGTCTGTGACTCATCTCTCTCATTTGCCTGGGGCACTCCCCCAGGGGGCGCTCCGTCTCCCACGAGGAATTGCCCATGAACATTGCCCAAAACCGGGTCGAGCGTCTCGACTCTGCATTGGCCCAGCGTGCTCGCGAAGATGCGCTGCTGACCGAAGCGCTGGAGTTGCTGGATCAACGTTACTTTCAGCGTGGCGAGCAACTGATCTCACCGTGCGATGCAGCGTCCTATCTGAAATTGCAGCTTGCACCCTATCACCACGAGGTGTTTGCGCTGCTCTGCCTGGACTCACAGCACCGCGTGCTCAGCTTCGACATCCTGTTCACTGGCAGCATCGACGGTGCCTCCGTGTACCCGCGCCAGGTCGTCGTCAAAGCACTCGAGCACAACGCTGCTGCGGTGATCTTCAGCCACAACCATCCCTCCGGCTGCTCGGAACCAAGCGGCGCCGATCGAGTGCTCACCAACCGCCTGATCGAGGCCTTGGCCCTGGTTGAGGTACGTGTGCTGGACCACATCATCGTGGGCGAAGGCACGCCGCTATCGCTGGCCGATTACGGCTGGATCTGACCATCCCCACAACTTGAAGAGTCACCGCCTGTACGGGGTGACCTTCGCATTTTGGAGCGCCATCATGTCCACTCCTCTTCGCTATCCCTTCCTCCGCGGCTTCCAGGACCTGAGCTACGAACGCGTGGTGCAAATCAGCTACGCCGACGATTGCCCGCCCTGCTACCGCTCCCTTCACCCTGCGCTGCATGACCTGCCGGATGACGGCATCAATTTCCAGCCGTGCCTGTTCGATGATAACTTCGCGGTGATTACCGACGGCGAAAGCGTGCCCGAGTTTGTCCGTATGCCGTGCCCTGCCGATGGCACCGTCAGCCAGGTGCTCTATCAGGTCACAGGCCTGCATCAAGGCCGCCGGCAACACGTCAGCGATCTCCCCAGCGAGGAAGCTGCACAGCACTTGATCGAGCAGCTGTCCTTTGCCACCGGGCACTACAGCCGCAGTTGGGAGATTAGCAGTGCGCACCTGCCTGCAGAGGAGTTCGAGTACCTGCAGGTATGCGCCTGGTGCCGCTCACCGTCCGGCTTTTTCGAGTGCTTTGCGTTGAGTAGCCACAACACGGTGGGCTGCAAGCTGTACTCGACGCCTTGGCTCAGAAACATTGCCGCGGGCGGCAGCTACTGCTGCATTGAGGAAGTGACTGCGCGTCTGCGCGCGGATCATGTGCCACCGGTGTTGCGGCGCCTGCTGTTATTGGCCGGAGAGGCCGACACCCGCCTCCTGATCTTCGACCCTGATGCGCGGCCGCTGCCCGAACTGCCTTTGTTCACCGAAGATTGACCTCAAGGCGCCCTCCGGGCGCCTTTTTCATGGTTGAGCAAGCATAATCCGGTCGGCGAAATTCGGTTTTTGAGTGGGAGCGCGCTCTGGCTTTTCGCCAAGGTGTCGGCATCTTTTGTCGAGACCTGGTCATGCATACCCCCACCCTCTTCACGCTCGGACTGATGCTCACGTTGCTTGGCTGCAGCACGCCGCCACCGGCGCCCGTCCCTGCCCCACCCGCACCCGCCCCGGCCTCACTGGCCAAGCCAACGCCGTCGGTACCCGCCTGGGTCCGACAGGACCGCTACACCCTGGCCAGCACCTGGCCAACGCTGGAGCAGCGCCAACCGCTGTATCAGCTGATCAACGTCCAGATCGCCCCTGTGCTGCACGCAACGGTCGGTGAAGCGCTGCGCCACGTGCTGCAGCACTCGGGCTACTCCCTCTGTCCCGATAACCCTGCCGTGGCGCGGTTGTTCCACCGCCCTTTGCCTGCCGTGCATCACGACCTCGGGCCGATCTCGCTGCTGGATGCCTTGACTATCATCGCCGGCCCCGCTTGGCGACTGGCCATTGATCCGGTCGAGCGGAACGTGTGCTACGTCCTGCGCATGCCCGCACCCGAGCCACCCTTCTCGACACTGGAGACCGCACCATGAAGGTTCACCATTTTCAGGCCCTGGTGATCGGCGCGCTGTGCCTGGGTGCGGCCGTCCTCGCTGCTGAATCGTACAACCAGCACCAGCAACTGGCCGAGCTGCAGACCGCCGCACGCAACGCGCCGGCTGACCCCGGCCCGTCACTGCGTCGCGACATCGGTGAATTGCGCACCACGCTGTCCACGCTATCGCCTCAAGTCGCGACCCTGAAAGACGCCCAGCACCAGCACACCAGTGCACAGGCAAAGCTCGGCCAGCAACTCGACGAGCTGACAGCTTCCATCAAGATCCTGCAAGCGGGACAGCCAGGGCCGAGTAGCGCCGATTTGAGCGCCTTGGACCATCGCATCGGCGCGGCAGAAGTGGCACTCGAGAAGCTCTCAACCGCTCCTAAGGTGCCAGAAGCTACCGCCGCATCCCAATCTGCCGCCATCCGCGAAAAATCAAAAGCCAAGGCACCGCAGCAGCCCTTCACCCTGCAGGGTATTGAGACGCGCGGCAGCATCCGGTTCGTGGCCGCCCTGCCTGCCGGCGCCCACGCACTATCCACCGTGCACCTGCTCCAGCCCGGCGACAGCTTGAACGGCTGGCAACTGCGGGCGATTCGCGAGGGCCAGGCCGTGTTCCACGTCCCGGGCCATGGCGATCGCACCCTGCCCATCCCATGAGGAGGTGAACGTGCATAGGTTCTTCGCGGTTGCGCTCATCCTACTGCCGGCTTACGTGTTCGCCGATCAGGGCTCGAGTGTCGCCAAGCATGTTGACACTCAGGTGCAGTTTAGCGAGCAGTCGCCGCTGGCACGGCAGCCGCCTGCAGCAGACCAGGCCAAGGCCTGGGGCCTGACGGAGGACGAATGGGCCACCTTTGAGCGCCTGCAGACAGGCCCTCGCCATTACTGGTCGCCGCAACTTGACCCGCTTACCACCCTGGGTGTCGAGGCCAACTCGGATCAGGAGCGGCAGCGCTACGCCGAGCTGCAGGTTCGTCTGGAAGCCAGGCGTGCCGAGCGCGAACTGGCCTACCAGAAAGCCTACACCGCTGCCTGGGCGCGGCTGTTTCCGGGTCTGCAGCCCGTGCAGGGCATGAGCGACGATGGCGGCCCCTCGAGCAGCAGCCGCACGGCGCTGTTCGTGGAGGACCACTGCGCCGCCTGCATGACTAGCGTCCAACAGTGGCTGCAGGCCGGTGCGCGACTGGATGTGTACCTGGTCGGAAGCCAAGGCAACGACGCGCGACTGCGCCAATGGGCGCAGGGCGCAGGCATCACCGCCGTCCAGGTCAGCGCCGGCCAGGTCACCTTGAATCATGACCGCGGTCGCTGGTTTGCCCTGGGCGCCAGCCGACCCCTGCCAGCTCGCTATCAGCAGGTGGATGGAAAATGGCAGCGCATCGACTGATTCTCGCCCTGGCGATGGTCGGGGCGGCCAGCGTTCACGCAGGCACACTTCCGCCACCTGCCTATCAATTGGCGGCTGCGCGCGCCGGTATCCCCGCCTCGGTGCTGTTCGCCATTGCCCTGCAGGAAAGTGGCACGCCGCTGCGCGGTAACCTCATGCCCTGGCCGTGGACCCTGAATGTCGCGGGGTCACCGCTGCGGTTTGCTCGACGCGACCAGGCGTGTGCCGCACTCAGAGAAGCACTCAGTCGCCACGATCCCAAGCGCATTGATGTAGGGCTGGGACAGACCAACCTGGGGTATCACCCAGACCGCTACGCCAGCGCCTGCGATGCCCTCGATCCCCGCGCCAACCTCGCGGTGACCGCCGAGCTGTTGCGCGCGCACTATGACGACACCGGTGACTGGGTTATCGCCGCCGGCCGCTATCACCGGCCTGCCGGTGGTCCTCCTGCGGCGCACTATCGCCGTCAGTTCACCCGTCACTGGCAGCGCGTCCAGCCCGTCGCGACGGCCCCTAGACGAACACAGCCATGAGCTGCTTGCGCTTGGTGGCCCTGGCCCTCTTTCCGTGGCTGTCGTTTGCCGCGAGCGCTGAGTCCAGCAGTCTGCCCGCCCCCACCACGCTGAATTGGGTGCTGCCGGTGCACAGCGCTCGCCTCTCGCCAGGCGCCGTTCCATCCAGGACGTTGAATCTTCCGGGCATGACGCCGCTGTTCCTGGTTGGCCAGGACACTACTTCCCTGGAGTGGCTGTCGCGGCACGCCCAGGCGCTACAAGAATTGAGCGCCAATGGGTTGGCGGTTGAGGTCGACGACGTGCGGGCGCTGCGTCGCATCCAGACGGCAGCGCCCGGGCTGAAAATCTGGCCAGTCAGTGGTGACGACATCGCCGAGCGGTTGGAGCTGGAGCACTACCCGGTGCTGATCACGCCCACCGGCCTGGAACAGTGAGGGCACTTCATGAGCGAGCACGCGATGGAATCCCTGCTGCGCCCGGCGGTGGAACTGTACACCGTGGGCATCTGCGTCGGCGCCGGTGCGCTGTGCCTGCACTCGCCTTGGGCCGTGGCACTCTCGCCTGAAGTAGGGGCTGGCATGGCACTGGCCTACACTGCGTTCGGCCTGAAGCGACTCAACGAGGCGCGGATTGTCCTGCGCTACCGGCGCAATATCCGCCGCCTGCCCCGCTACTCGCTGACCAGCCGGCAGATTCCGGTGAGCAGCAAGCGCTTGTTCATGGGCCGTGGCTTCCGCTGGACTCGCCTACATACGCAGCGCCTGCTCGAAGCTCAGGACCCGGCGTTGGCCCACTATGTCAACCAGTCGGCGGTCCACCAGTGGGCGCGGCGGATGGAACAGCTGCTGGAGAAGGCTCCACCGGGGCTGTCACTGCTACCTCGCCTGACCGCCTGGGATAGCCCGTTCAACCCGGTACGTCCGCTCCCACCGGTAGGTGGTTCGCCACTACTGCACGGCGTCGAACCGAAGGAACAGGAAGCCAGCCTGCCGCTCGGCGAACGGGTCGGCCATACCCTGGTGCTGGGCACCACACGGGTCGGCAAGACACGCCTGGCCGAAGTGTACATCACCCAGGACATCCACCGCCCAAGCCGGGAAGTGGTCATCGTTTTCGACCCCAAGGGCGATGCCGACCTGCTCAAGCGCATGTACGTCGAGGCGCGGCGCGCTGGCCGTGAGCACGAGTTCTATGTGTTCCACCTGGGCTGGCCGGAAATCTCCGCGCGCTACAACGCCATTGGCCGCTTCGGGCGCATTTCGGAGGTGGCCACCCGGATCGCCGGACAGTTGAGTGGCGAGGGCAACTCGGCAGCCTTCCGCGAGTTCGCCTGGCGTTTCGTCAACATTATTGCCCGGGCGCTGATCGAGCTCGGCCGGCGTCCGGACTACCTGCAGATACAACGGCACGTAGTGAACATCGACGCGCTGTTCATCGAGTACGCCCAGCACTTCTTCGCCCGCCATGATCCGCTGGCCTGGGAAGCGATCGTGCAGATCGAAGGCCGCTTGAACGAGAAGAACATTCCGCGGCATATGGTTGGCCGGGAAAAGCGCGTGGTTGCCATCGAGCAGTACCTGACCGCCAAGCGCATTTTCGACCCCGTCATGGACGGCCTGCGCTCG
Organism: Pseudomonas sp. XWY-1; assembly: GCF_002953115.1. Classification (NCBI taxonomy): domain Bacteria; kingdom Pseudomonadati; phylum Pseudomonadota; class Gammaproteobacteria; order Pseudomonadales; family Pseudomonadaceae; genus Pseudomonas; species Pseudomonas sp. XWY-1. The sequence goes on along the minus strand of NZ_CP026332.1, from coordinate 2,052,661 downwards.
GCCGTGCGCTACGACCGTACTTACTTCGACAAGATTGTTGCGTCGCTGCTACCACTGCTGGAAAAACTCACCAGCGGCAAGACGGCGCAGCTGCTGGCTCCGAACTATTCCAACCTTGACGACCCGCGGCCGATCTTCGACTGGCTGCAAGTCATCCGCAAACGCGGCATCGTCTACGTCGGCCTGGACGCCTTGTCGGATGCAGAAGTGGCTGCGGCTGTCGGCAACTCGATGTTCGCCGACCTTGTCTCTGTCGCTGGTCACATCTACAAGCACGGTATCGACCACGGCCTGCCAGGCTCCTCCAGCGCGACGGACAAGGTGCCGATCAACCTGCACGCCGACGAATTCAACGAATTGATGGGTGACGAGTTCATTCCACTGATCAACAAGGGCGGCGGTGCGGGCATTCAGGTCACCGCCTACACCCAGACCTTGAGCGACATTGAGGCACGGATCGGCAATCGGGCCAAAGCCGGCCAGGTCATCGGCAACTTCAACACCTTGCAGATGCTGCGCGTACGGGAAACTGCGACCGCGGAGCTGCTGACCCACCAGCTGCCCAAGGTCAACGTGCAGACACGCACCCTGGTCTCCGGGGCGACGGACACCGCCGATCCGGATGCCCGTACTGACTTTACCTCCTCCTCGCAGGACCGGGTCACCACTACCGCCGTGCCTCTGATCGAACCGGCGCACCTCATCGCCCTGCCCAAGGGCCAGATGTTCTCGTTCCAGGAAGGCGGGCAACTGTGGAAAGTACGCATGCCACTACCGAAACCGGCCAGCGACGATGCGATGCCTGCGGATCTGCAGACCCTGGCCGCGCGCATGCGTGAGTCCTACAACGCCAATGCTGGGAGTTGGTGGAGTAGCGCGGGAGGTGCACCCACCGCCGATTTCGATCCCGATATCCCTCCACCAGGGCGCAGGCACGCGTCGTAAGCGAGCGAGTACTGCGGAGACCCCCTATGCCGACCACTCCAGCCAGCCAACCTCCTGCGCAACGACGCCCAGGGCTCATCTTCAGCACGCTTGAGCTTTGCCTACGACTGCTCGGTTTGCTGTTCGCTTCACTGATCTTCTCTATCGTCCTGGAGTTCGTGGGCATGGTCTGGTTCTGGCCCGAGCAGGGCTGGCATCACAGCCATGACATGTGGCTGAGTGAGCTGGGATGGCTAAGCGATCACTTCAAAAACTCGCTGCTCGTGGAGGAACCCGCGCAAGCCACCGCTCAAGTGCTTCAGCACTTAAGCGATTGGGTCGTGGTCCGCACCGGCTGGGCGCATTCAGACACTCAACTGAAACTCCTAAGTCATGAAGTCTCGGTGCAGGGTCAGTTTGCTCAAGCGTACGTTGTGCTGCAGGACTACCTATTGGCCGCCCTATTCACCGTATTCACCTTCGTCGTGCGTCTCGCCGTCCTCACCCTAGCCGCGCCGCTATTCCTGCTCGCCGTGATCACCGGCGCTGTCGATGGCTTGATGCGCCGAGACCTTCGCAAATTCAGCGCCGATCGCGAGAGCAGTTTTATCTACCACCGAGCGAAGCGGACATTGCTTCCATTGATGGTTAGCCCATGGGTGATCTACCTTTCCCTACCTTGGACACTCAACCCCATCTGGGTCTTAGTGCCTTGTGCAGCACTGCTCGGCTGCATGGTGGCGATCACAGCTGCTACCTTCAAAAAATATCTCTGATAAATGGACTGCAGTATCAGAGCTCGCACTATCCCACAAATTCGGATTTTTCCACTCACGGTTCGATGATCCATTCAATGTGGGACGTGCTTTGCATACCTACTATTCCAGCGTTAACAAAACACACTTCAGTGTGTGCTGGCCACAACGCTAGAAAGACAGTGCTGGAACTTCTCCACCAACACGTCGATTTCCTCGGCACTGATCGTCAATGGCGGCAGGAACCGGACCACCGCGCCATGCCGCCCACCCAGCTCGAGGATGACGCCCTCGCGCAGGCACTGCTGTTGCACGGCCTTGGCCAGTGCGCCGTCGCCAGCCGGCACCCGCGCCTGGCCCGGCGCCGTGCAAACAAGCTCCACACCGACCATCAGGCCGCGCCCACGGACATCGCCCATGCAGGCAAAGTCGCGCTGCACCTCGCGCAGTCGCGCCATCAGATGCTCGCCCAGGCGCTCGGCATTGGCCACCAGGCCCTGCGCCTGGATGTAACGCAAGGTCGCGGTACCGGCGGCCATCGCCAGCTGGTTGCCGCGGAACGTGCCGGCGTGGGCCCCTGGTTTCCACACATCGAGGCTGTCGCGGTAAACCACCACCGCCAACGGCAGGCCGCCGCCGACAGCCTTGGAAATCACCAGGATGTCCGGCTCGATGCCGGCGTGCTCGAAGGCGAACATCCGCCCGGTGCGCCCGATGCCGCTCTGCACCTCGTCGATGATCAGCGCGACATCGTGCGCCTGGGTCAGCTTGCGCAAGCCCTGGAGCCAGCGCGTCGGCGCCGGAATGACGCCGCCCTCGCCCTGTACCACTTCCACCACCACCGCCGCCGGCAGCGATACGCCAGACTCCGGATCGGTAAGCAACTGCTCGATGTAGCTGAGGCCGGCGTCCACCCCAGCCTCACCGCCGATACTGAACGGGCAGCGATAGTCATAGGGGTAAGGCAGCACCTGCACATCAGACATCAGCGAACCCGGCAGTTGCTTGGGCCCCAGGTTGCCCATCAGGCTCAGGGCGCCGTGGGTCATGCCATGGTAGCCGCCAGAGAAGCTGAAGATCCCCTTGCGACCGGTAACGATCTTCGCCAGCTTGATCGCCGCCTCGATGCCGTCGGCACCGGTCGGCCCGCAGAACTGGATGCGTGCCTGAGCGGCGAAGGCCGGCGGCAAGGCATTGAACAGGGTCTCGACAAACTCGTCCTTGACCGCGGTGGTCAGGTCGAGGGTGTGCAGCGGCACACCGCTGTCCAGGGTCTCGCGCATCGCCGCCAGGGTGCACGGATGGTTGTGTCCAAGCGCCAGGGTTCCCGCGCCCGCCAGGCAGTCCATGAACAATTGCCCACGGCTGTCGAGCACATAGAGCCCGTGCGCCTCCTTGAGCGCCAGCGGAATGCGACGCGGGTAGGAGCGCGCATTCGACTCGCGGGCAGACTGCCGCTCGAGCATTGGGTCCGCCTCGAAACCGCGGGCGGGTTGCTGGCAAAAATGCGCCAGGCTGAACAGCGGGAACTGAAGATCTTCCATGGATGAACTCCTCGTCTGCACGTGATCAGCACTGGCTGCCGGATTGAAGGGCAACGCGCAGACTCAGCGGACGCATGTCCGTCCAGTGCTGCTCGATCCAGGCCAGGCACTGGGCCTTGTCCCCCTGCTGGCCAACCGCGCTCCAGCCTTCGGGCAGGGCCTTGTAGTCCGGCCAGATCGAATATTGCTCCTCATGATTGACCACCACTACGAACCCGTTTTCAGCCTTTTCCCAACTCATTTTCGATTCCTTGGACAAGAGTTTTTTCATGGATCCCGGCTGCCCGGTTAAGGCCCAGTCGAGGTGCGTCACGAAACATGCGAATGCTAATAAATAGCATTCACACTTGCCATATCTTTCGTATATATTTCGTCGGCGCCCGGTGGTCTACCCACTATGGCATTTGGCTGTGACAACTAAGAGAACAAAGGAGCGAGCTCATGGGACGAGGTGTCGGGCAGAACAATGGCCTGTCTGTGCAAGCGCTCTTGCCAGACCGCAACCTGCCGCTACTGGTCAAGCCGGAGCAGCCCGGCGCATGGAGCCTCGAGGCCTTGCATGCGCTGGCCGAGGAATGCCTGCATGAATGCGGCGCCCTGTTGCTGCGCGGTTTCGATGTACTTGGCGAACAATCGTTCCAGGCATTGGTGCGCAGCTTCGGCCACCCGCTGCTCAACTACGAATTCGGTTCCACCCCGCGCAAGGCGATCGAACAGGGGGTATATACCTCGACCGAATACCCCGCGCACCAGATCATCCCGCTGCACAACGAGCAGTCCTATACCTTGCAGTGGCCGATGAAGATCTGGTTCCACTGTGTCCAGCCCAGTGCCGAGGGCGGCGAAACGCCGATCGCCGACAGCCGGCAGATCTTCCAGCAGCTCGACCCCGCCCTGCGCCAACGTTTCAGCGACAAGCGCCTGATGTACGTGCGCAACTACGGCAACGGCCTCGACCTGCCCTGGGAACAGGCTTTCAACACCGAGGATCGCGCCGTCGCCGAGGCTTACTGCCGAGCCAACCAGATCGCCTTCGAATGGAAGGACGACGGCGAACTGCGCACCCGCCAGGTGTGCCAGGCCACCGCTCGTCACCCTGTCACGCAAGACTGGATATGGTTCAACCAGGCCCACCTGTTCCACGTCTCCAACCTGCCGCCAGCGGTGCGTGAAAGCCTGCTGGCCGTGGTCGACGAACCGCTCGACCTGCCGCGCAATGTCTATTACGGCGATGGCAGCGAGTTGGAGGAAAGCGCGCTGGCGGAAATCCGCGGGGTACTGGAACAGTGCACCGTACGCTTCCCCTGGGAACAAGGCGATGTGCTGATGCTCGACAACATGCTGGTGGCCCATGGCCGTGCCAGCTTCAAAGGGCCACGCCAAGTGATAGTGGCCATGGCCGAACCGGCTCAGGAGTGACCCAGGATGACGACCTCCCTTTCGCAGCACGCCGCCAGCGCCGGCCAGCAGGCGCTGTGGCAGTACCACCAGCTCAACCCCGCCAGCCCGGCATACAACATGGTCGCCGCCCGCGAGCTGCGCGCCGACCTCGACCCCGCCATCCTGTGCCAGGCGTTCGCACGGGTGGTCGAGCACTGCGAAACCCTGCACTGCGGCTACCGCGAGCAGAACGGTGTTCTGTTCATGTACCACCCCGGGCAGGTGCGGGTGAACGCCAACGTCGAGCACAACGATAGCCTGGACAGCACCGGCGTCGCCGACTGGATCGAACAACACGCCGACCAGCCGTTCGACCTGGCCGCGGCGGACATCTGCCGGCTGCGCCTGCTGCGGTGCCAGGGCCGCCTGTACCTGTGCATGGCCGCCCACCATATCAGCGGCGACTTCCTCAGCGTCGAATGGATGCTCAAGCTGACCTTTGCCGCCTACCATGCCGAAGCCACCGGCGAGCCGCTGCTGCTGCCCCAGGCCGGGTTGTACTTCGACTGGCTGGACGAGCAGCGCGAGCTGCAGGCCGAGCACAAGCTCGGCGCGGCCGCCGCCTACTGGCGCGAGCAGCTCACCGGCAACCCGACGGCGCTGACCCTGGCCGCCGACCGCCCTCGCCCACGCACGCCCGGCTTTGCCGGCGGCGAAGTCGAATGCCTGCTGGACCAGGCCCGCAGCGACCAGCTGCGCCAGCTGGCCGAGGCGCATGGCGTCAGCCTGTACGTGGTGCTGGCGACCCTGTTCCAGGTATTCATGCACCGCTACACCGGCCAGGACGATTTCCTGATCGGCACCCCGACCATGGACCGGCACAAGGCCCGCTACAAGGAACTGATCGGCTTCACCCTCAACAGCCTGCCGCTGCGCGCCCGTTTCGCCCATGCCCCGAGCCTGGTCGATTGCCTGCGCGACACCGCCCAGCAACTGCGCGAAGCCCTGCGCCATCGCCGCTACCCGGCGGCGCGCCTGCAACAGGAGGTCGCCAGCGGCCCCCTGTTCCAGTGCATGATGACCTACATGCCCAGCCGTCGTGACGACGCCTTCGCCGACTACAGCGTACGCGAGCACCTGTTCACCCAGCGTGGCGCCGCTAATGAACTGAACCTGCGCTGGCAGGACGACGGCGTGCAGCTGCTGGCGCAGTGGCGCTATCGCAGCGACCTGTTCGATGCCGAACGTATCACCCGCCTGGCCGAAGACTTCGCCTGGTTCGCCGGCAACGCCCTGGCGCACCTGGACGCCCCCGTGCACCAGTTGCCCGCGGCGCCGCCGGCCAACCGCGCGCGCCGCACCGGCGCCTGCCAACCGCCCGCCTTCGACACCGCCGTGGCCGCCTTCGACCACCAGGTTCGCAGCCACGGCCAGCGCACCGCCCTGCGCGATGCCGACGGCAGCCTGAGCTACGCCGAACTTGACCAGGCCGCCAGCACACTGGCCGCACGCCTGCGTGAAGCCGGCGCCGGCGCCGGGCAGATCATCGCCATCGCCCTGCCCCGCAGCCGCGCACTGATCACCGCCATGCTGGCCAGCTGGAAACTCGGCGCGGCCTACCTGTGCCTGGACCCTGCCCTGCCCGCCGCACGGCAACGGCAACTGCTCGAAGACAGCGCCGCCAGCGTGCTGATCGACCCCGCCCACACCCTGCATGGCCTGGCCCGCAACGCCAGCGCCGCAAGCGCGGGTGCGCACCCGCTGCAACTGGCCTACCTGATCTACACCTCCGGCTCCACCGGCACGCCCAAGGCGGTGCGGGTGACCCAGGGCAACCTGATCCACTACGCCGAGGCCGTGCTCAAGCCACTGGCCCTGAGCCCAGACGCCAGCCTGACCGCGCTGGCCAGCGTCGCCGCCGACCTGGGCTACACCGCCTGGTTCGGCGCACTGCTCAGCGGCCGCACCCTGCAGCTGATCAGCGATGAGCTGGCCAGCGCCCCGGAAGAACTGGCCCAGTTCCTGGCGAGCAACCCGGTCGACTGTCTGAAGATCGTGCCCTCGCACCTCCGCGCCCTGCTCGCCGTGGCCGAACCGCAACGCCTGCTGCCCCGCCAGTGCCTGGTACTCGGCGGCGAAGGCCTGGACCTGGCCCTGGTCAGGCGCATCCAGGCCCTGGCCCCGGGCTGCCGGATCGTCAACCACTACGGCCCCACGGAAAGCACCGTCGGCTGCCTGACCCACGCCGTGCGGGACGACGCCCCGAGCCTGTCCGGGTTCGCCCCGGTCGGCCAGCCGCTGGACAACGTCCAGGCCCAGGTGCTCGACCAGCACCTCACGCTGCTGCCGTTGGGCAGCAGCGGCGAACTGTACATCGGCGGCGCCGGGGTGGCCGACGGCTACCTGGGCCAACCGGGCCTGACGGCCCGCCAGTTCATTCCCGACCCGTTCGCAGGCTTGGGCCAGCGCCTCTACCGCACCGGCGATCGCGTGCGCATGCTGGCCAGCGGCGCCATCGAATTCCTCGGCCGCATGGACGACCAGGTCAAGATCCGCGGTTTCCGCGTCGAACCCGGCGAGGTCGAGGCCTGCCTGCGCGCCTGTGCGGGGGTGCGCGAAGCGGCGGTGCTCGCCCGTGCCCTCAACGAAGGCGAAGCACCCCGGCTGATCGCCTACCTGGTGGCCGAGCCCGGGCTGGACCATGATCGACTGCGCCGGCAACTGGCCGAACAACTGCCCGAGCCGCTGGTGCCCAGCCTGTACCTGGAACTCGACCGCCTGCCCCGCCTGGGCAACGGCAAGGTCGACCGCCACAACCTGCCACTGCCGACGCCGGGCCAGCCCGCCGCGCAGCAGCAAGACGCCCCACGCGACCCGGTCGAGGCAGTGCTGTTGACTCTGTGGCGCGAAATTCTGGACAAGCCGGCACTGTCGATCCATGACGATTTCTTCGCCCAGGGCGGCGACTCGATCATGGCGCTGCAACTGATCGCCAAGGCGCGCAAGGCCCAGCTCAAGTTCACCCCCAAGCATTTCTTCGCCCACCCCACCATCGCCCGCCTCGCGGCCACCCTGGACTCGCCGCTCAAGGCCCTGGAGGCGCAATTGCTGGCGGTCTGGCGCGAGGTGCTGGAGCGCCCGGACATCGGCCGCGAGGATGACTTCTTCGGCGTTGGCGGCGACTCCATCATCGCCCTGCAGGTGATCGCCAAGGCCCGCAAGCTGGGAGTGAAATTCAGCCCGAAGGAACTGTTCGCCCACCCGCGCATCGACGCCCTGGCCCTGCTGGTCAGCCAGCGCCAGCCGGCACAAGCCGCACCGGTCACGCCACGGCCGGCAACACCGGCCAGCGTCTCGGTGTCGCTCGGCGCCGACCAGCGCCAAGCGTTGCAGCCGCTGGTCGGCACAGCCCTGGAAGACGCCTACCCGCTCTCGCCGTTGCAGAAAGGCCTGCTGTTCCACAGCCTGCTCGAAGGCGCCAGCGGGGTATACGTGAACCAGCTGCAGGCCGAGCTGCAAGGCCCACTGGACGCCGAGCGCTACCTGGCCGCCTGGCACGCCACCTTCGCCGCGCACCCGCTGATGCGCACGGCGATCCTGTGGCAAGGCCTGGACGAACCGATGCAAGGCGTGTGCAGTGAACTGACCCTGCCGGTGCAACGCCTGGACTGGAGCGCCCTCGACCCGACGCAGCGCCAGCAGGCCCTGGACGCTTACTGCCAGGCCGACCGCGCACAAGGCTTCGACCCACAGCGCCCACCGCTGCAGCGGGTGGCGCTGATCCACCTCGACGCGCAGCACAGCTGGCTGATCTGGAGCCGCCACCACCTGATTGCCGACGGCTGGAGCTCGGTGATGCTGATGGAGGAAATCCTGGCCCGCTACAACGGCCTCGCCGTGCCAGCCCGCCCGCCCTACCGCGACTATATCGCCTGGCTCGCGGCGCAACCGGCCGAGCACAGCCTGCAGTACTGGCAGCAGCACCTGGCGAACTTCGAAGGCGTCGGCACCCTGCCGGCCCTGAACCCGGCCGAGCCCGTCACCCCGCGCTACCACAGCCACAGCTTGCGCCTGAGCGAAGCCCACAGCCGCCGCCTGAATGACCTTGGCAAGGCCTGCCGGGTCACCCTCAACACCTTGATGCAAGCCGCCTGGGGCCTGCTGCTGGCCCGCGGCAACAACCACACCGAGGTCATGTTCGGCGTCACCAGCAGCGGCCGCCCGGACGCACTGGCCGATGCCGGGCAAATGCTCGGGGTGTTCATCAATACCCTGCCGCTGCGCCTGCGCACGGCCCCCGACATGGCCCTGGGCGACTACCTGCAACAGGTGCAGGCGGTCAGCGTGGCCATGCGCGAGCACGAGCAGACGCCACTGGCGCAGATCCTCCAGCAGCACCCGCGCGGTGCCGGGCTGTTCGATACCCTGCTGGTGTTCCAGAACCTGCCAGCGCTCAGCGAACGGCAGTTGCAGGCTGGCGAGCTGACCTTCAAGGTCCTCGACAACCTCGAGCAGACCAGCTACGGCCTGACCGTCGAAGTGCTGCCAGGCCGTTGCCTGGAAGTGCTGTTCAGCGCCGACGCCCAGCGCCTGCCCGCCGTCGCGCTGGAGCGCCTGGGCGCTGACCTGCTGAACCTGCTGCAGGCGCTGGACTGCCCGCCGGACACCCGCCTCGAGCAGCTCACCACGCTCAGCCCGGCACAGCATCGACGCCTGCTGGACTGGGGGCTCAACCCGGCCGACTACAGCCTCGAACAAAGCTGGGAAGCGCGGGTGGCCGCCCAGGTCGCCGCCCACCCCGAGCGCATCGTCGCCCGCTGTGCCGAGCAGTCGCTGACCTACGCGCAACTGTGGCAGCAGTCCGAACGCCTGGCCCGTGGCCTGCAGGCCCTCGGCGCGCGGCCCGACCAGCCAGTGGCACTGCTGGCCGAGCGCGGCATCGAATGGTTCTGCCTGATGGTCGCAACCCTGCGTGCCGGCTGCGCCTGGCTGCCGCTGGAGCCCTCGCAGCCACCGGCACGCTGGCAACAGGTACTGGCGCGCCTGGACGCGCCGCTGGTGGTCTGCAGCCAGGCCTACGCCGAACCCCTGGCCTCGGTCTACCAGGGCCACCGCGCACTGCCTGCCGACCTGCTGGAGATGAGCGCCACCGGCATGCTGCCGAACGCGCCGGCGCGCGGTGACCAGCTCGCCTACGTGCTGTTCACCTCCGGTTCCACCGGCCAACCCAAAGGCGTGATGGTGCCCCGCGCCGGCATGCTCAACAACATGCTGGCCAAGCTGCGGCCCCTGGGCCTGAACGCCGACGACGTGATCGCCCAGACCGCCCCGGCCTGCTTCGACATCTCGGTCTGGCAGACCCTCACCGCACCGCTGTTCGGCGCCTGCGTGGAGATCATCGGCGATCACCTGGTCCGCGACCCGCAGGCACTGCTGCAGCTGGTGCGCGAGCGCCGGGTCAGCCTGCTCGAACCGGTGCCGGCGCTGCTGCAGGCGATGCTCGAAAGCCTCGATGGCCAGCCGCTGCCACTGCCGCACCTGCGCTGGGTACTGCCCACCGGCGAGGCGCTGCCGGTCGCCACCGCCCAGGAATGGTTCCGTCATTACCCGCAGATCCCGTTGATGAACGCCTACGGCCCGGCCGAATGCTCCGATGACGTAGCCTTCCAGCCGCTGTACCAGGCCCCTGGCCAAGGCGCCAACGTGGCCATCGGCCGGCCCACCGCCAATAGCGAGCTGTACGTGCTGGGCCACGACCTGCAACCGGTGGCCGACGGCGTGGTCGGCGAACTGGCCATCGGCGGTATCGGTGTCAGCCGCGGCTACCTGGCCGACCCGGCGCGCACCGCCGCCAGCTTCATCCCCAACCCGTTCGGCGCGCCGGGCAGCCGCCTGTACCTGAGCGGCGACCTGGCCCGCTGGGACACCGACGGCGTGCTGCAGTACCTCGGCCGCAAGGACTTCCAGCTCAAGCTGCGGGGCTTCCGTATCGAGCCCGGCGAGATCGAGGCGCACCTGGAGAGCCACCCGGATGTGCTGCGCGCCATGGTCAGCCTGCAGCACCTGGGCGGCAGCGACATGCTGGTGGGCTACTGGCAGGGACGCAGCGGCCATGGCCTGAGCGACAGCCTGCTGGCCGAGCACGTGCGCGACAGCCTGCCGGCGTACATGGTGCCGTCGCTGTGGGTCGCCATGGACAGTTGGCCGACCAACGCCAACGGCAAGGTCGACCGCAAGGCCCTGCCGCCACCGTCGCTGCAACAGGTCGAAGTCGAGCCCCTGGCCAGCGAAAACGAGCAATTGCTGGGCGAGCTGTGGGCAACGCTGCTGCCCGCCCAGCCACTGGGTCGCAACAGCCACTTCTTCGAGGCCGGCGGCCACTCGCTGCTGGCCACCCGGCTGATTGCCCGGATTCGCCAGCGCTGCGCCCTCGAGCTGCCGCTGCGCAGCGTGTTCGAGGCGCCGCTGCTGTGGCAACTGGCCGCCCGCCTGGATGCCCTGGCCGCCGAGCCGACCCAGGCCACGGCGGGCCCGCAACTGCTGCCGGTAGCGCGCCAGGCGCACATGCCGCTGTCGCTCAGCCAGCAACGGCTGTGGATGGTCGATCGCCTGCACGGCCCATCGGCGGCCTACAACATGGCCGCCAGCCTGACCCTGGACGGGCCGCTGGACATGCCCGCGCTGCGGGCCACCTTCAATGCCCTGCTGGCGCGCCACGAAGTGCTGCGCAGCAGCTACCAGGACATCGACGGCGAGCCGATCACGCTGATCGCCGAACAGCTGGAGCTGGACGTCACCCTGCGCGATCTCAGCGCACTGGACGACGCCCAGCGCCACCTGGTGGCCGAACAGGAAAGCCTGGACAACCTGCGCCTGCCATTCGACCTGCGCCAGGCCCCGCTGATCAGGGCCCGGGTGCTCAAGCTCGGTGAGCAACAGCACCTGCTGTTGCTGGCCCTGCACCACATGGTCGCCGACGGCTGGTCGGTGGGCGTGCTGGTCAACGAGTTCAGCCAGCTGTACGCCAACCTGCGCGAAGGGCGCCAGGCACTGTTGCCGGCGTTGCCGGTGCAGTACGCCGACTACGCGGCCTGGCAGCGCCAATGCCTGCAAGGCGCCGCGCTGGAGCGCGAGGTCGGCTTCTGGCAGAGCCAGTTGCACGACGCGCCCCAGGTGCTGGCCCTGCCCTGCGACTGGCCACGCCCGGCCCAGGCCGACGCCCGTGGCGCCGCCAGGGCGCTGGAAATTCCAGCAGCGCTGCTGGCCCGCCTCGACGCCCTGGCCCTGGCCGAAGGGGTGAGCCTGTACATGCTGCTGCTGGCCAGCTTCGAGCTGCTGCTGCACGAGGTCACCGGTGCCGACGACCTGCTGCTGGGTACCGACGTCGCCGGCCGCGAGGAGGCCAACCTCGAAGGCCTGATCGGCTTCTTCGTCAATGTCCTGCCGCTGCGCTCGCGCCGGCTGGCCGGCGAAAGCCTGCGCGCGTTCCTCGGCCGCACCCGCGACACCTGCCTGCAGGCCCTGGAGCACCAGGCGCTGCCGTTCGACCGCATCGTCGAGGCGCTGCAGGTCCCGCGCGAACGTAGCCGCAACCCACTGGTGCAGGCGCTGTTCGTGCTGCAGAACACCCCTGAAGGCGATTTCTCGATCCCTGGGCTCGAGGTGCGCATGCGGCCTGCCGCCGAACGCACCAGCAAGTTCGACATGGCGCTGTTCCTCGAGCGCCACGGCGAGGTCATGCGCGGCGACTGGGTCTACGCCCGCGCCCTGTTCAAAGGCGAACGCATCGACGCACTGATCGACGCCTGGCTCAACCTGCTGCAGCAGGTGGTCGAGCAGCCCCACGCCGCCCTTGCCCATTTCACCGTCACGCTGCCCACCGTGGAGACACCGGCCTTGGCAAAACCAGCCACATCGTCCAGCAAGCTCGACAAACTGAAGAAACTCCCGGCCCGCGCCGCCGCGCCCCGGCCCCTGATCCGCACCTCGGCGCTGCAACCCGGCCGCGAGTTCCCGCTGCTGATCGAACCCGTGGCCCCGGACCTGGACCCGGTGGGCTGGGCGCAGGGTTCCCGCGACCTGATCGACACCCTGCTGTGCCAGCACGGCGGCCTGCTGTTCCGCGGTTTCGCCCTGGATGACCCGAAAGCCTTCGAAGCCTTCGCCGAAGCCATTCACCCCGGCCTGTTCGGCGGCTACGGCGACCTGCCCAAGAAGGAAGGCGGGCGCAACATCTACCGCTCCACGCCCTACCCGGAACGGGAAATGATCCTGTTCCACAACGAAAGCTCGCACCTGCCCCGCTCGCCGCGCAAGCAGTGGTTCTACTGCGAGCAGCCGTCGCCGGTCGGCGGCGCCACGCCGATCGTCGACTGCCGCGAGCTGTACCGGCAACTGCCTCCGGAGCTGGCCGAAACCTTCGAGCGCAAGGGCCTGCTGTACGTGCGCACCTTCACCGAGCGCCTGGACGTCAATTGGCGCGAGTTCTTCAAGACCGACAGCCGCGAACAGGTCGAGGCCCTGTGCCGGGCCAGCAACACCGACTTCCACTGGCTGGCCAACGACGAACTGCAAACCCGCACCCGGTGCCCGGCGGTGATCCGCCACCCGCTGAGCGGCGAGCGCAGTTTCTTCAACCAGTTGCAGCTGCACCACACCTTCTGCCTGGAGCCCCAGGTACGCGAAGACCTGCTGAACATGGTCGGCCAGGAGCGTATGCCGCGCCAGGTGTACTTCGGTGACGGCAGCCCGATCGACGACGCCAGCATGGCCCTGATCGGCCGCCTGTACGAAGCCTGCGCGGTGCGTTTCGACTGGCAGCGCGGCGACGTGGTGATGCTCGACAACCTGATCGCCGCCCACGCCCGCGACCCGTACGAAGGCCCGCGCAAGATCGCCGTCGCCATGGGCGACATGCATGAACCGGCCCAGCTGGCCGCCCGACATACCGCAATGGAACTGCAGGATCAGACCGCGCAATGAACCACACCCTGGATTTGAGCCACGACCTACCCCTGAGCGCCGAACAGGCCCTGGCCGTGCAGCACGGCCGCGCGCCCCTGCAGCTGGGCGTCAACCTTGCCGGCCCCCTGCAGCCGGGCCGCCTGCACGAAGCCTTGCTGCAGGTAATCGAGCGCCACACCAGCCTGCGCGTGGCGCTGCGCCCATCGACCCTGTACCGCAGCCTGCGCCAGAGCGTGGTCACCAGCACCCTTGACTGGCACCTGCTGGACGCCGGGCAGCACGCCGAGGCCGAGGCCCTGGCCGCCCAGCCACTGGCCATCGACCAAGGTCGCCTGCTGCGCGGCATCCTGCGCCAGCTGGGTGCCGAGCAGTGGCGCCTGGACCTGTACGTCGCCACCTGCGCCAGCGACCGGCTGAGCCTGCAGAACCTGCTCGGCGAACTGGCCGCGCTGTATGCCCAGCCCGATGCCCCACTGGAGGAGGCCTTCCAGTACAGCCAGTACGTCGAGTGGCGCAACGACCTGGACGCCGACGAGGAAGCCCCCGCCGGGCGTGCCTACTGGGCCGGCCTGGGCCTCGAAAACCTGGCCCCGGTACGCCTGGGCGGCCTCGGCGAGGCCTCGCCGCAGGCCCTTGGCAACACCGTGCGACAGGCCCTGCCCGAGACGCTGCAGGCACAGCTGGAACAGCTGGCCGAAAGCACCGGGCAAGCGCTGGATACCCTGCTGCAGGCGGCCTGGTGGGCGCTGCTGGCGCGTATCGGCGGTAGCGCCGAGTTCATCGCCGGCTGGCAGCAGGACTGCCGCTTCGACTATGAAACCCTGGCCAACGGCATTGGCGTCTACGAAAAGATCCTGCCCCTGGCCCTGGCGCCTGCGCTCGACCAGCCCTTCGGCGCCTGGCTGCAACGCCTGGCCGAACAGCTCGAAAGCCATGTCCAACAGCAGGAGTACTGGAACGTCGCCGACACCACGCTGACCCTGCAGCGCACGGTCGGCTTCAACCTGGTGCGCCACAGCGCGGCGTTCGCCAGCGGCGGCCTGCGTTGGTCGGTCGATACCCTGCCCGGCGCCGATTCGGGCTTCGAACTGGCGCTGCAGGTAACCCTCGACGCCCAGGGCCAGCTGCAACCCCTGAGCCTGCAGTCACCCACTGGGCAGTACCCCGAGGCCGACCTGCGCTGCCTGCTGGAGCAGTATGCACAGCTACTCGAAACCCTGGTCGAACAGCCGCGCCAGCGCGCCATCGGCGAACTGCCGCTGAGCCCGGCGGCGCATCAGCGCCTGCAGCAAAGCCTGCGCGGCCCACAGCGCGACTTCGGCAGCCGCCCGCTGATCGAGCGCCTGGCCCACTGGGCGCGGCACAGGCCCGACGCCCCGGCGCTGATGGCCGCGGGGCAGACCTTGAGCTATGCCCAGCTGCATGCGCAGGTCGAGCATCTTGCCGGGGTGCTGCAGGCGCGCGGCATCGGTCGCGGCGCCAACGTCGCGCTGCTGCTGCCACGCTCGGCCGAGCTGCTGCTCGGCCTGCTCGCCGTGCTGCGCGCCGGCGCCGCCTACGTACCACTGGACCCGGCCTGGCCACAGGCGCGCGTCGAGCGGATCCTCGCCGACGCCCAGCCGCAGCTGCTGATCGGCGGCCCGCAGGGCAGTGCCCTGGCCGAGCTGCTCCAAGCCCCGGCCGCCGCACCGGCCGAGCCTGACATCAGCCTGGCCGATGCCGCCTACCTGCTGTACACCTCCGGCACCAGCGGCGAGCCCAAGGGCGTGCTCATCGAGCACGGCCAACTGCTCAACTACACTGCCGCGGTCAGCGAAGCGCTCAGCCTGGCGCAGTGCCGGCGTTTCGCCCTGATTTCCTCGGTGGCCGCCGACCTGGGCAACACCACCCTCTACGCCGCGCTGTGGACCGGTGGTTGCCTGGTGCTGGCCGACGACCAGGCCAGCCGCGATGCCGCCGCCTTCGCCCGCTACCTCGAAGCCGGGCAAGTCGACTGCCTGAAGATCGTGCCTTCGCACCTGGCGGCGCTGCTCGAAGGCCAGCCGGCCTGCAGCCTGCCCCAGGTGCTGATCCTCGGCGGCGAGGCCTGCCCCGGCAGCCTGCGCCAGCGCATCGAGCAATTGGCACCCGGCAGCCGCGTGCACAACCACTACGGCCCCACCGAAACCACCGTGGGCGTGCTCTACAGCCTCGACCAGGGCTACAACCCACGCGCCCCGCTGGGCCTCGAACTCGCCCTGGCCAACACCTGGGTGCGCCTGCTCGAAGCCACGCCGGCCGGCCTGCAACCCGCCCCGCTCGGCGCCCTGGCCGAGCTGTACATCGGCGGTGCCCAGGTCTGCCGCGGCTACCTGAACCGCGACTCCGACGCCTTCATCGACGACCCGCTGCAACCCGGCCAGCGCCTGTACCGCAGTGGCGACCTGGCGCGCCTGTCGGCCAGTGGCCAGCTGCAATTGGCCGGGCGTAGCGACAAGCAGATCAAGATCCGCGGTTTCCGCGTCGAGCCCGGCGAACTGGAAGCGGCCCTGGCCGCCCTCGAAGGGGTCAGCCAGGCCGTGGTGCAGTTCCACAACGGCAAGCTGCTGGCCTATGCCGTCAGCCAGCGCGACAGCGCCACGCTGCTCGGCGAGCTGCGCGGGCGGCTGCCCGACTTCCTGGTGCCGGCCCAACTGCTGTGCCTGGCCGCGCTGCCGCGCCTGGCCAACGGCAAGGTCGACTTCGCCGCGCTGCCGAGCGCCGACAGCCAGGCCAGCGAGCGGGTCGAGCTGCCACCGCGCGACGCCCTCGATGCGTTGCTCGTCGACCTCTACCAGGAGCTGCTCGAACGGCCAAGCCTGAGCATCGACGACAGCCTGTTCGACCTCGGCGGCCATTCGCTGATCGTCATCAAGCTGTGCACCCGCCTGCGCAGCCTGCTGCAGCTGGAAGTGGCCCCGGCGCTGGTGTTCGACCACCCCAGCGTGGCGGCGCTGGCAGATGCCCTGCGCGCCCAGGAAAGCCAGCCAGGCAAGCTGCTGAAGATCGCCGAGCTGCGTCGCATGCTGGCGGCGATGTCGCCCGAGGAACGCGCCGCCCTGCAGGCCCGTGCCCAATCCGCCGCTGCGCCAAGGAGCTGATGCCATGCAACTCGACCCCCAGCAACTGGCCGAGCGTATCGCCAGGCTCGCCCCGGAAAAACGCCAGGCCTTCGCCGCGGCCCTGGCCGCCCAGGGCTTCGCCCTCAGCCGCCTGCCAATCGTCGCGGCCAGCGAGCCTGGCCCGCACCCACTGTCGTGGGCGCAGCAGCGCCTGTGGTTCCTGCATCGCCTGGAGCCATCCAGCAGTGCCTACAACATGCCGGCGGCCCTGCACCTGCGCGGTCACCTGGACAGCGCGGCGCTGCAACGCAGCTTCGACCAGCTGATCGAGCGCCACGCGATCCTGCGCAGCACCTTCGACGAAGTCGACGGCCAGGCCCGCCAGACCGTCCACCCGCAGTTGCCGATGCCCCTGGCCCAGGTGGACTTTTGCGCGCTGCCCGCCGAGCAGCGGGCCGTGCGCCTGCAACAACTGATCGACGTCGAGAGCAACCGCCCCTTCGACCTGCGCCAGGCGCCGCTGCGCGGCCTGCTGGCGCGGCTCGACAGCGATGAGCACGTGCTAATCCTGTGTGCCCAGCACATCGTCGCCGACGGCTGGTCGCTAGGCATCCTGGTCAAGGAACTGACCGCCCTCTACAGCGCCGCCCTGCAAGGCCGCGACAGCGACCTGCCGGGCTTGCCGATCCAGTACCACGACTACGCGGTCTGGCAGCAGACCAGCCTCAGCGACAGCGCGCTGGCGAGCGACCTGGCCTACTGGCGCGAGCAGCTCGGCACTGAGCAGCCGACCCTGGAGCTGCCCACCGACCACCCACGGCCCCGGCAGCCGAGCGGGCGCGGCACGCGCCACTCGCTGCGCATCGAGGCGCCGCTGTGCCAGGCCCTGCGGGAGCTGGCCCAGGCCCGCGGCACCACCTTGTTCAGCGTGCTGCTGGGCGCCTTCAACGTGCTGCTGTACCGCCTCAGCGGGCAGACCGACCTGCGCGTCGGCGTGCCGGTGGCCAACCGTACCCGGGTCGAGACCGAGGGCCTGATCGGCTGCTTCATCAACACCCTGGTGCTGCGCTGCCAGCTCGACGGTCGCCAGCCCTTCGACGCCCTGCTCGACAGCATCGAGCAGACCCGCCGCCAGGCCCTGGCTCATCAGCAATTGCCCTTCGAGCGGCTGGTCCAGGCCCTGGAACCCGAGCGCCAGCTGCAGCACTCGCCGCTGTTCCAGGTAATGTTCAACCTGCTCGACGGCCAGACCCCGCGCCGCCTGCAACTGCCCGGCCTGGAGATCGACGAGATCGAGCGCGAGCAGCTGACCGCGCATTTCGACCTGGTGCTCAACGTCGTCGAGCGCAGCGACGCCCTGGAAGTCACCTTCACCGGCAATGCCGACCTGTTCGAACACGCCACCCTGGTCGGCCACGGCCACAGCTATGCCACCCTGCTGCATAGCCTGGTGCAGGCGCCCACGGCACGGATCGCGCAATTGCCGCTGTACGACGGCGAGCAACAGCAGCGCCTGCTGGCCGACTGCCAGGCTTCGCTGGCGCTCGGCCCACTGCCGGAGCTGGTGCACCTGCGCCTGGCCGCGCAGGCGGCCGAGCAGCCCCAGCGCATCGCGCTGATCCACGACGACAGCACCTGGAGCTATGCCACCCTGCAACAGCGTGTCGAGCTGATCAGCCGCCACCTGCTGGCCCTGGGCCTGCCCGCCGAAGCGCGCATCGGCCTGTGCCTGCCGCGCGGCCTGGACATCGTCGCCGCGGTGTTCGGCACGCTCAATGCCGGGCTGACCTTCGTGCCACTGGACCCACAGTTCCCCGGCGAGCGCCTGGCGCACATGATCGACGACGCCGATATCCGCCTGGTGCTGGTCACCCCGGAGACCCAGGCGGTCATGGCGCCCTACCAGCGCCCGTGCCTGGACGTCACCGCCCTGGACGCCACGGCGCCAGCGCTGGCCGGGGTGCCGAGCACACGCCCGGTGCAGCGCGAACAACTGGCCTATGTCATCTACACGTCCGGCTCCACCGGCAAGCCCAAGGGCGTGGCGGTCACCCACCGCTCCCTGGCCGGCTACAGCGAAGTCGCGCGCGCCTACTACGGGGTCGCTGCCGACGACCGGGTGCTGCAGTTCTCGACCTTCAACTTCGACGGCTTCGTCGACCAGCTGTTCCCACCGTTGGTGTGCGGCGCGGCCCTGGTGGTGCGCGGCCCGGAGCTGTGGGACAGCGCCGAGTTCCACGCCCGCCTGTACCGCCACCGGATCACTGTCGCAGCCTGCCTGACCACGGCCTACTGGTTCCAGCTGGCCCAGGATTTCGCCCGACAGCCGCACGCGGCCTACGGCGAGCTGCGCCTGGTCAGCGTCGGCGGTGAAGCGATGCCCAGCGCCGGCCTGGATGCCTGGCGCAAGGCCGGCCTGGCCGCGGTGCGCCTGCTGAACATCTACGGCCCCACGGAAATCACCGTGGTCTCCAGCATCCAGGACTGCAACGCGCTGCTGCAGCGCGAGCCACTGCCACTGCAACTGCCGATTGGCGCGCCGCTGCGCGGGCGCGCCTACTACCTGCTGGACCGCGACGACAACCTCACCCCGCCGGGCGTCCCTGGCGAGCTGTGCGTCGGCGGCGAGCTGCTCGCCCGCGGCTACCACGACGTGCCCGGCCTCACCGCCGAGCGCTTCTGCCCCGACCCCTACGGCCCGCCCGGCGGCCGCATGTACCGCACCGGCGACCGCGCCCGGCGCCTGGCCGACGGCACCTACGAGTACCTCGGGCGCATCGACCAGCAGGTCAAGCTGCGCGGCTTCCGTATCGAACTGGGCGAGATCGAGTCGCGCCTGCGCAGCCACCCTCAGGTGCGCCAGGCCCTGGCGCTGGTACGCGAGGACCGTCCCGGCGACCGCCGCCTGGTGGCTTACCTGGTGTACCACGAGCAGGCCCCGCAAGCCGCCGAGCTGCGCCAGCACCTGGCCGCGCAGTTGCCCGACTACATGGTGCCCGCCGCCTTCGTGACCCTGGCGCAGATGCCCATGACCCCCGGTGGCAAGCTCAACCGCGCCGCCCTGCCGGCACCGGACTACAGCGCCCAGGGCAGCAGCCAGCGGGCGCCGCAGAGCGAGCGCGAGCAACAGTTGCTGGCGCTCTGGCAGAACGTGCTGGGGCAGCAGGCGATCGCCATGGACGACAACTTCTTCGCCATTGGTGGCCACTCGCTGCTGGCCGCGCAACTGGTTGCGCGCATTCGCCTGGAGCTGAACCTGGAACTGCCCCTGCGCAGCCTGTTCGAGGCACCGACCATCGCCCAGCTGGCGTTGCTGCTGGACAACGCCGCGCCCAGCCGCCAGGCACCGATCACCGTGGCCGCGCTGCCGGCCGATGGCCGCCGGGTGCTGTCCCACGCCCAGCAGGGCATGTGGCTGGTACAGGCGATGCAGCCGGACAGCGCGGCCTATCACATCCCCAGTGCCGCGCGGCTGCTCGGCCAGCTCGACCTGCCTGCCCTGCGCCAGGCCTTCCAGCACCTCGGCCAGCGCCACGAAGCGCTGCGCAGCAGCTTCCACGAACAGGACGGCACGCTGCATGTGCGCGTACAGGACACCCTCGAACTGCCGTTCGAGCTGCATGATCTGGGCCCGGTGCCCGAGGCCGAACGCGAGGCCAGCGCCAAGCGCCTGCTGATCGAACTGGCGACACGCCCCATCGACCTGCGCCAGGCACCGCTGCTGCGCCTGCACCTGGTACGCCTGGACGACCGCCAGCACCTGCTGTTGCTGGTGATGCACCACATCGTCTCCGACGGCTGGTCGATGGGCGTGCTGGTGCGCGAGCTCAGCCAACTCTACAGCGCGTCCCTGAGCGGCAGCGCGACGACCCTGGCGCCACTGCCGATACAGTACAGCGACTACGCCGCCTGGCAACGCCAGCAGCTGGCCAGCACCCAGCAAGCCCACCTGGGCTACTGGCAACAGGCCCTGGGCGAGCCCCTGCCGCCGCTCGAACTGTTCAGCTATCGCCCGCGCCCGCAGGTGCTCAGCGGCCAGGGCGCACGGTTGTCGTTCCAGGTCGCCGCGGCCCCGGCCCAGGCACTGAAACAGCTGTGCCTGGGCCATGGCGCGACCTTGTTCATGGGCCTCTTGGGGGTGCTGCAACTGAACCTGTACCTGCACAGCGAACGCGCCCAGGCGGTGATCGGCACCGACGTGGCCAACCGCGAGCACAGCGAGACCGAGGGCCTGGTGGGCTTCTTCATCAACCAGCTGGCGCTGCGCGTCGATGTCGGCGGCAACCCCAGCTTCAACGCCCTGCTGCAACGCCTGCGGCCTCAGGTGCTGGAAGCCTTCAGCCATCAGGCGTTGCCGTTCAACACCTTGGTGGAGGTGCTCAACCCGCCGCGCAGCCTGGCCTGCAACCCGCTGTTCCAGGCCAAGCTGGTGCTGCAGAACCACCCGGACGGCGCCCTTGAGCTGCCGGGCCTGACGATCGCGCCCGAACGCATCGAGCATGGCCAGTCGCAGCTGGACCTGCACCTGAGCGTGGAAGAAAGCCAGGGCAGCCTGGCCTGCACCCTGAAATACAGCACCGACCTGTTCGAGGCCCACAGCGCCGAAGCGTTTGCCGCAGCCTTCGTGAGCCTGCTCGAACAGCTGGTCGCAGCCCCTGAAGTACCCGTGCAGACAGTGGTCGAACCGCTGCGCCGGCAGCTTCAGGAACAACGCATGCAGCACGTGAGCGCACGCAGCGAACAGAGCCTGGCCCGCCTGGGCAGCAGCCGTCGCCGCGCCCGCATCAGCACCGACTCTATGGAGGGATAAGACATGAACGGCCCCGCGATTGCCAAACTCGGCGGCATGCGCCGCAAAACCATCCGTGTGGATGAAGACGCACTGGTCCATTTCACCCCGCTCAACCCGGGCAGCACCTACACCGCGGTGTGCGAACCGGCCGGCCTCGGCATCAGCCTGGTGGCCTGGGCCGAGGCCAACCGTGAGCTGATCGAGCGCAAACTGCTCGAACACGGTGCGCTGCTGTTTCGCAACTTCCAGGTGGACAACGCCGAAGCCTTCGACAACTGCATCAGCGCACTGTCAGGCGGCGCCCTGGAATACAAGTTCCGCGCCTCGCCGCGCACCCAGGTGGACCCGCGCCTGAACATCTACACCTCCACCGACTACCCCAAGGACCAGCGGATCTTCCCGCACAACGAACACTCCTACTCGCCGGTGTTCCCGCTGAAGATCTTCCTGTGGTGCGATATCGCGCCGCTGTCCCGCGGCGAAACGCCGATCGGCGACACCCGGGCGATCAGCCAGGCCATCGACCCCGAGGTGCGCGAGCGCTTCGCCCGCCTGGGCATCATGTACGTGCGCAACTATGGCGACGGCTTCGGCCTGCCCTGGCAGACCGTGTTCCAGACCGAGGACCGCGCCCAGGTGGATGCCTACTGCGCCAGCGTCGGCATCCAGACCGAGTGGAAAGCCGACGGCCGCCTGCGCACCCGCCAGGTAGGCCCGGCCCTGGTGCGCCACCCGCGCACCGGCGAGACGCTGTGGTTCAACCACGCCACCTTCTTCCACGTCAGCACCCTGCCGGCCAGCGTGCGCGATGCGCTGCAGGCCGACTTCGCCGATGACGACCTGCCGCAGAACACCTTCTATGGCGACGGCAGCCCGATCGAGCCGCAGGTGCTGGAACACCTGCGCGGTATCTACCTGCAGCACATGACCGAGTTCCCCTGGCGCCACGGCGACGTGCTGCTGCTGGACAACATGCTCTCGGTGCACGCACGCAACGAATACGACAGCCCCCGACGCATCCTGGTGTCGATGGCCGAAGCCCTGAACAGCACGGACGTGGCGCTCAAGCCCTGACGCGCCCCCACACGGTTCACGGTTTTCGACTCTGCCCCCTATTCAAGGCCTCCACATCATGTCCAGCATCGCCATCGAGGGCTTTCGCCCCGCCCTGCAACAAAACGCTCACTGGTCCCATGCCAGCGGGCGCGACGCCACCCTGTTCCTGACCTTCAGCCTGCCTGAGGGCACCGACCCCAGCCGCCTGCGCACGACCCTAGAGCAGGTGCTGGAGCAGCACGAGATCCTGCGCACCCGCCTGGTGGCCAGCCCCGGCATGCAACTGCCGGTACAGGTCATCGCCGAGCAACTGCTGATCGACTGGCGCGAGGTCGCCGACGACCTGCCCCAGCACGCCCTGCACAGCTTGCTGGGCGCGGCATTGGCCGAGGCCAGCCTGGCCGTCGCGCTGACCCAGGCAACGCCGCCACGGGCCTGCCTGGCGCTGCCGGCGGCCAACGCCGACCACACCACCCTGCAGCTGCTGTTGCAGCAATGGCAGGCGCTTTACCAGGGCCTGCCAGCGGACGAGGAAGCGGTGCAGTTCGCCGATTTCGCCGAATGGCAGTTCGAGCACCTGGGCAGCAGCGACAGCGACGCCGGGCGGGCCTTCTGGCAGCGCCAGCAGGCCGACGCCGCCGACCAGTACCTGGTGCAGCACCCGTTCCAGCGCGGCGAGGCCGCGCTGCCGGCACAGCCAGCCTGCCTTGCGCGCACCCCGGACGCGGCCTTCCAGGACCACATCGGCAGCGCCCTGGCCGGGCTCGACGCTCCGGCCGAGGCGCTGTTCGGCTGGTGCTGGGCACTGCTGCTCAAGCGCCACCTGGGCCAACCACAGGTGCTTCTGGGCTGGGCCCACGATGGTCGCAACAGCGCCACCACGAACGCCCAGGGCCCCTACGGCAAACGCCTGCCGCTGCACCTGCAGCCGGACGACCAGGACACCCTGGCCAACGCCCTCGCCGGCTTCACCCAGGTGCTCGAACAGGCCCGCACCTGGCAGGAAGAATGGCCGGCCCAGGCCCAGGACACGCCCTTCGGCTTCCGCCTGCGCCAGCCGCTGGCCTCGGCCTGGCCGGTGCTGGCGGTGCACGGTGAAACCTGTGCCCATGCGCTGTTGCTGGAAGTCCTGGAACAGCCCGAAGGCTTTGCCTTCCACCTGCACTACGATGCCGCCCGCCTGGACGCCGACGCCGCCGGGCTGCTACTCGACCAGTTCCTCACCCTCGCCCTGCAGGCCAGCGCCGCCAGCCAGCGCGCACTGGGCGAGGCCTCGGGCATCAGTGCCGCGCACCAGGACTGGCTCGCGGCGCTGAACCGCACCGAGGTGCGGCAACAGACCCCGGCGCTGCTGCACCAGCTGTTCGAACAACAGGTCGCCGCCCGGCCAGAGGCCATTGCCGTGCGCCACGGTGATGCGCAACTGAGCTACCAGGCACTGGAGGCGCGGGCCAACCAGCTGGCGCACCAGCTGCGCGACGCCGGCCTGGCGCCGGGGCAGGCCGTGGGCCTGTTCATGGGCCGCGGCCTCGACGCGATCGTCGGCATCCTCGGCATCCTCAAGGCCGGCGGCGCCTACCTGCCGCTGGACCCAAGCTACCCGGCCGAACGCCTGAGCGACGTGCTCGAGCAGACTCGCGCCAACCTGCTGCTGAGCCTGAGCAGCCTGGAGACACAGCTGCCCAAGGGCGACTACCGCACCCTGTGGCTCGACCGCCTCGCCGAGCACGACCTGCCCACGCAGCGTCCGCAACCGCTGAACGACGGCGACAGCCTGGCCTACCTGATCTTCACCTCCGGCTCCACCGGCCGGCCCAAGGGCGTGATGGTGTCGCACCGCAATGCCGTGCACTCCACCGCCGCACGCCTGCTCGCCTACCAGGAGCCGCTGCAAGCCTTCCTGCTGGTGTCGGGGCTGGCCTTCGACAGCTCGGTGGCCGGGCTGTTCTGGACCCTGGCCCAAGGCGGCGAACTGTGCCTGCCCCAGGACGACCAGGTGCAGGACGCCCTGGCCCTGGGCCGACTGATCGGCGCCCGGCGGATCAGCCACACCCTGATGCTGCCGTCGCTGTACGGGCAGGTGCTGGAACAGGCCGCCGACCAGCTGGGCAGCCTGCGCTGCGCCATCGTCGCCGGTGAAGCCTGCCCGGCCAGCCTGGCCCGCCAGCACCGCCAACAGTGCGCCCAGGCGCAGCTGTACAACGAGTACGGGCCGACCGAGGGCACGGTGTGGTGCAGTTACTACCGCGCCCTGGGGGACGAACAGGGCGTGCTGCCGATCGGCAAGGCGATCGCCAACATGCAGATGTATGTGCTCGACGCCCAGCTGCGCCCGGTGGCCGCCGGCGTCAGCGGCGAAATCTACCTCAGCGGCGCCGGCATCACCCAAGGCTACCTGGGCCGCCCCGACCTCACCGCCGAGCGCTTCCTGGACAACCCGCTGAACCCGGCCGGCAGCCTGCTTTACCGCAGCGGTGACCTGGGCCGGGTCAACGCCCAGGGCGACATCGAGTTCCTCGGCCGCATCGACGACCAGGTGAAGATCCGCGGTTTCCGCATCGAGCTGGGCGAGATCGAGGCGCGCCTGCTCAACCACCCAGGCGTGCGCGAGGCCGCCGTGGTGGCACGCGCCAACGACACCGGTGACAACGAGCTGGTCGCCTACGTGGTCGCCCGCGATGCCTGCCCGGGCGCCACCGCGCTGCAGGCGCACCTGGGCCTGCAGATGCCGGAGCACATGGTGCCGAAAACCTATGTGATGCTGGCGGCCTTCCCCCTGACCCCCAACGGCAAGCTCGATCGCAAGGCCCTGCCGGCACCGGTGCGTGAGCGCCGGGCCAGCTACCGGGCACCGGCTACCGAGCGCGAAGCCACGCTGGCGGCGCTGTGGGCCGAGGTACTCGGCGTTGAACAGGTGGGCCTGGACGACAACTTCTTCGAGCTCGGCGGCCACTCGCTGACCGCCACCCGCCTGGTTTCGCGCCTGCGCAGCAGCCTGGGCCTTGAAGTGCCGGTGCGAGCGCTGTTCCAGCACCCGACCCTGGGCGCGTTCGTCGAACAGGCCCTGCCCCGGGCCGAGGCGTCGACACTTCCACCGATCCGTGCGCAGCGCCGCGAAGCGCCAGTGCCACTGTCCTATGCCCAGGAGCGCCTGTGGTTGTTCGACCGCCTGCACCCAGGCAGCACCACCTACAACGTGCCCGAGGCCGTACGCCTGCGCGGTGCCCTCGACCTGCCGGCCCTGGAGCGCTGCTTCAGCGTGCTGCTGCAGCGCCACGAAAGCCTGCGCACCACCTTCGCCCTGGACGGTGACCTGCCGGTGCAGCGGGTGCGAGCGGCCGAGGACTTCGCCCTGGGCCTGATCGACCTGGGCCGGCTACCCGAGGCGCAGCGCAGCGCGCGCCTGGGCCAGGAACTCCAGGCCCAGGCCGCGCACCGTTTCGACCTGGAGCACGGGCCGCTGTTGCGTGCCGGCCTGGTGCGCCTGGCGGACGACGAACACGTGCTGTGGCTGACCCTGCACCACATCGCCTTCGATGGCTGGTCGATGCGGGTCTTCACCCGCGAACTGATCGCCCTGTACAGCGCCTTCAGCCACGGCCAGGACTCGCCGCTGGCAGAGCCACAGTTGCAGTACGCCGACTTCGCTCAATGGCAGCGCCGTGAGCTGAGCCAGGCGGCGCTCAAGCCGCAGCTGGACTTCTGGCTGGGCCACCTGGGTGAGGACCGCAGCCTGCTGCAGTTGCCATGCATGCTGCCGCGCCCGGCCCTGCCCAGCCATCGTGGCGCCGAGCACAGCCTGATGCTGGGCCCGCAACTGGCCCAGGCCCTGCACGCCTACAGCCGCGAACAGGGCTGCACGCTGTTCATGACATTGCTGGCGGCATTCAACGTGCTGCTGGCAGGCCATAGCCAGCAATCGGCGATCCGCATCGGCATCCCCATCGCCAACCGCCATCACCAGGAGCTGGAGGGGCTGGTCGGCTTCTTCGTCAACACCCTGGCGCTGCGCACCGACCTGGCCGGCAACCCGCGTTTCGACAGCGTCTTGCACCAGGTGCGCGACAACCTGCTGCACGCCCACGCCAACCAGGACCTGCCGTTCGAGCAACTGTTGCAGGCCCTGCCCGGCGCCCAGCAGCACAGCGTGCCGCTGATCCAGGTGATGTTCGACCTGCACCAGGAGCGCAACCTGCGTTCGTCGGCGTTCGGCGACCTGAGCATCGAGCCGCTGAGCGAAGACCACGGCAAGCGCAGCACGCTGTTCGACCTGATGCTGGATGTCAGTGAGCGTGAGCAAGGGCTGATCGCCACCTTCACCTACAGCACCGACCTGTTCGAACCTGCCAGCATCGAGGCCCTTGGCGAGGACCTGCAGGCCCTGCTCGAAGCCCTGCCCGGCCAACCCGCGCCGTCGTTCGAAGCGCTGGTGCAACGCCTGCGGCCACAGCCGGCGGCGCACGCCGGGCAGCAGCCCGAGGCCCGGGAGCAAGTGGCGCAGCTGGTGCGCGAGGTGCTGGAACTGCAGACGCTGGATGAGCAGGCGCACTTCTTCGAGGTAGGCGGCAGCTCACTCAAGGCCGTGCTGCTGTGTGCCCGCGTACAACAACTGTGGGGCACCCAGGTACCGGCCCACCTGGTGTTCCTCAACCCACGCCTGGACGACCTGCTGAACGTGCTGAGCCGCTACAGCCACGCCTGACCCTGACCCGCCCGCTGGCCAGGGCAAGCGGGCGGGCTCAACGGCAAAAGCACCGGCCCAGCCGGTGCAACCAGGGCTTGCGCCAGCACAACAACAGGCTCACGCCCAGGCCACAAGGCACCAGGGCCAGCACCCAGAACAACGTCCCCATCGCCAGCCCCAGGCCGGCCTGCCCCACCAGCCATGCCAGGCCCGATGCCAACAACGCTGACAGGCGCAGCGTCCGAGTACCGGGGAACGCCTGCGGCTGCATCACTTGCCGCCAATGGCCGGCCTGACTCAGGGCCAGCAACGCCAGGCCCAGCGTCTGCAGACCCAACCCCACCCCGCTCGCCAACCACTCAGGCATCCTTGACCTCCGCCAACCTGCGCACAGCCGCGGCGCGCCGCCGCAGGCGCCAGCCCAGGCCGCCGGCAATCAGGGCGCAGGCCAGCAGTGCCAGATCGACACCGGCCACCGCCCACAAGCCCTGGCTGAGCGCTCGCCACGGATGATCACCCGTGCTCCAGGCGTTCGACAGCACGGCCAGCAGCGCCAGCGCGCTGATCGCCATGCACTGCGTCGCCCACGGCGCACGGGCCTGCGCGCAACGGCCAATCACCCACAGCGCGTGCAGCCCGGCCAGCAGCCAGGCGGCGAAGAACACCCGCACCTCCCACTCGGCACGCCCGCTCAAGGCCAACGGCAGCCAGCGGTTGGCCACCAGCATGGCCAAGGTGGCCAGGGGCATGCCGGTGATCAGCACGCTGCACAACAGGGTCACCGACATCCCGCCCGGCTCCCGGGCAGGCTGCTGCAGGCGGCGCTTGGCCAGCCAGTACAGCAGGCCGCTGGCAAGCATCACGCAACCGCTCAGGCCTGCGAAGAAGTACAGGGCGCGCAAGGCGGGCTGGTGGAAGTGCGCCACGTGCAGCCCGGCCAGCACATCCAGGGTCGCGGCCGCTGGCGGCAGCCGCGATTCATGCAGCAACCGTGCGCTGGCGCCGTCGAAGTACAGGGTCTGCCCATCCAGGCTCAGGCGGTCAGCCAGGCTGCGGCTGACCTCGACATAGGCATTGGCGTCACCGGGATGCCAGACCCTGACGAACGCAGGCTCACCACCGCCCCAATGCTGGCGGGCCTGGGCCAGCATGCCGTCGAGCGAGGCCATTGGCCCTGGGGTGCCCGTCGCCGGGCGGCTGTAGGCGGCGTTGGCCTGCACCGCGAACTGCCCGGCCTGGCCTGGATACAGCGCATCGATGGCCGCCGGCAGGTACAGCGGGAACAGGATCAGCAGGCCGCTCAGCAGGATCAGCGCATGAAACGGCAAGGCGAACACGCCGGTCAGGTTGTGCAGGTCGAGCAACCGGCGGGGAGCCTTGTCGGCACGCAAGGTGAACAAGTCCTGGAACAGCCGCGCATGGATGCACACGCCGGCGATCAGGGCGATCAGCCCGACCATCGCGGCCAGGCCCAACAGCCGGGCACCGAGGTTCCAGGCATGGATGTTCAGGGTGTAATGAAGACGGTAGAAAAAGTCGCCACCACGGCTACCGGCGGCGGCCAGCACGCCGTCGCCGCCAGGCTGCAGGAAGCGGCTGAAGCCTTCGCGCTCGACGCTCCAGGCCTGGAAGCGCAGCAGCGGGCGGCGCGCATCGGGCAACTCGACGTACCACTGCAGCAGCGCCTTGCCCTCGCTCAGGGCAGCCACCCGTGGCAGCACCTGCTGGTCCAGCGACAGCGGCGCGGGCGCCGGCGCCACCCGCAGCGCCGGCAGCATCCAGCTGTCCAGCTCGCGGTCGTACAACGCCAGGCTGCCCATGAAGAACGCGACCAGCAGCAGCGCGGAAAACCCCAGGCCCAGTACCCGGTGCGCCCACAGCATGGCCTGGCGGACACTGTCGAACATCAGCTCGCCCCCGCCAGCGCGCGCAGCGTCGCCAGCATCACCAGCGACACAGCGGCCAGGCACAGGCTGTTGCGCACCAGCCGTCGCGCACACAACAACCAAAGCACCAGTGGCGGATAGAGCACGAAGGCGGCGATAGAGCTGCTCAGCACCGCCTCGCTGGGCGCTTGCCCAAGCCAGGCCAGGGCCAGCGCGGCCAGGGCGCTGAGTGGCCAGATGAAC
This sequence comes from Pseudomonas sp. XWY-1, assembly GCF_002953115.1. NCBI lineage: Bacteria > Pseudomonadati > Pseudomonadota > Gammaproteobacteria > Pseudomonadales > Pseudomonadaceae > Pseudomonas > Pseudomonas sp. XWY-1. The sequence goes on along the minus strand of NZ_CP026332.1, from coordinate 2,023,353 downwards.
AGGTAGGCCAGCAGCAAGGCCAGCAGCAGCCACAACCCGCGCTGTCGGCCCCGGACGCTTGCCTTGTGTGACGCCGGTGGTTTCACCCTGTTCTCCTCGTTGCTTCACGGTGTTTCGACGCCCCAACAAACACGCCCCCGCCGGTGCCCTGCTGGATCAGCTGGGCACCGGCGGGGGCGTGCTTGCCGAGCATTGATGCTCGGCAGCGGCGCCGACGCAGTATGCCGGGCGGCGCCGCTGCTGTCGCGGGTCAGAACTTGGCGCGCAAGGTCAGCGATACCGCGCGAGGGTCACCGAAGATGTTCCCATCCTGGAAGGTGTTGATGCGCTGGTAGTACTTCTTGTTGGTCAGGTTGGTGCCGAGCAGGTCAGCCGACAGGTTCTCGTTGATCTGGTAGCCGATACCTGCGTCGTACAACGCGTAGCCGCTCTGCTGCAGCTTGGTGCCTTCCATGCCGATGCCGGGAACGTGCAGCTTGTTGTAGGTTTCGCTGACAACGCTCACGCCGCCCTGCACGCTCCACTTCTCGAGCTCGCCAGGCAGCTTGTACAGGGACCAGACCCGCAGCATGTTTTTCGGCAGGTAAGTCTGCAGCTGCTCGTTGGGGCTGTCGTAGCGCTTGTAGGTGTGGGTGAAGTTGGCGGTGAGGAACCAGTCAGGCGTCATCTGCCCGGTCACTTCCAGCTCGTAGCCACGGGTACGCGCCTTGCCACCGGCCACCACGGCCCGCGAGTTCGGGTCGTTCATGTCGGGGATGGCGCGGTTCTCTTCCTCGATCTGGAAGGCCGCCAGCGAGGCATTCACCGCGCCGTCGAGGAACTCACCCTTGATGCCGAGCTCGTGCTGCTTGCCTTCGATCGGCTCGATGATGTTGTTGTTGATGTCCAGGTTGCTGACCGGCTGCGGGTTGAACACCTCGGCGTAGTTGGCGTACAGCGAGTAGTTTTCGTTCAGCTCGTAGATCAGCCCGTAGAACGGGGTGAACTTCTGCGACTCGCTCTGGCTGGCCTTTTCCGACGGCGAGCCGGCCTCTGGCTGGTGCTGGCTGCGGTGCATGTCGAGCCAGGTGACACGGCCGCCCAGGACCAGGGTCAGCGGGTCGGCGAGGCTGATGCGCATGTTGCCGTAGACCGCCTTGGAGCGGGTGTTGGCAACGTTGGTCGGCAGGCGGTCGGCATCCGGGAACGCCGGGTAGCCGAAGCTCGGCTGCGGGTCGTAGAGGTCCACGTCACCGAGGAAGCTGGAGAAGTAGCCGCCGTTGGAGGCGAACTCCGAACGCGAATAGTTGGTCCCCACCAACAGCTTGTGTTCACGACCGAACAGGCTGAACGGGCCGTCGGCGTACAGGTCGACTTCGTCCTGTTTCTCGCGGTAGTCGAACATGATCGAGTTCATCGACACCAGGTTGTCGGCCGGGTCGATGCCACCGCCATTGCGGGCGTAGGCCTGGGTCAGGTCGTAGTTGTTGTCGGCGTGGCGCACCGACAGCTTGGTCTTCCAGTCGCCGCCGAGCTGATGCTCGAGCTCGGTGAACACCGCGGTGCTCCAGAAGTAATCGCGGTTCCAGTTGGCGCCGTAGAAATTCTTGCGCGAGACGTCCGGCAGCGACATGGCCGCTTCGCCGGCGGCGTTGGTGTAGCGGAACGCCGGCAGCGAGCGCTGGGCGCCACGGATGTCGGTGTTCTGGTTGCTGGCACCGATGGTCCAGACGGTGTCCGGGGTCAGGTCGATGTCGACGATGCCGTAGGCCTGGCTGGTCTCACGCTTGCCGCTGCCATCGTAGGGGAACGCTGTCTTGTTCTCGCTGAGCACCAGGCGGCCACGGATGTTGCCGGCTTCGGTCAACGGCCCGGTGACATCGACCATGCCACGGTAGGCGTCCCAGGAGCCGGCGCTGATTTCTGCCGATACCGCCGCGTCAGCCTGCGGGCGCTTGCGCACCAGGTTGATGCTGCCACCCGAACCACCGGCGCCGGTCAGGCTGCCGGACGGCCCCTTGAGCACTTCGACGCGGTCGTACATGGTCAGGTCCGGCGACAGGAAGATCCGGTTGTCCATGGTGGTCGGCGTGCCGTCCAACTGCAGCGAGGTGATCTCGAAACCGCGCGAGAAGAAGCTCAGGCGGCTGGCGTCGATGCGCTGCACGGTCACACCGCCCACTTTGCCCAGGGCATCCTCGAGGGTGTAGAGGTTCTGCTTCTGGATGCGTTCCTGACCGATGACGTTGATGGTCTGCGGCACTTCCTTCAGGCGCAGCGGCACCTTGGTGCCCACCGAGACCGTCGGCGCTTCGGTCTGCATGCCGACGATGGTCTGGTCAGGCAGTGTGATGGACGCCGGCGGCGCCTTTTCCTCGGTGCTTTCCTCGGCCCAGACCGCCGGGGCGAGCAGCATGCCGCTGCTCACCAGCGGCACCAGCAGCCAGTTACCCGCCTTGCCTGGCTGGCGCCCCTTTTCAACTTGACTCATATCGCAAGCTCCTGTGCATGGCCTTTTTCGGGCCATTATTTTTTTAAGTGTTGTGCTATGAAAATCGCGCGCCGGTCACACCGGCGCCGGCAGTTCGCTGGACGCGCCTGCCCCGCTGCCGAGGGCAACAGGGTCATAGGGATAGAGCTGGCCGCCGTCGCACTTGAGCACGCGGTCGGCAATGGCGAAGTAGTGATCGTCGTGGCTGATGGCGATGATGGTCTTGCCCTGCGCCTTGAGCTCGGGCAGCAGCTCGCGGTAGAAGAACGCCCGGAAGCCCGGGTCCTGGTCGGCGGCCCACTCGTCGAGCAGCAGGATCGGCCGCTCCTCGACCAGCGCCACCAGCAGGGCCAGGCGCTTGCGCTGGCCCTGGGACAGGCGGGTGGTGGACAACCCGCCCTGGGCGTCGATGCTGACCTTGCGCTGCATGCGCAGGCGCTCAAGCCAGGCCTGGGCCAGTTGCGGGTCGAAATCGCCCTGGGGGCCGACCAGGCGCTCGAACAGGTAGAAGGTGGAGAACACCGTGGAGAAATGCGCGCGGTACCAGTCGCGCAACGCCGGGGTGATCGCCACGCCTTGCAGCTTGAGGGTGCCGGCACTGGGTTCGTAGAGGCCGGTGAGCAGCTTGGCCAAGGTCGACTTGCCGCTGCCGTTGCCACCGACGATGAACAGGATCTCGCCCTTGGCGATACTCAGGTTCACCGGCCCCAGACGGAAGCCATATTCGTCGGCCTGGTGCGGGTAGTCGTAGCTCAGGGCCTGCAGCTCGAGCATCGGCTGGCCGCTATCGACCTCGCCGCCGCTGGCCGAGGGTGCCTCGCGGTAGTCGGCGAAGGCCAGGGTCTGGATCTTGGCCAGGGACACGTTGCCGGCCACCAGGGTCGGCAGGCTGCCGATCAGGTCGTTGAGCGGCATGCGCAGGAACATCAGCACCAGCACGAAGGCGCCGATCACCCCATTGCTCACCCCCAGCCAGGTGCCCGCGGCGAACAGCCCGCCGGCCAGGGCGAGGATCAGCGCCACGGTCCAGTTCAGGCTCAAGGTCCAGTAGCGGTCGGCGTGCACCTCGTTGCGCCGCGCGTATTCGGCCGCCGGTTGCAGGTCGAGGGTGTAGAAGCGCTCCTTGCGCTGGGCATTGAGGGCCAGCTCGAATCGCCCCTCGATGGCACCCTGGTAAGCGGCATACAGGCGATCGTCGGTTTCCCGCACGCGCGTCATCAGTTGGCGCATCTTGGCGAACCAGCCATGGGCCAGCCAGGTGCCCAGGCCCAGGCCAACCGCGCAGATCAGCAGCAACTGCCAGGACAGCCAGGCCATGTACAGGCAGCCCCCCAGCATCAGGACCAGGTTGTAGAACACGAACGGCATGCGGTTGAAGGCCTGGCCAATACTGACGATGTCCTTGCTCAGGGTCGCGTACAGGCTGGCTTCGCCGATCTTTTCCAGTTGCTCGATGGAGGTGTCCAGCAGGCGCTTGACCATCTGCAGGCGCAGTTCGTAGACCACCCGGTGGCCCAGGGCCGTGAGCAATGCCTGGGAACCGAAACCGCAACCGAACAGCAGCACCAACAGGCCGAAGAACTTGGCCCCCAGAGCCGGGTTCATGCTGACGCTGCCGGCGATCAGCCGGTTGATCTCGTTGATCAGGCCGATGCCGGCCGCCGCGCTGATCAGGCTGGCCAGCAAGCCCAGGCTGAGCAGGGCGCGATGACGCTTGAGTAGTGATAGAAACAGGGTCATGCGAAATCCTCGGGGTGGCCTGTGCAATGGCCCAAATGGTTCACTCGAAGGCGAGCAGCAGCTTTTCGATCTCGGCCAGCTCATCGACGACCGGCGTGGCGCAGGCCTGCTCGATCACCGTGGCCATGTCGGCCAGCACCGGATTGGCGAACAACTGGGCCAGGGCGACCTCACAGGCGAAGTGCTGGCGGATGCGCGCCTGGATCCTCACCAGTTGCAGGGACTGCGCCCCCAGGCGGAACAGCTCGGCGCGCGGGGCGATGGGCCAGATACCGAGCACCTCGCGCCAGATATGCGCCAGGCCTTCCTGCCATGGACCGGCCAAGGCTTCGTCATCAGCTTCGCCGGCACCCTCCCACTCGGGCTCGGGCAAGGCCTTGCGGTCAACCTTGCCATTGGCATTCAGGGGCAGGCTGCCCAGGATCACGAACGCGCTCGGCACCATGTAGGCCGGCAGGCGCTCGCGCAGCTGCTGCTGCGCCCAGGCGCTGTCGAACGCGCCCGCGCCGTGGCACAGATAGGCCACCAGCAGTTCCTGGCCTGCCGGCGCCCGGCACAGGGTGACCACCGCCTGGGAGACACCCGGCAGGGCCACCAGCGCGCTTTCGATCTCACCCAGTTCGATTCGGAAACCGCGCAGCTTGACCTGGAAGTCGCTGCGCCCGAGAAACTCCAGGCTGCCATCTTCGCGCAGGCACGCCCGGTCGCCGGTGCGGTACAGGCGGCTGCCGGCCCCGCACCCCGGCGCCAACGGCTGGACGAAGGGGTTGGGCACGAAGGCGGCGGCGGTAAGCTGCGGACGGTCGGCGTAGCCACGGGCCACGCCGGCGCCACCGATGTACAGGTCGCCCGCCACACCCACCGGCTGCGGCTCGAGGTAGTCGTCGAGCACATACAAGCGGTTGTTGGCCAGCGGTCGGCCGATGGGCAGGATCGCGCGGGTGACGGCTTCGACGGCCTGTACCGCCGACCACACAGTGGTCTCGGTCGGGCCATAGACGTTCAGCAGGCGTACCTGGCGGGCCAGCAGGCGCTCGGCCAGCTCGGCCTTGAGCGCTTCGCCGCCGCACAGCAGGCGCAGCCCGGCCCAGGCCGGCGAGTCGTGCTCGACCAGCATCTGCCAGGTGGCTGGCGTGGCCTGCATGACACTGATGCCGTGGCGCTGCATCAAGCCGAGCAATGCGCCCGGGTCGAGGCTATCCGCGCGGCTGGCCAGCACCACGGCAGCGCCATGCACCAGCGGCAGGAACAGCTCCAGCCCGGCGATGTCGAAGCCCAGGGTGGTCACCGCCAGTAGCCGGTCGGCGGCGCTCAGTTGCACATGGGCCTGGATGCCATGGAGGAAGTTGACGAACGCCTCGCGCTCGATGTCGACGCCCTTGGGGCGCCCGGTGGAGCCGGAGGTATACAGGGTGTAGGCCAGTTGCCGAGGGTGTACCGGCAGCCCGAGGCCGCTCTGGGGCAGCCGTGCAAGCTCGCTGTCCAGGGTTTCCAGCAGTACCACCCGGGCCGTGCTGCCCACCACCTGCCGCAGGTTCGCCCGGGTCAGCACCAGCCGAGGGCGGGCCTGGCCAATGATGTCGCTGTTGCGCGCGGCCGGTTGGCCGGGGTCGATCGGCAGGTAGGCGCCACCGGCCTTGTGCACGGCCAGCAGCGCCACCAGCAGGTCGGGCTCGCGCTCCAGGCAGATCCCCACCCGCTCGTCGCAACCCACCCCATTGGCCACCAGCCAGTGGGCCAGGCGGTTGGCCCGGGCATCGAGGTCGGCGTAGCTCAGGGTCTGCTCGCCGCAGATCAGCGCACAGCGCTGCGGCGCGGCCGCGACCTGGCGCTCGAACAGCGCCAGCATGTCCTCGCCCGGCACCAGTGCCAGCTCGCTGGCGTTCCAGCCGTCGAGCTGGCGGGTGCGCTGGGCCGGATCGAGCAGCGGCAGTTGCCACACCGGGGTGTCGGGCTGGTTCATCAGGCCGTCGAGCAGCAGGCTGTAGCCGGCCGCAAGGCGTTCGATGGTCGCCGGGGCGAACAGCTCCAGGCTGTATTCCAGCTCACAGAAGATGCCGTCGGGGCGTACCGCGGCATCCAGGGTCAGGTCGAACTTGGCGCTGTCCTGCGCCGGCAGGACACGCTCGATCTGCAGCCCCGGCAAGCTGAAGTTCACCGCCGCGCCGCTGCTGAGGTTGAACATGGCCTGGAACACCGGGGTACGGCTGGCGTCGCGCTCGACGTCGAGGTGTTCGAGCAGCAGCTCGAACGGCATCTCGGCGTGCTGCAGGGCGTCGAGGGACTCCTGGCGCAGCCGCTCACACAGCATGCGACCGGTCAACCGCGGGCCCAGGTCAACGCGGTAGACCAGGGTGTTGACGAAGAAGCCCAGCAGCTCGTCGAGCTCTTCACGGTTGCGCCCGCCATGGGGCACGCCCACCGCGAAGGCCTGCTGGCCGCTATGGCGTGCCAGCAGCAGTTGCCAGGCCGCCAGCAGGATCACCAGGGCGCTGCTGCCGCTGCTGCGGCAGAAGGCCTGGACCTGCTCGGCCTGCGCCTCTGGCAGTTGCCAGCGCAGGCGCTGCCCGCGCAAGCCCTGCTGCGCGGGGCGAGGGAAATCGGTGGGCAGTTCGAGCACCGGTACCTGGCTGCCCAGGTAGTGTTTCCAGTAGTCCAGGTCGGCCTGGGGCCCGGCGCCACCCAGGCGCTCACGCTGCCACAGCGCGTAATCGATGTATTGCACCGCCAGCGGCGGCAGGCGCGGGGTGTCGCCACGCAGCGCCTGGGCATAGGCGCTGGCCAGGTCGGCCACGAGGATCGGGTTGGACCAGGCGTCGCTGACGATGTGGTGCATCTTCAGCAACAGCCCGTGGCAGGCAGCGTCATAGCGGATCAGCTCGACCTTGAGCAGCGGCGCCTGGGACAAGTCGAAGGCAATGCCATCCTCGATGCTCAGCAAGCCCTGCAGATGGTCGCACCGCTCGGCTTCGGCCACACCTGGCATGGCCCGCTCGTGCAGGACGAACACGGCCTCGGCCAGCAATTCCTGGCGCGGCTCGCCATCGACCTCGATGAAGCGCGTGCGCAGCACTCCATGCCGCTCGACCAGGGCGCTGAACGCCTGGCGCAGGGCCTGGACGTTCAGCTCGCCGTTGAACAGGAAGGCACGGGCAAGGTTGTAGGCAGTGGAAAGCGGCGCCATGCGCTGCAGGAACCACAGGCGTTGCTGCGCGAAGGAAAGGAGCTGCGGACCGTCATGGGCCCGCGATAGGAGCGGGTCTGGCTGCGCCTGGACATCGCTTTGCAGGAGGGCAAACAACGCTTCATCAAGATTGTCCATCGGCGCTCATACTTCCTTATAAAAACCGACCAGCTGTTTGTGCGCGAGATGTTATTCGCAAATGATAATTGATGTCAATTGAGTAAAATACTCACTACCGCTGCTGCCGCGCAAGGCGCTCCTAGTCACTCCTGCATCGTATACAACCACCTAGACGTGTCCTGTGCCTCGCCTATCACCATCATCACATTTAAAAATGAAGGGACCGTTATTCATTTAACGCATGTCTGAAAGCAGTCTGCCAACTCAAGGTAAATACCAGATCCCCAGAAGGATTTTGCCATGAGACCTTCCTGCCTATTGCTCATATGCTTAGTACCACTTGGCGCCTTCGCTCAAGACATTCGTGAAAATTCGGATTTTGGCTTGATGCAGCGGCAGATCGATGCCATCGAGCTGTTGGCCGATCGAGCTCGTAGCAGCGCTACCGGTGCTGACCGAGTTCGTTATCGCTTCGACTACCCCAGGTTGACTGCGGACTTGGAGCGCGTGCGGGACGGTATCAACAACTATCTGTCGCCTTCCCGCGCGCAGCCAGCTGACCTGGTCGAGCTGAGCGGCGATTACCGTGCCGATGCGCTTCATTCGAGTAGCTCCGATGAGCATGAGTGACGCCCAACTCAGCGCATTCTCCGCCGTGGCCGGGTTTACCCCGCAGCTCAGCTCGGTGCTATGGCGCTCATCAGTGCTGGTACTTGCGTTGCTCTGGTGCACCTGGGCCCTGTGGAGCGGCTACCGCGGTTGGGCGGCCGGTAACCTCAATTTTGGCGCGCTCGGCGGTAGCACGCTGCGGCTGGCCCTCGCCTTGATTGTGCTGATGTTTTTCATGCTGTCGTAACCCGGAGACCTTGCCATGAAACTCTCCCACCATTGCCACCGCTCGCTTCTATTGCTGCGGAGTACCTTTTCAAAAGTCCTGTTCGGCGGTCTGGTTTTGCTGAGTTCGACGTTCGCCAGGGCCGACCTGCCGACCATGGAAGCCCCCTCTCGGGGTGAAGGTTCGGGCCTGATCGATACGATCAAGAACTACGCCTACGACGGCGGCATCCTGCTCGGCCTGTTAATCGCCACCCTCGCCTTCCTCGGCGTGGCCTGGCATTCGCTCACCGTCTACGCCGACGTGCAGAACCAGCGCAAAACCTGGAAAGACCTCGGCGCCGTGGTCGGCGTCGGCGCGCTGCTGGTAGTGGTGATCCTGTGGTTCCTCACCAAAGCCGCGACGATTCTGTGAGGTCCTCATGTCCGACGTCCCTGCCACGCTGCCTGACGGCACGCTGACCTTCCTTCCGGAACGCCTCAATCGTGACCCGGCCGTCTTGCGCGGCCTCACCAACGACGAGATGTGGGTCGCCCTGATCGTCGGTGCCGCGCTGGGCGTGATCCTCGGTGCGCCGCTGGCAGTGGCCACCGCCTCCATCGCGACCCTCCCTACCTGCATGTTCTTGTGCATGGCGTTGGTGTTGCTCGGCGGCGGCAAGCTGCTGCGCCGGGCCAAGCGTGCCCGCCCCGAAACCTGGTTGTACCGGCGCCTGCAGTGGCACCTGGCGATTCACTGGGGCATCGGTACCCACCAACTGATCCTCCATTCGGGGCCGTGGACCGTGCGCCGTACGCGCCGGCATAGGAGAGCCAACCCATGAGCCGCTTCCGCAACAAGGTGGATGCGCAGCTGGCGCATATTTTCAGTCTGCGCCTTGCCGTGGCAATCCTGGCGCTACTGTGCGGCGGGCTGTGGTACGGCTGGCAGGCCGCGCCATCCGAGCTCACCATTCACGTACCGCCTGATCTACGCTCAGGCAGCACGCGCAAGTGGTGGGATGTGCCGCCCGAGAACATCTACGCCTTCGCCCTGTACATCTTCGGCCAACTCAACCGCTGGCCCACCGATGGAGAGGTGGACTACCACCGCGCCATCTTCGCCCTGCAGCCCTATCTAACGCCCGCGTGCAAGACCTTCTTTGACGGCGACTTTGAATATCGCAAGGCCGCCGGTGAACTGCGTGGCCGGGTACGAGGGGTGTATGAGGTACTGGGCCGCGGCTACAGTGACGACCCCGATCTGCGCGTGAAACAGCTGGATAAGCACAGCTGGCTGGTCAAGCTCGACCTCAACGCCGACGAATACTACGCCGCCGAGCCGGTAAAACGCGTGGTGGTGCGCTATCCGCTGCGGGTGGTGCGCTTCGACGTCGACCCTGAACGCAATAAGTGGGGCCTAGCCCTGGACTGCTACGAAGGCACACCGCAGAAGCTGACGCTGCCGGGAGGTGCGTGATGATGCGTGTCTTGATCCTGATTCTGGTGATGGCCAGCGGCTGGTGTTCAGCGGTCGGCGCCGTCGAGGTCAAATACTGGGACCGCCTACCCTTGGCCGTTCCGCTCACGGTGGGCCAGGAGCGGGTCCTGATGCTCGATGAAGACGTTCGCGTTGGACTGCCCAGTGCGATCGCCAGCAAGCTGCGCGTGCAATCCGTCGCTGGTACGGTGTATCTGCGCGCCGCCGAAGCGCTCCCCCCTACCCGGCTGCAGCTGCAGTCGGTGAAGACGGGCGACATCATCCTGATCGATATCGAGGCGCTCGAGGGCAGCGAGACGCTGGAACCGGTCAAGATCGTGGCCCAGGTTCAGGTGCCGGACGCGGAGAACAAGAAAGATTCAGCACCTTCGGCGACGCCAGTACCGGTAGTGCTGACTCGCTATGCCGCGCAGAACCTCTATGCGCCTCTGCGTACCGTGGCGCCATTGCCGGGTGTACGGCGCGTGCCGCTGACCGACTCCATCGCGTTCAGCACCTTGCTGCCCACCGAGCGTGTTTCGATCAAGGCGCTTGCTGCGTGGCGGTTGGGCGATTACTGGGTAACGGCGGTGAAGATCGTGAACCGCGGCCCCAGCAAGGTCACGCTGGACCCGCGTCACCTTCAGGCTACGCTGTACGCCACGACGTTCCAGCACGCAGACCTTGGCCTCGCCGGCACGCCTGAAGACACCACCGTGGCCTACCTCGTCACCCGCGGAAGCGACCTGAAGCACGCCATGTTGCTGCCCCCGCTAAAACCGGAGGCTGCCGATCATGAAAGCTAACAGCCTGCTGAAGTGGTTGGTACCCGGAGTCCTGTTGGGCATCGTGCTGATCATCGGCAAATCCTGGATGGCCGCTCCGGACGGCCAGCACGCTCGCGATCTGGACAAAACTACGCTCAGCGCGGAACAAGCCAAGGCCTTGGGCATCGCGGGCGACACCCCGCGCGACACCGTGGCCACACTGATCGGCCAGGTCAAAGCGATGCGCAGCGAGATGCAGACGCTGAAGAAAGGCAACGATGCGCTGCAAACCGAAAACAATCGGCTGCGCTCGCGCGAAGGCAATATCGACACGCGCATCCAGAGCACCTTGAGCAGCGTCACCCAACAGGTCACCGAGCAGCGCCAGCAGGCCAACGATGCCCGGCAGAAGGCTGAGCAGCAGCACCGCGAAACCCAGGGCCTGCTGTCCAGACTCAAGGACCAGCTCACCAGCAAGCCGGCCGCGAAGTCGGATGTCCCCGCAGGCTTTGGCCTTGAGCCAGGCGACGAGCAACAGTTTTCGGGGGCTCAGCAGCCGGCTGACGCGATGCAGTGGATCGAACCGTCGAATGCCCGCGCCGGCCAGGACGACGCCAGCAAAGCTGACGGTCCGCTGTCATCGCTGACGTCGACGTTCAAGGACCTGCACGGCCTGGACAACAACGCCATTGATCGTGGCCAGGATCGCTTGCGTGCCGTCGCAAAAGGCGAGCGTGACTTGGAGAATGCCCAGGACCGCGCCGAGGGCGCCAGGCCCGTGTACACCCTCCCTGAAAACTCGACGCTGATGGGCTCGATCGCCATGACTGCGCTGATTGGCCGGGTACCGGTAGACGGCACCGTGAACGACCCTTATCCGTTCAAGGTGCTGGTGGGCCCGGACAACCTCACCGCCAACGGCATTGACCTGCCGGACGTGGTCGGCGCGGTCATGAGCGGCACCGCCGCCGGTGACTGGACGTTGTCCTGCGTACGCGGCCAGGTTGAGTCCATCACCTTTGTCTTCAGCGACGGGACCGTCCGCACGGTGCCACAGCCGCAGAAGGTCGTCAGCCGCAATCGCAGCAGCCCCCAGACCTCCGACACTGAAAAGATCCGTGGCGGGTTGGGCTACATCTCCGATCCCTACGGCATTCCCTGCATTTCCGGCGAGCGCCGCTCAAACGCCCAGCAATACCTGGGCAGCCAGAGCTTGATCACCGCAGCCGGCGCCGGCTTCGCCGCGGCCCTGGGCAGCGAGCAGACCAACACCTCGTTTATCAACTCGGCCGGCGGCAGCCTGGGGTTGACCCAGAACAACGGTAACAGCGCGCTGAACTCAGTCATCAGCGGTGGCATTGGCGATATCCGTGAGTGGATCAACAAGCTCTATGGCGAAGCCTTTGCCGCCATCTACGTGCCGCCCGGGGCCAAAGTGGCCCTGCACCTGGACCACGAGATCAGCATCGACTACGAGCCGAAAGGCCGGAGAGTGAACCATGAAAGCCCATCCGTTTCGGTACTGGATCTGGATTAGTCTGCTGCTCGCCCTGCACCTGAGCGGCTGCTCCACCAGCAAGGAGGAAATGCTGCCCCACGGCGATCAAACCATGCTGGACATCTGGAACGGCGGTGGCTCCGTCGGTTCCCAGCAGCAGTTGCAGGAAGCGCGTGGCGAACTGCGCCGTCCGGTGCTCGACCCTGAGCGCCTGATAGGCAACCAAAGCGCTTACACGCGAACGGCTGCCAACGAAATCCGCGCCCAGTTCCCGCGCCTGCCCAATCCGGACCTGGTCATGTACGTATACCCGCACCTGGCCGGTACCCAGCAGACCCCGGTACCTGGCTACTCGACGGTGTTCCCGCTGTACGAGAAGGTCCAGTATGCGCTGCCCGGCGAACGCCTGGACGATCTGTGATGGCCGATGACACAAGACGCGACCCGCCGCGCTGGAAGCCCTGGCGCGCGGCGCAGTGCCGGCGCGCCACGCTTGCCGACGAGGCCGCCCAGTATGCCCACAATCCCAGCTTTGCTGATCACCTACCCTGGGTCGAATACCTCGAGGACGAGCAGTGCTTTCTGCTCGACGACAACCGCTCGGTGGGCGCGGTGTTCGAGCTGCAGCCGATCGGGACCGAGGGCCGTGAGCCCGAGTGGTTGATGGCGGCCCGCGACGCCCTGGAAGATGCGTTGCAGGACAGCTTCGACGAACTGGACCAGGCGCCCTGGGTGGTGCAGTTCTTCTGCCAGGACGACAGTGACTTTGCCCCGTACCTTGATCGCCTGGAGCACTATATCGCGCCGAGGGCTCGCGGCACACCATTTACCCAGGCCTTCCTCGCTTCGATGCAACGTCACCTCGACGCCATTGCTAAACCGGGTGGGCTGTTCGACGACCATGTCGTGTCCCACCTGCCCTGGCGCGGCAGCAACCGGCGGATTCGCCTGGTGGTCTACCGCTGGCTCGGGGACCAGGGTGACGATGACGGGCAGAGCCCGACTCAGCTGCTGAGCCGCACCTGCGACCGCCTGGTGGCCTCGCTGCAGGCCTGCGGGGTCAGCCCTCGACGGTTGACCGGACGCGACTTCTACGCCTGGTTGCTGCCCTGGTTCAACCCGTCCCCTGCCTTAACCGACGAATCCCCCGCAGCGTTCTATCAACGCGTGCCCTATCCGGAGACGGACGACGGCGAGGACCTGCCGCTGCCGTTCGACCACGATTTCGCCGAGCGGCTGTTTTTCCAGGAACCGCGGTCCGATAGCGAACAGGGCCTCTGGTACTTCGATCAACAGCCTCATACGGTGATGGTGGTCGACAAGCTGCGCAGGCCGCCGCATATCGGCCAGCTGACCGGGGAAACGCGCAAAGGCGAGGCGTTGAACGCCTTGTTCGATCAATTACCCGAGCAGGCGGTGATGAGCCTGACCCTGGTGATCACGCCCCAGGATGTGCTCGAAGAGCAGCTCAACCGCCTGGCACGTAAAGCCATCGGCGAGAATCTCGCCTCCACCCAGACCCGCCAAGACTTGGAAGAAGCGCGCGCGTTGATCGGGCGCCAGCACAAGCTGTACCGCGGCACATTGGCGTTGTATCTGCGCGGTGCGGATGAACAACAGCTGCGCCAGCGCTCGATTCAGGCCGCCAACGTACTGCTCGGCGCCGGCCTGCAGCCGGTGCGCGAGGGCGATGAAGTGGCGGCGTGCAACAGCTACCTGCGCTGGCTGCCGATGGTCTACAACCCGGCCCGAGACACGCGCAACTGGTACACCCGGCTGTTGTTTGCCCAGCATGTCGCCAACCTGCTGCCGCTTTGGGGCCGCAGCATCGGTACCGGCAACCCGGGCATCACGTTTTTCAACCGTGGGGGTGCACCGCTGTCGTTTGACCCGTTGTCACGTTTCGACCGCTCGATGAATGGCCACCTGCTGTTGTTCGGCCCAACCGGCGCCGGCAAGTCGGCCACCCTGGTCTCGATTTTGATGCAGGTCATGGCCGTGTACCGGCCGCGGCTGTTCATCGTCGAAGCGGGCAACTCCTTTGGCCTGCAGGGCGACTACTTCGCTACCCTCGGGCTGTCCGTCAACAAGGTGCAACTCAAACCCGGCAGTGGCCTAAGCCTGGCGCCGTTCGCCGATGCTCGTCGGTTGATCGAGCAACCGGATCAGGTGGCCAGCCTGTCGACCGAAGACCTGGATGAAAACGCGCCGGACAGTGATGAGCAGCGCGATGTGCTGGGCGAATTGGAGATCACCGCACGGCTGATGATCACCGGTGGTGAAGCGAAGGAAGAGGCACGCCTGACCCGCGCGGACCGCAGCCTGATCCGCGAGTGCATCCTCGATGCCGCCCAGCACTGCGCAGCGACCGAACAACAGGTGCAGACGCGGTATGTCCGCGATGCCCTGCGCCAGGTTGCCAGCGACGCCCACTTGCCTGACAAACGCCGAGAGCGCGCCCAGGAGATGGCCGAGTCCATCGACCTGTTCTGCCAGGGTTTTGAGGGCGCCCTGTTCGACCGGCCCGGCACGCCTTGGCCAGAAAGCGATGTGACGATTGTCGACCTCGCCACCTACGCCCGCGAGGGTTACGAAGCGCAGATGTCGATCAGCTACATCAGCCTGATGAACACGGTGAACAACCTTGCCGAGCGTGACCAATATCTCGGCAGGCCGATCATCATGGTCACCGACGAGGGTCACATCATCACCAAGAACCCGCTGTTGGCACCCTTTGTGGTCAAGGGCACAAAGATGTGGCGCAAGCTCGGCGCCTGGTTCTGGCTGGCAACACAGAACCTAGCCGACTTCCCCGACGCGGCGCAGACCATGCTCAACATGATCGAGTGGTGGATCTGCCTGAACATGCCGCAGGCGGAAATTGAGGAAATCGCCCGCTTCAAGAAACTCACGCCGGCGCAGAAGGCGCTGCTGCTCTCCGCGAGCAAGGCCTCGGGCAAGTACACCGAGGGCGTGGTCCTGTCGAAGAATCTGGAGACGCTGTTCCGCGCGGTGCCGCCGAGCCTGTACCTCGCACTGGCCATGACCGAGCCCGAGGAAAAAGCCCAACGCTGGCGATTGATGGAGGAGCACCAGCAGTCCGGGCTGGAGGCCGCCCTGCAGGTCGCAGCAGAGATCGACCGCCTACGCGGCATGTCATGAACAGGACCACCAGGTTTATCCGAACCCATTGGCTCAGCAAAAAACCGGCAAGAGCACATTTGTACTCCTTAGCTGTTTTACCCACCTCACGCTGCTGAATCAGGCGCCGGACGAAACCGATCACCCAGGGCTCGGTTTGTCCGTCCCTCTCCAGTGCCGGATCCGGGATGCTGAAGCTTGGCGCATGGATGCACACCGCTGCCACCTGCCGAGCGTTGCCCATGAACGTGACCGCCTCCATCCGCTGCAGATTACCGAAGCTCAAGAAGACCGGCCGAAGCCGTGCGTTCACTGCGGCGGTTCTGCTCATCGCCACCGAGCAGTGCCTGGCACTGACCAGCCCGACCATCATCGCCTCCGTCACTTCGCTGCAGTGCCTGGAATACCGGGTCGTCGGTATCTGCTACTGGCTGCTGTGCACGCCGTTCGGCTGCACGGTGCGCACCTCGCCGAAGATCCGTCATTTCATTCCCGAACTGGTGGTGTCGAGTTATGCCGATACCGGGGGCAATCCCTGGAGTGAGATGTCTGCATTGTCGACGCCGACGCCAGCATCACAAGGCGGTGGGAACCTGATCACGCCTTCGCCGCAGCGCGATAACCTGCCACGGTTCAAGAATGTCGATGGCATCGGGCACCCTGGCGGAGCTGCGCTTACCGCCCTGGCGCACACGTTCGGCTATGCCTGTCCAAGCGGTGCCGTGCCGCTTGCGCCCTACTACCTCAGTACGCTCGACCCGCTGGCGTGGCGCCAAGCCATTCCCGAATCCGTCTACCCGCAAGCACTGGTTCCGGAAGTACGCGAGATCGGCAATCAGGCACTTGGCGACATGTGGGGTAGCGTCTACCCACGCCACGGTTTTCTGGTGCAGCCCGACGATTTCAAGGCGGGCGCCGTTATGGCTCAACGCGCCAGTGACTTCATCACTCGCGTTGGCCAGCCGCACGTCTATCGGCCGCTGCAGCCGATGCCGGCTCCCGGCTACTGGCCCCCACAGCCGGTGCTAGAAAACAACGTCAACAACCACCGCTGGCAGCTGCTCGTCCCGGTGATCCAGAACACCTGCGCCATCTTCCCCAGCCCAACGATCCAGAGCGCCGACGGCGCCTATGCCTGGTCGCTGTGGCGGCCCTACCGCTGCTGCCAGCGCATGGGCCAGACCTTCCTGTTCAGCATCGATTTTGACGGAGGCCAGTGATGAAGACCCTCTCGCTCGGTCTGCTGTGCTTCCTCGTCTATGCCGTGGGCCACGCCGCCGAGAACGGCTACCACCTTGGTGACCAGGCTCCGGTGCTGGACGACCGGGTGATGTACACCATCGGCGGCGGTTCAGCGGCAGGAGCGCCCTCCTCGCTCTACCGACCCAATGGCCTTGGCGTGGGCATGTCTTGGCGCGCCAACATGATGTGCGGAAACATGAACCTCTCGAACACCCTGCAGAACCAGCTCAATGGCGCCACCCAGGGCTTCCAGCAGATCATGGGCAACGTCATTCAGAACGCCACACAGGCAGTGATGTCGCTGCCGGCGATGATCATCCAGCGGGCCAATCCCGGGCTGTATGAGCTGCTGAGCAATGGTGTTCTGCAGGGACGGATCGACTTTGATCGCTCCAAGCTCACCTGCCAGGCAATGGCGGCGAAGATGGCCGACAAGGTCGACCAGGCCGGCTGGGGCGCGCTGGCGCAGAACCAGGAGATGCAGCACAACCTCGAGCAGTCCGGGGGGGACGCCGTGACGGCGGTGAAGGACACCGAATCGAACAACGGCAACAACGGCGTCAGCTGGGTCGGTGGGCAAAAAGCCGGTGGCAACGGCCAGCAACCCATCCGGGTAACGTCGGACGTGGTCAAGGCCGGCTACAACCTGCTGCACAACCGGGCGGTCGAGGATACCTCGGCTCCTGGTTCGGCTTGCCAGAATGGCGCCATCTGCCAAGCCTGGTCGAGCCCCGAGGAGGCCTCCGAGTGGGCGACGCGTGTGCTCGGGGAAACTGAGGTGGAGACTTGCGACGACTGCGAGACACTACGGGTAACCGCTGGTACCGGCCTATCACCGCTTATCCAGGAAACCTACACGGAAAACCTGGAAGGTTTGCAACGCATGGTCTCAGGCGCCGAGCAACCCACCCCGGAGAACCTCGGCAAAGTCTCCAGCCCTTTGCTGCAGGTCTCCCGCGGAGTCATCGAGGGACTGCGCGATGACCCCGACCAAAACCTGCTGGCCCGACGCCTGGCCAGCGAGACCGCGCTATCGAGTGTGATCTACAAAGCGATGCTGTTACAGCGCACGCTGTTTGCCGGCAGCCACGAGCCCAATGTGGCTTCGGCGCAGCCCGCCACCAACGCCCTCAACAGCAACGTCGAAACGCTGGAGCGCGAGATCCGCCTGCTGCAAACCGAGCTACAGGTACGCCAGTCACTGGCCACCAACACCGCCAGCCTGGTCCTCGATCGCCACGCCGGCGGTGCCGACGCCTCGCGTAGCATCGATCAGCGTGATCCGGAGCCGGACCGTTTGCGCCGAGCCGAACAGGAGAGGAGCACGCCATGATCTCATTATCGGTGAGGTTCACGCTCGCGCGTGTACTGCTGGTGCTCGGTGCCATGCTGGGAATTCTGTTGATTGCTTGGATGGCGCTGCACCTGTCCGTGACCCAGCTGAATTGGCTCGAATCAGCACGAGTGTCAGCGCCTTACTTCGCGTGCTGGCGCGCGCTCTTGTACACCCTGCTGTTCGCCAGTTGGGCCGCAGCGTTGCGCAGACGACCCATGCCCGCAGATCAGCAACGGGTGAGGCGCATGGGCTTAATCGGCTTCAGCTCGATCATCCTGGTCGAACTGTCTCGCGTGTGAGGTGGAGCCATGAACATGAGCACCAACAGCTACCTCGAGTACTACCTCTCGCTGCTAGCCTGGATCATCAACAACGGCATCTGGAACACCTTGGCGGACACCGGGCTGTTCGCCGCGCCGTTTGGCGCGATCATCCTGCAGGAATGGCTGTCGGCCCGCCAACAGGGTGCCGACGAGGGCAACAAGGGGCTGTTGTCGATCCCTCGGGTCGAGAACCGGCTGTGGATGAGCTACGTGGTCATATTGTTTGGCTGCATGCCGTTCTTTCCGCTCAACCTGTCCTCCGTGAGCTTTGACGATGCGGCGAGCCAGCGCTGTGGCGTGTCCATGGCCAAACCTGCGGACACGGCCTGGGGCACAACCTTCAACACCATCGGAGAGAAGTCAGCGAACGTGCCGGTGTGGTGGTTCCTAGTGCATGCCATGAGCAAAGGCATCACCGCCGCCGCGACCGCGTCGATCCCCTGCGCACCTGATATCCGTGCGATGCGCATGGAGATCGACAGCTCGCGGATCAACGACCAGGTACTGCTGCAGGAGGTCGCCGACTTCACCCGAGACTGCTACGGCTTTTCGCGCTCACGGCTCTTTACCAATCGGCCCGATTTGGACCAATCCCAGAGCTACGATGCGTCCTGGATTGGCTCGACCTACCTGCTCAACACACCGGACTACTACGATACCGATCGCTCGCGAATGCCCAGGGTCGATTGGCCATACGACGAGACAAGAGATACCTCTCTGCCCCAGCTCGACAACGGTGCTGGTTATCCCACCTGCAAGCAGTGGTGGAGCGATGGCACAATCGGATTACGTGATCGCTTGGTGGCTGAGGTCGATCCATCGCTGATGTCGCAGTTGCGAGGCTGGCTGACTGGGCGCACCACCACCGAGATCGAAGACGCTACCTTGCGAGAGCTGGTGAGCCCGCGGCAACAGTCATTGAGCATGGCACCCGGGCAAGTGTTCCAGGACTACGGCAGCAGTGCCAGGGGCGGCTCACTGACGCAAGGACTCAACAACCTGGCCACCAATACCGGCCTGGCCTTGGGTTCTATCAGCAACTTCCCTGCGATGAATGCCTTGCGTGCCGCCTTACCCATGGTTCAGGCCTTCCTGATCATGGGCACCATCATCAGCTTGCCGCTGGTGCTGCTGATCAGCACCTACCAGTTGAAGGTGCTCATGACGATCACGTTCGCGCTGTTCACCCTGCACATGCTGACGTTCTGGTGGGAACTGGCGCGCTGGGTCGATTCAAGCATGCTGGAAACGCTATACAACCAAGTTTCAGCAACAGACCAGGCACTGTTGTCGTTGCCGACGGCAGGCTTCATGGACGGAACGGTCACCGCGCAAGTAATCGAGTACGTCATGGGCGCAATGTTCGTGGTGCTGCCGATGTTTTTCCTGGGCGTGATGAGCTGGGCGGGATACAACGTGGGCAGCGGTATGCAAACGCTCCTGACCCGCGGAAGTGAAAGTGCTCAGATACAAGCAGAGAAGGGATCATCACAGCTTATGTCTGGAGCCCGCAGATTGAAATAACCAATCACCTAGGGGCCCCATTATCGTCATACATTTCTGGGTATCGCAGATGATGTCGAGGATGGCTCATTTCATGGATACGAGGCTGTCTATCACCACTGATTGGCAGAGCCGCAATAGTCCATACAGCTACCATGCCTATTGCAAGGAAAAGCGCAACTGAAGCAACGGCTAGCACCAGGATTAACTTGAAAACATAAAAAACGACTTTGCGATACTTGATCGGAACCGGGGCCAGCATGCCGAAGTCCAGAATCGTAGACTCCAGTTTGTTAACCAGCCGGCCGACACCAACCGCAGCACGAATTAGATACTTGCCAACAGATGTACGACTAGAAGTGGAACAAGTCGGAGTCGACATTTGATTACCTCCCTACCCGTGCCTTGGCTCAGGGCCGAGCCGCTACAGTTAATTTGGATCCAAGCCTTAGCTTACTCCTCTGTCGCTGACTTCCATGACCGTTAATCACCTGGGTGCCACCGATTATCGCCAGTGGCGCTCAATGGACCTGCACCTGAAACTCATGCGAAAAGCACCATTGACGCTATGTCGGTCCGCTTGTTAAACCAACTGTGCAATCGCTGGTTTTCCAGCATCCCAGGTAGCCATAACCTTTGAGGCTACGTCACGTATGTGATGGTTATCCCCAAATGCGATTCGCGTTCGGCAGCTCGCATGGTCACCGCTCCCCGGTGATGAACGCCTTCCAATCCCCCATAGCTCATTGAGCCCGCGTCTTTGACGCCCCCAAACCCAATCCATACCAGTGCTGGGAATTCTCCCGCATGGGTGGCATTCCTCCGCACATTCTGGAGGATCTCATCATGCTGCGTTTCACAGGCACTGAACTTCACGCCGTGTTAGCAGAGGCCGGTATCAACGGTTGCAGAGTGATATTGGTCAAAGACCACGGCGTCTACCTCATGTCAGAGGTTGGCGAAAGCAAACCGGATGGCGGTGGGCGTAAACGCCTGGCCTATGCCACCGGTTGCAACCCTGCCGTCGACGACTTCGACACCTGGCGGAATCGCGCCCGCGATGAATTTGGCGGCGATGATTTTGCCGAGTACTTTGACATCAATGATCCCGTTCTCGCCAGCCTTCGTGGCACTTCAGGATCGCTAGTGGTGGAGGCTACCTCCACCCACCTGTACCTGGCAGCCGAGGTTGATCCTGCGGGAAAATCTTGAACGCAAAAGCGAGCACCTTGCGCTTCCCGAGAGGCACCTAACGGGCCTCTCGGGAGGCATTTCGCACTACATTCAGACTAACTGGGGTCGCCGCTGGTCAGGAATTCAAGGCCGATAGTCTTCCTTGGAACGCCCTGGATAGCCCCGTTCAAAAGAGGTCAGGATCGGAGATTGACCCCACGTTCAGGCGCGTTTTAATGGACGGACGCTCCCTGCTCGGTGGGTTGATCGGATCGGGCAAATACACACCAAACCTCAGAAAGGTGACGCGGAATCTGCTAACCGGAGGCCACCATGTCCAGGATGAACCACCTCTCCACTGCCATTGTGCTGAGCCCAGGTGTCTGGCGGCAGTTCATTGAACCTGCCACAGGCGAGGAGCCGGTTGGACAGTCCGCACTGCGCTTGGCAGAACTACTCAATAGCGCGCTGACTTCTGCACCGCTTGCCCTGCATTGCCCCCTAGCACTCCAGCTCGATCACCTGCAGAGCAACGGCACTTCAGTAATTACCCACCTGCCGCAGATTCAGCTGGCTCGCGTCACACCGCGCAACGGCCCACCTTTTTTGTTCATCCGACTGCCTGATGAGAGCGCGGTAGACATCGCCGCCCTCTGACCCACTCAGCACCGTCGCAGCCTCCTCTACCCCCACCGGGAACCCTTCCCGGCCGGGCAGCGTTCCCCCCTTCACGACCGGAGAACGCCATGTCCGATATCTACCTGGACGTCACCAACAAGATCGTCAGTGCCCTGAGTCAGGGCGTGATCCCTTGGATCAAACCCTGGACCACCACAGGTTCGAGCGCTGATTCCCCATTTCCCATCAACGCCATTACCCGGCGGCCCTACGCCGGCATCAACGTTCCACTGCTATGGGCTGAGGCCCGTCTGCGAGGGTTCACCCAGGATCGCTGGCTGACCTTCAATCAAGCACGCAAGGCTGGTGGCCATGTACGCAAGGGCGAGCAATCCACCCTCGCGGTACTGTACAAACCGATGAGCAAGGAGGCGCATGACGAGGACGGCCAGGTCGTTCGCGATGAACAGGGCAACATCAAATTGGTGCAGTTCGCACTCCTGCGCACGCACTGCCTGTTCAACGTCGAGCAGACCGAAGGCTTGCCTGACGAGGAGCCAGCCTGCACCGAGCACACAGAGCCGGCGACCTTCATCGTTCATGAACCGGCCGAGCAACTACTGGGCGCCAGCGGGGCGCGCATCGAGCATCGCTACAGCGATGACGCGTTCTATCAGCCGATTCGTGATCTGATCCAGCTACCTACGAAGGCGCAGTTCGAAGACGTCGGCAGCTACTACGCAACGGCTCTGCATGAGCTGACACACTGGTCGGGCCACCGGTCGCGTCTGAACCGTGAAGGTATCACCGGCGGGCATGCATTCGGCTCCACGGCGTATGCCTTTGAGGAGCTGGTCGCAGAAATGGGCGCCGCGTTTCTCTGCGCACTCACCGGTACCCAGGGTGAGTTGCGACACGAGGAATACCTGGCGTCCTGGCTGAAGATACTCAAGGAGGACAAACGAGCCATTTTCCGCGCCAGTGGTCAGGCCCGGGAAGCCTCTGAGTACCTGTTGGCCTTGCAGTCCGATCAAGCCACGGATACACCCGCACGCCTCACCGCGTGATTTCACACCCAGTAAAAAGGCCCCTAACCGGGGCCTTTGTTTTGTCTGCTGCGCGATACCCGCCGCCGTCAGGAAGCCAGTGATTACTGCAGCCAGCTCTCGACAGTGTCCGAGCCGTGCTCCTGCTTCCACTGCTTGAGGATCTTGTGGTTGCCGCCCTTGGTTTCCACAACCTCACCGCTCTGTGGATGCTTGTAGCGTTTAACCTCGCGAGGCTTGCGCTGACTGCTGCTGACTGAACTCGCGGTCGGTACGCTCAGGCCCTTGGACGGATCCAGAATGCTGATCACCTGGCGCAGGCCCATGCCGTACTGTTCCAGCAAGGCTCTGAGTTTTTGTTCGAACTCGATTTCCTGCTTCAAGCCGGAGTCGTTTTTCATGGCATCCAGCTGTTGCAGCTGCGCGGCCAGTTGCGCTTCCAGTGCTTTGAACTCGGCAAGTTTGGACATGAATGATGTTCCTAGGTGTGGGACAAGTGCTGGGATAATAACTGAGACTGCGGATTTAGCCGAGAGTTTACGTAAAGAGCACACGCTCTTGCGAGGCGCCGGTTAAAACGACCTCGCCTGGTTACTCAATCAGACAAGTGCTGACACAGGTGCGCCACAAGTTGCCGCGGGTTTGCGCTGTTCCCGATCTTGAACACAATACCGCGCTGGCTGCGGGGCAGCTTTTTCGCACAGCGTTTGGCCGCTGACCGGATGGCCGTATCCGTGCCATGAATCCGATCGGCCAATAATACGATCAATACCGCATCACTCAACGTCATCCGCACCCCTGCTCTAGCAATGATGCCGGGCAGTCTACGCCCTGAACAAAGGCACCGCTATTCCGAGCGGCCGCCGATCCCGATGGACCTGGCTTCGAATTATCACACACGCGAAAATGGCCAAGGCGGTAAAGGGTAACGGCGGCAATGGAAGGGGGCGCAAGGGTAAGAGGCTTATCCGAAAAGGCAAAAGGACCTCCCGAACGAACAGCAGGTCATGCGATGAAAAGCTGGTGGTTGAAAATTCAAAAAGGCGAGCCGGCAGAGCTCACTCCCACTCCCATCGCCGAGGGCTTCCTGCTCCCCCAGTCGGCCGAATCTCTGCTCGACGTAGATCACCGGAAAAGGCTGCTTGAACGTATCTGGCAGTATACGGCCCTCTCCGAAGCCCAGTTTGATCGGCTCTACCTCGAGCCCATCCGCCGTTACGCCGGCTACGTACAGCAACTTCCGGCCAGCGAAAGCCATCATCACGCCTATGCCGGGGGCATGCTCGATCACGGATTGGAGCTGGTGGCCTGCAGCTTGAAGCTACGCCAATCCTACCTCCTCCCCAGCCGCGCGGCGCCAGAAGACCAGGCGGCACAAGCCGATGCCTGGAGCGCCGCGATTGCCTACGGCGCCCTGCTCCATGATATCGGCAAAATCGCCGTAGACCTGCAGGTCGAGTATCAGAATGCCGAACGCTGGCACCCCTGGCACGGCCCGCTGAACCAGCCCTACCGTTTCCGCTACCACCCAGGCCGCGATTACAAGCTGCACGGTGCCGCGGCGGGGTTGCTCTATACGCAGATCCTATCGCCCGCCCTGCTCGACTGGCTCAGCGATTACCCCGAATTGTGGAGCCAATTGCTGTTCCTGCTAGCCGACCACTACGAGCACGCTGGCACACTCGGGGAACTGGTGCTGCAAGCTGATCGGGTGTCCACTGCGCAGAACATCGGTGCCAACCCGACAAAAGCACTGCACGCCCCCAAGCACTCGCTACAGCATCACCTACTCATGGGGCTACGCCATCTGATCAAAAACGAATTCAAGCTCAACCAGCCTGGCGCCGCCGGATGGCTCACCGAGGACCACCTGTGGTTGGTCAGCAAAACTGCGACTGACAAACTGCGTGCATACCTGCTGGCTCAATCCGTGGATGGTATCCCCTCCTCCAATATTGCCTTGTTTGATGAGCTGCAATCCCATGGGTTGGTGGACGCGTCATCTGAAGGCAAAGCGGTATGGAGCGCGACCGTAACCATCGGTGAATGGGAGCATCGCTTCACCTTCCTCCGCCTACAGCCGAGTCTGATCTGGGGCGATGAGTCCAGGCCAGTCTGCTTTAGCGGCACGATTGAGCCGATGATGGACCATCCCGTATCAACCAGTGAACCCTGCGAGCCGAGCACAGATGGGCCGCAAACTGCCGCGAAGGAAAAGCGGTCGACCACAACAATCTTGGATGAGGATTTCAACTATCTCGACGATCTGATGGATATGTTGGAAGAGCCGCGTCAACTTGAGACTGAATCAAGCACTGGAAACTTGCAGTCCGAAACTACGCTTCCCCAGGATGCCATCGGGCTGGTGTTTCTAGAGTGGCTGCGCGACGGTGTCCACAGTCATCGATTGTTGATTAACGACAGCAAGGCCAAGGTCCACTCCGTGGAGGGCACTTTTTTTCTGGTCACGCCGGGCATTTTCCAACGCTACGCTGCCGAGCATCCAGAGGTGGCCGAAGCAGATCCTAGTAGCGAAGCCTGGCGATTTCTCCAACGTCAGTTTGAAAAACTGGATGTTCATCTGAAAAAGCCTAATGGCCGGAATATCTGGACCTGTAAAGTTAAAGGCCCACGCAAAACTAGCTCAGTGAATGGCTACTTACTAATCGACGCCAGGACAATTCCGATGGAGCTTCCCGCCAATAATCCTTTCTTAACTTTGATGCCTTGAGCTCCTAACCTCTGAGTCGTTTTGCTGCGAACCGCGCCCCTCTGATTATAATTATTGCGGTCGCTGATCGTGTTGATCCGCCTGCCAAACATCATCGGATGAGAGGGGTGACTCCAACCTAGGCACACAATATTACCAAAAATTTCCGCGAGGTCATCGCATCACGCACTTATAGCAATGCATATCGATCAAAGAGTGTTCGGCAGAACTTTATCTGTATTTTTCAGTGTCTGACTTGCCAAACTCGTGCCCCAAAAATATATACTTCATAGCCAGACAATCTGTGCAGTCTGTCCGCAACCCATTGCCTGAGTACCGCCTCGGCTATCGCGGCCATCATACGTTGAGTAATAGTGCTGACCATCGACCTCGATGACTATCCCTATACCGGCGAGCGGCAACATAAGAAAAAGCCATCCGAGAACGGAGCAGCGTGTCTTTGCCGTGTCGAGTACCATCCGAGAATCCCAGTAAAGTCAGACTTCTGGCAGCAGATCAGGAAATTTTTGAACATTCTCCTTCGGGAACACTTTCGTAGGGGCTTGTGAAAGCCGGGAACCTGATCTGCGATGTGCCCTTCAGGCTCTCGCTCAAATGGTGATACAAAGGCTGCCCTCCCCTGCGTTGATACCTTCCCTCTCCTCAAACCATGGCTGCAAACCGCGCCATAGCATGCAGCACCTTAGCCGCGCAGGCCATGATCACGACATCGTCATCCAAAGCATTGCTGAGCCTGAGGCTGGGCTTAACTGAAGTCGAAGCTGCCAGCTGAACGTGCCCTCAGCGGCAGATGGGCCGACGCTCCCCGCCCCAGACAGCATCTGTCCAGGGCCTCCAATCTCGACGGGCCGTCGTCACCGCCAGCGCGCGCGAACCCGCAGCAAGCGAACACCATATGCGATGTGCAAACCGATGCTCGTTATAAGGTAAGATTCGCCTAATCACGTCTAAAGCATCCCCGTTTGACAACTGAAGGAGATCGGTGTTGGCGCAGAAAGCATATGGAATGCACCATGAGCTGTCAGATCCGCGGCCATCCGTGTCCGCTCTCTACCGCTCAAGCTTGTTGGAGTTGATCCATTCCTATCAAAGCGCGCACAACATTGAACCAGGAAAACTCTCAGTAGTTACCGGAAATCATTCAACTGACTAACCAATTTAAGGTTTGCTATGACCAGACGACAAACTGCAGCTCCCTTCCGATACGAATTTGAAAAAGATGGCGCGTTCGGAATATTCAAAACTAACGGCTCCGTCCCAATAGAATACTTGATGACATCTTTCAAGATCGACGAGCTTTCATATCTATCCTACGCTAAAGACGTCAACACTGACCTAAATTTTGATTATTTAATCCAACGCGACATTGACGAAGAGCGAGCCATCGCCGAAATCAGCCAGTACTTGGCAAAGGAGGTAGGCATTCAAAAGGACATCGTCTTTCTACCCCCACTGTTAGTGGGCGTTGTCTATGTCGACCAAGATAAACGTCTCGAAGACTACTATCCAAAATCAACATTCAGCTCTGATAGTGATAACATCGGCACACTGCATACCAGAGAGTGGCCAGGCGTCCTAAAAGTCACAAATTACCAAGTCGACCAGGAAGAACCTAGAATATTTTCCTGTGGCGATGGAGACCACCCTGTAGCGATTACAGTTGACAATGCAAAAATCCAGGTAAACATTACCCCCAACGGAGTCAAAGGCGCCAGGCTAGTGGTCATTGACGGGCAGCATCGCCTATTTGCGCTAAACGCATTGCGAGCCAATCACAGAGATTTGGTAAAAGACCTTACGATACCTATCTGCTTAGTCTATCCACCCAATTCGATTGAGAACCACAGCGACGTACAACCTAAAGTTCCAGAGGTATTGAGGCATCTCTTCGTCGACGTGAACTCGACGGTGGAACGCGTCAGCGGGCACTTTCTTACTCTGCTTTCGGAACAAACCTTAGGCTCCATTATTTGTCGAGAATTCTGCAAAGCAGTTCTGGAACAGAAGGATGGAGAGGGTCTCGGTTTAATCGAATGGAATACGAAAAACCACAAGCAATCACTGGAGATCTCTCGTGAACACACCCTGACCAGCATCGGCGTGATTAACAGCGCCTTCGAGGAGCTCTTCAAAACCAAAAATGGCGTCAAGCTGCTGGCTGCCATTCTGGGCATTGATAGACAATCGAGTGAGTTTGATTTTGGTTCCGACGAATACGACGAGGAAAGAAGCGCGCCGGAGTATTTCCCGTGGCGCGATTTCCTGTCTCGCCATCGCGCTCGTCTTATTTCCCTGGTGAACGAAACCATCACACCAGCACTAGTTGAAATGTTCTTCAACACCCCTTTCTATGCAGAGTACTGCGCTCAATTCAAAAACTACTTTACCACCATCGAGGAGGAGCTCAGGCGCGAACGCCGTAACGACCAAAACGTGTTTTCCATCGTTAAAGGGCATGTACTGTTCAACGACATCCTGTCCAAACCTGCGCTCGCCATGCATGCGATGGTACGGGAAGAACTGAGAACATTAATCGACAACACAATACCCGATTTTTCGCGTAAAACCATTTTCCAAAAGGCCATGATTGAAGCATGGTCGCTCCTCTGCGCAAAATTCATTGCCAATGGTATTCCACTGGCACGGGCTTCACATTACATAACAATTTTCGTGGCGAATTCATTCCCGCCAAAATCTGATCTCTTCGATGAACGGCACCTCTATCTCCAAGACACAATTTTTAGTGGCTCTCGCATTAAAGTAACCAAGTCAGCGAAACGCCAGATTGTCCGACTACTACTATCTAATGCGGATAAAACCGACTCCACCGACTCGAAAGAGCAGCAAGTCATATCGGAGTTAGCCAAAGAGGAAGTAGGTAGTTTTATCAACCAGATGCGAGAAGACAAGCGCAAGGTTTTCGAGAAATCTTACCGCACTAACTTTAATCTTCCAGCATTTGAGCGCGAGCGACTGTACGCGGCCGAACTAGACAAATCTAGAGAGATGAAGGAATTTGGCGGCGACTCTTCGAAAACCCAGTTCGACACTCTGGTCGGCACACTCATCTCCGAAAACCTGACTGACTCCTTTAATGACTTGGTTCGCACCCTGAAAGCCAAGGACTTTATCTACTCCAAGAGTGAGGAGTTTGATGAGGAACTGTAAGGATGTTTTCTTCTCCATCTTGGACGGAGATAACCTTGATCCAACTCTTAAGGAGCTGCTATGCGCTGCAACCTTAGAGTACTCTGAGTTTCTCATCGTCTCTGGCTCTCGTAGCTTACTGGCCGATCTTACACAGCATATTTATGCGACGGTGCAAATCCGCCCTCGCTGCTTACTGGTGCCAGGCAGCACCGTTCTGACCACGGCGGAGCATTTCTTGGTGCACGCCTATCTACCAGCTGATGCAGATCGACGCTTTATTAAATATGATCTCGATACGGGACTCTCAGCGGAGGTCCCCCAGCTGCGCGATACGGACTTCACCACGAATCACGAGGATATCACCCGCTATCTTCACGACACTCAGCATCTACACCCGATTGTTAAACACACTATTGAAGCGGCCTGCGGGGAGCACAATGAACTAGTCCGTCATATCAACCGACTATTGATTGGCTACAGCTTCCTGCCCGACAGGTTGCTGAGGAATAAGAGTCTCGGCACCGACCTCGATGGGCTTCAACTGCACGAACTCAAAGCATTCGTCGACTACATAGACAACCTCAAGTCAACGTTCAGCATATTTAAGCATACCATCGACACGCTCATCAGTTATTGCAATGGGCTGCTCATGGTATGCCCCACCAATGCCACCGACTTATCCAACACTTACCCGACTGCGGCCCTCCAGAACGGCTTTCCTTGTGTCTACAAGGTGATGTCAGTAATGCACTATTTGGGTTACGAGCTATCCATGCGCCGCCAGCTATATAGCAAGGCATTCATGCACATTTTTCGAGCCTATGAGTGCTACACAGCAGGCTCCTTATTCTTACACAATGCTACCATCGCCAATTACACGGACAAAAGAGGCACATTCCCGGATGTGTACATACTCGACACAAAGATGGTTCTAGGCTTTAACCCTATCTATAAAAGCGTCGGAAACCACTTCAACCTTCTGCACGTTTCCGATTACACTTCCTGTAAGTTTTACATAGATCTGCGGAACAAGTTCCATTACACTCACGGCGACATTAAACCCAGCAAAATTCTCGTCCTAGAGTTTGCCCGCTCAGTATTGCGGCAGATCCTAAGAATCGAAAAAATAAGCAACCAACAAAACTTCCAATGGAGAGATGTCTACAAGCAGACCAAGGATAAATTATTTACGGATGGCAGCACAGAGGTCGCAGCGGCGATCATCCGCCACCTAGGAGTTCAGTCATTGGTCACTTTCGTCGAGGTATGACTTCTCCGCACCTGGGATGACCGAAACGCCTGATCCAAGGCTCCGAATCGACCCGCATGGGTCATGCTCACCTTGCGTGTACGTTAAAAATATGCAAAATGACGTACTCATAGTAAAAACACGTTCTGAGCCATGAATATTTACGTCCACTCCTTCCCATGCGTCAGGGGCATCCAGGCCGGCCGGCCTTGCTACATCGCGATGTGCCCTATGCGCCTTGTGCCCAAAATATTCATTTTTAACGAGGACAATGTACCAGCCGATCTGCGGGCGCAGCGCACATTGAACCTCGCCCGAGTCCCAGAGATCTCAGCCTATTTGCTCGACAATCGCGACGATTACACCCTGTCCGCGATCACGGCATCAGTGGATGGCGTTGTCGAGTTCACCCCTGCTTCCGACACTGGCCTAGCGCAGAGCATCGGCACGCTGACAATCCCGATGGAAGCTCCGATATTGATCAACGACGGTCAGCATCGCCGTGCAGCCATCGAGCAGGCAATCCGTGAGAACCCAGAGCTTGGCCACGACAATATCCCGGTCCTTTTCTTTATTGACGAAGGACTCAACCGCAGTCAGCAAATGTTCGCTGATCTCAACAAGCATGCCGTTCGTCCGAGCAATTCAATCAGTACCCTGTACGATCACAGAGACCAGATTTCTGACCTGGCTAGGTACTTGGCAAAAAATGTAGAAGTTTTCTCGAGGATGACTGAGCTGGAGAAGTCCAGCCTCTCCCCTCGAAGCTCCAAGCTCTTCACCCTCAGCGCCATCAAGAATGCGTCCCGCGTCCTGTTGAAAAAAGGAAAAGGTGACCTCATCGCGCAAAACGAGAGAGAGCTCGCGAAGTCCTTCTGGGAAGAGGTTTCTCTCCAGATGCCCGATTGGATCAGGGCAAAAAACAAGGAGCTGTCGACGTCTGAGCTGCGAGACAACTACATCCATGCCCACGGCGTGATGCTGCAAGCGATTGGGCTCGTCGGTGCCGAGCTGATCATCCGCAAAGAGTCCGAATGGCAAAAAACCATCAGTCAGTTGCGAAGCATCGACTGGTCAAGAGCCAATCCTGAATGGGAAGGCCGCGCCATGGTTCACGGCCGGATCTCCAAAGCCACCACGAATGTTGCACTCACCGCCAGTCTCATTAAGAAGAAGCTTGGTGTCCCGCTGTCCACGGTTGAACGAGAGTTAGAAAACAGGTTTTCCCAATAATGAGCAATGATCAATTTCTCTATCCATCACACGATGACTTCGTCCAAGAAGCGATCATTGCGGGTAGGCCGTTAGCGGACGCTGTCCGCGAGCTTCAGAGCATTTACAAGGCTGATAGTCGACCATGGGTGGTGGGATTTAGCGGTGGTAAAGACTCCACTGTCATTCTGTCGCTCACCTACTACGCCTTGAAGCTTTTGCCGCCTGAGGAACGCCATAAGCACGTTTACGTGGTCTCCTCTGACACTCGCGTGGAAACCCCTGTTGTCGTCGACATGATCCACCAAGTGCTTGATTCGGTGAATGCTCAGGCGCTTCAGGACCAACTGCCAATGACAGCACACTCTGTCACTCCTAAAGTCGGTGAGACGTTTTGGGCCAACCTCTTGGGTAAAGGCTACCCTGCCCCAACCAAAGCATTCCGCTGGTGTACTGAGCGAATGAAAATTGACCCTGTGAGCGAGTTCATCAAAGATAAGGTCGCTCGCTTCGGTGAAGTCGTGGTTGTGCTGGGATCCAGACGGGAAGAAAGCTCCACGCGTGCCCAGGTAATCACACGCCACAAAATCGATGGTTCTGCACTCGGCCGACACACAACATTGCACAATGCGTATACCTACATGCCCATTGAGCTTTGGCACGCTGATGATGTGTGGGAATACCTCATGAGCGCTGCCAGGCCCTGGGGCGGCTCCAACCGAGTACTGTTTGAGCTCTACAAAGACTCCAATGCTGGAGAATGTCCGCTCGTCATCGATACCAATACACCATCATGCGGAAACTCGCGTTTCGGATGCTGGACCTGCACAGTCGTGACACACGACAAAGCGATTGAAGGACTCGTAAACAGCGGCGAAGACTGGATGCTACCGCTGCTTCAGTTCCGCAACCAGTTGCACGCCAGCTCCCTGCCCGAAAATAAAGCCGAATTCCGGAACTACAAACGTCGGACCGGGAAAGTTACCTTCGCAAGAGGGGCTATCGATGACGACTCCAATACCGCCGCCAAGCACGTGCCTGGTCCGTACTGGATGAAATATCGCCGCGAGTGGCTAAAGCTGCTTTTGGAAATTGAGAAGGGCATTCGTGAGACCGATCGTGAGATCGAGCTGATCGGCCGCGATGAGCTACAAGTGATCCGTCAGCAGTGGCTCAAGGACCCAAATGAACCGGATTGGATTGATTCGCTCCCTAAAATCTATGGTGAGATTTACCCTGACGATACGGTTGAGTGGATCAAAAACGATGCCGGCGCGTTTACTGAACCCGATGCTGCCATTCTCAACGCACTCGAGGCTGAGCACGGCGTTCCAGCATTGCTGATCATGAAGCTGATCGATACAGAATTGTCGTTCTCTGGGCTCTCACGTCGAAAAGGCATTCTGGACGAGCTGCAGAAAGTCCTGGAGCAAGACTGGGGTGGATTGGACGAAGCGATGGAACGGCGCGCTGTACCTAAAGTTACTGACACGTACAAGACTGCTTTCGAATCTCTGAAAGCCGACATAGATGGCTTGCTGCAATGATTATTGACTCCCTTTCAGTACTAGACTTCCGCGTGTTCAGCGGTGCCCACGATTTTGATCTGGTTCCTAAGATTAAAAGAGGCAAAAACGCACCTATCGTATTATTTGGCGGCCTAAACGGCGGTGGCAAAACAACCATCCTGAGCGCGCTGAAGCTTGCCTTGTACGGTAAAGGCGTACTGGGCTCCGGCGCAACGGTTGCCGAGTACCATCAGTATCTTCGTGAATGCATACACAGAGCTCACAACAGCATCGCCAAGCCTACGCGAGCAGCTGTCGAGCTGACCTTCCGCTATGCACAATATGGTGTTATTTCGAGCTATCAACTGACACGTGACTGGTTTGTTGATCACGCTGGCAAAGTAAAGGAAGGCTTGATCATTTCAAGGGACGGACACTACCTGACCGAACTTTCCTATGATCAGGCACAAGCATTTCTCAACGAGCTAATCCCGATCGGCGTTTCCGAGCTGTTTTTCTTCGATGGCGAAAAAATCGCGAGCCTTGCCGAAGAAACATCCGGAGATGCGTTGCGTGAGTCGATCAACAAGCTGTTGGGTTTGGATCTCATCGATCGATTGCACTCCGACCTCTCCGTTATTATCAGAGGGCGTTCGGTCAAAAAGGCGTCAGAAGATCGCAAGCAGAAAATTGCCGATGCAGAACGGAGTTATAACGACCTGAAGGAGCAGCTTGCCGAAATACGCGAAAAGCTTCTCCTCATGCGCGTGAATACTGT
Organism: Pseudomonas sp. XWY-1; assembly: GCF_002953115.1. Lineage (NCBI taxonomy): Bacteria > Pseudomonadati > Pseudomonadota > Gammaproteobacteria > Pseudomonadales > Pseudomonadaceae > Pseudomonas > Pseudomonas sp. XWY-1. Next base: position 1,990,271 of record NZ_CP026332.1, on the reverse strand, counting down.
CGAGGCCCACAAGAACCTTGGTAGCATCGAAGCGAGCATCAATGCACGCGGTGGCGCCTGGAGCGCCTCCAGGCGAGAGGAAACGGTCAACCTCGAAGCATTAGTTAGCGAAAAGAAGGCTATAGAGCACACCCTGCATGACATGCTCAGCGGCCTGCTACCTTTCGCAATAACTCAAAGCCTCAACGAGAAACTGCTGGCGCAGATAGGCGCTGAGCAACGCGCGGAAAAGTCGCAGGTACTCTCCGAGTACTTGCAGCGCCAGCAGAGCAATTTTCTAGCAGAAGTCGAATCTGCGTTTGCGATGACGAAGGAGCAGCTTCCTGCCCTTCAAGATATTTTTCTGAGGACCTTCGGCTCAGAAGTCTCAAACGGCACTGAACAACAAGCTCTGGTACACGAGCTCTCGGACACTCAACGATTCAGCATCACTCATCGCCTACAGAACGATGTTGGTTCGCTCCAACAGCGTGCTGCTGGCTTAGTGATGACGCTTCAGGAAACTGATAACCAAATCGAAGCCGCCCGGGAAAATATCGCTAGAGCACCTGACGAAAAAGTACTGATCCCACTGTTTAACGAACAAGGAAAACTTCAGGGACGGCTATCCGCTCTTGAGGAGCAGAGATCCGTAATGGCTGAGGAGGCAAAGGCCCTCCTCGTCCGCCTGTCGTTGGCTGCAGGCCAGTTAGACGATCTCTACACAGAAATAGCTGAATCCCAGGAAGAAGAACGCCTGACCGGGCTCGCACAAAATGCCAAAGATGTATTGAAAGAGTTCTCCGCACGCGCTCGAATTGAAAAACTCAAAGAGCTCGAGTCGCAGTTTTACACCTCATTCAATGGTCTCGCCCGCAAAGAAGATCGGAATCTCAGCATCCACATCGACCCGAACTCCTTCGAGGTCGTCCTGATTGACGATGAAGGCGTAAAACTCCGTAAGGAAGAGCTGTCAGCCGGCGAGAAGCAGATCTTTGCGATCTCTATTTTGGAAGCGCTGGCCCGGACGTCAGGGCGAAGCCTACCTGTTGTGATCGACACACCGCTAGGTCGACTGGACTCGGTTCACAGGAAAAAACTCGTTGAAAACTATTTCCCCAAAACGAGTCACCAAGTCATCATTCTCTCGACTGATACTGAAATTGACTACGCCTTCTACGAAGGCCTGCAAGGTAGCATTTCGCACTCTTATCATCTGGTATATAATCCAGAAACTCGCTCCACTCAAGCAGAGGAAGGCTATTTCTGGCGGTGGGCACAAAACGCATGAACGTATTTCCGCACAAATTTAAAATATCAGCATCATCCACTGCGAAGCTGAAGTTCCTAAAGTCGAAAACAGGCCTGACGCCTAATATTTTGAGCCGGTTTGCGATCGCGCTTGCACTGGCCGACGAAAATGGGCTCGGCAATGCCAGTGTGTCAGACCTGGACGGGCAAGAATTCAACGCCCCAACTCTATTTGGCGAGCACTTGGATATCTACGAAGCATTACTCAGACAGTTTGTGCATCAAAGTGCGCTAGAGTGGGATCCCGTCAGGCATGTCGCATCTCTCATCGAGATAGGCTTGCATAAAATGGGACATGTACGCTCCCTGAAAGACGTAGCCTTGCTGATAACAATTAAATAAAAAGAGCCCACCTACAGCGGTGGGCTCAGCCGTTAACGAGCCTATATGGCGTTAAGCGCAATTGAGAAACACTAAAACTACATTCTAATGGGTGCTTCCAAATATCGTTTATGATTCTGATTTTCTGACTATCGTGCTCAACCATTGATTTACACTTCGTCCAGCAAAATCTTCTGAACCTTTTCCCCACGTCATTCCCACGTCACTGGCAAATCGCACTGCACTCTGCAGTTATGGAGCCGGAGGCGTCCCTGCCTCCGTACCGATGCCGGGCCTTAGGCGCCCAGCGCCGTAATATCATCTATAATCGTGTGCTCGGCCTGCTCGTCGAGAATCAGCCTAATGATGGCACTTTGTGCTTCCAAGCCTGGGTCGATGATCGTGCTTTTGATGATATCCAAACCGCCGCAGGCGTATTCTTCAAAGAGCTTGATCTTGGCGTCAAATTTATCGCCCTCAGGCTCCAGGTAAGCGGAATCCTGATGCTCGAACAGGGCCAACACGTTCATAAAAGCTTCGTCGTACTCCCCCCGAAACACCGACAAGGGAATGGGCTCGCTGGACTTTTCGAACGCGACCGACTTTTTTCTAGAAAAACCCAGTGCCGCAGCAAACACCATGGCGTCCTTAAAGGAGGCGAAGAGCTCTACCTCATCCTTCAGAAAACTTAGGGTGTCAGCGTGTTTAGCTGGTTTCCGGACGCGATCAACCATAATACCCTTCCTCCAACTTTGTGTACTCGAACTTTTCATCACTGCCTGGGTTAGGCTTGTGATATGTGAGCGTGTATTGCTTACCTAGGCGTTTGGATAACTCTCTTTCCACCTCGCCGCGCCACTGAGATTTCGATACCATGACGATGACTTGGTCAGCAAGGGCCGGAATGAAGGTCGCCACTTTTTGGCGATACTCAGGGTCCAAGGCACCAAACGGCGAGTCCATCACAATTGGATAAATGCCACCCTTTTGCAACCCACCCGATTTTGTGACCCGCTCTTTAGCGCTGTTAACTACGCTGCTAATAAAACAAAGGCTTGTAACCTGGTTCTCACCGGTGGATTTCTCCCACACCGGCTGTTTACCGTGCCCTTCGATGTTCTTAAATATTTTGAGCGTAAAGCCCTCATCGATCTCCGCCCAATAATCTTTCTTCATGATTTTCCGGAAGGTGTCATCGACTTTTTTCGACAAATCTAAGCGTACCTGGTGGGCCATAGCTTCGTGAAATTCGCCAATTGTGTCCGCCACATCCTTTGCCAGCTGTTTTCTGCGCTGGCTCAAATCCGCCTGATTGGAATTGGCGAGTTCTTTTTCAATTTCCTTTTCCTTGTCTTTTAACTGATCTTCCCAACCGGATTTGGCGTGCTCGCCGACGGCGCAGTTGGCGTTGAGTCTTCGGCTATCCGCCTTTAACCCCACTCGCCGCTCCTCCAAATCGGCGGAATCTTCTACGCCTTTAATCTTTTCGCCTAGCTCATCAATTTGCCCCAGAAAGCTCATTCGCCGCTCGTCCAACTCGGTCAATCTAGTCATCGACTCATTAATGTTGGCGAATAATGCTTTACGTTCGGACTGCAAATGGGACATATGACCGAACAGCGTCAGGAACTGCTCTTCAACGCCATTATCGTTGAGCGTGGTTTTGTACGACTCAAGGGCCATCACACAGTCACTTCCCGGCTCCAGCGGCTGACCGCAGATACATCTAGCCAGATCGATCAGATCATCGATAAAAGTGGCTTTTATCTTGCTGGGTATCTCCCCCCGGATCCGCATTTCATCCAGATATTGTTTCACTCCGGTCAGTTGCGAATCAATAAACGCCAGGAAGCCCCGTTCTGTGACGTTTTTGTTGAGCGCAGCCGAGGCCTCAGCTTTATCTATTACGATTTGCTGAAGCTGCTCCTCAAGCATCTTTCGCCGCTTTTGCTTTTCAGCGATCGCCTCGATCGACTGTAACCGTTTATCGATGGCTTCGATCTCTAGGTCAATTTCACTCAGGGTACTTTTCCAACCCTTGATCTCGTCTTCTTTTTGCTGAATTTTATCCGTCAACTTCGATTGCTCTTCCAGCAACACCGTCATGTTGCCAGAAGAACTGTCTTTGGCTTCTTTGTTGAAATGTCGGATCACCGGACCTTTCAGCTGCTTTTCAGCACGATCCAGAATATTCAGCCCCATTAGGCACTTAATGGCCTCTCTGACCTGAGTGGAGGCGCTGTTGTAAGCTAATTTTTCGATGCGCTCACCGTTAAAGAAAAAATAGCCGTGCATATCTTCCGGCAAGATTTGATTTAGCTGGCTGCCCGGGTTCGAAGAACGACCGGATAGGCCTGCAGAATTAATCCAACTGAGTAACGGTACTGAGGGGCCCAAGCACTCCGCGTGCAAACCCGCTCCTTTGACAAAATTCTGCTCCCGGTGCGCGGTGTAGGCGAACCCGTCATCATCAAACTCCAACGTCACCGACATGATTATCGGACTGTCCTGGCCCGCTTCCGCAATAGCTCTTTCACTAAGGATGTTTTCGTTGTTGGTATCGAAGTCGGTGGTTCCGTAGAGCACCCATTTAAAGGCGTTCAACAGAGATGTTTTTCCGGCACCGTTTTCTCCATGGATGACCGTGACGCTGGCCTTGTCATCGGTTGAAAAACTGATCGACACTTCGCCATAGAACTGCCGGAAGTTCCTGATGGTTAATTTTTTTAATTTCATGCCTTCACTTCGTCCTTGATCACCTTGATGATGCGCTCGCAGAAATCCCGCTCCATGTCCCCTGGCAGATATCTGTAATGCTTTCCTTCTTGGTGAATTTTCAGGACTTGATTGATAACCGACTGAACTTCCGGAGAAGCAGCTTTGATGACCTCACTGGGCTTCTTCATATTAAGCACCTAACAGTTTCAGTTTTTTTCGGATGTCGCGCAAGGTGGAGAGGGCGTATCCGTAGTTTTCGGAAATCTCGGCAAACTCATTAATCCGATCAAGCTCACGCTCTACCATGCTCTTTTCGATATTGAATGTTTCTTCGTCCTCCCCCAACTTGTCTAGGGGAGGAATCGCGATAAAATCATAGATGGATGCATGGCCCTTGCCGTCGTACTGACGCAGTACCCGCCCCCGTCGTTGAATGAACTGACGGGGGTTGGTCGAGGACGCCAAGATGTAAGCGGTTTTCGTTTGCGGGATGTCAACGCCCTCATCGAGGCACTTAATGGCAACAATGGCGTCAATGTCGCCAGCCTTAAAACTACCAAGAATCTCGGCACGCTGTTCTTTGCTTTCTTCGGCAGTGAATTTGGCCACGCGCCATTGGCAGTCCCTCCCGGCAATCTGAACAATCCGGTCGATATCCCGTTCGCCGTCGTTGATGGCCTCACTGGAATAGATCAGGGTGTGTTGTCGGTCCTGACTGTCGTTCAGCAGTTGTTTCAGTTTTCGCTTTTTGCCCCCACTGCTGCCGGTTAGCTTGGCGCGCTTGATAAGCTCGAGCTTTAGGCTGGTCGAAAAATCGTCTTTATTCCCCATAGCCATGAGACGTGCAATCTTCCTGCTTAACCGGATATATTCGTCCAGCTCCTCCGGATCTAACTCACAGACGATCGGATAATAGTTGTACTTGCACAGAAAGCCGGCGTCGATGGCGTCCTTGATATCAAACTCAATAACCGGCTCACCGAAGTAGTCAAAGATGGCCTTGGTGCCAAAGGGGTCGTTGTGTCGGATGGGCGTGGCCGACAACCCAATTCGGAATCGCGCCTGGTGGGGCAGCTTATGGACAATGTTCTCAGCGCCCATGTTATGCACCTCGTCCGACACTAATAACAAATTGGTACGGACGCCATCAAGGAACGACTGGAACTGGCTGTTCTTGAATGTGTCATTGACCGCAATGGCTACCATATGGTCACGATCACCTGACAGCAGCTGATTGTAGGCAGACTGCAGCGTACCCAACCACTTGTCTTTGCCCCCGTAGCATTTAATCGCGTCATAGCCAAAGAAGGCCGCTTCGTCCGCCCACTGCTCCCCTAAGTGCAAGTAGGGGACGGTAATAACGATGACAAGCTTGGCTTGTTGAGTACGGAAGTGATCCAATAGCCGGGTGGTCGCCGTCAGGGCGGTGATGGTTTTGCCGGCTCCGGTGGCCATGCAGAACAGCCCTTGCCCATTCTGAGCAAACCAGGCTTTGATGGCTTTTTCCTGGTACCCCCGGATCATTCCCTCTTCATTTTGAATGACTTGGGGGACGGCCGGATGGCCAGATGGCAAGCTGTAAGGGCGGGAGCCCGTCGTGGCATAAGCTTTGATTTTATCCAGCGTCGTGGATGTGGGTGTAAATATCAGGAGATTGGGGTCTCTACCTTGCCAGGTGCTCTCGAATTCGCGCTTCTTTTTCTCGCACCGTTGGCGACCTTCCTCACTCACCCACGACCGATAAATGTCAATGGTCTCCCAGTTGCACGAGGCTCTGGAGGTCAAATTGTACGAGCCGCTGAAGGCGATATCGTTGCCCGCCTCGTCCGAAAAGATACCATTTTTCGCATGGTAAATCCCACTCAGCTTATTGGTGGGCACCGCCACTTTCAGCTCAACAATGCCATCCCTGATGAGCCAAGCCAACGCTAGACGGGCGTCCTCTTTGAGCACAGAGAACACCTCATCCACCTCTTCCTCAAAAATCCGTTTGGCCTGAAACTCCTTATCCGCTATCGCTTTCGAATTCACGATGCAGTCTAGATCCTTCTCCTGCAACTCGTGGCCGACAATCCATCGAGCTTTACCCCGGGACCAGGCGAACTGCGAGATACCCTGAGCGGTATCCGCAATCCAGCCGGAGGTAAAATACCCCACACCTACGTCGTAAGTGACTGCTTCCTTTAGAACCGGGTCGAAGAAGATCGCGCTGGGATCTTCGGAGGAAGTATTTATCGACAGCGGAAGATCGATTTCTTCAAACATACAGATCGAATTCCTTTTTCAATGCATCCAGAACGCCCGTATCAATAGACTTTTTTTTCGTATGGTTACGATAATCTAGTTGCCATAAGGTTGTTGGCTTGCCGGGTTGGCGCTCCAACGCAGGTGGAAGGCAGCCAGTTTGCCTAGCTAAAACCGTAATCTCTACGGACTGCTGCCCGTGTTTGTCTGCACCTCACAGAAAGTGGCACAGTGCCAGCCAAATAAGGAGCATAGTCTCATATCTCGCAAACGGATATCGATAGACGACGGTTAAAAACAAGGTCGTTTAATGCTCCAGATGATCTCAGCCTGCTCAGGCTGTCGCTCATTATTCCTTCCTCGGCGCCTTCCCGACCGCACCGGCCTCAATTTAGCCTTAAGCGTCCTGCCATCCGTCATAGCGCTCCCCGCTTTTTCAATGGAATCGTGGCGACGAGCAAAGGCTTGCACGCCCACCTATTTAATTTCTCACTTTCAAGGAGTATCGGTCGTGAGCGCTCCCTTCGCCCCCTCGAAATTCACCGCACCCAAAGCCAAGCTGCTACCTGTCATTCTTCTGCTCGATGCCAGCGGCAACATGGGCGGCGAAAAGATCGACAACTCGAATATCGCGGTACGCGACATGCTCGACGAATTCCGTGGCAACGAGATCAGCGAGACCGAAATCTGGGTCTCGATCACCAGGCTTGGAGAAAAGGTGGCTGCATCAGCTCATGACCAGCGCACTAAGCCGCTCACTGGCGGCCGGCGGCATGATCCCTTAGGGTGTCGCGCTTGAGATGGTCAAGGCAATGATCGAAAACAAGGACGTCGGACCCTCGCGCGCTTACTGAACCGTACCTTATAGAGCACATGGCGACGACAGGACCTTCCCCTAATACTGGCTATGGAGGCACTGCCAGCGCCTGTCGTTACCGCTCCGGATTAGCTCGCACCACATCCAAGCAGGCCTGCATCGCTGCAGGCTCCAATTCTGCTGCTGTGGCGACAGGAACTACAGACCGTATAAATCCTGGAGCCTGATTGACTTGTACCGTTCTTGGCTCACCAGCACTGGACGAATCTCGGGTTGAGTGCTTCTAAACCGGTGGGAAGTGCCTGATTGCAGACCACCCCCAGATACGTTGCGGCACGGGTTGCACCAACGTACAGGTAGCGCTCGAAGAGTTCAGGCTTCACCACAACGAGCTCGTCGACCCCGACAAAGAAGACTGCCTCGAATTCGAGTCCCTTTATGTGTTGGATGTCGAATACCCTAACGTCCGTCTCGTCACCCAAGGATTGGCCGTCGACACAGGCAACAGCACGTAGGCTGATGCCCTCCAGTTGCTTCGTCAAGGCTTCGGCCATCGGCTTTACATGGCTCTCCGCGGCGACCAGGACGGCAATGCTCGGCATTTGGCGGACCATACGTTCAATTTCTCCAATCCGATCTGCCAGCCATCCAGCAACAGCCTCGCCTTCAAGGTTCTCAGCCAGCACAGGCTTTACGCCCTCGTGCGTGGAGTGTTCGGGCAGTTTTCCGGCGGCCTTTAAATCGCCCCCCATAAGGCCAAGCAGCTCAGTGGCAAATGCGTTCAACATGCGACTTTGGCGATACACCGTATTGATGCGGTGGTCTTTCAGGCGACCAGAGATCCACTGCAACTGCTCTAGGTTCCGCAGACCATGTCCGGTTATCCGCTGGTTGAAGTCACCGCACGCGAAGAACGACTGGGTACGCGGATCGCTCAGACTTTCCATACAGGCGAGCTGAAGCGCCGAAAAGTCTGTCGCTTCATCGACCAGCACTTGACACTGGAACTGGTTGGAAATCCTGGCCAGCTCAAAGAACTTAGGTTGATCTAGGTTGCGTTTCACGAAGTCCTGCTGGATCAGCTCACGAGCAGACCTAAGCATCAAAAGGAGAATCGCATCGAGTTCGAAGGCGTCGATGTGAGCAGGGTTTTCAGCGCGCTGATAACCGTACTGCTGGGTGGTCAGGCTTTGACGGCGAAACGCGCGATAGCTGGCCGGGCCATCCAGAACATAGCGCTTCCATGCATTACGGAAGCGGCGCAACGCGTTCTGGAAGCTCATTTCGCAACCCAGGTTTTTCAGCCAGTCATCAGATGGAACACGGTCACCAAGCCAGTCCCTGATTCGCGCAGCACGACTGCCCTTGCCCAGGCTACGTCCACGGTAGCGGCTGCGGGCATAGGCTTGCAGAAAGCGCCGATAGGCTTGGGCAGCCCTCTGAGCCTCGTTGTGGGTAGGTTGTGCCGCGTCATCTGCCACATCATCATCAAACTCAGCCCCGTCTTCATCCTCGTCGTCAGCTTGACCGATGCTGTCCAGAAGACTGGCTAGTTCAGAGAAGACTCCCTTATTCTTGTTGTATAGAAGGTTGCCTTGTTCCCTGATGAGCTTTTCGGTTTTCTCACGGCTTGCCTTGAGCAGTGGCTCGATCCTATCCTCAAGGGCATCCCAAGTGGCATAGGCTCCGAGAAGCTGCTCGGACTCAAGATGCGGAACCACTGCCAATAGCTGTTCGACTATCGGACGGGCATGCTCGGGGGTAGCATCATGCAGGAGAGTAGCTCCTTCCTGCAACGACTCGATAATGCGGTGACGGTGGAATGCTTGGAAGGCATCGAACCATTGGCATGGATTGTCGACGACCTCTCTGCCGCAATGCTGGCGATCCTCCTTCAAAATGAGGGTGCCGCCAGTATTGGTTTTCAAGACTCCAAATACTGACCTCGCCAGCTCATGCCGGCGCTTGGCCCAGGTCTTGATATGTTCATCCGAGGCGGGAACGTTCTCCCTGCTGAACGCCTCCTTGACGTAATGCTTGAGTAGCTCGGAGGGCGTGAACATCACCCAACGGGAGCGGTAATGTGCAGCATCCAGCAGCGAGCGCTCATGCTCGTCCAGCGCATCCCAGTCAAGCTTCTGCCCCAGGCGCTTGATCAGCGTGGTGGTCTTGCCGGTACCCGGGGGGCCAAGAATGATCAGTTGGCGGTTGATCGGCAGGCGGAAGATGTCATCCTGAAATTTATCCAGGATCGCTTGATCACGCAGCGCCATAGCATTGCGGATCTGGTGTCGCAAGCCTTCGACAACCTTTTGTTCGTCGGCGTCGCCTGCCAGCATGGCTGCAAAGTCATCCTGATCAGATGGTGCGATCAGCTTGCGTAGCGAAGGAATGGTCTGAGGTGTTACATCTTCGCGTCGCCATACACCGCCGACAGAGTCCCACTGGCTGTCAGCCTTGCAGGGTCTTAGCTCCAGGTTTTCGAGAATGCGCATCCAAACCTGCTTTTCGCCGACCCGGACCTCCACTTCTTCGCCAGCGTCGTGTGACGCGAGCCTTCCGAAATCGGAGCGATAGCTTGCGAGCTTGGCGCCGCTCAGGGATATTCCGGTCGTGCGGCAGATGTAGTAGGTATCTACCTCTCCATCGTCATGTTCAACGGTAACCCGCGAGATGGCTGGCTCGCGAACGAGGTTGAGTAGCGACTGGGTCTCCCCGTCAGTTATTGAGGCAATGCGATCAACAACAACTGAGCCGTTGAAGGTATTGATGGCTGCCAAGGCACCCGCTGCATCACTGCCACGGTTGGCCAGCTTCTTGGTAGCGCGGCTTTCAATCTCCTGAAAGGTGCCCAGCGCATCGTTGGCAAGATCTATGACATCGCTTTCACTCACTGAAGCTCTCCCTGTCCTAATTTGTCTCGTGCCTTCAGAGCAACATGCTGGTACGGCTCTTTAATCGTGGCGAGAATGATGCCAGACGCCGCCCGCTGGGGGTATCCAAAACAGAGACGCACAATTGCAGATCCGCAAGGGCGAGCTGGTTCGCAACGGAGGTTTCAGTTCGTACGAAAACCGTGGCTAGTTGCCCCTCCAGCTATGGGGAATCTTCAGGCACCTGGGTCGAGAGTACCGTATTTAAGTGATGCTTTCCGTTTTGGTGTCGACGGCTCCACCGATTTGAGTAGCACCCAGCTTTAGAGTCCGACCTTCATCGTCAACTCAGGGTAGATAAACCTACCGACCTCTGGTCAATTTCGACAGACAGCTTTTGGCCGACTTCTGCCAATCGCCAACGCCTGCGATGGGTCCAGGCTGTGTGAAATCCTGCGGCGCGATCCGACTGATTAGAAAACAACCATCTTGCTTCTACGCGAATTCAGGGTTAGCTGAATAGCCGAGCTTCTACAGATTTCACGTACACTCGGGCTTTTCAAAGAACTATTTGAGTTTTCACACAGCCCGGGTCGAAAGTTGACATTCGCAGAACGCACCATCTTCCGCACAACTGCCAATCAGTGAGTGGTTCCGCCCCCGCGGCCAAAGGCTCTCATTTGATAGTCGGTTACAGCTTGGAACAGAGACTCAGCTATCAGTCGTAACCTTTCCGCCTCTATTGCAGGCGCGCCGGTATCCTGAGCTTCGCGGTACCGGCGCATTGCCTCAATTGCCTCGGTGTAGGCTGGGTGGTCGGGCGGCAAAATCTTCGACTGTTTGGGCATCAGTGCCTCGATATCAGTGAATTGATTCAGACAGACTACCGGCTTCAAGCACTTGGAAATCCACTACCGCGTGATAAAGGGAGTCAGCCAACACTCTAAGCCGCTGGATTGCCTCTGGAGATGCCCCGTTATCTTGCGCGGCCTGATGCGCCCTTATCGCATCAAGGGCTTCGCGCAGTAGCGGCTCGCCGGCTTTGGCCATGCCTTCCAAGGTTCGCTTCATACGCTGCCCATTCTGCTCTGAAAAGCCATTATAGGGCGATAGCGACGGTGTGATGGCAGGCATCGATCCAAGGCTTTGTGATCTCCAGCTCAAACCTCATCATAGCAAGCCGGTTTCCACAGGAATGTCACCAGCTTCCAGGCCTACGCCACCAACTTTTGGGGCCGCGCTTGTCGGCGATGGGACGCGAAGCGGCCCCAATATTCAGGCGCCAGGTCGATAGCTGCTGGCAAGAGCCAAGCATATCTCCCACCCACGCTGCCTTCGATAGATCGCCCCTTCCTAACATGAGTCATTAGGCCCCATGAAATCACACGTCCATCACAATCCTCAGTAAACCAGTAAAAGCCACGCTAATAATGGGGGACCAGATGGGGGACCAAAAACGATTAGGCGCAAAAAAGCCCCAAAAAATCAGGGCTTTGATGAAAATTAGTGGCGGAAGCGTAGGGTTTCGAACTCGGACAATTGGTACCGAAAGAGTGTCCGCTATCGACCCGAAGCGGAAGTTCGGCCGATAAATGCCAATGACTGCTTCGCAGCGACTGCGAACATTCGCCATGTTGAAATCAACTCCCGAAACCTGTCGTTCCAAATTGGCGCAAGGCCAAACTCTTGCTGAATATTTGGACACCTGGGCCTGACGTGTTCGCAATCAAGCTACAGGGCGCGATCCATCCGGGGCGAGGTTCAAAGCTGAAATCGGCTACCGCGTTTGGGGATTCCATGCGCACTTGGACACCCAGTCCACGCTGACTTGGACACTCATTCCACGGCCACTTGGACACTCATTCCACGGCCACTTGGACACTGATTCCACAAGCACTTGGACAGTGATGTTCCACTGATCCGATCCATGCTCAGGCAGGCAGCAACGCAGGATTATTCACTACCATCGACCTCTTTTCTCGAAGCGAAGAGGTCATCGTGGAGCGTATATCCATGCGTAAAATCCGAGAGGTACTACGTCTAAAGTTCGACGCTGGCCTGTCCGTGCGCAAGATCGCCGCCAGCCTGCGCATCAGTAGCGGCAGTGCGGGCAATTACTTGCACCGTTTCAACGCTTGCGGGCTGAGTTGGCCGACATTGTTATCGGATGCCGAACTGGAGCGATGCCTGTTCCCTCCAGCACCAACAGTTCCCAGCGATCAACGTCCGATGCCTGACTGGTCTTGGGCGCATGCCGAGTTACGCCGCCCCGGCGTCACTTTGGCCCTACTCTGGCAGGAATATCGACTCGCTCACCCGCAAGGCTTCCAATACAGCTGGTTCTGCGAGCACTACCGCCTCTGGGCCGCCAAGGTCGACGTTGTCATGCGCCAGGAGCACCGTGCCGGCGAAAAGCTGTTCGTCGATTACGCCGGACAGACCGCGCCCATCATCGACCGACAGACCGGTGAAATCCGTCAGGCCCAGATCTTCGTCGCCGTCCTCGGCGCGTCCAGCTACACCTTTGCCGAGGCCACCTGGTCGCAGAAACTGCCCGACTGGCTGGGCTCGCACGCCCGCTGTTTTGCTTTTTTCGGCGGCACATCGCAGATCCTGGTGCCCGATAATCTGCGCAGTGGCGTCACCAAGGCGCATCGCTACGAGCCGGACATCAACCCCAGTTACCGCGATCTCGCCGAGCATTACGGCGTAGCCGTACTGCCCGCGCGTTCGCGTAAACCCAAGGACAAAGCCAAGGTTGAAGTGGGTGTGCAAGTGGTCGAGCGCTGGATCCTGGCAGTGCTGCGCAACCGCCAGTTCTTCTCGCTCGGAGAACTCAACACGGCAATCAGCCTGCTGCTCGAACGCCTCAATCAAAAGCCCTTCAAGAAGCTGCCCGGCTCACGCCGCTCGGCCTTCGAGACCATCGACCAACCCGCACTGCAACCGCTACCAGAACATCCGTATGTCTACGCCGAATGGAAAAAGGCGCGGGTGCACATCGACTATCACGTCGAGGTCGAGGGCCATTACTACTCGGTGCCGTACCAGCTGGTGAAGCACCAACTCGAAGTGCGGCTAACCGCTAAGACCGTCGAGTGCTTCCACGCCAACCAGCGGGTGGCCAGTCACCTGCGCTCGCTGCACAAAGGCCGCCACACCACCCAAACCGAGCACATGCCCAAGAGCCACCGGGAGCACGCCGAATGGACACCGCAACGGCTGATCCGCTGGGCCGAGCAGACCGGGCCTAACACCGCTGGCGTTATCGCCTACATCCTTGAGCGCCGAATCCATCCTCAGCACGGCTTCCGCGCCTGCCTGGGCATCCTGCGCCTGAGCAAGCAGCACGGCGAAGAGCGGCTGGAAGCCGCTTGCCAGCGAGCGCTGGCACTGGGCGCGTGCAGCTACAAAAGCCTTGAATCGATCCTGCGCCAAGGGCTGGAAAAGCTACCGCTGTCCCAGCAAAACCTGCCGCTACTGCCCGACGAACACATCAACCTGCGCGGCCCTGGCTACTACCACTGACCTGAAAAAGGAGCACCAAAATGCTGCCCAACCCGACACTCGACAAGCTGCAAACCCTGCGCCTGCACGGCATGATCAAGGCGCTGAGCGAGCAACACGCCACGCCCGATATCAATGATCTGAGCTTCGACGAACGCCTCGGCCTGATGGTCGACCGCGAGCTGACCGAACGTGAAAACACGCGTCTGAGCAGCCGCCTGAAACTGGCACGACTGCGCCATAACGCCTGCCTGGAAGACATCGATTACCGCAGCCCACGCGGCCTGGACAAGTCCCTGATCCTGCAACTGGGCAGCGGCCAATGGCTGCGCGACGGCCTGAACCTGATCATCGGCGGCCCAACGGGCGTAGGCAAAACCTGGCTCGCCTGCGCGCTGGCTCACAAGGCCTGCCGCGACGGTTACAGCGTGCGCTACCTGCGCTTGCCGCGCTTGATGGAGGAGCTGGGCCTGGCTCACGGCGACGGCCGTTTCGCCAAACTCATGGCCGGCTATGCCAAGACCGACCTGCTGATCCTGGACGACTGGGGCTTGGCGCCGTTTACCGCTGCGCAGCGGCGCGACATGCTTGAACTGCTGGACGACCGCTACGGCAACCGCTCGACGCTGGTCACCAGCCAGATGCCGGTGGACAAATGGCATGCGCTGATCGGCGACCCGACCTTGGGCGATGCGATCCTCGACCGGCTGGTGCACAACGCTTATCGGATCGAACTGAAGGGCGAATCGATGCGCAGACGCGCAACGAAATTGACGGCGACAGAGACTTCAGACTAACAATGCAAACCTGCGTCGCTGCGCTCCGACTGCCTGTCCAAGTGGACGTGGATCAGGTGTCCAAGTGAGCATGGAACGAGTGTCCAAATGATCGTGGGCTGAGTGTCCAAGTGTCGTGGAATCCGCAACCGCGTTCATGTAGTCGATCGCGTCCGCATGGCTGATTGGGGCGGGCTTGACTTCCACTATGCGTGAAGCCCCCCCCATGGCTGCTGCGAGCGCGAAAATCCTCTACGAGCACTCAGCCTTGTCTGATGTCCTTAATCTTGCCATTGAAGGTCCGGGGATTCATACGCAGTAGCTCGGCGGCCTTGGTGCCACTGCCAGCGACTTTCTGGGCAGCTACGAGCAGCCGCCGCTCCCATATCTCCACTAGGTCCGAGCCTGACAGGCTCTTATCCTTATCCCGCGCTTCGCGCATGTAGCTGGCGCAGCGGGAAATGGTGGGCAGCTCATCCTCCAGCGACGCCGGCAATGCGGCGCTGTGCTCCTCCTCGAACTGCTCTTCGCGTCTCAGGGTCTCCAACTCCAGATTGACCAGCTCAGGGCCTATGGACAGCAGGCGCCCGGTTTGCAACCCGCCCACCAGCAGCCGGCGCGCGAGCCGTTCCAGGTCCCGGTAATTGCCGTCGAGCCGCATGGACCGGAGTGCGCGTGCGATTAGGGGTTGGTGCGGACGGAATTGTTCGACGTAGTCCCTGGCCAGCGACGTTTTCGCCCTGTCCTGCCCGAGCGCCCGCTCAGGGAAAAGCTCCGCCAGCTCAGCACAGGCCCGGTGCACGACGGATTTCCAGATGTCTTCCAGGTCTGCGGGGCAGTCGCGCAAGTCCGGCAACTCGATGACCAGTTCCGAGATGCGGTCTAGGAAGTCCGGCGCCAGGACCTCCCGCAGCACGCTGCGCGATTTGTTGGTGGCGGCAATCAACCGGAATTTGGCCTCAATGCTGTCCTTGCCGCCGATCTGGCGGAACATCCCTTTGCGCTGCAGTGCGAGCAGCAGCATGCCCTGCGCCTGCTGGTCCATCCAGTGGATCTCGTCCAGAAATACGCAGTCACCGTCGGCCTGCTGCAGCAAGCCGACGCTTGCTTGGCTGGCCGTGCTGTGGGCCCCCTTGACGTATCCGAACAGGCTGCTGCGCAACATGGTCGGGTCGCCGCGGAATTCGGCGCAGTTCAGGTGGTGATGCCATTCCTTTTTCGTCGTCACCTTCCAGTCGAGGTAGCTCCGACGCAGGCTTTCGGCAATATGGGTCTTGCCGGAACCGCGGTTACCGATGATCAGCACCGGGAAAGGCACGCTGCCGTAGCGCTGCACCAACTCGGCGACCTTGCGCAGGCTGGGCGTTCGGGCCTTGGCGATGCTCCACGTTTCATCGTTCTCGGGGTCGTCGTCGCGCCTGCCCAGTTCGGCGAGCAGGTTCCATGACACCTCCTCCAGCACCTGTCCGGCTTGACGGTGCTTGCGTGGGATGCCCTGATATGCACGGACGTTGTCGCCGACGATCCGGGCCTGCAGCGCCAGTAGCATCACTGTCTGCGCCGCGGGCGTGCCGGGACTGAGATTTACGACGATCTGCGCCTTCGGATGCTTGCGCCGGATCTCCGCCAGCGTCGGTGCGGTGAAGCGGAATAACTCCTGATGGTTGGTCGGGGCTTCGTCTGTGTACCAATAGACCGGCTCCACTTCGGGGCCGCCCTGCGCCTTGATCTCCTGCATTAGCGCGTTGGCCACCTCCTCCTCGGACGGGTGGAAGTCCCGCCCGCCTGCCTCGGGCGCACTCAGCTTGCGCACCAGCAGGTAGTGCTTGTCGATCCGCGCCCTTACCGGCGATTCCTCGTTCAGCAGGAACTCCAGCGTCGGGCCGGCCTCGTGCTGGTTGTCGAGAAGCCTGTAGTGGCCGTCCTTTTCGCGGCTGTAGGGGTCGTTGTTGAACGACACCCAAGACACGCTGACTCTTCCATGGCTCATGGTCTTTGCCTTTTCTTATTGCGTGCGGGTTGCTGCGCGGATGGGAGCGGAGACACGCGTATCTTCAGCGTGCTGTTGGCCAGCCAGCCCTTGCTGCGGGCGACGCTGTTGCCGCCGCCGTTGGCCTGCTGCAGGCTCTGCACGTCGATGCGGCGCCTGGCGGCATCCACCTTGATGTGCATCACCAGACCGTCTGCGCTGCGCAGCAGTTGCTGGCCTGGCGCTTCCATCAGCTCAACGGCATGGCGTGCCAGGGAGCCCATTAGCGGCCCGGTGGCCGTCTTCGGCGGCAGCCAGAGCTCCCAGTCGCCGGGCAAGGGCGTCGGAAAGCCGGCTTCGGCCAGTTGGCGTACCGACGGCGTGTTCAATGCCACGTCGGTGCGGCGCCGCATGACGTTGCGGGTCCACCGGCCAACGGCCGCTGCCACGCCCGGGTCTTCCACCACCACGCCAACCTCGATGCCTTCATCCCAGCCATGCCTGGCGTCCAGGTTGCCGGTCCACAGCAGCACGACCTGATCGTCCGCAACGATGGACTTGGTGTGCGTGCGGCGGTGGCCATGGATGCGCACCTGCTCCGGCGCCAGCCCGAGCAGCCAGGCCAGGCTGGCCCGCTGGGCCTCGATGTGGTTGCGCGGCTGCACTAGCAGGTCGATGCCGACGCCGCGCGCCAGCGCGCGCTGCAGCGCCCTCCCCACCGGGTGATCCTCCATCCCCATGAAGCTGTAGGTGGCGATCGTCAGGTGGCCGCGGGCGCGGTCGATGACTTGCACCGCGGCCTCCAGCAGCGAGGTTTCATGGTTGCGCAGCGTGGTCACTGCGCGGCTGTCACCGTCGCTTGCCAGGGCGTGCCACGGCAGGCTGGGCCGCGCCGGCAGCGAATGCACGTCCAGGTTGGCACCGGGCAGGGATTCGAGGGTGGTCAACTGCTGCCAGATGTGGGCGAACAGGCGACCGAACTCGCGCGCGGCCAGCGGCTGGTGCAGGGCCAACCCGTCTTCCGGATTGATTTCGTAGGCTTCCTTGGTCGAATTGGCGGAGGTGACGATGGCGCAGGCGTCGTCGACCACGCAGAACTTGGCGTGGCAATCCTCGGCGCTGCGCAGCCAGGCGCCGGCGCGGGCCAGCCGGCGCAGGTGCTCGTCGTGGCGCTGGGCTCGTTCCCGCTGTTTGGCGGTCTGCGCGTCGACCTCGTCGTCCAGCTCCAGCACCTCCGCCCGCAGGTGCTTGCCCAGCGCCGTCAGGATGTATACGCCACCTTGCAGGCGCTCCGCCGCTTCGCACAAGGCCTGCACGATGTCCCCGTCGGCAAACAGAAAGCTACAGAACAGCACCTTGCGGCTGGCCCCCCGGATTTGCGCGATCAGCAGGTCGCGGATGTGCGCGGACTGGCTGAGATCGTCGGTGGAGACGTGCACGATGTCCCCGTGCCCCGTGTCCTGCACCTGGTAACCGACGCCCGACGACGGCGACTTGTCGCGCATGAACAGCACGCCCGGCACGCGCTGCCGGCCCAGCTGGATCGTGGGTGCGCCGGTCGCTGGCGGGGTGGGCCTGATGTCGTCGGTCATGCCGTTTGCTCCTCGGCTGCGTAGGGAGAGACCAGGTCGTGCTCCAGGCGGCGCATGCACAGCGCCGCGCGCAACCCCACCTGGGGCCACAGGTTCACCGCCGCTTCGTCGGCAGACGGCAGGCCGTGGTCGCGGCCCCAGTAGGCGGCCAGGCTGGCCGCCACTGCCGCGCAGGTGGCGTCGAAGTCGCGCCGCAACGCGGCGTCGCTTCGCGACAGGAAGGCGTAGAAGGCCTGGCGTGCTGCCTCGCCATCAGCCGGCATCGCATGGACGCGCAAGCCTGCGTGCCACGAATCAAGCCGCGCCCGCAGCAGGGTGTCGCAGGGCCGGTCGACCTCGCCGAGCATGTGGATCATCTGGTCGCTGTCGCAGGGCACCTCATACGCGCCGTCGCCCCGAAGCGGGGTGTCGGCCGGCAGCGGCAGCTCGCTGTGGACAGCCGCCAACAGTCCGGCCGGATGCCGCGCCTGGGCATCGATGAGTTGGGCAGCATCGATCTGTGGACAGGCTCGCGCCTGCCCGCCGTACCGCAGGAAGGCGCGCCAGCGCAGTTCGTCGGGCACGGCGTGAAACGCCGCCATCACCAGCGTCGCGGTCTGCGGTTGGTGTTGTCCGTCGACGCGGCGGCTGAGGCGCCGCACCTCCCACTGCGAACCCGGCACGATACGCACCAGCTGGCCGCTTAGGCCGGCCACGCCAGTGCCTATGCCGCAGGCCGCCATGCGCTGGTCGTCCGGCAGGGACAGGCTGCTGTCCAGCGTGCGCAACGACGGCGGCACCTCCTGCGGCGGCAGCGATGGCTGGCGATGGCGCGCCGTGTGGCGTTGCTGCCTGTCATCTTCGACCCTGATGAACAGCAGCGGCTCGGCCAGGAACACCAGCCTGGCCTTGTGCACGCGCCGCTGTGGAATGGCGCCGCGTTCAAGCGCCATGTGGCCCAGGTCGCTCAACCGGCACAGTGGCGAGTCCGACGCACGCGAGGCACGCAGCTTGCGCGCCCGCGTCGACGCCGTTGGCGGCACCGACGAGGTGGTACCAAACAGGCTGGACATCAGGAGATGCATGGCGAACGACAGCAGGCCCTCATCGGCCTGGGCCGGCTCGGCGCCGTCCTGCTGCAGCAGCTGGTCGCCCAGCAGGCGGTGGACGATGGCTTCCGAGACCGTGTCGCCCAGGCCCAGGTATTCATCGACCAGCACCGGCGAGATTCGCCCCAGCGCACTCGCCAGCGCAAGCACTGCCCAGTCCGCCGAGCGGAGCTCACTCTCCTGCATGCATTCCAGCGCCGCGAACTCGACTTCGAATAGCTCCAGCTCCCGCGCCAAGATCGCTGTGGGGTTGTCCTTGACGCCGGCCTGGTACAGCGCCGCCGCAATTGCTTGAAGGTCAGGCGCGCTCATGGCTGGCCTCCCAGGGCGCGGCCCCATTTCTTCTTCTGCTCGCAGCCCTCGTACAGCTGCACCAGCAGGTCGCCGGGATCGCGTCGGCGGCCGCCCTCCTGGCCGGCCAGCGTGGTGGAGTCGCCGATCACGATGCGCTTGTGGCGCGCGCGCGTGACCGCCACGTTCAGGCGGTTGAGGTTGTCGACATGGCCGCGGCGGCCCTTCGGATTGCTGCGCGTGGTGCACAGGATGACCAGGTCTTTTTCGCGCCCCTGGAAGCGGTCGACGATGCTGACGTGGATGTCGATGGGCGCATGGTTCGCGGCCGGGCGGCGCCATTCCCGGCGCCATGGGTCGCTACCGCTGCGCAGGCGGCGGAAGATGGCCTCGCGCATCTGGCGCGCCTGCTCCAGGTAAAAGCAGACGACGCCGATCTCGAACGGCGCATCGGGACCGCGCCCATGCTCGCGCGGGTCGCCGCGCCAGCTCTGGACGGCCCAGGCGGCGCAGGTTTCCACCAGTTCGAGTGCCACGTCGATTTCGAGCGGATTGGTGTAACTACCACCCTGCCAATCCGTGTTGCGCGGATATTCATAGCGCCTGTCGCCCGGCTGGTATGCGGTGTCCAGCCAGATCGACGGGGCCTGCAGGCCAGGGATGTCCAAGCCCAGTTGATGAGTGTCGGGCGCCGAGGGGTAGTCACGGCCGTAGACCTGCTCTGACGAAAACTCCGCGAGCGCCGGCGCCATGCGGTGCTGGTAGTTGAGCTTGACGACCCGGCTGTCCGGTAACTTGGTCAGATGCTCGAACACGCTGGGCAGCGCCAGCTTCTGCAGTTCCAGCATCTCGGCGCCAAGGCGCAGCGCGGCGTTCCACTGGCCGTGATCGGGGCCGGATGCATCGTTGCGCTTAGGCTGGTTGCGCCACTTTTCCGGATTGGCGCCGAGCAGCACCAGTTCATCGCGCTGCGCGTCGTCGATGCCGAAGGGGTCGCACAGCGCCTCCACCAGTTGCCGCCAAGCTTTTTCCAGGCGTTCGGGATCGGGGTGCATGCGGTTGTCGAAGTGCTGCCGCAGTTGGCTGCTCACTTCTCGTATCCACTCGGGTTTGGGCTCAGTGAAACCGGCTCGCTTCGCGCGTTCCGAGGCCACCGCTTCGAGCTCGCCGAGGTCGACGTACGGGGGCAGTTGGCGATGGTCGCCAACCAATATCCACTTGCGCGCGCGCGCCGCCGGGACGAGGAAATCAGTGATGGTCGCCTTGCTGGCCTCGTCCATGATCATGACGTCGAACACCGCCTCCACGTCACGGAACTCGGGCGCCATGGCGATACCGATGGGGGTCGCGCACAGCAGGTTGGCGTTGAGCAGCAGCATGGCGCCGATTGCATCGTCGTCCTTGATGCGCTTGGCCCACTCGCGCTGCACCCGGGCCACGGGATCCTGGGCCAGTTCGTCGTCGCCTGCTGCGTCGCGGATCTCTTTCGACAACTGGCCTGCCAGGTCGCGGCAACGGTTGCCCAGCAGGAAGCGGTGGGCTTGTGCTTCGACGTTTTTCTCGGAGCCCAGCCGGATCGCGGTGACGCCGGGGCGGGCACCCACGCGCTCCAGCACATTGTCCAGCGCCACGTGGGTCGGCGCCACCAGTAGGATGCGCTTACCGGCCTTGACGAGCTCCTCGACGATGCCGCAGATGACGGTGGTTTTGCCGGTGCCCGGCGGCCCCTGGATGAGGGCGATGTCGGGCGTCTTCAGCGCCAGCTCCCGGGCCTGCAGTTGGCGCACCGTCTGCGCGTCGCCGGGAGGCAGGCTGGGCTGCGGCACGTGCTGGAGCCCGTTGGGGCGCGTGAGCGCTTCCAGCAGGCGGCCATAGGCTTCATCCGTGCCCATGGCCATGGCATCGAGCGCTTCGCGCATGCGCTTGAAGGCATCGTCGCCGGGCTTGACGCGCAATTCACCTTGCGCCAGCAACTCTTCGCCGTTGTCGACGAAGGTGGTCGTCAGCACTTCGCCGTCATCGGAGATGTCGTCGAAGGTGAGCGTGCGCACTCTGCCCTTGCTAGTTGGGACCTCAATCCGGGTGCCCGGACGGATAAAGGCACGCGGCCACTCGTCCGCCTCCAGTTTGCGCAGTCTGACCGGCGCACGGTCGACCAGCGTGTAGCTTGCGCGCGGCGCTGATGATTCGGCGTGGTTGCGCAGCGCTTCTAAGTAGCGGCGCACATTGCTGATGAAGATGCCGTCCTTCTCGGACTCGCGCTCAGCATCGCGCGGATTGATGCAGGCCCGCAAACGGGTCTGCGCCGCCACCATCCGGCAAAAGCCGGCAAGATCAAAACCATGCCGATTACCGGCACCGAAGCGGGCCACCAGTAGGCGCGCAACCGGCGGCGGTCTCAGGCGGAAGGCGGAGAAAACGCGCAGGCTCAGGCCATCGCGCGCGGGGCTGCAGGCAAACGCGATGCGGCTGGTGGCGAGCACCACGCAGAAATTGTCCTCGGGCAACCGGCCTTCGCTGGCCTGGATCAGCACGGGACTGGCGGGTTCGCCAAGGTCCGGCGCCTTGAATTTGCCGTCGGGGCCTTTGACCTGGAACCAGGTCCAGACATCGCGGTGGTTGAACTCCTCCACGACAGCGGCGAAATCCAGCGCCGGATCTATTTTCTGGATGAGCTGAGGCAGCTTGTCAGAGCAGTTGAGGGGAATGGTGTCGTGCACGCGCAACGTGCCGGACAGGCCGAGCCGTGTCTGGCCGGCAATACGGGGCAGGTGGAGTTCCAGGCGCTCTGCCAGCCGAGCAATGCGTTGAATCAACATAACCGGAATCGCTTTCCTTCAGATGTGCGGTAGGCATCAATGAGCAATCGGTGCGCCATGAAATTTTAATCGAAAAATCAATAGCTTACGTACGAAATCGTCAGAGCTCGGGAATTTTTAAGCCAGACTCGAGTGTATTTCCTCTCGAACCCCCAGTTGAGCATAAATTTTCTCGAAATTAGCTGTTTTTTTCTTAAAACAACTGACGCGGTCCACTAATAATCTCCAAGCCACTGATTTTATTGATTAAATTTTCTGGCACGTATTTTTCTATAGGTTGGACACCACTATCTGAAATGAGGCGTGCAGATGAACATCACCCACCACGGAAAGCTTCGGCAGCAACAGCGCGGCATTCCATCCGTCATCGTCGAACTGGTTCTGACATACGGCAGCCGCGAATACGACAACCGGGGCGGCGTCACGAAATATCTGGACCGCCGCAGCCGCAAAGCAATCGAGCAGGACAAGGGGCGTGAGTTCGTGAAGCGCTACAGCAATCAGATGAACGTCTATGTCGTGCAAAGCGCCATCGACGGCCGCGTGATCACTTGTGGCCACCGCCACACCCGCATCAACCGCCACTGAACAAACCCACCAACAGAAATCATGGACACCAAGAACCGCCAAAAGAAGTGCCTCCCTCAGGGCGCTGAAACCGCGCATCTGGCGCAACGCCTGGGAGCGAACGGCCAGGCCGACATTGCCGAACTGAAGAAGCTGACCGGCCGCATCGAGGCCATCAACGCAAGCAAGGCAGCGATGTCGCTGGACAACCGCGCTGGCTTCATCTTCGAAGAGGTGCACGCTGGCACGTTCAACGCGGCGGCGCGCAAGGCCGGCGATCTCAAGACGACAGCATTGACCGGCGGCTTTGCGGGCGATCAGCGCGTCGACATCCGCGTCGTACGGGGCGATAAGATCGTCGCCGAGGCCCAGGCTAAATGCTGTGGCAGCGCGACCTCCAGCGCCAAGCCGAAGTACGCAGGCACCCAGCGCATCGTGCCCAACAACCAAGCGCCGGCCGTTCGCAACATGCTTTCCAAGTCAACCAAGGCAAAGGCGACGTCGCACAACCCCCGTATGCACGAGCTGGGTGTAAATCGCCAGTAAGCAGCCGCCAAGGTAACGAACAAGCTGAAAGCGGCCGGGCACGAGAGCCAGGCGGCCACTCACGAGCAAGCGCAGAAATTGGCATCGGGCGACATGCCCAGCATCACCCGCACGATCGCCGTGGATACCTTGAAATCGGCAGCGACCAACGCCGCAGAGTCAGGCCTTGCCGTCAGTACGACGATCAGTGCAGTAACCAGCTTGGCGAAGATGGGCAACGGTCAAATTTCTGTCAAGGAGGCTGCGAAAGCAGAGGTGGCAGATGGCGCCACCGGCGCTGCACTCCGCGCTACGACCGCTGTGGCTGCTGAAAGCGTCAAGGAGATTGCAAAACGTGCCCTGTCGCCGCAAGACAGATGTCGGCAATTACAACTCGAAAGGCGGTATCTCGCCAATTGCTGCCCTCCGCAAATGAACGCTCAGGGTCGGTTTCAGGTATTCCGTAGAAGCCGCTTCTGGCCGATAGTTGCCCCTCGTGAATGACCACTTTGGGTCGAAAGCTGCCATTCCCGACAGACCACTTATCGACCCTTTGCGGCGATTTTCGCGCCTAGCGCATGGAAGTCAGAAGGCTCACTAGCTCTTCAAAATTATCATGAGTAACAGCATTGCACGGAGCATTTCCGCGCAGCTTTCCATTAGGGTTGCTCAGCATGCGATAGACATCCCAGGTTTCTATTGCTGGGAGTGCTTCGAATACTGAAAGCACCAGCTTGAGCTTCAACGGATCAAGCTGCCATTCCGGAATCCGCTGCCCTCGATTCCCAAGACTGACTGAGAGCAACCTCCGAGCCTTGATATCCCGGTTGAGCTGATCTCGAGATTTGCCTGCCAACCGAGCAAACGTGGGGAGTGGAAGATTACCTGGCGCTTCAAATGCGGCAAGCATCTCAGCGCGCTCTTTTTGGATGTCAGAGACTTCGCTGCCGCCAATCTCGGGCCGCGACTGGACAGCCGACTGCCTATACAATTTGGCAACATACCGCGCCGCTTTCGGCTCAGGTTGTGGGAGCACATTGTGCAGTGGAACTACAAACTGTGTGGCGTCAGGCCGCGCCGGAAGGGATGCCGTGCCTTCCAGGCGTATCGTTAGAGGTGCACTTGCTGCCTGTACATGCCCTTGGGCGCAGAGATCAAGTCGATTCGCCCAGTCCTGCATCATTGCCCGGCGCTGCTCAACGTACTCGGCGTGGTTGTAGGAAGCGCTGACTTTGTCGGGGTCGGCGTGTGACAGTTGTGCGTCAACCCATGCTTTCGGGTAGCCGATCTCGTTGAGGGCCGTTGAGATGGTAGCTCGCATGCCGTGCCCGGTGAGTCTGTCAGCAAAGCCCATACGCCGCAGCGCATTATTCAAAGTATTCTCGCTGATGCGTTTGCTCAAGTCGCTTCGATGGGTAAGCAAATGCCGCTGCGCGGGCACTACACGCTCAAGCAGCAGATTCACCACTTCGATCGCCTGGACTGACAACGGAACGATGTATGGCGGCACCTTGGAGACGCTGCTACGGCTCTTGCGCATCTTGAGCTGCAACTGCTTGACCACCTCCGGCGGAATGATCCACAGCCCACGCTCCAAGTCGAATTGATCAGGCGTCGCCAAACGCAGCTCACCAGTACGGACACCAGTGAGTAACAGAAGCCAAATTCCCAATAGGGTCTGCTGACCGCCGTGATAAGTGCGGAGTTTGCTTAACAGCGGGGGCAGCTCAGCCATTCGCAGGAAAGGATTATGCTCCACTGGAGGCTTCGGCATCGCCACAACGTCCAGATCGGACGCAGGGTTGTGCTCCAGGCCAGCGATGCGCACCAGCGCATAACGAAACAGCTGATTCAGCCAGGTCCTGCACTTTTCCGCCGTGGTAAATGCACCGCGAGACTCGATACGATCCAGCACCTCCATGAGCACATGTCGGGTGATGTCATGGATTGACCGGTCGCCGATGTGGGGCAGTATATCTTTGGCGAAGATGCGCAGCATCTGTGACAACGTGCTCTGTCGCCCCTCTTTGAGACTCAAGCGGCGGAAGGCGATCCACTGATTGAATACGGTCTCGAAGGCATGATCACTGGAGAGACGAATTGCTTGGCGTTGCTGCTTGCGTTGCTCACAGGGATTGGTGCCTTGAGCAATCAGCGCTCGCGCTTCATCGCGCCGTGTACGCGCATCGCGAAGGCCGACCTGAGGGTAGCTGCCAAACGACATGCGCTTCTGCCGGCCGGCCCAGTAGTAGCGGAAATGCCAGATCTTCCCGCCCTGCGCCGTGACGTTGAGGAACAAGCCGTCGCTATCAGCGAGCGTGTAGTCCTTGCCGGTGACTCGGGCATGCCGAATCCCCATCTCCGAGAGTGCCATAGTGACCTCCTGAACCTGTCAGAGGCCAAATGCTCGTCTCGTACTCCACCTAGCTCTACCGGAAAAGCGAATTGGGCGATTTCCAATTCTGGACTCAATCCTGGACTTAAAGTGTCCGGATACTGCCGGTTTTCGGTGGCTTCCGCCGGAACGAAAAAAGGGCCCGAAGGCCCTTTTTTCAACGACTTACAGACTTCCGTGGAACTCTGTAGATCTATAACTGGAGCGGGAAACGAGACTCGAACTCGCGACCCCGACCTTGGCAAGGTCGTGCTCTACCAACTGAGCTATTCCCGCGTCGTGATGGGTGCCATTCTAGCGATTTCTAAAACAGCGTCAACCCCTTGATTCAAAAAACTTTTATTTTTTTTCCGAGCCTTCGCGCAGGTGCGGCCAGGCGGCCAGCAGGTAGTGCACCATCGACCACAGCGTCAGCCCCGCTGCCACCAGGAGCAGCCCGTAGCCCAGAATCACCCAGAAGGTCACCACCGGCGGGTTGCCCAGCAGGATCACCAGCGCCAGCATCTGCGCCGCAGTCTTCCACTTACCGAGGTTGGACACCGCCACATGCGCCCGCGCCCCTAGCTCAGCCATCCACTCGCGCAGCGCAGACACCACGATCTCGCGGCCGATGATCACCGCGGCGGGCAGGGTCAGCCAGAAGTTGGCGTGGGTCTGCACCAGCAGCACCAGGGCCACTGCCACCATCAGCTTGTCGGCCACCGGGTCGAGGAAGGCGCCGAACGGCGTGCTCTGCTGCAGTCGACGCGCCAGGTAGCCGTCCAGCCAATCGGTGGCGGCGGCAACGGCGAATACGCTGCTGGCGGCCATGTAACTCCACTGATAGGGCATGTAGAACAGCAGAATGAAGCACGGAATGAGCAGGACGCGTAGAACGGTGAGCAGGTTTGGAATATTCATCGGTACGACTGGCTGCAAGTTGAGCCCGGCATTCTACTCGCTATGCAGGCTGGCATAAATCGACTCGGCAAGCTTTTTACTGATGCCGGGGGCTTTGGCGATTTCATCGATACTGGCGCGGTTGAGCTCCTGCAGGCCGCCGAAATGTTTCAGCAGGTCGCGGCGGCGCTTGGGCCCTACCCCGGCCACATCTTCAAGGCTGGAGACTCGACGGGCCTTGCCACGGCGGGCGCGGTGGCCGGTGATAGCGAAGCGGTGGGCTTCGTCGCGGATCTGTTGGATCAGGTGCAACGCCGATGAATCGCCCTTGAGGGTGAATTCGTGATGCACATCGTTCAGGTACAGGGTTTCGAAACCCGCCTTGCGTGTGACGCCCTTGGCCACACCCAACAGGGTGAGGTCGGTGAAGCCCAGCTCCTGCATCACATCGCGGGCCATGTTCAGCTGGCCCTTGCCGCCGTCCACCAGCAGCACATCGGGCAGCTTGCCCTCGCCGTCCTTGATGCGCCCATAGCGGCGGGTCAGGGCCTGATGCATGGCCGCGTAATCGTCACCTGCGGTGACGCCTTCGATGTTGAAGCGGCGGTAGTCGGACTTGATCGGCCCTTCGGGGCCGAACACCACGCAACTGGCCACGGTAGCTTCACCACTGGAGTGGCTGATGTCGTAGCATTCCAGGCGTTGCGGCACTTCATCCAGGCCCAGCACTTCGGCCAGGGCTTCGAAGCGCGCAGCCATGTGCTGGCGGTTGGCCAGGCGGGCATTCAGCGCCTGCTCGGCATTGGTCACGGCCAGTTGCTGCCAGCGGGCGCGGGTGCCACGCACCCGGTGGCTGATGGTCAGTTCGCGGCCACGCAGCGTGTGCAGCGCTTCGGTGATGGCGTTGAAATCTTCGTGAACAACATTGACGATCAACTCGCCGGGCAGTTCGCGCTCTGCGTTGCCCAGATAGTACTGGGACAGGAATGCGGCCATGACCTCGGCCACCTCCTCCTCGATGCCCACCTGCGGGAAGAAGTTCTTGCTGCCCAGTACCCGCCCGCCGCGCACGCTGATCAGGTGCACACAGGCACCACCCGGGTTGACGAAGGCGGCGATGACGTCGACATCGCCGCTGCCGCCCTCGATGTACTGTTGGTCCTGCACGCGGCGCAACAAGGCGATCTGGTCACGCAGCTCGGCGGCTTTTTCGAAATCAAGCGCCATGGCGGCCTTTTCCATCTCGGCGTTCAACTCATTGCCCAGTTGCTGGCTACGCCCTTCCAGAAACATCACCGAATGGCGCACGTCTTCTGCGTATTCCTCGGCAGTCACCAGGTCGGTGCAGGGCCCTTTGCAGCGTTTTATCTGGTACTGCAGGCATGGCCGGGTGCGGTTGGCGTAGTAGCTGTCTTCGCACTGACGCACAGAAAAAGCCTTTTGCAGCAGGCTGAGGCTTTCGCGAATGGCCCCGGCGCTGGGGTACGGGCCAAAGTAACGGCCCTTGGCCTTTTTCGCCCCACGGTGAATGCCCAGGCGCGGGAACTCGCCATCGGACAGAAACACGTAGGGGTAGGACTTATCGTCGCGCAGCAGGATGTTGTAAGGCGGCCGCCACTCCTTGATCAGGTTCTGCTCCAGCAGCAACGCCTCGGTTTCGTTGGCGGTGATGGTGGTTTCAACCTGGGCGATGCGCGCAACCAGTGCGGCGGTCTTGGGCGCAAGGCCAGTCTTGCGGAAATAGCTGGCCAAGCGCTTCTTCAGGTTCTTGGCCTTGCCCACGTAAAGCAGCCGGGCTTCGCCGTCGAACATCCGGTAAACGCCCGGGCGACCGCTGCAGGTCGCCAGGAATGCGCTGGCATCAAAGACTTGGGACATGAGGTTTTACAGGCTTGCGTCAACCATACCGTGGCGAACGGCCAGCAAGGTCAATTCGACGTCGCTGGTGACCGAGAGTTTTTCAAAGATCCGATAACGGTAAGTATTGACGGTCTTGGGCGAGAGGCACAACTTGTCGGAGATGATCTGCACTTTCTGGCAGCCGACGATCATCAGGGCAATCTGGATTTCCCGTTCGGACAACGCGTCGAACGGAGACCCCTGCGGCTGGAACGGTTTCAGCGCCAACTGCTGGGCGATCTGCGGGCTGATATAGCGCTGGCCGGCAAAGGCCAGACGAATGGCCTGGACCATTTCGTCAAGGCCTGCACCCTTGGTCAGGTAGCCGGCAGCGCCGGCCTGCAACAAGCGTGTGGGGAACGGGTCTTCCTCGCACACCGTCACCGCCACTACCTTGATGTCAGGGTGGCTGCGCAGCAGTTTGCGGGTGGCCTCCAGGCCGCCGATGCCGGGCATTTTCACATCCATCAGCACAACGTCCGGTTTCAGCTCCCGGGCCAGCTTCAGTGCCGACTCGCCCGAGTCTCCCTCACCCACCACCTGCAGGCCGTCGATGTCGGCCAACATCCGTGTAATACCGGTTCGTACCAGATCGTGATCATCGACCACTAAGACCCTAATCAAGCACACACCTCGTCAGCAGGGCGATTGGATCCCGCCACCTTAACAAAATTTTTCACGGTGGGCCTAACGCATTGCTTCCTTCAGAAACGACTGACGTTCGACAGTAAGCGGCCGCACTATTTGCCGGGGCTTGGCGTCGTTGGCCAACCGCCCCAAAAGGTGCAAGAGCGCCGCCTGATCATCCGACCGCAATTTCCGAAAAGCCCCCAGCAAACCGGACTCATCCGTGTTCAAACCTTCGAGCGCTGCCGGGGTACGCAGGCCGCTGAGGACATACAACGCATCCACGCCCCGGGTCGCCAATGCCGCCAGGTAATCTAGCCGCGGCGTGCGTTCACCGCTTTCGTACTTACCCTGAGCGTTGGGCTCGACCCCACCGATATCGCCAAATACACGCTGGGTCATACCCAGCCGCTCACGCTCTTCCCGCAGCCGCATACCGATTCCGTTCATAGGGGCTTCTCCTTTTCCCTTATCTCCTCAAGTACGGCCTGCCCGCCTGCAGGCAGCCGTAAAGGTGTGGATCCACTATGCCCATGCTCTGCGGTCGCGACAAGCCATCATTTAGCTACTATGTTGATATCTCGCTGCATCCGTACAAAGCATTCGTCTTCACCCATTTCGACGAAGCCATGACGCTGGTACAGCAGGCGGGCCGGGTTGCTGCGAAACACCATCAGCCGCAACAGGGGAAGGCGCCGCTGCCTGGCCCACAGCGCCAGTTCTTCCAGCACCCAGCTACCGACCCCTCGCCCACGGTGCTCAGGCAACAGGTGCAACTCGCGGATGAACAGCGCCTGGCGGTCCTGGCTGAGGCTGCAAAAACCCAACAGCGTGTCGCCTTCTATCACCAGCCACTGCTCGCGCCAGCCCCAGGCCGCATCGAAGGCGTCCTCGATCCACAGCAGGTCGAATTCACGGTAGTAGGGCAACATGGCGCGGCGCGTAAGGTCGCGGGCGAAGGTGCAGTGGATGTCTTGGGCGGGAATCAACTGTAAGGGCATCGCATCGCACTCATTGGGCATAACAAACTGGCGAACTGCCAGGGCCACTCCTGTCCAGTTCGTTTTCCAACCAGTCGGCCAGCACCCGGGCATTGTTGTGCTCGCTGTCCTTGCCGGCATACAGCAATGTCAGCGTCCCCTTCCTGGCCATGTCCAGCAGCGGATACCAGTGTTCGGGGTGGGCCGCCAGCGCTTGCTGGTAACGCTGGGTAAAACCGGCGAAATCCACGTCCCCCTGGTGGAACGCCTTACGCAATTCATTCGAAGGTGCCACTTCGCGCAACCACTGACCATGGAGGTCTTCCTTGCGTTTGTTGCGCGGCCACAGCCGGTCGACCAGTACACGCTGGCCATCTTCATCTCCAACCGCATCATAGACACGCTTGCAGCGAATCATGGGCGTCTCCTGCCATTACCGTCTGTCTTGAGCCTAGATAATTCATTGACCGAGGTCACGGCCGGGTTACGAATTGTTTCTATGCTCAAGGCCTTCGGCATCATCGCCCAACGCCAACCGGAGCCCCCATGGCAACCCCGTCAGTGGCCAGCAGCCCACTACTGGCCCAACACGACGCCCGCCCGCAGCTCTCCCACAAGCCTGGGCGTGCCACCTTAACGTTGTTCTTCAGCCTGCTGCTGGCGGGTATCGCCTACACCGCCTGGAGCCTCAAGCAGGATGTGACCGCAAGCGGTACGGTCATCACCACGGCCACACCGTTCCTTCTGCTGGGCCTGGCGCTGCTGATTGCCCTGGGCTTCGAGTTCGTCAACGGCTTCCACGACACCGCCAACGCGGTAGCCACCGTGATATACACCCATTCGTTGCCGGCGCCGGTCGCAGTGGTGTGGTCTGGGCTGTGCAACTTCCTGGGCGTGCTTTTTTCCAGTGGCGCGGTGGCCTTCGGCATCATCGCATTACTACCGGTAGAACTGATTCTACAGGTGGGTTCTTCGGCCGGCTTCGCCATGGTCTTCGCCCTGCTGCTGGCGGCGATCATCTGGAACCTTGGCACTTGGTGGCTGGGCCTGCCGGCATCGTCCTCGCACACCCTGATCGGCTCGATCATAGGCGTGGGCGTGGCCAATGCGCTGATGCATGGGCGTGACGGCACCAGCGGCGTGGACTGGGCCCAGGCCAGCAAGGTGGGTTATGCCCTGCTGTTCTCACCGCTGATTGGTTTTGCTTGCGCAGCCCTATTGCTGCTGGCCCTGCGCGCGCTGGTCAAACGCAAGGCGCTGTACCAGGCACCGGAAGGCCAGACACCTCCACCGTGGTGGATCCGCAGCCTACTGATTCTGACCTGCACCGGGGTCTCTTTTGCCCACGGCTCCAACGATGGCCAGAAAGGCATGGGCCTGATCATGCTGATTCTGGTCGGCACCCTGCCGATGGCTTATGCGCTGAACAAGACCATGCCCAACGGGCAGGCCCTGCAGTTTTCCGCTGTCGCCGAGGTGACCCGCCAGGCACTGGTACGCAGCGACCCGCAAGCGGCCCCGGCTGACCCGCGCCAGGTACTGACCCTGTTCATTGCCGAGCCCAAGGCCAGCCCGCACCTGGTACCGGCATTGGCGGCGCTGACCGGGATGATCGGCGAAGAGGTCAAAGGCTATGGCTCGCTCAAGCGCATACCGGCTGAAGCCATGGCCAACGTGCGCAATGACATGTACCTGACCAGTGAAGCCATCCGCCTCATGGAGAAAAACCACCTGGTGACATTCGATGCCGACACACGCAGCCAAGTGCAGTTGTTCAAGGCCCAGCTGGACGACGCCACCCGCTATATTCCGTTGTGGGTGAAGGTGGCTGTAGCCATCGCGCTGGGGCTGGGGACCATGGTTGGCTGGCGACGTATTGTGGTCACGGTTGGCGAGAAGATCGGCAAGACCCACCTCAGCTATGCCCAAGGCGCATCGGCCGAAGTGGTGGCGATGTGCACCATTGGCGCGGCGGATATGTTCGGGCTGCCGGTGTCGACCACGCATGTGCTGAGTTCGGGGGTGGCCGGCGCCATGGTCGCCAATGGGTCGGGGATTCAGAAACGCACTTTGTTCAATCTGCTGATGGCCTGGGTGCTGACCCTGCCAGCGGCAATGCTATTGGCTGGCGGCCTGTACTGGCTGCTGAACCACATCTTCTGAACCCGTACGCCGTCGGGTGTAATCGATGGACTCGCCCAATCTCCGGCATGTGTCCACCACCTTGGTAGGAGCGGGTTTACCCACGAATACGGTAGCCGCGGCAACCGTGAACGGCGGGTGGAGATTGGCCAGCAGGCCCGGCCCTTTCGCGGGTAAACCCGCTCTACGGGCGGCCTGAGTCCGACCCCAGATGCGTGTCCACCACCGATCTGCGTAGGAGCGGGTTTACCCGCGAATACGGGTAGCCGCGGCAACCGTGAACGGCGGGTGGAGGATTGGCCAGCAGGGCCCGGCCCTTCCGCGGGTGAACCCGCTCCTACGACGACCTGAGTCCGACCCTAGATGGCGTGTCCACCACCGATCTGCGTAGGAGCGGGTTTACCCGCGAATACGGGAGCGGCGGCCAACGGTGAATGGCAGGTGGAGATTGGCCAGCAGGCCCGGCCCTTTCGCGGGTAAACCCGCTCCTACGGGCGGCCTGAGTCCGACCCTAGATGCGTGTCCACCACCGATCTGCGTAGGAGCGGGTTTACCCGCGAAATACGGTAGCCGCGGCAACCGTGAACGGCGGGTGGAGATTGGCCAGCAGGTCCGGCCCTTTCGCGGGTGAACCCGCTCCTACGGGCGACCTGAGTCCGACCCAGATGCGTGTCCACCACCGATCTGCGTAGGAGCGGGTTTACCGCGAAGACGGTAGCCGCGGCAACGTGAACGGCGGGTGGAGATTGGCCAGCAGGCCCGGCCCTTTCGCGGGTAAACCCGCTCCTACGGGCGACCTGAGTCCGACCCCAGTGCGTGTCCACCACCGATCTGCGTAGGAGCGGGTTTACCCGCGAATACGGTAGCCGCGGCAACCGTGAACGGCGGTGGAGATTGGCCAAGCAGGCCCGGCCCTTTCGCGGGTGAACCCGCTCCTACGACGACCTGAGTCCGACCCTAGATGCGTGTCCACCACCGATCTGCGTAGGAGCGGGTTTACCCGCGAATACGGTAGCGGCGACAAACGTGAACGACGGGGTGGAGATTGCCAGCAGGCCCGGCCTTTCGCGGGTAAACCCGCTCCTACGGGCGACCTGAGTCCGACCCTAGATGCGTGTCCACCACCGATCTGCGTAGGAGCGGGTTTACCCGCGAATACGGTAGCCGCGGCAACCGTGAACGGCGGGTGGAGATTGGCCAACAGGCCCGGCCCTTTCGCGGGTGAACCCGCTCCTACGGGCGACCGGCAGGCGTTTCGAAGTTTGCGCAAGGCTGTTGTCCCCGCACAGGTTGATCAGCCCGGGATTTTCAGGCCACGCTGCACGGCTGGCCGTTCCAGGAAATTCGCCAGTACGCGCTGCACTTCCTTGAACTGGTCGAAGCCCACCAGGTCACGGGCGTTGTAGCGCTCCACCAGGTTACGCACCCAAGGGAAGATGGCGATGTCGGCGATGCTGTATTCCTCAGCCATCCACTGCCGACCTTTCAAATGCCGATCCAGCACGCCCAGCAGCCGCTTGGACTCGTTGACATAGCGGTCGCGCGGGCGCTTGTCTTCATATTCCTTGCCAGCAAAGAAATGGAAGAACCCGACCTGGCCGAACATCGGCCCGATGCCGCCCATCTGGAACATCAGCCACTGCAGGGTCTGGTAGCGCTGGGCGGGGTCCTGGCTGAGCAGCTGGCCGCTCTTCTCCGCCAGGTACTGCAAGATCGCCCCCGATTCGAACAGCGCCAGCGGCTGACCGCCCGGCCCGTTCGGGTCGAGGATGGCGGGGATCTTGTTGTTCGCGCTGAGCGAGATGAACTCGGGGCTCAATTGGTCGTCATTGTCGAAGCTGACCTTGTGCGCCTCGTAAGCCAAGCCGATCTCTTCGAGCATGATCGACACCTTCACCCCGTTGGGCGTCGGCAACGAGTACAACTGCAGGCGTTCGGGATGTTTGGCGGGCCATTTGCGGGTAATGGGGAAAGCACTGAGTTCGGTCATGATCAACCTTGCCAAGGGAATGAACCTGTCACTCTAGAGACATCCCCAGCCGCTGACCATCACCGACCACTCATCAGCGTTGGCAGCTCAGGCCTGGCCGTGGGCCTTGAGCTTGAGCTTTTCGGTATCGACGCGGACAAACACGGAGTCGGCGGTCACAGTCAGTACATCCTCTGCCCAGACTTCGCAGATTACCCGGCTCTTGCGCCCCACTTCGCCTTCGACACGCGCCTTGAGCAACAGCTCGACGCCCATCGGCGTAGGTTTCAGGTAGGTCAGGTTGAGCGTGCCGGTAACGCAATCGATACGCGGCAGGCTGCCCGGCTCTCGGCCTTCGTTACGGTAGTGGTAGGCCATCGCCGTCCAGTTGGAGTGGCAGTCGACCAGCATCGCCAGCAGGCCACCATAAACCAAGCCAGGCCAGCCAATGAAGGTGCTGTCGGGCGAGTGCCGGCACACCAGGTGAACACCGTCGGCGTCCCAGTGGCTTTGCAGGTGCAGGCCGCTGGGGTGGGAACAGCCGCAGCCATAGCAAGTACCCTCAGGGGCCGCGAGGGCTTGAAGGGAAAGTGTGTGATCAGTCATACGCTTCCTGTGCTTGTTGGAATGGGGGCGCGCAACGCCCCCATTAAAGCAGAAACATCAGGCCGTCTGGGCAACCATCTTCGCACGCCGCTGGGTCAGCGAAACCAGCAGGATGAACGCGGTCACCCCGGCAGTCATCAGCGTTTCGTAGCGGTAGGCATCGCTGAACAGCATGTAGCCCAGCACCATGACGATGGTGCCGATCACCAGCCAGGTCAGCCATGGGAACAGCCACATCTTCAGTTCCAGCGGACGCCCTTCACGCTCGGCACGGGCACGCATGCGCAGTTGCGACACGGCGATGACCAGGTACACCAGCAAGGCGATGGCGCCGGTGGTCGACAGCAGGAAGCCAAACACCTTGCCCGGGAACACATAGTTGACGAAGCAGCCAGCGAAGCCCGCCAGGGTGGAGAAGATCACTGCCACGGTCGGCACGCCGGAACCGGAGATGCGCTTGGTCACGCTCAGCGCCTGACCACGCGCGCCCAGCGAATAGAGCATGCGCGATGCCGTGTAGAGCCCCGAGTTCATGCAACTTGTCACCGCCACCAGCACCACCAGGTCAACCAGCAACTTGGCGCCCGGCACGTTCAGTAC
This sequence comes from Pseudomonas sp. XWY-1, assembly GCF_002953115.1. Lineage (NCBI taxonomy): Bacteria > Pseudomonadati > Pseudomonadota > Gammaproteobacteria > Pseudomonadales > Pseudomonadaceae > Pseudomonas > Pseudomonas sp. XWY-1. The sequence continues at coordinate 1,954,777 of NZ_CP026332.1, read as the reverse complement.
TTCCAGTACACGCTGGAACGACCCTACCGCTTTGAGCCCGGGGTCGTTCCAGGCCACCAGCGACACCACCAGGAAGATCGACGCCAGGTAGAAGATGGCGATGCGGTACACCACCAGGTTGGTGGCGCGGCGAATCTTGTCTTTCGGGTTGGCGGTCTCGTCAGCCGCGATGGTGACAATTTCGGCACCGAAGAACGAGAAGATGGTGATCAGCACGCCCCCAAGCACCGTCCCGAACCCATTGGGCATGAAACCACCGCTGTCCCACAGCCGGCTCACCCCGGATACCTCTGCCAGCGGCCAGAAGCCGAACACCGCCAAGGTGCAGACCCCGATGAAGCCAATGATCGCGACCACCTTGACCAGCGCGAACCAGTACTCGAAGGCACCGAAGTTCTTCACGCTGACCAGGTTGGTGCCCGACAGCACCAGCATGATCAGGAAAGCGAACAGCCAGGACGGCACGCCAGGGAAGTAGGCATGCAGGATGTCAGCACCGGCAATGGCTTCCACCGGAATGATCAACACCCAGAACCACCAGTACAACCAGCCAATGGTAAAGCCCGCCCAAGGCCCGATGGCCTCCGAGGCGTAGGTGGAAAAAGAGCCGCTGTTGGGGTTTGCGATGGCCATTTCACCCAGCATGCGCATCACCAGCAAGACCAGCAGGCCAGTCATGGCGTAGGAGATGAGGATGGCCGGGCCGGCGGTGGCAATGGCGTTGGAGGACCCGATGAACAGCCCGGCGCCGATGATGCCGGCAATGGAGATCATGGAAACCTGACGGGAAGTCAGGCCGTGCTGCAGTGAGCGCTGTTTCTTGTTGTCTTGCGAAGCCATGAAGAACCCTCGAATGGGTCGGCCGCAGCAAAGCGGCTGAAGGTCTGAGCAGAATTCTTATAAATTTCTGATGTGTGTTGTTGTTGTTTTGCAGATGACCGAAGCGGGTATTGACCTCCTCTTCGCATGACCGGTTGTAATCGTTGATCCAGGTCAGTATTAATCTATAGGCCGGGGTCAACAAACGACCTTTTCGAACCACATAATTCCTTTATGGAATGAACTCCTTCCTTTTTTGCTCGGTATTCGCCCGTCATGTCCAAACGCCTGATGCCTTCGACCACCGCCCTTCAGTGCTTCGAAGCGGCCGCTCGCCACCTCAGCTTCACCCGCGCGGCCCAGGAACTGCACCTGACCCAGAGCGCCGTCAGCAAGCAGGTCGCGCAGCTTGAGGACATGCTCTCGCACTCGCTGTTCCAGCGCATTCGCCGGCGCCTGCACCTGACCCCGGCCGGCGCGCTGTACCTCACCGAAGTGAACAAGATCCTCACCCAGATCGACATATCCAGTCGCTACATCCTCAGTTACGGCGACGAAACCGAAGTGCTGCGCATCGCCACCCAGCCGACCTTCGGCGCCCGCTGGCTGGTGCCCCGGCTCAAGGGTTTTGGTGACCGCTACCCACGCATTCACCTGGATGTGCGCAACGAGCTGGAGCCATTCGACCTGGTACAGGCCAAGGCGGACGTCGCCTTTTTCTTCGGCCAGGGCACCTGGCCCGGGGCGACTTGCATCGAGTTGTTCAGCGAAGAAGTGGTGCCGGTGTGCAGCCCGCAGCTGCTGGCCAGCCACCGTTTCGACAGCGCCCAGGCGCTGACTGAGCACCGCCTGTTGCAATGCGTGTCGCGGCCGGAGGCCTGGCATGAGTGGTTCCTGGGGCTTGGGTTACATAGCCAGAACAGCTACCACGGGCCGCGCTTCGACACGTTCTACCTGTGTATCCGCGCGGCCATCTCCGGCTGCGGCATAGCCCTGATTCCCCGCTATCTGGTGGCCGAAGAGCTGAGCGAAGGCAAGCTGGTGGTGGCCTGGGACCACCCTGTGGCAAGCAACGGGAGGCACTTCATTGCGCATGCCGAGCATGCGGCCGAAGTGCCCAAGATCAGGGCCTTTGTGCAGTGGATCCGGGAGCGGGTGGCTGAAGGCGATTGATTTGACCTGCCCCGGCCTCTGGTAGGAGCGGGCTTGCCCGCGAAGAGGCCGGCACAGCCAACCCAAAAAACCGCCCAGATCACGAATCCATGGAATGACCGCAATCGAATAATTCGTTTGCGGAATAACCCGCCGACACGCTTGGATAATAAGAAACTCGAACAAGGTCCGCGTGCCCCATGAACCAGGAAAGTATCAGCCAATCCATTGCCATCGTTCACCCGATCACACTTTCCCATGGCCGTAATGCCGAAGTCTGGGACACTGACGGCAAACGTTACATCGACTTCGTCGGCGGTATCGGCGTGCTCAACCTGGGCCACTGCAACCCCGCTGTGGTCGAGGCCATCCAGGCTCAGGCCACCCGCCTGACCCACTACGCCTTCAACGCGGCCCCTCACGGCCCTTACCTGGCCCTGATGGAGCAACTGAGCCAGTTTGTGCCAGTCAGCTACCCACTGGCCGGCATGCTCACCAACAGCGGCGCGGAAGCGGCGGAGAACGCCCTGAAAGTAGCCCGCGGCGCCACCGGCAAACGGGCCATCATCGCGTTCGACGGCGGCTTCCATGGCCGCACCCTGGCCACCCTGAACCTCAATGGCAAGGTCGCCCCCTACAAGCAGCGGGTCGGCGAACTGCCCGGGCCGGTGTATCACCTGCCCTACCCCAGCGCGGATACCGGAGTTACCTGCGAGCAGGCGCTCAAGGCCATGGACCGCCTGTTCAGCGTCGAGCTGGCCGTGGAGGACGTCGCGGCGTTCATCTTCGAGCCCGTGCAGGGTGAAGGCGGCTTCCTTGCCCTGGACCCGGCCTTCGCCCAGGCCCTGCGCCGCTTCTGCGACGAGCGTGGCATCCTGATCATCATCGACGAGATCCAGTCGGGCTTCGGCCGCACCGGCCAGCGCTTCGCGTTTCCGCGCCTGGGTATCGAGCCCGACCTGCTGCTGCTGGCCAAAAGCATCGCTGGCGGTATGCCGCTGGGTGCAGTGGTCGGGCGCAAGGAATTGATGGCGGCGCTGCCCAAGGGCGGCCTGGGTGGCACCTATTCGGGCAACCCGATTGCCTGTGCGGCGGCCTTGGCCAGCCTGGCGCAGATGACCGACGAAAACCTTGCAACCTGGGGTGAACGGCAGGAACAGGCCATCGTCAGCCGTTATGAGCGCTGGAAGGCTTCGGGCCTGAGCCCGTACATCGGCCGCCTGACCGGCGTGGGCGCCATGCGAGGGATCGAGTTCGCCAATGCCGATGGCAGCCCGGCACCGGCACAACTGGCCAAGGTGATGGAAGCAGCCCGCGCCAAGGGCCTGCTGCTGATGCCCAGCGGCAAGGCGCGGCACATCATTCGCCTGCTGGCACCGCTGACCATCGAGGCCGAGGTGCTCGAGGAAGGGCTGGATATCCTCGAGCAGTGCCTGGCAGAACTGAACTGAGGCTTACAGGCCGAGTTCTTCCGGGGTAAGCATGTCGGACTCGAAGGCGATCCAGCCGCCTTCCAGTTCGGCATGGCCGTTGACGATCGGGCCGTAATAGGTCAGGCCGTTCTCCAGGGTTACGCAAATGTGCGTGGCCGGTTTCTCAGGGGCCGCGAGCGTACCGACGAAATGCACCTTCTTCAGGGTTTCGGTCACCGCTTCCAGGCCCACGCGCATCTTGGGGTTTTCCGAGGCTTCGGTATCTCCGCCACGGTCTTCGGCGCTGATGGTCACGGTGGCGATGTACGGGTACTTGGTGCTCAAACGGGGTTACCTCGGTGGGTGTATAGGCGTACGGGCGCGTAGAGTACGGCAGGCCGTCTCTGTTGTCTCTACTGGCCTCTTCGCGGGCACGCCCGCTCCCACAGGGATCGCATGTTGCTCAGGGTATGCGGGGCACCTGTGAGGGGCGGGTCTGCCTGGGAAGAGCCGGGCCTGCAACAGGTGATCTGAATGCCCCGATCTGTTAGGGTGCCCGCCGATGCACGCCACACCACACGAGGATCCCGAGTGAGCGCCGAAGAACCCCTGATCGCCGACCTGTTCGAAGTCGACAAACGCCTGTCCCTCAAGCCCGTCGTGGACTTCAACAGCTACCTGCGCAACGCCTTCGGCGAGGGCCCATGCCGCTGCCACCGCTGCGTAGAAGGCGCCGACCAAAGCACCTACAGCCACGCGCACAACTTCACCTTCGAAGGCCGCCAGTGGCACCGCCGGTTCGCCAGCACCGCTGGCAGCGACGTCGCCCAGGTGTTGAAAAAAGCCTGGCTGTCGTACACCAAGGCTGATCTCAACCTGGTCGGCGCGCTGGACCTGACCACCCTCAAGACCTTTACCGAGGCCACCCTGCACACGCGCCTGCTGGCCTTGCTGCCGGCCAGCGGCCTGGCCCGTGAAGTGGATGGCCAGTGGATGCTGCAAGCCCAGGCCGACTGACGGCCCGGTGGCAGGGCAGGATTCCACCGGTCTGCTAACTTGGTGGAATCCGTCCACCCACAGGTAGTCCGCCATGGCCCGCACAACGCCCATCGAGCTGTACCGCAATATCGGCATCGTTGCCCACGTGGATGCCGGCAAGACCACGACCACCGAGCGGATCCTGTTCTACACCGGGGTCAACCACAAGATGGGCGAAGTGCACGATGGCGCGGCGACCATGGACTGGATGGCCCAGGAGCAGGAACGCGGCATCACCATCACCTCGGCGGCGACCACGGCGTTCTGGCAAGGCTCGACCAAGCAGTTCGCCCACAAGTACCGTTTCAACATCATCGACACCCCAGGCCACGTCGATTTCACCATCGAGGTGGAGCGCTCATTGCGCGTGCTCGATGGCGCGGTCGTGGTATTCAGCGGCGCGGACGGCGTCGAGCCGCAGTCCGAGACAGTCTGGCGCCAGGCCAACAAGTACCACGTGCCACGCTTGGCCTACATCAACAAAATGGACCGCCAGGGGGCCGACTTCCTGCGCGTGGTCAAGCAGATCGATCAGCGCCTGGGGCACCACCCGGTACCCATCCAGCTGGCCATCGGCAGCGAAGAAAACTTCATGGGCCAGATCGACCTGGTGAAGATGAAGGCCATCTACTGGAACGATGCCGACCAGGGCACCAGTTACCGCGAAGAAGATATTCCAGCCGATCTGCAGAAGCTTGCCGACGAATGGCGCGCGCACATGATCGAAGCTGCGGCCGAGGCCAATGACGAGCTGACCACGAAGTTTCTCGATGGCGAGGAGCTGAGCATCGAAGAGATCAAGGCCGGATTGCGCCAGCGCACCATCGCTAACGAAATCGTGCCGACCATCCTCGGCTCATCGTTCAAGAACAAAGGCGTGCCGCTGATGCTCGACGCGGTGATCGACTATCTGCCCGCCCCCTCGGAAATTCCTGCCATCCGCGGCACCGACCCGGATGATGAAGAAAAGCACCTGGAACGGCACGCCGACGACAAAGAGCCGTTCTCGGCACTGGCTTTCAAGATCGCCACCGACCCGTTCGTCGGCACCCTCACCTTCGCCCGCGTTTATTCCGGCGTGCTCAGCTCAGGCAATGCGGTACTCAACTCGGTCAAAGGCAAGAAGGAACGCATCGGCCGCATGGTGCAGATGCATGCCAACCAGCGTGCCGAAATCAAGGACGTGTGTGCCGGCGACATCGCCGCACTGATCGGCATGAAGGACGTGACCACCGGCGATACCCTGTGCGACATGGACAAACCGATCATCCTCGAACGCATGGACTTCCCCGACCCGGTGATTTCCGTCGCAGTAGAGCCGAAAACCAAGGCCGACCAGGAAAAAATGGGGATCGCGCTGGGCAAGCTGGCCCAGGAAGACCCCTCATTCCGCGTGCGTACCGATGAAGAGACTGGCCAGACCATCATCTCGGGCATGGGCGAGCTGCACCTGGACATCATCGTCGACCGCATGCGCCGCGAGTTCAACGTCGAGGCCAACATCGGCAAGCCGCAGGTGGCCTACCGGGAAAAAATCCGCAATACCTGCGAGATCGAGGGGCGTTTCGTGCGCCAGTCCGGTGGCCGTGGCCAATACGGCCATTGCTGGATCCGTTTCGCCCCCGGTGATGAAGGCAAAGAAGGCCTGGAGTTCATCAACGAGATCGTCGGCGGCGTGGTACCCCGCGAGTACATCCCGGCAATCCAGAAGGGTATCGAAGAGCAAATGAAGAACGGCGTGCTTGCCGGCTACCCCCTGATCAACCTCAAGGCCGCCGTGTTCGACGGCTCGTACCACGATGTCGACTCCAACGAGATGGCCTACAAGATCGCCGCGTCAATGGCCACCAAGCAGTTGTCGCAGAAAGGCGGCGCAGTGTTGCTGGAGCCGGTGATGAAGGTAGAGGTGGTGACGCCCGAGGAATATCAGGGCGACATCCTCGGCGACTTGAGCCGACGTCGCGGCATGATCCAAGACGGTGATGAAACACCGGCTGGCAAGGTGATACGTGCCGAAGTGCCGCTGGGTGAAATGTTCGGCTACGCCACCTCGATGCGCTCGATGACCCAGGGCCGGGCCAGCTTCTCGATGGAGTTCACCCGCTATGCCGAGGCCCCGGCGAGCATTGCCGATGGCATCGTCAAGAAGAGCCGCGGAGAGTAAGCGGTTCTCCTGTGCCGGCCTCTTCGCGGGTAAGCCCGCGCCTACAGGATGGCCGCAGGCCCAAACATTGTGCGCCCCCCTGTAGGAGCGGGTTTACCCGCGAAGAGGCCGGCACTGACAGCAACAGTTTTCAATGCTGCTCGCCCGCCCGCTTCAACAGCTTCTTGCACCGCTCCGACAAATGCACCACGCGCAAATGCTTGCCCGCCTTGGCATAGCGCTCGCGCAGGGTTTTCAGCGCCGCAACCGCCGAATAGTCGACAAAGCTCAAATGCTGGCAATCCAGCGTGACCTGGGCCGGGTCCCCGGCCGTGTCGAACTGGTTGAGGAACGAGGTGGTCGAGGCAAAGAACAGCGTGCCATGCAGTTGATAACGCTTGCCGCCCTCCGCGTCCTCATGGGTGTCGGCATACAGCTCCCGCGCATGCTGCCAGGCAAAGTTGAGCGCCGCGATGATGATACCGAACAGCACTGCCATGGCCAGGTCGGTCAGCACCGTGACCACAGTCACCGCAACGATCGCCAGCACATCATTCACCGGCACCTTGTGCAACACCCGCAACGACGCCCAGGCAAAGGTCTGCTGGGCCACCACGAACATCACCCCAACCAGCGCCGCCAGGGGAATGCGCTCGATCAGCGGCGACAGGAACAGCACGAACAGCAGAATCATTACCCCGGCCACTACCCCCGACAACCGGCCCCGGCCATTGGAGCTGAGGTTGATCACCGTCTGCCCGATCATCGCGCAGCCGCCCATGCCGCCGCACAGGCCCGACACCATGTTCGCAGCGCCCAATGCCACACACTCGCGGTCCGGGAAGCCACGGCTCTCGGTGATTTCGTCGGTCAGGTTGAGGGTGAGCAGGGTTTCCAGCAGGCCGACCATGGCCATCAGCACCGCGTAGGGGGCGATGATCTTCAGGGTTTCCAGATTCCAGGGCACATCCGGCAGTGCCAGCCCCGGCAGGCCACCGGCGATGTGCGCCATGTCGCCCAGGGTGCGGGTAGGCAGCCCGAGCACGTACACCAGCAGGCCAACACCGAGGATCGCCACCAGGGCCGGCGGCACCGCACGGGTCAGTTTCGGCAGCACATAAACCACCGCCATGGTCAGCGCGACCAGGCCGATCATCAGGTACAGCGGCGTGCCACTGAGCCAGTGTTCGCCGTCCTTGAAATGCTCCAGCTGAGCCATGGCGATGACGATGGCCAGGCCGTTCACGAAGCCAAGCATGACCGGGTATGGCACCAGGCGCACCAATTTGCCCAGACGCAGCAGGCCGAACAGGATCATGACCACACCGCCCAGCAGCACCGTGGCCAGCAGGTACTGCACGCCGTGCTGCACCACCAAGGCGACGATCACCACCGCCATCGAGCCGGCAGCGCCGGAGATCATCCCCGGCCGCCCGCCGAACAGCGCCGTCAGGGTACAAATGATGAACGCGCCATACAGGCCCATCAGCGGGTTGAGGTGGGCCACCAGGGCAAAGGCGATGCACTCGGGGACCAAGGCGAACGAGGTGGTGAGGCCGGCGAGCAGGTCGGCGCGTAGTCGGGCGGGCTTCATGGGCTTCCTGTGGTGCAGTCCTGACGGACGTTAGAAAAACGAGGGGCGCGATGTTACGGAATTTGTCTGACAGCGGCCACCGCTCAACGCACACGTTCCAGGCTCTGCACGGCCAGGTCCAGCGCACGCTGCATGTCCAGGCGCGCCGAACGGCCCAGGTCCGGGTCGTTCAGGCGGCCGCCACGCTCCGAGGGCAGGATTGGCGCCGTCAGGTCTTCGGCATCCATCGCTTCGAAATCCTGTTCGGCGCCCAGGGTCAAGGCACTGCGCCGCAACAGCATGCGCACCTGTTCCGGGGTAAGTGCCGGGTTGATCGACAGCATCGTCGCCACAGTGGCAGTCACCAAGGGTGTTGCGTACGACGTGCCGCAATGCGCAGCCTCGGCCGACACGGGGCGTATGCAGGCAGCAGCACTGACGTCCACGCGCATGTCGATGTTGGAACTGTGACGCTTGCGCACATGATCGTGGGCTTCAACTGCCGTAGCCTTGTCACTGCGCTGATGCCCGCCCACCACCAGCAATTGTTCGGTGATGAACGACGAAGGCAGGCGATATTCATCGGTCCCCGACCAGGACGCACCATTACCTGCCGAATTCACCACCACCACATCAGGGTGCTCCTTGCGCAGCCAGAGGAAAAACTCCTCAAGCAACTCCTCGTAGCCACTCATTGCCAGCCCGGAACGCACCAGCGAATCAACCTCATCACCGTTGACATCGCGCGCGCCGACCCGGTGAATGCCCCAGCTCCAGTTCAGCACCCGCACGCCATCTTCGACCAGGTTCACCGAGGCAGCGATGTTGGCGGTGATACCGGCATCCGAGTTGCGCTCTACCATCACCTCGAAGCCAGGGCTGTGCTTGCCCAGCCCCGGCAAAAAGCCCTCACCCTGCGCAGCGAGAATGCCCGCAACATGGCTGCCGTGGCTGGCCGGGCGATCACCGTCGCGAGCGTAGAGGCATGTCTGGCCTTGTTCGCAGTCCCCTCGATAATGGCCGAACCCTGGGGCGTCGAAGTCCACTTCACGCTCGATTACCCCGACCCGCACGGGCTTCACCGGCAAGCCAGAGGCGGCAATCCGGCGCCGGTAGAAATACAGCGCGTCCATGAAGCGGTTGGCGGCCCATTCGTCCGCCTGGTCGATGGCCCGGGTGCCGCGCCCATTGCCCTCCTCCCCGCGCTCGGGGGCGGACTCTTCGACAATCACGGCATCCACGCTGACTTCACTGCCCATGCGCAGGACCATCGCATCGCGCTGCATCAGGTCCTCTACCGGCAAGCGCAGCTGGTAGACATTCAACGGCGGAATGGCACCCACAACCTGGGCGCCGTATTTACCGGCGATGCGCCGGGCCTCGTCGAGGCCGTCGTATTTTTCTTCGATCAACAGGCTGACCAGATCGACATAAGTGGTCAGGCCGTCCATGTTCTTCGCCACTTCATCAGGCCCTGCGGCGATCACATGACTGCGTTGGCGGGTCAGCCATACCGGGTTGCTGGTGCGGCCGCCATCGGCCAGCCAGAGCGGGGCGCTGCGCTGGGCTTCTCTCACCAGTTTCAGCGTCAGCCGGTCACCTTGCCGCCCGACATTGGCTTCTGACAGCCGCACACCGCCCAACCATACCGTTGGCAGGTTTGCCCCGAGCCCCTCGGCACGCAGGCACCATTGCTGCTGGCTGTCGCTGAACAAGTCGCCGCAACGCTGCAGCTGCTTGATGCGCAGCGTGTCCGCTGCAGCCTGTGCACCCAGACTGCAAAGCCATAACAGCAAGATCAGGACACCGTTCATGCAATCACCCCACGCGCTCCCTGTGAGTGCGACTTACGGGGCACCTCAAAGGTTCACCTGTGGCTGGCAACTGCCTGGTCGCGGGCGAGCCATTCGGCCATGGAAGTATCCTCCAACGCGTACTCGCCACGATTGGCCTTCCATACCAGCTCCTTGTCGCGCAGGGCATCGAGGGCCTTCTGTACGTTTGCCGTGTTGACGTTGGCTACCGCCTGGGCCTGCTCCAGCTTGCGGCTGACCTCAACCAGGGTTTGCTCGGTAAACGGGGAAAACGGCTGCCGGCCCAGCGTGCGCTCGGCCATGACCTCTAGCACGGCCTGCTGCAACGGCGTAAGTTCGTTCCAAGCGCTTTCGTAGTCACTCCACACCCCAGCTTGATGGTTCAGCGCCCCATTGCGCAGCAGTTCACCCAGGTTGCCCGCCTCACCCAGGCCGACGCTAACTTCGGCCAACAGTTTGTTGAGCATTTCCGGGCGCCGGCCGACCAATTCGAACGCGTATGCCAAGTCCTCTACCTTGAACTGGTTACTGTCGGCCAGGCGACGGTTCCACAAGGCGGTGATGAATTCGACATATTCACGCCCCAGCAACGGAAATGGCGTGATGCTGGCACCAAAGAATGGCTGCTTGCTCTTGAGTACCAGGTTGGCCAGCTTGTCACGACTAGAGCCCGTGAACACCAGGCGCAAGCCGTCCGGACGGTCGCCACGGTTAAGATGGTCACGCGCGGCTTTCAGCGCGAACATCGCATTGAGGCCATCTTCGCTGTTAAGGGCGTGCTGAGCCTCGTCGATGATCAGCACTACCAGCTGCCCTGACACCTGGTGCAACACGGCAAGCGCCTGGGCCAGGGTAGTCCCCGCAGGCAGTTGCGGGCGGGTGAAATCCCAGCTCAGGGTGCGCAGCAGGTTGATCTTGTCGATACCGGCCTTTTTCGCGGTCCTGGCCAGCGCACCTTCGAATCTGGCCAGCGCAGTACCGATGGCGCCACTGATGAGCTGCGCAGGGGCGGCGTCGCGATCCGACCACAGGTCGACGTAAACCGGTAGCCAGCCGCGCTGTACGCATTCCGGTATGAAGTCGTTGTTGAGGAAGGTGCTCTTGCCTGTACGCCGGGGCGCGGCCAGGAACATGCCCGAGCTGTAATCGACCAACGACTCGCCGGCCAAGTCTTGGGCCAGTGCGTTGGCCAACTGATTACGGCGTAGGAGCGGGCGAACGGGAGACATGCAATTAACCTCAATTATCTTGCCTACTATAATTTATAGCCTACAAGATAAACCAGGATAATACGACCGTCTGCAACCGTGCCGGCGTGATCCAGATCCGGCAAAAAGTCAGCAAATTTGCCATCATGTTGGTTCCACCTGCGGAGATCATGGACATGCCGCTACGCCCCCTTTTCGCCTCCCTGTTGCTGGTCGCCAGCCTCACCGCCCACGCCGCCACCGAGGTGGTGCCACTTCAGCATCGCAGCAGCGCCGAACTGCTGCCCGCCCTGCAGGCTTTCATCGGCAAGGACGGCACGGTCAGCGCCTTCGAGAACAAACTGATCGTCAACGCCAGCCCCGAGCGCATCGACGACCTGCGCGCCCTGCTGCAACAGCTGGACACCGCGCCCAAGCGCCTGCTGATCAGCGTCGACAACAACGACAGCAATTTCCAGGACAACCGCGGCAACGCACGCGTCATTCACTACGGCACCAGCAACCGCGACGGCGGCATGCAGCAGGTACAAGCCAGCGAAGGGCAACCGGCACTGATCCAGGTGGGCCAGAGCATCCCCATTACCAGCACCAGCACAGACGGCTATGGGCGCATTCAGAGCAACACCGAATACCGCAACGTGACCCAAGGCTTCTACGTAACCCCAAGCCTGAGCGGCGAAACGGTTCGTCTGCAAATAAGCAGCAATAATGACCGTATCAGCCATGAACGTGCAGATGTAGTGAAAGTGCAAAGTACCGACACGACAGTCACTGGCAAGCTCGGCGAGTGGATCACCCTGGCGGGGTTCAACCAGCAGAGCCAAGCCGACCGCAGCGCGTCAAGCCACACGTACAGCACCCAACGGGGTGAAAACATGACATTGCGTGTCAAAGTCGACCTTGTGGACTGATCCCAGGCAATTCAAGGCTTCGACCAAAGGCCTTGAAACTGACTGCCAAGTCGCATTAGACCAAAGATGTAGTAAGGACAAAAAAGCACTACAAAACATTTGACAGGGTCTTTTTCCCAAGGGCATGATGGCCTCGCTCCCGCTAATCAGGGGCCCTGGCAAGGGCCTTCGGGGCGCGCTCCTTCCACCCCAGGAGGCGCCTCGTGTCTATACGGCCCACAAGGCGGTTCGACGGGATTGCGACTGCAACGAAGAAGTTGTCCCGAGGGACGGAAGCGCATCACCGCAGTACTGGCAATCGCGTAGCACCGCAGCAAGGCAACCACGAGCCGACCTGCCGGAGCGCACCTTCGCCTGGCCTGCCCAACCTTCCCCTTCGAGCCTTCGCGTTCGCCGCCGCAAGCCTGCGAACAGGACAGCCGCCAGGCACCTGATCAGCCCAGAGCATCAGCACAATTAACCCAAGATCGATGCGACGAGGTTTATTTCCATGGCACTGACACGCGAACAGCAAATTGCAGCCCTCGAGAAAGACTGGGCCGAGAACCCGCGCTGGAAAGGCGTGACCCGTACCTACACCGCCGCTGATGTCGTTCGCCTGCGTGGCTCCGTGCAACCTGAGCACACCTTTGCCCGTCAGGGTGCAGAAAAACTGTGGAAGCTGGTCACCGAAGGTGCTCACCCGTCCTTCCGCCCCGACAAAGATTTCGTCAACTGCATGGGCGCCCTGACTGGCGGCCAGGCTGTACAACAGGTCAAGGCCGGCATCCAGGCCATCTACCTGTCCGGCTGGCAGGTTGCCGCCGACAACAACTCGGCCGAGTCGATGTACCCTGACCAGTCGCTGTACCCGGTCGACTCGGTACCGACCGTGGTCAAGCGCATCAACAACGCGTTCCGCCGTGCCGACCAGATCCAGTGGAAAGCCGGCAAGAACCCGGGCGACGAAGGCTACATCGACTACTTCGCGCCCATCGTGGCTGACGCCGAAGCCGGTTTCGGTGGCGTACTGAACGCCTACGAGCTGATGAAGAACATGATCGAAGCAGGCGCCGCTGGCGTGCACTTCGAAGACCAGCTGGCCTCGGTTAAAAAATGCGGCCACATGGGCGGCAAGGTGCTGGTACCGACCCAGGAAGCCGTTCAGAAGCTGGTAGCAGCGCGCCTGGCCGCTGACGTGTCGGGTGTACCGACCATCATCCTGGCCCGTACCGACGCCAACGCCGCCGACCTGCTGACCAGCGACTGCGACCCGTACGACCAGCCGTTCGTGATTGGCGAGCGTACTCGCGAAGGCTTCTACAAGGTCCGCGCCGGCCTCGACCAGGCCATTGCCCGCGGCCTGGCCTACGCCCCGTACGCCGACCTGATCTGGTGCGAAACCGCCAAGCCGGACCTGGACGAAGCCCGCCGCTTCGCCGAGGCGATCAAGAAGGAATACCCGGACCAGATCCTGTCGTACAACTGCTCGCCTTCCTTCAACTGGAAGAAAAACCTGGACGACGCCACCATCGCCAAGTTCCAGCGCGAGCTGTCGGCCATGGGTTACAAGCATCAGTTCATCACCCTGGCCGGCATCCACAACATGTGGCACGGCATGTTCAACCTGGCGCACGACTACGCCCGTAACGACATGACCGCCTACGTGAAGCTGCAGGAGCAGGAATTCGCTGACGCCAGCAAGGGCTACACCTTCGTGGCGCACCAGCAGGAAGTGGGCACCGGCTACTTCGACGACATGACCACCGTGATCCAGGGTGGCGCTTCGTCGGTGACTGCACTGACCGGTTCGACCGAGGAAGAGCAGTTCCACTGATAGTGGGCTGCGGTTGAACCAAGGCCCGGGGCTTGTGAAAGCTCCGGGCTTCTTTAATGCAACGCTACTCTGATGAAGTAAGGCCTTGAGTTACAGACGCCCCACCAAAACTCCGAGTAAACCCTAAGCGCGGAATCCACCATCGATTGGTACCGCCACACCAGTTACGTAAGAAGCTGCTTCCGAGCTAAGCCAGTACACAAGCTCAGCAACTTCATGGGCTTCACAGACCCGCCCCATAGGCTGCGAGGCGCACACCGCATCAAACTTGCTCCCCAATACATGCCTTGCCAATGGCGTTGACACAAATCCCGGACAAACGGCATTGACCCGTACGCCATAAGGGGCATATTCCTTTGCAACGGCCTTGGTAATTCCAACTAGTGCGTGCTTGCTGGCGGTGTATACAGAACCACCCGTGACACTGGCATTCAGACCCGCTAGCGAGGCGACATTGACAATGGTGCCACGCCCCGCCTCACGCATTGCAGGCAACACCGCCTTCATGCATCGCCATGGCGCACTTACATTCGTGGACATGACATCTTCAAAATCAGCCTCGGGATATTCCTCGGTCATCGTGAACGATTGACCATCAATACCAATGCTGTTGACGAGACAATTTATGGGTGGATGATCGAGAGTCAGTCGCCTGAAGAGGTCGGTCAACTCGGTAGGGCTACGCAAATCAACCGAGTACGGATACGCACACCCTGCCTCCCTGTTGATACTCTCACACACACGGACGTTCCTAACATGATCTCGTCCGCACACAATGACTGTGTATTGCTCTCTGGCAAATTTCCAGGCACACGCCTCTCCGATACCGGAATTGCCACCAGTAATAACAACTACCTTACTCATGCGCTCAAATCCCTTCTGCTAATGATCAAGCCTTGCACGTCGCAGAAATAGACAGGTCATGCCAAAAATAACACCAACGCAACCAAAAGCCGCCCAAGTAACACTGAAGCCAAGGCTATCCAGCATCGGCACAGCCAAGGTCACACATAGCACTCGTGCCGCAGCCTGAATCACAGGTATCAACGAAAACAAAAAACCTTGTCGCGACACCGGCGCTCGCTGGGCAATCAAGGTCGCCATGTAGGTGATACCGATGATCTCGCCCAAGGTCCAGACCACCACTAACAGCAGTATTGCGGGCCAAGTATCGACCAAGGCATAAGCACCGAAACCAATGCCGTAGCAGATCGCCGCTAGCGCCATGTTGACAATGGCAGACCAACGGCGGCTCAAGGCGATCAGCGGTCGAGTCAGAACGATGACCAGTAGCCCATTAACAATACCTGCCACTCCAAACAGATGCGCCGCGTCCCCCGCCCCCAATGCTCTTAGCCAGAGAGGGAGCTGGTATTCACGCTGGCCATCGAGCAAGGACAATACGAAAAATATCATACCCGCCAAGATCACCGCCGCAGGTATCGGCACATCCTTAGCCTTAAACTGCGTATCTTTAGTATCAAGATGACTTCCAGTTATCGGCAGAGCTAAGGTAGCGCTCGTCACCAGGCAAACCAGGCTTATCGCCGCGGTAAACCACAAGAGATACTGGCTTTGCCAACTCAGCAGAACACCCCCTACGACGAACAGCAGGACACCACCCGCATTACTGGCTAGATGTAGATATGCAAAAGCCCCCACCTGATCGCCAGACGGTGCAGCCTGGGCCGTCATCACGCTGAAAAGCGGCGTGATGGCGCCCGCACTGAACATAAAAAGCAAAATCATCGCAATTGCGATGGGTAAGATCGGCAGAAGGCTGCCCAACAGCGCGAGCAGCGCCGTCGACGAGCAGCCCAACAAAAGAATTCGACTACCCACTCGTCCTGGCAGTTGCCCACCAAGCAGGTTTCCGGCCAGATAGCTGATAATCATCAGCGATACCGTAGTCGCCAGTTCAGCATCCGCCAAAGCGAAGTGCCGACTCATGAATAACGCCGCAAATGACCCGACCCCGTTGGCCAGGACAAATAGCAATTTGAGCAATGCCACCTTATGCATCAGCGGGCTCATTCGCTTAATGCTGTGGCTTACGGCGCTATCCATGAGGGCCTAGGCTCAACGTCGTGCCGTCCTTGAGCCTTGAAATCCAGCGACGCTCGCTTCCAACTCGAATGTTCCATAGCCCCAGCAACTCATCGACATCCAGCAAACTCGCCTGACGAGCCAACCGCAGGTACAAGCGCACAGCCTTCACGCTGGTGCAACACTGGAGTAGTTGGCCACTGGCCAATGGACAGACCTCGCCAACGGCATAGAAATACTCCCTAGCCTTCAGCAAATCACGACTGCTGCCGACTTCATATAGCATCTCCAGCAACGCACGCTCGGGCACTGACCTGAGCAGCCCACCCCGCCGCTCAAGGGTCGCCGTGCGCAGAGATATCTCCCCGCCCCAATCAAACAATCTTGCATACACATAGCGCACCGAATAACGTTCGGTAAACCACCGAGGCAATGAGACTCGGTTATCGCCCCACAACACTAGCGAAGTATCATTTTCATAAATTTCGCGAAACGCACTGCTACCTCCTAAATGCAGGCAGGTGATCCGACGCTCCAGATAGCAGCACCCCACCGCAAGGTTCAACTCACTATCTGGAAAGGCATAGATACCGCGAGCTACGCGATTCAGCCAACCATTCCTGGCATAGCTGGCAGCCCTCTGGCTCGATATCCCAATGCGTTGCAAGATGCTTAGGTCGAGCAACATCTCGCGTGGCTGGGAGGTATAGAGTTTTCTGATCAAAGAATATTGTTGTTGTATAGGCATACCTGCATCCTGCGACTTCTTGGCTAACGCCGGTGACTGTTAGTGCGGGGCGTCCCTTCCCCGGACACTAGATTCATGCTTCTTGCAATGCCTGGATAAACGACTGCAGATCGTCGCCCTTTGGAATTGCCACTCGCAGCACGTTGGTCAGTAATGAACCAGCATGGGGATATCCTGAGCAATCGCTGAAACGTATCCTCGCCCTGTGCAAAGCTTTGGCCAAACGCTGATCAGGGCCGTCATCGAGTAGCAGGAAGTTGGCAAGAGTATCGATGACACCAATTCCCAAGCCTTGGCAACACTTAACAATCCGCGTACGTACCCAATCTTGGCTACCATGCGCCGCTGCGATTTCTGGCTGATTGGCCAGACAATGCAGGGCCGCCTTAACTGCCGCATGGTTGATATCCCAGGGGCCACGCAATTTGAGCAACTGCCTGACAGCATGCGTGCTGGCGACCACATAGCCGAGACGCAAACCTGCCAACCCGAAATACTTGGAAAACGAGCGAATAACGAACAACTGCTCAAGGCCACTGAAGGTTCCAACGCAAGAGTGGCGCAGGTACTCGTAATAGCACTCATCAACAATAACCGGCTTATCCAGTTCAACGCAGCGAACTATCAAGCGCTGCAGATCATCAGGCTCAATTTGCACTCCCAACGGATTGTTCGGATTGCACAAAATCAGCCCATCACTACCTGACAAGGCTTCGAGCACTACATCCTTTGGGCCAGTCGTTTATCGACCTCAAGCCCCAAGTAGGAGCATGAGCACATATTCATAAAGACATGCCCGTCTTGGTCGCGCAGGCGGCTGGATGGACAGTGGACCACACTGCGATCTGTCAGGCCAGACGCCTGGGCGAGTTCCCAAGACGCGTTACCCAACTCAATAGTGCGCTCGGTATTGATGAACAGGTTTCTTTGCTCTGACATAGCACCTCCATAAGCATGCATGCATACTTTACTGACAAAGGAAAAGGAAACTTCCTACAACAACCAATACAAACTATTTCTTGCCGCACCTCAATAAGTCAAGCTTGAGATACAATACCAACACCTTCCAACCAGGAAGGTCAACCCCAAAACAAAACCAGAGCATTCAGACGCGAAAAAATTCATGCCACAGGTGATTTCCAATGAAAAGATCAAACAATCACCCCGCACCCGAAACTGCGAAGATAGAGCAAAATACAACCACACCAACCCAGAAATTATTTGTTGCACTTAGCCTTGGCAAGCCACCTAAAAACCTTCTCTGCCTCTGGACTTAGTTGATTATATTCACCCCAATTTTGAGCACACCTACCGATAAGTCGCCCAACAGCTTTGGGCAGGCCATTACCCGTGACCTGCCCACCCGTACGCCGACCTGATCTGGTGCGAAACCGCCAAGCCGGACCTGGACGAAGCCCGCCGCTTCGCCGAGGCGATCAAGAAGGAGTGCCCGGACCAGATCCTGTCGTACAACTGCTCGCCTTCCTTCAACTGGAAGAAAAACCTGGACGACGCCACCATCGCCAAGTTCCAGCGCGAGCTGTCGGCCATGGGTTACAAGCATCAGTTCATCACCCTGGCCGGCATCCACAACATGTGGCACGGCATGTTCAACCTGGCGCACGACTACGCCCGTAACGACATGACCGCCTACGTGAAGCTGCAGGAGCAGGAATTCGCTGACGCCAGCAAGGGCTACACCTTCGTGGCGCACCAGCAGGAAGTGGGCACCGGCTACTTCGACGACATGACCACCGTGATCCAGGGTGGCGCTTCGTCGGTGACTGCACTGACCGGTTCGACCGAAGAAGAGCAGTTCCACTGATAGTGGGTTGCCGTTGAACAAAGGCCCGGGGCTTGTGAAAGCTCCGGGCCTTTGTTTTTACCCGAGAAAGGGCCGGGCCTGCTGGCCAATTTTCACCAGCCGTTCACCGTTGCCGCCGCTACCGTATTCGCGGGTAAAACCGCGCCTACACTGATCGGGAGGGGACACACATCGGTGATTGGGCGCAGGCCGCTGTAGGAGCGGGTTTACCCGCGAAAGGGCCGGTACAGGCCACAACAAAACCCCAGATCAGGGCTATGCTTGTGGCAGCCCAGCAGCAAGGACCGCCCATGCCTCGTCCAAGCCACCTGATGATTCTCGCCCTGACCGCCGCTACCCTCTATATATATGCACTGGCCAGCGACAACACCCTGCTCGCCCTGATGGCCAAACCCATCCCGGTGCTGGCCTTGATTGCCTGGCTGCGCAGCACCCCGGCTTCGCCTTATCGCACATGGATCTCGATCGGCCTGGCCTTCTCGGTACTCGGCGACATCCTGCTGGCCATCCCCGCCGACCTGTTCGTGTTCGGCTTGGCTGCTTTCCTTTGTGCCCACCTTGCTTACCTGCGCGGCTATTGCGGCATTACCCTGCGCCCCGCCCTGCCCGCACTGATCTTCAGCGCAATCACGGGCATCGCGCTGCTCGGTGTACTGGCCAGCCACGGCCTCGGCCCGTTGCTGATCCCGGTAGCGCTCTACGCCCTGGCCATCAGCGCCATGCTCTGGCGCGCACTGGCCTGCGGGGGAGTGGCAGCACTGGGTGCCGGCCTGTTCGTGTTCTCCGACAGCCTGATCGGCATCGACCGCTTCGTCAGCCCGTTCGCCGCCGCACCGTACCTGATCATCCTCGCCTACTGGCTCGGCCAATGGGCCATCGCTTCATCAGTCGGTCATCGCTCAACCGATAAAGTATTGACCCAGAGCGGTGCGCGCAGGACCGAGAGCTGCTAGAACAAGGGTTTTTTGCAATTGCAAGTAGGGGGAATCGCCAGATGAACTTTACAAGGCACAGAAGAGCCAAATTCAACGGCAGCAGCTCAAATGATATTAATTATCATTACAGGACTTGCAATTCGTTACCTGCAGCAAGAAACATAATTAACAAAACCGCGCGTAATGCCCGAATCTCAAGGCCCTCAGCCAGTTACGAACGGTTTTTGTACTTAATCCTACGAATAAATTTGCGACAGAAATTTTACTTGCACCAGGTTTACCCATAAAATCAGCGCGATTGATTCGGCTGCGACATTTGGTCACTGCATGTGCGACGCCAAGTCGCCGCTCTACACTTATTTCAGACTGCAGAGCTGGGTCTCTGTATAAGGATCTCTAGCATGTCCGATTCGGCAGGACTCATCGCCCACAACTGGGGCTTTGCCATCTTCCTCCTGGGTGTCGTCGGCCTGTGCGCCTTCATGCTCGGCCTGTCCAGCCTGCTCGGTAGCAAGGCTTGGGGCCGCGCCAAGAACGAACCCTTCGAATCCGGCATGCTGCCCGTCGGCAGCGCTCGCCTGCGCCTGTCCGCCAAATTCTATCTGGTCGCGATGCTGTTCGTGATCTTCGATATCGAAGCCCTCTTTCTCTTTGCATGGTCTGTGTCCGTCCGCGAAAGCGGCTGGACCGGATTCGTCGAAGCACTCGTTTTCATAGCAATTCTGTTGGCAGGTCTTGTCTACCTATGGCGCGTCGGGGCACTTGATTGGGCTCCCGAAGGTCGCCGCAAGCGGCAAGCGAAGCTGAAACAATGAGGCTTTGGCATGCAATACAATCTCACCAGAATCGATCCGGATGCGCCCAACGAGCAGTACCCGGTCGGTGAACGGGAAACCGTCACCGATCAACTGCTGGAGGACCAGGTCCACAAGAACATCTTCATGGGCAAACTTGAAGATGTGCTGCGTGGCGCGGTCAATTGGGGCCGCAAGAACTCCCTCTGGCCGTACAACTTCGGCCTGTCCTGCTGCTACGTGGAAATGACCACGGCCTTCACGGCACCCCACGACATCGCCCGCTTCGGCGCCGAAGTCATCCGGGCCTCGCCGCGTCAGGCCGACTTCATGGTCATTGCCGGTACCTGCTTCGTGAAGATGGCGCCGATCATCCAGCGCCTGTACGAGCAGATGCTCGAACCAAAATGGGTCATTTCCATGGGTTCGTGCGCCAACTCCGGTGGCATGTACGACATCTACTCGGTCGTTCAGGGGGTCGACAAGTTCCTCCCCGTGGACGTCTATGTGCCTGGCTGCCCGCCACGCCCTGAGGCTTTCCTGCAAGGCTTGATGCTGCTGCAGGAGTCGATCGGCCAAGAACGACGCCCGCTTTCCTGGGTTGTTGGTGATCAAGGTATTTACCGTGCCGAGATGCCAGCCCAGAAAGACCTGCGTCGTGAGCAGCGCATTGCAGTAACCAACCTGCGCAGCCCCGACGAAGTCTGATCCAGCGACCTGCCGCCCGCTCCCGAAGGAGCCGGCGGCCTGGCTTCATTCTTAACGTTGACCCAAAGCGACCGAGACCATGACAGCGGACAACGCTATTTTCATTCCGCCCTACAAGGCTGACGACCAGGATGTGGTCGTCGAACTGAACAACCGTTTTGGCGCCGAAGCATTCGTCGCCCAGGAGACCCGCACCGGCATGCCCGTGCTGTGGGTAAAACGCGCCCAGCTCAAAGAGGTGCTCAGCTTCCTGCGCGGCGTCGCCAAGCCTTACAGCATGCTGTACGACCTGCATGGCGTCGACGAGCGCCTGCGCACCCAGCGCCGTGGCCTGCCAGCCGCCGATTTCAGTGTGTTCTACCACCTGTTGTCGATCGAGCGTAACAGCGATGTGATGATCAAGGTGTCGCTCAGCGAAGGCGACCTGAACCTGCCGACCGTGACGGGCATCTGGCCAAACGCCAACTGGTACGAGCGCGAAGTCTGGGACATGTTCGGCATCGACTTTGCCGGCCACCCGCACCTCAGCCGCATCATGATGCCGCCGACCTGGGAAGGTCACCCGCTGCGCAAGGACTACCCTGCCCGTGCGACCGAGTTCGACCCCTACAGCCTGACCCTGGCCAAGCAGCAGCTTGAAGAGGAATCGGCACGCTTCAACCCGGAAGCCTGGGGCATGAAACGTCAGGGCGCCAACGAGGACTACATGTTCCTCAACCTCGGTCCCAACCACCCTTCGGCGCACGGTGCGTTCCGTATCGTCCTGCAGCTGGACGGTGAAGAAATCGTCGACTGCGTACCGGACATCGGCTACCACCACCGTGGTGCCGAAAAAATGGCCGAGCGCCAGTCCTGGCACAGCTTCATCCCCTATACCGACCGTATCGATTACCTCGGCGGGGTGATGAACAACCTGCCTTACGTGCTTGCGGTAGAGAAGCTGGCCGGCATCAAGGTGCCGCAGAAGGTCGACGTGATTCGCATCATGCTGGCCGAGTTCTTCCGCATCACCAGCCACCTGCTGTTCCTGGGTACCTACATCCAGGACGTCGGCGCCATGACCCCGGTGTTCTTCACCTTCACCGACCGCCAGCGCGCCTACACGGTGATCGAAGCGATCACCGGCTTCCGCCTGCACCCGGCCTGGTACCGCATCGGTGGCGTCGCCCACGACCTGCCACGTGGCTGGGACAAGCTGGTCAAGGACTTTGTCGAGTGGCTGCCCAAGCGCCTCGACGAATACACCAAGGCCGCCCTGCAAAACAGCATCCTCAAGGGCCGTACCATCGGCGTTGCCGCGTACAACACCAAGGAAGCGCTGGAATGGGGCACCACCGGTGCCGGCTTGCGTGCCACCGGTTGCAACTTCGACCTGCGTAAAGCCCGTCCTTACTCCGGCTACGAAAACTTCGAGTTCGAAGTACCGCTGGCCCACAACGGCGATGCCTACGATCGCTGCATGGTCCGTGTCGAGGAGATGCGTCAGAGTATCCGCATCATCGACCAGTGCCTGCGCAACATGCCGGAAGGCCCGTACAAGGCGGATCACCCGCTGACCACGCCGCCGCCGAAAGAGCGCACCCTGCAGCACATCGAAACCCTGATCACGCACTTCCTGCAAGTCTCGTGGGGCCCGGTCATGCCGGCCAACGAGTCGTTCCAGATGATCGAAGCGACCAAGGGCATCAACAGTTACTACCTGACGAGCGATGGCGGCACCATGAGCTACCGCACCCGGATCCGCACCCCGAGCTACCCGCACCTGCAGCAGATCCCTTCGGTGATCAAAGGCAGCATGGTCGCCGACCTCATTGCGTACCTGGGCAGTATCGACTTCGTTATGGCTGACGTGGACCGCTAAGCATGAACAGCACGCTTATCCAGACAGACCGTTTCGCCCTGAGCGAAACCGAGCGCTCGGCCATCGAGCACGAAATGCATCACTACGAGGACCCGCGCGCGGCGTCCATCGAAGCCCTGAAGATCGTCCAGAAGGAGCGTGGCTGGGTGCCGGACGGCGCCATTCACGCCATCGGCGAAGTGCTGGGCATTCCGGCCAGCGACGTCGAGGGTGTCGCCACCTTCTACAGCCAGATCTTCCGCCAACCGGTCGGCCGCCACATCATCCGCGTGTGCGACAGCATGGTCTGCTACATCGGCGGCCATGAGTCGGTGGTCAGCCAGATCCAGAGCGAGCTGGGCATCGGCCTCGGCCAGACCACCGCCGACGGCCGTTTCACCCTGCTGCCCGTGTGCTGCCTGGGCAACTGCGACAAGGCCCCGGCGCTGATGATCGACGACGACACCTTCGGTGACGTGCAGCCGGCTGGCGTTTCCAAACTGCTGGAGGGTTACGTATGACCATTACTTCCTTCGGCCCGGCCAACCGCATCGCGCGCTCGGCCGAAACCCACCCGCTGACCTGGCGCCTGCGTGACGACGGCGAGCCGGTCTGGCTGGCCGAGTACGAATCGAAGAACGGCTACGCCGCAGCCCGCAAGGCGCTGGCGCAAATGTCCGCCGACGACATCGTGCAAAGCGTCAAGGACTCCGGCCTCAAGGGCCGTGGCGGTGCAGGCTTCCCCACTGGCGTGAAGTGGGGCCTGATGCCCAAAGACGAATCCATGAACATCCGCTACCTGCTGTGCAACGCGGACGAAATGGAGCCGAACACCTGGAAGGACCGCATGCTGATGGAGCAACAGCCCCATCTGCTGGTCGAGGGCATGCTGATCAGCGCCCGCGCCCTCAAGGCCTATCGCGGCTACATCTTCCTGCGTGGCGAATACACCACCGCAGCGAAGAACCTCAACCGCGCCATCGATGAAGCCAAGGCCGCCGGCCTGCTGGGCAAGAACATCCTGGGCAGCGGTTTCGATTTCGAGCTGTTCGTGCACACCGGTGCAGGCCGCTACATCTGCGGTGAAGAAACCGCACTGATCAACTCGCTGGAAGGCCGCCGCGCCAACCCGCGCTCCAAGCCGCCCTTCCCTGCCGCCGTTGGCGTGTGGGGCAAGCCGACGTGCGTGAACAACGTCGAAACCCTGTGCAACGTCCCGGCCATCGTCGCCAACGGCAACGACTGGTACAAGTCGCTGGCCCGCGAAGGCAGCGAAGACCATGGCACCAAGCTGATGGGCTTCTCCGGCAAGGTAAAGAACCCAGGCCTGTGGGAACTGCCATTCGGCGTTACCGCGCGCGAACTGTTCGAAGACTACGCCGGTGGCATGCGCGATGGCTTCAAGCTCAAGTGCTGGCAGCCAGGCGGCGCCGGTACCGGCTTCCTGCTGCCTGAGCACCTCGATGCGCAAATGTACGCCGGTGGCATCGCCAAGGTCGGGACCCGTATGGGTACCGGCCTGGCCATGGCGGTCGACGACAGCATCAACATGGTGTCGCTGCTGCGCAACATGGAAGAGTTCTTCGCCCGCGAGTCGTGCGGCTGGTGCACGCCATGCCGTGACGGCCTGCCGTGGAGCGTGAAGATGCTGCGTGCACTGGAAAGAGGCCAGGGCCGCGCCGAAGACATCGAGACGCTGCTGGGGCTGGTCAACTTCCTCGGCCCAGGCCGTACCTTCTGTGCTCACGCACCGGGTGCCGTCGAGCCGCTGGGCAGTGCCATCAAATACTTCCGCTCGGAGTTCGAGGCCGGTGTGGCGCCAGAAAGCGCTGCAACCCTGCGCCCCGACCTGGCGAAGCCGATCGTGGTCGGCGCATAACAAGATGATTAGGCGGGTGGTCCGTGCCACTCGCCAGCTTACCGGCAGGCCCGAGCAATCGAGGCGTGTCGCAAGCTCACCGATTTCCATTAGCCACGCCCGCTCACGCGGGCCAACGAAGAACTTTGAACAATGGCCACTATCCACGTAGACGGCAAAGCGCTCGAAGTCAACGGTGCAGACAACCTGTTACAGGCGTGTCTGTCGCTCGGCCTCGACATCCCTTATTTCTGCTGGCACCCGGCGCTTGGTAGCGTTGGCGCCTGCCGGCAGTGCGCAGTCAAGCAGTACACCGACGAGAACGACACCCGTGGTCGTATCGTCATGTCCTGCATGACCCCTGCTTCCGACGGCACCTGGATCTCCATCGACGACGAAGAGTCGAAGGCGTTCCGCGCCAGCGTCGTCGAATGGCTGATGACCAACCACCCGCACGACTGCCCGGTGTGCGAGGAAGGCGGTCACTGCCACCTGCAGGACATGACGGTAATGACCGGCCACAACGAGCGCCGCTACCGTTTCACCAAGCGTACCCACCAGAACCAGGACCTCGGCCCGTTCATCGCCCATGAGATGAACCGCTGCATCGCCTGCTACCGCTGCGTGCGCTATTACAAGGACTACGCCGGTGGTACCGACCTGGGCGTCTACGGCGCCCACGACAACGTGTACTTCGGCCGCGTCGAAGACGGTGTGCTGGAAAGCGAGTTCTCCGGCAACCTGACCGAGGTCTGCCCGACCGGCGTATTCACCGACAAGACCCACTCCGAGCGCTACAACCGCAAGTGGGACATGCAGTTCGCCCCAAGCATCTGCCATGGCTGCTCCAGCGGCTGCAACATCAGCCCGGGTGAGCGCTACGGCGAACTGCGCCGTATCGAAAACCGCTTCAACGGTTCGGTCAACCAGTACTTCCTGTGCGACCGCGGCCGCTTCGGCTACGGCTACGTCAACCGCAAGGACCGCCCACGCCAGCCACAACTGGCCGACGGCACCAAGCTGGGCCTGGACGCCGCCCTGGACAAGGCCGCCGACCTGCTGCGCGGCCGTACCATCGTCGGTATCGGCTCGCCACGCGCCAGCCTCGAAAGCAACTACGGCCTGCGTGAGCTGGTCGGCGCCGAATACTTCTACTCGGGCATGGAAGCTGGCGAACTGGCCCGCGTACGCCTGGCCCTGAACGTGCTGAACAACAGCCCGCTGCCCGTGCCGACCCTGCGCGACATCGAAGACCACGACGCCGTGTTCGTGCTCGGTGAAGACCTGACCCAGACCGCTGCCCGCATTGCCCTGGCCGTGCGCCAGGCCACCAAAGGCAAGGCCGAGGCCATGGCCGAAGCCATGAAAGTGCAGCCTTGGCTCGACGCTGCCGTGAAGAACATTGGCCAGCACGCGCTGTACCCGCTGTTCATCGCATCCCTGGCTGAAACCAAGCTGGACGACGTCGCCGAAGAGTGCGTACACGCCGCGCCGGCCGACCTGGCCCGCATCGGTTTCGCCGTGGCCCACGCCATCGACCCGAGCGCCCCTGCCGTCGCCGGCCTGGACGACGAAGCCAAGGCCCTGGCCCAGCGCATCGCCGACGCCCTGGTCGCCGCCAAGCGCCCACTGGTCGTTGCCGGTACGTCGCTGGCCGACCCAGCGCTGATCGAAGCCGCCGCTAACATCGCCAAAGCCCTGAAACTGCGCGAGAAAAACGGCTCGCTGAGCCTGGTGGTACCTGAGGCCAACAGCCTTGGCCTGGCCATGCTCGGTGGCGAGTCAGTCGATGCCGCGCTGGACGCGGTCATCAGCGGCAAAGCAGACGCCATCGTCGTGCTGGAAAACGACCTGTACGCCCGCGTACCGGCCGCCAAGGTCGATGCAGCCCTGGCTGCGGCCAAGGTGGTGATCGTTGCCGACCACTCCAAAACTGCCACCGTCGACCGCGCCCACCTGGTGCTGCCGGCCGCCTCGTTCGCCGAGGGTGACGGTACCCTGGTCAGCCAGGAAGGCCGTGCCCAGCGCTTCTTCCAGGTGTTCGACCCGCAGTACCTGGACAGCAGCATCCAGATCCACGAAGGCTGGCGCTGGATGCACGCCCTGCGTGCCACCCTGCTGAACAAGCCGGTCGACTGGACCCAGCTGGACCACGTCACCAGCGCCTGCGCCGAAGCCGCTCCGCAACTGGCCGGCATCGTCAACGCCGCGCCAAGCGCCGCATTCCGCATCAAGGGCATGAAGCTGGCCCGTGAGCCGCTGCGCTACTCCGGCCGTACCGCCATGCGTGCCAACATCAGTGTGCACGAGCCGCGCACCCCGCAAGACAAGGACACCGCGTTCGCCTTCTCCATGGAAGGCTACTCGGGTTCGGCCGAACCGCGCCAGCAGGTGCCGTTCGCCTGGTCGCCGGGCTGGAACTCCCCACAAGCCTGGAACAAGTTTCAGGACGAGGTCGGTGGCCACCTGCGTGCCGGTGACCCAGGTGTACGCCTGATCGAATCGCAAGGCGACCGCCTGAACTGGTTCAACGCCATTCCGGGGGCCTTCAACCCGGCCCGTGGCACCTGGACTGCCGTGCCGTTCTTCCACCTGTTCGGCAGCGAAGAAAGCTCCTCGCGCGCCGCTCCGGTCCAAGAACGCATCCCGGCTGCCTACGTGGCCCTGGCCAAGTCCGAAGCCGACCGCCTGGGCGTCAACGAAGGCGCCCTGCTGAGCCTGAACGTCGCCGGTGTGGCCCTGCGCCTGCCGCTGCGTATCAATGAAGAGCTGGGCGCAGGCCTGGTCGCGTTGCCGAAAGGCCTGGCTGGCATTCCGCCTGCCATCTTCGGTGCATCCGTCGAAGGTCTGCAGGAGGCAGCACAATGAGCTGGTTCACCCCCGAAGTGATCGATGTGATCCTCACCGTGCTGCGGGCCATCGTGGTCCTGCTGGCGGTGGTGGTCTGCGGTGCGCTGCTCAGCTTCGTCGAGCGCCGCCTGCTGGGCTGGTGGCAGGACCGTTACGGTCCGAACCGCGTCGGCCCGTTCGGCATGTTCCAGATCGCTGCCGACATGCTGAAGATGTTCTTCAAGGAAGACTGGAACCCACCCTTCGTCGATCGCGTGATCTTCACCCTGGCACCGGTAGTGGCCATGAGCGCCCTGCTGATCGCCTTCGTGGTCATCCCGATCACCCCGACCTGGGGCGTTGCCGACCTGAACATCGGCCTGCTGTTCTTCTTCGCCATGGCCGGCCTGTCGGTCTACGCGGTGCTGTTCGCCGGCTGGTCGTCGAACAACAAGTACGCCCTGCTGGGCAGCTTGCGTGCTTCGGCACAGACCGTGTCGTACGAAGTGTTCCTGGGCCTGGCGCTGATGGGCGTGGTGGTGCAGGTGGGTTCGTTCAACATGCGCGACATCGTTGAGTACCAGGCGCAGAACCTGTGGTTCATCATTCCGCAGTTCTTCGGCTTCTGCACCTTCTTCATCGCTGGCGTCGCCGTGACTCACCGTCACCCGTTCGACCAGCCGGAAGCAGAACAGGAACTGGCCGACGGCTACCACATCGAGTATGCCGGCATGAAGTGGGGCATGTTCTTCGTCGGTGAGTACATCGGCATCATCCTCATCTCGGCGCTGCTGGTAACCCTGTTCTTCGGCGGCTGGCACGGCCCGTTCGGCATCCTGCCGCAACTGTCGTTCCTGTGGTTCGCCCTGAAGACCGCGTTCTTCATCATGCTGTTCATCCTGCTGCGCGCCTCGATCCCGCGCCCACGCTATGACCAGGTGATGGACTTCAGCTGGAAGTTCTGCCTGCCGCTGACCCTGATCAATTTGCTGGTGACCGCTGCGATCGTGCTCTACAACACGCCAGCCGTCGCGGCCCAGTGAGGATTTGACCCATGTTCAAGTATATCGGCGACATCGTTAAGGGCACCGGCACCCAGCTGCGCAGCCTGGCAATGGTGTTCTCCCACGGGTTCCGCAAGCGCGACACCCTGCAGTACCCCGAAGAACCCGTGTACCTGCCGCCGCGCTACCGCGGCCGCATCGTCCTCACCCGCGACCCCGATGGCGAGGAGCGCTGCGTAGCGTGCAACCTCTGCGCGGTGGCCTGCCCGGTTGGCTGCATTTCGCTGCAGAAGGCCGAGACAGAGGACGGCCGCTGGTACCCGGAGTTCTTCCGCATCAACTTCTCGCGTTGCATTTTCTGCGGCCTGTGTGAAGAAGCGTGCCCGACCACCGCGATCCAGCTGACTCCGGATTTCGAAATGGCCGAGTTCAAGCGTCAGGACCTGGTGTACGAGAAAGAAGATCTGCTGATCTCCGGCCCCGGCAAGAACCCTGACTACAACTTCTACCGTGTTGCGGGTATGGCAATCGCTGGCAAGCCGAAGGGCTCTGCACAGAACGAAGCCGAGCCGATCAACGTGAAGAGCTTGCTCCCATAAGGACAGAAAGATGGAATTCGCTTTCTACTTCGCATCCGGGATCGCCGTGGTCTCCACCCTTCGGGTGGTAACTGGCACCAACCCCGTGCACGCCTTGCTTTACCTGATCATTTCGCTGATTTCCGTGGCCATGATCTTCTTCGCCCTGGGTGCGCCGTTTGCCGGCGCCCTGGAAGTGATCGCCTACGCCGGCGCCATCATGGTGCTGTTCGTGTTCGTGGTGATGATGCTCAACCTCGGGCCGGCTTCGGTCGCTCAGGAACGGGGCTGGCTCAAGCCCGGCATCTGGGCCGGGCCGGTAATCCTCGGCGCCCTGCTGCTGGCGGAGCTGCTGTACGTGCTGTTCGTCACCCCGAGTGGCGCCGGCATCAGCGGTACCACCGTGGGCCCGAAAGCCGTGGGCATCAGCCTGTTCGGCCCTTACCTGCTGGTGGTCGAACTGGCGTCGATGCTGCTGCTGGCTGCAGCCGTCACCGCCTTCCACCTGGGCCGCAACGAGGCGAAGGAGTAAATCATGGGTGCTATCCCTCTCGAACATGGTCTGGCGGTCGCCGGCATCCTGTTCTGCTTAGGTCTGGTTGGCCTGATGGTCCGCCGCAACATCCTCTTCGTGCTCATGAGCCTGGAAGTCATGATGAACGCCTCTGCCCTGGCGTTCGTCGTCGCCGGTGCCCGTTGGGTCCAGCCCGACGGCCAGGTGATGTTCATTCTGGTGATCAGCCTGGCAGCCGCCGAGGCCAGCATTGGCCTGGCCATCCTGCTGCAGCTGTATCGCCGCTTCCACACTCTCGACATCGATGCTGCCAGTGAGATGCGCGGATGAACCTTCTCTTCCTGACTTTCGTCTTTCCCCTCATCGGCTTCCTGCTGCTGTCGTTCTCGCGCGGACGGTTCTCGGAGAACCTGTCCGCCCTGATCGGCGTCGGCTCGGTAGGCCTGTCGGCCGCCACGGCCGCTTACGTCATCTGGCAGTTCAACGTCGCCCCGCCTGAGGGCGGCGCGTACAGCCAGCTGCTGTGGCAGTGGATGTCGGTGGACGGCTTCGCGCCGAACTTCACCCTGTACCTGGACGGCCTGTCGGTCACCATGCTCGGCGTGGTGACCGGTGTCGGCTTCCTGATCCACCTGTTCGCATCCTGGTACATGCGTGGCGAAGCCGGCTACTCGCGCTTCTTCTCGTACACCAACCTGTTCATCGCCAGCATGCTGTTCCTGGTCCTCGGCGATAACCTGCTGTTCATCTACTTCGGCTGGGAAGGCGTGGGCCTGTGCTCGTACCTGTTGATCGGTTTCTACTACAGCAACCGCAACAACGGTAACGCGGCACTCAAGGCATTCATCGTCACCCGTATCGGCGACGTGTTCATGGCCATCGGCCTGTTCATCCTGTTCGCCCAGCTGGGCACCCTGAACGTGCAGGAACTGCTGGTGCTGGCACCGCAGAAGTTCCAGGCTGGCGACACCTGGATGGTGCTGGCCACGCTGATGCTGCTGGGTGGTGCGGTCGGTAAATCGGCACAGCTGCCACTGCAGACCTGGCTGGCCGACGCCATGGCGGGCCCGACTCCGGTTTCGGCACTGATCCACGCCGCAACCATGGTGACCGCGGGCGTGTACCTGATCGCCCGTACCAACGGCCTGTTCCTGCTGGCGCCGGACATCCTGCACCTTGTAGGTGTGGTCGGTGGCGTGACCCTGGTACTGGCAGGCTTCGCTGCGCTGGTACAGACCGATATCAAGCGTATCCTCGCCTACTCGACCATGAGCCAGATCGGCTACATGTTCCTGGCCCTGGGCGTGGGTGCCTGGGACGCGGCGATCTTCCACCTGATGACCCACGCCTTCTTCAAGGCCCTGCTGTTCCTTGCCTCCGGTGCGGTGATCGTTGCCTGCCACCACGAGCAGAACATCTTCAAGATGGGCGGCCTGTGGAAGAAACTGCCCCTGGCCTACGCCAGCTTCGTGGTCGGTGGCGCGGCACTGGCGGCCCTGCCGATCGTGACCGTAGGCTTCTACTCCAAGGACGAGATCCTCTGGGAAGCCTTCGCCAGCGGCAACACCGGCCTGCTGTATGCCGGCCTGGTAGGCGCGTTCATGACCTCGCTGTACACCTTCCGCCTGATCTTCATCGCCTTCCACGGCGAAGCCAAGACCGAAGCCCACGCGGGCCACGGCATCAGCCACTGGCTGCCGCTGGGCGTGCTGATCGTGCTGTCGACCTTCGTCGGCGCCTGGATCACCCCGCCGCTGGCCGGTGTGCTGCCGGAAAGCGCCGGCCATGCCGGTGGCGAAGCCAAGCACGCGCTGGAGATCACCTCGGGTGCCATCGCCATCGCCGGTATCCTGCTGGCCGCCCTGCTGTTCCTGGGCAAGCGCCGCTTCGTCAGCGCCGTCGCCAACAGTGGCATCGGTCGCGTCCTGTCGGCCTGGTGGTTCGCTGCCTGGGGCTTCGACTGGATCTACGACAAGCTTTTCGTCAAACCGTACCTGCTGATCAGCCACATCCTGCGCAAGGACCCGGTTGACCGCACCATCGGCCTGATTCCTCGGATGGCGCGTGGTGGCCACGTGGCCATGAGCAAGACCGAGACTGGCCAACTGCGCTGGTACACCGCCTCTATCGCCGTGGGCGCCGTGCTGGTACTCGGTGCCGTGGTAGTGGCTGCGGTATGACTATGAATCTTGCGACTTTGCCAAAGGAAACCAACCCGTCATGATTTTGCCTTGGCTGATCCTGATCCCCTTCATCGGCGGCTTCCTCTGCTGGCTGGGTGAGCGCTTCGGCGCCACCCTGCCGCGCTGGATCGCGCTGCTTACCATGTCCCTGCTGCTTGGCATCGGCCTGTGGCTGTGGGGTACCGGCGACTACACCCTTGCTCCCGCACCGGGCGCCGAACCGGCCTGGGCACTCGAATACAAAGTCGAGTGGATCAAGCGTTTCGGCATCAGCATCCACCTGGCCCTGGACGGCCTGTCGCTGCTGATGATCCTGCTCACCGGCCTGCTCGGTGTGCTGTCGGTACTGTGTTCCTGGAAAGAGATCCAGCGCCACGTCGGCTTCTTCCACCTCAACCTGATGTGGATCCTCGGCGGCGTGGTCGGTGTGTTCCTGGCCCTGGACCTGTTCCTGTTCTTCTTCTTCTGGGAAATGATGCTGGTGCCGATGTACTTCCTCATCGCGCTCTGGGGTCACAGCTCGGCAGACGGCAAGAAGACCCGGATCTACGCGGCGACCAAGTTCTTCATCTTCACCCAGGCCAGCGGCCTGATCATGCTGGTGGCGATCCTGGGCCTGGTGCTGGTCAACTACAACACCACTGGCGTGCTCACCTTCAACTACAGCGACCTGCTCAAGGCCGAGTTGCCAGCCGGTATCGAGTACGTGCTGATGCTGGGCTTCTTCATCGCCTTCGCGGTGAAGCTGCCGGTGGTGCCGTTCCACTCCTGGCTGCCTGACGCTCACGCCCAGGCACCGACCGCAGGCTCGGTGGACCTGGCGGGTATCTTGCTGAAGACCGCGGCCTACGGCCTGCTACGCTTCGCCCTGCCGCTGTTCCCGAACGCCTCGGCCGAGTTCGCGCCGATCGCCATGACCCTGGGCCTGATCGGTATCTTCTACGGTGCCTTCCTGGCCTTCGCACAAACCGACATCAAGCGCCTGATCGCCTTCTCCAGCGTCTCGCACATGGGCTTCGTGCTGATCGGTATCTACTCCGGCAGCCAGCAGGCCCTGCAAGGTGCGGTGATCCAGATGCTGGCCCACGGCCTGTCGGCTGCGGCGCTGTTCATCCTGTCCGGCCAGCTGTACGAGCGCCTGCACACCCGTGACATGCGTCAGATGGGTGGCCTGTGGCACCGCATCGCCTACCTGCCGGCCATCAGCCTGTTCTTCGCAGCGGCATCGCTGGGCCTGCCAGGCACCGGCAACTTCGTCGGCGAGTTCCTGATCCTGATCGGCAGCTTCGTGCACGTGCCGTGGATCACCGTGATCGCCACTACCGGCCTGGTGTTCGGTTCTGTTTACTCGCTGATCATGATCCACCGTGCCTACTTCGGCCCGGCCAAGACCGACACCGTGCTGGCCGGCATGGACGGTCGCGAACTGGTCATGGTTCTGGGTCTGGCGGTATTGCTGATCCTGCTGGGCGTGTATCCGCAGCCGTTCCTCGACACCTCTGCCGCCACCATGAGTGGTGTGCAGCAGTGGCTCGGATCCGCTTTCACTCAACTCGCTTCGGCCCGGTAAGAGCGCTATGGAATTCACCACTCAACACTTCATCGCATTGGCGCCGATGCTGATCACCACCATCACCACGGTGGTGGTGATGCTGGCGATCGCCTGGAAGCGCAACCACTCGCAGACCTTCCTGCTGTCCACCGTGGGCCTGAACCTGGCCCTGCTGTCGCTCCTGCCGGCGCTGAAGGTCGCGCCGCTGGCGGTCACATCGCTGATCACCATCGACAAGTTCGCCTGCCTGTACATGGCGATCATCCTCGTGGCGACGCTGGCCTGCGTCACCCTCGCCCACGCCTACCTCGGCGAGGGCGCCAAGGGTTTCCCGGGCAACCGTGAAGAACTGTACCTGTTGCTGCTGATGTCAGCCCTCGGTGGCCTGGTGCTGGTCAGCGCCAACCACCTGGCCGGCCTGTTCATCGGCCTGGAGCTGTTGTCGGTACCGGTCTATGGCCTGGTGGCGTATGCCTTCTTCAACAAGCGATCGCTGGAAGCCGGCATCAAGTACATGGTGCTGTCGGCCGCAGGCTCGGCTTTCCTGCTGTTCGGCATGGCCCTGCTGTACGCCGACGCCGGCAGCCTGAGCTTCGACCAGATCGGCAAGGCCCTGGCTACCACCAGCATGCCAAGCCTGGTGGCCCAGCTGGGCCTGGGCATGATGCTGGTTGGCCTGGCCTTCAAGCTGTCGCTGGTACCGTTCCATCTGTGGACCCCGGACGTGTACGAAGGCGCTCCGGCGCCGGTCGCCGCGTTCCTGGCAACCGCCAGCAAGGTGGCAGTATTCGCCGTTGTCGTACGCCTGTTCATGCTCTCCCCTGCTGCCAGCAGCGGCGTGCTCAGCACCGTACTGGCGGTGATTGCCGTAGCCTCGATCCTGATTGGTAACCTGCTGGCGCTGACCCAGAGCAACCTCAAGCGTCTGCTGGGTTACTCGTCCATCGCCCACTTCGGTTACCTGGTCATCGCGTTGGTCGCCAGCAAGGGCCTGGCCCTGGAAGCCATGGGCGTTTACCTGGTCACCTACGTGATCACCAGCCTGGGCGCCTTCGGTGTCATCACCCTGATGTCCTCGCCGTACGGCGGCCGTGACGCCGATGCCCTGTACGAGTACCGCGGCCTGTTCTGGCGCCGCCCGTACCTGACAGCGGTACTGACCGTGATGATGCTGTCGCTGGCGGGTATCCCGCTGACCGCTGGCTTCATCGGCAAGTTCTACATCATCGCTACCGGCGTCGAATCGCACCTGTGGTGGTTGGTCGGTGCGCTGGTGATCGGTAGCGCCATCGGCGTGTACTATTACCTGCGCGTCATGGTTACCCTGTACCTGGTCGAGCCGAACCTGCGTCGTCACGACGCCCCGCTCAAGTGGGAACAGCGCACCGGCGGCGTCATGCTGCTGGCTATCGCCATTCTCGCTTTCGTACTGGGTGTGTACCCGCAGCCCCTGCTGGAAATGGTTCAGCAAGCGGGCCTGCAACTGATCGGTTGATCACCCCGGCAGCGCCGGTAACAGAAAACACCCCGCCTAGGCGGGGTGTTTTTTTATCTGCACGTTTTGCTACCTGCGCCCACGGGTGCCTCACTCACTCGGGCAGCCCTGACCTGCGCCCGGCAAGGCGGCCTTGCGCAAATCACCATTGGCCGAAGGCAGGTACACTTCCGGGTTGGGCATGCCGCTGGGGGAGAGTTCATGGGTCATTTCGAATTCGGCGCGCACTGACCAGCCACACGCCTCGGTAGTGCATTGCAAATAAGCGATTCGCAGGAAAATATGGCGCCCTTCGCTAGTACGTATGCGCATCCGGCTGTGGCAATGCGGGCAAACCAGCTTGTAAGTACTCACGGCAAGTACCTGCTAGCATTGCCCAGGCTAGTCTGTGTGTCAGTATTGGCTGCAACTGTGGGTGTATTCTTCAATTTGATGGTTCTCATTGCAGAAGTGCTCCTTAAAACGCAGGGCTGTATTCATAACGAGTAGTTTAAGCCCATGGAATATCATTAAACCAGTCATGGATATTTGTTATGAGTACTCACATACTTGCTGAGGTGCTCACGCGCCTTAAGCTTCTCACTGGCGCAAACACTGATGCCGAGCTGTCACGTGCACTGTCGGTCAGCCCGCAAACGCTGAGCAGCTGGAAGGTTCGCGAGAGCATTCCTTACTCACTTTGCATAGACATCGCCAAAAAGCATGCATGCTCACTGGACTGGCTATTGCTGGGTCAAGCCGAGCACATCGCCGCCGACCCAGGTGATGCGGGCTGGGAGTGCGAAATGCTCGAACGGCTGCGCACGCTCTCGCACAGCGATCGCCAGGCCATCCTGCTGTTCATCAAGGACAAGCAGCGCATCCAGCAGTTGGAACAGCAACTGAGTGAGCTCGGCGGCGCAACCAATGGCTAACCCCGACGGCGCCAGCGCTGGATGAGCTCGCGCGGGTCGAGTGTATCCAGCCAGACCATGACCTTGAGGCTGATGGGGATCACCACCACAGCGGCCACGAATGCCGCCATGCCCCGGGTCAGCAAAGGCACCAATGACGAAACCAGTGGCTCGAACAGATGGCCCACGCCCACGGTCACGAATAGCAGCAGCAGTTTCTTGGCCAACGTCAGGCGCCTGGCCTCACTGGTGATCAATCGATCGCGTGCCGCGCTCACCAACAATGCTCCCAGCAGCGCGGCGAACAGCACATCGCCATCCACCCCCAGGAACGTCACCAATGCCGGGGCCAGGTGGTCGAAAACAGATCGCTCAGGCATGTACTTGCCCTCCGCGCGGAACAGGCAGGCAGGCGGTTGAACCCAGGCTATACATGACCGCCGCTTCGACGAAACGGATGTAGCACACCCGCAAGGCACGCCCATGATCATGCCCGGCCACATCCTCGAGCCGCTTGTAGCCCCGCTCTCGCAGCGCTGACCTCCAGCGGGCGAATTCCCGTGCTGCCTCGATGGCTGCGCAGCGCGCGGCCACTTCCAAAGCCGCGTCACTGACAGACCGCGGCAGTTGCAGGTGCTCACGCAACCTGCCCAGATCCACCCGCGGCCAGAACGGGTCATGGCAATCGGCAAAGCGCGGTAGCCGAGGATCGTTGCTCATAAGCTGCCCCCTTACTGCTCGGCCAGCATGCCGTAGCGAATGGCCTTGATCACAGCAGCCACCCGGGTAGGCACTTCGAATTTGCGCAGGATGTTGGACACGTGAAAGTTCACCGTCGACTCCTTGCATTCAAGGATCTGGCCGATCTCCCACGAGCTCTTGCCATAAGCACACCACAACAGCACTTGCTGTTCACGTGGCGTCAGGCGAACCGGGGCGTCCGCCAAGGGTTGCTGCGAGTGTCGAGCGTTGTCAGTCATGTTTGAACTCCACGGGTGATTGAGCGAGGCATTGCTGCCTACTTGCAGTCACCTTACGAAGCACAGGCCACCCACCTCCACCGCCATGGTTTGTAAAGAACTTTCGTACAAGACCGCATGACGAAGGTGACGCACGATTTGCTGACTTTCTGCGTGCTCCAAGCCGCATTTCGCTCGTCTCAACGCCGTTGTCCATTCGCCTTTCGCCTGGAGTCGTACAATGCGTTCCGATTTACCCCTCTCGTCCTGCCTCGGTCTGCTGGCGGCCTTGGCTGCCACTCAGCCCGCCCTGGGGGCATCCTCGGTCGAATTGGGCCGGGTGCTGATCACCGATGAGGAGCAGAACGAGCTGACGGCAGCCAGCGAGCGCCTGCGTGAAATACCGGGGGCCAGCAACCTGGTGGACATGCAGCGCGTGGGGCAAGGCCGAGTGGCCAGCAACCAGGACGTACTGGCCTACCAGCCTGGGGTGTTCGCCCAATCGGCAGGCAACGACGGCATCAAGCTGTCGATACGCGGCTCGGGCATCAACCGTGCGCCGGGGGCGCACGGTTCCGGTGTCTACACCATGTTCGACGGCCTGCCGTTGACCGGTCCGGGCGGTACGCCTTACGAACTGTTCGAACCGCTGTGGCTGAGCCGTGCCGAAGTGCTGCGTGGCGCCAATGGCTTTGACCAAGGCTCCCTGGCCTTGGGCGGTGCGATCAACTACGTCACCCACACCGGCTACGACGCGCCTGCACTGCAAGTACGCTACGAAGTCGGTAGCCGCGGCTACCAGCATCGGCACATCAGTTCGGGCCAGATGCTGGGCAACCTCGACTATTACGTGGCCCTGACCGATTCGGAATATGACGGCTACCAGGCACACAGCAGCGGCAGCGCCAAGGGCATTGCCGCCAATGCCGGTTACCGCTTCAACCCCAACCTGGAAACCCGCTTCTACCTGCGCTATCGGGAAACTGAAAACGAACTGCCCGGCCGCCTGACCAAGGACCAGATCAAGCACCACCCGCGCGCGGCCAACCCCAACTATCTGGCACGCGACGACAGCCGCCCGCAACCAGGCAGCACCTGGGTGGGCAACAAGACGACCTTCTACCTCGACGACGAGGCACGCCTGGAAGCCGGCCTGGTCTATCACGACTACCCGATGGACCTGCGCGAAGGCCCCATGCGCCTGAAGGTCGCCTACACCGATGTCAGCGGTACGCTGAACTATTTCCGCCGCGACACACTGTTCGGCCGCGAGAGCAAGACCACCGTCGGTTGGCGTACCACCAAGCACCTGCCCAACAGCGGCGCTTCGCAATTTACCCGCAATGGCGATGTGTTCGGCGAGCGCACCCGTGACTTCACCTACCAGGGCTCGGACACCGTGCTGCATGTTGGCAACGACCTGGAACTGGTCCCCAACCTGTGGCTGAGCACCGGCCTGGCCATGATCTACACGCGCCGCGAAAGTGACGTGACCTACCCTGCTGAAGGCGGCAAGGTGAGCATGCATGACTGGGACTATGCCCCCCGCCTGGGGCTGCGCTACGACATCCGCCCGGACTTGCAGGTGTACGGCAACCTGAGCCGCTCGGTAGAGCCGCCACACCCGTGGTCGCTGATCTGGAGCGCGCCCAGCACAGGCGGCAAGCAGATCCAGCCGATCGAGATGCAGAACCAGACAGCCACCACCCTGGAACTGGGCGCCCGTGGCGACTCGGCGCTCGGCCGCTGGGACCTGGCCTGGTACTACTCGCAAGTACGCCACGAACTGCTGGCCGTTGAGGTAGTGCCGAACTTCACCTCGGAATTCAACGCCAGCGCTACCGTGCACCAAGGCGTGGAAGCCGGCCTCGACAGCACCCTGTGGGAACGCGCGGGCACTGGCAAGCTGAGCTTGCGCCAGGCCTACACCTTCAGCGACTTCCACTACCGTGATGACGACACGTTTGGCGACAACCGTCTGCCCGGCATCCCCATGCACTACTACCAGGCCGAGCTGCGCTATGACTGGCCGAACGGCTTCTATGCCGGGGTCAATACACAAATGGCTTCGAAGGTGCAGGTGGACTACGCCAATAGCTACCACGCCGATGAATATGCCTTGCTCGGCGCACGCGTTGGCTGGGACTCACCGAAACAGGACTGGCAGACCTGGCTGGACCTGCGCAACCTGACCAACCAGCGCTATGCAGCGACCGTGACGCCGGCCTACAACGACGCCGGCAAGGACAATGCCCGTTCGACACCGGGCGAAGGGTTTGGCGTATACGCGGGGGTTTCCTACAGCTTCCGCTGACGGGTAGGAGCGGGTTTACCCGCGAATGCGTCGGCAAATTCAATGACGCATTCGCGGGTAAACCCGCTCCTACGGGGGGGCGCTGCACAGCATGATTAGGGGTTCAGACCGCCCTGTTCAACTTCACCCATGAAGCAAACCTGTCGACAAACGCCTGCAAGAACGGTCGCGTCTTATCGTTGAGCTTGCCCGAATCCTCGAACAAGCTCGCCGCACCGCCAAGGTAAGCCTCGGGCATCTGCATGCAGGGCATGTCAAGAAACACCAGCGACTGGCGTACCGCATGGTTGGCGCCAAAGCCTCCAATCGCCCCCGGCGACACACTCACAACCGCCGTCGGCTTGCCGCTCCAGGCACTTTGCCCGTAAGGACGCGAACCCACATCGATGGCATTTTTCAGGCAGCCCGGCACCGAGCGGTTGTATTCCGGGGTGACGAACAACACCGCATCACTGCGACGGATTTCATCGCGAAAACGCTTCCAGGTTTCCGGCGGTGCCTCGGCTTCGATATCTTCGTTGTACAGCGGCAGGTCGCCAATCTCGACGATCTTCAGCGCAAGGCTGGACGGCGCCAGCTCCGAAAGTGCGCGGGCGACCTTGCGGTTGTAGGACTCCTTGCGCAAGCTGCCCACGACGACTGCTACCGAATACACCTGACTCATGGCAATTCCAACCTTTGCGGGTTAAATAGACGTTGTAGTTATAGATGACCGTTCTCCGGCGCCTGAGTTTTTTTTCCGCAGGGCGAAAACTTCCGAGTCAGTTTCACGGTCTATGCCTTCATACATTTCCTACGTAATTCAGAGGTTTCCACCCAAATGGCAGCAGTAATGGTCGGCCAATTCCACGCCCGTGACGCCGAAGGCCGCATCTACCCCGTGCACGAGTTTCAGGAATCCACCCTGCAACTCGACGGCAGCACGCTGGGCGCCCCCATCACCACCTACCGCCTGGCCATCGGCGACAAGGTCAACCACCTGGGTGAAAACCGTTTCGAACTGGCACGCTCCGGCGTCGAGATCACGCGCATTCCGTGATGCAATCCACCGTGTAGCGGCCCCCTTCGTGCTGCAGGCCGTGCACATCGGCGACAAACCCGGGAAAGCCCTGGTTGAATGCTCGGGCGAATGCCAGGTAATCAAGGATCGAGCGGGTCGCCTCGGTGAACCGCTCACCCGGCATGATCAACGGGATGCCAGGCGGGTACGGCACCAGCATCACCGCCGCCACACGCCCCAGCAATGCCTCGATCGGCACCGCCTCCACTTCGCCACGCACCATCTTGTCATAGGCCTGGGCCGGGCTGACGGCCACCTCCGGCAAACGGGTGAACAGCCGCTTCAGCTGCTTGGCCGTGGCATTGGCGCGGTAGCAGTCATGTAACTGGTCGCACAGGTCGCGCAGGCCCATGCCCTGGTAGCGCAAGGCGTCGGCAGCCCCCACACTGGGCAGGCAGCTGCTGAGTGGGGTGTTGCCGTCATAGTGGCGCTTGAACTCCAGCAGCTCGGTGAGCAGGGTGCTCCACTTGCCCTTGGTGATGCCCATGGAAAACAGTACCAGGAAGCTGTACAGGCCCGTTTTTTCCACCACCAGCCCGCGCTCCCAGAGAAACTTGCTGACTACCGCTGCCGGGATACCGCGCGCGCCCAGCACACCGTCTGCGCTCAGGCCCGGCATTACCAAGGTCACCTTCAGCGGGTCGAGCAGCACATAGTCGGTCACCACTTCACCAAACCCATGCCATTGCGCCCCCGGCTGCAGCAGCCAGTCCTGCGCGGCCAGACGGGGGATGCCCTCGGCACTTGGCGGCTGCCAGATGCTGAACCACCAGTCCGCTGCGGCAATGTGCTCACGCAGGTTGGCCAGGGCACGACGAAAACTCAACGCCTCGTCGAACATCTCCTGCAGCAGCGAGCGCCCGGCCGGCCCTTCCATCATGGTCGAAGCTACATCCAGCGAGGCGAGAATGCTGTACTGCGGCGAGGTAGAGATGTGCATCATGAACGCTTCGTTGAAACGGTCCCGGTCCAGCTGCCGCCTGGCACCGTCCTGCACATGAATCATCGAGGCCTGGCTGAACGCCGCCAGCAGCTTGTGGGTGGAGTGGGTACTGAACACCAGCGGGCTGTCTGCCGCGCAGGCGGTGCCCATGGCGTAGCGCCCGGTGAAAAAGTCGTGGAACGCGGCATAGGCAAACCAGGCCTCATCGAAGTGCAGCACCTCGACACTGGCACCCAGGGCCTGCTTGATCAGCCCGGCGTGGTAACACAGCCCGTCGTAGGTGGAGTTGGTCACTACCGCCAGCTTGATACGCTGCCCACGATCACGGGCAAGGGGGTTGGCCTGAATCTTCGCGGCGATCGCCTCGGGGCTGAACTCGCTGAGCGGGATCGGGCCAATGATGCCCAGTTCGTTGCGCTCCGGGCACAGGTACAACGGGATGGCACCCGTCATGATGATCGCGTGCACCACCGACTTGTGGCAGTTGCGGTCCACCAGCACCAGGTCGTCACGGCCGACCATGGCGTGCCAGACGATCTTGTTGGCCGTGGAGGTGCCATTGATGACAAAAAAGGTGTGGTCGGCGCCGAAGTTGCGCGCCGCCCTGGCCTCGGCTTCGGCCAGCGGGCCTGTGTGGTCGAGCAGCGAACCCAGCTCCGGCACGGAAACGGACAGGTCCGAGCGCAGGGTGTTTTCCCCGAAGAACTGGTGAAAGGCTTGGCCTACCGGGCTTTTATGATAGGCCACACCGCCACCATGGCCTGGGGTGTGCCAGGAATAGTTGGACTGCGCGGTGTGCTGTACCAGCGCCTTGAAGAACGGCGGCAGCAGGCCATCGAGGTAGGTGTGTGCGGCTCGCGCCACCTGGCGGGCGAGAAACGGCACGGTGTCTTCGAACAGGTAGAGGATGCCACGCAGCTGGTTGAGCTCGCTCATGGCTTCGGCGGGGGCATTTTCCAAGGTCACCTGCTCGCCCAGGGCGAAGATCGGCAGGTTGGGTGCGCGCAGACGGGCCAGGCGGATCAGCTCGGCCATGTTCTGCAGTAAATGGGTGTTCTCGCCAGCGCCTTCGGCGGCAATCAGCATGCAGGCCAGGCCATGGTGGGTGGCGGCGACCAGGCGCGCTTCGGCGTGGTCGGCTGCGGCGAGAATGGCAAAGCCATCCTGGCGCAGTTCCTCGGCGATACCCCGCACGCGTTCGCCGGCAACACTGTCGGCCTTGATGGCGCGGTGGACAATGAGGATCGGGAACTTGAGGTCCTTGTACATCAGGTGGCTACCTCCGAAGGACATGGCGTCCATTTCAGGGTAGTTGAGCCTTGTATTGCGTGTACTGGCCCTTTCGCGGGTGAACCCGCTCCTACGACGGCCTGTGTCCAATCACCGACCGGTGCCCAGCAGCAGCGGGTTTACCCGCGAAAGGGCCGGGCCTGCTGGCCAGTCTGCCCCCGCCATTCACCGCCGCAGCCGCCACCGTATTCGGCGGGTAAACCCGCTCCTACGACGATCTCCACTTCTGTTGCAGGGCGAAAGATCAGCCGGCTGGTGTCTCAGTCAGGGCCTGCCACAGCGAAGGCCCACCCGCCGACTTGGCAATGGCCGCCAGCCGCTCGGCATGCGCCTCCAGCTCTTCAGCGCTGGCCATGATCACCCGCCCTGGCGCACGCCCGACAATCCGGCGGATCTCGCTGCCGCCAGCGCCCTGCCCGTCCTCTTCGGTATCTGCGCCATTCCCAGCCAACGACAGGCTGGTCTGGCCACCGGTCATTGCCAGGTAAACGTCGGCCAGCAGTTCCGAGTCGAGCAGTGCGCCGTGCAACTCACGGCCCGAGTTGTCGATGTCGTAGCGTTTGCACAGCGCATCCAGGCTGTTGCGCTGCCCCGGGTGGCGCGAACGTGCCAGCAGCAGGGTGTCCAGAATGGTGCAGTGCTGCGAAATGTCAGCGCGGTCCTGCTGGCCCAGCAAGGCGAATTCGTTGTTGATGAAGCCAACGTCGAACGCCGCGTTGTGGATGACCAGCGTGGCGCCCTGGATGAACTGGAAGAACTCCTCGGCGACATCGCCAAAACGTGGCTTGCCGACCAGGAAGGCATCCGTGATGCCGTGAACGTTGATCGCGCCCTCGTCACTCTCGCGGTCGGGCTGCAGGTAGACGTGGAAGTGCCGCCCGGTCAGGCGCCGGCCGATGACCTCGACACAGCCGATCTCGATGATCCGGTGGCCTTCGCCAACCGGCATACCCGTGGTTTCGGTATCGAGAATGACGAACCGTTTATCTTGCTGCTGCTCCACGCGGGCGCTCCAACTTGCATCCGTTACAAAGGCCGCGATTGTACCCCAGCTCAACGCTGGGCGCGCACCTCATCGACCCCACGGTTGGCCAGCTGGTCGGCGCGTTCGTTGCCGGGGTGGCCAATATGGCCGCGCACCCACTTCCAGATCACCTTGTGGCGGTTGACCTGCTCATCGAGCTGCTGCCACAAGTCAGCGTTCTTCACCGGCTCCTTGGCGGCGGTCTTCCAGCCGCGCTTCTTCCAGTTGACCATCCATTCGTTGATGCCCTTCATCACGTACTGCGAGTCGGTGGTCAGCACCACCTCGCATTCACGCTTGAGCGACATCAGGCCCTGGATCGCGGCCATCAGCTCCATGCGGTTGTTGGTGGTCTCACGTTCGCCGCCCCACAGTTCCTTCTCGACGCCCTTGTAGATCATCAGCACGCCCCAGCCACCCGGGCCAGGGTTGCCCTTGCAGGCACCATCAGTAAACATCTCGACGCTATCGCTCATGTACCACTCTTGAATTCAGTGCTTGTCAGTTTCGGGGTTGGCTGCGGTGCGGTTGACCTTCGCCAGTGGCAGCGGCAGCAGCTTGCCCATTGGCTCGCGGCGTTCCGGCCGCAAAGGCCGCAGGCCTACCACCATCTTGCGCGCCACCAGCAGGTACACCCCGCCACCGGAGCCCTGCCAGCCGCCGGCCAGTCGTTCCCAGCCCTCCAGGCGTTGCTGCCAGGCTGGTGAGGCAAGCGGCGGACGATAGCACCCGAAGCGGCGTTTCTCCAGCGCGAAGCCAAGCAGGTTGAGCCAGTCGCCAACCCGTGACGGCGAGATGCAGCGCGCCTTGCGCAGAGCACCGTGACTGAAGAAATGGCGCATGCCCCAGCTGCTCCAGGGGTTGATCCCCACGATCAGCAGGTGCCCGCCCGGGCGTACGGCACTGGCGGCCTCGCGCAGCAGGCCATGGGGCGACAGGCAGAAGTCCAGGCCATGCTGCAGCACCACCACGTCGGCAGCGTGCTCGCTCAACGGCCAGGCTTGTTCTTCGCAGACAATCTCCACACCCGGCAAGGGCGCACCAAGGCGCACGTTACGCTGCACCTGGGGGGCTCTGGGCGGTGGCTCGGCGCAGGGCCCGTAATGCAC
Organism: Pseudomonas sp. XWY-1; assembly: GCF_002953115.1. Classification (NCBI taxonomy): domain Bacteria; kingdom Pseudomonadati; phylum Pseudomonadota; class Gammaproteobacteria; order Pseudomonadales; family Pseudomonadaceae; genus Pseudomonas; species Pseudomonas sp. XWY-1. The sequence continues at coordinate 1,910,390 of NZ_CP026332.1, read as the reverse complement.
GAGATAACCGCCAAAGAAGCGCCCGAGCTCTTCTTCCAGCAGTTTGTCCTCCTCCTTGAGCATCAGTTGCCCAAGTGGGCCGTTGAACCACTCACGGGCCAGGCTGATCAGCTCGACCCAGTCCGGGTCGGCCTGGGCAAAGGCTTGGTCGGTCATTGCGCTCTCCCTCGAAGGTTCTCCCACCGCGCCATCGCGGCTAAGATGCCCTCATGTGCCACGCTAGGCGAATCGGATCCGCACCATGATACAGATCGAAGCTCTCCCCGCTTTCTCCGACAACTACATCTGGTTGTTACAGGATACTGCCAAACGCCGTTGTGCGGTGGTCGACCCGGGCGATGCCGGCCCAGTGGAGCGCTGGCTTGCTGCCAACCCCGAATGGGTGCTGAGCGACATCCTCGTCACCCACCACCACAATGACCATGTCGGTGGGGTGGAACGGCTCAGGCAATTGACCGGCGCACGGGTCTGTGGCCCTGCCAACGAGCGCATTCCCGGCCGCGACCTGCCACTGGACGAAGGCGACAGGGTGGACGTGCTGGGTGTGACCTTCCAGGTACTGGCAGTACCCGGCCACACCCTGGGGCATATCGCCTTCTTCAGCGACCAGCCAGCAACGCCCATCCTGTTCAGTGGCGACACCCTGTTCGCCGCCGGTTGCGGGCGCATGTTCGAAGGTACACCCGAACAGATGCAGCCCGCCCTCGCCCGCCTGGCGGCCCTGCCGGAGCAGACACAAGTGTACTGCGCCCATGAATACACCCTCAGCAACCTGCGCTTCGCCAAGGCTGTGGAACCGACCAACCCGCACGTTCAGCAACGCTTCGAGGACGTTACCCGTTTGCGCGCCGAAAATCGCATCAGCTTGCCCTCAACGATCGGCCTGGAGCGCCTGACCAACCCCTTTCTGCGTACCGCTGAAACATTAGTTAAACAAAAAGCAGACGAATGGAAGGGACATTCAAACACCTCGCATGTCGCTGTTTTTGCTGCCTTGAGGTCTTGGAAGGACACCTTCTGATAACCGCAAGATATATCGCAAGTGAGGGTCGAAGGTTGACCGGGGCCGGAGCGGTTTCTAGAATCGCCGAAATTTTTCGCCCGGATACCCGTGTCAGCCGATGTCTTCCCGTAGCCGCAGAACCTCTCATTCCGCCGCCCTGACGCGCCTGGCCCAAATCAGCGCGCTGGCCCTGGCCGCCACGCTGGTGGGCTGCCAGAGCACCCGTCAGCTCGACGAATCCGATAGCGTTCGCGCGCACAACTACCAGGCACGGATCAAGCACAAACCTTCACCACTGCTGGTCAAGCCAGCCGAACAGGCGCCGCAGGATGTCTGGGAGCGCATGCGCCAGGGCTTCGCCCTGCAGGACAGCATCGACGTCAACCCGCGCATCGAGCAGCAGCGCTTGTGGTTCGCCAGCAACCCGACCTTCATCGAAAGCGCCGGGGAGCGTGGCAGCCTCTACCTGCACTACATCGTCGAGCGCCTTGAAGAACGCGACATGCCGCTGGAACTGGCCCTGCTGCCAGCCATCGAAAGTGCCTACAACCCCATGGCCTACTCACGCGCCAGCGCTGCCGGCATGTGGCAGTTCATGCCGGCTACCGGTCGCCACTTCAACCTGCGCCAGACCAACTTCTATGACGGCCGCCGCGATGTCACCGCGTCGACCAACGCCGCGCTGGACTACCTGACCCGCCTGCACGACATGTTCAACGGCGACTGGCTGTTGGCCCTGGCGGCCTACAATGCCGGCGAAGGCACCGTCAGCCGAGCCATCGAGCGCAACGAAAGGCTCGGCCTGCCGACCGACTACTGGAACCTGCCGCTGCCACAGGAAACCCGCGACTACGTGCCCAAGTTGCTGGCACTGTCGCAGGTGGTGTCCACGCCAGAAGCCTATGGTGTCAATCTCACCCCGATCGCCAACGAACCGTACTTCGAAGCGGTGGCGATCAATGACCGTCTGGACCTTTCCCGGGTCGCGGCCTTTGCCAACATCGACGAGGACGAGCTGATCCAGCTCAACCCGGCATTCAAGAAGCGCATGACCGTCGATGGCCCGAAACAGCTGCTGGTGCCCACCGCCAAGGCGCAGTTGCTCAGTGCCAGCCTGTCCAACCTCAACCCGGAGCAACTGGTCAGCCTGCAACCCCCGAAAGCAGCGTTTGCCCGGGCCGTGGCCGAAGCCAAGGCACCGGTGGGGGCACGCAGCTACCGGGTCAAGCGTGGCGATAACCTGAGCGTCATCGCCAAGGCCAACCGTGTATCGGTCAAGGACATCAAGCGCTGGAACCGTTTGTCCGGCAACAGTCTACGCGCTGGCCAGGTTCTGGCCCTGCGTGGTGGCAGTGCGCCAAGCGCCGCCGGCAACCGGGTTGCTGCCTCCGGGAAGCGCTCCACGCAATACAAGGTCCGCAAGGGCGATTCTCTGTACCTGGTGGCCAAGCGCTTCAATGTGGAAATGAAGCACCTCAAGCGCTGGAATCCACGCAGCGGCCACGCCCTCAAGCCAGGCCAGACCCTGACCGTCTACCTCGGGCATTGAGTCGTTACAGGGGCTGCTTTGCAGCCCATTCGCGGGCACGCCCACTCCCAGAGGTTTTTCACAGCCCCCAAAGCCGGTGCCGTACCTGTGGGAGCGGGCGCGCCCGCGAATGGGCCTGAAAACCCAGCCACTGGAAAACCCCAGCCCCTCTCTTTTTCCAACCCCACCAAGCTGTTACTGTACTCGATCAAAGCCCAACGCCTCTGGATCGGATGCCGATTTGATACGTCCCCTCCTGCTGTCACTCAGCCTGGCCTTGAGCTTTCCCGCAGCCGCGATCGTGAGCGAAAGCCACGGATACGCGCAGTTCGGCACGCTCAAGTACCCAGCCACCTTCACCCACTTCGACTGGGTCAACCCGCAAGCGCCCAAGGGCGGCACGTTGCGGGCCATGGCTTTTGGTACCTTCGACACGCTCAACCCCTACACCTTCAAAGGGTCGAGCCCGATTACCACGCCCAATTTCCAGCAGTACGGCATCAGCGAGCTGAACGAGCCACTGATGGTCGGCACGGGCCAGTACGACCCGTCCGGTGACGAGCCAACCTCCAGCTATGGCCTGATCGCCCGCTCGGTGGAGTACAGCGAGGACCGCAGCTGGGTGGTGTTCAACCTGCGCCCCGAAGCCCGCTGGCATGACGGCCAGCCCATCACCTCGGCTGACGTGGCCTTCTCGTACCGCACGCTGCTCAAGGATGGCCACCCGATCTACCGCACCAACCTGCAGGAAGTGCAGCGGGTAGACATCCTCGGCCCGCTACGCATCCGCTTCGTATTCAAACGCGCCGGCAACCCGCTGCTGATCCTGCGCCTGGGCGAAATGCCGGTGCTGCCCAAACACTACTGGCAGAAGCGCGACTTCAAGGCCACCACCTTCGAGCCCCCCTTGGGCAGCGGCCCCTACCGCATCACCCAGGTACAACCCGGACGACGACTGGTGTTCGAACGGGTGAAGAACTACTGGGGCAAAGACCTGGCGGTCAACCGTGGCAAGTACAATTTCAATCGGGTCGAATACGAGTTCTATCGTGACGCGACGGTGGCCTTTGAAGCCTTCAAGGCCGGCGAGTTCGACATCTATATCGAGCACCAGGCAAAAAACTGGGCCAACGGTTACAACTTCCCTGCCGTGCGCCGGGGTGAAGTGATCAAGGCACAAATCCCGCACAGCATCCCCACGCAAACACAGGGCCTGTTCATGAACAGCCGCCGGGCCGCGTTCAGTGACCCGCGGGTACGCCAGGCGCTGGGTCTGATGCTGGACTTCGAGTGGACCAACCGCGCGCTGTTCAGCAGCGCCTACCGCCGCTCGACCAGCTACTACCCAAACAGCGAGTTCGCCGCCAGCGGCCTGCCCACCGGCAAGGAGTGGCTGCTGCTGGCGCCATTCCGTGACCAGTTGCCGGCCAAGCTGTTCAGCGAACCGTACAAGGTCAGCCACACCGATGGCCGGGGTATCAGCCGCCAGACCCTGCGCCAGGCCCTGGGCCTGCTCGCCGAGGCCGGCTGGAAGCTGCACGGCCAGCGCCTGGTCGACAGCAAGGGCCAGCAATTGCGCATGGAACTGCTGCTGGTAAACCCCAACCTTGAACGCATCCTGCAACCTTATGTCGAAAACCTGTCCAGCATCGGCATCGATGCGCGCTTGCGCACCGTGGACCGTGCCCAGTACAAACAACGCCTGGACCAGTTCGATTTCGACATGATTCTGATGACCCTGAACCAGACCCTCAGCCCCGGCCTCGAACAATGGCTGTATTTCCATTCCAGCCAGGCCGCGACAAAGGGCAGCAAGAACTATGCTGGGGTCAAGGACCCGGTGGTCGACCACCTGCTCGACACCCTGCTCGCCGCCCGCACCCGCGATGACCAGGTCGCCGCTGCCCGCGCCCTGGACCGCGTGCTCTCATGGCACTACTACATGATCCCCAACTGGTACCTCGACAACCATCGCCTGGCCTACCGCAACCGGTTCGCCTTCGTCACCACGCCGGCCTACACCCTTGGGCTGAATAGCTGGTGGATCAAGACTTCGGAGAAAGCCCAATGACGCCAACGCACCGTCTGCGCCGGCTGGCAGGCAGCCTGTTGCTCGCCTGCCTGAGCCTTCCCGCGCTGGCCGCACCGCAGCACGCGCTCACCCTTTACGATGAGCCACCCAAGTACCCCGCCGACTTCAAGCACTTCGACTACGTCAACCCGGATGCGCCCAAGGGCGGCACCTTCCGCCAGTCCAGCTTCGGCGGCTTCGACAGCCTCAACCCGTTCATCAACAAAGGCGTGGCGGCGGAGAACATCGGCATTATCTACGACACCCTGATGCGCCAGAGCCAGGATGAACCGTTCACCGAATACGGCCTGGTTGCCGGCAAGATCGAAAAGGCCCCGGACAACAGCTGGGTGCGCTTCTACCTGCGCCCCGAAGCGCGCTTCCATGACGGCCATCCGATGCGCGCCGACGACGTGGTGTTCACGTTCAACGCCCTGATCAAGGACGGCGCCCCACTGTACCGCCAGTACTACGCCGACGTCGCCGAAGTGGTCGCCGAAGAACCGCTGAAGGTGCTGTTCAAGTTCAAACACAAGAACAACCGCGAGCTGCCACTGATTCTCGGCCAGCTGCCGGTACTGCCCAAGCACTGGTACGAAAACCGCGAGTTCAACCGCGGCAACCTGGAAATCCCGTTGGGCAGCGGCCCGTACAAGGTCGCCAAGGTCAAGGCCGGGCGCTCGGTGCGCTACGAACGGGTCAAGGACTACTGGGCCAAGGACCTGCCCATCAACCGCGGCTTCTACAACTTCGATGCCATGACGTTCGACTCCTACCGCGACACCACCGTCGCCCTGGAGGCCCTCAAGGCCGGGGCATTCGACTATGGCCTGGAAGTCAGTGCCAAGAACTGGGCCACCGCTTACAACGTGCCCGCCGTGCGCGAAGGTCGCCTGATCAAGGAAGAGCTGCCCAACGGCAACCCCACCGGTATGCAGGGCTTCATTTTCAACATCCGCCGCCCGGTGTTCCAGGATGTGCGTGTGCGCCAGGCCCTGAGCCTGCTGCTGGACTACGAGTGGACCAACAAGCAGTTGTTCAACGGCGCCTACACCCGTACCGGCAGCTACTTCGAGAACTCGGAAATGGCCGCCCGCGGCCTGCCCAGCCCCAACGAGCTGAAAATCCTCGAACCACTGCGCGGCAAAGTGCCCGAGCAAGTATTTACCGAGGTCTTCCACAACCCGGTCAGTGACGGCAGCGGCATGATCCGCGAGCAACAGCGCCAGGCCTACAAACTGTTGCAGGAAGCCGGCTGGAAAATCGTCGACGACAAGATGGTCGACGCCCAAGGCAAGCCGGCAAGCATCGAGTTCCTGCTGGCGCAGACCGAGTTCGAACGCATTCTGCTGCCGTTCAAGCGCAACCTTGCCGACCTCGGTATCGAGCTGAACATTCGCCGCGTCGACGTTTCGCAGTACATAACCCGCCTGCGTTCGCGTGACTACGACATGATCGTTGGCGGCTACCCGCAATCCAACTCGCCAGGCAACGAGCAGCGCGAGTTCTGGTCCAGCGCCGCCGCCGACAACCCCGGCAGCCGCAACTTCATCGGCCTGCGCGACCCGGCCATCGACCAACTGGTGGACCAGCTGATCAACGCCGACTCTCGGCAGAGCCTGATCGACCACTGCCGCGCCCTCGACCGCGTGCTGCTGTGGGGCTATTACGTGATCCCCAACTGGCACATCAAGACCTGGCGTGTGGCCTACTGGAACCACATCGGCCACCCGAACGTGTCGCCCAAGTACGACATCGGCATCGACACCTGGTGGATCAAGCCCGATGTAACCCCGGCGGTCAGCGAAGCGCCTGCGGACGAGGCCAACTAAGATGCTGGCCTACATCCTGCGCCGCCTGCTGCTGATCATCCCGACCCTGTTCGGCATCCTCATCATCAACTTCATCATCGTCCAGGCCGCCCCCGGTGGCCCGGTCGAGCAAATGATCGCCAAGCTCGAAGGCTTCGAAGGCGCCACCAGCCGCATTGCCGGTGGCGGTGCCGAGGTTTCCGTGGCCGGCTCCAGCTACCGCGGCGCCCAGGGCCTGGACCCGGCGCTGATCGCTGAAATCGAGCGCATGTACGGCTTCGACAAGTCGCCGCCCGAGCGCCTGTGGATCATGGTCAAGAACTACGCCCAGCTGGACTTCGGCGACAGCTTCTTCCGCGACGCCAAGGTGATCGACCTGATCGCCGAGAAGATGCCGGTTTCGATCTCGCTGGGGCTGTGGAGCACGCTGATCATGTACCTGGTGTCGATCCCGCTGGGGATCGCCAAGGCCGTGCGCCACGGCAGCCACTTCGACGTGTGGACCAGCTCGGCGATCATCGTCGGCTACGCCATCCCGGCGTTCCTGTTCGCCATACTGCTGATCGTGCTTTTCGCCGGTGGCAGCTACTTCGACTGGTTCCCGCTGCGTGGCCTCACCTCCAACAACTTCGACGAACTGAGCACCACCGGCAAGGTGCTGGACTACTTCTGGCACCTGGTGCTGCCGATCACCGCGCTGGTCATCGGCAACTTCGCCACCATGACCCTGCTGACCAAGAACAGCTTCCTCGACGAAATCAACAAACAGTACGTGGTCACCGCCAAGGCCAAGGGCCTGAGCCGATCACGGGTGCTGTACGGCCACGTGTTCCGCAACGCCATGCTGCTGGTGATCGCCGGCTTCCCTTCGGCGTTCATCGGCATCTTCTTCACAGGCTCCTTGCTGATCGAGGTGATCTTCAGCCTCGACGGCCTGGGCCTGATGAGTTTCGAAGCGGCCATCAACCGCGACTACCCGGTGGTCTTCGGCACCCTGTTCATCTTCACCCTGCTAGGGCTGGTGGTGAAACTGATCGGCGACCTGACCTACACCTTGGTCGATCCGCGCATCGACTTTGCCAGCCGGGAGCACTGACATGGCCTTGTCCCCCCTCAACCGCCGGCGCTTCGAGCGTTTCAAGGCCAACCGCCGTGGCTGGTGGTCGCTGTGGCTGTTCCTGATTCTGTTCGGGCTGAGCCTGGGCGCCGAACTGATCGCCAACGACAAACCGATCGCCGTACGTTACGACGGCCAATGGTACTTCCCGGCGTTCAAGCGTTACCCGGAAACCACCTTCGGCGGGGAATTCCCGCTGGAAGCCAACTACAAGAGCCCCTACATCCGCGAACTGCTGGCGAAGAAAGACAGCTTCGTGCTGTGGGCGCCCATCCCGTTCAGCTACCAGAGCATCAACTATGACCTGCGTGTCCCCGCCCCCGCCCCACCTTCGGCGGACAACTGGCTGGGCACCGACGACCAGGGCCGCGACGTGCTGGCGCGGGTGATCTACGGCTTCCGCATTTCGGTTCTGTTCGCCCTCACCTTGACCGTGGCCAGCTCCATTATCGGCGTCATCGCAGGCGCCCTGCAGGGGTTCTACGGTGGCTGGGTCGACCTGGCCGGGCAACGCTTTCTGGAAATCTGGTCCGGCCTGCCTGTGCTGTACCTGCTGATCATCCTGGCCAGCTTCGTGCAACCCAACTTCTGGTGGCTGCTGGGCATCATGTTGCTGTTCTCGTGGATGAGCCTGGTGGATGTGGTACGCGCCGAGTTCCTGCGCGGGCGCAACCTGGAATACGTGCGCGCCGCACGCGCCCTTGGCATGCGCAACGGCGCAATCATGTACCGGCACATCCTGCCCAACGCGATGATCTCGACCATGACCTTCATGCCGTTCATCCTCACCGGCGCCATCGGCACCCTCACCGCCCTGGACTTCCTCGGCTTCGGCCTGCCTGCCGGTTCGCCCTCGCTGGGCGAACTGGTGGCGCAGGGCAAGTCCAATCTGCAAGCGCCATGGCTGGGCATCAGCGCCTTTGCCGTGCTGGCGCTGATGCTGAGCCTGCTGGTGTTCATCGGCGAATCCGCCCGCGACGCCTTCGACCCGAGGAAGTGACATGAGTGAACAGAACCTGATCGAAGTGCGGGACCTGGCCGTGGAGTTCGTGACCGGGGACCAGGTCAACCGGGTGGTTGACGGCGTCAGCTTCGATATTCGCAAAGGCGAGACACTGGCCCTGGTGGGCGAAAGTGGCTCGGGCAAATCGGTCACCGCGCACTCGATCCTGCGCCTGCTGCCCTATCCCCTGGCCCGGCACCCCAGCGGCAGCATCCGCTACGAAGGCAAGGACCTGCTGCAGCAGAATGAGAAGACCCTGCAGCGCATTCGCGGCAACCGCATTGCGATGATCTTCCAGGAGCCGATGACCTCGCTCAACCCGCTGCATTGCATCGAGAAGCAGATCAACGAAATCCTCCTGATGCACAAGGGCCTGACCGGCAAGGAAGCGACTGCGCGTACCCTGGAGTTGCTGGATATGGTCGGCATTCCAGAGCCGCACAAGCGCCTCAAGGCCCTGCCCCACGAATTGTCGGGCGGGCAGCGCCAGCGGGTAATGATCGCCATGGCGCTGGCCAACGAGCCCGAGCTGCTGATTGCCGACGAGCCGACCACGGCGCTGGATGTGACCGTGCAGCTGAAGATCCTCGAGCTGCTCAAGGAATTGCAGGCGCGTATGGGCATGGCCCTGTTGCTGATCAGCCATGACCTGAACCTGGTGCGCCGCATCGCTCACCGCGTGTGCGTGATGCAGCGTGGGCAAATTGTCGAGCAAGCCGAATGCGCCACGCTGTTCAGCTCGCCACAGCACCACTACACCCAGATGCTGATCAATGCCGAGCCCAGCGGGCTGCCGGCGCACAACCCGGTGGGCGCGCCGTTGCTGGAGGTGGATGACCTCAAGGTCTGGTTCCCGATCAAGAAGGGCTTTCTGCAGCGCACGGTCGACCATGTGAAGGCGGTGGATGGGGTCAACTTCAGCTTGCCCCAGGGCCAGACGCTGGGCATTGTTGGCGAATCCGGGTCGGGCAAGTCCACATTGGGCCTGGCGATCCTGCGGCTGATTTCCAGCCAGGGCGGCATTCGCTTTCATGGGCAGAACCTCGAAGGGCTGAACCAGAAAGCCGTGCGCCCCCTGCGGCGGGAAATGCAGGTGGTGTTCCAGGACCCGTTTGGCAGCCTGAGCCCGCGCATGTGCGTGGCGGACATTGTCGGTGAAGGGCTGCGCATTCACCGCATTGGCACCGCGCAGGAACAGGAAGCGGCGATTATCGCGGCCCTGGAGGAAGTAGGCCTGGACCCGCGCACGCGCCATCGCTACCCCCATGAGTTTTCCGGCGGGCAGCGCCAGCGCATTGCCATTGCCCGGGCGCTGGTGTTGAAGCCAGCACTGATTCTGCTGGATGAACCCACGTCCGCACTGGACCGCACCGTACAGCGCCAGGTGGTGGAATTGCTGCGTAACCTGCAGCAAAAGTACAACCTGACCTACCTGTTCATCAGCCATGACCTGGCGGTGGTGAAGGCGTTGAGTCACCAGTTGATGGTGATCAAGCATGGGCATGTGGTGGAGCAAGGGGACGCGCAGGCGATCTTCCATGCGCCGCAGCATCCGTATACCCGACAGTTGCTGGAGGCGGCGTTTTTGGAGGTTGGGGGTTAGTAGGGAAAGGGTGCGTGTTCGTCTTGATTCTTGCGGCGTGTTTGAGATCGAGCACCGCGAGCGTGGTGCATAAGGCGTTGGAGCTGCAGCCCAAATCATCGCTTCGATCCTGATGATGACCTCGGGACTTCGCATCAAGGTTGATTAATGTACTGTGAGGGCCGACCCTTTCGCGGGCACGCCCGCTCCCACGGGATCACCACAGTCTTCAAGACTTGCAAATACCTGTGGGAGCGGGCGTGCCCGCGAAAGGGCCGGGCCAGGCAGCCGAGAAAATTAGCCCATCTGCTTGCCACGCCAACAGAATCAAGCAGCGGTGATCAATTTTTCTGACAATAATCGTCTTCCATCATCAGCCGAATCGGGCATAAATTCTCCGCCGTCAACTCCCAGTACCCACGGTAGAGCCCATGTCCCGTCCACAACACCAGCCCGCTTCCCCTGCCCTGGCCACCCTGATCCAGCGCTCCGGCCTGCCCAGCCCAACGCTGAGCGAAGCCCAGGCACACGCCGTGCTGCAGGCCCACTATGGCCTTGCCGGCAACCTTTCGGTACTGGGCAGCCAGCAAGACCTGAACTTTCGCGTGGTCACACCGCAGGGTGGCTATGTGCTGAAGGCCTGCCACGGCAGCTACGCCCAACTGGAGCTTGAAGCCCAGCACGCCGCCCTGGCCTTCCTGCGCGATCAAGGTTTGCCGGTACCCGCCGTGCGCTCAGCCCACAACGGCATGGGGTTGCTGGAACTGGACATCGACGCGCAACCACTGCGCCTGCGCCTGCTCGATTACATCGAAGGCCAACCGCTGACCCGCCTCAAGCACATGGAGCCGCGCCTGATGGCTGAACTGGGCGGGCTCTGTGCAAAGCTGGACAAGGCGCTTGCCCATTTCGATCACCCGGGCCTTGCGCGCACCTTGCAATGGGACCCGCAGCATGCCGGGGCACTGATCGATCACCTGCTACCGGTGCTGCAGGACAGCGGGCAGCGCGCCCGCATCGAACACGCCACGCGACAGGCCAACGAGCACCTGATGCCGCTGGTTGATCAACTGCCCAGTCAGGCCGTGCACCTGGACATCACCGACGACAACACCGTGTGGGCCCGTGATGCCCAGCGTCAGTGGCAACTGCAAGGCGTGATCGATTTCGGCGACCTGCTGCGCACCTGGCGTATCGCCGACCTGTCGGTGACCTGCGCTGCGCTGTTGCACCACGCCGAGGGCGACCCCCTGCGCATCCTGCCAGCCGTGCAGGCCTACCAGGCGCTCAACCCGCTGACCGAGGCCGAACTGCGCGCCCTGTGGCCGCTGGTGCTGAACCGCGCTGCCGTGCTGGTGCTGAGCAGCGAACAACAGCTAACCGTCGACCCGGGCAACCAGTACACCCGCGACAACATTGCCCACGAATGGGAAATTTTCGACACGGCCACCGCCGTGCCTTTCGCCCTGATGGAGGCGGCCATCCTGCAGGCTGCGGGCCTGCAACCCGCGGCGCCGGACTGGAACGACTGTGCCCCCCTGCTCCCCGAGCTGGCCGGGCAGGCTGTCACACGGGTGGACCTGGGAGTACTCAGCAAACACTTCGAGGCCGGCAACTGGGAACAACCCGGTTATGACCAGCATCTGCTGACCTCGCAAGCCGCCCCGGCCTGCAGCCTGCACGGGCAGTATCGCCTGTCGCAGACCCATATCGATCGCCCCGAGGAGCCCGCCACCTGCGCCCTTGGCGTCGAGCTGCATGTGCCCAACGGCAGCCCGGTGCAAGCGCCGGCAGCCGGCACCTGGCAGCACAGCGGCGACGGCCGGGGCTGCCTGCGCACCCCGCATTGGGCTTTGTGGCTGCAAGGCCTGGAAGACGCACCGGCAGACGGCCAGGCCGTGGAAAAAGGCCAGGCCCTGGGCAGCAGCTGCGGCTTCCTCAGCGTGCAGGTATGCCTGGACAATGGCATCCAGCCGCCGCTCTTCGCCACGCCGTCACAAGCCGCCGCCTGGCTGGCCCTGTGCCCGTCACCGGCCGCCCTGCTGGGCTTCGATTGCGATGCCGAGCCGCTACCCGATCCGCAAGCCCTGCTGGCCCGCCGCGACGCCAGCTTCGCCCGCTCGCAGAAGCACTACTACGCGCAACCGCCGCACATTGAGCGTGGCTGGCGCAACTACCTGATCGACATGCAGGGCCGTTCCTACCTGGACATGCTCAACAACGTCGCAGTGCTGGGCCATGGCCATCCACGCATGGTTGCCGAGTCGGCGCGGCAGTGGTCGCTGCTGAACACCAACTCGCGCTTCCATTACGCAGCAATCACCGAATTCTCCGAGCGCCTGCTGGACCTGGCCCCCGAAGGTTTCGACCGGGTGTTCATGGTCAACAGCGGCACCGAGGCCAACGACCTGGCGATTCGCCTGGCCTGGGCCTACAGTGGCGGGCGCGATCTGCTCAGTGTGCTGGAGGCCTACCACGGCTGGTCGGTGGCCACCGATGCCATCTCCACGTCGATCGCCGACAACCCGCAAGCCCTGGAAACCCGCCCGGACTGGGTTCACCCGGTCGAAGCACCGAACACCTTCCGCGGCCGCTTCCGCGGGGCCGACAGCGCCGCCGACTACCTGCAAGACGTCGATGCCAAGCTGGCTGACCTCGACGCCCGTGGCCGTCAGCTGGCGGGCATCATCTGCGAACCGGTGTACGGCAATGCCGGCGGTATCTCGCTGCCCGCAGGCTACCTGCGCGCAGCCTATGCCAAGGTCCGCGCCCGCGGCGGGGTGTGCATCGCCGACGAAGTGCAGGTGGGCTATGGCCGCCTGGGCGAGTACTTCTGGGGTTTCGAGGAACAGGGCGTGGTGCCGGACATCATTACCATGGCCAAGGGCATGGGTAACGGCCAGCCGCTGGGCGTGGTCATCACCCGTCGCGAAATCGCCGAGGCGCTGGAGGCCGAGGGCTACTTCTTCTCCTCGGCCGGTGGCAGCCCGCTCAGTTGCCGCATCGGCATGGCAGTGCTGGATGTCATGCAGGAGGAAGGCCTGTGGGACAACGCCCGTGACACCGGGCGCTACTTCAAGGCACGCCTGCAGGCGCTGGTCGACAAGCACCCGCTGGCCGGCGCGGCACATGGCTCGGGCTTCTACCTGGGGCTGGAACTGGTGCGCGACCGCACCACCCTGGAGCCGGCCACCGAAGAAACCATGATGCTGTGCGATCGCCTGCGTGATCTGGGCATCTTCATGCAGCCGACCGGCGACTACCTGAACATCCTCAAGATCAAGCCACCGATGTGCACCAGCCGTGCGAGCGTGGACTACTTTGTCGACAGCATTGACCGGGTGCTGGGCGAAGGTCTGTAAGTGTCAAGGCGTGGGCCCGACGGCTGCGGCCCACGCCTGTAATGCCTCACACGCGGCCATGGCCACCTGCTCATCGGTGCGCCCGGTGAACTGCCGCTCGATCGCATCGGCGGCGATCAGCCCGGCAATGGTGGGCTTGCCGACAGCATCGGTCAGGTCCAGCCATTCCCCCCAACTGGCGGGTACGTCGTACCAGCGCAGGTAGCCTGAGGGTGAACACGGCCACCATCGCTCATCGAACTGCAGAATCACTTTCTCCAGCTTGCCCATCCCCAGATGCGCCAACGCTCCCTGCTGTGTTTCAGGTAACGCAGGGGTAAAGTGCAACGTTTTCAGAACCCCCACCGGGACTGTGCAAATGCAGAAGTCGCACACCTCTTCATTTACCTTGACGCGCGCGCTCGACCAGTCGACGTGGGTGACAGGACTGTTCAGGCGGATATCCAGGTGCTTCGACAGCAAGTCGACAAGCTCGCTGTAGCCGCCTGGCAGCATACGATCACCATGCCCGCCCCCCTCTTCATCCAAGGCACAGGCCGACAGTTGCTCGACGGGCAAACACGCTTCCAGTACAAGGTTGGCGTCGATGGCGAACTGCGTGGCACGCGCGAGCGCGGGGTCGAGTGTGGCCATGTAGCCATCGATCGCCTCAGACAAAGGTTGTTGCCGATCGAGACGCCTGGTCAAGGCATCCCAGGCGGCGTCGATATCCGGCAACGCCCCGCCGCGTGCTGCTGCAAGCGGGCAACTGAAATCGGTCTCGACGCAAGCCAAGCCATGTTGAAGTGCAACAGCGGCCAAGGGGTTCTCGGCAAAATGCTGAAGCCATGCCGCACCTTCATCTGCTTTCACGCCGCCCAACTCGACAGTGTGCGTGCGCCCACCCGTTCGCCCACGCGCCTCCAGCACAGTGCAATCGCCCCCCCTTTCCCGCAAGCGTTGAGCGGCAGCCAAGCCTGCACACCCCGCACCGATCACGATCACCTTGCTCGCACCGGCACTCACGGCTGCCTCGGCGGCACGCAGCCCATCATTCCACGCACCATGAGTCATTGCCGGAGCGCTGGCATTACAAGCTTCTCCAGCGATGACCAAGCGCCCATGCAGCACTTGGCCCAGGGCGCTTCGATGCAACGGCGATCCGCCAGCCAGCAAGGCACTGTAGGCACCGAGGCTGAACGGGTCGCTACTCCAGTGGGTGACATGCCACGCGGTTGGTCTGTGCACGCTTTTCTCCATTAGGGGGCTGTCCTGCTGGTGCATTAATGTTCATAATTTTTAGCAATAAAAGATGATCATCATCAGGTTTACTGACAATGGCCTTTTCCAGCGACTCCCTGGCGATTTTCCTCGCGGTGCTCGATGCCGGCTCGTTCTCCGCCGCCGCCCGCAAGCTGGGCCGTGTGCCTTCAGCCGTGAGCATGGCAATCGCCCAACTGGAAGCGGAACTGGACCTGCCCCTGTTCGACCGGGCCACGCGCAAAGCCTTGCCCACCAACGCCGCCCTGGCGCTGGAGCCCCAGGCCAGGCAGGTCATCTGCCAACTCAACCTGCTCGATGCCCAGGCCCTGCAATTGCACAAAGGCCTGGAAAAGCGCCTGACCATCGCCATGGCGCCCGAGTTGCAGACCGGCCGCTGGAGCCAGCCGCTGGAAATCCTCGCCCAGGCATTTCCCAGCCTGGAAGTCGAGGTACGTTCGGCCACCCAGACCGAAGCCATTCGCCTGCTGCATGACGGCAGTGTGCAATTGGCATTGGTGTTCGAACGGCCCGGCATCGATGAGCGCGAATCCTTCCTCGAAGCAGGCAGCCAACTGCTGGTGGCCGTTGCCTCACCACGCCATCCAGCCGGGCAGAACAGCGGTTCGCCATTGCCTGAAGAGGCCTTTGCCGAACAACGGCAGATCATCGTGGCTTCGGGCAAGGCCACCGGATCGGACCCACGCATGGTGCTGTCCCGGCGCATCTGGCTGACCGACAGCTACCTCGCCACGCTGGACCTGGTGCAGTCCGGGCTGGGCTGGGCCTACCTGCCGCAGCCATTGGTCGAACCGCTGATTGCCTCGGGCGCACTGGCCGAGGTGCGCTTCGACAACATGGCCAGCCGCCTGCGCTTGTGGGTAGACATCATCTGGATCAAGTCGCGCCCGTTGGGCCTGGGCGCGCGACGCTACCTGGAAGTCATGCGCCAGCTGTTCGAGAAGGAGCCGCCCAGGGCCTGACCCCCTTGCGCGCGTCCAGGCCCTGCAGGCGTTCGCCCAGCCCTTTGGGCTGTGTGCGGGTTATGCTGTCGGCGCCACCAACCTGTAGCCAACCCCCGCCTCGGTAATGATGAACCGCGGCGCCGTGGGGTCATCGCCCAGCTTCTGTCGCAGATGCCCGACCACGATGCGCAGGTAGTGGGTATCCTCCGCATGGGTCGGCCCCCAGATATCCTTGAGCAACTGCTGCTGGGTAATCACCCGCCCGGGGTGCCCGGCCAATAGCGCCAGCAAAGCATACTCCTTGCGTGTCAATGCCACCTCCACACCGTCGAGCGTCACCCGGCGGAAGGCAAAATCCACCGTCAGCGGCCCAAAGCTGGCTGCCACTTCCGAGCCGCCGGCTTGTGGCACCTGGCGCAGCAACGCCCGCACGCGCGCGAGAAACTCCTGAATACCGAACGGCTTGGTCACATAGTCATTGGCACCACCATCCAGCGCATCGACCTTCTGCACTTCACTGGCACGCACCGACAACACCATCACCGGCACTGCACTCCATTCGCGCAACTCACGCAGTACCTGCTGGCCGTCCATGTCCGGCAGTCCCAGGTCGAGCACCACCAGGTCCGGCTTGCCCAGTGCCGCCTGGGCCAACCCTTCGGCACCGGTGGCGGCCTCCAGCACCTTGTAGCCTTGCGAGGCCAGGCTGATACGCAGGAACTTGCGGATCTGCGGTTCATCGTCGATGACCAACAGGGTGGCGGACTGGCTCATGGGGTTTCGCTTTCGGCTTCAGGTTGAGGAGGCAGCGGCAAGCATAGAGTGATGCTGGTGCCTTGGCCATCAATGCCTTCGCCCACCAGAATCTGCCCGCCATGGGCACCGATCATGCCCTGGCAGATAGCCAGGCCCAGCCCGGTACCCTGCCCGCCGCGGTCGCCACGGGCGGCGGTGTAGAACATGTCGAAGATTTTCTCGCGGTCGGCTTCGGGAATGCCGGGGCCCTGGTCGCTGACGGTCAAGCGCAGTTGGTCGTCATGCACCGCCACCTGCAGCTCAAGCCGACCATTGGCCGGCGAAAAGCGTGCGGCGTTTTCCAGCACGTTGACCAACGCTTGCTCGATCAACGCCGCATGCACGAACAGCAATGGCAACTCGGCCGGCACGTCCGTGTGCACACGCAGCGGCGCCAGCACCACCCGCAGGCGGTTGAGCGCACTGCCGACGATGTCCGCCGGGGCCACCCAGTCGCGGGCCAGCTTGAGGCCGCCATGGCCCAGGCGGGTCATGTCCAGCAGGTTCTGGATGTAGCGATCAAGGCGTTCGGCCTCGTTGCGGGTGCCCTCCAGCAGCTCGCGGCGGTCTTCCGCCGGGATCGCATCGCCCAACGCCAGCAGGCTGTCGATGCTGCCACGCATGGCGGTCAACGGCGTGCGCAAGTCATGGGATACGGAAGCCAGCAGGGCGCTGCGCAGTTGCTCGGTTTCGCCGTGCAGGCGTGCGGCTTCCAGCTGTTCAGCCAGGCGTGCGCGGGCCAGGGCCTGGGCCAGGGGCTGGCCTAGGGCGGTGAGCAGGCGCCGGCGTGGGTCGCTGAGCGGCTGCCCGTTGCGCGGGCGCACACCCAGCAGCGCCAGCGGCTGATCGTCCACCGCCAATGGCCACCACCACCAGCGGCCATCAGGCAGGGTATCGCTGCCGTGGCCGGCGGCCTGCCCATGCTGCCAGGCCCAATCGGCAGCCGCCCGTTCGGTGTCGCTGAAGGTGCAGGCTTCCCCGCTGGCCACTTGCAACTGGCCCTCGGCGTTGCGCTCCAGCAAGCACACCTGGGCGTCCTGCCAGCCGTCCAGGTGCTGGCCGGCAGCCTTGAATATGGCTTGGCGGTCGGTGGCTACCGTCAACCGGCGCGACAGGTCGAGCAACTGGCTGGTCTGCGCCTGGGTCTCGCGCAGCGCCTGCAACTGGCGACGCTGGCGCGCGGCCAGGTTGCCGGTGAGCGCAGCCATCAACAGAAAGAACACCAGTGTCAGCACGTCTTCTTCGCGCTGGATGGTGAACGAGAAGTTGGGCGGTATGAACAGGAAGTCATAGACCAGGAACGACAGCACGGCGCAAGCCAGCGCAGGTCCCAGGCTACTGCGCACCGCGACCAGCAACACCGCCGCCAGGAACACCAGCGAGATATTGGGCAACGCGAGCACACTGGACACCGCCCAGGCCAGACCCGCAGCCATCACGGTGGCCAGCAGCGCCAGCAGGTAATGACGCCACACCCACACCCGCCGCACGGCTGAACGCGGCGCTGGCGGCTGCACGTCGCGGTCCAGCACGTTGATTTCCAGACCACGGCTTTCGCGCAGCAGCCGCGCCGCCACACCCGCGCCGAACAAACGCCGACGCAGGCGGTTGCGGGACTGCCCGACCAGCACCAGGCTGGCACGCCGCTCGACAGCATGCTGGATCAGCGTACGGGCCACTTCGCCAGCACGCAGCAGCACCACCTCCCCGCCCAGTCGCTCGGCCAGTTGCTGCGCGGCTTGCAAACGATGCCGTGCGGTTTCGTCACGCAGGCGGCCGTTGTCCACATGCACCAGGCTCCAGGGCAGGTGGCGGCGCTGGGCCACGCGGCTGGCATGGCGCACCAGGCGTTCGGCCTGGTCGTCACCGTCTATGCCCACCAGCAACCGGCCGCGCAAGGCCGGCGCCTCCTGGCCGCGCTGACGATAGCCGTGGGCCAGGTCGGCATCGACCTGAGCAGCGGCGGTCTGCATGGCCAGCTCGCGCAGGGCGGTGAGATTGGTTTGTGAAAAATACGCATCGATGGCCGCCCTAGCCTGCTCGGGCACGTACACCTTGCCTTCACGCAGGCGTTCGAGCAGCTCTCGCGGAGGCAGGTCGATCAGCACCAGCTCGAACGCTTCCTGCAGCACCCAGTCCGGCAGGGTCTCGCGCACTTGCACGCCGGTAATGTCGCGGACCTTGTCGTTGAGGCTTTCCAGGTGCTGGACGTTGACCGTGGTGTACACGTCGATGCCCGCGGCCAAGAGTTCTTGCACGTCCTGCCAGCGTTTGGCGTGGCGGCTGCCGGGGGCGTTCGTGTGGGCCAGTTCGTCCACCAGGGCCAAGGCCGGCGCGGCACGCAGCAGGCCGTCAAGGTCCATTTCCTCGAGGGTGACGCCACGGTACTGGCTACGCAACAAGGGCTGCTGATGCAGCCCTCCGAGCAACGCTTCGGTTTCGGCGCGGCCATGGGTTTCGACCACCCCGGCCAACACCTGCACGCCCTGGCGTTGCTGGGCGTGTGCGGCCTGGAGCATGGCGAAGGTCTTGCCGACGCCCGGGGCAGCGCCGAGGAACACCTTCAGCCGGCCCCGGCCGGTGCGTGGGAGGTTGGCCAACAGCGCATCGGCGCGGGCGGAGTCACTCATGTTTCATCCTTTGCTTTTTCCAGCAGTCGGCCACTTCAGGGAAAGCCCCCTTAACGTGTAGGAGCGGGTTTACCCGCGAATACGTCAGTGGCACCACCACCGCATTCGCGGGTGAACCCGCTCCTACAGGCTTCCTGCCAGCGCTTCGATTACCTGACAATGGCGAGCTTTTCCAAGGCCTGGTTCAACGCCAGCACGTTGACCACCGGCGGGCCGATCAATGGGTGGAGGGTGGCCTGTTCCAGCAAGGCTTGCAAGCGCTCGACCGGCAGCTGCCGTGCCGCCGCCACCCGCGGGATCTGATAGGCCAAGGCCTCCGGTGGCAAGTGCGGGTCCAGGCCGCTGCCCGAGGTGGTCAGCAGCGCCTGCGGCACTGGCCCCTGCTGCGCCTGATACAACGTGGCCGCATCGCCCTTTACCCGCTCAGCCAGCGCCGGGTTGCTCGGCGACAGGTTGCTGGCGCCGCTGGCCACGGTCGCGTAGGCACCTGCCGAGGGCCGCGAGTGGAACCAGCCATCGCCCTGGAAGTCCTGGGCGATCAATGCCGAACCCCGCACCTGGCCTTGCGCATCGCGTACCAGGCTACCGTTGGCCTGGTTCGGGAAAGCGACTTGGGCAATACCGGTCACCGCCAGCGGATACAGGGCGCCCGTCACCAGGGTCATCAACAAAGCCAGGCTCAATGCCGGGCGTAGATAAGCAGTCATGGCGGCCTCCTCAGACCAGGTTCAGGGCGTTGAGCAGCAGGTCGATCAGCTTGATCCCGGCAAACGGCACCACAATGCCACCCAGCCCGTAGATCAGCAGGTTGCGCCGCAACAGGTGCGCCGCACTGGCCGCCTGCACGCGCACCCCACGCAGCGCCAGCGGGATCAGCACGATGATGATCAGCGCGTTGAACACGATCGCCGACAGGATCGCGCTCTGCGGGCTGGCCAGTTGCATCAGGTTGAGCACACCCAGTTGCGGGTAGATGGCAGCGAACAGCGCCGGCAGGATGGCGAAGTATTTGGCCACGTCGTTGGCAATGGAGAACGTTGTCAACGCACCGCGGGTGACCAGCAGCTCCTTGCCGACCTGGACTACGTCCAGCAGCTTGGTCGGGTCGCTGTCCAGGTCGACCATGTTCGCGGCCTCCCGCGCAGCCTGAGTGCCGTCGTTCATGGCCATGCCTACGTCAGCCTGGGCCAGTGCCGGGGCGTCGTTGGCACCGTCGCCACACATGGCAACCAGGCGGCCTTCATTCTGCTCCTGGCGAATGCGCGCCAGCTTCTTCTCGGGCGTGGCCTCGGCCAGCACGTCATCGACCCCCGCTTCGGCGGCGATGGCGGCCGCAGTCAACGGGTTGTCGCCGGTCACCATCACCGTGCGGATGCCCAGCTTGCGCAGCTCGGCGAAGCGCTCGCGGATACCAGGCTTGACCACGTCCTTGAGGTGGATCACGCCAAGCAAACGCTTGTCGACGCACACCAGCAACGGTGTGCCGCCACTCTGCGCGATGCGTTCGACTTCACGGGCCAGCGCCGCCGGCATTTCCAGGCGTTGCATACCGACGAATGCCAGCACCGCATCGACGGCGCCCTTGCGGTAGCGGTGCTGCTCGAAGTCGATGCCCGACAGGCGTGTCTCGGCACTGAAAGCCACCGCTTCGAACTGCCCGGCAGGCGGGTCGACGAAGTCGTGCAACTGGCGCAGGTATTCGACAATCGACTTGCCTTCGGCGGTGTCGTCGGCCAGCGAGGCCAGCAAGGCGCCCTCCCCCAGTTCCTTGGCGGTAATGCCCGGTGCAGCATGCAGTGCGCTGCAGCGGCGGTTACCGAAGGTGATGGTGCCGGTCTTGTCGAGCATCAGCGTATGCACGTCCCCGGCCGCCTCGACGGCGCGGCCCGAGCGGGCAATGACATTCAGCCGTACCAGCCTGTCCATGCCGGCGATACCGATGGCCGACAGCAGGCCGCCGATGGTGGTCGGGATCAGCGTCACCAGCAGCGCGGCCAGGAAGATCAGCGGCAGGCTGCCACCCGCGAAGTAGGCGAACGGCTGCAAGGTCACCACCACGATCAGGAAAATCAGGGTCAGGCCGATCAGCAGGATGTCGAGGGCGATTTCGTTCGGCGTCTTCTGCCGCTTGGCCCCTTCAACCAGGGCGATCATGCGGTCCAGGGTCGACTCGCCCGGGTTGCTGGTGATGCGGACAAGCAGCCAGTCGGAGACCAGCCGTGTATTACCGGTCACCGCCGAGCGGTCGCCACCTGATTCGCGTATTACCGGCGCGGATTCGCCGGTAATGGCGGCCTCGTTGACGGCCGCGATGCCTTCAATCACCTCACCGTCGCCGGGGATCACTTCGCCGGCGACCACGCGTACCACGTCGTCCTTGCGCAGCGCACTGGCAGCCACCGTCTCGTAGCTGCCATCACGCAGACGACGCTGGGCGGTCAGGCCCTGGCTGCCGGCCTTGAGGCTGTCGGCGCGGGCCTTGCCACGGCCTTCGGCCAACGCCTCGGCGAAGTTGGCGAACAACACGGTGAACCACAGCCACAGGGCAATCTGCACCGCAACACCGGTGCTCACGCCGCCGCCGGGGGCAAAACACAGCACGGTGGTCAGCACCGCGGTCAGGGCCACCACCAGCATTACCGGGGAGCGCTTGAGCTGACGCGGGTCGAGCTTGACGAACGCCTGCACCAGCGCCGGGCGCCACAGCGCGGCGAAGCGGGTCTGGTCCTTGGCACTGTGCCGGCTATTCACTTCAGGAATGGGCATGTTCATGATCGGTCCTCAAAAACCCAGGCTAAGGTGTTCGGCGATTGGCCCAAGGGCCAGGGACGGCAGGAAGGTCAGGCCACCGACCAGCAGGATGGTCACCAGCAGCAGGCCGGTGAACAGCGGGCCGTGAGTCGGGAAGCTGTTCTGCCCCAGCGGCGCGCTTTTTTTCGCCGCCAGGCTGCCGGCCAACGCCAGTATCGGCAGGATGTAGCCGAAGCGGCCGATGAGCATGGCCAGGCCGATCATCAGGTTGTGATACACGGTGTTGGCGCCAAACCCGGCAAAGGCAGAGCCGTTGTTGGCCGAGCCCGAGGTATAGGCGTACAGCAACTGGCTGAAACCATGCGCCCCCGGGTTGGTGACCGCCCCGGCTGGGCCGGGCAGGCTGGCGGCGATGGCGCCAAGTACCAGCACGCCAACCGGCATCACCAGCAGGGTTGCCACCAGAAGCTGCACTTCACGGGCCTGCAGCTTCTTGCCCAGGTATTCCGGGGTACGGCCAATCATCAGCCCGGCCAGGAACACCGCGATAAGTACGAACAGCAGCATGCCGTAGAGGCCCGCGCCGACGCCGCCGAATATCACCTCGCCGACCATCATGTTGACCATCGCCACCATACCGGTCAGCGGGTTCAGGCTGTCGTGCATGGCGTTGACCGAACCGTTGGAGGCGGCGGTGGTGGTGACCGCCCACAGCACCGAACCAGTGGTACCGAAGCGGCTTTCCTTACCCTCCAGAGGGGCGGTCTGTTGCACCTGCGCG
Organism: Pseudomonas sp. XWY-1; assembly: GCF_002953115.1. Lineage (NCBI taxonomy): Bacteria > Pseudomonadati > Pseudomonadota > Gammaproteobacteria > Pseudomonadales > Pseudomonadaceae > Pseudomonas > Pseudomonas sp. XWY-1. The sequence continues at coordinate 1,887,752 of NZ_CP026332.1, read as the reverse complement.
CTTTCCAGGGCCGGGTTCGGCTGATGCTCGGACCACAGCGCCGTGCTGCCACCGATCAGGAACAGGGCAAGCATGCAGGCGAGGATGGCGCGGCTCTGACGCAGGTCCTTCACGTAGTGACCGAAGGTGAACACCAATGCCACCGGAATGAGGATGATCGATGCCACCTCGAACAGGTTGCTCCAGGCCGTTGGGTTTTCGAACGGGTGCGCCGAGTTGACGCCGAAGAAGCCACCGCCATTGGTACCCAGCTGCTTGATGGCGATCTGGCTGGCGGCCGGCCCCAGCGGAATGGTCTGGTCGGCCCCTTGCAAGGTCAGCGCGTGGGCGTAGTCGGCAAAGGTCTGCGGTACGCCCTGCCATACCAGCAGCAGCGCCAGCAGCAAGCACAGCGGCAGCAGGCCGTAGAGGGTGCCACGGGTCATGTCGACCCAGAAGTTGCCCAGCGTCGTCGCGCTGCGCCGAGCGATACCGCGGCACAGGACAACCAGTACGGCCAGACCGGTGGCAGGGCTGACAAAGTTCTGCACGGTCAGGCCAAGCATCTGGCTCAGGTAGCTGACCGACGCCTCACCGCTGTAGGCCTGCCAGTTGGTGTTGGTAACGAAACTGACGGCGGTGTTGAACGCCAGTGACCATTCCTGGCCAGGCAGGTGCTGAGGGTTGAGTGGCAGGTAGCCCTGCAACAGCAGCACGGCGAACAGCAGCAGGAAACCGACCAGGTTGAACGCCAACAGGGCCAGGGCGTATTGCCGCCAGTTCTGCTCCTGGCTGGCGTTCACACCCGCCAGCCGGTAACAGCCCTGCTCGACCGGCCCCAGCACAGGGGTCAGCCAGGTACGCTGGCCTTCCATGACCTTGTAGTAGAACCGCCCGAGCCAGGGTGCCGGTAGCAGCACGATGACAAAGAATGCCAAGAGCAAGGCGAAATCGTAACTGTGCATGGCCGCTCCCTAGCTGCGATCGGCGCGCAGCAGCGCCACCAGCAGATAAAACGCCAATGCCACTGCCAGCAGCAGTGACAGCCCGTCGAGCATGTTCATGTGTGGATCTCCCCGTGTTACGGCTTGGGCCGCTTTGGGGAAATTGTCCGAGGGAGAGGCGTAAAGGGGCGAGATCGGGGGGTGGGGGTGGGTATAAAGAATGCGTAAAAATCAGCGTTGTGGTCTGCCTGTATCGGCCTCTTCGCGGGCTTGCCCGGTCCCACAAGTACTGCACAGCCTTCAAGGCCTGTGTGGTACCTGTGGGAGCGGGCAAGCCCGCGAAAGGGCCGTTACAGGCTTATTGTTGTGGCGGCTGCTGCGCCGCGTTACGGCTCCAGTCCAGCAGCAGGCTGTAGCCTACCGCCAGCAAGGTCGGCCCGATGAAAAGGCCAATGAAGCCAAAGGCAAGCAAGCCGCCGAACACGCCCAGCAGCACGATCACCAGCGGCAGGTTGCCGCCACGGCTGATCAGGTACGGTTTGAGCACGTTGTCCACGCCGCTGATGACGAACGTGCCCCACGCACCCAGGAACACCGCCATGCCGTATTCGCCCTTCCACACCAGCCAAGCGGTGGCCGGGATCCAGGCCAGTGGCGGCCCCATGGGGATCAGGCTGAGCATGAAGGTCACCAACCCCAGCACGATCGCCCCGGGCACCCCGGCGATCAGGAAGCCGATCAGTGCCAGCAGGGCCTGCGCGGCCGCCGTGCCGATCACCCCGTTGACCACCCGCTGCACGGTAGCGGCTACCAGGTCCAGGTAATACTCGGCGCGCTCGCCCACCAGCCGGTGCAGCAAACGCAGCACGAATGCCGCCAAGCGTGGCCCGTCGCGGTAGAAGAAGAACACGAACACCAGGCTCAGGGTCAGTTCCAGCACGCCGCTGCCGATCTGCGCGCTGCGCGCCAGCAACCAGTTGCCCACCTGCCCAAAGTAAGGCTTGATCGAGGTAAGCAAGGCTGCGCCTTGCTGGTCCAGCGATTGCCAACCGTTGACCAGACGCTCGCCAACGAAAGGAATGCCACCCAGCCAGGCCGGTGCATCGGGCAGGCCGTCGACCTGCACGTCACGCACGAACGCCGTAGCGTCGCGAATGTGATCGGCCAGGTTGAACCCCAGCCACACCAGCGGCAGTGCCACGATCAGGATCCAGGCCATGGTCAGCAGGCCGGCGGCCAGCGTCTCGCGACCGCCCAGCAGGCGCGTAAGAAAGCGCATCAACGGCCAGCTGGCAAAGGCCAGGATGGCGCCCCACAGCAATGCCGATATGAACGGTGCCATCACCCACAGGCCGGCCCCCAGCAATGCCACCAGCAGAATCTGGACCAGCAGGCGATCATTGTTAACCATGAGGGTGCTCGTTCAAGGGATCAGTTCAAGGTGCAGGCCGTCTGTAGGCGCACCGCCGACTTCAAGACGGCGATTGCGCACCCCGGCCTTGACCAGCGCCTCGCGCCAGGCCTCAGCCTGGGCGCCACTGAGGCTGACGCGCAAGGTGCTGTCAAGGTTCAGGCTGCGGGCCAGCAGGTTTACCCAGGCGTCTTGCGGTGCAGCAAGGTCAGGGTAGTCGAGCTTGCCGGTGTCACGCATTTCGCGCAGCACCGTAGCGGCGGTTGGCAGCAGCTCGCCCAGCGGGCTGCCTGAGATGAACTCTTCCACATGCAGATAGGCACGACGGTTGCCACGGGTAACGCTGTACAGCGCGACCAGGGTGTCGGCCTCGTCTGCCGAGCGGCGCAGCAGGATGAACGCCTGCTGCTCGTCGCCTCCGTTGAGGCGGGCATTGGCGAACACATCATTGGCCCACAGGCTGGCCTCACCGCAATCACGCCCCTGACACCAGAACAAAGGGTAGCCACCCTCGCGTACAAGTGCTTCGCGGGCACTGGTGAAGGCCTCGCGTGCAGTACGCTCGACGGGCAATTCGTAGGTCACCGAGCTGACCTGACCGCGGCTCTCGACTTTGTCATCGACCCGCAGGCGGCCACTGATCTTGCGTAGCGGGCCCATCGGGTAGACCCGCTCCTGTTCCGTCGCCGGGCGTTGATCGACCACCTTGGCGTCCTGCGGGACCGGCAGGCTGCCGGCCCACGACACGGGGGTGGCGAGCACCAGGCAGGCAGCCAAGGCAGTGCGAATGGAATCAGGCACGCTCATTGGCGAACCAGGCGGCGCTCAGCGCCGAATTGAAGCTCCAGGATGTCTGGCAGTTGCATGGTTGTCTCCCTGTTCAACCCGCCAAGCCTCGACACTTGTCCGGTGCAAGTCAAGCAAAGCCAAAGAAGCGATTGATACAGTCTGCAACAAGGGACGCGCCCTGCGCATCGTTCAGGTGCAGGTGATGGCCGCCGGGCAGCGTCACCTGTTCAAAGGGTAGCTGCTCCAGCAACCCGGTGTGGCGCGCCAGCATACCGTCGGCGGCCACCACCAAGAGCGCCGGGCAACTCACCCGCCGCACATAGGCCATGGCCTGGGCCTCGCTCAGGCGCACCGGCGAGGGCAGGGTCAGCCGGCTGTCGCTGCGCCAGCTGTAGCCACCGGGCACCGGCATCAGGCCACGTTGGGCCAGCAGCTCGGCCGCTTCACGGCTGACCGCGACCATGCCTTTCATCCGGGCTTGCACCCCTGCTTCCAATGTCGCATACACCGACTTGCGCTTGCCATCCAGCCGCAACTGGGCTTGCAGCGCCATCCCTAAGCGCTCACCTGCGTCCTGCTCGGCGCCAGTCGGCGGGATCACGCCGTCGATTAGCGCCAGGTGACTGACCCGATCGGGCAATGCACCGGCCAGTTGCACCGAAATGATCGCGCCCAGCGAATGCCCCAGCAGGGCGAAACGCGGCCAACCCAGTTGCTCGGCCACGCGCAGCACGTCATGGGCATAGTCGGCCAGGGCATAACCGGCGCCAGGCGGGCGGTGCTCCGAATAACCATGGCCGGCCAGGTCCAGGGCGACGAGGCGCAGACCTTTCAGTTGCGGTGCCAGGCGGGCAAAGCTGTTGGCATTGTCCAGCCAGCCATGCAGGGCAATCACCGGCAGCCCGTCTTCGGGGCCGAACAGGTGTGCAGCCAGTTCGATATGGCCCAGGCTCAGACGAATTTCCTCAACGTGTGCGCTCATGCCTGGCTCCAGCGGTCGAACAGGCCCTTGATCAGGCTGGCAGTGTCGGCCGGGCGCTCCAGCGGGAACATGTGCCCACCCGGTACACTGTGGTATTCACCGTTGGGCATACTGCGCACGGCCAAGGTGTGGTGGCGACGAATGACGTTGCTACGGTTGCCGCGCACCATGGCCAGCGGCACCTGCAACTGGCGCGCGGGGGCGGGGCTGGTGTGCGGGATGCTGCGGTAGATGCTGATTTCAGTAGCAGGGTCGAAGCGCAACTGTAGCCCTTGCTCCACCACCTGCAGGCCATGTTCTACATAAGCGTCGAGGCAATCGGGATCGAAATGGCGGAACAGTGATTTGCCAGCGAAATAGTCCCGGGCGCTGTCGCGGTCATTGAACGTTTCGCGACGCCCCAGGGTGCGCCCGGCCGGTGTGATGCGGTCGATGAAACCAAAGCGCTTGGCTGTGCGCAGCAGCCATTGATCAGCGCGGGTGAGCACCGGGGAGTCGAGCATCACCAGCCCCCGGTAGTACTCGGGGCAGCGCAATGCCGCGTGCAGATGCAACACGCCACCCAGCGAATGGCCAACGCCCCAGACCGGCTGGTCCTGCTGCGCCAGGTGATGCAACAATTCATCGACCAGGCTTTGCCAGTTTTCGTCCACGGGAAAGCGCGGGTCATGCGCATGCTGGGCCAGGTGCTGCACCTGATAGTCCGGCGCCAGCGCGGCAAACAGCTTGCCGTAGGTGGCCGATGGGAAACCGTTGGCATGGGCGAAGAAGATCTGCTGCGACATGGCGCCTGGTCCGGACCGGAATGATGGCCCATTGTCGGCATCGCGGGGCAGTTCGGCAATGTCCATAAAGGTCATCGGCGAGGGGGATCAGGTCATGCCGAGCGGTCGAAACTGCTCAGCGACCGACGCAGGCAGGCCTGCATGTAGGCCACTTGGCTCTCCAGCGCCTCGCGGGCCAGACGCTGGTCCTGGTAGTCCAGTTGCAGGCGGCGCAAGGCCAGACAACTGGTTTGCAGCAAGTGCGAGACCCGCAGGCAGGCATCCTGCAGCGTACGCAGGTCCTGCTCGCATTGTTGCCTTGCAGCAGGGTCCAGCCCGGGGTTGTCGTTCACCTTGCGCATCAGGTGGTAAAGCTTGGCATCGGCCGATTCACGCAGCAGGCTGTATTGGGCGAAATCCAGCGAAGTACCTTGGTCAACCTGTTCCAGGGTGGGTTGCAGGTCCAGGGAGCGCAACAGTTCCAGCATTTCACCCCTCATTCGCCGTTCCCTGATATTTGCCATGTGGCAACGCTAACAAGCGATGGTGAAGCGCGACAACTGACAAAAATGCCAGTTGCCTTATCGATCTTTACCCATGCCAGGATGCAGACTCGAGCGAAACAGTGGCCTGCACAAGCCATGGGAAGTTCACGCGGGTGAGTGGAGGGCCCGAAGCGTCATCAACCCGGCCAGCGGCCACTCACCTTCCAGCTCCGCCAGGCTGGCAGTGCTCATGGCTGCCGGCTGCTGCCTGTGGCCGTGCTCCAGCGCCCCGACCAAGGTACCTACCAGCGGCTGGTGGCTGACCAGCAGCACATGCTCGAGCCCCAGCCGCTCGATTTCGCCGATGACCTGCTGTACATCACCCTCGGGCGTCAGCCAGGGCACGGTGCGCACCGGTTCGGCGAAGCCCAGGGTGTCATGCACCAGCGCGGCGGTCTGCTGGGCGCGTACGTAAGGGCTGGCAACAATAGCCTGCAATGGCTGCCCGATCAGGTAAGCCGCACTGTGCAGCACCTGCTCGCGACCATGGGCAGTCAGACGGCGCTCGGCATCCGTCTTGGCCCGCGGCTCAGCTTCACCGTGGCGCAGCACCCACAGCTTCACAGCTTGGGTTCCTCGTCACGCACCGGATGCGCGGCCGGTGCCACGGCGTGCGCTGCTTCACCTTCCGGCGCACGCGGGGCCGGCCAGTCTGCGAACGGCCACGGCTTCTGGTCGCTGTGGAAACTGCCGAATCGGCCGATCTGTGCCAGGTACTGGCTCAGGCTGTCGCCGAAATTCATCAGGCTGGCGCTGGGCGCGCCATACACCAGTCGGTAGATCAGCTGTACCAGCACCAGGCCACCCAGCAGCAACTCGGCCAGTTGCCAGACCACCAGGAACACCAGCATCCACAGCACCCGCAGGATGATCGACTCGCGCTGGGCGCGTTCGGGCGTATCGTTCATGTGTTGCTCCTTGCTCGTGTCAGAGCCGCCAAGGGCTCAGTTGAAACCGCTGATGGAAATGAAATCGACATCGGTCTTGGGCTCGGCGCGCATCAGGTGCTCGATCACCTGGTTCAGCGTGCGCCCTTCGAACAGGATGGCATGCAGGCCAGCCACCAGCGGCATGTACACCTGCACTTGCTGGGCCTTGGTCTTGAGCACCTTGAGCGTGTTGACCCCCTCGGCCACTTCGCCCAGGCGGTTGACCGCCTCTTCCAGGCTTTGGCCCTGCCCCAGTGCGTAGCCAACCTGATAGTTGCGGCTCTTGGGCGAGGAGCAGGTGACGATCAGGTCACCGACACCGGCCAGGCCGAGGAACGTCATGGGGTTGGCGCCCTGGCTGACGGCGAAACGGGTCATCTCGGCCAAGGCCCGGGTAATCAGCATGCTCTTGGTGTTCTCGCCCATCCCCAAGGCCACCGCCATGCCGGCGATGATCGCGTAGACGTTCTTCAGTGCACCGCCCAGTTCGACACCGAAACGGTCGGCACTGGCGTAGACGCGGAAGGTGCGCCCGTGCAGCACGGCCTGTACCTGCTGGCACAGGTCTTCGTGCTCACTGGCCACCACTGTGGCAGTCAGCGCATGTTCGGCGATTTCGCGCGCCAGGTTGGGCCCCGACAAAACGCCGATGCGCGCCTCGGGGGCGATCTCTTCGAGGATCTGGCTCATCAGCTTGAAGCTTTGCGCTTCGATGCCCTTGGTCAGGCTGACCAGGCCTTTGCCGCGCAGCAGCTCGGCATGCGGTGCCAGCACGCTGCGCAAGGCACTCGATGGCAGGGCAACGAAGATCAGCTCGCTGGCCTGCAGGGTGGCCAGCAAGTCGTTGACCGGCTCAACCCCATCGTGCAGGCGGATACCCTTGAGGTAGCGCGGATTCTCGCGATTCACACGCATGGCCTCGGCCTGCGCCGGGTCGCGCATCCATTGGCGCACCGGCACACCGTTTTCCGCCAGCAGGTTCGCCACGGCGGTGCCGAAGCTGCCGCCGCCCAGAACCGCAACAGGTTGCTGTTCAGTCATATCCAATCCATTAAAGCCAAAAGTTAAGTGGCGACCCCGCCATTATACGGCTCGCCTGCTACAGAACCAGTGTCTGGGCGTTTGCAGTATTTGCCATGGCATTTTCGGAGCCGTCGAGATCGAGCGCCGCCACGCGGTACTTTTCAAGACGTACGCCCGACACCCACTGGCAAAACCCCCACGGTCAGTTACCATGCCTGTTTCAATCCTGAAACAAAGGCCGCTCCGTGTTCCCTGGCACGCCCCCGTACCCGCGCCTGCTGTTATTGACCGCCCTGCTCGGCGGTCAGGCCGTGGCCGACGACCTGTTCATCGACAACACCGACCTGCCACAGGTTCTGACCGCCACACGCCTGAAACAATCCCCCGCCGCTGTCCCGGGCAGCATGACCGTACTCGACAGCGAACTGATTCGCGCCAGCGGTGCCCGTGACATCCCCGAACTGCTGCGCCTGGTACCGGGCATGATGATCGGCTACGGTGCCGGTAATCAACCCACGGTCAACTACCACGGCAGCAACGTCAACGACGCACGGCGCATGCAGGTATTGATCGATGGCCGCTCGGTATACCGCGCAGGCCTGGCCACGGTGGACTGGAGCGACATCCCCTTGGCCATGGAGGATATCGAGCGCATCGAGGTGTTTCGTGGCCCGAATACCGTCAGCTATGGCGCCAACGCGCTGATGGCGGTGGTCAACATCCTCACCCGCAAACCCGCCGACAGCCATGGTACGCGGCTGAAAGTGACACGCGGCCAGGACGGTATCAACGACTTCTATGCCAGCCACGGCTTGGGTTGGGACGGTGGCGACATGCGCCTGTCGCTGTCGGGCCAACAGGACGACGGCTTCGATGAGAACCAGTTCGGCCAGGACTACCGCGACAGCCGCCGCCTGACCCGCTTCAACCTCAGCGCCAACCACAACCTGGCGGTCGACCAGACCCTGGAGTGGCAACTGGCGGCCAAGGAAGGCAGCAATCAGCGGCCCTACACCTACCAGCCGGTGTTCCAGCAGTACGAGTCCGGGAACAATGCCGACGTCAACGCCAAGGACTATGCGGGCTCGTTGCGCTGGACCAAGGACTTCAGCGCTGAACACAGCCTTTATATCCAGGGCTCAGCCCAGCATTTTGATCGCCAGCAAGTGTGGCGCGCCTGTGATGCCTTGCAGTCGTTCAGCCCCGAACTGACCCAGCTCTGGCAGATGAACCCCGACTTCGCCGAAAAAGTGGCGCGCGGCATTGCGACTGGCGCCCCCCTTTCCACTGACGACCCTGCCCTGAAAGGGCTTCTGCAGAAAGTGCAGCAACAATGGGATGAGGGTGGAAAGCAGCAGGTCTGCGGCGATGTCGATCAGAGCACCCGTGAAACCCGCTACGACCTGGAAATCCAGGACACCCTGAGCCTGACCGACAGCCTGCGTCTGCTCAGTGGCATGAACTACCGCTATGATCGCGCCGACTCGCAGACCTACTTCAACGGCAGCATCGACGACCAGACCTGGCGCCTGTTCGGCCAGCTGGAATGGCGGGCCGACGAGCACTGGATACTGCAAGGTGGGGCCATGTTCGAAGACTCGCGCCTGTCTGGCAGTTCGCTGACCCCGCGCGTGGCGGTCAACTACCTGATCACCCCGCGCCACGGCCTGCGTGCGGTGTACTCCGAAGCGGTGCGCTCGCCCGACATGTTCGAGAACAACGTCAACTGGAGTTACACGGTCAAGAACCTCACCCCCAATTCATTCGGCCTGCAAAACGGTGAGTACTTCGTCAAGACCCGTGGCCCTGGCGACCTTGAACAGGAGCGCATGCGCTCGCGCGAGCTAGGCTACAACGGCTACTTCAGCGACCTCGACCTGAGCCTGGATGTGAAGCTGTTCTACGACGAGATCACCGGCATGATCAGCGAGCCTCTGAGGAACAACCAGTACATCGCCAGCAACGCCAACAAGGCCCGTTTCAGCGGCAGCGAGGCGCAAATGGACTGGCGCCCCACCCTGCGCGACCGCCTGCGCCTGACCTATGCCTACGTCGATGCCTGGGCCAGCAACCCCGACGACCGTCGCCTCAGCGCCCGTAACAGCGGCTCGGCCGGGTGGATGCGCGAATGGGGTGCCGGCTGGTCGAGCGCGCTGTTCTACTACGGCGACGATGCCCTCAACCAGTACCGCTACGAGCGTCTGGACCTGCGCCTGGCCAAGCGTTTTCGGGTGTATGGCAGCACCCTGGAGCTGGCGGCGCTGTGGCAGCAGCGCCTGGACGATGAACCCACCTCGGCCCTGCAGAACCGCTACGACAGCCGTCACCGCCTGAGCGTGAGCGCGGAGCTGGAGTTCTGATGGCCCTGCTGCTGCGCCTGTTGCTGCTCTGCCTGTGGCCGTTGGGGCCTTTGTCCGCCAGCGAAGTCCTGCTGGTGGGGGCTGAGGACCAGCCCGGTGTCCGCAGCTTCATCGCCGCCCTGGAAAGCCGCCGGCCGCACGATCATGTGCAGTTTCAAACCACCGCCAACCTGCCGCGCCCAGGCAAGCTCAAAGCCGACCAACGCCTGATCCTGCTCGACAACGCAGCACTGGAATGGCGCCTGGGGGAAACCGCCGGCCCGCCGGCGCTGGTCATGCGGGTCAGCCGGGTACAGGCTGAACAGCGCCTGGGAAAGTCGCGCCCCGCGTTCCTCACACTGCTGTGGAGCGACGCACCGCTGGGACGGCAACTGCGCCTGGCACGTTACCTGTTGCCGCAGGCCAGGCGCGTTGGCGTGCTGTACGGCGAGCACAGCAGCTTTCTGCTGGACGAACTGCGCCATGCTGCGCGGCCGCTAGGCCTGGAGATCGTGGCCCAGGACTGGTCCGACCCGCGTGACAACAGGCCCCTGCAGCACCTGCTGGGCAACAGCGATGTGCTCCTGGGCCTGGACGACCCTGACTTGTACAACTCCAAGACTGCAAAGAACCTGCTGTTGAGCAGTTATGGCCGGCAGATGGCACTGATCGGCCCGAACGCCGGCTTCGTTCGCGCCGGCGCCCTGGCCAGTACCTACAGCGACCAGGACGACTGGCTGTGGGTGCTCGACCAGTTGCTCGACCAGCCGCCGACGCGCTGGCCGCGAAGCCTGTACCCGGTGCGTTACGGCGTCAGTGGCAACCAGCAGGTGGCCCGTGCCCTGGGTCTTGAACCAATCGATCAGAACGCCGCCGTCAAGGCCCTGGCCGAGGGAGAACCCACCCAATGAGCAAACGCTTGAGCTGGGACATTCATACCCGCACGCAGATCATCAGTCTCGGCCCCGCCCTGCTACTGACCTTGCTCTTGATCAGCTTCTTTACCTTCGTACGCATCCAGGACCTGCGCCAGGAACTCAACCACACCGGGCAACTGATCGCCAACCAGTTGGCACCGGCGTCGGAATATGGGGTGATTTCGGGCAACAACGAAGTGCTTGAAGGGCTGATGCGTGCCACCCTCAGCATCCCGCACGTGCGCTTTCTGGAAGTGCAGGACAGCCGCAACCACATTCTGGTGTACGTCGAGCAGTCCGACGAAAGTGCCAACCGTGCGCAACAGGTCGAGGTGTTCCAGGCGCCCATTCGCCTGCAGCAAATCCGCCTGGACAACGACTTCCTGCAACAGGGCAAAGCCACCACCCCGGCCATCGGTGACGACTACCTGGGCCGCGTGATCGTCGGCATGTCCGATGACGCCTTCAGTCAGCGCCAGCAGGAAATCGTGATCAAGGCCGGGATCCTGGCGTTGTTCGCCCTGCTGTTCACCTTCTTGCTGGCACGCCGCCTGGCCCTGAGCCTGGCCAAGCCGATCAGCGACATGGGCCATGCGGTCAAGGCGATTCAGCAAGGCGAGTACAACACCCCCTTGCCGGTCGTCGACGACAGCGAGCTGGGCCACTTGGCCCGCCACATCAATAACCTGGCCAGCGCCCTGGAACAGGCCAGCGATGAACAGAAGCAGGCCATCGCCGAACTGATCCAGGCCCGCGAGGAGGCCGAACAGGCCAACCGTGCCAAATCGGATTTCCTGGCGATGATGAGCCATGAGTTGCGCACCCCGATGAATGGCGTGCTGGGCATGCTGCAACTGCTGGAAACCACACCGCTGAGCAGTGAACAGGCCGATTACACGGCAGTGGCCAGCGAGTCCACCGGGCATTTGCTCAAGGTCATCAACGACATCCTCGATTTTTCGCGCATCGAACGCGCCGCGCTGCAGCTGGAGCACATCGACTTCAACCTTGGCGAGCTGATCACCAACAGTGTCCAGTCGTTCCAGCACAGCGCCCAGCAACGCGGCCTGGGCCTGCACCTGCAACTGCCGGCCGGCATCGAGCAGTTGCAGGTGAACGGCGACCCCACGCGCATCCGCCAGATTCTGCTGAACCTGATAGGCAACGCCCTGAAGTTCACCGAACGCGGCCAGGTGCAAGTCGACGCACGCTGGCAGGTGCTCGACCGGCAGTTGATCTGGCTGACCTGCAGCGTGCGCGACACCGGCATCGGCATCGACAGCGACCGCCTGGAAATGATGTTCGTCGCCTTCCAGCAGGCCGACAGCTCGATTTCCCGTCGTTATGGCGGCACCGGGCTGGGGCTGTCGATCGCTCGTACCCTGGCCGAGCGCATGGGCGGCAAGCTACGCGGTGAAAGCCGTGAGGGCCTGGGTTCGACCTTCACCCTGGAGATGCCGTTGGCCCTTGCCAATCCTGCCCCCGTCCCGTTGACGCCGCCAACGACTGTACGAACGACGGTGCCGGACAATGATCAGGTACTGCTGGTGGAGGACAATCCGGTCAACCGGAGCGTCGTGGAAGCCATGCTGCGCAGCCTGGGGCTGGCAGTATGCACGGCAGAAGATGGCCTTGAAGCCGTCGAGCTGGTCGGCCAGCAGCGCTTTGCTGCCGTGCTGATGGATTGCCGCCTGCCGCACCTGGACGGCTATGAAGCCACCCGACGCATCCGCCAGTTGCCCAACGGCGCCGGGCTACCGATCATCGCCCTAACCGCCAACGCGTTGCAGGGCGACCGTGAACGTTGCATGGCCGCCGGTATGGACGATTACCTGAGCAAACCCTTGCGCCGTACCGAATTGCAGCAGGTGCTGCAGCGCTGGTTACCCGGTCAGACAACCGCGACTGGCGATAAATGCTAAAGTGCGGCAGTCTTAAACACTGGACAGGACCTTCATCGGACCTGAAAATAGACGTTTCAGTGCACACCTGTACTTCTTTCACCAGGTGCGCTGTGACTTTCACCACAACGCAATAGTCTACCTGTAGGCTGCCGTCTCGAAGCGCTTTGTTTTCGGGCCGGCCGGGAAGATTCATCCCCTGCCGCAGGGGGTTATTGAGGAGCTCGCATGACCAAACAACACGCCTTTACTCGGGAAGACCTGCTGCGCTGCAGTCGCGGTGAGCTGTTCGGCCCAGGTAATGCGCAACTGCCCGCGCCGAACATGCTGATGGTCGATCGCATCACCCATATCAGCGAAGAAGGCGGCAAGTACGGCAAAGGTGAATTGGTCGCCGAGCTGGATATCAACCCGGACCTGTGGTTCTTCGCCTGCCATTTCGAAGGCGATCCGGTAATGCCGGGCTGCCTGGGCCTCGACGCCATGTGGCAGCTGGTTGGCTTCTTCCTCGGCTGGCAGGGCCTGCCGGGCCGTGGCCGCGCCCTGGGTTCGGGCGAGGTGAAATTCTTTGGCCAGGTACTGCCTGAAGCCAAGAAAGTCACGTACAACATTCACATCAAGCGCGTCCTGAAGGGCAAGCTGAACATGGCCATCGCCGATGGTTCGGTCAGCGTCGACGGCCGCGAGATCTACACTGCCGAAGGCCTGCGGGTCGGCGTGTTCACCTCCACTGACAATTTCTAAGGGTTATTCGCATGCGCCGCGTCGTTATCACTGGTCTGGGCATCGTATCGTGCCTGGGCAATGACAAAGCTACCGTCACCGAAAACCTGCGCAACAGCCGTCCGGGTATCCGTTTCAACCCGGAATACAAGGAAATGGGGCTGCGTAGCCAGGTTTCCGGGTCCATCGACCTCAACCTCGAAGAACTGATCGACCGCAAGGTTTACCGCTTCGTCGGCCATGCGGCTGCCTACGCCTACCTGGCCATGCAGGACGCGATCAAGGACGCTGGCCTGACCGAAGAGCAGGTTTCCAACCCGCGTACCGGCCTGGTGGCGGGTTCCGGCGGCGCCTCGACCCTGAACCAGATGGAAGCGCTGGACACCCTGCGTGAGAAAGGCGTCAAGCGCGTCGGCCCATACCGCGTTACCCGCACCATGGGCAGCACCGTTTCGGCATGCCTGGCCACCCCGTTCAAGATCAAGGGCATCAACTACTCGATCTCGTCGGCCTGCGCCACCTCGGCTCACTGCATCGGTACCGCACTGGAGCAGATCCAGTGGGGCAAGCAGGACATCGTCTTCGCCGGTGGTGGTGAAGAAGAGCACTGGAGCCAGTCGTTCCTGTTCGATGCCATGGGCGCCCTGTCGACCAAGCGCAACGAAACCCCGGAACTGGCCTCGCGCGCCTACGACGCTGACCGTGATGGTTTCGTCATCGCTGGCGGTGGCGGCATGGTCGTGGTCGAGGAACTGGAACACGCCCTGGCCCGCGGCGCCAAGATCTACGCCGAAATCGTTGGCTACGGTGCCACTTCCGACGGCTACGACATGGTTGCACCGAGCGGCGAAGGCGCCATCCGCTGCATGCAGCAGGCGCTCTCCACTGTCGACACCCCGATCGACTACCTGAATACCCACGGTACCTCGACTCCGGTCGGTGACGTGGCCGAGATCAAGGGCGTGCGTGCCGTGTTCGGCGACAAGGCTCCGAAGATCAGCTCCACCAAGAGCCTGTCGGGTCACTCGCTGGGCGCTGCCGGCGTGCACGAGGCGATCTACTGCCTGCTGATGATGGAAAACAACTTCATCGCCGGCTCTGCCAACATCGACGAGCTGGACGCGGAAGTCGCCGACTTGCCAATCCTGCGTAAAACCGAAGAAAACGCCAAGATCGACACGGTCATGAGCAACAGCTTCGGCTTCGGCGGCACCAACGCCACCCTGGTGCTCAAGCGCTGGGAAGGCAAGTAAGACGCTGCTGCTGTAAATGAAAACGCCCCGACTGGTTCGGGGCGTTTTTGTTTGGGTTGCCTGTGCTGGCCTCTTCGCGGGTAAACCCACCACACAAGCCTTCAGCGCTGTGCCCACCCTGTAGGAGCGGGTTTACCCGCGAAGAGGCCCGCACAGGTCACTGCTGTACCTTGGGCAACACCGCCAGAAAATTCTCCCGGGCCACCTTGTGCGCCACCCGCTCCGGCAAGGCATCCAGAAACGGCTTGAACCCGTGCATCTGCTCCCCCAGGCTGCCAAACCGCCCCACCACATCCGACCCCAGCATGAACCGCTCCGGGTACTTCTCGACCAGCGCCAGCCATTCCTTGCGCGGCGCGCCCTGCTCATCCAGCAAATACGGCTGCAGCACACTCCACGACAAATCGACATACAGGTTCGGGTAGTCCTCCAGCAATCGCGTCAGCACCGGCAGTAGAAAGTCCATCTGCGTCTGGTGGCGATGTATCTCCATGCTGCTGCCCGCATGCGCCCAGATGAATCGCGTATGCGGGTGATTGCGCAGCGGCTCTTCGATCTCCGCCAGGTACAGCGGGTTGCGCTCGCGCTTGGAGGTGATGTTGGAATGCAGCAGCACGGGCAGGTCGCGCTCGGCCGCCAGGTGGTAGATACGCGTCATGGCCTCATTATTGGCACGTGGCGTGTCGCCACTGGTCAGCGCTGTCAGGTCATCATGTCGGGTGAACACCTCGCCGATGCCCTGCCAAAGGCCCGGGTACAAATCGAGCATGCGCTCGATATGGCTGACCGCATTCTTGTCCACCGGGTTGAAACCGCTGAGGAATGGGTGAAAGCGCTTGCGCTGCTCACTTGGCAATTGCTGCAGCGCCGCCGCCACGTAAGTATCAGTGGCGCTGTACCAGTAGGCATCAGCGTCATCACCGGCGTAGTAGCGCGGGCGCTTGGGTTCGTCTTCGTGCCATTTCTTGGCCACCGGTATGCCTGAAATCATCGACTGCTCAACCCCTGCGGCATCCATGGCCTTGATCAGCGCCGGCATGCCTTCACTTTCCTGGAAGAAGTCCACGTAGTGCAGGTGGGCATCACTGTAGCGGTACTCGCGCGCCTGGGCCGCCTGGCACAGCCAGCCGAACAACAGCACACAAGCCAGCGCTCTGGCGGTCATGGTCATCCTCCTCATGCAAGTACGAACCCAGTAGACCAGGCGGCCGCCAAGACGGTTCAGCCACGGCGGGCAAACCGCTATGCTTGAGGCACTTCCACCGTGCCCGGAGCCTTCCCCATGAGCAGCCCACTGGTCATCCACCCCCGAGCCGAGACGGTCGAGGGCCAGCCGATCCTGCGCCCGCTGCCGTCAGCCCAGTGCCGCAGCGTCGGCCCGTTCGTGTTCTTCGACCACATGCTCGAAACAGACTATGCCCCGGGGCATGGCATGGACATCCGCCAGCATCCGCATATCGGCCTGTCCACCCTGACCTACCTGTTCGAAGGCGCAATTCTGCACAAGGACAGCCTTGGCTCGGCGCAGCGGGTGCTGCCCGGTGATGTCAGCTGGATGACCGCAGGCAGCGGCGTCGCCCATGTCGAGCGCACCCCGGAAGATGCCCTGGCCCATGGCTCGCGCCTGCATGGGCTGCAGGTATGGCTGGCGTCGCCACGCGAGTTTGAGCAAGGCCCGGCAAGCTACAGCCATCACCCCGCCGCGAGCTTGCCCGTCAGTGACAGCCTGGGTGTGCGTATCTGCATGATTGCTGGCAGCGGGTTCTGCCTGGCGTCACCGGTGCCGGTGCTGTCCCCTACCCTTTATGCGCATGTACGGATGCAACCGGCGACCACCTTGCTGGTACCGAATGAGCATGTGCAGCGGGCGCTGTACCTGCTAGATGGTGAGTTGACGATGAACGATGAAGACGTGGAACCGTGCAGCCTGGTGGTGCTGCCGGAGGGGGAAGAGGTGACGTTGTATGCGGAGGGTGAATGCCAATTGGTACTGATTGGCGGTGCACCGCTGGATGGGCCGCGTCGGATGAACTGGAATTTCGTGGCCAGCGACCCGGAGCTGATCGAGCGGGCCCGGGCCAGGTGGGCTGCGGGGGATTGGCCGGTGGTGCCGGGGGAACATTCTAGGATCGAGTTGCCTCGGTGATCGGGGGTGGACACAGGTCGACGGTTGGGCGCAAGCCGCTGTAGGAGCGGGTTTACCCGCGAAGAGGCCGGACCTGCTGGCCAATCTCCACCCGCTGTTCACCGTTGCCGCCGCCACCGTATTCGCGGGTAAACCCGCTCCTACACCCAGATCGGGGGTGAACGCACATTGGTGATTGGGCGCAGGCCGTCGCGTAGGAGCGGGTTCACCCGCGAAGGGCTGCAAAGCAGCCCCCTGCAAGCTCAACGCTGGAACACTTCACTCAGCAGATTATGCATCGAACGGAACGCTCGCTCGGAAGTGCGCCGGTCATACTGCATCTTGCCCGGCATATTGGCATTCGGGTCGGTAAACGAGTGCACCGCGCCGCCGTAACTGAGCAACTGCCAGTCCACCTTGGCTGCGTTCATCTCGTCTTCGAATGCCGGCAGCTGCTCTTTAGGCACCAATGGATCGGAGGCACCATGCAACACCAGCACCGAGCCCTTGATGCGCTTGGCATCTTCAGGATTCGGCGTGTCCAGGGTGCCGTGGAACGATACGGCCGCACGCAGGTCGGCGCCGCTACGGGCCAGTTCCAAGGCACAGCAGCCACCGAAGCAGAAGCCGAAGGTGGCCACCTTGCCAGGCTCCAGCAACGCCTTCGACTGCCCCAGCAATTGCGCCAAGGCCTCCTGCATGCGCTTGCGCAGTTCGCCACGGTCATTCTTCAGCGGCATCATCGCCACGCCTGCCTCATCGGCATTGGACGGGCGCACCGATTGCCCGTACAGGTCGGCGATCAGCACCACATAGCCCTTCTCGGCCACTTCCTTGGCAATGCGCTCAGCACCTTCACCAATGCCCATCCAGTTCGGCGCCATCACCAGCCCTGGGCGGCCCAGCGCACCCGGCTCATAGACCAAACGGCTTTCGTAGGTCTTGCCAGACAGGTGATAAACCAGCGATTCGACGATTACTTTGCTCATCAAGCACTCCTTTGGCACTCGTCATAAAAAAGCCCGCCGAAGCGGGCTTTGCTGTGCATCAACTCAAGCAGACAGCTCGACCAGTAGCTTGTTCAGGCGACGAACGTAAGCCGCCGGGTCCTTCAGGCTGTCACCAGCCGCCAGGGCCGCCTGATCGAACAGGATGTGCGACAACTCGGCGAAACGGTCTTCGCTCTGCTCGTGATCCAGCTTCTCGATCAGCGGGTGGCTCGGGTTGAACTCGAAGATCGGCTTGGACTCCGGCACTTTCTGCCCGCTGGCTTCCAGGATCTGGCGCATCTGCAGGCCCAGGTCCTGCTCGCCAATGGCCAGGATCGCCGGCGAGTCGGTCAGGCGGTGCGATACGCGTACTTCGGCCACGCTGTCACCCAGCGCACCTTTCAGTCGCTCGACCAGACCTTCCTTGTCCTTGGCGACTTCTTCCTGGGCTTTCTTGTCTTCTTCCGAATCCAGCTTGCCCAGGTCCAGGTCGCCACGGGCAATATCGACAAAGGCCTTGCCGTCGAATTCGTTGAGGTAGCTCATCAGCCACTCGTCGATGCGATCAGTGAGCAGCAGCACTTCGATGCCTTTCTTGCGGAAGACTTCCAGGTGCGGGCTGTTCTTGACCTGCGCGTACGACTCGCCGGTGAGGTAATAGATCTTGTCCTGACCTTCCTTGGCGCGGGCCAGGTAGTCGGCCAGGGCGACGCTCTGCTCGCCGCTGTCGTCCTGGGTGGACGCAAAGCGCAGCAGACCGGCGATTTTCTCCTTGTTGGCGAAGTCTTCGGCCGGGCCCTCTTTCAGCACCTGACCGAAGTTTTTCCAGAAGCCCTTGTATTTCTCGGGTTCGTTCTTCGCCAGCTTCTCCAGCATGTCCAGCACGCGCTTGGTCAGCGCGGTCTTCATCGAATCGATGATCGGGTCTTTCTGCAGGATTTCACGCGACACGTTCAGCGACAGGTCGTTGGAATCGACCACACCCTTGATGAAGCGCAGGTACAGCGGCAGGAACGACTCGGCCTGGTCCATGATGAACACACGCTGCACGTACAGCTTCAGGCCGCGTGGCGCTTCGCGCTGGTACAGGTCGAACGGCGCACGGGCCGGCACGTACAGCAGCGAGTTGTATTCGAGCTTGCCTTCAACCTTGTTGTGGCTCCAGGCCAGCGGGTTTTCGAAGTCATGGCCGATGTGCTTGTAGAACTCCTGGTACTCCTCGTCCTTCACCTCGGTGCGCGAACGGGTCCACAGGGCGCTGGCGCGGTTGACGGTTTCCCACTCTTCGGCCGGCTGCTCTTCACCTTCGGCGGCGGCCTGCTCTTTCGGCAGCTGAATCGGCAGGGCGATGTGGTCGGAGTACTTCTTGACCACGTTGCGCAGGCGCCAGCCATCGGCGAACTCCTGCTCGTCCTTCTTCAGGTGCAGGACGATACGGGTACCGCGCTGTGGCTTGTCGATGGTGGCGACTTCGAACTCGCCCTCGCCTTTCGACGACCAGTGCACACCTTCGGCCGCTGGCTGGCCTGCACGGCGGCTGTACACGTCGACCTTGTCGGCAACGATGAACGCGGAGTAGAAGCCCACGCCGAACTGACCGATCAGGTGCGAGTCCTTCTTCTGGTCACCGGTTAGGTTCTTCATGAAGTCGGCAGTGCCGGACTTGGCGATGGTGCCCAGGTGGGCAATGACGTCTTCGCGGCTCATGCCGATGCCGTTGTCCTCGAGGGTCACGGTACCGGCGTCCTTGTCGAAGCTCAGGCGAATCTTCAGGTCAGCATCGCCCTCGAACAGCTCTGGCTTGGCCAGGGCTTCGAAACGCAGCTTGTCGGCGGCGTCGGAAGCGTTGGAAATCAGCTCCCGCAGGAAGATTTCCTTGTTCGAGTACAGCGAGTGAATCATGAGGTGCAGCAGTTGCTTCACCTCGGTCTGGAAGCCCAGCGTTTCCTTTTGTGTTTCCACAGTCATGGTCTTCGAAACTCCGATCTGATGGCGTTGGCGCCTGGCGGCCGGTTCGGCCAGCGTTAACGGCGGATGTCATGCAGATGGGGGCTGCCCGGATGATTTCAAGGGCTTTTCCGGTTCGATCTTGAAATGCGCACGGGCCGTGGCAATCGGCGACTGCCTGTCGCCCTGCCAGGCGGTGATGGCCACGTTGGTCACCCGCCGGCCCTGGCGCCACAGCTGGCACTGGGCGTAGGTATCGCGAAAATGCCCGGCGCGCAGGTAGTCGATGGAAAAGTCGATGATCTTCGGAATGCTTGCGCTCTCGCTGTAGATCAGCAGGTACAGCGCTGCCGACAGCTCCATGAAGCCGGCGATCACGCCGCCATGGATGGCCGGTAGCAGTGGGTTGCCGATATTGTCCGGGCTGGCCGGCAGGCGGAACAACACGTCATCGCCCTGACGCTCGCATTCGATGCCGATCAGCCCGGCATAGGGAATCAGCGCCAGCAACGGTCGATAGTCGCCCACCGCATGGGCGGCGTTGAGCTGCTGGCGTACCGCGTGCGGAATCATGCCTTGCCCTCCTTCAGACTGTCGCCGAAACGGATGCCGCCCTTGATGTCCTGGCCCAGGCGCATGAACGTGCCCACCACCTGGCAGATGGGCTGGTCGGGGTCGTCCTGGTAGGCGGTGCCACGGGTGAAGATCACGTCGCGGGTAACACGGTAGCACTGGGCGTGGCCATAGATGTCCTTGCCGGCCTCAGCCGGGTGCATGTAGTCGATACGCAGGTCCAACGTCGGGCACACTTCGAAGCGCGGCAGCACACACAATGTGGCCATGCCACAGGTGGTGTCCATCAGCGTGGTCAGCGCACCGCCGTGCACGGCACCGGTTTGCGGGTTGCCGACAATCGCCGGCGACCACGGCAGGACCAGGGTCATGCCATCGCCATCAGCCTGCGCCACGCGCATCTGCAACAACTGACAATGTTTTAACGCCGAGAGAAAGCGCTCGGCCATTGCCATCAAGGTTGAATCGCTCATCGGCTGTTCCCATCGGCCGCAGGGCAGCGGCATAAATTCGTTAAAAAGTCCATGTAGAACGGGACGTTATATATCTGTAATCTTCGTTGAACTTATTCCGCGTAGTTGCACTCGAAGGAACAAGTCACTTATTCCACCAAGGAGAAACACCCCCATGCGTAAACCTTTTGCTTTTGCTCTGATGCTGGCCGCTGCCATGGGCCTGGCTGCTTGCGATAAAGCGAGCGAAGACAAAGCCCAGGACGCACAGCAACACGCCGAGCAAGCCCAGGAAAAAATGGGTGAAGCTCAGGATAAGATGAACGAAGCCGCCGAGGAAAACGCCGAAGCTGCCAAAGATCAGGCCGAAGCCGAGCAGAAGGCTGCCGAAGAAGCCGCTCCGGCTACTCCGGCTCCAGCTACGCCGGCAGAACCTGCCAAGCAGTAACTGGCTAAAACAAAAAACCCGACAATGTCGGGTTTTTTTGTGCCTGCGAACTTTCGATTAATCGTTTCAGTTGGAGACAACCGAGCTTTCCTTGCCCGGCTCCGACAGTACACTTTCGGTCGGTGTGAACACCATCACATCGAGTACATCCGAATGGAACTCTCGACGGTACAGAATCAGCACTACTCCCACACTCATCGCCATGAACAACCATGGGCTGATAAACCAGCTCAACATGGCCATGCCGAAGTAATACGAACGCAGCCCCAAGTTGAACTGGTTGGCCGCCAACGACAATACCCGCGCCGCGCGGGAGGCGAACGCCTTGCGCTCCAGCTCATTGACCAGCCGTTCGCCGATCATCGGCGCCGAGCCCACCAGCACGGCGGCAAAGTTGTATTGGCGCATGCACCAGCTGAACGTGAAGAAGGCATAGACAAATACCATGGCCAGGCACAGCAGCTTGATCTCCGACATGCCCTGGGATGTTTGCTGAACCAGCGGCAGGTCGGCCAGCAACGACAGTGCCCGGTCGGAGGCACCGAGCACGGTGAGGATGCCAGCCAGAATGATCAGGGTGCTGGAGGCGAAGAACGAAGCGTTGCGCTCCAGGTTACCGATCACGCTGGCATCGGCGATGCGGTTGTCGCGCAGCAGCATGCGGCGCATCCAGTCTTCGCGGTACAAGTGCAGCACGCTGGCCAGGCACGCGGTGTCGCGCCCCTTCCAAATCGCATATCGGGTATAGCCACCCCAGCACAGGGCGAACCAGGCGATGGCCAGCAGGTTGTTGAGGTTGCTTTGGAT
Organism: Pseudomonas sp. XWY-1; assembly: GCF_002953115.1. Lineage (NCBI taxonomy): Bacteria > Pseudomonadati > Pseudomonadota > Gammaproteobacteria > Pseudomonadales > Pseudomonadaceae > Pseudomonas > Pseudomonas sp. XWY-1. The sequence continues at coordinate 1,865,912 of NZ_CP026332.1, read as the reverse complement.
GAAGTTCATGCAGGGTTACCGAAAGGGCCATGTGCCTAAAGGATAGGGACCGGATTTCGACGCTGGCAAGCGGCAAAAGGCACACCTGCACAGTGAAAAATGCATTACCTGTTGCGAAGAGGCCGAAACAGGCAAACAGCAAAAAGCCCCGCATCCTTTCGGATACGGGGCTCTCTTGTTTTCACCCTTGGCGGGCACCCTTCGGCTTGTGGCCGGTGCCGCCCTCAGGCTTCAACTTGCGCAGTCAGGCCAGCGCCTCGCGCGGCTTGCCGAGCATGCGGTCGCAGGCCACGGCACCCACCAGGGTCACCACTGACGGTACCAGCCAGGCCATGCCGGCATCACTCAATGGCAGGTGCGCCATGAAGTCTGGCAACACGTGGGCAAGGCTGCTGCCCTTGATCGCATCGACCATGCCGAACAGCAGCGAGACCAGCATCACGGGCGCCAGGATGCGCGTTGGCGAGTTCCACAGGTCTTTCACGAAGCTCAGGCCAACCACCACGATGCACGGCGGATAGATGGCGGTGAGCACCGGGATCGAGAACATGATCAGCTTGGTCAGGCCAAGGTTGGAAATCAGCAGCGAGAAGCCGGCAAGGATCACCACCAGCGCGCGGTACGACAGCGGCAGGATCTGGCTGAAGTACTCGGCGCAGGCACAGGTCAGGCCAACCGCGGTCACCAGGCAGGCCAGCGCGATCAGCACGGCGAGGAAGCCGCTGCCCAGGGAGCCGAAGGTGTGCTGTACGTAGGCATGCAGCACCGCCGCACCGTTGGTGGCGTCAGCCGCGATGTCGTGGCTGGTGGCACCCAGGCGGAACAGGCTGATGTAGACCAGGGCCAGCCCGACACCGGCGATCAGGCCGGCGATGATGGCGTAGCGGGTAATCAGCCTCGGCGACTCGACACCGCGCGAGCGAATGGCATTGACAATGACGATACCGAACACCAGGGCACCCAGGGTATCCATGGTCAGGTAGCCATCGGAGAAGCCCTTGGAGAACGCAGCGGCGGCATAGGCAGGCTGTGCGTCACCAATGCTACCGGCGGGCAGCGCGAAGGCAGCGATGCCCAGTACTGCCAGGGCAATGATCTTCAACGGTGCCAGGAAGCGGCCCACGGTGTCGAGCAACTTGCCAGGGTACATGGACACGGCCAGCACGACGATGAAGTACACCAGGCTGTAGATGAACAGCGCCAGCGGGCTTTCACCGGTCAGTGGTGCAACGCCCACTTCGAACGACACGGTCGCCGTACGCGGGGTGGCGAACAATGGGCCGACCGACAGGTAGCACACGGCTGCCAGCAGGCCGCCGAAGAACTTGCCGATCGGGCTGCTCAGTGCATCCATGCCGCCACCGACCTTGGCCAGAGCGACCACCGTGATGACCGGCAGGCCCACGGCAGTGACCAGGAAACCCAAGGCCGCCATCCATACGTGCGGGCCAGACTGCAGGCCGACGATAGGCGGGAAGATGATATTGCCTGCACCCACGAAAAGCGCAAACGTCATAAAGCCAAGCGCCAGGATATCCTGGCCTTTGAGAACTTTCATTTAAGGTAGTACCACACTGCTGAAATCGGGATTCGAGAGGGGATTTCCCTTTGGGTAAGGGGAAATGCTGCCCGGCTTGATAGGCCAGACCCGTTTAGCGTGTCGTTCCCTTTTGGGGTACGGGCACAGAGTGAACGCGTAATGTAACTGGTTTGTCAGTCAAACGCACTGGCACAGTGCTGCTTGTCCGATGTGCGTACATGTTTGTCGTCTGTGTGACCGAGGACGGCAGGTATTATCCTCGGATTGAAACATTCGTCTGCGTGAAAATTCCTATCAAACCTATCGAAGAATCTCTATTGCCAGCACCGGCCTCTTCGCGGGTAAACCCGCTCCTACGAACCCCACATACGACAAAGGCCACCCGAAGGTGGCCTCTGTGCGCGTGGGGGGTGTAGCAGTATTACTTCTTGGCTTCCCAGCCAGTCAGCTCGGCCAGGGCCTTGCCGATGTCAGCCAGGGAACGCACGGTTTTCACACCCGCGTCCTGCAGGGCGGCGAACTTCTCGTCCGCAGTGCCCTTGCCGCCGGAGATGATGGCGCCAGCGTGACCCATGCGCTTGCCCGCAGGTGCAGTAACACCGGCGATGTAGGAAACGACAGGCTTGGTGACGTGGGCCTTGATGTAGGCCGCGGCTTCTTCTTCAGCCGAACCGCCGATCTCACCGATCATGACGATCGCTTCGGTCTTCGGGTCTTCCTGGAACAGCTTCAGGATGTCGATGAAGTTGGAGCCCGGGATCGGGTCACCGCCGATGCCGACGCAGGTCGACTGGCCGAAGCCGGCGTCGGTGGTCTGCTTCACAGCTTCGTAGGTCAGGGTGCCGGAACGCGAAACGATACCGACCTTGCCTGGCAAGTGGATGTGGCCTGGCATGATGCCGATCTTGCACTCGCCCGGGGTGATGACACCTGGGCAGTTAGGGCCGATCAGGGTCACGCCCAGCTCGTCGCACTTGACCTTGGCATCCAGCATGTCCAGGGTAGGAATGCCTTCGGTGATGCAGACGATCAGCTTGATGCCGCCAAAGGCAGCTTCCAGGATCGAGTCTTTGCAGAACGGAGCCGGTACGTAGATGACCGAAGCGTCAGCGCCGGTAGCTTCCACGGCTTCCTTGACGGTGTTGAACACCGGCAGGCCCAGGTGGGTGGTGCCACCCTTGCCTGGGGTTACGCCGCCGACCATCTTGGTGCCGTAGGCAATGGCCTGTTCGGAGTGGAAAGTACCCTGCGAGCCGGTGAAGCCCTGGCAGATGACTTTGGTATCTTTATTGATCAGGACGCTCATTACTTGCCCTCCGCAGCTTTGACAACTTGTTGAGCAGCGTCGGTCAGGCTGGTTGCCGCAATGATGTTCAAACCGCTTTCTGCCAGTACTTTAGCGCCCAGTTCGGCGTTGTTGCCTTCGAGGCGAACGACGACCGGAACTTTAACGCCGACTTCTTTCACTGCACCGATGATGCCTTCGGCAATCATGTCGCAGCGAACGATGCCGCCGAAGATGTTGACCAGAACGGCCGCGACATTGCTGTCGGACAGAATGATCTTGAACGCTTCGGTAACGCGCTCTTTGGTAGCACCACCGCCAACGTCGAGGAAGTTGGCCGGCTTGCCGCCGTGCAGGTTGACGATGTCCATGGTACCCATGGCCAGGCCAGCACCGTTGACCATGCAGCCGATGTTGCCTTCAAGGGCAACGTAGTTCAGTTCGAACTTGGCAGCGTGGGCTTCACGGGCGTCGTCCTGCGACGGGTCGTGGAAGGTTTTCAGCTTCGGCTGACGGTACATGGCGTTGGCGTCGATGTTGATCTTGGCATCGAGGCAGTGCAGGTCGCCATCGGCCTTGATCACCAGCGGGTTCACTTCCAGCAGCGCCAGGTCATGATCCTTGAACAGCTTGGCCAGGCCAACGAAGATCTTGGCGAACTGTTGAACTTGCTTGCCTTCCAGGCCCAGCTGGAAAGCCAGCTCGCGACCCTGGAACGGCTGAGCGCCGACCAGTGGGTCGATGGTGGCCTTGAGGATTTTCTCAGGCGTTTCGTGAGCGACTTTCTCGATGTCCACGCCACCTTCGGTGGAAGCCATGAACACGATACGGCGGCTCGAACGATCGACTACAGCGCCCAGGTACAGCTCTTTGGCGATGTCAGTGCAGGATTCGACCAGAATCTTGGAGACGGGTTGACCGTTGGCATCGGTCTGGTAGGTAACCAGATTCTTGCCCAACCACTGTGCAGCGAACGCCTTGGCGTCTTCCTTGCTGCGAACCAGCTTTACGCCGCCCGCTTTACCGCGACCACCCGCGTGAACCTGGGCTTTTACAACCCACTCGTTCCCGCCGATCTTGTCGCAGGCTTCTGCAGCTTGCTCAGGGGTGTCGACTGCGAAACCCTTGGAAACTGGCAGGCCGTACTCAGCGAACAGCTGCTTACCCTGATACTCGTGAAGATTCATGCTTTTTACCGTCTTCGTTAGGTACTGCGCTTCGGCGCTGCGCCATCAGTGGCGCCGCACCACCTGTGACCGTTGACCCCGGGTTTCCCGTGTGATCCGGTCCGGCGGACTTTCCGCGGTGAGTCATGCACGCAAGACTCACGACGGGCAGCCCGCCGTGGTTTCTTATAATTAACGCTTCTTACGGTTGGCCACGTGAATGGCGCCGCCATTCACCGCCAGCGCTGCTTCATGCAACGCTTCGGACAGGGTTGGATGGCTGAAGACCATCATGCCCAGATCCTCGGCACTGGTGCCGAATTCCATTGCGATTGCGCCCTGCTGCACCAGTTCGGCAGCCGATGGGCCAATCACGTGAACACCCAGAACGCGGTCGGTCTTGGCATCGGCGATGACCTTGACGAAACCACCGGTGTCGTTGGCAGCCATCGCACGGCCGCTGGCCGCGAACGGGAAGGTGCCCACGTTAACCTCAACGCCCTCGGCCTTCAAGGCCTGTTCGGTCTTGCCGACCCACGCGATTTCCGGGTGGGTGTAGATGACCGACGGGATCAGGTCGTAGTTCATCTGGGCCTTGTGGCCCTTGATGCGCTCGACGACCATGATGCCCTCTTCCGAAGCCTTGTGGGCCAGCATCATACCGCGCACCACGTCACCGATGGCGTACACGCCCGGAACGCTGGTGGCGCAGTAATCGTCGACGAAGATGTAGCCACGCTCGTCGATGGTCACGCCGCTGTCGGAAGCCAGCAGATCGGTGGTCACCGGGCGACGGCCGACTGCAACAATCAGCTTGTCGAAGGTGATCTTCTGCTCGCCTTCGGCGTTGGTGTAGGTCACTTCGACTTCATTGCCGTTGACTTTCGAGCCGGTGACGCGAGCGCCCAGCTTGATGTCCAGGCCTTGCTTGGTCAGGGTCTTCTGGGCTTCTTTCGACACGGCGGTGTCGGCAGCCATCAGGAAGGTGTCCAGGGCTTCCAGGACGGTCACTTCAGCACCCAGGCGAGCCCATACCGAGCCCAGCTCCAGGCCGATCACGCCTGCACCGATAACGCCCAGGCGCTTCGGTACGGCCTGGAATTCCAGGGCGCCGGTGGAGTCGACGATGACATTCTGGTCGACCGGGGCCGGCGGAATGTCGATCGGGCGCGAGCCGGAAGCCAGGATCACGTTCTCGGCTTCGATGACTTCGGTAGTGCCGTCAGCCTTGGTGACTTCGACTTTCTTGCCGGCCAGCAGCTTGCCGTGGCCCTGGATCGAAGTGACGCCGTTGGCCTTGAACAGAGTGGCAACGCCACCGGTCAGGTTCTTGACGATGCCGGCCTTGCGGCCAACCATCGCGGCGACGTCCATCTTCACTTCGCCCGTGGAGATACCGTGGACGTTGAAGCTCTCTTTGGCTTCCTTGTACTTCCAGGAGCTGTCCAGCAGCGCCTTGGAAGGAATGCAACCTACGTTCAGGCAGGTGCCGCCCAGGGCCAGTTTGCCCTCGGCGTCGGTGTACTTCTCGATACAGGCAGTCTTCAGACCAAGTTGGGCAGCCTTGATGGCAGCCACATAGCCGCCTGGGCCTGCACCGATTACCACTACGTCGAATTTCTGGGTCATAAAAGATTCCTTATCAGCTACAAGCTACAAGCCGCGAACCGCGCGGCCTGGCTTCTTGCGAAGCCAGGCCCGGCACGGTACGCAGCCAGAGGGTTAGATGTCCAGCAGCAGGCGGGACGGATCTTCCAGCAGGTTCTTGATAGTGACCAGGAAGGTTACCGCTTCCTTGCCGTCGATCAGGCGGTGATCGTACGACAGCGCCAGGTACATCATCGGGCGAATCACGACCTGGCCATTGATGGCCATCGGGCGCTGGATGATGTTGTGCATGCCGAGAATGGCAGCCTGCGGCGGGTTGACGATCGGGGTCGACATCATCGAACCGAAGGTGCCACCGTTGGTGATGGTGAAGGTACCACCGGTCATCTCTTCGATGGACAGTTTGCCGTCACGGGCCTTCTTGCCGAAGGTAGCGATGCCGTTCTCGATTTCAGCCAGGCTCATCGACTCGGCGTTACGCAGCACCGGCACCACCAGGCCACGGTCGCTGGACACGGCAACACCGACGTCGGCGAAGCCGTGGTAGACGATGTCGTTGCCGTCGATCGAGGCGTTGACGGCCGGGAAGCGTTTCAGCGCTTCGGTAGCGGCTTTGACGAAGAACGACATGAAGCCCAGGCGCACGCCATTGTGGGTCTTCTCGAACAGGTCCTTGTACTTCGAACGCAGGGCCATGACTTCGGTCATGTCCACTTCGTTGAAGGTGGTCAGCATCGCCATGTTCGACTGGGCTTCGACCAGACGCTCGGCGATCTTGGCACGCAGGCGGGTCATCGGCACGCGCTTCTCGGTACGGTCGCCAGCGGCGACGACAACCGGGGCAGCGGCAGCAGCGGCAGGCTTGGCAGCCGGGGCAGCGGCAGGTGCCGACTTCTTCTTGGCAACAGCAGCAACCACGTCTTCCTTGGTGACGCGACCGCCTTTACCGGTACCTGCAACGGTAGCCAGGTCGATGCCGTTTTCTTCAGCCAGCTTGCGCGCGGCCGGGGCTGCGATCGGGTCATCTTCGCCGGCGTCAGCGCTGGCAGCGGCCGGAGCAGCTGCAGGTGCGGCTGCCGCGGCAGGCGCAGCGGCAGCACCGCCCTCAACGATCGAACCCAGCAATTCGTCGGACAGGACGGTGTCGCCCTCGCCCTTGACGATGTCGCCCAGCACGCCATCGGCAGTAGCCAGTACTTCCAGGACAACCTTGTCAGTCTCGATGTCGACGATCAGCTCGTCACGCTTGACGGCTTCGCCCGGCTTCTTGTGCCAGGTGGCAACGGTGCCATCGGCAACCGATTCCGGGAAGGTTGGGGCTTTGATCTCGATAGCCATTATCTGTGTTTCCTTAAATTCGGTTTCAGGTGCGCGAAGGCGTTAGACAGTGAAGGCGTCTTGCAGCAGTTTTTCCTGCTGTTCGGCGTGCTTCGAAGCGTAACCACAGGCTGGCGCGGCAGAAGCGTCGCGACCGGCGTATTCCAGGACCAGTGCCTTGTTGTGGCGGCCCAGGATACGGCGCATGTGGTGCTGGCTGCTGTACCAGGCGCCCTGGTTCATCGGCTCTTCCTGACACCAGACCGCATGCTTGAGGTTGGTGTAAGGGGCGAGGATTTCGACCAGATCGTCCTCAGGGAACGGATACAGCTGCTCGATACGCAGGATGGCGATGTCTTCGCGGCCTTCGGCACGGCGTTTTTCCAGCAGGTCGTAGTAGACCTTGCCGCTGCACAGCACCAGACGCTCGACCTTGGCCGGATCGATTGCGTCGATTTCCGGGATCACGGTCTGGAACGAGCCTTCTGCCAGGTCTTCCAGGGTCGAGATGGCCAGCTTGTGGCGCAGCAGCGACTTCGGCGTCAGGACGACCAGCGGCTTGCGCAGCGGGCGAATGACCTGGCGACGCAGCAGGTGGTAAATCTGTGCCGGCGTCGTCGGTACGCAGACCTGGATGTTGTGCTCGGCGCACAGCTGCAGGTAACGCTCCAGACGCGCGGAGGAGTGCTCCGGCCCCTGCCCTTCATAGCCGTGTGGCAGCAGCATGGTCAGGCCACACAGACGGCCCCACTTGTGCTCACCACTGGTGATGAACTGGTCGATCACCACTTGCGCACCGTTGGCGAAGTCGCCGAACTGGGCTTCCCAGATCACCAGCGCGTTCGGCATGGTGGTGGAGTAGCCGTATTCGAAGGCCAGTACCGCCTCCTCGGACAGGAACGAATCGTACAGATCGAAACGTGGCTGGCCTGGGAACAGGTTCTGCAACGGAATGTAGGTGCTGGCGTCCTTCTGGTTGTGCAACACCGCGTGACGGTGCGAGAAGGTGCCACGGCCGATGTCCTGGCCGGTCATGCGGATCGGGTGACCTTCGAACTGCAGGGTGGCGTAAGCCATGGTCTCTGCATAACCCCAGTTGATCGGCAAGCCACCGGCCTGCATCTTCTGACGGTCTTCGTAGATCTTCGACACCTGACGCTGGACCACGAAACCTTCCGGCAGCTCGAGCAGCTTGGCCGACAGATCCTGCAGGGTCTTGAGGTCGAAACGGGTATCGTGACGCGCGGTCCAGGCATGGCCCAGATACGGACGCCAGTCGACGAACAGCTCGCGGTTCGGCTCCTTGACCAGGCTTTTCACCACGTGCAGGCCATTGTCCAGCGCGTTGCGGTACTCGTCGATCTTGGCCTGAGCGCGCTCGGCGTCGATGCGACCGGCCTGGATCAGCTGCTCGGCATACAGCTCACGGGTAGTGCGCTGCTTGCTGATTTGCTGGTACATCAGCGGCTGGGTGCCGTTAGGCTCGTCAGCCTCGTTGTGGCCACGGCGACGGTAGCAGACCAGGTCGATGACCACGTCACGCTTGAACTGCATGCGGTAGTCGATGGCCAGCTGGGTGACGAACAGCACGGCTTCCGGGTCATCGCCGTTCACGTGCAGGATCGGTGCCTGGATCATCTTGGCAACGTCGGTCGCGTACTCGGTGGAGCGCGCATCCAGCGGGTTGCTGATGGTGAAACCAACCTGGTTGTTGATCACGATGTGCACGGTACCGCCGGTCTTGAAACCGCGGGTCTGCGACATCTGGAAGGTTTCCATGACCACGCCCTGGCCAGCGAACGCAGCGTCGCCGTGGATCGAGATCGGCAGCACCTTGTCGCCAACGGTATCGTTGCGACGGTCCTGACGGGCGCGCACCGAACCCTCGACCACCGGCGAAACGATTTCCAGGTGGGACGGGTTGAACGCCATGGCCAGGTGCACTTCGCCACCCGGGGTCATCACGTTCGAGGAGAAGCCCTGGTGATACTTCACGTCACCGGAGCCCAGCTCGTTCATCTTCTTGCCTTCGAACTCGTCGAACAGCTCGCGCGGGTTCTTGCCGAAGGTGTTCACCAGCACGTTCAGACGGCCACGGTGGGCCATGCCGATCACGACCTCCTTGGCGCCGTAAGAACCGGAACGCTGGATCATTTCATCCAGCATCGGAATCAGGCTCTCGCCGCCTTCAAGGCCGAAACGCTTGGTGCCCGGGTACTTGGTGCCCAGGTACTTTTCCAGGCCCTCACCGGCGGTCACGCGCTCGAGCAGGTGGGCCTGCACGTCAGCGGAAAACTCCGGACGGCCGCGCACGCTTTCCAGGCGCTGCTGGAACCAGCTGCGCTGCTCGGAATCGACGATGTGGGTGAATTCGGCGCCAATGGTGCGACAATATGTCTTCTGGAGTGCATCGAAGATGTCGCGTAGGCTCGCCTCCTCTTTGCCGATGAACAGGTCGCCGGCACGGAAGGTCGTATCAAGATCGGCATTGGTCAAGCCGTAGTGATTGATCGACAGGTCTACTGGCGCAGGGCGCTGCCACAACCCCAACGGGTCGAGCTTGGCAGCCTGATGGCCGCGCATACGATAGGCCTGGATCAGTCGCAGAACTTCAACCTGCTTCTTCTCGTGTTCACTGCTCACGCTCCCGGCGGAAACCGGTTGGGCGCGGCGCTGGTTCTTTGCCAGCAGTACGAAATGGTCGCGGATTGTCGAGTGCGATACATCAGTAGCGGTGCTGCCGTCGGCTGGCAACTTCTGGAAGTAAGTGCGCCACTCTTCTGGCACAGCGTTAGGGTCGTGCAGGTAGAGCTCGTAGAGCTCTTCCACATATGCAGCGTTACCACCTGAAAGGTGGGCGCTATCCCACATGCGCTGCATCACGCTTTCTTGCATGCTTGGTCACCCTCGATTAGGGGACTGATCGGCGAGAGCCACAGCAAACCTGGAAAAGTCCGAAAACAGCGACTGAACCACGCCACCTGGATCCTGCTGATTTTCCGGGTACCAGCCCGGAAAGCCCCTGCTGGTCTCATATCTTCATAGGTAATGAACGCGGGCTTTGTGGGCCCTTGTTCGGGTTTTACCTCAGTGCGGGCTCACCACCCGCACCTCGGCTTACTGCAGGTACAACGCTTTGTATCAGGTGCCGCTTTGCAGCAGCATGTTACGTACGTGACCGATTGCCTTGGTCGGATTCAGACCTTTCGGGCAAACGTTTACGCAGTTCATGATCCCGCGGCAGCGGAATACGCTGAACGGGTCATCCAGGGACGCCAGGCGCTCCTGAGTCTTGGTATCGCGGCTGTCGGCAAGGAAGCGGTAGGCTTGCAGCAATGCTGCCGGGCCCAGGAACTTGTCCGGGTTCCACCAGAACGACGGGCAGGAAGTCGAGCAGCAAGCGCACAGGATGCACTCGTACAGGCCGTCCAGCTTGTCACGGTCTTCCGGCGACTGCAGGCGCTCGATGGCCGGGGCCGGGGTGTCGTTCTGCAGGAACGGCTTCACCTTCTCGTACTGCTTGTAGAAGATGCTCATATCGACCACCAGGTCACGAATGACCGGCAGGCCTGGCAGAGGGCGCAGAACCAGCTTGCCGCCTTTCACCACCGCCGACAGCGGGGTGATGCAGGCCAGGCCGTTCTTGCCGTTCATGTTCATGCCATCGGAACCGCAAACGCCTTCACGGCAGGAGCGACGGTACGAGAAACCCTCGTCCTTTTCCTTGATCAGTGCCAATACATCCAGCACCATCAGGTCCTTGCCGCCGGTATCGACGTCGAACGACTCCATTTTTGGCGCCGAGTCGGTGTCCGGGTTGTAACGATAAACTTCGACTTTCAACATAGCAGCCACCCTTAGTAAGTCCGGACTTTTGGTTCGAAGGCTGGAACAGTCTTCGGCGCAAAGTTGACGCCGCGCTTGGCAACGCGCTTCTCACCCGGGTAGTACAGGGTGTGGCACAGCCAGTTTTCGTCGTCACGGTCTTCGAAGTCTTCACGGGCGTGAGCGCCGCGGGACTCTTTACGGGCTTCGGCCGCGATGGCAGTAGCTTCGGCGACTTCCAGCAGGTTCTGCAGCTCCAGCGCTTCGATACGCGCGGTGTTGAAGGCCTGGGACTTGTCGTTGATCTTGACGTTGGCGATACGGTCACGCAGACCGGCCAGCTGCTCGATACCCTTCTGCATGTATTCGCCAGTACGGAATACACCGAAGTAGTTCTGCATGCAGCTCTGCAGCTCGCGCTTCAGGCTGGCAACGTCTTCACCGCTGGTACGCTCGTTGAGCTTGTTCAGGCGGTTCAGGGCAACATCGACGTCGGTGTCGCTGGCGTCGCGGTATTCCACGCCTTCGCTCAGCGCCTTCTCCAGGTGCAGGCCGGCAGCACGGCCGAACACCACCAGGTCGAGCAGCGAGTTGCCGCCCAGGCGGTTGGCACCGTGAACCGATACGCACGCCACTTCACCTACGGCGAACAGGCCCGGGATGATGTGATCCTGGCCGTCGGCGTCCATGGTGATGGCCTGGCCATGAATGTTGGTGGCAACGCCGCCCATCATGTAGTGGCAGGTCGGCACGACCGGCACCGGCGCGACCACAGGGTCGACGTGGGCGAAGGTCTTGGACAGTTCGCAGATACCTGGCAGGCGGCTGTGCAGCACTTCCTCGCCCAGGTGGTCCAGCTTCAGCAGTACGTGGTCCTTGTTCGGGCCCACGCCGTTGCCGGCGATGATTTCCTTGACCATGGAACGGGCAACCACGTCGCGGCCGGCCAGGTCTTTGGCGTTCGGCGCGTAACGCTCCATGAAGCGCTCGCCGTGGGCGTTGATCAGGTAGCCACCTTCACCGCGGCAACCCTCGGTGACCAGTACACCGGCGCCGGCGATACCGGTCGGGTGGAACTGCCACATTTCGATGTCCTGCACCGGCACGCCTGCACGCAGGGCCATGCCGATACCGTCACCGGTGTTGATCAGGGCGTTGGTGGTGGACGCGTAGATACGGCCCGCACCGCCAGTGGCCAGCACGGTGGCCTTGGACTTGATGTACAGGGTTTCGCCGGTTTCGATGCAGATGGCGATCACACCCACGAATGCGCCGTCCTGGTTTTTCACCAGGTCAACTGCGTAGTACTCGTTGAGGAACGTGGTGCCCGCTTTCAGGTTGCCCTGGTACAGGGTGTGCAGCAGCGCGTGACCAGTACGGTCGGAAGCGGCACAGGTACGGGCAGCCTGGCCACCTTTACCGAAGTCCTTGGACTGACCACCGAACGGGCGCTGATAGATGCGGCCGGTTTCGGTGCGCGAGAACGGCAGACCCATGTGATCCAGCTCGAAGACCGCAGCCGGGCCTTCCTGACACATGTATTCGATAGCGTCCTGGTCGCCGATGTAGTCGGAACCCTTGACGGTATCGTACATGTGCCAGCGCCAGTCGTCGTTCGGGTCGGCCGAAGCGATGGCGCAGGTGATGCCGCCCTGGGCGGATACGGTGTGCGAACGGGTCGGGAAGACCTTGGTGACTACGGCAGTCTTGTGGCCGCCTTGAGCCAGTTGCAGCGCTGCGCGCATGCCGGCGCCGCCGCCACCGATGATGATGGCGTCGAAGGAAATGGTTGGAATGCTAGCCATGGATCAGATACCCCAGAGAATCTGCACACCCCAGACGAAGTAAGCGAACATCGCAACGCCGCATACCGCCTGGAACAGGAAACGAATCGCAGTTGCCGACTTGCCGAACGACATAGGCGTCAGGTAGTCGGTTGCAATGGTCCACATGCCGACCCAGGCGTGAGCGCCCAGGGCAACGAGGGCCAGCAGACTGAAGATCCGCATCGCGTTGTTGGAGAACAGACCATGCCACTGGGTGTAGTCGATGCCTGGGTGGGCGACCACGTAGCCGATCAGGAAGAGGAAGTAAGCCGCGAGAACGACCGCAGAAACGCGCTGCGCCATCCAGTCATAGAGGCCCGAACGCGACAGGTTCGTGACATTGGTTACCATACCCAAACTCCCACCAGAACGATCAGCACCACGGAGATGACGATCACGATTTTCGAGCCCAGCTTGCCGCCTTCCAGCGTCTCACCGATACCCATGTCCATGATCAGGTGACGAACACCTGCCACGAGGTGATAAAGCAGGGCGGACAGCAGACCCCAGGTCACGAACTTGGCCAGCGGGCTGGTCAGACACGCCTTCACCTCACCGAAGCCTTCCTCGGAACCCAGCGACTTGCCCAGTGCATAAAGCATGATGGCAAGGCCGATGAACAGGATGACGCCGGAGATACGGTGCAGGATGGACGTGTACGCAGTGACGGGGAGCTTGATGGTCCTTAGGTCTAGGTTTACAGGTCGTTGGCTTTTCACGGCTTTTTTCACACTGAAGAGCCCCTAGCGAATCAGGGCAAAGTTGTTGGTAAGTGTACTGGTCAGGTACCCACCACCCAGGGAACGGCGACCCCCAGCAGTTCGGGCTTGCAAGCCCCTGGCGGTCGGGTGCCGAGTATAGACAGTTAGGCTGCTTATGACAACGTGACGGGGTAGCCCAAATAGCGCATTGCCTTTAATGAACAAAAGGCGTAAATGGGCGAGAATTTCGGGAAAAATCAGGCTTGAATGCCTGATTCAACAAGCCTTTAGGCAAATTGACATCTGAATTTATCCCTCTATAGTGGTGCGGGCCCTGCGTGGGGGGTCTGTCTGATGATTTCAAGCATTAATAGGAGGCCACATGGCTGACAAAAAAGCGCAGTTGGTCATCGAGGGCGCTGCCCCCGTCGAGCTGCCCATTTTAACCGGCACCGTTGGTCCTGATGTAATCGACGTCCGCGGGTTAGGGGCCACTGGTCACTTCACCTTCGACCCAGGTTTCATGGCGACTGCCTCGTGCGAGTCGAAGATCACCTATATTGACGGCGACAAAGGTATCCTGCTGCACCGCGGCTACCCGATCGAGCAACTCGCCGAACAGTCCGACTACCTCGAAACCTGCTACCTGCTGCTCAATGGCGAACTGCCGAATGCCGAGCAGAAGGCCCAGTTCGTCAGCACCGTCAAGAACCACACCATGGTTCACGAGCAGCTGAAGTCCTTCTTCAACGGCTTCCGTCGCGACGCTCACCCGATGGCGGTGATGTGCGGCGTAGTCGGCGCCCTGTCGGCGTTCTATCACGACTCCCTGGATATCAATAACCCGCAACACCGCGAAATCTCCGCGGTGCGCCTGGTCGCCAAGATGCCGACCCTGGCTGCGATGGTTTACAAGTACTCCATGGGCCAGCCGATGATGTACCCGCGCAACGACCTGTCGTACGCGGAAAACTTCCTGCACATGATGTTCAACACCCCGTGCGAGATCAAACCGATCAGCCCGGTGCTGGCCAAGGCAATGGACCGGATCTTCATCCTCCACGCCGACCACGAGCAGAACGCCTCCACCTCCACCGTTCGTCTGGCAGGCTCGTCGGGTGCCAACCCGTTCGCCTGTATCGCCGCTGGTATCGCCGCACTGTGGGGCCCGGCCCACGGCGGTGCGAACGAAGCCGTACTGACCATGCTGGATGAAATCGGCGATGTCTCGAACATCGACAAATTCATCGCCAAGGCCAAGGACAAGAACGACCCGTTCAAGCTGATGGGCTTCGGTCACCGCGTGTACAAGAACCGCGACCCGCGCGCCACCGTGATGAAGCAGACCTGCGACGAAGTCCTGCGCGAGCTGGGCATCAAGAACGACCCGCAGCTGGAACTGGCCATGCGCCTGGAAGAGATCGCCCTGACCGATCCTTACTTCATCGAGCGCTCGCTGTACCCGAACGTCGACTTCTACTCGGGGATCATCCTCAAGGCGATCGGCATTCCGACCAGCATGTTCACCGTGATCTTCGCCCTGGCACGTACCGTGGGCTGGATCTCGCACTGGAAAGAAATGCTCTCCAGCCCGTACAAGATCGGCCGTCCGCGCCAGCTGTACACCGGCGAGCAGAAGCGCGACATCGTTGCCCTGAAAGACCGCAAGTAAGCTGCAGTAGCCGAACGCAAGAAGGCTGCCCTCGGGCAGCCTTTTTTATTTGTCCTGTACCGGCCTCTTCGCGGGCTTGCCCGCTCCCACAGGTACTGCACAGATCTCGAGGGCTGCGCTGTACCTGTGGGAGCGGGCAAGCCCGCGAAGAGGCCGGCACAGACACCACAAAACCTCAGTTTTTCTCCGCCCGCTCGCGCAGCCCTTTCAGGGTATTGAACGGCGCATCCACCACGAACTTGTTGGCCACCATCGCCGGCACGCTACCACCTGGCTCGGTGTGCACCTGGTAGGTCACTTCAGTGCTGTCACCCTTGGGCACCAGCTTCCAGAAGCCGTCGACTTTTGCCACCCGAACAAAACCCTTCTCTTCCGGCAGGTAAGTCGGCTCTTCTTTCAGGTTACGGGTCAGGCTGCCATCCGCCTCCTTGACGGTCGTAATGTGCAGCACGGAATCACGCGGCGTCACCGGCCATGGCGTATTGAACTGGGTATAGGTCCAGCTCTGGTCACCTTCGTGCTTGAGCAGCTTCTGCGACTTGCATTCGTGAATCCAGGCACAGGCCCCGGACACGTCCTCCTGCAGCGCCTCGACCTTGGCCAGCGGCGCCTTGATCACGGTCACACCGCGATAGGCCTTGTACTTGGACCCGGCCACCTCACTGAGGGACACCTTGATGCCCTCCTCGTCCTTGGCCACTTGCCAGTTTTCAGCCCAGGCCACAGGCGACAGCAGAACACCCACACCACACAGCAGTGCAATACGCTTGAACGATCTCATCATGTTTATCCTTGTTGTCGAAGATCCAGCCTGTCACGCCGCCGTCATCTGCTCCCACCAGCCAAGAATCCTGATTGCCTCGTCACGATCACTGCCGCACACCTCGACATCTGCCTTGAAACCACCGCACACCGCCGGCCGCTCAGGCTTGCCGAACAGGTCGCAAAGGTTGGCCGCAGTCAGGTGCAGGCAGCGCTCCCCCGCCGGCTTGCCATTGGGCATTCGCGGCATCGCAGAAGTGATGGACGGGGCGATGCAGCAGGCACCACAGCCCTCACGGCATTGCATGGCTATTCACCAAAATCAGGACTCCCTGGAACAAAACGGGACGAACGTCCCTGGATAGTAACCGCTCAAACAGTCGTTTGAAATTGCTGGCACGATGAAATCTGCTGTGACCTGGCAGTCAGTTCCCGCCTATTGGCGATACTCGAAATCGATGGCAGCTCCTTCCACGTCATGACGGCTGTCATTGCGCAGTTGCAGCTGCATTTCGTTGTTGATCAGCCGGCCATTGAGCTGATACGGACTGTCATTGGTCTCTGGATTTTCTGTGAACATGGGCGGCAACAAAGGTTTGCGCCGCTGGATTGGCGAAGGCGTGCCCACATCCGGCTCAAGTTTGTCGACCATATCAACGGGCAGGCTGAGGTCCAGATTTGTCTTGGGCAAGGGCTTGGCAACCGCTTTGCTGACCGGCTTGTGTGCAGGCTTGGCAGTCGCCTTTTTTGGCACGTGCTTACCCTGAGCTGTTTGAGCCTGGTTTGCCGGTTGCGCAGCCAAGGCAGGGACGACCGGGCAGCAGAACGTCAGAAGGCACACGATCAGGACAAAGCAGCGCGAAGCGTTCATGGCAAATGGACAGACTGGCAGGAAAAATGCCTATGCTCCCTGTTCCACAGGCGGCTTGCAAGCCTTACAACAGCGTGACCGCAGTCTCCCTGCACAACTGCTGCGCCAGCAAACCGAGCGTAATCACAGCCCGCTCGGCCTCTTTATTCCAAGGTATGCCGCAATTGAGTCGGACACAGTGGTTGAACTGCTCTGTGTTACTGAATATCAGTCCCGGTGCAATGCTGATGCCCTGCTCCAGCGCGCGCACATGCAGCTCCTGGGTATTGACCCGACCGGGCAGGCTCACCCAGAGGATGAAGCCGCCTGTCGGCCGGGTCATCTGGGTACCCTCGGGGAAGTGCTGCTGCACTGCCAGCTGGTAGGCACTGAGGTTCTTGCGATATTCCTGGCGTATGTAGCGCAGATGCCGGTCGTAGCCGCCATTTTCCAGGTAGGCTGCCACGCCCATCTGCGTCACGCTACAGGCCGAGTGGGTGGTAAAAGTCTGCAGGCGCTGAATCTCGTCCTGGTAACGCCCTGCGATCATCCAGCCCACCCGCACGCCAGGGGACAGGGTCTTGGAGAAGCTTGAACAGTAGATCACCCGGTCCAGCCGGTCGAACGCCTTCAGCGCCTTGGTCTTGCCTTGCTCGAACATCAGCTCACCGTAGATGTCATCCTCGATGATCTGGATATCGAAGTCCGAGGCCAGGCGCAGCAATTGCTTTTGCCGCTCTTCGGGAACGGTGCCGCCCAGCGGATTGCTCAAGCGGGCAGTGAGCACCAACGCCTTGATCGACCATTGGTTAGCCGCCAGTTGCAAGGCTTCGAGGCTGATACCGGTGGACGGGTCACTGGGGATTTCGATCACTTTCAAACCCAGCAGGTCAGCCAGCTGCAGCAAGCCGTAATAGGTCGGTGACTCGGCGGCGATCAGGTCACCTGGGCGGGTCAGCACCCGCAGCGACATCTGCAGGGCATCGACACACCCATGGGTCACGATCACTTCGCGCGGGTCGACCAGCACGCCGGCATCGCGCATGCGTATGGCGATCTGTCGGCGCAGCGGCTCGAAACCGGGGCTGAACATGTAGCTGAAGGCGCGCGGGCTATGGAAGCGCGTCACCTTGGCGATTTGCTGATGCAGGGCGCGCACTGGCAGGTAGTCGACATGCGGCACAGCAGCGCCAAACGGGAACACACCATCGCGGCGCGCCTCAGTCAGCACCTGCTGGATGATGCTGGCGCGCGTGACCAGGCCGGGGCGCTCCACCCGGGCGATGTCCGGGGTTTGCGCGGTCAAGGCAGGGGTCTGGTGCACGTAATAGCCAGACTGCGGCCGCGCCCGGATAAGCCCTTGGTCCTCAAGATTGGCATAGGCCTGCAACACCGTGGCATGGCTGACGTTGAGCTGGGCGCTCATCTTGCGCACGGAGGGTACCCGCTCGCCTGGCTGGTAGACGCCGCGACGGATATCATCGGCCAGTTGCTGGGCGATACGCTGGTACAGCAGCAGGTTGGTCATGTCGACATGCTCGTTATTCTTGTACGGGTCACTGA
Organism: Pseudomonas sp. XWY-1; assembly: GCF_002953115.1. NCBI lineage: Bacteria > Pseudomonadati > Pseudomonadota > Gammaproteobacteria > Pseudomonadales > Pseudomonadaceae > Pseudomonas > Pseudomonas sp. XWY-1. The sequence goes on along the minus strand of NZ_CP026332.1, from coordinate 1,847,797 downwards.
CGGTAGAGAATACCGTAACAGTTGCAAAGTGTACTGGGACAGATTGCAACATAGTCGACAATACAACAGCGTGACCGCTATCGAAACGATTAATCCGACATAAAACGGGCCGCAAAGCGGCCCGTTTCGACAAGACTCAGCGCGCTGGCGCGAGCCGACCCTTGTCATCGGAGAATACGATCTCCACTCGACGGTTTTGCGCCCTGCCCCGCTCCGAAGCATTGGCCTCGATCGGGTACTGGTCGCCATAGCCTTCAACCTGCAGGCGCTTTTCGTCGATGCCCAGGTCCACTAGCATGTCGGCCACGGACTGCGCCCGGTCGCGCGACAGCTTGAGATTCTCCTCGCCCGCGCCAGTACTGTCGGTATAGCCCTCGATACGCACTACCCGGCGCGGGTTGAGCTGCAGGAACTGCACCAGCTTGAGCACAGTCCGGCTGGCCGAGTTCTTCAGGTCGGCACTGCCGGTATCGAACAGCACATCGCCCAAGGTCATCACCAAGCCACGGTCGGCCTGCTCCGAAGCCAACGCGGCAATCTGCGACTCAACCCACTTGCCCTGCTGCTGCACGCTGGCCAGTTTGGCCTCACGCAAGGCCAGCTGCAGGCGCTGGCGCTCCAGGTCGAGCTTGGCCTGGCGCTCCTGGTTCAGCGCCAGCTTGGCATGCTCGCGGGCAATCTCGCTGTAGCGCTGGCTGAGGTAAGCATAATGCCGCACATCGGAACCGGTGCCGATGTAACTGGACAGGCGCTCGGCGCGAGCCAACGACTCACCCGCCCGAATCACGTCACGCGGCGCGCTGCGCAGCACATCGGAATCATCTTTGACCCCCTGGAAGGCGACGGTGGCCTCATCCAGCGCGGCACTGCTGCGCTGGCTGGCGCAACCTTGCAAACCTGCCGTCAGCGCCAACAATGCCAGTGCAGCCAAAGGCGTACGACGGATCATGGCTGCACCTCCAGTTGCTTGCGCAAGCGCTTGACCCGCGACTGCAGCACCTGCAGCTGCTCTTCGCTCTTCTGGTTCAGCACCTGGGCCTCGGCCAGGCGCGCATCCAGCTCGGCTTGCTCAGCGCGCATGCGCGCATCGCGGTAGTCCTGGGTAAGCATGTTGGACTTGGCGCGGGCCAACTTGTCTTCAGCCAGTTTCAGCGTTTCGACCTGCTCAGTGGCGCCGACGGCCTTGGCCTGGTCCAGTGCCTGTTCGGAAATGCGCATCTGCTCTTCAGGGGCCGGATCATTGGCGCAGCCAGCCAGGCCGAGCACGGCCAGGGCAAGGATTAGTGGTTGGGTTCTCACGCAATCTTCCTAGTGTTTGGGGGCGTCCGCCGGTACCTGCATCTGCGCTTTCCAGCGCTCGACATTTCGTTGCAGCACAGCTTCGGATGCACCAGAGATCGGCAATTCTGTCAGTTTTTTTGCCAATTGCCCACGCAACCAGCTGTCATTGCACGCCGAGTTGTGCGACAGCGCCAGGTACAGGCCCGGCCTGTCCACCGGCAAGCCGCGGGCTATCAGGTCATTGCTCATGCCCAGGCTCTGGGCCATGGCCATACCGGAGTAACGGCCAGCCAGCACATAGTCCACCTGGCCGAGTACCAGTTTCTGAAAGGCCTGGGTCAGGTTTTGCGCCGGCACCAGCTTGAGCTGGGCCTTGGCGAACGCAGTAAAGGCCGGGGTCAGGCGTGCACGCTCGGACAAACTGCCCTGGTATCTGGCCAGATCGGCCGGGCCATCAAAGGTCACCGCTGCATCATGGCGGGTCCACACCAGGTACTCATTGAGCTGCAACGGCGGATGGATGTAGTCCAGCGCGGTCAGTTGCTCCACCTGCAAGGGGGTGTCGAGCAGCAGGTCCATGCGCCCACTGCGCACCTCTTCCAGCGCCTGATCACGGCGACCGGCACTCAGCACCTCGACCTTCACACCCAGTTCGCCAGCCACCTGGCGCAACAGGTCGACGTTGGCGCCAATCAGGTGCCCGGGGTCTTTCGGGTCTTGCCACGAATAGGGCGGCGCATCTGGGCTACCGGTCGCCACCAGGCGCTCGCACTTGCCTGCGGCCATGGCCAGTGGTGACACCAACAGCGCCACACATGCCAGCACCCTGCCCGTTCCGCGCAACCTCATCCCTCACCCCTCAAGCCATAAAAAAACCCGACCCTCAAAACGAGGGCCGGGTTCTTTATAAGTGAAGCAGGCGGATCAGACCAGCTTTTCCAGCTCCGGAACCGCTTCGAACAGGTCAGCGACCAGGCCGTAGTCGGCCACCTGGAAGATCGGCGCTTCTTCGTCCTTGTTGATCGCCACGATCACTTTGGAGTCTTTCATGCCGGCCAGGTGCTGGATCGCGCCGGAGATACCGACGGCGATGTACAGCTGTGGCGCAACGATCTTGCCGGTCTGGCCGACCTGCATGTCGTTCGGCACGAAGCCTGCGTCGACTGCGGCGCGCGAAGCACCAACCGCAGCGCCGAGCTTGTCGGCCAGGCTGTACAGGTGTTTGAAGTTGTCACCGTTGCCCATGCCACGGCCGCCGGAAACGACGATCTTGGCTGCAGTCAGCTCTGGGCGGTCTGACTTGGCCAGCTCTTCGCCAACGAAAGCCGAAATACCGGCGTTGTGCGCAGCGCCAACAGCCTCGACGGCAGCCGAACCACCTTCGGCGGCCACGGCGTCGAAGCCGGTGGTACGCACGGTGATCACCTTGATGGCCGCGCTCGATTGCACGGTGGCAATGGCGTTACCCGCGTAGATCGGGCGCTTGAAGGTGTCGGCGGACTCGACCGAGATGATCTCGGAGATCTGGTCCACGTCCAGCAGCGCGGCAACACGTGGCAGGATGTTCTTGCCGTTGGTGGTAGCCGGGGCCAGCACATGGCTGTAACCCTTGGCCAGCTCGACGATCAGCGGCGCGACGTTTTCCGGCAGGACGTGGGCGTAGGCGGCGTTATCAGCCACCAGCACCTTGGCAACGCCGGCGATCTTGGCAGCGGATTCGGCAACGCCACCGACGTTCTGGCCAGCGACCAGGACGTGCACATCACCACCGATCTTGGCGGCTGCAGCGACAGTGTTCAGGGTGGCCGGGGCTACGGCGCCGGCCTCGTATTCAGCGACAACCAGGATAGTCATTTAGATTACCTTCGCTTCGTTCTTCAGCTTCTCGACCAGTTCGGCCACCGATTTGACCTTGATGCCAGCGCTGCGGGCAGCCGGGGCTTCAACCTTCACGGTCTTGTTGGTGGAGGCGAGGGAAACGCCCAGTGCGTCTGGAGTAACAGTCTCCAGTGGCTTCTTCTTGGCCTTCATGATGTTCGGCAGCGACGCGTAGCGTGGCTCGTTCAGGCGCAGGTCGGTGGTGACGATCGCGGGCAGGTTCAGTGCAACGGTCTGCAGGCCGCCATCGATTTCACGGGTGACATTCAGCTTGTCGCCAGCGACTTCGACCTTGGACGCAAAGGTACCCTGGGCGAAGCCAGTCAGCGCGGCCAGCATCTGGCCGGTCTGGTTGTTGTCACTGTCGATGGCCTGCTTGCCGAGGATGACCAGCTGCGGCTGCTCCTTGTCGACAACGGCCTTCAGCGCCTTGGCCACGGCCAGGGAGTTCAGTTCGTCAGCGGCTTCTACCAGGATGGCACGGTCGGCACCCAGGGCCAGGGCAGTACGCAGTTGCTCCTGAGCGGTGGTCGGGCCGACGGAAACCACGACGATCTCGGTCGCAACGCCTTTTTCCTTCAGGCGTACGGCTTCTTCCACGGCGATTTCGCAGAAGGGGTTCATGGACATCTTGACGTTAGCAAGGTCGACGCCGGAGTTGTCCGCTTTGACGCGAACCTTGACGTTGTAGTCGACCACTCGTTTGACAGCTACAAGAACCTTCATGGATTCCTCGTTACTCTCCGGTGAATAGATAGTCGCCTGGGGCATAGCCCAGCGATGCGCGTGGGTACAAGGGCACCTCTAAAAACGTATTGGGAGGCAGCAACTTCACAGTGACCGAACAGTCTTGTTCGGACTCTTGCGACAAATCCTCACGGGTCATTTCCTGTCGTGGCGTGTAAACTCCACTACAAACCGGCCTAAGCCCGCAAAACCCTGCTCCACACCTGGTCTTTAGAGGTGTACCTGCGCCCGGCTGCAAGCCTACGGCGAACGTAAAACCGCTCGTATCTTGACCGTAACACCCATTCCGGTCAATACGGCAAATCGGTCACCCTCCAGCCGCGTTCCTGTGATTTTACTGGCCTGCGGCAAATTCAAACAAACGTTTGTATTGGACCCGCCAAGTGGTGTAGATATAATGCGCGGCCAAGACAAAACGGTGTAGTCCGTCATTTGCCCAGCTACAGTTCCGCCGTTGCGTAGAACCGCTGCGAATGCCCCGCACCCATAAGACAAAGCAACAGCACGAGCCTTGATGAGTAGGAGAGAACCAGTGGAACGCGAATACATGGAATTCGACGTGGTCATCGTCGGCGCCGGCCCGGCGGGCCTGTCCGCCGCCTGCCGCCTGAAGCAGAAGGCCGCCGAAGCCGGTAGCGAAATCAGCGTCTGCGTGGTGGAGAAAGGCTCTGAAGTCGGCGCCCACATCCTCTCTGGCGCAGTGTTCGAGCCCCGCGCCCTGAACGAGCTGTTCCCCGACTGGAAAGCACTCGGCGCACCGCTGAACACCGAAGTGAAGCGCGACGACATCTACGTGCTCAAGGATGCCGGTAGCGCGACCAAGGTGCCTGACCTGTTCGTGCCCAAGACCATGCACAACCATGGCAACTACATCATCTCGCTGGGCAACCTGTGCCGCTGGCTGGCCCAGCAGGCCGAGAACCTCGGTGTGGAGATCTACCCGGGCTTCGCCGCCCAGGAAGCGCTGTTCGACGACAACGGCGTGGTCCGCGGCATCGTCACCGGCGACCTCGGTGTCGATCGTGAAGGCAACCCCAAGGACGGCCTGTACACCCCGGGCATGGAACTGCGCGCCAAGTACACCCTGTTCGCCGAAGGCTGCCGTGGCCACATCGGCAAGCAGCTGATCAAGCGCTTCAACCTCGACAGCGAGTCCGACGTCCAGCACTACGGCATCGGCCTGAAGGAAATCTGGGAAATCGACCCGGCCAAGCACGAACAGGGCCTGGTGGTGCACACCGCCGGCTGGCCGCTGGACGTGGTGGCCAAGGAAAACACCGGTGGCTCGTTCCTCTATCACCTGGAAAACAACCAGGTGGTGGTCGGCCTGATCGTCGACCTGTCCTATGCCAACCCCTACCTGTCGCCGTTCGACGAATTCCAGCGGCTCAAGCACCACCCGGTGATCAGCCAGTACCTCGAAGGCGGCAAGCGCATCAGCTACGGCGCCCGCGCCTTGGCCAAGGGCGGCATCAACTCGCTGCCGAAAATGGTCTTCAATGGTGGCGCGCTGATCGGTTGCGACCTGGGCACCATGAACGTGGCCAAGATCAAGGGCAGCCATACCGCGATGAAGTCCGGCATGCTCGCAGCCGAAGCAGTGGCCGACGCATTGATCGCCGGCAGCGAAGGCGGCGATCAATTGAACAGCTATGTCAGCGCCTTCAAGGCCAGCTGGCTGTACGAAGAACTGTTCGCCAGCCGCAACTTCGGCCCGGCCATGCACAAGTTCGGCCCGCTGCTGGGCGCGGCGTTCAACTATGTCGACCAGAACTGGTTCGGTGGCAAGCTGCCGTTCACCCTGCACGACACCAAGCCGGACTATGCCTGCCTCAAGCTGGCCGCCGATTCGAAAAAGATCGACTACCCGAAACCGGACGGCAAGCTCAGCTTCGACAAGCTCAGCTCGGTATTCCTCTCCAGCACCAACCACGAAGAGGAACAACCCTGCCACCTGAAGCTGACCGATCCGAGCGTACCGATCGCCAGCAACCTGCCGCTGTACGACGAGCCAGCCCAGCGCTACTGCCCGGCCGGCGTGTACGAGGTGGTCACCCAAGAAGACGGCAACAAGCGTTTCCAGATCAACGCGCAGAACTGCGTGCACTGCAAGACCTGCGACATCAAAGACCCGGCCCAGAACATCACCTGGGTCACCCCTGAAGGCGCTGGCGGGCCGAACTACCCGAACATGTAAGGCCCCTGCCCTTGCGGCAACAAAAAGCCCCCGGTCCTTATGGGCCGGGGGCTTTTTGTTGGCTATCCGCGCCTACAGACAGTGTCATTTGGAAACCCAAGCAAGGCCGGGCAACCGCCTCACGCAGTCCTGACTTCCTCAAAGAGCTCCGGGTGACGGTCGAGCAACTTGAACAATTTGATCAGCGCCACCGGCGGTTTGGTTTTGCCATTCTCATAACGTGAAAAAGCATTGACTCCTCCACCGAATATTTCCCCAGCCTCCCGCTGATCCAGATCAAATTTCTTGCGTACGGAAACGATGAAATCGGGATCAACGTCTAGAGCATTGACTTGGCGATTGAAGGCAGACATCAGATCGCTGACTCGCATAGCCTCGTCATGACTTAGCACTGCCTCACCACAGACAGAACAGTAATCGCCCGTCACATCAGGTATCAGGGTCGATTCCCCCTTATACCGGTAGGGCATGTCCTGAGTGTCTAGCGCGAGCTCGGCACCTCCGCAAATTGGGCATCTCATGTTCACAACTCCTTGAAAGACACGATGAGCGCGTCATCTACCACTGACAGTTTCAGGTACAGATATCCCTTTACCGTAAGCGGCCGATAGACATCTTGCCAAACGCGGTGGTCGGCATAACTGGTCATGCTTTTGTAGAAATCTCTGCGCTCCAGACCGGTGATGACCTCCAGCATGTCCGCATATTCCATTCCCAAGGCCTGAGCGCCTCGTAAGGAAGCGGTTGTAGGGCTGATGCGGCCAGCGCCCACCAGTGCTCTTACCCGCTCCAGCGGGCAATGAGGCGTTCTCTTTTCCATGAGAAATTAACCTTCCAGGTTAAATTTGGCTAATAGGTTATTCCAATAGCCCCCACCTGGAAGTCTGCCCCAGTGTCCCGCAGCCGTTACCGGCTCATTTGTCGCCGCACATGACCGGTATCGGCTCCGCCGCAAACACCAAAGGCTCACGACGCCCGAAATACAAGGCCGTCAGCAGCCCCACCGCGCCCATGATCAGACAAAACCCGACACACACCCACGGGCTCCACGGCATCAGCGCAATCAGTGCCAACGGCGTGGTACTGGCCCACAATGCGTAGGCCACGTTGTAGGTGAAGGAAATGCCCGAAACGCGGATCTGCGCCGGGAACAGCCCCACCATCACCGAGGGCACCACCCCCACCACGCCGCAGCTCAACCCCGCCAGCGCATAGGCCAGCCAGGTCATGCCCCACTGCCCCACCAGGCTGGCGTACAACGCGCCGATACCCAGCGGCAGCAACAGGCTATACAGCATCAGCGCGCGCCAGGCACCCACACGGTCGACCAGCAGCCCGGCCAGCACGCAGCCAATGTTGAGGAAGACGATGCCCACGCTGCTCAGCGCGAAGGTGTGCCCGGCACTCATGCCGAAACGCTGCTGCATCACCGTCGGCGTGATCACCACCAGCACCACCACCGCCGAGGTCAGCACACAGGTCAGCAACGCGGCAGGGATCAACGCCCGGCGGTGCTCGCCCAGCACTCGCCGCAGCGGAAACGTCACAGGTTGCTCCTGGCGCGCGCGCAAGGCGAGGAACACCGGTGTTTCACTGAGCCAGCGGCGCAGCCACACACCAATCACACCGAACACCCCACCCAACAGGAACGGGTAGCGCCAGGCGTAATCGAGGATTTCCTGCGGAGTGAACAGTTGCGCCAGCAAGGTTGCGGTCAGCGCCCCCAGCAGGTAGCCGAAGGTCAGCCCGGCCTGCAGAAAGCCCAGGGCATAGCCGCGCCGCCCGTTTGGCGCGTGCTCGGCAACGAACGTCCAGGCGCTTGGCACTTCACCGCCTACGGCAGCACCCTGGAGGATGCGCAAGGCCAACAGGATCAGCGGGGCGGCATAGCCGATGTCGGCATAGGTCGGCATCACTCCGATCAGCAGGCACGGCAGGGCCATCATCAGGATGCTCAGGCTGAATACCCGCTTGCGCCCCAGATGGTCGGCGAAGTGCGCCATCAGGATGCCGCCCAGCGGCCGCGCCAGATAGCCGGTGACGAAGATCCCGAAGCTTTGCAGCAGGCGCAGCCATTCGGGCATCTCCGGCGGGAAGAACAGCTGGCTGAGGGTCAGCGCGAAGAACACGAAAATGATGAAGTCGTAGATTTCCAGCGCGCCGCCCAGCGCCGCCAGGCCCAGGGTCCGATGGTCGCCGCGGCTGAACCGGGGCGGGCGAGCGGTATCGATGGCAGTCATGGCAGGGTCCGCAGATCGGCAAAGGGCAAGAGCATAACAAATAGCTGCCCGATTGCCCCGCCGGCAGCACCGCTAGCGGCTGAACACCGTATGCGCGAAGTTGGCTCGCGGCCGTGGCCGCGCTGTACTGGCTGGCAGCGTGCCCGGCAGCGGTAGCTTGCCGACCACCATCGGGGCGTCGATGATTGCCATGAATGTCTCCAGCGCCTCGTTATCAGGCGCCTGAGGCAGGCTCAGGCTGACCGCCTGGCGCTCGGTCTGCGGCACTGCTGGCACTTTCAACTGGCTGGAATGGTAAAGCAGGGCATGCTGGATTTGTGTGCTGACGCGGCAGAAGCGTTCCAGATCTACGCCACAATGGCTGGCCAACTCGATATTGCCCAGCAACAGGTGAAAGGGCTGCAAGGCGCACTGCACCAGGCGCTGCAGTTCCTCGAAGCTATCCACGGGGGCTATCCGGTAATAGCCCAGGCCATTGAGCAACCGCTCCAGTTGCAGGCGCTGGCACGGGTGTGCATCGGCGATGAGGATGCGCAGGGTCTTGTTTGCCATGGTCGGACCTGGGCCATTAGGTAATGGGCACGCTCCATGACCATACTGCGCCGGTAACGGCTATTGCCAGGGCCATGCCTGGCAGCGGTCTTCTTTGATAGAAGTCGGGAAAGCCGCATAAATCAAGTGATTGACTGACGGAATTTGCATTTGCCTTTAACCTGGCAATCAGGATTCCCATTGCCGCATGCGCACCCGGCAGTGCTTCATGGCATTGACGATGTGCTTTTCCACCAGGCTGCGCGAGATGCCCAGCCGATCGGCGATCTGCTGGTGCGACAGGCCGTCGAGCTTGCGCAGCAAGAAGCACTCGCGGCAGACCTTGCTCAGCTCATCCAGGGCACGCTGCATCAGCGCCAGGCGCTGGTCCTGCTGCATGTCGTGGGCCGGCGCCGGAGTATGCCAGCGCTCGTCGCTATCCAGCACCTCCAGCGGCTCGGCCTGGCGCACCAGGTGGCGGCGGTGGCGGTCGACCACCAGGTTTAGCGCGGTGCGGTAGAGGAAGGCGCGCGGGTGCTCGATGCGCTCGGTGTCGGTGCGCTCCAGTACCCGCAGGTATGCATCGTGGGCAACGTCTTCCGCCGCTTGGCGACTGCCAAGGCGTGCGGAAAGGAAGCTCACCAGTTCACGATAATAATGTTCCACGACGGTACCTGGCGCCACCCTGCCTGGACGGCGGCAGAGGCGCGGGAGTGTGTGATATCAGCTTGCAATCTTACAAATTATAATTATTCTCAGCAACACACAGCCTCCCCCTCCAGTGCGGGTAAATCCCGCCCACTCGTCTTCGTCTAACTGGGACCTCCCTGCGCGCCTCGATTGGCTGCGTATGGCCAACATCCATGGCTGGAAGTCCGCATGAGACGCTTACCCAATACTCGCCGCCGCATCCTCTTCGGTGGCCTGGGCCTGCTTGGCCTGGGCAGCCTGCTGGCCTGGAAGACCTTGCCCTTGGACAATCATCCGGTCAACACCGTGGCCGTGACCCGCGCCGATATAGAAAGCAGCGTCACCGCCCTCGGCACGCTGCAACCACGCCGCTATGTGGACGTCGGCGCCCAGGCCTCCGGGCAGATCCGTCGCCTGCATGTAGAAGCGGGCGACCAGGTCCGCCAAGGCCAGTTGCTGGTGGAAATCGACCCTTCCACCCAGCAGGCCAGGCTTGATGCCGGCCGATACTCGATCGAAAACCTCAAGGCCCAGTTGGCCGAGCAGCGTGCCCAGTACCGCCTGGCCCAGCAACAACTCAAGCGCCAGCGCGACCTGGCCGCTGCCGGTGCCACCCGCGAGGAAGACCTGCAAATCGCCGATGCCCAGCTCAAGGTGACCCAGGCCCGCATCGACATGTACCAGGCGCAGATCCTCCAGGCCCAGGCCAGCCTGCGCAGCGACCAGGCAGAGCTGGGCTACACCCGCATCTATGCGCCCATGGACGGCACTGTGGTGGCGGTGGATGCCCGCGAAGGCCAAACGCTCAACGCCCAGCAGCAAACACCGCTGATCTTGCGCATCGCCAAACTCTCGCCGATGACCGTCTGGGCACAGGTGTCCGAAGCCGACATCGGCAAGGTCAGACCCGGCATGACCGCCTACTTCACCACCCTGGCCGGCGGCAAGCGCCGCTGGACCAGCACTGTGCGCCAAATCCTGCCGATCCCGCCCAGGCCGCTGGATCAGACCAGTCAGGGCGGTGGCAGCCCCGCCAGCGTCACCGCCGGCACAACTGGCGCCCAAGTGGTGCAATACACCGTGCTGCTCGATGTGGAAAACCCGGATGGGGCCCTGATGGCCGAAATGACCACCCAGGTATTCTTCGTCGCCGGCCAGGCCAGCCAAGTGCTCACGGCGCCGCTGGCAGCCCTGGATGATGCCGAAGACGAAGGCCTGCGCCTGGCCCAGGTGTTCACCCGTGACGGCAAGATTGAACAGCGCAAGGTGCGCACCGGCCTGAGCGACCGCCTGCGTGTACAGATACTCGATGGCCTCGCCGAAGGCGAGCAACTGGTCATCGGCGCCCCAGCCGCCAGCGGAGGTTGAATGACAGCGCCCCTGATTGAACTCACTGACATCCGCAAGCACTACGGCGGCATCGATTCGCCGAAGGTGGAAGTGCTGCGCGGCATCAGCCTGAGCATCCACCCTGGCGAGTTCGTCGCCATCGTCGGCGCCTCCGGCTCGGGCAAGTCGACCCTGATGAACATCCTTGGCTGCCTCGATCGCCCCACCAGCGGTAGTTTTCGCTTCGCTGGCAAGGACGTTGCCGAACTGGACAGCGACGAACTGGCTTGGCTGCGGCGCGAAGCCTTTGGTTTCGTATTCCAGGGCTACCACCTGATCCCCTCCGGCTCGGCCCAGGAAAACGTCGAAATGCCAGCCATCTATGCCGGCACCCCGGCCGCCGAGCGCCATGCCCGCGCCGCAGCCCTGCTCGAACGCCTCGGCCTGGCCAGCCGCACGGGCAACCGGCCGCACCAGTTGTCTGGCGGCCAGCAACAGCGGGTGTCGATCGCCCGAGCCCTGATGAACGGCGGCCACATCATCCTCGCCGACGAACCCACCGGCGCCCTGGACAGCCACAGCGGCGCCGAAGTCATGGCCCTGCTCGACGAGCTGGCCAGCCAGGGCCATGTGATCATCCTCATCACCCACGACCGTGAAGTAGCGGCCCGGGCGCGACGGGTGATCGAGATCCGCGACGGCCTGATGATCAGCGACTCGGCGGCCGACCAGCCCCCCGACGAAACGCATCCAGGCCTGCAGGCCGACGACCTGCGCCAGCGACTGGACCGCGGCGCCACCTTGCGCGGGGCCTGGAAGGGCGAATTGCTCGAGGCCCTGCAAGCGGCCTGGCGGGTCATGTGGATCAACCGCTTCCGCACCGCCCTGACCCTGCTCGGCATCGTCATCGGCGTGGCCTCGGTGGTAGTGATGCTGGCTGTCGGCGAAGGCAGCAAGCGCCAGGTCATGGCGCAGATGGCGGCGTTCGGCTCGAACATCCTCTACCTCAGTGGCCGCCACGCCACGCTGCGCGAACCGGCCGGCATCGTCACGCTGGACGATGTCGCCGCCATCGCCCAGTTACCCCAGGTCCAGCGCATCATGCCGGTGATCGGCGACCAGTTGACCGTGCGCCACGGCAACAACAACCAGCAGTTCTACGTCGGCGGCAATAACACCCAGTTCTCCGAGATCCTCAACTGGCCAGTCGTCGAAGGCAACTTCTTCACCGAAGCTGACGAACAGGCTGCCGCCGCCGTCGCGGTGATCGGCCAGAAGGTCCGGGACAAGCTCATGGAGCCTGGCAGCGATCCGCTGGGCCAGTACTTGCTGATCGGCAACGTGCCCTTCCAAGTGGTCGGCCTGCTCGCCGGCAAAGGTGCCAGCTCCGGCGACCAGGACAGCGACGAGCGCATCGTGGTGCCCTACTCCGCCGCGTCCGTGCGCCTGTTCGGCAAGCAAGACCCGGAATACGTGATCATCGCCGCTGCCGATTCGAGCCGGGTTAGTGAGACCGAGCGGGCAATCGCCCACCTGATGCGCCAGCGCCACCAAGGCAAGCAGGACTTCGAACTGACCAACGACGCCGCACTGATCCAGGCCGAAGCGCGCACCCAGAACAGCCTGTCGCTGATGCTCGGTGCCATCGCCGCGATTTCCCTGCTGGTCGGCGGTATCGGCGTGATGAACATCATGCTCATGACCGTGCGCGAACGTACCCGCGAGATTGGCATCCGCATGGCCACCGGCGCCCGTCAGCGCGATATCCTGCGTCAGTTCCTCAGCGAGGCGGTGATGCTGTCAATGGTCGGCGGGGTGACGGGTATCGTGCTGGCACTGTGCATCGGTGGCGGCCTGATGCTCGCCGGCATCGCCGTGGCATTCGCCCTACCCGCCATTCTCGGCGCCTTCACCTGCGCCGTCATCACCGGCGTGGTGTTCGGTTTCATGCCGGCCCGCAAGGCTGCTCGCCTCGATCCGGTCAAAGCCCTTACCAGCGTATAGCCCATGACATTGCCAAGCCGCATCAGCCTGTTGACCCTCAGCCTGGCCCTGGCCGCCTGCAGCACACCGCCCGCCCCCGAGGCCGGTATTGCCGCGCCGCCAACCTGGCAATCCCGTGCCGACGCTCCCAGCCAGCCCCTGCCGGATGCCCATTGGTGGCAAGCCTTCGCCAGCCGCGAGCTGGACCGCCTGATCGAACGCGCCCGGCACAACAGCCACGACCTGGCCGCCGCCGCGGCACGGGTGCGCCAGGCCCAAGCCCAAGCCGTGATCGCCGGCGCTCCGCTGCTGCCGGAACTGACGTTCGGCCTGGACGGCAGCCGCCAGCGCCTGTTGCGCGGCGACGGCAACGACCAACTCGACGCCAGCAGCAGCGAGCGCACCAGTACCTCACTCGGCACACGCTTGAGCGCCAGCTACGAGGTCGATTTCTGGGGCGGCATCCGCGCCGCCCGCGACAGCGCCCTGCATGGCCTGGACGCCAGCCGCTTCGATCGCCAGACGGTGGAGCTGACCCTGACCAGCGCCGTCGCCGATAGCTACCTACAGGGCCTGGCCCTGGAGGAACAGCTGCGTATCGCTCGCCTCAACCTCAAAAACGCCCGGGACGTGCTGGGCCTGGTCGAGGCACGCCAGCGTTCTGGCTCGGCCACGCGACTGGAGCTGGCGCAGCAACGCAGCCTGGTGGCGGCACAAGAGCGCCAGGTGCCCCTGCTGGAGCAGCAATGGCAGTACAACCGGGTAACCCTCGCCACCTTGCTCGGTGATCCGGTGCAGGCATTGCCGGACACCAACGAATCGATCGGCGCCCTGCGCTGGCCGGCGATCGGCAGCGGCGTGCCCAGCGACCTGCTCGGCCGGCGCCCCGACATTGCCGCTGCCGAGGCCCGACTGGCCGCCGCCAGCGCCAACGTACAAGTGGCGAGGGCCGCCATGTTGCCCAAGCTGACCCTGGGAGCGGACCTGGGCAGCGGTGCACGGACCTTCGGCGATATTCTCGACAGCCCCTTCTATACCCTGACTGCCGGCATTGTCGCACCCATCTTCAACAACGGCCGCCTGCGCGCCGAACGCGAACTGGCCAGTGCCGAACAGGAAGAGCTGCTGCACGACTATCGCGCCGCAATCCTGGCAGGCTTCGCCGACGTGGAAAAAGCGCTCAATGCGATCCATGGCGTAGACCGCCAGCAGCAGTGGCAGGACCAGGAGGTACAGGAAGCCCGCACCGCCTTCGACCTTGCGCAGCAGCGCTACAGCGCCGGCGCCGAGACGTTGCTGACCGTGCTGGAAACCCAGCGCACGCTGTATGTCGCCCAGGACCAACAGGCGCAACTGCACCTGGCTCGGCTGCAGGGCAGCGTAGCGTTGTACAAGGCATTGGGAGGTGGCTGGCAGGTCGAGCGCTGATGCCTGTCAGATAGCGTCAAGGGGCTGGGTGATCTCCCACAGGTAATTACGCGATTCCTGTGGGAGCTGGCTTGCCGGCGATGGGCCGCAAAGCGGCCCTAGATTACCTAACACTGGCATTAGGCTGAACCCGCACGGTGTCAGCGCCGCGCCAGTTTCAGGTTGCGGGCATACCAGGGCCGCTGCGGCACCTTCGGCCGCAAGCTGGCAAACAGGTCGTCATCAGCGAAGATGATACGCAGCGCCAGCTTCATGGTCTCTGGGTCCATCTCCACACTGCGGCCCGGCCGCAGCCCCGGCACAGTCGAACAGCCATGGGTATCCGGCCCCAGCCATGGGTCGGCTACCTCTACCCAACGCCCCGGCGCGAACCACGGTACACCGTTGACCTCGGTGCGCCGCACCTGGCCGGGATGCGCGCGCTCATGGGCGCGGAACCAATCTTCGATACGGTCATCGATCCAACCATGGAAGTGCCAGAACACCGGGTTTACATGGGACGAGAACGGGTCGCCGAGAAAGTCGTTTTCCGCTTCGAACCAGCGTGCGGCAAAGTCCTCCGGCTGGCGCGCGAACGGCACCGGCAAGCCGCTGGACGGGTCGCGCGGCACCGAGGCCCAGCGCATGTGCAACCAATCGTGAAGGCCCAACTCCATCTGCGAACCGAACTGCCCTAGGGTGAGGGTGCTCAGGTAATGCGGGTCGGTGTACCTCGACTCCCAGACCTGGAAGTTACCGTGGAAGGTATCCGGCGTCTTGATATCGCGCACCCACTGGGTATAGGCGGCATCGTCCGAAGCCAGCCAGGTGGGTGGCAAGGCCGTACCGTCATGGTTGTCGAAATAGCTGGCGAAGCCGACGCGGTCGCGTTCGAGCTCTGGCTGCGGGAGTGGGAAACGCGCCCATGACGGCAGGTCCTGGATGGCCCGAGCGGCACGCAGCATGTGTCGGTGCATGAAGAAAAAGTCCTCGCCCGAGCCATTGCGATCCTTGTGCCGGCCACGGGCGTCACGCTCCTGGTCGCGCGGCCCAGGCTGCCAACCCAAGCCGCGTAGGGCCGCCTGCTTGTCCTTGTCGAGGTTGTGCCACTTGTCACGCGAGGCATGCCACAACTGGTGGAACAGACGGTGCTCCGGCGCAATCAGCCAGGCCAGCAAGGCCGAGGACAAAGGCGTGCGCTCGCGTGCCTCGGGGAAACTGCGCTTGAGCGCAAGAAATTTGTTGTCCTGCACGGGTAGGGTCAACGAACGCCCCAGCGCCGCGATGCGCCCATTCAGGGTGGCCTGCCCGGCATTACCGAACCCACCCCAGACTTCGTCGAGCACCACCGTGCACTGGTAGTCCGCCTGGTCTTCCCCCGGCCAGGTAGGAAACAGCCGCCAACGCAAGGCCCTGTTCGTATCCACCAGCAGGTCACCAAGCACTCGGTAACGTGGCTCCTCGGAGCCACGCAGGCGCTCAGGCGTGTCCAGGTAACCACGCAGGCCGCGGCCACTTGGGGCAACATCGAGAAACATTTCCAACTCACCCTCAGGCAGGCCGGGCAGCCCGGCATCTTCCCCTTGCAGGGTAAAACGCCAGATACCGCGCAAGGTGTCGCCCAATTGCTGCAGCGCCGCGTCGGCCAGTTCCACCACCGCCTCGCCGGGGGTTTCCGGAAACTGCTCGTCAAACCGCTGGCGTTGCACGTGCTGCGCATACATCGCGCCGGGCACCGCCACGCCTGCCAATGCCACACCGGCGATGAACCCGCGTCGAGAAATCGTCATTGCAACTACCTGAGCATTCATTGCGGCCGTGGAGCACGGCCCGTCCAAGGCTAAAACGTTGCGCCATCGGCGAAATTTAGCGCCAGGCGTGACTCCGCCTGGTTCGAAGCTGGCGATAAATTTGCCCGGCCGTCGCTCGTTCACCTGATACCCAAGCCCTGCCCAAGCAGCACGCTTCATGTCGGCAGGCCGCCCCGATCAATCGTGCAACGAGATGGCAATGACCAAGACCCGTTCCCGCAAGGCCCTGTACATCGGCCTACCCCTGGCCCTGGTGGCCGCCCTGGGGGGTGCCGCCGGCTATTTCTTCTGGCAACAGCAGCACGCCGGCTACCCGCTGAAAATCGTGCAACAGGCCAACGACCTGCACGAGCACATGCTGTCGTTCGACAGCCATGTCACCGTGCCCCTCGAACTGGGCAGCGCCGGCCACGAAATCGACAAGGACGGCCCGGGCCAGTTCGACCTGGTCAAGGCCAACCGTGGTCGCCTGTCCGGTGCGGCGCTGACCATCTTCGGCTGGCCGGAAATCTGGAACGGCCCAAACGCCCCGCACCGCCCTACCCCCGGCTTCGTCGATGCCGCCCGGCAGGAACAGGAAGCTCGCTACAAGATCATCAGCGGGATGGTCCGGGACTTTCCCAACCAGGTCGGCATCGCCTACACCCCCGATGACTTCCGCCGGCTCAATGGCGAAGGCAAGTTCGCCATCTTCATCAGCATGCTCAACGCCTACCCACTGGGCCACGACCTGTCGCAGCTGGACTTGTGGGCTGCGCGCGGCATGCGCATGTTCGGCTTCAGCTACACAGGCAACAACGACTGGGCCGATTCCTCGCGCCCACTGCCGTTCTTCAACGACACCGCCGATGCCCTCGGTGGCCTGTCGCCGCTGGGTGAGCAGGCGGTCAAGCGCCTCAACGATCTGGGCGTGATCATCGACGTATCGCAGATGTCCACCCTGGCGCTTGAAGATGTCGCCCGCCTTACCCGCGCACCAATGGTCGCCTCGCACTCCGCGCCCCGGGCGCTGGTAGACATCCCTCGCAACCTCTCCGACAAGGAGATGCAGTTGATCAAGGACAGCGGCGGTGTCATCCAGGTGGTCGGCTTCGGCCAGTACCTCAAGCCCCTGAGCAAGCCGGTGATGGAAAAACTCGACGCCCTGCGCGCGCGCTTCGACCTGCAACCCCTGCAGGGCCTGGCCAACGCCCTGATGCCGGGCGATGCGGTGATCGCCATCTGGCCCGAAGCGCGTTTCGGCGAATACGCAAGCGCGCTGTACAGCACTCTGGAAGAAGAACCCAAGGCTACTCTCGCGCAGTACGTCGACGCCATCGACTATACGGTGAAGAAAGTCGGCATCGACCATGTCGGCATCAGCTCGGATTTCAACGACGGCGGCGGCCTGGACGGTTGGAACAACGTCGGCGAAATCCGCAACGTCACCGCCGAGCTGCTGACCCGAGGCTACAGCGAAACGGACATCGCGAAACTCTGGGCAGGCAACTTCCTGCGCGCCTGGGAGCAAGTGCAGAAAGCCGCCCACCCCGTCGCCAACCGTTGAGTCGAGCCTGTCTTCCATGAGCAACCGTCGCACCTTTCTCAAGCAGGCTGGCCTGCTGGCCGCCAGCCTGCCGCTGCTGCCCCAGGCCCTGGCCGATAGCCCCGACAAGCCGCTGAGCGGCGCCGACAAATGGCGCAACCTGCGTGAGCTGTTCCCCCTCGCCCCCAACGTGGCGCACTTCGCCAACTTCCTGGTCACCGCCCACCCACGCCCGGTGCAGGCCGCCATCGACCGCCACCGCGCCGACCTCGACCGCAACCCCGCCGCGCTGATGGACTGGGAAAGCCAGTACGAATGGCAGCGCGAGGATGAAGTACGCGAGTGGGCCGCACGCTACCTGGAGGTCGGCCCGCGCCAGATCGCCCTGACCGGCAGCACCACCGAAGGCCTGGCGATGATCTATGGCGGCCTCAAAGTCGGCGCCGGGCAGGAGATCCTGATTACCGAGCACGAACACTATTCCGCACAGAAGGCGCTGGAGTTCCGCAACCAGCGCCAGGGCACCGCGGTGCGCCAGATCCGCCTGTTCGACGACCCATGGACGGTCTCCACCGACCAGGTGCTGAGCACCCTCGACAAGGCCATCAAGCCCAACACCCGGGTGCTGGGCATGACCTGGGTGCACTCTGGCAGCGGCGTCAAGCTGCCGGTGGGCGAGATCGGTGAACTGGTGCGCCGACACAACCGCGAGCGCAGCGAAGCCGAGCGCATCCTGTATGTGGTCGACGGCGTGCATGGCTTCGGCGTGGAGAACGCCCGCTTCGCCGACTTCAACTGCGACTACTTCATCGCCGGTACCCACAAGTGGATGTTCGGCCCGCGCGGCACCGGGATCATCTGCGCCGCCTCCACCGGCATGCAGCACCTGGTGCCCAGCGTCGCCACCTTCTCCCGCGATGAGGACTTCGCCACCATCATGACCCCGGGCGGCTACCACGCCTTCGAGCACCGCTGGGCCGCCGGCGAAGCGTTCAAGCTGCACCTGCAGTTGGGCAAGGCCGAGGTGCAGCAGCGCATCCACCAGCTCAACAGCCTGCTCAAACAGCGCCTGCTCGAGCACCGCCAGATCCAGCTGGTGACCCCGCGCAGCGAACAGTTCTCCGCCGGTTTCACCTTCTTCCGCATCAAGGATCGTGATGCCGACGCCGTCGCCGCGCACCTCACCACCAACAAGGTGATGTGCGACGCCGTATATCGCGACGTCGGCCCGGTGATCCGCCTGGCGCCAAGCCTGCTCAACGACGAGCAGCAGATAGACCGGGCCATGTCCCTCATTACCCAGCAACTTTGAACAAGGCATCTTCCATGAGCGCACCTCTGCACCGCCTCACCCTGGCCGCCGTGCTGGCCGCCTGCAGCCTGCCGGCCCTGGCCGCGCAGCCGTCGGACAAGCCCGGCACGGTGTTCCGCGACTGCGACAAGACCTGCCCGGAAATGGTCGTGCTGCCCGCCGGCACCTTCACCATGGGCACCCCGCCCGACGAGATGGGCCGCCAGGACGACGAAGGTCCGCAGCATCCGGTGACCTTCGCCAAACCGTTCGCCATCAGCCGTTTCCAGATCACCGCCGGTGAATGGGCCGACTACCAGAAGGCCACCGGCATCGTCATCGCCGACGGCGACGATCGTCCCGGACGGCGCTGCACCAACAGCAAGCCCAGCTACCAGCAAGGCCCTCGCCAGCCGGCGGTGTGCATGAGCTACGAAGACATCGAGCACTATGTGGCCTGGCTGTCGAAGAAGACCGGCAAGCACTACGCCATGGTCAGCGAAGCCCAGCGCGAATACGCCGCACGCGGCGGCAGCACCGGCATGTTCCCGTTCGAGCCGGACGCCAATCTCGAGATCAGCAAGAACGCCAACGTCTACGGCCCCAAGGACGGCTTCAGCTACAGCTCACCGGTGGGCAGTTTCCCGGCCAATGCCTTCGGCGTGTACGACATGCACGGCAACGTCTACGAGTGGGTTGCCGACTGTTACCACGACAGCTATGTCGGCGCGCCGGCCGACGGCAGCGCCAGGAAGGAAGCCGACTGCCGGCAGATCTCGATCCGCGGCAACGACTGGGGCGAGGCGCCGATCTTCTCGCGCTCGGGCAACCGCAACACCACAGTGCGCGACGACCGTGGCGACTGGATCGGATTCCGCGTGGTCCGCGAGCTGTAAAGCGCCCGGCGGCGGTAAATTCTCCGCCAGCAGGCTCGTTCCTATCGGTGTACTTGCGCAGGACACGGGGCGCCCTTCAGCGGCGCCCCACTCGACCATCCAAGGAACCGCAACCATGAGCCAGACCTCTTCCCCCGAAAAAATCCACGACCTCATCGGCGTCGGCTTCGGCCCTTCCAACCTGGCCCTGGCCATCGCCCTGGAAGAGCTCGCCGAGACCAACGGCCACGCCCTCGACGCCCTGTTCATCGACAAGCAGACCGACTACCGCTGGCACGGCAACACCCTGGCCACCCAGAGTGAGCTACAGATCTCCTTCCTCAAGGACCTGGTTTCGCTGCGCAACCCTACCAGCCTCTACAGCTTCGTGAACTACCTGCACCAGAAGCAGCGCCTGGCCGACTTCATCAACCTGGGCACCTTCTACCCCTGCCGCCTGGAGTACAACGACTACCTGCGCTGGGCCGCCGAGCACTTCGCCACCCAGGCGGTGTACGGCGAGGAAGTGCTGCGCATCGAACCTGAGCTACGCGAGGGCAAGGTCGACCACCTGCGCATCGTCTCCCGCGACCCGCAGGGCCGTGAAACCCAGCGCCGTGCCCGCTCGGTGGTGGTCGGCAGCGGCGGCACGCCGAAGATCCCCGACGCCTTCCGCGCCTTCAAGAACGACCCGCGGGTATTCCACCACTCCCAGTACCTGAGCGCACTGCAGCAGCTGCCTTGCAACGAAGGCAAGCCGATGCGCATCGCCGTGGTCGGCTCCGGGCAGAGCGCCGCCGAGGCCTTCATCGATCTCAATGACAGCTATCCATCGGTCAAGGTCGACATGATCCTGCGCGCCTCGGCCCTCAAACCGGCCGACGACAGCCCGTTCGTCAACGAGATCTTCGCCCCCGAGTACACCGACCTGGTGTTCAACCAGCCCCACGCCGAGCGCGAGAAGCTAGTCAGCGAATACCACAACACCAACTACTCGGTAGTCGACGTCGACCTGCTCGAGCGCATCTACGGCATCCTTTACCGCCAGAAGGTCGCCCATCAGCACCGCCACGCCGTACTGTGCCGCCGCACCATCGAAGATGTGGTGGAAACTGCCGCAGGCATCGAGCTGACCTTGCGCGACCTGGCCACCGATGTGCGCCAGACCCACCGCTACGACGCGGTGATCCTCGCCACCGGCTACGAACGCCGCTCGCACCGCGAATTGCTGGCGCCACTGCAGCAGCACCTGAAGGACTTCGAGGTGGACCGCGACTACCGCGCGCTGGCCAACCCTGAGTTCGGCGCCAACGTCTACCTGCAAGGGTTCTGCGAAGCCTCCCACGGCCTGAGCGACACGCTGCTGTCGGTATTGCCGGCACGCGCGGCGGAGATCGGCCAGTCGCTCTACCAGCACCTGGGCAAGCAGGCCAGCAACGCGCCGGCCAGCCTGCGCCAGACCTGCGCCTGAGGACGGGAACCAGCCGATGAGCACTTCCAACCGCGGGGCCCTGCGTGAATTGCTGGCCCTGCTCAGGCCATTCTGGCCGATCGTCACCCTGTCCATCTTCCTCGGCATGATCGGGGGCCTGAGCGTGACCACGCTGTTGGCCACCATCAACGGCGCGCTGCACGCCGAGGGCGACCTGGGGCACAGCCTGATCCTGGGCTTTGCCGGGTTGTGCCTGCTGGCACTGGTGAGCACGATCCTGTCGGATATCGGTACCAACTATGTCGGCCAGCACATCATCGCCCGCCTGCGTAAAACACTGGGGGAGAAGGTGCTCGCCGCGCCGATCGAGCAGATCGAGCGCTTTCGCAGCCACCGTCTGATTCCGGTACTGACCCATGATGTCGACACCATCAGCGACTTCGCCTTCGCCTTCGCGCCCCTGGCGATCTCGCTGACGGTGACCTTGGGCTGCCTGGGCTACCTGGCCATGCTGTCATGGCCGATGTTCCTGCTGATGCTGGCGGCCATCGCCGTGGGCACGAGCGCCCAGTACCTGGCGCAATCGGTAGGCGTGCGTGGCTTCATGGCCGCCCGCGACGCCGAGGACGACCTGCAACGCCAGTACAACGCCGTCGCCGGTGGCGCGAAGGAACTGCGCATCCACCGCCCACGTCGCCACCGCATGTTCGTGCATGGCATCCAGGCCACCGCGGATTTCATCTGCAAGACCCAGATCCGCGCGATCAACACCTTCGTGATCGCCAAGACCTTCGGCTCCATGCTGTTCTTCGTGGTCATCGGCGTCGCACTGCTGATGCACGGTGCCGGCCCTGGACAGGACAAAGCGGTCATCAGTGGCTTCGTCCTGGTGCTGCTGTACATGAAAGGCCCGCTGGAACACCTGATCGGCACGCTGCCCATCGTCGGCCGTGCCGGCATCGCCTTCCAGCGCATCGCCGATCTTTCCCGGCAGTTCTCCTCCCCCGAGCCGCACCTGCTGCTGACCGACGCACCGGCTGCCAAGGCCACGGTGCGCAGCCTGGAACTGGTCGAGGTGAGCTACGCCTTCCCAGCGGTGGGCGATGCCGCGCCCTTCCAACTGGGGCCGGTCAACCTGCGGATCGAACAGGGCGAAATCGTCTTCATCGTCGGCGAGAACGGCTGTGGCAAGACCACGCTGATCAAGCTGTTGCTGGGACTCTACGCACCACAACAGGGGCATATCGCACTGGATGACAAGATCATCGATGCCAGCGACAGGGACCAGTATCGCCAGCTGTTCACCACGATCTTCGCCGACTACTACCTGTTCGACGATGTGATCCAGGGTGAACAGAGCATTCCCGAAGATGCCAACCAGTACCTGGAACGCCTGGAAATCTCACACAAGGTGAGCATCCAGGACGGCAAGTTCACCACCACCGACCTGTCCACCGGGCAACGCAAGCGCCTGGCGCTGATCAATGCCTGGCTGGAGCATCGCCCGGTGCTGGTGTTCGACGAGTGGGCAGCCGACCAGGACCCGACCTTCCGCCGGATCTTCTACACCGAGCTGCTGCCCGACCTCAAGCGCCTGGGCAAGACCATCATCGTGATCTCCCACGATGATCGCTACTTCGATATCGCCGACCAGTTGGTACGCATGGAAGCCGGTCGCGTGGTCACCCAGCACGTCCCGGCCTGACCACTCCACGAGCGCGGCGCACGGCCCGGCCTGTCCGGGGCACGGCGCCGCGATCCGCCCGCAAGGAAGCTGGAACAGTCGACGCCATAGCATTACCGCTCGGGGTTTTCATCAGATAAATCGCAAAGGACAGATTGTTGATTCTGTTTTTCCGGTTTTCAATCCGTGATGCGTCTAATTATCAGTTACTGATTATTCCAAAAGAAAAACTGCCCACTTCCTTCAGGAGTCCCTTTCACCCATGCACCGCCCGAATCTGTCCCCGACCCCTCTGGCACGCGCCGTACGTCCATCGCAGTCGAACCGTACGGTACTGCCGGGCGCCCTGCTCGCCCTGATGCTGCTGGGGAGCAGCGCAGCGCACGCCGAGCAGGTCTCCGTCAACATCGCCGCCCAGCCGCTGTCCACCGCCTTGCAGCAACTGGGCCAGCAGACTCAGATGCAGATCCTCTACAGCCCAGAGTTGGTGCAAGGTTTGAAGTCCAGCCCGGTATCCGGCTCGCTGTCGACCGACGAGGTGCTGCAGCGCATGCTCCAGGGCAGCGGCCTGTCCTACCGCGTGGACGGCCACACCATCCTGCTGATGCCGCCACCCAGTGCCGGCGAGGCCGCACTGGAGCTAAGCCCGACCTCGATTTCGGGCATGGCGCCGGGCTCGATCACCGAAGGCTCCGGCCTGTACACCACCTACATGTCCAGTAGTTCGACGCGCCTGAACCTGACCCAGAAGGAAACCCCGCAATCGGTCACCGTGGTCACCCGCCAGCGCCTGGACGACCAGAAGCTGACCAACCTGACCGAGGTGCTCGAGGCCACCCCAGGCATCACCGTGCTCCGCACCGGCATCGGCGCCGAGAACGACACCTACTGGTCGCGCGGCTTCCAGATCAACAACTTCGAGATCGACGGTGTTCCCACCTCCCCTCGCCTGGACAACACCACCCAGAGCACGGCGATGTACGACCGTGTCGAGATCGTGCGTGGCGCCACCGGCCTGATCAGCGGCACCGGCACCCCGTCGGCGACCATCAACATGATCCGCAAGCGCCCGACCGCGACCTTCCAGGGCAGCGTGACCGCCGAAGCTGGCAGCTGGGACCGTTACGGCACCGGATTCGACGTCTCCGGCCCACTGACCGACAGCGGCAACGTCCGCGGGCGTCTGGTGGTCGACTACAAGACCCAGAACTCTTTCGTCGACCGCCTCGAGCAGGATACGCAGCTGATCTACGGCATCTCCGAGTTCGACCTCAGCGAAGCAACCATGCTGACCGTCGGTTTCAGTTACCTCAAGACCCAGGTCAACGACCCGCTGCGCACCGGCTTCCAGGTCCGCTACGCCGACGGCAGCAAGACCGACTTCAGCCGCTCGAAGAACAGTTCGCCGACCTGGTCGTACAACGACCGCAAACAGACCAATGTCTTCACCTCCCTCGAGCATCAGTTCGACAACGGCTGGAGCGGCAAGGTCGAGCTCAGCCACAGCGTCATGGACTTCGACGAGCTGATCAACTACATGAACGGCGAGATCAGTTCGGTGGACGGCTCCGGCGCCTACATGTACCCCAACCGCTGGTCGGGCAAGCCTCGCCAGAACAACCTCGACGCCTACCTGACCGGCCCGTTCACCCTGTTCGGTCAGGAGCATGAGCTGATCACCGGCGTCACCCTGTCCCGCTACACCGAAAACACCCCGGATCACGGTGGCTGGTTCGGTCCCTGGACCGGCTATGACGGCACCATCGACAATGTCTGGGACTGGAAAGGCCAGGGCCCGCGCCCGGACACCACCACCGTCGGCAAGACCTACATCCAGGAAAACCAGTACGCCGCCTACATGACCGGTCGCTTCCACGTGACCGACGACCTGGCTGTGATTCTCGGCGGTCGCGTCACCGACTGGCGACGCACCAGCGACTACCAGAACTGGAACGATCCGACGCTCGACAACAAGAGCGACGAAAACCGCCACGGCGTATTCCTGCCCTATGCCGGCGTGGTCTACGACCTCAACGACACCTGGTCGGTCTACGGCAGCTACACCAAGATCTTCAACCCGCAGCCCTATGGCGTGCACGATGAGAAGTTCAAGGCCCTCGACCCACAGGAAGGCACCGGTTACGAGCTGGGCGTGAAAGGCAGCTTCAACGACGAAAAACTCAACGCCAGCCTGGCGCTGTTCCGCATCGAACAGGACAACCTGCCCGTCTATGTGCGTGCGCCGGACATCTACCGCGCCGAGCAGGGCACCACCACCGAGGGCGTGGAGCTGGAGCTCAACGGCGAGCTGGCCGAGGGCTGGCAGGCGTTCGCCGGCTACGCCTACAGCGTCAGCACCGACTCCGACGACAACCGCATCGTCACCAACAACCCCCGTCACAGCGCCAAGACCTTCACCACCTATCGCCTGCCCGGCATTCTGGACAACAAGCTGACCATCGGCGGTGGCGTGAACTGGCAGAGCAAGACCGGCCAGGACCTGCACACCTTCACCCAGGGCAGCTATGCCGTGACCAACCTCATGGCGCGCTACGACATCACCCAGAACCTGAGCGCATCGCTCAACCTCAACAACGTCTTCGACCGCAAGTACTTCTCCTACGTCGACAGCTGGGGCGTGTACGGCGCGCCCCGCAACTTCATGACCAGCGTGCAGTACAAGTTCTGACCGCAACCACGACCCAGGGCGCCAGGCCCTGGGTCGTGGGCCTGGCGCCACACCCCACGCAGCAACGCCCCCCTATTCGCGGGCAAGCCCGCCCCCACAGCCCCCCGTCACTCTCAAGCCATGTGCTCATCTGCACGAGCGGGCTTGCCCGCGGGGCAACGCAAAAGGGCCGCATAGCGGCCCTCGATATCCAGTGCAAAACATCAGTTCAAGGCATCACGCAGCACCTGCGCCAACCTCGCATACACCGTGTCGATCTCGGCCGTGACCAGGCGCATGCGCAGGAAGTCGTGCACCAACCCCTCGAACACTTCGCTGCTGACCGTCACCCCCTGCTCGCGCAGGTGACGCGCATAGGCCTGCCCTTCATCTAGCAGTGGATCGAAGCCTGCCAGGCCGATGTATGCCGGCGCCACGCCCTGCAAGCCGGTGGCCAGCAGCGGCGAGAAACGCCAGTTCGAGCGGTCCTCGGCCTGGCGCGCATAGTGATCGTAGAACCACTCCAGGGTGGCGCTTTCCAGCAGGTAGCCCTCGGCGAACAGCGTACGCGACTCCCTGCTCTTCGAGGCATCGGCCACTGGATAGCAAAGCAATTGCAGCCGCGGCTGGACAGGCCCACCCAGGTGGGCGGCGTCGATCGCCAGCACGCTGGCCAGGGTCGCGCCGACACTGTCGCCGCCCACGGCCACCCGGCTGGCATCCAGCCCCCACTCGCGCGCGTTGTGTGCCAGCCACGCCAAGGCATCGGCGCAGTCGTCCAGCGCCACCGGAAAGCGTTGCTCCGGGGCGCGCCGGTAATCGACGGTCAGCACCGCGCAGGGGGTGCGCGCGCAGAACTCGCGACAGACACCATCGTGCGAGGCGATGCTGCCCACCACGAATCCACCGCCGTGCAGGTACAGCAGCACCGGCAGTGGTTGCTCGGCAGGCGCGCAGGGCCGGTAAAGACGCAGCGTCAGGGTGGCGCCATCGCGAGCCTGGCAATGCAGGTCCTCGCTGTGCACCTGTGGCGCTTCCCAACGCATGCGCACGGAGGCCTGCTCGAAGGCGTCGCGCGCCTGAGCGGGGGTCGAGCGGTGAAAGGCCATGGACTGGCCATCGCCTGGGCTGGCGTCGACCAGGTCGAGGAATTCGGCAATTTCAGGATTAAGTGGCATGGCTCGGTTCCTGGGCCGGACGCACCCGCATCCGGCCTGTCAGAAGAAGGAAAATTCAGTTGGCCTGGACCTGCAGGCAGTGCTCGATCAACAGCACCAACTCGGCCTGGAACTGTTCCATGAAGGCCGTGATGGTGCCCTGGCGGAAGCGTCGGTTGCTGTAGATGCAGCGGAACGACAGCTTGCCGTCGAACACCTGGCCTACCACTTCGAGCCAGTTGGCCAGGCTCGCCTGCTGCGAGAAGCTGTCGCCTACGCTCTCCGGCGCGGGCAGGAACAGCGCCTGCTCGGCATCGAAGCTCTGGTCGAGCTGCCCCAGGTAGTTGAAGGTGACCTGCGCCTGCGGCAGGTCGGCCAGGCGCGCGCGCACCCACGGTTCGTCCATGTGGCGCAGCACGCCGTAGCCGATGCCCTTGTCCGGCACCTGGGCCAACTGCTCGCGAATCGCCACGATCGACGCCCCGGGCTCGGACACCGGGCTCAGGCGTACCGGATACATGCTGGTGAACCAGCCCAGGGTACGGCTCAGGTCCAGTTGCTCGAACAGATCCTCGCGGCCATGGCCTTCCAGCAGCACCAGCGCCGACGCACTGTCGTCCCATTGGCACAGGGCCCGGCTCAGCGCAGTCAGCAGCAGGTCGTTGATCTGCGTCTGGTAGGCCGCGGGCGCCTCCTTGAGCAACTGTGCGGTCCGTTGCGCATCCAGGCTGAACGCGGCCTCTTCGCGGTGGCACATGAGATTGCCGCCACGTGGGTTGTCACAGCGCAGCGGCCCGTCCTGCCGGTCGAGCTGCGCCACCCAGTACTCGAGCTCACGCTCGCGCAGGGTCACCGCATGGCCGGCCAGGCCAGCGGCCCATTCACCGAAGCTGCTGGTGCGCAGCGGCAGCTGCGGCTCCCGTTCGGCGAGGAAAGCCTGGTAGGCCTCCTGCAAGTCCTGCAGCAGCACACGCCAGGACACACCGTCGATCACCAGGTGGTGGATCACCAGCAGCAGGCGTACCTGGCCATTGCCCAGGGTCGCCAGCAAGCCGCGCATCAGTGGCCCCTGGGCCAGGTCCAGGCTGCGTTGCAGCTCATTGGCCAGGTCCTCCAGCGCCTCTTCGTCGGCCACCTCGCGCACCCACAGCAGCGGGTCGTCGCCCAGACGCTGCAGGCACTCCTGCAACGGCTGGTAACGCTGGATCCAGCGCCCCTGCTCGTGGGTGAAACGCAGGCGCAAGGCATCGTGCTGGCCGAGCATGCAGGTCAGTGTGCGCTCCAGCGCCCGCGCATCCAGTGGCTGGTTGGCACGCAGGATCAACGCCTGGTTGAAGTGTTCCGGCGCATGGGTCTGCGCGGTGAAGAACCACTCCTGGATCGGGATCAGCGGGAAGGCGCCCTCCACCACCACGGCCTGCTGCTCGCCGCTGACCCGCGACACGCCCTGCTGGTCGAACAGGTTGGCGATGGTCTGGCAACGCATCAGGTCGCGCAGCTTGAGCTCCAGTTTCAGTTGCGCATGGTTGCGCACCCGCGAAATAACCTGCAGGCTGAGGATCGAATCGCCACCCAGCTCGAAGAAGTTATCGGCGATCCCCACCTGCTCGACCTGCAGCACCTCGGCCCAGATCTGCGCCATCCATTGTTCCTCCTCGCAGCGCGGGGGCACATGGCTGGCCAGGTCGAAGGTGGGCTCCGGCAGGGCCTTGCGGTCGAGCTTGCCATTGGGCGAGACCGGCAGGCGCTCCAGGCAGATCACCTGCAACGGCACCATGTAGGCCGGCAGCGTCTCGGCCAGGGCGGCCTTGAGCTGATCGCCGCGAACCTCGGCGGTGGCCGCAACGTAGCCGATCAACTGCTTGCCGGAGACGCCGTCGCGAGCGATCACCACGGCATCGCCGACACCCGGTTGCTGGCGCAGGCTGGCTTCGATCTCGCCCAGCTCGATGCGGAAGCCCCGCACCTTCACCTGGTGATCCAGACGCCCGACGTAGTCCAGTATCCCGCTTTGACGCAGGCGCACCAGGTCCCCGGAACGGTAGAAACGCGCACCAGGCTCACCGAATGGGTCCGGCACGAACCGCTCGGCAGTGATCGATGGTCGCTGGTGATAGCCGCGAGCCACGCCATGGCCACCGATGAACAGCTGCCCGGCGAAACCGACCGGCAATGGGTTGAGGTCATCGTCCAGCACCCGTAGCGAGCGCTGCCCCACGACCCGGCCGATGGGTGCGTAGGCCGCGCCGCAGGGCTCTTCGGCCGAGGCCTTCCAGAGCATCGGCGTGACTACCGTTTCAGTCGGACCATAGCCATTGGTGATGTAGCGTGGCCGCAGCACCTCGCGCACCTCGGCCAAGGTCTGCTCCGGCACCGCGTCGCCGCCCAGGCAATAGATACGCACCGGGGGCGGCTCGACACCGCTGCGCTGCACATATTCGGCCACCTGCTTCAGGTAGGCGGGCGGGAAGCAGGCGATGTCGACCCGGCCCCGACTCAGCGCCTCGCAGGTCTGCTGGGGCGTCCACAGTTCGTTGTCGCGCAGGATCAGCGTACCGCCCACCGCCAGCGTGGTTAGCCAGCGCTCGTGGGCGCCGTCGAAGGCGAACGACATGAAGTGCAGCTCTCGGGTGCCGGCCTCCATCTCGTAGAGCTCGGCGATGGCCTGGCAATGCACGCTCAAAGGTCCATGGCTGACCGCCACGCCCTTGGGCACACCGGTCGAGCCAGAGGTGTAGATCAAGTAGGCCAGGCTGTGCTCGCCCGGCACCGGGAACACGCTGGCCGGCGTACCGGCTTCGCACGCCAGGGTCGCCGGGTCGAGCGGTTCCAGGCCCTCGGGCAGGGCCAGGCGCTGCCCCAGGTCGGCACGACCGATCAGTTGGCGCATGCCGGAGTCCTGGATCATGAAGGCCAGGCGCTCGGCCGGGTAGTCCAGGTCCAGCGGCACATAAGCCGCACCGCTCTTGAACACCGCCAACAGGGCCACCAGCATATCCACCGAGCGTTCCAGGGCTACGCCCACCAGTACCTCCGGGCCGGCACCACGGGCGAGCAGTTGCCGCGCCAGCACGTCGGAACGGGCCTCCAGCGCCGCGTAGCTGAGGCTCTGGCCGGCACACTCGACGGCGATGGCCTCGGGCCGCGCGGCCGCCTGGCGAGCGATCAGTTGCGCCAGCATCACCCGCTCGCCGGCCTGCGCCGGCACCGCGCCCCAGGCGTCGAGCGCCTGATACTGCGCCGGGCTGAGCCGTTGCAGGTTGCCGATGTATTCGACAGGGCTGTCGATCATCGACTGCAGCAAGGTCTCCATCAGTGCGCGAATGCCCTGCACGGCCTCGGGCGTGAAGTGGCTGCGCAGGAACAGGTACTCGATGGCCAGGGTCTCGCCGAGGGTTACCGCCAGGTCCATGGGGAAGTTGGTGACGTCGTGGCTGCTCGAGGCGCCGAAGCGCAGGCCGCCCTGGGCCTGTTCCAGGCGCTGGTCGATGGGGTAGTTCTCGAACACGATGATGCTGTCGAACAGGGCCTGGCCACCCTGCCCCGACCAACGCTGGATGTCGGCCAGCGGCGCATGGGCGTGCTCGCGCAGGTCCAGGTTGTCGGCCTGCAGTTGCTGCAGCCACTGATCCAGGCGCTGTGTCGGCTCGAGGGTCTGGATCACCGGCAAGGTGTTGATGAACAGGCCAAGCATGTGCTGAGCGTTGGCCAGGCTCTCGGGACGACCGGCCACTGTAGCGCCGAAGGCCACGCTGCGCTGTCCGGTGTAACGCTGCAACAGCAACAGCCAGGCACCCTGGATCAGGGTGTTGGCGGTAATGCCCTGGGCCCGGCAGTGCTGCTGCAAGGCGGCGGTGCGTTGGGCGTCCCAACGGGTGTACAGCGCCTCGTGCCCCGGCAGGTCTGCAGTGTGCCGCGGGTGAATCGACTGGCTCAGTTGGGTCGGCGCATCGAGCAGGCGCAGACGGCCCTGCCAGTAGTCCTGCAGGCGCCCCTGATCCTGCTCCTGCAACCAGGCGATGAAGTCACGGTAGCGGCCGCTGTCGCCGGTCACTTCACCGCTGGCGTAGTGCTGCAGCACCTCGCCGAACAACTGCGAACTGCTCCAGCCGTCCATGAGGATATGGTGGCTGGTCCACACCAGCTGGTGCTCGGCGTCGCCCGTGCGCACCAGCAACAGGCGTTGCAGCGGCACCTGGCCGAGGTCGAAGCCACGCTGCGCGCGGGCGACCGTCTCGAGGTCGGCGGCGGTAAAGGATCGTGCCCGCCAGTCGAGCATGGTCATAGCCACGTCGACGTGACGGTGCACCACCTGCAACGGCGCGCTCTGGCCGCCTTCCCAGTGGAAGGAGGTACGCAGGATCTCGTGACGGCCGATCACATGCTGCCAGGCGGCGCGGAAGCGCTCTTGCTCGAGCCCCTCGACCGGCAGGCTGAGCTGGTTGACGTACAGGTCGTCGCCTTCGTCGGACAGGCTGTGGAACAGCATGCCCTGCTGCATCGGCGACAGTGGGTAGATGTCTTCGACCTCGGCCACCGCCACTGGCAGTGCGTCGAGTTGCGCCTGGCTCAGGCCCGCCAGCGGGAAGTCCGACGGCGTCAACCCTTGCGGCGCCTGGCAGTGCTCGACCAGCGCCGCCAGCTCCGCCTCGTAGGCCCGCGCCAGCCGCTCGATGGTCGCGCGGGCGAACATCTGCCCGCTGAAGCTGAACGCCAGGCTCAGCTCGCCGCCATACACCTGGCCATTGAGCACCAGCCAGTTGCCCAGCGGCGCCAGCGGGCTCTGCTCCTCACCTGCGCTTTCGGCAGCGGGCACGAACAGCGCCCGCTCATCGAACTGGCCATCCAGCTGGCCCAGGTAGTTGAAGGTGATGCGCGGCACCGGCAGCCCGGCCAGGCTCGCGCGCGCAGCCTCGTCGCCCAGGTAGCGCAAAGCGCCGAAACCGATGCCCTTGTGCGGCACGCCGCGCAGCTGTTCCTTGACCTGCTTGATCGAGGCGCCCAGCTCGGCGGCCGGGGTCAGGCGCACCGGGTAGGCGCTGGTGAACCAGCCCACCGTACGGCTCAGGTCGATGTCGTCGAACAGGTCTTCGCGGCCATGGCCTTCCAGCTCCACCAGCGCCGAATCGGCGCCGCTCCAGCGGCACACCACCCGGGCCAAGGCGGTCAGCAGCAGGTCGTTGACCTGGGTGCGGTAGGCCGCCGGGGCCTGTTGCAGCAAGCGTCGGGTCAGCTCGGCATCCAGGCGTGCCTGCACGCTCTGGCGGTGACGGTTCTGCAGGCTGGCGCCCAGCTCGGCCTCGGGCAGGTCCAGCGGCGCACCGGCCAGTTGCCCTTGCCAGTAGGCCAGCTCGCTGTCCAGGCTTGCGGCATGCTGCTGCAGGCGTTCGCCCCAGGTCTTGAAGGCGCTGGTCTTGGTCGGCAGTTTCGGCGTGCTGCCCGCCAGGGCCTGGCGGTAGGCATCGTGCAGGTCTTCCAGCAGCACGCGCCAGGACACGCCATCGACCACCAGGTGGTGGATCACCAGCAGCAGGCGCTGGCCACCGTCGGCCAGGTCGATCAGCACCGCACGCAGCAGCGGGCCCTGGGCCAGGTCCAGGCTACGCTGGGCCTCTTCGCAGGTCGCCTCGATTTCCTCGGCGCTGCGCAGCGCGGCACGCCATAGCAACGGCTGGGCCGGTTGCAGCGGACCGTGTTCGGCGCTGCCGTCGGCAAAGCGCAGGCGCAGGGCGTCGTGCTGGGCGTACAGTGCCAGCAGCGCCTGCTCCAATGCGCTGGCATCCACCGTTTCGGTGCCGCGCAGCAACAGCGACTGGTTCCAGTGCTGCGGCTCGCTCATGCGCTGGTCGAAGAACCATTGCTGGAACGGCAGCAGCGGCGCGCTGCCCGTCACCGGGCCCTGGTCGATACGTGGCACCACCGCCTCCCCGAGCTGGGCCACGGCCGCCAGGCGCTGCACGGTCTGGTGCTGGAACAATGCCTTGGGCGTGATATGGATCCCGGCCTGTCGCGCACGACTGACCACCTGGATCGACATGATCGAGTCGCCGCCCAGGGCGAAGAAATTCTCGGTAACTCCCACCGGGCCTGCGCCCAGCACGGTTTGCCAGATCTCGGCCAGGGCGATTTCGGTCGGTGTGGCCGGCGCCTGATAGTCGCGAGCCTTGACGGTCTGGTCCGGGCGCGGCAAGGCCTTGCGGTCGAGCTTGCCGTTGGGCGACAGCGGCAGGCTGTCCAGTGCCAGCCACTGGTTCGGCACCATGTAGTCCGGCAGGCCACGGCGCAGATGCTCGGCCAGTTGTGCCTGCCAATCGGCGGTTTCGCCGGTCAGCACCACATAACCGACCAGCTGCTTGCCGTCCGGTACCGTCACCACGGCTTCACGCACCAGGTCGTGCTCCAGCAGGCGCGCCTCGATCTCACCCAGTTCGATGCGCAGGCCACGCAGCTTGACCTGGTGGTCGATACGCCCGGCATACTCGATCACCCCGTCCGCGCGGTAGCGCGCCAGGTCGCCGGTGCGGTAGATGCGCTCGCCATTGCCGTATGGGCTCACGGCGAAACGCTCGGCGGTCAGCCCCGGGCGGCGGTGGTAGCCGCGCGCCAGGCCTGCGCCGGCCAGGTACAGCTCGCCCAGCACGCCCACCGGTACCGGTTGCAGCTCGGCGTCGAGGATGTAGCAGGCCAGGTTGGCAATCGGCTCGCCGATCGGCACGCTGTCGCGCCCTTCCTCGCGGCAGGTCCAGTGGGTCACGTCGATGGCCGCCTCGGTCGGGCCGTACAGGTTGTACAGGCCGGCCTTCGGCAGCTTGGCGAACACCTGCTGCTGGGCATCGGCCGGCAGCGCTTCGCCACTGCAGACGATGCGCGCAAGGCTGGTGCAGCGCGGCACGCCGCTGTCTTGCAGGAACGCCTGGAGCATCGACGGTACGAAGTGCAGCGTGGTGATGTTTTCGCCGGTGATCAGCTCGACCAGACGGGCCGGGTCGCGATGATCACCCGGCGCGGCAACCACCAGTCGCGCACCGGTCATCAAGGGCCAGAAGAACTCCCACACCGACACGTCGAAGCTGAACGGCGTTTTCTGCAACACGCTGTCGCGAGCATCCAGTCGATAGGCCTGCTGCATCCAGCACAGTCGGTTGACCAGGGCCGAATGGCGGTTGCCCGCGCCTTTTGGCCGGCCTGTGGAGCCGGAGGTGTAGATCACATAGGCCAGGTTTTCAGGGGCCACCGCCACGTTCGGGTTGCGCGCGTCATCGGCGCCCGGTTCCAGGTCCAGCGCCAGGGTCTGCACGCCTTCGGCCAGCGGCAGTTGCAGGTGGCTCTGGGTCAGCAGCAGTTGCACGCCGCTGTCCTCGATCATGTAGCGCAGGCGCTCTTCGGGGTATTCCGGGTCCAGCGGCACGTAGGCGCCACCGGCCTTGAGGATGGCCAGCAAACCGACCACCATCTCCACCGAGCGCTCCACCGCGATGCCCACCAGCACATCCGCGCCGACACCCAGGGCGATCAGGCGATGGGCCAGGCGGTTGGCGCGGGCGTTGAGCTGGGCGTAGCTCAGGCGCGTCTCGCCGAAGGCCAGCGCCGGGGCATCCGGGGTGCGCTGCACCTGGGCCTCGATCAGTTGCTGGATGCTCTGCTCCAGCGGGTAGTTTTCAGCGGTGGCGTTCCACGTGACCAGGGTGCGCTCGCGCTCGGCGGCCGCCAGCAATGGCAGTTCGGCCACCGGTTGTTGCGGTTGCTCGACGATGCCTTGCAGCAGATTGATGAAGTGGGTCGACAGCCGCTCGATGGTCGAGCGCTCGAACAGGTCGGTGGCATAGATGAACGACGCCTCCAATCCCTCTGGCGATTCGCGGGTCTCCAGGGTCAGGTCCAGTTGAGCCACTTCGGTGACACTGTCCACGCCTTCGATCTGCAGGTCGCCCAGGCGCGCGCTGGTCGCCCCGCCACGGCCGGCCGCTTGATGGTTGAACATCACCTGGAACAGCGGATTGAGCCCCAGGGTGCGCTCCGGCGCCAGGGCCTCGACCAGTTGCTCGAACGGCAGCTCCTGATAGGCCTGGGCATCCAACGCGTGCTGGCGCACCTGGCGCAACAATTCGACGAAGGGCTGCTCGCCAGCGACCTGGGCACGAATCACCTGAGTGTTGACGAAATAACCGATCAGCCCTTCGGTCTCGACCCGGTTGCGGTTGGCGCTGGGCACCCCGATGCGGATATCGTCCTGGCCGCTGTAGCGGTGCAACAACGCGTGGAATGCCGCCAGCAGCAGCATGAACAAGGTGCCACCCTCGGCCCGGGCCAGGGCTTGCAGGTCATGACTCAAGGCCGCCGGCAGTTGCAGGTTGCAACGCGCGCCACGGTAGCTGGGCTGCGCCGGCCGCGAGTGATCCAGCGGCAGTTCCAGCACCGGTTGCTGCGCGCCCAGGCGCTCGGTCCAGTAGGCCAGCTGGCGATCACGCTCGCCCGCCTCCATCCAGTGGCGCTGCCACAGGGCATAGTCGGCATACTGGATCGGCAGCGGCGCCAGGGTCGGCGCCTGGCCGAGGCTCAAGCCGGCATACAGGGCGATCAGCTCGCCGACCATCACCTGCATCGACACGCCATCGGAAACGATATGGTGCTGAGTCAGCACCAGCACCTGATCGTCGGGCGCCAGCTCCAGCAGACGCACCCGCAGCAGCGGCCCCGCCTCAAGGTCGAACGGCTGACGGGTTTCTTCGGCCACCCGGGCCTCCAGTTGTGCCAGGTCCAGCGGCCCGACCACCTCATGGGCGATGGCCAACCCGGCCACGGGGTCGATCACCTGCAATGGGCGCGTCTGGTCGAAGACGAAACGGGTGCGCAGCGTCTGATGCCGCTCCACCAACCGTTCGAAGGCACCTTGCAGCGCCTGGCGATCCAGCCGGCCGCGCAGACGCAGGGCCATGGGGATGTGATAGGCACTGCTGTGCGGCTCCAGCTGCCAGAGGAACCACTGGCGCTCCTGGGCGAAGGACAGCGGCAGTTGCTCGAAGGCCGACTGCACCTCGGGGATCGGCAGGTTGGCCGGGGACACGCCCTCGGCCAGCATCTTCTCCAGGTACAGGGCACGCTTGTCCAGTGGCAAGGTGATGAAGCGGCGAGCGATCCGCGCGGCAACGGTGCTGTCCATCACAGCCCCTCCATGTCGTCAAGCAGGTCTTCCAGACGGCTCAGGGTCGAATCCTGCACCTGTGCGCCGGTGGCTTGCAGTTGCGCCACCAGAGCACCAAGCACCGGGTATTGGAACAGCAGTTGCGGGACCAGCTTCAGCCCCAGTTCGAGTTGAATACGCGACACGATATTGATCACCAGCAGGGAATGCCCGCCCAGTTCGAAGAAGTTGTCAGTCAGGCCGACTCGCTCAAGCCCGAGGACCTGCGCCCAGATTGCCGCGACCTGTTGTTCCAGTTCACTCTGCGGCGCCACATAGGCACGCTGCGATTGCGCGGCATCCACGGCAGGCAAGGCCTTGCGGTCGAGCTTGCCGTTGGGCGACAGCGGCAGGCTGTCCAGTGCCAGCCACTGGTTCGGCACCATGTAGTCCGGCAGGCCACGGCGTAGGTGCTCGGCCAGTTGCGCCTGCCAATCGGCGGCCTCGCCGGTCAGCACCACATAACCGACCAGTTGCTTGCCGTCCGGCACCGTCACCACGGCTTCACGCACCAGGTCGTGCTCCAGCAGGCGCGCCTCGATCTC
This sequence comes from Pseudomonas sp. XWY-1, assembly GCF_002953115.1. NCBI lineage: Bacteria > Pseudomonadati > Pseudomonadota > Gammaproteobacteria > Pseudomonadales > Pseudomonadaceae > Pseudomonas > Pseudomonas sp. XWY-1. The sequence goes on along the minus strand of NZ_CP026332.1, from coordinate 1,811,345 downwards.
ACCCAGTTCGATGCGCAGGCCACGTAGCTTGACCTGGTGGTCGATACGCCCGGCGTACTCGATCACCCCATCCGCGCGGTAGCGCGCCAGGTCGCCGGTGCGGTAGATGCGCTCGCCATTGCCGTATGGGCTCACGGCGAAACGCTCGGCGGTCAGCCCCGGGCGGCGGTGGTAGCCGCGCGCCAGGCCCGCGCCGGCCAGGTACAGCTCGCCCAGCACGCCCACCGGCACCGGTTGCAGCTCGGCGTCGAGGATGTAGCAGGCCAGGTTGGCAATCGGCTCGCCGATCGGCACGCTGTCGCGCCCTTCCTCGCGGCAGGTCCAGTGGGTCACGTCGATGGCCGCCTCGGTCGGGCCGTACAGGTTGTACAGGCCGGCCTTCGGCAGCTTGGCGAACACCTGCTGCTGGGCATCGGCCGGCAGCGCTTCGCCACTGCAGACGATGCGCGCAAGGCTGGTGCAGCGCGGCACGCCGCTGTCTTGCAGGAACGCCTGGAGCATCGACGGTACGAAGTGCAGCGTGGTGATGTTTTCGCCGGTGATCAGCTCGACCAGACGGGCCGGGTCGCGATGATCACCCGGCGCGGCAACCACCAGTCGCGCACCGGTCATCAAGGGCCAGAAGAACTCCCACACCGACACGTCGAAGCTGAACGGCGTTTTCTGCAACACGCTGTCGCGAGCATCCAGTCGATAGGCCTGCTGCATCCAGCACAGTCGGTTGACCAAGGCCGAATGGCGGTTGCCCGCGCCTTTTGGCCGGCCTGTGGAGCCGGAGGTGTAGATCACATAGGCCAGGTTTTCAGGGGCCACCGCCACGTTCGGGTTGCCCGCGTCATCCGCGCCCGGTTCCAGGTCCAGCGCCAGGGTCTGCACGCCTTCGGCCAGCGGCAGTTGCAGGTGGCTCTGGGTCAGCAGCAGTTGCACGCCGCTGTCCTCGATCATGTAGCGCAGGCGCTCTTCGGGGTATTCCGGGTCCAGCGGCACGTAGGCACCACCGGCCTTGAGGATGGCCAGCAAACCGACCACCATCTCCACCGAACGCTCCACCGCGATGCCCACCAGCACATCCGCGCCGACACCCAGGGCGATCAGGCGATGGGCCAGGCGGTTGGCGCGGGCGTTGAGCTGGGCGTAGCTCAGGCGCGTCTCGCCGAAGGCCAGCGCCGGGGCATCCGGGGTGCGCTGCACCTGGGCCTCGATCAGTTGCTGGATGCTCTGCTCCAGCGGGTAATGTTCAGAGGTGGCGTTCCACGTGACCAGGGTGCGCTCGCGCTCGGCGGCCGCCAGCAATGGCAGTTCGGCCACCGGTTGTTGCGGTTGCTCGACGATGCCTTGCAACAGATTGATGAAGTGGGTCGACAGCCGCTCGATGGTCGAGCGCTCGAACAGGTCGGTGGCATACACCAACGAGGCCAGCACGCCCTCTTCGCTGTCGAACACATCCAAGGTCAGGTCGAACTGGGCGACACCGGTATCCCATTGCAGCCCTTCGACGCTCAAGGCGTGCGCCTGTTGCGCGCCCTGGCCACGGCGCGCGCCGCTCTGGTAGTTGAACAGTGCCTGGAACAGCGGGCTGTGGCTGAGGTTGCGCTCCGGCGCCAGGGCCTCGACCAGTTGCTCGAACGGCAGGTCCTGGTAGGCCTGGGCCTCCAGCGCCGCCTGGCGCACCTGGCCGAGCAGCGCGGCAAAGGTCGCCTGCGGCGCGAACTCGACCTTGAGCACCTGGGTATTGACGAAGAAGCCGATCATGCCTTCGGTGCGAGCATGGTTGCGGTTGGCGATCGGCACACCGACACGGATGTCGGACTGGCCGCTGTAGCGGTGCAGCAACGTCTGGTAAGCCGCCAGCAACAGCATGAACAGCGTCACCCCCTGTTCCCTGGCCAGCGCGCGCAATGCCTGCTGCAGCTCACCGGGCAGGGCCAGCGTCAAACTGGCACCGGCTTGGCTGCGCATCGCCGGACGCGGGTGATCCAGCGGCAGTTCGAGCACAGGCTGCGTGCCGCCCAGGCGTTCGACCCAATAGGTCAGCTGCCGCTCACGCTCACCAGCATCCATCCACTGGCGCTGCCAGACGGCATAGTCGGCGTACTGGATCGGCAACGGCGCAAGGCTCGGTGCCTGCCCCTGGTCAAAGGCGTCGTACAGGGCCACCAGCTCGTCGACCATGACCTGCATCGACACACCATCGCTGACGATGTGATGCATCACCAGCACCAGCACATGTTCATCGCTGCCCTGGCGCAACAGGCAGGCGCGCAGCAGCGGGCCCTGCCCGAGGTCGAACGGACGTGCGACCTCCTGTTCCACCCGCGACAGCAGCGCGGCATCGCTGGCATCGGCCAGCACCTCCAGCGGCAGCTCGAAGGCGTACGGCGCCTGTATCACCTGCTCGGTACGCCCCTGTGCATGAACGAACACCGTGCGCAGGCTCTCGTGCCGCGCCACCAGGTGTTCGAACGCCCGGCGCAGGGCTTCGACACGCAGCGCGCCACGCAGGCGCAGGGCCACCGGAATATGGTAGGCGGCGCTGTCCGGGGCCAGCTGCCAGAGGAACCACTGGCGCTCCTGGGCATAGGACAATGCCAGCGCCCGCGAGCGATCGGCCAGGCCGATGGCGGGCACCGCTGCGTCGGCAGACTCCGATAGCTGGGCGCAGAATGCCTGCAGGGTGCCATGCTCGAACAAGGTACGCAGCGCCACCTCGACCTGCAGGGCGTGACGCACCCGGGCGACGACCTGGGTGGCCAGCAACGAGTGACCACCCAGCTCGAAGAAGTGATCGTGCAAGCCCACCTGCGGCAGCTTGAGCACATCGGCCCAGATCGCCGCCACCGTCTGCTCCAGCGCGGTACGCGGTGGCTGGTGATCATGTCGGGACTGACCGGCCTCAGGCTGCGGCAGCGCCTTGCGGTCAAGCTTGCCGTTGGGGGTCAGCGGCATGCTGGCGAGCGACAGGACATGCGCCGGAACCATGTAGTCCGGCAGCACTTCGCGCAGGCTCGCCCTGAGCGCGTCGCACCACGCGGCATCAGCCTGACTTGGCTGCAACGCCACCACATAGCCGACCAACTGCTGGCCGCTCGGGCCTGGCCGGGCGACCACGGCGGCATCGCGCACGCCAGCCTGGGCCAGCAGGCGGGCCTCGACTTCGCCCAGTTCGACGCGGAAGCCGCGGATTTTCACCTGGTTGTCCACTCGCCCCTGGTAGTCGAACACGCCATCGCGGCGCTCGCGTACCAGGTCGCCACTGCGGTACAGGCGCGCGCCTGGCTCGCCGTGCGGATCGGGAACGAAGCGCTCGGCGGTCATGCCCGGCCGGTCCAGGTAGCCACGGGCCAGGCCGTGGCCACCAAGGTACAGCTCACCCTGCAGGCCGGCTGGCAGGACGCTCAGGTCGGCGGCCAGCACATAGGTGCGACGGTCGCCGATACGCGTGCCGATCGGTGCGTAGGCAGCGCCGCAGTCGGTAGCGCGGTCGGCTTTCCAGATCAGCGGGGTCACCACCGTCTCGGTCGGGCCGTAGCCGTTGATGATGTGCTCCGGCGCCAGGGCGGCATGCACGCGCTGGTAGCTGTCACGGGGCACCGCGTCGCCGCCGAAGCAGTAAATGCGCGCCTTCGGCGCCTGGCCATGCAGCTCGACGTGCTCGGCCATCTGCAACAGGTACGCCGGCGGGAACGCCGCCACCGTCACGCCGTGCTCACACATGCGCGCGCAGGTCTGGCCTGGCTCCCAGAGGCTGTCATCACGCACCAGCAGGCGGCTGCCGTGGGTCAACGCGGTGAGCCAGCGCTCATGAGCGCCGTCGAAGGCGAACGACATGAAGTGCAGCTCGCAATCGTCCTCGACCATGGCATAGCGCCGGCCGATGGCTTCGCAGTGCATCGCCAGCGGGCCATGCTCGACGCACACCCCCTTGGGCTTGCCGGTGGAACCGGAGGTGTAGATCACATAGGCCAGGCTCTGCGGCTGCACCACTGTTTGCGGCGCATGGGTCGGCTGTGCGGTCAGGTCGAGCTGGTCGAGATTGAGGGCAGCCAACGCCGCCGGCAGCGGCAGTTGCCCGCGCAAGGTCGAGTCGGTGAGCAACAGGGCGATACCGGAGTCCTGCATCAGGTAGGCCAGGCGCTCGGCCGGATAGCTGGCGTCCAGCGGCACATAGGCGCCACCGGCCTTGAGCACCGCGAGCAAGGCGACGATCACCTGCGGCCCACGGGGCAAGGCCACGCCGACACGGATCTCGGCGCCTACGCCTTCGGCGACCAGGCGATGGGCCAGTTGGTTGGCCTGACGCTCCAGGCTGGCGAAGTCCAGCACCTGGTCGCCGAACAGTACCGCGGGAGCCTGAGGCCGGCGCGCGGCCTGGGCGGCGATGCGTTGGTGCACCAGCAAGCCGTCCTGCCATGGCTGCGGCGCGTTGGCCACGGCCAGGGCCTGCTGGGCCTGGCTATCGAGCAGGCTCAGGTTGCCCAACGCCGCGGTGGGCGCCTGGCTGAACTGCTCCATCAGGCCGATCAGTTGCTGGTCCAGGCGGACAATGGCCGCCTCATCGAAATGGGCACGCATGAAGCTATAGTGCAGCTCCAGGGTACCGCCCAGGTTCACGCCCAGGGTCAGCGGGTAGTTGGTCTGCTCGCGACTGTCGACGCTGCCGAAGCGCAGCTCCTGTGGCGCGCCACGCTCCAGGGCCTCGGCCACCGGGTAGTTCTCGAACACCAGCAGGCTGTCGAACAGCGCGTCACCGCCCTGCCCGGCCCAGCGCTGGATATCGAACAACGGCGTGTGCTCGTGCTCACGCAAGCCAAGGTTGAGCGCCTGCACTGCCTGCAGCCAGTCGGCCACGGACTGGGCCGGCTGTGGCGTGGCGATCACCGGCAGGGTGTTGATGAACAGACCGATCTGCTGCTCGATACCCGGCAGCTCCAGCGGCCGGCCCGCCACGGTGGCGCCGAAGGCCACCGTGGCCTGCCCGCTGTAGCGCTGCAACAGCAGTAGCCAGGCCGCTTGCAGCAGTGTGTTGACAGTGACCTTCTGCTGGCGGGCGAAGGTTTCCAGACGCTGCGTGCGCTCGGCGTCGACCAGCCGCACATGGCTGGCGTACCCGCTGCCAGGCTCGGCCTGCAGGCCCTGGGCCAAACGTGTGGGCGCCTCCAGCTCGGCCAGGCGCTCGCGCCAGAACGCTTCACTGACCGCCGGATCCTGGCGCTGCAACCAGTCGATGTAGTCGCGGTAACGCCCGGCCTGGGCCGGCGCCTGCCCGGCATAACGCTGCAGGACTTCCCCCATCAACTGGGAGTTGCTCCAGCCGTCCATGAGGATGTGATGGTTGGTGTAGATCAGCTCGAAGCGCTGCTCGCCGGTGCGCACCACGGTCATGCGCAGCAACGGCGCCTCACGCAGGTCGAAACCACGAGCGCGCTCGGCCTCGGCCAGGGCGCCCAGGCGTGCGCCAGGCTCGGCCTCGGCATGCCAGTCGAGGTAGTCGAACGGCACCTGGACCTGGCGCTGGACGATCTGCAGCGGCTGGCCGATGTCACCTTCCCAGGCGAAGCGACTGCGCAGGATCGGCTGGGCATCGGCCGACGCCTGCCAGGCCGCGCGGAAACGCTCGACCTGCAAGCCTTCCACGGTCACCCGCATCTGGTTGATATAGTCGCCGTTGCCCTGGCCATACAGGCTATGGAACAGCATGCCCTGCTGCATCGGCGACAACGGATAGACATCCTCGACCGCGCGCGGATCGTCCAGCAACTGGTCGAGGTGCGCCTGATCCAGGCGTGCCAGCGGGAAGTCCGAGGGCGTGACACCGGCATGGCGCGAGTCGCAGCAATGGGCGATGAGCGCCTTCAGCTCGGCGGCATAGTCATCGGCCAAGGCCTGGACCGTGGCCTCATCGAACATTTCGTGGCTGTAGGTCCAACCAATGGCCAGTTCACCACCGTAGACCTGCCCATTGAGCGTCAGCCAGTTGCCCAGCGGCGCCGCCGGGCTCTGCTCCTCGCCGCGCGGCTCGCCGACCGGGACGAACAGCGCACCCTGCTCGGCGTCGAAACTGCCATCGAACTGCCCCAGATAGTTGAAGGTGATACGCGGCACCGGCAAGGCGGCAAGACCGGCCTGCACCGCAGCATCGCCCAGATGGCGGAGCATGCCGTAGCCGATGCCCTTGGCGGGGACGGCACGCAGTTGCTCCTTGACCGCCTTGATCGACCCCGCCAGGTCCTGCGCAGGCGTGAGGGCCAGCGGGAACAAGGTGGTGAACCAGCCGACGGTGCGAGTCAGGTCGATGTCGTCGAACAGGTCTTCGCGACCATGCCCTTCAAGTTGGATCAGCACGGTGTGCTGCGCGCTCCAGCGGCCCACCACCCGGGCCAGCGCGGTCAGCAGCAGGTCGTTGACCTGGGTGCGGTAAGCCGCCGGGGCCTGCTGCAGCAACTGCCGGGTGAGCTCGCTGTCCAGCCGCGTATGCAGGCTGCGGGCATGGCGGTTCTGCTGGCCGCCGGCCGGATTGGCGCACGGCAGGTCCTGCGGAGCATCGGCCAGCTGGCCCTGCCACCAGGCCAGCTCGCGCGCCATGGCGTCACTACGGGCGTGCTCCCCCAAACGCTCGGCCCAGGCCTTGTAGGCACTGGTTTTCGCCGGCAGCCGCACAGGCTGCTGCGCATCCAGTTGCGCGCAGGCCTGTTGCAGGTCCTCGAACAGCACGCGCCAGGACACGCCGTCGATGACCAGGTGGTGGATCACCAGCAGCAAGCGTTGGCTGCCGTCGTCCATGCCGACCAGCACAGCACGCAGCAGCGGCCCTTCCAGGCTCAGGCTGCGTTGCGCCGCTTCACACAGTGCCAGCAGCGCGTCCTGGTCGGCGGCCTGCCGCTGCCAGAGCAGGTCCTTGGCCTGGCCAGGCTGACCGTGACTGGCCTGCCACTGACCCTGCTCGCGGGTAAAGCGCAGGCGCAACGCATCGTGCTGCACCAGCAGGGCCTGCAAGGCCGCCTCGACGGTCGCCGCCTGCAAGGCCCGAGTGGGACGCAGCAGCACTGACTGGTTCCAGTGGTGCGCCTCGTCGCTCACTTCGCCGAAGAACCACTGCTGTACCGGCAGCAGCGGCATGCCGCCCTGCACCGCCCCTTGGTCGATGCGCTGCGCCGCGCCGCCCTCGCGCGCCACACGGGCCAGGCCTTGCACGGTCTGGTGCTGGAACAGCTCCTTGGGAGTGAAATGTATGCCGGCCTGACGGGCACGGCTGACCACCTGGATGGAAATGATCGAGTCGCCACCCAGCTCGAAGAAGTTGTCGCTCAAGCCGACCCGCTCCAGACGCAGCACATCGGCCCAGACAGCGGCAATGCGCTGTTCCATTTCGCTTTGCGGGGCTACATAGGCCTGTTGCAGTAGGCTGGCATCCGCCGCCGGCAAGGCACGGCGATCGAGCTTGCCGTTGGCGGTCAGCGGCATGCGCTCGAGCAGCAGCAGGTGCGCCGGCACCATGTACTCCGGCAGGTCTTCGCGCAGTGCGGCCTTGACCGCCTCACGCCAGATCGCCTGGTCCGCCACCGCTTGCTCGGCCACCAGGTAACCGACCAGCTGGGTGCCGCTCGCCCCCTCCTGGGCCAGCACCACGGCCTCGCGCACCTGGGGCAGCGCCTGCAGCCGCGCCTGGATCTCGCCCAGCTCGATGCGGAAGCCACGGATCTTCACCTGATGGTCCATCCGCCCGACGTACTCGATCACCCCATCGGCGCGCCAGCGTGCCAGGTCGCCGCTGCGGTACAGCCGCGCCCCGCTCTCGCCGAACGGGTCGGGAATGAAGCGCGTGGCGCTGAGGTCGGCGCGCTTGAGGTAGCCACGGGCCAGGCCCTGGCGACCGACGTACAGCTCGCCGACACAGCCGGCGGCCACCGGGTTGAGGTCGCTGTCGAGCACGTACAGGCTCTGGTCCGGGATCGGCACACCAATCGGGCTCGACGCGCTCTGCGCCAGGTCAGCCCGCGACAATGGACGGTAGGTCACGTGCACCGTGGTTTCGGTGATGCCGTACATGTTGACCAGTTGCGGGGCACGATCGCCGAAGCGCTCGAACCACGGACGCAGGCTGCCGACCTCCAGCGCCTCGCCGCCGAACACCACGTAGCGCAGCTGCTGGTCGCTGCGCTGGCCTTCAGCGCAGGCCACCTGCATCAGCTGGCGGAACGCCGACGGCGTCTGATTGAGCACGGTTACCCGCTGCTCGCACAGCAGTTGGTAGAAGGCCTCCGGCGAACGGCTGACATCCTGCGGCACGATCACCAGGCGGCCACCATGCAGCAAGGCGCCGAACAGCTCCCATACCGAGAAGTCGAAGGCATAGGAGTGGAACAGCGTCCAACAGTCCTGCGGGCCGAAGCCGAACCAGCCGTCCGTGGCCTCGAACAGGCGCAGCACGTTGCGGTGCGGCAGCAAGGTGCCCTTCGGCTTGCCGGTGGAGCCGGAGGTGTAGATGACATAGGCCAGGTTATCCAGGTCCACCGCAACGTTCGGGTTGACCTCGGCGAAGTCAGCGTAGTCGGCGTAGTCGGCGGCCAGGTCCAGCACCTGCACGTTCGCCGCCAGGCTCAGCCCGAGGTCGCCCTGGCCGAGCAGCAACTGCAGGCCGCTGTCCTCGATCATGTAGTGCAGGCGATCCAGCGGATAGGCCGGGTCCAGCGGCACGTAGGCACCACCGGCCTTGAGGATGGCCAGCAGGCCGACCACCATCTCCAGCGAACGCGGCGCGGCCAGGCCCACCAGCACGTCCGGGCCGACGCCTCGGGCGATCAGCGCGTGGGCGATCCGGTTGGCCCGGCGGTTCAGCTCGGCGTAGCTCAACTGTTCGCCTTCGCAGACCAGCGCCGGCGCCTGCGGCGCGCGGGCCGCCTGGGCTTCGATCAGGCGGTGCAGCGGCTGGCTCGGTGCGAACGTGGCCGGGGCGGTATTCCAGGCAGCCAGCGTTGCGGCACGTTCCGCCGTCGTCAGCATCGGCAACTCGCTGACGCGCGTGCCGGGGGCGCTGACGATACCTTCGAGCAACGCCTGCCAGTGGCCCGCCAGGCGCTCGATGGTGGTTGAGTCGAACAGGTCGGTCGCGTAGGTCAGCGACGCCCACAACTGCCCCTGCTCTTCATGGGTATCGAGCATCAGGTCGAATTGCGCGGTCTGGCTCTCCCAGTTCAGCGATTCGACCCGCAGCCCCGGCAGCTCATAGGCCTGCCGGCCCGCGCCACGGTGCGCCTGGTGATTGAACAGCACCTGGAACAACGGGCTGTGGCTGAGGTTGCGCTCCGGCGCCAAGGCTTCGACCAGTTGCTCGAACGGCAGGTCCTGATGCTCCTGGGCGCCCAGCGCCGCCTCCTTGGCCTGTTGCAGCAATGTGGTGAACGGCGCCTGACCATCGACTTCGGCGCTGAGCACCTGGGTATTGACGAAGAAGCCGATAAGGCGCTCGGTCTCGGCGCGGTTGCGGTTGCCGATCGGCACGCCGACACGGATATCGCGCTGTCGGCTGTAGCGGTGCAACAGCGCCTGGAACGACGCCAGCAGGACCATGTACAGGGTCGCCCCCTGCTGCCGCGCTACCTCTTGCAAACCCTTGCCCAGCTCGGCCGACAGCTCGATATCCAGGCGTGCGCCACGCAAGCTCTGCAGCGCTGGCCGCGGACGATCCAGCGGCAATTCCAGCACCGGCTGCTCACCGCCCAGGCGGGTGGTCCAGTAGGCCAATTGGCGCTCGCGCTCGCCAGCCTCCATCCATTGGCGCTGCCACAATGCATAGTCGGCATACTGGATCGGCAGCGCCGGCAGTTCGGGCTGCTGGCCACGACTGAACGCGCCATAGCAGTTGATCAGCTCCTCGACCATCAACTGCATCGAGGCGCCGTCGGAAATGATGTGGTGCTGGGTCAACACCAGCACATGGTCGTCTTCGCTCACCTGCAGCAGGCGCGCGCGCAGCAACGGCCCTTCGCCCAGGTCGAAGAGCACGGCGATCTCCCCCGCCACCGCCTGTTCCAGTTGCCCGGCATCGGTCAGTACCTGCACCGGCAGCGGCAGCGCGAACGGCGCGCGAACCTGCTGCAGCAACTGCCCGTCGACCTCGACGAACACGCTGCGCAGTACTTCGTGACGCTCGATCAGCGTCGCGAAGCTGCGCTGCAGCGCGGCCATGTCCAGGGCGCCGCGCAAGCGCAGCGCCGTGGGGATGTGATACGCCGCGCTGTGCGGTTCCAGGTTCCAGAGGAACCACTGACGCTCCTGGGCATAGGACAGCCGAAGGGGCTCGTCGGCATCACGCCGGAAAATCGGCGCGATGCCATAGAGGTTGACCCCCTTCTGACTCAGCAGAATCGCCAAGGCTTTGCGCTTCTCGGAAGAAAGCGCGCTTACCGATTCGATTAGTTGCTGCATGCCGTGTCCTCACTAGGAAATCAGTTTTTCAAGATCATCGGCAGTTAGACGATTGAGGTCCTCCAAGGATTTAGCCAAAACATCGTGCAGTGGATCGAGCGCGGGCTGCAGGGCCTGCAAGGCCTCGCAGAAGTCCGCCAGGTCGCGGGCCAGGAACAGCGTCTTGACCGGCACTTCATGGCCCAGCGCTTCGCGCAGGCGCAGCACTACCTGGGTGGCCAGCAACGAATGGCCGCCAAGCTCGAAGAAGTTGTCGCTCAAGCCTACTTGCTCCAGCTCCAGCACCTGAGCCCAGATGCCTGCCACCTGCTGTTCCAGTTCAGTGACTGGCGCCACATAAGCCTGTTGCAGCAGGCTGGCATCCGCCGCCGGCAAGGCACGGCGATCGAGCTTGCCGTTGGCGGTCAGCGGCATGCGCTCGAGCAGCAGCAGGTGCGCCGGCACCATGTACTCCGGCAGGTCTTCGCGCAGTGCGGCCTTGACCGCCTCACGCCAGATCGCCTGGTCCGCCACCGCTTGCTCGGCCACCAGGTAACCGACCAGCTGGGTGCCGCTCGCCCCCTCCTGGGCCAGCACCACGGCCTCGCGCACCTGGGGCAGCGCCTGCAGCCGCGCCTGGATCTCGCCCAGCTCGATGCGGAAGCCACGGATCTTCACCTGATGGTCCATCCGCCCGACGTACTCGATCACCCCATCGGCGCGCCAGCGTGCCAGGTCGCCGCTGCGGTACAGCCGCGCCCCGCTCTCGCCGAACGGGTCGGGAATGAAGCGCGTGGCGCTGAGGTCGGCGCGCTTGAGGTAGCCACGGGCCAGGCCCTGGCGACCGACGTACAGCTCGCCGACACAGCCGGCGGCCACCGGGTTGAGGTCGCTGTCGAGCACGTACAGGCTCTGGTCCGGGATCGGCACACCAATCGGGCTCGACGCGCTCTGCGCCAGGTCAGCCCGCGACAATGGACGGTAGGTCACGTGCACCGTGGTTTCGGTGATGCCGTACATGTTGACCAGTTGCGGGGCACGATCGCCGAAGCGCTCGAACCACGGACGCAGGCTGCCGACCTCCAGCGCCTCGCCGCCGAACACCACGTAGCGCAGCTGCTGGTCGCTGCGCTGGCCTTCAGCGCAGGCCACCTGCATCAGCTGGCGGAACGCCGACGGCGTCTGGTTGAGCACGGTCACCCGCTGCTCGCACAGCAGTTGGTAGAAGGCCTCCGGCGAACGGCTGACATCCTGCGGCACGATCACCAGGCGGCCACCATGCAGCAAGGCGCCGAACAGCTCCCATACCGAGAAGTCGAAGGCATAGGAGTGGAACAGCGTCCAACAGTCCTGCGGGCCGAAGCCGAACCAGCCGTCCGTGGCCTCGAACAGGCGCAGCACGTTGCGGTGCGGCAGCAAGGTGCCCTTCGGCTTGCCGGTGGAGCCGGAGGTGTAGATGACATAGGCCAGGTTATCCAGGTCCACCGCAACGTTCGGGTTGACCTCGGCGAAGTCAGCGTAGTCGGCGGCCAGGTCCAGCACCTGCACGTTCGCCGCCAGGCTCAGCCCGAGGTCGCCCTGGCCGAGCAGCAACTGCAGGCCGCTGTCCTCGATCATGTAGTGCAGGCGATCCAGCGGATAGGCCGGGTCCAGCGGCACGTAGGCACCACCGGCCTTGAGGATGGCCAGCAGGCCGACCACCATCTCCAGCGAACGCGGCGCGGCCAGGCCCACCAGCACGTCCGGGCCGACGCCTCGGGCGATCAGCGCGTGGGCGATCCGGTTGGCCCGGCGGTTCAGCTCGGCGTAGCTCAACTGTTCGCCTTCGCAGACCAGCGCCGGCGCCTGCGGCGCGCGGGCCGCCTGGGCTTCGATCAGGCGATGCAGCGGCTGGCTCGGCGCGAACGTGGCCGGGGCGGTATTCCAGGCCTGTACCGCAGCCTGGCGTTGCTCATCATCGAGCAATTGCAAGGTTTCGACAGGCGCCTCAGCGCCCTGTTCGAGCATCTGCAGCAGCAAGTGACGCAGTTGCTGGCCGATCTGCTCGATGATCGCCGCGCTGAACGCCTGCCGGTCATAGCTGCAGCGCAGTGACAGGCTGTCCTCCAGGCCGACCGCCAGGGTCAGCGGATAGTTGCTCTGCTCCTGTGTGCGCACCGGGCCAAAGTGCAGCCCCGAGGGCGAACCACGCTCCAGGGCCTCGGCCACCGGGTAGTTTTCGAACACCAGCAGACTGTCGAACAGCGCGTCACCGCCCTGCCCGGCCCAGCGTTGGATGTCGAACAGTGGCGTGTGCTCCTGTTCGCGGATGCGCAGGTTGAGCGCCTGCAGATCGTCCAGCCAGTCGCCAAGCGCCTGCCCGGCGGTGCACGGCACGATCACCGGCAAGGTGTTGATGAACAGGCCGATCTGCTGCTCGATACCGGCCAGCTCGGCCGGTCGCCCGGCCACGGTGGCGCCGAACGACACGCAGTCCTGGCCGAAACGACGCTGCAGCAACAAGGCCCAGGCACCCTGCACCAAGGTGTTGACGGTGACCTTGCGCTCACGGGCGAAGCGGCCCAGGCGCGCGGTGGTCTGCGCATCGATCGACAGGCTGTGCTCGTCGTAGCCATCGACACCGACATGTTGACAGGTGCTGGCCAGGCGAGTGGGCTCTTCCAGTGCGGCCAGTTGCTCGCGCCAGAAAGCTTCGCTCTGCGCTCGGTCCTGACGCTGCAGCCAGCCAATGTAGTCGCCGAAGCGGCCCGCCGCCTGCGTGGGCCGCTCGCCACAGTAGCGTTGCAGCACTTCACCCAGCAGTTGCGCATTGCTCCAGCCGTCCATGAGGATGTGATGGCTGGTGTAGATCAGTGCATGGCGGTCATCTTCCAGGCGTACCAGCACCAGGCGCAGCAATGGCGCCTGCAGCACATCGAAGCCGCGCCCACGTTCTTCGGCGGCCAGTGTCGGGAGCGCCAGCGCAAGGTCATCACGACCGCGCCAGTCCAGCTCGCTGAACGGCACACGGGCCTCGCGCAGCACTACCTGCACCGGTTGGGCCTGGTCGGCGGACCAGACGAAGGCACAACGCAGACTGTCATGGGCCTGGAGCACAGCGTTCCAAGCCGCCTCGAAGCGTGCCACATCCAGACCTGCGACCTCGACCTGCATCTGGTTGATGTAGTCGCCGTCGCTCTCGCCGAACGTGGAATGGAACAGCATGCCCTGCTGCATCGGCGACAGTGGGTAGATGTCTTCGACCTCGGCCACCGCCACCGGCAGTGCGTCGAGTTGCGCCTGGCTCAGGCCCGCCAGCGGGAAGTCCGACGGCGTCAACCCTTGCGGCGCCTGGCAGTGCTCGACCAGCGCCGCCAGCTCCGCCTCGTAGGCCCGCGCCAGCCGCTCGATGGTCGCGCGGGCGAACATCTGCCCGCTGAAGCTGAACGCCAGGCTCAGCTCACCGCCATACACCTGGCCATTGAGCACCAGCCAGTTGCCCAGCGGCGCCAGCGGGCTCTGCTCCTCACCTGCGCTTTCGGCGGCGGGCACGAACAGCGCCCGCTCATCGAACTGGCCATCCAGCTGGCCCAGGTAGTTGAAGGTGATGCGCGGCACCGGCAGCCCGGCCAGGCTCGCGCGCGCAGCCTCGTCGCCCAGGTAGCGCAAAGCGCCGAAACCGATGCCCTTGTGCGGCACGCCGCGCAGCTGTTCCTTGACCTGCTTGATCGAGGCGCCCAGCTCGGCGGCCGGGGTCAGGCGCACCGGGTAGGCGCTGGTGAACCAGCCCACCGTACGGCTCAGGTCGATGTCGTCGAACAGGTCTTCGCGGCCATGGCCTTCCAGCTCCACCAGCGCCGAATCGGCGCCGCTCCAGCGGCACACCACCCGGGCCAAGGCGGTCAGCAGCAGGTCGTTGACCTGGGTGCGGTAGGCCGCCGGGGCCTGTTGCAGCAAGCGTCGGGTCAGCTCGGCATCCAGGCGTGCCTGCACGCTCTGGCGGTGACGGTTCTGCAGGCTGGCGCCCAGCTCGGCCTCGGGCAGGTCCAGCGGCGCACCGGCCAGTTGCCCTTGCCAGTAGGCCAGCTCGCTGTCCAGGCTTGCGGCATGCTGCTGCAGGCGTTCGCCCCAGGTCTTGAAGGCGCTGGTCTTGGTCGGCAGTTTCGGCGTGCTGCCCGCCAGGGCCTGGCGGTAGGCATCGTGCAGGTCTTCCAGCAGCACGCGCCAGGACACGCCATCGACCACCAGGTGGTGGATCACCAGCAGCAGGCGCTGGCCACCGTCGGCCAGGTCGATCAGCACCGCACGCAGCAGCGGGCCCTGGGCCAGGTCCAGGCTACGCTGGGCCTCTTCGCAGGTCGCCTCGATTTCCTCGGCGCTGCGCAGCGCGGCACGCCATAGCAACGGCTGGGCCGGTTGCAGCGGACCGTGTTCGGCGCTGCCGTCGGCAAAGCGCAGGCGCAGGGCGTCGTGCTGGGCGTACAGTGCCAGCAGCGCCTGCTCCAATGCGCTGGCATCCACCGTTTCGGTGCCGCGCAGCAACAGCGACTGGTTCCAGTGCTGCGGCTCGCTCATGCGCTGGTCGAAGAACCACTGCTGGAACGGCAGCAATGGCATGCCCCCGAGCAGCGGACCTTGCTCGGCCTTCACCGCTCCCTCGCCTTCGCGCAGCACCGCTGCCAGGCCGCGCACGGTCTGGTGCTGGAACAGCTCCTTGGGCGTGAAGTGCAGGCCCTGCTGGCGCGCACGTCCGACGACCTGAATCGAGACGATGGAATCGCCCCCAAGCTCGAAGAAGTTGTCGTTCACCCCGACCCGCTCAAGGCGCAACACATCGGCCCAGACTGCGGCCAGACGGCGCTCCCGCGCATTGGCCGGTGCCTCATAGACCTTTTGCACAAGGGCAGCATCCACGGCAGGCAAGGCCTTGCGGTCGAGCTTGCCGTTGGGCGACAGCGGCAGGCTGTCCAGTGCCAGCCACTGGTTCGGCACCATGTAGTCCGGCAGGCCACGGCGTAGGTGCTCGGCCAGTTGCGCCTGCCAATCGGCGGCCTCGCCGGTCAGCACCACATAACCGACCAGTTGCTTGCCGTCCGGTACCGTCACCACGGCTTCACGCACCAGGTCGTGCTCCAGCAGGCGCGCCTCGATCTCACCCAGTTCGATGCGCAGGCCACGCAGCTTGACCTGGTGGTCGATACGCCCGGCATACTCGATCACCCCGTCCGCGCGGTAGCGCGCCAGGTCGCCGGTGCGGTAGATGCGCTCGCCATTGCCGTATGGGCTCACGGCGAAACGCTCGGCGGTCAGCCCCGGGCGGCGGTGGTAGCCGCGCGCCAGGCCTGCGCCGGCCAGGTACAGCTCGCCCAGCACGCCCACCGGCACCGGTTGCAGCTCGGCGTCGAGGATGTAGCAGGCCAGGTTGGCGATCGGCTCGCCGATCGGCACGCTGTCGCGCCCTTCCTCGCGGCAGGTCCAGTGGGTCACGTCGATGGCCGCCTCGGTCGGGCCGTACAGGTTGTACAGGCCGGCCTTCGGCAGCTTGGCGAACACCTGCTGCTGGGCATCGGCCGGCAGCGCTTCGCCACTGCAGACGATGCGCGCAAGGCTGGTGCAGCGCGGCACGCCGCTGTCTTGCAGGAACGCCTGGAGCATCGACGGTACGAAGTGCAGCGTGGTGATGTTTTCGCCGGTGATCAGCTCGACCAGACGGGCCGGGTCGCGATGATCACCCGGCGCGGCAACCACCAGTCGCGCACCGGTCATCAAGGGCCAGAAGAACTCCCACACCGACACGTCGAAGCTGAACGGCGTTTTCTGCAACACGCTGTCGCGAGCATCCAGTCGATAGGCCTGCTGCATCCAGCACAGTCGGTTGACCAGGGCCGAATGGCGGTTGCCCGCGCCTTTTGGCCGGCCTGTGGAGCCGGAGGTGTAGATCACATAGGCCAGGTTTTCAGGGGCCACCGCCACGTTCGGGTTGCGCGCGTCATCGGCGCCCGGTTCCAGGTCCAGCGCCAGGGTCTGCACGCCTTCGGCCAGCGGCAGTTGCAGGTGGCTCTGGGTCAGCAGCAGTTGCACGCCGCTGTCCTCGATCATGTAGCGCAGGCGCTCTTCGGGGTATTCCGGGTCCAGCGGCACGTAGGCACCACCGGCCTTGAGGATGGCCAGCAAACCGACCACCATCTCCACCGAACGCTCCACCGCGATGCCCACCAGCACATCCGCGCCGACACCCAGGGCGATCAGGCGATGGGCCAGGCGGTTGGCGCGGGCGTTGAGCTGGGCGTAGCTCAGGCGCGTCTCGCCGAAGGCCAGCGCCGGGGCATCCGGGGTGCGCTGCACCTGGGCCTCGATCAGTTGCTGGATGCTCTGCTCCAGCGGGTAGTTTTCAGCGGTGGCGTTCCACGTGACCAGGGTGCGCTCGCGCTCGGCGGCCGCCAGCAATGGCAGTTCGGCCACCGGTTGTTGCGGTTGCTCGACGATGCCTTGCAGCAGGTTCAGCCAATGCTCACCCAGGCGTACGATGGTGGCCTGGTCGAACAGGTCAGTGGCGTAGATCAGCGAAGCGCTCAGCCCTTCATCGGTCTCGCAGGTGTCCAGGCTCAGGTCGAACTGCGTGGTGTCGTTGTCCCAGGCCATGGCCTGGACCGCCAAGCCTGGCACGGCGCGTACCGGCCCGAGCGCGGCGGCCTGGTGGTTGAACATCACCTGGAACAACGGGCTGTGGCTGAGGCTGCGGGTCGGCGCCAGCGCATCCACCAGTTGCTCGAACGGCAGGTCCTGGTGCGCCTGGGCGCCCAGCGCAGCCTGACGCACCTGTTGCAGCAGCACGCCGAACGGCTGGCGTGGATCGATATCGGCACGCAGTACCTGGGTGTTGACGAAGAAGCCGATCAGCCCTTCGGTCTCGACCCGGTTGCGGTTGGCCACCGGCACGCCGACGCGGATGTCGCGCTGGCCACTGTAGCGATGCAGCAAGGCCTGGAACGACGCCAGCAGCACCATGAACAGGGTCGCGCCCTGGCGGCGGGCCAACGCCTCGAGGCCGTCCTTCAACGCCGACGGCACGGCCAGGTCGAGCTGGGCGCCGCGATAGCTCTGCTCGGCAGGACGCGGGCGGTCCAGCGGCAAGGCCAGCACATCCTGCTCGCTGCCCAGTTGCCCGACCCAGTAGGCCAATTGCCGCTCACGCTCGCCAGCCTCCATCCATTCACGCTGCCAACGGGCGTAGTCGGCATATTGCAGCGCCAGGGCAGGCAGTGGGGCGGCATCGCCCTCGCGGTGGCGGGCATAGCCATCGATCAGTTCGCCGACCATCAGCTGCATGGACGCCGCATCCGAGACGATATGGTGCTGAGTCAGCACCAGCACCTGGTCGTCGGCCGCCAGCTCCAGCAGACGGACCCGCAGCAGCGGGCCGCGGGCCAGGTCGAACGGCTGGCGGATCTCCTCAGCGACACGCGCCTGAAGGGTCGCCTCGTCCGCCAGTCGTTCATGGGCGATGACCAGCGCAGCCGAGCGCTCGATCACCTGGACGATGCCCTCGTCGCTTTCGACGAAGCGAGTACGCAGGGCCTCATGACGCTCGACCAGCGCATCGAAGCTGTGTTGCAGCGCCGCACGATCGAGGCTGCCTTTCAAGCGCAGGACCATGGGGATGTGGTAGGCGCTGCTGTGTGGCTCCAGCTGCCAGAGGAACCACTGGCGTTGCTGGGCATAGGACACCGGCAGCGCCGCATCGCGCGGCGTCGGCCGGATGGCCGGAGCCCGCGCCGCCAACGACGGTGCTGGCAGGCTGGCGACGAAGCCCTGCAGGCTGGCCTGCTCGAACAGCGTCTTGAGCGGTGCGTCGATGCCTAGCTCGCGCAGACGCGAGAACACCTGGGTAGCCAACAGCGAATGCCCTCCCAGTTCGAAGAAGTTGTCGCCCAGGCCAACCTGCTCCAAGTGCAGCACCTGCGCCCAGATCGCCGCGACCTGTTGTTCCAGTTCACTCTGCGGCGCCACATAGGCACGCTGCGATTGCGCGGCATCCACGGCAGGCAAGGCCTTGCGGTCGAGCTTGCCATTGGGCGACAGCGGCAGGCTGTCCAGTGCCAGCCACTGGTTCGGCACCATGTAGTCCGGCAGGCCACGGCGCAGATGCTCGGCCAGTTGTGCCTGCCAATCGGCGGCCTCGCCGGTCAGCACCACATAACCGACCAGCTGCTTGCCGTCCGGCACCGTCACCACGGCTTCACGTACCAGGTCGTGCTCCAGCAGGCGCGCCTCGATCTCACCCAGTTCGATGCGCAGGCCACGCAGCTTGACCTGGTGGTCGATACGCCCGGCGTACTCGATCACCCCATCCGCGCGGTAGCGCGCCAGGTCGCCGGTGCGGTAGATGCGCTCGCCATTGCCGTATGGGCTCACGGCGAAACGCTCGGCGGTCAGCCCCGGGCGGCGGTGGTAGCCGCGCGCCAGGCCTGCGCCGGCCAGGCACAGCTCGCCCAGCACGCCCACCGGCACCGGTTGCAGCTCGGCGTCGAGGATGTAGCAGGCCAGGTTGGCAATCGGCTCGCCGATCGGCACGCTGTCGCGCCCTTCCTCGCGGCAGGTCCAGTGGGTCACGTCGATGGCCGCCTCGGTCGGGCCGTACAGGTTGTACAGGCCGGCCTTCGGCAGCTTGGCGAACACCTGCTGCTGGGCATCGGCCGGCAGCGCTTCGCCACTGCAGACGATGCGCGCAAGGCTGGTGCAGCGCGGCACGCCGCTGTCTTGCAGGAACGCCTGGAGCATCGACGGTACGAAGTGCAGCGTGGTGATGTTTTCGCCGGTGATCAGCTCGACCAGACGGGCCGGGTCGCGATGATCACCCGGCGCGGCAACCACCAGTCGCGCACCGGTCATCAAGGGCCAGAAGAACTCCCACACCGACACGTCGAAGCTGAACGGCGTTTTCTGCAACACGCTGTCGCGAGCATCCAGTCGATAGGCCTGCTGCATCCAGCACAGTCGGTTGACCAAGGCCGAATGGCGGTTGCCCGCGCCTTTCGGCCGGCCTGTGGAGCCGGAGGTGTAGATCACATAGGCCAGGTTTTCAGGGGCCACCGCCACGTTCGGGTTGCGCGCGTCTTCGGCGCCCGGTTCCAGGTCCAGCGCCAGGGTCTGCACGCCTTCGGCCAGCGGCAGTTGCAGGTGGCTCTGGGTCAGCAGCAGTTGCACGCCGCTGTCCTCGATCATGTAGCGCAGGCGCTCTTCGGGGTATTCCGGGTCCAGCGGCACGTAGGCACCACCGGCCTTGAGGATGGCCAGCAAACCGACCACCATCTCCACCGAACGCTCCACCGCGATGCCCACCAGCACATCCGCGCCGACACCCAGGGCGATCAGGCGATGGGCCAGGCGGTTGGCGCGGGCGTTGAGCTGGGCGTAGCTCAGGCGCGTCTCGCCGAAGGCCAGCGCCGGGGCATCCGGGGTGCGCTGCACCTGGGCCTCGATCAGTTGCTGGATGCTCTGCTCCAGCGGGTAGTTTTCAGCGGTGGCGTTCCACGTGACCAGGGTGCGCTCGCGCTCGGCGGCCGCCAGCAATGGCAGTTCGGCCACCGGTTGTTGCGGTTGCTCGACGATGCCTTGCAGCAGATTGATGAAGTGGGTCGACAGCCGCTCGATGGTCGAGCGCTCGAACAGGTCGGTGTCGTACGCCAGGGAAACCATCAGCCCCTGCGCTGTCTCGCTGGTATCCAGCACCAGGTCGAACTGCGCCGTGGCACTGTCCCAATGCAGCGGCTCGACACGCAGGTCACCCCAGTTCCGCTCGGCGCGCGCAGCGTACTGGTGGTTGAACAGCACCTGGAACACGGGGCTGTGGCTAAGATTGCGTTCCGGTGCCAGGGCCTCGACCAGTTGCTCGAACGGCAGGTCCTGGTGGGCCTGGGCCTGCAGCGCCGCCTGCCGGGTCTGGCGCAACAGGACGTCAAAGCCCTGCCCGCCATCGACCTGGGCACGCATCACCTGGGTATTGACGAAGAAACCGATCAGCCGCTCGGTTTCAGCCCGAGTGCGGTTGGCCACCGGTATGCCGACGCGGATGTCGGCCTGGCCGCTGTAGCGGTGCAGCAAGGCCTGGAACGCTGCCAGCAGCAACATGAACAAGGAAGCATCCTGAGTCTTGGCCAGCTGTTGCAGGCCATGGCTCAGTTCAGCCTCGAGCGGGAAGTCCAGGCGGGCACCACGCAGGCGCCGTTGAGCCGGGCGTGGCCGGTCGAACGGCAGCTCGAGCACGACCTGCTCACCGCCCAGCTGCGCCATCCAGTAATCGAGCTGGCGCGCACGCTCGCCACCGTCTAACCACTGGCGCTGCCAGGCCGCGTAGTCGGCGTACTGCACAGGCAACGGCGCACTGTGTTCGCCGTGGTAGCCCTGCAGCAGCTCTTCGACCAACACCTCCAGGGAGGCGCCGTCGGAAACGATATGATGCTGGACGATAACCAGCACATGATCCTGCTCGCCCATGGCCAGCAACTTGACCCGCAGCAACGGCCCTCGCACCAGGTCGAATGGCGCCCGCACCTGGGCATCGACCCAAGCCGCCAGCGCCGCATCGTCCAGCTCGCCTGGGTGCTCGATCACGATTGGCAGCGCCAGGTGCGGATGAATATGCTGTCGCAGTATCCCCGTGGTGTCATCGAAGGTGGTGCGCAATGGTTCGTGACGGGCGATGACCCGGTCGAATGCCGACTGCAACGCCGACAACTCGAGCGGCCCCCGCACACGCAACGCCGCCGGAACGTTGTAGGCGGCGCTCTGTGGGTCCAGCCGCCAGAGGAACCACTGGCGCTCCTGGGCATAGGACACGGCCATCGCAGGCGTGCGCGGCAATACCGCAATCGCCGCTGCCGCCCCCTGGCCCAGCTCGGCGCAACGGTCGGCGAAGGCCCCCAGGGTCGGCTGCTCGAACAACTGCCGCAGGGGCACTTCGAGCCCGAGCCCTTGGCGAATGCGCGCGATGACCTCGGTCGCCAGCAACGAGTGGCCACCAAGGCTGAAGAAACTGTCGGCAAGGCCGACGCGCTCGACCTGCAAGGCCTGCGCCCAGATCGTCGCCAGTTGTGCTTGCAACGGCGTGCGCGGCGCTTCGTAGACCTGCTGGGCGGCACTGAAGTCCGGCGCCGGCAAGGCCGCGCGGTCGAGCTTGCCGTTGTTGTTCAACGGCAGCCGTTCCAGCACCAGCAGGTGGGCGGGGATCATGTAGTCAGGCAGCGCCTGGCCCAAGGCAGCCCGTACGCCCTGTAGCCAGTCAACGGACGGCGTGGCCTGAGCAGCGACCAGGTAGGCCACCAGTTGGGGCCCGGTCGGCCCGGCGAGGGCCAGCACCGCCGCCTCGCGCACCGACGCCAGCCCTTGCAGGCAGGCCTCGATCTCGCCCATCTCGATACGCATGCCGCGAATCTTCACCTGATGATCGATACGCCCTACGTACTCCAGTACCCCGGCCTGGGTATAACGCGCCAGGTCGCCGCTACGGTACAGGCGTGCGCCACGCTGTTCGGCGAAGGGATCCGGCAGGAAACGCTCGGCGGTCAACCCCGGGCGGTCGAAGTATTGCTGCGCCAGGCAGTTCGGCGCACCGATGCACAGCTCGCCGACGCCATCGCTGGGCAACAGTTGGCCGGCACTGTCCAGCACATACAGCGAGCGGCCGGCGATGGCTTGGCCGATCGGCACGCCATACGCGTCCTGCGCATC
This sequence comes from Pseudomonas sp. XWY-1, assembly GCF_002953115.1. Classification (NCBI taxonomy): domain Bacteria; kingdom Pseudomonadati; phylum Pseudomonadota; class Gammaproteobacteria; order Pseudomonadales; family Pseudomonadaceae; genus Pseudomonas; species Pseudomonas sp. XWY-1. Next base: position 1,789,232 of record NZ_CP026332.1, on the reverse strand, counting down.
TTCGAGGCGGCAGTCATGCACGCTGGAGACCACCGTCGCCTCGGTCGGGCCATAGGTGTTGACCAGGCTGATCCCGCCCAGCCCCGCCGCATGCCACAGGCGCAACCCTTCCACCGACATGGCCTCGCCGCCCACGTGCACCTGACGCAGCTTGCCCAGGCCGTGGCCTGGCCGCGCCGCGCAAGTCTTGGCCAGCATGTGCCAGTAGGCGGCCGGCAGGTCGGCCAGGGTCACGCCCTGCTCGACAATCAACCGCGCCAGCTGATCGGCGTCCCACAGTTCCTCGCCACGCATGATCAGCGCGGCGCCGACGCACAGTGGCGGATAGCACTGCTCGACGAAGCCGTCGAAACTGAAAGTGGCGAACTGCAGCACCCGGTCGTCGCGCTCAAGGCGGGAGTAGCCGGTGGCGCTGTAGCTGAACTCGCGCAGTGCCGCATGACTGATCGCCACCCCCTTCGGGCGCCCGGTGGAACCGGAGGTGTAGATGACATAGGCGAGCTGCTCGGCGGCGACCTGCACATCCGGGTCGTGGTCGCCACACTGCGCGACCTGCTCGCCCAACATCCCCAGCTCCAGGCGGCGCAGCCCCGCCGGCAGCGCCAACTCGACCAGCAGGCCGTCGTCGCACAACAACAGGTCCAGACGGCTGTCCTCGATCATGTAGGCCAGCCGCTCATGCGGATACTGCGGATCCAGCGGCACATAGGTCGCGCCGCTCTTGAGCACGGCAAGCAGGCTGACGATCAGCTGCGGGCCACGGCGCAGGGCCAGGCCGACACGCTGGCCAGGGCGTACACCCTCAGCGATCAGTGCATGCGCCAGGCGATTGGCCTGGCCATCGAGCTGGCCATAGCTCAGGCGCAGCTCGCCACATTGCAAGGCCAAGGCCTGTGGCTGGCGCGCGGCCTGTGCCGCGATACGCTGGTGAACCAGTTCCTGGCTCGGCAACGCCAGTGCGCGGCCTTGGCTGAAGCCAAGCACCTCGGCCTGCCCCTGATCGTCGAGCAGGCCCAGCGCGCCTACCGGCGCCGCCGGCGTGGCGACCATCTGCGCCAGCACCTGACGTAGCCCGGCGCACAGCTGACCCACCTGCTCTGCCGCGAACAGCGCAGGGTCGTAGCCGAACGCCAGGCTCACCCCATCACCGAGCTCGATGCCGATGGTCAGCGGGTAGTGGGTGCGCTCGTGATTGCTCACCGCGCCGAAACGCAGGCCGGCAGGCGCGCCCTGGCGCAGCGCCTCGGCCACCGGGAAGTTCTCGAACACCAGCAGGCTGTCGAACAGCGCCGCGCCCTGCTGGCCAGCCCACCCCTGGATGGCATACAGCGGCACATGCTCGAATTCACGCAGGCCCAGATTGAAGTCCTGCACGTCGGCCAGGTAACCGGCCACCTGGCGATCAGGCGCGGCATCGATCAGCACCGGCAAGGTATTGATGAACAACCCGAGCTGGTCGTCGATGCCCGGCAATGGCGCCGAGCGTCCGGACACCGTGGCGCCGAAGGCCACGCAGGCTTGCCCGGTCAGGCGCTGTAGCAACAGGCCCCAGGCCGCCTGGAACAGCGTGTTCAAGGTCACCTTGTGCTGACGGGCAAAGCGCTCCAGTTCGGCGGTCTGCGCGGCGTCGAGGCGGGCGAGGTACTCACCCTCGCCTTGCGCGTCGGCGGGGCGACGCAGGGCCTGGGCGAGCAGCGTCGGCGCCTGCAAGGCGCCGAGACGGGCTTTCCAGAAACGCTCGCCGGCACTGGCGTCCTGGCGTTGCAGCCACGCCAGGTAATCATGGAAACGGCCGGCCGGCGCTGACGTGCGCTCGCCGACGTAGTGCTGGATCACCTGGGCCAGTAGCTGGGCATTGCTCCAGCCATCCAGGAGGATGTGATGGCAGGTGTAGACCAGGTGCCAGTCGTCGGCCCCGGTACGCACCAGCAGCAGCCTGAACAAGGGTGCGCGGGACAGGTCGAAACCCGCCTCGTGCTCGGCCCGAGCCAGTGCATCGAGGTCTGCCGCAGGTTCGTCGACGATGCGCAGCGGCAGTGGCAACTGACGCTGGACGATCTGGTGGGCACTGTCCAGGCCCTGCCAGTGAATGCTGCTGCGCAGGATCTCGTGGCGCGCCAGGGCCGCCTGCCAGGCCTCGCCGAAGCGTTCCAGGTCCAGGCCGCCGATATCCAGGCGCAACTGGTTGATGTAGGCGCCGCCCTGGGTTTCATACAGCGAGTGGAAGAACATGCCCTGCTGCATGGGCGACAACGGGTAGAGGTCTTCGATCTCGTGGCCGGGCACCGGCAACGCATCCAGTTGCGCCTGAGTAATGCGCGCCAACGGGAAGTCCGACGGCGACGGTTGCCCGGCAGGCACGCCCAGGCAGTGCTCGATGAGCGCCTCCAGCTCCTGGTCATAGGCCGTGGCCAGCGCCTGGATCGTGTCGGTGTCGAACATCACCAGGCTGAAGCCCCATTGCAGCGACAGCTCGCCGTTGTAGACCTGTCCTTCCAGGGTCAGCCAGTTGGCCAGCGGCGCGTCCGGGTCCTGGCCGTCGCCACCGCGCTCGGTGGCCGGCGCCAGCAAGGCCTGGGCATCGAACTGGCTGTCGAACTGGCCCAGATAGTTGAAGGTGATGCGCGGCGCGTCGAGCGTCGCCAGGGCCTCGCGCACCGAGGCGTCACCCAGGTAACGCAGTACGCCGTAGCCCATGCCTTTGTCCGGCACCGCGCGCAGCTGTTCCTTGATGGCCTTGATCGACTCGCCATGATCGGCGCGTGGGGCCAGGCGCAGTGGATAGAGGCTGGTGAACCAGCCGACGCTGCGGGTCAGGTCGATGCCGTCGAACAGCTCTTCGCGGCCATGCCCCTCCAGCTGCACCAGCGCCGCCTGGCTGCCGCTCCATTGGCAGATGACACGTGCCAGGGCGGTCAGCAGCAGGTCGTTGACCTGGGTGCGATAGGCTGCGGGCGCGACCTGCAGCAACTGACGGGTGCGCTCGCGGGACAGACGCGACGCCAGTTTGGCCCCATGGCGGTTGCTCACCGGCGCGTCCGGCCTGTCGCACGGCAGTGCGCCATCGCCGCGCTGCGCTTGCCAGTAGGGCAATTGTCCGAGGAACGCCGGCACCTGCTCGTGCAGTTGCGCAGACCAGGCCTGGTAGCTGCTGGTGCGCGGCGCCAGCGACAGCGGCTGCCCGGCCAGGCGCTGGGCATAAGCCTGCTCCAGGTCCTCCAGGAGAATACGCCAGGACACGCCGTCGACCACCAGGTGGTGGATGACCAGCAACAGGCGCTGCTCGCCTTGCGGCAAGTCGACCAGCATGGCGCGCAACAGCGGTCCACTACCCAGGTCGAGGCTGCGCTGGGCATCGTCGCAGAGCGTCGTCAGCGCCTGGGCATCCGCAGCCTGGCGCTGCCACAGCTCGACCTGCGGGACCGGCGCGCCATAGTGCTGCCGCCAGCCTTCGGCGGCGGGCTCGAAGCGCAGCCGCAGGGCGTCATGGTGGTTGACCACATCGCCCAAGGCATCGACCAGCGCCTGGGCCTGCAACGGTTGCCGGGCGCCGAGCAGCAATGATTGATTCCAGTGCTGGCGGACCGCAATGGCCTGTTCGAAGAAATGTCGCTGCACAGGGCTAAGCGCCACCTCGCCGATGGCCGGCGCCTGCTCAACCGTCAACGATGGCTGGCGTCCGACCGCGCCGGCCAGGCCGCGCACGGTCTGGAACTGGAACAGGTCGCGCGGGCTGAACTGCAGGCCCTGGCGTCGAGCGCGGCCAACCACCTGGATGGCGATGATCGAATCGCCGCCCAGCTCGAAGAAGTTGTCGTCCAGACCGACCTCGGCCACGCCCAGCACCTCGCTCCAGACCTGCGCCAGGGTACGCTGCACATCGGTTTGCGGCGCCACGTAGGCGCCGCGCGGAGCGGCATCCGGTTGCGGCAGGGCCTTGCGGTCAAGCTTGCCGTTGGGGGTCAGCGGGAAGTGCTCCAGCGGCATCAGGTGGCTGGGCACCATGAATTCCGGTAGTGCCTGCAGCAGCCAGTCCTTGAGCCCTTGCTGCCAGCCGTCTGGCGTTTCGTCGAGCACCAGGTAGGCCACCAGTTGCTTGCCGTCCAGCGCCAACACCACGGCCTCGCGCACCCAGGCATGCTGGGCCAGGCACGCCTCGATCTCGCCCAGTTCGATGCGCAGGCCACGGATTTTCACTTGATGATCGAAACGCCCCAAGTACTCGATCACGCCATCCACACGCTGGCGAACCCGGTCGCCGGTACGGTACAGACGCTGTCCGGCAACGAAGGGGTCGGCAACGAAGCGCTCGGCGGTCAACCCCGGACGCCGGTGGTAACCACGGGCCAGGCCAATGCCACCCAGATAGAGTTCGCCGGCAACGCCCGGCGCCACCGGCTCGAGGCCAGCATCGAGCACATAGGTGCGGATGTTGGCGATGGGCTGGCCGATGGGCACGCTGTCGCGGCCTTCGTCGATGCAGGTCCAGTGCGTGACGTCGATAGCCGCCTCGGTGGGGCCGTAGAGGTTGTACAGCGCCGCCGCCGGCAGCTTGCCGAACACCTGCAGCTGCGCGTCCACCGGCAATGCCTCGCCGCTGCAGACGATGCGGCGCAGGCTGTCGCAGGTCTCGACACCGGGCTCGTGGATGAAGGCCTGGAGCATCGAGGGCACGAAATGCAGGGTGCTGACCTGATGGCGACGAATGGTCTCGATCAGGCGCGTCGGATCCCGGTGGTCACCGGGTGCGGCCACGGCCAGCCGAGCACCGGTCATCAGCGGCCAGAAGAACTCCCAGACCGAGACGTCGAAGCTGAACGGGGTCTTCTGCAGCACCGTGTCACCGGCGCCCAGGCCATAGGCTTCCTGCATCCAGTGCAGGCGGTTGGCCAGGGCTTCATGGCTGTTGCCGGCGCCTTTCGGCCGGCCGGTGGAGCCGGAGGTATAGATGACATAGGCCAGCTGCCGTGGGTCGTTCGCCACCTGGGGCGGGCTGTCTGGCTGGTCGTCCAGCGTCAGTTGGTCCAGGGCGATGCACTGCACGTCACCGGGCACCGGCAGGCTGCCCTGCAGCGCCTGCTGGGTCAGCAGCAGGCGAATGCCGCTGTCCTCGATCATGTAGGCCAGGCGCTCCTCGGGGTATTCCGGATCCAGCGGCACGTATGCCGCACCGGCCTTGAGGATCGCCATCAGCCCGACGACCATTTCTACGCTGCGCAGCACGCTGATACCCACCAGGCTGTCGGCTCCGGCGCCTTGCACACGCAGGAAGTGAGCCAGGCGGTTGGCGCGGGCATCGAGCTGCGCATAGCTGAGCGCGGTATCACCGAACACCAGCGCCGGGGCGTCTGGCGCGTGGCGCACCTGATCCTCGAACAGCTGGTGCACGCCGCGCCCGAGCGGATAATCGCGGGCGGTGGCGTTCCAATCCTCCAGCACTGTGCGACGGCTGGCGTCATCGAGCATCGGCAGCTGCCACAGCGCGCTGTGCGGCTGGCTGACCAGGGCCTGCAGCAGGGCTTGCCAGTGTGTCGCCATGCGTTCGATGGTGGCGGCCTGGAACAGGTCGCTGGCGTAGGTGAAGGCGGCGTGCAGGGTGCCACCCTGCTCGTAGGTGTCCAGGCTCAGGTCGAACTGGGTGGTGCGGCTGCGCCATGCCAGGGGCGACAGTTGCAGCCCCGAGGCCAGGGTCACGGTGGCCAGGTCGGCGACTTGCGGCTGGTGGTTGTACATCACCTGGAACAGCGGCGCATGGCTCAGGCTGCGCTCGACCTTGAGCGCCTCGACCAGGCGTTCGAACGGCAGGTCCTGGTGCGCCTGGGCACCTAGTACGACCTGCTTGATGCCTTGCAGGTAGGCCAGCACATCGAGGTGCGCGTCCGGCCGCACACGCAACACCTGGGTGTTGACGAACAAACCGATCAGCCCTTCGACTTCGGCGCGGTTGCGGTTGGCCACCGGGCTGCCGATACGCAGGTCGGGCTGGCCGGTATAGCGTTGCAGGAGCAAGCCGAACGCGCCAAGCATGACCATGAACGGCGTGAGGTTATGCTGGCGGGCGAAGCCGCGCAGCCGCTCGGCCAAGGCCGCATCGACCGCGAACGAGCGGCGCTCGCCGCTGAAGCTCGGGGTCGCCGGACGGGCATTATCCAAGGGCAGCTCGAGCACGGGCTGCTCATCGCCCAACTGCGCCTGCCAGTACGCCAGCTGCCGTGCCAGTTCGCCGGCTTCCAGCCAGCGGCGCTGCCACAGGGCATAGTCGACGTACTGGATCGGCAGGTCCGGGAGTTGCGGCGCATGGCCAGCGGCGAAGGCGTCGTAGCAGCGGCTGAACTCGTCGATCAGCACGTTCATCGACCAACCGTCGGAAACAATGTGATGCAGGGTCAACAGCAGCACATGTTCCTGCTCGGCCAGGCGCAGCAGACGCACGCGCAGCAGCGGCCCTTGCGCCAGGTCGAATGGACGCAATGACTCGGCCTCGGCTTCTGCACGCACCTGCGCTTCGCACTCGGCCTCATCCCACTGACGCAGGTCGACACGCTCGATCAAGGCCTCGCCGACCGGGCGATTGACCTGGAGCAGACTGTCGTCAGGCTGGACCTCGAATACTGTGGTCAGGCTCTGGTGACGCGCCAGCAGGCTGGCGAACGCCTGCTCCAGCGCGGACTCGTCCAGTTGCCCGGTCAGACGCACCGCGCCTGGCAGGTTGTAGGCGCCGCCCTGGGGGTCCATCTGCCAAAGTACCCACATGCGCTGCTGGGCATAGGATAACCCTTGGCGGTCCGGCGCCTGGACCCCGGCCGGAATGGGGAACTGGGAAAAGTCGATGCCCTCCCTGGCCAGGGTCTCGAGGAACACGCCGCGTTTCTCCTGCGGCAGTTCAATGAAACGGCGGGCCAGTAGCAGGGACTTTTCGGCATTCATCAGATTGCTTCCGTACGAGTGAGGTATCGGGCGGGGCCCGGCTATCCCTACGAAACGGATACAACCTGAAAAAAATTAATGCCTCCGCGCCCCTGACGGCAGTTGCAGACACACCACATTCCACGGCCAGCCATTCGATTTATCTCACTCATCGTTGTCGGTGAATTTCTGGGTCAATCTCGGGCGTGGCTGACAAGCCAACAGCGAGGCGTTAATTTGCCGTCGCGGCGGCTCGTTTACCGAGAAAGCCGCCCTGCAAGAGGACCTTCGCATGTCCAGCCCCGCCCGCATCACCCAGGCACTCCAGCAAGGCCTGCGCCGCCTGGTCGGCAGCCACAGCCCGGCTGCCAGCGCCTACCGCCTGTTCGACCTACAGCTCAAGCAACGCATCACCCTTTCCCCATCACTTGCACGCCTGGTGTTCACCGGCCCGGATGTGGCCCAGATGGCCACCCTGGCCCCCGACCAACGGGTCAAGCTGTTCTTTCCCGCCCCAGATGGTTCGCTGCCTGTACTTCCCGCCGATGCCCACTGGAAAACTGCGCACAGCGCCTTGCCGCCAGCACAGCGCCCACCCATGCGTACCTACACCATCCGCGCGCTGCGTCGGGAAGCACTGGAAGTCGATGTAGATTTCGTGCTGCATGGCGTCAACGGCCCTGCTTCGGCTTGGGCCAGCCATGCCCAGGTGGGTGACCGCCTGCAGATGGTCGCGCCCAACCTGGCCTATGCCGGCGACCCCGGCGGTTATGAATGGAAGCCACCCCAGGGGGTGCGCAACGTACTGCTGGTGGGTGACGAAACGGCACTTCCGGCGATTGCCGGCATCCTTGAGCAACTGGCAGAGACCCTGCCCGAGCTTGCGGTGCAGGCGTTCATCGAGGTGCCGTTGGAAGCTGATTGCCTGGATCTGCGCCATGGCGATGCCACCGAACTACATTGGCTGCCGCGCGAGCTGCTGGGCTGCGCGCATGGCCAGGCCATGCAGCATGCCGTGCGCGAGCTGGCCAGCCTGCCACAGGAGCCTGCCGCACCACGGGCGAAGCTGGAAGAAGTGGACATCGACACACGGATCTTGTGGGAACAGGCCAGTAGCACCAGCAGTGCGTTCCATGCCTGGGTCGCGGGGGAATCGGCGACGGTAATGGATATTCGCCGGTATCTGATCAAGGAGCGCGGGCTGCAACGAGAGTGCCTGACCCTGATGGGTTATTGGCGGGCCGGGCGGACCTTTGATTGACTTGAGATAGCCTGGGGGCGCTTTGCGCCCCCGGCAATGGTTCAGACTGCCGCGATCAACGCCTCCGCAAACCGCTGCGCCACCTCGTCGATCTGCTCGCCACTGATAATCAACGGCGGCAGGAAACGCACCACCGCCCCATGTCGCCCACCCAACTCCAGGATCAGGCCGCGCTTGAGGCACTCGCGCTGCACCTTAGGCGCCAGGTCGCGGTTAGCCGGCGGGTGGCCCAGCGCATCAGGCTGGCCTTGTGGGTCGACCAGTTCCACCCCGAGCATCAGCCCACGCCCGCGAATGTCACCCAACTGCGGATAGTCCTGCTGCAACTGCAGCAGGTGCTTGCGCAAGCGCAGCCCCATAGCCTCGGCATGTTCGGCCAGGCGATGCTCGACCAAGTAATTGATCACCGCCGAACCCGCGGCCATGGCCATCTGGTTGCCACGGAAAGTGCCAGCATGTGCGCCCGGCTTCCAGGTATCCAGCCAGTCGCGGTACACCACCACCGCCAACGGCAGGGCGCCGCCAATGGCCTTGGACAGCGTGACCACGTCCGGGACGATGCCGGCATGTTCGAAGGCGAACATGCGCCCGGTGCGGGCAAAGCCGCTCTGGATCTCGTCGATGATCAGCGCCACACCGGCCTGCTCGGTGATACGGCGCACACCCCTGAGCCATTCGATATCGGCCGGGATCACACCACCCTCGCCCTGCACCACCTCAAGGATCACCGCCGCCGGCAGCGGCACGCCGCTTTCCGGATCGAGCAGCAGGTTTTCCAGGTAATGCAGGTTGGCCTTGACCCCGGCTTCGCCGCCCAAGCCGAACGGGCAGCGGTAGTCGTACGGGTAAGGCATGAACTGCACGCCGTTGCCGAGCAAGGCCCCCAGTGGCTGTTTCGGCCCATGGCTGCCCATCAGGCTCAGCGCGCCTTGGCTCATGCCATGGTAGGCGCCCTGGAAGGCCAGCACGGTGCTGCGGCCGGTGGCGGTGCGCACCAGCTTGAGCGCAGCCTCGACTGCATCAGTGCCAGTCGGGCCACAAAACTGCACCTTGGCCTCGCGACGCAGCGCCTCGGGCAGGATGCCGAACAGGTCCTGGACGAAGCGGTCCTTGACCGGGGTGGTCAGGTCCAAGGTGTGCAGCGGCAACTCGTCAGCCAGCACCCGCTGGATCGCCTCGACCACCACCGGGTGGTTGTGGCCCAATGCCAGGGTGCCGGCACCGGCCAGGCAGTCGATGAACTGGCGGCCTTCGACGTCTTCGACGTGGATGCCACGGGCGCGCCTGAGCGCCAGCGGGATACGCCGCGGGTAGCTGCGGGCGTTGGATTCCTGCTGTTGCTGGCGTTGCAGCAAAGGCGAATCGGTGAATTCGTACAAGGGTTGCGGCACGCTGGCCGGCACAACCCGGGCAAGGCTGGAAGCGGTGGACATGGGTAAATCCTCGCGAGCAAGCGGATGGGCGGTTATCGCTTTGGAAACGCTTGAGTGGGGGGAGGATTTAGCGGTTGTTACGCGATTTTATTTTTGTCTGTGCCGGCCCTTTCGCGGGTAAACCCGCTCCTACAACAACCACACCGCCCGCGTAGGAGCGGGTTCACCCGCGAAGAGGCCAGCACAGGCAAACCCGCCCCCACAGACCGCACCGCCCGTAGGACCGGGTTCACCCGCGAAGAGGCCAGCACAGACGATAAACATCAATGCCCAGGACGCGCCGGTACCTGCAACAAAACCCGCAAGCCGTCACTACGGCTGTCAAAGCGCAGGCTACCGGCACACCGCTGCACGATCGCCTGCACAATCGCCAGCCCCAAACCGCAACCACCACTCTGCCCATTGCGCCAGAAGCGCTCGGTCAGGTGCTCCAGGTCCGCTTCAGCAATACCTGGCCCATGGTCACGCACCATGAAGCCCACCTGGCCGTCCGCCATCTGCACCTCCAGCTCTACAGCTTCATCGCCGCCATGACGCAAGGCGTTGTCCAGCAGGTTGCGCAGCGCTGCCACCGCCAATGGAGCCGGCATCCTCAGGTAGATTTGCGTCGCCTCCTCTGGCAAACGCAACACGATACGCCGGTTGTCGCCGCCGCCGGCATCCTGCACCGCCTGACGGGCCACCTGCTCGGCGCTGCACTGCACGCCATCCTCGAACGACAGGCTGCCTTCCACCCGCGCCAGCATCAGCAACTGCTCAAGCGTGCGGTGCATGCGGTCGGTGCCCTGCTCGGCATGCTCCAGCGCCTGCTCGCGCACTGCACCGTCGGTCATGCGCGCCACCTGCAGGTGGGTCTTGATCGCGGTCAGCGGGCTGCGCAGTTCATGCGCGGCATCGTCGGTCAGGCGCCGCTCACGCTCGAGGGTCTGGGCAATGCGCAGGAACAGCTGGTTCTGGGTCTCCAGCAACGGCTGCAACTCGCTGGGCATGCCCGCCACCTGCAGCGGTTCGACACTGTCCGCACGCCTGCGGCGCAAGGCATCACGCATGCGGTTGAGCGGCTCCAGGCCCTTGCCAAGGCCGATCCACAACAGCCCCAGGCTGCCGAGCAGGGCCATCAGTACCGGCGCCGATGCCGCCAGCAGAATCGACTGGTTCAGCGCCTCGCGCTCCATGTGCCGGTCAGCCGTGGTGATGCGCACATCGCCGTGGTTGTAGGTAAAGGTGCGCCAAAGCGCATCGTCGATGGTCTGGTCACGAAACCCGCTGCGCTCGTCGTCCATGGCGCCATCGTGCTTGTGGTTGCTGGCGAGGATCTCGCCACGCAGCGAGCTGACCTGGCAGGCCATGCCATCCGGTACGCTGAACTGGTCGGCAGAAAAATGCGCCTCCCCGCCCTTGGCGGTCAGCGGCTGCGGCAGTTGGTCGATCAGCCCGGCGACCATACGCGCCGACGCCACCAGGCGCTGGTCGAGGGAGAACATCATTTGCTGGCGCAGGTCTCGCAGCATCCACGCGGCGGCCAGTGCCCAGATGATCACGAAGGCACTGCCGAGGATCAGGCTCAGGCGTACCCGCAGGCTCATGATGCGGCCTCTTGCGGTGCCTGCGCCGGGCCCAGCCGGTAGCCCAGGCCACGCACGGTCTCGACAATGCCGTTACCCAGCTTGCGACGCAGGTGGTGGATGTGCACATTCAGGGCGTTGCTCTCGACTTCGTCGCTGAAACCATACACGCAGTCTTTCAGTTGCTCGCTGGACAGCACGCGCCCGGGGTTCTGCAGCAGTGCCTGGAGCAGGGCCTGCTCACGGCGGGACAGGTCGACATGCTGGCCGGCCAGGGTCGCCTCGCAGCTACTCGGGTCATAGCGCAGCGGGCCGTGCTCGATCACGTTCACCGCCCGCCCGGCCACCCGCCGCAGCAAAGTATGCAGGCGTGCGGCAAGCTCACGCAGATCGAAGGGCTTGAGCAGGTAATCGTCGGCACCGGCCTGCAGGCCATCGACACGATCGGTGACGGCATCCCGGGCAGTGAGCACCAGTACCGGCAGGGTCTCGCCTTTCTCGCGCAGGCGGCGCAGCAGCTTGAGGCCGTCTTCGTCGGGCAGGCCGAGGTCGAGGATCATCACGTCGAACTGCGCGGCCTGCAGCATCGCCCGCGCAGCGGCGGCGTTGCCAACCCGGTCCACGGTCAAGCCCTGAGCGGTGAGGCCGGCGCAGATGCCGGCGGCGATCAGGTCGTCGTCCTCGCAGAGCAGAACGTGCATGGTGGGGCTCCCGGAGTGGTGTGGCTGGTATTGCACCTTGGGCGGATTAAGGGGGGATTATGGACCTTTTGGGGTGGGTTGGGGGGAGATCGAGCACCGCGCGGGTCGCCACCCTGCCCCTCGCAGCCTCAACCCCAATTCCCGAGCTTCTCGAACACTACAGAAACGAAGTCGCCTTTTCCTACAACTAACCCAGAAACCTCTGATCCGAATCCATGATGGGATTTCCCCCTGCACACGTTGTCAGGGAGACACCTCATGTACCTGGATTACCTCGTGCCCTCGTGGCACGAGATCGAGTCACGTGTCATCGCCATGGTGGGCTATCAAAGCGGTGGCCAGTTCCGCACCAGCCTCAATGAAGAGCTCGCCTCACTGGGCCTCAACCTGCGCCGGATCGAAGCTGTCCGCACAGCCTTCTACCACGCTGAATGGCAGGCGGCGCACATGCTACGCCAGCGCTTCGCCGACCTCGACATCAACAGCATCATCGACGAACTGCTGAGGGTCGTGCAGCAGATGGCGATGATCGTCGCCGGCAGCACCATTACCGGTGGCCTGCTTGGCGCGACGGTAGGCGCATTCGCCGGCGGCGCCGGAACCATTCCGTTTGCCGGCGCGGGCGCGGCCATGGGCCTCAAGGTCAGCGGCTGGATCCTCGGTGCGCTGGGGCTGGCCTCCATTGCCGAGTTCTTCATCGACGGCTTGCCGCGGATCGGCGAGTACTACGTCGATGGCATCCGCTTCGCCTGGGAAGGCACCTGCGGCAATGAAGGCACCGGCCCGTTCTGCCGGGACGACCCCTATGCGATATCCCGGGCCACGCATCAGATTGCCCAAGGCCATGTGGAAGTCGTGGTGCTGTTGTTGGGGGCGATCGTGTCGTACCTCACCCGCGGGCGCGGCGATGCCCGAGTGCTGGCCCAGGAGATGGCGGCCAGCCGCAAAGGCGCGCGGCTGGGGCAATGGATGCTCCAGCATGAAGAGGGGTTGAAGAAACGGCCGGATCTGCAGGTGCCGGAGCGGCGCAAAGGGGCGATGGATGATCCGCAGCCAGTTCAGCCGAATCGGCAGGCGGGAAAAGACAAGGAGCACCCCACAGGGAAGCCCGGTAGCATGCCGTTGCATACGGTGGCGTGTTTCAAGGCGGATAAATTGCCAGCGTCGAAGCATGGCGAGTTTGAGCGGCAGTTAAAGGGACAACAGGATGGGTTGAATCGGCTGACGGTTGAGGAGTTTTTGGAGAACGTTGCCAATCCTGTAAAGCGTGACCCTGCGGTCGCACGCGCTGCACGCAGGGATCTACAAGACCGGTTGGAAAAAAGAATCAACAAGGAGCTGCTCGCCGAAATGAGCCCAGCAGAAGCAACTAGACTGTCGACCATAAAGGCGAAAGAGACGATGGCCACCTTGGCCGCGCTACACAATCCCGACTTAAGCGCGGGTGGCAGAGACATGATCTCAGACTTTGGCGACAGGCACGTCAACTCCAGCATTGGTGCTCAATGGCGAAACAGACTAGCCAGCATAAAAGAGGCTGCGGAAAAATCGCCGAAATTCGGCACCCACTCGACTTACATGAATGTAAGACTTCATAAGTGCTAACGACAAGAGGCATCGCAAATGGATGAGGTATTCTCCATATTCCTTGACAATATAGGCGCGCCTTTTTCGCGTCGAGAGGTGCCCCCCTCCAGCATTGATCGCTATAACGGAAAACTTCCAGAGTTGTTACTTGCATACTGGAAAGAGCATGGATGGTGTGGTTTTGGCGAAGGTATATTCTGGCTGGTTAATCCACAGGAGTATGAGGGCGTCGTCTCATCCTGGACCGAGGGCACCCTCCTTGAAAACCGGGACACTTACCACTTGATTGCCAGAAGCGCTTTCGGCGACCTGTATCTTTGGGGAGAGAACAGTGGCTTTTCAGTAAAAATCACAAGTCTTCTGTCCCGTTACACAGGTGAAAACTGCACACTCACTGAAACTGAAGCAACCAGAGAGGTCCAAAGCTTCTTTCTATCAAGAAAAAAAGAACACAACGACTTTGAAAGCCTTTTTGAGCCCGCGAAGAAAAAGCTGGGCATCTTGAAAGAAGATGAGATGTATGCCTTTGTTCCTGCATTGATGCTGGGAGGGCGACCCGACCTCAAAAACCTGGAAAAAATTAAAACAATAGAGCATTTAATTTTGCTGTCTCAAATCACCGAACTCGAACCCTACAGCTTCTCTGACTTCTGAGCACACAAAAGGATTTAAACGAATGGATGTCATCTTCAGCATTTTCCTGGAAACCTTCGGCGACCCCATCGGCCAGCAACCCGTACCCCCTGCCGCTGTCGATCATTACCAAGGCAAACTCCCCAATCGCCTCCTTGAATACTGGCAAGACCACGGCTGGTGCGGCTACGGCGGCGGCTTGTTCTGGCTGGTAAATCCTCAGGAATACCAGGGTGTAGTGGCCTCTTGGTTGGCCGGTACCCACTTCGAAGCATGCGACACTTATCACCTCATCGCCCGCAGCGCTTTTGGCGACCTGTACCTATGGGGTGAGAAAACCGGTTCGGTGCTGACCATTGCGGCCTACCATTCCCGTTACCTCGATGGCGCTCACAGCTCAGGCGACGAAGAACGGGACAGCAGGATCCACGGTTTGCTCATGTGGCTGATGACCGAGTGCGTCTACTTCGACGACCTGTTCGAACCTGCCAGGGAACGGCTCGGCACCCTGGGCTCAGACGAAATGTATGGCTTTGTCCCCGCCTTGATGCTGGGAGGCCCAGACAGCCTTGAGCGTCTTGAAAAGCTGAAGGCAGTGGAGCATCTGGTGCTGCTTTCCCAACTGGGCGAACTCGAACCCTATGAACTCACTGGCGAAGAAGATGAATAGTCTTTGACGAACGCATTCAAGGGCGCACCGCGTCCGGCCTATCGACATCCTGCAGCACGCCGGCATCCTCGACATCCAGCCGGACGCAACGGTCCGCATGGGCCTTCAGCACCGAACGCGCCCCTTCATCACCCTTCAGCCGGGCAAGCGCCGGCCAGAAATCACGCCCGAACAGCACCGGATGGCCCTGTCGTCCAGCATGACAAGGCAGGACTATCGTTGACCCACTGGCCTCGCGTGCAAGCAAATTCAGGGTCGCGGACGCCACCCAGGGCATATCACCCAACAGAATCGCTACTGCCTGCGCCTCGCTGTCAGCCAGCGAAGCGGCCCCGGCCGCCAGGCTATGGCCCATGCCCAATGTGAAATCCGGACTGGAGACCACCCTGCACCGCGCTGGCAACCCCAGGTCCACACCTCGCTCCCCTTCACGCAACACCACCCGCACATCATCGAACACTGCGCAGGCGCTCTCTACGCTGTGCACCAGCAAGCTTCGACCGTCAGCCAGCAGTGAACGGCGCTTGTCGGAGCCGAAGCGCACACTGCTGCCTGCCGCCAATACCAACGCAACCACGCTCACAGCGCCGCCCGCTCGATGCCATTGCGCACACGAAGGATATCGGCCAGTACCGCCAGGGCGATCTCGGCCGGGGTCTTGCTGCCCAGGTTCAGGCCAATCGGCGCATGGATGCGCGCCAGCTCGTCGCAACCCAGGCCACCAATTCGCTGCAAGCGTTCGCGACGCTTGTCGGAGGTGGTCTTGGAGCCCATCACGCCGATGTAGAACGCTTCGGTCCGCACGGCTTCAAGCATGGCCAGGTCATCGATTTTTGGATCATGGGTCAATGCCACTACTGCCGTGTCGGCATGGCAACCGCCATTGGCGATGAATTCCGACGGCAGCTCGCGGCGCACCTCTATGCCATTCAGCACTACGCCGTCGAGTACTTCGTCACGCGGCTCGCAAAGGATGACCTCAAAACCCAGCCCCCTGCCGAATTCGACGCAAAAATGCGCCACGCTGGAATAACCGGCCAGCAGCAGCCGCTGGGCGGCGCCGACACGCAAGCGCACCCGGGCATTTTCCCGTTCCACCCGTGGCCCCTGACTATGGTCATCGAACAGCTGGCGGGTACCCATAGGCAGGCTCACCTCACGCAGTACCCGGCGCTGGCCCTGCAGCGCACGTTCCAGCTCACGCAGATGCGCCTGCACCTCGCATTCAACCGGCAGGTTCTCCACCAGTACTTCAAGCACACCGCCACACGGCAGGCGAACGCGCGAACGCGGGTCGCTGCCGTCGCCATAACGCACGATGGCAACCGGCTCCGGGAATTCCCCCAGGGCCACGCGTTCGAGAAAGTCGTCTTCGACACAGCCACCGGACAGCGAGCCGAGCCACTGGCCGCTGGCGTTCACCGCCAGCAGCGAACCCGGCGCACGCGGCGCCGAGCCATAGGTGGCGAGCACCGTGCACAACCATACCCGCTGGCCGTTGCAGGACCACTGCAAAGCCTGACGGATCACCTGTAGATCGAGATGCTGCACGCTTTACTCCGCCTTCAGCTCGGCGAGCTGCTGTACGTTCAGGTCGCCGGGCAATCCACCCCAGGCCTGGCGCAGGTAGTTGACCATATCTGTCACCTGTTGGTCATCAAGCTTGTCGGCAAAGCCCGGCATCGGCTGCATGCGCTCGAAGCCGGTGAACTGCTGTTCACGGATGCCCTCGAGGACCACCTTGACCAGATTGCGCGAGTCGGCCTGACGCAGCACGGTGTTGCCGCGCATGGCCACGGCGATGTGCGGCTTGCCCTCGCCGTCGACACCATGGCAGCCGGCGCAGACGTTCAGGTACTGCTGGTGGCCCCGCTTGGCACTGTCGCTCATCTGCTCCAGGGCAACGGCCTCGATAGCCTTGGCCGGCGGCGGCTGGTCACCCAGCAGGTAGGTGGCCATGGCCGCAAGGTCTGCATCTTCCAGGTGCTGGGTGCTGTGGTGCACCACCGGGAACATCTCGTTGAACATGCTGCCTTGGGCGCTGATGCCGTGCTTGAGGAAGGTGGTCAGGTCCGGCTGGGTCCAGCCGCGCTCGGCCAGGTCCTGGGCCAGCAGGCTTGGCGCCAGGTAGCCACCCAGCAGGCCGCCGCTCAGGCGCTGGTCCTGCTGCAGCGCACCGATCGGGTTGCGCGGGGTATGGCATTCGCCACAATGGCCCATGACCTCGACCATGTACTGGCCGCGCTGCCAGGCCGGGCTTTTACCCTCGGTCGGCTGCAGTTGCACGCTCTTGCCATACAGCATGTTCCAGCCGCTGAGCCCCATGCGCACATTGAACGGGAAGCGCAACGCGGTCTGCGGTGCCGGGCGGTTGATCGGCGGTATGGTCATCAGGTAGGCGAGGATCGCGTCCGAGTCTTCACGCTTGATCAGGTGGTACGAGGTGTAAGGCATCGCAGGATAAAGGTTGGCGCCATCCTTGCGCTTGCCCTCGGTGACTGCGGCGAAGAACTCGTCGGCGCTGTAGTTGCCGATGCCGTACTGTTTGTCCGGGGTGATATTACTGCCATAAATGGTGCCGAACGGCGAATGGATCGGCAGGCCGCCCGCATACGGCGCGCCGCCTTCGGCGGTATGGCAGGCCATGCAGTCGGCCGCGCGGGCCAGGTATTCACCGCGCTTGACCTGCGCATCGTCGGCCGCCAAGGCAAACGAGCTGACAGCCAGCCCGAGGGCCAACGCCGAGGCGCTACGTACGAAGCCCATGTTCAACCCTCCTTGACCAGGCCGAGATCGTTGAGCACCTTGCGGGTGGCATCGTAGTAACGCACGTAGCCTGTGCAGCGGCAGATGTGGTGACCGAGGCTGGCCTCGATGCGGTCTTCCACTTCGCTCTTCTTCAGCGGCTGGCGCTGGGCCGTTTCCACCAGCACGGTTGCGGCGTTGACGAAGCCTGGTGCGCAGTAGCTGCACTGGAAGGCGAACAGGTCGACGAACTTCTGCTGGATCGGGTTGAGCGTCAGGTTGCCTGCCTCGTCTTTTTTGGCATGGCCTTCGATGGTGCGAACCTTCTTGCCTTCGAAGTAATGCGCACCGGTGATGCAGGTGCGCACTTCTTCGCTGGTGCCGTCGGGGTTGTCGACGATCACCACGCAGGCGTGGCAGATGCCTTGGCCGCAACCCAGGCGCGAGCCGGTGAGGTTCTGGTGTTCGTGCAGGTAGTCGATCATCGCCAGGTCCGCAGGGACCTCGACCGGCCCGACCGGTTGACCGTTGAGCGTCAGTTGCAGTGGACGGTTAGCCATTGAGGGCCTCCTTGATACGGGCAGGGGTGATGGGGAGATCGCGCACGCGCTTGCCGATGGCATGCGCGACGGCATTGCCGATGGCACCGACGACCGGGATCATCACCACTTCGGCGATGCCCTTGGAGGGGTCGGTCGGTGACAGCGGCGGGAGGATTTCGCTGGTCTGCTGCCACACCGCCACATCGCGCGCATGCGGCAGGCGGTAGCGGTTGAAGTTCCAGTCGCCCTCCCCGGGCCCACCCTCGTACAACGGCATTTCTTCGGTCAGTGCATGGCCAATGCCCATGGCGATACCGCCTTCGAGCTGGCCCTTGACCAGTTCCGGCACCAGCACCCGGCCACACTCGACCCAACTGTGGTGGTTGAGCACCTGCGTCTCCAAGGTGCCTTTGTTGACCTTGACCTCGACGATGGTCGCCACCGGGCTGTAGTAGGTGACCATGGCGTTGTTCAGCTGGGTGTCGGGGTAGGCCGCATTCTGCCGGTCGAGCAGGTGATAGCCATGGCTGCCCATCTGCGCCTTCTTGGCATTCACCGCACCATCGCCGTATTTCACCGCCATGGCATCGAGCGGGAAGCGCTCGCGCACGCCATCGATGACAAAGTCGGCCTCGGCCCAGCTCCAGCGGTTGAAGCCGTGCACGCTCACGCCAGTAACTAGCCCCATGTCGTGGGCCTTCTGCGCCAGCTGGGCAAACGGAATCGGCGCCAGGCCGTTGCCGGTCAGCTCACCGTTGACCCACACCGCATTTTCACGGCGCACCACCAGCGGGTTGGCCTGGCCGCCGTACGGGCCTTGGCTCCAGATCGCCTTGGCCGCCGGCCACAGCCCATGATTGAACAGCACACGCGCCGCTTCGCGGGTGGCATGGCTGAAGTAGAAGGCCGAGTTGGTGGCCGACGACGGCGACGCCAGCTTGCCGACCCAGCGCGGATTGCGCAGCGCAGCGTCCTGTTCGGGCTGACTGATCAGGTAGGGGTTGCCGCTGGTGGTCAGCTGCAGCTCCGGCCATTCGGTGACCGCGGTCTTCACCTCGTCGGCCGAACGGCCAAGGAAGTCGCTGATCACCAAAGCCTGGGAGGTGGACATGCCGGTACCCAGCTCGGTGCCGATATGGCGCAGGCTGATGCGGCCATCGGCGCTGAACTCGACACTGGCCATCGGCGCCTCGGAGCCTGTGCCGAAGTCCTTCTGGCAGATGGCGAAGCCGACGCCGTACCAGTGGTCCGGGTCCTTGGCGTCCATCTGTTGCTTGCGTGCATCGCGGTTGCGCCACCACTCGTGCACAGCGGCCTTGTCGAGGATCTCGTACAGGCGCAGGGCGCCGGCCGGGACCGCACCCTGGGTGTTCTTCATGCCCGATTTCAGCGCGTTGGCGCGGCGCAGGTCGATGGCATCGACCCCCAGGCGGCCGGCGATCTCATCCACCATCATCTCAGTGGCCGCCATGCTCTGCAGGGTGCCGTAACCGCGCATGGAGCCGGCCTCGACGCCACGGGAATAGTAGGCGGTCACCGACAGGTCGTTCTGTGGCATGTAGTAGATCGACTGCGCTGCCGTGGCGCCCACGGCTGCCACCGACGGGCTGTAGTTGATGCGCCCGCCGCCGTCGCAACTCATGTCGGCGCGGAAGATCTTGAAGCTGTTGTCCTTCTTGTCCACCGCCAACTGGTAGCGGATATCGAAGGCATGGCGCTTGATGCCGCTCTGGAACTGCTCGTAGCGGTCGTTGGCCAGGCGGATCGGCACGCCGGCGCCGTACAGCGCAGCCACCGCGGCATAGAAGACGAAGATATTGTTGTCTTTTGAGCCATAGCCCACGGTATAGCCCGGGTGCATGTTCAGCGTGTTCAGGGCGAAGCGCGACGGTTTGATCATGTGCACGCATTCCTGCGCCACTTCGAACGGGCACTGGGTGGCGACCACGAAGTGCAGCGTGCCCGTGGCCGGGTCATACCAGCCGTTGCCGTTATCCGGCTCCAGCGCGGCAGGTTCGATGGATGGCGTCTTGTAGCGCTCGTCGAACACCAGCCAGTCCTCGGGCGGGTTGTCCAGCTGCTCGGCCATGCGCTTGGCGTAGAACAACCCCTGCTCGGTCAGGTCGCCGTGCTGGTTGGGCTGCTTCGACCACACCGGCTTGCGGTTGAGAATGGTGGGGAACAGCATGGAGTTCTTCAGGCTGGAGAACTCATCGTCGTCGAACGGCGTGGCGCCACCCACCCGCACGAAGCGGAAGCTGCCATAAGGGTCGCGCTGGTACAGCGGCGCCTGGGCACCGTAACGGATCGCCTGCTGATTGAACTGCAGCTTGCGCTTGGCCTGGCGGAAGCGCTCGAAGTCATGCCAGATCAGGATCGCCACCGGGTGGCCGATGAACATCGGCACCTTGCCGGGCGGCAGCAGCGGGTCGGGCGAATGGGCCTCGGGCCAGGCAATGCCGTCCTGCTCGAGGTCGGCGGCGGTGACGATGCGGTCCGGCTGCAGGTCGGTGCCGAGCAGGCTGAGGTCATGGCCGGCATAAATCCGGTCGACCTTGGTCGCCTTGAGCAGCAGCGCATGACCTTGCTGCGCGGGCCAGCCGGGCATGTCCTTGGCGCGGATGTCGCGGGCGAACACTTTGTCGCCGCAGACCTTGGACAAGGCATCGTTACGGAAACGCGCCTTGCCGTCGTGGTTCATCCACTTCTGTGGCGAGGTGGTGACGCGCTCCTCCATCAACGCGGCGAAGGCCTGGCTGCCAAGTGGCGCCATGGTCACGCCGACACCAGCGATCAGGCCGCCTTGCAGGAAGGCGCGCCGGGAAATATCACGGTTGGACATGCTTGATCCTCTGGGCAGTTGGGGCCTGCCCTTTCTTTTGATTCTTGGCCTGGCTTGAGAAAAGCTGACCTTGGCGTCAACTTTACAGCAATTGGGTGGGTAGAGGCAAAGTCAAGCCGACAATGTGTCGCGGTGTGTATAGGGCAAGGGGCGGAATTCGCGCTTTGGCGGGTAGGTGTTTGGCGGGAGATTTTCAGCGCCTGGTAGGTGTTCGCTGGGAGAATTTCAGCGCCTGGTAGGTGTTCGCCGGGAGATTTTCAGCGCCTGGTAGGTGTTTGCCGGGAGATTTTCAGCGCCTGGTAGTGTTCGCCGGGAGATTTTCAGCGCCTGTGAGATCGAGCGCCGCCCGCGCGGCGCTTCGCGGGTAAACCCGCTCCTACGTTTGTTTCGGGCCAATTATTCCTGTGGGATTTGCGCGCGACCGCCTTGGCGCATGTCTCGATATCGCGTCGTACAAACAAGGCGGTCGCGCGCGACTGGTGCAGGAGGGACTGGCCCGAAACAAACGTAGGAGCGGGTTTACCCGCGAAGCGCCGCGCGGGCGGCGCTCGATCTCACAGGCGCTGAAAATGAATCGGCAAACATCTCAAAATCCCAACGCCGTCCCCTCAAAATTCCAACGCCGCCCCCTCGAAAATCCAACAACGAAGACCCTGCAAACCCAGAACAAACTCTTACTACTCCTGACTCACCCCCAACCCCAACACCCGCGTTAACCTTCATTTAATCAACCCCAGCCAGCATGGCCCCATTCCCAGATCTGCCAAGGCGAAGACATGCGCGTTCTCCTGCTCTTCCTCACACTCCTACTGGCCGGCCCGTTGCAAGCCAACCCGTTCGATGTGAAACCAGACTTCCTGCCGGTTGACCAAGCCTTCGTGCTCACCCACGACCGCCAGGCCGACGGCCAGATGCGCCTGTACTTCCAGATCAAGCCGGGCTACTACCTGTACCAGAAGCGCCTGAAGTTCGATGGCCTGCCCACCGAGCAACACCCGCAACTGCCACCGGCACTCAACCATCACGACGAGTTCTTCGGCGACAGCGCGGTGTACCGCGACCAGCTTGAACTGCTATTGCCTGCCAACGCCCAGGGTCAGTTGCGCCTGGGCTGGCAGGGCTGTGCCGATGCCGGCCTATGCTACCCGCCGCAAACCACCTCGATCGACTTGGGTGGCAGCGTAACGCCCACCGCCGAGCAAGCCAGCGACCAGGCCCTGGCCAGCGGCCTTCAGCAAGGCCACCTGGCATGGAGCCTGCTGGCGTTCTTCGGCCTTGGGCTGCTGCTGGCCTTCACCCCCTGCTCGCTGCCGATGCTGCCGATCCTTGCCGGGCTGGTGCTGGGCAATGGCGCCAGTGCCCGGCGCGGCTGGCTGCTGGCCGGGGTCTATGTGCTGAGCATGGCCCTGGTGTACGCCGGGCTCGGGGTGGTTGCTGCCCTGCTGGGTGCCAGCCTGCAGGCCTGGCTGCAGCAACCCTGGCTGCTGGGCAGCCTGGCAGGGCTGTTCGTGCTGCTGGCACTGCCGATGTTCGGCGTCTTCGAACTGCAACTGCCTGCCGCCCTGCGCGACCGCCTGGACCGCGCCGGGCAAGGTACCCGTGGCGGCAACCTGTATGGCGCGGCACTGCTCGGGGCATTGTCCGGCCTGTTGCTCGGCCCGTGCATGACTGCGCCGTTGGCCGGTGCGCTGCTGTACATCGCGCAGAGCGGTGACGTGCTGCAAGGCGCGCTGGTGCTGTTCAGCCTCGGCCTGGGCATGGGCGTGCCGCTGCTGTTGCTGGTAACCCTGGGCAACCGTTATCTGCCGCGCCCGGGTGCGTGGATGAACCGGGTCAAGGGTGTGTTCGGTTTCGTGTTCCTGGCCATGGCGCTGTACACCGTGCGCAGCCTGCTGCCTGCTACCTTGCTGCTGGCACTGAGCGGCGCCTGGCTGATCGCCTTGGCCTGGGCTGCCTGGCCAGCCCTGCAGCGGCTGCCGGCGTTGCGTGCAGTGCCGTTACTCGGCGCCCTGTGGGGCGGCCTGTTGCTGGTCGGTGCGGCAGCAGGCGGCGACGACCTCTGGCAGCCACTACGCCCGTTCGCCGGGGGTGGCAGCACAGCGGCCGCTGGCCAGCATGCCGAGGACAGCTTCGTCACCGTCAGCCGCCCCGAGGACCTGCAACGTGAGCTGGACGCGGCCAAAGCCCGCGGCCAGTGGGTGATGCTCGACTACTATGCCGACTGGTGCGTGTCGTGCAAAGTCATGGAAAAACAGGTGTTCGCCCGCAGCGACGTGCAGACCGGCCTGGCCGGCGTGCACCTGCTGCGCCTGGACGTGACCGCCGACAGCCCGGCCAGCAAAGCCCTGCTGCAGCGCTACCAAGTACCCGGCCCGCCCAGCATCATCTGGATCGGCCCGGAAGGCGAAGAACGCCGCGCGCGGCGCATCACCGGTGAGGTGGACGCAGCAGCGTTCCAGCAACACTGGGTCCAGACCAGGAGCCAAGGCTGATG
Organism: Pseudomonas sp. XWY-1; assembly: GCF_002953115.1. Taxonomy (NCBI): domain Bacteria; kingdom Pseudomonadati; phylum Pseudomonadota; class Gammaproteobacteria; order Pseudomonadales; family Pseudomonadaceae; genus Pseudomonas; species Pseudomonas sp. XWY-1. The sequence continues at coordinate 1,765,853 of NZ_CP026332.1, read as the reverse complement.
CTGACCGTAACACTCGGGCCACTGACCATGGCCCTCAACCACCTGCTGATGCTCACCGCCCTGGTGATCGCCAGCGTGGTCGGCTGGTGGGTCGCCCGACGTGGCGGCGAGAGCCCGGAATCGGCGCTGTTCAACCTGTTCCTGATCGGCCTGCTGTGTGCCCGCGCCGGCTTCGTACTGGCCTACTGGCCGATGTACCGGGACGACCCGCTGCAAATCATCGACATCCGTGACGGCGGCTTCCTGTTCTGGTCGGGCCTTGCCGGCATCGTGCTCGGAGCCCTGTGGCAGGGCTGGCGCCACCCCGGTCTGCGCCGCCCGCTAGGCTGGGCGCTGTTCAGCGGCGCACTGTTCTGGGGCCTGGCCAGCCTCGGCGGCCACCTGTACAGCAAAGGCACCGAACTGCCCGAACTGAGCCTGCGCAACGCCGGCGGCCAGGCCGTGGCATTGCACAGCTACCGCGGCAAGCCGCTGGTCATCAACATCTGGGCCACCTGGTGCCCGCCGTGTCGGCGTGAGATGCCAGTGCTGCAACAGGCGCAAAGCGCTTACCCGCACGTGACCTTCCTGTTCGTCAACCAGGGCGAAACCCCGGAAAACGTCAGCACCTTCCTCGCCACCACCGGCCTGAGCCTGACCCACGTGCTGTTCGACGGCACCGGCCTGCTGGCCCAGCGCGTCGGCTCCATGGCCTTGCCCACCACCCTGTTCTACGACGCCAACGGGCGGCTGGTCGGCAGCCACCTGGGCGAACTGTCCCGGGCCAGCCTGCGCCACGCTCTGGAACCTTTCGACCGGGCCATTGCGCCCGCCCCTGCCGCACAAGGAAACTGACATGCGATTGACTGCACTGCTGCCCCTGTCCCTGGCCCTGCTGGCCTCCCCTGCCCTGCAGGCCGAAGAACTGCCCAAAGCTGTTCAGCAGCTCCAAGCCAAGGGCGCCGTGATCAAGGGCAGCTTCGATGCGCCCAACGGCCTGCGCGGTTATGCCGCCGAGTACCAGAACAACGCCCTGGCCCTGTACCTGACCCCTGACGGCAAGCATGTACTGGTCGGCAGCCTGTTCGACGAACAGGGCAAAGACCTGAGCGCCGAGCCGCTGCAAAAGCTGGTATACGCGCCGATGAGCAAGGAAATCTGGGCGAAAATGGAAAAAACCGCGTGGATCGCCGACGGCAAGGCCGATGCGCCGCGCAAGGTGTACCTGTTCAGCGACCCGAACTGCCCCTACTGCAACATGTTCTGGGAACAGGCGCGGCCGTGGGTAGAGTCGGGCAAGGTGCAGTTGCGCCATATCATGGTCGGCATCATCCGCGAGGACAGCCCGGGCAAGTCGGCGGCGCTGCTGGCAGCGAAAGATCCGGCCAAGGCCCTGCAGCAGCATGAAAAGGCCGGCAAGGCCAGCACGCTGAAGGCACTCGAGCAGGTGCCAGAGGCTGTGCAACAGAAGCTGGCGGCGAACATGGCGTTGATGGAAGAGATGGGGTTGCAGGCGACTCCGGCCATTTTCTATCAGGATGAGCAAGGCAACCTGCAAAGCCAGCAAGGGGCACCACGGCCGGAGATGCTTGGGAAGATTCTGGGCAAGCGTTAGTGCATGTGGTGGGGCACAGATCGAGCGCCGCGAAGCAGGTGACGCGGGACATGGCACCGGCTACGCCGGTGTTCGCGGGTGAACCCGCTCCTACGGGGCTCGCGCTAACGGCTGGGTTTTGCGCCAGGCCCGTGATCGCAAGGCCTGCGCGGTCGGCCGTAGGAGCGGGTTTACCCGCGAAAGGGCCGGACCTGCTGGCCAATTTCCACCAGCCGTTCACCGTTGCCGCCGCCACTGTATTCGCGGGTAAACCCGCTCCTACGCTGATCGGGAGTGGACACACATTGGTGATTGGACGCAGGCCGTTCTTTCGCAAGCATTAAATCTCCCGACCGGGCAAATCTACCCCGCGCAGATTTAAATCTGCCACTCAACATATCTAGAAACAATTATTCGACACGCCCTGTCGTTAAACATCGTTTGCTTGCTTCCCTTATTCAAATCCTACACACACGCACAATAAAGAACATTCGGACATTCACAACAGAGCGTTCGAGCATCAAAAACAGAAATTTCTTACACAATTAGAAGAAAAAATAAACCCCAAAAAACATTATCAGATTTAAGCAAGACCCTTCTGAAGAATTTTCCCACAAAAATAGCTTTAAACCGAACACTCCAATATCACGTCCAGCCACGCCATCCCCACCGAAAGATTGACTTGAAACAACCGAACGCCTAAACCTCCATACCCATACATTTCAGACCACACCAAAAACCAGGAGACACTCATGAAAAATCAATTTGGCATTACCCTCATGGCATTGGCTTCGACCCTCACTGCGAAATCAAATAACACCGCAACAATGACACCAAATTGGTCTACTCATGAATCCAAACCACTGTATCCGCAGCGCACAAAAAATCACGAGCATCACAAAAATCTTGACCACTGAGCACTTGAGGGAGCCCACATCGCTTCTTTGGTCAGCGCTGGCCCCTTGCATACTCTTCATCATCACCCAGCCAACACATGCAGCCTCGACCTATACCGCTTCAGCCGCCTGGTTCTACTCATACATCTCTGCCACCCTCGCGTTCTTTGGATTCAGCTTCTACCTCATCGGCAGGAGGGAAAGTGGCTTCACGCGGTCCTTCATCTACCAACACGGTGCAATCAAGCTATTCCTGACGGCCCACACACTCAGTTATTTTTTATTGAGCTCGCTTTACGCCACACTATTCTACCTCTTGACCAAACCCTTACGAGGTCACTACTCACTTCCTGAATACCTCTATCTGATGGCATGCTTTTACACCAGCTACCTCATGTTCACCTGTATCGGCCTGGGGATCGCTGCGCTGCCGATAAAATTCAGCACAGCCAGCACACTTTTCTCACTCATGTCATTTCTCATGCTGGTCTCCGGATACAACGGCGCCACAATGGGGCACGATGCTTCGCAGGCGCTAACGCTGATCAACCCGCTCTTTTTAAGCGCGCAGATCTTCCATGGCGAAATGCCCCTTCTCAACAGTTTTCTGATTGCACTTTCGGCCTCTGCAGCCTCGACATACCTGACTGGAAGGTATTTCAGAATTCAACCCATATGGAGCCGATACTGATGGACATTTTAACTATAAACAACCTTCACTTCGGATACACCGGAAACCCGCTGCTGAACGACATTGAACTCACTATAAAAGCGGGGGAACTGGTCGGTATTCTGGGCAACAACGGAGCCGGAAAGACAACCCTTTTCGACCTCATCTGTAAAATAAAGAAGCCGACAAAGGGTGCTATTTCCAATTTATCCAGGCGTCAGGCCTATTTGACCCAAATCCTTACACCGCCCCCATTACTGCGTATGAACGAAGCGGGCAAGCTTATCACCAGCCTGACCCCCAACGCTTCCCCAGATCACACAGAGATTCTCTCGAAACTAGCCAAATGGTCCCCATCACTGTCCAAGCGATATGCAGAAATCGCCAAGAAAAAAGCCGCCAATTGCAGCTACGGTGAAATTCGCAGCTACTTCACGCTGACCTTGCTGCTTTTAAACAGTGACTTGATCATTCTTGACGAGCCAACGGCTGGCGTAGACCCTGAATTTCGACATTATATATGGCTCGGTATAAAAAGCGCGTGCGCGGAAGGTGCGAGCGTGCTGATATCTTCTCATTACACAGAGGAAATCACGAAAAACTGCCAGCGCTTTTATATGCTCGCAAACAAACGACTGGAAGCGTTTGACAGTGGTGGACAGTTCATGGAACGCCACCGTGCCAAATCGCTGGATGAAGCCTTTATCAATGCTTTGGTCTAGGTACCGTGGCCATTGAGAGGGGGCGCCAAGCGCCCCTGCCCATCACAGCCCCTCCAGTTCCGCCATCAGGTCACTGAGCCGGTCGACCTTGTCATCATCCAGCGCACTGCCCTGCAGCCCCTGAACATACTCGGCCAACGCCTCCACCGTGCTGCACTCGAACATCGCCCGCAGCGGCACGTTCAGCTGTAGCTGCTTCTGCACCCGCGAAGCGATCTGCGTGGCCAGCAGCGAATGCCCGCCCAGCTCGAAGAAGTTGTCGTGCACCCCCACCCGCTCGGCTTTGAGCACATCGGCCCAAATACCCGCCAACACGTCCTCCAACTCGTTGCGCGGCGCCTGATAGGCCTGACTGTACTGGCCGCCGATGTCGATGGCTGGCAGGGCCTTGCGGTCGAGCTTGCCGTTGGCGTTGTGCGGCAAGCTGTCGAACCAGCCCCAGTGCAACGGCACCATGTACTCCGGCAACTCGGCACGCAGACGTTGCTTGACCTGCTCCAGCAACACGGCATCGGCACTGACGCCCTGGTGCGCCACCAGGTAGCCAACCAGATGCTTGCCGTTCACGCCCTCCTGCACCGCCACGGCGGCATCGCGAATTTCCGCCTGCTCATGCAGCCGGGCCTCGATTTCTCCCAGCTCGATGCGATAGCCGCGAATCTTCACCTGATGGTCGATGCGCCCGACGTACTCCAGCACACCGTCCGGGCGTTTCCGCGCCAGGTCGCCAGTGCGGTACAGGCGTTCGCCCGGCGCCCCGTAAGGGTGAGGGATGAATGCCAGCGCCGTGCGCACCGGGTCACCGACGTAGCCACGGCCTACACCCGTACCAGCCACGCACAGCTCGCCCACCGCACCCAGCGGCACCAGCGCCTGGTCCTCGCCGAACAGGTACAGGCGGTTGTTGTCGGTTGGCGTGCCGATTGGCAGGTAGCTGCCTTGGGTCGAGGCGGCATCGACGCGGAAGAACGCCACGTCATCCGAGCACTCCGCCGGCCCATAGGCATTGACCAGGCCGATCTGCGGGTAGCGCTGCAGCCACTGCGCCGCCAGCTCCGGTGGCATGGCCTCGCCGGTCGGCAGCATCCAGCGCAGGCCGTCGAGGGCCTGGTGGTCGCTGGCCAGCATGCCCTGGATCAGGGACGGCACGCTCTCCAGCACGGTGATGCCGGTGGCCTGCACGTGCGCCAGCAGGCCCTGCGGGTCATGGGCGATAGCGTTAGGCACGATCTCTACCTTGGCGCCGAACAGCGGCGCAGCCAGGAACTGCCAGACCGAGATGTCGAAGCTTTGCGAAGCGGTCTGGGCAATCACGTCCTGCTCGCTCAGCGCCAGGTAAGGCACCTTGCTCAGCTGGTTGTTGAGCATGCCGCGCTGCTCGACCATCACCCCTTTCGGCAGGCCGGTCGAGCCTGAGGTGTAGATCACGTAGGCGAGGTTGTCCGGGCCACTGTGGATACCCGGGTTGTGGCTTGCGATCGGGTTGGCCTGGACGTCTTCCCAGACCAGCAGTTGCGGCCGCAGCGCAGTCTCCAGCTCACCGAGCAACTGCCGCCCCTGCTCGGCGCAGGACGCGCTGCACACCAACACTGGCGTGCGGCTGAGCTGGATGATGCTTTGCAGGCGCGCCGCCGGCAGGCCCGGGTCCAGCGGCAGGTAGCCGGCGCCGGCCTTGAAGCTGCCGACGATCATGCCCAGCAGCGGCAACCCACGCTCGGCAAGCAGTGCCACTGGCTGGTCCACGCAGACCCCGGCAGCCACCAGCGCATGGCCCAGGCGGTTGGCCGCCAGGTTCAGCCCGGCGTAATCATAGGAGGCCTCCAGGCAGCGGGCCACGGTACGCTGCGGATGCGCCACGACCTGCGCTTCGAACTGCGCGATGTAGCTCTGTTCCAGCGGATAAACCCGCTCGGTCCGGTTGCAGTCCTCCAGCAGGAAGCCTTGCTCCTGGGCGCTCAGCAGCGGTAGCTCGCTCACCTCTCCTTCAAAACCTTGTACCAGCGCCAGCAGCAGGCGCTTGAATTCGGCCAGCAGGCGCTCGACGGTCGGGTAGTCGAAGTAGCGCTGGTCGAACGACAGGTGCAGGCCCAGGTCATCACCCGGGTAGCACACCGCCGTCAGCGGGAAGTTGGTGTGGGTACGGCCCGAGTCGGAGCTGGCGTTCAGGTGCTGGGCGTGATCGAGCACGGCGGTTTCAACCGGCGCATTCTCGAACACGAACAGGCTGTCGAACAGCGGCTGGCCCTTGGGCAGCTCGCTGCACGCCTGGATCGCCACCAGCGGCAGGTATTCGTACTCGCGCAGTTCCATGTTGCTTTGCAGCAGGCCCTGCAGCCACTGGCGTACGCTGCAGCGCTCACCCGCCGCGGGCAACTGCACGCGCAGGGCCACGCTGTTGATGAACAGGCCGACGGTGCGCTGCATCTGCGGCATGCTCACCGGGCGCCCGGCCACGGTCACGCCAAAGGCCACATCGCGGTCGCCGCTGTAACGCGCCAACACCAGGGCCCAGGCCGCCTGGGCGAAAGTGTTGACGGTGAGTTGATGGGCCTGGGCCAGTTCGCGCAGACGCACGCCATCATTCACCTCAAGGCGGGTATAACAATCGCCGACGACCATGCCGCTACCGGCGTGGTCATGGCGCAGCGGGCGGTCGCTAGGGATGGCTGTGGCACGTTCGAAGCCGGCCAGGTTGGCCTGCCACCAGGCACGTGCGTCGTCCAGGCCCTGGCGTTGCAGCCAACCGATGTAATCGCGGTAACGCGGTGGCACCGGCAGTTGGGCCTGACGGCCTTCGCCAAGGGCCTGGTAGACCTCGAAGAAATCGTTCATCAACAGCGAGCGGCACCAGGCATCGATAAGGATGTGGTGGTTGCTCATCATGAACCAGTAGCGTTCATCGGCCACGCGCACCAGGCGCAGGTGGAACGGTGCCTCGCTGAGCAAGGCAAAGCCGGCCTCGCGCTCCTGCTTGTGCAGGGCCTGCAGGCGCTGCTCCTGGGTATCCTCAGCAAGGCCGCGCCAGTCCTGGTAGTCCACCGCCAGGTTGCCCGGCTTGTGGATGATCTGCAGCATCGCCTCGCCGCTGTTCCAGCTGAACGAGGCGCGCAACGCTTCGTGGCGCGCCACCACCGCCTGCCAGGCCTGGGCGAAACGCTCAGGGTCGAGGGCGCTGTTGATACGGTAGCGGTCCTGCATGTAGTACAGGCCAGTGCCCGGCTCCAGCAGGGTGTGCAGCAGCATGCCTTCCTGCATCGGCGTCAGCGGGTAAACGTCCTCGATCTGCGCGGCCGGGACCGGCAATGCGTCGATCTGCTCCTGAGTCAGGTGCGCCAGCGGGAAGTCTGATGGGGTGAAGCTGCCATTGCCATCGGCCAGGCAATGCGCGACCAGCGCCAGCAGCTCCTGACGATAGGCCTCAGCCAGACCCGCGATGGTCTGCTGGTCGTAGCGCTCGGCGCTGAAGGTCCAGCGCAATTGCAGAGCACCGCCATACACCTGGCCATCGACGCTCAACCAGTTGGGCAACGGCGCATCGAGGTCATGCGCCAACCCGGCCGGTGCCTCCAGGGGCTGGAACAGGGCTTTACTGTCGAACTGCTGGTCGAACTGGCCCAGGTAGTTGAAGGTGATGCGCGCCTGCGGCAAGGCCGCCATCTGTTCGCGCCCGGCGGCATCCGCCAGGTAACGCAGTACGCCGTAGCCCAGGCCCTTGTGCGGCACATGGCGCAGTTGTTCCTTGATGCGCTTGATCGAACCGGCCCGCGCCGCGTCGTCTTCACCTGGCAGCGGACGCAGGCTCAGTGGGTAGGCATTGGTGAACCAGCCGACGCTGCGGGTCAGGTCCATGTCTTCGAACAGCCCGTCACGGCCATGGCCTTCGAGCTGCACCAGCACTTCTTCATCGCCGCACCAGCGGCACAAGGCCCGCGCCAGTGCAGTCAACAGCAGGTCGTTGACCTGGGTGTGGTAAGCCGCCGGGGCCAGTTGCAACAGCTGCCGGGTTTGCTCCACGTCCAGGCCGATGGCCAGGGTTTGAGCGTGGCGATGCAAATTGCCACCCTGCGGATGGTCGCACGGCAATTCGCGACGCACACCGCCCAGCTGGCCTTGCCACCAGGCCAGTTCGTCACGCAGCGAATCGCTGCCGGCGTAGCTGGCCAGGCGCGCGGCCCAGTCGCCGACGGCGTGGGTCTTGGCCGGCAGAGGCTGGCCACGGTACAGCGCCTGCAGGTCTTCCAGCAGCACCCGCCAGGACACGCCATCAACCACCAGGTGATGAATCGCCAGCAGCAACCGCTGGGTGCCCTGCCCGTCACGCACCAGCAAGGCGCGCAGCAGCGGCCCCTGTTGCAGGTCCAGGCTGCGCTGCACGTCGGTGTAGAGTGCCTGACAATCATTGAAATCGGCGACAGTGGCGCTCCACAGCAGTTGCTCGGCGCCAGGCTGCACGTACTGGGCCTGCCAGCGGCCCTGGGCGTCGCTGAAGCGCAGGCGCAGGCTGTCATGGTGCTGCACCAGCGCAGCCAATGCCTGTTCAAGGGTGGCCTCAACCAAGGGTTGGCGCACCTCCAGCAGCACAGCCTGGTTCCAGTGTTGCGGCTGTGGCAGGTCACTGTCGAAGAACCAGTGCTGGATCGGCGTCAGCCCGGCCTGGCCCTGGCGCAGGCCTTGCTCGACGGTGCTCGCGGCTTCGCTGAGCTGAACCACAGTTGCCAGGGTCTGGATGGTCTGATGCTGGAACAGGTCGCGTGGGGTGAATTGCAAGCCGGCCTGCCGGGCGCGGCTGACCACCTGAATCGACAGGATCGAGTCGCCCCCCAGCTCGAAGAAGTTGTCCTGCACGCCGACCCGGGCAACGTTGAGCACATCGCGCCAGATCTGCGCCAACTGTGCTTCCACCTCATTGCCAGGGGCCTGGTATTGCTGCCGCGCCTGCTCAAGGTCCGGCAGCGGCAGCGCACGGCGGTCGAGCTTGCCGTTGCCCATCAGCGGCAGGCTGTCGAGCAGCACCAGGTGCGCAGGCACCATGTAGTCGGGCAGGTGCTGGCGGGCATCGGCTTTCACCGCTTCGCGCAGCAGTTGTTGCGCGTCGCTACCGGCGGTGGCCTGCCTGCACACCAGATAGCCCACCAACTGCTTGCCGCCCGGCAAGTCCAGCGCCAGCACGACGGCCTCGTCGACTTCCTCGTGCGCTTGCAGGCGGCTCTCGATTTCGCCCAGTTCGATGCGGAAGCCGCGGATCTTCACCTGCTGGTCGGCACGGCCGACATACTCCACCAGGCCATCGGTACCCAGGCGTACCAGGTCGCCGGTACGGTACAGGCGCCCGCCTTCGGCACTGAACGGGTCGGCGACAAAGCGCTCGGCAGTGAGGCCTGGCCGGTCGTGGTAACCCTGGGCCACGCCGGCGCCGCCGACATACAGTTCGCCAATGCCGCCTTGCGGCAACAAGGCCAGATCCTCGTCGAGGATGTAGGCCGTACGGCTACCGATGACGCGGCCGATCGGTACGCTGCCAAGGTCTGCTGGCAACGCGTCTGGCGCCAGGCACGCCAGCGGCATGACCACGGTTTCGGTCGGGCCGTAGGCATTGAAGCACTGCTGCGGCGCAAAGGCCTGGCGGATACGCTGCAGGTGCTCGCCGGTCAGCGCCTCGCCCCCGGTAATCACCAGGCGTACCGGCAATTGTTCGCCCCGCGCGCCCAGGTACTGCGCCAGCTGGCTGCCGTAGCTGGGGGTAAAGCCCAGAATGCTCACCTGCTGTTCGCGCACCAACTGGCAGATGTCCTCGGCGCCCCACTGCCCCTGGGCGCGCAATACCACACGCGCACCACACAACAGCGGCACCCACAGTCGCTCGCTGGCAGCGTCGAAGTTGATCGAATAGAAATGCAGCTCGCAATCATCGCTGCGCATGCCAAATGCGGCGATCACCGCCTGGCAGTGCATGGCGAACTCCCCATGGCTGACCACCACGCCCTTGGGTTTGCCAGTGGAGCCTGAGGTGTAGATCAGGTAAGCCTGGTGCTGCGGCAGGCTGAGGTTGTCCAGCGGCGCATCGCTGTAGGCCGCCAGGCTGGCGGCATCGTCTTCCAGGCTCCAGCTGGCCACGCCTTCAGGCAGCTCGCCCAGGGTGTGCAGCAGCGCACGCTGGCTGAGCAGCAAGCCGATGCGGCTGTCTTCGATCATGTAGCGCAGGCGGTCGAGCGGGTACTCGGGGTCGAGCGGTACATAGGCGCCGCCGGCCTTGAGGATGGCCAGCAGGCCGACGACCATTTCCAGCGAGCGCTCCAGCGCCAGGCCCACGCGCACCTGCGGGCCGACACCCCGTTCGCGCAGGGCACGCGCCAGGCGGTTGGCCTGCTGGTCGAGCTCGGCGTAGGTCAAGTGCTGGCCGGCGAAGGTCAGCGCGCCAGCCTGTGGCGTGCGCGCGGCCTGGGCAGCGAACAGACCGTGGAGGGTCTGGCCAAGGTCGAAATCGTGTTCGCCCTGCAATTGGCCTGTAAGCACTTGTTGCTCGGCACTGCTCAGCATTGGCAGTTCGCACAGGCGGTGTTGCGGGTTGTCGAGCAAACCGACCAGCAGTTGTTGCCAATGCTCGGCCATGCGCGCGATACGCGGCGCGTCGAACAGGTCGCGGCTGTAGGTCAGGCAGCAGCCCAGCCGGCCGTCCAGGTCGGTCACCTCCAGGTACAGGTCGAACTTGGTGGCGCTGGCATCGTTGACCAGGTAGTCCACCTGCATGCCGGCCAGCGTGCGGCTTTGCTGGAAGGCCCAGCGCTGCACGTTGCACATCACCTGGAACAGCGGGTTGTAGGCACTGCTGCGTGGGGGCTGCAGGGCCTCTACCAGTTGGTCGAACGGCAGGTCCTGGTGCGACTGGCCTTCGATGGCAGCCTGGCGAACCTGCTCCAGCAGCGCGCTGGCGGTCATCTGGCCGTCCAGCTCGCAGCGCAGCACCTGGGTGTTGAGGAAAGCGCCGATCAGGCCTTCGCTTTCCGGGCGGATGCGGTTGGCCACCGGCGCGCCGATACGCAGGTCGCGCTGGCCACTGTAGCGATGCAGCAAGGCGGCCAGGGTGGCGGTCATGGTCATGAACAGGGTCAGGCCGCGCTGGCTATTGAAAGCATGCACACGGGCCACCAGTGCCGGATCGAGTTCGAAGCGGTACAGCTCGCCACGGTGACTCTGGACTGCCGGACGCGGGCGGTCGGCAGGCAACGCCAGCACCGGGTGCTCGTCGCCCAGGCGGTGCTTCCAGTAGGCCAGTTGTCGAGCGCCCTCGCCGCTTTCCAGCCATTGCCGTTGCCACACGCTGTAGTCCAGGTACTGCACCGGCAGCGGCGCCAGTGGCGACTCGCGGTCATCGACAAAGGCTTCGTACAGCTCGCCCAGCTCGCGGGCGAAGATGTCCATGGCCCAGCCTTCGGTGACGATGTGGTGCAGCGTCAGCACAAAGAAGTGCTCGCGCTCGTTGGCCTTGACCAGGCAGGCGCGCAGCAGCGGCCCCCGCTCCAGGTCGAAGGGCTGGTGCGCCTGGTCGTCGGCCAGTTGTTGCAAACGTTGCTGGCGGGCATCGTCTGACAAAGCGCTGAAGTCTTGCCAGTCCAGATGCAGGCCGCTGTCTTCGGCCACGCACTGGTACGGCACGCCGTCGATGCTGGGGAACGTGGTGCGCAAGGTTTCGTGACGCACGATCAGCGCCTGCAGCGCACGCTCGAAGGCGTCCACGTGCAGGGTGCCGCGCAGGCGTGCCATGCCGCCGACGTTGTACGCCGGGCTGTCCGGCTCCATCTGCCAGAGGAACCACATGCGCTGCTGCGAGTACGACAGCGGCACCGCCTGACGGCTGTCGACACGGGCGATTGCACCTTGCAGGTTGCGCTCGCCGGCCGCGCGCAGGCGGGCGATCTCGGCACAGAAGGCGCCCAGCTCGCTGGCTTCGAACAGGGCCTTGAGCGGCAGCTCGACATCGCAGGCCTGGCGGGTGCGCGAAACGATCTGGGTAGCCAGCAACGAGTGGCCACCAAGGGCGAAGAAGTCGTCCTGCAAGCCAATGCGCGGCAGATTCAACACGTCGCGCCAGATGGCCGCGACCTGTTGTTGCAGCTCGGTTCGTGGCTCGACATGCTCACGCTGCTGCCACACTGGAGCAGGCAGTGCCTTGCGGTCGACCTTGCCGCTGGGGCCCAGTGGCATCTGTGCCAAAGGGATGAGTTGCGCCGGCACCATGTAGGCTGGCAATTGCTCAGCCAGTACGGCCAGCACCTCGGCAGGCTGGGCGCTGCCACTGTAATAGCCGACCAGTTGCGCGCCAACGGCGTCCTTGTGGATCAGCACCAGCGCCTGTTCCACACCTGCCTGTGCCAGCAGGCAGGCCTGCACTTCCTCGGGCTCGACGCGGAAACCGCGCACCTTGACCTGCTGGTCGAGGCGGCCAAGGTATTCCAGGGCCTCCAGCTGAACCTGCCAGCGGGCGCGATCGCCACTGCGGTACAGACGCTGACCATTGCCGTCGGCCTGGGGTACGAAGCGCTCGGCAGTGAGGCCGGGGCGGCCCAGGTAACCACGGGCCAGGCCCGCGCCACCGAGGTACAGTTCGCCCGGCACACCGGGGGCGCTCAGTTCCAGCTCATCGTCCAGCACGCGGCACAGCACATTGCCCAGCGGGCGGCCGATGGGCGAGCGCTCGCCGTCCACCACCTGACAGTGCCAGTGGGTGACGTTGATGGCGGTTTCGGTCGGGCCGTACCGGTTGTGCAGCTGCACCTGCGGCAGCACCTGCAGCACGCGGTCACGCAGCGTGGCGGACAACGCTTCGCCACCCGAGAACACCCGGCGCAAGCTACTGCAGGCCCCCGCCTGCGGCTCCTGGACGAACACCTGCAACAGCGGCGGTACAAAGTGCAGCGTAGTCACCCCATAAGCCTGCACCAGGGCAGCGATACGCTGCGGGTCGCGGTGTTCACCAGGGCCGGCGAGCACCAGCTTGCAGCCGGTGACCAGCGGCCAGAAGCATTCCCACACCGAGACGTCGAAACTGATCGGCGCTTTCTGCATCAGCACGTCGCTGTCATTCAGCGCATAGGTCGTCTGCATCCACTGCAGGCGCTCGGCCAACGCCGCATGGGTATTGCCTACGCCCTTGGGCTGCCCGGTGGAGCCGGAGGTATAGATAACGTAGGCCAGGTTGTCGCCGTGCAGGTGCAGGCCGGGGGCATGGCTGGGCCAGCTGTCCAGGTGCAACTGGTCGAGGGCAATGGCGCTGACACCGTCGACCTGCGGCAGCTTGCCCAGCAGGCTGCTGTGGCTCAGTAGCAAACGGGCGTCGCAGTCGGCCAGCATGTAGGCCAGGCGTTCGGCAGGGTAATCGACATCCAGCGGCACGTAGGCACCGCCGGCCTTGAGAATGGCTAGCAGGCCGACCAGCAATTGCGGTGAGCGCTCGATGGCAATGGCCACACAGGTATCGGGGCCGACGCCTTTGTCACGCAGGTAGTGGGCCAGGCGGTTGGCTTGCTGGTGCAGCCCGGCGTAATCCAGGCTGCCCCCGTCCCAAACCAGGGCGGTGCGCTGCGGCGTCAGGCGTGCCTGCTCATTGAGTTGTTCGACCAACAGGTGCTGCGCTGCGGCGGCCGGTGCCTGGCCCCAACCCAGCAGCTGCGCACGGCCGGGCTCATCCAGCAGTTGCACGTCGCCCAGCGCCTGCTGCGGCGCGGCACACACCTGTTCCAGCAGCGCCAGCAGGTGATGGGCCAGACGTTCGACGGTGCTGGCTTCGAACAGCTCCGTGGCGTAGTCGAAGGCCAGGCTCAGGCGGCCCAGATGGTCCTCCTCACTGTGCAACTGCAAGTCGAACTTGGCTTCGCGGCTGTGCCACGCCAGCTCTTCGGCCAACAGCCCCGGCAGACGCCGCAGGGCTGACAGGTCGCGTTGCTGGTGGTTGAACATGACCTGGAACAGGCCCTGTTCGCGCGCATCGGGCAGGGCTTCGACAAGCTGTTCGAAGGGCAGGTCCTGATTAGCCTGGGCTTGCAACGTGGCCTGTCGTACCTGGGTCAGCAACTGGGTAAACGAGTGACGGCCATCGAATTGCGCTCGCAGCACCTGCGTATTGATGAAGAAACCGACCATGCCTTGGGTTTCCAGGCGCGGGCGGTTGGCGTTGGGCACGCCGACGCGGATATCGGCCTGGCCGCTGTAGCGCTGCAGCAGCGCCTGCCAACCTGCCAGCAGGACCATGAACAGGCTGGCCTGCTGCTGGTGGGCAAGGCTCTTGAGCGCTTCGCCAAGCCTGGCCGGCACCTTGAGGTTGAAGCGCGCAGCGCTGTGCTCGCGCTGGCTGGCGCGCGGGTGGTCAGTGCACAGGTCGAGCGCCGGCAGCTCACCACCAAGGTGTGCCTTCCAGTACTGCAACTGGCGTTCGGCTTCACCGTCAGCCAGCCATTGCCGCTGCCAGCTGCCGTAGTCGGCGTAACCCAGGGGCAACGGCGCCAGGTTGGCCTCCAGGCCTTGGCAGCGAGCGGCATACAGCTTGGCGAATTCTTCGAGCAGGATGTTCAGCGACCAGCCGTCAGCAACGATGTGGTGCAGGGTCACCCACAGCTGATGCTCTTCGTCGCCCAGGCGCACCAGGGTTACCCGCAGCAGCGGGCCCTGGGTGAGGTCGAACGGCTGGCGGGCCTCGGTTTCACGCTGCGCGGCAACCTGCTCGGGCGAGTGCCCTTCAAGGTCCAGGCGGTGCAGGCTGAACGGCTGTTGAGGCAGGATACGCTGCAGCGCCTGGCCATTCTCTTCGCTGAACACGGTACGCAGCGATTCATGGCGCGCCACCAGTGCCTGGAAGGCCACTTGCAGAGCGTTGACATCCAGCTCGCCACGCAGGTGCAAGCCGGCGGGAATGTTGTAGGCCGCTGATTGCGGTTCCAGCTGCCAAAGCAGCCACAAGCGGTTTTGCGCCAGCGACTGGGGCAACGCCTGGGCGCGCTCCAGCGTGGTGATGGCTGCGGTGCCAGCGGTGCCAGCGGCGCCAGCGGCGCCATCGGCGCCATCGGCGATGATCTGTGCCACGGCCTTGCTGTAGTCGGCCAGTACCGGCGCCTCGAACAGGGTACGCAGGCTCAGGTCGATACCCAACTCATCGGCCAGGCGCGCTGTGGCCTGGGTGGCGGCGATGGAGTTACCGCCCAGCAGCAGGAAGTGGTCGTTCGCGGCCACCGCCTCTACCTTGAGGATGTCGCGCCACACAGCGGCGATGCGTGCTTGCAGCTCGTCGCCAGCGGATGCACGGGTACCGGCTTCGCTCACCTCAGGGAAACGGGCATAGCAGTCCAGGCTGCCATCGTCCATGCGCAGCCGGCAGGCAGAGCGCTGCAACTTGCCGCTGGAGGTCTTCGGCAGCGCGCCGGGGTTCAGCAGCAGGACCACGGCCGGGGCCTGTCGGCAGGTGTCGGCGACGACCTGGCGCAGAGTCTTGATCAGGTCCTGGGGCTTGAGTGCCTTTTGCACGTTGCGGCTGATCTCCACCGCGACACCGATGCCCTCCTCGCCTTGGTGCTCGACGGCGAACACCGCCACCCGGCCTTTGCGCAGCACCTGAACTTCGCGCTCGAGGGTTTTCTCCAGGTCTTGTGGGTACAGGTTTTGCCCACGCACGATCAGCATGTCCTTCAGACGCCCGGTGACGAATACCTCGCCGTCACGCATGAAGCCCAGGTCGCCGGTACGCAGCCAGGTCTGGCCGTCCATTTCGACGAAGGTTCGAGCGCTGGCTTCTGGGTTGCGCCAGTAGCCCCGGGCGATGCTCGGGCCGCCTGCCCAGATTTCCCCCACCTGGTTGTCGCCCAGCACTTGCAACTGTTGCGGCTCGACGATGCGTACCGCGTGCCCCGGCTGCGGGAAGCCGCAACTCATCAGCACGCTGCCAGTGCCGGGTTCGGCGCGGTTGGCGGCGAAGGCTTTGGCATCCAGCTCAAGCGCGGCGATACCCTGGCCACGACGGCTGCCGCTGACGAACAGGGTGGCTTCGGCCAGGCCATAACTGGCGAAGAAGCTCTGCGGGTCGAAGCCACAGGCCTGGAACTTGTCGGCGAAGGTGGCCAGGCTGTCCTGGCGGATCGGCTCGGAGCCGGAATAGGCCACGCGCCAGCGGCTCAGGTCGAGCCCGGCCAGCGAAGCCTCACTGACCCGCTCGCTGCACAGGCGATAAGCGAAGTCGGGCCCGCCGCTGATGGTGCCACCGTATTCGCTGATGGCCTGCAACCAGCGCAACGGCCGGGCCAGGAAGTACCCCGGCGACATCAGCACGCAAGGCACGCCACTGAAGATCGGCTGCAGCAGGCCGCCGATCAGGCCCATGTCATGGTACAGCGGTAGCCAGCTGACGATCACATCGTCGGGGTTGAGGTCGATGCCAAAGCCTTGGCGGATCAGCTGCTCGTTGGCCACCAGGTTGCCATGGCTGACCTGCACGCCCTTGGGCAGCGCGGTGGAACCGGAGGTGTACTGCAGAAAGGCGATGTCATCGCCCTTGAGCGCGGGTTCACGCCAGTTCGCAGCCAGGGCCGGGTCCAAGCCATCCACTGCCAGCAGTTGGGGGGCATTGTCCGCCGCCAGGGCTTCCAGGCCCTGCAGGCTGTCGTGCAGCGCCGCCACGGTCAGCAGCAGGCACGGCTCGGCGTCATCGATGATCGACAGCAAACGCTCCTGGTGGTGCTGGCGCGCCGACTCCGGCGGGTAGGCCGGCACCGCGATGACCCCGGCATACAGGCAGCCGAAGAACGCCGCCACGTAATCTGGCCCGCTGGGGAACAACAGCACGGCACGGTCACCGAAGCTGGCGCGCGCCTGCAAGGCGGCGGCGATGGTGCGTGCACGCTGGTCGAGGTCCCGGTAGCTGAGCACGGCCTGCTCACCGGGCGTGTCGGCGAGAAAGCGCAGGGCAATCCTGTCCGGGGTCTGCGCGGCGCGTTGCGCCAGGGCCTGGACCAGCGAGAGCGGGAGTTCGAAGGCGTCCGTCATTGGGTGTTCCTGCCAGTGTCTGGTTAGGTCTGACAGCTGCTCCGCTAACGTGGGCGGGCAACGTATTCGACCGGGGATGTACACAGGGGAACGGATGGGCAGGGGGAGAAATTAGCGGGCAGGTCAGGCATTAAGGGTTGATAAGGCATACCCCCAAAGCCAACCGCGCTTTAGAACTGAAACCCACAGATACTAATTACATTTCGCATTTGACAATTATTATCATCTTGCATAGTTTGTCGCACGTCGTAGGAAGCTTCCCAACCTTGGGCGCCTCCTCTCCCCTCTGTGACAAGGTGATTTCCATGGCGGAACAACTATCCACAAGTAAGTGCGATTCACCATTACTGCAGGCCTTCGTCGACAACCGCAGCATTCTGGTCAAGATCGCCGCCCGCATCACAGGCTGCCGCTCGCGGGCTGAGGACGTGGTACAGGATGCCTTTTTCCGGCTCAGCACCGCCCCGCAGATCACCTCATCGTTCAAGGCCCAGCTGAGCTACCTGTTCCAGATCGTGCGCAACCTGGCGATCGACCACTATCGCAAGCAGGCGATGGAGCTGAAGTACTCCGGTAGTGAAGAGGAAGGCATGAACGTGGTGGTGCAGAACGCCTCGCCCGAAGCCACCCATATCAACCGCGCCGCGCTGAACGACATCGCGGAGGCCTTGAACGAACTGCCGCCACGCACCCGCTATGCTTTCGAGATGTACCGCCTTAATGGCGTGCCGCAGAAGGACATTGCCAAGGAACTGGGCGTATCGCCGACCTTGGTCAACTTCATGATCCGCGATGCACTGGTGCATTGCCGCAAGACGGCCAGTCGGCAGGCCTGAAGATAGCTTCAAGCAAACGCGAGAGCGAACCTGGATCGCTCTCGCTTTTGCTTGCAGCGCTAGTGTGGTGTTTTGCAAATACGGCCAATAACTCGCGAGCGATTTTTGCGTTCAGGCAAGGCGTCGCGACGAGTCGTAGCCCAGCTACGGCGAGGAGCGACAACGCCGCATGAGCGCAAAAAGCGCCGCGAGTTATGGTCGTTATTTGTGAAACACCACACTAGCCCCTACGTCAGCTTGCAACGATCGAAAAACCGCTCCCGCCCCAGAATCATCAACGCCGCCCGCTTGTGTGGAAAGTCGAACTCCTTGTCGCAATGGAAACATTGGTCGTGCATGTAGCCAATCATCTTGCCATTGTCGGCGCGCGGCTCGGCCACCACCCGCTGGGTGCGCGGGTCATCCAGGAAAAGGTAGTGCACCAACGCCGATAGCCAGCTGGCCACCTTGTGCGGCCCTCGGTGGCTCTCCTCTCCCACCAGCATATGGATACCGCGGTCGTAGTCATCGGCCGGGTAGAAGGGGGCAATGCGGTCCTCCTTGGCCCAGTACGCCTCGAAGTAGGCAAACGGCTCGTCATCGAAACAACCGATCAACGTCAACGTATGCGGGTCGGCTTCGAGCTTGGCCAAGTATTCGCGGTGCTGCGCCAGCGTGCCACCCTCCTGCCAGAACGCCTCCACGCGAGGGTTGTTCTGCCAGCGGTTGAAACGCTCCAGGTCATGCTCGATCTCCAGGGTACGCAGCGATACCCAACTGCCCAAGCGCGCATCGAAGCGCCGGTACACTTCGCCCCGCGGCTTGGGCGCCCGGCGCGGGTGGCGCTTGCCGTTGCTGATCTGCATCTGCTGCGGATATACCCCGGCAACCGACTCGCCCAGCCACGGCTGCGGCAGTTGCCAGAACAGTGCGCGCTCGCACAGGTACTGGCCAGGCTGTTCACCGGCCAGCAGCAGGCCACTGGCCAACGCCTGCGGCAACACTTCGGGCAGGTGCCAGGTCAGGCGCTGGCAGGCCGTATCGCGCGACAGTAACCAATAACAGGCGGCCCACAAGGCTTGGTAGGGGCGCTCGGGGCAAAAGCGCTCAAGGTGAACGTGCAGAGAAGCGCCAGCCTCCAGTCGCAACTGGATCAGGGGGCGGCCTTCAAGGGCCAGGCTTAGCCAGCTGTCGCCCTCCTCGGCACTGAGGCTGCGCCAGCGTGGCGGTGACTGTGGCTGCGAAGCGGCATCGAACGGCATGGGCTTGACTCACGAAAATGAAGAAAAGGCACACTGCAGGGAACGTTGCCGCAACACGGGAATTTAGTCTTGCGGTGCAGCCACCTTGATACGGTACGGCTCGAAGATGCGCGCCAGTTCACCGCTGTCACGCAGGCCACGCAGCAGGGCAGCGAACGACTGCTCGCCGATAGGCGCCCCCGGGCGCAGCAAGGCGTAGTGGTGATAGACCTGGTCAATGCGTTGCGAAGGCACCAGCTGCGCCCTGCTCGCCGGGTTGCGTGCCAGGAAATCACTGAGGTAGGAACGCGTGACCAGGGCAATATCGGCGCGGCCGGCCTGCACCATCAGCAGGTTGCTGTCGTGGGAATAGGTCAGGGTCGCGTTGTATGTCTTGCGTAGGTAGTCCGGGTCAGCGTTGAAGCTGGCAAACGCGTAGTGGTAGCCGTTGAACAAGGCCAGGCGTTTGCCGCGCAGGTCATCGAAATAATGCGGATCATTGCCGTTTGCCTTGCGGGCGACGAACACTTCGGCATCTTCCAGGCCCATGTCCACGGCCTGATGGGCAATCTGCTCCCAGCCCCATTGTGGGTTCTCGAAAATCGCCATGTCGGTGCGGCCCTGCTGGAAGTCACCGAAGCGCCGCTGGATAGACGTAGGCACCAGAACGAAGTGATAGTGCTGCTGCGCCCGGTTGAGTGCATCGACCAACTGCGGCAGCAAACCGGTATCGGCACCTTGCTCGGGGCGCACTGTGTAAGGCGGGAAATGGGCTGCGCCAATCTTCACTTCAACCGCCTCGCCAGCCCATACCGGTGCCGCCAACCAGAACACGGCCAGCAGCATCAGGGTGGACAAGGCCTTGAGGCCGGGCGCTGGAGTCAAGACGGACACTCATCACGGTTTATGCCTGTATGCGCTTAAGCTAGGCGTTTTCCAGGGGCGACACAACTACTGACGCCTGCTCTTTGTGCCAAAGCAGGCGGCAAAATGCCATAGGATGCCGTATGCCCGGACATTGGCTACGCTCTAGCAGGATCTGCAGGGGAGCCTGGTATGGGCCATTGGTTGGTGATCGACCTGGAAGCCACCACCGACGATGGTGGGTGGCCGGTTACAGAGATGGAAGTCATTGAAATCGGCGCAAGCCTGGTTACCCGCGAAGGCCGCGAGGTCGACCATTTCCAGCGTTTTGTAAAGCCACGGCGGCGGCCGCAGCTGACCCCGTTCTGCCGTGAGCTGACCCACATCAGCCAGGCCGACGTGGACAGCGCCGCGCCGTTTCGCGAGGTGTGGGCAAGCTTCGAGCGCTGGCTGGGGCACCACCGCGGGCAGCTTCAGGCCTGGGTCAGCTGGGGCGACTACGACCGCCAGCAACTGCACCAGGAGTGGCAGCAGCACAGCCTCGACAGCCTGCTGCGCACATTGCCGCACATCAACCTCAAGCAACGCTTTGCCAAGGCGCGCCACCTGCAGCGCCCCACCGGCCTGAACGGCGCCCTGCAACTGGCCGGCATGCACTTTTGCGGGCAGCAGCACAGGGCCCTGGAAGATGCGCGCAACACGGCGCGGCTATTACCGTTGACCCTGCCCGCCAACAGCCCCTGAAAGCAGATGACGACGCCTGTGGGCTTGGGCATACTGGCCAGCCCTTTTTCAGCACCTCTTTTCAGGAGTCGCCCATGTTCCAGGTCAACGAGTACTTCAACGGCACCGTCAAGTCGATCGCATTCTCGGGCGAAGAAGGCCCGGCCACTGTCGGCGTCATGGCTCCGGGCGAATACGAATTCGGCACTGCCAAGCGCGAGATCATGCATGTGGTATCGGGCGCGCTGACCGTGAAACTGCCAGGTAGCGACAACTGGGAAACCTTCAACGCCGGTGACAAGTTCAACGTGCCGGCTGACAGCAAGTTCCAGCTGCAGGTGAAGGTGGATACCGCTTACCTGTGCGAATACCGCGACTAAGCGCCGGCCTGTTCCGGCCTCTTCGCGGGTAAACCCGCTCCTACAGGGTGCTGAGCCGACCTTCGATGTTGTGCGGCCCTTGTAGGTGCGGGTTTACCCGCGAAGAATCCAGCACTAATCCTTCAGAAAATCAGCAACGCGTTCAGCCGCCGCCTGCAAATGCTGCTCATGGCTGAACCCCGAAGCCTTCAACGGCTTCAGGTCATGGTCCCCCGCCACTAGCCAGCTCACCTCGATCGCCGGCGACAACGCATACCCCGCCACCGCCTCGCGGTTACCCAGCGCATCCCGCTCGCCCTGCACGATCAACGTCGGTGTCTTCAACTCGGCCAGGTGCTCTACCCGTGGCTTCTCGGGTTTACCCACCGCGTAGAACGGATAGCCCAGGCACACCAGCGCATCCGCGCCCAGTTCGTCGGCCAGCAGGCTCGCCATGCGCCCGCCCATGGACTTGCCCCCCACGGCCAGCTTGCCCGCGACCAAAGGTCGCACTTGCCGGTACACCTCACGCCAGCATTCAAGCAACACCTTCTGCGGGTTCGGCGGCCGCTTGCCACCGGTAACCCTGCGCTCGGCCATGTACGGGAACTCGAAGCGCACTACCGCTACCCCAAGAGCCGCAAGCCTTTGCGCCATTTCGTCCATGAACCCGCTGTCCATCGGCGCGCCCGCGCCATGGGCCAGAATCAGGCACCCCTTGTAGTCATCCTGACCTGCAACCCGCGGAGGATCGCAGCGCAAGCCTGGGACATTTGCGACCTTCGCCCATTGATCCCCGTCAATACCGGCACTTTGCCCATTAATCATGCTTGCCTCGCTGTAAAGCCTGCCAAATAACCGTGGATGGGAACCCATACATGAACACAACCAGCAGTACCGCCTATAACTACAAGGTGGTCCGCCAATTCGCCATCATGACGGTGGTGTGGGGAATCGTCGGGATGGGGCTCGGCGTCTTCATCGCCGCCCAGCTCGCCTGGCCGTCCCTCAACTTCGACCTCCCCTGGACCAGCTTCGGCCGCCTGCGCCCCCTGCATACCAATGCGGTGATCTTCGCGTTCGGCGGCTGCGCACTGTTCGCCACCTCCTATTATTCAGTGCAACGCACCTGCCAGACCACCCTGTTCGCACCGGGCCTGGCCGCGTTCACGTTCTGGGGCTGGCAACTGGTTATCCTGCTGGCGGCCATCAGCCTGCCGCTGGGCTACACCAGCTCCAAGGAATACGCCGAACTGGAATGGCCGATCGACATTCTGATCACCATCGTCTGGGTGGGCTACGCCATCGTGTTCTTTGGCACGCTGATGAAGCGCAACACCAAACACATCTACGTCGGCAACTGGTTCTTCGGCGCCTTCATCCTGACCGTGGCGCTGCTGCACATCGTCAACAACCTGGAACTGCCGGTCAGCCTGACCAAATCCTACTCGGTCTACGCTGGCGCCACCGATGCCATGGTGCAGTGGTGGTACGGCCATAACGCGGTGGGCTTCTTCCTGACCGCAGGCTTCCTGGGGATGATGTACTACTACGTGCCCAAGCAGGCCGAACGGCCGGTGTATTCGTATCGCTTGTCGATCGTGCACTTCTGGGCGCTGATCACCCTGTACATCTGGGCCGGCCCGCACCACTTGCACTACACCGCCCTGCCCGATTGGGCGCAGTCGCTGGGCATGGTGATGTCGCTGATCCTGCTGGCACCCAGCTGGGGCGGCATGATCAACGGCATGATGACCCTGTCGGGCGCCTGGCACAAACTGCGCAGCGACCCGATCCTGCGCTTCCTGGTGGTGTCGCTGGCGTTCTACGGCATGTCCACCTTCGAAGGCCCGATGATGGCCATCAAGACGGTCAACGCCCTGTCCCACTACACCGACTGGACCATCGGCCACGTCCACGCCGGCGCCCTCGGCTGGGTAGCGATGATCTCGATCGGCGCGCTGTACCACACCATCCCCAAAGTGTTCGGCAAAGAACGCATGTACAGCCTCGGCCTGATCAATGCGCACTTCTGGCTGGCCACCATCGGTACCGTACTGTACATCGCCTCGATGTGGGTCAACGGCATCGCCCAGGGCCTGATGTGGCGCGCAGTCAACAGCGACGGCACGCTCACCTACTCGTTCGTGGAAACCTTGGTGGCCAGCCACCCAGGCTTCGTCGTGCGCTTCGTCGGCGGCGCGATCTTCCTCAGCGGCATGTTCCTGATGGCCTGGAACACCTGGCGCACCGTGCGTTCGCCAGCGCTTGACGTCGCCCCTGCGAACGCCCAGTTGGCTTGAGGAGAAACGCCTGATGAAACATGAAGTCATCGAGAAAAACGTCGGCCTGATGGCCCTGCTGATGGTATTT
Source organism: Pseudomonas sp. XWY-1 (assembly GCF_002953115.1). Lineage (NCBI taxonomy): Bacteria > Pseudomonadati > Pseudomonadota > Gammaproteobacteria > Pseudomonadales > Pseudomonadaceae > Pseudomonas > Pseudomonas sp. XWY-1. The sequence goes on along the minus strand of NZ_CP026332.1, from coordinate 1,742,594 downwards.
GCCGTCAGCATCGGCGGCCTGACCCAGATCGTCCCGCTGTTCTTCCAGGACGTCACCAACAAACCGGTCGAAGGCATGAAGCCCTACACCGCGCTGCAACTGGAAGGCCGCGATGTCTACATCCGCGAAGGTTGCGTGGGCTGTCACTCGCAGATGATCCGCCCGTTCCGCGCCGAAACCGAGCGTTACGGCCACTACTCGGTAGCCGGTGAAAGCGTGTGGGACCACCCGTTCCTGTGGGGCTCCAAGCGCACTGGGCCGGACCTGGCCCGGGTCGGTGGCCGCTACTCGGACGACTGGCACCGTGCGCACCTGTACAACCCGCGCAACGTGGTGCCGGAGTCGAAGATGCCGTCCTACCCGTGGCTGGTTGCCCAGCCGGTCGACAACAGCCACACCGACGTCAAGATGCGCACCCTGCGCACCCTGGGCGTGCCGTACACCGACGACGACATTGCCGGCGCCCGTGAAGCGGTCAAAGGCAAGACCGAGATGGATGCCCTGGTCGCCTACCTGCAGGTGCTCGGCACCGCGATCAAGAACAAGAGGTGAGTGCGATGGAAATGGACATCGGCATGATCCGCGGGCTGGGCACCCTGGTGGTGATGATTGCCTTCATCGGCCTCACCCTGTGGGTCTTCAACCGCCGCCGCGACCGTGATTTCGCCGAAGCGCGCCTGCTGCCCTTCGTCGACGACCGCCTGCCCACTGCCGGGCAGGAGCCTGCTGCAAAAAGGAGTAACGGGCAATGACCACCTTCTGGAGTACGTACATCAGCGTACTGACCATCGGTAGCCTGATTGGCCTGACCTGGCTGCTGCTCGCCACGCGCAAGGGCCAGAGCAACAACACCACCGACGAGACCATGGGCCACAGCTTCGACGGTATCGAGGAGTACGACAACCCGCTGCCCAAGTGGTGGTTCTGGCTGTTCGTTGGCACCTTGGCGTTCTCGGTCGGCTACCTGATCCTCTACCCGGGCCTGGGCAACTGGAAAGGCATCCTGCCGGGCTATGAAAATGGCTGGACTGGCGCCAATGAATGGCAGAAGGAAATGGACAAGGCCGATGCCAGGTTCGGTCCGATCTTCGCCAAATACGCCGCCATGCCCGTAGAAGAAGTGGCGAAGGACCCGCAGGCACTGAAAATGGGCAGCCGCCTGTTTGCCTCCAACTGCTCGGTGTGCCACGGTTCCGACGCCAAGGGCGCCTTCGGCTTCCCCAACCTCACCGACAATGACTGGCGCTGGGGCGGCGATCCGGAAACCATCAAGACCACCATCATGAGCGGTCGCCATGGCGTGATGCCGGCCTGGGCCGAAGTGATCGGTGACCAGGGCGTGGCCGATGTGGCTGCGTTCGTGGTCAGCAAACTCGATGGCCGCACACTGCCTGAGGGCGCGAAGGCCGATGTGGAGAACGGGCAGAAGATCTTCGCAGCCAACTGCGTGGCCTGCCACGGGCCGGAAGGCAAAGGTACGCCCGCCATGGGCGCTCCGAACCTGACCCATCCGCAGGCGTTTATCTACGGTTCGAGCTTTGCCCAGCTGCAGCAGACCATTCGTTATGGTCGCCAGGGGCAAATGCCGGCGCAGGCCGAGATCCAAGGGAATGACAAGGTGCATCTGCTGGCGGCTTACGTGTATAGCCTGTCGCAGGATGGTTCCGCTGAGGCTGTGACGGCCAAGTGAGTTCGCCGAAAGAGATTTGCCAAGTGAGTTCGCCGAAAGGGATTTGCCAAGTGAGTTCGCCGAAAGGCATTCGCCGCCTGTGAGATCGAGCGCCGCCCGCGCGGCGCTTCGCGGGTAAACCCGCTCCTACGTTTGTTTCGGGCCAGTCCCTCCTGTGCCAGGCGCGCGCGACCGCCTTGTTTGTACGACGCGATATCGAGACATGCGCCAAGGCGGTCGCGCGCAAATCCCACAGGAATAATTGGCCCGAAACAAACGTAGGAGCGGGTTTACCCGCGAAGCGCCGCGCGGGCGGCGCTCGATCTCTGCCCCACCACAACACTCAAACCTTACACCCCCCGCCCCACCACAACACCCAGACCTTACACCCCGCCCCGCCACAACATCCAAACCTTACACCCCCGCCCCACCACAACACCCAACCCCTACACCCCCGCCCCCCATAACCCTCAAGCCTTACACTCCCCCGCCCACCACCAGCCTCAGCCCCCTTCCCTTGCACCCCCACCGAACACAACTAAGCTTGTTGCCTCAGTGGGCTTCGCTCCGAAAGGACCGGAGCAGACGCGGCGCATGGCCTGTCGCCGCCCCAGAAAAAGCTTGACCGATCGATCAGAAAAAGATGAAAAACGGTACACATTACAAATATTTATTTGTGTACAATCGCCCTAACCCGATCCCTGCGGGACATCAGTGAACGGGTCTGGACACGGGTCGGCGTACCAAAGTTGCGTTGCGGTAACCTTGCTGGTTATCAATACTGGCGCCGATTTTTCGACCAACAAGAACATCAAAACCGTGGAACCTTAGAATGAGCACAGCAATCAGTCCGACTGCTTATAACTATAAGGTCGTCCGCCAGTTCGCCATCATGACGGTGGTCTGGGGGATCCTTGGCATGGGCCTCGGCGTCTTCATCGCCTCGCAGCTGGTGTGGCCGCAGCTGAACCTGGACCTTCCCTGGACCAGCTTCGGCCGCCTGCGCCCGCTGCACACCAACCTGGTGATCTTCGCCTTCGGGGGCTGTGCGCTGTTCGGCACCAGCTACTACGTGGTGCAGCGCACCTGCCAGACCCGGCTGATCTCCGACAGCATGGCCGCCTTCACCTTCTGGGGTTGGCAAGCCGTGATCGTCGGCGCGCTGATCACCCTGCCGATGGGCTACACCACCACCAAGGAATACGCCGAGCTGGAGTGGCCGCTGGCGATCCTGCTGGCCATCGTCTGGGTTACCTACGGGCTGGTGTTCTTCGGCACCATCGTCAAGCGCAAGACCAAGCACATCTATGTCGGCAACTGGTTCTACGGTGCGTTCATCGTGGTCACCGCGATGCTGCACATCGTCAACCACATCTCGCTGCCGGTGAGCCTGTTCAAGTCGTACTCGGCCTACTCCGGCGCCACCGACGCGATGATCCAGTGGTGGTACGGCCACAACGCCGTGGGCTTCTTCCTCACCACCGGGTTCCTGGGGATGATGTACTACTTCGTGCCCAAGCAGGCCGAGCGACCGATCTACTCGTATCGCTTGTCGATCGTGCACTTCTGGGCGCTGATCACCCTGTACATCTGGGCCGGCCCGCATCACCTGCACTACACCGCCCTGCCTGACTGGGCGCAGTCGCTGGGCATGGTAATGTCGATCATCCTGCTGGCGCCAAGCTGGGGCGGCATGATCAACGGCATGATGACCCTGTCGGGCGCCTGGCACAAACTGCGCACCGACCCGATCCTGCGCTTCCTGGTGGTGTCGCTGGCGTTCTACGGCATGTCCACCTTCGAAGGCCCGATGATGGCCATCAAGACCGTGAACTCACTGTCGCACTACACCGACTGGACCATCGGCCACGTCCACGCCGGCGCCCTCGGCTGGGTGGCAATGATTTCGATCGGCGCCGTGTACCACATGATCCCGAAACTCTACGGCCGCGAGCAGATGCACAGCATCGGCCTGATCAACGCGCACTTCTGGCTGGCCACCATCGGTACCGTACTGTACATCGCCTCGATGTGGGTCAACGGCATCACCCAGGGCCTGATGTGGCGCGCCATCAACGATGACGGCACCCTCACCTACTCCTTCGTCGAAGCCCTGCAGGCCAGCCACCCCGGCTACATCGTCCGCGCCCTGGGCGGAGCGTTCTTCGCCAGCGGCATGCTGCTGATGGCCTACAACGTGTTCCGTACCGTACGTGCCGCCAACCCGGCACAGGCTGAAGAGGCCGCCAAGATCGTCGTTGTGGGAGCGCACTGATGAAGCATGAAGCCGTCGAGAAGAACATAGGCCTGCTGGCCTTCTTCATGGTCATCGCCGTGAGCGTCGGTGGCCTGACCCAGATCGTCCCGCTGTTTTTCCAGGACGTCACCAACAAGCCGGTCGAGGGCATGAAGCCGCGCACCGCGCTGGAGGTGGAAGGCCGCGATATCTACATCCGCGAAGGCTGCGTGGGCTGCCACTCGCAGATGATCCGCCCGTTCCGTGCTGAAACCGAGCGTTACGGCCACTACTCGGTAGCCGGTGAAAGCGTGTGGGACCACCCGTTCCTGTGGGGCTCCAAGCGTACCGGCCCGGACCTGGCCCGCGTCGGCGGCCGCTACTCCGATGACTGGCACCGAGCGCACCTGTACAACCCGCGCAACGTGGTACCGGAATCGAAGATGCCTTCCTACCCGTGGCTGGTCGAGAACAAGCTCGACGGCAAGGACACCGCGAAGAAGATGGAAGTGCTGCGCACACTCGGCACCCCGTACACCGACGCCGACATTGCCGGCGCACGTGACGCGGTCAAGGGCAAGACCGAAATGGACGCCATCGTCGCGTACCTGCAAGGTCTTGGCACCATCATCAAGAGCAAACGGTGACGCTGATGGATATCGGGATGATTCGCGGCCTGGGCACCGTCGTGGTGATGGTGGCGTTCGTGGGCCTGGCGCTGTGGGTGTTCAACCCACGGCGTAAAAAGGACTTCGACGAAGCGACCCAACTGCCCTTCGCGGATGACCCCGAGGCCACTCGGCACGTCGAGCAAGCAAAAGCTTCTGGGAGCAAACAACAATGACAACCTTCTGGAGTCTGTACGTTACCGTCCTGACCCTGGGCACCATCTTCTCGTTGACCTGGCTGCTGCTGTCGACCCGCAAGGGCCAGCGCGAAGAGGTTACCGACGAAACCGTCGGGCATGCCTTCGATGGCATCGAGGAATACGACAACCCGCTGCCGCAATGGTGGTTCTGGCTGTTCGTCGGCACCATCATCTTCGCCCTCGGTTACCTGGTGCTGTACCCGGGCCTGGGCAACTGGAAAGGCGTCCTGCCGGGCTATTCGTACCTGGATAACGACAAGCAGACCGAGTTTTCCAACGGCCAGCCGGGCTGGACCGGCGTGCACGAGTGGGAAAAGGAAATGGCCAAGGCCGACGCCCGTTTCGGGCCGATCTTCGCCAAGTTCGCGGCCATGCCGATCGAAGAAGTGGCCAAGGACCCGCAGGCATTGAAAATGGGTGCGCGGCTGTTCGCCTCCAACTGCTCGGTGTGCCACGGTTCCGACGCCAAGGGCGCCTTCGGCTTCCCCAACCTCACCGACAATGACTGGCGCTGGGGCGGCGAGCCGGAAACCATCAAGACCACCATCATGGCCGGTCGCCATGGCGTGATGCCGGCCTGGGCCGAAGTGATCGGTGACCAGGGCGTGGCCGATGTGGCTGCGTTCGTGGTCAGCAAACTCGATGGCCGCACACTGCCTGAGGGCGCGAAGGCCGATGTGGAGAACGGGCAGAAGATCTTCGCAGCCAACTGCGTGGCCTGCCACGGGCCGGAAGGCAAAGGCACGCCCGCCATGGGCGCTCCGAACCTGACCCACCCGCAGGCGTTCATCTACGGCTCGAGCTTTGCCCAATTGCAGCAGACCATTCGTTATGGCCGCCAGGGGCAGATGCCGGCCCAGGAACAACTGCAGGGCAACGACAAGGTGCACTTGCTGGCGGCTTACGTCTACAGCCTGTCGCACCAGGCTGAGCCAGCCAAGGCTGAGTAAGGCAGGCCTGGCCTCTTCGCGGGTAAACCCGCTCCTACACAGGATCCTTGTAGGAGCGGGTTTACCCGCGAAGAGGCCGGTACTGGCACAGCATTTCTCGCAGGCTGATGACCTGGATCAATTGACACCCGCCATAACACGTTTCATACCACGAACCCAACGCGACTAAAGGTCGCAGTGCGAACCCATACTGCCATCAGCGGCGTATCATGGTCCGCAGAGCGCTAGCAGATTGCGCGAGACTGCGGCCCGCACGCACAGGCCGCGGCGTTTCTCCACTGCCGTGGGACTTGATGATGAGCAAGCAAATTCCGGTACATGATGTCACCCCGCCTGCCAGCAAAGGGAAGGATTCCGTCGACCTCTACGCTTCCCGGGAAAAGATCTACACCCGCGCCTTCACCGGCCTGTTCCGTCGCCTGCGCATGGTCGGGGGTGCCGCACTGTTCCTGCTGTACTTCGGCACCGTGTGGCTGAACTGGGGGGGTCACCAGGCCGTGTGGTGGAACCTGCCCGAACGCAAGTTCTACATCTTCGGCGCCACCATCTGGCCGCAAGACTTCATCCTGCTCTCGGGCATTCTCATCGTCGCCGCCTTCGGCCTGTTCTTCATCACTGTGTTCGCCGGCCGGGTGTGGTGCGGCTACACCTGCCCGCAAAGCGTGTGGACCTGGATTTTCATGTGGTGCGAAAAGGTCACCGAGGGTGACCGCAACCAGCGCATGAAGCTCGACAAAGCCCCCATGAGCGGCAACAAGTTCCTGCGCAAATTCGCCAAGCACAGCCTGTGGCTGCTGATCGGCTTTGTCACCGGCATGACCTTTGTCGGCTACTTCTCGCCGATCCGTGAACTGGCGATCGAATTCTTCACGGGCCAGGCCGATGGCTGGGCCTACTTCTGGGTCGGCTTCTTCACCCTCGCCACTTACGGCAACGCCGGCTGGCTACGCGAACAGGTGTGCGTGTACATGTGCCCCTATGCCCGCTTCCAGAGCGTGATGTTCGACAAGGACACGCTGATCGTGTCCTACGACCCACGCCGTGGCGAAACCCGCGGCCCGCGCAAGAAAGATACCGACTACAAGGCCCAGGGCCTGGGTGACTGCATCGACTGCACCATGTGCGTGCAGGTCTGCCCGACCGGCATCGACATCCGTGACGGCCTGCAGATCGAGTGCATCGGCTGCGCCGCCTGTATCGATGCCTGCGACAGCATCATGGACAAGATGAACTACCCCAAAGGGCTGATCAGCTACACCACCGAACACAACCTGTCCGGGCAGAAGACCCACATGCTGCGCCCGCGTCTGATCGGCTATGCCGTGGTACTGCTGGTGATGATGATCGGGCTGGCGACAGCCTTCGCCACCCGTTCGCTGGTCGGTTTCGACGTGAGCAAAGACCGCGTGTTGTACCGCGAAAACGCCCAGGGCCGGATCGAGAACGTGTACAGCCTGAAGGTGATGAACAAGGATCAGCGCGATCACCTCTACGTGCTGGACGCCGCCGGCCTGCCAGACCTCAAGCTCGAAGGCCAGCGCGAGATCCGCGTGGCCGCCGGTGACATCGTCAGCCTTCCCGTGCAGCTGTCGGTTGCCCCCGAGAAGCTGCCATCGACCACCAACGAAATCACCTTCATCCTCAAGAGCGCCGACGACAGCGACGCCCAGGTTGAAGCCAAGAGCCGGTTCATCGGCCCACAGATCCGCTAAGAGAGATAACGCACAATGCCTGCCGCCACCGCCGCCAGCCCCTGGTACAAGCACCTCTGGCCCTGGATCATCATCGGCATCCTCACCACCTCGGTGTGCCTGAGCCTGACCATGGTCAGCATCGCTGTGCACAACCCGGACAACCTGGTGAACGACAACTACTACGAGGCCGGCAAGGGCATCAACCGCTCGCTGGACCGCGAGCTGCTGGCGCAGCAGTTGGGCCTGAAAGCCAGTGTGCATCTGGACGAACTGACCGGCGAAGTGGACCTGCGCCTGACCGGTAGCAGTGCCCCGCAAAACCTGGAGCTGAACCTGATTTCGCCGACCCAGCCAGAGAAGGACCGCAAGGTGCTGCTGAGCCGGGTCGAAGCAGGGCGCTATGTGGGGCAGCTGGAGGACAAGGTCGAGGGCCGGCGCTTTGTCGAGCTGCTGGGCAGTGAAGAGGGCCAGGTATGGCGCCTGTTCGAAGAGGAAAAAGTGGCGCATGGTGTGACCTTGCAGTTGGGTGACGAAGCCCTGCAAGGCGCCGAACACCAACAGTAGTAACACCGCAAATCCCTGTGGGAGTGGGCACGCCCGCGAATGCGATAGTTCAGGCAAAGGTATTTCCAGGTCTGACGCATTCGCGGGCGCGCCCGCTCCCACAGGGTTTCCTATCTGCCTGAGCAGTGTCTGCCCTATGACCCAACCGACCCCCTGCTACCACTGCGCCCTGCCCGTCCCCACCGGCAGCCGCTTCACCGCCGTGGTCCTCGGCCAGCCGCGGCAGTTCTGCTGCCCCGGCTGTCAGGCGGTGGCCGAGTCGATCGTCGCTGGAGGCCTGGAACATTACTACCAGCACCGCAGCGACAACAGCGCCAACCCCGAAGCCCTGCCCAAGCAACTGCAGGACGAACTGGCCCTGTACGACCGCAGCGACGTGCAGCAAACCTTCGTCCGCCACCAGGGTGAGCTGGCCGAAACCACCTTGCTTGTCGAGGGCATCAGCTGCGCCGCCTGCGGCTGGCTGATCGAAAAGCACCTGCGCAACCTGCCCGGTGTCGCCGAAGCGCGCCTGAACCTGTCCAATCACCGCCTGCTGCTGAACTGGGATGACAAGCAGCTACCGCTGTCGCGCCTGCTGGCCGAACTTCGCCAGATCGGCTACGCCGCCCACCCCTACCAGCCTGACCAGGCCGCCGAGCAATTGGCCCGGGAAAACCGCAGCGCCCTGCGCCGCTTGGGCGTGGCCGGGCTGCTGTGGTTCCAGGCGATGATGGCGACCATGGCCACTTGGCCGGAATTCAACATCGACCTGACACCCGAGTTGCATGCCATCCTGCGCTGGGTGGCACTGTTCCTGACCATACCCATCGTGTTCTACAGCTGCGCGCCCTTCTTCAAGGGCGCGGCGCGCGACCTGCGAACGCGCCACCTGACAATGGACGTTTCGGTGTCGCTGGCCATTGGCCTGGCGTTCGGCGCCGGCATCTGGACAGCCATCACTGGCAGCGGCGAGCTTTATTTCGACACGGTGGGCATGTTCGCCCTGTTCCTGCTGACCGGCCGCTACCTGGAGCGCCGCGCCCGCGAGCGCACAGCGGCGGCCACTGCGCAGCTGGTCAACCTGCTGCCAGCCTCATGCCTGCGCCTGGACGCCATCGGGCGCAGCGAACGCATCCTGCTCAGCGAGTTACAGTGCGGCGACACCGTGCAGGTGCTGCCCGGCGCGGTCATCCCTGCCGATGGGCGCATCGTCGAGGGCCGCTCCAGCGTCGACGAATCGCTGCTGACCGGCGAGTATCTGCCGCAACCACGCCGGGTGGGTGAGCGGGTCACTGGCGGTACGCTGAACGTTGAAAGCGCGCTGAATGTGGAAGTGGAAGCCCTTGGCCATGACTCACGCTTGTCGGCCATTGTCCGCCTGCTGGAACGCGCCCAGACCGAAAAACCGCGCCTGGCGGAAATCGCCGACCGCGCCTCGCAGTGGTTCCTGCTGTTCTCGCTGCTGGCCGCCGTTGCCATCGGCCTGTGGTGGTGGCACCTGGACCCGACACGGGCGTTCTGGATCGTACTGGCCATGCTCGTGGCCACCTGCCCTTGTGCCCTGTCTTTGGCTACGCCAACCGCACTGACCGCCGCCACCGGAACCCTGCACAAGCTTGGCCTGCTGGTGACCCGCGGCCATGTGCTGGAAGGCCTGAACCAGATCGACACGGTGATCTTCGACAAGACCGGTACACTGACCGATGGCCGCCTGACCTTGCGCAGCATCCGCCCGCTCGGCAGCCAGGCCGCCGACCGCTGCCTGGCCTTGGCCGCGGCGCTGGAAAACCGCTCTGAACACCCCATCGCTCGCGCCTTTGGTCGTACCGCCACACCTGCCGATGACGTACAGAGCGTACCCGGCCTGGGCCTGGAGGGGGTGGTCGACGGCCAGCGCCTGCGCATTGGTCAGGCTACCTTCGTCTGCGCCTTGAGTGGTGCGGAAATCCCCGCTGTACCCGAGCCGCGCGGCCAGTGGCTGCTGCTGGGCGACCGCCAGGGGCCACTGGCCTGGTTCGGCCTGGATGACCGCCTGCGCGACGATGCCCCGGCCCTGCTCGCTGCCTGCAAGGCGCGGGGCTGGCACACCCTGCTGCTGTCGGGCGACAGCTCGCCGATGGTTGCCGAAGTGGCCGCGCAGCTGGGTATCGACCAGGCCATTGGCGGCCTGCGCCCGGATGACAAACTGGACCGCCTGAAAGCCCTGCAGGCTGACGGGCGCAAGGTGCTGATGCTCGGCGACGGGGTCAACGATGTACCGGTACTGGCCGCCGCCGATATCAGCATCGCCATGGGCAGCGCCACCGACCTGGCCAAGACCAGTGCCGACGCCGTCTTGCTGTCCAACCGCCTGCAAGCGCTGGTGCAGGCGTTCGAGCTGGCCCGCCGCACCCGCCGCAACATCCTCGAGAACCTGCTGTGGGCGACCCTGTATAATGGCCTGATGTTGCCGTTCGCCGCGCTCGGCTGGATCACGCCGGTGTGGGCCGCCATCGGCATGTCGGTCAGCTCGCTGATCGTGGTGCTCAATGCCCTGCGCCTGACCCGGATGCCCGTGGCATCGGGCCCGCTGCCCCACGAAGCCCCTATACCCGGGAGGAAGTCGCCATGCCCGCCCTCTATGTCATGATCCCGGCAGCCCTGCTGCTGGTCGGCGTGGCCGTGTACATCTTCTTCTGGGCGGTAGACAGCGGTCAGTACGACGACCTTGAAGGCCCCGCCCACAGCATCCTGTTCGACGATCAGGACCCGCGCCACCAGGCGGCAGTGAAGCCTGACGATGCCGCAGCCGACACCGACAAGGAACCACCACCCCGTGCCTGACCTGCTTCCGCTGCTGGGCTCGGCACTGGTCCTTGGCCTGCTAGGGGGCGGTCACTGCCTGGGCATGTGCGGCGGCCTGATGGGCGCACTGACCTTGGCCATCCCCCCCGAACAACGCGGCAAGCGCCTGCGCCTGTTGCTGGCGTACAACCTGGGGCGCATTTTCAGCTATGCCTGCGCCGGCCTGTTGCTGGGCCTGGCCGGCTGGGCCGTGGCCAGCAGCCCGGCAGCGCTGGCGCTGCGGGTGGTTGCGGCACTGCTGCTGATTGCCATGGGCCTGTACCTGGCCGGCTGGTGGAGCGGGCTGACCCGTATCGAGGCACTGGGCCGCGGGCTGTGGCGGCATATCCAGCCGGTGGCGTCGCGATTGCTGCCAGTGTCCAGCCTCCCTCGGGCATTGCTGCTGGGCGCCCTCTGGGGCTGGCTGCCGTGCGGGCTGGTGTACAGCACCCTGCTGTGGGCGGCCAGCCAGGGCAATGCCGGCTACAGCGCCGGGTTGATGCTGGCGTTCGGGGTGGGTACCTGGCCGGTGTTGCTGGCAACCGGGCTAGCTGCCGAACGGGTGAACGCCCTGTTGCGGCGACGCAGCGTGCGCGTGGCGGGCGGTGTGCTGGTGATGCTATTCGGTGTCTGGACACTGCCGGGCCCACACCAGCACTGGCTGATGGGCCATTGACGGGGGCTGCAAAGCAGCCCCAATGCCCTTGATACAAATCAACACAGTTTCCTACAGACGGCCATAGACTCCGGTGCACTGCTGCTCTTTCCGGGGACTACCCTCATGCTCGACGACCTCCGTTGGGATACCGACCTGATCCGCCGCTACGATCTCGCCGGGCCACGCTACACCTCTTACCCAACCGCCGTGCAACTGCACAGCGAGGTGGGTTCGTTCGACCTGCTCAACGCCCTGCGCGAGAGCCGACGGGCCGTGCGCCCGCTGTCGCTGTACGTGCATGTGCCGTTCTGCGCCAACATCTGCTACTACTGCGCCTGCAACAAGGTCATCACCAAAGACCGCGCCCGCGCTGCGCCCTACCTGCAGCGCCTGGAGCAGGAAATCCAGCTGGTCGCCTGCCACCTGGACCCTAAACAGCGTGTTGAACAGCTGCATTTTGGCGGCGGCACACCGACCTTCCTCAGCCATGTGGAACTGCGCCAGCTGATGGCCACCCTGCGCCAGCACTTCCACCTGCTGGACGACGATTCCGGCGACTACGGCATCGAGATCGATCCTCGCGAAGCCGACTGGTCGACCATGGGCCTGCTTCGCGAACTGGGCTTCAACCGCGTCAGCCTGGGTGTACAGGACCTCGACCCGGCCGTGCAGCGCGCGATCAACCGCCTGCAGAGCCTGGAACAGACCCGCACCCTGATCGAGGCTGCGCGCACGCTGCAGTTTCGCTCGGTCAACCTCGACCTGATCTACGGCCTGCCCAAGCAAACCCCGGAAGGCTTTGCCCGCACCGTGGAAGAAGTGATCCGCCTGCAGCCCGACCGCCTGTCGGTATTCAACTATGCCCACCTTCCCGAGCGCTTCATGCCGCAACGGCGCATCGACAGCAACGACCTGCCCAGCGCCGCCGCCAAGCTGGAGATGCTGCACGCCACCATCGACCAACTGACCGCCGCCGGTTACCGCTACATCGGCATGGACCACTTCGCCCTGCCCGACGACGAACTGGCCATTGCGCAGGAAGAAGGCACCTTGCAGCGCAACTTCCAGGGCTACACCACCCACGGGCACTGCGACCTGATTGGCCTGGGCGTGTCGGCGATCAGCCAGATCGGCGACCTGTACTGCCAGAACAGCAGTGACCTCAACACCTACCAGGACAGCCTGTCCAACGCCCAGCTGGCCACCCAGCGCGGCTTGCTGTGCAACCACGACGACCGCATACGCCGGGCGGTGATCCAGCAACTGATCTGCCATTTCGAGCTGGATTTCGAACCCATCGAACAGGCTTTCACCCTGGATTTTCGCGGTTACTTCAACGACCTCTGGCCCGAGCTGCTGACCTTGCAGCGCGACGGCCTGATCAGCCTGGACGACAAGGGCATTCGCATCCTGCCCGCCGGCCGGCTGCTGGCGCGCTCGGTATGCATGGTGTTCGACGCGTATCTGGCGATGCACAACCGCCAGCGTTTCTCGCGAGTGATCTGAAAAACAAGGCGTTCAACCGCATGGACAAGCTTCCTTGTCAGGCACACTATGAGCACACATGGACTCCCGGCAGGCCACCTGCCGGGGTTTCGCCAGCGCGCACCATCATCGCGCACACTGGCTTACACCCTGTGTCGTGAGTTACCCTTACGACTTATGTGTGCTTTCCCACAAGGATCGATTCAAATGTCCGAGCCAGTCAAACTGCGCCCACACAACCAGGCCCATTGCAAGGATTGCAGCCTGGCCCCCCTGTGCCTGCCTCTTTCGCTGAACCTGGAAGACATGGACGCGCTGGATGAAATCGTCAAACGCGGGCGGCCGCTCAAGAAAGGCGAGTTCCTGTTCCGCCAGGGTGACAGTTTTGGCTCGGTCTACGCAGTACGGTCCGGGGCCCTGAAAACCTTCAGCCTCAGCGACAGCGGCGAAGAGCAGATCACGGGCTTCCACCTGCCCAGCGAACTGGTCGGCCTGTCGGGCATGGATACCGAGGCCTACCCGGTATCGGCCCAGGCCCAGGAAACCACTTCGGTGTGTGAAATCCCCTTCGAGCGGCTGGACGAGCTGTCGGTGCAACTGCCGCAGCTACGTCGCCAGCTGATGCGGGTAATGAGCCGCGAAATCCGCGACGACCAGCAAATGATGCTGCTGCTGTCGAAAAAGACCGCCGACGAGCGCATTGCCACCTTCCTGGTCAACCTGTCGGCGCGCTTCCGTGCCCGTGGCTATTCGGCCAACCAGTTCCGCCTGAGCATGTCGCGCAACGAAATCGGCAATTACCTTGGCCTGGCGGTAGAAACCGTGTCGCGGGTGTTCACCCGCTTCCAGCAGAACGGCCTGCTGCGCGCCGAGGGCAAGGAAGTGCACATCCTCGACCCGATCCAGCTGTGCGCGCTGGCCGGTGGTGCAATCGAGGCCTGAGGCCGGTCTTTAGCGGGTATACTTGGGCATTCGTTTTCCCAGGATACCCGCAACAATGCACAGCGAAGCCTTCGACCTCAAAGCCCTGATCCGCCCGGTAGTGGACTTCCCCAAACCGGGTGTGATCTTCCGCGACATTACCCCGTTATTCCAGTCGCCACGCGGGCTGCGCTATGTGGCCGACCAGTTCATCGAGCGCTATGTCGAGGCGGAATTCAGCCACATCGGCGCCATGGACGCGCGGGGCTTCCTGATCGGCTCGATCATCGCCCACCAGCTGAACAAGCCGCTGATCCTGTTCCGCAAGCAGGGCAAGCTGCCAGCCGATGTGCTGAGCGAGGGTTACCAGACCGAGTACGGCGAAGCCTTCCTGGAAGTGCATGCCGACAGCCTGTGTGAAGGCGACTCGGTGCTGATCTTCGATGACCTGATTGCTACTGGCGGTACGCTGCTGGCGGCGGCCAACCTGGTGCGTCGTACCGGGGCGCAGGTGTTCGAGGCGGCGGCGATCATCGACCTGCCGGAACTGGACGGGTCGCGTCGGTTGCAAGCGGCCGGGGTGCCTACCTTCTGCCTGACCGAGTTTTCCCTCAGCGAGTACTGAGTGGGCCTTTGGGGCTGCTTTGCAGCCCATTCGCGGGTAAACCCGCTCCTACGAAGGCCGCGTATGTTTTGTAGGCGCGGGTTTACCCGCGAATGGGCCGCCAAGCGGCCCCAATGAATCAGAGCGAAATGGGCCGGCGCCCTGCAAAGGCATGGGCCAGGGTACCGCCGTCCACCATCTCCAGCTCGCCGCCCAGCGGCACACCATGGGCAATGCGAGACGCCACCAAGCCCTTCTCGCTCAGCAACTGGGCAATGTAATGCGCCGTCGCCTCCCCCTCCACCGTCGGGTTGGTCGCCAGGATCACCTCGGTAAAGGTGCCCTGCTCTTCGATCCGCGCCATCAGCTGCGGAATACCGATCGCCTCAGGCCCCAGGCCATCCAGCGGCGACAGGTGCCCCTTGAGCACGAAGTAACGGCCACGGTAGCCAGTCTGCTCCACCGCATACACATCGGTCGGCCCCTCGACCACGCACAGCTGTGTGTCGTCACGGCGCGGGTCGGCGCACTGCGGGCACAGTTCCTGCTCGGTGAGGGTGCGACACTGGCGGCAATGCCCTACCCCTTCCATGGCCTGGGTCAAGGCCTGAGCCAGGCGCAGCCCGCCACTGCGGTCGCGCTCGAGCAGTTGCAGGGCCATGCGCTGGGCGGTTTTCTGGCCAACGCCTGGCAAGATGCGCAGGCCATCGATCAGTTGGCGGATGAGAGGGCTGAAGCTCATGGGAAAGGCCTGACAATTCAATAAGAGGCGGTTTATACCCAGCGGGGGCGGTGGCGTCAAATCAGGTCACCCCAAGTCTACGCGGCCTGCAGCTTTATGAGAGCAACTGCCTTGCACAAAACTGGAAAGCCAGTTTGATCACTGTGGGAGCGGGCATGCCCGCGAAGCAGGCTGCACAGTGGATGGCACGGGCTTCGCCCGTGTTCGCGGGCATGCCCGCTCCCACAGTGATCGTGCAAAATTTCAAAGTTCGAGCAAAACAGTTGTCCCGACATAAAAAAGCAGACCGCGTCTGGGTTGAAATCTACGCAAAAAAACGCCGCTGATATCAGCGGCGTTTTTGAGTACCTCAATGCCTTAGAACGGCATCTTGAAGCCTGGCGGCAGCTGCATGCCGGCGGTCATGCCGCCCATCTTTTCCTGGCTGCTTTGCTCAACCTTGCGCACGGCGTCGTTCAGCGCAGCGGCAATGAGGTCTTCCAGTACTTCCTTGTCATCTTCATCAGTCGACATCAGGCTCTGGTCGATGCTGACGCGCTTGACGTCATGACGACCGGTCATCACCACGCTCACCAGCCCGCCACCGGACTGGCCGGTGACTTCGGCGTTCGCCAGTTCTTCCTGCATCTTCTGCATTTTTTCCTGCATCTGCTGGGCCTGCTTCATCAGGCCGGCCATGCCACCTTTCATCATGGGGTATACCTCGATTGGGTCATGTGATGCGGCCCGGCACCGGGCCGGCCGCATGGTTATCCATTACTGGCCCTGACTGACCAGGGCTTCTACAGGCTCAATAGTATCCTGCCGCACCTTGGCGCCGAACAACTTGATCATCTGCTGGATCAACGGATCCTGCTCGATCGACGCGACGGCGTCCTGCTGGCGCTCGGCTCGCTTGCGTGCTGCCGCCTGAGCCGGGGTTTCCTGCTCGGGCAGGATCAGCTCGATGCGCAGGTTCAGCGTGCGCCCCAGGTGCTGGTTGAGCGCTTCGTTCAGGCGCCGCTGCTGGGTGGCGTTGAACAGCGCCCCCTGGCCAGGGTCCAGGTGCAGCAACCAGTCGTCGCCATCGGCGGCAATCAGCGTACAGTTTGCCGCGATGTTGCCTGTCATCCCGGACACAGGCAACTGTGGGAATAATTCCAGCCATTGCAAGGCCAGGCCGGTGGCCGGTTTGGCTGCCGGCAACGGTTCGGCAGCCGGTTTGGACACGTCTTCCTGAACATGTTCGGCCAATTCGTCCAGGTAGCTGAAACCTGCCGGATCGCTTTCGCCGCCGTAATAGTCTTCGTCAAGCGGCGGCTCATCGTCGCGCTCCATCCCCACGGCAGCGTAGGCAGACGGGTCGAAAGGCGGCTCGTCGTGTGCCGGGGCGGCCTGTGTGGGCGCCACCGGGGCAACAGGCTCGGGCGCAGGTGCCGGTTCAGGCGCAGGTTCAGCCGCTAACGGCGCGGGTGCAACGGCAGGCTCTTCCCATGGCAGGTCGACCACTTCGGCGACCGGCTCAGGTACGGAGATAGCCTCGGCTTCGGCCTTCAGCTCAACATCTGCCTCGGCCTCCGGCTCATGATCAGCCGTCGCGGGTGCTGGCACCTCCAGCTGCGGGGCTTGCGCAACAGGCTCCGCCGGCACAGCCGCGACAGGCGGTGAAAGCGCGACCGGCGCCGCAGCTGCCACCTGCCCTGCAGGATCAGCTGTGGCCTGGCTGATCCCCGTTGGCTTTAGCACCGGCTTCGGCGCGTCGTCCGTGTCCGCCGGGCGGAACGCCAGCATACGCAGCAGCACCATCTCGAAGCCACCGCGCGGGTCCGGCGCAAGGGGCAGGTCACGGCGGCCTATCAGGCCCATCTGATAATAGAACTGCACATCCTCGGCCGGCAGCGCCGAAGCCAGCGCCAATACCCGCTCGCGATCACCCTGGCCGTTGTCTACCGCTTCGGGCAGCGCCTGGGCAATGGCTACACGGTGCAGCACATTGAGCATTTCGGCCAGAACGCCCGACCAGTCCGGCCCTTGCTCGGCCAGATTACGCACGGCCTCCAGCAAAGCCCTGGCATCGCCTTCGAGCAGTGCCTGCAAGACCCCATACACCTGGCCATGGTCGAGGCTACCCAACATGGCACGTACATCGGCGGCCAGTACCTTGCCTTCACCGAAGGCGATGGCCTGGTCGGTCAGGCTCATGGCATCCCGCATGGAGCCGTCGGCCGCACGACCAAGCAGCCACAGGGCATCTTCCTCGAACGGCACGTTCTCGGCGGCCAGTACGTGGCTGAGGTGCTCCACCACCCGCTCCGGGCTCATGTTCTTCAACGAGAACTGCAGGCAGCGCGACAGGATGGTGGCCGGCAGCTTCTGCGGGTCGGTGGTGGCGAGGATGAACTTGACGTAGGGCGGCGGCTCTTCCAGCGTCTTGAGCAAGGCGTTGAACGAGTGGGTCGAGAGCATGTGCACTTCGTCGATCAGGTAGACCTTGAAGCGCCCACGGCTAGGGGCGTACTGCACGTTATCGAGCAGTTCGCGAGTGTCCTCTACCTTGGTACGGCTGGCGGCGTCGATCTCGATCAGGTCGACGAAACGGCCTTCGTCGATCTCACGGCACACCGAACAGGTGCCACAGGGCGTGGAGGTGATGCCGGTTTCACAGTTCAGGCACTTGGCGATAATACGGGCGATGGTCGTCTTGCCCACGCCGCGGGTACCGGTGAACAGGTAGGCATGGTGCAGGCGCTGGTTGTCCAAGGCATTGATCAAGGCCTTGAGCACATGGGTCTGGCCGACCATTTCGCGGAACGAGCGCGGACGCCATTTTCGTGCAAGAACCTGATAACTCATCGAAAAACCATCGTAGCCTGATCGAGCGGAAGATCGCTAATGCTAGCGGAGCGGGGGCAAAATTGCACCCTGCGCAACTCGTCTAAGCTTGGAATGGCGCATTGCCCAGGGAGGATTGCCTTTGCGAAGACTGCTGGCCCTGTTACTGCTGTGGTCTACAAACAGCCTGGCTGACCAGCCGGTGCTGCGCTTCTCCGTAGCCGAGAGCTGGAGCATGCCCCTGGTACGCATCGAAGGCGATCAGCCAGTGGAGGGATTGCTGTACGACCTGATGCAAGCCGTTGCCAGGCAAGTGGGCGCTCGCCCTGAGTTCCACGTCATGGCCCGCCTGCGTCTGGAGGAGGCCATGAGCAGCGGCGACATTGATGTGCGTTGCTACGTCAGTACCCAGTGGCTCAACGACCGTCCAAGGGATTTTGTGTGGAGTATCCCGCTGATTCATCAGCGCGACGTACTGGTTGGCCGCGCCGACGACAGCACCCCGATGCCCCCGGAGCAACTGCCACCCCAGGCGATCGGCACGGTGCTGGGCTACACCTATTCAACCCTGCAATCACTGCTGGACGACGGCCAGCTGCACCGTGAGGACAGCCGCAACCAGTTGCTGGTGCTGCAAAAGCTGCAGGCCGGCCGGTACCGCCATGCGGTGAGCAACCAGTTGTCGTTGCAGTGGTTCAACCAAGGGTTGCCAGCGGAGCAGCAATTGCAAGCGCTGGCGGTGCTGGACGAACAGGATTTGGGGTGCATGGTGCGCAACGATCCGGCGATACCGACACAAGGGCTGTTGCGGGCGTTGGTAAGGATGAAGCAGTCGGGGGAGATAGAGCGGATTTTGCAGCGGTATGAAGCGACGGGCGACCCGGACAGTATGTCTGTGGCCCGCCCCGAAATACCCAGCAAAATGCCGGCACACAGCCAGCGCAACTAACGCCCTGCTCATTTCGCGAACGCTTGCGCAAACACTGCTGGAGCAACTGTCTTGCTCAATTTCTAAAAGCTGGCGCGATCCCTGGACTGCTCCCAAGGGTTGGATTGGTGTCCAACTTCTTGGGGGCAGTCCATCCCTGTGGGAGCGGGCTTGCCCGCGAACACGGGCGAAGCCCGTGCCATCCACCGCGCTATATTCTTCGCGGGCTCGCCCGCTCCCACAGCGTTGTGCGGCACACTACAATCTCTATCACAAACTCAACGTCACCGGCCTTTACGTTCAAACGCCACGCTGACAGCATCCGCCTGCCCCCAGGCAATCTGCATGGCCCGCAACCCATGCTCCAATAACTGCCTGGTTTCTTCGTCCTGAATACGCTCAAGCGCCCGGCGGCTATCGCTGTAGGCGAACATCAGGTAGTGGGAAACATTCATCAACGCGAACTCCATCGGGACGATGCCTTCGCTGATCGCGCGGGAAAGGGATTTGCCTTGGGGAAGATCGAAGACGTGGGGCGGATCGGGGACCAGTTTTTTCATGACAGCTCCGTGTTGGCTGTGTTGTCCCCTTCTGCTTCCACGCAATAGGGTGGCAACTGTACGCGGGGTGGAAGACCAGGCACACGGTAGACCCGGCAGGTACGAATACCTCCCGCGCACAGCCGCCATAAATGACAACTGTCCCATGTGCCACCCAGGCTTCCACACCCGATCGCTGAACTGACAGCGACCGCGAAAGCCTAGTGGGCGAGGTTGACCGGGACAATCAGACGGGAGTCGACGGAACACGTAGGATAATTCGCTATGCCTGCCTGACGCGTAGGGGCTTTCCTAGGCTGTTATCAGACCTATCTTAAAAGCAGGCACTCTGATCATGCACTTACTGTAATCGGGATCACTGTCTTCACACCAAAGCCCGTAAATACGCACTCAAGAACAGCCCCACACCAAACACAAAATGCGTGACCAGGCTCTTCAGGCAGTTCCGCGCAGGTGTCGGCGTTCTGGACGCAAAGAACCCTGCCCCCATGGCCGGCTGCATGAAGCACAGCGGCGCCACGACTGTACCCACACCCACAACTACCGCAGGTAAAAGAGTAGGCGATCGCAACCAGCCCTCCCCTACGATCACAAGCAGCAGCATCGCGAAAAGCACACCGGTGGCGTAGTGAATCACCCATCCCCACGCCAACTCATTTCGCACAGGTTCCGCTTTGGCAATCGCTTGGTGCGAAACACGCCCACCTAGCAGGTGCCCCGCCCAACGTCCGACCATGGCGAAATTCAGCGTTGCGATACCTAACCGCCTCAGCAGCAACCCCCACAGGTCCATCACTACAGTGGCACCAATGCCAATCGGCAATGCAGCTAGAAACATCGCAGTAAACGTCATTTGAACAAGCCCTCGAAAGTTGACGGTCATTACCATGCCGCGCAGCATAGAAGTTGAAGTCAACTTCAAGTCAAGGGCCCGAAATGGACATTGCCGACGTCGCCAAACGCACAGGCGTACCTGCATCGACACTGCGTTACTACGAGAAGAAAGGCTTGCTCAAGTCGCTTGCCGGGCACGGTCAGCGGCGACAGTTTGCAGCCGATGTGGCAGACCGGTTGGCGCTGATCGCCCTGGGGCAGGCCGCGGGGTTTTCGCTGGATGAAGTGGGGGCGATGCTGGTGGACCTGCAGGTCGACCGGCAGATGCTGATGGCCAAGGCGGACGAGCTGGATGCGCGGATCAAGCGGTTGCAGGCGATGAGCAAGGGGTTGCGGCATGCCGCGCAATGCCCTGAGAAAGATCATCTGGCATGCCCGAAATTCCAGCGGCTGATGAAGCTGTCGGCGGCGGGAGCATTGGGCGAAAAGCAGGAAAGAACGAAGGCGTTCGTTACAGATTGAGGTTTTCCGACCCCAGAAATGGAGGCGGCCCCACCAGCCACACCCCGGCACTCGATGTTCCCGCTATGGCTGCTCCCTTCCGGGCCTGACCAGGTTAACGGGTAATCAATGCGGGGGGACCGATGGGGCCACCACTACATGCCTCGCTGAGCAGCGAGTGGCGCCATTGTACCGGTCTTTGGAGCAGATACAACCACCGCGGCAGAAAAAGTCATCATTTCTCAATGACTTGTCAGGGTCGAGATGGCCTGGACGGGCCTCTTCGCGGGTAAACCCGCTCCTACGGGCGACCGCGCAGGCTTTTCAAATTTTGAGCAAGACAGTTGCCCCCCACAGGGGGGCACGGATGCCTAGACCGCTATGCCCTGTTCGGCCAGGAAGGTAACGAAGGCATCTTCGTCCAGTACCTTCACACCCAGCTCAGCAGCCTTGGCCAGCTTGGAACCTGCCCCCGGCCCTGCCACCACGCAGTGGGTCTTGCCGGAAACGGAACCGGCAACCTTGGCCCCCAGGCTTTCCAGCTTGTCCTTGGCAATGTCGCGGCTCATGCGCTCCAGCGTACCGGTCAGCACCCAGGTCTGGCCGGCCAGCGGCAAGCCTTCGGCCACCTTCTTCTCGCTGCTCCAGTGCATGCCGAATGCCAGCAGCTGCGCTTCGATGTCCCGGGCCAGTTTCTGGTTTGCTTCATCCTTGAAGAACTCACGCACTGCGTCGGCCTGCTTGGCCGCCAGGGCCTGGCGCAGATCAATGCCGTCGGCGGCGATGATCTTGTCCAGGCTGTCGAGCTTGGCCACCAACTTCTCGGCACCGGTCGGGCCGACGGAGGCAATGTCGAGCTTGGCGATCATCCCGGCCAAGGTGGTGCTGGCGGCAAATTCGGCAGCCAGCTCACCTTCGTCCTGCAACTGCATACCGCTGTCGAGCAGCTGCTGGATAACCTTCTGGTTGTGCTCGTCTTCAAAGAAATTGTGGATCTCGTAGGCCACTTCGAGACCGATGTCCGGCAAATAGGTCAGCACCTGCGGCAATGCCTGCTGCACGCGCGCCAGGCTGCCCAGCGAGCGGGCCAGCACCTTGGCAGTCTCCTCGCCGACATCCGGGATGCCCAGCGCGTAGATGAAGCGCGCCAGGCTCGGGCGCTTGCTGGCTTCAATGGCATCCAGCAGCTTCTGGGTCGACACCTCGGCAAAGCCTTCAAGGCCGACGACCTGCTCGAACTGCAGCTTGTACAGGTCAGCCGGCGAGCCGATCAGGCCTTCATCCACCAACTGCTCGACACTCTTCTCACCCAGGCCGTCGATGTCCATGGCACGGCGCGACACATAATGAATGATCGCCTGCTTGAGCTGGGCGCCACAGGCCAGGCGGCCGACACAGCGGTACACCGCACCTTCGCTGGTGGTTTCCTTGCCCTTGCTGCGCTTTACCAGCCGGGTACGCTCGACCTGCGAGCCACAGACCGGGCATGCGCTTGGCACCTCTACCGGGCGGGCGCCTTGCGGACGACGCTCCAGCACCACCTGCATCACCTGCGGGATCACGTCGCCGGCCCTGCGAATGATCACCGTGTCGCCGATACGCAGGCCCAGGCGGGCGATTTCGTCCATGTTGTGCAAGGTGGCGTTGGATACGGTCACACCGGCCACCTTGACCGGCTTCAGGCGCGCCACAGGCGTGACTGCACCCGTACGGCCAACCTGGAACTCGACATCCAGCACCTCGGTCAGCTCTTCCATGGCCGGGAACTTGTGGGCAATCGCCCAGCGCGGCTCACGGGCGCGGAAGCCCAGCTCGCGCTGGGCGGCCAGGCTGTTGACCTTGAACACTACACCGTCGATCTCATACGGCAGGCTGTTACGCCGCTCGCCAATGTCGCGATAGTAGGCCAGGCACTCTTCGATGCCCGCCGCATGTTTGAGCTCGCGGCTGATCGGCAGGCCCCAGGCCTTGAGTTGTTCGAGGATGCCGATGTGGCTGTCGCCGATACTCTCGGACACCTGGCCAACGCCATAGCAGCAGAACTCCAGCGGGCGGCTGGCGGTGATCTTCGAGTCCAGCTGGCGCAAGCTGCCAGCGGCGGCATTGCGCGGGTTGGCGAAGGTCTTGCCACCGGCCTCGGCCTGGGCGGCATTGAGCCGGTCGAAACCGGCCTTGCTCATGTACACCTCGCCGCGCACCTCCAGCACTGCCGGCCAGCCCTTACCCTGCAACTTGAGCGGGATGTTGCGCACGGTGCGTACGTTGGCGCTGATGTCTTCGCCAGTGGTGCCGTCGCCACGGGTGGCGCCCTGCACCAGCTGGCCGTCGCGGTACAGCAGGCTCACGGCCAGGCCATCGAGCTTGGGTTCGCAGCTGTAGTCGACCGCGCCCGGCTGATCGAGGCCTTCTACCACACGGCGGCCGAACTCACGCAGATCGGCTTCTTCGAAGGCGTTGCCCAGGCTGAGCATCGGCACTTCGTGGCGCACCTGGCTGAACGCCGCCAAGGCAGCGCCGCCAACGCGCTGGGTGGGCGAGTCAGGGGTTACCAGGTGCGGGTGTTCGGCTTCCAGCGCCTTGAGCTCGTTGAACAGGCGGTCGTATTCGGCATCGGGCACGCTGGGCTCGTCGAGCACGTAGTAGCGATAATTGTGCTGATCGAGCTCGGCACGCAGTTCGAGGATACGGGTTTCGGCGGTCATGGGATTTGTCTTCTCTTGCAAAGCAAAAGAGCAGCTTGGGGTGTGCGTGGGGCTCTAGGGAGTCGTTGCCTGTGCCGGCCTCTTCGCGGGTAAACCCGCTCCTACGAGGGCATCACATGCCTTTGTAGGAGCGGGTTTACCCGCGAAGAGGCCGGCACAGGCAACGACGATACCCGAACCGGCCAGCACGCCCTCAGGCTGCTCTTTCGTCTGGATCTGTCAGCGTTTCTGGGTCAGCGCGCGGCGCTCGAACTCGACGATACGCTGGCGGTAGTGCTCGATGGTCTGGGCAGTCAGCACGCTGCGCTGGTCATCCTTGAGCTCACCGTTCAGTTCGTGGGCCAGCTTGCGTGCCGCGGCGACCATCACATCGAAAGCCTGCTTCGGATGACGCGGGCCCGGCAAGCCGAGGAAGAAGCTCACCGCGCGAGTGCTGAAGTGATCGATGTCGTCCAGGTCGAACACACCAGGCTTGACTGCGTTGGCCATCGAGAACAGCACCTCGCCGTGACCGGCCATGCTCTCGTGGCGGTGGAAGATGTCCATTTCGCCGAAGCGCAAGCCGCTTTCCAGGATGTTCTGCAGCAGCGCCGGGCCCTTGAAGCCACCCTCGTCGCGGGAGATCACGCTGATGACCAACACCTCTTCGGCGGGTGGCAACTCCTTGACGCTGCTGCTGGCAGACGCTGCGCCGCTGCTACGGTTGTTGTCGGCGGCAAAGTCTTCATCGCTGTCGGCAAACAGGTCGGGCTCGCGCTGCTCGGCGCTCAGGTTCAGGTCACCCTGCTGCACATCGGCAGCCGCACTGGCTCGCTTGCCGCGCTTGCTGGCCTTGACCGGCTTGGGCTCACGCTCGCGATCACGCGCAGACGCGCTGAGCGACGGCAGGTCGCTTTCGTCCAGCTCAGGCTCCTTGTGGGTATCGAGCACTCGCGACGGGCCGAGCACTTCGGCACTGCCTCCCTCTTCGTCCGGCAGGTTGGAATAACTGCGATCCAGACGGAATTTCAACTTGCCTTTCCCGCCGCGCATGCGGCGCCAGCCGTCGAAAAGAATCCCGGCGATAACAATGATGCCGATGAGGATCAGCCACTCGCGCAGACCGATTTCCATGTAATCCCGTGCCTCTATAAAAATATGCTTGAAAACAAAGGGTTCAAAGCCCTTTAACACGTGGCGCCAACTCTATGTTCTGACAGGCGTTTTACCCACGCAAAAAACGAGTGACATTAAGCTAGCACGACCAAAGACAACTTTACACCGTCTGTCGCACACGGCGGGGCATTTCGCTGCAGAATGTGCCCCTATCGTCGTGCATCAAGCGTCGACCATGGCCATGGCCGCCTCCACATCAACCGCAACAAGGCGTGAACAACCTGGTTCATGCATGGTCACCCCCATCAATTGGTCCGCCATCTCCATGGCAATCTTGTTATGGGTGATGTAGATGAACTGCACGCTTTCACTCATTTCCTTGACCAGACGCGCGTAGCGCCCGACGTTGGCATCGTCCAGCGGCGCATCGACCTCGTCGAGCATGCAGAACGGTGCGGGGTTCAACTTGAAGATGGCAAACACCAGCGCCAAGGCGGTCAGTGCCTTCTCGCCGCCGGACAGCAAATGGATGGTGCTGTTCTTCTTGCCCGGTGGGCGCGCCATGATCGTCACCCCTGTATCGAGTAAATCTTCGCCCGTCAGTTCCAGATAAGCGCTGCCACCCCCGAAAACTTTTGGGAAAAGTGCCTGTAATCCGGCATTTATCTGATCAAAGGTATCCTTGAAGCGGTTGCGGGTTTCCTTGTCGATCTTGCGGATGACGTTTTCGAGGGTCTCCAGCGCTTCGACCAGGTCGGCGTCCTGGGCGTCCAGGTAACGTTTGCGCTCGGACTGCTGCTCGTATTCTTCGATGGCCGCCAGGTTGATCGCCCCCAGGCGCTGGATGCGCGCTTCAAGCTGTTCCAGCTCCTGCTCGGTGCCCTGCTCGCTGGCCTCGGCTTCCAGGGTGGCGAGCACACCTTGCAGGTCATAGCCGTCGGCCAGCAACTGTTCCTGCAAGGTCTTGCGCCGCACATCCAGGCCCTGGCACTCCAGGCGCAGCTGCTCCAGTTGACCACGCAGCAGCTGGGCCTGCTGCTCGGCCTGGGTGCGGCGTTTTTCGGCATCGCGCAGTTCGCGGTCAGCTTCGTCCATGTGCAGGCGAGCCAGGCGCATTTCCTCGTCGACGCTCATGCGCCGCTCCAGCAGCTCCTCCAGCTTCAGACGCAGTTCTTCCTGCGGGGCTTCACCCTCCTCCAGGTTCAGGCTCAGTTGTTCCTGGCGTTCGGTCAGGCGCGCAGCTTGCTGCTCCAGACGCTCCAGCGCCTGGCGGGTAGAGTCGTGCTGGGCACGCAGCGACCCCAGACGCACCGCCAGCTGGTGAGCGTGGTCCTTGTGCTGGCGGGCCTCCTGACGCACCCGGTCAAGGCTTTCGCGCAGGGTGTCGCGGCGGGCCATCAACTGTTCGCGCTGCTCGGTGTCCTGGGCCATGAGCTCCAAAGCCTCTTGCAGCAGCAGGCGTGCTTCGCCCAGTTGCTCGTGTTCCAGGGCGCGCTGTTCTTCCAGCTCGCTCAGCTCTTCCTGCAGGCGGCGGCGTCGCAGCTCGACCTGCTCGGCGCGCGCGCGGCTGGCCGAAAGACTGGCCTTCAGCTCGCCGTGCAGGCGGTTTTCATCCTGGGTGCGGCGGCGCAACTGTTCGCGCTGCTCCTCCAGGTCCAGTTGCTGCTCGCGCAGGGCCTGCAACTGTTGATCGAGTTGCTCCAGCGCCGCTTCCTGTTCCAGTTGTTCCTGGCCCAGGCGTTCGATTTCCTGGCCACGCGCCAGCACGCCGCCTTCGGCCTCGCCACCTCGGCGTACCCGCAGGAAGTGCCGGCCGACCCAGTAGCCATCGCGACTGACCAGGCTCTGCCCTTCGCCGAGCGATCCGCGCTGCTCCAGTGCCTGAGCCAGGTCTTCCACAGGCCTGACCTGGCCCAGCCAGGGCGCCAGGTCGATACGGCCCTCGACCTTCTCCAGCAAGCTGCCGGTCAACGTCGCCCCCGCGCCGACGGCCAGCAGCAAGCGCAGCTCACCCTGTTCCAGGCCGGCAAAATCGAGGTCGTTGAAATCGTCCACCAGCACAGCCTGCAGATCGGCGCCAAGCACCGTCTCTACCGCCAGCTCCCAACCCGGCTCCACCCGCAAGCCCTCGGCCAGCCGCGGCTGTTGCTCCAGCCCTTGGCCGTGCAGCCATTGCGCAGCACCTGCGCCCGGCTCCAGGGCGGCCTGCTGCAAGGCTTCAAGCGAGGCCAGGCGCCCACCCAGGCGCTGCAGGTCGCCCTGTGCCTGCTGTTGCGTCTGGGTGGCCTGCTGCAGTTGCTCGCGCGCGCTTTCCAGGCGCTCGATCACCTGCTCTTCGGAGAGCTGCAGTTCTTCCAGCAGCATTTCGCTGCTGGCCAGTTGCTCGGCCAGTTCGAGCATGGCGGCATCCTGCGGGTCGCTGCCCAGTTGCTCGCGCTCCTCGACCAACTTGCGCTGGCGCTCGGCCTGGCGCTCAAGGCTGGTTTCCAGCTGCTGCAGGCGCGCCTGCTGCACTTCGGCCTGACGGCGCGGTTCGGCGGAGCGGCTGTTGAAGCTGTCCCACTGTTCCTGCCAGCCGTGCATGCCCAGCTCGGCCTCTTCAAGCGCGGCAGCGGCTTCCTCGGCAGCAGCCAGGGTCATTTCCTGCTCGGGTTCGAGCATGGCCAGCTCTTCGCCCAAAGTCGCCAGCAGGGTACGGTCGTGCCCCAGGTGCGATTCGGTTTCCAGGCGTGTGCGCTCGGCTTCCTTGAAGTCGTCCTGCAACTGCCGCAGGCGCTGCTGGCCGTGCTGAATGCTCTGCTCGACCCGGGCGATGTCACCGGCCACCGAGTAGAAACGGCCCTGCACCTGGTTGAAGCGTTCGGACAGTTCGTGATGACCGTCGCGCAGGCGTTCGATACTGGCATCGGCATTGCGCTGCTCGGCCACCAGTGCCTCGTGAGAAACGCCCTGATCGCCGATCACCGATTCGCGCTGGCGTACTTGTTCGTCCAGGTCTCGCCAGCGCAAGGCAGACAGGCGCGCTTTCATCTGCCGCTCCTGAGCCTTGTACTCACGGTACTTTTCGGCCGCCTGGGCCTGGCGGTGCAGACGTTCCAGCTGGCGCTCGAGCTCTTCGCGCAGGTCGGTCAGGCGCGCCAGGTTTTCCTGGGTGCGGCGGATGCGGTTCTCGGTTTCGCGGCGGCGCTCCTTGTATTTGGAAATGCCAGCCGCTTCCTCGATGAAGTTGCGCAGCTCCTCGGGCTTGGCCTCGATCAGCTTGGAGATCATGCCCTGCTCGATGATCGAGTAGCTGCGCGGCCCCAGACCCGTCCCAAGGAAAATATCCGTGATGTCACGCCGGCGGCATTTGGTGCCGTTGAGGTAATAGCTGTTCTGCCCGTCGCGGGTAACCTTGCGGCGGATCGAAATCTCGGCGTAGGCGGCATACTCGCCGACCAGGGTGGTTTCGCTGTTGTCGAACACCAGCTCGATACTGGCCTGGCTGACCGGCTTGCGGCCACTGGAGCCGTTGAAGATGACGTCGGTCATCGACTCGCCGCGCAGGTTCTTCGCCGAACTCTCGCCCATCACCCAACGCACCGCGTCGATGATATTGGACTTGCCGCAGCCGTTTGGCCCGACCACCGCCGCCATGTTGCTGGGGAAGTTGACCGTGGTCGGGTCGACGAACGACTTGAACCCGGCCAGGCGAATGCACTTCAGGCGCATCGGTCAGCCTCTGGCCAGTGCCGCCAGCACCAGTTCGCAGCTGCGCTGGCCATAGGCGGTGAGCACCTCGCGAATGCGCGGCAGGTCACGCGAGACCACGGCTTCGAGCAAGCGGGCGAACAGGTCGAGATAGTCGATCATGTTGGCCTGGCGCTGGTCCAGCGACAGGTAATAGGCACGGCTCATGGCCGGCTGCAGGTTTTCCACGGTTTCCTGCAGGAACGGGTTGTCGGCGAACGGATAGGCCGCACGCATGACCGCAAAACTGTCGGCGACGAAGGTCTTGATGTCGAGCTGGTCATGGGCACGCTGCAGCCGCTGCTGGATTTCCAGAAACGGGCGCAGGTCGGCTTCGGTGCGCCATTTTTGCGCAACCGCATTGCCCAGCAGGATGTAAAACTCGCCCATCAGTGAGCACAGGCTGCGAACGCTGCGTTCGTCCAGCTGGGTCACATGGGCGCCCCGGCGCGGCAGGATCGCCACCAGATGGCGGCGCTCGAGGATCAGCAGTGCTTCGCGCACCGAGCCGCGGCTGACGTTGAGCGCCTGGGTAACTTTCTGCTCCTGGATACGTTCGCCTGGCGCCAGCTCGCCGCGGATGATGCGTTCGGCCAGGTAATCGGCAATCTGCTCGGAGAGGCTGTCCGGGGCCTTGAACGTCATGGTTTTCCTTCAAAATCATTGAACTGGGCACAAGGGGCGAATTGTAGCGTACTTGGGCGGTAATCGCGCAGAGGGGCCAGGTGGTTTATTTGACCTGTCAGACAGCCTCGCGCCCGGCGCGATCTATGCTTGTAATAGAGGCAGTGTGTGCGGCTGGGCATGGACATGTGCATTTTCTTGACCCTTGAGTCAGAAAAATATTGACCTGCTAGACAGGTCTTGCTTAGAGTCCGCCCAACAACAATAAAACCATTGCGAGGCCTTCCCCGTGATCCAGTTTCTCGTCAACCAGGAGCTGCGTAGTGAGCACGCCCTGGACCCTAACATGACGGTGCTGCAGTACCTGCGCGAGCACCTGGGCAAAACCGGCACCAAGGAGGGCTGCGCCAGTGGAGACTGCGGCGCTTGCACCGTGGTGGTCGGCGAACTGATCCAGGACGACCTGGGTAACGACAGCCTGCGCTACCGCAGCCTCAATTCGTGCCTGACCTTTGTGTCGTCGCTGCACGGCAAGCAACTGATCAGCGTCGAGGGGCTCAAACAACAGGGCCAACTGCACAGCGTTCAACAAGCGATGGCAGACTGCCACGGATCGCAATGCGGCTTCTGCACGCCCGGCTTCGTCATGTCACTGTTTGCCCTGCAAAAGAACAGCAGCGTCCCCGACCTGCATCAGGCCCAGGAAGCCCTGGCTGGCAACCTGTGCCGCTGCACCGGTTACCGACCGATCCTCGACGCCGCCGAGCAGAGCTGCCGCCAGCCCTGCCGCGACCAGTTCGATACCCAGCAGGCGCAAACCATCAGCCGCCTCAAGGCCATTGCCCCGACCCAGACCGGCGAGCTGAACAGCGGCGACAAGCGCTGCCTGGTGCCGCTGACCGTGGCGGATCTGGCCGACCTGTACAGCTCGCACCCCGAAGCGCGACTGCTGGCCGGTGGTACCGACCTGGCGCTGGAAGTCACCCAGTTCCACAAGACCTTGCCGGTGATGATCTACGTCGGCCATGTGGCAGAACTCAAGCGCATCGAGAAAACCGCCAGCCACCTGGAGATCGGCGCCGCCACGCCACTGACTGACTGCTACGCCGCGCTGAACGAGGAGTACCCTGACTTCGGGGCACTGCTGCACCGCTTTGCCTCGCTGCAGATCCGCAACCAGGGCACCCTCGGCGGCAACATCGGCAACGCCTCGCCAATCGGCGACTCGCCACCCCTGCTGATCGCCCTGGACGCGCAGGTGGTGCTGCGCCAGGGTGAACGCCAACGGGTTATGCCGCTGGAAGACTACTTCATCGACTACCGCATCACGGCTCGCCAGGACAGCGAGTTCATCGAGAAGATCATCGTGCCGCGCGCCACCAGTGACTGGACGTTCCGCGCCTATAAAGTGTCCAAGCGCCTGGACGACGACATCTCCGCCGTGTGCGCAGCCTTCAACCTCAGCATCGAAGACGGTGTGGTCAGCGGTGTGCGTATCGCCTTCGGCGGCATGGCGGCGATTCCCAAGCGCGCCCGCGCCTGTGAGGCGGCGCTGCGCGGCAAGCCGTGGGACCAGGCTGCCATCGAGCGCGCCTGCCAGGCCCTGGCCGAGGACTTCACCCCGCTAAGCGACTTCCGCGCCAGCAAGGAATACCGCCTGCTGACCGCGCAGAACCTGCTGCGCAAGTATTTCATCGAACAGCAAACACCGCACATCGAAACCCGGGTGACCGCTTATGTCTAACCATCACGTAGCCAAGAGCCAGGCCGAGATGGCCGAACTGTTCAGCCAGGACCTGACCACCGGGGTCGGCCGCAGCGTCAAGCACGACAGCGCCGACAAGCATGTATCGGGGGAGGCGCTCTACATTGACGATCGCCTGGAATTCCCTAACCAGTTGCATGTGTATGCACGTACCGCCGACCGCGCCCATGCGCGCATCCTGCGCATCGACACCACGCCGTGCTATGCCTTCGAGGGTGTGCGTATCGCCATCACCCACGAAGACATCCCCGGCCTGAAGGACATCGGCCCGGTGGTGGCCGGCGACCCGCTGCTGGCCATCGACAAGGTCGAGTTCTTCGGCCAGCCGGTGCTCGCTGTCGCTGCCCGCGATCTTGAAACCGCACGCAAAGCGGCCATGGCCGCCATCGTCGAGTACGAAGACCTGGAACCGGTGCTGGACGTGGTCGAGGCGCTGCGCAAGAAGCACTTCGTGCTCGATAGCCACACCCATCAGCGCGGCGATTCGGCTGCCGCCCTGGCCAGCGCCCCGCATCGCATTCAGGGCACCCTGCACATCGGCGGCCAGGAGCACTTCTACCTGGAAACGCAGATTTCCTCGGTCATGCCTACCGAAGACGGCGGCATGATCGTCTACTGCTCCACCCAGAACCCCACCGAAGTGCAGAAACTGGTCGCCGAAGTACTCGACGTGCCGATGAACAAGGTGGTGCTGGACATGCGCCGCATGGGCGGCGGTTTTGGCGGCAAGGAAACCCAGGCCGCCAGCCCGGCATGCTTGTGCGCGGTAATTGCGCGCCTGACCGGCCAGCCAACCAAGATGCGCCTGCCGCGGGTCGAAGACATGACCATGACCGGCAAGCGCCACCCGTTCTACGTCGAGTATGACGTGGGCTTCGACGACAACGGCCGGCTGCACGGTATCAATTTCGACCTGGCTGGCAACTGTGGCTATTCGCCCGACCTCTCCGGTTCGATCGTCGACCGTGCCATGTTCCACTCCGACAACGCTTACTACCTGGGCGATGCCACCGTCCACGGCCACCGCTGCAAGACCAACACCGCCTCCAACACCGCCTACCGCGGCTTTGGCGGCCCACAGGGCATGGTCGCCATCGAGCAGGTGATGGACCATATCGCCCGTCATCTGGGCCGCGACCCGCTGGCCGTGCGCAAGGCCAACTATTACGGCAAGACCGAACGCAACGTCACCCACTACTACCAGACCGTCGAGCACAACATGCTCGAAGAGATGACCGCCGAGCTGGAGGCCAGCAGCGACTACGCCGAGCGACGCGAGTCGATCCGCCGCTTCAACGCCAACAGTCCGATCCTGAAGAAAGGCCTGGCACTGACACCGGTCAAGTTCGGCATTTCGTTCACCGCCACCTTCCTCAACCAGGCCGGTGCACTGATCCATATCTACACCGACGGCAGCATTCACCTGAACCACGGCGGCACCGAAATGGGCCAGGGCCTGAACACCAAGGTGGCCCAGGTGGTGGCGCAGATCTTCCAGGTGGATTTCAGCCGCATCCAGATCACCGCTACCAACACCGACAAGGTGCCTAACACCTCGCCTACGGCTGCTTCCAGCGGCGCCGACCTGAACGGCAAGGCGGCGCAGAACGCGGCTGAAATCCTCAAGCGCCGCCTGACCGAGTTTGCCGCACGGCACTATCAGGTGACCGAGGAAGACGTCGAATTTCGCAACGGCCATGTGCGGGTGCGCGACCAGATCGTCAGCTTCGAGCAACTGGTGCAGCAGGCCTACTTCGCCCAGGTGTCGCTGTCCAGCACCGGGTTCTACCGCACGCCGAAGATCTTCTACGACCGCAGCCAGGCCCGCGGCCGGCCGTTCTACTACTTCGCCTTTGGCGCTGCCTGCGTGGAAGTGATCGTCGATACGCTGACCGGCGAATACAAGATGTTGCGCGCCGACATCCTGCATGACGTGGGCGATTCGCTGAACCCTGCGATCGACATCGGCCAGGTGGAGGGCGGTTTCATCCAGGGCATGGGCTGGCTGACCACCGAAGAGCTGGTGTGGAACGCCAAAGGCAAGCTGATGACCAACGGCCCGGCCAGCTACAAGATCCCGGCCGTGGCCGACATGCCACTGGACCTGCGAGTGAAGCTGGTGGAGAACCGCAAGAACCCGGAAGACACCGTGTTCCACTCCAAAGCCGTGGGCGAGCCCCCGTTCATGCTCGGCATCGCTGCCTGGTGTGCAATCAAGGATGCTGTGGCCAGCCTGGCTGATTACCGCGTGCAGCCGCAGGTGGATGCGCCGGCAACGCCAGAGCGGGTGCTGTGGG
Organism: Pseudomonas sp. XWY-1; assembly: GCF_002953115.1. Classification (NCBI taxonomy): domain Bacteria; kingdom Pseudomonadati; phylum Pseudomonadota; class Gammaproteobacteria; order Pseudomonadales; family Pseudomonadaceae; genus Pseudomonas; species Pseudomonas sp. XWY-1. The sequence goes on along the minus strand of NZ_CP026332.1, from coordinate 1,709,552 downwards.
GCTGCGAGCAGATGCGCAAGGCAGTGGCTGAAACACAGTCGCGCGAACGGGAACTGGAAACCATCACCCCCTGACAACGCAAGGCCCTTGTAGGAGCGGGTTTACCCGCGAATGCGATATCAGCTCCAGCGCTACATTCGCGGGTAAACCCGCTCCTACCAGGGTCGGCAGCATGGCTTAGAGAGGTTGCATCATGCACCAATGGATCAACGCCCTCGCCGACCACCAGTCCCGTGGCGAAGCCTGCGTGCTGGTGACCATCATCGAAGAGCGCGGCTCTACCCCGCGCAACGCAGGCTCGAAGATGGTGGTCAGCGCCAGCGGCCTGTTCGACACCATCGGCGGCGGCCACCTGGAATACAAGGCGCTGCACATCGCCCGGCAAATGCTCGAAGAGCAGCGCACCACCCCGCACCTGGAGCGCTTCAGCCTCGGTGCCAGCCTGGGCCAGTGTTGCGGCGGCGCCACCGTACTGCTGTTCGAGCCGATGGCCGCGGTGCAGGCGCAGATCGCCGTGTTCGGCGCGGGCCATGTCGGCAGGGCTCTGGTACCCTTGCTCGCCGCGCTCCCCTGCCGGGTGCGCTGGATCGACTCGCGTGAACAGGAATTCCCCGAACTCATCCCCAATGGGGTGACCAAGGTCGTCAGTGAGGAACCGGTCGACGAAGTCGCTGACCTGCCGCCCGGCAGCTACTGCATCGTCATGACCCACAACCACCAGCTCGACCTGGAACTGACTGCCGCCATTCTCAAGCGCAACGATTTCACCTGGTTCGGCCTGATCGGCTCGAAGACCAAACGGGTCAAGTTCGAGCACCGCCTGCGCGAACGAGGCTTCGACGAGGCCGTGATGGCCCGCATGCGCTGCCCGATGGGCCTGGCCGAGGTCAAAGGCAAGCTGCCCATCGAGATCGCCGTGTCCATCGCCGGTGAAATCATTGCCACTTACAACGCCTGCTTCGGCCAGCACGACGCTGCCGCCAATGCCGGCCCCATTGCCCAGTTGCTGCCGCCCTCCCGGCGCAGCCAAGCCATTTGACGAGTGTGTTATGACCGTTACCCGCAAAGCCTACCGTGCCGCCATCCTGCACAGCATTGCCGACCCGGCCGAGGTGGGCCTGGAGGCTTCCCATGAATACTACGAAGACGGCCTGCTGGTGGTCGACGATGGCCGCATCAGCGCCGTGGGGCACGCCAGTGAACTGCTGCCGACGCTGGATGCCGGCATCCCGGTCGAGCACTACCAGGACGCGCTGATCACCCCGGGCTTCATCGATACCCACATCCACTTCCCGCAGACCGGCATGATCGGTTCCTACGGCGAGCAGCTGCTGGATTGGCTCAATACCTACACCTTCCCCTGCGAAAAACAGTTCGCCGACAAAGGCCACGCCGACCAGGTGGCGAAGATCTTCCTCAAGGAACTGCTGCGCAACGGCACCACCACTGCGCTGGTATTCGGCAGCGTGCACCCGGAGTCGGTGAATGCCCTGTTCGAAGAGGCTGAACGCCTGGACCTGCGCCTGATCGCCGGCAAGGTGATGATGGACCGCAACGCGCCGGACTACCTGACCGACACCGCCGAATCGGGCTATGCCGAAAGCAAGGCACTGATCGAGCGCTGGCATGGCAAGGGCCGCCTGCATTATGCCGTTACCCCGCGGTTCGCCCCAACCAGCACGCCGGAACAATTGACCCTGGCCGGCCAATTGCTCAAGGAGCACCCGGGCGTGTACATGCACACGCACCTGTCGGAAAACCTCAAGGAAATCGACTGGGTCAAGTCGCTGTTCCCCGAGCAGAAGGGTTATCTGGACGTCTACGATCACTTCGAGCTGCTGGGCGAGCGCTCGGTGTTTGCCCACGGCGTGCACCTGTGCGACGAAGAGTGCCAACGCCTGGCCGAAACCGGCTCGGCCGTGGCCTTCTGCCCCACCTCCAACCTGTTCCTCGGCAGCGGCCTGTTCAACCTGCCCCAGGCCGAGCGGTTCGGGGTCAACGTGGGCCTGGGTACCGACGTTGGCGCCGGCACCAGCTTCTCTCTGCTAAACACCCTGAACGAGGCATACAAGGTGATGCAGCTGCAAGGCGCGCGCCTGCATCCGTACAAATCGCTGTACCTGGCCACCCTCGGCGGCGCCCGCGCGCTACGCCTGGACGACCGTATCGGTAGCCTGCGCCCGGGCAACGATGCCGACTTCGTGGTGCTGGACTACAAGGCCACGCCACTGCTGGACTACCGCATCCAGCAGTCCAACAGCATCGAAGAAACCTTGTTCGTGCTCACCACCCTGGGCGATGACCGTACCGTACGTGAAACCTATGCCGCCGGGCGCTGCGTGCACCAGCGTTAAGGTTCTTTCGCCAGGCCCCGATACAGCGCGCCGCCGATAGCAGCACCGATCAGCGGCGCCACCCAGAACAGCCACAGCTGCTGCAGGGCCCAGCCACCGACGAACAGGGCCGGCCCCGTGCTACGCGCGGGGTTGACCGAGGTATTGGTCACCGGGATCGAGATCAGGTGGATCAGGGTCAGGGCCAGGCCGATGGCGATGGGTGCAAAACCTGCCGGTGCGCGGGCGTCGGTCGCCCCCATGATGACCACCAGGAACATCGCCGTCATCACCACTTCACTGACAAAGCCCGCACCCAGCGTATAGCCACCGGGCGAGTGGTCGGCGTAGCCGTTTGAAGCCAACCCCGCAGACAGCTCGAAACCGGCCTTGCCGCTGGCGATGAGGTAGATCACACCGGCCGCCAGGATGGCACCGATCACCTGGGCGATCACATAAGGCAGCAGCTCTTTTGCCGGGAAGCGCCCGCCCACCACCAGCCCGAACGACACGGCAGGGTTTAGATGGCAACCAGAGATATGGCCGATGGCGAAGGCCATGGTCAGTACGGTGAGGCCGAAGGCGAAGGCGACACCGAGCACACCGATGCCGAGAGGTGAACTGGCTGCGAGTACCGCACTGCCACAGCCACCAAGGACCAGCCAGAAGGTGCCGATCAGTTCGGCCCCCATGCGTTTACCCAGGGACATGCTCATGAATCCATTCCTCAAGAAGTTGAACGCAACGAATGCGCAAGCCCAACTGCTTGATGAAGGTTTGCTCACAAGAATTTAGCAGACCTTTGGGTTATGGCCAGTAGTGGCTGGAAGGGCTGCCTTGCAGCCCCTCGATCACGCAGGCAAACGATCAACCCTTGACGGAAACCTTGGGTTTTTTCAACAGATGCGAGAACACGGCATGCAAATCGTCCGAGGCGCTCTCCTCGTCCAGGTTCAGCTTGCTGTCGATGTGGTCCATGTGATGCATCATCAGGCTCACCGCCTGCTCGGCATCGCGTGCCTCGATGGCATCGATGAGCTGCATGTGTTCATCGTAAGAGCAGTGGGAGCGGTTGCCGCTTTCGTACTGGGCAATGATCAGCGAAGTCTGCGAGACCAGGCTGCGCTGGAAACTCACCAGCGGTGCATTGCCCGCCGCTTCGGCCAGCTTGAGGTGGAACTCACCGGAAAGGCGGATACCGGCACCCCGGTCACCGCGCGAGAAGCTGTCGCGCTCTTCTCGCACCATCTGCCGCAGCTCGTTGAGCTGCTCGGGGGTGGCATGCTGCACCGCCAGCTCGGTGATGGCGCGTTCGACCATGCGCCGCGAGAAGAACACCTGGCGCGCCTCTTCGACGGTCGGGCTGGCCACCACCGCACCGCGGTTCGGCCGCAGCAGCACCACGCTTTCGTGGGCCAGGCGCGACAAGGCGCGGCGGATGATGGTGCGGCTGACGCCAAAGATCTCGCCCAGCGCTTCCTCGCTCAACTTGGTGCCCGGAGCCAGACGCTGCTCGAGGATCGCCTCGAAAATATGCGCGTAGACGATGTCGTCCTGGGTACCGCTGCGGCCGGCCTTGCCGACTCGTGCAGGTTTCTTCAGAGGTTGCAGCTGTTCGTTCATGGGCTCTCGAGGCACGAAGAGAAAGTATGGCGCCATTGTACACAGGCTGAGGCGATTCCGCAGGGGGCGTTTTACCTATATAGCCGTTGTACGACACATTGCGCATACAAAACATAAAACATTATTTGCTTTATTTGTACACAAAAGCATAATCCACCGAGCAACTTCTTGACCCATAAGTCAACAAACGGTCAGACGTCTGCCTTCCCGCGGAGCCGCCAAGTGCATCGCTCAGGAAACTGGCTCCATAACAACAAGAACGACTTGAGGAGTACTCGCTGTGGAAAGCCGCAAATCCGAAGCCCCTACGCTGGATCTTGCCCCACCGCTCGAAACGAGCTGGCTGGAGCGGATTTTCAAACTCAAGCAACACGGCAGCACCGTCAGAACCGAAATGATCGCTGGGGTGACCACCTTCATCACCATGGCCTACATCATCTTCGTCAACCCCAACATCATGGCCGACGCCGGCATCGACCATGGTGCCGCTTTCGTCGCCACCTGCATCGCCGCCGCGCTGGGCTGCCTGCTGATGGGCCTGTACGCCAACTGGCCGGTGGGCCTGGCGCCGGGCATGGGGCTCAATGCCTTCTTTACCTACACCGTGGTCGGCACCATGGGCTACAACTGGGAAACGGCGCTGGGGGCGGTATTCGTCTCGGGCGTGTTGTTCATGTTCCTGACCTTGTCGAAAGTGCGCGAATGGCTGCTCAACAGCATTCCGGTCAGCCTGCGCCATGCCATGGGGGCCGGCGTCGGATTGTTTCTCGGGCTGATCGGCCTGAAGACTGCAGGCATCATCGTCGACAGCCCTGCCACCCTGATCAAGCTGGGCTCGCTGCATGAGCCGGGGCCGCTGCTGGCGGCCGTGTGCTTCCTGCTGATCGCCATCCTCAGCTACAAGCGGGTATTCGGCGCGATCCTGATCAGCATCATGGGTGTCACCCTGGCCGGCTGGGGCCTGGGCCTGGTCAAATTTGGCGGGGTGATGTCGATGCCGCCGAGCCTGGCGCCCACCTGGATGGCCATGGACGTGGCTGGCGTGTTCAACGTCAGCATGATCAGCGTGGTGCTGGCGTTCCTCTTCGTGCACATGTTCGACACTGCCGGCACCCTGATGGGCGTCGCGCAACGGGCCAACCTGGTGGCGCCGGACGGGCGGATCGAGAACCTGTCGAAGGCGTTGAAGGCTGACAGTGCCTCGAGTGTGTTCGGCGCGGTGGTCGGTGTACCACCGGTGACCAGCTATGTGGAGAGTGCAGCGGGGGTTGCCGCAGGTGGCCGAACTGGCCTGACGGCTGTGGTGGTAGGCCTGCTGTTCATCGCCGCGATGTTCTTCGCACCGCTGGCCGGGATGATTCCGGCCTATGCGACAGCAGGTGCACTGATCTATGTTGCAATGCTGATGATGGGCAGCATGGCGCATATCCATTGGGATGAGGCCACCGACAGCATTCCGGCGATCGTCACGGTGATCATGATGCCGCTGACGTTCTCGGTCGCCGATGGTATTGCCCTGGGCTTCATCAGCTATGTGGCATTGAAGGCGGGTACCGGCAAATACAAGGAAATCTCGGCCAGCCTGTGGGTGCTGTGCGCGATCTTCATTGCCAAGTTCGTGTTCCTCTGACCGAGGGCGCTTCTACCCCGGGGGTGGACAGTTGGATACAGCCCGTCGTAGGAGCGGGTTCACCCGCGAAGAGGCCGGCCCCTGCCGGCCAATCCCCACCCGCCGTTCACCGTTGCTGCCGCCACCGTATTCGCGGGTAAACCCGCTCCTACCACGGGGGTGGACAGTTGGATACAGCCCGCCGTAGGAGCGGGTTCACCCGCGAAGAGGCCGGCCTGCTGGCCAATCTCCACCCGCCGTTCACCGTTGCTGCCGCCACCGTATTCGCGGGTAAACCCGCTCCTATCACGGGGTGGACAGTTGGATACAGCCCGTCGTAGGAGCGGGTTCACCCGCGAAGAGGCCGGCCCTGCTGGCCAATCCCCACCCGCCGTTCACCGTTGCTGCCGCCCAGTATTCGCGGGTAAACCCGCTCCTACCACGGGGTGGACAGTTGGATACAGCCCGTCGTAGGAGCGGGTTCACCGCGAAGAGGCCGGCCCTGCTGGCCAATCTCCACCCGCCGTTCACCGTTGCTGCCGCCACCGTATTCGCGGGTAAACCCGCTCCTACCACGGGGGTGGACAGTTGGATACAGCCCGTCGTAGGAGCGGGTTCACCCGCGAAGAGGCCGGCCTGCTGACCAATCCCCACCCGCCGTTCACCGTTGCCGCCACCACCGTATTCGCGGGTAAACCCGCTCCTACCACGGGGGTGGACAGTTGGATACAGCCCGTCGTAGGAGCGGGTTCACCCGCGAAGAGGCCGGCCCTGCTGACCATCCCCACCCGCCGTTCACCGTTGCCGCCACCACCGTATTCGCGGGTAAAACCGCTCCTACCACGGGGGTGGACAGTTGGATACAGCCCGTCGTAGGAGCGGGTTCACCCGCGAAGAGGCCGGCACAGGCAACGCAAAAAACAGCAGACGAAAAAAAGCCCGCCAGTGTGAGAGCGGGCCAAAGGACCTACGAAGATTCTTCTAGCGACCAACTAGCTTCCACGATAGGTCGAATAGCTGTACGGCGAAATCAGCAGCGGCACATGGTAGTGCTCCTGCGACTCGTCGATGCCAAAGCGCAGCACGACAACATCCAGAAACGCCTGGGCCGGCAATTGCACGCCACGGGCGCGGTAGTAATCCCCAGCGCTGAACTGCAACTGGTAAACGCCAGTGCGGTAATCGTCCCCCTGCAGCAGCGGCGCGTCGACGCGGCCATCGCTGTTGGTCAGGGCGGTGTTCACCAGCTCCAGTTGCTGGCCTTCGACGCGGTACAGCTCGACCTTGATCGAGCTACCCGGGCAGCCATGCGCGGCATCCAGTACGTGTGTGGTCAAACGTCCCATTGCGTGTCGCCTCTTGTTCAATCTGTGGGCAAAAAATACTCAGCCATCGCACCAGCTTAGCGCCTGCGGCAGGCGGGAATGACGTTATTAAGACATTCCGCCCAAGGATTGTACACAATTTTTTGATCCCCTCTGTCACACCCTCCATTTGCTGCCCATAAACGACCCATCGGTCGCAAATACACGCACCATAACGATGCCAACCTCATTAGCTGACCAAACAGGCAGGTTTCTTGCACTGTATTTCCACGTCGCTGTCAGGCGACAAAAGGGAAGAAATGCGGAAAAACAGGCTTACAAAAGATTTCAGAAGTTGTATACAATCAGCCCATCCGGTGGTGCGACATACCGACGCGGCCCGCCCACCCCCCGCACTAACGCACAAGAAGGAAGACTGCAGTGAGCGCTGATTACCCTCGCGACCTGATCGGTTACGGCAACAACCCTCCTCACCCGCAATGGCCGGGCAACGCCCGCATCGCGCTGTCTTTCGTCCTCAATTACGAGGAAGGTGGCGAACGCAACATCCTGCACGGTGACAAGGAATCCGAAGCCTTCCTGTCCGAGATGGTCGCTGCCCAACCCCTGCAGGGCCAGCGCAACATGAGCATGGAGTCGCTGTATGAATACGGCAGCCGTGCCGGTGTATGGCGCCTGCTGAAGCTGTTCAAGGACAGCGGCGTGCCACTCACCATCTTCGCCGTGGCCATGGCCGCCCAGCGCCACCCCGATGTGATCCGCGCCATGGTCGAAGCCGGCCACGAGATCTGCAGCCACGGCTACCGCTGGATCGACTACCAGAACATGGACGAGGCCCAGGAGCGCGAGCACATGCTCGAAGCCATCCGTATCCTCACCGAACTCACCGGCGAGCGCCCGCTGGGCTGGTACACCGGCCGTACCGGCCCGAACACCCGCCGCCTGGTGATGGAGGAAGGTGGTTTCCTCTATGACAGCGACACCTACGACGACGACCTGCCCTACTGGGAGCCGAACAACCCCACCGGCAAGCCGCACCTGGTGATCCCCTACACCCTGGACACCAACGACATGCGCTTCACCCAGGTACAGGGCTTCAACTGCGGCGAGCAGTTCTTCCAGTACCTGAAAGACGCCTTTGATGTGCTGTACGCCGAAGGCGCCGACGCACCGAAAATGCTTTCCATCGGCCTGCACTGCCGCCTGGTCGGCCGCCCGGCACGCCTGGCTGCACTCAAGCGCTTCGTCGATTACGCAAAAAGTCATGACCAGGTCTGGTTCGCCCGTCGCGTGGATATCGCCCGCCACTGGCACGCCACCCACCCGTACAAGAATGAGAACGCCTGATGACCGCCTTCAATACCCTCAAACCATCCACCCTGGACCGTGACACCTTCGTCAAGGCCTTCGCCGACATCTACGAGCACTCGCCGTGGGTTGCCGAAAAAGCCTACGACCTGGGCCAACTGGGCGAGCTGGACGAGATCGAGGCGCTGCACCAGCGCATGAGCGACATCCTGCTCAGCGCCAACCACGCTGACCAGCTGGCGCTGATCAACGCTCACCCGGACCTGGCCGGCAAGGCCGCCATCCAGGGCGAGCTGACCGAATCGAGCACCAACGAACAGGCCGGCGCCGGCATTCACCAGTGCACCGCCGAGGAGTTCGCCCGTTTCACCGAGCTGAACGATGCCTATAAAGCCAAGTTTCAGTTCCCGTTCATCATGGCGGTGAAGGGCAGCAACCGGCACCAGATTCTCGCCGCCTTTGAAAAGCGCATCCACAACGATGCCGATGCCGAATTCAAGGAAGCCCTGGCGCAGATCAACCTGATCGCCCTGTTCCGCCTGCTGCAGCTGTAAGCAACAGCCGAACCTTATTCAGAAAACGAACAATAGAAGAGATAAACGCATGCGCACCCTGATGATCGAGCCCTTGACCAAAGAAGCCTTCGCCCAGTTCGGAGACGTGATCGAAACCGACGGCAGCGACCACTTCATGATCAACAACGGCTCGACCATGCGCTTTCACAAGCTCGCCACGGTCGAAACCGCCGAGCCTGAAGACAAGGCGATCATCAGCATCTTCCGCGCCGACGCGCAGGACATGCCGCTGACCGTGCGCATGCTGGAACGCCATCCGCTGGGCAGCCAGGCTTTCATCCCGCTGCTCGGCAACCCCTTTCTGATCGTGGTCGCGCCCGTTGGCGATGCACCTGTATCAGGCTTGGTCCGAGCCTTCCGCAGTAATGGCAGGCAGGGCGTTAATTACCATCGCGGCGTCTGGCACCACCCGGTGCTGACGATCGAAAAGCGGGATGATTTCCTGGTGGTTGATCGCAGTGGTTCTGGCAACAACTGCGATGAGCATTACTTCACCGAGGAACAGATGCTGATCCTCAATCCCCACCAATAAGAAAAGGTCAGTCATCTTCTCGGTGACTGGCAGAGGTACATACTGTGGAAGCACACCTTCACGAATGGCTGAACCTGAGCATTCGCTGGGTTCACATGATCACCGGCGTCGCCTGGATCGGTGCATCGTTCTACTTCGTCTGGCTGGAGAACCACCTGAACCGAAGCAACCCGCGCGATGGGTTGTCAGGTGATCTCTGGGCGATTCACGGCGGTGGTATCTACCACCTGGAGAAATACAAGCTCGCCCCCCCGAAAATGCCCGAGAACCTGCACTGGTTCAAATGGGAAGCCTACTTCACCTGGATGTCCGGTATCGCCCTGCTGTGCGTGGTGTTCTACTGGAACCCGACCCTGTACCTGCTGGCACCGGGCAGCACCCTGAGCGGTGCCGAAGGCGTGGCCATCGGTATCGGCTCGCTGATCGCGGGCTGGTTCATCTACGACTTCCTGTGCGACTCGCCCCTGGGCAAGAAGCCAGCGCTGCTCGGTGGTGTGCTGTTCGTGCTGATCATCGCTGCCTGCTGGGGCTTCAGCCTGGTGTTCAGCGGCCGTGGTGCCTACCTGCACACCGGCGCGATCATCGGCACCATCATGGTCGGTAACGTGTTCCGCATCATCATGCCGGCCCAACGCCAGCTGGTGGCGGCGATCGAGAACAACCAGACGCCCGACCCGGTCCTGCCGGCCAAGGGCCTGCTGCGCTCGCGTCACAACAACTACTTCACCCTGCCGGTGCTGTTCATCATGATCAGCAACCATTTCCCGAGCACCTACGGTAGCCAGTACAACTGGCTGATCCTGGCCGGTATCGCAGTAGCCGCGGTTCTGATCCGCCACTACTTCAACACCCGCCACGACAGCAACAAGTACGCCTGGACCCTGCCCGTCGGCGCTCTGGCGATGATCTGCCTGGCCTACGTTACCGGCCCGAAACCGATGGCCGTAAGCCCTGAGCAAGCCGCAGCGAAGATCGAGTACCAACCGCTGCCGGCAACTGCGGTAGGCGGCAAGACCGCTGCCGAGCAGCGTGCCGAGGACGCCGCCAAGGCTGCCGAAGCACCCACCGCACCAGCGCAAGCACCGGCCCAGGCCGCTGCCCAGGCCAATGGTGGCGACTTCGACAAGATCCATAATGTCATCCAGGAACGCTGCACAGTGTGCCACTCGTCCAAGCCGACCAGCCCACTGTTCAGCACCGCCCCTGCCGGCGTGATGTTCGACACTCCGCAGCAGATCCAGGCCCAGGCCGCGCGCATTCAGGCGCAAGCGGTTGCCAGCCAGATCATGCCGCTGGGCAACATCACCCAGATGACCACCGAAGAGCGCAAGCTCGTCGGCGAATGGATCGCCAAAGGCGCCCAAGTCAACTGACAGCACCTCGCCAGGCAACCCGCCCCCAAGGGAATCACCTTCCCCTGTAGGAGCGGGCTTGCCCGCGAAGAGGCCGATAGCCCCAGCCTCAAGCTCCATGTGTTACGCAACAAGCAAGCATCGAGCGTGCAGGCATGAAGCCTGCCGCTTGGATCCGAGAATAAAAACAAAACTCGAGGTGCTGCATGTCCGAGTCACGCAAGGCGTATATCCCCATTGCGCCGCCGCGCGAACCCTTGCCCCTGTTCCAACTGATCCTGGTTGGCCTGCAACACGTTCTGCTGATGTACGGTGGCGCGATCGCCGTGCCGTTGATCATTGGCCAGGCCGCCGGGTTGTCCCGTGAAGAAGTCGCTTTCCTGATCAACGCCGACCTGCTGGTCGCTGGCGTCGCTACCATCATCCAGTCGTTCGGTATCGGCCCGGTGGGCATCCGCATGCCGGTGATGATGGGTGCCAGTTTCGCTGCCGTCGGCAGCATGGTGGCCATGGCCGGCATGCCCGGCGTGGGCCTGCAGGGGATCTTCGGCGCGACCATCGCTGCCGGGTTCTTCGGCATGCTGATCGCGCCGTTCATGTCCAAGGTTGTCCGCTTCTTCCCACCGCTGGTCACCGGTACGGTGATCACCTCGATTGGCCTGTCGCTGTTCCCGGTGGCTGTCAACTGGGCCGGTGGCGGCCATGAAGCAGAAACGTTCGGCTCGCCGATCTACCTGCTGGTGGCCGGCCTGGTACTGGCCGTGATCCTGCTGATCAACCGTTTCATGCGCGGTTTCTGGGTCAACGTGTCGGTACTGGTAGGCATGGGCCTTGGCTACATCCTGGCCGGTTCCATCGGCATGGTCGACCTGTCGGGCCTGAATGAAGCACCGTGGTTGCAGGTGGTCACCCCACTGCACTTCGGCATGCCGACTTTCAGCCTGGCGCCGATCCTGTCCATGTGCCTGGTAGTGGTGATTATCTTCGTCGAGTCCACCGGCATGTTCCTGGCCTTGGGCAAGGTGACTGATCGTGAAGTAACCCCTGGCATGCTGCGTCGCGGCCTGCTGTGCGATGCCGGTGCGTCGTTCATTGCGGGCTTCTTCAACACCTTCACCCACTCCTCGTTCGCCCAGAACATCGGCCTGGTGCAAATGACCGGGGTGCGCTGCCGCTACGTCACCATCGTGGCTGGTGCACTGCTGATCCTGCTCAGCCTGCTGCCCAAGGCGGCCTTCCTGATTGCCTCGATCCCGCCCGCAGTACTGGGCGGCGCGTCCATCGCCATGTTCGGCATGGTCACTGCCACCGGGATCAAGATTCTTCAGGAGGCGGACATCGGCGACCGCCGCAACCAGCTGTTGGTTGCCGTGAGCGTCGGCTTCGGGTTGATCCCCGTGGTGCGTCCGGAGTTCTTTGCCCAGATGCCACAGTGGATGGAGCCCATCACCCACAGCGGTATCGCCATGGCCACGGTCTGTGCCCTGGTGTTGAACGTACTGTTCAACATCCTTGGCGGTGCCGACCGCGCAATGCACAACGACGTCTGTCACCAGCATTGAGCCAAGGGGGGCGGTGCATGGCTGCCCCTCGTTCACCTCTGCAGTAACCGCTACGCCGTCGACCCGCCGGAATGGGTCGCCCGGGGCGCCTGCGCGCCAAAAAAACGCCAACAAAAACAATAAGTCCGGGAATCACAACATGAAGCGCATCACCACGTCCCTGTTGTTGGGCAGCAGCCTGCTGGCCACCCTACCCTCGCACGCAGGCGAATGGCTGCAATGGCACGGCGAAAGCCTGACCTACCTGTACGGCAAGGACTTCAAGGTCAACCCTGATATCCAGCAGACCATCACCTTCGAGCACGCCAACAAATGGAAGTACGGCGACACCTTCATGTTCGTCGACAAGATCTTCTACAACGGCAAGGCCGACCCCGGCAAAGGTGTGACCACCTACTACGGCGAGTTCAGCCCACGCCTGTCATTGGGCAAGATCTTCGACCGCAAGCTTGCCTTCGGTCCGATCAAGGACGTGCTGCTGGCCATGACCTACGAGCGCGGTGAAGGCGACAACGAGGCCTACCTGATCGGCCCCGGCTTCGACTTGAACATCCCCGGCTTCAACTATTTCACCCTCAATTTCTACGTGCGTAACACCGAAGGCAGCCGCCCCGGTGACAACGTCTGGCAGATTACCCCCGGCTGGTCGTACACCCTCCCCGTAGGCCGGTCAGACATTCTGATCGACGGTTACATGGACTGGGTTACCGACAACGACCAGACCCGTCGTGGCACCTATCACGCCAACCTGCACTTCAACCCGCAGGTCAAATACGACCTGGGCAAGGCGCTGAACCTGGGCGCCAAGCAGCTCTACGTCGGCTTTGAATACAGCTACTGGAAAGACAAGTACGGCATTGACAGCCGCGGCAACCTGGACAGCAACCAGAGCGTCGCCAGTGCGCTGATCAAGGTGCACTTCTAGGAAGTTGACCAAACGCACAAGTTTGAATCACCCCGCTCCAGGACGGAGCACTTGAGGCGCGGCGCGCAAGCCAGTAATCTGCGCGCCCCCTCGATCAGGGCAGAACGGATTCTGCCTGCGTTTACTGACCGCTCAGTCAATGAATTCGGGCGGTTGGCCAACGTGTTGCCAGCCTGAAATACCCTTTTCATCCGTTCAGAACGAAGTCGAGCAGGAAGGTTTTGCCAACCCGGAAAAGTTGGCCCAACCCTTGCCAAACAGCTGTGGCCTATCGAAAAAAGCTGACTCAAAAGACAAAAAAGCGCCGACACCGAGCGCTGACAACAGATCAATCAAGGGAGCGACACTCGCAATGCGTACTATCAAGAGCCTGATCCTTGCCGGCGGCCTGCTGGCCTGCGGCACCACCTTCGGCGGCGACCTGCTGCAATGGCAGAACAACAGCCTGACCTACCTATGGGGCAAGAACTTCAAGGTCAACCCGGCGATTCAGCAAACCGTCACCTTCGAGCACGCCGATGGCTGGAAGTACGGCGACAACTTCATTTTCGTCGACAAGATCTTCTACCAGGGCCAGAAAGACGCCGGCAACGGCCCGAACACCTACTACGGTGAGATCAGCCCACGCCTGTCGTTCGGCAAGATTTTCGACCAGAAGATCGAGTTTGGCCCGGTCAAGGACGTGCTGCTGGCAATGACCTACGAGTTTGGCGAGGGTGACACCGAGTCCTACCTGATCGGCCCGGGCTTCGACCTGGCCATCCCGGGCTTCGACTACTTCCAGCTGAACTTCTACAACCGCACCACCGACGGCAGCCGCGCCGGCGACAACGTGTGGCAGATCACCCCGGTGTGGTCGTACACCATTCCGGTCGGCGATTCCGACGTGCTGATCGACGGCTTCATGGACTGGGTGGTGGACAACGACGAGAACCGCCGCGGCACCTACCAGGCCAACCTGCACTTCAACCCGCAGATCAAGTACGACCTGGGCAAGGCATTGCACCTGGGTGAGAAACAGCTGTACGTGGGTGTGGAGTATGACTACTGGAAGAACAAGTACGGCATCAAGGACAGCGATGCCTTCACTACCGACCAGAACACCATGAGCTTCTTGGTCAAGGTTCACTTCTGACCTGAGTTAGCGGGGCCGCTTTGCGGCCCATTCGCGGGTAAACCCGCTCCTACAGGGGACGCGCCGGGTTCAAGGCAAACGCGGTACCTGGGGGGCGGGTTCACGCGCGAACCGGGGCAAAGCCCCGGCCAGGCGCCTCAATTGGCAGGTCTGAGCGCCCGCCACAACTTCCCCGCAGCACTGACCACCGCCAGCACCATGGCACCGGCCACAACCCCGACCCCAGCGTTGAGCAACGCCCCGGTAAGCGCCCCGCCACGCCCTTCGCTGAACGCCTCGATGGCATGATGCAGCGGCTCGATGCCATGCACCAGGATCCCACCGCCAACCAGGAACATCGCCGCAGTACCAATCACCGACAGGCTTTTCATCATGTACGGCGCCGCCCGCAGGATGCCGTTACCCACTGCCTGAGTCAGCCTGGAGGTTTTGCGGGCCATCCACAGCCCAAGGTCGTCAAGCTTGACGATCCCGCCTACCAACCCATACACACCAATGGTCATCACCACCGCAATGCCCGACAGCACGATGATCTGCTGGGTCAGCGGCGAGTCAGCCACGATACCCAAGGTAATGGCGATGATTTCCGCCGACAGGATGAAGTCGGTACGCACCGCCCCCTTGATCTTGGCTTTTTCAAAAGCCACCAGGTCAACGCTGGCATCGGCAACGGCCTCCTTGCGCGCCTCGTGCTGTGCCTCATCCTCTTCCTTGCTGTGCAAGAACTTGTGCGCCAGCTTCTCGAAACCCTCGAAGCACAGGAACGCGCCACCCAACATCAACAACGGCGTAACCGCCCAGGGTATGAACGCACTGATCAGCAACGCGGCCGGTACCAGGATCGCCTTGTTGACGAACGACCCCTTGGCCACCGCCCAGACGACCGGAAGTTCGCGATCGGCGCGCACGCCGGTGACCTGCTGGGCATTCAGCGCCAGGTCGTCACCCAGCACACCCGCTGTCTTTTTCGCCGCGACTTTGGTCATTAGCGAGACGTCATCCAGCAGCGTGGCGATGTCGTCGATCAGTACCAGTAGACTGCTTCCTGCCATGTTTGCTTGTATCCAAATAAGTCAATGTGCCGGATTCTAGCCCAAAGCCGCTGCCTTGAGCGCCCGTCGAGGCCGGTGCTACCATGCCCGATCCCCCTTAGAGGTGGCCAGACACGAGGAAGATCCCTGACCATGAGCACCATTCGCGAGCGCAACAAGGAATTGATCCTGCGCGCGGCCAGCGAGGAATTCGCCGACAAGGGCTTCGCCGCCACCAAGACCAGCGATATCGCGGCCAAGGCCGGCCTGCCCAAGCCGAACGTGTATTACTACTTCAAGTCCAAGGACAATCTCTACCGCGAGGTTCTGGAAAGCATCATCGCGCCGATCATGCAGGCATCCACGCCGTTCAATGCAGACGGCGACCCGAAGGAAGTGCTGAGTGCGTACATTCGTTCGAAGATTCGCATTTCGCGTGATCTGCCCCATGCGTCCAAGGTGTTCGCCAGCGAGATCATGCATGGCGCGCCGCACCTGTCTCCGAACCAGGTCGAGCAGTTGAACGAACAGGCCCGACACAACATCGAGTGCATCCAGCGCTGGATCGACCGCGGGCAGATCGCCCATGTGGACGCGCATCACCTGATGTTCAGCATCTGGGCAGCGACCCAGACCTATGCCGACTTCGACTGGCAGATTTCTGCGGTGACCGGCAAGGCCAAGTTGGCCGACAGTGATTATGACGCGGCGGCCGAGACCATCATTCGTATGGTCTTGAAAGGTTGTGAGCCTGAGGCAGCCTGAACCATCTCGAAGGGCCATTCGCGGGCAAGCCCGCTCCCAGAGGATCCACATGCCTGAAGGTTGTGGAGTCCCTGTAGGAGCGGGCTTGCCCGCGAATGGGCCAGAACAGGCAATAGAGATTTAGGCCGCTACCCCAGCATCTGCCCGCAACCCCACCTCCTCGATCGCACTGATCGCACACTGCTCGTCGATATCCGACGTATCGCCGCTGATCCCCACGGCACCCAGCACCTTGCCGTCCTGATCACGAATCAGCACCCCACCCGGCGCCGGCACCACCGGCCGCTCACCCATCCCGTTCAACGCGGCAAAAAAAGCCGGCCGCTGCTGCGCATCCAGCGCCAGCAAGCGCGAGCCCTTGCCCAGGGCAATCGCACCCCAGGCTTTGCCAGTGGCCACTTCAGGCCGAATCAGGCTCGCGCCATCCTCGCGCTGCAGCGCCAGCAGGTGCCCGCCGGCATCCAGCACCGCCACGGTCAGCGGCGCGGCATTGATCTTGCGGCCCGCCACCAGCGCGGCATTCACCAGGCTGACGGCGACTTTCAGGTTAAGAACGTTCATGGAAAGGTCCTCTTCTTGTTGTGAGAAGCCCTAAGGGCAGTTGAAAACCGATCGAACAAATAGAACACAACGAGAGATATTTTTGTATACAATATTTTGAAACGATCGTATGCGATGGCGCAAACCCTCGTTTTCACGGGCGCTCTGACGAAAGCCAGCTTAGCCGATGAAAACCCATTGACCTAAGCCGTCAGGCGTGAATACACTCTGTCGCAAAGCAAGTTGTATACAATTACAAAATCGATGAGGCACAAACCATGAGCAAAATGAGAGCAATCGATGCAGCCGTTCTGGTCATGCGCCGTGAAGGTGTAGATACCGCGTTCGGCATCCCGGGGGCTGCCATCAACCCGTTGTATTCGGCCCTGAAGAAAGTCGGTGGCATCGATCACGTCCTCGCTCGTCACGTCGAAGGTGCCTCGCACATGGCCGAGGGCTACACCCGCGCCAACCCGGGCAACATCGGTGTGTGCATCGGCACTTCCGGCCCTGCCGGCACCGACATGGTCACCGGCCTGTACAGTGCCTCGGCCGACTCCATCCCGATTCTGTGCATCACTGGCCAGGCGCCACGTGCCCGCCTGCACAAGGAAGACTTCCAGGCTGTCGACATCACCAACATCGTCAAGCCAGTAACCAAGTGGGCGACCACCGTTCTGGAGCCAGGCCAGGTGCCTTACGCCTTCCAGAAGGCCTTCTATGAAATGCGTACAGGCCGCCCAGGCCCGGTGCTGATCGACCTGCCGTTCGACGTGCAGATGGCCGAAATCGAATTCGACATCGACGCCTACGAACCGCTGCCCGTGCACAAACCGTCCGCCACACGCGTACAGGCCGAAAAAGCCCTGGCCCTGCTCAATGACGCCGAGCGCCCACTGCTGGTAGCCGGTGGCGGCATCATCAACGCCGACGCCAGCGACAAGCTGGTCGAATTCGCCGAACTGACCGGCGTACCCGTGATCCCGACCCTGATGGGCTGGGGCACCATCCCGGACGACCACGCCCAGATGGTCGGCATGGTCGGCCTGCAGACCTCGCACCGCTATGGCAACGCAACCCTGCTGAAATCCGACCTGGTATTCGGTATCGGTAACCGCTGGGCCAACCGCCACACCGGTTCCGTCGATGTCTACACCGAAGGCCGCAAGTTCGTGCACGTCGACATCGAACCGACCCAGATCGGCCGCGTGTTCACCCCGGACCTGGGCATCGTTTCCGATGCTGGCAAGGCACTGGACGTGTTCCTGGAAGTGGCCCGCGAGTGGAAAGCCGCCGGCAAGCTCAAGTGCCGCAAGGCCTGGCTGGAAGAGTGCCAGGAGCGCAAGTCGAGCCTGCAGCGCAAGACCCACTTCGACAACGTGCCGGTCAAGCCGCAGCGCGTCTACGAAGAAATGAACCAGGTGTTCGGCAAGGACACCTGCTACGTCAGCACCATCGGCCTGTCGCAGATTGCCGGCGCGCAGTTCCTGCATGTGTACAAGCCTCGCCACTGGATCAACTGCGGCCAGGCCGGCCCGCTGGGCTGGACCATCCCTGCTGCGCTGGGCGTGGTCAAAGCCGATCCGAAGCGCAAGGTTGTGGCGCTGTCGGGTGACTACGACTTCCAGTTCATGATCGAAGAGCTGGCGGTAGGCGCACAGTTCAACCTGCCGTACGTCCACGTGCTGGTGAACAACGCCTACCTGGGCCTGATCCGCCAGGCGCAGCGTGGCTTCGACATGGATTACTGTGTACAACTGGCGTTCGAGAACATCAACTCGACCGACGCTGCCACCTACGGTGTCGACCACGTCGCTGTGGTCGAAGGCCTGGGTTGCAAGGCCATCCGTGTGTTCGAGCCAGCAGAAATCGCCCCTGCCCTGCTCAAGGCTCAGAAGATGGCCGAAGAGTTCCGCGTGCCGGTGGTGGTTGAAGTGATTCTCGAGCGTGTGACCAACATTTCCATGGGCACCGAGATCAACGCGGTCAACGAGTTCGAAGACCTGGCCCTGGTCGGCAACGACGCGCCAACCGCCATCTCGCTGCTGGACTGATCGCCTGACGCCCCCAGGCACGCCCTGGGGGCCTTCATCGCAAGGAGACAACTCATGCCTCGCTTCGCTGCCAACCTGTCCATGCTGTTCACCGAACAGGACTTCCTGGCCCGCTTCAAGGCTGCCGCCGATGCTGGTTTCAGCGGCGTCGAATACCTGTTCCCGTACGACTTCAGCGCTGCCGACATCAAGCAGCAGCTGGAGGCCAACGGCCTGACCCAGGTGCTGTTCAACCTACCGGCCGGCGACTGGGCCAAAGGTGAGCGCGGTATCACCTGCCACCCCGACCGCATCGAAGAGTTCCGTGCCGGTGTCGACAAGGCCATCGAATACGCCAAGGTGCTGGGCAACACCCAGGTCAACGCCCTGGCCGGCATTCGCCCACAAGGCCCGGACTGCGCCACCGTGCGCAAGACCTTCGTCGAGAACCTGCGCTACGCCGCTGACAAGCTCAAGGGCGCCGGGATCCGCCTGGTCATGGAAATGATCAACACCCGCGACATCCCCGGCTTCTACCTGAACACCACCCAGCAGGCCCTGGAAATCCAGGCCGAAGTGGGCAGCGACAACCTGTTCCTGCAATACGACATCTACCACATGCAGATCATGGAAGGTGACCTGGCTCGCACCATGGAAGCCAACCTGAAGCTGATCAACCACATCCAGCTGGCCGACAACCCAGGCCGCAATGAACCAGGCACCGGCGAGATCAACTACCGCTTCCTGTTCGAACACCTGGACCGCATTGGCTACCAGGGCTGGGTGGGCGCGGAGTACAAGCCGCTGACCACCACCGAAGCGGGCCTGGGCTGGCTGAAAACCCACAACGCAATCTGAGGAACAACTCGGGACCCTGTGGGAGCGGGCTCGCCCGCGAACACCGGCAAAGCCGGTGCCATCCACCGAGTTGTCTGCTTCGCGGGCGAGCCCGCTCCCACAGGGGGCCAAAGCTTGCTTGAGATATCACAATTACAAAGAGGTAATTTCTCATGGCTAAAATCGGTTTCATCGGCACCGGCATCATGGGCAAGCCCATGGCTCAGAACCTGCAAAAGGCAGGTCACAGCCTGTTCATTTCCACCCACCACGACGCCGCGCCAGCCGACCTGATCGCTGCCGGTGCCGTGGCCCTGGCCAACCCGAAAGAGGTTGCCCAGGAAGCCGAATTCATCATCGTCATGGTCCCCGACACCCCGCAGGTCGAAAGCGTCCTGTTCGGTGAAAACGGCGTGGCCGAAGGCGTTGGCCCGAACAAGGTGGTGATCGACATGAGCTCGATCTCGCCAACCGCCACCAAAGCCTTCGCCGAGAAGATCAAGGCCACCGGCGCCGCCTACCTGGACGCCCCGGTGTCCGGTGGTGAAGTCGGTGCCAAGGCGGCGACCCTGAGCATCATGGTCGGTGGCTGCCCGAACGCCTTCGAGCGCACCCTGCCGCTGTTCGAAGCCATGGGCAAGAACATCACCCGCGTCGGTGGCAACGGTGACGGCCAGACCGCCAAGGTCGCCAACCAGATCATTGTCGCCCTGAACATCCAGGCCGTGGCCGAAGCCCTGCTGTTCGCCGCCAAGAACGGCGCCGACCCTGCCAAGGTGCGCGAAGCACTGATGGGCGGCTTTGCTTCGTCGAAAATCCTCGAAGTGCACGCCGAGCGCATGATCAAGGGCACCTTCGACCCAGGCTTCCGCATCAACCTGCACCAGAAGGACCTGAACCTGGCCCTGCAAGGCGCCAAGGAACTGGGCATCAACCTGCCCAACACCTCCAATGCCCAGCAAGTGTTCAACACCTGCCAGGCACTGGGCGGCGGCAACTGGGACCACTCGGCGCTGATCAAAGGCCTGGAGCACATGGCCAACTTCTCGATCCGCGACGACAAATAAGTTAAGTCGTTTTTAGCCTCACTGGCCTCTTCGCGGGTAAACCCGCTCCTACCAACGACCGCACAATCGCTCAGAGCTGTGCATTTAGGAGCGGGCTTGCCCGCGAAGAAGCCAACGCCGTTGAACCTGCGACCACAGGCCCAATGGTGGCATCGAGCAACACCCGCCCCTGGTTCGGCCTGCACGGAGGCAGTTCCAGGGGCGTTTTTGATTCTGCAGAACAACAATAATTGGGAGCCTGCCATGTCGGTCGATCCGCAAAAACTTCTCCGCGAGCTGTTCGACACAGCCATCGCCGCCGCCCACCCCCGTCAAGTCCTCGAACCCTACCTGCCCGCCGATCGCAGCGGCCGGGTTATCGTCATCGGCGCCGGCAAGGCCGCAGCCGCCATGGCCGAAGTGGTCGAGAAAAGCTGGCAGGGCGAAGTCTCCGGCCTGGTCGTGACCCGTTACGGCCACGGCGCCAACTGCCAGAAGATCGAGGTGGTCGAAGCCGCCCACCCGGTCCCGGACGCTGCCGGCCTGGCTGTGGCCAAGCGCGTGCTGGAACTGGTCAGCAACCTCAACGAAGAAGACCGCGTCATCTTCCTGCTGTCTGGCGGTGGCTCGGCGCTGCTGGCCCTGCCTGCCGAAGGCCTGACCCTGGCCGACAAGCAGCAGATCAACAAGGCACTGCTGAAATCCGGCGCCACCATCGGCGAGATGAACTGCGTGCGCAAGCACCTCTCGGCGATCAAGGGCGGGCGCCTGGCCAAGGCCTGCTGGCCGGCCACGGTCTACACCTATGCCATTTCCGATGTACCGGGCGACCTCGCCACGGTAATCGCCTCCGGCCCCACCGTGGCCGACCCGAGCACCTCGGCCGACGCCCTGGCCATCCTCAAACGCTACAACATCGAAGCGCCCAAAGCGGTCATCGACTGGCTGAACAACCCGGCCTCGGAAACCGTCAAGGCCGATGACCCGGCCCTGGCCCGCAGCCACTTCCAGTTGATCGCCAAACCCCAGCAGTCGCTGGAGGCTGCCGCGGTCAAAGCCCGTCAGGCCGGTTTCAGCCCGCTGATCCTCGGCGACCTGGAAGGTGAATCGCGCGAAGTGGCCAAGGTGCATGCCGGTATCGCCCGGCAAATCGTTCAGCACGGCCAGCCGCTCAAAGCGCCCTGCGTGATCCTGTCGGGTGGCGAAACCACCGTGACCGTGCGCGGCAATGGCCGTGGCGGGCGTAACGCCGAGTTCCTGCTCAGCCTCACCGAAAGCCTGAAAGGCCTGCCGGGCGTGTACGCCCTGGCCGGTGACACCGACGGCATCGATGGCTCGGAAGAAAACGCCGGTGCCTTCATGACCCCGGCCAGCTACGCCAGCGCCGAAGCCTTGGGCCTGTCGGCCAGCGACGAGCTGGACAACAACAACGGCTACGGCTACTTCGCCGCGCTGGATGCGCTGATCGTCACCGAACCGACCCGCACCAACGTCAACGACTTCCGCGCCATCCTGATCCTCGAGACTGCCCAATCATGACGCCTGATAAAAAAGTAAAGATCCTCGCCACCCTTGGCCCTGCGATCAACGGCATCGACGATATCCGCCAGCTGGTCGAAGCCGGGGTGAACATCTTCCGCCTCAACTTCAGCCATGGCGAGCATGCCGACCACGCCCTGCGCTACCAGTGGATCCGCGAAGTCGAGCAACAGCTGAACTACCCGCTGGGCATCCTCATGGACCTGCAAGGACCGAAGCTGCGCGTTGGCCGCTTCGCCGAAGGCAAGGTGCAGTTGCAGCGCGGGCAGTCCCTGCGCCTGGACCTGGACAAAACCCCGGGCGACAGCCGCCGGGTCAACCTGCCGCACCCCGAAATCATTGCCGCCCTCGAACCCGGCATGGACCTGCTGCTGGACGACGGCAAGCTGCGCCTGCGCGTGACCGCCAAGCACAGCGACGCCATCGACACCGAGGTGCTGAACGGTGGCGAGCTTTCCGACCGCAAGGGCGTCAACGTACCGCAAGCGGTGCTCGACCTCTCCCCGCTCACCGAAAAAGACCGCCGCGACCTGGCCTTTGGCCTGGAGCTTGGCGTGGACTGGGTCGCCCTGTCGTTCGTCCAGCGCCCTGAAGATATCGTCGAAGCGCGCCAGCTGATCGGTGACCGCGCCTACCTGATGGCCAAGATCGAGAAGCCATCGGCCGTCGAGCAACTGCAAGCCATCGCCGAACTGGCAGACGCGATCATGGTGGCCCGTGGTGACCTAGGCGTGGAAGTACCGGCCGAAAGCGTGCCGCAGATCCAGAAGCGCATCATCGGCACCTGCCGCCAGCTGGGCAAACCCGTGGTGGTGGCCACGCAGATGCTCGAGTCGATGCGTTTCTCGCCAGCGCCAACCCGTGCCGAAGTCACCGACGTGGCCAACGCGGTGGCCGAAGGTGCCGATGCAGTGATGCTGTCGGCCGAAACCGCCTCGGGTGATTACCCGCTCGAAGCCGTGCAGATGATGAGCAAGATCATCCGCCAGGTGGAGAACGGCCCGGACTACCAGGCCCAGCTCGACGTCGGCCGGCCAAAGGCCGAAGCGACCGTGTCGGATGCCATCAGCTGCGCCATCCGCCGCATCAGCGGCATCCTGCCGGTGGCGGTGCTGGTCAACTACAGCGAGTCGGGTGCCTCGACCCTGCGCGCGGCACGCGAGCGGCCACGGGCACCGATCCTCAACCTGACGCCGAACCTGAACACCGCACGCCGCCTGAGCGTGGCTTGGGGTGTGCATTCGGTGGTCAACGACCGCCTGCGTCAGGTCGACGAGGTGGTTTCCACCGCCCTGGAGATTGCCCAGGCGCAAGGCATGGCCAGCCGTGGCGACACGCTGCTGATCACCGCTGGCGTGCCTTTCGGCAAGCCGGGTACGACTAACACGCTGCGGATCGAGACTTTGATCTGAGATTGCCAGGGGCGCGTTGCGCCCCTTTCGCGACACAAGGCCGCTCCCACAGGGCCGCGCTGGCACAAGGGAATGGGATCCCTGTGGGAGCGGCCTTGTGTCGCGATTGGAGGGCAAAGCCCTCCCCGAATACCGCTCTACCTGACCGCGGAAAACCGAGGCCCAAAGAGGCCCACCGCTCCCCCATCAACCTCACTGACTGCCCCATGTACACCAAAAATTTCGTCAACCCGTGCCCCGACTGGGCCACGGCGTTACTCAACGGCTTCAGCCAGGTGCTGCTGCTGCGCAACCCCCTGTGCGGCCTGTGCTGCCTGCTGGCCATCCTGCTGACCGCACCCAACCTGGTCGGCGGCGCGCTGCTTGGCGCCCTGGCCGGCCTGCTCACCGCCCAGGCACGCGGCTATGACCGTGCCGACCGCCAGGCCGGGCTGTACTGCTACAACGGCGTACTGATCGGCATCCTGATCAGCGCCGTGCTGCCCTGGTCGGCCATATTGCCCCCCCTGATCATCGCCGCCGGCGGCTTGTCCAGCATCATCACGCACCAGTGGCGCAAGCGTGGCGGCAAGTTGCTGGTCGCCTACACCGCCCCCTTCGTCATGCTCGGCTGGGCCACACTGCTAATCGCCAGCCCCTCGCCCAGCGCCTTCGTCGAAGCTGACCCGCTGTATGCGTTGGCCCGCGGCATAGGCCAGATCTTCCTGCTCGACCAGCCCTTGGCCGGGTTGCTGATCATCGTCGGCATGTTCATCGCCAACCCCTATGCGGCGCTGTGGGCGGTGATCGGTTCGGCTATTGGCGGCGGGGTGGCGCTGCTCGCCGATCAACCGCAAGCTGCCTGGTTGGGGCTATACGGTTTCAACGCAGCCCTGGCGGCACTGGCCTTCAGCAGGCGAGGTGAAAAACCCTGGGTGACCCTGCTGGCGATTGCCTTGGCCTTGCTGCTGCAACCGCTGTTCAAGCTGATGCCTGTGCCCGGCCTGACCGCGCCCTTTGTCGCCGCCTGCTGGCTGATGCATGTAGCTGATCACCTAGGTCATAGGACACAGAAAGACAGCTCACATCGATTACCGAACTAACGGGGGGTGCAGATATCCACTCCGCCTCTGGCAGCCTAATGGGAGCTGGATCGGGTGCCGAGGAAATACCCTTTGGCGGGCGCGGGGGCGGAGACGGAGGTAGAGGACGAAGAGGCTTCGGAAGAGAGCGTAGCGCTAGCTGCTCATCTAGCCTGCTCTGCAGCACTTGATTCTGTTCTTGAAGGAGAACGTTGTCTGCTTGAGAGCGCTCCAACTGTTTCCGAGTAGCGCCCAGACCATCAACCTTGACCACCGTAAACCGACCATCCTTACCTCTGGAAATTTCGTATCCAGCACTACCAATACCCAAGCTGTAAGCTTCAGAGCTGTTCGCGAAATGATTCTTCACTCCCCTTTTGAAAATTTTCGGTATGCCAAAGCGCTTAAACTCAGCAGTTAGCCCAGTTTTCACACGTTTCATCTGACCTGACGGGTCAGAGCTGTTTATCGGATCACCCTCACAATAACAGTAAGCATTCAGCCCACCATTCCCAAAAGGGCTTAAACCATCCGGGCTGTAAAAACGCATAAAAATGGGGCTATAGAATCGGTGACCATTGCCCAGCGCATAGGCTTGCAAGATGCCATCGTGCCGTTCGCCATTGAAACCCAATGAAGGAATCGGCCAATTCAGTGAATACCCATAAGCTGCGTATGACCGTATCCACTTCGTCTGAGCACGCTCAACAGCAATTTGCTCGGGTAACTGTCCACTCTGCAGTTTCATGCTCGCCTCCCCCCTGACCCTACGGGATTCTGCCCCAGCCAATCCGATCCGGAGAACTAGCAATTTTAACAGTTCATTCGTTGCAGCCTTGGGCAAAGACCCTCTAGGCTTTCCGCTTTGCCTTCGGAACCCGCTACATCATGGTCTTCCAGACCGACACCCTAGCCGGTCGCCGCTTCGACAAGATCCTGCTGTTGATCATCCTGGCCAGCCTGGTCACGGTGATCCTCGACAGCATCGACGAAGTGCACCAGAGCTAAGCCGGCTTACTGGCCGCCATCTGTACTCAAGCTCAGCCCGCACCTCAAGCAGGCCCATTACCTGATGGAGGCGCTGCGCGGCAGCAAGCAGAAGAACATCGTGTTCCTGGTGAGGCGGCGTTCTGTTCTCGCTGTGGGAATGGGTTGTTTCCCAAAGCGTGATAGCGCCTGCGCCGCCTATTCGCGGGCCGCTCCGACAGGGCCGCGCTGGCACAAGGAAATGCAATCCCTGTGGGAGCGGCCTTGTGTCGCGATTGGAGGGCAAAGCCCTCCCCGAATACCGCTCTACCCGACCGCGGAAAACCGAGGCCCAAAGAGGCCCACCGCCCCCCATCAACCTCACTGACTGCCCCATGTACACCAAACATTTCGTCAACCCGTGCCCCGATCGAGCCACGGCGTTACTCAACGGCTTCAGCCAGGTGCTGCTGCACACCCCCCTGGCCATCCTGCTGACCGCGCCCAACCTGATCGGCGGCGCCCTGTTTGTTGCCCTAGCCGGTCTGCTGGCGAACGCCCTGGCCTTGCTGCCGCAACCGCTGTCCGGCCTTCTACCTATGGCAGCGCTGATCGCACCATTTGTAGTTGCCTGCTGGTTAATGCATGTAGGTGACAGTGCGTTTACTCAGCTAAGCCTCAGAAGAATCAATCGTCGCGTCGATAGGCAAGTTAGCTCTTAAATTCGCCCCTGCAGCCGGTAGTTGAGGGTGTTGTGGAGTAATCGGTGGCATTGCGCTGGTTTTTTCTTTAGGAACAAGATCCATTGTTGATGAAAAACCCCTGCCAACCGGCATCATAGGAACATGGTCGAGACTCACTTCAATGCCATTTTTTTGGTATTTAGCAGGATTCGACAGCAAATCGAAACTGGTTCTAGACGCATAAGAGAAGCTCCCGTCCACTACATTCACCTCAATATAAGATGAACCTACCTTTACCGTAAATCTAAACGTTCCTTTCTGCTCGGCAATCGCCTGCATCGGCTCGCGTAAGAACTTCTTGGCTCTCGTCCGCTGCGCCAAGTTCACATTCTTCTGCTTCATGAACTTACCGAAACCGGTTTTTACTCCTGCGTTGCCTGAGGGGTCGGTATGGTTCACAGGATCTCCACCGCAATACATGTATGCATTCACGCCACCTCTGCCAAAGGGGCTCAAACTGTCTGGACTGGAAAAACGCATAAGTGCAGGATTGAACAGCCGCTTCCCACTGCCCAGCAGATACCCCTGCGTTCCTCTCTCCAACCACTGCCCATTGAACGCCAAGCGCGTTGCGCTCTCGATGCACTGTAAAAAACCAAATGGTGTGTAAGCTAACAAAGTGTGCCCCAAACGCTGCCGGCTTACTGCTTTTGACTGGTCGTTCATTTCCCGCCTCGCTGTCAATGAAATACCCAGTCTTATACTGAGGCCTCGACGAGAACCTTAGTACTGGCATTTTTAGCAGGTGACATGATTCACCTTTCCGTAGCAGGCCCTGTGCATCTAGTCTTGCATCTCAAGCTTTCGGAACCTGCACTTCATGACCGCACCTCTGCCTTTACGCGAACGCCTCTACATCATGGTCTTCCAGACCGACACC
This sequence comes from Pseudomonas sp. XWY-1, assembly GCF_002953115.1. Classification (NCBI taxonomy): domain Bacteria; kingdom Pseudomonadati; phylum Pseudomonadota; class Gammaproteobacteria; order Pseudomonadales; family Pseudomonadaceae; genus Pseudomonas; species Pseudomonas sp. XWY-1. Next base: position 1,682,420 of record NZ_CP026332.1, on the reverse strand, counting down.
GTAGCAGGCCGCCGCTTCGACAAGATCCTCCTGCTGATCATCCTGGCCAGCCTGGTCACCGTCATTCTCGACAGCATCGACGAGGTGCACCAAGGCTACGCCGGCCTGCTGGCCGGCATCGAGTGGGGCTTTACCGCGATCTTCCTGGCCGAATACATCACCCGCCTGTACTGCTCGCCCAAGCCGTTGCGCTATGCCTTCAGTTTCTACGGTCTGGTCGATTTACTGGCGATCGTGCCGGGGATCCTCGCGCTGTACTACAGCGACGCCCAGTACCTGCTCATCATCCGGGTCATCCGGATGCTGCGGATCTTCCGTGTACTCAAGCTCAGCCCGTACCTAAAGCAGGCCAACTACCTGATGGAGGCACTGCGCGGCAGCAAGCAGAAGATCATCGTGTTCTTGGTCAGCGTATCGACCCTGGTAACGGTGTTCGGCACGCTGATGTACGTGATCGAAGGGCCTGAGCATGGCTTTACCAGCATCCCCAAAGGCATCTACTGGGCCATCGTTACCCTGACCACAGTGGGCTTTGGCGACATCGTGCCGAAGACCCCGCTGGGGCAGGTGCTGTCGTCGCTGGTGATGATTACCGGTTACTCGATCATTGCCGTGCCGACCGGCATCTTTACCGCCGAGCTGGCCAATGCCATGCGTGGGGAGCAGCTGCAGCATGATTGCCCGACCTGCCACAAGAAGACCCACGAGCATGGGGCGGCGTTCTGTTCTCGCTGTGGGAATGGGTTGTTTCCCAAAGCGTGATAGCGCCTGCGCCGGCCTCTTCGCGGGTAAACCCGCTCCTACAACAGGCGCGGACCGTGCGCGGTCCCCCGTAGGAGCGGGTTTACCCGCGAAGAGGCCGGCACAGGCAGAAGCATAACCAAAGCATTTTTTGTTCTTTAACCCGTATAAACCCACCCGTTATAGTCGCTGGCAATCTGCCCCAACATCCTTCAAGAACAAGGAAGCAACGTGAAAAAACTCTTCACCGCCTCGCTGCTCGCCGCAGGCCTGGCCCTGGGCAACCTCGCCCAGGCCGCCCCTACCCTGCTCAACGTTTCCTACGACGTGATGCGCGACTTCTACAAGGACTACAACCCGGCCTTCCAGAAGCACTGGGAAGCCGAGCACAACGAGAAGGTCAACGTGCAGATGTCCTTCGGCGGCTCGAGCAAGCAGGCCCGTGCAGTGATCGATGGCCTGCCGGCCGATGTCATCACCATGAACATGGCCACCGACATCAACGCCCTGGCCGACAATGGCAAGCTGGTACCCGACAACTGGGTAACCCGCCTGCCGAACAACAGCGCGCCGTTCACCTCGGCCACTGTGTTCATCGTGCGCAAGGGCAACCCGAAAGCCCTGAAAGACTGGCCCGACCTGCTCAAGGACGGTGTACAGGTGATCGTGCCCAACCCGAAAACCTCGGGTAATGGCCGCTATACCTACCTGTCGGCCTGGGGCTACGTACTCAAGCAAGGCGGCGATGAAAGCAAAGCCCGTGACTTCGTCGGCAAGCTGTTCAAGCAGGCACCCGTGCTGGACACCGGTGGCCGTGCCGCCACCACCACGTTCATGACCAACCAGATCGGTGACGTGCTGGTCACCTTCGAGAACGAAGCCGAGATGATCGCCCGCGAGTTCGGCCGCGATCAGTTCGAAGTGGTCTACCCAAGCGTATCGGCCGAAGCCGAGCCACCGGTGACGGTGGTCGACAAGGTGGTGGCCAGGAAAGGCACCCAGGCCGTGGCCGAGGAATACCTGAAGTACCTGTGGTCACCAGCAGCCCAGGAGATCGCCGCCAACAACTACCTGCGCCCGCGTGATGCAACGGTACTGGCCAAGTACACCGACCGCTTCCCGAAAGTGGACTTCCTGTCGGTGGAGAAAACCTTCGGTGACTGGCGTACCGTGCAGAAGACCCACTTCAATGATGGTGGGGTGTTTGACCAGATCTATACCGGTCAGTAACGCACAAGCAACATCAAACCCGGCGGAACACCAAGGCCTTCAGCCCCCCCGCCGGGTCAACATCCGGAAACTCCGGCGGGTTTTCCAGGCGCTCGACATAAGCCAACGAAGGCGCCTGCTCCGCCATGCCTTCAATCAGAAACTCAGGCCCGATCCCCGGGTCGTTGACACACGCCAGCACCGTCCCGCCTTCGCTCAACAACTCCGGCAAACGCCGCAGGATCTTTGCGTAATCCTGGGTCAGCACAAAGCTGCCACGCTGGAAGGTCGGCGGGTCGATGATGATCAGGTCATAAGGCCCGTACTTGCGCACCTTGCCCCACGACTTGAACAGTTCATGCCCCAGGTACGCCACCCGTGATGCATCGTGGCCATTGAGGCGATGGTTGTCCCGGCCCCGCGACAGGGCCGATTTGGCCATGTCCAGGTTCACCACCTGCTCAGCGCCACCGGCAATCGCTGCCACGGAAAAGCCGCAGGTATAAGCGAACAGGTTCAGCACGCGCTTGCCCGCCGCCTGCTCGCGCACCCAGCGGCGGCCATAGCGCATGTCGAGAAACAGGCCATTGTTTTGCCGCACGCCCAAGTCCAGCAGGTAGGTCAGGCCGTCCTCAATCACTTCGCGTTGCTGGCAGGGCTCACCCAGCAGCCACTGGCCCGGGCTGTCGGGCAGGTAGCGGTGCTGGATGATGACTGCCTGACCCGTCCACTGCGGGCGCTCGGCCAAGCTGCGCAGCATGGCTTCCAGTTCGGCGAGCTGGCCCTCGGGCGGCTCACGGAACAAGGCGACCGACAGCACGCCCTGCAGCCAGTCGACGGTAACCTGCTCCAGGCCCTGCCAGCAGCGGCCGCGGCCGTGAAACAGGCGGCGGGTTTCCCGTGGTGCAGGGTCAAGGGCGGCAAGCAGGTGTTGCTCAAGGGTGTCGATGGGCGAGGTCATGGCGGATCGCAGGCTGGCAAAAAGCGGCATTCTACCTTGCGGGCCTCTTCGCGGGTAAACCCGCGCCTACAGGATGCTGCGCCGATCGGAACCACCACCCCTGCTGCATGCCCGCTGCCGCCAGCAGGATCAACCCCACGCCCAGCCACTGCAGCGGCACCAGGCGGTGCCCGAACGCCACCCAGTCCACCAGAATTGCCGCAATCGGGTAAATGAACGACAGCGCACCGGTCAAGGCCGTGGGCAAACGCTGGATGGCGCTGTACAACAGCACATACATCAGGCCGGTGTGCACCATCCCCAATGTCAACAAGCTGGCCAAGGCCGGCACTTCGACCGGCAACCCGCCAAGCGTGCCCCATGGCGCCAGCAGCAACACACCCGTGGTTACCTGAATCAACGCAATCAGGTGCGGGGGCGTGCCACTCAGGCGCTTGATGATCAAGGCCGCGATTGCATACAGAAACGCCGCCCCCAGCGCCAGGGCAATCCCCAGCAGATAGTCCTCGCCATTACTTTGCCCTGCGCCGTGGGCACTGACGATGGCCAGCATGCCGAGGAACGCCACACTCAGCCAGGTCACCTTGGCCAACGTGATCTTTTCGCCCAGAAACAGCGCCGCCAGCCCCACCAGAATGAATGGCTGCACGTTGTAAACCGCCGTGCCGATGGCAATCGACGCCCGTGCGTACGAGGCGAACAACAGCAGCCAGTTGCCGACAATGGCCACCCCGCTGGCAATCGCCAGCAAAAATGCCGTGCGGCTGATCACGCCCGGTCGCAGAAAGCCAAACGCGGCGCAAATCGCCAGCAAGGTCACGGCACCGAACACGCAGCGCCAGAACACCACATCCAGCACCGGCTGGCCGGACACCAGCACGAACCAGCCAATGGTCCCGGAAATCAGCATGGCGGCGACCATTTCCAGCGAGCCACGGCGCAATGAACTGTCCATCTCAAACCTCCCTTTGATAATGGCAACAGTATGCAAAGGCTGCAGGCGGGCCATCCAGCGGATAACCAAGGCATTTTCGCCAACCTACCTTTACTATCAAGGCAGATAACACGAATTACCTGATGAGGTGAGCATGACCGATGCCATTGACCAATTATTGATCAACGCACTGATGGAGGACTCGCGCCGCTCGCTCAAGGCTCTGGCGCAGGTCAGCGGGCTGTCCGCACCCAGCGTCAGCGAGCGCCTGCGCCGGCTGGAAGAGCGTGGCGTGCTGCGCGGCTACACCGTGGAGGTCGACCCACGCGCCTTTGGCTACCAGTTGCAGGCGATCGTGCGTATCCGTCCGTTGCCGGGGAAGCTGCAAGAAGTGGAGCGCCAGATCATTGCCATCCCTGAGTTCACCGAATGCGACAAGGTCATTGGCGAGGACTGCTTCATAGCCCGACTGCATGTGCGCTCGATGGAGCAGTTGGACACGCTGCTCGACCTCATGAATGTGCTGGCTGAGACCAATACCGCAATCATCAAGAAGACCCCGGTCAAGCGGCGGTTGCCGCCAATGGATTGATCGGCCCCTGTACTGGCCTCCTCGCAGGCGTGCTCGCGAAGAGGCCAGCACAGGAAAAGCTGACTATTTTTTGTACACAAAAACGTAACCATAGGTGCCATTTTTGTGTGCACTTTCTTCAGTAGCGCCCCAATTCGTTACACACTTTCCTCCCGTTATTTTGACCAAATGATCAACTAATCAATCTTTCAAAAATTTAAACTTGTTCATACGGTCAACTTATATTCTCTGTATTTCATTAACTTACCTTTTAACAAGATAAGTTCGAAATCATCGCCTGTTGAAACCTGCTCTTCCCTTGGCATGGAACTCGCTTTTGTGTGTTCGTGTTTTGTATACAACTTAAACAAAACATAGATACACAAGAATCCGCGACGCCGACCCAATGTCAGCCGCCGCGCCCACAACCCTGTGATGCCAACGCTGCACCGACGAGATGGCGAGCCCGTGCGCATGCCCGCTCATCGCAGTCCAAGTGCATCAGGAGCCCGCCGGAATGAGTAGCAGCCTCGACCTTGCCCCTGAACTATCCGTCGCCAGCACACACCCCGCGTCCACGCTTGCCGGCCACCAGCCGGACCTTGTTCTCAGCCCGCGCCTGCATAACCGCGACCTGGCGCCAACGCGTATGGAAGGCCGTCGCTGGGGCGGCTACAGCATCTTCGCGCTGTGGACAAACGATGTGCACAATATCGCCAACTATTCGTTCGCCATGGGCTTGTTCGCCCTCGGCCTGGGCGGCTGGCAAATTCTGCTGTCGCTGGCCATCGGCGCGGCACTGGTGTACTTCTTCATGAACCTGTCGGGTTACATGGGGCAGAAAACCGGGGTACCGTTCCCGGTCATCAGCCGCATTGCCTTCGGCATCCACGGCGCGCAGATCCCGGCGCTGATCCGTGCCGTCATCGCCATCGCCTGGTTCGGCATCCAGACCTACCTGGCATCGGTGGTGCTGCGCGTGCTGCTCACCGCCGTGTGGCCGCAACTGGCAGCCTACGACCACGACAGCATCCTCGGCCTGTCGAGCCTGGGCTGGGTGTGTTTCGTGTCGATCTGGCTGGTGCAGCTGGTGATCCTGGCCTATGGCATGGAGATGGTGCGCCGTTACGAGGCCTTTGCCGGGCCTGTGATCCTGCTGACCGTCGCCGCACTGGCGGTGTTCATGTACTTCAAGGCCGATGCGCGCATTGCCTGGTCGGTGGCAACCCCGCTGACCGGCTACGAGATGTGGCGCAACATCTTTGCCGGCGGCGCACTGTGGCTGGCGATCTACGGCACCCTGGTGCTGAACTTCTGTGACTTCGCCCGCTCCTCGCCTTGCCGCAAGACCATCCGCGTGGGCAACTTCTGGGGCCTGCCGGTAAACATCCTGGTATTCGCCGTGATCACCGTGGTGCTGTGCGGCGCGCAATTCCAGATCAACGGTCAGATCATCGACAGCCCGACGCAGATCGTTGCCGCCATACCCAGCACGCCATTCCTGGTGCTCGGCTGCCTGGCCTTCCTGATCGTCACCGTGGCGGTGAACATCATGGCCAACTTCGTCGCCCCGGCCTTCGTACTCAGCAACCTGGCGCCGCGCCACCTGAACTTCCGCCGTGCCGGGCTGATCAGCGCCACCCTGGCGGTGCTGATCCTGCCCTGGAACCTGTACAACAGCCCGCTGGTGATCGTGTACTTCCTGTCGGGCCTGGGCGCCCTGCTCGGCCCGCTGTACGGCGTGATCATGTCCGACTACTGGTTGCTGCGCAAAGGCTGCATCAACGTGCCGGAGCTGTATACCGAGCACCCGGCCGGCGCCTATCACTACAGCAAGGGCATCAACCTGCGCGCCGTGGCCGCCTTCGTGCCGGCCGCACTGCTGGCCATCGTGCTGGCCCTGGTGCCCAACTTCCAGGGCATCGCGCCGTTCTCCTGGCTGATTGGTGCCGGCATCGCCGCCGCCCTGTACCTGCTTATCGCGCCACGTAACCGCCATTACCACGACGTCAGCGGCGAGTGCATCGCCGTCGACCACAGCGGCCATTGATCAAGGAGGACTGCCCATGCGTATTCTGATCGCCAACGTCAACACTACCGAAGCCATCACCCACGCCATTGCCGAACAGGCCCGTGCGGTGGCCGCACCCGGTACCGAAATCGTCGGCCTGACACCCTGGTTTGGCGCCGAATCGGTGGAGGGCAATTTCGAGAGCTACCTCGCGGCCATCGCGGTGATGGACCGGGTACTGGCCTTTGAAGGGCCTTACGATGCCGTGATCCAGGCCGGTTATGGCGAGCATGGCCGCGAAGGCCTGCAGGAACTGCTCAACGTGCCTGTGGTGGACATTACCGACGCCGCCGCCAGCACGGCAATGTACCTGGGCCACGCCTATTCCGTAGTAACCACGCTCGACCGCACCGTGCCACTGATCGAGGACCGCCTGAAGCTCTCGGGCCTGTATGACCGCTGCGCCTCGGTGCGAGCCAGCGGGCTGGCGGTGCTGGAACTGGAAGCCGACCCGCTGCGGGCCGTGGAGGCGATTGTCGAGCAGGCCGAACGCGCCGTGCGCGACGACAAGGCCGAGGTGATCTGCCTGGGTTGTGGCGGCATGGCCGGGCTGGACGAGCAGATTCGCCAACGCACCGGCGTGCCGGTGGTGGATGGTGTGAGTGCAGCGGTGACCATTGCCGAATCGCTGGTGCGCATGGGTTTGAGCACGTCCAAAGTGCGCACCTATGCGACGCCACGGGCGAAGAAAGTGGTGGGATGGCCGATGCGCTTCGGCCGCTAGACATCCTTCGCCTGTACCGGCCTCTTCGCGGCTGAAGCCGCTCCTACCGGACCAGCACAAGCCTGAATACCGTGGGGTCCTCGTAGGAGCGGCTTTAGCCGCGAAGAGGCCGGCCCGCTTAACGCATCATCCTGGCCAGACGCTGCGCACTGCCACAGGCCAAGGTGAATCCCAACGCCCCATGCCCCAGGTTCAGCCACAGGTTGCGGTACACCGTCCCACCTATGATCGGCACCCCGGTCGGTGTCGCGGGTCGCATCCCCGCCCACTCCACCGCCTGGCCATAATCCGCCGCCCTTGGCAGCGTCTCCAGCGCCAGCCGCCGCATGCTCTGCAAACGGCGCATGTCCACCGACTCGTTGAAGCCGACAATGTCCACCATCGCCGCTACCCGCAGCTGCTGCCCCAGGCGTGCATAGACAATCTTGCGCTCATAGTCGGTAAGGCTCACCTCCGGGGGCAGGTGCCCGGCGCTGATCGGTGCGGTCAGGCTGTAGCCCTTCAACGGGTAAACCGGTATCTGCACCCCCGGTAATGCCAAGCCTGGGCCGCGATGCCCGGCACACAGCACCAACTGCTCCACGTCCAGCTGCTGATCGCCCAGTTGCAGTGCCACGACCTGGCCCTGGCGCTGAACCAATTGCGTCACCGGCCGGCCAAGCAGGAAACGGCACTGGCCCGACGCGCGCAACAGCGCTTCCAGCCGCAAGCAAAACACGTGGCAATCGCCAACCTCTTCGCCCGCCGTGAACACGCCACCCACAAACGGTGCGCCATCCAGGGCAGGCTCCAGCCCGCGCAGCTCGGCAGCCGCCAGCACCTGCTGACTGGCCGGGTCCGTCAACTGTTCCCGGCCTTGGGCAAAGGCCCGTTCACTGCGAAAAGCCACCAGCTTGCCATTGCGCCGCCAGGCGAAATCCCCAAGGTTCTGGTCTTCGCGCCACTGCGCCAGAACGGCCTGGCTGTACAGCGCCAGCTCAAGCAATTGCCCGGCATTACGGCGATTGACGCTACGCCGGCAAGCCAGGGTGAATGCCAGCAGCCAGCGCCACTGGGCCGGGTCCATGCGCAAGCGCAGGCGCAATGGCGACTCGCCCTGCAACAGCCAGCCCAGCGCCTGCCACGGCACCCCGGCATCAGCCAGCGGCGCCACATAGCGATAGGACAATTGCCCGCCATTGGCGAAGCTGGTGGCCGACGCCAGGCTGTCGCGGGCCTCGATCAGGTCAACCGACCACCCTTCCCGCACCAGCGCGTAAGCCGTCGCCAGGCCCACCACTCCACCACCGATCACTGTTACCCGCTGCTTCATCGCTCATCCCTGTTCCGGCTTCCTTGCCAAACAGTACCAGCGGATCAGGTCGGGCAGCTATGCGCACCGTCATTCAGGCCCTGGCGCACATTGCGGCTCAGCAGGCTGGCTTTGCCATCGCGCCAGGTCAGGGTCAATACGTAGAGGGTGTCGAAGTCTTCGCCGCTCCAGTCCTCGGTGATCACCCGCTCCTCCCCCAGGGCCTTGCCGGCCACGGTGTTGATCAGTTCCGGCAGGTAGCCGTGGGACCAGGCCGTGTAGATGGTCGCATTGCGGTATTTGTCGCTCAGCAACTCATCGGCCAGTTCAGCGGTGTCGTTGGCGCCGTAGTCGATATTCACCGGCAAGCCGAGGCGGATGGCACTGGGGGTGATGGTCATCAATGGGCGGATATAGCTGTAGCTTTCGTCCCGGCTGCCTTCCTCGACATGCCGCGTGGGGTTGGCGGCAAACACGTAGTCGGCCTTGCCAAAGCGCTCGGGCAGTACACTGGCCAGGTCCAGCGCACGGTTGAGGCCTTGGCAGTTCAACTGCCCGAGCCCCTCGCCCGGCTTCTCGCCATGACGCAGAAACACCAGGGTCTGGGTGCCATCCACCGGTTGTGCCCGGCTTTCGACAGCCTCCAGCGCCAACGGCGCGGCGATGGCAGTGAGCACCAGGCTCAGCAGCAAGTGACGGCGACGGCGAAAGAATGTTGGCAACTTCATCAAGGCAGGCTCGTGTGGCAGAGAATATCGGGTTTACCCGCCACATCGCCCGGCCAGTTGCAGGGCGCCCGTGCAGTGAATGCCATCCTTGGCAACGCGTGAGGGTCAGAGTGCCCCGAACCCGTTTGGTTCCTCCCTGGAGGTGATTGCCGTTCCCTAGGCAAGGCCTAGGTTAGGGGCTAGGTGTTGCGCAATTGTGTAAGGTGCAAGAACCTCGGGTTGCAACGTGACCACTCAATCATCCCGCGTGAGCACTTCCAGCAGTTCGATCTCGAAGGTCAGGTCCGAATTCGGCGGGATCTTCCCTACGCTGCGTTCGCCATACCCCAGGTGTGCCGGTACCTGCAGCTTGCGCTTGCCGCCAACGCGCATGCCCATCAGGCCTAGGTCCCAGCCTTTGATTACCCTGCCGGTACCGATCACGCACTGAAACGGCTTACCGCGCGACCAGGACGAGTCGAACTCGCTGCCATCGGCCAGCCAGCCGGTGTACTGGGTGGTGATCAGGGCACCCTTGACGGCGGCTTTGCCGTCTCCCTCGACCAGGTCGATGATCTGCAGTTCTTGGCTCACGGGTACACTCCAAACGCTGAAAAACAAAACCGCCCTTTTCTCAGGAATGCACCGGTTTGACAAGTTCACGCAGAATTGTACGGAGGCATTCGCCGACGGAATGCCTCCGTACAGACATGACGTTGAATCAGCTGTTCTGCTCGAACACCTCTTGGCCGGACAGCTCCTTGGTCTGATTGGCGAAGCAGTACCACGCGGGTTTCTCTTCGACGAAGATCTGCAGGTCGAAATCCCAGGCTTGGTCGCCATCGAGTAGGCCGACCGGCACGGCATGGAAGTCGTTGGCCTTGAGCCGGTAGTACAGGTGCGTACCACAGCGGCCACAGAAAGCACGCTGGGCCCAGTCGGACGAATCATAGACGCTCGGCGCACGCCCCTCGATCAGCGGAGGCTTGCTGCAGTGGACCACCAGCAGCGGGCCGCCGGTCCACTTGCGGCACATGCTGCAATGACAAGCGCTGATATGGGTATTGTCGACGGTGACCGTCAGCCGCGTGTCGCCGCACAGGCAGGTGCCGTGTTTTTCCAGGGCCATGGGTGGCTCCTTGAACGGAAAGATGGGCCTGCAATTATAGAAGCCCCCCAGGGCATCGCACGCCGTACTAGATGTACACATTGCCCCGCAGGTACAACGCCGCCCGCCCACTGATGATTACGCGGCCATTGCCCGGCACTTCGCACTGCAACTGCCCTTTGCGTGCCCCGCCCTGCTCGCAGCTCAGCACGTTCTTGCCCAGCCTTTGGGCCCATAACGGCGCCAGCGAGGTGTGTGCCGAACCGGTTACCGGGTCTTCATTCACACCAACCCGCGGGCCGAACCAGCGGGTGACGAAGTCAAAGCCACGCCCTGCCGCGGTCACGGCAATGCCACGGACGTCAAAGGCCGACAGCGCAACAAAGTCTGGTTTCAACGTATCGAGCAGCAAGGCGTCGTCGATCACCACCACATAATCGTCGCTACGGTACACCACCTGTGCCTGGCTCAAGCCCAGCGCCTGCAGCAGACCCGCCGGTATGTCCACCTCTACGGGTTGCTTGGCCGGGAAGTCCATGGCCAGCAGGCCATCAGTGCCACGGCTGACGCGCAACTCGCCACTGCGGGTGTTGAAGCGCAGCACTTGCGCCTGCTCCCCTAGTTGCTCGAACAACACATAGGCCGAAGCCAAAGTAGCGTGGCCGCACAGGTCGACTTCCACGGCGGGGGTGAACCAACGCAAGTCGAACGTTTCGCCGTTGCGCACGAAGTAGGCTGTTTCTGACAGGTTGTTTTCTTCGGCAATGCGCTGCAGCACATCGTCCGGCAGCCAGCTTTCCAGCGGGATTACTGCGGCAGGGTTGCCACCGAACGGTTCAGTGGAAAAGGCATCGACCTGGAATATTTCGAGTTGCATGCACACACTCCTTGTTGCCCGGGCGCTGCCGGGCAGATATCTGGAAAAGGTTACGGGCGTACCGGGGTCAAAACTGGCTCACCGGCAAAGAACGCCTGCAGGTTGCGCAGCACCAAGTCCACCGTGTCGCGCGCGGCTTCTGGCGATTGGCCAGCCACGTGGGGTGTGAGCACGGTGTTGGGCAAGGCCTTGAGTGCATCGGGCACTGCTGGCTCGTCATCGAAAACATCCAGCGCAGCGCCAGCCAGCTGGCCACGCTGCAATGCAGCAATCAGGGCCTGGGTGTCGACCACGCTGGCACGGGCGATGTTCACCAGATAGCCGTCAGCGCCCAGGGCCTGAAGGACGTGGGCATCGACCAGATGCCGGGTGTTGGCGCCACCGGGGGTGGCCACCACCAGAATGTCGACGGCTTCAGCCAAGTGTCGGGGGCTGTCGTACCAGGCATAGGGCACATCCTGGCGTGCTGTGCGGCTGTGGTAGCTGACGTGCATGTCGAAGCCCAAGTGGGCCCGCTTGGCGATTGCCAGCCCCACTGCGCCGAGGCCGAGAATGCCCAGGCGCTTGCCACTCACCGAGGGGCTGATAACCCGGTTCCATTCACCGCGCCGCGTGCTGGCATCGGCACGGGGGATGTCGCGCAGCAGCGCCAGCAGCAGGGCCAGGGTGTGGTCGGCGACGGCCGCGGCATTGGCCCCGGCGCCATTGGTGACGGTTATGCCGCGTGCGGCGGCGGCGGCCAGGTCGACCTGCTCGTAGCCTGCGCCGATCACGCAGATGATCTGCAATCTGGGTAATGCGTCAATTTCGGCGGCGGATAGCCCCAACGGCCCACGGGTGAGTACCGCATCGATTTCTTCGGCGTGGCGATGAATGGCATCGGCGCGCAGTTGCGGCGAAGGGGCACGGATCAGGTGGTAACCGGCCTGCTCCAGCATGGGCAGGTAATCGTCGACGGTTTCCACCAGTACCAGGACTGTCTTGCTCATGCCACCTCCGGGTGAATTAGAGGCGTCATTATGCGGAGTCACCGGCCAGTACAGTCAATGGAAATAACAAGGCAAAACTGTACTGTGCTGTTGCTGTTGCTGTTGCTGTTGCTGTTGCTGTTGCTGTTGCTGTTGCTGTTGATCTTGATCTTGATCTTGATCTTGATCTTGATCTTGATCTTCGCGACTTCAGGAGGCCGAACGCAGGCCTTGCGGAGGGAGGTGACGGGCATGGATGCCCGTCAAGCGCTGAGGCCCCAGGATGGGGCCTTCGGCGCGGTCCTGCCGGGAGCAAGGCCGGAGTGAGGGGACCCCGGAGCGCAGCGCAGGGGCCGGATGATGGGAGCGCAGCGTTTTTTGGTTACTTTTTGTCGCGTTTGACAAAAAGTGACTCGCCGTAAGGGCGAAAAGGTGAGTCAGCGTCGCCATCGCAAACGGACGGTTCGCTGAGTCAAAACAGACGAGTTCGCATCTTGCTTCTTGCTTCTTGCTTCTTGCTTCTTGCTTCTTGGATGTGGGCACTCACATCGAGTAGGTATTCATTCACGCAGGTGGCGCATAGTCACCTTTCCGCCCTTACGGCGGGTCACTTTTTGTCAAACGCGACAAAAAGTAACCAAAAAACGCTGGCTCCTATCATCCGGCCCCTGCGCTACGCTCCGGGGTCCCCTCGCTACGGTCTTGCTCCCGGGAGTACGCGCTGCAGGCCCCATCCATGGGGCCTCAGCGCTTGACGGGCATCCATGCCCGTCACCTCCCTTCGCAAGCCCTGCGCTCGGCCTCCTGAAGTCGCAATCTGCGTCGCCTGATCTATCGCGCGCTTACAAGCAAAATCAAAATCAAGAGCAGAAACAGAAACAGAAACAGAAGCGAATACAGAAATAGCGTTACTGTGCGAACGCCCGCCCTAACCCACCTGGTACACCACTGCTGTCAGTTTCCTGCCAAGGCCCATTCGGGCTCAACGACCAGCTCCAGCCGTTATCAAACCGATAGTAGGTACGCTGCCGGTAGAAGGTATTGGGCTGCTTCTCCAATACATATACACCCAGCTTGGGATCCCAGTGGCTTGCCCCGCCAGGCGGTGGCGCAAAGCTGGCCGAGGTGCGCGGCATGGGCTTGGGTATCGCCGCCGGCTTGCTCGGCTGAGTGGCAGGCTGCCTGCCCGGCAAGGGCTTGACCACCGGCCCCGACGGCGGCAAACGCTCGATCGGTGGCGCGGGCTGCTCGTACGGCTCATGCACCGTACACGCAGACAAACCCAAGGCCAGGGTAATCAGGGTCAGGCGGACGGTGCTGTGCATGGCATTGCTCTCTTACTGGTCTGGAGTGTCGATGGTCAGGCGCTGGGTAGCCTGGGTGGCGCTAGACAACGGAGCACCCCGGCCAACCCACTCACCCTGGGTAGGCTGACCCGCGCGTGAAACACGTGCAACCAGTTGGACTTCGGCATACTGCGACAGTTTCATCTGCGGCATCATCGCATCAGCATCAGACAATTCCACCTCGATCGGCAACTGCGCCACGGTCACCCGCTTGGCCGCCAGCGGCATCGGCGGGCCATTGCTGGCGCGAGCGAAGATAAACACCGTGTCGTCCGGCTTGACCTTGTCCTTCAAGGAAGCCGCCAGTTCCACCCGCACTTTCAGGCGAGCCGCCACAGGTGCAGGCTCGGTCGCCTCTGCTGGCACCCCACCCAGGCGCTCGGCGGCGCGGTCGATACCACCCTGCAGGGCCGCTCGCGATGCATCACCTTCTGGCAACTGCGCCAGCAAGCGCTTCCAGTAGTCGATGGCTTCCTGATAACGCTCGCCTTCAAACGCAGCAATACCGCGCAGGCCCAGGCTGGTCACCTCGTTGGGGTCAGCCTTCAACGCTTCGTCAGTCAGCGCCTGCAATTGCGGGCTCCACTGCTTGTTGGCGGCAAAGTACTGGGCCTGAGCCCACTGCCCCAGCAGCTCGGGCTGGCGGCCAGCCAAGGCCACGGCCCGTTCGAACGTACGCGCGGCATCGGCCGGGCGCTGCTCGGCCATGTAGGCCCGGCCAAGGAAATACATGGCCTCGGCCGAATCCGGCTGGGCCTGCACCACGCGCTCAAGGCGCGTAGTCATTTCTTCCATCGACTTGGGTGCCTCGGCAAACTCCTGGGTCAGCGCCACCTTGTCGGCCGCCCCAAAATGCAAGTACAGCCCCAGCGCCATCAGCGGCACCAGTCCCGCAGCCAGCAGCGGCAGGGCCTTGCCCAAATGCCCCTGGCGCGGGGCCTCGGCGCCTTCGGTATCGGCCAGCAGCTCGCGGGCAGCCTCGTCCCGGCCCTTGGCCATCTGCGCCTCATCAAGCACACCGGCGGCTTGCTGGGCCGCCAGTTCGGCGACACGTTCCTGATAAAGGGCCACGTTCAAGGCCGTGCGGTCTTCTTCCTGCTGGCGACGGCGGCCACGCAGGATCGGGAGCAGCAAAAAGCTGAGGGCAGCGAGCAGCAGAAGGCCCGCGCTAAGCCAGAATTCAATCATGGGTCTGTTCTTTTTCCAGCAGTTTGGCGAGACGCTCGCGTTCTTCGGCAGACAACTCATCGGCGCCCTGCACGGCCGTAGCACGGCGCCGGCGTACGATCACCGCCAGCACCACGAAGCCACCGGCCAGCAAGATCCCCGGGCCAAACCACAGCAGCCAGGTACGCCCGCTGAGCGCCGGCTTGTAGCGCACGAAGTCGCCATAGCGGTCGACCATGAAGTCGATGATCTGCTGGTTGCTCTGGCCTTCGCCGAGCATGCGGAAGATTTCTCGGCGCAGGTCGGCAGCAATCGGCGCGTTGGAGTCGGCAATATCCTGGTTCTGGCACTTGGGGCAGCGCAGTTCCTTGGTCAACTGTTGGTAACGCTCGCGCTCGGCCTCGTCGCGAAACTGATAGGTGTCGATCGCCGCCTTGGCCACACCGGCCAGGCTCATGCCCAGCACCGCAGCTGCCAGCCAGCGCCTCATGGCTTGGCCTCGTCGATCAGGCCCTGGTACAACGGCGCCAGCTGTTCACGCCAGACCGTGGCATCGACGATGCCTACGTGCTTGTAGCGGATGATGCCCTTGGCATCGATCAGGAAGGTTTCCGGCGCCCCATACACCCCAAGGTCCAGGCCCAGGCTGCCCTGCTCGTCACGAATATCCAGCTGATAGGGGTTGTGGAACTCGGCCAACCACTTCTGCGCGGCGGCGTTGTCATCCTTGTAGTTGACCCCATGGATCACCACACCCTGCTGTGCCAGCTGGTTCAGGTACGGGTGCTCGACCTTGCACGACGGGCACCAGGTGGCCCACACGTTGACCAGTGCCGGGCGCCCCTGCAAATCGGCCTGAGTCAGGGTGCGGTCCCCCTGTGTCGACGCCAGGGAAAACGCCGGGAACGGTTTGCCGATCATTGCCGAAGGCAGCTCGTCGGGCTTGAGGAAAAGCCCCTTGTAGAGGAACACCGCCACCAGCAGGAACACTGCAAGGGGCACTACCATGATCCAACGCTTCATGCAGCTGCTCCAGACACGCCCAGGACATCACGCACCCGGGTCTTGACCTTGACGCGGTAGCGCCGGTCGAGGGCCGCCAGCAACCCGCCCAGGCCGGTCAGCAGACCGCCCAGCCAGATCCAGCGGACGTAAGGCTTAATATGTACGCGCACAGCCCAGGCGCCATTCTCCAGTGGCTCGCCAAGCGCGACGTACAGGTCGCGGGTAAAGCCGGCGTCGATGCCCGCTTCGGTCATCATCGACTGTTGCACGGTGTACAGGCGCTTCTCCGGGTAAAGTGTGGTCACTTCACGGCCATCGCGGCTGACCACGATGGTGCCCTTGTCAGAGATGAAGTTCGGCCCCTCGAAGTGCTTGGCGCCCTGGAACAGGAAGTGGTAGCCACCCAGCTCCACGCTTTCGCCCGGCGCCATGCGCAGGTCGCGCTCGGCGCTGTTGTTGCTGGACAGCACCACGCCCAGCGCACACACCGCCAGGCCCAGGTGCGCCAGTTGCATGCCCCAGTAGCTGCGGCCCAAGCCCGGCAGGCCTTTGATCAGGCCCTTGTGGCGGGTCTTGTCGAAAATGTCACGCAGCCCGCCAAGCACTACCCAAGAAGCCAGGGCGAAGGCCGTCAGCGTCGGCCAATCGAAGTCGTCGACGATAAAGCCGGCAACCGGAGCAAGGATGGCACTGCCGATCAACACTGGGGTCATCATGCTGGCCAGCCATTTGCCCGGGGTGTCCTTCCAGCGCACCACCACGCCCACGCTCATCACCACCATCAGCAGCGCCATCAACGGCAGGAACAAGGCGTCGAAGTAGGGCGGGCCGACCGATAGCTTGGCACCGGTCAGGGCATCGAGCACCAGCGGGTACAGGGTACCGAGCAGAATCATCGAAGCCGCCACCACCAGCACCAGGTTGTTGGCCAGCAGCAGCGTTTCACGCGACCACAGGGCGAAACCGACCTGGCTCTTGACCACCGGTGCACGCAGTGCGAACAGCGTGAGCGACCCGCCGACCACGAACAGCAGGAAAAACAGGATGAAAATACCGCGCGACGGGTCGGCGGCAAACGCGTGCACCGAGGTCAGCACGCCGGAACGCACCAGGAAGGTACCCAGCAGGCTCAGCGAGAATGCGGCAATTGCCAGCAGCACGGTCCAGCTCTTGAACACCCCGCGTTTCTCGGTCACCGCCAGCGAGTGGATCAGTGCCGTGCCCACCAGCCAAGGCATGAACGAGGCATTTTCCACCGGGTCCCAGAACCACCAGCCACCCCAGCCCAGTTCGTAATAGGCCCACCACGACCCCAAGGTGATGCCAATACCCAGAAAAGCCCAGGCGACGATGGTCCACGGCCGCGACCAGCGCGCCCAGGCAGCGTCCAGCCGGCCGCCCAGCAAGGCGGCGATGGCGAAGGCGAAGGCCACCGAAAAGCCCACGTAGCCCATGTAGAGCATGGGTGGGTGAACGATCAGGCCAAAGTCCTGCAGCAGCGGGTTGAGGTCACGGCCATCGGTCGGCACCTGCGGCAGCAGGCGCTGGAACGGGTTGGAAGTAATGATCAGGAAGCTCAGGAAGCCCACGCTGATCATGCCCATTACCGCCAGCACGCGGGCCAGCATCACCTGCGGCAACTGCCGGGAGAACACCGACACGGCAAAGGTCCAGCCGCCGAGGATCAGCGCCCAAAGCAGCAACGAACCCTCATGGGCGCCCCACACCGCACTGAACTTGTAGTACCAGGGCAAGGCGCTGTTGGAGTTGCTGGCCACATAGGCGACCGAGAAATTGTCTGTCATGAAGGCATGGGTCAGGCAGGCAAAGGCAAACGCCAAGAAGGCGAACTGCCCCCAGGCTGCCGGCCGCGCCAGGCTCATCCACAGGCTGTCGCCACGCCACGCGCCAAGCAGCGGCACACTGGCCTGCACGACGGCAAAGCAGATGGCCAGAATCATCGCCAACTGGCCCAGTTCGGGGACTACCAGTGCTGCGTTCATGGCTTCGTCTCCCCGCCGGTAGCGGCCTGGCCGCTTTCCTTCAGGGCCTTGGTGACTTCGGGCGGCATGTATTTCTCGTCGTGCTTGGCCAGCACCTCATCGGCTACCACCACACCTTCGGTGTTGAGCTTGCCAAGGGCGACGATACCCTGCCCTTCGCGGAACAGGTCGGGAAGGATGCCGCGGTAGGTGATGGGTACCGACTTGTTGAAGTCGGTTACCACGAAACGCACGTCCAGCGAGTCGGCCGAGCGCTGCACCGAGCCTTTCTCGACCATGCCGCCAGCGCGGATGCGCGTGTCCAGCGGGGCTTCGCCGTTGGCGATCTGGGTCGGTGTATAGAACAGGTTGATGTTTTGCTGCAATGCGCTCAAGGCAAAGCCGACGGCAACCCCGACGCCGACCAGCAGGCCGACGATGAGCAACAGGCGTTTCTTGCGCTGCGGATTCACTGGTTGTTCTCCCGGCGCAAACGGCGCGCCTCTTCTTGCAAATAGCGACGACGGGCCAGCAGTGGCGCACCAACGTTCAGCGCCAGCACCGCCAGGCAGATGCCATAGGCCGACCACACGTACAGGCCATGGTGGCCCATGGCGAGAAAGTCACCGAAGGTGGCAAAGCTCATTGTGCGGCCCTCCGCCCCAGGCTGTTCAATACTTCGTCCCTGACCCAACTGGCGCGCGCTTCGCGCTTGAGCACTTCAAGGCGCATGCGCAGCAGCAGTACGGCGCCGAAGAAACAGTAGAAACCCAGCGCCGTGCACAACAGCGGCAGCCACATTTCGGCCGGCATCGCCGGCTTTTCGGTAAGGGTGAAGGTGGCCCCCTGGTGCAGGGTGTTCCACCACTCCACCGAATACTTGATGATCGGGATATTCACCACACCGACAATCGCAAGCACCGCACAGGCCTTGGCCGCACTGTCACGATTACTGATCGCCTGGCCCAGCGCAATAATGCCGAAGTACAGGAACAGCAGGATGAGCATGGACGTAAGGCGGGCATCCCACACCCACCAGCTGCCCCAGGTCGGCTTGCCCCAGATGGCGCCGGTAACCAGCGCCACGGCGGTCATCCAGGCGCCAATGGGCGCGGCACACTGCAGGGCGACGTCGGCCAGTTTCATCTTCCACACCAGCCCCACCACCCCGGCCACCGCCAGCAGCACATAGCAGGACTGCGCCAGCATCGCCGCCGGCACATGGATATAGATGATGCGGAAGCTGTTGCCCTGCTGGTAGTCCTGGGGGGCGAAGGCCAGGCCCCAGGTGATGCCGACCAGCAGCAGGAGCACGGCAGCACCGGCCAGCCACGGCAGCATGCGGCCGCTGATGGCATAGAACCATTTCGGGGAGCCCAGCTTGTGGAACCACGTCCAGCTTATTTTCATCAGGGTACATCCAGGGTATTTGCCGGGCTTGAGAGCCCGGGACTCGTTATTCGCCGACGCTGATCTTCAGGCCGGCCGCTATCGCAAAGGGTGCCAGGGTAACGGCCAGGGCCGTCAGGCTGGCGAGCCAGAGCAGATGGCCGGTTGCCGGCATATTTTGCAACGCCGCTTGCAACGCACCACTGCCCAGGATCAATACAGGGATATACAACGGCAGAATCAGCAACGCCAGTAACAAACCTCCGCGTTTAAGGCCGACTGTCAGCGCCGCACCTACCGCGCCCAGCAAGCTCAATACCGGCGTACCCAGCAGCAGCGAACCGAGCAGCACCGGCAGGCAATGGCTTGGCAGCCCCAGCATCAGTGCCAGCAGTGGCGCCAACAATACCAGCGCCAGCCCGGAAAAGATCCAGTGCGCCAGCACCTTGGCCAGCACCAGCAGTGCCAGTGGGTGCGGCGACAGCACCCATTGCTCCAGCGAGCCGTCTTCGAAATCGCTGCGGAACAGGCCGTCCAGCGACAACAACACGGCCAGCAACGCTGCCACCCAGACCAGGCCCGGCGACAAGGTTTGCAACAATTGGCTTTCCGGGCCGACCGCCAGCGGGAACATGGCCACGACAATGGCGAAGAACACCAACGGGTTGGCCAGTTCGGCGGGGCGACGGAACAGCAGGCGCGCTTCGCGGCGCAGCAACAAAATGAATACGCTCATGCAGTCCATTGCCCCAGGTTCAGTTCTCGATAACCGGAGGGCTTGCGTTCCAGTGTGTGATGAGTCGTCAGCACCACCGTGCCGCCCTGCTCGCAGTGGGCTGCCAGGTGCGCTTCAAGCTGCGCCACGCCTTGCTTGTCGAGCGCGGTGAACGGCTCGTCGAGAATCCATAGCGGCGGACAAGCCAGGTGCAGCCGGGCCAGGGCCACACGGCGCTGCTGACCGGCTGACAGGGTATGGCAGGGGACGTCTTCGAAACCGCGCAGGCCGACAGCCTCCAGCGCCGCCCAGATTGCCTCGCGGCTGGCCGGCTGGTGCAGGGCGCACAGCCAGGTGAGATTCTCCTCGGCGGTGAGCAAGTCCTTGATGCCGGCGGCGTGGCCAATCCACAGCAGGGCGCTGGCCAAGGCATGACGCTGTTCTGCCAGGGGCTTGCCACCCAGCAGAATCTGCCCGGCCGTCGGCTGCATCAGCCCGGCCAGCAGGCGCAACAGGCTGGTCTTGCCGCTGCCGTTGGGGCCACTGATCTGCAGCATGTCGCCGGCGCCCAGCTCGAAATCGAGCTGTTCGAACAGCAGGCGCCAGTCGCGCTCGCAGGCCAGGCCCGCGGCTTGGAGGTGAAGGGTCACGGTTTCGCCTTATCTTTAGTAGGGCATTGGGGCGGCGTCGCCTGCTTCGCAGGTGAACCCGCTCCTACAACCCTGTAGGAGCGGGTTCACCCGCGAAGCAGCCAAAACCGCTCCAAAGCCCTTGTGTCTCAAGTCGCCCCGCGCGCTGCCGTTATACTGGCAACCACAGGCGCGCGGCATTATTACACGCGCCGCCGCGCTGCCAAGAGGCCGGGCTCGACAGGTTGTATACAATCATGACTGAAATCAATAGTCTCGGCGCACAAACCGCGATCAACAGCCAAGCCATGAAGGCGGGCATGACCGGCGATCTGCTGCGCCTGATCCAGGCGCAGCCTGGGTTGCTGGCTCCTGGCGAAACCGCGCAAGCCGAGGTTTTATCGTTGCGCCAGACGGGCCAGGACTTTCAGCTGGTGCTACGGCTGATGCAGGCCAACGGCGTGCAGACCCAGCTTCAGGCCAACGCCAGCCAGCCGCTGCCACAAGGCAGCCAGATCACCGTCAGCCAGACCGAAAGCAACCGCCTGGCGATCATGCTGCAACAGGCCAGCGCCAGCCAGGTCGCCACCCTCACCCAGCTGGACACCAGCAAGGTGCCGGTCGGCACCTTGCTGCAAGGCAAGGTCCTGACCAACCAGCTGCTGGCCCAGGCACCCGGCCAACCGGCCGTGTACCGGGCGCTGGTCAGCCTGCTCAACAGCAACCAGGCCGGCGCCACACTGAGCATCGACAGCCCGCGCCCGCTGGCCATTGGCAGCCTGCTCAGCGCCCTGGTGCAGGGTGATCAGTCATTGCGCTTCGTGCCGCTCAGCGGCAGGCAGGACCAACTCAGCATTGCCCAACAGCTGCTGACCCAGCAAAACCGCCAAGCCTCGCTACCCGGCCTGCTCAACGCCCTGCAACAGCTCACCCGCGACCCAGGCGTCGATGGCGACCTGCGCGCCAGCGCCGAACGCCTGCTGGCCGGCCTGCCGGACGCCCGACAACTGGGCGACGCCAAGGCAGTGGCCCAGGCCCTGAACAACAGCGGCAGCTTTCTCGAAGCGAAGCTGCTGAGCGGGTCCACCGCCAGCGTCGCCACCGACCTCAAGGCGCATTTGCTGCGGCTGATGGCCCAGGCCCCTGCCCTCCCGGCAAGCGCTGCCAATCTCAACCCCGCCAGCCTGGCCGTGACCATGCCGGCTTTGGCGCGCAGCGCACTGGGCATGCTCGAGCGGGTCAGCCCCAAGCCGCAGCCGGGCGCGTTCCCATTACCGTCGCGCCTGCTCAAGGCCCTGGAAGAGGAAGGCGACCTGCAACAGCTGCTGCGCCTGGCTGCCGCTGCCGTTTCACGCTTGCAGAGCCACGCCATGAGCAGCCTGCAACAAACCGGCACGCTGGAAAACGGCAACCTGCAGACCACCTGGCAAACTGAAGTGCCGATCCGCCACGGCCAGGACTTCATCCCGCTGCAAGTCAAACTGCAGCGCGAAGAAACCCCACAACAACAGGCCGACCGCCAACATGAAGCCCAAGACCCTCGACAAGCCCTGTGGCGCATCGAGCTGGCCTTCGACCTGTCCCCACTCGGCCCCATGCAAGTGCAGGCACAACTGAGCGAGGGCCGCCTGAGCGGGCAGCTATGGGCGGAGCGCGAGCAGACCGCGCGGTTGATCGACACCCAGCTTGGCGCGCTGCGCGCGCGCCTGCTGGCCCGGGGCCTGGAAGTCGGCGACCTAGAGTGCCACCCGGGCATCCCGCCGCAGGGGCCACGCACACGGATGGAACAACGCTGGGTGGACGAAACCGCATGAACGATACGACACCACGCCAAGCCATAGCGCTGAACTACGACGGCCATCAGGCACCGACCCTCACCGCCAAGGGCGACGAGGACCTGGCCGAGGCCATCCTTGCGCTCGCCCGCGAACACGAAGTTCCGATCTACGAAAACGCCGAGCTGGTGCGGCTGCTGGCGCGGCTGGAGCTGGGCGATCAAATACCCGAGGCGCTGTACCTGACCATTGCCGAGATCATCGCCTTCGCCTGGCACCTGCGCGGCAAGGTACCCGCCGGCTTCGATGATCCGCGCCCGGCAGAACGCGATATCACCCCACCATTGCCCCCGCTGCCCGGCACTGGCCAGTAACTATCTACCACCCCCTCCCTCTCCATGCGCCCAACCTTGTCGGCCTCCCACGTACAAGGTGTACCGTCATGATCGACAGCAGAATCAACGCCAAAGGCGTGCAGTTCGTAGTAGACCATCTGGCCAACATCCCACGCCCGGACCGCGAAGCCCATCGCTTGATCCGGCAGTGGCTTGCCGGGCAAGGTGTGCATATCGACCCCGATCGCGTCGATGTGGTCACCCTGCACTACCGGCCGGATGACCAAGGGTATGTGGCAGCGGTCCAGCAGACCCAGAGCATGACCCAGGCGCTGCTGGGCAACTGGCAAGGGGAGTCCGATAACAACCTCATCGGCGCACTGTTCGCCAACCCTTGGGCAGGCACCTTCCCCCAAGGGCCGTTGAAGCTGGTCGATCGCCTGCCAACGCTGGGCTTTGGCCATCAGGGCGCCGCCTTCGAGGTGTATAACGGCCTGTTCCAGCGATCGTCCCCCGCCCGTTACGATGCCTCGACCCACATTCAGGTTCCGGCTGAAGCCTTCCAGCGGTTCATCGAAGCGCTGGACTTTCACCAGCCGTTCAAAGCCATGCTCGACGCTTACTGGCAGGAGCATCAGGACACTCACCGCCTGGCCAGCAAGCTCAATTTCATCGCCGCCTGCAACGCCCAGGTCAGCCAGGGGCGCCTGAGCGATGCCGCCAGGGAGCTGGCATGGCAAGCCGCCGGCATGATGCCGCAGCGCTTCAAGATACGGGTCAGCACGCTGAGCATCTATGGCTATGCGGCCACCGACCTGCTGTACATCAATGCCCCCCACAGCGATCTGACCCTGCTGTACATGCCAGGTAACAGCTCGCCCTTGCTCGAATTCGCCAGCGAGAACCTGCTCAAGGACTGGGTGGGCGATCAGTGCAAGGACCCCGCCCGACGCGAAGCGCTAAAGCAACACTTCAGGCTCGCCGACCGCCCCCAGGGCCTCGATTTCAGTGGCCTGGACACCGCGCTCGAGGGCCTTGGCGACTATCCGGACCGGCACCGGCTGCCGCCTGAACACGGTTATTTCAACGATGATGGCGTCTGGCCCCCCAGAACCTACGTGAACTACAAACCTGGCAAATACAACCCCAAACTGACCGGGGATATGTTCGCAGCCCTGACCGAGCGCCAGCGCCAGCGCAGCTACGACGACGCCGATTTTGTCATCACCACCGATAGCCAGGTTACCAAAGCCAAATGGCGTGGCTACCTCGCCAACACGCTCAACCTGCTGGCGCCACTGTGCCTGGTGGTGCCGGGGCTGGCGCCACTGCTGGCGGTCGGTGGCATTGCCCAGTTGGGCCTGGGCCTGGATCAGGTGATCAACGGCCACAGCCTGAAAGCCAAACAGGACGGGGTTGGCGACATCGCCTGGGGGTTGTTCAACGCCGTACCGCTGGCAACGGAGGGCAGCGCAGGCATCAAGGCCCTGTTCGAGTTCAAAAGCGATGGTTTTGTCATGCCGCGCGAGGTCAACGAGCAGCTCGGCTATCCGTTGAGCCCGACCAGTCCACCGCGGCTTCCAGAGCCAGAAGGCGCGGAGTACTTCCACCACCACGAGCCGATTACACCGCTTGACGAAGGCGACCCGGCTGTTGCCGGCGCGGTGATACGCTTGCCACACTACGATGGCGAACTGGACGACCTGGAATGCAGCATCGAAACCTACAATGCACGCGTGGTCTATGACCTGGAGCACGACGCATTCATCATCAGGGAAACCGTCAACGAGGTCGAGCCGCAAGCCTACATCGCAGTGCCTGGGAGCCGTGACCTTGTGGCGCTCGACAGGCAGCGCCCAGTCACCGACGCCATGCGCACCCGCACCTTGCGCGCGCTGGGTGTCGACCTGCCACTGCCAGTCACCATTCCGACACCGGCCCCGGACAGCGCCCCCATCCCCAAACTTATCTCCAGCCTCTGGGTCGGCGACAAAGTCATAAGCGAGCCATTGCTGGCCAACCTTGCCGCCAACGCCGCGCGCCTGAGCGACAGTGAATACAGCATGCGCCTGTTTCTGTCGAAGGCTTCGCCTACCGCTTACGAACAGAACGCAAGGCTATTGGCAGCCCGGGCGCCAGGGCTGCAGGTATTGCCGCTTGAAGAGCAAGGCTTCTTCCGGGCCTTCCGCCAGAGCCGCTATTACGCGCAGTACGAGGCAGCGCTGGATGGCAACGGTGGCATCGCCACCAATTACGCGTCTGCGACCGATGTGCTGCGCTACCGGATGCTGCACCATGAGGGTGGGCTGTACATGGACGTGGACGACTTCCTGCTGCCGGACGGCAAGGGCGAAACGATCGATCAGGTCGAACTGCGCACCCCACCCGATGGGCTGCTGCTGCCACCGCCGATGTCCAACGAGAAAATGAGCATGAATTGCCTGTACAACACCAGCCTCATTGGTAGCCACCCAGGCAACCCGCTGCTGGATGCGATCTCCGATGAAATGCTCGCACGTTACCAGACCCATGCAGACTTCTACGAAAGCCGACCGAGCCTGGAGCAGGACCCGAGCGGTTTCTACCGCTATGCCAACACGCTCAGCTACCTCACCGGGCCGGCACTGCTCACTGAAGTGGTCGATCGCCATCTACCCGGGTTGCGGACCCTGCGCCAGATCATCAACCTGCACACCATGCCACGCGTCAACACCTATCCATTCATCAACCCTTCGCAAGCCAATACAGCCCTGAAGCAACTGCTGCCCCTGAACCGGTTCGCCGGCGTGGGCGGCAATCACTCCTGGGTTCGCAATTGAAATGAACAGCGGGTACTGAACGGGCCTGGCGACACCTTTCAGATCGAGCGGAGCATGGGCGCCGCTCGATTTCCCAAGCGACGAACCTGCTGCCGAGGGTACCCCGTCAAGGAGCCCGGTACACCTTGCTCATCAACTCCGCCTCGGCCTGGGTCAAGCCGCAGCTCTGGGTCAACTCATCGATACTCGCCCCCATCCCCACCAGCTTGGCCGCCTGGCTGAAAGTAACGTTGCTGGGGTCGCGCTGCTCGAGGCGCTCCAGCCGGTCCGGCAGGGTGGCCACCGCCGCACGCAGCTCATGGATGGCCTCACCCATGCGCACCGTGCCGTTCTGGTAGTCATCCAGACGCTTGGCCAAGTCCTTGATGCGCTGGTCACGCAGCGCATCGCCCTCGGCCTGCTGCGCAGCCAGCTCGCGCTGGCGCTTGCTGTAGTTGAGGAAAAACCACAGGCTCAGCGCCCAGGCCAGCGCCAGGAAGATGACAGCAACCTCTAGGATCAACTCAGATGTTCTCCAGCTCGGACCACTCTTCCTCGGTCATCATCTTGTCCAGTTCGACCAGGATCAGCAGTTCGCCATTCTTGTTGCACACGCCCTGAATGAACTTGGCCGACTCTTCGTTACCCACGTTCGGCGCGGTTTCGATTTCGGACTGGCGCAGGTAAACCACTTCGGCCACGCTGTCGACCAGAATGCCGACCACTTGCTTGTCGGCTTCGATGATGACGATACGGGTGTTGTCGGTCACTTCGGTCGGCATCAGGCCAAAACGCTGACGCGTGTCGATCACCGTCACCACGTTACCGCGCAAGTTGATGATGCCCAGCACGTAGCTCGGTGCACCCGGCACCGGGGCAATCTCGGTGTAGCGCAGGACTTCCTGCACCTGCATCACATTGATGCCGTAGGACTCGTTGTCCAGACGGAAGGTAACCCACTGCAGGATCGGATCTTCGGAACCTTGTGCAGACGACTTTTTCATTCCCCTACCCTCAAAATCCGCCGTTGGCGGTATGTTCTGTGTCATTTCTGTTTGGCGTGCATCTGCTTGACCGCACCGCTGGCGATCAGCTCGGCCAGTGCGGCGACGTCGAGCAGTGCGCACATGTGTTCGATTACGGTGCCGGCCAGCCACGGGCGCTGGCCACGCTGGCTGCGCCACTTGATCTCCGACGGGTCCAGGCGCAGCGAGCGGCTGACCTGATGCACCGCCAGCCCCCATTCATAGCCCTGCACCGAAATCACGTATTGCAGGCCCTGGCGAAAATCATCGCGGTAGCGGTCGGGCATTACCCAACGCGCAGTGTCCAGCACCTTCAGGTTGCCGGCCTGGCAGGTCAGGATGCCGAGGAACCAGTCGGGCTGGCCGAACAGTGGTGTCAGCTCCTGGCCAGCCAGGGTGTAGATCGAGCCCAGGCACACCAGCGGCACCGCCAGGGTCAGGCCGGCAACGTCGAACAGCAGGCATTCGAACGGCTCGGCCGCCCACACCGGACGACCGTCGACAGTGGCCGGGGGTACGGGCAGGTTGGGCGCCGGCAGATGCACATCGACCAGTGGCACAGCCGGTTCCACGGTTTGTTCTTCGATCAGTACCGGGATGCTGGCTTCGGCCACGATCTCCTGCTCGACCACCGTCACCACCGGGGCTTCCACCGGCATCACGCTGGGCAGTACCGCCAGCCGGGGTTCGGCGAATGGCCGCGGGGCAAAGCTGGCGGCGGCTTCGGCGGGCTCAGGCCGGGCTGGCTGTCGGGCATCGCGTGCCTGCTCCTCGCGCACCGCCTCGGCGAATTCATCCGCCACTGCTGGCTGCTCGCTCAGGTCTTCGGCCTCGGTGGCCTCCTGCAGCAAGCCGTCCAGGTACGATTGCAGGGCCATCTGGGGCCGGGTGCTGGTTTGCCGGGTTTGAGTCATCAGGCTACCTGCACTGCGTTCTTGTAGGTGAGCAGGTGCTTGAGCAGCGCCCTGTAGGCAACCAACCCGCGGCTCTTGCTGTCGAACTGCGAAGGCGTGACGCCCTTGCGACTGGCATCGCGCAGGCGCGTATCCACCGGAATGTAGCCCTGCCATACATGCTGCCCGTAGGTGTCACGCAGCAGCTTGAGGGTGCCCAGCGACGCCTGGGTACGACGGTCGAACAGGGTCGGTACGATCTGGTACGGCAGCGCCTGCTTGCGCGAACGGTTGACCATGGCCAGGGTGCCGACCATGCGTTCCAGGCCCTTCACCGCAAGGAATTCGGTTTGCACCGGGATCACCAGCTGCTGGCTGGCGGCCAGGGCATTGACCATCAGCACACCCAGCAAGGGTGGGCTGTCGATCAGGGCATAGTCGAAATCCTGCCACAGCTGCGCCAGACTCTTGGCGATTACCAGGCCCAGGCCATTCTGCCCTGGCGACTGGCGCTCCAGCACCGCCAGCGCGGTACTCGACGGCAACAGCGAAATGCGCTCATCGCTGGTGGGCAGCAGCAGTTGCCCGGGCAAGCCTTCGGGCACCGTGCCCTTGTGCAGGAACAGGTCGTAGCAGCTGTGCTCCAGGGCATCCGGGTTGTGCCCGAAGTAGCTGGTCATCGAGCCGTGCGGGTCGAGGTCGACGACGACCACGCGCTTGCCGGCCTCGGCCAGCAGGCCGGCCAGGGCAATGGTAGTGGTGGTCTTGCCGACGCCACCTTTTTGATTGGCTACTGCCCAGACTCTCATCAAGCAAACTCTATCTATTGATTTGGCAGGGACACTGTAGAAACAACCGTCATGCGCAAAACTTCAAAGCTCGCACGCCCCTCTGTGGGAGCGGGCAAGCCCGCGAACACCGGCGTAGCCGGTGCCATTCACCGAGTCGCTGGCTTCGCGGGCATGCCCGCTGCCACAGGGGACGGCGGCACATTCAAAATCGTGTTCGTATCAGCGACGGGGAATTGACGTATCACGGCTTCGCTACCGTTGCTTGTATTGCCGGTGCACTTTGTGTGCCAGCCCGGCGCAATGCGGCATCCGGTGTGGCATTGGCGCTGCCCGAGCCGGTCAGGCTGCGGCGCACTTCCAGGTTACGGGAAATCACCAGCACCACCCGGCGGTTGCGTGCGCGCCCTTCGGCGGTATCGTTGCTGGCCACCGGCTGGTACTCGCCATAGCCCACCGAAGCCATGCGTGCCGGGTTGACGCCCTCCATGGCCAGCAGCCGCACGATGCTGGCCGCGCGCGCCGAGGACAACTCCCAGTTGGTAGGGTACTGCGCGGTGCGGATTGGCAGGTTGTCGGTGAAGCCTTCGACGTGCACCGGGTTGGCGAACGGCTTGAGGATGCTGGCCACCTTCTCGATGATCGCAAACGCCTTGTCACTGGGCATCGCGTCACCACTGCCAAACAGCAGCGACGAGTTGAGCTCGATCTCGATCCACAGCTCGTTGCCGCGCACGGTCATCTGGTCGCTGTTGATCAGGTCGCCGAAGGCATCGCGCACGTCATCGCTGATGGTTTTCAACGGGTCGACATTGGTCGCCGCCAGGCCCGCTTCGGTCTGCTCGCTGTCTTTGACCAGCGGTTCGGCCGGGCGCACGCTCAGCGGCTGCTCATCGCCAATCGGGATCGGCTTCATGCTGCGCTCGGGGTCGTTGAATACCCCGAGCAAGGCCTGGGAAATAACCTTGTACTTGCCCTCGTTGATCGAGGAAATGGAATACATCACCACGAAGAAGGCGAACAGCAACGTGATGAAGTCGGCGTACGACACCAGCCAGCGCTCGTGGTTTTCGTGTTCCTCGGTATGACGACGGCGACGCATGGGTTACTCCATGAAGCCTTGCAGCTTCAGCTCGATCGAGCGCGGGTTCTCACCTTCGGCAATCGACAGCAGGCCTTCGAGCAGCATTTCGCGGTATCGCGACTGGCGCATGACGAGGGCCTTGAGCTTGCTGGCGACCGGCAATAGCACAAGGTTGGCACTGGCCACACCGTAAATGGTCGCGACAAAAGCCACGGCAATGCCATTGCCCAGTTGCGACGGGTCGGCCAGATTGCCCATCACATGGATAAGGCCCATGACCGCACCGATGATGCCGATGGTCGGCGCATAGCCGCCCATGCTTTCGAATACCTTGGCTGCCTGGATGTCACGGCCCTCCTGGGTAAGGAGGTCGACCTCAAGGATGCTGCGGATGGCTTCCGGCTCGGCGCCATCCACCAGCAGTTGCAGGCCCTTGCGCGCATAAGGGTCGGGCTCGCTGTCCGCTACCCCTTCCAGGCCCAGCAGGCCTTCTTTGCGAGCGGTCAGGCTCCAGTTCACCACGCGGTCGATGCCGCCCGCCAGGTCGACCCGCGGAGGAAACAGGATCCAACGCAAAATCTGCAAGGCGCGCTTGAACGACGACAGCGGCGACTGCAACAACGCCGCCGCCAGGGTGCCTCCCAGCACGATCAGAGCCGCCGGGCCATTGACCAGTGCACCGACATGACCGCCTTCAAGGAAGTTGCCACCGACGATGGCAACGAAAGCCAGGATCAGACCGATCAGGCTGAGGACGTCCATCAGACGCACGCCTCCACCAGGTGCTTGCCGATTTCGTCCAGGCTGTACACGGCATCCGCCAGGTTCGCCTTGACGATGGCCATGGGCATGCCATAAATCACGCAGCTGGCTTCATCCTGGGCCCACACCGTGCTGCCCCCCTGCTTGAGCAGGCGCGCGCCCTCGCGGCCATCGGCGCCCATGCCGGTGAGCACCACCGACAACACCTTGTCACCGTACGACTTGGCCGCCGAACCGAAGGTGATGTCCACGCACGGTTTGTAGTTCAGGCGCTCGTCGCCGGGCAGGATCTTCACCGTGCCACGGCCATCGATCATCATCTGCTTGCCACCGGGGGCCAGCAGGGCCAGGCCCGGGCGCAGCATGTCGCCGTCTTCGGCTTCCTTGACGCTGATGCGGCACAGCTTGTCCAGGCGTTCGGCAAACGCTTTGGTGAAGGCCGCCGGCATGTGCTGGATCAACACGATCGGTGCCGGGAAATTGGCCGGCAGCTGGGTCAGTACCCGCTGCAGCGCCACCGGCCCTCCCGTGGATGTACCGATGGCCACCAGTTTGTAGGGTTTGCGCTTGGGTGCCGGCGACTGCGAGGCCGCCGGCGTCGGGGCCGCTGCACGGGCAGGCGCTGCCGGGCGCGTCTGCGCCTGGCTGGTAAAGGTGCTGGCCGGCGCTGGCGCGGCGACCGGCGCCGTTCTGGCATAGCTGCCGATCCGGCGGTTACTGCGCGAAATGGTGTGCACCTTCTCGCACAGCAACTGCTTGACCTTGTCAGGGTTGCGCGAGATGTCCTCGAAGTTTTTCGGCAGGTAGTCCACTGCGCCGGCATCCAGCGCGTCGAGGGTGACGCGGGCGCCTTCATGGGTCAGCGACGAGAACATCAACACGGGCGTCGGGCAGCGCTGCATGATGTGCCGCACGGCGGTAATGCCATCCATCATGGGCATTTCGTAGTCCATGGTGATCACATCGGGCTTGAGCGCCAGCGCCTGGTCGATTGCTTCCTTGCCGTTGGTCGCGGTACCCACTACCTGGATCGTTGGATCCGCCGAGAGGATTTCCGAGACACGGCGGCGGAAGAAACCAGAATCATCCACCACCAGGACCTTGACTGCCATAAACACTCCATTAGGCGGCGCAACCCGCCAGGGCGCGCCACCGAAATCAAATACGCCGCGCGGCGTAACGCTTGAGCATGCTCGGGACGTCGAGAATCAACGCGATGCGACCGTCGCCGGTAATGGTGGCCCCGGACATGCCCGGGGTGCCTTGCAGCATCTTGCCCAGCGGCTTGATGACCACTTCTTCCTGGCCCACCAGCTGATCAACGACAAAACCGATGCGCTGGGTGCCGACCGACAGAATCACCACGTGGCCCTCGTGCTGCTCTTCGTGCACCTGGCCCTGGACCAGCCAGCGCTTGAGGTAGAACAGCGGCAGCGCCTTGTCGCGCACGATCACCACTTCCTGGCCGTCGACCACGTTGGTACGCGACAGGTCGAGGTGGAAGATCTCGTTGACGTTGACCAGCGGGAAGGCAAACGCCTGGTTGCCCAGCATCACCATCAGGGTGGGCATGATCGCCAGGGTCAGCGGCACCTTGATGACGATCTTGGAGCCTTGGCCCTTGGCCGAGAAAATGTTGATCGAGCCGTTGAGCTGGGAGATCTTGGTTTTCACCACGTCCATGCCCACGCCACGCCCGGACACATCGGAAATCTCGGTCTTGGTCGAGAAGCCAGGGGCGAAGATCAGGTTGTAGCAGTCCGACTCGCTCAGGCGCTCGGCGGCGTCCTTGTCCATCAGGCCCTTTTCCACGGCCTTGGCACGCAGGATGTTCGGGTCCATGCCCTTGCCGTCGTCCGAGATCGACAGCAGGATGTGGTCGCCTTCCTGTTCGGCCGACAGCACTACGCGGCCGGTACGCGCCTTGCCAGACGCTTCACGCTCGTCGGGCATCTCGATACCGTGGTCGACCGCATTGCGCACCAAGTGCACCAGCGGGTCGGCCAAGGCTTCTACGAGGTTCTTGTCAAGGTCGGTCTCTTCGCCGACCAGCTCCAGATTGATCTCTTTCTTCAACTGGCGCGCCAAGTCGCGGACCAGGCGCGGGAAGCGGCCGAAGACCTTCTTGATCGGCTGCATACGGGTTTTCATCACCGCGGTCTGCAGGTCGGCGGTGACCACGTCAAGGTTGGACACGGCCTTGGACATGGCCTCGTCGCCGCTGTTCAGGCCCAGGCGCACCAGGCGGTTACGCACCAGCACCAGTTCGCCGACCATGTTCATGATCTCGTCCAGGCGCGCGGTGTCGACGCGCACGGTGGTTTCCGCTTCGCTGGCGGCGTGCTTTTCGGCGGCCGGGGCCGGCGCGCGAGGCGCCGCGGCAGGTTTGCTGGCCGGCGAAGGCGCTGGCGCGGCAGCGGGCTTGGCCACCGGCTGGCTTTCGGCCTTGGCGGCAGCAGGCGCTTGCGCCTGGACAGCAGCCGGGGCTTCTACAGCGGCAACATCGCCACCGAACTTGCCCTTGCCGTGCAACTGGTCCAGCAGGGCTTCGAACTCGTGCTCGCTGATTTCATCGCTGGCGGCACTGTTGTCGGGTGCGGCAGGCGCTGGTGCCTGGGCGGCTGGCAAGGCGCCAGCCTGGAAGGTGCCCTTGCCATGCAACTGGTCGAGCAGCGATTCGAATTCGGCGTCGGTGATCTCATCACTGACCGCTTCGCTGCTGATCGCAACCGGCGGCGCGGCGACCTCGGCATTGAACTGGCCCTTGCCGTGCAACTGGTCGAGCAGCGATTCGAACTCGGCGTCGGTGATTTCATCACCAGCACCGCTGACAGTCTCGCCCTGCATCTGCTCGTCGGCCGCCGCTTGCGCCTTGATCGCATCGAGCGAATCGAGCAACTGCTCGAACTCACTGTCAGTGATGTCCTGGTGTTGCTCCTCGGCCTCGGCCGGCGCTGCAGCCACCACGTCGGCAACCGGTGCCGGTGCGGGCGCTGCAACAGCTTCAGCTGCGCCAGGTTCGGCCAGGCGCGACAGCGCTGCCAGCAGTGCGGGGGTGGCCGGTGTCACTTCGGCACGCTCGCGCACCTGGCCGAACATGCTGTTGACCGTATCCAGTGCCTCGAGCACCACATCCATCAGTTCCGCATCGACCCGGCGCTCACCTTTGCGCAGGACGTCGAACACGTTCTCGGCGATATGGCAGCACTCCACCAGCTCGTTCAGCTGAAGGAAGCCGGCGCCCCCTTTTACAGTGTGGAAACCGCGAAAGATCGCATTGAGCAGGTCGGCATCGTCAGGTCGGCTTTCCAGCTCGACCAGTTGCTCGGACAATTGCTCAAGTATTTCGCCGGCCTCTACCAGGAAATCCTGGAGGATTTCTTCATCGGCGCCGAAGCTCATCAAACGTGCTCCTTAAAAACCAAGGCTGGACAGCAGATCATCGACATCGTCCTGACCGGACACGACGTCTTCACGCTTATCGGCATGAATCTGCGGACCTTCACCCCGAGTCGGATGTTTTTCTCGATCTTTTTCTGCACGCAATTGATCGTGGTCATGTTTTATACCGGCAAAGCGGTCGACCTGGCTGGCCATCAGCACCAGTTTGAGCAGGTTGCTTTCCACCTCGGTCACCAGTGTGGTGACGCGCTTGATCACCTGGCCGGTCAGGTCCTGATAGTCCTGGGCCAGCAAAATGTCGTTGAGGTGCCCGGAAACCTTGCGGTTACCCTCGGCGCTGTGCGTCAGGAAACTGTCGACTCGCTTGACCAGATCACGAAATTCCGGCGCAGCCACTTCGCGGCGCATGAAGCGCTGCCAGTCGGTGCTCAGGGCCTTGGCCTCGTTGGCCAGCTCATTGAGCACCGGTGTGCTTTCCTCGACCAGGTCCATGGTGCGGTTGGCCGCGCCCTCGGTCAGCTTGACCACATACGACAGGCGCTCGGTGGCGTCGGTAATCTGCGACACCTCTTCTGCCTGCGGCATGGTGGGGTCGATCTGGAAACTGACGATGGCACTGTGCAGCTCGCGAGTCAGCTTGCCGACTTCCTGGTACAGGCCGCGGTCGCGGGTCTGGTTCAGTTCGTGAATCAACTGCACCGCCTCGCCGAAACGGCCCCGCTCCAGGCTTTCGACCAACTCCTGGGCATGCTTCTTCAGGGTCGACTCGAACTCGCCCAAAGACGTTTGTGATGAATCCATGACGCGCCCCCCCCTGACGTGACTCAGCCGTTGACGCGTTCGAAGATCTTCTCGATCTTCTCTTTGAGCACCTGAGCGGTGAACGGCTTGACCACGTAACCATTGACGCCGGCCTGGGCCGCTTCAATGATCTGGTCGCGCTTGGCTTCAGCGGTCACCATCAAGACCGGCATGCTTTTCAGCTTGTCGCTGGCACGCACTTTACGCAGCAGGTCGATGCCGGACATGCCCGGCATGTTCCAGTCGGTCACCAGGAAGTCGTAGTGACCGTTTTCCAGCATCGGCAACGCCGTGGTGCCGTCATCGGCTTCGTCGGTGTTGGTGAAACCCAGGTCACGCAACAGGTTCTTGATGATCCGCCGCATCGTCGAAAAGTCGTCAACGATGAGGATTTTCATGTTCTTGTCCAATTAGACCTCCAAGCAGTCTCAAACGCGCTCGGCCTACCGAGCACGCACTCATTCAATTCGGTACAACGTGGAAAACGACTGCAACGACAGTGGGCTAACGCGCCCGCCATTCCCCCAGGCGGCTGCGCAGGCGCGCGGCACATTGGCTGTGCAACTGGCTGACCCGCGACTCGCTGACACCCAGCACCTCACCGATTTCCTTGAGGTTCAGCTCTTCGTCGTAGTACAGCGCCAGCACCAGGCGCTCACGCTCCGGCAGGTTGGCGATAGCCTCGGTCAGGGCAGCCTGGAAGCGCTCCTCCTCCAGGCCGCGCGCAGGTTCGACCTGGCCACTGGCGCCATCCTCATGCAGCCCTTCGTGCTCGCCGTCCTGCAACAGGTCGTCAAAGCTGAACAGGCGGCTGCCCAGGGTATCGTTCAAGATCCCGTAGTAATCATCGAGACTCAATTGGAGTTCGGCAGCAACTTCATGATCTTTAGCGTCACGGCCTGTTCTGGCTTCAACCGCACGCATGGCATCACTGACCATACGGGTGTTGCGGTGTACCGAACGCGGCGCCCAATCGCCTTTGCGCACTTCGTCCAGCATGGCCCCGCGGATGCGGATGCCGGCGTAGGTCTCAAAGCTGGCGCCCTTGCTGGCGTCGTATTTGTTGGCCACTTCCAGCAGGCCGATCATGCCGGCCTGGATCAGGTCCTCGACCTGCACGTTGGCCGGCAAGCGCGCCAACAGGTGGTAGGCGATGCGCTTGACCAGCGGCGCGTAGCGTTCGATCAGCTCGTACTGGGCGTCCTTCGCCGCCCGGCTGTACATCTTGAAGCCGCTGGCGTTCATAGTACGGGTCCCGCGCTGGTGGGTTGCACCAAGCGCTCGACAAAGAACTCCAGATGGCCGCGCGGATTGGCCGGCAACGGCCAGCTGTCGACCTTCTGGGCAATCGCCTTGAAGGCCAGCGCGCACTTGGAGCGAGGGAAGGCTTCGTAGACGGCACGCTGCTTCTGCACCGCCTTGCGCACGCACTCGTCGTACGGCACGGCACCCACGTACTGCAGGGCAACGTCAAGGAAGCGGTCGGTGACCTTGGTCAGCTTGGCAAACAGGTTGCGCCCTTCCTGCGGGCTCTGCGCCATGTTGGCCAACACGCGGAAACGGTTCATGCCATAGTCGCGATTGAGCAGCTTGATCAACGCGTAGGCGTCGGTAATCGAGGTAGGTTCATCACACACCACCAGCAGCACTTCCTGGGCGGCGCGAACGAAGCTGACCACCGAGTCACCGATACCCGCAGCGGTATCGATCACCAACACATCGAGGTTGTCGCCGATCTCGCTGAACGCCTGGATCAACCCGGCATGCTGGGCCGGGGCCAGATGCACCATGCTCTGGGTGCCCGAGGCTGCCGGTACGATACGCACACCGCCGGGGCCCTGCAGCATCACGTCACGCAGCTCGCAACGCCCTTCAATCACATCGGCGAGGGTACGTTTGGGGGTAAGGCCCAGCAACACGTCGACATTGGCCAGGCCCAGGTCGGCGTCCAGCAGCATGACCCTGCGGCCAAGCTCGGCCAGCGCCAGGGACAAGTTCACTGAAACGTTAGTCTTGCCGACGCCACCTTTGCCACCGGTCACGGCGATCACCTGTACGGGATGCATGCTACCCATGTCTGTTCTTTACCTTGTCTCGCTGGGACTCAGGCCACACGTAGGGCAATTCTGCGTGCCCCTTGGCATAGCGACTTTGCACACGCTTCATGGTCAACCCGCTCGCCGTGGGTTGTGATAGAGATCAGCGAACATGTCGGCCATGGCCTCTTCGCTGGGCTCGTCCTGCTGCTGCACATTCACCGCCCGCGTGACCAACTGGTGGCCCCGCGGCAGGTGCAGGTCGTCAGGAATGCGTGGGCCATCGGTAAGATAGGCCACTGGCAGTTCATGACTGATGGCAAGGCTCAACACATCGCCAAGGCTCGCCGTTTCATCGAGTTTGGTCAGGATGCAGCCGGTCAGGCCACAGCGCTTGTAGCTGTGGTAGGCGGCGGTCAGCACCTGCTTCTGGCTGGTGGTGGCCAGCACCAGGTAGTTCTTCGCGGCAATGCCACGCCCGGCCAAGGTTTCCAGTTGCATGCGCAGCGCAGGGTCGCTGGCTTGCAGGCCGGCAGTATCGATCAGCACCACGCGCTTGCGCAGCAGTGGTTCCAGCGCTGCTGCCAGCGACTGGCCCGGGTCGACGTAAGTCACCGGCACGTTGAGGATGCGGCCCAGGGTCTTGAGCTGTTCCTGAGCGCCGATACGGAAGCTGTCCATGCTCACCAGCGCCAGGTTCTGCGCGCCGTACTTGAGCACGTAGCGCGCGGCCAGCTTGGCCAGGGTGGTGGTCTTGCCCATGCCCGCCGGGCCGACCATGGCGATCACCCCGCCCTCTTCGATCGGCTCGACTTCAGGCACTTCGATCATCCGCGCCAAGTGAGCCAACAGCATGCGCCAGGCCTGGCGCGGCTCTTCGATCTCGGCGGTCAGGTCCAGCAGCTCGCGGGCGATCGGCCCGGACAGGCCAATACGCTGCAGGCGGCGCCAAAGGTTGGCCTGCTGCGGCTTGCTGCCCTGCAGCTGATTCCAGGCCAGCGAGCCGAGTTGCACCTCCAGCAGCTCGCGCAGGCCCGACAGCTCGGAGCGCATGGCATCGAACAGGCGTGGGTCAACCGGCGCAGCAGCCGGTACGGCGGCAGCCTCCGGGGCCTCGACGTGCGGCTCGATCAACGGTTCGGCAGCGGTCAAAGATTGCCCGGCGAACAATTGGCGGTTGTTGTCGCTGCTGTCCTGGCGCTGGTCCAGCTCGGCCTGGGCAGTGGCAATGCGCGTATGGGTCTTGCGCAGCTCTTCTTCCAGCTCGGCGTTGGGCACACGCGGGGCCAGGGCGGACAGCTTGTAGTCCAGCGCGGCCGTCAGCTCGACACCACCGGCAATGCGGCGGTTGCCAATGATTGCGGCATCGGCGCCCAGCTCGTCACGGACCAGTTTCATGGCCTGACGCATATCGGCGGCGAAAAATCGCTTAACTTGCATTATCCCCTACCTCAGCCGTTAGGGCCCACGGTGGCAACGATGGTGACTTGCTTGTTGTCAGGTATTTCCTGATACGCCAGAACATGCAAATTCGGTACAGCCAGGCGACCGAAACGCGACAACATGGCGCGGATCGGGCCGGCGACCAGCAGAATGGCCGGCTGACCCTGCATTTCCTGGCGCTGGGCCGCCTCGATCAGCGAACGTTGCAGCTTCTCGGCCATGCTAGGTTCCAGAAGAACACCGTCTTCCTGACCCTGCCCGGCCCTTTGCAGACTATTCAGCAAAATCTGTTCCAACCTTGGCTCCAGGGTAATCACTGGTAGCTCCGACTCAACGCCGACAATGCTTTGCACGATGGCGCGACACAATCCGACGCGCACCACCGCCACCAGCGCGGCGGTATCTTGACTCTTGCCCGCGTTGTTCGCGATGGCCTCGGCAATACTACGAATATCGCGCACTGGCACCTGTTCCGACAACAGGGCTTGCAGCACCTTGAGCAGCCCCGACAAGGAAATGACGCCCGGCACCAGCTCTTCTGCAAGTTTAGGCGATGCCTTGGCCAGCACCTGCAGCAGCTGCTGAACCTCTTCGTGGCCGATCAGCTCGTGGCAGTGCTTCTGCAGGATCTGGTTGAGGTGGGTGGCCACCACGGTGCTGGCATCGACCACGGTGTAACCCAGCGACTGCGCCTGTGAGCGCTGGCCGACGTCGATCCACACCGCCTCCAGGCCAAACGCCGGGTCGCGCGCGGCAATACCGTTGAGGGTGCCAAACACCTGCCCAGGGTTGATCGCCAGTTCGCGGTCCGGATAGATCTCCGCCTCGGCCAGAATCACCCCCATCAGGGTCAGGCGGTACGCGCTGGGTTGCAGGTCGAGGTTGTCACGAATGTGCACGGTGGGCATCAGGAAACCCAGGTCCTGCGACAGCTTCTTGCGCACGCCCTTGATCCGCGCCAGCAGCTGGCCGCCCTGGTTGCGATCGACCAGCGGGATCAGCCGATAGCCGACCTCTAGGCCGATCATGTCGATGGGGGTGACGTCGTCCCAACCCAGCTCCTTGGTTTCCAGCGCGCGCTGTGGCGAGGGCAGCAGGTCCTGCTGGCGCTGCGCCTCTTGCTGGGCTTTGACCTTGGCCTGCTGCTGCTTCTTCCACACCAGGTAGGCGCCGCCGGCAGCCATCAGGCCGAGGCTGAGGAAGGCAATGTGCGGCATGCCCGGCACCAGCCCCATGACGATCATCAACGCGCCAGACACCGCCAGGGCCTTGGGCGAATCGAACATCTGCCGATTGATCAGCTTGCCCATGTCCTCGGAACCCGACGCGCGGGTCACCATGATCGCGGCGGCAGTGGACAACAGCAGTGATGGCAATTGCGCCACCAAACCGTCACCGATGGTCAACAAGGCGTACACCTTGCCGGCCTCCGTGAAACTCATACCGTGCTGCATCATGCCGATCAATATGCCGCCGATCAGGTTGATGAACAGGATCAGCAAGCCAGCGATGGCGTCGCCGCGCACGAACTTGCTGGCACCGTCCATCGAACCGTAGAACTCGGCCTCCTGCGCCACCTCGGCACGGCGGTGCTTAGCCTGGGCCTGGTCGATCAGGCCGGCATTGAGGTCGGCGTCGATGGCCATCTGCTTGCCAGGCATGGCGTCGAGGGTGAAACGCGCACTCACTTCCGAGATACGCCCGGCACCCTTGGTCACCACCACGAAGTTGATGATCATGAGGATGGCGAATACCACGGCACCGACCACGTAGTTACCGCCGATCACCACCTCACCGAAGGCCTGGATCACTTTACCGGCAGCGCCATGGCCCTCCTGGCCATGCAGCATGACCACACGGGTGGACGCGACGTTCAGGGCCAGGCGCAACAACGTGGCCACCAGCAGGATGGTGGGGAACGCGGCAAAGTCGAGCGGGCGCAGGGCGTATACACAGACCAGCAGCACCACGATCGACAGGGCGATGTTGAAGGTGAAGAACACGTCGAGCAGGAACGGCGGTATCGGCAACATCATCATTGCCAACATCACCAGCAGCAACAGCGGCACACCCAGGTTGCCCCGGCCGAGCCCGGCCAGGTTGTTGCGGGCGTTGCTGATTAACTGAGTGCGATCCACCGCGAGTCCTCTTGATGCAAAACTTTGACGCCCAGGGGGCGCCTGGGCGTGGCTTTGCAAGAAGCTTTCCAACTTTGCTCGGCGAGAGATTTATGTTGCTGGTACCGGCCCTTTCGCGGGTAAACCCGCTCCTACGACGGGCTGTGCCCAAACACCAATGTGTGCCCACCCCCGATAGGTGTAGGAGCGGGTTTACCCGCGAATACGGTAGCGGCGGCAACGGTGAACGGCGGGTGGAAATTGGCCAGCAGGCCCGGCCCTTTCGCGGGTGAACCGCTCCTACACGCGGCCTGTGCCCAACCACCGACATGTGTCCAACCCCGATCCGGCGTAGAGCGGGTTTACCCGCGAATACGGTAGCGGCGGCAACGGTGAACGGCGGGTGGAAATTGGCCAGCAGGCCCGGCCCTTTCGCGGGTGAACCCGCTCCTACACGCGCCTGTGCGCCAACCACCGACTGTGTCCACCCCCGATCCGGCGTAGGAGCGGGTTTACCGCGAATACGGTAGCGGCGGCAACGGTGAACGGCGTGTGGTAATTGGCCAGCAGGTCCGGCCCTTTGCGGGTGAACCCGCTCCTACACGCGGCCTGTGCCCAACCACGACATGTGTCCACCCCGATCCGGCGTAGGAGCGGGTTTACCGCGAATACGGTAGCGCGGCAACGGTGAACGGCGGGTGGAAATTGGCCAGCAGGCCCGGCCCTTTCGCGGTAAACCCGCTCCTACACGGCGGCCTGTGCCCAACCACCGACCTGTGTCCACCCTCGATCAGGCGTGTAGGAGCGGGTTTACCCGCGAATACGGTAGCGGCGGCAACGGAGAACGACGGGTGGAAATTGGCAGCAGGCCCGGCCCTTTCGCGGGTGAACCCGCTCCTACACGCGGCCTGTGCCCAGCCACCGACCTGCGCCCACCACCGTGGTAGGAGCGGGTTTACCCGCGAAAGGGCCAGAAGCCGTGACACAAGGTCAACTGTCGCGGCGCAGGTCCGGCGGGATCGGCAGGTCGTCCTTCAGCGGCTCTGGGCGCTTGCCCTTGCCGGCGCGGTATTGGCGAATCTGGAACACATACGCCAGCACCTGCGCCACCGCCAGGTACAGCCCCGCCGGGATCTCCTGCTCAAGTTCGGTGGAGTAATAGATCGCCCGCGCCAGCGCCGGCGATTCGAGGATCTGGATGTTGTGCTCCACGCCAATTTCACGAATCTTCAACGCCATGAAATCGCTACCCTTGGCCAGCAGCAACGGCGCCGCACCGCCTTTCTCCGGGTCGTATTGCAAAGCCACCGCATAATGCGTCGGGTTGGTGATGATCACGTCTGCATCCGGTACCGCCGCCATCATGCGCCGCTGCGACACCTCGCGCTGCAGTTGGCGAATACGTTGCTTGACTTCGGGCTTGCCCTCGCTGTCCTTGTACTCGTCGCGCACTTCCTGCTTGGTCATCTTCATTTTCTTGTGCGTCTGGTACAGCTGGAACGGCACATCTGCCGCGGCAATCAGCAACAGCCCGGCTGACATCCACAAGGCACTCCAGCCCACCACCTGCAAGCTATGGATGATCGCCTGCTCCAGCGGCTCATTGGCAATCGACAGCAAGGCCTGGCGGTCACCGGAGAGCACCACCACCGCCACCACCAGAATCACGAAGAACTTGGCCAGCGCCTTGAGCAATTCAGTCAGGGCCTGCATCGAGAACATGCGCTTGATCCCCGCCAGCGGGTTCATGCGGCTGAATTTGGGCTGCAGCAAGCTGCCCGAGAACAGGAAGCCGCTAAGCGCGATGGGCGCCACGAAGGAAACCACGAACAGCAGGATCAGCACCGGCTGCACCGCCCATATGGCCATCTTGCCCGAGGCCAGCAGGAAGGCACCCATGGCCCGTTCATCGACGATGATGTCGCGGGTCAAACTGAAGTTCATGCGCATCAACGCAAGCAATGTCTCGGCCACGTGGCCGCCGAACGCCAGGAGGCCACCGGCACCCGCCAGGGTCACCGCCACCGTGTTCAGCTCCTTGGAGCGGGCGACCTCGCCCTTCTCGCGGGCGTCGCGCTTGCGCTTTTCGGTGGGGTCTTCTGTCTTGTCCTGACCGCTCTCGCTTTCTGCCATGCTCAGCGCACCCTCGCCAGCTCACGCAGCCATTGCAGCGTTTCGCTGGCCAATGCCTGATAGTGGGACAGGACATCGGCCAGGCCGACCCAGAAGATGAACATGCCCATGACCAAGGTCAGCGGGAAGCCGATGGAGAAAATGTTCAGCTGCGGCGCGGCGCGGGTCATTACGCCAAAGGCAATGTTCACCACCAGCAGCGCAGCGATCACCGGCAGAATCAACAGCAGGCCGGCACCGAACACCCAGCCCATACGCCCGGCCAGCTCCCAGAAGTGATTGACCACCAGCGCACTCCCCACCGGCAAGGTGGTAAAACTTTCGGTCAGTACCTCGAACACCACCAAGTGGCCGTTCATCAACAGGAACAAGACACTCACCAGCATGGTCATGAACTGGCTGATTACCGTGACGTTGACCCCGTTGGCGGGGTCGACCATCGAGGCGAACGCCATACCCATCTGTACCGCGACGATTTGCCCGGCAACCACGAAAGCCTGAAACAGCAACTGCAAGGCCAGGCCAAACAGCGCACCAACGATGATCTGCTCGGCGCACAGCAGCATACCGCGCAGGCTCAACGGGTCGAACTCGGGCAGCGGCGGCAATGCCGGCACGATCACCACGGTCACCGCCACCGCCACGTACAGGCGAATCCGCGCCGGCAACATGCGGGTACCGAAGATCGGCATGGTCATCAGCACCGCAGTCACCCTGAACAACGGCAGGATGAAGGTGGCGACCCAGGTGCCGATCTGCGTGTCGGTCAGTTCCAGCATCGCCGCATCAACCTATGAGCTGCGGGATGTTGGTGTAGAGCGTGGTGAAGTACTCCATGAACTTCTGCACCAGCCACGGCCCGGCGATGATCAGCGTGATCAGCATCACCAGCAGGCGCGGCAAAAAGCTCAAGGTCTGTTCGTTGATCTGCGTGGCAGCCTGGAACATCGCCACCACCAGGCCCACCAACAGGCTCGGCACCACCAGCACGGCGACCATGAGGGTGGTCAGCCACAGGGCATCACGAAACAGGTCGACAGCGACTTCAGGTGTCATCGGCGGCTCTCCTTGACGGCGTCAGACACCGCCGAAACTGCTGGCCAGGGTGCCCATGATCAACGCCCAACCGTCGACCAGCACGAACAGCATGATCTTGAACGGTAGCGAGATGATCAGCGGCGACAGCATCATCATACCCATGGCCATCAGCACACTGGCCACGACCATGTCGATGATCAGGAACGGGATGAAGATCATGAAACCGATCTGAAACGCCGTCTTCAACTCGGAAGTGACGAACGCCGGCACCAGGATCGTCAGCGGCACCTGGTCGGGGCCGGCGATGTCGGTACGCTTGGACAAGCGCATGAACAGGTCAAGGTCGCTTTGCCGGGTTTGCGCCAGCATGAAGTCCTTGAGCGGCCCCTGGGCCTTGTCGATCGCCTGCTGGGCAGTCATCTGCTCCTTCAGGTAAGGCTGCAGCGCGTCCTGGTTCACCCGATCGAACACCGGCGCCATGATGAACATGGTCAGGAACAGCGCCATGCCGGTCAGCAACTGGTTGGACGGCGTCTGCTGCAGGCCCAGGGCCTGGCGCAGGATCGAGAACACGATGATGATGCGGGTAAAGCTGGTCATCAGGATGACGAACGCCGGGATGAAGCTCAGCGCGGTCATGATCAGCAGGATTTGCAGGCTGACCGAATATTCCTGTTGCCCGTCCGGGGTGTTGGACAGGGTGATGGCCGGGATCGACAGCGGGTCGGCGGCCAGGGCCAGCGGCGCAGCCAGCAGCAGCGCCAGAGTCAACAACGTACGCAGCGCGCCGCTCATCACTTGTTGTCCTTAGGGTCCTTGCCCATCAGCTCCATCAGCCGCTGGGCAAACTCCGGCGTCGCCTGACGGACGCTTGCCGGCACTTCCACGGGTTCGGCCAGTACGTGCAGCGCTTCGATACTGCCGGGGGTATGGCCGATCAGGATCTGC
The DNA here is from genome assembly GCF_002953115.1 of Pseudomonas sp. XWY-1. Taxonomy (NCBI): domain Bacteria; kingdom Pseudomonadati; phylum Pseudomonadota; class Gammaproteobacteria; order Pseudomonadales; family Pseudomonadaceae; genus Pseudomonas; species Pseudomonas sp. XWY-1. The sequence goes on along the minus strand of NZ_CP026332.1, from coordinate 1,638,647 downwards.
TCCTTGCCCACCTGCACCAGCAGCAGGCGGTCACGCGGGCCGATGGCACGGCTGCCGACAATCTCGATCACCTGCCCACCCTTCACTGCGGTGCTCTGCAGGCGCCGCAGCAGCCAGGCCAGAAAGAAGATCAGGCCCACCACCAGCAGCAGGCCCAAGACCATCTGCGCCAGCTGCCCGCCAAGACTGCCAGGTTGAGCCGCCGGGGTGGCTGCTGGCGTGGCCGCCGCCAGGCAGGCGTGGCTGGCGAACAGCACCGCTGCCGCAGCGATGGCGCGCATCGTGCCCTTCACTCAGCGCAGCTTCTTGATACGTTCGCTGGGGCTGATCACGTCGGTCAGGCGGATGCCGAACTTTTCGTTGACCACGACCACTTCGCCATGGGCGATCAGCGTGCCGTTGACCAGCACGTCGAGCGGCTCGCCGGCCAGGCGGTCGAGCTCGATCACCGAGCCCTGGTTGAGCTGCAGCAGGTTGCGGATGTTGATCTCGGTGCTGCCCACTTCCATGGAAATGTTCACCGGGATGTCCAGGATCACGTCCAGGTTCGGGCCTTCGAGGCTGACATTTTCGTTCGGCTTCGGCGAGCTGGCGAATTCTTCCATCGGCAGGCGGCCCGGGCCGCTGCTGCCGGTGTCCCCGCCCAGCAGCGCATCGATGTCGGCCTGGCCGGCAGAACCGGTTTCTTCCAACGCTGCGGCCCACTCATCGGCCAGTGCCTGGTCCTCTGGGGAGGTGATCTCGTTTTCGTTAGCCATGATTTCCTCGACAGGCATTCAATTCGTTGTAAGCGACCGGCACACCGTCAGCGGCGTTCGATCGGGTCGATGATCTGCAGGGCTAGGTTGCCCTTGTGCGAGCCCAGCCGCGCCTTGAACGCTGGCACCCCGTTAGCGCGTAGCACCAGGTGTTCGGGCAGCTCCACCGGGATCACGTCACCCGGCTGCATGTGCAGGATGTCGCGCAGCTTCAGCTGGCGTCGGGCAACCGTGGCGGTCATTGGCACGGCCACGTCCAGCACGTCCTCGCGCAGGGCCTTGACCCAGCGCTCGTCCTGGTCGTCCAGGTCCGACTGGAAACCGGCATCGAGCATTTCCCGCACCGGCTCGATCATCGAGTACGGCATGGTCACGTGCAGATCGCCGCCGCCACCGTCCAGTTCGATGTGGAAGGTGGACACCACCACCGCTTCGCTGGGGCCGACAATGTTGGCCATGGCCGGGTTGACCTCGGAGTTCATGTACTCGAAGCTGACCGGCATGATCGCCTGCCAGGCTTCCTTCAGGTCGACGAAACACTGGTCCAGCACCATGCGCACCACACGCAGTTCGGTCGGGGTGAACTCACGCCCTTCGATCTTGGCGTGGCGGCCATCGCCGCCAAAGAAATTGTCCACCAGCTTGAACACCAGCTTGGCGTCGAGGATGAACAGCGAAGTGCCGCGCAGCGGCTTGATCTTGACCAGGTTGAGGCTGGTGGGCACGTACAGCGAGTGCACGTATTCGCCGAACTTCATTACCTGCACGCCACCCACGGCCACGTCAGCGGAGCGGCGCAGCAGGTTGAACATGCTGATACGGGTATAGCGGGCGAAGCGCTCGTTGATCATTTCCAGGGTCGGCATGCGACCCCGCACGATACGGTCCTGACTGGTCAGGTCGTAGCTTTTGATACTGCCAGGCTCGGATGCACTCTCGGTCTGCACCAGCCCGTCGTCGACACCATGCAACAGGGCATCGATTTCATCCTGGGACAGCAGGTCCTGTACGGCCATTGCGGACTCCTACTGCAATACGAAATTGGTGAACAGCAACTGGTCGATGACCGGCTTGCCGACTTCCTTCTGCGCCACTTCCTGGACCACCGCGGTGGCCTTCTGGCGCAGCATCTCCTGCCCTACCGGGCTGCTGGCGAGGGTGTCGAACCCTTGCCCGGAGAACATCATCACCAGGTTGTTGCGGATCACCGGCATGTGCACCTTGAGGGCATCCAGGTCGGCCTGGTTACGCGCCTGCAGGGTGATGCTCAGCTGCATGTAGCGCTGGCGGCCGTTCTGGTTGAAGTTGACCACGAAGGCAGGGGTCAGCGCCTCGTAGATCGCCGCTGGCTTGACGTTGCTGGCCGTGGCCTCGGCGGCCGGAGCCGGCTCGCTCTTGTGCATGATGAACCAGGTAGCGCCCACCGAAAGGCCGATCGCCAGCAACAGGCCGACGACAGCCAGCAGGATCAGCTTGAGTTTGCCTTTAGTGGCGGGGTCTTTGACTGCTTCGCTCTTCGCCATGCCAATAATCCGTCGTCCATCGGGGGTTCAAAGGAGAATGGCTTGGCTTGAGCAAGTGTTATGCCAGATTTTGCAGGGGATGGATTCCAGCAGGTTTTGCGGTGCTGGCTTCTTCGCGGGCACGCCCGCTCCCACAGGTACCGCACAGGGTTCGAAATCAACGAAATTCCTGTGGGAGCGGGCTCGCCCGCGAAGAAGCCAGCCCAGGCCAACAGGCATCAGGCGTAGTAATCGACCGCACTGTCGCCGACAACCACCTGCTGCTCCAAAGGCCGGGCGCTATCGACCGCTTCGGCCCCACCCTGCTCGGCCCGGCGCGCCGCCACCCCGGAAAGGTTGCTGCCCTGCGCCTGCCCCTGCTGTTGTTGCTGCCCGCGCGACTGGTCAGCCACGTTGACATCCGGCTGCGCCAACCCCTGCTGGGCAAACAGTTCGCGCAGGCGGTGCACCTGGCTGTCGAGGGCGTCACGTACGCCGGCGTGGCCGCTGATGAAGGTGACCTGGGTGGCCTGGTCCGCCGCAACATTGACGCGAATGTCGAGGCGACCGAGTTCTGCCGGCTCCAGCTGGATATCAGCCGACTTGAGGTTCTGGCTGGACAGGTACATGACCCGGTTGACCAGGCCCTCGGCCCAAGCGTTCTGGTTCATCGGCAATGGCTGATGCAGCGGGTTCGCAGTGGCCGATACGGCGTTGGCGGTCTTGGCCGTGGCCGCCTGGGTCAGGCTGGCCAGGCGGTTGGCAAAATCATCGATGCGGGTGTCGCTGCTGGCGCTCTTGGTGTCTTTCAGGCCGTCTTCAAGCAAGGCGCCAAAGGCCTTGCCACCTGATTCAGCGCTTTCGCCATCGGTATCCTCGACCAGATTCGCCAAGGTATTGACGGCCGCCTGCCCTTCCTCGCCCTGAGCCTGGGCAGCATCAAGGGCATGTGCAGAGGTGCCCCCCTTGGCCTGGGCACTGTGCTCCAGCGCCAGGCGCAGGGTCGGCAGGTTGGCCAGGGGGTCAGCATCCGGATCGAAGGCTTCCTCGGCGGACGGCTCTTCAGGCAGTGCCGCGGCAACCTGGGTTTGCGCCGTGGCCGCCTGCAGCACGGGCGCCACCGCCTCGGCCTGCGCCTGGATCAGTTGTGCGCCAGGCTGGGCATCAGTGACCTGACCGGCCACCAGGCTGGCATCACGTACACCCGTCTCGGCCTGGGCCGAATCCTCTTCTGGCAACTTGTTGCCGTCATCGGCAACTGCAGCTTTGCCAGAAGGGTCTTTCTTGCCGCCAACTGCCGCATCAGGTTTGTCCTTGGGCTTGGCCTGAGCGACCTTGTCGTCCTGCCCGGCAACCTTGTCGCGGCCCTGCCTGGCCATCACCTGGCCAAAGGCATCGCCCTTGTCACCCAGCGCCTGCAACGGTTTGTCCGCCTGCACGGTGGCCGAACGCGAGGTTTTGGCAATGGCATTGGCTTGCAGCAAAGGGTTGGGTGCGACAGGCATCGAGCGGTCTCCGCGCCAGAAACAAAAAATCATTCAGGCAGAGACAGGCAAGACTCGCGCCAACTCGCGTATCAGCCTGCGGAAATACGTTGCTGCTCACCACGGTAAAAGTGCTGCACCACGACGAATTCCATGTCGATGCGGCTGATCAAGTCTTCAATACCGTACAACGGGGGCCGCCGCGCGCGCTCTTCGAGCTGCTGACACAGGCTGGCCAAGGCCACCGCGCCCATGTTGCTGCTGCTGCCCTTGAAACTGTGGGCTGCCGCGCCAAGCTCCTCGGCGCTTTTGGCCGCGTGCAACTGCCCAAGACGCCGCTCCGAGTCGTCCAGAAAAGTCTGCACCAATTGCAGGTAGCCATCTTCCATGACCTCACGCAGGTCACTGAGTACCTTGTGGTCAATATGCATGTCAGTCACTTGTTCACTCCTTGATCAAGCCAGATTATGCCCGAGCCAACCCGTGGCTCACCATACGAACTCCACATGCGCGCAACGCCCGCCCTCACTCCAGCACGCGTCACTGGCCAACTGCCGCACCAGATTCAGACCGCGGCCGCTCAGCCCCTGGTCCGGCGAAGGCCGCGCAAGCACGCGCTGCACGTCGAAGCCGGCACCGCTGTCGCGCACTTCGATCATCAGACGCCCACCGCCGCCATGCGGTTCAACCTTGAAATCGATGCTTACAAAGCCTTCGGTCAGCGAGCCCAGGCGCCGGGCACGCTCCTGGTAATAGTCGGTAAAGCCTTGCACATCGCGCTTGAGCTGCGAGTCCAGGCCCAGCACACCATGCTCCAGCGCATTGGCATACAACTCGCTAAGCACACTGTGCAGGTTGCCGGTACGTGCGCGCAGGCCATGAATTTCCTGCAACAACTGCACCAGGTACGGCACAGGGTTGAAGCGTTTCAGGCTTTCGCCACGCACCTCGAAGCTCAGCGACCAGTCCAGCGGGCTGGAGCGGCCACTATCAGAGTAGATCATCGGGGCCGCCACCCGCTCCTCGGCAGTGAACATGCGAATATCGCACAAGCTGATGTCATCGCGTGGCTGCCCACCAAAACGCTCCAGGGCCAGCATCAGCTCATCGAACAACTTCACCGGGTCGCGGTTGTCGGCCAGCACCGCTCGCAGGCGCTGTACGCCAAACAGGCATTCCTGGTCGTCGGCGGTATCGATCACACCGTCTGACAGCAGCAACAGGCGCTCGCCCGGTGCCAGCGGCAACACCTCCGTGCTGTCATCGAAACGCTCAGCGGCCAGAATGCCCAGCGGCAGGTGCCGCGAACTCAGTGCCGACAGCACTTGGCCATCCACCGACAGGCGATAGCCATCAGGCATACCGCCATTCCACACCTCCACCGAGCCGCGCTGCATGCTGAGGTTGAGCAGTAGCGCACAGCAGAACATATCCACCGGCAGGATGCGCTTGAGCTTGGCATTCATCTCGCGCAGGATCTGCGCCATGCCGTAGCCCTTGGCGGTCATGCCGTAGAACACCTCAGCCATCGGCATGGCGCCGACCGCCGCCGGCAGGCCGTGACCGGTGAAATCGCCAAGCAGCACACGCATGTCGCCGGCCGGGGTAAATGCCGCCAGCATCAGGTCGCCATTGAACAGCGCGTAAGGCGATTGCAGGTAGCGAATGTTGGGCGCAGAAAGGCAACCAGAGTGGGCCACCTTGTCGAACACCGCCTTGGCGACCCGCTGCTCGTTAAGCAGGTGATGGTGATGCCGGGTGATCTGGTCACGCTGTTCCAGTACCGTTGCCTGCAAGCGACGCAGGCGGTCCATGGCGCGAATCTTGGCAGCCAGGATCACCGCGCTGTAGGGCTTGGCCATGAAATCATCGCCCCCCGCCTCCAGGCAACGCACCAGGCCTTCTTCTTCATTCAGCGACGTCAGGAAAATGATCGGCACCAGCGCTTCGCCAGCCAATGCCTTGATCTGCCGCGCCGCCTCGAAGCCATCCATGACCGGCATCAGGGCGTCCAGCAGCACCAGTTGCGGGCGCCGCTCGAGGTACAGCGCTACCGCCTGCTCACCGTTTTCAGCGGTGAATACCTGATGCCCCTGGCGGCGCACGATCTGCGCAAGCAGAAGGCGATCGACAGCACTGTCTTCGGCGACCAGCACGGTTAACGCCTGTTCGGCCGGCATGTCGGCGCTCAACTGATATCGAAGAGTTTTTCGAAATTGGAGATGGCGAGAATCTTGCGCACATCGGAGCTGGCATGCACTACCCGCACATCCGACTCGTCGCCGCCCGCGTGGTCGCGCAGCAACAGCAGCATGCCGAGCGCGGAGCTGTCGAGGTAGGTGGTGTCCTTCAGGTCGACGACCACCGAATCCGGCCGCCTGGGCTGGCGTTCGTAGGCGTCGCGAAACTCCTGATGCTTGCCGAAATCGAAGCGCCCCTTGATCTTGATGGTCAGCTTTTTCCCGTCCTGCGAAAAATCAGTCTCGACTGCCATGCTAGCGATTCCTTCGATGATGGCGGATGCAACTGCTTTAAGGTTTAGCAGGCGATGGTGGGGGAGGCAAGCGGATGCAGGCTCATGGCGTTGATGGCCTGTACCGGCCTCTTCGCGGGTGAACCCGCTCCTACAATCAATCGGTGGTGTCGCCCAATACCGTGGTAGGGGCGGGTTCACCCGCGAATAGGCCGGACCTGCCAGCCAATATACCCGGTCATACACCGTCGCAGCCGCCACCGCATTCGCGGGCAAGACCTCTCATTTGTTTCGGGCCAATTATTCCGCTGCAAGGCCTGCGGCGAACACCTATAGCTGGTTTTGCCGCGGCAGGCGCTGCGACAGCTCATCCAGCAAACGCTGCTCGCGCTTGTCTTCAGCGCGCCGGGCCTCGTCCTGGTAGCGCTGTACCAGCTTGCGCAAACCTTCCACCCGGGCATAGGCCTGCTGCCATGTACCACGGGCGTTATTGAGGTTGTTCTGGTGCCAGACCAGGCTCTGGCGCTGCTGGGTCATGGCCGTTTCCAGCTGCCCCAGAAAGCGCTGGTAATTGACCAGCCAGCTGCCATTGACCCCTTGCCCGCCGCGGTTGATCCACTGCAGCTGGTAATCCTCGCGAAAGCGCTCCAGCTCGGCCAGCTTGGCCTGGGCCGTGGCCACCTGCTGCTGGAAATGGCCAAGGCGCTGAGCCGCCTTGCGCTCGGCCTCTTCGGCCATGTCCACCACCGGCGCCAGGCGCGCGGCACGTCCGGGCAGCGCCATGGCTTATCAACCTGCCGGGGGCGTGAAAATCGCCCCCAGCTGTTCGCGGCTCTGCGCCATGCCCACGTTCTCGCGCAGGCCCTGGCGCAGAAACTCAACCAGCTTCGATTGCAAGGCAATGGCCAGGTCGGTCTCCGGATCACCGCCGGCTACATAGGCGCCCACGCTGATCAGGTCGCGGCTTTGCGACAGGCGCGACCACAGTTGTTTGAACTTCTGCGCCTGGCGCAAGTGGTCGGCATCGACCACTTGGGGCATGACCCGGCTGATCGACGCTTCGATGTCGATGGCCGGGTAATGGCCTTCCTCAGCCAGCCGACGCGACAGTACAAAGTGGCCGTCAAGCACGCCCCGCGCCGAGTCGGCGATCGGGTCTTGCTGATCGTCGCCTTCAGACAGCACGGTATAGAACGCAGTGATCGAACCACCGCCAGGTTCGCCATTGCCTGCCCGCTCCACCAGCTTGGGCAGCTTGGCGAACACCGAGGGCGGGTAACCCCGGGTGGCTGGCGGCTCGCCGATGGCCAGGGCAATTTCCCGCTGGGCCTGGGCGAAACGGGTCAACGAGTCCATCAGCAACAGCACATTCTTGCCTTTGTCGCGGAAGTACTCGGCAATGCGTGTGCAATACATGGCGGCGCGCAGGCGCATCAGCGGCGCATCGTCGGCCGGCGAAGCCACCACCACCGAGCGCTTGAGGCCCTCTTCACCGAGGATGTGCTCGATGAATTCCTTCACCTCGCGCCCCCGCTCCCCGATCAGGCCGACCACGATGATTTCGGCTTCGGTGAAACGGGTCATCATGCCCAGCAATACCGATTTACCCACACCGGTACCGGCGAACAGGCCTAACCGCTGGCCACGGCCGACAGTAAGCAGGCCGTTGATACTACGAATGCCCACATCCAACGGCTTGCTGATAGGGTCGCGGTTGAGCGGGTTGATCACCGGGCCGTCCATCGGCACCCAGTCCTCGGCCTTCATCCCGCCCTTGCCATCCAGCGCACGGCCGGCGCCGTCGAGCACCCGGCCCAGCATGCTCATGCCCATGGGCAGACGGCCGCCGTCATCCAGCGGCACGACCCGGGCCCCCGGTGCGATACCGACGATACTGCCCACCGGCATCAGAAACACCTTGGGCCCGGCAAAGCCCATGACTTCGGCCTCGACCTGCACGGGGTGATAACTGTCATCGTTGATCACCAGACAGCGGCTGCCCACTGCAGCGCGCAGGCCTTCGGCTTCCAGGGTGAGGCCGACCATACGCAGCAAGCGGCCTTCGACGATGGGTTGCGCCGGCAGCTCGATGGCCTCAGCGTAAGTGCCCAGGCGCTTGCCGAAGCTGGTGCGTTCAAGGCGCATCTGGGCTGTCCACGGTACGCTCGACCGGCGCGTCCAGGTCTATCGACATGTCTGGCGCCGCCGGGTGCAGGGAATGATCGTGCAACTGGTCGAACAGCTGCGCCACCGCTTTTTCGATACGCGTTTCCATGGTGGCATCGATACGGCTGTGGGCCGTCTCGATGCGGCAACCACCCGGTAGCAGCGCGCTGTCTTCCAGCAGCCGCCAGTTCTCCTCATGGCGTTCGCGCAGGGCCTTGGCCAGCTCGAAATCCTGCGGGTTGAGGTGGATGCGGATATTGTCCGCACCCATGGGCAGCAGCTTGAGCGCTTCGCGCAGCACCTGAGTGATCTGGCTGGAATCGTTGCGTAGCTCGCGGCCGATCACCTGGCGGCTCATGTGCGCGATCAGGTGCACCAGGCTTTTCTCGATCTGCGTGTCTTGCTCGGCAATCGGCTCCATCAGGTTAGCCATCAGCCGCTCGAGGCTGTCGAGTTTGGTTTTCAGGGCCTCTTCGGCCTCCTGGCGAACCTTGAGCTGGGTGCTGTGGAAGCCCTCGCGCTCACCGGTTGCGAAGCCCTCGTTGTAAGCCTCCTGACGGATGGCTTCGAGCTCTTCCAGGGTCAACGGCTGGACTTCTTCCAGCGGCACTTCCTCGACTTCTTCCGCGATGACCTCGGGTTCCGGCTCTGGCTCGGGCTCGGGCTCCGGGTCGAAGCTTGGCAGCGTCCACACATCCACGCCCTCGAGGTCGCGGGCACGGATCAGGTCGCTGGGGTGGTGTTCTTTGGTGGGCATGCTGTCATGTTCTCAAACCATGTTCGGCCGACACGGTCCCTTGTAGGAGCGGGTTCACCCGCGAATGCGTCGGCAGCGACAACCTCGATTGCCAGGACCGACGCCTTCGCGGGTAAACCCGCCCCTACAAAAGGCGGCGTCGGCTATGGGATCGCGAATACCTTAGATCATTTCCTCGGCGCCCTTGCCGCCGAGCACGATCTCGCCGGCCTCGGCCATGCGCCGGGCAATGGTGAGGATTTCTTTCTGCGCGGTTTCCACGTCGCTGACCCGTACCGGCCCTTTGGCCTCCAGATCGTCACGCAGCAGTTCCGAAGCACGTTTGGACATGTTCTTGAAGATCTTGTCCTTGACCCGCTCGTCGGCGCCCTTGAGCGACACCACCAACACGTCGGAGGACACTTCGCGCAACAGCGCCTGGATGCCCCGGTCGTCGACGTCGGCCAGGTTGTTGAAGACGAACATCAGGTCTTCGATCTGCTCCGACAGGTCGCTGTCGATTTCGCGGATCGCGTCCATCAGTGCGCCTTCCACCGAGCTGTCGAGGAAGTTCATGATGTCGGCAGCACGCTTGATACCACCCAGGGTGGTGCGCGCGGCGTTGGAGTTGCCCGAGAACTGCTTCTCGAGGATCTGGTTCAGCTCCTTCAGCGCCGCGGGTTGCACGGTGTTCAGCGATGACACGCGCAAGACGATATCCAGGCGCACCTTGTGGTCGAAGTTGCTCAGCACTTCACCGGCCTGGTCGGGGTCGAGGTAGGCGACCACGATGGCCTGGATCTGCGGGTGCTCGTAGCGGATCACGTCGGCCACGGCACGCGGTTCCATCCACTTGAGGCTGTCCAGGCCGCTGGTATTGCCGCCGAGCAGGATGCGGTCGACCAGGCCGTTGGCCTTGTCCTCGCCCAGGGCCTGGTTGAGCATCTTGCGGATGTACGCATCAGAACCGACGCCCAGGCTGGTCTGGTCGCCGACGATGTCGACGAACTCGCTCATCACCTGTTCGACCTGGTCACGGTGCACATTGCCCATCTGCGCCATGGCCACACCCACCCGCTGCACTTCCTTCGGGCCCATGTGCCGCAGCACCTGGGCCGCATCGGTCTCGCCCAGCGAGAGCAGGAGGATCGCCGCCTTGTCGACGCGGCTCAGCTTGGCGGTAACGGCTCGGTTATCACTCATCGGCGTTGATCCAGTCTTTCACGACCTGAGCCACACGGCCCGGGTCTTCGGCCACCAGGCCTTTGATTGCGTTGAGCTGTGCCTCGTAACCCTCGCTCGGGCTAGGCAGCAGAATGCTTGTCGGGCCACCCAGGCTGACGCGGTCGTTGGCCAGTTCGCCATCCAGACCCATCATGCCGCCCAGCTCCATGTCACTGTCCGGGGCAGCCTGCTTGCCGCCCCCGGTAATGTTGTTCAGCACTGGCCGCAGCACGCCGAACACCAGCACCAGGATGAACACCACGCCCAGCACCTGCTTGACGATATCCCAGAACCACGGCTGCTGGTAGAAGGCGATGTCGGCGATTTCCTCGCCACGGTCGGCGGCGAACGGCACGTTGATCACCGTCACGCTGTCGCCACGACTGGCATCGAAGCCAACTGCGTCCTGCACCAGGCGGGTAAAGCGCGCCAGGTCCTCGGCGCCCCATGGCGCACGCGTGGTATCGCCAGTGGCCGGGTCGATCTTGACCTGGTCGTCCACCACCACCGCTACCGACAGACGGGTCATGCGCCCCTGCTGCTGACGAGTGTGGCTGATGGAACGGTCCAGCTCGAAGTTCTTGGTGCTTTGCTGACGTTTGTCTGACGGGTACGGCGCGAGCATCGGCTGGCCGGTGGCCGGGTCCATGATCTGCTGGCCGTTGGCATCCACCAGCGGTTGGCCAGGCTGAATGGCGGCAGCCGGGGTAGCCGCGCCACCGGTGGTCTGCGGTGCCGAAGCGGCCCCTGGTGGCTGGTTGCTCAGCGCGCCAGGCACGCCTTGCGGGCCTTGGCTGCTGGCACGTTGTTCGTCAACCGACTGCTCGCTGCGCAACGCCGGCTGGTCGGGGTTGAACTGTTCGGAGGTGGACTCGACCGCACTGAAGTCGAGGTCGGCGGACACTTCGGCCTTGTAGCGGTCGTTGCCCAACACCGGCTGCAGAATGTTGTGCACACGCTGGGTGAGCATGCTTTCCACCCGGCGGCTGTAGTCGAACTGCTTGCCGGCCTGGGTCAGTGCGGAATCCTGAATCTGCTCGGACAGCAGGTTGCCCTTCTGGTCGACGACGGTGACCTGGGATTTGTCCAGTTCCGGCACGCTGGTGGCGACCAGGTTGACGATGGCCATCACCTGCCCGGCTTCCAGTGCACGGCCTGGGTACAGCTCGACCAGTACCGAGGCGCTGGGCTTGCGTTCATCACGCACGAACACCGAACTTTTCGGGATGGCCAGGTGCACGCGCGCGGCCTTGACGTTGTTGAGGCTGGAAACGGTACGGGCCAGTTCGCCTTCCAGGCTGCGGCGGTAGCGGGTGGCTTCCATGAACTGGCTGGTGCCCAGGCCCTGCTCCTTGTCGAGCAGCTCGAAGCCGACATTGCCATCGCTCGGCGCCACGCCGGCGGCTGCCAGTTTCAGGCGCGCACGGGAGAGGTCGTCGGCCTTGACCAGCAGGGCACCCGAGTTGGGCTCCACGTTATAGGGGATGTCAGCAGCAGCCAGGGTGTCCATGACCTGCTTGGTGTCCATGCCCGACAGGCTGCCGTACAACGGACGGTAATCGGGTTGTTGCGACCACAGCACCACGGCAAAGCCGATGGCCACGCTGGCCGCCAGGCCGACCAGGAGGCCGATCTGGCGCAGCATGGGCATCTGCGAGATGTTTTCCAGAAACGCCATGCCAAACAGCGGCGGCTTGGCCGCTGGCGAGCCAGCTTTGGCGGGGGCGTTTTCGACGACTGCTTCAGCCATGGGTTACATCCGTCCTCAAACCGGCATCTGCATGATGTCCTGGTACGCCTGGACCAGCTTGTTGCGTACCTGGGTCATGGCTTGCATCGACACGCTGGCCTTTTGCGAAGCGATCATCACGTCAGTCAGGTCGACGCCGCTCTTGCCGATTTCGAACGCGTTGGCCAGTTGGGTCGAGGCCTGCTGCGTCTCATGCACCTTGCCGATGGCCTGGCCGAGCATGTCGGCGAAGGTGCTTTGCCCTGGCGCCAGCTCGGGGGCGGCAGTTACCTTGGGCAGCGACATGGCATCGGCCTGCATGGCCCGCATGTCCAACATCAGACGATTGAATTCAACACCTTGGCTCATGACCCTTCTCTCTCCTGCGGCCGCATTTTTTTGACAGTCATGCGGCGAATGACCTACCTAAAGCAACAAAGGTGCCAGCCTTCGCAACTCATTTCCCAGGGATCACACAATTCCTGTGGGAGCGGCCTTGCGTCGCGATAGGGACGCAAGGCCGCTCCCACAGAGGTCCGCGCCAGTTGCAGATGATTTGCCAGTCAGCCGAACAGGCTGGCCTCGACGTCAAACCCGGCATCGCGCATCTGCGCCAGCTTGTAGCGCAACGTACGTGGACTGATCCCCAGGCGTTCGGCCGCCTCTTTGCGGCGGCCGCGCTCGGCGCGCAGGGTGTCGATGATCATCTGGTACTCGTGGCGACGCATGTCATCCCCCAGGCCGCCGGCATCAGCAGCCACCTCGAGAGATGGCTCGGTGCCAGCCGACAATGGAATGGCGCCTGCCAGACAAAAATCCGCCGCCTCGATCACGCCACCCTGCTGCAGAATCAACGCCCGCTGCAGGGCGTTGTCCAGTTCGCGCACGTTGCCCGGCCAGGCATATGCCTGCAGGCAGGCCCGAGCCGCTGGCGAGAGGCGCACCGGGGCATGCTTCATCTTGGTCACATGGCGCGCCAGCAGGCGCTCGGCCAGCTGCAGGATATCGCCCGGCCGCTCACGCAGCGGGCGCCAGGCCAGCGGGAACACCGACAGGCGGTAGTACAGGTCTTCGCGGAAGCGCCCGGCCGCCACCTCGCCGGCCAGGTCGCGGTTGGTGGTGGCCAGCACCCGAATGTCCAGGCTGATCGGCTTGCGCCCGCCTACCCGCTCCACCTCGCGCTCCTGCAGCACACGCAGCAGCTTGGCTTGCAAGGCCATGGGCATTTCCGAGATTTCGTCGAGCAGCAGGGTGCCGCCTTCGGCCTGCTCGAACTTGCCTGCCTGAGCCGCGATAGCACCGGTGAAGGCACCCTTCTCGTGGCCAAAGAGGGTGGCCTCGAGCATGTTGTCGGGGATCGCCGCACAGTTGATCGCCACGAAGGGCTGCGCCGCACGCGGCGACTGCTGGTGAATGTAGCGCGCCAGCACTTCCTTGCCAGTACCGGACTCGCCGGAAATCAGCACGGTCGAGTCACTGCGCGCCACACGGGCCGCCAGCTCCAGCAACTGGCGACTGGCCGGCTCGCAGGCCACCGGCCCTTCTTCGCCGGTCACACGTCCGGCGGCATGCCGCTCCACGAGGTTGAGCAGCGCCTTGGGCTCGAACGGTTTGACCAGGTAGTCGGCGGCGCCTTGGCGCATGGCCTCGACTGCACGCTCGACGGCAGCATGCGCCGTCATCAACAACACCGGCAACTGTGGCTGCTGGCGGCGCAGCTGGCTCAGCAACTGGTGCCCATCCATACCGGGCATGTTGACGTCACTGACCACCAGGCTGAACGCGTCTTCGAGTACGGCCTCCAGCGCTTCTTCGGCACTGCCCACTGCCTGATAGGCGAAACCGCCGATTTCCAGGGTATCGCCCAACGCCTGGCGCAATACGCGGTCATCCTCGACCAGCAGCACCTTGATTGCCATTACACCCCCTCCGCCAATTGCCCGTCGATCAACGGCAGCTCTACCCGCACGCAGGTACCACGGCCGACTTTCGAGCGCAGGTTGATCGTGCCCTGATGCGCACGCACCACCGCCTTGACCACGGCCAGGCCCAGGCCGGTACCGGTGGCCTTGGTGGTAAGGAACGGCTCGCCCAAACGGCCGAGCAAGCCTGCATCGATGCCGCTGCCGGCATCGCTGACGCACAGGTGCAAGCTACGTTCGCGGCGGTACAGGTGCACCTTCAGCCGCGCCGGGCCATCGCTGGCCTGCAGGGCATTTTCAATCAGGTTGAGCAAGGCGCCGACCAGGGTGTCGCGGTTGCACAGCAGCTCACCCAGATGACTGTCGCACTGCCAGCGCACGGCGTGCCCCTGCACATGCGCCTGGGCCGCCTGCTGCAGGGCCTGGAACAGCGCTTTCGGGGTCACCCGATCCCCCAGCGGCAACTCGCCACGGGCAAACACCAGCATGTCGCGCACCTGGTGTTCCAGCTCGTGCAGGCGTTCCTTCAAGGTCGCGGCAAAACGCAGGCGGGTTTCCGCGCTCAGCGCTTGCTCGCTATCGGCCAGGTGGCTGGCATACAACATGGCTGCCGATAGCGGTGTGCGGATCTGGTGGGCCAGCGAGGCAACCATGCGCCCCAACGACGACAGGCGCTCGTGGCGAGCCAGCTGGTCCTGGAGGCGACGGGTTTCAGTCAGGTCGTTGAGCAGCACCAATTGGCCAGGCTCGGCATCCAGCGAGCGGGTGGCGATCGACAGGCGGCGACCGTCGCGCAGCGAGACTTCGTGGCCGTCGTCCTTGCGCGGGGCAAAGCTACGGGCGATCACCTGGCGCCACAATTGGCCGATCAGAGGCTCACCGAGCAACTCGCAGGCGGCCGGGTTGGCTTCGCGCACCAGGCCCTGGCCGTCGATCACGATCACCCCGCCGGGCAGCAAGTCCAGCAGGTTCTGCAGGCGGTTGGCCAGGCGTTCCTTTTCACTCAGTTCGTCGATGCGCTGGGCGCTGACCACGGCCAGCTCACCTTTGAGTTCACTGACCCGGGCTTCAAGCAGGCTGTAGGACTGGCTCAGCTGGCTGGACACCTGATTGAACAGGGCGAAGGCTTGCGCGATACCCTGGCCGCTGTCCTGCGCGACCAGGGTTTGCCCCTGCTGATCGGGGGCTCGGGATACGTGGGCGGCCTGGGGCATCGTGCTCTCTCGCGTGGCTGACCGTCATAAAAACGGTGTGTTGCCAGCGGTGTAGCAATAGCCGTGCCGGAGATAGGGATTTGTGCCGGCCTCTTCGCGGGCACGCCCGCTCCCACAGGGATATCACCGAATTGAAGATGTGCATCGATCCTGTGGGAGCGGGCGTGCCCGCGAAGAGGCCGGCACAGGCAACCGCCAGGCTTCAATCTTCCGCCTGTTCCTCGCCGCCTTGGCGGCTCATGCCGTACTTGCGCATTTTCTCGACCAGGGTGGTACGGCGAATACGCAAACGTTCAGCCGCGCGCGCAACGATACCGTTGGCATCGTCCAGCGCCTGCTGGATCAGGCCCTGCTCCAGGCTACCCAGGTAGTCCTTGAGGTCCAGGCCTTCGGGCGGCAGCATGGCGTGGTTGCTGAAGTTTGGTGTGTGGCCATTGATCGCCACGCGCTCTTCCAGGTCGCTGCGCAGGCTGTCGACCATCTGCTCGTCTTCGTCATCGACATAGCGGAATTTCTTCGGCAGTTCCGACACGCCAATGACCCCGTACGGGTGCATGATCGCCATGCGCTCGACCAGGTTGGCCAGCTCGCGCACGTTGCCCGGCCAGCCGTGACGGCACAGCGACATGATCGAGGCGGAATTGAAGCGAATGGAACCGCGCTTCTCGTGCTCCATGCGCGAAATCAGCTCGTTCATCAGCAACGGGATGTCTTCCACCCGCTCACGCAACGGCGCCATTTCGATAGGGAACACGTTCAGGCGGTAGTACAGGTCTTCGCGGAAGGTGCCGTCCTCGATCATGGTTTCGAGGTTCTTGTGCGTCGCAGCGATGATGCGCACGTCGATGCTCTGGGTCTTGTTGCTGCCCACGCGCTCGAAGGTACGCTCCTGCAGCACACGCAGCAGCTTGACCTGCATCGGCAACGGCATGTCGCCGATTTCGTCGAGGAACAGGGTACCGCCGTTGGCCAGCTCGAAACGCCCGGCACGGCTGGTGATGGCCCCGGTAAAGGCGCCCTTCTCGTGGCCGAACAGTTCGCTTTCCAGCAGCTCAGCCGGGATCGCGCCACAGTTGACCGGCACGAACGGCGCTTCGCGGCGCTTGGAATGGTAGTGCAGGTTACGCGCCACCACTTCCTTGCCGGTGCCCGACTCACCCAGGATCAGCACGCTGGCGTCGGTATCCGCCACTTGCTGCATCATTTGCCGCACGTGCTGAATGGCACGGCTGGTGCCCACCAGGCTACGGAACAGATTGGGCTCGCGCTGGCGACCGCGCTCGCGCGCCTGGTCATACATTTCGCGGTAGACCTGGGCACGGTGCAGCGAATCCAGCAGCTGGCTGTAGCTTGGCGGCATTTCCAGGTTGGACAGCACCCGGCGGCGAAGGTCTTCCGGCAGCTCGGCAGAAGAAATTTCACCTAAAAGCAGAACCGGAAGGAACTCATCCCAGGTAGCCACTGTCTTAAGCAGCCCAAGCAGATTGCCCGGAGCATTCACGGTGCCGATGAGCACGCACAGCACTTCGCGGCTCGAGGACAATGGCTCGACCGCCTGCTGCCAGTCATGGCTGGCACACGCGAGGTTTTCTTCGCCGAGGAAGTTCAGCACCACCGCAAGGTCGCGGCGGCGCGCGCTGTCGTCATCGATCAGCAGAATCTTGGTTTCACGCCACATGCAATAGCAACTTCCCTAGTCATATCGGCGCCCTGCAGGGGCGTGCTCGACATCATTCCGACTGAATGGTCAGTGTTCGGACGTCTGAAATTCGAAAACAGCCACTAGTAAAGTCAAAAACTTAAAGGCAGTCAAATTTATGGCGCCGAAGCGTTGCTCTCTGCCCAGCTTCAGCTGAACAGATGGTATACCTTTGTGGCGTGTTTCGCTTGGTTGATATTCGACATTTGTGCGACCAAGGATTGACGCTCGTCACTTGCAACGTCGATCAGCTGACGATAAACCGCCATCAACGCTTCCAGATTGGCCCGGATTGCGGCCTCATCATCCTGATTCTCTTGCAGTAATTCATCCATCAGCGCACGACAGGCCAAGTCCAACTCACCAATGGCCGCCCAGTCGCGCACTTGCAGGGCCTCGCTCAGGGCAAGGCGGGTGTCTTCGATTTGCTGCAGCGCGCTCATGGGGGTGCTCCTTAGGGTGTTATTGCTCGGCGGAGGCGATGGCATCCCAGCCGCTTTTGACAGTGATCATCAATTGCGCGACTTCGTCGATCATGGCCGGGTCGCTATGCAGATTGGCCTGAGTCAGGCGGCGAGCCATGTAGTCGTACAGGCTGTCGAGGCGGTCCAGTTCGTCTGGGTTATCGGTCTTTTCCTTATCCAGCCCCTCACGCAGACCACCGATGATGTCAATAGCCTTGCCCAGCATCACACCCTTCAGCGCCACATCGCCGCGCGCGATCGCACCTTTGGCCTGAGCCATGCGGTCAAGCGAACCCTCCATCAGCAACTGCACCAAGCGGTGCGGGGTAGCTTCGGAAATTTGAGCGTGGGAATTGACCTTCTGGTACTGGCGAAGGGCTCTCATCGGGTGCATGGGGGATCCTCATTGAACGGGGCTGGACGTGGGCCGCATGTCTACTACATCGGCCCGGCCCGGCGTTTCTTTAATGATCAGCTGTCGCTATTGGCTTTGTTCAACGCGTTGAGCGTGGTCATCACGCTGTCACTAGTAGCCTTGAGCTGGGCGACCATGGTGTCCATGGCGTTATATTTCTTGGTCAGGGTTTCGGTCAAAGACTCGATACGACGGTCCAGGGCGGTTTGCGACTCTTCCAGTTGCTTGAGCTGATTAGTCAGATTGGTCTGACGAGAGGCCAGGATGCCACCGGTCTTGGCGTATTCCTCGGTGGCGGAGGTCATGCGCGTGAGCAGGCCTTCCTTACCGGTGAACAGACCGCTGATGTCAGCACCATACGTTTTGACCGCAGCGTCCCACTTGGTGTCATTGAGCTCCAACAGGCCGGTTTTCTGGACGGTATTGATGCCTAATTGCGACAAAGTGCGCAGGCCTGTACTGCCAACGCTGCGACTGATCTCGCTACGAATGGAATTGACCAGCGAGCGCATGGTCGCATCACCGGTCAATGCGGCCGAGCCGGTGGCAGAGCCATCAGAGCCTGTGGTGACCTTGGTCTGGGCATTGATAGTAGTCATCAGCGCATTGTAAGCGGTGACGAACGACTGCACCGAGGTCTTGAGCGTATCG
Source organism: Pseudomonas sp. XWY-1 (assembly GCF_002953115.1). Taxonomy (NCBI): domain Bacteria; kingdom Pseudomonadati; phylum Pseudomonadota; class Gammaproteobacteria; order Pseudomonadales; family Pseudomonadaceae; genus Pseudomonas; species Pseudomonas sp. XWY-1. The sequence goes on along the minus strand of NZ_CP026332.1, from coordinate 1,620,210 downwards.
TTATTGCTCGATACCGCTAGGCTGGCCTTGCCTTCCTTGACCAGTGTGATATCCACGCCACTGATGGCGCCTGTTACAGTATTCGAGGCCGATTCCAGCTCAAGACCGTCCAGGGTGTATTTTGCGTTCTGTGGCTCGGCGATGGTCGTCACATCACTAGCCATGCTGGCGTCGCCGCCCAACGTCAGTTCGGTGCCCTCACCCATTTTAGTGGACGAGAAGATCAGGCGTGAACCACTGGCGTCGGTGACGATGTTCGCGGTGATACCTTTTGACTGCAGTTGACCATTGATCGTGTCACGAGCCTGCTGCAGGGTCGCGCCGTTGGCGATGGTCACGCTATGGGTAGCACTGCCCTGGCTAATGGTCAGGGTTTGCGATTGCCCCGAATCGTTGACGATGGTCGAAGTCTTCTCGTAGACCTGTGTCGAGATCTTGGAAGCTGTCGCCAACTGGGTAACTTCGAGAGCATAGTCACCGGAAGACGCGCCATCGCCCAGCTTGATCTTGGCGATGGCTTCATCGGACGACGATGACGCCAAACCGGAAAAGCTCGAAGCCGTGTTTAGCTTGGCAACGGCTGCACGAAAGGTATCCAGTGCGCTTTTCACAGTACCGATGGCCGACAGCGAGGTGGTGGCTGTGGTGGTCTGGTTGTTGATCTGGGTTTGCTTGGGCGCCTTTTCGGCATCTGCCAGCGCCTTCACGATACCGCTGATATCGAGGCCAGAGCCAAGCCCATTGATGGTTGAGCTCGCCATATCACATCTCCTTAATCGTTGCCGCCGGTTTACCGACGAAAAGGCATCCGTGCGCTAATAAACAAATGCCGTGCCAACTCAGACCTGGGCATTGAACAACAGGCTATTGGCATCCTTCAGGTTTTCCGCCAGTTTCAGTGCCACTTCGGAAGGCAACTGGCGAATGACTTCGCCGCTTTGGCGGGCTATGACCTTGACCACCACCTGGCCGGTGGAGTCATCGATCGAAAAATCGAGTTGCCGCTCTGAAGCCTTGACGAAGTCCTGGATGGCACTGATGGCGCTTTCCAGGTCTTGCCGAGCTTCAGGCTTGGGTTGTTTGTCGACCGACTCGCTGGCTGCCAGATCGCTTGCTTGCCGCTTGCTCGTCGATGTGTCGGGCGCAGCGGAGGCGGGATAGGACAGGCCCAGTTTCACGCTCATATCCATGTCTTACACCTCTTATTCTCGGAAAGACGAAAGGGTACGTCGCCGTACCCTTCGTCAAACTACTCAGCTTTTGAAATTAGCCCAGCAGTTTCAGTACCGACGACGGCAGCTGGTTGGCCTGGGACAGGATCGCGGTGGAAGCCTGTTGCAGGGTCTGCTGCTTGGTCAGCTCGGCGGTTTCAGCAGCAAAGTCGGCGTCCTGCACACGACTGCGGGCAGCGGTGGAGTTTTCCGAGATGCTGTTCAGGTTGGCTACGGTGCTGTCGAAGCGGTTTTGAACGGCACCCAGTTGGGCGCGCTGGCTGTCGACTTGGGCGATAGCAGCATCCAATGCTTGGATCGATATCTGCGACGACTTAGCGTCAGTAATGCTGAGGTTGGAAACGGTAGTTTCCATTGCAACTGCCGTCGCACCAGTTTTGCCGGCTAGACCGAGAGCGGCGAGACCAGTACCTGCACTACCGTCAGCAACAGTAATGTCTTTGTCGGAGAACAGCGACAGCTTACCATCATCAGTCAGACTGGCAGTAACACCCGTGCTAGCGCTATTGATCGCCGAAACGACGTTCTGAGCGCTGGAGCCCTTGGCGAACTTGACTTCTACACCATTCAGAGTAATCGAAGTATCTTCAGTAGTTTTAGCTTCAGAAGTACCAGCAGTCAGGCCCAACTGAGCCAAGGAACCGCTTTGATCATTCGAGAGACGAACATCGCTGCCATCTTTCGAAACGATATTCAAACGACCATCAGCATCGATTTTGGTTTTGGTTGCGTCGATAGTACCGATAGCGTTGATTTGAGTGAGAACAGAGTCAATATCAGCACCTGCAGCCCAAGTAACCTGAGTGTCATTGACCTTGATAGTGCCACCAGCAGCAAGAGTAGTTGCGCCAGTTGCAGGGGTTGGAGTACCTGCACGAACAGCGTTAGTGGTGCCGGTAGCTAGACCAACAGCGGAAGCACCAGCGCCGGAAATTTCTATATCTGCCAAGGCAGACATGGTGAAGCCATCAGCGTCAGTAAAGCCTACAGTGGCGGTATTATCACCAGTCGCAGCTCGCAGAGCGGCTTGCATCTTAGTAGCAATAGCTGCACCTTCGTCACCAACCTCTACCAATACAGATTGATTACCGATAGCGAAGCCGAATTCCGCAGCGAAGCCGCCTCCACCAGCCTTAATCTCGTCTGGTACTGATGTGCTGTTCACGACCGCCGCACCCACCACCGGCGCTGGAGTGGTCAGCTTAGTACCCAATGCAGTGGCAGTCAGCCCCCCCATTTCATTACCAGCAACAGTTGCCTCGCTGTAAGATCCTTTTAGACCAGTTGCACTGATGTCAGTCATGCCGAACGAAATTGTTTCGTTAGCGCTAGCACCAATCTGGAAACCGATGTTCTGGAAAGAGCCGTCCAGAATGTTACGACCACCGAAGGTAGTGGTGTTTGCAATACGAGTCAGCTCACCCGACAGAGCGGTGAACTCCTGCTGCAGGGAAGTACGGTCATCATCGCTGTTCGAGCCGTTAGCCGACTGCAGGGCCAGTTCGCGCATACGCTGCAGAATGCTGGTCGATTCCTGCATCGCACCTTCAGCAGTCTGAGCGATGGAGATGCCGTCGTTGGCGTTTTTCACGGCAACGCTCAGGCCTTTGATCTGGCTGGTCAGACGGTTGGCGATCTGCAGGCCAGCGGCGTCGTCTTTGGCGCTGTTGATTTTCAGGCCAGAGGACAGGCGGGACATGGAGGTGCCCAGCGCGTCGGAAGCACGGTTCAGGTTCTTCTGAACGCCCAAGGAGGTGATGTTAGTGTTAACGGTCAAAGCCATGACGAATTCCTCGTTGTATGGATACTGCGGCTTCCGGCCCTGGCGACAGCCGGGTGTGGCCTAGAGAACCTTCGTAATGGTTATCGTCGGGTGTGCGGGTTGCTTGAGGGTTTTTTCAAAAAAAAAATACTGGCATGGGGCCAGCCCTGAGAAATCAAGGGGTTAAGGGCGGTTTATTGGCGTCAAAAACTGTTTGGAATGGGCTGAATGCCTCATCCCATCTGTAGGAGCGGGTTCACCCGCGAACACCGGCGAAGCCGGTGCCATAGACCGAGCTGCCTTCTTCGCGGGTGAACCCGCTCCTACAATGGGCTGCGTTAGGCAGAAGTTTATTGTCGGCAGAAAAAAAGCGCCGGGCGGTGGCCGCCGGGCGCTTTTAGGGGCTGACTGGGATCAGTCGCGGTACAGGATGGCCGAGCCCCACGACAGGCCCACGCCAAAGCCACTGATCGCCACGCGCTTCCAGCTGCCATCGAGCATGTGCTTCTGCAGCAGCAGCGGAACACTGGAGGACACCGTATTGCCGGTTTCCAGCATGTCCTTGACGAACTTCTCCGGGTGTTGCTCTTCAAAGCGTCGCGCCACGGCGTCGACAATCGCCGCACTGCCCTGGTGGATGCAGAAGGCGTCGATATCCGACGACTTCAGGCCGCTGGCATCCAGCAGCTCGTGCAGGTGCGCTGGCACTTTGATCAGGGCGAAGTTGAATACCTGGCGGCCATTCATGAAGAATTTGCCGTCACTGACTTTCAGGTGCTCGGCACCGGAACCGTCAGTGCCGAAACGCGCCTGGCCCAGGTTCCAAACCGCGTTTTCACCCATCCAGGTTGCCGTGGCGGCGTCGCCGAACAGCATGGTGGTGTTGCGGTCTTCCGGGTCGACGATCTTCGAATACGGGTCGGCGGTGATCAGCAGGCCGTTCTTCAGGCCTGCCGCCTCCATGAAGCCTTTGATCGCATACAGGCCATACACATAGCCGGAGCAGCCCAGCGACACGTCGAACGCCGCCACGCGGGTAGACAGGCCAAGTTTGCTCTGGACGATGGCTGCGGTGTGCGGCAGGCCTTCTTCGTCGCCGTTCTGGGTGACCACGATCAACGCATCGATCGATTGCGGATCAAGGTCGGGGTTGCTGGCGAACAGCGCCTGGGCGGCTTCTACGCACAAGTCGGAGGTTTCTTGCTCTTCGGCCTTGCGCGGCAGGAACGACGCACCGATCTTGCCGAACATGAACTCTTCGTCCTTGCCGAACTTCGCACCCTGAACGTAGTTGTCCAGGCCAGCGGTGGGCACGTAACTCGCAATGCTTTTGATGCCAATCATTCTGGCTTCCCAATGAAAACAGCCAAAGACCACCACTCGATGAATTGAGGGCGCCAAATACCGGAGCGGTCACCGCCAGGGGTTGTAGCCAGGGCTCGCCTGCGCACCGGTAACAAAATGCTGCAACAGCTGCTGCATAGAATACAGGGAAGATGAGCGTTTTGACTCATTGGTCACATTGAAATGCTACGAAAGCCGTGGCGAGGGTGTGGGGACTGGGGAATTTTTGGAATGACCGGGCGGGCACTGGACCCCGAATGATCAGCTTCGCAGCAGATATCGATGGGGCCGCTTCGCGGCCCTTTCGCGACGCAAGGCCGCTCCCACAAATACGCCACCTTCAGGAGAGAGGACGACCTGGACTGCCCCCAAGAAGCTGGACACCAATCCAACCCTGGGGAGCAGCCCAAATACGCCACCCTCAGGAGAGAGGAGGACCTGTGGGGGGCCCTGTGTCGCGATAGGGCTGCGCAGCAGCCCCAGGATCAGGCAGGCAGACTAGATCTTGTCGAACAGGCTTAGCTGAGAAATGCGCGCAAACGCCAACTGCGAAGCTTCAAGCATGGCCTGCTGCAGGGTCAGCTGAATGGTGGCCGAGGCCATGTCAGTATCGCCAATGGCACTTTGTGTGCTTTGGTTGGCCAGCCCCAGGCTTTCGTTTTCCTGCGCCTGAATATCCAGCGAGTTGCCCCGCGCACCGATCGAACCACGGGTAATGTCGATACGATCCCGGGCACTGGCCAGGTTGGAAATCGCCGAGTCGGTGGCGGTTTTCAGTGCAGCCTGCGCCTCGGGCGTGTCCAGCGGCTTTTCCAGAGCGCTGCGTAGCTGACCCAAGGTATCCAGTACGTTCTGCGTGCGATGGGTATTGGCATTGACCGAGAACTGGTCGCCTTGCTTCGGCGCGCTGTCGAACTGGTAGGTAACGCCTGCCACCGTCACTGCGTTGCCCGCCCCTACTGTACCCGAGCCAATCGGCTTGCTGTCGGCACTGTACGGCTGCGCATACAGAGAATACTCGGTATCGCTGGTGAAGCGGATCACCGCGCCGTTGCTTGGGAAGGTGCTACGGTAAGCTTCCGGGTCGGTAACGCTGGTGCCGGTCACCTGCGCCGTCGACGGGTTGCCCGCGCTACGCGTCGCCGTGAGGGTATCGGGCTTGGCTTCGAGGGTGAACACATGGCCGGCAACGACGGCGTCAGCATCGTCACCTTCCGCCAGGTTCAGGTTGATCTCGAAGTCGACACCGCGCAGCGAGATCATCTTGCCGCCTTCGGTATTGACGTCGAACTTGCCCTTGCCGGCGGTTTCATTGGTGATGTCATTGCCGGCGGCATCCCTCACGCTGTACTCGGTGGCACTGGTGAAGGTGACAGAATACGGCTGACCAGCGGCAAACTGATTGCCGTAGGTGGTGGCCGAGGTCAACAGGCCGCCAGACAGCAATACCTTGCCGTCATCCGGCGACGGTGCTACCAGGCTCGACTGGGTGCGGCTGTTATTGGTGGCCTGGTCGAAAATGCTGTAGCCGGTGTCGTTGGTCGCCAGGCGCAAGGTGTCGGACACCTGCAGGCTCAGCTGGGTCTGGTCGCCCTGGTAGCTGTAGGTGCCGTCGGCGTTGCGCACATAGGGCGGGGTCGACGACTTGGAGCCGCCAAACATGTAGTCGCCGTTGGCATCGCGCGAGTTCAGCAGACCGAACACGTTGGCTTCGATTTCCTTGATCTCGCTGGCGATCGAGGTACGGTCGGCATCGCTCAGGCCCCCGTTACCCGCCTGGATCGCCAGCTCGCTGGCACGCTGCAGGGCATCGTTGATGGTCGATAGCACGCTCTCTTCCTGCAGCAGGGCGTTCTTGACCGTGGTCATGTTGCCGCTGTACTGCTCCAACAAGGCGCTCTGTTGCTGCAGCACCAGCAAGCGCGCAGCGCCGACCGGGTCGTCACCGGCCGACTGGATGCGCGATTTGGAGGTGACCTGTTCGGTAATCTTGGCCAAGTTGGAGTAGTTCTGGGAGTAGCTAGTGGCGCTGGTCTCATAGAACTGAGCAGTTGAAATACGCACGGTCCGCTACTCCTTACAGGGCGTTGATCAGGGTGGAGAAGGTTTCTTGCGCCGCCTTGATGATCTGCGACGACGCTGTGTAGTAGTGCTGGAACTTCACCAGGCTGGCCGCTTCGTCATCGAGGTTGACGCCCGACACCGCGCTGCGGCTCTCGGTCGCAGACTTGAGCACTGCCTGGGTCGCCGTGGTGTCAATGGTGGCCTGGCTGGCCTTGGCCCCTACCCGCTCGACCAGCGAGGCGTAGGCCGAGGTGAAGCTGGTCCCGGTGCCAGAATTGGTGCCCACGGTCGACTTGGTCTGCAGGTCCAGCAGCGCGTTGGCATTGCGGTTGTCCGCCTTGCCGTCGGCATTGAACGACAGGGTAAAGCTGTCATTGGCCGCAGGGCTGCCACCGATTGTGGTCTCGACGGCAAAGGTACGCGGGTTACCGCTACCATCCAGAATCGGGTCGCCGGCCGCATCCAGCATCGGCACGGCGATGGACAACTTGTTGTCCTGCCCAGGCACCACGCTGCCGGTACCAATCTGGGTGCCCTTGGCATCGAACAGCTTGTAGCCCTGGGAGCCTCTACTGGCAGCATCGAACACCACGCGCACCGGCATCGAATCGCGAATCGACTGCTGGATCAGCGCGGTATCGGCACCGCCGTAGATGTCCAGCGACTCGCTCAGGGTCGGCTGGGTGATGGTGCCAGTACCGCTGTTGCCACTGCCCGAGGTCGCGCTGACAGGGCCGGCGAAGGCCAGCTTGTTGGCATCGGTCAAGGTCGTGGTAATGCTCCCGGCAGCTGCACGGGTGGGGATGACCTTGAAGCTGTCGCCGGCCGCCAGGCCGCCGCCTTTCAACGCCAGGCTGAAACCATCGATCACCGGTGCCGGGTCGGCATTCAGGTCGAAGCTGCCCATGTCGGTGCCGTCCGAGCGGCGCACACTGTACTGGTTGGCGCTGGTGAACTTCACCTCGTAGTCGTAGGTGGTCAGCGCACCGCTGTTGGCGATGGTGACATCCAGATTGCCGGAGCCGGCACTGTTGTTCGACGAGGCCAGGCTGCGCTGGGCAATGGCGGTGGCGCTGTTGATGCTGGAGAACAGCGAGCTGCCGAACTGGCCGTTGGCATCCAGGCCCTGACCCAGCTGGCTATTGATGCTGTCGGCGACTACCAGGGCAACGCGACCAAGCTCGTTCATCGACGGCGTCAGCACGTCCTGGCGATAACGCAACAGGCCGCCAATGGCGCCACCGGACACCACCGAGGTCACGTCCGAGCTGAACGAGTCATAGTTGATGCGCAGGGCAACCTGGCTCTTGTCGGCCACACCCGGCTCCACCGACAAGGTGTTGGCCTTGGTTCCGGTGACCAGCGATTGGCCACTGCCCAGGTACACGTCGTAGTTGCCATCACGCTCCTGCACCGTCACCCCTACCAGCTCGTTGAGCTGGCGCACGGCTTCGCTGCGCGCATCCAGCAGGCTGTTAGGGCTGTTGCCGGAGGCGCTGGCGGCGGTGATCTGCTTGTTGTACTCGGCAATGTTGGCGGTGAGCTTGTTCACCTGGCCGGCCATGGTGTCGAGCTGGGAGTTGATCGTGGCGTTCTGCTGGGTCAGCTGGGTGCTCACCGCGTTGAAACGGTTGCTCAGGGTTTGCGCCTGGGTCAGCAGCAGCTGACGCGAGGCAACGTCACCCGGTTTCGCCGCTGCAGTCTGCAGCGCCGAAAAGAAGGCGGTAAGGACCGAACTGATACCGGTGTCACGGTCGGCCAGCAGCTTGTCGACGCTGGTGATCTGATCCTGGAACGTCAGCGAGTCTGCCTGCAACGAGGTGGCCGTCTGCAACTGGTTGTCCAGGTAGGAGCTGTAGATGCGACGCACATCCGCCAGCGTGGTCCCGGTACCCAGGAACCCTGCGCCTATGTTGTGCGAAGGCCCCGCCGCCTGAACCGTCTGCTGGCGCGAGTAGCCACTGGTCGCGGCGTTGGCGATGTTGTTACTGGTTACCGACAAGCCCGCCTGGCTGGCACTCAGGCCACTCAGGCCGATGGAAATCAGGCTCGACATGATTTAGTCCTTTTATAAGTTCGTGGTTCTGCCAGCCATGGCGTATTGCGGGGTTGACTGCATTTGCTGGGCGATGCTGATGATCTTCTTCGCATAGCCCGGGTCGGTCGCATAACCTGCTTTTTGCAGCTCTCTTGCAAACTGCTCAGGGTTATCGGCCGCATCCAGCGCACCTTGATAGCGAGCATTGCTCTGCAGCAAGGTAACGAGATCGTGGAAGCTGTCCTGGTAGGAGTCGTAGCTGCGGAACGCCGCGGTTTCCTTGACGAACTGGCCATCGCGGAATTCGCTGGTGATCGCCCGCGCCTGCTCGCCTTGCCAGTTGCCGGTGGCTTTGATGCCGAACAGGTTGTGGCTGCTGCTGCCGTCGCTGTTGCGCATCACCGACTTGCCCCAACCGGTTTCCAGCGCGGCCTGGGCCACCAGGTAGCGCGGGTCGACACCAATGCGCCTGGCGGCCTGCTCGGCCATTGGCAGCATGGTGGCGACGAAGGCGTCGCTGTCGGTGAAAGCCTTGTTCGGCGCCAGCGGTGGCTGGGCCACGGCACGGCCGACAATGCGCAGGCCGTTGTCCGGCACGGCGAAGGCCTTGGCGACTGGCTGACCGTCACGGGCAGGCACGGCGGCGTTATTGGCAGTTTCCGCCGACGGTACGATACCGGCCAACAGGCGGTCGGTGAGTTTGCTGGGCAGGGCCAGGCGCCGCGCGTTGAGTGCAGCAACGTCGTTGCGCGTAGCGGACGAGGCCATGGCATGCGCTGGCTCCGCCACCTTGTTGCCCCACAATGCCGGGCCACCGCTATCGACGCGCGGGAACGGGCTGGTATTGATCGACGCACTGCGCCCCTTGGTCAGCTGGCGCACCAGCACGTCCTGCAAGCCGATGCCGCCACCTTCGCGGGACATGCTCACGGCCAACTGCTGGTCGTACATGTCGCGGTACTGCTTGACCGTTTCGGTGTTCATCGGGTTGTCGTCGGCCAGCACGTCACTGGCCTTGCGCGAGGCCTTGAGCATTTCGCTGATGAACAGCGACTCGAATTCCTGGGCCACCTTGCGCACATTGGCTTCGCTGTCGCGGTCGCCGTGCTTGAGGGCACTCAGGCGGTTGAGGTCGGTATAGGCGCCGCTGTCGGCACTACCGGATACCTGGCTTTTGATATTCATCCGCGCCGTCCTCAGATCACGATCAGGTCGGCCTGCAAGGCGCCGGCCTGCTTCAAGGCTTCGAGGATCGCCATCAGGTCGCCGGGCGCTGCGCCCACCTGGTTCACCGCGCGGACGATTTCATCCAGCGTGGTGCCCGGGCCGAACTTGAACATCGGCTTGGCTTCCTGCTCGGCATTGACCCGCGAGCGTGGCACCACGGCAGTCTGGCCATTGGAGAAGGCCCCCGGCTGGCTGACGATCGGGTCTTCGGTGATGGTCACGGTCAGGCTGCCGTGGGTTACCGCTGCCGGCGACACCTTGACGTTCTGGCCGATGACGATGGTGCCGGTACGCGAGTTGATGATGACTTTGGCCACCGCCTGGCCCGGGTCGATTTCGAGGTTTTCGAGGATCGACAGATAATCCACGCGCTGGCTTGGGTCCATCGGCGCGCTGACCCGTACCGAACCACCATCCACGGCCTGGGCCACGCCAGGGCCGAGCAGGTCGTTGACCTTGTCCACGATGCGCTTGGCGGTCGTGAAGTCGGGACGATTGAGGTTAAGGGTCAGGGTATTGCCCTGGTTGAAGCCGCTCGGCACCGCACGCTCGACACTGGCACCACCCGGAATACGACCGGCCGACGGCACGTTGACAGTGATCTTCGAGCCGTCACGACCTTCGGCATCAAAGCCGCCCACGACCAGGTTGCCCTGGGCAATGGCGTAGACATTGCCGTCGATACCCTTGAGCGGGGTCATCAACAGGCTGCCGCCGCGCAGGCTCTTCGAGTTACCGATCGACGACACGGTGATGTCCACCACCTGGCCCGGCTTGGCGAACGGTGGCAGGTCGGCATGCACCGACACTGCGGCAACGTTCTTCAGCTGCACGTTGCCGGAACCGGCCGGCACCTTGATGCCGAATTGCGACAGCATGTTGTTGAAGGTTTGCAGGGTGAACGGCGTCTGGGTGGTCTGGTCACCCGTGCCATTGAGGCCCACCACCAGGCCGTAACCAATCAACTGGTTGGAACGTACGCCAGAGATGCTGGCAATGTCCTTCAGGCGCTCGGCCTGGGCAGCGAAGGCGCAGGACAAAAGCAGGGTTGTGGCAATCAGCTGCCTCACGTTGAACATGGTCATCCGTACTCAGAAAGGCCAAAGCGGGCTGATGAAGAAGCGGTCCAGCCACCCGGGCTGGCTGGCATCGGCGAACGAACCGGTACCGGAGTAGGTGATGCGCGCGTCGGCCACACGGGTGGACGGCACAGTGTTGTCGGTGGCGATATCGTCAGCGCGAACCATGCCGGCAATGCGCACCAGCTCTTCGCCGGTGTTCAGGGTCAGCCACTTCTCGCCGCGCACGGCGATGATGCCGTTGGGCAGCACCTCGGCCACGGTGACGGTGATCGAACCGGTCAGCGTGTTGCCCTGGGTGGCCTTGCTGTCGCCCTTGGTCGCGCGATCGCCGCTATAACCGGCCTCCAGCGAAAGGTCGCCGCCACCGAACGGATTATTGGTGTTGGGCGTGCTACCAAACAGCGAAGTCAGGCCGATGTCGGTCTTGCTGGTCTTGGCGATCTGCGAGCCCGCGTTCTTGCTGGCGGACGTGCGCTCATTGAGCGTGATGGTGATGATGTCACCCACCCGGAACGCCTTGCGGTCGCTGTACAGGTTCTGCTCGAAACCGGCCTGGTAGATCGAACCGTTGTTGGCCGCTGCCGGCAACGGGGTGCGCGGCAACACCGGCGCATAGTACGGGTCGTTGGGCTTGGGCGTCGGTGCGACGCAACCTGCCAGCAACACCGCCCCCCCCAGGGCGAAAACGGACAACAGACGATTCATGACACTTACCTCACGGGCGCAGCTGAGTGACAGGGCTTAGAGCTGTTGAGTAACGAACGACAGCATCTGGTCGGCCGTGGAAATGACTTTGGAGTTCATCTCGTAGGCACGCTGAGTGGTGATCATGTTCACCAGCTCTTCCACGGTGCTGACGTTGGAGTTCTCCAGCGTCTGCTGCAAGGTGGTGCCAAAACCGTTCAGGCCTGGGGTGCCAACCTGCGGTGCGCCACTGGCGGCGGTCTCGAGGAACAGGTTGTCGCCGATCGCCTGCAGGCCGGCCGGGTTGATGAAGTCGGCGGTCTGGATGTTGCCGATCACCTGTGCAGCCGGGTTGCCGGCGGTGGTGATCGACACGGTGCCGTCCTGGCCAACGGTGAAGGTCTGGGCGTCGTTAGGCACGACAATGGCAGGTTCCAGGGCGTAGCCGTTGGCGGTGACGATCTGGCCATCGGAGTTCAGGTGGAAGGTGCCGTCACGGGTGTACGACACGGTGCCATCCGGCTGCAGGACCTGGAAGAAACCGCGACCGTTGACGGCCATGTCCAACGGGTTTTCCGTGGTTTGCAGGCTGCCGGCGACGAAGCTTTTCTGGGTGCCCACGATACGCACACCGGTACCGACCTGCAGGCCCGAGGGCAGCTCGCTGTCCTGGGTCGACTGGGCACCAGGCTGGCGCTTGATCTGGTAGAGCAGGTCTGCGAATTCGGCGCGATCACGCTTGAAGCCGGTGGTCGAGACGTTGGCCAGGTTGTTGGAAATGACCGTCAGGTTGGTGTCCTGAGCGGACAGGCCGGTTTTAGCGACCCAAAGAGCCGGAAGCATGTGAGTTCTCCTCGTGCGCCTGTTTTACGGCACCCGTTCAAAAGTGATTAGCCGATTTGCAAAACCCGAGCCATGGCTTCGTCGCCTTCCTTGGCCGTATTCATCATCTTGACGTGCAGTTCGAACTGGCGGGACAGCGCCAGCACCGAGGTCATTTCCTCGACAGCGTTGACATTGCTGCCTTCCAGGAAGCCAGCCACCACCCGCACGTTGACGTCGGCATCGGCCGGCTGGCCGGAAGTGGTATGGATCAGACCGTCCAGGCCCTTCGTCAGGCCTTTGGTGTCCGGGTTGACCAGTTTGATGCGGTCGACCTCGGCCATCACCCGCGGGTCTTCACCCATGGAGCGGATGCTGATGGTGCCGTCGGCACCCACTTCCACTTTCTGCTCCGGCGGGATGGCGATCGGGCCACCGTTGCCGATCACCGGCATGCCATTGCCGGCACGCAGCACACCGAGGGCATCGATGTTCAGGCTACCGGTACGCACATAGGCTTCGCTGCCGTCCGGCGCCTGCACGGCGATAAAGCCTTTGCCGGTCACCGCCACGTCAAGGTCGCGGCCAGTTTCGACCAACGGGCCTTCACTGAAGTCGGTGGCCGGGCGCTCGGTCATGGCGAATGCACGCGCCGGAAAGCTGTCACCGAACACCGGCATCGAGCGGGCCTGCTCCAGGTCGCGCTGAAAACCGTTGGTGGAAATGTTCGCCAGGTTGTTGGCGTGGGCCTTCTGCGCCAGCGCGTTCTGGCTGGCGCCGGTCATGGCCACATAAAGCAACTTGTCCACAGTTTCTCCTCTGCGCGTAGCTGCCGCGCTGTCACTGGGCAGGTTCCAAGCAATAATTGAACCAAGTCTGAAACACCCGGTTTACGGGGCTTTCAGCGCGGCAAGGGGCAATAACCGTCAGTTTGTCGGCGGATGTTTGCCGCCTGCGGCAAGGGCTTGCTCAATGGGCGCGGCAGGCGGCGTTGTTGTAGGGGCCAGAGTGGCGCACCCAGCCTTTGCCCGGGTTGTGGGCCGAACACAGGTAGCGGCCGGTGACCAGGCTTTGCCATTGATAGAACGGGGCGGGGGCAGCGGGGGCCGGCAGAACCAGCACCAGCAGGGGGAACAAGGCCAGTAACGACAGCCGCTTCATTCGCATGAACCTTCACATTCTTGGGGCCGCTTTGCGGCCCCAATTACAAACACCACAGCAAAAACAATCATCAGGTCATCTGAATGATGGTCTGCATGATGGTGCTTTCAGTGGAAATGGTCTTGGCATTGGCCTGGTAGTTGCTCTGCGCCTTGATCAGGTTGACCAGCTCGCCGGTCAGGTCGACGTTGGAGTCCTCCAGGGCACCACCGGAAATCTGGCCGAGGGTACCGGTGTCCGGAGCGCCGATCACCGGCACGCCCGAGGCATAGGACTCTTTCCAGTTGGTACCGCCAATCGGCGTCAGGCCCTGCAGGTTGGCGAAGTTGGCAATCGCCACCTGGCCGATCACCTTGTCCTTGCCGTTGGTGAAGCTGGCAAACAGGTAGCCGTTCTGGTCGATGCTCAGCCCCGACAGCTCACCGGTGGCGAAGCCATCCTGGGTTTTGGCGATTTCTGCGGACGACGCGTTGTATTGGGTGGCACCCAGCATGTCCAGCTTCACACCGTCCGCGTTGGCGATGGCGCCATTGGCCGACCACTCTCCAGCGGCGTTTTTCTGCGCCGGGATCCAGTCGTTGAGCTGGAAGATCTTGTCTTCGCCAATGCTCAGGCCGCCCGCGACGTCACCCGCAGTCATTGCATCCTTGTCCAGCGTACCATCGGACTTGAACGGCACGGCGTTGACCAGCGGCGTGGTGGAAGCCGGATTGGCCGGGTTGCGGCCATCGATAGTGGTGTGCATGGACCAGGTATTGGTCGCGTCGTCCTTGATGAAGTACTGGTTCATCTGGTGTTCATTACCCTGGCTGTCGAACACCGGGGTATTGAACGTGAAGTTGTAGGAACTGGCATTGGTGGGATCGAAGGGCGTCACCGACGGGGAGGTCGCGGCCGAGTTCAGGTTGATCTTCTCGGTGATGAGGCCGGTCGGCTTCGGCGTCAGGTTGGAAGTATCGATCTGCAGGTCAGTCAGGATACCCTGGATGATCTTGCCGTCCTCGCCGACCGCATAACCCTGCAGGTTGGCACCCGAAGCATTCACCACATAACCGGCCTTGTCGCTGTAGAAAGCGCCCGCACGGGTATAGATCTTCGAGCCGTTGTCGTTCAGGGCAAAGAAGCCGTTGCCATCGATAGCCATGTCCAGCGCCTGGCCGGTGGCGTTGATATTGCCTGGCGTGAACAGCTGCGAAACCGCGGCAGTCTTTACCCCGGTGCCGATCACGGTCTTGCCCGCGCTGGTGCCGCGAATGGAGTTGGAGTACTGGTCAGCGAACTCGGCACGCGACGACTTGAAGCCGGTGGTGGCAACGTTGGCAATGTTGTTGCCGGTAACGTTCAGGGCCTTGTTTGCTGCATAGAGGCCGCTAAGGCCGATATTGAAAGACATGTGTAACTCCTGTCGTTTTGCTCAGGCCCTAGATGCCGATGCTTTGGATTTTGGAAAGCGCAACACTGCCCAGCCCGGCCAGGTTGAGCGTCATCTCCGAACCGTTGCTACCCATGGTCACACTGGTAACCGAGGCCGGCAGGTTGGTGGTCATGGCCGTGGCCTTGCCATCGATCGAGGCGGTGGCCTTGAAGGTGTAGGTCCCGGCGGCCGCGACTTCACCGTCATCGTTCAGGCCATCCCAGGTAAAGTCGATGCTGCCAGACTTCTGGGTACCGAGTTCGATGGTGCGCACCAGCTTGTCGTCCTTGTCGTAGATCCCCACCGAGGTGGAGGTACTGGACGACGTCAGGTTGACCGAGCCCTTCATGTCCTTGCTGGTATCGACCACGGCCTTGTCGGTCTGGACAATGACATTGCGCCCGACCAGCGAGGAGGCCTGCAAGGCCTGGGAAGATTGCAGCCCGGCCGCGATGTAGGTCACAGCGTCGTTCAGCGACTGCATGCTTTCCAGGCTGCTGAACTGCGCCAACTGGGCCACGAACTCGCCGTTTTCCTGCGGGTCGAGCGGGTTCTGGTTCTGCATCTGGGTGACCAGCAACTGCAGGAACGCGTCCTTGCCCAGCGCGCTGCCGGCGGCGCCGGTAGAGCTGTCAGTCTTGGACGTCTGCTTCTGCAGCGAGGTCAGGTATGCGCTGCCGACGTCTGTAGTGGAATTGGTGGTGGTCATGTCGGCTTCCTATCACTGCCCCAGGGTCAGCACTTTCTGCATCATGTTCTTGGCCGTGTTCATCAGTTCAGCGTTGGTCTGAAACGCGCGGCTGGCGGAGATCATGTCAGCCATCTCCTCGACCACATTGACGTTCGGGTAGTAGACGTAGCCGTCCTTGTTCGCCGCCGGGTGGTTCGGCTCGTAGCGTGCTTCAAGGGTGCTCTGGTCTTCGACGATGCCTTTTACCTGCACGCCCTGCCCTGCCTCGCCCTGGTCTTCGAACAGCGACTGGCTGCTGCCGGCCTGTGCATTCTGGAAAGTGGTGGCGAACACCGGGTGACGGGCGCGGTACGTCTGGTCGATGCTCGAAGACACGGTCTCGGCGTTGGCGATGTTGGACGCCACGGTGTTCAGACGCGTGTTCTGTGCGCTCATGCCGCTACCGGCAATGTTGAAGACACTGGAAAGGGACATGGTCATTCTCCCCGCAGGGCGGAAACCAGCCCTTTGAATTTACTGTTGAGCAAGGTGAAGCTGGCCTGGAAGCCAATCGCGTTTTCCGTGTAGTTCGATTGCTCGATCTGCGCATCCACGGTGTTCTGGTCGATCGACGGCTGCAGCGGCGTGCGGTACTTGAGGGTTTCATCGGCCATGGCCAGGCCCTCAGCTTCGATGTGCCGGCTGTTGGTCCGGTCAAGGTTGAAGCGGCCGCCGCTCTGCTGCTTGTCGCTTTCGGCTGCGAGCACCGAGGCGAAGTCCATGTCACGGGCCTTGTAGTTGGGCGTGTCGGCGTTGGCGATGTTGTTGGCCAGCACTTCAGCGCGCTGGGCGCGGAAGCCCAGTGCCTTTTCGTGAATACCAAGCGCCTTGTCGAAGCTGATGCTCATGTCAGGGAAACCTTCAGAGGTTGACCGGAATTTCGTTGAGCAAGGTATAGCAAGGGCTGTGCCAACCACTGAAAAGCCCGTGTTTATGGGGTTTTGCGGCGCAGTACTGTCAGATTGATGCCAGAAAAGCGGCAAAGGCCTTCCGCCTGAGGTGACAAAAGCGGCAATTGATGGGCGGCAAAAGCGGCAAAACAAAAAATTGACGTCAGTGTTTTCCTGGGCGGGCCTCTTCGCGGGTAAACCCGCTCCTACGGCGGGCCGTGTCCAACCTCCGATGTATGTCCACCACCAATCTGTGTAGGAGCGGGTTTACCCGCGAATACGGTAGCGGCGGCAACGGTGAACGCCTGGTGGAAATTGGCCAGCAGGCCCGGCCCTTTCGCGGGTGAACCCGCTCCTACACGCGGCCTGTGGCCAACCCCTGATTGTGTGGCCATCACCGATCAGTGTGGTAGGAGCGGGTTTACCCGCGAATACGGTAGCGGCGGCAACGGTGAACGGCGGGTGGTAAATGGCCAGCAGGGCCGGCCTCTTCGCGGGTGAACCCGCTCCTACGGGGAGCTCGGCAGGAACAGCGGATAGGCATACAAAAAGGCCGGCATCTCTCGATACCGGCCTTCGTGCTTACTTGGCCTGGTAGATGATCCCCGGGCTGCACTGCACCATCTGGTAATGGTCCGGCAAGCCGTTCAGCGCTTCCGAGGCGCCGAGGAACAGGTAGCCACCGGGCTTGAGGGTACTGTGAATGCGCAGCAGGATGTCCTTCTTCACCTGCGCCGAGAAATAGATCAGCACATTGCGACAAAACACGATGTCGAACTTGCCCAGACTGGCATAACTGTCGAGCAGGTTGAACGAGCGGAACTCGACACGACTGCGAATCGCCGGCTTGACCGCCCAACGCCCCGGCCCCTTGGGGTCGAAATAGCGCTGCAGGCGTTCCTGGGACAGGCCGCGGGCAATCGCCAGGCTGTCGTATTCGCCGGTCTTGCAGTTGGTCAGCATGGTGCCGGAGAGATCGGTGGCGACGATCTGCGCCCCCATCTTCAACTGGCCGAGGTTGCTGCGCTCGAACTCGTCGATCGCCATCGAGATGGAATACGGCTCCTGCCCCGACGAACAGGCCGCCGACCACATGCGCAGGCGCTGGCCGGGGTTGTTGCGGATGAACTCGGGGATCACCTTGTTCTTCAACACCTCGAAGGGATAGGTGTCGCGAAACCACAGGGTCTCGTTGGTGGTCATGGCATCGACCACCTGCTCGCGCAAACCGCCGCGCGGCTGGGCCTGGATGCGCTGCACCAGCTCACCCAGGCTCTTGATGCCCTGTTGTTCCATCAGCTTGTTGAGACGGCTGGAAACCAGGTACTGCTTATTCTCGCCCAGCAGGATGCCACAGGCTTTCTCCAGGAAGACCCGGAACTGTTCGAAATCCAAATTACCCGTAGACACTACTGCCGCCTCTTTTCAATCACTGGTGCCGGAGGGCATGCCCCCGGCTGCTTCAATGCGCTGCCTTGATCCGGTCGACCACCCGCTGGGCCAGGTCATCCGGCTTGAACTTGGCCAGGAAGTCATCGGCACCGACCTTCTTGACCATTGCCTGGTTGAACACCCCGGAAAGCGAAGTATGCAGGCAGATGTGCAATTTTTGCATGCGCGGATCGCTGCGAATCTCTGCGGTTAGCGTATAACCGTCCATTTCCGGCATTTCAATGTCCGAGATCATCATCAGGAACTCTTCTTCCGGCTTTTTGCCCTCATCCACCAGCTGACGCAGGTAGTTCAGCGCCTGACGGCCATCATTGAGCGCCACCACCTCGACCCCTACGGTCTGCAGGCACCGGCTGACCTGTTTGCGCGCAACCGACGAGTCGTCGACGGTCAGCACCCGCATCAACACCGCCTTGTCCTGCACTTCGGCATCGATCACACCGGCCGATACCGACTCGGACGACGGCGACACTTCGGCCAGCACCTTCTCCACGTCGATGATCTCGACCATGCGGTTGTCCACCCGAGTGACCGCGGTCAGGTAGTGATCACGGCCGGTACCCTTGGGTGGCGGATGGATCTCTTCCCAGTTCATGTTGACGATGCGCTCCACCGAATGCACCAGGAAGCCTTGGGTCTTGGTGTTGTACTCGGTGATGATCACGAAGCTGTTGCGTGTGTCTTCCTGCAACGGCCGCAACCCGGTGGCCATCGACAAGTCGAGGATCGGGATGGTCGCCCCGCGAATATTGGCAACGCCACGCACCACAGGGTGCGCCTTGGGCAGCAGGGTCAGCGCAGGGCATTGCAGTACTTCCCTGACCTTGAACACATTGATGCCGTAAAGCTGTTCGCCATTGAGGCGGAACAGCAGCAATTCCAGGCGATTCTGCCCCACCAGCTGCGTGCGCTGGTTGACCGAATCCATAACACCCGCCATGCCAGACTCCTTAACGTTTCAGCCTTTCGTTGCAACTCAGGTAGCGAGTCGGCACGGGCTTTGCTTTTTTGAGTGTCATGCACACGAAAACGACATTTTCCCGACGATTGACACGCCTGCTGACTGGCCCGCTGGCCACGCTGTGCCTGCTGATGCCCGGCGTTCGCACGGTGGCGAACGCGTTCACCTTGCCTGAACAGCTTATCGGTGTCACCCAAGGGTTTCTTGAATTCACTGTTGAAGATTATCTGTCCACCACCCAGACTGCCGGCCGCTATGAAATCCAGGTCAACCCACTGGACCCACGCCTGCGCATGCCGTTGTGCAGCCAGCAGCTGGACGCCTCACTGGAAAGCCCGGCCCAGCCGCTGGGCCGGGTGACGGTACGGATACGCTGCAACGGCGCAGCACCGTGGACGGTATTCGTGCCGGCCACCGTGCGACTTTTCCGCGATGTGGTGGTGGTGACCCGCCCGCTCAAGCGCGACAACACGGTCGGCGAAGGTGACGTGGCCCTGCGCGAGCGCGATGTCGGTACCCTGGGCCAGGGCTTTCTGACCGAGCTGGACCAGGCGGTGGGCATGAAGATGCTGCGCCCCACGGTGATCGACCAGGTGCTCACCCCGCAACACCTGGAACAGGCCGAGGTGGTGCGCAAGGGTGACCAGGTGGTGATCATCGCCCGCAGTGGCAGCCTGAGTGTGCGCATGCCGGGCGAAGCCCTGAGCAAGGGCGGCCTGAGCGAGCAGATCCGGGTACGCAACCTCAATTCCAAACGCGTGGTCAAGGCCAGGGTGACCGGCCCGGGCCAGGTCGAGGTCAGTATGTAGGCCAGCCACCAGATTGCGCTGGCAGTGAGGAACCGCTTTTCCTAAACTGTGTCAGAACACGGGTTCGCGGGCTTGCCGACAGGCGGCAATGCATTTGTGCCTAAAGTTTATATCGGGTTGGCCGAAAACAAGGCAAGCGTCCAAATACCCAGAGGTTTCTGATCATGGTCATCGACTTCAGTCGTTTGAATAACTCTCCGTCCGTCACGGGCGGCGTGCGCGGCAACACCGCGTCCGGCAGCGCCGAAAAACCGGCAGCCAGCCAGGAAGCGGTGAAAGACACCAGCGCCAGCGGAGAGGCGGTACACCTCAGCCAAGAGGCACAGCAGTTGCAGAAGATCAGCGACAAGCTGCGCGACGAGCCCGTGGTCAACAGCGCCCGTGTGGCCCAGTTGAAGCAGGCGATCGCCGACGGCAGCTACCAGGTCGATGCCGGCCGGGTCGCCAGCAAACTGCTTGATTTCGAAGCCCAGCGCTGACCGTACGGCGCGCTGACTTCACGGACGCCAGAAAAGCCAAGAGTTAGCCATGCACGACACCACCTTGCTGCAACTGATCGAAGATGACATTGCCCCGATGCAGGAATTGCTCGACCTTCTGCACAAGGAAGCAATCGCCCTGCATGGCCGCGACATGCCGCTGCTGGAGCAAATCCTGGCGCGCAAGCAGTCGTTGATCATCTTGCTCGAGCAGCATGGCCAGCGCCGCAGCCAATTGCTCGGCAGCCTGGGCCTGAGTGCCGACCGCATCGGTGTGCAGGCTGTAGCCGCGCAGTCACCCCATGGTGATGTGATGCTGCAGCGGCTCGACATGTTGTCGCAACTGATGGACGACTGCCAGCAGGTCAACCAGACCAATGGCCGGATCATCCAGGTGCAGCAACACGTCACCAACAACCAGATCCGCATCCTTCAGGGCGGCGATTCGCCTTCGCTCTACGACAGCCGTGGCAGCACCTCGCCGCTGGCCAAGCCGCGCGCGCTCAGCCAAGTGTGATTTTTCTATCAAGGCACAGAACATAGTGGCAAAATGCCGTTACTTGCGTGTGTCGCTTTTGCCTGGAGAACAATAAGCTGTGTTCAATGAATCCGATGCCCCGCAACCACCCAAGGTGTTGAGCACCCCCTTGGAGATTGCGGCCAACTTGCGGCAGCTGCAGGAAAGCCACGACCCCCTGATCATCACCTTCCACGACCGCAGCCAGCGCTTCCAGAGCTATGTGGTGCACGTGGACCGCGAAAGCAACACCCTGGCACTGGATGAGATGATCCCCCGTGACGGCGAGAAATTCATCGAGAACGGCGAGCACTTCCGTGTCGAAGGCTTCCACGATGGTGTACGCATCGCCTGGGAATGCGATCACGCGCTGAAAATCAGCGAAGTCGACGGCCACCGCTGCTACAGCGGCGCCCTGCCGCAAGAGGTGACCTACCACCAGCGCCGCAACGCCTTCCGCGCCGCGCTGAAGCTATCGCAGCTGGTCGACATCATCCTCGACGGTGCTCACCTCAAGGGCAACGGCGCCATGCGAGGCAAGCTGCTGGATATCTCGGCCACCGGCTGCAAACTGCGCTTTGAAGGCAATGTCGAAGACCGCTTGCAACTGGGCCAGGTGTATGAGCGTTTCAAGGCAGGCAACCCACTGGGCCTGGTGGACACCATGGTCGAGCTGCGTCATCTGCACTATGAAGAGCGCATCAACACCACCTTTGCCGGCGTGCGCTTCCACAACTTGAGCGGGCAGGCTCAACGCAAGATCGAGAGTTTCGTGTACCAGCTGCAGCGTGAGGCGCGGCGGTTCGACAAGGACGATTATTGATCGTCGGTCGGTAAAACAGAAAACGCCACCTGCTGAGGTGGCGTTTTCATTTGTGTTTCTGCTGGGCTGGCCTCTTCGCGGGTAAACCCGCTCCTACACCGACTTGCTGACCTCTTCAGGTTCAGGCGCCTGTTGCTGCGCGCCCTTCTCTTCATCCTCGGTGTCTTCAGCCGCCACCGGCGCCTGCATCACGTCCTGCACCGTCTGCTCATCCACTCGCGGGTCCAGCGCCGCCGACAATGGCGAACCGGCCGCCGGCATCGCCACGTGGCCCAGCGGTGCGTCCTGCACCTGATGCAGGCCGGTAACCGCTTTCGGCCGAATGCGCCAGACCAGCACCAGGGCAAAGAATACGAAGAAGGCATACAGCATCTGCGCGCCCAGCACTTTCATCAGAACCCCTGCCGCCAGCGGGCCGACGCATGCACCCACACCGTAGGTCACCAACAGCATCGCCGTCAGCGATACCCGGCGCTCGCTTTCCACGTGGTCATTGGAAAAGGCAACCGCCAGCGGGTACAGGCAAAACTGCAGCAACGAGATCAGGAAGCCGATACCGAACAGCAACTCCAGCGGCACACTGGGCAGTATTGCCAATGGCGCAGCCGCCAGCGCCAGCCCCACTGCCACACTCCGAATCAGCACCGCCCGGTCATAACGGTCAGACAACCAGCCCAGCGGCCACTGCACCAGCAGGCCGGCAAAAATGCAGCTACCCATGAACAGACCGATCTGCTCGGTACTCATCCCCTGGCTTGACGCATATAAAGGCGCCAGACCGTAGAACGAGCCGACAATCAGCCCCGAGCCCAAAACCGTACTGAGCGACTGCGGCACGCGCTTGATGAAGAACTTCGGCTCCATCGGTGCCGGGCGCAAGGGCGCCGGGTGAATACGCCGGGTCATCGCCACGGGCACCAGGCACAGGGCAAAGCACATCGCCACCAGCATCAGCAGCTCAGGGCCGAGCTGCGGGTGCACCACCAGAATCAACTGGCCAAGCACCAGCCCCAGGTACGAGGCAATCATGTAGCCGCTGAACACCGCGCCCCGGTGCTTCACATCGGCCTGCTCATTGAGCCAGCTCTCGATGACCATGTATTGGCACATCATCCCCAGGCCGACGATCACGCGCAGCCCGACCCAGGCCGGCAGCCAGCTGGTCAGGCCATGGCCGAGCACCGCAGCGCCGACGATACCGGCACAGGTGGCATAGGCTCGTATGTGCCCTACCCGTCCGATCAGCCGGTGGCCAACCTTGCCGCCAACCGCCAGACCAAAGTAGTTGGCCGCCATCAACGCACCCACCCACAGGCTGTCGACATGGTCGGCAGCCAGGCGCAGGGCCAGGTAGGTGCTGAGCAGGCCCGAGCCGATCAACATCATCAGCGCGGCGAAATACAACGACTGAAACGGCTTCCATACATTTCGCATACGTCCCGTGGAGCTCCCTGGTCAGGTGGCAGTTTTGGGTGCTAGCAGCATAAAGGCAAAACCCGCCTGGCGCAGGCCCCCGACAGCTATTTGGCACTGCGGGGGCGTGCCCGGTGCAGGTTGTGTCGCGCTCAGGCCTGTGCCGCCAGGACCCGGCGCTCCCACGGCGTGATCTCGTCGAAGAAATCGCTCAGCTCAAGGGTCTTGCTGGCAATGTAGCCTTCGATGAACTCGCTGCCGAACAGTTCCCGCGCCAGCGTACTGCGCTTGAGCCTTTCAAGGGCCGCGTGCAGCGTGCACGGCAGGCTCAGGTGCTCGGGCACTTCGAATTCGCCCTGGATGGCCGGCGATGGCTGCAAGCGCTGCTCGATGCCATGCAGCCCGGCGGCCAGGCTGGCTGCAATGGCCAGGTAGGGGTTGGCATCGGCGCCAGGCAGGCGGTTTTCCACCCGTCGCGCGACCGGCGCACTGGCCGGAATGCGCAAGCCAGCGGCGCGATTGTCCTCGGACCAGCACGCATTGTTCGGCGAGGCATAGGGGTGACACAGGCGCTGGTAGGAGTTGACGTTGGGTGCGAACAGGGCGGTGAAGTCGGCCATGCACGCCTGCAACCCGCCGATGAAATGGTGGAAGGTGTCTGTCGGCAGGCCTTGTTCGTCACTGAACACGTTACGCCCGCTGCCGACCTCGACCAGGCTCTGGTGAATGTGCATGGAACTGCCGGGCGTACGCGCTAGCGGCTTGGCCATGCAGACAACGGTCAGCCCGTGCTTGAGCGCCACTTCCTTGAGCAGGTGCTTGAACAGGAAGGTCTGGTCGGCCAACAGCAGCGGGTCACCGTGCAGCAGGTTGATCTCGAACTGGCTGACACCCATTTCGTGCATGAAGGTGTCACGTGGCAGGCCGAGCGCGGCCATGCACTGGTACACCTCCTTGAAGAACGGGCGCAGGCCGTTGTTGGAACTGACACTGAACGCCGAATGGCCCAGCTCACGGCGGCCATCGCTGCCTACAGGCGGCTGGAACGGTTGCTGCGGGTCGGTGTTGGGGGCGAAGACGAAGAACTCCAGCTCGGTTGCCACTACCGGCGCCAGGCCCAGTGCCGCATAGCGGGCTATCACGGCCTTCAACTGGCCCCGGGTGGACAGTGCCGAGGGCCGGCCATCCAGCTCGTTGGCATCGCAGATGGCCAAGGCGCGGCCGTCATCGCTCCAGGGCAGGCGGTGGACCTGACTGGATTCGGCCACCAGTGCCAGGTCGCCGTCGTCACTGCCGTAGAATTTCGCTGGTGGATAACCGCCCATGATGCATTGCAGCAGCACGCCCCGGGCCATCTGCAGACGACGGCCTTCGAGGAAGCCTTCGGCGGTCATCACCTTGCCGCGCGGGACGCCGTTGAGGTCGGGGGTGACGCATTCGATTTCGTCGATGCCCTGGAGCTGAGCAGTGCTCATGACGCTTGTCCTTGTTGTTGTAGGCTGACAACAACATAGGCTGCGGGTGTTTAAAATATCAAGCAGCCTATTGGGTGGCTGTCCCGGCCTCTTCGCGGGTGAACCCGCGCCTACAGGTGGATGCGATCCTTGTGCCGGCGCCGCCCCCCCCTACTCCCGCAAGGTCATGCCATTGGCCGGCAACGGCAACGCCGTCTTGTAGCGCACCTGCTTCAGGGCAAAACTCGAGCGAATATTGGCTACCCCTGGCAAGCGCGTCAGGTAATCGAGAAACCGCTCCAGCGCCTGGATGCTCGGCAGCAGCACCCGCAGCAGGTAATCCGGATCGCCGGTCATCAGGTAGCACTCCATCACCTCGGGCCGCTCGGCGATCTCTTCTTCAAAGCGATGCAACGACTGCTCCACCTGTTTTTCCAGGCTGACATGGATAAACACATTCACATCCAGCCCCAGCACCTCAGGCGACAGCAAGGTCACCTGCTGGCGGATCACCCCCAGCTCTTCCATGGCCCGCACCCGGTTGAAACAAGGCGTGGGCGAAAGGTTCACCGAGCGTGCCAGCTCGGCATTGGTGATGCGGGCGTTCTCTTGCAGGCTGTTGAGAATGCCGATATCGGTACGATCGAGTTTGCGCATAAGACAAAATCACCGGTTTTTTGTGTTTATGCGGAATGTTTATCTGCCCCGCTCAGCAAAGGCAATCAACTTGAGAGAAAAATTCTCCTGCCGTGCCACTAAGATGTAGGTGACGCTGACTTACCAGTCACAAGCCGGTACTCAGCGGCGGCCGCTTCAGAGCTCACAAAAACAAATACCCGAGCGAGCGTAAAAAGCATGAACGAGTACGCCCCCCTGCGTTTGCATGTGCCCGAGCCCACCGGCCGGCCAGGCTGCCAGACCGATTTTTCCTACCTGCGCCTCAACGATGCAGGTCAAGCCCGTAAACCCGCTATCGATGTCGATGCTGCCGACACTGCCGACCTGTCCTACAGCCTGGTCCGCGTGCTCGACGAGCAAGGCGATGCGCAAGGCCCCTGGGCCGAAGACATCGACCCGCAGATCCTTCGTCAAGGCATGCGCGCCATGCTCAAGACGCGGATCTTCGACAGCCGCATGGTGGTTGCCCAGCGCCAGAAGAAGATGTCCTTCTACATGCAAAGCCTGGGCGAAGAAGCCATCGGCAGCGGCCAGGCGCTGGCGCTGAACCGCACCGACATGTGCTTCCCGACCTACCGCCAGCAAAGCATCCTGATGGCCCGCGACGTGTCGCTGGTCGAGATGATCTGCCAACTGCTGTCCAACGAGCGCGACCCCCTCAAGGGCCGCCAGTTGCCGATCATGTACTCGGTGCGCGAAGCCGGCTTCTTCACCATCAGCGGCAACCTGGCGACCCAGTTCGTACAGGCGGTCGGCTGGGCCATGGCATCGGCGATCAAGGGCGATACCAAGATCGCCTCGGCATGGATTGGTGACGGCGCTACTGCCGAGTCGGACTTCCACACCGCCCTCACCTTTGCCCACGTATACCGCGCCCCGGTCATCCTCAACGTGGTCAACAACCAGTGGGCCATTTCCACCTTCCAGGCCATCGCCGGTGGCGAGTCGACCACCTTTGCCGGCCGTGGCGTGGGTTGCGGTATTGCTTCGCTGCGGGTTGACGGCAACGACTTCGTCGCCGTGTACGCCGCCTCGCGCTGGGCGGCCGAGCGCGCCCGCCGCGGCCTGGGCCCAAGCCTGATCGAGTGGGTCACCTACCGTGCCGGCCCGCACTCGACGTCGGACGACCCCTCCAAGTACCGCCCTGCCGACGACTGGAGCCACTTCCCGCTGGGTGACCCGATCGCCCGCCTGAAGCAGCACCTGATCAAGATCGGCCACTGGTCCGAGGAAGAACACCAGGCCGTCACGGCCGAGCTCGAAGCTGCGGTAATTGCCGCACAGAAAGAAGCCGAGCAATACGGCACCCTGGCCAACGGGCACATCCCGAGCGCCGCCTCGATGTTCGAGGATGTGTACAAGGAGATGCCCGAACACCTGCGCCGTCAACGCCAGGAACTGGGGGTTTGAGATGAACGACCACAACAACAGCATCAACCCGGAAACCGCCATGGCCACCACTACCATGACCATGATCCAGGCCCTGCGCTCGGCCATGGATGTCATGCTTGAGCGCGACGACAATGTGGTGGTGTACGGCCAGGACGTCGGTTACTTCGGCGGCGTGTTCCGCTGCACCGAAGGCCTGCAGAACAAGTACGGCAAATCGCGCGTGTTCGACGCGCCCATCTCCGAGAGCGGCATCGTCGGTACCGCCGTGGGCATGGGCGCCTATGGCCTGCGCCCGGTGGTGGAGATCCAGTTCGCCGACTACTTCTACCCGGCCTCCGACCAGATCGTCTCCGAGCTGGCCCGCCTGCGTTACCGTTCGGCCGGCGAGTTCATTGCCCCGCTGACCCTGCGCATGCCTTGCGGCGGCGGCATCTATGGCGGCCAGACTCACAGCCAGAGCCCGGAAGCGATGTTCACCCAGGTGTGCGGCCTGCGCACCGTGATGCCGTCCAACCCTTATGACGCCAAAGGCCTGTTGATTGCCTCGATCGAATGCGACGACCCGGTAATCTTCCTGGAGCCCAAACGCCTGTACAACGGCCCGTTCGATGGCCACCACGACCGCCCGGTAACACCGTGGTCGAAGCACCCGCACAGCGCCGTGCCCGACGGTTATTACACCGTACCGCTGGACAAGGCCGCCATTACCCGCCCTGGCAATGACGTGACCGTGCTGACCTACGGCACCACGGTGTACGTGGCACAGGTGGCCGCCGAAGAAAGCGGCGTCGATGCCGAAGTGATCGACCTGCGCAGCCTGTGGCCGCTGGACCTGGACACCATCGTCGAGTCGGTGAAGAAGACCGGCCGTTGCGTGGTGGTGCACGAGGCCACCCGCACCTGCGGCTTCGGTGCCGAGCTGGTGTCGCTGGTGCAGGAGCACTGCTTCCACCACCTGGAGGCGCCGATCGAGCGCGTCACCGGCTGGGACACCCCCTACCCTCACGCACAGGAATGGGCTTACTTCCCAGGCCCTTCGCGGGTAGGTGCGGCACTGAAAAAGGTCATGGAGGTCTGAATGGGCACGCACGTCATCAAGATGCCGGACATTGGCGAAGGCATCGCGCAGGTCGAGTTGGTGGAATGGTTCGTCAAGGTCGGCGACATCATCGCCGAGGACCAGGTGGTGGCCGACGTAATGACCGACAAGGCCACCGTGGAAATCCCCTCGCCGGTCAGCGGCAAGGTGTTGGCCCTGGGTGGCCAGCCCGGGGAGGTGATGGCGGTCGGTAGCGAACTGATCCGCATCGAAGTGGAAGGCAGTGGCAACCATGTGGATGTGCCTCAGCCAAAACCGGTAGAGGCCCCGGCGGCCCCCATTGCAGCCAAGCCGGAACCGCAGAAAGACGTAAAACCCGCCGTGTACCAGGCGCCCGCCAACCACGAAGCTGCGCCCATCGTGCCGCGCCAGCCGGGCGACAAGCCGCTGGCCTCGCCTGCCGTGCGCAAACGCGCCCTGGATGCCGGTATCGAACTGCGTTATGTGCATGGTAGCGGCCCGGCCGGGCGCATTCTGCACGAAGACCTCGACGCCTTCATGAGCAAGCCGCAAAGCAATGCCGGGCAAGCACCTGATGGTTATGCCAAGCGCACCGACAGCGAGCAGGTGCCAGTGATCGGCCTGCGCCGCAAGATCGCCCAGCGCATGCAGGACGCCAAACGCCGGGTCGCGCACTTCAGTTATGTCGAGGAAATCGACGTCACCGCCCTGGAGGCCCTGCGCCAGCAACTCAACAGCAAGCACGGCGACAGCCGTGGCAAGCTGACCTTGCTGCCATTCCTGGTACGCGCCCTGGTCGTGGCGCTGCGTGACTTCCCGCAGATCAACGCGACCTACGATGACGAAGCGCAGATCATCACCCGCCATGGCGCGGTGCATGTGGGCATTGCCACCCAAGGTGACAACGGCCTGATGGTGCCCGTGCTGCGCCACGCCGAAGCGGGCAGCCTGTGGGCCAATGCCGGCGAGATTTCGCGCCTGGCCAACGCTGCACGTAACAACAAGGCCAGCCGTGAAGAGCTGTCCGGCTCGACCATCACCCTGACCAGCCTTGGCGCCCTGGGTGGCATTGTCAGCACGCCGGTGGTCAACACCCCGGAAGTGGCAATCGTCGGGGTCAACCGCATGGTCGAACGGCCAGTGGTGATCGACGGCCAGATCGTCGTGCGCAAGATGATGAACCTGTCCAGTTCGTTCGACCACCGCGTGGTCGATGGCATGGACGCCGCCCTGTTCATCCAGGCCGTGCGTGGCCTGCTCGAACAACCCGCCTGCCTGTTCGTGGAGTGAGCATGCAACAGATTATCCAGACAACCCTGTTGATCATCGGCGGCGGCCCTGGCGGCTATGTAGCAGCCATCCGCGCCGGGCAACTGGGCATTCCTACCGTACTGGTGGAAGGCCAGGCACTGGGCGGCACCTGCCTGAACATCGGCTGCATCCCGTCCAAGGCGCTGATCCACGTGGCCGAGCAGTTTCACCAGGCCTCGCGCTTTACCGAACCCTCGCCGCTGGGCATCAGCGTGGCTTCGCCGCGCCTGGACATCGGCCAAAGCGTCACCTGGAAGGACGGCATTGTCGACCGTCTGACCACCGGTGTTGCCGCCCTGCTGAAAAAGCACGGGGTGAAAGTGATGCATGGCTGGGCCAAGGTACTGGACGGCAAACAGGTCGAAGTCGATGGCCAGCGTATCCAGTGCGAGCATCTGTTGCTGGCGACCGGTTCCAGCAGTGTCGAACTGCCTATGCTGCCGCTGGGTGGCCCGGTGATTTCCTCGACCGAAGCCCTGGCGCCGAAAACCCTGCCGCAACACCTGGTAGTGGTCGGCGGTGGCTATATCGGCCTGGAGCTGGGCATTGCCTATCGCAAGCTGGGTGCACAGGTGAGTGTGGTGGAAGCGCGTGAGCGCATCCTGCCGACCTACGACAGCGAATTGACCGCCCCGGTGGCCGAGTCGCTGAAGAAACTGGGCATAGCGCTGCACCTGGGCCACAGCGTCGAGGGCTACGAAAATGGCTGCCTGCTGGCCAGCGACGGCAAGGGTGGGCAACTGCGCCTTGAGGCCGACCAGGTACTGGTGGCCGTGGGCCGCCGGCCGCGCACCAAGGGTTTCAACCTGGAATGCCTGGACCTGAAGATGAACGGCGCCGCCATTGCCATCGACGAGCGCTGTCACACCAGCATGCACAACGTCTGGGCCATCGGCGACGTCGCTGGCGAACCGATGCTGGCGCACCGGGCCATGGCCCAGGGCGAGATGGTCGCCGAAATCATCGCCGGCAAGGCCCGACGCTTCGAGCCGGCAGCGATTGCCGCCGTGTGCTTTACCGACCCGGAAGTGGTGGTGGTCGGCAAGACCCCGGAACAAGCCAGCCAGCAGGGCCTGGACTGCATCGTCGCGCAGTTCCCGTTTGCCGCCAACGGCCGGGCCATGAGCCTGGAGTCGAAAAGCGGTTTCGTGCGGGTGGTGGCGCGCCGTGACAACCACCTGATCGTGGGTTGGCAGGCGGTTGGCGTGGCGGTCTCCGAGCTATCCACCGCGTTTGCCCAATCGCTGGAGATGGGCGCGTGCCTGGAAGATGTGGCCGGCACCATTCATGCCCACCCAACGCTCGGTGAAGCGGTACAGGAAGCCGCACTGCGCGCCCTGGGCCACGCCTTGCATATCTGACACTGAAGCGGCCGAGGCCGATTTGGCCCGCTGCGCCGAGAGGCGCTGCGGGTCTTTTTTCATTCAGGCCATCTAAGCCTCCAGAAAACAGCGCGCTCTTTGAGGGGCTAGTGTGGTGTTTTGCAAATACGGCCAATAACTCGCGAGCGATTTTTGCGCTCAGGCAAGGCGTCGCGACGAGTCGTAGCCCAGCTACGGCGAGGAGCGACAACGCCGCATGAGCGCAAAAAGCGCCGCGAGTTATGGTCGTTATTTGTGAAACACCACACTAGCTACTCGGCAATTGCGTTCTTGCCTGTCCCCTTGGCCCTGTAGAGCGCCTTGTCGGCACGCGCCAGCAGCGCGTGCTGGTCCTCCCCTTCCCGCCATTGCACCACGCCATAGCTCATGGTCAGCCGGCAATCACCCACCGGCTCCACCTGCTCCAGCATCTGACGCAAGCGCGCCGCCACATCCAGCGCCTCCCCCAACGTGGTCTGCGGCAGCACGATGACGAATTCGTCGCCGCCCCAGCGCGCCAGCAGGTCCAGCTCGCGCAAGCAGGTGCGCAGGCTTTCGGCCACCCGGACCAGCGCCGCATCGCCACGGGCGTGACCGTAGCGGTCGTTGATCGGCTTGAAATCATCCATGTCCATGGCAATCAGCGACAACGGCTGGCGGAAGCGCTGGGCGCGCTGGCACTCCAGCTGCAACGCGCTCTCCAGCCGGTAACGGTTGGCGACACGGGTCAACGCATCGCGTTCGGCCAATTCACGGTTTTCGTCCAGTTGCCGCTGCAACTGCTGGTTCACCCAGGACAACTCACGAGTGCGTTCGGCCACCTGAAACTCCAGCGACTGGTTCTTCTGTTCCAGTTGAGACACCAAACGCTTGCCAGCGTCGATATTGCGGTGCGCACCCAGCATGCGCGCCACGGAACCGTCCTCGTTATGCGCGATGATGTAGCCGCTGTCTTCGATCCAGATGTAGCTGCCGTCCTGACAACGGCAACGGTATTCAATGCGGTAGCGCTCGTTGCGGTGATTGATATAGGCCTCGAAATGGGCCATTACCCGTGGGTAGTCTTCGGGATGGATCACGCTTTCCCAGGTAAATACCGAGTTGGCCATGGAGTGGCTGGCATAACCCAGCATGCTGTACCAGCCCGGGTTGCGATAGACGTAACCGGTATTGGCATTCCAGTCCCAGATGCCATCGCTGATCAAATCGAACAAGGTGTGCAACTGCTGTTCACTGAAGCCGGCAGGTACCGGCCTGGTGTCTTGACTCATGGACGCTCTCCCTGATGCCCAGCAACTGCGCTCCGATCAAGGGGCTGCCGACAGTGGTGTTGATTGCCGCGAGCGGCAAGATGATGCCTATCACGGGCAAGCATATGCCCACCCGCGTGCAACCGAAATAGCGCCAACGCCCTGATTTCGACCGGCACAGCGCTGGCATGGCTTTTGCGCTTGGTAGCTGCCAACGAGATTTCCAAGGAGGAAACATGATAATCGCCCCTAACGGCGTCAGCTGGCAGCCCACGCTCCACCAGCCTCGGTACACCAGCGATGAGCAGACAGTGGCCCAGATTGCACCGCTGCGCACGCCAATAACCACCGCCAACACGGCGAGCCAACAACAGAGCGGGGGCAGCACCGCTCAGCAAAACGCTGAGGATGCTCGTGCAGAAGCCTTTGCCAAATTCAAGGTGATGCTGCAAAACCTGGGTTCTGCGACCACCGAGCCGGTCATCGGAGAACCACTGCCGCCCAAGACTGCCCGACAGGAATTTCACGACTTCATGTCCAAGTCGCCCGGCGAGATGATCAAGGAAAAACTGCTGCGTGAAATAGGCCTGACCGAAGAAGAGTACGACGCCCTGCCGCCCGAAATGAAAGCAAAGGTCGACGAGTTGATCGCCCAGCGCATGAAAGATGACATCGAGCGCAAGATCGAGGAGAAAGCGCAAGAGCAGGTCGCCAAGGTGGACGGCGGTGTGGGTGAAGAGCAACAAGCGGCACGCCCGGTATGAGGGAGTGGCAGCGGCCGGTAAGGAGAGCGCCGCGGTTCGTCCAAGGCGAACCAGCCTGAACGGTTTGAAGGCGTCCGGTGGCGTCGATGTTCAGGTGGTGCATGGCTTCGCTAACTGCACCGCTACCGGCGCCATCACCGGTCTCAGGAAAAATCGGCAGGATGTTGTGCAGAGAATTCGTTTGAGGTCCTTGGCCTTATTGTCCAGGGTGGCAGGCTGGTAGCTATTTGCCACGCGTGGACGCAGGCGCATGACGATGCCTGCGTAGGGGAACGATGCCGGATCCCCCCTAAAATAAGAGAGGACAAGGAAATGCAATCACACGGTTTGAAGCAAAGCCTCAAGCAGCGGCATATCACCATGATCGCGCTGGGTGGGGTGATCGGTGCAGGGCTGTTCATGGGCTCGGGCTCACTGATCGCATCGGCAGGGCCCGCGGCCATACTGTCGTATTTCATTGGTGGCCTGGTGGTCACCCTGGTCATGTTCATGCTGGGCGAAATGGCCTGCCGCAACCCGGATGCAGGGTCGTTCTCGACCTACGCCAACACCTACCTCGGCGACTGGGCAGGGTTTGCGGTCGGCTGGCTGTACTGGTTCAAGTCGATGATGACCATCACCCTGGAAGCGGTACTGCTGGGCGCCATCCTGCATGACTTCCTGCCCTGGCTACCGATCTGGGCAGGCGCCTTCCTGATGCTGGTGACACTCATGGCCAGCAACGCCTACTCGGTGCGTTCGTTTGCCGAAGTAGAGTATTGGCTGGCCGCGATGAAGGTCGCCACCATCCTCATCTTCATGCTGCTGGGCGTCTCGATCCTGCTCGGCCTGCACAGTGAGATTCCCGCCCCCGGCCTGATCAACCTCACCGCCCATAACGGCTTCATGCCCAACGGCCTGTCACCGGTGATGGCCGGCGTTATCGTGGTCATTTTCTCCCTGGGCGGCAGCGAAATTGCCGCCGTGGCCGCGGGTGAGTCAGAGAACCCGCGACAGAACGTGATCCGCGCGATCAAGAGCGTGATCCTGCGGGTGATGCTGTTCTACGTAGGTTCTGTATCGATCCTGATCCTTTGCCTGCCCTGGACCGACAAGGCCAACCTGGCCTCGCCCTATGTTTCGCTGTTCAGCCTGGCCGGGTTCGGTGGTGCGGCAGTGGCCATGAAACTGGTGTTGTTCGTCTCGTTCATGTCGGTGATGAACTCGTTCATGTTCTCCAACTCACGCATGCTGTTCTCGCTGAGCCAGCGCGGTCACGCGCCCAAGCTCTTCTCGCGCACCAGTGCCAAGGGCGTACCGATCAATGCACTGCTGCTGAGCCTGTCGATCTGCACGATGATCCTGACCGTGCACTTTGTCAGTGGCGGCGACCTGTTCATGACCTTGGCCAAGAGTACCGGCAGCCTGGTCATGGTCGTATGGATCTTCATCATCATC
Organism: Pseudomonas sp. XWY-1; assembly: GCF_002953115.1. Taxonomy (NCBI): domain Bacteria; kingdom Pseudomonadati; phylum Pseudomonadota; class Gammaproteobacteria; order Pseudomonadales; family Pseudomonadaceae; genus Pseudomonas; species Pseudomonas sp. XWY-1. Next base: position 1,586,599 of record NZ_CP026332.1, on the reverse strand, counting down.
GCCCACGTGGCCATGCGCGTGAAAACCCGCCACGAAGCGGTCGCCCCAAACGCCTTCCGTGCCTGGCTGTTCCCCTACACCAATATCATTGCGCTGTTCGCCTTGCTGGCAGTCATCGGCACCCAGGCGTTCGACCCGGCATCGCGTTTCCAATTCTGGTTCACGGTGCTGACGGTACTGCTGGTGGTGGCGGGGTACTTCCTGATGCGCCAGCGACTGGCCTCAAGCACGGCGTTATGCCACGAACGTGATGCGTGACAGCGCTGGCCAAGCGCAGGTGCTGTCAACAGCAGCACGGCGGCGACAAAGGCGACGGAGACAATAATGGGAATGACGAGAATGGCGTCCCAGGCAGGAATTGAACCTGCAACCTTCCCCTTAGGAGGGGGATGCTCTATCCAATTGAGCTACTGAGACGCTACGACCGGCAGCGAGCGCTGCACAGCGGGATGGCCAGCATGTTAACCAGCATGCTGGCGTTTGTCATGCCTGAACTGGGCTTTTTCGCGTAATCCTTTTCTGCGGCTGCTATCCCCGCGGTAGTACGCCCTGATCGCGAAGCAGCGAAACGAATGCGGCGACCGCCGCCTCCAGTGTGGAAGAATTATCCAGCACATGCACCGACGGGTCGGCTGCAGCTTGCAAGCGTACGCTGCGCGCCAGGCGCTGCTCCACTTCTTCTGCGCTTTCCCGGCCCCGGGCCAGCAAGCGCTGGCGCAGCACCTCAGGCTTGACCTCGACCAACACGGCCAACATATCCGGGTAGCGCTGACGGGCTTCTGGCAGATAAGCCCGCGAGCCATTCACCAGCACTGCCCTCCCCGCCGCCAACCACTGGTCCACCTGCCGGGGTATGCCATAGTCCAGGCCATTGGCCCGCCAGTGCATGGCAAACGCACCCTGCGCACGCAAGGTATCAAACTGCTCAGGCGTGACCCCTTGGGCAGCTTCGCCTTTGGCTTCGGCCGAACGGGTGATGACCCGGCGGGCAATTTCTACCCCGGCGGCGGCCAGTTGCTCACGCGACGCGTCGATCAGGGAATCTTTCCCGGAACCCGACGGCCCAACCAGAAATATCAACCGGCCCGTCCCTGATCGGCGGTCGCTTGCGTCATGTTGCATAGCCACTATGCTCTATGGAGGGAACCGGCGCATTCTAGGGCTTTTCTGGGCATTTTTCTGCGTTTTACCGATTGTTGACGGCAAAAGACTGACGGCCAGGCTAGCCAGAGCATGTAAAACTTTTCAAACCAGTGCTCATTTCTGATAATTGGTACTGGCATAAAGCCTTTATCCGGATCACTATTTGTCACATAATTGACGCCAAGCAAACGGCGACCATGAGGCAAGATGAGCATCCATTTTTCACTGGCGGTTGAACATTTTGTCGTCGCCACGGTCGTACTTCCATCCCGTGCGGCCAATTTGAGAACCGCTTCCCCTGAACCAAACTCTGGTCAATTTATATGCGCCCAATGAAACAGGCTATTTATTCGAGCCGCACTGCTGACAAGTTCGTCGTCCGCCTGCCTGACGGAATGCGTGAGCGCATTGCCGAGGTAGCACGCAACCACCACCGCAGCATGAACTCCGAGATCATTGCACGCCTGGAACAGAGCCTTATCCAGGAAGGTGCGCTGGGTGACGAACTGAGCATGCGCCTGGACAGCCCTGAACTGTCCCTGCATGAGCGCGAGTTGCTGCAGCGTTTCCGCCAACTGTCCCATCGCCAGCAGAACGCCCTGGTCGCCCTCATCGCTCACGATGTGGAAATGGCCGCAGACGCCTCCTGAGGGCTGCAGCGAACACGAGAAAGCCAGCGTAAGCTGGCTTTTTTGTGGGCGTCTGACTGGCAGCAAGGCCATTTCCCTGCGGGATTGTTCCCGCAGGGAGGATTGGCTTACAACAGGAACAACGTGGCCAGCCCAAGGAAGATGAAGAAACCACCGCTGTCGGTCACAGCAGTGATCATCACACTCGCCCCCATCGCAGGGTCGCGCCCCAAGCGGGCCAAGGTCATCGGGATCAGCACGCCCATCAGCGCCGCCAATAACAAGTTCAAGGTCATCGCCGCGGTCATCACCACCCCCAGCGACCAGCTGCCATACAGCCAGAAAGCCACCGCACCAATCACGCCGCCCCAAACCAGGCCGTTGATCAGCGACACCGCCAACTCCTTGCGCATCAAGCGGCTGGTATTGCCTGGCGACACTTGGTCCAGGGCCATGGCGCGGACGATCATGGTAATGGTCTGGTTACCAGAGTTACCACCAATACCCGCAACGATCGGCATCAACGCAGCCAACGCCACCAGCTTTTCAATCGAACCTTCGAACAACCCGATCACTCGCGAAGCAACGAACGCGGTAATCAGGTTGATTGCCAGCCACGCCCAACGGTTGCGGAACGAACGCCAGACCGAGGCGAAAATATCTTCCTCTTCACGCAGACCCGCCATGTTGAGGACTTCGCTCTCGCTTTCCTCACGGATCAGGTCAACCATTTCGTCGATGGTCAGACGGCCGATCAGGCGTTCACTCTTGTCCACCACCGGGGCGGATACCAGGTCATAACGCTCGAAAGCCTGCGCTGCATCGTAGGCATCTTCCTCGGGCTGGAAGGAGACAGGGTCGGTCGCCATGACCTCCGCCACCTTCTTCTCCGGGTCGTTGACCAGCAGGCGCTTGATCGGCAATACCCCCTTGAGGATGCCGTCGTAATCGACCACGAACAATTTGTCGGTGTGGTTCGGCAGTTCTTTCAGGCGGCGCAGGTAGCGCAGCACCACTTCCAGGCTGACGTCTTCGCGGATGGTGACCATCTCGAAGTCCATCAGCGCACCGACCTGCTCCTCGTCGTAGCTCAGCGCCGAACGCACCCGCTCGCGTTGCTGGGCATCGAGGGTTTCCATCAGCTCGTGAACAACGTCACGCGGCAGCTCTGGGGCGAGGTCGGCCAGTTCGTCGGCGTCCATCTCCTTGGCGGCAGCCAGCAGCTCGTGATCGTCCATGTCGGCGATCAGCGATTGGCGAACCGAATCGGAAACTTCCAGCAGGATGTCGCCATCGCGCTCCGAGCGCACCAGCTGCCAGACCGTCAGGCGATCTTCCAGGGGCAAGGCTTCGAGGATGTAGGCGATGTCGGCGGGGTGCAGGTCATCGAGCTTGCGCTGCAGCTCAACGAGGTTCTGGCGGTGGACCAGGTTTTCCACCAGGTCGTTGTGCGCGCCTTCCTGGCGATGGGTCAGGTCTTCGACCATGCGCTGGCGCTGCAGCAGTTCGACCACCTGGGCCAGGCGATCCTGCAGGCTTTCTTGCGCTTTTTTAACTTCTACTTCGGTCATAGGCGAACTCCACTCCCAGCAGCGGAGCACGCCGAGGGAATCAATCGGTCAGATCTTTCTGTATGAATCGTGTTAGCGAGTAACTACTGGGTAAGTCCATGGTGGTTTTCCACAAGCCCCGGCGGGGCTGACGGGCGCAATCATACACTGCTAAAGCTGTCAGATCGCTTAAATTTTTGGCCAGAACAATCGTTTGCGTGATAAAGCTGGGACAACGCTCGAAGCTATCAGTGCGACGATTGTTGTGGATGGGAAAGCACATTTGATTTTTGAGGCCGCTCAGCGGCTCAAGACTACACCGCAATCATTACAGAAGAGCGTAGATCGAGAGGCTCAAGAATTCATTGGCGCACAAACAAAAAGCCCGCTCTATTGAGCGGGCTTTTTGATGGGGTATGGCGGACTCAGCAGGATTCGAACCTGCGACCGCTCGGTTCGTAGCCGAGTACTCTATCCAGCTGAGCTATGAGTCCGTGGTGGTAGTTTTAGACCAGATTACCACTGGTTGACTGAAATGGCTTTGCAAGCAGAACCACTTCAAAAAGTGGCGGACTCAGCAGGATTCGAACCTGCGACCGCTCGGTTCGTAGCCGAGTACTCTATCCAGCTGAGCTATGAGTCCGCGATTGGCAGTTTTAAACCAGATTACCGCTGGTTGACTGAAATGGCTTTGCAAGCAGAACCACTTCAAGAAAGTGGCGGACTCAGCAGGATTCGAACCTGCGACCGCTCGGTTCGTAGCCGAGTACTCTATCCAGCTGAGCTATGAGTCCACGATTGGCAGTTTTAGACCAGATACCGCTGGTTGATTGAAGCAGCCTTGCAAACAAAGCCACTTCAAAAGTGGCGGACTCAGCAGGATTCGAACCTGCGACCGCTCGGTTCGTAGCCGAGTACTCTATCCAGCTGAGCTATGAGTCCGTGTCTTGCCGCGCATTATAGGTCGCTTAAACATTATTGCAAGAAGCTTTTCGTTATAAAACAACTACTTAGCGTTCCTACCGCTTACAGCGCCCTACGCAAATAATGGCGGTGAAGGGGGGATTCGAACCCCCGATACCCTTATGAGGTATACTCCCTTAGCAGGGGAGCGCCTTCGGCCACTCGGCCACCTCACCGCAACACGAGGCGAATATTAAAGAACCTCTTTCACCTTTGCAACCCTTTTTTTGAAAAAAACTTCAAAAAAATTAAAGGCTTGGCTCTTCATCCTTCTCCTTCTTGATCCGCAGGTAGATTTCCTCGCGGTGAACTGCCACTTCTTTCGGGGCGCTCACGCCAATACGCACCTGGTTGCCTTTGACGCCAAGCACCGTCACGGTGATCTCGCCGTCTCCAATGATCAGGCTCTCGGCGCACCGACGAGTCAGAATCAACATAGCTTTCTCCTTACGCAAAACATTCAGGGGTAACAGTCTTGGATATCGGGCCGGGTCGCGGACGACGACCATGGCCCCGGTTACTCGCCGCACAAGGCAGGACAGGACCTGCGCGGCGAGCAGAAACGCGAAGGGCGCGGCAAGCCGCGCCCTTCCAGGCAGCGCCTTACTCGCCCTGTCGGGCAGGAGCATCCAGATCGAACGCGGTATGCAGCGCGCGTACGGCCAGCTCCAGGTACTTCTCTTCGAGCACCACCGAAACCTTGATCTCGGAAGTGGAGATCATCTGGATGTTGATGCTCTCCTTGGCCAGGGCTTCGAACATGCAGCTGGCAACACCGGCGTGCGAACGCATGCCGACGCCAACGATCGAGACCTTGGCGATCTTGGTGTCGCCGATCACTTCACGGGCGCCGATTTCGCGCGCAGTGTTTTCCAGCACGCTCTGCGCCTTCTCGTACTCGTTGCGGTGCACGGTGAAGGTGAAGTCGGTGGTGTTATCGTGAGCAACGTTCTGCACGATCATGTCGACTTCGATGTTCGAAGCGCTGATCGGGCCGAGGATCTTGAAGGCCACGCCCGGGGTATCCGGCACGCCGCGAATGGTCAGCTTTGCTTCATCACGGTTGAAGGCGATACCGGAAATGATCGGCTGTTCCATGGATTCCTCTTCATCAATGGTAATGAGGGTACCCGGACCCTCCTTGAAGCTGTGCAGCACGCGCAGCGGAACGTTGTACTTGCCGGCGAACTCCACCGAACGGATCTGCAGCACCTTGGAACCAAGGCTGGCCATTTCCAGCATCTCTTCGAAGGTGATCTTCTCCAGGCGACGAGCCTGTGGCACGACGCGCGGGTCGGTGGTGTAGACGCCATCAACATCAGTGTAGATCTGGCACTCATCAGCCTTCAGCGCCGCCGCCAGGGCCACGCCGGTGGTATCAGAGCCACCACGACCCAGGGTAGTGATGCTGCCGTGCTCGTCGACGCCCTGGAAGCCTGCAACCACGACCACGCGGCCTTCCTTGAGGTCGGCACGAATCTTCTGGTCGTCGATTTGCAGAATGCGCGCCTTGTTGTGCGAGCTGTCGGTGAGAATACGCACCTGGTTGCCGGTGTAGGACACCGCTGGCACACCACGCTTGATCAAGGCCATGGTCAGCAGGGCAATGGTGACCTGCTCACCCGTCGACACGATCACGTCCAGTTCACGAGGAACCGGCTGATCGGTGATCTGCTTGGCCAGGTCGATCAGGCGATTGGTTTCACCGCTCATGGCCGACAGCACAACCACCAGGTCGTCGCCCGCTTCACGGTGTTTCTTGACCTTTTCGGCTACCTGCTCGATCCGCTCGATGGAACCGACAGAGGTGCCGCCAAATTTCTGTACGATCAACGCCATTTCAATGGTGCCTCAGCCCATACAGGGCCCCAAAAAACAATCCAACATGAAGGGGTGGACGGGAGTGGCCTGCGTGACCACTGGACCATCCACCCCTTCATCTCAAAGTCCCTGCTCTGCGAATGGCACGGCCAGCGCCAGGGCCTGGTCCAGCGCAGCGACGTCGACGCCACCACCCTGGGCCATGTCCGGACGGCCGCCGCCCTTGCCACCCACCGCCGCAGCGGCTTGTTTCATCAGATCGCCAGCCTTGAGTTGGCTGGAGAGGTCCTTGGTCACGCCGGCCACCAGCACAACCTTGCCCTCATGCTCGCTGCCCAGCAGGATCACTGCGTGGCCGAGCTTGTTCTTCAGCTGATCGACCAGGGCCAGCAGGGCCTTGCCATCCTGCCCATCCAGGCGGGCGGCGAGGACCTTGGCACCCTTGACCTCAACAGCCGCGTTGGAGAGATCGTCCCCGGCGGCGCTGGCGGCCTTGGCCTGCAGCTGTTCCAGCTGCTTCTCCAGCTGGCGGTTGCGCTCAAGCACAGCCGACAGCTTGTCGATCAGGTTGTCGCGGTTACCCTTGACCAGTTGCGCGGCTTCCTTGACCTGCTCTTCGGCAGCGTTCAGGTAGGCCAGCGCAGCGGCACCGGTTACGGCTTCGATACGGCGCACGCCAGAGGCTACGCCGCCTTCGCTGATAATCTTGAACAGGCTGATGTCACCGGTGCGCTTGGCGTGGATACCGCCGCACAATTCCACCGAAAAATCACCGCCCATGCTCAGCACACGCACGGTGTCGCCGTATTTCTCGCCGAACAGCGCCATTGCGCCTTTGGCCTTGGCAGTTTCGATGTCGGTCAGTTCGGTTTCAACCGGGGTGTTCTTGCGAATCTCGCGGTTGACGATGTCTTCCAGCTGCTTGATCTGCTCCGGCTTCACCGCTTCGAAGTGGCTGAAGTCGAAACGCAGGCGCTGGCTGTCGACCAGCGAGCCCTTCTGCTGTACATGCTCGCCCAGCACCTGGCGCAGTGCTTCGTGCAGCAGGTGAGTGGCGGAGTGGTTCAGCGAGGTGGCACGCTGCACCTCTGCATCGACCTTGGCCTCGACGGGCGAACCGATCACCAGCGCACCGCTGGCCACCACGCCGTGGTGCAGGAAGGCACCGCCGGTCTTGGTGGTGTCGCGCACGTCAAAGCGTGCAGCGCCAGCCTGCAGGAAGCCGGTATCACCCACCTGACCACCGGACTCGGCGTAGAACGGCGTGCGGTCGAGCACCACAACGCCCTGCTCGCCTTCACCCAGCTGGTCAACGGATTGGCCGTCCTTGTACAGGGCGATGATCTTGCCCTGGCCCTCGGTGGCGTCGTAACCGAGGAACTCGGTGGCGCTGTCGACCTTGACCAGGCTGTTGTAATCCATGCCGAAGGCGCTGGCGGAGCGGGCGCGCTCACGCTGGGCGTCCATTTCACGCTCGAAGCCGGCTTCGTCGATGGTCAGCTCACGCTCACGAGCGATGTCGGCAGTCAGGTCCATCGGGAAGCCATAGGTGTCGTACAGCTTGAACACCACGTCGCCCGGTACCACGTCGCCTTTCAGCTGGGCCAGGTCTTGCTCGAGGATGCGCAGGCCCTGCTCCAGGGTCTTGGCGAACTGCTCTTCTTCGGCCTTGAGCACGCGCTCGATGTGCGCTTGCTGGCTCTTCAGCTCCGGGAAGGCTTCGCCCATTTCAGCGGCCAGTGCGGCAACGATCTGGTAGAAGAAGCTGCCCTTGGCGCCCAGCTTGTTGCCGTGACGGCAAGCGCGGCGAATGATGCGGCGCAGCACGTAGCCACGGCCCTCGTTGGACGGCAGCACGCCGTCGGCAATCAGGAAGCCGCACGAACGGATGTGGTCGGCGACCACTTTCAGCGAAGCCTGGCCGTCATTGCTGCAACCGATGGCCTTGGCTGCGGCAGCCAGCAGGTTCTGGAACAGGTCGATCTCGTAGTTCGAATGCACGTGCTGCAGCACGGCGCTGACACGCTCCAGGCCCATGCCGGTGTCCACCGACGGCGCTGGCAGCGGGTGCAACACACCGTCGGCAGTGCGGTTGAACTGCATGAAGACGTTGTTCCAGATCTCGATGTAGCGGTCACCGTCTTCTTCTGGCGAGCCGGGTGGACCACCCCAGATATCCGGGCCGTGATCGTAGAAAATCTCGGTGCATGGGCCGCACGGGCCGGTATCGCCCATGGTCCAGAAGTTGTCGGAGGCGTACGGGGCGCCCTTGTTATCGCCGATGCGCACCATGCGCTCGGCCGGCACGCCGACTTCCTTGGTCCAGATGTCGTAGGCTTCGTCGTCGGTGGCGTAGACGGTGACCCAGAGCTTTTCCTTGGGCAGGTTCAGCCACTGCTCAGACGTCAGGAAGGTCCAGGCAAAGGTAATGGCGTCGCGCTTGAAATAGTCGCCGAAGCTGAAGTTGCCCAGCATTTCGAAGAAGGTGTGGTGACGCGCGGTGTAACCGACGTTTTCCAGGTCGTTGTGCTTGCCACCGGCACGCACGCACTTCTGGCTGCTGACAGCACGCGTGTAGGCGCGCTTCTCCGCACCGAGGAAGCAGTCCTTGAACTGGTTCATGCCTGCGTTGGTGAACAGCAGGGTCGGGTCGTTGTTCGGGATCAGCGAACTGGAGGCGACTCGGGTATGTCCCTGCTCTTCGAAGAAGCGAAGGAAGGCTTCACGGATTTCTGCGCTTTTCATAGGTTCTTCCACGGAAACGGCGGCCCTGTTGGGCAAACGCGTCGACGAAACGACGGCAAAGGGCCGCATTATATCGGTCCTGCAGTCTCGATGCAGTGTGTTTATACGATAGAAGCCATCGTTTGGACGGTTTTTCGGGCTATGCAAACGAAAACGACATGACCGGATGCTAAATCCTGTGTTTCGCCACTGGCAAGCCAATTACCGCTCAAGGGAGGGGAAAATGGAACAGGCGGTGAATTAAAGGGTTTTCATCAAGGATAGGATCCGAAACTGTGTCGCCTGTTTCGCGGGTAAACCCGCTCCTACGGGCACGGCGCCACACTGAGACCTTGCACATATCTCGTAGGAGCGGGTTCACCCGCGAAACAGGCGACACCGCTCTCACCCCAGGCGCTGCCCCGAATCCGGCACGATCAGAATGCCGGCGCGCAAGCCGTTCTTGACCTTGGGGTTGGGGAAGATGATGCGCGCACCCTCCTCCTCGACCACCCAGCGCATCTCGGCCAGGTCTTCAGCCAGCAGGTAACCCTTGCTCAGCTCGGAGAAGTTTTCGATGTCCGCCGGCAGGTGCAGGTGGAAGCTGTCGCTGTGCTTGATGATTTCGCGGGAAACACTGAACAGCTGCAGGCCATCCAGCGAACTTTCGTCCTCTGGCTCGGTAGCCTCGATGATGCGGATCAGCCGCTCTTCGAGCTTGTCGAGGTTCACCTGCTCGTTCTGGCCGAACGGACGGGCCTTGCCCAACTCCAGGGTGAAGGCTTCAGCCTCAAGTTGCTCGTAGGTGAAAGCGCTGAAGGTGATGGACGACTTGCTTTGCAGCAACACCGCTTCCATACCTGCCGCCGCCAGGCGCGCCAGTTCGCGACGGGAGTGCTTGCGCCCCTCTTTATAAGGGTACAAGGCGAATTGCTCGATCTTCGAACCGCGGATGGCAGTATGCAGGTCGTAATGCAGGCGGTTGCGCCCCGGTTTGCTGAAGAACACCCGGGCGAACTGTTCCAGCTCGGCAGCACGCAATGCTTCGAAACCGCTGGACAGCTCATGGCGGCCATTGAACAAGCGGTTGATGTCCTGTTCGATAAAGCGCTCGCCCTTGCGGATCGCCGCCGGGTTGCCGAACAGGAACAGCACCCGTGCCCTGGGCCTGATCTTGCCGTTGGCCACGCCGTGCAGCAGCCGCTCGAGCAATTCGATCGGCGCTGTTTCATTGCCATGAATGCCGGCGGACAACAGCAAGTCCAGCCCGCAATCGTCGCTTTCGGCCGGGCGCACTTCGAGCGCGCCCTCCCCCAGCCATCGCAAACGCGCGCCCTTGGGTGTCACTTGGGTCTTCTCGGCCGGTTCGTGATCGGTGAGGGTCAGCTCAAGCAATTTGCCAAGGGCGAGCATAGGTGCTTCCTTAGTGGTGGTGACCGCAGTCAGGGCCATGAACGTGATCGTCGTCTTCGCCAAGTTCTGCCGGTTCCATTTCCAGCTGCAGGCTGACCAGGTTGGTGGCCATCGGGCGCAGCAGCAAGTTGGCATACTCGGTGTCGTCTTCCTCGACATCCACGCCGATCAGCAACTGGCCACGGCCATCCTGCTGAATCCACACTTCCTTGCCTTGCCAGACCACAGCAAAGCGGGTGCAGGAGGTTTCCAGCTGGGTGCCGTCTTCATCTTCGAGGATCAGGCGCAAGGCGTCGGTCATTACAGAGTCTCTCTTCAAGGTTGGCGTTGGAACGGATACACCGAGCCCAACTTCAGGATCTGGGTCAATTCGTCCAGTGCCGTACGGCATTCCACCAGCAGTTGCGGGTCAGCCAGGTCTGCTTCGCCAAGGCGATCGCGGTAGTGCCTGTCGACCCACTGCAGCAGCGTGTCATACAGCGTGGCCGTCATGATAACGCCTTGGTTGACCGCCGCCAGCTCCGCTTCCTTCAAAGCCACGCGCAAACGCAGGCAGGCCGGGCCGCCGCCGTTCTGCATGCTTTGCTTGAGGTCGAACACCTTGACCTCCTTCACCGGGCCTCCCTGGCTGGTCAGCTGGCCCAGATAGGCCCAGACCCGCTCGTTGTTGCGGCACTCTTCCGGCACGACCAACAGCATCGAACCATCTTCGCGGCTGAGCAGCTGGCTGTTGAACAGGTAGGAACGCACCGCGTCCTCCACCGCCACCGCTGCCCTGGGCACGCAGATGGCCTGGAAGTTGCCACCCTTGCTGGCCAGTTTAGCTCGCAGCTGCCCAAGTACCGCGTCGGTCTCGAGAAACGCGTCCTCGTGGTAGAACAGCACCTCGCCGTTACCCACCGAAATCACATCATTGTGGAACACACCCTGGTCGATCACCGCCGGGTTCTGTTGAGCGTAGACCACACCGTCATCGCTCAGGCCGTGCAGCCGGGCCACAGCTTGCGAGGCCTCCAGGGTTTGTCGGGCCGGGTACTTCTGTGGCGAGGGGTAACGGCTGTCGAAGGCACTGCGGCCGTAGACAAAGAACTCCACGCCAGCCTCGCCATAGGCGCGGCAGAAGCGCGTGTGGTTGGCCGCGCCCTCGTCACCGAACTGTGCCACGGCAGGTAGCGCGGCGTGGTGGGCAAAGTGTTTCTCGTTGTTGAACATGGCGCCCAGCACACGGCTGGTGGTCGGGTGCTCAATGCTGCGGTGATATTTGCAGTTGAGGTTGGCGGCAGTGAAGTGCACGCGACCGTCAGCAGTGTCGGCACTCGGGCTGACTGTCGCGGCGTTGGCCACCCACATGCTCGAGGCCGAGCAACTGGCCACCAGCAACGGCATGGCATCGCGGGCGGCGCGCTGGATAACTTCGGCATCGCTGCCACTGAACCCCAGGCGGCGCAGCGCCGCCACGTCCGGGCGCTCTTGTGGCGCCAGGACACCCTGCTTGAAGCCCATGTCGGCCAGCGCTTTCATCTTCGCCAGGCCCTGGCGCGCTGCCTCACGCGGGTTGGACGCCTGCTGGCTATTGCTCTGCGAAGCCACGTTACCGTAAGACAGGCCGCCATAGTTGTGGGTAGGCCCCACCAGGCCATCAAAATTCACTTCATAGGATTTCATCGGCTAGGCTCCGTGACCTGTTGTTATAGGGTGACGCCCGGCGTCAGGGTCGCCGGCAAGGCAAGGCTGGCGGTCTCCAGCGAAGCCACGGGGTAAGCGCAGTAGTCGGCTGCGTAATAGGCACTGGCGCGATGGTTGCCACTGGCTCCCACGCCACCGAACGGCGCGCTGCTGGCAGCCCCCGTCAGCTGTTTGTTCCAGTTGACGATGCCCGCGCGACTGCGCAGCCAGAAGTACTGGTAGCGGGCTCGCGAATCAGACAATAAGCCAGCGGCCAGGCCATACTGGGTGTTGTTGGCTTCATCGATGGCAGCATCGAAGTCGGCGTAGCGGATCACCTGCAACAGCGGGCCGAAAAACTCTTCGTCCGGGCGGTCAGCCACGGCGGTGACATCGACAATACCCGGAGTCAGCAGTGCAGCATCGGCCTGTGGCTGAGTCATTTCCAGCAGTTTCACGCCACCTTTGGCAGCCAGTTCGGCCTGGGCGGCAAGCAGCGCCCGAGCCGCCTGCAGCGAAATCACCGAGCCCATGAAAGGCGCCGGCTGTTCATCGAACGCCCCCACCGTGATGGTTTTGCACACCTCGACCAGGCGCGCGATCAGTGCATTGCCCCAGGCGCCTTGCGGTACCAGCAGGCGCCGCGCGCAGGTGCAGCGTTGGCCGGCGGAAATGAACGCCGACTGGATAATGGTATACACCGCCGCGTCGAGGTCCTTGACCTCGTCCACCACGAGCGGGTTGTTACCCCCCATTTCCAGGGCCAGAATCTTGTCTGGGCGGCCTGCGAACTGTTGATGCAGCAGGTTGCCGGTGCGGCTCGAGCCGGTGAAGAACAGGCCATCGATACCTGGGTTGGCGGCCAGCGCCACACCGGTTTCGCGTGCGCCCTGCACCAGGTTCAGCACACCCGCCGGCAGGCCGGCAGCAATCCAGCAGTTGACGGTAAGCTCAGCGACCTTGGGGGTCAGCTCGCTGGGCTTGAACACCACGCAGTTGCCTGCCAGCAGCGCCGGCACGATATGGCCATTGGGCAGGTGCCCGGGGAAGTTGTAAGGGCCGAACACCGCCACGACGCCGTGAGGCTTGTGCCGCAGAACAGCCGTGGCATCGGCCAGAGGACCACTCTTTTCGCCGGTGCGCTCGCGGTAGCTCTGTACCGAAATCGCCACCTTGTTGATCATGCTGGTGACTTCAGTCGCAGATTCCCACAGCGGCTTCCCGGTTTCCTCGCCAATGCACTGGGCCATGGCCTCGGCATGCACTTTCAGCTGCGCGGCAAACTTCTCCAGCACATCGATACGTGCCTCCAGGCTCAATTGCGCCCAGGCCGGAAAGGCCTGCCGCGCGGCCTGCACGGCGGCGTCGACCTGGCTGGCGTCAGCGCCCTGCCCTTGCCATATCACGGCCTGGGTCACCGGGTTGAGCGACTGCAGGGTTTCGCCCTGGCCGGCCTGCCAATTGCCTGCGATGTAATGCGTGGTCATTTACTGGGCCTCCCGGCTGGCCGACAGCGGCACCGCGCGGACATTGTCGCCGACGCCCATGCGCAGGCGTTTGGCGGTCAACGGGTCGACCACCAGGGTGCCGGCGGCCAATCGTGCAGGTGCAGCAGTGATGCGACAGTCGTCGCGCTTGCGGTTGTGGATGATGAAAGGGGTCGCGTCATCGCCTGGCGTACCTACCGCCAGCACCAGGGTCTGGCTCTCGCGCACGGCGCGGATCTTGGCAGTGTCACACTCGATGGCCGGGCCGGCATCGAAGATGTCGACGTAGCCCTGGTAGTTGAAGCCTTCCTGCTTGAGCATGGCCAGCGCCGGCTCGGTGTCTTTGTGCACACGGCCGATCACACTGCGCGCCGCTTCGGACAGGAAGCAGGTGTACAGCGGGAACTTGGGCATCAGTTCGGCGATGAACGACTTGTTGCCCACGCCGGTGAGATAGTCGGCCTGGCTGAACTCCATCTTGAAGAAATGCCGGCCCAGGCTTTCCCAGAACGGCGAACGGCCCTGCTCGTCAGACATGCCGCGCATTTCGGCAATGATCTTCTTGCCGAACAGCTCGGGGAACTCGGCAATGAACAGCATGCGCGCGCGCGACAGCAGGCGGCCATTGAGGCCCGAGCGGTAGTCGCTGCGCAGGAACAGCGAGCACAGCTCGGAATTGCCGGTCAGGTCGTTGGCCAGGAACAGCGTCGGGATTTCGCGGTAGATCTTCAGCTCCTGCGAGGCGCTGACAGTCAGGCCGACCCGGTAGTTGTACCAGGGCTCACGCAGGCCGACGGCGCCGGCGATGGCACTGATGCCCACCACCAGACCTTCGTCGTTTTCCAGCACGAACAGGTAATCGGTGTCGCCACGCTCGGCTTCGCCACGAAAGCTTTTTTCCGCCCAACCAACGCGATGCCCCAGGCGCTCTTCGTTGGCCGGCAGCGTGGTCAGCCCGGTGGTGCCGGTGCTGCGTGCCAATTCGATCAACGCAGGCAAATCGCTGCTGCGTACAGGACGAACGATCATGCTATCTCCTTGTGCGGCGGCATCGGCCGGCGCGAAACTCTGCTAACGCATCAAGCCCGAAACGTCTGTTGCCAGACCTCAAACCGCGACCAGGCGCACGCTGGCGCCCTCACCCACGCCCAGCGCGTCGGCTGCTGCCACGCTCAGGCTGACAGGCTTGCCAGGCACCCAGTCCAGGTCCAGCAACACCGCGCGGTAGTCCTGCAACAGGCCGTTGCACACCAGGTACGGGCGCCCGCCTTTGACCGGGGCCTCTTCGATCTTCACCGGTACAACCCGGCTCTGGGCGATCGAGCGGATGCCAGAGGTGCGCGCATGCAGGGTCGGGCCACCGTCGAAGATGTCGATGTAGTGCTCGGTCTCGAAGCCTTCGCGCATGAGTATGTCGAAGGTGATCTGTGCCCGCGGATGTACCTGGCCCATGGCTTCCTGCGCCAGGTCTGGCAACAACGGCACGTAGATCGGGTAATGCGGCATCAGCTCGGCGAGAAAGGTACGGCTCTTCAGGCCGCACAGGCGCTCGGCGTCGGCATAGTTGAGATCGAAGAAGTTGCGGCCGATGGCATCCCAGAACGGCGATTCACCCTGCTCGTCGCTGAAGCCGACGATCTCGGTGACCACCGAATCGGCAAAGCGCTCCGGGTGCGCGGCCATGAACAGCAGCCGGCCGCGCGAGTTGAGCTCGGCCCAGCCACTGTTCACCAGCTCCGGCGCCACATAGAAGCTGGTCAGCAGGCTGTTGCCGGTCAGATCGTGACACAGCGACAGCACATGGATCTTGTTGTGTATCTTCAGCTCGCGTGAGGCGTGCACGAATGTTTCGTTACGAAAACTGTAGAACGGCTCGGAGTACCCGGCCGAAGCGACGATGGCCGAGCAGCCGGCCAGCTTGCCCGTTTCGCTGTCTTCGAGTACGAAAAAGTAACTCTCTTCACCGTTGAAGCTGACCTCGGCGGCGAAGGATGTCTCAGAGGCGGCAATCTTGTCGCCCAGACGAGCAGTGTCGTCCGGCAGCGAGGTGACACCAATGGGGCTGTCTGCAGCCATGCGCTGCACGTCGTTCAGATCAGCCATTTGCGCGGGGCGCATCACCAGCATGGTGTCACTCCTTTGGAATACGGGCCATTCACGTCGGCACGGAAAAACGGCAGGCACCCAGGCACCTGCACTGGAATCGGGTATCGCCGACCCGGCTCAGCCTCGGGCTGAGGCTGCGCCAGGGCCGGCGAAAGGACCGCTGGCGGATCAGCCTTTGGTCAGTGTGGCCACAGCGCGTTCGAAGCGGTCCAGGCCTTCGTCGATGTCGGCGTCTTCAACTACCAGGCTTGGCGCGAAGCGGACCACGTCCGGGCCGGCCTGCAGCACCATCACGCCTTCTTTCTCGGCAGCATTGAGCACGTCCTTGGCCTTGCCTTTCCAGGCCTCGGTCAAGACACAGCCCAGCAGCAAGCCGACACCACGCACCTGGCTGAACAGGTTGTACTGCTGGCCGATCTGTTCCAGGCGGGTTTTGAAGCGCTCGTGCTTAGCCTTGATACCGGCCAGGGTTTCCGGGGTGTTGACCACGTCCAGCACCGCGCAGGCAACGGCGCAGCCCAGCGGGTTGCCGCCATAGGTGGTGCCGTGGGTGCCAACGGCCAGGTGCTTGGCCAGCTCGGTGGTGGTCAGCATGGCGCCAATCGGGAAACCGCCGCCCAGGCTCTTGGCACTGGTCAGAATGTCCGGGGTCACGCCGTAGTGCTGGTAGGCATACAGCGAGCCGGTACGGCCCACGCCAGTCTGCACTTCGTCGAAGATCAGCAGAGCGTTGTGCTCGTCACACAGCTTGCGCGCGCCTTCCAGATAGGCCTTGTCGGCCGGCACCACGCCGCTCTCGCCCTGGATCGGCTCGATCACCACGGCGCAGGTCTTGTCGGAAATCTGTGCCTTCAACGCTTCCAGGTCGTTGTACGGCACATGGCTGATACCGGTGATCTTCGGGCCAAAGCCATCGGAGTACTTCGGCTGGCCACCCACGCTGACGGTAAACAGGGTGCGACCGTGGAAGCTGTTCACGGTGGCGATGATTTCGTGCTTTTGCGGACCGAAGCGGTCATGCGCCACACGACGGGCCAGCTTGAAAGCGGCCTCGTTGGACTCGGCGCCGGAGTTGCAGAAGAACGCGCGGTCGGCAAAGGTGGCGTCCACCAGCTTGTGGGCCAGGCGCAGGGCCGGCTCGTTGGTGAACACGTTGGAGACGTGCCAGAGGGTGTTGGCCTGTTCAGTCAGGGCCTTGACCAGTGCCGGGTGGCAGTGGCCCAGGGCATTGACCGCGATGCCGCCGGCAAAGTCGATCAGCTCGCGACCCGACTGGTCCCAGACACGGGAACCCTCGCCTCGCACAGGAATGAAGGCCGCCGGAGAATAGTTGGGGACCATCACCTGGTCGAAATCGGCACGTTGCACCGGGGCTTGCTCAACGGACATCTGAGTCTCCTGAAGAGGAACGCTGGCCTGGAAGTGGCGAGCGATGGGGGGATTGTAAGGACTGATCCGCGCCTGTCCTTGCGGCCAAGCGACAACTTGTTACAGCGCAAAACCCAGTTTTGACAAGGCTTTCGGCAATGCGACAAACACTGTCGCAATCGCGCAGTGTACGGGAGAGAGGGGGCTGGGTGAACGGGTGTTCACATAGGTTTGTGAGGGGGCGGGGTGTACGGGTATTCACACAGGATTGTGAGGGGGACAGGATGTACGGGTGTTCACACAGGATTGTGAGGGGGACAGGATGTACGGGTGTTCACATAGGATTGTGAGGGGGCAGGATGTACGGCGATGTTAATGTGTTGACGGGGAGATCGAGCGCCGCCCGCGCGGCGCTTCGCGGGTAAACCCGCTCCTACGTTTGTTTCGGGCCAGTCCATCCTGTGCCTGGCGCGCGCGACCGCCTTGTTGGTACGACGCGATATCGAGATAGGCACCCAGGCGTTCGCGCGCAAATGCCAAAGGCATAACTGGCCCGAAACGAACGTAGGAGCGGGTTTACCCGCGAAGCGCCGCGTGGGCGGCGCTCGATTTGCGCCCCAACACCAACCCCAAGGCATACACCCCGAACCCACCCGAAATCTCAGCCCTTTTCAGCCGGCGCCGAGCTCAATTCAAACGGGCTGCTGCTGCGACGCTGGTTCCGGTCTTCCCGCGGCGTTGCACCAAAGAAATTACGGTAGGCACTGGAAAAATGCGGCCCCGACGAGAAACCACAAGACAGCCCGATCTGGATGATCGACTTGCTGGTCTGCATCAGCATCTGCCGCGCCTTGTTCAACCGCAACTCCAGGTAGTACTGGCTGGGCACGCGGTTCAGGTACTGCTTGAAGATACGCTCCAACTGCCGACGCGACACACACACATGCTGGGCGATTTCGTCGGTGGTCAGCGGCTCTTCGATGTTGGCTTCCATCAGCAACACGGCCTGAGTCAGCTTGGGGTGACTCGAGCCCAGGCGGTTCTGCAGCGGAATACGCTGGCGCTCGCCACCCTCGCGGATGCGCTCTACCACCAGCTCTTCCGACACCGCCCCGGCCAACTCCGCCCCGTGATCGCGCGCCAGCACCGCCAGCAGCAGGTCGGTCACCGCCATACCGCCGCAGGCGGTCAGTCGGTCGCGATCCCAATCGAACAGGTGGCTGGTGGCAATCACCTTGGGGAAGCGTTCGGCAAAGTCATCCTGCCAGCGCCAGTGCACGGCTGCCCGGTACCCATCGAGCAGGCCCAGCATTGCCAGCGGATACACCCCGGCCGACAGGCCACCGATCAGGCAACCACTGCGCGCCAGTTGCTTGAGCGCCGCTGAAAAGGCAGCCCCCATCGCCGCAGGCGGCTCGTCGGCCAGCAGAAAGAGCTTGTGGCAGCCCTCCAGGCGGCCGGTCCACGGCTCGCCCGGCAGCCGCCAGGCGCCTTCCTGCGCAGGCTCGGCCTGCAGGAAGACCAACTCGTAGACCACATCCGGATGCACACGCTGCGCCACCAGCAACACTTCCTCGGCCAACGCCAGGGTCAAAGGCCTGGTGCTGGGCCAGATGAGAAAACCGATTCGCTGGGTGGTCATAGGGTGCGGTCCGAAACCTGAGGTCGTTCGAGTCTGTGCGCCGGGTCAGGCTGCGCTCGCCGCGCAGCATGCCCTATTCTGGTGCAAAAATGCAGCTTTTACTTCAGGCTGCCGGAGAGGAACTGCTTCAAGCGCTCCGACTGCGGGTTGGCCAGCACTTCACGCGGGCAGCCGGTTTCTTCCACCAGGCCTTTGTGCAGGAACACCAACTGGTTGGACACCTCGCGGGCAAAGCCCATTTCGTGGGTCACCACCACCATGGTCCGACCTTCCTGGGCCAGCGCCTGCATCACCTTCAGCACATCACCCACCAGCTCAGGGTCAAGCGCCGAGGTCGGCTCGTCGAACAGCATGACCTCCGGCTCCATGGCCAGCGCCCGGGCAATTGCCACACGCTGTTGCTCACCCCCCGACATATGCCCGGGGAAGGCATCCTTGCGATGGGCAACACCCACCTTGGCCAGGTAGTGCTCGGCCTTTTCCAGGGCTTCCTTCCTGTTCACGCCCAGCACGTGCACTGGCGCTTCGATGATGTTCTCAAGCGCAGTCATGTGCGACCACAGGTTGAAGTGCTGGAACACCATCGACAGGCGCGAGCGCATGCGTTGCAATTGACGCGGGTCGGCAGCCTTCAACGCGCCATCCTTGCCGGGGACCAGCTTCAGTTCTTCGTTGTTGAGCAGGATCTTGCCAGCGTGCGGCTGCTCCAGCAGGTTGATGCAGCGCAGGAAGGTCGACTTGCCCGAACCGCTGGAGCCGATGATGCTGATGACGTCGCCGGCCTTGGCCGCCAGCGACACGCCCTTGAGCACTTCGTGGCTGCCGTAGCGCTTGTGCAGGTCTTGGACTTCGAGTTTGTACATGCTGTCGATTCTCACAAAGCGGTCAGTGCTTGCGCGGCGCCAGGTAGCCGAGCCAGCGGCGTTCGGCCATCTTGAACAGGCGCACCAGGATGAAGGTCAGGCACAGGTAGAACACGCCCGCCGTGATATAGGCCTCGAAAGGCAGGTAGTACTGGGCATTGACCGTGCGCGCAGCACCGGTGATGTCGATCAGGGTGACGATCGACGCCAGGCTGGTGGTCTGCAGCATCATGATCACTTCATTGCTGTACTGCGGCAGTGCCCGACGCAGCGCCGAAGGCAGCAGGATGCGGCGGTACATTTTCATGCGCGACATCCCCATGGCCTTGGCAGCCTCGATTTCGCCATGCGGCGTCGCCTTGAGGCTGCCGGCAATGATTTCGGCGGTGTAGGCGCTGGTATTGATGCCGAACGCCAGGCAGGCGCAGAAGGTGGCACTGGACAGCAGCGGCCAGAAGATACTCTCGCGCACCGCTTCGAACTGGGCCAGGCCGTAGTAGATCAGGAACAGCTGCACCAGCATCGGCGTGCCACGGATGACGTAGGTGTACAGCCATGCAGCAAGGTTGACCACCGGCTGCCTGGATACCCGCATCAGGCCCAGCGGAATGGCTGCCAACAGGCCGAAGAAAAGCGAAATCGCCAGCAGTTTCAGGGTGGTCAGCAGGCCGCCGAAGTACATCGGCAGCGCTTCCCAGACGACGTTGTAGTCGAAGATCATAGTTCAGCCACCTTGACGCCCACCGAGTAGCGGCGCTCCAGATACTTCAGGGCCAGCAGCGAAACACTGGTCAGCACCAGGTACAGCGCCGCCACTGCCAGGAAGAAGGTGAAGGGTTCGCGGGTGGCGTCAGCCGCCTGCTTGGCCTTGAACATCATGTCCTGCAGACCGACGACCGAAATCAGCGCAGTAGCCTTGGTCAGCACCAGCCAGTTGTTGGTGAAGCCCGGAATGGCCAGGCGAATCATTTGCGGCACCTGGATGCGGAAGAACACTTGGCGAGGGCTCATGCCATACGCCACGCCCGCCTCGGCCTGGCCCTTGGGAATGCCCAGGAAGGCCCCGCGGAAGGTTTCCGAGAGGTAGGCGCCAAAGATGAAGCCCAGGGTACCGATACCCGCAATCAGCGGATTCAGATCGATATAGTCTTCATAGCCGAGCAGCGGCGCCACCCGGTTGATGATGTCTTGCCCGCCGTAGAAGATCAGCAGGATCAGGACCAGGTCCGGAATACCACGGATCACCGTGGAATACAGATCGCCCAGCCAGGCCAACCAGCGCACTGGCGACAAACGCAGCGCCACACCGATCAGGCCGAGCACGATGGCCAGGGCCATCGACGACAGGGCGAGCTGTAGCGTCAGCCACGCCCCGTCGAGGATGACTGCCCCGTAGCCTTTCAACATGATGAGGTCCTCGACCTAGAGAATGAAAAATGGTGCAAACCTCAGAGCCTCTGCTGTTTGCACCATTGCACAGGTGAAACCCGACGTCTTACTTCGAGTCTGGACCGTAGATGTCGAAATTGAAGTACTTGCTTTCGATTTCTTTGTACTTGCCGTTGGCACGGATGGCGTCGATCGCCGCGTTGATGCGGTCGACATTGGCCTTGTCACCCTTGCGTACGGCAATACCGATACCGTCACCGAAGTACTTGGCGTCGGTGAAGGCCGGGCCTACGAACGCGAAGCCCTTGCCGGCGTCAGTCTTGAGGAAGCCATCTTCCAGCAGGGTGGCGTCAGCCACAGTGCCGTCGAGGCGGCCCGCTGCGACGTCCAGGTAGATTTCGTTCTGGGTACCGTAAGGCACCACGGTGGCACCTTTGGCGCCCAGCACTTCCTTGGCGAAGCGGTCGTGAATGGAGCCGCGCTGCACGCCGATCTTCTTGCCTTTCAGTTCGTCCAGGCTGTCGCTGACGGTGGTACCGTCCTTCATGACCAGGCGCGCCGGAGTCAGGTAGTAGCGCTTGGTGAAGTCGACCGACTTCTTGCGGTCATCGGTGATCGACATGGACGACAGGATGGCGTCGATCTTGCGCACTTTCAGCGCCGGGATCAGGCCGTCGAACTCCTGCTCGACCCAGGTACACTTGGTTTTCATCTCTTCGCACAGCGCGTTGCCGATATCGTAGTCAAAGCCGGCAATGCTGCCGTCAGGTTGCTTGAAGGCGAAGGGTGGGTAGGCAGCTTCGATGCCGATTTTCAGCGGTTTTTCAGCAGCCTGCGACACCAGGGAAAACACAGACAGCGCCAGGGCGCCAAGCAGTGCGAGCTTCTTCATCAGGTAACTCCATCGGTACGGGGCAATACAAGGCAGGTAACAGCTGCCCGATATGCGAATGAGTACAACGCGAGCCGCGCAGGGTTCGACCAAGGCCGCATACCACGAGCGAGTGAGTGGCATTTTAACGACAGCCCGGTAGTCGATATTTCTTCAAAGCGACAACTACTTATAGAAGCGCCTGAAACCGCCGCGAGCGATGTTGACAGCCAGTGCAAAATATGCAAAGGCGCAAGAAATAGAACCTATAGACCTAGCAATTCCTGGGCCTATTATTGGCAAAGCCTTGTACGACGGCAAGTGCAGCGTGCCTTGATGCACAAAATGCTGACTCCGATGCACCGAAACGGGCCGGAATTGTTTCCTGGCGCCCCGAACCTGTGCGGGGCCGGTGACAGAACAGTAACCGATGATTGTCGGGTAACAATACAAAAGCGGGCTTGCCCGCGAATGCATGAGGTCAGGGGACAGCTTAGCCTGAACTGACGCATTCGCGGGCAAGCCCGCTCCTACAGGGGGTATTGCCGGGAAAGGGTTAGGCCGAAGCCAGGTTCATCGCCTTGTGGGTATCGATCAGGTGCTGTACCACACCTGGGTCGGCCAAGGTCGAGATATCGCCCAGGGCGTCGTATTCACCGGTGGCAATCTTGCGCAGGATGCGGCGCATGATCTTGCCCGAGCGGGTCTTCGGCAGCCCCGGCGCCCACTGGATCACATCTGGCGAAGCAATCGGGCCGATCTCCTTGCGCACCCAGTTCTTCAGCTCTAGGCGCAATTGCTCGCTGGCCTCGATGCCGGCATTGAGGGTGACATACACATAAATGCCCTGCCCTTTGATGTCATGCGGCACGCCAACCACAGCAGCCTCGGCAACCTTCGAGTGCGCGACCATGGCGCTTTCGATTTCGGCAGTGCCCATGCGGTGGCCGGACACGTTGAGCACGTCATCCACACGGCCGGTGATCCAGTAGTAACCGTCCTCGTCGCGGCGCGCACCGTCGCCGGTGAAGTACATGCCACGGAAGGTCTTGAAGTAGGTGTCGACGAAGCGGTCATGGTCGCCGTACAGCGAACGCGACTGACCCGGCCAGGAGTCGAGGATTACCAGGTTGCCTTCGGCAGCACCGTCGATCAGGTTGCCCAGGTTATCGACCAGGGCAGGCACCACACCGAAGAACGGGCGAGTTGCCGAACCCGGCTTGAGGCCGGTGGCACCAGGCAGCGGGCTGATCAGGATGCCGCCGGTCTCGGTCTGCCACCAGGTGTCGACGATCGGGCAACGCTCCTTGCCGACGGTCTTGTAGTACCAGTTCCAGGCCTCAGGGTTGATCGGCTCACCCACCGACCCCAGCAGGCGCAGGCTGGAACCGTCGGCGCCTTCAACAGCTGCCTGCCCTTCGGCCATCATGGCGCGAATGGCAGTTGGCGCTGTGTAGAGGATGTTGACCTTGTGCTTGTCGACGATCTTCGATACGCGGGTAATGTCCGGGTAGTTCGGCACGCCTTCGAACAGCAAGGTGGTGGCGCCGTTGGCCAGCGGGCCGTAGACGATATAGCTGTGGCCTGTGACCCAACCGACGTCGGCGGTGCACCAGTACACCTCGCCCGGACGGTAATCGAACACGCGTTCATGGGTCAGCGCGGCGTAAACCAGGTAACCGCCTGTGGTGTGCAGCACGCCCTTCGGCTTGCCGGTGGAGCCGGAGGTATAAAGGATGAACAGCGCCTCTTCAGCGCCCATTTCTTTGGGTGCACAGTGGCTGGAGGCCACTTTCATCAGGTCTTCGTACCAGATGTCGCGGTGCTGGTGCCAGGCAATGTCGCCACCGGTGCGCTTGCACACGATGATTTTCTGCACGCTGCTGGTTTCAGGGTTGGTCAGCGCCAGGTCGACGTTGGCCTTGAGCGGGGTACGGCGGCCACCACGTACGCCTTCGTCGGCAGTGATCACCACCTTGGACTTGCAGTCGATGATACGGCCAGCCAGCGCCTCGGGCGAGAAGCCACCGAACACCACCGAGTGAATCGCACCAATGCGTGCACAGGCCAGCATGGCGACCACCGCTTCGGGGATCATCGGCATATAGATGGTGACCACGTCACCGCGGTGCACATCCTGGCCACGCAGGGCGTTGGCGAACTTGCAGACCTGCTCGTGCAACTCGCGGTAAGTGATGTTGCGGTGCTCGGAAGGGTCGTCACCTTCCCAGATGATGGCCAACTGGTCACCGCGCTCTTCAAGGTGGCGGTCCAGGCAGTTGGAGGAAACGTTCAGAGTGCCGTCGGCGAACCATTTGATATCGACATGGTGGTCGTCGAAGGAGGTCTGCTTGACCTTGGTGAACGGCTTGATCCAGTCGATACGCTGGGCCTGCTCGCGCCAGAAGCCGTCCGGGTTGATCACCGATTGCTGGTACATGGCCTTGTAGGTGGCCTCGTCGGTCAGGGTAGTGGCCGCAACCTCGGGACGAACGGGATACAGTGGAGCCGCACTCATCTGTGTTACCTCGGTGTAATAGTTGTTTTTGTATGGAACCGTTTGTAACTGTACCAGAGCGACAAAAGCCATTCGACGTTGGTAGTAATTTGGTACACCCGTTCCGGCAAAGCGCTCTGGCGCGGGCGTTACAGCCTGCCGGAGAAAAAAGGAGGGGGATTGGCCCAGGATTGTTACAGATTCTGTCAAAACACTTTATCAAAACACCCACTGTTTCAGCATTGGCCACCGCCATAAAATTCACCTCGCCAGCAACGGCAAGGCGATTAACAACTGGTAACAGCCCCCACGAAGGCAAGCGTTAATCTCCCTCTAATCCCGATAGTTAACACTCGCTGTACTCGCGGCGCCATAAGCGCCGCGTGCCCCCTCACGACCTTAGACAGGTAAAAAGAAAATGAAAGCTTTACTGGTATTGGTACTTGGCAGTCTTTGCGGCGCGGCGATGGCCGGCGAAGCCAAAGATGCCGAGCAGATTCCGGTTGAACAGTACAGTTACTCGCAGCACCTGGACATTGCTCGCGTCATTTCCATGAGCGAAGTGCCCAACGTCTGCGAAGTCGTGCCAGCCCGCATGACCTACGAGGACTCCAAGGGCCAGACGCACATTCTCGAATACCGCGTGATGGGGAACGGCTGCTCTAACGGCTGATACCTTGTGAATTGGGGGCCCTGCGGGCCCCTTCGCGGGTGAACCCGCTCCTACGGGTACCTCGCACACCATGAATGCGGCGCGGTACCTGTAGGAGCGGGTTCACCCGCGAAGCATTCACCACCTGATTAACAGGCTATTAACTTACAGCCATTTAATCAGCCGATTTGCCCAACGAATAATCCCTCAACTTGTTGGCAATCGTGGTATGCGAAACACCCAGTCTTTTGCCCAAGGCCCGACTACTGGGAAACTCCCCCATCAAACTTTCCAGCACCGCCTTTTCAAAGCGCCCTACTATCTGCGAAAGATCCCCTTCGAGCGAAAACTCGCCCAACGGTTGCCGCACGCCATAATCCGGCAATCGAATATGCTCGCTTTTAACCACGCCGCCATCACATAGCGAAACCGCCTGGAACAAAACGTTTTCCAACTGCCTTACATTACCTGGCCAGTGGTACTGTCCAAGTTTGTCCATTGCTGCCGGTGCCAGGCGCGGCATGGCGCAGCCAATCTGCCGACTGGCCTGATCGAGAAAATGCTGCACCAACCCCTCCAGACCATCCATGCATTCGCGCAAAGGCGGAATGTGCAGCGACAGTACATTGAGCCGGTGATACAGGTCCTGGCGAAACTCGCCACGGGCACACAACTCGGACAAATCCACCTGGGTTGCACAAATTACCCGCACATCCAGGTAGACCTCTTCATCGCTACCTACCCGACGGAAGCAGCCGTCCTGCAGAAAGCGCAGCAGCTTTACCTGCAACCGCGGGCTCATCTCCCCTACCCCGTCAAGGAACAACGTGCCGCCTGCAGTCAACTCCAGCAGCCCCAGCTTGCCTTCGGCCCGTGCCCCTTCGAATGCCCCAGGGCCGTAACCGAACAGCTCGGTCTCGGCCATCGACTCGGGCAACCCGGCGCAGTTGAGCGCCATCAGCGGCGACTGTCCACGCGGGCTGGCCAAATGGCAGGCACGCGCCAGCAACTCCTTGCCCGTACCGGTTTCGCCCTCGATCAGCAACGGTGCATCCAGCGGCGCCATGCGCCGCGCTTCACGCACCACGGCAGCCATCACCCGCGAGCTCTGGAAGATGCTGTCGAAGCCACGCAGCTCTTGCTTGCGCACGTTGTAGATACGCTCGCCGATCCGGTCGGCACGGTGCAGGGTGAGCACCGCGCCGGCCAGCGCCTCGCTGTCATCGTGTTCGGACTGCAGCGGTGCGATATCGGCCAGAAACACATCACCTTTGACTTTGATGCGCAAGCCGTTGATGCGCGACTTGTTGGCCCGCACCAGCTCCGGAAGATCGAAGTCTTCTACATAGCGCGCCAGCGGCATGCCCGGCACCTCATCAACCCGCACGCCAAGCAACTGCGCGGCTGCACGGTTGGCGGCAACGATGCTGCCGCCCATGTCGATCGACAGCACCGGGAAGTCCAGCGCTCCCAGCAACGCATTCAGCTCCATGTGCCGGCGTTCGCTGGGCATCAGGCCCACACGCTTAACGCCGAATACCCCGGCAATGGCCTCGAACTTCGGCCGCAGGGCCTGAAATTGCAGGTTGATCAGGTTCGGGCAGTGCAGGTAGATGGCGTTGCCATGATCACCGCCCACCTCGCCGCGCAGCACGTTGATGCCGTACTCCACCAGCAGGTTGAGGATGTCGCGCAGGATGCCAATGCGGTTCTGGCAATGGACTTTGATACGCATGAGGGCTCTCGAAGCGCTGATGTTTTTCCACACCGCGCAGAAAAGTCGTAAAGATAAGCTGACAAAAACCGCGTTTCTATCAACCAGATGCCTCGAATTTTCCGACACTTGCCGAGTTTTGTAAAATTATCGTTACGAAAACCGACGTCGACACCCTTCACGGCCGAGCCACGCCCCCGTGCAAAACCGCTGGCGAAGGGATATTCCTTTAGGCATGTCCTGTACATAACAAGAAAAGCCCTCACCAGGAGAGCCTCATGAAACAGACGCAATACGTGGCACGCGAGCCCGATGCGCATGGTTTTATCGATTACCCGCAGCAAGAGCATGCGGTGTGGAACACCCTGATCACCCGCCAGCTGAAAGTGATCGAAGGCCGTGCGTGCCAGGAATACCTGGACGGCATCGACCAGCTGAAATTGCCGCATGACCGCATTCCGCAACTGGGCGAGATCAACAAGGTGCTGGGTGCCACCACCGGCTGGCAGGTTGCCCGGGTACCGGCACTGATCCCCTTCCAGACCTTCTTCGAACTGCTGGCCAGCAAGCGCTTTCCGGTCGCCACCTTCATCCGCACCCCGGAAGAGCTGGACTACCTGCAAGAGCCGGATATCTTCCACGAGATCTTCGGCCACTGCCCGCTGCTGACCAATCCCTGGTTCGCCGAGTTCACCCACACCTATGGCAAGCTCGGCCTGGCCGCGACCAAGGAACAACGTGTGTACCTGGCGCGCTTGTACTGGATGACCATCGAGTTTGGCCTGATGGAAACCGCGCAAGGCCGCAAAATCTATGGTGGTGGCATCCTCTCGTCGCCGAAAGAGACCGTCTACAGTCTGTCTGACGAGCCTGAGCACCAGGCCTTCGACCCGATCGAGGCCATGCGTACGCCCTATCGCATCGACATTCTGCAACCGGTGTATTTCGTACTGCCGAACATGAAGCGCCTGTTCGACCTGGCCCACGAGGACATCATGGGCATGGTCCATAAAGCCATGCAGCTGGGTCTGCATGCACCGAAGTTTCCACCCAAGGTCGCTGCCTGAGCGACCTTGCCGATAACAACTCGAACCGGAAAACACCTCATGAATGCCTTGAACCAAGCCCATTGCGAAGCCTGCCGCGCCGATGCGCCGAAAGTCACCGACGAAGAGCTGGCCGAGCTGATCCGCGAAATCCCGGACTGGAACATCGAAGTACGTGACGGCCACATGGAGCTGGAGCGCGTGTTCCTGTTCAAGAACTTCAAGCACGCCTTGGCGTTCACCAATGCCGTGGGCGAAATCGCCGAAGCCGAAGGCCACCACCCGGGGCTGCTGACTGAATGGGGCAAGGTCACCGTGACCTGGTGGAGCCACTCGATCAAAGGCCTGCACCGCAACGACTTCATCATGTGCGCACGCACTGACAAGGTGGCGGAAACGGCTGAAGGCCGGAAGTAAACACCAGAAAAAGGGGCCAGAGGCTAATGCCAGTCAGTTAAGCTGACTGGCATTTTTCATTTTCGGGTGGGGTACTTCGCTGGACGTTGCTTCACCGTTCGCGGAAACCATCGGTCAGGCCGTCGATGTGGCAAGACATATTGTGCCGCCGAAGCCTGCAGATCCGACAAAAATCCCGGCAAATTTCCGGGGTGGTTCAAGGATGTGCCATGCAGCAAGCCCAGTATTGCCCAGCTACAGGCAGTAAAACTCATCTCGCATGGGTACACACCAGGGCACTGTCGAGACATTTGCACCATCTGATAACGCAACAGGTTGTAGCCCAGCAGTACGCCCCATAGCTCTTGCGCAATCATCTCCGGCGTCTTGCTTCTCAGCGTATATTCACCACCTAAAAGCCCTTGCTTGATCTCTCGATATCCCAGTTCGATTTCCCAACGCTGACTGTAAAGGTCGACGATCTCATCACCCGGGAAACGCAGCGGATCGACCATTGAGGTCAGTACGCTCACCACCTTGCCTTTAATCGTCTTGCTTAACAGCCGTGCTCGAGTCTCCAGCGGCAGGCCGGGCCATTGCTTACGGGCTTGTGGCGAGGTGCGCAGAATGACTACGGCATCGTTGCGCCCAAGCTTGTGCTCGACTTCGTACTGGCTACCCTTCTTCAAAGGAATAAGCCAATGACGCTGCTCGCCTTGTGATTGCCAGTGATGCAGCAAACCCAACGAGTAGAAACCTTTATCGAACAGGGTCAGCGAGTGATCAGGCGTGGTAGCGATCAACTGTTCGGCCAGCTTCATTTCGCTACTGTGATAGCTCTCGAAAGTACTGCTTATCAGCAGATGGCTAGTCAGTTCCATCTGGCAGACCATTCGGACTTGAGGGTAACTGCCATCGCCATGCTGATTGGTCGCGCCGCCGTAGCACGCCCGATTTTCTGCGGTGTCGGGGGTATTCCAGACGACGCCATCCACACCCAAAAGTGTTAACCCCAACCATTGAGGGTGTTGGACTTCTGCATGCCATCGCTGCTGGGTGAGCGAAAACACCTCGCGAACCGCTTCGCTACCCAGCCGTTGCCGTCCCTGAACAACAGCGCTGGGCGCCACCAGCGGTCGCTTGCCCGGCAGCATGATGTCCATGTGATTCACGACATCCCAAGCCGACATCCGGCGGAACAACGCCATGCCGATGATGCACCAGACCAGGCTTTCCAACGGCAACCGGCGCTTACGTATAGTCGAGACACCTGCCGTTTCGAAGGCCTGTTTCACAATGTCTGGATCAAGCAAGGCTCCAAGCCCTTCGAGGGCATGTGGCCGCGATGCCATTTCATGAGTGAGGGACAGGGCTTTTGACAGGCGCATAAAAAATCCGATGCTCGTTTCCAAGCATCGGATTTTGCGGCCTATGGGCTAAAGGTCAATGCGTCAGTCTTAACTGACTGGCATTAGGCCAGAGGCCCCTTTTTTCATGGGGCATATGTGCGCTGTTCGCCCGCAAAACCGACAAACGACCGGGAAAAAAACCAAACTGTCATCCAGAGTTGTGTATCCTGCCCGAGCTTTTTGAAGCTCCAAACGCGCCTGGCGCAGACTTTTCACTCACACTTGCGAGGAACGACGAGATGCATGAAATCCCGAATCTTCCCTTCCCAAGCCTGAACCCAGAAGAGCCATCCGTGACCGTTCACGCCGAACCGGCAGCTGCCGCCGAGCAGGATGGTGACGATCAATCCAGCGCTGACCAGGAATAACTGCGCATCCCCGACTGTGTGAAAACGGCTGACCTGCGGGCTACCCCCGTCATCACGTTTTCACACCGTCTAAAATCAACCTTGTAACAACCCACTACCACCTGCCCCGCCCCTCCCCCACACAGACTCGTGCCTCCTACCGCTAAGAGGCAGAAATGCGCCAGCCGCTCAAGCGCTCGACGCCCTGCTGCATTCGTCCATGTTCACCCGATGGGCCGGCTTTGTCCTGCTGCGCTTGCGGCTGGATTACTCGCAAGCCGAGTTCAGTGTGACCTGGATGCTCGATTACACCAACTGACTACAGGCTGACAGCTGCGCCCGCAAACACCCTTGCTGTGGTTAAGATGGCGGCATACACCGCCATTCTTACCGCAGCAACGGATCCCCAATGCCAGCACGCAGTCCCACGTCCCTTGCCGTCACTGGGCAAGTCGTCTCCATCGTCCTGTTCACCTTCATCGGCTACCTGAACATCGGCATCCCTCTGGCCGTGTTGCCCGGCTATGTGCACAACGACCTGGGTTTCAGTGCCGTGGTCGCCGGCCTGGTGATCAGCGTGCAGTACCTCGCGACGTTGCTCAGCCGCCCTGGCGCCAGCCGTATCATCGACAACCATGGCAGCAAGAAGGCAGTCATGTACGGCCTGGCCGGTTGCGGGCTTAGCGGGGTATTCATGCTGGCCTGCGCCTTCCTCACTCACCTGCCCTGGCTGAGCCTGGCTTGCCTGCTGGTCGGCCGCCTGGTGCTGGGCAGCGCCGAAAGCCTGGTAGGCTCGGGCGCGATCGGCTGGGGCATTGGCCGGGTGGGTGCCGCAAACACGGCCAAGGTCATCTCCTGGAACGGCATCGCCAGCTATGGTGCGCTGGCCATCGGCGCCCCACTGGGCGTGCTGATGGTCAAAGGCCTCGGGCTGTGGAGCATGGGTGTGAGCATCATCCTGCTGTGCGTACTCGGTTTGCTGCTGGCCTGGCCCAAGCAAGCCGCACCCATCGTCAGCGGTGTACGCCTGCCGTTCCTGCAGGTGCTGGGCAAGGTATTCCCGCATGGCTCGGGGCTTGCCCTGGGTTCGATCGGCTTTGGCACCATCGCCACCTTCATCACCCTTTACTATGCAAGCCGTGGCTGGGCCAATGCGGCGCTGACCCTGAGCCTGTTCGGCGCCAGTTTCATCAGCGCACGGCTGCTCTTTGGCAACCTGATCAACCGCATCGGTGGCTTCAAGGTGGCGATCGCCTGCCTGTCGGTGGAAACGCTCGGGTTGTTGATGCTGTGGCTGGCACCCAACGCCGAACTGGCCTTGGCGGGGGCTGCATTGAGCGGGTTTGGTTTCTCGCTGGTGTTTCCGGCATTGGGCGTGGAGGCAGTGAACCAAGTGTCGGCAGCTAACCGCGGGGCGGCGGTGGGGGCGTATTCGCTGTTCATCGACTTGTCACTGGGGGTGACCGGGCCATTGGTCGGTGCGGTGGCGGCGGGGTTCGGCTTTGCTTCGATGTTTCTGTTCGCGGCGGCTGCAGCAGCGTGCGGGTTGGTGTTGAGCCTCTATTTGTACCGCCAAGGGCGTAGGGACAGGGACCGTACAACAGAAGCCTGAAAGCCGCTGCCGGCCTCTTCGCGGGTAACCCCGCCCCTGCAGGGTTGACGCGCCAGCCTGGCGTGCACGATCCCCCGTAGGAGCGGGTTCACCCGCGAAGGGCTGCAAAGCAGCCCCCAAAGGCCCTGAACCTTAGCGCTGAGCGTACTGCAACACCACCTCAAGCGGGTGACGCATCTTCCGCTCGGTCATGCGCTTGACCTGGCTACGGCACGAATAACCGGTCGCCAGCGGCTCCCCTTCCTTGTCCAACTTGGTCGCCCAGCTCTGCTCGAATATGGTCCGAGACGTTTCCTGGTTGCGAGCTTCGTGCCCATAGGTACCGGACATACCGCAGCAACCCGTGGCCTCGGTCACCAGCTTCAGCCCCAGACGGGCGAACACCTGCTCCCACTGCCGGGTGCTGGCCGGCACGTTGGTCTTCTCGGTGCAGTGCGCCATCAGGCGGAAGCTGCCCGGTGCGGCAGGCGCCTGCTCGGGCAGCACATCCATCAGCCATTCCTGCGGCAGCAGCACCTGCGGGCAACCCTCCAGGCCTGGCACTTTCTGATACTCCTGGCGATACACCAGCGTCATCGCCGGGTCCAGCCCCACCAGCGGCACACCGCAATCGGCCAGGGCCTTGAGCTGCGTGGCGTTGCGGATCGCTGCCTTGGCAAACGCGCCAAGGAAACCCTGTACGTGCAACGGCTTGCCGTTGGCGCTGTACGGCGCCAGGAATACCCGGTGGCCCAGGCGGTGGGCAAGGTCGATGAAGGCCGACAGCAGCGGCGTTTCGAAGTAGCGGGTGAAGGCGTCCTGCACCAGCACGATGCTGCGCTCGCGCTGGGCCGGGGTCAGCTCGCGCAGGGCCGGCACCGAGGCCACGCCAACGCGGCAACGGGTCAGGGTAGCCTGGAAGTTGAAGCGGCTGATTAGCGGGCTGTCGACCATGCCCACCTTGTCGGCCAGCAGTTGGCTCACCCACTTCGAACCCATCACCGCGTTGTATAGCCCCGGTGCATGGGCCAGGTAGGGGATGGTGAACTCGAGCGAGCCGATCAGGTAGTCACGCAGCGGGCGCTGGTAGCGACCGTGGTACAGCTCGAGGAAGCGCGAGCGGAAATCCGGCACATTGACCTTGATCGGGCACTGTCCGGCGCACGACTTGCACGCCAGGCAGCCGGCCATGGCGTCGTACACTTCATGGGAGAAGTCCTCCTGGCCCTGGTTGCGCGCGCGGTTATTGCGCAGACGCGCCGGCAGGCCCTTGAGCCACGACACCTTGTTGCGCGCCGCAGCCAGCACATCAATGTTCGCCTCGCCCTGCAGGCGCAGCCACTCGCGCATCAGCGAGGCGCGGCCCTTGGGCGAATGCTGGCGTTCGCGGGTAGCCTTCCACGACGGGCACATGGCGTCGTTGGGGTCATAGTTGTAACAGGCGCCATTGCCGTTGCAGTGCACGGCGCTGGGGAAGTCCTGCCAAACGCGCTCGTCAATGGTACGGTCAAGGTCGCCGCGCAGGGTCACGCCATCGACCGGGGTCAGGCCCTCGGCGCTGCCCAGTGGCGTGCAGATCTTGCCCGGGTTGAGCTGGTTGTGCGGGTCAAAGGCGCCCTTCAGGCGCTGCAACGCCGGGTACAGCTCGCCGAAGTACTCGGGCACGTATTCCGAGCGCAAGCCCTTGCCGTGCTCACCCCACAGCAACCCGCCATAGCGTTTGGTCAGCGCGGCAACGGCATCGGAAATCGGCTTGACCAGCGCGGCCTGCGCCGGGTCTTTCATGTCCAGTGCCGGGCGCACGTGCAGCACGCCGGCATCGACGTGGCCAAACATGCCGTAGGCCAGGCCGTAGCCGTCGAGCAGTGCGCGGAAGTCGGCGATGTAGTCGGCCAACTGCTCTGGCGGTACGGCGGTGTCCTCCACGAACGGCTGCGGGCGCACTTCGCCTTCGACGTTGCCCAGCAGGCCCACCGAACGCTTGCGCATGGTATAGACGCGGGTGACCGCCTCGGCGCCTTCGGCCAAGGTGTGGCCCAGGCGCTCGACGCTGGTGTCGCTTTGCAGGTGCTGGATGAACGCCTGCACCTTGGCGTTGACCTCGGCCGGCTCGTCGCCGCAGAACTCCACCAGGTTGATGCCCAGCGTGGGGCGCTCGGGGTCCGCCGGGAAGTACTCGGCAACGCTGTGCCAGACGATGTCTTTCATCGCCAGCATCAGCACCTTGGAGTCAACCGTCTCGATCGACAGCGGCTTGTGCGCCATCAGCGCGTTGGCATCACGCAGCGCATCCATGAAGCTGGTGTAGCGCACATTGACCAGCACCGCATACTTGGGAATCGGCAGCACGTTGAGCTTGGCTTCGACCACGTAGCCCAGCGAGCCCTCGGCGCCGCACAGTACGCTGTTGAGGTTGAAGCGGCCCTGCTCGTCGCGCAGGTGCGCCAGGTCGTAGCCGGTCAGGCAACGGTTGAGCTTGGGGAATGTGGTTTCAATCAGTTCGGCCTGGGTTTCCTGAATTTCCCGGGCCATGCGGTACACCTCACCGACCCGGCCCGGCGCGGCGCAGGCCTGCTCCAGCGCGGCATCGTCGATCGGCAGGCTGTGCAGGCGTTCGCCACCGAGCAGCACGCTGTGCAGCTCCAGCACGTGGTCGCGGGTTTTACCGTAGGTGCAGCTGCCCTGGCCACTGGCATCCGTGTTGATCATGCCGCCGACCGTGGCGCGGTTGGAGGTGGACAGCTCAGGGGCGAAGAACAGCCCGTGCGGCTTGAGCGCAGCATTGAGCTGGTCCTTGACCGTGCCGGCCTGTACCCGCACCCAGCGCTCTTCCACGTTGATTTCGAGAATGTTGTTCATGTGCCGCGACAGGTCGACGACGATACCGTCGGTCAGCGACTGGCCGTTGGTGCCGGTGCCACCACCGCGGGGGGTCAGCTTGACCTGCTGGAAGCGCGGCTCGCCCATCAGCGTGGCGACCCGCGCCACATCGTCGGCATCCAGCGGGAACACCGCCGCCTGCGGCAAGCGCTGATAGATCGAGTTGTCGGTGGCCAGTACCGTGCGGGTTGCGTAGTCGGCACTGATCTGGCCACGGAAGCCGCTGTTGCGCAGGGCTTCGAGGAATTCGGGGTAATTGGCGCTCGGTGCAACGGTGGACAGCTGGGCGATCATCGAAGGATGGCCTCTTGATATGGGCTAGATCACGGGATACCTGTCGCCCTGGCATGGGTTCATGCATACAGGGATGACGTATAGGCCAATGTTCCTGTAGTTTCGCGTCAGGGGCAAACGGATAATCCTGCCGCTATCAATGACTTTTATGAATGAATTACCGCCACCTGACCCCATCCATGTCACTACTGCTGGCTTTCGAGGCCGCCGCCCGGCATGAAAGCTACACCCGCGCCGCCGCCGAACTGTCGCTGACCCAAAGCGCGGTCAGCCGCCAGGTGCAAGCCTTGGAGCAGCAGTTGGGCCTGACCCTGTTCCGCCGCGAGGGGCGCCAGGTGCAGCTGACCGATGTCGGCCGCCTGTACCAGCGCGAGCTGAGCGAGGCACTGGGGCGCATCCGCAGTGCCACCTTGCAGGCACTGGCCTATCAATCGGGGGTTGGCACCTTGCGCCTGGCTACCCTGCCAACCTTCGGTTCGAAATGGCTGTTGCCGAGGCTGCATGCGTTCTACAGCGCTCACCCAGGCATGCTGGTGCACATTCACTCACGCATTGAAACCATCAACTTCGACACCAGCGAAATCGATGCCGCCATCGGCGTGGCCAGCCACGACTTGCCGGGGCTTGTCTGCCATCGCCTGCATGCCGAGGAGCTGGTGGTGATCTTGCCGCCGGAGGCCGGCGTCGGCAGCCAGGGCTGGAGCCCGGCGCGGATCAGTGAAGAGGTGCTGCTGAATGTGGCCAACAACCCGCATGCGTGGGGCGAGTGGTTTTCCCATCATGGCCTGCCGCACCGGGCGATGCGGCTGGGGCCGAGCTTCGAGCTGACCTCGCACCTGATCCAGGCGGTACGTGCCGGGATCGGGATCGGGCTGGTGCCGCGCATATTGGTGGAGGAGGAACTGGCCAAGGGAGAGCTGTACAGCCCGGGTGTGGCGTTTGCCAGCCAGCGCAGTTATTACCTGATCTACCCGCCGAGGAATGAGGCACTGCCGTCGCTGCGGGCATTCAGAGGCTGGTTGCTGGAGCAGATCTGATTTTTGGCGGGGTCACCTGACCTGAGAGCAACGCTGTACCCGTAGGAGCGGGTTTACCCGCGAAAGGGCCGGGCCTGCTGGCCAATCTCCACCCACCGCTCACCGTTGTCGCCGCCACCGTATTCGCGGGTAAACCCGCTCCTACAAGGGTTACGTAAGCCTCAGGCATACCAGGTCGTTGTAGGAGCGGGTTCACCCGCGAAAGGGCCGGGCCTGAGGGCCAATCTCTACCCGCCGCTCACCATTGCCGCCGCCACCGTATTCGCGGGTAAACCCGCTCCTACAAGGGTTACGCAAGCCTCAGGCATACCAGGTCGTTGTAGGAGCGGGTTTCACCCGCGAAAGGGCCGGGCCTGAGGGCCAATCTCTACCCGCCGCTCACCATTGCCGCCGCCACCGTATTCGCGGGTAAACCCGCTCCTACAAGGGTTACGCAAGCCTCAGGCATACCAGGTCGTTGTAGGAGCGGGTTCACCCGCGAAAGGGCCGGGCCTGAGGGCCAATCTCCACCCGCCGCTCACCGTTGTCGCCGCCACCGTATTCGCGGGTAAACCCGCTCCTACAAGGGTTACGTAAGCCTCAGGCATACCAGGTCGTTGTAGGAGCGGGTTCACCCGCGAAAGGGCCCGCACAGGCAACAAAAAACCCGAAGCCAGTCACCTGACTCCGGGTTTTCACATACCGCCTATGGCGCCTTACTTGGCCACAGTCTCAACAGCACCGCCCGCATTCACCTGGCGACGCGACTTGACCATGTACACCACCAACATCGCAAGCAGCCACACCGGGATCGCATACACCGACACCTGGATGCCCGGGATCATCAGCATGATGCCCAGAATCAGCACCACGAAAGCCAGCACCACATAGTTGCCGTACGGGTACCACAGTGCCTTGAACAGCGGCTTCTGGCCGGTACGGTCGAGGTGCTGACGGAACTTCAGGTGCGAGTAGCTGATCATCGCCCAGTTGATCACCAGGGTGGCCACGACCAGCGACATCAGCAGTTCCAGCGCGTTTTGCGGCATCAGGTAGTTCAGCAGCACGGCGACGAAGGTCACGGCAGCCGACACCAGGATCGAACGCACTGGCACGCCCCGCTTGTCGACCTTGGCCAGCGACGCCGGGGCATCGCCCTGCTCGGCCATACCCAGCAGCATGCGGGCGTTGCAGTAGGTGCCACTGTTGTACACCGACAGCGCCGCAGTCAGCACCACGAAGTTCAGCAGGTTGGCAGCCACGTCACTGCCCAGCAGCGAGAACACTTGCACGAACGGGCTGCTGCCGTAGCTGCCACCCGAGGCGTCGATGCTGGCGACCAGGTTGTCCCACGGGGTCAGCGACAGCAGCACCACCAACGCACCGACATAGAAAATCAGGATGCGGTAGATGACCTGGTTGATCGCTTTGGGGATCACGGTCTTTGGCTTGTCGGCCTCGGCAGCGGTGAAGCCGAGCATTTCCAGGCCACCAAAGGAAAACATGATGAAAGCCAAGGCCATTACCAGCCCGCTGACGCCGTTGGGGAAGAAGCCGCCGTGTGTCCACAGGTTGGCCACGGTGGCTTCAGGGCCGCCGCTGCCGCTGGTCAGCAGGTAGGCACCCAGGCCGATCATGCTGACGATGGCGACCACTTTGATGATGGCGAACCAGAATTCGGCTTCACCGAAGAACTTCACGTTCATCAGGTTGATGGCGTTGATCAGCACGAAGAAGGCTGCCGCCGTGACCCAGGTGGGGATCTCCGGCCACCAGTAGTGGACATACTTGCCGACCGCCGAAAGCTCCGACATACCCACCAGGATATACAGCACCCAGCAGTTCCAGCCCGACAGGAAGCCGGCGAACCCACCCCAGTAGGTGTGGGCGAAATGGCTGAACGAACCGGCCACCGGCTCTTCGACGATCATTTCACCCAGCTGGCGCATGATCATGAAGGCGATGAAGCCGCAGATCGCGTAGCCAAGGATCATCGACGGGCCGGCGGATTTCATCACGCCTGCCGAGCCGAGGAACAGGCCGGTACCAATCGCACCGCCGAGGGCGATCAACTGGATATGGCGGTTCTTCAGGCCCCGCTTTAGCTCGCCTGAATGCATGTTTTGTCCACTCATGAACGAAGTCACCTGCATTGTTTTTATCTGTGACGGAATCGGACCCACCGCGCTCGTGGCGCAGCGGAATGGGCAAGGTGGTTACCTTGGGTTTCTTGACCTCAGGTGCCGCCGGAGCGGGTCAACCAGGCGTGATCAAGAGTGCGCGGTACGCAAGAGGGTCACAGGTAAAACGCGGCGCACTGTATACCCCTGCAAACGCGCAGGCGTCAACGCGTTGCATCGTTTCCTCGGGAAAAAACGCAGCGTTCCTGTGGTACAGGCCTTCAAAGGCGAAGTGATCGGCGTACATGGCGCCTCCATTTGTTGTTTTGTCAGCCCGGCTCTTTGGACGGGCTCCTGCACAAGGCAATGGCGGCTATAACACCGTGGGGACGGGGGTTTGGGCAAGGGTGGCTAGCGCCATGGCGACGGCTTTGGCACAGGGGCGCCGGCAAGGTTTGTTTACACGATCGGGCTTGATCTGAAATGCGGGCTGAAAACAGCCACATTCGTACAGTTTTCTTTACAGGGCGGATCAAGAACTTGCCAGTCGTCCGAAAAATTCTTTCTGCTCAATATCTTGGGCCGCTTGGCGCGCATTCCCGCAGGCATAAAAAAACCAGCCCGAAGGCTGGTTCCTTGATTACCACGCTGGCTTATCAGCCACGCGGCTTGCCGCGACCACGGCCTGCCGGCTTGTCACCATCAGGCTTGCCCGGACGCTTGCGCATCTCGCTCGGGCGCTCAGCCACCGTGCTGCCACGGGTGGGTTTGCGCGGCGCTTCTTCACGCGGCTGACGCGCCGGGCGTTCGCCAGTAGCGGCACCTTCGTGGGCCGGGCGCAGGTTGCGCACGCGCTCGCCACGGCCCAGCGGGCGGGTCGACTTGCGCTGCAGGCGCTCCATCTTGTCCTTGGCCTTGAGCTTCATGGCTGGCAGCGCGACCGGCTGCAGGCCGACTTCGGCGGCGAGGATGTCGATTTCGCCCTGGGTCATTTCGCGCCAGCGGCCCATCGGCAGGTCGGAGTTGAGGAACACCGGGCCGAAACGCACACGCTTCAGGCGGCTGACCACCATGCCCTGGGATTCCCACAGGCGACGCACCTCACGGTTACGACCTTCCATCACCACGCAGTGGTACCAGTGGTTGAAGCCTTCGCCACCCGGTGCCTTCTGGATATCGGTGAACTTGGCCGGGCCGTCCTCCAACATTACGCCGGCTTTCAGGCGCTCGATCATCTCGTCGTCGACTTCACCACGCACACGTACCGCGTACTCACGGTCCATCTCGTAGGACGGGTGCATCAGGCGGTTGGCCAGCTCACCGTCGGTGGTGAACAGCAGCAAGCCAGTGGTGTTGATGTCGAGGCGGCCGATGTTGATCCAGCGGCCTTCTTTTGGCCGTGGCAAGCGGTCGAACACGGTCGGGCGCCCTTCCGGGTCGTCACGGGTGCAGATTTCGCCGTCGGGTTTGTTGTACATGATCACCCGGCGAGTGGCCTCGGCGGCCTCCTCGCGCTTGATCAGCTTGCCGTCGACGGCGATGGCGTCGTGCAGGTCGACGCGCTGGCCAAGGGTGGCCTCGACGCCGTTGACCTTGATGCGACCCTGGCTGATCCAGGCCTCGACGTCACGCCGCGAGCCCACGCCAATGCGCGCCAGCACTTTCTGCAGCTTTTCGCCGGATGGCGGGGTGATTTCGGTTTCTTTCAGGTCTTGCTCACTCATCTGGGCACCTCCCGGTGTAGGAATGAAAACAGGTTTCTGGCGACGAACGCGCCAAAAGGTCGCGCATCATACGCGGTTCATCAGGGGAACGCACTGGAGGGTAGAGGGTTTTGTGGGGCTGGGCATGATTTTCTGCCCAGTGGGCTTTGTGCTGACCTCTTCGCGGGCACGCCCGCTCCTACAGGTACGCGCAACCTTCGGGACCTGTGATACCCCTGTGGGAGCGGGCTTGCCCGCGAAGAGGCCAGCACAGGCAGCAGATCAATCAGGGCTGAGCCTTGATCTCCTCCTCCACCGGAGGCTCAGGCTCCTCTCCCCGCAGATCATCAAAATCGGTTTTCAAACCGTCTTCCATGGCATCCAGCTCCACCAACAGGCTACGGAAGCTGGTCTCCTCTTTCGGCTCACCAACCTCCTCGTCCCCAAGGCTGGCATCCGCCAACGCCTGCAGGTGCGCAGGCACCGGCGCATCATCCGGGTCAAGTTGCGGCTCTGGTTCCATTTCGCGCAGCTCGGCCAAGGCCGGCAGGTCTTCAAGGCTCTTGAGGTTGAAATGGTCGAGAAACGCCTTGGTGGTGGCGAACATCGCCGGCCGCCCGGGCACTTCGCGGTAGCCGACCACGCGAATCCACTCGCGCTCCATCATGGTCTTGATGATATTGCTGTTCACCGCAACGCCCCGCACGTCCTCGATTTCACCACGGGTGATCGGCTGGCGGTAGGCAATCAGGGCCAGTGTCTCAAGCAGCGCTCGCGAATAGCGCTGCGGGCGCTCTTCCCACAGGCGCCCGACCCAAGGGGCATAATCCTCGCGAATCTGCAGGCGATAGCCGCTGGCCACCTCCTTGAGCTCGAACGCACGGCCATCGCACGACTTGCCCAGCACCTCCAGGGCCTGCCTGAACACCTTGGGCTCGGGGCGCTCGGCTTCCTCGAACAGCTCGTACAGGCGCTCCAGGGATTGCGGCTTGCCCGAAGCGAGCAAGAAGGCTTCGATCAGCGACGCCAGGTCGCGGGGTTCATTCAGGTTCATTGGGTTCTTCAACTGGCGCCGGGCGAAGCCGCACGTGAATGGCGGCGAAAGGTTCATTCTGCACAAGTTCGATCAGCGATTCCTTCACCAGTTCGAGAACGGCCATGAAGGTCACCACCACGCCCAGCTTGCCCTCCTCGGCAGCGAACAGCGCGATGAACGGCACAAAGGCGCCGCCCTTGAGACGCTCCAGCACCTGGCTCATGCGCTCGCGGGTGGACAAGGTCTCACGGGTGATCTGATGGCTTTCGAACAGGTCGTTGCGGCGCATCACCTCGGCCATGGACATCAAAAGCTCTTCCAGGCTGACCTGAGGCAACAGCTTGCGTACCTTGGCCTGCGGCGCTTCCAGGCGCGGCACCACCACCTCGCGCCCGACCCTTGGCAATTCGTCGATGCCCTCGGCGGCAGCCTTGAAGCGCTCGTACTCCTGCAGGCGGCGGATCAGTTCGGCGCGTGGATCACCCTCCTCCTCCTCGACGTCGGCGGAACGCGGCAGCAGCATGCGTGACTTGATCTCGGCCAGCATGGCAGCCATCACCAGGTATTCGGCGGCCAGTTCAAGGCGCACGCTTTTCATCAGCTCCACATAGCCCATGTACTGCCGGGTGATCTCGGCCACAGGGATGTCGAGGATGTCGATATTCTGCTTGCGGATCAGGTACAGCAACAGGTCCAGCGGGCCTTCGAAAGCTTCGAGGATGACTTCAAGGGCGTCCGGCGGAATGTACAGGTCCAGCGGCAGCTCGGTCAGGGCTTCACCATAGACCAGCGCCAACTGCAGTTGCCGAGGCTCCTCGACCCGTTCGGCCGGCGCCTCAGGCGCTTCCAGCTGGTTCACGCGTTGACCAGGAACGGCGTGGGGTCGCCACAACCTTCGCGGATCAGTTCCGGTTCGTCGCCGGAGAGGTCGATGATGGTCGACGCCTTGAGATCGCCGAACCCGCCATCGATCACCAGGTCGACATGGTGCTCCAGCCGTTCACGGATCTCGTAAGGGTCGGTCATCGGCTCGCTGTCGCCCGGCAGGATCAGGCTTACGCTCATCAGTGGCTCGCCCAGCTCGGCCAGCAAGGCCAGGGTGATGGCGTGGTCCGGCACACGCAGCCCGATGGTGCGACGCTTATCGTGCAACAGCAGGCGCGGCACTTCACGCGTGCCGTTGAGGATGAAGGTGTAAGGCCCCGGCACATGCGCCTTCAGCAAGCGGAAGGTGCCGGTGTCGACCTTGGCGTACAACCCCAGTTGCGACATGTCGCAGCACATCAGGGTGAAGTTGTGCGTCTTGTCCAGCCCGCGCAGGCGCCGCACCCGCTCGATTGCCGACTTGTCGCCTATCTGGCAACCCAGCGCATACGCCGAATCCGTCGGATACACCACCACGCCCCCCTTGCGGATGATCTCGACGGCCTGTTTTATCAGGCGCGCTTGTGGGTTCTCCGGATGAATCTGGAAAAATTGGCTCACGTAATCGTCCTGTTCATAGCGCCAAAGGCTGTTCATGGCTGAATCGACGCCACAAAGGTGGCAGATCCTCGGGCAAAGGCCGATAGGCACCGATCTCGCCCCAGGTGCCGGGGCCGTGGAAGTCACTGCCAGCGCTTGCCAGCAGGCCGAACTCACGGGCAAGGATGGACATGGTGCCCACTTGCTCGGCAGGCATCATCCCGTTGACCACTTCAAGCGCCTGCCCTCCTGCCTGAATATAGTCGGCAATCAGCCGCCTGCGCTTGCTGCGGGTCAGGTCGTAGTGCATGGGATGCGCCAGGCTCACCCAGGCGTTGGACTGCCTCAGCGTGGCAACGGTTTCGTCGAGCGTCGGCCAGTGCTGCTTGACGTCGCCCAGCTTGCCGGCGCCCAGCCACTTGCGAAACGCTTCACCACGGTCCTTGACGTGCCCGGCCCGCACCAGATACTCGGCAAAATGCGGCCGCGCCGGGGCATTGCCGCTGTCACCCAGCTCGTGCTGCACGGCGCGCGCGCCTTCGAGCGTGCCGGGCATGCCCTTGGCCGCCAGCCGTTTGTCGATTTCTTCGGCGCGCAGCCAGCGGCCGTGGTGCAACGCTTGAATCGCCGCCAGCAACGGTGGCGCGTCGAGCGGGAAGTCATAGCCCAGCACATGGATGGTTGCGCCGCCCCACGTGCACGACAGCTCCACCCCGCTGACCCAGCGCATCCCCAGGTCAGCGCAGGCCTGGCGCGCTTCGGGCAGGCCTTCGAGGGTGTCATGGTCGGTCAGTGCCAGCGCTTGCACCCCATGCTCATGAGCCCGGGCAACCAGTACCGAAGGCGACAGGGCGCCGTCGGAGGCCGTGCTGTGACAGTGCAGATCAACATTCATAGAGGAGCGCTTTCGCTGGAATCGATGTTTGTTATTATGCCGTCACATCCCGATTCTGGCTGCCATTGTGAAACAATTCATCGATTTCATCCCGCTGCTGCTGTTCTTCATCGTCTACAAGCTTGACCCGCGCCCC
Organism: Pseudomonas sp. XWY-1; assembly: GCF_002953115.1. NCBI lineage: Bacteria > Pseudomonadati > Pseudomonadota > Gammaproteobacteria > Pseudomonadales > Pseudomonadaceae > Pseudomonas > Pseudomonas sp. XWY-1. The sequence goes on along the minus strand of NZ_CP026332.1, from coordinate 1,543,769 downwards.
ATGGAAGTCGCCGGCCATCACTTCGAATTTGGCGGCATCTACAGCGCCACGGCCATGCTGATCATCAGCTCGCTGGTCGTGTACGGCGCACTGTTCCTGCGCCAGCGCAAGCTGGAGAAGGGCCAGTGGCTGACGCTGATCGCCTGCCTGGTGTTCGGTGGCCTGACACTGACCTTTCACAGCGAAACCTTCCTCAAATGGAAAGCCCCCGTCGTGAACTGGCTGTTCGCCCTGGGTTTTGCCGGCAGCCACTTCATCGGCGATCGGGTGCTGATCAAGCGCATCATGGGCCACGCCCTGACCCTGCCTGATGCCATCTGGACGCGCCTGAACCTGGCCTGGATCGCTTTCTTCCTGTTCTGCGGCGCGGCCAACCTGTTCGTCGCCTTCACCTTCCAGGACTTCTGGGTGGACTTCAAGGTGTTCGGCAGCCTGGGCATGACCGTGATTTTCCTGGTGGCGCAAGGCGTGTACCTGTCGCGCCACCTGCACGATGACCCTTCTACCTCCAAACCCAAGGATTGACATGCTCTACGCCATTATCGCCAGCGACGTCGCAAACTCCCTGGAAAAGCGCCTGGCTGCCCGCCCGGCGCACATCGAACGCCTGCAGCAGCTCAAGGCCGAAGGCCGCGTGGTACTGGCGGGCCCACACCCGGCCATCGACAGCAACGACCCGGGCGAAGCGGGTTTCAGCGGTAGCCTGATCGTTGCCGAATTCGAGTCGCTGGCAGCCGCGCAGACCTGGGCCGATGCCGACCCGTACATCGCTGCCGGCGTGTACGACAAGGTTGTGGTCAAGCCGTTCAAGCAAGTACTGCCTTGACCTGAGACGGCACGGCCCTCTTCGCTACAAGGCACCCACAAACCTTCGGATCTGTGCGATCGCCCGTAGGAGCGGGTTCACCCGCGAAAGGGCCGGGCCTGCTGGCCAATCCCCACCCACCGTTCACCGTTGCCGCCGCTACCGTATTCGCGGGTAAACCCGCTCCTACGATGGTGGTGGACACACGTCGGTGGTTGGACACAGCCCTTTGTAGGAGCGGGTTCACCCGCGAAAGGGCCGGTCCTGCTGGCCAATCTCCACCCGCCGTTCACCGTTGCTGCCGCTACCGTATTCGCGGGTTAAACCCGCTCCTACCACAGATTGGTGGTGGAACACATGGGTCGGTGGTCGGACACAGCCCTTTGTAGGAGCGGGTTCACCCGCGAAAGGGCCGGGCCTGCTGGCCAATCCCCACCCACCGTTCACCGTTGCCGCCGCTACCGTATTCGCGGGTAAACCCGCTCCTACGATGGTGGTGGACACACGTCGGTGGTTGGACACAGCCCTTTGTAGGAGCGGGTTCACCCGCGAAAGGGCCGGTCCTGCTGGCCAATCTCCACCCGCCGTTCACCGTTGCTGCCGCTACCGTATTCGCGGGTAAACCCGCTCCTACACAGATTGGTGGTGGACACATCTCGGTGGTTGGACACAGACCGCTGCAGGAGCGGGTTTACCCGCGAAGAGGGCCACGCGTTACCAGCAGTTATACTCAGGCCATCAGTCTGCGGTATCTTTGCCACTGGCGGACCGAATCACCGCCGTCAATGGTTGAATTGAGTGAGTCATGAGCGAGCTGTTACTGATTGATGATGACCAGGAACTGTGCGAGCTGCTCGGCAGCTGGCTGACCCAGGAAGGGTTTTCCGTGCGTGCCTGCCACGATGGCCAGAGCGCACGCCAGGCCCTGGCTGAGCATGCCCCTGCTGCCGTGGTACTGGATGTGATGTTGCCCGACGGCAGCGGCCTGGAGCTTCTCAAGCAGCTGCGCAGCGAGCATGCCGAGCTGCCGGTGCTGATGCTGTCAGCCCGCGGCGAGCCGCTGGACCGCATTCTCGGCCTGGAACTGGGCGCCGACGACTACCTGGCCAAACCCTGCGACCCGCGTGAGCTCACTGCCCGCCTGCGCGCAGTACTGCGCCGCAGCCACCCCACCGCCACGACCAGCCAGATGGAACTGGGTGACCTGGTCTACAGCCCTGCGCGGGGCGTGGCCAGCATCGATGGCCGGGAAATGACCCTGACCCTGTCCGAAAGCCGTATTCTTGAAGCGCTGCTGCGCCAGCCCGGCGAACCGCTGGACAAACAGGAACTGGCGCAGATCGGCCTGGGCCGCAAACTGACCCTGTACGACCGCAGCCTGGACATGCATGTCAGCAACCTGCGCAAGAAGATCGGCCCCCACGCCGATGGCCGGCCACGCATTGTGGCGTTGCGTAGCCGTGGCTATTACTACTGCCTGTAAACACACCGGGGCCACTGCGCGCCCCTTCGCGGCACAAGGCCGGGCTGCACGGCCCCTTCATCTTTACTTTGCCTTTACCATCCCCTGACTGCGCTTGACGGTGATCTCCCTAGACTGTGCTCATCCGGTAATCACCGGCCTATGAAAGGAGAGACACCATGCGCAAGACCCTTATCGCCCTGATGTTCGCTGCCGCTTTGCCGACCGTGGCCATGGCCATGCCTGACGGCGGCCCGCGCCACGACGGCCCGCATCATCGCGGTGATGCGCCTTTCCACCAACTGGACCTGAGCCGCGATCAGCGCCAGCAGATCGGCAAGCTGATGGGCGAGCAAATGCAGCAGCGCCGCGACATTACCGAGCGCTACCTGTCCAAACTGCCGGCCGCCGACCAGAAGGCCATGAAGGATGAGCTGCAAGCCAGCCGCGAAAAGACCGACAGCGCAGTGCGCAAGTTGCTCACGCCTGACCAGCAGAAGAAGTTCGATGAACTGCAAAAAGAACGCGCCGCCAAGAAAGCCGAGTGGCAGGAGTTCCAGGCCTGGAAAGCTGAAAAAGGCGCCAAGGCCCAGTAAGCTGTCCGCCCCGTGCCCGGCCCGCATCACTGCGAGCCGGGCTTTTCCCGTTTAGGAGGTGCACTTGCGTTCACTGTTCTGGCGCATCCTGGCCAGTTTCTGGCTGGCCATCACCCTGGTCGCAGGCCTGTCGATCCTGCTGGGGCACATGCTCAACCAGGACGCCTGGATCCTCAGCCGTCACCCGGGCCTGAATACCCTGGCCAGCAAGTGGACCAAGCACTACGAGCAGGAAGGCCTGGAGGCGGCACAGCACTTTCTGGAACGACGCAAGGACCGCTACAAGATCGACGTGCAGGTGCTCGACGATAGCGGTGAAGCCGTGGTGCCCGGTACCTTCCCACGCCGTGCGGCAGCCTTCGAAGCGCGCCAGCACAATGACCAGCGGCGCTTGCCATGGCGCCGGCTGACCGAGGAATACACCAGCCCCGACACCGGCGAAACCTACTTGCTGATCTACCGCATCCCCCACCCGGCGCTGGATGCCTGGCACCGTGAAAGCCTGCTGTGGCCGCTCAGCGCCCTGGGCATTGCCTTGGTCGTGCTGACCCTGTTCAGCCTGCTGGTGACGCTGTCCATCACCCGCCCGCTAAGCCGCCTGCGCAGTGCCGTACACGACCTGGGCCAGACCACCTATCAGCAGAACAGCCTGGCACGGCTGGCAGCGCGGCGCGACGAGTTTGGCGTGCTGGCCAAGGACTTCAACAAGATGGGCGCACGCCTGCAAAGCACCATTGGCAGCCAGCGCCAGCTGCTACGCGACGTGTCCCACGAACTGCGCTCGCCACTGGCCCGGCTGCGCATCGCCCTGGCCCTGGCCGAACGCGCCGAGCCTGAGCAGCGGCAAGCGCTGTGGCCGCGCCTGACCCGCGAATGCGACCGCCTGGAAGACCTGATCAGCGAAATCCTCGCCCTGGCCCGGGTGGATGCCGAACAAGCCCATGCCGAACCGGTCGACCTCAATGCACTACTCGGCAGCGTGCGCAAGGACGCCCTGCTGAGCGCGCCGGATCAGGACGTGCGCCTGGAGGCGCAGCCAGGTTTGAGCTTGCAGGGTTGGCCAACGCTGATCGAGCGTGCCGTTGACAACCTGCTGCGCAATGCCCTGCGCTTCAACCCGGCGGGCCAGCCGGTCGAGGTCAGCGCCGCGCGCGAGCAGGACCGCATCGTGATCAGCGTGCGTGACCATGGGCCTGGGGCGGCAGAGGAGCACCTGGCGCAACTGGGTGAGCCGTTCTTCCGCGCGCCGGGGCAGGAAGCGCCGGGGCATGGCCTGGGGCTGGCGATTGCGCGCAAGGCAGCGGAGCGCCATGGCGGTAGCCTGGTGCTGGAGAATCATCCACAGGGTGGGTTTGTGGCCAGGCTGGAGTTGCCCCTGGCTGAAGCGGCAGGCAGTTGATGGGGTGCAAAGGCGCCAGGCCTCTTCGCGGGTAAACCCGCTCCTACAGGGGATGTGGAGCGGGTTCACCCGCGAAGAGGCCGGATGCCTTGATGCATGAATCAGCCCAAGGCCAGGTTACTCACCCCAGCTACTGACGAAATCAGCCGTTTCCAGCACCGGCGCCGTCCGCGGCTCGGTCAGCGGCGTGCCGACATACAGGTAGCCGATCAGCTCCTCGTTCTCGGCCAACCCCAACCCCTTGTGCACATGGGCATCGAAAGCCATGTCACCGGTACGCCACACCGCGCCGATCCCCTGCGCGTGCGCAGCAATCAGAATACCGTGCGCCGCACAGCCCGCCGCCAGGCGCTGCTCGGACTTGGGCACCTTGAAATGGTCCTGCAACCTGGCCACCACCACGATCAGCAACGGCGCCCGCAGCGGCATGGCACGGGCCTTGTCCAAGGCTGCCTGGCTGGCATCGCCCTTATGCTGCACGGCTTCGGCGAACAGCTCACCCAGCTTCTCGCGGCCCTGGCCTTCGATGGTTAGAAAACGCCACGGCCGCAGCTGACCATGGTCCGGGGCGCGCAGGGCAGCCTGGAACAGCGCCTCGCGCTGGGCGGCATTGGGCGCCGGGTCAGTCAGGCGTGGCACGGAAACACGGTTGAGCAATGCGTCGAGAGCCTCCATCGGCTACCCTCCTGGCAGGTGAATGTGCGGCCATTCTAGCGTTTACATCACCAGACCCATAGGTAGAATGGCGCCCTTCCGTTTCGAGTCTGAGCAGATCACATGGCGTTGCCGACCTTAAGGATTATTGGTTTCATCATCGGCATCTTCCTGATTACGCTGGCCGTGAGCATGGCCGTGCCCATGGCGACCCTGGTGATCTTCGAGCGCACCGGCGACATGCCGTCGTTTCTCTGGTCGAGCCTGATCACCTTCATCGCCGGCCTGGCCCTGGTGGTGCAGGGGCGCCCGGAGCATGTACACCTGCGCCCGCGCGACATGTACCTGCTGACCGTCAGCAGTTGGCTGGTGGTGTGCGTGTTCGCCGCGCTACCGTTCCTGCTGACCCAGCACATCAGCTACACCGACGCCTTCTTCGAAAGCATGTCAGGCATCACCGCCACTGGCGCCACCGTGCTCAGCGGGCTCGATAACATGTCACCGGGCATCCTCATGTGGCGCTCGATGCTGCACTGGCTTGGCGGTATCGGCTTCATCGCCATGGCGGTGGCGATCCTGCCGCTGCTGCGCATCGGTGGCATGCGCCTGTTCCAGACCGAATCGTCCGACCGCTCGGAAAAGGTCATGCCGCGTTCGCACATGGTCGCCAAGTCCATCGTGGGTGTTTACGTCGGTTTCTCGATACTCGGCGCGCTGGCCTTCTGGTGGGCGGGCATGAGCCCGTTCGATGCAATCAACCATGCCATGTCGGCTATCTCTACCGGCGGGTTCTCCACCTCCGACCAGTCATTGGCGAAATGGGATATCCCGGCCGTGCACTGGGTGGCGGTGGTGGTGATGATCATGGGCAGCCTGCCGTTCACCCTTTACGTAGCCACCCTGCGCGGCAACCGCAAGGCGCTGATCCGCGATCAGCAGGTGCAAGGCTTGCTGGGCATGCTGGTGGTCACCTGGCTGGTGCTGGGCACCTGGTACTGGTACAGCACCAACCTGCACTGGCTCGATGCCCTGCGCCATGTGGCGCTGAACGTGACCTCGGTGGTCACCACCACCGGCTTCTCCTTGGGTGACTACAGCCTGTGGGGTAACTTCTCGCTGATGCTGTTCTTCTACCTGGGCTTCGTTGGCGGCTGCTCCGGCTCGACCGCAGGCGGCATCAAGATTTTCCGCTTCCAGGTGGCCTACATCCTGTTGAAGGCCAGCCTCAACCAGCTGATTCACCCGCGCGCGGTGATCAAGCAGAAATACAACGGCCATCGCCTCGACGAAGACATCGTGCGCTCGATCCTGACGTTCTCGTTCTTCTTCGCGATCACCATCTGTGTCATGGCGCTGCTGTTGTCGCTGCTGGGCGTGGACTGGATGACCGCGCTGACCGGCGCCGCCGGCACGGTTTCGGGTGTAGGCCCGGGCCTGGGTGAAGTGATCGGCCCGGCGGGCAACTACGCGACACTGCCTGACGCGGCCAAATGGATTCTGGCGGCCGGCATGCTGCTGGGTCGCCTGGAAATCATCACGGTGCTGGTGTTGTGCATGCCGGCGTTCTGGCGTCACTGAGCACTTCGCCTTCCGCGCCCAGGCGGGCGCGGTACTCGCTGGGCGTGGCATCGAACCAGCGGCGGAACGCCCGATAGAAGTTGCTGGGGTCGGCAAAGCCCAGCAGGTAGGCGGTTTCCAGCAAGGTCATGCCCGGCTGGGCCAGGTATTGTTCGGCCAGTTCGCGGCGGGTGTCATCAAGCAAGGTCTGGAAGCTGGTGCCTTCCTCCTGCAGCCGCCGTTGCAAGGTGCGCTGCGACAGGTGCAGGGCCTGGGCCAGGGTTTCGCGCTTGGGCTCACCCTGCGGCAGGATGCGGCACAACACCTGGCGCACCCGGTGGCTGACCCTGCTTTCGGAGAAGCGTGCCAGATACTCGCCGGCAAACCGGTCGTGCAGCACCGCCATGGCCTCGTTGGCGGTGGGCAGCGGCGCCTCCATGTCGGCCCGCTCGAACACCAGCGCATCATGTGGGGCGCCGAACACCAGCGGCGAATGGAACGCCACCTTGTAAGGCTCGACATTCTTCGGCTGCGGCCCCTGCACCAGTACCCGCCGCGGCTGGACCGGCCGGCCACTGAGCCATTTGCACAGCGCCAGCGCACAGGCCAGCGACGCTTCGGCGCTGTGCCGGGTTGGCGGCAGGTGATCGCCGTGCACGGTCAGAATCAGCGAATAGCCCTCGGGGCCGAGGACGAAACTAAGGTCGGAGCTTTCGGCGATGATGCGCTGGTAGCGCACCAGGCGCTCGAAGCCCTCGGCCAGGGTGCGGCTGGACATCAACGCATAGCCCACCACATGGAACGACGCCGGGCGAACCACCCGTGCCATGTTCAGGCCGATGGCCTCATTGCCCGACAGCTCCACCGCCAGTTGCCAGAGGCGGGTCATGGAATCTTGCGGAAAACGTGCATCGGGGTCGTCGAGGGCGGCAAAGTCCAACCCCAATTGCTTGAACATGGCTCTGCAATCCAGCCCTTCCAGTTCAAGTGCCTTCACGATCCCTGATGCCCAACTGGCTGACGTTGTTCTTTCGCTCATGACAGGCTTCTTTTACCGACCGCTCCTGCGGTGAACCCCAAGGATACTCATTTGGCGCCTATTGTCACTGGTAGGCCCCGTCAGTCACTCTAGACTCGAATCAGGCTCCACGCCGTGTATCTTGTCCAGAAGTATTAATCCCGGAGCACTGCCATGAACAGCAAAGCGCAGTTTCGCAGTTTTGCCGAGTTCTATCCGTACTATCTGGGGGAGCACAGCAACCCCACCTGCCGCCGCCTGCACTTCGTCGGCACCAGCCTGGTGATAGCGCTGCTGGCCTACACCATTGGCAGTGGCAAATGGTTGCTGCTGCTGGCCGTGCCGGTGTTCGGCTATGGCTTTGCCTGGGTTGGGCACTTCTTTTTCGAGAAGAATCGGCCAGCGACCTTTACCTATCCGCTGTACAGCCTGGCCGGGGATTTCGTGATGTTCCGGGATATCCTGCTGGGCAAGCTCAGGCTGTAAGCATCTGAGGCCGCTTGGCGGCCCCCTGCCCTCGAGCCTTAAGCCGGCTCGCGCAACGCCGCCACGGCCTGCGCTTCGGCCAGCCGATACAGCTCGACACTGCCGTCCCAATGCTCGATCAGGGCCGTGCACGACTCCACCCAGTCCCCGCAATTGAGGTAGTCCACCTCACCCACCTTGCGGATCTCGGCATGATGGATATGCCCGCACACCACCCCGTGAAAACCACGGCGGGTGCACTCATGGGCAATGGCGTTCTCGAAGTCGCTGATGAAGTTCACCGCGCCTTTCACCTTGTGCTTGAGGTACGCCGACAGCGACCAGTAACCATAGCCATACCGCGCACGCCAGTGGTTGAGCCAGCGGTTGAGCACCAAGGTGAATTCGTAGGCGCGGTCACCCAGAAACGCCAGCCAGCGGTGGTAACGGGTAATCACATCGAACTGATCGCCATGGACCACCAGCAGTCGGCGGCCATCGGCTGTCAGGTGCTCGGCCTCGTCTACCAGCTGAATGTTGCCCAGAATCAACTTCGAGTAGCGGCGCAGGAATTCGTCATGGTTGCCGGTGACGTAGATCACCTCGGTACCGCGCTTGCTCATGGTCAGCAGCCGGCGAATCACGTTGGTGTGGGCTTGCGGCCAGTAGATCCCGCCGCGCAGCTTCCAGCCATCGATGATATCGCCCACCAGATAGACGCGATCAGCCTGGTAGCCCTTGAGAAATTGCGACAGGTGTTCGGCCTGGCAGTCGCGGGTACCTAGATGCACGTCGGAGATCCACAGGGTACGCACGCGTTGCTTGCGCGAGGGGCGGGACAGTTCGGCATGGGTCATGGGTAGGCTCCGGCGCAGTTTGCTGGAGACTGGCAGGCGCACATGACAGCGCCATGGCAAAACAGTGACGAGTGATGGCGTGCAGGGATTGAGGCACAATGGGCGCCTGCCCTGCGAGGAAGCCCCCATGACCGCCGGCCCGATCCTCTCGCTGCGCCATTACCGCGACAGCCTGATCGCCCATAGCCACGAACACCCGCAACTCGTGTTCGGCCTGCGCGGCCGCCTGGAGTTCGAGGTCCAGGGGCATGGCGCCGGCATCGATCGCCAGGGGCTGATCGTGGTCCCGGCGGGTGCTCATCACACGTGCGCCAGCGATGCCGGCAGTGATTGCCTGGTGCTTGATGTGCCTGGGGAGCCTTGGCTGCGCGAGCACCTGGGCGAGCATGCCGATGCCAGCCGCCGCCTGCTCGACCGCCCGGCCTCCGTAAGCCTGGATGAGCGCCAGCAGCAACTGGTGGACTGGCTGGCGACCAGCCCCGTGCACGACCCACTGATTGCCCGTCAGGGCGCGGCACTGCTGCTGGCCAGCCTCAACGCCACGGCGGCAGCCAGCGTGCACGCCAGCCAGCGCCTGCCCTACAGCGCCTTCGATGCGCATATCGAACAGCATGCTGCCTACCCGCTGCAGGTTGCCGACCTGGCACGCATCGCCGGGCTGTCCAGTGCCCGGCTGCATGCGCGCTTTACCACTGAGTGCGGCATGACTCCGATGGACTACATTCGCCAGCGGCGGTTGCTCAAGGCGCGGCGGCTAATCGTGCAGACCGTGCTGCCGATGGGCGAAATTGCGGCGCAGGTGGGGTATAGCTCGCAAAGTGCCTTTTCAGCGGCGATGCTGCGGGCGTTCGGGTGTACACCTTTGGCTTTGCGGCGAGAGTCTGGCGATAACTGACAGCAGTCTTGCGACAGAATGTGTTTGCCTGAGGCTTTAGACTTTGCCTTTACCGGCCCTTTCGCGGGTAAACCCGCTCCTACAGGATGCCCCCGCCTGAAGGTTGTGCAAAAACCTGTAGGAGCGGGTTCACCCGCGAAAGGCCCGGCACACCTGTAGGAGCGGGTTCACCCGCGAAAGGGCCAGCACTGCCTGTAGAGATCTCCATCAAGGACCCACCATGAACCACCGCACCGCCCTCGGCGCACTGCACATTGGCGCGCTGTTCTTCGGCCTTACCGGCGTCTTCGGCAAACTGGCCACCAGCGCCAGCCCGGCGATCATCGTCTTCGGTCGCGCTGCCTTCGCCGTACTCGCCCTGGCCCTGTTCGCCAGCCTGGCCGGCCCGGGCTGGCAACGCCTGAGCAGCCAGGATACGCGCCGCCTGCTGCTCGGTGGTGTGCTGCTGGCCGGCCACTGGGTCAGTTTCTTCATCGCCGTCAAAGTGGGCGGCGTAGCCATCGCCACCCTCGGCTTCGCCAGCTTCCCGGCCTTTACGGTGATCCTCGAAAGCCTGCTGTTCCGCGAGCGTATCCACCGTAACGAAGCCGTCTTGGTCGTGCTGGTCAGCATCGGCCTGATACTGGTCACACCGGCATTCGACCTGGCCAGCGAAGCCACCGGCGGCCTGCTCTGGGCATTGCTCTCGGGCCTGCTGTTCTCGCTGCTGTCACTGACCAACCGGGCCGGCTCCGGCCGTTTGCCTGCGGTACAGGCCGCACTGTGGCAAAACCTGGTGGTGGGCCTGTGCCTGCTGCCGTTCGCAGCGCCCGGCCTGGCCGACGTTGCGGCCCTGGACTGGCTGTGGATCGCCCTGCTCGGCATCTTCTGCACGGGTGTGGCGCACAGCCTGTTCGTCGCCAGCCTGGCGGTGATCAAGGCGCGCACCGCCGCGGTCGTGTTCGGCATGGAGCCGGTCTACGGCATTGCCGTGGCCTGGGCAGTGTTCGCCGAAACCCCGACCGTGCGCATGCTGCTGGGCGGCGCGCTGATCATCTTCGCTATCGTGCTGTCCAGCCGTCTGGCTGCCGAGCAACCGCCCAGGCAGCGACCACTGACCGAGGGCGCCTGATCAGCGGTCGTTGTGACCAAGATCACGCTGCGGGTCGACCTGGTCGCGCACCCGCTGCTTCAGTACCTTCGCTTCGGGGAAACCACCGTCGGCCTTGCGCTCCCAGATCTGCACGCCATTGCAGGTGATGCGGAAGATACCCCCGGTACCCGGCTCCAGCGCTACCCGGCCAAGGTCGTCGGCAAAGGTACTGAGCAGTTCCTGAGCCAGCCAGGCAGCACGCAGCAGCCACTGGCACTGGGTGCAATAGGTGATGACGATTTCCGGCTTGTGGTCAGCCATGGTGAAACATCTCCAGGTAAGGGGCCGCTTATACTAGCGGTCTTTAGCCCACGGTTTGAGACTCACGATGCGCCGTTTGCTGTTCTGTTTTCTGCTCGTCCTTACCTCGTTTACGGCAATCGCGGCGGAACCCGCCAGGCCCAAGGTCGGCCTGGTGTTGTCTGGCGGTGCGGCCCGTGGCCTGGCCCACATCGGCGTACTCAAGGCGCTGGAGGAACAGGGTGTGCGCATCGACGCCATCGCCGGCACCAGCATGGGCGCGGTGGTCGGCGGCCTGTACGCCTCGGGCTACAGTGTCGAAGAGCTGGAAAAACTCGCGACCACCCTTGACTGGCAACAGGCGCTCTCCGATGCACCGCCGCGCGAGGATGTGCCGTTCCGGCGCAAGCAGGATGACCGCGACTTTCTGGTCAAGCAGAAGCTCAGCTTTCGCGACGACGGCAGCCTGGGCCTGCCGCTGGGTGTGATTCAGGGCCAGAACCTGTCACTGCTGCTGGAAAGCAAACTGGCGCATACCGCCGATACCCGCGACTTCGACAAGCTGCCCATCCCCTTCCGCGCCGTGGCCACCGACATCGCCAGTGGTGAAAAAGTCGTATTCCGCCGTGGTCACCTGCCCCAGGTAATCCGCGCCAGCATGTCGATCCCCGCCGTGTTCGCCCCGGTCGAACTGGACGGCCGTCTGCTGGTGGACGGCGGCATGGTCGACAACATTCCGGTGGATGTGGCCCGCGAAATGGGCGTGGACCTGGCCATCGTGGTCGACATCGGCACCCCGCTGCGCGATCGCAAGCAATTACTGACGGTGGTCGACGTGCTGAATCAGTCGATCACTTTGATGACCCGGCGCAACTCCGAAGAACAACTGGCCAGCCTGCACCGCGACGACATCCTCATCCAGCCATCGCTGACCGCCTTCGGCGTGACAGATTTCGGCCGTGCACGCGACATGATCGACGCCGGTTACCGCGCCACTCGCCTGCTTGACCCGCGCCTGGCCGCCCTGCGCCAGCTCGAGGGCGACGCCAGCCTGGCCGTGGCCCGCTCGCCGCGCCAGCGCACGCCGGTAATCACCGCAATCCGGATCGAAAACGACTCCAAGGTCAGCGATGATGTGATCCGCTCGTACATCCGCCAGCCGATCGACGCGCCGCTGGAACTGGACCGCCTGCAGACCGACATGGGTACGCTGTATGGCCTGGACTACTTCGACAGGGTGCAGTACCGCGTGGTGCACAAGGGCAACGACCACACCTTGGTGATCAACGCCCGCGGCAGACGCGGCGGCACCGACTACCTGCGCCTGGGCCTGAACCTGTCCGATGACCTGCGCGGCGACAGCGCTTTCAACCTGGGCGCCAGCTACCGGGTCAACGGCATCAACAGCCTTGGCGCCGAATGGCTGACCCGCGGCCAGATCGGTGACCAGCAAGCGCTGTACAGCGAGTTCTACCAACCCCTGGATGTGGGCTCACGCTACTTCATCGCGCCATACCTGGACCTGGGCTCGCAGAACATCGAAGCCACCCTGGACAACGACCCCGTCGCCGAGTATCGCCTGGAGCGCTACGGTTTTGGCCTGAACGTAGGCCGGCAGATCGGCAACAGCGGTGAAGTGCGCCTGGGCGTGGGCAAGGCCTGGGGCGAGGCCGAGGTGCGCATCGGCGACCAGGACCTGCCCAAAGTCAGTTTCAACGAAGGTTTCTACGAGCTGAAGTACTCGTTCGACACCCTCGATAACGTGTACTTCCCGCACCATGGCGAGGACATCGGCCTGACCTTGCGCAAATACGACAAGTCGCTGGACTCCGACCAGGATTACCGGCAGTGGCTGTTCACTCTGGACAAGGCCATCAGCAGCGGGCCGAACACGTTCGTGCTGGGTGGGAGCTACGGGCGCACGCTGGACGATACCGAAGTGGTGACGTCGAGCTTCGTGATGGGCGGGGCGCGACAGCTGTCAGGCTTCCGCGAGGACTCGGTATCGGGGCAGAACGCGAGCCTGCTGCGCATGGTCTATTACCGCCGGCTGACGCCGCGGGCCTATGTGCCGCTGGACTTCCCGCTGTACATCGGCGGCTCGCTGGAGCGTGGGCGGGCGTGGAACAACGACAACGAATTCGACAGTGGGTACATCAATGCGGCGAGCATCTTCCTGGGGCTGGATACGCCTCTAGGGCCGCTGAACTTCAGCTACGGCGCCAACAGTGCGCATGAGCAAGCGGTGTACCTGAACCTTGGGCACACCTTCTGAGGCTTGCACTGCACCTGCATCGATGGGGGAGCTCAGGACTTTTCGAGGTTGGCCAGGATCTTGGCATGCACGCGCATACAGACCTGCAATTCCGCCTCGTCCACGCCGGTAAACAGCTCTACCCGCAGCTGGTTGGCGATGGTCTCGATCTGATCGATCAACGGCTTGGCCGGCGGGCACAGTACAATTTTCTTCGCCCGCCGATCCTCCAGCACCGCCTGCCGGCGCACCAGCCCTTGCGCTTCCAGGCTGTCGAGCAGACGCGCCAGGGTCGGGCCTTCGACGCCTACGCTCTGGGCCAGCTCACGCTGTGTCGGGGCTTCTTCGAAGCGGGCCAGGTGCAGCAACACCAGCCAGCGCGCCTGGGACAGGTTGAGCCCGGCCAGGCGGCGGTCCAGCTCGGCACGCCAACCTCGGGACATCTGAGCCAATTGCATGCCAAAGCGGTGTTGGTTGTCGTTCAGGGGCATAAGGAACTCATTGGAGTAGATCTAATTATTAGGCAGCTAACCATGCCCTGCCCTACGAGGCAAGGCTCGGCCATGGTTACGCGTTCGATAATCGTCAAAAAGCATGACAAAGGTCAGCAGATGGCGCTTCTGCCTTCGATCCTGCATGCGTTTACAATTCGAATTCCGCTGCCAGCGCTGCGCGCACGCAATAGAGTACGCCCTCCGGCACCCGTGCCCCGAACTGCGGGGCAATGGCCGACACCGGTGGCAGCTCACCCTCGCCATCAAGAAAGGCGTCCTGCACCTCCATCATCAGGTCTTCCGGCAGGTCGATGGCCTGGTCCAGACTCAGTTCCTGGCGGCCCAACGCCTCGGCCAGCAGGCTATACACGTTCTTCTCGCTGCAATTGAGCTGCCCGGCGATCTGCGCCGGGGTCATGCCGGCACGGGCCAGGCTGACCAGTTCGTGGCGCAGGTCGAGCACCACTTTCGGTGCCTCGTCGGTGCCACCGCTGTTGTTCAGCACTTCGAGGAACGCCTGGCCGTAGCGCTCCAGCTTGCGCGCCCCCACACCGCTGACCTGGGCCATGTCGCTGAGGCTGACCGGCTGGCTGCGCAGCATCTCCAGCAGTGTCGAGTCGGGGAAGATGACGTAGGGCGGCACACTGTGTTCTTCGGCCAGCTTGCGGCGCAGGGTACGCAGCGCTTCCCACAGATCGCGCTCTTCGGCACGCACCAGCTGGCTGGCCGGGCTGCCGCCGCTGGACGACGAGGTTTTGGCCGTGGTCTGCGGTTTGAGATCACGGCGCAGTTGCAAGGTCACCTCGCCGCGCAGCAGCGGCCGACAGCTGTCGGACAGGCGAAGACCGCCGTAGCCTTCCAGGTCGATATCGACCAGGCCGCGCGCCACCAGCTGACGGAACAGTGAGCGCCACTCGACCTCGGCCAAGCCTTTGCCAACGCCGAATACCGACAGCTTCTCGTGGCCGAAATTGCGCACCTTCTCGGTGTCCTTGCCCAACAGCACATCGACCAGGTGGCCAACACCATAGCGCTGGCCGGTGCGGAACACCGCCGACAGCGCCTGGCGGGCCGGCTCGGTAGCGTCCCAGGTCTGGATGTTGTCGACACAGTTGTCGCAGTGCCCGCACGGTTGTTCGAGGATCTCGTCGAAGTACGCCAGCAGCGACTGGCGGCGGCAGCGCGTTTCTTCGCACAGCGCCAGCATGGCGTCCAGCTTGTGCTGCTCGATGCGCTTGTGGCGCTCGTCGCCTTCGGAGTTCTGCAGCATCTGCTTGAGCATCACCATGTCCTGCAGCCCGTAGGCCATCCAGGCATCGGAGGGCAGGCCGTCACGGCCGGCCCGGCCGGTTTCCTGATAGTAGGCCTCAAGCGATTTGGGCAGGTCGAGGTGAGCAACGAAGCGCACGTTGGGCTTGTCGATACCCATGCCGAAAGCAATGGTAGCGACCATGATCAGCCCTTCCTCGTTCAGGAAGCGATGCTGGTTGGCCGCCCGCGTCTCGGCGGCCAGGCCGGCGTGATACGGCAGCGCGGGGAACCCCTGACTACAGAGGAAGGCGGCGGTTTCGTCGACCTTCTTGCGCGACAGGCAGTAGACGATGCCAGCGTTGCCACGACGTTCGCCGAGGAAGGCCATCAACTGCTTGCGCGGTGCCTCCTTGGGCACGATGCGGTAGAAGATGTTGGGCCTGTCGAAACTCGACAGGAAGCGCTCGGCGCCTTGCAGGTGCAGGCGCTGAACGATCTCCTCGCGGGTTCGCATGTCGGCCGTAGCGGTAAGCGCAATGCGCGGCACATGCGGAAACAGTTCGGCCAGCTGACCCAGTTGCAGGTACTCGGGGCGGAAATCGTGGCCCCATTGCGAAACGCAGTGGGCCTCGTCAATGGCGAACAACGAGATGTCCAGATCGCGCAGGAAGTCGAGCATGCGCGGCTGCACCAGGCGTTCCGGCGCCAGGTACAGCATCTTGACCTCACCACGGCGCAGGCGCCCGGCCAGTTCACGCTGCTGCTCCGCCGTCAGGGTAGAGTTCAGGGCGGCCGCAGACACACCCAGCTCGTCAAGGGTGGCGACCTGGTCGTCCATCAGCGCGATCAGTGGCGATACCACCACCGTCAGGCCCGGGCGCAGCAGCCCCGGCACCTGGAAACACAGCGATTTGCCGCCACCGGTGGGCATCAGTACCAAGGCATCGCCGCCATTGGCCACGCATTCGATGATCGCTGCCTGGCGCCCACGGAAACTGTCGTAGCCGAAGATGTCCTTGAGAACGCGCTGAGCCTGTTCGAGCATGTGCAACTCCAAATCGCCGTACCATCCTGGATAAAGGCTGGACGAAAAACCCGCCCCGCACACGCCAAATGCGTAAGCGGTTTTTGCCAGGCAGCCGTTGAAACCTGCCCCTGGATGAAAAATCGCGGAGTATACCGCAGCACCGTGCTGCACATGCACCGCGGCGATAGACGTTCCCTTTGCCCCGCTGCCGCTGCAAGGTGCTAGAATTCGTTATCGTTTATTCCCCAAGGTAGCCCTGTAATGTCCTTCGCCGAGCAACTGACCCGCCTGCAAGCCTTCCTCGACGCCGACGAGCTGCACGAAGAAGCGCTGGACTATGTCGCCGCACACGGCTACCTCACCGCTCTTTCGATCAACGCCGAGGACGTGCCCGAGCGCGAATGGATTGACGCCCTGTTCGCCGAGGAGCCGCACTACGCCAGCGAAGCCCAGCGCACCGAGATCGAGGCCACCCTGGT
The DNA here is from genome assembly GCF_002953115.1 of Pseudomonas sp. XWY-1. NCBI lineage: Bacteria > Pseudomonadati > Pseudomonadota > Gammaproteobacteria > Pseudomonadales > Pseudomonadaceae > Pseudomonas > Pseudomonas sp. XWY-1. Next base: position 1,527,184 of record NZ_CP026332.1, on the reverse strand, counting down.
GGCGCTCAAGGCGCACATTGCCCGCCAGCTGGCCAGCGACGAAGAATTCGACCTGCCCTGCGACCTCGACCTGACCGATGAGCCGGACGATTCCGACCTGCGCGGCTGGTGCATCGGCTTCATGGAAGGCGTGTTCCTGCGGGAAGAGGCGTGGTTCGAAAACGCCGAGGAAGAAGTCAGCGAAATGCTGCTGCCGATCATGGTGGGTTCGGGCTTGTTCGACGAACAACCAGAGTTCGCCGACATCGCCAGCAACGCCAACCTGCAGGATGACATGATCGTGCAAATCCCCGAGGCACTGAGCGCACTGTTCCTGCTGCTGCACGCCCCTGACGAAAAACCGGCGCTGCTCAAGCCACGCCACCACTGAGCAAGCTGTGCGCTACCTGCTGCTGGCCACTGGCTGGCTCAGCGTCGCGCTGGGGGTGCTGGGGATATTCCTGCCGGTATTGCCCACCACCCCATTCCTGCTTTTGGCGGCGGCCTGCTTTGCCCGCAGCTCGCCGCGCTTCCATCACTGGCTGGTCCATCATCCCAAGCTGGGGCCATGGATCCGTGACTACCTCAGTGGTGAAGGCATCCCCCTCAAGGGCAAGGTCTACGCCATCGGCCTTATGTGGGCCAGCATTGGCCTGTCGTGCTATCTGGTGCCGCTGTTCTGGGCGCGCACCTTCATGTTGACCAGTGCCGCATTGGTCACCCTGTACATCCTCAGCCTGAAAACCCTGCACAAGCCAAAGTGACAATATTTTGTCGCCAAATATCGCTTTCGCCTAATCAATGCCCTCTTTATCCGAATTAGTTCTGGAACTGCGCATAGCCCTTGTATCCATTGGTTTTCAAGGCATTTCCTGCGTTCATTCCGTGCCCTTGAATGCACACTTATTAGACAACAAAGATATTATATGGCAATTTGATATGAATAAATCTTCTTACCTATCGCGTTGAATGTACTTAGCTGTGTTGTTAAAAACCTGCAACACTATACGCGATAAGTTTATCGTCATTTTTTTGGCGAACAGCAGGATCAATTCCAGGATCAGGGAGATGTACCATGCGCGTTTTGAACCCCATCACCAGTGCTTTACTGTTGGCCCTGGCGAGTGCCAACGTACAGGCGATGTCGATTACCGAGGCTGTCCAAAGCGCCGTGGACTACCACCCACAAGTCAGCTCCAACCGTAACAGCAAGCTGTCGGCCGATGAAGACGTGAAGTTCGCGCGTGGTGGCTACTACCCTTCCGTGGACCTGGTTGCCGGTTACGGCCGCCAGCGCTCGGACAACGCCACTACCCGCGCCGAGGGAAACCACAACAAGGAAACCCTCAACTACACCCAGTCCGAACTGCGCCTGCGGCAGATGATCTTCGACGGCTTCAACACCGCGAATGAAGTAGGCCGCACCGAGGCGGTCTCTACCTCCCGCGCCTATTACACCCAGGCCGTTGCCCAGGATGTCGCCCTGCGCGCAGTCGAGGTCTACCTGGAAGTGCTCAAACGCCGTGAACTGGTGACCCTGGCCAAGAACAACCTGCAAGCTCACCTGCGCGTCAACGATCAGATTGGCCTGCGCAACGAGCGCGGCGTCGGCAGCACCGCCGACCTCGACCAGTCCCGCGCCCGTCGCGCCCTGGCGGAAAACAACCTGGACACCGCCGAAGTCGACCTGGCCGATGCCGAGGCCAACTTCTTCAGTGTGATCGGCCGTGCCCCGGACGAGCTGGAAAGCCCGCAGAGCATCAAGGGCGAGGTGCCAGGCACCCTCGACGAAGCCCGCGATGGCATGCGTCAGAACAACCCGTACATCAAGTCTGCCCAGGCTGACGTCAACGCCGCCGAGAAGCAGTACGAAGTGGGCAAGTCGACCTTCTACCCACGCTTCGACGCCATTCTGGCAACCGGTGCCAACAACAACACCGGCGGCGAGAAAGGCCACAACAACAACGACTGGCAAGCTGGCGTGGAGATGAACTACAACCTGTTCCGCGGTGGCAGCGACAAGGCTCGCCTGCAGTCCGACGCGCACAAGATCAACCAGGCACTGGACATTCGCAACAACGCCCTGCGTGAGTTGACCGAGAACCTGAGCCTGGCGTGGAACGCCATGAACAACGCCAGCAAGCAGCTGCCGACCGCGCGTGAATACGCCGAAACCACCAAGCGTGTGCGTGCGGCCTACCAGGACCAGTTCGGCCTGGGCCAGCGCACCCTGCTGGACGTACTCGACAGTGAGAACGAGCTGTACAACGCCGACCGCCGCTACACCGAGGTGCGTTACACCGAAGAGTTCTCGCGCTACCGCGTACTGGCGACCATGGGTGAATTGCTGAGCAAACAGCATATTTCGTTGCCGCCAGAGGCGCTGGCGACCACCGAAGTCCGCACCGAGGCGCGTCTGCCTGAGATGCGTTGAGCGGGTTTTAGGTAGCGGGGCCGCTTTGTGCTGCGAATGGGCTGCAAAGCAGCCCCCAACCCTCATTCGCGGCCATGATTACGCTGAAAGGTCTCTACGCCCATGGCCCTGATCTGCCCCTCGATCAACGCCTCGAACGGCGCCAGCAGTGCATCGAAGCAGGTCGGTTGCTCCAGCGTGTTCAATGCCCCGACCACCGCCTCGATCGTCGACAACGCACCCGCCTCCGGCGCTTTGCGCAACCGATAGCGTGAAGCGGCCGCCTGGGCCAGCGTCACCCGTGGCAGCCCCCCCAGCAACGGGTTCAGGTACAGCAGCTTGCGCGCCTTGCGCCAGGTGCCGTCGGGCACGATCAGCAGCAAAGGTTTGTCGCCCGCCTCGCCATAGGCTGTCAGCACCTGGGCGTCATCACCCGGGAACAACAGCACTGGGTGGTATCCGGGGGTGGCGAGCAGGTCAGGCAGGTCATCGAACACCTCTCCAATCCGCAGCTCGGCATTGTTCAGGCCAAGGGCAGCCAGGCGCGCCGTGTTCAGGGCATGGGCAGTTTCACTGGGGTGCTGCAGCAGGACCACACGGGTGCGGCTGTCGAGCGCGGGGATCAGTGGGCATAGGCAATGGTCGAGCGGGCGCTGGCAGCGCTCGCAGCGGGGTCTGGGCATGGCGGTCTCCTTGGCGGGGACAGTTTGCCACATAACCGGGGCCCGCTTTGCGGGCCCCGCGATTTCAGCGGTTGAACCTTTCCGCCAGGCTATGCAGGTACTCCGCCATGCGCTCGAGGTCCTGGCTGATTTCCGCGCCTTGCCTGGCTTGCCCGGCACTCTGGTCGCACAGCTGGGCAATTCTCACGATCTGCTGGTTGATGTCTTCAGCCACATGGCTCTGTTGCTCCGATGCCGTGGCCATCTGCTGGCTCATGCCGGTGATGCGGCTGACCGCCACGGCAATCCCGCTCAGCGCCGCCTGCACCGCCTCGACACTGTGCACACTGTCCCGGGAAATCTGCTCGCCCCGGCTGGCAGTGCTCACCGCTCGCTCCGCCCCGGCCCTCAACGAGGCAATGATATGGTGGATCTCTTCGGTCGACGCGCGGGTACGCTGCGCCAAAGACCGCACTTCATCAGCCACCACGGCGAACCCACGCCCTTGCTCACCAGCGCGCGCCGCTTCAATGGCAGCGTTAAGCGCCAGCAGGTTGGTCTGCTCGGCAATCGAAGTGATCACGTCGACCACACTACCAATCGACTGGGTCTGCTCGGCCAAGGCGTTGACTGCCTGACCAATGTCATTGACCGCATCGCTCATGCTGCCCATGGCTTGCAGGCTCTTCAGGGCCAGCTCGCTGCCTTGCTGCGCCAGTTGGTCAGCATCACCTGCCGCGTGTGCCGTGCTCTGCACGTTGTGGGTGACCTGCTGGATGGTCGCCGCCATCTGCGCGATGGCCGTGGCGGACTGGTCAGTCTCGCTACGCTGCCGGTCGAGCATCTGCGCCTGGGCATCGGACAGGTCGGAAGACTGCGCCGCCCGCGACTTTACCCCGACCCCGGCATCCACCAGCCGAGTCAGGGCCGTTTGCAGGCGGGCTTCTTCGCTGATGATGGCCAGGTCGAGCTGGCCCTTCAGGCCTGGGTTGTCGCTGTAGGTCAGCGCCACCAACGGACTGGTAAAGGCCTTGGGATGCTCAGCCAACGTGCGGCGAATGGCCTGGTTCTGCCGGTGCTCGACCCAGTACCAAGCCAGCAGCAGACTTGCCATCAGCACCCCGAGCGCCGCATAGGGGGGCAGCCAAAGGTAACCCGCAGCCGACAGCAGGCCCGCGCCGATCAGTGGCCAGCCATGGCCCAGGCCGTGCCCCAGGCGGGCAGCCCAGGGCACCGGGCTGCGGCCATCGCGCAAGCGCGCATACAGCGCCTCGGCCCGGCGGATCTGCTCACGCGTGGGCACCGAGCGCACCGACTCGTAGCCACTGATCCGGCCCTGTTCGTATATCGCCGTGACGTAGGCGCTTACCCAGTAGTAATCGCCGTTCTTCGCCCGGTTCTTGACGATGCCCATCCAGGGTTTGCCCTGCTTGATGGTTTCCCACATATGGCCAAACACCGCCGGCGGCATGTCCGGGTGGCGCACCAGATTGTGCGGCTGGCCGATCAGTTCGTCGTAGGTAAAGCCGCTGATCGCCACAAAGGCGTCGTTGCAGTAGGTGATGCGGCTGTCGAGGTCAGTCGTGGAAATAAGGCGTTGATCGCCGGGGAAGGTTCTTTCGTGCTCAGTGACGGGCAAATTCATGCGCATCTTGGGCGATCCTTGCAGGATGAAATAAGGGGAAATCATCAGCGCAAGTTGATATGTAGCAGAGCGCTATCAGGTTAGCGGCCAGCGTTTAGCGGAATTTAACCCGCTCCCGACGGAATGCATGAATGCGTCGCATCTCAGCCCACGTTGAGCTGGCTTTTCAGCAGGTCACGGAAGGTCTGGATCAACGGTTCGCGGCTGCGCCCGCGGCGAATGATCAGCGAGAACGGGGCCTGGTAACCGAAGGTCGACGGCGACAGCACGCGCAAGTCACCCTTGTCGACCCAGGCCTGGGCGTAGTGTTCAGGCAAGTAGCCGATATAGGCCCCGGAAAGGATCAGGATCAGTTGCGCCTCCATGCTTTCAACCGTCGCCGCACTGTGCTTGAAGCCATGCCGGGCCAGTTCGGCCTGGCTCCAATAACCACGGCCGACCATGCGTTGTTGGGTCACCACCTGCTCGGGAATGCGCCGCTCGGCATACAACGGGTGGCGGCTGCTGCAATACAGCCAGTGCTGTTCGCGGTACAACGGCTGGTAGAGCAGGCCGCTCATCCGCGAAGAAAACGCGCCGATGGCCAGGTCCAGGCGGTTGTCCTGCACACCCAGTTGCAGCTCGTAGGGGCTGGACACCGACAGGTGCAGGTGCACCGCCGGGTGCTCCTGGCTGTAGGCACCGATGGCTTCGGCCAGCGGCAAGGCGCGATCACCGACGGTGGAGTCGATCACCCCAAGGTTGAGGGTGCCACGCAGTTCGCCCTTCAGGGCGGCGGCATACTGCTCGAAACCGTCCAGCTCGGCCAGCAGGCGCAGGGTTTCCTGATGGAACAGCTCGCCCTTGCTGGTCAGGCTGAAGCCCCCCCGACCCCGGTGGCACAACACAATACCCAAGGCGCCCTCCAGCTGGCTCATGTAGGTACTGATGGCGGAGGTCGACAGGTTCAGCTCGCGCTGGGCGTTGGCAAAGCCCTGGTGGCGCACCACGCTGATGAAGATGCGCAGCAGTTTCAGGTCGGGCAAGGTCGAGGCCATGGTGCAACGGTTCCACAAGGGTATGTGCGCGCAGTCTAACTGCTCTACCCGCCTTTAGTTCAGAAATTCCTGAACTAAGTATTTGTCGGTAGCGATTCTTCCCCGGCACTCGCTTGAGCAGACTTGGCCGAAATGTCCCTGCCCGCCGGCAAACCACACGTGAATGGCGCGCGGCGGCACAGGTTCGAACAAACACAACAATCGACCGACTGATGAGGCCCACCGTGGACAAGACTCTCCACCAACCACTGGGCGGCAACGAAATGCCGCGTTTCGGCGGTATCGCCACCATGCTCCGCCTCCCCCACCTGCAAAGCGCGAAAGGTCTGGATGCGGCCTTCATCGGCGTCCCGCTGGATATCGGTACCTCGCTACGTTCCGGCACCCGCTTCGGCCCACGGCAGATCCGCGCCGAATCGGTGATGATCCGCCCGTACAACATGGCGACCGGTGCCGCCCCGTTCGACTCGCTGTCGGTCGCCGATATCGGCGATGTGGCAATCAACACCTTCAACCTGCTGGACGCCGTGCGCATCATCGAAGAAGCGTATGACGAAATCGTCGAGCACAACGTCATTCCCATGACCCTGGGGGGCGATCACACCATCACCCTGCCGATCCTGCGTGCGCTGCACAAGAAACACGGCAAGATCGGCCTGGTACACATCGATGCCCACGCCGACGTCAACGACCACATGTTCGGCGAGAAGATCGCCCACGGCACCACCTTCCGCCGCGCCGTGGAAGAAGGCCTGCTCGACTGTGAGCGCGTGGTGCAGATCGGCCTGCGCGCCCAGGGCTACACCGCCGATGACTTCAACTGGAGCCGTCGCCAGGGCTTCCGCGTTGTCCAGGCCGAAGAGTGCTGGCACAAGTCACTGGAGCCACTGATGGCCGAAGTGCGGGAAAAGGTCGGCGGTGGCCCGGTTTACCTGTCTTTCGACATCGATGGCATCGACCCGGCCTGGGCACCCGGTACCGGAACCCCGGAGATCGGCGGCTTGACCACCATCCAGGCGATGGAGATCATTCGCGGCTGCCACGGCCTGGACCTGATCGGCTGTGACCTTGTCGAAGTCTCCCCGCCTTACGACACCACCGGCAACACCTCGCTGCTCGGTGCCAACCTGCTGTTCGAGATGCTGTGCGTGCTACCTGGCGTGGTGCGTCGCTAATACCGCTCTACCCCGGCAGGAGCCATGAGGGAGGGCCACTGAGGCCTGCCAACACAAGAAAAGACCGCCGGGCGCCGTGCAAACGCCCGCGCGGTCGATCTCGCCATAATAAAGATAATCGGGAGACCCCCAATGGCCTTGGACATCATTGTTGTAATGATCTACACCGCTGGCATGCTAGGGCTTGGCTGGTATGGCATGCGCCGCGCGAAAACCCATGAAGACTACCTGGTAGCCGGGCGCAATCTCGGCCCGGTGCTGTACATGGGCACCATGGCCACCACCGTACTCGGTGGCGCTTCCACCGTCGGCACCGTGCGCCTGGGCTACGTCCACGGCATTTCCGGCTTCTGGCTGTGCGCAGCCCTTGGCCTGGGCATCATCGCCATCAACCTGTTCCTCGCCAAACCGCTGCTGCGCCTGCGCATCTTCACCGTGACCCAGGTACTGGAGCAACGCTACAACCCCACCGCACGCCAGGCCAGCGCCGTCATCATGCTGGCTTATGCTCTGATGATCGGGGTCACCTCGACCCTGGCCATGGCCACCGTCCTGCAGGTGCTGCTGGACCTGCCGTTCTGGGCTTCTCTGATGCTCGGCGGCGGCGTGGTAGTGCTGTACTCGACCATCGGCGGCATGTGGTCGCTGACCCTGACCGATATCGTCCAGTTCGTGATCAAGACCGTCGGCCTGATGTTCATCCTGCTGCCAGTGTGCCTGTACAAGGCCGGTGGCTGGGACACCCTGGTGGCCAAATTGCCAGCGGCCAGCTTCCAGCTGACTACCATTGGCTGGGACACCATCATCACTTACTTCCTGATCTACTTCTTCGGCATCCTCATCGGCCAGGACATCTGGCAGCGGGTGTTCACCGCCCGTGACGAAAAGGTCTGTCAGCGTGCCGGTACCGCCGCTGGTGTGTATTGCGTGCTGTATGGCCTGGCCTGCGCTGCGATCGGCATGGCTGCGCATGTGCTGATGCCCGACCTGGCCAACCCGAACAACGCTTTTGCCGAGATGATCAAGACCACCCTGCCCGATGGCATCCGTGGTCTGCTGATGGCTGCAGCCCTGGCGGCCATGATGTCCACCGCCAGCGCCGGTCTGCTGGCTGCCTCGACCACCGTGACCGAAGACCTGCTGCCCAAGCTGCGTGGCGGCAAGCAGTCGAGCCTGGGAACCAGCCGCCTGTTCACCCTGCTCACCGGCCTGGTGGTGCTGGGTATCGCGCTGGTGGTGAATGATGTAATCAACGCCCTGACCCTGGCTTATAACCTGCTGGTCGGCGGCATGCTGATCCCGCTGATCGGGGCGATCTTCTGGAAGCGTGCGACCACTGCAGGCGCGATTGCCAGCATGTCGCTGGGCTTTGCCACCGCCCTGCTGTTCATGTTCCTGGACGGGCTGGAGGCCAATACGCCGATCTACTACAGCCTGGCAGTAGGGCTGGTGAGCTTTGTGGGCGTGAGCCTGGTGTCGCGCAAGTCGGTGGCAGCGGTGAAGCTGGCCTGACTGCTGTACCGGCCCTTTCGCTTGTAGGAGCGGGCTTGCCCGCGAAAGGGCCGGTACAGGCAATAGACAATCAGCAGACACAAAAAGGCCGCTGCACCCACTCGGGTGAAGCGGCCTTTGTCGTTAATCAGCGCCGACGCGGTTGACGTTTGCGCTGCTCTTCATCAGTCGGGATCGGCACCGGCTGCAAGGGTGGTGGAATCAGCCCCAAGGCGACAGCCAAGTCATGGAGCCAGTTTGACAGTGGTTTATTCATAATGCCCCCTTGACGGGTCAGCCTCACGGCAAATCAATCCTGCGATGTTTCATACAGATCATAGCCCGATGTCCTGTATTACGCATTCCTCTGTTCCTACAGATAAGGGCGATTTTGACTCGGATCAAGCCGTGGCGGCGCATTCCGACGACTGGTTAATCGTTTCGCTTTGTTGCAGGTCGATCCATGCCTGCAGATTAGCCCCGCGCATACCTTGGCGCCACATCAGCCAGGTGACCGCCTGATCGAAAGGAGCCTGCAGCGCGTGCACCCTTACCCGATCACGCCCAGGCAGGCTGTCGAGCATCGACTGGGCCATCATCGCCACACCCGCACCCGCGATCACACAGGCCAGCATGCTCTGGTACGACTCGATCTCCATCACCCGCCCCATCGGCGTATGGGCATGGGCATACCAGGCCTCCAGGCGCATGCGGTACGAGCAGCCCTGGCGAAAGGTGAACACCGCCTTGCCCGCCACGTCCTTGGCGGTGCGTACCGCCAGGTGCTCGGGGCTGGTGATCAGTACCAGTTGCTCATCGCACAGCGGCACGCCATCCAGCCCGGCAAGGCTCGGTGGCCCGTCCACAAGAGCAGCATCCAGGGTGTGGTTCAGCAGCCCTTCAAGCAACTCGCCGCTGGGTGCAGCACGCACTTGCAGGTTCACCTGCGGGTAAGCCTGGTGATAGCGCGCCAGCAACGCCGGCAAGTGGGTCGCCGCCGTGCTGTACATGGTCCCCAGCACGAAGTCCCCAGCCGGCTGACCGCCACGCACGGCGCCCAGCGCTTCGTCGCGCAAGGCGGACATACGGTTGGCATAGTCCAGCAGCACCTTGCCTGCTGGCGACAGTTGCAGGCGCTGACGTTCGCGCAGGAACAGATCGACGCCCAGCTGCTCCTCGAGTTGGCGCAGGCGCGTGGAAAGGTTTGATGGCACCCGGTGCAGGCGCTCTGCGGCGCGGGTAACCGAGCCCTCCTCGGCCACGGCCTGGAAGATACGCAGTTGGCTGAATTCCACGGCATTCTCCAAAACAGAACAACTTGATCATCATTATTCAATTTTATTGAAAAATAAACCGCCCTAACCTGCCATCTATCGCTTACCTGCGCAGGAGACCTGTCATGTCGCCACTCATTCAACTGCTCGCCAGCGCCGTGGCGCTGATGATGGCCATGGGCATCGGCCGTTTCGCCCTCACCCCGCAACTGCCGCAACTGATTGCCGAAGGCCAGTTCGACCTGACAGTCGCCGGGCTGGTCGCGGCGGCCAATTACCTGGGCTATTTCGTGGGCGCGGTGGACGCCATGTTCGCCCGCTCGCCAGGCCAGGTACGGCGGCGCCTGCATGGGGGGCTGTGGCTGTGTGTGCTGCTGACCCTGGCCTCCTGGGCTGCCAATGGCTTCTGGGGGCACCTGCTGCTGCGCTTCGGCACAGGCGTAGCCAGCGCCTGGGTGCTGGTGATGATCACCAGCCTCAGCCAGCAAGTAGCCACTGCGCACAACCGCCAACGTCTGGGAGCGCTGGTATTCGCCGGGCCCGGCCTCGGTATCGCCGTGACCGGGCTACTGGCACTGGTTGCGCATGTGCTGGGGCTTGGCTCGGCAGCCCTGTGGCTGATCTATGCCGTGGCTGCGCTGGTGATGCTGCTGGCCGTGCGGCCGTGGTTGCCACGGGCATTGCAAGCGGCACCGACTCAGTCGCCAGTACGACCAGGCGCGACGCGCAATGTCGGCACTGGCCGCCTGGGGTTGGTGTATGGCCTGTATGGCATGGGCTATATCCTGCCAGCCACCTTTCTGTCACAGATGGCCAATCAGCAGTTTCGCGGGCAGTGGCTGGCTGACCTGTTCTGGCCGGCGTTTGGCCTGGCGGCGGCGCTGGGCGTCTTGCTGGTGAGCGTGCGCCGTGGTGGCCGCACTTCAACCTGGTTGACCGCCACCCTGTGGTTGCAAGGGCTGGGTGTGCTGGCCTGCCTGATGGGTGGGGGTATCGGGCTGGCGCTGGGTGTTGCGCTGTGTGGCGGGCCGTTCCTGGCCTGCATGCAACTGGTCATGCAACGCTCGCGCGAGTTGGCGCCACAGGCCACACAGCGCAATGCCGGGCTGCTGACCGCATGCTTTGCCTTGGGGCAGTTGAGTGGGCCGCTGCTGGCGGCGCTCAGCAGCCACTACAGCGGTGGGCTGCAACCCGCATTGATGCTGGCGGCGGGCGGGTTGGTGGTGGCTGGCGGGTTGGTCCAGTTGCCGGGTGATGCACAACAAGGAAGCGCCTGTCAGGCCAAGGTTGCATCCTGAGCCGGTACAGGCAACCCATCACCCTACCAACCGCCGCAATTGTTGTTTCACCCAAGGCTCGGCACTGACCAGGATCACACCCAACAACACCATCAACGCCCCCACCACGAAATTCGCACTGAGCGGCTCATCCAGCAGCAAAACGCCAAAGGTTACCCCAAACAATGGGGTAATGAAGGAAAACACCGCGAGGTTCGACGCCAGGTATTTGCGCAGCAACCAGAACCAGGTGAGGTAGCTGATGAACGACACCACAATCCCCTGGAACAATACACTGCCCATCGCCAGCGGCGTCAGCGACACCGCGCCGATCTGCCCGCTGAGCAGGGCGATCAGCAACAGCCCGGCAAAACCGACCGCCAGCTGATAGAACAGGGTCAAGGTCGCTGGCGCCTCCGACAACCGCGAGCAGCGCACCACCACCGTGGTCGCGCCCCAGGCCAGCCCGGCGATCACGCCAAAGGCATCACCCAGCAAGGTGCGGCCGTCCATGTGCTCGAACGAAGAGCCACCGGCAAAGGCCATGGCAATGCCGCCGAAGGCCAGCAGAATGCCCAGCCACTGCAGCAGCCGCAAGCGTTCACTGGGTAGCCGAAAATGCAGGCCCAAGGCGGTAAATACCGGCGCGGTATAGAGGAATACCGACATGTGCGCCGCCGAGGTCAGTTTCAGCCCTTCGGCAATGAACAGAAACTCCACCCCGAACAGCCCGCCCGCCACCAGCCCTGCGCGCCAGGTGCTGCCGACCTGCTCCCAGCCACCCCGCCAGCACAGCATCAGGCCTACCAGCACAGCGGCAATGCCATTGCGCAGGGCTGCCTGCATCACCGGCGCGATGTCGACGGCAGCGGTCTTGATCAGTACCTGCTGGCAGCCCCAGATCAGGCAAAGGCCCAGCATTACCTGGAAGGCAAAGGCGTCAGGGTTCTTGCGGACCGCGCTCATAAGCGGGCCTCTGGGGTGATCGTAGGCATGGGCAAGGCTCGGCAGCGTTCAGAGGCTACCGATTATCGGGTTTTGAACGCTGCACTTGCCAGCCTTAAAACGACCTCAAGCGATCTGTGCCTTCGCAGACACCCGTTCGAACGTCGTTTCGTCCAGCGCATCCTCCTGCTCATCCAGCACCTGGCGCGGGTGCTCGAAGCCGGGGATGCTGCTGTCGATCAGGCTCATCAAGCGCGAGCCGCGTTCGGTCAGGACGAAGTTTTCGCCATTGCCGCCGTCCTCTTCAGGTCGGCATTCAATGAATCCGCGCTCGAATAGCAGCTTTTCATACTCGCATGCACGGGTTTTCAGGTGATCCACGTCACCCACCGGCTCACCCTTGGCGGCCAGTGCAGCAGCATGCTGCTCGGCATAGGGGCGGGGCGTGAAGCTGTGACCGGCGCCGTTCTGCACTTCGTGCAGCAAGCGTTCGATCAGGTCCCAGTCGTAGGCGATGCTCATGGCTACGGGCTCCTGCTGTGGACGAAAGGGGTACACAGGTTGGGACCTGCCAAGGTTGCCAAGCGTTCCGAAGCGCTTAGCGCTGGCGTTGTTGCGCTTGCATGTACTGGCGCAGCAACTGATTGATGCGGGTCTGGTAGCCGCTGCCCTGCTCCTTGAACCAGGCGAGGACATCTGAGTCCAGTCGAATGGTCACCGTCTGCTTGGCGGGAACGCGCAGCTCGGCCTGGCGGAAAAAGTCCTGGTCCAGTTCAGGGATATCTGATGTGTCGATATCCTTGTCGTCCTGTCGGGCCAGGCGGCTCCAGTCAGTTCTCGATGATTTGGTCATAGTACCTGGCCTCCCGTTTGGTGGCTTTTCTTGCAGAAATGATGCGTAACACCTCACCCCGCCTCTCCGTGTACACGACGACACCTATCAGCGCCTTTAGCCATTCAAAGAACATGGGACGACCTGTATTTACAGCTGTACATACAACACCCCCTCTTTTCCTTCGAGACTAGAGCGATGTAGCGTGCTGCTCAACAGCGCTGGAGGGACACGGGAGCGTTTCAGAAACGGACTACCACCACCAAAGAAATCTTCCATCGGTCGCAAGCCCTGAACTTCCCTGCCCCCACAGCCCTCCACCGGGCATCACCACCGCCGGAGGTTGGAAGGATGAAACCGCTACTGCCCATAGCCTGTGCCACTGCCCTGCTCTGCGCCCTGCCCGCTTGGGCCTGCACACCTGAAGAAGCAACGCAGAAACGTGAGGAGCTGGCCGGGCTGGTCACTCAGTTGACCGAGCAGAACCCGCAAAAGGCCAAGGAGATCAATGATGAGCTTCAGGGGATGGATCTGGGGACGGCGAGCAAGGACTTGCCCGACAAGTGTCAGCTGATCGACCAGCGGATCAAGGAGTTGAAACAGGCAGAGAAAAAAGCGGAGTGATCGTTCGTCGCCTGCGCACGCCCTTCGCAGATGCGAGTTTGCGTCGCTTCTGCAAAGGGCCGGCGTGAGTCTTATTCAGCAGCAGGCTTGCGCTTCTTCAGCGGTGCCAGGCCGTCAGCACTGGCCAGAGGCGCGTTGGCCTTCGGCTTGGCAGTAGGCTTGCGCTTGGCTGCGGCTTTCTTGTCACCAGTCTTCTTCTCGACCTTTTTCTTCTTGCTACCGGCCGCCTTGCCCGAGGCCTTGACCTTCTTCGGCCCGTTGTAGGTGCCCTTCACTTCCTTGATGACCCGGCGCTCGAACTGCTGCTTGAGGTAGCGCTCGATGCTCGACATCAGGTTCCAGTCGTTGTGGGTGATCAGCGAGATCGCCAGGCCTTCGCCACCGGCACGGCCGGTACGGCCCACACGGTGGACGTACTCGTCACCGCTGCGTGGCATGTCGAAGTTGATCACCAGGTCCAGGCCGTCGATATCCAGGCCACGGGCTGCCACGTCGGTCGCCACCAGCACTTTGGAGCTGCCCTGCTTGAAGCGCTCGATGGCCAGCTTGCGGTCCTTCTGGTCCTTTTCGCCATGCAGCACGAAGGCCTTCACGTCCTTGGCCACCAGGTGACCGTAGATGCGGTCGGCCATGGCGCGGGTGTTGGTGAAGATGATCGCCTTGTCGAAGGTTTCGTTGGCCAGCAACCACTGCGCGATCTGCTCTTTATGCTGGTCGTGGTCGGCGGTAATGATCTGCTGGCGGGTGCCTTCAGCCAGTTGCGAGACACTGTTGAGCATCAGGTGTTCAGGGTCTTTCAGCACCTTGCCGATGATGTCGCGCAGGGCCGCGCCACCGGTGGTAGCCGAGAACAGCAAGGTCTGCTCGCGGTTTTCGCACTCTTTGCACAGGCGCTCCATGTCTTCGGCAAAGCCCATGTCGAGCATGCGGTCGGCTTCGTCCAGGATCAGGACCTGCACGTGGGACAGGTCGAGGTTGCCGGCATTGAGCTGCTCGAGCAGGCGACCCGGGGTGCCGATCAGCACGTCGGGCACCTTGCGCAGCATGGCGGCCTGTTCCTTGAAGTCTTCGCCGCCAGTCACCAGGCCCGACTTGATGTAGGTGAACTGCGAGAACAGCTGCACCTGCTTGAGGGTTTGCTGGGCCAGTTCACGGGTCGGCAGCAGGATCAACGCGCGAATCTCGACGCGCGGACCGCTGAGGTCGACCAGACGGTTGAGCAGTGGCAGTACGAAGGCCGCCGTCTTGCCGCTGCCGGTCTGCGCAGTCACACGCAGATCACGCCCTTGCAGGGCCAGGGGGATGGCCGCGGCCTGCACCGGGGTTGGCTCGACAAATTTAAGCTCGGCCACGGCTTTAAGCAGGCGTTCATGCAGGGCGAATTGGGAGAACACGGAGGTAACCTCAGACAAGTGCGGGAAATTCAGTTGCATAGGGTAACGTTTTCTGCAGCCTTAGCCGAATTTCTTTTGGCAACTTTGTCGCTATCCGCGCTCTAATACGGCTTCGTTTCGCAACAAGACTGTACGCAAGCCCATGGATATCCAACGAATCTGGCGTGACTCCCTCGACCTGTGGGGCACCCTCGACCAACATCCCATGCTGCACGCCGCCATCGGTCTGGCGGTACTGCTGCTCATCTCCCTGGTAGTCGGCCGCCTGGCGCGCTTCCTGATACTGCACGGCGCGCGCCTGCTGGCCCGCCAGCCTGCGCTGAAGTGGCTGGACGACTTGCGCCACAACAAGGTGTTCCACCGCCTGGCGCAAACAACCCCGTCCCTGGTGCTGCAATTCGGCCTGAAGCTGGTGCCTGAGCTGTCCGACACCGCCCAGCACTTCCTCGGCAATGTCGCCCTGGCCTTCACCCTGCTGTTCATGACCATGGCGCTGTCATGCCTGCTGGATGCCCTGCTCGACATCTATGCCCGTACCGAACATGCCCGCACCCGCTCGATCAAAGGCTACGTGCAACTGGCCAAGATGATGTTGTGGATCTTCGCCTCGATCATCATCGTCGCCACCCTGATCGACCGCTCGCCGCTGTTGCTGCTGTCCGGCCTGGGTGCGATGTCGGCGGTACTGCTGTTGGTGTACAAGGACACCCTGCTGTCATTCGTCGCCAGCGTGCAACTGACCAGCAACGACATGCTGCATGTTGGGGACTGGATCGAAATGCCGCAGGTGGGCGCCGATGGCGACGTGGTGGACATCACCTTGCACACGGTGAAAGTGCAGAACTTCGACAAGACCCTCGTTTCCATCCCCACCTGGCGCCTGATGAGCGAGTCATTCCGCAATTACCGCGGCATGCAGCAGTCCGGTGGCCGGCGCATCAAGCGCAGCCTGTTCATCGACGCCGCCGGCGTGCGCTTCCTCACCCGCGAAGAAGAACAGCGCCTGAGCCAGGTGCAGCTACTGAGTGACTACCTGGCGGGCAAGCGCCAGGAACTGCAAAACTGGAACGAGGCGCTGGGGCCGGTGGCGGACCTGTCGGCCAACCGCCGCAAGCTGACCAACATCGGCACCTTCCGCGCGTTTGCCCTGGCCTATCTGAAGAACCATCCCAACGTGCACCCGAACATGACCTGCATGGTGCGGCAGATGCAGACCACCGCCGAAGGCGTGCCGCTGGAGATCTACTGCTTCACCACCACCACGGTGTGGGCGGATTACGAACGGATCCAGGGGGATATCTTCGACTACCTGCTGGCGGTGTTGCCGGAGTTCGGCTTGAGCCTGTATCAGCAGCCGAGTGGCAATGACATGCGCGTGGGATTGAGCGGGCGTGTATCGCAAGAGCCTGTGCCGCGTCGGCTGGAAGACATGAGCGAGGCTTGAGATTGCCGGGGCTGCTTCGCAGCCCGTCGCCGGCAAGCCACACAGAGGTCACGCAGATCGTGAGATCTTCGTTGTACCTTTGGGTGCAACTGTCTTGCTCAAATTCTAAAAGTTGGCGCGATCCCCTGTGGGAGCGGCCTCGTGTCGCGAAAGGGCTGCAAAGCAGCCCCAGCAATTTCAACTATCGCGCATCAATCCCGGGGCCGCGTTGCGGCCCTTTCGCGACACGAGGCCGCTCCCACAGATACAGCGACAACCTCGAGATCAACGCTGCCCCCGTGGAAGCTGGCTTGCCGGCGATGGACCGCAAAGCGGCCCCAAATTGCTTGACTGACAGGCGCCTGAGGGTGGCGTTCAAGGGGTTTTCATCATGCCCAGTTCAGCATCATCCATGAGCGCCTTGGCCAAGGCACAGAGGTAGTGCGAAGCCCAGATTAGCTGGGGTTTATCTTCCATTAGGCCGTCCAGGGTCATGTCTCGCGCGTAGCCCATCAGCTCCGAAGCTTGTTCGCGGGCGCTCTGGCAGGGGATGCCGGCTTCGATACGGAACAGCGGATGGGTCTGGCTTTCACCTTGGTAGAAGGTGGTTTTGCCGACGGTGAATTTGGTTTCTTCTGTAGACATTGTTCAATCTCCCCGAAATTTTTAGTGTCTGGGCTGGCCCTATCGCCGGCAAGCCGGACTCCCACAGAGGCAGCCCCAGGCCAATCATGATGCGGATTAATGCAGCGTCTGCGGATCTGCTGGTTTTTGGACTTGAGCCAGCGCTGATTCAAGCAACTTGCGAAGGGTTTCCAGCTCGTGCATTGACGCCATCATCAATACCGAGACGGGTGATCTCGGTTGCATCAAAACCGCTTGCTGGGCAACGGCTTCGGCGCATAGCGCGTAATCCACGGCCATCAGCAGCGTGTCTTCCAGGGAGTGGAGGTTGCAGGGTGGATCGGGGACTATCTTAAGCATGGTGTAACCCTCAATTTGTGGTTGGGACTACCGCCATTCGCTGTCAAACAAAGGGTGGCAGCTGTGCACGGGTTGACAGACCGGTCAAATTGAGAAACCCGGCGCACCCGAAGGCGCCCCACGCACAGCCACCATTGAAGGCAAAGCTATGGATTGCAATTTGAGTCGGCCTGTCAAAGCCGGTCGTTGAATGGCAACGACCGGCTGAGACTAGTGGCCAACTCCTAACACCACAATGGCCGTCAGTATCTTTGGGAAATGCCCTACAAGAAAGGGGCAAATTCTGATTTTTTTAGCCCTTAGTACTCCCGGCGTCAGGGTAGTTGTCGTGTCCCCCGCTTTTTGAAAAGCATTCCGGGGGCGGCAAGAGTGTGGTCATGCCTCGCTATTCAGAAGAACGTAAAGCTGCACTGCTGAAAACGATGCTCCCGTCTCTGAGACTATCAGCAGCGAAGGTCGCCCGGCGCGAAGGTTGCAGCGATATGTCTCTCCATTATTGGCGCAAGCAAGCTGCTTTGCTGGCCGGCGTGATGCCGCCGCGCTCTTGCTGAAGCTGATTAACCCACCGACGCAGGGCCGATTCCACCAAGCCGAGCGAACGGGCCGCTTCGGCATGGCTGTAGCCTTGATCGAGCACCAGGCAGGCGGCTTCGCGCTTGAACTCAGGGGTAAAGGTACGGCGTTGCTTGGTCATCGGACACCTCTCTGTGGCGAGCATTCTCGCCTAAATGGGTGTCCGGGGTTAGTAGACCACTACAGTTTGGCCCGTCTCGCGGACGAGCTTGAGCAGCAGGTAGCTCCCCACCCCGCATCCCGGTTGAGGTTGATCATCTGGCTCACCGACTGGGTAGGTAGTCCGTCAAGGTTGGACGAAATTGAGCAGGGTTTGCCGAGCATCCCACAAAGCCTAGTTTCGGCTTACACAGCCTGGGTTCACGCCAGCGATATGCGGTAGCCCTCGCCCCATACTATTCACGTCCTTTTCACATGCGGTGTGGGAACGTTAGCTATCCCTACGTGTGATAGAAGCTCCCTTGCCCGCCTAGCAGCGGGCTTTCTTTTGCCCGCAATTACCCTCATCGCAGGGCGGCCCAATAATGCGTGATCGCTGGCATCTGTGCGCAGCGACCACCAGAGTGCTGATTTTGACGTCTATGCCACCTGCTGCACAGCAGGCCGCTGATCGGTCGCGAGTCGTCTTGCACGCCCCACACCCCAGGCCAGAGCTCGGGTCATCGACTCACCTGGTCGAGAGTCAAAGACTTCTTCGTGAAGAGCCATGCCACAGCCCGCATACACGCCGATGAACATCTGTGTCTGGCCCGTTCGGGAAAGCCTCACCTGGACATCAATCGAGGTGCCGTCATCCAGCTCCTCGCCATGGCTCCGGTGATGAAGCACAGGATCGGCCCAAGCCCAAAAAACTTCACCGCGTATACGCATGCCGCCCTCCTACGACTTTAGTCTTATAGTCCATCAACCATAGCGCGGGATGATGACGTTTCAACCCTCCAGGAGATTGGCTCTCATCATTCAGATAACCGGCAGAACGCAAGCTAGCGTGAAGACGCATGCTGACCAGTACCGACAGATTTCCCTCCCACTCTGTATTCTGCTAGCCTGAGAATGTGCGTGCGCAAAGGAGGTCGATGGATGAGTACCCATATTTTGGAAGCCTGCTTTAGAGGTGAAGAGCCAGAGCTGTTGCATTTGCCGGTGCTTACCCAAGCATTCAATGCTCTTCCAGCAATGACTCTTTACAACCTGATATCCGCAATCAGATTGCATCCTGTAGCAGCTAGGATGGCCAGCAAAATCCTTTGTGAAAAAATCTTCCAAACCAATCTGAACAATGCCGTTGATGGCATTATCGAAAAATACGCTGCACGCAGACCCTATTAACTCAGCCTAAATTTGAAAATATCGGGCCTTGCATAACAGCATAAACCTCTGCTCGCCTTCCAACCAACTCACCTCGTGCATAGGCTTCCATCGCATGGTCGATTCTTTGTTGTTCCTCAGGAAAAAACTCTAATACCCAGGCGCGGAGTTTCGGCAACAAGTTTTTGTCATAGTCCATCTGCTCCTTGAGGAAAGCTGCGTAACCATATGATGAAGCCAGTACATCGTCGGGGGCAAAAAACCTTAGCCACTTCGTCATGGAATCTACATCGCCGCCGAAATTCAATAACAGATCTAAACACCTAATGAGCTGAGCCGGAGCGTTGTAGAGCGTATAATCACGCACCGATAAGCACCCTGCACAGTGTTCAGCAGCAATATCCTCCAATTCGCCGAAGGCTTCATCATCCAACTCTTGAAAATCGCTATAACCCGCTCCATTCGCCGCAATCCGCCCCTGATCAATTGAAGCGAAACGAATTGAACCTGTAGATACCTCAACAGAAATCAGAATTACAGGTAGTGGACAGACTGAAAGATAGTTTTTTGTACTTCGCTTCAACCTAATGTTAGGCGAGTGCTTTCGTGAGCTTTTGATCTGAACCTTGAAAATTATCCCCGTTGCACTCCCATCAGCATCGAAAATCTCAACCTCTCCGTCTATTCCGTAGTCTTTATCTTTCTCCAGCCTTCGATAAAGCCAGCCTTTATCAGCAAAAGCATTTTCAACTAATACTTCACCTTGGCTGCCTACTCGATGGGAGATCGTGCGTTTTGGCATTTCTACGGACATTACGTGACCTTGATGCTCGATAATCCGACAAGCTCAATACCAGCCGAAAATTAACTGGTAAACGAGATATTTTGGAAATGCTTAGCAGAGAGTCACGAAGTCTAAATTTGGGTGCTACCTCTAAACGCCAGACTCAATGACATCAAGCTCACATTGGCATTTCCAGCCTTTAACAAAACCTGAATATCTTAATTGACACCCTCTATTTAACCCAACTCAACTCTAATCATCTTTATCCCTATGAAACATATTGAGACTATCGTTGAAAATATTGTGAATCTCAGGCTCATCCATGATGTTAGTCTTGGGGCTACGTTTTGAATCAGGATCTGAAAAAAATTAAAGAACATGACCATTGGTATACTCGCCGCGACCACCAAAACAAATGAGAGTGCAAAGATCACTCCACCAAAGGCTTTGCGGCAGTATGCGGCGAAGAAAGCACTTGCGATAGCGAGAGCTACCACCCCAATACCCTTTCCTACATGTTTTATCACACTACTTTTAGACACCTCAATCATCTCCGCTTCCGTGTGCAATCCCACCAGTTTCACCTAGAGAAAGCAGATGACCTATGCGTCTAGAGGCCAGCTTCATGTTTTCAACCAAGGACGGAACGTCACAGTCTTCCTTCCGGTACTGCGGTATCGTCGCAGAGATTGAGCCGGCAACCTGCCCATCGATGAAGAACGGAACGCCGATACCAAAGGCGCCGAGAACCCGTTCGCCGTCACCCACCGACCATCCTCGATCCCTGATTGACTGAAGATCAGCCCGGAGCTTGGAATGGGAAGTTATGGTTGCCTCGGTGAACCTCTCAAGCTTCAAACCATCGGCAAAATCTGCCGGCAAATGGGCTAGCACAGCTTTGCCTGCGCCCCCCGCATACAGCGGGACATCTACCCCAGTTTCCAGCTTGTAATGGATAGGCCGCCAACCTTGAATAACCTCAAGGAACTGGGCTTTGGAAGTAGCCCCGTCAAACGAGAGGTACGCAATTGTCTCTCCCGTTTCCTTCACGAGAGCGTCAACGATGGCCTTGCAGAGTTTCACCGGAGAGTAGGTTTCATTGCTCAGCAGCGCAGCCCATTGGTACAGACGGGCACCTGGATAGATCACCTCTCCATCAATGTGTATCAGGCGTTCCAGAGTGGCAGAACCAATGATTTTCTTGGCAGTTGCCGCATTGCATTGCAACTGAGCAGCCATGCCCAATCTGCACCTGTAACCATTTGGCTCTGCGCAGGCCAACTGCAGCAGCCCCTCTAGCCGGGCGACGATAGAACTGTCGCCATCGTTGATAACCTCACGACCGAAGCTGTCAGACACCCCAAATTCCTGTGATAGCCGGTCGGCTATCTCATTGAGGGTGGCCCGGGCAGAGTCCCGAACCTTGGCATCAATACTCCCAAGATCGTGAAGCGACACCAAGATCAGCAACCCCGGAGCCAATTGCCTCACCACCATCGAAACAGCTGGGGGAAACTCGGTCTCGGAAATGCCCTGCGGCGGTTCAATCGATGATTGACCAGGTGAGATTTCATCTGAAGAGGGATGCTGTCGAAGGTACTCACTGAACGCTCTGCCGATGTCTCCGAACTCCAAGGGGAAAGGATTTCCGCTCTTGGGCCTGAAGAACAAAGTGGCCGGGGCCTCGCCACAGTGCAGGACGTAGTAACCATTCAAATGCGGCGCATACACCGACAACAAGGCCGCCTGCTTTGCACCCTCCGCCAGGCCGTCGAGGAGATGCCGAGCTCTCTCCAACAGACGACTGCGATGATTTAAAGCGTGCATTAGCACCCTGAAGCGAGGCCCCACTCGATACTTTCCGACCCCATCCTCAACCGCAAAATCTCGGTCAACCAAAGCCACCAAGATGCGATTGATGGTGCTCCGGCTTTCACCTAGGTCACTAGCCAGCTCTCTGACGCCCCACGCTTCACCATCCGCTCGTCTGACCAGAGCATCCAGCACTTCAATCAATCGACCGTGACTGGACGTAGCTGCGGGGGCTTTGGGAGCCGCATTTTCAGTGGGCGCGTTAGGCATTTAATCGACTTGCTGAGCATCGGGAAGGCCCCATTTTGTGCCGGTTTAGCGCTGCAGAGCAATCGCCGCCTGTTGACAACCAGGCTGAACGCGAGGATTCTTCAAAAAACAAAACAGGACACTGTCCCATTTTTTAACAATGGACGTGATCCACAAAGTGGAGTGACCTATGAATAACAACAATACGTTGACGGAGTCCGTCGCCATGCCTGAGCCTGGAATCGAACGTAAGACGAAAGCCAAGAAGGCCACTGCGGCAGCCGTCTTTGGTACGTTCGTTGAGTATTACGACTTCAGCATCTACGGATACCTTGCTGCCACCCTTGCTCTGGTCTTCTTTCCTTCGGACGATCCGACAACAGGGTTGCTCAACACCTTCCTGGTCTTCGGCTCGGCATTTCTTGTCCGCCCGATTGGCGCAGTAGCGTTCGGCTGGCTCGGGGACAAGGTAGGACGTCGAGCAAGCCTGATTGCGAGCATCACCCTGATGGGGGCTGCCGCGACACTCATCGGCCTGTTGCCTGGCTATGCGCAAATCGGCGTCTGGGCCCCTATTCTCCTCGTTGCACTTCGCATGCTGCAGGGCTTCTCTGCTGGCGGTGAAATCGGCGGCGCGGCCAGCTACATCCGTGAGTGGGCTCCAGCCAATCGTCGCTCGCTGTACATTTCCTTCCTGCCGTCGATTGCACAGTTCGGTAAAGGGCTCGCCGCAGCCATCGCCGGTCTTGCAGCTGCATGGCTGACCGACCCGCAGATGGCTGATTGGGGTTGGCGTATTCCTTTCCTGCTGGCTCTGCCGCTCGGCATCATTGGCCTGTGGATGCGCCTTGGGATCGAAGACAGCCCGGAATTCGAATCGAAAAAAACCGACGCGAACAAAGAACACAGCGCACCTTTCGCTGAGCTCGTGCGTGATTACATGCGCCCGCTCACCAAGGTCATGATGATCTCCCTGGTGCAGAACATCGGTACCTACATCGGCACTGTCTTCATCGCCGCGTACTTCAGCTCAATCTTGGGCTACTCGAAGGGTCAAGCCTCCACCATCGTTCTGGTAGCAGTCAGCTTCGCAGCCCTGATGATCCCGCTGGCAGGTCACCTTGGCTCGATCATCGGCAGCAAAGCCGTGCTGCGCCTGGCCTACCTCGGCTACGCAGTTCTTTCCGTCCCATCGTTCCTCCTCATGCAGCAAGGCCAGGTCAGCATGGCTATGGCTGGACTGGCCCTGGGAATGATCCCTTACGCGCTGTGCCTGGCCGGCACCTACTCGGTCATGCCTGAGTTCTTCCCTACCCACGTTCGCCATACCGGCGTCGCGTTTGGCCACAGCGTTGGTGCCGTTATCGGCGGCGGCATTGGGCCTTTCATGGCCACCTGGCTAATCGGCGCGACCGGTAACCAAACGGCACCCGCTTTCATCCTGAGCTGTGCCGGTGTTCTCGGCCTGATCGTGTTGTGGACTGTCCGCAACCAAGCTGCCGCCGACGACAAAAAACATCAATTCGCCTGAGTACAACAGCATGTCTCTCATTTACGTCACCAGCCCCATTCACGAAACAATCCTCTCTCGCCTTTCGGATCTCGGAGAGGTTCGTCTCGGCTACGGCCCAAATGCCGTTGCGTATGAAGAAATCCGAAATCAGGTTGATGCCGTGTTTCTGCGTGGTGGCCACATCAGCGCTGAAATGATCGCAGCCTCGCCGAAGCTGCGAATTGTTGCTCGCCATGGTGCCGGCTATGACAACGTCGACTACAAAGCAGCCGCCGACCACGGCGTCTGGGTCACGAACACTCCTGGTGCAAACCAGCGCAGCGTGATCGAGCATGTCTTCGCGCTGCTCTTATCGCTGTGTCGCAAGCTGCCGCTGGCATCTGAGCAAACCCGCAACCGGGTCTGGGCAGAAGACCGCCTCTCGCTGACTGGCATCGAGCTCGAAGGACGTACATTGGGCCTGGTGGGGTTCGGCAACATTGGCTCCAGCGTTGCACCTGTAGCTGAGGCCTTCGGTATGAAAGTGATCTTTACCGACCCGGCCATCGACCCGAGCTCGGACAGCCGTTGGGTGGACTTTGACACCCTTCTGTCCACGGCGGATGTCGTCAGTCTTCATGTCCCGCTGCTGGAAACCACTCGCAACCTGATCGGCGTACCTGAGTTCGCCAAGATGAAAGATGGCGCAATGCTGATCAACACCAGCCGTGGCGGTGTTGTGGACGAGCAAGCACTGGTCGACGCACTGAAGAGCGGAAAGCTGGCGGGTGCAGGTGCCGACGTCTTGGCCGCCGAGAACATCGACATGATCAAGCCATTCGACCATGACACGCCAGACATCGCGAACACGCCCAACCTGATCGTCACTGCCCATGTCGCCGGCCAGACCGATGAGTCGCTGTTGCGCGTTGGCATGAGCGCACTGGAGGCGATTGCCGCCGTGCTCAAGGGCCAAGCACCTGCCCACCCGGTCAACCAGCCTGCGCCGAAGTCGTTCAGCTAAGCCTATTTACGAAACTGGAGGTATCCAATGTTCATCAATGTGTCCGATGAGTCGATCAGTGTAAACGCCACTTGGGAGCGAGCTGACCTGGCGTTGATCGAGGAAATCTCGCATTACCCAGTGGCACTCATCGGCGACGTACTCAACCGCATGGGCATGATGGCGTCGGCCATTCGCCACACCGCTGGCAAGCCTGCATTCTTCGGCACCATCTTGCCGCTGAACACTCGCGAGGGTGACAACCTTGCTATCCACCGTGCGTTGGACGAAGCCCAGCCAGGAGATGTGCTGGTCATCAACGGCAACGGTGAAGTGAACCGCTCAGTGTTCGGTGATCTGCTCGGGGAGATTTGCCTAGCCAAGCAGGTTGCAGCGGTCGTCATTGACGGCGCGGTGCGTGACATTGAAGAGCTCGACAGCATGGGGCTGCCTATCTATGCCCGCGCGGTGAACCCAGCCGGCCCCTCGAAATGGGGCCCAGGCCAGGTAGGCGTTCCAATCGCCTGCGGCAACGTCGTTTGCTACCCAGGCGATGCCATTATCGGTGACCGCGACGGCATCATCGTGGTTGCTCGCAGCCTGCTGCCGACCTTGGCTGAGAAGGTGAAACTCCAGGACGGCTACGAGAACAACTTCCGCGAGAAAGTACGGGCAAGCGTGCGTTAAACGCACATTGCCCTTGCAGGTAGTGGCCTCCCACGCCTCGGCACAGCGATGTCGAAGGGCCGCTACCTACCCCCAATTTCGGCAGACTGTCCATACTCCTTTCGAGTTTCCCTTCTTTCCAAGCTTCAGCCAGAGGATCTGGAACATCCATACAATTAGCTGAGAATGGAACAGAATGATGCTTTGACGTATGAGGACGTAGCTGGTGGATCTCAAACAACTTGAATGCTTTGTTCGCGTCGCCGAGTTCGGAGGTTTTACAAAGGCATCGGCGACGCTAAATCTCTCCCAGTCAGTGGTGAGCAGGCAGGTTCGCCAACTAGAGGTCGAGCTCCAGCAACACCTGCTGCAGCGCAACGGACGGGGCGTGACCCTTACTCCGGCAGGAGCTCGGCTTTTTGAACACGGACAAGGCATCCTGCGGCAACTCCAAGTTGCCCGAGAAGACCTGCAAGAACAGCGGGACTCACCCAACGGCAAAGTAGTAATCGGCTTGCCGCCTAGCATCGCTCGGCGCCACACGGTAGGCATCGTTACAGAGTTTCAGAGACTATTTCCAGGATGCGCACTAGGAATCAAGGAAGGGCTTTCTCACTCGATGAGGGAATGGTTGCTGTTGGGTCGGCTCGACTTCGCACTGCTGTACAACCCTGCTCAAAACTCACAGCTCAGTTTTGAGCCTGTTCAGTCTGAACCGCTTTGGCTCGTCAGCTCGGCCAACATGCCACTACCCGCTGAGGTTGAGCTCAGTACCCTAGGCGACTATCCACTAATCATCCCCAGCCAACCTCACTCATTGCGCAGACTCATCGAATCAGAGGCCGCGAGATACCAAGTTGAATTGAATGTGAGACTGGAAATCGACGGAATATTCTCCCTCCTTGATTTGGTTGCCATTGGCGCGGGGCACGCTGTTCTGTCCCAAGTGGCGCTCGAAGGGCCTTACGTTCCCCCTGGCTTGCATTCTGCTCCTATCGTGAATCCCACGATCAATACTCACCTTTTCGTGGCTACTGCTAACCAGAGGCCACTGACGAGGCTGGCTGCCCTGACCCTTGGGATGGTGAGGGGTCAGATGGGATAACCAGCTATGCAGAATCCACATAACTGCTAGTAGGGTATCTCGATTGTTGCATGACTCATATCCCGCGAAGATGTCTCCAGCTTCCTATAAAAACAGCCATCGGAGACCAGCCATGAAAAGCTGCCTGCCCCCTGACCCATCTCCTAGCAAACCTCAGCAATCCCTACCTGCAGGTTCTTGGGATGCGCACTGCCATGTGTTCGGCCCGGCGAAAGATTTTCCCTATTCGGAAGATCGCAGCTATACACCACCGGATGCGTCATTCTCGCAGCTACTCGACCTGCATGATCATCTAGGTTTTGATCGAGGTGTAATTGTCCAAGCCAGCTGCCATGGCACAGACAACACCGCAATGCTGGATGCAATCGGTCGCAGCGCAGGTCGTTATCGTGGTGTTGCAATCATCAGTGGTACTGAAACCGACCGACAGTTGGCCGAGATGGACGCTGGGGGTGTTCGCGGAGTACGTTTCAACTTCGTAGCCCACCTCGGTGGCGCCCCCGACCTGGAAGTGTTTGACAGAGCACTCGAACGAATCGAACAGTTCGGCTGGCATGTCGTTCTGCATCTGGATGCCCAAGACATCGTTACATATGCAGATCGTCTGGAACGCATCAAGGTGCCATTCGTAATTGATCATATGGGGCGTGTCAAAGCACAGGATGGGCTTGACCAAGCACCTTTCCGTGCACTGGTCGAGCTGATGGAAAATCCTCTTGCTTGGGTCAAGGTATGCGGGGCTGAACGAGTATCGGCTGGGCGTAAACCTTTCGATGATGCGATCCCATTCGCCATGGCGCTGATTGAGACCGCTCCAGAACGTGTTCTGTGGGGCACTGACTGGCCTCATCCCAACATCAGCAAAGATATGCCAAATGATGGAGGGCTTGTTGATCTAATGCACCGATTCTGCCCCGATGATTCGACGCGCCGGAAGCTTCTGATTGAAAACCCCTTAAAGCTGTACGGGCGCTGATTCTCAGCGTTCGACCACACCAACTCCAAAAACAATTAGGTAGTGGAATCGTTATGAACACATCACCCGAAGCGACTCACCAGGTTGCGCAAACTAAACCCGCAGCTCGAACCCGACAGCCCTTCTACAAAGCGATGTACTTCCAGGTCTTAGTGGGTATCGTGTTGGGTGGTATCGTCGGACATTTCTGGCCCGACTTTGCTGCCTCGCTGAAGCCTCTTGGTGATGCTTTTATCAAGCTCATAAAGATGATTATCGGCCCCGTGGTTTTCTGTACCGTAGTCACCGGTATCGCGGGGATGCAAGACTTGAAGAAGGTTGGCCGCGTTGGAGGTAAAGCACTCATTTACTTTGAAATTATCTCCACACTTTCTTTGATAATCGGGCTTTTAGGCGGTCATTTATTCAATCCAGGCGCCGGATTTCACGTCAACCCAAACTCTCTAGACGCGTCAGCAGTCACCGGTTTCGCCGAAAAAGCACAGCACCTGGGTGTAGTTGAATTCCTCTTGGGCATTATTCCAAACACCTTCGTTTCAGCACTAGCCGATGGAAACATACTGTGTATTCTTTTGATCTCAGTGTTGTTTGGCTGTGCGCTTTCCGCCATGGGGGATAAGGGCAAACCGGTGTACGCTATGATCGAAGGTGTATCAGGCGTGTTCTTCGGCATTGTTCATATCATCGCGAAACTTTCAGCAATTGGAGCATTTGGTGCCATTGCATTTACTGTTGGTACCTACGGGGCAGCGTCGCTACTACCTCTGCTTAAGCTTATCGCGAGCTTCTATATTCTCTGTATATTTTTCATCGTACTCGTATTGGGCTTCGTAGCTCGGGTATGCGGCTTCAGCATTTTGCGCTTTGTATCCTTTATCAAGGATGAATTACTGATCGTACTGGGCACAAGCTCCTCAGAGGTTGTCTTGCCCCAGATCATGGAAAAGATGGAACGCCTCGGATGCTCTAAGTCAGTAGTTGGGCTAGTGATTCCAACGGGTTACTCTTTCAACTTAGACGGTACCAATATCTACCTTACGATGGCGGTATTGTTCATTGCCCAAGCGTTGGATATTGAGCTCACCTGGGGACAACAACTGACTCTGGTGATTGTGGCCATGCTCAGTTCAAAAGGTGCTAGCGGTGTGTCCGGTGCTGCATTCGTGATGCTGACCAGTACGCTTCTTGTAATACCGGTAGTACCGGTCGCCGGAATGGTGTTGATCTTAGGTATTCACCGGTTCATGGGTACAGGCTTGGCGATGACCAACTTGGTTGGTAATGGTGTCGCTGCCCTCGTGGTATCTGCTTGGGAAAAGGAGTTGGATCGGGACAAGCTGAACCAGGAACTCCACTCACGTAAAAGCTGACAACCTTCCTGATAGTTTCATGGCTCTGCTTGCAGAGCCTTGGATTTCTGCGCCCTGGAGAAAATAATAATGAATTCCAAAATGCGCTACGCCATCTTACTTGCAGGTAGCACCTCCGTTTCACCACTGCTTGCTGCCGGCTTTTTTGAGGACAGCAAGTCACGTCTAGACATCAGAAACTTTTATTACAACGGTGATTTCCGTGAGGGTACCGCAGTTTCTAAGCGAGAAGAATGGGTGCAAGGATTCCTGTTGCAGTACGAATCCGGCTTCACTCAGGGGAGTGTAGGTATTGGCGTGGATGCTCTTGGATACCTAGGCATCCGTCTGGACTCAAGTGCTGATCGAACTGGCAGTGGGCTCGTACCGACCACAGCATCAGGTAATGCTGCTCATGATTACTCCAAAGGTGGGGCAACGGCAAAGGTTCGGGTGTCCAAAACCGAATTACGCTATGGGACTGCTCTCCCAAAAGTTCCAGTTCTGCAGTACAACGGCAGTCGCCTCTTCCCCCAATACTTTCAAGGTACACAAATCAGCTCCTCCGAATTAGAGGGCCTTACGGCAAATGTGGCACAATTCAACCGTACAACTGCACCTGATTCTACCGACCAACAACACATAGCATTGGCAGCTAAGAACGGTCGCTACCCGGCTGTCGGCATTGGTGATCACTTCCGCTACGGCGGGCTAAATTACAAAATCACCCCAACACTAACTTTAAGTTACTACCATGGCGAGTTGGAAAACGTCTACGAACAAAACTTCCTGGGTATAAATAATCGCCAGAAATTCGGCCCAGGGATCCTGGAAATAGATGTCCGCACATTCATAAGTGATGAGGCAGGGGATGCAAAGGCTGGAGGTGTGGACAATCAAACATATACTGGCCTGATCAGCTATTCTCTTGACAGCGGTCACAGCCTCCTTGCCACCTATCAGCATCTAGAAGGAGACACCGGTTTTCCATATATAAACAACCCATACCTGCCAAACTATGTTCAATATCATGACTTCGGAGAGGCGGGAGAGAGAAGCTGGCAACTTCGATACGGTTATGATTTCAAGCACATTGGATTAAAGGGGCTAAGTTTATTCACGGACTACATTCACGGTTCTCATCTGAATAAGCGAGGCGGAGGTGCCGAATGGGAGCGTGACATTGACATGACCTACGAGATCCCTGGGGTCAATGGGCTAACACTTAGATGGCGCAACGCAACCTATCGCAGCGACATTAATCGTGACATCGACGAGAACAGGCTGATCCTCAATTACACAATCGCACTCAAATAAATTTTAATTATAATCAATAGGTAAACCATGAGCCAGAAAACTAACAAAACCGCCCTCGTAGTCAGCGCACACTCAGCAGATTTTGTTTGGCGTGCGGGGGGGGCAATTGCTCAGCACGCTGCCAATGGCTATTCAGTCCATATCGTGTGCCTTTCATTTGGCGAACGAGGTGAATCAGCCAAATTGTGGCGTAAAGGAGAAATGACAGAAGATAGAGTCAAAGCCTCACGGCGATCTGAAGCACAGGCGGCTGCCGACATATTGGGCGCGAGCGTCGAATTCTTCGACATCGGCGATTATCCGATGAGAGCTGACAAAGAGGTTCTGTTCAGGCTCGCGGACGTATTCCGTCGAATCCAACCAGAGTTCGTGCTCAGCCATTCAATTAAAGATCCTTATAACTACGATCATCCTTTGGCTATGAACCTAACCCAAGAGGCACGCATCATCGCTCAAGCCGAAGGCTACAAACCAGGAGAAAAAATAGTTGGTGCCCCGCCCGTCTATGCCTTTGAGCCTCATCAGCCAGAGCAGTGTGATTGGCGTCCAGACACATTTTTGGATATCACTGACGTTTGGGATAAAAAGTACGCCGCTATTCAGTGCATGGCTGGACAAGAGCACCTTTGGGAATACTACACCCGTGTCGCGCTCCAGCGTGGCGTCCAAGCCAAGCGTAACGTCGGAATTACCAGTTCCCGCAATATTATTTACGCAGAAGGGTACCAAAGTGTATTTCCTCGCGTGACGGAGAACTTGGCATGAACACTCTGATCGGTAAAACCGGCATTGTAGTTCGTAATATCCAACGAGCAGAACTTGACTCAATCGACGCTCTGGGCCGGTTAGGCGTAGCGACTGTACATGAGGCTCAAAACCGGAAAGGTCTGTTGTCCAGCAAAATGCGGCCCATCCAACAAGGGACAAGCCTCGCTGGCTCCGCTGTGACTGTTCTCGTAGCTCCTGGCGACAATTGGATGTTTCATGTAGCCGTAGAGCAGTGTCGGCCTGGTGACGTACTTGTAGTTTCCCCGAGTTCTCCCTGCACTGATGGCTACTTTGGCGATCTACTTGCCACATCACTTCAAGCTCGTGGAGTACGAGCCCTGATTGTTGATGCAGGAGTCCGGGACACCCAGACGTTACGCGACATGGGGTTCGCAGTTTGGGCTAGAGCCATCAATGCACAAGGCACTGTCAAGGAAACACTCGGCTCAGTGAACCTCCCAGTTATCTGTGGCGGACAGCTTATCAATCCAGGTGACATCGTAGTCGCAGATGATGATGGCGTTGTCGTGGTACGTCGTGATGAATGTGAAAGCACTCTAGTAGCTGCAGCCGAACGCGCTGGCCTAGAAGAGGAAAAGCGTCTGCGGCTAGCCGCAGGCGAGCTAGGCCTTGATATCTACAAAATGCGTGAGCGGCTCGAGGCCAAGGGATTGCGTTACGTAGACAATATCGAAGACTTGGAGGGTTAATATGAATCAGACTCGTATTCCATGTGTACTGATGCGCGGGGGTACATCTAAAGCAGCATTTTTTCTTGACGACGACCTGCCATCTGATGATCAACTACGGGATCAGGTTCTTTTACGCGTCATGGGATCCCCAGACACGCGGCAGATTGATGGAATAGGCGGAGGAAACTCCCTTACAAGTAAAGTCGCCATTATAAGAAAGTCATCTCGACCAGGGGTAGACGTTGACTACCTTTTCGCACAAGTACAGCTTGATGATAAGCGTGTAGATTTTGGTCAAAATTGCGGGAATATACTTTCAGGAGTTGGCCCGTTCGCGATTGAACGCAAATTAGTGATCGCTCAAAATAATATTACTCCAGTCCGTATTTTTATGGAAAACACGGGACAAATTGCCATTGCTCATGTACCGACTTCCAACGGCATGGTGCAATACCTAGGTGATGCACGCATTGATGGCGTACCTGGTACCGCCGCATCCGTGATCGTCGAATTTGAAGATATTGCAGGCTCAAGCTGTGGATCGCTTCTTCCAACAGGCAATGCCGTAGATACGTTTGAGGGGATTCGCGCCACTTGTATCGACAATGGAATGCCAGTTGTACTCCTCAAGGCGACCGATCTAGACTGCAGTGGATATGAATCTCCAGAGCAACTAGAAAGCGACATTAATCTAAAGAAAAAAATTGAAGCCATACGATTACAGGCTGGCCCAGCAATGAATCTTGGCGACGTTAGCGAACGAACAGTCCCTAAAATATGCTTGATTGCAGCCCCTAAGCACGGGGGTGCAATCAGTAGTCGAAACTTCATCCCTCATCGTTGCCACAGTTCAATCGGTGTGTTTGGCGCGGTAAGTGTTGCAACGGCATGCCTTATAAATGGCTCTCTTGCACATGAAATTGCTGAAATCGATAACTCTACAGACCTACATATTTCAGTTGAACACCCAACCGGGGAACTAACTGTCAATCTGCGTCACAACAGCGGTAGCATTTTAGGTTGTGGTTTGCTGCGAACCGCACGCCTGTTATTCGAAGGTTTCGTCTGCATCCCTTCTACACTATGGGCCCCAGAGAAAAATGAGGAATAACAATGGAAATCAAAACTTTAGGTTTGATCGGATTTGGAGAAGTCGGCGGAATATTAGCGACTGAATTGTCCAATCAAGGTGTGAACATTAAGATTTACGACAAGTTGATGAAAAGAGCCTCAAGCCGAAGTGCACTTACTGCTAAGGCCCAGCACTTAAATGTTGAACTGTGTGAGTCTGCCATAGACGCTGCCGCAGGTGCTCAGCTCATTATTTCCGCAGTGACAGCCGGATCTGCTCTAGAGGCCGCAGTAAAGCTTTTCCCACATCTACACCCTGGCCAAATATTCATGGATCTAAACTCGGTGTCACCTGCAACAAAGCGTGCAGCCTATGAAGCCGCTTCACGATATGGCGTAGAGTATATCGATGCCGCTGTGATGGCTCCAGTCCCTCCCAAGCGACTCCAAACGCCGATCTTGTTAGGTGGCGCTCAAGCGCTCAAGCTCAAGAAAGCCCTCGAAGAACTTGGCTTCAATGTACGAACAGTGGCTAACACAATTGGGGTAGCCTCTGCTATCAAAATGTGCAGAAGCATAATCATCAAGGGCCTGGAAGCTCTGACTACAGAATGCATGTCTACTGCAAGGCAGTATGGGGCAGAAGAGATAGTTCTAGCCTCACTTCATGAAAGCTTCCCTAGCTTGGGTTGGAATAAAGAACTCCCTCATTATCTCATCAGCCGTGTCGCAGAGCATGGGCTAAGACGTGCTGAGGAAATGGACGAAGTGGCCAGAACCTTATCTGAAGTGGGTATTGCCCCGGAAATGACCCTAGCTATTGCTGCCACACAACGCGCCTTTGCTGACGCATTAAGCTCGAAAGGTATTGGGTATGCCACCTTAGAGCCCTTTGACTGGATGCTGGCGGTCGATAAGATCTACAGTTCCTAAGCGTACAACAATCTAGCCTTCAAACACCTTGGAAAAATAAAATTTGGCATGCGCAAGCATAGTTATAAAATCCAAAACACCACATAGAGAGACTCAATATTTTTGGAGAGCCTATGAACTCAAAAACTTATTACTTAATCTCTTAGTAATATTTCCGCATATCCTCAGGTGGCGCTGTAATACTTAAGTAAGAAAAAATTTCTTTTCCAGAATTTCTAATTCCATGCTGCATCCCTGGAGGGGTAATGACAACATCACCTGATGAAATAGTATGACAGACTTCACCAGCTAGCAGCAATTCAGCCGTCCCTGCCTGCACTACCCATATCTGCTCAGAAACCGAATGGGTATGCACCTCCGATACTGCCCCCGGAAGCATCGTGACAGAAGTTATGGTCACCTGCGAATTAGGAGAATTTTCTAAAGATACTAACTGCTTCGACTTCTTCCCACCGGCTTCAAGTACAACAGCCTTACTGCTAGGAATTATCTTCACTGCCATAACTACCCCAAGTAGCCCTTTATAGAACACCCTAAAACATACTAAGCTAAATTTGTTAGACTATCAAGTCAACTCCCGAACGGAGGCGGATAAGGCACTAATCGACTGAAAATCTTGGCACATTTAGACGGATAAGAACATCTCTCATCGCACGGTGGAGGTTCATCGCGGTCGGTTGATGAAAAAGCTCAAGGCCAAAAATAGCGCTGAGCTAGTGACCAAAATAATCGTGTTGAGCTAACGCAGCAAAACCTCCCAACCATGCTGCCCATCTGAGGGGCGCGGCGGATGATGCTCCACCACTCATCATCCGCCCCGCATTGTAAACTGATCCAATTCGTAGCTTCAGCACTGCACTTACAGTTTTATAGTAGGGGGATCGTATAGCTCAGGATCAGTCTGTTTTGATCTTGGTTTCGAGAGGCTTCGCTATGCGACTTCCCGTTGAGCCAGGCCACCCCCCAATGTCATCAACTTTGGAAATTATCCATAAATATCATATAATTAGCGCTCAAATCAGTGCATGGGAGAAGCCCTTTTGACTACCTATACCGCATCGCTTGACACCGCCAGCCAAACCCTGGCTTGAAAATTGTACAAAAAATAACCAGTCCGCTCGATTGTCCCGCCTTCATCGCCGCCCACCGCCAGAATCCTCAAGACTTTACCCGCCGACGCCAGCTCACCTTCAAGAACCTCGTCCTGTTCCTGCTCAATCAGCCACGCACGGCCCTGCAAACCGAACTCGATCAGTTCTATCGCGTACTCAATCAGGCGTCGACTGAGACGCAAATGGTCACTGCGCAGGCCTTCTGCAAAGCGCGCAAAAAGCTCAACCCCGAGGTATTTGAAAGTCTCAATCGCCTCCTGCAGCAACAAATTGACTGCTTCGGGCTGCGCCAGAAGTGGCGTGGGCTGAGGGTGCTCGCGGTGGATGGCTCGACCGTGCATTTACCCCTGGAGTCGACCATGGCGACCTTCTTTGGCAGTCACTCTGGCTTTCCCATGGCTCGCTTGTCCACACTCTACGAAGTCGCTGACGGTCAAACCTTGCATAGCCTGATCGTGCCCCTGACAGTCGGTGAGCGCGACTGTGCCCATCTGCACCTTGAGCACCTGCCGGCTGGCAGCCTGACGCTGTTTGACCGTGGTTACCCTGGGCACTGGTTATTCGCGCTGTTCGCGCAGCAACAGCGGCACTTTCTGATGCGCCTGCCCTGTGGCTATAACGCTCAGGTCAAAGCGTTTCTACACTCTGGCCAAGTTGAAGACACACAGCTTTTCGTGGCCAACCATCCTGAAGCACGTCTGTTCTGCTCCGAGGCTGGCGTTGATCCTGCCAGCCAGATCGAGCTGAGACTGATCCGGGTCGAGTTGGCCAACGGCGAAAGCGAAGTATTGCTGACCTCGCTGCTGGATCGAGAAGCCTTTCCCGCTGAGGTGTTTGCCGAGCTTTACCACCGCCGCTGGGGCATCGAAACCGACTTCCGTCGCCTCAAACAAACCCTGACGCTGGACAACTTCAGCGGCCGCAGCGTGACCGCTGTAAAGCAGGACTTTCATGCCGCTCAACTGTTGAAGAACCTGGCGCTGTTGATGCAGCACCTGCTACAGCCGGTCATCGAACAGCGCCACAAAGGTCGCAAGCTGCGATGGAAAGTCAACTTCACCCAAGGCGTGTCACGGCTCAAAAATACCCTGGTCGAGCTGCTGGTGCGGCACTGTGCTCAGGGGCTGAGCAATGTGCTGGCCTTGATGGCTAAAAGCCTCAGTGCCGTACGCTCAGGCCGTAGCTTTGCGCGCCAACGCAAACGCGCAGCCAGCCGAGGTTGTGAGGGCTACAAACCGACGCGCTGAAGAAACACCACAGCCCAACCTCCGTCCAAAAAAAGCTGGCCACAAGCGGTCGGCATAGGCTCGTCCGGAGGACGAGAAATCTCGCCTAGACAGCCGGAACAGACGATGATCACATCACCGCCAGCCCAGTTAGACCGCGTGATTGAGCGGCAGAGGCCTGGTCATCGCTCGACGGCCATGGCGGCTGGCTGCTTCGGGGGGCTTGTCTTGGGCAGGGCTGCAGCTTAGGTTGATGACATTGGGCCACCCCCAGTCCCTTGAGAAAACCGGACTGAACAGCGTAATCAACGATGAGATCCCGCTCCCACTCTCGAAGGTCGTTGCCGCTATCCGTTTTGATATCGTCGCCCTTAAGGTATGTCAGCGATGCCTTGAGACCTGGCACACCTAAGGAAACTCCGAACAAGTTGCTCATCAGTCGGAAATGGGCGGCTTAGGGATGCCGAAAAGCCCGCTTTTCAGTCGCTGATTATTGGATAACCAAGGCAAAGCCTTGGTTATCTGGACTCACGGGCGCACCTCTCCCGCAGCAGGCAATAATTGCCGGCGCACCATCCACAGATTCGACAGGGCAAACAGCGTGGTCAGTTGCGCCGTGTTCTTGGCCAAGCCGCGAAAACGAGTCTTTACATAGCCGAACTGGCGTTTGATCACCCGGAACGGGTGCTCCACCTTCGCACGCACTTGCGCCTTGGCCTTTTCGATCTTGCGCTTGGCTTGGTAGAGCACGCTGCGTTTGCTCAAGTGTTTGTAGGTGCTGCGGCGGGCAGCGACCTGCCATATCACCTGCCGTCCCTCGTGTTCTGGCCGCTTTTCCACGCCTGTGTAACCCGCATCCGCACACGCGACATTCTCTTCGCCATACAATAGCTGAGCGACCTCCGTCACGTCAGCTACGTTCGCGGCGGTGCCATGAACGTGATGCACCAGACCCGATTCAGCATCCGCGCCGATGTGGGTGGGGATTCCATGCGCACTTGGACACCCAGTCCACGCTGACTTGGACACTCATTCCACGGCCACTTGGACACTCATTCCACGGCCACTTGGACACTGATTCCACAAGCACTTGGACAGTGATGTTCCACTGATCCGATCCATGCTCAGGCAGGCAGCAACGCAGGATTATTCACTACCATCGACCTCTTTTCTCGAAGCGAAGAGGTCATCGTGGAGCGTATATCCATGCGTAAAATCCGAGAGGTACTACGTCTAAAGTTCGACGCTGGCCTGTCCGTGCGCAAGATCGCCGCCAGCCTGCGCATCAGTAGCGGCAGTGCGGGCAATTACTTGCACCGTTTCAACGCTTGCGGGCTGAGTTGGCCGACATTGTTATCGGATGCCGAACTGGAGCGATGCCTGTTCCCTCCAGCACCAACAGTTCCCAGCGATCAACGTCCGATGCCTGACTGGTCTTGGGCGCATGCCGAGTTACGCCGCCCCGGCGTCACTTTGGCCCTACTCTGGCAGGAATATCGACTCGCTCACCCGCAAGGCTTCCAATACAGCTGGTTCTGCGAGCACTACCGCCTCTGGGCCGCCAAGGTCGACGTTGTCATGCGCCAGGAGCACCGTGCCGGCGAAAAGCTGTTCGTCGATTACGCCGGACAGACCGCGCCCATCATCGACCGACAGACCGGTGAAATCCGTCAGGCCCAGATCTTCGTCGCCGTCCTCGGCGCGTCCAGCTACACCTTTGCCGAGGCCACCTGGTCGCAGAAACTGCCCGACTGGCTGGGCTCGCACGCCCGCTGTTTTGCTTTTTTCGGCGGCACATCGCAGATCCTGGTGCCCGATAATCTGCGCAGTGGCGTCACCAAGGCGCATCGCTACGAGCCGGACATCAACCCCAGTTACCGCGATCTCGCCGAGCATTACGGCGTAGCCGTACTGCCCGCGCGTTCGCGTAAACCCAAGGACAAAGCCAAGGTTGAAGTGGGTGTGCAAGTGGTCGAGCGCTGGATCCTGGCAGTGCTGCGCAACCGCCAGTTCTTCTCGCTCGGAGAACTCAACACGGCAATC
The DNA here is from genome assembly GCF_002953115.1 of Pseudomonas sp. XWY-1. Taxonomy (NCBI): domain Bacteria; kingdom Pseudomonadati; phylum Pseudomonadota; class Gammaproteobacteria; order Pseudomonadales; family Pseudomonadaceae; genus Pseudomonas; species Pseudomonas sp. XWY-1. The sequence goes on along the minus strand of NZ_CP026332.1, from coordinate 1,489,550 downwards.
AGCCTGCTGCTCGAACGCCTCAATCAAAAGCCCTTCAAGAAGCTGCCCGGCTCACGCCGCTCGGCCTTCGAGACCATCGACCAACCCGCACTGCAACCGCTACCAGAACATCCGTATGTCTACGCCGAATGGAAAAAGGCGCGGGTGCACATCGACTATCACGTCGAGGTCGAGGGCCATTACTACTCGGTGCCGTACCAGCTGGTGAAGCACCAACTCGAAGTGCGGCTAACCGCTAAGACCGTCGAGTGCTTCCACGCCAACCAGCGGGTGGCCAGTCACCTGCGCTCGCTGCACAAAGGCCGCCACACCACCCAAACCGAGCACATGCCCAAGAGCCACCGGGAGCACGCCGAATGGACACCGCAACGGCTGATCCGCTGGGCCGAGCAGACCGGGCCTAACACCGCTGGCGTTATCGCCTACATCCTTGAGCGCCGAATCCATCCTCAGCACGGCTTCCGCGCCTGCCTGGGCATCCTGCGCCTGAGCAAGCAGCACGGCGAAGAGCGGCTGGAAGCCGCTTGCCAGCGAGCGCTGGCACTGGGCGCGTGCAGCTACAAAAGCCTTGAATCGATCCTGCGCCAAGGGCTGGAAAAGCTACCGCTGTCCCAGCAAAACCTGCCGCTACTGCCCGACGAACACATCAACCTGCGCGGCCCTGGCTACTACCACTGACCTGAAAAAGGAGCACCAAAATGCTGCCCAACCCGACACTCGACAAGCTGCAAACCCTGCGCCTGCACGGCATGATCAAGGCGCTGAGCGAGCAACACGCCACGCCCGATATCAATGATCTGAGCTTCGACGAACGCCTCGGCCTGATGGTCGACCGCGAGCTGACCGAACGTGAAAACACGCGTCTGAGCAGCCGCCTGAAACTGGCACGACTGCGCCATAACGCCTGCCTGGAAGACATCGATTACCGCAGCCCACGCGGCCTGGACAAGTCCCTGATCCTGCAACTGGGCAGCGGCCAATGGCTGCGCGACGGCCTGAACCTGATCATCGGCGGCCCAACGGGCGTAGGCAAAACCTGGCTCGCCTGCGCGCTGGCTCACAAGGCCTGCCGCGACGGTTACAGCGTGCGCTACCTGCGCTTGCCGCGCTTGATGGAGGAGCTGGGCCTGGCTCACGGCGACGGCCGTTTCGCCAAACTCATGGCCGGCTATGCCAAGACCGACCTGCTGATCCTGGACGACTGGGGCTTGGCGCCGTTTACCGCTGCGCAGCGGCGCGACATGCTTGAACTGCTGGACGACCGCTACGGCAACCGCTCGACGCTGGTCACCAGCCAGATGCCGGTGGACAAATGGCATGCGCTGATCGGCGACCCGACCTTGGGCGATGCGATCCTCGACCGGCTGGTGCACAACGCTTATCGGATCGAACTGAAGGGCGAATCGATGCGCAGACGCGCAACGAAATTGACGGCGACAGAGACTTCAGACTAACAATGCAAACCTGCGTCGCTGCGCTCCGACTGCCTGTCCAAGTGGACGTGGATCAGGTGTCCAAGTGAGCATGGAACGAGTGTCCAAATGATCGTGGGCTGAGTGTCCAAGTGTCGTGGAATCCGCAATGTGGGCCTTCATGCCGAAATAGTACTGGTTGCCCTTCTTCGTTTGATGCATTTCAGGATCGCGCTTGCCTTCCTTGTTCTTGGTCGAACTAGGCGCGTGGATGATGGTAGCGTCGACAATGGTGCCCTGGCGCAACGACAGGCCCTTGTCTTGCAGGTAATTGTTGATGGTTTCCAGAATGCCGGCCGCCAACTGATGCTTCTCCAGCAGGTGCCGGAAGTTCATGATCGTCGTGTCTTCGGGGATCGGAGCGCTGAGCGTCAGACGAGCGAACTGGCGCATCGAAGTGATCTCGTACAGCGCCTCTTCCATGGCGGGATCGCTCAAAGAGAACCAGTTCTGCAGCAGGTGAATGCGCAGCATGGTTTCCAGAGGATAAGGCTTGCGGCCACCGCCAGCCTTAGGGTAATGCGGCTCGATCAACGCCACCAACCCGCTCCACGGCACCACCTGTTCCATCTCGGCCAGGAAACGCTCGCGACGGGTTTGCTTGCGCTTACCGGCGTACTCGAAATCGGAAAAGCTCATCTGACTCATGGGATGGCGGGCTTGTAGAGGGCAGTTGGACGGATGGCTATTTCAGCACAGGTCAGATGGCCTGTGCTGACTTGTTCGGAGAATCCCTAGCTGTGTTTTATTTGACGACCGGTTTAGAGATTACGATAGCCATTTCGATCTCACTTTTAATATCTGCCGCATTAGTGAGCATCTTAAAGAACAGAATCAAGCATACTGCCGGAAACATGCAGCGAAAGCGACTTGATGCGCTATTGTCCATTGAGCTCACTTGGGACTCAGCGACCTTAGGCAGCCGAAAAATGAAAGCAGATAGCTTTGAGTCTTTAGAAAAAAAAGCGCGTTCGTATTTTGGCGAAGTAAATAGATACGTTTTACTAGAACAGTTCATTGCATGTTTGCCTATTGCTCTTGCAACCATTATTGTAGCCGCGACCATTCAGACTCCAAACATCATCACTGCCGCAAACGTAGGCGCTTTGGTGGCAATGCTACCACGAAGCTTGCAGGTATTCGGGAACATTCACTCCTTGAGCATTTATTTTAGTCAACTCCTCTTGGTTCGTACTAAAATGAGAAATCTTTACCGTTTCGCTTCCGAACTTGAAAAGCATGAAAACCTTTCTTCCATGAACTTGAGCAACATCAAGATTGAAGAATGCAGCTCCTCTCAGAGCATTACGCCTTCCGAACTGTTAGACCAACTAAAAAACGGATCGACAACAGTGGGTCGCTATCTACTTAGCGGAAATAATGGATCAGGAAAATCCTCCTACCTTAAACGAATTAAAGCTGCTGTGCATGACGCTCTCCTGATGACGCCCGAGGCGCAATTTATTAAGCTGGAAAACAACCTTTCCACGGGTGAGCGAAGATTGTTACAAATTGAGAAAGTTTTGTCCGCACCACCGCCAATCGTAATGCTAGACGAATGGGATGCCAACTTAGATTTAGATAACATTAGCCGCTTCAATGCTATTCTGGATTCGGCGGCAAAGAATATTGTGGTTATTGAGGCCAGGCATAGACGCTAAACTTCAGCTCCCATGGAGATTGCATCCAAAAACAAACGTGTAAAGCCAGCGCCCTTTTTTCAGCGTATTCACAGCGATGTTTCTACTGTTTCACCACCACCACGGTGTGGGCGGATTACGAACGCATCCAGGGGGATATCTTCGACTACCTGCTGGCGGTGTTGCCGGAGTTTGGCTTGAGCTTGTACCAGCAGCCCAGTGGCAATGACATGCGGGTGGGTTTGGCGGGGCGTTCAGCCCAAGAGCCATTGCCTCGTCGCCTGGAAGAAATGAGCGAGGCTTGAGATTGCCGGGGCTGCCGTGCAGCCCCCGGATCAAAGGGCGCGTCAGGCCTTGCCGGCCAGCGGTGCCTGTGCGCGCCCACCCAGGCGGCTCAGCCACACCGACGCCAGGATGATCCCCCCGCCGATGAACAGCCGCCCCAGCGGCTCGTGCTGGTTCCAGATCAACAGGTTCAGCAGCAGCCCCACCGGCACATGCAGGTTGTTCATCACCGCCAGCGTACCGCCAGAAACCAGGCATGCACCTTTGTTCCACCAGTACAGCCCCAGCGCCGTCGGACACAGCCCCAGGAACAACAGCACCAGCCATTGCACGTCAGTGCTCGGCAAGTGCTGGGTATTGCCGAACAACAGGAAGGCCGGCAGCACCACCAGCAAGGCACCGAGGTAGAAGTAACCGAAGCGGGCGTAGTGTGGCAGGTCGCTGGGGTGGCGAGCGACCAGGTGACGGTACAGCACCTGGCCGGCAGCGTAGGTGAAGTTGGCCAGTTGCAGCAGCAGGAAGCCGATGAAAAACTCGCCGCTGATGCTGTCGAAGCGGATCACGGCAGCACCGGCCACGGCGACCAGCGCGGCCACCAGCGCCCAAGCGTTGAAGCGCCGGTTCAGGGCATCTTCGATCAAGGTCACGTGTAGCGGCGTCAGGATCGTGAACAGCAGCACCTCCGGTACGGTGAGCACGCGGAAGCTCAGGTACAGGCAGACATAGGTGATGCCGTACTGCAGCGCGCCAATCAGCAGCATGGAACGCATGAAGCGTGGCTCGACCTGGCGCCAGCGGGTCAGCGGCAGGAACACCAGGCCGGCCAGCAGCACCCTGGCGAGCACTGCGAAATAGCTGTCGACGTGCCCGGCCAGGTACTCGCCGATCAAGCTGAAGGAAAACGCCTGGATCAGCGCGACGATTATCAGGTAGCCCATGGTTGCCTCTCGTGAATCAATGCCGCGACCTTAGCGGGTTGCAGCGAATGAGTTCAACCATGAGGAATGTAGGGGCTGTACCGGCCTCTTCGCGGGCACGCCCGCTCCCACAGGGACCGCAATGGCCTTTGTAGGAGCGGGTTTACCCGCGAAGAGGCCGACATTGGCGACCTCAAAACCCCAGGGCATAAAAAAGCCCGGCCATACAAGCCGGGCAGGTACACCCAAAGGAGCAAAAACAGGTGTCAGGTTTGGGAATTCGTGAAGCCTCAGGCCACCGCTGCCAACTTGGCCTTGGCTTGGTTGACGCCCTTCTCGTGGAACTCGCCGCTCATGTTCAGGCCTTCGGCATGGATGAAGTCGACATCGTGGATGCCGATGAAAGCCATCACCTGGCGCAGGTACGGTTCCTGGTGGTCACTGCTGGCACCCGCATGGATGCCGCCGCGGGCAGTCAGGACAATGGCGCGCTTGCCGGTCAGCAGGCCTTGCGGGCCGGTCGGGGTGTATTTGAAGGTGATGCCGGCACGCAGCACATGGTCCAGCCAGGCTTTCAGGGTGCTGGGGATGGTGAAGTTGTACATGGGCGCAGCCATCACCAGTACGTCGGCAGCCAACAACTCATCCGTCAGTTCGTTGGAACGGGCCAGGGCCTCCAGTTCGGCGGCGCTGCGCTGTTCTTCGGGCTTCATCCAGCCACCCAGCAGGTTCGCGTCCAGGTGGGGAACCGGGCTTACTGCCAGGTCGCGCACAGTGATCTGATCGGCCGGGTGAGCGGCCTGCCATTGCTGAATGAAGTCCTTGGTCAGCTGACGGGAAACGGAATCCTGCTGGCGGGCGCTGCTTTCGATGATCAGTACGCGGGACATGGGGGTGCCTCCATCGGCAAAAAAGGGTGCGATTCGATGGAGGTGAGATTAAGGCTTGACCTATCGATAAAAAAGCGTAAAAAGTGGGTCCAATCTATCGATTAATCAGTTTATTCCGCGCTGCAGTTCAAGGCGATCCGCAGTTTGATGATTTGCCGATTGAATTTCGCGGTGACATCGACGCTTTTACCTGCCGGTACGTTCACACGGCGCACCCGCGGTGCCTCTGGGCCATTGCGGAAGGTCACCTTGCACGCCGCCGGGACCTGCCCATAGTTGTTGAGGGTGATGGCGCCAATGTCATAGGCCGTGTCATAGGCGGTGTAGTCGAGCTTGACCCCGGTCAGCTCCTTCTCCACATCGATGGGATAAGCCATGGCCCCGAGGGGCAGGCACATCAGTATTGCCGCACAACATTTCTTCATGGGCCGCTCTCCTTGAAAGAGCGCAGCTTAGGACAACAGGAGCGAAAGATGAAAGCGCCGCGCGTAACCCTTGACCAGTGGCGAACCCTGCAAGCAGTGGTCGATCACGGCGGGTTTGCCCAGGCCGCCGAGGCCTTGCACCGCTCGCAGTCATCGGTCAGCTACACCGTGGCCCGCATGCAGGAGCAGCTGGGCGTCCCGCTGTTGCGCATCGATGGCCGCAAGGCGGTGCTGACCGAGGCCGGCAATGTGCTGCTGCGCCGCTCGCGCCACCTGGTCAAGCAGGCCAGCCAGCTCGAAGACCTGGCCCACCACATGGAACAGGGCTGGGAAGCCGAGGTGCGCCTGGTGGTCGATGCCGCCTACCCCAGCGCCCGCCTGGTGCGCGCGCTGGCTGCGTTCATGCCACAAAGCCGCGGCTGCCGGGTGCGCCTGCGTGAAGAAGTGCTGTCTGGCGTGGAGGAAGTGATGCACGAAGGCATCGCCGACCTGGCCATCAGCAGCTACAGCATCGGCGGCTACCTGGGCGCCGAATTGAGCGCCGTGGAGTTCATCGCCGTCGCCCACCCCGAACACAGCCTGCACCGCCTGGGACGCGAACTGACCTTCCAGGACCTGGAAAGCCAGCTGCAGGTGGTGATCCGCGACTCCGGCCGCGCCCAACCGCGCGACGTCGGCTGGCTGGGCGCCGAGCAGCGCTGGACCGTCGGCAGCCTGGGCACCGCCGCCACCTTCGTCAGCAGCGGCCTGGGCTTTGCCTGGCTGCCCCGTCACATGATCGAGCGCGAGCTGCGCGAAGGCGTGCTCAAGCCATTGCCGCTGGATCAGGGTGGCAGCCGCCACCCACTGTTCTACCTTTACTCGAGCAAAGAGAAGACCCTGGGCCCGGCCACGCAGATTCTCATCGACCTGCTGCGCAATTTCGACACCGCGCCACTGGACGTGCCCTTCGCAGCCCCCCCACAAGCCTGAGAGGACCGCGCCCATGGCCTATTTCGAACACGAAGGATGCACGCTGCATTACGAGGAATATGGCCAGGGCGAACCCTTGGTGCTGCTGCACGGCCTGGGCTCCAGCTGCCAGGACTGGGAGTTGCAGGTGCCGGTGCTCAGCGGCCACTACCGGGTGATACTCATGGACATCCGCGGCCACGGTCGCTCCGACAAACCCGCTGACGGTTACCAGATCGCCACCTTCAGTGCCGACCTGCTGGCCCTGCTCGAACACTTGCACACAGGCCCGGTGCACTTCGTCGGCCTGTCCATGGGCGGCATGGTCGGCTTCCAGTTTGCCGTCGACCACCCTCAATGGTTGCGCAGCCTGTGCATCGTCAACAGCGCCCCCGAGGTCAAGCGTCGCACCCGCAGTGACTGGCTATGGTGGTTCAAGCGCTGGAGCCTGGCGCGCGTGCTCAGTGTCGAAACCGTCGGCAAGGGGCTGGCCGAACGGCTGTTCCCCAAACCACAACAAGCAGACCTGCGGCAGAAGATGGCCCAGCGCTGGGCGCGCAACGACAAACGCGCCTACCTGAAAAGCTTCGACGCCATCGTCGACTGGGGCGTGCAGGAACGCATCGGGCAGATTCACTGTCCTACCCTGGTGATCGCCGCCGACCACGATTACACGCCGATACAACTCAAAGAGCGCTACGTCGCCCTCATACCCAACGCCAGGCTGGTCGTCGTCGACGATTCCCGGCACGCTACACCCCTCGATCAACCCGAGGTCTTCAACCAGACCCTGCTGCAGTTCCTCGCAGCCGCTTCCACCTCTCAAGGATCTTTGAGCCCATGCTGAAAAAACTCCTGCTCACCGCCTGCTCGGTCGCCTTCGCCACCAGTGTCATGGCTTCCGACAAGACCCCGCACGTCCTGCTGGACACCAGCTTCGGCCAGGTCGAAATCGAGCTGAACGCCGAGAAGGCACCGCTCAGTACCAAGAACTTCCTGCAGTACGTGGACAGCGGCTTCTACAACAACACCATCTTCCACCGCGTGATCCCGGGGTTCATGGTCCAGGGCGGCGGTTTCACTGACCAGATGGTGCAGAAGAACACCAACGACCCGATCAAGAACGAGGCCAGCAACGGCCTGCAGAACACCCGCGGCACCCTGTCGATGGCACGCACGTCCAACCCGAACTCGGCCACCAGCCAGTTCTTCATCAACGTCGCCGACAACGACTTCCTCAACCCAGGTCGCGACGCCGGTTATGCCGTGTTCGGCAAAGTGACCAAAGGCATGGAAGTGGTCGATCAGATCGTCAACTCGCCGACCACCATCAAAAAAGGCATGCGCGACGTACCGGCCGATCCGGTCTATATCAAGTCCGCCAAACGTATCGACTGACTGCAGGCTTCACAGGGATGTGAAACCGCCTGAGGGTCGGACGAACAGGAGTGTTGTCGCCCATGCTGTACCGCCGTTTCGAAAGACTGATCGATATTTTCCGCGAGGCACCGAGCGAAGCCCCCCCAAGCACGGTGTGGCCGTTCTATCTGTACTACCTGCGCCAGGTATGGCCTAGTTTTCTTGCACTGCTGGTGGTTGGCCTGTTCGCCTCGCTGATCGAGGTGGCGATGTTCAGCTACCTCAGCCGCATCATCGACCTGGCTCAGGGTACGCCCAATGCCAACTTCTTCAGCGAGCACAGCGGCGAGCTGATCTGGATGCTGGTGGTGGTCCTGCTGTTGCGGCCAGTGTTCTTCGGCCTGCATGACCTGCTGGTGCACCAGACCATCAACCCTGGCATGACCAGCCTGATCCGCTGGCAGAACCATACCTACGTGCTCAAGCAGAGCCTGAACTTCTTCCAGAGCGACTTTGCCGGGCGCATTGCCCAACGCATCATGCAGACCGGCAACTCGCTGCGCGACTCCGCCGTACAGGCCGTGGACGCGCTATGGCATGTGCTGATCTACGCCATTACGTCGCTGGTGTTGTTTGCCGAGGCCGACTGGCGCCTGATGCTGCCGCTGCTGTTGTGGATCATCGGCTACATCGCCGCGCTCTGCTACTTCGTGCCGAGGGTGAAGGAACGCTCGGTAATTTCTTCCGACGCCCGCTCCAAGCTCATGGGGCGTATCGTCGATGGCTACACCAACATCGCCACCCTAAAGCTGTTCGCCCACACCGACTACGAACAGCAATACGCTCGCGAAGCAATCCGCGAACAAACCGAGAAGACCCAGCTGGCCTCGCGGGTGGTCACCAGCATGGACGTGGTCATCACCACGCTCAATGGCCTGCTGGTGGTCACTACCACCGGCCTTGCCCTGTGGCTGTGGAGCCAGTCGCTGATCACCGTTGGCGCCATCGCCCTGGCCACTGGCCTGGTGATCCGCATCGTCAACATGTCAGGCTGGATCATGTGGGTGGTCAACGGCATCTTCGAGAACATCGGCATGGTGCAGGACGGCCTGCAGACCATCGCCCAGCCGGTCACCGTCACCGACCCGCCCAATGCGCCGGCACTGAAGGTCAGCCGCGGCGCGGTGCGTTTCGATGACGTCGACTTCCATTACGGCAAGGCCACCAATGTCATAGAAGGGCTCAACCTGGACATCCGCCCGGGCGAGAAAATCGGTTTGATCGGCCCGTCCGGGGCAGGCAAGTCGACCCTGGTCAACCTGCTGTTGCGCCTGTACGACGTGCAGGGTGGGCGCATCCTCATCGACGGCCAGGACATTGCCAAGGTGAGCCAGGCCAGCCTGCGTGCACAGATCGGCATGATCACCCAGGATACCTCGCTGCTGCACCGTTCGATCCGCGACAACTTGCTGTATGGTCGCCCAGATGCCAGCGAGGCGGAGTTGATCGAAGCCGTGCGCCGTGCCCGCGCCGACGAGTTCATCCCGCAACTGTCGGATGCCCAGGGGCGTACCGGCTTCGATGCCCATGTGGGGGAGCGCGGGGTCAAGTTGTCGGGCGGTCAGCGTCAGCGTATCGCCATTGCCCGGGTCCTGTTGAAGAATGCGCCGATCCTGATCATGGACGAGGCCACCTCAGCGCTGGACTCGGAGGTGGAGGCTGCCATCCAGGAAAGCCTGGAGACGCTGATGCAGGGCAAGACGGTGATTGCCATCGCCCACCGGCTTTCCACCATTGCCCGTATGGACCGGTTGGTAGTGCTGGACAAGGGACGAATTGCCGAAAGTGGCAGCCACAGTGAGTTGCTGGAGCAGCAAGGGCTGTATGCCCGGTTGTGGCACCACCAGACCGGAGGTTTTGTCGGGGTCGATTGACACCTGTGCGGCCTTTTCGCGGGTAAACCCGCTCCTACACAGGTTCGCTATCGTTGTAGGAGCGGGTTTACCCGCGAAAAGGCCGGCACAGGCAACACAGATCTCTCAGTCCCGGCGGTAGGGCAACATCCCCCGCGCCTCTTCGGCATACCCCTTGACCCCTTCCCGTTCCTGCAGCAGAAAATCCTCCACCGCCCGCCGCAACCCCGGGTGCAGCAGGTAATGCCACGACCGCGTCAACACCGGCTCGAACCCGCGTATCAACTTGTGCTCGCCCTGTGCCCCGGCATCGAAACGCTGGTAACCCTCGGCAATGGCAAAGTCCATGCCCTGGTAGAAACACGTCTCGAAATGCAGCCGATCGAACTCATCCAGGCAGCCCCAGTAGCGGCCAAACAGGCTGTCACCGCCCACCAGGCTCAGGGCCATCGCCACATCACGCCCGCCCTGGCGAGCCATTACCACGCGCACCGCCTCGGGCATGCGTTCGGCCAGCAGGCTGAAGAACTCACGGGTCAGGTAAGGTGCCCGACGACGCACCGCATAGGTGTTGGCATAGCACAGAAAGACGAAATCCCACCGTGCCTCGTCCAGTTCATCACCGCGGTACCAGCGGAAGTCGATACCCTGCCCCGCCACCTGCTCACGCTCCTTGCGCATCTGCTTGCGCTTGCGCGAGCTGAGGCTGTCGAGAAAGTCCTGGAAGTCGCGATACCCCCGGTTTTGCCAGTGAAACTGGCAGCCCAGGCGTTCCATCCACCCAGGCAGGCCCGCCAACTGCGCGTCCAGCGCCGGGTCGGTGAAGTTGATGTGCGCTCCGGAAAGCCCACCCTTGCCCAGATACTCCGGCAGGGCCTGCAGCATCAACAAACCGTCAGCCGGATCGGCCGCCAGCAGCCGTGGGCCGCTGACCGGGCTGAACGGTACAGCGCCAAGCAGTTTTGGGTAGTAGGCGATACCGGCCCGCTCACAAGCATCGGCCCAACCATGATCGAACACATACTCGCCAAACGAGTGCCACTTGCGGTACGCGGGCAACAGCGCCCGTACCTGTCCGTCACGCTCCAGCACCAGGTGCTCGGCGGCCCAGCCCGTGTTGCGCGCCACGCTGCCGCTGTCCTCCATTGCACTGAGAAAAGCATGGCGCAGGAAGGGTTGGCCGGCTGGCACAAGGGCATCCCAGGTGGCCGTCGGCAGATCACGCAGGTGGGCAAGGCTGTACAGGCTGGTCACGTTTTCGGCTCGCTGTCTGAAGACCGTCAGTATCCCCAAGGAAGGCCCGTCGCTCAAATGACGAACGCCGGCTGGGTCCTTTAATACTCAATTACTTAACAACAGTGCCACTAATCAGACATTAATCTGTCATTGGCCCCCGCAATACTTGCGCCTGTTTTCCGGAACCCTAGAACCTGTCTATTCAGGCCCTTTCCGAAGACATGCCAACGCAGGGGCAGGCGCTTGAGCCTCCCCCATTTTTTTCAGTAGGGAGAACCTTATGCGTCTTGTTTCCACACTTACCGGAGTAAGCCTCACCGGCATGATGCTGGCCCTGAGTGCCCCGGCCAGTGCTGCTGTCGACGCCAAGCTGCTCGAAATGCTCCGCGCCAATGGCTCGATCAACCAGGCGCAGTACAACGAACTGCAGGGCGACCTGGCAAAAGAAACCAAGGAAAAGGCCGACCAGAAAGCTCAGTCCGAACGCATGAGCTCCTTTGAACAAAAAGTGGCATGGGCCGCCAAGACCCAGATCAAGGGTGACGTGCGCCTGCGTTACGAAGACGTCAACGTCGACGATCCGAACAGCAGCAGCGGCAACCAGGACCGCCAGCGAGTACGTGCCCGTGTCGGTTTCTACAGCGAGATCAACCCGCAGGTCGACGCTGGGGTCCGTATCGCCACTGGCAGCAGCGCTGACCGACGTTCGACCAACCAGAGCTTCGACAACTACTTCGACAAGAAGTCGCTGTGGGTCGACCTGGCCTACCTCGACTGGCACCCGACTGCAGTCCCTAACCTGCACCTGATTGGCGGCAAGATGCAACAGCCTTGGGTGAGCATGGGCGACATCATCTGGGATAGCGACATCAACCCGGAAGGTGTGGCGGCCACTTACAAGGCTGACCTGGGCGGGGCCGAAGTCTTTGCCAGCGCCGGTCAGTACACCCTGAAGGACAACGTCGATGGTGACGGCGTCCAGTACAAGCACGATGCGCAGGTCTACCACGGCCAGTTGGGCGCCAAGTTCGCGCCGGCCGACGTGCTCAAGCTCACCGTGGGTGCCAGCATCTATGGTTACGACAACGACAAGGAAGCAGCCATCCTGCAGTCGTTCGGCAACACCACCAACGAGTTCAATCTGGTGGAAGGCTTTGGCCAGATCGACTTCACTGGCTTGGCCATTCCGTTGTCGGCCTATGGCCAGTACGTGAAGAACACCGACAGCACCGACGGGGAAGATCAGGCCTGGCTGGCTGGCCTGAAAACCAAAATGGGTGCCTGGAGCCTGGACTACAACTACCGCGATGTGCAGCGTAACGCGGTGGTCAGCCTGTTCACCGATTCGGACTTCGGCAACGGCTACACCGGTTCGCGTGGTCACAAGTTCAAGGTCGGTTACGAAATCGACAAGAACTTCTCCCTGGGTGCTGCCTACCTGATGGCCAAGACCGACCTGTCGCAGCTGCCGAACAGCAATGCTGACGTAGATACCCTGCAGGTTGATCTGGAAGCCAAGTTCTAAGCGACACCCTGCTCTGCTTCACCTGAAGCGGGAAACGCCGACCCCATCCGGCGTTTCCCGCTTCTTTTTGCCTGTGTGAAATGCGCCGGCCCCTTCGCGGGCTTGCCCGCTCCCACAGAATCACCACAGACCTTGAGAACTGTGCTGTACCTGTGGGAGCGGGCAAGCCCGCGAAGAGGCCGTAACAGGCGCCTGATGAATCAGCGCTTGCGCAGAATCACGCTACCAATCGAATACCCCGCACCAAACGAGCTCAACACGCCCAACGAGCCTTTGGCCAGGTCATCCTGGTACAGGTGGAAGGCAATCACCGACCCCGCCGAGCTGGTATTGGCGTAACGGTCCAGAATCACCGGTGCCTCTTCCTCGGACACTTCACGCCCCACCAGTTTCTTGACGATCAGCTGGTTCATGCTGAGGTTGGCCTGGTGCAGCCAGAAGCGCTTCACGTCGCCCGGTTGCAGCCCATTCTCCTGCAGGTGCTCCCCGATCAGCTCGGCCACCTTCGGGCACACCTCGCGGAACACCTTGCGGCCTTCCTGGATGAACAGCTTGTCCGCAGCGCCTTCGCCCTCTTCCGCCGCACGGTTGAGGAAGCCGAAGTTGTTGCGGATGTTGTTGGAGAACTCAGTCCAGAGCTTGCTGCTGACGATGTCGAACTGGTGCGCCGAAGTGGCCTGGTCGGCACGCTCCAGCAACACGGCGGTGGCGGCATCGCCAAAAATGAAATGGCTGTCGCGGTCACGGAAGTTGAGGTGGCCGGTGCACACTTCGGGGTTGACCATCAGCACCGCCCGCGCCTGGCCCAGCGCTACGCTGTTGGCGGCGGTCTGGATGCCGAAGGTGGCCGACGAGCAGGCCACGTTCATGTCGAAGGCAAAGCCCTGGACACCCAGTGCCTGTTGCACTTCGATGGCGATCGCCGGGTACGGGCGCTGCAAGTTGGAGCAGGCGACGATCACCCCGTCGACATCGGCCGCCGTTCGGCCTGCGCGCTCCAGGGCCTGGCGGGCAGCGGCCACGGCCATTTCACACAGCACCGACGGTTCATCGTTGCTGCGCTCGGGCAGGCGCGGCTTCATGCGCTGCGGGTCGAGGATACCGGCCTTGTCCATGACAAAGCGGCTCTTGATGCCCGAGGCCTTTTCGATAAACGCCGCGTCGGAGAGCGGCGCCGCCTCGACTTCACCGCGCTCGATGGCGGCAGCGTTGTCCTGGTTGAACTGCTGCGACCAGGCATTGAAGGAAGCCACCAGCTCTTCGTTGGAAATGCTCTGGGCCGGGGTGTACAGGCCGGTGCCGCTGATCACGACGTTATGCACGGTCGTTCCTCTGGTCAAAGGCCATCGCCACAGGGCGCTGGCTGGAAACATGACAGGTTAATGGCACTTTAGTGCCAATTCAGGGGCATACGTTTACCCCCGCGCGGCGGGCTTATCCGCCAAGGGCCGCAAAGCGGCCCCAAACGCCCCAAAGTTTGCCACAAATAATGGAGGTTAGCCTTCCACCTGACTCCATTGTTTGCTCAATCGCTTGTCAGAAATCGGCACCTTGGTCCCCAACTGCTGGGCAAACAGCGACACTCGATATTCTTCCAGCCACCAGCGGTACACGGTCAGTTGCTCATCGCGCTTGCCTTCCTGGGCATGCTTGTCGGCACGGGCCTTGTACTGCGCCCACAAATTGGCCAGTTCGCCGCTCCACACCCGGTCCTTCTGTACTTGCGAGCCGAGTTTCTCGAGGCGCAATTCAACCGCCTTGAGGTAACGCGGCAACTCCTTGAACCACACCCCAGGCGTTTCGCGTACGAAGCCCGGGTACACCAGGTTGCCTAGCTGCTGCTTGATGTCGTTCAGTGCCACCGCTTGGCTCAGGTCGATCTTGCCCTTGAAGCGTTTCTGCAGACCATGCCACAGCTTCAGCACTTCCAGGGTCTGCCTTGCCAGGCGCTCGGCATGCTCGGCCCAGCTGCCGCGCTTGCGTTCAGCCAGCGCGGCCAAGGCCGCGCCATCACGTGGCAACGGTTGTTCGCCTTCAAGGATGCAACTGTCCAGGCTGGCCAGCAGAATGTCTTCGACCAGCGCTTCTACCCGCCCCATTTCACGGTACAGCAGGCCCAGCTCGGTCAGCCCCGGCAGCTTGCCGCGCAGGAACTTGGCCGGCTCGGCCAGTTGCTGCAGCAACAGCCGTTGCAAGGCGCGGCGGTGCTGAAACTCGGCTTCGGCCTGGGTCGAGAAACGCCCTTCACGCACAGTGCCGTTGTCTTCCACCAGTGCCGGGTACACGGTCATCGACAGGCCGGCGATCTTCTGCTGGGCGGTCTGCTTCACTTCGCTGAAGGCCTTGGCCTGCACCGGCTGCTCACCCTTGGCGTCACGCGGCACGGCCAGGGCAGCCTGGCTGGCGGCAGCAAAGCGCGCGGTCAGTTCCGCCAGGTCGCGGCCTTCGCCAAGGAACTTGCCCTGGCCATCGACCACTTCGATGTTCATGCGCAGGTGGCCCTCGACCTGGTTGACCGACTCGTCCCAGGCCTCGTCCGACACACGTGCACCGGTCATGCGCAGCAGTTCCTGGCCCAGGGCCTGAGGCAGCGCCCCTTGGCCGAAGGTCATGCGTGCCAGCGAAGCCTTGACGAAGTCTGGCACCGGGACAAAGTTCTTGCGCAGGGCCTTGGGCAGGTTGCGCACCAGCGCCACGCACTTGGCCTCCAGCAGGCCCGGCACCAGCCACTCCAGGCGCTCGCCCGGCAGGCTCGGCAACAGCGGTGCCGGCACCCGCACCGTCACACCATCACGGGGGTGGCCGGGCTCGAAGTGGTAGCTCAGCGGCAGGCGCAGATCGCCCACCTGCATACTGTCGGGGTACTGTGCGGCGGTCACTTCGCTGGCCTCGCGGGCCAGCACGTCCTCCTCGCGCATGATCAGCAGGTTGGCGTCCTTCTGGCTGCCCATGCGGTACCAACTGTCAAAGGTCGCCGTCTGGTGGATTTCCGCCGGCAGGCGTGCTTCGTAGAAAGCGTACAGCGTTTCTTCGTCAGCCAGGATGTCACGCCGGCGAGCCTTGGCTTCCAGCTCGTCCAGCTCTTCAAGCAGGCGTTTGTTGGCCGCCAGGCACTTGGCCCGCGACTGGATTTCGCCACCCACCAGGCCTTCACGGATAAACAGCTCGCGCGAGGTCGCCGGGTCGATCGGGCCGTAGTGCACCGGCCGACGGCCGACCAGGATCAGCCCGTAGAGCGTGATCTGCTCGTAGGCCACCACCTGCCCGCGCTTCTTCTCCCAGTGCGGCTCGAAATGGTTTTTCTTGATCAGGTGGCCGGCCAGCGGCTCGATCCAGTCCGGCTCGATCTTGGCCACCATGCGCGCATACAGCTTGGTGGTTTCGACCAGCTCGGCAGCCATGACCCACTGCGGGCGCTTGCGTCCCAGGCCCGACGATGGATGCACCCAGAAGCGCCGCTGGCGGGCGCCCTGGTAGTCGCCCTCTTCTGTCTTCTGGCCAATCTGGCTGAGCAGCCCGCTGAGGATTGCCTTGTGCATCTTCTGGTAATCGGTCGGTTCCTTGTTCACCGTCAGCTGCAGGTCACGGCAAATCAGCGCCAACTGACGATGAGCATCGCGCCACTCGCGCAGCCGCAAGTAGTTCAGGAACTGCTTGCGGCACCAGTTGCGCAGCGGGTTGGCAGTCAGCGCCTGGCGTTGTTCCTCGAAGCCGCGCCACAGGTTGACCAGCGCAGCGAAGTCCGAGTCCACGTCCTTCCACTGTGCGTGCGCCTGATCGGCGGCCTGCTGGCGTTCTGGAGGGCGTTCACGCGGGTCCTGCACCGACAGCGCGCTGGTGACGATCAGCACTTCCTGCAGGCTGCCCAGGCGCGCGCCTTCAAGCAGCATGCGGCCCAGCCGCGGGTCGATCGGCAAACGCGCCAGCTGGCGGCCAATTGGCGTCAGCTGGTTCTCGCGGTTAACCGCCGAAAGCTCCTGCAACAGGTTGAAGCCGTCGCTGATGGCTTTGCCATCCGGCGGCTCGATGAACGGGAAGGCATCGATTGCGCCCAGGCGCAGGTGCAACATCTGCAGGATCACCGCCGCCAGGTTGGTGCGCAGAATCTCCGGGTCGGTAAACGCTGGCCGGCTGTTGAAGTCCTCTTCGCTGTAGAGACGCACGCAAATGCCCGGCTCGACCCGGCCGCAACGGCCTTTACGCTGGTTGGCACTGGCCTGTGACACGGCCTCGATCGGCAGGCGCTGGACCTTGGCGCGGTAGCTGTAGCGGCTGATGCGCGCAGTACCGGTGTCAATCACATAGCGGATGCCAGGCACGGTCAGCGAGGTTTCGGCGACGTTGGTGGCCAGCACCACGCGGCGCCCGGTGTGCGGTTGGAAGATACGCTGCTGCTCGGCCGGCGACAGGCGCGCGTACAGCGGCAAAATCTCGGTATGGCGCAGTTGCGCCTTGCGCAGAATCTCGGCGGCATCACGGATTTCCCGCTCGCCCGGCAGGAAGATCAGCACATCGCCCGGGCCCTTGCCCTCGCTGCGTTCGTGCTGCGCCAGCTCGTCGAGGGTGGCAAGGATGGCCTGATCGACGGTGAGGTCGTCCTCGATCTGGTTGCCCTCTTCGTCCTGCTCGCTGGTCAGCGGGCGGTACCAGGTGTCCACCGGGAAGGTGCGCCCGGACACCTCGATGATCGGCGCACCGTCGAAGTGCCTGGAGAAGCGCTCCAGGTCGATGGTGGCCGAGGTGATGATCAGTTTCAGGTCCGGTCGGCGATGCAGCAACGTTTTCAGGTAGCCGAGCAGGAAGTCGATGTTCAGGCTGCGCTCGTGCGCTTCGTCGACGATGATCGTGTCATAGCGTTCAAGGAAGCGGTCGTGCTGGGTTTCGGCCAGGAGGATGCCGTCGGTCATCAGCTTGACCAAGGTATTGGAATCGCTCTGGTCTTCGAAACGCACCTGGTAGCCGACCAGCGCGCCCAAGGGCGTGCCCAGCTCTTCGGCGACTCGCGCGGCCACGCTACGCGCTGCGATCCTGCGTGGCTGGGTATGGGCGATCAACCCATGGCTGCCACGGCCAAGCTCAAGGCAGATCTTCGGCAGCTGGGTCGTCTTGCCAGAGCCGGTTTCGCCGGCGATCACCAACACCTGGTTTTCGGCCAAGGCCTTCTTGATTTCGTCACGCTTGGCGGCGATGGGCAGGTTGTCGTCGTAGCGTACGGTCGGCACGCTCTGCTGACGCGCGGTGACCTGAGCGCAGGAGGCCTGGACCTTCTCCACCCACTGCGCCAGTTTCGCCTCGTCGGGGCGCTTGCGCAGTTCGTGCAGTTGCCGGCGCAGGCGATGGCGGTCGGCAATCATGGCGTGGTCGAGGTTTTGCAGCAGTTTGTCGATGGCGTGGTCAGTCATGGGGCTTTTTAGTGATGCAGGTGAGCCTGCTTTTTCATGATCGGCATTCGGAAAGTCGGGCGATTGTCGCAGATTTGCGGATTCTCTGCTGCCTGCACGCTCCCACATTGACCGTGATGCTTTCAGCACGAATGTTTAGCCAAGTGCGATGTAAAGGTTGCCATTCACTGCTTTAATCAACCTTACGCCGCATGTGAGTATCAAAGGCATGACTCCCGCCCAGCCCATCGCCCCACCGTCGTCCCGCCCTTCGCTGCCGAAGGCCCGGAGCCGTGCCGGGGAAAATCCGCTGGTCCACATCATCCTCGCCTTCTGGGCCTTGTGGCACTGCCGTCACGCGCGCCCACCGGACACCTCGCTCACGCCATTGTGACCAAACCCGGCCAGCGTCTGGCCGTTTGACTCAACCGGGCCGCCTGCTTGCGCGGTGGCCCTGCGCGTCTATGAGCGAATTGATCATGCACTTTGCCCCTGTAGAGCAGGCTACCCGTTTTCTGGCCGACAACCCCGATATCGAGCTGTTCGAACTGTTCATCCTCGACGCCAACGGTGTACCACGCGGCAAGCTGTTGCACCGCGAGGAACTGCTGGCCGTGTACCAGACAGGCCGGCCACTACCCAGCACCATCCTTGGCCTGACCCTCAATGGCGACGACGTGGAAAACTCCGGCCTGGTGTGGGACGTCGGCGATATCGACTGCCGTGCCTACCCGCTTGACGGCAGCCTGGTGCGCCTGCCCTGGCGCCGGGTGCCAACCGCTGCAGTGCAGGTGAGCATGCACCCCAGCGAGGGGCTGCCGGCCAGCATCGCTGACCCACGCCATGTGCTGCTGCGCACCATCGAAGCGCTGAAGGCTGACGGTTATCACCCGGTGATGGCCTGCGAGCTGGAGTTCTACCTGCTTGACCAGCAGCGTGATGCCCAAGGCCGCCCACAACCGGCACTGGACAACGATGGCGGCCGCCCCCGCAGCACCCAGGTCTATGGCCTGCGCGAACTGGAGCAGATCGAACCGTTCCTCGCCGACCTGTACGCTGCCTGCAAGGCCCAAGGCATCCCGGCGCGCACGGCCATTTCCGAGTACGCCCCGGGCCAGGTGGAAATCACCCTGGAGCATGGCGATGCGCTGCAGGCGATGGACCAGGCGGTGCGCTACAAGCGCCTGGTAAAAGGTGTGGCCCATGCCCACGGCATGCAGGCCTGCTTCATGGCCAAGCCATTCGCCCAACTGGCCGGCACCGGCATGCACATGCACCTGAGCCTGGCCGACAGCGCCGGCAACAACCTGTTCGCCAGCGAAGACAAGGCCGGCACCCCGCTGCTGCGCCAGGCCGTGGCCGGCATGCTGCGCCACCTGCGCGACTCGCTGCTGCTGTTCTGCCCCAACGCCAACTCCTTCCGCCGCTTCCAGGCCAACAGCTATGCGCCCCTGGCACCAACCTGGGGCGTGGACAACCGAACCGTGAGCCTGCGCGTGCCAGGTGGCCCGGCCAACAGTCGGCATGTGGAGCACCGCATCTGTGGCGCGGATGCCAACCCTTACCTGGCTGCTGCGGCGATCCTTGCTGCCAGCCACTGGGGCATCCGCGAACAGCTTGACCCAGGCGCGCCCGTTGAAGGCAACGGCTATGCCCAGGCCACCGAACACCTGCCCACTGACTGGCTGACCGCACTCGACGCCCTGCAACATTCCGATTGGGCCCGTGAAGCATTGGGCGAAGACTTCCTTGGCGTGTACCTGAAGGTCAAGCGCGCCGAGTACCGCCAGTTCATGGCTGAAGTCAGCGAACAGGACTGGCGCTGGTACCTGCACCAGGCCTGAGCCCCTACAAAACAAGGAACACCCATGAACGCAGCATTGAACAACGGCCCGGCGCAGCGCGCGCCGTCCTACTACAGCGCCACCCTCAACGACCAAACTGCGTACCCGCAACTCAAGGGCACGGTGCAGGTGGATGTGGCGATCATCGGCGGTGGCTTTACGGGCGTGGCCACGGCGGTTGAACTGGCCGAGCGCGGCCTGAAGGTCGCCATCGTCGAAACCAACCGTATCGGCTGGGGCGCCAGCGGTCGCAACGGCGGCCAGGTCACCGGCAGCCTGTCGGGCGACGAGGCCATGCGCTCGCAGATGCGCAACCACCTGGGCGCCGAAGTTGACGACTTCATCTGGCACTTGCGCTGGCGCGGGCACCAGGTGATCGAGCAGCGCGTGGCGCGCTATGGCATCGATTGCGACCTCAAGCGTGGCCACCTGCATGCAGCCATGAAGCCTTCGCACATGAACGAACTGCGTGCGTTCGAGGCCGAAGCACAGCGCCGCGGCATGGGCGAGCAGGTGCAACTGCTCGATCGCGCTGCAGTGGCCGAGCATCTGCAAAGCCCGCTTTATCTGGGTGCGTTGAAGAACCTGCGCAACCTGCACCTGCACCCACTCAACCTGTGCCTGGGCGAAGCCCGTGCCGCACATGGCCTGGGTGCACTGATATTCGAAAATTCCGAAGTGCTGGACATCGTCCATGGCCCGCGCCCGGCGGTGGTTACCGCGCATGGCCGGGTGGAGGCACGCCAGGTGATGTTGGCCGGCGATGTGTATCACAAGCTGGAAAAGCGCCAGCTCAAGGGCAAGATCTTCCCGGCCATGGGCGGTATCGTCACCACCGCGCCGCTGGGTGAACTGGCCGAGCAGATCAACCCGCAGGACCTGGCGGTGTACGACTGCCGCTTCGTCCTCGATTACTACCGCCTGACAGCCGACAAGCGCCTGCTGTTCGGCGGCGGCGCCAACTACTCCGGCAAGGACTCACGCGACATCGAAGGCGAATTGCGCCCCTGCATCGAACGCACCTTCCCGGCATTGAAGGGGGTGCCGATCGAATTCCAGTGGAGCTGCGCCATGGGCATCGTGGTCAACCGCATCCCGCAGCTGGGCAAGCTGTCGGACAACGTGTGGTACTGCCAGGGTTACTCAGGGCACGGCATCGCCACCAGCCACATCATGGGTGAGATCATGGCCGAAGCGTTGACCGGGACGCTGGAGAAGTTCGACACCTTCGCCCAGTGCAAGCATGTGCGGGTGCCGATGGGGGACTTGCTGGGGAATCCGCTGCTGGCGGCGGGGATGTGGTACTACCAGATGCTCGAGAAGCTGCGCTGAGTTGCGCGGATGTAGGAGCGGGTTTACCCGCGAAAGGGCCGGCCCTGCTGACCGATCTCCACCCGCCGTTCACCGTTGTCGCCACTACCGTATTCGCGGGTAAACCCGCTCCTACAGGGGCTCACAACGTCTGAAGACGGCGCCGCCCCTAGCCATTGATGCATCGCCGCCGAAATCCCAGGGCCGCGTCGCGGCCCTTTCGCGACACGAGGCCGCCCCCACACTGAGCGTGCAGGCTGGTGGTCAGGCGATCTTCTTCAAGCCTTGCTTCTTGAGCTCTTCATCACGCAGTTCGCGGCGCAGGATCTTGCCCACGTTGGTGGTCGGCAGCGAATCGCGGAACTCGATGTGGCGCGGTACCTTGTAGCCGGTAACGTTGGCACGCATGTGCTCCATCACCTGCTCCTTGGTCACGGTCATGCCCGGCTTGACCACGATGAAGACCTTGATCACTTCACCCGACTTCTCGTCCGGCACACCGATGGCTGCGCACTGCAGCACGCCCGGCAAGGCAGCCAACACGTCTTCCAGCTCGTTGGGGTACACGTTGAAGCCCGAGACCAGGATCATGTCTTTCTTGCGGTCGACGATGCGCATGTAGCCGTCCGCCTGGATCACGGCGATGTCGCCGGTCTTCAGCCAGCCTTCGCTGTCGAGAATCTCGGCCGTGGCATCTTCACGCTGCCAGTAGCCCTTCATCACCTGCGGGCCCTTGACACACAGCTCGCCCACTTCGCCAAGCGGCAACTCATTGCCAGCGTCGTCGATGACCTT
The DNA here is from genome assembly GCF_002953115.1 of Pseudomonas sp. XWY-1. Classification (NCBI taxonomy): domain Bacteria; kingdom Pseudomonadati; phylum Pseudomonadota; class Gammaproteobacteria; order Pseudomonadales; family Pseudomonadaceae; genus Pseudomonas; species Pseudomonas sp. XWY-1. Next base: position 1,467,606 of record NZ_CP026332.1, on the reverse strand, counting down.
GCACAAGGTCGACGGCACCGGAATACCGATGGTGCCCACCTGGTTCGCTTCCGAGGGGTTCACCGCCGCCACCGGGCTGGTTTCGGTCATGCCATAGCCTTCGCAGATGGCGCAACCGGTAACGGCCTTCCAGCGCTCGGCCACGCTTAGCTGCAAGGCCATACCGCCCGACAGGGTGATTTTCAGCGCCGAGAAATCCAGGGCTCGGAACGCCTCGTTGTTGCACAGGGCAACGAACAAGGTGTTGAGGCCCACAAAGCCGCTGAACTTCCACTTGCCCAGTTCCTTGACCATCGCCGGCAAGTCTCGCGGGTTGCTGATCAGCACGTTGTGGTTGCCGATCAGCATCATCGCCATGCAATGGAAGGTAAACGCATAGATGTGGTAAAGCGGCAGCGGGGTGATGAGGATTTCGCAGCCTTCGTGCAGGTTGGAGCCCATCAGTGCACGGCACTGCAGCATGTTGGCCACCAGGTTGCGGTGGGTCAGCATGGCGCCTTTGGCCACACCGGTGGTACCGCCGGTGTACTGCAGCACCGCCACGTCGTTGGCCTGCGGGTTGGCTTCGGTCACGGGCTGGCCCTTGCCCAGCGCCAGGGCGTCATTGAAACGCACGGCCTGCGGCAGGTTGTAGGCCGGCACCATCTTCTTCACGTACTTGATCACGCTGTTGATCAGCAGGCGCTTGAGTGGTGGCAGCAGGTCGGCCACTTCGGTGACGATAACGTGCCTGACCTGGGTTTTGGGCACCACTTTTTCCGCCAGGTGGGCCATGTTGGCCAGGCACACCAAGGCCTTGGCACCCGAGTCGTTGAACTGGTGTTCCATCTCCCGCGCGGTGTACAGCGGGTTGGTGTTGACCACGATCAGCCCGGCACGCATGGCACCGAAGACCGCGACCGGGTATTGCAGGACATTGGGCAGTTGCACGGCAATGCGGTCACCCGGCTTGAGGTCGGTATGCTGCTGCAGCCAGGCGGCAAACGCCCCCGACAACGCATACAACTCGCCATAAGTGATAGTCTTGCCCAGGTTGCTAAAGGCCGGTTTGTCGGCAAAGCGTTGGCAGGATTGCTTGAGTACTGCCTGGATATTGGGGAATTCGTCAGGATTGATTTCCGCCGTAATCCCGGCTGGGTACTTATCCTTCCAAAAATTTTCGATCATGGAAGCCCACTCCTTCAGCAACAGCGAAGTTCGATTCACGCGTCGATGCGCTTATTATTGATATGAGATGACGGTTCGTTGCAAACCGGATCATCTGGAAGCGGGCCGAGAGTAACAGCTTTGTCTGGGGTCGCCTAGAGGCCAAAACAGGCCTTATGGTCACAAAAATGACTCAATGAACAATACAGGTCATTTTTAGAGTAATTATCCAAAATGTCGCAGATAAGGCTGTATAGAGCCTGTTAGAGCGGTTTAAGGCATTCGCGGGTAAACCCGCTCCTACATTGGGCGGTGCAGGAGCGGGTTTACCCGCGAAGAAGCCATCCCGGTATCACGCTATATCGCGCAACTCCCGCCGCAAAATCTTGCCCACCGGCGTCATGGGCAACGATTCGCGCAGCACGATGTGCTTGGGTACTTTGTAGCCGGTGAAGTTGGCCTTGCAGTAGGCCTTCAGCTCATCAACGCTCAGCCCCCCCTCGCGCGGCACCACGAACAGCTTGACCGCCTCGCCGGAACGCTCGTCCGGCACACCGATAGCCGCACAGTTGGCGACCTTGGGATGCCCCATCACCACATCCTCGATTTCGTTGGGGTACACGTTGAAGCCCGAGACGATGATCATGTCCTTCTTGCGGTCGACAATGCGGGTGAAGCCGTCCGGGTCGATCACCGCGATATCACCGGTCTTGAACCAGCCTTCTGCATCCAGTGCCTGGGCCGTTGCCTCGGGCTGCTGCCAGTAGCCCTTCATGACCTGCGGGCCTTTGATGCAAAGCTCGCCCCGCTCGCCCAGCGGCAGTTCGTTGCCATCATCATCGATGACCTTGAACGCAGTACCCGCCACGGGGATGCCCACCGTACCCAGACGCGCCAGCTGACCGTAGGGGTTGGTGCTGGCCACCGGCGAGGTTTCTGTCAGGCCGTAGCCTTCAACGATGCGGCACCCGGTAAGGTCTTCCCAGCGCTCGGCGGTGGCCTTGACCAGCGCTGTGCCACCAGAGTTGGTGACCTTCAGCGCCGAGAAGTCCAGCTGACGGAAGCCCGGGTGGTCCATCAGTGCGACAAACAGGGTATTGAGGCCCAGCAAGGCAGAGAAACGCCACTTGCCCAGCTCCTTGATGAAGCCGGGAATATCCCGCGGGTTGGTAATCAGCACGTTATGGTTGCCGGTGACCATCATGCACATGCAATTCGCGGTGAAGGCATAGATGTGGTACAGCGGCAGCGGCGCGATCATCACTTCCTGGCCGTCCTTCAGCAGCTTCTGCCCATCGGGGCCGTGCTGCGAGAAGCAGGCCAGCACCTGCAGCATGTTGGCCACCAGGTTGCCATGGGTGAGCATGGCGCCCTTGGCCAGGCCGGTGGTGCCGCCGGTGTACTGCAGCACCGCGATGTCATCGAGGTTCAGCGACACCGGTTTGGGCGACAGCCCGCGGCCCTCGCGCAGCACCTGCTTGAACGGCACCGCCTGGGGCAACCGGTAGGCCGGCACCATCTTCTTCAACTTGTCGACCACGGTGTTGACCAGCCAGCCCTTGGCGGCCGGCAGCAGGTCGCCCATCTTTGCCTCGATCAGGTACTCGATACCGGTATCGGGCAGCACCTCCTGCACGCGCTTGCCGAACATGTTCAGGTACACCAGCGCACGCGCGCCACTGTCCTTGAACTGGTGGCGCATCTCGCGCTCGGTGTACAGCGGGTTGGTATTGACCACGATCAGCCCGGCGCGCATGGCACCGAAGACGGCGATGGGGTACTGCAGCACATTGGGCATCTGTACGGCGATGCGCTCACCCGGTTTGAGGTCGGTGTGCTGCTGCAACCAGGCAGCGAAGGCTGCCGAATGGCGCTCCAGTTCCGCGTAGCTGAGGGTCACGCCCAGGTTGCTGAACGCCGGGCGGTCGGCAAAGCGCTTGCAGGAGCGCTCGAACACCTCGACGACCGAGGCGTAGGCATTGATGTCGATGGTGGAAGGCACGCCTGCCGGGCGCTTGTCATTCCAGAAGTCGGCTTGCATTTATTATTGTTCCTCTGCCTGGACCTGCACTGCGTCCTTTAGTCCTTTACCTGACCGCCTGCTGGCGAAAAGGCGTTGATTCGACGTTAGCAGGTAAACCCAAGGTGGCATATACGCCAAGTGCCGCCATTAACATTGTGAATCTTATTTGTGCCCCTCCTGCAATCCGGCCGGTTGTGCATACACTGTTCGGGTAACCGCGCGCACAAGGACCCGCCATGCCCCACGACGCCTTCTGGCTGCCCGCCAGTGAGCACTGCAGCCTGTACGTACACCAATGGCTGCCGGCCACACCGGTAAAGGCCGTGGTGCTGCTGGCCCATGGCATGGCCGAGCATGCCGGGCGCTACCAGCGCCTGGGCCAGGCTCTGAGCGAGGCCGGCTTTGCCCTGTTCGCTGCCGATCAGCGTGGCCACGGGCGCACGGCCGAACTGGGCAACCTCGGCCTGTTCGCCCGCCATCATGGCTGGAATGCCGTGGTCAATGACCTGGGGTGTGTGGCCCAGCACATCGGCCAGCAGTTCCCGTGCACGCCGCTGTTCCTGTTCGGCCACAGCATGGGCAGCTACATCGCCCAGGCGTACCTGCTGCATCACAGTGGCAGCCTGCACGGGGCGATCCTCAGCGGTTCCAACTACCAACCGGCCCTGCTGTACCGCTTTGCGCGGCTGATTGCCCGGCTGGAGTCCTGGCGCCAGGGGCCACTGGGCAAGAGTGCACTGATCGAATGGTTGTCCTTCGGTTCGTTCAACAACGCCTTCAAGCCCAACCGCACGGCCTTCGACTGGCTCAGCCGCGACCCGGGCGAGGTCGATCAGTACGTGAATGACCCGTTGTGCGGCTTTCGCTGCACCAACCAGTTGTGGCTCGATCTGCTGCAAGGCTTGGCGCAGATCAGTCAGCCGGGTAACCTCGCGCAGATCGATCCCAACCTGCCGATGCTGGTGATTGGCGGTGAATGTGATCCGGTCAGTGCCGGCAAGCGTCTCACCCATCTGGCCGACGCCCTGCGCGCGACCGGCAACCGACATGTACAGCTGCGCATCTATCCTGAGGCGCGGCATGAAGTACTCAACGAAACCAACCGTGGCGAGGTCATCGCCGATATTCTCGGCTGGCTGGAACAGGCGCTGGCCCTTGGCCGCCCTGCGCGCAGTGAATGATAGCCGCCCTCGCCCAACGCTTAAGGAAGCATCGATGTCCCAGGTCACCAACACGCCTTACGAAGCCCTCGAAGTCGGCCAGAAGGCCGAGTACAAGAAGTCCGTTGAAGAACGCGACATCCAACTGTTCGCTGCGATGTCCGGTGACCACAACCCGGTTCACCTGGATGCCGAGTTCGCCGCCAAGAGCATGTTCCGCGAACGTATTGCCCATGGCATGTTCAGCGGCGCGCTGATCAGTGCGGCAGTGGCCTGCACCCTGCCTGGCCCTGGCACCATCTACCTGGGCCAGCAGATGAGCTTCCAGAAACCGGTGAAAATCGGCGACACCCTGACCGTGCGCCTGGAAATCCTCGAGAAGCTGCCCAAGTTCAAGGTGCGCATCGCCACCAATGTGTACAACCAGAACGACGAACTGGTGGTCGCGGGTGAAGCCGAGATCCTGGCGCCGCGCAAGCAGCAGACCGTCGAGCTGGTATCGCCGCCGAACTTTGTGGCGAGCTGAAGTGTGATGCAGCCAGCCTCTTCTTCAAGGCTGCTCTCCTGGGTAACCCGCTAACGCGTTGATTTAGCAGGCATCCTGAGGGAGCGGGCTTGCCCGCGAAGCGGCCGGCCCCCCCATCATTCGATAGCCTGCAAACGCCGCTCGATATGCCGCCGTTCAGGCGCCTGCCGGGTCAAGGCCAGCGCCTGCTGCCAGGCCGCACGCGCCTCTTGCACCTGTCCCAGCTGGCAATGCAACTCGGCACGTGCCGCATGTGCCAGGTGATAGTCCAGCAACTCCCCCCGTGCCAGAATCCCTTCGACTTCCCGCAAGCCAACCTCCGGCCCATCCCGCTTCGCCAGCGCCACCGCCCGGTTAAGCGCCACCACCGCTGATGGCCAATACCGCTGCAACACGTCATACAGCCCGACGATTTCTCCCCAGTCCGTCTCTTCAGCCGTCGCCGCTTCGGCATGCACGGCAGCAATCGCCGCCTGGACGGTATAGGCCCCGAATGCACGGCTCTGCAGGGCCTGGCGCACCAGAGCACAGCCCTCGGCAATGAACTGCCGGTCCCACAAGCTACGATCCTGCTGCTCCAGAACCACCAAATCGCCTTGGCCATCGATGCGCGCCCGCTGCCGGGACGCCTGCAGCAACATCAACGCCAGCAGGCCGACCGCCTCCGGGTCGGGCAGCAACTGCACCAGCAACCGCGCCAGGCGAATGGCTTCATCGCTCAGCGCCTGCTGCAGCAGTGTCTCGCCCGATGACGCCGAATAGCCCTCGTTGAACACCAGGTAGATCACCCGCAACACGCTTTCCAGGCGCTCGGGCAGCTCATTCAGCTCCGGTACCTGGTACGGTATGCCCGCGTCACGGATCTTGGCCTTGGCGCGCACGATACGTTGGGCGATGGTGGCCGGGCTTTGCAGAAAGGCCCGGGCGATCTGCTCGGTGGTCAGGTCGCAGACTTCGCGAAGCGTCAATGGCACCTGAGCGTCGGCCGACAAGGCCGGATGGCAACAGGTGAAGATCAGCCGCAGGCGGTCATCCGCCAGCAGCTCTTCTTCACTGGGGTCCTGCGCCTGACCCTCCAGCAGCATGCTCAAGTCCGCCTGGGAGCGGTCGAAGCGGACGCGCCGGCGCAGCGCGTCGATGGCCTTGAAGCGCCCGACAGAAACCAGCCACGCTCGCGGGTTGGCGGGAATACCGTCGCGTTGCCAGCGTTCGACGGCAATGAAGAAGGCATCATGCATGGCCTCCTCGGCCAGGTCGAAATCACCCAGCAAGCGGATCAGTGTCGCCAGTATGCGCCGCGACTCCTGCCGGTACACAGCCTCGACTTCGGCACGCACCTGGGCCAGTGCGGCCATCAGTCGGGCATCCGCTGGGTCACCACCTCCACCAGGCGGTCCAGGCTTTCTCCCCAGCCCTGGTGGAAGCCCATTTCTTCATGGGCCCGACAGTCGGTGGCATTCCAGTGCCAGGCACGGGCGGTGTAGCGGGTTTTGCCCTGTTCCTCGTCAAAGCTGATCACGGCAGTCATGAAGGCCTTGTCCGACGGTACCCAACCGGGGCCGAAGGCATCGGTGAACACCAGCCGGCGTGGCGCGGCAATTTCCAGAAAGACGCCCTGGTTGGGGTACTCGCAGCCATCCGGCGCGCGCATCAGGGTGCGAAACAGGCCACCGGCCCACAGTTGCATCTCACACTCCGGGGTGGTCATGCCGTGCGGCCCCCACCACTGCATCAGCCACTGGGGTTCGGTCCAGGCGCGAAATACCTTGGCCGGTGGTGCGTCGATCAGGCGGCTGATGGACAACTCGTGTTGCGCCTGGACAATGGGTGCAAGGCTCATGCTGATGGTTCTCCTTGGCTGTCAGGGTTGCAGCTCGCGCACTGGTCGCACCTCGACACTGCCAACCCGCGCGGCAGGGATGCCCTTGGCGATATTCAGCGCTTCGTTGAGGTCGCGGGCCTCCACCAGGTAAAAGCCCGCCAGTTGCTCCTTGGTTTCGGCGAACGGGCCGTCGGTCAGGCTCATGTGTCCGTTGCGCATGCGTACCGTGGTGGCCGTCTGCACCGGCTTAAGCGCCTCGGCCGCCAGCATGCGCCCGGAACCGTGAATGGCTTCGGCGTAGGCCATGCATTCGGCGTCTGCCGGGCTGTCGGGCAGGCTGTGCAACAGCCCCTCGTCACAATAGACCAGGCACAGGTATTTCATGGTCGCCTCCAGGGTATTGGCAAAGTGCGTTTGGCGATAACGGCTCAGGGCTTGAGATCGAACAGCGCTTTTTGCGTTTCCATGTCGAAAGGCGCCGACCAGTGTTCGTGGATTACCTGCCACTGGCCGCCTTGACGACGATAGCCCACCGTGGCGCGCATGAAGCCGCACTGGCTTTCGTCGTCGCCTGGACCGCAGCGGTTCAGCCAATGGGCCAGGGCCAGATCGCCTGCGGCGTGCACGGTGAGTTGGGCAAGTTCGAACACCATAGGGCCGGTGCACATGCCCATGCACATTTCCCAGTGCGCCGTGTAGGCCGACTTGCCTTTGAATTGCAGAGCCTGGATGGCATCGAAGGCGACGATATCGTCGGCGTAGGGTTCGATGATGCGCGGGATGTCGCGATCGCGCACGGCTTGCATCCAGCGCTCGATCAATTGGCGGATTTCGGATTCGGCTGCAGTGCTCATCGGGGTACCTCCGACAGATCATAGGGGTTGGGGTACGGTGTGAAGCGTGCCTTCAGCTATGGTCGAACGGTAAGCGGAGGATTCGACAGGCGGGGAAATTATTCTGTATTGGCGGAGCACCCGGGAGATCGCGTCAGGGCCAGCAAGTGCCCGCCACAGCGTTTTCAGCCCCTGTGGCGGGCACCGCCAGTCAACCCTGCTGGCAACCTTCACCCATGGCCCGGTACTGAATGGTGTGCACCTGGCCCTGATGGTCTTCATAGGTCATGGTCGCAGGTACCACTTCGCAGACATTGGGGATGGTCGACAGGTTGATCACCCGCTTGATGTCCAGGTTCATCGAGTAGTCGTACTGCTGAGCCACAGGCTCGCTGGAGACGGGTTTGGCCTCATCGGCGAGGGCGAACGAGGACATACCGACCAATGCAAGAATCAGTAATGGTTTCATGTGGTTTTGCCTTTTGAGCGTTCAAGCTGATCGATTGACTTCTATTGCCGTATCCGGCGCGGAGAAGTTGTCATCTAGGGTCTAGATGGCACGAAGTACCGATCCCGCTTCGTACTGCCAGGGGGGATGAACAAAATTCTACTCCCGGTCAGCAATAGTTGAACCCCGTAGTCGGATATTCACCCTTGCCGGTTTTGCAACAATCTGCGACAAAGTGGCCGCAAATCATCAGGCCAGAGCCTCTGGCCTCGTTTCAGGGTAGGACTCACCATTTCTGAACAATTGTCCTGTTCGACGCTTTCGGACACAGAACGCCGTTTGCTGGACCACTTCTACCGCCAGCACAGCTCACGCATGCGCGCTGCAAGCGACGCCGAACTGTGGGTAGCACGGGCCCCTGGCATCATCGCCGGGCTGAGCCTGAGTGCGGTGGGTGAGGGATTCTGGCTGACGGGCCTGTTCGTCGCCCCGCAGCGGCGCAACCAAGGGGTGGCTGCGCGATTGGTCGAGGCCGCGCTGGCGCAGGTTGACGGGCCCGTCTGGCTGTTCTGTCATCCCGACCTGACGCCCTTCTACCAGCGCCTGGGTTTTGACCTGGCCCAACAGCTGCCAGAAGCCCTGGCCAGCCGCCTGCTACGCTATCAGCGCAACAAACGCCTGGTAGCCCTGCAGCGAGGTCAGTCCTCGCTGACCTCGAGCCCAGGGAACAGCACCTCGGTATAGCCGAACTTGGCAAAGTCCTGAATGCGCGAGGGGTATAGCCGGCCGATCAAGTGGTCGCACTCGTGTTGCACCACCCGTGCATGGAAGCCATCGGCAAAGCGGTTGATCGGGATGCCCTGGGGGTCGATCCCTTGGTAGCAGATATGCTTGAAGCGCGGCACCACGCCGCGCAAGCCAGGCACCGACAGACAACCCTCCCAGCCGTCCTCGACCTCGCTGGAGGTCGGGGTGATGACCGGATTCAGCAGAATGGTCTGCGGCACCGCCTCGGCATCGGGGTATCGCTCGCTGCGCTCGAAGCCGAAAATCACCAACTGCAGGTCGATGCCGACCTGCGGGGCGGCCAGGCCCACACCGCCGACGTGACGCATGGTTTCGAACATGTCGTCGATCAGTTGCTGCAGTTCGGCACTGCCAAGCATGTGCTCGGGCACTGGCGGAGCGATGCGCAGCAGGCGTTCGTCGCCCATCTTGAGAATGTCACGGATCATCAGGGGTTCGGCTCGACGCTATGAGGCTTGCTCGGGTTCGGGTGCTCGTGACCCAGTACAGTCAAGGTTTCCTTGGGTTTTTCCCCGTCGAAGTCTTTCTCGCCCGGGTTCTTGCCTTCGGCTGACATGTGCTCGATCACCGCATTCATTTCGGCGCCGAGCAGCAGCACGGCAGCCGAAATATAGAAATACAGCAACAGCACGATGATTGCACCAATGCTGCCGTACATGGCGTTGTAATCGGCAAAGGTCTTCACGTAGTAGGCAAAGCCCAGTGAGGCCACGATCCACACCACAACCGCCAGCACCGAGCCCGGGGTGATGAAGCGAAACTGCTGTTTCACATCAGGCATCACGTAATAGATCAGGGCTACTGCCACCATCAGCAGAATGATGATCACCGGCCAGCGCAGGATGGTCCACAGTGTGACGATGAACTCCTGCATGCCGATCTGGGCAGCTATCCATTCCATCACCTGCGGGCCCAGCACCATCAGCGCTGCGGCCGCCAGCAGCATGCCAGCCAGGCCCACGGTGTAGAAAATGGAAAGCGGGATACGCTTCCACACCGGGCGACCTTCGGGCACATCGTAAGCGGCGTTCATGGCGCTCATCATCAGTCGCACGCCGGCGGAGGCGGTCCACAGGGCGATCACGATACCCACCGACAGCAGCCCACCCTTGGATTGCTGCAACTGGTCGATCACCGGATTCACCTGCTCCAGCGCCTGGGGTGGCAACACCAGTTCCGATTGCAGACGCAGCCAGGAGAAAAAGTCCGGCAAGTGCAGGAAACCGATCAGGGCAATCAGGAACAACAGGAAGGGGAATAGCGAGAACAGCGCCTGGTAGGCCAGCGCTGAGGCATAGGTGGACATCTCGTCGTCGAGGAATTCCTTGACGGTGCGAACCAGCACGCGGTGCAGGGGCAAGCCGCGCAGGTCGGGGAAAATCATAGCGTCTCCTTTCGCCGCTTGATCGTTACACAGGCAAGTCTAATAGACCGTGCCCGAGCTGTGCTGCTCCCGGCCGTGGTTGAAGAATTTGCTTACGAATAAGTGCCGGCCTCTTCGCGGGTTCACCCGAGAAGAGGCCGGCACCGCCTCAAGTCAAGGTTTCTTCACCGCATCCTTCACATTGCCCTTGACCTGCTGCGCCTCGCCTTTGAGCTCCTGCGCCTTGCCTTCGGCCCGCAGCTTGTCGTTGTCGGTCACCTTGCCAACACCCTGTTTCACGTTGCCGATCGCTTCGTTGGCCAAGCCTTTCGCTTTGTCTTTAGTACCGCTCATGGCAAAACTCCTGCAAATGGAGACACGTGAACCGTGTCGACAGAAGGTTGACCCAACGCCTGGGCCAGGAGTTTCAACGGATTTCCCGGCCAGAAGCCGAACGGTAAAACGGCAGGCGAATACCGCCCAAGCCCGCGAAGAGGCCGGCACTGGCACCGCAAGTCACAAACCTTGCTCCGCCCCGTGCCACCCCTCACAATGCAGGCCTTCATAGCGTCAACGCGCAGGAACCTGCATGAAACTCGACAAACCCGCCGCCATCGCCCGGCGCAACGAAGCACTGGCCCGGCCGGTGCTGACCAGCAGCAATACTCTGTTCGCCACTCTGGACAGCAAACGCAACCTGTGGTGGTTCGAAGTGCCAGTGGCACTGCTGGGCAAGGGCCAGGCCGACTGGGTCAACCTGCTGCTGCACACGCCGGAAAGCGATGAGCTGCAGCACCTGAAGGTGCCCACCAATTTCCTCAAGGCTCACCTAGAGCAAATGGAAGTGCGCAAGCCTGGCAAGCGCCGCTCCACCATCAGCCTGGCCCTCAGCGCCGACCGTGACTCGCTGCTGCGCGACACCCGTCCGGGTGGCGAGCAGCTGGACTTCCGCAACTTCGTACAGGCGTAAGGCCGTCAGGCTTTCTCGATGCGATCGTCATGGATGACGATCAGGCCCTGCTTGAACAACCCGCCAATGGCCTTCTTGAAGTTGCCCTTGCTGACGTTGAACAGCTTACTGATCAACGCAGGGTCACTCTTGTCGCACACCCCCAACACCCCGCCTTCGGCTTCCAGGCGCGCCATGATCTGCTCTTGCAGGGTGTCCGCCAGGGCGGCGCCTACCGGCTGCAGGCTCAGTGAAATCTTGCCGTCCTGGCGCACTTCCTTGATGAAGCCCTTCTCGTGCATGCCCGAGCGCAAGAACTTGAACACCTCGTTCTTGTGGATCAGGCCCCAGTGGCGGTTGTTGATGATGGCCTTGAAGCCCATCGGCGTTTCGCCGGCCACCAGCAGCTCGACCGGCTGGCCAACCTTGTAGTCGGCTGGGGTGACATCGAGGTAGCGGTCCAGGCGCGACGTGGCAGTGATCCGGCGGGTGCGCTTGTCGAGGTACACGTGCACCACGCAGTAATCACCGATCTTCAGTGGCCGAGCCTCTTCCGAGTACGGCATCAGCAAGTCCTTGGACAGGCCCCAGTCCAGGAAGATACCGGCACCGTTGATGTCCTTGACCTTCAGGCTGGCGAACTCGCCAACCTGCACCTTGGGCTTCTCGGTGGTGGCGATCAGCTGGTCTTCGCTGTCCAGGTAGATGAACACGTTCAACCAGTCATCGACCTCGGTCTCGGCGTTTTTCGGGATGTAGCGCCCGGGCAGCAGGATCTCGCCATCGGCGCCGCCGTCCAGGTACAGACCGAAGTCCACGTGTTTCACGATTTGCAAACTGTTGTAACGCCCAAGCAGAGCCATTTCCGATGATCCTCAAGACAAGGCGGCTATTCTACACCTGAAGCCACCACATGGCCCGACCACTCATGCAGTGGAACCGCCAGGCCGCACTTGCATCTACCTTCTGGCCAGCCTGAGGAAGGAACAGCACATGCCGCTACGCCTGCCCAAAGCCCTGCTTATCGCCATCGGATTCGCCCTGGCCTTGGCCGCCTGCAGCCGCATCGACCTGGCCTATCGCAACCTCGACCGCCTGGTGCCGTGGTCGCTGAGCGACTACCTGGACATGAACCGCGAGCAAAGGGCGCTGCTGGACGATCGGTTGCGCGAGCACCTGGCCTGGCATTGCAAGACTCAACTGCCCGGCTACCTCGACTGGCTCGACCGGCTACGTGACATGGTCGCCGACGACCAGGTCACCGACCAGGCCCTGCAGCAAAGCACCCGCGAGGTCCGTGAAGCGATTGGTCGGGTGGCCGAGGAAATCACCCCTTCGGCCACCGAACTGCTGCGCGGCATGAGCGACAACCAGGTAGCGCAGATGCGGGAGGCCTTCCGCGAAGACATCAGTGAACGGCAGAAGCATTATGTGGATACGCCATTGCCCAAGCAGATGGCCCGCCGTAGCGAGCGCATGGAAAAACGCCTGAAGCCATGGTTTGGCGAGTTGACGGCGGTACAGAAGCAACGCATCCAGGCCTGGTCTCAAGCGCTGGGTGACCAGAACCGTGAATGGATCGCCAACCGTGCCCACTGGCAGCAGCAACTGCTGTTGGCAATGAACCAGCGCAACGACTCCAGCTTCGAACCGCGCCTGGCGACCTTGTTGCAACGTAAGGAGAGTTTGTGGACACCCGAATACCGGGCGGCGTATCGGAATAGCGAGCAGCAGGCACGCAGCCTGCTGGTGGACCTGGTGCGGCAGAGCACCCCGCAGCAACGGAGGTTCCTGCAGGAACGGTTGGGCAAGGTGCGTACCCATTTGAGCGAGATGAAGTGTTTGAAGGAGTGACAGGCCTGTTCGCGCTGATTCACCGGGCCTTGCGCCGATACGGAAACACATCGATCACTTTCCCTTCACGTATCGCCGCCTGCAGCCCCTTCCAGTAATCCGCGTCATACAGTTCCCCATGCAAGCGGCTGAACAACCGCCGCTGGCCCATATCGGCAAACAGAAACGGCGGAAACTCTTCGGGAAACACATCATGCGGGCCGATCGAGTACCACGGCTCGCCCGACATTTCGTCCTCCGGGTAACGCGGTGGCGGGATGTGGCGGAAATTCACCTCGGTCAGGAAGCTGATTTCGTCATAGTCGTAGAACACGACCCGGCCATGGCGGGTCACGCCGAAGTTCTTCAGCAGCATGTCGCCGGGGAAGATGTTCGCCGCCGCCAATTGCTTGATGGCCAGGCCATAGTCCTCCAGTGCCTCCAGCACCTGGCCCTCGGTGGCCTGCTCCAGGTACAGGTTCAACGGCGTCATGCGCCGCTCGGTCCAACAGTGGCGGATCAGCACTGTGTCGCCCTCCAGCGCCACCGTCGACGGCGCCACCTCCAGCAACTCGGCCAGGCAATCCGGCTCGAACTTGCTGCGCGGAAAGCGAAAATCGGCAAACTCCTGGGTGTCGGCCATACGCCCCACCCGGTCGACACTCTTCACCAGCCGATACTTGTCGATCACCGTGGCGCGATCCACGGTTTTCGATGGCGAGAAGCGGTCCTTGATGATCTTGAACACCGTATTGAAGCCGGGCAAGGTGAACACGCTCATGACCATGCCCCGCACCCCTGGCGCCATGACAAAGCGGTCATCACTGCTGGCCAGGTGGTTGATCAGTGCGCGGTAGAACTCCGACTTGCCCTGCTTGTAGAACCCGATCGAGGTATACAGCTCGGCAATGTGCTTGCCCGGCAGGATGCGCTTGAGGAAATTGACGAACTCGGCGGGCACCGGGACATCGGCCATGAAGTAAGAGCGGGTGAACGAAAAGATGATCGACACCTCGGCCTCGTCGGTAATCAGCGCATCGGCCTCGATGCCGTGGCCCTCGCGGTGCAGCAAGGGAATCACCAACGGCCACTGCTCATCGCTGTTGTACAGGCGGCCGACCAGATAGGCCCCCTTGTTGCGGTAAAGCACGGGTACAAACAGCTCCACGGCCAGAGCCGGGTCCTTGCACACCCAGTCGGGCAGGCATTCGCGCAGTTGTTCTTCCAGCCGCGCCAGGTCGCCTTCCAGGTCGCCATACGGCATGTCGAACGGGTAATCGGCGAACACCGCGCGCAGCAAGTTCCTGAGACTGCCGTCAAGCCGATAGGTACGGGTTTGCGCGGCGCGCTCGCGGCCGCGCATGGAAGGCCGGGTAGTGTGGATGAACATGCAGCCGTCGCTGATCAGGTCATGGCTGAACAGGCTGCAAAACAGCGAGTTGTACCAGGTCTCTGCCAGCTCGTCGTCCAGGCGTGGGTCGATCAGGTGGATATAGGCGTTTTTCACCAGCGGCCACTGTTCCACGTCCAGCAGCACCTCTGTGGCAAAGGCCTGGCGCAGCCAACCGTTGACTTCGGCGACTTTCTCTTCGTAGAGATTGATGCGGGCAGCGGCGGCCTGCTGGATATCCTGCCAGCGCGCCTGCTCGAAGCGCTGGCGAGCACCAAGGGTGATGCGCTGGAAATGATCGCGGTAGTCGTCGAAGCCGGCGAGGATCATCCGGGCGATTTCGACAGCGGGCCAGGGCTGGGACATGCGTTGGGCCTCGGAGCTGGGATTGAGTACAGAGCTTAGCCGCCCTTGGCTTCATGGGTTACTGCCATTGAAGGCCCGAGCTGTAGTTGCAGCTGCCTTGCCCAGAGCCCCGCAGCCCAAGAGGAATTACACAGCAAGAAAGCACAAGAATCCCCCCGCCCCCTGGCGTACACTCGCGCCCCTGCCTTACCTCCGGAGACCGTTGTGAGCCCCATCGCCCTAGCCCGCCTGCTGACCCTTGCCGCCGTCTGGGGAGCGAGTTTCCTGTTCATGCGCATCATCGCCCCCGAACTGGGCACGGTGCCGACCGCGTTCTTCCGGGTCTCCATCGCCTGTCTGGGCCTGATCGTGATACTGGCCGCCGCCCGTGTGCGCTGGGACTTCCAGGGCAAGCTCGGCGCGTGCCTGGTGCTGGGCATGATCAACTCCGGCATCCCCGCCACCTTCTACTCGGTGGCGGCCCAGGTGCTGCCGGCCGGCTATTCGGCGATCTTCAACGCCACCACCCCATTGATGGGCGTGCTGGTCGGCGTACTGTTCTTCCGCGAGCCAATGACCCTGGCCAAACTTTGCGGCATCTTCCTTGGCCTGTTCGGCGTCGGCATCCTTAGCGGCGCCGGCCCGGTGGCACTGGACATGGCCCTGCTGCAAGGCGCCCTCGCCTGCCTGGCGGCCACCACCTGCTACGGCTTTGCCGGGTTCCTCGCCCGCCGCTGGATCAGCGGCCTGGACAGCCGCCTTTCCGCGCTGGGCAGCATGCTCGGCGCCACGCTGATGCTGAGCCCGCTGTTCGGCTGGAGCGCACTCACCCAACCGCCCGCCAGCTGGGGGGGCTGGGAGGTGTGGTTGTCGTTGCTGGGGCTGGGTTTGCTGTGCACCGCCTTTGCCTACATCCTGTACTTCCGCCTGCTCGAAGAAATCGGCCCGGTAAAAGCCAGCACCGTAACGTTCCTGATCCCGGTATTCGGCGTATTGTGGGGGGCATGGCTGCTGAATGAGCCATTGTCGATGGCGCATCTATACGGCGGCCTGCTGATTGGCCTGGCCTTGTGGCTGGTGCTGCGCCCGGCGCGCAGCTGAAGCGGGGTACTGCATGAACAGCGCGTACAAAAAGGTCCTGTTCCGCCTGGAACAGGACGAGAACGGCTACCCACCGGCCTCGGTCGAGGGCCTGTGGGCCAAGGCCGTGGAAGGCGGCTATGCCATCGACAACATACCCTTCCATGTCTATGGCATCGCCCCGGGCGACGTGATCGACACCCGCGAGGAAGCAGGCGAAACCTGGTTCGCAGAACTGCGCCACAGCAGCGGCAGCTCGGTGTTCCGGGTGGTCGTCAAACCACCGGAAACCCTCGACCAGGTACGCGCAGCATTGCTGGATTTCGGCTGCGCCTGTGAAACCGAACAAGCAGTGAAGATGTTGGCGGTCGAGGTCCCACCGCAACGCTCGCTCGATACCCTGCTCTACTACCTGCTCACCCAGCGCGAAGCCGGCCTGCTGGACTTCGAGGAAGGCGTGTTGCGCCACGCCATCCCCGAAGAATTCCGCTAGGGCCTACGCCTCGGCCAGGCGCGCGGCAGGCTTGCGAAACACGAACAGCAGCCCTACCACGATCAGCCCCATGCCCAGCAGGCTGAGCGGTGCCAGGCGGTTACCGAAGATCAGCAAGTCCATCACCGCAGTCACTGCCGGCACCAGGTAGAACAGGCTGGTGACATTGACCAGGTTGCCCTTGGCGATCAGCCGGTACAGCAGCAAGGTTGCCAGCAGCGAGACCACCAGGCCCATCCACAGCAGCGCACCGACGAAGCTGCCGGTCCACTCGACATGAAGCGGTTGCAGAGGTGCGAACAGCGCGCACATGGCAAAGCCGGCCAGGTACTGCAGCGGCAGCGTGCCCATGGGGTTGTCGGTAATGCGCTTCTGCAGGATCGAACCAAAGGTCATGCTGACCAGCGCCAGCAGGGCGAACAGCATGCCCGCCAGCGATACCCCGCCCAGGTTGATGCCCTGGTAGACCACCATGATCAAGCCGCCCAACCCCAAACCCAGGCCGAACAAACGGCTCCAGGAGCGCTGGCGTTCCATCAGCACCACGGTGAGGATCGGTTGTACCCCCATCACCGTGGCCATGACGCCCGGGGTGACATGGGTATCAAGCGCCAACAGATAGAAAATCTGATAGGCACCGAGCAGCACACACCCTGTACCCAGGGCGCGCAGAATGCTCCCGCGAGTACGCGGCCAGCGCAGCCCTAGCAACGGGCCGATCAGCAACAGGCCGGCCAGGGCCAGCGCCGAGCGCAACAGCAGAAAGGCGAACGGGCTGGCATGCGCCAGACCGAGCTTGGAGACGATCGCCCCGCTGCTCCACAGCAGGACGAACAGGCAGGTAGTGGCCGCCGAGGCCACGGACGTTTTGGTAAAGACAGACATGAATTGCCACCTGATAGTAGGCAGATAAGCCAAACGGACGGCGTGCGCTTCAACGTGAGCAGTAGCCGACCGTGTTCAGTAGGTTGCGCGTGTGAAGGGGTACGGCAAGAAGCCGATCAGCCCAGCACGACCACGCAATGAGGCGGAGCTACGCCGCCTACGACGCCACTGACAGGTGGTGGGGAGTGACAGATCATGACCGGCTGCTGGCTACCACGCACGACCATGCCCGCGACTGGCGCGATGGCAAAGCGTGTGGTGGAAGGGATGGCGGGCATGACAGGGTTCTTTGCAGAAGTGAATGTTCTGGAATATAGCGAGTGATTCTTCGCAGCACAACCCCGCCTCCACGCGCGCGCCCTCGTCCTTGAAGGATGAGGCGCACCTGTGGCAGCGGGCTTGCCCCGCAAAGCGGCCGGTTAGACCAGAAAAAATCAGAACAACCAGCGATACAACAGATACGCCACCACCACCGCCAGTACCGGCCGCAGCACGCGGTAAGCCTTGGGGTTGGCACGTTTGAACTGCTTCACATGGCTGCTGATCCTGTTGCTGAAGCGCTTGCTCCAGGCGTACGCCTGGTTGATCCCGCCCACGCGCTCGTCGTCGGTGTTCTGCGGCGCGGTGGCGCGGCCGAGGAAGGCACTGACCTTACGGTTGATGCGCGTCATCAGCGGGCTACTCAGCGGGCGCTCGATGTCGCAGAACAGGATCACGCGGGTTACGTCGGTTTCGTTCTTGACCCAGTGCACATAGGTTTCATCGAACATCACGTCTTCGCCATCACGCCAGGCGTACTGCTCACCGTCCACATAGATGCGGCATGCGTCGGAGTTCGGCGTGGACAGCCCCAGGTGATAACGCAGCGAACCTGCGAACGGGTCGCGGTGCGGGTTCAGATGGCTGCCGCCGGGTAGCAGGGCAAACATTGCGCCCTTGACATTGGGGATGCGGCTGACCAGCTCGACAGTGCGCGGGCAAAGGGTTTGCGCCGAAGGCAGCGGTTTGTCGTACCACTTCAGGTAAAAGCGCTTCCAGCCCTTCTTGAAGAACGAACCGAAGCCGGCGTCGTTATCTTTCTCAGCGGCACGGATATAGCCTTCGTCGAACAGGCGCATGGCCTCTTCGCGGATTTCCTGCCAGTTGTCCTTCAACACGTCCAGCTCCGGGAAGCGCTGACGGTCCAGATAGGGCTTGGACGGCACGCCGGAAAACAGGTACATCAACGCGTTGTAGGGGGCGAACAGCGCCGAATGGTTGACGAACTGGCGCAACACCGGCAGGCGGGCCTTGCCGCGCAAATGCACGAACAGCACGCTGCCGAAAAACACCAGCAAGACACCCGCCTTGGCTGCAAAGGAAAAGGTCATGCTTTCACTCCTTGAGGAAGAGTCAGGGCTGCGCTGCCTGCTCTCCAGAAAATCATCCTGCCATCATAAACTGATCCCGCCGCGGTAAAAACAACCCGGGCGGGATCGCATTCATGAAGATTTTGCAATAAACCAGTCCGCCGATCGTTGCGCCGGATCAGCGGCAAGGCCGATTACTGCTGGGTTTCCTGCTCGCTGAACATGTCGCTGAACAGCATGCTCGACAAGTATCGCTCGCCCGAATCGGGCAGGATTACGACGATGGTCTTACCCTGCATTTCCGGTTTTTCGGCCAGACGCACCGCTGCCGCCATTGCCGCACCGCAGGAAATACCACAAAGGATGCCCTCTTCCTGCATCAGGCGAATCGCCATGGCCTTGGACTCTTCGTCGGTCACCGTCTCCACTTGGTCGACAATCGACAGGTCGAGGTTTTTCGGCACGAAACCGGCGCCGATGCCCTGGATTTTGTGCGGGCTTGGCTTGAGTTCTTCGCCGGCCAGGGTCTGGCTGATCAGTGGCGATGCCACGGGTTCCACTGCCACCGACAGGATGGCCTTGCCCTGGGTATGTTTGATGTAGCGCGACACGCCGGTGATGGTCCCGCCAGTGCCCACGCCTGCCACCAGCACGTCGATTGCGCCGTCAGTGTCGTTCCAGATCTCCGGGCCGGTGGTTTTTTCGTGAATGGCCGGGTTGGCCGGGTTTTCGAACTGGCCCGGCAGGAAGTACTGCTCCGGGTCGGAGGCGACGATTTCGTTGGCCTTCTCGATCGCGCCCTTCATGCCCTTGGCCGGATCGGTCAATACCAGCTCGGCGCCCAGTGCCTTCAGCACCTTGCGGCGCTCCAGGCTCATCGAGGCGGGCATGGTCAGCATCAGCTTGTAGCCGCGGGCGGCGGCAACGAAGGCCAGGCCGATACCGGTGTTGCCCGAGGTGGGCTCGACGATGGTCATGCCCGGTTTGAGCCTGCCGCTGCTCTCGGCGTCCCAGACCATGTTCGCGCCGATGCGGCACTTGACCGAGTACCCGGGGTTGCGCCCTTCGATCTTGGCCAGGATGGTCACACCGCGCGGGGCGATGCGGTTGATCTGCACCAGCGGCGTGTTACCGATGGAGTGGGCGTTGTCTGCAAAGATACGGCTCATGGCAGGGGTCCTTGGCATGAAAAAGCAGGGAAATGCCTCAAGGGTAAGCCTGCGGCGGTGGCCCGTAAAGCCTGTTCGAACTCAGCCCGCCACGTTGCGGTCAACCGCACATCCCGCCTTGGAGACAGCCTCATGAAAGCCCGCTATCGCTGGCCGCTGGTCGGCCTGGCCAGCCTGATCGTGCTGCTGGTGGCGCTGCACCTGGCCCTGCCCTACCTGGTGCGCGACTACCTAAACGACAAGCTGGCCGACATGGGTGACTACCGCGGCCAGGTAGCCGATGTGGACCTGGCCTGGTGGCGCGGTGCCTATCAGATCAATGGGCTGAAAATCGTCAAGACCACCGGCAAGGTGCCCGTACCGCTTCTCGACGCCCCACTGATCGACCTTTCGGTGAGCTGGCGTTCGTTGTGGTACGACAAGGCAGTAGTGGCGGAGGTGACCTTCGTGCACCCCGAGCTGAACTTTGTCGACGGTGGTAGCAAACAGGCATCGCAGACCGGCCAAGGTACCGACTGGCGCCAGCAGCTGGAAAAACTCCTGCCCATCACCCTCAACGAAGTGCGTATCGACAACGGCGTGCTGACGTTCCGCAACTTCAATTCCAAGCCACCGGTCGACCTCAAGGCCACCCGGTTGAATGCCAGCATCCACAACTTGACCAACGTGCGCGACCAGCAAGGCCGTCGCGATGCCAGTTTCGAAGGGACAGCGCTCATCGCGGGGGATGCGAAGGTAGAAAGCCGTGCCACCTTCGACCCTTTCAGTGATTTCGACGACTTCGAATTCAGGCTTCGCGCCACCGGCATCGAGCTGCGCAAACTGAATGACTTTGCCAGCGCCTACGGCAAATTCGACTTCAATGCCGGGCACGGTGACGTGGTCATCGAGGCCCAGGCAGAAAACGGCCGGCTGAACGGCTATATAAAACCGCTGCTGCGCGATGTCGACGTGTTCGACTGGCAACAGGACGTCGAGGAAAAGGACAAGGGCTTCTTCCGCTCGGTGTGGGAGGCCCTGGTGGGGGCGACGGAGACGGTGCTGAAGAACCAGCCGAAAAACCAGTTCGCCACCCGGGTGGAACTCAGCGGCAGTGTGCGCCAACAGGATATCAGTGCCTTCGAAGCGTTCTTGCAGATCCTGCGCAATGGGTTTGTCCAGGCATTCAATGCGCGCTATGAGCAACCAGCGCCGAAGTCTGACTGAGACAGCGTGACGGGGCATTCAGGGACTGAATACCCGGTCTGCGTTTGCAGCCGCCTGGCCCCGCGTTATAGTCGGAAACAAATCCAGATTATGTGCTGCCTGTTCGGGCCTCTTCGCGGGTAAACCCGCTCCTACAACCTTATTAGGCGCGGGTTTATCCGCGAAGAGGCCCGCAAAGCCCTAAACAGAGGACAAACCCCCATGAAGTTCGAAGGCACCCGCGACTACGTCGCCACAGACGACCTGAAACTGGCGGTAAACGCGGCCATTACCCTCGAACGCCCGCTGTTGGTCAAGGGCGAACCGGGCACCGGCAAAACCATGCTCGCCGAGCAGTTGGCGGCTTCGTTCGGGGCGCGCCTGATCACCTGGCACATCAAATCCACCACCAAGGCCCACCAGGGGCTGTACGAGTACGACGCGGTCAGCCGCCTGCGCGACTCGCAGCTGGGCGTGGACAAGGTGCACGATGTGCGCAACTACCTGAAAAAGGGCAAGCTCTGGGAGGCCTTCGAGGCCGACGAGCGGGTCATCCTGCTGATCGACGAAATCGACAAGGCCGATATCGAATTCCCCAACGACCTGCTGCAAGAACTCGACAAGATGGAGTTCTACGTCTACGAAATCGACGAGACCATCAAGGCCAAACAGCGGCCAATCATCATCATTACCTCGAACAACGAAAAAGAGCTGCCGGACGCTTTCCTGCGCCGCTGCTTCTTCCACTACATCGCCTTCCCCGACCGCACTACCCTGCAGCAGATTGTCGACGTGCACTACCCGAACATCAGCCAGTCGCTGGTCAGCGAGGCGCTGGATGTGTTCTTCGACGTGCGCAAGGTGCCGGGCCTGAAGAAAAAGCCGTCCACCTCCGAGCTGGTCGACTGGCTCAAGCTGCTGATGGCCGACAACATCGGTGAAGCGGTGCTGCGCGAACGCGACCCGACCAAGGCCATCCCGCCGCTGGCCGGTGCGCTGGTAAAAAACGAGCAGGATGTTCAACTGCTCGAGCGCCTGGCCTTCATGAGCCGGCGCGGCAACCGCTGACAGGAGCAGGGCCATGCTGCTCAATCTGTTCAATGAGATGCGTGCGGCCAAGGTGCCGGTTTCGGTGCGTGAACTGCTCGACCTGCACCAGGCCTTGCAAAAGCGCGTGGTGTTCGCCGACATGGACGAGTTCTACTACCTCGCCCGCGCCATTCTGGTGAAGGATGAACGCCACTTCGACAAGTTCGACCGTGCCTTCGCAGCCTATTTCAAGGGCCTGGAAAACCTCGACCGGCATATCGAGGCGCTAATCCCCGAAGACTGGCTGCGCAAGGAATTCGAGCGCTCGCTGACCGATGAAGAACGCGCACAGATCCAGTCGCTGGGCGGCCTGGACAAGCTTATCGAGGCATTCAAGCAGCGCCTCGAAGAGCAAAAGGAACGCCACGCTGGCGGCAACAAGTGGATTGGCACCGGCGGCACCAGCCCATTCGGCTCGGGTGGTTTCAACCCCGAGGGCATCCGCGTCGGTGACGCCGGCAAGCGTCAGGGCAAGGCAGTAAAAGTCTGGGACCAACGCGAGTACAAGAACCTCGACGACCAGGTCGAGCTTGGCACCCGCAACATCAAGCTGGCCCTGCGCCGGCTGCGCAAGTTCGCCCGCGAAGGCGCCGCCGAAGAGCTCGACATCGATGGCACCATCGACCACACCGCGCGTGATGCCGGGCTGCTGAACATCCAGATGCGCCCCGAGCGGCGCAACACCGTGAAGCTGCTGTTGCTGTTCGACATTGGCGGTTCGATGGATGCCCACGTCAAAGTCTGCGAAGAGCTGTTCTCGGCCTGCAAGACCGAGTTCAAGCACCTGGAGTATTACTACTTCCACAATTGCGTTTATGAGTCGGTGTGGAAGAACAACCTGCGCCGCACGTCCGAACGTTTTTCCACCTTCGACCTGCTGCACAAGTACGGCGATGACTACAAGGTGGTGTTCGTCGGTGACGCGGCCATGGCGCCCTACGAGATCACCCAGCCCGGTGGCAGCGTGGAGCACTGGAACGAAGAAGCCGGGTATGTGTGGATCCAGCGTTTCATGGAAAAATTCAGGAAGGTCATCTGGATCAACCCATACCCCAAGCAGGCCTGGGAGTACACCGCTTCGACCCATCTGGTGCGCGACCTGATCGAGGACAAGATGTATCCGCTGACCCTGCAAGGGTTGGAGGACGGGATGCGCTACCTGTCCAAGTGAGGTTGCCTGCTCCAACATCGCCGCCAAGGCATGCACAGCACGTGTGTAGGAGCGGGTTTACCCGCGAAGAGGCCGCCCGCTCTACCGCCAACGGTGCAGGTAATCCTGCTGCTCTCGCCAGGCCTCGTCCTGCACCACCGCCCTGAACCGCACCACCGTCCCCGGCATGCACTGCGCCAGTTGCGCCAGCGCCAGCGGCGTCAGCGCGCCCAGCCGCGGGTACCCACCAATGGTCTGCCGGTCATTGAGCAACACGATCGGCTGCCCGTCCGGCGGCACCTGTACCGCCCCCAGCGGGATCCCTTCGGAGATCATCGGCGCCCCTTGGTACACCAGCTGCGGCCCCAACAACCGGATGCCCATGCGGTCGGCCCGGCTATCCAGCGTCCACTCCCGGTTGAATGCCTCGAACAAGCTGGTACCGCTGAATTCACCGATCTGCGCGCCCATCACCAGGTCCAGCACCGGCTTTGGGGCGAACTGCGGGCACAACGCTTGCGGCACTTCGCGCAGGGGGGCATTGCTACCGGAAAAAGCCAATGCCTGGTGTTTAGCCAGCGCAGCACCCTGGCCATCGATGCCACCCAGTGCTTCACGTACCACGGTGGCACAACTGCCCAGCACATCCTCGCCCAGAAACCCACCCGGTGCCGCCAGATACGCCCGCACACCCACTTTGGGCTGCTTCAGGGTCAAGCGCTGCCCCTTGGCCAGGGCAAAGCTGCGCCATGGCGCCAGGGGCTGATCATCGACACACGCATCCAGGTCGGCACCGGCCAGGGCCAGCACGCAATCCTGTTCGGCCACCACGCAAAAACCACCCAGCGCCACCTCGACCACCGGCGCCCCCAACGGGTTGCCCAGCAGCCAGTTGGCCCAGTGCATCGCCACCCAGTCCAGCGCCCCGCCCTGGGTCACGCCAAGGTGGCGCACGCCGAAGCGCCCGGCATCCTGTAACTGGCACAACGGCGTACTGGCCTCGATCATCAACTGCTTCATCCCTGCGCCTCCACATCACCACCCATGGCCAGGAATTCGCTGCGCGAAACCGGCACGAAGCGCACCCGATCACCGGGTTGCAAAAGGCTGTAACCCTCACGCTCACGGTCGAACAACCGCACCGGGGTGCGCCCGATCAGGTTCCAGCCACCCGGCGATACTGCCGGGTAGGCCGCCGTCTGGCGTTCGGCAATACCCACGCTGCCCGCCGCCACGCGCTTGCGCGGGGTACTCAGACGAGGGCTGGCCAGGCGCTCGTCGACCAGGCCCATGAAGCCGAAACCCGGCGCGAAGCCCAGGGCAAACACCGGGTAATCGCGTTCGCCGTGCAAGCGAACAATCTCCGCTTCACTCAAGCCGCTGCGAGCTGCCAGCACAGGCAGCTCGGGGCCGACACTGGCGTCGTACCACACCGGGATTTCGTGTCGGCGGCCGCCACTGCCGGTGTCAGGCTGCAAGCCGTCCAGCGCCTGAGCGATTCGCGCCCTGGCCTCGCCTGGCGGCAGGGCAAACTGCACCATCAGCGTGGTATAGGACGGCACCAGGTCCAGCAAATGCTCGCCGAACGCCGCGCTCAAGCGCCGGCTGGCGGCGAGCATCCATGGCATGTTGGCCTCATCGATACGGTCGAACAGGCGTACCATCAGGCTGTCGATGGCGACCACTTCGATTCGCGGCTTCATCACACCTCCAGCCCATCGAGGGCCTGGCGAATCTGCCGCACCGCCGCCACCGAACTGTCGTTGTCGCCATGCACGCAGAGGGTGCGGGCGGCAAGCTGCAAGGCGCTGCCATCGTCAGCCAACAGCGTTTCGCCTCGGGCCAGACGCACCGCCTGCTCCACCACCCGCGCCGGGTCGTGATGCACCGCGCCCGGCAGGCGCCGCGACAGCAGATGGCCGCTGGCGGTGTATGCGCGGTCTGCGAACGCCTCGAACCACAGCGGCACGCCGATTTCATCGCCCAGTGCCTGGGCGGCACGGTTGTCGGCGGTGGCCATCAGCATCAATGGCAGGTTGCTGTCATAGGCCGCTACGGCCTCCAGCACGGTACGCAGCTTGAGCGGGTCGGCCATCATGTCGTTGTACAGCGCACCATGGGGCTTCACATAGGCCACGCGACCACCCAGCACTTTGCAAATGCCATCCAGCGCACCGATCTGATAATGCAGCAGGTCGCGGATTTCTTCCGGGCTGCAGGCCATGGAGCGGCGGCCGAAGCCGACCAGGTCCGGGTAGGCCGGATGAGCGCCGATAGTCACCCCGTGCTCAAGCGCCAACGTCACCGTGCGGCGCATGATACCGGGGTCGCCGGCGTGGTAGCCGCAGGCGATGTTGGCGCAATCGATGTAAGGCATGACCTCGGCATCCAGGCCCATGCGCCAGCTGCCAAAACTCTCGCCCATGTCGCAATTGAGTAGCAGGCGTTCCACCACGCGGTCTCCCTTGTCGTTGTGCATATACCTACCTTACCGCGCCTGCAGCTGTTTGCCGCGGGTTTCCGGCAAGCTCAAGGCCGCCACGATCACAATGCCGTAGGACACAGCAGAAAACACGCCGATACCCAGGCCCAGCGGAACATTCTGGCCGAGCATGCCGATCATTAACGGGAACAGCGCGGCAATGACCTTGCCGATGTTGTAGCAGAAGCCCTGCCCCGAACCCCGGATGCGCGTGGGGAACAGTTCGGTCAGAAACGCCCCCATGCCGCTGAAGATACCCGAGGCGAAGAAGCCCAACGGGAGACCCAGCCACAGCATCACGCCATCGCTGACCGGCATCTGCGTGTACAACAGCACAATGACGAAAGAGCCCACGGCGAACAGGATGAAGTTCTTCTTGCGCCCCAGCAGGTCGGACAGATAAGCGCTGACCACATAGCCCACGTACGAGCCGACGATCACCATGGCCAGATAACCACCCGTGCCCAGCACACTCAGGCCGCGTTCGTTCTTCAGGAAGGTTGGCAGCCACGAGGTGATGGCGTAGTAACCGCCGAGCGCGCCGGTGGTCAGCAGGGATGCCCGCACGGTGGTCCAGAGCATGCCCGGGGCGAAGATTTCGTAGAAGCGCGAGGGTGCCTCGGCGTTTTCCACTGCCTTGGCCTTACGATAGACCTCAGGGTCCTTGACTAGGCGGCGAACGAAGATCACGAAGATTGCCGGTACCAGCCCCAGCAGGAACAACGCACGCCAGGCCTGCTCTGCCGGCAGCCAGGAGAACAGCAGCGCATAGAGGATGGCTGTGAGGCCCCAGCCGACTGCCCAGCCGGACTGCACCATGCCCACCGCCTTGCCGCGGTCCTGGGCGCGGATCACCTCGCCGATCAGCACCGCACCGGCGGTCCACTCGCCACCGAAGCCAAAGCCCATCAGGGTTCGGGCAATCAGCAATTGCTCGTAGTTCTGAGCGAAGCCGCACAGGAAGGTGAAGAAGGCGAACCACAACACCGTCAGTTGCAGGGTACGCACCCGCCCGATGCGGTCGGAGAGGATACCCGCCACCCAGCCTCCTACAGCCGAGGCGATCAGCGTGCTGGTGTGGATCAACCCGGCTTCGGTGGTGGTGATACCCCACAGCATGATCAGCGTAGGGATGACGAAACTGAGCATCTGTGTGTCCATGCCGTCCAGGCCATAGCCAATCTTGCAGCTCCAGAAGGTACGTCGTTGCTGTTTGTCGATGTCGCGGTACCAGGCGAAAGGCCCGGACGAAGGGAGGGTACTGACCTGCTGCTGCACGCCGGTGGGGTTCATGGATGCCTCGGCTTGTTGGTATTGTTTTATGGGCGACATGAAGCGTCGCGGCCTGGGCGCCATTGTTCAGAGGCCGCCTCGCCTGCGTCCAACGAAAAAAACCGCCGGTCTGGAACAAGAAAAACTGATCATGAACCTTCGCTTCCTCGAAACCTTCGTCTGGGTCGCCCGGCTCAAGAGCTTCCGCCTGACGGCAGAAAAGCTGTTCACCACCCAGGCTTCGGTATCCAGCCGCATTGCCGCACTGGAGGCCGACCTGGGCGTGAAGCTGCTGCTGCGCGACTCCCGCGGCGTCAGCCTGACCCCGGAAGGCAGCAAGGTACTGGAATACGCCGAACGCATGCTGGAAACCGCCAAGGCCATGAAGCAATCGCTGGACAGCGACCGGGCCAAGGTCGGGCGCATTCGCATCGGGGTGATGGATACTGTGATCCACACCTGGATGAGCGCGCTGGTGGCGGATCTGACCGAGCGCTACCCGCAGGTGGAAATCGAACTGGTGGCCGACACCGCGCTGAACTTGCGCGAGCAGCTGCAGAAGGGCTTTCTTGACGTGATCTTGCAGACCGACTTGCTGCGCGAGCAATCGATCCGCAGCCTCGACCTGGCACGCTACCCAATGGGCTGGGTGGTGGCCGCAGGCGCCCACCAGCACCGGGACTATGCGTCGCTGGCCGAACTTGGGCGCGAGCGCATCATCACCTTCTCGAAGAATTCACGGCCGCACCAGGAGGTGCTGAGCTTGCTGCAGGCTGCGGGGGCAGAGGCACCACGGTTGAATTGTGTGAACTCGGTGGCGGCGATTACCCGGCTGTTGCGCGACGGCTTTGGCATTGGCGCGCTACCGCCGGCGCTGGTGGATGCCGAGTTGGGCCGGGGCGAGCTGGTGCTGCTGGAAGGGTTGCAGCCGCCGCCGAGCCTTGAGCTGGTGGTGGCGTGGCAGACCGGGGTGGCGTTGGTCGATGAGGTGGTTGGGGTTTGCCGGCAGGTGTTGGCGCGGTATGCGCGGGATGTGGGTGGGCAGCGGATCGTGCTGGTCTGACCAACAGTCTCCGCCTGTACCGGCCCTTTCGCGGGCTTGCCCGCTCCCACAGGATCATCACAGGCCTGGCGGGCCAGGTTGTACCTGTGGGAGCGGGCAAGCCCGCGAAAGGGCCGCTACAGGTACAGCAGAACTTAGCGCCAGCTCTCTTTCACCACCCTGCGCCGCCCGCCCAGGATCAGCCAGCCAATCCCCAGCAACAGGCTTTCGACCACAAAGGCCAGCACAAAACCGGCACCCACACCCCAGCCAATCGCCTCGGGTACCAGCAGAATCTGGTAGCTGTAGCCATTGAGGGTTTCTTCACGCAACTGCGGGTCGGCCTGTACCAGCACATGCCAGGTACGCTCGGCCCATGACCCTTGCAGCACCTGCCATTCGTTTTCCAGCAGTTCGTTGCGGATCATCAGGCTTTCGATGCTGTTGGCATCACTGTTGAACACCGGGTCGTCGCTGCTGCGGTAGTGCTGCAGCAGCGCCTGCAAGTCGCCCTTGAAAAAGCGCTCGGCCGTTTGCCGGAACCCATCGAGCGCCTCGCGCGATTCGAACAGGTGCGCCTCGACCCGCTGGCTATAGTCCTTGACCAGCCCCGGGACCTGGATACCGGCCAGCAGGCCGAAGGTGAACAACAGCAATCGCAGGTAACTTCTGAACATGCAGCGTCCTTAGCTCTGGCCGTGCGCCACGCACTCGCCGTGCCGCCACAGGGCCCACTGACCCGGCGCGTAGCGGTGCCAGGTCTCGTTCTCGGTCAGGGCCTCGGTGGCAATCACCGTGACCACGTCGTTGGGGGTGGTTTCGGTATGAAAATCGACGATCAGGTCGACATCCTTCAACCGTGCGGCACCGAATGGCGCACGGCGGGTGATGTGCACCAGTTTGGTCGAGCAGAAGCAGAACAGCCAGTCGCCGTCGCTGAGCATGCAGTTGAACACGCCCAGATCCCGGTAGCCGGCGCAGGCTTCGACCAGCACGGGCAGCAGCTGCTCCACCGGCACCGGTTCGGGGAAGGCGCTGCGGATGCGGTTGAGCAGGTCGCAGAAGGCCGCTTCGCTGTCGGTGTCGCCCACTGGCCGGTAAAAACTGGCCAGGCCCTTGAAGTCACCCAGCTGGCCGTTGTGCGCGAAGCACCAGTTGCGGCCCCACATTTCCCGTACGAACGGGTGGGTGTTGGACAGGCACACCCTGCCGACATTGGCCTGACGGATATGACCGATCACCACTTCGCTTTTGATCGGGTAGCGCTGCACCAGGTTGGCCACTTCCGACTCGCTGCTCGCGGCCGGGTCCTGGAACAGGCGCAGGCCGCGGCCTTCGTAAAAGCCTATCCCCCAGCCGTCACGGTGCGGGCCGGTTCGCCCGCCCCGCTGCATCAGGCCGGTGAAGCTGAAAACGATGTCGGTAGGGACGTTGGCACTCATGCCCAGCAGTTCGCACATAGGCGTGTCTCCGTTTACAGACGAGGCTCGACCCGGCCTGCGCCACGCGCAGCGGCTGCCGGCAAGTCGTCACGGTAACGGTCGCTGCGCTCGGCAGCCAGCGGCGCCTGGGTGCCGAGCTGGTCATCCTCGGCCTGCTGACGCCTGGCGGCGGCTTCGGCCTGCTCACGGCGTGCGTGCGCGCGCTTTTCCAGCGGCCAGCGCAGCAGCACGAAGAGGAAGTACAGGCCGAAGGCGATCATGCCGTACATGGCGAAGTCGGACACAGCGCGCCAGGCGTTGTTGCCGACCTTGAAAGCGACATCCAGCGCAGTGATGGCGATTGCAGGGGCGAAGCTGTCCTTGACCGGGTCGACGATGGTCGGGGTCAGCAGCAGCACCGCCAGCACCACGCGTAGCGGTTCGCGCAGCCAGCGCCACATCCAGCCGGTGAGCTTGAAGCCCACCAGCAGGCACCCTAAGGCGGCTATTGCGTACAAGCCCCAGGCGAAGGTGTAGTCGTTCTCGGTCATGGTGTTCGTGCAAGCCAGGCAAAGAGATGCCTATGATAAACACTTTTCCGGGCGCAGACAGTGTTTGCCTGTGCCGGCCTCTTCGCGGGTAAACCCGCTCCTACCTCGGTGCGCCCCTGTAGGAGCGGGTTTACCCGCGAAGAGGCCGGCACAGGCAACTCCAATCAAGAGATCTTCAATGCCAACCAAGCCCCAACCCCCGATTGCCCAAGCCGACCAGGCCACCGACCCGTATGCCTGGCTGCAACAGCGCGACACCCCCGAGGTACTCGCTTACCTGCAAGCTGAAAACGCCTACCAGGAAGCCTGCCTGGCCGACCAGGCACCGTTGCGTGAGCGCCTGTTCGAAGAAATCAAGGGCCGCATCCTGGAGACCGACCTGTCATTGCCGGCGCCCTGGGGCCCCTACCTGTACTACACCCGTACCACCGCCGGCGACGAATACCCGCGTCACTACCGCTGCCCACGTCCGGCCGACGACTCGAACACCGTCGATGAAAGCCAGGAGCAACTGCTGCTCGACCCCAACGCCCTGGCCAACGGCGGTTTCCTCTCCCTGGGCGCGTTCAACATCAGCCCCGACCACCGCCTGCTGGCCTATAGCCTCGACACCAGCGGCGACGAAATCTATACCCTATACGTCAAAGACCTGGCCAGTGGCCGTGTCACCACCCTGCCTTTCGACGACTGCGACGGTAGCCTGACCTGGGCCAACGACAGCCAGACGCTCTTCTTCGCAGAGCTGGACGACACCCACCGCCCATGGCGCCTGCGTCGCCACACCTTGGGCACCGACGCCGCGCACACCGTGTTCGAAGAGCCAGACGGGCGTTTCTTCCTGCACTGCTACCGCACCAGCTCCGAGCGCCAGCTGGTGCTGCTGCTGAACAGCAAGACCACCAGCGAGGCCTGGGTGCTGGACGCCGAAACCCCGCAGGCGCCGTTCACCTGCCTGGCGCCGCGCGTCGAAGGCCACGAATACTTCCCCGACCATGGCCAACTCGACGGCCAGTGGCGCTGGTTCATCCGCACCAACCAGGATGGCATCAACTTCGCCCTGTACCACGCGCCAGCCGCGCCAGTGCCAAGCCGCGAACAGTGGCAGGTGCTGGTGGCGCACCGCGACGCGGTCATGCTCGAAGGCCTCAGCCTGAACACCGGTGCCCTCACCCTGAGCCTGCGCGAAGGCGGCCTGCCGATCATCGAAGTACGCCCGCAGGGCTTGCCGGCCTACCGCGTCGAATTGCCAGACGCCGCCTACAGCCTGTACGTGCAGGACAGCCTTGAATTTGCCAGCACTCGCATACGCTTGCGCTACGAAGCGCTCAACCGCCCGGCCCAGGTGCGCCAACTGACGTTGCCCACGGGCGCCCAGGTGGTGCTCAAGCAAACCCCGGTGCTCGGTGCATTCGATGCCGATGACTATGTCAGTGAGCGCCTGTGGGCAACCGCAGCGGACGGCACCCAAGTGCCGATCAGCCTGGTACGCCGCCGCCAGGACCTGGGCAAGACCGTGCCACTGTACCTGTACGGCTATGGCGCCTATGGCGAAAGCCTCGACCCCTGGTTCTCACATGCGCGCCTGAGCCTGCTGGAGCGCGGCGTGGC
Organism: Pseudomonas sp. XWY-1; assembly: GCF_002953115.1. NCBI lineage: Bacteria > Pseudomonadati > Pseudomonadota > Gammaproteobacteria > Pseudomonadales > Pseudomonadaceae > Pseudomonas > Pseudomonas sp. XWY-1. The sequence goes on along the minus strand of NZ_CP026332.1, from coordinate 1,436,185 downwards.
CTTTGCCATCGCCCACGTGCGAGGTGGTGGTGAACTGGGGGAGGCCTGGTACCGTGCCGGCAAGCAGGAGTACAAGCACAACACGTTCAGCGACTTCATCGCCTGCGCCGAGCACCTGATCAGCCAGGGCGTGACTGCCGCCGACCGCCTGGCCATCAGTGGTGGCAGCGCCGGCGGCCTGCTGATCGGCGCGGTGCTCAACCTGCGCCCGGAGCTGTTCCGCTGCGCCATTGCCGAAGTGCCGTTCGTCGACGTGCTCAACACCATGCTCGACCCGGAGCTGCCGCTGACCGTGACCGAGTACGACGAATGGGGCAACCCTGAGGAGCCGGAGGTGTATGAACGGATCAAGGCTTATGCGCCGTACGAGAACCTGAAAGCGCAGGCCTACCCGGCGATGCTGGTGGTGGCGGGCTACAACGACAGCCGCGTGCAGTATTGGGAGGCGGCCAAATGGGTGGCGAAGTTGCGCACGCTCAAGACCGACAGCAACCTGCTGCTGCTCAAGACCGAGATGGGGGCTGGGCATGGCGGGATGAGCGGGCGGTACCAGGGGTTGAAGGATGTGGCCCTGGAGTATGCGTTCGTGTTTGGCGAGCTGGGTATTGCCTAAACTCAGGTTTGAGCACCCCCGCGATCGCTGTGGGAGCGGGCAAGCCCGCGAAGCCAACACCGTGGTGGATGGCACGGGCTTCGCCCGTGTTCGCGGGCAAGCCCGCTCCCAAACGCGCCAGCTTTCAGAAATTGAGCAAGACAGTTGCTCCAACATGATGACGGCGTGGGCCGCTCATGCTCAATCATTCTGGGCCGGCGGCTTCGGCGGCTCCGGCCGCAACCCGGGCAATGGCTGGTCCTTCGGCGGGCCGGGCACTGGCATCGGCGGCAACAAGGGCGCCCCCGGCTGGCTGTCATAAGCCTTGGGCGGTGTGCTCGGGGTAATCTGCGGGTATGGCGTGGGCGTCGGCGTACCGGGCGCGCCGGGTACTGGCGGCGTGAGCCTGGGTGGCGGGCTGGCAGCTTCTGCCAGGGGCAGGCCAGCCATCAACAGCGCGGCGAGGATCGCGTGAAACATCAGCAACCTCCTGTCGGGAACCTTTCTACAGGCTACGCCTAAATCAACGCTTTCGCCTGTCCGCCTGACCTGCAAGCGCGCTAGACTCAATGGCATAACCGTCACCTGCCTGATCAGAACAAAGGAAACACCATGAGCTCCACCTCTTCTGCCGCCGCTACCGCGCGCCTCGACCGCATCCTGGCCGATGCCAAGCGCGACAAGGAAATGGGCTACCGCGACAAGGCCCTGAGAATGTACCCGCACGTGTGCGGCCGCTGCGCCCGCGAGTTCGCCGGCAAGCGCCTGAGCGAGCTGACCGTGCATCACCGTGACCACAACCACGACAACAATCCTCAGGACGGCTCCAACTGGGAGCTGCTGTGCCTGTACTGCCACGACAACGAGCACTCGCGCTACACCGACCAGCAGTACTTCAGCGAAGGCTCCACCAGCACCCCGAGCATTGCCAAGGCTACGCACAACCCGTTTGCCGGGCTGGCGGGCATGCTGAAGAAAGACTGACCATCGATTCGCCCCCCGCTGTTACCGGGCAGCCCGTATAATCGCGCTTTTTTCGCGAAGGGCCCCGGTACGTGGCAAACAAACGATACAGCTGCATCGGCCTGTTCAACCCCAAGTCGGCAGAAAACGTCGGCTCTGTGATGCGCGCCGCGGGCTGCTATGGCGTCAATTCGGTGTTCTACACGGGCAAACGCTATGAACGCGCACGTGACTTCGTCACCGACACCAAGCGCGTGCACTACGACATCCCGCTGATCGGCATCGACGACCTGCAGCGCATTATCCCGCTGGGCTGCACGCCCGTGGCGGTGGAACTGGTAGAGGGTGCGCGGCCATTGCCGGATTACACCCATCCGGACCGGGCCATTTACATCTTCGGGCCAGAGGACGGCTCGTTGAGCGAAGACGTGCGGGGATGGTGTGAAGAGACTATCTACATCCCGACCGAGGGCTGCATGAACCTGGCGGCGACGGTGAATGTGGTGCTGTATGACCGCATGGCCAAGGGGCTGAATACCCGTTCGGGGCCCAAGTTCAAATAGAAAGGCCGCCACTGCGGCAACAGGACAGACCTGCCAACACAGGGCGACCGAGTGCTGAGCTCCGTCAGAACAGCACCGAAACCGGGCCGAACATTGCCTCGACAAACCATGGGTTGTCGCAATCAACGTTGCCGACGATGGTTGGCTGCACGCTCCCCCTCCTCGGTTTCGCCCCGTGAACAATGCTGAGTTTCTGCTCCGCGGTATATTCCAGGTACGACTTGATTCGCTTGAAATGCGACTTGCAGACGATGCCGCCCTGCCGATTGTCAGGCGCAGGGATGCCTAGTGCAGCACCTTGCTCTGCAGCACATCGGAACGCCGCCCCAGCACGTTCTCGCTGATCTGCACGAAGTCTTCGGTACTGACGCTGGGCAGGCGCATCAGCCCACGCACCACATCATCCAACGAACGTTTGGCCTGGGTGTGAATGCGGATTTCCTTGTCCAGCGCCTGCAACAGCATCACGCCGCGGGCCACCTGGGCCGGGCTTGCGCGTTCACCCTTGAGCCGGTTGACCTTGGCGCCCTGCTTGCTCAGACGCGCCTGCCAGACCTGGTAGCGGTCATCACTCATCCCGCCCGAGCGGCGTAGCAACTCGTTGGCGTAATAATCGGTCAGGCTCTCTACCAGCCAGTCACTGCCGTCACGCCCGTGAATCTGCGCGAACAGTTGCACCAATTCGCGCAGCAACGGGCTATTGCCGTTTTCGCTGACCATGGGCCGGGCACTGTTCAGGTACAACGAGCCCTGCGCAGCCATAGCCCCTCGCCACATGCCGTCACGCGCCCCGACCAACAGCAGCTTGGGCGGGTTACGCGGGAACACAGCTTGTAGTTGTGGCCAGACGAATGTGAGCAAGGTCAGGCTGTCCATGCGCCGCATGCCCTGCCCCACCGGCGCGGCCACGGTCACTTCGGTCTCGCCCAGGCGGGCGCGGCGGCTGCCCAGGTCGCCGGCAAGCATCCAGCCGGTCGGGCGATCGAACAGGCGCGACACGTTGTCGATGCGAAACTTCCCCTTGCCGATGCGCGGCCAGGACGTTTCGATGCTCTTCCAGCCCTCGGGCAGGTCGAAAGCCAGGCGCGCCACCAGCTCGGTACCATCCTGCTGGTCGAGGCGCGCAGGGGGTATCAGCTGGTCGCCGAGGAACAGTGCCCAGTGCGGGGTGATGCGCGATGAATAGGCGCCGCTGGCCAGCTTCTGGTCCAGTTGCACACGGTAGCTGAGGCTGGTCTTGCCGGCCGCTGGCTGCCAGATACCACGTTGCCCCTTCAGCTGCCATTGCCCATCAGCCTGGAAGCCGCTGTAGGCCCCAGCCTTGCCCAGGTCGAAGTCCAGGCTGCGCACGGCGCTGCCTTCGGCCAATGTCACGCGGACCTCGGCCTGGCCGCTGGCAGGCAGCAAGCGCACCTGGTAGTCGAGGTCGACCTTTTTCGCCCAGGCCGGCGAACTGGCCATCAGGCCCAACAGCAACAACAGCTGGCAACGCATACAGAAACTCCTTGTTTCCCCGAGGCAGCGGGCCGCGCCGGTCAGCTGGCGCGAAAGATCAGGTGGTCTTCCCAGTCGTCTTCGTGCACATCGTGTTCACTGAGCATACGTCCCGACTGGGAAATGCGCTGTTCATGAACCTGTTGCCGGTCGCCACAAACCAGGTGATGCCAGGCCGGCAAGTCCTTGCCCTCACTGACCAGACGGTAACCGCAGGTACTCGGCAGCCACTTGAACTGGTCGGCCTTGCCCGGGGTGAGCTGGATGCAGTCTGGCACTTGGGCGAAGCGGTTGGGGTAGTCGCTGCACTGGCACGTATCCAGGTCCAGCAATTTGCAGGCGATGCGCGTGTAATAGACGCTGTTGTCGTCTTCGTCCTCGAGCTTTTGCAGGCAGCACAGGCCGCAGCCATCGCACAGCGACTCCCACTCTTGCTGGCTGAGCTCTTCGAGGGTCTTGCGCCGCCAGAACGGCGCGTTTTCAGCGATCATCACACAGGGTTCCTGCCTTCATCTTGGGGGCCACGGCGCGCGGCGGCGCCAGTCTAGAGCCTGGCCTTCGGCAAAGCCAGACCGCTTGTCAGTCGCGACTGCACGCAGTAGCGTGCGCTTTTCCCGTCCGTTTGCAGGAGCCGCCATGAGCGCCAACCCCCGCATTGCCGATTACGCCATCAACGAGCAGTTCATCAACCGCTGGTCGCCACGCGCCTTCACCGCCGAGCCGATCAGCGAAGAAACCCTGCTGAGCTTCCTCGAAGCCGCCCGCTGGGCACCTTCGGCCTATAACTCGCAGCCTTGGCGCTTCCTGTATGCCCGCCGCGACACGCCGAACTGGGAGCGTTACCTGAGCCTGCTGGTGCCCTTCAATCGCAGCTGGGCGCAACAGGCGTCGGCGCTGGTGCTGGTCATTTCCAAGACCACGTTCGCGGCCCCGGGCGCTACGGAAGAAAAACCGGCGCTGTGGCACACCTTCGACACGGGCTCTGCCTGGGGGCACCTGGCCCTGCAGGCCAGCATCAGCGGCTGGCATACCCATGGCATGGCCGGCTTCGATCAGGACCTGGCACGTCAGGAACTGAAGATTCCCGAGGGTTACGTACTGCATGCCATGGTGGCGATCGGCAAGCTGGGGGACAAGGCCAGCCTGGATGAAGCCCTGCAGGCGCGTGAAGTGCCGAGCCCGCGCAAGCCGCTGAGCGAGCTGGCTGCTGAAGGCGATTTCAGCCTGTAAGGTTTGTGTTGGCCGTGCTGGCCTCTTCGCGGGCAAGCCCGCTCCTACGGGGGATCACCACCCTGTGCTGGAGCGGGTTTACCCGCGAAGAGGCCGGTACAGGCCACAGCGATCAGTAGCCCCGGGCGAAATCGACTTCACCCCGCAACCCCTGCCCCGCTTCATAAGCCCGCACATTCTCGACAAACAAGCGCACCATCGCTGTCGGCGAGGTGGGCGCCGAGCTGTGCCCGGTCAGCAGCAAGCCCCAGGCGGTCCAGAACGGGTGTTGCTTGGGCAACGGCTCCTGGCGGCACACATCGATCACCGCACCGGCCAGATGGCCCTCTTTCAACGCCTCGACCAGGTCGGCATCGACCACCGCCACACCACGCCCGGCATTGATGAACAAGGCCGAGGGCTGGAAGCACTTGAACAGCGCGGCGTCATACAGGTCATGAGTCGCCGGGGTATCCGGCAGCAGGTTCAGCACGTAGTCGACCTGGCCGACCATGCGCGGCAGGTCGGCCAGCGCCGCCACCTCGACGAACGGGGCCTGTTCACGGGCGCTGCTGGCAACCCCGTACAGCTCCACACCAAACGGCTGCAGGAACTCGGCCACACGCTGACCAATGTCGCCTGCACCCACAATGAGGACCTTGCGCCCTTCCAGGCTGCGCCCCGGGCGGTCATCCCAGCGCCGCTCGACCTGGCTGACCAGGCGCGACAACACCTCACGCTCATGGCCTAGCATATAGGTGAGCATGTACTCGGCCATCACCTGACCAAATATGCCAACTGCGCGGCTCAGGCGGTAATCACGCGGCAGGCCGTCGGCCAGCAACGGCGTGATACCGGCCCATGTCGACTGTATCCAGCCCGGCTTGTGGCCTTGGCGCAGCAGACTGGCCAGCAAGTCCGGCTGGCCCAGCCACACCGGGCACTGCGGTGCCTGGCGAGCCAGTTCAGCAGAGTCGCCGCTGGTCAGCACTTCCACTTCTGGCGCGGCTGCGCGCAAAAGCCCGGCGTATCGAGCATGGTCATGCTCAGCGATCAGTACACGCATGGTCAGACAGGGTCGTTGCGGCGCAGCAGCTCTTCGGGCAGGTGCTCGATGTACTCATCTTCCAGCGGCGGCATCTGCAGGTGGTAGCCTTGGCTTTCGAGGTTCTCCAGCACCTTGGTGATGTCCTCGCGGGCCAGCTTGCGCTCAGGGGTGAGCACCAGGTCGAAAGCGTGCACGGGGGTGCCGAAGAACGGCAGCAGGCCTTCAGGCACGCGTTCCAGGCCGTCAGCCTTGAGTACGTACAGGTACATTTCGTTCTTGCGTGGGCTCTTGTAGATCGAGCAAATGCGTTTCATCGGGTTTCTCCGGCACCTGCCAGGTTGTCCAGCAGGGCCTGGCCCATGCGCTCACGGCGCCAGCCGCGCAGCGAATCGGGCAGTTGATAAGGGCCATTGGGGTATCCGCTCTTGAGCAGCGCCTCCAGGGCTTTCTTGCGCAGCATCAGCTCGGGTGCAATCCCCAGGCGCTCGCCTTCGGCCTGGCCGATGGCACGCAGCTGCTTGAGAAGGCCAGCAGCCTCGATCGGCAGCGGCTCGGGCAAGGGCGCTGGCCATTGCTCGGCCGGCAGGCTGGCGGCGCGCTTGATCAGCTGGATGAGGAACTCACCGTCCTGACGAATGGTGCGCGGGTGCATCTCGTCGATCTTGGCCAAGGCCGACAGGTTGTTCGGCTGGCTTTTGGCCATGGGCCACAGCGAGTGCTCCTTGAGGATACGATTACGCGGCACATCGCGGTTGCGCGCTTCGCGCTCGCGCCAGGCGCACAGCTCACGTAGCACTGCCAGTTGTTGAGGCGCCAGCTTCCAGGCCAGCTTGACGTCGCGGTACAGGCTTTCGGGCTCGACTTCACGGCGCAACGCAGCCACCAGCTCGGCGCCGTCTTCCAGCACCCAGGCATACTTGTCGTCACTCAGCCGCGGGCGCAGCACGGTGAAAAGCTCGGCCAGGTGCACGGCATCTTCGGCAGCGTAGCTGACCTGGGTTTCCGAGAGCGGGCGTTGCAGCCAGTCGGAGCGGGTTTCGCCTTTGGGCAATTCGATGCCCAGCACTTCCTGCACCAGGCGCGAATAGCCCATGGAGAAGCCCAGGTTCAGGTAACCGGCGGCCAGCTGAGTGTCGAACAGCGGCTGAGGCAGCTTGCCGGTCAGGCGCAGCAGCACTTCGAGGTCTTCGCTGCAGGCGTGCAGCACCTTGACCACACCGCTGTCTTCCAGCAGGTCGGCCAAGGGTTGCCAGTTGCCGATCAGCAGCGGGTCGATCAGAAAGGCGCGTTGGCCGTCGCCGATCTGAATCAGCCCGGCTTTCGGGTAGAAGGTGTCGACCCGCATGAATTCGGTGTCGACGGCGACGAAGGGCAGTTGGTGCCAGTCGCGGCAGTGTTCGGCCAGGCTCTGGTCGTCACGGATCCAGTGAATTTCGATGGCCACAAGGCTCTCCCACTAACATTGGCGCGCAGTATATACGGCGCGGGCACTGCGGGTGAAACTGTCCCGCTTTTCGGGGGCAGTCCACCCTGTGGGAGCGGGCGCGCCCGCGAATGAAGGCAACACGGTGTATGGCCCGGGCGTGCCCGGGTTCGCGGGCTTGCCCGCTCCCACAGGGCTTCAGCGCTTGGCCGCCAGCCAAGGCCGGCAACCGGCGAACATGTCCAGCGACTGATGGTAGAGCTCGGTATGTACCTGCAACAGGCCAAGCATCGAGTGGAACAGGTTGTCCTGGGACAGCGGGGCATCGCTGAGCCGTGCCAGGCAGTCGGTATCGACGCCGAAGTCCTCTTTGTAGTTGTCGGAGAACCAGGTCAGCAGTGGTATGTGCTTCTGCTGCTCGGGAGCGATGGCGTAGGGCGTGCCGTGCAGGAACAGGTTGTACTCGCCCAGCGACTCGCCGTGGTCGGACAGGTAGATCATCGCGGTGTCGACCTTGTCTTGCTTGCTGCGCAGGGTATCGATTAGCGAGGCCAGCACCTTGTCGGTATAGGCCAGGGTGTTGTCGTACCCGTTGATGATTTCCTCCTCGCTGCACTGGTTCAACGCGTTGCTCTGGCACACCGGGGTGAAGCGCTCGCCATCACTGGGGTAGCGCTTGAAGTACTCTGGGCCGTGGCTGCCCATCTGGTGCAGCACCAGCACGGTGTCCTTGTCGAGGTTGTCGATCAACGCGTCCAGGCCTTGCAGCAGGATCTGGTCATGGCATTCGCCATCGGCGCACAGCTGCGGGTCCTTGAGGTTGCTGACGTCGATGAACTGCACGCGATCGCAGGTGCCTTTGCAGCCCGACTGGTTGTCACGCCACTGCACGGCCAGGCCGGCACGCTGCAGGATGTCCAACAGCCCTTCGCGGTTCTTCGCTACGCGGGCGTCGTAGTCCTTGCGCTTCATGCCCGAGAACATGCAAGGCACCGAAACCGCCGTTTCCGTACCACACGAGTGCACGTCGGAAAACGCCAGCAGGCCCTGTTCCCTGGCGAGATTTGGCGTGGTATCGCGGTCATAGCCCAGCACGCCGAAATGGTCTGCCCGGGCACTTTCCCCGACCACCAGCACGGTCAGCGACTTGCGCTCATGTCTTTGCCAGGCCGCATCACGCTTGGCATCTTCACCATAATGCTGGAACGGGCGCGAAGCCGTACCGACACGCTCGCCGACATAACCAATGGAGGCCCCGACGATATTGCTGGGGGTGAGCATCAGGCGCAATTCGTGGTGATTGCGAAACAGCGACGACAGCCCTTGATAGTTGACCAACGCGACCGAGCCGATGGTCACCACACAGGCACCACTGACCACCAACTTGCCCAGCAGCTCGCGGTGCCAGGGGCGGTAGGCGATCTGCGCCTTCCACAGCAGCACCGATGGCAGCACACCCAGCAGCAGGATATAGGCGGCAAACTTGAACGACATCAAGTCGCGCACTTCCGCAACATTGGTCTCGGCCATATTACGGAACATGCCGGCGTCAATAAGTACGCCGTACTGGTTCATGAAGTAAGCCGCGCCCGCGCCACTTATGAACAACACGATAAGTACCGGCTTCAATACATACCGGAAGGCAAGTAACGTGAGTATGAGATTGAAGGCGAAGAGCATCAGCACAGCAAACGCCAGACTCAGCCACAACCCTGACAGGCCAGCAGGAACCGCCGCTTGCAGATGCTCCCAGAGGAACATGTTGAAGCCGATCAGCAGGTAAAGACTGGCCAGCAGCGTGACCCATTCAGTCCGCAGGGATTTGAAGTTGAGCATTAGCGTTCGCAATCAAGAGTGATTATCACCCCCAGGCCAAATGGCACTGTGGGAAAGTTGGGCGAACTCTAGAAAGCACGTCATCAATTTTTTGTGAAAAACTCGGTAACAATTTCGTGAGGGTGTGTCTTTTATCGATTATCTCAAAACCATTCAGCTGCCATTCAGCCTGGACCACCGTCACAAGCCTGCGCAAAGACAGCTATCCTCAATGGTCAGGACCTTACCGACAACCCTGACAGAGGTGAAGAAATGCCAGTTCCGCACGATCTGCTCGCTGACCTGCACGTTACCGCTGATGCATTCCAGGCACTCATAGAGAAGGATCAGGACCTGCACAAACTGCACAAGGAGTACAACGCCAAGGACAAGGAGGTGGTCGCCGCCGAAGGCAACGGCACCAACGACGAGACGGTCAACCGCCTGCGCAAGGAAAGGTTGCTGATCAAGGACAAGATCGAACGGATCATTCATCCGCCCAAATCCTGACAGGCATCTATTGAATCCACCGGCCTCTTCGCGGGTAAACCCGCTCCTACGCCAATGCGCAGACCGTCGTAGGAGCGGGTTTACCCGCGAAAGGGCCGGACCTGCTGGCCAATGTCCCTGGCCGTTCACCGTTGTCGCCGCCACCGTATTCGCGGGTAAACCCGCTCCTACGCCAATGCGCAGACCGTCGTAGGAGCGGGTTTACCGCGAAAGGGCCGGACCTGCTGGCCAATGTCCCTGGCCGTTCACCGTTGTCGCCGCCACCGTATTCGCGGGTAAACCCGCACCTACGCCAATGCGCAGACCGTCGTAGGAGCGGGTTTACCGCGAAAGGGCCGGACCTGCTGGCCAATGTCCCTGGCCGTTCACCGTTGTCGCCGCCACCGTATTCGCGGGTAAACCCGCACCTACGCCAATGCGCAGACCGTCGTAGGAGCGGGTTCACCCGCGAAAGGGCCGGGCCTGCTGGCCAATGTCCCTGGCCGTTCACCGTTGCCGCCGCCACCGTATTCGCGGGTAAACCCGCTCCTACATCGATGCGCGTCCGTCGTAGGAGCGGGTTCACCCGCGAAAGGGCCTGCAGCCCTACACAGCAACCAGCGCTTTCAACGCCCCATCCAGGTCCTCGACTAGGTCACGGTAATCCTCGATCCCTACCGACAACCGCAGCAGGTTCTCGCTGATCCCCATCACCCCTTTCTGCTCTGGGCTCAGTGAGCAGTGCGACATGCTCCAGGAATGGTTGATCATGCTTTCCACCCCACCCAGCGAGTCGGCCAGCACAAAAATCTGCAGCGCCTCCACCAGGCGGTTGAGCGCGGCGCGGTCGCCTTTCACTTTCATCGCCACCACCGCCCCGCCACTGCGCATCTGGCGTCTGCACAGTTCATGCTGCGGGTGGCTTTCCAGCCCCGGGTAATACACCTGCTCGACCTGCGCGTGACCTTCCAGGAAGCGCGCCACCTGCAGGGCATTGGCGCACTGGCGCTCCATGCGCACATCCAGGGTCTTCAGACCGCGCAGGGCCAGGTAGCAGTCGAACGGCCCCTGCACCGCACCAATCGCCATGCTGATACGGCGCAGGCGTGCCAGCAACGCATCGTTGGCCGCCACCACCACACCGCCGGTGAGGTCGGAGTGGCCACCGATGTACTTGCTGGCCGAGTGCATCACCAAGTCCACGCCCAGGGTGATCGGGCGCTGGTTCCACGGCGAGCAGAAGGTGTTGTCGATGCAGGTGAGGATGCCCTTGGCCTTGGCCAGGTCGCACACCGCCTTGATGTCGACAAGGTGCAGCAACGGGTTGGTCGGCGACTCGATCCAGATCAGCTGGGTTTCCGGCTTGATCGCAGCCGCTACGGCTTCAATGTCGTTGAGATCCACATAGGTGGTGGTCAGCCCCGAGGTGCGGCTGCGGTAATCTTCCATGATGCGGAACGTGCCACCGTACACGCCGTTCATCACCACCACGTGGGCATCCTTGGGCAGCAGCTCAAGCACGGTTGCGGTGGCATTGACTCCCGAGGCGCAGGCCACAGCGCCCACGCCTTCTTCCAGGGCAGCGACACAGGTTTCGTAGGCATGCCGGGTGGGGTTGCCGACGCGGCTGTAGGAATATTCCGGCTTGTCATCCAGGCTGCGCTTGGTGAACGAACTGGCGGTGACGATGGCCGGGAAAATGGCGTTATCGGCAACGCTGAACTGCTCGCCGGCGTGAATGGTACGGGTGGCGAAATTGCGCGGCTTGTCGGACATGGTCAGGCCCATTGGCAGAATGAAAGCTGCAACTATCGCACAACCCAAATCATCTGGCCTTGGGGTAATCTGTGAAATATTTTTCTGCACGGCCAGCGCGCGATATGGACAGTTTCGACCAGCACATTCTTACCCTGCTACAGCGTGATGCCTCGATCTCGCTGAAGGACCTGGCCGAGGCCGTCAACCTGTCCACCACACCGTGCTGGAAGCGGGTCAAGCGCCTGGAGGAAGACGGCTACATCCTCGGCCGCGTCGCCCTGCTGGACCCCGAACGGCTGGGGTTGGGGCTCACCGTGTTCGTCCAGCTCAAGACCCAGCGCCACGACAGCACCTGGCTGGAGCAGTTTGCCGCGACCGTGACCGGGTTCGAGGAAGTGATGGAGTGCTACCGCATGTCCGGGGATTGGGACTACATGCTGCGGGTGGTGGTGGGTGATATTGCGGCGTATGACCGGTTCTACAAAAAGCTGATTACCCGTACCGATGGGCTATCGAACATCACCTCCAGTTTTGCCATGGAGCAGATGAAGTACACCACGGCTTACCCGGTGCATCGCGCCTGACCGGTGCTGGATTCTTCGCGGGCAACCCCACAGGATCACCTCAACCTCAAGCGCTGTGGGGTCCCGTAGGAGCGGGTTCACCCGCGAAGAGGCCAGCACAGGCACCCCATCAATCCGAGGCCAACACCGCCGCAATGCGGTTCCCCACCTTGGCTTTCACGACCTTGATCGCCACGAATTTCGAGGTCGGGGTATAGGTCCCCTCACCATAACTTTCCAGCGGTACCAACGGGTTGGTTTCCGGGTAATACGCCGCCGCCTGCCCCTCGGCCACGTCGTACGCCACCAGGCGGAACCCCGACACCCGCCGCTCCACGCCATCCTCCCACAACGACACAAGGTCCACCTGCTCACCCGGTTCGAAGCCCAGGCGACGGATGTCCGCCTCATTGACGAACACCACTTCACGCAGGCCGAACACCCCACGGTAGCGGTCGTCCAGGCCATACAGGGTGGTGTTGTACTGGTCGTGCGAACGCAGGGTCTGCAAAATCAGGTCGGGCTTGTCACCACGGGCCAGTACCTTGGCGTTGACCAGTTCCTCGGGCAGCGCGTGGGGCATGAAGCGGGCTTTGCCCGTGGCCGTGCGGAAGTTGCGATCGGCGGCATTGTTGCCAAGGTGGAACCCGCCGGGGCTGTTCAAGCGTTCATTGAAACCGGTAAAGCCCGGAATCACGTCAGCGATCATGTCGCGAATGCGGTTGTAATCGGCCACCGCGTACTCCCAGTCGATCGGCTGGTTGCCCAGCGTGGCCTTGGCCATACCGGCAATGATCCACGGCTCCGAGCGCATATGCGGCGAGCGCGGGCGCAACTGGCCGTGGGAGATGTGCACCATGCTGAAGGTGTCCTCCACGGTCACCCCTTGTGGCCCTTCGGCCTGCAGGTCGATTTCGGTACGGCCCAGGCACGGCAGGATCAGCGCATCGCGGCCGGTGACCAGGTGCGAGCGGTTGAGTTTGGTGGAAATCTGCACGGTCAACGCGCAGTTCTGCAGCGCCGCGTGGGTGCGCGCGGTGTCCGGGGTGGCTTGGGCAAAGTTGCCGCCCAGGCCGATGAACACCTTGGCCCGCCCCTCTTCCATAGCCTTGATCGCCAACACCGCGTTGTGCCCATGGGTACGCGGCACACTGAACTGGAAGCGTTGTTCGATGGCATCGAGTAGCGCCGTCGACGGCTTCTCGTCAATGCCCATGGTACGGTCACCCTGCACGTTGCTGTGGCCCCGCACCGGCGACAGGCCTGCGCCGGGTTTGCCGACGTTGCCGCGCAGCAGCTGCAGGTTGACGATTTCCTGCACGGTCGGCACCGAATGGCGGTGCTGGGTGACGCCCATGGCCCAGCACATGATGACCCGCTCGGCCTTACGATACATGCGTGCGGCCAGCTCGATCTCGGCCAGGGTCAAGCCCGACTGTTTGACGATGTGTTCCCAGGACGTGGCATCCACCGCCGCCAGGTAATCGTCGACGCCGCTGGTGTGCTCGGCGATGAAGGCATGGTCGAATACCGCCGGCTCGCCCTTGGCCTGTGCCTCGCGCTCCCATTGCAACAAGTACTTGGCAATACCGCGCATTGCCGCCATGTCCCCACCCAAGGCCGGGCGGAAGTAGGCGCTGGAGGTAGGCTCGGAGCCGTTGCTGAGCATTTCGAACGGGTGCTGTGGGTGCTGGAAGCGCTCAAGGCCTCGCTCTTTCAGCGGGTTGAAGCAGACGACCTGAGCGCCACGCTTGACCGCTTCGCGCAGGGGTTCGAGCATGCGCGGGTGGTTGGTGCCGGGGTTCTGCCCGATGACGAATATCGCGTCGGCCAGCTCCAGGTCGTGGAACACCACGGTGCCCTTGCCCACCCCGAGGGTTTCCGACATGCCCGCGCCGCTGGCTTCGTGGCACATGTTCGAGCAATCCGGGAAGTTGTTGGTGCCGTAGGCACGCACGAACAGTTGGTAAAGGAACGCCGCTTCGTTGCTGGCCCGGCCCGAGGTGTAGAATTCGGCCTCATCCGGCGACTGCAGCGCACGCAGGTGCCTGGCGACCAGCTCGAAGGCCTCCTGCCAGGTGGTTTCGACATAGTGGTCGGTGGCGGCGTCGTAGCGCACCGGGTGGGTGAGGCGGCCCTGGTATTCAAGCCAGTAGTCGGTCTGCTCCTTCAGCGCGCTGACGCTGTATCTGGCGAAGAAAGCCGGGTCGACCGAGCGGCCGGTGGCTTCCCAGTTGACCGCCTTGGCGCCGTTTTCGCAGAACTTGACCATGTCGCTTTCCGGCGACTCGCCCCAGGCACAGCCGGGGCAGTCGAAACCGCCGTTCTGGTTGGTCTTGAGCATGGCCCGCAGGTTCTTGAAGGCGTTGTCGCTGCCCAGCCAGCTCTTGGTCACGCTTTTGAGCGCCCCCCAGCCGGCAGCGGCGCCCTTGTAGTCCCTGATGTGTTCGTCCTGGCTCATGCGATGAATCCTCACGCTTCGGTGCTTTTTTCCAGCCTATGGAGCGTGGGAAGGGGCGTCCAATCGAAAGATCTTACGGCGTGATAAGCGGTTTCGATCATGGCTGCCAGAGGCGATGCCAAGCGATAGAGGCCATCGATCAACCGGTCAGGCAAAGCAATTTGACGGCCTTGCGGCCAGGTTATAGCTTGGAGTCATGTCCCAACCCATTCGAGTGCGAACGTGGAACAGAACAGCCGGGCCCTGATCGACGGCTTCAACCGGAAAATCGACTACCTGCGGATGTCGGTCACCGACCGCTGTGACTTCCGTTGCGTGTACTGCATGGCCGAAGACATGCAGTTTCTGCCGCGCCAGCAAATCCTCAGCCTCGAAGAACTGTTCCAGGTGGCCGAGCGCTTCGTCGCGCTGGGCACCCGCAAGATCCGCCTGACGGGTGGCGAGCCACTGGTACGCCAGGGCATCGTCGACCTGTGCGGGCGCATCGCCGCCCTGCCCGGCCTGCGCGAGCTGTGCCTGACCAGCAACGGCTCGCAACTCGGGCGCCTGGCTCAGCCGCTGTTCGACGCCGGGGTGACACGCCTGAACATCAGCCTGGATAGCCTGGATGCCGACCGTTTCAAGCAACTGACCCGCACCGGCGACCTTGCCCAGGTAATCGCCGGCATCGACGCCGCACGCCAGGCCGGTTTCAAGCGCACCAAGCTCAACTGCGTGGTACTCAAAGGCCGCAACGACCATGAACTGGTCGATCTGGTGCGCTTTGCCATCGAACGCGAGCTGGACATCACCTTCATCGAGGAAATGCCGCTGGGGGTGATAAGCGAGCATGAACGTGGCGAATCGTTCTGCTCCAGCGATGAAGTTCGGGCACGCCTGGCCGAGCAGTTCACGCTGGTCGAATCGACCGAGTCGTCCATGGGGCCGGCCCGCTACTGGCGCCTGGCCGAAGCCGCGAACACCCGGGTCGGCTTCATTTCCCCGCACAGCCACAACTTCTGCGCCACCTGCAACCGCGTGCGCCTTACCGTCGAAGGCCGCCTGCTGCTGTGCCTGGGCAACGAACACTCGGTCGACCTCAAGCACGTGCTGCGCGCCCACCCTGGCAACCCCGAACGCCTGGAAAAGGCCATTCGCGACTCGCTGCACCTCAAGCCCTATCGCCATCATTTTGAAGTCGGTGGCGATGTGCAGATCCTGCGCTTCATGAACATGACCGGCGGCTGAGCAGCCGTCTCTGGATTTCGATGATCGTCCCCCCCTCCACCGATGTGTTGCGCGTGTTGTTCACCCTCAAGGGGTCGATCGTCAAACGCATTGCCCTGCGTTGCCTGATGGTGACACTGCTGGCCGCGCTGATCGTGCTGATCGAGCGGCATTATCCGGCGTATTTCTACCCGGTCAGCGCCACGCCGTTCACCTTGCTGGGCCTGTCACTGTCGATCTTCATGAGCTTTCGCAACAACGCGTGCTATGACCGTTGGTGGGAGGGGCGCAAGGCCTGGGGCAAACTGATTATCGAAACCCGCTCGTTTGTGCGGGAAAGCGTGGCGATTGCCGATGAAACACTGCGCACCGAACTGCTGCGCAACCTGTGTGGTTTCGCTCATGCGCTCAATGCCCGGCTGCGTAACGAGGACGAACAGGCAGCTGCCAGGCCGTGGCTGGCCCGGGCCGATGCGATCAGCCCGCACAATGTGTGCGACGGCATCCTGCGTGAAATCGGCGACCACTGTTCACGGTTGGCCGCACAGCAACGGATCAGCGAATGGCGCTACAACCTGCTGGAGCAACGCCTGGCGGGCCTGACCGAAGTGCAAGCCACCTGCGAGCGGATCAAGGGCACACCCTTGCCGTTCCCCTACACGCTGCTGCTGCACCGTACCATCTACATTTTCTGCCTGCTGCTGCCGTTTGCCCTGGCCGAGCCGCTGGGCTGGCTGGCACCGCTGTTCACCACCATCGTGGGGTACACGTTCTTCGGGCTGGATGCGATCGGCAACGAGCTGGAAGACCCGTTCGGGCGCGATGAGAACGACCTGCCGACCGATGCCATGGTGCGGACTGTGGAGCGCGATGTGCTGGCCGGATTGGGGGAACAGCAGTTGCCTCCCGCCTTGTTGCCGGTGGGGTATGTGTTGAGCTGACGGTGGGTGGTTGCCTGTTCTGGCCTCTTCGCGGGTAAACCCGCTCCTACATCGGCAACAGGTGTTTGACGAAGTTGCATGGCCGGTGCCGTGCATCCAGCTGCTCGGCCAGAATGCCTTCCCAGGCGGTGCGGCAGGCCCCGGTCGAGCCCGGCAGGCAACATACCAACGTGCGGTTGGACAACCCGGCCAACGCCCGGCTCTGCACGGTCGAGCTGCCAATATCGAGAATCGACAATGCCCGGAACAACTCGCCGAACCCATCGATACGCTTGTCCAGCAGGCACTCGACCGCTTCGGGTGTGCTGTCGCGCCCGGTAAAGCCGGTACCGCCGGTGATCAGCACCACCTGCACCTGTTCATCGGCAATCCAGCTGGCCACCTGAGCGCGGATCTTGTACAGGTCGTCCTTGAGCAGCGCTCGCGCCACCAGCCGGTGACCGACCTCGACCGAGCGGTTGGCCAGCAGCGCGCCGGAAGTATCGTTGTCGTAGGTACGGGTGTCGCTGACAGTCAGCACGGCGATGTTCAGCGGTACGAAGACCGCATCAAGTTGGACGCGCACGGTGAAGCTCCTTGAAGGGCATTTTCACCACGCTAGAGGCATACCCCCAGAGGCGTCCAATCGATATGACGTACCGGCCGATCAATGACATCTATCGCAGACGTGGGTTAAGGTCTGCATAACCAGACGCCAGGCACTTTCATGGACATCAAGCAGCTCAAGTTCCTCATCGCCCTCGACCAGACCCGCCACTTCGGCCAGGCGGCGGCGCTGTGCCATATCACCCAGCCGACGCTGTCCATGCGCCTGCGCAACCTGGAAGACGAACTGGACCTGGTGCTGGTCAAGCGGGGCCAGCGCTTCGAAGGTTTCACCGAGGCCGGCGAGCGCATCCTGGCCTGGGCCCGCACCCTGCTCGCTGCCCACGACGGCCTGCAGGCCGAGGCTGCCAGTTGCCGTGGCCAGGTGGTCGGCAGCCTGCGCCTGGGCACGGTGCCGCTGGCCAGTTTCAACCCCATGCACCTGCTGCTGCCCCTGCGCGAAAAATACCCCGAACTGCACTTTCAGCTCAGCTCGCTGAGCTCGGAACAGGTCATCGACGGCCTCAGCCGCAACCAGCTCGACCTGGGTATCTGCTACCTGGACCAGGTCAACACCAGCTTCTTCGAAGTGATCGAACTCGGCACCACCACCATGGGCCTGCTGCACGATACGCGGCACTTCCAGTTCGCCAGCGACCGGCTGCGCTGGGACGAGCTCGGCGATATTCCGCTGGGGCTGCTGAGCAAAGGCATGCACTACCGCCAGTCGCTGGACCTGAGCTTCCGCAGCCGTGGTCTGGAGCCCAATGCGGTGCTTGAGAGCGACTCGAGCTTCCAGCTCATCCAGGCCATCAACACCGGCATATGCTGCGCGATCATGCCACTGGACTGCGGCCTGGAAGACCTCAGCGAGCACCTGCGCATCGTACCGGTGGCCGACGCCGCCATTCACAGCCCGGTCGGGCTGCTGCTGCGCCGCAGCGAGCCGCGCTCGGCGATTGCCGAGCAATGCTTTGCCGAGGCCCGGGGGCTGTTTCAGGCCACCTGATCGGCGGTAGCCTGGCGGTACTGGCGCGGCGTAAAGCCGGTCAGTTGCTTGAACTGGCGGCTGAAGGCGCTGTGGTCGGTGTAGCCGCAGCGCATCGCCACTTCAGTGATCGGCAGCTCCGAATGCAACAGGCGGTGGGCGTGCTCCAGGCGCGCCTTGTGGATCATCTGCCGGGGCGTGAGGTGGAACACCCGCTTGCAATAGCGCTCCAGCTGGGCCACGGAAATACCGGCGATGCGGGTCAGCTCGCCCATGCTGATCGGCTGGTGAAAATGCTGGCGGATGTGCTCGTCCACTGCGGCCAGGCGCTGGTAGGCGGGGTGGCTGTGGGCGGCTGACTGCAAGTCGACCGAGATGCCGACCAGGCCGATGATTTCGCCGGCAGGGTTGTACAGCGGGCGCTTGTGGGTCAGGCACCAGCCGGGCTCACGGCTGCCGTAGAGGTGCAGCTCCAACTGGTCCTCCAGCACCAGGCCTTCCTTGAGAACACGTCGATCCTGCTCGGTATAGCCGGGGCCAAACTGTGCCGGAAACACTTCGGCGCTGGTCTTGCCCAGCAGCGGTTGCAGGCGCTTGAGGCCACAGCGCTGGACCAGTGTGTTGTTGGCCAACGCATAGCGGGCGGCAGAATCCTTGATGAAGATCGCGGCGTTGGGGATGGCGTCGAGCATCGGCAGCAACAGCGATACACCGGCGAGCAGGGCCTCGAGGGTGGCGGGGCGGTGCTGGTCCAGGGACTGGTAGAGGGTTGCCAGGGGGGTGTCGGTCATCTGTCGGTTCTCTGCTGGCTGGGCCGGCCTCTTCGCGGGTGAACCCGCTCCTACAGGGCCCCCACAGATTTCGAATTCTGCGCCGTACCTGTAGGAGCGGGTTCACCCGCGAAAGGGCCGGCACTAGCACTGCATCTCTCAAACCCTTATCCGGTATGGCTTTGAGCCTATCCCCACGCTTTGCGCCTTACCACTGTTTTTCTGCAACTGTGCCGATTTCGTCATCCCCCTTGCAGAAAACCATCAAGAACCGCCGCCCTGATCGGTCCACTCTATGTCCCACGCAAGCCGCCCAAGTCCTACAAGAGCGCGGCCCAAAAAGCCGCATCTCGTGACATCAGACCTGCCTATCCAATAACCAACAAAAAGGCGAACCCATGTCAGGCAAATTCAAAAAACAGTTATCACTGCTGGACCTCACCTTCATCGGCCTAGGCGCCATCTTCGGCTCCGGTTGGCTGTTTGCCGCCAGCCATGTCTCGGCCATCGCCGGCCCGGCCGGCATCCTCTCCTGGTTCCTGGGCGGGTTCGCCGTACTGTTGCTGGGCATCGTCTACTGCGAGCTGGGCGCCGCCTTGCCCCGCGCCGGTGGCGTGGTGCGCTACCCGGTGTACTCGCACGGTCCACTGTTGGGCTACCTGATGGGCTTCATCACCCTGATCGCCTTTTCCAGCCTGATCGCCATCGAAGTGGTCGCCTCACGCCAATACGCCGCCGCCTGGTTTCCCGGGCTGACCAAGGCCGGCTCCAGCGACCCGACCGTGCTCGGCTGGCTGGTGCAGTTCGCCTTGCTGGGGCTGTTCTTCTTCCTCAACTACCGCAGCGTGAAAACCTTCGCCAAGGCCAACAACCTGGTCAGCGTGTTCAAGTTCATCGTGCCGCTGCTGGTGATCGGCGTGCTGTTCACCTTCTTCAAACCGGAAAACTTCGAGGTCCAGGGCTTTGCCCCGTTCGGCCTGTCCGGGGTGGAAATGGCGGTATCCGCCGGTGGCATCATCTTCGCCTACCTGGGCCTGACGCCGATCATATCGGTAGCCAGCGAGGTGAAGAACCCGCAGCGCACCATCCCGATTGCGCTGATTCTTTCGGTGTTGCTGTCCACCGCTATCTACGCCTTGCTGCAACTGGCCTTCCTCGGCAGCGTGCCGACCGAAATGTTGGCCAACGGCTGGGCCAGCGTGACCAAGGAACTGGCCCTGCCCTACCGTGACATTGCCCTGGCCCTGGGTGTGGGCTGGCTCGCCTACCTGGTGGTGGCCGACGCAGTGATCTCGCCAAGCGGCTGCGGCAACATCTACATGAACGCCACCCCGCGCGTGATCTATGGCTGGGCCCAGACCGGCACCTTCTTCAAGTACTTCACCCGCATCGATGCAGAGTCCGGCATCCCGCGCCCGGCCCTGTGGCTGACGTTCGGCCTGTCGGTGTTCTGGACCCTGCCGTTCCCGTCGTGGGAAGCGCTGATCAACGTGGTATCCGCCGCTCTGGTACTGAGCTACGCCGTAGCGCCGGTCAGCGTCGCCGCCCTGCGCCGCAATGCACCACACATGCCGCGCCCGTTCCGGGTCAAGGGCATGGCTGTGCTCGGCCCGCTGTCGTTCATCATCGCTGCGCTGATCGTGTACTGGTCGGGCTGGAACACCGTGTCGTGGCTGCTGGCCCTGCAGATCGTGATGTTCGTGCTGTACCTGCTGTGCAGCCGTTTCGTACCCACCCAGCACCTGTCGCTGGGTCAGCAAGTTCGCTCGTCGGCGTGGCTGATCGGGTTCTATGCGCTGACCATCCTGCTGTCGTGGCTGGGCAGCTTCGGCGGCCTGGGCGTCATCGGCCACCCATTCGACACCGTGGTCGTGGCGGCCTGTGCACTGGGCATCTACTACTGGGGCGCCGCCACGGGTGTGCCTGCCCACCTGGTGCGCCTGGAAGGCGACGACGAAAGCGAAGCCTGCGCTGAAACCTCTAACGGCCGCCCTGTTGCCGTCGCTTCCTGATCTTTTACGCAAGGGACAAGCCCATGAAACAGATTCACGTCATAGATTCCCACACGGGTGGCGAACCCACCCGCCTGGTGATGAAGGGCTTTCCGCAACTGCACGGCCGCAGCATGGCCGAACAGCGCGACGAACTGCGCGAGCTGCACGACCCATGGCGCCGTGCCTGCCTGCTGGAGCCACGCGGCAACGATGTGCTGGTCGGCGCGCTGTACTGCCCGCCGGTATCGGCCGACGCTACTTGCGGGGTGATCTTCTTCAACAACGCCGGTTACCTGAACATGTGCGGTCACGGCACCATCGGCCTGGTTGCGTCGTTGCTGTACCTGGGCCTGATCGCACCGGGTGTGCACAAGATCGACACCCCGGTCGGCCAGGTCAGCGCCACCCTGCATGACGACGGCGCCATCACCATCGGCAACGTGCCCTCCTACCGCTACCGCCAACAGGTTGCGGTGGACGTGCCCGGCCATGGCGTGGTGCACGGCGATATCGCCTGGGGCGGCAACTGGTTTTTCCTTGTGTCCGAACACGGCCAGCGCATCGAGCTGGATAACCGCGAGGTGTTGACCGAGTACACCTGGGCCATGCTCAAGGCCCTGGAAGCCCAGGGCATCACCGGCGAGAACGGCGCGCCCATCGACCACATCGAACTGTTCGCCGACGACCCCAACGCCGACAGCCGCAACTTCGTGATGTGCCCCGGCAAGGCCTACGACCGCTCCCCGTGCGGCACAGGCACCAGCGCCAAGCTGGCCTGCCTGGCCGCCGACGGCAAGCTTGCCGAAGGCCAGACCTGGGTGCAGGCCAGCATCACCGGCAGCCAGTTTCACGGCCGTTACGAGCGCGACGGCGAGCGTATTCGACCGTTCATCACCGGCCGTGCCCACATGACCGCCGACAGCACCCTGCTGATCGACGAACAGGACCCGTTCGCCTGGGGCATCTGAGCCCCCGGCCTTTTGACCAAACCCAATTTCGCCAGGAGTAACAACAATGACCAACAACATTTTCACCGGCACCATGCCCGCCCTGATGACCCCATGCACCGCCGAGCGCAAGCCGGACTTCGACGCCTTGGTGCGCAAGGGCCGCCAACTGATCGAGGCCGGCATGAGCGCGGTGGTGTACTGCGGCTCGATGGGTGACTGGCCGCTGCTGACCGAGGCCGAGCGCCAGGAAGGCGTGGCGCGCCTGGTGGCGGCCGGTATCCCGACCATCGTCGGCACGGGCGCAGTCAACACCCGTGAGGCAGTGTCGCATGCCGCCCACGCCGCCAAGGTCGGTGCCGCCGGCCTGATGGTCATCCCCCGCGTGCTCAGCCGCGGTGCTTCGCTGATCGCCCAGAAGCACCATTTCTCGGCCATCCTCGCTGCCGCACCGAAACTGCCGGCGGTGATCTACAACAGCCCTTACTACGGCTTTGCCACCCGCGCCGACCTGTTCTTCGAACTGCGCAGCCAGTTCCCCAACCTGATCGGCTTCAAGGAGTTCGGCGGTGGCGCCGACCTGCGCTACGCCGCCGAGCACATCACCTCCAAGGATGACGATGTCACCCTGATGGTCGGTGTCGACACCCAGGTGGTGCATGGCTTCGTCAACTGCAACGCCACCGGCGCCATCACCGGCATCGGCAACGCGCTGCCGCGCGAAGTGCTGCAACTGGTGAGCCTGAGCAAACAGGCCGCCAAAGGCGACGCCCGTGCCCGCCGCCTGGCGCGCGAGTTGGAAGCGGCGCTGGCGGTGCTGTCGTCGTTCGATGAAGGCTGCGACCTGGTGTTGTATTACAAGCACTTGATGGTGCTCAACGGCGACACCGAGTACAGCCTGCACTTCAACGAGACCGACGTCCTGACCGACGCCCAGCGCAACTATGCCGAACAGCAGTACGCGCTGTTCCGCAACTGGTACGCCAGCTGGTCGGCTGAGCAGAACATCGCCTGAGCAGCCACTGCTCTCCCTGTGGGAGCGGGCGTGCCCGCGAATCAGGCGACCCGGTGCATGGCACCGGCTTTGCCGGTGTTCGCGGGTGAACCCGCTCCTACAGGGGTCGTAATCCCCCCCATGCATCTGCATTAGATTTCCAAGGAGGCTCCATGACCCTCACAGGCAACCTGCTGATCGGCCAGAGGCCGGTAACCGGCAGCCGCGAAGCCATCCGTGCCATCGACCCGGCCACCGGTCAGGCGCTGGAACCGGCCTACCTCGGCGGCACCGGCGAACACGTGGCCCAGGCCTGCGCGCTGGCCTGGGCGGCATTCGACGCCTACCGCGAAACATCGCTCGAACAACGAGCAGAGTTCCTTGAAGCCATCGCCACACAGATCGAGGCCCTCGGCGATGCCCTGATCGACCGCGCCGTGATCGAAACCGGCCTGCCCAAGGCGCGCATTCAGGGCGAGCGTGGCCGTACCTGCACCCAGCTACGCACCTTTGCCCGTACAGTGCGGGCCGGCGAATGGCTGGACGTGCGGGTCGACAGCGCCCTGCCTGAGCGCCAGCCCCTCCCCCGCGCTGATTTGCGCCAGCGCCAGGTGGCCCTGGGGCCAGTCGCCGTGTTCGGCGCCAGCAATTTCCCGCTGGCCTTCTCGGTGGCCGGTGGTGACACCGCGTCGGCACTGGCCGCTGGCTGCCCCGTGGTGGTCAAGGCCCACAGTGCCCACCCCGGCACCAGTGAGCTGGTCGGCCAGGCAGTGGCCCAAGCAGTGAAGCAGTGCGGCTTACCGGAGGGTGTGTTCTCGCTGCTTTATGGCTCGGGCCGTGAAGTGGGCATTGCCCTGGTCAGCGACCCACGTATCAAGGCCGTTGGTTTCACCGGCTCGCGCAGCGGTGGCATGGCGCTGTGCCAGGCCGCCCAGGCGCGCCCGGAGCCCATCCCGGTGTATGCCGAAATGAGTTCGATCAACCCGGTGTTCCTGTTCGACGCCGCCCTGCAAACCCGTGCCGAAGCACTGGCACAAGGTTTCGTCGCCTCGCTGACCCAGGGTGCCGGCCAGTTCTGCACCAACCCTGGCCTGGTAATCGCCCGGCAGGGGCCGGCACTGCAGCGGTTCATCACTGCAGCCGACGGGTACGTGCAGCAGGCCGCCGCCCAAACCATGCTCACACCTGGCATTTTCAGTGCCTACCAGGCCGGTATCGCAGCCCTGGCAGACAACCCCTGTGCCCAGGCCATCGCCAGTGGCCAAGCCGGTCAGGGCCCCAATCAGTGCCAGGCACAGCTGTTCGTGACCCAGGCCGAAGCGTTTCTCGCCGACCCGGCGTTGCAGGCTGAAGTGTTCGGTGCAGCGTCGCTGGTCGTTGCCTGCACCGACGATGAGCAGGTCCGCCAGGTAGCCGAACACCTGGAAGGTCAGCTGACCGCTACCCTGCAACTGGACGAGGCCGACATCGACAGCGCTCGCGCCCTGCTCCCCACCCTTGAGCGCAAGGCCGGGCGCATTCTGGTCAATGGCTGGCCGACCGGCGTCGAGGTGTGCGATGCCATGGTCCACGGCGGGCCGTTCCCGGCCACTTCCGATGCCCGCAGCACCTCGGTGGGCACGGCGGCGATCCTGCGTTTCCTGCGCCCGGTTTGCTACCAGGACTTCCCCGATGCGCTGCTGCCGCAAGCGTTGAAACACGGCAACCCGCTGCAGCTGCGGCGCCTGCTTGATGGTAAACGGGAAGACTGAGCATGGTCGAAACCGCTGAAACCGATATCGCCGTGGTGGGCGCCGGCATTGTCGGCGTCGCCTGTGCCCTGCAACTGGCCCGCCAGGGCCATCGGGTAACCCTGGTCGACCGCCAGGCGCCCGGCCTGGGCGCGTCCTTCGGCAATGCCGGGCACCTGGCAACCGAGCAAGTGTTCCCGATTGCCGACCTGTCGATCCTCAAGCGCCTGCCTCGCATGCTGCTCGATCCGATGGGCCCGCTGCGCCTGGACTGGAAATACCTGCCCAAGGCCATGCCGTGGTTCACCCGGCTGCTGCTCAACCTGCGTCCGGCGCCGTTCCAGCGCAGCGTGGCGGGCATCCGCACGCTGAACGAAGGCAGCCTGGGCGCCTGGCAACGGCTGTTGGGCTCGATCGGGCGCAGCGAGTTGTTTCAAGAGGATGGTTCGTTGCTGGTGTTCGAGAAGCCTGAGTCACGCCAGGCGCTGGAGGCGTTGCGCACACGCATGCAACAGCAGGCGGTGCCGGTGGACTTCTGGTCGGCCGAAACCGTGCGCGAAGCAGCGCCGCAACTGAGCCCGTCACTGTTGGGCGGGCTGTTTTTCCCGCGCACGGGGCACTTCATCGACCCTTATCGGGTGGTGTGCGAATTGTTCGAGGCGGCCAAGGCCTGCGGGGTGCGCTTTGTCCAGGCGCAGGTCGATGGCGGGCATTTGCACAGTGCCGGCGTGAGCCTTGCCAGCGACCGGGGCACGCTCAAAGCCCGCCAGGTGCTTGTCAGCTGTGGCGCCCATTCTGCGAAACTGACCGCTGCGCTGACAGGCAAGCGGGTGCCGCTGGATACCGAACGCGGCTACCACCTGATGTTGCCGGGTGAGCACCAGCGCCTGCCGTTTGCAGTCACCTCGCTTGAGCGCAAGTTCATCATGACGCCCATGGCCGAAGGCTTGCGCCTGGCTGGCACAGTGGAGTTTGCCGGGCTACAGGCACCGCCGAGCATGCAACGGGCTTGGCAGTTGCACCGGTTGAGCAAGGGGTTGTTCCGGCACGACTTGAGCGTCGAAGGGGCAACGCCGTGGATGGGTTTCAGGCCTTCGTTGCCAGACTCATTGCCAGTAATCGACAGGGTGTGCGATGGGCGGGTGCTGTTGGCGTTTGGGCATCAGCACCTGGGGTTGACCCAGGCGGCGGTGACGGCGGAATGGGTGGGGCGGTTGGCTGAGCAGGCTGGTGGGCCTGAGATGGGTACATACCGACTGGATCGGTTTTAGCCTCTACCGGCCTCTTCGCGGGCAAGCCCGCTCCCACAGAGAGGGTGCAGCATCTGAAACCTGTGGTGTCTCTGTGGGGACGGGCTTGCCCGCGAATGGGCTGCAAAGCAGCCCCTCCAAGCCTCAGCGGTAACGCTCGAGCCAGTGCGCATAAGGCGCCGGCAAGGTCCAGGAGGCTTTTTCCACCCCCAGCTCCTTGGCCGCAAAGTAAGCCCAGTGCGGGTCGGCCAGGTGCGCGCGCCCTACCGAAACCAGATCCAGCTGGTTGGCCTGCAATGCGGCCTCCGCCAACTGCGGCGTACCAAAGCCCCACGCCGACGTCACGGGCAGCTTCGCTTCGCGGCGCACGCGCTCGGCAATCGGCCCCATGAACGCTGGCCCCCAGGGGATGTGGGTGTCGGGAATGGTGAAGCCGACACTCACGCTCAGCAGGTCGAGCCCACCGGCCTTGAAGCGGCGGGCCAGTTCGATCGACTCTTCCAGGGTCTGCTCATCGCGGCCATCGTATTCCAACACACCAAAGCGCGCGGTCAGCGGCAGGTTCTCCGGCCACACTTCGCGCACGGCGGCCAGTGTTTCCAGCAGGAAGCGGCTGCGGTTGTCGAAGCTGCCGCCATAGGCATCGGTGCGCTTGTTGGAGTGCTCGGAGAAGAAGCTCTGGCCCAGGTAGCCATGGGCGAAATGCAGTTCTATCCACTCGAAGCCGGCATCACGCGCACGGCGGGCGGCATCGACGAAGTCCTGCTTGACCCGGGCGATATCGTCCAGCGTCATTTCGCGTGGCACTTTCGGCAGGTGCGCGCCAAAGGCAATCGCAGACGGGGCAATGGTCTCCCAGCCGCGCGCGTCGTCGGCGGCAATGTGGTCGTCACCCTCCCACGGGCGGTTGGCGCTGGCCTTGCGCCCGGCGTGGGCGATCTGGATACCCGGCACGGAACCGGCAGCCTTGATGGCCTGCACCACCGGTACGAACGCCTGAGCGTGGGCATCGCTCCAGATACCGGCGCAACCCGGGGTGATACGCCCTTCCGGCGCAACAGCAGTGGCCTCGACCACCAGCAAGCCGGCACCACCACGGGCCAGGCCGGCCAGGTGTACGTGGTGCCAGTCGTTGATCATGCCGTCTTCAGCCATGTACTGGCACATCGGCGGAATGGCGATTCGGTTACGCAGGGTGACGTCTTTGAGGGTGTAGGGTTCGAACAGTGCGGACATGGGAAACTCCGGGTTCATTTGAATACTGTTGTTCGATCATAATCGAACTATGGCAATTAATGAAACCCCCGTTATCATGTCAACCATGCGAGCCTATAAACATCCCAACCCCGAAGACCTCATCCTTGAACGCCTGCTCTATGCGCTCAGCGACCCCGTGCGCCTGGAAATCGTCCGCCACCTGGCCGGTGTGGCCGAGGCCAGCTGTGGCGAGCTGGACGGAGGCCGGCCGAAGTCGAGTATGTCCCACCACTTCCGTGTGTTGCGTGATGCAGGGCTGGTGCAAACCCGCAATGTGGGGACTACCCATATGAATTCGCTGCGTAGCGAGATGCTGGGCGAGCGGTTTCCCGGGTTGCTGGAGTGCATACTGCGCCAGCAGTGATACCTGTGCAGGCCTCTTCGCGGGTGAACCCGCTCCTACCAGGGATGGCGATAAGCCTGAGGGTTGCGCTGGGCTTGGCAACAAAAAAGCCACGAGGTCTCCCCCGTGGCTTTCTTTCACAACAATGGCCGATTACAGCGCCATGTCGTTCTCAGGCTTGCTCTCGACCGGCTTGCTTGCCGCGCCACCGAATTCAACGCTGGCGTCGATCACCGGCGGTTTACCCAGTTGCAGCACTTCAGCGGTGTAGTTCCACTCTTTCTGGGTGGCCGCTGCCGAATCGTTCAGCTTGGTGCCGTAGCTCGGCACGATTTCCTTGATCTTGGCCTGCCACTCTGGGGTAGCGACCTTCTCCTTGAACACCGTTTCCAGCACGTGCAGCATGATCGGCGCAGCGGTCGAAGCACCCGGCGATGCACCCAGCAAGCCCGCGATGGTGCGGTCTTCGGACGCCACCACTTCAGTGCCCAGCTTCAGCACGCCGCCCCTCTCGGCATCACGTTTGATGATTTGCACACGCTGGCCGGCCTGCCACAGACGCCATTCTTCTTTCTTGGCGTTCGGGAAGTAGGTGCGCAGGGCTTCGAAGCGGTCATCGTCAGACAGCATCAGCTGGCCAGCGAGGTACTCGACCAGTGGGTACTGGTCGATACCGACTTTGGTCATCGGCCACACGTTGTGGGTGGTGGTGCTGCTCAGCAGGTCCAGGTACGAGCCGTTCTTCAGGAACTTGGTCGAGAAGGTAGCGAACGGGCCAAACAGGATGACGCGCTTGCCGTCCAGCACACGGGTGTCCAGGTGCGGGACCGACATGGGTGGCGCACCGGTCGAGGCGATACCGTAGGCCTTGGCCATGTGCTGCATGGCCACGGTCGGGTTCTCGGTCACCAGGAACGAACCGCCCACCGGGAAACCTGCGTATTCCTTGGCTTCCGGAATACCCGACTTCTGCAGCAGCTTCAGCGCGCCGCCGCCGGCACCGATGAACAGGAACTTGGCGTCGGTGGCCGACTCGGTGCCGTCCTTCAGGTTCTTGTACTCGACGTGCCAGGAGCCGTCCTTGTTGCGGGTGATGTCCTGCACTTCGCTGGACAGCTTCAGGTCGAAGCCTTTCTGGGTCTGCAGGTGGCCAACGAACTGGCGGGTGATCTCACCAAAGTTGACGTCGGTGCCGATCGGCGTCCAGGTCACGGCCAGCTTCTGGTTCGGGTCGCGGCCCTCCATCATCAGCGGGACCCACTTGGCGATCTGCGCGTGGTCCTCGGAGTACTGCATCGGACGGAACAGCGGGCTGGCCTGCAGTGCGTCGTAACGCTTCTTGAGGAACTTGATGTTGTCATCGCCCCACACGAAGCTCATGTGCGGGGTGGTGTTGATGAACGAGTGCGGGTTCTTCAGCACGCCCTGGCGTACCTGCCACGACCAAAACTGGCGGGAAATCTGGAAGGCTTCGTTGATTTCGATGGCCTTGGAGATGTTGACGTTGCCGTCTTTGTCTTCCGGGGTGTAGTTCAGCTCGGCCAGCGCGGAGTGGCCGGTACCGGCATTGTTCCAGCCGTTGGAGCTTTCTTCGGCCACGCCATCCAGGCGCTCGACCATTTCCATCGACCAGCTTGGCTCCAGCTCGTGCAGCCACACGGCCAGGGTGGAGCTCATGATGCCGCCGCCGACCAGCAGCACGTCTACTTTCTTGGTTTCTGCAGCGTGCGCTTGCATGACGCTTGCAGCGACCGCCAGACCCAGCAAGGTCTTGCCAGCTTTCTTGAACATTGATCAATTCCAGTCAGGAGAACAGAGTGAGGGCCTGTGGCTGGCCCCGGTAAAGCGTGTTCTTCAGCGCAGGCTTTTTGTTGATCATTGTTCAGCAGCCAGAGAACCAGAAAACGGCTCGGCCTTTGGTCGAATTGACCGACAAGGCTGAATCGTTTTTCCGATTGTATCTGAAATGCCAGCACAAACAAATTGCAGGCCGGAGCGTCAAGGCGACCGGTTGCCCCAGCGGCAGTTTGTCACGTCACAAACAAAAGCCCCCGGCCATGTGCATGACCGGGGGCCTTGGATCACGCCGCAAGCGTCGCGATCAGGGTACCGCCAAGATTACTGCTGCTGAGGCAGTTTATCGATCGGGCCGCAGCCACCGATGATCTTGGAGATGGAAACCGAAGGGTGGAACAGGTAGTCGTAGGTGCAGTTTTTCGGTTGGTTGTAAACCTGGCCAGTGCAACCCGACAGCAGGGCGACACCCGAAACGACGGCAACGGCTACGGTGGCCTTGAACAGCTTTTTCATTACTCAATCCTTTAAATGAATCATCTTCGACCATCGTCTGATGGCCGCGGAATCATACAGACTCCAGGCATTGGATCCAAGCCGCGCTTGGCACAGGTTCTTTGCAACTGTGCAACAACAGGTTGAAAAGCGCGCCTTTGGCGACGATAGTTCAGAGCACTGCCTTCGCAATACCCAACAGGAACTCACCATGCTTGGCGTCACCGACTACGGCGCATTCGTCATCGCCTTCCTCATTCTTCTGGCCATCCCCGGCCCGGGCAATTTCGCCCTGATCACCGCCACCGGCAAGGGCGGTATCAAGGCAGGCCTGGCCGCGACCTGTGGCGTGATCGTGGGTGACCAGGTGCTGCTGTGGCTGGCGGTAGCCGGTGTCGCCACCCTGCTGGCCACCTACCCTGCCGCCTTTCATGTGGTGCAGTGGGCGGGGGCTGCATACCTGGCCTACCTGGGCCTGCGCATGCTGCTGAGCAAACCCGGTGGCGCAGCGCACACCTGCCGCATGGACAACGGCCAGTACCTGCGCCAGACCATGATGATCACCCTGCTCAACCCCAAGGCGATCATGTTCTACATGGCGTTTTTCCCGCTGTTCGTCGACCCGGTGAAACACCAAGGGCTGGTGACGTTCGGTTTCATGGCGGCGACAGTGGCGGTGGTGACCTTCCTGTATGGGCTGATTGCCGTGGTGCTGACCCATCAACTGGCCGAGCGCATGCGCGCCAACCCGCGGATTGCCAATATGTTCGAGCGGCTGGCGGGGGCTTGCCTGGTGGGATTCGGCATCAAACTGGCGGCGATGCGCTGATCCCAAGCCCGACAGGGTCCGGGCGCGCCTGACAGCAACCCTGAAAAAGCCCCCGGCAACTCATGGTTCCCGGGGGCTTGTTCACTCAGCCATTACCCAGTCAATTGGTTTCCAGCTGATAGGCCTTGCTCACGAACAACGCCGCAAACAGGCTCTTGCCTTCCTTGAAGATGTACTGCTCTTCGAAACTGCCGTCTTCGACCAGCTTCTGCCCGATGGCGCATTCCGAATCGCTGTGGTTCTTGGCCTTGGCGCCAAAGTCACTGCTCCACGACGACAGCCCAACCTCCTGGCAGAAGGCTGCGAACTTTGCCTTGGGGACTTGCTGCTGGTATTCGCTGAAAGCCTCTTTCAGCGATTTGAAGCCGCTGTAACTTACCGAGTAGTTCTCGACCTTGGCCTTGCGGGCAAAGCCGCTCACCGCTTCAGCCAACACCGCCTGGCCGGAGTACGGGCTGTATGCCCCGATCAGCATCGCGCTCAGGGCACTCTTGAGCTGGGTTTCGACATCGTCCAGCTCCGGCAGCGACTGGAAGTCGGCCTTGCGCACGATTTCCCCCACCTTGGAGCCGTCGTTGCGGTGGGTGACCACGAACGCCATCGAGCCTTCGCCATCGCTGGAGCGCTTGATGGTGAAGTCCAGGTCGACTGTGGTACCAAAGTCACCCGTGCTGCTGACCAGAAACGCGCCAGTTACTGGCTGGCGCACCGCCATGTTGGCGCCCCAGGTGAAGTTCGACGGGGCGGCCCGACCATTGGCGGCCAGCTCGGCACGTGGCTGGACTTCGTCGCTGACATCAGCCACCAGCACGACTTCGGCACCCTTGCTGGCAACGTAAGGGTTGCTCATCTGCATGCCCAGCAACTGGATATGAATGCTGCCATCCTTGCTGTCTCCGTCATGGGCCAGCTTCAGCGCATCAGCCTTCAGGTACACCCCGGCCACATTGCGGCTGACATTGAGCTGGTACTTGGCCCAGCCCGCCAGGCCTTCCTCAGCCGAACTACCCTGTACGGACTCCATCAAGCCCGACAGGCCGCGCAGGAACTGCTGGGCGCCATTGGTCTGCGCCGCCGCCACGCGGATCTCCGGGTCGGCTACCGTCAGGTTGCCGGAAAACGCCGAGTAGGAAATGTCCCCCTCAGACAGCACATCCTCAAGAAAATAGCGCTCCTTGAAATCGTCGTAGTAGGCCAGCGCAGCCTTCTTGCCCGAGCTGGCGACCATCGCATAGCCACCACCGAGCACCAGCACCGCTGCGGCCACACCGCCAATCAGCAGCTGCTTCTTGTTCATCTGTTTGATCATGGTGTTTGCCTCACTGGACCATGGCGGAAGCGTTGTTCCAGTCGTTCACGTACTTTTGGGAGACCTCGGGGGTCCAGCTGAAATCGATACCGGCGTTGGGGAATTCCTTGGCCAGCACGGCGCCGAACGACACGCGGTCGGCACAGTGGTCCTGCTTGCAGGCCTCGGGTTCACCGGCGCTGTAGGCACGGTAGGTAGGCACGGCGCGGCCGTCGTCCAGCGGGTAGTACGGCGTGGCGTTGGCCACCTGGGTCACGTACCAGCCTTCGCTGTATTCCTCGTCCGCAACCAGGCGGCCGTTGCTCGGGAAGTCGATGCTGTAGAAGTCACCTTTCTTGCCGGTGACGTGCACCATCATCGGCATCACGCTGGCCGAAGTCGCAGGGTTTTGCTGCTCCAGTGGCGAAGCGAAGCGCACCTTGATACCGGCCATCTGCGCCAACGCCTCGGTTTCGCGCCCCTTGAAGTCGCTCATGCCGTCCTGCAACTGCTGGTAACGCTCCAGCACACGGGTGTGCACGCGGGCCAGTTCCTGTTGGCGCTGACGCTGCTCACGCACACGCTGCTGCTCTCGCTGTACCGCCCAGTTGGCACCGTCGCGCACATCGAAGAACAGGCCTTGGCGGTTGATGCCGATGCGGTTGCGGGTGATTTTCTGCGCGTCGTTGCCCCAGATGTTGTTCGAGATCGCCGACAAGTCTTTGACGATGAACAGGTTGGCCACATCGGTGGTGGTCGGCGAGGTGGTCTTGATCAGGTCGAAGATTTCCAGCGCAGCTTCCTTGTACTTGGTCGCGTCCAGGGCAAACGACTCGTCCGGGGTGACCGCGACGTAGTAAGGGTCGCTGCCGAACGGGCGGAGCACGCCGTAGCTGGAGCGGGTGAACGTCAGGTACACCTTCATCTGCCGGCCTGGGATCTCGCCGACCAGGAACGCGGCCTGGTCAGCTTGCGGCGTGAGATAAGAAACGGCCTTGTCCTTTACCGCAGGCTCAAGGCTCTTGTTGAAGATCAAACCACTCGGGTGAGCATAGACGCGGGTCCAGTTATCACCCCGGTAGGTACCCACAGCCTTCCAGCTGATTTTGTCGAAGCTGCCTTCACCAAAGCCGGACGCCGGGCACGGCATGGCCGGGGTGGTGCCGAACGACAGGGTGTCGCCATCGCCGATGATCGAGGTACTGAGCACCCATTTGCAGCCGGTGCCGTCCGTTACCTGCATCAGGTTGCGGTTTTCCAGGACCACCGAGCGACCGAAGTCCGAAGTGGGGGCTGCGGCGACTGCTGTGGCAGGTGCCGGGACGGGCGGCACAACAGGGGCTGCTGCCGGGGCTTCGGGGGTTGGGGCTGGCTCTGCAGCTACGGCTGGCGCCGGCACGGGGGCCGGAGCGGGTTTTGCCTGCGCAGGTGCGGCTTCGACCACTGCCGGCGCCGCTGCAGCAGCAGGGGCTGGGGCTGGGGCTGGGGCCGGAGCAGGTGCCGGTGTCGGTGCAGCAGCAGCCGGTGCTTCTGGCTGCGCAGGTGCCGGAGCGGGTGCAGCTGCTGCAGCCGGTGCCGGGGCGTCAGTGGCAGGTGCAGCAGCCAGGGTCACCAGCCCCAGGTTGCTGGCATTGCCCGAGCCGCTGGCGTACAGGTTGCCCTTGGCATCGACCGCCTTCCAGCTCACCTTGGCGGTCGAGCAGTCCTTGGCGAACACGAACGGCAGCTTGGTCAGCAGGCCCGCCAGCAGTTCCTGGTTATCCCAGGCCGGGCGGGTAATGGTCAGGTCGACCTGGGGTTTGCACCAGGTGGTGGCATCCCCGGGCACTTCGACCTTGATGTTGTCTTTCTTGGAAAAGGCCAGCTCGTGGGCGAACGCCTGCGGTACCAGACCACAAGCGCCGATCACAGCCAGCGCGAGCGCGTGCTTTTTCATGGAGTTCCTCAGATCAGTTCCCAGGTGCCGTTGGCTTGTTTGCAGAAGGTGTTCTGCTCTTGTTCGGTCTGGCCGCTTTGCGATTTCAGGCTGACGGTGACCGGGCGGCAGGCCGCTTCGGCGGCAACTGTCTGGGTCGGCAGCGACTGCACCGAGTCCAGGTCGAAACCTTGGGTTTCCTTGCTGGCGGCAACGTCCAGCTCGTCCAGGTTGACGGCTGGCGTTACACGCTTGGCAACCGCTTGCGCCTTGGGCTCGACGTAGTTCTTGTGCACATAGCCCACGGTCACACCCTTGCGCCCGACCAGGACCCAGTCACCGGTGGAGCCCACGGCGGTGAATTCGGTGTGGTTCTTCA
Organism: Pseudomonas sp. XWY-1; assembly: GCF_002953115.1. NCBI lineage: Bacteria > Pseudomonadati > Pseudomonadota > Gammaproteobacteria > Pseudomonadales > Pseudomonadaceae > Pseudomonas > Pseudomonas sp. XWY-1. The sequence continues at coordinate 1,402,102 of NZ_CP026332.1, read as the reverse complement.
GGCTGCCGACCTTCTCGCCAGCCTGGTTAGGCGCGGCGCGCACGTTGAGGTTGTCGCTGATGGTCACATACGGCTCGTTGATCAGCTTCATCGACGGCACCGCCTGGATCTTCGGCGCGCGCTTGACCTCGACCTGCTTGGTCTTGGTGTATTCCTTACCCGGCACGATCTGCGCGGTGGCGCCAGAGTGGTCGGACTTCCAGGTCACAGGCTGGGCGCTGGCGGTGGTCTGTTGCTGGCTCAGCACTTCCTGGGTGCGCAGCGCCAGGGCTTGCTGGTCCTTTTCATCGAGCATGTGGCCGATGCGGTTGCCCACGTAGGCGCCAATGCCACCTGCGATCAGCGCGGCGGCGATCTTGCCGTTGCCACTGCCCATGGTCGAGCCGATGGCCACACCGGCCAGGCCACCGATCACGGTGCCCGCTTGCTCTTTGCTGATCCCGAGCTGTGCACAGGCCGTGGTAGAGGCGATGGCGACCGCCAGAAGGGACGCGACGAATTTCTTACGCAAGTGGAGCACTCCATTTTCGGTGGGGCGCACAGCCGCGTACCGCAGCCAATGGTTGGCGGCAGCATTCGAGTTTGTGCGGGGTTTTCAGAAAGTGTGCAGCACTGGCCGCAGACGACAATTCAGCCGTCCAGCGAGGGGCGCAGGGGGAGACCAGTACGGCGCAAAGCATCCAACGAATCCATGTCAGGAAGAGTTCATCGCCCAGCGCGCGTAATCATTACGGCGTGTGGCCTGGGCGTGAGTGGCGTATCAGAGCGCCGCATTGTAGCCCAAGGTGCCATTGGCAGTTCAAGACAAAATGTTGCAGGAAGCCTGTCTGATTGATTAGTAGAAATCCGTCCTACAACTTGAACTCAGAATTATCCCCTTCCTTGTAGGGCGTTTCCCAAACATACTGCCAACCCGCTCAAACGGTTGCGACGGATTCGGTCGCGCTCTAGTCTCGGCTCGTCGTTGTGAAATCAGCGACCGGCTTTGACAGGCCGACTACTCAAGTTTCCGTTGCAGCGCTTAATGGCAGCTGTGCATGGGGCACATTCGTGTGCGCCGGGTCCTTGGGTACCGGTCTGTCAACCCATGTATAGCTGCCTCCATTCGTTTGACAGCATTGCCAGGCGGCTCCACTACCCAAGGCGCAAGACAGTCCCCGATCCGCCCTACTCCCCCGATTCCACCCAGATCCTGCAAGACACCCTGGTCCAGTCTTCAGAGTACGTGCTCTGCGCCCTGTCCGTGGCCCGCCAATCCGTGCAACTCAAACCTACCGCCCACAGCTCGATCGTGATGCAGGCCGTGATCCATGAAATGGAAGCAGTACAGGGGCTGGTCGAGTCAGCGTTGATGCAGTTGCAGATGCGGCCGCATTTACCCACAGAGCCTTACACCTTGCATTAGCAGGTCAGGCCCCTTCGCGGGCACGCCCGCTCCCACAGGGTCATCACAGCCGTCACGCACTGCACAGTACCTGTGGGAGCGGGCGAGCCCGCGAAGAGGCCAGCCCAGGCAACCCAAAATCCAGGGAAACAAAACAATGCCCACCGACAACACAAAAGAACCCACCACAGTCGGCAAGACCTGCTTCTACCAAGGCGAAAACAACACCCACCCGCTGTTCCGCATCGAACCCGGCATCCCCTGCCAGGACGCCCGCGAAAAGGCTTCCGAACTGATGGGTTACGTGCGCGACCTGATCATCACCGGCCTGATGGACGGCGACCAGAAACTGATCTGGGCCTCGCATTACCTGAGCGCGATGGCCAAGGCGCTGCTGGATGATGCTGAGTTGGGGATGATGAAAAAGTAAGCCGCAACGAAAAAGCCCCCGAAAGCTTTCGCTTCCAGGGGCTTGATCTTGTATGGCGGAGAGATAGGGATTTGAACCCTAGGTACTGTTGCCAGTACAACGGATTTCGAATCCGTCCCGTTCGACCACTCCGGCATCTCTCCAATGCCGCGCATCATACCAGCGTTCTTTAAAAACGCAAATCTTTTTTTCAAAAAAATCGCGTGGTATCAGGCGCTTGCGTGAACGCGCCGCTTACAGCGGCACGCCCAGGCGCTTGGCAACTTCTTCGTAGGCTTCGATCACGTCGCCCAGGCCCTGGCGGAAGCGGTCCTTGTCCATCTTCTTGCGGGTTTCTTTGTCCCACAGGCGGCAGCCGTCCGGGCTGAACTCGTCGCCCAGCACGATCTGGCCGTGGAATACGCCGAACTCCAGCTTGAAGTCGACCAGCAGCAGGCCGGCGTCATCGAACAGCTTGCTCAGCACTTCGTTGACCTTCAACGACAGCTTCTTCATTTCTACCAGTTGCTCGGCGGTGCCCCAGCCGAACGCGACAACGTGGGATTCGTTGATGAAGGGGTCGCCCTTTTCGTCGTTCTTCAGGAACAGCTCGAAGGTGGACGGCTCCAGCTTGATGCCCTCCTCCACGCCCAGGCGCTTGACCAGGCTGCCGGCAGCGTAGTTACGCACCACGCACTCGACCGGAATCATGTCCAGCTTCTTCACCAGGCACTCGTTGTCGCCCAGCAGCTTGTCGAACTGGGTCGGCACGCCGGCTTCTTCCAGTTTCTGCATGATGAAGGCGTTGAACTTGTTGTTCACCATGCCTTTGCGGTCGAGTTGTTCGATACGCTTGCCGTCGAACGCCGAAGTGTCGTTACGGAACAGCAGGATCAAGCGGTCGGCGTCATCGGTCTTGTAAACCGATTTGGCCTTGCCGCGGTAAAGTTCTTCGCGTTTTTCCATGATTGGGCTCCGCTTGCTTGAGGTGTTGGGCTAGGCGATTTCGCGCCAGTCGAGCCCGTGTTCCTGATTCGCCACCTGGAGCCAGTCCGGGTCACACCCGAGGGTGTCGACAAAGCACTGGCGGGCCAAGTGTGGCAGGTTGTTCTTGCTGCTGAGGTGGGCCAGCACCAGGTGTTGCAGGTTGTTCCAGCCCAACTCGTGCACCAGGCGCGCGGCCTGGTGGTTGTTCAAATGCCCTTGCATGCCACCCACCCGCTGCTTCAGAAAAGCCGGGTAGTGACCACGTGCCAGCAGGTCGCGGCAGTGGTTGGCCTCGATCAGCAGTGCATCCAGGCCCTGGTAACGCTCCAGCAACAGCGCGTCGTAAGAGCCCAGGTCGGTCAGCATGCCAAAGCGCCGCTTGCCGTCGCTGACCACGTACTGCAACGGCTCGTAGGCGTCGTGCTCGACCCGCGCTGCGGTTACTTCCAGGCTGCCGATACGCAGGCTTTGGCCACACGCGAGAAAACCGGCCACCTCCACCGGCTTGCGCATGCCGCGCAAAGTCCCTTGGCTGAGGTAGACCGGTACATTGTAGCGCCGTGACAGCAAGCCGACCCCATGCACGTGGTCGGCATGTTCGTGGGTGACCAGCACTGCACTGAGCTGAGCGGCAGAAACCCCGAGCAGCGCCAGGCGCCGCTCGGTTTCACGCAGGGAAAAGCCGCAATCGACCAGGATGAACGTGTCACCACTGGCGATCAGCGTGCCGTTCCCTTGGCTGCCGCTTCCGAGTACCGCGAAGCGCACTTAGCCCAGGTGGTCCTGAATGGCGCTCAGCACACGGCGGGCGACATCGGCCGGAGCCACGGTGTTGATGTTTTTCTCGACCGTGACCTGCACGCTCTCACCCACCTTGCTCAGGCGAACCTGGTAACGCTCGGCACGGGCTTCACGCTCTTCCTTGGTCGGCTCGCTGCCGAACAGGCGGCTGAAGAAGCCAGGCTGGTTCTGCTTGTCGTCAGGCTTTTCGGACAAGTTGATGTAGTACAGGCCCAGGCTGCGGTTGATGTCCTCAACACGCCATTCGCCACCCTGCTCCAGGGCACGGCCCACGCCAGACCAGGCGCGGTCCAGGTCGGAGCCCAGGTACAGCACCGGGTTGCCGCTGCCGTCTTCGCTCAGGCTGACGCGGCTTGGCGCGTCGAAATCGCGCGCGGCCAGCAGCGACACCGAACCACCCTTCTCGGCGCTGCGGTTCATGCTGGCAAGCATTTCGTCGGCCAGCAGGGCATCGGTGCCGGTATTGATGGAGGTGGACGGGAACGCAGGCTCGGCAGTGCTGCCCGCCGGGCGCTCGACGCTGACCACATACACTTCGGAGGTGTTGCGCTGCACGCCAGGCTCCATACGCACACGTACACGCACCTCGCTGTCGCCGCTGCTGGCAGTGCTGGCCAGACGCTGGCCAAGCGATGCCGACAGTTCGTCGAAACGCTGCCAGGCGGTGTTGAACTCACCCGTCTGCGGGCGCTCTTCAGCAATGCGGAAGCCGTTGTCCTCGAAGAACTGCCGGGCTACCGGCCACACTTCGGCTGGCGAATGCTGGGCCAGCACCCAACGGCTGCTGCCGCTGCGCTGCAGGCTGTAGTCGGTGACCTGGGCGGCACCGCCCGTCAGCGGTTGCGGGCGAGGCACTTCGAACTCACCCTTGACGGTATCGTCAGCGACGTTACGCGGAATCGGCAGCAGCGGATCAAGGCGCTTGACGTTGCTGGCGTCCGGCGGCAGCTGCATCGGCGCGGTCGGGTGCGCCTGCAGGTAGTCACTGCCGCGGTCGCGGAAATAGCCATCCTCGCCCCACAGCCAGCCACACCCACTGGTGTTGGAGATAATCAGGGCAAGGGCGGAAAGACCAGCCAGTCGCTTCATGCGGTGTACTTCCTCTTAAACCAGTACGCCGGACTGGCGCAAGGCAGTACGGACTTTTTCGTGGCAGCCTTCGCTCAGCCAGGTCAGTGGCAGGCGAATACCTTTTTGCATCAGGCCCATTTCGACGAGCGCCCATTTCACCGGGATCGGGTTGGACTCGCAGAACAGGTCTTTGTGCAGCGGCATGAGTTTTTCGTTGATTGCGCGGGCCTTCTCGGCATTGCCCTCAAGGGCGGCCTCGCACAGGTCCGCCATTTCGCGCGGAGCGACGTTGGCGGTGACGGAGATGTTGCCCTTGCCGCCCATCAGGATCAGCTCGACGGCAGTCGGGTCGTCGCCGGACATGACGATGAAGTCCTTGCTGACGCCATCGAGAATGGCCTTGGCGCGGGCCAGGTCGCCCGTGGCTTCCTTGATGCCGATGATGTTCGGCACGGTCGACAGGCGGATCACGGTCTCGGCCTGCATGTCGCAGGAGGTACGGCCGGGAACGTTGTAGAGGATCTGCGGGATGTCGACGGCTTCGGCGATGTGCTTGAAGTGCTGGTACAGGCCTTCTTGCGTCGGCTTGTTGTAGTACGGCACAACCAGCAGGCAGGCGTCGGCGCCAGCATTCTTGGCGTTCTGGGTCAGGTGCACGGCTTCGGCGGTGGAGTTGGCACCGGTGCCGGCGATGACCGGAATTGGTTTGGCGCTGCGTTTGACGCGCTCGACCACGTGCTTGATGACCAGGATGTGTTCTTCGACATCCAGCGTGGCCGACTCACCGGTGGTGCCGACAGCGACGATCGCATGAGTGCCGTTTTCCAGGTGGAAGTCTACAAGTTTGTCGAGGCTGCCCCAGTCAACACGCCCTTGTGCATCCATGGGTGTGACCAATGCCACCATACTGCCCGCAATCATGTAACTGCTCCTGCCGGAAAAAGAGAGCGGTAATGGTACTGGGGGCATCGACCTTGCACAAGCGAAGCAGGCGGGTGGAGCATTCCCCTCGGCGGCTTATTTCGCTACCCTTGGCCCTTTGATCGGTGCAGCGCGGCCCGCCGGGCCGTCGACCTTGCTCCCCGCCAGCGTCCAAGACCTCGCATGCGAGCCCCGGGCCCTGCCGACAGGAGGCTTTTGCCCGTCCTGTGCCGACCGCTCATCGCTTTAGGAATGCTGCATGTCCACCCCCACCGTCCGCGAACAATTCCTTGTCATCAGTGCCCTGGGCCCGAACCCCATGGAGCTGGCCAACGTCCTCAGCCGCGCTGCCTTCGAAAACCGCTGCGCGGTGGTCACCTCGCGCCTGAGCCGCCACGGCGAGACCAGCGCCCTGGTGCTGCAGGTGGGCGGCAGCTGGGATGCCCTGGCACGTCTCGAATCCACCCTGCCAGGCCTGGGCAAGAAGCACGGCCTGACCCTCGACGTGGTCCGCAGCGCGGACCAGGAAGTGCGCCCGCAGGCTCTTCCGTATGTGGCCTACGTGAGCGCTGCCTACCGCCCGGACATCATCAACGAGCTGTGCCAGTTCTTCCTTGACCACCGCGTCGAGCTGGAAGCCATGACCTGCGACACCTACCTGGCGCCGCAAACCGGTAGCAGCATGCTCAACGCCCAGTTCACCGTGATTCTGCCGGCCGGCACGCAGATCAGCTGGCTACGCGACCAGTTCCTGGACTTTGCCGATGCCCTGAACCTCGACGCACTGATCGAGCCATGGCGTCCCCAGAACCCTATGTAAGGAAACCGATCATGGCTGTAGCACTCGACCAACCTGTCGCCGACTTCCAGGCCCAGGCCACCAGCGGGCAAACCGTCAGCCTTGCCGAACTCAAGGGCCAGCAGGTGGTGGTGTACTTCTACCCCAAGGACAGCACCCCAGGCTGCACCACCGAGGGCCAGGGCTTCCGCGACCAGCACGACGCCTTCGCCGCGGCCAACACCGTGGTATTCGGTGTGTCGCGTGATGGCATCAAGTCGCACGAGAACTTCAAGGCCAAGCAAGGCTTCCCGTTCGAGCTGATCAGCGACAAGGACGAGGCCCTGTGCCAGCTGTTCGACGTGATCAAGCTGAAGAAGCTGTATGGCAAGGAGTACATGGGCGTTGACCGCAGCACCTTCCTGATCGACAAGGACGGGGTGCTGCGCCAGGAATGGCGTGGCGTGAAGGTGCCCGGGCATGTGGATGCCGTATTGGCGGCCGCCCAAGCCTTGAACAAGGCTTGAAATTGAATGGGGCTGCCTTGCAGCCCTTCGCGGGCACGCCCGCTCCCACCGGAATTGTGCAGGGCCCAGTGGGAGCGGGCGTGCCCGCGAAGGGCCGCAAAGCGGCCCCAATTACATTCAAAGCATCGGTGAAACGCTAGGCTCCTGCTTGGGCCACGCATCCAGCACGGCCTTGATCAGCGTCGCCAGCGGGATGGCGAAGAATATCCCCCAGAACCCCCACAGCCCGCCAAACAGCAGCACCGCGCAGATAATCGCCACCGGGTGCAGGCTCACCGCTTCGGAGAACAGCAGCGGTACCAGCACATTGCCATCCAGCGCCTGGATGATCGCGTACACCGTCATCAGGTAGATGAACTGGTCGCCCCAGCCCCACTGGAACAGCGCAATCAGGGTCACCGGCACGGTCACGACCACCGCGCCCACGTAAGGCACCACCACCGACAGCCCCACCAGCAACGCCAATAGCGCTGCGTAATTGAGCCCCAGGCTGATGAAGGCGATGTAAGTGGCAATGCCGCAGATCAGAATCTCGATACCCTTGCCACGGATGTAGTTGGCGATCTGCCGGTTCATCTCGCTGCCCACCCGGTTCAGCAAGGTGCGCTGGCGCGGCAGGTAGCCGCTGACCCAGCGGCCAATGAGTTCGCGATCCTTCAGGAAGAAGAACACCAGAATCGGCACCAGCACCAGATAGATCATGGCATTGACCAGCAGTGGCAGGCTGGACAGCGAGAAGGTCAGCGCCCATTGACCAAACTTGCCAATTTCACCGCGCACCGACTCGATGGCGTGCAATACCTGCTCGTCCGACACCAGGTGCGGATAACGCTCCGGCAGCAGCAGCAACAACGACTGCCACTTGCCGAGCATGCCCGGCAGCTCGTTGAACAGCGTGATCAGCTGGTGCCACAGCAGCGGTACCAGCACCAGCATGAACACCGCCAGTGCGCCCATGAACAAGGCGAACACCAGCATCACCGCCAGCCGTGTAGGTACGCGCACGCGCTCCAGGGCGTTGACCAGCCCCTGCATCAGAAACGCCAGCACCATGCCCGCCAGCACCGGCGCGAGCATGCCGCCCAGGGTGAGCACGGCGGTAAAAGCCAGGAACAGCAGGACCGCCAGTACCACCGCTTCCTCATCGGAGAAGTAGCGCTGCACCCAGTCGCGAAGCACTTTGAACATTGACGATCCTTGGAAAAGACTCAGGCCTTGCGCAGCCAGTAAGTGTAGGTACCGGCCTCGGCCGTTTCTTGCAGCAGGGTATGACCGGCCAACTGGGCGAAAGTGCGGAAATCGCGCTGGGAGCCTGCGTCCGTGGCGATTACCTTGAGCACCGCGCCACTGGCCAGGCGATTGAGCTCCATCTTGGCCTTGAGCAGTGGCAAAGGGCAATTCAGCCCGCTGGCGTCCAGTTCGGCGTCGCAGGTCAGGGTGTTACTCATCGCAGGGTCTCCAAAGGCATCGCCAGGCTGCTTCTTGGCATGGCTGGCTAGGATAGCGCCACTGGTCGTCAACGTGTGAGCCCGCTACAGTAGGTATCTTTGATCCGACGCGAGCTTCATGCATGAATCTACTGCGCCCTACCCTGCTGACGCTGGCCTGCCTGATGGCCCTTCCCGGCCATGCTGACGACCTGCCATCACTGGGTGATGCCAGTTCTGCGATCGTCTCGCCGCAACAGGAGCACCAACTGGGCCGTGCCTGGCTCAGCCTGCTGCGCGGCCAGGTCAATCAGCTCAATGACCCACAGCTCAAGGACTATGTCGAAACCAGCGTGTACAAGCTGGCCGAAACCAGCCAGCTGCAGGACCGGCGCCTGGAATTCATCCTGATCGACAGCCGCGAGCTGAACGCCTTTGCCGCCCCGGGTGGCATTGTAGGGGTCAACGGTGGGCTGTTCCTCAACGCCCAGACCGAGGGCGAATATGCCTCGGTACTGGCCCACGAACTGGCGCACTTGTCGCAACGCCACTTCGCGCGGGGTGTCGAGGCCCAGCAGCGTATGCAGTTGCCGATGATGGCGGCGCTGCTGGCCGGCATCGTACTGGCCGCAGGTGGCGCCGGCGACGCGGGCATCGGCATGATTGCCGGCACCCAGGCAGCGGCCATTCAGGAGCAACGGCGCTTCTCGCGCCAGAATGAACAGGAAGCCGACCGTATCGGTATCCAGAACCTGGAAAAGGCCGGCTACGATCCACGCAACATGCCGACCATGTTCGAGCGCCTGGCACGCCAGTATCGCTATGACGCCAAACCGCCGGAGTTCCTGCTGACCCACCCGGTGACCGAATCACGTATTGCCGACACCCGTAACCGCGCCGACCAGGCGCCCAAGGGTGGTATCGAAGACAGCATGCGCTACCAGCTGATCCGCGCCCGGGTGGCGCTGACCTACGAAGGCACGCCGGGGCTTGCCGCCAAGCGCTTCCGCGCCCAACTGGACGAAGACCCAAAGCTGGACGCCGCACGTTATGGCCTGGCCTTGGCACAGATCAAGGGCGGGCAATTGAACGAGGCGCGTGAAATGCTCAAGCCGCTGCTGGCCAAGGCGCCTAACGACATCACCTACAACCTGGCACAGATCGACCTGGACATCACCAACAACCGTCTTGCCGACGCCCAGCAGCGCGCCGAACGGATGCAGGGGCTGTACCCGGGCAACTACCCGTTGAAACAGGTGCGTGCCGACCTGCTGGTGAAACAGAACAAGCCGGCTGAGGCCGAGAAGGTGTTGAACGAGCTGGTGAAGAGTCGGCCGGATGACCCGGATGTGTGGTACGACATGGCCGAGGTGCGTGGCTTGTCGGGCAATACCATTGGCTTGCACCGGGCGCGTGCCGAATACTTCACGCTGGTCGGCGACTTTGATCAGGCAATCCAGCAGCTGGATTACGCCAAGCGTCGGGCGGGCGGTAACTTCCCGCTGGCCTCACAGATTGACCAGCGCCAGCGCGAGATCATGGAGCAGCGGCGCATGGTTCAGGAAATGATGGGGCGCTGAAGGCGATTCGCGGGCAAGCCCGCTCCCACAGGTACTCCACCGCCTTGGTAAACGGTGCAATATCTGTGGGAGCGGGCGAGCCCGCGAAGAGTATGACGCGGTCTGGCGTCAGGCATTACCAGACAGCTTCAGCCGCGCCGCCTGGGTAAAGTCCAGCATGCGATTAAGCGGCTTGATCGCCTTGGGCACCAGCGCCGGGTCAACGAAAATCTCGTTGGTGCCGTTACGCAGGCAATCCAGCACCCGCTCCAGGGTGTTCATCGCCATCCACGGGCAATGCGCACAGCTGCGGCAGGCCGCGCCGTTGCCGGCGGTGGGGGCTTCGACGAACTCCTTGTCCGGGCACAGCTGCTGCATCTTGTAGAAGATGCCGCGGTCGGTGGCGACGATGAAGGTTTTGTTCGGCAGGGTCTGGGCAGCCTTGATCAGCTGGCTGGTGGAGCCCACCGCATCGGCCAGCTCGATCACCGCTTCCGGCGACTCGGGGTGCACCAGGATCGCAGCATCCGGGTACAGCGCCTTCATGTCGGCCAACTGGCGCGACTTGAACTCTTCGTGAACGATGCAGGCACCGTCCCACAGCAGCATGTCGGCACCGGTTTGCTTCTGGATGTAACGGCCCAGGTGCTGGTCCGGGCCCCAGATGATGGTTTCGCCGTTGTCCATCAGGCTTTCGACAATTTCCAGCGCGCAGCTCGAAGTCACTACCCAGTCGGCGCGTGCCTTCACCGCTGCGGACGTGTTGGCGTAGACCACCACGGTGCGCTCAGGGTGCTGGTCGCAGAAGGCCGAGAACTCTTCCACCGGGCAACCCAGGTCGAGCGAGCAGGTGGCCTCCAGTGTCGGCATTAGCACGCGCTTTTCCGGGGTGAGGATTTTTGCCGTCTCGCCCATGAAGCGCACACCGGCCACGATGACCGTTTCGGCCGGGTGGTTCTTGCCGAAACGGGCCATTTCCAAAGAGTCGGACACGCAGCCGCCGGTTTCTTCAGCCAGCGCCTGGATGACCGGGTCGCAGTAATAATGGGCAACCAGCACGGCATTCTGGGCTTTGAGCTCGGCAGCGATGGCCGCACGGTATTCGGCCTCCTGCTCGGCTGTCAGCGGGTTGGGCTGCTTGGCGTCGAGGTGGGCCTGAACCAAAAGGCGTTCGGAAATCTGGGTCATGATCGCTGGACCTGCAGGCGCGCTTGCGCGTCAAATCGAGTGTATCACCCGGCCCTGACAGATCGGCTAAGGGCGCCGGACGGCATGCTGACCGCCACGGCCCTCTGCGGGCGCGGATTATTATCGGAGGCCGAAGGCTACAGACAATCCAGCGATTACTAAAGGGGTTTTTGTAGTGCTTGTGCGGGCCCCTTCGCGGGTGAACCCGCCCCTACACTGTGAAATCCTCGTAGGAGCGGGTTCACCCGCGAAGAGGCCGCAACAGGAGAAACCATCACCCCTGCGGCGACAGGGCCCCCAGATGCGCCGCCATGAACATGGCAAATTCTTCTACGGTCATTTTTCTGCCATTGAAATCGACCATGCCATCGGCATAGTGCAGGCTGCTGACCACATCATCGCCCTGCACGGTAGCCATGCCGCTCTGCAGCGCCATCATGCCGACCATCTCCCCCGCCTGGCTCGACTGCATGGCAATCGCTTGGGCGTCGGTCTGGCCATCCAGCAACGCCTGCAAGGTCGCCAGGTCACCGATCATCGGCTTGGACAGCGACAGCTTGCCTTTCACCTCGGTGATAATCTGCTTGCTCAGCTGGTCCGGCGGCAGGTCGAAGCTGGCCGGCGCGGCGAGGTCCATCGACAGGTTGAAGCGGCTCTCGCCATTGGCGGTCTTGAACGACAGGTTTTCCACCGCCAGCTTGGGCTTGGCGGCCAGCAATTTCTGCAAGTCACCCTGGAAGCGGGCCTTTTCGGCGTCGTCCATCTGGATCTGCGGTACCGGCTGGCCAGCCGCACTGGCGGCCTCGAACTCCGGCAAGTGCGACTGGTACCACTTCGACAAGGCCTGCAGCGCCGGGGCGTTTACCGAAGTCACGCTCACCGCCATCTGCGCCTTGCCTACCGCGCGGCCATCCCAGCTGATGTCACCGACCTTGTACTCCGCGCGGCCACCTACGGTGTCCGTGCCGTCGAGGGTTTGCAAGGCGTTCTGTTCCAGGCCCTTGATCAGCAGCACCTGCTGTTTCGGCCCAAGGGTGACCTTGGTTTCGGCCAACGCCAGATCGACGTTGCCGACATAGATGGCATCGTGCGCGGTGGCTGCGAGGTTACCGCCAAACGTCAGCCCTTTGAGCTCGAAGGTGGCCGGCGGCTGGTCGTCATGCACCCATTTCATCACCAGCCTGTCGGCCTGGCCCTGGAACTTCGAGGCCTTGCCCTCCTTGTCCCCACTGACTTCGAACTGCATGCCCGAGAAGTCAAGGCTGTTGCCATCCGCTTCGTCAAACTTGAGCGGCGCCAGCTGAACCTGGCTGACCACATTGCCGCCGTAACCCAGGCTGGTCTGCGCGCTGATCGGGGCCTTTTCACCCGCAGCGGCGAACCATGGCGCGACGGCGTCATCCTTCTGCAGCGTGCTGTTGCTGACCGCCATTACCGGCATCAGCTTCAGTGCCCTGACCCTCGACCAGGGAAACGGGCCGTGCTCGATCTGGTCGGTCACGCCCACGTCAAAATTGATCACCTCGCCCTGACCCACGTTGACGTCGCGAGCCTTGAGCCGGTACTGGGCAGTGCTGCTGAAGAGATGCTGCTCCAGCGACACACGCTCGATGCTCATGCTACCACCGGTACTGACCAGGGCCTTTTTGAGTTCGGCGTTGCTGCGTGCAAGGGCGTTATCCAGCTCTGCCGGCAGCTGCTTGCCGGTGTACCAGGCGCCTGCGGTAGTTGCGACGGCAATGGCGATAGCCAGGCCGGAAAGGATGCCAACTGATTTCTTCATGAATAGAACCGATTGCTGTCCGTAAGGGCTTCGAAGGCGGCCAGAGGCCACGCAGAAATCGAAGAGTACCACCCCCGATTGGGCCGAGTGCTGGCCCAGGTCGAGAAATGCCATTTTTCGGACACATCCGACAGCAAGGTGAGACAAGCAAAGGGCTCGTTAATTTTTACGAACACACAAATTGATCATAATCGCAAAAAAACGCGCAAAAACCGAACAAACCCCGTATTTAATCGATAGATATTTCAATCTGGCAACATCTTGTCATGTTTAACTTGACACCCACCTACCCATCGTTTTTTATTTTCACCACTTTGCGCGCCCCCACCGCGCCTTCCGCCGCTCCAACATAAAAGGTGAACAACATGGAGCCCACCCGCTCGCCCTTGCCGCATGCGCAATACACCGTGCCCGTCGTTTACGCCAAGCAGCAGGAGCCATGCCAGCATGCAGCCTGACCACAGCGCTTCCGGCAACGGCCAACTCCGCAAAACCCTGCGCCTCTGGCACGTGATCATCATCGGCCTGGCCTACCTGACCCCGATGACCGTGTTCGATACCTTCGGCATCGTCAGCGGGATTACTGCCGGCCATGTACCCAGCGCCTACATCCTGGCATTGGCTGGCATCCTGTTCACCGCGGTGAGCTATGGCACCCTGGTAAAACGCTTCCCGCAGTCGGGCTCGGCCTACACCTACACCCAGCGCGCGATCAACCCGCACGTGGGCTTCCTGGTGGGCTGGTCTTCGTTACTGGACTACCTGCTGCTGCCGATGGTCAACGCACTACTGGCCAAGCTGTACCTTTCGGCCATGTTCCCGGAAGTGCCTGAGTGGATGTGGGTGGCCGGCTTCGTCACCCTGATCAGCCTGATCAACATGCGCAGCGTGAACCTGGTGGCGCACTTCAACCTGCTGTTCGTGGGTGTGCAGGTGGCGATCATCGCCGTGTTCATCTACCTGTGCGTACGCGGCCTGGACCAGGGTGAAGGGCTGGGTACCACCTGGAGCCTGATACCGTTCGCCGACAGCCAGACCCAGTTCAGCGCCCTGGCCGCCGGTGCGACCATCCTGTGCTTCTCGTTCCTGGGCTTTGACGCAGTCACCTGCCTGTCCGAGGAAACCCGCGATCCGGCCAAGACCATTCCCCGGGCGATCTTCCTCACCGCACTGATTGGCGGTGTGGTGTTCATCACCGTGTCGTACTTCATCCAGGCCTACTTCCCGACCATGGCCCGCTTCCACGACCAGGAAGCAGCCCTGCCGGAAATTGCCCTGTACGTTGGCGGCAAGCTCTTCCAGTCGATCTTCATCGCCTGCACCGTGATCAACACCATCGCCTCGGGCCTGGCCTCGCAAACCAGCGTGTCACGCCTGCTGTATGTAATGGGCCGCGACAACGTGATCCCGGCCAGCGTCTTCGCCCGCCTGCATTCGCGCTACAAGACGCCAGTGCTGAACATTGCCGTGGTAGGGCTGATTTCGCTGTCGGCAATCTTCTTCGACCTGGTCACCGCCACTTCCATCATCAACTTCGGCGCCCTGGTCGCGTTCAGCTTCGTCAACCTGTCGGTGATCAACCACTGCTACCTGCGCGAAGGCAACCGTAAAGGCCTGGCCAACCAGCTGAAGTACCTGGTGCTGCCGACCATCGGCTTCTGCATCATCGTCTCGCTGTGGCTGGACCTGAACGCACATTCGCTGATGTTTGGCGGTATCTGGGCTGCGCTCGGGCTGGCCTATCTGGGCTGGCTGACCAAAGCCTTCCGCGCGGCACCGCCCAACTACGTCGCCGAATGACCCACGCTGCCAACAACGCCCGCGCCTGATCGCGGGCGTTGCATTTGTTCGAAAAGGAAAGCCCCCATGCCGCTGCGTCGCCTCTCCATCCAGTGGAAGATCACACTCCTCGCCGGCCTGTGCCTGCTGGCCATTGTCGCCTTGCTGGTCGCCACCTCGCTGACCCAGGCCCATCGCAGCGCCGCCCTGGTCAACCAGGCCAACACTGCCATGCTCGAAGACAGCGCCCGCCAGCGCCTGCAGGCCCATGCCGAAACCCAGGCCTTGCGTATCCAGCGCTACTTCATGGACGCCTACCAGTACGGCAATGGCTTTGCCCGCCTGGTACAGGTGCTGAAGGACCGTGGTGGTAGCGACCTGCGCGCCGAACTGACCCGCCAGGCGCGTGCCAGCCTGGCCGGCAACCCGGATGTGATTGGCCTGTACCTGGTGTTTCAACCCAATGCCCTGGACCAGCAGGACAGCCACTACCTCGGCCAGGACGCCATGGGCAGCAATGAGAGCGGGCGTTTCTCGCTGTACTGGTCCCAACCAAGCCCCGGCACCCTGGAACTTGAAGCCATGCCGGAAACGATGCTCGGCGACACCAGCATCGGCAGCAACGGCGCGGCGAAGAACCGCTGGCTGACCTGCCCGCAGGACACCGCCAGGACCTGCATGCTCGAACCGTACCTCGACGAGGTCAACGGCCGTCAGGTGCTGATGACCAGCATCGCTCTGCCCTTGCTGGAACACGGCAAGGTAGTCGGCGTGGTCGGCGTGGACATCGGCCTGGCCAACCTGCAGCAACTGAGCGTGGACGGCCGCCGCGACCTGTTCGACGGCCAGGGCCAGGTGAGCATCGCCACCGCCGCCGGCCTGCTGGCCGGCAACAGTCGCGACGACAGCGTGCTCGGCAAGCCCATGGACAAGGCGGTAGCCGACGGCCTGCTGCGCGTGGCCCACCCCTTCACGCCAATCCCTGACACAGCCCCGTGGCAGGTAGTGCTGGAACTGCCGGAAAGCGTGCTGCAGGCCCCTGCCGTCGCCCTCAACCAGCGCCTTGATGCCCATAACCAGAACGCCAACCTCACCAGCCTGCTGATAGGCCTTGGCACGGCTATCGCCGGTTTGCTGCTGGTGTGGCTGACCGCGCGCGGCGTTACCCGGCCAATCCTGGCCGTGGCTGCACGCCTGGAAGACATTGCCAGTGGCGAAGGCGACCTTACCCGTCGCCTGGACTACGCCCACCAGGATGAACTGGGCCAGCTCACCGGCTGGTTCAACCGCTTCCTCGACAAGTTGCAACCGGTCATTGCCCAGGTCAAAGGCTCGCTGCAGGAGGCCCGCAATACCGCCGACCAATCGGCCGCCATTGCCAGCCAGACCAGCGACGGCATGCAGCAACAGCATCGCGAAATCGAACAGGTGGCCACAGCGGCCAACGAAATGAGCGCCACCGCCCTGGATGTCGCCCACAATGCCTCGCAGGCGGCCCAGGCCGCACGCGCCGCGGATCAGGCCAGCCAGGAAGGCTTGCAACTGGTGGACAGCACGCGCCAGGGCATCGACCGCCTGGCCGCCGGTATGAACACTGCCATGGACGAGGCTCGTGCACTGGAAGACCGCAGCGGGCAGATCGGCTCGGTGCTTGAAGTGATCCGCACCATTGCCGAACAAACCAACCTGCTGGCACTGAATGCCGCCATCGAAGCGGCCCGCGCAGGCGAAGCCGGGCGTGGCTTCGCCGTGGTTGCCGATGAGGTGCGCGGCCTGGCCCAGCGCACGCAGGTTTCGGTGGAGGAAATTCGCCAGGTCATCGAAGGCCTTCAGCAAGGCACCCAGGACGTGGTCGGTGCCATGCATGCAGGCCAACGCCAGGCCCAGGACAGCGCCGCACGCATGGAGCAGGCATTACCGGCGCTGCAGCGTATTGGCGAGGCCGTGGCGGTGATCAGCGACATGAACCTGCAGATAGCCTCGGCGGCGGAAGAGCAGAGTGCGGTGGCCGAGGAAGTGAACCGTAACGTGGCCGGCATTCGAGACGTGACAGAATCACTGGCTGGGCAGGCCGATGAATCGGCACGCATCAGTCAGGCCCTGAACCGGCTGGCCAACCAGCAGCAGGCGCTGATGGAGCAGTTTCGCGTCTAGCCTGTCAGGGCCTCTTCGCGGGCACGCCCGCTCCCACAGGTTCGGCGTGCCCTAAGGGGCTGTGCAGTTCCTGTGGGAGCGAGCGTGCCCGCGAAGAGGCCCTGACAGGCACCGCACCATTGTTATTTTTGAGCACAACTTATGCCTAATCCAACCCGATCCACCTTCTTCGACATCACCAGCGAACAAGGGCTTTTACGCACCTCGATCGCCGCCACCCTGTTCATCGCCACCATCGGCATCGCCTTCGGCCTTGCCTCCGGATCGTTCTCCATCGTCTTCGACGGTGTGTACTCGCTGGTCGACGCCAGCATGAGCGGGCTGTCGCTGGTGGTGGTCAAGCTGATCACTTCGCACACCACCAGCGTGCAGATGTCGCGCAAGCTGCGCGAGCGCTTCACCATGGGTTTCTGGCACCTGGAGCCCATGGTACTGGCGCTCAACGGCATTCTGCTCGGCGGCGTGGCCATCTACGCGCTGATCAATGCCGTCAGCAGCCTGCTGCAAGGCGGGCGCCACCTGGAGTTCGGCATTGCCATGGTCTACGCGGCGCTGACGGTGATCACCTGCGTGACCATCGCCGTCATCGAGGCCCGCGCCAACCGTAAACTGAAGTCAGACTTCGTGCGCATGGACGTCAAGGGCTGGGTGATGTCGGCCAGCATCACTGCCGCACTGCTGATCGCCTTCTGTTTTGGTTATGCCGTGCAGGGCACTTCGCTGGAATGGGTATCACCCTATATTGACCCGGCGGTGCTGGCGCTGGTGTGCCTGGTGATCGTGCCGTTGCCGATGTCGGTGGTGCGTCAGGCGCTGTCTGAAATCTTCCTGGTCACCCCCGGCGACCTCAAGCTGCACGTAGATGAGGTGGCCAAGGCCTTCGTCGCCCGCCACGGTCTGCAGTCTTACCGCGCCTATGTCGCCAAGGTCGGGCGTTCGCGGGAGATTGAGCTGTATTTCATCGTGCCCAAAACCATGGCGGCGAAGACCATCGATGAATGGGATGCCTGGCGCAACGAGATTGGCGACGCGGTAGGCGGCGAAGGGCCGGACCGCTGGCTGACTGTGGTGTTCACTGGCGACCCGGAATGGGCCGAGTAATTGGTGGGCGCTCTGCGCCCCTTTTTTCCGAACACCCGTAGCGCAAACGAAAAAGCCCGCGACCATTTCTGGTAGCGGGCTTTCACGTACTGCGTATGGTGGGTCGTGTAGGATTCGAACCTACGACCAATTGGTTAAAAGCCAACTGCTCTACCAACTGAGCTAACGACCCATTTGATGGCGCGTATAATACTGATTTCTAACGAGAATTCAACACCCCATCACGATTTTTTCAAAAATACCGAGTCGGATCTTCGATACCGGCGGCCTTGAAACCATCGGCGCGCAGGCGACAGCTGTCGCATTTGCCACAGGCGCGGCCGTCATCGTCGGCCTGGTAGCAGGAAACGGTCAGGCTGTAGTCCACACCACGGGCCATACCGGCCTGCACGATCTGCGCCTTGCTCATGTTCTGCAGCGGCGCCTGGATGCGGAAGCCCTGCCCTTCTACGCCAGCCTTGGTCGCCAGGTTGGCCATGCGCTCGAAGGCCTCGACGAACTCGGGTCGGCAATCCGGGTAGCCGGAGTAATCCACGGCGTTGACGCCAATGAAGATGTCGCGCGCTTCCAGTACTTCGGCCCAACCCAGGGCCAGCGAAAGGAACACGGTGTTGCGCGCCGGCACATAAGTGACCGGAATGCCTTCACCCGGGGCTTCCGGCACGTCGATGCTGCTGTCGGTCAATGCAGAACCGCCGATGCCGTCGAGGTTCAGCCCAATCACCTTATGCTCGACCACACCCAGGTCGCGGGCCACGCGGGCAGCGGCGTTCAGCTCGGCACGATGACGCTGGCCGTAGTCGAAGCTCATGGTGTAGCAGCTGTAGCCTTCGGCCTTGGCCATGGCAACCACGGTGGCCGAGTCCAGGCCGCCGGACAACAGGATTACTGCGCGTTTTTCTGTCATGTGTACGTGCTCCTCAATCAACGTCCGGGCTCGTCGTTCCACAGCAGCTTGTGCAGCTGCAGCTGGAAGCGTACAGGCAGGTTGTCAGCAACGATCCAGTCAGCCAGGTCACTGGCGTTCACCTGATGATGGCTGGGTGAGAACAACACCTCACCGGCACGCTCGGCCAGGTTGTACTGGATCAGCTTGGATACCGCCCAGTCATAATCCTCGCGGGAACAGATGACGAACTTGACCTGATCGTTGCGTGTCAGCTGCTCGATGTTCTCGTAGCGGTTACGGTGCGACTCTTCGGAGCCTGGGGTTTTCAGGTCGACCACACGGCTGACGCGGGTGTCGGTGCCGGCAATATCCAGCGCGCCGCTGGTCTCCAGCGACACCTCGTAACCGGCATCACACAGCCGCTGCAGCAACGGCAAGGCGTTGGGCTGAGCCAGTGGTTCGCCACCGGTGACACAGACGTAGCGCGGTTTGAAGCCGGCCACTTGTTCGAGGATCGAATCAAGGGTGCGTACGGTACCGCCACTGAAGGCATAGGCACTGTCGCAGTACTGGCAACGCAGGGGGCAACCGGTGAGGCGCACAAATACCGTGGGCAGCCCGGCCGTTCGCGTCTCACCCTGCAAAGAGTAAAAGACTTCGGTGATGCGTAATGTGTCTTGCATGATCGCCACGGGCGTGACAGCTAAACAGGCTGTCCGCCTCCGTCAGGCACTGTCGCGGACTCGACATAGCGTTATCCGCAGCAGCGTGTTTACGAAAAAAGGGCAGTGATTCTAACGAAAAAACCCGCGACTGGCGCGGGTTTCTTTCGAGCGGTACAGCGACAAGGCCTAGAGCTTCTGCAGGTCACGCTGGGCCAGTTGAGCGGCAGAGGTGCCGGGGTACTGGGTGACGACCTGCTGAAGGATGCCTTTTACCTTGTCGGTATGGCCCATACGGCGCTCGACGTCAGCCAGTTTGTACAGCGAATCTGGCACCTTGCTGTGCTTCGGGTACTTTTGGCTGACCTGGGCAAAGGCCTGGCTGGCGCCTTGCAGGTCACCCTTGGCCAGGTTCACTTCACCCAACCAGTACTGGGCATTACCGGCGTACTGGCTGTTGGGGTACTTGCGCAGGAAGGCGTTGAACGCCTGGCTGGCCTTGTCGAAGTCTTTCTGTTTGATCAGGTCGAAAGCTGCGTCGTAATAGAGCTTCTCTTTCGCCGGATCACCGGGCTGGCTACTGCCGGCCGGTTGTTGCGCAGCAGCACCTGCTGCGGCATCGGGGGCGGCATTGGACGCACCACCACCGGAGGAATTGTCAGGGGTTGCGGCAGGCGCAGCGCCACTGTTGATGCGACGGTCCAGGTCCTGGTAACGCTCCAGGTTTTCCTGCTTCATGCGGGACACATCGTTTTGCAGCTCTTCGATGATGCCTTGCTGGCGGGAAAGCTGATCCTGCATCTGTTGCAGCTGCATGAACAGCTGGCCCTGTGCAGAGGCAGGGGCCGAAGCCCCTGACCCGGCATAGGCGCCGCTCGTGCCATAACCCGCAGGCGGATAGCTGCCTGCGTTGTCATCTACTACAGGGACCTCAGCCCAGGCCGCAAGCGGCAGGCTGAGTGCGAGGACGGTTACTACACGGCGGCACATACGCATAAGAACTTACTTACGCAGTTCTACGCGACGGTTCTGAGCCCAGGACTGCTCGTCGTTGCCGGTAGCAACTGGACGCTCTTCGCCGTAGGAAACCAGTTCCAGCTGAGCAGGGGAAACGCCCTGCAGAACCAGGTAGCGCTGAACGGCTTTCGCACGACGCTCACCCAGAGCCATGTTGTACTCGCGGGTGCCGCGCTCGTCGGTGTTACCTTCCAGAACAACACGGTTGCCGTTGGCTTTCAGGTCCTTGGCGTGAACGTCCAGAGCGCGCATGGCTTCTGGCTTCAGGTCCGAGCTGTCGTATTCGAAGTAGAAGGTGGTGATTGCGCGCAGGGCGGCTTCTTCGCTCAGGGAGCCGTCAACAGCGCCAGTGTTGGCACCGTAGCCAGCGTTAGGGTCTACAGCAGCGCCTTCGCCTGCGTTATCACCGCCCTTCGAGGAGCAACCTACAGCTACGGCCATGGCCAGAGCCAGCGCAGCAAATTTACCAAACTTCAGCATTTCCATCGTGAAACTCCTAATGAAACCCCAGTGTGTTAAGCAAAATGTATTACGCCGCAATCAGTTCAGGTAAGGGGACCAGGACGGTTCTCTGACTTCGCCTTGAGCGGTAGGAAGTGGGAGCCTCACGCGGCCGTTCAGCGACACGAGCATCAAGACTCCCCGGCCCTGCTGGCGGGTGGCGTAGATTAGCATGGTGCCGTTTGGCGCAACAGTGGGAGACTCATCAAGACTTGTTTCAGACAGAATCTTTACACTTCCGCGTTGCAAGTCCTGTGCCGCCACTTTGAAGTTGGTAAAGCCCTGTTGGCGATGAATCATTACCAAGGTCTTTTCGTCCGCCGAAAGTTTCGGGTTGGCGTTGTAGTTACCTACGAACGTTACGCGCTCGGCACCACCACCACTGACCGACTGTTTATAGATCTGCGGTTTGCCGCCACGGTCGGAAGTGAAGTAGAGGGTGTTGCCATCTTTACCCCAGAACGGCTCGGTATTGATACCCGGGCCTGCAGTAACACGGCTGATCTGGCGCGAGGCCACGTTCATCACGTAGATGTCCGGGTTGCCGTCCTTGGACAGCACGAACGCCAGGCGCGAGCCGTCCGGCGACCAGGCTGGCGCACCGTTCAGGCCTTCGAAGTTGGTCACCTGCTCGCGGCGGCCAGTATCGATGTTCTGCACGAAGATACGTGGGCGCTTCTGCTCGAACGAAACGTAGGCGATACGTTTGCCATCTGGCGCAAAGCGCGGCGACAGGATCGGCTCACGCGATTGCAGCAGGGTCACCGCACGCGCACCGTCGTAGTCCGAACGCTGGAGGGTGTAGCGGGTGTTGTTGGTGGAGAAACGCTCGGCCGTCACGTACAGCATGCGCGTAGAAAACGCGCCCTTGATGCCGGTGAGCTTCTCGAACGACTGGTCGGCAATGTAGTGCGCCATGTCGCGCAGCTGGTCGGTGCTGCCCGCCACGCTGCCGGTCAGCACTTGCTGCTCGGTGGCGACGTTGAACAGCGCGTACTGCACCTGCAGGCGACCGCCCGACGGCACGATGCTGCCGACCATCACGTACTGTGCACCCAGCGCTTTCCAGTCACGGAAGATCACTTCGCTGGCCTGCGACGGCTGGCTGATCATGTTCTGCCGCGGAATTGGCGAGTAGTAGCCAGAGTTGCGCAGGTCGTTGCCGATGATGTCGGCGATGTCTTCAGGCAACACGCTACCGCCCTGCAGACCGAACGGTACTACCGCGATGGGCGTGGCCCGGTCGCTGCCGCTGGTAACCAGGATGTTCTTTTCTTCTGCCACCGCCATGCCTGCCACGCAGCAGAGCATGACCAGCAGTCCTCTCAGACGTTTAATCACAACGCTAGATCCTCAGGTGTAAATGTCATCTTGAACGAACGATATTGGTTGAAATCGCTCGGCTTCATACCCTGCATCTCGGTCAAACGACCAATGTTCTTCACCGCAGCCACCGCCGAACTGTCATACGGGCCGTCACCACTGGACCGGGCCACGCTGACATTGGTGATGGTACCGTCCGGCAACATGTTGATCTGCAGGACCACCGTCATGCCCTTGCGCGCGGAAGGCGGACGTGCCCAGCCCTCGGCCGCGCGCATGCGGATCAGGTCGTCGAAGTCGCCGGCCACCTGGTCACCCTGCTCGTCGGCCAGCGCCTGCTGCCGCTCGGTGGTATCGGACAACAGCTCGGCCAGTGCCTGGGCTTTCTTGTCTTCTGCCGCCTTGCGGGCCGCTTCCTGTGCCTTCTTCTTCTGGGCATCTGCAGCGGCCTTTTTCTTGGCCTCTTCAGCTGCCTTCTTCTTCGCGTCCTCGGCCGCCGCTTTCTTCTTGGCGTCCTCGGCTGCTTTCTTCTTGGCCTCTTCGGCTGCCTTTTTCTTGGCGTCCTCGGCGGCTTTCTTCTTCGCCTCTTCAGCGGCCGCTTTCTTGGCCTCTTCTTCGGCTTTTTTCTTGGCTTCGTCCTCGGCCTTCTTCTTGGCGATGTCGGCCTGCTGTTTCTCGGCAGCTTTCTTCGCCTCGTCGGCCTTCTTGGCTTCGGCAGCTTTCTTGGCCTCGGCAGCCTTGGCGGCTTCAGCGGCCTTGGCAGCATCCTCGGCTTTTTTCGCCTCGGCGGCTTCGCGGGCCTCTTCGGCCTTTTGAGCGGCGTCAGCTTTCTTTTGTTCCGCGGCCTTCACGGCCTCCTGCTCGACCTTCTTCTGTTCCAGCTGCTCGACTTCGGTCTGGCGCGAAGCGGTTTTCTTCGCCTCCCCGGCAATCTTCTGATTGGTCTGGGTGGTTGCCTGGCTCTTGGACTTGAGCTGGTACAGGGTCGCCTGAACGATCGGCTTGGAAGGCGGCAGCTCCGGCGTCATGGCAAAACTGACGAACAGCAGGGCGAACACCAGCACATGCAGGCCGATGGCCCAGACACTGGGCCAGAAGTAGCTTTCCGAGGCGGATGGCTCTCGCTGTTGCATCAGGGCGCCTCGGTAATCAGGCCAACGTTACCGACACCGGCCTTCTGCAACCCGCCCATGGCACCCATGACCGCGCCATAGTCGACAGCCTTGTCGCCACGAATGAACACCTGGGTCTGCTTGCCCTGGTCACGGCCGGCAGCAATGATCTTGGTCACGGCGTCGGTCATGGCCGGCAAGGTCATGGCTTTGTCCATCTGCTTGTCGGTATCGACTTCGCTGCCGAGGTTCCAGTAATAGGTTTTATCGGCCTTGATGGAGATGGTGAGGATCTGGACGTTGTTGTCCTGCGGCAAGGCTTCGCTGGAAACCTTGGGCAGGTCGACCTTCACGCCCTGGTTGAGCATGGGCGCCGTCACCATGAAGATGACCAGCAGCACCAGCATCACGTCGATGTAGGGCACCACGTTCATCTCGGCGACGGGCTTGCGTTTGTGGCGAACTCGGGCCATGGGCTTCTACCTGATTACTCTTCGCTGGTGTGCACTTTGCGGTGCAGGATCGCCTGGAACTCGTCGGCGAAGGTGTAGTAACGGCCGATCAGTACTTCACTGCGCGCGGCGAAACGGTTGTAGGCAATAACAGCCGGGATTGCCGCGAACAGGCCGATGGCGGTAGCGATCAGTGCTTCGGCGATGCCCGGAGCAACGGTAGCCAGGGTGGCCTGCTGGGCGCTGGCCAGGCCGCGGAAGGAGTTCATGATGCCCCACACGGTGCCGAACAGGCCGATGTACGGGCTGGTCGAACCAACGGTGGCCAGGAACGGCAAGCTCTGCTCGAGTTTTTCTTCCTCGCGCGAGATGGCCACACGCATGGCACGGCCAACACCTTCCATGACGGCGTCCGGGTCAACACCCGGCTGCTGGCGCAGGCGCGAGAACTCCTTGAAACCGGCACGGAACACCTGCTCTACGCCGGAGTCCGGGTCTGGGTTGCTGCCTGCCTGGCGGTACAGCTTGGACAGGTCGATGCCCGACCAGAAGCGCTCTTCGAAGGCATCCAGCGCACGACGACCGGCGCGCAGCATGGTGCTGCGCTGGAAGATCATGATCCATGAGGTGACCGAGGCGGCCACCAGGGTCAGCATTACCAGCTGTACCACCACGCTGGCATTGCTGACCAGACTCCACATGGAGGTATGGTCGACGACGTTAGCTTCCACGCTTATTCTCCTGCATTCGATTGATTACCCGAGCCGTCCGCCGCAAAGGCGTCGCGCAGCTGGGGGGGTAGGGCTCGGGGTTTGAAAGTGTCGGCGCGCACGGCAGCCACCAGGAACTGCCCTTCGCAAAGCAGCGTTTCATCCTTTTCCCGCCAGACCTGCTGTACGAAACGCAAACTGGCGCGATTGAGTTCAAGGACCTGCGCGGTCACCCGCAATTCGTCATCCAGCCGCGCCGGCGCGTGATAGCGCGCTTCGCTGGAATGGACCACGAACAGCAGGTTGTCTTCAGCCAGTTGCGACTGGGAAAAGCCCAGGTGCCGCAGGCGTTCGGTGCGCGCGCGCTCCATGAATTTCAGGTAGTTGACGTAATACACCACGCCGCCCGCATCGGTATCTTCGTAATAGACGCGACACCGATGTGCGAACGGTTCGAGCTGATTTTGCGCGCGCATACTCTAGTGCTTACTCCTCAGCTTGCCAATCCGCTGTGGCAACTGTTTTTTCTTCATTAATGTCTTATTGCCAGCGCACCAGGGGCATGCCAGCGGTAGGACCACAAAAAGTCGCTTTCGATCTGTCATTCATCGCCTGGCTCGGAAAAATCGCCCCCCTCCCCCAAGCGCCCGGGAATATTCAGCCCAAAGTGCAGGTAGGCATGCCGGGTGACCACGCGGCCGCGTGGCGTGCGCATGATGTAGCCCTGCTGAATCAGGTACGGCTCAAGCACATCTTCGATGGTATGACGCTCTTCGCTGATGGCTGCAGCCAGGTTGTCCACGCCCACCGGGCCGCCATCGAACTTCTCGATCATGGTCAGCAGCAGGCGACGGTCGGAATGGTCGAAACCCCGCTCGTCGACATCCAGGAGGTTCAGCGCCATGTCAGCCACGGCCTTGGTGATATGGCCCTTGCCGCGTACCTCGGCATAGTCGCGCACGCGGCGCAGCAGGCGGTTGGCGATGCGCGGCGTGCCACGGGCACGGCGGGCGATCTCGTAGGCACCCTGGTCTTCGATGGCCAGGCCAAGGATGTTGGCCGAGCGGCTGACGATGGTGCTCAGATCCTTGTCGTTGTAGAACTCCAGGCGCTGGACGATACCGAAGCGATCACGCAGTGGGTTGGTCAGCATGCCGGCACGGGTAGTAGCCCCCACCAGGGTGAAGGGTGGCAGATCAAGTTTGATAGAACGGGCTGCCGGGCCTTCGCCGATCATGATGTCGAGCTGGAAGTCCTCCATGGCCGGGTACAGCACCTCCTCGACAACAGGCGACAGGCGGTGGATTTCGTCGATGAACAGCACGTCGTGCGGCTCGAGGTTGGTCAGCATGGCTGCCAGGTCACCGGGGCGCTCGAGAATCGGCCCCGAAGTGCTCTTCACCGACACGCCCATTTCATGGGCGATGATGTTGGCCAGGGTGGTCTTGCCCAGGCCGGGCGGGCCGAAGATCAGTGTGTGGTCAAGCGACTCGCCGCGGCCGCGAGCGGCCTGGATGAACAGCGCCATCTGCTCGCGCACCACCGGCTGGCCGATGTACTCGTCCAGGCTCAGCGGGCGAATCGCACGGTCCTGGACTTCTTCGCGGTCGCGGCCACTGGCGGCGATCAGGCGGTCGGCTTCGATCACTTGGAAATCATCCCTTTCAGGCTGCGGCGGATCAGCTCTTCACTGCTCAGGCCGGCCTTGTCCTTGATCGCGGCGATTGCCTTGCTGGCTTCCTGCGGCTTGTAGCCCAGCGAGACCAGGGCACTGACGGCATCGGCCTCGGCACTGGACTCGCTGGCGACCGGTAGAGGCCCATCGGACACCAGGGTGAACATGGCCGGCGAGGTTTCCCAGGCCTTGAAACGGTCCTTGAGCTCGACCAGCAAGCGCTCGGCGGTTTTCTTGCCGACGCCCGGTACGCGCACCAGGGCTGAGGTGTCCTGGGCCTGCACGCAGCGCACCAGTTCATCCACTTCCAGCCCGGACATCAGCGCCAGGGCCAGCTTCGGCCCTACGCCGTTCAGGCGGATCAGCTCGCGAAACAGCTCGCGCTCGCGCTTTTCGGCAAAGCCGTAGAGCAAGTGGGCATCTTCGCGCACGACCAGGTGGGTATGCACCGTGACGGTTTCACCCACTTTGGGCAGACGGTACAGCGTGGTCATGGGAACTTCCAGTTCGTAACCCACGCCGTTGACGTCGATAATCAGGTGAGGCGGTTGTTTTTCCGCCAGGGTGCCGCGCAAACGTCCAATCACGTTCCGATCCTTCCTCTCGGGGAGCCGGTCAAAGACCGCTCAACCCTATCAGCAAATGCAGCGGGTGAATGTAACACCCGAACAAAATGTGTATCAGCGCATGAAGCGCTTACAGACGCAAGCGCCCGCCGCGTCGCCGCGCTGTGGTCAAGCCATGCGGCACCAGGCTGGAGCGGGTGTGGGCGTGGCACAGAGCGATGGCCAGGGCATCGGAAGCGTCGATCTGCGGTTTCTGCGTCAATTTCAGCAGGTGCATGACCATCATCATCACCTGCTCCTTGTTGGCCCCGCCCGTGCCGGCCACGGCCTGCTTGACCTGGGTGGCGCTGTACTCGGCGATCTCCAGGCCGGCCTCGGCGGCGGCGACGATAGCCGCGCCACGTGCCTGGCCAAGCTTGAGCGCCGAATCGGCGTTGCGGGCCATGAACACCCGTTCGATGCCCATGGTCACCGGGCCGTGCTGGGCAATGATTTCACTGACACCACGAAAAACAATCTGCAGCCGCTCGTGCAGCTCACCGCTGCCGGTGCGGATGCAGCCCGACGCCACGTACTCGCAACCACGGGCGGTCTGGCGTACCACGCCATAGCCGGTGATGCGCGAGCCGGGGTCGATACCTAGAATCAGAGTCATAAAGCCCGTCGAAAAAATGATGCATCTCTACAAACTGCGCCGGCCCTTTCGCGGGTAAACCCGCTCCTACAGGCACTGCACCACATTTGAAATGGGCGTAATACCTGTAGGAGCGGGTTTACCCGCGAAAGGGCCGGCACAGGCGCTATCAAACGCTCAGAGTTGGCACAGAATGCCAAATCACCTTAGCCGAGGTTTTCCATGATCTCGTCGGAAATCTGGGCATTGGAATAGACGTTCTGCACGTCGTCCAGGTCTTCGAGCATGTCGATCAACTTGAGCACCTTTTCGGCACCGTCCTGGTCGAGCTCGGCACTGGTGGTCGGCTGCATGACGATTTCCGCGTCAGCGGCCTTGAAGCCTGCCTCTTCCAAGGCATTACGCACGGCATAGAAGCTGTTGAACGAGGTGAACACGTCGAACGAGCCGTCGTCATTGGCGACCACGTCGTCGGCATCGGCCTCCATTGCCGCTTCCATCAACGCGTCCTCTTCCACGCCCGGGGCAAAGCTGATCTGGCCTTTGCGCTCGAACAGGTAGGCCACCGAACCGTCAGTACCCAGGTTGCCGCCACACTTGGTGAAGGCATGACGCACGGCTGCGGCGGTACGGTTGCGGTTGTCGGTCATGGCTTCGACCATGATCGCCACGCCACCCGGGCCGTAACCTTCGTAGCTCAGCTCTTCGACATTGTCGCTTTCATTGGTGCCAGCACCACGGGCCACGGCGCGATCGATGATGTCGCGGCTCATGTTGGCGCCCAACGCCTTGTCCAGGGCCAGGCGAAGACGCGGGTTGGATGCCGGATCAGGGCCACCCTGCTTGGCAGCGACCGTCAGTTCACGGATCCACTTGGTGAAGACCTTGCCTCTCTTGGCATCCTGGCGCTCTTTGCGGTGCTTGATGTTCGCCCACTTGGAATGACCAGCCATAACGACTCCGAATCCTTTGAATCACAAACGGCCCCGCCCCATGACGGGGCGGGACGGGAAAAAACCTGCGTCGAAACGCAAAGGCGCATCCATGTGGATGCGCCCGGGGACTGCTTACTCGACCTTGGTCTGTTCGCGCAGTCGGATGTGCAGTTCGCGCAGGGCCTTGGCGTCGACCATGCCAGGGGCCTGGGTCATGACGCATGCAGCGCTCTGGGTTTTCGGGAACGCGATCACTTCACGGATCGACTGGGCGCCGGTCATCAGCATGACCAGACGGTCCAGACCGAACGCCAGGCCACCGTGAGGCGGTGCCCCGAACTTCAGAGCGTCGAGCAGGAAGCCGAACTTCTCTTCCTGTTCTTCCGCCTCGATACCCAGCAGACGGAATACCGCCTGTTGCATCTCTTTCCGGTGGATACGGATCGAACCGCCACCCAGCTCGGTACCATTCAGAACCATGTCGTAGGCACGGGACAGGGCGGTGGCCGGGTTGGCCTCGAGCTCTTCCGGGGTGCACTTCGGCGCGGTGAACGGGTGGTGCAGTGCAGTGAAGCTGCCGTCTTCGTTCTCTTCGAACATCGGGAAGTCGACGACCCACATCGGCGCCCACTCGCAGGTCAGCAGCTCGAAGTCGTGACCCAGACGAATACGCAGCGCACCCAGGGCTTCGCTGACCACCTTGAACTTGTCGGCACCGAAGAACACGATGTCACCGTCTACGGCGCCAACGCGGTCGAGGATGTTGTTGAGGTTGGCCTCAGGGATGTTCTTGACGATCGGCGACTGCAGGCCTTCGACGCCCTTGGCGCGCTCGTTGACCTTGATGTAGGCCAGCCCCTTGGCACCGTAGATACCGACGAACTTGGTGTACTCGTCGATTTTGCTGCGCGGCATGCTGGCACCACCTGGCAGACGCAGGGCGGTAACACGGCACTTCGGATCGTTGGCCGGGCCGGCGAACACCTTGAAGTCGACATCCTTCAACTGGTCGGCAACGTCGACCAGTTCCAGCGGAATACGCAGGTCTGGCTTGTCGGAGCCGTAGCGGCGCATGGCCTCTTCGAAGGTCATGTGCGGGAATTCGCCGAATTCCAGGTCGAGCACTTCCTTGAACAGCTTGCGGATCATGCTTTCGGTCAGGCCCATGATCTCGCTTTCATCGAGGAAACTGGTCTCGATGTCGATCTGGGTGAATTCCGGCTGACGGTCGGCACGCAGGTCTTCGTCACGGAAGCACTTGGCGATCTGGTAGTAACGGTCGAAGCCAGCGACCATCAGCAGCTGCTTGAACAGCTGTGGCGATTGCGGCAGGGCGAAGAAGCTACCGGCGTGGGTACGGCTTGGCACCAGGTAGTCGCGCGCGCCTTCCGGGGTGGCACGGGTGAGAATCGGGGTTTCGACGTCGAGGAAGCCGTTTTCGTCGAGGAAGCGACGGATGCTGCTGGTGATGCGCGAGCGCAGGCGCAGCTTGTCGGCCATTTCCGGGCGACGCAGATCGATGAAGCGGTAACGCAGGCGGGTTTCCTCGCCGACGTCGGAGTATTCGTTCAGGGGGAACGGCGGGGTTTCCGCTTCGTTGAGCACGTTCAGCTGGTAGCCGAGGATCTCGATGGCACCGGAAGCCATGTTGGCATTCACTGCACCTTCAGGACGCTTGCGGACCTTGCCGGTGATCTGCACGACGTATTCGCTGCGCACACGGTCGGCGGCAGCGAAGGTTTCGGCGCGATCCGGGTCGAACACGACCTGGGCCATGCCTTCGCGGTCACGGATGTCGAGGAAGATCACCCCGCCGTGGTCGCGGCGACGATGGACCCAGCCGCAAAGGGTGACTTCCTGGCCGTCCAGGCTCTCGTTCAGTTGGCCGCAATAATGGCTGCGCATCATGATGGTGGTTTCGCTTCTCGTGATTCGTGTATTCGGTGGAGGCCTTGGCCGCCCGGAGGGCTAATACTGCAAGACCCGGTCACAGCATTCAACTCAGTCGGCCTTGTCGCCGCCTGCCAGATTCTTTTTCGCCCCGGTCTTGAAGTCGGTTTCGTACCAACCGTTACCGCTCAGGCGAAAGCCTGGCACCGACAGCAGCTTTTTCAGTGCCGGCGCCTGACAGGCCGGGCAATCGGTCAGCGGCGCGGCGCTGATCTTCTGCAGCACTTCCATGCGGTGCTCGCAGGACGCACATTGATAGTCATAAAGGGGCATGGGTGTCTCTCGTCAACCATAACGCTGGCTGCCGGGGGGCAGCAAAAAGCGGGATTATATATGGTTAGCAAGCACTGCGCAGCCCGCCTGGCGATCAGCGCGCACTTGGCGGGTCCTGCAGCCACGCCACGCAGATTACCCGGATCAGCCCGCTGAAATTGCGCACTCCGCCCTGGCGCAGGTGCACCTCACGGTCCACGTAGGACAACACGGCACTGACCGAACAACGGTTGGCGGCGGCGATGCGCTCAAGGATACCCCAGTAGACAGCCTCCAGGCGCAGACAGGTAGAAAAGCCGTTGAGCCGCACGGAACGTGACACCGGCTGCGTCTGCAACATGTCGAAGTCCGCCTTGAACGGGTCGATGCACTGTTTTCCTGGCCAGCTGCCCTGGCCGGCCATACGCTTGTTCGCTTGCATCATGCGCCACACTTCCTCGTCACAGGTACCAGGTGACCTATGAAGCGCTGACGGGCGAGCTTAAAGCAGCGGCAAAATGTTCCTTCGCAAATACCTGAGTGCCAGGCGGAGCCTGTGGGAGCAGGCAATGCGGTGGATGGCACCGGCTGCGCCGGTGTTCGCGGGCACGCCCGCTCCCACAGGGGTTGCGCAAGCTTTCCGCCTTGAGCAACGGTTACTTGTCGTCGAGCAGTACCCGCAGCATCCAGGCGGTTTTCTCGTGAACCTGCATGCGCTGCGTCAGCAGGTCGGCGGTCGGCTCGTCACTGACCTTGTCCACCACAGGGAAAATGCTGCGCGCAGTGCGTACCACGGCCTCCTGCCCCTGAACAAGCTGGCGGATCATCTCGTCTGCCGGGGGGACGCCTTCCTCCTCCTTGATCGACGAGTGCCGTGCATAGAATGCATACGAACCCGGTGCCGGGAAGCCCAAGGCACGGATGCGCTCGGCGATCGAATCGACTGCCAGCGCCAGTTCGTTGTACTGCTCTTCGAACATCAGGTGCAAGGTGCGGAACGACGGGCCGGTGACGTTCCAGTGAAAGTTATGGGTTTTCAGATACAGCACGTAGGTATCCGACAACAGGCGGGACAGCCCATCGACGATGGACTTGCGATCTTCTTCGCTGATACCGATATCGATTGCCATGAAGCTCCCCTTTCCACAAGGCTTGAGACTCAAGCGGGTGCCGACCACTGTAGCAACACTTGTTGCATGCCGCATGTGACATGGCGCAATACATTGCCCACTGGGCGGCCTGCGGTTTGAGTAGGCTGCGGCTTTACTGTTAAATAGGCACTGTGCCACCCGTGCGGACTGTCATTGCCGGGTGCATAGGCTGGCCTGCCACGTGTTCGCGCTCTATATCTCATGCGCACCGTGCTGCCAGCTCTTCCTGTGATCGGCCTTATCAACAGTGAGCCAACCCCATGTTCAAGATCGTCCATCTGGTGACGGGCGTGGCAGCTTTGCTGCTATCGCTCATACCCAGCCTGAAAACCGATGCGACACCCTTCCTGCAACAACCCGACGCGGTCTACCTGGCCCTGCTCGGCCTGCTCAACCTTGTGCTGGCCCCGGTCGTGCCACTGTATCATCGCGGCGCGCGGCAACAACTGCAGCACCTGGCCTGCGCCCTGCTGGTAGTCGCCGTCGTGCTGCAGACCCTGACGCTACTGGCCCGCCCCGAAATGGGCAACCTGGCAGCCCTGGTGTGTGCGGCGCTGGCCGTGGCCGTGCATCTGGCCGTGGGCTTTGCCCGCAGCCCGCGCAAGGCACGCGGCACTCAACATATGGCACAAGATGCTGGCAACCGTGATACCGGCACCGTCAAATGGTTCAACACATCGAAAGGCTTTGGTTTCATCTCCCGAGACTCGGGCGATGACATCTTCGTGCACTTTCGGGCCATCCGCGGTGAGGGCCACCGCATTCTGGTCGAAGGCCAGCGCGTGGAGTTTTCGGTGATGCACCGCGACAAGGGCCTGCAGGCCGAAGACGTGGTTGCAGTAAACCGCCGTTGACCAACGGCTGACCGGCCGACGCTATCAACGGCAAACCAGCGTCCACAAGGACCGTGCTGCACCTGAAGGCAGCATCATACCTGTGGGGGCTGGCTTGCCGGCGATAGCAGCCTGGAACAACTCAATAATGAGGAGGCGGGGCCTCTTCCCCTTCGCTGCCATACTGGCCAACCATCTCTTCATGACGCTTGATCAGCTCGGCCATCTGCAATTGCAGCCGCTCGATCACCCGCGCTTGCTCCACCACCACGTCATTCAGCGCCTGGATAGTGTCATCCTGAAACGCCTGACGGGTTTCCAGTTCGACCATCCGCATTTCCAGTGTCATCTCAGGCCTCTTGGTATCCAGCAAGTTGTAGCCCGCGCAGACGCTGGCGAACAGCTTGCAGTTGATCATCGGTGTAGCCCACAGGCGCACACTTGCCCCATACCGGTGCCGGCCATGCAGCGTCGTCGCGCTGGCGCACAATCACATGCATGTGCAACTGGCTGACCACGTTGCCCAACGTAGCCACGTTCATCTTGTCGGCCCCGTAGCTGGCCTTCAACGCCTCTGCCAACAAGGTGGTTTCCTGCCACAACTGCTGTTGCTCTGCCACATCCAGCTCGAACAGCTCACTGATACCAGCGCGCTTGGGCACCAGAATGAACCATGGGTAATTGGCATCCTTGCTCAGCAGCAACTGGCACAGCGGAAACTCTCCCAACACCAGCGAATCCTGCTGCAAACGCGAATCGAGGACGAACACGGCATATCTCCTTCAGGCAATACCATCCCGCTTCAGGCGGAAAACAGGCCAGCAAGGATACCTTGCACACTCCCGGTAACACAGCGCTACTTTTCGCACCAAAATGAGGCCACCTGCCCGCCCTCCCCACACTGACCACCCCACAAACGATGCTGGATGAACAAGTTGCGGTAACACTTTGACTCTAAAGGCAAGTTTTTAATTTCTAATGATTCTCGATCGCATAAATCACACAAGCAGCCTTCGTCCCGCATTTACGGGACTTTCCGACCCTCGGTAGCAGGTTTTGTGAAAATTTCATGAACTGTTGCGAATTTTGAGCACGCTTGTTGCATTCCCTTCACGCCAAGTCGGCACGACATCTGCAGTAGCAGGTGTACGCGACAAATAACAACAGCGACATGGGTTACCAGGGAGTTTCCTCAACCGGAATCGGCAGTTACAGATTCGTTACGGTGCCAGGAACAGCGCTGAGGTTATACGGCCCCTGAACCGGGGCGTGATTTGCGACATGGAAATACTTAAAAGCGACACGGTGAAAAAGTTCCGCAAAGAGTGCTTATAGCCATATCGCCAACAACAGTCTGCGTGCTATACATTTTCGCCGACATAAAAAGAAAGAGCTGCCCCATATAACTAAAAGACTTGGACGCAGCGGTACTCTTCCTAAAAACCAAAGGAGCAAATCACGATGCGCGTGATGAAGTGGAGCATGATCGCCCTGGCCGTTTCGGCAGGGACCTCGCAGTTGGCAATGGCCTCGGCACAGGACGAGTCCAAAGGTTTCATCGAAGACAGCAAGCTGAGCGTCAAGACCCGCATGCTGTACTTTAGCCGTGACTTCCGTAACAACGCGCCTGGCTCCCAGAGCCGCGTTGAAGAAACCGGCCTTGGCTTCCTCGGCACCTTCGAATCGGGCTTCACCCAAGGCACCGTAGGCTTCGGTGTCGACGCCATCGGCATGCTGGGCCTCAAGCTGGACAGCGGCAAAGGCCGCGCCGGCACCGGCCTGTTCCCGACAGGTGCCGACGGTCGCTCGCAAGACGACTACTCCGAAGGCGGCGGCGCAGTGAAAATGCGCATTTCCAACACCGTGCTCAAGTTCGGCGACCAGTTCACCGCCCTGCCAGTACTGGCTACCGACGACAGCCGACTGCTGCCGGAAGTGGCTGAAGGCGGCCTGATCACCAGCAACGAAATCGATGGCCTGACCCTGCATGCCGGTCACTTCACCGCACTCAACGCCCAGGCTCAGACCTACCACGACAGCCTGAACCTGACTGAAGCCAACGTCTTTGGTGGCACCTACGCCATTACCGACAGCCTCAGCACCAGCGTCTACTACTCGCGTATCGAAGATCACTTCCGCAAGTGGTACGGCAACATCAACTGGGCGCTGCCGATCAGCGACAAGCAAGGCCTGGTGTTCGACTTCAACATCTATGACACCAAGTCGATTGGCAACAACCTGACCGGCGCCTACGTCAGCAAGTCCGACGGCACCAATGAGCTGGACAACATCGCAGCCAGCCT
The DNA here is from genome assembly GCF_002953115.1 of Pseudomonas sp. XWY-1. NCBI lineage: Bacteria > Pseudomonadati > Pseudomonadota > Gammaproteobacteria > Pseudomonadales > Pseudomonadaceae > Pseudomonas > Pseudomonas sp. XWY-1. The sequence continues at coordinate 1,367,268 of NZ_CP026332.1, read as the reverse complement.
GTCGGCCGCTTACAACGTTGGCGCCCACACCTTCACCCTGGCCTACCAGAAAGTCAGCGGCGACGGTGATTACGCTTACGGCGTGGACGGTGGCGGCACCGTCTTCCTGGCCAACTCCGTTGCCCGTTCCGACTTCAACGCCGAAGACGAAAAATCCTGGCAAGCGCGCTACGACCTGAACTTCGCCGAGTTCGGTGTACCTGGCCTGACCTTCATGACCCGCTACGTTAGCGGTACCGGTGCCACCACCCGCACCACCGACAGCGGCAAGGAATGGGAACGCGACATCGACGTCAAGTACGTGATGCAGAGCGGCCCGGCCAAGGACCTGAGCTTCCGCGTACGTCAGGCCACCTACCGTTCGGGCGATGGCGTGTACTACGGTTCCCCATCGATCGACGAACTGCGCCTGATCGTGGAGTACCCGCTGAGCATCCTGTAAGCCTGGCTTGCAGTGCCCCGCACCTGAAAAAGCCCGGCAATCACGCCGGGCTTTTTCTTGGCTGACAAGTGTCACGCCCTGGGGCATCCTGTACGCCTTCGTTTCCCCCCCGTACAATGCGGGGCTATTTCAACGTCTTAGGCAATCGACACGGCTAACCATGCGCACCAGTCAATATTTGCTCGCCACCCAGAAAGAAACCCCTGCTGACGCAGTGGTCATCAGCCATCAGCTCATGCTGCGTGCCGGCATGATCCGCAAACTGGCCTCCGGCCTGTACACCTGGCTGCCGATGGGCTTGCGGGTAATGCGCAAGGTCGAAGCCGTGGTGCGTGAGGAAATGAACGCCGCCGGCGCCCTGGAAGTGCTGATGCCGAGCATCCAGCCCGCCGAGCTGTGGCAGGAATCCGGTCGCTGGGAGCAATACGGCCCTGAGCTGCTGCGCCTGAAAGACCGCCACCAGCGTGACTTCTGCGTCGGCCCTACCCACGAAGAAGTGATCACCGACCTGGCCCGTAACGAGCTGTCCAGCTATAAACAGCTGCCGCTCAACCTGTACCAGATCCAGACCAAGTTCCGTGACGAGATCCGCCCGCGCTTCGGTCTGATGCGTGGCCGCGAGTTCATCATGAAGGACGCCTACTCGTTCCATGCCGACCAGGCTTCCCTGCAGGAAACCTATGATCGCATGCACCAGGCGTACACCAATGTGTTCACCCGCCTGGGCCTGGACTTCCGCCCTGTGCAGGCCGATACCGGCTCGATCGGTGGCAGCTACTCGCACGAGTTCCACGTGCTGGCCGAGTCTGGCGAAGATGACGTGATCTTCAGCGACAGCTCCGACTACGCCGCCAACATCGAGAAGGCCGAGGCCATCCCGCGTGAAACCGTGCGCCCTGCCCCTACCGAGGAGCTGCGCCTGGTCGACACCCCGAACGCCAAGACCATCGCCCAGTTGGTGGAAAACCACGGCCTGCCGATCGAAAAGACCGTCAAGACCCTGATCGTACGCGGTGCCGAAGAGGGCAAGCTGATTGCCCTGATCGTCCGTGGCGACCACGAACTGAACGAAATCAAGGCCACCAAGCTGGAGCAGGTTGCCGACCCGCTGGTCATGGCCACCGAAGCCGAACTGCGCGACGCCATTGGCGCCGGTGCCGGCTCGCTCGGCCCGCTCAACCTGCCACTGGAAATCATCATCGACCGCTCGGTTGCCCTGATGAGCGACTTCGGCATCGGCGCCAACATCGACGACAAGCACTACTTCGGCGTCAACTGGGAGCGCGACCTGCCGGTGCCACAGGTTGCCGACCTGCGTAACGTGGTCGAAGGCGACCCAAGCCCGGACGGCCAGGGCACCCTGGTTATCAAGCGCGGCATCGAAGTGGGCCACATCTTCCAGCTGGGCACCAAGTACAGCGAGGCGCTGAAGTGCCAGGTGCTGGGCGAGAACGGCAAGCCGGTCGTGCTGTCGATGGGTTGCTACGGCATTGGCGTGTCCCGTGTGGTTGCAGCTGCCATCGAGCAGAGCTATGACGACAAGGGCATCATCTGGAACGACGCCCTGGCTCCGTTCCAGATTGCCCTGGTCCCATTGCGCTACGAAACCGACGTGGTCCGCGAAGCAACCGACAAGCTGTATGCCGAACTGACTGCCGCCGGCTATGAAGTGCTGCTGGACGACCGCGACAAGAAGACCAGCCCAGGCATCAAGTTTGCCGACATGGAGCTGATCGGCATCCCACACCGCATCGTCGTCAGCGATCGCGGCCTGGCCGAAGGCAACCTGGAGTACAAGCACCGCACCGAGCAGGACGCCCAGGCGTTGCCGCTCAATGAAGTGCTGACCTTCCTGCAGGCCCGCGTTCGCCGCTGATAACCAATGCACGAGTGATCATGTACAAGCGAAGTACCTTTACCCTTGGGGGCGCCGCACTGTGCGGCGCCCTGCTCGTCAGCGGCTGCGCCAACCAGATGTCCCAGCGCAGCGACCATGAGGAGCGCGTCGAGCGCAAACTGCTCGAGCATACCCTGCAGATCGATGTCGGCGAGCCGAAGGTGATGGAGCTTCCGCAGCGACGTGTGCGCGTGCATGAGCAAAAGCGCTTCGAAGTCACCGAATTCGAAGTGACCCGTCGTTATGACCGCTATACGCCTTACCAACCCTGGCGGGAGATCTACGAGATCCCGCTGGGTGCAGTGGCCGTGGTGGCGGGTGTCGGCGCCAATGTGGTCAACGTCTTCGCCTTGGGTAACCTGCCGCAAAGTATCACCCACGACTGGCTCAGCTATGGCGTGGATGGGCTCAACCCGTTCATGAACGTGCCATCCAACGGCCGCGCCCAGCAGAACCTGGCCGGGATCAGCGAAGTGCAGAAAGGCAAGCGCGAGGAATCCATCAGCCTGCCTTGGAGCGAGCGCCTGGTCGAGGTCAAGGCCGGCAAGATGACCCACGAGCTGACCACCGACCGCAACGGCGTGCTGCGCCTGAACCTGCTCGACAGCCCGTTCTCCGAGCAGAACCTCAACCACGTCGGTACCCTGCACCTGCAAGTACTTGACGAGGACAATGCGGTACGAGGCGATGCCAGCCTGTTGGTCAGCGCTACTCTGCGCAATAAGCTGCTCGAAGCCCATGAGCTGATCTTCGATGACCTCGAAGATGATGATGTCGGCCAGTGGGTGCACCGGGTCAAGCGCCTGTCCGAACTGGGCCTTGAAGAGGAAGCCAGTGAAATGGAACAGAGCCTGATCGAGCTGACCCGCAACGATCCGGAGCTGCAGCAGGAATTCTTGCAGTCGCTGACCAAGGCCACTGGCCGGTTGGTGGCTGATCCAGGCGTGCATTGACAGAAGGGGCTGCATTGCAGCCCCTTTCATTTGGGCGGGAACAGCTCCAGCTGTTCATGCGCGCCCCGCAAGTCACGCAACCTCACCCCTACCCCTAGCAAGCGTACCGGCTTGCCGCCACGGGCGAACGCCTGCCCCAGCAATTGCCGATAACTCTCCAGGTCCCGGCCCGCCCCGGCCTGCTCCATGGTGGTCTGGCTGAAGTCATGGAACTTGACCTTGACGAACGGTTTGTCTGGCCGGTAACTGCTGTCCATTCGGGCGATACGTTCGTTCAGGCTATCCAGCAGCTCTGGCAGCCGCGCCAGGCAACTGGCCAGGTCTGGCAGGTCGGTGTCGTAGGTGTTTTCCACACTCACCGACTGGCGTCGGCTGTCGTTATGCACCGCACGCTCATCAATCCCCCGCGCCAGCCCCCACAACCGCTCGCCAAAACTGCCGAACTCACGCACCAATGCCAGCCGTGACCACTCACGCAAATGCAGGCAGGTTTCGATGCCCAGCCGCGTCAGTTTGTCGGCCGTCACCTTACCCACCCCATGCAACCTGGCCACCGGCAAGGCTGCAACGAACGCTTCCACTTCATTTGGGGTAATCACGAACAGCCCATTGGGTTTGCGCCAGTCACTGGCGATCTTGGCCAGAAACTTGTTAGGCGCCACCCCAGCCGACACGGTGATATGCAGGGTACGGGCAACACGCCGGCGAATATCCTCGGCAATGCGCGTGGCGCTGCCCGAATACCACTGGCTGTCACTGACATCCAGATAGGCTTCGTCCAGGGACAAAGGCTCGATGAGCTCTGTGTAGTCGCGAAAGATCGTGTGGATTTCCCGCGAGGCCTCACGGTAGGCCTCGAAGCGCGGCTTGACGATCAACAGATCGGGGCAAAGCTTCAGCGCATGCCGCGATGACATGGCCGAGCGCACACCATAGGCACGCGCTTCATAGTTGCAGGTGGCGATTACCCCGCGATGGTCGGGCGAGCCCCCCACCGCCATGGGGCGACCGGCCAGGCGCGGGTCGTCACGCATCTCGATCGCAGCGTAGAAACAATCGCAGTCGACGTGGATGATCTTGCGCAAGGACATGGACGACCGTCAGCACTGTAAATTCATACAGATAGTATCGCATGCACCCTGCTCTGAAACAGCTCACCTGCTTTGCTACACGATAATCGGCCTGAAAGCCCCGCCGTGACTGAGCTGTACACTGTTATGGAGCGCTAAGGGTTTGAACAAAAAAGGTTTTTCCAAAACAATTGCTTGACATCAGTGCGTAAATCCGTAGAATTCGATCTCACAGGCGCGGGATGGAGCAGCCTGGTAGCTCGTCGGGCTCATAACCCGAAGGTCGTCGGTTCAAATCCGGCTCCCGCAACCAGATTCGAGAAAAGGCCACTGTTAACGCAGTGGCCTTTTTCTTTGCCCGTAAAAAAGCCTTTTCGAAAAAACCTCGAAAAATCAAAGCCTAGCGCTTGACATATTAACTACACGCTGTAGAATCCGCCCCAATGACGCGGGATGGAGCAGCCTGGTAGCTCGTCGGGCTCATAACCCGAAGGTCGTCGGTTCAAATCCGGCTCCCGCAACCAGATTCAAGAAAAGGCCACTGTTAACACAGTGGCCTTTTTCTTTGTCTGCAGATAAGCATTTTCGAAAAAACTTCGACAAATCAAAGCCTAGCGCTTGACATAAAAACCACACACTGTAGAATCCGCCCCACTGACGCGGGATGGAGCAGCCTGGTAGCTCGTCGGGCTCATAACCCGAAGGTCGTCGGTTCAAATCCGGCTCCCGCAACCATATTCGTCAGAACAAACCCCGCCTGTGTAAAAGCAGCGCGGGGTTTGTTGCTTTATACCTCCCTGACTTTCGTCGCCTCGATTTTCCCTCCCCTCATGCCAACCCGCAGGCGTGAGATGTCGTGTCCAGGATGAACTATCTTTAACCCTGCCAAGCCGCTGCAAACGCCTGAGGCCGGAGTAACATTGGATACGTTTTCCAAAGGGACTTTCACTTGGCCGCACCTTTCCTTCACCTCGCGCTGCATGCCCGGGGCAACTCATGACTTCGCACAATCCCGAACCTCCGGTGCCACTCGCTACGGCGCTACCCGGTGCGGTGCAGCGCCTGCCCCTACTCGAACGCCTGAGTCGCTACCGCCAGCCCATAGGCCTGATGGTGACCCTGCTACTGTTCACGATGGCCTTGATTGCCTGCCGTCACCTGCTGAGCGAGCTGGACATCTATGCCTTGCACGATGCCATGCTCAGCGTGCCGACCCAGTCATTGCTGGGCGCCTTGCTGGCAACGGTGATCGGCTTTGTGATCCTGCTGGGCTACGAGTGGTCGGCCAGCCGCTATGCGGGCGTGAAACTGCCAGCACGCAGCTTGGCACTGGGCGGCTTCAGCGCCTTTGCCATCGGCAACGCCATCGGCCTGTCGATGCTCTCTGGCGGCTCGGTTCGCTATCGCCTGTACGCACGGCAAGGGCTTGGTGCTGGCGAAGTCGCACGCATGACCGTGTTTGCCAGCCTGTCACTGGGCTGCGCGCTGCCGCCCCTGGCCGCCTTGGCGACATTGAGCAACCTGCCGGCGGCCTCGACAGCGCTGGGGTTGGCGCCCGGCCTGCTGGCAGCTGTTGCCAGCGCCGTGCTGGTGGTGTCTGTCTTACTGGTAATTGGCTTGTACCGCCGACGCCTGGCCGAGCAACCGGCGGCCAATAACCTGCTCGTTCAACTGGGGCGGCGCACACTTCGCCTGCCGGATGCACGCCTGGCGGCCCTGCAATTGCTGATTACCGCGCTGGATGTGGCGGCGGCTGCCACCGTGCTCTACCTGTTGCTGCCCGAAGCCCCTCCTTTCGGCGCGTTCGTGCTGGTGTACCTGCTGGCCTTGGCTGCGGGCGTGCTCAGCCACGTACCGGGCGGCGTCGGGGTGTTCGAAGCGATCCTGCTGGCGGCCTTTGCCGACCAGCTCGGTGCCGCACCGCTGGCGGCAGCCTTGCTGCTGTACCGGCTGATCTATGTGGTACTGCCACTGCTGCTGGCCTGCGTGTTGCTGCTGGCCAATGAAGCCCGACGCCTGCTGTTTGCGCAACAGGCCATCAAGGCCGCTTCTGGTCTGGCCGCACCGATCCTGTCGATCCTGGTGTTCCTGTCCGGCGTGGTGCTGCTGTTTTCCGGTGCCACGCCCGAGATAGATACGCGCCTGGAGCATATGGGCTTCCTGGTGCCACACCGGCTGATCGATGCCTCTCATTTCGGCGCCAGCCTGATCGGTGTGCTCTGCCTGCTGCTGGCCCAAGGCCTGCGCCGGCGCCTGTCCGCCGCCTGGCTACTGACCACCGTGCTGTTGCTGGTCGGCGCCCTGCTGTCGCTGTTGAAGGGCTTTGACTGGGAAGAGGCTTGCCTGCTGACCTTTACCGCCGCCCTGCTCGCGCTGTTCCGCCGCTCGTTCTATCGCCCCAGCCGACTGCTGGAGCTGCCCTTCTCGCCGGTGTTCCTGGTGGCCAGCGCCTGTACGGTGGGCGCATCAGTGTGGCTTCTGCTGTTCGCCTACCAGGATGTGCCTTACAGCCATCAGCTGTGGTGGCAGTTCACCCTCGATGCCGATGCGCCACGGGGCCTGCGCGCCGCCATGGGCAGTGCCTTGCTGCTGGCTGCCGTGGCACTGACGTGGCTGCTGCGTACAGCGCCGCCCGTGATCCACCTGCCTGACGAAGAAGAGTTGCAACGCGCCAACCGTATCCTGCAGGCCTCCGACCAGCCCGACGGTGGTCTGGCGCTGACTGGCGACAAGGCGTTGCTGTTCCACCCGCGTGGTAACGCGTTCCTCATGTATGCCCGGCGCGGCCGCAGCCTGGTGGCGTTGTACGACCCGATAGGCCCGGCCCAGGAACGCGCCGAGATGATCTGGCAGTTCCGCGACCTGTGCGACCTGCACCACGCACGCCCCGTGTTCTATCAGGTGCGCGCAGAGAACCTGCCGTTCTACATGGACATCGGCCTGACCGCATTGAAGCTCGGTGAAGAAGCCCGGGTCGACTTGCGCCGCTTCGACCTTGAAGCCAAAGGCAAGGAGATGAAAGACCTTCGCTACACCTGGAACCGCGGCGGACGCGATGGCCTGAGCCTGGAGATCCATGAGCCCGGCCACGCCCCGCTGACTGAGCTGAAGGAAATTTCCGACGCCTGGCTCGGCGGCAAGAACGTGCGCGAGAAAGGCTTCTCGCTGGGGCGCTTCAGCCCAGACTACCTGCAGCACTTCCGCATAGCCCTGATTCGCTTCCAGGGCCGCCCGGTAGCCTTCGCCAACCTGCTGGAAACCCATGGAAACGAGCTGGCCAGCCTCGACCTGATGCGTGCGCACCCCGAAGCGCCAAAGCTGACCATGGAATTCATGATGATCGGCTTGATCCTGCATTACAAAAGCCATGACTACGGGCGTTTCAGCCTGGGCATGGTACCGCTTTCCGGCCTGCAACCAAGGCGCGGCGCCCCCTTGACCCAACGCTTGGGTTCGCTGGTGTTCCGCCGTGGTGAACAGCTTTACAACTTCCAGGGGCTTCGACGCTTCAAGGACAAGTTCCAGCCGGACTGGGAACCCCGCTACATGGCCGTGCCAGCCGGGCTCGACCCGCTGGTGGCACTGGCCGACACCGCCGCCCTGATTGCAGGCGGCCTGACTGGATTGGTGAAACGCTGATGACCCGACGCTTTTGGTTGTACCTGCTGGTTCCCCTGCTGCTGGCCGCCCTGGGTGGTGCGCTGGCCTTCTGGCTGTGGACGCGCCCGGCCCCCGAGGCGCGCCTGGAACAGTTGAGCATCAATGACACCAGCATCACCCGTGTTACCCCTGGCGTGCACCCCAAGGCCCGGGTGGCCATCGGCGTGCCACAAGACCAGGCACTGACGGGCAAGCAATTGCTCGACCTGAGCCAGGCCGGTGAAGCCCAGCTGGTGCAGGTGATTCTGCCGCCTGGCGACTGCAGCAAGCAGCAACAGGCCATGGACCAGGCGCTGAACCAACTGCAGGAAAAACCGACCTTGGTCGCCGGTATCGGTCCCGGTGCCGCCCAGGCCTGGCGCTGGCTGGCCAGCCAGAACGATGACAAGGCGCGGGCCATTTCCGTGGGCTTCACCCTCGAACAGCCTGACTGCCAGGCACCGCTGCCCAAATCGGCTGCCCATGGCCACTGGAACGTCGCCTGGAACGACAACCCGGATGACGCCAGCGCCGCCTTCGTGCGCGACCAGGCCAACGCCGAAACCAGCATCAGCGACTACGACATCCACTTGCCACAAGTGCTCAAGGCGCAACTGACCCAAGCCCTGGTCGGCCGCGACGGTAACGCACTGGCCATCCCGGTGGTCGAAGTGCCGGCCGGGCAAACCACAGACACGGTTACCTTGTTCCTCTCTGGTGATGGCGGCTGGCGCGATCTGGACCGCGACGTGGCCGGGGAAATGGCCAAGCTGGGTTACCCGGTGGTGGGCATCGACACGCTGCGCTACTACTGGCAGCACAAGACCCCGGAACAAAGCGCCGCCGACCTTTCCGAGCTGATGCATCACTACCGGCAGAAGTGGGGTACCAAGCGCTTCGTGTTGACCGGGTATTCGTTCGGCGCCGACGTGCTGCCGGCGATCTACAACCGCCTGCCCGTCGAGGACCAGCAGCGTATCGATGCGGTGATGCTGCTAGCCTTTGCGCGCAGTGGCAGCTTCGAGATCGAGGTCGAGGGCTGGCTGGGCAAGGAAGGCCAGGAAGCGCCAACCGGGCCGGAAATGGCCAAGCTGCCGGCGTCCAAGGTCGTGTGCGTATATGGCGTCGAGGAAACCGACGAGAGCGGTTGCACGGAAAAGACGGCAGTAGGTGAGCGCCTGAAACTGCCTGGCGGGCACCACTTCGACGAGAACTACCCGGCACTCGCCAAGCGGTTGATTGGCGAGATCGAAACGCGCCAAGGCAAGTCCAGCGTAGCTGAGCAGAACTGACAAGGCTCAGGGCCGCTCTGCGGCCCTGAGCCTGCTGTATAAACCCATTCAGATCTCGACCTGGGTCCCCAGCTCGATCACCCGGTTCAACGGCAGGTTGAAGAAGCGCAAGTTGCCGTTGGCATTCTTCAGCAAGAACGCGAACAGGTTGCCCCGCCAGCGCGACATCCCCTCCAGCCGTGACGCGATCACCGTCTCGCGGCTGAGGAAGTAAGTGGTGCGCATGGGCGTGAAGTCCAGGCCATCCAGATGACACAGCTTCAACGCGGCAGGCACGTCCGGCTCATCCATGAACCCAAAGTGCAGCAACACCCGGAAGAATCCGTCGCCATAGGCTTCCACCTCGAAACGCTCATGTTCCGGTACCCGGGGCCGGTCCTCGCTGACCACAGTCAGCAGCACCACCTGGCTGTGCAGCACCTGGTTGTGCAACATGTTGTGCAACAGCGCATGCGGCACGGCATCGGAGCGTGCAGTCAGAAACACCGCCGTACCCTCGACCCGGTGCGGTGGCTGAATGCGGATGCTGCTGATGAACAATGGCAATGGCAGCGCCCCTTCATCGATGCGCTCGACCAGAATCTGCTTGCCGCGCTTCCAGGTGCTCATCAGCAGGAACAACACACCACCGGCCAACACCGGGAAGGCACCGCCCTGAGCGATTTTCGGCACGTTGGCGGCGAAGAACAGCCCGTCGACAAGCAGGAAGCCGACCAGAATCGGCACTGCGAGCAGCGGCGGCCACTTCCACAGCAGCAGCATCACCGCTGACACCAGGACGGTGGTGATCAGCATGGTACCGGTCACCGCAACCCCGTAGGCAGCCGCCAGGGCGCCTGACGACTCGAAACCGATGACCAGCAACACCACGCCCACCATCAGCGTCCAGTTCACCGCACCAATGTAGATCTGCCCCTGCTCGTCGCTTGAAGTGTGCTGAATGTGCATACGCGGAATATAGCCCAACTGGATGGCCTGGCGTGTCAAGGAGAAGGCCCCGGAAATCACCGCCTGCGAGGCGATAACCGTGGCCATGGTGGCCAGCCCGACCAAGGGCAGCAGCGCCCAGCCCGGCGCCAGCAGGTAGAACGGGTTGCGCGCGGCCTCCGGGTTTTGCAGCAGCAATGCACCCTGGCCAAAGTAATTGAGCACCAGCGCCGGGAGCACCAGGATGAACCAGGCCCGGGCAATCGGCTTGCGGCCAAAGTGCCCCATGTCGGCGTACAGCGCCTCGGCCCCCGTCAGCGCCAGCACGACCGCGCCGAGAATGGCCACGCCGATGCCAGGGTGCACCACGAAGAAATTGACTGCCCAGACCGGGCTGAACGCCTTGAGTACTTCCGGGCTTTGCGAGATGCCATGCACACCCAGCGCGCCCAGCGCCAGGAACCAGGTAACCATGATAGGACCAAACAGCTTGCCGATTTTCTCGGTGCCGTGCCGCTGTACCAGGAACAATGCCACCAGCACCACCAGCGAAATTGGCACCACCCAGTGGTCGATACCGTCGAAGGCCAGGCCCACGCCCTCCACCGCCGACAGCACCGACACCGCCGGGGTGATCATGCTGTCGCCATAGAACAGCGAAGCGCCGATCAAGCCACAGATCACCATCAGTGTGCGCAGCCGCGGGTACGCCGCCGTGGCCCGCCGCGCCAGTGCGGTCAGCGCCATGGTGCCGCCCTCCCCCTGGTTATCGGCGCGCAAGATGAACATCACGTACTTGAACGAAACCACCCACAGCAGCGACCACAGGATCAGCGAGAGGATCCCCAGCACGCCATCATGGTTGACCGACACCCCGTAGCCGCCGGTAAAGACTTCCTTGAGGGTATACAACGGGCTGGTGCCGATATCGCCATAAACCACCCCGACCGCCGCCACCAGCAGGCCCACCGCCCGCGATGCCCCCTGCTTCCCCTCGTGCCCGCTCTCAGCGTGACTGCTTGCCTGAACCATCGACCACTCCCGCAAACGGCCATCACGGCCCTTGGTAATCAGTCTGCCACCAGGCCCTGGAAGGTACCCCGGTACAACGGCGCGAAGCATAGCGCAGCGTTCGTCGTATTTCTGCTGGTCAAGCGCCCTTGCGCTCGCTAGAATTGCGCACTTTTTGATCAGAGGCGCCAAAAGCGCCCGTCAAGTTCGCCCCCGATTCCGGCCGGGCGACCTGCATTCAATACCGAGGTTAGTCATGTCCACCACGCCCGCCACCCCCAAGGTAGGTTTCGTAAGCCTGGGTTGCCCAAAAGCCCTGGTCGACTCCGAGCGCATCCTCACCCAGCTGCGCATGGAAGGCTATGAAGTCGTACCCACCTACGAGGACGCCGACGTGGTGGTGGTCAACACCTGCGGCTTCATCGACAGCGCCAAGGCCGAATCGCTGGAAGTGATCGGCGAAGCGATCAAGGAAAACGGCAAGGTGATCGTCACCGGCTGCATGGGCGTCGAAGAAGGCAGCATCCGTGACGTGCACCCAAGCGTGCTGTCGGTCACTGGCCCGCAGCAGTACGAGCAGGTAGTCAACGCCGTTCACGAAGTGGTACCGCCGCGTCAGGACCACAACCCGCTGATCGACCTGGTGCCGCCACAGGGCGTCAAGCTGACCCCGCGCCACTATGCCTACCTGAAGATCTCCGAAGGCTGCAACCACAGCTGCAGCTTCTGCATCATCCCGTCGATGCGCGGCAAGCTGGTCAGCCGCCCGGTGGGTGAAGTACTGAGCGAGGCCGAGCGCCTGGTCAAGGCCGGAGTCAAGGAAATCCTGGTGATTTCCCAGGACACCAGCGCCTACGGCGTCGACGTCAAGTACAAGACCGACTTCTGGAACGGCCGCCCGGTCAAGACCCGCATGCTCGAGCTGTGCGAAGCACTGAGCAGCCTGGGCGCCTGGGTACGCCTGCACTATGTGTACCCTTACCCGAACGTTGACGACGTGATCCCGCTGATGGCTGCCGGCAAGATCCTGCCGTACCTGGACATCCCGTTCCAGCACGCCAGCCCGAAAGTGCTCAAGTCGATGAAGCGCCCGGCCTTCGAAGACCGCACCCTGGCACGCATCAAGAACTGGCGCGAGCAATGCCCTGAGCTGGTGATCCGCTCCACCTTCATCGTCGGCTTCCCGGGCGAGACCGAGGAAGACTTCCAGTACCTGCTGGACTGGCTGACCGAAGCCCAGCTCGACCGCGTGGGCTGCTTCCAGTACTCGCCGGTAGAAGGCGCCCCGGCCAACGACCTGGGCCTGGAAGAAGTACCGGACGACGTCAAGCAAGAGCGCTGGGACCGCTTCATGGCCCACCAGCAGGCCATCAGTGCTGCCCGCCTGCAATTGCGCATCGGCAAGGAAATCGACGTGCTGATCGACGAAGTCGAAGAACAAGGTTCGGTTGGCCGCAGCTTCTTCGATGCACCGGAAATCGACGGCAGCGTGTTCATCGATGGCGACCATGGTTTCAAGCCAGGCGACAAAGTGCGTTGCCGTGTGGTGGATGCCGACGAATACGACCTGTGGGCTGAACCCATCTAAAACGGCTGAAGCCTGCAAAGCCCCTGCCCCGGCGTTCTCCATAGAGAATGACCGGCGCAGGGGCTTTTTTGTCAGAACGTGTGGAACAGCATCAGGCCGCCCTCGGCATCCGGGCTGGCATCCGAGAAGCCTTTGACTGCATAGAGTTGGACTTTCCACTGCTGGTTGAGCTTGTGGGTGAGGAACAGGGTAAGCTCCTTGATCTGCGCCCCGGTCGAGACCACTTTCTGCCGCCAATCGTAGGAGGCGCCGGCCGAAGTACCGACCGCCACCGGCAGGGCAAAGCCGAGACTGGCAAATACCGGGTCATCGAAGTCGCTATCGGGCGGGTCACCGAACTTCTTCCAACCCAGTGTCGCGAAACCGGTGACCGGGCCAAAGCCCTTGGCTATGTCGACCTGGGTGGTGTAGTCGTACTGGCCGGTGCCCAGGCACTGGTCTTCATCAGCGGTAGGGAATTTGACCTTGCCGATCAGGTCCAGCATCAGGCCGCCGTCACTACCATCGAGCAGTGCATAGGCGACGCTGGCAACCGTGTCACCCAACCCGCTTTCCACGTCTCGGCAACCACCGGGCAAGGGGTCACCATTGGGGCCGACTTCGGGGTTGGTGATACGCAACCAAGGCACGGTAACCTTGTAGGTCATGGGGCCGCTCTCATACTTGCCGACTACCGGCACATACCAGATTTCCGAAGTGGTGCCGGTACCATAGTCGCCACTTGAATAATCCATGCCAATGGCGGCACTGAAGGTATCGGCCAGCGCCGACACGCAGGTGCACGAGAGCAAACAGGCGAAAAGAGGGAGCGTGGGTCTCATTTGCAACTCAGTACTCTTTCGGGAAGCATGGCCAGACTTACCCAGCCTAGTTGGCTAACGCCCGGATCGCTCTGGATGCTCGACTTTTTCCACCGTCTCTGCCTTTTCCGGCCTCTCCACCTTTTCAACTTTCTCTGGTAACTCCACCTTTTCGACCCGTTCAGGCTTTTCTACTTTTTCTACTTTCTCGGGCTTCTCGACTTTCTCGACCTTCTCGACTTTCTCGACTTTCTCGACCTTCTCGACTTTCTCGACCTTCTCGACCTTCTCGACTTTCTCGACCTTCTCGACCTTCTCGGGCTTCTCGACCTTGTCTACTTTTTCGACCTTTCCGGTGTTTTCGACTTCGACCTTCTCAACCCGATCGGAGCTTCCACTGTTGCTGCGCGTCGATTGCTCCAATGCGTCGAGGTGTACCGACTTTCCCGACTTTTCACCGCTGCCATGGTCACTGGAGCCGTCAACGGCACTGCGCCCACTGTGATCATCGCTGTTTTCATCGCGATCGCTGGCCCCATCGCTTGCGCCATGACCGCTGCTGGAGCCGCCGGAGCTGCTTCCGTCATGCTCACCACCGTGCCCCGACTGGCTTCTGTCAGGATTGTCGACAAGGTCGTCCTGGAATTCCACGCGGGTTGCCCGCAGCTCGTGAGTTCCATTGAGCACCCCGCTCACCCGCACACGTTGATCAAGCGCCAACGCCGCTGGCTGCCGACCGACAATTACGGTGCCCTGCCCCAATGTCACATTGAGACCTGCAACCACCAACTGCCGAGCTTGTGTGCGCTGTACCAGCCCTTCAACCACCGCCTGCTGTACACGACCAGCAAAAGGCAGGCTCGGGTCTGGACGGGTTTGCGCCACTTCAAGCTGGCGCCCGGTCCACTGGCCGCGCACCAGCACCTCACGTGCAGGCGCCACACGGGTACCCAACTTCAACCCCTGAAGGCTGCCAGTGCGATCAACCGCGCCGATGGCGCTGGCCTCCCTCAACCCCGGTGCCCGTTCGATACGGGTCGCCACGACTTCTCCCCGGGCATCGCGCAGGCCGCTGACCCTCACGGGCTCACCCGGGCGCAACCCTTCAGCTACCCGCGCGCCAGCGGCCAGCCGCACGGGTTGCCCCATGACCCGCAGCGGGGCCGAGGCATTGGGCAGCGCCGTCAACGGCCCTTCGAAGACGTTGAGGATCGAAATGCGCCCCGCTTGCAGGCCGCGCTGGGTGGCGAATGCCTCCACCGCCACCACCTGCCCGATCGCCAGGTGACCACTGCTGGCAGGCGCACCGTTTTCACTCACCGGTACGTCCTTGCCATAGTGCACTTCCATGCCATTGACGCAGATCGAGGCGAAGCCGGTGATGGTACCGACGATGCCTGTACCCCCAGTACCACCCGGGCGCAGGATCGGCGTACCGGTACCACCTCCCCCCCCGTGGCGCTGATCAAAGTAGGTGCCGTCCACACCCTCCGCCACCGCGCCTGTGCCGCCTGTACCACCCGGGCGTTGCTGGACTGGGGCACCGGTGCCACCGACGCCGCCATTTTCATTGCGCACACCGGTGCCGCCTATGCCACCGGGAAACTGCAGGCCTGCGGCACCGGCCATACCCATCTCGTCACGGCTGACACACACCGGCGCTGCGGCCACCTCGGCCGGGGCCATCAGGTTCCACCCGAAAACCAGGGCAAACATGACAGCACTGAGGTAGCGCACAAGAAGTGTCATGGGCCAGGTGTCTTTGACGGATCCGAATCGGTAGCTTCAGTGTAGAAATAAAGCCCGACAGTGATGCGCTGACGTTGTTCGATACCGGGCTCATCAGCACTCTCCAACGCTGCTGCAAGCCGGCTGAAGGCAAGTAGTGTCTGCATGCCATCCTTGGCCACCACATCTCGCAAATGCTCGACGCTGGCCGGGCTCAAGGCATCGTAGTGCACGCTACGCTCAAAAAATGGCGGGCCTTCGCCGCTGAGGTTGTGCACCGCCGCACAGGCATGGTCATGCAGGTTGTGGCCGAAGTACGCAGCCTTTTCATCAAAACCCTTCTGTGGCACGAATGCATGGGCTTCCAGGTGCACGCAATCCTGCTCATCGAGCCGCACGACGCCCAGGCGCAACCATTCGTCCAGCACCACCCGGCCGCGAATATCGGTGCTGACCTTGGCGACCAGGGCGTCGAATGAGCAATCGCCACCCACACTGGCTAGCCGCGCAAGCGCCCTCGCCTGGCCGGGTGCCGAGCAGAATGGTGGGGTGTTGGTCCATACATTGACCAACTGTGCACCTAGCGTGATGTTATCCGGCAGGGCCGCAATTGCAGTGTCACCCTCATTACGCAGCCGCCGGACATCTTTACGATGTACGCCGGTAAGCAGGCTGATGCGGCTATCGGTTGGCGCGGTGTCGTTCAGGCGAAACTCGCGATGGGCCACATCGACGAACACCTCCTTGAGCAGGTCGGTGAACATCGTGTAGGTAACCCCTTTGCGCAGCATCAGGCGCACCAGCGGGCGCATCACACGCCGCAGCGCACTCAGCATCGACGGGGGTAAGACAGGCGATTGCATCGAGGGCATTCCTTGACAGAGGCACCCAGTATAAGACGCGGGAATTAATCCCACGCAAACCGCAATCATATCCCGGCATGGACGAGGAAAAAGCTGTCAGCACTCATTGGAAATGACGTGATAAAGGCAAGACAGGCCAGAACCTGCTCATACAAAACCCGTCCGCTGGGTTTTGTATGGGCCACCTCGGGTCAGCGCCAATCAGCTTCTGCTGTTGTCATCCCCGGCCTCGCCGCCGGCATGAACACCGTGGTCATCACCCGGTTCGCCACCCACATGGTTGCCGTGATCGTCACCAGGTTCACCACCAACATGATTGCCGTGATCATCGCCAGGCTCACCGCCGACATGATTACCATGATCATCCCCGGGTTCCCCACCCGCGTGATTGCCATGATCGTCACCCGCTTCAGCATGGTTACTGCTGCGCCCAGCGTTCGAATTACCGTCGTGGCCACTGCCGCTGTTGCCGGCATGGCCACCACCGTCACCGCCGCTGCCGTGGCCACCACTTCCGCTTCCGCCACCATGGCCACCGCCGCCACCACTTCCACCACCACCGTGGCCACCGCCACCGCCGCTTCCACCGCCACCGTGGCCACCGCCGCCGCCACTTCCACCGCCACCGTGGCCACCGCCGCCGCCACTTCCACCGCCACCGTGGCCACCGCCGCCCCACTTCCACCGCCACCGTGGCCACCGCCGCCGCCACTTCCACCGTGGCCACCGCCGCCACCGCCACCGCCACCGCCATCTTTAGCGTAGGCACTGGAGCCATGAGAAATCGAGTCAGGGATCAAGGCAATGGACATCGACAACACGCCAGCTACAGCAGCCGCGAGTAAAGCCTTCTTGAAAAGCAGGTGGATTTGCATAGTCCGTCTCCAGGTCTTCGCCACGAGAACGCCAAATCAGTCAGTAATCTTGCTTCAGATTGAACTTATACTTACGTGGGATTTTTTCCCACGCTTAATTAATAGACCGTCACTCCCCAAGTCTCAAGCGCCAAGCGAACCAGCCGACCGGTGGTTGGCCTGCTATGTTTTCCCTATCGCCCCAGAGGAACACCGGCATGGCTGCGCTACTGACGCTGCAAACCCCGCGCTTGTGCGACTACAGCGAGCTGGTACAGGTGTGGGAGGATTCAGTACGCGCCACCCACGACTTTCTGCCAGAGGGCTATATCCTGCTACTGCGCGAACATGTGCTGCGCCGCTACCTCGACGCAGTGATGCTGATCTGCTGCAAGGACCGCCAGCGCATCTGTGGCTTCGCCGGTGTCGCCAACGGGCGGGTGGACATGCTGTTCGTCGCACCTGGCTACCGCGGCCAAGGGGTAGGCAAGCGCCTGCTGCGCTATGCCATCAGTGAGCTGAATGCCGAGTACCTTGACGTCAACGAGCAGAACCCGAAAGCGCTGGGCTTCTACCTGCATGAAGGTTTCGAGGTCATCGGCCGTTCGGAAACCGACGGCCTGGGCCAGCCCTATCCTCTGCTGCACATGAGGCTGATGCGCACAGTGCCTTGAGGCGGCGCCTGAATGTGCCGCGCTATGTGTCCAAAATGGCGCATCTGACACAGATTCCCATCATCTACCGCTTGCAGGCAGGTACAATGGAGGCCTTTCCCTGCCTTGCGAATTGCCCCATGTCCGAACCCGTCCGCCTGTCCAAACGCCTCATCGAGCAGCTCGGCTGCTCCCGCCGCGAGGCCGAGCAGTACATTGAAGGAGGCTGGGTAACGGTCGATGGCGTGGTGGTCGAGCAGCCGCAGTTCAAGGTCGAGCAGCAGCGCGTCGAGCTGCTGCCAGGTGCCCGTGCCGAAACCCTGGAGCCAGTGACCCTGCTGCTGAACCAGCCAGCCGGCATGGACAGTGAAGACGCCCGCGCCAGCATGAACATGGGCAGCCTTAGCGAGGCCCACCGCGAAGGCGTGCGCGCCCTGCACGGGCATTTTGCCCGGCAGGCCTGCGTGGCACCGCTGGAGCGTGGCGCCAGCGGCCTGCAGGTGTTTACCCAGGACTGGCGGGTATCCCGCAAGATCGAGGCCGACCTGCGTCGCCTGGAGCAGGAGTTCATCATTGAAGTGCGCGGCGAAACCACCCCCCAGGCGCTGGAACGCCTGGCGCGTGGGGCCATGCGCAATGACCGCGAGTTGCCCAAGGCCAAGGCCAGCTGGCAGAACGAGACACACCTGCGCATGGTGTTGAAGAACCCACAACCAGGGCAGATTTCCGAGCTATGCGCCTACCTGCGCCTGGAGCTTTTAGGCATGCGACGCATTCGCCTGGGCGGTGTGTCGATGGGCAAGCTGCCCTTGGGCCAATGGCGTTACCTGGCTACCTCCGAACGTTTCTAAGCAATACGCCGCGCTGGAACGCGCGGCACCTGAACAGGATTCTGCTGCAATGAACCACAACGACGTCCTGCGCAGCCTGCGCTACATGCTCAAGGTGAACGACGCCAAGATGGCCGAAATCATCGGGCTCTCTGGCCTCGAAGTGCATCCTCTGGTGCTGGCCACCTACCTGAAAAAAGAAGAAGAGGAAGGCTTCGTGCGCTGCCCGGAACGGGTGATGGCGCACTTCCTTGACGGCCTGGTGATCTACCGCCGAGGCAAAGACGAGAGCCGCCCGCAGCAGCCGATCGAGCTGCCGGTAACCAACAACCTGATCCTCAAGAAGCTGCGTGTGGCCTTTGAGCTCAAGGAAGACGACCTGCACGCGATTCTCAAGTCGGTCAACTTCCCGGTCAGCAAACCGGAGCTCAGCGCGCTGTTCCGCAAGGCTGGCCACGACAACTACCGCCCGTGTGGCGACCAGTTGATGCGCAACTTCCTCAAGGGCCTGACCCTGCGCGTGCGCGGCTGAGTGGCCATGCAGCATACGGTTGTCCCGGTCGGCATCGTCCACTCCTGTTTCAAGGAAAAGTTCGCCATTCCGCGCCAGCCGCAGCTGGCGCCTGCCGCCCGTGGCGTACTCGAACTGTTGCCGCCGTTCGATCAAGGTGACGCGGTCGAAGGCCTGGAGCAGGTCAGCCATGTCTGGCTGCTGTTCCTGTTCCACCAGGCCCTGGAAGAAAAGCCGCGTCTGAAAGTGCGGCCTCCGCGTCTGGGCGGCAACAAGAGCATGGGGGTGTTCGCCACCCGCGCCACCCACCGGCCCAACGGCATCGGCCAGTCGGTGGTACGCCTGGAGGGCGTGGAGCCCGGGCGCCTGCTGCTGTCCGGGATCGACCTGCTCGACGGCACGCCGGTGCTGGATATCAAGCCGTATGTGCCCTATGCCGACAGCGTCGCTGGCGCCAGCAACCAGATGGCCAACGCAGCGCCTGTGGCAATTGCCGTGCAGTGGGCGGACAACGCCCTGATCCAGGCCCGCGAGCATGCGCTGCGTTTGAATGAGCCGCTGGTGCAACTGATCGAGCAATGCCTGGCGCAGGACCCACGGCCGGCCTACCAGATACCACCGTCCGAGCGGGTGTACGGGGTGAAGTTCTGGGATGTGCAAGTAAGGTGGCATTACCCGCAGCCGGACGTCATCCGGGTGTTGGAAGTGGTACTGGGCTGAGGGCCACGGGCTTCGCCCGTGTTCGCGGGCAAGCCCGCTCCCACAAGTCCAATCGCGCCAGCTTTTAGAAATTGAGCAAGGCCCACACAAGGGACCGCGCTAACACGAAAAAGGCGACCTTTGGTCGCCTTTCTCATTTCAACCAGCTATCAACGAGCCGGGCCTTCAGCCACGCCCAGGTCGTCCGTCGGGCGGGTATCGATCAGCGGCGCACCACCGGAGTCCAGTTCCGAAGCCAGCTTGTCGTTGTCCATTTCCTTGACCCACTTGGCCACTACCACGGTGGCAACGGCGTTGCCCACCAGGTTGGTCAGGGCGCGGGCTTCGGACATGAAGCGGTCGATGCCGAGGATCAGCGCCAGGCCGGCAACCGGCAGGTGGCCAACAGCCGACAGGGTCGCGGCCAGCACGATGAAGCCCGAACCGGTAACGCCGGCAGCCCCCTTGGAAGCCACCAGCAGCACCAGCAGCAGGGTGATCTGGTGAGTGATGTCCATGGTGGTGTCAGTGGCCTGAGCGATGAACACCGCAGCCATGGTCAGGTAGATCGAGGTACCGTCCAGGTTGAACGAGTAGCCAGTCGGGATAACCAGGCCCACTACCGATTTCTTGGCACCCAGGCGCTCCATCTTGGCCAGCATGCGTGGCAGGGCCGACTCCGAGGACGAAGTACCCAGCACGATCAGCAGTTCTTCACGGATGTAGCGGATCAGCTTGATCACGCTGAAGCCGTGGGCACGGCAGATACCGCCCAGCACCACCAGCACGAACAGCAGGCAGGTGATGTAGAAGCAGGCCATCAGGTAGCCCAGCTGCACCAGCGAGCCAACACCGTACTGGCCAATGGTGAAGGCCATGGCGCCGAAAGCGCCGATCGGAGCCAGCTTCATGATCATGTTGATGATGTTGAACATGACGTGGGCGAAGCGGTCGATCATGTCCAGTACCGGCTTGCCGTAGCTGCCCAGGCGGTGCAGGGCAAAGCCGAACAGTACCGAGAACATCAGCACTTGCAGGATGTCGCCGTTGGCGAAGGCGCCGACGACCGTATTGGGGATGACGTTAAGCAGGAAGCCGACGGTAGTCTGCTGCGCGCCGGCGGCGGCGTAGGCAGCCACGCTGCTGGCGTTCAGGGTGCTGACGTCGATGTGCATGCCAGCGCCTGGCTTGACCACGTTGACGACGACGAGGCCGATGATCAGGGCGATGGTGGAGACTATTTCAAAGTACAGCAACGCGTAGCCGCCGGTTTTGCCGACCGACTTCATGCTCTGCATGCCGGCAATGCCGCTGACCACGGTACAGAAGATGATCGGGGCGATGACCATCTTGATCAGTTTGACGAAGCCGTCACCCAGGGGTTTGAGGGCAACGCCCGTTTCCGGGTAGTAGTGGCCGAGCAGGATGCCGATGGTGATGGCGACCAACACCTGGACATACAGGGATTTGTACAGCGGCTGACGTGTCGTCATGGCTAATTTTCCTCAAGTGTGCCGGTTCACCCTTCCCAGGGTGATGGGGGCACCTGAATCGCTAACCCTCCTGCACTTGGAGGGATTTGTCGTTGTGTTCGAGCTGCCTGGGCAGGCCTCTGCGAGGATCAATAGCAAGGGTGGTGCCAAAATGCCCATGAAGGGTGCAAGGTCCGTATTTGCTGGGGATAAATGCCCAACGACAGGGCGATACTCCCGGGACGGATTGGCGGATTTCCGCCCGATGGCGGAATTTGTACAAGGAGGAATGGCGGAAATCCGCCCTTTGTGGATTGCCTGTGCCGGCCCATTCGCGGATTGACCTGCGAACGGGCTGGCACAGGCTACGAATCAATCCAGGTGGAAGGTGATCCTGAACGCAGCGCCCCCCAGCGGCGAATCGCCAAGGCTCAGCTCGGCGTCATAGCTGTCGACGATATCCTTGACCACTGCCAAGCCGATGCCCTGCCCCGGGTGCTGGCTGTCCAGCCGCTCCCCACGCTCCAGAATGCGTTCACGCTGGTCGACGGGCACGCCCGGCCCGTCGTCCTCGATGCACAAGGTCAGATACCCCGGCGCCTTCACCAGGCTCACCCGCACTTGGCCCAGGCTCAGCCGGTAGGCGTTCTCCAGCAGGTTGCCGAGCATTTCCAGCAACGCGCCCTGCTCCATCGGTACCTGCGCCGCGTCCGGCAACTCCAGCACCACGTCCACACGTTTTTCCCGGTAAACCTTGGCCAAGGTGCTGCACAGGCTGTCGAGCAACGGCCGCAGCAATACGCTGTGGCGGACCAGGCCACTCTTGCGCAGGCTGGCGCGTTGCAGCTGGTAGTCGATCTGCTGGCTCATGCGCTCGATCTGGCTTTGCAGCACCCGCGCCTGCTCGCGCTCGCCGCTGCGTTGCTGCAAGCTTTCACCCACGCCCTGCAGCACCGCCAGCGGCGTCTTCAGGCTGTGGGCCAGGTCGTCCAGCGAATCACGGTAGCGCGTGCGCTGCTCACGCTCACTGCGCAACAGACGGTTGAGCGAGCGGGTAAGGCGCAGCAACTCGCGTGGGTGCTCGCCGCTCAGGCCGTCACGTGCACCGGATTCCACTTCATCCAGTTCGTGGCTGAGGCGTCGCAACGAGCGCAGCCCCCAGGTCAGGCCTGCCCACAACAACACCATGAGCGCCAGCAATGCAGCGCCGAACCCCAGGTAGAGCTTTTCGCGCAGGCCATTGAGGGTGGCCTTGTACTCGCTCACGGGCTGCAGAGCGACAATGCTGTAGGCGGCGCTCTGCCCGCCCAGCAGCTTTATCTCGACGTCGTATACGAAGAACTCTTCGCCATCGGACTGGTGAATGCGGTCGAACTCGTTGCCGCGCCCGTCATAGCGCGGCTGGTAGTTGATGTGCCGGTCGGCGGTGGCCCGCGACTGCCAGACCAGTTTGCCGTCGCGGTCAAAGATATAACCGAGCAGGCCTGTGTAGGGCAGGTTGTAGCGCTCGTCCGGCAGCAGCGTCGGCATCTGCAGCTGGCCATGCTCGATACGCGCAGCGGAAATCAGCGTGGTCACATCCGAGGCCAGACGCTGCTCGATCGATTCCTGCAGAGCCAGGCTGAAGGCCTTCTGCAAGGCCGGCAGCAGCGCCAGCATGAACAGCAGCGCCAACACTGCGGCGGCCAGCATCAGGCGCACCCGCAGCGAGCGGATCATCGGCAGCGCTCGGTGAACAGGTAGCCCAGGCCGCGCACCGTGTCGATGGGTTTGAAGCCGCGCTCGCCTTCAAGCTTGCGGCGCAGGCGGCCAACCAGCACTTCGATGACATTGGGGTCGCGCTCTTCGTCTCCTGGGTACAACTGCTCCATCAGGCGATCCTTGGCCACCACCTGCTGGTGATGGCGCATGAGGTATTCGAGGATGCGGTATTCGTATGCGGTCAGGGGCAAAGCTTGTTCGTCGAGGGTGGCCTGCTTGCGGTTGAGGTCAAGCACCAAGGGGCCAGCGGCGATGGTCGACTGGGTGAAACCACTGGAGCGGCGCAACAGGGCATTGAGCCGTGCTTCAAGCTCCTCGAACTGGAACGGCTTGACCAGGTAGTCGTCGGCACCGGCGGCCAGGCCCTCGACCTTGTCTTGCCAGTTGCCACGGGCTGTGAGGATGAGAATGGGGAAGGTCTTGTCCTGGCTGCGCAGGCGCGTGATCAGCTCCAGGCCGCTGATACCGGGCAGGCCCAGGTCGATGATGGCAAGGTCGAAATGGTACTGCTCGGCCTGGTACAGCGCCTCTTCGGCATCAGCGACCGCCTCGACCACATGGCCGCTTTCGCCCAGGCGGGTGTAGAGGTGATGGCGAAGCAGGGCTTCGTCCTCGACCACCAGCAGTTTCATGTGCAGCTCCTTATGTGTATTGCCTGTACCGGCCCTTTCGCGGGCACGCCCGCTCCCACAGTAATCGCACAGTCCCTGAAACCTGTGTAGCACCTGCAGAAACCAAAGGCACTGCACAGGTTCTGAGGTTTGTGCAGCACCTGTGGGAGCGGGCGTGCCCGCGAAGAGGCCAGTACAGGATAACGCGGCTCGTCCGTCAGAACTTGTATGAAGCCGCCAGGTAGGTCTGGGCGCTGCTGGTCAGACGCAGGGTGCCGTCCTTCGGCCCGCCATGTGCGCCCACCTCGGTCGCGGCATTGGTGCGCAGGTAACGGTAGCCCAGTTCGACCGAGGCCTTGTCGGTGATGTCCTGGATCACACCGGCCTGCAAGCCGTAGGCATAACCGTAGTCAGTGTCCCGGCTGGCGCCTGGCGAGTCCTGGGTCAGCTTGGTCACACCCAGGCTGCCACCACCGAACAGCTTGGTGGTATCGCCCACCGGCAGGAACAAGTCGTAGCTGCCAAGCAGGTTTTCCTGGCGCAACTTCAGGCCACTGTGGTCGCCAGAGACGTTGTCATAGGTCATGTAGTAGCGGCCCTGGTCGTTGATCTTGCCCAGACGCACACCCCAGGTATCGTCCTTGCCGATGATACCGTCGGCGTTGAGGTGGTCGGTGTTGCGTTGCAGCAGGCCGGACTTGCGGACTTTGTCGCTGGTCTGGCCGTAGGTGAGGCTGGCGAAGTTGTCGTCCGCGGCCTGGGCGGTGGTGATGCCAGCGGCACAGACGGCCATGGCGGCAAGCAGGGTATTGAAGGTTTTCATGGCTGGGTACTCCAGTTGGGTGCGCTGTTTCGGTCTGGAAGCTAGAGTAATCAGGGCACCCTGAACCGCGACTGAACCCTGGCTGAACACCGGCTGAACGAACCGATAGCAAAACAAGGAGTTGTGAACATGCGAGCCCTGCTGGCCCTGACCCTGATGTGCAGCGCCGCCCTCGCCCAAGCGGCGGTAGTGACCCGTGAAATTCCTTATCAGGACGACGATGGCAACCGCCTCGTCGGCTACTACGCCTACGATGACGCGCTGGACGGCAAACGCCCAGGCATCGTTGTGGTGCATGAATGGTGGGGCCTGAACGACTATGCCAAGCGTCGTGCGAGAGATCTCGCGGCCCTGGGCTACAAGGCACTGGCCATCGACATGTACGGCGATGGCAAGCACACCGAGCACCCGCAGGATGCCCAGGCATTCATGGCCGCAGCGATGAAGGACCCGGCCGCAGCAGCAGCGCGCTTCGACGCGGGCCTGGAGTTGTTGAAAAAGCAGCCGAATGTGAACAAGCATCAACTGGGCGCTGTCGGCTACTGTTTTGGCGGCAAGGTGGTGCTCGATGCCGCACGCCGGGGAGAAAAGCTCGATGGCGTGGTGAGCTTCCATGGCGCATTGGCCACCCAGACCCCGGCAAAACCTGGCGTAGTGCGGGCCGATATCCTGGTCGAGCATGGTGCGGCGGACAGCATGGTCACCCCACAGCAGGTAGAGGCGTTCAAGGCCGAGATGGATGCGGCCAAGGTCAACTACCAGTTCGTCAGTATTGAAGGGGCCAAGCACGGGTTCACCAACCCCGATGCCGATCGGCTGAGCCATGGTGAACATGGTGGGCCGGACATTGGCTATAACAAGGCAGCGGACGAGCGTTCCTGGGCGGATATGCAGGCGTTCTTCAAGAAGGTGTTCAAATAAAAGATTGTGCAATCGTTGTAGGAGCAACTGTCTTGCTCAATTTCTAAAAGCTGGCGCGATCTGTGGACTGCCCCCAAGAAGTTGGACACCAATCCAACCCTTGGGGGATCTATGGGTAAGTACACCGAGCAATTCAAGCTCACAGCGATCACAGCCTACCTGGATGGCAGCAACGGTTTCCGAAAGGTGGCTCAACACTTAGGTATCGATTTCAGCCTGCTTCGACGCTGGGTGGCCAGTTATCAGGCCAATAATGGCATTGGTCCAGGCTCGCATGGGCGGCGCTATACCAGTGATTTCAAACAGCAGGTGCTTAGCTATATGCACGAGCATCGGCTTTCGCTGCGCCAGACCGCTGCCCACTTTGGTCTTGGGCAGTCCTCTCAGATAGGCATTTGGCAGCGGCAGTACTACAGTGGCAGTCCTGCACCCTCTACTGCCATCAAGCCAAGAAAGCCAATCGACGTGTCGAAGAAGATCAAGCCTGCCAAACCCACCGATACCAATGATGATCAGAAGTCTCGAGATCAGCTGATGGCTGAACTTGAGTACCTGCGCATGGAGAATGCTGTCCTAAAGGAGCTCAAGGCTCTGCGCGAGGAAAAGGAACGAACACGCGGGAAAAAGCCCTGATCGTTTCCAAACTCAAGCGCAGGTTTCCTTTGCCTGACCTCCTTCAGTTGGTCGAGCTGGCGCGCAGCACCTTCTACTACCAGCTCAAAGCTCAGCAGAAGCCAGACCGGCATGCTGAGCTCAAGGCATTGGTGCATCGCGTCTATCACGAGCAGAAACGGCTTTATGGTTATCGCCGTATCGCACTCGTAATCAGGAAGGAAAAGCGGGTGAACAAGAAGGTCATTGAACGGCTGATGGCTGAGCAGGGATTGAAATCAGTAGTGCGCCCCAAGAAATATCGCTCCTATCGAGGTACCGTCGGCAAAGTGGCAGCGAATGTACTGGAGCGAAATTTTGTCGCTCAACGCCCAAACCAGAAGTGGGTGACTGACGTAACCGAGTTCAAAGTAGCTCAACAGAAGCTCTATCTGTCGCCCGTGATGGATTTGTACAACGGCGAAATCGTGGCCTACGAAATGGCCAGTCGCCCGTGCTATAGCCTGGTTGGGAACATGCTTGGCAAAGCGCTCGATTGCCTGGGAGAGAAACCGAAGCTCGTGTTGCATTCGGATCAGGGATGGCATTACCAGCAGGCGCAATACCGCCGTAAGCTAAGCGAATGCGGGATAAAGCAGAGCATGTCTCGAAAAGGCAATTGCCTGGACAACGCGGCCATGGAAAGCTTCTTCGGCACGCTCAAATCTGAGTTTTTCTACCTGAAGCGTTTCGAGAGCATTGATGAGCTGAGAGCGGGTCTGGATGAGTACATTCACTACTACAACCATGATCGCATCAAGCTGAGGCTCAATGGCCTGAGCCCTGTGGAGTACAGGGCTCAGGCTGCAGCTTAAAACTGTCCAACTTTTGGGGGGCAGTCCATCTGTGTGGGAGCGGGCTTGCCCGCGAACACGGGCGAAGCCCGTGCCATCCACCGCGGTGTATTCTTCGCGGGTAAACCCGCTCCCACACGATCACGCTTTGATCTGCGCCATGTTGTCATGGCTGCGGTAAGTCATCCTGCCACGCCACCTCCCTTAGCGCCTGCACAGCTGGCACAATAGCCGCCATGAACACACTTCCCGCCTGCTGCGCCCCGCTCCGGCACCACTGGCCCCTGCCCCGTCCATTGCCCGGCGCGGTGCTGGTCAGTTGCGCCTTCGACCCTGCCCACCTGGCAACCGACGACTTCCAGCGCGCCGGTATCGTGCCCAGCGCCAGCCTGCAGCGCTCGGTCGCCAAGCGCCAGGCCGAGTACCTGGCCGGTCGCGTATGTGCCCGCGCCGCGCTCCAGCACCTGGACGGTCGCGACTACGTGCCCGGCACCCACGAAGACCGCTCGCCCATCTGGCCCGCCGGTATTCATGGCTCGATCACACACGGCAAGGGCTGGGCCGCTGCGGTGGTCGCCGGCGAAAACAGCTGCCAAGGTCTGGGCCTGGATCAGGAAGCCTTGCTGGATGACGAGCGCGCCGAGCGGCTGATGGGTGAAATCCTTATCCCGGCAGAGCTCGAACGCCTTGACCGCCGCCAGCTTGGGCTTACGGTCACCCTGACGTTCTCGCTGAAGGAAAGCTTGTTCAAGACCCTGTACCCACTGACTCGCCAACGCTTCTACTTCGAACACGCAGAAGTGCTCGACTGGTCCGCGGAAGGGCTGGCGCGCTTGCGCCTGCTCACCGACCTGTCACCGCAGTGGCAGCAAGGCGCAGAGCTGCAAGGCCAGTTCTGCCTGCAGGACGGCCACCTGCTGAGCCTGGTCAGCGTCTGACCTTTACAGCGGTGCCTGCTGCCTTGGCCAGTTCAGGCTGAAGCAGGCACCGCCCAACGCCTCGCTGCGGCCCACCGTGGCCCGGCCCGCGTGCCAGTAGATGATCCGCCGTACGATCGACAAGCCCAACCCGTGCCCGCCCGAGGCACGGGTACGGCTGTCATCGAGGCGGGTGAAGGGCGTGAAGATGCGGTCCCAGAAGCCCTCGGGGATCCCCGGGCCGTCATCCTCCACATCGATGCGGCAACGTTGCTGGCCCAGCTGATAGCTCAGGCGCACTTCGCCCTCGGCATGGCGCATGGCATTGCCGACAAGGTTCTGCAAGGCCCGGTGCAAGTAGCGCGGCTCGGCCTCGACCCAGGCGCCTTCGGCATCCGCGCCCTGGCAGTCGCCGCGCACAACCCGCACCTCGGCACGCAAAGGTGCCAGCTCTTCGATCACCCGATCGAGCAAGGCATCCAGATCGACCCGCTGGAACTTCAAGGCCGGTGCGCCCTGCTCCAGGCGGGCGTAGGTCAGCATCTCGTCGACCAGCTTGTCGAGGTCCTGAATATCCCCGTCCATGCCCGCCAGATGCTTAGCCCGCACCTGTTCAGTCGTGGCGCTTTCGATCATCTCCAGGCCAAAGCGCAGGCGCGCCACCGGCGTGCGCAGCTCGTGGGACACCGCTCGCACCAGCTCGCGCTGCATGGTCAGCGAGCGCTGCAGGTGCTCGGCCATGCCATTGAAGGCAGCAGCCAGGCGCCCTACCGAGTCGGCGTCGCCGGCCGGCACGCGGGTGTCCAGGCTGCCCTGGGCGATGCGCGTGGCAGCAATCTCCAGGCCCGACACACGACGTTCCAGCTGACGCACCAGCAGGTAGACCACCAGGCCGATCAGGCACAGCCCCAGGAAGGCAATCAGGATCAGCAACTGCGGCGGGTAAGGGTTGAGCTGGTACAGCGGGCCGATTTCCAGTACCCATGGCGAGCCCGTCAGCCCGGCGAACACCCGGATCGAGTCACCATCCTTGCCCAGCGCCATCACCGTGTCGCCCTCCTCCACCCGGCGCCGCTGGTCATCGTCCAGGCTGACCCGCTCGATACGTTGCAAGGCAACGCCAAAGCCGAAGCCTTTTTCCTGCTTGATCTGTGCCAGACGCTGCTGCTGTTCGGCTACCGGGTAGCGCACCAATTCGTCGGCCAATAGATAGAGGGTGGCCCGCGCCAACTGCTCGCTGATCTGTTTGATCTGCGCGACCAGCATCAGGTCTTCCTGGCCCACCTTGCGTAGCACTTGCGCCGCATGCGGGCCAATCTTCTCGACCACCACCAGGCCACGGTACAGGCGCGCCCGCTGGCCACCGTCAAGGCTGCGTGCGCTCATCGGCTGCAGCGCCAACGGCACGCCAAGCAGGCGTTCCCAGATCAGCAGCGAACGCTTGCGTTGGGTTTCATTCTGCATTGCCAGGTTGTCGGCCATCAGGCTGAAAGTGCCCTGGGCCAGGCCCTCGCGGTGCTGGGCAGCGCGCACTTCGTTGACCAGGTGCAGGCTGAGCACGCCAAGCAGGGCCACCAGCACCAGCACGGCCAGCATGCCGCCGTAGATGCGCAGGAAGATCGAATTGTTCATGGCGCCTCGCCCACGAACAGGTAGCCTTTGCTGCGCAGGGTCTTGATCAACCGCGGCTGAAGCGGGTCATCGCCGATCTTGGGGCGGATTTTCGAGATGCGGATATCGATGGAGCGGTCCTGGCCGTCGTAGCCCACGCCACGCAGTGCGGTGAAGATCTGTTCACGGGTCAGCACCCGGCCAGCGTTGCTGGCCAACAGCCAGAGCAGGTCGAATTCGGCGCCGGTCAGCTCGATCAACTGCTCGCCCAGGTGCGCCTCACGCAGGCGGTTGTCGATACGCAGCGCACCGAAGGCCAGGTCCTGGCGCTTGCTGTCCACGGTTTCGCTGCGGCGCAGCAGGGCCTGGATACGCGCCAGCAGCAAGCGTGGGCGCACGGGTTTGCAGACGTAGTCATCGGCGCCCAGGTCCAGGCCCTGGACCTGGTCGAGTTCATCGCTGCGCGCGGTGAGCATGAGGATCGGCCCCTGGTACTGGCTGCGCACCCGGCGGCAGATGCTCAGGCCGTCCTCGCCGGGCAGCATCAGGTCGAGGATGACCAAGTCGGGCTGGCTGTCGATGATGCGCCGGGCGGCGCGGGCACCATCACCCTCCACGCTGACCTCGAAGCCGTTGGCCTGCAGGTACTCGGCGGTCAGCTCGGCCAGGCGCTGGTCGTCTTCGACAATGAGGATGCGGGGTAGGGTTTGGTCCATGACTTTGGCCTTGTTTGTTCTTGGGATCGTGTCAGGGCAGCTGAGAGTATGACTGTAGATGGGTGGGGCCTGCGAGATCGAGTGCCGCCCGCACGGCGTATCGCGAGCGAAGCTCGCTACAACGGCCTGTGTCCAACCCCCGATGTGTGCCCACCACCGTGGTAGGAGCGGGTTTACCCGCGAATACGGTGGCGGCGGCAACGGTGAACGGCGGATGGAAAATGGCCAGTAGGGCCGGCCCTTTCGCGGGTGAACCCGCTCCTACACGGCGGCCTGTGCCCAACCACCGACATGTGTCCACCCTTGATCAGGCGTAGGAGCGGGTTTACCCGCGAATACGGTGGCGGCGGCAACGGTGAACGGCGGGTGGAAATTGGCCAGCAGGGCCGGCCCTTTCGCGGGTGAACCCGCTCCTACACGGCGGCCTGTGCCCAACCACCGACATGTGTCCACCCTCGATCAGGCGTAGGAGCGGGTTTACCCGCGAATACGGTGGCGGTGGCAACGGTGAACGGCGGGTGGAGATTGGCCAGCAGGCTCGGCCCTCTCGCGGGTAAACCCGCTCCTACAGGCGACCGCGCGCGGGGGAACCAGGATCTTCAGGCATGCCCCTACCGCCCCCTCGACTGAACCGTTTTTTGTGATAGGGTTCGCGCCCGAAAAAAACTGCCCAAGGGCGTCACGAAGCAGAAAAATACTGCAAACCACTTGGCACAAGGCCTACAGCGAATACCCACCATTCACTCACAAAGTACGCACACGTTATCCACAGGCGATTGCCTTGCAAAGCCCCCAATACCGCATTATCTTGTATCCCGATCGCAGCGAACCACTAGATATAGGGGTTCGTGCAAAATCACACACAAAAGTCAACCCGCAAGATCAAGCGATTTTCCGGGCGGAACTTGAAGTGATTTCAGCAGCCAAACCGCTCCTGCGGAGGCGACCGAGGCAAGCCCTTCCAGGGCCTTGTTCGGGCATGGGTGTTGCAGGCCAGGCCTGGCATCCATCAGCAACAGATTTTGGGCACCGCCCAGAACCTTTGACTTCGGCCAGGGAGCGGCAAGCCATTGCCCCTTATTCCTGAGTCTGTCCCGAAGTCGGTACGCCCGTGCGGGCGGATGCGCATGCATTACGCATCCCCGCGAGGCCATCGAGCAAGTGGACGGAACGGTGGGCGCCCCAGGGCGCCTGAACAATATAGAAATTGTGGAGACACCCACCCATGCAAACCGACACAACTCGCGAGAACCCGCAGGCCAAGGTGCCGCAGGCCGCCGATTCCAACCAGGATCTGGCTGCCACCGCCCCTGGCCAACTGCGCGTGATCAAGCGTAACGGCACTGTCGTCCCTTACACCGACGACAAGATCACCGTCGCCATCACCAAGGCGTTCCTCGCAGTTGAAGGCGGCACTGCCGCCGCTTCGTCGCGCATCCACGACACCGTTGCGCGCCTGACCGAGCAGGTTACCGCCACGTTCAAGCGTCGCATGCCATCGGGTGGCACCATCCACATCGAAGAAATCCAGGACCAGGTCGAACTGGCCCTGATGCGCGCCGGCGAGCAGAAAGTTGCCCGCGACTACGTGATCTACCGCGACCAGCGCGCCAAGGAACGCGCCACCCGCGCCAACACCGACGCCGTGGTCGAGCCGCACCCGAGCATCCGCATCACCCTGGCTGACGGCAGCCTGGCGCCGCTCGACATGGCCCGCCTGAACACCATCATCAGCGAAGCCTGCGAAGGCCTGGCCGAAGTCGATGGCGACCTGATCCAGCGCGAAACCCTGAAGAACCTGTACGACGGCGTGGCCATCAAGGACGTCAACACCGCCCTGGTAATGACCGCCCGTACCCTGGTGGAGCGCGAGCCGAACTACTCGTTCGTTACCGCCCGCCTGCTGATGGACACCCTGCGCGCCGAAGGCCTGGGCTTCCTGAATGTAGCCGACAGCGCCACCCACCACGAAATGGCTGACCTGTACGCCAAGGCCCTGCCGGCCTACGTCGCCAAAGGTATCGAGTTCGAGCTGCTGAACCCGGCCCTGGCCGACTTCGACCTGGAAAAACTGGGCAAGGCAATCAACCACGAGCGTGACCAGCAGTTCACCTACCTGGGCCTGCAGACCCTTTACGACCGCTACTTCATCCACAAGGATGGCGTGCGCTTCGAGCTGCCGCAGGTGTTCTTCATGCGTGTGGCGATGGGCCTGGCGCTGGAAGAGAAAGACAAGGAAGCCCGTGCGATCGAGTTCTACAACCTGTTGTCGTCGTTCGACTACATGGCCTCGACCCCGACCCTGTTCAACGCCGGTACCCTGCGCCCGCAGCTGTCCAGCTGCTACCTGACCACCGTGCCGGACGACCTGTCGGGCATCTACCACGCGATCCACGACAACGCCATGCTGTCGAAATTCGCTGGCGGCCTGGGCAACGACTGGACCCCGGTCCGTGCACTGGGCTCGTACATCAAGGGCACCAACGGTAAATCCCAGGGCGTCGTCCCGTTCCTGAAAGTGGTCAACGACACCGCCGTTGCCGTGAACCAGGGTGGCAAGCGCAAAGGCGCTGTATGTGCCTACCTGGAAACCTGGCACCTGGACATCGAAGAGTTCATCGAGCTGCGCAAGAACACCGGTGATGACCGCCGTCGTACCCACGACATGAACACCGCCAACTGGATTCCTGACCTGTTCATGAAGCGTGTCTTCGATGACGGCAAGTGGACCCTGTTCTCGCCTTCGGAAGTGCCAGACCTGCACGACCTGACCGGCAAGGCCTTCGAAGAGCGCTACGAGTACTACGAAGCCCTGACCGAGTACAACAAGATCAAGGTGTTCAAGACCATCCAGGCCAAAGACCTGTGGCGCAAGATGCTGTCGATGCTGTTCGAGACCGGCCACCCATGGCTGACCTTCAAGGACCCGTGCAACCTGCGTTCGCCGCAGCAGCACGTGGGCGTGGTCCACAGCTCGAACCTGTGCACCGAGATCACCCTGAACACCAACAAGGACGAGATCGCAGTCTGCAACCTGGGCTCGATCAACCTGCCGAACCACATCGTCGATGGCAAGCTGGACACCACCAAGCTGCAACGCACCGTGAACACCGCTGTGCGCATGCTCGACAACGTGATCGACATCAACTACTACTCGGTGCCGCAAGCGCGTAACTCGAACTTCAAGCACCGTCCGGTCGGCCTGGGCATCATGGGCTTCCAGGATGCGCTGTACCTGCAGCACATTCCTTACGGCTCCGATGCTGCCGTCGAGTTTGCCGACAAGTCGATGGAAGCGGTCAGCTACTACGCCATCCAGGCTTCTTGCGACCTGGCCGATGAACGCGGCGCCTACGAGACCTTCCAGGGTTCGCTGTGGTCCAAGGGCATCCTGCCGCTGGATTCGCAACAGATCCTGATCGAGGCCCGTGGCCAGAAGTACATCGACGTCAACCTGGAAGAAACCCTGGACTGGGCGCCGGTACGTGCCCGCGTGCAGAAAGGTATTCGTAACTCGAACATCATGGCCATCGCGCCAACCGCGACCATCGCCAACATCACCGGCGTGTCGCAGTCGATCGAGCCTACCTACCAGAACCTGTACGTGAAATCGAACCTGTCGGGCGAATTCACCGTGATCAACCCGTACCTGGTTCGCGACCTCAAGGCCCGCGACCTGTGGGACTCGGTCATGATCAACGACCTGAAGTACTACGACGGTTCGGTACAGCAGATCGAGCGTATCCCGCAAGAGCTGAAAGACCTGTACGCCACTGCGTTCGAAGTCGAGACCAAGTGGATTGTCGACGCTGCTTCCCGTCGCCAGAAGTGGATCGACCAGGCGCAGTCTCTGAACCTGTACATCGCCGGCGCCTCGGGCAAGAAGCTGGACGTGACCTACCGCATGGCCTGGTACCGTGGCCTGAAAACCACCTACTACCTCCGTGCCCTGGCCGCCACCAGCACCGAGAAGTCGACCATCAACACCGGCAAGCTCAACGCCGTTTCCAGCGGTGGCGACAGCGCCCCGGTCCAGGCAGCCGGCCCAGCGCCAGTGCCGAAGGCCTGCGCGATCGACGAGCCTGACTGCGAAGCCTGCCAGTAAGGCCTGAATGCCGTGCGGGGTGCCTACGGGTGCCCCGCGCGGCATTTTTGTATCCGCGCCTCAGAGAAACCTTGCCCTTTGCCCACTGTTCACGCAGCTCGGTAAAAGAACAGGACCTCTCAAAAAAGGATGTAAGCCCATGGCGCGGAAAAAACTGGCATCTCGCAAGATTGGTCGCAACGCCGAAACCGGCCGTTTCACCTCGGTGGAACAGGCACGCAAGCACCCCAAGACACACATTGTCGAAACGCTGTACACCCACCGTAGCTAGTGGTAGCTGGCCTCATCTCCGGCAAGCCCGCGGTGAGGCCGATTCCGCCAATACAGCCCTCAGAAACACCATATGATGTGCCTTAAAATTTAAACTGGCACAACATATAGGTTGGCGCTACACTCTCCCCCCGTAGAAGAAGCCACCCGCTTCGTGAACGGACGCACGCCAAACCGGTCAAAAAAGTTACCCTCGCCGGCAAGACACGCGCCCCGATCGAAGGTGAATTCCGGTATACTTTGCGCCCTCTGAAAAGAGCACCTATTCAATTGTCCTGGCCCCTCCCAGAGGCCTGGCCAGGTACAAGCCAGAACACATTCAGATGTAAACGAGAGTCAGCCTCTCGAGCTGCCCATTCGCCATTACGGCCTTGCGTCAGGCATCACATTCTTAAAATCCAACCGGTTGCCTCTGGGCGACCCTCAAGCAGGAGCCAAACCATGCTGAGCTGGGACGAATTCGACAAAGAAGACGGCGAAGTAGCCGCCAAAGGCAACACCCCTGCGCAGGCCGCTGCCGCCGCCACCCTCGACAAGCTCGACAGCGCCGGTGGTGCCGCCGCCTTGGAGGCCCGTGCGGCCACCGCTTCTGACTCCGAAGCCGTCAAACGTGCAAAGGCTGCCCTCGACGCCCTTGACGTTGCCGAAGGCCTGGCCGAGCTGGAAGGCTCCTCGGCCCGCGTTGCAGTAGATGAAAAGCGCATGATCAACTGCCGCGCCGACCTCAACCAGCTGGTACCGTTCAAGTACGACTGGGCCTGGCAGAAGTACCTGGACGGCTGCGCCAACCACTGGATGCCGCAAGAGGTCAACATGACCGCCGACATCGCCCTGTGGAAGAGCCAGGACGGCCTGACCGAAGACGAACGCCGCATCGTCATGCGCAACCTCGGCTTCTTCTCCACTGCCGACTCGCTGGTTGCCAACAACCTGGCCCTGGCCGTGTACCGCCTGATCACCAACCCGGAGTGCCGCCAGTATATTCTGCGCCAGGCCTTCGAAGAGGCGATCCACACCCACGCCTACCAGTACTGCATCGAGTCGCTGGGCATGGATGAAGGCGAGATCTTCAACATGTACCACGAGATCCCGTCGGTCGCTAAAAAAGCCGCCTGGGGCCTGAAGTACACCCGCGCCATCTCCGACCCGGAATTCAACACCGGCACCGTCGAAACCGACAAAGAGCTGCTGCGCAACCTGATCGCCTACTACTGCGTCCTGGAAGGCATCTTCTTCTACTGCGGCTTCACCCAGATCCTGTCCATGGGCCGCCGCAACAAGATGACTGGCGTTGCCGAGCAGTTCCAGTACATCCTGCGTGACGAGTCGATGCACCTGAACTTCGGTATCGACGTGATCAACCAGATCAAGATCGAAAACCCGCACCTGTGGGATGCGGCGATGAAGGAAGAAGCGACCCAGATGATCCTGCAAGGGACCCAGCTGGAGATCGAATACGCCCGAGACACCATGCCACGCGGCGTATTGGGCATGAACGCAGCGATGATGGAGGATTACCTCAAGTTCATCGCCAACCGTCGTTTGACCCAGATTGGTCTGAAAGAAGAATATCCGGGGACTACCAACCCGTTCCCTTGGATGAGCGAGATCATGGACTTGAAGAAGGAGAAGAACTTCTTTGAGACGCGGGTGATTGAGTATCAGACGGGTGGTGCGTTGAGCTGGGACTGATCTCCAAAGGGCTGCCGAAAGGCAGCCTTTTTTGTTGAGAAAATAAATCGAGGCCAAAATTGTCGAACAGCATGATCGATCTATTTTTAATAGCTACTCAATGAAAGGCACAATGAACTTAAAAGCAAGGTAGCCCACCTCCTTAAAGCATTGGCAAGCGAGGATTTAGGCACCAAAAAGAAAGCCGCTCAAGAAGCACTTTCCGCGGCCGAAAACCTGAAGCTCGTAATTCCCTCTACTGATGTACCAAACTGGTTACATAGCATAATACACTATATCAGTGGCCAGTTAGGACCGAATTGGAGAAGCTCTGTACTACTACAAAGCTTAATCCCGACACTTCCTTCTCTCAATGAACACACTTGGAACATTAACGACAACAAAAGCTCAGCTATAGACTTCGACGGTGTCTTCGAACTTTACAGAAAAGAAAGCAGACTGCCCGAGCTATTCTCAGAAATAGTAAAAATACTGGAAAGCATAAAGGATAGCGGGGATGTTGACAGCCTCAGTATGATTGAGGCTCTCGCAAAGGTCATATCTACAATTAAGAAATGCAGCAGCGGCTCCTACTTTTCAGTCAACGGTGCCTGGGCGTTCTTAACCAGTTTCTTGAACAACTATCTATGGGTAGAACTGGGGAAAATTCCTGTTTTAGGCAGTGCTTTTGAAGCCTTAAGAAAAACGATAGACGAGACTGAAGCCGAGATTGAAAAAGTAAACTCCCTAGTCAAGCAAGATCTTGACAAGCGAGCAAAAACAGAAATCAAGGCGATTGGAACCGCAAACTTTGAATTTGTCACCTATGGAAAATCAGGCACGTTGATTGAGCGCTCATCCAGTTCAAATTTAGAAACTGAGTCCTAAGCTTATCCACTGCTATCGAAGCGATCAAAACCAAACCGAAAAATAGGTATCGATGAGACAATTTCAGACATGGACTACAGCTTTTTTGTTTGACGGCTTCGCCTGATGGAATTACCTTTTTTATCGGCGCCTAAGAAACGCCTCACGTAGCGGTCAATCCGCCCCGACAGATGCGGCTTTTTTTTGCCTGTGGTTTAATCCTGCGCGCAGAAAACGTGTTATGTCGGGAGCGGACTAATACAAGACCCGCAAGGGGAATACGTCCGGTCCGCTACGTGGGATTTCTTAGCTCCCGACACCCAGCCCTAAGAAAGCTGTAATCACGTAGAGGTAATGGAAATGCCCGTCAAATCCGATAGTTACAGGCTTTTCGCACATGCGTCTCGCCTGTGCCATGCTCAAAGGACCACGGAGGCCAGCCATGACTGACCTTCAAAAACCCTCTCTCTTCATCCGCCACAACCGCCCTCTCCACACCCTCTGGCTCGAATCCCAAGCCTGGTTCTGCGCCCACGAACTCGGCCGGCTGAGCGGTCACTTCTTCGACGAACACTGCATGCGCAAGCTCGACCCGGATCAGTACCGCACAGTGCAACTGCTGCGCTATGGCAAGTACCAGGAGACCACCATGGTCAGTGAGTCCGGGGCCTATACCTTGTTGGCGCATCACCATGTGCCGGAGAACCGCCATTTGCGCTGGTGGCTGACGCATGAGGTGGTGGCGGTGCTGCGTGATGCTCAGGCTGACGGGGCAGGCGATGCGCCCCGGCTGGGGCAGATGTGCTGGCCTGGTGGGCGGAGTGCGACGTTGCTTTATTGGCAGAGTGAGCCTTGGGTGAGGATGCGGGATATGCCGGTGGTGCTGGCTGGGGAAGTTGAGCTGCCGGGGCCGGTGGAGAAGCGCAAATTGAGTTGGCGCGAGTGTGCGCAGCGGGCGCTGCGGATGCATGGGGTTTAGCGGGCGATTTTTGTCTGTTCTGACCCTTTCGCGGGTGAACCCGCTCCCACACCGAACTCGGATGCCTGGACTGATTCCGTTAGCCTAAACAGCGTTTGCGTGCTCTGCTAATACGCGGTTCCGGCTATTGCAGAACCAGTGGGAGCGGGATCAGTCTACTGCCAGTCAGTGAGCCAATCGGGGCCGTTTTGCGGCCCTTTTTGGGCAAGCTATGCTGCTTTTGTAGGATTTTGATTCAACACTGCCCGCAAAAACCACACTCGCGGCCTTCTGGTTATCTGCCAGGGCTATTACACTGATGAGCAATCAATCTACGCGTGTGATCGAACCAGGAAAAGCTATGGCAACCTTGCGCGAAAACCAGCTTAGCGACGAGGCTATCGAGAATCTGGAGAACCAGATCCCAGAGATGGCTGCAGCTGCTACACGCCTTGCGTATTTCCGGGCTGTTGCAGCGGGGCATACGGTTGTCACTGTCGACAACAACCACATCATCGCAACCCACGCTGATGGCCATGTTGAAGTGCTTGCAGAAACCAAACCGAGCCTGAAGGTGAAGACCGGACAGCGCTTCACCGTGCGCAAGCTCAGTGGGCGCGCCTAAGCTTCGCGTTTTTGCCGGCCCTAATGGGTCTGGCAAAAGCACCATCAAGGACCAGATTCCAGCTCGGCTGGTCAACCTTTACGTCAATGCTGATGAACTTGAAAAGTCTGCCAAAACGACAGGGTTCATCGACCTGAGTGATTATGGTCTTGAGCTCACCGAGCAGGCATTACGGACCTATCTCACCCAGCATCCATTGATCATAAGGGCAGGACTGCAGGAGAGCGCAGGCCGGCTAACACTCGTAGGCCAAAAAATCGAATTCCGAGGCGTGGATGTAAATTCCTACCACGCTGCAGTCATTGCAGACCTCATCCGCCATCAATTGCTCGAACGCAGAATCAGCTTCACGTTCGAGACAGTGATGTCCTCTTCGGAGAAGGTTCGATTCATGGAAACGGCTCAGCAGATGGGCTACCGGACCTACCTGTATTTCGTAGCCACCGATTCACCGCAGATCAATATTCTTCGGGTAGCAAACCGGGTCGATGATGGCGGGCATGACGTCCCGAGAGACAAAATTACCCAGCGCTATGCTCGAACACTCTCACTGCTTCCAGAGGCCATTTCCGCAGCAAATCGGGCTTATATTTTCGATAACTCCGGAGATGAGTCTGTCTTTCTTGCAGAGATTACTGATGGCGCCACGCTGGAGTTTCATCAGGACGACATGCCAGATTGGTTCATCAACGCCTACCTGAGCCGGGTTTGGGAATCTTGATGAACTGGCTGAAGGCAAGAGGAGTGCGACGGCACAGCTTCTGCTTTCTTGCATGAACTGCTGGAGCTAGGGAGCGCTCGATCTCATCCGGTCAGTCGCTCCGCAAAAAAAGAGGCCCCGCCCACGCCGACAAGAGGGGTACGGCACAACGAGGTGCCGGGACTGGACATGCCAGTCTACGTGGTCGAGGGCGAGGCCAGATCTGAAAATAGCGCAGGGTTGCGGCCGGTCCACAGGCGATTGGATTGAATTTGTAAACCATGTCCTCTCCACACCCTCTGGCTCGAATCCCAAGCCTGGTTCTGCGCCCACGAACTCGGCCGGCTGAGCGGTCATTTCTTCGACGAACACTGCATGCGCAAGCTCGACCCGGATCAGTACCGCACGGTGTAACTGCTGCGCTATGGCAAGTACCAGGAGACCACCATGGTCAGCGAGTCCGGGGCCTATACCTTGTTAGCTCATCATCATGTGCCGGAGAACCGCCATTTGCGCCGGTGGCTGACACATGAAGTGGTAGCGGTACTGCGTGATATTCAGGCAGATGGGGCGGACGATGCGCCGAGGCTGGGGCGGATGTGCTGGCCTGGTGGACGCAGCGCTACGTTGTTGTATTGGCAGAGTGAGCCTTGGGTGAAGATGCGGGATATGCCGGTGGTGCTGGCTGGGGAAGTGGAGCTGCAGGGGCCGGTGGAGAAGCGCAAGTTGAGTTGGCGGGAGTGTGCGCAGCGGGCGCTGCGGATGCATGGGGTTTAGCGGGCATTGTGTTGCCTGTGCTGGCCTCTTCGCGGGTTCAAACCCGCTCCTACAGAGATCGCAGTTTGCCGGCGTTACCTAGCAAGCTGGTCTGCCTGACTTGGCAATGAGCCCTCTGGGCTGATGGGGGACCTGTGTGGGTTCATCGAGGCGTTGAACCGTCGCGAACACCGGCGAAGCCGGTGCCATTCACCGAGTCGGATTCTTCGCGGGCACGCCCGCTCCCACCGAAGCACAGCTCTAGCTTTGAGGCGGTGTTTTACCTTGAGATTTTGGCCTGGGGCTGCCAAACCCTATAGGCCCACTCAAGTCACTCAGCAGCCTTTTTGTGAGCTTGGTCCCGCTCACGACGATCGACAGCGACGACAAGAACCACGATCTCTTGGTCAATGACCTGATAGACCAGCCTGTACCCACTGCTGCGAAGCTTTATTTTGTAGCAATCTGGCAGCGAGTGAAGGCGGTTTGCCTCGATTCGAGATTTCAGCAGGACCTCTGCCAGTTTCTTCTTGAACTGCTGACGCACGGTATCGCCCAGCTTCTTCCACTCCTTCAATGCGCGGGCATCGAAGTCGAGGCTATAGGTCATCCAGCTGGACCCTCACGCGCTGCGGAGAACCAAGACGCTCTTGTACGGTCGCAATGAGGTCTTCATCTTCCTCGGTCATAAGGACTGGCCTGAAGGGTAGCTTGCCCCGCTCAGCGACATATTGCAGAGCCTGCCGCATGAGCTCGGAGGGGGTTACACCGAGGCGCTCGAGCTCTTTGTAGGCGCGGGCTTTGAGATCATCGTCGACGCGGATGTTGATGGAAGCCATGGCTTGGCCCTCATGTAAAGACGACTGTCATTACAGCGCACTGATCTTGGTGATTCTGCAATGATGGATTGTTTGCCGGGGCCGCTGTGCGGCCCTTTCGCGGCACAAGGCCACCCAGGGAATCGCGTAGCACGGGAGATTTGCCAAGATAGCTGGCGGCCGTGGCGCCAGGG
This sequence comes from Pseudomonas sp. XWY-1, assembly GCF_002953115.1. Lineage (NCBI taxonomy): Bacteria > Pseudomonadati > Pseudomonadota > Gammaproteobacteria > Pseudomonadales > Pseudomonadaceae > Pseudomonas > Pseudomonas sp. XWY-1. The sequence continues at coordinate 1,326,270 of NZ_CP026332.1, read as the reverse complement.
AGCGCTCGATCTTAACCGGGAAGCGTTGCGGAAAAGGAAGAGGCCTCGCCCACGCCGACAGGAGGGGTACGGCACCAACGAGGATGCCGGGACTGGACATGCCAGTCTGAGTGGTCGAGGGCGAGGCCAGATCTGAAGATAGCGCATGCTCGCGGATGGGACCACTGCTGATTCGATTTGATTTGTAAACCATGTCCCCGGTTTGAGGTGCGAGGCAGGCAATGGGGGCATGCCCGCACAGAGGATCGCGTACGGCGCGAGAGCCCCAGTCGTAGTATGTCTGTACAGAGTCCACGGTAGAGCTTCTGCAGCCCGGATTTCGCGTCCTTGGATCCTTATTACTCAGCTATCAGCCGTTGACAGCCCACCTTCCCCTTGCTAATAATCGCCCATAGTTGTACGACAACACATAACAAAAACAACAATCCGTGGACGAACCCATGTCGACACCCATCCCGCTGCACCCGCACCTGTTGCACACCCCTCTTCCCCCGGCCAGCTCGCGTACACCAGCCAGTACGTAGCGCCCGGTTACCGCGCATTCACCCCTGGCCCTGACCGGCCCGTTATCTACCCGCCCCTGCCGCAGGCCGCTTGCGCGTGCCCGGTGGACGGGCTGCCACACCCTTAGGGAGCACAACAATAATGAAAATCTGCCACACCCTGCCCTTCGCCCTGCTTGGCGCCGGGGTTATCGCCGGCCTGCCGGGCACCAGCCTGGCTGCGGGATTTGTCGAAGACAGCAAGGCCACCCTCGGGTTGCGCAACTTCTACATCAACCGCAACTTCACCAACCCCAGCAACCCGCAAAGCAAGGCCGAGGAGTGGACGCAAAGCTTCATCCTCGACGCCCGCTCGGGGTTCACAGAAGGGCCAATCGGCTTCGGCGTGGATGTGCTGGGGATGTGGTCGGTCAAGCTCGACGGTGGTGGCGGCACTTATGGTACGGCGTTGCTGCCTCGCCATGACGATGGCCGGCCAGCCGACGATTACGGGCGCCTGGCAGTGGCGGGCAAGGCGCGTATTTCCAAGACCGAACTGAAGATCGGTGAATGGATGCCGGTGCTGCCGATTCTGCGTTCGGACGACGGGCGTTCGTTGCCGCAAACATTTCGTGGCGGGCAGGTGACCTCCAACGAAATCGCAGGGCTGACCCTGTACGGCGGCCAGTTCCGCGGCAACAGCCCGCGTAACGACGCGAGCATGGAAGACATGAGCTACGGCGGCGGCGTGTCGGACCGTTTCAACTTCGTCGGCGGCGAGTACAAGTTCAACCAGGACCGCACGCTGGTGGGGCTGTGGAATGCGGTGCTGAAGGACGTGTACCAGCAGCAATACCTGCAACTGAGCCACAGCCAGCCGGTGGGTGACTGGACCCTGGGTGCGAACCTCGGCTACTTCCATGGCGATGACGACGGCTCCAGGCGCGCTGGTGAACTGGATAACAAGACCTACTCGGGGATGTTCTCGGCCAAGTACGGCGGCAGCACCTTCTGGGTGGGGCTGCAGAAAGTCGATGGTGATACCTGGATGCGGGTGAACGGCACCAGTGGCGGGACCTTGGCCAACGACAGTTACAACTCCAGCTTCGACAATGCCAACGAGCGTTCGTGGCAGGTGCGCCATGACTTCAACTTCGTCACCGTCGGGGTACCGGGGCTGACCCTGATGAACCGCTACATCAGCGGGCACGATGTGCACAGCGGGGGCGTGACCGATGGCAAGGAGTGGGTGCGTGAAACGGAGCTTGCGTATGTGATCCAGAGCGGGGCGTTCAAGGATTTGAGCGTGAAATGGCGTAACTCGTCGATTCGCCGGGATTACAGCAATAACGAGTTTGATGAGAACCGGTTGATCTTCAACTATCCGCTGTCGTTGCTCTGATCAAGAAATGCGGGTTTACCCGGGAATACGGTGGCGGCGGCGACGGTGAATGGCGGGTGGGGATTGGCCAGCAGGGCCGGCCCTTTCGCGGGTAAACCCGCTCCTACAGCGGCCTCAGTCAACCTCCGATGTGTGTCCACCATTGATCAGGTGTAGGAGCGGGTTTACCCGCGAATACGGTGGTGGCTGCGACGGTGAATGGCGGGTGGGGATTGGCCAGCAGGGCCGGCCCTTTCGCGGGTAAACCCGCTCCTACAGCGGCCTCAGTCAACCTCCGATGTGTGTCCACCATTGATCAGGTGTAGGAGCGGGTTTACCCGCGAATACGGTGGTGGCTGCGACGGTGAATGGCGGGTGGGGATTGGCCAGCAGGGCCGGCCCTTTCGCGGGTAAACCCGCTCCTACGGCGGCCCGTGCCCAACCACCGATGTGTGTAGGAGCGGGTTTACCCGCGAATACGGTGGCGGCGGAGACGGTGAACGGCGGGTGGAGATTGGCCAGCAGGGGCCGGCCTCTTCGCGGGTAAACCCGCTCCTACGGGCGACCGCGCAGGCCTTTCGCATTTTTTACCCGCAAAAAGGCCGGCAAAAGCCGCCCAAGCCTCATTGACAACACACAGAACCACCGCCAATAATCACCCAAGTCATACGACAACCTACAACAACTAACAACAAGAGCCGGCCATGACCACTACCCCCTTCAATCGCCTGCTGCTCACCGGAGCCGCAGGCGGCCTGGGCAAGGTCCTTCGCGAACGCCTGCAAGGCTACGCCGAGGTCCTGCGCCTGTCTGACATCAGCCCCATGGCCCCGGCCGCGGGCCCGCATGAAGAAGTCATTACCTGTGACCTGGCCGACAAGGCTGCGGTGCATGCCCTGGTCGAGGGCGTAGACGCCATCATCCACTTTGGCGGGGTTTCTACCGAACACGCCTTCGAAGAGATTCTCGGCCCCAATATCTGCGGCGTGTTCCACGTGTACGAGGCGGCGCGCAAGCACGGGGTCAAGCGCATCATCTTCGCCAGCTCCAACCACACCATCGGTTTCTATCGCCAGGATGAGCGCATCGACGCTCACGCGCCGCGCCGGCCCGATAGCTATTACGGGCTGTCCAAGTGCTACGGCGAAGATGTGGCCAGCTTCTACTTTGACCGCTACGGCATCGAGACCGTCAGCATTCGCATCGGCTCGTCGTTCCCGCAGCCACAAAACCTGCGCATGCTCTGCACCTGGCTCAGTTACGACGACCTGGTGCAGTTGATCGAACGCGGGCTGTTCACCCCCGGGGTTGGCCACACCATCGTCTACGGCGCCTCCGACAATCGCACCGTGTGGTGGGACAACCGCCATGCCGCGCACCTGAGCTATGTACCCAAGGACAGCTCCGAAACCTTCCGCGCAGCCGTGGAGGCCCAACCGGCACCCGCCGCCGATGACCCGAGCATGGTCTACCAGGGCGGCGCTTTCGCCGTGGCCGGCCCGTTCAACTGACCCCTCGCCAGGAGGCACGGCCATGAACTGCGAACTGATCGTCGACGCCCGCAACGGTACCGGCGAAAGCCCTGTGTGGCACCCCGGTGAACAGGCCCTGTACTGGGTAGACATTCCCGCTCGCCAATTGCATCGCTGGCAAGCGGCCGATGGCAAACACCAGTGCTGGCAGGGCGACGAGATGCTGGCCTGCATCGCCCGCAGCGGTCAGGGCTGGGTTGCGGGTATGGAAAGCGGCATTTTCCAGCTCCAGGCCAAGGCGGACGGCAGCCTCGACAGCCGGCTGCTCAGCAACGTGCAGCACGCCCAGGCCGGCATGCGCTTCAACGATGGCCGCTGCGACCGTCAGGGCCGCTTCTGGGCCGGGACCATGCTGCTGGACATGCAGCAAGGTGCCCACGTGGGCGCGCTGTACCGGCATGACGGCGAAGGCCACCTGCACCTGCAGCAGGACGGCATGATCGTGCCCAATGGCCTGGCGTTCAGCCCCGACGGCAAGCGCATGTACCTGTCCGACTCGCACCCCAACGTGCAGAAGGTGTGGGCCTTCGACTACGACACCGACAGCGGCACGCCGCACAACAAGCGGCTGTTCGTCGACATGCGCGGCTACCCAGGGCGCCCCGACGGCGCCGCGATCGACCAGGATGGCTGCTACTGGATCTGCGGCAACGACGCCGGGCAGGTTCACCGCTTCACTCCTGACGGGCGCCTCGACCGCTCGCTCAGCGTGCCGGTGAAAAAGCCGGCCATGTGCGCCTTTGGTGGCGCCAACCTCGACACCCTGTACGTCACCTCGATTCGCCCCGCGGGCATCGACCTCGGCGACCAGCCACTGGCTGGCGGGGTATTTGCCCTCAACCCTGGCACCAAGGGCCTGGAGGAACCTGCCTACCGGGGCTGAGCCCCACTGCCACACCCACACTTGCACGCCCGAAACCGGATAATAAAAACCACGGAGTTTCACCATGACGTTCAAACGCAAGCTGCTTCTTGCCGTACTCCCGTTCGCCTTCAGCGTGGCCATGCCCGCCTCGGCACTGGACATCAAGTTCGCCGAGATTCACCCGGCCGGGTACCCGACCGTAGTCGCCGAACAGAACATGGGTAAAAAGCTGGAAGACGCCAGCAATGGCGAAATCACCTTCAAGATGTTCGCCGGCGGCGTTCTGGGTTCTGAGAAGGAAGTGATCGAACAGGCACAGATCGGTGCCGTGCAGATGACCCGTGTCAGCTTGGGGATCGTCGGCCCGGTGGTGCCGGATGTGAACGTATTCAACATGCCGTTCGTGTTCCGCGACCATGATCACATGCGCAAGATTATCGACGGCGAGATCGGCCAGGAAATCCTCGACAAGATCACCAATTCCGATTTCAACCTGGTGGCCCTGGCCTGGATGGATGGCGGCTCGCGCAGCATCTACACGAAAAAGCCGGTGCGCAGCCTGGAAGACCTCAAAGGCATGAAGATTCGCGTACAGGGCAACCCGCTGTTCATCGACATGATGAACGCCATGGGCGGCAACGGCATCGCCATGGACACCGGAGAAATCTTCAGCGCCCTGCAGACTGGCGTGATCGATGGCGCCGAGAACAACCCGCCCACGCTGCTTGAGCACAACCACTTCCAGAGCGCCAAGTACTACACACTCACGGGTCACCTGATCCTCCCGGAGCCGGTAGTGATGTCCAAGACCACCTGGAACAAGCTCAGCCCCGAGCAGCAGGCGTTGGTGAAGAAGGTTGCGCGTGAAGCACAGATGGAAGAGCGCGCGCTGTGGGACGCCAAGTCCGCCGCCAGCGAAGAGAAGCTCAAGGCCGCCGGTGTCGAGTTCATTACCGTCGACAAGAAGCCGTTCTACGACGCCACCGCTTCGGTACGCGAAAAATACGGCGCGCAGTACGCCGACTTGATGAAGCGTATCGACGCTGTCCAGTAACCGCGCCCCTTTCTGAACGACCTCGGCAGCGCGGCGCCCGTCGCACTGCCGCTTTGGTGATGCCCATGAAAAACCTGTTCCTGCGTGTGAATGACACGCTGTACTGCACCTGCACCTGGGTTGCCGGCCTGTCGATCCTGACCATGTCGCTGATCATTCCGTGGGGCATTTTCGCCCGCTACGTGCTCGGCACCGGCGCCAGCTGGCCGGAGCCGGTGGCGATCCTGCTGATGGTGGTGTTCACCTTCGTCGGTGCCGCCGCAAGCTACCGGGCCGGGGCACACATGGCGGTGACGATGATCACCGACCGCCTGCCACCGCTGCAGCGCAGCCTGGCCGCGCTACTGGTGCAAGTACTGATGATTCTGGTGTGCGTGTTCATGACCTACTACGGCACGAAGCTGTGCATCACCACCTGGAACCAGTTTCTGGCGTCACTGCCGGGTGTGCGGGTGGGCATGACCTATGCGCCGATCCCGATCGGTGGCGTGCTGACCCTGGTCTTTGTGCTGGAAAGGCTCCTGCTGGGCGATCAGAGCCACCGCAATGTCATGCGCTTCGACCACCTGGAAGAAAACGAAGGAGCGGCATAAATGGATGCGTTCATTCTGTTGGGCAGCTTCATTGCGCTTATTCTGCTGGGCATGCCAGTGGCCTACGCCCTGGGGCTGTCGGCGTTGATTGGCGCCTGGTGGATCGACATCCCGCTGCAGGCGATGATGATCCAGGTGGCCAGTGGGGTTAACAAATTCTCGCTGCTGGCGATTCCGTTCTTCGTGCTGGCCGGCGCGATCATGGCCGAAGGCGGTATGTCGCGGCGGCTGGTGGCGTTTGCCGGGGTACTGGTGGGCTTCGTGCGTGGCGGGCTGTCGCTGGTCAACATCATGGCCTCGACCTTCTTCGGCGCGATTTCCGGCTCGTCGGTGGCGGACACCGCATCGGTGGGCTCGGTGCTTATCCCGGAAATGGAGCGCAAGGGCTACCCGCGCGAGTTCTCCACCGCCGTCACCGTCAGCGGCTCGGTACAGGCGCTGCTGACGCCGCCCAGCCACAACTCGGTGCTGTACTCGTTGGCGGCGGGCGGTACGGTTTCCATTGGCTCGCTGTTCATCGCAGGTGTGATGCCCGGGTTGCTGCTGAGCGCCGTGATGATGGGCCTGTGCCTGATCTTTGCCAGGAAGCGCAACTACCCCAAGGGTGAGCTGATTCCGATGCGCCAGGCGCTGAAGATTGCCGGTGAAGCGCTGTGGGGCCTGATGGCCATGGTAATCATTCTGGGCGGTATTCTGTCGGGCATGTTCACCGCGACCGAATCGGCAGCAGTGGCGGTGGTGTGGTCGTTCTTCGTGACCATGTTCATCTACCGCGACTACAAATGGCGCGACCTGCCAAAGCTGATGCACCGCACGGTACGGACCATCTCGATCGTGATGATCCTCATCGGCTTTGCTGCCAGTTTTGGTTACGTGATGACGCTGATGCAGATTCCGTCGAAGATCACCACGGCGTTCCTGACCCTCTCGGACAACCGCTATGTGGTGCTGATGTGCATCAACTTCATGCTGTTGCTGCTGGGCACGGTGATGGACATGGCCCCGCTGATCCTGATCCTTACGCCGATCCTGTTGCCGGTCATCACCGGTATCGGCGTGGACCCGGTGCACTTTGGCATGATCATGCTGGTGAACCTGGGGATCGGGCTGATCACACCACCGGTGGGCGCCGTGCTGTTCGTCGGCTCGGCCATCGGCAAGGTGAGCATCGAGTCGACGGTGAAGGCGATGCTGCCGTTCTACCTGGCGCTGTTCATGGTCCTGATGGCGGTAACCTACATTCCGGCCATCTCGCTGTGGCTGCCCAGTGTGGTGTTGTAAATAAAATCGGGGCTGCGAGGGGCTGCCAGGCAGCCCCCTTGACCCTACCTGCAAACGGATCCTGCACATGGCTGTCCCCTCCTCGGCTGCACCTCTATTCCCACGCAAACTGGCAATCGCCTTGCTGGCCCTGCTGGCCTGTTCGTTCGCCGGCAATCACATCGCCGCTCGCATCGCATTCGACGACGGCACCGGCGTGCTGCTGGCCATTCTCTGCCGCTCAGGTATCACCTTGCTGGTGCTTGCCTGCCTGCTGCTGTGGCAACGCCAGGCCCTAGGCCTGCCCGCCGGTACCCGGCACTGGCAACTGTTGCTTGGCCTGCTGATCGCCACCCAGAGCCTGTGCCTGTACTCGGCGGTAGCACGCATTCCGGTAGCCCTGGCGCTGCTGGTGGGCAACACGTTCCCGATGCTGCTGGCGCTGCTCACCTGGGCACTGGGCGGTGCACGCCCCACGGGCCGCACCGTGCTGTTCATGGGCCTGATCCTGTGCGGCCTGGTGCTGGCGCTGGATGTGCCGGCACGCCTGGCCGACAGCGCTGCGGCCAACCCGCACTGGGCAATAGGGGTGAGCCTGGCTTTCGGCGCGGCCTGTGCCTTTGCCTGTGCCTTGTGGATCACCGACCACAAACTGGCTGCCGTGCGCGGCCCTGTACGCAGCCTGCTGACCTTGCTGATCGTTTTCTCCAGCATGCTGGTTGCAGGCGCAAGCGGCGTGATGCCATCCGGTTTGTCACTGCCGGGCAGCAGCAGTGGCTGGGCGGCCCTGGCCAGCCTGGTGATGCTGTATGGCCTGGCCTTCAGCTTGCTGTTCGTCTGTGTCCCTCGCCTGAACATGGCGCAGAACGCACCCGTAATGAACGTTGAACCCATCGCCACGTTGTTGCTGGGTTGGGCCTTGCTCGACCAGCACCTGAGCCCTGTGCAACTGGTCGGCGCTGCGGTGGTGGTGTGTGGCATCGTGCTGCTCACCTACCGCCGGGCCAATTGATTGATCTTCCATAAAGGAGCCTTGCATGGCTGTGACCGAACTGCACCTGCAAGACCGCCTGACACGCCTGAGCCTGGCCCCGGAAATCGGCGCCAGCCTGGTCAACTGGCAGGTAAAGGCGACCGGGCAGGCGCTGCTGCGCCATACCGACGCGGCCGCGCTGGCCAGTGGTACGCCACGACGCCTGGCCTGCTACCCGCTGGCGCCGTGGTCCAACCGTATTGCCGAGGGTGGGTTTGCGCGCCCCGAAGGGTGGCAGGCACTGCTACCGAATACCGGGCATGACCCTTACCCGATTCATGGCAGCGCCTGGCAGCAGGCCTGGCAGGTAGAACAGCACAGTGAACAGCATGCTCGGTTGACGCTGGACAGTGCCGTGCCGTTCGCCTACCAGGCCACGCTGGATGTGCAACTGCATGAAGGTTGCCTCAACCTGGACCTGCATCTGATGCACCTGGATGAGCCAGCTACCTGGTGCGGGCTGGGGCTGCACCCCTACTTTCCGCGGTATCCCGATACCAAGTTGTACGCAGCCGCACGCAAAGTATGGCTGGCAGAGGATGGGCGGTTGCCATCGTACCAGGCCGAGGTGCCCGAACAATGGCGCTTCAATGCCATGGGGCGTTTACCCGAGACGGTGGTTGATCACGCCTTCAGTGGCTGGCCTGGGGAGTGTGTGATCGAACAGCCCAGCGCGGGTTATCGACTGGCGTGCAGTGCCAGCGGGGCTGAGCACTTCTTGCTGTTTTGCCCGCAAGGGCAAGGTTTTTTCTGCTTTGAGCCGGTTAGCCACCCCATCAATGCGCACCACCTGCCAGGGCGACCAGGGTTGCGGTTGCTGCACCGGGGGGAGGCAATGAACCTGGGGTTCAGGATGCAGTATCGGGCGTTGTGAGCGGGTTGCCTGAGAAAGGGCCGCCACGATATCGAACATTGTCTGACATCCTTTCTCGACCCGCTTTACGACGTTAATCCAGCTGCTGATCGCGCAATCCTTGCGCCAGCATATCGATAAAGGCCCTGACCTTGGCCGAGCCGTACTTGCTTTCGCGGTGCAGCACATGAATGGGCCAGGGCGCCTCTTCGTACTCGGCCAGCAGCACCTGCAACTGCCCGCTGGCCAGTTCGTCTGCCACCTGGTACGACAGCAGCCGGGCAATCCCCAGCCCGCCGCTGGCAGCTGCGATTGCCCCGTCATTGCTGGTGACCGTCAGCCGCGGCTTCATGCGCACCAAGGTCGGCTCGTCGGTCACTCCGAAGCGCCAACCCGCACGCGGCGACAGATTGGTGGTGCCGATTATCGCATGCCCGGCCAGGTCCGACGGATGCTTCGGCACACCATGGCGCGCCAGGTAGTCGGGCGAGGCACACAACATGCGCCGCACCCTGCCCACCCGCAGCGCCTTCAACCCGGAGTCGGGCAACGGCCCGATGCGCACGGCCACGTCCATGCCCTCCTCGACCATGTTCACCACGCGGTCGAGAAAGAACGCGGAAACATCGACTTCCGGGTACTGCTGCAGGTAACGGACGATGCACGGCATGACGAACTTCTTGCCGAACAAAATCGGGGCGGTCACCGCCAAATCGCCCCTGGGAGTCGCGTTGATACCGGCAGCGGCTTCATTGGCCTCGTGGATACTGGCGAGGATGTGCCGGGTGTCTTCCAGATAGCGGCCGCCGGCCTCGGTCAGGCGCACGCTGCGTGTTGTGCGCAGCAACAGCTTGACCCCGAGCTGCTCTTCCAGGGCGCTGACGGCGCGGGTGACGGCGGCCGGGGAAATGTCCAGACGGCGAGCAGCAGCGGCGAAGCTTTCCAGCTCGCCGACGGCGACGAACACCTTCATCAGGTGGATCTGGTCCATGCGGGCTCCTGAAGGTTAAGAGGCGTGGGGATTATCTTTCATCTGGATGCCTGGTGTTAGCTGTGCCGGCCTCTTAGCGGGCAAGCCAGCACCTGCGACTGGCTTGAATCAGACATCCAGCACCAACGCCTGCCCCCCCTCCTCCACCTTCGCCGGCACAGCGCAACAGATCAGCACCGACCCTGCCTCCGGCAACTCTGCCGGCGGATTCGAATAATGCACCTGGCCGCTTACCAGCCGGGTCTTGCAGGTACCACACGAACCACCCCGGCAACTGAACTCCGGGGCCAGCCCACGCGCCTCGGCCAGTTCCAGCAAGGTGCCGCTACCGGGTACCCAGCGAGCCTCCTTGGCCGACGCGGCAAAATACACCGGCACCGGTTCGTCAGCGGCAGGTGGCTGTTGCAGGATTGGCTGGTCTGCGTCGGTGTGCCGCCGCAGCGTCGACGGGCCAAACGCTTCGGCGTGAATCCGCGCATCCGGCACATGCACCCCACGCAGCCCTTCGTAAAGCTGCTGGGTGAAGCTGCCCGGGCCACACAGGTAGAAATCGTAGTCGTCCAACGCCAGCGTTGCCTTGACCTGTTCGATACCCAACCGGCCGGCAAACTCGTAATCACGACCGACCTGCGCGTGCCCTTCAGGCTGGCTCAGGGCACGGTATACCTGCAGTAGATCGCCAGCCTGTTGCCGCAAGGCCGCCAGTTCCTGCTGGAACGGCAAGTCGGCCAGGCTGCGGGCGCCATGGAACAGATGAATGCGCCGGGCCTGCCCTGTCCTCAACTGCTGGCGCAGCATGGCCAGCAACGGCGTGATGCCCACGCCCGCGCCGATCAGCACCAACGGACGCGTGCTTTGCTGGTCAAGCGTGAAGCTGCCCATCGGCGGGCGCACATTCAACACATCGCCGGCCACAACGCGCTCATGCAAATACCGCGAAGCCGGGCCCTGGGCTTTGACGCTGATGCGCAAGAATCCATCGTCGGGGGCACTTGAAAGGCTGTAGGTGCGGATCAGCGCCGACTCGCCATCACGCGGCACTTGCACAGGCAGATGCTGGCCAGGGGCAAAGGCCACACGGCAGCCTGCCGGTGGTTCGAGATAGAACGAGCGGATGTCGCGGCTTTCCTGCTCCACCCGCAGCACCTGCCAGGCCAGCCATTGGCGCTGTTGTTGCCGCTGCTCCAGGCGCGCATCGGCCTCGCCCCAGGTACCGGTCATCAGACTGGTCGGCGCGTACTCCTTGAAAGCCCAGCGCAGGGCAACGGCTGCCGGACGCCACACCACCTGCTCGACCTGCAGTGTCCATAACCGCTCAGCGCCTTCAAAGGCCTGGATGGCCGGGCTGTCCAGCAGCACCTCGGCACGCCCGTACAGTTGCAACACATTGCCATTTTTGAAGTCGATGAACAGCAAGCCGGCCCGCGGGTTAACCACCAGGTTGCCCAAGGTGTTGAAATGTAGATTGCCTGCATAGTCGGGAATGGTGAGCCGATTGCCTTCGACCTTGATGAACCCTGGCCGGCCACCACGGTGGGAGACATCCACCGAGCGCTGGCCGTCAGCATGCTCGACATAGCTGGCGACGAAGAAGGTATCGGCCGCCTGGATCATGCTGACGGTTGAGGTATCCAGTGTTGTCGCATCGATGCGCCCGAGGGCGGGTTCGGTGACGCGGGTGTAGTCACGCAACTGGATGTACTGCGGGCAGTTGCCAAACGCCTGCTCTACGGCCACTTGCAGTTGCCCTTGGGCAGAGTGGCGGATCTGCCCGTTGATGCGATTGCGCCGACGGGTGTGCAGTTCGATCCCCAGCAGGCCGACCGCCTGCCCGGCTGCCAACCCGGGGGTGGCGGGGTCATCTGCTGGCAACGTGGTGTGGATCGTCAGCATACGAGGGTCGGGCGAGCTTACGAACCCTTCCGGCCCTTCCAGCAGCGTGGCCCAAGGCCGACCCTGGGCATCAACACTGGCGGCGACCATGAACGGTAACTGGTGATAGAACGTTCGATGCTGGTCGGGCATGTGGTCACGAATGACCTTTTGCCCGAACGCCTCCATGCGTTCTGCTACACCGACCTTTTCCTGCAGGGTCTTTTCACCCGCATGCCAGGGCGAGGGGCGGTGATCAGGAGATTGTTGCATGGCGGCGTTCCTCGCGATGGCGGGGTTTCAGGCGTGGGTTTGCAGCCCGATCACGGTGCGCGGCATGGGGACGAAACGCGGCAGCGCCTCGATCCGCGCCAGCCAGTTGCGCACATTGGCATAGGGCTCCAGCGACACATTGCCTTCGGGGGCGTGAGCGATGTACGAGTAGTTGGCAATGTCCGCTATGGTGGGTGTGCTACCCGTCAGGAATGGCGTGTTGGCCAACTCGGCATCGATCACCTTGAGCAAGGTGTGGGCGCGGGAAATCACTTCGTCGGTATTGAACGAAGCCCCGAACACCGTGACCAGGCGGGCGGCGGCCGGGCCAAAGGCCAGCGGGCCGGCAGCGACCGATAGCCAACGTTGCACACGAGCGGCGGCGGCAGGTTCTTCGGGCAGCCAGGCACCGTTGTCATACTTTTTGGCCAGGTAGACGAGGATGGCGTTGGAGTCGGCAATCACGGTGCCGTTGTCATCGATGACTGGAACCTGGCCGAACGGGTTGAGGGCGAGGAAGTCCGGCTGCTTGTGCGCGCCTTTGGCCAGGTCGACGAACACCAGCTCGGTGGGCAGGTTCAGTAGCGAGAGCATCAACTCGATGCGATGGGCATGGCCAGACTTGGGGAAGTTGTAGAGCTTGATCGGGTTCGACATGGGCTTGGCTCCTGGTCAGCGCCGGGATGGGGCTGATGGAGCACATGCTGCACTGGATCGGCTGGCAGCAGAATCAGTGCGCAGGGGAAACCATAATTTCGCTGGGCGGAATAATGGTTTCCAAACACTTGCGCTGGCGTCTGCAGGTGAGCGCTAGCCTACGATCCGATCAGTGCAGTTTTTTGAAATGTCGGTACAGCCCACGCGCAGCCTCGACCACCTGCGGCACACAGGCCTGGATATCCTCATCGCTCATCTGGTCCAGCAGCTCGAAGTTATCTTCCAGCCCATGTAGCGAAATGGCCTTGAGGAGCGGGGCCTGCTCCGGTGGCAACTCGCCCCAACCGGCCACCTGGGTACCGCGCATGTAGCCGAAACACCACTCCTCCATCACGATCACAGTGCCCTGCTCGCCTTCGCGTTCCTCGAACAGCGGTTCGAACTGGTCGACCTCATTGCTCAGTTCTTCTGCCACCTGGCTGGCATAACGCAGCATCAATGCCGTGTAGGCCTCCTCATGCGCGGGCTTCTTGAACTTCGGTACCTTGCCACCCGCTACCGCCGGCAGCCATTGTTCCGGCAGGACAGTGATCGGCGAACTGGCGAGTGCGACGAAAAAGCCATTGAGCTCGGCCAGGTCCAGCACCGAGTAGTCATTGCCATAGGTGATCAGCAGGTCTTCGAGGCGGTCGAGTTCTTTTTCGCTGAGTACGGGGAGCATGGGTAAGAATCCTGGGAAGCAAAAGTGTGTGCACCCTAGCACAGCAACGCCGGAAGGGCTGCCCGCGCGAACGCCCGCGCGGGCAGATGGTTCAGGGCTGCAACCAGTCCTGCAGCTCATGTTGCCGGTCGGTGCTTATCAGCAGCCACAGCAAGATGCGGCATTTGCGCGGGCAGAGTTGCCCAGCCATGTAGACGCCTTTTTTCTGCAGGTCGATCTCTGCACCAGCAAACCCGTAGGTTGCCCGGGCTGTAGGCCCCCTACCTGTGCGCGTAGCAACCATGACCGGCAAGGTGGGCGCCAGGTGTTCCAGCACTTCGGACCAACTGGCGGAAACATGCCCAGCACCGAAACCGGCGATGACCAACCCCTCATAACCCAATGTGGCCACAGCCCGCAGCAGCGCCGTGTCCGCGTCCAGGCAGGCTTCCAGCAGGGCAACGCGCTGGTCGGTGCGATACGGTAACGGCAACACTTTCCGTCGCCCGGGCGGATGGCGATACAACACAACACCCTCCACAACGTCGCCCAACGGGCCACATCCGGGCGACTCGAATGCCGCCATCGCCAGGCTGGCCGTCTTGCGAACCCTTGCCGCGCAGTGGACCTGATCATTCATGACCACAAGCACACCTCGCCCACGGCTGTCTTGTGCCAATGCAACCTGAGCCGCAGCCAACAAGTTGGCCGGCCCATCATTGCCCGGCTGACTCGCCGAGCGCATGGCACCGGTCATCACCAACGGCACATCGAATGGCCAGAGCAGATCCAGGAAATAGGCCGTTTCCTCAAGGCTGTCGGTCCCTTGGCTCAATACCAAGGCCTGAGCTCCGCGCTCCACCTCGCCACGGGCCCATGCCAGCACCTGCAGCAACGTCGCGAAGCCCAGCGATGCACTGGGGAGCAGGCACAATGAAGCAACGTTCAACTGCGCCATCTCGCGCAACTGTGGAACCTGAAGCAATTGCCGCTCACAATCCAGGCTTGGCGTTACACCATCCCCGACAGCACAGGCCTGCATACTGACCGTGCCGCCCAGAGTAGCGATCGACAGCCTGGGCAGGCTCGAATGTTCGCTCATGCTTCTCCCCCCACAAGCAACCCGACTACCGGCACGATGCCAAGCGTGCAGATGGCCATCGACACCACATTGCCGATGTAGCCATGCACATAGGCCGGCAACCGCTGAGTGATCGCCACTGCCAGCGGCGGAGCCACCAGTGCACCCAGCACTGCACTGGCCACCACCACTTGCCAGCTGCCGCCATGTGTCAACACCGCGGCCGGGACGATCGACACAATCGGAATGTAGGTAGGGTACCACCCACGGGCTTTCCACTGTCCACGCCAGAGTAGAACCCCGACCAGGGATGCCAGGGCCTGCCCGGCCACTATCTGCATCACCAGCATAGAACCGTAGGACAGTGCAGCCGGGCTCAACAGGTATGCCAGCAACACACCCAGCAATAGCCCGAGGCTGGCCAGCTCATTACCAAAGAATGGGGCTTCGCTGAAGTCGGCCAGAACGCGCCGCAAAGTCCAGACCACACCGTAGTCAGGCTGATTGACAACCGGCGCCACGACGGTGGGTTCACCGCATTGGCGTACCCATGAAGGAAAGCGCTTGCACAGGATGAAGGCCACCACGCTTGCCACTGCCATGCCACTCACATTGCCCACTACCACTGGTAACTGCAGGGGATAACACAGGTAATTGACCATCAGCAGGCTGGCCGGTGTTACCAGTAGTGCCCCCAGTAGCGCCCCTGTGATCGTCACCCGCCAGCCCGCACCAAAAAGCAAGACCATGGCTGCCGGCAATGACACGAAGGCAACGAACGTTGGTTGCCAGGTGCCACTGGCCAAGGTCCATCCCCACAACACATGGCTAAGCAGCAAGCCCAAAAGCGAGCTGGTAAACACCCATGGCCATAATCCGCTGCCATAGCAGATGGCAAAGCCCTGCCAGCGGTACCCTCGCAGCTGCGCCCAGTGCGCCAGGCACGCCCCCAGCAGCAAGCCTAGCGCGGGCAGTTCGTGCTTGTAGAAAGCCACTTCACTGATATCACCAACAATCCAGCGCAAGCGGCTGAGCGGCTCATCGAGCGTCGCCACCCTCTGTGCATAATCCAGCCATTGGCCATGGCCAAGGCTTGCAGCGAAAAACACCAGCAGGCAGCCGAAAATCAACGCAAGCCAATGCTGCTGTCGTGAGAAGAAGAGCGTGTTCATTCGCAACTCCTCAACGTGGCATAGGTGCATGCAAGCGATAGCCAAGGGTGGCATCGTAGAGGTCGGTGCGCCGGTCTCTTGGCAGGTCGTTGAGGCTGTTCCAGATCGGTGCCGAGCGCGCACTGCTCAAATCGACATCGGCATAGATGATCTCCTCGGCTTCTGCACTGCCCACCTCGCCGATCGGCCAGCCATTGGTACCGGCGATCAGCGAGCAGCCCAGAAAGCGCCCGCCCCGCTCGCTGCCGACACGGTTCGCGGCGGCGATATAAACGTTGTTGACATGCGCTGCCGTCATGGTCAGGTACGAGGCCATACAGCGCCCTGCATCATCGAACAAAGGTGGCGGGGTCCATACCCAGTTGTTGAGGCTGCAGATGATGTCGGCACCTTGTGCGGCCATCACCCGTGGTACTTCCGGGAACCAGATGTCCCAGCAGATCAGCAGGCCGATACGGCCGATAGGCGTCTCGAATACCGGGAACCCCAGGTCACCGGGGGTGAACCAAAGCTTTTCCTGGTTCCACAGATGCGCTTTGCGGTAATGCCCAAGCAGGCCTTCGGGGCCAAACAGGACAGCACTGTCGTAGAGCTTCAGCCCGTCGCGTTCGGCAAACCCCGCAGCCAGGTATACCTGGTATTGCCTGGCGAAGTCCGCCCAGGTTTTCAGGCAAGGGCCGTCCTGCAGCACCTGCGCATGGGAATAGGCCTCGGCACGGGAGTTGAAGGTGTAGCCCGTGTTGGCCAGTTCAGGCAGTACGATCAGGTTCGCACCTTCGCGTGCTGCGCGCCGGGCCAATGCCAGGCCTCTGCTCACGTTACTCTCACAGTGCTCAAGACCGACCTGAGGGTCGTACTGGATGACAGCGATACGTACGGGGCTGACGGGGGAACAGGATTCAGACATGGCGGCTTCCTTTTTGTGGTTGTTTTGGAAGGACGCCAGTAAAGCGATGTTGGGTCAGGGAGCGACAGTCAGGAGAGTCCTATGGGACCAAAGGAAAGTCACATAATGGCAGTAGGACTCCCCCTACAAAATGGCCCGTACGCCGTTATTTCCCAACCTGATAGTGGGGGTAGTACTCGAGGGTAAAGCCACCATTGAACTGGGCTGAAGCAACCCAGTAACTCAGGCGCCGACGATGCAAGTGCGGTGAATGGAGTGTGTGGCACGTGCGGCAACCGGCCTCTTGTTCGATAAGACGGCGGTAGTCGAGATCCGGGGGGTTAGGGAAACGCGCGGCCCACGGCTGCGTGGGCAGTAATGGGTCGATGGCCAGATCGGCAGGATGGTTGTGTGTTGAACCAATAGTCATGTTCTCGTGTTCTCCATGAGTAGAGAACCTGAGAATGATCAATTGCGAGAGGCATAAAGTGGTTACCACCCGACGGCACCTACAGGATCGTGAGATACCTGTGGGTGCCGGCTTACAGCGATAAGGTCGTCAGGGCTTACACCGCCAGGGCGCGCTCACGCAGCTCGCTGTTGAGGATGCGGTCGTTCTCGCTGTAATCGACCGGGCAGTCGATCACGTGCACACCCGGGGTCTTGATGCAGTGCTCAAGCAGCGGCAGCAGGCCTTCGGCACTTTCCACGCGGTGGCCGTTGGCGCCGTAGGCTTCGGCATATTTGACGAAGTCCGGGTTGCCGTAGTCCAGGCCGAAATCGGTGAAGCCCATGTTGGCCTGCTTCCAGCGGATCATGCCGTAGCCGTCGTCACGCAGGATCACCACGGTGATGTGCATGCCCAGACGTACTGCAGTTTCCAGTTCCTGGCTGTTCATCATGAAGCCGCCGTCGCCACACACCGAGATTACCGGGCGGTCCGGGTGCACCAGGTGCGCAGCCATTGCCGATGGCAGGCCGGCGCCCATGGTCGCCAGGGCGTTGTCCAGCAGCACGGTGTTTGGCTTGTGCGCTTTGTAGTTGCGGGCGAACCAGATCTTGTAGATGCCGTTGTCCAGGGCGACGATGCCTTCGGACGGCAGTACACGACGGATGTCAGCCACCATGCGCTGTGGGTAGACCGGGAAGCGGTCGTCGTCGGCGCCTTCGGCGATCTGTGCTTCGTTGGCTTCACGGATGGCCATCAGGCGGGTGAAGTCCCAGTGCGACGTGTCGTTCAGTGCTTCACTGATCTGCCACACGGCGTTGGC
The DNA here is from genome assembly GCF_002953115.1 of Pseudomonas sp. XWY-1. Taxonomy (NCBI): domain Bacteria; kingdom Pseudomonadati; phylum Pseudomonadota; class Gammaproteobacteria; order Pseudomonadales; family Pseudomonadaceae; genus Pseudomonas; species Pseudomonas sp. XWY-1. Next base: position 1,308,314 of record NZ_CP026332.1, on the reverse strand, counting down.
GATGTCGCCGATCACTTCTACTTGCGGGAAGTACACGGCATCGACTTCGGCAGCGCGGAAGTTGATGTGGATGACTTCGGTGCCGCCACGGACCATGAAGAACGGTGGCTTCTCGATCACATCGTGGCCGATGTTGATGATCAGGTCGGCGGCTTCGACGGCGCGGTGAACAAAGTCGCCCGACGACAGCGCCGCGTTGCCGAGGAAGCGCGGGTGGCGCTCGTCGACCACGCCTTTACCCATTTGGGTAGTGATGAACGGGATGCCGGTCTTGTCGATCAGCTGCTTGAGGACCTTGGCGGTCATCTTGCGGTTGGCACCGGCACCGATCACCAGGATCGGATTACGCGCGTTCTGCAGTTTCTCGACGGCAGCTTCGATGGCCACATGCTCGGCCAGCGGGCGGCGGTGCAGGCTGCGCGGGATCGGCAGCGCGTCGGTCTGCTCGGCGGCGATGTCCTCCGGCAGCTCCAGGTGCACCGCACCCGGCTTTTCTTCTTCGGCCAGGCGGAAGGCTTCGCGCATGCGGGCCGGGATGTTGTCGGCCGAGGCGAACTGGTGGGTGTACTTGGTGATGGGGTCCATCATGCCGCACACGTCAATGATCTGGAAGCGACCCTGCTTGGACTTCTTGATCGGCTTCTGCCCGGTGATCATCATCATCGGCATGCCGCCCAGGTAGGCGTAGGCGCTGGCGGTCACCAGGTTGGTGGCACCAGGGCCGAGGGTCGACAGGCTGACGCCGGTCTTGCCGGTCAGACGACCGTAGGTGGCAGCCATGAAACCTGCAGACTGCTCGTGACGGGTCAGTACCAGCTTGATCTTCGACTTGCGCAGGGATTCGAGCAGGTCGAGGTTTTCCTCACCGGGAATGCCGAATACATACTCGACACCTTCGTTTTCCAGGCATTGCACAACGACATCGGCGGCCTTGGCCATCTTGCTTGCTACCTCAAGTGATGGGACGGGGAAGTCCAGAAATGCGCAGCACGGTACGCTGGCATCGCCAGGTCCAGGAACAAAAGTGCCCCGAACCAAAGTCTTGACGTAGGGGGGGTGCGGGAAAGTCACGTTAATGCTGCGTTGAGGCCATTCTAACCTGGCTTCGCACCATCCTCTGTAGGAGCGGGTTTACCCGCGAAGGGGCCGGACCTGCTGGCCAATCCCCACCCGCCGTTCACCGTTGCCGCCGCCACCGTATTCGCGGGTAAACCCGCTCCTACACAGATCGGTGGTTGGACACAGGCCGCTGTAGGGGCGGGTTCCCGCGAATGGGCCGGGCCTGCTGGCCAATCCCCACCTGCCGTTCACCGTTGCCACCGCCACCGTATTCGCGGGTAAACCCGCTCCTACACAGATCGGTGGTAGACACACATCGGGGGGTGGACACAGGCCGCTGTAGGAGCGGGTTTACCCGCGAACACCGGCGAAGCCGGTGCCATCTCCGCTCTCGAGCAGGTCCAGTTTTTTGCCCACAAAGACAAAACCCCTACCTGCATGCGCAGATAGGGGTTTTGCGAAATGAATCTTGACGATGACCTACTCTCACATGGGGAAACCCCACACTACCATCGGCGATGCATCGTTTCACTACTGAGTTCGGGATGGGATCAGGTGGTTCCAATGCTCTATGGTCGTCAAGAAATTCTGTTGCCAGAATGTCCAGATGGACAGCCCAGCGAATCCGGATATGCGATATTTGTGGTCTTACGAATTTTCGGGTCTTTCGTCTTCACCACCGCAATCTGCGTCAGCAAATTGCTTGGGTGTTATATGGTCAAGCCTCACGGGCAATTAGTATTGGTTAGCTCAACGCCTCACAGCGCTTACACACCCAACCTATCAACGTCGTAGTCTTCGACGGCCCTTTAGGGGATTCAAGATCCCAGTGAGATCTCATCTTGAGGCAAGTTTCCCGCTTAGATGCTTTCAGCGGTTATCTCTTCCGAACATAGCTACCCGGCAATGCCACTGGCGTGACAACCGGAACACCAGAGGTTCGTCCACTCCGGTCCTCTCGTACTAGGAGCAGCCCCTCTCAAATCTCAAACGTCCACGGCAGATAGGGACCGAACTGTCTCACGACGTTCTAAACCCAGCTCGCGTACCACTTTAAATGGCGAACAGCCATACCCTTGGGACCGGCTTCAGCCCCAGGATGTGATGAGCCGACATCGAGGTGCCAAACACCGCCGTCGATATGAACTCTTGGGCGGTATCAGCCTGTTATCCCCGGAGTACCTTTTATCCGTTGAGCGATGGCCCTTCCATACAGAACCACCGGATCACTAAGACCTACTTTCGTACCTGCTCGACGTGTTTGTCTCGCAGTCAAGCGCGCTTTTGCCTTTATACTCTACGACCGATTTCCGACCGGTCTGAGCGCACCTTCGTACTCCTCCGTTACTCTTTGGGAGGAGACCGCCCCAGTCAAACTACCCACCATACACTGTCCTCGATCCGGATGACGGACCTGAGTTAGAACCTCAAAGTTGCCAGGGTGGTATTTCAAGGATGGCTCCATGAGAACTGGCGTCCCCACTTCAAAGCCTCCCACCTATCCTACACAAGCAAATTCAAAGTCCAGTGCAAAGCTATAGTAAAGGTTCACGGGGTCTTTCCGTCTAGCCGCGGATACACTGCATCTTCACAGCGATTTCAATTTCACTGAGTCTCGGGTGGAGACAGCGCCGCCATCGTTACGCCATTCGTGCAGGTCGGAACTTACCCGACAAGGAATTTCGCTACCTTAGGACCGTTATAGTTACGGCCGCCGTTTACCGGGGCTTCGATCAAGAGCTTCGCTTGCGCTAACCCCATCAATTAACCTTCCGGCACCGGGCAGGCGTCACACCCTATACGTCCACTTTCGTGTTTGCAGAGTGCTGTGTTTTTAATAAACAGTCGCAGCGGCCTGGTATCTTCGACCGGCATGGGCTTACGGAGCAAGTCCTTCACCCTCGCCGGCGCACCTTCTCCCGAAGTTACGGTGCCATTTTGCCTAGTTCCTTCACCCGAGTTCTCTCAAGCGCCTTGGTATTCTCTACCTAACCACCTGTGTCGGTTTGGGGTACGGTTCCCAGTTATCTGAAGCTTAGGAGCTTTTCTTGGAAGCATGGTATCAACCACTTCGTCGCCTAAAGGCAACTCGTCATCAGCTCTCGGCCTTGAAATCCCGGATTTGCCTAAGATTTCAGCCTACCACCTTAAACCTGGACAACCAACGCCAGGCTGGCCTAACCTTCTCCGTCCCTCCATCGCAATAACTGGAAGTACAGGAATATTAACCTGTTTTCCATCGACTACGCTTTTCA
>NZ_CP026332.1:490000-1302500 GCF_002953115.1 Pseudomonas sp. XWY-1 | reverse complement strand
TACACAGGAAATTCCACCACCCTCTACCGTACTCTAGCTTGCCAGTTTTGGATGCAGTTCCCAGGTTGAGCCCGGGGCTTTCACATCCAACTTAACAAACCACCTACGCGCGCTTTACGCCCAGTAATTCCGATTAACGCTTGCACCCTCTGTATTACCGCGGCTGCTGGCACAGAGTTAGCCGGTGCTTATTCTGTCGGTAACGTCAAAACAGCAAGGTATTAACTTACTGCCCTTCCTCCCAACTTAAAGTGCTTTACAATCCGAAGACCTTCTTCACACACGCGGCATGGCTGGATCAGGCTTTCGCCCATTGTCCAATATTCCCCACTGCTGCCTCCCGTAGGAGTCTGGACCGTGTCTCAGTTCCAGTGTGACTGATCATCCTCTCAGACCAGTTACGGATCGTCGCCTTGGTGAGCCATTACCCCACCAACTAGCTAATCCGACCTAGGCTCATCTGATAGCGCAAGGCCCGAAGGTCCCCTGCTTTCTCCCGTAGGACGTATGCGGTATTAGCGTTCCTTTCGAAACGTTGTCCCCCACTACCAGGCAGATTCCTAGGCATTACTCACCCGTCCGCCGCTGAATCAAGGAGCAAGCTCCCGTCATCCGCTCGACTTGCATGTGTTAGGCCTGCCGCCAGCGTTCAATCTGAGCCATGATCAAACTCTTCAGTTCAATACTGCTTGGGTTTTTAAGAAACCCTAAACTTGGCTCAGCAATCTCAAATGACTATGTGATTTCTCGCATGGTCACTTGTGATGCTGATAATCTTTTTGACTATCAGTCCATACTCACAAGCACCCACACGAATTGCTTGATTCGATTTGTTAAAGAGCGTTTGGTTAAGAGCTTTTCGTCTCAACCGAGGCGCGCATTCTACGCTTTCCTCAGAGCCTGTCAAGCGTTTATTTTGAAGTTTTTACTACCGCTTTCTTTCGAAAGCTAACAACTTCAACAACTTACCGCTTGCCCCGAAGCGTTCATCGCTGCGAGGAGGCGAATAATACGCGCTTTGAAATCAGAGTCAACACCTTGTTCTGAAAAACTTTTCCAACACCGTTTTGCCGCTAACCGGCAACTAATGAAAGCGCCGTGGATCTGTAAAGAAACACACCACGGAGCGTAGCGGCCATGAGCAATGGGCAAAGCGAGAAAACCCCCGGCCTCTCTGCAGATGAAGAGCAGGAGGTCAGCCACAGCCAACCGCCACGGGCGGCAGTGCTGCACGAAATCATTCGCTACCAGGGCGACCAGGAGCTGGAACGTACACTTGCCGCGTTGTGGTGGTCGGCACTTGCCGCCGGCCTGTCCATGGGGCTGTCGTTGATGGCCATGGGGCTATTCTACGCCCGCCTGCCAGAAGGCGATGGTGCCCAGGTGGTCGCCAGCATCGGCTACAGCGCGGGCTTTCTTGCCGTGATCCTGGCCCGCCAGCAACTGTTCACCGAGAATACGCTCACCGCGGTGCTGCCCGTCATGACCGCACCTACGCTGGCCAACTTCGGACGCCTGCTACGCCTCTGGGGCGTGGTGTTGCTTGGCAACCTGGCAGGTACCCTGCTGGTGGCCTGGGTGATGCTGGAACTGCCGATATTCGACAGCAAGACCGATGTGGCATTCCTGGAGGTCGGTCGCAAGGTAATGAAGAACGACATCAGCCAGATGTTCGCCAAGGGCATAGTCTCAGGCTGGATGATTGCCACCATGGTCTGGATGATCCCTTCAATGGAGCACGCCAAGATCTGGATCATTCTGATGATCACCTACCTGATGGCCCTTGGCGATTTCACTCATATAGTAGTGGGGTCAGTCGAAGTGTCCTACCTGGTGTGGGCTGGCGACGAAACCTGGAGCCGCTTCTGGCTGGAATTTGCACTGCCGACGCTGGCGGGCAACATCATCGGTGGCAGTTTCATCTTCGCCTTGATCAGCCATGCACAAGTGCGCAGTGACAGTGGCAAACCACCCTCGCGGCTTCTGAACGACGACCAGCCCCAGTCCGCGCGCAGCAGACATGAGCACAAATGATACTCAGCGTGCCGCTACGGTGAGTTCATGCCCCTGGTCCTGCTCACTCACAGGCCAGGGGCTACCCATCAGTTTGCCCGTCTGCGGTGAGTCCAGGTTGCCCCGCCCCCGCCTGCGAGTGCTCAGTAGTACCTGAGCCTGGTTATCAACTGCCCCACCGTGATCGAATCAACCGTGAATTGGCTTGCAAGGTCATTCCTCGCCGATAACACACTGTTCAACAATATTCATGCGTGTTATGCGATGAACGGTACACCGACAGAAAACTGTGAGCACTATGGATAACCGCAACGGCAAAGGACTTTCATTCGTCAAGCGCATCTACCTGCCGCGGGTCATTGGCCTGGGAATCGGCCTGTTCACTGTCATGGCGGCCATTGCGCCGCTGTCGCCCCCCTCCTGGGCATGGCTGCTGTTACTGTTCAATGGTTTACTGTGGCCGCACGTGGCCTACCTGTGGGCTGCCCGCTCGACAACGCCTTACCAGGCGGAACAGCGCAACCTCCTGCTGGACTCGCTGATGGGCGGGTTCTGGACCGCCGCCATGCACTTCAACCCGCTGCCCAGCGTGACCGTGCTGGCGATGATGACGATGAACAACGTCGCCGCCGGCGGCAAGCGCATGGTCTTTCGCGGGGTGCTGGCGCAACTGGCTGGCATGCTCGCCGCCATCCTGCTGCTCGGCCCTGGCTTGCAATTGACCGCCACGCCCCAGCAGGTCTATGCGTGCCTGCCCATGCTGGCGCTGTACCCGCTGGCCTTGGGCTGGGTGTGCTACCAGCTTGCGATCAAGCTGGGCGACCACAAGCGCCGGCTGAGCGCCCTGAGCCTGACCGACAGCCTGACCGGGCTGTTCAACCACGGTGCCTGGAAGGACCTGCTGCAGCTCAAGTTCCAGGCGTGCAAGCAACAACAGGGGCACGCGGTGATTGCCCTGATCGACATCGATCACTTCAAGACCATCAACGACACCTTTGGCCATGTGGTCGGCGACTGTGTACTGCGCCAGCTCAGTGCTGAGCTGCGGCGCAGTTTGCGCGAGGGCGACCAGGCCGGGCGTTACGGCGGCGACGAGTTCTGCGTGATCATGCCCGAAACCAGCGAAGCCCAGGCCTGCCAAGCCATGGAGCGTCTGCGCGAGCGGGTTTCCAGCTACCGCAACCCACAGTTACCGCACCTGCGCATCAGCCTAAGTATCGGCCTGTCGCCCTTCCAGGCCAGCCTCGAGTCCCCCGAGCACTGGCTCGAACAGGCAGACAAGGCGCTGTACATCGCCAAGCACGCTGGCCGCGATCAGGTCAATTTTGCCCGCGGTGAAGCTGCCACGCTCAGGCTGGCCTATCCTGATTGAACCTCCTTCCTGACTGCCTGGCGGGAGGTTGCCTGAAGGAGCCGCTCGCGCATGGCCAGGACCGCCAAGCTTTCACCCGCTAGCCCCACACCGCGCTTTCAGGTACGCCACCTCATTGCCGGTTTCAGCGCAGTGTTCGGCCTGGCTTGCCTGGTCATTCTCGGCGCTCTGTTCAATATCGCCCGCACGCTCGACCAACAGGAGCGCGAGCGTAGCGCCTTCCATGCGACCCAGGCGCTGGAACAACGGCTGCTCGCCTCGCGCCAGTTTCTGTCCAGCTATGCCGTATGGGATGCAGCCTTCGAGCACCTGTCGGGCCAAGCCGACTGGCAATGGGCCTACGAGGAAAAGAACGTAGGCGAGTCGCTGTACAGCGCCAGCGGCTACGAAGGGGTGTTCGTAGTGGAAAACGACCGCACCACCTATGCCTTGTTCAAAGGCCAGCCCAGCCAGGCAGGCGCTGACAGCTATATAGACACACCCCTGCAGCCGATCATCGAACAGGCCCGCGCGGCGGCGATTTCACGCGAGCAGGTCACCCGTTTCGTGCTGTTCAATGGCTGGCCGGCCGCACTCAGTGCAGCAGCCGTGCGCCCGGACCGGGAGGTTACCGACAGCGAGGTGAGCCAGGCGCCGGTCATGCTGTTCATTGACCAGCTCACCGAAAGCAAACTGGCGCAGTTGGGTAAAGGCGCCGGCCTGACCGGCATGCACGTGGAAAAGGAGGATAGGCAGGATCACAACCACCTGCGCATCGACCTGGGCGACACCGGCTACCATCTGACCTGGAACAGCCCGCTGCCGGGGCAACAGATGCTGTGGGCAGTGTTGCCAGCACTGTTGTGCGCACTACTGATACTTGGGCTGGTGATGCTGTACCTGTTCCGCCATGCCTTGCGCAGCTCCCGGGCAATCGGCCTCACGCTCGTGCATCTGCAACAAAGCAACCAGGCCCTGGAGGCCAGCGAGCAGCGGTTCCGGGCGGTGGCCGAGTCGGCATCCGACTGGATCTGGGAAACCGACCGGCAACAACGCCTGACCTACCTGTCGCAGCGCTTCGCCAACGTCACCGGCTACCCGGTAGACGGCTGGCTGGGCCACCCGCTCAACCAGTTGCTGGCCTGCGATACCACGCCGCTGTCACCCTGGCTGGACGCCCTGACTACGGCCGAGCCACAGCAATTGGCCAACCTGCGCTGCACTTACCGCGACCAGAATGGCCAGAACCGCTACTGCCGGATATCCGCCCGCGCTATCTGGCGCGATGGCAAGGCCATCGGTTTTCGGGGTACCGCCAGCGATATCACCGACGAAGTCGACGCCCATGCGCGCATCCAGCACCTTTCGCTGCACGACCCACTGACCGGGCTGGCCAACCGCAACAAGCTCGCCCGGCACCTGGAGCAGGCCTTGTTGCGCGGCAGTGACTCGCCGCCGCTGACCTTGTTGCTGCTGGACCTGGACAACTTCAAGCCGATCAACGACTCGCTCGGTCATGCTGCCGGAGATGCCGTGCTGCAAGAAGTGGCAACGCGCCTGCGCGACACCACCCGCGATGGCGACCTGGTCGCGCGCCTGGGCGGCGACGAGTTCATCCTGGTACTCAGCGGCATGGACAACAGCAGCGAGATCGACCGCTTCTGTGCGCGCCTGATCGGCCTGCTGCAGCAACCCATCGTCTTCGAAAACCAGCCGCTGCACATTGGTGCCAGCATTGGCGTTGCCCAGACGCGCAACCAGGGCTTCGATGCAGGTGAGCTGATCCGCTGCGCCGACATCGCCCTGTACCAGGCCAAGGCCGATGGAAAGAACACATGGCGCTACTTCGTTGCCGAAATGAACCAGCAGATCCAGTACCGCCGCCAGCTGGAGAACGACCTGCGCAGGGCCCTGCGCAATGAGGAGTTCGAGTTGCATTACCAGCCACGCTACCGCCTGGACGACCTGCGTATCATCGCGGTCGAGGCCTTGGTGCGCTGGCGGCATCCACAGGAAGGGTTGCTGGGGCCGGACACCTTCATCCCGTTGGCCGAGCAGAGCGACATCATTGTTGCGCTGGGCCGCTGGGTGCTTCGCGAAGCTTGCCGCACTGCCCATGACTGGCCGGCCGACGTGCTGGTTTCGGTCAACCTGTCGCCTGCGCAGTTCTTGCGCAGCGATGTGGTAGCGGACGTGCGCGAAACTTTGCTCGACACGGCCTTCCCCGCCCAACGCCTGGAACTGGAAATTACCGAGAACGTGATGCTCAACGATATCGAAGGCGCATTAGGCACCATGCTGTCGCTCAAGGAGCTAGGGGTGCGCCTGAACATGGATGATTTCGGCACCGGCTATTCGTCGTTGGGCTACCTGCGTACCTACCCGTTCGACAGCATCAAGATCGACAAGCGCTTCATCAGCGGCCTGAACAACAACGGCGGCAGCGACCGCGCTGTGGTCCAGGCCATCATCAACCTGGGCGAAGCGATGGGGCTGACAGTGACAGCCGAAGGCGTGGAAAGCGAACATCAACTCAAGGCGCTGGAAAAGGACCGCTGCCATGAAGTGCAAGGCTATTACCTGAGCAAGCCCCTGGACAGCGCCGGGTTGGCGGCGTTGTTGCACCAACCCTCCCAAAGCACTGCACAGCCTTTGTAGACCCGGCCTTGCTCCTAAACAGACTGGGTGCGCTGCTGCAGGCTGCGCTGCGCCACGATTTCGGGCAGATCACAGCGGCGAAGGTAGGCGCGCAGCGGTTCACCAATGTTCAAGCGGTCATCCACATGCTGATCCAGCAACAGCGAGAGCCGTTCGCGGCACAGCACCATGCGCTGCCCTTGCTCGGGCCGCCAGACAAACTCGCTGCAGGGGGTGATACTGGCGTCGGCCACGTCCATGCCGAACGCGTCCTCGGAGAAACGTACGATATGAATACCGCGCTTGCCGTGAAAACCGACAAAGCCCTTTAGCTGATCGGCGGCGTTGCAGATATCCTGGGAAGTGATGGCCATGGCGTAACCTCGCAATGAAATCGGAAGATACGCACGCCAGGCGGGAAAAGGGTTGCCTCTGTCGGGCAACTCACAACGGCAGCCTAACGCAACTGGCGGGCCGCTCGCCAAGTTATTTCGTGTTTGCCCGACGTCGTCGGCGTACTGGAGCTGGACTGCCTTCACCACACGACCCGGCTGTACCGCTTCGAACATTACATATCTGTCTATTGAGGCAGCACCATCACTGCGGGTCGCGGTCCTCGTGCACTTGCACACTCGCCGTCATCCCCGCACTCAAGGTCAGCCCTTCCGGCACCTGATCCAGGCGAATCCTCACCGGTATGCGCTGGGCCAGTCGCACCCAGTTGAAAGTCGGCTCTACCTCCGGCAGCAACTGGCTGTCCGGGTTGCTGTTGCGATCGGTGATGCCGCGGCTGATGCTCTCCACGTGCCCCTGCATCGGTTCACCCGTGCCCATCAGCCACACCTTCACAGTGTCCCCAACGCGAATGCGCGGCAACTTGGTTTCCTCGAAATAGGCCTGGATGTAGAACGTCGAATCATCCACCAGCGCCATCACCGACTCCCCGGTGTTCACATAATTGCCCTCGGCCAGACGCAGATTGGTGATATGCCCGCTGCGCGGGGCCCGCACTTCACTGCGCGCCAGGTTGATCCTGGCCACCTGCAACTGCGCCTCGGCTTCATGCAGCTCGCCACGCGCGATGGCGGCATTGATCTGGGCGTTTTCACGCAACTCGGCACTGATCGCCTCTGGCCCCAAAGCAGCACGCCGGGCTGCTTCACGCTCGCGCAAGCGCAGTTGCTGGGCGCGTGTCTCGGTCACCGCGCTGGCCTGATCGAACGCGGCCTGGAAGCGCTCGCGGTCAATACTCATCAACAAGTCGCCAGCCTTGACCTGCTGGTTGTCATGGACCTTGAGTTCGCGAACCCAGCCAGACACATCAGGTGCGATCACCACCACATCGGCGCGCACACGGGCATCGCGCGTCCATGGGGTGAGCATGTAGTACTGCCACAGCTGGTAGCCGGCCAACACGGCCAGGGCCACCACACACAGGGTCACCAGAATACGTACGGCCGCACGCATCGAAACACTCCTTTATAAAGTCCCAGACAGGCGTACCACCAGGAACAACACACAGACGAACAGCGCTGCGTCGAACAGCGCTTCATGCCAGATCCAGCGCCCCAACGGTGTGGCATGCACCACCAGACGCAGCAGGCCGGTGAGCAGCAGCGCCAACAACACATAAAGCAAAAACGGGCTGAGCAGCACACCGCCCACTTCCCACTCACGCAAACCCATGGGTGTCCTCCTGCCAGCGGCACCATTTGCCCCAGCTTTTCTGCAATTGCAGTACCGCCCCCTCGGCCAGGCGAAGCGGGTCGCTGGCTGGCAGCCGACGCAAGGCCGCAATGAACTGCTCACTGGCAGCATCCAGCAGCTGCCCACGCCCGGCAGCAGGCCCTTTGGCCAGCGCTGCCTCCACGTGTTGCAGGTACTCGCGCTCGGCCCGCCCCAAAGGGGCCTGTGCGACCGCCAGGCACATGCGCAGGTGTACCAGTTCATCGCCGATATCAAGCCCGTGCAGGCCGTCATCCCAACGTTTGCGTTCGCCTTCCGGTAATTCACTGGCATGCCGCGCCAGTTGCATCAGCCGGTCGGCCATGCGCCCGCCAAACCAGCTGTCAGCCCCGCGCAGGTCGCGCCGAGTCAGGCGCACCAGGTCGTTCTGCGTTGCAGCACGCAAGCGCCGGCCCAGCCAGGCCGGATGGCGGAACACCAGTAAGCGAAAGGCCATGACCGCTGCCGACACCCCCACCAGCATGGCCAGGGCACTGTTCAGCATGGTCGCCACGCCGAACTGCATGGCGTTGAGCGGCGACACCAGCACAATGAAGTGCAGGCAATAGGAAGTGGCCGTAGCCCCGGTGCGCGGATGGGCCATGCCCAGTGCACCAAGAAACAGTGGCACGCCCATGCCCAGGCAGAGCATGGCGAAGCTGCTCCATTGCGGCAGCATGATCTGCCCGACCACAAACGCCGCCGGTATCGCCAGGAATATCCCGCGCAGGAAACTCAGGCCGATCTGTGCGCCGTTCTCGCGACTGGCGAACAGGCTGCAGACCACGCAGGTCAGCACCAGGCCACCGGGGGCCGAAGGCCAGGCCGTGGCCAGCCAGAAACCACTCATTACCAGGAAGGCCAGCGCGCTGCGCGAGCCGAACAGCAAGGCCAGCGACCAGTCTCGGTGCGCGGCCAGCCCCTGGGACACGTCCTTGGGCGCCCTGCCCGCCTCCACATCCTCAAGTGCCTGGCTGGCGGCCATGGCATAGTCCAATAGCAGGGCCATGCGCGCCAGGCAGAAGTGCTCCGCCGAACTGATTTGCTCATCGTGGGCGGCATCCCAGATTCGCTGACGCAACAACAGCAGGCTGGGCTGATCGGGTTGGGCCAGCAGCGTGCGCACTTCCTGCAACCAGGGCGTCAGATGCTCGACCTCACCCTCATCCAGTTGCCGCCACTGGCGGCGCACCGAACGGGAAATACGCAACAGCACCATCAGTTTCTGGCTAAGGCCACGAATGGCACGGGCACGTTGGCGCCCGCGATTGCCCTCGAACCAGGCATGTTCACGTTGGCTGTCGATGGCAACGATGCGCCCCAGGCTTTCCAGCAGGCCTTTGCGCGCCTCGTCCTCTCCGCCCAGCATGGCGCTGGCGGCCTGCAGGCCGTTCTGCCAGGCCTGCCGCGCCTGCCCGCCCAGTTGCTGCTCGACCCGCATGGGCCAGAGCAAGGCACTGCTGGCTGTTGCACAGAAAATACCCAGGCAGATCTCGGTACAGCGAGCCACGGCCTGGTCGAATACTTGCAGGGGGTGGTCAATGGCTGGCAAGGCAATGATCGCTGCGGTGTAGCCGGCCAGCACGAAGGCATAGGCCCAGGCGCTGCGCAACTGGGTGGACGCGGCGGTACACAGCGCCAGCCAAAGCGCCAAGGTAAGCAGAAACAGGCCGGGGGTCTGGGCGAACAGGCCGATGAACAGCACCGACATGACTGTGCCGACCAACGTGCCTGCCAACCGCGCCAAGCCTTTCTGCACCACCATGCCCGATAGCGGCTGGGCGACGATGAAAGCAGTCATCAATGCCCAGGAGGGTTGCTCCAGCCCCCAGCGCATCGCCAGCCACAACGCCAGGCCGCCCCCGAGCAGGGTCTTGATGGCAAACTTGAGGGCGAGGCTGCTGGGCGCGAACAGGGCCTGAAAGGTGATGGGCACGAGGCGGACCTTGCGGGGAAAAGTCTTGCTGAAAAGATAGACAATGATGAGCAGGATAAAGCGGAAACGATTAATTAGCTAGCTAATCATGTATATTCGATTGGCCTGCATTGAAAGGGACAGCTCAGACAATAAAAAATGCAGGCAAAAAAAATGGGCGACCGAAGTCGCCCTAAATGCCTTGCGTGCTCGTGTACCCGGAAGGTCAGCGCGGCTTGCGCTTGTTCGAGTCCTTCCAGATGAAAATGCCCAGACCGGCAAAGAAGGCGACCATCAGCCCGACCGTTACCACACCGGCGATAACCACGTTGTCGAAGAACATGCTGGCCTCCCCATTCGTTTGCCGTTGTCCGATGGGTACACGTTAACCAATGTGGCGGCGGGGAAAATTGATCAGTGTCAATGGTGCCCGAGGCCGGGCACGCGAGGGGGGCGCAGGGTTGACCTGCGTCAAGTTTCAACGCTTCTTAGGCTTGCCCTTGGGCTTCTTTTTCTTGCTGGTACTCAATGGCAGGGCCTGCTCGAAAGCATTGCGCATTTCGTTCAGCCGCTTTTCCTTGAGGTCGTGGACGCGCTTGGCACGTTCGGCATCGAAATCGATGAGGTTGTCTTGGCTCATGGGGTGGGCTCGACGATCAACAGAGAATTGCATGATGAAGCCAGGCGCAGGCGCTGACCAGCCCCGTATCAGACTTCGATGTCCACCAGCAGCCCTTGGCGTACATGCTCGCCCATCAATGGCGCTACCGGCACGGTGTTGTCGGCATTGACCTCGTCACCCGGGACGGCCTCGTAGCGTTCCTGCTCGCCCTTGTTCCGGCGTTGCTGCTGGCGGCGCTGTTCATCGCGCAGCAACAATACCTGCTCCTGCGGGTCGCGCTGGCGCTTGAGGTCAATGGCACTTTCGCCGGACGCAGGCTGCGTCGGCACCACCGGCTTGACGTCGGGGGTTGGCTTGACCGGGTCCTGTTGCGAGGTGACCGGGGCGGCACTGAGCGGAATGATCGGCGGCAGCATGGACGTTCTCCTATGCCCCCTGTATCGGCAGGCGCAGCTTTACCTTGATGTCATGGACAACATTTACTCGGCTTCGTCACCCGGCTCGTCGTCGACTGGCGGGCTGGCCTCGCTCCAGGGCCGCTTGTACACCTGCTGCCAAACCGCATCCATATGATCGCGCAATACCTGCGGCGCGGCTTTCAGCGAAGCGCTGTCCTCGCGCTCACCACCGACCGGTTCCTCGCCCGCCGGGGTGATCAGCGACTGGCCGGTAATGGTGTAACTGGCCTGCCCTTCACGCATCTCGATGGCGATGTCATGCGGGTCGATACCGCCGCCGCAGAATGCATGGCTGGCCACCGTTATCTCGGCCACCCCATTCTTGTTCAGGTCGCTGACGTCACTGACGTCATTATAGAAGTCCACGTCCAGGTCCAGCCCCGGGCAGGTCGTTTCCTGCTCGACCTGCCAACGCGCCTTGAAGGCGTCGCTCTCGGCCGTGCGCCCGTACAAGGTGGCCTTGAGCACCACCTTGTCCACTTCCTGTTCGCTTTCCAGGTCGCTGGCCTGGCCATCGCTGCGGCTCAGGACCAGCAGCCCTTCGCCGTCACTGTCACGAAAGTGCACGCTCTTTATCGGCGTCTGCACGCCCAGTACCTCAAGCTGCTCCATCGGAATGGGGGGCAATGTCTCAAAGTTTTTCTGCTCGCAGGCGCTCAGCAGCACCAGGCTGCCCACGGCCATCGAAGCGCTGATCCAGCGGTGCTTGGCAGACATGTTGATCCGGGGCCCTCGTCGGCGGCGCTGTGCAGGGCGATGAAACGACTAGACTGTGCCTTTCGATACCTTTCGGTGCTATCGGCACTTTGGTCTGACCGGCCGATCCGTTAACATAATCGGCTTTTTCATCGCGGGAGTTCAGGCAGTATGGCGCAGCAGTATCAACCGGGGCAACGCTGGATCAGCGACAGCGAAGCAGAGCTCGGCCTGGGTACCATCCTGGCGCAGGATGGCCGCCTGTTGACCGTGCTCTACCCGGCCACTGGCGACACCCGCCAGTATTCCCTGCGCAATGCGCCGCTGACCCGCGTGCGCTTCTCGCCAGGTGACCAGATCACCCACTTCGAGGGCTGGAAGCTGACCGTGCGCGAGGTCGAGGACATCGACGGGCTGATGGTCTACCACGGCCTGGACGGGCAGAACCAGCCTCGCACCCTGCCTGAAACCCAGTTGTCGAACTTCATTCAGTTCCGCCTGGCCAGCGACCGCCTGTTCGCCGGGCAGATAGACCCACTGTCGTGGTTCAGCCTGCGCTACAACACCCTGCAGCACACCAGCAAGCAGATGCAGTCGGCACTGTGGGGGTTGGGCGGCTGCCGCGCACAGCCCATCGCCCACCAACTGCACATTGCCCGCGAAGTCGCCGACCGCAGCGCCCCGCGCGTTCTGCTGGCCGACGAAGTGGGCCTGGGCAAAACCATCGAAGCCGGCCTGGTCATTCACCGCCAGCTGCTGTCGGGTCGCGCCAGCCGCGTACTGATCCTGGTGCCGGAAAACCTCCAGCACCAGTGGCTGGTGGAAATGCGCCGGCGCTTCAATCTGCAAGTGGCGCTGTTCGACGCCGAGCGCTTCATCGAAAGCGACGCCAGCAACCCGTTCGAGGATGCCCAACTGGCGTTGGTTGCCCTGGAGTGGCTGGTAGATGACGAAAAGGCCCAGGACGCGCTGTTTGCCGCTGGCTGGGACCTGATGGTCGTCGACGAAGCCCACCACCTGGTCTGGCACGAAGACCAGGTCAGCGCCGAATACGGCCTGGTCGAGCAACTGGCCCAAGTGATTCCGGGCGTACTGTTGCTGACCGCCACCCCCGAGCAGCTTGGCCAGGACAGCCACTTCGCCCGCCTGCGCCTGCTCGACCCCAACCGTTTTCATGACCTGGCCGCTTTCCGCGCCGAGAGCGAACACTACCGCCCGGTAGCCGAGGCAGTGCAGGAACTGCTCGACGAAGGCCGCCTGTCGCCCAAGGCCCACGCCACCATCCTGGGCTTCCTGGGTGCCGAAGGCGAAGCCCTGCTGGCGGCAGTCAGCGACGGCGATACCCAGGCCAGCGCACGGCTGATTCGCGAGCTGCTGGATCGCCACGGCACCGGCCGCGTGCTGTTCCGTAACACCCGTGCGGCGATCCAGGGCTTCCCCGAGCGCCAGTTGCACCCCTACCCGCTGCCCACGCCCGAGCAATACCGCGACCTGCCAGCCGGCGAGCACGCCGAGCTGTACCCGGAAGTTGCCTTCCAGGCCCAGGGTGAAGTGGCCGATGACGAGCGCTGGTGGCGTTTCGACCCACGCGTCGACTGGCTGATCGACACCCTGAAGATGCTCAAGCGCACCAAAGTGCTGGTGATCTGCGCCCACGCCGAAACCGCCATGGACCTGGAAGACGCCCTGCGCGTGCGCTCCGGCATCCCGGCCTCGGTGTTCCATGAAGGCATGAGCATCCTCGAGCGTGACCGTGCCGCTGCCTACTTTGCCGATGAAGAGTTTGGCGCCCAGGTGCTGATTTGCTCGGAAATCGGCAGCGAAGGCCGCAACTTCCAGTTCGCTCATCACCTGGTGATGTTCGACCTGCCGGCGCACCCCGACCTGCTCGAACAGCGCATCGGCCGCCTTGACCGGATCGGCCAGAAGCACACTATCCAGCTGCACATCCCGTACCTGCAGGAAAGCCCGCAAGAGCGCCTGTTCCAGTGGTACCACGAAGGCCTCAACGCCTTCCTCAACACCTGCCCCACCGGCAATGCCCTGCAGCACCAGTTCGGCCCACGCCTGCTGCCGCTGCTCGAAGGCGGCGAAAACAAGGCCTGGGATACCCTGGTGGCCGACGCCCGCAGCGAACGCGAGCGCCTGGAAGCCGAACTGCACACTGGCCGTGACCGCCTGCTGGAACTCAATTCCGGCGGCGCCGGCGAAGGTCAGGCGCTGGTCGAGGCCATTCTCGAACAGGACGACCAGTTCGCCCTGCCGATCTACATGGAAACCCTGTTCGACGCCTTCGGCATCGACAGCGAAGACCATTCCGAGAACGCACTGATCCTCAAGCCGAGCGAGAAGATGCTCGATGCCAGCTTCCCGCTGGGCGACGATGAAGGTGTGACCATCACCTACGACCGTGGCCAGGCGCTGTCACGCGAGGACATGCAGTTCCTCACCTGGGAGCACCCGATGGTTCAGGGCGGCATGGATCTGGTGCTGTCAGGCTCGATGGGCAACACCGCCGTGGCGTTGATCAAGAACAAAGCGCTCAAACCAGGCACTGTCCTGCTTGAACTGCTGTTCGTCAGCGAGGTGGTGGCACCCCGTAGCCTGCAACTGGGCCGCTACCTGCCGCCGGCGGCACTGCGCTGCCTGCTCGACGCCAATGGCAACGACCTTGCGTCACGCGTTGCTTTCGAAACCCTCAACGACCAGCTCGAGAGTGTACCGCGCGCCAGCGCCAACAAGTTCGTCCAGGCCCAGCGCGATGTGCTGGCCAAGCGTATCAGTGGCGGCGAGGAGAAGATCCTGCCGGCCCACAACGAGCGCGTGGCCGAAGCCCAGCGCCGCCTGACAGCCGAGGCCGACGAAGAGCTGGCGCGCCTGGTGGCATTGCAAGCGGTCAACCCAAGTGTGCGTGACAGCGAAATCGACGCCCTGCGCAAGCGGCGCGAAGATGGCCTGGCAATGCTGGAAAAGGCCGCCCTGCGCCTGGAAGCCATTCGCGTGCTGGTGGCTGGCTAACGCAGGCCCCGCGCCCCTTGTGGGAGCGGGCACGCCCGCGAACACCGGCGAAGCCGGTGGCATCCACCGCAGTGGATGCTTCGCGGGCTCGCCCGCTCCCACAGGAAGGCATTAGGGCCCCAAATTTATGGTTCTTCACGGAATCCCGGGAAAGACAGAAACAAGAACGCCGGTTTGATGGATGATGTTCGTGCGAGCAAACACATCAACAAACCGGCGTTCTTGTGCACGATATTAATACGTTTCTGCCCTTTTGGGAGGGCTTTTCTGTCATTGCCATCAGGCCTGACGGCGACGATCTGCTGATCGACCTGATTCCGCAGCCCACTAGGTTCCCCACCTGCAGCGGCTGCCATCAGCCCAGCACCGCCATCCACGAATACTGCCAGCGTTCGATCCGTGATCTCCCCATTCTTGGCCATGCGGTACGGTTGAATGTGGAACTGCGGCGCGTTGGGTGTCGCGCATGCGGCAAGCGGATGGAGTCAGTCAGCTGGCTTGATCGCTATTCGCGTATGACCCAGCGCTTGGCCGAGGCCGTGATCCAGGCTTGCCAGCGGCTGCCTACCCTGCACGTCGCTGAGCTGTTTGACTTGCATTGGGACAGTGTGCGCTTGCTGGAGCGACGAGCTCTACAAGCCGCTCTAGAGAAGCTACCAAAGGCCCAGCCCAGGCGCCTGGTGATGGACGAGTTCGCCCTGTTCAAAGGCCATCGCTACGCCAGCGTGGTGCTGGACGCCGATACCCGCCGGGTTCTGTGGATTGGCGAAGGACGTAGCAGAGCGGCTGTCAGGCCCTTCTTTGAGGAGTTGGGGCCAGAAGGCTGTGCGCGGATCGAAGCAGTGGCGATGGACATGAACACCGCATTTGACCTGGAGGTACGCCAACACTGCCCTCAGGCACGCGTGGTCTACGACCTGTTTCATGTAGTCGCCAAGTATGGGCGCGAGGTGATTGACCGGGTACGGGTCGACGAAGCCAACCGTCTGCGCCATGACAAACCCGCGCGCAGGGTGATCAAGCAAGCACGCTGGCTACTGCTGCGTAATCCGGAAAATCTCAAGCGAAAAGATCAACAGGTGCACCTGAGGGATCTGCTGTCGGCTAACCAATCGCTGATGACGGTTTATCTGATGAAAGCAGAGTTAAAAGCGCTGTGGTCGCCCACCACCGCCTGGGGTTGGCGATCAGCCTGGAAGCAGTGGCTGCGTCTGGCTGATGAAAGCGCGATACCGGCACTGAAGCAGTTTGCTAAACGCCTGAAGGGATACTGGCGCGGCATCTTGAGCAGGGTGCGATGGCCGATGCATACGGGCCAGCTGGAAGGCATCAACAACCGGATCAAGGTGATCAAGCGGATGGCTTACGGTTACCGGGACAGCGAATTCTTTTTCATGAAGATCAAGAATGACTTTCCCGGCAATCCGTGAAGAACCAAATTTATTCCTCACTGCGATTGGAGTTATAACCAAATCGTAGAAATCATTGTGCCATTAGTCAGGAAGGCTTAAGTACTCCTTCCTATACTGCCTCTGGACAGTCTGCACAGGGTTGTAGCGCAGACGAGTGAAGACTCGATCAAGAGGCATTCCATGGAATGGCTGGGGCTGCAACTGTTCGCCGATCTTCCCGCAACCGGGCGCATCGTCATCGACTGCCGTCATGAACCGCTCTTGGTTCTGCTCGCCTACTTCGTTGCTTGCGCGGCCTGTTTCGCCACCCTCGACATGGCCGAGCGCCAGTCCCACAGCGACGACCCCACCGCCCACCGGCAATGGAACATGCTCGGAGCCTGCTGCCTGGCAGGCGGCATATGGGCCATGCACTTCATCAGCATGCTGGCCTTTCGGGCCCCGGTAGAAGTGCACTACGACGTATCCCTGACCATTCTTTCGCTGCTCATCGCACTGGGCGTGGCCTGGCTGGCCATGCACAGCCTCGAACGCAGCAAGATGCGCGCGCACCACTTCGTGCTGAGCGCAGGGCTGATCGGCCTGGGCATCATCCTCATGCATTTTGTCGGCATGGCCGCGATGGAAACGGGTGCCCGCCAGTACTACCAAACCGGCTTGCTACTTGCCTCTGCCGCCATTGCCCTGCTCACCGCCCTGACCTCGCTGTACCTGGCCCGCTACTTGCGCAATGGCAGCGGCACCCTGTACCAGGCCATGAAGTACGGCGCCAGCCTGCTGATGGCGGGCGGCATCGTCGCCACTCATTTCACCGCGATGTCGGCCATGACCTTGATCATCCCTGCCGATACCGCACTGCGCCTGCCGTCTGGCGACAACAGCCTGCAGCTGGGACTGGGCATCGGCTTCATCACCCTGCTGATCAGTGGCGCCAGCATCAGCGCCGCACTGGCCGACAAGAAGCTGCAAAGCAAGGAGCACGACCTGCGCCGGGTCAGCGTACTGCTCAGCCAACTGGACCAGGCCCGCGCTTCGCTGCAGCAGGCGGCGCACTATGATGCCCTGACCAACCTGCTCAACCGCCGTGGATTCAACCAGGTATTCGCCGAGCGCCTGGTCGAACATCAGGCCAGCGAAAACCGCCTGGCCGTCATGTTCCTCGACATCGACCATTTCAAGCGTATCAACGACAGCCTTGGCCACGATGCCGGTGACGAGCTGCTCAAGGTGATCGCCAACCACATCAAGGCCGCTACCCGCAACCACGACCTGGTTGCGCGCTTTGGTGGCGACGAGTTCTGTGTGGTCACCAGCCTGAACAGCCGCGACGAAGCCCGCCACCTGGCCCAGCGCATCATGCAACGGATGAAAGAACCCATCGACCTGGGCGGGCGGCGCATGGTCATGACCACCAGCATTGGTATAAGTATCTTCCCGGACGATGGCAGCACAGCCGAAGAGCTGCTCAAGCATGCCGACCTGGCCCTCTACCAATCCAAGGACAACGGGCGCAACAGCCTGAATTTCTTCAATGACAGCCTGAAGGCTCGCGCGTCGATCGCCTTGCAACTGGAAGAAGAGCTGCGCCTGGCGCTGCTCGAAGAGCGCGGGCTGTGTGTGCACTACCAGCCGATCTTCGACCTGCGCAGCGGGCAAATGGCCAAACTGGAAGCGCTGGTACGCTGGCAGCATCCTCAACACAGCCTGCTCGGGCCCGACCGTTTTGTCGGCATTGCCGAAGCCAACGGCCTGATCATCGACCTTGACCTGTGGGTGCTGCGCCATGCCTGTGCCGACCTGGCCCACTTGCAGCGCCACGGCTACGGCGAGGTCCAGGTCACGGTCAATTGCTCGGCAGTCACCCTCAGCCACGACGAACTGCCTAACGAAGTAGAAAAGGCGCTGTTCCACGCCGGCCTTGCGCCGCGCCACCTGGAGCTGGAGGTGACCGAGAACGCCCTGGTGGGCGATATCCAGCGCACGGTCAGCCTGCTCAAACGCGTCAGGGCTTTGGGGGTGGCACTTTCGATCGATGATTTTGGTACCGGCTACTCGTCACTGGCCTACCTCAAGCGCCTGCCGCTGGATGTGCTGAAGATCGACCGCACCTTCCTGCAGGATGTACCGGGCAGCCAGAAAGACCGGGAAATTGTCCAGGCGATCATCGCCATGGCGCATACCCTGCACCTGCGGGTAGTCAGCGAGGGCGTGGAAACCGCCGAACAGCAGGCGTTCCTCGAAAGCCATGGTTGCGACTACCTGCAGGGCTACCTGTTGGGGCGCCCCGTACCGCTGGCCGAGTTGCGCCCACTGCTGGAGCGGTTGCAGCGCCAAAACAGCCGGATCACACCTTCTTGCGGTACAGCTCTACCAGGGTCGCCGGATCTTTTTGCAGGTAACCCTGGCTACCGTGCAAGCGCATCAGTTGCGCGGCAAGGCCACTGAGCGGCGTCGCAGAGCCTTGCTCGCGGGAAAACTTGACCGCGCCATCGAGGTCCTTGAGCAGCGTGCGTACGTGCCACTTGATTGGCTCGAAGCGGCTCTCGGCCATTTGCGGCGCAAGAATCTGCAATGGCTTGGAATCGGCAAAGCCCCCCGCCAGCGCTTCAGCGATCAGCGTCGCGTCCACGCCCGACTGTTCGGCCAGTGCCACCACTTCTGCAATTACCAGGGCATTGCAGGCTACGATCATCTGGTTGCAAGCCTTGGTCACCTGGCCCGCGCCTACCGCGCCCATATGCGTCACGCGCTGACCAAGCACCTGCAGCACCGGGCGTGCACGCTGCAGATCGGCCGCTTCACCGCCAACCATGATCGCCAGCGTGCCCGCTTCGGCACCGGGCGTACCGCCAGATACCGGTGCATCCAGCCAGGCCATGCCGCACAGTGCGGCCAGTTCGGCAGCCATTTCACGGGTGGCGGTGGGTTCCAGGCTGGAGAAATCGATCAGCAACTGGCCGCTGCGCCCGCCCTGGGCAACGCCTTGCTCGCCGAACACCACTTCACGCACCACCGCCGTGTCGGCGAGGCACAGTAGCACCATGTCGCTGTCACGGCACAATTCGGCCGGGCTGCTGGCCAGGCGCGCACCAGCAGCGACCAGCGCGGCGCACTTGTCCGGGCTGCGGTTCCATACCGTCAGCGGATAACCCGCTGCCAGCAGGCGGCGGCACATGGGCAGGCCCATCAGGCCGATGCCGGCGAATCCAAGCGAAGGTAGTGCAGTGCTCATCGATAAACTCCTGACTGATTCGAACATTTCCCAGGCTGGCGACGGTCCCGGTGGCGCCTGGCAGAACGATGGCCACATTACGCATCCCGTAAACTGTTACCGCCACGCCGAATTGTTACTTCCCTCTACCCGTCTTGATTGCTTTCAAGCACCAAAACGGCGCTGATGCGTATTTTTGCGCACTAAAAAAGATCACGCCTCTTCCTGGCCCTTCACCTGAATCACGATGAACGGTGAAACCACCACCGCCCAGATCTCTGGGTCGCGGCTTTGCAGGTCCAATGCCTGCTCGGCCGACACCGGCCCAACAGTGCCATCACTACGCCACTTGGCGAAGATCTCGCTGCGATTCTCGGCCATCGCCTCGGCAACGGCGATCAGGTCAAGGCTGGGGTCGACCCAAATCAGGTCACCCTTGGCCCAAAAACGCTCCAGCGCTTTCCACTCGATGATTGCCGTCTCGCCAAGCAATTTGGCATAGAGGGTGCTTGTTTGATCAGTCATGGGTGGTATCCGCAAAAAATCGGTCAATAAAAAGGCCGGCATTTTTGCAGAAAAACCCGGTTTCAAATATGTAATTTGGTCGATTGGCCCCGAAGTTGTGGGACGGGGTCGCAGATGCAGGCAGTTTGATGGCGCCTTTCTGTATCTTTCTGTCGATCAAGCGACAACGCAGGAAAGACGCACTTTTCGACCGCTTTTCAAGCGCTCGAACAGCGCTCTACACTGTACCGGTACAGTTCCGGGACATGTTCCGGGGGAAGGTGGGCTAGCGCGTTGGCATGGCCACGCCGCAAATCCCGCCCGGTCTGTAGCCCTGGCCGCCAGGACTATAAGAATTACAACAGAATGAGTGGAGCACTATGATCAAGATTTCCAAGCTGTTCGCCGCAATGGTACTGGCCGGGGTAGCCAGCCATTCGTTTGCCGCCGATACCATCAAAGTCGGCATCGCCGGTCCCAAGACGGGTCCCGTGACCCAGTACGGCGACATGCAGTTCATCGGCGCCAAGCAAGCCATCAAGGATATCAACGCCGCGGGCGGCGTGGATGGCAAGATGCTCGAAGCCAAGGAATACGACGACGCCTGCGACCCTAAACAGGCCGTGGCAGTCGCCAACAAAGTGGTCAACGACGGCGTCAAGTTCGTGGTCGGCCACCTGTGCTCCAGCTCCACCCAGCCAGCGTCCGACATCTACGAGGACGAAGGCGTGATCATGATCACCCCGGCCGCCACCTCGCCGGAAATCACCGCCCGTGGCTACAAGCTGATCTTCCGCACCATCGGCCTGGACAGCGCCCAGGGCCCGGCTGCCGGCAACTACATCGCCGACCACGTCAAGCCGAAGGTCGTTGCCGTCCTGCACGACAAGCAGCAGTACGGTGAAGGCATCGCCACCGCCGTCAAGCAAACCCTGGAAAGCAAAGGCACCAAGGTTGCCGTGTTCGAAGGCCTGAACGCGGGTGACAAGGACTTCTCCTCGATCATCCAGAAGCTCAAGCAGAACAACGTCGACTTCGTCTACTACGGCGGCTACCACCCAGAGCTGGGCCTAATCCTGCGCCAGGCTCAAGAGAAGGGCCTGAAAGCCAAGTTCATGGGTCCGGAAGGCGTGGGTAACGACTCCATTTCGCAGATCGCCCAGAACGCCTCCGAAGGCCTGCTGGTCACCCTGCCGAAGTCGTTCGACGCAGACCCGGCGAACAAGAAGATCGTCGACGCCATCAAGGCTGACGGCAAGGACCCAAGTGGCCCGTTCGTATTCCCTGCCTACTCGGCTGTCGAGCTGATCGCTCAAGGCATCAAGAAAGCCGGTTCCGATGATACCGACAAGGTGGCCAAGGCCATCCACGAAGGCACCTTCAAGACCCCGACCGGCGACCTGTCGTTCGACGACAAAGGCGACCTGAAAGACTTCAAGTTCGTGGTCTACGAATGGCACTTCGGCAAGCCGAAGACCGAAGTCTCCCCTCAGTAACTGCGTGACTAATAGCTGACCTACGAGCCCACTGTGCGAGCAGTGGGCTTCGTTTTATGAGGTTCATGGGCCCGATCCCCGCGATCCGGGGGCAGGCTCACCTGAAAATCTTAAAACCGTCACCCGCGGTTTCCTGGCCGTACCCCTGCCAGTGAAATGCAAATCAGGTTTTTAGGAGCGCTGTAATGCCTGAGATCTACCATTTCTTCCAACAACTGGTTAATGGATTGACCATCGGCAGCACCTATGCCTTGATCGCCATCGGCTACACGATGGTGTACGGCATCATTGGCATGATCAACTTCGCCCACGGCGAGGTGTACATGATCGGTTCCTACGTGGCCTTCATCGCCCTGGCGGGCCTGGCCATGATGGGTATCCATTCGCTGCCGATCCTGATGACCGTCGCCTTCGTCGCGACGATCTTCGTCACCAGTGCCTATGGCTACAGTATCGAACGGGTTGCCTACCGCCCCCTGCGCAACAGCAACCGTCTGATCCCGCTGATTTCTGCCATCGGCATGTCGATCTTCCTGCAGAACACGGTCTTGCTTTCGCAGGACTCCAAGGACAAGTCCATCCCCAACCTGATCCCCGGGAGTTTCTCCTTCGGGCCAGGCGGTGCTGAAGAAGTACTGATCAGCTACATGCAAATCCTGGTGTTCGTCGTCACCCTGGTGGCCATGACCCTGCTCACCCTGTTCATCTCTCGTTCCCGCCTGGGCCGCGCCTGCCGCGCCTGTGCCGAGGACATCAAGATGGCCAACCTGCTGGGCATCAACACCAACAACATCATCGCCCTCACCTTCGTCATCGGTGCCGCCCTGGCTGCCGTGGCGGCCGTGCTGCTGAGCATGCAGTACGGGGTGATCAACCCCAACGCCGGTTTCCTGGTGGGCCTGAAGGCTTTCACCGCGGCGGTACTGGGTGGCATCGGCAGCATCCCGGGCGCCATGCTCGGCGGGCTGGTGCTGGGCGTGGCCGAAGCGTTCGGTGCCGATATCTTCGGCGACCAGTACAAGGACGTGGTGGCATTCGGCTTGTTGGTTCTTGTCCTGCTATTCCGGCCGACCGGCATCCTGGGCCGCCCGGAGGTTGAAAAAGTATGAACAGAAATCTCAAACAGGCGTTCTTCAGCGCCTTGCTGGTCTGGGCCGTGGCCTTCCCGGTACTGGGCCTGAAACTGAGCATCGACGGCATCAGCCTGGTCGTGCACAGTCAGGGCTCGTTCACCATCAGCATCATCGCCGTCTGTTCGGTGCTGATGTTCCTGCGCGTGCTGTTCGACAAGCAGTGGAGTTCGGTGATGGGCCGCCGATCGGATCGCAAGCTGATCCCCCCGGCAGTCAGCAACTACCTCACCCTGCCCAAGACCCAGCGCTATGTCATCATCGGGTTGATCGTGATGGCACTGGTATGGCCGTTCTTCGGCTCTCGCGGTGCGGTCGACATCGCCACGCTGATCCTGATCTACGTGTTGCTGGGCCTGGGCCTGAACATCGTGGTCGGCCTGGCGGGCCTGCTCGACCTCGGCTACGTGGGCTTCTATGCCGTCGGTGCCTACAGCTACGCCATGCTCTCGCATTACCTGGGCTGGAGCTTCTGGGTGTGCCTGCCGATTGCCGGCCTGATGGCTGCCACGTTCGGCTTCCTGCTCGGCTTCCCGGTGCTGCGCCTGCGTGGTGACTACCTGGCGATCGTGACCCTCGGTTTCGGTGAGATCATCCGCCTGTTCCTGCGTAACCTCACCGATTGGACCGGCGGCCCCAACGGCATCAGCAACATCCCCAAGCCGGAGTTCTTCGGCCTGACCTTCGAACGCCGTGCGGCCGAGGGCATGCAGACCTTCCACGAGTTCTTCGGGCTGCAATACAACTCGATCAACAAGGTCATCTTCCTGTACCTGGTGGCCCTGCTGCTGGCCCTGCTGGCGTTGTTCGTGATCAACCGCCTGCTGCGCATGCCGATCGGCCGTGCCTGGGAAGCCCTGCGTGAAGACGAGATCGCCTGCCGTGCTCTGGGCCTGAACCCGACCGTGATCAAGCTCTCGGCATTCACCCTGGGTGCCTGCTTCGCCGGTTTCGCCGGCAGCTTCTTCGCCGCGCGCCAAGGTCTGGTGACGCCGGAGTCGTTCACCTTCATCGAGTCGGCAATCATCCTCGCCATCGTCGTGCTGGGTGGCATGGGCTCACAACTGGGCGTGATTCTCGCGGCCATCGTGATGATCCTGCTGCCTGAGCTGATGCGTGAGTTCAGCGAATACCGCATGCTGATGTTCGGTGCGCTGATGGTGTTGATGATGATCTGGCGTCCGCAAGGCCTGCTGCCTATGCAACGTCCACAGATGGAGCTGCCCCGATGAGCCGCGAAATTCTGCAAGTCAGCGGCCTGAGCATGCGCTTTGGCGGCTTGTTGGCGGTCAACGGCGTGGGCCTGACCGTCAAGGAGAAACAGGTAGTGGCGCTGATCGGCCCGAACGGCGCCGGCAAGACCACCGTGTTTAACTGCCTGACCGGCTTCTACAAGCCCAGCGACGGCACCATCCTGCTCGATGGCCAGCCGATCCAGGGCCTGGCCGGCCACCAGATCGCCCGCAAGGGCGTGGTGCGGACCTTCCAGAACGTGCGCCTGTTCAAGGAAATGACCGCGCTGGAAAACCTGCTGATTGCCCAGCACCGCCACCTCAACACCAACTTCTTCGCCGGCCTGTTCAAGACCCCGAGTTTCCGCCGCAGCGAGAAGGAAGCCTTGGAGCGTGCGCAGTACTGGCTGGAGAAGGTCAACCTGACCGAGTTCGCCAACCGTACCGCCGGCACCCTCGCCTACGGGCAGCAACGCCGCCTGGAAATCGCCCGCTGCATGATGACCCAGCCACGCATCATCATGCTCGATGAACCGGCGGCCGGCCTGAACCCGAAGGAAACCGAAGACCTCAAGGCTCTGATCGCCTACCTGCGTGAGTCGCACAACGTCACCGTGCTGCTGATCGAGCACGACATGAAGCTGGTGATGAGCATTTCCGACCATATCGTGGTGATCAACCAGGGTACCCCCCTGGCCGACGGCACGCCGGAAGAGATCCGCGACAACCCTGACGTGATCAAAGCCTACCTGGGGGAAGCGTAAATGCTGAAGTTTGAAAACGTTTCCACTTTCTACGGCAAGATCCAGGCGCTGCACAGCGTCAACGTAGAGATCAACCAGGGCGAGATCGTCACCCTGATCGGCGCCAACGGTGCCGGCAAGTCGACCTTGCTGATGACCCTGTGCGGTTCGCCGCAGGCGCACAGCGGCAGCATCAAGTACCTGGGCGAAGAGCTGGTAGGCCAGCCGTCCTCGCACATCATGCGCAAGAGCATCGCGGTAGTGCCGGAAGGCCGCCGCGTGTTCGCTCGCCTGACTGTCGAGGAAAACCTGGCCATGGGCGGTTTCTTCACCGACAAGGGCGACTATCAGGAACAACTGGACAAGGTCCTGCAACTGTTCCCGCGCCTGAAAGAGCGTTACATCCAGCGCGGCGGCACCATGTCCGGTGGCGAGCAACAGATGCTGGCCATCGGCCGGGCGCTGATGAGCAAGCCCAAGCTGCTGCTGCTCGACGAGCCTTCGCTGGGCCTGGCGCCGATCATCATCCAGCAGATCTTCGACATCATCGAACAGCTGCGCCGCGATGGCGTGACGGTGTTCCTGGTGGAGCAGAACGCCAACCAGGCGTTGAAGATCGCTGACCGGGCGTACGTGCTGGAGAACGGTCGGGTGGTGATGCAGGGCACCGGTGAGGCACTGCTGACCGACCCGAAGGTACGCGATGCCTACCTCGGGGGTTGAATGAAAAAGGGCCTTCGGGCTAATGCCAGTCAGTTAAGACTGACGCATTGACCTTTAGCCCATAGGCCGCAAAATCCGATGCTTGGAAACGAGCATCGGATTTTTTATGCGCCTGTCAAAAGCCCTGTCCCTCACTCATGAAATGGCATCGCGGCCACATGCCCTCGAAGGGCTTGGAGCCTTGCTTGATCCAGACATTGTGAAACAGGCCTTCGAAACGGCAGGTGTCTCGACTATACGTAAGCGCCGGTTGCCGTTGGAAAGCCTGGTCTGGTGCATCATCGGCATGGCGTTGTTCCGCCGGATGTCGGCTTGGGATGTCGTGAATCACATGGACATCATGCTGCCGGGCAAGCGACCGCTGGTGGCGCCCAGCGCTGTTGTTCAGGGACGGCAACGGCTGGGTAGCGAAGCGGTTCGCGAGGTGTTTTCGCTCACCCAGCAGCGATGGCATGCAGAAGTCCAACACCCTCAATGGTTGGGGTTAACACTTTTGGGTGTGGATGGCGTCGTCTGGAATACCCCCGACACCGCAGAAAATCGGGCGTGCTACGGCGGCGCGACCAATCAGCATGGCGATGGCAGTTACCCTCAAGTCCGAATGGTCTGCCAGATGGAACTGACTAGCCATCTGCTGATAAGCAGTACTTTCGAGAGCTATCACAGTAGCGAAATGAAGCTGGCCGAACAGTTGATCGCTACCACGCCTGATCACTCGCTGACCCTGTTCGATAAAGGTTTCTACTCGTTGGGTTTGCTGCATCACTGGCAATCACAAGGCGAGCAGCGTCATTGGCTTATTCCTTTGAAGAAGGGTAGCCAGTACGAAGTCGAGCACAAGCTTGGGCGCAACGATGCCGTAGTCATTCTGCGCACCTCGCCACAAGCCCGTAAGCAATGGCCCGGCCTGCCGCTGGAGACTCGAGCACGGCTGTTAAGCAAGACGATTAAAGGCAAGGTGGTGAGCGTACTGACCTCAATGGTCGATCCGCTGCGTTTCCCGGGTGATGAGATCGTCGACCTTTACAGTCAGCGTTGGGAAATCGAACTGGGATATCGAGAGATCAAGCAAGGGCTTTTAGGTGGTGAATATACGCTGAGAAGCAAGACGCCGGAGATGATTGCGCAAGAGCTATGGGGCGTACTGCTGGGCTACAACCTGTTGCGTTATCAGATGGTGCAAATGTCTCGACAGTGCCCTGGTGTGTACCCATGCGAGATGAGTTTTACTGCCTGTAGCTGGGCAATACTGGGCTTGCTGCATGGCACATCCTTGAACCACCCCGGAAATTTGCCGGGATTTTTGTCGGATCTGCAGGCTTCGGCGGCACAATATGTCTTGCCACATCGACGGCCTGACCGATGGTTTCCGCGAACGGTGAAGCAACGTCCAGCGAAGTACCCCACCCGAAAATGAAAAATGCCAGTCAGCTTAACTGACTGGCATTAGCCTTCGGGCCCTTTTTTCTGCCCGCAGGACGTGTATCGTGGCCAGCTCTTTGGCAAAGATTCCCCCGGAGCCCGCTCATGCGTCTCACCCCTACCCTGCTGCTCAGTGCCCTGCTGCCCCTGTTCGCTGGCTGCCAGTTACTGGCCGAGAAGCCCCGTGACCCGAACATCGGCACCACGCGCATGCAGGGCGAACTGAGCGCCAACGGCGGCCGCCTGTTGTTCAAGCCCTGCAGCGAAGCACGCCGCTTCGTGATCAACGACGTTGCCGGCACCGGCATCCTGCAGGAGTCCGCCAACCTGGCCAAGGACGCCAACGCCAAGTTGTTCGCCGACGTGCGCGGTCGCCTCACTGGCGCCAAGCAGGCCGACAACGACGGCCAGCTGGAAGTCAGCCGCCTGTACCGCCTGGAACCCTCCACCCGCGCTTGCGACGACCCCAACTTCAAGCAGCTGACCCTGCGCGCCAATGGCCATGAACCGGATTGGGACATCAAGGCCAGCGGCAAGGGCATGGTGCTTAACCGCATCGGCAAAGACCCGCTGCCCCTGCCATTCCTCGAAGAAGAAGTGCCCGGCGGCGGCCTGACCCTGACCAGCGAAGCCAACGGCCAGCACGTGGAACTGTGGGTCGCCCCGCAACGCTGCGTCGACAGCGCCACCGGCGCCGTACGCCACTTGCGCGCCGAACTGCGCATCGACGGCCAGACCCTGCGCGGCTGCGGTTACTACGGTGGTGCGCGCGACAACTGATCGCCGGGCGCTTTTATCCTGCCAGTCGGGGCGGCTAACAGCTTATACTTGGCGGTTTGTGTAAAGCCGCCGGCCGCCCATGGCCGGGATACTGGACCCTGCCATGCTACGAATCACCGAACTGAAGCTGCCCCTGGACCATCCCGACGAAGCGCTGCGCGAAGCCATCGTCCAGCGCCTGGGCATCCGCGACGAGCAACTGCTCAGCTTCAACCTGTTCAAGCGCAGCTACGATGCGCGCAAGAAGAACAGCGAACTGCTGTTCATCTACACCATCGATCTGGAAGCCAGCAACGAGGCCGAGCTGCTCAGCAAGTTCGCCGATGATCGCAACATCGGCCCGGCTCCAGACGTCACCTACAAGTTCGTCGGCCAGGCCCCGGCAGGCCTGCAGGAGCGCCCGATCGTGGTCGGTTTCGGCCCGTGCGGCATCTTTGCCGGCCTGTTGCTGGCACAAATGGGCTTCAAGCCGATCATCCTCGAACGTGGCAAGGAAGTGCGCCAGCGCACCAAGGACACCTGGGGCCTGTGGCGCAAGAGCGTGCTCAACCCCGAGTCCAACGTGCAGTTCGGTGAAGGCGGCGCCGGTACCTTCTCGGACGGCAAGCTGTATAGCCAGATCAAGGACCCGCAACACCACGGCCGCAAAGTGCTGGAAGAATTCGTCAAGGCCGGTGCGCCAGACGAAATCCTGTACATCAACAAGCCGCACATCGGCACCTTCCGCCTCACCGGCATGGTCGAACAGATGCGCCAGGACATGATCGCCCTGGGGGCCGAAGTGCGCTTCCAGGAGAAGGTCACCGACCTGTTGATCGAAGATGGCCAACTGACCGGTGTAGTGCTTGAAAGCGGCGAGCAGTTGCACTCGCGCCATGTGGTATTGGCCCTGGGCCACAGCGCCCGCGACACCTTCCGCATGCTGCACGCCAAAGGTGTCTACATGGAAGCCAAACCGTTCTCGGTGGGCTTCCGTATCGAGCACCCGCAAACGCTGATCGACAAGGCACGCCTGGGCAAGTATGCCGGCCACCCGAAACTGGGTGCCGCCGACTACAAGCTGGTGTACCACGCCAAGAATGGCCGCTCGGTATACAGCTTCTGCATGTGTCCGGGTGGCACCGTGGTCGCGGCCACCAGCGAGCCAGGGCGAGTCGTCACCAACGGCATGAGCCAGTATTCGCGTAACGAGCGCAACGCCAACTCCGGCATCGTCGTCGGCATCGACCCCGAGCGCGACTACCCGGGTGGCCCGTTGGCCGGTATCGAACTGCAGGAGCGCCTGGAGGCGCACGCCTATGTAATGGGCGGCAGCAACTACCAGGCCCCGGCACAGCTGGTGGGTGATTTTGTCGCCGGCCGGCCCTCGACCGCACTGGGCAGTGTCGAGCCGTCCTACAAGCCGGGCGTGACCTTGGGTGACCTGGCGCCGAGCCTGCCGGACTTCGCCATTGAGGCGATCCGTGAAGCACTGCCGGCGTTCGACCGGCAGATCAAGGGCTATAACCTGCATGATGCAGTGTTGACCGGGATCGAGACGCGTACCTCTTCGCCACTGCGGATTACCCGCGGTGAGGATTACCAGAGCCTGAACCTCAAAGGGCTGTTCCCAGCGGGTGAAGGGGCCGGGTACGCGGGCGGGATCCTGTCAGCCGGTGTGGATGGCATTCGCATCGCCGAGGCAGTGGCGCGGGATATGCTCGGCCTCTGATGCTTTATCGACTGACAGGGCCTCTTCGCGGGTAAACCCGCTCCTACACGGAACAATGATCCCCTGTAGGAGCGGGTTTACCCGCGAAAGGGCCCGGTCCGGCATCAGACTATTCCAGCACCTACTCCAGACTTCCCCTCCCCCATCCTTCCCCAAATCCATCTAGGCTTGCCCCAGGCCTGTCAGCAACAACATATAACAAAAACGAATATGTCTTTTGTTTGAAAGCATATCTCTACAGGCTAGGGTGTACGCCCGCACCCTGCGTAAACTGCTCATGGAGGGCCTACAGCCCGTGCGTAGCCTGTTTACCCGATTCTTCCAGCTCGAAGCCGCCAGCGGCCTGCTGCTGATCGCCGCCGCCGTTCTGGCCCTGATCATCAACAACTCGCCACTGTCCGACCTGTACGGCGGCTTGCTCGAGGTACCCGTCGCCATCCAGGTCGGCGCGCTGAACATCGCCAAGCCATTGCTGCTGTGGATCAACGACGGCCTGATGGCCCTGTTCTTCCTGCTCATCGGCCTGGAGGTCAAACGCGAGGTGGTCGACGGTCACCTGTCCAAGCCCTCACAAGTGATTCTGCCTGCCACCGCAGCCGTGGGCGGCATGGTGGTGCCAGCGCTGATCTACTGGTTCATCAACCGTGACAATCCTGCGGCCGTGGCCGGTTGGGCGATCCCTACCGCCACCGACATCGCCTTCGCCCTCGGTGTCCTGGCCCTGCTCGGCAAACGCGTACCGGTGTCACTGAAGTTGTTCCTGATGACCCTGGCGATCATCGACGACCTGGGTGCGATCATTGTCATCGCCCTGTTCTACTCCGGCACCCTGTCGAGTGTGTCGCTGCTGCTGGCTGCGGCCTGTCTGCTGGTGCTGGTGGCGATGAACCGGCTTGGTGTGATCAAGCTTGGCCCGTATATGATCGTTGGCCTGATCCTGTGGGTCTGCGTGCTCAAGAGTGGCGTGCATGCCACCTTGGCCGGTGTCGCCCTGGCCTTTTGCATCCCGCTGCGTACACGCAATGCTGAATCGTCGCCGCTGCTGGCGCTGGAACACGCCCTGCAGCCCTGGGTGGCCTATGCCATCCTGCCAATTTTCGCCTTTGCCAATGCCGGCGTTTCGCTGGCAGGCATGACCGTAGACAGCTTCACCCACCCCGTGCCGATGGGCATCACGATCGGCCTGTTGCTGGGCAAGACCGTGGGGGTTTTCGGCCTGACCTGGGTGGCGGTCAAGCTGCGCCTGGCCGCGCTGCCTGCGGGCGCTGGTTGGGGGCAAATTCTGGGGGTGGCGATACTCTGCGGCATTGGCTTTACCATGAGCCTGTTCGTAGGCTCGCTCGCCTTCGCCCCGGGTAGCAGTGAGTACGCCGGCATGGACCGCATGGGCATTCTTACTGGTTCGTTCTTTGCCGCGGTGATCGGCTACGCCGTCACCGCAATGGCCAGCCGCAAAACCAGCATTGCCTGACTTGGCTGAGGCATGAAAAAACCCCGACTGGCATCAGCCATGTCGGGGTTTTGTTTGACTGCGCTACGGTCAGTGCGAAACGCGGCTGGTACCGTCAACTGTCATGATGCGCACGCGGTCGCCAACGCGGAAGATTTCGTTCTCCTGCACGGCCTGCACATAAGCGCGCATGCTGCCATCATCTTCACGAACGGTAATTTCGACACCTTGGGTACGGGTCAGGCCTTCTTCTGCTGCGGAGCCGGCCAAGCCACCGGCCACGGCACCGATCACGGCAGCCACGATGCTGCCACGGCCACCGCCCACGGCGCTGCCGGCTACGCCACCCACGATGGCACCGGCACCGCCGCCAATTGGGGTCTTGGTGCCCTCGATCTTGACCGGACGCAGGGATTCGATGGTACCCATACGCACGGTTTGCACGCGGCGGGCTTCGTCACGAGAGTAGCTGTCACCGGTCAGGCTCGAGGCACAGCCCCCCAGCAGCAGCGACATGGTGGTAAAGGTCGCCACCAGCAAAGCGGATTTACGCATGGGTAAAGTCTCCATAAGTCAGGTGCTCATTAGACGCTGCACATTGACGGCTGTCACGGTACAAACGTAATAAAATTGTTTTCATTCAGCCGGGGTACAGCCTGCCGGGCTGTGTCGAAGGCCTTTCAAGTGAGACCAAGAATAGCCATGGATTACTTCATCGTCGTGGTCACCACCGTTGCGGGACTGTATTTCCACTGGTGGTTGTATGTGCGCATGCGCCGCTGGATGGACCGCGACCTGGCGTTGTCGCTGGCAGGGACCGATCCTGAAAAACGCGCGTTCATGCTGGAAAGGTTGGCGCAGGCGCGGCAGGAGAAGGTGGGGCGTAAGCAACTGGCGGGGTGGTTGGAGCGCGAGGCAGCAGGTTATACGGGGTAGCTTGATCAATGGCTGGGGCCGCTTGGCGGCCCCGGTTGCTCAGGGCGCCAGCCGCTCTCGCAGCCACTGCCCATCCACCAGTCGATAGTTCAACCGGTCATGCAGGCGGCTTGGCCGCCCCTGCCAGAACTCGATGCGCTCGGGCAACAACCGGTACCCCCCCCAATGCTCAGGGCAGTGCGGCTGGGTGTCGGAGAAACGCGCTTCGGTGGCCTTTACCAGGCTCTCCAACTCTTCGCGCCCGGCAATCACGCGGCTCTGTGGCGAAGCCCAGGCCCCCAGGCGACTGCCCAGCGGGCGCACCTGGTAGTAGGCATCCGACTCCTGCGCCGTGACCTTCTGCACCCGACCCTCGATGCGCACCTGACGCTCCAGCGCAGGCCAGAAGAAGGTCATTGCCGCAAAGGGGTTGGCTTGCAGTTGCTGACCCTTGGCGCTGTCGTAGTTGGTGAAGAAGGTGAAACCCTGCTCGTCGAGCCCCTTCAACAGCAATACACGGCAATGCGGGCGACCTTCGCCGTCCACGGTGGCCAAGGTCATGGCGTTGGCTTCCACCGGTACCTGCTCGGTTTTCACCGCATCGGCGAACCACTGGTGGAACAGGGCGAACGGCTCCCCTGGTGCCTGGGCTTCGGCCAGGCCATCACGGGTGTAATCGCGGCGCATATCGGCCAGGGATTGGGTCATTACTGCGGTTCCTTGACGATCAGTTGGTCTTCGCAGGGCTGTTGGCAGCTACTTTCTTGTCAACGGCAGCTTTCTTGGCTGCAGGCTTGGCCGGCGCAGCTTTTTTCTTGGCTGCAGTC
The DNA here is from genome assembly GCF_002953115.1 of Pseudomonas sp. XWY-1. NCBI lineage: Bacteria > Pseudomonadati > Pseudomonadota > Gammaproteobacteria > Pseudomonadales > Pseudomonadaceae > Pseudomonas > Pseudomonas sp. XWY-1. The sequence goes on along the minus strand of NZ_CP026332.1, from coordinate 1,270,509 downwards.
TTCGCAGGCGTTTTGGCCTTGGCTACCGGTTTCTTCGCCGCAGCCTTGACGGCCGGTTTGCTGCCAGCGGCCTTGGAGGCGGGTGCCTTGGCATCCTGCACCGCCACCATCGAGGCCGGGGCGGGTGCCGGGGCGGCCTGCTGGTACTTGGCCAGCAGCGCGACCATGGTGTTTTGCGGAGTCAGCAACATTTCCACGCGGCGGTTCAGGGCGCGCCCCTCGGCACTGTCGTTGGCAGCGCGCGGCATCACCGAACCCATGCCCTTGAGGGTCAGGCGGTCACGCTGCAGGCCGCTGAGGCGGAAGATGGCCGATACCGAAGCGGCGCGCTCCAGGCTGAGCTTCTGGTTGGCAACGGCGGCGCCGCTGCTGTCGGCATGGCCCAGTACCAGCACGGCAGTCTTGGGGTCGCCTTCGACAGTCTTGGCAACGCGGGTAATCGGGCCCAGGGACATGGGCAGCAACATGTTCGGGCGATCAGGATTGTACGAGCTGTCCACCGGCAGGGTTACCGCCAGCACGTTGTCACGACGCTCCAGCTCCAGCTTGCTGTCCTTGATCGCTTCGCGCAGCTTGGGCTCGTATTCGTCCAGCCAGGCCTGCGTGGCCTTCTGATCGATCTTCGGTACCACCGGCCCCTTGGCTTGCTTGTCGTCACCGCCAAACGGCCACCACCAGCGGCTGGAGCTTTCGGATTTGGCATCGGCTTTGGCCACGTTTTCAGTGACGGCTGACTTCACTTCCTGCTCGGCAACCTTGTCCGAACCGAAAGGCCACCAGCTGGAGCCACCTTCCTTGGAGCCGTCCGGGGAGTGGCTGGCGCAGCCGGTAACGGCGGTCAGGCACAGGGCGAGTGCTAAGGTTTTATGTGAAGACATCAGCGATACACCATGAAATAGAAAGATATTTTGCCTACGAACTTCAGGCGTTGGCATTGAGAATAGTCAAAGGGGGGTGGCAATACCCGCATTACCCGATCAAAGGCAACTGGCAAGGACGCGTACCAGTTTCTGGGCGCGTGGGTCCATCAGCACATAAGGGCCGAGGGTATTGACCACAAAACCGAAGGCCACATCGTACTCCGGGTCGGCAAAACCGACCGAACCACCGGCACCAGGGTGGCCAAAGGCGCGGGCGCCGAGACCAAAGGTGGCATTGGCCACATCGGGCTGGTCGAGCATGCAACCCAGGCCGAAACGGGTCTGGGTGAGCAAGGTACGGTCCTGGCCAAGGCTATGCTCGCGAGTCAGCTCATCGAGCAGTTCGGATTCAAGCAGGCTGCCGTCCAGCAGCCCGGCATAGAACCCCGCCAGGCTGCGTGCGTTGCCATGGCCATTGGCCGCTGGCTGCTGCATGCGTCGCCATTCCGGTTTGTTGGTGCTGGTCAGTATCGCGGGTGGGTTGGTAAAGGCACGGGTCGACAGCGCCTCAGGCTCGCGCATGGTCACCTGCAGCAAGCGTTGCGCTGCGCTGTCTCCAGCATTGCCCTTGCCACGGGCGATATGCGCCACGCGGTGGAACTCCTCGTCGGCCAGGCCAACATGGAAATCCAGCCCCAATGGGCGGGCGGTGCGGGCCACGATCGAGTCGCCAGGGCCACGGCCGTCGGCACGGCGAATCAGCTCGCCGATCAGCCAGCCATAGGTGATGGCGGCATAGCCGTGTTCTGTGCCTGGCGTCCACCACGGTGTCTCGGCTGCCAGGGCATCGACCATGAACTGCCAGTCATACAAGGCTTCAGCCGGCAACAGCTTGCGTATGGCCGGTAAGCCGGCACGGTGGCTGAGTAGCTGACGCAAGGTGATCGACTGCTTACCCGCCTGGGCGAACTCGGGCCAGTAGTTGGCCACCGGGGCATCGAGGGCCAGCTTGCCCTCGCCGACCAGCTGCAGGGCGGTAACGGCCGCAAAGGTCTTGGTGCAGGAGAACAGGTTGGCGATGGTATCGCTGTGCCAGGCCTGCTGGCCGTCCTTGTCGGCACTGCCGGCCCACAGGTCAACGACGGTTTCGCCACCCACCTGGATGCACAGCGCGGCGCCACGCTCCTGGGGATCATCGAACAGCGCGGCAAAAGCTTCGCGCACAGCTTCGAACTTCAGCTCATAGTGACCCTGGATCTGCACCCGCTGCTCTCCGTACGACCATATCCAAAAAGGTGTGCATTGTTTCAGTAGTTGGGTGTTTTGCAAACTGGCTTGGGCCAAGTGGTCGCGACACAAGGCCGCTCTCACCTGGGTTGACTGCATCTGCCTGATCTCAGGGGGCCGGTTTTTCCAGCTCGGCACGCAGTTGGTTCATGGTTTGCAGATTGCTTTTGCGCACGGCATCGACAAACCCTGGATAGGGCATATCGGTAATCGCCACCAGCCCCAGGTGGCCGTTCTCACCATCGAGCAGGCGACCGCTGGCCGGTTGGTCGAGGTACTGGAACCAGTGCGCGCCAACGATCATCGGCTGCGCCATGGCTGCCTTGAGGAAGTTTGCATAGGCCGGGCCGCGATCCTCTTCCCGCGCCAGCTCCAATGGCCCCGGCCAGAACGGCCCGCGATCACGCGAGCCGAACTGGAACTCGGACACCAGCACCGGCTTGTCCAGCTCTGCCAGGCGGGCAAAGTCGTAGCCGTCCTGTGGCTTGAGGGTATAGAAGTTGAAGCTCAGTACATCGCAGAACTCGGCACAGGCCTTGACCGCTTCCGGCGTACTAACTGCATAGCGGCCACCCAGGAGCATGTGATTGGGCGCATGCCATTTCAACGAATCGGAAATGGTCTTGAAGTAGGTCTCGGCAAATACCCGCTGGAAGTGCTGGTAGTCACGTTCGATTTCCGGGTGCTCCGGGTCAGGCAACGGCGCCTCGAAGCCAGGATCTTCCATGAGTTCCCAGGCGGTCAGTTCGATGCCCCAGGCCTTGGACAACCCTTCCTGGTTGCGATACTTGTCGCGCAACTGCTTGAGGAATGCGCGTTTGGCTGGCACATCGGTGGTCAGGCGCAAGGTGCCGTAGGCCAGGCCATAACGGCTCTTGGGGTCGCTTCCAGGGGCGGCCCATGCCAGTTCGTTATCGGCGAAGTAGCCGATGAGCCAAGGGTCGTCACGGTGATCACGAGCGGCGATGGCCACGGCACGCTCGGTGGCCATGGCAAAACGCGGGTCGAACGGGTCGGGCATGCGGCCCCACCAGTCCATGCCCGTGCTGATGCTGGCGTAGTCGCCTACGATCGACAGCGGCAAGGTATACGGCATGCGTCTGGCTTGGCCAAGCGTCGGCTCGCTCCAGTTGCCAACAGTGTTGAACCCCCAGGCCTGAAGGCGATCAAGCGCATGCGCCTGCCAGCGGTCGGCATCCAGCACCGGCGGCGCGCAATCGGCTGGCTGGCCCTCCACTGCGGGCGGACAGGGTTTGCCATAGGTACGCTGCAGGTTGGCGGCGTAGAAGTCGAACCAGCGCCCCTGCTTGAAATTGCGCCCTTGCGACGAGGCATTGCCATCGTCGTTGTTGCTTTCGCCATAGAACGCGGCCAGTGCATCGCCCTCAGCGGGCAAGGCCTTGAACATGCCTTCGCGCCCGGCGACATACGTACGCCCGCCGTCTGCCGCCACGGCGTTCACACCCAGGGAATAGAACGGGTGCCCATCCGGCGTTACCAGGTACCAGCGGCCATCACGCTTTTCAGTGCGAAAGAAGCCCTTGGCTGCAAAGGCCGGACCGCCCACCAGGCCACCGTAAGCGTCCAGCTGCTGCTTGCCGCGCTCTGCCAACCAGCCCTTGAGCTGTTGCTGTTCACGGGTATCGGCCGCCTTGAGCTGCTCGTCACTGGATACCTTCTCGGGCCAGTTACCGCGAGTCGACTGGCCATAAGCATCAATCAGCTCGTGGTAGGCCGCCCTGTACGCCTGGTCGTCATCCTGGATACCGACACGCTCGATCAGCAGGCTCTGCGCCACCTTGGGGCTGGGGATGCTCAGGCTGACCGAGGTCACCTGCTTGAGGTCGACTGCACCGGCACTGCTGGTCAAAAGGAGGCGCTGACCACCATGGTTCCAGGGCATCGGCGGGCCGGCGCGCATGCCCTGGTCCAGCGGCGAACTGGCCGTCAGGGGCACCATTACGGTTTGCGCGGGGCCAGCGGGCAGGTCGATACGGCTGGTCAAGACGCGGCCATCGCTGCCTTGCACTGTGACATCCACGGTCAATGCCCAATCCATGGCACTTTGCAGGCGCAAGGTCAGGAACTGCCCGGCGGACCAGTCCCACACCCCGCTCTGCGGGCTCAGGCGCAGGGTCGGCTGCTGGGCCGGGTTGAACACCACACGCCGCAACACCTCGCCCTCGGCCGTTTGTTCCGCGTTGTACTGCGGCATGCCGGCATCCACCGTCGCCACATTGACCACCGAAGCCGGGCGCACGAAGCTGAACAGCGTTTGCTGCCCGGCCAGCAAGGGCGAACTGCACAACAAGGCGAATACGGCGGGCAGGGTGCGGCGGATCATAAGGCTGGGGCTCTCCTTCAGGACCCTGATGGGTCCAAGACGAGTAATGGACAATGCGCCGGCGCAAGTGCTCCGGCGATCAGGAAATTTCCCGCCGGAACGGCGGCAGCGCATTGAGAATAGCCTTGCCGTAGCGCTGCGTGACCAAGCGCCGGTCAAGCAAGGTGATAACGCCGCGATCCTGCTCGGTACGCAGAAGGCGGCCGCAGGCCTGGATCAGCTTCAACGAGGCGTCAGGCACGGCAATTTCCATGAACGGGTTGCCGCCACGTGCCTCGATCCACTCGGCCAGCGCAGCTTCGACCGGGTCGTCGGGCACAGCAAAGGGAATCTTGGCGATGACCACGTGCTCGCAATACGCGCCCGGCAGGTCGACACCCTCGGCAAAGCTGGCCAGGCCGAACAGCACGCTGTGCTGGCCATCGTCGACCCGCGCCTTGTGCTTGTTCAGTGTTTCCTGCTTTGAAAGGTTGCCCTGGATGAGCACCAGCTTGCGCCAGTCACGGTCCAGACCGTCAAACACATCCTGCATCTGCTTGCGTGACGAGAACAACACCAGCGCGCCACGGGCATCTTCGACGATGTTCGGCAGTTCGCGGATGATCGCCGCGGTGTGCGCTGCTGCATCGCGTGGGTCGGCCTGCAGGTCGGGGACCCGCAACAGGCCGGCATCGCCATGCACGAACGGGCTGGGCACCACGCAGGTGACTGCGTCGCGCGGCAACCCCGAACGCATGCGGAAACGGTCGAACTTGCCTAGCGCGGTCAATGTCGCCGAGGTCACCAGCGCGCCGTGGGCCACGCTCCACAGGCTGCGCCGCAGCATATCGGCGGCGAGGATGGGGCTGGCGTTGACTTCGATGTCGAACAGCGCGCCACTTTCGGCCAAGGTCAGCCAGCGCGCCATGGGCGGGCTGTCTTCCGGGTCTTCGGCGGTGAAGGCCGTCCACAGCTCCCAGTTGCCCTGGGCACGGGTGACCAGGCTGCCGAACAGCGGATACCACTCTTCGGCCTGGTGGCTGGCGATGCCGATATTGACCTCGCCGTCCATGCCTTCCTTGAGCAGGTCAGCCAGGCGGGTGAACAGATCGTTGAGGCGGGCAAAGCCCTTTTTCAGTTCGATGCCCACTTCACGAATCTGCTCCGGCACCACCCCACCCTCGAAACGGTAACGCGGGCGCTCACGGCCTTCGGTGTCCTCGCTGGGACGGAAGTCAGCCACCTGTTCACAAAGGGTGAACATGAACTGCTGCTGGGTGCGTACTTCTCGCGCCAGCTCCGGCACCTGCTCGATGTACTTGCCCAGGTCGCCGGGCAGCGGATGCTGGGCCAGCAATTTGGTCAGGTTCTTGGCGGTCTGCTCCAGCCAGTCGGCGGTGGAACGCAGCCGCGAATAGTGGGCGAAATGGCCGATCGCCTTGTCTGGCAGATGATGGCCTTCGTCGAACACGTACATGGTATCGCGCGGGTCGGGTAACACCGCACCGCCACCCAGGGCCAGGTCGGCCAGGACCATGTCGTGGTTGGTGACGATCACATCGACCTTGCCCATGCCTTCGCGGGCCTTGTAGAACACGCACTGCTGGAAGTTGGGGCAGTGGCGGCCGGTGCACTGGCTGTGGTCGGTGGTCAGCCGTGCCCAGTCCTGGTCTTCCAGGGCCTCTGGCCAGCTGTCACGGTCACCGTCCCAGCGGTTGCCGGCAAGCTTCTCGATCATGCTGTTGAACAGCTTCTGGCTGCGCTCGTCGACTTCGATGCGGAAGCCTTCTTCCTCGAACAACTGAGCCGTGGCTGACTGGGCGTGGCCTTCCTGCAACAGGATGTCGAGCTTGGACAGGCACAGATAGCGGCCACGGCCCTTGGCCAGGGCGAAGCTGAAGTTGAGGCCGCTGCTGCGCATCAGGTCGGGCAGGTCCTTGAAGACGATCTGTTCCTGCAGGGCCACGGTGGCCGTGGCGATCACCAGGCGTTTGCCGGCGGCCTTGGCTGCCGGGATGGCCGCCAGGCTGTAGGCTACCGTCTTGCCGGTACCGGTGCCCGCTTCCACGGCCACCACGGCAGGCTCGCCAGCGCGGCGGCCTTCATCGTCGCAGGCAATGTCGCCAAGCACCTTGGCCACTTCGGCGATCATCAGGCGCTGGCCATAGCGCGGCTTGAGGCTCTTGGCTTCGAGAAAACGCGAATAGGCGCCCTGGATAGTGGCTTTGAGTTCGTTGCTGATCATGGTCTGCAGGCGCCCGAAGGGCTGGATATATTTTCAGTGTTTCACATGGGGCGGCTATCATAACCCGCTATTGCCCTTTCTGCCGCATGGAGATCCGAATGCTCGCCTTTGCCCTGCCCTACACACTGCATGTTCTGGCCGCACTCGTATGGGTCGGCGGCATGTTCTTCGCTTGGCTGGTGCTGCGCCCGGCAACGGTTGCAGCCCTTGAAGGGCCTGCCCGCCTGCGCTTGTGGGTGGAAGTTTTCCGACGCTTCTTCGGCTGGGTCTGGCTGGCGGTGGCGATTTTGGCGATAAGTGGTATCGGCATGTTGCACATGCGCTTCAGCGGTTTCGAGACGGCGCCCAGGTACGTGCACGTGATGATCGGTGGCGGGATCGCCATGCTTGCCTTGTTCATGCGCATTCAGGCGTTGCTGCTGCCGGAATTGAAGGCAGCGGTGCAGGCCGAGGACTGGCCGACGGGGGCGGCGGTACTCGGGCGCATTCGGAGGATGGTGGGTATCAATCTGCTGCTGGGGCTGGCCGTGGTTGCGGTGGCCAGTTCGCGGCTGGTGATCTGACAGGCGCTGCGTGCAAACAGCAGTGAAGCAGGTGCCACGATGGATGGCACCGGCGTTGCCAGTGTTCGCGGGCAAGCCCACTCCTGCAAGGGAGCAGCGAGAATTAGTACGCTGCAAGATCAGTTCACCCGCGGCGCCTCCCGCGGACGGGGAATGGACATGACATGGAAGATTCCCGTCAACAGGATTTGCAAACGGTCAAACCAACGGTGACTGCGCCCGCGCAGGCTGCGATTGAAGAACAGCACTTCAAGTAGGTGCAGGCCAAACAAGACGATGCCTGCGGCATTGATCAGCAGATTGAAGGGCAAGGGTTGTGGCATCAGCTGATTGAACAGCACCACCCCCCAGAAAGCGACCGTCAGGACCTTGCCCAGGCCCAGGATGAACTTCATACCACGCCCCTATAGATGGTTGTCATGTCGAGGTGGCCTGATCGAGCAAACTGTGCGAACAACATTAACGGCAATGCCGAGGCAGGCGCCAGCACCACTCAGTTGAGGTGCAGCTCCACCCGTCGGTTGCGCGCACGGCCCTCCTCGGTTTCGTTGTCGGTAACCGGCTCGCTTTCCCCACGGCCCTGGCTGGTGACCTTGCCCATCTCCAGACCCTGGCCGATCAGGTACTCGGCAACGCTGCTGGCGCGGCGTTCGGAAAGTGCCTGGTTGTAGCTGTCGGAGCCCACACTGTCGGTGTGCCCGATCACACGAACCTTGGCCACCGTCGGTGAATTGAGCTTCTCCACGAGGCCTTGCAGGCGTTGCTGGGCCGCCGGCGTCAGTTCGGCGGAGTCGAAGGCGAACATCACCGCGCCGTTGTCATCGAGGGTGATCACCTCTGGCGAGGATTCGGGTGCACTGGCAGGTGGCGCGGCCGGGTACTGTTTCAGTGGGCAACCCATGTGGTCGACCGCCGTGTTGGCCGGGGTCTCGGGGCAGTGATCGCGCCGGTCGAAAATGCCGTCACCATCTTCGTCACCGTCCTGGGCGTAACAAATCAGCCCGCCGGCGATGGCGCCCAAGGCGCCACCACCGGCAGCCCAGGAAGAACTCTCGATGGCACCAAGGCCACCACCGACCAAGCCGCCCAGCAGGCTGCAGATGGGCCAGGTCCTTTGATTGAGGGGCGCGCTGCCATCGCTGTGCGTAGCGCAGCCCGTGAGCAGGCTGGCAGCCACCAACAGCGGCAAAGCCGCCTTCGACGTCACACTCATGCTGAATGCTCCTGTGTCATTGGCCACAAACGGCTGGCCGGCATGAAGACGCGCCCGTGCCACTGCTCAAGGCACGGGCGCCTGCCGTCTTACCGCTGGATCTTGATCTCGGTACGACGGTTCATGGCACGCCCTTCGGCCGTGGCGTTGTCTGCCACCGGCTGGGTTTCACCCGCGCCGACCACCGAAACGAAGCTACTGCGCGGTACACCGCTCTCGACCAGGTAATCGGTCACCGAATGGGCACGGCGCTCGGACAGTTTCTGGTTGTAGCTGTCGGAACCGACGCTGTCGGTATGGCCGCTGACGCTAAGGCGGGCAGAGGGCGCTTCCTGCTTCAGGCGCGTGGCAATGGTATTGAGGCGCTCTTTGTCACTGGCAGTCAGGCGCGCAGAATCGAACTCGAAGTGCACGTCGCGGATGACAATGACTTCTTCCTTCTGCACCACCACTTCTTCGACCACCGCAACCGGCTCAGGCGGGCATCCGTTGGCATCGACCTGCACACCACGCGGGGTGCCAGGGCACTTGTCACGGCTGTCTGGCACGCCGTCGCCATCCTCGTCGCCATCGCCATGGGCCCAGCAATAGCCCGCCGCCAGGCCACCGCCCAGCAACGCACCCCAGCCAGCCCAGCTGGAGCTTTCGATGGCGCCCAGGGCGGCGCCGCCTACACCCCCGACGGCGGCACATTTCGGCCAGTCGGTTTTTTGCAAACCTGCACAACCAGTCAACACACTGGTGAGCAGTACCAGGGGTAACGCTGTGCGTACTATGCTCATTTCATTGCTTCTCCTAGGGGGAATCGGCATAAGGCCGATCTCTGGGAGTAAAGACCGCGCATTCCAACCCTGCCAGCAATAAGCTACGACACGGTCACATGCCTCTTTGCCCGCACGCCGCAGCCCGCTAGTCTTGGATGACTTGAACGAGGAATGGCAATGACCGAAGGTTTCTCCAAACGCACCCCGCAACAGGCCCTGGCAGCCCTGCTCGAGCGCTTCACTCCACAACGGCTGCTGCTGGTAGGTACGCGCTTTCCGGCGCTGGACGCCTTCGCCCAGGCACACCCCCAGGTCACCATCGACACCGCCGCCCCAGGCCCGCTGCCAGCCGAACTGGCCGCCAAGCGCTTTGACCTGGCGGTACTGGTGGACTGCCTGGAACACTTGCCCAAGCGCACCGGCCTGGAGCTGCTCGGCGGCATTCGCAACCTCAATGCCAGCCGGGTTGCAGTGCTGGCCGACCTGGCTGCCTGCGGCTGGCAGGACACCGACTTTTTCGCCCTGGCCATGTCGGCCAGCGAGAAATTCTGCCGTGACCAACAGGTTTTGAGCCTGTTCACCTATGATCTACATGACTATAAGCAGGTCCCGGACTGGCTCAATGCCAGGTTCTGGGCCAACCCTGAAAACTTCGGCAAGTACTGGTGGTGATGATGAGTGTCTCGGTCTGCCCTTGTGGCAGTGGCAACCTGCTTGACGCCTGCTGCGGGCATTACCATGCCGGTACCCCGGCACCGGATGCCCAAGCCCTGATGCGCTCACGCTACAGTGCCTACGTGCTGGGCCTGGTCGACTACCTGGTAGCCACCACCCTACCGGCCCAGCAAGCCGGCCTGGACCGTGCTGCCATGGCCGACTGGAGTGCACAGAGCACCTGGCTGGGCCTGGAGGTGGAAAGCGCAGAAGTGCTGGGCGGCCAACCCGAGCACAGCTTCGTCACCTTCACCGCGCGCTGGCACGACCAAGACGGCGATCATCAGCACCGCGAACGCTCGGCCTTCGTCCAGCATGCCGGTCGCTGGTACTTCATCGACCCAACGGTCGGGCTGAAGGCCGGGCGCAACGACCCCTGCCCCTGCGCCAGCGGGCACAAATTCAAGAAATGCTGCGCCAGCTACGTAGGGAGCTGAACATGATCAAGCGCACCCGTCTGCTACTGCTCGGTGCGCTGCTGGCATGGCTGACGGGCTGTGCCAGTTGGGGCGAGGACTGGCGCGAGCCCGAAGTGCATCTGGTCGAGGTCGAAACGGTCAAGGCCAGGTTGCTGGAACAGGAGTTCGTGTTGCACCTGCGGGTCGACAACCCCAATGACAGCCGCCTGTTCATTCGCAACGTGTCGTATGCAATACGCCTCAATGACCTGCTACTGGTGCAGGATGAAGCCAGCGTATGGCGCAGCGTGGGCGGGCATGCACGGCGCACTTTCAAGATCACCGCACGAACCAACCTGTGGCAGCACCTGAAGCCACTGGCCAAGCTGCTCAGAAGCAAGCAGCCGCTGCATTACACCCTGCAGGGCGAACTGGCGACCGGGTTGCTCATCCATCGGGACCTGCACATCTCGCGCAGTGGTGAGATAATCCCCGACGATTACATACCGGAGTAACCCTGCAATGTCCCAACAACCCCACGTTCATGGCCCTGACTGCAACCATGACCATGATCACCACCACGACCACGGCCATGTACACGGCCCGCACTGCAACCACGGCCACCAGGAGCCGGTACGCAACGCCCTGAAGGACGTTGGCCGTAACGACCCGTGCCCGTGCGGTAGCGAGAAGAAGTACAAGAAGTGCCACGGCGCCTGATCGACTGACGCGATAAAAATCTGAGAGATGGCTCGAACACTGTGGGAGCGGGCGCGCCCGCGAACACGGGCGAAGCCCGTGCCATCCACTGCGCCGCCTGCTTCGCGGGCTTGCCCGCTTCCACAGGTAGCGTGCCAGCCTCTGGATCATGAGCCTGACACAGGAGGCTACGCGGCCTTTCGCCGGTTTGCCCCCAACAGGTCCTGGTACCAGAGGCCGGCATCATAGGCGATGGTCACCAGGGTGGTCTCGACATACCGCGGATGCTGGGCCATGCGCTGGGCAACCGCCAGGCAGGCAGCGGCTGTATTACCGACGAAAATGCCACTCTGCATGTAGAACCAGCGCTGTGCGGCCAGCATTTCTGCATGTTGCACCTGGGCCCGCTCGTCCACCAGCGACCAGTCCATGAACGGCGGGCAAACGCCCACGGCCATGCCTTCAAAACGATGATCGGCGAACACGCCAGCCCTCGAATCACAGCCATTGGGGTCGACCAACACCGTCGACACCTCGAAGCCATGGTCCTTCAGCCCCAGGGTGATACCCGTGAAACTGGCGCCAGTACCCGCACAGCCCACGAACAGGATCTGCCGCCCTGCCCCGGCGTTGGTCAGTTGCACGGCCAGTTCACTGGCGGTCTGATAACGATGGGCTTCGATGCCCACCGGGTTGTTGAACTGGTCGGTGTAGAAGTATGACTTGCCCAGCGCGGCCTGGTTATCCAGGTGATGCATTACCACGTCCTTGGGTGTGGCACCGGCCATCAGCATTTCCTTGCCGATCAGTCGGGCACCGAAACACTCCAGCAGATCCCGCTTGGTCTGGCTGAAGCTCAGCCCGACCGCCAGCTCTACGGCGACCTGGTACTTGTGGCAGGCCGCCAGCAAGCCAAAACCGAAGCTGCCACCGGTTTTTTCGATGACGGTCGTCACCCCGGGAATGATCTCACCCTTGCGCACGGCATGTTCGACGATCCGCCGCGCCGCCCGATATTTGTGGCTACCGCCCGGATTGTTCATTTCCAGCTTGGTGTAGATACGATCGCTGACACTGATGAGCTCGCTCATTTGCGGCTACCTTCCATTGAAGTTTGCAGGCCGACCTTGTTCTGCAGCAGGCCGGCAGTGGCAACCAGCAGCCCCAGGCAGAGGACCATGCAGATGGCGTTGGTACCGTCCCAGCCGACCGAGCTGAGCAACAGCGAAGGGCTGAATGCGCCGAGGGTGGCAAAAATGGCAATGGCCAGGTCGTTTTTACCCTGCATCTGCATCGCTGCCGGGCTGTTCTGCAGTGACTGGGCCAGCAAGGCGCCTCCGCCTACGTAAGTGAGGTTCCAGCCCAGCCCGAGGGCAATCAGTGCCAGGGTCATCATGGCGTAGCTGTGCGACCAGATATTCATCGCCGAGCAACCGATCAACAGGGCCAGGCCCGCGCAAATGGTGGTCTTGATACCCAGCCGCTGGATGATGGCGCCGGTGAAGAACGACGGGGCAAACATGGCAATCACATGCCACTGGATCGCCAGACGGACGTCAGTGAAGTCCTCGTGCATGTGTTTCATATGCATCGAGGCCTGGATCATCAGCAGGTTCATGATCCCGTAGCCCAGGGCAGCGACAGCCATTGCCACAACCACGCTCGGGCCTGCCGGCTCGGCACGGACACTGGCCGGCTTTGCTGCGCTGTTGACCGCGCTGGCCATACCGGCATCGTTGGGCAGGCACAGCGCAATCAACAATGAAAGCAACGCCAGGCCGACAAACGCGGCATAACACAGCGAAAACAGTGGATAGCCACCCACGTCACGCAGCCACTCGGTAAGCGTCGGCCCGACGACAGCCGCGATGACCCCGCCCGCCACGACCAGCGAAAGCGCCTTGGGCTTCAAGGCCTGGGAAAGATTGTCGGTTGCCGCGAACCGGTTGAAGTTGGCGAACGCGATGTACACACCCAATGCAGAGTGGCTGAGGACCAGCGTTGGAAAATGCTGGTGCTCCACCGCCAGAAAGCCGCTGACGCCAGACAGCGCCAGGGGAATCGCGCCCAGCATGAACGCCTTTTTACGGCCGATACGGCTCATCAGCCTGGAGACTGGATAAGTTGCCAGCATCAGGCACAGAAACTGGAACCCGTACGGCACCGTGGACCATGCGGCATCAGGCGCCAGCGCAGCCCCGACAATGGCCGCCATCGTCACCGACATCACGGCAGTCGTCAGGTTGATCGACTGTGCCGTGAAGTACAGGTACGTGCGCCGCGGTAACGTGCTGTTCATAATGCGTGCTCGTGATAAGTGGACAGGTCGATTTCGGCCTCGGGGAACACGCAGATCAGCCGTTCCTTGCCTTTACCCAGGCGTTTGCGCTTGACGCCAAGGCGCCCGATGCGCCGAGGCGAATCGAGGTGCGTGCCACCGCACGGGATTTCGATGCCGTTGTAGGTCCACAAACGCGCGTCTTCCAGGCCTTGAACCGCGTAGTGCTCGATGGGCGCATCGCAGCCGATCAGTTCATTCGCCCGTCGTTCTATTTCAAGTACGTCTTCAGCCGTGAACGCGTCCTCGACCAGGAAGTCGAAACGTGCCGTGTCCTCCTTGATATGGCAGCCGATAGTCCATTGCTTCAATTCTTCACGCAGCCCGATGGCGGCGGCATACAGGAAGTGGCTGGCACTGTGAGACAACGTCAGCCGTTCGCGCCGTTCGATATCGATAGTGACGCGGGCCGGCATGCCTACCGTGACTTCATCCAGCAAGTGCAAATCATCAGGGTGCAGGCTGTGAATAATGATGCCGCCCAGTTTTCCACCTTTGAAACCTTCCAGGCGAATAGGGCTACCGTAGAGTTTTTTAACCCAGACGAATCGCACGGTACCCACCGGTAATTCAATGGTGCCGAAGTCAGCTTCCTGGCCGCCCCCTTCTGGATAGGCCACCGTACTCAGCAACTCGATGCCGTCACTGTGCACCCGCGCTACTTGCGTATTCGCGCCCGCCAAATACTGGTCTTTGTAATACAGTTTCTCGGTATTTCTTAAAACTTCATAGTTCAGAGCGTTCATGATTCCAATACCACCTGCAATGATGTTTTAACCTGTACCCGGGCAGCGGCCGGGACGTCTTTGGTAACAATGCAGCCCGGCCCGATAAACGCACCGTCACCGACATGAATTGCGCCCAGCACACTGGCGAAAGCGCCGATCTGCACCCGGTTGCCCAACGTCGGATGCCTGGGGCTCGAGGGGTTGTCACTGATACCGCGGGCGCCCAGGGTTACGCCGCCAAGCACGTAGCAATCGTCACCAATGGTCGACGTTTCACCAATGACGGTGCCCATGCCGTGATCGATGATGAAGCGCGCACCAATGCGGCTGCGGAAATGGATCTCCGCCCCCGAAAGCATTTTTCCGCGCCTGGAGATCATGGCGGCCAGGCATTGACCGCCGGCGCCGTAGGTCGCGGCGCTATTGTTGTAGATCCAATGGGCAAGCCGATAATGCAAAACCGCAGAATAAGAGGTGTAGGTTTTTGCAATGAATACCAGGTCGCGGCCGGCAGCCGGATCCTTCATGGCAAATGCCTGTAAATCGGCATGTGCCTGTTCAGTCACATGTTCTATGACCATTGTTTCTTTCAGTGCTTCGAACTCGACGACTGAACAACACTCCAATAACGCCGAGGTCACAAGATTCTTTACAACTTTGAATGACTCCAGTTCGTCAGGGACAGGAAGCCTGGCAATGACGGCTGATTGCATGTCCATAGGGTGCATGGGCTTGATATCCAGTTGTCTGGTCTGCACAGACGCTAAAAGTGCCGCCTTTGTTGGCAGCCGAAAGTTCCGACACAGGGATATTGGCATGTGCTGGCCATTTGCAAACGAACAGTCGACAAGCATTTCCGTTAACTGTTAGGCTTTTTTTTCTAACGGTTTCGGACCTGCCATGATCCCCTGCAGCCTTCATCACCTTTTGAAACAACGCCTGGATGCAGGCGAGTGGTTGCCCGGGCAACGCATGCCCTCCATCCGCAAGCTGACCGCTGCAGTGGACTTCAGTTACCACGACGTCGTGTCGGCCTACGCCCAGCTGGTCAGCGAAGGTGTGTTGACGGCATCACCCGGGCGAGGCTACTTCGTGGCAAACCGCGCCCGGCAAACCAGCGTGATCCACGAACCCGAATGCATGGCCGGCGACCCGCTGTTCCGGCTGCTGCAGGGCGGCCAGCACTTCACCAAGCTGGGCAGCGGCTGGCTGCCCCCAGCGTGGCGCGACACCGAACTGCTGGCCAAGGCGATTCGTCGCACGGCGCGGCTGGAGCAGAGCTCGCTGGCAGAGTACGGCGACATCCAGGGGTACCTGCCCATGCGCAAACAGCTCTGCGTGCACATGAAACGGCTAACCCGTGTCGAAGTCCGCCCCAACCAGTTGCTGACCACACTGGGGGCCACGCAAGGCCTGGACCTGGTTGCACGGTTGCTGATCAAACCGGGCGACCACGTGTTCGTCGACGAGCCGGGCAACGGCAACCTGATCAAGCTGATCCAACTGGCTGGCGGACACGTCGTCGGCATTCGGCGGACCCAGGACGGGCCGGACGTGGAAGAAATGAGAAGCCACCTGGCCAGGCACAAGGTCAAGGCGTTTTTCTGCAACAGCACCTTCCACAACCCGACCGGCAGCAACATCAGCCCGCACAACGCCTTCAGCGTCCTGCGCCTGGCGGTGGAGCACGAGTTCTTCGTGGTCGAGGACGACGTTTACGGGGACTTCAGCCCTGCTGTGCGCCAGACCTTTGCCGAGCTGGACAACCTTGACCGGGTTATCTACATCGGCAGCTTCTCCAAATGCCTGTCGGCCTCGCTGCGCGTAGGGTTCATTGCCTGCTCGCAAGACCTGATCGAGCCGCTCACACGCCTTAAACTGCTGACCTGCGTCGCTGTCCCCGCGTTTTGCGAACGCTTCGTCAACACCATATTGTCGGATGGCACTTATGCCCGGCACATGAAAGACGTGCAGCAGCGCCTGATCCGCCAGCAAGTGCAAACCCAACGCTTGCTGCTCGAGCGCGGCTGGCAGTTCGACATCGCACCGCAAGGGGGTATGTTCCTCTGGGTATACCACCCGGACCTGCCCGACCTGCAACCTTTCGTGCGTAAACTGGAGCAACACAAGATCCTGCTGATGCCCGGCTCTGCATTCGCGGTGAGCCGTGACTACCAACGCTACACGCGCATCAATTGCACGCATTTTTCCGACGCCTTGGCCGAGCACTTCGACGTTGGACCCGGCGCAATCAAATAAACCGACCTGGGACCTTGCACGGCGCCTGCGCGCTTACTACCTTAGCGCCTTTCCAAACCAGCCTCGCCTTGCAGGAGCCCTTGCCATGGCCGCCCCCGCCTTTCCTCCCTTCCGCCTGCGGTTCGCAACCGCTGCCACCCTGCTCGGCATGCTCGGGCTGGCCGGCTGCCAGACGGGCGGCTATCAGGACAGCGTGCCACCGACCAGCGGCGTGCAGCCGCTCAAAGGCCTGGCACAGAATGTTTCGGTACGGCGCAATGCCATGGGTGCGCCGCTGATCGAAAGCAGCAACTTCCATGATGCGCTGTTCAGCCTGGGCTATGTGCACGCCGGTGACCGCATCGAACAGATGGTCGCCATGCGCCTGCTCGCCCAGGGCCGCCTGGCCGAACTGGCCGGCAGCGAGGCGCTGGATATCGACCGCCTCATGCGCGCCGCCAACCTCAAGCAGAGTGCCGCCCAGCAATACGCCGACGCATCGCCACGGCTCAAGCGCTTCTTCGAAGTGTACGCGCGCGGGGTCAACGCCTACCTGTTCCGCTACCGCGACAAGCTGCCAGCAGGCCTGGCCAGTAGTGGCTATCGCCCCGAATACTGGAAGCCTGAAGACTCGGCGCTGATCTTCTGCCTGTACGCGTTCAGCCAGTCGGTCAACCTGCAAGAGGAACTCAGCGCCCTGACCCTGGCGCAGAAAGCCGGTAGCGACAAGCTGGCCTGGTTGCTGCCCGGGGCCCCGGACGAGCCGTTGGCCGAAATGGAAGTGGACAAGCTCAAGGGCCTGAACCTGGCCAGCCAATTGCCGGGGCTGGCAGCCCTGGCGGCTGCCAGCCAGAAGCTCGCCGACCTCGACCTGCTCGGTAGCCCGGGGTCGGCCAACCTGGCCCTGGGCCCGCAGCGCAGCCGCAGCGGCAAGAGCCTGCTGGCCAGCGACAGCCGCGCCGCCTGGGCCTTGAGCCCGGTACAAATCAATACCAGCAAGTATCAGGTTGCCGGCCTGTCCTTGCCGGGCCTGCCAATTGTACTGGCCGGCTACAATGGCAAGCTGGCCTGGAGCAGCAGCGCGGTCATGGCCGACAATCAGGACCTGTTCCTCGAGCAGCTGCGCCGCCAAGGCAATCAGCTGAGCTACCTGGCCGATGGTAAATGGCTGCCGGCCCGCGCCCGCAGCGAAACCTACTTTGTACGTGGCCAACGCCCCGTGCGCGAAGTGATGTACGACACCCGCCACGGCACCCTGCTGGCCCAGCCAGAAAATGCCAGCCTGGGCCTGGCGCTGAACCTGCCACAGTTCAAAGGTGATCGCAGCCTGGATGCCCTGTTCGACCTGACGCGGGCCAAGAACGTGGAGCGGGCCTTCGACAGCACACGTGAAGTGACGGCTGCTGCCGTCAACTTCGTTTTCGCCGAGCCTGAGCACATCGGCTGGCAAGTCAGTGGCCGCTACCCCAATCGCCGCGAAGGCCAGGGCCTGCTGCCCTCGCCGGGCTGGGACGGGCGTTATGACTGGGACGGCTATGCCGACCCGATGCTGCACCCGTACGACCAGGACCCACCCGCGGGCTGGATCGGCCATGCCAACCAGCGCAGCCTGCCGCGCGGCTATGGCATGCAGCTGTCCAGCACCTGGTACTACCCCGAGCGTGCCGAACGCCTGGCACAGCTGGCCGGCAACGGTCGCCACGACAGTCGCAGCCTGATGGCCCTGCAGAACGACCAGGTAACCTTGCTGGCCAACAAGCTCAAGCAGATGTTCGACGCACCCGGCATGGCCCAGCCACTGAAGCAGGCAATCGACGCCCTCCCCGCCGGGCAGCGCGACAAGGCCCGCGACACGCTCGCCCGGCTCAAGGCCTTCGATGGCCGCCTGAGCCCGGTGTCGGCCGATGCCGCGCTGTACGAGTTGTTCTTGCAGGAGGTCGCTCGACAGACTTTCCTCGATGACCTGGGCCCGGAGTCTGGCCCGGCCTGGCAGGCATTCGTCGGCAATGCACGTTTGTCATTCTCGGCGCAGGCCGATCATCTGCTGGGCCGCGATGACAGCCCCTTCTGGGATGACCGCAACACGCCGCAAAAAGAAGACAAGCCCGCCATCCTCGCCCGCAGCCTGGCGGGCGCAATGGAGGCCGGTATCGCACAGCTGGGGGCCGACCGACGCACCTGGCAGTGGGGCAAGCTGCACCAGTACCGCTGGCCGGCACCGGCCTACCATGGCCTGGGTGATGCGATCAGCCGTTCGCCGCTTGCCGCAGGCGGCGACTTCACTACCCTGGCCCTCACACCATTCGCCTGGGGCAGCGACTTCGACACGCGTCTGCCAGCCTCGGCACGGATGATCGTCGACTTCGGCCAGGCCGAACCGTTGCAGATACTGACCAGCAGCGGCCAGTCCGGCAACCCGGCCAGCGCGCATTACCGCGATGGGCTGGATGCCTGGTTCAAAGGGCGCTTCATGAGCCTGCCACTGCAACAGCAGAACTTCGGCAGGGCGTATGGCAACCAGCGGCTTACGTTGGTGCCGGGGCGGTAACGGCGTTCTTCAGGGGCGCATGAGGGGGCTTGATGAACTTTTTTCAGCAGCTCCCTCCCAAATCCATCCGAACTAACGTCCAGCACCATGCCTCTTAACGGGTAACCCCAGAACCAGTGCCCGTGCCATGGACCTCGTCATCGCCCGCCCCGAAGGCCTGTACTGCCCGCCCGGAGATTTCTACATCGACCCCTGGCGGCCCGTGGACCGGGCTGTCATTACCCATGGCCACGGCGACCACGCACGCACCGGCAATGGCCATTATCTGACCGCCAGCCCCGGTGCCGGCATTCTGCGCAGCCGCCTGGGCCAGGACATCAATCTGCAGACCCTGCCCTACGGTGAGCGCCTGCTGCACCACGGCGTGACGTTGAGCCTGCACCCGGCCGGGCACGTGCTGGGTTCGGCACAGGTGCGCCTGGAGTATCGAGGTGAAGTCTGGGTTGCATCCGGTGACTACAAGGTAGAACCCGATGGCACCTGTACACCCTTCGAACCGGTGGCGTGCCACACCTTCATCACCGAGTCGACCTTCGGCCTGCCGATCTACCGCTGGCCAAGCCAAAGCGAGATCTTCGCCAGCATCAATGCCTGGTGGCGGGCCAACAGTGAACAGGGCAAGGCCAGCGTGCTGTTCTGCTATGCCTTCGGAAAGGCCCAGCGGATTCTGCATGGGCTGGATGCCAGCATCGGCCCGATCCTCGTGCATGGCGCCATGGAGCCGCTCAACCGGGTGTATCGGGATGCCGGTATCCGCCTGCCGGAAACCCGCTACGCAGGCGATATACCGCGCAACGATCCTCTGCTGCGCCAGGCACTGGTCCTGGCGCCCCCATCAGCCGGCGGGAGTAGCTGGATGCGCCGTTTTGGCGATTACAGTGATGCCTTCGCCAGCGGCTGGATGCTGCTACGCGGCGCCCGCCGGCGGCGCGGCGTGGACCGGGGCTTTGTGCTGTCCGACCACGCCGACTGGCCTGGCCTGCTCTGGGCCATTGGCCAGACCGGTGCCCAACGGGTGATGGTCACCCACGGCTCGGTCGAGGTACTGGTGCGCTACCTCACCGAACAAGGCCTGGATGCCCGCGCCTTCGTCACCGAGTATGGCGACGAAGACGATGTGCCCAACACCGCCCCCTCGCCATGAAAGCCTTCGCTACGCTGTTCCTGCGCCTGGACGCGACCACCTCCAGCAATGCCAAGCTCGAGGCACTGCGCGACTACTTCGACATGGCGCCCGCCGACGATGCTGCCTGGGCGGTGTATTTCCTGGCCGGCGGGCGCCCACGCCAGCTGGTGCCCACCCGCCTTCTACGCGAACTGGCGACGACGCTGGCTGGCCTGCCGGACTGGCTATTCGAAGAAAGCTATCAGGCCGTGGGCGACCTGGCCGAGACCATTTCGCTGCTGCTGCCGCTGCACGCTGATGGCAACGAGGAAGGCCTGGCCACCTGGGTGGAACAGCACTTGCTGCCCCTGCGCGGGCTGGCGCCTGAGCAAGTCCGCCAGCGCCTGCCGCCGCTCTGGGCCCGGTTGGACCGTGCCAGCCTGATGCTATGCCTGAAGCTGATCACTGGCAGCTTTCGCGTGGGCGTGTCAAAGCTGTTGGTCACCCGCGCCCTGGCGCAACTGGCCGGGCTGGACGCCAAACGCGTGGCCCAGCGCCTGGTCGGCTACACCGATACAGGCCATCGCCCGACTGCAGCCAGTTACCAGAGGCTGATCGCCCCAGAGTCCGCCGATGAACACAACCAGCGTGGCGGCCAGCCCTACCCATTCTTCCTGGCCCATCCGCTGCAAGTGTCCAGCGATCAGTTCGATACCCTGCTCGGACCACCAAGCGATTGGCAAATCGAATGGAAGTGGGACGGCATTCGGGCGCAAGTGGTGAAGCGCGATGGCCAGCTGTGGGTGTGGTCACGCGGCGAAGAACTGGTTACCGAGCGTTTCCCCGAACTGCATAGTCTGGCACAGAGTTTGCCCGATGGCGTGGTGCTCGACGGCGAGATCCTGGTCTGGAAACCTGGTGAAACCGAGGCTGAACTGGCCGTGCAGCCGTTTGCCTTGCTGCAACAGCGTATCGGTCGCAAAACGCTGGGCAAAAAACTGCTGAACGATGCACCGGTGGTGCTGCAGGCCTACGACCTGCTGGAGTGGCAGGGCGAGGACTGGCGCAGCCGACCGCAGCACGAACGCCGAAGCCAGCTGGAACGCCTGGTGGATGAACACCCACTTGCCCCCGTGCTGTTGTCGCCTCTGCTGCAAGGCCCGGACTGGGCCGACCTTGCCCGCCAGCGCGAACAGTCACGCAGCCTGGGCGTGGAAGGGCTTATGCTGAAGCAGCGCGAGGCCCTGTACGGCGTGGGGCGCACCAAGGACATGGGCATCTGGTGGAAGTGGAAGATCGACCCTTTCAGCGTCGATGCGGTGCTGATCTATGCCCAACGCGGCCACGGCCGCAGGGCCAGTCTGTACAGCGACTACACCTTTGCCGTATGGGATGCACCGGCAGGTTCCCCTGGTCGGGCGTTGGTGCCCTTTGCCAAGGCCTATTCAGGGCTCAGCGACGAAGAAATGCGCAAGGTCGACGCCATCATCCGCAAGACCACGGTGGAAACGTTCGGCCCGGTGCGCAGTGTCACTCCAACGTTGGTGTTCGAGCTGGGCTTCGAAGGCATCGCCCTGTCCCGGCGCCACAAAAGCGGTATTGCCGTGCGCTTTCCGCGCATGCTGCGCTGGCGGCTGGACAAGCCAGTGGAAGAAGCAGATGACCTGGCCACCCTGCAGGCGCTACTGGCCTGAAAAAGTTTGCGATGCCCGACTGCTGCAGGATGAGGCGCATTCGCTGAAACTATGCTTCTATTTTTGAGCCGACCCGTGTCGCAGACCGTTTTCGCCACGCAGCCAGGACCAACATGCACCATTCAACCCACGACCTGCTCTCCCCCGTACCGGGGATCACCCGCCAACTGCACAGCTTCCACTTCGGCCCCCGCAGTGGAGGCAAAGTCTATATCCAGGCCTCACTGCACGCCGACGAGCTGCCGGGCATGCTGGTAGCCTGGCACCTCAAGCGCCGCCTGGCCGAGCTGGAACAGCAAGGCCGACTGCAGCGCGAGATCATACTGGTGCCGGTGGCCAACCCGGTGGGTTTGGAGCAAGTGCTGCTGGATGCACCATTGGGGCGTTTTGAACTGCAAAGCGGCGAGAACTTCAATCGCAACTTCATCGACCTGTCGGACAGCATCGGCGACCAGATCGAAGAACACCTTACCCAGCACCCGACGCACAACCTTGCACTGATCCGCGAATACCTGCGCCGTGGCCTGGACGCACACCCGGTCCGCACACCCCTGCAAGCCCAGCGCCTGATACTGCAGCGCCTGGCCTGCGATGCCGATATGGTGCTGGACCTGCACTGCGACTTCGAAGCAGTCGAGCACCTGTACACCACACCCGATGCCTGGCCCCAGATCGAACCCTTGGCCCGTTACCTGGGCGCCCAGGCCAGCCTGCTGGCAACCGACTCGGGCGGGCAGTCGTTCGATGAATGTTTCAGCCTGGTCTGGTGGCAATTGCAGCAACGTTTCGGCAAACGCTTCCCGATTCCGCTGGGCTGCTGCTCGGTCACCGTGGAGCTGCGTGGCCAGGCGGATGTCAGCCATGATCTGGCCAGCAAGGACTGCCAGGCGATCCTCGACTTCCTGACCCACGCAGGTGTCATCGAAGGCACCAGCGCCCCCCTGCCCGCGCTGTTACGCCACGCCACGCCGTTGGCTGCGGTGGAACCCGTGGCAACGCCACTGGGTGGGTTGCTGGTTTACCACGCCAGACCGGGCCAGCACCTGGAGGCCGGCCAACTGATCGCCGAAGTCATCGACCCACTCAGTGACCGAGTCACCCCCCTGCGCAACAGCCAGCCGGGGCTGCTGTATGCGCGTAGCGTCCGGCGCATGGCCACCGCCGGCATGGTCATCGCCCATGTGGCCGGCGAACAGGTATGCCGCAGCGGCTACCTGTTGGCCAATTGATCCGGTAAAACCATTGCAGCCGGCAAGTGGTCTGTAGAAGCACAGCCTTCGGAGGGCCATCTGCCTCATGCCTGCTGCTACCGACCTCGCCAATGCCTGGTTTGCCAAGCGCGGCTGGAAGCCCTTCGCCTTCCAGCGGCGAGTATGGGCTGCCGTCGAACGGGGCGAGTCCGGTTTGCTGCATGCCAGTACCGGTGCCGGCAAGACCTACGCGGTCTGGCTCGCGGCGCTGCGTGCGTTCAAGCCCAGGCCCCAGGGCCGCCACTTGGCCCCCATACAGGTGCTGTGGGTGACGCCCATGCGTGCCCTGGCCGCCGACACCGCACGTGCGTTGCAAGCGCCGCTTGATGAACTCCAGCTGCCTTGGAGCGTAGGGGTGCGCAGCGGCGACACCAACAGTGCCGAGCGCGCCCGACAGGCCCGGCGGCTACCCAGTGTGCTGATCACCACCCCCGAAAGCCTGACCCTGCTGCTGACCCGGGCACAAGCACGTGAGGATTTCGCCACGCTGCAACTGGTGGTGGTGGATGAATGGCACGAGCTGCTTGGCAACAAGCGCGGGGTACAACTGCAGCTGGCCTTGGCGCGCCTGCGGCATTGGCACCCGGGCCTACCGACCTGGGGCTTGTCGGCAACCCTCGGCAACCTGCAACACGCACGGGATGTCTTGCTGCCCCAGGGCGGCCTGCTGGTGCAAGGCCGGCAAGACAAGGCACTGCAAGTCGACACCCTGCTGCCAACAGCGATCGAGCGCTTCCCTTGGGCTGGACACATGGGCCTGAAGATGCTCGACCAGGTCTGTCACGAGATCGATGCCAGTGCCAGTAGCCTGGTGTTCACCAACACCCGCGCCCAGGCAGAAATCTGGTATCAGGCCCTGCTTGAGGCCCGCCCGGACTGGGCCGGGCTGATCGCCCTGCACCACGCCTCGCTGGCCCGCGATACCCGCGACTGGGTCGAGCGCAGCCTCAAGCAAGGCAGCCTCAAGGCGGTGATCTGCACTTCCAGCCTGGACTTGGGCGTGGACTTTCTGCCCGTGGAACGGGTGCTGCAAATCGGCTCGGCCAAGGGCATCGCCCGCCTGATGCAGCGGGCGGGTCGCTCAGGACACGCGCCTGGGCGGCGCTCCAGGGTCACCCTGGTGCCCACCCATAGCCTGGAACTGGTGGAGGCGGCGGCGGCCCGACAGGCGCTGATAGCCGGCCACATCGAAGCCCGCTTTTCACCGCGCCTGTGCATGGACGTGCTGGTACAGCATCTGGTCAGCATGGCCTTGGGCAGCGGTTTTCGCCCGGAGCAACTGCTCGCCGAAGTGCGCAGCACCTGGGCTTTTCGCCAGTTGCGCGACAGCCAATGGCAATGGGCGCTGGACTTCGTCTGCCACGGCGGCAGCTCACTGACCGCCTACCCGGACTACCAGCGCGTCGAGCGCCAGGCCGACGGTGTTTACCGGGTTACCAGCGAACGCCTGGCGCGGCGCCACCGCATGGGCATCGGCACCATCGTCAGCGATGCCAACCTGCAACTGAAATACTGGAGCAAGGGCGGCGGCGGGAAAACGCTGGGCAGTGTTGAAGAAGCGTTCATCGCCCGCCTGCGCCCCGGCGATACGCTGGTGTTTGCCGGGCGGGTACTGGAGCTGGTGCGCGTGGAAAACATGACGGCCTATGTGCGTCGCAGCACGGCGCGCAAGGCTGCGGTAGCGCGCTGGAACGGCGGGCGCATGCCGCTCTCGAGCGAACTGGCCGAGGCGCTGGTCGAGCAGCTCGATGCTGCCGCCCATGAACGCTTTGACGGGCCGGAAATGCGCGCAATACGCCCGCTGCTTGCGCTCCAGGCGCAGTGGTCAGCCTTGCCCACCACAGGCACACTGCTGGCCGAGACCTTCAAGTCCCGCCAGGGCTGGCACCTGTTCCTGTATCCCTTTGCCGGGCGCATGGCCAACCTGGGCTTGGCCAATCTGATTGCCTGGCGGGTTAGCCGCGCACAACCGCTGTCGGTGTCGATTGCCGTCAACGATTACGGATTCGAACTCCTCAGCCCTGCCCAGGTGGACTGGGCCAGTCACCTGCCGCAAGCACTCGGCACCGCGGACCTGCTGGAAGATGTGCTGGCCAGCCTGAATGCCGGGGAAATGGCACTGCGGCGCTTTCGTGAAATTGCCCAGATTGCCGGGCTGGTGTTTGGCGGCTATCCCGCCGCGCAAAAGAGCACGCGGCAAATCCAGGCCTCCAGCGGGCTGTTCTATGAGGTGTTTCGCAAGCACGACGCGGGGAATTTGCTGCTTGGCCAGGCGCGGGATGAAGTATTGAGCGAAGAGCTGGAAATTGAACGGCTGCATCGGCAACTGCTGAAAATGAGTGAGTTGCAACTGGACCTGCAGGCGTTGAATCGGCCAGGGCCCCTGGCGTTTGCCTTGTTGGTGGAAGGCATGCGCGAGACATTGAGCACCGAGAAGCTGGCAGACCGCATCGCGCGGATGGTGGCGGAACTGGAACAAGCGGCGGACGCGGGATGAATTACCAACCCATCGAACACTGGGGGCAGGTGCTCTGGCTGCTCGCCGACAAAGCCATCTACTGGCCCGCCCGCCGCGCCCTGCTGGTGGCCGACGTGCACATCGGAAAGGCCGCCAGCTACCGCGCCCTGCATCAACCAGTGCCACGCGGAACGACTGAGGCGACACTCGTCAGGCTCGATCGCCTGCTGGCCGAGCATGACTGCGAACAACTGATCATCCTGGGCGACTTTCTGCATGCCCGCACGGCCCGCGCCCCGGCAACGCTGGCCAAGGTGGAGGATTGGCGGAAGCGGCACAAAAATCTGAAAGTGGTGCTCATACGCGGCAATCATGATCGCAACGCCGGCGATCCACCTGCCTCGCTCGATATTCAGGTCGTGGACGAGCCTTGGGTTCTGGGGCCCTTTGCCCTGCAGCACGAACCGCAGCCGCACCGCACACACCCGGTACTGGCGGGCCATGTACACCCGGTCTTCGTCCTGCGCGGCAAGGCCCGTCAGCGCTTGCGTCTGCCTTGCTTCGTGATCGATGAGCAAGTCAGCCTGCTACCTGCATTCGGTGAGTTCACCGGGGGGTGGGAAATCACCCCCGCCAGCGCCAGCCGGCTGTACCTGGCTGGCGCTGACCGCGTCTGGCCGCTTTAGCGACGCTCAGGCCACAGGGGCGGGAGGCGGCTCGTCCGGCAAGGTCGGCTCACCCGGCTCCATGGGAGGCGTCTCACCGGGTTCCGGCGGTTGCGGGGTATCGGGGTCAGGCTGATGGGGCACGCCCCCCGCCTGCATGGGCAGCGGGTGCGCCAGCAGTGACCAGGGCAACAACCCAACGTGATTGGGCTGCAGGCCTGCCAGCTTGGCACTGATTGCGGGATGGAGTTTCATTGGCTGCTCCTGACGAAAGCCGATGTACATCATGCACACCGGCGTTACTTCGTTGGAGTGCCAAAGGCGCGGGTAATTCCCCGCGCTTGTCGGCTCAGGTACGCGGCAGGGTGACGCCGCGTTGGCCCTGGTATTTGCCGCCACGGTCCTTGTACGACACTTCGCACTCTTCGTCGGACTGCAAGAACAGCATCTGCGCCACGCCTTCGTTGGCGTAGATCTTTGCCGGCAGCGTGGTGGTGTTGGAGAACTCCAACGTCACATGGCCTTCCCACTCGGGCTCGAGCGGCGTGACGTTGACGATGATGCCGCAACGGGCGTAGGTGCTCTTGCCCAGGCAAATGGTCAGCACGTCACGGGGAATGCGGAAATATTCGACAGTGCGCGCCAGGGCGAAAGAGTTTGGCGGGATGATGCACACGTCGCTCTTGATATCGACGAAGCTGCCAGCATCGAAATTTTTCGGGTCGACGGTGGCCGAGTTGATGTTGGTGAACACCTTGAATTCGTCGGCGCAGCGTACGTCGTATCCATAGCTGGAGACGCCGAAGGAGATCACGCGGTTGTCCTGCTCGCCGCGCACCTGGCGCTCGACGAACGGCTCGATCATGCCGTGTTCCTGCGCCATGCGGCGAATCCACTTGTCCGATTTGATGCTCATGGCGGGGTGTCCTGAAGAGTTGCGAGGTGAAAATCGTGACGCGCATATTACCGGTCCCGGCGCCCAGGTTAAAGTTCCATCCCTCATCCCGCGCCGGGTGGGGGCTGCAGCCGCCGCCGATCCGAATTTGCTTAAAGCGTCTTCTGACCATTGGCAGGTTGCGGAAAGTGGGGTAAGGTGTTGCCACTGTGCTGCACGTGACACCGAGAATCTCTAGTTTGATGCACGATCCTGATCGGCCCATCGCTGAATTTTCTGCTCTCTTTGCGCTCAGTCCCGGGCAGGGTTTTTCCTGACCGTTATCAAATTGTCCAAGGAGACAGAAAAATGTCCAACCGTCAATCCGGTGTTGTTAAGTGGTTCAACGATGAGAAAGGCTACGGCTTCATCACCCCTCAGTCGGGCGACGACCTGTTCGTGCACTTCAAAGCCATCCAAGCTGACGGCTTCAAAACCCTGAAAGAAGGCCAGGCTGTTACTTTCGTCGCTACCCGCGGCCAGAAAGGCATGCAGGCTGAAGAAGTTCAGATCGCCTAAGTCGATCTAGCTTCCTAGCTTTCAAAAAAACCCGCCTTCTGGCGGGTTTTTTTATGCCTGCTCGAAATAGGCGCTGGCCTCTTCGCGGGCTCGCCCGCTCCCACAGGGACTGCACAGGCTTCAAGTACGGCGCAGTCGCTGTGTGCGGGCAAACTCGGTATGGCAGGTCAATCTTCGCTGATGGTAATGCTGGGCATTGCCGGCGCCGCAGCTTCCTGCAGCACGATCCGCGCGCCTACCTGGCGAGCCAGCTCCTGGTAAACCATGGCAATCTGGCTTTCCGGCTCGGCGATCGCCGTCGGCTTGCCGCTGTCGGCCTGCTCACGTATCAGCATCGACAACGGCAGCGACGCCAGCAGGTCGACGCCATACTGGCTGGCCAGCTTCTCGCCGCCACCTTCACCGAACAGGTGTTCGGCATGGCCGCAATTCGAGCAGATATGCACGGCCATGTTCTCGACCACGCCCAGCACCGGAATGTTGACCTTGCGGAACATTTCCACGCCCTTCTTGGCATCCAGCAGCGCCAGGTCCTGCGGCGTGGTGACGATCACCGAACCGACCACCGGTACCTTTTGTGCCAGGGTCAGCTGGATGTCACCGGTACCCGGTGGCATATCGATCACCAGGTAATCCAGGTCATCCCAGGCGGTCTGGGTGACCAGTTGCAGCAGCGCGCCAGACACCATTGGGCCACGCCATACCATCGGCGTGTTGTCGTCGGTGAGGAAGGCCATGGACATGACTTCCACGCCGTGGGCCTTGATCGGCACGAACCACTTCTGCTCGCGAATCTGTGGACGGGTGCCCTCGGCGATGCCGAACATCACCCCCTGACTGGGGCCGTAGATATCGGCATCGAGAATACCTACCCGTGCGCCTTCGCGTGCGAGGGCCAAGGCCAGGTTGGCCGCGGTGGTCGACTTGCCCACACCGCCCTTGCCCGAGGCCACGGCGATGATGTTCTTGACGTTGGCCATGGCTGGCACCTGGGCCTGGGCCTTGTGCGCGGCCACCACGCAATCGATCGAAACCTGAGCGCCAGTGACCCCCTCAAGGCTGCCAATGGCGGTCTGCAGCACCTGGGCCCAGCCGTTCTTGAACAGCCCTGCGGCATAACCCAACTGCAACTGCACGCTGACCTGCCCGCCCTGGATATCGATGGCGCGCACGCAGCCGGCGCTGACCGGATCCTGGTTCAGGTAGGGGTCGGTGTACTGGCGAAGCACGCCTTCAACGGCGGCACGGGTGACGGCACTCATGGAGACTCCCATTGGCAAACTGAATGTAAAACAGCCGCCTATCCTAACCCGTCAATCGTCAGCAGATGCGCTTGCGGGGTGAAATATCTTCGCCAGCCCTTTATAGTGGCCGATCATCCTCATTTTTACCCCGTAGCCAGATAAGTAGCCGAGCCACCATGTCCGAGCCACGCCAGATTCTCGTCACCAGCGCCCTGCCCTATGCCAATGGATCGATCCATCTCGGCCATATGCTGGAGTACATCCAGACGGACATGTGGGTGCGCTTCCAGAAGCTGCGCGGCAACCAGTGCATCTATGTCTGCGCCGACGACGCCCACGGTTCGGCCATCATGCTGCGCGCCGAAAAGGAAGGCATCACCCCGGAACAGCTGATCGCCAACGTCCAGGCCGAGCACAGCAGCGATTTCGCCGACTTCCTGGTGGACTTCGACAACTTCCACTCCACCCACAGCGAAGAGAACCGCGAGCTGTCGAGCCTGATCTACTCGCGCCTGCGTGAAGCCGGGCACATCGCCACCCGTTCGGTGACCCAGTACTTCGACCCGGAAAAAGGCATGTTCCTCGCCGACCGCTTCATCAAGGGCACCTGCCCGAAGTGCGCGGCCGAAGACCAGTACGGCGACAACTGCGAAAAATGCGGCGCCACCTACGCACCCACCGAGCTGAAGAACCCCAAGTCAGCGATCTCCGGTGCCACCCCGGTACTGCGTGATTCCCAGCACTTTTTCTTCAAGCTGCCAGACTTCCAGGCCATGCTGCAGCAATGGACCCGAAGCGGCACCCTGCAGGACGCGGTAGCCAACAAGCTGGCGGAATGGCTGGATTCCGGCCTGCAGGAGTGGGATATCTCCCGCGACGCGCCGTACTTCGGCTTCGAGATCCCGGGTGAGCCTGGCAAGTACTTCTACGTATGGCTGGATGCGCCGATCGGCTACATGGCCAGCTTCAAGAACCTCTGCGCACGCCGCCCGGAGCTGGACTTCGACGCCTTCTGGAACGAAGGCTCCAAGGCCGAGCTGTACCACTTCATCGGCAAGGACATCGTCAACTTCCACGCCCTGTTCTGGCCAGCCATGCTCGAAGGCGCCGGCTTCCGCAAGCCGACCGCGGTCAACGTGCACGGCTACCTGACGGTCAACGGCGCCAAGATGTCCAAGTCGCGCGGCACCTTCATCAAGGCCCGCACCTACCTGGACCACCTGCAGCCGGAATACCTGCGTTACTACTATGCGGCCAAGCTGGGCCGTGGCGTCGACGACCTGGACCTGAACCTGGAAGACTTCGTGCAGAAGGTCAACTCCGACCTGGTCGGCAAGGTCGTCAACATTGCCAGCCGCTGCGCCGGTTTCATCCACAAGGGCAACGAGGGTGTGATGGTAAGCGGTGATGCCGCGCCTGAGCTGACCGAAGCCTTCCTGGCTGCCGCACCTTCCATCGCCGAAGCCTATGAGGCCCGTGATTTTGGCCGCGCCATGCGCGAAATCATGGCACTGGCCGACCGCGCCAACGCCTGGATCGCCGACAAGGCACCGTGGTCACTGGCCAAGCAGGAAGGCAAGCAGGATGAAGTCCAGGCCATCTGCGCCCAAGGCATCAACCTGTTCCGCCAGCTGGTGATCTTCCTCAAACCGGTACTGCCGGTGCTGGCCGCTGACGCCGAGGCTTTCCTCAACGTGGCCCCGCTGACCTGGAACGACCACCTGACACGCCTGGAAAACCACACGCTTAACCCGTTCAAGGCCTTGATGAGCCGTATCGAGCCGGCCAAGGTCGAAGCCATGGTCGCTGCCAGCAAGGAAGACCTGCTGGCTGCCGAAGCCAAGGCCCCGGCGGGCAATGGCGAGCTGGCCAAGGACCCGCTGTCGGCAGAGATCGAGTTCGATACCTTCGCTGCCGTCGACCTGCGTGTGGCGCTGATCGTCAAGGCTGAAGCCGTGGCGGGTGCCGACAAGTTGCTGCAACTGACCCTGGACATTGGTGACGAGCGCCGCAACGTGTTCTCCGGCATCAAGTCGGCCTACCCAGACCCGTCCAAGCTGGAGGGCCGCCTGACCATGATGGTCGCCAACCTCAAACCCCGGAAGATGCGCTTTGGCGTGTCCGAAGGCATGGTCATGGCTGCCGGCCCTGGCGGCGAAGAAATCTACCTGCTGAGCCCGGACAGCGGCGCCAAGCCAGGCCAGCGCATCAAGTAACCGCCCTGCGGGCCATTGTGGGAGCGGGCTGCCCGCTCCCACAATTACGCAGGCCCCTTCATGCCAAACCCGGACAATCGCCCCGATTCCCGGCTATCGTCATCTCATGAATGACTACATCCTGGTCCTGATCAGCGCCGCACTGATCAATCACCTGTGCCTGCTTCGACAGCCACTCCCCGGGCTGCAACTGCAGGTGCACGGCCTGGCCTGCGCCCTGTGCATCGCCCTGGGCGTAATCGGCGCGCAGCTGCTGGTGCACGCGGTACTTGCCCCGTTGCACATCCACGATCTTGCCCTGTTTCTGCTATTGCCCTGGCTGGCCTTGCTCGCTTGGGGACTGCCCTGGCTTTTGGCCAAGTGGCGCCCGGCCTGGCCTGTAGTGGGGTTGCCAGCGCTGCTGTTGAGCAATGCAGCAGCGCTTGGGCTGGCCCTGCAGCAGACAAGCGACGGCAGCACCTGGCCAACCATGCTGCTCCAAGGCTTGCTGACGGGTGGCGGCTTCTGGCTGGCGCTGATGGTGTTCGCCGACCTGCGCCAGCGCAGCGCCCACGCCGATATCCCCAACGTGCTGCGCGGCCTGCCCATCGAATTGATCGGTGCCGGGGTGATGGCCATGGCGTTTTCCGGTTTCAACGGAATGTTTGGCCAATGAGCAGTCCCGATCCGCGCCTACGCACCAGCATGGGCCTGGTCTTGCTAGCCTGCACGCCTGGACTGCTGGCGCTGTTGTGGCTGCATGGCTGGGGCATGATGCTGAACCTGTTGCTGTGCGCCAGTGCCGCGCTGCTGTGCGAGGCATTGCTGCTGGCACTGCGCAGCCAATCACTGAGCCAGGCGCTCAACGACGGCAGCGCACTGGTGACCGCCGTACTGCTGGCGGCCGCCCTGCCCACCTTGGCGCCATGGTGGCTGCCGGTCATCGCGGCAAGTGTCGCGATCGGAATCGGCAAGCAGGCCTACGGTGGGGTCGGGCGAAATCTGTTCAATCCGGCCATGGTGGGTTATGCCTTCGTGCTGCTCAGCTTCCCGTTGCAGATGAACCATTGGCCTGGGCAGGCCCCAGGCCTGCTCGACAGCGTGCAGCAGGTGTTCGCTGGGGGCGAACAGATCGATGCCTGGGCCCGTCCGACATTGCTCGACGGCTTGCGCCACAACCGCAGCCTGACCATCGACGAACTGTTTGCCAGCCATCCAGGCTTTGGCAACATTGGCGGGGCAGGCAGCGAATGGGTCAACCTGGCATTCCTGCTTGGTGGCCTGTTCTTGTTGCAGCGCAAGGTGATCAGTTGGCATGCACCGGCAGGTTTGCTGGCAGGGCTATTGGTATTCAGCTTGTTGGGCTGGAACGGTTCGGGGTCGGACTCCAATGGCTCGCCTTTGCTGCACCTGTTTTCCGGCTCGACCATGCTGGCAGCCTTCTTCATTGCGACCGAGCCAGTGTCCGGCCCCAGAGACGACTGGGCCAAGCTGTGCTTCGGCGTGGGAACAGGAGTGCTCATCTACCTGATTCGTACCTGGGGCAGCTATCCGGATGGCACCGCGTTCGCCGTCCTGCTGATGAACCTTTTCGCACCGGCACTCGAGCGCATGGCTGCGCAGCGTCAGCAGGCAGCCCGATGAAGCGCGGGGTTCGGGATGTGGGCCTGTTGCTGCTGACGGGAGTATTGGCAGTGTCTGCCACCCTGGCCTGGCGGCAGTGGACCGGTCCGGCCATCGCCGGCGCTGAAAAGCAGCTGCAAAGCCGCCAGCGGCTGGCCGTGCTGCCCGACGGTAGCTATGACAACCAGCCCCTGGAAAGCCCGCTGCCAAGGCCCGCCGCACAGAGGCCCAACAGCCGTATCCTGGCGGCTTACCGTGCCACTGTGGCAGGTAAGCCAAGCGCCATTATCCTGATCACACAGGCCCAGGGGTATGCCGGGCCGATCGTGCTGAGCGTCGCCATCACCACGGACGGCCAGCTGATCGGCAGCCAGGTTGTCGAACAACAGGAAAGCCCCGGGCTGGGCGATCGCCTGGGGGATCCGCGATTGCACTGGCTGAGTCAGTTCAACAACCGCGATCAGGGCGATCACTGGGCGCTGAAGCGGGACCAGGGTGACTTTGACCAATTGGCCGGCGCAACCGTGACCTCGCGCGCGGTGATCGCCGCATTGCAGGATGCGCTGAGCTATTTCGACGAGCAGCGTAGTGTATTGCTGGAGGGCGCCACCCATGAATAGGTTCTGCCTGCTGGCCATGAGCCTGGCGCCACTGCTGGGTGCCACCCGAACGCTGGCTGAAGGCGCGGCCATCGGCCTGTGCGCAGTACTGATGGGGTGCCTGCACCAACTGTTGCTGGCGCCACTGCGTAAACACATGGCCAGCTGGGCCTATGTACTGGCTAGCCTGTTGCTGCTGGCAGCCTTGGCCAGTTGCCTGCAGTTGGCCCTGCGGGCCTGGCTGCTACCACTGGCCATTGCCCTGGGCCACTATCCCGCATTGTTGTGCCTGCAATGCCTGGCCAGTGACCACCTGCTACCTGACCAACGCCGCTGGCGCCTGCTCGCAAAGCACCTCGGCGCTGTCTTTGCCATTTGCCTGCTGCTGGGCGCCAGCCGCCAATGGCTGGCTGACCATGCCGAGCTGCACCTGGCCAGCCTCGCACCCGGTGCGCTACTGCTGCTGGGTCTGCTGTTGGCCTTGTACAATCGCCTGCTTCCGGACCCTGCCCACCCACCTCGTCAAGGAAAGCCCTGATTTCATGAATGCCGCCAAACGCCTGGAGATTTTTCGCAGGCTGCACGAAGACAACCCCGACCCAAAGACCGAACTGGCCTACACGACCCCGTTTGAACTGCTGGTCGCCGTGACACTGTCCGCGCAATCCACCGACGTCGGCGTCAACAAGGCCACTGCCCGCCTGTTCCCCGTCGCCAACACCCCCGAGGCCATCTATGCCCTGGGCGTTGAAGGCCTCAGCGAATACATCAAGACCATCGGGCTTTACAACAGCAAGGCCAAGAATGTCATCGAAACGTGTCGGCTACTGATCGAGCGCCACGACAGCCAGGTACCGCAAACCCGCGAAGCGCTGGAGGCGCTACCCGGCGTCGGCCGCAAAACCGCCAACGTGGTGCTAAACACGGCGTTTCGCCAACCGGCCATGGCCGTGGATACCCATATCTTCCGGGTGAGTAACCGCACAGGCATCGCGCCAGGCAAAACGGTGCTGGAAGTGGAAAAGAAACTGCTCAAGTTTGTACCCAAGGACTACCTGCTCGACGCCCACCACTGGCTGATCCTGCACGGGCGCTACGTGTGCCAGGCGCGCAAGCCAAGGTGCGGCAGCTGCAGGATCGAAGATTTGTGCGAGTACAAGCACAAAACCTCCGACGATTGAGCCGATAGCCAAAAACCACTCACATCGATTGAAAAAATCTTTTTTACCAGCGTCTGCTTTCTGGTTATAAGGACGGCCAATGGCCCCTTGGCTTGGAGCGACTCATGAGTACCGATAAAGACGACCTGTCGATCGATGATGATTTTGTTGCCGCAGACGATGACGCGGAGCCACAGGTTGAAATCGCAAAGACCAACCTGAGCAAACGTCGCACCATCGACAACATGCTGGAAGAACGGCGCCTGCAAAAGCAGTTGGCCGATTTCGATTACGACCTGTAGTGCGGGTCCCGTAGTCAGGGACCGATAGCCTTGGCAAAGCCTCCTGGCTGGAGGCTTCAAGGCTTGGCGATCAGTTCAGACCTTGCCGTTGCGCCAGCTCGATCAGGTCAACCAGTGACCGTGCATTGAGCTTTAGCAACAGCCGCGACTTGTAGGTACTGACCGTCTTGTTACTGAGGTACATGCTGTCGGCAATCTCCTTGTTCGAACGCCCTCGCGCCAGTTGTTGCAGCACCGTCATTTCTCGCGCAGAAAGGCGATTCACCATATCCGTCTCGCTGCCCGCCCCCCTGCCACGTGACGCATGCAAGGCCTGGTTGGGGAAGTAGCTGTAACCCGACAACACAGCCTTGATAGCGCTGAGCAGTTCGGTAAGCTCCTGCTGCTTGCACACGTAACCCGCCGCCCCTGCCTGCATGCAGCGCATCGAAAAGTTGCCGGGGGCCTGTGACGTCAGCACCAGTACCTTGCTACCCGGGCTGAATGTCGCCATGCGGGCGATCACCTCCAGGCCATCCAGTTTCGGGATACCGATATCCAGCACCACAATATCCGGCAGGTGTTGCCGTGTCAGCTGCAACGCAGCTACCCCATTGTCAGTCTCCGCCACAACGTCATACCCATGCCGCTCCATCAGCATGCGTACGGCCAGGCGTATGACCGGATGATCATCCACGATAAGCACTTTATTCATGCGATATCCATACATTGTTGTTGCTTTGGCACGCCACGATAACCGACAGGACGCTTGCTGGCGCGGCGATTTACCAGCGAAAGCCATGGACAGACAAAGCCTACAGAACTTACAGAAACTTCCTACACACAATGACTATGGTTGTAACAAATAAATTACTTATTACCGAAAAAAGGTACCACCCACTGACATAAACGTACCAGTTGAATACTGATCTTCAGCAAAGGAAAACTTCCGACTCAAACACGTCGAAAAAGCAACACAACGAGGTTCTCTGACGATCATTCCTCCCCCGGGAAACAATCCAGCCTTTAGTTGAGTACAGCAGTAAGGTAAAGATGGACAAAACCGCTGGAGACGGCCCATATGACCCAAGCACAACCTGTCGCCCCGCTGACGATCATTGCCATCTTCGCGGGGATCATCGAAGCCTCCGCCCTTGCCACACTGCCATTTCTCGGCGAGTCCAGCCAAAAGCTCTACACCTGGTTCCTGGTAGGCTTTCCATTCTTTCTGACGGCACTGTTTTTTCTGACACTCAACTTCAATTACAAGTCGTTCTATAGCCCGCTTCCCAACAACACAGCACACGACAACACGCCAGCACTGAGCAGTGTGGCCACACCCGCAATTGCCAATGATGCCCCCGAGGCGGTACAGGGCGAACCTGTCACTTTCATGTTCTCCGGCCCCGACGCCTGTCGCATGATGGAACAACAACTCTTGCACGCACTTGCCCAACCGCCCGAGCCAGCGCGCGTCTGGCGCTTTTGTAATCTGGACAGACGTCAATGTGCGCAGCTTTCGATCAGCGCACTCGAGGGCGATGATGTGAGCCATCGAAGTTGAACGACCCGCCTTTGCGCGGGCATAAAAAAACCCCGGACCGAGCCGGGGTTTTCGCACACACCAGCAATCAGAGCAGCGAACGGCCCTTGTTGGCGGCAATGCGCATACGCAGAGCATTGAGCTTGATGAAGCCAGCAGCATCTGCCTGGTTGTAGGCACCACCATCTTCTTCAAAGGTGGCGATGTTGGCATCGAACAGCGAATCGTCCGACTTGCGGCCAACCACGGTCACATTGCCCTTGTACAGTTTCAGGCGCACCACACCATTCACGTTGACCTGCGAAGCATCGATCATCTGTTGCAGCATCAGACGCTCCGGGCTCCACCAGTAGCCGGTGTAGATCAGGCTGGCATACTTTGGCATCAGCTCATCTTTCAGGTGAGCGACTTCGCGGTCCAGGGTGATCGACTCGATGGCACGGTGTGCCTTGAGCATGATGGTACCGCCAGGCGTTTCGTAGCAACCGCGCGACTTCATGCCGACGTAACGGTTTTCGACGATGTCCAGACGGCCGATGCCGTTGGCACCACCGATACGGTTCAGGTCTGCCAGGACGGTGGCCGGGGATTTCTCGACGCCGTCGATGGCAACGATGTCACCATTGCGGTAGGTCAACTCGATGTAGGTAGCCTGGTCCGGGGCGTTCTCAGGCGAGACACTCCAGCGCCACATGTCTTCTTCGTGCTCGGTCCAGGTATCTTCCAGGACACCGCCTTCATAGGAGATGTGCAGCAGGTTGGCGTCCATCGAGTACGGCGACTTCTTCTTGCCGTGGCGCTCGATCGGGATGCCGTGCTTCTCGGCGTAGTCCATCAGCTTTTCGCGGGACAGCAGGTCCCACTCGCGCCATGGAGCGATGACCTTGACGCCTGGCTTCAGGGCATAGGCACCCAGCTCGAAGCGCACCTGGTCGTTACCCTTGCCGGTGGCGCCATGGGAAATGGCGTCAGCGCCGGTTTCGTTGGCGATTTCGATCAGGCGCTTGGCGATCAGCGGACGGGCGATGGAAGTACCCAGCAGGTACTCGCCTTCGTAGACGGTGTTGGCGCGGAACATCGGGAACACGAAATCACGCACGAATTCTTCGCGCAGGTCGTCGATGTAGATCTCTTTAACGCCCATTGCCTGGGCCTTGGCACGGGCCGGTTCGACCTCTTCGCCCTGCCCCAGGTCAGCAGTGAAGGTCACCACTTCGCAGTTGTAGGTATCCTGCAGCCACTTGAGAATCACCGAAGTATCAAGGCCGCCGGAATACGCCAGTACGACCTTTTTTACGTCCGCCATGCCATCACTCCACGGGGTTGTACGGAAAGGGATCGATTCTACCGGCGTTGCGGATAAATTTACAGTGGGGCGACAGCTTCTGACGACAAAGCGACAGGAACTTTCGTAGGGGCGACGGGCGGTCGGTTGAGGGATGTGGCATGAGGACCTTGGAGGGGCGTCGAGCCGCAGCGTGCATGCCTTGAGGAGTTCAGCGCCGGTGAGATCGAGCGCCGCCAGGTGTCCGCCTCAAGACATTCTGCGCCTGTGAGATCGAGCGCCGCCAAGTGGCCGCCTCAAGACATTCTGCGCTTGTGAGATCGAGCGCCGCCCGCGCGGCGCTTCGCGGGTAAACCCGCTCCTACGTTTGTTTCGGGCCAATTATGCCTGTGGGATTCGCGCGCGAACGCCTTGGTGCCTATCTCGATATCGCGTCGTACCAACAAGGCGGTCGCGCGCGCCAGGCACAGGATGGACTGGCCCGAAACAAACGTAGGAGCGGGTTTACCCGCGAAGCGCCGCGCGGGCGGCGCTCGATCTCACAGGCGCAGAATGTGTCGAGGCGGACACCTGGCGGCGCTCGATCTCATAGACGCTGAAAATGTTGTGACGAACCCCTGGCGGCCTTGATGCGAGCCCATGACATGCACCGACCAGATCTCAGGGCGCCTTCGCCCCCGGGACGCCCGAGGCAGGTGCAACACCCGGCGCCGCTTGCTCAACCGGCTTTTCCACCGCTTTCTCAACCACCGCCACCCGATCCAGCTCGATATTCACCCGCCGATTACGCGCCCGATTCGACGCACTGTTGTTCTTCGCGAGCGGATAACGCTCGCCATGGAAGCGCACAGTGATCTGCTCTTCCGGCACACCGTTAGCCTTGAAATAATCGGCCACGGCCAATGCGCGGCGGCGTGACAGGTCGCGGTTGGCCAGGCGGTTGCCACTGTTGTCGGAATGCCCATTGAGCTCGACATGGTTCACCGTCGGGTCGGCTTTCATGTAATCGAGGATCACATCCAGCCGCGCCTTGGCTGCTGCATCCAGCTCGATACCGCCCCCGGGGAAACCCACCTGGGTCTGGCGCACCTGGTCGTAGTTCATCGGCAACAGCTTGCCCGCACAGACCTGATAGTCATTGTAGGCCTTGGCGAAGCTGACCGGCAGCACACGCACCTCCATCGGCCTGCCCGCCTCACCGGTGTAGTTGCGCACGACTGTGCTACGCCCGTCGAGCAAACCGTTGATCAGCCGGCTGGCCTGCCCTTGGGAGGAGCTGAACAGCACGCCACTGCGGGCCATTCGCACATTGCCCAGGTTGATATCGCCACGCCCAGGTTGCCACGGCGCTGCCGCAGCCAGCAGGCTGGCGGTGCCGGCACCCAGTACGTTGCTGTCCGACCGCAGCTGGAACACCGGCTGCTCGCCTGCCCGACGCACGAACGTACCGCTGCCGAAACCTTCGATCGGCTGGCTCAGACGGCACTCGAACTGGTCACCCTCGACCTTCCAGGCAATGTTCTCCATGCGCGTCTGGAAAGTCAGTGCGCCGGCCGGCAGGCTGGCGAACAGGGTCAACAGGGCTAGGTAACGCTGGCGCACGGGCGGCTCCACAAATTCTGACGGCTTACCAGCAGGCTATCGGACGCTGTCCGGAAAACTTGATAGCCGTGCTCGCCCCGGGGTTTTCCGGTAGGATTGGGGCTTGAGTTCGACCCGCCTGGAATCCCCAATGTCCGATCGCCTGACCCTCCTGCGCCCCGACGACTGGCACATCCATCTGCGCGATGGTGCCGTCCTGCCCCACACCGTTGGCGACGTGGCGCGTACCTTCGCCCGTGCCATCATCATGCCCAACCTCGTGCCGCCGGTGCGCAATGCCACCGAGGCCGGCGCCTACCGTGAGCGCATTCTGGCTGCCCGCCCGGCCGGCAGCCGCTTCGAGCCGCTGATGGTGCTGTACCTCACCGACAACATCAGCCCCGAGGACATCCGCGCGGCCAAGGCCAGCGGTTTCGTGTACGCCGCCAAGTTGTACCCGGCCGGCGCCACCACCAACTCCGATTCGGGCGTGACCAGCATCGACAACATCTTCCCGGCCATAGAGGCAATGGCGGAAGTGGGCATGCCGCTGCTGGTGCATGGCGAAGTGACCCGCAGCGAGATCGACGTGTTCGACCGCGAGAAGCGCTTCATCGACGAGCACATGCGCCGTGTGGTCGAGCGCTTCCCGACGCTGAAAGTGGTGTTCGAACACATCACCACCAGCGATGCCGCGCAGTTCGTCACCGAGGCCCCGGCCAACGTGGGTGCGACCATCACCGCCCAGCACCTGCTGTACAACCGCAACCACATGCTGGTTGGCGGCATTCGCCCGCACTTTTACTGCCTGCCGATCCTCAAGCGCAACACCCACCAGGTGGCCTTGCTGGACGCAGCCACCAGCGGCAATCCGAAGTTCTTCCTCGGCACCGACTCGGCACCTCATGCCCGTCACGCCAAGGAAGCAGCCTGTGGTTGCGCGGGTTGCTACACCGCTTATGCGGCCATCGAGATGTACGCCGAAGCGTTCGAGCAGCGTAACGCGCTGGACAAGCTGGAAGGCTTCGCCAGCCTGCACGGCCCGGCCTTCTATGGCCTGCCGGCGAACACCGACACCATTACCCTGGTCCGCGAAGAATGGACCGCTCCGGAAAGCCTGCCATTTGGCGAGCAAACCGTAGTCCCGCTGCGCGCTGGCGAAAAACTGCGCTGGCGCCTGCTGGAGAAAAACGCGTGAGCGAAGACCTTTACGAAGACGACCTGGAAACCCAAGGCAGCAGCGGTCCTCGCCACCCGATGGCCGAGCGCTTCCGCGGCTATCTGCCGGTCGTGGTGGATGTTGAAACCGGTGGTTTCAACAGCGCTACCGATGCATTGCTGGAAATTGCCGCCGTCACCATTGGCATGGACGAGAAAGGTTTCCTGTTCCCCGAACATACCTACTTCCACCGAGTGGAGCCGTTCGAGGGCGCCAACATCGAGCCGGCCGCACTTGAGTTCACCGGGATCAAGCTGGACCACCCGCTGCGCATGGCGGTCAGCGAGGAAAGCGCGATGACCGACATCTTCCGCGGCGTGCGCAAGGCACTCAAGGCCAACGGCTGCAAGCGGGCGATTCTGGTCGGCCACAACAGCAGCTTCGACCTGGGTTTCCTCAATGCAGCAGTGGCGCGCAATGACCTGAAGCGCAACCCGTTCCACCCGTTCTCCAGCTTCGACACCGCCACCCTGGCGGGCCTGGCGTATGGCCAGACCGTGCTGGCGCGGGCCTGCCAAAGCGCCGACATCGACTTCGACGGGCGTGAGGCGCACTCGGCACGTTATGACACCGAGAAAACCGCTGAGCTGTTCTGCGGCATCGTCAACCGCTGGAAAGAAATGGGCGGCTGGCGCGATTTCAACGATTGATCTGCTAAAGGCATTCGCGGGCACGCCCGCTCCCACAGGTTCACCTTTGCCTTCAGGCATGCAGAGAATCTGTGGGAGCGGGCGCGCCAGCGAAGAGGCCGGCACAGGAAGGCAAAAAAAACCGGCCACGAAGGCCGGTTTTTTCATGCACGCAGCAATTACAGCTTGCCAGCGTTCTCGCTCAGGTAGGCAGCAACGCCTTCAGGCGAAGCGTTCATGCCCTTGTCGCCTTTTTTCCAGTTGGCAGGGCACACTTCGCCGTGCTCTTCGTGGAACTGCAGAGCGTCAACCAGACGCAGCAGCTCGTCCATGTTACGACCCAGTGGCAGGTCGTTGACGATCTGCGAACGGACAACACCGTTGGTATCGATCAGGAAGGCACCACGGAAGGCCACGCCGCCTTCGGACTCGACGTCGTAGGCTTTGCAGATTTCGTGGGTCATGTCGGCAGCCAGGGTGTACTTCACCTGACCGATGCCGCCGTTGTTGACCGGGGTGTTACGCCAGGCGTTGTGGGTGAAGTGCGAGTCGATCGACACGCCGATCACTTCCACGTTGCGCGCCTGGAAGTCAGGGATGCGGTTGTCCAGGGCGATCAGCTCGGACGGGCAGACGAAGGTGAAGTCCAGCGGGTAGAAGAACACCAGGCCGTACTTGCCCTTGATGGCCGAGGCCAGGTTGAAGCTATCGACGATCTCGCCATTGCCCAGCACGGCCGGAACGGTGAAATCGGGGGCTTTCTTACCAACGAGTACGCTCATTGTAATCTCCTGATGAGGGTGAAAAACCGTTTGCCGGGCCAGACGAGCTTGCCCGACATCCAACAAAGGCCGACCATCATACACGGCTTCTCGTGACAGGCCGACTCCGTCGACAAAGCGACCACCGGTCGCTCAAGCACAGCCCTCTCAGAAAGATCTTTGACAAGCATTCTCATTACCATTAAGCTCCAACCCATCGACCCAACCAGCGATGGTCAGCCCTTATGTATGTGTGTCTTTGTGTCGGCGTTACCGACGGACAGATCCGCGATGCGATCTATGAAGGATGCTGCAGTTACAAGGAAGTGCGAGCCGCCACCAATGTCGCCAGCCAGTGTGGGAAATGCGCCTGCGTGGCCAAGCAGGTGGTCCGCGAGACCCTGACCGAGCTTCAGGTCAGCCAGGCAGCCCTGCCCTACCCCGTCGAATTTACCGCTGCCTGAACCCAGAATTTCAAGAACCGGACCTGGTGTCCGCGTATTCCAAGCCCGAAACAGTCAAGAATTTGATACAAAACAAAGGCCTACAGCGATGTAGGCCTTTGTCGTTTCTGGCCGGGGTTACGTCGGGGTCACGCTGCCGCCTGTCGGGGCGTTTTACCCCTTTCACTGGGTGTTCCAGACTGGGCAGCTCTGTTAGAGTCGGTGCGGTTCGACAATCAACACAAAAGGATATTGAGATGGCGCTTGATACTTTACGAGCTGCAACCCAATACAGTGACTTCAAGGGGGGCAGCGCAGCTGACCGGGCCGACCGTAGGGGGCCTGAAGAGTGGCTTCGCCAAAACGGTCACATGGCTGACCATGAATTCCTGGTCGGCATCGACTTCTCCGTTGGTGAAAATCACGGCGTCCATCGCGACCCCGTTTATGTCACCTTCCTAGTTTTTGAAGCTAAAGGCTACGACACCGTTGTAGGACATATCACTGCGCTCCCGGCTGATGAGCCAGTTGATGTACGTCGTGTTTCTGTGGAAATGCCACTGGTTGATTTCTTCTCTCTATTCAAGCGATTCAACGTAACGCTTTCGTCGCTGGAAGCAATGCAAGGTCGTGACTATCGTTTCGCTGATTAAGGCGCTATTCGAATCGGTCGCTCAGCAAATCCTTGTCGTTTCTAGTAGGGAAACGTCGTGGGTGACGCTGTGTAGCAACTGTTGGGCACCTCCGTCCCGACCAATAGTAAGCTTTATATAAAACAATAATCGTGAAGGTTTTAACTGCTCTCAGGAGTGTTAGCTCTATTCAAGGCCCAAAAACATAAACCAACGAAGCTGAGTGATGGTGTGGGGATCCCCAGTTCTCAACATCCAACCATCCATATCTCAAACAGTCTCGCCATCATTAATGCCTTATCTCATCCGTCAAGATGAATGTTGCAGTCATCCTTTGGTATTTATTTATAGTTTATAATCTGAAAAGGACCTCGCATGAGAATTGAAGAAGAATATAAAAAAACAGGATATTTCTGGCTACCTGGAAAGGAAGAAAGAAAGATTCCTGGAGTTTTGTCAATTGTCGATGGCGGAGATATTGAGCTAGAGATTGTCGGTCACTTCAATGACGAAATGGATGTGCTAGGCGAGAAAGACGACTTGGGTCGAATAATCGGTCATGTAGAAAAAGATGGATTAGTGACTCTGGATGACTGTTTTTACATTCAAAAAAACCTTGCATTTGGCGGGATATCAAAGTCGAGAATTCTTGTTAATAGAGTATACAGTGGTGCAGCTTGGGAAAAGGATGAGGCCGTAACTTTCGATTCCTTTGCATTTTCAGTTGATTGCTTAGACAGCTGGGTTAACATTAGCGGTATAAGCGTAGATCATGACTGGGAAAATAATACGGCGACTATTAGTTATGCTAGGCCAGAGAGAACAGTTCTCCTGCTAGATAATGGTATGAGTCTTGAAATTTGTTTCGCATATACCCCTCCGGGTTTTCCGAACATCACAGAAGCCAAGATCACCCAGCGGGCTTACTTTAATCTCAAATCAGAAGCATTACGAGACATTAAAGAATTCATCTCCACTGCCTTCAAGATAACCAACTTGATGTGTTTTGCGATGGATGAAGTAGTCACATTAAAAAATGTTTCGGCGACTTCACCTGAGATCCAGAGCGATGGGGGGAATGGTAAAATTTACCGAGTTCCGATTTCAATATATTATAAAAGTATTCCGTTTTCAGAAAAGGCGCCTAAAAAAAATTGGCATGAAATGCTTTTCAGTTTTGGAGTCATCAGAGCTGACGCTCAACAAGTTTTCAATAACTGGATAAATGCTTATGAGTATTTAGCCCCCGCACTGAATTTGTACTTCTCGACTAAAACAGGGTCTCAGAAGTATCTTGATGGTAAATTTCTAGCCTTGGCTCAGGGGCTCGAAACTTACCATCGACGGACCAGCAGCGAAACACTGATGGAACCAGGAGATTTTGAAGCCCTAGTTGCAGGAATTATCAAGGACTGTCCAGGTGAGCATGTCGGCTGGTTAAGTGGTAGATTGATGCATGGGAATGAGATTAACTTGGGAAAGCGACTGAAACGGATTGTTGAGCCATTCAAAAATCACCTAGGAAAGAGAGATCAAAGAACCAAAATTTTAAGAAAAATAGTAGACACTAGAAATTATCTAACGCACTACAGTGAGAATTTGAAAGAAGAAGCTGCTACTGGGAGAGATCTTTGGGTTCTGTGTCAAAAAATGGAAGCCATATTCAGCTTGCACTTCCTCAAGGTTATCGGTTTTACTGATGAAGAAATAAATGGGGTGGTTAAAAATTCTCACCCACTAAATAA
This sequence comes from Pseudomonas sp. XWY-1, assembly GCF_002953115.1. Classification (NCBI taxonomy): domain Bacteria; kingdom Pseudomonadati; phylum Pseudomonadota; class Gammaproteobacteria; order Pseudomonadales; family Pseudomonadaceae; genus Pseudomonas; species Pseudomonas sp. XWY-1. Next base: position 1,226,026 of record NZ_CP026332.1, on the reverse strand, counting down.
GAAGCTAAAAGAAATTTAAGCCTCAAAGCAAATCACGCCCGCGACGGCTCAGTGCTCGGCACCGTTCACCGGGGGATGGCTGGCACGATGATGGTCGGGCCGGGGCGTCGCACTGCTCGGCGCTCGATCCTCGGTAGTTGCTGATGTCGCGCTCCACCGTTTCGCGCACCACAGCGGCATCACGGCGCTGCTCATCGGTCAAGGGCAGTTCCTCGACCCATCGGGTATAGGCTAGGTCGTGGGCCTCGGGCAACTGGCCAGGATCTTTCATGTCCGGCTCGTCAACGGGCGGTGTCCAGACGTGGGGATCGAAGGCAGGTTCGGCTGTTACACGCTCGGCTTCGATCACAGGGAGGGCCTGTTCTTGTTCATGGGCTGCCTTGGCCAGGGCAAAGGCGATCCGTTGGGCCGCTTCGAAGTCGGACATATTGCCGATGTTGACTTGAGTGTTGACCTGCACATCAGGATGGTCGTCCCCACGCTGTGGAGCCGGGAACAGGCGACTGAGTACCTGGGTGTAAAAAACAGTTCTGTTGGCAGTTGCCCATGACAGCATGTCATCCACGCCACCAAGGCGCTCGAATGTCGTCAGAATTGACCCAGCAAGCTCGGCACTAACCAACTGCCTTTCGCCCTTGTCTAGGGACTTGCGAAGCCGACCGCCTGTTTTCGGCTGTCCTGGCGGTCTACCTCTGGCCATGTCAGTCATCCCCCAAGGTCACGGTCACGGCCTTGAGGTGACCGTCCTCGGTGTAGGCAAAGCGTACAGTGGCCGGGGGCGCTGCTTCGGGCCGTGGCTGTTCGGCCAGCCACAGGTTGAGTGTGGTGGCCAGGGCGCGGGCTTCTGCCACCGGGTCATCGGTGAAGGTCACGGTAGCCATGGCTCACACCTCGGGATCGTTGCCATACAGCTTGCGGGGGCGGTTCAGCTTGGCCGGTGGCACAGGCTGGCCGTCATAGCGAACCTCGCTCGCTTGGTCTTCTGACACCATGCGCACCAGCTGGCCTGCCGCGTCTCGCTGTGCCAGGTAACGCACACCGTTGATCGTCACCGACCTGGCCAGCCCGGCGCCGTCGCGCTGGATGGTGGCCTCTATGGCCTTGGGCGCCCGCGTCTTGGGTGTCGCTGGAATCTGCTCGAAGCTGGTATAGGTCGGCTGCGGTCGGCTGATTTCCAGCTGCCTGCGCTGTTCTGCAAGGGCAGCTTGTACCCGCTCTTCCACCGCCTGCTCAATCATGGCTTCGATGGCGGAGCCGACACCGTGGCTTTCCACCGGTGTCGGGGCTTGTTGTTCGCGCCGACTTAACTGCCGGGCCATAAGTTGCATCTTGGGCGTCATAGTTCAGCCTCCTGGCGCAGGAGTTTTTTAACCTTCAACTGTTCGCCGCCGTGCCAGCTGTTCAGTTTCACCATGTCTTTCAACTTGGCCAATAAAACAGGCTGATCGCCGCGCAGTTCGAGTCGTGTGACGGCTGCCTCGGCGGCCAGAAACAGTTCATTGCCGTGGAACACATAATCGGCCATTTTATTTACTCCCCTTACGTTTCTGCCGTTTCAACCACTTCGCTCTTTCACGGGCAAGGCTATCGATTTTTCTGACTTCCTTAGATTTATCCACCATCACGCATACGGATAAGTTCCCGGTATCGAGCCTGCATCTGCGGGTCACGCTGGTACTTGGCTCGCTCGCTCGGGACTCGTAACATACTGTCAAAGGCAGCTAACTCCTGCGCAATACTGGCGCCATCGTTCGGAATTGCACCAATAGACTGCCGGTAAAGACCTTCGATAGCCGTAAATGTTGACAGCATATGAGTCCATGGGAAGTCACCGGCCCAGCAATCGAAGTGTTTTCTGTCGACAGCAGGAAGACGCTCAAGCTGTGCCTGGGCAAGTGCAATTACCTGCTGATAACCGTGGTCACCGTACTTGGCCGCGAGCCTGTTTATGGTTTGAGCCTTCACTTGCTCATTATGTTTCACCAACCGCTCGTATTGGGCGTCAGTCAATTGAGCTGTCGGGTCTGAAGAAGGTGCGCGTCCTTGCGCAGGGGTATTGCCATTTTGTTGTGCTTGCGTGGCACCGAGTTTTTTATTAGCCAGAGCCAGCCACTGCAACGAAGCGTCGAGAAATTGTTGGCGCTGCTTGATTGTGCCGCTTAGACCTTGAAGGTGATTACCGAAAGACTCGGCCAGCCAATCGCCGGCCGAGTCTCGCAGATCAAAACTGTGCTGCCGCTGTACCTTGGTCGGTGCCTTGGTGGCGTTGGCGGTAAAGAACGCTATCGCGGCCTGGACCAGATGCGATGGATATCCCAGCTTCGCTAGTTCGGCCATGTAGAGGCCACCCAACTCGCCAAGGATAACGTTTATTTGCTGTGACGTAGTTCCAGGCGGGAGCGCGGCACCAAACAGGGTCGGCCCAGTTTGACCTTGGTAAGCGATTTCCCGAGGGGTCAGCACATCGACATCAGTGCGGCCCCAGGTATCGGGCGATGGCGACAGCGGCGCCAGCACAGACTGGCCAGGGTCGTAGGGCTGAATGTCGCCAGCGTCGTAAAGATCAATGTCGTTAGGCATGATTCACCTCACGGCGGGTAATCACAGGCTCACAGCCGGGCGCCCTGTGCACCGTGACCTCGCTCACGGTGTAAACCAGTTTGCGATCAACGAAGTTGAGGTCGCCATTCCGGCCACGGAAAAACACAATGTCGGGGTGGTCTTCGAAGAAATACTTCAGCCCCATCTCCCGAAGATGCCCGTCGTACTTGCTGACGTAAAAATCGCTCGGGATTCCGTTGATTTCACCGGCGATCCGCTCGGCAATCTCGGGCCAATATCCATGGAATTCGCCATTGTTGCGACGGATCAGGTTTTTAATGGCCGTGACGACCATGCTGTCGATGTTGGAGCCAGACATTATATTAAGCTCTCCTTCGAAGGTGCTGTTTGCGCACGCGCGACCTGATTACGCATGGTCAGCCACGGTCGCATACAGAATTTATGCAGCCACGAGTTGTCCACCGGCTCGCCGCGTATATCTTTTTCGGGGATCAACTCGATATGCGCCAAGCGCTTAGCATCTTGTAGGCACCAGCGACATTGCGTGTTGGACGTGGGGAAGTGTTCCAAGCGATAGCGCATCTGCTCAATTGAGGATGGCGCAGCCAGCGAGACCAGAGACCAATCTCCGGTGGTGTTTCGCCATATGCCAACGTCCCACTTAATTAATTCCTCATGGATTTCCGGCTTGCGCAGGTAGTTGGTCAGTAGTTCAATATCGGGCGCCGCGTCACCCATTGACGCTGCTATAAAGCTGGCCATTGCACGGATGTCGCCACGGTAGCTGATGAACTGAATTGCCACAGCCTGGATGTGGCGGTTGATACTTTCGTCGTTCATGGCCGCAGGCTCGCGTGTTGTAACAGCTGATCCAAACAGTCTTCCTGGGTTTGGGCGCGCTCGATGACGGTAACACCATCGCTATTTCTAACAGCAGACCACAGCGTGTCCGGGCCGGTGTAGACGATGCGGTGATTGGATGGGAGTCGTTCGCCTACTGCACACAACATGGCAGGCAGCTTGACGAAGGTCAGTTGGTGCAGTTCGCAATACCCGCGACCTGCCTGAAGTACGAGGTATCGAGCCCAATAAGTTCTTCCAGCGTCGATCAGGATAAGTTCATCGAACGGGTTGAACTGGTGAGCTACCACAGCGTAGAAGCTTGACTCGCTCAAGCGCTCAAGTGGAACACCTGCCGGGACAACAATGCGGAATTCGTTACCCGCTGATTCGCGCAGACGAACATCTTTCGGTGCGAGGGTGATTATGGGCTGGCGGCGTTCGGTCGCAACATCGGATCTGGACACTTGCGGGTACTCCAACTGGTATTTGTTGGAATTATGTATAGCGCTGCGAAGTGCCGATGTTAATGCCGGGAGTGCAGATACATTGTTGTTGTAAAGTTACAGCGACAATGTTTTGAGATACTCATACACCGAGCGCCAGCCTGAAGGGCGACCGTCCATGTTCAGCGCGCAATCGGTGCCGGCTGCCATCGCTATCTGACGTGCCAGCCAGCAGGCGCGACTGGTGTCGCTGCCAGTCCAGGCCACGAGTTGAGGCCGGTGCTTCTCGATCATGGCGTCTAGTGCATCGTGCTTGCGCTCGACCTTGGTAGCACCGGCGTGGCGAGCGCGTGCCTGCATGGCTGTCTTGTCAGGAGCAGGTGACTGGGGCATGGGCTGGGTGGCACGCAACCGCTGCAATTCGTCCAGGTCACGGCGCAGCTGCGGCTGCCACTGGCTCGGCACCGACCAATCCAATGCGCGCTGGTAGGGTGCGGATGACTCAAACGTAGTCGTTTTCATTGCTTCACCTCAAATATAACCCCAGCAGGCCGCCCCGTGCGACTCTGGCGTGTTTCTGGTCTATTTCACCCATACCCACAGGGGTAGTGCTTGCGCTTCACGGCGGGGCTCTTTTTGGCTCTGCTGGGGCTGAGCCGGTTTTCCGAAAACCCGTGCTTTGTTCGCTTCCCGTAACCCTTTCGTAACCCCAAAACAGCACAGACGCTCTAGAACGGTACTTTTACGTGCAAAAACAGCGGATCAATGATCCGTTTTAGGTGCTTTTTGCCTTTTTCAGTGGCGCTTTTCGCAGTGCGCGGGCGGTTCTAGAACCCGGGATCAATTAATGAGTCCGTCAGTTTTTCTAATTGCGTGCCTGCTACCACAACTCTCGTTATAACAAACCCCGCTCATTTATCAGGCGCACCAACAGCTGTACATATGTTTCACCAGAGCGCTTAGCGGCCTTCACCAACGCCGCCTCATCGGGTGATAACCAGAACTTCACCGACAGCCAGCCAGCGGCCAAGCGTTCCCGACGCATAAGCCGCATACGCTTGGCATTGCCATGGGGCTTGAGCCTCGGTGCCACCGTCAGGTAATCACCACTGGTCAACATCCGCTCGGCGTCGTCCGGGCTCAGCACCGACACCACCTGACTCTGCCTCGCAAGCAGGAACTCTTTCATTACCATTTCCTCCAAATAGGCGCGTCATTCTGGCCTTTTTTCACCGGGCAAAAGATTGCGCCAAAAGATTGCGCCCTATAAGGACCCTACGCTCGGCGCAATGCCTCGCTGCCTTTAGCTGTACATGATTGCGCCAACCTTGGGCTCAATTGGCGCAATACTCAAAAAACCACCTGAAACCTTTGATATAGAGCCTTACCGATTGCGTCGGTGTATTGGCGCAATCACACACGCCTTATCCATTTGATGATTGAGCCCGAGATTATTTCTCATTTAGAATCCAAACGCTGTGTTCCGGCCCGGACCTACCTTTGGTTTTCGAGCTGACGGACATGACCTCCTTACCCTCCAGCGAAGCCAGCACCCCCTTGATATCGCGTTTCTCGACCATGAATTTCGAGCAGGCATCTTCCAATTGGCGTAACGACAAACCATCCGCGTTCTCAGGTTTGCGCATATAACCAAGCAAACGTCCCTGTGCTGCCTCTACCCCCCTGGCTTCGTCACCCTCCACCAGCTCATAGACCGGACCTGGCAGGCGACGCAGGTAAAACGGTGCGTGGGTCGGCATGTAGCTGGCCTTGACGTTCCACACGGCAAACACCGGGGCATCTTTGATCTTTGTGATATGCAGTTTCGAATAATGATTATCCGGCAGCTCAACCATGATCACGACACCACGGGCCGCATCACCTAAAGAACCGCCGCCGCGCAATGACTGAAGGGTAGGGGGGTACTTCGCTACCGACTCTTTGGTGACGTGGTGTATACCCTGCACATTGGCGCCGGTACGCAAGGCGATTTCCTTGAGCGCCAGTGCCACCTGCATCAAGTCCGCGTTCATTTCATCGCCACCATTGATCATGGCGACGGTTTCGACCAATAACGAAACAGCGCCCTCGCCAATCTTGACCAGTGTCTCGATGGCGTCGCGACTTGGCGCGCACTTGGTGAACTCTTTTATCGTCACCTGCATGCCACCTACTTCGTCGTTGCCGAAGAAAAAGAAGTTTTCCTTGATGTCGGCCTTAACTCGCTGGTGGATATCGCCGGGTATTCTCGCCAGCCACGCCTGCATGCGCGCCTTGATGATCCGCCGGCTGTCTTCGCACGAAACGAAAACGGAAATGCCTTTGATGGTATCCATGCCGCGATATTTCAGGCCTGTTGCAATGCACAATCCTTGATGCAGCGCTTCGGTACTTTTCCCCACACCGCCAGGGCCGGCCAGGATGGTCAAATTACCCATTGGCCGCGACGGCCCGGCCGCATGCGGCCACGGCGGGTCGACCGTGTGCATGTCGTCGTCGGTCGTCCTGCCCGCTTCCCGCGTCAGGTTCTGCCAGCCACCAGCGGCGGGCGCGGCTGGCTCTCTTCCGTTTAGTGCGATCACCTTGCGCACGATATCGGTGACGTATTGTTCTTCATCACGCCGCGCATAGTTACCGTATTCGTAGTTCATCAGCCCGAGAGCAATCTCATCGAGCGTGCAGTGCAAGCGCCGATACAGAGTCTGCGCGTAGGCGTAACTAAAGTCGTCCTTGGTCGCCTTGGGGGGCATCCATGGTGTGGGCCTGCCCTTCGATAGATTGGCGTAGTCGTCGATCTTCCAGCCACCCGCCAACTTGTCGGAGAAGGCGTCCCTATCAACCCTTTCAGGGTGAAGGATTAGAGGTACTTCTATAGAGCCGTCCATATAACTCCCCGCATTGCCGAAACACTCCGAGGGAGTTATATTTGACTCACCCGGTGTTGCTTGGATGTTCCCAGTCGCACTGGTGCATTCCTTAATGCGCTCCAACTTAAACCGACCTGCACCCCACTCCAGGTCGGTTTTTCTTTATTCAATCATCCCTTGCGCAGTCCATGACTTTATCGCCAATCTGGCTGATAAATTCGTCAGCCCATTCACCTAAAATTTTATCGGCGTGCTGCTCCATATGCTCACTAACCGCTTTATCCATGTAACTCTCCGCTTCTAATTTTCCACTCGAAATCTCATATCTCAATCCCCCAACGAACATCATGGCTGATTCATCCCTGTATTGTTCGGCCAATTCAACCATGAAATCATCAGTCAATTTTCCTTCGAAAAACCCACATAAAGCGCCGTGGACTTCACCAATAAAATTCTCATTGAAATAATCAACAAATTTCTCATAAAGCTTCTCGCCTACTTTTTCCAGTTTGTGCTGGGTCAGGTATTCGTCAGCCGACTCGGCCAGCATTGCAACAAAACGGAAACCGGAATTCGCCGAGCTTGCCGCGTTGAAAAAACCCCAGCGGGAAATGAACTGATTTTCACGTTCGTTCCAGCAGTCACATTCGAACTCATTTACCTTTTCCAGCTTAATGAACAGTGGATGGTCGTCCGGCAGTGCCTTGACGACATCAGCCGCACCCTCCAGCGCGACAGCACACGCCAAGTTGCGGGGATCGTCAGGGTGTTTGGACGCTTTCATCTTGCGGTAATAAATCGTGCTGCCGATAGACTGCAAGAGTGCTTCTTTAAGAATGTTCATTTTTATTTCCTCAAAATGCTCTTTCTTATAGGCGCAGGGAGTCCACGCACTATTCTTCGTTATTTAGTGGAAACATGGATTGGATGATTACACCGCCTCGACGCGCTGCGACTCGATAAAGGCGTCCAGGTCTTTCTTCAGGTAATAAATCCGCGTGCCCATCTTGATATAGGCGGGCGCCGGTGAATGCTTGGTGCAGCGCCAGATTTGCAAAGTACCCGGTTTCAAACCGAGATACAGAGCGGCGTCCGCAGTGGCATATTTTTCGTTCATATCAAACCCCGCTGTGGCTGGTGATTGGTGACAGCTCCAGACTAAGCGGGGTGATGTTTATTTTCAGGGTAGACTTTTGCTAATTCCTACCCTGCTTTTTGAGCGCTTCGGCGAGCTGACCAAAAGCGACCTGCATGTCTACTTCCAACTGCGGGCGTGCTTCGCTGGGGGTGTCGAAGAACTCGGCTTCGACCTGGGTTCGCATGTCTTTATAAATCTGACGGATACGCTCGGGACCGAGTTTGTGTTTTTCACCTACGGCACTATAGGCGCCGGTCTTTTCGCCGTTATCCCGTAGCGGCAGCCGGTCTACGGCACGATGATTGAGTGTCCAGACTTCCCTGGCGATTTCGTAATCCCGCCGGTTAAAAGTGCTCTTTCCATCGGTGTTGAGCATCGCATCCGCTGGCCGCCCCGCCGCGATCTGCCGGAATGCTTGGGCGAAGTATTCGGCCAAGACTGCTGGTGGGGCTTCACCGCGCTCCAGGCACTCGGCCAGGGCGCTGACCAAAGCCCGTGCAGCTACCCCGTCGCCCGCTTTGGCTTTCTGTATCAGGGACTCAAACCATGGGTTCATGATGCGGCCCCCTTTATCGGGATAACATTATCGGCGGCCGTGGCTTCTATATGGTCGGCAACCTTTTGCCAGCCTTCGCGCATCTGCGCTTCGAGAATTTTTATATAGTGTTTATCGTCTGTATCACTTTTCTTCCCACGATTCATTATTCGTTTGTAGACGTTGACACTAACCAGCTCGCTGGCAATCGACGTGAACGTGGCGCGCAGGTTTTTAGGTGTGAAGGTTAAACCGGTAGTGGCCGACAGTTCGTGGGCCAGCTGGTGCGCTTCGACGTTGGTGATCGGAAACAAGCGCTCGGTCGGTGCTCTGCCCTCAACTTGCCGTTGCACGATTTCCAGCACCTGCCGTGACAGCAACAGCGTGTGATCGGTGCGGGTCTTGGTATCGCGCAGCAGTACCTTCCCGGCTGCCATGTTGCAGTCAGCGACCGGCACGCGCAGCGGCTCGCCAGGGCGGCAGCCGGTCAACAGCAGGAACCGCAGGTAGTCGCCCGTGGGCGTCTGCACGGCGCCCAACGCCCTCCAGAACGCCCCAAGGTTCTCCAGCAGCGCCTCCACCGGTGCATCCTCGCTGGCCTGCGTCTTTGGGGTCATGATCCGCTCGGCCTTTGGCGTCCCCTTATCGAACGGGCCGTTCTTGACCTTGACGCCATAGAAGTTCAGCACCGCCCGCAAAACCTGCATCGCATAGGTCGCCTGGCGTTCGCCGCGCTGCGCCTTGTTTTCATCGTTCACGGCCTTTATCTCGTAGGCGGCGATGGCGCGAATCGGCTTGTTGGCCAGCTTGCGCAGCAGCCCGCCCTTGGTCGCCTTGCCCTTCGCGGTTTGCCGCGACGGCTGGATCATGCCCAAGTAGTCGGACCTGGTGCGCGCCTTGAGGTGCATGCCGTTATCCTCGCGGGTCTGTTCTTCTATATAGCGGGTCATGGCTTCAGCCAGGGTCATACCCTGCACCCGAGCTTCGCGCTTGGTTTCGCTTGGGCTTACCCCGGCGGCCAGATCGGCGATGATCGCTTTAGCTTTCCGACGCGCCTGGTCAATCGAGACCTCGGGAAACTTGCCGATGGTGACGCGCTCAGGCTTTCCACCCGCGACCCGTTTGAAAACGCTGAAGGTCTTGACGCCGGTGCTGGTGACGCGCACCTCCAACCCGGAAACCGACTGCGATCCACCAAAATCATGATAAACGGCACGCTCCCCAGGCGCGGGAAGCGGCAGGCCATTTAGCGCTACTTGAGTGAAATTCACGTTGCTGCTCATCGTGGGCCTCCACGGGTTACGCTCGGGTTACGCAGCAGGTGTAACCCGGATAATTTCAGCGTAGCCCCATAGAGCCGCCGAAGCCCCGAAAACACTAGACCGTAAAGGAGTATGAAACCGCATGAATCTAGGCGAAAAAGCATGGCCTCGGACCTGGTGTCCGGTTTTTTTATGCCTGAAATTCAATAAGTTAGCGGTGCAACGCGGTTCACAAACATTCTTATTCCTATTAATTTTCACTTAGTATTCAAGAACTTAGGTTTGACACACCTAAGTATCGGGCTCAAACTTCAGTGGATTGACACACTTCTACAGGGCAGGAACCCGACATGAAAGGCGACGTAAGCGTCATCCAGCATCTCAACAAGATCCTCGGAAACGAGCTGGTCGCGATCAACCAGTACTTCCTGCACGCACGCATGTACGAAGATTGGGGGCTGAACAAACTCGGCAAGCACGAGTACAAAGAATCCATCGATGAAATGAAGCACGCTGACAAACTGATCAAGCGTATTTTGTTCCTCGAAGGTATTCCTAACGTTCAGGACCTGGGCAAACTGTTGATCGGCGAGCACACCAAGGAAATGCTTGAGTGCGATCTGAAGATCGAACAGCAAGGCCTGGTCGACCTGAAGGCAGCCATCGCCCATTGTGAAACCGCTGGCGACTTCGGCTCCCGTGACGTGCTCGAAGATATCCTCGAGTCCGAGGAAGAACACATCGACTGGCTGGAAACCCAACTGGGTCTGATCGACAAGATCGGTATCGAGAACTACCTGCAGTCGCAGATGGGCGAAGAATAAATATTCGCCCCATGAAAAAACCCGCGATCAGCGGGTTTTTTCATGCTTGCCGGAAGATCAGGCTTCAGAAGCCTTGGCCTTGGCAGCCGCTTCCTTGATCAGGGTTTGCAGCTCACCGTTCTCGAACATTTCCAGCATGATGTCGCTGCCGCCAACCAGCTCACCGGCTACCCACAATTGCGGGAAGGTCGGCCAGTTGGCGTATTTTGGCAGGTTGGCGCGAATTTCCGGGTTCTGCAGGATGTCGACGTAGGCGAACTTTTCGCCACAACCCATCACGGCCTGCGATGCACGCGCAGAGAAGCCGCATTGCGGGGCATTCGGCGAGCCTTTCATGTAAAGCAGAATGGTGTTGTTGGCAATCTGCTCTTTGATCGTTTCGATGATATCCATGTAGCACCTCGGCTGAACTATCCGACACAGTCGTCGGCACGGTGTCGCATTGTATCGGAAAGCCGAGCGCTGTGCTCGGCCTTGCCGTTCCTCAAGCGGCCTCGACCTGCACGGGTACGCCATTGAGCGCAGCGTTTCCGGAAACCTGGTCCCGAAAGCGCTCATCGGTCAGGTCATTGGCACTCACGCCGGGTTGCGCCTGGGCGATCTGCATGTGCACGCCCTGACGACCATGACCATAACCATGGGGCAAGCTGACCACACCGGGCATCATGTCCTCGCAGGCCTGCACCTCGACCTCCAGGGAGCCGGTACGCGAACGTATGCGCACGCGCTGGCCATCCTGCAGTTGCCGCTGCTGCAAGTCTTGCGGGTGCATCAACAACTGATGCCGTGGCTTGCCTTTCACCAGACGATGGAAGTTGTGCATCCACGAGTTGTTGCTGCGCACATGGCGCCGCCCGATCAGCAGCAGCTCGCCCGGCACCGGGGGCGTCATTTGCGCCAGGCGGTGCAGGTCGTCCAGCAAAACCTGGGGGGCAGCTTCGACTGCCTTGCTGGCAGTCGCCAGACGACCAGCGAGGTTGCTGCGTAACGGCCCCAGGTCAAGCCCGTGCGGGTGATCGTCCAGGGTTGCCAGGGAGAGGCGCCAAGGCGTTGCTTCACCGTAACGCCCTTTGCGCAGGGCTTGATCAATCATCTGCGCAGGCGACCAGGTCGGCTTCAACGCCAACTCGGCACGCTTGGCAAACGCCTGGGCCAGGCCGACGAAGATCTCCCAGTCATGCAGTGCTCCCTCCGGCTTGGCCAGGATCGCCCTGTTGAAGCGCGTGACATTGCGCACTGCCAGCAGGTTGAAGGTGCTGTCGTAATGGTCGTTTTCCAGCGCGGAGGTAGAGGGCAGGATCAGGTCGGCATGGCGGGTGGTTTCGTTGATGTAGAGGTCGATACTGAGCATGAACTCCAACCCCTCCAGCGCCGCATCCAGCTGGCGGCCGTTCGGCGTGGACAACACGGGGTTGCCGGCAACTGTCACCAGGGCACGCACCTGCCCTTCGCCCGGTGTTTGCATTTCCTCGGCCAGGGCAGCCACCGGCAGCTCGCCGCCGTACTCGGGCAAACCCGACACACGGCTCTGCCAGGCGTTGAAGTGGCCGCCCGAGGTGGTTGCCACCAGGTCGACGGCAGGCTCCGTGCACAACGCGCCGCCTGTACGGTCGAGGTTGCCGGTCACCAGGTTCACAAGCTGCACCAGCCAGTGGCAAAGGGTACCGAATGCCTGGGTCGAGACACCCATGCGGCCGTAGCACACGGCCTGCCCGGCTGCAGCGAAGTCGCGTGCCAGCTGGCGAATGTCCGCGGCAGCAATACCACATTGGGCGCTCATGGCCTCGGCACTGAACGGCGCAATGGCCTCGCGCACCTGCTCCAGGCCGCTGACCGGCAAGTGCGAGCCCCGCGCCAGGCCTTCTTCGAACAATGTGTTGAGCAAGCCGCACAACAGGGCTGCATCACCACCAGGGCGTATGAACAAATGGCGGTCAGCCATTGCCGCCGTTTCGCTACGCCGCGGGTCAACCACCACCAGGCGCCCACCACGCGCCCGCAGGGCCTTAAGGCGCTTCTCCACGTCCGGGACGGTCATGATGCTGCCATTGGAGGCCAGCGGGTTGCCGCCAAGAATCAGCATGAACCCCGTGTGATCGATGTCCGGAATCGGCAGCAGCAGCCCATGCCCATACATCAAGTGGCTGACCAGGTGTTGGGGCAACTGATCTACGGACGTGGCAGAGAAACGGTTACGGGTCTTGAGCAGGCCCAGAAAGTAGTTGCTGTGGGTCATCAAGCCGTAATTGTGCACACTCGGGTTGCCTTGGTAGACCGCCACGGCATTGCGCCCATGGGCTTGCTGGACCGCCCACAGCTTTTCGGCAGCCAGTGCGAAAGCCTCATCCCAGCCAATGGCCTGCCAATGCTCGCCGACTCGCTTGTGGGGCTGGCGCAGGCGGTCCGGGTCGTTCTGGATGTCCTGCAACGCCACGGCCTTGGGGCAGACATGGCCACGGCTGAACGGGTCCAGGGGGTCGCCCTTGATCGAGCTGATCAGCGCCCGCCCGTCCTCCTCATGGCTGACTTCGATGTTGAGCCCGCAGATCGCTTCGCACAGGTGACAGGCACGGTGATGCAGGGTCTTGGTCATGGCCGCCTCTGCCTTGTTGTTGTCGAACAGTGACTATGCGCCCGCCCCCGCCCCGCGGCCAGTGCGCTTCGCCGCGTGAATCCACCGACATCAGGCGCACGATTTACGACAGCCATTTGCCAAATTGCCAGCAAGCCGTGTACAACCGTCTGTAGCAAATAAAGAACAGCACGGGCCAACGGGTAAAGACACCCTTTGCAATACCCTTTGCGATCACCCCGCTTTTCCCCCCTTGGCTTCAGGCGACATTTACTTATAGTATTGCGCCTTTCCCTATTTCGTCCGCCCCGTGCGGCTTACGCCGCAGGTCACCCCCGTTGTCAAAAAAACCATACGGTCGACCTGCATACCGTTGCAGATAAGGTAGTCACTCATGAGCGCTAGGCACTTTCTCTCCCTGCTGGACTTCACCACCGACGAATTGCTCGGGGTGATCCGCCGCGGCATCGAGCTGAAGGACCTGCGTAAGCGAGGCGTGCTGTTCGAACCGCTGAAGAACCGTGTACTGGGCATGATCTTCGAAAAGTCCTCGACCCGTACCCGTGTGTCGTTCGAGGCCGGCATGATCCAGCTCGGCGGCCAGGCCATCTTCCTCTCGCCCCGCGACACCCAGCTGGGCCGCGGCGAGCCGATTGGTGACAGCGCCATCGTGCTGTCGAGCATGGTTGATGCGGTGATGATCCGTACCCACGCCCACAGCACCCTGACCGAGTTCGCCGCCAAGTCGCGTGTACCCGTGATCAACGGCCTGTCCGACGAATCGCACCCGTGCCAACTGCTGGCCGACATGCAGACCTTCGTTGAACACCGCGGCTCGATTCAGGGCAAGACCGTGACCTGGATCGGCGATGGCTTCAACATGTGCAACTCCTATATCGAAGCCGCCAGGCAGTTCGATTTCCAGCTGCGCATCGCCTGCCCCGAAGGCTATGAGCCGGATCAACGCTTCATGGCACTGGGCGGTGACCGCGTGCAGATCATCCGGGATGCCAGGGAAGCTGTGCGTGATGCACACCTGGTGGTCACCGATGTCTGGACTTCCATGGGTCAGGAGGAGGAAACTGCACGGCGCCTGGCGCATTTCGCGCCTTACCAGGTCACCCGCGAACTGCTCGACCTGGCTGCACCCGATGTCCTCTTCATGCACTGCCTGCCCGCCCACCGTGGCGAGGAAATCAGCCAGGACCTGCTCGACGACCCACGCTCGGTCGCCTGGGACGAGGCTGAAAACCGCCTGCATGCACAGAAGGCGCTTCTCGAATTCCTTGTAGAACCGGCTTACCACCACGCATGAGTCAACCCCTACTGCTCAACCTGCGCAACCTCGCCTGCGGCTATGGCGACCAGCGCATCGTCCAGAACCTCAACCTGCACCTGAACGCAGGCGACATCGGTTGCCTGCTAGGTTCATCCGGTTGTGGCAAGACCACCACCCTGCGCGCCATCGCCGGTTTCGAGCCGGTGCACGAAGGTGAAATCCACCTGGCTGGCGAGGTCATTTCCCGGGCTGGGTTCACCCTGGCCCCGGAAAAGCGCCGCATCGGCATGGTATTTCAGGACTACGCGCTGTTCCCGCACCTGACGGTGGCGCAGAACATTGCCTTTGGTATCGCCAAACACCCACGCCAGGCCGCCGTCATCGAAGAGATGCTGGAGCTGGTCAAACTCGGCGGGCTGGGCGGGCGTTACCCGCATGAGCTGTCCGGCGGCCAGCAGCAACGTGTTGCCCTGGCCCGGGCGCTGGCGCCCGAGCCGCAACTGCTGCTGCTTGACGAGCCATTCTCCAACCTCGACGTGGAGCTGCGCCGGCGCCTGAGCCATGAGGTTCGCGATATTCTCAAAAGCCGCGGTACCAGCGCCATTCTGGTCACCCATGACCAGGAAGAAGCCTTTGCCGTCAGCGACCAGGTTGGCGTCTTCAAGGAAGGCCGCCTGGAACAGTGGGATACGCCCTATAACCTTTACCACGAACCGCAGACGCCATTCGTGGCGAGTTTCATCGGCCAGGGGTACTTCATCCGTGGGCAAATGAGCAGCCACGAGGCGGTCAATACCGAAGTGGGTGAGCTGCGCGGTAACCGCGCCTACATCATGGCGCCGGGCAGCTCGGTGGATGTACTGCTGCGCCCGGATGATATCGTGCATGCACCTGGCAGCGCGCTCATGGCGAACATCGTGGGCAAGAGTTTCCTTGGGGCATCCACGCTCTACCGCCTGCAGTTGCCCACCGGTAGCCAGCTCGAAGCGATCTTCCCTAGCCATAACGACCACGAGATCGGTGAGAATGTGGAGATTGCAGTGAAGGCCGATCACCTCGTGCTATTCCCGGTACCGGGTAGCGTTGCGGCACAGTTGCCACGCCAGGAGAATGGCGTGCGTCGATACAGTTCGGCGACTTGACTTCAGAACCAGAGGGCCGCTTGGCGGCCCCCTGCTCTCAGCCTCGACCAATCCCGGCAAACGTGCCCTGCGTATACTCCGCCAGCACCGCCGCTGCCAACTCCACTTCCAGGCCACGCCTGCCGGCGCTGACATGGATAGTTGCAAAATTCTGCGCCGAGTCATCAATGAAGGTCCGCAGGCGCTTCTTCTGCCCCAGCGGGCTGATGCCGCCCACCAGGTAACCGGTCGCCCGCTGCGCCGCCGCCGGGTCGGCCATCTCGCACTTCTTCACCCCGGCAGCATGGGCCAGGGCCTTGAGGTCCAAGGTACCCACCACAGGCACAACCGCTACCAGCAATTCCCCTTTCTCGCTGCTTGCCAGCAACGTCTTGAACACCTGTTGCGGGTCGAGCCCGAGCTTTTCTGCCGCCTCCAGGCCGTACGACGCCGACTTCGGGTCATGTTCATAACTGTGCACACGATGCTCGGCACGGTGCTTCTTCAACAGGTCTAGGGCGGGGGTCATGCAAGGGCTCCAGTCAGGGACGACTCGGCGGCTACTTTAGGACAATTCCCACATCCCAGCCACCGCACCGCAATCGCGCGCGTCTAGTACAGGGATCAGCAGCTGATTCTAGCGACCTTATCGTGACTGACCGTTCACTTTCGACCTTTGACATCAGCGTTTCTTGTCTATATTTTTTCGTTTCTGAATAAACGATGCCCTTTTAAGGTGCATTTCCTACATCACCCGGGGTCAATGGGGATAGACACCGGGTTTTGCTGTCGAGCGCCACGCGCCTCACAACAAAAAAAACGAGGTCATACATGACGACTGCTCTGCACCAACCCACACTGTCCAGCCAATGCCTGGCCGAGTTTCTCGGCACCGCCCTGCTTATCTTCTTCGGCACCGGCTGCGTCGCCGCGCTCAAGGTTGCCGGCGCCAGCTTCGGGCTTTGGGAAATCAGTATCATCTGGGGCGTGGGCGTCAGCATGGCCATCTACCTCACCGCCGGTATTTCCGGTGCGCACCTGAACCCAGCCGTGAGTATCGCCCTCACACTGTTCGCAGGGTTCGACAAGCGCAAGCTGCCCTTCTACATGCTGGCCCAGGTATGCGGCGCATTCTGTGGCGCGGCACTGGTCTACACGCTGTACAGCAACCTGTTCTTCGATTTCGAACAAGCCCACGCCATGCTGCGCGGTAGCGAAGGCAGCCTGGAGCTGGCCTCGGTGTTCTCCACCTATCCACACCCGTCGCTGTCCACCAGCCAGGCGTTTCTGGTCGAAGTGGTGATCACTGCCATTCTGATGGCCGTGATCATGGCCCTGACCGACGACAACAACGGCCTGCCGCGCGGCGCCATGGCCCCGCTGCTGATCGGCCTGCTGATTGCAGTGATTGGCAGCGCCATGGGCCCATTGACGGGTTTTGCGATGAACCCGGCCCGCGATTTCGGGCCAAAACTCATGACCTTCCTGGCCGGTTGGGGCGAAATCGCCTTCACTGGCGGGCGGGATATTCCCTATTTCCTGGTTCCGGTATTTGCACCGATCCTTGGCGCCTGCTTGGGTGCAGCGAGCTATCGCGGCCTGATTGCACGCAACCTGCCAACGGCGCCCGCCGCGACCCCTGAGACAAATGACATTCGCCAGGGCGATACTCAAGCCAATTGATGCCACCATCACGCACAGCCCTGACCCCCTATTCTTGCAAGGCCTACGACCATGACAGACACCCAGGATAAGAACTACATCATCGCCCTGGACCAGGGTACCACCAGTTCGCGGGCGATCATTTTCGACCGTGACGCCAATGTTGTAGGTACCTCCCAGCGCGAGTTCGCACAGCATTACCCGCAGGCGGGCTGGGTCGAGCATGACCCGATGGAGATTTTCGCCACACAAAGCGCGACCATGGTCGAGGCCCTGGCCCAGGCGGGTATCAGCCACGCCCAGGTCGCCGCGCTGGGCATTACCAACCAGCGCGAAACCACGGTGGTGTGGGACAAGGAAACCGGGCGTCCGGTGTACAACGCCATTGTCTGGCAGTGCCGCCGCAGCACCGAGATCTGTGCTCAGCTCAAGCGTGACGGCCATGAAGGCTACATTCGTGAAACCACCGGCCTGGTCACCGACCCGTATTTCTCCGGCACCAAGCTGAAATGGATCCTCGACAATGTCGACGGCGCCCGTGAACGCGCCGAGCGTGGCGAACTGCTGTTCGGCACCATCGACACCTGGCTGATCTGGAAGTTTACGGGTGGCAAGGTTCACGTCACCGACTACACCAACGCCTCGCGCACGCTGATGTTCAACATCCACAGCCTGCAGTGGGACGACAAGCTGCTGGAAATCCTGGGCATCCCGCGGCAGATGCTGCCTGAGGTGCGCCCATCCTCGGAAGTTTACGGCCACACCAAGAGCGGCATAGCCATCGCCGGTATCGCCGGCGACCAGCAATCGGCACTGTTCGGCCAGATGTGCGTGGAGCCGGGCCAAGCCAAGAATACCTACGGCACTGGCTGCTTCCTGTTGATGAACACGGGCGACCAGGCGGTGAAGTCGTCCCACGGCCTGCTCACGACCATTGCCTGCGGCCCGCGTGGTGAGGTGGCCTATGCACTGGAAGGCGCGGTATTCAATGGTGGCTCTACCGTGCAATGGCTGCGTGACGAACTGAAGATCGTCAACGACGCCCTGGATACCGAGTATTTCGCCAGCAAGGTCAAGGACAGCAATGGCGTGTACCTGGTGCCAGCCTTTACCGGCCTGGGTGCCCCGTACTGGGACCCGTATGCCCGTGGTGCGTTGTTCGGCCTGACACGTGGCGTGAAGGTGGACCACATCATCCGCGCCGCACTGGAGTCCATCGCCTACCAGACCCGCGATGTCCTCGACGCCATGCAGCAGGACTGTGGCCAGCGCTTGTCCGAGCTGCGCGTGGACGGTGGTGCCGTGGCCAACAACTTCCTCATGCAGTTCCAGGCCGACATCCTCGGCACCTGCGTGGAGCGGCCGCAGATGCGCGAAACCACGGCGCTGGGCGCCGCCTATCTGGCAGGCCTGGCCTGTGGCTTCTGGAGTGGCCTGGACGAGCTGCGCGACAAGGCGATCATCGAGCGTGAGTTCAGCCCGCAACTGGACGAAACGCAGAAAGAAAAGCTGTATGCCGGCTGGAAGAAGGCGGTCGAGCGTACCCGTGACTGGGAAGATCACGAGGCATGATCGCTGTTGGGGCCGCCATGCGGCCCCAATCGTCTACTGGCCGTCATCCCCTTCCTACGGCATCATTGCAGAATTTGTCCGGCAGCCCCAAAGGACCGCCCATGAATCTGCCCCCCCGCCAACAACAAATCCTCGAACTGGTACGCGAACGCGGCTATGTCAGTATCGAGGAAATGGCGCAGCTGTTCGTTGTCACTCCCCAGACCATCCGACGCGACATCAACCAGCTTGCCGAGCTCAACCTGCTGCGCCGTTACCACGGCGGCGCGGCTTACGACTCGAGCATCGAGAACACCGCCTACGCCATGCGTGCCGACCAGATGCGTGACGAAAAGCAGCGCATTGCCGACGCCGTAGCCCGGCAGATTCCCGACCATGCGTCGCTGTTCATCAACATCGGCACCACCACCGAATCGATCGCACGGGCGCTGCTCAACCACAGCCACCTGAAAGTCATCACCAACAACTTGCATGTGGCGGCGATCCTGGCCGCCAAGGACGATTTCGAAGTGCTAGTGGCGGGTGGCACGGTGCGCCGAGATGGTGGTGTAGTCGGCCAGGCCAGTGTCGATTTCATCAACCAGTTCAAGGTCGACTTCGCCCTGGTGGGCATCAGCGGTATCGACGAGGACGGCAGCCTGCTCGATTTCGACTATCAGGAAGTGCGGGTATCGCAAGCCATCATTGCCAATGCCCGGCAAGTGATCCTCGCCGCCGACTCCAGCAAGTTCGGGCGCAATGCCATGGTGCGCCTGGGCTCGATCGACCTGGTCGACTGCCTGGTGACCGACCGGACACCAACCCCGGCCCTTACCCAATTGTTGAATCAGAACAAGATCAGGCTTGAGGTGGTGTGAGGGCTGGTGGGTGCATGCCGCCAGATTTTTGGTGTCTGCGTGAGCAAGCGCCCCTCACCCAAGCCGTACCCCCTGAATTTTCGTAAATGTTCACTTCATTGTCATTTGATCAGTTTTTTCTATAGAGACTGACTGGCGACCGGCTTTCTGTTGCGCTAATATTTTCGCAAACGAACATCAATGTTCATATTCGATGTGAACAGCCCCAGGAGGCCTTGCCCGTGTCCCAGCCAGTTTCGTCCCAGCCCCCAACAGCCAACTGCTATGACCTTGCCGTAATCGGCGGTGGCATCAATGGCGTGGGCATCGCTGCCGACGCCGCTGGTCGCGGCTTGAAGGTCTTCCTTTGCGAAAAAGACGACCTGGCCCAACACACGTCGTCAGCCAGCAGCAAACTGATTCACGGTGGCCTGCGCTACCTGGAGCACTACGAATTTCGTCTTGTACGCGAGGCCCTGGCTGAACGCGAAGTGCTGCTGGCCAAGGCGCCGCACATCGTCAAACCTATGCGCTTCGTGCTTCCGCACCGCCCGCACCTGCGCCCTGCATGGATGATCCGCGCCGGCCTGTTCCTCTACGACCACCTGGGCAAGCGCAAGCGCCTGGGCGCCTCGCGCAGCCTGCGCTTTGGCCCGGGCTACCCGCTGAAGCCGGCAATCACCCGCGGCTTCGAATACGCCGACTGCGCTGTCGATGACGCCCGCCTGGTAGTACTCAACGCCATGGCGGCCCGTGAGCTTGGCGCCCATATCCGCACCCGCACCCGCTGCTTGCGCGCCGAACGTGTAGAGGGCTTGTGGCAGGTAGAGCTACAGCACGCCGATGGCAGCCTCCAGACGATCCATGCCCGCGCGCTGGTCAACGCCGCCGGCCCGTGGGTGGCCAGCTTCATCAAGGACGACCTCAAGCTCGATGCGCCTTACGGCATCCGCCTGATCCAGGGCAGCCACATTATCGTGCCGCGCCTGTATGAAGGCGAACATGCCTACATTCTGCAGAATGAAGACCAGCGCATCGTCTTCTGCATCCCGTACCTGGACCGCTTCACCCTGATCGGCACCACTGACCGGGAATACAGCGGCGACCCGGCCGCGGTCGCCATTACCGAGCAGGAAACACATTACCTGTTGAAGGTCGTCAACGAGCACTTCAACCACCAACTGAGCCAAGCCGACATCCTGCATACCTACTCCGGCGTTCGGCCGCTGTGCAACGACGAGTCGGACAACCCTTCGGCGGTGACCCGGGACTACACACTCGCCCTTTCGGCAGAGGTTGGCCAGGCACCGCTGCTGTCGGTGTTCGGCGGCAAGCTCACCACTTACCGCAAGCTGGCCGAATCTGCCATGGCTGAACTCAAGCCCTTCTTCACCCAGATGCGCGCCCCCTGGACCGCCAGTGCGCCACTGCCGGGCGCAGAGGGCATGACAACGGTACAGGCGCTGATCGATGCCGTACTGGCACGTTGCGGCTGGTTGCCTGTCGACCTGGCCAAACGCTGGGTGCTCACCTATGGCAGCCGTGTGTGGCGACTGCTCGATGGCGTTCACGGCCCCGAAGACCTCGGGCAGGCTATCGGGGCCGGGCTGTTCACCCGTGAGGTGGACTACCTGCTGGAGGAGGAATGGGCTGAGCAAACCGCTGACATTATCTGGCGTCGCACCAAGCTGGGCCTGTCGCTGACCGCACAGGAGCAGATGGCCCTGGAGGCGTATCTGCAGCAAGCCCGCAAGGTGCGCGCGAATAGCCGCGCAGCCTGATACCGACGGTGAAGCCCTCTTGATTCGTCAAGGGGGCGTATTCGCCCAGCGCTCATAGGCTTCCCGCGCCAACCGCGCCAGCAATGCCCGCTCACTGCGGTCAAAATCAGCCTTCAGTGCTTCACAGCGTTGCAGAAACTCGTTTTCGCTGATCACTTGCTCATCTACCTGAGCCTGCAGGGCCTCCATACGCTGGTGCAGTGGCTGTACCAGGTCTTCAAATCGCTGCGCATGAAACTCGCGCGCGTATTGCTCCCAGAAAGGCCGCTGTGCCAACGAGGCAATCAGGGCATCCGTCGACTCATTTTGCAAAACCGCGTCCTGGACCCGCAGCAGGTCGCTGGTGGTTACGTTGGCAAAACTTGGGTAGTGCATTTCGTCGAGCTCGATCGGCAAGCCCAATGGACGCGCAAGCCGCTGTCGGTAAAACAGCCTTGTCTCGATTTCATCGATATGTGGGGCGTGCTCGGCATGCATGCGTTGCACGTGCAACGTCGCGTGGCGGTCGACCTCGTCCAGGCGAAACAAACCACGCGCCAGGCTTAGCAAACGAGCTTCCATCCGGCTGCCATGAGCATCTTCGACGGCGCGCAGTACCAAAACCCCAATTTCCATCTGCTCCAGCAACAGCAGCAGGCGGTCCTCACAACTGCGCCGGCCAGATGCCTCGAGAAACAATTGATGGCGCAACTGCTCGTGCTGCTCACACGTTTCCAGAATCCGCCAGATTCGGCTGCGGTAATGCCCAGGGTGCTGTTCAAAGTCCTCGCCGTGGACGAAGTCTGCCAGAAAGCGGAACATTCCATCTGAGTGCGGTTCGTCAAGCAGCGCTGTCCATATGGCCTGCTGGCGATCACGTTCAGCGTCGGCTGTGCTGTTGGCCCAGGTATTGAACAGGTCACTGTCAATGGCGCGATGGCGTGCGGACGCTGACCCCCACTGGCCAGGGGTTACACCTCGAGCCTCATCGAGCAGCAATGCGTCAGCTTCGCCAAGTGGATTATCGTGCAAGGACAACTGGTGCACCTGCAGGCGCAGCTGCTGCAACTCTCGGCGCAGTGTGCGAATGTTGTTGTTACGCAAGTCTATGTGGGCACGAAATGAAATCCGCTCAGGCAACGCCTCAAGGCCAGCAGAGCGCAAGTTGACTTCACGCAAATTGCCCAGGCGCGTCAGTACCGGCGCCCTTCCCAGCGGGTTGTGGCTGAGGTCGAGGTACCGCAGCGCGCTCATCCCGGCAAGACGCAATTCACCGGCCTCATCCATTATCACGCTGTTGCGACGCAGGTTTAGCTGCCGCAGGCGGGGCAAATGTTCAATGCCGTGAGGGATCGCAGTCAGGCGATTGCCGGACAGGTCGAGTTCAATCAGGTTGGGAAAACGGCGAAGAAAGTCCCCATTGATTTCACCAAGGCCCAGGTCACTGAGGATCAGCCGTCGCACATGATCAAAGCTCACCCCCTCCGGTAATTCGGGCAGACTCCCGATACGCTCTCCGCTGATGATCAGCGCGTAGTCCCCGGCCTCGTCGGTTATCTTGCGCCGCCAGCTTCGCCGTACGGCAGTAGCGACCCGACGGCGGCGTAGGGCGTCCAGTGGGTTACTGGCATCCCTGCGCCACTGGCGCAGGCTCTGACGCAGGCGCGCCAACTGCCCCGTCAGCTGGCTGTAGTGCTCCCACAACCCTACTCGCCGCTCCATGAGGTCAAGCAGATAGGCTTGTAGCTCCCCGTCTGTCATCGTCGGAAACACTTGGTGAATACCACGCCCTATTGCACGCCGACTGCTCTCGCCTCGCCCACTCAAGGCATACCCGATACGCCCATCCCCGAAACGGGTCGGGGGTCGCAGGCCAACGCCCAGACGCGGCATGCCACAGAGCTCAGCCGCTTGGGTGCGATCACCGGCAGCGGCCTCGACCAGCAACGAGCCCAGGGCGCCAGGACTGACAGCGGCATCGCCGAGATCGGCTGTCTGCGTCTCGTCCAGCGCCGCCAACAGTGCCGCCAGGTAGGGGCCGGATGTGCCTTGACCGGCGTAGCGGTAGCCGTCGCCGCGGCGCACGATACACCGTACATCCTGCGCAGACTCGGCGCCGATACCGGCCAGATACCGGCCACTCGGGCTACCTTCGCGCAGTTCGATGCGCAGGGTGTCCGGCCATTTCAGCTGACGCTCGAGCAAGCCCAAAGCCAGGCGTTCGGTGTCCGGATTGACGCAACGCGGCAGGCGCAAACCGGCACAGGCCCTGTCCAGACGGCTTTCGCGCAGCGACCATCGTGCACGCTCGGCCACTGCCAAAGGGATCCGCTGCGCGTTGCTGAGCGTATCGAGCTGCGCACCGCTGCATTGCTGAAGCAGCTCACGGGTACAGCGAGCCGACAGGCCGGGGAAAGTGCGCCGCAATATCCGCTCGATGCCATTGGGCTGCACTTGCCGATCAGCAACGTACTGCGCCAGTCGCGGCGCGCTGAAGTCCGGGTGTAATTCATGTGCCTGATAAAGCTCCAGGGCATCGAGCAACCGTGCAGGTGCGCCCATGTGCTCGACGTGCAAACGGCGAATCTGCGCTTCACTCAGCCCTGTCACCTGGAGCAGGTAGTCACATGTCGGTTCCGGTAGCTCTGCCAGGGGCGTACTCAAACGGCGTACCAGATTGGCCCGCCCTTCCCAGTACTGTGGAGCTTCGAGTTCATGGCGCCAGCCACCGGCGCCATTCTGCTCGATCACAGGGCGATAGGCACTGGGACGACCAGGGTGCAGGATCCTGGAGCGACCATCCTGCGGATCCTCCATCACCCGATAACGGCCCTCATCGAGGTGCCATAACCATTCCTGTGCGCCAGCACCACGCAATGGTTGGGCATCGTAACCGGGTAGATCCGTGGCCATGAGCTTGACCTTGCCGGCGGAGGTGCACACCGGTGCCAAGTCATCCACGAAGGCCAGACGCTCAAGAGCACGCACGGCCACTTGGCTGCCGGCTGCGATCATCCCGCCGACCACGACGTTTTCGGCGACGTTGAACAGGTGGTTCAACGCCCCTTCGCGGTCACCCATGCGCCAATCTTCATACCCTTCATAAACTTCGTCAGCAATCTGAACCGCGTTTGCCACCAGCAGCACTTCGCCAAGCACAGGCACGAACGCCCCCGCCACGTTCAGCACATTCAAACCCAGCTCTTTGTAGCCCTGCATGCGCGCTTCACGGTCTTCGTCATCTTCGACACCGGTGGGCACGGCGAGCACCCTGGCGTCATCCCTGATCTTGGCGAGGCATTGCCGACGCAGGTGTACGAACGGTGCGTCAGTGATCGGTGCAGAACGGGCGTCGAGTTCCACCCCGGCTGTCGATGCCTGTGCGACCCGCTCATTCAATACGCGATAGAAATTGATGCGCTCACGCTCGGTAATGAAGCGTGCGAAAAAGCGCCGATAGGCCGGCGCACGGAAGCGCTTTCCAAGGTAGTTGTCGAGTGCATCCCAGCTGGCATGACGGGAGACGGGCTGATGAGGGTCATCGGGTATCCAGATCACCACCGACTCCACTGCGCCATCAGCGGAGGAACGCACTTCCAGCGTCAGCACGCCCTGAACCGGGCGGCCCAGCAGGTACAACTGCCGGGGCACCACAGTGCCCACCAGCGCAGGCACCACCGGCTTTTCGGCAATAAGTGGCAACAGAAAAAAATACGTGCGCTCGTCAATGTCCTGTTTCAACGCAGCGACCCGCATCGCCACCTCGAAATGGGCCTTGAAACTCGCCTCGAACAGCCCGTGCAAGCGGGAAACGGCCTGGCCCGGCTCATCCTCCGGGCCATCTTCAGGCTGTAGATGGTGGGTGAGCAACGCCTGGTACTTGCCCCCTGCGTCGACCTCGCGACATGCGGAGGCAAACGCGTGGAAGCTCATCGGCAGGCGGTTACCGTTGCCATCGACCAGTTCACCTTTGAGCGTGAGCCCGGGGCGTGTCTCCCTACGATGATAGTTATGCAGCGCCGCCTCCAGCAATGACCGCCTGGAGCGGCGAACATAGGTGGGCCGCAGCAGCACAGGCGAAGCGCTGGGCAGCAACAGCCGCTGCGAGACCCGTACCCTCCAGCCCGTCACGTCCGGGTTGCTGAAGCCGCTCTTGCGCAGTTTCGTTTTGAGCAACGCTGCTGCGTAGGCCTGCAAAGAAGGGATGGCCTGGAGGATCGGGCCAAGCCGCGCATTGCAGTGCGCCTGACGACTCAGGGCATTACGTAACGCATCGAGCCTTTCCGGTTGGGCGTGGTCGACTAGCCATCCAGGCAAATTCTGGGCGATCAGGCTATCGATGGAATCGTTCGGGAGCCGGTGCAGTGACATCTGTGGAACTCTCCAGGCAAAGAGCAAAGCTCACTACGTCTGAGCCCTTGCCGCGCACTGCATAGTTACCGCAAGCGATACCGGGATAGGTGGCTGCCCATGCGTTCGGATAACCGAACGAGCAATCGCTGTTTATTCGGCCTGGCGAACCCCGAAGAGAGATCGAGACTGTCAAGCACGAGCAATACCAGTGGTTTAAGGTCGACAGCAGGGCTTGGCACGAGTCATGCTCTACACTTGGTAGCCGAATGCACCCGCTTCTTGCTGTATTCGTTGAACGAAGAGTCCGCCAACGGCTCCATAAAAAAAACAAACACGTCGAGGAAAATTTGATGCGTATCGTTCGTCAATTGCTGGGCGCAGCCATCGCGGCTGCAGTCATCGCTTCGCCGGCCATGGCCGAGGAGCTCACCGGCACCCTGAAGAAGATCAAGGAATCGGGCACCATCACGCTGGGGCACCGCGACTCCTCCATTCCATTTTCCTACCTGGCCGGCAAACCCGAGCCCGTCGGTTACTCGCATGACATCCAGCTGGCCGTCGTCGACGCGCTGAAAAAGCAACTGGGCACGGACATCAAGGTCCGCTACAACCTGGTCACCTCGCAAACCCGTATTCCGCTGGTGCAGAACGGCACCGTCGACCTGGAGTGCGGCTCCACCACCAACAACGTCGAGCGCCAGCAACAAGTCGGCTTCTCGGTCGGCATCTTCGAAGTCGGTACCCGCCTGTTGACCAAGGTCAAGGATGGTCAGCCGGCATACAAAGACTTCCCGGACCTGGCCGGCAAGAACGTGGTGACCACCGCCGGTACCACCTCCGAGCGCATCCTCAAGGCGATGAACGCCGACAAGCAGATGAAGATGAACGTGATTTCCGCCAAGGACCACGGTGAAGCCTTCAACATGCTCGAAAGCGGCCGCGCCGTGGCCTTCATGATGGACGACGCCCTGCTCGCCGGTGAAATGGCCAAGGCGCGCAAGCCAGCGGACTGGGTCATCACCGGTACCCCTCAGTCGTACGAAATCTACGGCTGCATGGTGCGCAAGGATGACGCTGCGTTCAAGAAAGCGGTCGACGACGCCATCGTTGCCTACTTCAAGTCGGGCGAAGTCAACAAGAGCTATGACAAGTGGTTCATGCAGCCGATCCCGCCTAAAGGTCTGAACCTCAACTTCCAGATGAGCGACGAGCTGAAAAAACTGATCGCCGAGCCGACCGACAAGGCTGCGGACGAGAAGAAGTCCTGATCCTCAGTAAATAGTGGCCTGGTGCTCACGAGCACGAATCAATTCTGCAGGCCACTCATTAGTGTCTAACCTTTCATCCGTGGGCGCCTTGCGCCCCCGGATGCTCGAAGGTGCCCGTGAAACAACCGTCTGAGGGGAAATCCCGATGAATTACAACTGGGACTGGGGCGTGTTCTTCAAGTCCACCGGCGTGGGCAGCGAAACCTATCTGGACTGGTACATCACCGGCCTGGGCTGGACCATCGCCATCGCCATCACCGCCTGGATCATCGCGCTGCTGCTGGGGTCGCTCCTCGGTGTCATGCGTACCGTACCGAACCGCCTGGTATCGGGTATCGCCACCGCCTACGTGGAACTGTTCCGCAACGTGCCACTGCTGGTGCAACTGTTCATCTGGTACTTCCTGGTACCGGACCTGCTGCCAGAAGGCTTGCAGGAATGGTTCAAGCAGGACCTCAACCCGACCACTTCGGCGCTGATCAGCGTGGTCATCTGCCTGGGCCTGTTCACCGCCGCGCGCGTCTGTGAGCAAGTGCGTACCGGTATCCAGGCGCTGCCCAAAGGCCAGGAAGCTGCCGCCCGCGCCATGGGCTTCAGCCTCCCGCAGATCTACAACAATGTGCTACTGCCGCAAGCCTACCGGATCATCATTCCGCCGCTCACCTCCGAGTTCCTCAACGTATTCAAGAACTCCTCGGTGGCGTCGCTGATCGGCCTGATGGAGCTGCTGGCGCAGACCAAACAGACCGCAGAGTTTTCCGCCAACCTGTTCGAGGCGTTCACTTTGGCCACGCTGATCTACTTCACCCTGAACATGGGCCTGATGCTGCTCATGCGCATGGTCGAGAAGAAAGTCGCCGTGCCTGGCCTGATTTCCGTGGGGGGCAAGTAAATGGAAATGGATTTCAGCGAAATCATCCCCGCCCTGCCTGCCCTCTGGGAGGGCATGGTCATGACCCTCAAACTGATGGTCATGGGAGTCATCGGCGGTATCGTGCTGGGCACCATCCTGGCACTGATGCGCCTGTCGTCGAGCAAACTGCTGTCGAACCTGGCCGGCGCCTACGTCAACTACTTCCGCTCGATCCCGCTGCTGCTGGTGATCACCTGGTTCTACCTGGCGGTACCGTTCGTGCTGCGCTGGATCACCGGCGAAGATACCCCGGTGGGTGCCTTCACCTCCTGCGTGGTCGCCTTCATGATGTTCGAGGCCGCGTATTTCTGCGAAATCGTCCGCGCCGGTGTGCAGTCGATCTCCAAGGGCCAGATGGGCGCCGCACAAGCGCTGGGCATGAACTACGCGCAGACCATGCGCCTGATCATCCTGCCCCAGGCCTTCCGCAAGATGACCCCGCTGCTGCTGCAGCAGAGCATCATCCTGTTCCAGGACACCTCGCTGGTATACACCGTGGGCCTGGTCGACTTCCTCAACTCGGCACGCTCCAACGGCGACATCATCGGGCGCTCCCATGAGTTCCTGATCTTCGCCGGCGTCGTCTACTTCCTCATCAGCTTCTCCGCTTCGTGGCTGGTCAAGCGCCTGCAAAAAAGGATCACCGTATGATTTCCATCAAGAACGTCAACAAGTGGTACGGCGACTTCCAGGTACTGACCGACTGCAGCACCGAGGTCAAGAAAGGTGAGGTGGTGGTGGTCTGTGGCCCGTCGGGCTCGGGCAAGTCCACCCTGATCAAGTGCGTCAACGCGCTGGAGCCGTTCCAGAAGGGCGACATCGTGGTCGATGGCACTTCGATTGCCGACCCGAAGACCAACCTGCCCAAGCTGCGCTCGCGCGTGGGCATGGTGTTCCAGCACTTCGAGCTGTTCCCGCACCTGACCATCACCGAGAACCTGACCATTGCCCAGCGCAAGGTACTGGGCCGCAGCGAGGCGGAAGCCACCAAGAAGGGCCTGGCGCTGCTCGACCGTGTAGGCCTCAGTGCCCATGCCAAGAAACACCCCGGCCAGCTCTCCGGTGGCCAGCAGCAGCGCGTGGCAATCGCCCGCGCCCTGGCGATGGACCCGATCGTCATGCTGTTCGACGAACCTACCTCCGCACTGGACCCGGAAATGGTCAGCGAGGTACTGGACGTGATGGTGCAACTGGCCCACGAAGGCATGACCATGATGTGCGTAACCCACGAGATGGGCTTTGCCCGCAAAGTCGCCAACCGGGTCATCTTCATGGACAAGGGCAGCATCATCGAAGACTGCACCAAGGAAGAGTTCTTCGGTGACCAGAGCGCCCGCGACCAGCGCACCCAGCACTTCCTCAGCAAGATCCTGCAGCACTGACCCGGCCACAGCTTCCGCTGCCAGGGACCCACCAGGCAGCGGAAGCTGGTCGTAACAAGGCCACTGTGATGAAATGCGATCCCTCGCTACTTCGCCCTGCCAAGCCTGCCGTGAATTCCCGCCTGATCCGTCAATTGCTGTTACCACCACTGATCATCCTGCTGATGGTCGGCCTGGGAATGGCTGGCTACCTGATCAGCGAGAGCAATGGTATCCGCACCCTCAGCGAAAACGGCGAACGCCAGCTGGAACTGCACGCACGCACGGTCGAAAGCGAAATCAGCAAGTACACCTACTTGCCGAGCCTGCTGGAGCTGGAAGACAGCGTCTCGCACCTGCTCAACGACCCGGACGGTGCCTCACGCCAGACGGTCAACGAATACCTTGAAGGCCTGAACCGTCGCAGTCGCAGTCGGGCCATCTTCGTCCTCGACACCAATGGCCGGGTACAGGCCACCAGCAACTGGCGCGATGCCGACTCGTTCCTGGGTGAAGACCTGTCGTTCCGCGCCTACTTCCAGACTGCCGTGCGCGGCGAGCCAGGGCGGTTCTACGGCATCGGCAGTACCACGGGCGAGGCCGGCTATTACCTGGCCCATGGGCTTGAGGAGCACGGCAAGATCATAGGCGTTGCGGTGATCAAGGTACGCCTGGACACCCTCGAGGAGCGCTGGCAGCGTGCCCGCCTGGAGGCGTTCGTCAGTGACGAGAATGGCATCATCATTCTCTCCAGCGACCCGGCCCGGCGCCTCAAGTCGGTGCGCCCGCTGACCCCGCAAATCAAGGAGCGCCTGGCGCGAAGCCTGCAGTACTACTGGTGGCCGCTGAACGAATTGCAGCCCCTGGCCCGGGAAACCCTGGCCGATGGTGTGGAAAAACTGACCTTCCCGGCCAACACCGAAACCGCTCATGGCAAACCGCACGAAGTGGCCTACCTGGCGCAAACCAGACGCCTGGTCGACACGCCCTGGCATTTCACCCTGCTGACCCCACTGCAGGACCTGCGTCGCGAATCCATGGTGCAGGGCATTCTGGTGGGCGTGGCCTTTGCCTTGCTGGCGATCCTCGGCATTGCCTGGAACGAGCGGCGCAAAGTGATCGCCACACGCCTGGCGGCGCGCGAAGCCCTTGAAGAGGCCAACAGCCAGCTGGAGCGGCGGATTGCCGAACGCACCGCCGACCTGCGCGCCAGCAACGAACGCCTCAAGGGCCAGATTCGCGAGCGCCGGCATGCCGAGCAGACCTTGCGCCACGCCCAGGATGAGCTGGTGCAGGCAGGTAAGCTGGCCGCCATCGGGCAGATGTCCACCAGCATTGCCCACGAGCTGAACCAGCCACTGGCTGCGCTGCGCACCCTTTCTGGCAATACAGTGCGCTTCCTCGAGCGCGGGGCGCTGGAAACCGCCAGCACCAACCTGCGCACCATGAATGACCTGATCGACCGCATGGGCCGCATCACCGCCAGCCTGCGCTCGTTCGCCCGGCGCGGCGATGACAGCGGCCAGGCTTCACTGGCCAAGGCAGTAGAGGCCACCCTGCAGGTGCTGGCCAACCGCATCAGTGCCTGTCATTTGCAATTGCACCACCAGTTCGAGGACCAGCAACTGGCCATCGACCAGACCCGCCTGGAGCAGATTCTGGTCAACCTGATCGGGAATGCCCTTGACGCCATGGCCGCACAACCGCAGCCTGAGCTATGGCTGGAAGGTGAGTTGCAGGGTGACAAGTACCGTTTGCAGGTGCGCGACAACGGCCACGGTATCGACCCCGAAGCGCGCAAGCACCTGTTCGAACCTTTCTTTACCACCAAACCGGGCGAGCATGGCCTGGGCCTGGGCCTGACCCTGTCGGCGAGCCTTGCCGCCGCCGCCAAGGGAAGCCTAAACGTCGAGCATCCCGTCACCGGCGGCACGGCCTTTGTCCTGGCCCTGCCTCTGGTTTCACCCCCTAGCGAATCGGCAGAGCATCCATGAACCAAGCGCCTCTTACCGTCCTGATCGTCGAAGACGACCCGCATGTGCTGCTCGGCTGCCAGCAGGCGCTGGCCCTGGAGGATATCGCCTGCGAGGGCGTAGGCAGCGCCGAACAGGCGTTGGAACGCATCGGCGACGATTTCGCCGGCATTGTCGTCAGCGACATCCGCCTGCCGGGTATTGATGGCCTGGAGCTGCTCAATCGCCTCAAGGCCCGTGACCGCAGCCTGCCGGTGGTGCTGATCACTGGCCATGGCGATATCGACATGGCCGTTGGCGCCATGCGTAACGGCGCCTACGACTTCATGGAAAAACCGTTCTCCCCCGAGCGCCTGGTCGACGTGGTACGCCGCGCGCTGGAACAGCGCGGGCTATCACGCGAAGTGGTGGCCCTGCGCCGCCAGCTGGCCGAACAGAGCAGCCTGGAGGGACGCATCATTGGCCGCTCACCGGCCATGGAGCATTTGCGCGAACTGATCGCCAACGTCGCCGACACCTCAGCCAACGTGCTGATCGAAGGCGAGACCGGCACCGGCAAAGAGCTGGTCGCACGCTGCCTGCACGACTTCAGCCGCCGCCAGAGCCACCCGTTCGTGGCGCTGAACTGTGGAGGCCTGCCGGAAAACCTGTTTGAAAGCGAGATATTCGGCCACGAGGCCAACGCCTTCACCGGTGCCGGCAAACGCCGCATCGGCAAGATCGAACACGCCAATGGCGGCACGCTGTTCCTCGATGAAGTGGAGAGCATGCCGATCAACCTGCAGATCAAGCTGCTGCGCGTGCTGCAGGAGCGCACCCTGGAGCGATTGGGCTCGAACCAGAGCATCCCGGTGGATTGCCGGGTGATCGCCGCGACAAAGGCGGACCTTGATGCCTTGGGCCAGAGCGGCCAGTTCCGCAGCGACCTGTATTACCGGCTGAACGTGGTCACCCTGGAGCTGCCGCCGCTGCGTGAGCGCCGTGAAGACATCCTGCAGTTGTTCGAACATTTCCTGCAGCAGTCGGCCCTGCGCTTCGATCGGGAAACACCGACACTGGACAGCCAGACCCTGTCGCGCCTGATGGCCCACGACTGGCCAGGTAACGTGCGCGAGTTGCGCAACGTGGCCGAACGCTATGCCCTCGGCCTACCAGCGTTCAAGAAAGGCCCCAGCGGTGGTGCCAACCAAGGCCTGCTTTTTGCCGAGGCGGTGGAAGCATTCGAACGCAACCTGCTCACTGATGCCCTGCAACGCACGGGTGGCAACCTGAGCCAGGCCAGCCAGGAGCTGGGCATGGCCAAGACCACGCTGTTCGACAAAGTGAAAAAATACGGCCTCGCCTGACTGAACCCAAACTGGAAAACAACGTGGACCTGGTATTCAAAGCGGCCCTGGGCGCAGGCGTGGTGCTGTTGCTGGCGGTGCTGTCGAAAACGCGCAACTACTACATCGCAGGGCTGGTGCCGCTGTTCCCCACCTTCGCCCTGATTGCCCACTACATCGTCGGCAAGGGGCGCAGCATTGCCGACCTGAAGACCACCATCCTGTTTGGCATGTGGTCGATCATTCCGTATTTCGTGTACCTGGCAACCCTGTATGTACTGGTCGACCGCTTGCGCCTCGAGGCTTCGATGGCGCTGGCCACGGTGGCCTGGCTGATCGCCGCGACCGTGCTGGTGACTTTGTGGGTGCGGATGCACTGAGCGAAATCGGCACTGGCTGCTTCGCGGGCTCGCCCGCTCCCAGGGTCTCCACAATGTCTGAGATCGGTGCAGCACCTGTGGGAGCGGGCAAGCCCGCGAAGAAGCCAGCGCGGATTCAGAGCCCTGCGATGTGCGTGACCTCTTGCCTGTGAGCCTGCAAATAAGGCAACACCGCCCCCAGTAACGGCGCCTTGAACGGCTCCTGGAAACGGTGCGCCAGCCCCGGGATCAAGCGCAACTGGCTGCCCCGGATATGCGCCGCCAGGTGCACGCCATGCATCACCGGCAATAACGGATCAGCCGTGCCGTGTACCACCAGGGTCGGCACTCGCAACTGGTTGAGCAACTCGACGCGGCTCGGCTCGGCCAGTATCGCCATGATTTGGCGCTTGGCCCCGTCAGGGTTGAACGCTCGGTCGTAGGCCTGCGCCGCCTGGTGCAGCAACACCTCGCGGTCGTCCCGTACCTCAGGGCTGCCCAAGGCCGCCAGCAGGTCGGCCTGCTGCTCGATTGCCACTTCACGATTCGGTGCGCTGCGCCGGGCCAGCAACTGCACCAGCGCCGGGTCCGGCGCCGGCAGCCCCGCCGCCCCTGAACTGGACATGACCAGCGTCAGGCTGCGCACACGCTCGGGCGCCATCGCCGCCAGGTGCTGGGCAATCATGCCGCCCATGCTCACCCCCAATACATGAAACTGGCGCACGCCCAACGCGTCCATCAGGTGCAAGCCGTCATCGGCCATATCAGTCAGCGTGTAGGGCGCCGACACGGGCAGGCCCAGCTTGTAACGCAACAGTTCGAGCGTCAGATTGGCGTGCGGTGGTACCTGGTTCCAGCGTGACAGGCCGACATCGCGGTTGTCATAGCGAATCACCCGAAAACCTTGGCGGCACAATGCCTCGACCACGTCGTCTGGCCAATGAATCAGCTGCCCGCCCAAGCCCATGACCAGCAGCAAGGCCGGGTCGCGTGGCGCACCGACGCTCTGGTACACCAGGCTGACGGCACCGAGTTCGGCACGCTGCACCGGCACCTGGGCGTCACAGCGCTGTTCGGCGAAACTCGCCGGTGCGCTGAACAGAAAGAAAAGAAAAAACCAAAAAGCCCGCATGAAAGAAACACCAGAATGCAGATCCCCAGTAGAGCGCGAGTCTGATGAATTCTGTTCGGGCGCGCTGCCACAGTTCGGTGACAGTTTCATGACTCCCGCCAGGCGGTGCGACGATCGCCCAGTCGACAGATGTAGCATCATGAGAGAAACTCAACTCATTACCTGGTTCCTCTATTCCATACCCCGGAGTTATCTGTGCTGGAGATCCGTCACCTGAAAACCCTTCATGCCCTGCGCGAGGCCGACAGCCTGGTGGAGGCCGCCGAACGCCTGCACCTGACCCAGTCGGCGTTGTCGCACCAGTTCAAGGAGCTTGAAGAGCGCCTGGGCCTCCCGATTTTCGTGCGCAAGACCAAGCCGATCCGCTTCACCAGCGCCGGGCTGCGTCTGCTGCAACTGGCTGATGCCACCCTGCCGTTGCTGCGCAGTGCCGAACGTGACATCGCACGCCTGGCCGGAGGCACTGCCGGACGCCTGCACATGGCTATCGAATGCCACAGTTGCTTCCAGTGGCTGATGCCGACCATCGACCAGTTCCGTGATGCCTGGCCGGAAGTGGAACTGGACCTGGCCTCGGGCTTTGCCTTCGCCCCGCTGCCGGCCCTGGCCCGCGGCGACCTTGACCTGGTGGTGACCTCCGACCCGGTGGACCTGGCAGGCATCACTTATGTGCCGCTGTTCACCTACGAGGCGATGCTGGCAGTGGCCAACCAGCACCCGCTGGCCAGCAAGCCTTACATCGTGCCGCAAGACTTGCTCGACCAGACGCTGATCACCTACCCGGTGGAGCGCGATCGCCTGGACATCTTCACCCGCTTCCTGGAGCCGGCCGATATCGAGCCAGCCGCCGTGCGTACCTCGGAGCTGACGGTGATGATGATGCAACTGGTGGCCAGCGGCCGTGGCGTATGCGGCATGCCGCATTGGGCGCTGCACGAGTACAGCTCGCGCGGCTATGTGAAGGGCAAACGCCTGGGTGAGAAAGGCCTGTTTGCCACGCTTTATGCCGCCGTACGCACCGACATGCTCGATGCCCCGTACATGCGCGATTTTTTGCTGACAGCCAAGGACACTTCGTTCGCCACCCTCGACGGCGTCAGCGCGGTGCGTTGAGCGCCTGGCGATACAACGGCAGGATCAAGTCGCGGGTCAGGGGAGCCAGTGGCATGACGGGTGCCTGATCTGCTGCCAGCCAGACCACCTCCTCGATCTCTGCGGCCGGCACCACGGCAGCGGCGCTGTCGACACGGAACAGCTCGGCTTGCACTTCGAAGCCTGGCTCGTTGGCGGCGGGGGCACTGAACTGGCCCAGGTGCATGGCTTGAGCCGGGTCGATGCGCAGGCCCAGTTCCTCGTGCAACTCGCGCACCAGCGCCTGTACCGGCGTTTCACCGGCATCGATCTTGCCGCCTGGCTGCATGAACGCCTCGGTGCCACGCTTGCGCACCAGCAGGGTGCGGCCCTGAGGGTCGATCAGCAGGGCGGCGGCGATGCGGATGATGTTGGGCATGGATGAGCTCGCTGAAAAAATTGACTCGCGAGGATCCCATGGGGTCATTGGCCTGACAAGACCGGTCATTCCTGTGCCGGCCTGACAGACGAGCGGCCCCTTGCCAACCCGTTGCACACCCTCCATAAACAACACATGAACCTGCCCGCCAAACACCACCCGGTGCTCGAGCTGTTCCATCCTGCCGTCAGCACCTGGTTCCGCCGCTACTTCGCCACGGTAACCGATGCCCAGGCCCAGGCCTGGCCATTGATCCACGCCGGGCAATCCATGCTGCTGGCCGCGCCGACCGGATCAGGCAAGACCCTGAGCGCTTTTCTGGCCGTGCTCGATGAACTGCTGCGCGAAGGCATGAAGCACCAGGGCGAGCTGCCCGCACAGACTCTAGTGATCTATATTTCACCTCTGAAGGCCCTGTCCAATGACATCCGTCTTAACCTGCAGGCCCCACTCGAAGGCATCAGCCAAGCCATCGCCGACCAAGGCCTGAACGCCCCACGTATCACTACGGCCGTGCGCACGGGCGACACACCGCAAAAGGAACGTGCCGCCATGCGCAAGCTGGCCCCGCACATTCTGGTGACGACCCCCGAATCGCTTTACGTGCTGATGGGCTCCGCTTCTGGCCGTGAAGGCCTGGCCAACGTGCACACCGTGATCGTCGATGAAATCCACGCCCTGGCCGGCAACAAGCGCGGCGCCCACCTGGCACTGACCTTGGAACGACTGCAAGCCTTGTGCAAAAGGCCACTGCGGCGTATAGGCCTGTCCGCCACGCAACGGCCGGTAGAGCGTGTGGCACAGTTTCTGGTCGGGAGCGGGCGTGCCTGCGCCATCGTCGATGTCGGCCATGCGCGCCAGCGCGATCTGGCTATCGAAGTGCCGCCAGTACCGCTGGGGGCAGTGATGGCTACCGACGTCTGGGGCCTCGTGTACGATCGTTTGGCCACCCTGGCCCGTGAACACCGCACCACGCTGGTATTCGTCAACACCCGGCGCCTGGCCGAGCGCATCACCCGCCACCTCAGCGACCGGCTGGGTAAAGAGGCGGTTGCCGCGCACCACGGCAGCCTGTCCAAGGAGCTGCGCCTGGATGCGGAGCAGCGGCTCAAGAGCGGCAAGCTCCAGGTGCTGGTAGCAACCGCATCGCTGGAGCTTGGCATTGATATCGGCGATATCGACCTGGTTTGCCAGATCGCCTCGCCGGGCTCGATTGCCGCCTTCCTGCAACGGGTAGGCCGCGCTGGGCACCAGGTCGATGGTGTGCCAAAGGGGCGCCTGTTCCCCACCTCACGCGATGACCTGATCGAATGCGTTGCCCTGCTTGACTGCGTTCGCCAGGGCGAACTGGACGAACTGCACATCCCCCGGGCGCCACTGGATGTACTGGCCCAGCAGATCGTCGCAGAAGCCAGCAACCAGGCCTGGCACGAACAGGCTCTGCTGGATTGCCTACGCCAGGCTACACCTTACGCCGAGCTCGATCAGCACCATTACCAGGCCCTGCTGCGCATGCTCGCCGAGGGCTACAACGGCCGCCAGGGTGTGCGCAGTGCCTACTTGCACCGTGACGTAGTGACCGGCACGCTGCGTGGCCGACGTGGCAGCCAACTGACTGCGCTGACCAGCGGCGGCACCATCCCCGACAACGCTGACTACGCCGTGTTACTGGAACCGCAGGCGCTGAACATTGGCAGCGTCAATGAAGACTTTGCCGTGGAAAGCATTGCCGGCGATATTTTCCAGCTGGGCAACGCCTCGTATCGCATTTTGCGCGTAGAGCCGGGCCGGGTGCGGGTAGAGGATGCTCACGGCCTGCCGCCGACCATTCCGTTCTGGCTGGGTGAAGCGCCGGGGCGCAGTGACGAGCTGTCTGCCGCCGTAGCCCGGTTGCAGGCGCGAATCGACCAGCAACTGGCGCAGGCAGGCGGCGACACGGTGGAGGTACTGGCCTGGCTGCAGGCGACCTTCGAACTGGAGGAAGCTTGTGCGGGCCAGTTGCTCGACTACCTGGCCCGCACCCGTGAAGTGCTTGGCGCCCTGCCCTCGCAGGATACGCTGGTGATGGAACGTTTTTTCGATGAGTCCGGCGGGACACAACTGATCATTCATTCACCCTACGGTAGCCGCATCAACCGCGCCTGGGGCCTGGCCCTGCGCAAGCGCTTCTGCCGCACCTTCAACTTCGAACTGCAGGCTGCCGCCAGCGAGGACGCCATCGTGCTGTCACTGTCGACCAGCCACAGTTTCAAGCTGGACGAAGTGTGGCGTTACCTGAACAGCCGCAGCGCCGAGCCGATTCTCATCCAGGCCCTGCTCGATGCACCGCTGTTTGGCGTGCGCTGGCGCTGGAATGCAGGCGTGGCCATGGCACTGCCGCGCTTTGTGGGCGGACGCAAGGTGGCGCCACAAATCCAGCGCATGAAGAGTGAGGACCTGGTTGCCGCCGTGTTCCCCGACCAGATCGCCTGCCTGGAGAACATCGTCGGCGAGCGGCAGATTCCCGACCATCCGCTGGTCGAGCAAACCCTCGACGACTGCCTGCACGAGGCGATGGACAGCGAAGGCTGGCTGGCCCTGCTGCGGCGCATGGAAAGCGGTGCAGTGCGCTTGCTGTGCCGGGATTTGCCCGCCCCCTCGCCGCTGGCATCAGCGATTCTCAACGCCCGGCCTTATGCCTTTCTGGACGATGCGCCACTGGAAGAGCGACGTACCCAGGCGGTGCTCAACCGGCGCTGGAACGACGTGCACAGTAGCGACGACCTGGGCGCGCTGGACGCTGATGCCATTGCTGCCGTCGCGGCCGAGGCCTGGCCACAGCCGGCCAATCCCGACGAAATGCACGAGGCATTGATGAGCCTGGGTGCCATCGGTCAGGTCGAGGTAGATGCCAACCCCTGCTGGGATTTGCTGCTAAGGCAGCTGGCCAAGGCTGGGCGTGCCTTGCGCCTGCCCGATGACAAGCTCTGGTTGGCCCGCGAACGCCTGAACCTGCTGCTGGCACTGTACCCCACAGCGCACAGGGAGCCACCGCTCGAACGGCTCGCTGGCTTCGACCAGCCCATCGAGCCCGACAACGCTCTGAGCGAACTGCTGCGCGCCCGCCTGAGCGGCCATGGCCCACAGACCCTGGCGCAGATCGCTGCGCCATTGGGCAAACCGGTAACCGATATCGAGCAGGCTCTGGCCCGCCTGGAAGCCGAAGGCTATGTGCTGCGCGGGCATTTCAGCCCAGGTGCAACTGACCTGCAATGGTGCGAACGCCACTTGCTGGCGCGCATCCACCGCTACACGGTCAAACGCCTGCGCCGCGAGATCGAACCGGTCAGCCTGCAAGACTTCATGCGCTTTCTGTTCGATTGGCAGCACCTGGCGCCAGACGAGCGCCTGCGTGGTCCGCAGGCGGTGGTCGAAGTGCTGGGCCAGTTACAAGGGTTCCCCAGCGCCGCAGCGGCCTGGGAGGCGGAACTGCTGCCGGCGCGTATCAAAGACTACAGTCCGCACTGGCTCGACGAAGCCTGCCGAAGCGGCCAGTTTGCCTGGAGCCGGCTGGCGGCAACAGTGGCGAGCAGCACGTTGACCAGTACCCCACTGGTGTTGCTGCCGCGGGACCAGTTGAACACGTGGCGCAGCCTGGCGCCCGCACCTGCTGTCGACGCCCTTGGCCTACGTGCGCAACGTGTGCACGAAGCGCTGAAAACCCAGGGTGCGCTGTTCTTCGATGAACTGGCACATGAGGCACACCTGCTGCCCAGTGAACTGGAAACTGCACTGCAGGAGCTGGTGGGCTCGGGCCTGGCCGGGGCGGACAGTTTCACTGGCTTGCGCAGCCTGATCACGCCCGCAACCAAGCGCAGCTCACGTAACAGCCGCCGAGGTCACCCGCCGCTTTCCAGCAGCATGGCGCATGCCGGACGTTGGGCCCTGCTGCGCCGCAGCGATGCGCCCCCGGATCACGACCAGCGCCTGGAGCACATTGCCCGCACGCTGCTGCGCCGCTATGGCGTGATCTGCTGGCGGCTGTTGGCGCGCGAGAGTGATGTACTGCCGCCCTGGCGTGAGCTGCTGCGCTGCTATCACCGATTGGAAGCGCGTGGCGAGGTCCGGGGCGGGCGCTTCATTGCCGGGCTGGCCGGTGAACAGTTCGCCTTGCCTGAGGCGGTAGTATTGCTGCGGCAAGTGAGACGACGTGAACCGGACGGAAC
This sequence comes from Pseudomonas sp. XWY-1, assembly GCF_002953115.1. Classification (NCBI taxonomy): domain Bacteria; kingdom Pseudomonadati; phylum Pseudomonadota; class Gammaproteobacteria; order Pseudomonadales; family Pseudomonadaceae; genus Pseudomonas; species Pseudomonas sp. XWY-1. The sequence goes on along the minus strand of NZ_CP026332.1, from coordinate 1,186,351 downwards.
GCTGCAGGTGGTGAGCGCCGGTGACCCGCTGAACCTGATCGGCTCGTTGCTGCCTGGGGCGAAAGTGCCGGCAGTGATTGGCAACCGGCTTCTGTATCGCGACGGGATACCGGTGGCGGTGCGGATGGCCGGGCGTTACGCGTATCTGGTCGAGGCGTCCGCACATGAGCAGGAAAGCTGGCGGCAGAAACTGCTGCGCGCCCCCCTGTAGGAGCGGGTTTACCCGCGAATACGGTAGCGGCGGCAACGGTGAACGGCGGGTGAAATTGGCCAGCAGGACCGGCCCTTTCGCGGGTGAACCCGCTCCTACGCTCGAGAATGATTTTCGCTACCCCGATTTTATTTTGCAGCGCCCGGCAACTTGGCTATGGTCGGGGTTTGCCCCCAGGCCCTGAGCCTGACCGCGCCATCGCAAGGACCCTGTATGAGCCTGTCACTTCTCAGTCGCTATGCCTTCTTCGCCGCCTGTGTGCTGTTCACCCTGGCGAGCCTCCCCTTCAGCCACCACGAATGGCTGTGGCCGTTCACCCTGACCACAGGCATTCTCAGCCTGATCGGCCTGTTCGACCTGCTGCAGCACCGCCACGCCGTACGCCGCAACTACCCGATTCTCGGCAACATCCGCTATCTGGTCGAGGCCATTCGCCCGGAAATCCGCCAGTACCTGCTGGAGTCCGACAGCGATGCCCTGCCCTTCTCCCGCGCCCAGCGCTCGCTGGTGTATGCCCGGGCGAAGAACGAAGCCTCGGACAAACCTTTCGGCACCCTGATCGACGTATATGAATCCGGTTTCGAGTTCATCGGCCACTCCATGCGCCCGGCACCGCTGGCTGACCCGACCAGCTTCCGTGTCATCGTCGGTGGGCCGCAGTGCAGCCAGCCGTATTCCGCGTCGATCTTCAACATTTCGGCCATGAGTTTCGGCTCGCTCAGCGCCAATGCCATCCGTGCGCTCAACCAGGGCGCCAAGCTGGGCAATTTCCACCATGACACCGGCGAGGGCAGCATCAGCCCCTACCATCGCGAGCACGGTGGTGACCTGGTGTGGGAACTGGGCAGCGGCTACTTCGGGTGCCGCACGCCAGATGGGCGCTTCGATCCCGAACGCTTCGCCGCCCAGGCGCGCAGCCCTCAGGTGCGCATGATCGAGATCAAGATGAGCCAGGGCGCCAAACCCGGCCATGGCGGCATATTGCCCAAACACAAGGTCACCCAGGAAATTGCCGAAACCCGTGGCGTGCTGATGGGCGAGGATTGCATCTCACCGTCGCGCCACAGCGCCTTCTCGACACCGATCGAAATGATGCAGTTCATCGCCCAGTTGCGTGAGCTGTCCGGCGGCAAGCCAGTGGGGTTCAAGTTCTGCCTGGGCCACCCGTGGGAATTCATGGGCATCGCCAAGGCCATGCTGGAAACCGGCATCCTGCCCGACTTCATCGTCGTCGATGGCAAGGAAGGGGGCACCGGCGCAGCGCCCGTGGAGTTCACCGACCATATCGGCGTGCCACTGCGTGAAGGCCTGCTGTTCGTGCACAACACCCTGGTCGGCCTGAACCTGCGCGACAAGATCAAGCTGGGCGCCAGCGGCAAGATTGTCAGCGCCTTCGACATCGCCAGCGTGCTGGCCATTGGCGCCGACTGGGCCAACTCGGCACGCGGCTTCATGTTCGCCATCGGCTGCATCCAGTCGCAAAGCTGCCACACCAACAAATGCCCGACCGGCGTGGCCACGCAAGATCCGCTGCGCCAGCGCGCGCTGGTGGTGCCCGACAAAGCCCAGCGGGTGCTGAACTTCCATCACAACACGTTGCGTGCCTTGGCAGAAATGCTGGCGGCGGCAGGCCTGGAGCATCCGGCACAACTGGAGGCCAAGCACCTGGTGCGGCGCATTTCGGCCACCGAAATCAAGCTGTTCTCGCAGATGCATGTGTTCTTGAAGCCAGGTGAGCTGCTGACCGGCGAGGTGAACGGGCAGTTCTATTCGCGGATGTGGCAACTGGCCCGGGCGGACAGTTTCGAGCCGCACAGCGACGTGGCGGCCTGAGAGAACGCTGGGGCCGCGAAGCGGCCCCACGTCAGGTCAGGAGGCTGTACTCGTCACACCTTGCGCGTCTTTCGGCGCCAGGCGGAACGTGTAATACAGCACTGTCAGCAACACCAGGAACGCCGGGCCGATGTACAGGGCCACACGCGTATCCTCGAAGTACGCCATCAGCCCCACCACCAGCACCAGGAAGGCCAGTGCCAGATACGAGCTCAGCGGCCACAGCCACATGCGGTACTTCAGTGCCTTGCGCTCGGCAGTGGTAAGGCCGGCACGGAACTTCAACTGCGCCAGCAAGATCATCACCCAGGTCCAGATCGCACCGAAGGTGGCGATCGAGGTCACCCAGACGAAGACTTTTTCTGGCACCAGGTAGTTGGCCAGCACGCCCAGCAGCAACGCGCCGATCGACAGCAGCAGCGCATTGCGTGGCACGCCGTTCTTCGAGGTGCGGGCGAAGGCCGCCGGGGCCTGGCCGTTCTGTGCCAGGCTATAGAGCATGCGCCCGGTGCTGAAGATGCCGCCGTTGCACGACGAAAGCGCCGCCGTGATGACCACGAAGTTGATGATGCCGGCAGCGGTCTTGATGCCGAGGCGCTCGAAGGTCATGACGAACGGGCTGCCCTGGCTACCGATTTCGTTCCACGGGTAAATCGACAGGATCACGAACAACGCACCGACGTAGAACAGCAGGATGCGCCAGAACACCGAGCCGATGGCCTGCGGAATGGTCTTTTGCGGGTTGCGTGCTTCACCGGCGGTGAGGCCGATCATTTCCACACCCAGATAGGCGAACATCACCATCTGCAGCGACATCAGCACGCCGGTCACACCATTGGGCATGAAACCGCCGTTGCTCCACAGGTTGGAGATCCCCACTGCCACACCGTCATTGCCAAAGCCGAAGGCAATGATGCCGATGCCGCCAAGAACCATGGCGATGATGGTGACGATCTTGATCAGCGCGAACCAGAACTCGAACTCACCGAAAGCCTTCACCGCCACCAGGTTGACCGCGCCCATGCTGCCCAGCGCCGCCAGGGCCCAGATCCAGCGCGGAACGTCGGGGAACCAGATGCCCATGTAGATGGCCACTGCCGTGATTTCGGCAACACAGGTCACCAGCCACAGGAACCAGTAGTTCCAGCCGGTCAGGAAGCCCGCCAATGGGCCGAGGTAATCCTGGGCATAACGGCTGAACGAGCCGGCGACAGGGTTGTGCACGGCCATTTCACCAAGGGCGCGCATGATCACCAGGATGGCCAGGCCGCCGATGATGTAGGACAACATGATGGCCGGGCCGGCCATTTCGATCGCCTTGGCCGAACCGAGGAAAAGACCGACACCGATACAGGCGCCCAGCGCCATCAGGCGGATGTGCCGTTCGCCCAGTTCACGCTTGAGCGGGCCGCCTTCAGTGGCCTGGCCGTGGGCAGAGTGGTTGCCGACTGGCATAGCAATACAACCTCATTTTGTTATTGGATTTGACCTTCGTGCAGCCGCGACCATGCCGATAGGCGTGGCGTTGGCTTGCCAGGCTGGCCTTGTGGGCCGGCCCATGTGCCGGACTAGAGCGCCCGGCAGGGCGAAGGGGGCGAGCAGTATAGGAAGACCGTTGTAGGTGTTTTCACTGTATATATGCAGAAATTTGGCTAGAACTCTGGGGCCGCTACACGCCCCAAAAATCGCCAGGGCACCATAACAACATCGTCCGTTGAAGGAACCCACACCAAAGCCGCATAGCCCCACATGACTTTTTCCTACTTCTTACAAATTTTTCACCCTATCCACTCAACGTCTAAGCTTCAGACAAGCAAGACGAAAATACTTGGCCGGATAGAAGATTATGGGCGCACTGTGGCAATCGGAACCAAGCAGAACGGAAGCACCCGAGATACCTCCGGCCGAGACGCCACAACCCAAGTCCCCCCGTCAGCGTCGGCTATGGTGGCGGCTGATCATCCTCATCCTGCTGGTGGCGCTGGTAGCCATCGGTGTTGCCGCGTATGACGAATTCCGTACCTCTGAACTGCAATCGCGCGAGTTCAGCAAACTGGCCAGTACACTGACCTATTCGCTGCAACCCGGTCCCAGCGATGCCATCATCTACCCCGGTGACGGGCCGTTCGACAAACGCCTGGGCTATAGCGCCCTGGGTGAATTCCTGCCACGCCTGCTCAAGCGCGACTACCTCATCAGCGAACAGGTGAAGTTCTCACCCGCATTGATGAATTACGTCGATCATGGGCTGTTCGCGCCCTATATCGAGAAAATCCAGGCCGGCCTGTCGATCACCGACTGCCGTGGCGACACGCTGTACCAGTACAACTACCCCCAGCACCTGTACCCGGACTTTGCAGCGATCCCTCCCGTGATGGTCAACAGCTTGCTGTTCATCGAAAACCGCGACCTGCTGGATACCCAGGACCCACGTAACAACCCGGCAGTGGACTGGCCACGCTTTGCCAAGGCCGCCTACAGCCAGGTCGCCAAGTACCTGGTCCTGCCCGGCCAGTCTGCCGGCGGCAGCACCCTGGCCACACAGCTGGAGAAATATCGCCACTCACCCGACGGCCTGACGGTGTCGGGCGCGGAGAAAATCCGGCAGATGATTTCTGCCAGCGTGCGTGCCTACCAGGGCGGCCCCGACACCACCGAGGCACGCCAGCGCATCGTGCGCGACTACCTCAACAGCGTACCGCTGTCGGCCGTGCCTGGGCATGGTGAGGTACATGGCATGGCCGAGGGCCTGCGGGTGTGGTACGGCGCCGACTTCGACCAGGTCAACCAGGCCCTGAACGCCACCGCCACCGACCCCCAGAGCATGGCCGCACGTGGCCTGGCCCTGCGCCAGGTGCTGTCGCTGATGATTGCCCAGCGCCGCCCCTCGCATTACTTGTCCAAGGGCCGGGTCGAGCTGGCCGAGCTCACCGATTCGCACATTCGGCTGCTTGCCGCCAACAAGGTCATCGATCAGCCGCTGGCCGATGCCGCGCTGGCCAGCAAGGCGGTGTACCGCGACTGGGTCGCGCAGCCGACCATCGTGCCGATCATCACCAACAAGGGCATCAGCCTGGCGCGCAACCGCCTGTCGGCCATGCTCAATCGCCCGCTGTACGACCTCGACCGCCTCGACCTGTCAGCCACCAGTACCTTGCAGGCCGACCTGCAGCTGCAGGTCAGCCAGTACCTGAAAAACCTTGCCGACCCGGAGTTTGCCGCACAGATAGGCCTGATCGGCGAGCGGCTGCTCACTGCCAAGACCACCGACCAGGTGAGCTACAGCTTCACCTTGTTCGAACGCACCGCCGATGGCTCGCGGGTACGGGTGCAGACCGACAGCACCAACCAGCCCTTCGACATCAACGAAGGCAGCAAGCTGGAGCTGGGCTCAACCGCCAAGCTGCGGGTACTGACCACCTACCTTGAAATTATCGCCGAGCTGCACGACAAGTACGCTGGCAAACCTGCCGCCGAGCTGAAGAAGGTCGAAGTGGCCGAACTCGACCGCATCACGCAATGGTCGCTGGAATGGCTGGCGCAGAACAGCAAGAACCAGAGCCTTGACGCCATGCTCGACGCCGCGCTCGAGCGCAAGTACTCGGCCAACACCGGTGAAGCGTTTTTCACCGGTGGCGGGATGCATGTGTTCAACAACTTCCGCAAGGAAGACAACAACCGCAACCCGACACTCAAGGATGCACTGCGCGAGTCGATCAACCTGCCGTTCATCCGCCTGATGCGCGACCTGGTGCGCTACGTGACTTACCAGCAGCCGTACAACCGCGTGCCGCTGCTCAAGGACGATGCCGACCCGCGCCGCCAGGAGTACCTTGCGCGCTTTGCCGACAAGGAAGGCACCAACTACCTGATGCGCTTCTGGAAGAAGTACCAGCGTAAAACCTCGCAACAACGCCTGGACACCTTCCTCGACAGCATGCGCGTGACCCCACAGCGGTTGGCGGCGGTACACCGCTACCTGTTCCCCGAGGCAAGCCAGGAAACCTTCAACGCGTTCGTGCGTGCCCACCTCAAGGGCGACAAGGCCGTGTTGGGCAAACTGACCGATGGCCGTCTGTCAGAGATGTACGCAGCTTACGGCCCCGGCAAGTACGACCTGCCCGACCAGGGTTACATCGCCAAGGTCCACCCGCTGGACCTGTGGCTGCTTGGCTACCTGCTGAAGAACCCAAGCTCGACACTGACCGAGATGATCAACGCCAGTCGTTTCGAACGCCAGGAGGTATACGGCTGGCTGTTCAAGAGCCGCCACCAGGGCGCACGTGACAGCCGCATCCGCACCATGGTCGAAATCGAAGCCTTCCTTGATATCCACCAACGCTGGAAACGCGTGGGCTATCCATTCGACCACCTGGTGCCCTCATTGGCCACCGCCATCGGCAGCTCCGGCGACCGCCCCGCTGCCCTCTCCGAACTGGTCGGGATCATCCAGAACGACGGTGTTCGCCTGCCTACCCTGCGCATCGACACCCTGCACTTTGCAGCCAACACACCCTACGAGACCAAGTTGATCACAGACCCGGACCGGGGCGTGCGAATTCTGCCAGTCGAAGTGGCGCGTGCACTCAAAGGCGCCATGTCGCAAGTGGTCGATGCAGGTACCGCGCGGCGTATTTCCGGCAGCTTCAAGCTGCAGGACGGCACGCCACTGGTGATGGGCGGCAAGACCGGTACCGGCGACAACCGAATCGAGAGTTTCGGCGCCGGCGGCCGGCTGATCGGCTCGCGCTCGCTGAACCGCACCGCCACCTTCGTGTTCTTCCTCGGCGATAACCATTTCGGCACGCTGACCGCCTTCGTGCCGGGTCGCACGGCAGAAGCGTTCAAATTTACCTCGGCGCTGCCGGTGCAGGTGCTCAAGGGCATGGCACCGATCCTCATGCCTTACCTGCAGCCGGGCAACCCGAATGAGTGCAAGCCGCCACAGGTTGCCCTGCACACACCGCAACCGGGCGGGAACACATCGGCGCAGTAGATGATAATCATCAGCATTGAAGGGCTTGTCTTTAGATATATCTTGAGTAATATCTTACGATATATCGCAAACGACGGAGCCCTATTCCTATGCGCGAACATCCCCCTCATGATCCCTTCGAGCGGCGCCCCGCCCGTGGCGAGCGCGGCCCGCGTGTCTTCGCCCCGGGTGACCTCAAGCTGCTGATGCTGGACTTGCTGGCCGAGCAACCCGGCCACGGTTACGACCTGATCCGCCAGATCGAAAATCTGTTCGACGGCAGCTACAGCCCAAGCCCAGGGGTGATCTACCCGACGCTGAACTTCCTTGAAGAGGCCGAACTGATCAGCGGCCAGGTACAAGGCAGCAAACGCCTCTACGCCATCACCGATGCCGGCCGCAGCGCCTTGGCGGATCAGGCAGTGGCCCTGGATGGCGTGCGCATGCGCATCGAAGTCAGCAAACGCGCCCTGCGCGGCCACGACCGCCCGCCAGAGATACATGAAGCAGTCGGCAACCTGCGCCATGCACTGCACATGCACAGCGGCCGCTGGACAGTGGAAGAAATCGAACGGGTCCGTGACCTGCTCAACCATACCGCCAAGGCCATCGCCTCCGGGCCCACCGAACCTTTCAGGGAGACGCCCCATGAGTGACACCATTCACCGCGTAAACCACGAGATCCGCCAGCGCCGTCTGCAGGTGCTGCGGGTCACCGAGCTGACCCCGCGCATGCGCCGCATCACCCTGGGGGGTGCCGAGCTGCAAGGCTTTACCAGCATGGGCAGCGACGACCATATCAAGCTGCTGTTCGCCGAAACGCCGGAGCAACGACAGGCCATCGAGGCCCGTAACCTGGGCAAGGACGGTGGCGCGCGGCCCACCATGCGCGAGTACACACCACGGCGCATCGACCTGGTGGCACATGAGCTGGACATCGACTTCGTGCTGCACGGCGACGGCCCTGCCTCTACCTGGGCCGCGCAAGCCGCGCCTGGGCAAACCCTGGACATCGCAGGGCCACGGGCCTCGCTGGTGGTGCCGGATATTTTCGACAGCTACCTGCTGATCGGTGATGAAACTGCCATCCCGGCCATAGGCCGTCGGCTGGAGGAGTTGCCGGCGGGCCGCCAGGTGCTGGCAGTGATCCAGATCGAAGACGAGCACGAGCGCCAGCCGCTGCCAAGCAAGGCGCAGGTGGAAGTGATCTGGGTACGTCGCCAAGAGGAAGACTTGTTGGAACTGGTGCGTAACCTGAGCTTGCCGCAAGGCCGGCTGTATGCCTGGGTGGCGCTGGAAAAAGCCCTGACTCGCCAGGCCAAGGCGTTGTTGCTGGAGAAAGGGGTGCCGGAAGATGCGCTAAAGGCTGCAGCCTACTGGCGGGCCAACGGGACTGCGGACGACGAGTGATCGTGATTGCCTGATCTGCCGTCTTCGCGGGCAAGCCCGCTCCTACACTGATCGGGGACGGACACAAATCGGTGGTTGGGCACAAATCGGCGGTTGGACACAAATCGGTGGTTGGGCACAGGCCGTTGTAGGAGCGGGTTCACCCGCGAACACCGGCGCAGCCGGTGAAACGCAACGCGCCGCCTGCTTCGCGGGTATGCCCCCTTTTGATACGACCAAGCGGTTCAGCCCCAAGCACCTCAGAAAAGCTCGACCGCCAACAGCCTATCTACAGGACGCCACGCCACGTTGTTACTTACCAACGAAGGTCTCGCTGCCCCGCCAGGGCCTGCGGCCCGAGCCATTGAGCCCCACGCAACAATGGCGTCAACTGCGCTTCAGGCTGCAGCTGGAACACCACCTGCGCCCGGCGTCCTGGCAGGTCGGCATCCACGGTCAGTTGATGTTGCCCTTGCTGCGCCAACTGCCCGCGCAGGTGCCAGCCACTGCGGCAATCCATTTCCAGCCAGCCGTGCCCAAGGCCCAGGGACCAAGGGTCGCTGAGGGCTAGGTCGGTTACGATCACGCGGCCTTCACTGGCCTGGCATTGGCGCCCTGCCCCCTGCATCCTCACCCCCCCCTGCCACTGGCCGGCCAGGCGATAATCCGTCGAGACCGTCGCCAAAGCCCCCTTGGCTGATGCCTCCAGCCGCCACTGCCAAGGCCAGCCTTCTGCGCGCAACTGCCAGGCCTGGCCCTGGAACCCCACTTGCGCATTCGCCTGCAAGCGCCAGGGCTGCAGCGTCCAGCGCAAAGGCCCGACCGGCCCCCATTGTTGTGCCTGCCCTTGCCAGAGGCTTCCACCGACATCGCGTACCGGCAGGCCGAACGCACGCACCACCCAATTGGCCGGAAGCTCGATAAACAGCGTGAGCACGAATACCAGTAGCACCCAGGCCATTGCTGCACTGCGGCTCATGGCTGCACCACCAGGTCGAATCGCAAAGCCTTGCCCTGCTGCTCCAGCCCCCATTGCAACGGCAATGCGCCTTCTGCACGCAGGCTCTGCACCCAGCCTTGCAGCATGCGCTCATCGGCCACCTGCCCACGCAGTTGCCAGGCCTTGCCTTGCGTATCGACTTCGATCAGTTCGACCCCACGGGCCTGGGCCGACTGACGTAGCCGCTCCAGGTTCAAACCGGGCCCGGCTTGCAGGCTGGCCGCCTGTTCGGCCAGCACACGCCACTGGCCAAGCACGCGCCATTGCGCAACGACTTCGCGCAGGGCCAGGAAGGCCAGCAGCAGGGCGATCAGTCCCCAGGCGAACGTGAAGCGATGACGCTGTAGCCAGTCCCGGTTCATGAGGCTGCTCCCAGGTCGAAGATCACTTGGCCATCTTGAACCTGCACTGTGGCGCCAGCGGCAGCCGCCATATCAGGCCATGGCGGCGCACTGCCCTCGCCCTCCAGGCGCAGGTGCCAACGCTGACCATCGAAGCGCACCGCTTGCAGGCGCAAGCCGGGGTTGTCACGCAGCCAGGTCTGCAAGCGAGCCTGCAGGTCGTCGAGCTGACGTGTACGCAGTTGCTGCTGCAGTACGCTCTCGCGCAGGCGCTTGAGGGCCTGTGCCGCGTGCCGAGGGCTGGCCTGCTCGCCGGTCACGGCAACGACCTGGCTACGCCAGAGTTGCGCCTGACGCCATTGCTGACTCAACCACAGGCCACCCCAAACGATGGCCAACACCAGGCAAGCTGCCAGCAGCCGCTGCTGCTGGCGGGACGCCGCCGGCAACGAGCGCACCTTGCGGGCGCGGTCGAACAGGCCGGGCATTGTGTCGAGCGGCGCAAATACGGTTGGCCAATTGCCGCTCAGCGACGTCTTGTGCAGCCCTGCCCACGGTGGCTGCGGCACGCCACCCAAGGCATCAGGCCACGCCAGCCAGTGCTCCTGTCCGTCTTCGGCCAAGCCTTTGTAGAGCGACATGCCGGGGGTGCGTTGCCATTGCCAGGCGCATCCTGGCTCGGGTGATGGCAGCAGCTGCAGCTCCGCCCAGCAACGTACCGTCTGCAAGCCCCATTCGGCGCATTGGCCACGCCAGTCATCCAGCTGCTGACGCGCCACTACCAGCAGACGAAGGTACCCGGGTTCACGGGCCAGGCAAGCACAGGCCACCTCATGCGGGGCCTGCAGCAAGCGATCCTCAAGCAGCAAAGGCCACTCTTCGCGCTTGAGCCCGGGCGGGGCCGGCACGCGAAAATGGCTGCACGCCTCGGCAGGCAGGACCAGCGCAACATGGGCCTGCGGGTTGGCCGGTGGCTCGCCCTGCCCCTGGCTTTGCAAAATACCGTCCTGAACCAGCGCCCAATGCCAGACAGCACCCGGGCGCAGCAGCAGCCACGCCTGGGCCGGCGTACGCCGCCGCCATTCAAGTTTCATGAGCGCCCCCATGGGAGGGCGAAGGTGCAGACATAAGGGGCTCCATCACGCAGCAGTTCCAGACGCACACCACGGCCTGGGTGCACCGGTTGGTCAGAAGGCCAGGCCAGCCAGCGGCCGCCCTGGTAGTACAGAACGTTCATGGCACTGACCTGGTCGAGTCGTTCGCGCTGTACCCAGCGCGGGGCGGCGGCGGCGTACAAGTCCGCCGAGCTTTCCAGCAACAGACGTTGCTCGCGGGCCTCGAACCGCAGACGCTGGCGTTGCAGGCGCGAGCCACCTTCGGCTGCCGGCAGGCCGGTGCTGGCGACCCACAGCAACTGGTTGCTGGCGGGCTGCCAGTCCAGCCAACGGCTGGCCAGCGGCAGACGCTGGTCGTAGACACGGCGCAGCACCGGGCTGTCGAAGCGCCGCTCCAGGGCCAGGCAAAAGTCCAGCACCGAGGTTTGCCGAGTGGTGTCCTGCAGGCGTTCGCGCACCTTCAGCCAGCCGTTGACCAGGGCGGCCAGCATGATGCCAAGCACGGCTGTCAGGGCCAGAGCGACCATCAGTTCGATCAGGGTCAGGCCGGTTTGGCGGTGTTTCATGGGCGCTCCAGAAACACGGTGTACTGGCCCAGTGGCAGGCGCTGATCGCGGTCGGCGAACAATTGCAGTTCGCCACGGAGCAGGTCTCGCACGCCGGTGCGGCGCAGTTGCAATTGCCAGTGACACAGTTGGCCACCTTGGCCGAGCTTGCCGGCTACCTGGTTTTCGGCGGGCCAGTACTGCTCGACGGCAAAGCGGGCTTGCAGCTCACGCGCGCACAACAGGCCAAGGCGGTGCTGTTGCAGGTTGTCCTGCACTGCCAGCCGCTGGCGCAGTACCTGGCTGGTGATCACCGCCAGCACAGCAGCGATTGCCAGGGCTACGGTCACCTCCAGCAGAGTGAAACCACGCTGTGCTTGATTCATGGCACGACCCACATGCCATCGGTGCGGCTCCAGGCCCATTGCTGACTGCCATCGGCCCAGCGCCAGCGCACGCTACCCGCCTGCGCCCAGCCATGCGGCGTGAACAGTACGCGCGGTTGCGGGCTGGCCGGCCAGTCCGGGTGCAGGCCCATGGGCCAGTCGCCGAGCGGGACCGCTTCGACCACCCAGGCATTGCCCTCGCGGCGGACGAACTCCGGTCGCTGGCCATTCCAGCGCAGCCCGCGCAGTTGCCCAGCATGCCGGGCCAGCGCGGCCTGGCTGCGGACCTCGACCGCCAGCCGTTGCAAGGCCTGCTCGACACTGGCCTGGCCGTTGCCAAGGCCGGCCACCGCCAGCCCGGTCATCAGCCCGGCAATGGCCAGTACCACCAACAGTTCGATCAGGCTGAAGCCGCGCTGATGACGCACCGTTACAGCGCCCAGTTACCCAGGTCGGCATCCTGGCCTTCGCCGCCCGGCAGGCCATCGGCGCCCAACGAGTACACATCGACCCGGCCATGTTCGCCGGGCATGCGGTACTGGTACGGGGTGCCCCACGGGTCCTCCGGCAGGCGACGCACGTAGCCATCACTGCGCCAGGCCCGAGGCACTGGCTCCTGAGCCGGCTTTTTCACCAGCGCGGCCAGGCCCTGTTCGCTGCTGGGGAAGCGCAGGTTGTCCAGCCGGTACATGTCCAGCGCCTGCTCCAGAGTGGCCAGGTCGGCCATCACCTTCTGCTTCATGGCCTTGTCCTGGTTGCCCAGCACGCTGGGCGCCACCACGGCGATCAGCAGGCCGATGATGAAGATCACCACCATGATCTCCATGAGGGTGAAGCCGCGTTGGCGGTTACGTCGATGCTGCATGGCAATACTCCTTGTCGTCACAATTGCAGGCCCTGGTTGAGTTGCATGATCGGCAGCAGCACCGCCAGCACGATGAACAGCACCACGGCGCCCATCACCAGGATCATCAGGGGTTCGAACAGCGCCATGGCGGTATCGACCTGGCGGGCAAAGCCGCGCTCCTGGTCGTCGGCCACGCGCTCGAGCATGTCCGCCAGGGTGCCGCTGGCCTCGCCGCTGCCGACCATGTTCACCAGCAGCGGCGGGAATTGCTGGCTGGCATCCAGCGCACGGTGCAGGCTGGTGCCGCCCTGCACGTGTTGGCGCACCTGCTCCATGGCCAGGCGGATACGCCGGTTGCCGATGGTTTCGGTGGCCACTTGCAAGGCTTCGAGCAGGGCCACGCCACTGCCACAGAGAATCGCCAGGCTGCGCGCCAGGCGCGCGCTTTCCAGCACCTGCAGCAGGTTGCCAATACGCGGCAGGCGCAGCAGCAGCTGGTCGCGACGCAGGCACCAGTGCGGTTTGCGCAACAACCAGCCAGCCAGCCCCCCGAGCAACAGCGCCACCCCTAACAACCACGGCCCGGCGTGCACCAGCCCCTGGCTCAGGCCGATCAGCAACGAGGTGATCAGCGGCAGGCTTTGCCCGGCATGGGCGAATTGCTCGGTGAGTTTGGGCACGACGAACGTCATCAGGCCAATCACCACGGCCAGCGATACACCCATCAGCACAGCGGGGTAGATCAGCGCTGTGCGGGCCTTGTGTTGCTGGCGTTGCACCTGCTCCAGGTGGTCGGCCAAGCGGGTCAGCACCTGGGCCAGGTGCCCGGAACGTTCGCCGGCCTCGACCAGCGCGCAGTACAAGCCAGTGAACGGTGCCCCCTGCCGGGCCAGGCTGCGGGCCAGGCCCAGGCCTTCGGCGAGTGAGCCGCGCAAGGCCACCAGCACACTGTGCAGGGCAGGCTGACGCAGTTGCCGTTCAAGGGTGGCAAGGGCATCGACCAAGGGAATGCCGGCCCCGGTCAAGGTGGCCAACTGACGGGTCAGCTCACACAGCTGGGCGCGGCTCAGGCGCTGGCGTCGGGGTTGTCGGCTGCCGGCGTCATGACGTTGCAACTGTCGGGCGAACAGGCCCTGCTCGCGCAACAGCTGGCGGGCGTGGCGTTCACTGTCAGCCTGCAGGCTGGCCTTGTGCGATTTGCCGGCGAGGTCAACGGCCTGGTAGCGATAGGTCGGCATGCCTTAGCCCTGCACCACGCGCAGCACTTCGGCCAGGCTGGTCTCACCGCGGGCCAGGCAATCGCTGGCCATCGCCACCAGGCTTTGGCGCCGGTCAGCCAGATAGTCCTGCATGGCCAGCTCACTGGCGCCGTCGTACAACAGGCCGATGAGCCCAGCGTCCAGCTCGATGAATTCGTACAGCCCCAGTCGCCCGATATAACCGCTGCCCTGGCACTGCTCGCAACCCACGGCGTGATAAGTGCTGTCCAGCGCCGCCAGCTCGGGCCACAGCTCGCGCTCGGCAGCCTGTAGCGGGTGCGCCATGGCACAGCTGCACAAACGCCGCACCAGGCGCTGGGCCAGGACGCCGCGAAGGCACGAGGCGATCAGGAAGGGCTCGATGCCCATGTCGCGCAGGCGGGTCACTGCGCCTACCGCACTGTTGGTGTGCAAGGTCGACAGCACCAGGTGGCCGGTGAGGCTGGCCTGCACGGCGATCTGCGCAGTCTCCTGATCGCGGATTTCGCCGAGCATGATCACGTCAGGGTCCTGACGCAGGATGGCGCGCAGGCCACTGGCAAACGTCAGCCCGGCACGCGGGTTGATGGCGGTCTGGCCAATGCCGGCGATGGCGTACTCCACCGGGTCCTCGACGGTGAGGATGTTGCGGCTGCCATCGTTGAGGCTGTTCAGGCTGGCGTACAGGGTCGTGGTCTTGCCCGAACCGGTCGGCCCGGTGGACAACACGATGCCGTTGGGCCGCGCCAGGCAACTGCGCAGGCCCTGCAATACCGCTGCCGGCATGCCCAGGTTATCCAGCGCCAGCAGGCTGGCCTGCTTGTCGAGGACGCGCATCACCACCCGCTCGCCGTGGATGCCGGGCAAGGTCGAGACCCGTACGTCCACTTCGCGCCCCGCCGCGCGCAAGGTGATGCGGCCGTCCTGGGGCTGACGCTTTTCAGCAATGTCCAGGCGGGCCATGACCTTGATCCGTGATACCAGCATGGCCGACAACGCACGTGGAGGGCGCAGCACCTCACGCAGGTGGCCATCGACCCGCAGACGCACCACCAGGCTCTGCTCGAAGGTCTCGATATGGATGTCCGAGGCGCGCAGCCGTAGCGCCTGGCCGAACAGGCCGTTGATCAGGCGGATCACCGGGGCTTCGTCGTCGCTTTCAAGCAGGTCTTCGATGCGCGGCATCTCGCTCATCAGGCTATCCAGGTCGACCTGGTCGCCAATGCCTTCGATCAGCGCTTCGGTGGCGGCATCGCCGGCCTGGTACAGCTGGCCAAGGCGCTCGTCGAACAGCGCAGGTTCCAGGTATTCGAACAGGCTTGGCTGGCCATGCACACGCAGCAACTCCTGCAACTGGGCATTGTCGGCGTCGGGCCGCAGCCATAGCTGCCAGCCCTGCTCTGCCGGGGCCATGGCCACTCCGCTCTGCCGTGCCTGGCGATAGGGCAGCATCACCAGTCACCGCCTTCCAGGCGTGCGCGGCTGGCGGGGAATACCTGCAACAGCCGCGTGCCCTCTGCAAGGTCCGGCAACTGCAGCGGTGTGGTCTGCTGCAGGGTGCGGTACTTGTCTTCACTGAGGCCCGCCAGGCTCGGCCCGTCGCGCAGGATACGCGGGCGGATGAACACCATCAGGTTCTGCTTGGTATTGCGGGTGGCATCGGAGCGGAACAACCGGCCAAGATAAGGAATGTCGCCGAGCAGTGGCACACGCTGGTCGCTGGTACTCAACTCGTCGCTGATCAGGCCGCCAAGTATCACCAGGCCGTTGTCCTCGACCATGACCTTGGTCTTGATCTCGCGCTTGTTGGTGATCACGTCGCTGGCCGAGCTGGTGTCGGCAATCGACGACACCTCCTGGACGATGTCCAGGCGCACGCTGTTGTCGATATTGATCTGCGGCTTGATGCGCAGCTTCACCCCGACTTCCTTGCGCTCGATGGTCTGGTACGGGTTGGCGTTGTTCTGCGTCACGGAGCCGGTGACGAAGGGCACTTCCTGGCCGACCAGGATCGATGCCTCGGCATTGTCCAGGGTCAGCAAGGTGGGCGTGGACAGCAGGTTGAAGCCGCTCTTGCCCTTCAGCGCGTTGACCAGCATGGCAAAGTTGAAGCCACCGCCGAAATGGCCGATGCCCGCCGTGGCACCGGTGGTGGTGGACAACAGATCGCCCAGGGCCTCGTTGTCGCCACTGGCGGCGGCGCCGGCGATGCTGGCGATATTCACCCCGTTACTGCCGAAGTTGACGATACCGGCGCCGAACTTCTCGTCGGCGAACAGCCACTGCACGCCCAGCTCCTGGGCGCTGCTGTCGGACACCTCGGCGATGATCGCTTCGACCACCACCTGGGCACGGCGAATGTCCAGTTGCTCGACAATGGCCCGGTACGCTGCCAGCTCGCTGTCGGGGCCGACCATGACCACGGCATTGGTACCTTCTTCGTATTCCAGGCGGATGCCCGGGCCACCGGAGGCTGGCATCACCGGCCGGTCCTTGCCCTCTGCCTCACCCGCGCCTTCAGCCGGCACCGCCCCTTCCTGGCTGAGCCCTCGCAGCACCTTGACCACTTCACCGGCATTGGCATGGCGCAAGTAGATCACCTGGGTGCTGCCGCTGCCCGGTGCCTCTTGAGGGCGGTCGAGCTGGCGCAGCAGGCTGGCGATGCGTTCGAGGTTGCTGCGCCAGTCAGTCACCACCAACTGGTGCGCCGCCGGGTACGGTGTAATAACCCCAACCCGTGGGTCGATCAGCGGTTTGAGGATGCCCAGTACCTGTTCGCTGGCGGCGTTGCGCACGCTGAATACGCGGGTGGCCACGCTGTCGCTGCCCTCGCCTTGCTGCCCGCCCGCCTCCACTGGCACCGGCTCCAGGCGCGCGGCCTGGTCGGGCACGATTTTCACGCTGCCGTTGGGCAGGTCGACGGTGGCATAGCCCTGGGCGCGCAGTTGGGCCAGGAAGATGTCGTAGATGGCGTCGGCGTCGTGCAGGTCGACGGTGCGCACGGTGACCTTGCCCTTGACCCGGGGGTCGACGATGAAGGTGGTGCCGGTGATGCGCGACACGCTGTCGATGAACTCGCCGAGTTCGGTATCGACGAAATTCACTTCGTACATCGGCGTACCGTTGTCATCGAACACCGGCTCTTGGGCATAGGCCATGGACAAGGCCAGGCTCAGCGCAGCTGCCATGCAGTATCTAACAGGCATCGTTCATCCTTGCCGCTTGAAGCCGGTCACGGCGGGGCGTGGCGGCCAGGGCAGGCGCTCACGCCGCCCCTGGTTGTTGAAAATCAGGCCATCGCTGTCGATGTCCTGCAGCACGATCCCTGGCGCCAGGCGCTGACCGCGGGCCAGGGTGCGCACTTGCTCGCCGTAGCGCAGCACCACCACACTGGCGGCCAATGGCTGGGCCTTGAGGCCGCCGAGGTATTGCAGCGGCAGACGAGTGATGGTGATGGCGCCGTCGTCGGGCGGCGCCTGCCAGTGACCAACCATCAGCCCGGGCAGCGGGCTGTCGGCCACCGCAGGCGCCGTGGCCGGGTGTGGCTGCCGGCTCAACTGCAGCACACACTGCGCAGACAGCCAGCCGGCCAGGGTCAGGCCAGCGCCGGTGAGCAGACGCGAGGTAAGCATCACGAGGCCAATTGCCGTGGGTGCCAGCCTGGGTGCCCCTGCACGTAACGCACTTCGGGCAGTTGCAGCGGCGCCAGTTGCCAATCCTCAGGCTGGCGGGCGAGCCAGGCCTCGACCCGCTGCCACAGTGGCTCGCCGGCCTGGCTTTCGAACTGCAGGCCAAAGGTGCGGCACAGGCCTTGCACCGGCTCCAACCCCGTGATGCGCTTGCCTTGCGGGCTGTAGCTGACGCTCCAGGCCTGGCCCTGCCAGCGCGGCAGGTCCTGGCTGTTGTCCAGCAGCAGCGGGTCACCGAACAATTGTTCAGCGGCGTTTTCCAGCACTTGCTCAACCTGCCGGGCCGGTGCCTCGACCACTGGCGCGGGGTAGCCTCCGGTAAGGCTGATCAGATGTTCGCGGGTAATGGCCGCCCCCGCTGCCAGCGGGTAGTCATAACGCAAGCCCGGCAGCAACACGGGCATGCTGCTATCGTCGGCCAAGGCTTGATGCAGCAGGCAGTCCCAGCTGCCGCCACGGGTATCGCGGCGCCACAAGGCCTGAGGCGCGCGGGCCAGCGGCTGGTCAAGCCAGGCCGCGTGGCCGGACCGTTGCTGGCGCAGTTGCGCCTGCAATTGCGCGACACGCAGCTGCGCGGCAGGCGCCAGTTGCTGTTCAAAGGCCGGGAAAAAACGCCCGTCGAACTGCCACTGGCCGGCCACACGCTGGCAGCGCAGGCGGAAGGCACCGCTGCCCCGGCAGCCGGCAAACAGCACCGGTACGCGGCGACCGCTGGCCTGGGTGACCTCGACCGGCGCGGGCCACAGGTCCTGACCACGGGCGCACAACAGCACGTCGATTTGCGGCACCCGTTCAGCCAGCCACAGGCCGGGGCCCGTGCCTGCATCGGCCATGGCCACCACCAGGTCAGCCTCGTGCCGGGCTTGTTCGAATACCGGCAGCAGAGACTGGTACCACTGTTTAAGTGAGGCTTTCTGATCCTGGGCGTACGGGTCGGTCACGCCGACCACTGCGATACGGGCACCGCCGCGCTCGAAAACGTGCAGGGCTTGCACACCCAGTGCCTGGCGTTGTGCGTCAGCCAGCCCGGCGCCGAGGGTAATGGCGCTGGCCTGGCGATACAGGCCCGTGCTGCGTTGTGGCCACAGCACACGCTCATCGCTGCTGACCCGCGCTTCGATGCCCAGCAGTTGGCTGCCTTGCACACCACTTTCGCCCTGGGTCAGGTACGCCAGGCCACTGCCATTCCAGCCCTGGCCGTTCTCCAGGGTCAGGCTGTTGCCCGCACCGGCCTCGCCACGCAGTTGTTCCAGCAACGCCGCGAGCACCGCATAACCGCCCAGCTGGGCTGTCGTTGCCTGGCGGGCATCGAGCAGCGGCGCCAGTTGCGGGTAGGCGATACTGGCGCTGCGGCCGGTCATCCAGGGCGCACGGCCCAAGTGGCTGACCGGCCCCAACCGGGTAGCCGGTACCACCGCCTGGCCAGGTTGGCGGGCATCGAGGGTATCGGCGACGTACAGCAAGTCGAGCTGGGCATTGCCGCCCTGCTGCCCTGGGAAGGCTGTGCAGGCGCCGAGCAGCGGTGCCAAGGCACCGATACCCATCCAGCCGATCACTTCGCGCCTGTGCACACTGCTCGCCATCGCATCGCCATCCTTATCCACGTCCATTCAGGGTCCCGGATGTTGCGGCGTTGGCATTACAGTTTGATGGCAGAAATCCGACAGCAATTCCAATTCGATCTTTAGAACACCCATCCAAGAACCGGAAGTTTTAAAAGCTCGTTAACATTTCTGCCAAGGAATCATCACACTTGCGCCTTACAGTCGCGGTTTCTTCCAACTCAGCCAACATAAGGACAACCTGATGAGTCGAGATACCGGCGACAACCTGGACCGGAACCAAAGCGGCAACCTGCCGATGGCCAACGTCATGGACGCCTACCTGAGCCGCCGCAGCGTGATGCGCGGCAGCTTGGGCGCCGCCATCGCCATGATCGCCGGTACCGGCCTGACAGGCTGCTTCGACGGTGGTGGTTCCGATCACGATGATCCGGTCACCGAGCCACCGGTGACCGAACCGCCAGTCACCGAGCCGGAAGTGCCGAAACTGGCGCTAGGCTTCCAGTCCATCCCAGGCTCGCGCACCGACGCCTGTGTGGTCGCCGCCGGCTATAGCGCCTATGTGCTGGCGCCTTGGGGCACGCCACTGAACAGCAACGGCAACCCGTGGAAGTCCGACGGCAGCAACACCTCGACCGACCAGGCCAACGCCATGGGCATGCACCACGACGGCATGCACTTCTTCCCCATCAACGGCAGCTCGGAAGACGGCCTGCTGGCAATCAATTTCGAGTACATCGATACCGCCGCCCTGCACCCGGCCGGCCCCACTACCGATGTCAACGGCAAGCGCCCGGTTGAGGAAGTGCGCAAGGAAATCAACGCACACGGTGCTGGCGTGGTACGCCTGCAGAAAATCAACGGCCGCTGGCAGGTGGTCGACAACGACCCGCTGAACCGTCGCTTCACCACTGCTTCACGCATGGAAATCACCGGCCCGCTGCGTGGCACCGACCACGTCAAGACCAAGTATTCCAC
Source organism: Pseudomonas sp. XWY-1 (assembly GCF_002953115.1). Taxonomy (NCBI): domain Bacteria; kingdom Pseudomonadati; phylum Pseudomonadota; class Gammaproteobacteria; order Pseudomonadales; family Pseudomonadaceae; genus Pseudomonas; species Pseudomonas sp. XWY-1. The sequence continues at coordinate 1,166,242 of NZ_CP026332.1, read as the reverse complement.
TGCTGGCACCCACTGCCGTGGCACCAACAACAACTGCGGCAATGGCTATACCCCGTGGGGCACCTACCTGACCTGCGAAGAGAACTGGCCGGGCATCTTCGTCAACAAGGGCACCCGCCCCGAGGACCAGCGCCGCATTGGCGTGGGCACCTCCAGCGGCCAGTACAAGTGGGAAACCGCTGCCGGTGACGCCAGCGAAGTGGACGACGAATTCACCCGCTTCGACGTTACCGTCAAAGGCGCCAGCGCCACCGACGACTACCGCAACGAAGCCAGCACCTACGGTTACATCGTCGAGATCGATCCGTACAACAACAGCACCCTGGCCACCAAACGCACTGCGCTGGGCCGCTTCCGCCACGAGGGCTGCGCCCCCGGCCTGCCCGTCGCCGGCAAGCCGCTGGTGTGGTACATGGGTGACGACTCGAACAACGAGTACCTGTACAAGTGGGTGTCCACCGCCGTGTGGGACGCCGCTGATGCCAACCCGGCCGACCGCCTGGCCACCGGCGCCAAGTACCTCGACCAAGGCAAACTCTACGTGGCCCGCTTCAATGCCGACGGCACCGGCGTATGGCTGCTGCTGGACGTGGCCACCGCCACCACCGGCGGCAGCACCCTGGGCGCGCTGTATGGTGACCTGCCGGGCATCATCCTCAACACCCGTGGTGCTGGCGATGCCGTGGGCGCAACGCCGATGGACCGCCCGGAATGGACCACGGTCAACCCGCTGAACGGCGACGTATACCTGACCCTGACCAACAACAGTGCACGTACCCCGGACAAGGTCGATGCAGCGAACCCACGCGGCCCGAACCGACACGGCCACATCATTCGCTGGCACGACAGCGACGACCAACTGAGCTTTACCTGGGACATCTTCGTGTTCGGCGCCAACGCTGCCGGCACCGCCGACATCAACCGCTCCGGCCTGACCGAACTGAACCAGTTCGCCAGCCCCGACGGCATGAGCTTCGATAGCCGCGGCGTGCTGTGGTTCGAGACCGACAACGGCGAAACCACCTTGACCGACTACACCAACGACCAGTTGCTGGCGGTGATCCCTACCGACCTGGTGGATGCCAGCGGCAAGCAGGTGCCAGTGAACGCACAGAACCAGGTGGACCTGCGGCGCTTCTTTGTCGGGCCAAATGGTTGCGAGGTGACCGGTATTACCTTTACCCCGGACAACAAGACGCTGTTCGTCAACATTCAACACCCGGACAACTGGCCGTATACCGACAAGGCGACCGATGCGACGCCGGCTGGGGCTACCGTACGGCCGCGGGCTTCGACGGTGGTGATCCAGCGTATTGATGGTGGGGAGATCGGGACCGTTTGATCCCGTGCCGGTCAGCCAACTTTTGCTGGCTGTACCGGCCTCTTCGCGGGCAAGCCCGCTCCTACGGGGGCTCACTGGTTACAGAACCAGCGTAGGGGCGGATTTGCCCGCTAAGAGGTCAGTGAACGTTACCAGGCTATCGGCTCCCGGCTACGCACCCGCACTTGCTGCGCGGGCACCCGGGCATGCCATTGCACCACCCCCAGCGCCTCCACCTGGAACTCGCTGCGCATCACCCGCCCCTCTTCCTCGAACGACAGCTGCAACAGAAAATGACCGCTGTTGAGCAGCAGCCCTTCGCTCAACCGTTCGAACGTTTCGTCATCCACCGCCCCCAGCGCCTGGCGCAGTGCAGCCGCGTCCACATACCCCGACGCCGGCCTGCCGCTGACAATGCGGCTTAGCAACGAACGCGAGTAACGCCCTTCATACAGCGCCTCCAGCAGAGGCAGATGCTCCAACCCCAGCGCATTGGCGTTGAGCCGCCAACCCGTGGTCTGGGGCAAGGCGCACAGCATCGGGTAACGCGCCTGGCGGCTGGCGTCCGGCTCCAGCAACAGGTTCAGCTCGCTGGTGTCGAGCATCGGCTGGTCAGCCGCCAGCCGTGGCGGTTGCTGACGCAGGTACTGGGCGCTCTCGGCGCCCTGCAGGCGGGCATCACTGTCGGCATCGAGCCAGTCGGCCAGGGCATCGACCAGGCGTTCGGCCGCCATGTCATTGCCCAGCAAGTAACGCAACTGGCGCTCGGCGCGTTCGCCGTCGGCGCCGAGCAATGCGTTTACATTGAAGCAGGTGTGCTGGTCGCGTACCCGCAACTGCGCCTGGCCAGCGCCAAAGTCGTAGTTCAGCGGCTGCCCGCGCAAGGCTTGCCAGAACAGCGGACTGAGCCGCCAGGCAGGGTCCCGCAGGGCCTGCCCGGCATAGGCCAGGCCGGCCTGCTCCATGGCCCGCACCTGCACTCGCTGGTGCAGCAGGCGCACTTCGTCGACCTGACGCCGGCCATCCTCCACCAGCCAGGCCATGCCCGCCGCCAGCATTGCCAGCACCACCATCACCATCAACAGGGCCGCACCCTGCTGTTGCCTTCCACCCATCCGTGCGTGCCTCGCTCGCGGAATAAAAACGCCAGTCAACACGCGGGGTGTTTCAGCTAGATGGCAATGCCCGTTCGTCATGTGCACGTCATCTAGGCAAGGCAGGATTGCCCTTCCTTTTCATGACCTTACAGGAGTGGTCGCTATGGGTGGCATTGGAATCTGGCAACTGGTGATCGTACTGCTGATCGTGTTCTTGCTGTTTGGTACCAAGCGCCTGAAGGGCCTGGGTAGCGATGTGGGCGAGGCGATCCAGGGTTTTCGCAAGTCCATGGGTGGTGACAATGACGCCAGCGCCGCTGGCCAGGCGCACGTGCAGCAACAGTGCCCGCTGAACGGCCAAGTGGCCCAGCAATCTCAAGCGGACCGCCAGGCCTGATGTTCGAGGTAGGCTTCAGCGAGTTGCTGCTGATCGGCGTCGTCGCGCTATTGGTGCTGGGCCCCGAGCGCCTGCCGGTGGCAGCCCGTACCCTCGGCCGCGGCCTGGGCCAGGCGCGCCGGGCCATGCACGCCTTGCGCACGCAGGTGGAGCGCGAAATCGAGATGCCCAACCTCGACCAGGCACCTCTGCAACGCCTGGAACAGGAGATCCGCCAGGGCATCAGCCTGAACGCGGAACCGGCCAATGATGCGGCCACGGCCGTGCTGCCCAAGGAAAATGCTTCATGAGTATTGCCATGGACCCTGCCGCGAGCATGCCCCTGACCGAACACCTGCGCGACCTGCGCAAACGCCTGGTGCGTTGCCTGGCGCTGGTGGCATTGGTGTTCGCCGGCCTGTTCCCCTTTGCCCAGACGCTGTACACGCTCATATCCGAGCCGCTACGGCGCTTTTTGCCGGAAGGCGCGAGCATGATCGCCACCAGCGTCACCTCGCCCTTTCTGGCACCGTTCAAGCTGACCGCGATGTGCGCCCTGTTCCTGGCCATGCCGCTGCTGCTGCATCAGGCCTGGGGCTTTCTGGCGCCTGGGCTGTACCGCCGTGAACGGCGCATTGCCCTGCCGCTGCTGGTATCGAGCATCGTTTTGTTCTATGCCGGCATGGCGTTCGCGTTCTTCCTGGTTTTCCCGATGATGTTCGGTTTCTTTGCCAGCGTGACGCCGGACGGCGTGGCGATGATGACCGATATCAGCCAGTACCTGGACTTTATCCTGGCGCTGTTTCTGGCGTTCGGGCTGGCGTTCGAGATCCCGGTGGCGACGTTCATCGTGGTCTGGGCAGGGTTGGCCGATGTGGCCACATTGCGGCGCAGCAGGCCCTACGTGGTCGTCGGGTGCTTTGTGGTGGGGATGATCCTGACACCGCCGGATGTGTTTTCGCAGACGATGCTGGCAGTGCCGATGTGGGTGCTGTTCGAGATGGGGTTGCTGGCTTGTGGAATGTTGAAGCGGCCGGAGCCAGGCAAGGAGATTGTAGCTGGATTGTAGGGCCCTTTCGCGGGCACGCCCGCTCCCACAGGGATATCACGGTTCTGAAGATTGTGATATCCCTGTGGGAGCGGGCGTGCCCGCGAATAGCCGTGATGCGTTCTAGAACTCGGCGAGCCGCCAGACTTCATAGGCTGGCGTCTCGTACGGGTGGCTCTGCTTGAGCGCAGCGACGACCTGCACAATCAGCTCGTCAGCCACCACCAGCTCCACCTTCCACTCTTCCACCGCCTCGACCTGGCCCGCTTGCCCGAGGAACGGCTGGCTGCCGTCCAACGGGCGGAACTGGCCATGGCCAAGGGTTTGCCAGGCGCAGTGGTCATAGTCACCGATGCGCCCGCCGCCAGCAGCGAACACAGCGGCCTTGACCACTTCGACATGGCTGGCGGGGACGAAGAAGGCGAGCTTGTACACGCCTTAGTTCACCCACACCCGTGCGTTGCGGAACATACGCATCAGCGCGGCATCTTCCTGCCACTCGTCCGGGCGCCAGGAGTTCTGCACAGCGCGGAACACACGCTCCGGGTGCGGCATCATGATGGTCACGCGGCCGTCGCGGCTGGTCAGGCCGGTGATACCACGCGGCGAGCCGTTCGGGTTGGCCGGGTAGGCTTCGGTGACCTTGCCGTGGTTGTCGACGTAGCGCAGGGCCACGCAACCGGACACATCGGCTTCCAGCAATGCTTCTTCGCTGGCGAACTCGGCATGGCCTTCGCCGTGGGCGATGGCGATCGGCATGCGCGAACCGGCCATGCCCTGCAGGAAGATCGAGTTGGACTTCTGCACTTCGACCATGGCCACGCGTGCCTCGAACTGCTCCGAGCGGTTGCGCACGAAGTGCGGCCAGTACTCGGTGCCCGGGATCAGCTCGTGCAGGTTGGACATCATCTGGCAACCGTTGCACACGCCCAGGGCGAAGCTGTCGGTACGCTCGAAGAAGGCCTGGAAGGCGTCACGGGCACGGGCGTTGAACAGCGCCGACTTGGCCCAGCCTTCGCCAGCGCCCAGCACGTCACCGTACGAGAAGCCGCCACAGGCGACCAGGCCCTTGAAGGCTTCGAAGTCGACACGGCCAGCGAGAATATCGCTCATGTGCACGTCGATGGCGGCGAAGCCGGCGCGGTCGAAGGCAGCAGCCATCTCGACCTGGCCGTTGACGCCCTGCTCGCGCAGGATGGCCACTTGCGGGCGCACGCCCTTCTTGATGTAAGGCGCGGCGATGTCGTCGTTGACGTCGAAGCCCAGCTTCACCGACAGGCCCGGGTTGTCTTCCTCGAGCAGCAGGTCGAATTCCTGGTCAGCGCAGTCGGCGTTGTCGCGCAGGCGCTGGATCTGGTAGCTGGTTTCAGCCCACTGGCGCTGCAGCATGCGACGGTCATCGTCGAACAGCACTTCGCCGTTCAGGCTGATGGTCACTTCAGCGTTGTTGACCGGCTTGCCGATCACCGCGACGCATTCTTCACCCAGGCCAGCAGCGCTGAACTGTGCCAGCACGTCCGGGGTAGCATCCTGGCGAACCTGGATCACCGCACCCAGCTCTTCGTTGAAGAGGATGGCCGGCACTTCGCCCTTGCTGTCGGTCAGCGGGTCGAGTTGCAGGTCGAGGCCGCAGTGGCCGGCGAAGGCCATTTCCAGCACGGTAGTGACCAGGCCGCCGTCGGAACGGTCGTGGTAGGCCAGCAGGTGGCCGTCGGCGTTCAGGCCCTGGATCACGGCGAAGAAGGCCTTGAGGTCTTCGGCGTCGTCGACGTCCGGTGCCTGGGCCGCGATCTTGCCGTAGGTCTGGGCCAGGATCGAGGCGCCCATGCGGTTCTTGCCGCGGCCCAGGTCGATCAGGATCAGGTCGGTCTCGCCCTTGTCCATGCGCAGTTGCGGGGTCAGGGTCTTGCGGATGTCGGTGACCGGGGCGAAGCCGGTGATGATCAGCGACATCGGCGAGGTGACGCTCTTCTCGACGCCCTCGTCGCTCCACTTGGTCTTCATCGACATCGAGTCTTTGCCGACCGGAATGGTGATGCCCAGCTCCGGGCACAGCTCCATGCCGACAGCCTTCACGGTGTCGTACAGGCGTGCGTCTTCACCTGGGTGACCAGCAGCGGACATCCAGTTGGCCGACAGTTTGATGTCGGACAGCTTTTCGATGCGCGAAGCCGCCAGGTTGGTCAGGGTTTCGCCGATGGCCATGCGGCCGGACGCCGGGGCATCCAGCAGCGCCAGCGGCGTACGCTCGCCCATGGCCATGGCTTCACCGGTGTAGACGTCGAAGCTGGTGGCGGTAACGGCGCAGTCGGCCACCGGAACCTGCCACGGGCCGACCATCTGGTCGCGGGCAACCAGGCCGGTGATGGTGCGGTCGCCAATGGTGATCAGGAAGCTCTTGCTGGCCACGGCCGGGTGGTTCAGCACGCGCTGGACGGCGCTGTCCAGGTCCAGCTCGCTCGGGTCGAAGTCATCGCCCAGCTCGGCTTCGCGGGTAACCGAACGGTGCATGCGCGGCGGCTTGCCCAGCAGCACGTCCAGCGGCATGTCCACCGGGGTGTTGCCGAAGTGGCTGTCGCTGACGGTCAGGTGCTGTTCTTCAGTCGCTTCACCCACCACGGCAAACGGGCAACGTTCGCGCTCGCAGATGGCCTTGAAGCGCTCGAAGTCGACCGCGCTGACGGCCAGCACGTAACGCTCTTGCGATTCGTTGCTCCAGATTTCGTGCGGGGCCATGCCCGGCTCGTCGTTGGGCACGTTGCGCAGCTCGAAGCGACCACCGCGGCCACCGTCGTTGACCAGCTCAGGGAAGGCGTTGGAAATACCGCCAGCGCCCACGTCGTGGATGAAGGCGATCGGGTTTTCGTCGCCCAGCTGCCAGCAACGGTCGATGACCTCCTGGCAACGGCGCTCCATTTCCGGGTTTTCGCGCTGTACCGAAGCGAAGTCCAGGTCAGCCGAGCTGGCACCGGTAGCCACCGACGAAGCAGCGCCGCCGCCCAGGCCGATCAGCATGGCCGGGCCACCGAGCACGATCAGCTTGGCGCCGACAGTGATTTCGCCCTTCTGCACGTGGTCTTCACGGATGTTGCCCATACCTCCGGCAAGCATGATCGGCTTGTGGTAGCCGCGCACTTCTTCACCGTGCGGGGTGTTGATGGCTTGCTCGAAGGTACGGAAGTAACCGGTCAGGGCCGGGCGGCCAAATTCGTTGTTGAACGCAGCGCCGCCAAGAGGGCCTTCGATCATGATGTCGAGGGCGTCGACGATACGCTCGGGCTTGCCGTAGGCCTGCTCCCAAGGCTGCTCGAAGCCCGGAATGCGCAGGTTGGACACTGTGAAGCCGGTCAGACCGGCCTTGGGCTTGGCGCCACGGCCGGTAGCACCTTCGTCGCGGATTTCGCCACCGGAGCCGGTGGAGGCGCCGGAGAACGGGGCGATGGCGGTCGGGTGGTTGTGCGTTTCCACCTTCATCAGGATGTGCACCGGCTCCTGCACCGCGCCGTACTGGCGGGTTTCAGGGTTCGGGAAGAAGCGGCCGGCAACGTTGCCGACGATCACCGAGGCGTTGTCCTTGTACGCCGACAGCACACCTTCGTTGTGCATCTGGTAGGTGTTCTTGATCATGCCGAACAGGCTTTTTTCCTGGGCCTGGCCGTCGATATCCCAACTGGCGTTGAAGATCTTGTGGCGGCAGTGCTCGGAGTTGGCCTGGGCGAACATCATCAGTTCGATGTCGTTCGGGTTGCGCTTGAGGCCCTGGAAGGCATTGACCAGGTAGTCGATCTCGTCTTCGGCCAGGGCCAGGCCCAGGTCGATGTTGGCCTTGGCCAGGGCGTCGCGACCGCCGGAAAGGATGTCGACCGAGGTCATCGGCTTGGGCTGGGCGTGGCTGAACAGGTCTGCAGCCTGCTCCAGCTGGCCGAGCACACGCTGGGTCATGCGGTCGTGCAGTTCGGCGGCGATCAGTTCGGCATCAGCGTCGCTCAGGGTGCCGGCAACGTAGTAGGCGATGCCGCGCTCCAGGCGCTGGATCGACTGCAGGCCGCAGTTGTGGGCGATGTCGCTGGCCTTGCTGGCCCATGGCGAAATGGTGCCCAGGCGCGGTACCACCAGGAACAGACGACCCGTCGGCTCCTGTACCGGCACGCTCGGGCCGTACTTGAGCAGACGGCCCAGCACCTGCTGCTGGTCGGCGGTCAGCTCGCCGTCGACATCGGCGAAGTGGGCAAATTCGGCATACAAACCAGTAACAGCGGGGACTTTCTGGCTCAGTTGCTCGAGTAATTTACCGTGGCGAAAGGCAGAAAGGGCAGGAGCGCCGCGCAGGATCAACATCGTCGGGACAGCCTCAGGAAGGGGTGTGCTTAGAGGCCGTGCATTCTAGCCTAATTCGATGGCTTTCGGCACCTGCTCTAAGCCACGCCTGCCGGGCGGCGGAACCGGACTTCGGGGTCAGTTTTCAGAGGAGTCCGGCTTGAGACGAGATCGAGCGGCGCCGGGTGTCCGGTTCGACACATTCAGCGCCTATGAGATCGAGCGCCGCCAGGTGTCCGCCTCGAGACATTCTGCGCCTGTGAGATCGAGCGCCGCCAGGTGTCCGCCTCGAGACATTCTGCGCCTGTGAGATCGAGCGCCGCCCGCGCGGCGCTTCGCGGGTAAACCCGCTCCTACGTTTGTTTCGGGCCAGTCCATCCTGTGCCTGGCGCGCGCGACCGCCTTGTTGGTACGACGCGATATCGAGATAGGCACCAAGGCGTTCGCGCGCAAATCCCACAGGCATAATTGGCCCGAAACAAACGTAGGAGCGGGTTTACCCGCGAAGCGCCGCGCGGGCGGCGCTCGATCTCATAGGCGCTGAATATTTTAAGGCGGGCACCTGCGGCGCTCGATCTCCCAGGCGCTGAATGTCTCAAGGCGGACACCTGGCGGCGCTCGATCGCCCAGGCGCTGAATGTCTCAAGCCGGCCACCTGGTAGCCCTGATGCAATCCCCCCCCTCCCCAACCACACAACCCGCTACCAGACAAGCTAACAGTTGTCGAGATATGGTTGGGCCAGTCCTTTGCGTATACTGCAACCTATGTTCGCCCACACTGATTTGCGCCAGCGTTGCGCCAAATGGCTTCTCGCAACCGGACTCTTTCTGCTGCTAGGTGCCTGCGTTGAAAAACCCAGCACCCTCGAGCGCGTGAAGGAGGATGGCGTGCTGCGCGTGATCACACGCAACAGCCCGGCAACCTACTTCCAGGACCGTAACGGCGAAACCGGCTTCGAGTACGAACTGGTCCAGCATTTCGCCGACGATCTCGGCGTAAAGCTGCAGATCGAGACCGCCGACAACCTGGACGAGCTGTACGACGCCCTCGGCAAGCCCTCCGGCCCGGTACTGGCTGCCGCCGGCCTGGTCAGCAGTGAGCGGCGCAAAACCCAGGTGAGATACTCCCATCCCTATCTGGAGGTGACCCCGCAGGTCATCTACCGCAACGGCCGCCCGCGCCCCACCGGCGCCAAGGGTTTGGTCGGCAAGAAGATCATGGTGCTCAAGGGCAGCAGCCATGCTGACCAGCTGGCCGAGCTGAAAAAGCAGTACCCGGCCTTGCAATACGAGGAATCGGACGCCGTCGAAGTGGTCGACCTGCTGCGCATGGTGGACGAAGGTCAGATCGACTTGACCCTGGTGGACTCCAACGAACTGGCGATGAACCAGGTGTATTTCCCCAACGTGCGGGTCGCCTTCGATTTGGGCGAAACCCGTGCCCAGCGCTGGGCAGTGGCCGCAGGCGAAGACAACAGCCTGCTCAACGAAATCAACGAGTATCTCGACAAGGCACAGAAAAACGGCACCCTTCAGCGCTTGAAGGACCGCTACTACGGTCATGTCGACGTACTTGGCTATGTCGGCGCCTACACCTTCGCCCAGCACCTGCAACAGCGCCTGCCCAAGTACGAGAAGCACTTCAAGAGCTACGCCAAGGTCGAGCAGGTCGACTGGCGCCTGCTGGCAGCCATCGGCTACCAGGAATCGATGTGGCAGCCGGAAGTCACCTCCAAGACCGGCGTGCGCGGCCTGATGATGCTGACCCAGCGCACCGCCCAGGCCATGGGCGTGTCCAACCGCCTGGACCCGAGGCAGAGCATCCAGGGCGGCGCCAAGTACTTCATGAAGATCAAGGAAGAGCTTGACGACAGCATCAAGGAGCCGGACCGCACCTGGTTCGCCCTTGCTGCCTACAATGTCGGTGGCGGCCATCTGGAAGACGCCCGCACCCTGGCCAAGCGCGAGAAGCTCAACCCGAACAAGTGGCTGGACGTGAAGAAGATGCTGCCGCGGCTGGCTCAGAAGCAGTGGTACCGGCAGACCAAGTACGGCTATGCCCGTGGGGGCGAACCGGTGCATTTCGTGGCCAACATCCGCCGTTACTACGACATCCTCACCTGGGTGACCCAGCCGCAGCTCGAAGGCCAGGTGGCCGAGGGCAACCTGCATGTGCCCGGGGTCAACAAGGACAAGCCAGCGGATAAGTCGTCGCCGATGTAAGCCAGCAGGCCTCTTCGCGGGCACGCCCGCGCTTACAAGATTTGCGCAGAACCTATAGGAGCGGGCTTGCCCGCGAAGAGGCCGTTGCAGCTCAAGCCTTGGCCCGGCGGGCCTTGAAGAAGTCGCTGAGGATCTGCCCGCACTCTTGCGCCAGCACCCCGCCCTCCACCATCACCCGGTGGTTGAGAAAGCCTTGGCCAAAGAACTGCCCCTGGCTCTGCACGATCCCGGCCTTGGGTTCCAGCGCGCCAAACACCACGCGCATCACCCGCGAATGCACGATCAGCCCTGCACACATGCTGCACGGTTCCAGGGTCACATACAGGGTGCTGCCGGGTAGCCGGTAGTTGCTGGCCGACCTGGCTGCCGCCCTGATCGCCACCATCTCGGCATGCGCGCTGGGGTCGCTGTCGATGATCGGCCGATTGAAACCCTGGCCGATCACCTGCCCATGCTGTACCAGCACCGCCCCCACTGGCACCTCGCCCAACGCCGCGCCTTCGGCGGCCAAGGCCAGCGCCAGACGCATGAATTCCTGATCGCGACTGCGATCGATGATCTGCGGGCGCATCAGACCACCGCAATCGCGGCCATCAGGCCGGTTTCCATGTGGTCGATGACGTGGCAGTGAAACATCCAGGTCCCAGGGTTATCCGCCACCAGTGCTACCTGGGCGCGCTCGTTCTTGCCCAGCAAGTAGGTGTCGGTGAACCACGGCTCCTTGATGTCGTGACGGTTGGAGGCGATCACCTTGAAGCTCATGCCATGCAAGTGGATCGGGTGCTGGTACTGGGTCATGTTCTTAAGCTCGAAGATGTAGCTCTTGCCCTTCTGCAACGTGGCGATGGGGCGGTCGGCGCAGGTCTTGTCGGTAATATCCCAGGCCTGGCCGTTGATCTGCCACATGCTCGACGGCTTGGCCGGATCAGGGGTGACAGAGACGCTGGCCGCCCACTCGAAATTGAAGTTCAGCTTTTCGGCATTCTCCAGGTCCGGCTCGGCGATCGGATTGGGCGGCAGCGCGGGCGGCCAGTCACTCGGCGCGTCGTTGCTGGCCACCGAACGCAGGGTGCCCAGGCGCACGAAACCGTCGCGCAGGGAGATTTCCTCACCCGCCTCGGGAATGCGGATGGCCAGGCAGATACGCATGCCCGGCCCTAGCCAGTACTCATCCAGCGCACGCGGGGTCACTGGGTTGCCATCGAGGGCATAGATTCTCGCCTCGCAGTTGCCCTTGAGGTTGAGGCGGTAGGTCCAGGTATTGTCCAGGTTCAGCAGGCGCACCCGCACCACCTGGCCGGCCGGCAGCTCGGTGATCGAGTCGGCCTGGCCATTGATGGTGATCAACCGCCCGGCAGTGCCGTTGCGCGCGGCCTCGCGCGGGATGCTGAAAGGCAGCCATGCGCCCTGCTCGTCCACATGCCAGTTCTTCAGGCTCAGCGTACGCTCATGCTGGAACCCGGTGGGTTCACGTTCCTCGACGATCAGCGGCCCGACCAGACCGCGGCCCAGCTCCTCGGAACTGCTGACATGGGGGTGATACCAATAGCTGCCGGCGTCCGGCACGCGGAATTTGTAATCGAAGTACTCACCAGGCTTGACCGGCAGTTGCGAAACGTATGGCACACCATCCATCTCCAGCGGCAGGCGGATGCCGTGCCAGTGGATGGTGGTTTCGACCGGCAGGTGATTGATGAAACGCACCCGCAACCAGGTGCCTTGGCGTACCCGCAGTTCGGTGCCAGGTGCCGATGGGCCGAAGGCCCAGGCTTCGGTCTTGAAACCCGGCACCAGCTCCACTTCCAGTGGGGCAGCAATCAGCTCGTAGTCGTGCCCGGCATTCTCGTCCTCGACCTTGCCCAGCCAGTAGCGCGCCGCGCCCCCGGCGCCCAGGCCTACCACAACCAGACCAGTAAGGCCTTTGAGCATTTGTCGACGGGTAAAGGACATCGGTGCGGGTACCTCGTTTCTGCGCAATCAGTCTGCCAGCAGGGGCTGGCGATGAAGGGCGAATACGATACACCTGCATTTGCGAAATATTAAGTGAAGTCTTGTCGCACGGCCGGTTAGCGGCCGCGATCGCCAGTGGCAACCCGCTCCCCCCTCGGTACCCAACAAACGCCCCGGGGCTGGCTTGCCGAATTCAGGGTGGGCTGCTTAAGTCTAAAAACGGGGTGCGCAGGTGCTGGCCTTTTGCCCGCCTATCGCTTCAGACAAGACGCCGGCTCTGTGAATGCGAAGGTAGACACCATGTGGCTCAGGAATTCATTACTGCATATCTCGCTCCTGCTCGCTGCAGGCCTGCTGCTGGCACCGAAGATCATCCTGATCGAGTTTTTCTCCCATCGATGGGTGGAGACCGGTGTTTTCGACATTGCCCTGTACTTGCTTCAAGACGTGCTGTTAGTGGTTGCCCTCTATGTGATTGCCGCCAACACCATTACCAGAAACAAATTCAACTTCTATCTGTTGAGCATCGCCTCAGGCGCCTTGCTGCTGTTCCTGCTGGTGGACATGCGTGTTCGGGAGCTATGGCTAAAGCCACTGGACTGGCAACTGATAAGCTACAGCCTGCAAAACGCAAGCAACCTGACCTCCGGGGCCGAGGTGTTTCTCACGCAATCTGCCGGTTTCGGGCACACATTCAGGTTCATTGTCTTTGTGCTTTTTCTGGCTTACCTGGCGACCTGGTCTTTCGCTGGGCTGGCAACCTGCATCGCTTATAAAGAACAGCGCACCCGCACAGTAAAGAAAAGACAACACCTCTGGGCATCACTGCTGGTGATCGGCGCCCTGCTCTTCGGCTCCATCCATGCCAAAGACGCGCGCTATCACCTGAACGAAAACATTGTCATCAGCCCGCTGGTCACAACACTCAGAAACACCACTTCCTTGACCGCAGCGCCGCATAGACCGTCGCTGCCATTCGAACAACCCGCCTACCCGCTGACCAGCGTCAACGAAATCCGAAAACTTCAATCTCACCCCACGCCAGACTTCAAGAACCTGGTCTTCATCGTTCTGGAATCAGTGCGCTGGAACAGCGTGTTTGCTCCCGACATCAAAACCGCCGAGCGCTACCCCACCTTCGATAAGCTCGCTCGGGAGGGCATGCTCTTCAAATCGTACGTCTCAGTGCCTCACTCGTCCAAAGGCTACCACGCGATCCTGACGGGGCTGCATGCCTACCCTGATATTGAAATCAAAGAAGCCATGTACCTGCTACAACCCAGTGTCATCCATGAGCTGAAGAACAGGAAAAACATGGAAGCCGTCGCCTTCAGCTCGCTGTACCTGCAGTTCGAAAACATGGAGGGCTTCCTGAAATCCATCGGTGTGTCGAATGCTTACGGAATTTCGGAGCTCATCCCCGCCGAGAACCGCTCACAAAACGCCAGCAGCTTCGGTGAAAGTGATGAACAGCTGTTTTCGTCCAGCATCGCTTACCTGGAAAACATCAAAAAGAATGGCAAGGGTTTCATCGCGCTCTATTTCCCAAGCGCAGCCCACTACCCCTACCAATGCAGCCAAGGGCCCCCATTACAGAGCGAGCTGGAAAAGTATGAAGACTGCATAGCCAAGACAGACAGCGTACTGGGTGAAATGCTGACATCCTTCGACAAGCAAGGCCTTCTGGACTCGACATTATTCGTACTCGTGGGTGACCACGGTGAGTCATTTGGTGAGCACGGTCTGTTCATTCACAACGCGTCCATGCACGAAGAAGAAGTGAGCGTACCCCTGATTTTCTGGAGTAATGGAAAGGCACTGCCCAAACCCGCCTCAACCACCAGTCACCAGATCGATATTGCGCCCACGGTTGCCGATTTTTTTGATGTGACCGAATCCCCCCTCTCGGTACAAGGCATCAGCTTGTTGAGGGAACAGGGGAAACGCACATTCTTCATGTCCACGTTCTTTGACCAACTGGCGTCAGCCTTGGTGGAGCACCCGTACAAATACATATACGAATTCAGTTCGGACACCCTGACTAAATACAACCTTGAGGATGACCCGCAGGAAAAGCACCCGCAACGCGTGGAGGGTGATGAGTTCATCGCAGTGAGGAGTAGGCTGCTGTCCTATAACGCCTACCAGAAAGCGCTATTTGCCAGAAAGCCAGAAGAATAAGCAATCTTAACGAACAAGAACCAGAAAGCCCGCAATCATGCGGGCTTTCTGGTGTATCCGTCCTGCGGGTGCCAGCCTGGGCTGGCTACCCGATCACTCCCACTCGATAGTGGCAGGCGGCTTGCTCGACACGTCGTAGGTAACGCGCGAGATACCGTCGATTTCGTTGATGATTCGACCGCTGACGGTTTCCAGCAGCTCGTACGGCAGGTGTGCCCAACGCGCGGTCATGAAGTCCACGGTCTCGACGGCACGCAGGGCCACGACCCAGGCGTAGCGACGGCCGTCGCCGACGACGCCGACCGACTTGACCGGCTGGAACACCACGAACGCCTGGCTGGTCTTGTGGTACCAGTCGGCCTTGCGCAGCTCTTCGATGAAGATGTGGTCGGCGCGACGCAGGATGTCGGCGTATTCCTTCTTCACTTCACCGAGGATACGTACGCCCAGGCCCGGGCCCGGGAACGGGTGGCGGTAGACCATGTCGTATGGCAGGCCCAGCTCCAGGCCGATCTTGCGCACTTCGTCCTTGAACAGTTCACGCAGCGGCTCGACCAGCTTGAGGTTCATCTCCTCCGGCAGGCCGCCTACGTTGTGGTGCGACTTGATCACGTGGGCCTTGCCGCTCTTGGCGCCAGCCGACTCGATCACGTCCGGGTAGATGGTGCCCTGGGCGAGGAACTGGATGTTCTCCAGCTTGCTGGCTTCGGCATCGAACACGTCGATGAAGGTGCGGCCGATGATCTTGCGCTTCTTCTCAGGGTCGGCTTCGCCTTCCAGGTTGTCGAGGAACTGCTTTTCAGCGTCGGCGCGGATCACCTTGACGCCCATGTTCTCTTTGAACATGGCCATCACCTGGTCGCCTTCGTGCAGGCGCAGCAGGCCGTTGTCGACGAATACGCAGGTCAGCTGGTCGCCGATGGCGCGGTGCAGCAGCGCGGCAACCACCGAGCTGTCAACGCCGCCGGACAGGCCCAGCAGAACGTTGGCCGAACCGACTTGCGCACGCACCTGGGCGATGGCGTCTTCGACGATGTTGGACGCCGTCCACAGGGCTTCACAGCCGCAGATGTCCTGCACGAAGCGGGACAGGATGCGACCACCTTGCTTGGTGTGGGTCACTTCGGGGTGGAACTGCACGCCGTAGTAGCCGCGGACGTCGTCGTACATGCCGGCGATCGGGCAGCTTGGGGTGCTGGCCAGAATGTTGAAGTTGCCAGGCATCTGGGTGACCTTGTCACCGTGGCTCATCCACACGTCCAGGCCCAGCACGCCGTCGTCGTCAACGTGGTCTTCGATGCCGTCGAGCAGGCGGCTCTTGCCGACAACGTCCACGCGGGCATAGCCGAACTCACGCAGGTCGGAACCTTCTACCTTGCCGCCCATCTGCTCGGCCATGGTCTGCATGCCGTAGCAGATACCCAGCACAGGCACATTCAGGTCAAACACGGCCTGCGGAGCGCGCGGGCTGTTGGCTTCGTGGACCGACTCGGGGCCGCCGGCGAGGATGATGCCGCGCGGGTTGAATTCGCGGATCGCTTCATCGTCCATGTCGAACGGGTGCAGTTCGCAGTACACGCCGATTTCGCGCACGCGGCGGGCGATCAGCTGGGTGTACTGGGAACCGAAATCGAGGATCAGGATGCGGTGAGCGTGAATGTCGAGGGCCATGACTCAATCTCGTCAGTGGAAATCGGAAACGACGCGGGGCTGTCATGACAGCCCCGCTTTATGTTGTAGCTGGAAGCCTCAGCCTACGCGGTAGTTAGGGGCTTCTTTGGTGATTTGCACGTCGTGCACGTGGGACTCGGCCATGCCGGCACCGGTGATACGCACGAACTCCGGCTTGGTGCGCATTTCTTCGATGGTTGCGCTGCCGGTATAGCCCATGGACGAACGCAGGCCGCCCATCAGCTGGTGGATGATCGCGGCCAGGGCGCCTTTGTAAGGAACGCGGCCTTCGATGCCTTCCGGTACCAGCTTCTCGGCGCCGGCCGAGGAGTCCTGGAAGTAACGGTCGGACGAGCCTTGCGCCTGTGCCATGGCACCCAGCGAGCCCATGCCGCGGTAGGCCTTGTAGGAACGACCCTGGAACAGCTCGACCTCACCCGGGGCCTCTTCGGTACCGGCGAACATCGAACCCATCATCACGCAGGACGCACCGGCAACGATGGCCTTGGACAGGTCACCGGAGAAGCGGATACCGCCGTCAGCGATCAGTGGCACGCCAGTGCCTTCCAGTGCTGCGGCAACGTTGGCGATGGCGCTGATTTGCGGCACGCCGACACCAGCAACGATACGGGTGGTGCAGATAGAGCCAGGGCCGATACCGACCTTGACCGCGTCGGCACCCGCTTCGGCCAAGGCCTTGGCGGCAGCGCCGGTGGCGATGTTGCCGCCGATCACCTGCACTTGCGGGTAGGTTTCTTTCACCCAGCGTACGCGGTCGATCACACCTTTGGAGTGGCCGTGGGCAGTGTCGACGACGACGACATCAACGCCAGCCGCCACCAGGGCAGCAACGCGCTCGCCGGTGTCCTTGCCGGTGCCGACAGCGGCGCCGACGCGCAGGCGACCCTGGTCGTCCTTGCTGGCCAGCGGGTAAGCCTTGGCCTTTTCGATGTCCTTGACGGTCATCATGCCCTTGAGGTTGAACTTGTCGTCAACGATCAGGACTTTTTCCAGACGATGCTTGTGCAGCAGCTCGCGAACTTCGTTCTTGTCGGCGCCTTCGCGGACGGTGACCAGGCGCTCTTTCGGCGTCATCACGTCGCGAACCTTGGCGTCCAGGCGATTTTCGAAACGCACGTCACGGGAGGTGACGATGCCGACCAGGTCGCCGTTGGCCAATACCGGCACGCCGGAAATGTTGTTCAGGCGGGTCAGCTCGAACAGGTCGCGCACAGTGGCATCGGCGTCGATGGTGATCGGGTCCTTGACCACGCCAGCCTCGAACTTCTTGACCTTGCGCACTTCGCCGGCCTGTTGTTCGATGGTCATGTTCTTGTGGATGATGCCGATACCGCCTTCCTGAGCCATGGCAATGGCCAGACGCGCTTCGGTCACGGTATCCATGGCAGCGGAAACCAGCGGAATGTTCAGCTCGATGCCACGGGTCAAACGGGTCTTGAGACTGACTTCATTGGGCAGTACCTCGGAATAGCCAGGTACAAGGAGGATATCGTCGAAGGTCAGGGCTTCTTGGCTGATACGCAGCATCGCGGGGGCTCCCGGGCGGGAAAAATGGAAGCGCGCCATTATACTCATGCATGGCGCGCCGCTCAATGCAAAATAAGGGCCTTCGGTCAGGCTTGTGGCAGTTTTACCTGCACCACGGCCACCGGCTGGTCGAGCCAGTCGGCGAAGCTGTCGAGAAAGGCCTGGGTGAAGCCTGCCTCGCCCCAGTTGTTGAAGATGAACCCCAGGTTGGAAAAGGCACATGGCTGCAGGTAAATGAAGCCATTGATGTCATCTTCGAAGCCGCACAGTGGGCAGGTGAAGTTGTCGCTCACTGCCGGCATCCACTCTTCCAGGCTTTCGAACAACGGCTCACCTACCTCGCGCCGGCACTCCGGGCAACCGGCTTCTTCGAGGAAGCCTTCGGTGGGGGTATAGATGCAGCGTTTGAGCATCACTTCCAGGCCGTTGACCGGTTCGCCGAAGGGCAGTTTTTCCGGGTGCAGGGCCACTTTGCGCGCCCCTGCCGCCAGGGCGTGGCCCATGCGGTTGCCGGTGCGGCCACAGGTGGTCAGCTGCTCCTCGACGATCTTTTCGCGCACCAGCCAGCGCAGGATGGCACGGGCACGGGCTTCATGCACCGGGACGGTAGACAGCTTTGGAACGATGATGCTCTGGGTGTTCATGAACGGGACAAGCCTGAAAAACGCCGGTAATGACGCAATTCTACCGCTCAGGCGCTCAGGTAGCGACCAATCAACGCCAGCCCACTGGCCAGCACCAGCCAGGTCACCAGCCGTACGAACGCTTCGCGGGACAACCGGTTGGTCAACCGACGCCCTACCCAAAGGCCAATGAACATGACAGGCAGCAGGGAGGCGGCGAGCAGCAGCAGGCTTTGGTCGGCATAGACACCGGCAATCAGGAACAGTGACAGACGCACTATCGTACTGCAGCTGATCAGCGCGCTCTGGGTGGCGCGTACCTGTTCCTTCACCTCCAGCCGTGCGCTCAGGTAAAGGGCATAAAGAAACCCGCCGCTGCCGAACAAAGCCCCGAACAACCCGCCTGCCGTGCCCATCGGCACCGCCCAGAAGCCGGACAGGCTGGCTGGCCTCACTTTCACTGCCAGCCCGTAAACTGCATAGGCAGTCACGAATACCCCCATCAACAGCAGCAACAGGTCGGACTTCAGTTGCAGCAGGAACACCACGCCCAACGTACAACCCAAGGCCATGAAGGGCAGCAGCCGCAGCAATTCACTGCGGACCACATCCCGGCGCGACGGCAGCAGGTTGCCGAACGCGGCCACGAAATCCAGCAGCACCAGCAACGGGATGATGCGTGACAACGGCATGAAGTGAATCAGCACTGGCCCCGCCACCAGTGCAGTACCGAAGCCGGCGATGCCGAAGACGATGTAAGCCACGGCAATGGCGAACAGGATCGACAGCCAGTCAAGGCCGGAAAACGACAGTTGGGCAAGCATGGCAGCAGTTCCTGGGAAGACAGGCAAAGGTTAGCCAGCCATGAGCCATGCCGACTAATATGCCTTTATTTAAAAAGCCATCTCGAAAAGGCATGACATGACGTCGATCCGACAGTTGCGTTACTTCGTGGAGATCGCCGAGTGCGGCAGTTTCAGCAGTGCAGCCGAGCGCCTGTACGTAGCCCAGTCGGCCCTTAGCCGGCAGATCAAGGAGCTGGAGCAACAACTGGACACGCCGCTGTTCGAACGCACGGCGCGCCTGCCTCGCCTGACGCTGGCCGGTCAGGCCTTTCTTGAACGGGCGCGACGCTTGCTGGCTGACCTGGAACAGGCCGAGCGGGTTACCCGTGACATTGGCCAAGGGTTGCAAGGCAGCTTGCGCCTGAACCATTCCAGCACCGTGCCGCTGACCGGCGGGCTTCTGGCTCGCCTGGGGAACTACCTGAAGCACAACCCAGGGGTTTCGCTGGAGATTGCGCAGCAGTCATCGGAGGCACAGCTGGAAGACATTGCTGCCGGACGGCTGGATATCGGCCTGTTGCGCTTGCCGGTGCTGCGCCAGCATGAAGGCGTGGTGCTGCACGAGTTGTTCGACGAACCCTTGTTGCTGGCGGTCGCCGCTGGACACCCCTTGGCGGGTACTCAGCACGTGCAACTGGAGCAATTGAAGGAAGAACGCTTCATTTCCATCCCGCACCGGGATCGCGGTGGCTTGAGCTACCTGTCGGCCTCGTTGTGCATGGGGGCAGGGTTCTTCCCGCAGGCGGCGCAGGTACTGTCGCGCAAGACTACGCAGTTGCAGCTGATACAGGCGGGGTTTGGGGTGGCGTTGTTGCCAGAGTGCATGCGCCAGATCGCACCCGCTTCGGTCAGTTTCGTGGCACTGGAAGGAGATTGCCAGAGCACAGTGGCGCTGGCCTGTCGCCGCGATGCGGGGCAGATAGCCCGGCAGTTCGTAACGGCCCTGCAGGCCTGAACCTTGTTCTTCGCCGGTGCACCCGCTCCAACAGGGCCCGGGACAGACAACCGGGGCCGATGTCATTTATGATGCCAGCCATGATCAAAGACCCTTTCGAACGACTCGGGCTGGACCGCGAGGTCCTTACCGTCAGCCAACTCAACGGCCGCGCCCGCGTGCTGCTGGAAGACGTTTTCCGCAGCGTGTGGGTGGAAGGCGAAATCTCCAACCTCGCCCGCCCGGCGTCCGGCCACCTGTACTTCACCCTCAAGGACAGCGGCGCCCAGGTGCGTTGTGCGTTGTTCCGGCAGAACGCCACGCGGGTACGCCAGGCGCTGCGCGATGGCCTGGCGGTGCGGGTGCGTGGCAAGGTTTCGCTGTTCGAGGGGCGTGGCGACTACCAGCTGATTCTCGACACCGTCGAGCCAGCCGGTGATGGCGCGCTGCGCCTGGCTTTCGATGCCCTGAAGGAAAAGCTCGGGGCCGAGGGGCTGTTCAGCGCCGAACGAAAGAAGCCACTGCCGGCTCACCCGCAGCGCATCGGCATCATCACCTCGCCCACTGGCGCGGTGATCCGCGACATCATCAGCGTGTTCGGCCGCCGTGCCCCGCAGGTGGAGCTGAACCTGATACCTACGGCGGTACAGGGCCGCGAAGCCATCGCGCAGATCGTACGCGCCATCCGCCTGGCCGACAGCCTCGGCTTCGATGCGCTGATTCTGGCGCGGGGTGGTGGCTCGCTAGAAGACCTGTGGTGTTTCAACGAGGAAGCCGTGGCGCGTGCCGTGGCCGCCTGCGTCACGCCGATTGTCAGCGCCGTGGGCCATGAAACCGACGTGTCGATCAGCGACTTCGTGGCTGACGTGCGCGCGCCCACCCCGTCGGCTGCCGCCGAGCTGCTGGCCCCTGACAACAGCGGCCTTCGGCAACGCCTGGATGGCCTGCAACGGCGCCTGCTGCTGCGCATGCAGAACCGTCTGACCCACGACCGCCTGCGCCTGGAGTCACTCACCCGGCGCCTGCGCCACCCAGGCGAGCGTTTGCGCCAGCAGGCTCAACGCCTGGACGACCTGGACATGCGCCTGCGTCGCGCGTTCATGCTCAACCTCAACCAGCGCCGCGAACGCCTGGCACGCCTGGACGCCCGCCTGGCCGCGCAGCATCCGGGGCGTAACCTGAAACTGCTGAACCAGCGCCTGGACAGCCTGGCCGAGCGCCTGCCACGGGCCATGCGCGAGGTGCTCAAGGACCGTCGCCAGCGGTTCCAGGCCCAGTTGCAGACACTGCAGGTGGTCAGTCCGCTGGCCACCCTGGCCCGTGGATACAGCATTTTGCTGGATGAGCAAGGCCAGGCCATTCGCAGCGCCGAACAGACCCGCAACGGCCAACGCCTGACCGCCCGCCTGAACGAAGGCGAGCTGCTGGTGCGGGTCGAAGACAACCACCTGACCCCGGTCACCCTCTCACTACTGGACTGACACATGCCCCGCGTGCTCGCGCCCCTGCTTGCCCTTTCCCTGCTGCTGTTGGCCGGCGGCGCCCAGGCCAGCTACATCACCCGCACACTGAACAAACCGGTACCCGGCGGTGTGGCAGTCGTCGACCTGGGCCCCGCCGCTAACGCACCCAGCGCCCGTTTCGACGGCAAGCCGGTGCTGGTGGTGAAGGAGCAGGACAACTGGCTGGCCATCGTCGGCATCCCGCTGACCCAGAAGCCCGGCACCGCAGTGCTGAACCAGGGCGGGCGCACCCTGCCTTTCAGCGTAGGCAGCAAGAAGTACCCTGAGCAGCGCATTACCCTGAAGAACACGCGCCAAGTCAACCCGAACCCGGCCGACCTCAAGCGCATCGAGCGCGAGCTGGCCGAGCAGATCAAGGCCTACCGCAGCTTCAGCCCGAACCTGCCGAGCAACCTGGTTCTCGACAAGCCGGTCAACGGCCCGCTGTCGAGCAAGTTCGGCGTGCGCCGCTTCTTCAACGGCGAAGAACGCAACCCTCATGCGGGGCTGGATTTTGCGGTGCCGGCAGGCACGCCGATCAAGACACCCGCCAATGGCAAAGTGATTCTGGTGGGGGATTATTTCTTCAACGGCCGCACGGTGTTCGTCGACCATGGGCAGGGCTTTATCAGCATGTTCTGCCACATGTCGAAAATCGATGTGCAGGTCGGCCAGCAACTGCGTCGTGGCGAGGTGGTCGGACGCGTGGGCTCGACCGGGCGGGCTACCGGGCCGCACATGCACTGGAACGTCAGCCTGAACGATGCGCGGGTGGACCCGGCGATTTTCATTGGCGCGTTCCAGCCCTGAAACTGCGGCGCCTGCTTCGCGGGCACGCCCGCTCCCACAGGTACAGCGAAGCCTTCAGACACAGCACAATACTTGTGGGAGCGGGCATGCCCGCGAAGAGGCCAGCACAGTCGACAGCAGTTCAACTGTGTTGCGCCATCGAAAAATACTGCGCAAACATCAATAAGCGCCCAGCAGATCCAAGCCATAAAATCTCGCCTAATGGCTTTTTTTAAGCATTCCTCTCAATTTTTCCCGAACGCTTGCCATCCCCCACCCCACTGGTTAAGTTTGAAGGCATGAAAACCTTCAGCACCCTCATCCTGCTCCGACAACATCGCAGCCTCTGCCTGGTCAGCGCCCGACTACCAGGCTGAATCGCGTCGCCTCGCCTCTTCATATCGTTATCGCTCGGCAGGCCCGATCTCGGCCGCACACAAAAGGATTGCTTCCATGACCATGCTCAAAGACCCTTCGAAGAAATACCGCGCTTTCCCGACCATCGACCTGCCTGACCGTACCTGGCCGTCGAAGACCATCACCCAGGCACCTATCTGGTGCAGCTCCGACCTGCGTGATGGCAACCAGTCGCTGATCGAGCCGATGGACTCGGAGAAGAAACTGCGCTTCTGGAAGACCTTGGTGCAGGTTGGCGTGAAGGAGATCGAAGCCTCGTTCCCGTCTGCCTCGCAAACCGATTTCGACTTCGTGCGCACCCTGATCGAGGACGGCCACATCCCGGATGACACCACCATCCAGGTGCTCACCCAGGCACGTGAAGACCTGATTGCCCGTACCTTCGAATCGCTGCGCGGTGCGAAGAAGGCCATCGTCCACCTGTACAACGCCACCAGCCCGTCGTTCCGCCGCATCGTCTTCAATCAGGACAAGCAAGGCGTGAAGGACATCGCGGTGAACGCGGCCAAGCTGTTCGTCAAGTACGCCGCCCAGCAGCCGGAAACCCAGTGGACCTTCCAGTACTCGCCAGAAACCTTCAGCGCCACTGAAATGGAGTTCGCCAAGGAGGTCTGCGACGCGGTCATCGAGGTGTGGAACCCTACCCCTGAACACAAGATCATCCTCAACCTGCCGGCCACCGTGGAAGTGTCCACGCCAAATATCTACGCCGACCAGATCGAGTGGTTCTGCCGCAACGTCAGCCGCCGCGACAGCGTGATCATCAGCCTGCACTGCCACAACGACCGCGGCACCGGCATCGCTGCCACCGAACTGGGCCTCATGGCCGGCGCCGACCGTGCCGAAGGCTGCCTGTTCGGCAACGGCGAGCGTACCGGTAACGTCGACCTGGTGACCTTGGCACTGAACCTCTACACCCAGGGCATCGACCCGTTGCTGGACTTCTCCGACATCGACGGCGTGCGCAAGGTGGTCGAAGAATGCAACCAGTTGCCGGTACACCCTCGTCACCCGTATGTGGGCGACCTGGTCCATACCGCGTTCTCCGGCTCGCACCAGGACGCCATCCGCAAGGGCTTCGCCAAGCAGCAGGATGGGGAACTGTGGGAGGTGCCTTACCTGCCGATCGACCCGGCCGACATCGGCCGCAGCTACGAAGCGGTAATCCGCGTCAACAGCCAGTCGGGCAAAGGCGGTATCACCTACCTGCTCGAGCAGGAATATGGCATCAGCCTGCCGCGTCGCATGCAGATCGAATTCAGCCAGGTGGTGCAGGGTGAGACTGACCGCCTGGGCCTGGAAATGACCGCCCAGCAGATCTACAGCCTGCTGCACAAGGAATACCTCCAGGCCAACGCGCCATACGCACTGGTCAGCCATCGCCTGCAGGAAGAAAACGGCCACAGCGCCGTGGAAGTGGAAGTTGCCGGTGAAGGCGAAACCACCCTGCACTGGCGCGGCAAGGGCAACGGCGCCCTGGAAGCACTGGTGGCCGGCCTGCCGATTGCCGTGGAGATCATGGACTACAACGAGCATGCGATTGGCGCTGGCACCAACGCCAAGGCAGCTGCCTACATCGAACTGCGCGTGGCCGGTGGCCGCCCGGTACATGGCGTGGGTATCGATGAGAACATCACCACGGCCAGCTTCAAGGCCCTGTTCAGTGCGCTGAACCGCTCGCTGAGCCAGCAGGAAGCCAAGGCGGCCTGAAGCCTGGAATGAGGGATGAGAAAGCCCGCATCGTTTGATGCGGGCTTTTTGTTGGCCTGGACTGGCCCTTTCGCGGGTAAACCCGCTCCTACGACGGGCTGCGCCCAATCACCAATGTGTGTCCACCACCGATCAGGTGTAGGAGCGGGTTTACCCGCGAATACGGAGGCCACGGCAACGGTGAACGGCCAGGGATATTGGCCAGCAGGCCCGGCCCATTCGCGGGTGAACCCGCTCCTACAACGGCCTGTGCCCCCCGGTGTATGTCCACCGCAGATCGGTGCGTAGGAGCGGGTTTACCCGCGAAAGGGCCAGCACAACCACGGCAAATACCCCAGGCAAAAAAAGGGGCGCCGACCAAGCGCCCCACAAGCCGTAAAGCACACAACTGTTTTCAGTTGGCGTCCAGCAGCGCCATCGCCTCGGCACTGCACGCTTCGATCCGCGCCCAGTCACCGTTCTTGATCCAGCTGCTGTCGAGCATCCAGGTTCCACCCACGCACATCACATTCGGCAGTGCCATGTAGTTGCGCACGTTGGCCGGGTTCACACCGCCGGTGGGACAAAAACGAATATCGCCGAACGGGCCACCAAAGGCCTTGATCGCCGCTACGCCGCCGCTGATTTCCGCCGGGAACAACTTGAACCGGCGGTAGCCCAGGGCATAGCCCATCATGATTTCGGACGGCGTGCTGATGCCCGGCAACAGCGGGATTTCACTGTCCACGCCAGCCTCGAGAATGTCCTGGGTAATGCCAGGGGTAACGACGAACTGCGCGCCCGCAGCTTCAACCGCCGCGAACATGCTGCGGTCGAGCACGGTACCGGCGCCGACACACAGCTCCGGGCGCTGCTCACGCAGCACCTGAATGGCCTTGAGGCCATGCTGCGAGCGCAGGGTCACTTCCAGGGTACGGATACCGCCAGCGGCCAGGGCGTCAGCCAGCGGCAGAATGTCTTCCTCACGAGCAATGGTGATTACCGGCAGGATGCGCGCCTTTTTGCAAATGGCGTCGATCCGCGCGGCTTTATCAGCCATCGAGAGCTTGGGCTGTGGGCGTTCAAGGGTGGTCATGACAGTGGATCCTTGGCTCATGGGCACCAGTAGATGTCCAGGGGGTCGTGAAGAAAAGCGCGAATCGGCATTTCAGTAAGGTCGTTGCCCGCCAGCGCGGCGCGCAGGGTAGCGAGTTTGCCCTGGCCTTGCACAGACAGCGCGATGAAGGCCGCGCTGGCCAGCAGCGAACGGGTCATCGACAGGCGCTGGTGCGGCACGCTCGGCGCCAGCATCGGCAGGCAGCGGCGTGGGCCGGCCGGGTCCAGGCCTGCTTCCAGGTTGGGACTGGCGGGGAACAGCGAGGCGGTATGGCCATCGTCGCCCATGCCCAGCACCAGCACGTCGATCGGCGGTAGCTCGGCCAAGGCCTGGTCAGCTTTGAGCGCAGCTGCATCGAGGTTCTCCGCCTGCTGGTACAGGCCAACGAAACGGGCCTTGGCCGCTTCGCCCTTCAGCAGGTGGCGGGCCAGCAGGCCGGTATTGCTGTCGGCGTGCTCCACCGGCACCCAGCGCTCATCAGCCAGGCTGACAGTGACCTTGGCCCAGTCCAGGTGCTCGCTGGCCAGTTTCTCCAGGAACGGCACCGGGCTGCGGCCGCCAGACAACACCACACAGGCCTGCCCCTTGGCGGCAATCGCGGCGCGCAGGCGCTCAGCCACATCATGAGCCAAGGACACGGACAGTGCCTTGGCATCCGCCAGTTCATGAGCCTTCACGGCCGCTGGCAGTTTCAATTCAGATATCCCCATACCACGCCCTCCCATCGCGTGTGATCAGTGCAATCGAGCTCATCGGCCCCCAGGAGCCCGCCGCGTATGGCTTGGGCGCATCGCCCGCATTACGCCAGCCGGCGATCAACTGGTCGCACCACTTCCAGGCATACTCGATTTCGTCCTTGCGCACGAACAGGTTCTGGTTGCCGCGCATCACTTCGAGCAACAGTCGCTCGTAGGCATCCGGAATTCGTGCACTGCGCCAGGCATCAGAAAAATTCAGCTGCAATGGGCCACTGCGCAGTTGCATGCCCTTGTCCAGGCCCTGCTCCTTGGTCATCACCCGTAAAGAAATGCCTTCGTCCGGTTGCAGGCGGATGATCAGCTTGTTACCGATCTGCAAACGCTGTTCCGGGGCGAAGATGTAGTGCGGCGTTTCCTTGAAGTGAATGACGATCTGCGACAGTTTTTGCGGCATGCGCTTGCCGGTTCGCAGGTAGAACGGCACGCCCGACCAGCGCCAGTTACGGATGTCGGCGCGCAGGGCAACGAAGGTTTCGGTGTCGCTCTGGGCGTTGGCGTTGTCTTCTTCCAGGTAACCCGGCACCGGTTTGCCTTCGCTGTAGCCGGCAATGTACTGGCCGCGCACCACGCTGGTGCTCAGGCCGTCGCCAGTGATCGGTGCCAGGGCTTTGAGCACTTTCACCTTCTCGTCGCGGATGGCATCGGCGGACAGTTCGCTGGGCGGGTCCATGGCGATCAGGCACAGCAACTGCAGCAGGTGATTCTGGATCATGTCGCGCAGTTGGCCGGCCTTGTCGAAATAACCCCAACGGCCCTCGATACCGACCTTTTCCGCGACGGTAATCTCCACATGGGAGATGGAATTCTGGTTCCACTGGGTTTCGAACAGGCTATTGGCGAAGCGCAGGGCAATCAGGTTCTGCACCGTCTCTTTGCCCAGGTAATGGTCAATGCGGTAAACCCGGCTTTCAGGGAAGAACCGCGCCACGGCATCGTTGACCCGGCGCGACGACTCCAGGTCGTGGCCAATAGGTTTCTCGAGCACTACCCGGGTGCGCGCAGCCAGCCCGACCTTGTCGAGGTTTTCGCAGATGGCCCCATACACCGCCGCCGCCGTGGCGAAGTAGGCGATCAGCGGCAGCTCGCCCGGCAGTTGCTCGGCCAAGGCCTGATAGCCCTCGGGCTGAAGGAAGTCCAGGTGCTGGTAATTCAGGCGGGCAAGGAAGCGCCCCAGCGCAGCAGGCTCGATATCTGCCTCGGGCACGTGCCGGCGCAGGTGGGCTTCGATGCTGTCCAGGTGCTCCTGCGCACTGCCGACCTCACGGGCGAGGGCCAGCAGGCGGGTGTCCGGGTGCAACAGGTTGGCCCGGTCGAGCTGGTAGAGCGCAGGAAACAGCTTGCGCAATGCCAGGTCGCCGAGGGCGCCAAACAGGGCAAAGGTGCAAGGTTCGACACTGATTGCGGCCATGATGTTGGTTCTTTCCTAAAGTTGGTCTAGGAATACCGCTTTCACACACGGTTTTCAAGGGATAATGTAGTAAAAACCACAACATTACACACAAGTGTTACAGACAAGTGGTACGCCAACCGCACCGACAGTACGATAGACGACCGTGCAAAAAGCCTGCTGCTCACACAGCCGGCTGTCTTCCCGACCCAAGGACACACCCATGGACCGCGTGCGAAACCTCCTGGAACAGATCCAGGGCCGCCTCGACGAGCTGAACAAGGCCGAACGCAAAGTCGCCGAAGTCATCCTGCTCAACCCGCAACAAGCCACCCGTTTCAGCATCGCTGCGCTGGCCCAGGCGGCCAAGGTCAGCGAACCGACCGTCAACCGCTTCTGCCGCTCGTTCGGCGTCAGCGGCTACCCCGAGCTCAAGCTGCAACTGGCGCAGAGCCTGGCCAGTGGTGCCGCCTATGTCAGCCGCGCGGTAGAGGCCGACGATGACCCGGCCGCCTACACCCAGAAGATCTTCGCCAGCGCCATCGCCTCGCTTGACAGCGCCTGCCAGCAACTGGACCCGCAGCAGGTCAGCCGCGCCGTGGACATGATGATCCAGGCCCGGCAGATCCACTTCTTCGGCCTCGGCGCCTCAGCCCCGGTGGCCCTGGATGCGCAGCACAAGTTCTTCCGCTTCAACCTGGCCGTGTCGGCCCACGCCGATGTGCTGATGCAGCGCATGCTGGCCTCGGTCGCCCACACCGGCGATCTGTTCGTGATCATTTCCTACACCGGGCGCACCCGCGAACTGGTCGAAGTGGCGCGCCTGGCACGTGAAAACGGCGCTTCGGTGCTGGGCCTGACCGCCGCAGGCTCGCCACTGGCCAATGCTTGCAGCCTGAGCCTGCACATTCCGCTGCCGGAAGATACCGACATCTACATGCCAATGACCTCGCGGATCATCCAGCTGACTGTGCTCGATGTACTGGCCACCGGCATGACCCTGCGCCGCGGCGTGGACTTCCAGCCCCACCTGCGCAAGATCAAGGAAAGCCTCAACGCCAGCCGCTACCCGATCGAGGACGACGAACTCAACTGAGCCGGTGCGCCTGCAATCGCAGGTGCGCACGCTGCCCAGGTGCCAGGCTCAGGCCTTCGCCACTGCCACTGGTCGCCTCGACGCAGACAAAACGCTGCGACTCGCGGCCAGTCACCCCCATCAGCGGGCGATTGCCAGGGTGCCAGACCACGGTGTCGTCGCTGTCACCGGTGTCGATGCACAGCTCGCGCTGCCAGGCTGGGTCCTGCAATTGCACCCGTGGCGTACCGGGGTAGACCTTCTGGCAGCCGCCCTTGAGCTTCAGCGCGCCATCCTCACGGCAAGCCTGGCGGTTGAGGCGGTCGTAGCCCTCGATGTCTTCCAGACCAGACAGCGCTATCTCGGACACGTCACTGATGCGCCAGTACGCCAGCAGCGCATGGCTCAACTGGCAGGGTTCGCTGTCCTGATGTTCGGTGCTCAAGCTCAGCTCCATGCGGCTACCCAACCGGGCATGCAGGTCGACCTGCCAGTCGCACAGGTCCAGCCGCCATTTCAGGGTCACGCCCTCCTCGTCCTCACGGCTGTCCACCAGCTTCCAGTCCAGCAACCGCGCCCAACCGTGGGCCGGCCACAGGTCTTCGCTGGGATGACGGCCATACCAGGGCCAGCACACCGGCACACCACCGCGGATCGCCCCCACCTGCGGCCACTGTTCGGCGCACCACAGCCACGGCCGTTCACCCGCTGGTTGAAAGTGCAGCAACTGCGCGCCCTGGCGGCTGAACACCGCCTGGCAACGGGGGTGGTCGATGATCAGGACATCGCGCTGCTGATAACGCTCCCACTCGAATGTCGGCCGGGGCCGCTGCGAGGAGAAGAAGCGATGGAGCGGATGTTCGGGCATGGTTCAGAGCTCTTGTTGTTTGAGATAGCGCTGTCTCGGCCTATCCCCAACACCCACTGCAGACCAGTGGGTGCCGGGAACCGAAAATGGATTGGCGTAAATTTACAACAAGTTGACTCAGAATGACGACTGAATCTTCAAGCCAGCGACCAGCGCGTTATCCACCTCGTCCACCCCGCCAGGGCTCTTGATGTACTGCAGGTTGGGCCTCACGGTCAGCCAGTTGGTAACGTGGAAGCCGTAGTAGAGCTCTGCGTTGTATTCGGTACGCTGCAGCGGTACGAAACCAGGGTTGTCGTAATCGTTGATGCCGCTCTGTGCGTTGAGCAGTTCGGCGCGCTTCTTCACGTCGTCATTCACATGAATACGCGCCACACCGAAGCCGATGTCATCCTTGGGCCGGGCGTCGAAAGCGCCTTTGTAGACCAACCCCACCTGTTGGTAGTTGTCGACCACGTTGGTGGCCTTGTCGTGCACGGTGAAGTTGGCGAAAAGGCTGAGGCCCCGGTTGACGTCGCCGCCATGGGCAGTGACCTGCTGCTGCGCCACCACCCACCATCCGTGCTTGCTGGAGTGCGACTTGAAGGCTTCACCTGTCAGCGCCTGCGGGTTGCCGTTGACGTCGTCGTACACATCGTCAGCCTTGGCCGTGCTGTAGTAGTAACCCAGGCGGTACTCGCCCGGCAGGCCATTGACCTTGGGCGACCACACCGCTTCCACCGGCAAGATCGCACCCTTGGTACCACTGCCGCTGAGCTTGAAGCCGTTGCCGGTTTCCAGGTTGGAAGGGTTCTGCTCGAAGGCCCCGACCTGTACGAAGAACTCCGGCGTGATGTTGTACTTCACCCGCAGCGCCCACTGGCTGACCGGCCAGTTGTACCAGATGCCGCCCACCCAGTTGCCCACCTGCGAGCCGCAGAAGGCCAGGTTCTGGAAGTCGCAAGGGAAGCTGTTGAAGTCCTCGCCCTCGCCAAAACGGCCAAATTTCACGTCCAGCGCGCCGTCGAAGTACTTCTGCTTGATCCACATCTGGGTCAGGCGCCAGGTCTGGCCACGGCCCCACACCTCCTGCACCGAGCTGAACTGCCCGGCGCGCGGGTCGCTGATGCGGTCGTTGGACAGGTTGCGACCGCTTCGCTCGGTGATCGCCAGCTTGAACTCGGCATCATGCCAACCCAGTATCTTCTGCAAGTCCAGATGCGCGCCGAGGGCGAACTGGTCGCTGTAGCGTGCCGTCTTGTCGTCGTTGTAGCCGCCATGCAGGTTGCCAGCCACCTCACCCACATAATCGAGGGTGAAGTCATAGCCCTTGTCCAGCAGCTCGGTCCGGGTGCCGCCCCAGTCGCCGGTCATCCATTTGGATTCGCTGGAAAAAGCCTCGGCAGCCTGTGTACCGCTGCTGCCTACAAGTGCAAGCAAGGCCAGCGATCCCAGTGTCTTGATGCGTTTGCGCTGTTCCATCCCTTTGCGTCCTCTTTTTCTTATTGATGGTGTAGACGAGTCAACGGCCTTTGAAGTGAGCCACGTTGTCCTTTGCGGTTGCGCCAGTACTGGCCAGATGCAGGCGCTCGCCATTGGCGGCGTCGAACAGCAGCACCCGGGCCGGGTCGAATTGCAGGTTGAGGGTGTCACCCACCCGGCACGCCACATCTGGCGCCAGGCGGCAGCACACCTTGGTCTGGTTGAGCGTGACGAACACCAGCAGGTCCGGCCCGGTGGGCTCTGTCACCTGCACCTCGGCGCGGATAGCCGGCAAACCATTGCCGTCAGCAGCGCCCAGGGCGATCTGCTCAGGGCGGATGCCGAGGATGATCTCGCGCCCCTCAAGCGCGTCAGCAGCCTCCCCCAAGGGCAGTTCGCAGCGCGCCTGGCCGCTGTCGAGCAGCGCCAGCAAGCGGCCATCCTGCCTGGCCAGACGCACCGGAATGAAGTTCATTGGCGGCGAACCGATGAAGCTGGCCACGAACTGGTTGGCCGGGTCGTTGTAGATCTGCTGCGGGGTGCCGAACTGCTGGATGATGCCGTCCTTCATCACCGCGACCTTGTCGCCCAGGGTCATGGCCTCGATCTGGTCATGGGTGACGTACACCGTGGTGGTCTTCAGGCGCTGGTGCATCAACTTCATTTCAGTGCGCATTTCGACCCGCAGCTTGGCATCGAGGTTGGACAGGGGTTCATCGAACAGGTAGATCTTGGGTCGCCGCGCCAGCGCCCGGCCCATGGCCACGCGCTGCTGCTGGCCGCCGGACAGCTGCGCCGGCTTGCGCGCCAGCAAGTGTTCGATCTGCAGCAACTTGGCCACCCGCGCCACTTCCTCGTCGATGGCGGCCTGGGGCAGCTTGCGGATCTTCAGGCCGAACTCGATGTTCTCGCGCACGCTCATGGTGGGGTACAGCGCATAGGACTGGAACACCATGGCGATATCGCGGTCCTTGGGGCTCATGCCACTGACGTCCTGCTCGTCGATGAGGATGGCGCCGCCGGTGATCTGCTCCAGGCCGGCGATACAGTTCATCAGGGTCGACTTGCCGCAGCCCGACGGGCCCACCAGGATCAGGAACTCGCCGTCCTTGATCGACAGCTGGATGTCCTTGAGGGTATCCGGCAGGCCGCTGCCGTAGGTCTTGTTCACATTGCGAAGTTCGAGCGTTGCCATGGCTTACCCCTTGACCGCGCCGGCCGTCAGCCCGCGCACGAAATATTTGCCTGCCACCACGTAGACCAGCAGGGTTGGCAGGCCAGCGATCATCGCTGCCGCCATGTCGACGTTGTATTCCTTGGCCCCGGTGCTGGTATTGACCAGATTGTTCAGGGCGACGGTAATCGGTTGCGAATCGCCGCTGGAGAACACCACGCCGAACAGGAAATCGTTCCAGATCTGGGTGAACTGCCAGATCAGGCAGACCATGATGATCGGCGTGGACATCGGCAGGATGATGCGGCGGAAGATGGTGAAGAACCCGGCACCGTCCAACCGCGCGGCCTTGACCAGCGCGTCGGGGATGCTCACGTAGAAGTTGCGGAAGAACAGCGTGGTGAAGGCCAGGCCGTAGACCACATGCACCAGCACCAGGCCGCTGGTGGTGCTGGCCAGGCCAAGCTTGCCGAGGGTGAACGAGGCCGGCAGCAGCACAGTCTGGAACGGCAGGAAACAGCCGAACAGCAGTAGGCCGAAGAACAGTTGCGAACCTCGGAAGCGCCACATCGACAGCACATAGCCGTTCAGTGCACCAATCGCGGTGGAGATCAGCACCGCGGGCACGGTGATCATGATCGAGTTCCAGAAGTAACCGCTGACCGCTCCCCAGGCCTTGACCCAGCCTATGCCGGTAATCACTGCAGGCCAGCTCAGCAGGTTGCCGGTGGTGATGTCTTCGGGGGTCTTGAAGCTGGTCAGCAGCATCACCACCAGCGGTACCAGATACAGCAGCACGGCGATCAGCAACACGGCATGGATGGCCATACGGCTGAAGCTGAGCACCGGCTTGTCGACAGGACTATGCATGGCGTTTGCTCCGCAGCTCCGAGTACAGGTAAGGCACGAGGATCGCCAGGATTGCCCCGAGCATCAGGATGGCGCTGGCCGAGCCCATGCCCATCTGGCCGCGGCTGAAGGTGAACGAGTACATGAACATGGCCGGCAAGTCGGAGGAGTAACCCGGGCCGCCGGCCGTCATTGCCGCCACCAGGTCGAAGCTCTTGATGGCAATGTGCGAGAGGATCATCAGTGCACTGAAGAACACCGGGCGCAGGCTGGGCAGCACCACGGTCCAGTAGATGCGCGGCAGGCTGGCGCCATCCATCTGCGCAGCGCGGATGATCGACGGGTCGACGCCACGCAAGCCGGCAAGGAACATGGCCATGATGAAGCCCGAAGCCTGCCACACGGCCGCGATCACCAGGCAATACACCACCCGGTCGGGATCGATCAGCCAGTCCAGGCGAAAGCCCTCCCAGCCCCAGTCACGCAACAACTTGTCCAGGCCCATGCCCGGGTTGAGCAGCCACTTCCAGGCGGTACCGGTGACGATCATCGACAACGCCATGGGGTACAGGTAAATGGTGCGGATGAAGCCCTCGCGACGGATGCGCTGGTCCAGCAGCACCGCCAGCAACACACCGATGGCCAGGCTGATGGCGATGAACAGGCCGCCGAACAGAAGCAGGTTCTTGCTCGCCACCCACCAGCGGTCGTTGTCGAACAGACGGGCGTATTGCGCAAGGCCCGCCCACTTGTAGGTGGGCAGAAAGGTCGAGGTGGTGAAGGACAGCACGAAGGTCCAGAGGATGTAGCCGTAGAAGCCCACCAGGACGATGAACATGCTGGGTGCCAGCACCAGCTTGGGCAGCCAGCGCTGAAGCGCGTCCAGGGGTGAGGCCCGCAATTGGGCGGTGGTCGTGGTCATGTATTGGATCCCGAGGTAGTGGCAGTGCTATGCACCGCTTCGCGGGCAAGCCCGCTCCCACAGGTCCGGCGTCATGACCAGGAACAGTGGTGAGCAGGGCCCATCTGGGAGCGGGCGTGCCCGCGAACAGCCGTTACTGGGCAGCCTTGATAGCCGCCGCCAGCTTCTTCGCCGCATCGGCCGGGTCGGCCTTGGGGTCGTTGATGTAGTTGGTCACCACATCGAAGAACGCGCCCTGCACGGCCAGCGTGGTGGCCATGTTGTGCGCCATGCTCGGTTGCAGGCCGCCCGTTTTGGCGTCGGCCAGGAAGTCCTTGGCGGAGGTTTGAGCACAGGCATCGAAACCATACTTGCCCATGTCGGCAAGCATGTCGTTGCGTACCGGGATCGAACCCTTGTTGATGCTGAAGACTTTCTGGAAGTCCTCACCCAGCACCTTGCGGGCGATGTCCTGCTGACCGGCAGAGGTGCCAGCGTTGTTCTGCTTGAACACCACCAACGAGTCGATGTTGTACAGGAAGGACTTGTCAGTACCGGGGAACGGCACGCACTGGTAATCCTTGCCAGCAGTTTTCTTCGCCAGGGTCCATTCGCTCTTGGCCCAGTCGCCCATGATCTGCATGCCGGCCTTGCCGTTGATGACCTTGGCAGCTTCCAGGTTCCAGTCCTGGCCCTTGCCGTCCGGGTCCATGTAGGTGGCGACTTTTTTCAGCTCGGTCAGCGCCTTGACCATCTGCGGCCCGGTCAGCGTTGCGCTGTCGAGGTCGACCAAGGCCTTCTTGTAGCCATCGACGCCCATCACCGACAGCACCACGCTTTCGAACACGGTGCTGTCCTGCCAGGGTTGGCCACCATGGGCGAGCGGGATGAAACCGGCAGCCTTGAGCTTGTCGGCAGCGGCGTAGAATTCGTCGAGAGTGGTGGGCGCCTTGTCGATGCCGGCTTTTTTGAACACCTCGGGGTTGATCCACAGCCAGTTGATGCGGTGGATATTCACCGGTACGGCAACGTAGTCACCGTCGTACTTCACGGTGTCGGCCACTTTCTTGTCGAGCAGCGAGTCCCACTTTTCTTCCTTGGCCACATCCTTGAGCACATCGGCGTCGAGCAGGCCGGTGGCCGCCCAGTCCTGGATGTCCGGGCCTTTGATCTGCGCGACGCCCGGCGGGTTGCCGGCCACTGCGCGGCTTTTGAGCACGGTCATGGCCGTTGCACCACCGCCGCCGGCGACGGCGCCGTCCTTCCAGATGAAGCCGTCTTTTTCGACCTGGGCCTTGAGCACATCGACCGCCGCTTTTTCACCACCGGAGGTCCACCAGTGCACCACTTCGACACTGCCTTTGGCGTCAGCAGCCTGGGCACCCAAGGGGATTAACGAGGCAAAGGAAATTGCGGCAGCGAGACGGAGCGTGGAATTCATCGAAGCACCTTTCTTGTTGTTATGCCGTGCAAGTCGATCGCTTGCGTAGCATGAAGTCTAAACAGCGTGCCCGCCTCGTCAGGTAACGAAGCGATGCGTGAATGTCATCGTTTGGTTACATTGCCGGCCAGGTTGCTGGCCAGGCTGGGTGCCAGGGGCAAACCTGGCAGCAGCAGCGCCTGGTAGGCGTGATAGAGGTCGGGCTTGCCCGGCCAGAGGGACCCGGCCGGCTGGTTGTGCGCATCGAGTTCGTGGTGCCAGCTGCCGCCAATGGGGTCGATGAAATGGTTGGCGATAAAGCCCCAGCAGCAGCGGTACCACTGTTCGTAATGCGCCTCGCCGGTGCGTTGCAACAGGGCTGCCGCAGCCGCGCAAGCCTCAGCGTGCACCCAGTGCAATCGTGCATGCACCACCGGGCGATCAGCCCAGTCCAGCGTATAGACGAAACCCGGTTCGCCATCGACGTTCCAGGCCTGTTGGCAGGCTGTGTCGAACAATGCGCGGGCACTGTCCGGCAGCCATTGCGGGGCGTACAGGCCGGCCCGTTCAAGGCTGGCTTCCAGGTGCAACAGCAACCGCGCCCACTCCAGGGCATGCCCGGGTGTAGTGCCATAAGGCCGGAAGGGGTCGGCGGGGTGTTCGAGGTTGTAATCCGGCAGCGGCTGCCAATGGGCATCGAAATGTTCGATCACCCGATAGCCGTTGGCGGCGGCATGGGTATGGATGATGCGTTCGGCGATACGCAAGGCACGTTGCAGCCACAGGCCGTTGCCGGTGACGTCTGCCAACGCCAGGAAGGCCTCGGTCGCGTGCATGTTGCTGTTGGCGCCCCGGTACTGCTCGGGGAGCTGCCAGGCGCGGGAGAAGGTTTCCCGCAGGGCACCTTCTTCTTCGCTCCAGAAATGCGCTTCGATCACCTGGATTGCGTCTGCCAATAGCGTATTGGCGTCGACAGCGCCGGCCACCACCGCCGAGCTGGCGGCCAGCGCGACGAAGGCATGCAGGTACGCCGCCTTGCCGCTATCGTCGTGGCCGCCAGGATGGGCGAACCAACCGCCGTGGGTGGCATCCTGCATGGCACCGCGCAGTGCTGCCACACCGTGCTCGGCATAGGCCAGGCTACCGGGGATGCCCTGCAGGTGGGCCAGGGCAAAGCAATGGGTCATGCGGGCGGTGTTGATGGTTTCGGCACGGGCACCGGGGGCGAGTTGCCCATTGGCATCCAGGTTACCGAAACCGTCGGGTAGTTTCGCGGCCTTGGCAAAGGCCAGCAGGCGCTGTGCTTCAGCCAGGCGCCAGGCGGTGTGGGCCGGGGCATTGAGCCAGCTGTTAACGGACAGGTTGAGGGGGGTCATGGGCCAGCTTGATCCTTGCCAGTCGTTTGCGAATTCTAGCCAGCGGGGTCATGGCGGATGTCACGAAGGACGGCGGGATTGTCACCGGGCAGTGACATTTTGGGTGCCTGTGCGGGCCTCTTCGCGGGTGAACCCGCTCCTACGACGCAAACCTGACTCGGTCGTTGCAGGAGCGGGTTCACCCGCGAAGAGGCCCGCACAGGCACCCCAAAAACTCAATCCATACCCCGCGGCAAATACAGGGTCACCCGCAGCCCGCCCTCCCGCAGGTTCAGCAAGCTCACCTCGCCCCCATGGCTATGGGCGATGTTGCGCGCAATGCCCAACCCCAGCCCATACCCCTGCTGCTGCCCGGCCAGCCGGAAATGCGGCTCGAACACCTGTTCCAGCTGCTGTTGCGGCACCCCGGGCCCCTGGTCATCCACCTGCAGCACAAAGCCCTCTGCCCCGTCGATGATGCGCAGCCGCGCCCGTTCGCCGTACTTGATGGCGTTGTCGATCAGGTTGCCGATGCAGCGACGCAACGCCAGCGGCTTGCCCGGGTAAGGCGCCAGCGCCTGGCCCTCGACGGTGATGCGACCATCGCCCAGGTAAGGCTCGGCCAGAATCTCCAGCACCTGGTTAAGGTCGACCGGCTCGATGTTTTCGTGGATGTCGGTGTCCTTTACGCACTGCAACGCGCCTTTGACCAGCAACTCCAGTTCGTCCAGGTCCTGGCTGAACTTGGCCTGCAGGCGCTCGTCCTCCAGCAGTTCGACACGCAGGCGCAGGCGGGTGATCGGCGTGCGCAGGTCGTGGGAAATGGCGCTGAACAGCTGGCTGCGTTCGGTCAGGTAACGGCTGATACGCTCGCGCATGCTGTTGAATGCCCGGCTCACCTCGACCACTTCACTGCCGCCAGCTTCAGCCACTGGCGCCACATCGGCACCCAGCGACATCTCTCGGGCGGCCCGCGCCAGGCGCTTCAGTGGCCAGCT
Organism: Pseudomonas sp. XWY-1; assembly: GCF_002953115.1. Taxonomy (NCBI): domain Bacteria; kingdom Pseudomonadati; phylum Pseudomonadota; class Gammaproteobacteria; order Pseudomonadales; family Pseudomonadaceae; genus Pseudomonas; species Pseudomonas sp. XWY-1. The sequence goes on along the minus strand of NZ_CP026332.1, from coordinate 1,128,348 downwards.
TTGCCAATGCACCAGCAAGCCGATGAACAGCAACAGCAAGGCCGTGGTCAGCACGATGAAGCCGATCTGCTGGCGCGGCAGGCGTTCGGCTTCCAGCCCCGTGTACGGTTCGGGCAACAGCGAGGCGATGTACAACCATTCGCCCTCGCCCAAGCGGATCTGCGTGACCAGTACCGGGGGTTTCAGCGGTTCCAGGGTCAGCGAATAATGGGCCCATGAGCGCGGCAGTTCGTCGAGTTTGAGGCCGCTGTTGAAGATGCGCAGGTCGTCAGGCCCGACAAACTCCACGGAAATTTCCATCTGCGAACCCAGGCGCTCGTGCAGCACCTGCTGGAACACATCGATCACCGCCTGCTTGCGAGGGGTGACGGGCAGTGCCTGCATGTCCAGCGGCGTGGCGTTAAGCGACACGAAGAAACGCGTGCCGCCCATGCTGCGCAATTGGTCGAGCACCAGCGGCCGATAGGCCACCGGCAGCGAGCGGAAGTAACTGACGCTGGCACTCATGGAATGGGCCAGGCTGCTGGCGCTGGCACGCAGCCCCTGAAGCTGGCTGGCGCGCAGCTGGGACACCCAGATGATGCTGGACAACCCCTGGGCCAGCAGGACAACCAGCAAGGTCAGCAACAGCATGCGCCCCAGCAAGGAGCGCGGCAGCAGGCGCCAGCGCCGCTCAGGGCGCACAGCAGACATGCGCCGCCAACAAGTAGCCACTGCCTCGCACGGTGCGGATCAGCCGGGGAGGTTTGTCGGTATCGCGCAGGCGCTGGCGCAGACGGCTGACCGCCATGTCGACGATACGGTCCAACGGCATCGGTTCGCGACCACGGGTGGCGTTGCCGATGGTGTCGCGGTCGAGGATTTGCTGCGGGTGATCGAGGAACAGTTTGAGCAGGGCAAAGTCGGCGCCGGAGAGAATCACCTCCTCTCCATCACGGTGGAACAGGCGGTGGCTGACCGTGTCCAGGCGCCAGTCGTCGAAAGCCAGCACGGCGCTGCCCGGCGCCGTCTGGCCGAACTCGGTGCGGCGCAACAAAGCCTTGATTCGCGCTTGCAGTTCGCGGGGGCTGAACGGCTTGCCCAGATAGTCGTCAGCGCCCAGCTCCAGGCCGATGACCCGGTCGGCCTCGTCCGAACTGGCGGTGAGCATGATGATAGGTACGCGCGCCTGGCGTGGGTGCTGGCGTACCCAGCGGCACAAGCTGAAGCCGTCCTCGTCGGGCAACATGACGTCAAGAATGACCAGGTCGCAGGGCGTGGTTTCCAGCGCGTGGCGAAAGCCCTTGCCGTCAGCCTCGGCATGCACCTGGAAGCCGGAGCGGCTCAGGTAGGTTTGCAGCAGTTCACGAATTTCCTGGTCGTCGTCGACCATCAGGATCGATTTGCCGGCAGTGCTCAAGGTGGTCCTTCCTCTTGTTGATTACAGGTCTTTTTGCCTGCTGTCGGGTATTGCCATCGGGGCCGCAAAGCGGCCCCCTCAGTGATCCAACGCCTGCTGCAACGCTACCCCTGCCCCCTCCAACCCGGAATATTCCGCCGTCACCAGCCACACCGGAACCCCGGTGAAATAGCCACTCATACACCCCTTGTCGGCAAAACTCGCAGCAAACCCGCTACGCAGGAACAGCTCGGCAAAGCGCGGAATCACACCGCCCACAATATAGACCCCGCCTCGCGCGCCCAGCGTCAGCACATTGTTACCCGCCACTCGCCCAAGGAAACGACAGAATTGCTCGACCACCGCCAGCGCACGAGGCTCACCGCCCAGTGCGGCATCGGTGATATGCGCCGGGGTCTTGTGCCTGGGCGTGTCGCCGTCCAGCGCACAGATCGCCTGGTACAGCCGCACCAGGCCACCCCCACTGAGCACGGCCTCGGCGCTGACATGGCCGATCTGACTGTGGATCTGCTGGTGGATTGCCGCTTCGCGAGCATTGCCTACCGGCAGGTCAACATGTCCGCCTTCACCCGGCAGGGCCTTCCAGTGCTGTTCGCCCAGACGCAGCAACGAGCCCACACCCAGGCCAGTACCTGGCCCGATCACCAATGCCGGCCTCGAGGGGTCGGCCTGGCCGGGGCACACCTCGCGGAACTCGCCTTCGCGCAGACGCGTCATGCCCAGCGCCATTGCGGTGAAATCATTGATCAGCAACAGTCGCTCGACCTGCAAGGTCTTGCAAAATGCCGTGCGACTCAGGCGCCAGTGGTTGTTGGTGAAGCGGAATTCATCGCCATCGACCGGGCCGGCCACCGCCAGGCACACCGCCGCCAGACCACCGCGGGCGATACCTTGGCTTTCCAGGTAGGCCTCGATGGCCTGCTCGGGGTTGGTGTAGTCCGCGGTGGCGAAAACATTTACTTCATGCAGCTGGTTGTCACGCCACAACGCAAAACGGGCATTGGTGCCGCCAATATCACCAACCAGCAGGTGCTTCATTTGAGGTGCTCCAGGGCCGAGGTAAAGGCACTGGCGCCCTGCTCTGCCGGGCTGAACGCCATGCGCATGAAGCCGAACAGCTCGCGCCCACAACCGAGGTCGTTGCCCTGGGGTGCCGGCGGCAGCTCACGGCTGGCCAGTTCTTCGGCCGACACCATGATCCGCAACGTGCCTTCGACTCCGTCGACCCGCACGATATCACCATCGCGCACCCGCGCCAGCGGGCCGCCGTCGTAAGCCTCCGGGCAAACGTGGATGGCCGCCGGGATCTTGCCCGAGGCACCGGACATGCGCCCGTCGGTGACCAGCGCAACCTTGTAGCCACGGTCCTGCAATACACCGAGGAACGGGGTGAGCTTGTGCAGTTCCGGCATGCCATTGCAACGCGGGCCCTGGAAGCGCACCACCGCGACAAAGTCACGTTCCAGCTCACCGGCCTTGAACGCGTCGGCCAGCGACTGCTGGTCCTGGAACACCCGCGCCGGGGCCTCGACCACCTGGTGCTCGGGGGCGACGGCAGAGACTTTCATCACGCCACGGCCCAGGTTGCCCTCCATCACCCGCAGGCCGCCTTCGGCCGAGAATGGTCGCGACACCGGGCGCAGGATGCTTTCGTCCAGGCTGTGTTGCGGCCCTTCGCGCCACACCAGCTTGCCATTGTCGAGGAAGGGTTCCTGGGTGTAGCGGCGCAGGCCATGGCCGGCCACGGTGTTGACATCTTCGTGCAGCAGGCCGGCGTCGAGCAGTTCACGAATCAGGAAGGCCATGCCGCCGGCAGCCTGGAAGTGGTTGATGTCGGCCTTGCCGTTGGGGTAGACGTGCGACAGGGTCGGCACCACTTCGGAGAGGTCGGCCATGTCCTGCCAGGTCAGCTGGATACCCGCAGCCTGGGCGATCGCCGGGATGTGCAGGGTGTGGTTGGTCGAGCCGCCGGTAGCGTGCAGCGCGACGATGGAGTTGACCAGCGCCTTCTCGTCGACGATTTCGCCCAGCGGCATGAAGCTGCCACTGGCCTTGGTCATGCGTGTCACCTGCTGCGCAGCCTCGGCGGTGAGTGCGTCACGCAGCGGCGTGTACGGGTTGACGAACGAGGCGCCCGGCAGGTGCAGCCCCATCACTTCCATCACCAACTGGTTGGTGTTGGCGGTGCCGTAGAAGGTGCAGGTGCCGGGGCTGTGGTAGGAATTCATCTCGGACTCCAACAGCTCTTCGCGGCTGGCCTTGCCTTCGGCATAGCGCTGGCGCACATCGGCCTTCTGCTTGTTGGAGATGCCGGAAACCATTGGCCCACCCGGGACGAAGATGGTCGGCAGGTGGCCGAAGCGCAACGCGCCCATCATCAGGCCGGGGACGATCTTGTCGCAGATGCCCAGCATGAGTGCCGCGTCGAACATGTTGTGCGACAGCGCTACCGCCGTGGACATCGCGATCACTTCACGGCTGGCGATCGCCAGCTCCATGCCCGGCTCGCCCTGGGTCACCCCGTCGCACATGGCCGGCACGCCACCGGCGAACTGGCCGACCGAACCGACCTCGCGCAGGGCCTGCTTGATCTGCTCGGGGAAGTGCAAGTAAGGCTGGTGGGCAGACAACATGTCGTTGTAGGCCGAGACGATGGCCACGTTGGCCGCGTTCATCAGGCGCAGAGTCTGCTTGTCTTCGCTGCCGCAACCGGCCACGCCGTGGGCGAAGTTGGCGCACTGCAGGCTGGCACGCATGGGGCCTTCACTGGCCGCGCCGCGAATCAGTTGCAGGTAGCGTTCGCGGGTGGCGCGGCTGCGTTCGACCAGCCGCTGGGTGACCTCAAGGATGCGCGGATGCATGTACTGGACTCCAGGCTAATTGTAAGGGCGGTTTACCGGGCATTTCCCCTCCAAACGATTGCGGCCTAGGCTCATGGTTAGGAGCCCGCTGCATCGGTGGAGGCACGACGCCCAACCACTCGTTGTATATTTAAACAAAATACTGCCACTAAAAAGGCTTGTTTTCTATCAGCCAGTGAATAATCTTGTAATTCCAACAACAAAACCGTTTCAGTGAAGCTCCTTTGTGCCACAGGTTTCACTCGAACTGCCAGAGGTACTGCCATGACCCTTCGCATCGCCATCAATGGATTCGGCCGAATCGGGCGCAATGTCCTGCGCGCACTGTATACCCAAGGCTACCGCCAGGACCTGCAGGTCGTCGCCATCAACGACCTGGGCGACAGCACCATGAATGCCCACCTGCTCAAGTACGACAGTGTCCACGGCACCTTCGACGCGACCGTCGAGGCCGACCACGAAAGCCTGACGGTCAACGGTGACCGTATCGCGGTCAGTGCCATTCGCAATCCGGCCGAACTGCCCTGGAAGGCCGAGGCGATCGACGTGGTGTTCGAGTGCACCGGGCTGTTCACCGACCGCGCCAAAGCCGCTGCGCACCTGGCCGCCGGGGCGGGCAAGGTGATTGTCTCGGCTCCGGCCAAGGGTGCCGATGCCACTGTGGTGTACGGGGTCAACCACGACATCCTGCGTGCCTCGCACCAGGTCATTTCCAATGCCTCCTGCACCACCAACTGCCTGGCGCCGATCGCCCAGGTGCTGCACCGGGAGTTCGGCATCGAGCAAGGCCTGATGACCACCATCCACGCCTACACCAACGACCAGGTACTGACTGACGTTTACCACAGCGACCCGTACCGCGCGCGTTCAGCCACCCAGTCGATGATCCCGAGCAAGACCGGTGCCGCCGAGGCCGTGGGCCTGGTGCTGCCGGAGCTGGCCGGCAAGCTGACCGGCATGGCGGTGCGGGTGCCCGTCATCAACGTGTCGTTGGTGGACCTCACCGTCAACCTCAAGCGCGAGGCCACGGCCGAGCAGGTCAACCAGCTGTTCCTCGAGGCCAGCAAGCATTCCAAGGTATTGGGCTACAACGCCCTGCCATTGGTTTCCTGCGATTTCAACCACAACCCGCTGTCGTCGATCTTCGATGCCAACCATACCCGGGCCAACGGGCGGATGCTCAAGGTGCTGGCCTGGTATGACAACGAGTGGGGGTTCAGCAACCGGATGCTGGACAACTGCCTGGCGCTGCACCGGGCTGGCTGACGCTCCCACAGGGATCGCGCCAGCTTTTGGAAATTGAGCAAGACAGTTGCTCCAAAAAAAAGCAAACGACATCCAGCGACTACAATCTTTACCTTTTCCTGATAATTCCACACTTGACCTGCCGCACGGATGATAAGCATTATCATTAACCTTTCGTCGGCCAGGTCCCCCCGTGAGTCAGTCCCGGTTCAATTCCGTCTTCCTCGTTCAGCGCCTCACCCTGCTGCGTACCCTGCAACGCATGGTCGGTAACCCCAGCACGGCCGAAGACCTGCTGCAGGAAACCTACCTGCGGGTGTCCCGCGCGCTGGGCGAGCGGCCCATCGAGCACATCGAGCCGTTCGTGTTTCAGACCGCGCGCAACCTGGCGCTGGACCACCTGCGTGCACGCCGGGTGCAGGCACGCATGCTGGTCGACGACGTGCCCGACGAAGTGCTGCACAGTGTCGCCGCGCCCGCCACCAGCAGCGAGGATGCCGCCCACGCCGAGCAGTTGCTCAAGCACCTCAGCGTCAGCCTCAATCAACTGAGCGAACGCCAACAACGCATTTTCATCCTCAGCCGCCTGCATGGCGCCACCTATCTGGAAATCGCCGAACAACTGAGTGTTTCGCCCAGCACGGTACAAAAGGAACTGAAACTGATCATGGCAATCTGCATGGGTGTTGCCGAACGACTCAAGTAAGCTGACCCCAGGCGAACGGCAACGCAAAGCCCTTGCCACACCCCGCCTTAGCCTTGATCATTCGCAAAAAAACCATTCAAGGATTCACCGTGACCGACAGCCCTGCCCCTCGCCCGTCACCTGCCAGGCCTGATGCCCGTGCTCGTGCCATGGACGAGGCGCTGGACTGGCTGGTGCGCCTGCAATGCGCAGATGCCGCAGACACCCAGGCCTTTGAAGCCTGGCTGAGCGCCGCGCCGGAAAACGCCGAGGCCTATGTCGAAGCCGAGGCGCTGTGGAACGGTACGCCGTTGCACAAGGTGGCCACGCACATGCACCAGCAGCAACGCCGCTCATGGCGCGGGCGCCTGCGCAGTCACTGGAAACCCCTGGCCACCGCAGCGCTGCTGCTGGTCGGGCTGTTCACCGTCGGTAACCTGCCCATGCGCCTGCAGGCCGACCACCTTACGGTGGTCGGCGAGCGCCAGCGCCTGCAACTGGAAGACGGCGCAAAAGTGCTGCTCAACACCAATTCGGCATTCGCCAGCGAACGCCAGGACGGCCGCCAGGTCGCCCGCCTGCTACAGGGCGAGGCTTACTTCCAGGTCCCCGAGGGCGCGCAGCTGCCGCTGGAGGTGGAAGCCGGGCCGTTGCGCGCACAGGTGCGCGACACCGACTTTGCCGTGCGCTACCTTGACGGCGAGGCCCAGGTACGGGTGCAACGCGGCGATGTCGACCTGCAGGGGGAGCGCGACCAGCGCATCCGCCTGAGTGCCGGCGACAGCATCAGCGTCGGCCCCCAGGGCTTTGGCCAGCGCCAGCGCCCCGACATGCACAAGGACCTGGCCTGGATCGACGGCCGCCTGGTGTTCGAGAACTGCCCGTTGAGCCAGGTGCTGGCCGAAGTGCAGCGCTACTACCCGGGCTGGATCATCAACCGCAATGCGCAGTTGGAGCACGTTGCCGTCACCGGTAACTACCGCCTCGACCAGCCACTGGAAACCCTGCGCGCACTGGCCCACATCACCTCGGCACAACTGCATGAGTACCCGGCGCTGGTCATCCTGAACTGACCCCTGAATTATTTTTACGCGATCGCACTCGCCCGCCCGTCTCGTTATAGCCAATGCAACTGATTCTTGTTTGAGAACGAGAACAGCCATCACCTATAACAGCCCGCGCGTCTGGGAGCGCTTCCGATGTCCACTGGTCCTACCCGCTCGTCCAACCTTCCCCGCCGTACAGGACAACTGTCCCTGTTGACCCTTGCCCTGCTCGCCAGCGGTGCCTGCAGCCTGCCGGCGCTGGCCGCCGAGCCGGCCCAGGCCAGCAGCCCGCGCATGGGCGACTACCGCTTCAGCATCGGCCAGCAGCCGCTGGTGTCGGCGATCAACGCCTTCAGCCAGGTCACCGGCTGGCAGGTCGGCTTCAGCGCCGAGCTGGCCGACGGCGTGGCTTCGCCAGGCGTACAGGGTTCGCTGCCGCCAGATGCTGCCCTCAAGCGCCTGTTGCGGGGTACCGGGCTGAGTTTTCGCAAGATCAGCAACGGCAATGTGGTACTGGAGCGCCAAACCGCAAGCAACGTGATCGCCCTGCAGCAGGTGACCGTCAGCGCCACCCGCAGCGCACAGGACGTCAGCCAGGTGCCGAGCACTGTCAGCGTGCAGACCCGTGAGCAACTGGACCGGCAGAACGTGAACAATATCCAGGATCTGGTGCGCTACGAGCCGGGGGTTTCGGTATCCGGAACCGGCCAGCGCAGCGGGCTGAACGGCTACAACATCCGTGGTATCGACGGCGAGCGGATCCTCACCCAAGTCGACGGCGTGTCGATCCCCGACAGCTTCTTCTACGGCCCCTACGCCCAGACCCAGCGCAACTATGTCGACCCGGAAATCGTCAAGCGTGTGGAAATCCTCCGCGGCCCGGCCTCGGTGTTGTATGGCAGCAACGCCATCGGCGGTGCGGTGAGCTACTTCACCCTCGATCCGGACGACATCATCAAGCCCGGTAAGGATGTGGGGGCACGCCTGAAAACCGGCTACAGCTCGGCCGACGAAAGCTGGCTGACCTCCGCCACCGTCGCCGGCCGCCAGGGTGACTTCGACGGCCTACTGCACCTGAGCCAGCGCAACGGCCACGAGACCGAAACCCACGGCAGCCACAGTGGCGACGGCCTGTCGCGCACCGAAGCCAACCCGATGGATGCGCGCACCACCAACGTGCTGGCCAAGCTGGGCTGGAACTACGCCGACGACGCGCGCCTGGGGTTCACCTACGAGCGCTACAAGGATGACCGCGACCAGAACATCCTCAGCGCGGTGGGTGGGCCGTTCATTCCGGGCTTCGGTGGCATGAACTCGTACCGCATGCGCCAAGGCAACGACACGATCACCCGTGAACGCTTCGGCCTCAATCATGAATTCGACCTCGATAGCGTGGTCGCGGATCACGTCAAATGGAGCCTCAACTACCAGATCGCGAAGACCGACCAACGTACCGATGAGCTGTATGTCGCCTCGGGACGCCAAGTGTTTCGGGACCGGCAGACTACCTACAAGGATCGCCAGTGGGTATTCGACGCCCAATTGGACAAGGCCTTCAGCATTGGCCAAACCGACCACCTGTTTACCTACGGCACCACACTCAAACAGGAGAAAGTCACGGGTTCACGTAGCGGCACCGGCACTTGCCTGAACATCGGTGGTACCTGTACAGCCATCGGACAGGACAGCGCGCGTGACGGGCAGGCCTTGGTCAGCGACTTCCCGGACCCGACCGTGAATACCTACAGCCTGTTCGCGCAGGATGAAATCCGCTGGAACAACTGGACCTTCATGCCCGGCGCGCGCTACGACTACACCCGCATGGAACCCAAATTCACCGAGGAATTCCTGCGTGGTCTGGAGTCCAGCGGTACGGCGCCTACCGCCCAGGACGATTCGGACAAGAAGTGGCACCGCGTCTCGCCCAAGTTCGGCCTGACTTACGCCTTCAACGACAATTACACCTGGTACGGCCAGTATGCAGAGGGCTTCCGCACGCCGACCGCCAAAGCCATGTATGGCCGCTTCCAGAACCTGGACCAAGGCTACCGCGTGGAGGGCAACCCGAACCTTGAGCCTGAAAAGAGCAAAAGCTACGAAACCGGCCTGCGTGGCAACTTCGACGCCGGCAACTTCGACGTGGCAGTGTTCTACAACAAGTACCGTGATTTCATCGACGAAGATGCCGTGCAAAGCGCCAACCTGGAACAGACCTTCCAGGCCAACAACATCAAGCACGCCACCATCAAGGGTGCCGAATTCAAGGGCCGCCTGAACCTCGACCACTTCGGCGCACCGCAGGGTCTCTATACCCAAACCTCGATTGCCTACACCTATGGTCGTAACGATGACACCGGTCAACCGCTGAACAGTGTCAACCCGCTCAAGGGCGTATTCGGCCTGGGCTACGAGCAGCAGAACTACGGTGGCTTGCTGAGCTGGACGCTGGTCAAGCGCAAGACCCGTGTCGACGACAGCACCTTTTATTCGCCTGACGGTTCTACCTCGAAGTTCCGCACCCCGGGCTACGGTGTGCTGGACCTGACCGGCTACTACAAGGTCACCGACGACGTCACCATCAACGCCGGGCTGTACAACCTTACCGACAAGAAGTACTGGCAGTGGGATTCGGTGCGCAGCTACGACGGCCAGGGTGAGGCGGCTGTGACCCAGCCAGCCAACATCGACCGCCTGACCATGCCGGGGCGCAACTTCGGTATCAATGTGGTTTGGGATATCTGAGGCGTTACGTCTGTACCGGCCTCTTTGCGGGTAAACCCGCGAAGAGGCCGGTACTGGCAACACAAATACCGGCTTTTTTTAGGTTCTTCACGGATTGCCGGGAAAGTCATTCTTGATCTTCATGAAAAAGAATTCGCTGTCCCGGTAACCGTAAGCCATCCGCTTGATCACCTTGATCCGGTTGTTGATGCCTTCCAGCTGGCCCGTATGCATCGGCCATCGCACCCTGCTCAAGATGCCGCGCCAGTATCCCTTCAGGCGTTTAGCAAACTGCTTCAGTGCCGGTATCGCGCTTTCATCAGCCAGACGCAGCCACTGCTTCCAGGCTGATCGCCAACCCCAGGCGGTGGTGGGCGACCACAGCGCTTTTAACTCTGCTTTCATCAGATAAACCGTCATCAGCGATTGGTTAGCCGACAGCAGATCCCTCAGGTGCACCTGTTGATCTTTTCGCTTGAGATTTTCCGGATTACGCAGCAGTAGCCAGCGTGCTTGCTTGATCACCCTGCGCGCGGGTTTGTCATGGCGCAGACGGTTGGCTTCGTCGACCCGTACCCGGTCAATCACCTCGCGCCCATACTTGGCGACTACATGAAACAGGTCGTAGACCACGCGTGCCTGAGGGCAGTGTTGGCGTACCTCCAGGTCAAATGCGGTGTTCATGTCCATCGCCACTGCTTCGATCCGCGCACAGCCTTCTGGCCCCAACTCCTCAAAGAAGGGCCTGACAGCCGCTCTGCTACGTCCTTCGCCAATCCACAGAACCCGGCGGGTATCGGCGTCCAGCACCACGCTGGCGTAGCGATGGCCTTTGAACAGGGCGAACTCGTCCATCACCAGGCGCCTGGGCTGGGCCTTTGGTAGCTTCTCTAGAGCGGCTTGTAGAGCTCGTCGCTCCAGCAAGCGCACACTGTCCCAATGCAAGTCAAACAGCTCAGCGACGTGCAGGGTAGGCAGCCGCTGGCAAGCCTGGATCACGGCCTCGGCCAAGCGCTGGGTCATACGCGAATAGCGATCAAGCCAGCTGACTGACTCCATCCGCTTGCCGCATGCGCGACACCCAACGCGCCGCAGTTCCACATTCAACCGTACCGCATGGCCAAGAATGGGGAGATCACGGATCGAACGCTGGCAGTATTCGTGGATGGCGGTGCTGGGCTGATGGCAGCCGCTGCAGGTGGGGAACCTAGTGGGCTGCGGAATCAGGTCGATCAGCAGATCGTCGCCGTCAGGCCTGATGGCAATGACAGAAAAGCCCTCCCAAAAGGGCAGAAACGTATTAATATCGTGCACAAGAACGCCGGTTTGTTGATGTGTTTGCTCGCACGAACATCATCCATCAAACCGGCGTTCTTGTTTCTGTCTTTCCCGGGATTCCGTGAAGAACCTTTTTTTACTGTCCCGCTCCCGCTGTTTCGTCTTGTATCTAGACGCCCTCTTTCCAAGGACTCCCCCATGACCGACCGCCCAGCCCTGCGCTCCCAGCGCCTGAACCAGATCACCCACGCCCCGCACGCCGAACTGGATGCCCTGGTCAAATCCCACGCGCCTTTCGACAGCCGCGAAAGCTTCGCCCGCTTCGTCGTCGCGCAGTACCTGTTCCAGTCCGAGCTGCAGGCCCTGTACAACGACCCTCAGCTGATCGCCATCGTCCCTGATCTGGCTGAGCGCTGCCGTGCCGAGCAGGCCCGCCTGGACCTCGCCGACCTCGACACCGAAATACCGGCCGCCGTACCGGGTGCCGTGGGCAAGCCGAGCCTGGGCGAGGCAATGGGCTGGATCTTCGTCTCCGAAGGCTCCAAACTGGGCGCTGCGTTTCTGATCAAGCGTGCCGTGGCCCTGGAACTGTCCGACAGCTTCGGCGCCCGTCATCTGGGGGAGCCCGCCGGTGGCCGTGCCGAAGGCTGGAAGCAGTTCACCCGCATCCTCGATGGCCTGGCGCTCTCGCCTGAAGAGGAAGCGGCTGCCGAACGCGGTGCAGTGGCCGCCTTCGAACGCTTCACCCAGTTGCTCAAGCACGCCTACGCTGCGGATGCCGCGCTGGTCTGATACGCCGTAGCCGGCCACCCCTCCGGTGGCCGAACCGTTTTTTGCAGTGAGAACATGACCCTACCAGCCCGCTCGAAACTCGCCCGCCTGTTGTATGGAATCCTGGCTTACGTGAGCCTCGGGGTGGGCCTGGTCGCCATTGTGATTCCTGGCTTGCCGACCACCGAGTTCATCCTGCTGGCCGCCTGGGCCGCCACACGCAGCTCACCGCGCCTGTCGGCATGGCTGGAGAACCACCGTTTGTTCGGGCCAATTCTGCATAACTGGCGCAACGGCAAGGTGATCCAGCGCCGGGCCAAGGTCAGCGCAACCATCAGCATGCTGCTGTGCGCGGGCCTGATGCTGACCTTTCTGGAACACCACTGGCCGGTGTTCCTGGCAATCGCCGGCATGACCCTGGGCAACCTGTGGATCTGGTCACGCCCGGAACACGCCTGCCCTGCCCCGTCACAAGCTCAGCAGCCCTGAATACAAGGCGTAGGCCGCCAGCGCGGCACCCACCAGCACGGCGGCGAAAATCAGCTTTTCCCAGGCTGTGAACAACGTCTGCCCCTGCTCATGCTTGGCCCTCGCGAACAAGATGACGCCGGGGGCGTACAGCAGCGCCGAAAGCAGCAGGTACTTGAGCCCGCCGGCATACAGCAGCCACACGGCATACAGCAGGGCAACCAGCGCCACCAGCAAGTCCTTGCGCCGCAACCTCGGCTGCCCGGCATAGGTTTCTGCGCGAATCGCCAGCAGCACGGCATAGGCCGCAGACCACAGGTAGGGCACCAGGATCATTGAGGAGGCCAGGTAGATCAGACTGGTGTACGTACCGGCGGAGAACAGCGTAATCAGCAGGAAACCCTGAATCATGCAGTTGGTCAGCCACAGGGCGTTAGCCGGCACATGGTTGGCGTTTTCCTTGGCCAGAAAGCGCGGCATGGTCTTGTCCCGCGCCGTGGCGTAAAGGATTTCGGCACACAGCAGCGCCCATGAAAGCAAGGCGCCAAGCAGCGAGACCGCCAGGCCGAGGCTGATCAGCAAGGCGCCCCAGGGGCCGACGATATGCTCCAGCACCGAGGCCAGCGAGGGGTTCTGCAGCCCGGCCAGTTCCGGTTGGGTCATGATGCCCAGCGACAACACGTTGACCAGCACCAGCAGCGCCAGCACACCCAGAAAACCGATGACCGTGGCCTTCCCAACGTCTGACCGACGCTGGGCGCGCCCGGAATACACACTGGCGCCCTCGATGCCGATGAACACGAATACGGTCACCAGCATCATGTTGCGCACCTGCTCCAGCACGCTGCCGAATTGTGGGTTGCTCAAGCCCCAGATATCCCGGGTGAAGATGTCGGCGCGGAAGGCAAATGCAGCGATCACCACGAAAATCAGCAAAGGCACCACTTTGGCGACGGTGGTGACCTGGTTGATGAAGGCCGCCTCCTTGATACCGCGCAGCACCAGAAAATGTACCGACCACAGCAGCAGCGATGCACAACCGATGGCGATGGGTGTGTTGCCTTCGCCGAACACCGGGAAGTAGAAGCCCAGGGTGCTGAACAGCAGCACGAAGTAGCCGACGTTGCCCAGCCAGGCGCTGATCCAGTAGCCCCAGGCCGAGGAAAAGCCCATGTACTCGCCAAAGCCGGCCTTGGCGTAGGCATATACCCCCGAGTCCAGTTCCGGCTTGCGGTTGGCCAGGGTCTGGAACACGAAGGCCAGGGCCAACATGCCGACCGCGGTGATCCCCCAGCCGATCAGCACTGCGCCCACATCAGCACGCGCGGCCATGTTCTGCGGCAGAGAGAAAATACCGCCGCCAATCATCGACCCGACCACCAGCGCGATCAGCGCGCCCAGGCGCAGCTTCTGTCCCGGTTCGCTCATGAGCCTCCCTTTCTTCGAGCCCTGTCATGCGTTTGAAACAGCCTTGCGGGCTATATGAATATCGTTACTTATACTAAAGCTGTGCGTTCAACCTATATCACTCATAACTGCTTTGTCTATGTGCCTGCTCTCTCAAAACTAGCAGCAGTCCGGCAACTAGAAAAGAAACGGATAAAACTCGAAATTCTTGTGGAAAATTTGCGAAAGCGGCAAAAGCAGCTAGTTTCAAGCATCGCAGGCTGAACAGAGCGTTTGCTCTAGAAGGACATGGAGGTGCCAGTACGCAAGGCCTGCAGCTCAAGCTGTCGGCACTCTCCAGGAGCACCCGTGAAGGAAATTTCCTACCTTCACGTCGCCTTAAACTGACGCAAGTCAGGTCAAGGCAAAGGCGTCGGATCTATTCTGTCGTCAACTTTCTCCTGGCAGGAGTTGTTAAATGTCTGATTCATCCGGAAAACTAAAGCTCGGCGCGTTAGTTGCACTTGTCGTCGGCTCGATGATTGGCGGTGGTATCTTCTCGCTGCCGCAAAACATGGCCGCCAGCGCAGGAGTTGGGGCCGTCCTGATCGGCTGGGCGATCACCGCAGTCGGCATGCTGACCCTGGCCTTCGTGTTCCAGACCCTGGCCAACCGCAAGCCTGACCTGGATGGCGGGGTGTATGCCTACGCCAAGGCTGGTTTCGGCGACTACATGGGCTTTTCCTCGGCCTGGGGCTACTGGATCAGTGCCTGGCTGGGCAACGTCGGCTACTTCGTGCTGCTGTTCAGCACCCTGGGCTACTTCTTCCCGATCTTCGGTGAAGGCAACACCCCAGCCGCCATCATTGGCGCGTCGATCCTGTTGTGGGCGGTGCACTTCCTGGTACTGCGCGGCATCAAGGAAGCCGCCTTCATCAACCTGGTCACCACTGTGGCCAAAGTGGTGCCGCTGGTGCTGTTCGCCCTGATCTGCCTGTTCGCCTTCAGGCTCGACATCTTCACCGCCGATATCTGGGCCATGGGCACGCCAGAGCTTGGCAGTGTCATGAACCAGGTGCGCAACATGATGCTGGTCACCGTGTGGGTGTTCATCGGCATCGAGGGCGCGAGCATCTTCTCGGCGCGGGCGGAAAAACGCACCGACGTGGGCAAGGCAACGGTGATCGGCTTCGTGACCGTGCTGCTGTTCCTGGTGTTGGTCAACGTGCTGTCGCTGGGCATCATGACTCAACCGGAACTGGCCAAGCTGCAGAACCCGTCGATGGCTGCGGTGCTGGAACATGTGGTCGGCCACTGGGGGGCGGTGCTGATCAGCGTCGGCCTGGTCATCTCGCTGCTCGGGGCGCTGCTGTCGTGGGTGCTGCTGTGCGCCGAGATCATGTTCGCCGCAGCCAAGGACCACACCATGCCGGAGTTCCTGCGCCGCGAGAACGCCAAACAGGTACCGGCCAACGCCCTGTGGCTGACCAACGCCATGGTGCAGATCTTTCTGGTCATCACGCTGTTCTCGAACAGCACCTACCTGTCCCTGATCTACCTGGCCACCTCGATGATCCTGGTGCCCTACCTGTGGTCGGCAGCCTATGCGTTCCTGCTGGCACTGCGCAGCGAAACCTACGAGCAAGCCCTGGCCGAACGCAAGAAGGACCTGATCATCGGTGGTATCGCCCTGCTGTACGCCGTCTGGTTGCTGTACGCCGGCGGCGTGAAATACCTGCTGCTCTCGGCCCTGCTCTACGCACCTGGCGCGATCCTGTTCGCCAAGGCCAAGCGTGAGGTGGGCCAACCGGTCTTCACCAACGTGGAAAAACTGATCTTCGCAGCCGTGGTCATTGGCGCCCTGGTGGCAGCCTTTGGCCTGTATGACGGCTTCCTGACCCTTTGACCCACGTCTTCGCTCAATTGGAGGAATGAAACCATGTCCGCTGAAAAACAGAAGTACGGTGTCCACTCCGAAGCCGGCAAACTGCGCAAAGTGATGGTTTGCGCCCCGGGCCTGGCGCACAAGCGCCTGACGCCGAGCAACTGTGACGAACTGCTGTTCGACGATGTGATCTGGGTCGACCAGGCCAAGCGTGACCATTTCGACTTCGTCACCAAGATGCGCGAGCGTGGCGTGGATGTGCTGGAGATGCACAACCTGCTGACCGATATCGTGCAGAACAAAGAGGCGCTCAAGTGGATCCTCGACCGCAAGATCACCCCTGACACCGTCGGCGTAGGCCTGACCAACGAAGTACGCAGCTGGCTCGAAGGCCTGGAGCCACGCCACCTGGCCGAATTCCTGATCGGCGGCGTGGCGGGCCAGGACCTGCCGCAGAGCGAAGGCGCCGAAGTCGTGAAGATGTACAACGACTACCTGGGCCACTCCAGCTTCATCCTGCCACCACTGCCCAACACCCAGTTCACGCGCGACACCACCTGCTGGATCTACGGCGGCGTGACGTTGAACCCGATGTACTGGCCGGCGCGTCGCCAGGAAACCCTGTTGACCACCGCCATCTACAAGTTCCACAAGGAGTTCACCGAGGCCGACTTCCAGGTGTGGTATGGCGACCCGGACAAGGACCATGGCAATGCCACGCTCGAAGGCGGTGATGTGATGCCGATCGGCAATGGCATCGTGCTCATCGGCATGGGTGAGCGCACCTCACGCCAGGCCATCGGCCAGCTCGCGCAAAACCTGTTCGCCAAGGGCGCCGTCAAGGAAGTGATCGTCGCCGGCCTGCCAAAGTCCCGCGCCGCCATGCACCTGGACACTGTCTTCAGCTTCTGCGATCGCGACCTGGTCACGGTCTTCCCGGAAGTGGTGAAAGAGATTGTGCCATTCATCATCCGCCCGGACGAAAGCAAGCCTTACGGAATGGATGTACGCCGCATCAACAAGTCGTTCATCGAGGTGGTGGGCGAGCAACTGGGCGTGCAGCTGCGCGTGGTCGAGACCGGCGGCAACAGCTTCGCCGCCGAGCGCGAGCAGTGGGATGACGGTAACAACGTGGTGGCCATCGAGCCGGGCGTGGTCATTGGCTACGACCGCAACACCTACACCAACACCCTGCTGCGCAAGGCTGGCATCGAGGTCATCACCATCAGCGCCGGCGAACTGGGCCGGGGCCGTGGCGGCGGCCACTGCATGACCTGCCCTATCGTGCGCGACCCGATCGACTACTAACGACCATTACGCCCGGCCGCACCCATGAAGTGGCGGCCGGGACATCACCGAACTCAAGGAGAAACTGTCATGGCGTTCAACATTCACAACCGCAACTTGCTCAGCCTGGAACACCACACCACCCGCGAGTTGCGCTACCTGCTGGACCTGTCCCGCGACCTCAAGCGCGCCAAGTACACGGGCACCGAGCAGCAGCACCTGAAGGGCAACAACATCGCCCTGATCTTCGAAAAAACCTCCACCCGTACCCGTTGTGCCTTCGAAGTCGCAGCCTATGACCAAGGCGCCAACGTCACCTACATCGACCCCAACTCCTCGCAGATCGGCCACAAGGAAAGCATGAAGGACACCGCCCGTGTGCTCGGGCGCATGTATGACGCCATCGAGTACCGTGGCTTCAAGCAGGAAATCGTCGAAGAGCTGGCCAAGTTCGCCGGCGTACCGGTGTTCAACGGCCTGACCGACGAATACCACCCGACCCAGATGATCGCCGACGTGCTGACCATGCGTGAGCACAGCGACAAGCCGCTGCACGACATCAGCTACGCCTACCTGGGCGATGCCCGCAACAACATGGGCAACTCGCTGCTGCTGATCGGCGCCAAGCTGGGCATGGATGTGCGCATCGCCGCGCCCAAGGCACTGTGGCCACACGACGACCTGGTCGAGCGCTGCAAGCAGTACGCTGAAGAAAGCGGCGCACGCATTACCCTCACCGAAGACCCGAAAGCCGCGGTCAAAGGTGTCGACTTTGTCCATACCGACGTGTGGGTATCGATGGGCGAGCCGATCGAAGCCTGGGGTGAGCGCATCAAACAGCTCAAGCCTTATCAGGTGAATGCCGAACTGATGAAGTCCACCGGTAACCCACGGACCAAGTTCATGCACTGCCTGCCGGCATTCCACAACTCCGAAACCAAGGTAGGCAAGCAGATCGCCGAACAATACCCGGACCTGGCCAACGGCATCGAAGTGACCGATGACGTGTTCGAGTCGCCAGCGTGCATCGCCTTCGAGCAGGCGGAAAACCGCATGCACACGATCAAGGCGATCCTGGTATCGACCCTGGCTGATCTATAGGTAGCCCGCAGTCCCTGTGGGAGCGGGCGTGCCCGCGAAGGCGTCAGCCGCATCATCGATGATGTCAGGTCTGGCCTCTTCGCGGGCATGCCAGCTCCCACAGCGAACTCCGCATCCTCCGTGCAGCGACAGTCCATTCATTCTTTCGCTAAAGGACATTCCACATGCGTATCGTTGTTGCATTGGGCGGCAACGCCCTGCTTCGTCGCGGCGAGCCCATGACCGCTGACAACCAGCGCGCCAATATCCGCACCGCCACCGAACAGATCGCCAAGATTCACCCTGGCAACGAGCTGGTCATCGCCCACGGCAACGGCCCGCAAGTGGGTCTGCTGTCGCTTCAGGCCCTGTCGTACAAGCCAGACGAGGCCTACCCGCTGGACGTGCTGGGTGCCGAGACCGAGGGCATGATCGGTTACATGATCGAACAGGAACTGGGCAACCTGCTGGCCTTCGAGGTGCCATTCGCCACCTTGCTCACCCAAGTGGAAGTGGACGCCAATGACCCGGCCTTCAGGGATCCGACCAAGTTCATCGGCCCGGTCTACAGCAAGGAAGAGGCCGAGCGCCTGGCCAAGGAAAAGGGCTGGGTGGTCAAGGCCGACGGCGACAAGTACCGCCGCGTGGTAGCCAGCCCGAAACCCAAGCGCATCTTCGAAATTCGCCCGATCAAGTGGCTGCTGGAAAAAAGCAGCATCGTGATTTGCGCAGGCGGTGGCGGCATCCCCACCATGTACGATGAAAACGGCAAGCTCAAAGGCATCGAGGCGGTGATCGACAAAGACCTGTGCTCGGCGCTGCTGGCCGAGCAATTGGAAGCCGACCTTCTGATTATCGCCACCGACGTCGATGCAGCCTACATTGACTGGGGCAAGCCGACGCAGAAGGCCATCGCCCAGGCCCACCCGGACGCGTTGGAAACGCTGGGGTTTGCCGCCGGCTCCATGGGGCCGAAGGTGCAGGCCGCCTGCGACTTTGCCCGCAACACCGGCAAGGTGGCGGTGATCAGTTCGCTGGAGAACATCGAAGGCATCGTCAAAGGCAAAGCCGGCACTCGGGTTTCCACCGAGAAGCCGGGGATCAGCTACCGTTGAATGCAGTCGGCGGGCTTACGCGGCCCGCCATTTTCGACCTTCCAAAGGAGATAGCCATGGCCCAGTATCAGCCCGGTCATGTACACATCGAGCGCTCTGCGCTGAACAACGCCGACCACAGCTATGACCTGAACATCGAGTACGAGGCCGTGTCGGACCCCAAGGAAGGCAGAGGCATTCAGTTCCACATGCATGGCAGCATCGAAGGCAAGACGGTGGAAGAAAAGTTCTTCCTGGCCAAGGACCAGGCCTTGCCCAGCTTCCTCATGCTACTGACCCGCAAGGCGCAGTCATATCTGGCGCCGCCGAAGAAATTCGAGACCCTGAGTTCGCCGCACAAGCTCTATGACCATATGTTCGCGGACATTCGCGAAAAGCTCGATGTGAAATCGGGCGACCCGATCAAACCTGAACATCTGGAGTGACCCTTTTCGCGAGCAAGCCCGCCCCCACAGCAGCAAGCCTGTGGGAGCGGGCGCGCCCGCGAATGCGCCACCGCCAACCTTGGGCCTGACACCCGTCTCAGGGCATACTGGCGGCCTCCATTGCCAACTGTTCGAACCCCATGCGCATCCACGTCAGCTTCATCGACCGCGTCGGTATCACCCAGGAAGTCCTCGCCCTGCTCGGTGCCCGCAACCTCAACCTGGACGCCGTGGAGATGGTCCCGCCGAACGTCTACATCGACGCCCCCACCCTCAGCCCCGCCGTACTTGAAGAACTGCACGACGCGCTGTTCGAAGTACACGGCGTGCAATCGGTGGACGTGGTCGACATCCTCCCCGGCCAGCGCCGCCACCTGCAACTCGATGCCCTGCTGGCCGCCATGAGCGACCCGGTGCTGGCGGTAGATAGTGCAGGCCTGGTGCTGTTGGCCAACCCGGCGCTGATCGAACTGTGCGGCCGCGAATCTGCCGGCCGCTCGGTGGGTGAGCTGTTTGGCGACCCCGCGCTGCTGCAGGCGCTGCTGGACAACAACTTCCACCTGCCCATGCGCGAAATGCAGCTGAACGGCCATAGCCTGCTGCTGGACGCCATGCCGATTACCAACGCCGGTGGCCTGCTGACGCTGTATCCCCCCTCGCGCATGGGCGAACGCCTGTCGGCCCTGCACCACGACCACGCCGAAGGCTTCGATGCCTTGCTGGGCGAGTCGCCGGCCATCCGCACCCTCAAGGCCCGCGCCTTACGCGTGGCTGCGCTCGATGCACCGCTGCTGGTGCATGGCGAGACCGGCACCGGCAAGGAACTGGTAGCCCGCGCCTGCCATGCCGTCAGCAGCCGCCACGCGGCCCCGTTCCTGGCCCTGAACTGCGCCGCGCTGCCCGAGAGCCTGGCCGAAAGCGAGCTGTTCGGCTACGCGCCCGGGGCCTTTACCGGCGCGCAACGAGGTGGCAAGCCTGGGCTGATGGAACTGGCCAACCAGGGCACCGTGTTCCTCGATGAAATTGGTGAAATGTCGCCCTACCTGCAGGCCAAGCTGCTGCGTTTTCTCAGCGATGGCAGCTTCCGCCGGGTGGGTGGCGACCGTGAAGTGAAGGTGGATGTGCGCATCATCAGCGCCACCCACCGCGATCTGGAGCGCATGGTCGCCGAAGGCAGCTTCCGCGAAGACCTGTTCTACCGTCTGAACGTGCTTAACCTGGAGGTACCGCCGCTTCGCGACCGTGGCCAGGACATCCTGATGCTGGCGCACTTCTTCATGCAGCAGGCGTGCACGCAGATCCAGCGCCCAGCCTGTCGGCTGACCCCCTCCACCCATTCGGCACTGCTGGCCAACCCTTGGCCGGGCAATGTGCGCCAGTTGCAGAACGTGATCTTCCGCGCCGCGGCTATCTGCGAGGGCAACCTGGTGGATATCGGCGACCTGGATATCGCCGGCACCTCGGTGGCACGCGGGCAAGACGGCGAAGTGGCCAGCCTGGAACAGGCTGTAGGTGATTTCGAGCGCGAACTGTTACAGCGCTTATACGCCAGCTACCCGTCAACACGGCAACTGGCCGGGCGCTTGCAAACTTCGCACACGGCTATCGCGCAGAGGCTGCGTAAATATGGAATACCCGGGAAACCATGAGGACTGTGGTCAAAACCCATGATTGAATCGGACTTTTCCTAGCCGCTGAGCCACAATTAACTGGAGTGCTCCCCGTAGAATGGCGACATTGTAATTTTGCTTGTCACCTTGAACGAAGAGTACCCTGATGTTCGAACTCGATTTTTACGGGACACTTGTAGCCGCCTCTTTGGTACTGCTACTGGGACGCGGCCTGGTTGCACGCATTGGTTTCCTGCGCGCATACAATATCCCGGAGCCTGTTGCAGGCGGCCTGGTCGTTGCCTTGTCACTCCTGGCATTGCGCAGTTTCGATGTACACGTCCAATTTGATACCTCGTTGCAAACACCGTTGATGCTGGCATTCTTCGCTACCATCGGCTTGAGTGCAGACTTCGCAAGCCTGAAGAAGGGTGGACGGGTGGTCGCCGTATTCCTTCTGGTGGTGACGGGTTTGCTAATGGTTCAGAACGCCATGGGCATCGGCCTGGCAACAGCATTGGGGCTCGACCCGCTGATGGGCCTGCTGGCCGGTTCGATCAGCTTGTCGGGTGGCCACGGCACAGGCGCTGCCTGGGGCGCGACCTTCACTGAGCGGTTCGGCCTGGCTTCGGCTTCGGAACTGGCAATGGCCTCTGCCACTTTCGGCCTGGTGTTGGGCGGTTTGATTGGTGGCCCAGTCGCCCGGTTGCTGATCAAACGGGTCGAAACGCCTGGGGTGCAAGAAGAAGCACCGCAATTACCCAAAGGCTTTGAACAACCGGACAAAGAGCGCCTGATCACCTCGTTTTCATTTATAGAAACCTTGGCACTTATTGCTGTCAGCTTACTGACCGGTACCTTACTTAATGGCTTGTTGAAAGGCACAGCATTCGAACTGCCGACATTTGTTTGCGTACTCTTCGTCGGCGTACTGTTGCGCAATGGGCTTCGGGCTTTAGGTGTTTACAAAGTATTCGAACGGGAAGTGTCGGTACTGGGCAATGTGAGTTTGTCCCTGTTCCTGGCCATTGCCTTGATGTCGCTCAAGTTGTGGGACCTGGCAGCCCTGGCATTACCCTTCTTTACCTTGTTGGCCGCACAGACACTGGTCATGGCGCTGTTCGCAATCTTCGTGACGTTCAAGGTAATGGGGCGCAACTACGATGCAGCAGTTCTGGCTGCCGGCCACTGTGGCTTCGGCCTGGGTGCTACACCGACAGCCATCGCCAACATGCAAGCGGTGACACAACGCTATGGTGCCTCGCACCTCGCCTTCCTGGTGGTGCCGATGGTGGGGGCGTTCTTCATCGACATCATCAATGTCATCGTGATCAAGCTGTACCTGGCATTGCCTTGGTTTGTTGCGGGTTAAGCGAGGTCACGAACCTGTGAAGCCAGGGCAGGCAATCAGCACGTCGTTCTGAGTTGCGTGGGGCCTGCCGGCACAGCCTACCAACGCAGCATGCGGGGGCCCCACCAGGCACCGAGTACCGTCGGCACGAGCATGCCGAGGACATACCACACCCCCCAGAACGGCACGCCCATTTCCGGGCAATGCAGGCAGTAGGCCACTGTTGCGCTCGAGCCCGCCAGCAGGCCACCGGCAGCACCTGCCAGCCGCAACCGGGTCGGCGCCAGGCCTTTCAGCGCCCAGAACACGGTGACAAAGGCTGGCACCGACAGCAACGCGATATTCAGTGCGCAGGTACGCCATGTGCGCCCGAACAACAGGTCGGCGCGCGCCTCCACAGGCGCCCCGGCGATACTCACCGCCGCCCCGCACCAGACAAGCAGCAGTGGCAAGCCAAGCATCTTCCAGCCTGCAGCGCCCTTCCCTCCTGGCCTGGCCAAGCGGCTCGTCAACCACAGCCCGATCAACGCCAAGCTGGTTGGAAAGGCGACTTTGCCCCAGAACAGCGGGGTTTGTGCGACCTCCGTGATATCACTACGTACACCGTAAAGGGTAATAGTCAGCAGCAGTGCTGCGGTCAGCCCGCCCAGCACAGCCACTGCCATCCGCCTGCCAACGGCGTGGCGCGGCACTGGCCCTTCGCCTGCGGCCAGCAAGGCAATCAAATCGTCAGTCTTCATGGTTGTTGGCTCCTCCAATCAGCCTGGATAGCGCTTTCAGACCTCGATGTATCCCAACCTTTACCGCTGAACTGGAAAGCCCGGTAAGTTGTGCCGTCTCTTCGACAGACAACCCCTCCAGCTTGACATGAACAATCGGCAGTCGTTGCCGCTCTGGCAGCTGTTTGAGCAGCTTGGTCAGGTCTCGGCTGGCCTCGGCTGATTCAACCTCCGAGACGGCAAACAGTTGCGCATCATCGTCCAGCACATCATGCCGGGCGTCGCGACGTGAAACACTTCGCAGATGATCCGCCAGCTTGTAACGGGCGATCGCCTGCACCCAGGCAGTCAAAGGCTGCTGCGGCTGGTAAGTGTGGCGCGCGTTATGCACCGCCAGCAGCACATCCTGCACCATGTCCTCTATCTCGGCCGGGCGCCTGCTCAGACGGCTGCGCAGAAACGCACGTACATGCAGCGCAAGCGTGCCAAGAAAATCCTGATAGGCCAGCTGGTCGCCTGTCAGCCCCTGAAGCAACAGTGCTTTCAACCGGGCCTCGCGAGCCTCGAGCTCATCCTGTGAGTTAGTTCGCTGCATGGGTCGCCTGGGTTACACCCTGAATACAATTGACTTGATTCATCCGCTCCCGCCGTGTGGCACGCAGGTGCTGCAAATATGCCATGCCCTTGGCTTCAACATCAGGTCGTGAAGACACGCCCTGAAAAAATTTCTTCCAAGGCTGTAACCCTTTTTACGCGAGGCACGAATTACTCCATGAGCCGCCGGTATAGACCACGGCCACACTCTCAGGAGATTGACCATGAAAACCCTCGCCCTCACCACCGCAGCACTCGCGCTTGCCACGCTTGCAGGCGCCGCCATGGCGGCCGACAGCACGCAACCCGCAGGCAATGGCGCTGCCATGGAAAAATGCTACGGCGTCGCCATGGCAGGAAAGAACGATTGCAAGGCCGGCGCCGGCACCAGCTGCGCTGGCAGTGCGAAGAAGGACTACGACGGCATGCACTGGAAAAACGTCCCCGCCGGCACCTGCACATCGATCAAGACACCCGCCGGCATGGGCTCGCTGACACCTATCAAGTCTTGATCAGGGGAAACCGACCATGAACGCAGACGCACGAATGGGCGCCGGAGTCAGCCTGAAGGCCGAGCACTACGACCAGGCGCTGGCGTGCAATCTCGAAGGGCTCTGGTTTGAAGTTCACCCGGAGAACTACATGGTCGGTGGCCCTCGCCTTGCCTGGCTGAACCGAATCGCAGAGCGGCACCCGGTCTCATTGCATGGTGTGGCACTTTCGCTTGCGGCTGACGCGGCCCCCGATCAGGACCATCTGCAGCGTCTGCGCGCACTGTGCGATCAGACCAAACCGGTACTGGTATCAGAGCACCTGGCCTGGTCAACCTGGCAGGGGCACTACCATCCAGACCTGCTGCCATTTCCGCGCAGCAACGAAGCCCTGCAGCGCATCGCTGAAAACATCCAGCGATGCCAGGAGGTTTTGGGCCGGCGGATATCCATCGAAAACCCCAGTCATTACTTGCAGCTGCAGGGCCATGACTGGGACGAGATCGACTTTCTTGGCGAACTGACACGTCGCACCGGTTGTGGTCTGTTGCTGGACATCAACAACGTCTACGTGAGCGCTCACAATTTGGGGTTCTCGGCAACTGCCTACCTGGACCGCTTTCCAGCGCAAGCCATCACAGAAGTTCATCTGGCCGGGCACAGCGACGACGACCAAGGCAGCCTGTTGATCGACTCTCATGATGCGCAGGTGGCCGAGCCTGTATGGGCGCTGTACCGCAAACTGGTTTCCCGTGTCGGCCCGCGCCCGACCCTCATTGAACGTGACGACAAGCTTCCCCCGTTCACCGAACTGCTTGCTGAACGGTCCATTGCACAGTCGATCATGACTTGCCCAGGTGTATTACCATGAACCTTTCCCTTGGTCAGTTCCAGCAAGCGTTCATCGAGGCGCTCTATTCCCGTCCCGCTCCCCAGCTTGCGGGCGTGACCGAACAAGCGGCGTTCGCGGTTTATCGCAACACGGTGTTGGCCGGCTGCGTGGATGCGCTGCGCGCAAACTTTCCGAGCGTGTGCACACTCGTCGGGCGCACCTGGATGGATGAGACCGCGGCAATCTATGCGCGGCAATTCCCCCCCAGCGATCCCCGGTTGATCTGCTACGGCGCGACCTTCCCGGATTTCCTCGAAGACATTCAGTCACAGCACGCTGTGCCGTATCTGGCGGAAGTCGCCCGCCTGGACCTGCGTTGGACAGAAGCCTTCAGTGCGCCGTACGAAACGTGCCTGAACCTTGTCGAACTGGCAGGCATGACCCCCAGCGATCTTGATCACGGTTGCTTGCACCCCCGTGCCAGTGCTCGCTGGTACTGGTGCGAGGCGCACCCTGTGTACACCCTGTGGCGCTGCGCCCGCGAGCAGGTTGCCTGGCCCGATGACCAACCATGGGTGGGCGAAGGGGTGCTGTTTGTCGGCACCGCTGATGGCGTATGCCACCAGCCACTGGGAAAAGGTGGCCATGCGTTTCTCAAGGCCTGTGCTGCCGGACAGTCGCTGATGCAGGCCTCGGACCTGGCGCGACACGCTGAAACCGACCTGGATTTCACCGAGATGCTCGGGCGCCTGATGACGGCCCAGGCGTTTCGCTCACTCGCCTTCACAGGAGTACACCACCATGGCTAGTGCCGATTTCACACCTCCGGCCAGCAGCCTGCGGCGCGCCTGGAACCACGTTGCACAGAGCCTCGAGCGGCGTTTGAGCGATGACCTGTTGTGCCTGGTCGCCCGGTTCGGGATCGCCTCGATATTCTTTCTTTCCGGACGCACCAAAGTGGAGGGTTTCCTCACCCTTACACCCGGCACCTATGAGCTGTTCCGCACCGAATACGCGCTGCCGCTACTCTCGCCCTGGCTTGCAGCGCACCTGGCCGCCTACGCTGAGCACTTGTTCCCGCTATTGCTGGTGCTCGGGCTGATGACCCGGCTATCGGCGCTGGCACTGCTGGGCATGACGTTGGTGATCGAAGTGTTCGTCTACCCCGATGCGTGGCCCACCCACCTGACCTGGGCGGGGCTCTTGCTGCTCCTGGTTGCCCGAGGCGCCGGCGCGTTTTCGCTGGATCATCTGCTGAAAGTGAGATGACCGAAGGCCATTGGCACCTCGCCAGTCCAGGCACCACATGTATCGTTTTCGCTACGTCGTAGCGAAAACGATACACACCCTCCTCGCCGTCGGTGCACAAGGGTTTGATGCTCAAACCCTTTTCCTCTCAGAGGCACCTGTAACGATATCATTCCACACGATAAATACGGCTTCTCCGTAAATTTACGTAATCTATTGATAAATAAGAAGTTTTATAGGTTGGCCGCATTATTGCTAAGGGAATCCTACCCTAAGAGCGCGGCGCCACCGCGCCCCCAACGCCCTGCTTCCCGAGGATTCCCCATGAGCGAGTTGCGTTTCACTGAAGATCACGAATGGCTGCGCGTCGAAGCCGATGGCAGCGTCACCGTGGGCATCACCGCCTACGCCCAGAATGCCCTTGGCGACGTGGTTTTCGTGCAACTGCCAGAGTTGCAGCAGTATGAGAAAGGCAGCGAAGCGTCCACCGTCGAATCGGTCAAGGCCGCCAGCGGCGTGTACATGCCACTGACGGGTGAAGTGGTCGAGGTCAACGGCCAGCTCGAAGACAGCCCTGAACTGGTCAACGAAGACCCGATGGGCGAAGGCTGGTTCTTCCGCTTCATCCCTGCCGATGCAGAAGCCGTAACCGCTCTGCTCGACCAGGACGCCTACGACCGCCTGCTCAAAGCCAACGACGACGCCTGAGGAATCCCGCCATGACCATCAACCTCGGCACCGCCAACGAATTCATCGCCCGTCACATAGGCCCGCGCGCCGCTGACGAACAGGCCATGCTCACTGCACTGGGCTTCGACTCGCTGGACGCCATGACCGCTGCGGTCATCCCCGACAGCATCAAAGGTACCAGCGTGCTTGGCTCGCACGACGGCCAGAGCGAGGCCGACGCGCTCGCTGCGCTCAAGGCCATCGCTGGCAAGAACCAGCTGTTCAAAAGCTACATCGGCCAGGGCTACTACAACACCCACACTCCGGCACCGATCCTGCGCAACCTGCTGGAAAACCCGGCCTGGTACACCGCCTACACCCCGTATCAGCCAGAAATTTCCCAAGGCCGCCTGGAAGCGCTGCTGAACTTCCAGACCCTGATCAGCGACCTCACCGGCCTGCCGATCGCCAACGCCTCCTTGCTCGACGAAGCCACTGCTGCGGCCGAGGCCATGACCTTCTGCAAGCGCCTGTCGAAGAACAAGTCCAGCCATGCCTTCTTCGCCTCCGTGCACTGCCACCCGCAAACCCTCGACGTGCTGCGCACCCGTGCCGAGCCGCTGGGTATCGAGGTTGTGGTTGGCGACGAGCGCGAGCTGGGCGATGTCAGCGCCTTCTTCGGCGCCCTGCTGCAATACCCTGCCAGCAACGGTGAAGTGTTCGACTACCGCGAGGTCGTGCAGCGCTTCCACGCGGCCAACGCCCTGGTCGCCGTAGCGGCAGACCTACTGGCCCTGACCCTGCTGACCCCACCGGGCGAATTCGACGCCGACGTGGCCATCGGTAGCGCCCAGCGCTTCGGCGTGCCACTGGGCTTCGGTGGCCCGCACGCGGCTTACTTCGCCACCCGCGACGCGTTCAAGCGCGACATGCCTGGCCGCCTGGTCGGCGTGTCGATCGACCGCTTCGGCAAAACCGCCCTGCGTCTGGCCATGCAGACCCGCGAGCAGCACATCCGCCGCGAAAAGGCCACCAGCAACATCTGCACCGCCCAGGTGCTGCTGGCCAACATCGCCAGCATGTTCGCCGTGTACCACGGCCCTGCCGGCCTCAAGCGCATTGCCGAACGCACCCACGCCCTGACCGCGATCCTCGCCGCCGGCCTGAAGGCGCTGGGCGTACAAGTGGTGGGCGCCAGCGCCTTCGATACCCTGACCCTGGCCACCGGCACTGCCACCGCCAGCCTGCATGACAAGGCACGCGCCCAGGGCATCAACCTGCGCCAGATCGATGCCGCCCATGTGGGCCTGTCTCTGGACGAAACCAGCACTCAGGCTGACGTCGAGTCGCTGTGGCAGCTGTTGGGTGGCGAGCAGGCACAGCCTGATTTCACCGCACTGGCCGCCAGCACCGGTTCCCTGCTGCCTGCCGCCCTGCTGCGCCAGTCGGCCATCCTCGAACACCCGGTGTTCAACCGCTACCACAGCGAAACCGAGCTGATGCGCTACCTGCGCCGCCTGGCCGACAAGGACCTGGCGCTGGACCGCAGCATGATCCCGCTGGGCTCGTGCACCATGAAGCTGAACGCCGCCAGCGAAATGATCCCGGTCACCTGGGCCGAGTTCGGCAACCTGCACCCGTTCGCCCCGGCCGAGCAGAGCCAGGGCTACCTGCAGATGACCACCGAACTGGAGGCCATGCTGTGCGCGGCCACTGGCTATGATGCCGTGTCGCTGCAGCCCAACGCCGGCTCGCAGGGCGAATACGCCGGGCTGTTGGCGATCCGCGCCTACCACCGCAGCCGTGGTGAAGGCCATCGCGATATCTGCCTGATCCCGTCGTCGGCCCATGGCACCAACCCGGCCACCGCACACATGGCTGGCATGCGTGTCGTGGTTACCGCCTGTGACGCCCGTGGCAACGTCGATGTCGAGGACCTGCGCGCCAAAGCCATCGAGCACCGCGAGCGCCTGGCCGCAATCATGATCACCTACCCGTCGACCCACGGCGTGTTCGAGGAAGCGATCGGCGAAATCTGCGCGATCATCCACGACAACGGCGGCCAGGTGTACATCGATGGCGCCAACATGAACGCCATGGTCGGACTGTGCGCGCCAGGCAAGTTCGGCGGCGACGTTTCCCACCTGAACCTGCACAAGACCTTCTGCATCCCGCACGGTGGTGGTGGCCCGGGTGTTGGCCCGATTGGCGTCAAGTCGCACCTGGCGCCGTTCCTGCCAGGCCATGCACAGCTGGAAAACACCCAGGGCGCGGTATGCGCTGCGCCGTTCGGTAGCGCCAGCATCCTGCCAATCACATGGATGTATATCCGCATGATGGGCGGTGCCGGCCTCAAACGTGCCTCGCAGATGGCAATCCTCAACGCCAACTACATCGCCCGCCGCCTGGAAGAGCACTATCCTGTTCTGTATACCGGCGGTAACGGCCTGGTGGCTCACGAGTGCATTCTCGACCTGCGCCCACTGAAGGACACCAGCGGCATCAGTGTCGACGACGTGGCCAAGCGGTTGATCGACTTCGGCTTCCACGCCCCGACCATGTCCTTCCCGGTGGCTGGCACGCTGATGATCGAGCCGACCGAAAGCGAGTCCAAAGAAGAACTGGACCGCTTCTGCAACGCAATGATCCAGATCCGCGAAGAAATCCGCGCGGTGGAGGACGGTAGCCTGGACAAGGACGACAACCCGCTGAAAAACGCACCGCACACTTCGGCTGAGCTGGTTGGCGAATGGACCCATGGCTACAGCCGCGAGCAGGCGGTATACCCCCTGGCGAGCCTGGTGGAAGGCAAGTACTGGCCGCCGGTCGGCCGGGTCGACAACGTGTTCGGTGACCGCAACCTGGTGTGCGCCTGCCCGTCGATCGAGAGCTATCAGGACGCCTGATAGCCCTCCCCGCCACCTGGCTTGGGTGGCGGGTTCTGTGTAGGAGCGGGTTTACCCGCGAATGCGATGGTGGCTATACCGCCGCATTCGCGGGTAAACCCGCTCCTACAGGGCTCAATGTCCACCCAACAACCTGGCAGGAGGTCCACATGTCACTGAGCGTCTTCGACCTGTTCAAGATCGGCATCGGCCCCTCCAGCTCCCACACGGTCGGCCCGATGCGCGCCGCTGCGCGGTTTGCCGAAGGGCTGCGCCGTGACGGCCTGCTGGCCCGCACCGCCAGCGTCAAAGCCGAGCTGTATGGCTCACTGGGCGCCACAGGCAAAGGCCACGGCAGTGACAAAGCCGTGCTGCTGGGCCTTGAAGGCGAACACCCGGACATTATCGACACCGACAGCATTCCCGCCCGCCTGCAGGTCATCCGCGACAGCGGACGCATCAACCTGCTGGGCGAGCACAGCATTGCGTTCATCGAAAAGCAGCACCTGGCGATGATCCGCAAGCCGTTGGACTACCACCCCAACGGCATGATCTTCCGCGCGTTCGACGACGCAGGCCTGCAAATCCGAAGCCGCGAGTACTACTCGGTAGGCGGTGGTTTCGTGGTCGACGAGGACGCTGCCGGCCACGACCGCATCGTCGAGGACACCACGGTGCTGGCCTATCCGTTCAAGACCGCCAAGGCGCTCCTCGGCCACTGCACCGCGCATGACCTGTCGGTGAGCCAGGTGATGCTGGCCAACGAGTCCGCCTGGCGCCCAGAAGCAGAAACCCGGGCCGGGCTGCTGCGCATCTGGCAGGTGATGCAAGATTGCGTCGCGGCAGGTTGCCAGCATGAGGGCATATTACCGGGAGGGCTCAAGGTCAAACGCCGCGCACCGGCCCTGTACCGCCAACTGAGCGGCCACCCGGAAGCCAGCCTGCGTGACGCCCTATCCGTGCTCGACTGGGTCAACCTCTATGCCTTGGCGGTGAACGAGGAAAACGCCTACGGCGGTCGTGTGGTCACCGCCCCTACCAATGGTGCAGCGGGCATCGTCCCGGCAGTCCTTCACTACTACATGCGCTTCGTCCCCGGTGCCAGCGAGGACGGGGTGGTGCGCTTTCTGCTCACCGCCGCAGCCATCGGCATCCTGTACAAGGAAAACGCCTCCATCTCCGGGGCCGAAGTGGGCTGCCAGGGCGAGGTCGGCGTTGCCTGTTCGATGGCCGCCGGTGCGCTGTGCGAAGTGATGGGCGGTAGCGTGCAGCAGGTGGAGAACGCAGCCGAAATAGGCATGGAACACAACCTGGGCCTGACCTGCGACCCGATAGGCGGCCTCGTACAGGTGCCCTGTATCGAGCGCAATGCCATGGGCTCGGTGAAGGCCATCAACGCGGTACGCATGGCCCTGCGCGGCGACGGGCAGCACTACGTGTCGCTGGACAAGGTCATCCGCACCATGCGCCAGACCGGCGCCGACATGAAAAGCAAATACAAAGAGACCGCCCGTGGCGGCCTGGCCGTCAACATCATCGAATGTTGACCCAACAATGACAGCAAGGAGTCATCGATGTCCGAAACACTGCTCAAGACCCCACTGCATGCCCTGCATCTGGAACTGGGTGCACGCATGGTGCCGTTCGCCGGCTACGACATGCCGGTGCAGTACCCGCTGGGCGTGCTCAAGGAACACCTGCACACCCGCGAGCAGGCCGGCCTGTTCGACGTCTCGCACATGGGCCAGATCGTTCTGCGTGGCGCTGACGCCGCCAAGGCGCTGGAAAGCCTGGTACCGGTGGACATCATCGACCTGCCGGTGGGTATGCAGCGCTATGCCATGTTCACCAATGAGCAAGGCGGCATTCTCGACGACCTGATGGTTGCCAACCTGGGCGAGGACACCCTGTTCCTGGTCGTCAACGCCGCCTGCAAGGAGCAGGACCTGGCTCACCTGCAAACCCACATCGGCAGCCGTTGCGAGGTGCAGCCGCTGTTCGAGGAGCGTGCCCTGCTCGCCCTGCAAGGCCCGGCTGCAGTCAAGGTGCTGGAACGCCTGGCTCCAGAAGTGGCCGGCATGACCTTCATGCAGTTCCGCCGGGTAAAACTGCTGGGTGTGGACTGCTTCGTCAGCCGCTCGGGCTACACCGGCGAAGACGGCTACGAGATCTCGGTACCGGTCAACGCTGCCGACGCCCTGGCCCGCCGCCTGCTGGCCGAGCCGGAAGTACAGCCGATCGGCTTGGGCGCACGCGACTCGCTGCGCCTGGAAGCTGGCCTGTGCCTGTATGGCCACGACATGAACAGCGAGACTACGCCGATCGAAGCCAGCCTGCTGTGGGCAATTTCCAAGGTGCGCCGTGCCGACGGTGCACGTGCTGCCGGCTTCCCGGGTGCCGAGGCGATCTTCGCCCACGTGCGCGATGGTGTTGCGCGCAAACGTGTCGGCCTGTTGCCGCAGGAGCGTACGCCTGTTCGTGAAGGTGCGGACATTGTCGACGCAAACGATAAACCGGTGGGTAAAGTGTGCAGCGGGGGCTTTGGCCCGACACTCGCTGCCCCTGTCGCCATGGGTTATATCGATAGTGAACATGCTGCACTCGACACCGCACTGTTTGCCGTGGTGCGTGGAAAGAAGGTGGCCTTGAAAGTCAGTAAAATGCCTTTCGTGACACCACGTTACTACCGTGGCTGAAACGGCTTTGTGAAGGTTTTGGGCAGCGTAGACATATTCGTTTTCGAACCTGCCCAATAACTTTTGAACATGGCGCCAGGCCAGGCGCCATGCCGTTTCCGACAAATCGGTCGGTTATCGGCAAGCCGCCAGTTTTCCATACGACCAAGGGCTTGTTTTTCGCTCGGGAGTTGGCGTAGAGTCACTGCACTGTGTTTGCATGGGTCGCAACAGTTCGTGACCTGGGCCAGTAGCCGAGATTTGCTACAACCCGTTCGACGTCTCTTACTTCCTGCAACCCAGCCCAGTAATCTTTCGCTTACAAAAAAGTGCGAAAGTAACTGTCATCAAAATTTAAGTTTCATAGGAAATAAGACAATGGCTGAGCGTCAGAAGGGTACCGTCAAGTGGTTCAATGACGAAAAAGGTTACGGCTTCATCACCCCAGAAAGCGGTCCGGATCTCTTCGTTCACTTCCGCGCTATCGAAGGCAACGGCTTCAAGAGCCTGAAAGAAGGCCAGCAAGTCACCTTCGAAGCAGTCCAAGGCCAAAAAGGCATGCAGGCTGACAAGGTTCAACCTGTCTGATCCAGCGCCAGACTTTGAAAAGCCCCTGCCAAGTGCAGGGGCTTTTTTTTGCCCGTAGAATAGTGGGCTCGTCTTTTGGAGCGTCCTGCATGTCCAAGCCTCTACTCACTCCCCAGGGGGATTTTCCACCGGTCGGCCTGGGCCGGCGCCTGGCAGCGATGTTCTATGACTTTTTACTGTGCACCGCACTGCTGATCGTGACCGCCGGCGCCTACAAGATGATTCAGATGTCGATCATCGGCGAAGCACGCATGCGCGAGCTGACCGAGGCCGGCGCACTGGATGGCGACCCATTGCTGTCTACGGTATTGCTGTTTGCCCTGTTCGGCTTCTTTGCCAAGTTCTGGACCCACGGCGGGCAGACGCTGGGTATGCAGGTATGGGGCGTTCGGGTGCAGAATGCCGATGGCTCGGCCATCAGCCTGTGGCAGGCGCTGTTGCGGTTCGTCGTGTCGATCGCCTCGTGGCTGTGCCTGGGGCTGGGTTTTTTCTGGGTGCTGATCGACAAGCGCAAGCGCGGTTGGCATGACATCTATTCGGAAAGCCAGCTGGTGCGGGTGCCGAAGCAGAAGAAATAAGCCAGAGGATTGGAGTTGCCTTCGGGCCCTTTCCTGATGCCTGCGCGGTACCTGTAGGCGCGGGCTTACCCGCGAACGGGCCGAGCCAGATCAACACCCACGAAAAAGCCGACCCTGAGGTCGGCTTTCTTGTGCAGCTCAGGCTATTACCCTGCCCGGCGCAACAACCACACACCGGCCAAGGCACAGATGCCCGCCGGTATCACCACCGCCAGCAGTGGCGGGAAGCCGAATACCTGGCTCGAAGGCCCAAGCAGATCCTGGCCAATGCGAAACACAAAGCCCACCAGTACACCCGTGAACACGCGCTGACCAAGGGTTACCGAACGCAGCGGGCCAAAGATGAACGAGATCGCCATCAGCACCAGGGCCGCCGTTACCATCGGCTGCAGCACCTTGGTCCAGAACGCCAGCCAGTAGCGGGAGTTGTTCAGGCCCTGATCAGACAAGTAGTGGATGTAATCCCACAACCCGGTAATCGAAAGCGACTCCGGCGCGAGGATCACGGTATTGAGCAGTTCTGGCGTGAGCGAAACATCCCAGCGCTCCTCCGGCGCATTGACCACCTCGGTGTGGTCGCCACGGAAGTAGGTGGTACGCACATCGGCGAGCAGCCAGTGGTCGTTCTGGTACTGCGCACGGCGGGCAAAGCTCGAGGTGACAATCTTGCGCTCGCTGTCGAAGCGGTAGCGGGTCACGCCCAGCAGCAGGCCATCGGGCTGTACGGCGTTGATGTGCACGTACTCCTCGCCCTGGCGGTGCCACATGCCACGTTTGGAGCTTTGTGCTTCACCACCACCCTGGGCCAGGGAACGGTCGGCCTGGGCCTTGTTCTCGGTCACCGGTGCCACATATTCGCCAATCAGCAGCCCCACCAGCATCAGCACCAGCATCGGCTTCATCACCGCCCAGACGATACGGCCAATGGACACGCCGGCCGCACGCATGATGGTCAGCTCGCTGCTGCTGGCCAGACTGCCCAGGCCGATCAGGCAACCGATCAGGGCGGCCATTGGCAGCATTTCATACAGCCGCCGAGGTGCGGTAAGCAGGACAAAGTTGCCCGCTTCCATCACCGTGTAGGTGTCACTCAGGTCGCCCATTTCATCGATGAAGGCGAAAAGCGAAGCCAGGCCGAGGATGATCCCCAGCACGGCCAGGATGGCCAGCAGCACGCTCTGGCCGATGTAGCGATCGAGCTTAGCCATGGGCCACCTCCGCACGGCGGGCGGCACGTTTGAGGCGCAGCGGCTCCCAGTACATCAGGCCAAGGCCGATCAGCAGGAACAGGCCGTGGACCCACCACATGCCCAGGGCGATCGGCAGTTTGCCCTTCTCGAGGGCGCCGCGTACGGAAATCAGCATTGTCAGGTAGGCCATGTACAGAAGAATTGCCGGCAGCAGCTTGAGGAAGCGGCCCTGGCGCGGGTTGACCCGCGACAGTGGCACCGCCAGCAGGGTGACGACGAACACCAGGATCGGCAGCGACAACCGCCATTGCAGCTCGGCGCGCTCACGCAGGCCCTCCTTGCCGATCAGTTCGGAGGTGGGAAGCGCTTCGCGCTCGGTCACTTCCTCGGCGACTTCCGGCTTGGGCAGCAGCACGCCGTAAGTGTCGTACTTGATGGCGCGGTAGTCGGCCTGGCCCGGGTTGCCGTCGTAGCGGTAACCGTTTTCCAGCACCAGGTAGCGGTTGCCGTCGGCCTGGATTTCCTGGTGGCCTTTCTCGGCAACCAGCACCGAGGGGGCGCGGTCCTTGGTCTTGTCCTGGTTGAAGCGCTTCTCGGAGATGAACACCCCGCCCAGGTTGATGCGGTCATCCGACAGTTGCTCGGTATAGGTTACCCGCGAGCCATCACGCAAGGTCTGGAAGCGGCCCGGCACCAAGGTGTCGAACTCGGTCAGGGCATCCTGCTGGCTGATGATCTGCTGCACCTGGGCAACGCCCAGGGGGGCCAGGCTCAGGCTCAGCCAGGCCACCAGCAGGGCAACCAGGGCAGCCGGCGCCATGGTCATGCCCAGCAGGCGCTGCTGGCTCATGCCAGTGGCCGACAGCACGGTCATCTCGCTTTCCAGGTACAGGCGCCCGTAAGCCAGGAGGATGCCGAGGAACAGCCCCAGAGGCAGAATCAGTTGCAGGAAGCCTGGCAAGCGGAAGCCCATAATCAGGAACAACACGCCCGGGTCGAGCACGCCCTGGGCAGCCTGGGCCAGGTACTTGATGAAGCGCCCGCTCATGATGATCACCAACAGCACAGCGCTGACGGCGCTCAAGGTGACCAGGACCTCGCGGGACAGATAACGAAAGACGATCAAACCAGACACTCCTGGGTTGTCAGGGCGGACTGCCATGCAATGGCGCCAAACAATGACTTAGTACATCCAAGACCAATGCCGGTTCGCCAAAGGCGAACCTCCATGTAAAGTGCGCGCATTATCCTGTGATTGACCGCCCCTGTCACTTGGCCGCGTACGAAGGCGCACATCGGGGTTGTCAGCACGCTTGCCACAGGCTCAAACTGGCAGCTTTTCCGCTGGTGCGCGACGACGCGGCCAGGCCCGTCCAGAGCGCTGGAACACACAGCGCCATACGTATCGATCATTCGGGGATCCTGACATGGAACTGGTTGTAAAAAGCGTAGCTGCTGCATCCGTAAAAACCGCCACACTGGTCCTTCCGGTAGGTGAAAACCGCAAGCTCGGCGCTGTTGCCCAGGCTGTCGACCAGGCTAGCGAAGGCGCCATCAGCGCCGTGCTCAAGCGCGGCGACCTGGCCGGCAAGCCGGGCCAGACCCTGCTGCTACAGAACCTTCCGGGCCTGAAGGCCGAGCGCGTGCTGCTGGTGGGCAGCGGCAAGGAAGAAGCCCTGGGCGACCGCGCCTGGCGCAAACTGGTGGCCAGTGTCGCTGGCGTGCTCAAGGGCCTGAACGGCGCTGACGCAGTACTGGCCCTGGACGATATCGCGGTCAGCAACCGCGACGCCCATTACGGCAAGTACCGCCTGCTGGCCGAAACCCTGCTGGACGGCGAATATGTGTTCGACCGCTTCAAAAGCCAGAAAGCCGAGCCGCGCGCGCTGAAAAAGGTCACCTTGCTGGCCGACAAAGCCGGCCAGGCCGAAGTCGAGCGTGCGGTCAAGCATGCCAGCGCCATCGCCAGCGGCATGGCCTTCACCCGCGACCTCGGCAACCTGCCGCCCAACCTTTGCCACCCAAGCTACCTGGCCGAACAGGCGAAGGAGCTGGGCAAGGCGCACAAGGCCCTCAAGGTTGAAGTGCTGGACGAGAAAAAGATCAAGGACCTGGGCATGGGCGCGTTCTACGCCGTGGGCCAGGGCAGCGACCAGCCGCCACGCCTGATCGTGCTCAATTACCAGGGCGGTAAAAAGGCCGACAAGCCATTCGTGCTGGTGGGTAAAGGCATTACCTTCGACACCGGCGGCATCAGCCTCAAGCCAGGCGCCGGCATGGATGAAATGAAGTACGACATGTGCGGCGCCGCCAGCGTGTTCGGCACCCTGCGTGCAGTGCTCGAGCTGCAACTGCCGATCAACCTGGTGTGCCTGCTGGCCTGCGCCGAGAACATGCCAAGCGGCGGCGCCACCCGCCCAGGTGACATCGTCACCACCATGAGCGGCCAGACCGTGGAAATCCTCAACACCGACGCTGAAGGCCGCCTGGTGCTGTGCGACACCCTGACCTACGCCGAGCGCTTCAAGCCGCAGGCGGTCATCGACATCGCCACCCTGACCGGCGCCTGCATCGTCGCCCTGGGCAGCCACACCTCCGGCCTGATGGGCAATAACGACGACCTGGTCGGGCAGTTGCTCGATGCCGGCAAGCGCGCCGACGACCGTGCCTGGCAGTTGCCGCTGTTCGAGGAATACCAGGAGCAACTGGACAGCCCGTTCGCCGACATGGGCAACATCGGTGGGCCGAAGGCCGGTACGATCACCGCGGGTTGCTTCCTGTCGCGCTTCGCCAAAGCCTACAACTGGGCGCACATGGACATTGCCGGTACCGCCTGGGTCAGTGGCGGCAAGGACAAAGGCGCCACTGGCCGCCCGGTACCTCTGCTGACCCAGTACCTGCTGGACCGCGCTGGCGCCTGAAGCCGTGAAGCCGGTGGTGCCTTGCGCGCCACCGGCCGGCGATTCCCACCATGAGCAAAGTCGACTTCTACATTCTGCCCACCGACTCGCTGTCGGCGCGGCTCGATTTCGCCTGCAAGCTGTGCGAGAAGGCCTGGCGCCTCGGCCACCGGGTCTATCTGCACTGCCAGGATGCCGAACAGCGCAGTGAACTGGACCAACGCCTGTGGCGCTTCAAGGGCGAGGCCTTCGTGCCCCACGACCTCGCCGAGGTGCATGCCGATGCTGACGTGGTTCTGGGCCTGGCTGACAACGCCGGCGAGCACCACGGTCTGCTGATCAACCTCGGCGCCAGCGTGCCGGGTTTTGTCGGGCAGTTCGAGCGGGTGGCCGAAATCGTTGTTGAAGAGCCGGCTATCCGCCAATCAGCCCGTGAGCGATTCCGTTTCTACCGCGAACAGGGCTATGCTCTGCAAGACCACCGCTTACAGCGACTTTGACGACGATGGACAAGCCCTCCCCTTTGCCCGATTCCGCCCATCTGCTCGATGACCTCGAGTCGATCCGTCAGCTGCTTGGCGACGCCGACCTGCAACCGCCACTGCTCACCGAGACGGTAGAGCAGATTCCGTTGCTGCTGGACGAAGCCGCCAGCGACCCCGCGGCACCCGCCGAACCGGTAGCTGCCGAGCCCGAGGACGACCCGCAGACCCGCCGCCAGGACACCCTGCTGCACCTGGAAAGCGAGCTGCGCGCCGCAGCGCAGATGATCATGCAGGACGTGATCAACGACTTTACCCCGCATATCGAGAACGAAATCAAGCGCCGGCTGGATGCGCGGATCGAGCGGCTGATCAAGCGTTCCGAGTAGAACCGGCAACGGTGTCGCCTGCTTCGCGGGCGCGCCCGCGCCCACAGGTTCGAAGCCTGCGCTTTGCCCGCGAAACAGGCGACACTATTCCGACAGTTGTCAGCAGCTTGTCGCCTGCGGCCCCCAGCTTGGTTATACTTCCCGGCTTTCCCGAATAAATGCACAGGGTCCCGCCGCGCATGGATAAGACCTACCAGCCGCACGCAATCGAAACTTCCTGGTACAACACCTGGGAGTCCGAGAACTATTTCGCTCCACAAGGTGCAGGCGAGTCCTACACCATCATGATCCCGCCGCCGAACGTAACCGGCAGCCTGCACATGGGCCACGGGTTCAACAACGCGATCATGGACGCCCTGATCCGTTTCCGCCGCATGCAAGGCCGCGACACCCTGTGGCAGCCAGGCACCGATCACGCGGGTATCGCCACGCAGATGCTGGTCGAGCGCCAACTTGAAGCCAAAGGCCAGAACCGTCATGACCTGGGCCGCGAAAAGTTCCTGGAAAAAGTCTGGGAATGGAAGGATCAGTCCGGTGGCAACATCAGCCGCCAGATTCGCCGCCTGGGCTCGTCGGTTGACTGGAGCCGCGAGCGCTTCACCATGGACGACGGCCTCTCCGAAGCGGTAAAAGAAGCGTTCGTGCGCCTGCATGAAGACGGCCTTATCTACCGCGGCAAGCGCCTGGTCAACTGGGACACCAAGCTGCACACGGCCATCTCCGACCTCGAAGTGGAAAACCACGACGAGAAAGGCCACCTGTGGAACCTGCGCTACCCGCTGGCCGACGGCGCCAAGACCGCCGAAGGCCAGGACTACCTGGTAGTTGCCACCACGCGTCCGGAAACCCTGCTGGGTGACGCTGCCGTGGCCGTCAACCCGAACGACGAACGCTACCAGGCACTGATCGGCAAATTCGTCGAACTGCCATTGGTCGGCCGCCGCATCCCGATCATCGCCGATGACTACTGCGACCCCGAGTTCGGTACCGGTTGCGTGAAGATCACCCCGGCCCACGACTTCAACGACTACGAAGTCGGCAAGCGTCACAACCTGCCGCTGCTGAACATCTTCGACAAGAACGCCTTCGTGCTGGCCAGCGCCCAGGCCTTCAACCTCGACGGCAGCGTTAACGAGCAGGTCGACACCCAACTGCCGGCCCAGTACGCCAACCTTGACCGCTTTGTCGCGCGCAAGCAGATCGTCGCCGACCTGGACGCCCAGGGCCTGCTGGTCAGCATCGACGACCACGCCCTGAAAGTGCCGAAAGGCGACCGCTCCGGCACGGTCATCGAGCCGTGGCTGACCGACCAGTGGTACGTTTCCACCAAGCCGCTGGCAGAGCCTGCCATCGCCGCCGTGGAAGATGGCCGCATCCAGTTCGTGCCCAAGCAATACGAGAACATGTACTTCTCCTGGATGCGCGATATCCAGGACTGGTGCATCAGCCGCCAACTGTGGTGGGGCCACCGCATTCCTGCGTGGTACGACGAGGCCGGCCAGGTCTACGTTGGCCGCAACGAGGAAGAAGTGCGCGCCAAGCACAAGCTGGGCGCCGACGTGGTCCTGCGTCAGGATGACGACGTACTCGACACCTGGTTCAGCTCGGGCCTGTGGACATTCTCCACCCTGGGCTGGCCGGAACAGACCGAATTCCTCAAGAAGTTCCATTCCACCGACGTGCTGGTGACTGGCTTCGACATCATCTTCTTCTGGGTTGCGCGCATGATCATGCTGACCATGCACCTGATCAAGAATGAAGATGGCACCCCGCAGGTACCGTTCAAGACCGTGTACGTGCACGGCCTGGTACGTGACGGCCAGGGCCAGAAGATGTCCAAGTCCAAGGGCAACGTGCTGGACCCGCTGGACATCGTCGACGGCATTACCCTCGACGCCCTGCTGGAAAAACGCACCAGCGGCATGATGCAGCCCAAGCTTGCCGAGAAGATCGCCAAGCAGACCAAGGCCGAGTTCCCCGAAGGTATTGCCAGCTACGGCACCGACGCCCTGCGCTTCACCTTCTGCTCGCTGGCCTCGACAGGCCGCGACATCAAGTTCGACATGGGCCGCGTCGAAGGCTACCGCAACTTCTGCAACAAGATCTGGAACGCTGCCCGCTACGTCCTGGACAAGGGCGAAGACTGCGGCCAGAACGGCGAAGCCTACGAGCTGTCGCTGGCCGACCGCTGGATCATCTCGCAGCTTCAGCGTACCGAAGCCGAAGTAACCCGCCAGCTGGAGCAGTTCCGCTTCGACCTGGCCAGCCAGGCGCTGTACGAGTTCATCTGGAACCAGTACTGCGACTGGTACCTGGAGCTGTCCAAACCGGTACTGTGGGACGAAAATGCCCCGGTAGAGCGCGCCCGCGGCACTCGCCGCACCCTGGTGCGCGTACTGGAAGTGGCACTGCGTCTTGCGCATCCGTTCATGCCGTTCATCACCGAAGAAATCTGGCAGCGCATCGCGCCGCTGGCCGGCATCGACGGCAAGACCATCATGCTGCAGCCATGGCCAGTGGCCAACGAAGCACGCATTGACGCCGCTGCCGAAGGCGACATCGAGTGGCTGAAAGAGTTGATGGTCGGCCTGCGCAATATCCGCGCCGAAATGAACATCGGCCCCGGCAAGCCGCTGCCGCTGTTCCTGAAGAACGCCAACGCCGACGACCAGCGCCGCCTGCAGGAAAACGAAGCGCTGCTGAAGAAGCTGGCCAAGGTCGAGTCGTTCACCGTACTGGGTGATGCCGACGAAGCGCCGCTGTCCGCTACCGCCCTGGTAGGTGACCTGCAAGTGCTGGTGCCAATGGCCGGGCTGATCGACAAGGATGCCGAGCTGGCGCGCCTGAACAAGGAAATCCAGCGTCTGCAAGGTGAAGTGCAACGTGTTGGCGGCAAGCTGTCCAACGCAGCCTTCGTCGACAAGGCCCCGCCTGCGGTGATCGAGAAGGAACGCGCCAAGCTGGCCGAGTCCGAACAGGCCCTGGCCAACTTCACCGAGCAGCATGCGCGGATTGCAGCGCTGTAATCACTAGAGAGACCGTTGGGGCCGCTGCACGGCCCTTTCGCGACACAAGGCCGCTCCCACAGGACGGCGCCAACCTTCAAGGCGCCACCCTCCTGTGGGAGCGGCCTTGTGTCGCAAAAGGGCTGCGTAGCAGCTCCAGGGTCTTCAAGCCACCGCTCGTATAGGGCTGGACACTGCCATGACCCCGAACAAACCCACCCTGCACCCGCGCAACCGCCACCAGGGTCGCTACGACTTCCCCAGCCTGATCAAGGCCCACCCTGATCTGGCCCGTTTCACCATCACCAACCCCCACGGCAAGCCCAGCATCGACTTTGCCAACCCCGAAGCCGTCCGCGTGTTCAACCGTGCACTGCTCAAGGCCCAGTACGGCATCCAGCACTGGGACATCCCAGCCGATTACCTGTGCCCGCCCATTCCTGGCCGTGCCGACTACATCCACGTAGCCGCCGATCTGTTGGCCGATGACAATGCCGGCGACGTCCCAAGGGGTGCCCAAGTGCGCGCGCTGGACATCGGCGTGGGGGCCAACTGCATCTATCCACTGCTGGGCTACAGTGACTACCGCTGGCGCTTCCTCGGTTCGGACATCGACCCGGTGGCGCTGGCCTCGGCCAAGGCTATCGTCCAGGCCAATGGCCTGGGCAAAGCCATTACCCTGCGCCAGCAGGCCAACCGAGCGCACATCCTCAGCGGCCTGCTGCAGGAGGGCGAACGCTTCGACCTGACCCTGTGCAACCCGCCCTTCCATGCCTCACGCGACGAAGCCACCCGCGGCAGCCAGCGCAAATGGAAGAACCTCGGCAAACAGGACCCCAAACGCAAGCTGCCCGTGCTGAACTTCGGTGGCCAGAACAATGAACTGTGGTGCGAGGGTGGCGAAATCCGCTTTGTCACCCAGCTGATCGGCGAAAGCGTGCAGTACGCCGAACGGGTACTTTGGTTCACCAGCCTGGTGTCCAAGGCCAGCAACCTGCCGGGCATCGAAGCCGCGTTGAAGAAGTCCGGCGCCAAGGCCGTACGCATCATTGAGATGGGCCAGGGGCAGAAACAGAGCCGCATGGTCGCCTGGAGCTTCCTTGACGACGCCGCACGCCAAGCCTGGCACGCCCAGCGTAAATCACAGGCATGAAAAAACCGCGCCCGGGCAAGCCGGGCGCGGTTTCGTCAAAGCAACAATTACTTGTTGATGGCGTCGGTCAGCACTTTGGCTGGAACGAACTTGACGACTTTCTTGGCAGCGATTTCGATGGCAGCGCCAGTCGAAGGGTTGCGGCCGGTACGGGCAGGACGCTCGGAGACTTTCAGCTTGCCGATGCCTGGCAGAGTGATTTCAGCGCCGTTTTCCAGTTGGTCAGCAACGATCTGGCCCAGTTGCTCCAGAGCGTTCTTGGCGGTGGCTTTTGGCGCGGCGATCGATTCGGCGATGTCGGCAATCAGTTGGTCTTTGGTCAATGCCATGGTGGTGTTCCTTCCCTATCAAATTCGATGGTTAAGCAGCGGACTACGACGTTATCGGGCCAGCCCCTTGAAATGGAGGGCCGCGCCAATTGCGTATGTAGATACGAAAATCGGCGTTTGGTTCGACACGACGAAAGCTTGCTGCCAGCAATGCGCACACGAGGGGCGCAAGACCGCGCAAAACTACCACATGAATGGATAAATATCCGCTTCGCACTTTGATTAAATGCAGGTTTTTCGGGGGTTTCAGCTGAAAACACACAAAATTGAACAAAAAACGAACAACCGACATATCTGCCAACATACGGCCACTGCATCACCTCAGGTCTAGGTTAAACTTGGCAACTTTTGCAGCTCGCCGAGAATTCCATGCCAATCCGTCATTGCATCGTTCACCTGATCGACAAAAAGCCCGATGGCAGCCCCGCCGTACTGCATGCTCGCGACTCCGAACTGGCTGCCTCCGATGCCATCGAAAACCTCCTGGCCGACCTCAATGACAGCTACAACGCCAAGCAAGGCAAGGCCTGGGGCTTTTTCCACGGCGAATCGGGCGCCTACCCGCTGAGCGGCTGGCTGAAGCAGTACCTGGATGAAGAAAAAGACTTCACCGCCTTCAGCCGCGTGGCTGTCGAGCATCTGCAGAAGCTGATGGAAGAGTCCAACCTGTCCACCGGCGGCCACATCCTGTTTGCCCACTATCAGCAAGGCATGACCGAGTACCTGGCGATCGCCCTGCTGCACCATAGCGAAGGCGTGGCGGTGAATGCCCAGCTCGACGTGACCCCTTCCCGTCACCTCGACCTTGGCCAGCTGCACCTGGCAGCACGCATCAACCTGTCGGAGTGGAAGAACAACCAGAACTCCAGGCAGTATATTTCGTTCATCAAGGGCAAGAACGGCAAGAAGGTGTCGGATTACTTCCGCGACTTCATCGGCTGCCAGGAAGGCGTCGACGGCCCGGGCGAAACCCGCACCCTGCTCAAGGCCTTCAGCGATTTCGTCGAAAGCGAAGACCTGCCGGAAGAATCCGCCCGCGAAAAGACCCAGACCCTGGTCGAGTACGCCACCACCCAGACCAAGCTGGGCGAGCCGGTGACGCTCGAAGAGCTGTCCAGCCTGATCGACGAGGACCGCCCCAAAGCGTTCTACGACCACATCCGCAACAAGGACTACGGCCTGTCGCCGGAAATTCCTGCTGACAAACGCACCCTCAACCAGTTCCGCCGTTTCACCGGGCGTGCCGAGGGGCTGTCGATCAGCTTCGAGGCACATTTGCTGGGGGACAAGGTGGAGTATGACGAAGCGGCGGGGACCTTGATCATCAAGGGGCTGCCGACAACCTTGGTGGATCAGCTGAAGCGCCGCAAGGACTGATTTCCCCCAAGCCGCCAAAGGAGGCCACCAGTGCCTCCTTCGCCGACTTGCGCAGCCGTTTCACCAACCGCTCCTGGCGCAGCGCCGCGCTCTTGTCCGGCCACTGCTCCACATACACCAGCGCCTGGGCCGGGCTGGTCTTGAAATAGCGGGCGCCCTGCCCTTTCTGATGCGCGGCGAACCGACGCTGCGGGTCATCGCTGATGCCGCAATACAACGAGC
Organism: Pseudomonas sp. XWY-1; assembly: GCF_002953115.1. Taxonomy (NCBI): domain Bacteria; kingdom Pseudomonadati; phylum Pseudomonadota; class Gammaproteobacteria; order Pseudomonadales; family Pseudomonadaceae; genus Pseudomonas; species Pseudomonas sp. XWY-1. Next base: position 1,083,409 of record NZ_CP026332.1, on the reverse strand, counting down.
CATTGGCAGCCCTTACCAGATAGACAAACCAGGGCTTACCCATTGCAGGTTCGACGACTTCACTCACCCTGGGCCTGCTGGAATGCGCGCAACCCCTTGAATGCCTGCAGGCGGACCTTGTTCTGCATCAGCGGCGACCACCCCAGCAGCATTCCAGGAACACCCAACGCTTGCCGCGACCAGCGCCACAGGTCAAAGGTGTCGTCATGCTGGCAAATCAGCCCATCACGAATGACAAAGCGTGCCTGGATATCGTTGACCACAACACGGCCGGTCTGGCTGAACAGGTAGGTAGCCACCCAGTGCGCGCTGCCACTGTGCTCATCTGCGCGTATGCTGTCGAATGTCAGGGTGAAGTTCTTGGCGCGGGTGGTGAGCATCCGCCACATATCGCCTGCGTCCTTGCCGCGCAGGGTGCCGAACACCGGGTCGCTGAAAACGATATCGTCGCTGTAGCAGGCCAGCATGGCGTCGGCATCCAGGCGCTGGAAAGCCTGGTAGAAACGGGTGATCAGGGCGCGGTTGGCATCGCTCATTGGGGGCTGGTCCGTCCTAGGTTCGAAAACTGCACGATAATCTGCCCCGGTGGCTTATGCCAGTCCCGCCCTCTTGGCAGGCACGAGGACGGGACTGCTAAAACAGGCCTCAGACTTTTTCGCAGGTCACCTGCACATGCAACGCCCGCCCGGCACCCAGCCCGAACACCACGGCGCCAACGCCCAGCACCGCAAAAATCCAACCCAGTGCCGTCCAGCCGCCGGTCAGGTCATGCACCAGCCCCACCGCAAAAGGCCCCATCGAGGCCAGGGTATAACCCACCCCTTGGGCCATGCTCGACAAGTTCGCCGCCACGTGGGCGTCCTTCGAGCGCAGCACGATCAAGGTCAGCGCCAGGGCAAAGGTACCGCCCTGCCCCAGGCCCAGCACAATGGCCCACCCCCACAGTCCGGAAAGTGGCGCATACAGGCAACCGAACAGCCCCGCCAGCGTGCCCGACATGACCACCACGATTGCCAGCCGCTGGTCCTTGCCGCGGGTGGCCAGCCAGGGGGCGCTGAGCGAACTGATCAACTGCACGATTACCGACCCTGACAGCACCAACCCTGCCTCGGTCGGGGTGAGGCCGCGGCCGATCAGGATCGATGGCAACCAACCGAACACGATGTAAGCCAGTGATGACTGCAGGCCCATATACAGGGTCACCTGCCAGGCCAGTGGGTCACGCCACAAGCCTCGCACGCGATAGGCCACCTTGTGCAGGCCATGCCCCTGACGGGCCTGTGGCAGCCACACCAGCATGGCCAGCAAAGCCGGCAGCACCCAGAAGCCCAACCCCAGTGCCCAGCTGCCGTCGAAATGCTGGGCCAAAGGTACGGTGGCACCTGCGGCCATGGCCGCGCCCAGGCATAACGCCATGGTGTATACACCGGTCAGCGTGCCAGCGTGCTGTGGAAAGTCGCGCTTGACGATACCGGGTAACAATACGCCGATAATGCCGATGCTGGCCCCCGCCATCAGGCTGCCGAGGAACACCCCGATAGCCCCAAAGGTACTTCGTACCACGAGGCCAAGTGCCAGGGTGAGGAGGATGCCAAGAATCACCCGCTCGCTGCCAAAGCGCCGCGCCAGCAACGGCGCCAAGGGAGCAAACAGGCCCAGGCAGAGCACCGGCAAGGTGGTCAGCAAGCCAGCCTGTGAAGCATTCAGCCCCAAGCCTTCAGATACTTGGCCCAGCACCGGCGCCATGCTCGACAATGCCGGGCGCAGGTTCAAGGCCACCAGCACCAGGCCCAGCAGCAACAGCCAGGGCCGCCGCAACACCACAGCCTGCTGCTGGACCTGTTCGTCGTCCGCTTCAGCGTCGATCAGCAGCTCATCGAGATCCCGCTCGTTCGACGGGGAATTACGGGTGATGGATTCAGCCATGGCCTTCTCGGTCTCAGGATTCAATGAGGATACGGGTCAGGCGCTTGGCCCGTTCAGCGTCACGTTGCTCGATGGCGTCGAGGATCTGTCCATGCAAGTCGAACGTGGCCTGGCAGCGCGGAACGGTGGCCATATTGTGTTGCAGCGCGGCAGCCACGACCCCGGAAAAGTAACGGTAAAGCTCGCTTAATGCCGGGTTGTGGGCGGCATCGACCAGCCGCTGGTGGAACACCAGGTCGCAGGCCACATAGGCATCGACATCGCCGTGAAAATGCCCGGCACTGCCTTCCAGGGCATCCCGTAGCGCTTGCAGGTCGGCATCGGTACGGCGCAAGGCCGCCAGCCCGACGGCCTCCGCCTCGAGAATATGGCGGGTTTCACGGGCCTGCTCGGGCGTACACCGGGACATCGCGTGCACCGCCTGCAGCGGGTCCTGGGCAGTGCGCAGGTAGCTGCCGTCGCCCTGGCGAATTTCCACCAGGCCACTGAACGCCAGCACGCGCATGGCCTCACGCACGGTGTTGCGGCTGATGCCCAGCTGCAAGGCAAGCTCTGGCTCGGTAGGCAGGCGCTGACCGACCTGCCAATCGCCCAGCACGATGCATTCGCGCATGCGCTCTACCGCCAACTCCACCAGGGAGCGCTTGGTCAGCTCTGTATTCATGCCACTCAACCAATCATCCGACGAATTGATGCAGCTTACTGGATTGCAGGCAAAGAGGTAAACCACCTGGTATTTCTGCCAGTTGTGGGCATGCCACTTTGTTGCAACGCTCGTTGCGTGCTTTCAAGGATGCGACCCCATGCGACTGGCAAGTTTGCTGTTATTGCTGTTCCTGGCCCTGCAGCCGGGCTGTGACCCGGCCCGGCACCCGAGCCGCCCTAAAACCTTGCTCATCGGCCTTGACGGCGTGCAATTGCAGCAGTACCTGCAATTGGGCGATGCGACTAACCTGAAACAGCGGCTGCACTACGGCAAGGCTTACGCCGGGGGGATCAATGGTAAAGCCAGCGAGCAACCCACCTTGAGTGGCCCAGGCTGGATCACTTTGCTGACCGGCGTGTGGAGCGACAAGCATGGCGTTGAATCGGACGACGACTCGCAACGGGTAAACCCGGCGTTTCCTAGCCTGTTCAAGCGGCTACGCCTGGCCTACCCCAATGCCTACCTCTCCAGCATCGTCAACTGGTCGCCCATCAACACGGCATTTCTGCTGGAGGACGCCCATGGCGCCGATGTACGCGAAAGTGGTTTGCCAGATGAACAAGTGATTGAACGAACGTTGCGGATCCTCGGCGACACACCCGCTGATTTCACGTTCATTCAACTGGACGAACCTGACCAGATTGGCCATCACAGGGGTTATGGTGAGCGCTATGCGCAGGCGTTGCGCAAGGCCGACAGCGAGATCGGGCGGCTGTTGGACAAGGTAGACCAGCGGCGTCGCATGTTCCCACAGGAAGACTGGCTGGTACTCGTCAGTACCAACCATGGCCGGGACTATTGGGGCAAAGGCCATGGCGGCGCTTCGGAGCAGGAAAAGAGCATCTTCATCGCCAGCAACAAACCGTTGAATCAGGAACTGACCGAGCTGAGCATTCCTGTGGAAATGCCTGGGCCCGGCGGTCTGTACGGGCTTCCCGCGCAGACCTCGGTAGCGCCCACGGTGCTGCGCCACATGGGCCTCAAGCTGCAGCCGGAATGGCTATTGGACGGCACGCCTTTACTGGGTGATACCGGCGTGCGCAAGGCGCGGGCCGATGAAAACAAAGGACGGCTACGCTGGAACAGTAACGCCAAGGGTTATCTGACCATTATCAAGAACGGCCATGTGGTTGCCCAGGTTGCGGCCAGAGACGAGCAATGGACCGATCCGGAGGGGATGGACAAGCAGAACGATTATGCACTGGTACTGGATGGTACACCGGCGGCAGTGCGCAACAGGCCTGCAGCCAAGCCATTTGTAATCGAAGACCGCCGCTATTAATCCCTTGGGAAGCAACAGCTCTGTCGTTCCTCAAGGGCTTGCGCGCCCCCCGTAGGAGCGGGTTCACCCGCGAAAGGGCCGGCCCTGCTGGCCAATTTCACCAGCCGTTCACCGTTGCCGCCGCTACCGTATTCGCGGGTAAACCCGCTCCTACGATGGACGCGCACAGGCTGTTGTAGGAGCGGGTTCACCCGCGAATGGGCCGGGCCTGCTGGCCAATTACCACCAGCCGTTCACCGTTGCCGCCGCTACCGTATTCGCGGGTAAACCCGCTCCTACGATGGACGCGCACAGGCTGTTGTAGGAGCGGGTTCACCCGCGAATGGGCCGGGCCTGCTGGCCAATTACCACCAGCCGTTCACCGTTGCCGCCGCTACCGTATTCGCGGGTAAAACCCGCTCCTACGATGGACGCGCACAGGCTGTTGTAGGAGCGGGTTCACCCGCGAATGGGCCGGGCCTGCTGGCCAATTACCACCAGCCGTTCACCGTTGCCGCCGCTACCGTATTCGCGGGTAAACCCGCTCCTACATTGGACGCGCACAGGCTGTTGTAGGAGCGGGTTCACCCGCGAATGGGCCGGGCCTGCTGGCCAATTTCCACCGACCGTTCGCCGCTGCCGCCGCTACCGTATTCGCGGGTAAACCCGCTCCTACACGTCAGCTCAACGCATCCAGCAGCGCCTGGTTCATTTCCGGCGTACCGATGGTAATCCGCAGGAACTGGGCAATACGCGGCTGCTTGAAGTGACGCACGATCACGCCCTGCTCGCGCAAGCGTGCCGCCAGCTCGCCGGCATCCTGCTGCGGGTGGCGGGCGAAGATGAAGTTGGCAGCCGACGGCAGCACCTCAAAGCCCTTGGCCTGCAGCTGACCGACCAACACCTCGCGGCTGTCTATTACCTTGCGGCAGGTTTCCTCGAAGTACTCACGGTCTTCGAACGCCACCGCCGCGCCGACGATAGCTGCACGGTCCAGTGGATAGGAGTTGAAGCTGTTCTTGATCCGCTCCAACGCCTCGATCAGGTCCGGATGCCCCACCGCCAGGCCAACTCGCAGCCCCGCCAGCGAGCGCGACTTCGACAGCGTCTGGGTAACCAGCAGGTTATCGTAGCGGTCCACCAGGCTGATCGCCGTTTCACCACCGAAATCGATGTAGGCCTCATCCACCACCACCACCGAATCACGGTTGGCCTGCAGCAACTCCTCCACCACCTGCAACGGCATCAGGCAACCGGTCGGCGCGTTGGGGTTGGGGAAGATGATGCCAGCGTTGGGCTTTTTGTAGTCCTCAATGCGGATCTGGAACTGCTCATCCAGCGCCACCTGTTCGAAGGCAATGCCGTACAGGCCACAGTAGACCGGGTAGAAGCTGTAGCTGATGTCCGGGAACAGCAGCGGCGCATCGTGCTGGAACAGGCCGTGGAAGATGTGCGCCAGCACCTCGTCCGAACCGTTGCCGACAAACACCTGCGCCGGGGTCACGCCGTAGTACTCGGCCACCGCTTGCTTGAGACGGTCACCGTTCGGGTCCGGGTACAGGCGCAGGTTATCGTTCAGCTCGCCGCGCATGGCCTCCAGCGCCTTGGGCGACGGGCCATAGGGGTTTTCGTTGGTGTTCAGCTTGACCAGGCGGGCCAGCTTGGGTTGCTCGCCCGGCACGTAAGGCACCAGGTCCTTGACGAAGGGGCTCCAGAATCGACTCATGCTCAGTTCCCCTTCTCTTGGGTCAAAATACGGTATTCAGCGCTGCGGGCGTGGGCGGTCAGCGACTCGCCACGGGCCAGGACCGAGGCAGTGTGGCCCAGTTCGGACGCGCCCTGTTCGGAGCAGAAGATGATCGACGAACGCTTCTGGAAGTCATACACCCCCAGCGGCGACGAAAAACGCGCGGTACCTGAAGTGGGCAGCACGTGGTTAGGGCCAGCGCAGTAATCGCCCAGCGCTTCGCTGGTGTGGCGGCCCATGAAGATCGCGCCAGCGTGGCGAATGTGTGGCAGCCAGGCTTGAGGGTCGGCCACCGACAGCTCCAGGTGCTCCGGTGCAATGCGGTTGGCCACTTCCATGGCCTGCTGCATGTCACGTACCTGGATCAGCGCACCACGGCCATTGATCGACTTCTCGATGATATCGGCACGTTCCATGGTCGGCATCAGCTTGTCGATGCTGGCAGCCACGCGATCGAGGAAAGCAGCATCCGGGCTGACCAGGATGGCCTGGGCGTCTTCGTCGTGCTCGGCCTGGGAGAACAGGTCCATGGCAATCCAGTCCGGGTCGGTCTGACCGTCGCACACCACGAGAATTTCCGAGGGGCCGGCGATCATGTCAATGCCTACCTGGCCGAACACGTGGCGTTTGGCGGTGGCAACGTAGATGTTGCCCGGGCCGACGATCTTGTCCACCTGCGGCACGCTTTCAGTACCGTAGGCCAGCGCAGCCACGGCCTGGGCACCACCGACGGTGAACACCCGGTCGACACCGGCGATGCAGGCAGCCGCCAGCACCAGCTCGTTGACCTCACCACGCGGGGTCGGTACCACCATCACCACTTCAGCCACGCCCGCGACCTTGGCCGGGATGGCGTTCATCAGCACCGACGACGGGTACGACGCCTTGCCGCCCGGCACATACAGGCCAGCACGGTCCAGCGGGGTGACCTTCTGGCCGAGCACGGTGCCGTCGGCCTCGGTGTACTGCCAGGAATCCTGCTTCTGCCGCTCGTGATAAATGCGCACACGGTTGGCGGCCTTTTCCAGGGCCTCGCGCTGGACCGGGGTAATACGGGTCAGCGCCAGTTCCAGGCGCGCGCGATTGAGGATCAGGTCGTCAATCGACTTGGCGTCAACACCATCGAAACGCTGGGTGAATTCCACCAACGCCGCATCACCGCGTTCACGCACGGCCTTGATGATGTCGAGCACGCGCTGATTGACCGCGTCATCGGACACACTTTCCCAGCTCAGCAGATGATCCAGATGTCGGGCGAAATCCGGATCAGCGGCGTTGAGACGGGCAATTGCAGTGGACACGGTCATGGCGAGGGCCTCGTAATATTAGCGAATGCTCAGGCGCCCTAGGGGATTGTGCGAAAAGTGCCTGCGCGACGATCATGCTACGTTAAAAACAGGCTCGGAATGCTCATTTGCAACCAGCAAAGTCGGGCGCGACCCCGGCCGTTCCTCGCCTGTTTTCGTTCTTGCATGATCGCCGCTCGGCGACTTTTCGCACAATCCCAAGCTACCAGTCCATCCGCGCGGGCACCCGAGAAAAATGGCTATGACGCGGATAGACGGGCGCGACAGCGAAGGTCGCGCGCAGGAGTCAACCGCGGTGTCGCGATTCGACCGCTTGACGCAGCGTGTCGATCAGGCTCTGGATACGGGCGTGCTGCATTTTCATGGAGGCTTTGTTGACCACCAGGCGCGAGCTGATCGTGGCGATCAGTTCCTGGGGTTCCAGGCCGTTGGCACGCAGGGTGTTGCCGGTGTCGACCACGTCGATGATCTTGTCGGCAAGGTTGATCAGCGGCGCCAGCTCCATCGAGCCATACAGCTTGATGATGTCGACCTGGCGACCTTGTTCGGCATAGTAACGCTTGGCTACGTTGACGAACTTGGTGGCCACACGCAGGCGGCCCTTGGGCTCGGCTGCGCCGACTACGCCCGCGGTCATCAGCTTGCATTGAGCAATCTGCAGGTCCAGGGGCTCATACAGGCCCTGGCCGCCGTACTCCATCAGCACGTCCTTGCCGGCCACACCCAGGTCGGCAGCACCATGCTCGACATAGGTCGGCACGTCGGTGGCACGCACGATCAGCAGGCGCACATCGTCCTGCGTGGTAGGAATGATCAGTTTGCGGCTCTTGTCCGGGTTTTCAGTCGGCACGATGCCGGCCTCGGCGAGCAACGGCAAGGTATCGTCGAGAATACGGCCTTTGGAAAGCGCGATGGTCAACATTGGAACGTCGGTCCTTAAGCGGCTGCTGCCGGCCAGGTCATCGACCTGGCCGCATTCAATTCAAAAGGTGCGTCCTTGCACCCGCGGGGTACTAGCCCGGTACGCGGCGGATTTTCGCGCCGAGCATCTGCAGTTTTTCCTCGATGCACTCGTAACCACGGTCGATGTGGTAGATGCGATCGATCAGGGTATCGCCTTCGGCAACCAGCGCCGACAGCACCAGGCTGGCGGAAGCACGCAGGTCGGTGGCCATGACCGGGGCACCCTTCAGCGCCTTGACGCCAGTGACGATGGCGGTGTTGCCTTCGACCTGGATCTGCGCGCCCATGCGGTGCATTTCGTAAACATGCATGAAGCGGTTTTCGAAGATGGTCTCGATTACCGCGCCAGTGCCTTCGGCAATGGCATTAAGCGAGATGAACTGCGCCTGCATGTCGGTTGGGAACGCCGGATACGGGGCAGTACGCAGGTTGACGGCTTTCGGCCGCTTGCCATGCATGTCCAGTTCGATCCAGTCTTCGCCGGTGTTGATGTCGGCACCCGCTTCCTTGAGCTTTTCAAGCACGGCTTCAAGGATGGTAGGGTCGGTGTCCTTGACCTTGACGCGGCCACCGGTCACGGCAGCGGCAACCAGGTAGGTACCGGTCTCGATGCGGTCCGGCATCACGCGGTAGTTGGCCGAATCCAGTCGTTCGACACCATCGATGGTGATGGTGTCGGTGCCTGCGCCCTGAATGTTCCCGCCCATGGCGTTGATGAAGTTGGCCAGGTCGACCACTTCAGGCTCACGCGCGGCGTTCTGCAACACGCTGCGGCCCTTGGCCAAGGCAGCGGCCATCATGATGTTCTCGGTACCGGTCACGCTGACGGTGTCGAAGAAGAAGTGCGCGCCGCGCAGGCCACCTTCAGGCGCCTTGGCCTTGATGTAGCCGCCTTCCACTTCGATCTTCGCCCCCATGGCCTCAAGGCCACGGATGTGCAGATCGACCGGGCGCGAACCAATGGCGCAACCGCCAGGCAGGGCCACTTCGGCCTCGCCGAAACGGGCAACCATCGGGCCCAGCACCAGGATCGAGGCGCGCATGGTCTTGACCAGCTCGTACGGCGCGACCAGGGTCTTGATGGTGCGTGGATCGATCTCCACCGACAGCTTTTCGTCGATCACAGGCTCGATGCCCATGCGCCCGAACAGCTCGATCATGGTGGTGATGTCGTGCAGGTGCGGCAGGTTGCCCACGGTGACCGGGCCATCGGCCAGCAGGGTCGCTGCCAGAATCGGCAGGGCTGCGTTCTTCGCGCCCGAAATGCGGATCTCGCCGTCAAGGCGAGCGCCGCCAGTAATAATCAGTTTGTCCATTGGAGTCTCGCCGCCAAGTTGGCTCAGGTGCGCTCAGCCCAGGCTGCGCTGCTGAAAAATTTCATGGTTACCGCATGGATGCTGCCATTGGCGATCCACGGATTCAGGTGAGCATAGATCGCCTGCTGGCGTTTGACCGGACTCAGGCCAGCCAACTCGTCGCTGATCACGTTCAACTGGAAGTTGCAGCCTTCGCCTTCAACTTCGACCCGGGAACCCGGCAATTTCTCTTCAAGGAAGCTTTTAACTTCTACGGCCTGCATGCTCAACCTCAATCGGCGCCCGATGCGCACGGGTCGGCCATCATACAAAAAAGCCCCTCGCCTGCGAAGCCCAACGAAGGCTTCGCTGACCGAGGGGCCATCATCCGTGCCTGGCCACTAGCTTGCCAGCACTTCATCGAGATCATAGACCTCGGCAATTTCCCGCATGTCGTCAGGCATGCCACGCACTTCGCACGCCTTGCCAGTGGCCTGAGCATCCCGCATGTACGCAAGCAGCAGCGACAAGCCGACACTCGACGACTTCTCGACAGCCGAGCAATCAAGCACCAGTCGCGGCTCGCGCGAGCCATCGATCAGCACCTTGCCTTGCTTGCGCAAGGCCGGGCCGCTGCGGTAGTCCAGCACGCCAGCCAGACGCAGCACGCCCGGCTCTGCCATGCTTACAGCGGCCTCACTCATTTGACGCTCTTCTCTGGCGAGTTGTCGGCAGCCTGCTTGGCCTTGGCCACTTCGCCGGCCCAGCCGTCGATGGTCTTGTCCAGGTCATTGCCGTTACGCTGCATGGCATCGGCGAACTGGTCACGGAACAGCTTGCCGATGTTGATGCCGTTGACGATCACGTTACGCACCTTCCACTCGCCGCCAATGTTCTCCAGGGTGTACTGCACGGGGTACACGGCACCGTTGTTGCCGGTAACCTTCATGCCGACACTGGCGCGCTTGCCGTCATCGGCTTTAGCCGGGTCGACAGTGATGCCCTGGTTGTTGTACTCGAGCAAGGCATTGCCATAGAACTGCATCAGGCTGCGCTTGAAGTTTTCCTGGAAGCGCTGCATCTGCTCCGGGGTCGCCTTGCGGGAGTATTTCACGGTCATGATGCTGCGCGAGATACCGTCAGCATCCACCACCGGGCCGAGAATGCGGTTGAGCGAGTCATAGAAGGCGTTGGGGTTGGACTTGTACTGCTCCTTGTTGGCCTTGAGGTCACCGAGCAGTTCATTGGTGGTGCTTTGAACCACTTCGTGCGGTGTCTGCACAGCCAGGGCCAGCAGGGGGAAGGCCGCCAGCAGCACCAGCAAGCCACGTCGCAGGATCGAAATCATGGGTACTCCTTAATTAGCCGGTTGCGCTTCTTTCGGTTCCTTGCCAACAGAGTTGAGCAGGAACTTGCCAATCAGATCCTCCAGCACCAGTGCCGACTGAGTGTCATGGATGGTTGCACCATCCTTGAGAACGTCGTCTTCACCGCCAACGCTGATGCCGATGTACTTCTCACCAAGCAAACCGGCGGTCAGGATCGAGGCAGTGGAGTCGGTCGGCAGGTTATCGACCGACTTGTCCAGCTGCAACGTCACCCGACCGGTGTAGGAATCACGGTCCAGATCGATGGCGGTGACCTTGCCGATGGTCACACCGGCCATGGTCACTTTAGCTCTGACCGTCAAACCGGCGATATTGTCGAAGTAAGCATAAACTTTATAGGTATCGCTGCTCGGGCTGGCCGACAGCCCGCTGACACGCAGGGCCAGCAGCAGCAGCGCCAGGATCCCGGCCAGGAGGAACAGGCCGACACCGATTTCCAGGGTGCGGTTTTGCATCAGAAATCTCCAAACATCAAGGCGGTCAGAATAAAGTCCAGACCCAGCACTGCCAACGAGGCATAGACCACGGTCTTGGTGGTTGCACGACTGATCCCTTCTGAGGTGGGCTCACAGTCGTACCCCTGGAATACGGCGATCCAGGTCGAGACGAAAGCAAACACCAGGCTCTTGACCAGCCCGTTGAGCACGTCGTCAGTGAAAGAAACACTGTTCTGCATGTTGGCCCAGAACGAGCCCTCGTAGACACCCAGCCAGTCCACCGCCACCCACGAGCCACCCCAGATACCGACCACGCTGAAGATCAGCGCCAACAGCGGCAGCGAGATGAAACCGGCCCACAGGCGTGGCGCAACGATGTACTTGAGCGGGTCGACACCGATCATTTCCAGGCTCGACAACTGCTCGGTAGACTTCATGTTGCCGATTTCGGCGGTCAGCGCGGAACCGGCACGCCCGGCGAACAGCAACGCCGTTACCACCGGGCCAAGTTCACGCAGCAGGGTCAGGGCGACCATCTGCCCTACCGCCTGCTCCGAGCCGTACTTGGTCAGGATGCTGTAGCCCTGCAGCGCCAGCACCATGCCGATGAACACACCGGACACGACGACGATCGCCAGCGACAGCACACCCACCGAGTACAACTGCTTGGTCAGCAACTGGAAGCCGCCGCCAATACCACCGCGACCGACCAGCGCATGGAACAGGAACAGGCACGAACGCCCGAGCACGGCCAGCACGTCGATTGCCGAGCGGCCCAGCAGGCGGACACGTTCGAGTAAGGATTTTCTGCGCATCAACGCGCCCCCAGCAGGTCGGCGCGGTAGTCAGGCGCGGGAAAGTGGAAGGGAACCGGGCCATCCGGGTCGCCTTTCATGAATTGGCGGATCCGTGGATTGTCCGAACCCATCAACTCATCAGGCGTCCCCTGGCCCAGCACCTGGCCGTCACCTACAACGTAGATGTAGTCGGCGATGCTGGCAGTTTCTGCCAGGTCATGGGAAACCACGATGCTGGTGATGCCCAGGGCATCGTTGAGCAGGCGAATCAGGCGCACCAGTACCCCCATGGCGATCGGGTCCTGGCCGACGAACGGTTCGTCGTACATGAGGATCTGCGGGTCCAGGGCAATCGCCCGGGCCAGCGCCACACGGCGCTTCATGCCACCGGACAGCTCGTCGGGCATCAGGTCGATGGCACCGCGCAGGCCCACGGCCTGCAGCTTCATCAACACAATGTCACGGATCATTTCGTCCGACAGCTGAGTATGCACGCGCAGCGGGAACGCGACGTTCTCGAACACATCGAGGTCGGTGAACAACGCGCCGCTCTGGAACAGTACGCCCATCTGCTTGCGGGCGTCGAACAGGTCGCTGCGCGACAGCGTCGGCAGGTTCTGCCCGGCAACCCATACCTCACCGCTCGCGGGGCGCAACTGTGCGCCCATCAGGCGGAGCAACGTGGTCTTGCCGCACCCAGATGGCCCCATGATGCCGGTGACCTTGCCGCGCGGGATGCTGATGTCCACGTTGCTGAAAATGCTGCGCGAACCACGTTTGAAGGTTACTCCCTTCAACTCGACCGCGTAGGCGCTATCCACACTCATCTAGACTCCTTGCTAATGCAGCCTCGTCCTAATGGACGCCGGCCTCCATCTGGAAGGCACACGCACCCCTGACAGGCCGAATAGCGGCGAACTATAGCACCGCTGACAGCCCCGCCCCAAGGCCGGACAAGCAGTCGTTCAGCCCCGAGACAGGCTTTGGTGGTATTCACTGCAACAATCGAGGAGGTGAGGGTTTTCATCATTGCGCGTATAATCGTCGCCCTTTCATCAGGCATTGCTTTTTCGACATGAGCCAATCCAGCGAGCTGATCCAATCCGCCCAACGCACTCTGCGCCTGGAACTCGAGGCCGTAGAGGCCCTTTTGGCGCGCATCGACGACAATTTCGTCAAAGCCTGCAAACTGATTCTGGCCAGCAAGGGCCGGGTCGTCGTGGTCGGCATGGGCAAGTCCGGGCACATCGGCAACAAGATCGCCGCGACCCTGGCCAGCACCGGCACACCGGCGTTTTTCGTGCATCCGGCCGAAGCCAGCCATGGCGACATGGGCATGATCACCCGTGATGATGTCATCCTTGCGCTGTCGAACTCCGGCAGCACCGCCGAAATCGTCACCCTGCTGCCGTTCATCAAGCGCCTTGGCATCAAGCTGATCAGCCTGACCGGCAACCCGGACTCGCCGCTGGCCCAGGCCGCCGAGGTCAACCTTGACGCACGTGTCGAACAAGAGGCCTGCCCGCTGAACCTGGCCCCCACCTCCTCCACCACGGCAGCGCTGGTACTGGGCGACGCCTTGGCCATCGCCTTGCTCGAAGCCCGCGGCTTCACCGCCGAGGACTTCGCCTTCTCGCACCCGGGAGGCGCGCTGGGCCGCCGCCTGCTGCTGAAGGTCGAGAACGTGATGCACGCCGGCGACGATCTGCCTCAAGTTCCACGCGGCACCCTGCTCAAGGACGCGCTGCTGGAAATGTCCCACAAAGGTTTGGGCATGACCGTGATCGTCGAAGCCGATGGCAAACTGGCCGGGATCTTCACCGACGGTGACCTGCGCCGCAGCCTGGACCGCAATATCGATGTGCACACCACCCTGATCGACCAGGTCATGACCGTTCATGGCAAGACTGCGCGTGCCGACATGCTCGCCGCCGAAGCCCTGAAGATAATGGAAGACCACAAGATCAACGCCCTGGTGGTGGTGGACCGTGAAGACCGCCCGACCGGCGCCCTGAACATGCATGACCTGCTGCGCGCCGGCGTAATGTAAAGGAGCGATGGAATGAACCAGGACCTCATGCAACGCGGCAAAGGCATCAAGCTGGCAGTGTTCGACGTGGACGGCGTGCTCACCGACGGCCGCCTGTACTTCCTCGAGGATGGCAGCGAATTCAAGACGTTCAATACCCTCGACGGCCAGGGCATCAAGATGCTCATGGCCTCGGGCGTGACCACCGCGATCATCAGCGGGCGCAAGACCCCCGTGGTCGAACGCCGGGCCAGGAACCTCGGTATCCCGCACCTCTACCAAGGCCGGGAAGACAAATTGGTGGTGCTTGACGGCCTGCTCGCCGAACTGGGCCTAAGCTATGATCAAGTGGCTTACCTGGGCGACGACCTGCCCGACCTGCCGGTGATTCGCCGGGTGGCTCTGGGCATGGCCGTAGCCAACGCCGCACCGTTCGTACGCCAGCACGCCCACGGCGTGACCCAGGCACGTGGCGGCGAAGGCGCGGCCCGTGAATTCTGCGAAATGATCATGCAGGCCCAGGGCACCCTGGACGCTGCCAACGCCAACTACCTGTAAGGCTGCCCATGCTCAGCAAGAAAGCCCGAAACATTGCGCTGCTCGGGGCGATAGCCGCCCTGTTGGTAGCCATTGGCTACTGGAATGTCAGCCCGGAGAGCTTCCTCGACAAGCCCGTGGCCCAGGTCGACGAAAGCGCCATCGATTACTACGCGATCAACGCCCACAGCGTGCAGTTCCTGCCCGACGGCAAGCTGCAATACGAAATGACCGCCGACAGGATCGAACACCTCAAGACCAGCGAAATCACCCAGGTGACCACACCGGACCTGCACCTGTACCGCGGCACCGAGTACCCGTGGCATGTGCAGAGCACGCGCGCCGAGGTCAATCCTGACGGTACCGAGGTCGAACTGATCGACAAGGTGCGGATTGCCCGCACCGATGAAAAGCAGCGTGAAACCATCATCACCAGCTCACGCATGACCGTGTTCCCGCAGAAGCAATATGCGCAGACCGAGCAAGCCGTTAGAATCGACGGCGCCGGAGGCACCACTACGGGCAAAGGCATGAAAGCGTATTTGAAAGAAGGCAAGATGGACTTGCTCTCTAACGTAAGAGGACAGTATGAGGCTCGTTAAAACCCTCCCCCTTTTGCTCAGCCTGAGCGCAGCACTGGGAAGCGCGAGCGCCCTCGCCCTGCCGAACGACCGTGACCAGCCTATCCGCATCCAGGCCGACAACGCTCACCTGGATGACAAGCAAGGCGTGGCCACTTACACCGGCGACGTGATCATCACTCAGGGTTCTATGATGATCAAAGGCAACACCGTGACCATTACCCGCTCCGCCTCTGGCGATATCGACGTAGTGACCTCGGTGGGCAACCTGGCCTACTTCGAGCAGCAGCAGAGCGCAGCCAAGCCGGACAAGATGAAAGGCTGGGGCGTAACCATCCAGTACCAGTCGCAGAAGGACTTGGTCATTCTCACCGACCGCGCCAAGGTCGAGAGCGAAGGCAATACCACCGAAGGCGAAAAGATCGTCTACAACACCCAGACCCAGGTGGCGACCGCCGGTCGCGGTGGCAATGTGACAACACCCCGTCAGCGCATCGACATGGTGATCCAGCCCAAGAAGAAGGCCGAGTAAATGGCAACCCTCAAAGCCCAGCACCTGGCAAAGAGCTACAAGGGGCGGCAGGTAGTACGTGATGTCAGCCTGTCTATCGACAGCGGCCAGATCGTCGGCCTGCTCGGCCCCAACGGCGCCGGCAAGACCACTTGCTTCTACATGATTGTCGGGCTGGTCCAGGCCGAACAGGGCCGCGTACTGATCGACAACCTCGATGTCAGCCACCAGCCCATGCACGGCCGCGCCCGCGCCGGAATCGGCTACCTGCCGCAGGAAGCCTCGATCTTCCGCAAGCTGTCGGTCGCCGACAACATCATGGCCATCCTCGAGACCCGCAAGGACCTCGACCGGGACGGCCGCCGCAAAGAGCTGGAAAGCCTGCTGCAGGAGTTCCACATCAGCCACATCCGGGACAACCTCGGCATGAGCCTGTCCGGTGGTGAACGCCGCCGCGTCGAAATTGCGCGCGCCCTGGCAACCGCACCCAAGTTCATCCTGCTGGACGAACCGTTCGCCGGTGTCGACCCGATTTCGGTCGGCGACATCAAGCAGATCATCCACCACCTCAAGGCCAAAGGTATCGGCGTACTGATTACCGACCACAACGTGCGTGAAACCCTGGATATCTGCGAAACCGCTTATATCGTCAACGATGGCCGACTGATCGCCGAAGGCGACGCTGAAACCATCTTGGCAAACGACCTGGTCAAAGAAGTTTACTTGGGTCACGAGTTCCGCCTCTGACCCGGCACGTGCCTGAAGTACTGGCAAACAGCCCTGAAACTGCGGGTAAAGTTGTTACGGTACTCTAGGCAAACGCTACAATTTAAGGCATAAAACTTGCTTGATCTGGCGCTCCGGCGCCCTCGTGTAGTGGATGGCGCATGCGCGCCGGCGAACAAGGTATTAAGCCCCTGCCATGAAACCATCGCTCGTCCTAAAAATGGGCCAGCAACTGACGATGACACCTCAGTTGCAACAGGCCATCCGCCTGCTCCAGCTCTCTACCCTGGACCTCCAACAGGAAATCCAGGAAGCGCTGGAGTCGAACCCGATGCTCGAACGTCAGGAAGACGGCGAAGACTTCGACAACAGCGACCCGATGGCCGACAACGCCGAGAACAAGCCGGCCGCCGAAGTTCAGGACAACAGTTTCCAGGAAAGCACCGTCAGCGCCGACAACCTGGAAGACGGAGAGTGGAGCGAGCGCATCCCCAACGAGCTCCCGGTCGATACCGCCTGGGAAGACATCTACCAGACCAGCGCCAGCAGCCTGCCGAGCAACGATGACGACGAATGGGACTTCACCACGCGCACATCGGCCGGCGAAAGCCTGCAAAGCCACCTGCTGTGGCAGTTGAACCTGGCGCCGATGTCCGACACCGACCGCTTGATTGCCGTGACCCTGATCGACAGCATCAACGGCCAGGGCTACCTGGAAGACACACTCGAAGAAATCTGCGCCGGTTTCGACCCCGAGCTGGATATCGAACTGGACGAGGTCGAAGCCGTACTGCACCGCATCCAGCAGTTCGAGCCGGCTGGCGTCGGCGCCCGCAATCTCGGCGAATGCCTGTTGCTGCAACTGCGCCAACTGCCCGCTACAACCCCGTGGATGACCGAAGCCAAGCGCCTGGTCACCGATTTCATCGACCTGCTCGGCAGCCGTGACTACAGCCAGCTGATGCGGCGGATGAAAATCAAGGAAGACGAGCTGCGCCAGGTCATCGAACTGGTGCAAAGCCTTAACCCGCGCCCTGGTTCGCAGATCGAGTCCAGCGAGCCCGAGTACGTGGTGCCCGACGTCATCGTGCGCAAGGACAGCGACCGTTGGCTGGTAGAACTGAACCAGGAAGCCATCCCACGCCTGCGCGTCAACCCACAATACGCCGGCTTCGTGCGCCGTGCCGACACCAGCGCCGACAACACCTTCATGCGCAACCAGCTGCAGGAAGCGCGCTGGTTCATCAAGAGCCTGCAAAGCCGTAACGAAACCCTGATGAAGGTTGCCACGCAGATCGTCGAGCACCAGCGCGGCTTCCTCGACCACGGCGACGAAGCGATGAAGCCGTTGGTACTGCATGACATTGCCGAAGCCGTAGGCATGCACGAATCGACCATTTCGCGGGTTACCACGCAGAAATACATGCACACCCCGCGTGGCATCTACGAACTGAAATACTTTTTCTCCAGCCATGTCAGCACCTCCGAAGGCGGAGAATGCTCGTCCACGGCGATCCGCGCGATCATCAAGAAACTGGTTGCGGCGGAAAATCAGAAAAAGCCATTGAGTGACAGCAAGATCGCTGGTTTACTGGAGGCACAAGGCATCCAGGTAGCCCGTCGCACCGTCGCCAAGTACCGCGAGTCCCTCGGCATCGCACCGTCGAGCGAACGCAAGCGACTGATGTAGCCCCTGAGATGTGCCACAGCGTTTTCGTGGCAGGTGCAAGACCTGCCTCTTTATGCACGGGCAACAAAGGAGAAGCTGTATGCAAGTCAATATCAGTGGACAGCATGTAGAAGTCACCCAGCCACTGCGCGATTACGTGCTTGAAAAGCTCGCCCGCGTGGAGAGTCACTTCGACAAGATCACCAACGTGCAGGTAATCATGAAAGTCGAGAAGCTTCAGCAGAAGGTCGAGGCGACCCTGCAGATTCCCGGCGGCGAAGTGGTAGCCAACGCCGAACACGAAGACATGTATGCAGCGATCGACGCCCTGGCCGACAAGCTCGACCGCCAACTGAAAAAACACAAGGAAAAACAGCAAAGCCTGCTGCAAGGTGCAGCTGCCCGCTGATCCCCCTCATCCATGATCCGACTTGAAACCATCCTGACCCCCGGCCGTTCCCTCGTGAACGTGCCGGGCGGCAGCAAGAAGCGCGCCCTGGAAAAGGTCGCCACTGTCATCGCCGACCAAGTGCCAGAACTGGAGATGCAGGACGTCTTCGAAAAACTGGTAGCCCGGGAAAAGCTCGGCTCTACCGGTTTCGGCAACGGCATCGCCATCCCGCACTGCCGGCTTGAAGGATGCTCCGCGCCAGTCAGCGCCCTGCTGCACCTGGAAGCGCCTATCGATTACGACGCCATCGATGGCGCGCCGGTGGACCTGCTGTTTGTGCTGCTGGTGCCCGAAGCGGCCACCGATGCCCACCTTGAACTTCTGCGTCAGATCGCCAGCATGCTCGATCGCAAGGAGGTCCGTGATCGACTGCGTGCGGCCACCAGCAACGAGGCCCTGTTCCAGGTTGTCCTGGACGTACAGAACGAGCACTGAACATGCGCCTGATCATCGTCAGCGGCCGGTCCGGCTCCGGCAAGAGCACCGCCCTCGATGTCCTGGAAGACAGCGGTTTCTATTGCATCGACAATCTGCCCGCCGGGCTACTGCCGCAGTTGGCGGAAAATGCACTGATCAACACCGAATTGCTGCAGCCCAAGGTGGCGGTTTCGATCGACGCGCGCAACCTGCCCAGCCACCTGATGCGCTTTCCCGAGCTGCTCGAAGAAGCCCGCGCACGGCACATCCAGTGCGATGTGTTGTACCTGGATGCCGATGAAGAGGTCCTTCTCAAGCGTTTCTCGGAAACCCGCAGGCGGCACCCCCTGACCAACGCCAACCGCTCGCTCGCGGAAGCGATCCGCGTGGAAAGCGATTTGTTGGGCCCCATTGCCGACCTGGCCGACCTGAAGATCGACACCACCAACCTGAACCTGTACCAGTTGCGTGACTCGATCAAACTGCGCCTGCTCAACCAGCCCGAGCCTGGCACAGCGTTTCTGGTCGAGTCGTTCGGCTTCAAGCGGGGCATGCCGGTCGACGCCGACCTGGTTTTTGACGTGCGCTGCCTGCCCAATCCCTACTGGAAACCGGAACTGCGTGAGCACTCGGGCCTCGATCAACCCGTGATCGACTACCTGGCCGCACAACCGGATGTCGAAGACATGTACAACGACATCTCCAGCTACCTGCTCAAATGGTTGCCCCGCTTCGCTGCCAGCAACCGCGCCTACGTAACCATTGCCATCGGCTGCACTGGCGGACATCACCGTTCGGTGTACATCACCGAGCGCCTTGGTCGACAGCTGCAGCAAACCCTGAAAAACGTCCAGGTCCGCCATCGCGACCTCTAGCCCAAGGATCCGCCCCAGATGCCCGCCCGCGAAATCACCATCATCAACAAGCTGGGTCTGCATGCCCGGGCGGCAGCCAAGTTCGTTGGTGTGGCCGGCCGCTTCCCCTGCCAGGTACGGGTGGGTCGCGCCCCGGACAAGCTGGTGGATGGCAAGAGCATCATGGCGGTGATGATGCTGGCCGCAGGCAAAGGCACCCAGGTGCACCTGCATACCGAGGGCGAGCAGGACAGCGACGCCATGGACGCACTGGTCGAGCTGATCAACAATTTCTTTGACGAAGGCGAATAGGCCTCGCAAACCTGCGCTTGCACCAGGTCAGGACATCGCGGTATCCATCACCATCATCAGACAGAAGCCTGTACACAGCCCAAGGCTGGCCAGACGATGATGGCCGTTGCTGCGCGATTCGGGGATGATTTCCTGGGTGACCACCAGCAACATCGCCCCCGCTGCACAGGCCAGCCCCAGCGGCAGCAGCAGTTCGGCAACATTCACCAGCCAGGCACAGATCAACGCCGCCAGCGGCTCGACCAAGCCTGAGGCTGCGCCGATCAGGAAGGCCTTGAAGCGCGGCATGCCCGCCCCTGCCAGCACCAGCGCGATCACCAGCCCCTCAGGCACATCCTGCAAGGCAATGCCCATGGCCAGGCTGTCGGCGTCGGCCATTCCACCCCCGGCCGACACACCAATGGCCATACCTTCGGGGATGTTGTGGGCAATGATGGCAATCACGAAAAGCCAGATGCGCGCTGCAATCACCGGCTGGTTTGCCGTGCCCACCAGCGCTTCCGGCGAAGCCCAGGATACCTTGAGGTCGACCAGGAACAGGCACAACGCCCCGAACATCAGGCCAAAGCTGACCAGGCCACCTGCCCCCCAAGGGCTGAAACCAATAGACTGAGCCGCCGCCAGGCCCGGCATGATCAGGGAAAACGCGGTGGCCGCCAGCATCACGCCAGCACCGAAGCCCAACAGCGTATCCGCCAGCGCCACCGGCATATTGCGAATGACCAGTACCGGTACTGCGCCCAGTGCCGTACCCAGTGCGCATAAAGCACCGCCCTCCAGGGCGCGCAGTATGCGCGGGTCGAGATCTAGCCAGGCGAGGCCGCGCGCCACCAATAACGCGGCGCCAGCCAGCAAAAGCAAAGTCCCAAGCGCCAGGCGGAACAGGCGCACACTGCTGACAGACATCACCTCAGAGCGCATACCGGTCCGACTCACTTCAGGGCTTCAAGGTAACGACGTTCAACTTCCACCCAGTCAATGACGTTGTAGAAGGCACCGATGTATTCCGGACGACGGTTCTGGTACTTGAGGTAGTACGCGTGCTCCCACACGTCCAGGCCCAGGATCGGCGCATTGCCGTACATCAGCGGGCTGTCCTGGTTGCCGCTACTCTCCACCATCAAGGTTTTTTGCGGCGTCACGCTGAGCCAGGCCCAACCGCTGCCGAAGCGGGTCAACGCGGCTTTGGTGAAAGCCTCCTTGAAAGCCTCGAAGCCGCCAAGTTGTGCAGTGACGGCTTGCGCCAGCTGGCCCACAGGCTCGCCACCGCCCTGAGGCGACATGACAGTCCAGAACAGGCTGTGGTTGGCGTGACCACCGCCGTGGTTGGTCACGGCGCCACGCAGGTTTTCCGGCAGCTGCTTGACGGCAGCGACCAGTTTTTCCACCGGCCATTCGGCCCACTCGGTACCTTCGAGGGCAGCGTTGAGGCCGTTCACGTAGGTCTGGTGATGCTTGGTGTGGTGGATTTCCATTGTCTGGGCATCAATGTGTGGTTCCAGCGCATCGTAGGCGTATGGCAATGCAGGCAAGGTATGGGGCATGTCAGTGAATTCCGTAGGCATGGTTTCTGGGTGCCACATCCGGCAGGGCAGCGAGCTCGCTGGCCCCGGCGCTGTGGCGGTTGAGCAAGCGCTCGGTACGCGGGTACTGGCCATACTCGGCAATGAAACTCAGCAGCTCGGTGTAAGTGCGCGCACTGTGGCGCAAGGCTGCATCACGCAGCCCCTGAGGCAGGCGCGCTTCCTGGCAGGCCTGCAGCAGTCGCTGGTGAGCAGCGCACAGGTAGTCGGCGCTTTCATGCGGCTGGTCAAGGCGCAGGTGCAGGTCAGCCAGGTTGTGGTGGGCGATGACGAATGCAGCCACCGCTTCGTCCACGTCATGCCAGCGCTCGAACAGCACCTGGGCCAACGCCAAGGCTTGCAGGTAGTGTTCCCGGGCGTCCACCAGTTCGCCTTGTTCGAATAGGCGGTTGGCGGTTTCCGTGGTGCGTTTCCAGTGCTGCATGGTTGTCTCCTGGGCGGTGACGCCGTGTCAGATACCGCCGGCGGTGAGTTTTTCCGGGTCCAGCAGCGCTTCAAGCTGGTCGCGGGACAGGTCGGTGTGCTCCAGCGCCACATCGATGATTGGACGACCCTGCTTGTAGGCGGTCTTGGCGATTTCGGCGGCCTTGAGGTAGCCGATGATCGGATTCAACGCCGTGACCAGAATCGGGTTGCGGGCTAGGGCTTCCTTGAGTTTGTCTTCGTTGACCTTGAAGCTGGCGATGGCTTTGTCGGCCAGCAAGCGGCTGACATTGGCCATCAGCTCGATGCTTTCCAGCAGGTTGCGGGCGATCACCGGCAGCATCACGTTCAGCTCGAAGTTACCGGCTTGGCCTGCGACGGCGATGGTCGCGTCGTTGCCAATCACTTGGGCGGCGACCATGGCAGTGGCCTCCGGGATCACCGGGTTGACCTTGCCTGGCATGATCGAAGAGCCCGGCTGCAGAGCTTGCAGCTCGATTTCGCCCAGACCGGCCAGCGGGCCGGAGTTCATCCAGCGCAGATCGTTGGCGATTTTCATCAACGCCACAGCGGTGGTCTTGAGCTGGCCCGACAAAGCCACGGCAGTGTCTTGCGAGCCGATCAGGGCGAACAGGTTCTGGCCGGGCGTGAACTCGACCTTGGTCAGGCCACTGAGCTGGCGAGCGAAACCGACAGCGAACTGCGGATGGGCATTGATGCCGGTACCCACTGCGGTTCCGCCCTGGGCCAGCGCCTGCAAGTGCGGCAGTATCCCTTCGATGTGCGCCTTGGCAGCATTGATCTGCGCAGCCCAGCCATCCAGCACCTGGCTCATGCGCACGGGCATCGCGTCCATCAGGTGAGTACGACCGGTCTTCACGTATTGATGTACTTGTGCCGACTTGACCTCGATCACCTGTACCAGGTGCGCCAGGGCTGGCAGCAACTGCTCGTGCAGGGCCAGCGCGGCGCTGACGTGGATGGTGGTTGGAATGATGTCATTGCTGCTCTGGCCACAGTTGACATGGTCATTGGCATTGACCGCCTCACCCAGTACATGGGTAGCCAAGGTGGCGATCACCTCATTGGCGTTCATGTTCGAACTGGTGCCAGAACCTGTCTGGAACACATCCACCGGGAAGTGCTGGATGAAGTCCTCGGCCAGCAGTTGCTCGACAGCCTTGACGATAGCCTGGCCCTGCCCGGCAGACAGTTGCTCCAGTTCGACGTTGGCCTTGGCCGCAGCGGCCTTGGCCAGCAACAAGGCACGAATGAACTGGGCCGGCATACGCTGGCCGCTGATCGGGAAGTTGTCGACCGCGCGCTGGGTCTGGGCGCCGTAGAGGGCCTGGGCCGGCACCTGCAGCTCACCCATGCTGTCACGCTCGATACGGGTATCACTCATCATCAAATCCTTGCATCAGTTCATCGGGAGAAATCGAAGGCAGCAGACGGCAATTGGCCAACTGCAGGGCATAGGGTTGCCAGCGTTGGTTCTGTTCCTGGCGGTCGAGGTTGCGCAGGTCCAGCAGAGGGCGCCACGCCTGATCCAGGCACAGGCAACGCCAATGCCAGGGGAGCATGCGATCGCAGGCGGTATCCAGCAGCAGACGAAACGCTGTCAGCGCCACCGTCCATGGCGAGGTTTCGGTGCAGCACACCAGATAGCGGCCTTCGGCCAGGTAATGCTCGATCAGGCGCGGCTCGTCGGGGTCGAGCGCACAGCGAATGCGCCGGCTGAGCCAGCGCCAGTTTTCCAGGTAGGGCAGTTCGCGGAGGACGGATTTCATGAACATCATCGCCGGGTTACTGGATAATGATATTCATTATTAAATGATAAACAGAATCACTTCAAGGAGAAGGTGATGAAATAAAAACCCGGCGCGAGGGCCGGGTCTTCGGATTTGCAGGGAAAGGTGTAGGGCTGTGCCGGCCTCTTCGCGGGTGAACCCGCTCCTACAACGGCCTATGTCCTCGCCCCGATGTGCGTCTAATATCGTGTAGGTGATGGATCCGCGCTAGGGCCGGCGCAGGCTAAAGATCAGCTACCAGCAACGGTCATCCGCTCGATCAGCACCGAGCCCGTATGAATGTTGCTACGGGTTTCAAGATCGCTACCGATCGCGACAATCTGCTGGAACATGTCCTTCATGTTTCCGGCGATGGTGACTTCCTGTACGGCATGCTGAATCTCGCCATTCTCGACCCAGAACCCCGCCGCACCACGGGAATAGTCCCCCGTCACCATGTTCAAGCCATGCCCCATCAGTTCGGTCACCAGCAGCCCGCGCCCCATACGGCGAATCAGCGCGGCCTGATCTTCGACACCGTGGCTGACGAACAGGTTGTGCACGCCACCGGAATTGGCCGTACTCGGCAAACCCAGCTTGCGCCCCGAATAGGTACCCAGCAAGTACGACACCAGCTCGCCTTTGTCGACAAACGGTTTGGCATAGGTGGCCAGGCCATCACCGTCGAAGGCGGCGCTGCCCAACGCGCGCGGAATATGCGGGCGTTCGTCGAGGGTCAGCCAGGAAGGGAACAGGCGCTGGCCAATGGTACCCTCCAGGAACGACGACTTGCGGTACAGGTTGCCGCCGGAAATGGCCGACAGGAAGCTGCCGAACAGGCCTCCGGCCAATTCGGCCGAGAACAGCACCGGTACCTCGCAAGTCGGCACCGGCCGGGCGCCAAGGCGGCTGGCGGCACGCTGGGCAGCGCGCAGGCCGATGCTGCTCGGGTCGGCCAGCAGGTTGCCCTGGCGGTTCACGTCGTACCAGTAGTCACGCTGCATCTGCCCGTCGCCTTCGGCAATCATCACGCAGCTCAGGCTGTGCCGGGTCGAGGCGTAACCACCGATGAACCCATGGCTGTTGCCATACACGCGGCAGCCCTGGTGGGTATTGAGGGTGGTGCCATCGGCGTTGAGGATGCGCGGGTCGGCGTCGAACGCCGCCGCCTCGCAGGCCAGGGCCATTTCGATGGCCTTCTCGGGCTCGATATCCCAGTCGTGGTACAGGTCCAGATCCGGGATTTCACGCGCCATCAGCGCTGCGTCGGCCAAGCCCGAGCATTCATCCTCGGAGGTATGCCTGGCAATTGCCAACGCTGCGGCGACGGTCTCGCGAATCGCCTCCGGTCCACTGGCCGAGGTGCTGGCCGAACCTTTGCGCTGGCCAACATAAAGGGTGATACCAAAGCCCTGGTCGCGGTTGAACTCGACCGTTTCGACCTCACGCTGGCGTACGGTGGTGGACAGCCCTTGCTCCAGCGACACCGCCACTTCGCAGGCACTGGCCCCCTGACGACGCGCCTCGGCGATGATCGCCTCGACCTGTTCCTGCAATGCTGGCAGGTCTTTCGGACCTACGCTCTGGACTGCACTCATGGTTCTCTCCACTCAAATTCTGCGTTCGGCTTGGGGTCATTCTACGACCGGGCCGGACAAGCGGCCCCCGACTGGTTATCATGGCGGCGATTTCTAGCGGACTGCCACCATGGTTGATTCAAACGACGACGCCTTCGACGGCGAAAAAAGCAAAACCCAGATCAAGCGCGAACTGCATGCGCTGGTCGAACTCGGCGAGCGGCTTACCACGCTCAAGGCCGATACCTTGGCGCGCCTGCCTTTGACCGACGAGCTGCGCAAGGCACTGGCCGAGGCCAGCAAGCACACCGCTCATGGCGCCCGTAAACGCCACATGTCGTTCGTCGGCAAGCTCATGCGCGTGCAAGACCTCGATGCCATCCATGCCTTGCTCGAACAGATGGACAGCTCGACTCGCCAGTACAACGAACGTTTCCACAGCCTGGAGCGCTGGCGTGACCGGTTGATCGACGGTAACGACGAAGACCTCGAGCGCTTCGTCAACGAGTATCCCGACACCGACCGCCAGCAGCTGCGCTCGCTGGTGCGCCATGCCCAGCACGAGAAGGCGCGGAACAAGCCGCCTGCCGCCGCGCGCAAGGTGTTCAAGTACATCCGCGACCTCGACGAGTTGCAGCGCGGGTTGCGCTGACGGACTGGGGCCCTGTGGGAGCGGACGTGCCCGCTCCTGCAAGGGCCCCCGAAGCCATCAAGCCCCGGTACCGCCCACGGTAATCGCATCCAGTTTCAAGGTAGGTTGCCCCACCCCGACCGGCACCGACTGCCCGTCCTTTCCGCACGTTCCTACCCCGCTGTCCAGTGCCAGGTCGTTACCGACCATCGAAACCCGGCTCATCGCCTCGGGACCATTGCCGATCAGGGTTGCGCCCTTCACTGGCGCGGTAATCTTGCCGTCTTCGATCAGGTAGGCCTCACTGGTGGAGAACACGAACTTGCCGCTGGTGATATCCACCTGCCCACCACCGAGGTTGGCGCAGTAGATACCCTTCTTCACCGACGCGATGATCTCCTGTGGGTCGCTTTCGCCGGCTCGCATGTAGGTGTTGGTCATGCGAGGCATCGGCAGGTGCGCGTAGGATTCACGGCGCCCGTTGCCGGTCACGGCCATGCCCATCAGGCGCGCGTTCAGCTTGTCCTGCATGTAACCCTTGAGCACGCCATTCTCGATCAGCGTGGTGCACTCGGTCGGGGTACCTTCGTCGTCCACGCTCAACGAGCCGCGGCGGCCTTCGAGGGTGCCATCGTCGACGATGGTGCACAGGCTCGACGCCACTTTCTCGCCAATGCGGCCACTGAACGCCGAACTGCCCTTGCGGTTGAAGTCGCCTTCCAGGCCATGACCGACCGCTTCGTGCAACAGCACGCCCGACCAGCCCGAGCCCAGCACCACCGGCAAGGTACCGGCCGGTGCCGGGATCGCTTCCAGATTCACCAGGGCCTGGCGCAAGGCCTCGCGGGCATAGCCCATCACCCGCTCTTCGGTGAAGTAGCGGTAATCGGTACGCCCGCCACCGCCCTGCCCGCCACGCTCGCGACGGCCATTCTGCTCGACGATGACGCTGACATTGAAGCGCACCAGCGGGCGTACGTCGGCGGCCAGGCTGCCATCGGCCGCGGCAATCAGAATGCGTTCCCAGACCCCGGCCATGCTCACGCTGACTTGCTGAATGCGCGGGTCCAGGGCACGGGTGGCGGCATCGACACGCTTAAGCAGCTCGACCTTTTCGGCACGGCTGAGCACGTCCAGCGGGTTGTCCGCGGTATACAGGGCGGCCACTTCCTGGCTGCGGAAGGCTTGCACCGTGCCGTTTTGCCCGGCACGGGAAATCGAACGGGCGGCACGGGCTGCCGAGGTCAGCGCTTCGAGGTTGATCGCGTTGCTGTAGGCGAAGCCGGTTTTTTCGCCGGACTGGGCACGCACGCCCACGCCCTGGTCGAGGTTGAAGCTGCCCTCTTTGACGATGCCGTCTTCCAGCGCCCAGGTTTCCGAGATCTGGCCCTGGAAATACAGGTCGGCGGCATCGATGCCGGGGCCAGCCAACTCACCCAGCACGCTCTGCAGGCTGTCCAGGGTCAAGCCGCCTGGGGCCAGGAGCTGCTCACTGACGGTGGATAACATCTGGCTCATAGTCACTCCGAGGTATGCGCAGGCCGCAACGCGCCCTGCGAAAAAAAGCGCCGGTGCGATACCACCGGCATGCGCGTCCGAATGGACGCTTGTTCTTCAATGTCGCGCTCGGCAAGCAGTACCGCTTCACCTTGCGCCTGTTCTGCGAGAATGCGCCCCCAAGGGTCGACGATCGCCGCATGGCCATGGGTTTCCCGTGGGCCAGGGTGGGCACCGCCCTGTGCCGCTGCCAGCAGGTAACACTGGGTTTCGATGGCCCTGGCACGCACCAGCACCTCCCAATGTGCTGCGCCGGTCACTGCAGTAAAAGCTGCCGGTGCGGTGATCAGCTCCGCGCCGGCCGCGCGCAGCGCGCTGTAAAGTTCGGGAAAGCGCAGGTCGTAACACACGCTCAGCCCCAGCCGACCGACCGGCGTATCAGCCACCACCACCTGAGCACCCTGTGCGTAGTCATCCGACTCGCGGTAACGGCCCCGGTTGTCGGCCACGTCCACATCAAACAAGTGCAGCTTGTCATACCTTGCCGCCACCTCGCCGTGTTCATCGACCAGCAGCGAGCACGCATGGGCCTTGGCATTGGGCTGGCCGAACGGTGGCAAGGGCAAAGTACCGGCAACAATCCATAACTTGAGGTCGCGGGCGGTGCGTTTCAACCACGGCAGAATGGGCCCTTCCCCCAAGGCTTCGGCACGACCGATGGCAGCCGCGTCCTTGCGCCCCATGGCGGCAAAGTTTTCCGGCAGCACCGCCAGCCGTGCGCCGCCCAGCGCGGCCTGCTCCAACAGGGCGCCGGCACGCTGCAGGTTGGTCTGCACGTCGTCCTGGCTGACCATCTGGATTACCGCTGCCTTCATGGGTACTCCTAGCGGGATTTCTCGAAAGGTTTCACAAATGTGATTCTAGGCTCTTTCCACGGCCCTTCGACACGGTAGTGCACGCTGGCAAAGCGTGACACGCGGTCACCGATCAGCCGATCGACCAGGAACAGCGCACCGCCCACCGCCGGCGCGCCGACGATCAACGCCGCCAGCGGCAGGTTGTTGGTCACCGGCAGGCTCACCTGCAAGTCAGCATCGACCCGGTCCCTGACCATGTCCAGCGTGCCGTCGAGCTCGAAGTTGCTCGACGGGCCGGTCACGGTAATCGGTTCGCGGGTCACGTACACGCCACTGCTGGCCACCAGCAAGCCCTTGACCCGGTCATAGGCCAGGCCCTTGTCAAACAGGTCGGAAAAGTCCAGACGCAGGCGCCGGCCAATCGAGTTGAAGTTGAGCAGGCCGAACACCCGCAGTGCCTGTGCGCTGCCTTCGACCTCGACGAACTGGCCGGTGCGCAGCGCCGCATCCATGCTGCCCGAGAAGCGCTTCAGGCCCACTGCGGCCGGCGAACCCGGCCAGCGGCCATCCACGTCCAGGCGGAAGTCGCGGCTGGTCACCGTCGGGGCAAAGCCCCAGGCGCTGAGCACATCCGCCAGGTTCTTGCCGTCAAGGCGCCCTTTGTACCAGCTGCTGGTTTTGCCCGTTTCACCCTCCCAGCCACCACCGCCATCGATGCGCAACCCCTTGAGGTCGAGGTCGATATCACTGGCAGTAACGCCACGTGGGGTCGGCCGCAGCTTGATCGCGGCACTACCGTAAAGATCGTCACCGCGATAGAGCTTGTCGATGCTCAGGTCCAGTGCCGGTACTTTGCGCGGATCGAACGAGGCCAGCGGGTCGGGACCGTCTTCAGCCTGCTGTTCAGCGGCGCTGGCGGCAGGCAGCCGCAAGGTCTGCATGCGCACGACCATCGGCGCGCCCTTGGCATCCGGAACGCGTGCGTTACCGATGACTTCCTTGCTGTCGAGGCGCAAATCCCAGGCCGGGCCGCCCCGGGCCAGGCGTACCACGGCCTGGTTCAGGTCCATGCCGAAGGCTTTCAATTGGCCGATGCTCAGGTCGACGCTTTGCAGGTTCTGCCGCGCGCTGCCACCGGGGTCGTCCCCAGCCAGCCGGCCCGCCTGCTCTTGCCAGGGGGCCAGGTCCAGGGTCTCCAGGCGCCCGCGCACCCTCAGCCCCTGGCTGGCAGGTACCCGGGCGTCGCCTGTGCCCAGCACTAGCTCGCCGCGGCCCTGGGTCAAGTTTTCAGCCGGTGCAGCATAGGCAAAGCGGGCAAGGTCGGCGTAGGCAGCATCGAATTGCCGCTCCGGGCCCTGAAGGCTCATGCTGAAACGGCTGTCGCGGGTATCTGCTGCCGCTTTGCCGAACGGAGCCGGCAGGTCGATGGCCAGCCCCTTGAGGCTGGAAGTGACACTCAGGCGGTTGTCCCGGCTCCCCAGACTGAGCTGCAACTGATAGGGCAGGTCACCGGAGGCCGGCAAGGCCTGCTTGAACTGCAACCAGTCAGTCAGCGCCTTGAGCGATACCTGGCCATTGGCATTGATGCGGGTCTGCATCTGCCCAGCCTGACCTTCAGCGGTTATTTGCGCCGTTACCGGCTTGCCGAAGGCCTGTAGGCTGATGCCTTTGCCACTCAGGCCCTTGTCGAAATCGAAGCTGAAGTCTCCCTTCAGGCGGCTCAACTCCAGGCTTGGCGGAGCAACTTTCAGGCGCGCATCGCTGGTGGCGAAGTCCACCTGCACTTTTGGGCGCTGCCCATGGGCCAGCGGGATATCGAGCTTGACCTTGCCCTTCAGCGGCCCCTCACCTTCCCAGCCGGCGAAAATTTCACCAGTGCCGATGGGCGCCTCCTTGAGAATCTTCAGGCCATCACCCAGGCTACCGTCGAAGTCGCCATCCAGGTAGAGATGGCTGTGCTGGTCGCCGTCGACATGCGGGATATCGACATTCACATCGCTGACCTTGGTGTCGAGCAGCACGCCTCGCTGGGCCTTGATGCGCACGCCACTGTCCTCGATGAACACATCACCATCGACGTGCTGCACCTGTGGCCAACCGGGCTGGAAGTCCAGCGCGGCGTCATGCACCTTGAAGAACAGGCTGATGCTGCGCGCTTGCGGGGATGCGCCATGGTTCAGCGAGCCCTGATACTGGAAGTAGCCTTCATCCACAGCGCCTTTGACGATAGCGCTGCGCAGCCACTCGTCGAGGGCCGGGCTGAGCACCTCGGGCAGATACTTGGCAGTAAAGCGGCCATCGCCTTCGGTCAGGCCGACGCGCAGGTCCATGTAGTCCTCGCGGCCTTCCTCGAACAACAGGCGAATCAGGAAGTCACCGGCGATCTTGCCCTCCTCGCCCAGCACCTTGAGGTAGGGCGCAATCAGGGTGAAACCGTCTTTGTCCAAGGTCCAGGTCAAGCGCGCATTCGCCTTCTGGTAATGCCAGGGCTTGGCGAAGATCGGGTACAGATGCAGCATGAACGCATCGGTATCCAGGCGCAGCTCGCCGTGGCCCAGGTCACCACTGATGCTGCCACTGACGTTACCGGCCGCCGGGGCGTTGTGATAAGCATCGAAGCCTACCTTCTCCAGGTTGGCTGCGAACTGCAGGCGCTGGTCACCCTCGGCCTTGGGCCTGGCCTCGAGGCGCACATTGCGCAGCGCACCGGTCACCTTCAAGCCATCGACCACATCCTTGACCTTGTCCGGCAGGGGGGCCAGGGCATCGATCAGCGGAGTCAGCGGGGTGAGGTCGAGGCGGTCGGCCTGTAACTGCCAGCTTTCATCGGCTGCGCTCTGGCCAGGGCGCTGCTGCAACTGCAGGTGAGACTCCCAGCGGGCCTTGCCGAGGTCCATGGCCAACGAGTCGACGACCACATCGAAGCCTTGCTCCCGGCGCTGGAACCAGGCGCCCAAAGCCAGGTTATTCAGGTTGGCAGCCTTGCGCCCGGCATAGGCCCCCTCCAGCCTGGGTGCATTGAGCCGTACCACGGCCCGTTGCAACTGCCCCTTGCCCCACCCGATCCAGAACTCACCGCCCGCCCGCAGGGTGTCAGCATGCCACTGCCCCAACACCCTGGGCGGCAACCAATGTGCCCAGTCACTTTGCGGCAGGCTCACATAGGCTTCTACCTCGCCATCACGCCAGGCTTCGGCCGACATACGGCTGTTCAGGCTCAACGCCAGGGGCTGGCCGTCAGGCAGGGTCGCACGCAAATCCAGGGCCTGGCGTTTAGCACCGGCCTGCAGGCCGGCACTCACATATATCAGGGTCAGCGGGTCGCGCTGCCAGGGGTGCAGGGTGACCAGACTGTCGAACACATCGATGCGCCCCAGCTGGCGCAGGCGCTGCAGCAAGTCGGCAGGGTCCAGCGGCGCGTCGTCCTTCTTCGGCAGGCCTTCCAGGCTCCAGGCGCCCTGCTCGTTTTCGCGAAGGATCAGTTGCAGCCCGCCCAGCTGGATGCGCGCCAGGCGCACTTCGCGGGCGGTGAGGCTGGCCCAGATGTCGGGCACCACCATGACGTCGTCCAGCCGGAGCGCCCTGGTGCCTTCGCCCAGTTGCAGGTCACGTACCCGCAGCACAGGGGCCAGTCCGCTCCAGTGCCCTTCCAGGGCACCGACATGCACGGGCAGGCCCAGCGCCTGCTCGGCCTTGCTTTCTACGTCGGCACGGTACTCGGCTACCAGCGGCACCAGTTCACGACCAAGGCTGACATACAGCGCCACCAATACTGCCAGCAGGGCACATATGCCCAACCCCCAGCGGGTCAGAGCAACAAGAACGCGGTTCAGACGTCCCATGGCCATGGCCCTCCAAGTCGTTTATCCATGATGGCCCGTCGTGCCGGTTTTGCCAGCACGACGATGCAGTGGCGTGTTTCAGAAGACCTCAGAGCAGCACCACGTCGTATTGTTCCTGCGAATACATCGACTCGACCTGGAAGCGAATGGTTCGACCGATGAAGGCTTCCAGTTCCGCCACGTTGCCTGACTCTTCATCCAGCAGGCGGTCGACCACCTTCTGGTTGGCCAGCACACGGTAGCCTTCAGCCTGATAGGCACGGGCCTCACGCAGGATCTCGCGGAATATTTCGTAACAGATGGTCTCGGGTGTTTTCAGCTTGCCGCGGCCCTGACAGGCCAGGCACGGCTCGCAAAGCACCTGTTCCAGGCTTTCCCGCGTGCGCTTGCGGGTCATCTGCACCAGGCCCAGCTCGGTGATGCCGATGATGTTGGTCTTGGCGTGATCGCGCTCCAGCTGTTTTTCCAGGGTACGCAGTACCTGGCGCTGGTGATCTTCGTCTTCCATGTCGATGAAGTCGATGATGATGATGCCGCCAATGTTGCGCAGGCGCAGTTGTCGGGCGATGGCGGTAGCAGCCTCGAGGTTGGTCTTGAAGATGGTTTCTTCGAGGTTGCGATGGCCGACGAAAGCTCCGGTGTTGACGTCGATGGTGGTCATCGCTTCGGCCGGGTCGACCACCAGGTAACCGCCGGACTTCAACGGCACCTTGCGCTCCAGAGCCCGCTGGATCTCGTCTTCGACGCCGTACAGGTCAAAGATTGGGCGCTCGCCCGGGTAGTGTTCGAGGCGGTCGGCAATTTCCGGCATCAACTCGCCGACGAACTGCGTGGTCTTCTGGAAGGTTTCCCGCGAGTCGATGCGGATCTTCTCGATCTTCGGGTTGACCAGGTCGCGCAGGGTACGCAGGGCCAGGCCAAGGTCTTCGTAAATGACCGTGGGCGCGCCGCAGGTCTTGATCTGGGTGCCAATCTGCTCCCACAGGCGGCGCAGGTAACGGATGTCCTGCAAGATCTCCTCGGCACGCGCGCCTTCGGCGGCGGTGCGCAAGATGAAACCACCGGCATCCTTGATGTTTTCGCCATCCATGCAGTCGCTGACCACTTGCTTGAGGCGCTCACGCTCGGCTTCGTCCTCGATTTTCAGCGAAATACCGACATGGCTGCTGCGTGGCATGTACACCAGGTAACGCGACGGAATCGATAGCTGGGTGGTCAGGCGTGCACCCTTGGTGCCGATCGGGTCCTTGGTCACCTGCACCACCAGGGCCTGGCCTTCATGTACCAGTGCGGTGATGTTCTCTACCGCCGAGCCTTCGCGCTGGGAGATTTCCGAGGCATGGATAAACGCTGCGCGTTCGAGGCCGATGTCGACGAAGGCCGCCTGCATGCCTGGCAGCACACGCACCACCTTGCCCTTGTAGATATTGCCGACGATGCCACGGCGCTGGGTGCGCTCGACGTGCACCTCCTGCAGCACCCCGTTTTCCACCACCGCCACACGTGACTCCATCGGGGTGATGTTGATCAGGATCTCTTCACTCATGGCAGGCTCTCGTCAAAGGTTCTTCTAATGATGGATGGCGTATGCACTGCTGGCTACTGCGGGTTTGTTACCTCTGGCGTATGCGCGAGCGACTGCCAGCAGGCGATGCCGAACTGGCCAAGCAAATCGGCCGTTTCACAGAGTGGCAAGCCGACCACCGCCGAATAGCTGCCGGAAAGGCCGCTGACGAAGACCGCACCCAGCCCCTGGATGGCATAGCCGCCAGCCTTGTCAGATGGCTCGCCGCTGGCCCAATAGCGTTGCGCTTCATCAGTGCTGATGGCGCGAAAGCGCACCGTGCTGGTCACGCAAAAACTGTGCACACGCTGGCCATCGCCCAGGGCGACAGCGGTCAGCACCTGATGCTCACGGCCTGACAGGTCAGCCAGCATGGCCAAGGCATCTTCACGGTTTTCCGGTTTGCCGAGAATACGACCATCGAGCACCACGGCAGTGTCTGCGCCGAGCACTACAGCCGGGCCGTCGACACTGGCCAGGCCGGCGGCGGCCTTTGCCCGGGCCAGGCGTTCGACGTAGGCAGGGGCGCTTTCGCTGGGTAGCGGAGATTCATCGACCGGGGCACTGATGACAATGAACGGCACGCCGATCTGCGTCAGCAGTTCACGACGACGGGGCGAGCCTGAAGCCAGGTATAGCGGGGTCATGCAGACATCTCCCTGTCAGTGGCGCGTTGCCGTCAGTTGATGTGCAAGCGTCGACGCAGGTCGCGCAAGGCAAAGCTGATCCACGGCCAGAGCAAGGCGCTGATCACCGCCGACCAGACAAGCGCCAGGGTGGGCAGGCGGTTGCCGGTCAGTGCACTGAGCCACAGCTGGATCAACTGGGCGATACCGAAGATCACCAGAATGACCAGGCTTTGCTGCCACATGGGGAACATGCGCAGACGCTGCTGCAGGGACAGCACCAAGAAGGTGATGAGGGTAAGGACCAGCGCATTCTGCCCCAGCAACGTGCCATACAGCACGTCCTCGGCAAGGCCCAGCACGAATGCCGTGGTCATGCCGACCTTGTTCGGCACGGCAAGGGTCCAGAACGACACCAGCAAGGCCAGCCACATGGGCCGGAACACTTCCATGAACTGCGGCATGGGGGAAACGCTGAGCAGCAGGCCGATGGCGAACGTAAGCCAGATGACCCAGCCGTTATTGCGGCGTGATGCAGCCATCATTGCCTCCGGGGTTGAGCGGGTGCGGCCGGCGTGGCAGGTGCAGCAGACGGGGCTGCTGGCTGCGCGACCGGAGTGGCCGGTGCTGCCGGTGCTGCCGGTGCGACCGACGCGGCAGGCGTGCCAGCGGCGGGTGCGACCTGATCACGGGTAGCGGCCGGCTGGCCAGCAGGTGCAGCGCCCTTGCGGTCAGCCTCTTCCTGGGCAATGGCGGCATCGGTGGCGCGCTGCTCCGGGCTACGCCGGTCACTGAACACCAGCAACATATAGCGGCTGCGGTTGAGCGCGGCGGTGGGGATGGCACGGACGATGGCAAAGGGTTGGCCGGAATCGTGGATCACTTCGTTGACCGTGGCCACCGGGTAGCCGGCAGGAAAGCGCTGCCCCATGCCGGAACTGACCAGCAGGTCGCCTTCCTTGATGTCGGCAGTGTCGGCCACATGGCGCAACTCCAGGCGCTCCGGGTTGCCAGTGCCGCTGGCGATGGCACGCAAACCGTTGCGGTTGACCTGCACCGGAATGCTGTGGGTGGTATCGGTCAGCAACAGCACCCGCGCGGTATAGGGCATCAACTCTACGACCTGGCCCATCAGGCCGCGGGCATCGAGCACCGGCTGGCCCAGGAACACACCATCACGCTCACCCTTGTTGATCAGAATGCGGTGGGTAAACGGGTTGGGGTCGACGCCGATCAGTTCCGCCACTTCAACCTTCTCGTTGACCAGCGCCGAAGAGTTGAGCAACTCGCGCAGCCGCACGTTCTGCTCGGTCAGGGCCGCCAGCTTCTGCAGGCGCCCCTGCAGCAGCAGGGCTTCGGTCTTGAGCTTCTCGTTTTCGGCAATCAGCTCGGTGCGGCTACCGAACTGGCCGGCCACACCTTGCCAGGCACGCTGTGGCAAATCGGTGATCCAGTACGACTCCATCAGCACCAGGCCCATCTGGCTGCGCACGGGTTTGAGCACGTCGAAGCGCGCGTCGACAACCATCAACGCGACCGACATCACCACCAGAACGAGCAGGCGAACGCCCAGCGAAGGGCCCTTGGAGAAAAGCGGTTTAATGGGCCGTTCCTCGTGGACGACTCAGGAGGTCATTGGACATGGAACAACGCACCAGCCTGGTTGCGGGTTGACGGATACGGCGCCCCAAACGGGCGCCAGCCCAGCGCATACAGGTAGCACTGTACGTACTACCTGTAAACCGGGCGCTCGTGAACAGCGAGCGGGATCACTCGCTGGAGAGCAGGTCCATCGCGTGCTTGTCCATCATCTCCAGGGCGCGACCGCCGCCACGGGCGACGCAGGTCAGCGGGTCCTCGGCGACGATCACCGGCAGGCCGGTTTCCTGGGCCAGCAGTTTGTCGAGGTCACGCAGCAGCGCACCACCACCGGTCAGCACCAGGCCGCGCTCGGCGATGTCCGAGGCGAGTTCCGGCGGCGATTGCTCGAGGGCGCTCTTGACCGCCTGGACGATGGTCGCCAGCGATTCCTGCAGCGCTTCGAGCACTTCGTTGGAATTCAGGGTGAAGGCACGCGGTACACCTTCGGCCAGGTTACGACCACGCACGTCGACTTCACGTACTTCGCCACCTGGGTAGGCAGTGCCGATTTCCTGCTTGATACGTTCGGCGGTGGATTCGCCGATCAAGCTGCCGTAGTTGCGGCGCACGTAGGTCACGATGGCTTCGTCGAAGCGGTCACCGCCAACGCGGACGGACTCGGCATAGACCACGCCGTTCAGCGAGATCAGGGCGATTTCAGTGGTACCGCCACCGATATCGACGACCATCGAACCGCGGGCCTCTTCAACCGGCAGGCCTGCACCGATGGCAGCGGCCATCGGCTCTTCGATCAGGAACACTTCACGGGCACCCGCGCCGAGGGCCGACTCGCGGATGGCGCGGCGCTCGACCTGGGTCGACTTGCACGGCACGCAGATCAGCACGCGCGGGCTCGGCTGCAGGAAGCTGTTCTCGTGAACCTTGTTGATAAAATATTGCAACATTTTTTCGCAGACGCTGAAGTCGGCAATGACGCCGTCCTTCATCGGACGAATGGCTGCAATGTTGCCAGGCGTACGGCCCAGCATGCGTTTGGCTTCGGTACCGACGGCGACGACGCTTTTCTGGTTGCCATGGGTACGGATGGCAACAACCGAGGGCTCATTCAGGACGATACCGCGCTCACGCACGTAAATAAGGGTGTTGGCAGTACCCAGGTCGATAGAAAGATCGCTGGAAAACATGCCACGCAGTTTCTTGAACATGGGAAAGTGACCCTGGGGAAAGCGTGGGTAAAAAAGTGCGGCAAACTCTAACAATGGCAGGGATTTTGGGCAAGGAGCCAATATGTTAAATTGGCTGTTTTTCCGAGCACGCCAGCAGAATTTCGCGGCCGTTAGACCGCCAGAAAGCTGACATGTTCCTCACCGCGGACCCAAATTCCGTTCTTTGTTTCCCTTGGAGATCCTCATGGCGCTTGAACGCTGCGACGTGGAAAAGATCGCCCATCTGGCCCGCCTGGGCCTGAATGATGGCGAACTGCCACGCATTACCGACGCCCTGAACAGCATTCTCGGCCTGGTCGACCAGATGCAAGCGGTCGATACCACTGGCATCGAGCCCCTGGCCCACCCGCTGGAGGCCAGCCAGCGCCTGCGTCCTGACCAAGTCACCGAAAGCAACCAGCGCGATGCCTACCAGGCCATCGCGCCGTCGACCGAAAGCGGTCTGTACCTGGTTCCCAAAGTCATCGAGTAAGGGATAGAGCCTGCCATGCATCAATTGACCCTGGCCGAGATCGCCCGCGGACTCGCCGACAAATCGTTTTCTTCCGAAGAGCTGACCGGCACGCTGCTGGCGCGCATCAAGCAGCTCGACCCGCAGATCAACAGCTTCATCAGCATCACCGACGACCTGGCCCTGGCTCAGGCGCGTGCCGCCGATGCCCGTCGCGCCGCTGGCGAAACCGGCGCGCTGCTGGGTGCACCGATCGCCCACAAAGACCTGTTCTGCACCAACGGCGTACGCACCAGCTGCGGCTCGAAGATGCTCGACAACTTCAAGGCGCCCTATGACGCCACCGTGGTCGCCAAGCTGGCCGAAGCCGGCATGGTCACCCTGGGCAAGACCAACATGGACGAGTTCGCCATGGGTTCGGCCAACGAATCCAGCCATTACGGCGCGGTGAAGAACCCGTGGAACCTCGAGCACGTTCCGGGCGGATCGTCCGGTGGTTCGGCCGCTGCCGTGGCCGCGCGCCTGCTGCCCGCCACCACGGGCACCGACACCGGCGGCTCGATCCGCCAACCAGCGGCACTGACCAACCTCACCGGCCTCAAGCCGACGTACGGTCGTGTGTCGCGCTGGGGCATGATCGCCTACGCCTCCAGCCTCGACCAGGGCGGCCCGCTGGCCCGCACCGCCGAGGACTGCGCGCTGCTGCTGCAAGGTATGGCCGGTTTCGACGCCAAGGACTCCACCAGCATCGAAGAACCGGTGCCGGACTACAGCGCCAGCCTGAACGCTTCGCTGCAAGGCCTGCGCATCGGCCTGCCGAAAGAGTACTTCGGTGCCGGCCTCGACCCACGCATCGCCGACCTGGTCCAGGCCAGCGTCAAAGAGCTGGAAAAGCTCGGTGCAGTGGTCAAGGAAATCAGCCTGCCGAACATGCAGCATGCCATTCCGGCCTACTACGTGATCGCTCCGGCTGAAGCCTCTTCCAACCTGTCGCGTTTCGACGGCGTACGCTTCGGCTACCGCTGTGAAGAGCCCAAAGACCTCACCGACCTGTACAAGCGCTCACGCGGCGAAGGGTTCGGCGTTGAAGTACAGCGCCGCATCATGGTCGGTACCTACGCCCTGTCGGCCGGCTACTACGACGCCTATTACGTGAAGGCGCAGCAAATCCGCCGCCTGATCAAGAACGACTTCATGGCCGCCTTCAACGATGTCGACCTGATTCTCGGCCCGACCACGCCAAACCCGGCCTGGAAGCTTGGCGCCAAGAGCAGCGACCCGGTTGCCGCCTATCTCGAAGACGTCTACACCATCACCGCCAACCTGGCGGGCCTGCCAGGCCTGTCGATGCCTGCGGGCTTCGTCGACGGCCTGCCGGTCGGCGTGCAACTGCTGGCGCCGTACTTCCAGGAAGGCCGCCTGCTCAACGTCGCGCACCGCTACCAACAGGTGACCGACTGGCATACCCGCGCCCCCAACGGCTTCTGAGGAATTCACACATGCAATGGGAAGTTGTGATCGGGCTGGAAATCCACACTCAGCTCGCCACCCAGTCGAAGATCTTCTCCGGCAGCGCTACCACTTTCGGCTCCGAGCCGAATACTCAGGCCAGCCTGGTTGACCTGGGCATGCCCGGCGTACTGCCGGTGCTGAACGAGCAAGCCGTGCGCATGGCGTGCATGTTCGGCCTGGCCATCGATGCCGAGATCGGCAAGCGCAACGTGTTCGCACGCAAGAACTACTTCTACCCCGACCTGCCCAAGGGCTACCAGATCAGCCAGATGGACCTGCCGATCGTCGGCAAGGGCCACCTGGACATCGCGCTGGAAGACGGCACCATCAAGCGCATCGGTGTAACCCGCGCGCACCTGGAAGAAGACGCCGGCAAGAGCCTGCACGAAGACTTCAGCGGTTCCACCGGCATCGACCTGAACCGTGCCGGCACCCCGCTGCTGGAAATCGTCTCCGAGCCTGACATGCGCAGCGCCAAGGAAGCCGTGGCTTACGTCAAGGCGATCCACGCGCTGGTGCGCTACCTGGGCATCTGCGACGGCAACATGGCCGAAGGTTCGCTGCGCTGCGACTGCAACGTATCGATCCGCCCGAAAGGCCAGACCGAGTTCGGCACTCGCTGTGAAATCAAGAACGTCAACTCGTTCCGCTTCATCGAGCGCGCGATCAACAGCGAAATCCAGCGCCAGATCGACCTGATCGAAGACGGTGGCAAAGTGGTGCAGGAAACCCGCCTGTACGACCCGAACAAGGACGAAACCCGCTCCATGCGCAGCAAAGAGGAAGCCAACGACTACCGTTACTTCCCCGACCCCGACCTGCTGCCGGTGGTCATCGAGGACAGCTTCCTCGAAACCATCCGCGCCGGCCTGCCGGAGCTGCCGCCACAGAAGGTCGAGCGCTTCCAGACTCAGTACGGCCTGTCGGCCTACGACGCCAACGTATTGGCCTCCAGCCGCGAACAGGCAGACTACTTCGAAGAAGTGGTGAAGATCGGTGGTGATGCCAAGCTGGCAGCCAACTGGGTCATGGTCGAACTGGGTAGCCTGCTGAACAAGCTGGGTGTCGAAATCGATCAGGCGCCGGTCAGCGCCGCGCAACTGGGCGGCATGCTGCTGCGCATTCGTGACAACACCATCAGCGGCAAGATTGCCAAAACCGTGTTCGAGGCCATGGCCGCCGGTGAAGGCGATGCCGACAGCATCATCGAGAGCAAAGGCCTGAAACAGGTTACCGACACGGGTGCGATCGACAAGATGCTCGACGAAATGCTGGCAGCCAATGCCGAGCAGGTCGAACAGTATCGCGCAGCCGATGAGGCCAAGCGCGGCAAGATGTTCGGCTTCTTCGTCGGCCAGGCCATGAAAGCCTCCAAAGGCAAGGCCAACCCGGGGCAGGTGAACCAATTGCTCAAAGCCAAGCTCGAAGGGTGATGGTTTTACCCCTGTAATGCTGCGAGGGCTTCGCCCTCGTTCGCGGCTGAAGCCGCTCCTACACAAGCCAGCGTTCCCTGTAGGAGCGGATTTACCCGCGAATGGTCGCACCGGAGAGCACCTGACTTGCTAAAACGTTCCCTCGGCACCCTCGCCCTGTTTTCTTTCCTGGCCGGCTGCGCCAGCCATGACATCGACCCGCGCGGCTACGACCAGACGGGCACCGCTTCCTACTACGGCTCGCGCCACCATGGCAAACGCACCGCCAGTGGCGAACCGTTCAACCAGCACGCCCTTACCGCCGCCCACCGCAGCCTGCCCTTCGGCACACGTGTACGGGTGACCAACATGGCTAACCAGCGCAGTGTGGTGGTACGCATAAACGACCGTGGCCCGCACACCCGCGGCCGCCTGATCGACCTGTCTCGCGCAGCAGCGGAAAAAATCGGCATGCTCCGTAGCGGAACAGCGCGTGTGCGAGTACAAGGGCTTAGCGACTGACGCGACAGGAGTCCGACCATTTTCGACCTGGCCACCCTTCCCACTTTTAGCCTGCTGCAAATGGGCGTTGCCCTGCTGTTGCTGGTCGGCGGCGCCGAGCTACTGGTGCGCTCCGCTTTGCGCCTGGCGCAGCGCCTGCACGTGCGCCCGCTGATCATAGGCCTGAGCCTGGTGGCCTTCGGCAGTACCGCGCCACAATTGACCGTAAGCCTGCAGGCCGCCTACCAGGGTGCGCCGGATGTGGCAGTAGGCAGCGTGATCGGCAGCAACATCTTCAACGTACTGGTCATTCTCGGCCTGGCCGCGCTGATCATCCCGCTGCGGGTGTCACGCCAGCTGGTGCGGCTGGACATTCCCCTGATGATCCTTGCCAGCGGGCTGGTGTATGCGCTGTCCGCCAATGCCCATCTGGGCAGGGTTGAAGGGGCACTGCTATTGCTGGGGCTGGCCGGTTACCTGGCAATGCTCTGGCATCAGTCGCGCCATTACGCACGCACCTACCCTGCCCCGGACGCCGCCAGGTCCGGGGCCGGGCGCTTCTGGTCAGGTACGCTGCTGCAGATACTGGTCGGCCTTGGCCTGCTGAGCCTGGCGGGCCACTTGCTACTGGAAGCTGCCATCGAGGTGGCCACCGACCTGGGCCTGTCCGAGCGTATTATCGGCCTGACGGTCGTCGCCATCTGCACCTCCCTGCCGGAACTGGCCGCTGCGCTGATCGCCGCCTTGCGTGGCGAACGGGAGATCGCCGTGGGCACGGTGATCGGCAGTAACCTGTTCAACCTGCTGGCTGTACTGGGCCTGACCGCACTGATCACCCCGGAACCCCTGTCGATCTCGCCTAACGCGCTGTCTTTCGATCTGCCTGTAATGCTCGGCGTTGCTGTCCTGAGCCTGCCAGTGTTCTATTCCGGTTACCGCATCACTCGCGCAGAAGGCCTGGTGTTTCTTTGCCTGTACCTGGCCTACGGCCTTCATGTGGCGGCTTTTACCATGGGTATGCCGCTGGCTGGCCGCCTGGAGCGATTGATGCTGTTCTATGTACTGCCGGTGCTCGCTACAGTGTTGCTGTACACCACCGTGCGTGCCTGGCGGAGGCAGCATTGAGGGGCATGGAAGGGAAACGCGTCAGGGCCGCCAGACGCATGCCTTTAGGCTTTCATCGCCTGTGAGATCGAGCGCCGCCCGCGCGGCGCTTCGCGGGTAAACCCGCTCCTACGTTTGTTTCGGGCCAATTATTCCTGTGGGATTTGCGCGCGAACGCTTTGGCGCATGCCTCGATATCGCGTCGTACAAACAAGGCGGTCGCGCGCGCCTGGCACAGAACGGTTTGTTTCGGGCCAATTATTCCTGCGGGATTTGCGCGCGAACGCTTTGGCGCATGCCTCGATATCGCGTCGTACAACAAGGCGGTCGCGCGCGCCTGGCACAGAACGGTTTGTTTCGGGCCAATTATTCCTGCGGGATTTGCGCGCGAACGCTTTGGCGCATGCCTCGATATCGCGTCGTACAAACAAGGCGGTCGCGCGCGCCTGGCACAGGAGGGACTGGCCCGAAACAAACGTAGGAGCGGGTTTACCCGCGAAGCGCCGCGCGGGCGGCGCTCGATCTCACAGGCACCGAAAACCTAACGGCATACCCCTTACGAACAAACCCGATCAGCCCTTGGCCTGGCGAGCCTTCTTCAGCTTGAAAGCCACCCACAGCACAGCGATCCATGCCGGGATCAGCATTACCGAGATGCGAATCGGCGGCGTCAGGTACATCACCACCAGGATCAGCACGATGAACGCCAGGCACAGGTAGTTGGTCAGCGGGTGCCCCAGGCTTTTGTAGAAGGGGGTGATCCCGGCGGCCAGCTTGGCCTTGCGGAATTTGAGGTGGGTAATGCTGATGCTCGCCCAGTTGATCACCAACGCGGACACTGCCAACGCCATCAGCAAGCCAAAGGCCCCGCCCGGCATCAGGTAATTGATCAGCACGCACAGGCCGGTCGCAAAGGCCGACACGCCCAGCGCGGTCAGCGGCACGCCGCTACGGCTTACCTTCAGCAACTGACGCGGCGCATCGCCCTGGCTGGCGAGGCCGAACAGCATACGGCTATTGGCGTACACACAGCTGTTGTACACCGAGAGCGCAGCCGTCAGCACCACGATATTGAGAATGGTCGCCACCAGGTCGCTGTCCAGTTCGTGGAAGATCATCACGAACGGGCTGCCGCCCTGCACCACCTTCTGCCAAGGGTACA
This sequence comes from Pseudomonas sp. XWY-1, assembly GCF_002953115.1. NCBI lineage: Bacteria > Pseudomonadati > Pseudomonadota > Gammaproteobacteria > Pseudomonadales > Pseudomonadaceae > Pseudomonas > Pseudomonas sp. XWY-1. Next base: position 1,040,135 of record NZ_CP026332.1, on the reverse strand, counting down.
GCGACAACAGCACTGCCAAGGCACCGATGTAGAAAATCAGGATGCGGTACACCACCTGGTTGGTGGCCTTGGGGATGCTCTCGCGCGGGTTGTCAGCCTCGGCAGCCGTGATGCCGACCAACTCCAGGCCACCGAAGGAGAACATGATCACAGCCAGGGCCATTACCAGACCCGTGACGCCGTTAGGGAAGAAGCCGCCGTACTGCCACAGGTTGGCCACGCTGGCATCCGGGCCACCATGACCGCTGCCCAGCAACCAGGCACCAAAGCCGATCATGCTGACGATGGCTACTACCTTGACCAGGGCGAACCAGAACTCCATCTCGCCATAGACCTTTACCTGAGTCAGGTTGATCAGGTTGATCACCACGAAGAAGATCGCCGCCGTGGCCCAGGTGGGGAAGTCCGGCCACCAGTACTGCACGTAGATACCGACCGCCGTCAGCTCGGCCATGCCGACCAGCACGTACACCACCCAGTAATTCCAGCCTGAGACAAAGCCGGCAAACTCGCTCCAGTATTGGTGGGCGAAGTGGCTGAAGCTGCCGGCGACCGGCTCTTCCACCACCATTTCGCCCAGCTGACGCATGATCAGGAAGGCCATCAGGCCGGCGATGGCGTAGCCCAGCAACACGGAGGGGCCGGCCAACTGAATGGTCTGGGCAATGCCCAGGAACAAGCCGGTACCGATGGCCCCGCCCAGCGCGATCAGCTGGATATGGCGATTCTTCAGCCCGCGCTGTAACCGCTCGGGCGTGCTCTGGTCTTGCATGAAGTGTCCTTTAGCTCAGTAAGGCAGTGTTGTTGCTGTTATTTGCAGTCAAGGATCTAGATCCATCCGCCCCACTGCAAGATGAAAATACCAATGTTGGTGGTGATCGCCGCCATTAGCGTGGTAATCACGATGATCGACGCGGCCAGCTCATGATTGCCGTTGGCCGCGCGCGCCATTACGTAGCTGGCTGCAGCGGTCGGGCTGCCTATGTACAGGAACAGGATGCCCAGCTCCGCCCCGCGAAACCCGCACAACCAGGCACCAAGAGTGCCGAGCAGCGGCAGCCAGAGCATCTTCACCAGGCTGGCATCGATGGCCAGCCGGCCACAGTTACGCAGCGCTGCCAGCGACAGCGTGCCACCGATACAGATCAGCGCCAGCGGCAGCGTCATCTGTGCCAGGTAGTCGCCCGAGGTCAGCAGCCAGTTGGGCAGCGGCACCTGGCCGTAAGCCATCGGTGCGGCCACCAGCACGCTGATAATCAGCGGGTTGCTGAAAATGCTTTTGCAGATGCTCCACGGATCGGACTTGAGGTCCGGGCTGTACACCGCCAGCACCACCGCGGACAGCGAGTTGTACATGAGGATGACCAAGCCTGCGAGCACCGCCCCCAGGGAGATGCCATAGTCACCGTACAGGCTGGCGGCCAGGGCCAGGCCTATCACACCATTGTTGCCGCGGAAGGCGCCCTGGGTATAGATGCCCCGGTCGGCCATCGGGCTGCGCCAGATGGCCATGCCCCAGGCAATGGCGAAACCGACCAGGGTGGCGACGATGAAATACAGGATGACACCGGGCTTGACCGCTGCGGCCAGGTCGGCGTGGTAGATGCCGAGGAAGAGCAGCGCCGGCATGCAGACGTTGAATACCAGCTGCGAGGCGACGCGGTTGAAGTTGTCGTCGATCAAGTGAATGCGTTTGAGCAGGACGCCCATGAACAGCATGGCGAAAACCGGCGCCGTGATGTTCAGGGTCTGGATAAGAAGGGCGAGCATGCGCAAGCGATCCTGGAGGGGTTGCCGTCAGGCGGCCAATGATACGTCAACGGCTGGGATTTGCGGGGATCAAGCGCGATAAAAGGAAATGTCTTTCAGGTTTTCTGCTGCCAGTACCGGCCGCTTTGCACCTAACCCCGCCCCCACAGGTACCACGCCGCGATTCATCGGTTCACACAAACCTGTGAGCCATTCATGAAAAGCCCGCAGCAGCCCAAGCCTTGTTCAGCCGCTTCTCCCGCGCCGACGCCGCCAGCGCCATCACCCCTTGGTCACGCTGCCAGACTTGCGCCCACTGCACCGGCCCTGTCGCCAACGCCGCATCGATCTCCCCCCGCAAGGCCTGGAACTGCGCAAACAACCCGCCAAGCAACAAGTGACAACCCATGCTATCGGCACACTGGCGGCTACCCTCGGCGCAGCCGGCCAACAGCCCAAGCAACTGCAGGCGCAGCCCCTGCGGCCAGGCGCACTCCTGCCCAACGCCATACAACCAGGCGGTCAGCGCCGCGAGCACATACAAATCCTCCAGCGAACGGAACGGCTTCACGTAGGCATCCCAGCCGTCACCGGCCAGCAACTCGCACGATGCCTGCTCCAGCAGCAGCCGGGCGTGCCCGACTTCCGGCATCAGCGGCAGGGTCGGCAATGGCTCCAGTGTCACCCCCGGCTCCCCGGGATAGACCACCGCCAGGCTCAGTTGCGGCGCCGCGCCAGCCGCTTCGCTACGCGCCGCCACCAGCAACCACTCCGCCTCCAGGCCTGCGGTAACGAAGTCTTTGCAGCCCGACAGCCGCAGAGCGTCCAGCCGTGTGTGCATGTCTGCAGGCCGCACGCTGCGCCGCTCGGTGGCACACAAGGCGCCAAGGCTGTGCGGCGCACTGGGCCACAGCACACGAAGGGCGGCCTGGTAACCCACCAGGAAGGCCAGGCCCGGGGTGGCCATTGCACGCCCACCCAGTACCGCCAGTTCGAACGGGGCAACCGGGCCGAGGCGCTCAAGCAGCGCGGCGTAGGTTTCGCCCAGGGTGCCTGTCGGCGCGAGGCGAAGCGGATCGTTGAGTCGTTGCAACCAGGCCATGGAACAGCTCCTTGCTGGAGGGCTTTCAGTTAAGGCTCAGGGTGTGTCACGCAAGCATCACCAAACATTCACAGGGGTGACACTGGGTCTACCTAGGCTGACTTTGCACAACAAAGCCGACCGGCCGCAACCCTTCATGGCTGGCTTATGGAGACTCGTAATGACTCGGATCGCTACCGCTGGCGACTACAGCACCGAACGCCGTCTGCAAGCCGAACGCCTGGTTGGCGCCGCGGCGTTGCAAGAAGCCCAGGCTCTGCGCTACACCGTATTCAGCGCAGAATTCAAGGCCAAGCTCAAAGGTGCCGAGCAGGGCCTGGACATGGACGACTACGACGTGCACTGCCGCCACATTGGTGTACGCGACCTGAGCACCGGCGAACTGGTTGCCACCACCCGCCTGCTCGATCACCAGGCCGCCAGCAGCCTGGGCCGTTTCTACAGCGAAGAAGAATTCAGCCTGCACGGCCTGTTGCAGCTGCAAGGCCCGATCCTCGAACTGGGCCGTACCTGCGTCGCCCCCGACTACCGCAACGGCGGTACCATCGCCGTGCTCTGGGGCGAACTGGCCGAGGTGCTCAACGAGGGCCGCTACAGCTATCTGATGGGCTGCGCCAGTATCCCCATGCAGGACGGCGGCGTGCAGGCCCATGCAGTGATGCAGCGCCTGCGTGAACGTTACCTGTGCACCGAACACCTGCGTGCCGAGCCGAAAAAACCACTGCCGAAACTGGCCCTGCCCAACAACGTCATTGCCGAAATGCCACCGCTGCTCAAGGCCTATATGCGCCTGGGCGCGAAGATTTGCGGCGAGCCATGCTGGGACGAAGACTTCCAGGTGGCAGACGTGTTCATCCTGCTCAAACGCGACGAGCTGTGCCCACGCTACGCCCGCCACTTCAAGGCGGCGGTCTGATGCCGAAGTTGCGGGTACTGGCCCGCCTCATCCGACTGCTGCTGGTGCTGGCGCAGGGCATGCTGATGGCCAGCATTATCGCCTTGGGCGAACGCTTGGGCTTCAAGGCGCCGATCGAACGGCGCCAGCGCTGGACTTGCCTGTTCATGAAGCGCCTGGTCGCTGCCCTGCCCTTCGACGTCAAGGTAGTCGGCGAACTTCCGCAACGGCCGATGTTGTGGGTCAGCAACCATGTTTCCTGGACCGACATCCCCCTGCTTGGCATGCTCACGCCGCTGTCTTTCCTGTCCAAGGCCGAAGTGCGCCACTGGCCGGTGGCCGGCTGGCTGGCGGAAAAGGCCGGCACGCTGTTCATTCGCCGTGGTGGTGGCGACAGTCAGCGCCTGCGCGAACAGATCGCCGGGCAACTGGGGCTGGCCCGCCCGCTGCTGATATTCCCCGAAGGCACCACTACCACCGGCCGCACGTTGCGCACCTTTCATGGCCGCCTGCTGGCAGGTGCCATCGACCGTGGCGTGGCAGTGCAGCCAGTCGCTATCCAGTACCTGCGTGATGGCCAGATCGACCCGGTAGCGCCGTTCATTGGTGAGGACGACCTGGTGTCGCACCTGATGCGCCTGTTCGCCCTGCCGCGGGGCGAGGTGTGCATCCACCTGCTGCAGCCAATAGGTAGCGTGGGCAAGGAACGTGCGGTGCTGGCGTTGCAGGCACAACAGGCGATTCACCTGGCGCTGTTCGGGGTTGAAGACGTGGAGATGGCGCCACGTCGGCAGGCGCGGGCTGCCTGAATGCGTGTACTGCCTGTTCTGGCCCTTTCGCGGGTGAACCCGCTCCTACACCGATCGCAATTCCCCGTAGGAGCGGGTTTACCCGCGAAGAGGCCAGTATCACCCACACACCTCTAACTGTCAGACATCCGCCCCACCGCAGCAAACGCCTGCAGTTGCGGGTAGAACTCGCGAAAATCCGCCAGCAGCGGCTCGTACAGCCGCTCCAGTTCCACCATCACCCCGGCCATCCCCTCAGGCCGCGACAAGCGCCGGGCAATGCCGTTGAACACCTGTTCCAGCGTGTCGAAATCGCCATACGCCCCTAGCCAGTCATCCGCTGCCATGAACGGCGCAATCCGCGCCAGTCGCCCAGGCAGCTCAGGCTCTGCCAGCAATACCCGATAGAACGCGCCAGTGAACTGCTCCAGCGGCTGATCGGCGTAATTGCCCCAGTGCCGTGCCAGGCAATGGTCGAAAAACACATCCAGAACGATGCCGGCAAAACGCCGCCGCTCGCGCGGAAAACGTGCCAGAGCCGCCAGCACCACTGGGTGCCGGTCAGTGTAACTGTCGATTTGCCGGTGCAGCCGGATGGCCGCCTCCAGCGCAGGCGCAAAGCGCCCTTCCAACGAGCCTTTGACAAAGTCGCCATACAGGCTGCCAAGCAGTTGTTGCGGCGCCGGGCCGCCCAGGTGCAAGTGTGCGAGGTAGTTCATGAGCGCAGTCTAGCATCGTCACCGAACATATCGTTATAACGCGATATATCGATTCGTGCTCAGCTCAGAACACCTTCGTATTGGTATATCGGAATTCAGCGAATTATATTTCGCCCTATCGCGATATACCGCTACAACGAGCCTCAAACCATGCCACTCGATCTCGACGAAATCATAAAAGCACTGGCCCACCCGGTCAGGCGAGAAATTCTCAGTTGGCTGAAAGACCCGGCAACCCAGTTTCCGGACCAGTACCACAGCACCGAAAACGGTGTGTGTGCCGGGCAAATCGACCAACGCTGCGGCCTGTCGCAGTCGACCGTCTCTGCCCACCTGGCCACGTTGCAGCGCGCCGGGCTGATCAGCAGCCAGAAGATTGGCCAATGGCACTTCTTCAAACGCGACGAAGCCACCATCCAGGCGTTCCTCGAACAACTGCGCCAAGCACTTTGACAAGGCAGGTAACCGCTATGACCACGCTTTTCGATCCGATCAAACTGGGCGACCTGCAACTGCCCAACCGTATCATCATGGCCCCGCTCACCCGCTGCCGCGCCGATGAAGGCCGCGTGCCCAATGCGCTGATGGCCGAATACTACGTACAACGTGCCAGCGCCGGGCTGATCCTCAGCGAGGCGACTTCGGTCAGCCCCATGGGCGTCGGCTACCCAGATACCCCCGGCATCTGGAACGATGAACAGGTACGTGGCTGGAACAACGTGACAAAGGCCGTGCATGCTGCGGGCGGTCGCATTTTCCTGCAGCTGTGGCACGTAGGTCGTATCTCCCACCCCAGCTATCTGAATGGCGAACTGCCTGTGGCCCCCAGCGCGATCCAGCCCAAGGGCCATGTGAGCCTGGTGCGCCCACTGAGTGACTACCCTACCCCGCGGGCGCTGGAAACCGAAGAAATCAACGACATCGTCGAGGCCTACCGCAGTGGCGCCGAAAATGCCAAGGCTGCCGGTTTCGATGGTGTGGAGATCCATGGCGCCAACGGTTACCTGCTCGACCAGTTCCTGCAAAGCAGCACCAACCAGCGCACCGACCGTTACGGTGGCTCGCTGGAAAACCGCGCGCGCCTGTTGCTGGAGGTGACCGATGCGGCCATTGAAGTGTGGGGCGCGCAGCGCGTAGGTGTGCACCTGGCACCGCGAGCCGACGCCCACGACATGGGCGACGCCGACCGCGCCGAGACCTTCACCTATGTGGCCCGAGAGCTGGGCAAGCGCGGCATCGCCTTCATCTGCTCACGGGAGCGGGAAGCCGACGACAGCATCGGGCCGCTGATCAAAGAGGCATTCGGTGGCCCGTACATCGTCAACGAGCGGTTCGACAAGGCCAGTGCCAATGCGGCCCTGGCCAGTGGCAAAGCGGATGCCGTGGCGTTTGGTGTGCCGTTCATCGCCAACCCCGACCTGCCGGCACGGCTGGCAGCGGATGCGCCGTTGAACGAGGCACATCCCGAAACCTTCTATGGCAAGGGGCCGGTGGGTTACATCGATTATCCGCGGTTGTGATTGAGGGCCATTCGCGGGCATGCCCGCTCCCACCGGTATAGCGACAGGCTTGAAAGCTGTGCTCGATCCTGTGGAAGCGGGCGTGCCCGCGAACAAGGCTCAGCTGATGTTACGGACGGGCGTTGATCTGTTGCTGCAGGTTCTGAATCTGGCTCTGCAGCGTATTCAGGTTACGCGTCATCTGCGCACGGAAGGCATCGAACTCCTGCACCGAAGCACTACCGGATGACGCCGCAGCCGGGCGGTTGTCGACCTGGCTCTTCAACACCAGCATGTCCTGCTGCAGGCTCTGAATGTCAGCGCTCGGGTTGCCCTGTTTCTTCAAGGCCGCCACCTCGCTACCCAAACTCTTGAGCTGGCCGTCCAGCTGAGCGCCATCCACCTGTGAGGCCTTCAGCGCGGCAACCTGCTCGCTCAGGCTCTTCAACTGGGCATCCAGCTTGCCACCATCGACCTGGCCGGAACGCAGCGCCGCCAACTCGCCATTCACCAGCTTCAGTTGCGCCTGCAACTGGCTTTGCAGCTCGGTCACAGCCTTCTGCTGTTCTCGGGTATCGGCCAGCACCTGCTCCAGACGTTTGCCCAGGTCGCCGGTCTGCCCGGCAACACCCTGCTGCAACTGGCGCAGCTGTAGCTTCAATGCCTCACTGCTGGTAGTGGCGCCAGACTCACTGGCCGCCACCTTGCCACTGATTGCCTGAAGGCGGCCAGCCGCCTCTTCACTGATGCGGGCAAAGCTTTCCTGGGTCGCCACCAGTTGCTGCTCCATCAGCGAGATCTGCTGGAAGCTCCACCAGCCCAGACCCGCCAAGGCGATGAACGAGGCACCGAGCAATGCCCACAACGGCGCCGTGCTGGCCCCGCGGGCGGCTTTCTGGCGGCTGCGCATCACATGCGCCGGCATCAGTTCGTCATCATCAACGGTGCCCGCCCGCAAGGCAGGCACGTCATCAAAGTCATCGTGAGCATGGTTACGCATGGATACATTCAACCGCGGTAGTCACAAAGAGGCACGAGTATAAACCGCCAGCGCGGCGCATTGATGACCATTGTCAGCCGGGCGGCAAATGCTTCCACCAGCCGCAGAATTCATCCAGCGCCGTCCACAGGCTGACCTTGGGTTGGTAGTCCAGGTACTGCCGGGCACGGCTGATATCCAGGGTGAAATCACGGCTCATCACCTGCATCCCCAGGCGCGACAAGGTCGGTTGCGGGCGCCCTGGCCATAACATGCAGGCCGCCTCGTTGAGCGCGGCCAGGCTATAGGCAAGACCATAGGAACGGTAGCGGGTCACCTGGGGAAGCTGCATCTGGCGCATCACGTAGTTGACCACGTCCCACAGCGGCAGTGGCTGGCCGTTGCTTATGTTGTAAGCCTGGCCCAGCGCCCGGTCATCAGCGAACAATGCACTTAGCAGCGCCTCGTTAAGGTTGTGCACACTGGTGAAATCGACCTTGTTCAGGCCGTTGCCGATGATCGCCACACGCCCTTTGCGCTGCATCTGCATCAGCCGCGGGAAGATACTGGCATCGCCCGCACCGGTAACGAAGCGCGGACGCAGCGCCAGCACTTCCAGGCCGAACTCCTGGGCACCGAACACTTTCTGCTCGGCCAGGTACTTGGTTTGCCCATAGTGATCGTGGAAGCGACGCGGTACCTGGTCTTCGCGGACGTCCAGACGCGAACGGCCATTGAAGTAAATCGACGGCGAAGACAGATGCACCAGGCGCCGTACGTGCTCTTTCAGGCAGCCCTCGACCACGTTCTCGGTCACCACCACGTTGCCTTGGTAGAAATCCTGATAGCGCCCCCAGTTACCGACCGCGCCAGCGCAATGCACCACGGCTTCGACACCCTGGCACAAACGCCGGGCCAGCTCGGCGTCACCCAGATCACCCGGGATGAACTGTGCGCCACGCTTGACCAGATGCTCGACCCCTTCGGCACGGCGGCCGCTGACGCGCACGTCCAGGCCTTGCTCCAGGGCGAAACGCGCAAAACGCCCGCCAATGAAGCCACTCGCGCCGGTGACCAGAATTCGCATGTAACACTCCGTCTTGCCAGATTTCAGATGCAACTGACGCCAGCCATGGCTACAAGGGCACCAGCCAATGCTGTGCGGTGTGCCGCAGGTGGTCGGTCAGTTGCGCGAGCAATTGCCCGCCATTGCGCCAATGATGCCAGTACAGCGGCACATCGATAGGGGTATCGCGGCAGATTTCCACCAATTGCCCACTGGCCAGTTGCTCCCGGGCCTGCAATTCGGGCACCAGGCCCCATCCCAACCCGGCCTCGGTCATGCGCAGGAAGCCTTCGGATGAAGGGCACAGGTGGTGCAGGAAACCACCCTCTATGCCCAGCGATGCCAGGTAGCGATGCTGCAGGAAATCGTCCGGGCCGTACACGATCGCTGGCGTACGGGCCAGGCGGCTGGCGACAAAACCTTGGGGGAAGTGCCGCGCCATGAACACGGGACTGGCCAATGCCCGGTAGCGCATGGCCCCCAGTGGCAAACTACGTGCGCCGGCTACCGGCCGCTCACTCCCACACAGGCAGGCCGCCACTTCGCCGGCACGCATGCGTTTCAGGCCCACTTCCTGGTCCTCAACCACCAGGTCGGTCAGCACGTTCTGTTGTGCGCAGAAGTTGCCCACCGCGCCGGCCCACCAGGTGGCCAGGCTATCGGCGTTGAGGGCGATGCGCAGGCGCTCCGGCATGCCCTCTTCGTCCAGCGCCGGTACCTGGCGCTGCAGGTCGCGTTCGAGCAGGCGCACCTGCTGCACATGGTTGAGTAGCTGGCGGCCGACTTCGGTCGTGCCGGGCGGCGAGGCACGTACCAGCACCGGCTGGCCGACCCGCGCCTCAAGCAACTTGATGCGCTGGGAAATCGCCGATTGCGACAAGCCCAGCACCTGCGCCGCACGCTCGAAACCGCCTTGTTCGATCACTGCCGCGAGGGCAGCCAGCAGCTTGTAGTCGAACATCGATTTTCCTAATGGGTGATGAGCTTTATTTGTTTTTCTTATACAGCGCCGAACATCACAATGGCCAGCATCTTTCGTGACCCTTTTTGGAGAGCCCTGCCATGTGGCAAAGCTATCTCAATGGCATGCTGGTGGCCTTCGGTCTGATCATGGCCATTGGCGCCCAGAACGCCTTCGTCCTCGCCCAGAGCCTGCGCCGTGAGCATCACCTGCCGGTGGCAGCGCTGTGCATCATCTGTGACGCCATCCTCGTGGCCGCCGGGGTATTCGGCCTGGCTACCGTGCTGGCACACAACCCGACCTTGCTGGCGATTGCCCGCTGGGGCGGCGCAGTGTTCCTGATCTGGTACGGCGCCAAGGCGCTGCGCAGTGCCTGCTCCAAGCAGAGCCTGCAGCACCAGCAAGGCCAGGGCGTTCGCTCACGTCGCGCCGTACTGCTCAGCGCCCTGGCGGTGACCCTGCTGAACCCGCACGTGTACCTCGACACCGTGTTGCTGATCGGCTCGCTGGGCGCCCAGCAGTCCGCCCCTGGCGCCTATGTGGCCGGGGCGGCCAGCGCTTCGCTGCTGTGGTTCTCGACCCTGGCCATTGGCGCGGCGTGGCTGGCACCGTGGCTGGCGCGGCCGGCGACCTGGCGCATGCTCGACCTGATGGTGGCGGTGATGATGTTCGCGGTGGCGGCGCAATTGATCTTCAACTGACCTCGGGGCGCGGCATATTCATCAACGGCAAGATCGTGCAGCACGCGGTCTTGCAGGCAACACCCGCGCAACGCCGAGCCGCCGGTCGGCACAGCCCAGCCCCTGCGGAACCTCTATTCCCTATGTTTGTTGCGTGGTTATGCGCCGGGCCCGGTGCTATGATCCAGCCCTTGCGTCGCAAAGAGTACAGACTCGCCGACGCTTATCGGGCCGCCCGTGATCGGCCTTGCGCAAACCGCAAACAGACCTGAATCAGGAGATCCACCATGGCTTTTGAATTGCCGCCGCTGCCGTACGCCCATGACGCCCTGCAGCCGCACATCTCCAAGGAAACCCTGGAGTATCACCACGACAAGCACCACAACACCTACGTCGTGAACCTGAACAACCTGGTCCCAGGCACCGAATTCGAAGGCAAGACCCTGGAAGAGATCGTCAAGAGCTCTTCGGGCGGCATCTTCAACAACGCCGCTCAAGTCTGGAACCACACCTTCTACTGGAACTGCCTGTCGCCAAACGGCGGCGGCCAGCCTACCGGTGCACTGGCTGACGCCATCAACGCCGCTTTCGGTTCCTTCGACAAGTTCAAGGAAGAGTTCACCAAGACTTCGGTGGGCACCTTCGGTTCCGGCTGGGGCTGGCTGGTCAAGAAAGCTGACGGTTCCCTGGCCCTGGCCAGCACCATCGGCGCCGGCTGCCCACTGACCAGCGGCGACACCCCGCTGCTGACCTGCGACGTCTGGGAACACGCCTACTACATCGACTACCGCAACCTGCGTCCGAAGTACGTCGAGGCGTTCTGGAACCTGGTCAACTGGGCCTTCGTTGCCGAGCAGTTCGAAGGCAAGACCTTCAAGGCCTGAGTCCCTCAGCCTTGAGCAAGAAACCCGGCCTCGTGCCGTAATGCTGGCAGTCCAGCATTGCCATCCACGCCGGGCTTCCTCGAAAAACCGATGCCAGTCTTCTGGCATCGGTTTTTTTTCAAGGGTTCTGGAACGGGCCAGCGCACAGGGCGTTCATGAGGCGTACTGACCAAGCCAGCCAAGGCTATCCGCAGTAGCGCCCGTAGGCCGGTACTCACACCCGACCCAGCCCGCATACCCGCGCTGCTCCAGCGTCGCAAACAACCCTGCAATATCCATCTGCCCCGTCCCCGGTTGATGCCGCCCAGGACAGTCGGCCACCTGCACATGCACCGTCCGCTCAAAGAACTGTGCCAGCACATCGGCCGCATTTCCGGTCAACAACTGCGCATGGTACAGATCAAGGATCAGCCCGATACTCGCATGCGCCTCCAGCACCTGCTGTGCCTTGTTGAAGTCGGACATGTAATACCCTGGCATTTCCTGCGTGCAGATCACTTCGATCAATGGCCGCAGCCCCTGGTCCTCGAAATATTTCACGGCATAGTCCAGGTTGCTCGCGTACACCTTGCCGGCGCCATCCTCGTGGGTTATCCCGGACATCAGGTGCACATCCGTACATGCCAGCGTGCGGGCATAGCTGGCTGCCTGGCGCAACCCGTCACGAAACTCGGGCTCCTTGCCCGCCACCGCGGCAATGCCCTTGGAAACGCCAGCCGGTGCGGCAAACTGGACCAATGGCAACGCATACTTCGCCAGTTCATCAGCCAACAAACTCGCATCCAACTCATAGGGCGAGGGGAATTCCACCGCGCGAAATCCGGCGGCAGCGGCGGCTTCGATACGCTGCAGAAAAGGCAGTTCGTTGAACTGGAAGCCGAGGTGAGCATTGAATTTGAGCATGTGTAAAGATCCATCCCGGGAAGAAAACATTCGTCGTTGCAAAGCCTGAGCCGCGGCTCAGGCACTGCACTGGCGGCAACTGCGCCAGCTCGCTGCGTGCAGACACTCAGGTCCTTCGTGTGTGGTATTTTCCTGCCCCAGTCCGACCCAAATCTGCCGGATCGACTGAAGTCAAACATTCGGAATACAGCCTGTGATCAAGAAAGACCTCGCCCTGCAATTGGCCCCTCGCGTCATCGAGATGATCCGCGCCCGGTCGATGAAGGCCGGCGAGCCATTGCGCGAGCAGACCTTCGCCCAAGCCTTCGATGTCTCCCGCTCCCCCATCCGCAGGGTATTCGCCCTGCTCGCCGAGTGGAACATCGCGGTGCAGGAGCCCAATCGCGGCTATTTTCTGAAACAGGACGCCGGGCAGATCCAGGAAGCCACCGTACCGCCCGTCTGCGACCCCTTCGAAGACTTCTACCTGCGTGTGGTGGACGACATCCTCAACGGGGAAATCCCTGCCGAATTCTTTGAAGCCCAGCTACTGCGACGCTACTCTGTGCCTCGCGGGCAACTGCTCAAGGTCCTCAACCGGCTGGCAAGCGAAGCCATGGTCGAGCGCAAGCCCGGGCAAGGCTGGAGCCTCAACGAATTCGTGCACAACGCCCAGACCCACATCCAGAGCTACCGCTTCCGCATGGCCATCGAGCCGGCCGCACTGCGTGAGCCGGGCTACAACGTGAACCAGGCCGCCTTTGCCAAAGCCAGGGCGCAACAGCAGGCCATGCTCGACGGCGAGATTCACACGCTGTCACGTGCCCAACTGTTTGAAATCGGCGCCCAGTTTCACGAAATGATCGTGCAATGCTCGGGCAACCTCTTCTTCATCGATGCCATACGCCGGCAAAACCAACTCAGACGCTTCATGAGCTACAAAGCCAACGTCGACCGCAGTCGCCTGATGACGCAATGCCTGGAGCACCTGCACCTGCTCGACCTGATCGAATCCGGTCGGCGCGAAGAGGCCGCACGGTTTCTGTGGAAACATCTGGACGAAGTCGGCCGCCTCAAAACCGGCCAGACTGCCTTGCAGGAAAGCCAGCAGGCATAACCCCTCTCCCCCTTCCTTCAAACCTGCGCGTGAATCAGTTATGGCAGCTTAGCCATTGCCTCCTTTTGACACAAGATACAAAGAAGCCTGAAAAATCAGCGCTCGGCGTAAAATTTGCGCCACTCATTGTATTTCATTGCAACAATAAGCAATATGCGCATCGCTCGGACGCACTGTGGCACCGAATCACACAGGAAGGGATGCAATGGAACAAGGAACGTTGGCTAAAGGGACGGGGGTTTCGAGCCTTCTGTTCGGGGTGTACACGATTCTGCTGGCCCTGCTTGGCCTGACACTGGCCTATCAGGGAGGCGCGCTGGTCAATGCCGGTGGCTCGCCTTACTACGCGATGATGGGCACCGTATTGTTGCTGGCCGCCGCACTCATGGGCCTGAAGAAGGCGGCCGGAATTTACCTCTATGGCGCAGCATCCCTAGCCACCTACGGTTGGGCGATCTGGGAGTCGGGCTACAACGGCTGGGCCTATATTCCACGCCTGGCCTGGCTGGTACTGCTCAGTGTGATCTTTCTGGCTTTCTGGCCACTGGTCCGCCGCGACTTCGCCAAAATCAACAAGGCACTGTACTTCAGCATCATGGGCGTGCTGCCGCTGCTGATGGCGGCCACCATCCTGGCACCGCTGTTCTTCCCGAACATCGTTCATCTGGCCGACTCGCCGGCTATTACCGCGCATTCACAGCAACCGTTCAGCCGCAGCACGGTGGCATCACCAGATGCCAACCCATCCGCGGGGTGGTCATCACCGGTGGCCGGGTGCTGGACTCAGATGTGCGCCCGGCACCGTCAGGCGTGGTTCGCGCCTACGATGCAGTCAGCGGCAAACAAAATTGGGCCTGGGCTCATGGCCGTCCCGATAGCACTGCACCTGCCGACGCAGATGAAACCTATACGCTCAGCACGCCCAACTCATGGGCGCCGATGTCCGCCGACGACGAGCTGGGACTGGTCTACTCACCACTGGTAATGCAGCAGGTGACTTCTATGGCGGTACCCGCACCGAACAGGAAGACAAGTTCAGCTCTTCGCTGGTGGCCCTGGATGCCCTACGCCGCCAGTAGTCGCCCGGCAATAACCAGGGGTTCCGCGTCCAGGCCGGCCTGCCGTACGGGGCCATCAAGGACCCATGGATGTCGGCGCTGGAACAACCGTGCATCGCGCCACCCTGGGGGTTCATCTCAGCTATCGACCTGCGCACCCGTGAAGTACGCTGGAGCCGCCCATTCGGCACCGGCTATGGCAGCGGCCCCTTGGGCATCGCCTCGAAACCGCGCTTCGAAATCGGTACACCGAGCGATGCCACCGGCGTGGCTACAGCCGGCGGCGTGACCTTCATCGGCGCTGCCATCGACCCTTTCATGCGCGCCTACAACAGCGAAAGTGGTGAATTGCTGTGGGAAGAACGCCTACCGGCCGGCAACCAGGCGTCGCCCCTGACCTACGTGAGCGAAGGCCGCCAGTACGTGGTTGCAGTGGTCGGCGGGCATGACCGGATTCCGACCAAGCTGAGTGACAGCATCATTGCCTGGGCGCTGCCGGAGAAATAGCGCTGCCTTTCAGGGGCAGCCATCGTTTACTTCCGCTCCACAGGCCCTCTGTTCGAGGAGTGTGCCATGCCTGTGCGGGCGGGCTCTCCGCGAAGCAGCCAGCACGCATTTCACCTGCGCTCCACCCGCAAAACGCTTGCTCAGGCCGCATACCACGCTAACATCAAACCTCTGGAAGATTGATACAGCGCATTCAAGTTGCGGGGTCAGGCAACCGATACACTGCTAACGGTCGGCCGGTAGTGTATCGTCATCGTTGATGGCAAAATGATGCCATGCGCATGGATTAAGGAAACCCCATTGAAGCTGGAATTGCGGAACAGCTTGTCGGTCAAGTTGCTCAGGGTCGTGCTGCTGTCGGCGCTGGCGGTCGGCGTCGTGCTCAGCTGTGCGCAAATCATCTATGACACCTACAAGACCCGCCAGGCCGTGGACAGCGACGCCCAGCGCATCCTCGACATGTTCCGCGATCCTTCGACCCAGGCGGTTTACAGCCTCGACCGTGAAATGGGCATGCAGGTCATGGAAGGCCTGTTCCAGGACGAATCAGTACGCATGGCCTCCATTGGCCATCCCAACGAAACCATGCTGGCAGAAAAGTCCCGCCCGCTGCAGGACATGTCCATGCGCTGGCTCACCGACCTCATCCTCGGCCAGGAGCGCACCTACACCACGCAACTGGTCGGCCGTGGACCTTACAGCGAATACTACGGCGACCTCAGCATTACCCTCGATACCTCCTCCTACGGCAAAGATTTCCTGATCAACGCGGTGATCATCTTCATATCCGGCGTGCTGCGGGCCATGGCCATGGGCCTGGTGCTTTACCTGGTCTACCACTGGCTGCTGACCAAACCGCTGTCGAAGATCATCGAGCACCTCACCCAGATCAACCCTGACCGCCCCAGCCAGCACCAGATACCGCTGCTCAAGGGCCACGAGAAAAACGAGCTGGGCCTGTGGGTGAACACCGCCAACCAGTTGCTGGCCTCGATCGAGCGCAACACCCATTTGCGCCACGAGGCGGAAAACAGCCTGCAGCGCATGGCCCAGTACGACTTCCTCACCGGCCTGCCCAACCGCCAGCAACTGCAGCAGCAACTGGACAAGATCCTCGTCGACGGCGGCCGCCTGCAGCACCGAGTGGCAGTGCTGTGCGTTGGCCTGGACGACTTCAAGGGTATCAACGAACAATTCAGCTACCAGGTCGGTGACCAGTTGCTGCTGGCCCTGGCCGATCGACTACGCGCCCACAGCGGCCGCCTGGGCGCTCTGGCGCGGCTGGGCGGCGACCAGTTCGCCCTGGTACAGGCCAATATCGAGCAGCCCTATGAGGCTGCCGAACTGGCGCAAAGCATCCTTGACGACCTGGAAGTACCGTTCGACCTCGACCACGAGCAAATCCGCCTGCGCGCGACCATCGGCATCACCCTGTTCCCCGAAGACGGTGACAGCACCGAAAAACTGCTGCAGAAAGCCGAACAGACCATGACCCTGGCCAAGGCCCGCTCGCGCAACCGCTACCAGTTCTATATCGCCAGCGTCGACAGCGAGATGCGTCGCCGTCGCGAACTGGAAAAGGACCTGCGTGAAGCCCTGCCCCGCAACCAGCTGTACCTGGTGTACCAGCCACAGATCAGCTACCGCGACCACCGAGTGGTCGGCGTAGAGGCCCTGCTGCGCTGGCAGCACCCGGACCTGGGCATGGTGCCACCCGACCAGTTCATCCCCTTGGCCGAGCAGAACGGCAGCATCATCAGCATCGGCGAATGGGTGCTTGACCAGGCCTGCCGGCAACTGCGCGAATGGCACGACCAGGGCTTCAGCGACCTGCGCATGGCGGTCAACCTGTCTACCGTGCAACTGCACCACAGCGAGCTGCCACGGGTGGTCAACAACCTGCTGCAAGCCTATCGCCTACCACCGCGCAGCCTGGAACTGGAAGTCACCGAAACCGGTCTGATGGAAGACATCAGCACCGCCGCCCAGCACCTGTTGAGCCTGCGCCGCTCCGGGGCGCTGATTGCCATCGACGACTTCGGCACCGGCTACTCGTCCCTCAGCTATCTGAAGTCGCTGCCCTTGGACAAGATCAAGATCGACAAGAGTTTCGTTCAGGACCTGCTCGACGACGATGACGACGCCACCATCGTTCGCGCCATCATCCAGCTGGGCAAAAGCCTGGGGATGCAGGTGATCGCCGAGGGCGTGGAAACGGCCGAGCAGGAAACCTACATCGTGGCCCAGGGTTGCCACGAGGGCCAGGGCTACCACTACAGCAAGCCCCTTTCGGCCCGTGAACTGACCCACTTCCTCAAACAAGCGCAACGCAACCGGGTTTCGGTGTCCTGAGGCACCTGCCCGGTTACAGGCCGAGCCCCTGATTTACATGAATTGCGCGCCCGCCCCTTTACAGCAAATGCAAATCTTTCGCATGATGTTGTAGTTTTGCGTGCCACGGCGCACGGTCCACCCCCTTGGTCCAACCACACGATGCAGGAAAACCAATAATGATTCGAATGCCTCTGGCCTCCGCCAGTCTGCTGGCCATTGCCATCGCCCTCGCCGGTTGCGGTGAAGGCAAGGACGAAAAAGCCGCCGCGCCGCAAGCCCAGGCACCTGCTGCTGCCACCACCGCTGCGCCAGGGGCTGTCGACGAAGCAGCCGGCAAAGCCGTGGTCAAGCATTACACCGACATGGTCTACGC
The DNA here is from genome assembly GCF_002953115.1 of Pseudomonas sp. XWY-1. Taxonomy (NCBI): domain Bacteria; kingdom Pseudomonadati; phylum Pseudomonadota; class Gammaproteobacteria; order Pseudomonadales; family Pseudomonadaceae; genus Pseudomonas; species Pseudomonas sp. XWY-1. Next base: position 1,022,542 of record NZ_CP026332.1, on the reverse strand, counting down.
CGTGTACAGCGACTCGCTGAGCACTGCCAAGACGCTGCAGACCGCGGTCGACGCGTTCCTGGCCAAGCCCAACGACGAAACCCTGAAAGCCGCCAAGGAAGCCTGGTTCGCCGCGCGCGTACCGTACCTGCAGAGCGAAACCTTCCGCTTTGGCAACACCATCATCGACGACTGGGAAGGCCAGGTGAACGCCTGGCCCCTTGACGAAGGCCTGATCGACTACGTCGACAAGAGCTACGAGCACGCCTTGGGCAACCCGGGGGCCAGCGCCAACATCATCGCCAACACCGAGATCCAGGTGGGTGAAGAGAAGGTCGACGTCAAGGACATCACCCCCGAGAAACTGGCTAGCCTGAACGAGCTGGCTGGCTCCGAGGCCAACGTTGCCACGGGCTATCACGCCATCGAATTCCTGCTCTGGGGCCAGGACCTGAACGGCACCGGCCCTGGCGCTGGCAACCGCCCGGCATCCGACTACCTGGAAGGCCAGGGCGCTACCGGCGGCCACAATGACCGCCGCCGCGCCTACCTGAAAGCGGTTACCGACCTGCTGGTGACCGACCTCGAAGAGATGGTCGGCAACTGGGCACCGAACGTCGCCGACAACTACCGCGCCAAGCTGGAAGCCGAGCCCGTCAACGACGGCCTGCGCAAGATGCTGTTCGGCATGGGCAGCCTGTCGCTGGGCGAACTGGCTGGCGAGCGCATGAAAGTTTCGCTGGAAGCCAACTCGCCGGAAGACGAGCAAGACTGCTTCAGCGACAACACCCACTACTCGCACTTCTACGACGCCAAGGGCATCCGCAACGTCTACCTGGGCGAGTACACCCGCCCGGACGGCACCAAGCTGACCGGCCCTAGCCTGTCGTCGCTGGTCGCCAAGGTTGACCCGGCCGCCGATGCAGCCCTCAAGGCCGATCTGGAAGCCACCGAGGCCAAGCTTCAGGTGATCGTAGACCACGCCCTCAAAGGCGAGCACTACGACCAGCTGATCGCCGCCGACAACGCTGCCGGCAACCAGGTTGTACGGGACGCCATCGCCGCCCTGGTCAAGCAGACCGGCTCGATCGAGCAGGCCGCGGGCAAGCTGGGCATTGCCAACCTGAACCCGGACACTGCGGATCACGAGTTCTGATCCTGCTGTAGCGCTTCACCGCAAACGCCCGGCCTTGTGCCGGGCGTTTTCGTTTGCTGCCGGGTAAAACGCTTCCCGCTGCCTGGCGTGCGCGCAGATGCTCATCCTGTAGGCCTTCGATCAAACCTAACAGGAGGCACAGTGCTGCAGATTCTTGATGTCTGGGGCGAAGGCCGAATCGTCCAGCGCATGAATGGGGAAGACCTCATCACCGGATTCAACGATGCGTACAACCTGAACAAGGCTGGCCAGCTCATCTCCAACGGGCCGTTCGCTGGCGGGCACATTCCCAACCTTATCGTCGTATACGAATACGATGCTCCGGACTTTCCCCTCGACGACCATGCAGTCCCTCACGTGACGCTGATGGGCGCTCCGATCACCCACCATGTGGCCGAGGAAATGTGCCGGGTAGTTGCCCGTCCCGGCAAGATCTACCTGTACGACCCCAACGAAACCGACCGCCGGATGTTCGAGGCAGTCGCCATTGACCAAGGGATGCAACTGCTCGGTCGCTTTAATCCCGCCGAGCTCGCCCCCCCATTCAACGAAATCACCTTGCTCGCGGCCTATGTCTATCGCGCCCCGACCAGCCCATTACCACGCCCGAAAACTGAACATTGAAAGGAAAACACTACATGGCCAACGTCACCTACTTACGCTCCATCGCCAATAACACCCCTTATACCTTGACCCTGATCGACGGTGAAAACCGCAGCAACAGCCTGGCAGTCGGCGCACAGCACGTCTGGAATGGCTCGCTGGCCATCCCGTGGATCGGCAGATCGACTGAGAACCACAAGGCCTTGCGCCTGATACTCGGCCCGTCTGCCGACACCAGCATCTGGATATTCCAGGATTACTGGCAACCTGCGCACATGGACGCGGTCAAGTGCATTACCGCCTCCTCCATGGAATACACCAGCGAAGAAGTCATCGAAGTCACCGGCGATAATCGCGGTGGCGGCAACAAGAACCTGATCGTCAACCTGGTCAACCGACACTTCATGCTCTATATGGCCTGACCAACCGCGCTCGCAGCGATTTCATCAAGCAAACGCAAATTGCTCTTATTCAATGATCCTGGGCCTGCTAAGCTGCACGCCGGTTTTTCGCTCACGCCCAGGATTCTAGATGTCCTTGTCGCTGTCCCGACTCCCCCCCCTGCTGCTGGCCCTGGCCTTGGCCGCCTGTGACGACGCCCCGCGTTTCACCCACGCCGAGCCCGGCGAAGCGTTGTCGGGTGGCCAGGCGACCGTGCAGCGCAGCGACCGCAATGCCTATTCCCTGCCCTCGGCCAACCTCTCGCCAGAGCTACGCCTGGACTTCGCCGTGGGTAACAGCTTCTTTCGCAACCCTTGGGTGATCGCGCCGTCAACCACCACCGCGCGTGATGGTCTGGGCCCGTTGTTCAATACCAACGCCTGTCAGAACTGCCACGTGCGCGACGGCCGTGGCCACCCACCAGAGCCGGGCGACAGCAACGCGGTGGGTATGCTGGTACGCCTGTCGATCCCCGACCAACCCTACCTGGCCAAAGTGATCGAGCGCCTCGGCGTGGTGCCAGAGCCCGTCTACGGTACCCAGTTGCAGGACATGGCCATCCCCGGCGTGGCGCCCGAAGGCAAGGTGCGGGTGAGCTACACCCGCGAAACCATGTCATTCAAGGACGGCCATCAGGTCGAGCTGCGCAAGCCAGCCCTGCAAATCACCCAGCTCGGCTATGGTGTGATGCACCCCGACACGCGCTTTTCTGCGCGGGTGGCACCACCGATGATCGGCCTGGGCCTGCTTGAAGCGATCCCCGAAGCCGACCTGCTGGCCAACGAAGACCCGGACGACCGCAACCGCGATGGCATCCGCGGGCGGGCCAACCGTGTATGGGACGACGCCCAGGGCAAAACAGTGATCGGCCGCTTCGGCTGGAAAGCCGGGCAGCCCAACGTCAACCAGCAGAACGTGCACGCCTTTGCCGGCGACATGGGCCTGACCAGCACCCTGCTGCCCAACGACGATTGCACCCAGGCACAAACCGGCTGCCTGGCTGCGCCCAACGGCGATGGTGCCGATGGCGAGAAAGAAGTCAGCGACAACATCCTGCGCCTGGTCACGTTCTACACCCGCAACCTGGCTGTGCCGGCCCGCCGCGACGTCGGCTCGCCACAGGTACTGGCGGGCAAGAACCTGTTCTACCAGGCGGGTTGCCAAGGTTGCCACACACCGCAGTTCACCACCGCCGCCGACGCCACCGAACCCGCGTTGGCCAACCAGGTCATACGCCCCTACAGCGACCTGCTGCTGCATGACATGGGCCCGGGGCTGGCCGACGAGCGCACCGAGTTCGCCGCCAACGGCCAGGACTGGCGGACGCCGCCACTGTGGGGCATCGGCCTGAGCGAAACGGTCAGTGGCCATAGCCAGTTCCTGCATGACGGCCGCGCCCGCAACCTGCTTGAGGCCGTGCTGTGGCACGGTGGCGAAGCCGAGGCGGCACGCAATTTCGTACTCACTTTCGATGCCGAGCAGCGCGCTGCGTTGCTCGCGTTCCTGAACTCACTTTAAACGCGCAAAGGAGCCGGGCATGTTCCGACCCAAACTGTTGTTCACCAGCCTCGCCGCACTCGCCCTCGGTGCCTGCTCGCCACAAGACCCGCAAGCAGTGACCTCCGCCGCCATCGCCAACCAGGTGATCCTGCCTACCTACAGCCGCTGGGTCGAAGCCGACCGTACGCTGGCTGCCAGCGCCCTGGCCTACTGCGAAGGCAAGGAAAGCCTGGACAAAGCCCGCGCCGACTTCCTCAACGCACAAAAAGCCTGGGCCGAGCTGCAACCGCTGCTGGTCGGCCCGTTGGCCGAAGGCAACCGCGCCTGGCAGGTACAATTCTGGCCCGACAAGAAAAACCTGGTCGGCCGTCAGGTCGAGCAACTGGTCAACGGCGACAAGCCAGTTGATGCTGAGGTCTTGGGCAAGTCCAGCGTGGTGGTGCGTGGCCTGTCGGCGTATGAGTACATCCTGTTCGACAGCAAGCCGGACATCGCCACGGCCGAACAGAAAGCCCGCTACTGCCCGCTGCTGGTGGCCATCGGCGCGCACCAGAAGGCCTTGGCAGAGGAGATTCTCAAAGGCTGGAACAGCACCGACGGCATGCTTTCGCAGATGACCAAGTTCCCCAACCAGCGCTATGCCGACTCCCATGAGGCTATCGCCGATCTGCTGCGCGCCCAGGTGACCGCCCTGGACACCCTGAAGAAGAAGCTCGGCGCACCGATGGGCCGTCAGAGCAAGGGCATCCCGCAGCCGCTGCAGGCCGAGGCCTGGCGCAGCCACAACTCGATGAACAGCCTGCAGGCCAGCCTCAAGGCCGCCGAAGCCGTCTGGGTCGGGGTAGACAACCAGGGCCTGCGCGGCCTGTTGCCCAGCGATCAGAAAGCGCTGGCGGACAAGATCGACGCCGCCTACGCTACCTCGCTCAAGTTGCTGGCCGACAACCAGAAAACGCTGGGTGAGCTGCTGGCCGACGACGCCGGTCAGCAAACCCTCAACCAGATCTACGACAGCTTGAACGTCGTCCACCGCCTGCACGAAGGCGATCTGGCCAAGGCGCTGAACATCCAGCTGGGCTTCAATGCCAACGACGGTGACTGATCATGCTGCGACGCCAGGCACTCAAACTCGGTAGCGTATTGCTCAGTGCCCTCACCTTGGGCGGCTGGAGCCTGTTCCGCAGCAAAGGCAGCGAACCCTTGCTGCTCTCGGCGCGTGACAACGGCGACGGCCAGCACTATGCCGTAGGTTTTCGCCTGGACGGTACACAGGTGTTCAGCACGCAGGTCGCTCAGCGTTGCCATGCCATCATCCACCACCCCGAGCAGCCAATCGCTCTGTTCGTCGCCCGCCGCCCAGGTACCGAAAGCTACCTGATCGACCTGCGTGACGGGCGCCTGCTGCAAACGGTAGCCTCGCAGCCGAACCGGCACTTCTATGGCCACGCCGTCGTGCACAAAGGCGGCGAATGGCTGTATGCCACCGAGAACGACACCACCGACCCAGGGCGCGGCGTGCTTGGCGTGTACCGTTTCGAAGGCGAACGCCTGGTGCACACCGGTGAAATCCCGACCCACGGTATCGGCCCGCACGAGGTTGCCTGGCTGCCTGACGGTGAAACGCTGGTCGTGGCCAACGGCGGTATCCGTACCGAGGCCGAAAGCCGTGTCGAGATGAACCTCGACGCCATGCAACCGAGCCTGGTGCTGATGCAGCGCGACGGCACCCTGTTGAGCAAGGAAACCCTGGCCCAGCAGATGAACAGCGTGCGACACCTGGCAGTGGCCAGCGATGGCACCATCGCCGCCTGCCAGCAGTTCATGGGCGATGCCGATGAAACTGCCGAGCTGCTGGCGATCAAGCGCCCGGGCGAGCCATTCAAGGCCTTCCCGGTACCGGAGCGGCAACTGCAAGCCATGGCCCAATACACCGCAAGCGTTGCCATCCACAGCGAGCTGCGGCTGGTGGCGCTGACGGCACCGCGGGCCAACCGCCTGTTCATCTGGGACCTGGACAGCGGCGCTGTGCGGCTGGATGCCCCGATGCCCGACTGCGCAGGCGTTGGCGCGGTGAAGGACGGCTTTGTCGTCACCTCCGGGCAGGGCCGCTGCCGGTTCTACGATTGCCGCAAGGCCGAACTGGTCGGGCAACCGATGAACCTGCCGTCCGGCTTCTGGGACAACCACCTGCATCTCGTCTGATTGTTCTGTTGCACTCACTGGCCTTCTCGCAGCTAAAGCCGATCCCACAGGGTTCTACACAGTCCCTGTAGGAGCGGCTTTAGCCGCGAAAAGGCCGGCACAGGCATTTCACCCCCCCACCTCCGGAAAAACAGTCAATACTTCCCCCATCCACACGTGGGCAGGATCGCCCGTTGTCGTGTAGAAGCGAATAACAACTGCATCCAAGGAACCGGACCTATGCTGCGCCGCCGCATGCTCATCATGTTGGCCGTGGTTCTGCTGATCGTGCTGGCCCTGGGGGGTTACAAAGCCTTCTCGATCTACCAGCAGATCCAGATGTTCACTGCCCCCAAGCCCCCTATCACCGTGGCGGCTGCCATGGCTGAACAGCGCCCGTGGCAAGAGCGCCTGCCCGCTGTCGGCAGCCTCAAGGCGCTGCAGGGCGTGGATCTGAGCCTGGAGGTGGAAGGCATCGTCAAATCCCTGCACTTCGACTCAGGCCAGCAGGTCAAGGCCGGGCAACTGCTCTTGCAGCTCAACGACGATCAGGAAACAGCCCTGCTCGGTACCGCCCTGGCCGACCTGGGCCTGGCCAAGGTCGACTTCGGCCGTGGCAGCCAGCTGGTTGGTGATTCGGCCATCTCCCGCGGCGAGTTCGACCGCCTTTCCTCCCAGTACCGGCGCAACCAGGCGGTGGTCGAGCAGCTTAAGGCGCAGAAGATCAAGAAACGCATCAATGCACCTTTCAGCGGCACCATCGGCATCCGTCAGGTGGACATCGGCCAGTACCTGGCCGCCGGCACTGTGATCGCCACCCTGCAAGACACCTCCAGCCTGTACGTAGACTTCAACGTGCCGGAACAGGCGCTGCCACACCTGAGCCTGGGCCAGCAGGTGCTGGTGCAAGTGGCCGCCTACCCGGGTCAGCGCTTCCCCGGCAGCCTCAGCGCCATCAACCCCAAGGTCGAGGAAACCACGCGCAACCTGCTGGTACGCGCCACCATGGCCAACCCCGACGGCAAACTGCTGCCAGGCATGTTCGCCAGCCTGTTGATCCTGCTGCCCAACCCGCAGCCGCAAGTGGTGGTGCCGGAAAGCGCCATTACCTACACCCTGTATGGCAACTCGGTGTATGTCGCCTCACCGAAAAAGGACAAGGACGGCAAGCCGGAATACGACGACAAGGGCCAACCCCAGCTGGTCGCCGAACAGCGCACGGTAAAGACTGGCGAGCGCCGAGACGGCGTGGTTGTAGTCAGCGAAGGCCTGCAGGCCGGGGAACAGGTGGTCACCGCCGGGCAGCTGAAACTCACACCCGGTGCCGCAATACGCATTGGCCAGGACAACGCCCTCAAGCCCGAACCGGGCGCAGCGGCCAAGGACTCAGGAGGCTGACATGGCGTTCACCGACCCGTTCATCCGCCGCCCGGTGCTGGCCAGCGTGGTCAGCCTGCTGATTCTGCTGCTCGGCTTCCAGGCCTGGAACAAGCTGCAGATCCGCCAGTACCCGCAAATGGAAAACGCCCTGATCACGGTCACCACCGCCTACCCCGGGGCCAACGCCGAAACCATTCAGGGTTATATCACCCAGCCATTGCAGCAAAGCCTGGCCAGCGCCGAAGGCATCGACTACATGACCTCGGTGAGCCGGCAGAATTTCTCGATCATTTCCATTTACGCGCGCATTGGCGCCGACAGCGACCGGCTGTTCACCGAGCTGCTGGCCAAGGCCAATGAGGTGCGAAACAAGCTACCCCAGGACTCCGAAGACCCGGTACTAAGCAAGGAAGCTGCCGACGCCTCGGCGCTGATGTACGTCAGCTTCTACAGCAAGGAAATGAGCAACCCGCAAATCACCGACTACCTGTCACGGGTTATCCAGCCCAAGCTGGCCACTCTGCCGGGCATGGCCGAGGCGGAGATCCTCGGCAACCAGGTGTTCGCCATGCGCCTTTGGCTGGACCCGGTGAAGCTGGCTGGTTTCGGCCTTTCGGCTACCGACGTGACTAATGCCGTACGCCGCTACAACTTCCTTTCCGCCGCTGGCGAGGTGAAAGGCGAATACGTGGTCACCAGCGTCAACGCCAGCACCGAGCTGAAGTCGGCCGAGGCATTCGCCGCCCTGCCGCTAAAGACCAGCGGTGACAGCCGCGTGCTGCTGGGCGATGTGGCGCGGGTCGAGATGGGCGCAGAAAACTACGACACGGTCAGCTCGTTCGACGGCACCCCGTCGGTCTATATCGGCATCAAGGCCACCCCGGCCGCCAACCCGCTGGATGTCATCAAGGAAGTGCGGCGCATCATGCCTGAGCTGGAAAGCCAGCTGCCCTCGTCACTGAACGTATCGATTGCCTACGACGCCACGCGGTTCATCCAGGCCTCGATCGACGAAGTGATCAAGACCTTGGGCGAAGCGGTGCTGATCGTCATCGTGGTGGTGTTCCTGTTCCTCGGTGCCCTGCGCTCGGTACTGATTCCGGTGGTGACCATACCGCTGTCGATGATCGGTGTACTGTTCTTCATGCAGATGATGGGCTACTCGCTCAACCTGCTGACCCTGCTCGCCATGGTGCTGGCCATCGGCCTGGTGGTGGACGATGCCATTGTGGTGGTGGAAAACATTCACCGGCACATGGAAGAAGGCAAGTCGCCGTTCGACGCAGCCCTGGAAGGCGCGCGCGAAATTGCCATGCCAGTGGTGTCCATGACCATCACCCTTGCCGCCGTGTATGCACCGATCGGCTTCCTCACCGGGCTCACCGGCGCGCTGTTCAAGGAGTTTGCCCTGACGCTGGCCGGGGCGGTGATCATTTCCGGTATCGTTGCCCTGACCCTGTCACCGATGATGTGCGCCCTGCTGCTGCGCCGGGAGCAGAACCCGAGCGGCCTGGCCCACCGCCTCGATCAGCTGTTCGAACGCCTGAAAGGGCGCTACCAGCGTGTGCTGCACGCCACCCTCGACAGCCGGCCGGTGGTGCTGGTGTTTGCCCTGATCATCCTGTGCCTGATCCCGGTGCTGCTCAAATTCACCCAGAACGAACTGGCGCCCAACGAGGACCAGGGGGTGATCTTCATGATGAGCAGCTCGCCTCAACCGGCCAACCTCGACTACCTCAACGCCTACACCGACCAGTTCACACCGCTGTTCAAGGCCTTCCCCGAGTATTACTCGTCGTTTCAGATCAACGGCTTCAACGGCGTACAGACCGGTATCGGTGGTTTTTTGCTCAAGCCCTGGAACGAGCGCGAACGCACACAGATGGAGCTACTGCCGCTGGTGCAGGCCAAACTCGAGGAAATCAGCGGGCTGCAGATCTTCGGCTTCAACCTGCCTTCGTTACCCGGCACTGGCGAGGGCTTGCCATTCCAGTTCGTGATCAATACCGCTGGCGACTACCCGGCACTGCTGGACGTGGCCCAGCGCATCAAGATGCGCGCTCAGGAATCGGGCAAGTTCGCCTTCCTCGATATCGATCTTGCCTTCGACAAACCTGAAGTGGTGGTGGACATCGACCGGGCAAAGGCGGCGCAGATGGGGGTGTCGATGGACACCCTCGGCGGCACCCTGGCGACCCTGCTGGGCGAAGCGGAAATCAACCGTTTCACCCTTGAAGGCCGCAGTTACAAGGTGATCGCCCAGGTTGAACGGCCTTACCGCGACAACCCCGGCTGGCTGAACAACTACTACGTGAAGAACGACCAGGGCCAGTTGCTGCCGCTGTCGACCCTGATCACCCTCACCGACCGCGCTCGCCCACGCCAGCTCAACCAGTTTCAGCAACTGAACGCTGCGATCATCCAGGGCGTGCCCATGGTCAGCCTGGGCGAGGCGCTGAAGACCGTGCAGGAAATCGCTCGCGAAGAAGCCCCGGAAGGCTTTGCCTTCGACTACGCCGGCGCGGCCCGCCAGTATGTACAGGAAGGAAGCGCATTGTGGGTCACCTTCGGCCTGGCGCTGGCGATCATTTTCCTCGTGCTGGCTGCACAGTTCGAAAGCTTCCGCGACCCGTTGGTGATTCTGGTGACAGTGCCGTTGTCGATCTGTGGCGCGCTTTTGCCGCTGTTCCTGGGCGTGTCGAGCATGAACATCTACACCCAGGTCGGGCTGGTGACATTGATCGGGCTTATCAGCAAGCACGGTATCCTGATCGTCGAGTTCGCCAATCAGCTACGCGATGAGCGTGGCCTGAGTGTGCGCGAAGCGATCGAGGAAGCAGCGGCCATTCGCCTGCGGCCGGTGCTGATGACCACTGCGGCTATGGTGTTCGGCATGGTGCCGCTGATTCTGGCAAGCGGGGCGGGAGCGGTCAGCCGGTTTGACATCGGTATGGTGATTGCCACCGGGATGTCGATTGGCACGCTGTTTACCTTGTTTGTGTTGCCGTGCATCTACACCCTGCTGGCGCACAAGGCGAGCGCCAAGGCACCTGCAATCGCTTGAACCGACCTTGGGGCGGGCTTGCCCGCGAAGAGGCCGGCAAGGCAGACGCAAAAAACCAAAGGCCCCGCAATCGCGAGGCCTCTGGCTTTTCCAGCTAACGCAGGTTCATCCCTGTGGCCGCAACCCTTGACGCAGGCCAAACAGGAACAGCAAAAGGTCCTGGTCCGGCTCGCTTCGGGCCTGCTGCTGCGGTTTTGCATCCCGCGGCAACGCGCACTGGTCTGCCATCTCAGCCTTGCTGAACACGGTTGGCCTCGGCTCTTCCCAGGCAGCCACCGCCACGGTGGTCACCGCCAGGCCAGCTACCAGGAACAAAGCTCGAGCAATTTCTAGTTTCATTACTCTAACCCTTTGACAGCGCTGCCAAACGCCATCTTGTAAAAGTAGAGCAGCGTCCGCCATTCCGCGTCATTGAGCGACGAATGGCGGCGTAGCTGACGCAAGTCATTGCCGGCCGCCCGCTGGCAGCTGATACGCCGCCTGCACTTTTCCAGGTCCAGCAGCGCCACTTCGACGCGGGCCTGCTCGCCTTCGCCAATTACCTTGATGAATACGTGCTTGCCATACAGGCAGCCGTGCTGCCAGTGCCCCAGGTGCATCCGCGCCAGGTTGTCCGCCAGGTCCTTGAGCATGCGCTCATGCACCACCTGCGGGTAACGCTCGCGGGCACCTTCGGCATGCCAGGTGTCGAGTTCGACAAAACCGTCCAGCGCTTCGCTGACCAGCAGCGCGCGCCACTGGTGCTCGGCATCGCGCTGCGCGCCACAGAAGACGATGCGCGGTACACGCACGCCCAACTGCTCGAAACTGTTCAGTGCATCGAGTTCACGCAACACGGTCGGCCGACCAAAAGGGTGCAGCAGGCTGCGGTAGATATGCCCGACCTGGCGTTTGGCATACAACAGCTTGCCATCGGCATCGTTGAGGCGTTGCACGCCACTCTCGCCGCCGCGGCGCTGGTTAGGCTCCTCGACCCACTCGCCTTGCTGGCGCCAGTAAAAATCGAACTGCGCTTCCCCTTTATGGGCTACAGCCATCAAACACTACCCCTTACGCAATACATAGACCCGCCACATGGCATAGAACGGCAGGAAGTCGAGGCGTTCCTGGATTCTGAAGCCGGCGGCCCTGAATTCTTCTTCGACCGTTTCGGCAGGTAACACGAAACGGTTCTGGTAATTATCCTGCTCGGCCTTGGCGCTACGGCGTTGCTCCAGCTTTTTCCGCCGCCAGGCCTTGAAGTTGCCATCCACCCACAGGGAAAGGATCACACTATCACGGCTAACCCGTTGAAATTCCGAAAGAATGGTCTTTCTGTGCGCCGACTCGCCAATGTGATGGAACAGGCGCATGCAGAAAATGCTGTCCACCGCGTTATCTGGCAGGTCGATGGCAAATGCAGAAGTCTGCAAAGGCCGTACCCGTGCCACAACTTCTGGCGGTTGCGCCGCACAGGCTGTCTCGATCATGGCCTCGGAGTTGTCGGCACCGATGATTACCCGATTGGGCTTTTCCGCCAACAGCGGCCAGAAACGGCCCGCTCCGCATGGCAGGTCGAGTACCAGGCCAGGCTCGCCCGCCAATGCCAAGGCGCGGCGCGCCAACTGCTCATCTCGCTTGTGGGAAAGGCGTCGCGCCAGGCCGTCCTGGTGCTTGAGAAAGTACTCGCGCGCATGGTCTTTGTCGTACTTCTCGGAAAATTCAAGCTTGATGGGGCTACGCATTGGGCATCTCCTGACTCCATTGCGCCCACACTAGTCATGCAAGCGTTGGAATCAGGTCATGCCAATGTGAAAAAAACGTTGGGCACCAGTTGACCTGATACAAGACATTACTCGACCAGGGCGTCCGGGTCGCCTTTGGCCGCGGTGTTGCTCAGGTCCACCTGGAAGCGGCAGCCATGCGGCAAGGTGGATGTCAGGGTGACACGCCAACCTTGGTCGTCGCAGATCCGCTGCACCAGCGAAAGCCCCAGCCCAAGCCCCTCGCCACGCCGTTCATCGCCCCGCACGAACGGTCTGAACATGGCCTCACGCTGCTCTTCGGGGATACCCACGCCACTGTCCTCTACGCTGAAACCGTTGGCTTCCAGACTCAGGCGGATATACCCACTGTCGGTGTAGTGCGCCGCATTGCGCAGCAGGTTGCCCATCACCGACTGCAGGAAGGTGGCGTTGTACAGCACAGGGCTAGCGCTCACGCGGCCATCGAAATACAGGGTGAGGCCTTTCTGTTCGATGGTGTCGCGCCACACCCCGATGAGCTCGTCGGCCACTTCGCGCAGGGTCGCCCGTGACGCCACTGCCCCCTCATCACGCTGCGCGCGGGCCAACATGAGGAAGGTCTTGACCAGCTCGCGCATCTCTTCGGTGGCCCGCGCCACGCGCTCCACCTGGCTACGCGCGCGGGCATCGAGGCCAGGGTTTTCCATCAGAAGCTCACACGAGGTAGCCAACACCATCAACGGCGTGCGCAGCTCGTGGCTGACGTCGCTGGTGAACAGCCGCTCGCGGGTCAGCGCATCACGCAGCCGGCCCAGGGTATCGTCGAAAGCCACTGCAAGCTGGCCGACTTCGTCTGCCGCATAATCCGGAGCCAGCGGCGGGGCCAGGCCCAGTAGTTGATCGCGGTGGCGCACCTGACGCGCCAGGCGGATGACCGGTGCCATTACCCGACGTGCAACCAGCCAGCCAAGGATGACCGCCAGCACCAGGCTGAGCACGAAGCCCACCACAACCACGGCAAACAGTACGCGCTCGCGCTCCTCGAAGTCGCTCTGGTCCTGCAGCAGTACATAACGGCGACCATCGACGATCTCGACCATGGCGTGGTAGGACAGCTGGTCTCGGAACACCTCGTGGAAACCGCGGTCGAGGTGACGCAGGTCCTTGGGCAGCTCGAAGTCGTCACGCCCGCCGCTGAAATAGAACAGCTGATCTGGGCGAGGCCGATGACTCCAGTCACTGACGCTGTCCATACGCAGCAGGCGCTGCAGGTCACCGCCCAGTACCGAGGAAATCAGTCGCTCTTCGACCAGGTGCACCGTGCCGACGATACCGAATGCGAAGGCCCCGGCCACCAGCGCGCTCATCAGGGCAAAGGCGATGATGATGCGCTGGGCAAGGCTTTGCTTAAACTCCATCGCGGCCCTCGGCGAGGCGATAGCCGACGCCATGGACGGTATGCAGCAACGGTTTTTCAAACGGTTTGTCGATCACCTGGCGCAGTTGATGCACATGGCTGCGCAGGCTGTCGCTATCGGGGCAGTCGTCGCCCCACAAGGCTTCTTCCAGCACCTCGCGGCGCAGTACGTGCGGGCTTTTCTGCATCAGTACCGCCAGCAGCTTGAGGCCGACCGGGTTGAGCTTCAACAGGCGACCCTGGCGGGTAACCTCCAGGGTATCGAGGTCGTAGCTCAGGTCAGCCACCTGCAGGGTGCGCCGCCCACCGCCCTGGGCACGGCGCAGCACCGCTTCGATGCGCGCCGCCAGCTCCGACAGGGCAAATGGCTTGAGCAGGTAGTCGTCAGCACCCGAGCGGAAGCCCTGCAGGCGGTCGTCCAGCTGGTCACGGGCAGTGAGCATGATCACCGGCGTGTCACGGCGGGCATCTTCGCGCAGGCGCTTGCACAGGGTGTAGCCATCGATGCCTGGCAGCATGATGTCGAGTACGATCAGGTCATAGTGTTCGGTGGCGGCCAGATGCAGCCCGGACAGGCCATCCTGGGCACAGTCGACGGTGTAGCCTTTCATGCCCAGGTAATCGGCCAGGTTGGCCAGGATATCGCGGTTGTCTTCAACCAAAAGAATGCGCATCGGTTTCTCCTGTGCGGCGCTTCTCGCTGTGGTGCGCGGCAGGCGCAGCTTAAGGCCTATGCCTGCACGGTGCCAGCCCTGGGGAAAATTCACCGCACTTGACGGTTTTTTCACTGATCCTTCACGGACACAGGATAGCGGGCGGTCGACAATGCCCGATCTTTTTCGCGCCCTGGAGCCGTCATGCAGCAACGCACCCGCCCTCGCCCGATCAACTACTGGCTGTACCTGGGAATTCCCCTGGCGACTGCGCTGGCCTTGATCCTGCTGGAGCTGACTTCAGTCGACATGGATGTCGCCAACCTGTTCTTCGACCCCGCTGCCGGGCAGTTCATTGGCCGCCACAGTTACCTGTTGGAAAACATCCTGCATGACCGGGTCAAGCAAGTGGTGATCCTGTTGGGGGTGATATCGCTGCTGACCTTTGCCGCGAGCTTTTTCTGGAAGCGCCTGTTTGGCTGGCGCCGTGAACTGGGCTGCCTGGCGCTGGCACTGGGCTTGTCCACGGCGTTTGTCACGCCGCTGAAAAAAGTCACCCAGGTGCAGTGCCCCTGGAGCCTGACCCAGTTTGGCGGCACCGAAACCTACAGCAAGCTGCTGGAACCACGGCCGCCTACCGACAAGCCTGGGCTGTGCTGGCCGGGCGGGCATGCAGCGACGGGTTTCTGCCTGTTCGCCTTGTTCTTCATGCTGCGTGATCGCAAGCCGCGCCTGGCGCGGGTGGCGTTTGTAGTGGCCTTGACAGCAGGGTCGATACTGTCGGTGGGCAGGATGATGCAGGGGGCGCACTTCCTGTCGCACAATGTGTGGACGGCAGTGTTCTGCTGGTTGATCGGATTGGGGTCGTATTACCTGGTTCTCTATCGGCGGGGGCTGGCCGAGGTGCCCGTCGCCGAGCGCAGCGCCGCATGAAAGAGGGGCCGCTTTGCGGCCCTTCGCACTTCAAATGCTACTCAGGCATGCTCGACGAACACATCAGCAAACACCTGTCCCCGCGGTACCCCTGCCATGAACATGCGTCGGGCAAACCGCTCGACACTCCCCGGTGCCCCACACAGCAGCGCCACCGTCTGTCGCGACAACAGCCGCATCCCGGCCAACGCTTCATCCACATGCTCCACCAGCACCAGCTCGACACTGACCCCTGGCAGCTTCAGCAGCTTCTCCGCCAGATAGTGCCCAGCCGGATCCCGCGCCACATGCACCACCCGGATTTCGCCCCGATGCCCCCGGCGCAACGCTTCGCGCAAGATACCCCAGAGCGGCGCCAGCCCGGTTCCCGCAGCCAGCAACCACAGCGGCCGCTCCTGCCAATCAGGGTCGTAATGAAGGGCTCCGCCTCTGAACTCCCCCAAACGCATCTCATCGCCGACCTGCAGACCACGCGCCTTGTCGCAAAAGGCACCAGGCCGCTGGCAATCGATATGAAACTCGAGAAAATCATCCTGGCCCGGCAGGCTGGCCAAGGAATAAGGCCGAGCAACCGCGCCTAGCCACAGCACCACGTGCTGCCCCGCCTGGTAACGCACCACCCGATCGGGGCGCAACCGCAGGCGCAACACATCGGCAAACCAGTCCAACGCACAGACCTGCGCCGGGACACCGCCCAGCAGGGGGTCGTATAGCGCCACACGCAGGTCCTCGACCACCCGGCACTGGCAGGCCAGGCGCCAGCCCTGGGCGTGTTTCTCCAACGCCAACGCCTCGGGCAAAGCGTCTGCCGGTTGCCCTTCCAGGCAGCGCACCAGGCAGGCGTGGCAACTGCCAGCGCGGCAACTGTAAGGCACATTCAGCCCCGCCTCGTTGAGGGCATCGAGCAGGTTGCTGCCAATGGGCACCAGCCAGCGGCGCTCGCCCACGCAAATTTCGGGCATGTTCGGTACATCTCCTGCTGTCCAAGGCTCACTGTAAGCCAAGCAGAGCACACCAGCAAAATAGATGCCTGCGCGCTGCCGACCATGGTCCAGACCGGCCGCAGGTGTGCCGGGCACGGATGCGCGCTATACTGCCGCGCCTTTTTCCGTCGGCCTGACCTGCCGGCGCCTTGCAAGGCGCTTCGACGTGCTGGTCGGCTATGTCGAGCGTCTTTTTGAATGTTCCCGTCTTTAAGAGGAGCGCGCTGCATGACCGTGATCAAGCAAGACGACCTGATTCAGAGCGTCGCCGACGCCCTGCAATTCATCTCGTACTACCACCCCGTCGATTTCATCCAGGCCATGCACGAGGCCTATCTGCGTGAGGAATCGCCTGCTGCACGCGATTCCATCGCCCAGATCCTGATCAACTCGCGCATGTGCGCCACCGGCCATCGTCCAATCTGCCAGGACACCGGTATCGTCACCGTGTTCATCCGCGTGGGCATGGACGTGCGCTGGGATGGCGCCACCATGAGCGTCGACGACATGATCAACGAAGGTGTGCGTCGCGCCTACAACCTGCCCGAAAACGTCCTGCGCGCTTCGATCCTGGCCGACCCGGCCGGTGCCCGCAAGAACACCAAGGACAACACCCCGGCAGTGATCCACTACTCCATCGTCCCCGGCGACAAGGTGGAAGTCGATGTCGCAGCCAAGGGCGGCGGCTCGGAAAACAAGTCGAAGATGGCCATGCTCAACCCGTCCGACTCGATCGTCGACTGGGTACTGAAGACCGTGCCGACCATGGGTGCTGGCTGGTGCCCGCCTGGCATGCTCGGCATCGGCATCGGCGGTACCGCCGAGAAGGCCGCGGTCATGGCCAAGGAAGTGTTGATGGAGTCCATCGACATTCACGAACTGAAAGCCCGTGGCCCACAGAACCGCCTGGAAGAAATCCGCCTGGAGCTGTTCGACAAGGTCAACCAGCTGGGCATCGGCGCCCAGGGCCTGGGTGGCCTGACCACCGTGCTCGACGTCAAGATCATGGACTACCCGACCCACGCCGCGTCCTTGCCGGTGTGCATGATCCCCAACTGCGCTGCTACCCGCCACGCCCACTTCGTGCTCGATGGCACCGGCCCGGCAGAACTGGAAGCGCCGTCGCTGGACGCCTACCCGGAAATCGTCTGGGAAGCCGGCCCGAGCGCCCGTCGCGTCAACCTCGACGACATCACCCCGGAAGAAGTGGCCAGCTGGAAGCCGGGTGAAACCATCCTGCTCAACGGCAAGATGCTGACCGGCCGCGATGCCGCGCACAAGCGCATGGTTGAAATGCTCAACCGTGGCGAAGAGTTGCCGGTAGACCTGAAAGGCCGCTTCATCTACTACGTCGGCCCGGTCGACCCGGTGGGTGACGAAGTGGTAGGCCCAGCCGGCCCGACCACTGCTACCCGTATGGACAAGTTCACTCGCCAGATCCTCGAGCAGACTGGCCTGCTGGGCATGATCGGCAAGTCCGAGCGTGGCCCGACCGCCATCGAGGCGATCAAGGACAACAAGGCCGTGTACCTGATGGCCGTTGGCGGCGCTGCCTACCTGGTCGCCCAGGCCATCCGCAAGTCGAAGGTACTGGCCTTCGCCGAGCTGGGCATGGAAGCGATCTACGAGTTCGAGGTCAAGGACATGCCGGTGACCGTCGCCGTGGACAGCAACGGTGAGTCGGTACACATCACTGGCCCTGCCCTGTGGCAGAGCAAGATTGCCGAAAGCCTGGCCGTCGAAGTGAAGTAACCTGATGTAACTGCGGCGGCTGCTTCGCGGGCAAGCCCGCTCCCACACGTACAGCGCAAGCCAGAAGGCTACGCATTTGACTGTGGGAGCGGGCTTGCCCGCGAAGAGGCCGCCACAGTCATCACAGGACTCTCTCGAACTGCTCCGGCCAGTCCCGCCAGGTAAACACCTGCCCTTCCCGCCTCACCCGCCGCACTTCCTCCAAATCTACCTCACACACCAGCCACTGGCTGCAGTCCGGGTTCAGCTGCTCGCTCAACGCCACCACCCCATCCCCCGGCATCCCGTGATCCGGCGGTACGAACAAGCCTGCCCGGCCGATATTCTCGTCCAATGCCGGCGACCAGGGCGCCACCCCCACCGTCGGGCTCTGCAACACGGCAATCTGGTTCTCCAGGGCGCGCGCCTGGGCGCCAATACGCACCCGGTGGTAACCGGCTTCGGTATCGGTACAACTTGGCGCCAGGATCAGGTCGGCACCACACTCGGCCAGGCGGCGGGCCAGCATCGGGAACTCGTTGTCGTAGCAGATCAGGATGCCCAAGCGCCCCAGTTCGGTTTCGAACACCTGCAGCCCCTGGCCTGCAGCGATGTCCCACTGCTCGCGCTCGAAGCGGGTCATCATCAGTTTGTCCTGATAACCCAGCACACCTTGGGGGCCGAACAGCCAGGCACGGTTGCGGTAGCGCCCATCGTTGTCCAGCACCGGCACACTGCCCGGTTGCAGGTAGATCCCCCAGCGTCGGGCAAGGCTCTCGCACAACGCTTTCCAAGGTTCGATCAGCGGCTGGATACCGGCAATCGAAGCCTTCAGGTCTTCCCGCTGCCCGGCATTCAGCTGGCCGCTCAGCACCAGCCCGGCGTACTCCGGCAGTAGCAGCAAGTGTGCCCCCGCCTCCACCGCTTCGGCGCACAGGCCTTGCAGGTGGTCGGCGTAGGCGTCCCAGGTTTCGTGCAGCTCGATGGCGTACTGGCAGGCTGCCAGGCGGATCATACCGGCAGTGCCTTGAGCCAGAACGACATCAGCTTGTCGGAGCTTTCCTGCTCGTCCAGATCGCGCCAGGCGTAGTTGGTACGCAGCGATGGGTCGTGCAGGAAGCCGCGGTTGCGCCAGAAGCCGTGCAGGGGTTTGTACTCGGCTGGCCGGCGCGGGTGCGCACCGGGGCGCTCGACCGCGCAGAACGCGCAGTAATCGAACTCGGCCAGTTTGTGTGCGTAGGACTCGCGCTCGATGAAGAAGCGAACCCCCAGGCCCTGTCCGCGGTATGCCGGCAACACCAGCGACTCACCGAAGTAGTACACACTGGCTGGGTCGCGCCCCTGGGCCAGGAATGGCTGCTGGAATTCGGGCGCGACATCCACCAGCGGCAGGCCGGTAGAGGCGCCGACCACCTTGCCGTCGTCCAGCGCCAGCACAACCAGGCTGCGCCCGGAGCGGGCATAGTTGGCCAGGTAGTCGGCCTCGTACTCCGGGGTGCCGTCGTAGAGGTAGGGGAACTCGCGGAACACAGTAAGGCGCAGGCGAGCGAGGTCATCGATGTAAGGCGCGATAGCGGCACCGTGCAACAGGCGTATTTCCATGTTTGGCGGTCGTTTTGTCGATGTGGATGACGCGCTCGGCTAAGCCGGGCTTGAGGGGAAACCCTATCATCCGAGTTAACGACCCGCCTTTTCCCTACACGACAGGAAATGTTCCATGACCGCAACCGAACTGGTAAATGCTTACTACGCCGCCTTCAACGCGGGTGACATGCAGGCGTTTCTGGCGCTGCTCAGCGAAGACGTGATCCACGACATCAACCAGGGTGAGCGCCAGATGGGCAAGGCCAGGTTCGCCGCGTTCATGGAAAAGATGAACCGCTGCTACCGCGAGCGCCTGGCCGACATCGTGGTGATGCAGAACGCCGATGGCAGCCGCGCGGCGGCGGAGTTCACCGTGCATGGCCAATACCTGGCCGATGACGAAGGGTTGCCGACAGCAAACGGCCAGACCTATGTGCTGCCGGCAGGGGCGTTCTTCTATATTCACTGTGGCAAGATTGCCCGGGTCACCAACTACTACAACCTCAATGACTGGGTGGAGCAGGTTGCCTGAAGCAACCCGCTGCCAACTCAATCAAGCCTGTCAGACAATACGCGTGCCCAGCACTTGCAGGAACGCCGCCAGCCAGGCCGGGTGCGCGGGCCATGCCGGTGCGGTCACCAGGTTGCCATCCACATGCGCCTGGTCCACCGCGATGTCGATGAACGTGCCACCCGCCAGGCGCACTTCTGGCGCACATGCCGGGTACGCGCTGCACTCACGCCCCTCCAGCACCCCTGCCGCCGCCAGCAGCTGGGCCCCATGGCAGACCGCCGCAATCGGCTTGCCGGCCTGGTCGAACGCCCGCACCAGGTCCAACACCTTTTCATTCAGGCGCAGGTACTCCGGCGCCCGGCCACCCGGGATCAGCAGCGCGTCATAACTCTCAGGCCGCACCCGCACGAAATCATAATTCAGGGCAAAATTGTGCCCAGGCTTTTCGCTGTAGGTCTGCTCACCCTCGAAGTCATGAATCGCGGTACGCACGGTCTGCCCCGCCAGCTTTTCCGGGCACACCGCATGCACCGTGTGGCCCACCATGCTCAAGGCCTGGAACGGCACCATCGCTTCGTAATCTTCGACGTAGTCGCCCACCAGCATGAGAATTTTCTTCGCCGTCATCTCGCCCACTCCTTCGGTTAACTGTGAATAGTCACTGCACGATAGCCGCTGTCAGTCACGGCGGTCGAGGAAGTTGACCACCAGCCGATCGAGCCAGCCCCAGATCCGTTGCTTCACCCTGCGCCACAAAGGGCGAGCATGCCAGTGGGCGAGGTCGACTTCTTCGCTCTGGGCGAAGTCGCGCTCGAAGCTGGCCACCACCGCCGCTGTCAACGGCGGGTCGAGCGCTTCGATGTTGGCTTCAAGGTTGAAGCGCAAGTTCCAGTGGTCGAAGTTGCACGAACCGACGCTGACCCAGTCGTCTACCACAGCCATCTTCAGGTGCAGGAAGCACGGCTGGTACTCGAAAATCCGTACGCCCGCGCGCAACAGACGCGGGTAGTAACGATGCCCGGCGTAGCGTACCGAGGGGTGATCGGTACGCGGGCCGGTCAACAACAGACGCACGTCCAGGCCCTTGCTGGCAGCCCGGCGCAACGACCGGCGCACGCTCCAGGTCGGCAAGAAGTACGGCGTGGCCAGCCACACCCGTTTCTGGCCGCTGTTCAGTGCCCGTACCAGCGCGTGCAGGATGTCCTGGTGCTGGCGGGCGTCGGCATAAGCGACCCGGCCCATGCCCTGCCCCTGCGCAGGCACCTTGGGCAGACGCGGCAGGCCAAAGCCTTCAGCAGGGCGCCAGGCGGTGCGGCGGTTGTTGGCTTGCCACTGACGGTCGAACAGCAACTGCCAGTCGCTCACCACCGGCCCCTGCATCTGCACCATCACTTCGTGCCATTCGCTGGTCGCCTCACCCGGCGTCCAGAACTCGTCGGTAACGCCCGTCCCCCCCACCACTGCCCAACGTTCGTCAACCAGTAGCAATTTGCGATGATCACGGTAGAGGTTACGCAGGCCACGCTTCCAGCGCAGGCGGTTATACCAGCGCAAGTACACGCCGGCGTCCAGCAGGCGCTGACGCAACGCGCTGTTGAAGGCCAATGAACCGTAGTCATCGAACAGGCACCGCACCCGCACGCCACGCCGGGCAGCCTGCTCCAGCGCGTCGACCACCGCCTCGGCACAGGCACCGGCCTCGACCAGGTACAGCTCCAGGTCAACCTGGAACTCGGCACGCATGATCGCCAGGAGCATGCGCGGAAAGAACGCAGGGCCGTCGATAAGCAGTTCGAACTGATTGCCATCCCGCCAGGGGAAGACTGGCCCCGCCATGTCAGCGCGCAGTGAAGATCAGCACCGCGCTAACCGGTACCGACGGGTTGATGGACTTCAACCTGGCGAACTTGCGCAGGCTTTCCAGCCCCGGCACCAAGCCAAAATCTTCGGCGCGCAGCACCAGAGGCTCAAGGGTCACCACCTGAAAGCGCCGCGCATCCAGGCGGGTGGCCAGCAACAGGACATTGTAGCTGTGCGACTGGCCATGCAGGGTGACCGTCAGCGGCAGGCGCAATTCGATCTGTGCACCGTCGGCCAGATCATTGATCGGCTGCAGGTCGATCTGCGTCTTCACTGTAGCCTCGGCGAAGCGCTCGACCTCGAACAGGTTGTCGCGCATTTGCTCGTCACGCAGCGGAATACCGCTGCTTACCGAGTCCATCTCGATCCTCAACCCGGCCACACCCTTGCGGTCGACCGTGCCGTGCAGCACCAGAAAACGATGCACTTCGGCGGTGTCGCCGTTCTTGCCGGTGATGAACGACAGCCGTGAAGATTCGCCATCCAGGTGCCAATTGGCATGAGCGGGCAGGCACAGAGCCAGCAATAAGGCAGGCAGCAGACGGGGCAACTTGAACATGACAGATCTCGTGAAACCAGGCCGCCAACCTTACCCGCCTGCATTCATGGCAGCAAGCGGCAGCCCTCACGCGCGCCTTGCCAAGCCGCCTGGCTGCGCCGCCCCAGGCCTTCAGCGGTGACTCGCTGCTGCTGGCTGTTTTCCTCCAGCAGGCTCAGTGGCAGCCACTGCTTCACGTACCCTTGGCAGTACACCTTGTCAAAGCCCATGACAAAGCGGCAGGAGCAGTATTCCTTGGCCGAGTAGGCCGAGAGTATGCCGGGGAAGTCCGCCAGCGCCTGGCGTTCCTGCCAGGCCCAGTACAGGAGCCCTGCCAGCGCCAGCAGCAATAACCGCTTCATGCCCCCTCCCCGGCCAGTACCGCCAGCACCCGCTTGAGCAATTCGTCGTGTCGATAGCTGCTGTCACGGTCATCGGCGTAGCGCACGATCACCAGCTTTTGCTCAGGCACCACATATAACGCCTGCCCCCAGTGGCCAAGGGCGGCGAAGGTGTCTGCGGGTGCACTGGGCCAAGGCCGTTCGGCGCCAGCCAGCGGCTGGTTGAGCCACCAGTGGCCGCCCGGGATGGCCTCGCCAGGCAGCGCCTGGGCCTGGGCAAACGGGGTGCGGTTGAAGGCTACCCAGGCTTTGGGCAGCAATTGTCGGCCCTGCCAGCGCCCGTCGCGCTGCATCAGCAGGCCAATACGGGCCAAATCGCGGGCACTGAGGTAGAGATAGGAAGAGCCTACGTAGGTGCCTGCCCGGTCACGCTCCCACACCGCACTGCCGATACCCAACGGGGTGAACAGTGCGTGCCAGGGGTAGTCGGGGTACTGCCCGGCATCGAGCATGCCACGCAGCGCGGCGGCCAGCAGGTTACTGTCGCCGCTGGAGTAGAGGAATCGCTGACCGGGGCTGGCGGCGGCACCCCGCGCCGCCGCGTAGGCGGCCATGTCTGCGCGGCCCCGGGTATACAGCATGGCCACCACCGAGGACTTCAGCGGCGCGTATTCGTAGTCTTCCTGCCACTCGAGGCCACTGGCCCAGTGCAGCAGGTCGGCCACGCGCACGCCTGGGTGGGCGCGCATGGGGGGATAGAAGCGGCTGACCGGGTCTTGCAGCTGGAAGCGGCCTTCGCCCTGGGCTACGCCCATTACCGTGGCCAGTATGCTCTTGCTTACCGACCAGGTCAGGTGCGCGGTGGCGGCGCGGGTGGGCGCGGTGTAGCGCTCGTGGAGGATACGCCCGTCGCGGATGATCAGCAGAGCGTCCGTGCGGATGCCGTTGCGCTCCGAGGGGGAGCGTGCAGGAAAGGCGTAGGCGTCGACGGCCTGCCAGTCGAGGGTGGCAGGGTCGTTCTGCCACTGCGGGTCAGGCCAGTCTTCAGCTTTGGCGCTACCTGCAACCAGCGCAAGGATGACCAACAGTACCTTCATCGAGCTCGCCTTGATTGGGGCTGCTGTGCAGCCCTTCGCGGGCAAGCCCGCGCTCACAGTTGCAGGAGCGGATTCCCCCGCGAACAGGCCAACATCATCGATAAGGAATCAGCGCCGAACCGGCCGCTTCTGCAACTTGCGCTGCAACGTCCGTCGGTGCATGCCCAGCGCCCGCGCGGTGGCCGAGATATTGCCTTCATGCTCGTTCAGCACGCGCTGGATGTGTTCCCACTGCAGGCGATCGACCGACATCGGGTTTTCCGGCACCAGGGTATCCAGGTCGGTGTGCTCCGACAGCAGTGCTGCCAACACGTCATCGGCGTCAGCCGGCTTGCACAGGTAGTTGCAGGCACCGCGCTTGACCGCCTCCACTGCGGTGGCAATGCTCGAGTAACCGGTCAGGATCACCACGCGCATTTCCGGGTCCAGTTCCAGCAGCTTGGGCAGCAGCACCAGGCCGGAGTCGCCATCCATCTTCAGGTCCAGCGTGGCGTAGTCCGGCAGGTCCTGCTGGGCCAGAATCAAGCCTTCTTCGGCAGAACTGGCAGTGCTCACACGGAAACCGCGACGGCTCATGGCCCGGGCCATGACCCGGGTGAAGGTGGCATCGTCATCCACCAGCAGCAGGTGCGGCAGCTCTTCGCTTTCGACCTGGTTTTCTTCGCTCATCATTCATCTCCTCGCTTGCCATAGGGCAGGCGCAGTTCGGTCAGGGTGCCACCCTGTTCATGACTATAGAGTTTCACCGAGCCGCCCGCACGGGTCACGCTGGCCTTGCTCAAGAACAGGCCCAGGCCGAAGCCTTTGCCCTTGGTGGTAATAAAAGGTTTGCCAATGGCTTCGGCAATGGCTGGCGGTACACCAGGACCATGGTCGTGGATACTGATGACGATGTCCTGGGCGTCCCAGTCCAGGCGAACCTCCAGATCATCAGGGCAGGCATCGGCGGCATTGTTCAACAGATTCAGTAACGCCTGGGTCAGGTCTGGCGGCGGCGCCAGCCGCGGCACCTTGCCGTCGCGCAGGCGCTGGAAGCGGTAGCTGGCTTCCGGGCGCATCAGGTGCCAGCGGTTGAGCGCCTCGTCCAGCCAGGCGGTCACATCCTGCTCCACGATGGCCAGGCGTCGATTGGCTTCGGCTGCGCGCACCAGCTGTTGCAAGGTCTCTTTGCACAGCTTTACCTGGTCCTGGAGGATTTGCAGGTCCTCCTGCAACAGCGGGTCGGTGTGGTCCTGGCGCATTTCGTTGATCAGCACGCTCATGGTCGCCAGCGGTGTACCCAGTTCATGGGCGGCACCGGCAGCCTGGGTAGCCACAGCCAGCAGTTGCTCGTCGCGCAGGCTTTCTTCACGCCGCTCTGAACGCAGCTGCTCCTGGCGGCGCAGCTCTTCGGCCATGCGCGCGGCAAAGAAAGTGATCACAGCCGCCGCCAGGGCAATGCTCAGCCACATGCCGTAGACCTGCATCTTGTCCCGCGCCATCGGCAGCCCTTCGAGCGGGTAGAACTGCACCAGCAGCAAACTGTAGGCCGTCAGCGCAATGCCCGACAGGATCAGCGAATACAGCCACGGCAAGGTCACCGCAGCGATCGCCAGCGGCACCAGGTAATACGACACGAACGGGTTGGTCGAGCCGCCGGAGTAATACAGCAAGGCACTGTGGATCAGCAGGTCACAGGCCAGCTGCAGGGCGTACTCCATTTCGGTGACGGGCAGCGACAGCCGCAGGCGCAGGGCCGTGAAGGCACACAGCAACGAAGACAAGGCCAAGGTGCCGGCCAGTGACAGCCAGGGCAATGGCAGCAGTTCGGTCCAGTAGGCAACGCCCACCGAGCCGGCCTGGGCAGCCAGGACCAGGACCCGAATGACGGTCAGGCGCCAGAGGTTCTGGCGGGTAGCGGACAACGGTTGTACGGCGGCGAGCATGAGCTCTCCTGATGAGTGCTCCAGAAAAATCGGCTGGAGTATACCGAAGCCGGGCGCCTCGCTGCAGCGATGCGGCAAAGCGCCACACTTTGTCACAGGTTCATGATGGCACTTTTGAACCCACTACACTGTTGCCGGTCCTATGGGCCATGCGTGGAATGGATGACCAGCCCCCACGCCTTCAAATGCCAAGGAGTACCACATGCAAATCCCACGTCGCGGCGCCGCCCTGATCATGTCTTGCGGCCTGCTCGCCAGCCTGCCGGCACTGGCTGCCGATGAACCGCGTTTCAACCAGGTATCGCTGCGTGCCGAAGTCAGCAAGGAAGTGGCGCGCGACCTGATGGTCGTGACCCTGTACAGCGAAGCGCAGAACAGCGACCCGGGCAAGCTCGCCAAGCAGATTACCGAAACCATGAACAAGGCCGTGCAGCAGTCGCGCCAGGTCAAGGACGTGAAGATCAGCCAAGGCAGCCGCAACAGCTACCCGGTGTATGACAGCAAGGGCCAGAAAATTACCGGCTGGCGCGAGCGCGCCGAACTGCGCCTTGAAAGCGCCAACTTCCCGGCCTTGTCCCAGCTTACCGCCGATTTGTTGCAAGAGCTGAAAATGGCTGGCATGGACTTCTCCATCGCCCCGGCCACGCGCAAGGCCAGCGAGGATGCTCTGCTCAAGGATGCGGTCGATGCCTTCAAGGCACGCGCGCAACTGGCGACCGAGGCGCTGGGTGGCAAGGGCTACAAAGTGGTGAGCCTGAATCTCAACAGCAGCGGCTACCCGCGCCCGTACTTGCGTAGCGCGCCGATGGCGATGAAGGCGATGGGGGCTGATGAAGCGGCACCGGCGCCAGATATCGAGGCAGGCACCAGTGAAGTGAGCATGAATGCCGATGGCCTGATCGAAGTGCAGATGCCATAAGGCGTCCACGCATCATCTGTGGGAGCCCGCGAGCAAGACACGGTGGTGGAGGCACGGGCTTCGCCCGTGTTCGCGGGTAAACCCGCTCCTACGGGTGACTGCGTCGTTGTCACGATTTTCAGACATTTCTTACGCACCAACAGGGTGCGTCCTACGCTTTCCCCTACCTAGAAACATCGCGCAAAACGCCATCATTTTGCCTACGCAAACGTTTAACTTCACCAAAAGTTATACCGATGCGACATCCATGTACGTTCGTGCCACTTTCCCGGCGTCAACTATCCTTGTACCTGTTGCAATGGGAACGCCCCCTGCATAAGTATCCGCAGGTCGGCTCACGAGGCCACCTCATCCAAAAAATGACAACAATGAGGCCACCATGCTCAAACACGCAGTCATTCCGTTCCTGCTGGGTGCAGGCTTGCTCAGCGGCGCACCGTCGGCCGTTGCCGCATCCAACCTGGTGTTCTGCTCCGAAGGCAGCCCGGCCGGCTTCGATCCGGGGCAGTACACCACCGGGACCGACTTCGATGCCTCGGCAGAGACCGTGTTCAACCGCCTGACCCAGTTCGAGCGCGGCGGCACTGCGGTCATCCCGGGCCTGGCGACCAAATGGGAAGTGTCCGACGACGGCAAGACCTACACCTTCCACCTGCGCGAAGGGGTCAAGTTCCACACCACCGACTACTTCAAGCCCAGTCGCCCGTTCAACGCCGACGACGTGCTGTTCACCTTCAACCGCATGCTCGACAAGGACAACCCGTTCCGTAAGGCGTACCCCACCGAGTTTCCATACTTCACCGACATGGGCATGGACAAGAACATTGCCAAGGTGGAGAAGCTTGACGAGCACACGGTGAAGTTCACCCTCAACGAGGTTGACGCCGCGTTCATCCAGAACCTGGCCATGAGCTTTGCCTCGATCCAGTCCGCCGAATACGCCGACCAGCTCCTAAAGAACGGCAAGGCCGCCGACATCAACCAGAAGCCGATCGGCACCGGCCCGTTCGTGTTCAGCAAATACCAGAAGGACGCGCAGATCCGCTTCAAGGGCAACAAGGACTACTGGCAGCCCGAGGACGTGAAGATCGACAACCTGATCTTTGCCATCACCACCGACGCCTCGGTGCGCATGCAGAAGCTCAAGAAGAACGAGTGCCAGGTCACCCTGTTCCCACGCCCGGCCGACATCGAGCCGCTAAAAGCCGACAAGAACCTGCAAATGCCGCAGCAGGCCGGCTTCAACCTCGGCTATATCGCCTACAACGTGATGGACAAGATCAAGGGCAGCAACGAGGCCAACCCCATGGCCCAGCTGAAAGTCCGACAGGCGCTGGACATGGCCGTGGACAAGAAAAAGATCATCGAGTCGGTGTACCAGGGCGCCGGCCAGCTGGCGGTCAACGCCATGCCGCCCACACAGTGGTCCTATGACGACAGCATCAAGGACGCCGCCTTCGACCCCGAGAAAGCCAAGCAACTGCTCAAGGAAGCCGGCATCAAGGAAGGCACCGAAATCACCCTGTGGGCCATGCCCGTGCAACGCCCGTACAACCCCAATGCCAAACTAATGGCCGAAATGCTCCAGTCCGACTGGGCCAAGATCGGTATCAAGGCGAAGATCGTCAGTTATGAATGGGGCGAGTACATCAAGCGCTCCAAAGGTGGCGAACAGGGTGCCATGCTGATTGGCTGGAGCGGTGACAATGGTGACCCGGACAACTGGCTGGGTACCCTCTACGGTTGCGATGCCGTCGATGGCAACAACTTCTCCAAGTGGTGCTACAAACCCTATGACGACCTGATCAAGCAGGCCAAGGCCACGTCCGACCAGGCCAAGCGCACCGAGCTGTACCAGAAGGCGCAGCACATCCTCAAGGAGCAGGTACCGATCACCCCGATCGCCCACTCCACTGTCTACCAGCCCATGAGCGCCAAGGTGAAGGACTTCAAGATCAGCCCGTTCGCGCTGAACGCCTTCTACGGCGTCAGCGTGGACAAATAGGCTGACCGAGGCACCCGCTGAATCGCGGGTGCCCTTCACCCCCACCACCTCTTCATGTCGTCCTGCGGCCATACGCTGCGGGGACGGCGAACTGTTGCCGCCATTCGTACCCGGAGGCGGCGCGAACAGATGAAAAAGGATTTGCCATGCGCCACGTTACCCGCCTTTCCGCGCTGCTGGCTCTGGGCCTGGTCAGCCAATCCCCGGTCCTGCTGGCCAACAACCTGGTGTTCTGCTCTGAAGGCAGCCCAGCCGGCTTCGACACCGCCCAGTACACCAGCGCCACCGACAACGACGCCGCCGAACCCATCTACAACCGCCTGGTCGAGTTCGAACGTGGCGGCACCACCGTGCACCCGGCCCTGGCGACGCACTGGGAGGTGTCCGACGACGGCCTGCGCTACACCTTCCACCTGCGCGAAGGGGTCAAGTTCCACAGCAACAAGGCCTTCAGCCCGAGCCGCACGTTCAACGCCGACGATGTGCTGTTCACCTTCAACCGCATGCTCGACAAGGGTCATCGGTTCCGTCAGGCCTACCCTACCGAGTTTCCCTATTTCAACGGCATGGGCCTGGACAAGAACATCGCCCGTGTCGAGAAGACCGACCCATTGACCGTGGTGTTCACCCTGAACACCGTCGATGCCGCGTTCATCCAGAACCTGGCCATGAGCTTCGCCTCCATCCTCTCCGCTGAATACGCCGAACAGCTGCTGGCCAGTGGACGCCCCAGTGACATCAATCAGCAGCCTATCGGTACCGGGCCGTTCGTGTTCCAGCGCTACCAGAAGGATTCGCAGATCCGCTACAAGGGCAACAAGGACTATTGGGCAGCGAACGAGGTGAAGATCGACAACCTGGTGTTCTCGATCAATACCGACCCGTCGGTGCGTATCCAGAAGCTGCGCCGCAATGAATGCCAGGTCACCCTGCACCCACGCCCGGCCGACCTGCCGGCGCTCAAGGCCGACAGCACGCTGCAGGTGCTCCAGCAACCAGGCTTCAACCTCGGCTACATCGCCTACAACACCCAGCACCCGCCATTCGACCGCCTGGAAGTGCGCCAGGCAATGGACATGGCGGTCAACAAGGAAGCCATCCTCCAGGCGGTGTACCAGGACGCCGGCCAACGGGCGGTCAACGCCATGCCACCGACCCAATGGTCCTATGACGACAGCATCAAGGACGCCCCGTACGCGCCGGAAAAGGCCAGACAGCTGCTCCAGCAGGCGGGTGTCAAACCTGGCACCGAGATCACCCTGTGGGCCATGCCGGTGCAACGCCCGTACAACCCCAATGCCAAGCTGATGGCCGAAATGCTCCAGGCCGACTGGAGCAAGCTCGGATTCAAGGTACGCATCGTCAGCTACGAATGGGGCGAATACCTCAAGCGCATGAAAAACGGTGAGCACGACATCGCCCTGATCGGCTGGACCGGTGACAACGGCGACCCGGACAACTGGCTGGGCACCCTCTACAGCTGCGATGCCATCGGCAGCAACAACTACTCGCAGTGGTGCGATCCGCAGTACGACAGCCTGGTCAAGCAGGCCAAGCAAGTGACCGACCGTACGCAACGCACCGCCCTGTACCAGCAGGCCCAGCAGCGGCTCAAGCAGCAGGTACCGATCACGCCGGTGGCGCATTCCACCGTGAGCCAGCCGCTTAGCGTCAAGGTTTCCCAGTTCAAGGTCAGCCCGTTTGGGCGCAATGATTTTTCCGGTGTGAGTGTTGATTAAGCGTTAGCCAGTACCGGCCTCTTCGCGGGCAAGCCCGCTCCCACAGGATCTCGACAGGTTCGGACACTGCGCCCTACCTGTGGGAGCGGGCTTGCCCGCGAAGAAGCCAGAACGGCCAACACAACGCCCCGATTCTGCCCGGCGATCCCGCGGCACCCCTGGCAACACCGCAGCAATCACCCGGCCCACAAGGCCGGCCATAACTAGAAAAGAAAGGGAGCTTTAACCTTGAAAGTATTCACCTTGACCGCACTGGCGTTATCCATCGGTGCCTTTTCCACGGTGGCCCAGGCAGATCCGCAGAGCCAGGACTACATTCCGCTCACCCTCAAAAGCAGCAGCGAGCAAGCGCAAGCCAGCGGCTTCATCGACGGCCAAAGCCTGTCCGGCAGCACCCGCAACTGGTATGCCCGTGAACGTGCCGCACGCGCCCCGCTGTGGAAGTACTACAAGAACGACGGCACCCGCCACGACACCCACAGCCGTGAAAACTGGGTCCAGGGCACCATCCTCAATTACAGCTCCGGCTTCACCCAGGGTACCGTGGGCTTCGCCGTCGAGGCTGCCGGCTACAACGCCATCGCCCTGCAGCAGAGCCGCGAAGCCATCGCCGGCCCCAACAACCGCACCCTCACCCACAGCGATGGCGACCCCGTCGGCCAGTGGAGCAAACTGGGCCTGGGCAATATCAAGGCGCGCGTGTCCAACACCACCCTTACCCTTGGCCGCCAGTCGGTGGATACGCCGATGATCGCCTACATCGGCAACCGCGCCCTGCCCTCGAGCTTCCAGGGCGCGTTCCTGCACAGCGCTGAATTCGACAACCTCAGCCTCGACCTGGGCACCTTCGACCGCGTCTCGCCACGTACCGAACAGAGCCTCAGCAAGTTCCGCAGCGAGTACAGCGCCACCGGCGTGGAAACCGACCGCGCCAGCACCGCCGGCATCAACTACCAGCCGTTCAAGAGCCTGAGTACCAGCCTGTACGCCACCAAGGTCGACGACTTCTGGAACCAGTACTACTTCGGCGCCAACCATGTGCTCGGCGACAGCGCAGTGCTCAGCCTGAGCACCGGCCTGAACTACTACAAGACCGTCGACGCCGGCAGCCAGAAAATGGGCAAGATCGACAACGACACCTACAGCCTGTCACTGGGCCTGACCCATCAGGCCCACACCCTCAGCGCCTCCTGGCAGCAGGTCAACGGCAATGAGTACTTCGACTACCTGCACGAAACCAACGGCATCTTCCTGGCCAACTCGCTGCTGTCGGACTTCAACGGCCCCAACGAGAAATCACTGCAGATTTCCTATGTGCTGAACATGGCGCCCTATGGCGTGCCTGGCCTGAAGTTCAACCTGTACAACGCCCGCGGCTGGGGTATCGACGGCACCCACTACCGCGGCACTGCCTACGACGTGAATGGCCTGGATGGCGAAACCCACTATGAGTGGGGTATCGGCACCAGCTACGCGTTGCAGAGCGGGCCGCTGAAAGACACCAGCATCCGCGCCACCTACACCACCCATCGCGCCAGCAAGGCCCAGGGCGATGGCAGCCTGGATGAGTTCCGCGTGGTCACCACCATTCCGTTCAACATTCTCTGAGCGCGGGCGCCACGGCCTGTTTCGCTGCGGGCCGTGGCAGCTACGCTGGAATCAATGCACGCAGGGAGACTTCAACCTATGCAGATAGCTTTCAGGAAAACGCCAGTGCTGCGCCTTACCCTGGCAGCGCTGATACTGGGCAGCGCCACGCATCTGGCCGCCAAGCCGCTGGTGGTGTGTACCGAAGCCAGCCCGGAAGGGTTCGACGTGGTTCAGTACACCACTGGGGTCACTTTCGATGCCGCGTCCGAAACGCTGTTCAACCGCCTGGTCGACTTCAAGCCCGGCACCACCGATATCCAGCCGGCCCTGGCCGAGCGTTGGGACATTTCAGCCGACGGCCTGACCTACACGTTTCACCTGCGCCAGGGGGTGAAGTTCCACAGCACCGAGTACTTCACCCCTACCCGTGAATTCAACGCCGACGATGTGCTGTGGAGCCTGCGCCGCCAGCTCGACCCCGCCCATCCATGGCACGACAAGACCAGCGTCGGCTACCCGTACTTCGAAAGCATGGCCTTCAAGCAACTGCTCAAGTCGGTGGACAAAACCGACGACCACACGGTGGTGATCACCCTCACCCGCCCGGAAGCGCCGTTCCTGCGGGACATGGCGATGGGGTTCACCTCGATCTACTCCGCCGAATACGGCGACCAGTTGCTCAAGGCCGGCAAGACCGCAGCGCTGAACAGCAAGCCGATCGGCACCGGCCCGTTCATCTTCCAGCGCTACAACAAGGATGCGCAGGTCCGCTTCAAACCTAACCCGGATTACTTTCGCGGCAAGCCGCCTGCCGACGCCCTGATATTCGCCATCGCTACCGATAGCAACGTGCGCCTGCAGAAACTGCGCGCCAACGAGTGCCAGGTGGCGTTGTACCCCAAACCCGAGGACGTGCCGTCGATAAAGGCCGACGCCAGGCTCAAGGTCGCAGAGACCGAAGCGTTGGTCACCGGCTACATCGCCATGAATACCCAGCACAAATACCTCAACGACGTGCGCGTGCGTAAAGCCATCAACATGGCCTTCGACCGCCAGACCCATGTCGACCAACTGTTTGGCAAAGGCAACGCACTGGTGGGTGTAAACCCCTACCCACCCACCATGATCGGCTACAACACCCACAACCAGAACCCACCGCGCGACCTCGATAAAGCCCGCGCCCTGCTCAGGCAGGCCGGTGTACCCGAGGGCACGGTAATCACCCTGTTCACCCGCAACGGCGGCGGCATGACCAACCCTAACCCGCGCCTGTCCGCCGAAATGCTGCAAGCCGACCTCAAGCAGATCGGCCTGAAGCTGGATATTCGCGTGATGGAATGGGCCGAGATGCTGCGCCGCGCCAAGCAGGGCGAAGCCGACCTGGTGTCCACCGGCTGGGCAGGCGACAACGGCGACCCGGACAATTTCCTTGGCCCGCTGCTCAGTTGCGAGGCCGCCAAAAACGGTGAGAACTACGCGCGCTGGTGCAACTCGAAATTCCAGGAGCTGATCACCCGTGCCCGCGAGGTGATCGACAACGACGAGCGCGCAAGGCTCTATAGCGAGGCATTGAAGGTGTACGATGACGACCAACCCTGGATCAGCATGGCCCACCCCAAGGTGTTCACGGCCATGCGTGACAACGTGGAGGGCTACGTGATCAGCCCTCTGACCAACAATAACTTCGCCACGACCAAGGTGAAGTAGAACAACAACGACCGCCGGCCACCCACACGGGGACCGGCGGCTCTGCCGTACCGGGCTGATCGCCCCACGGCCTGATGAGGTAACCCCGACAATGTTGAGTTTTATTGCCCGGCGCCTTGGCCTGCTGATACCGACCTTTTTCGGCATCACCTTGCTGACCTTCGCGCTCATACGCCTGATCCCCGGCGACCCGGTGGAAGTGATGATGGGCGAGCGCAGGGTCGACCCCGAAATGCATGCCCAGGCCATGGAACGCCTGGGCCTGAACAAGCCACTGCCGGTCCAGTACCTGGACTACGTCGGCAAACTTGCCCAGGGTGACCTTGGCGAATCGCTGCGCACCCGCGAAAGCGTGTGGCGCGAGTTCCTCACCCTGTTCCCGGCCACCCTGGAACTGGCCTTCGCCGCCCTGCTGTTCGCCGGCGTCGTCGGCCTGCTGGCCGGTGTAATCGCCGCACTCAAGCGCGGTTCGCTGTTCGACCACGGGGTCATGGGCATATCACTGGCCGGCTACTCGATGCCGATTTTCTGGTGGGGCCTGATCCTGATCATGTTCTTCTCCGTGAGCCTGGGCTGGACCCCGGTGTCCGGGCGCATCGACCTGCTCTACGACATCGAGCCGAAGACCGGCTTCATGCTTATCGACACCCTGCTTAGCGATGAAGAAGGCGCGTTCAAGGACGCTGTGATGCACCTGATCCTGCCGGCCATCGTGCTCGGCACCATCCCGCTGGCGGTGATCGCCCGCATGACCCGCTCGTCGATGCTTGAAGTACTGCGCGAAGACTACATCCGCACCGCCCGCGCCAAAGGCCTGTCGCCGGCCCGTGTGGTGTTCGTCCATGGCCTGCGCAATGCGCTGATCCCGGTGCTGACCGTGTTCGGCCTGCAGGTCGGCACGCTGCTGGCCGGTGCGGTGCTGACCGAAACCATCTTTTCCTGGCCGGGCATCGGCAAATGGCTGATCGAAGCCATCGGTGCCCGTGACTACCCCGTAGTCCAGAACGGCATCCTGTTGATCGCCTGCCTGGTGATTCTGGTCAACTTCGTCGTGGACATCCTCTACGGCCTGGCCAACCCACGCATCCGTCATCAGCGCTGAGGCCCTTGCCATGACTAGCCCGATTCCAAAATCCGTGTCACCGGCCAGCCCGGTGGACCAGAGCCTGCTCTACCCCTCCCCGTACAAAGAATTCTGGCAAGCCTTCGCGCGCAACAAGGGTGCGGTGATGGGCCTGGCCTTCATGTGCCTGGTGGTGTTCTGCGCGCTGTTCGCGCCTTGGGTCGCCCCGCATGACCCGAGCGAGCAGTACCGCGACTTCTTGCTGACCCCGCCGGTGTGGCTGGAAGGCGGCACCTGGCAGTTCATCCTGGGCACCGACGAACTGGGCCGTGATCTGCTTTCGCGGCTGATTCAGGGTGCACGGCTATCGCTGCTGATCGGCCTGTCGTCAGTGGTGATGTCACTGATCCCAGGCATTCTCCTTGGCCTGCTGGCCGGCTTTTTCCCGCAGTTGCTCGGCCCGTCGATCATGCGCCTGATGGACGTGATGCTGGCCTTGCCGTCGCTGTTGCTGGCCGTGGCCATCGTCGCCATCCTCGGCCCTGGCCTGATCAACACCGTGATTGCCATCGCCATCGTTTCCCTGCCGTCCTACGTGCGCCTGACCCGCGCCGCGGTGATGGGCGAACTGAACCGCGACTACGTCACCGCTGCCCGCCTGGCCGGCGCCGGCTTGCCCCGACTGATGTTCGTCACCGTGCTGCCCAACTGCATGGCACCGCTGATCGTGCAGGCCACGCTCAGCTTCTCCTCGGCCATCCTCGACGCCGCTGCGCTGGGTTTCCTCGGCCTCGGCGTGCAGCCGCCTACCCCCGAGTGGGGCACCATGCTGGCTTCGGCCCGGGATTACATCGAGCGCGCCTGGTGGGTGGTAAGCCTGCCCGGCCTGACCATCCTGCTCAGTGTGCTGGCAATCAACCTGATGGGCGACGGCCTGCGCGATGCGCTGGACCCGAAACTCAAGAACGCCGCCTGAGGAAAACGCCATGCCACTTTTGCAGATCAACAACCTCAACGTGCGCTTCGGCGACGCCAATGCGGTACCCGTGGTGGACGGCCTTGACCTGGTGGTAGACGCCGGCGAAATCCTGGCCATTGTCGGCGAGTCCGGCTCGGGTAAATCGGTCACCATGATGGCCCTGATGGGCCTGATCGATGCCCCCGGGCGCATCACCGCCGACGCCCTCACCTTCGACGGCACCGACATGCTCAAGCTCAGCGGCCGTCAGCGGCGCAAGGTGGTGGGCAAGGACATCGCCATGGTCTTCCAGGACCCGATGACCGCGCTCAACCCCAGCTACACCGTGGGCTTCCAGATAGAGGAAGTGCTGCGCCAGCACTTGGGCCTCAAGGGCAAGGCTGCCCGCCAGCGTGCTCTGGAGCTCTTGAAAAAGGTCGAGATTCCGGCCGCCGAAAGCCGCCTGGACGCTTACCCGCACCAGCTGTCAGGCGGCATGAGCCAACGTGTGGCGATCGCCATGGCCATTGCCGGCGAGCCCAAGCTGCTGATCGCAGACGAACCGACCACCGCCCTCGACGTGACCATCCAGGCACAGATCATGGAACTGCTGGTCAACCTGCAGAAGGAGCGCAACATGGCGCTCATCCTGATCACCCACGACCTCGCCGTGGTCGCCGAAACCGCCAGGCGGGTGTGCGTGATGTACGCCGGCCAGGCCGTGGAAGTGGGCCAGGTGCCAGAACTGTTCGATGTGCCCGCCCACCCTTACAGCGAAGCCCTGCTCGCCGCGATCCCCGAGCACAGCATTGGCGCCGAACGCCTGGCCACCCTGCCTGGCATCGTCCCCGGCCGCTACGACCGCCCGGTCGGTTGCCTGCTGTCACCACGCTGCCCCTATGTACAGGACAATTGCCGGCGCCAGCGCCCGCCCCTCGACCCTCAGGCCCACAGCCTGGTGCGTTGCTTCTACCCGCTGAACCAGGAGGTGGCGTGATGGCCGTCGTTCTATCTGCCCGGGAGCTGACCCGGCACTACGAAGTCTCCCGCGGGCTGTTCAAGGGCCATGCGCTGGTGCGCGCGCTCAATGGCGTGTCGTTCGAACTGGAGGCCGGCAAGACCCTGGCCGTGGTCGGCGAGTCGGGCTGCGGCAAGTCGACCCTGGCCCGCGCCCTGACCCTGATCGAAGAGCCGTCGTCCGGCTCGCTGCAGATTGCCGGCACTGAGGTGAAGGGCGCCAGCAAGGCAGAGCGCAAACAACTGCGCCGCGATGTGCAGATGGTGTTCCAGAGCCCCTACGCCTCGCTCAACCCACGGCAGAAGATCGGTGACCAACTGGCCGAACCGCTGCTGATCAACACCTCGCTGAGCAAGGCCGAGCGCCGCGACAAAGTGCAGAAGATGATGGAACAGGTCGGCCTGCGCCCCGAGCACTACCAGCGCTACCCACACATGTTCTCCGGCGGCCAGCGCCAGCGTATCGCCCTGGCCCGGGCGATGATGCTGCAGCCCAAGGTGCTGGTGGCCGACGAACCGACCTCTGCGCTGGACGTGTCGATTCAGGCGCAGGTGCTGAACTTGTTCATGGATCTGCAGAAGGAGTTCAACACCGCCTACGTGTTCATTTCGCACAACCTGGCGGTGGTACGGCATGTGGCGGATCAGGTACTGGTGATGTACCTGGGGCGGCCGGCGGAGATGGGGCCGAAGGAGGACATCTACAACAAGCCGCTGCATCCCTATACCCAGGCGCTGCTATCGGCGACACCGGCGATTCATCCAGACCCGTTGAAGCCGAAGATTCGTATCGTCGGGGAGCTGCCCAACCCGCTGAACCCGCCGGATGGGTGCGCGTTTCACAAACGCTGCCCGTATGCGACCGAGCGGTGTGCCAAGGAGGTGCCGGCGCTGAGGCAGGTGAGTACGCGGCAGGTTGCGTGCCACTATGCGGAGCAGTTTCTTTAACTGTTAGAAAACTGGGCAGCCCTCAATGCGAAAAACAGCAGTTTGCTGCGCTGCCCAGCTGAAGTACCAAGGCTTTTTGATTGTGGAGCTGAATCCATTTGTGGACGAGGTTGCCATTGAGGCTGTAGCCCAAGGCGATGTTTGCGATGGAGGCGCCGGGCTCGTCGCACTCTGGGCTTTGAAAGGTTTATTGTAGGTACGGCGCTGAGGCCTGGAAAATCCGCTTGCTGGGTCAGAAATGGTGTCTACTTTTAGGTGGACACCATGGCCTTCGCCGGTTCCATCAGGAAGATGTGTTGGCCGGACGGATACCGGGATTCGACCATCAGGGAAGTGTCAGACTTTTGTGTACGGGACAAGGTATTTTCAATGCTTTGATACCTGCTTGCTGACTGCAGACGCCGTCAAGCCTAATCGGGCAGATGCGTATACAATACTTCCAGTTTCAACCACTACCGCAAATGCTGCCATGCAAGGCAACATATCAACATGACTTTCGCAAGATAGATTTGATAGTCCATTACTATGAGCACTCATATCTACAGGCCCACAGCGAAGAAATACGCCATTGGCACACCCCCAAAATCTACAATTTATATACCGAAGAAAATGTCACCCATACAGGTGCAGAAGCAAAGCCCCTGACAACACTAGGCTAACACCACCGATCTGGATGACTGACAGCCGCTCGCGAAAAAAGAAGTACCCCAGGATCGCGGCGATACCACCCGACAACGTGCTGATGACGGTGACAACGGACACCGAGCCATTTAGAGCCCCCCAAGAAAACGCAGAAAACCCTCCCAAGTTGAAAAGACTGGCCCCGCACAGTGAGCCATAGGTCTTCAGCATTATCGTCGTATGATCCCGCAGAAACTTGATGGCTTCAGGGATAAGGAACATGACCCCCACCGCATACCCTAGCGCCAGCATGTTCACCGGTCCCAGCGCCGGCAAGGTGAATTTCCCCTGAATCCAGAAGCTGATGCCGTAAAGCATGGCCGCCAACAAAGCAAACCACACAGACATTACGCTGGTGACCTTACGATCGAAACCACCATTATCGCTGCGGCAGGCCAACAGCACGCCGAAAAAGCAGACAAGGATACCGACCACCTGCCAAGCGGAAAGGGCATCACCACCCAGCCATGCCAACAGCGTTGTAAAAACACCATACGAAGTGACCAGGGGCGCTACTATGGCTGTCTTGCCAATAGCGAAAGCTTTTGAAAGCGCCAGCGCTCCTACTACGGTGCATAGAGAGGCGACAATTCCTAACCCTATCGTGAGCCAGGGCGCAGAAGTAAATTTCTGCCACTGATCGGCTGAAATGGCAATAATGATTGCCATCAAGAAAAGCCCTAGCAACTGACCGAAAAATACCGCCCGTTTTACTCCAACCGCTCTTGCGTTCACGCCGACCAAGAAGTCGGTGCACCCCCAGAACACCGCAGCCAGCAACCCCATGAATACGTCCATAGCAATGGTCCTTAATTATGAATTATTCCTGAACCTCCTCAGACAGTAATCGGGAAAACAGCAGAAATCAAACACCTATTTTGACAAGAATCTACAGACTAACGTATTTCGGCACGTCCACCAGCCTAGCAACATTATTAACGAGTTAGTTAGTACTGTAGAGATAGCGGCAAGTGCCAAGAGAATACTGTAGGAACTTTCAGACAACACTCCACTTGCACTTACTACACTAAATATTACTAATTCAACGAGACCCTTGGTGTTCATCAGAACACCAAATTGGATTTATTGATCTCAAGCCGGCATCCGGGCCCTGCCTTGCACACGCCTTTTGTAGCGAAGAGTTGTAGCAAAAGGGCCGCAAAGCGGCCCCCAAAATCTCAATGCATGAAGAACCAGATCAGAATGATCACCGGAATCGGCACCCCAATCATCCAAAGCAGTATCGAGCGCATGGCCTTTCTCCTTGATCGATGGTGACAAGAAAGGTGCAGCCGCCATGCCAGTTGTATCAAAAAACTACATTCATAAGAATCAAAGGCTTACCCTCCAAGCCGCCTGAGCAAACCGTGCAATATGCAGGATCCACGCCCTTGCACCTGGGTGTTCTGCAATGCACTATCCTCCCATGATCGCCACCACCCTCCCCGACGGCCCCGAGCAAACGCCGCTTACCGCCGAAATCGTGCTGCGCTACCACCTCTGCTGGAAGCATCGCGACCTCGACGGTGTCATGGCGCTCTACCACCCCGATATCCAGTACCACGACTTCTTTCAGAACCGCGTGCTCGGCCATCAGGAACTGCGCGACTATGTACGCGCCTGTCTGCCCCATGAAGCCGGCGAGGACATCGTCCACAGCGACCGCATCCGCGTCGATGGCTGCACCGCATTCATCCAGTATCAGGTCACGGTCCAGGGCGGTGACGGCCTGGTTGCGTTCCAGTCCAGCGAGGCGATCACCGTCAGGGACGGGCTGATCTGGCGGGTCAACGAATACGCCACGCTGGTCCGCCGGAACGGCACAGGCCCCGCCAACAGCGGCCCGCGCCCCGCCACCAGCCGCCTGGGCCTGTCGCCTCGGCAGTTGTCGACCATGGCCCAGGACCTGGAGCACTACTTCCAGCGTCAACGCCCCTACCTCGACCCGGAGCTCGACCTGCAACAGGTCGCCGACGCCAGCGGCTACAGCCGCAACCAGATTTCCTACCTGCTCAACCAGGTGCTGGGGCAAAGCTTCTACCGCTACGTCAACCAGGCACGCCTGCAGCACCTGATGGCCAGCCTCGGCGACGACAGCGTCGAGGCGACGATCGACGAGCTGGCCTTCAGTGCCGGCTTCAACTCGCTGTCGGCGTTCTACAAGTGCTTCCGTGAGCACACCGGGCTCACGCCCAAGGCCTACCTCAAGCAAATTTCCCTGCGTGCACGCACGTAGGACAGCTGCCCGCTGACACCACTACGATCGCCCAC
Organism: Pseudomonas sp. XWY-1; assembly: GCF_002953115.1. Taxonomy (NCBI): domain Bacteria; kingdom Pseudomonadati; phylum Pseudomonadota; class Gammaproteobacteria; order Pseudomonadales; family Pseudomonadaceae; genus Pseudomonas; species Pseudomonas sp. XWY-1. The sequence goes on along the minus strand of NZ_CP026332.1, from coordinate 982,040 downwards.
AGACCTTGACGGATGTGGAGCCGAACCCGATGCAACCCCTGCGCACGCTCAGCTTGTGGATGGACCAGCTCGACGAGCCGCTGTGCGCGCGCCCGGCACTGCGCAATGACCTCGACGTTGACGTGTGCATCATCGGTGCCGGCTATACCGGCCTTTGGACCGCGTACTACCTCAAGCGCCAGGCACCCCAGCTGAACATTGCGGTGATAGAAGCCCAAATCGCCGGCTTCGGCGCCTCCGGCCGTAATGGGGGCTGGCTGATGGGCAACCTGCTCGGCGAAGACCGCCTGCTCGGTGCCCTCTCGCCGCAACAGCGCCGCGCCAGCATCGACCTGCTGCACGGCATCCCGGATGAAGTGCATCGCGTGCTGCAAAGCGAAGGCATCGACTGTGACTACCGCAAAGGCGGCGTGCTGTATTGCGCGGCGCGCTACCCGGAGCAGGAACGCAGCCTGCGCGCCTACCTCGCCGACTTGTATCGCCAAGGCATGACCGAGGACGACTACCGCTGGCTGAGCCCCGAGCAGTTGGGGAGCCAACTGCGGGTCAGCAATGCGTTTGGAGCCATTTACAGCCCGCACACGGCGACCATCCAGCCAGCCAAGCTGGTGCGCGGCCTTGCCCGGGCAGTAGAGGCGCTGGGCGTATCGATCTACGAAAACACCCCGGCCATCGACTGGCAGCCGAGCGAGGTGCGTACCCCGCTGGCACAGATTCGCTGCCAGTGGATGGTGCCTGCCGTGGAGGGTTACGCCGCCAGCCTGCCGCCACTGGGCAAACACCAATTGCCGGTACAGAGCCTGCTGGTGGCCACCGAGCCGCTGCCGGAGGCTACCTGGGAGCAGATTGGCCTGAGCCAGGGCCAAGCCTTCAGTGAAAGCAGCCGCCAGGTCACCTATGGCCAGCGTACCGCCGACAATCGCCTGGTCTTCGGTGCCCGCGGTGGCTACCGCTTCGGTGGGCGCCTGCGCGAAAACTTCAACCTCGACGAACATGAAATCGAACTGCGCCGCTACCTGTTCGGCGAACTGTTCCCGCAGCTCAAACAGGTACGCATCACTCATACCTGGGGCGGCAACCTGGGCATGGCGCGGCGCTTCCGCCCACACATGCTCTGCGACCGCCAGCGCGGCATCGCCCTTGCCGGCGGCTACGGCGGCGAAGGCGTGGGGGCTACCAACCTGGGTGGACGCACCCTGGCGGCGCTGATCCTCAACCAGCGCAACGAACTGACGGCACAACCCTGGGTGCTCGACAACCGCCCGCTATCGAGCCTGGCCAGCTGGCCTCCCGAGCCCTGCCGCTGGCTGGGCTACAACGCGATCATCCAGAGCTTCGTCCACGAGGACCGGACCCTCGCCAACCCCGCCAGCGCGCCGTGGAGGCGGCGCCTGGCCATCTCGGTTGCGGACTTCATGGAAGGTTTCATGCACTGACTTCCCTTATCACTCGTACAGGATCCACCGGTCATGAGCATCACCCAGTTCAAGAACACCGAATTTGCCGTGCTCGACAGCTCCAACCCGGTCGCGGTACCGCTCGGCGAACCCGTGGCAGTCACGTCAGTCACCTGCGTGGAGCGCAGCGATGGCGTTGAAACCGGCATCTGGGAATGCACCCCAGGGCGCTGGCGGCGGCAGATCGTGCAACAGGAGTTCTGCCATTTCATCAAGGGCCGCTGCACGTTCACCCCCGACGGTGGCGAGCCCCTGGTCATAGAAGCCGGAGACGCATTGATGCTACCGGCCAACAGCACCGGCACCTGGGACATCCAGGAGACCGTGCGCAAGACCTACGTGCTTATTTTCTGATCCGCTGATCGCCTGCCTTCGATAACAACAGACAAAGCAAGGTAAACCCGACATGCGCACCTTCCTCCTCGCCCCCCCTGATGCTGGCCGCCAGCGTGGCCAGCGCCGCTGAAACGGTGAAGATCTACAACTGGTCCAGCTACGTGGCCCCCGACACGTTGAAGAACTTCCAGCAAGCCAGCGACATCGTGCCGACCTATGACGTGTACGACAGCAATGAAACCCTCGATGGCAAGTTGATGACCGGCAATTCCGGCTACGACGTGGTGTTTCCCTCCAACCATTTCATGGCCCGGCAGATTCAGGGCAAAGCCTTGAAGCGCCTGGACAAGTCGCAGCTGCCCAACTGGCACAACCTCAACCCGGTGCTGCTCAAGGCGCTGGAGGTCAACGACCCGGGCAACCAGTACGGCTTCCCGTACCTGTGGGGCAGTACCGGTATTGGCTACAACATCGACAAGGTCAAAGCAGTGCTCGGCGACAACGCGCCCGTGGACTCCTGGGACCTGATCTTCAAGCCCGAGTACATGAGCAAGCTGAAAAGCTGTGGGGTCGCGGTGCTGGACAATGGCCCCGAACTGCTGCCGATCGCCCTGCACTACCTGGGCTTGCCCCATCACAGCCAAGACCCCAAGGACTACGAAAAGGCCAAGGACCTGCTGATGAAAGTGCGGCCTTACATCAGCTATTTCCACTCGTCCAAGTACACGGGCGACCTGGCCAACGGCGATATCTGCGTGGTGGTGGGGTTCTCAGGGGATGTGCTGCAGGCGAAGAACCGCGCCGACGAGGCGAACAATGGCGTGAAGGTGGGCTATTCGATACCCAAGGAGGGCGCGCCGATGTGGTTCGACATGGTCGCAATGCCCGTCGATGCGCCGGATGAAAAGGCCGGATATGCCTACATGAACTACCTGCTGCAGCCGGAGGTGATGGCCAACATCAGCAACCACGTCCAGTACGCCAACGGCAACCTCAAGGCTGACGGGCTGGTGGACCCGGCGATGAAGGGTAATACGATGATTTACCCGAGCGACGAGGTGATGGGCAAGCTGTATGCGCTGGAGGCGATGCCGGCGAAGATCGACCGTATTCGTACGCGAATCTGGACCAGTATCAAAGCCGGAAATTGAAATGGGGCCGCCTAGCGGCCCTTCGCGGGCACGCCCGCTCCACAGGTATCACATGACCTCCAGGTCTGGTGATTCCCTGTGGGAGCGGGCGTGCCCGCGAAGGGCTGCAAAGCAGCCCCGATTTCAGGCCTTAATGGTGCTCGCGGGTAGCGCGGAACTTGATGTCCGGCCAGCGCTCTTCCATCAGCGCCAGGTTGACCCGGGTCGGCGCCAGGTAGGTCAGGTGACCGCCGCCGTCGATGGCCAGGTTTTCCATGGCCTTGGTCTGGAATTCCTCGAGCTTCTTCTTGTCATCGCAGCTGATCCAGCGCGCCGACCAGACGGTGATAGGCTCGTAGGCGCACTCGACCTTGTACTCTTCCTTCAGGCGGCTGGCGACCACGTCGAACTGCAGCACACCGACCGCACCGAGGATGATGTCGTTGCTGCGCTCAGGGAAGAACACCTGTGTAGCACCTTCTTCGGCAAGCTGCTGCAGGCCTTGACGCAGTTGCTTGGATTTCAGCGGGTCTTTCAGGCGTACGCGGCGGAACAGCTCCGGCGCGAAGTGCGGGATACCGGTGAAGCCCAGCGACTCGCCTTCGGTGAAAGTGTCGCCGATCTGGATGGTGCCGTGGTTGTGCAGGCCGATGATGTCACCGGCAAAGGCTTCTTCCAGTTGCTCACGCTCGGAGGAGAAGAAGGTCAGCGCATCGCCGATGCGCAGGTCCTTGTTCAACCGCACATGACGCATCTTCATGCCCTTCTCGTACTTGCCCGAGCAGATACGCATGAAGGCGATACGGTCGCGGTGTTTCGGGTCCATGTTCGCCTGGATCTTGAACACGAAGCCGGTGAACTTCTCTTCCACAGGCTCCACGGTGCGCTCGTGGGCAACACGGCCAAGCGGACGCGGCGCCCAGTCGACCACCGCGTCGAGCACGTGGTCGACACCGAAGTTGCCCAGCGCAGTACCGAAGAACACCGGGGTCAGCTGACCGTTGATGAACTCTTCCTGGTTGAACTCGTGGCAAGCGCCCTGCACCAGTTCCAGTTGCTCGACGAACGAATCGTACTGGTCGCCCAGGTGGGCGCGCGCTTCGTCCGAGTCCAGCTTCTGGATGATCTTGGCTTCGGTGCGCTCGTGGCCGTGGCCCGGGGTGTACACCACGATATAGTCACCGGTCAGGTGGTACACGCCCTTGAAGTCGCGGTAGCAACCAATCGGCCAGGTGATTGGCGCGGCCTTGATCTTCAAAACGGCTTCGATCTCGTCGAGCAGTTCGATCGGGTCGCGGATGTCACGGTCGAGTTTGTTGATGAAGCTGACGATGGGCGTGTCACGCAGGCGGCACACGTCCATCAGGGCGATGGTCCGCGGCTCTACACCTTTACCGCCGTCGAGCACCATCAGCGCCGAGTCCACCGCGGTCAGGGTGCGGTAGGTGTCTTCCGAGAAGTCTTCGTGGCCGGGGGTGTCGAGCAGGTTGATCATGTGCTCGCGGTACGGGAACTGCATCACCGAGGTGGTGATGGAGATGCCGCGCTGCTTCTCCATTTCCATCCAGTCGGAGGTGGCGTGGCGGTCGGACTTGCGCGACTTCACGGTACCGGCGACGGCAATGGCCTTGCCCATCAGCAGCAGCTTCTCGGTGATGGTGGTCTTACCGGCGTCGGGGTGGGAAATGATTGCGAAAGTGCGGCGCTTCGCGACTTCGGCGGCCTGGTTGGTCATGGGAAATCGCCTGACTGGGGGATTTGAAAGGGGCAGTATCATACCTGAAGTTGGGCCTGGACCAAAATCTGCCGAATGAATGGCGCCTGTGCCGGCCTCGTCGCGGGTAAACCCGCGCCTACAGGTACGACACAGGGTTCGGATGCGGTGCAGTCTTCGTAGGAGCGGGTTTACCCGCGAAGACGCCAGCACAGACAAAACAAACCCAACAGGCAATCGCTTTATCACGACAAATAACCAAAACGCAGTTATTTCAACGCCTGCAGCACATCAAGTCGCTGTTTTTTCTCGCCCAAAAACCCGCAACCCAGCGATTAACACTGGCCAAATGCCGTCCCAGATGGGAACCTTTACGCCCACGGAGACGTCCACTCCCCTGCAAACCGCTTCGGTTGGGGACTGGTTTCATCAGCATTTTCGGGCCCGACGGGGTTCGGCTCATGGCCTGATCGCAGCCTTCGGCTTGCATCTCGCTGCTACTCGCGAACACACCACCCGCCGCCAGGATTGGCCGGCTTCCAAGAAGTGTGCTCGCCGACAACACAAGGAGTCCGCCTGTGGCTAAACGCTACGGAAAGGGGCTGTTGGGATGGGCCGCCGTGCTCGTCATCCTGGCCCTGCTGGTCCACTGGATCGGCATCGACACGATCGCGCGTTATCGCGACGATCTTGGGTTCTACCTGCAAGCGCACCTGGTATTGGTGCTGGCTTCGATGGCGGCGGCGTTGGCCGTGGGCATCCCCGCCGGCATTGCGTTAAGTCGACCGCACCGGGTCGACAAAGCCGAGCGCTTCATGCAGTTCTTCAACGTTGGCAACACCATTCCCCCCCTTGCCGTTCTGGCCATCGCCCTGAGTATCCTGGGCATCGGCGCCGGGCCTGCGATCTTCGCACTGTTCCTCGCGTCCCTCCTGCCCATCGTGCGCAACACCTACGAAGGCCTGAAAAACGTCCCCGCCTCGCTCAAGGAAGCCGCTACCGGCATCGGCATGACCCCGCGCCAGCAACTCTGGCAGGTGGAGCTGCCCAACGCGGTGCCGATCATCGTCGGCGGCGTGCGCGTGGCCCTGGCGCTGAACGTGGGCACCGCGCCGCTGGCATTCCTGATCGGCGCCAACAGCCTGGGCAGCCTGATCTTCCCCGGCATTGCCCTGAACAACCAGCCGCAGCTGCTGCTGGGGGCCGCCTGCACCGCGCTGCTGGCACTGGTGCTGGACGCAGCGGTGAGTTTCTCCAGCAGGCGCTGGCTGGAACGTGGCCTGGCCCAATAAGGATAGGAAACGCATGAAGAAGAGAATCGCCTTGCTGCTGGGCGCGGCCCTGCTGTTCGCAGGAGTTGCCCAGGCAGCGGAAAAACCCCTGGTGCGCATCGGCGCACGGGTGTTCACCGAACAGACCGTGCTCGCCGAAATCACCGCGCAATACCTGCGCGCCAACGGCTTTGACGTACGCGTCACCACCGGCCTTGGCAGCAGCATCGCTCGCCAGGCCCAGGAAACCGGCCAGCTCGACCTGATGTGGGAATACACCGGGGTGTCGCTGGTGTCCTACAACCACATCGATGAGCGTATGCCCAGTGCCGAGGCCACCTACGCCAAGGTCAAGGAGCTGGATGCCAAGAAAGACCTGATCTGGCTGACCCCATCGAAATTCAGCAACACCTATGCCCTCGGCTTGCCGAAGCAGGTCGCCGAGGCCTACCCCCAGATCAATTCGATCAGCGACCTCAACCAGGTGCTGCGCGACGAGCGCAAGCGTAACCACCTGGTGGCCCTGGACACCGAGTTCGCCAACCGCCCCGACGGCCTGGTCGGGCTCAAGGAGATGTACGACCTGCAGGTCGGCCGCGCCAATATCCGCCAGATGGACGCGGGCCTGGTCTACACGGCCATGCACAACAACCAGGTGTTCGCAGGCCTGGTCTACACCACCGACGGTCGCCTGAGCGCGTTCAACCTCAAGCTGCTCGAAGACGACAAGCACTACTTCCCCGACTACACCGCCGCCCCGGTGGTGCGCAAGGCCGTGCTCGACGCCAACCCGCAACTGGTCGCCCTGCTCAAGCCACTGGCCGAGCAGCTCGATGACGAGACCATGCGCCAGCTCAATGCCAAGGTCGACGTAGACCACCAGAACCCGACCGCAGTGGCCGCCGCATTCCTGCGAGAGCATCCCCTCAAGGAGGTACAGCCATGAGCCTGCTCGACACGTTCGCCCACCTCGACTGGGCCCAGGTGCTGCAACTGACCTGGCAGCACATCATGCTGGTCGGCATCGCCGTCGGCCTGGCGATCCTCGTTGGCGTGCCGCTGGGCATCCTGATGACCCGCTTCCCGGCAGTGGCCGGCCCGCTGCAGGCCAGCGCCACAGTGCTGCTGACCATCCCATCGATTGCGTTGTTCGGCCTGCTGCTGCCGTTCTACTCCAAGTTCGGCCAGGGGCTGGGCCCCTTGCCTGCGATCACTGCCGTGTTTCTTTATTCGCTGCTGCCAATCATGCGCAACACCTACCTGGCCCTGACCAATGTCGAGCCCGGTATCCGTGAAGCCGCGCGTGGCATTGGCATGACCTTCGGCCAGCGCCTGCGCATGGTCGAGCTGCCCATCGCCGTACCGGTGATCCTCGCCGGCGTTCGCACCGCCGTGGTGATGAACATCGGCGTCATGACCATTGCCGCCACCATCGGCGCCGGCGGCCTCGGCGTGCTGATTCTGACTTCCATCAGCCGCAGCGACATGTCGATGCTGCTGGTCGGCGCCGTACTGGTCAGCCTGCTGGCGATCATCGCCGACCTGCTGCTGCAAACCCTGCAACGTGCCCTGACTCCAGAAGGACTGCGCTCATGATCGAACTGAAGAACCTCAGCAAAACCTTCAACGTCAACGGCAAGGACGTCAAAGCCGTCGACTCGGTAAGCCTCACCGTCAACGAAGGGGAAATCTGCGTGTTCCTCGGCCCGTCGGGCTGCGGCAAGAGCACCACGCTGAAAATGATCAACCGCCTGATCACGCCCACCTCGGGCCAGGTGTTCATCAATGGCGAAGACACCACCGGGCTGGACGAAGTCACCCTGCGCCGGCACATCGGCTATGTGATCCAACAGATCGGTTTGTTCCCCAACATGACCATCGAGGAGAACATTACCGTGGTCCCGCGCCTGCTTGGCTGGGACAAGCAGAAATGCCACGAGCGTGCTCGCGAGCTGATGCACATGATCAAGCTCGAACCCAAGCAGTACCTGCAACGCTACCCGCGGGAGCTGTCTGGCGGCCAGCAACAGCGTATCGGCGTGATTCGCGCCCTGGCAGCAGATGCACCCGTGCTGTTGATGGACGAGCCGTTCGGCGCGGTCGACCCGATCAACCGCGAGATGATCCAGAACGAGTTCTTCGAAATGCAGCGGGCGCTGAACAAGACGGTAATCATGGTCAGCCACGACATCGACGAAGCGATCAAACTGGGCGACAAGATTGCCATCTTCCGTGCCGGCAAGCTGTTGCAGCTGGATCACCCGGATACCCTGCTGGCGCACCCGGCGGATGATTTCGTCAGCAACTTTGTGGGCCAGGACAGCACCCTCAAACGCCTGTTGCTGGTGCGTGCCGAGGATGCAGCGGACAACGCGCCGTCGGTGAGCCCGGAAACACCGGTGGGCGACGCGCTGGAGCTGCTCGATGAGCACGACCGCCGCTATGTGGTGGTGACCGACGCGCAGAACAAGGCGCTGGGCTATGTGCGCCGACGTGACATGCACCGCCAGCAAGGGACGTGTGGCGATTTCCTGCGGCCGTTCAATGCCACGGCGTCGCACGATGAGCATTTGCGCATCTTGTTGTCGCGCATGTACGAGTTCAACCGCGCGTGGTTGCCGGTGCTGGATGCCGAGCAGGTGTTCTTGGGCGAGGTGACGCAGGAGTCGATTGCTGCGTACCTGAGCTCGGGGAGATCGCGGGGGGCGAAGAGCAGTATCGTTTCGCCGGCCGAGGCGGTGGTTTCGTAATCGCCGGGGGCGCTTTGCGCCCCTTCGCGGGTAAACCCGCTCCTACAACGGCCTGTGTTCAATCCCCGATGTATGTCCACAACCGATCAATGTGTAGGAGCGGGTTTACCCGCGAATACGGTGGTGGCGGCAACGGTGAGCGGCTGGTGAAATTGGCCAGCAGGCCCGGCCCTTTCGCGGGTGAACCCGCTCCTACGACGGCCTGCACCCAATCACCGATGTGTGTCCACCACCGATCAATGTGTAGGAGCGGGTTTACCCGCGAATACGGCAGCGGCGGCAACGGTGAAGCGGCTGGTGAAATTGGCCAGCAGGCCCGGCCCTTTCGCGGGTGAACCCGCTCCTACGACGGCCTGCACCCAATCACCGATGTGTGTCCACCACCGATCAATGTGTAGGAGCGGGTTTACCCGCGAATACGGCAGCGGCGGCAACGGTGAGCGGCTGGTGAAATTGGCCAGCAGGCCCGGCCCTTTCGCGGGTGAACCCGCTCCTACACCCGACCGCGAAGGGCCGCAAAGCGGCCCCGGCAATCTCCGATCAAAACCCAACACTGGCCTGCACGTAGAAGGTTCGCGGCTCACCCACGTAAAGGCCGGCATTGTTATCACTGGAGCGGGTGAAGTACTGCTTGTCGAACAGGTTCTTCACCCCCGCCGCCAGCTTCAGGTTGGACAACTGCGGCCCGAACTCATAACCGCCACGGGCATGCCAGGTCACGTAGCCCGGAATATCGCCATACTGCCCGTCAGCACTCGGCTCGGTGATGTAGTCGCCATTGAAACTGCCATCGGCATTGATCCCGGTACCGGGTGCGCGCTGCCTGGATTGGGCGTAGGCATCCAGGTTCCAGGTCCAGTGGTTGATCGCGTAACGCACCCCGGCAGTGGCCACCTGGCGTGAATAGAACGGCAGGTCTCGGCCCTTGAACCCTGGGATATCCCCTTCATAGGTCGCGCGGGTATAGGTGTAGCCACCGCTCACCGACAGCCCGTCCAGGCGCGGGTCCAGCCCTGCCAGGTCATAACGCACCGAAGCCTCGATGCCCTGGTGCTTGGTCGCACCGAGGTTGGTCCAGCCCACGTCGTTGCTGATGTACTGCAGCTCATCATCGAAGTCGATGTAGAACGCCGTCAGCTCACCGGCAAAGCCGCCATTGTCATAACGGGTACCCATTTCGTAGGTCTTGGCTTTTTCCGGCTCCAGGCCATTGGCCGTACTGTTGCCAGTACCGCCCTGGCCCAGCTGGAAGTACTGCAGGCTACCGAACGAAGTCTCGTAGTTGGCGAATACCTTCCAGGCATCGGAAACGTGATACATCACGCTCAGCGCCGGCAAAGGCTCGTTGCTGGTGATGCTGCGCTTTTTCTCGGCGACCGGGCGGTTGTTGGCGTCCAGTACCGGGCGGTCGCGCCAGTCGGTATTGATGTGCTCGAAGCGCACGCCAGGGGTAATGGTCCAGTTGCCCACGTCGATCTTGTCGTCGATGTAGTAAGCGCTGGCCTCGGTGCCGCCGCTGCGGTCCTGGAACACGTGGCCGTCGGAAGTCGGGGTCACCGTCGGCACGTTGTCGATCAGCGCCAGGCGAGTCGACTGTTCGCGCATCGCTTCCTTCAGGTAACGGTAACCGACACTGACTTCCTGGGTGGTTGGGCCGGCAAAGAAGATGCGCGACACACGGGGTTCGATGGCAAAGGTGTGGTAGTTGCGCGGGTACGACGACAACGTCTTCATGTCCCGCGAGGCTATTGTGCTGCCGCGGAAGCTGTCGGTGTAGTAGGTCAGCACTTCGAACTGGGTGGCATCGTCGAGCTGCCGCTGCCATTTGAACGACACATCCTTGCGCCGGCCCGCGAAGTAGTCGTAATCGCGCAGCGACTGGTACGGGTTGCTGTCGTATTGGGCCTGGGTCAAGCCACCCGGCATGTCGGCACGGCCATCGTAATAATGGAAGTTGAGCCAGAACTCATCGACATCGGTTGGCGCCCAATGCGTCTTGAGGATAACGTCGTCGATGTCGTTGCCGTTGTTGCTTTCACGGTAACCGTTGCCATTCACCCCGGTGTACAACAGCGCCACGCCGATGCCATTGTCGGCCGTGCCACCGACGAAGGCTGACTCGGTGTGTTTCCAGCCACCGTGCTGGGAGGTCTCCAGGGTGGTGGACAGCTCTGCCGAGGCCTTTTGCGGAATAGCCCGTGTTACAAAGTTGATCACGCCGCCCACGTTCTGCGGGCCATAGCGCACCGAGCCGGCACCGCGCACGACGTCGATGCTGTCGAGGTTGCCAGAGGAAATCGGTGCCATCGACAGCTGTGGCTGGCCATACGGCGCGAACGCGGCCGGGATGCCATCGATCAGTACCGTGGAGCGTGGTGACAGGCGCGAAGTGAGGCCGCGCACGCCCACGTTCAGCGACAGGTCGCTGCCACCGGTTCCGTTGGAATCCTGCACTTGCACGCCAGGGATACCGCGCAGCACGTCGCGCACGTTCATTGCGCCCTTCTCCACCATTGCCTCGCGGCGTACCACGGTGCGTGCCCCGGGGTGGTTCTGTACCACGCTCTGCTGGGCATCACCCAGCCAGTCACCGACCACCTTGATGTCGGTGGGGGCCAGCTCCAGGCTGCCGCTGCCCAGGTCAAGGGTAGTCGGCAGTGGCTTCACCACAACGGTGTCCCCGGACATCTCGTAGGTGAGCCCGCTGCCTTGCAACAGCTGTTGCAGCGCCTGCACCGGCGCCAGGTTGCCCGATACCGCCGGGGCCTGTTTGCCGGCGACCAGCTCGGGGCTGAAAAACAGCTGCAGGCTGGTTTGCTGGCCGAGCTGGTTCAGCGCCGAACCCAACGGCTGGGCCTGGATCTGGAGGGTATTGCCGGCCTCTGCGGCCTGGCTGTCAACGGCCACGGTGCTGACCGCCAGGGCCAGCGCCAGGGCGCGAAAGCGTGGGAAGGGTTTGTTGTTGTTCACGTCGTCGAAACATCCTGGAATGCGGAATAAACGCCAACCGCGTGCAAATGGAAATGCTTGGCAGTTGCAGCTGGCGAGGAAGACGAACGAGTGAGAAAAAACCTGAATCTAGTTGGCGATTATTTCGCTGGAGCCGTCTTCATGGGCCTTGATGGCCACCGGCAGGATGCTCGGCAAAGCCCGCAGCAGAGCATCTGTATCGTTGGTACTGAAGGTGCCGGACAGGCGCAGCCGCGCGACTTTCCCAGGGGCGACCCGCAATGGCTGGCTACGGTAGCGCAAGGTTTCGGCCACTACTTCGGTGAGGGTGGCGTTGTCGAACACCAGCTTGCCCTGTCGCCATGCGGTCATGGCGCCGGTGTTGACCGCATAGGGTGCGGCGACCAGGCCCTGTGCATCTATATGCGACCCCTGCCCGGCCGTCAGTTGCGCCAGCGAGGCGCCCTTGCCCTGCACCCGCACCGACCCCTGTTCCACCGCCACACGGGTGCTGGCTGGGTCCAGGCGGACGTCAAAGCGGGTACCTGTGACGATCACGCTGCCTTGGGCAGTGTCGACCACAAACGGCCGGTTACTGTCATGGGCGACGATGAACATCACTTCACCGGCGTTCAGGCGCACGTGCCGCTGGCCGGCGCTGAACTCCACCTGCAACTGCGTGCTGCCATTGAGCTCGAGATGCGAGCCGTCCGGCAGTTCGACCTGACGGCGCTCATTGAAGGCCGTCTGCAGGCTGCCCTGATGGTTCAGTTGCAGGTGGTGCCAGCCGCTCCAGCCCAGGCCCAGCGCCACTACCGCGACACTGGCGGCCAACGCCTGGCGCATGAAACGCCGTCGTGGCAGCTGCTGCACCGGGTCTGGCTGGCACAGCGCCTCCAGGTGCTGGCGTGGAATGAAGTCGGCGGCCTGCCACACGCGGCAGAGATGCTCATATTCTTCCCGGTGGTGCTCGTCGCTCGCCAACCAGGCATGCAACTGCTTGTGCAGCCCGGCATCCCGAGGTGCATCCTGCACACGGGCGAACCATGCGGCCGCCTGCTCGCGGACGGCATCGGTACCGTGCTGTTTCATCGAAAAGGCCTCCTGACTCTTCATGCCGACACATCCAGGTGCTCACGTAGGTGCCGGAGCGTGCGGATCATATACTTTTCGACCATGTTCTTGCTCAACCCCATGCGCTCGGCAATCTCGGCCTGGGTCAGGCCTTCGAGCTTCTGCCAGATGAACACCTGCCGGCAGTTGAGTGGCAGCTCGGCCAGAGCCCGCTCGACGCTGTCGGCCAGCTCCAGGGCATGCACGTAGGCTTCCGGGTCGCCACTGCCGGTTGCGCCTTCTTCGAAGGCTTCCCGCTCCAGGGCCTGGCGGCGGTCTTCGCGACGGAAGCCATCCACAGCGATGTTGCGCGCAGCCTGATGCAGGTAGGCGCGCGGCTGCTCAACCTGCTCGCGCGGGGTTTCCAGTACCCGGACAAAGGCATCGTGGGTGAGGTCCTCGGCCTGCTGACGACTGCGCAGCTTGCGCGTCCAGGTGCCGATCAGCTCATGGTAGTGGTCGAGGAAGCCTTTGTGTCCGGACACGGTCGGGGGTCATCAGGGAGGCAGATAAGGGTGCGAATAGTAATGTTTCTCATCAAAAGCAGCAAATCCGCCAGTCGGTAACAAAAAATTTATGGGCGATTTCCTGTACGGGGGTACCAGGAAAATGTGGCCATAAATATGAACACCTCCGGCCCTTTCGCGGGCAAGCCCGCTCCCACATGCAACGCGTATCCCCTGTAGGAGCGGGCTTGCCCGCGAAGGGCCGAACACGCTCCATTCCACAATTTTTTACGCTTGAAAGATCGCAGGGAACATCAGCCGGTCACACGAGTCGGTTATTCAAATGGCTGGTCGTCGATCCACGTCGATCACGCCCGGATTGCCTGTTGATTCTGCATTCTTCACGCCCTAAAGTGCGCGCCGAACGTCCATGCTGGAAACGATCCATCCGGCTCAAGTACTGAGTAGGCGAACCAAAGTGGGGATACGGAGGACGTTCAGTTTGCAGCCACTTAATCTTTCAGTTTGCCCATGGAGTCCCTGAGCATGTCGATCCAGGTCGAAGACTATTTCGCGCGTGAAACCTTCCAGAAAATGAAGGCGTTCGCTGACAAGCAGGAAACCCCGTTCGTACTCATCGACACCCAGATGATCAGCCAGGCGTACGACGACCTGCGCGCCGGTTTCGAATTCGCCAAGGTCTACTACGCGGTCAAGGCCAACCCGGCCGTTGAAATCATCGACCTGCTCAAAGAGAAAGGTTCGAGCTTCGACATCGCCTCGATCTACGAGCTGGACAAAGTGATGGGCCGCGGTGTCAGCGCCGACCGCATCAGCTACGGCAACACCATCAAGAAGTCCAAGGACATCCGCTACTTCTACGAGAAGGGCGTGCGCCTGTACGCCACCGACTCGGAAGCCGACCTGCGCAACATCGCCAAGGCCGCACCGGGCTCGAAAGTGTATGTGCGTATTCTGACTGAAGGCTCCACCACTGCCGACTGGCCACTGTCCCGCAAGTTCGGCTGCCAGACCGACATGGCCATGGACCTGCTGATCCTCGCTCGCGACCTGGGCCTGGTGCCATACGGCATCTCCTTCCACGTGGGCTCGCAGCAACGCGACATCAGCGTGTGGGACGCCGCCATCGCCAAGGTCAAGGTAATCTTCGAACGTCTGAAAGAAGAAGACGGCATCGAACTGAAGCTGATCAACATGGGTGGTGGCTTCCCGGCCAACTACATCACCCGTACCAACAGCCTGGAAACCTACGCCGAAGAAATCATCCGCTTCCTCAAGGAAGACTTCGGTGACGAACTGCCGGAGATCATCCTCGAGCCCGGCCGTTCGCTGATCGCCAACGCCGGCATCCTGGTCAGCGAAGTGGTGCTGGTCGCACGCAAGTCGCGTACCGCCGTCGAGCGCTGGATCTACACCGACGTAGGCAAGTTCTCCGGCCTGATCGAAACCATGGACGAAGCCATCAAGTTCCCGATCTGGACCGAGAAGAAAGGCGAAGCCGAAGAAGTGGTCATCGCCGGCCCGACCTGCGACAGTGCCGACATCATGTACGAGAACTACAAGTACGGGCTGCCGCTGAACCTGGCCATCGGTGACCGCCTGTACTGGCTGTCGACCGGCGCCTACACCACCAGCTACAGCGCAGTGGAATTCAACGGCTTCCCGCCGCTGAAGGCTTACTACCTGTAATGCACGACGGGGCCGAAAGGCCCCGTTTTCATTTGTGTGCTGTCGATGCTGGCCTCTTTGCGGGTAAACCGTACAACGGCCTGCGCCCAACCACCGATGCGTGTGTAGGAGCGGGTTTACCCGCGAATACGGTGGCGGCAGCAACGGTGAACGGCGGGTGGAGATTGGCCAGCAGGCCCGGCCTCTTCGCGGGTGAACCCGCTCCTACGACGGCCTGTGCCCAACCACCGATACGTGTGTAGGAGCGGGTTTACCCGCGAATACGGTAGCGGCGGCGACAGTGATCGGCGGGTGGAAATTGGCCAGCAGGCCCGGCCTCTTCGCGGGTGAACCCGCTCCTACGACGGCCTGTGCCCAACCACCGATGCGTGTGTAGGAGCAGGTTTACCCGCGAATACGATGGCGGCGGCAACGGTGAGCGGCGGGTGGAAATTGGCCAGCAGGCCCGGCCCTTTCGCGGGTGAACCCGCTCCTACGACGGCCTGCGCCCAACCACCGATGCGTGTGTAGGAGCGGGTTTACCCGCGAATACGATGGCGGCGGCAACGGTGAACGGCCAGTGGAAATTGGCCGGCACAGTCAACCTCACTCACCACGCCGTTCGATCTCCTCGGCATAGCGCCCGGCAAAGGTCATGAGCGCCGGCCCCGCCTCCTGCAAGGTCACCAGCGCCGCACGCAGGAAGTTCATGTTGCCCTCGATCCGCGCCCGCTCCAGCCAAGGCGCGGCCTCAGCCACCTGGCCGCGCTCGACCAGCACCAGCGCCAGGCTGAACATCCCACGAAAATCCCCCGCCTCGGCCGAACGCCGATACCAGCGCACCGCCCGCGCCGGGCTGGGCGCCGTGGCAATGCCCTGCTCCAGGTAACGCCCATACAGGTTCATCGATTTGGCATGCCCCAGCTGCGCAGCCTTCTCGTAGCACATCAGTGCCTGCGCCTGATTGGCCGGCACCCCACGCCCGGTCGCCAGAAGGTTGCCCAGGTTATACAGGCCCCAGTCCAACCCGGAGTCGGCCGCACGGGCGTAGTGAACGGCAGCCTGCGCCAAACTCACCTCGCCGCCCCAACCATGCTCCAGGCAACGCCCGAGCATGTTGTGCGCCATGGCACTGCCACCCTGTGCAGCGATACCGAACCAACGCCGGGCAACCGTGGCATCCTGCTGGATGCCACGCCCATCCAGCAAGATCTGCCCCAGCAGCAACTGCGCCTCGACCACGCCCTGCCCCGCTGCCGCCAGAATCGCCTGGGCGGCCTTGCCGGGGGTTTCCTCGAGCATGGCCTGCAAGCCGGCCACATCCACCACTTCCTCACGTCGCAGCAGGTAGGACACGGCTCAGACCTCAGCCCAGCGGCGCAGCAAATTATGGTAGGTGCCCGTCAGCTGCAACAGCGAAGGGTGGTCCGGCACATCGGCAGTCAGTTGCTGGATTGCGTTGTCCATCTCGAACAACAGTGCCCGCTGGCTGTCATCGCGCACCAGGCTCTGGGTCCAGAAGAATGCGGCATAGCGTTGGCCACGGGTCACCGGGTTGACCTTGTGCAGGCTTGTGCCGGGGTACAGCACCATGTCACCGGCGGCCAGCTTGATCTGCTGCACGCCATAGGTGTCCTGGATCACCAGCTCACCGCCGTCGTAGCTTTCCGGGTCGCTGAGGAACAGCGTGGAAGACAAGTCGGTACGCACCCGCTCCGGGCTGCCCTTGGGCTGGCGCAGGGCATTGTCGATGTGGAAACCAAAGTTGCCGCCATCGCGGTAGCAGTTGATCAGCGGCGGGAACACCTTGTGCGGCAAGGCTGCCGACATGAAGCGCGGGGTCTTCCACAGGCGGTCGATCAGCGCAGTGCCGATTTCCTTGGCCAGTGCATGGCCTTCCGGCAGCTGCAGGTTGTGCTTGGCCTTGGCCGACTGATAACCGGCCGTAACCTTGCCATCGGCCCAGTCGGCCCGCTCCAGCGCCTCGCGGATACGGGCCAGTTCATCAGCGTCGAACAGGCCTGGAATGTGAAGCAGCATGGCAACAGCACCGTTAGGAAATGTAAAGGCGCAATGATATTGATTCACTTTTACGCTACACAAGCCCCATTCGCCGCTTAAGACGTTTCAGCGGCATGAAACCGTAAAGACAAATTGTAAAGATTGTAAATTCTTCACGAATGGTAACGACTCTCAATTGTTAGTCAAAATTGCTTACATTAAGATCCACCGCCTCAATACCTTGGGGAAGGTTCTTTGCAATGCGCCAGTACGTACCATCTGCTGTGAGTTCGCCACGCCTGATCGTGTCTGCCATCGGTGTCGCCCTGAGTGCCTCGTCGGTCTATGCCGCCGATCCGGCCGCCAACAGCGCCATCACCCTCGATGCCACCAGCGTCAACGGCAAGGCTGAACAAGCCAGCACCGATTACAAGGTGGAGAAGGCCGCCTCGCAGAAGTACACCGCGCCGCTGGTAGACACCCCGCGCTCGGTAACCGTTATCCCGCAGCAAGTGATCAAGGACACCAACGCCCTGACCCTGCAGGATGCCCTGCGCACCGTGCCCGGCATTACTTTCGGCGCTGGCGAAGGCGGCAACCCGCAAGGTGACCGCCCGTTCATCCGCGGCTTCGACGCCCAGGGCGATACCTACCTGGACGGCGTGCGTGACACTGGCGCCCAAACCCGCGAAATCTTCGCCATCGAATCTGTTGAAGTGGCCAAGGGGCCGAACTCGGCCATCGGTGGCCGCGGCGCGGCCGGCGGTACCATCAATCTGGTAAGCAAGCGCGCGCATCTGGGCAACTCGCTGGACGGCGCCTGGACCTGGGGCAGCGACCAGACCCAGCGCTACACCTTCGATGGCAACTACCAGTTCAGCGATACCGTTGCCGGCCGCCTGAACCTGATGACCCACGAAAGCAACGTCGCCGGCCGCGACAAGGTCAACTACGACCGCTGGGGTATCGCCCCATCGCTGGCCTTTGGCCTGGGCACGCCGACCCGCGTCAACCTTGACTACTACCACCTGGAAAGCGACGACCTGCCGGATTCGGGCATCCCTTACAGCATCCCCGTTACTGGCAGCGCCGCCCGTACTTCGGCGCACCCGAGCAAGCCGATCGATGGCGGTGACAGCGACAACTTCTACGGCTTGACCGGTCGCGACTTCCGCAAGAGCCGCGTGGACATCGCCACTTTCGCCATCGAGCACGACCTGACCGACTCGCTGACCATCAAGAACACCCTGCGTCACGGCAACAGCATGCAAGACTACGTGCTGACCCAGCCGGATGACAGTGCCGGCAACGTGAACAACAACGGTGTATGGCGTCGTGCCAACACCCGCGTGGGTAACACCGCCACCACCACCAACCAGACCGACCTGTTCGGCGAGTTCTTCGTCGGCGGTTTCAAAAACAACTTCTCGACCGGTATCGAACTCACCAAGGAAGAATCCGACCGCCAGAGCTACACCGTCACGCCAAACAGCAAGCTCACCTGCACCGGGCCTGGCAATGGTGGTAGCTGCACCTCACTGAGCGACCCTAACCCGGACGACACTTGGGACGGCACTGTCTCGCGCAACTACGCCGGCACCAAGACCAGCGGCAAGACCCGAGCGATCTATGTCTTCGACACATTGGAGCTCACACCCCAATGGCTGCTGAACATGGGCCTGCGTTACGACCATTTCGATACCAAGTTCCGCACCTACGACGCCAGCGGCGCAACCGTCTTGAACAAGAACGGCGTACCCACCAAAGGTCGCGACAAAAGCGAATTCTTCACGGGCCAGCTGGGTCTGGTGTGGAAGCCAGCCGAGAACGGTAGCATCTATATTTCCTACGCCACCTCGGCGACACCGCCAGGCGCAATGCTCGGCGAAGGTACCGAGACCAACTCACTGCCAGGTACAACCGACCGCAGCGGCAATATTCTGGGCAGCGACCTGGAACCAGAAGAAACCACCAACTACGAAATCGGTACCAAGTGGGACTTACTGGACGAACGCTTGTCGCTGGCAGCGGCGCTTTTCCGCACTGAGAAGGAAAACGCCCGCGTTCAGGTGGACACCACTACCTACGAGAACGTCGGCGAAACTCGCGTGCAGGGTATCGAACTGTCGGCCAGCGGCAAGCTGACCGACAGGTGGCAGGTGTTCGCCGGCTACACCTACATGCAGGCTCGCCAGATCGACGGCGGCCCGGTGGGCAAGGCCAACGACGGCAACCAGCTGCCGAACACGCCAAACAACAGCGCCAGCCTGTGGACCACCTACTCGATCACACCAAAGCTGACCGTTGGCGGTGGTGCGTTCTACGTGGATGACGTGTACGGCAGCGTGGCCAACACCACCATGGTCGACAGCTACGTACGCTACGACGCCATGGCCGCCTACAAGCTGACCAAGAACGTCGACCTGCAACTGAACGTGCAGAACCTGACCAACGAGGTGTACTACGACAAGGCCTTCTCCACCCACTTCGCCAACCAGGCGGCCGGGCGGACGGCACTGTTGACCACCAGCGTGCACTTCTGATGTCAGGGTTGGGTTGATCTGTTGAAGGGCTGCGCCTGTGCCGGCCCTTTCGCGGCTGAAGCCGCTCCTGCGTTGCCGGTGCAGGAGCGGCTTTAGCCGCGAAGAGGCCCGCACAGACAACACGAAAAGCAGCCCTCCCGGCCCCGTTCATTCCCGCGAGCGGGGCTTTTGCGTATCAAGGCATAATGCACGCCGCGCTGGTCGCGGTAGCAACTCAAGGTGAGAAACGTGGTGAAGAAGACGCTGTTCCAATTGCACTGGTTCTTTGGCATCACCGCTGGCCTGGTGCTGGCCTTGATGGGCATTACCGGGGCGCTGTACTCGTTCCAGGAAGAACTGCTGCGCGCATTCAATGCCGATGTACTCAAGGTGGAAGTACGCGCCGAAGGCGTGCTGCCGCCGGCCGAGCTGGTTAAGCGGGTCGAAGCCCAGCAACAGGACAAGGTGTCGATGCTGTGGGTCGACGTGCGCGAAGGCAACGCTGCACGGATCTTCTTCATGCCCGCACCGGGCGAACGCCGTGGCGAGCTGCGCTATGCCGACCCGTACACCGGCGAACTCAAGGGCGAAGCGGCCGGGCAAGGCTTCTTCAACCTCATGCTCAAGCTGCACCGCTTCCTCGCCATGGGCGATACTGGCCGGCAAATCACCGGGGCCTGCACCCTGATGCTGGTGTTCTTCTGCCTGTCCGGCCTGTACCTGCGCTGGCCGCGCAAAGCGCTGGACTGGCGCACCTGGCTGACCTTCGACTGGGCCAAGAAAGGCCGCGCCTTCAACTGGGACCTACACGCCGTGGCAGGTACCTGGTGCCTGCTGTTCTACCTTCTGTTCGCCCTGACCGGCCTGTTCTGGTCCTATGAGTGGTACCGCGAAGGCCTGAACAAACTGCTGGCCGACACCCCGGCTGCGGGCCAGCAGCAAAAACGGGGTGAAGGCCGTGGCCGGCACGGGCCGCAGAACGTCGACAGGAATGCGCCGCCGCTGGTGGTGGACTACGACGCCATCTGGGCCAACCTCAAGGACGCCGCGGGCCCAGGCCTGTCCACCTACAACCTGCGCCTGCCGCCCGCTGGTGGTCAGCCGGCCAACCTGTTCTACCTGCTCGACAACGCTGCGCACCCGCGTGCCTTCAATAACCTGGTGCTGGACCCGGCCACTGGCCAGGTTAAAAAGCACGACCGCTACACCGACAAGTCCTTCAAGGCGCAGCTACTGCAGAGTGTTTACGCCTTGCACGTCGGCGAATACTTCGGCTTGCCGGGGCGCATCATCGTCACCATCGCCAGTCTCACCATGCCGTTGTTCTTCGTCACCGGCTGGCTGCTGTACCTCGACCGCCGCCGCAAGAAACGTCAGGTGCGCGCAGCCCGTGGCAACGTCGCCAACAGCGGCAATGGCGAGGGCTGGCTGATCGGCTTTGCCAGCCAGAGTGGCTTTGCCGAACAGTTGGCCTGGCAGAGCGCCGAGCAGTTGCAGGCAGCTGGCCAGCCCGTTCAGGTGCGCGCCCTTGCCGAGCTGGGTGAAAACGACTTGCGCCAGGCCCATCGCGCGCTCTTCGTGGTGAGTACCTTCGGCGACGGCGAAGCGCCCGACAGCGCTCGCGCCTTCGAGCGCAAGGTGCTCGGCCAGCCTTGGGCACTGAACAACCTCAACTATGCCCTGCTCGCCCTCGGTGATCGTCAGTACCCGCACTTCTGCGGTTTCGCTCGTCGTCTCCAGGCGTGGCTGGGGGAGCGCGGTGCCAGCAGTGCATTCAGCCCGGTGGAAGTGGACAACGCCGACCAGGCCGCCCTGCAGCGATGGCAGCAGGAGCTGGCGCAACTGACCGGTGTCCAGCCGGTGGCCGCCTGGCAGCCGCCAACCTTTGCCAACTGGTCGCTGGTGCGCCGCGAACTGCTCAACCCCGGCAGCCAAGGCCAACCGGTGTACCTGCTTGGCCTGCAGGCTGCAGAACCTGCAAGCTGGGAAGCCGGCGACCTGGTAGAGGTACTGCCGCTGAATGGGCAGCCACGGATCGACGCGTTCCTCAAGGGCGTGGCGCTGGACGCCAGCAGCCAGGTGCAGGTGAATGGCCTGAGCGAAACCCTTGCCCAGGCACTCGCAGGCCGCCAACTGCCGACGCGCCGCGACCACCTGATCGGCTTGCAGCCACAAGCGCTGGTCGATGCACTGGTGCCAATCGGTTGCCGCGAGTACTCCATTGCCTCGATCGCCAGCGATGGTGTGCTGGAGCTGATCGTGCGCCAGGAACGCCACCCCGACGGCAGCCTTGGCTTGGGCTCTGGCTGGCTGACCGAATACCTGCCAATGAATGGCACCCTGAGCCTGCGCCTGCGGCGTAACAGTGGCTTCCATCTGCCTGAGGCCGCTGCGCCGATGATCCTGATCGGCAACGGCACTGGCCTGGCGGGTCTTCGCAGCCTGTTGCGCGCGCGGGTCAATGCCGGTGAGCAGCGCAACTGGCTGTTGTTCGGCGAGCGTAATCGGGCGCATGACTTGCTGTGTGGCGATGAGCTGCACGCTTGGCTGGACAACGGCGACCTGGCACGGCTGGACCTGGCGTTCTCGCGCGATCAGGCCGAGAAGGTGTATGTGCAGGACGTGATGCTGGAGCAGGCCGAGGACTTCAAGCGCTGGGTGGCCGACGGGGCTTGCGTGTATGTCTGCGGCAGCCTGCAAGGCATGGCGGCCGGGGTGGATGCGGCGCTCAAAGGCATGCTGGGTGAAGCTGCTGTACAGCAGTTGATCGAGGATGGGCGGTATCGGCGGGATGTGTATTGATCGGCGTGTAGGAGCGGGTTTACCCGCGAATACGGTGGCGGTGGCAACGGTGAACGGCCGGTGGAAATTGGCTGGCAGGGCCGGCCCTTTCGCGGGTGAACCCGCTCCTACAACGGCCTGTGACCAACCGCCGATGCGTGTGTAGGCGCGGGTTTACCCGCGAATACGGTGGCGGTGGCAACGGTGAACGGCCGGTGGAAATTGGCTGGCAGGGCCGGCCCTTTCGCGGGTGAACCCGCTCCTACGGTGGCCTGTGACCAACCGCCGATGCGTGTGTAGGAGCGGGTTTACCCGCGAATACGGTAGCGGCGGCAATGGTGAACGTCGCATGAAAATTGGCCAGCAGGGCCGGCCCTTTCGCGGGTGAACCCGCTCCTACGACGGCCTGTGACCAACCGCCGATGCGTGTGTAGGAGCGGGTTTACCCGCGAATACGGTGGCGGCGGCAACGGTGAACGGCCGGTGGAAATTGGCTGGCAGGGCCGGCCCTTTCGCGGGCAAGCCCGCGAAGAAGCCGGGCCTGCTGTCAGTGCAGCTCGAAGGTATCGGCATCCAGGTTGGCCGGGAACTTGGCCCGGTACGCCGCCAGTTCCGCCGCGCTCAGTACTGCAGTGAACACCCCGTCCGCCTCCCCGGCACTGAGCAGGCTCTCGCCCTGGAAATCCAGCACCTGGCTGTCACCAGAGTAAGCAAAGCCTTTACCGTCCGTGCCCACCCGGTTCACCGCCGCCACATAGCACAGGTTCTCGATCCCCCGCGCCGGTAGCAGACGGTTCCAGTGCTGGCGACGCGCGGCCGGCCAGTTGGCGGTGTACAGCAGTAGGTCAGTGTCCTGGGCGTCACGGCTCCACACCGGGAAGCGCAGGTCGTAGCAGATCAGCGGGCGAATCCGCCAGCCCTTGAGCTCGAACTGCACCTGCCGCTCGCCTGGGGTGTAATGTTTGTGCTCACCGGCCATGCGGAACAGGTGGCGCTTGTCGTAGTGCAGAATCTCGCCGTCCGGCCGCGCCCACAACAGGCGGTTGCGGTGGCTGCCATCGGCGGCCTGGATGATCACACTGCCGGTAATCACCGCGTTGTGCTTCTTCGCCTGTGCCTTCAACCATTTGTAGGTCGGACCGTTCTCCGGCTCGCACAGGCTTTCCGATTGCATCGAAAAACCGGTGGTAAACATTTCCGGCAGGATTACCAGGTCAACCTCGCCCACCTGCTCCAGCAGCACCTCGAAGTGCGCGTAGTTGGCCTCACGGTCGTGCCAGGCCAAGGTGGTTTGCACCAGGGCGACTTTCAGGTTCGGCAGTGTACTCAGATCGCGCATAGTCGTTCCGCTGCCTGACGCAGCGTCTCCTCTCGTTTGGCAAAGCACAGGCGCACCAGGCGTTGCTCGGGGATGGGGTGCTGGTAGAACACCGATACCGGGATGGTCGCCACGCCGTGCTCACGCGTCAGCCACAGCGACATGTCGACATCGTTCAGGTCCGGACGGATTTGCGAATAGTCCACCAGCTGGAAATAAGTGCCCGTCGTGCGGGTAAAGTTGAAACGCGAACCGTCCAGCAAACCGCAGAACAGGTCGCGCTTGGCCTGGTAGAAGGCCGGCAACTCATCAATATGCTCGGGGTGCCCGGCCATGAAGTCGGCCAAGGCACACTGCAGCGGCGTAACGCCACAGAAGTTGACGTACTGGTGCACTTTGCGCAGCTCGGCGCTCAAGGCTGGCGGTGCGATCACGTAACCGGTCTTCCAGCCGGTAACGTGGTACGTCTTGCCGAAGGAACTGACCACGAAGGCACGTGAGTACAACTGCTCATGGGCCAGCACACTGGCGTGGCGTACGCCGTCGTAGACCAGGTGCTCGTACACTTCATCGCTGACCAGGTAGATATCGCGGTCGGCAATAAGTGCGGCCAACTGGTCGAGGTCTTCGCGGGTGATCAGCGCGCCACTGGGGTTGTGTGGCGAGTTGAGGATGACCATGCGCGTGCGCGGGCTCAAAGCATCGCTGAATTTCTGCCAGTCGATACGGAAGTCGCCGTCGCTCAATTGCACATGCACACAGCGACCACCGGCCAGCTCCACGGACGGCTCGTAACTGTCGTAGCAGGGGTCGAAGACGATCACTTCGTCACCGGCATGCACCACCGCCTGGATGGCACAGAAAATAGCCTCGGTGGCGCCGGGGGTGATAGTCACTTCCTGATCGGCATCCACCCTTGCCCCATACAACCGCTCGACCTTGGCCGCCACCTGCTGGCGCAGGGCCGGCAGGCCGGTCATGGGCGAATACTGGTTATGCCCGGCAGCCACGTGCCGGCCCACTGCATCGAGCAGGGCCTGCGGGCCATTGAAGTCAGGAAAGCCCTGGGACAGGTTGAGCGCGCCAGTCTGCACGGCGAGCTGGGACATGGTGGTGAAGATGGTCGTGCCGACATTCGGCAGTTTGCTGCGGATCATGGAGCCCTCTTTCCTGGGGTACATCCGGCACGGGGTGGAGTCCGAGCATAGCGGATCGAGCGGTCAGGAAAAAGGTTGAAACAATAGGGGGATTGCTCTGGATCAAAGGGCCTCTGTGGGGGCAGCCTTGCCCGCCCCCACATGGCGCTGCTTAGCGTTTGTCGCGACGCTTCTTCTCGGCCTTCTTGTGGTGCGACATCAGGCGGCGCTTCTTGTTGACCTGGCGATCGGTAAGGGTGTTCTTCTTACCCTCGTACGGGTTCTCACCCCCCTTGTACTCGATACGGATCGGCGTACCGACCAGCTTGAGCACCCGGCGATAGGTGTTTTCCAGGTAACGCGAGTACGACTTGGGAATGCTGTCGGTCTGGTTGCCGTGGATCACGATCAGTGGCGGGTTGGCACCGCCAAGGTGGGCATAGCGCAGCTTGATGCGGCGACCGTTGACCATCGGCGGCTGGTGCTCGCTCACGGCATCTTCGAGGATCTGCGTCAGGCGGCTGGTCGGCCAGCGGGTGACCGCGGACTGGAACGCAGCCTGTACCGACTTGTACAAGTTGCCCACGCCCGTGCCATGCAGCGCGGAAATGAAGTGGATGTCGGCAAAGTCGACGAAGAACAGCCGGCGCTCCAGCTCGGTCTTCACGTAGGCGCGCTCACCCGGCTCCATGCCATCCCACTTGTTCAGGGCAATGACGATGGCGCGACCGGCTTCAAGGGCGAAGCCCAGCAGGTTCAGGTCATGGTCGACCACACCTTCGCGGGCATCCATGACGAAGATGACGACGTTGGCATCCTTGATCGCCTGCAGCGTCTTCACCACCGAGAACTTCTCGACTTCCTCGTGGATCTTGCCACGCTTGCGCACACCGGCGGTGTCGATGAAGGTGTACTTCTCGCCATCGCGCTCGAACGGGATGTAGATACTGTCACGGGTGGTGCCCGGCTCGTCGTAGACCACCACACGCTCTTCGCCGAGCATGCGGTTGACCAGCGTCGACTTGCCAACGTTCGGACGGCCGATGATGGCGATCTTGATGCCATCCTTCTCGCTTGGGCCAGGAATGCGCACGGCTTCCTCACCTTCAGCGACGTCCTGTTCGAGGGCTTCTTCTTCGGCATCACGCGGCAGGTGACCGAGCACGGCCTCCATCAAGGCGTTGATACCACGGCCCTGGGAGCCCGCCACCGGAATGGCGTTGCCCATGCCCATTGGCGAGAATTCGGCGCGGGCAACGTCGGGGTCGATG
Organism: Pseudomonas sp. XWY-1; assembly: GCF_002953115.1. Classification (NCBI taxonomy): domain Bacteria; kingdom Pseudomonadati; phylum Pseudomonadota; class Gammaproteobacteria; order Pseudomonadales; family Pseudomonadaceae; genus Pseudomonas; species Pseudomonas sp. XWY-1. The sequence goes on along the minus strand of NZ_CP026332.1, from coordinate 956,156 downwards.
TTGTCGATCTTGTTGGCAACCAGGATCGCCGCCTTGTTCCGCTTGCGCAGGTGCTCGGCGATCATCTGGTCTGCTGCAGTCATGCCCGCACGGGCATCAACCAGGAACAGCACATAGTCGGCTTCTTCAATGGCCATGAGCGACTGCTCGGCCATTTTCTCGTCCATGCCCACTTCGTCACCGGTGATACCACCGGTGTCGATCAGGATGAAGGAACGACCCTGCCAGCTGGCATCACCATACTGGCGGTCACGGGTCAGGCCCGACAGGTCACCGACGATGGCATCGCGGGTCTTGGTCAGGCGGTTGAACATGGTGGATTTGCCGACGTTCGGGCGGCCCACCAGGGCAATTACGGGAACCATCGGCTCTCCACTCTCGAATTCTTGAAAATGCAAAGGCCGCTGCAAGGCAGCGGCCGGAGTTTGGGCGGCGTGTCCTACGCCGCGGCTTGAAGCCCGCCAAGGCTTCAAGCATAGCTTCAGCGGATGGTCAGTGCCTCGAGCTTGCCGCTGTTGCCGAAGACATAGATGGTGTCGCCGACCACAAGTGGGCGGGCGCGCAGGCCATCGCTGTCGATACGCTCACGGCCGACGAAGCGGCCATCCACCTGGCTCAGCAGGTGCAGGTAACCTTCAAAGTCACCCACAGCCACGTAGCTGCTGAACACTTCAGGGGCGGTCAACTGGCGGCGAGCCATGCTGTCGTTGCTCCACAGGGCACTGGAAGAGCGCTCATCCACACCTTCCACGGTACCCGAGGCTTCGCTGACGTAGACGTTACCGAAGCCCTGAGCGACACCCACATAGCTGGAAGCATCGCGCTGCCACAGCTCGCGGCCGCTTTCCAGGTCCAGGCCCGCTACACGGCCCTGGTAGGTGCTGACGTACAGGGTACCACCAGACAGCAACAAGCCGCCGTCGATATCAACCACACGGTCCAGCTCGGAACGGCCCTTCGGGATGGCCACGCGGCTTTCCCACACCGGCACACCGTTGTTGATGTCAACCGCGACCACTTTGCCGGTGGACAGGCCGGCAACCGCCAGGCGGTTGGTGGCGATCGGCGCACCGGTACCACGCAGCGTCAGCACGGCCGGGGAGTTTTCGTAGATCCAACGGCGGTCGCCAGTGGCGGCATCCAGGCCGATCAGGCGGTCGTCCTGGGTCTGCACCACCACCACGTCACCGTTGTTGGCAGGTGGGGCCAGCACTTCGCTGGTCACGCGCGAGCGCCAACGCTCCTCACCGGTGCTGGAGTCCAGGGCAATGACTTCACCCTTGAGGGTACCGAGCATGACCAGGCCATAGCCTACGCCAACTGCACCGGAAACCTGCAGCTCCAGGTCCTTCTTCCACACCACGTCGCCGGTGATGCGGTCGAGGGCGAAGACTTCGCCGTTGACGTCGGAAGCGTAGATACGGTCGTTCTCGATGGCCGGTACCAGGGTGTTGTAGGTTTCACCCTGGCCGTCACCGATCGAACGGCTCCACTGCTTCTTCAGCACCACTTCCTCGGTGAACTTGGTCAGCTCGGCCGGGGGCAGTTCCTTCTTGCTGTTGCTGCTGCAACCTGCGGCCAGTACGGCCAGGGTCAGCACTGCTGCATGTTTCCAACCGATCACTTACGCGTCCCCTTTAGCCAGGTCATCCAGCTTCAATTGCAGGCCACCGACCGCCGCGTCATCGGACAGCGCAGCCTTGGCTTTTTCGTAAGCGCTGTGCGCGTCGTTGGTGCGACCCAGCTGCACCAGCAGGTCACCCTTCAACTCTTCACGGCTGGCCAGGAAGGCTTTGTCGGCGTCGCCGTCGAGCAGCTTGAGGGCATCCTCGGCCTTGTTCTGGGCTGCCAGTACGCGCGCCAGACGCTGACGCGAAATCTCGCCCAGGGTGACGTCGGCCGGATTGTCCAACACGCTTTTCAGCTCGGCTGCGGCGTCATCGAGCTTGCCGCTGTCGACCGCGACCTTGGCCACGAACAGGCTGCCGTACTGGGCGTAAGCGGTGCCGCCAAACTCGCTCTTGAGCTTGCCGGCCAGTTCCGCGACCTTGGTGGCGTCCGGCTGGCCGGTCGGTGTCAGGCTGGTTTCAATCAACGCCTGATACAACTGCGAGGCACCTTGCGACTGGTTGTTCTGGTACTTGTGCCAGGTATTCCAGCCCAACACCACCACGCCAGCCAGCAATGCACCGGTCAGCAGCGGCTTGCCGTTGCGGCTCCACCAGTCCTTGACGCCTGCCAGGTCATCATCATCGGTACTCGACACCCCAATACTCCTTTTCGCCTATTCGCTTGTTGAACCGCGTTACGCTTGCGCGATCGCGGTTTCCAGGTGCTCTGCAAGAGCATCCCAGGCAATGTTCTGTTGTTCACCCTGGCCACGCAGGGGCTTCAAGCCGATTTCTTGCTTGGCCAGCTCGTCGTCGCCGAGGATCAGGGCGAACAGTGCACCGCTCTTGTCGGCTTTCTTGAACTGGCTCTTGAAGCTGCCACCACCGGCGTTGACTGCCAGGCGCAGGCCCGGCAAGCGGTCGCGCAGGCCTTCGGACAGGCGCAGGCCAGCCAGCTCCGCCTGTTCGCCAAAGGCGCACAGGTAAACGTCGATCTGGCGGCTGATGGACTCCGGCACCTTGCCCAAGGTTTCCAACAGCAGGATCAGGCGCTCGATGCCCATGGCGAAACCAACGCCAGTGGTCGGCTTGCCACCCATCTGTTCGACCAGGCCGTCGTAACGGCCACCCGCGCACACCGTGCCCTGGGCGCCGAGCTTGTCGGTTACCCACTCGAACACGGTCTTGCTGTAATAGTCCAGGCCACGTACCAGCTTGGTGTTGATCACGAACGGAATACCGGCAGCGTCCAGGCGGGCCTTGAGGCCCTCGAAGTGCACGCGCGATTCTTCGTCCAGGTAGTCTTCCAGCTTCGGCGCTCCGACCAGCACCGCCTGGGTGTTCTGGTCCTTGCTGTCGAGGATGCGCAGCGGGTTGCTCTTCAGGCGGCGCTGGCTGTCTTCGTCCAGTTGCTCCAGGCGCGCCGAGAGGAACTCGACCAGCGCGTCACGGTAGCGTGCGCGGGCTTCACTGGTGCCCAGGCTGTTGAGCTCCAGCTTGACCGCGTCCTGGATGCCCAGCAGGCCCCACAGGCGCCAGGTCAGCATGATCAGCTCGGCATCGATGTCCGGGCCGTCCAGGTTGAACACTTCCACGCCAATCTGGTGGAACTGGCGGTAGCGGCCCTTCTGTGGGCGCTCGTGGCGGAACATCTGGCCGATGTACCACAGCTTCTGCACCTGACCGTTGCCGGTGATGCCGTGCTCGAGCACCGCTCGCACGCAGGCCGCAGTGCCTTCAGGGCGCAGGGTCAGCGAATCACCGTTGCGGTCCTCGAAGGTGTACATCTCTTTTTCGACGATGTCGGTCACTTCACCGATCGAGCGTTTGAACAGCTCGGTGAACTCGACGATCGGCGTGCGGATCTGGCTGTACCCGTAGGTGTCCAGCAGCCCGGCCACGGTGCCTTCGAAGTAGCGCCACAGCGGCGACTGTTCTGGCAGGATGTCGTTCATGCCACGGATGGCTTGCAGCGATTTGCTCACGAAAAGTCCTTACGAATTCTGTGTGTCAGCCACGAGCGATCAACGCCGCGTCGGCCTCGGCCTTTTCGGCCGCTTTCTGGCGGATGAGTTTTTCAAGCTCATCGACCAGGTTGTCATTGGTCAGCTTCTGCGCCGGCTTGCCGTCGATGTAGATCAGGTTCGGCGTACCGCCGGTCAGGCCTACATGGGCTTCCTTGGCTTCACCCGGGCCGTTGACCACGCAACCGATCACCGCCACATCCAGCGGCACCAGCAGGTCTTCCAGACGCCCTTCCAGCTCGTTCATGGTCTTGACCACATCGAAATTCTGCCGCGAGCAGCTTGGGCAGGCGATGAAGTTGATGCCACGCGAGCGCAGATGCAGCGACTTGAGGATGTCGTAGCCGACTTTCACTTCTTCGACCGGGTCGGCCGCCAGCGAGATGCGGATGGTATCGCCAATACCTTCGGCCAGCAGCATACCGAGGCCGACGGCGGACTTCACGGTGCCCGAACGCAGGCCACCGGCTTCAGTGATGCCCAGGTGCAGCGGTTGCACGATCTGCTTGGCCAGCAGACGGTAGGCTTCGACAGCCATGAACACGTCCGAGGCCTTGACGCTGACCTTGAAGTCCTGGAAATCCAGGCGATCGAGATGCTCGACGTGGCGCAGGGCCGACTCGACCAGCGCGGCCGGGGTCGGTTCGCCGTACTTCTTCTGCAGGTCTTTTTCCAGCGAACCGGCGTTGACCCCGATACGAATCGGAATGCCGCGGTCGCGGGCAGCATCGACCACCGCGCGCACGCGGTCTTCACGGCCGATGTTGCCCGGGTTGATCCGCAGGCAATCAACGCCCAGTTCGGCAACACGCAGGGCGATCTTGTAGTCGAAATGGATGTCGGCGACCAGCGGCACGCTGACCCGTTGCTTGATCTTGCCAAACGCTTCGGCCGCGTCCATGTCCGGCACCGAGACCCGCACGATGTCCACGCCGGCATCGACCAGACGCTGGATTTGCGCCACGGTGGCAGCGACATCGTTGGTGTCGGTGTTGGTCATGCTCTGCACCGCGATGGGCGCATCACCACCCACCGGCACATTGCCAACCCAGATTTTGCGGGATTCGCGACGTTTGATCGGAGATTCGCCGTGCATGACTTACTGTCCCAACTTCAGGCGAGCGGTCTCGCCACTGGTGAACGGGGCAACATCGACGGCCTGGCCGTTGTAGCTGACCTGGGCGCCCCGGGCAAAGCCCAGGCGTACCGCGAATGGCGGCTTGCCGGTCAGCTCGAGGTTGTCCCCCTTGCGCTTGATGGCGCTGAACAGCACCTTGCCGTTGCCGTCGCTGACCTGGGTCCAGCAATCGGCGGTGAACTGGATGGCGACCTTGGCGCTGCCTGCTGGCACCGCGGCAGGCTCGACGGCCGCCACGGCCGGTGCAGGTGCAGGTGCAGGTGCCGGCGCAGCAGTGGCCTGTACCGGAGGAGTAACCGGTGCAGGCGAAGCAGCAGGTGCGGGTTGCACAGGCGCTTGTTGTGCTGGCGCAGGCGCTGTGGCAATGACTGCCTCAGAGCTTACCGGCGCCTGTTCAGCGGCAGCATGCTGCTCGGCAGCGCCCTGCTCCAGCGCCAGCGGCGCGCTTTCAGGTTGCTGCCCAGCGGAAACGGCCTGGTCTTCAGGCTCATCGAGCGGGTGAATCTGTGTGGTGCCGTCGGCGCTTTCGACCTCGACGTGCTCCAGGGCAATCTTCGCCAGTTCCTTGCCCCGCAGGCTGCCCTGGTCCTGCCACCAGAAAAAGCCACCACCGACCACAGCCACCAGCAACAGCAGGCTGACGCCGCGCAGGATGTTGTGCGACAACCGCACAGGCTCTTCGATACGGCCCAGCGAATGCACGTCGCTGCCTTTGGCGTGGGTACCGGTGTAGCGGTCGAAGGCATCTACCAGGGCGGCTTGGTCGAGGTCCATCAGCTTGGCGTAGGCGCGAATGTAGCCACGAGCGAAAGTATGCCCGGGCAGCTTGTCGAAGGCGCCGGTTTCCACGTGGTTCAACGAACTGACAGTGAGGTTGAGCTTGCGGGCCACCTCGGCTTGAGACCAGTCCCGTTTCTCACGGGCCAGGCGCAAAAGCTCACCGGGGTTCTGGCCAGGCGCTACTGCTACTTCGGGATGCGCGGCGTTCATCGTTGCTCCGACAGGTATTGCTGATATTCCGGCGTACCGGGATAAAGTCGTTGTAATTGCTGGCCCAATTCGGCCAGTGTGCCCTGCTCGTCGAACACCCTGGCAAGGCGGCTGCCCAGCAGCAGGCTACGGGCGTCGTGGTCGCTCAACTGGCTGAAACGATCGTAGTAGTCCCGAGCCGGCACATAATGCCTGTTTTCGTAGGACAACTCAGCCATTTCCAGCAACGCTTTTGGTTGCCGCTGGTTGAGTTGTAACGCTTTCAACAGATACGCGTGCGCCTGATCGCGGCGTTCGAGCTTCAGGGCGGTCAGGCCCAGATTCTCGTACACGCGTGAGCGCTCAGGATACAGGGTATCGGCACTGGCCAGGCGAAACATCTGCTTGGCCTCGGCAAATCGCCCCTGAGCATAAAGGAAACTGCCGTAATTGTTGCGAATTCGCGTGTCACCGCGGCTTATCTGCAAGGCCTTGCGAAAATGTGCTTCGGCCAACGCCGGCTCGCCTTGGGCTTGAAACACTACCGCCAGGGCGGCGTGCGCGTCGACATCCTGGTCATCCAGCGCCAGGGCCTTTCCCAGCGGCGCCTTGGCCTGTTCGGTCAAACCTTGTTGCAAATAACCCAAGCCAAGCTGCACATAAGCCCGCCCTGCCTCCACCCTGCCCTGGCGGCTGGCCAAGGGGTCGCTCGCGCCGCCCGACACGCAGCCGGCCAGCAGCGAAAGCGCAAGGATCGACAGCGCGGCACGCAGGCTCATGGGCAAGGTACCTGTCAGTGGCTGGCGGCGCTGTCTGGCAGTTCGACGTCCGCAGAAAGCTGGCGAACAGCGATGTAGCGCTCACTGCGGCGAGTACGGTCATTGACCTGGCCGACCAGCTGGCCACAGGCAGCGTCGATGTCGTCGCCGCGCGTGGTACGGGTGGTGACGTTGAAGCCACCGTGGTGCAGCAGGTCCTGGAAGCGACGAATGGCGTTGTTGCTCGGTCGCTCGTAGCCCGAATGCGGGAACGGGTTGAACGGGATCAGGTTGATCTTGCAGGGTACATCGCGCAACAGTTCGATCATCTGCGCGGCATGCTCGGGCTGGTCGTTGACGTCCTTGAGCAGGGTGTACTCGACGGTGAGCACGCGCTTGCCGCCCAAGGTGGACATGTAGCCCATGCACGATTCCAGCAGCATCTTCAGCGGGTACTTCTTGTTGATCGGTACCAGCTTGTTGCGCAGTTCGTCGTTCGGCGCATGCAGCGACAGGGCCAGCGACACGTCGATGTGCTTGGCGAGTTCGTCGATCATCGGCACCACGCCCGAGGTGGACAAGGTGACACGGCGCTTGGAAATGCCATAGCCAAGGTCATCCATCATGATTTTCATGGCGGCAATGACGTTGTCGAAGTTCAGCAAGGGCTCGCCCATGCCCATCATGACCACGTTGGTAATCGCGCGGTCGACTTTGGCAGGAACGGTCCCGAAGGATTTGTTGGCAAGCCACACCTGGCCGATCACTTCGGCGGCAGTGAGGTTGCTGTTGAAGCCTTGCTTGCCGGTGGAGCAGAAGCTGCAGTCCAGGGCACAGCCGGCTTGCGACGATACGCACAGGGTGCCGCGGTCGTCGGTTGGAATATAGACGGTCTCGACGCAGCTGCCGGAGGCAACGCGGATCACCCATTTACGGGTGCCGTCGGCGGAAATGTCTTCACTGACCACTTCCGGTGGGCGAATTTCGGCAACGGCCTCGAGCTTTTCGCGCAAGACCTTGCCTACGTTGGTCATGGCCGCAAAGTCGGACACGCCAAAATGGTGAATCCATTTCATCACCTGGCCGGCACGGAAGCGCTTCTCCCCAATAGAGTCGAAGAATTGTTCCATTTCCGGCTGGGTCAGACCCAACAGGTTGATTTTGCCAGTAGATGTCGTCATGGATTCACCCTCACCCGTAAGCTTTCGCTTAGCGAGTGGTTACCTCGGTAGCAGCGAAGAAGTAAGCGATTTCGCGAGCAGCAGCAGCTTCGGAGTCCGAACCGTGAACGGCGTTGGCGTCGATCGACTCGGCGAAGTCAGCGCGGATGGTGCCGGCAGCAGCTTCTTTAGGGTTGGTAGCACCCATCAGCTCACGGTTCTTGGCGATGGCGTTCTCGCCTTCCAGAACCTGGACAACGACCGGACCGGAAGTCATGAAGGCAACCAGGTCACCGAAGAAGCCGCGCTCGCTGTGCTCAGCGTAGAAGCCTTCGGCTTCGGCTTTGGACAGTTGCTTCATTTTCGAGGCAACGATTTTCAGGCCGGCTTCTTCGAAGCGAGTGGTGATCTTGCCGATGACGTTTTTGGCAACAGCGTCAGGCTTGATGATGGAGAAAGTACGTTGAACAGCCATGGAAAACTCCAGAATATGAGTGTTACGAAAAATTAAACCCGCGAATTATACGCGGGTTCCGGGGGATTGCCTAACCTGCAAGTGACGCTTAGTCGGCTTCGTCGATCCAGGCGGCCTGGATTGCCTCGAGCACTTTCTCACCGCCGCGTGACGGATCGTCGCTGAACTCTGGCAATGCCAGCACCCAGCGGTGCAGGTCCACGAAATTCACATAACGAGGATCGACCTCAGGCTTGCTTTCTGCAAGCTGGATTGCGATCTCAAGTACATCAACCCATTTCAGACTCATGTACAGGCCCTCAGTGCGGTGCTTCGGCAGCATGGTTGAGCGAATACTTGGGGATCTCGATGGTCAGGTCTTCGTCAGCGACGAAAACCTGGCAACCCAGGCGCGATTGCGCTTCCAGGCCCCAGGCTTTGTCCAGCATGTCTTCTTCCAGCTCGTCAGCCTCTTCGAGCGAATCGAAGCCCTTGCGCACGATGCAGTGGCAAGTGGTACAGGCCTTGACGCCGCCGCAGGCGCTTTCCATCTCGATGTGATGGTCGTGGGCCAGCTCCAGGATGTTGGTCCCGGGCTTGACCTCCACGGTCAGCCCCTCGGGGCAGAACTTCTCATGCGGCAGGAATGTCACCAGCGGCATCGATTACTCCTCGATCTCATTCAGGTTGCGCCCGGCCAGTGCGGCTTTGACCGTCGAATCAAGGCGACGGGCGGCAAATGCATCGGTCACCTGCGACAGACGCTTGGTCTGTTGCTCGATGGCTGCGCCATCGGTGCCGGCCAGCAAATCACGTAGTTCTTGCATCTGGAATTCAATGGCGTCGCGCTCGTCACTGCTGAGCAGGCGATCGCCGTCGGCGTCCAGGGCGCCCTGTACCGCCTCGAGCAGCCGCTCGCCATCTACCTGATGCTCTCGCAGCTGGCGGGCGTGCTTGTCGGAACCGGCGTGTTCGAAGGAGTCCTTGAGCATGCGGGCGATTTCGCCGTCGGTCAGGCCGTAGGACGGCTTGACCTGAATGCTGGCTTCCACGCCCGAACCCAGCTCGCGGGCAGCGACGCTGAGCAGGCCATCGGCATCCACCTGAAAGGTAACGCGGATTTTCGCAGCGCCGGCAACCATGGCCGGAATGCCGCGCAGCTCGAAACGGGCCAGCGAACGGCAGTCACTGATCAGCTCGCGCTCGCCCTGCAGGACGTGGATCATCATGGCCGACTGGCCGTCTTTGTACGTGGTGAATTCCTGAGCGCGCGCCACCGGAATGGTGGTGTTACGCGGGATCACCTTCTCCATCAGCCCGCCCATGGTCTCAAGACCAAGCGACAGCGGGATGACATCGAGCAGCAGCAGCTCGCCACCTTCGCGGCGGTTGCCGGCCAGGGTGTCGGCCTGGATGGCGGCACCAATGGCCACCACTTGGTCTGGGTCGATCGAGGTCAGCGGGGTGCGCCCGAACAGCGCACCCACGGCCTCACGCACACGCGGCACGCGGGTAGAACCACCGACCATGACTACGGCGCTGACTTCTTCCAGCTCAACGCCACTGTCGCGCACGGCGCGGCGGCAGGCCTTCAGGCTGCGGGCAACCAGTGGTTCGATCATGGCTTCGAAGGCGCTGCGGGTCAGCTCACCGTGCCAGGCACCGTGGCTGACGTTGACCACGTCAGCGTCGGTCAGGGCTTCCTTGGCGGCGCAGGCGGTTTGCAGCAGCGCGCGCTGGGTAGCCGGGTCGAGGTCAGACGACAAACCCGCCTGTTCGATGATCCAGCCGGCAATAGTGTGATCGAAGTCATCACCCCCAAGGGCGGTATCACCACCGGTGGCCAGCACTTCGAATACGCCAGCGGTCAGACGCAGGATGGAAATATCGAAAGTACCGCCGCCCAGATCATAGATGGCCACCACGCCTTCGGCGTTCTGGTCCAGGCCGTAGGCTACGGCGGCCGCAGTCGGCTCGTTGAGCAGGCGCAGCACGTTCAGGCCGGCCAGACGGGCAGCGTCTTTGGTGGCCTGACGCTGGGCGTCATCGAAATAGGCCGGCACGGTGATCACCGCGCCTACCAGCTCGCCACCCAAGGTGGCTTCGGCCCGTTCGCGCAACACCTTCAGGATGTCGGCAGACACTTCCACAGGGCTTTTCGGCCCCTGCACGGTGTCGATGAACGGCATGTGCGACTCACCACCCACAAAGCGGTATGGCAGTTGCTCGCCCAGCTGCTTGACGTCGGCCAGGCCGCGCCCCATCAGGCGCTTGACCGACAGCACGGTGTTCAACGGGTCGCTGGAGGCAGCATCACGCGCGGCCTGCCCCACTTCGTTGCGCCCTTCGAGGTAGCGCACCGCGGACGGCAGAATGACGTTACCCTGCGCGTCGGGCAGGGGCTCGCTACGGCCGCTGCGCAGTGCAGCGACCATTGAGTTGGTGGTACCCAGGTCGATTCCAACCGCCAGGCGGCGCTGGTGCGGCTGAGGGCTTTGACCGGGTTCGGCAATCTGCAGTAGGGCCATGCTTATCTGAATACCTTAGGTGCCATCACGGGCAGCACCGGGGTTAATCGTCGAGGCGCTCTTCCAGTTGGCGCACTTCTTGGGCGAGCTTGTCGAGGAACTGCATGCGGCGCATCAGGCGTTCAGCCTTGTCGCGCTCGCCCGGGGCATCCCAGCAGCCGGCAAAGTCCTCATTCAACGTGTCCTGGGCGGCCTTCAGGCGCTTCTTGAACACGCCGACACCGTCAAGGTCGGCTTCATCCTGCAGTTCTTCGAGCTCTTCACGCCACTGCATCTGCTGCAGCAGGAAGTCAGGGTCGTGGACCGTGACCTCCTGGGGCACTTCGTGGCCACTGATGGCCAGCAGGTAGCGCGCGCGACGCGGCGCACTGCGCAGCGTCTGGTAAGCGTCGTTGAGGGCCGCGGATTTTTCCAGCGCTATACGCTGCTCACGCTCGGAGGCGTCGGCAAAGCGATCAGGATGGACTTCGCGGGCCAGCTCGCGATAGCGAGTGGCCAGCTTGTCGAGATCCAGACGGAAGCTTGGCTGGAGGTCAAACAATGCGTAATGACAAGGAGTACCCACAGCCAGCCTCAAACGTTGAAGCTTTCGCCGCAGCCACACTCACCGCGCACGTTGGGATTGTTGAACTTGAAGCCTTCGTTCAACCCTTCCTTGACGAAATCCAGTTCGGTGCCATCGAGGTAGACCAGGCTCTTGGGATCGATGATCACCTTGACGCCATGGTTTTCGAACACCTGGTCTTCGTCCGCCAGTTCGTCGACGAATTCCAGCACGTAGGCCAGACCCGAGCAACCGGTAGTGCGCACGCCCAGGCGAATGCCCTCACCTTTGCCGCGCCCGTCGAGGGAGCGGCGAATGTGGTTGGCGGCGGCTTCTGTCATGCTGATAGCCATCAGAACTCCTTACCTTGCAACAGGCGACTTAGATCAAGCCTTTCTTCTGCTTGTAGTCGCGTACGGCTGCCTTGATGGCATCTTCGGCGAGTACCGAGCAGTGGATCTTGACCGGCGGCAACGCCAGCTCTTCGGCCAGTTGGGTATTCTTGATGGTTTCGGCCTCATCCAGGGTCTTGCCCTTCATCCACTCGGTGGCGAGGGAGCTGGACGCGATGGCCGAACCGCAGCCGTAGGTCTTGAACTTGGCGTCTTCGATAACGCCCTGCTCGTTGACCTTGATCTGCAGACGCATCACGTCACCGCAGGCCGGGGCGCCGACCATGCCGGTGCCGACATCCGGGTCTTCGGCATTCATCTTGCCGACGTTGCGCGGGTTTTCGTAGTGGTCGATGACCTTTTCACTGTATGCCATGGTGCAATTCCTTCCTCATCAGGGAGCCGCTCTTGCCGGCGACTGCTTAGTGGGCGGCCCACTCGATCTTGGAGATGTCAACGCCGTCTTTGTACATATCCCACAGCGGCGACAGCTCACGCAGTTTATTGACGGCCTCGCAGACTTTCTGCGCGGCGTAGTCGACTTCTTCTTCGGTGGTGAAACGGCCGAAGGAGAAGCGGATCGAGCTGTGCGCCAGCTCGTCGTTGCGGCCCAGAGCACGCAGTACGTAGGACGGCTCGAGCGACGCGGAGGTACAGGCCGAACCGGACGATACGGCGATGTCTTTCAGCGACATCAGCAGCGATTCGCCTTCGACGTAGTTGAAGCTCAGGTTCAGGTTGTGCGGTACACGCGCAGTCTGGCTGCCATTGACGTACAGCTCTTCAAGGTTTGAGACCTGCTTGAAGAAGCGGTCGCTCAGGGCCTTGATGCGTGCGTTTTCTGCAACCATTTCCTGTTTGGCAATGGCGAAGGCTTCGCCCATGCCGACGATCTGGTGGGTCGGCAGGGTGCCCGAACGCATGCCGCGCTCATGACCGCCGCCGTGAATGATGGCTTCAAGACGTACACGCGGCTTGCGACTGACGTACAGCGCGCCGATGCCTTTCGGGCCATAGACCTTGTGCGCCGAGAACGACATCAGGTCGACTTTCAGCTTTTGCAGGTCGATTTCGACCTTGCCGGCCGACTGGGCGGCGTCGACATGGAACAGTACGCCGCGCGAACGGGTCAGTTCACCGATGGCGGCAATGTCGTTGATCGAGCCGACTTCGTTGTTCACATGCATCAGCGAGACCAGGATGGTGTCGTCGCGCAGCACCGCTTCTACCATGGCCGGGGTGACGATGCCGTCTTCGCCTGGCTCCAGGTAAGTGACTTCAAAACCTTCGCGTTCCAGCTGGCGAGCGGTATCCAGGACCGCCTTGTGCTCGATCTTGGAGGTAATGATGTGCTTGCCCTTGGTCTGATAGAAGTGCGCGACACCTTTGAGCGCGAGGTTGTCGGACTCGGTGGCACCGCTGGTCCAGACGATTTCGCGCGGATCGGCGTTGATCAGCTCGGCAACCTGACGACGACCGTTCTCCACCGCTTCCTCGGCCTTCCAGCCAAAGACGTGGGAGCGCGAGGCCGGGTTACCGAAGTTCCCGTCGACCAGCAGGCAGTCGGCCATCTTCTGGGCCACGCGTGGGTCGACCGGAGTGGTCGCAGAGTAATCAAGGTAGATCGGCAACTTCATTTGTCTCTCCTATCAGGCGGTGGCGTCGCTCGTCGTCCCAGGGGGTCAATCGACGGCAGACGTCTCAATCTTGTCCAGCTGGGCGGTTCGTCCTGCGACACGGCGCAGGTCCTGGCGCTGGGCGACTTCCTGCACATCACGGCGCTTGACGAGGTCGGCCAGGCTTATGCCGCTGAGGAATTCATGGATCTGCTGGCTGAGGTCGCACCACAGGTGGTGGGTCAGGCAGGTATCACCGGCATGGCAGTCACCGAGCCCCTGGCAGCGGGTGGCGTCGACCGATTCGTTGACCGCGTCGATAACCTGGGCCACCTGGATGGTTTCCATGCCCCGCGACAGCTGGTAGCCACCGCCTGGACCGCGCACACTGGAAACCAGGCTGCTGCGGCGCAGCTTGGCGAACAGCTGCTCCAGATAAGAGAGGGAAATGCCCTGGCGCTCGGAAATATCGGCCAAAGACACCGGCCCATGCTTCGCGTGCAACGCCAGGTCGAGCATGGCGGTCACGGCGTATCGGCCTTTGGTAGTCAGTCGCATGGCTATTGGGTACCACGGGAGTTTCAGGATGTGTGCGAGTATGCGATTCCCGAGCATTTAAGTCAACTATTAGACCTACTGCTTTAGTCGGGATTGCATCTGGGAGGCGGGCGCGATTGTAGCAGACGAGGGGCGTGAGCACACGCCCCGCATGCCACCATGACTTCAGTGCGGCGCGATCAATGCGGCTGAGTGTCGCGCTGGGCCACCTGGGCAGCCTCGCTGAAGTCGTCCTCCGGCAAGGCCGGCAGTTCCTTGGCACAATAGTCACTGCCCATCTTGGTCAGCGCGCCACACATACCCTCCAACCGTTCGTCGACGGCCTGCAGGTGATCGAGCATCTGGCCGATGGCCCGCGCCACCGGGTCGGGCATGTCGCCACTGACACCATAGGCGTCGAAGCCGATCTTCTCGGCCATTGCCTTACGCTTGGCTTCAACTTCAGCGTCCTCGCTCTTGACGATGATCCGCCCCGGAATGCCTACCGCCGTGGCCCCGGCCGGCACCGCCTTGGTGACCACCGCATTGGAACCGATCTTGGCGCCGGCGCCGACCGTGAAAGGCCCCAGCACCTTGGCACCCGCCCCTACCACCACGCCGTTCTCCAAGGTGGGGTGGCGCTTGCCCTTGTTCCAGCTGGTGCCACCGAGCGTCACCCCCTGGTACAGGGTGACGTCATCGCCGATCTCGGCGGTTTCGCCAATGACGATGCCCATACCGTGGTCGATGAAAAAGCGCCGGCCAATGGTGGCGCCAGGGTGGATTTCGATACCGGTCAGCCAGCGACCGAAGTTCGACACCAGCCGGGCCAGCCATTTGAAATCACGCCTCCACAGGGCATTGCCCAGGCGGTGCAGCCAGATGGCATGCATGCCGGGGTAGCAGGTGAGCACCTCGAAGGCATTGCGTGCAGCCGGGTCACGGTGGAATACGCTTTGAATATCTTCACGCAGGCGTTCGAACATCTGTCAGTCCTTCCGTTTATGCGGCTCGCCCCGGACCACTTTCTGGGTCTCGGTGAGGATGCCGCGCAAAATGCTCATTTCCGAACGCTCGACCGCCACCCGCCCATACAGCCGGCGCAAGCGCGGCATCAGGTGCTTGGGCTTTTCGGGGTCGAGGAAGCCGATGCCCACCAGGGTTTTCTCCAGGTGGTCGTAGAACAGCTCCATTTCATCCATGGTCGCCAGCTCAGCGGCGTCAACCTTCTCGACTTTGCCCGGCGCTTCACCGGCAGCCAGCCAGGCCATGCGCACCTCGTAGGAGAGCACCTGCACGGCAGCCGCCAGGTTCAGCGAGCTGAAGTCGGGGTTGGAGGGAATGTGCACGTGGAAGTGACATCGCTGCAGTTCTTCGTTGGTCAGGCCGGCGTGCTCGCGCCCGAACACCAGGGCGATTTCCTCGCCGCCATTGGCATGCTCCACCGCCTTGGCACCGCATTCACGCGGGCCGATCAACGGCCAGGGAATGCTGCGCTCGCGGGCGCTGGTGCCCATCACCAGGTTGCAGCCGACCAGCGCCTGTTCGAGGCTGTCGACCACCTGGGCATTGTCCAGCACATCGTCGGCGCCCGAAGCACGGGCACTGGCATCCACGGCGGGGAATTCTTTCGGCTGCACCAGCACCAGACGCGACAAGCCCATGTTTTTCATGGCACGTGCAGCGCCGCCGATATTGCCGGGGTGGCTGGTATTGACCAGAACAACACGAATATTTTGCAGCAAGGTGTTGTGCTCACAGATGCAGGAATCAGGGCCTTCGATCTTACAGAACCGACAGACGTAACGCCATGAAAGCAAATGTGACACTTCTGCCGCCAAAGTTTTCTGCTAGAATGATCGGCTTTCTTCTTTAACATCTCCAGGTGACCCGCCCATGCAGCCTATGCTGAATATCGCCCTGCGCGCCGCTCGCAGCGCCAGTGAACTGATTTTCCGCTCCATCGAACGCCTGGATAGCATCAAGGTCGATGAGAAAGAGGCCAAGGACTACGTTTCCGAAGTCGATCGCGCCGCCGAGCAGAGCATCGTCAACGCCCTGCGCAAGGCCTACCCGAACCACTCCATCCAGGGCGAGGAAACCGGCCTGCACGCGGGTAGCGGCGAAGAAGGCAAAGATTACCTGTGGATCATCGATCCGCTGGACGGCACCACCAACTTCCTGCGCGGCATCCCGCACTTCGCCGTCAGCATCGCCTGCAAATACCGCGGCCGCCTTGAGCACGCCGTGATCGTCGACCCGGTTCGCCAGGAAGAATTCACCGCCAGCCGTGGCCGTGGCGCCCAACTCAATGGCCGCCGCCTGCGCGTCAGCTCGCGCACAAGCCTGGAAGGCGCCCTGCTGGGCACCGGCTTCCCGTTCCGTGATGGCCAGATGGCGGACATGGACAACTACCTGGGCATGTTCCGCGCCTTGACCGGCCAGACCGCCGGCATCCGCCGCGCCGGCTCCGCCAGCCTGGACCTGGCCTATGTGGCTGCTGGCCGCTTCGACGCCTTCTGGGAGTCGGGCCTGTCCGAATGGGACATGGCAGCTGGCGTATTGCTGATCCAGGAAGCCGGTGGTTTGGTGAGCGACTTCAACGGCGGCCACGACTTCCTCGACAAAGGCCACATCGTTGCAGGCAACATCAAGTGCTTCAAGGCGGTACTGACTGCCATCCAGCCGCACCTGCCAGAAAGCATGAAGCGCTAAGCGCAGATTGCCGGCAAACAAAAAGCACCTCTTGAGGTGCTTTTTTTGTGCCTGGTGGTTTTGCGTGGCCTGTACCGGCCTCTTCGCGGGTCAACCCGCTCCTACATGGATCGCATTGCCCCTGTAGGATCGGGTTTACCCGTGAAGAGGCCGGCACAGACACCGCAAATCACTGACCCGCTTCGCTCAGAATCAGCTTGCCATTCTTGTCCAGCGGAATGGTCGATCCCGGCTCGCGATCCATCTTCACCTTGCCTACCTGATCACCGATGGAATAGGTCACATTGTAGCCCACCACCTTCTCACTGATGTCGTTGACCGTGTTGCAGCGGGTTTGCGTGGTCGTGTAGGTATCACGCTCCTGCATGCCTTCCTGCACCTTGTTACCCGCATAACCACCACCGACCGCACCGGCCACCGTGGCAATCTTCTTGCCGGTACCGCCACCAATCTGGTTACCCAACAGACCACCTGCCAACGCACCGACTACGGTACCGGCAATCTGGTGTTGATCCTTGACCGGCGCCTGGCGCGTCACAGTCACGTCCTTGCAAACTTCACGCGGGGTTTTCACCTGCTGCTTGATCGGCTGCACGTCAGTCACCTGGGCGACTTCGGGGCCTTTGTTCACCAAGCTGTAGGTCGCCACAGCACCTCCGGCAGTTACACCGACAGCACCCAGCACCGCACCCACCAGCATTGATTTATTCACGTGAACCTCCTGATCGTACCAGCGGGTGTGAACCCGCGCTTCTCCCAGCCTTGGAGCAAAAAAAAAGGCGCGAGTTCAACACTCGCGCCTTTTCATCGCCAAACGGCGCAGGAAAAACCTACGGACGTTCGTCCACACCTTCGGCCTTGACCGGCGGAATGAGATCCTCGCTGCTCAGGTTCAGCCAGATCAGTACCACGTTGGCGATATAGATCGACGAGTAGGTACCGGCCATGACACCAATGAACAGGGCCAACGAGAAACCGAACAGGTTGTCACCCCCGAAGAACAGCAGCGCGGCAATGGCCAGCAAGGTCGAAACCGAAGTGGCGACGGTACGCAGCAGGGTCTGGGTGGTGGATACGTTGATGTTCTCGATCAACGAGGCCTTGCGCATGACGCGGAAGTTTTCACGTACCCGGTCGAACACAACGATGGTGTCGTTCAGCGAGTAACCGATGATCGCCAGCACCGCCGCCAGCACCGTCAGGTCGAAGGTGATCTGGAAGAACGACAGGATACCCAGCGTTACCACCACGTCGTGGATCAGCGAAACGATCGCCCCCACGGCGAACTTCCACTGGAAACGGAACGCCAGGTAGATGAGGATGCCGCCCAAGGCCAGCAACATGCCTATGCCACCCTGGTCACGCAGCTCTTCACCCACCTGAGGGCCGACGAACTCGACACGCTTGACCTTCGCCGGGTTGTCACCTCCGGCCTTCTGCAGGGCTTCAGCTACCTTGTTACCCAGCATGGGATCGTCGCCAGGCATGCGCACAAGCAGGTCAGTGGTAGCACCGAAGCTCTGCACCACGGCCTCGTTGAAGCCGGATTCGACCAACTCGGCACGCACAGCCTTGACGTCGGCCGGGCGCTCGTAGGTCAGCTCGATCAGCGTGCCCCCGGTGAAGTCCAGCCCGAAGTTCAGGCCCTTTTGCCACCAGCTGAACAGCGCCAACACGGTGAGGAGCACGGTGACGGCGAACGCGAAATTGCGCACGCCCATGAAATTGATGGTTTTCATCGCAGCTCCCTCAAACCCACAGCTTCTTGATGTCACGCCCGCCACAGGTCAGGTTGACCAATGCACGGGTCACCATGATGGCAGTGAACATCGAGGTGAAAATCCCGAGGGACATGGTGACCGCAAAGCCTTTGACCGGGCCGGTACCCATGGCAAACAGGATGCCGCCGACCAACAGGGTGGTCAGGTTGGCGTCGACGATTGCCGAGTAGGCGCGATTGAAGCCTTCGTGGATGGCGCGCTGCACCGACATGCCAGCCGCGATTTCTTCGCGAATACGCGAGAAGATCAGCACGTTGGCGTCCACCGCCATACCCATGGTCAACACGATGCCGGCAATACCCGGCAGGGTCAGGGTCGCCCCCAGCAGCGACATCAACGCCAGCAGCAGCACCATGTTGCCCGCCAGGGCGATGGTGGCCAGCACGCCGAAGGCGCGGTAGATGGCGATGATGAACAGCGAGACGAACAGCATGCCCCACAGCGACGCGTTGATACCCTTGGTGATGTTATCGGCACCCAGGCTTGGGCCAATGGTACGTTCTTCAGCGAAGTACATCGGCGCGGCCAGACCACCGGCACGCAGCAGCAATGCCAGTTCCGACGATTCACCCTGGCCGTTCAGGCCGGTGATGCGGAACTGGCTGCCCAGCGGCGACTGGATGGTCGCCAGGCTGATGATTTTCTTCTCTTCGACGAAGCTTTGTACGGCAACATCCTTCTCGACGCCACCGACAGTCTGCTTGACGTAACGGGTGACTGGCTTCTGCTCGATGAAGATCACCGCCATGCTACGGCCGACGTTGCTGCGCGTTGCGCGGCTCATCAGCTCGCCACCGTGACCATCCAGACGGATGTTCACCTGCGGGCTACCATGCTCGTCAAAACTGGCCTGGGCGTCGGTGACCTGGTCACCGGTGATGATCAGGCCCCGCTCGACTGCGGCGGAGCGGCCGCCCTCACGGAACTCGAACACCTCGGTAGTGGCTTTGGAGGCACCTGGTTCAGCACCGAAGCGGAACTCCAGGTTGGCCGTTTTACCGAGGATACGCTTGGCTTCGGCAGTGTCCTGCACGCCAGGCAGCTCGACCACGATACGGTTGGCGCCCTGGCGCTGTACCAGGGGCTCTGCCACACCCAGCTCGTTCACGCGGTTGCGTACGGTGGTGAGGTTCTGCTTGATCGAGTATTCGCGGATCTCGGCGACTTTCGCCTGGGTCAGCGCCAGACGCAGCACCGCAAGCTCATTGCGCTCGGTGGTGGTCAGGTCGAAATCATTGAAATTCTTGCGGATCAGGGCACGTGCCTGTTCGCGGGTGGCATCGTCAGCGAAGCCCAGCATGATGCCGCCATCCTGCTGAGGCAGGCTGCGGTAGCGGACGCGCTCTTTGCGCAGCAAGGTCTTGACCTCGCCTTCGTAGACTTTCATGCGGGCAGTCATGGCCTTGTCCATGTCCACTTCCAGCAGGAAGTGCACACCACCAGACAGGTCCAGGCCCAGTTTCATCGGGCTTGCGCCCAGGTTGCGCAGCCATTGCGGGGTAGTCTGGGCCAGGTTCAGGGCCACGACGTAATCATCGCCCAGTGCCTTGCGCACGACATCCTTGGCTGGCAACTGGTCTTCCTGATTGGTCAGGCGGATCAGCCCGCTGCCCTTTTCACCCAGGCTTGCGCCCTTGACAGCGATCTTGGCATCGACCAGCGCCTTGCTGACGCGATCGAGGTCGGCCTGATTCACCTGCAGCGCCGAGCTGGCACCGCTGATCTGTACCGCCGGGTCATCCGGGTAGAGGTTGGGAGCGGAATAAATGAAACCGACCACCAGTACCAGCACGATCAGTGCATATTTCCACAGAGGATATTTGTTCAGCATCACGCCGCCCGTTCAAGACGCGGGGCGCGTTGCGCGCCCCGACTGGAAAATAAAACCGGTAACTCAGATAGCCTTGAGCGTACCTTTTGGCAGGGTCGCAGCAATGGCACCCTTCTGGAACTTCAGTTCGACAGTGTCGGACACTTCCAGCACCACGAAGTCATCGGAAACCTTGACGATCTTGCCGGCGATGCCGCCGTTGGTGACAACTTCGTCACCTTTCTGCAAGTTGCTCAGCAGGTTCTTCTGCTCTTTTGCGCGCTTGGCCTGCGGGCGCCAGATCATCAGGTAGAAGATGACCAGGAAACCGACCAGGAAAATCCACTCGAAGCCGGTACCGGCTGGGCCAGCGGCAGGTGCTGCAGCGTCCGCGTATGCGGCGGGGATGAAGAAGCTCATTGGGCACTCCTAATGTAATTTTCTAATAATGGATGCGGACAGTCAGTCCAAGGGCGGTACAGGAAGCCCGCGCTTGGCGTAGAAGGCGTCGACAAAGGCGGCCAATTTACCCTGTTGAATAGCCTCGCGTAAACCGGCCATCAAGCGCTGATAATGGCGCAAGTTGTGGATGGTATTCAGCATGCTGCTCAGCATTTCGCCGCATTTGTCCAGATGATGGAGATAGGCGCGCGAGAAGTTGGTGCAGGTATAGCAGTCACAGGTCGGATCCAGCGGCGATTCATCGTGACGATGGAACGCATTGCGGATCTTGATCACCCCTGTATCGACGAACAGATGACCGTTGCGCGCGTTACGCGTCGGCATCACGCAGTCGAACATGTCGACGCCGCGGCGCACACCCTCAACGAGATCTTCCGGTTTGCCTACCCCCATAAGGTAACGAGGTTTGTCAGCAGGCATCTGGCCCGGCAGGTAATCCAGCACCTTGATCATCTCGTGCTTGGGCTCGCCCACCGACAGGCCGCCAATGGCCAGGCCGTCGAAACCGATGTTTTCCAGGCCTTCCAGCGAGCGCATGCGCAGGTCCTGGTACATGCCGCCCTGGACAATGCCGAACAGCGCGGCGGTGTTGTCGGCATGGGCGTTCTTCGAGCGCTGGGCCCAGCGCAGCGACAGCTCCATGGAAGTGCGTGCCACATCGTGCTCGGCCGGGTACGGGGTGCACTCGTCGAAGATCATTACCACGTCCGAGCCCAGGTCACGCTGAACCTGCATCGACTCTTCCGGGCCCATGAACACCTTGGAACCATCGACCGGCGAAGCGAAGGTCACGCCCTCTTCCTTGATCTTGCGCATGGCACCCAGGCTGAATACCTGGAAACCACCGGAGTCGGTGAGGATCGGGCCTTTCCACTGCATGAAATCGTGCAGGCCGTTGTGCTTCTTGATCACCTCGGTGCCTGGACGCAGCCACAGGTGGAAGGTGTTGCCGAGGATCATCTCGGCGCCGATGGCCTCGATATCGCGTGGCAGCATGCCCTTGACCGTGCCATAGGTACCCACCGGCATGAATGCCGGGGTTTCCACGGTGCCACGTGGGAAGGTGATGCGACCACGACGGGCCTTGCCGTCGGTGGCCAGCAGTTCGAAGGACATTCGACAGGTGCGACTCATGCTTGATCCTCGGGCCCGCGTGGCGCCGGATTGCGGGTGATGAACATGGCATCACCGTAACTGAAGAAGCGGTACCCGTGCTCGACCGCCGCTGCGTAGGCAGCCATGGTCTCGGGGTAGCCGGCGAAAGCCGAGACCAGCATCAGCAGCGTGGACTCCGGCAGATGGAAGTTGGTGACCAGGGCGTCGACCACATGGAACGGCCGGCCCGGGTAGATGAAGATGTCGGTGTCGCCACTGAAGGCCTTGAGCACGCCATCACGCGCGGCGCTTTCCAGCGAACGCACACTGGTGGTGCCAACCGCAATCACCCGACCACCACGGGCCCGGCAGGCCTCGATGGCATCGACCACATCCTGGCCCACTTCGAGCCACTCTTTATGCATGTGGTGGTCTTCGATCTTGTCGACCCGCACCGGCTGGAAGGTGCCGGCGCCCACATGCAGGGTGACGAAGGCGCGCTCGACGCCCTTGTCGGCGATCTTTTCCAGCAGCGCCTCGTCAAAGTGCAGGCCGGCAGTAGGCGCGGCAACCGCGCCGGCGCGCTGGGCGTACACGGTCTGGTAGCGCTCACGGTCGGCGCCCTCGTCCGGGCGGTCGATATAGGGCGGCAACGGCATATGGCCGACACGGTCGAGCAACGGCAGCACCTCTTCGGTGAAGCGAAGCTCGAACAGCGTGTCATGGCGCGCGACCATTTCGGCCTCGCCACCGCCATCGATGAGGATGACCGCGCCTACCTTGGGCGCCTTGCTGGCGCGCACATGGGCCAGCACCCGGTGGCTGTCGAGTACGCGCTCGACCAGTACCTCCAGCTTGCCGCCGGAGGCTTTCTGGCCAAACAACCGCGCCGGGATCACCCGGGTGTTGTTGAACACCATCAGGTCGCCGGGGCGCAGATAGTCGAGCAAGTCGGGGAATTGCCGGTGCGCCAGCGCGCCGGTAGGCCCATCGAGCACCAGCAGACGGCTGCCATGGCGCTCGGCCAACGGGTGGCGGGCGATCAGGGAATCAGGGAGTTCGAAGGAAAAATCGGCGACGCGCATGATGATGTTCGGTTCGGCAGGGCCGGGAAGTTTAGCCCAATGTGTGAAAATTGACCATGAAAGCCGATTGACCGACCAGCGGCACCTCTTTATACTGCGCGCCACGCCCTGATGGCGGAATTGGTAGACGCGGCGGATTCAAAATCCGTTTTCGAAAGGAGTGGGAGTTCGAGTCTCCCTCGGGGCACCATCACATAGTTCCAAGCGGTCCCTACCAGACCCGGAACACCAGAGAAACCGGCCACATGGCCGGTTTTTTTGTGCCCATCGTTCCCAGCGGTTCCCTTGTAAGCCCGCAAGCATATGAGTAGATTTGTGAGTAGGACGAGTTCGGTCCAGAATCCTACTCACACACCGACCGCAATCCAGCGCGGTTCGGCACTCCACGGGAATAGCCGTGGCGCTCACAGATACCGCCATCCGCACCGCCAAACCCCGCGACAAGCTCTATCGCCTCGCTGACGCCCAGGGCCTTTGCCTTGAGGTTACAACCGCTGGGGGCAAACTGTGGCGCCTTAACGCTGCAGAACATCGGCACGCAGATCGCTGACTTCAAATCGTCCTCAGCAGAGAAGCAAAACGAGTTCGGCGCCCGGCTTCAAGAAATCGAGCAGAAGATGGTGAATGTCAGCGCCCGCCGAGGCGCTAACGACGATTCCACCGACTCCAATGCTGTAACTGCCCAGGTCGTGGCCGCCGATGGCATCGCCGGCTTCCGCAACGGTATGAAGTCCACCGGCCAGATCAATTGCAAAGTGGGCGTCCGCGCAGCCATCACCAACCCCAACAAAGGCGTTACTGGCTCGACCAGCTATCCAACTGCCCCGCAGCGTGATGGCGCCGGCATCCGTGGTATTCCGCAGCCGCGGCTGAGCTTGCTGGATGTGCTGCCGATCGTGCCGGTCACCAGCGCTACCTACGAGTTCGTTCGCCTCGACGGCTACATCAACGGCGCGGCCTACCAGAAAGAAGAAGGTGAGGAGAAGGCCGAAGGGTCGATGCCAACCAAGATGGAGCGGGCGGAGATCGCCACCATCGCCACCTGGATTCCGGCGAGCCTCCAGGTACTGCAGGACAATGACCAGCTTGAGGGACAGATCAACACGCTGATGAGCGTGGGCGTGCGCCAGAAGTTGGAAGCCGAACTCATCAACGGCGACGGCGGCGCGGGTGAAATCCTCGGGTTCAAGAAGCAAGCCACCGCTGCCGGCATCACCACTGGCAAACCGGCTGACCGCATCGGCGCAGCCCTCACTGACCTCAAGGCCGAAGGTTGGAACCCGAACGTCATCGTGATGAACCCGCGTGACTGGTTCGCCATCGAGAGCGAGCGCGCCGATGATGGCGACGGCCAGTATGTGATTGGCACCCCACGCGATCCAGCGCCGCCCAGCCTGTGGGGCACCCCTGTAGTCGTCACCAACGGCATGCCGCAAGGCGAGGCGTTGATCCTCGATACCAGCGTGGCCGCATTGCTGGACCGTCAGGAAGTGACCGTGGAGGCCAGCCGCCACGACGGTGACAACTTCCGCCGCAACATGGTGACCATCCTGGCAGAGCTGCGCGCTGGCCTGGCCGTGTTCGCACCCACAGCTACTCGACTCGTCACGCTGGCCGGCACGCCGACACCGTAACGACGAGCGTGGGTTAGCTGTGAGTGCCACGACCTCCTAACCGCAGCAGTCGGAGCCCTTCTTTCCTTTGTGGGGTGATCCGGCACAGGCCCGCACTCGCGGGCCTTTTCATTCACACCGGAGAAGACCATGAGCCATACCCATCTACCCAAGCCAGTTCAACGAGCCCTCAACCAGATCGCCCACAGCCGCGCCCTGTTGCGCCAGATGGAAGAGCGTGAGCGGTTGAGCAAAGAGATTGATCGACTGTTGGCCAGCGGCCTGAGCGCAGCCGAAGCGCTGGAACAGATCCGGTCGGCGCCGCCGTACATCGCGCCGACCTACTGAGGGGGGGCGGGTCGAAAGTCTGGAAGGTTCGCTGACCTAGACCGCCTCCGACCCCACGTAGACATTTTTTCCCCGGTTAAAAAAAAGTTAAAACGAGGTTAACACCATGCCGAACGTGCATGGGGCTGGAAGCCACGGAAACAGCGGCATAGACGGCGATAGCGCCCTCTGGCGGGTGTTAACCGGATTAACAGCTTTAACCTCGAAAAGTTAACGCTTTAACACCGACGAGTTAACACCTGGAGGCTATCCGCTGATGACCATTCAACCAGCTCCGTCCACCTTTCAAGAGCGTTTCGCCCGAGCCTGCGACGTGGCCACCTTCACCCTGGACAAAGGTGGCCCCTGCTATCTGCTGTGGGAAGTCGATCGTGTCCAGGCCGGCCAAAGGGTGAAGCTCGATGGCGTGTTCTTTACCGAGGAGGAGGCGCGGATATCTGCCGCCTTGCTGCGTGGCACCCTACGCGGCGCTCGCGCTTCAATGTCGAGCTATGCGCCCAACTGGAACCCTTGTCCTGCCCGAGAGGACTCCATTCGCCTGGAGGCGCTGCAGTGCCGCGAGATGCTCGCTCGGCGCCTGGGCGTCCATCTGTCCATGCCACAGGAGGCCGTGTGATGGCTGCGACCGTGATCGACTATGCGCCAAAAACCAAAATCCGTCTGGGCGGCTTCTTGGGCAAGAAGTACGGCAAACACCACCACTTCCTGCTGCAACGCGGTGACGCGAAAGAGGCCGCTAAAGCGCTGGATGCTAATTATCCAGGCTTCGCCCGTGACCTGGCCGATGCCGAGAGCCGGGGGCTACGCTTCGCGATATTCAAGAATGGCAAGAACATTGGCGACGGTGACCTGACCCGAGGGGGAGCCCGAGAGCTGTGGTTTGTGCCGGTAGTGCATGGCAGCAAGCGTGCTGGGCTGCTGCAGACGATCGTTGGAATCGCGTTGCTCATTGCTGGACCGTTCACCGGAGGCGCCACCTACGGGCCAGGTATCGCGCTGGTCGCTGGCGGCGTGATTCAGATGCTCAGCCCCCAGGCGAAGGGGCTGTCACAGAGCGGCGCGCCCGAGAACCTGCCTAGCTACGCCTTTGGAAGTGCCAAGAACACCACCGCTAGTGGATTACCGGTACCGATCTGCATCGGCGAGCGCCGCTGGGGCGGGGCCATCATTTCTGCATCGATCGTGGCCCAGGACAAGGCTTGAAGTGAACCAGGGCCACTTTGAATACCCCAGACTGAGGGTATTTAGGGGGTGTCCTCAAATTTGAAGACACCCATCAAACACTATCGTCACAGTAAAATTCACTCGCGCAGGTCTGATAGAGAGTTGAACGTGAATGTTTTTGCCTCTTCCCGAATTGCGCCTGACGCGAACTGCATGGGTACGGGATTGCTAAACACCACAACGCTTTCAATTATAGGGATACTTTTGAGGTTCAGATATTTTTGGACTTTATGGGCTTGCTCGCGCAGGATCGAAACCCTGTCTAAATGTTTTCTCAATAGATCTCGTTTCCCATTTCTCTCTACTCCGCGAAAATCATTGAGTTGCTCTGCAATTTCTCCGTACGTTTTTTTGAATTGTAAATCTTTGCATTCAATAATTAGTACTCGACCCAGATCAGCATCCCATGCTAGTACATCGACGTCTCCATAGTCGCGATCAAGTTTGTCTTTAAGTATCTTTGTTAGTTTGATTTCAGGCTGGGTTTGCCAGCCTAGCTCTTCTAGTTTTTCAGATACTTTAGTATTAAAAGCCATCCCATCTCGCTCGCGAGCATATCCAGCATACTTTCGCATTCCTGGTCCGCAATGCCGGTCTGGATAGGATCCGCTATAATAGTTGCTCACCATTGCGATGAAACCCTCTCGAATAATTCCAGGGGCGATGAGGTAGAGAGGTTCTTCGCTAGTTGTGATTTGTAGAAGAGGGCGTCTTACAACGCTCAAGCGTCGTTTGAATCGCCACGGATCGATATCTTTTGACTCATAGCCTTCCGGCACGTAACGCCAAGACTCCCTAGGGGCCAGGGTCATAGCTTGGAGTATGCACTCCGCGCTCTCCGCGCTTTCTCCTAAGTTCAAAAGCTCAGCGCGACGCATTACCAGGACAGATTGACCAGTATTGACTGCATAGTTTTCTATCGCATCTACTAACTTGCAGAAGTCTTCAAAGCTTGCTCCGAGATCTTGCATCCAAGCAGCTAAAAACTTAGGATCTATCTCTTGAGATTTTTCACTGGAAGAGTCGCGTTCCTTCAGGTTCTTTGCATAGTTGCGAGCAGAGGACAGGTATCTATGTGTGAATCGCCCCTGGTTTCCTAGACACTCTCCAAGCTCAGGAAATAGCGTTTCTCATACTCTACTGGAGACAGCTGCATAGCACTGCTGTGTCGGCGTTTAGGGTTATAGAACATCTCGATGTAATCGAAAATATCACTTCGGGCTTCTTCACGGGTTGTGTAGATCTTTCGTCGGATTCGCTCCCGCTTCAAAAGCTGGAAAAAGCTCTCGGCTACGGCATTGTCGTGGCAGTTTCCCCGCCGGCTCATGCTGCTGATTACATTGTTAGCCTTCAAGAAGCTTTGCCAATCTGAGCTACTGAACTGACTACCCTGATCTGAGTGAATCATCACTTGCTGCTGTGGCTTGCGTCGCCACACAGCCATCAACATTGCGTCGATAGCGAGGTCGCTGCACATCCTTGGCTTCATTGACCAACCAATTACTTGGCGTGAGAACAGATCCAGCACTACCGCCAGGTAGAGCCATCCTTCATAGGTGCGGATGTAAGTGATATCTGTCACCCAGACCTTGTTCGGTTCACTGACATTGAACTGCCGCGCGAGGTGGTTGGGCGAGGCCACTGTTGGTTTACCACCGTAAAACCCTGGACGCCGCCGATAGCCCGTTTGCGAACGCAGCCCCTCCGCCTGCATCAAGCGCCCGACTCGATTTCGTCCGCATTCCTCTCCTAGCTCACGTAGGTCATCGTGAATTTTGCGGTAGCCGTATACGCCTCCGCTTTCTAGCCAAGCGTGTTTGATCAAGCCAAGCAGACGTTGATCTTCTTTTGCTCGGGCAGATTGAGGCTCGGCCAGCCAGGCGTAGTAGCCGCTGGGGTGCACCTTGAGGGTTTGGCAAAGGCGCCGCACCGGGTAATCAGTCGAGTGCTTCTTGATGAAGGCGTACTTTAACCGCACTCCTTGGCAAAGTACGCGGCGGCCTTTTTTAAGATGTCTCGCTCTTCCGTCACGCGCTTGAGTTCAGCGCGCAGCTTGCGCAGTTCGGCCTGCTGATCGTCGTCTTGCTGACGCTGCTCTTGGGGCTTGCTGTAGACCTTGATCCAGGCATAAAGGCTGTGCACGGACATGCCCAGGCGCTGGGCAACATCGGCGACGGGCTTGCCTTTCTCGGTGACTTGCTTGACCGCTTCGATCTTGAATTCTTCAGGGTAACGCTGACGACTCATGGCACCTCCTATTTGGGCCTCATTATGAGGCTTGGAGGTGTCTACGAAACCAGGGGCGATTCAGTGTGCTCGTCGCTGTTCCAAAATCTTCTACTACAGTTTCGATGAAATCATGCTCTACATGAACGTCGCCTAAAGGGCGGATCATCACTTTGGGTGTCATTACATCCCAGCGTATCAGATCTGACCACCCTCCCAAGTGGTGTAAGCATGCAGCCTTGCCGAGTAGGCGAGCGATATCGAGGTCGCCCACAAGATTTCCGCCCTCAACTGGAGATTCACAAATTGCCATCTCAATTAAGTTTCGGCTCGGCTGCAGTACAGAATTAAGCTTGAACTCGTAATCACGCATGACGGCTAGCGCTGCATTTTGATCATTCCTAAGTGATAGAACTGCTGACGCTGTCCTATGCCACCGATCGCGTGAGACGCTAGCGGTATCTGCATTCATGAGTAGCTCTGACACCAAGCTCTCGCGGTTGAATTGTTTGACATCCCTGCAGAGTTCAACCTCTAATCTGGTAACGAGGGCATTCAGGTAGGCTTGGCATTCCACTTTGCCCTCAATTACGCCGCCTTCTCCCCTATCTCGGACTTTCCAGCCCATATTAAGTTTGCCAAGGCCTTCATCTAAGTTGTTTATTGTTATTACTTTTTTGCTTAATAGCTCTGGAAAGTGGTCTCTAAATTTCGAAGCTTGGAAAATATGTGCATGCCGCGCCTGGTCATTTGGTACTATTTTATTTGTTAGATCGTCCACTAATGAGCCGTCTTTTCGTGCAAGCTCTAGCACTCCCGCCACAAAAGCTTGCACCAGAGCCCGTTCTGCTATGTTTGTTGGGTTGAACAACGCCTTGTCGAAGTCGGGGCCTATGTTCAGTTGGACGGTCCTGATCTCAGCATGGACAGTCGCAGTTATCGATTTGGCAGCATCATCTTCATTACCGTGTTCTTCGATATAGGTTGCGTCTTGCGGCTTCTCAAATACACATCTCCAAACTATAGGTCCTTGCCCTAGCTCTTGACCTAGGGCGTCATCAAGAATAGGCGCGGCACGGACTATCCATACTCCCAGCATCTTCCAGCGATCGTAGCTAGCAGTATCAATTCCATTAGGCGGCGATGCCAGCTCTGTCCACCAACATCTGTTTTTTGTTATAACGGCTCCTTTCGGAATCCCGGGAGTGAAGCTTCCGTATAGTGGTAGAAGATCTTCTTCCTTAAAGTAGCTTGAGCCTTCTTTGCGAATCAGTAACCATGATCCGTCGGTGTATTGCTGGACCTGGTCGTCCATCGAAAATGCAACTTTTTGTCGTGTCTCTCGCAGTCCATTCTGTGTGATTGCCAAGAACAATGTTGAGTTGTGAGGATCATCAGGAATCTCTGAGTGCGGCACCATGTGACCATTTAAGGAATCGCACCATGCGTAAAGATTCAAAAGTCCGTTCATATTCTGGATAAGGACGTTGCTTTCTTGCAATTTTTCTTCAGCTTCGAGCATGCGCCACAGATTCAATGGCTCAAACTGCTCTACATTGCTAAGAGTGTAAAAGTCATGAGCGCTGATGACTTCGAGCTTCCACCCATCCCGCGGGGGGAGCGACAAATCAAAGGCGGCGCCTCTACCTATACCGCAGCTAACTATCAAATTTATTCCGCCCCTAAATTGGGGGTCAGCCGAAGCCTTGTCTTGCATTTCTATAACTTGTTCTGCCAGCTTTTCCCTTAATTTTTCGCTCGGGCTATACATGCCCATAAAGCCAGAGTCTGCAAAATCTTCTAGACTGTCCAATAGAAATGCAAAATTGATATATCGCCCTGTGTCTATAACTTTTTGAACACAGAAAAAGGCTTCGTCGCCATTGTGAGCAAAATCTGCATCAATACCGTCGCCACCTAATATTTTCATGTGACTGATAAGTCTGGAATATTCTTTGCTCAGGTTGTAAGTAAAAGTCGGCCTGGATTTGCCGGTCGCCAGCACTGAAACGCAACACGATCGGATTGCTAAAGATATTGCAGTTGGGAGTACGACATATATATCGCCCCCAATCATGGCTAGAGGTTTTCGCTCAAGAGAAGTATTACCAAGGCTTTGCTCTTTTATAAGGTTTCGCGTTGAAGGATCAAAAATGAATGGCTCAATATCCTCAAACTCGACACCCAACTCTCGAAGATCGGTAGGCGAAACCGCGACTGAACTCTTGAATGCAGCTGCTTTCGCTGCAGTTGCGCCGCCGAGGCGGTCCTGTCCAAATTCGTCGCCAAGGCTGTTGGGCATGAGGTTAGCCCGCAAGCATATAAAGTTCGAAATTTTAAGTAGCGCATGTATGGAGTTTCGGAGAGCGCCAAAGAGCCCATAATCAGGCATGCTATCTACAAGATGCATAAATCTTTGCAAGTAGAAGCCTGCACCCTCCCAAATACCATCAATTACTAAATAGTTTCCTCGGCGCGTATAAATGCGATGAGCGAAAAGATCCTCGGGGGGATCTTCCAGCTGACTGTATTCGTTCCCTACTGAATTGTATGCATCGATTAGATCTTGGTATGGTGCAGTACGTTTTCCGTTGCCTACTGCAATCGCAAGGTGAATAAGATACTCAAGCCGGAGACAGTTCTTTTGGAATTTTGGGTTAAGTAATAATCCACCAAACACCGCCGCAGTTGTTACTGGGCAATACCGCTCCAGCTTTTTAATCAACGCGGGGCACCGTTCCATTACTGACTCAATTGGTTCAGCGCTCGCACTCAAGGCCATGGCTGCCATCATCGCCTCAAAATCGAACTCTTTCATACCAGTATCTGCTTCGTCCCTGCTCATACTTGATCTCTTTCTAGTCTACGGATCTGCGACATCCCGTTGCCCGTGATGTCATCCTGGCATCGTAGCTGAAGGGTTGTGCCATGCAGAAGTGGAACGAAGAGGATCGGCATCAAATAGGAGGCTCACCGCGGGGGTATCAATGGGGATATCTCAAAGCTTTAACTACGAAAAAACCAATTAAAACAATGAGATACAATATACTTTGACATCCCGAAGAAGGATCGTAAAAGTCGGCTAGCCTGCTAAGACACCCAATCGAAAGCAGCTAGGAGATAGGAAATGTCCAACATTCAAGTGTACCTGCCGGCCAAAGACGGTTCGGCTTATTGGCCGGTCTCCACGGGGGACTCATGCAAAGAGGCTGTCCACGTCCTGTACACAGACGACTTTGCCGCCCCTCCTCACCGACTCGTGATTGAAATCACTACCGAGTCAGGCAAAAAGGTCGAGGTGAGCATCCCGTATGCTGATGACGCTCAAGCATCAGTCCGAATAGACGGCACAACCGTGTGACGGCTTTGCAACGCTTGCAAAAAAGTGAGTAGATTTGTGAGTAGACCCCCACTCACAAAGACCTAGACACCTGTAAATAAAGGCCAAAATTGAGCAGTACGGGTCTCCCTCGGGCACCAAATCCGGAAAAAACCGACCTTACGGTCGGTTTTTTTGTGCCTGCGATTCACGCACGTCGTTGACGCCGCCCCCCTGACTCCCGCGCCTCCCCCCATACCTGCATTCTATTGGCCGCGCCTTGCGCTAGCACTTAAGCTGTCATTCGTCAGATATATTCCGAAAGTATTGTTAGCGTAATGGCACTTAGCCATAGTGGCGCTCCCCTTTCTTCACGCAATGTGTGTCCCATGAAAACAATCGCGCCCTGCATGGCGGCAATGATGCTGCTCAGTGGGTGCAATGGAGTGCCAACGTCGTACGTTTCAGATCCCGTCTACAGCCAGGCGTTCGTGGTTACCTCAGGTGCCCCGCTGCCCATGTTGCTGATGGCCAGCGCCATCCAGTGGAACGAGGATTACGCAGTCACCGCCAAACACACCCCCTTCCTGCGCAACGTGGTCCACGAGGGCCTGGGTGACGTGGTGTTCTTCAAGCACAAGGCCAGCAACGTGCCGCACTGGCGCCAGTACGTGCCGGGGGAGGCAGTGACGGCGGTGGGTTTCAACAGTTTCATGATGCCGATGCAGGGCAAGGGCCATGCCCTGTCATCGCTGGTACGGCTTGAAGGTACGCCGGGCAGCGTCTTCTACTCGGTACACGACGGCCCGATTACCAAGGGTATGTCGGGCGGGCCTGTGTTTGCCGATGACGGCAAGGTCGTAGGTATCAACGTCGCGATCATTCCCACCCGCGAGATCGACGCTGGCAAGCGCCCTGACCTGGCGGGCAAGGATCGCATCAGCGTGTTCATGTCATTCAACGAGATCGACAAGGAATGGCGGCGCTATCAGTACTTGTTGGCGCACAAGGCCAAGCCGAGGGCGCCGGCTGCGGTCAAAGGCTACGTGGCGGTGGCCGCCAAGCCGTGAATCGGGGCGCGGTGTTGGATGGAAAGCGGCCTATGATGTGAGGCTGATGGCCTCTTCGCGGGTAAACCCGCTTCCACAGGGCCTGCACAGGATTTGAGCCTTGTGCAGTACCTGAGGGAGCGGGTTTACCCGCGAAGAGGCCCTGCCAGCCAACGCGAGAAGGACCTGCCATGCACCTGACCCACCGCCCCATCCGGCCAGAAGACATCCCCGTTATCTGCAGCTTCCCGCAGAGCCCGGACGAACTGTTCTACATGTTCCCCAAAGCCACCTACCCCCTCACCCCCAACCAGCTGAGCGACGCCATAGCCCAACGCAGCAGCTCCACGGTAGTGGAAGGTGATGGAGCTGTCCTGGCCTTCGCCAATTTCTACAAAGCCGAACATGGCGGCCTATGTGCCCTGGGCAACGTAGTGGTGGCCCCCGGCGCCCGCGGCCTTGGTGTAGCGCGTTATCTGGTAACGGCAATGATCGACCTCGCCCGCCAGCAGTACAGCGCCCGGGAGGTCTGGGTGTCATGTTTCAATCACAACACCGCCGGCCTGCTGCTTTACCCACAGCTGGGCTTCACACCGTTCGGCATCGAGGAGCGGCAGGCGTGGGACGGCACGCGGGTAGCGTTGGTGCAGATGAAGCAAATACTGACTTAACCGAACTGGATCAGCGGGTCATTGCATGTGGCTGAACGAGAAGGTCCACCCCCAGAGCACGAATGACCCTCAATACAGTGTCAAAACGAGGCTTCGCGCCAGGGCTCAGCGCCTTGTACAGGCTTTCTCTACCCAGCCCACTCTCCGTAGCAATATGTGTCATGCCCCGTGCACGAGCGATATGGCCAAGTGCTCGAATGATTTCCTCGGTATCGCCATCTGATAGCACCTGGCTAAGGTATTCACTGATTGCCTCATCGCTGCTCAACAAGGCTGCCATATCAAACGGGATCAATTTTTCGCTCATTTCATCTCCTTCAGCAGCTTTCTGGCTTTGAGGATGTCGGCGGCTTGGGTGGCAGTAGCCAAGCGGCAAAGCTTTCCTCTGTTCAACGAGAAACATCAAGTGGTCACCCAATCGTATCCTTATGGATACACCCATTCAAGGATTGAAGTGACCCACTCTGTCGTTTTCGAGCTGAATCAGGAATTCAGGCACACCTGATAGGCCGGTCGGATTTTTCCCTTCATTTCAGCTACAAAATCCCTTGCAACATTCAACCCTCGAACCTTCGACGAGCCTCGGCGTCCCATCCTGCATCCCCCGCGTTTCGAGGTGCCCCCGCGTGAAAGACGTCATCACCCGCAAGTACCGCCTGGTGGTGAAGACCATCGGCTATATCGGCTGGTCGCTGTTCTGGCTGCTGATCTGGGATGTGCTGGTCACCATCGATTTCATGCTGTTCTTGAACAGCAAGTTCACCCTGCCACTGATCCCGCTGACCCTGCTGGGCTCAGCCTTGGTGGTGCTGGTGAGTTTTCGCAACAGCAGCGCCTACAACCGCTGGTGGGAAGCTCGCACCCTGTGGGGGGCGCTGGTGAACAGTTCGCGCAGCTTCGCCCGGCAGACGCTGACGCTGATCGATGACCCGGATGACGGCCTGAACCCGGTCAAGGCCACCCTGCTGCGCCGGCATATCGCCTATGTGAACTGCCTGGCGGCGCACTTGAAAGGCGAAAGCTGCCCAGAGGAGCTGATGGCCTTCATCCCCCCGGCGGAGTTTGAACGGCGCAACCGCTCGAACAATTTCGCCAATGACATTCTCGGCGGCTCGGCAGCCTTGCTGGCGCGGGAATACCAGGCCGGGCGACTGGACAGCATTCGTCTGGCGCGGCTGGAGTCGACGCTGGTAGACCTGTCTAACGCCCAGGGCGGCATGGAGCGGATTGCCAATACGCCATTGCCCTACCCCTATGTGTATTTCCCACGGCTGTTCATCACCCTGTTCTGCCTGATCGTGCCGGTGGGGCTTGTGGAGTCGCTAGGCTGGTTCACGCCGCTGGCGTCGACGGTGGTAGGGTTCATGTTGCTGGCCATCGAGCGGATCGGCACGGACTTGCAGAGCCCGTTCAGGTTCAGCGAGCATCAGATCCAGATGGATACCATATGCGAGACGATCGAGCGTAACCTGGAGTCGATGCAGCGGGAGGCGCAGTGTGCCGAGGCTGTAGACGCCTGAGAGATGTCGGGGCTGCTTTGCAGCCCGGGCTTTCCGTCAGGCCCGCACATAGCGCTGACGCAACACATCACTCGACACATCCACCAGCAACACCAACACCAGCATACCGATGATCACCGTGCTGGCCTGGGCCTCCTGGAACAGGCTCAAAGTGGTGTACAGCATCTGCCCCAACCCGCCCGCCCCGACGAACCCGAGCACGCTGGCCATGCGGATGTTGTTCTCCCAGCGGTACAAGCTGTAGGCCAGCAACTGCGGCCACAGGTTGGGCAGGGTACCAAAGCAGAACGCCGCCACCTGGCTGCCCCCCTGCAAACGGATCGCCGCCGCAGGCTCGGGCGGGGCGTTCTCAAGCGCCTCGGCAAACAAACGCCCCAGCACGCCAGCGGTGTGCAACGCCAAAGCCAGGGTACCGGCATTCGGCCCCAGCCCAGCCGCCAGCACAGTCAGCGCTGCCCACACCAGTTCAGGAATGGCACGCAAGGCATTGAGCAGCAAACGCGCGGCCCCTTGCAACGGCCAACCGAAGCGCCCCGCCGCCGGCAGTGCCAGCAACATCCCCAATACCATTGCCAACAAGGTGCCCATGCCAGACATGGCCAGGGTTTCCAGCGCCCCGCGCCACACCGCCTTGAGGTGCCCCGCAGACAGATCCGGCTGCAGGAAGCGCCCGGCGTACTCGCCCATCTGCCCCAGCCCGCCATTGCCGACCAGCGCGTGCAGGT
Source organism: Pseudomonas sp. XWY-1 (assembly GCF_002953115.1). Lineage (NCBI taxonomy): Bacteria > Pseudomonadati > Pseudomonadota > Gammaproteobacteria > Pseudomonadales > Pseudomonadaceae > Pseudomonas > Pseudomonas sp. XWY-1. Next base: position 920,783 of record NZ_CP026332.1, on the reverse strand, counting down.
CCAGCTCCAGATACGCGAACGAGGCCACCGCCGCTGCCACGATGGCGCCCAGCAACACCAGGTTGATCACCCGGTTCATGCCAGCCTCCAGCGCAGCAGGCGGCTGAGCAGGTCGGCCAGGATCACCAGCAGCAAGAACGTCAACAGCATGCTCGCCACTTGCGCACCCGCAAACATGCGCATCGACAGGTCGATCTGCTGGCCCAGCCCGCCAGCACCGACAAAGCCCATCACCACCGAAGCCCGTACCGCGCACTCCCAGCGGTACACGGTGTACGACACCACTTCGGAGGCAGCATTGGGCAGGATGCCGTAGAAAAACGCCGCCAGCCGGCCACTGCCCGCCTGCAACAAGGCATGCGCCGGGCGCTGGTCGACCGACTCGAAGATTTCGGCATAAACCTTGCCGAGCATGCCACTGTAGGTGATGGCGATAGCCAGTACGCCCGCCGTCGGCCCCAGCCCCACGGCGCGCACGAACAGCAACGCCCAGACGATCTCCGGCACGCTACGCAGGAAAATCAGCAGCCCACGCACCGGCAGGCGCAACAGTCGCGACCACAACCCGGCCCGCCCGCCGCGTGAAGCAGCACGCAAGGACAAGGCACGGCTGGCCAGCAAGCCAGCAGGGATCGCCAACAACAACGCCAGCGCCATGCCGGCAGTCGCCACGGCCAGGGTCTGCAAGGTGGCTTCATACAGCAGTGCAAGAAAATCGGCATCATGTGCCGGCGGCCAGAAGGCGCTGGTGAAACTGGCAATCTGCTGACGGTTGTCCGCCTGCAACAGCACCCCGGGGTTCAGTTCGCTTGTCTGGATAGCCGGCCACAGTACTGCTACCGCCAACAGGGCCAGCAGCATCCGCGGCAGCAGCGCCGGGTCGCGGGCGTCGGCCTTCAGCATCGCGGAATCTGCACGGTCAGGGTCTGCCCCTGGGTTGGCGGCGGAGCCAGTTGTTCGTTGGCGTATAGCGCGTCCAGCAGTTGCTCGGTGATTGCTTCGGCCGGGCAGTCGAACACAACCTGCCCTTCCCGAATGCCAATCACCCGCGGAAAATGCGCCAGCGCCAACTCTACGGCGTGCAGGCTCGCCACCAACGTCACGCCAGTGGCCTGGGCATGGCGATTGAGCAAGGCCAGGCTGTGGTCGGCCAACACCGGGTCCATGGCCGACACCGGTTCGTCGGTCAGCAGCACCTGCGGACGCTGGTACATCGCCCGAGCAATGCCCACCCGCTGCAACTGGCCACCGGACAACTGCCCACACTGCACGAACAGCTTGTCGGCCAGGCCCAGTTCAGCCAACACCTGGCGCGCCCCCGGCACATCGCTGGGATACAGCAGGTTGAGCAAGCCGCGCAGCGTCCCCCACTGCCCCAGGCGACCCGCCAGTACGGCGGTCACCACCCGCTGACGCGGTGGCAAAGGCGGCGACTGATGCACCAGGCCAACCCGCGCACGCAGTCGCTGGCGTGCCCTTGCCGACAGTGCCCAAGGCTGCTCGCCAAGCAACTCCAGGCGCCCACTGCTGGGCTGGATGGCCGTGGCCATCAGGTGCAGCAAGCTGGACTTGCCCGCCCCCGACGGCCCGATGATGGCGACACGCTCGCCCTGCGCGATACGCAGGCTCACCGCATCAAGCGCGCGTACCTGGCCATGGCGCAGGCTGGCACCGTGCAGATGAATTGCCGCATTCGAAGCTGTCACTTGAGCAGGCCGGCCTCGCGTGCAGCTTGTTCGGTGCCCTTGTAGTTCTCAGGCTTGGTCTCGATGAAGCGGCTGGCGGCCTGCAGGTCAAGGATCGCCTTATGCTCCGGGTTGCTCGGGTCGAGGTCCAGGAAGGCTTTCTTGATTTTCTGTTTCAACGCCGGGTCCATGTTGCCGCGCACGGTCCAGTTGTAGTCGAAGTAGGTTGGGGTTGTGGCGAACACCTTCACCTTGGTGGTGTCGACCTTGCCGGCATCCACCAGCTTTTGCCACACGCTGGCGTTGAGCACGCCACCATCGACCTTGCCAGCCTGCACCCAGGCCACGGTGGCATCATGGGCGCCAGAATAGGCCACGCGGCTGAAGTACTCTTCAGGCTTGATATTGTCCTGCTTGAGCATGAAGTAACGCGGCATCAGGCTGCCCGAAGTAGACGAAATGGAGCCGAAGGCAAACGACTTGCCCTTCAGATCGCTCAGGCTCTTCACGTCGGGGTTGGCGGTGATGAACTTGGAGGTGAACTGTGCGTCCTGCTCACGCTGTACCAGTGGTGTGGCGGTCGGGTCCTTCAGGTGCACCTGAACGAACGTGAAGCCCCCCAGCCAGGCCAGATCGAGGCGGTCTGCGGCCAGCGACTCGACCACCGCCGGGTAGTCCGCCACAGGTACGAACTTCACCTCCATGCCCAGTTGCTTGGCCAGGTACTCACCCAAAGGCTTGAACTTGCGCTGCAGTTCGGTCGGCGCTTCGTCGGGGATGGCGCTGACCCGCAGGGTTTCTGCGGCCTGAACGACAGCGGCACAGCAAGACAGCACGAGGCCGGCGGCGAGCGCCAGGGGGCGGTTGAGCATGGGTGTTCTCCGGTTCAATAGCGGGGAAGTGCCGACACATTTGCCGACACCGGGAATTATAAGAGGCAAGGGCCTAAAGGCCAGCTTTGCTACAATCGCGCAACAATTTGACCTGCAGAGGTGCGTATGAGCGAGCCGATTCGCCTGACCCAGTACAGCCATGGCGCCGGCTGTGGTTGCAAGATCTCCCCCAAGGTGCTGGACGTGATCCTTGCCGAAAGCGGCACCCAGGCCCTGGACCCGAAACTGTGGGTCGGCAACGCATCGCGCGACGATGCAGCAGTGTACGCGCTGGACGACGAGCGCGGCGTGGTCTCGACCACCGACTTCTTCATGCCGATCGTCGATGACCCTTACGACTTCGGCCGCATTGCCGCCACCAACGCCATCAGCGACATCTATGCCATGGGCGGCGACCCGCTGATGGCCATCGCCATCCTCGGTTGGCCGGTCAACGTGCTGCCGCCGGAAGTCGCCCGCGAAGTCATCCGCGGCGGCCGTGCGGTGTGCGCCGAAGCGGGTATCCCGCTGGCCGGCGGCCACTCGATCGACGCGCCCGAGCCGATCTTTGGCCTGGCCGTCACCGGGGTGGTCAGTAAACGCCACCTCAAACGCAACGACACCGCCAGCGCAGGCTGCCAGCTGTACCTGACCAAACCCCTGGGCATCGGCATCCTCACCACTGCCGAAAAGAAGGCCAAGCTGCGTGTGCAGGACCAAGGCCTGGCTCGCGACTGGATGTGCACCCTCAACACGCCCGGCAGCCGCTTCGGCAAGCTGGACGGGGTCAAGGCCATGACCGACGTCACCGGCTTCGGCCTGCTCGGCCACCTGGTCGAGCTGGCCGAAGGCAGCGGCCTCACCGCGCACCTGAACTACGCCGCCGTGCCACGCCTGCCTAGCGTCGACCACTACCTGGCCGAAGGCTGCATCCCCGGCGGAACCCTGCGCAACTACGACAGCTACGGGCACAAGATCGGCGCCCTGAGCGACGACCAGAAGCACCTGCTGTGCGACCCGCAGACCAGCGGTGGATTGCTGGTAGCTGTTGCCCCGGAGGGTGAAGCCGAGTTCCTCGCCGTGGCTGCCGAACTGGGCCTGAAACTGTCCCCGATCGGCAAGCTGGTCGAGCGACAGAGCCATGCGGTCGAGGTGATCTGATGCGCCCCGACTGCACCGACTTCCGTCAGCTGTTCCTCGACGACGTGCCGATGATGGACATGCGCGCCCCCGTCGAATTCGCCAAAGGCGCCTTCCCTGGCGTGGTAAACCTGCCGCTGATGAACGACCAGGAGCGGCAGAAGGTCGGCACCTGCTACAAGCAGCAGGGCCAGGCCGCCGCCATCGCCCTGGGCCACCAACTGGTCAGTGGCGCCACCAAGCAAGCCCGTCTGGAGGCCTGGGCAGCGTTTGCCAAGGCGCACCCTGACGGTTACCTGTACTGCTTCCGTGGCGGCCTGCGATCGCAGATCGTGCAGGGCTGGCTGCGCGATGAGGCGGGTATTCAGTACCCGCGTGTCAAAGGCGGCTACAAGGCCATGCGTACCTTCCTGCTGGAGACTACCCAGCAAGCGGTGGAGCAATGTGATTTCGTACTGGTCGGTGGACTGACCGGTACTGGCAAGACCGATGTGCTGCACCAGCTGGACAACGTGCTCGACCTTGAAGGCCACGCCAACCATCGCGGTTCCAGTTTCGGCAAGCGCGCCACGGCGCAACCGGCGCAGATCGACTTTGAAAACCAGCTGGCAATCGACGTGCTGAAAAAGCGCGCCCGCGGTATCGGGCAGTTCGTTCTGGAAGATGAAGGCCGCATTGTTGGCAGCTGCACGGTGCCGCTGGAGTTGTACCAAGGCATGCAGCATTACCCGCTGGTGTGGCTTGAAGACAGCTTCACCAACCGCGTGGAGCGCATCCTGCGCGACTACGTGGTCAACCTGAGCGCCGAGTTCAAGGCCGTGCATGGCGAAGAAGACGGTCCCCGGCTGTTTGCCGAGCGCATGCTGCAGAGCATGGCCAATATCTACAAGCGTTTAGGTGGAGAGCGCCATCAGCGCTTGTCCGAGATGCTGCGCGAAGCCTTGGAAGAGCAGCAGCGCAGCGGCGCAGTAGACCTGCACCGGGGCTGGATCGAAGGCTTGCTGAACGAGTACTACGACCCGATGTATGCCTACCAGCGCGCAGCCAAGGCCGAGCGCATCGAGTTTGCCGGGGATGCCGTGGAAGTACGCGAGTACCTCAAGGCCCGGGCGCTGCGCCAACCGCGCAAATAGAACCAGCACCCTGTAGGAGCGGGTTTACCCGCGAAGAAGGCAACGCGGTGCATGACACCGGCAAAGCCGATGTTCGCGACTGAACCCGCGCCTGCAAATGTAGGCCAATCATGCCTGAACAGGCGTTACTGCCCCGGGCTAAGCACCCGCTCCAGCTCCGCAGCGCGGTCGCGGGTCATGTCCATGATGCAGCTGCCACCTTCCAGCTGCGCCAGGGTCCCGCCACTGGCCTGTACATGGAACTGGCAATTGCCATCACGGTAGGCCAGCCACTTGCGCTGCACATCCCGCAGGCTCTTCTGCTGCCCGGCATCCAGCTTGCCCATCAACTGCTTGTACACCCGGTTCAACCGCTGGTCCTGCACTTGCGTTTCGGCCCCGATGCACGCGTTCATGGCCACGGTGCTGGAGGCCTTGTCCATGCACTGCCCGTAGGCCGCCGTGTAATCGTCCGCCATCGCTACCGGTAGCACGCAAGCCAGTGCCAGACCTGCCAGGTAATGCTTGATCATGCTAACCCTCCTTGTGGGTATCAAAGCGTCTGCGGCTGCTCCGGGGGCATCAGCACCTTGCCTGGCTCGAAGCGCAGCGAGGGCATTTGCGTCGCTGCATACAACGTTACCCCCAGGGCGGCAATCAACGCGACATCAAGCCAGTTCCAGCCTGGCACGTCGTCAGCCCTTCGCGCCTTCCAGCAAAACCAGGCTTGCCCCAGGCAAAACATCACCATCGATACCAGCCACAGGTAAAAGCCAGCACCAAAGCCGGTAAGGTCATGAAATTCATAGCTGCTGTTATCCGGCAAGCGGTCGATGCCAAAACTGCTGGCTGCCAGATACGCCGCCCCAAGCCCGGCCAGCAAGGCCAGCCGGCGAAACCGCCGATGAGCAAGGATGGCCAGGGCCAGCAGCGGGTTGGCAAACCATTGGTACAAGCCGAACGGCATGCCCCAAGGCCCGTACAGCAGCATCTGCAGGGCCGGCATATGACGCTCGCCGCTCATCAGCGCGCCATCGAAGAACAGGGCGAGCAAATACAGCAGCAGGCTGATACTCAGGTAGAAAGCGGGCAAAGGGGATTCCTGAGAGAAACGGGACAGCCTACGACCTTAACCCAGGCCCTGCCCCGCTTCCAAACCCTCAATAGGTGCCGCGCAGGGTCACCATGAAGTTGCGTGGCTCACCATAGTAGTTGCCATAGGTCGAAGTACCCACGGTTTCGTAGTACTTCTTGTCGAACAGGTTGTTGCCGTTGAGCGTGACGTTCCAGTGATCATCGACACGGTATTCGACCAACGCGTTCCAGATCGCATAGCCGCTCTGGTCGAAGTCGAACGGTACGTTTCGCTCAACCAGCGCGCCGCTGCTGTCATAGCGATTCACTGTACCGCTCATGTACGTGGCGCTTTGCACCTGCACGCCACCGCCGACCTTGAAGTCGCTGAGGATACCCGGCAGCCGGTAGGTGCTGTACAGCTTGAACAGGTGCTTTGGCATCACCGTGCTCAGCGGTGCATCGGCGCTACGGTTGCGGTTCAGGTTGAAGGTGTAGCCCCCCACCAGCATCCAGTCCGGCAGCAGCTCGCCAGACAGCTCCATGTCGATGCCCTTGCTCACCACCTTACCGTTGGACACATAGCAGCAGCTGCCCGAGAAGCCGGCGTTGGTGGCCAGGAAGTTCGGGTCTTGCACCGCTTCGTTTTCGCGGGTGCTGTAGTACAGCGCCACGCTGGCGTTGAGTGCGCCGTTGAACAACTCACCCTTGAGGCCGGTTTCGTAGGTTTTGCCGGTCATGGGCTCAAGCGGCGAACCGCTTTGCGCAGGGCCGCTGATTCGGCTGGACTGCGGTTTGTAGATTTCCGAATAGCTGGCGTATGTCGACCATTGATCGTCAAGGTCGTAGACCAGGCCACCGAACGGGGTGACCTTCGTGCCTATACGCTGCTCCGGGCTGGAGATACTTGCTGGCGAGGTCAGGTTGTTGGTGTAGGTCTGCCAAAAGTGGAAACGCTGTGCACGCGCCCCGACAATCAGGTGCAGGGGTTCGGCCAGCTGCAAACGCAGGCTGCCGTACAGGCCGTACTGGCGTTGCGAGTTGGGGCTGTAGTCGCGCTTGTAGTCACGCCCGTTGCCGGGGTCGTCGAACGCCGAGCTGTCGGGGTCGAACACGTTGGCCGGCGCGCCCGAGGCGGCATAAGGCGCAGTGCCCAGCCACCGGCTGTCGATCTTCTGGTAGTCGGCGCCGAAGACCACTTCGTGGTCCAGACCAAAGGCCTGGAAGTGGCCAGAGACGTTACCGTCATACAGGTGCTGCTCGTTCTCCTGGCGTGTCGAGGTGCCGTACCAGGTCGCCCCGGTATTGGTCACCGGGTCTACTGCATTCAGGGTGGTCGCCGTCTTGAACAGCCCAAGGTCCCAAGTATTGGTGTAGCTGAGGTTGAGCTTCCAGTCGTCGTTGAATCGGTGGTCCACCTTGGCGAAGTACTCGCGCGCGGTGGCGTCGAGGTAGGCCCAATTCTTGGTCAGGCCGGTATGCCGTGGCAGGTTCAGGTCAGCACCATTGCTGTAGCGCGGCACCGCGCTGTTGCTGCCGGTTTCGTGGGATTTGTTGTAGCGAGCACCGAAGGTGAGCATGGTGTCGTCCGTAACGTCCGCCTCCAGCACGCCATACACCAACGGCCGCTCGGTGGCGCGGTTGTCGGTGAAATACTGGCGATCGGTGTTGGACATCACCAGGCGACCGCGCACGCGACCATCCCAGCCCAGCGGGCCGGACAGGTCGAACTCCTGGCGATAGTTGTCCCAGCTACCGGCCGACAGGGTCAGCTTCAGCTGGTTAAAAGAAGTCGGCCGCTTGCGCACCATGTTGATGATGCCACCCGGGTCACCCGAGCCACCATACAACGCAGCAGTACCACGCAGTACCTCGATGTGGTCGAACTCGGCCAGTTCGAAGATGTTCGACGAATAGAACGAACCCATGGCGGTCCCCAGCGCCTGCGGTGCAGCGCCGTCGATCTGCAGGTTCTGGATACTGAAACCACGCGAGATGAAGTCCTGGGTGCGGAAGGTGGTGCTCTGGGTGACGATGCCCGGCGTCACTTTCATCGCCTGGTTGATGTCGGTCAGTTGCTGGTCTTCAATCAGCTGGCGGGTCACGGTCGACACCGATTGCGGCGTCTGGCGCAGGCTGGTCGGGGTCTTGGAGCCAACGCTGATCAGGCCCGGTGCGTAGGAGCCGGTGTTCTCGGTACTCTGGCCCATGCCCTGCCCGGCTACTGTGGTCACGCCAAGTTCCATCGCGTCACTGCTCACCGCCGCTTGCGGCTCGGCCACCAGCCGGTAGCCGTTATCGCTACGCTCTACCCGGTAGCCACTGCCGGCCAGCAACACGGCAAAACCGCTGTCCACCGAATACAGGCCATGCAGGCCGTTGCTTTGCAGGCCGGCCAGTGCTTCGGGGGTGAAGGCCAGCGACACGGCGGCTTGCTGGGCATAGCTACCAAGCGCCTGGGCCAGGTTGCCGGCGGGCACTTCGAAGCTAAGGCGGGCGGCCTCCTCGGCGACGGCCGGCAGGGCCGCAACGGATAGGGCCAGCCCGGCACAGGAAAGGCGCAAGGCCAGGGCTAGCGGGCTGAGGACGGGGTGGCCAGGGAATCGGCGCATGGTGGATCGGCTCCTTGTTCTTGATCGGTTGGCCTCTTGTCTGACGGGCCACTGCGCAGAAGCGGAACCTCCTGGCTCAATTTTCTCGTGAGACGGGTTCGACCGTGGTCCACCAGCGGCCAACGCCGCCGATACGAATCGGCAGCGCCTCGGCCAGCAGGCGCAGGGCCCTTTCGCTGTCATCCAGAGGCAGTACCGCCGACACCTTGATCGCCTGCATTGCCTGGCGGTCGAAGCGCAGCACGCCACGGCGTTGCTCGGCCAAGGCATCGAGCACCTGGTCGAGCGGTACGCCGTCGGCCACCAACTGGTGGTGCTGCCAGGCTCGATCGACCCGCGCCGGGTCGATGGCCGGCAACGGGCCAAGCCCGTTACGCGCCACCCATGCCCGCTCGCCCGGGCCGACGACCAACTGATCGCCGGACACGGCAGTGCGCGCCTCGACCCGGGACTCAAGCATGGTCAGCTCGCTGCGAGCGCGGCCTTGGCTGACCACGAAGCGCGTACCCAGCGCCTTGAAGCTGCCTTCGTCGGTCTGTATCACGAAGGGTCGCGTCGGGTCATGGCTGACATCCACCAGTACTTGGCCATGCAGTAGGCGGATGCGCCTCTCGCCAGTGCTGAACTCGACATCCACGGCAGAGTTGCCCGCCAAGGTCAGCTGCGAGCCATCTTCCAGGGTTTGGCTGCGCCACTCCGCCGGCGCGGTATGCAAGTCGGCCAGCCAGTCGCGCGGCGTTCCACCGGAAAGGCTCAGTGTGCCCAGCAAGGAGATTGCCAGGGCCAAACCGAGCAAAGTGCGCCGTGCGCCCGAGCCTGGCGCCGAACCCCGTACGCCGGCGCGCAGCCCGGCGCCCACCGGTCCGCGTTGCTCGCGCAGTGCCTGCACCTGGCTGATCACCCCTTGCATGCGGCGCAAGATGGCGCCGTGGCGTGGGTCGGCCTGCAGCCATGCGTCGAACTCACGCGCCTCGTCGACATCCAGCTCACCCTCGCCCAGGCACAGGGCCCATTCGGCAGCTTCCTGTTCGATACGCGAGGGGTTCACGGTTCGGCAATGTCCAGCGTGCGGTGGCAATGGATCAGGGCCTGGGCCAGGTACTTGCGCACCATGCGTGGGGAAATCTGCAGGCGTTTGGCAATCTGAGGCTGGGTCAGGTCGTCCAGGTAGTAACCGACGAAGGCCTCGCGGGCATTCACGTGCAGGCCTTCCAGCAGGAAAGCGATCTGCTCCAGCGCTTCGAGGGTGATGAGGATGCTTTCGGGAGACTGGTGCCCTTCCAGCGCCTCGGCAGCCAAGGCAAGTTCGCTGAGGTAGGCCTCTTCGATTTGCTGTCGGCGCACCCGGTCAATCAACAGGCGGCGTGCAGTGGTACTGAGGTAGGCGCGTGGCTCGCGCATGCCCAGCAAGGCATCACGCGAGGCCAGGATGCGCACGAAGGTGTCCTGGGCCAGGTCGGCTGCGCTGTGCGAACAACGCAGCTTGCGACGTAGCCAGCTGAAAAGCCAGCCATGGTGCTCGCTGTACAGCTGTTCAAGCGGGTACGGGCTCGGTGAGTCGGCTACGGGCATGGGGCACCGGGACACAAGTGAGAATTGTTCCCGAATAGTAGCTATTCGCCGTAAGACTATGCAACAGGTGGTTCGAGCAACAAGCCGTAAATGCCAGAGTCGGACAGCTCACCCGCCACGCACCAGCGCGCCCGCAAGGTGCCCTCCAGCACGAAGCCCTGGCGCTCAAGGGTGCGTGCCGAGCCTTGGTTGCGCGGATCGATTTCGCCTTCCAGGCGGCGCATGTGCAGGGTGTGGGCGAGGTAGTCGATGAAGCAGGTCAGAGCCTCGTCCATGTAGCCCCTGCCCTGCACGGCGCTAGCCAGGCAGTAGCCGATTTCGCCACGGCGGGAAATGTCGTCGATGTTGAACAGCTGGACCATGCCGATCAGTTCGCCGTTGTCGCGGCGGTACATGCCAAGCTTGAGCTGGTCGCCATTGGCATAGGCTTCGCGGTCGGCGGCCAGGGCGCTCTCGGCTTCGGCCAGGTCTTGCCAGGGTGCATGGTGCCAATAGCGCATGACCTCGGGGTCGGCCATGATCGCCAACCACTGCGCGGCATCGGCATGGCGCATGGGGCGCAGTTGCAGGCGTGGGCTGTCGAGGCAGAGGTCACTGGGGAAACTGCGGGGTGGGGTCACGCCGGATCTCCTGTCCATTGCTGGGGAGATGACAGTTTAACGTCAAGTGCAGGGTTCAGGCATCTCGGGGCAGCTTTGCAGCCCGTCGCCGGCAGGTTCACCACAGGCCAGGAGCCTTTCACGCTACCTGTGGGAGCGGCCTTGTGTCGCGAAAGGGCTGCAAAGCAGCCCTGGCAATTCTCGCGGTGCCGCTGATGCCTGGGGCCGCTGTGCGGCCCTTTCGCGACACAAGGCCACACATCGACCGCGTCAGGCTGATCGATACTTCAGGCCACCTCAGCCCCATCATCCGGCCAATGCGGCTCGTTGGCCTCTGGCGGGGTCAGCGGCGGCAAACCATACGCCGCCCGCGCATCATCACAGCTCGGGTTATGCACCCCACCCTCCCACGACGCATCAAACTCGCGGCACGGGCTGGAACGGTTGGCGTAAATCGTACACGCTACCTCTTTACCTATCTCGCCCTGAAGGCTGACACAGCGGCAGGGCTTGGCATCGGTGCCGATCATGGCAACGCGCGTGGGGTTGATCTGTACCACCAGGTCGTCCGGCACTACGCCCCCGGCAGACTGGCATTCGCCCCAGAAGAAGGACACACGGAAGTACCCGCAGCAGGCGCCGCAGTCAAGGCAAGGGTTATATTCAGACATGATGTCACGGAGGGAAGGTTGTTGTTATCGGGGCTGGCCCGCGGCGCCATTTTTAATCCAAGCAGGGGCCGCTGGATAGAGGGGGAATGCAAAAAAAAATGCCGCTGATCCGGCTGCCGGACAAGGACGGCCAATACCTTCGCCGGCCGCCCCCTCTTCAGTCAGCAGATGGGCTGGTAGGTCTCTGCATCCCAGCGTTGCAAACCTAGGCCTGCGCTCGGCTCGTAGCCACCTCCCTGCACCTTGCTGAATTGCGTATGCGCCTCACCACAATGCACCAGACGATCGTTCTCATCGCCCTCGGTGAGTACCGTGTAGGACTTACTGCGCATGGCCTGATACTGCCTGTCGGCAGCCGCCATGACCTGGTGATACTTCATCAACTGGCAGCTGCTCAAGGCCAGACGTTTGTCCAGCTGCACGCCCCAGCGGGTCAGGCAAACCTCGGCAAAGTGGCGAACGATCAGCCCAGGTTCGGTCAGCACCTTGCCATCGCCTGCGCCATCAGCCGAGGCGTTGCCCACCAGCGTGGCATGGCGGCCCGGCATCGGGTAAACGCATATCCGTGTTTCTTTGGCGACCGAAGGGATCACGCAGGCAAAACCTTTGGAGCGCTCATCCCTTGAGTAGAAGCCTACGTACTCTTTGACATTGTCCGCCAAGGTTACGCGCTCGGCCTGTAGGTTACCGACGCCAGGCACCGGGTCGATGGCAAATATGTTCACCGGTATGCCGCGCAATACCGGGTCTTGCGCCATGGCATTGGCCAGCATGTGGCAGCTGATCCCTCCCCTGCTCCAGCCCACCAGGTTGACCTGGGTTGGCAGGCGCGGTTTGCGGAACATGCTGATGATGCGCTCCTGCAGTTCCTGCGGGGTCGGGTGGCGATCGCCGTAGTCGTAGGTTCGCCAGAACCATGAGGCGGAGGAAGACACGTCCGGAATGGGCACACCGGCAGCTTTCAGCCGCTCGTATTCCTGCTCACTGAGTTTGGTGCGCCGCCAGCTGCTTTCACCTTTGATGACCTGCAGCACATGGTTGACGTTCTCCTCCCAGCCGCGGCCAAACAGCTGGCCGGTCCAGTTGAAATAGCCGCCGGGTTCGACGAACAGGTTGTCATCCTGAAGGTTGCCGCTGCCTGGGCCGTCGACGGCGATCCAGTGGGCGAATTCCCGGCTCTGGTCGTTGCTGGCCAGGGTCGAGACCAGCTCGCCATTCCAGAAGTTGGGATTGGCGTCGTCGAAACGGTGCGAGCCAGTGCCGCAGAAGTAGGCGGTGAAGACACTCATGGGGGATCTCTTTGGTGAGAAATGAGTGCTGACGGTAGGCGTACGGGTAACCAGAAGGCAGGCGGAAAGCTCACCCAAGAGGCAGGTGGGGCTGCTTCGCAGCCCCTTTGGGCTTACTTGCGAGCCAAACCATCAGCCCGGAACATTTGCCGGATCCCGCGGATGGCCTGGCGAATACGGTCCTGGTTCTCGATCAACGCAAAGCGCACATGGTCGTCCCCATAGTCACCAAAGCCGATCCCCGGCGACACGCAGACCTTGGCCTCGGCCAGCAGCTTCTTGGAGAACTCCAGCGAACCCAGGTGCGCATACTCCGGCGGGATCTTCGCCCACACGTACATCGACGCCTTGGGGTTCTCAACCATCCAGCCCAGTTCGTGCAGCCCTTTGACCAGCAGGTTGCGACGCTGGCGATACTGCTCGGCAATGTCGCGCACGCACTGTTGGTCGCCTTCCAGCGCGGCAATGGCTGCAACCTGTAGCGGGGTGAAGGTGCCATAGTCGTGGTAGCTCTTGATCCGCGCAAGGGCGCTGACCAGCTCGGGGTTGCCGACCATGAAGCCGATGCGCCAGCCGGCCATGTTGTAGCTCTTGGACAGGGTGAAGAACTCCACCGCAATGTCCTTGGCACCCGGCACCTGCATGATCGACGGGGCTTTCCAGCCGTCGTAGACGATATCGGCATAGGCCAGGTCATGCACCACCAGTACGTTGTACTGCTTGGCCAGGGCCACCACGCGCTCGAAGAAGTCCAGTTCCACGCACTGGGCAGTCGGGTTGGACGGGAAGCCCAGGATCATCATCTTCGGCTTGGGGATGGACTCGCGAATGGCCCGCTCAAGCTCGTTGAAGAAGTCCACACCCGGCACCAGCGGCACCGAACGCACCTGGGCACCGGCGATCACTGCGCCGTAGATGTGGATCGGGTAGCTGGGGTTGGGCACCAGCACCGTATCGCCCTGGTCGAGGGTGGCCAGCATCAGGTGGGCCAGGCCCTCTTTCGAGCCGATGGTGACGATGGCTTCGCTTTCCGGGTCGATGTCGACCTCGTAGCGGTCCTTGTACCAGTTGGAGATGGCCCGGCGCAGGCGCGGGATGCCGCGAGAGGTGGAGTAGCCGTGGGTGTCTTCACGCTGGGCGACCTGTACCAGCTTCTCGACGATGTGCGGCGGGGTGGCGCCATCGGGGTTGCCCATGCTCAGGTCGATGATGTCCTCGCCACGACGGCGGGCAGCCATCTTGAGCTCGGCGGTAATGTTGAAGACGTAGGGGGGGAGACGATCGATGCGCGCAAAGCGGCGCGGCGAACCTGGGTTGGCCATGGCTTCCTCTGAGTACGTAAGCGCCCGGAACCGTCCGAGCGACGTTGGCCGATGTGGCGGCCTGAATCAGAAGATAGTGCCGAAACATGATCCGTGTAAAGGACAATTTCCTGTTTTGTTAGAACTTTTCAGATCTATTGTTTGAAAATCAGAGATTTATATTTTCCTGTGCTGGCCTCTTCGCGGGTAAACCCGCTCCTACAGGAACCTTGTAGGAGCGGGTTTACCCGCGAAGAGGCCAGCATAGGAAAAAACCTATAAAAAAACCCCGACGCAGAGGCCGGGGTTTTCGTGAAACAGGCAGCAGTTTCAGCGAGCGTAGGTCATCAGCACGTCCGCAGCGGTCTGGCTATCCACACCCATCATCACGCTCAGGGCAGTGACGGTGAGGATGGAGAAGCCGAACACCTTGCGGGCCCACTTGCTGTCGTCCTCGGCCTTGTAACCACCCCAGGCCATGTACAGCCAGTACAGGCCCATGGCAGCAGCCACGGCCAGGTAGCCGAGGCCGGCGTAACCGCCGAGGGTAAGCATCAGGGTAGCGAGCACGAAGGCCAGCACGTACAGCACGATCTGCTTTTTCGCCGCGAGGATGCCACGTGCCACCGGCAGGACCGGAATGTTGGCAGCGCTGTAATCCTTGAAGCGGAAGATCGCGATGGCAAAGCTGTGCGGCATTTGCCAAAGGCTGAACATCACCAGCAGGGTTACCGCAGCCAGGTCGAAGCTGTTGCTCACAGCGCAGTAGCCGATCACCGGAGGCATGGCACCCGACAGGCTGCCAACCAAGGTGCCGTGCACCGATTTACGCTTCAGCCACAGGCTGTAGAAACCGACGTAGACGACAAAGCCAATCAGTGCGCAGAACGCAGACAGCGGGTTGGCCTGGACATACAGCAGGCTGAAACCCGCCACCCCGAGCAGGGTGGCGTAGATCAGCGCGAGGGGCAGCGACATGCCGCCCTGAACCATGACACGGTTCTTGGTGCGCTCCATCTTGTGGTCGATGTCACGGTCGATGCAGTTGTTGAACACGCATCCGGACGCAACCACCAGCGAAGTACCGATCACCACCGCCAGGAACAGGGCGAAATCCACATGGCCCTTCGAGGCAAGGAAGAAACCGCCTGCCACGGAAAGCACGTTACCGAAAATGATCCCCGGTTTGGTGATTTGGATAAAGTGCTTAACGGACATGCAGTCTTACCTCACTTGGCCAACATTTCGAAGTGGATGCTGAACATGATCCACAGCGACAGGCCGACAAGCAGAGCGATCACCAGGGTGGTGAACAGGAACGTCGAAACGTTGTTGCGTTGCTCTTTCGAGCGGTCCATGTGCAGGAAGTAAACCAGGTGAACAACTACCTGGATCACGGCCATGGCAACAATGATCAGAACGGTCAGGTTCTTCGGCAGGCTGGCGGTCATGGCCAGGCCGAACGGGATCGCAGTCAGGATGATCGACAGTACAAAACCGATCATGTACGACTTGACGCTGCCGTGATTACCTTCGTGATGAGTGTCGTGTGCGTTAGCCATTACAGAACCCCCAGCAGGTAAACGACGGTGAATACGCAGATCCAGACCACGTCCAGGAAGTGCCAGAACAGGCTCAGGCAGCTCATGCGGGTCTTGGCGGTCGGCGTGATGCCGTGCTTGTTGATCTGGTACATCATGATTGCCATCCAGATCAGACCAGCAGTCACGTGCAGACCGTGGGTACCTACCAGGGCGAAGAAGCCCGACAGGAAGCCACTGCGCTGCGGGCCGAAGCCCTCGCTGATCAGGTGATGGAACTCATAGATTTCCATCGCGATGAAGCCTGCACCGAACAGGAAGGTCACAGCCAACCAGCCCAGTACGCCAGCTTTCTTGCCATCGAACATCTTCAGCATGGCGAAGCCGAAGGTGATCGAGGACAGCAGCAGGAGCAGCGTTTCAACAGCTACGAAATCGAGCTGGAAGATGTCATGACCCGACGGGCCGCCGGCAAAACTGCCGGACAGCACCGCGTAGGTGGCGAAGAGCGACGCAAACAGGATGCAGTCGGTCATCAGGTACAGCCAGAAGCCCAGTACGGTCATCTGGCCCGAGTCGTGGTGGTGGTCGTCGTGCCCATGGTCGTGACCATGAGCAGCGCCGTGCATTACTTGACTGGACATTGATTACACCCGCTCAAACGATTCGACACGTGCGCCGGCAGGCAGAGCACCTGCTTTGGCCAGCGCTTTCATACGCTCGCCTTCGATGCGCGCCACTTCTTCGGCCGGAACCATGTAGCCCTGGTCGTCACGTGCAGCGTGGCGAACGAAGACAGCGATGGTTGCAACCAGGCTCGCGCCAACCAGCCACCAGATGTGCCAGATGAAGGCGAAGCCGAAGACGGTCAGGAACAGGCCCATGAACAGACCGGTAGCGGTGTTGCTCGGCATGTGAATGGCTTCGTACTTGGCCGGGGCCTTGTACGCAACGCCTGCTTCCTTGGCTTCGTGCCAGCAGTCCAGACCAACTTTCTCAGGCATGTGAGCGAAGTTGTAGAACGGAGGTGGCGAAGAAGTCGACCATTCCAGGGTACGGCCGCCCCATGGGTCGCCGGTCACGTCCAGGTTCTGGTTGCGGTCGCGGACCGAAACGACGATCTGGATCAGCTGGCAAGCGATACCGAACAGGATCAGCACGGCGCCGACAACGGCTACGTACAGGTAGGGTTCCCACAGTGGGTTGTCGGAGTGGTTCAGACGACGGGTCATGCCCATGAAGCCCAGGGCGTACAGCGGCATGAACGCAACGTAGAAGCCCGACAGCCAGAACCAGAAGGCAGCTTTGCCCCACTTCTCGTTCAGGGTGAAGCCGAAGGCTTTCGGGAACCAGAAGGCGAAACCGGCGATGTAGCCGAATACCGCGCCACCGATGATCACGTTGTGGAAGTGCGCAATTACGAACAGGCTGTTGTGCAGGACGAAGTCAGCACCCGGAACGGCCAGCAGTACGCCGGTCATGCCACCGATGGAGAAGGTGACCATGAAGCCCAGGGTCCAGAGCATCGGTGCGGTGAAGCGCACACGGCCTTGGTACATGGTGAACAGCCAGTTGAACAGCTTCACACCGGTCGGAATGGAGATCAGCATCGTCGCCAGGCCGAAGAAGGTGTTGACGCTGGCGCCGGCACCCATGGTGAAGAAGTGGTGCAGCCATACAGCAAAGCCGAGGATGGCGATCGCGCCCGATGCGTAAATCATCGAGTGGTGGCCGAACAGGCGTTTGCCAGAGAACGTCGAAGTTACTTCCGAGAACACGCCGAAGGCCGGCAGGATCAGGATGTAAACCTCAGGGTGACCCCACGCCCAGAACAGGTTGACGTACATCATCGGGTTCCCACCAAGCTCGTTGGTGAAGATGTGGAAGTCCAGATAACGGTCAACAGTCAGCAGAGCGAGTGCAGCAGTCAGAATCGGGAACGAAGCGACGATCAGCACGTTGGCCCAGGTGCAGGTCCAGGTGAAGATCGGCATGTCCATCAGTTTCATGCCAGGTGCGCGCATCTTCATCACGGTGACGAGGAAGTTCACGCCGGTAAGCGTCGTACCCAATCCGGATAGCTGTAGCGCCCAGATGTAGTAGTCGACACCCACCCCAGGGCTGTACTGAATGCCCGCGAGCGGCGGATAGGCAACCCAGCCGGTCTTGGCGAATTCACCAACGCCCAGCGAGATGTTGACCAGCAGCACGCCTGCCAGCAGCAGGTAGAAGCTCAGGGAGTTCAGGAACGGGAAGGCAACGTCACGTGCACCGATCTGCAGAGGAACCGCCAGGTTCATCAGGCCGGTGAAGAACGGCATCGCCATGAAGATGATCATGATCACACCGTGAGCGGTGAAGATCTGGTCATAGTGTTCAGGCGGCAGGTAGCCTTCGGAGCCGCCGGTTGCGGCAGCCAGCTGGGTACGCATCATGATGGCGTCGGCAAAGCCGCGCAGCAGCATGACCATCGCGACGATGATGTACATCACGCCGATCTTTTTGTGGTCGACAGTAGTCAGCCACTCGCTCCACAAGTAGGTCCACTTGCGGAAATAGGTGATAAGACCGACGACAGCGATACCGCCGAGCGCGATCATGGCAAGCGTCACCATGACTATCGGCTCGTGATAGGGTATCGCCTCCAGGCTTAATTTACCGAACATCTCTTACTCCTCTGCACCGGCAGCTGGTTGCATACTCGATTCCACACCCTTGGTTGTGGCCAGATCTTTGCTGCCTGCTTCTTCGTGGCTACGACCGCGGTTCATGCCTTCGTACTTGTCGACGATCAGCTGGAACTGCTCAGGCGAAGCCTCGCTATACAGCGCGACCGGGTTGTTTTCGCTTGGTTTGGCCAAGGCGTCGTATTCGGCCTTGTCCAGCTTCTTCGGCGACTGCTTGACTTCAGCGACCCACTTGTCGAAGTCTTCCTGAGAGGTGGCAGTAGCCTTGAATTTCATGCCGGTGAAGCCAGCACCGCTGTAGTTGGCGCTGATACCGTCGAATTCGCCGTTTTCGTTGGCGATCAGGTGCAGCTTGGTGGTCATGCCGGCCATGGCGTAGATCTGACCGCCCAGGCCCGGGATGAAGAACGAGTTCATCACGGCGTCGGAAGTGACGCGGAAGTTGACCGGAGTGTTAGCCGGGAAGACGATCTTGTTGACCGTGGCAATGCCCTGCTCCGGGTAGATGAACAGCCACTTCCAGTCCAGCGCGACCACGTCGATCTGAATCGGCTTAACGTCCGAATCCAGCGGACGATAAGGGTCCAGCTTGTGGGTGGAGTGGTAGGTGACGTAACCCAGGGCGATGATGATCAGGATCGGGATGATCCATACCGCGGCCTCGATCTTGGTCGAGTGCGACCAGTCAGGGGTGTAGGTGGCTGCCTTGTTGGAAGCACGGTACTTCCAGGCGAACGCCAGGGTCATGATGATCACAGGGATTACCACCAGCAGCATCAGGCCGGTAGCGATCAGGATCAGGTTCTTTTGCTCAATGCCGACCTGGCCCTTCGGGTCGAGCAGGGTCCAGTTGCACCCACTGAGTAAAAGCATGCCTAAAAAGGGCAATATGCCAAACAGTCTGGGGTAACGCTTTTTACTCATCTCACGACCTCTAGATCAGCTTGCTTCAATGCAATTTGTGTTTTGGTAGCCAACACTTCGTCCTGCCAAGTGAGGCATTTCGCGCCCGTACTCGCTCCTGCCTGGGGTCCGACTGCAGGACCTTGGCTTCAAGCGGGTTAGCGGTGCTTATGGTTTCGTAGGCAACAGGCCTGTACTTCAGACCAAGTCCATTTGGTGCGGGAAAACGCGGAGGGGTGTCCGCCCGGTATCGCCGTTGGGCGAAACTTGACGAAGTCAGCAAAAAGGAGCGCTGAGGCTTCCTTCAATCCTGCGACTCGCAAGCAGTGCCGAACGGAAATTGGGGGCGATTGTAGATAGGTCGCCAACCCTTGACTATGACTTATTGAGCAACAGTCTTTTACAGAATCCGTAACAATGCTGCTCGATAATTCAACTTCGCGACAGTTTGTCGCACCCCGCTTGATAGGCCTCAAAGCCGCATCCTGCAAGGCCTGCGGGTTGATCTGGATCAAGCGGTGCGCAACTTTTCCCTCTTCTCATGCGGTGCAAAAGACCCCTTGCAATTCGGGACTTTTGTCTAAGCCTGGCGTCGATTGCGGTAGATACCGAGCGGGACCAGGACGGCGGTCAGCACGAACGCCACAAGTGCCCATTGCGCCAGCGACAGGCCGAGGATCGGCGGATACGGCGTGCTGCAGAAGCCGTCGACCTGAAACGCCAGGGGCCACAGCTTTGCCAGTGGCAGGTCATCCACGATCGGCTGCAGGGTATCGATACCGCAACTGACCATGGGGTTGGCGAGTATATACACATGGTTGCCCGCCGCAACGATTCCGCCAATTGCACTGAGCACCACCAACGCCTCGAAGAAGGTCAGGCTGCGGCGCCCGGGCATCGCCGCAGCGATGAAGGCAAACACGGCAATGAACAGCAACGCATAACGCTGCAGGATGCACAACGGGCAGGGTGCCTCGCCTAGCACCACCTGCATGTAGAGGGCGCCGCCGATCAGTGAAAGGCAGATCAGCCCCAACAGCACCAGAAAGCGCCGTTCCCGATTCAGGCGCGATGTTTGTTCGTTCATTGCCGGTTCCTTCGATGGATAGTGGCAGCGTGGTCCGCCTGCCTGGGCGCAAGTCTACACGCTGGGCATGGCCTGTGAGCATGCCGAGGGAGCGTCGCGGAAGCACTGCGCAGGGCTATCCAGTGTGGCTGAGACCGGCCGCAACGACGTCGGTTCAACGCCGGGCGGCAAAAAAGGCTGCCCAGGTGCCGCGCAGGGGCAAGCCCCTCGACACCCGGGAGTGAAGGATACCGTGATTAAAGGATGATTAAGGATGAAAGCTGCGCAGGTGCTTTCATCTCTTCTTTATATATAGGCAGAAAGATGTGCTGCAGCGGGGGACGAGTACGCTATAGGCCTGTACCGGCCCCTTCGCGGGTAAACCCGCTCCTACAGAGACGGCACCACATTCAAGACCGGTGCAATGCCTGTAGGAGCGGGCTTGCCCGCTCCTACAGAGACGGCACCCCATTCAAGACCGGTGCAATACCTGTGGGAGCGGGCTTGCCCGCGAAGAGGCCGGCACAGGCGCTACATCACTCCAGCGCTGCCGCCGGCCCGAAGAACTCGTAGCGGCTCTGCTGCTCGGGCACACCCAGGCCCTTCAGCTGGCGCTTGACCGCCGCCATGAAGCCCTTGGGCCCAAGGAAGTAGGCATCCACGTCACGCTCCTGCGGCAGCCACTCGGCGAGCAGGTCTTCACTCAGCAAACCCACGGCATCGGCCGCAGCGCCACCTTCCGGCTCGGCATAGCAGTAGAAGCGCTTGAGCTGTGGATGACGCGCCGCCAGGCCATCGATCCAGTCCCGGAAGGCATGCACCGCGCCGTTACGCGCACAGTGGATGAAATGCACCTCGCGCCGGGTTTGCAGTGCTGCCTGCAGCATCGCCAGGGTCGGGGTAATGCCCACCCCTCCGCTGATCAGCACCAGCGGCTTGTCGCTGGCTGCCAGGGTGAAGTCACCCGCAGGCGGGAACAGTTGCAGGGTATCGCCCACCATCAGCTCATCGTGCAGGTAGTTGGAGACCTTGCCGCCCGCCTCGCGCTTGACGCTAATGCGGTATTCCTTGCCGTCGCACAGCGCCGACAGGGAATAGTTGCGGCGCTGCTCGGCACCGTCAATGTCCAGTTTCAGACCGATGTACTGGCCAGGTTCTGCCTTGAGCACCGGCATGCCATCCACCGGGGCGAAGTAGAACGAAACGATCTCGCTGCTTTCCTGCTCGCGGCGTACCAGGCGGAATTCACGGGTACCGCGCCAGCCACCCTCGGCCTCTTCCTTCTCTTTATAGAGGTTTTCTTCAGCGCCAATCAGAATGTCGGCCAGCTGGCCATAGGCCGCGCCCCAGGCGTCGATCACCGCAGGGGTGGCAATGTCCTTGCCCAGCACTTCCTCGATGGCGCGCAGCAGGCAGCTTCCGACAATCGGGTAGTGCTCCGGCAGAATCTGCAGGGCAACATGCTTGTTGATGATCTGCCCGACCAGGCCGCCCAGTTGCTCCAGCTGGTCGATATGGCGGGCATACATCAACACGCCATTAGCCAGCGCACGCGGCTGATCGCCACTGGCCTGGTGGGCCTGGTTGAACAGCGGCCGTACCTCGGGGTACTCGCTGAGCATCATTTTGTAGAAGTGGGTGGTCAGCGCTTCGCCGCCGCTTTCCAGCAGAGGTACAGTGGCCTTGATGATTGCACGTTGTTCAGCATTGAGCATTGCAACAACTCCTGAGCCTGTGGCTTCAAATGACTGCCCCTGCCGTTACAGCAATCGTGCCAACTTTTATCGCCAGCAAAATCAGGGGTTTGATGCAGGTCATGTCAAAACGACCCACCTCTGCGTATAGTCATATCGACCCACAGGAGTCCTTATGACTACAAAGCCACTGCTCACCACCCTGCTGCCTCTGGTCAGCGACCTGTCCCGCGATTTGCCCGACCAGGAACGCTACCGCCGCCTGTTGCAAGCCA
The DNA here is from genome assembly GCF_002953115.1 of Pseudomonas sp. XWY-1. NCBI lineage: Bacteria > Pseudomonadati > Pseudomonadota > Gammaproteobacteria > Pseudomonadales > Pseudomonadaceae > Pseudomonas > Pseudomonas sp. XWY-1. The sequence continues at coordinate 898,690 of NZ_CP026332.1, read as the reverse complement.
TGCGCGGCCTGCTGCCGTGCGATGCTGCAGCACTGCTGCGACTGGATGGTGAATGGCTGGTGCCGCTGGCAGTGGATGGCCTTAGCCCCGACACCCTCGGCCGGCGCTTTCGGGTCAGCGAGCACCCGCGTTTCCAGATACTGCTCAGCCGCCCGGAACCCACCCGTTTCGCCAGCGACTCCGAACTGCCCGACCCCTACGATGGTTTGGTCAATGCCCCCGATGCAGACCTTGAAGTGCACGACTGCATGGGCTGCCCGTTGATGGTCGATGAGCGCCCATGGGGCCTGGTCACCCTCGACGCCCTCACCCCCGGGCAGTTCCAGAGCCTGGAGCTGGATGCCCTGCAGGCCTTTGCCAGCCTGGCTGCCGCCACCGTTACCGTGGCCGAGCGTATCGAGCACCTGGCCCTGCGCGCCGAAGACGAACACCATCGCGCCGAGCTCTACCGCCAGGCCAGCGGCCAGGATAGAGAGCTGATTGGCCAGAGCGCCGCGCATAAACGCCTGGTGGAGGAAATTCGTCTGGTCGGCAGCAGCGACCTGACCGTGCTGATCACCGGCGAAACCGGGGTCGGCAAGGAGCTGGTGGCCCAGGCCCTGCACCGAGCCAGTAGCCGCGCCGACAAGCCGCTGGTCAGCCTCAACTGCGCCGCCCTGCCCGACACCTTGGTGGAAAGCGAACTGTTCGGCCATGTGCGCGGCGCCTTCACCGGCGCGCATGGTGAGCGCCGCGGCAAGTTCGAACTGGCCAACGGCGGCACACTGTTCCTCGACGAAGTGGGCGAACTGCCGCTGACGGTCCAGGCCAAGCTTTTACGCGTGCTGCAAAGCGGCCAACTGCAACGCCTGGGTTCGGACCGCGAGCACCGGGTGGACGTGCGCCTGATCGCCGCGACCAACCGCGACCTGGCTGCCGAGGTGCGTACGGGCAACTTCCGCGCCGACTTCTATCACCGCCTCAGCGTTTACCCGCTGCACGTGCCGCCGTTGCGCGAACGTGGGCGTGACGTGCTGCTACTGGCGGGCTACTTCCTCGAACAGAACCGTTCACGGCTTGGCCTGAACAGCCTGCGCCTGAGCCATGAGGCCCAAGCCGCGTTGATCGCCTACGACTGGCCAGGCAATGTGCGCGAACTGGAACACCTGATCGGCCGCTCGGCACTCAAGGCGCTGGGCCAGCACCCTGATCGGCCACGTATCCTCACCCTCGAAGCCATCGACCTGGACCTGCGTGTGTCGGCAGCCACGCCAGGCACGCTGCCCTCCCCCGCTGCACCGCAGCAAGTAGTCGCCCCGCCTGAAGGCGGCTTGCGTGAAGCCGTCGATATTTACCAACGACAGGTGATCGAAGCCTGCCTGCAGCGGCATCAGGACAACTGGGCAGCAGCGGCCCGCGAACTCGGTCTGGACCGCGCAAACCTGAGCCGTTTGGCCCGCAGGCTTGGGCTTCGCTGAGGCTTTTCTACCAAAGGATTAACCCAGAAAGCCATCTGGTTGCTTCCCCACCGGCTGCTATATCTCCCTAACCACCCGTTTGTCGACTGCCTGGTCGAGGCTGTGCGTAACCCCCCTGACAGGGCTCTGTTACGCCGGTTGTGGCCCGAACACTCGGGTCGGGGGATCCGGATATCAGCAGGGAGCATCCATGGACAACATCGTCGTCGCCGATAAGCAATCCGAAGTCGCCACTCAGAGCGCCTGGGGCAATATCAATCTCAAAGCACCAAGCGTCATGCAGATACCGGTATCTCCAGACAAAGTGGCCACGGTCACCCAGCGCGGGCAGGACCTGATCGTCACCCTGAAGTCGGGGGAAAAGGTCACCATCGGTAACTTCTTCGCCGTGGACCAGGCCGGGGTCGGCAGCGATATGGTCTTCGTCGGCGAAGACGGCACCCTGTGGCATGCCCAGTACGATGCGGCAGCGTTCACCGGTTTCACCTTCGAAGAAGTGGCCTCGCTGGACGAACTGGTCGCAGGCATCGGTACTGCAGGCAGCGCCATGCCAACTTGGGCGATTGCCGGGCTCAGCCTGCTGGGCGTGGGCGGCGCAGCAGCAGCGGCGGACAATGGAGGCGGGGGCAGCAGCGGCGGTTCCGACCCCGACACCAGCGCACCGGCCACGCCGATCGACCTGCTGGTTTCACCGGATGGCCTGCGTCTGACCGGCCGTGGCGAAGCAGGCACCACGGTGAACATCCGCGACGCCGCCGGCAACCTGATCGGCAGCGGCACAGTGGGTGCCGACGGCAACTTCAACGTGACGTTGAATGCGCCGCAGATCAACAGCGAAAACCTTGATGTCACCCTGACCGACGCCGCCGGCAATGTCTCGGCGCCTGGCACTGTCACTGCACCGGACGCAACTGCACCACTGGCGCCGACCGACCTGGCAATCAATGAGCAGGGTAACACCCTCACCGGTCGTGCCGAGCCCGGCTCGACGGTATCCGTACGAGGCGCAGGTGGCGTATTGCTGGGCACTGCGGTGGCCGGTGCGGACGGCCAGTTCAGCATCACCCTGCAACCGCCACAAAGCGACGGCCAGGCCCTGGAGGTCAGCGCTGCAGACGCGGCAGGCAATAGCTCGCCAGTTGCCAGCATCACGGCACCGGACGTCGACACCCCTGATACTACAGCCCCTGAACAACCGACCGACCTGGCCCTGGCCGAAGGCGTCACCTTCACCGGTCGCGGTGAGCCTGGTGCTACCGTGCAGGTGCGCGACGCAGCCGGCAACCTGATTGGCACCGGTGTCGTCGGTGCCGACGGCCTGTTCAGCCTCACCCTGTCGCCTGCCCAGGCCAATGGTGAAGCACTCGATGTGCGTTTGGTGGATGCCGCCGGTAACAGCTCTACTCCATTGCAGTTCGATGCGCCGGACATTACCCCGCCCGATGCGGTGAGCAACATTGCTGTCGGCGCTGACGGCCTGGCCCTGAGCGGTCGCGGTGAACCCGGCGCCACTGTCGAAGTGCGTGATGCCAGTGGCACCGTGATCGGCACGGGTATTGTGGGAGCCAATGGCACTTTCCTGATTGATCTTGATCCGGCGGCGCAGCCGGGCGAGCAGTTGAGCCTGGTGCAGACCGATCCAAGCGGCAATGCGTCCGTGGCTACCGAGTACGACGTCCCACTGACCTCCGTGCCCAACAGCCCGAGCAATCTGGCCATCGATGCTGATGGCACCACCCTCACCGGTACCGCGCCGGCTGGCAGTCGTGTGGAAGTGCATGATGCCAACGGCACGTTGATTGGCAGTGCCATTGCCAACGCCGATGGCAGCTTCAGCATCGAACTGAATCCCGCACAAGCCAATGGCGAACTGCTGGACGTGGTCGCCATTGATGATGGCGGCGTTTCCTCGCTGCCTACCCAGATCACCGCACCGGATATCACCGCCCCTGCCGCACCGACCGAACTGGCCGTGGGCGCGGACGGCAGCGTAGTCACCGGCCGTGCCGAACCGGGAAGCACCGTACGCGTGCTGGCCGCCGACGGCACCACTGTGCTGGGTAGCGTGGTAGTTGGCGCTACCGGCAGCTTCAGCATCACCCTCGACCCGCCACAAGTTGACGGCGAAGTGCTACAGGCCACCGCGACCGATGCCGCTGGCAACACATCGCCAATCAGCTCGGTCACCGCCCCAGACATCGATGGCGGCGACACCACCCCGCCTGAAGCCCCGACCAATCTGGTGATCGGCCTTACCGGCAGCCAGCTCAGTGGTCGAGGCGAAGCCGGCTCTACCGTGCAGGTGAGTGACGCGGCCGGCAACATCCTCGCGACTGGCACCGTCGCTGCAGATGGCACCTTCGTCATCGCCCTGGACCCTGCTGTCAACGACGGCAGCACCTTGCAAGTCACCCTCACCGACGCCGCCGGCAACGTATCCCAACCGGGCTCGGTCACCTCGGCCGACCTGCTGCCTCCCGCGCAACCGACTGACCTGGCCCTGGCCGATGGCGTCACCTTCACCGGTCGCGGCGAGCCCGGCGCCACCGTGCAGGTGCGCGATGCCGGCGGTACTGTCATCGGTACTGGTGTCGTCGGTGCCGACGGCCTGTTCAGCCTCACCCTCTCGCCTGCCCAAGCCAACGGCGAAGCACTCGACGTGCGCTTGGTGGATGCCGCCGGCAACGCCTCGGCGCCGCTGCAGTTCGATGCGCCGGACATCACACCGCCCGATGCGGTCACCGATATCCTGGTCGGCCCTGGTGGCACGGCCCTGAGCGGTCGCGGCGAACCCGGCGCCACTGTCGAAGTGCGTGATGCCAGTGGCACCGTGATCGGCACGGGTATTGTGGGAGCCAATGGCACTTTCCTGATTGATCTTGATCCGGCGGCGCAGCCGGGCGAGCAGTTGAGCCTGGTGCAGACCGATCCAAGCGGCAATGCGTCCGTGGCTACCGAGTACGACGTACCGCTGACCACTGCGCCCGATAGCCCGAGCAATCTGGCCATCAATGCTGATGGCACCACCCTCACCGGTACCGCGCCGGCCGGCACCCGTGTGGAAGTACATGACACCAACGGCACGCTGATTGGCACTGTGGTGGCGGGCCCCGACGGCAGCTTCACCGTAACCCTCGACCCGCCTCAGGCCAACGGCGAACTGCTGGACGTGGTCGCCATCGATGACGGCGGCGTTTCCTCGCTGCCCGCACAGATCACCGCACCGGATGTCACCGCCCCTGCCGCACCGACCGAACTGGCGGTGAGCGCGGACGGCAGCGTTATCACGGGCCGTGCCGAACCGGGCAGCACCGTACGCGTGCTGGCCGCCGACGGCACCACTGTGCTGGGTAGCGTGGTAGTTGGCGCTATCGGCAGCTTCAGCATCACCCTCGACCCGCCACAAGTTGACGGCGAAGTGCTACAGGCCACCGCGACCGATGCCGCTGGCAACACATCGCCAACCAGCTCGGTCACCGCCCCAGACATCGATGGCGACACCACCCCGCCTGAAGCACCGACCAACCTGGTGATCAGCGCTGCCGGCAGCCAGCTCAGCGGTCGTGGCGAAGCCGGTACCAGCGTTCAGGTGCGCGATGACGCAGGCACCGTAATTGCCACGGGCACGGTGAATCCGGATGGTACCTTCGCCATCACCCTGGACCCTGCCGTGAACGACGGCAGTACCCTGCAAGTCACCCTCACCGACGCCGCTGGCAACGTATCGCAACCGGGCTCGGTCACCTCGGCTGACCTGCTGCCGCCCGCGCAACCGACTGACCTGGCCTTGGCCGATGGCGTCACCTTCACCGGTCGCGGCGAGCCCGGCGCCACCGTGCAGGTGCGCGATGCCGACGGTACTGTCATCGGTACTGGTGTCGTCGGTGCCGACGGCCTGTTCAGCCTCACCCTCTCGCCTGCCCAAGCCAACGGCGAAGCACTCGACGTGCGCTTGGCGGATGCCGCCGGCAACGCCTCGGCGCCGCTGCAGTTCGATGCGCCGGACATCACACCGCCCGATGCGGTCACCGACATCCTGGTCGGCCCAGGTGGCACAGCCCTGAGCGGTCGCGGCGAGCCAGGTGCCACTGTCGAAGTGCGCGATGCCAGTGGCACCGTGATCGGCACGGGTGTGGTCGGTGCCAACGGCACCTTCCTGATCGATCTCGCCCCGGCCGCTCAGCCAGGCGAGCAGTTGAGCCTGGTACAGACCGACCCAAGCGGCAATGCTTCCGTGGCTACCGAGTACGACGTCCCACTGACCTCCGCGCCCAACAGCCCGAGCAATCTGGCCATCAATGCTGATGGCACCACCCTCACCGGTACCGCGCCGGCTGGCAGCCGTGTGGAAGTGCATGATGCCAACGGCACGCTGGTTGCCACTGTGGTGGCTGGCCCCGACGGCAGCTTCACCGTCACCCTCGACCCGCCTCAGGCCAACGGCGAACTGCTGGACGTGGTCGCCATCGATGACGGCGGCGTTTCCTCGCTGCCCGCCCAGATCACCGCGCCTGATATCACCGCCCCTGCCCCACCGAGCGAGCTGGTGATCAATGCCGACGGCAGCGTAGTCACCGGCCGCGCCGAACCGGGAAGCACCGTACGCGTGCTGGCCGCCGACGGCACCACTGTGCTGGGTAGCGTGGTAGTTGGCGCTACCGGCAGCTTCAGCATCACCCTCGACCCGCCACAAGTTGACGGCGAAGTGCTGCAGGCCACGGCGACCGATGCCGCTGGCAATACTTCCGTTGCCAGCTCCGTCACCGCCCCAGACATCGATGGCGGCGACACCACCCCGCCTGAAGCCCCGACCAATCTGGTGATCGGCCTTACCGGCAGCCAGCTCAGTGGTCGAGGCGAAGCCGGCTCTACCGTGCAGGTGAGTGACGCGGCCGGCAACATCCTCGCGACTGGCACCGTCGCTGCAGATGGCACCTTCGTCATCGCCCTGGACCCTGCCGTCAACGACGGCAGCACCTTGCAAGTCACCCTCACCGACGCCGCCGGCAACGTATCCCAACCGGGTTCGGTCACCTCGGCTGACTTGGTGCCGCCCGCACAACCAACTGACCTGGCCCTGGCCGATGGCGTCACCTTCACCGGTCGCGGCGAGCCCGGCGCTACCGTGCAAGTACGCGATGCCAACGGTGCTGTCATCGGTACTGGTGTCGTCGGTGCCGACGGCCTGTTCAGCCTCACCCTGTCGCCTGCCCAGGCCAACGGCGAAGCACTCGACGTACGCTTGGTGGATGCTGACGGCAACGCCTCTGCGCCGCTGCAATTCGATGCGCCGGATATCACCCCACCTGAAGCAGTAACCAATATTGCAGTTGGTGCTGACGGCCTGGCGCTGAGCGGTCGCGGCGAATCGGGTGCCACTGTCGAAGTGCGTGATGCCAATGGCACCGTGATCGGCACGGGTGTGGTCGGTGCCAACGGCACCTTCCTGATCGACCTGAATCCGGCCGCTCAGCCGGGCGAACAATTGAGCCTTGTGCAGACCGACCCAAGCGGCAACGCTTCCTCGGCACTGCAATTCGAAGTCCCGGTCACCACTGCGCCTGCCAGCCCCACCGACCTGGTGTTCGCCGAAGACGGCAGCAGCATCAGCGGTACCGCACCGGCCGGCACCCGTGTGGAAGTACATGACGCCAACGGCACGTTGATTGGCACTGTGGTGGCGGGCCCCGACGGCAGCTTCACCGTCACCGTCGACCCGCCTCAGGCCAACGGCGAACTGCTGGACGTGGTCGCCATCGATGACGGCGGCGTTTCCTCGCTGCCCGCACAGATCACCGCCCCCGACATCACCGCCCCTGCCGCACCGAGCGAGCTGGTGATCAATGCCGACGGCAGCGTAGTCACCGGCCGCGCCGAACCGGGAAGCACCGTACGCGTGCTGGCCGCCGACGGCACCACTGTGCTGGGTAGCGTGGTAGTTGGCGCTACCGGCAGCTTCAGCATCACCCTCGACCCGCCACAAGTTGACGGCGAAGTGCTACAGGCCACCGCGACCGATGCCGCTGGCAACACATCGCCAATCAGCTCGGTCACCGCCCCAGACATCGATGGCGGCGACACCACCCCGCCTGAAGCCCCGACCAATCTGGTGATCGGCCTTACCGGCAGCCAGCTCAGTGGTCGAGGCGAAGCCGGCTCTACCGTGCAGGTGAGTGACGCGGCCGGCAACATCCTCGCGACTGGCACCGTCGCTGCAGATGGCACCTTCACCATCACCCTGGACCCTGCCGTGAACGACGGCAGCACCTTGCAAGTCACCCTCACCGACGCCGCCGGCAACGTATCCCAACCAGGCTCGGTCACCTCGGCTGACCTGCTGCCGCCCGAGCAACCGACTGACCTGGCCTTGGCCGATGGCGTCACCTTCACCGGTCGCGGCGAGCCCGGCGCCACCGTGCAGGTGCGCGATGCTGCCGCCAACCTGATTGGCACCGGTGTCGTCGGTGCCGATGGCCTGTTCAGCCTCACCCTGTCGCCTGCCCAGGCCAATGGTGAAGCACTCGATGTGCGTCTGGTGGATGCCGCCGGTAACAGCTCTGCCCCATTGCAATTCGATGCACCGGACATCACCCCACCTGAGGCAGTAACCAATATTACAGTTGGCGTTGACGGCCTGGCCCTGAGCGGTCGCGGCGAACCGGGTGCCACTGTCGAAGTGCGCGATGCCAGTGGCACCGTGATCGGCACGGGTGTCGTGGGAGCCAACGGCACCTTCCTGATCCACCTCGCCCCAGCCGCACAGCCGGGCGAGCAGTTGAGCCTGGTGCAGACCGACCCAAGCGGCAACGCTTCCTCGGCGGTGCAATTCGAAGTCCCGGTCACCACTGCGCCTGCCAGCCCCACCGACCTGGTGTTCGCCGAAGACGGCAGCAGCATCAGCGGTACCGCACCGGCCGGCACCCATGTGGAAGTGCATGACGCCAACGGCACGTTGATTGGCACTGTGGTGGCGGGCCCCGACGGCAGCTTCATCGTCACCCTCGACCCGGCCCAGGCCAATGGCGAACTGCTGGACGTGGTCGCCATTGATGACGGCGGCGTTTCCTCGCTGCCCGCCCAGATCACCGCACCTGATATCACCGCCCCTGCCCCACCGAGCGAACTGGTGATCAATGCCGACGGCAGCGTGGTCACCGGCCGCGCCGAACCGGGAAGCACCGTACGCGTGCTGGCCGCCGACGGCACCACTGTGCTAGGTAGCGTGCTAGTTGGTGCTACCGGCAGCTTCAGCATCACCCTCGACCCGCCACAGATAGACGGCGAGGTGCTGCAAGTGACGGCCACCGATGCGGCAGGCAACGCCTCCACCGGCAGCAACCTTACCGCGCCGGACATCGACGGCAGCGACACAACGCCACCGGAAGCCCCGACCAACCTGGTAATCAACCCTGCCGGCAGCCAGCTCAGTGGTCGAGGCGAAGCCGGCTCTACCGTGCAGGTGCGTGACGCGGCCGGCAACATCCTTGCGACTGGCACCGTCGCTGCAGATGGCACCTTCACCGTCGCCCTTGACCCTGCCGTGAACGACGGCAGCACCTTGCAAGTCACCCTCACCGACGCCGCTGGCAACGTATCGCAACCGGGCTCGGTCACCTCGGCCGACTTGCTGCCGCCCGCACAACCGACTGACTTGACCCTGGCCGATGGCGTCACCTTCACCGGTCGCGGCGAGCCTGGTGCTACCGTGCAGGTGCGCGACGCAGCCGGCAACCTGATTGGCACCGGTGTCGTCGGTGCCGACGGCCTGTTCAGCCTCACCCTGTCGCCTGCTCAGGCCAATGGCGAAGCTCTCGACGTACGCTTGGTGGATGCTGACGGCAACGCCTCGGCGTCACTGCAATTCGATGCGCCGGACATCACACCGCCCGATGCGGTCACCGATATCCTGATCGGCCCAGGTGGCACGGCTCTGAGCGGTCGCGGCGAGCCCGGCGCCACCGTCGAAGTTCGCGATGCCAATGGCACCGTGATCGGCACGGGTGTCGTGGGTGCCAACGGCACCTTCCTGATCGACCTCGCCCCAGCCGCTCAGCCGGGCGAGCAGTTGAGCCTGGTACAGACCGACCCAAGCGGCAATGCTTCGGTGGCTACTGAGTACGACGTACCGCTGACCACTGCGCCCGATAGCCCGAGCGATCTGGCCATCGATGCTGATGGCACTACCCTTACCGGTACCGCGCCGGCTGGAACCCGTGTGGAAGTGCATGACGCCAACGGCACGCTGGTTGCCACTGTGGTGGCGGGCCCCGACGGCAGCTTCACCGTAACCCTCGACCCGCCTCAGGCCAACGGCGAACTGCTGGACGTGGTCGCCATCGATGACGGCGGCGTTTCCTCGCTGCCCGCACAGATCACCGCGCCCGACATCACTGCCCCTGCCGCACCGACCGAACTGGCCGTGAGCGCGGACGGCAGCGTTATCACCGGCCGTGCCGAACCGGGCAGCACCGTGCGCATCGTGGCTGCCGACGGCACCGAACTGGGCACTGCCGTGGTCGGCCCGACCGGCGTGTTCAGCCTCAACCTCAACCCGCCACAGGTTGACGGCGAAGTGCTACAGGCCACCGCGACCGATGCCGCTGGCAATACTTCCGTTGCCAGCTCCGTCACCGCCCCAGACATCGATGGCGGCGACACCACCCCGCCTGAAGCCCCGACCAATCTGGTGATCGGCCTTACCGGTAGCCAACTCAGTGGTCGAGGCGAAGCCGGCTCTACCGTGCAGGTGCGTGACGCGGCCGGCAACATCCTTGCGACCGGCACCGTCGCCGCGGATGGCACCTTCGCCATCGCCCTGGACCCTGCCGTGAACGACGGCAGCACCTTGCAGGTCACCCTCACCGATGCCGCCGGCAACGTATCCCAACCGGGCTCGGTCGCCTCGGCCGACTTGGTGCCGCCCGCACAACCAACTGACCTGGCCCTGGCCGATGGCGTCACCTTCACCGGTCGCGGCGAGCCCGGTGCTACCGTGCAGGTTCGCGATGCCGGCGGCGCTGTCATCGGTACTGGTGTCGTCGGTGCCGACGGTCTGTTCAGCCTCACCCTGTCGCCTGCCCAGGCCAACGGCGAAGCACTCGACGTACGCTTGGTGGATGCTGACGGCAACACCTCTGCGCCGCTGCAATTCGATGCGCCGGATATCACCCCACCTGAAGCAGTAACCAATATTGCCGTCGGTGCTGACGGCCTGGCGCTGAGCGGTCGCGGCGAACCCGGCGCCACTGTCGAAGTGCGCGATGCCAATGGCACCGTGATCGGCACGGGTGTGGTGGGAGCCAATGGCACCTTCCTGATCGATCTTGATCCGGCGGCGCAGCCGGGCGAGCAGTTGGGCCTGGTGCAGACCGATCCAAGCGGCAATGCTTCCGTGGCTACCGAGTACGACGTCCCACTGACCTCCGCGCCCGACAGCCCGAGCAATCTGGCCATCGATGCTGATGGCACTACCCTTACCGGTACCGCGCCGGCCGGCAGCCGTGTGGAAGTGCATGATGCCAACGGCACGTTGATTGGCACTGTGGTGGCGGGCCCCGACGCCAGCTTCACCGTCATCCTCGACCCGCCCCAGGCCAACGGCGAACTGCTGGACGTGGTCGCCATCGATGACGGCGGCGTTTCCTCGCTGCCCGCACAGATCACCGCACCGGATATCACCGCCCCTGCCGCACCGGCCGAACTGGTGATCAATGCCGACGGCAGCGTGGTCACCGGCCGCGCAGAACCGGGCAGCACCGTACGCGTGCTGGCCGCCGACGGCACCAATGTGCTGGGTAGCGTGGTAGTTGGCGCTACCGGCAGCTTCAGCATCACCCTCGACCCGCCACAGATAGACGGCGAGGTGCTTCAAGTCACGGCCACCGATGCGGCAGGCAACCCCTCCACCGCCAGCAACCTTACCGCGCCGGACATCGACGGCAGCGACACAACGCCACCGGAAGCCCCGACCAATCTGGTGATCAACGCTGCCGGCAGCCAGCTGACCGGTCGCGGTGAAGCCGGTGCCAGCCTTCAGGTGCGCGATGGCGCAGGCACCGTAGTTGCCACGGGCACGGTCAACCCGGATGGCACCTTCGCCATCACCTTGAACCCGGCCATCACCGATGGCAGTACTCTGCAAGTGACCCTGACCGACGCTGCCGGCAATGTCTCGCAACCCGGTTCGGTCGCCGCGCCAGACCTGCTGGCCCCCGCGCAGCCAACCGAGCTGGCCTTGGTCGATGGTGTGACCTTCACCGGCCGCGGCGAGCCCGGTGCCACCGTACAGGTGCGCAATGCCACCGGCAGCCTGATCGGCACAGGCCTGGTCAACGAAGACGGCACCTTCAGCGTCACGCTGTTCCCCGCCCAGGCCAATGGTGAGGCCCTGGACATTCGCGTGGTAGACGCCGCCGGCAACAGTTCGACGCCGCTGGCGTTCACTGCACCGGACACCACGCCGCCAGCTACTGTCAGCAACATCGTGGTCGGCGCCGATGGCCTGGTGCTCAGTGGCCGGGGCGAAGCGGGTACTACCGTACAAGTACGTGATGCCAACGGCACTGTCATCGGTACCGGCACCGTCAGCGCCAACGGCACCTTCGTGGTCGACCTGGACCCGGCTGCCCAGCCGGGTGCTCAGTTGAGCCTGGTGCAAACCGATGCGAGCGGCAACGCCTCCGAGGTCCTGCAATATGAAGTTCCGGTAACCACCGCGCCCGCCAGCCCCAGCGACCTGGTGGTGGCTGAGAACGGTGTCAGCATCAGCGGTACAGCCCCGGCGGGCAGCCGCGTGGAAGTACACGACGCCAACGGCTCACTGGTCGGCAGTGTGGTGGTAGGTGCCGATGGCACCTTCACCGTCATCCTCAACCCGGCCCAGGCCAACGGCGAACTGCTGGACGTGGTGGCCATCGACGGCAGCGGTGCTACATCGTTACCCGTGCAGGTCACCGCACCGGATATCACCCCACCGGTCACCCCGGGCGAGCTGGCGATCAGTGCCAACGGCAGCGAGGTCACCGGCCGCGCCGAAGTGGGCAGCACCGTGCGGGTGGTGGCCGCCGATGGCACCACCGTGCTGGGTAGTGGGGTGGTCGACGCCACTGGCAGCTTCAGCATCACCCTCGACCCGCCACAGGTAAACGGCGAGGTACTGCAAGTCACCGCCACTGACGCCGCCGGCAACACCTCCACGGCCGGCGACATCACCGCGCCGGACATCGACGGCGGCGACACCACACCACCGGATGCCGCGACCAACCTGGTAGTCGGCCTGGCCGGCGCCCAGCTCAATGGCCGCGGCGAAGCCGGGGCCAGCGTGCAGGTGCGCGATGCCCAGGGCAATGTACTGGCCAGCGGCTCGGTCAACCCGGACGGCACCTTCCAGATCACCCTCGATCCACCGGTGAAAGATGGCAGCAACCTGCAAGTGGTGCTGACCGATGCCAGCGGCAATGCTTCGGCCCCGGCGTCGGTGGTTACCCCGGACTTGCAGGCCCCGGCTCAACCGACCGGCGTGGCCTTGGCCGACGGCGTGACCCTGAGTGGCAACGGCGAACCGGGTGCGACCGTGCAGGTACGCGATGCCTTGGGCAACTTGCTCGGCACTGGCCTGGTCCCTGAAACCGGCAGTTTCAGCATCACCCTGTCGCCGGCCCAGGCCAATGGCGAGATCCTCGACATCCGTCTGATCGATGCTGCCGGCAATGTCTCTTCACCCCTGCAGTTCGAGGCTCCGGACATCACCGCGCCTGCCGTAGTCAGCAACATCGTCGTCGGCGCCGACGGCCTGACCTTGGGCGGTCGCGGCGAAGCCGGTGCTACCGTCGAGGTGCGCGATGCCAATGGCACGCTGATCGGTACCGGCACAGTGACCGCGAACGGTACTTTCCTGATCGACCTTGATCCGGCTGCACTGCCGGGTGAACGCCTGAGCCTGGTACAGACCGACCCGAGCGGCAACGCCTCTGAAGCGCTGACCTACGACGTGCCACTGGTGGTCACCCCAACCAGCCCGAGCGAACTGGTCGTCGCTGCCGATGGCAGCAGCATCAGCGGTTCTGCTCCTGCTGGTAGCCGCGTGGAAGTGCATGATGCCAACGGCACGCTGGTCGGTAGCATCGTGGTGGGTGCCGAGGGCACCTTCACCGTGGTGCTTACACCGGCCCAGGCCAATGGCGAGTTGCTGGACGTGGTGGCGATCGACAACAACGGCACCTCGTCGTTGCCGGTGCAGGTCGCCGCACCAGACATCACCGCGCCTGCGGCGCCAAGCGATCTGGCAATCAGTGGCGACGGTACCGTTGTCAGCGGCCGCGCCGAAGCAGGCAGCACCGTCCGTGTGCTGGCCGCCGATGGCACCACTGTACTGGGCAGTGTCGTGGTGGGGGCCAGCGGCGCCTTCAGCATCGGCCTCACCCCGCCACAAGTGGCAGGCGAGCAGTTGCAGGTGACGGCCACCGATGTCGCAGGCAACGCCTCCACGGCCGGCAGCGTCACCGCACCGATCGTGGACAACGGCGGCGACACCACACCGCCGGAACCCGCTACCGAGCTGGCCATCAGTAACGATGGCCGCACAGTCTCCGGGCGCGGCGAAGCGGGCGCCACCGTGGAGGTGCGCAACGATCAGGGGCAAGTGCTGGTGAGCGGCACCGTTCAGCCCGATGGCAGCTTCAATGTGCAACTGCCAACCCCGGTGGTGGATGGCTCGTCCCTGCAAGTGACCCTGACCGACGCCGCCGGCAACGTCTCTACACCTAGCCCGCTGACGGCGCCCGACCAGGTAGCACCGCTGCAACCAACCGACCTGGTGCTGAGCAATGGCGACAGCCTGGCCGGTACTGCAGAAGGGGGCGCACGAGTAGAGGTCAAAGATGCCTCAGGCAACCTGATCGGCAGCGCCATTGCCGAGCCGGATGGCAGTTTCAGCCTGACCCTCGACCCGCCACAGGCCAATGGCGAGACCCTGTCCATCATCGTGACCGATGCGGCAGGCAACACTTCGGTGCCGCTGAGCTACGTGGCCCCGGACATCACCGCGCCAGCGATCGTCGCCGACGTGGTGGCAAGCGATGGCAGCCTGGCCGTGTCTGGCCGTGGCGAGCCCGGTGCCACAGTGGAAGTGCGTGATGCCCAGGGCGCAGTCATCGGTACTGGCACCGTGGCGCCAAATGGCACCTTCGTGATTGACCTGGAGGCACCGCTGGCCGCAGGTGAGAACCTCGTGCTGGTGCAGACCGATGCCGCCGGCAATACCTCGGCAGGGGTCAGCGTGACCGTTGCCGATACACCGCTGCCCGAAAGCCCGAGCGGCGTGGTGGTGGCCGGTGACGGATCCAGCGTTTCCGGTACCGCACCGGCAGATACGCAGGTGGAAGTGCGTGACGCGCAGGGCAATGTCCTGGGCAGCGCCCAGGCCGGTCCGGATGGCAGCTTCACCGTCGGCCTGACCCCGGCCCAGGCCAACGGCGAGACCCTGGATGTCGTGGCGGTTGACGGCGCTGGCAACAGTTCGCTGCCTACCCAGATCACCGCCCCCGATATCACCCCGCCCAATGAAGCCAGCGAACTGCAACTGAGTGCCGATGGCAGCCTGCTCACTGGTCGCGGCGAACCGGGCACCACCGTGCAGGTCATCAGCGCCGACGGGACTGTGCTGGGCAACGCCCAGGTCGGTGCCGACGGTGTGATCAGCGTGGTCCTGAACCCAGCGCAGACCGACGGCCAGGAACTGGACGTGGTCCTGCGCGACCCCGCTGGCAACACCTCGACCGCCACCCTCGTCGCGCCCGATACCGACGGCCCGCTGCAACCCTCCGGGCTGGCCATCGATACCGCTGGCATCCACCTTACCGGCCAGGGTCAAAGCGGCTCCATCGTCACCGTGCGTGACGCCGACGGCAATGTGCTGGGCACTGCCACCGTGGGCGGCGACGGCCGTTTCGACGTCACCCTCGTCGCGCCACAGCGCAATGGCGAAAGCCTGACCGTCGAAGCGACCGACAACCTGGGCAATAGCGCAGGGCCGGTGGACTTCACCGCCCCCGACTCTACCCCGCCGCAAGTGGTCACCAACCCAGCCATCGACGGCACCGGCACCACGATCACCGGCAACGGCGAACCGGGCGCCACCGTGACCGTGCGCGGGCCGGATGGCAGCGTGCTGGGCAGCACGGTGGTCGGCGCGGGTGGCGCTTTCGAAATTACCCTCGACGAGCCGCAAACCAACGGCCAGGCACTGACCGTGGAGCAACGCGACGCGGCCGGCAACCTGTCGGCGGCGGTCGATTTGTCGGCACCGGATACCCAGGCACCCGATAGCCCCACCGGGCTGGTCCTGGCCGGCGACGGCAGCAGCCTGAGCGGCAGCGGTGAGCCGGGTGCGCAGGTGACCGTGACCGGCACTGGCGGCACAGTACTGGGCACCGCAACGGTCCAGCCCGATGGCACCTTCCAGGTGGCCATCGACCCGCCACAGCTCAATGGCCAGACGCTGTCTGTCACTCAGGCGGACAATAGCGGCAACGGCTCGCCCGCTGGCACTGTGATCGCACCTGACTTCGAGGCACCGCTGCCGGCGCAAGGGCTGGGCCTTGATCCTACTGGCACACTGCTCAGCGGGCAGGGCGAGGCAGGCAGCACCGTAGAGGTACGCGATGCTGCGGGCAACCTGCTAGGCACCATCCCGGTGAATGCTGACGGGACGTTCGAAGTGGCACTCTCCACGGCCCAGACCAACGGCGAAGTGCTGTCGGTGGTGCTGATCGATGGCGGCGGCAATGCCTCGCCGTCGGCCACGTTCACCGCTGACGACAGCACCGCGCCAGCTGCGCCTGCCGGCCTCACGATCACCCCGGGCGGCAGTGCCATCCAGGGTACCGGTGAAGCTGGCTCCACGGTGGAAGTGAAGCTTGCCGACGGCACGTTGGTTGGCACGGTCGTTGTGCCCGCAGGCGGCAGCTTCACAGTCCCACTATCGCCCGCCCAGTTGGACGGCCAGGCCCTGGATGTAACGCTGACCGATGCGGCCGGCAATATTTCGCAGCCCAGCCAGATCCTTGCGCCTGACATCACGCCACCAGCGCTGCCTACCGACGTTGCAGTCAACGGCGATGGCACGGCTGTGACCGGTAATGCACCTGGCGCCAGTTCAGTGACCGTGAGCGATGGGGCCGGCAATGTGATCACCGTTGCGGTCAACCCGGATGGCAGTTTCAGCGTGCCGCTGGATACACCGCAGAACAACGGCCAGACCGTAACCGTGGTAGTGACCGACGCAGCCGGCAACGACTCGGCGCCGGTCTCTGTCACCGCTCCGGACACGACCAACCCAGAACCGGCGACCGGGCTTACCGTAAGCCCGGACGGCAGCTCGGTCGGCGGCACAGCCGAGCCTGGCAGCACAGTGGAAGTCCGCAACCCGGATGACACCGTGCGCGGCACTGTAACTGCAGGGCCGGACGGCACCTTCGTGATACCTGTCGACCCACCGCTGGGATCAGGCGAAACCGTCGATGTGGTGGTGATCGACCCTGCCGGCAACGAATCTCCTGAAATACCACTGACTGGCCCGACCGGTACCGAAGTGGCCACGCCTTCGGCCCTTGCCATCAGCGTCGACGGTTTCCTGCTGACTGGCCAAGGTACGGTCGGCTCGCTGATTACCGTGACCTCCGGTGGCACCACGCTGGGTAGCGCCACGGTCGGCAGCGACGGCACCTTCCGTGTGTTCTTCCAGAACGCCCAGCTCAACGCCCAGATCTTGCAGGTCAGTGCCAAGGCTACCGTCGACGGCCAGCCTTCGGTGCCGGCCATTATCGTGGCCAATGACTCCACGGCACCGGACGCGCCGACACAGGTAAACCTCAACGCCACCGGCAGTACGCTGACCGGCCAAGGCGAGGTGGGTGCAACCGTGCGCGTGACAGACGTACAAGGCACCTTGCTGGGGACTGCAACCGTCGACAGCAATGGCCTGTTCAGCGTCAGCTTCTCGCCGGCCGTGGCCAATGGGCAAAACCTGATCGTCACCCAGGCTGATGCTGCAGGCAATGTTTCGCTCGCGGCCACCCTGCAAGCGCCCGACCTTCAGGCACCGCTGGCGGCCAGCAACCTCAGCCTCAACAGCGCAGCCACCGTGCTCAGCGGCCAGGGCGAAGCCGGCGCCAGCGTCACCGTGCGCGACGCCAGCGGCGCCATCCTGGCCACTGGCACCGTCAACCAGAGCGGCCAGTTCCAGATCACCCTGCCCAGCGCGCAGGTCACCGGTAGCCCGCTACAGGTCACCCTCAGTGATACCGTTGGCAATGTGTCTGCCCCGGCCAGCCTGGCCACGCCAGACCACACGCCGCCAGCGGCCATCAGTAACCCGGTGTTGAGCCAGGACGGCCGGCAGCTTTCCGGCAGCGGTGAAGTGGGCGCCACGGTACAGGTACGCAACGCCGCCGGTGCCTTGCTCGGCACCGCCACGGTGGGCGTCGACGGTCGCTTCACGGTGACCTTCGACACGCCGCAAGCCAACGGCCAGGTCATCGGCGTGACGCAAATGGATGCCGCCAGCAATACCTCGCCGGCGATCAACGTGACAACCCCGGACCTGACCCCACCCGCACCGCTGACCAACGTGGTGCTGAACAACAACGGCCTGACCCTGACCGGCCTGGGCGAAGCCGGTGCCACGGTCACCGTTCACGGCCCGGACGGGACCATCATCGGCACCGGCCTGGTGGCGGCCAATGGCAGCTTTACCCTCACCCTGAACAGCGCCCAGCTCAACGCCCAGCTCCTGAGCGTTACGCAGACCGACGCGGGCAACAACACCTCCAACGCCGTGGCGGTCACCGCGCCGGACTTCACCCCGCCTACGGCACCGACAGCACTCGCGCTGTCCGGTACCGGGCTGCAACTGACCGGTAACGCCGAAGCCGGCAGCACCGTGACCGTGCGCGATGCCAGCGGCAACGTGCTGGGCACAGCGGTAGCCGGTGGCAACGGCACCTTCCAGGTCACCCTGAACAGTGCCCAGACCAATGGCCAGGCGCTGCAGGTGACCGCCACCGACGCAGCCGGCAACGTGTCGCCGGCCGCACCTTACACCGCAGCCGACACCACGCCGCCGGCCGCCGTGGCCAACCTGGCTGTCTCCGCCAATGGCGCCACCCTGACAGGCGATGGCGAAGCAGGCGCAACCGTGACCGTACGAGCACCGGACGGTACCGTGCTGGGCAACGCTACAGTGGCCGCCGACGGTCACTTCAGCGTGTCCCTGTCACCGGCAGCGATCACGGGTGAAAGCCTGAGCGTGGTCCAGGCCGATGCCGCACAGAATGTCTCCCCTGCGCAAAACGTGACGGCGCCGGGCGCGCTGGCACCGGCCACGCCGGACAACCTGATACTGGCCGCCGACGGCCTGTCGGTGAGCGGCACCGCCGAGGCGGGCAGCACAATCAAGGTGTACGGCCCCAACGGCGTATTGCTGGGCAGCAGCCCGGTCACCAACGACGGCACGTTCACTGTCAATCTCGGCAGTGCACAGGCCAATGGCGAAGTGTTGCAGGTCAGCGCAACAGGCCCCGATGGCACCGTATCGCTGCCCGCTACCCTACAGGCACCGGACACCACGGCACCGCAACCACTGACCAACCTGGTGTTGTCCAACGACGGCCTGGTACTCAGTGGCCGCGGTGAAGCAGGTGCCACCGTTACCGTGCTTGGCGAAGGCGGTATCGAACTGGGCACTGCCGTGGTCGATGCCAATGGCGACTTCAACGTCGACCTGAGCGTCGCTCAAATCAACGGCGAACAGCTCAGCGCCAGCCAGTCCGATGTGGCCGGCAACGAGTCCAACAGCGTCAGCCTGACAGCCCCTGACCGCGTCGCGCCGGATGCTGCCGGCAACCTGGCCTTCGCCGGGGGTGGCAGCTTGCTGAACGGTACCGGCGAAGCGGGTGCCGCCGTGCGTGTGCTCGCCGCCGATGGTTCGGTGCTGGGCAGTGCAACGGTGCGCGCCGACGGTACCTTCCAGGTCAACCTCGCATCGCCGCAGGCCAACGGCCAACAGGTGCAAGTGGTACTGGCCGATGCGGCTGGCAACCAGTCTGCCGCCAGCGCCATCACCGCACCCGATACCACACCGCCATCGGCACCCGGCGAACTGGCCGTTTCCGGTGATGGTGTCACCCTCACCGGCCGCGGCGAAGTGGGCGCGCTGGTGACCGTGACCAACCCGGCAGGCGAGGAAATCGGCAGCGCCACGGTCGATGCCAGTGGCCACTTCACCATCACGCTGAACCCGGCGTTGGGCAACGCCGAGCTACTCAGCTTCACCCAGGCCGATGCGGCCGGCAACGTGTCGGCAGTGGCAACTCTGCAAACCCCGGACTTCACTCCACCCGACCCGCTCACCCTGGTGGTGATCAACGCCGACGGCAGTGTGGTCAGCGGCCTGGGCGAGGCCGGCGCCACAGTAATCGTCAGTAATGCAGCCGGTACCGTACTGGGCACGGGTATCGTGCTTGCTGATGGCAGCTTCAGCGTCGAGCTGTCACCTGCACAAATCAACAGCCAGACACTGTCGGTGCTGCAGGCCGACCCACCCGGCAACGTCAGCCTGCCGGTCAACGTCCAGGCGCCGGACCTCACGCCGCCAGCTGCTGCAACAGAGCTGCGGCTCAATGCGGCAGGTGACGAGCTGAGCGGTATCGGCGAAGTGGGCGCCACCGTGCGCGTGTACGTCGGCACCACGCAGGTCGGTACCGGCACAGTGGGCGCCGACGGGACCTTCATCGTAGGGCTGGATGCAGCACAGCTCGATGGCCAGGTGCTGCAGGTCACCCTGACCGATGCAACCGGCAACATCTCGCCAATCAGTTCGGTCACGGCCGTGGACACCACACCACCGGCCACCGTGATCGCCAGCATCAACGACAGCGGTACCCAGGTGACCGGTACTGCCGAAGCCGGCACCCGCGTCACTGTGGTCAACAACAACGGCGACCTGCTGGGCCAGGTAACGGTGGAACCGGACGGCACCTTCGTCCTTGACCTGAACCTCCCGCAAATCAACGGCGAAACGCTCACCATCATCGCCCAGGACGCCACTGGCAACCCGTCGGTACCGCTGGCGGTGACTGCGCCAGACCTGACGCCACCGGTGCAGCCGACCGACCTGCTGCTCAACGCAGCCGGTACGTCGATGACGGGTACGGCCGAAGCCGGCAGCACCATCACGGTACGCGGCCCGGACAACAGCATCGTGGGCACAGTGGAAGTGGATGCGAACGGCCAGTTCACTGTGCCGATCAGCCCGGCACAGAACAACGGCCAGTTGCTGACGGTGGTGTCCACCGATGATGCCGGTAACGCTTCGGTGGCTGTCCCTTACCAGACCAACGACACCTCGCCACCCGACCTGGTGACCAACCTGGCGATCAACAACACCTTCAACGTGCTGACCGGCAAGGGCGAAGCCAATGCCACGGTCACCGTCAGCTTCGACGGAGACGTGATCGGTACCGGCGTGGTGGATGGCGCTGGCAACTTCCAGATAACACTGGTGCCAGCGGTGGGCTCGCTCGCCACCCTGGAAGTGACACAGTCCGACGGCATCAATACGTCTGCGGTCGCGACCTACCTCACACCGTTGATCGCACCACCCGTGCCGCCAACCGACGTGACCTTGGGCAGCGACGGCCTGACCCTGACAGGCAGTGCACCAAGCGGTGTGGACATTCGCGTGTACGATGCCGCAGGCAACCTGATCGGTACAGGCAGCGCAAACCTGAGCGGCACCTTCACTCTGACACTGGACGCAGCCCAGCTCAACGGCGAGCACATTTCGGTGACAGCGGTGGCACTGGTCGGCGGCGAATCACAGCCGACCTTCCTGCAAGCGGCTGACATCACGCCACCGGCCAACCCGGTGGTGACCAGCCTCTCTGTCAATGGCCTGGTGCTGAGCGGCACGGGTGAAGCCGGTGCGACGGTGACAGTGCGTGATGCCAGCGACAATGTGCTCGGCACGGCGGTGGTGAATGGCGGTGGCGTGTTCACCGTCAACCTGAACGCCGCGCAGCTCAACGGCCAGGTCCTGGGCGTGAGCCAGGCTGACGCTGCAGGCAATGTGTCCGGCAGCACGAGCTACACTGCCGCAGACCTGCAGCCACCTGCAGCCCCCACCAACGTCGCCATCGATGGCGCGGGCACCGTGCTTACCGGTAGCGGTGAAGCGGGCGCTACCGTTACCGTCCAGGGCCCGAACGGCCAGGTCGGTACCGGAGTGGTGCAGGCCAACGGCACCTTCAGCATTACCCTGACCTCGCCACAGAACGACGGGCAACTGCTGGTGGTACGCCAGGCCGATGCTGCCGGCAACCTGTCCGCCAGCACCAGCCTGACTGCGCCGGACACCACCCCGCCAGCCGCCCCGCTGGCCACCATCAACGCCAACGGCACCTCGGTCAGTGGTTCTGGCCAGATCGGCAGCACGGTCACCGTGCGCAACAGCGCCGGTACCGTACTGGGCACCGCAACGGTGGGTAGCAACGGCCTGTTCGTGGTCAGCCTGACTGCGGCGCAGATCGACAACCAGGCGCTCAGCGTCACCCTCACCGACAGCGCCGGTAACGTGTCCACAGGCACTGCGCTGACCGCACCGGACCTGACCCCGCCTGCGGCTGCCGGCAACCTGCTGTTCAGTGCCGACGGCAGTACCCTCACCGGTACGGGCGAAGTGGGTGCCACCGTAACCGTACGCAGCGCCGGCGGGACCGTGCTGCAGACCGCGACGGTGCAGGCGGACGGCACCTTCACCGTGACCCTGAGCCCGCCTCAGGACAACGGCCAGATCCTTTCGGTGACCCTCAGCGACCCGCGCGGCAACGTGTCGGGCAACGCCAACATCACTGCACCGGATGTGGATGCCAACGCGCCGGTCATCGCCAGCGACAACCTGGCCACGGCCACGGTCAACCTGGCAGCAGTCAGCGCCACGAAGACCTACACCGACAGCTTCACCACGCTGCTGTCGGGCTTCTCCAAGACCTACACCTGGACGGTGGCAGCAGGCACCACGGCCGACCCTACTCTCACACTGACCACCAACAGCGTGCTGGCACTGCTCAACAACACCAGCTTCACCCTGCAGGTGAAAGACGCCAGCGGCGCCTGGGTGACCATCGCCACCGGCAACACCCAGGGCCTGCTCGACCTGATCGTGCTGCCAATCGGCTTGCAGGTGGACATCGGCGTGCTGCAAGCCGGTGATTACCGACTGACCGTGGGCAGTGGCGGCATCGGCCTGATCACCGAAGTGAGCACCACGCTGGACATCGTCTCCACCAGCCTGACCCAATTCACCGGCACCGGCATTGCCACCTCCGGCAACGTCATTACCGACGTGGGCACCGATGGCGCGGTGGATGCCCGTGGCCCGGACAGCGCCGCCGTGTTGCAAGTGCTGAAAGACGGCAGCTACGTCTCGGCCGGGACCGCCACGACGGTTCAGGGCCAGTACGGCACCCTGGTGATCAGTGCGGACGGCAGCTATACCTACACGCCCAACGGCAGCCCGAACAGTGTGGGCAAGGTGGATGTGTTCAGCTACCAGTTGGTGCACCCGAACGGCCTGTCCGATACCGCCAACCTGTACGTGCGCATCGACAGCCCGCAAGCCACGGAAATCTGGAGCGACAGCAACTACGGTGCACCGGCCACGGTGGTCGACGCAGTCAACGACGTTGGTAGCAGCCAAGTCACCCTGGACAACCGCGTGGACACCAGCAGCAGTACGCTGGGCTCGCTGAACCTGCCACTGATTGGTACCCGTCAGGCCACCTACACCACCACGGTTGCCGCCGACACCACGGCCGACCTGCAGGTGGTGGTCAACTCCGCCAACCTGTTGAGCCTGCTCAACGGCACCACCATCGAGCTGCTCAAGCTCAACCCAGCCACCGGCCAGTACGTTCTGGTGCAGTCGGTACCGGGTGGTTCGCTGGTCAGCGTGCTGGGGGGGGGCGCCGGGTATACCTTCGAGAACCAGGGCGCCGGTACCTACCACGTGCGTGTCACCGCCGGCGGCATTGGCTTGCTCAGTTCCATTACCACCAGCCTGAACACCACCACAACGTACCTGACCGAGTTCGTGGTCAGTGGCGCGACAGCCGCCACCGGCAACCTGCTGACTGACGACAACATCGGTTCGGCCTTGACCGTGCTGAGCGTGCTGACAGCGGCCAACACCTACACCATCCCAGGCTACAACGGGGTGAGCGTGGCCGGCACCTACGGCACGTTGCTGGTGCATGCCGACGGCAGCTACACCTACACCCTCAACGCGGGGCTCACCTCGGCGGTGGTCGGCCAGCAAGACACCTTCACCTACGAGCTAAGCCACCCGAACGGCACCACCGACACCGCAACCCTGACCATCAACGTGGACGATGCTGCCGGCCTCACCGCGACCACATCGCTGCTGGCCGATACCGGCGACGAATCAGAGGCACTCGCCAGCCTGGCAGCGGCCACCGATGTGATCGCCGGCAACGACGGCAACGACCACCTCGATGGCAGCCAGGGTGGCCACATCACCCTGCAGGGTGGTGCGGGTGACGACACGCTGGTGGTGGTCGACCAGAACTTCGCCAGCGTCGACGGTGGCTCGGGAACCGACACCCTGCTGTGGGGCGGCGGTGATGCCAGCATCGACCTGGGCAACCTGGCCGGGCGCGTACACGACATCGAAATCCTCGACCTCAACGACACCAGTTCGGTGGCGCTCACCCTCAACCTGGCGGATGTGGTGGCCATCACCGAAACCGCTACCGACACACTGATCATCAAGGGGGACGACAAAGACTCGGTTCACATGACGGACAACTGGACGCTGGTCGGGAACCAAACTGCCGACGGCATCGACTATAACCAGTACACGGCCCAGGAGGATCCAAGCCATCACCTGTGGGTACAAAACGGTATCCATGTGGTTTGAGGCCGCTGCAAACCCGCCGGGTGAATGCCCGGCGGCATGGACGACCAGCAGTAAGGGAACTATGTGAAGCGAAGCAGTCCGCTGTCACCGCTGTTGCTGGGAGCCTTCGGGCTCCTGGCCCTGAACTTCCACCCGGTTGCCCAGGCAGCCGATGATATAGACCCCCACCTGCGCCAGATCGGGCCGTCGCTGCTACGCGATGCGCCCGAAGCGGTGCCCGCCCGCCCCCCCATCGGCATGGCCCCGGTCGCCAGTGGCGAACGGCTGAGCCTTACCGACGCAGTGCTGCAGGCAGCGCAATGGCACCCGAGCATCACAGAGGCCATCGGCAACCTTTACAAGCAGGGCGAAGGCATCAACGTCGCCCGAGCGGGGTATTACCCACAGATTTCCGGCGGTATCCGCACCGGTTATGACACCGGCTATGGCGGCGACCGCAATAGCCAGGCCCTGAACCTGTCGCTCAAACAAATGCTCTATGACTTCGGCAAGGTCGACAGCGCCGTCAACGCGGCCCAGGCTGCCGCCGCCCGGGCACAGGCCAATATCCTGCTGGTGGTCGACGATCTGGCCCGCGACACAGCCTATGCCTGGATCGAAACCCGCCGCTACGAGCAGCTGATGACGATTGCCCGCGACCAGATTCGCGGCGTGGGCGACATTGCCGGCATGGCCCGCCAGCGCAGTGACATGGGCGCCAGCACCCGTTCCGACGTGGTACAGGCCGAGTCCCGCGTGGAAAGCGCCCGTGCCACCCTGGAGGAGTACCAGTCGCAGTACGAGCGCTGGCGCTCGACCCTGGCGGCGCTGATGGGTCGCGTTACCCCTCCGGCACTGGCCGAGGGCTCACCCGCCGAGCTGGACCAGGCCTGCAAGCGCCCTGCTCAGGGTGATGACCGCCTGCCCGCCGTGCTGATGGCCCTGGCCCAGCGCGCACAGGGCCAGGCCGAGCTGGCCCAGGCCAAGGCGGAGGCCTACCCTACCCTGTCGTTGCAACCGCAGGTCAATCATTACCTGGACGACGACTACAACCGCGATAACGCACGGCTGGACCGCACCCAGGCGGGCATCTACCTGAACGTCGAAGTCCCCATCTACCAAGGGGGCTCCATCAGCGCCCGCACCCGCGCTGCCGGCCACGCGCTGACCGCCGCCGACTCCGCCGAAGACGCCGCACGGCTGCAGGCGCGTCGGGGCCTGGCGGAGGCCAAGGCGCAAACCTCCGGGCTGGGCCGCCGGCTGACTTCGCTGGAAGCCCGCCAGGTCAGCATTCAGGAGGCACGCATGCTCTACGGGCGTCAGTACCTGGACCTGGGCACACGGCCACTGCTCGACCTGCTCAACGCCGAGCAGGAGATCTACCAGTCACGCTTCGAACTTGCCGGCACCCGCTCCGATCTGCTGCGCCTGGATGTCGACTGCCTGTACAACACCGGCGCCCTGCGCACGGCCTTTGGCCTTGAGGGGCGCAACCTGCAAGGTGTGGAGATCCAGCCATGAGTGATTCGATCGATGTGACCCTGCCCAACCAGGCGCCCGCGCCGGAGCAGGCCGCCGCGCACCGGCCAGACCTTGGCCCCTGGCTTGAGGTGATGTTGCAGGTGGCACACCATTACCGCCTGGACGTATCACCCCAGCGTATTCGCCTGGCGGCTGCGGAGGATGCCCGCCCGTTAAATGAAATCCTCCGCCACATGGCACGTCAGGCGGGGCTGGCATTGCGCTTCGTGCACTTCGATGCCAAGGGCCTGCGGCAATGGCGCACGCCGCTGGTGCTGGAGCTGGACGACGGGCAGCTGGCGGTGGTCGAGTCGGTGACCGAAGAAGACGACCTGGCGGTGGTGTTCGCCGGTGACCAGGGCCTGACTTCGCGCCTGCCCCGCGACACCCTGAAGGGCCGTATCAACCGCGTTGCCCTGCTGCGCCCGGCCCGGCCACTGCGCGATGTGCGCACCGACGACTACACCGCGCCTTACGACCGCCACTGGTTCGCCCGCATCGTACTGCGCGACCTGCGTCCCTATGGGCAGGTGATGGTCGCGTCACTGGTGGCCAACGTGCTGGCGCTGGCCGGCGTGCTGTTCTCGATGCAGGTGTACGACCGAGTCATACCGGCCGAATCCCTGCCCACCCTCTACGTCCTGTTTGGCGGTGTGGTGTTGGCACTGGTGTTCGACTTCAGCATGCGCCTGCTGCGGCTAAAGGTGACCGACCTGCTCGGCAAGCGCGCCGACCTGCGGGTGAGCGACCTGGTCTACGGCCATGCCCTGCGCCTGCGCAACTCGGTGCGGCCGAAGTCCACCGGCTCGTTCATCTCGCAGTTGCGCGAGCTGGAGTCGATCCGCGACCTGATCACGTCCAGCACCGCCACGGTGCTGGCCGACCTGCCGTTCTTCCTGCTGTTCCTGTTCGTGTTCTGGCTGATCGGCGGCGTACTGGTGTTCATCCCGCTGGTCGCGCTGCTGGCCATGGTGTTGCCCGGGTTGCTTGCACAACGGCGCCTGGCACGGTTGGCCAATGCCTCGATGCGTGAGTCGGCGCTGCGCAACGCCATGCTGGTGGAAAGTATCCAGGGCCTGGACGAGATCAAGGCACTGCAGGCAGAGGCACGCTTCGAACGGCAGTGGAACCAGTACAACGCGGCCTGCGCGCACACCAACCTGCGCCTGCGCACCCTCACCAACGGCCTGGTGACCTGGACGCAGAACGTGCAGGGTGCCGTGTTTGCCGTGGTCATCGTGATCGGCGCCCCCATGGTCATCGCCGGCGACCTCACCACGGGTAGCCTGGTGGCGGCATCCATGCTTTCATCGCGGATGATGGCACCGCTCGCCCAGCTGACCCATGTGCTGACCCGCTGGCAGCAGGCCAAGGTCGCGCTGCAAGGCCTGGACAAGCTGATGCAGTCGCCGGTCGACCACCCCGAAGGCGAAGCCCGCGTGCACCTGCCGGCCATTCACGGCGAGTACCGCCTGCGCCAGGCCAACTTCCGCTACAGCGAAGACTACCCGCCAGTACTGAACATTGGCCGGCTGGATATCCAGCCGGGCGAGCGCATTGCTGTGCTGGGCCGCAACGGCGCCGGCAAATCAACCTTGCTGCAGGCGCTGGGTGGGGCCATGGACCTGGTGCAGGGCGAGATCAGCCTGGACGGCATCGCCATGGCCCACCTCGACCCTGCTGACCTGCGCCGTGACGTCGGCCTGCTGCCGCAGTACGCGAGGCTGTTCCACGGCACCCTGCGGGAAAACCTCACCCTCGGCGCCGGCCAGGCCAGCGACCAGGAACTGGTGGCCGCGCTGGCCGCCACTGGCGCACTGGACTTCGTCCGCCGCCTGCCCAAGGGCATGGACCACTTGATCCTCGAAGGAGGCCTGGGCTTGTCTGGCGGCCAGCGCCAAGCCCTGGTGCTGTCGCGCCTGCTGGTACGCCAGCCGCAGGTGCTGCTGCTGGACGAGCCGACCGCGTCGCTGGACGACATGACCGAGCGCAAGCTGCTGGATAACCTGGAGCGCTTCTGTCAGGGCCGTACACTGGTGATCGCAACCCATCGCCTGAGTGTTCTGCAGCGGGTCGACCGCATCCTGGTGCTGGACGCCGGGCGCATCGTCATCGATGACGCGCGCGATGCCGCGCTGGCCAAACTGCAGGGAGCCCAGGCATGAGCAACCATGAACTCCCGGCTTCCTACCTGGACGGGCAGGACGACCAGGCGGTATTCCGCGCCGGCCGCATCATCACCCTCTGCGCGCTGATGCTGGCTGCGTTCCTGGCCTGGGCGGCCTGGTTCGAGGTGACCGAGGTATCCACCGGCACAGGCAAGGTCATTCCAAGTTCGCGAGAGCAGGTCATTCAGTCGTTCGAGGGCGGTATCGTCGCGCAGATGAGCGTGGCCGAAGGCGACCTGGTCGAGCGCGGCCAGGTGCTGGCCCAGCTCGACCCGACCAAGACGGCTTCCAGTGTGGGTGAAAGCGAAGCCAAGTACCGCGCTGCCAGGGCCAGCCAGGCCCGCCTGCAGGCAGAGGTGACCGGCAAACCACTGACCTTCCCGGAGAGCCTGCGCGACTCTCCTGACCTGATCGATGCCGAAACCGCGTTGTACCAGACCCGCCGCCGCGGCCTGGAACAGACCCTGGCGGGCATTCAGGACTCGTTGCAGCTGGTGCGCAGCGAGCTGAAGATCACCGAGAACCTGGCAAAGATGGGGGCCTCCAGCCGGGTTGAAGTGATCCGCCTGAACCGCCAGCGTTCCGAGCTGGAACTCAAGGCCAACGAGGCACGCTCGGACTATCTGGTGCGCGCCCGGGAAGAACTGGCCAAGGCCAGCGCCGAAGCGGACGCCCTGTCGGAAGTGATCCGCGGGCGCAGCGACTCGCTCACCCGCCTGACCCTGCGCTCGCCGGTGCGCGGCATCGTGAAGGACATCGAGGTCAACACCCTGGGTGGCGTGGTGCAGCCTGGTGGCCAGGTGATGAAGATCGTGCCGATGGACGAACGCCTGCTGATCGAAACCCGCATCGCGCCACGGGACATCGCCTTCATTCACCCCGACCAGGCGGCCAAGGTCAAGATCAGTGCCTATGACTACTCAATCTACGGCGGGCTGGACGGCAAGGTGGTGGGCATCTCGCCGGATACCCTGCAGGACGAGGTCAAACCGGAAATCTACTACTACCGCGTGTTCATCCGCACCGAACAGGACAGCTTGCAAAACAAGGCCGGCAAGCGTTTTGCGATCGTGCCAGGGATGATTGCCACGGTGGATATCCGAACGGGCGAGAAAACCATCCTCGATTACCTGATCAAGCCGCTGAACCGAGCCAAGGAGGCCCTGCGTGAACGCTGATCCAGGCGTTTACACACCTCCCCCTGTGGGAGCGGGCATGCCCGCGAACACCGGCGAAGCCGGTGCCATGTACCGCGTCGCACGCTTCGCGGGCATGCCCCACAAGGGTCCCAGGCGCTCCGGAGTAGTGGGCATCTCGCCGGACACCCTGGCCAGAATCCATCCTCGATTATCTGTTCAAGCCGCTGAACCGGGCATTTACGCACATTCCCCGTGGGAGCGGGCATGCCCGCGAACACCGGCGAAGCCGGTGCCATGTACCGCGTCGCACGCTTCGCGGGCATGCCCGCTCCCACAAGGGTCCCAGGCGCTCCGGAGTAGTGGGCAACTCGCCGGACACTCTGGCCAGAATCCATCCTCGGTTACCTGTTCAAGCCGCTGAACCGGGCATTTACACACATTCCCCGTGGGAGCGGGCATGCCCGCGAACACCGGCGAAGCCGGTGCCATGTACCGCGTCGCACGCTTCGCGGGCATGCCCGCTCCCACAAGGGTCCCAGGCGCTCCGGAGTAGTGGGCAACTCGCCGGACACTCTGGCCAGAATCCATCCTCGGTTATCCTTTCAAGCCGCTGAACCGGGCATTTACGCACATCCCCTGTGGGAGCGGGCATGCCCGCGAACACCGGCGAAGCCTGTGCCATGTACCGCGTCGCACGCTTCGCGGGCATGCCCCACAAGGATCCCAGGCGCTCCGGAGTAGTGGGCATCTCGCCGGACACCCTGGCCAGAATCCATCCTCGATTATCTGTTCAAGCCGCTGAACCGGGCCATTTACACACATTCCCCGTGGGAGCGGGCATGCCCGCGAACACCGGCGAAGCCGGTGCCATGTACCGCGTCGCACGCTTCGCGGGCATGCCCGCTCCCACAAGGGTCCCAGGCGCTCCGGAGTAGTGGGCAACTCGCCGGACACTCTGGCCAGAATCCATCCTCGGTTACCTGTTCAAGCCGCTGAACCGGGCATTTACACACATTCCCCGTGGGAGCGGGCATGCCCGCGAACACCGGCGAAGCCGGTGCCATGTACCGCGTCGCACGCTTCGCGGGCATGCCCGCTCCCACAAGGGTCCCAGGCGCTCCGGAGTAGTGGGCAACTCGCCGGACACTCTGGCCAGAATCCATCCTCGGTTACCTGTTCAAGCCGCTGAACCGGGCATTTACACACATTCCCCGTGGGAGCGGGCATGCCCGCGAACACCGGCGAAGCCGGTGCCATGTACGCGTCGCACGCTTCGCGGGCATGCCCGCTTCCACAAGGGTCCCTAGCCCTCCTGGGTTCTGTGCAAAATGCCTAAAGCCCAACCCAAACAGGCCGATAACCGGTTATCCCCTGCTCCTCACCGAAGGTCACCATGGCCACGCAAAATGCCCGCGCGGATTCGCTATCCCTGCTGCTGTTCACCCTGCGCAGCGGCAAGCTGATGGCAATCAACCTGCTCAAGGTCAGCGAGATCATCCCCTGCCCGCCGCTGACCAAGCTGCCTGAGTCGCACCCTCACGTAAAAGGTGTGGCAACCCTGCGCGGCCACTCGCTGTCGGTCATTGACCTGTCCCGCGCCATTGGCGAACAGCCACTGGTCGACCCGCAGGGTGGCTGCCTGATCGTTACCGAGATCAGCCGCTCGCGCCAAGGCCTGCATGTACAGGCGGTCAGCCGCATCGTGCATTGCCTGAGCACCGACATCAAACCGCCGCCCTACGCCTCGGGCACCCGCTCGTTCATTACCGGTGTGACGCGCGTGGACAACACCCTGGTGCAGGTGCTGGACATCGAAAAAGTCATACACGCCATCGCCCCGCCCGTCGCCGAGCCAGCGCACGGCACCTTGAACGAAGAAGACGCCAGCCTGCTGGCCGCCGCCAACATCCTGGTGGTGGACGACAGCCAGGTGGCCCTGCAGCAGTCGGTGCACACCCTGCGCAACCTCGGTATCGAATGCCACACCGCGCGCAGCGCCAAAGACGCCATCAACGTGCTACTGGAGCTGCAAGGCACCGCGCAGGAGATCAACATCATCGTCTCCGACATCGAAATGAGCGAAATGGACGGCTACGCCTTCACCCGCACGCTGCGTGAAACCCCCGACTTCCAGCACCTGTACGTGCTGCTGCACACCTCGCTGGACAGTGCCATGAGCAGTGAAAAGGCGACCCAGGCCGGGGCCAATGCCATCCTTACCAAGTTCTCCTCGCCAGAGCTGACCGATTGTCTGGTGGTGGCTGCGCGTACCGTGGTGTTCGCCGAGCACTGATATATTCAGCGACAAACTCCCCGGCTTGCCGCCGGGGGTGACTCGGGCATAATTCGCGCCCCTCGCAAGTAAATTGCCGGAATCGCGTATGAAGCTTCTCAGCTCTATCTTGATCAGCTGCGCCCTCTTCAGCGGTATTGCCCAGGCCTCCAGTAGCCAGGCCTGGAACGAGCAGCGCCAGCAGATGCTCAAGGCTTGCCTGACCGCCAGCCAGTTCAAGGACGCCCATGCCCGCGGCAAGCCCGCCGAGTTCGATGACCAGGCAGGCATGAGTGCCCTGCTGATCGAAGGCGTCTACCCACAGAAACACATGCAGCAGCGCACCGGCACCGAGCTGTGCCTGTACGATCGCCAGCACCAGCGTGCGTTCGTCAGTGAATGGAGCCCGGAAGCCAAGTGACCGACCGCTTACGTTTCGGCTGTACCGGCTGCGGCAAATGCTGCACCGGCCACCATGTGCCCCTGACGCTGGCCGAAGCGCGTCGCTGGGCGGACGATGCCGGCCAGGTGGTGGTACTGATCGAGGCCTTCGTCGTGGACGGCCCCGGCATGCCGCTGGATCAGCGTGACCATGTGCTGCGACGCTCCCACCCGGTGCATTGCGGCGAGGGCGAGGCACGCGTCTCGGTGACCTTTGCTGCATTCAACCCCGGACGTTGCCGTAACCTCGGCGCCAACGACCTCTGCACCATCTATGAGCAGCGCCCACTGGTCTGTCGCATCTATCCGGTAGAAATCAACCCGCATATTCCCCTGCGGCCAGACAGCAAGGACTGCCCGCCGGAGGCCTGGCAACAGGGGCCGGAGCTGATTCACGGCACGCAACTGGTCGATGTGGAACTGCAGGCGCTTGTACAGGCTTCGCGCCAGGCCGACCGTGATGACATTGCGGCCAAGGTGGCGGTGTGCCAGGCATTGGGCATGACTACCAGTGCGCTCAAGGGTAACGGGTTTACCGCTTACTTGCCGGACATGGGGGCGTTTGCTGCGGCGCTGGCGCAGGTACAGGGGAATGAAGGGGCGCAGTGGACCTTGCATGTGCAGGATGAAGCGCTGACGGCAAGCTTGCAGGCACTGGGTTTGCGCACAACCCATGAAACCCCGGTTTATTACGCCTTTATCGGCTTCTAGCCGGCCAAGGCGGCGCCCTGTGCAGGCGCCCTAGCACGGGGCTTTCGCCGAAAGCCCCGTTGTTTCCCCCTAGGATCGTTACCTTTTGCGCAACAGTGCTTATCGCACTTTGCTCTGTTTCGAGTGCACTGAAAGGACTAACTTTACCCCTGTCCTCATTAGCACTTGCACCGCAAGAAGGTAGTTTCAAATGTCCAACAGTATGGGTATTGCCAGCGTCTTCGTCCTGTCTTCCCTGTTGTTGTCGCCCCTGGCCATGGCCGAAGAATCCCCGGCATTCGTTGCCCGTAATGCAGAGATCGCGGCTGTCCATCAAGAAGCCCGTGACGCTGTAGCCGCAAACAAGGCCGATACCGTAAAAGACGCGAAACAGACAGCTTCCAAAGTCAGCGTCGATACCAGTGCCGACAGCTGATCACGCGCTGTCGCTACTCCCGTTTTCCCTTGGCTACGCCATGGGCACCCCCGGTGCCGATATGTTAGCCTTTTAAAGCCGCTGCCGATCAGCGGCTTTTTTTATGTGCTTTAACGCTCAGCCCGGCTGTAACGTGTACCTATAAAAAAGACGCACATTCAAATATAAAAACTGCCCCACCGTCAGATCCAAGGAGCTAGTACCGGTGCCTTCCGCGTTTCGTTTTACCCCGCTTTTCATTGCGTTGACTGCAACGATCCCTTTCGCCGCCCAGGCAGATGAAGACAAGGCTGATGGCTTCATCGAAGGTTCGTCCTTCAACCTGCATTTTCGTAATGCCTACTTCAACCGCGACAACCACAACGCCGGCGTGCGCGACACCCGCGAGTGGGGCCAGGGCGCGGTAGCGCGTTTCGAGTCGGGCTACACCCCGGGTGTGGTCGGCTTCGGCCTGGATGCTCATGCCATGCTGGGCCTGAAGCTCGACGGCGGTGGCGGCCATGCCGGCACCAGCATCCTGCCCGAACACATCAAGGACGACGGCGAGCTGGGCGCTGCCCCGCATTCGTTCTCCACTGCCGGTGCTGCGGTCAAGCTGAAAGCCTTCGACACCGAGCTGAAAGCCGGTGACCTGTTCCTCACCAACCCAGTGATCGCCGGCGGCGAAACGCGCATGTTGCCGCAAACCTTCCGCGGTGTAAGCCTGACCAACACCAGCATCGACGGCCTGTTGCTCGAAGGTGGCCAGGTCAGCTTCACCCACCCGTACAACCAGAGCGGCCATCGCCGCATCGACACCTACTACGGGTCACTGGACGAGCACGACAAGAGCAAGCACCTGAACTGGGCCGGCGCGTCGTGGAGCGGTACCGAGCACATCACCGCCAACCTGTACGCCGCCGAGCTGAAGGACATCTGGAACCAGTACTACGCGGACTTCGACTACACCTATGTGGTCAATGACCTGGTCAGCCTGAACCCGGGCGTGCACTTCTATCACACCCAGGACACCGGCCAGGCCCTGCTAGGCAAGATCGACAACAACACCTACAGCGTGCACTTCACCGTCAATGCAGGCTTCCACAGCGTCACCGCTGCCTACCAGCGAGTGAACGGCAACACGCCATTCGACTACATCAACCTGGGCGACAGCGTGTACCTGGACAACTCGCGCATGTACTCGGACTTCAACGCGCCGAACGAGCGTTCGTGGAAACTGCAGTACGGCTATGACTTCGCCGGTGTCGGCGTGCCTGGTTTGTCCACCTCGCTGTCCTACTCGCGCGGCGAGGCTGACCTGACCAAGGCCACTCAGGACACCACTCACTACGACTACTACCGTGAAGATGGCAAGAACGCCATGCACTGGGAGCGCGACCTGGACGTGAAATACGTATTCCAGGAAGGTGACCTCAAGGACCTGTCGGTGCTGGTGCGTTATGCCACCCACCGCGGCAGCCAGGGTTATGCGTCGATCGACAGCAACAGCGACAACGATGAACTGCGGGTAATCGTCGATTACCCACTGAACGTGTTCTGATCTTGCGCTGCAAGCATCGCAAATAACCCTGTGGGAGCGGGTTCAACCGCGAAGAAGGCACCGCGGTGTTGGGCACCGGCTGCGCCGATGTTCGCGGGTAAACCCGCTCCTACAACGGCCTGTGTCCAATCCCCGGTGTGTGTCCACCGCAGATCAGTGTGTAGGAGCGGGTTTACCCGCGAATACCGTGGTGGCGGCAACGGTAAACGCCTGCTGGAGATTGGCCAGCAGGCCCGGCCCATTCGCGGGTAAACCCGCTCCTACAGGCGACGGCAAATGGAAAAGTACGGTACACCGTGCTTCCGTCGGACAAATCTTGTCCGACAATGCCCGCTTCCCTAGAATATCGCCGCCGCGAATGGCCCTGCCCACGCAGTAGCGAGCATGCCCACCCAATCCCCGCGTTTCGCAGTCTACAGGTCGCACCCCGAGCTGATCCTCAACCTGGGCAGTTGCCTTGCCGTGCTCGCCATCGTGGCTATCGTCAGCTACCTGCTTGCCCGCGAGCGCGAAAGTGTCGAGCAGTCGGCGGTGCGCTCGTCGAACAACCTCGTGCAGCTGATCGAAAGCGACATCCTGCGCAACGTCGAACTCTACGACCAATCCCTGCAAGGCCTGATCTGGGCCGTCGGCCGCAAGGAACTGCCGGAAGTCCCCGGCCCGATACGCCAGCGCCTGCTGTTCAATGAAGCCTTCGTCGACCGCAAGCGCGGTGACGTGCTGTGGCTGGACAAGCAAGGCAATATCGTTGGCGACTCCACCAGCAGCGTGCCGCGCAAGGCCAACTTCGGCGACACCGGGGTGTTCAAGGCCCACCAGCACAATGCCAACCTCGGCTTGCTGGTGGGCCCGCCTTTCAAGGCCAAGCTTGGCGACCTGGACTGGTGTATCAGTTTCAGCCGGCGTATCTCCGGCCCCAATGGCGAGTTCGCCGGGTTGGCAGCGGGTGCGCTGCGCCTGTCGTACTTCAATGAGTTGTTCCAGCGCCTGGACATTGGCCACGACAGCAGCATCAACCTGTTCAATGCCGATGGGCAGTTGCTCGTCCGCCAGCCCTACCGCGGACAGGACCCACTGATTGGCACCTACTACACCGAACGGCCCAATTTCAAACGCATCCTCAGTGAACAGAGCGGTAGCTTCACCGCCCGCTCCCACGGCAGCGGCAAGCTGCGCATGTTCACCTTCGCCCGGGTCGCGCAGTTGCCACTGATCGTGCTGGTGGCGCACTCGGCCGACGAGGTGTTCGAGTCCTGGCGCCGCACCGCCATTCTGGTCAGCGTCGCCACCGGCGGTCTGTGCGTGGGCATTCTCTGGCTGACATTGCTGCTGGGCCGCGAACTACGCCGCCGCCACGACGCCGAAGAAAACCTGGCCATGCTCGCTTCCACCGATAGCCTGACTGGCCTGGCTAACCGCCGCAGGCTGGACCATGTGCTGCGCCAGGAATGGGCCCGCGCCCAACGTAGCCGTAAGCCGCTTGCGATACTGATGGTGGACGTGGACCACTTCAAGGCATTCAACCAGCGCCATGGCCATGCCGGTGGCGACCATGCCTTGCGCGAGGTGGCCAAGGCCATCGAGGCATGCATTCGTCGCCCTGCGGATTTGGCTGCGCGCTATGGTGGGGAGGAGTTTCAGGTAGTGTTGCCAGAAACCGATCTGGCCGGGGCCCAGCTACTGGCTGAACGCATCCGCGCCAACGTCGAGGCGCTGGCGCCGTTTGCGGATGATGCCCACGCCGTGACCGTGAGCATCGGTATCGGTCTGTCCGGCACCCAGCAGGACCTTGGCAGGCTGCTGGGTGCTGCGGACGAAGCGCTCTACCGCGCCAAGGCCAATGGCCGCAATCGGGTAGAGGGCCCGCTCGATTAGGAGCGGGCGCGAGCGGCGTTGCGCAGGGCCTTGACCTGGTCATGGTTGCGCTGCACGCCTTGCAGCTGCTTTTCCACCAGGCTGTAGGTCATGTCGCTGGCAGTGCGGCCCAATTTCACCAGCTTCTCGCGGGCTTCCTTGTAGGCCTTGAGGGCGTGGTCCTCGCCACGCTCTACCTCGTTCAGCACTGCCTCCTCGTCCTTGCCGGTGACCATCGACTTGAGGTTGACCCAGCCGCGGTGCAGGTCGCCACTGATGCTGGTAGAAGTTTCCGGATCGCCGCCCAGGCGGCGCACTTCGCTCTGCAGCTCACTGGCAGCGTTGGCGCACTCGCCCGCACGCTGGACGAAGAACGCTTTCAGTTCGGGGTTCTTCACATCATCGGCCGAGGCCTTGAAACCCTTCTCGCCATCCTTGCTGTACTCGATCAGGTCGTTGAGTACATCGATCACGTCTTTGTTGGGGTTGCTCATGGTCGAACTCCTTGGCAGGTGATAGTCCACTAGGGAATTGCAGTGTTCGTGCCACGCTTTCAAAAAATATAAATTCCTTACCATTCAATAAGTTACGAAAATGATGGCATCAGCTGTCAACGGCGTTCTGCATGATTGCCGCTTGGGGCTTCGTGCAGATTGCAGTATGGTCGGCACCTTTCCACAGCCAGGTGCGCGAAGATGAAGCCGGAAACCCTCGAACTACTGGTGACCCGCAGCATGCCGTTCGGCAAGTACCAGGGCAGGATCATTGCCGACCTGCCCGGTGACTACCTGGCGTGGTTTGCGCGCAAGGGCTTCCCGGCAGGGGAACTGGGCGGGTTGCTGGCGTTGATGCATGAGATCGATCACAACGGGCTGGGTGATCTACTGGTGCCGTTGCGGCAGAAGCATCGCCGTTGAAAGGCCAACGCGGGCTCTGTGGGAGCGGCCTTGTGTCGCGAAAGGGCTGCGAAGCAGCCCCAGATTTTCAGCTTCGCAACTTAGATTGCCGGGGCCGCTTTGCGGCCCTTTCGCGACACAAGGCCGCACCCACAGAACGAGGTCTGCTCATACACTTTTAGCAGGCGCCACGGCCAACTCCACACGCTCGCTCTTCTTGATAACCGCATACACCACCGCTGTCACCAGGCTACCCGCCACAATCGCCAGCAGATAAAGCAACGCATGGTTGATCGCGTTGGGGATCAACAACACGAACAAGCCGCCATGCGGCGCCATCAGCTTGCAGCCAAAATACATCGACAATGCCCCGGTCAACGCACCACCGGCGATACTGGCCGGGATCACCCGTAACGGGTCCTTGGCGGCAAACGGAATCGCCCCCTCGGAGATGAAGCACAGCCCCAGCGCCAGCGCCGCCTTGCCCGCCTCCCGCTCGCTCTGGGCGAACTTGCGCCGGGCCAGGAAGGTGGCAATACCCAAGCCAATCGGCGGCACCATGCCGGCGGCCATGGTCGCCGCCATTGGCGCATAGCTCGACGAGGCCAGCAGCCCCACCGAGAACGCATAGGCGGCCTTGTTGATCGGCCCGCCAAGGTCGACGCACATCATGCCGCCCAGCAACAGCCCCAGCAGGATGGCATTGGTGGTGCCCATGCTGTCGAGAAAATGCGTCAGGCCTTCGAGCATCGCCGCTACCGGCTGGCCAACCACGTAGATCATCACCAGCCCGGTGAACAGACTGGCCAGCAATGGAATGATAAGGATCGGCTTGAGCGCCTCCAGGCTGCTGGGCAAGCGCGCCCATCGGGCAATGGCCTTGGCGCTGTAACCGGCGAGGAAACCGGCGACGATGCCACCGATGAAGCCGGCCCCCAAGGTGCTGGCCAGCAGGCCGCCGATCATGCCCGGGGCCAGCCCGGGGCGGTCGGCGATGGACCAGGCGATATAGCCCGCCAGTAGCGGAACCATCAGCTTGAAGGCAGCTTCACCGCCAATCTGCATCAACGCCGCCGGCAAGGTACCCGCCTCTTTGTAGGCCTCGATACCGAACACGAACGACAACGCAATCAGCAGGCCGCCGGCCACCACCATCGGCAGCATGAACGACACGCCGGTCAGCAAGTGCTTGTACACACCGGTTTTCTCGCCCTTGGTCGGCGTGGTCGCCGCTGCGGCGTCGGCAGCGTTTTCCACCGTGGCTTGCGCCAGGGCTTTGTCCAGGGTAGCGCTGGCCTGCTTGAGGGCAATGCCGGTACCACAACGGTAAATACGTTTACCGGCGAAACGTGCAGTGGGTACTTCAATGTCGGCGGCCAGCAGCACCACGTCCGCCGCAGCGATGGCCTCAGCGGACAAGGGGTTGCGCGCACCGACCGAGCCCTGGGTCTCGACGGTAAGCTGGTAGCCCAGCTGTTGTGCGGCTTGCTGCAAGGCCTCTGCGGCCATGAAGGTATGGGCTACGCCGGTCGGGCATGCAGTGACGGCAACGATGCGAGCGCCAGCACTGCCCACTGCGGCGGGGGTGCCTGTCACTGCGGCCAGCAGCTCGGCGTTGGCCGCCGCTTCGTCGAGAAAGCCTTCGCGATCAGCCAGCGCCTGGGACGGTGTGCTTTGGTACAGGCGCTTGCCGACGAAGCGGGCCAGGTCCACCGGCCCGGTGCTGACCACAAGCACCCAGTCAGCCTCGGCGATCTGTGCGGCGCTCAGTTGCCGCTCGGGGTGTTCAGTATTCTGCACTTCGACGCTGGTGCTCCAGCCGCGCCGCTGGGCAGCGGCGGACAGCAAGCGTGCGCTCAGTACACTCGATACCTGGCCGTTGGGGCAGGCGGTGACTATGGCAATGTTCATCGGCAACCCTCTTGTTGTTCTGTCAGTTGCACGGCCGCTTCCAACTGCGCCAGGTGCTCGCGGTCATGGATGCCGAAGCCAACCTGGGTAACGGCCTGGGCGGCGATGGCAGTGGCCCGGGTCAACGTCTGTGCAGGCGCCTCGGCCAGCAGCAGGCCGTGGACCATGCCGGCCACCAGCGAATCCCCCGCCCCCACCGTGCTGGCAACCCGCACCTTGGGTGGGCGGGCCTGCAGGGCCAGATCGCGACTGAACCAACTGACGCCCTGCTCGCCCGCAGACACCACCACGTGTTCAACGCCACTGTCCAGCAGGCGCTTGGCGGCAGCGCGCTGTTGCGTCAGGTTATCCACAGCCAGGCCCAGCACTTCGCCCAGTTCCTCGGTATTGGGCTTGACCAACCAGGGCGCGCTTTGCAAGCCGACACGCAGGGCTTCACCACTGCTGTCCAGGACTATCTTGAGGCCTTGGGCCTTCAACCGTTCGAGCAACTGGCGGAACCAGTCGGCACTGATTCCGCGCGGCAGGCTACCGGCCACCACCACGGCATCGTGACCGGGGGCAATCTGTTCCAGCCTGTGCAGCAAGGCACTGCGTGCCGCCTCGTCGACCTCCGGGCCCTGCCCGTTGATGTCGGTCACGCGGCCATCGGCCTCGACCAGCTTGATATTGCTGCGGGTTTCGCCCGGCACACGGACAAAGCAGTCGATAAAACCGCGGCCGTCGATCAGCGCCTCGAAGGGCTGCAGATTGTCGCCCCCCAGGAAACCGCCCACGGTTACGCTGTGCCCCAGGTCGGCCAGTACCTGGGCAACGTTCAGCCCCTTGCCTGCGGCGTGACTGTGCTGCGCCTGGCTACGGTTGACCTGCCCTGGGCGCAGAGTGTCCAGGCCGATGGTGATATCCAGCGCAGGGTTGAGGGTAAGAGTGAGGATCTTGGCCATTCAGTAACGCTCCACCAGCGCGCGAACTGCTGCGGCGCTGTCCTGTTGCAGGGCCTCGCGCGCCAGGGCGCGGGCTGTCTGATGATCGGCCTGGCGAACCAGTGCCTTGACTTCGGCGATGCTGCGCGCGGAGACGCTGAGTTCGTCCACGTCCAGCCCCAGCAGCACGGCCACCGCCTGCGGGTCGGCTGCCAGCTCGCCACACACGCCCACCCACTTGCCGTGGGCATGGGCAGCGCGCACGGTCATGTCGATCAGGCTCAATACCGCCGGGTGCAGGCCGTCGGCCTGTGCCGAGAGGCTGGGGTGGCCACGGTCGATGGCCAAGGTGTATTGAGTCAGGTCGTTGGTGCCGATGCTGAAGAAGTCCACTTCGCGCGCCAATTGCGCTGCCAGCAGGGCCGCTGAAGGCACCTCGACCATAATGCCCAGCTGCAGGTCGGCTACCGGGATTTCTGCACGCAGGCGCTCCACCATGGCCCGAGCCTCACGCCATTCGTGCACCTGGCCAACCATGGGGAACATGATACGCAACGGGCGCTGGTCGGCGGCCCGCAGCAACGCGCGCAACTGGTCTTCCATCACTTGCGGGCGCTGCAGGGTCAAACGCACGCCGCGCACGCCGAGGAAGGGATTTTCCTCGGCAGCGATCGGCCAGTAAGGCAACGGTTTGTCGCCGCCAACATCCAGGGTGCGCACCACCAGCGGGCGCCCATCGAGGCCATCGAGCACGCGGCGGTACTCGGCTTCCTGGGTAGCCACATCCGGCGCTTGAGGGTGGGCCATGAAAATCAGTTCGGTACGCAGCAGGCCGACACCTTCGGCGCCCTGCTCCACCACCTTGGCGATGCCGTTGCTATCGCCGATGTTGGCAAACACCTCGACGGCATGCCCATCACGGGTGATGGCCGGCTCGAAGCGGTTGGCCCAGGCGGCCTGCAGGCGTTGCTCGCGCAGGTCACGCTCGGCCAGCGCCCGCTGCAGCTCATCCGCTGGCGGTGCGACGCTGACCACACCACGCTGGCCATCGAGCAGCAGCGGCGTACCACTCTCCAACAGCAGTATCGATGCACCCGCGCCGACCACTGCTGGTATGCCCAACGCCCGGGCGACGATGGCACTGTGGGCCGTGGCGCCGCCCTGGGCGGTGACAATGCCGGCAACCCGGTTGGGGTCCAGG
The DNA here is from genome assembly GCF_002953115.1 of Pseudomonas sp. XWY-1. Classification (NCBI taxonomy): domain Bacteria; kingdom Pseudomonadati; phylum Pseudomonadota; class Gammaproteobacteria; order Pseudomonadales; family Pseudomonadaceae; genus Pseudomonas; species Pseudomonas sp. XWY-1. Next base: position 857,269 of record NZ_CP026332.1, on the reverse strand, counting down.
CGGGCGACATCGGATGGACCGACTTCGGTCATCACCAGCACATAGGGTTGCTCGGGTTCAACCTGCGCCTGCACACCACACAACTGCGCCAGCACGCGGCGGCCAATATCGCGCAGGTCGGCGGCGCGCTCGGCGAGCAGCGCATCGTGCAACGCCTCTTGCTGACGGGCCGCAGCTTCGATCACGGCCATCCACGCGGCCGCAGCGCTTTCGCCCTGGGCCAGGCGCTGTTCGACATCGTCGGTCAGGGCTGGGTCGGCAAGCATTTCCTGGTGGGTGACGAAAATTTCGCCAATGGCTTTGTCGCTGCGCAGGACCAAAGCCTGCAGTTCGCCATTGACGGTAGCCAAGGCTTCGCGCAGTTTCTGCCGCTCCAGGGCGCACGATTCACCCCGCAAGGGATAGTCGAACTCACGCTCGACACAGACATGCGCCGGGCCGCTGGCAATGCCGGGGGCGGCGCCCACACCCTGGATACGGCTGCCGGCCGCTGGCGCTTGCAGTACTTCGGGGACGTCATCGGCAATGGGCGCGACGCTCTGCGGTAGCGGTTCCACCTCTTCACCCAAGCCTTGTTCGATAGCAGCCAGCAGCACCGGCAAGGCATCGGCAGCGATGCTCGGTTCGGCGACCAGTTCCAGTGCCTGACCACGGCGTGCGCCGAGGCTGAGCAGCTTGCTCAGGCTCTTCACCGATACGGCTGGCTGCGCGCTATCTACCAGGCGCACACGGATTTCCCCTTCAAAGCCTTTGGCCAGTTGTGCAAGCACCTTGGCCGGTCGCGCATGCAAGCCATGTGGATTGGCCAGCACGACCCGTGCGCTGGGCCAGTCCGCCGGCACTTCGCCGCCCAGCACTTCCAGCACCGCACGGCTGCTGGTGGCTTGGTAGAGCATCTGCCCACGGCCTTCGATCAGCACTTCGCACAGCCGCTCGAGCAGGGCCTCGTGAGCGGCGCCAAGGCTGGCCAGGCAGAACAGACCGTTGAGCGGCTGGTCGCGGTAACGCAGCGGCTGCTGCGGGGTGATGAAGGCCAGGCCTGGCTGACGAACCTGGCGCTCGCTGTGCAGCCACCACAGGCCCTCACCCAGCGGCAGCGGCTCGGCCTGCTGCAGCACGGCGGCAAAGCCACTGTCGACACAATCGGCACGTTGCAGCAGGCGGGCACCGCGCCAGGCCAGTTCGTCGAAGTCTTCTGCCGGCACGTTCAGGCCGACCAGCTGCGCATCCAGCGCCAGCGCCTGGGGCGCGCCCTGCAGCAGCTTGAGCAACGCTTCGGCAGAGCTGGCACGGCGCAAGGCTTCGGCCAGGTCGGTCTCGCCCAGCGCCCGGGTCAACAGCTGCAGCAGGCGCAGGTGTTCGTCGGAGCGGGCGGCAATACCAATGGCCAGGTAGACCATTTGCCCGTCACCCCAGTCTACCCCCTCGGGGAACTGCAGCAGGCGTACGCCGGTGGCATACACCAGGTCACGTGTTTGCGGCGTACCATGGGGAATGGCGATGCCCTGGCCAAGGAACGTGGAGCCTTGTGCCTCCCGGGCCTGCAGCCCTTGCAGGTAACCCTCGGCGACCAGGCCGTCCGCAACCAGCCGATCCGCCAGAAGGCGCAATGCCTCGGCCTTGTCGGCGGCCTTCTGGCCCATGGCTATCTGCTCATTGGCGAGCTCGAGCATGACCTTCTCCTTTTGCAGTTCCCGTTCGGGTACTGGAGTATTGTTGTGAAATTCACATAAAGGGCCAGTTCAGCAGCCTTGCGCAGGTGGCAGCCGAGGCAGAAAATTCGGCAGCTGAAACGTTTAATCTGACCAGACGGCCACGTTACTCGATAATCTGCCCAGTAAAAAGCCCCATCCTGTCGGACAATTGCGACAATGGTCGTCTGCGCGTGATGCCTGTACCGGGTCAAACTACCCGGTCTGGCCTTACAGGCAGCCCCGGAAATAACAAGGAAAATTCGGTGAAACTCAGCGATATCGCCCGTCTGGCCGGTGTGTCCGTGACCACTGCCAGCTACGTCATCAATGGCAAGGCTGAACAGCAGCGCATCAGTAACAGTACTGTCGAGCGGGTACGCGCGGTGGTCGAAGCCCACGGCTTCACCCCCAACCCGCAGGCTGCTGGGCTGCGCAGCCGGCATACCCGCACCCTGGGCTTCATTCTCCCGGATCTGGAGAACCCCAGCTACGCCCGCATTGCCAAGCAACTGGAGCAAGGCGCACGCGCCCGCGGCTACCAGCTGCTGATCGCCAGCAGCGATGACCAGCCAGACAGCGAGCGCCAACTGCAGCAACTGTTCCGTGCGCGCCGATGCGATGCGCTGTTTGTTGCCAGTTGCCTGCCGCCAGAAGATGACAGCTACCGCGAGCTGCAGGACAAAGGCCTGCCGGTGATTGCCATCGACCGCCGTCTGGACCCCGCACACTTCTGCTCGGTGATCAGCGACGACCGCGATGCCAGCCGCCAGCTGGCCGCCAGCCTGCTCAGCTCGGCCCCACGCAGCATCGCCCTGATAGGCGCACGCCCCGAGCTGTCGGTTAGCCAGGCGCGTGCCGGCGGATTCGACGAAGCCCTGCAAGGCTATACTGGCGAAGTGCGCCGCTATCAGGGCGAAGCCTTCAGCCGTGAGTGCGGCCAACGCCTGATGCAGCAACTGATCGACGACTTGGGTGGCCTGCCGGATGCTCTGGTGACCACTTCGTACGTACTGTTGCAGGGCGTGTTCGACACCCTCCAGGCGCGCCCGGTCGACTCGCGCCAACTGCAGCTGGGTACCTTTGGCGACAACCAGTTGCTCGACTTCCTGCCGCTGCCGGTCAATGCCATGGCCCAGCAGCATGGCCAGATTGCCGCCACTGCGCTTGAACTGGCACTGGCCGCCATCGAGGAAAAACGCTATGAACCCGGCGTGCACGCCGTTGGCCGCACCTTCAAGCAACGCATCTCAGCGGCCTGAACATGCGCCTGATCGACACCCACACCCACCTGGACTTCCCCGACTTCGACGCCGACCGCCCGCGCCTGCTGGCCAACGCGGCGGCGCGTGGGCTGGAGCGAATGGTGGTGCTGGGGGTGTACCAGGCGAATTTCCAGCGGGTGTGGGAACTGGCCTGCGCCGAGCCGCGCCTGTTCGCCGCGCTTGGCCTGCACCCGGTCTACCTCGACCAGCATCGCCCTGAGCACCTGGTGCAACTGCGCGAGTGGCTGGAGCGCCTGCGCGACAACCCGCGGCTATGTGCCGTAGGTGAGTTCGGCCTGGACTATTACCTCGCAGACCTTGACAAGACCCGCCAGCAGGCGCTGTTCGAAGCGCAACTGCAGATGGCTTGCGACTTCGAACTACCGGCCCTGCTGCACGTGCGCCGCAGCCATGCCCAGGTGATTGCCACACTCAAGCGCTACAAGCCAGCGCGGGCGGGGGTGATTCATGCGTTTGCCGGCAGCTACGAAGAGGCCCGCGAGTACATCAAGCTGGGGTTCCTGCTGGGGTTGGGCGGTGCGGGTACCTGGCCGCAGGCGCTGCGGCTGCGCAAGGCCTTGGCGCGGCTGCCACTGGACAGTGTGGTGCTGGAGACTGACTCACCGGACATGGCACCGGCGATGTACCCAGGGGTACGCAACAGCCCGGAGCACCTGCCGGAAATTGCAGCGGCGCTGGCGCACGTAATGGGGCAGGATGTCGAGGTGCTGGCACAGGCCAGCACCCGTAATGCTTGCACGTTGTTTGGCTGGTGAAACTCGGGTGAACGGGATTCCGGCGGGATGCGATTGGCCCGGAATCAGACCAGCACGGTCCACAGCGCAAACCCGGCATACCACAGCACTGCACAGCGCAACAGCAATTCCCACAGGCTGTCCAGCCGCCCCAACCCGCGCTGGCTGTCCTCTTCCTCGGGAATGTCATCGGCAATCCGCCCCACCCGAGCCACCAGGTGCCCGGCGCTGATGTGCCAGTTGAGCACCTCGTGCAGCATCACCCGTGTCACCGCGAGGAAGTTGCCCACCAGGGCAAAGCTCAACGCCAGCGCCCGCACCGGCAACCAGTCCATGATGTGCCGCAACTGCTCGGCACGCGCCTTCAAAGCCGGCTGCTTGCTGTGCTCACTACACAGCGCCAACAATCGATAAGCCAGCGCAGCGCCAGGGCCCAGTACGAAATACCAGAAGATCACCGCAAAAAAGCCCTGGTACACCTGCCACAGCAAGTTACCCTGCACCCGCACCAGCAAGCTGTGCGGTTCATCGGCCACCAGGCCCAGGTCGCGCTCGGCCGCGTGCAGCGCCGCCTGATCGTCCCCCCGCCGCCAGGCATCACGAAACGCCCCCAGCGATGCCTTGGCATCGCCGCGGCCCAGGCTGTAGATCAGCACCAGCAGGTGCACCGGCAACGCCAGCAGACCATAGGCCACCGGCTCCAGCACATGCAGCAGCAACACCAGCAGCGCTACCGGCGCCAACACCAGGATGGCCAACGTCCACCATGGGTGCACCTTGCCGTTGCGTTCCAGACGCACCAGTTCGCCAATAAAGAACCCGTCGCGCTGCACCTGATGGCGCAGGGCCGAAAACTTCTCGACCCACAGCGCCAGCAACAACACCAGAAAACTCATGCCTTGTCCTCGTTGTGCTGCAGCGCCTGGCGGTAGCGCGACCAGTCGAAGGCCGGGCCGGGGTCGGTCTTGCGCTGCGGGGCAATGTCGCTGTGGCCCTGAATGCGGTTCAGGTCGATGGCTGGCCAGGCACTGCGGATGTGCCGGGTGAGTTGTTCCAGCACCGCATACTGGGCATCGGTATAGGGCAGGTCGTCGGTGCCTTCCAGTTCGATGCCGATGGAAAAGTCGTTACAGCCTTCGCGCCCGTCAAAGCTCGACACACCCGCATGCCAGGCACGGTCATGCAACGACACGAACTGCGTCACCGCGCCGTCACGCTCGACGAACAGGTGCGCCGACACGGTCAGGTGGTTGATGCTGGCAAAATACGGGTGTTCATCAGGGGCCAGGCGGTTCTGGAAGAATTGCTGCACCTTGCCCGTGCCGAAACAGGCCGGGGGCAGGCTGATGTTGTGGATCACCAGCAGGGAAATCGATTCGCCTTCGGGGCGCGCATTGAAGTTCGGCGAGGGGCAGTGGGTGATTCCGATTCCGTGGAACCAGCCAGTGGCATAGTCCAATTGCATGGGCAGATCCTGAAAAACGCCGTGAACATGCCCACAGTATGCCCTGCGGCCAACGCCGTGTGCATGTGAATGATTGTAATGCGTCGGCCTATTGCGCCTGCCCTTGCCGCAAGCTTTCAAGTACCGCCTCCAGCGCCCGTTCGAACAACAGGCGATCATCCAGCACGCGCACTTCGTGCCGCTGCAGTGCCTGGGCCAGGCTGGCACTGCTCCACTCGCGCACTTTCATGCCGGTGCGGTTGGCGAAAACCAGCCTGTCACTGCTGTCGATGCGCGCGACCAGCTTGCAGCGCAGTGGCTCATCCTCGTCGAGAACCTCGACCCAGGTGCCGATACGCAGGCGTTGCGCCTGGCGCAGCGCTGCAGCCTGCCCGTCGGCAGCGTGCAGGGGCACGCAGGCGGGTTCTTCGGCAATCGTCAGCACAATCTCTTGGGCCACCCGCACATCGCCCAAGGGTTGGCCCTCCCCGCTCGGCAGCGCTTCATTACCTGCGCAGGCGCGCAGGTGCAACTGTTCCAGTTGCAGGAAGAACTCGCGGGTCGCCACCGCGTCCAGGGCTATGCTGGCCAGGCCATCGCGCAGCGCCTTGAGCAGGCCTGGCACCTGCTGCAGCAAGGCTTGCGGCTCATGTGGCGGCGTGATGCTGGCCAGCAGCATGTCCATCGTCTGCACTGCGTCGCGCCAGGCCTGTGAGGCCTCGCCCTGTTTCAGCCAAGCCAACAGCAGTACCTGGCTCCAGGCCTGCACCAGCATTTGCACCACCACCTGCGGCAATACCCGGCCGCGCAGGCGCTGGTTGAGCACGTGCTGCACCTGCTGCCTGGCCCGCATTGCCCGGGCACGGCCTTCTTCGGCGTCGCGAGTGCGTTGCTCCAGCAACTCGTTACGTCGCCGTTCGTCCTGATTGAATGCCAGGAAGTCGTCGAGCAGCTCGGCGAACAGGCTGGCATCGTCGGCAAAATCATTGAGCAAGCGCTGGACGATACGCTCTACCCGCATGTGCAAGCTGTCACGCTGGCACTCGCTGCCGCACTCCCAGCCAATCGCGGCGCCGGCGATTTCGTTGAGCAAACGGCGCGCCGGGTGGCTACTCCGGCTGAACAGCCCCTTGTCCAGTAATGCCACCTTGAGCAGGGGAATATGAAGGCGCGCAATCAGCGCCCGCAGGCTGGCCGGCAGGTTGTCATCGTTGTGGATGAACGCGAACAGCAGGCCAACCAGGTTGATCATGTCTTCGTCAGCCACGTGAAGGCGCCGACGCGTACCGCTGCGCACGCTGACCCGCAACAGCAGCTGCTCAAGCTGCTGGCCGAGCTCGAAGTCATCGGCCTCGTACGTGGCGGGCACATAGCGCTGCAAATGCGACAGCAGCCGGAGCAGGTCGGCGGTACTGATCGGCTGGGCGGCAGCCACCGCTTGCAAGCGCGGAGCGAACTGCCCGCGCACCGGCGCCAGCAGTGCCTGCAACGAGGCAAACAACGCCTGCCCTGCGGCGTCCGCCCCCTCCTCCTGGCCAAGGTTCGCCGGCCTGGGCCGCGCACGCATGCGCCGGTCTTCGGCACGCCGGCGCGGCGCCGGTTGCAGCTCGGGCAGCACGCCGGCAGCGGCCAGCAACTGGTTGGCTTCGCCATAGATCACATCGACATCGCGCAGAACATAACGCTCGAACAGCTTCAGCAGCACCAGCTTGACCCGCAGGCCAACGCCCAGATTACGCCCGGCGTCGAGAAAGTAACGACACAGCGCGGCTGGCCCCAATGGGTTGTGCTGCTCGTACAGGGGGCGGTCGAGCAATGCCTGCAGGCGCAGACCCAGTTGCTGCAGGGCAACGCCATCGCGTGACAGCACCCGCGCCACCATGCCCTCGATGGCGGCGGCCCGTTCCATTTGAGCCTTGCTGCGCGGCTTGCCCGGCTGGGCCAGGTTTGCCAGCAAGTCGACCTGGCCGGCGCGGAGGAAAGCATCATGGAACGTATCCAGAAAACCACGCTCGATGCTCTTGCGCTTCAGGCGCAGGTCACGCATGGCTTCGAAGTACAGGTTCTGGTCACCGCGGTCGAAGGCCTTGTCGGCCATTTCGAAGAGCGTGTCATCGGCATTGTCGAACAAGTCCTGCAGGCCCTGACGCAACTGCAACGCTGCCTTGTCGCGCACCTGCAGCAACAAGACCGGAAGGCAAGGATGAGGCGTACGCCCCCCTCGGTCGATGGTTGCCGCCAAGGGCACCACCTTGCCTTCTTTTTGCATCCTGGACTCCTTGCAGGGTGTCTTGCCCGAAAGGGCTGAAAAATCGTCAAAGCTATGACGCCAAATACTAGTCGCCATTATCGGTAAAAAATCACATAGCTACCAGCGCCGTTTCGCTGGCTGGCTAATGACCCTGATCTGCTCCGATTACTCACGACGCCCGACCAAAGGTCAGCGCCAAGGCTGCTGTACACACCGGCCCCCTGCCCTATAATCGCGGGCACCTAGCTTGTGGAGCCGACCATGCCGAACCTACGCCTTGCCGACCTGACCGCTGAAATTGAAGCCAACGTGCGCCGCGCGCTGTTGGAGGACATCGGCAGTGGCGATATCACCGCGCAACTGATCCCGGCCGAGCGCCTGGCCAAGGCGACCATCATCACCCGTGAAAACTGCGTAGTCGCCGGTACCGCCTGGGTCGATGCCGTATTCCGCCAGCTCGACCCGCGCGTTGCAGTGCACTGGCAGGTGGCCGACGGTGAGCAGGCCACTGCCAATCAGCCGTTGTTCCACCTGGAAGGCCCGGCCCGTTCGCTGCTCAGTGGGGAGCGCAGCGCACTGAACTTCCTGCAGCTGCTGTCAGGGGTCGCCACCCGTGCGCGCTTTCTCGCCGACCTGGTAGCCGGCACCCAGGTGCGCCTGCTGGACACCCGCAAAACCCTGCCGGGCCTGCGCCTGGCGCAAAAATACGCAGTGACCTGCGGTGGGTGCGACAACCACCGCATAGGCCTGTACGACGCCTTCCTGATCAAGGAAAACCACATCGCCGCCAGCGGCGGCGTAGCCGAGGCTGTGGCCGCAGCGCACCGCATTGCGCCGGGCAAGCCGGTGGAAATCGAGGTCGAAAGCCTGGACGAACTGCGCCAGGCGCTGGCCGCTGGCGCGGACATCATCATGCTCGACGAGCTGAACCTGGACGAAATGCGCGAAGCCGTGCGCATTACCGCGGGCAAAGCCAAACTTGAAGCCAGCGGCGGGGTCAACGAAACGACCCTGCGGGTGATCGCCGAAACAGGGGTGGACTACATCTCGATTGGTGCCATGACCAAGGATGTGAAAGCGGTGGACCTGTCGATGCGACTGAGCCTGTGAGCTGATTGCAGGCAATAAAAAACCGGCGCTTGGCCGGTTTTTTATTGGGGGCGCTTTGCCTAATGCCAGTCAGTTAAGCTGACTGGCATTTTTCATTTTCGGGTGGGGTACTTCGCTGGACGTTGCTTCACCGTTCGCGGAAACCATCGGTCAGGCCGTCGATGTGGCAAGACATATTGTGCCGCCGAAGCCTGCAGATCCGACAAAAATCCCGGCAAATTTCCGGGGTGGTTCAAGGATGTGCCATGCAGCAAGCCCAGTATTGCCCAGCTACAGGCAGTAAAACTCATCTCGCATGGGTACACACCAGGGCACTGTCGAGACATTTGCACCATCTGATAACGCAACAGGTTGTAGCCCAGCAGTACGCCCCATAGCTCTTGCGCAATCATCTCCGGCGTCTTGCTTCTCAGCGTATATTCACCACCTAAAAGCCCTTGCTTGATCTCTCGATATCCCAGTTCGATTTCCCAACGCTGACTGTAAAGGTCGACGATCTCATCACCCGGGAAACGCAGCGGATCGACCATTGAGGTCAGTACGCTCACCACCTTGCCTTTAATCGTCTTGCTTAACAGCCGTGCTCGAGTCTCCAGCGGCAGGCCGGGCCATTGCTTACGGGCTTGTGGCGAGGTGCGCAGAATGACTACGGCATCGTTGCGCCCAAGCTTGTGCTCGACTTCGTACTGGCTACCCTTCTTCAAAGGAATAAGCCAATGACGCTGCTCGCCTTGTGATTGCCAGTGATGCAGCAAACCCAACGAGTAGAAACCTTTATCGAACAGGGTCAGCGAGTGATCAGGCGTGGTAGCGATCAACTGTTCGGCCAGCTTCATTTCGCTACTGTGATAGCTCTCGAAAGTACTGCTTATCAGCAGATGGCTAGTCAGTTCCATCTGGCAGACCATTCGGACTTGAGGGTAACTGCCATCGCCATGCTGATTGGTCGCGCCGCCGTAGCACGCCCGATTTTCTGCGGTGTCGGGGGTATTCCAGACGACGCCATCCACACCCAAAAGTGTTAACCCCAACCATTGAGGGTGTTGGACTTCTGCATGCCATCGCTGCTGGGTGAGCGAAAACACCTCGCGAACCGCTTCGCTACCCAGCCGTTGCCGTCCCTGAACAACAGCGCTGGGCGCCACCAGCGGTCGCTTGCCCGGCAGCATGATGTCCATGTGATTCACGACATCCCAAGCCGACATCCGGCGGAACAACGCCATGCCGATGATGCACCAGACCAGGCTTTCCAACGGCAACCGGCGCTTACGTATAGTCGAGACACCTGCCGTTTCGAAGGCCTGTTTCACAATGTCTGGATCAAGCAAGGCTCCAAGCCCTTCGAGGGCATGTGGCCGCGATGCCATTTCATGAGTGAGGGACAGGGCTTTTGACAGGCGCATAAAAAATCCGATGCTCGTTTCCAAGCATCGGATTTTGCGGCCTATGGGCTAAAGGTCAATGCGTCAGTCTTAACTGACTGGCATTAGGCGCTTTGCCCCCCTTTTTCTCAGATCAGAACGAGGCGTTGGCCAAACCGTCCAGGTAGCGCTCGACATCCAGCGCTGCCATGCAACCCGCACCGGCCGAAGTAATGGCCTGGCGGTAAACGTGGTCAGCCACGTCGCCAGCGGCAAACACACCCTCGACGTTGGTAGCGGTGGCGTTGCCTTCGCGGCCGCCATTGACTACCAGGTAGCCGTCTTTCAGGGTCAGCTGGCCTTCGAACAGCGAAGTGTTCGGGGTGTGGCCAATGGCGATGAACACGCCGTCGACCTTGATTTCGTCGCTGCTGCCGTCGTTGTTCTTCAGGCGTGCACCGGTTACGCCCATGTTGTCACCCAGCACTTCGTCCAGGGTGGCGTTGAGCTTGAGCTCGATCTTGCCTTCGGCCACACGGGCGTTCAGCTTGTCGACCAGGATCTTCTCGGCGCGGAAGGTTTCGCGACGGTGTACCAGGGTCACTTTGCTGGCGATGTTGGCCAGGTACAGTGCCTCTTCCACGGCAGTGTTACCACCACCGACCACGGCGACCGGCTTGTTGCGGTAGAAGAAACCGTCACAGGTGGCACAGGCCGAAACACCCTTGCCCATGAAGGTTTCTTCCGACGGCAGGCCCAGGTAGCGAGCGCTGGCGCCAGTGGCGATGATCAGCGCATCACAGGTGTACTTGCCGCTGTCACCCTGCAGGGTGAATGGCTTGTTGGCCAGGTCGACAGCGTTGATGTGGTCGAAGACGATTTCGGTTTCAAAACGCTCGGCGTGCTCTTGCATACGCTGCATCAGAGCCGGGCCGGTCAGGCCGTGGGGGTCGCCCGGCCAGTTGTCGACTTCGGTGGTGGTGGTCAGCTGGCCACCAGCCTGCATGCCGGTGATCAGCAGCGGCTTGAGGTTGGCACGGGCGGCATACACCGCAGCGCTGTAACCGGCAGGGCCGGAACCGAGAATGATGACGCGCGAATGACGTACTTCAGACATGTCGAACTCCTGTCGAGCGGGCCGCAGGGCCGGCATCGGTGTACCGGCTGCGCCAGCCAAGAAATTAAAAAGGACCCACGCAGCACTTGGGGAAGGCTAAAACGCGCAGGCCCGCAAAGCGAAAAGTTGAGCGCACTGTAGCGAGGTCGCAAAGATTAAGGAAATATCCTTAGACAATCCACCTCATAGGCATCGCCTATGCTGCGATTTCATCGATAAACACGCGCCGAACGCTTTTGTTACATCCCGTTTCCCGTCCACTGCGTGCCTTTCGTCGGCGCGGCAAACTCGGTAAGGTCAGCGCGTTTTCCTTCTCTGCGGAGTATCTAGATGCAAGCCCCTGTCCTCTCTGGCCCCCAATACTTGCGCGAAGGCCTGAAACTGGTGCTGAGCCCCAACCTACGGTTGTTCGTGCTGCTGCCACTGGCGGTCAACCTGTTGCTGTTCGGTGGCCTGATCTACTTCGCCGGCCACCAGTTCGGCATGTGGCTCGATGCTCTGATGCCCACGCTGCCTGACTGGCTGAGCTTCCTCAGCTACATCCTCTGGCCGCTGTTCGTTGCCTTGCTGGTGCTGATGGTGTTCTTCACCTTCACCTTGGTGGCCAATATCATTGCCGCGCCGTTCAACGGTTTTCTGGCGGAAAAGGTCGAGGTGGTAGTGCGTGGCGAAGACACCTTCCCAGCCTTCAGCTGGGGCGAGCTGGCAGCCATGGTACCGCGTACCTTCAGCCGCGAAATGCGCAAGCTGGGCTACTTCCTGCCACGCGCCATCGGCCTGTTCGTCCTGTCGCTGATCCCGGTGGTCAACGTGGTGGCTGCGCCGCTGTGGCTGATCTTCGGCGTGTGGATGATGGCCATCCAGTACATCGACTACCCGGCGGACAACAACAAGATGACCTGGCAGGACATGCTCGCCTGGCTGCGCCAGAAGCGCTGGCAGAGCCTGGGCTTTGGCGGCATCACCTACCTGGCGCTGATGATTCCAGGCGTGAACGTGCTGATGATGCCGGCGGCGGTGGCCGGGGCTACGTTGTTCTGGGTGCGGGAGCGGAGCTGAAGGAGCGAGGGGCTGCAGGGCAGCCCCTTTTTGCGGATTGCTTTTTAGAAGTCGGAGAAACTGTAGGGTTCGAGGGTGGCAATCTGAGAAAGCAGTATTAGATGTTCCACTGCCTTAACCTTCTCGAGGTTAGCAAGGTCGCTTGACCCGCCGAATGCCAAGGCTGGAACGAACCCATACATTTCATCATGCTTTAGCATGCCCAATTTCTTCTTTGCGGGCTCGAACATACCATCAAAGTCAACAGACGCCTTCTCTTTGCCAAGGAAGAAACCTTGCACTTCCCTGTCCATATCCGCCGCCGTCAACTCATATTCACTGCCCCTGTATCGTGAAATATGAGCCAAAATCTTTACTGAGAAACCCGTTTGCTCTCCAAAGAGATACAGGTCACCAAATGCGCCGCGAGCGATCAGGTGGTATCTATCCCGCTTCTCCAATATTGTGCCTTCGATAAGCGAGGCAGTTACCCCTTCATATTCCTGGGGATTGACAGTCCAAAATATCCCGTCACCATACCCGCACCAACCGTGCTCACTCCAATACGCTAACAATTTGTTCGGCAAGATCTTTCTGTATCGATCCAGACTTGAGGGAGGAACCTCCTGTCGAAAAAACGGCTCACCAACTTGCTCTACAAACAGGGAAAAAACCTCATCCACGGCGAAAACCTCAAGCGACTAGCATTCATGGATTGTGCAAAGCTGCTAGAGATGACAGGGTTTCCTTTGCCTGCTTCACCGAGAGCTTTCTAGCTTCAATGGCATTCATAGTTATCACAAGATCTCTCTGAATTCTCTCCTGCAACTTAGAAGTTCAGCTGTTCAGTTGTTACCGTGGGTAAGGCTGGAGATTTTTATCGTTCTTTAGATCGAGCGCCGCGCAGGCGAAACTCGATCCCATGGCCATTACAAATTATCAAAGACTCAACCGACTGGAAAACTGTTCCACTACATCCATCACCCGGGCGATTTCCTCGGTGGCGGTGCTGGTTGACTGCGGCATTAATCTGGCTGCTCGGAAAAGGAGTAAGGTTGAAGATCTGTCAATTGCGCCAGAAAGATCAAGTGTTCAACAGCGCTGACTTTTTTAAGATGTTGCAGGGAGTCAGCCCCGCCCAGCATGAGCGCGGGGAAAAAGCCGTACATCTCGTCATGTTTAAGTCTACCCAGTTTTTCCTTGGCGGGATTGAAGAGACCATTGAAATCCATTGACTCCACTTCTCTTGACAAAATAAAGCCTTGAAGCTCAGTATTTAGTTGTTCCTTTGTGAATTCAGTTCGATAAAATATGTACTGAGACCCAACGCTTGTTATTTCCAATGAAAATCCAGTTTTTTCTCCCCAAAGGTACAAGTCTCCGAAGGCACTTCTTGCAACCAAATGATAGCTGTCGTGCGAAGCAAGTGCCGTGCCTGCAATCCAGCAGGAAACTACGGCATCATATTCTTGCGGATTGACTAGCCAGAATATGCCCTCACCGTAGCCCCCCCACCCATGCTCGGACCAATATTCCAAAAGCTTGGGAGGAAGCTTGTCTCTGTATCTTTCGATTGTGGAGCCAGGTACTTCCCGGCGGTCAATCGGCGGACCGAAATTCTCAATCAAATTGGCAAATACTTTATCCATTTCAACCTTCTCACCTTAGCACTTATGTAATTTGACATTCATGCGGATTGAGCCTCTGGACTCTAGGGATACCCTTTCGGCCGCTTTCTTTAAGTTGGGTATCCTGGTTTTCCATTGGGCGCCTATCACTGAGTTTACCTGGCGGTCCCCAAAGTCCGATATGACGTCTCTACCTCCGGCGACGAGATCCGGATTGTGCAGTGCTGCTGTAATTGACATCCGGTTTCTGGCTTTTTCTATTGCAACCCGTTGCGCTTCAAATGGGCCCATGGTTTTCCTGAGCTCTTTTTCAATTTTTTCCTTGATAAATTCTTGCTCCTTTTTTCTCGCTCTCTGGGCGAGCCCTTTATTGCGCTGATTTGGGTTTTCAACTTTTTCCAAAAATTCTTCAACGGTCATCCAGTTGAGCCCGTCTTCCTGGCCATTCAACTGTCGTTTGAATTCGCCTATTTTGTATTCCGGTACTTTATCAGCTTTGAAACATTCAACGTTATGCAATGCCATCGTGCCCGGATGGGGCTTCGTTGGCGCTTTCCTGGGCTGATTCGGGCTAACGGGCTGCGGATCACCCATCGCCCCCTTGCGCCGCTCCGGCACCTGCAGATCCGGCCGTTTCTTCAACCCCTCTTCATGCTTGAGCATCCATTGCCCCAGCCGCGCGCCATTGCGGCTGGCCGCCATCTCCTGGGCCAGCACTCGGGCATCGCCGCGCCCGCGGGTGAGGTACGACACGATCGCCCCCAACAACAGCACCACGACTTCCACATGGCCTTGGGCAATCTGATGCGTGGCCCGGGATATCGCATACGGATCGTCCCGGCAGAACGGGCCGGTGCCTTCATTGCCGCAGGTGCCTTCCCAGGCGAAGCGGATGCCATCGACGTAGTACTCACCGATCCGCGGCAAGCCCTCGATGAAGAACTCGGCAATGGAAGCCAGCCCCAGCGCGCCAAGGATCCAGCCGCTGACCTTGAGGCCCATGACCGCGCCTGCGCCAGCGAACGGTATGGTTCCGGCGCCGCCGGCGAATGCGCCTACCCCCGCGCCAAGCAGGCCGCCGGTAACGGTGCTGCCGATGACGATCATCGCCATCTGCTGCACGACCCTCAGCAGTTCGTCGACGATGCTGTTGATGCCGAGGTCGGCGAAGCGCTGGCGTAGCATGTGCGCCGCCTGCCATTCGGCGTGGTAGAAGGCTGTGCGGACTGCTTCAATCCGGCGCAGGTTGAGGCCCAGCGAGGCGACTTCTTCATTGAGGCTGGTGCGGAACTGGCCACCGCTTTGGTAGCCCACCATGGCGATGACACGTGACTCGATCTCGTGCCAGGAGGGCACGAGGTAATCCAGGTACATGAGGTGTCTCCCTGACAACGTGTGCAGGGGGAAATCCCATCATGGATTCGGATCGGAGGTTTCTGAGTCAGTTGTAGGAAAATGCGACTTCGTTTCCGGCATGCTCGGCGAAGTTCAGCTGCTCAGTTGTTACCGTGGGTAAGGCTGGAAATTTTTATCGTTCTTGAGATCGAGCGCCGCGCAGGCGAAGCTCGATCCCATGGCCATTACAAACCCCAAGCCATATCAAAGACTCAACCGGCTGGAAAACTGCCCCACTACGTCCACTACCCGCTTAGCCCCGTCCTGGATCTCGACAATCACGCTGCCCGTCTCATCCGCCAGCGCCAGCCCCTGTTCGGCCTGGCGCTTGCTGGTGTCGATGATCGCCACCGCCGCCTGCGCCAGTTGTTCGTTCTGCTGTACCACCCGGGCGATTTCTTCGGTGGCGGTGCTGGTGCGAGAGGCCAGTTGGCGCACTTCGTCGGCAACGACGGCAAAGCCCCGCCCTTGCTCACCGGCACGGGCGGCTTCGATGGCCGCGTTAAGGGCCAGCAGGTTGGTCTGCCCAGCAATGTCGCTGATGGTCTTGATGATCGAACCGATCACCCGCGACTGGGTATCCAGCGCCTGGATGCCGTCGGCGGCCTCTTGCATCGAAGCCTCCAGTCCACGCATCACGGTGACCGTCTGGGTGACCACTTCGGTGGCCTTGCGAGCACTGACATCGGTACCCAGCGAGGTGTTGTAGGCGACATCTGCCGCCTCGGCCACTGCCAGCTCCTGGTTGACCTGGTCGGTGATCACGGTGGCGAACTTGACCACCTTGTACAGCACATCGTGGGCATCGAAGATCGGGTTGTACGAGGCCTCCAGCCAGATCACCCGGCCATGGGCATCGATGCGCTTGAAGCGCTCGGCAACATATTCGCCACGCCGCAGCCTGTCCCAGAACGCTTGGTAGCCAGCCGAGTTGACCTCCTGCGGTTCGCAGAACATGCGGTGGTGCTTACCGCGAATCTGCTCCAGGCGATAGCCGACGGTGGCCAGGAAACGATCGTTGGCAGTGAGAATGATGCCGTCGAGGTCGAACTCGATCACCGCAGTAGAGCGCATCAGGGCCTTGATCAGGCTTTCGTGCTCGCGTGAGGTCTCGATGGTTCGCGTGAGGTCGCTGGAATGCAGGGTGAAGTACTTGATGCGCCCCTCGCTGTTCTTCACCGGCTGCAGGATCGAGCGCAGCCAGGCTTCCTGACCATTGCCCCGCAGAAGACGGAACGCACCGTTCAGGTGTTCGCCACGGCTGATCGCACTTTTCATGCGCTGGTAGAAGTCCAGCGACTTTACGTGGGCGGGGACGATGTCCTCGATATTGCGTCCAAGCAGTTGTTCGGCACGGTAGAGCATCTCGCTCTCGAAGTTGCCGTTGACCATCTCGATCCGTCCCTGAGGGTCGAGCTGCAGCACCAGCATCTCGCTGTCGAGACTACTCTTGACCTGTTCGATGGACATCAGGTCTTCGCGCAGTTGCCGGATTTCTTGCTTGAGCTTGTTGTTGAACATCACCGCTCTCCTGGAGCGCATCACGTAGTCGAATGCATCTTCATCGGCTGCCGGCTACACCTTCTTGAGTGCTGTGCGAGGAAATATTCATGAAGGCAAAAGTGCCGGCAGTCAGGCGTCATCTTTACGTCACAAGGCGGTCACATTAGCGCAACCCGGCAGGCGGAAACTTTTTGTCATGAATACACCCGCCCTACGCATTACCCTGGTCAGCGAAACCTTCCCACCCGAGATCAATGGCGTGGCCAACACCCTTGGCCGCCTCAGTGATGGGTTGCGCCAACGCGGCCATGAGGTCGAGGTGGTGCGCCCGCGCCAGGCCGGCGAAGGGCACGTGCACAACGATCCGCAGCTAATGCTGTGCCGTGGCTGGGCGCTGCCTGGCTACCCGGGTTTGCAGTGGGGCGAGGTGTCGATGCACAAGCTGTTGCGCCACTGGCGCCGGCAGCGCCCGGATGTACTGTACATCGCCACCGAGGGGCCGCTGGGGCTCAGCGCCCTGCGCGCGGCCCGACGCCTGGGGGTGGCGGTGGTCAGTGGCTTCCACACCAACTTCCCGCAGTATTCCGGCCAGTACGGCCTGGGCCTGCTGGCGCGCCTGCTCACTCACTACTTGCGCTGGTTCCATCGGCGCACGGCAATCACCTTGGTGCCAAGTGCCAGCCAGCGCCTGGAGCTGGAGCGTCGCGGTTTCGAACGCCTGGAGCTGCTGGCCCGAGGGGTCGATGCCTGCCTGTTCAATCCGGCCCGGCGCAGCCAGGCCCTGCGCGAAAGCTGGGGGCTAGGCCCGGAGGACATCGCCGTACTGCATGTCGGGCGGCTGGCGGCGGAAAAGAACCTTGGCTTGCTACGGCCTTGCTTCGAGGCGTTACGCAAGACGTATCCACAAAAGCGCCTGCGCCTGATCATGGTCGGCGACGGGCCTCAGCGCACCAAGCTCGAACAAGAGATACCGGACGCCGTGTTTTGCGGCGCCCAGCGCGGTGAACGACTGGCCGAGCACTATGCCAGCGGCGACCTGTTCCTGTTCCCGAGCCTGACCGAGACCTTCGGCAATGTGGTGCTCGAAGCCATGGCCTCAGGGTTGGCGGTAGTTGCTTATGACGAGGCGGCCGCCGCGCAGCATATTCGCCATGGCCACAGTGGCGCGCTGGCGATGCCGGGGGACCAGGCGGCGTTTGTCGATGCAGCGTGCTGGTTGCTGGAAGAAGTGGAGACCTTGCGCAGGGTGCGCCTGAATGCGCGACAGCATGCCAGCCGCCAGGGCTGGCCGGCGATTGTCGAACAGTTCGAGGGGTATCTGAACAGCGCATGCCGGCAACCTGGTGCTACGGCTGGGCGTTCTGCGCAATGTTTGCAGCGCCTGTGAGATCCAGCGCCGCCCGCGCGGCACTCGATCTCACAGGTGCCAAAACATCACGTCAGGCACTCTTCAGGCCAGGGCTTTCTCGATGGCCTGCACCACCGCTGGGTCATCCGGCGCCGTGCGCGGCGAGAAACGCGCCAGCACCCGGCCATCCTTGCCCACCAGAAACTTCTCGAAATTCCAGGTAATGTCACCGGGGAACTCGGCCCCCTCCCCTGCCAGCAGGCGGTACAACGAATGGCGCTGCGGCCCGTTGACCTCCAGCTTGCTCCCCAGCGGGAAACTGACCCCGTAGTTGAGGCTGCAGAAGTCCTGGATTTCCTTTTCGCTACCCGGTTCCTGCCCGGCAAACTGGTTGCACGGCAGGCCAAGCACATTGAAGCCCTTGTCCTTGTAGATCTGGTAGAGGTTTTCCAGGGCCTTGTATTGCGGCGTCAGGCCACATTTGGAGGCAACGTTGACCACCAGCACCACTTGGCCCTTGAAGGGTGCGAGGGGCAGCTCTCCGCCGTTCAGCGCTTCCAGTTTCAGGTCGTGAAATGCACTCATGATGAAATCCCCTCTCAGGTTCCCGGTTGCCGTGCAGGCGAATTTCGCCCACTAAAAAGGCGCTCGTCCAAACCGTTCACCTCCCGTAGGAAGGCAAATCGGCTTGCCCGAGCGCCTGGCGACTTTCTGAGCTTAGCGCAGAAAATCAGTGGTGATGGCCACCTTCACCGTGGATGTGACGGTGAGCGATTTCTTCGTCGCTGGCGTCACGCACGTTCACAACCTTGACCTGGAAGGTCAGGCGCTGACCGGCCAGTGGGTGGTTGCCATCAACGGTGACGTCGTCGCCGTCGATGTCGCGGATGGTGACGATCTGCATCTGGCCGTCCGGCGCCGAAGCGTGGAACTGCATGCCCACTTCCAGCTCGTCGACACCTTCGAACAGGCTACGGTTCAGGGTGCTGACCAGTTCGGCCAGGTACTCGCCGTAGGCCTCTTCAGGTTCAATGGAAACGTTCAGTTCGTCACCAGCCTGCTTGCCTTCCAGGGCTTTTTCCAGGCCCGGGATGATGTTGCCGGCACCGTGCAGGTAAACCAGCGGCGCGCCACCGGCGGAGCTGTCGATGGTCTCCCCGGCGTCGTTGGTCAGGGTATAGTCGATGGAGACAGCCTTGTTGGCGGCGATCAGCATGGGGCAAGACCTTTTGCAAAAGAATGTAGAGCGGACAAGTGTAACCTTGCCATCGTCCGATTGCGAACGTGGTGCAGACGAGCAACGGCCCATCAGTCGGATCAACGGCTTTCATCAGGACGAAGAAGGCCACTGGGTGGTGGAACTTTCGTGCGGCCATACCCAGCACCTGCGCCACCAGCCGCCGTGGCAGGCACGCCCCTGGGTGCTTGACCCGGCACAACGTGCGCAGCACATCGGCCAGCCTTTCGCTTGCGGCTGGTGCGCACAAGGGGCCGATAGCGCTACCCTTGACCGTTAATTTCTTGCACCGCTTATTTCGAGAAGCACGCATGCAGACATTTTTCATTGCGCCGACCGACTTTGGTGTCGGCCTGACTTCGATCAGCCTGGGCCTGGTGCGCACCTTGGAGCGTGCCGGCCTGAAGGTCGGCTTCTTCAAGCCTATCGCCCAGCCCCACCCGGGTGACACCGGCCCCGAGCGCTCCACCGAACTGGTCGCCCGCACCCACGGCATCAAGCCACCGGTCCCACTGAGCCTGGCCCACGTCGAGCGCATGCTCGGCGATGGCCAGCTGGACGAGCTGCTTGAAGAAATCATCCGCCTCTACCAGCAAGCCTGCGTCGGCAATGACGTGGTTGTGGTCGAGGGAATGGTGCCCACGCGCCACGCCAGCTACGCGGCGCGGGTCAACCTGCACCTGGCCAAGAGCCTGGATGCCGAGGTAATCCTTGTATCGGCCCCGGAAAACGAAGTGCTCAGCGAGCTGTCTGGGCGGGTCGAACTGCAGGCCCAACTGTTTGGCGGCCCACGCGACCCGAAAGTGCTCGGGGTGATCCTTAACAAGGTGCGTACCGACGAGAGCATGGCGGACTTCGCCACCCGCCTGCGCGAGCACTCGCCATTGCTGCGCGGTAATGACTTCCGCCTGCTTGGCTGCATCCCCTACCAGCCCGAGCTGAACGCCCCGCGGACCCGCGATGTGGCCGAGCTGCTCGGCGCCCAGGTGCTCAATGCGGGCGATTACGAGCAGCGGCGCATGAGCAAGATCATCATCTGTGCACGCACGGTGGCCAACACGGTCCCGCTACTGACCTCGGGCACCCTGGTGGTAACCCCGGGCGACCGCGACGACATCATCCTCGCTGTCAGCCTGGCAGCGATCAATGGCGTCCCCCTGGCCGGCTTGCTGCTGACCAGCGACAGCAAGCCTGACGTGCGTATCCTTGGCCTGTGCCGCGGTGCCCTGCAGGCCGGCCTGCCGATCCTTTCGGTCAGCACCGGCTCGTACGACACCGCCAACCAGCTCAACTCGCTGAACCGCGAAATCCCGGTGGACGACCGCGAGCGTGCCGAGTTCATCACCGACTTCGTCGCCAGCCACCTCGACGCGGCCTGGCTGCACCAACGCTGCGGCACGCCACGCGAACTGCGCCTATCGCCGGCAGTGTTCCGCTACCAGCTGATCCAGCGTGCGCAGCAGGCCAACAAGCGCATCGTCCTGCCAGAAGGCGCCGAGCCACTGCTGGTGCAGGCTGCAGCCATCTGCCAGGCCCGCGGCATCGCCCGCTGCGTGCTGCTGGCCAAACCCGAAGACGTCGACGCCGTGGCCCGCGCCCAGGGCATCACGTTGCCGCCGGGGCTGGAGATTCTCGACCCCGAACTGATTCGCGGGCGCTACGTGGAACCCATGGTCGAGCTGCGCAAAAGCAAGAACCTCAACGCACCGATGGCCGAGCAGCAACTGGAAGACCCCGTGGTGATCGGCACCATGATGCTGGCCCTGGACGAAGTGGACGGCCTGGTCTCGGGCCTGGTGCACTCCACGGCCAACACCATCCGCCCGGCCCTGCAGCTGATCAAGACCGCACCCGGCTCGAGCCTGGTCTCGTCGGTGTTCTTCATGCTGTTCCCCGAGCAGGTGCTGGTGTACGGCGACTGCGTGATGAACCCGCACCCAAGCGCTGCCGAGCTGGCGGAGATTGCCCAACAGAGTGCCGCCTCGGCGCAGGCCTTCGGCATCGCGCCACGGGTGGCGATGATCAGTTATTCAAGCGATTCGGCCAGCGATGAAGAAGTGGAGAAAGTGCGCGAAGCGACACGCCTGGCACAGGACGCGGCGCAGGAGCTACTGATCGATGGGCCGTTGCAGTATGACGCAGCGGCCAACCCGGCGATCGCCCGAGAGCTGGCGCCGGCTAGCCCGGTGGCCGGGCGCGCCACGGTGTTCGTGTTCCCCGACCTGAATACCGGCAATACCACGCACAAGGCGGTACAGCGCAGTGCCGACGGGGTCAGCCTGGGGCCGATGCTGCAGGGTTTGCGCAAGCCGGTGAATGACTTGCCGCGAGGGGCGCAGGTTGACGATATCGTGCATACCATTGCCCTGACGGCGATTCAGGCCAGCGTGGCGCGCTAAAAGCAGAGGCTTCTTTGCAAGCCTTGTGGGAGCGGGTCTGCCCGCCCCCACAGAGCCGCAAAGCGGCCCGGAAGGTCAATCAGGGATACTGCTGAACCTGACCTTGCTGCTCATACTGCTGACCCGGAATCGGCTTCAGGTTCACTTCCACACGGCGGTTCTGCGCACGACCATTGGCGTCAGCGTTGCTGGCGATCGGCTGGTCCGGGCCCATGCCACGTACAGAGATACGCGAGGCATCCACACCCTGCGAAGTCAGGTAGGTGCTGACCGCCTGCGCACGGCGCTGGGACAGGTCCATGTTGTGCTGGCGGCTGCCCGTGCTGTCGGTGAAGCCGACCACTTCGATGGTGTTCTGGTTGAACTGCTTGAACGAGCCAGCCAGGTTGTTCAGTGGCGAGTAGAAGCTTGGGGCGATGTTGGCCGAGTCGGTGGCGAAGGTGATGTTGCCCGGCATGATCAGCTTGATCTGGTCACCCTGACGCTGCACTTCCACACCCGTGTTGGCCATCTGTGCGCGCAGTTCGGCTTCCTGCTTGTCGGCGTAGTAGCCGTAACCTGCAGCGGCAGCACCCACTGCTGCGGCACCGATCAGGGCCCCCTTGCCACGGTTGTTGTGGTCGATGGCGGCACCCGCGATGGCACCGGCCAGCGCGCCCAGACCGCCGTACTTGGCAGTCTTGCTCATCCCTGTGGAGCCCTGCGCCTGACCCTGGTTGTCGTAAGGGTTCTGGCCGGCGCAGCCGGTCATCAGTGCAGCGGCGGTTGCGACGATAATCAGACGACGCATGGTGAACATGGACAAGCTCCTACTGAAATTCATAAATGCGGCAGATCCCAAGGGGTTCTATGCCAGCCTTGGAACGCATCGGCAACGAAAAATTCCATGAAAGTGCCTTCATGTGCCATCAGGCACGCACGAATGGGTTTTCACGCATCTCGTCGCCCAGACGGGTGTCGGGCCCGTGGCCGGTCACCACGACGGCCTCTTCGTCCAACCGGTACAGCCGCTCCTTGATGGAACGCACGATTGCCCGCTGGTCGCCACCCCATAAATCGGTGCGGCCAATACCCCGGCGGAACAGTGTGTCACCGGCAATCAACAACTTGGCGTCGGCGAACCAGAAGCTCATCGAGCCCGGGGTATGGCCTGGCGTATGCAACGCCACACCGCAGCCGCAGGCCAGTTCTTCGTCATCGCCCAGCCAGCGGTCCGGTGCCGGTACCGGCGTGTAGGGTACGCCGAACATCTGGCACTGCATCTCAAGGTTGTCCCACAGCATCTGGTCGTCCTTGTGCAGGTGCAGCGTGGCACCCGTCAGCTCCTTGAGCTTGCCTGAGGCGAGGAAGTGGTCGAAGTGCGCATGGGTGTGGATGATGCTCACCAGCGTCAGGCCGTGGACCTGCAGGCGAGCAAGGATCTTGTCCACATCACCACCCGGGTCCACGACAATGGCTTTCTTGGTCAGGGGGTCGCCGATCAGCGTGCAGTTGCACTGCAAGGGGCCGACGGGGAAGGTTTCGCGGATGAGAGCTGACGATGGGATATACATTGTGAATACGGGAACCGGTTAATCGAATAGGGTTTGCACACGCGCCAGTGCATCCAGGATGACAACTTCAGGCACCGACTCTATGCGCTTGGCAAATCGTGCTTCAAGGTCGACGGTGCGCACCTGGTTGCAAAGCACCACCCCCTGAGTCTGCGTGCCCGTACCGCTGAGCGTGACAGCGAAACCCGCATGCCTCGCGAAATCCCCACCTTGAGTGATCGGGATGATTACAGCCAGGCCGGAAGCATTGAACGCAGCCGGAGTAATTACCAGTGCAGGTCGGCCGGAGCCCTGCTGTTCCCGGCCGACTGTTGGGTCCAGGTTGACGCGAACAATATCACCCCTGGCGAATTTCAACCGTTTCACACTTCACGCCCCACTGGGCGCATGGCATTCCAGTCGGCCATGTCCTCTGGCTCCGGTGCACTCAGGTCACACTGGGCCATCAGTTCCTCAAGGGTGTACTTGGGTTTCGACCTGACGGGTTTGAGCACCATCGTCTCACCCGTTGTGTCAAGGCTCAGGGTGGAGCCGACACCGAGGCGCATCTGCTTGAGTACTGCGGCGGGCAAGCGGATCGCGGCGCTGTTGCCCCACTGTTGAATCTTGATCTGCATGAGTATCTCCCAAGGTAGATACATAGTAGAAACCCTCCCAATGATTGCAAGCGAAATGTAGAAACGTCGTATCTACACTGTCATCTGCCCTGACCGGACAAAAGCCCTGCAATCTCAAGAAGGAAATGCCCTACATCACCTTGGGAAGCCACTCTCCAACTGCAAAAATTTCAAACGTAGATTCAGCCGGACCTCAAGGTAAAAACAACCTGAACAACCCACCCCCAAGCGCCCCGCCGTTGGAGATCTCGATCCGCCCGCGCACCCCGCCGCTTTCATGCAACGCGGCGATCCGCGCCGCAAAATACAGCCCAAGGCCGGTACTGCCGCTGGTCGAGTCGATGCCCTGGATGTAATCCTCCTGGCGCTCGAGCATGTGCTTTGGATAACCCGGGCCGTCATCATTGACGCAAATGGCCAACTGGTTATCGGCCTCTTCGATGGTGATCAGCAAGGCGTGCCCGGCAAAGCGGGTGGCGTTGGTGATAACGTTGGAGATCACCGAGGCCACCAGTTCGCGGTCGAAGAAACCCAGCGGGTTGTCGGTGTCGATACGCCAGGTGGCGAGAATGTCGTTGTGCTTGAGTACTTCCTCGTGCGCCGCCAGCTGGGCTTCGATGAAATCATCCAGCTCATGGTAATCCGGGCATACCGGCAACTGGTTCACACCCAGTTTGTACAAGCCCAGCAACTGCACCAGCATGCCGTTGAGGTGACGAAACTCATGCTCCATGATCCCCTGTTCAGCACCGCCGCGCAGTTCCTCGGGCAAGCGTTCCACCCACTGGCTGTGGGACTGGATCAGCGCCGACAACGAACTTTTGAGGTCGTGCACGGTGGAGGCGATCACCGTGGAAAAATCCAGCCCCTGATTGTCTTGATTCATGCGCCGAACACTCGGATGTGCAGTTTGCGGTAACGGTCATAGCGATTGTCGCTGGCAGGGATACCGGCCACGCTGGTCAAGGCGTCGCGGCACTCCTGCATGATCGCAGGCTGTGGGTTGTCACCGCCGATGCGCAGCAGCGCCTGGGCGGTGTTGAGGGCGATGCTGATGTTCTTCGGCTGTAAACCCAATGCCTTTCGGAACAGTTGCAACGCCTCGCCAAGCTGCCCTCCCTGGTAACTGCGCACACCCTGCCGATTGAGGGTGACCGCTTCGGTAATGGCGTTGAGCACACTGGGGTCATCCGTCAGCTTGCCCACTTTCTCCATGACCTTGGGGTCATCGCCATAACTTTCCACGCAGTTCTTCAGCACGCCGATGGCGGCGGCTTCCTGCCCCATCGCCTGCAGTTGCGCAGCGACAGTCAGGGCCGAATCGACAGAGAAGAACTGGTTCATCTTGTCCAGGCGCTGAATCGCCTGTTCTGTCAGCTTGCCGGCCGTTTCCGGGTCGCCGGCCTGCTGCAGGCTGGCAGCCTTCATCATCCGCGCACGTACCTGCAGGCCTTGGTCCTCGGGGTTTTCTTTGGCCACTTCGCTGAGCGTGGTGTTGATCTCGACCCGGGTGCGGGCGTCCAGGCCGAAGCCTGCATTCTTGCTCATCAGCGCCTGCACCAGGCCAAGGTTGTTTTCGGCATCCTTGTACCGCGAACTCTGCCCCTGGTTCACCGCATGGCGGAACGCCTTCGATGCGCTCTCGAAGTCTTCGTTCTCCAGCGCCAGCTTGCCCAGCGTCGACTGCCGACGCACCGACAAAGGCGACAGGCGCACGGCTTCTTCAAGCAAGTTCTGCGCGCGCCGGGTATCACCCTGCGCCACCAGCACCTCGGCCATGCCATCGTAAAGGCCTGGCATGATCGGGAACGCCTTGAGCGCCTGCTCGTATACACCCTGGGCCTGAGCATTCTGACCACGCTTGTGCATCAGTGCGCCCAATGCAGCATATACCCACGGCTGCGGACGGCTGGCCAGGATGGCCTTGAGGAATTTTTCCAGTTCCTCGAAACGGTTGAGGTTGCGCAGGGCATCGGCCCGGTAGCGCAAGCACAAGGGTGCCAGGCGCGGATCCTTCTTGCACAGCTCGGCGCAGGCCGCCAGTACTTCGGCCGGACGGTTGCGGTCCAGCGCCTGCAGGATCGGCTTCAGCAACGTCTTGCGCTGGAACAGTTTCTCGACACGCTGGGCCAGGCCAACCCGGTTGAACGGTTTGGTCAGGTAGGCATCGGGCTCGTGCTCGATGGCGCTGAGAACAATCGCCTGACTGCTCTCGGCAGTGACCATGATGAACACGCACTCATGGCTGATGTGCTTGTCGATGATCAGGTCTTCAAGCACCTGCTGCCCGTTCTTCTTGCCATCACCCAGATGGAAGTCCTGCAGGATGAAGTCATAGCGCTTCTGCGCGCACATGCGCAGCGCCTGCTCGCCGCTGTCAGCGGTGTCCACGTCGCGCACGCCCAACTCGCGCAACATGGAACGGGTCGACGTACGAAAGTCGGTAAAGTCGTCGACGATCAGAAAGCTCTTTTGCCCGTACTGCAGCATCAACACGACCTGCCTTGGAATGATTGAAAAATCGCGCGAGGCGATGCCACCGATAGCTGTATCGGCAGCTGGTCGGGAAAGATGAGGGTAGAGCATTGTCGGCCAGATAATATGGCGTCAGGCCATCACTTTAACGAGCAATGACCTACAGGGCCAGTATCACGCCAGCAACCCCAGGGATTTGGCCTTGGCCACCGCCTGGGTGCGCCGCTCCACGCCCAACTTGCTGTTGATGTGGCTGGCGTGGGTCTTCACCGTGTGCAGGGAAATGAACAGCCGTTCGCTGATCTGCTGATTGGAGCAACCTTGGGCAATCAGTTCGAGCACAGCCATTTCGCGGCCACTCAGCGCTTCGCCGTTGCCCGTACTGGCGATTGGCACTGGCGGCAGGTGCTTGAGCAGTTCCGCCTGAACCGGGCAAGCGGCACCTGCCTGCAGTTGTTCATGAAGCCATTGCGGGTGTTTTTCCAGCAGTGGCTGCATCGGCTGCATCACACCGCCATGCGCCGCTTCCAGCAAGCTTGGCAGCAACTGCGCGGCCTGCCCTTCCTTGCCTTCGTCCAACAGCAGGGAAAGCCATTGGCTCAGGGCGCTGACGGCGAGCATCATGCCGCCACTGTCCTGGCCGCGCTTTACCAGGCATGCCAGGCGTTGCACGGCATCGTCGCTACGCAACTGGATGCGATCGAGCGCTGCCTGCTGCAACGCAATGTGCAACGGCAGCAGCGGATGGAACTCCGGTGCCGCCGCCGGCTGCTCGCCGCCATAGGTCTGGCCCAGGCGCTGCAGCCAGGACTCCGCCAGGTCAGTACGCCCCTGGGCCAGCCACAGTTCGCATTTGACCAGGGTAATCATGGCCAGGTAGTAGACCGGGGGCACATCCCAGATGTGCATCAAGCGCTCGGCCTCGGCCAGTTCGGCAAAGGCCTCGGCAAAGTGACCTTCCCGGCCATCGAGCGTGGCAATCACGCAATGACCGATGAGCACACTGATGTCCCGGCACGCTCGCGCCTCGCCCAGCCCCGCGCGCAAACGCGCGCGGCCCTGCGCCGGCTGCAGACGCGAGACCAGCAGGTAACCTTCATAAAGCGTCAGCCGCGCACGCACGGCATACAGCCGCTGCGCCGAAAGCCCTTGCAGACGTTGCAGCCCTTGGCGCACTTCGTCCAGCGCACGTAGCACCTCGCCACGGGCATGCAGCACCCGCGCCCGATCGTAATGCGCCAGCGCCTCGAACAAGGGGTTACCGACCCGCTGGGCCAGCTCCAGGGCCTCGCGGTTCCAGCCTCGGGCCCGCCAGAAGTCACCATCGGCAATGGCCAGGTTGGACAGCGTCGACAAACACACCAGCCGCTGGCCATAGCGCTTGCTCGGCAGGCTCTGCAGCGCTTCGCCGCAATAGGCCAGGGTGCGCTCGCGGTCGCCACGGCCACGGGCAATGACCCCACTGAGTGCCAGCCATTGGGCCAGCATCGACTTTTGCGCAGTCGCCGAAGGCGCGGGCAGAAAGCGACTGAGGTAGCCGGCCAGTTCCTCGGCAGCATCCAGCTGGCAAGCCAGCCCCAACGCCCAGCTGTACAGCACGATCAGCCGCGGCGTGCTGACCAACAGACTGTCGGGCAGGTCCATCTTCCAGCGCAGCAACATGCCGACATTCTGCTCGGCCAGCAGTTGCTCCTCGGACAGACTTTGCACCAGGTCGGCGGCAACATCGAGGTGGCCGGCACGCAAAGCCTGCTCCACCGCCTCGTCCAGCAGGTCCTGAGCTTCAAACCAGCGGCAGGCCCGCAAATGCAAAGCGACCTGCGATTCGCTCGCCTGTCGGCTACGCAGCAGGTCGGAGAACAAATGGTGATAGCGGAACCAGTGCCCATGCTCGTCCAGCGGCACAAGGAACACCTGATGCGCCTGCAGGAAGCTCAGGACGGCGGCGCTGTCGTGGCGGCCACGCATCGCATCGCAAAGCGGAGCGCAGAAACGCTCCTGGCAGGCAGTTTCGTCCAAGAAGGCCTGCACGTCCGCAGGTAGCCTGTCGATGACTTCTTCAAGCAGGTAGTCGCGGATCAGGCCCTCGCCACCATGCAGCGCCTGGGGCAAGGCTTGCTCGTCGGCGCTGTCGCTGGCCGCCAACTGCCAGAACCGCAACCCGGCCACCCAGCCGTCGCTGCGCTGGATCAGGTTGTCCAGTGCCTGGCCGCGCAGGCCGGTAGGCTGGCGACCGAGCACCGCCAGCGACTCATCCGCGGTGAGGCGCAGGTCCTGTTCGTTAAGCTCGACCAACTGCCGGGACAGGCGCAGGCGCGCCAGGTGCCAGTCTGGCCGCTGGCGGCTGGTCACCAGCAACACCAGGCCGGGGGGCAGGTGATTGAGGAAGAACTGCAGGCAACGGTCGAGCACCGGCCCCTGGGCCAGGTGATAGTCGTCCAGCACCAGCAGCAGCGGCGTATCAGCCTGCAGGTACAGCGCCAGCTCGTCGAGCAGGCCGTCAAGCCACTCTTCAAAGGCAAACGGCTGGTGGCGCTGGCGCATTTTCAGCAGGCCCATGGCCTGGCCGCCCAGTGCTGGGCAGTATTGCTGCAGGCCTTCAAGCAAGCGCTCAAGGAAGCGGCCAGGGTCAGCGTCCCGCTGGCTCAGGCCAAGCCACAGGCTGCGCCAGTGCTCGGGCAGTGTTTCGCAAAACTCGATGGCCAGGGAGCTTTTGCCGAAACCCGCCGGCGCATTGACCAGCAGCAGCCGCCCGCCCAAACCGGCCTCCAGCCGCTGGCACAAACGCAGGCGCGGTACATGGCCGTCCGGCAGCGGCGGCCGGAAGAAACGCCCGTCCCGCAGGCCAAGGGCCTGACTTGCGAATCCATGGGTACGGGACAGATCTGTCATGGCCGGCTCGTTCTGGTTGGAAGACAACGGCGGTATGGATGTTTGCGAGACTAGCCGTTAACGCTGCGCATTTGAAGATGATAGGCGCAATAGGCGCAGAAAAGACTGCGACAAAAAGCAACATGGCTGATGGACAGGGGCTGGGGCGGGGGTTTGGAGAGGTATTCAGGAGGTTTATTGCCTTGCCCGGCCTCTTCGCGGGTGAACCCGCTCCTACCGCGGAACCTGTAGGAACGGGTTCACCCGCGAAGAGGCCGGTTCAGGAAATAGAAACGCCCCGGCGAGCCGGGGCGTTCTGGGGATCACACGGTGTTCAGTGATTTCAGCTTAGCGAATACCCGACTGACGCAGCGCTGCGGGCTGGAAATCGGCCTTGCTGGCACTGAAGCCGAAGTCGTAGGCACGTTTCTCTTCGTTCTTCATCCCAAGGGCCAGGTAACGACCGGACTGCAGGTCGTAGATGGCTTCCAGGGTGTACCAAGGCACTTCCACGTTGTAATAAGGCTGAGCATGGGCCTCGGACACGCGCCACAGTTGGCCACGGCCGTCGTACTGGTCGATCACTGCAGCCTGCCAGGTGTCCTCGTCGATGTAGAAATCACGCTTGGCGTAGATGTGCCGCTGGCCTGGCTTGAGGGTTGCAACTACGTGCCAGACGCGGCGCAGCTCGTAACGGGCCAGGTCCTGATTGATGTGCCCGGCCTTGATGATGTCGGCATACTTGAGCTTAGGATCATCAAGTTTGAAGGCGTTCGATGCGATGTACAGCTCCTTCTTGCCTTCCAGCTTCCAGTCATAACGGTCCGGTGCACCGTTGAACATGTCCAGGTTGTCCGACGTACGCAGGCCGTCGGCGGCGGTACCCGGGCCGTCATACGACACTTGCGGTGCCTGGCGCACACGGCGTTGGCCGGCGTTGTAGATCCACGCCTTGCGCGGCTCCTTCACCTGGTCGAGGGTTTCGTGCACCAGCAGCACAGTCCCGGCCAGGCGCGCAGGCGCAGTAACTTCCTGCTTGAAGTAGAACAGGATGTTGCCTGGGTTGTTCGGGTCGTAGTCCTTCATCTTGTCGCGGAAGACGAACTGGTCGGAGAAGTACACGGGGTTGAACGAGCCATTCTGCTGCGGCGTGGCCTGGGTCACCAGGCGGCTGACACTGCCGCCGCGGTAGCGGGTGATGTGGTTCCAGATCACCTCAAGGCCGCTTTTCGGGATCGGGAACGGCACCGCCGTGCGGAAGTTGCTCAGGCCGTTGCCGCCTTCCACCAGGGTGGTTTTGGTGGCGTTTTCCTTGATGGCAGCGAACACATCGGCCGGGACGGTTGCTCCGCGATGGGTTTTGAACACCGGGATCTTGTAGGTGTTCGGATAGCGTTTGAACATGGCCAACTGGCCGGGCGAGAGTTTGTCCTTGTACTGGTCGGCATTCTGCGCCGTGATGGTGAACAGCGGTTTTTCACTGCCGTACGGGTCGGACAGGAAGCCCTTGCCGTCGACGCTGCCTGCAGTCTTCGACAGCGGCTCCCACGGGCCGATGGAGCCGTCGGCGTTGCCGGCCTTCTCGGCACCCATCGGGGTCAGGGTGCTGCCCAGCTTGGCCGCCTCGTCGGCGGATACCGCAGCCATGACGCTGGTCGCCAGCAGGGACAGGCCCAGCACACCGGCTTGCAGCAGACTTCTGGTCTTGTTCATGTCGTGTCGTCCTGGATCTGTATGCTTAGAAGTTCACGCCGAAGCTGAGGGCGACGAAGTCGCGGTCATCCACGGTGCTGTACTTGCCGTCGAAGAAGTTGGTGTACGACAGGCTCGCCGTATAGGTGTTCTGGTACTCGGCGTCCAGGCCCAGGCTGACAGCCTTGCGGCCTTCCTCGAAGTTGGCGCCAGGGCCAGGCGAATAACCGGACACGTCATGCGACCAGGCCACGCTCGGCTTCAGGTTGATACCCGCGAATACGTCGTTGTAGTCCCAGATGACACGGCCGCGGTAACCCCAGGAAGTGCTGGTGGTGTAGCCGTCGTTCTCGCATTTGCGGTTCAGGTTGGCGGTGGACGCCCCCGCACCGGCGCCGGCGATGGTGCTGCCATTGAGCGCCTGGCAGGTATCGGCGCCACCGGTGGATGGCAACGGACCTGGGCCGAACACCGGGTCGCGACCGTAGCGGGTATCGTGGGCATTCTCCAGGCCGCCGACATGGGTAACACCCACTTCACCGACTACAGTCATCCGGCTGGCACCCATCACCTGGTCGAAGAAATGGGTCAGGGTGGTCTGGAACTGGGTGATCTCCTTACGGCGATACCCATGCAGGTCTTGCCCCGGCGTACCGGTCAGCAACGATGCGTTGCTCAACGCCCCGCCAATGGGACGGACACCGGCGAACAGGATATCCGTGGTATTGAGCTGCACTGGCGCATTGGGGCGGTAGCTGACTTCGCCGCTCCAGGCGGTGCCAGTGGGTAACGTGGTGGAGAAACTCAAGCCATAAAGGCGGATGTCCTCGGGGTATTCCACAAAGTACTCGGAATTACCCGCCACGATCAGAGGCGCCAATGCGCGCAGCTGCGCAGGCAGGGCGCTCAGCCCGGCGAACACGGACGGCGGGGCCCCTGTGGCACTGAAGATGGGTGCACGGCTATGGTAATTCATGAAGTAGGCGCCGAACTCCGTGTCCAACGGCTCGAACATATAGCGCATGGCCACACCGAACTGGCCGCTGTCACGCGCATCGCGGTCGGCACCACGGCGCACCATCACACCCTCTTCGTTGATGTCCACGCCCCGCGTGGCGAGGAACTGCTGCGCAGCGCCCGGCACCGTGCGGCTGCTATTGAGCACGCGCAAGTTGTCGGTACAGCCGTCGGCAATGATGTCCGGCTGGGAGAAGAAGGTGCCGCAGTTGTCGACGACCGTCTGGTCCCATTCGAGCTGGTAGAAGGCCTCGGCCGACAGGTTGTCGGTCAGGCTCTGCGAGATGTAGAACATGTTGACCGGAATCAGGCCTTCCTTGATCTCGGCCCCGGGACGGCGGAACGCCGACACGTCGATGGGGTTGATCGAGTTGATGCCGCCGCCGATGAAGGTACTTTCGCCCCAGCTCACTACCTGCTTGCCAAAACGCACCGAGCCAGGCTGATCGCCGATGGAGTAGTTGTGGTAGACAAAGGCGTCGAGCAGCTCGGCCCCGGACGACTTGGCGCCTTCCTTGCGGTTGGAGTCGCTGATGTCCTTGAACTCGCGGTTTTCGTCCTTCAGTTCGAAGTCGTACCAGTACTTGCCGCGCACGAACACACCGGTGTCGCCGTACTTGAGCTCCAGGTCATGAATGCCCTTGAAGATCTTGGAGAAGGTTTCGCCCTTCTTGAAGTTCAGGTGGCCATCGTCGGATGTCTGTGACAGGCCCTTGCCGCCGTTGTTCACCCCTATCAGGTTCTTGTTGGGGTTGGCCGTCGACCAGCTGGCGCCGATGGAGAGCGACGAGTCGAACTGGCCTTCGATTTCACCAATGTTGAAACTGACAGCGAAAGCAGGACTTGCGAGCGTGGAAGCAAGGCTGACGGCCAAGGGCAGCTTGGCCCGGCGCCAGAACAGGTTTGCAGATTTCATCGACGCTACTCCATGTACTTTTTTGTTATGGCAGTGAGTCCTTTCAAGAACGGCCCGAGCGACCGGATTGCAGGCTTGCACCTGCGGCGACACAGCTTGCGCATGTCGCCCTCCCCCATTCCTGAAAATCCCCTGGCCCCGACTATAGCCAGCAGGCACAGGCGCTTGATCCCTCTAAAGTGTGATTTGCGCTCCATGCCACCAACTCGCTGCAGTTTTGCTCCGGTTGCGGGCTGGTAGTGCTCAAGGATGGCGCATTTCTGTCGTTTGGCAAGGCGGCGGGCTCTCTAGCATGCGGGTCACGCTCTGACGTGCGCGACCCGCACAAGGGTTACAACGTGGAAAGGAACGCGCTGTTGCTGGCCTGCCACTGGACGATGTCCTGGCGAATGCGTTTCTTGTCGAGCTTGCCGACACTGGTCTTGGGAATTTCAGTAACAAGGGCGATCTGGCTTGGAATCGCCCACTTGTTGATATGACCTTGCTCGACGAATGGCTTGAGGTGTTCCTTCAGCGCCTTGGCGTCGATATCGTGGCCGTCACGTGCCACCAGCAGGGCAAACGGGCGCTCACCCCACTGCGGGTCGGCCACCCCCACCACCGCCACTTCGCGCACGGCCGGGTGGCGACTGATCAGGTCTTCCAGGTCGAGCGAGGAAACCCACTCGCCACCGGTCTTGATCACATCCTTGATGCGGTCGCGGATGTCGATGTAGCCCATGCCGTCGAGGGTGGCGACGTCACCGGTGTGCAGCCAGCCGCCCTGCCACAGCTCCTCGCTCTTCTCCGGTTCCTTGAAGTAGCCCATGGTCAGCCACGGCGCACGCAGTACCAGCTCGCCCTGGGTTTCACCATCGGCGGGCAGGAAGTTGCCTTCGCCGTCGACGATGGCCGCTTCGACCAACGGCACCGGCACACCGGCCTTGATACGGTAAGTGACGCGCTCATCCTCGCTGCCGGCCTGCAGTTCATCGTTCAGGTGTGCCGCGGAGATCAGCGGGCAGGTTTCCGACATGCCATACGCGGCGGTCAGCTGGATGCCGCGCGCCAGGGCGGCCTGGTACAGCGAACGGTTGAGCGAGCTGCCGCCGATGATGATCTTCCAGCCGCCGAAGTCCTGCCCCTGGGCATTCGGGCAGTTGAGCAGCATCTGCAGGATGGTCGGCACGCAGTGGGAGAAGGTGACCTTCTCTTCACGCCAAAGCTTGACCAGCATGTCCGGCTCGTAGCGCCCCGGGTACACCTGCTTCATGCCGAGCATGGTGGCAGCGTAGGGGATGCCCCAGGCATGCACGTGAAACATCGGGGTGATGGGCATGTAAACGTCGTTGCTGCCCAGCAGGCGCACGCTGTCGATACTGCCGGTGACCGAGGCCTCGGCCAGGGTGTGCAGCACCAGCTGGCGGTGACTGAAATACACGCCCTTGGGGTTACCGGTGGTGCCAGTGGTGTAGAAGGTAGTGGCCACCGAGTTCTCGTCGAAATCCGGGAAGTCGTAGCGCGGGCTGGCAGCAGCCAGCAGCTGCTCATACTCGCCGACCAGACCGGGCAGTTCGGCAGTCTTGTCCGGGCCATCGGTCAGCAGCAGGGTCTTGTCGACAGTGGTCAGCTGCCCGGCGATGGCCTGGTACAGGCCGACGAAGTCGCTGTTGACCAGCACCACGCGGTCTTCGGCATGGTTCATGGTGTAGAGGATCTGTTCGGGCGACAGGCGCACATTGATGGTGTGCACCACAGCGCCGATCATCGGGATGGCGAACATGCATTCCAGGTAGCGATGGCTGTCCCAGTCCATCACCGCCACGGTGTCACCGGCCTTGACCCCGGCCTCGGTCAGCACATTGGCCAGGCGGGCAATGCGCTCGTTGAGCTGTGGATACGTCAGCCGCATCTGGTCGCGGTAGACGATTTCGCGGGTCTTCTCATAGCGGCTGCCGGACATCAGCAGGCGCTTGATCAGCAATGGATAGGCATAGGCGCCCTCGGCGGGCTTGATGATGCGTGTCTGCAACATGGGGATCCCTTTTCTGAAAAGCGGGCCGGACAAGTCTGGGTTTACTGTAGTTCGCCAATGTGACGGCCAAATCAGCCGAAGGAATGATTTGCGCGGCAGAGGTATGAGTGGCGGGCGTTGACGGGCAGCAAGGTTGAGCTAGACACTGCGGCGGCGGCTTCAGGTTTGCGCCGAAGCCGAGGGCCTCTTCGCCGGCAAGCCCGCTCCTGCAAGGGTTGTGGTGACCTTGTGGGCGCGGGCATGCCCGCAAATGGCCACAACGCCCTTATCCCTCCCTGCCACCGGAGATCTTCATGCCCAGCCCGCGTCGCGCCGTGTTTCTCGATCACCAGTCCCTGG
Source organism: Pseudomonas sp. XWY-1 (assembly GCF_002953115.1). Taxonomy (NCBI): domain Bacteria; kingdom Pseudomonadati; phylum Pseudomonadota; class Gammaproteobacteria; order Pseudomonadales; family Pseudomonadaceae; genus Pseudomonas; species Pseudomonas sp. XWY-1. The sequence goes on along the minus strand of NZ_CP026332.1, from coordinate 822,233 downwards.
ACCTTGGCGACCTCGACCTTTCGCCCCTGAAGCAGCAGTTCGACCAGTTCGAACTGTTCGCCGCCACCCGCCCGGAACAGGTCGCGGAACGCTTGCAGGGCGCCGTGGCAGTGGTCAGCAACAAGGTCATGCTCGACGCCGCAACCCTGGCCGCCAACCCGCAACTGAAGCTGATCCTGGTGGCCGCCACCGGCACCAACAATGTCGACCTGGCTGCCGCCCGCGCCCAGGGCATCACCGTGTGCAACTGCCAGGGCTACGGCACGCCGTCTGTCGCCCAGCATACCCTGGCCCTGCTGTTGGCCCTGGCCACTCGGCTGTTCGACTACAACCAGGCGGTGGCCGATGGCCAGTGGGCCAAGGCCAGCCAGTTCTGCCTGCTGGACTTTCCTATCGTCGAACTGGAGGGCAAAACCCTCGGCCTGCTCGGCCACGGCGAACTGGGCGGCGCAGTGGCGAGGCTGGCCGAAGCCTTCGGTATGCGTGTACTGAGCGGGCAGATCCCTGGCCGTCCGGAGCGCGCCGACCGGCTGCCGCTGGACGAGTTGCTGCCGCAAGTCGATGCCCTGACCCTGCACTGCCCGCTGAACGAGCACACCCGGCATATGCTCGGTGCCCGCGAACTGGCCCTGCTCAAGCCCAACGCGCTGGTGGTCAACACCGCCCGTGGCGGCCTGATCGACGAACAGGCGTTGGCCGATGCCCTGCGCGGTGGTCACCTGGGCGGCGCGGCCACCGACGTGCTGAGCGTGGAGCCGCCGGTCAACGGCAACCCGCTGCTGGAGCCCGGCATCCCGCGCCTGATCATCACCCCGCACAGCGCCTGGGGTGCCGTGGAATCGCGCCAGCGCATCGTCGGCCAGCTCAGCGAGAACGCCCAGGCCTTCTTCGCCGGGCAGCCACGCCGCGTGGTCAGCTGAGCCAGGCGCCCGCCTCTGCTACACTGCGCCACTTTTTTCCAGGAGACGTCGTCCATGGACCCGCGCAGTGAAGTGTTGCTCCGCCAGGCAGAGCTGTTTCAGGGGCCGCTGCTGATCGCCGGCGCCCCCGCCGACGACCTGCTCGGCCAGTTGCCTCAGGCCCAGGCCTGGACTTGGCATGCCGGCGATCAGGCCATGCTCGAAAGCCGCTTCGCAGGCCGCAGCCATTACGGCGTCGAGGCACCTGAAGCAGCATTCGACAGCGCCGTGCTGTTCCTGCCCAAATCCCGCGAGCTGGCCGCCTATCTGCTCAACGCCCTGGCATCGCGCCTGGCTGGCCGCGAGCTGTATCTGGTCGGCGAGAAGCGCGGCGGCATCGAGGGCGCGGCCAAGCAGCTGCAGGCCTTTGGCAAGCCACGCAAGCTCGACAGCGCCCGGCACTGCCAGCTGTGGCAAGTGACCATCGACCAGGCGCCGCAGGCAAAACCGCTGGAAAGCCTGGCCGAGCGCTTCGAGCTGGCCCTGGAAGACGGCCCGCTGCAGGTGGTCAGCCTGCCTGGAGTATTCAGCCATGGCCGACTCGACCGAGGTACCGCCCTGCTCCTGAAGCATCTTGACGGACTGCCCGGTGGCCACATGCTGGACTTTGGCTGCGGTGCCGGGGTACTGGGGGCCACGCTCAAACGCCGTTACCCACAAAGCCGGGTGACCTTGCTGGACGTGGATGCCTTCGCCGTGGCCGCCAGCCGCCTGACGCTGGCTGCCAACGGCCTGGAAGGCGAAGTGATCAGCGGCGATGGCATCGACGCCGCCCCTACCGAACTGAGCCTTATCCTGAGCAACCCGCCATTCCACACCGGCGTTCATACCAACTATCAGGCTTCGGAAAACTTGCTGAAAAAATCGGCCGTTCATCTGCGAAAAGGTGGCGAAATGCGCTTGGTCGCCAACAGTTTCCTGCGCTACCAGCCACTGATCGAAGGGGCGTTGGGCAACTGCCAGGTACGTGATGAGGCCGACGGTTTCCGCATCTACCAGGCAACTCGCGGATAAAAAACAGCGCTTGCCGAAAACGTTTTGCCTAGGCAGAATCCGCACCGTCCTAGGGGAGTAGTCTCCCGCGAGCACCCAGCTCGCCCGGTACGCGTCAACATACTTGGTCCACAGACCATGGCGCGTGCGACCCACCATGCACGCCTGCATGGCGAGATCCGCATAGACGGATCGAGGGTTTGACAAGACCTATGACACGCACACCTTACCCGGGGCGGGGAGGCTGTACGTGTCATAGCCGTGTCGACCCGCCCCCGTAGGAATCCTGATGCTGGAATCACTGCTGGTCCCCACCGCTATCGTTGCCCTGGCCGAGATCGGCGACAAGACGCAACTGCTCGCACTCATTCTCGCTGCCCGCTTCCGCAAACCCTGGCCGATCATCGCCGGCATCATCGCCGCCACCCTGGCCAACCATGCCGCAGCCGGTGCCGTGGGGGCGTGGGTCGGCAGCTTCTTCAGCGATTCGGCCCTGCACTGGATCCTGGCTGCGAGCTTTACCGCCACCGCACTGTGGACGCTGGTACCGGACAAGATGGATGACGACGAGAACCCAGCTCGCCGTTTCGGGCCGTTCCTGACGACGCTGATTGCGTTCTTCCTGGCCGAAATCGGTGACAAGACCCAGGTCGCCACCGTGATGCTGGCGGCGCAGTATCCGCACCTGATCATGGTCATTATCGGTACAACCCTGGGTATGCTGATTGCCAACGTTCCGGTGGTACTGGCGGGTAACTTCGCGGCAGACAAACTGCCGTTGACGCTGATTCGCCGCCTGGCGGCAACGGCGTTCTTCGTGCTGGCGATCGTGGCCGTCTATTCGGCAATGAAGGCCAGTGGCTGGATTGGGTAAAGGGCACATCAGGGGCTGCCATGCAGCCCCTGGATTCAGGCATTTACGGCTTGGCTGCAGCCTGATACAGCGGCATCACCTTCGGAATCGCCGCCTGCAGCGAAGCAATGCGGCTCGCGGACGCCGGGTGAGTACTCATGAACTCAGGCGGTGCACCTTCGGAAGCCTTGCTCATCTTGTTCCACAGGGTGATCGCGGCATTCGGGTCGTAGCCGGCACGGGCCGACAGCTCCAGGCCAATCAGGTCGGCCTCGTTTTCGTTGGCCCGGCTGTTGGGCAAGGTCATGGCGTAGTTCACCACCGTGTCGGCCATGGCCATGCTGCTCTGGCCGAGGCCGAAGATGGCACCGGCACCCTGGCGAGCCATTTCCACACCGTATGCCTTGGACATGGCCTCGCGGCTATGCTCGCGCAAGGCGTGGGCAATCTCGTGCCCCACCACTGCGGCAATTTCCGCATCGGTGAGTTTGAGCTGATCGATCAGCCCGGTGTAGACGATGATCTTGCCGCCCGGGCCGCAGTTGGCGTTCAGCTCGTCACTCTTGATCACGTTGACTTGCCAGTCCCACTGCGCGGCATCCGGGCGGAATTTGGGCGCCTGGGCGATCAGGCGGTTGGCAATGGTCTGCACACGCTTGGCATCGGCGCTGGACTTGTCGAGCACACCCTTGCTCGATGCTTCACCCAGGGTCTGCTGATACGACTGCGCGTACATCTGGTTGACCTCATCGGTCGAGAGCATGCTGAACATGTACTGCTGGCGCTCGACGCCAACAGCACCGCCGCTGGTGGTATTCACCGCCTGGCAGCCGGCCAACAGAATGCCAGCGCTCAGCAGGCTGACGACAAAAGACTTACGCATGAAAACACTCCCTATCCACATGCGCCGTATCCTAGGCCGAGTCGCCAGTGGCTGCCATAGCCGCAGGGAAGATTTTCGTCGCCTGAACCGGCCTCTTCGCGGGCAAGCCCGCTCCTACAGGGGTAACACGACCGTGGGTACGAGCAGGCTTGCCCGCTCCTACAGCAGGGGTAACACGATCATTGTAGGAGCGGGCTTGCCCGCGAAAGGGCCGGCACAGCCCCCCCATCAAGCCGGGGTAAGACACTCCGGCGCATCCAGCTTCGGGTCATTGACGAAATTGGCCAAGGCCCGCTCACGTAGCGTCGCCGGCGGGCTGGCCAGCAGCTCGTGCAAGCGGGTAATCGGCGTGTCCGGGTCAAGCCAGGCCGCCTGCCCCGCTTCGTCGAGGATGAGCGGCCGACGCTGATTCATGGCCGCCTGGGTCACCACCGCGCAACTCAGCCATACCTGGTCCTGCACCGGATAGGCCTCCCACACCGCCGCAAAGTACAGCGACGCGCCCTCCCCCGGGGTCAACCAGTACGGGCGTTTGCGCACGCTGCCACGCCATTCGTAAAAGCCGTTGGCCGGCATCAGGCAGCGACGCTGACGAAATGCATCGCGAAACATCGGTTGTTCGGCCAGCGTTTCGGCGCGGGCATGGGCAGGGGTGCGGGACAGGTCGGTGAGCCAGGCCGGGGTCAACCCCCAGCGCGCCTTGGCCAGTTGCTGCTGGCCGTCAAGCTGACGCTGGATCAGCACCGACGCCCCAGGCGATATATTCCATTGGGCCGGCTGGCCGACGGGAAAGCCCGGCAGACTGGCAAGGGCCTGGGGCCAGCGAAACAGGGCATAACGTCCACACATGGGCGAATTCAGAACCTAGCAGATCAAGGTACCGGGGACATTCTCCGGTTCGTCGCCAACCAGTGGCTGGGCATCATTGTACGCATCGATCAGCTGCCGTGCGCATTCGGCCTGCTCATCAGCCACGACGAGCCCCAGCAGGCCCTGCAAGGGCAGCTCGCCAGCGGCACCGACCAGGTCACGGCCGACCACGTGTACATCGATCCCCTCGCTGGCAAGCATGCCTGCCAGCATTTGCGCCTCGAGCAGGCTTTCCGGTTCGTAGATACGCTGCATCAGGTGTCGTCCTCGCGGCGGACTTCAAGCATCCATTCGTCACCATGCACCTGCAGAATGCACACCACAGGCTGGCAGCACACCTGGCAATCCTCGGTATAAACCTGGTCGCCCGCAGACAGATCGACGGTAGTTTCCACACGTTCGCCACAATAAGGGCAATCATAGAAGTCGGTTTCCAGCATCGCGGCCTCCGCAGTGACTTATGCGTATAATTGCCGGTCTGTTTACAGGGTCTGTGTGCGTCCGAGCCGTTTTTCGGAGCCCGTCCCTACCTTATTACCCTAGCCGTTTCCAACAAGAGAGCATGATGGGCGAATTCGATGCCATCCGACCGTACGACGACGCTGAGGTCCCTGCCGTTCTGGCACGCCTGCTCAGCGACCCGGCATTCCTCGATATCCTCACCCACTTCCGCTTTCCACGGGCGGCCGGCGCTCTCGGCTGGTTGCTCAAGCCCTTGATCGCACGCCGCCTGCGCAAGGAATTCGCCGGTGTTACCTGTGTCTCGACCTTGCAGGACAAAGTCGAGTACTACGTCGACCAGACCATCGATCGCGCCACCGACGGCGTCACCTACTCGGGAGTGGAACAGCTCAAGGCCGGCACCGCCTACCTGTTCCTGGCCAACCACCGTGACATCGTCATGGACCCGGCCTTCGTCAACTATGCGGTGTACCACGCCGGCCTGCCCACGCCGCGCATCGCCATTGGCGACAACTTGCTGCAAAAGCCCTTTGTCAGCGACATGATGCGCCTGAACAAGAGCTTCATCGTGCACCGTTCGATCAGCGGGCGGCGCGAAAAACTGGCTGCTTACCAACTGCTGTCGGCTTACATCAACCACTCGATCCGCAACGATGCCACCTCGATCTGGATCGCCCAGGCCGAAGGTCGGGCCAAGGACGGTGACGACCGTACCGACTCGGCGATCCTCAAGATGTTCCACATGAGCCGCAAGGACGAACCGTTCGGTGCAGTGATCCAGAGCCTGAACCTGACCCCGGTGTCGATCAGCTACGAATACGACCCGTGCGACCAGGCCAAGGCCCGCGAGCTGTACATCCGCGCCACTACCGGCACCTACAAGAAGGCGCCGGGCGAAGATGACAACAGCATTGCCAAAGGCATTACCGGCTACAAGGGCCGAGTCCACATCAACTTCGCGCCGCCGGTAACCGAGTACCACGAAGACACAAAACAGCTGGCGGCAGAGATTGACCGGCAGATTCTGGGGGGCTACCGACTGTTCCCGGTGCATTACCTGGCATATGCGATGTGGGAGGGCAAGGACGAAGCCCTGCAGGTGCCAAGCGCCGAGAAGGTGTTCCCGGCGGATGAGCTGGCCAAGGCCAAGGAAGAATGGCAACGGCGCCTGGATGCCTGCCCGCAAGAGCAGCGGCCATACCTGGTGTTGCAGTATGCGACGCCGGTGCGCAACCAGTATCAGGTCAGGCAGCAGGCACCTGTAGCCTGATCAGGTTTGGGGCTGCGTTGCAGCCCCGATGGTGCTCAGATCCAGGTGCTGAACCAGGACAGCAGCAGCGCCATCGCCAGGCACGAAAAGCCCAGAATGTAGAAGTATTTCGGCACCCGAAGGTCGAAAGCGTCCACTACCCCGTCGTCTACTGCCATGTACTGGCGGGTTTCGGCCTCACGCCGCCGCGCACTGTGCAGCAGCAAACCGCCCGGGCAGGTCAGCAGCAGCGCCAGCAGGTTGATCAGCTTGGTGGGATGGGCGGCCAGGAACCCCCAGAGCACTTGCAAGGACATCACGCAACCTCGGTGTGAGCAGTGGCAAAGGCCAGCATTCTACCCAAGTCGCACCGTGGCGCCCGGCCTTGGCGACAAACTGTCATTAAATTTCATCTGTCATCCGCTCGTCATCCATACAGGCGACCCTGTCGACCTTTTGATGACCCGGAGCTTTTTCATGTTGCACGCCGAAAACCAGGACCGCCTCTACCTCGTTGCCCAGAGCGATGAACAACAGGCGCTGATCGATGGTTTTGCCATCAACGTGCAGGACCGCCAGTGGCTGGTCTACTGTGCGCTTGGCGGACATGTGCATGAGGACTTGCCCGAAGTGGATGCCGGCACTGGGTTCAGCTTGCTGGATTTCCACATAGAAGCGGCGTAGATCTGTACCGGCCAGACAACAAAAAACCCGCTGCCTGTCACTCAGGCAGCGGGTTTTCTTGCACCACCTGAAGCTTACTGACCCAGCACCTGCCCGATGCTCGGGTCCTTGAACAGGCGGGTCAGGGCATCGCTCAGCACATCACCCACCAGCTGGGTGTTGGTGTCCTGGTTCGGCGCCATGCCGAAACGCTGGTCCAGCGAAGCGCCATAACGGCCGCTGTAACGGCGGCCGCCATTGGTCACATCAGCGCGGAAGGTGGCGCCGATGGTGGCCTCGGTCACGTAAAGGTTGTCTTTCGGCGACTGATACTTCAGCTCGGCCAAGGTCACGGTCAGCTGCGGCGCATTGCCGGCGTTCGGGGTCGGGGTGAAGCCGAGCAGGCGCACAGCCGCTTCAGCCTGAGCCTGCAGCTTGGGCACCACGTCATTACCGCTGACGCTGATGGTGCTGGTCTCGGGGTACATGCCACCGCGGGTACCCAGGGACTGCGAAGGCCGGCCATCAACTACCCGGACCACCACCGGCTGGCCATGACCGACCGGGGCCAGCTGGGCCTTGAGCGTGGGTTGCGGGTTGAGTTGTTGCGGGCTGTGGGCACAACCGACCAGGCTAAGGCTGGCCACGGCGATCAAACCGAACAACAGACGTTGCAACATGCGCGTTTCTCCAGAAAATGCGGCAAAGGCCCACAGTATACCTAGCCAGGCACAGACCAGTCATCGGCCCGGCCCGCTTGTCACAATCGTTTCATCGCCACACCCTTATCCTTGCGCCAAGCCCTAACGCAAAGGACTCGCCGCCATGACCTCGCTCTGGACTCAGCTCTTCCAACGGCCGCGCTACAACGCTTATGCCCGCCTTGACGCGGATGGCAAATGCCTGGCGTTCAAGCAATGCAGCCAGGCACCAAGCGGCATCGACTGGGTGCAGATCAGCGAAATTCAGCTGGCCTGGCTGGGCCGCGAGCTGCCCATCGAAGCCCGGGTTTGCGCCCGCGCAAACCGCCGTTGGCACCAGCGCCTCCTCGCTGCCTGACAAACGCTGCAATAAAAACCACGAATGGCGACATTTCTGCCCGCGACATCGCTATAATCTCCCCCCGATTATAAGGACGTCTCCTGATCGGGCCCCGCACTCGCCGATTGACCCCGGCAACTTCACCGCTTCGCCCACAGAGAGCCTTCCACTCAGGTCTTGCATCGGCTGTCGTGCCTGCTTTTTCCGGCCCTTCACACTGCATGAACCTGCGGGTTGCCATCGCGCAGTCCCCTTTTGAGGTTCACGTCTCCAAAAGAGCGTGAAAAAACGGTTTTCACAACTTCACAAGAGTGTGGCGAGCAAATGAACAGTCTGGCATGTGCAAAAGCGGCAGATGTGTCCCGAACAGCCCTGAACAGGCGGCAGATGCGCTCATCCCGTATGAGTGTCTGAACCGTTCCATAACGCACGCACGACACCTTGACCATAAGTCGAATTGCCGCACCTGTGGCAAACGGCGTTCAATACACGAACCCGAAGACTGATTGGCGGTGTCCGCGGAAGTTGCAAGAACTGCGAAAAGTCGGACATGGCGACCCTGGCAAACCCAGGTCCTATGCTGTCAATTAGGTAGCTGTAGATTGTGGAGACGCGTTAAATGGCGCAGAACGAATCGGTTGATGTGGTACTGGTAGGCGCGGGCATCATGAGTGCCACCCTGGCCGTACTGCTCAAGGAGCTTGACCCGACCCTGAAGCTTGAGGTCGTCGAGGCGATGGACTCCGGGGCCGCGGAAAGCTCCAACCCCTGGAACAACGCAGGCACCGGCCACGCCGGCCTGTGCGAGCTGAACTACACGCCGCAGGCCGCCGATGGCAGCATCGACATCAAGAAGGCCGTGCACATCAACACCCAGTTCGAGGTTTCGCGCCAGTTCTGGGCCTACCTGACCAAGAAGGGCAACTTCGGCTCGGCGCGTGCCTTCATCAACCCTGTCCCGCACCTGAGCTACGTCGAGGGTGACAAGGGTGTTTCCTTCCTCAAGAAGCGTTTCGAGCTGCTCAAGCAGCACCACGCCTTCGCCGAGATGGAATACACCGAAGACAAGGCCGTGATGAACGACTGGATGCCGCTGATGATGCCTGGCCGCCCGGCCGACCAGCACATCGCCGCTACCCGCGTGGCCAAAGGCACCGACGTCAACTTCGGCGCACTGACCAACAAGCTGCTCAAGCTGCTGAGCGACTCGCCGGACGCGCAGGTCAAGTACAGCAAGAAGGTTGTCGGCCTGCGCCGTAACGGCAGCGGCTGGACCGTGAGCATCAAGGACGTCAACAGCGGCGGCAGCCGTGAAGTCGACGCCCGCTTCGTCTTCCTCGGCGCTGGCGGCGCGGCCCTGCCGCTGCTGCAGTTGTCCGGCATCCCGGAAAGCAAAGGCTTCGGCGGCTTCCCGGTCAGCGGCCAGTGGCTGCGTTGCGACAACCCGGAAATCGTCAAGCAGCACCAGGCCAAGGTCTACAGCCAGGCCGCTGTCGGCGCCCCGCCGATGTCGGTGCCGCACCTGGACACACGCGTCGTGGACGGCAAGACTTCGCTGCTGTTCGGCCCGTATGCCGGTTTCACTACCAAGTTCCTCAAGCACGGCTCGCTGATGGACCTGCCGCTGTCGGTGCGCATGGGCAACATCGGCCCGATGCTGGCCGTGGCCCGCGACAACATGGACCTGACCAAGTACCTGGTCAGCGAAGTGATGCAGTCGATGGAGCAGCGTCTGGAAGCCCTGCGTCGTTTCTATCCGCAGGCCAAGGCCGAAGACTGGCGCCTGGAAGTGGCGGGTCAGCGCGTGCAGATCATCAAGAAAGACCCGAAAAAAGGCGGCGTGCTGCAGTTCGGTACCGAGCTGGTCTCGGCCCAGGACGGCAGCCTGGCTGCACTGCTCGGCGCATCGCCGGGTGCTTCGGTAACCGTATCGATCATGCTGGAACTGATCGAGCGCTGCTTCCCCGAGCAGGCCAAGGGCGCCTGGGCTGCCAAGCTCAAGGAAATCTTCCCGGCTCGCGAGAAGACCCTGGCAACCGATGCTGCGCTGTACCACAAGATCAGTGCCGATAACGACGCGGCCCTGGACCTGGCAGAAAGCAGCCCGGCGGCCAAGCATTACGCCTGAACCGCCCGCTAACGAAAAAACGCCCCTCGGGGCGTTTTTTTGTGCCTAGCGCTTGATCAGCCTGTACCGGCCTCTTCGCGGGCATGCCCGCTCCCACAGGTTCGGTAATGCCCGCAGGTGCGACGCGACTCCTGTGGGAGCGGGCGCGCCCGCGAAGAGGCCGGCACTGGCTACAGATCAGCCGCGGGCTTTACGATGATCTCGATGTACTCAGGGGCATTGCGCTGGTCGGCAATCTGCTCGACGAAGGTCTATTACGCCTAAGCCGGCCTGAAACGCAAAAACGCCCCTCGGGGCGTTTTTTTGTGCCTAGCGCTTGATCAGCCTGTACCGGCCTCTTCGCGGGCATGCCCGCTCCCACAGGTTCGGTAATGCCCGCAGGTGCGGCGCGACTCCTGTGGGAGCGGGCGCGCCCGCGAAGAGGCCGGCACTGGCTACAGATCAGCCGCGGGCTTTATCGATGATCTCGATGTACTCAGGGGCATTGCGCTGGTCGGCAATCTGCTCGACGAAGGTCTTGCCGTGCTCGTCCTTGCCGTCCAGGTCCAGGCCAGCTTCGACGAAGAAGCCTACAAAGCGCTCGAAGTCGTCCACGCGCAGGCCACGGTAGGCCTTGACCAGCTTGTGCAGCGACGGCGAAGTCACACCATCGGCCGGCTCGAACTGAAGGAACGACTTGATGTAGTCGTCGCTGATTTCGTCACCGATTACCTGTTTCTTGTCTTTACGCATTGCCGACTCCAACTGGACCATCACGGAATTTCGAAGGCCGGCAGTTTACCCCCCGCAGGCTTCGCGCCTCAACGCGTACGTACCGTCCCGGTGTGCAAGTCGGCCCAGATGTGGCCGTTGCCATAAGTCAGAAACTGCACGTACAGGGTTTCGTTACGCAGCAGGTCCATGACCACCCGGTAGTTGCTGACCGGGTAATTCAGGCTCAAGGTGCGGGTTTTAGCGTCATACACAGGCTTTTTCAGGCTTTTGGCCGCTTCACCATCGAACGTCAGCAGCACCTGGGCAATGGTCGCGCCCTTGCTCAGCGGCTTGCCCTTCAGGCGCACCTGCAACGACGATGTGATCGGGATCGGCTGCTGATCGGACTGGCGCTGGGCCCCTACGACCACCGAATAGTCAGTCACTTGCAGCAATTGCTGGCTGGTCGGTGCTTCCTGGCGCAGGGACTGGTCATCAGGAGGCAGGAACTGGCTGTGCAGCGGTGCGGCAGCGAGCGGCAGGCTGACCGCAAGCAGGAGGGGAAGAATCGCACGCATGTGAGGCTCCTTGTATGAAGGAGCACTCTAGCATGCCGGGTGCAGCCGATATCAATCGAACTGCGCGCGCATCCAGGCCTGGTAATCGGTCACGCCGGTTTCACCCTCGCGCGGCGCCCAGTGTGCGTGCTCGCCCTCGCCCACTGGTCGGTATGGCCCAGCCTTGCACTCGAACAGGATGCTGTCAGGCTCCAGCACCACCAAGCCATGGTAGGTACCAGGCGCCAGATCCACACCCAGACAGTCGCCACCGGCCTGCAGCACCCGCTTGTCAGTCACCGCGCCTTGTTCATCGAAGATCAACAGGCCAAAACGCCCCTTGAGCGCTATCAAGGTTTCAGCCTTGTCGGCGCTCAAATGGCGATGCGGCGGAATGTAGGTGCCCGGTTGCAGCCCGACGGCCATGCGGTGGCAGGGCTCTTCCATAGCGTGAAAGTTATGGTGCTGCCGCCCGCGCGGGTTGGCAGCGGCCTTTTCGGCCAGCCCGGCGAACAGCGATTGGTCGATGAACGCAGGCTGGCGCACGGTTACAGCCCCTTTACGGCGAAGATGCCGTTAGCGTTGCGCCAGTAACCTTTGTAGTCCATGCCGTAACCGAAGATATAGCGATCGACACAAGGCAGGCCCACATAGTTGGCCTTGAGGTCAGGGCTTGCCTTGCGGTCGTGGTCCTTGTCGATCAGCACAGCGGTGTACACCGAGCGGGCGCCGGCATGCTTGCAAAACTCGATGATGGCGCTGAGGGTGTGGCCTTCGTCGAGGATATCGTCAACGATCAACACGTCACGGTCGATGAACGACACTTCCGGCTTGGCCTTCCAGAAAAGCTCGCCGCCGCTGGTCTGATTGCGGTAGCGGGTAGCGTGCAGGTACGAGGCTTCCAGCGGGAACTGCAGGTGGGTCAGCAGTTTGCCGGAGAAGATCAGGCCACCGTTCATCACGCAGAACACAACCGGGTTCTTGTCGTGCAGGTCCTTGCAGATCTGCTCGCCGACTTTGGCGATGGCCGCTTCGACTTCGGCTTCGGTGTACAGGCAGTCAGCTTCATGCATGACTTGACGGATATGCTCGAGATCGGCGGACATGGCGCGCTCCGGGGGGCATTTTGGAAAAGCGGGCAAAGGTACGCATCCGCTCGTCACAGATCAAGCATTTATGGACTAACGTCCAGAATGACCAGACGACAGCACAGGCTGAATAGATTAATCTAGCGCGGTTTTTTTGCCCGCCTTTCGGAGCCCTCCCCTATGCCCACTCGTGAGATCCGCCATCCGCTGATCCGCCACAAGCTTGGCCTGATGCGCCGTGCCGATATCAGCACCAAGAATTTTCGCGAACTCGCCCAGGAAGTCGGCGCGCTCCTGACGTATGAAGCCACCCAGGACCTACCCCTCGAAACCTACGAGATCGACGGCTGGTGTGGCAAGGTCTCGGTTGAAAAAATCGCCGGCAAGAAGATCACCGTAGTACCGATCCTGCGCGCCGGCATCGGCATGCTCGACGGCGTGCTCAGCCTGATCCCGGGTGCCAAGGTCAGCGCCGTCGGCGTTGCCCGAAACGAAGAAACCCTCGAAGCCCACACCTATCTGGAAAAGCTCGCGCCGGACATCAACCAGCGCCTGGCCCTGATCATCGACCCGATGCTGGCCACCGGCGGCTCGATGGTTGCCACCATCGACCTGCTGAAAAAGGCCGGCTGCAAAGAGATTCGCGCCATGGTGCTGGTCGCCGCGCCAGAAGGCATCGAGGTGGTGGAAAAAGCCCACCCGGACGTGAAGATCTACACCGCCTCGATCGACCAGCGCCTGAACGAGCACGGCTACATCGTGCCAGGCCTGGGTGATGCCGGTGACAAGATCTTCGGCACCAAGCAAAAGGACGCCTGACCATGCAGGACGGCTTCAACGACCCGCTCTGGCGCCAGGTCGTTTCGGGCGCGCAGATGCTCTTCGTGGCATTCGGCGCGCTGGTGCTGATGCCCCTGATCACCGGCCTCGACCCGAACGTCGCGCTGTTCACCGCCGGCATCGGCACGCTGCTATTCCAGCTGGTCACCGGTCGTCAGGTACCGGTGTTCCTGGCCTCGAGCTTTGCCTTCATCACGCCGATCATCCTCGCCAAAGGCCAGTTCGGCCTTGCCGAGACCATGGGCGGCGTAATGGCTGCCGGCTTCGTGTACACCTTCATGGGGCTGATGGTAAAAATCAAAGGCACCGGTTTCATCGACCGCATGCTGCCGCCGGTGGTGATCGGCCCGGTGATCATCTCCATCGGCCTGGCCATGGCACCGATCGCCGCCAACATGGCGATGGGCAAAGGTGGGGACGGTACGGCACTGATGCCGTACAAGACGGCCATGCTGATCTCGATGCCAGCGCTGCTGACAACCTTGATCGTTGCCGTATTCGGCAAAGGCATTTTCCGCCTGGTACCCATCATCTCCGGCGTGCTGGTGGGCTTTGCCCTGTCGTTCGCCTTTGGCGTGGTCGACACCGCCAGGATCGCTGCCGCACCATGGCTGGAAATCCCCAATTTCACCGCCCCTGCGTTCAACTGGCAGGCCATTCTGTTCATCGTCCCGGTTGCGCTGGCGCCGGCGATCGAGCATATCGGCGGGGTGATCGCAGTGGGCAGCGTGACCGGCCGTGACTACCTGAAAAAGCCTGGGCTGCACCGGACGTTGCTGGGCGACGGCCTGGCGACTACTGCAGCCGGCCTGTTCGGCGGCCCGCCCAACACCACCTACGCCGAAGTGACCGGCGCGGTGATGCTGACCAAGAACTACAACCCGAAGATCATGACCTGGGCGGCGGTCTTCGCCATTACCCTGGCATTCATCGGCAAGTTCGGCGCGCTGCTGCAGAGCATCCCGGTGCCGGTGATGGGCGGCATCTTGTGCCTGCTGTTCGGCTCGATCGCAGCGGTGGGCATGAACACCATGATCCGCCACAAGATTGACCTGGGCGAGGCACGCAACCTGGTGATCGTCTCGGTGACACTGGTGTTCGGTATCGGCGGCGTGCTGATCGGCAGCGGTGACGGCCCGGATGACTGGGGCCTGAAGGGCATTGCCCTGTGCGCCATTGTGGCTATCGCCCTGAACCTGATTCTGCCGGGTAATGACAGCTGGAAGCACAAGAAGCTGGATGTATGACCGGTCGGAAGGGGCCGCAAAGCGGCCCCTTCGATTCAGGCCTTTTCACACATATCAGCCAACACCCTCACCCACTCAGGGTGATCATTCAGGCACGGCACCAGCACCAGCTCCTGGCCGCCCGCCTCGACAAACTGCTCGCTGCCACGCATGCCTATCTCTTCCAGCGTCTCGATGCAATCCGCCACAAACGCCGGGCACATCACCAGCAGCTTCTTCACACCGGCCTTGGCCAGCTCATCCAGCCGCGTCTCGGTGTAGGGTTCGATCCACTTGTCCCGGCCCAGCCGCGACTGGAACGATACCGACCATTTGCCATCCGGTATGCCCATGCTCTGCGCAAAGGCTTTGGCCGTAGCCAGGCATTGCCCGCGATAGCAAACCGAACGTACTTCGGCGGTTGCACCGTGGCAGCAATCGGCAGCGCGCAGGTCGTGCTTGACCCCCTTCGGAAACAGTTTCTTCAGGTGCCGTTCCGGCAAACCATGGAAGCTCAGTAGCAGGTGGTCGTAACCCTGCTCCAGGTACGGCCGGGCGCTGGCTGCCAGCGCCTCGATGTACGCCGGGTGCTCGTAGAACGGCTGCAGCACGCGCATCTGCAACGGTAACTGGCGCTCACTGACCGTCTGTTTTGCCTGCTCGATCACAGTGGTCACCGTGCTGTCGGCGAACTGTGGATAAAGCGGTGCCAAAGTCACCTTGCGCACACCTTGGGCGGCCAGCCGCGCCAGCACATCAGGCAAGGCCGGCTGACCGTAGCGCATGGCGATTTCAACCGGGCCATGGGGCCAGTGCTCGGCCATCGCTGCCTGCAGGCGACGGGTCAGCACAACCAGAGGCGAGCCCTCCTCCCACCAGATCGAAGCGTAGGCATGTGCCGACTGCTCCGGGCGCTTGATCAGGACCAGCGACACCAGCAAGCGCCGCACCGGCCACGGCAGGTCGATCACGTACGGGTCCATGAGGAACTGGTTGAGGTAGCGGCGCACATCGGCCACCGAGGTGGAGGCCGGGGAACCCAGGTTGACCAGCAGCAGGGCGTGATCGGTCATGCAGCGTCCTATGTCAGAGGCGACTGGACAGGTTGTCCAGCGCCGATTGCAGATCGTTGAAGCGGAAGGTGAAGCCGGCTTCCAGCAAGCGTACCGGGCGCGCCCGCTGGCCTCCCAGCAGCAAGGTGGACATCTCGCCAAGCCCGGCCTTGAGCAGTAATGCCGGCACTGGCAACAGCGCCGGCCGATGCAGGGCGCGGCCCAGTCGCCTGGCAAACTCACGGTTGCGCACAGGCTCCGGCGCGCAGGCATTATAAGGACCGCTGGCATCCTTGTGCTGCAAGAGAAAATCAATCAGGGCGACCTGGTCGTCTATATGAACCCAGGGCATCCACTGCCGCCCATTGCCCAAAGGCCCGCCCAGCCCCAGTTTGAAGGGCATGCGCAGGCGCGACAAAAAGCCGCCATCGCTGGCCAGCACCAGGCCGGTACGGACCAGTACCACGCGTATCCCCTGCGCTTGCGAACGCTGGGCGGTCTCTTCCCAGGCAATACACAACTGGCTGGCGAAATCTTCACGCACCGGGGGAGAAGCCTCGGTCAGTTCGCGTTCGCCACCGTCTCCGTACCAACCTACCGCAGAGCCGGAGATCAACACCTCCGGGCGCTGCTCACGGGTGCCCAACCAAGCCAGCAATTGCTCGGTAAGGGTGACACGGCTGGCCCACAGCACGTTGCGCCGGGCAGCCGTCCAGGGCCTGTCGGCAATCGGCGCACCGGCAAGGTTGACCACCGCATCAAGATGATCGTCGGCCTCCAGCTGCTCCAGGCGCGCGATACCACGCACCCCGCTACCACAGATTTTCGCCACCTGTTCCGGACGCCTGCTCCAAACCGTAAGCCGATGCCCTTGGCCCAGCCAGTACTGGCACAGATGCTTGCCAATCAAACCGGTGCCACCTGTCAGCAATATATGCATGGCTGTGTCCTCGCAGAATGCGTCGGTGGTCTATTTTTAACAGCAAGGCACTTTTTTGACCCGACGCTCTCGGATAAACATAGGCCAACCTGCCGCCAACACGGAATAACCTTATACATAATTTTGGCATTGTACAGGTTTGCCTGACAGCGTAGTCTGCTCACAGCAAGGTTTGAAGAGGCCATCATGACAGTACCTATCGCCATCATCGGGGCCGGCATCGCCGGTTTGTCAGCCGCCCAGGCCTTGCAGAAGGCCGGGCAATCCGTGCACTTGTTCGACAAAGGCCACGGCAGTGGCGGGCGCATGGCCAGCAAGCGCAGCGAAGCCGGCGCGCTCGACCTGGGCGCACAGTACTTCACTGCCCGTGACCGACGCTTCGTCGATCAGGTGCAGCAGTGGGTGGCCGCCGGCTGGGCCGAGCAGTGGAAACCGCAACTGTACAACTACCGTGATGGCGAACTTACCCCCTCCCCCGACGAGCAGACGCGCTGGGTGGGCGTGCCACGCATGAGCGCCATTACCCGCGGCTTGCTCAAGGACGTCACCGTCAATTTCGGCTGCCGCATAGCGGAAGTGTTTCGCGGCAAGCAGTACTGGCACCTGCAAGATACCGAAGGTTGCAGCCACGGCCCCTACAGCCGTGTGGTCATTGCCGTCCCGGCACCGCAGGCCACGCCACTTCTGGCCGCCACACCGAAGCTGGCCGCCGTGGCCGCTGGCGTGCAAATGGAACCTACCTGGGCCGTCGCCCTTGCCTTCGAGACACCGCTGGATACACCAATGCAAGGCTGCTTCGTGCAGGACAACCCGCTGGACTGGCTGGCCCGCAATCGCAGCAAGCCTGGCCGCGACGAGCACCTGGACACCTGGGTACTGCACGCAACGTCAGACTGGAGCCGGCAACACATCGACCTGCCCAAGGATGAAGTGATCGAGCAGCTGTGGGGCGAATTCGCCGAGCTGGTCGGCTGCGTGGTCCCCCCGCCCACCTTCGCCCTGGCCCACCGCTGGCTCTATGCCCGCCCCAGTAGCAACCATGAGTGGGGCGCACTGGCCGATGCTGACCAGGGCTTGTACGCCTGTGGGGACTGGTGCCTGTCCGGCCGCGTCGAGGGCGCATGGCTCAGTGGCCAGGAAGCAGCGCGGCGCTTGCTCGAACACCTTGAGTGATGCCGAACTATACAAAAATACTAGTTTGCATAACTTCAGCGCTGTGCTGAAATAAACCTGTACAAGTTTCGAGTCACGTACAGGTTTATTTTCGGAGGCAGCCATGCACGACCCTTCCGCCCACAGCAAGCCGCGTATCGCCATCAGCGCCTGCCTGACCGGGCACAGCGTGCGCTACAACGGCGGCCACAAGGCCTCCGACCTGTGCCGTAAACAGCTGGAACAGCACTTCGACTGGCTACCCGTGTGTCCGGAAGTGGCAATCGGCCTGGGTGTCCCGCGCGACCCGATTCGCCTGGTCGGCAACCCCGAGCAACCCGAAGTGGTCGGCACCCGCGATCCTGGCAAGGACCTTACCGACCCGCTGCGCACCTATGGCGAGCAGATGGCCAACGAGCTTGACGACATCTGCGGCTACATCTTCATGCAGAAGTCACCTTCATGCGGCCTGGAACGGGTAAAGGTTTATCAGGACAACGGCCACCCGGCCGTGCATGGTGGCCGTGGCGTCTATGCCCAGGCTTTCTGCGCATTGCGCCCGGACCTGCCAGTAGAAGAAGAAGGCCGCCTGCATGACCCTGTGCTGCGCGAGAACTTCATAAGCCGCGTTTACGCCTACGCCGACTGGCAGCGCCTGCTGGCCGAGGGCCTGAACCGTGGCGCGCTGGTACGCTTTCATTCGCGCTACAAGTATTTGCTGATGGCCAACAACCCCCAGGCCTATCGCACCCTCGGCCGCCTGCTTGGCAGCATGAGCAAGGCTGATGAACCACAGAGCATCGGCCCGCGCTATTTCAGCCAGCTGATGCAGGCCCTGCGCCGCTGCGCCAGCCGCGGCACCCACAGTAACGTGCTGCAGCACCTGAGCGGCTACTTCAAGGATGCCCTGACGCAGCAGGACAAGGCCGAGTTGCAGGCAGTCATCGGCCAATACCAACAAGGCGTGGTACCTCTGGTAGTGCCACTGACCCTGCTCAAACACCATTTGCGCAAGCACCCAGACCCCTACCTGCAGCAACAAGCCTACCTGCAGCCTCACCCCGAGAGCCTGGGCTTGCGCAATGCGGTCTGAGGACTTGCTGCCCATTGGCGAACTTGCCCGTCGCACTGGCGTCAACCCGGTCACCCTGCGCGCCTGGGAGCGCCGGTATGGGTTGCTCAAGCCACAGCGCACCGCCAAGGGGCATCGCCTGTACCCACTTGAGCAGGTCGAACGCGTCGAGGCCGTCCTGGCCTGGCTGCAGCGTGGCGCGTCGGTCGGCCAAGTCCGCGAGTTGCTCGACAAACCCGCCAGCACCCCACCGAAGGGGGACTGGCAAGCCAGGCAATTCCAGCTGATCGAAGCCATCGCCGGCCTTTCACAGCGCGCCCTCGATCAGCAACTCAACCAGGCAATGGCGCTGTACCCGGCAGTCACCCTGTGCGAACAACTGCTGCTGCCGCTCCTCGACATGCTCGACCAGCGCTGGCGCAATTACTTCAACGCTCGGCTGGAGCAGGTGTTTTTCCACAGCTGGCTGCGCAGCAAGCTCGGTGCCCGCGTGTACCACGACAACCAGCTGCTGCAAGGGCCCGCCGTATTGCTGGCCGAAGACAGCGAACGCACCTTCAGCCCGGACTTATGGTTGTGCGCCTGGCTACTCACCAGCAATGGCTTCCCGGTCGAGGTGCTCGAGCAGCCCGTCGCAGGCCCGCAATTGCTAAGCGCCGTCAACGCGCTCAAACCACGCGCCTTACTCCTGCACCTGGGGCCACGCATCGACGACAAGGCGTTGCTGCGCACCCTGCAAGGCTTGCCGATCCCCAAGCTGCTGGGCGGTGCCACGCTGGCGCTGCATGAAGCCCGCTTGCAGGCTTTTGAGCTGCCCGACCTTTTCCTGTTCGACACCCCGCAGGCGGCATTGCGCGTGCTTCAAGCCCATGATCGACAGCCTGTAGAGATAAATCCCCCATGCACCTGACCTGGCTGCGCAGCGACCTGCGTATCGATGACAACACTGCACTCAGCGCCTCTACCGAACGCGGCCCGACCATCGCCCTGTGGCTGGTCAGCCCCGGACAATGGCAAGCCCATGACGATGCCGACTGCAAAGTCGACTTCTGGCTGCGTAACCTGCATGACCTGCGCCAATCACTGGAAAAGCTGAACATCCCCCTGCTGATCCGCACAATCGATACCTGGGACCAGGCGCCACAGGCGGTGCTCGATATCTGCCGCCAACATCAGGTGCAAAGCGTGCACTGGAACGAGGAGTACGGCATCAATGAGCAGCGCCGGGATGATGCCACCCGGGCACTGCTGGAAAAGTCGGCCATCCAGGCGCACAGCTACCTCGACCAACTATTCTTCCGTCCGGGCACCATACTGACTCGCAGTGGCGATTACTTCCAGGTGTTCAGCCAGTTCAAGAAAACCTGCCTGGAGCATCTGCACCGCAGCCTGCCGTCCCTGGCACGGCGGGTGAAGCGCCAGGCCCCGCTGAACATCGGCAGCGACCCGATCCCGCAACATGTCGAGGGCTTCGGAAAAACCACGCACGCACTGCGCGACCACTGGCCAGCCGGTGAAGCTGAGGCACAGTCCCGCCTGTCACGCTTCCTGGACGAAACCATCGACGACTACCACCACCTGCGCGACTTGCCTGCCAAGCCCGGTACCAGCCAGCTTTCCCCCTACCTGGCCGCCGGCGTGATTTCGCCCCGCCAATGCTTGCACGGTGCACTGGCCGGCAACCGGGGCGAGTTCGACAGTGGCAGCACAGGCGTGCAGACCTGGATCAATGAGCTACTCTGGCGTGAGTTCTACAAGCACATCCTGAGCGGTTATCCACAGGTCTCGCGCCACCGCGCCTTCCGCGCCCAGACCGAAGCCCTGCCCTGGCGTGACGCCCCCGCAGACCTGGAGGCCTGGGAGCAGGGCCGCACCGGCTTCCCGATCATCGATGCCGCCATGCGCCAGCTGCTGCACACCGGGTGGATGCACAACCGCTTGCGCATGATCGTGGCCATGTTCCTCAGCAAGAACCTGCTGATTGACTGGCGCAAGGGCGAGCGGCACTTCATGCGCCACCTGATAGACGGCGACCTGGCCGCCAACAACGGGGGTTGGCAGTGGAGTGCGTCCACCGGCACCGACGCGGTGCCCTATTTCCGTATCTTCAACCCGGTTTCACAGTCGCAACGCTTCGATCCACAGGGTCGGTTCATTCGCCACTGGGTACCGGAACTACAGGAGCTCGATGAAAAAGCCATCCATCAACCCATTAAATCGACGGACCTTTTCGGTAATACTTCGTACCTAAGTCCAATCGTAGATCTCAGCAGCAGTCGCCAGCGGGCCCTGGAAGCATTCAAAGGGCTGCCACGCCGGCAGAATCAGGGGATAACGTCTTGATTAACTCGCGTAGTTTTTGGGTTACAGGCGCAAGCAACGGACTTGGCTTGGCTTTGGTGGAGCGGATGCTCGATGAAGGACATCGCGTTGCCGCGAGTGGCAAGGATAGCGATGCACTGGATGATTTGGGGGCACGCTACGGCAGCCAATTGTTGCGTTTGCCGTGGCAGTTGCAGGAAGAACAACACGTCACCGATGCGTGCCAACAGATTTGCCATGCCTGGTGTTCGCTGGACGGGCTGATCCTCAACACCGGCACCACCGATTACCTGCCAGACAATGTCAGTGACAGTGAGCTGATCGAAGCGATCGTCACCACCAACCAGCTGGCCGCAGAGCATTGCCTGAGCAAAGCGCTGCCGTTGCTGGCAAAGGGGCAGTCGCCCCAGGTGATGGGGCTTTTCAACCGCTATTCGGCGTTGCAGCTGTTTGCACCGACACAGGTGACTGCGGGCTGGAACAACTTGCCGCAATGGCTGCGTGAGCAGCGCAAGGCCCTTGAGGACCAAGGGGTAGCACTGACCATCGTAGGGCCACAATCGTTGAAGGTTACGGTAACGTCGGCACAGGCGATACCGGAGGCGTGGACGCCCGGCAGTGCCGCAGAGGAGTTGCTGCGCCGGTGGCCTCAGAGAGAACCCGAACTGGTCCTGGAGACGCTGGACCTCAGTAGCCTGTGGCCGCTGGCGCGTTAACACCTGAAATCAGCATTACCGTCTTCGCGGGCAAGCCCGCGAAGTGGCGAATGCAGGCGAACTCAGAGCGCCATTCTGTAATGCAGGCTGTAGCTTTCTACACCATCATTGGGCTCTTTGATGCCCGCGTTGGAATAGTGAATCGCCCGCACCCCAATCTCATGCCCGCCGGCAAAGCGCAAACCAAAACCAATGCGGTCCTCGAACTGGAATGCCGAACCCAGCTCGTTGCTTTCCAGCTCGGTGCTGGAGAACGCCGCCACCCCGATGCCGGCTTCGATGTAAGGTTTCACCGATTCCCCGGCAAATTCATAGACGAACACGGGCGCGAAGGACAGGCTGTGATTGCTCGCGGTCTCGTCGCCATCCCAGTAGGTGTAGGCCCCGTCCCAATAGCCGGTCAGCCGACCAACGCTGGTCTGCCACCAACTCGCGTCCCAATTCGATTGCAGCCCTAGCCGGTAGACCATTGTCGAATCGCCAGTCTGCCCCACCGAAAACGAAACATCGGCAGCCTGTGCAGACATCGCTTGCCCCAAAACAAAGGCAGCAGCCGCTGCCAAGCCGAGCAGTTTCCTCATAAGAAACATCCTTCTTTCTGATGCTGTTATTTGTCCGCCTCATCTCAGGCAAAGCGGTAGAAAGCAGAAGTGGAACGATAGTTCAGCCTTTTTTCACGTTTTTTTCACAACGCAAAGCTTTGCACATCGTCAGACTTATGCCACAGCACAGGTAGGATTTTTCTTAAGGCTTCTGGGTCAGCGCTTGTCCAGAAGCGTGCAGCGCCGGCCGGGCCTTCGGCCAACAGATCATTGGCACCCAACAGCCGTTGCAACTGACGCGCCACGGCCGCGCCGGTGTCGATGATGGCCACGTCATCCGGGACCATGCCGGCCAGCAATGGGCGAAGGAAAGGGTAATGGGTGCAGCCGAGGATCAGCGTATCGCAACCTGCAGCCAGTAGCGGCTGCACATAACCTTGCAGCAGCTGGCGCACCGCCGGGCTTACCAGGTCACCGGCTTCGATCAGCTCGACCAGCCCCGGGCAAGGCTGGGTAATAACCTGTACGTCATTCGCGAAGCGATCGAGCAAGGCTGCGAACTTGGCACTCTGCAGGGTACCGGTGGTGGCCAGCACACCGACCACGCCCGAGCGGGTGGCTGCCGCTGCAGGCTTGACGGCCGGTTCCATGCCCACCAACGGCCAGGTCGGATACAACTCACGCAGGTCGGCCACTGCCGCCACCGTGGCAGTGTTGCAGGCCAGGACCATGGCCTTTGCGCCTTGTTCATGGAAGAACCCGGCAATGCGTCGGCAGCGCTCGCGGATATAGTCAGGCGACTTCTCACCGTAGGGTATATGCCCGCAATCGCCCACATACAGCAACGTTTCGTTGGGCAGCAGGCGCTGGATCTCGGCCAGCACCGACAAACCGCCAACCCCCGAGTCCATGACGCCGATCGGCGCCGAGCGCTCAGCCATCGCGCTTACCACAGACCGTGCAAGCCGGGTCGCGCTTGACACGAAGCTCGCGGATACGGGTGCCGAGGGCATCGATCAACAGCAAGCGGCCGACCAACGGCTCACCGAAGCCAGCCAGCAACTTCATCGCCTCCAGCGCCTGCAGGCTACCCACCAGTCCCACCAGCGGGCCAATGACGCCTGCTTCGCTGCAGGTCAGTTCAGCTTCGCTACCATGCCCGTACAGGCAGTGATAGCACGGACTGTAGTCACGCCGCGGGTCGAACACCGACAGCTGGCCTTCCAGACGGATTGCCGCTCCGCTGACCAGCGGCTTGCCGGCGGCGACACAGGCAGCGTTGACCGCCTCGCGGGTAGAGAAATTGTCGGAGCAGTCCAGCACCAGGTCGACCGCCGCCACCGCCGCCACCAGCGAGTCCTCGTCCAGTGCCTGGCGGTGAGCAACCAGGCTGACTTCCGGGTTGATTGCCTGCAAGCGCTGCAAGGCCGAGTCGACCTTGCTCATGCCAACGCTGGCACTGTCGTGGATGACCTGGCGTTGCAGGTTGGTCAGGTCGACGGTGTCGAAGTCGGCCAGGTGCAGCTCACCCACGCCAGCGGCGGCCAGGTACAGGGCGACTGGCGAGCCCAGGCCACCCAGCCCGATGATCAGCGCTTTGCTCTGCTTGAGCCGCAGCTGGCCATCGATGTCGATCTGGGCCAGCAGCACCTGGCGGCTGTAACGCAGCAGTTCCTGATCACTCAGCATGGCAGTCGCCCCAGGGTAATGCGTTCATGGCCGCCCAGGTCCGTGCGGCTGGCCACCTCGATAAAGCCATGTTCAGCCAGCAGAGCACGTACCGCCGCCGCCTGATCGTAGCCATGTTCCAGCAGTAGCCAACCACCTGGCAACAAGTGCGCGGGGGCCTGGGCGGCGATCACGCGAAGGTCGTCCAGGCCATCGGCACCGGCCACCAGGGCACTGCTGGGTTCGAAGCGCACGTCGCCGGCCACCAGGTGCGGGTCTTCAGCGGCGATGTAGGGCGGGTTGCTGACAATGAGGTCGAAACGCTCCCCGGCCAGGCTGTCGAACCAGTGGCTTAGCCGTACCCGAGCGTTGGCCAGGCCCAACCGCTGGCGGTTGCGCTCGGCGAGGGCAGCAGCCTCCTCCACCCGGTCAACCGCTGTAACCTGCCAGGCCGGGCGCTCGCTGGCCAGCGCCAGAGCGATGGCACCCGTACCGGTACCCAGGTCGAGAACCTTGGCGGGCGAAGCGGGTTGCAGTTCAAGCGCCGTCTCGACCAGCAGCTCGGTATCCGGCCGCGGGATCAGGGTATGCGGCGCGACCTCCAGGTCGATCTTCCAGAAGCCCTGCAGCCCAAGGATATAGGCCACTGGCTCGCCGCCACGGCGGCGTTTCAGGTAGCCGGCATAGGTCTCGGCATCTTCGCTGCTGACAATACGCTCGGGCCAGGTATGCAGGTAGCTGCGCGATTTACCGATGGCCGCAGCCAGCAGCAGTTCGGCATCCAGGCGCTCAGTGGGCGATTCAGGCAACTGCGCGTTGCGCAACAGGCTGGCGATGACAGTCATCAGTCCCCCAAGGCGGCCAATTGATCGGCCTGGTATTCGGCCAGCAGCGGTTCGATCACCGCGTCTACGCCACCGCTGAGGATGTCGTCCAGCGAATACAAGGTCAGGTTGATGCGGTGATCGGTCACCCGCCCCTGTGGATAATTGTAGGTGCGGATGCGCTCGGAGCGGTCACCGGAACCCACCAGCAGCTTGCGCTCACTGGCAATGGCGTTCTGCGCGGCACTGGTCTGCATGTCGTTCAGCTTGGCCGACAGCCAGGACATGGCGCGAGCACGGTTCTTGTGCTGCGAGCGCTCCTCCTGGCATTCGACCACGATACCGGTAGGCAAGTGAGTGATACGGATCGCCGAATCGGTCTTGTTGACGTGCTGGCCGCCGGCACCGGAGGCACGGTAGGTATCCACGCGCAAGTCGGCCGGGTTGATTTCGATGGCGGCCTGCTCGTCCGGCTCGGGGAGCACCGCCACCGTGCACGCGGAAGTGTGGACACGGCCTTGGGACTCGGTCTCGGGCACACGCTGAACCCGGTGTGCACCGGACTCGAACTTGAGCTTGCCGTAGACATTCTCGCCCTCGACGCGGGCAATGATTTCCTTGTAGCCGCCGTGCTCGCCTTCGTTCTCGGACAAGATCTCCAGGCGCCAGCCGCGCTTTTCGGCGTAGCGCGAATACATGCGGAACAGGTCACCAGAGAAGATGGCTGCCTCGTCGCCACCCGTACCGGCGCGGATTTCGAGAAACACGTTGCGACCGTCGTTGGGGTCTTTGGGCAGCAGCATGCGCTGCAGCTGCGCCTCCAGGGTCAACAACTGCTCCTTGGCTTCACGCACCTCTTCCACGGCCATTTCACGCAGGTCCGGGTCACTGTCCTTGAGCAGCGCCTGGGCGCCTTCGAGGTCGTCCTGGACTTTACGCCACTCTTTATAAGCAGCGTAAACCGGCTCTACCTCGGCATACTCGCGGGAGTAGGCGCGAAAACGCGTCTGGTCGGAAATAACCTCGGCGTCACCGAGCAGGGCGGTGAGTTCTTCAAAACGGTCCTGGAGGATTTCCAGTTTGTTCAGCAGCGACGCTTTCATTGCGGGGATTTGTCCGTGGAGCCCTCGTTGAGGGCAAAGAGTTCCTGGGCCATGGCCAGCGCATCGAGGCGGCCCTCGGCCGAGAGCTTTTTCAGCTGCACGCTGGGCGCATGCAGGAGTTTGTTGGTCAGGCCCCGGGCCAGTTGGGCCAGCACGTCTTCGGGGTTGCCGCCATTGGCCAGCAGGCGCAGGGCCTTTTGCAGTTCTTCGTCGCGAAGGCGCTCACTTTGCTGGCGATAGGCCCTGAGCACGTCCACCGCAGCCAGTTCGCGCAGGCGCAGCATGAAGTCTTCGGCGCCCACGGATACCAGCTCTTCGGCCGCCTGAGCCGCACCCTGGCGGCTCTTGAGGTTTTCCGCCACTACATCGTGCAGGTCGTCGACGGTGTACAGGTAGACATCATCCAGCTCGCCGACTTCGGTTTCAATATCGCGAGGGACAGCGATGTCGACCATGAAAATCGGCTTGTGTCGGCGCTGTTTCAGTGCGCTCTCGACCGCGCCCTTGCCCAGGATCGGCAACTGGCTGGCGGTGGAACTGATCACGATGTCACTGTTGGCCAGTTCCTGGGGGATGTCTGCCAGCAGCACGGCATGCGCGCCGAACTGCTCGGCCAGGATGCTGGCGCGCTCCAGGGTGCGGTTGGCCACCACGATACGGCGTACGCCCTGCTCGTGCAGGTGGCGGGCGACCAGGGTGATGGTTTCGCCGGCACCGATCAGCAGGGCCTGGCTGCGGCCCAGGTCGGCGAAAATCTGCTTGGCCAGGCTGACCGCGGCGAACGCAACCGAAACCGGGTTTTCACCGATGGCCGTATCGGTACGCACCTGCTTGGCGGCGCTGAAGGTGGCCTGGAACAGGCGCCCGAGCAACGGCCCGACGGTACCGGCTTCGCGGGCCACGGCGTAAGCGGACTTCATCTGGCCGAGGATCTGAGGCTCGCCGAGAACCAGCGAGTCCAGGCCCGAGGCCACGCGCATCATATGCTTCACGGCGTCGTGCTCTTCATGCACGTAGGCGCTGGCGCGCAGCTCGTCGATGCTGAGGCGGTGATAGTCGGCCAGCCACTGCAGCACGGCGTCGGCGGACAGGTGGTCCTGCTCTATATAGAGCTCACTGCGGTTGCAGGTCGACAGGATCGCCGCCTCGCGGCTGGACGTCAGTCGGCAGAGCTGCTGCAGGGCGTCTACCAGCTGCTCTGGGGTAAACGCCACGCGCTCGCGTACGTCTACCGAGGCAGTCTTATGGTTGATACCAAGTGCAAGAAAGGCCATGCAAGGTCGCTGGTTGTGACGGGAAGCCGATAATTGTCCTCTTTCGCAGGTTTCAGGACAACCACCGTTCGCTATTGTGCTGATAGTCCCGCGGCTATCGCCGCTCGCGGGCCAGCATCAACGTTGATTTCAGGTTTCACTCCCGCTTTTGATCTTCGCGACTTCAGGAGGCCGGAGAGAGGGGATCCCGGAGCGCAGCGCAGGGGCCGGATGATGGGAGCGCAACGTTTTTTGGTGGGCTTGCCCCGTGACAACGGACGCCAAGAAGCTGGCTACAGAGCTAACTGCCTTAAGCCTTTTGCGAAAAGGTGAGTCAGCGTCGCCATCGCAAATGACGGTTCGCCGAGTCAAAACAGACCACTTCGCTCCTTGCTTCTTGCTTCTTGCTTCTTGCTTCTTGCTTCTTGCTTCTTGGATGTGAGCATCCACATCAAGTAGGTATTCATTCGCGAAGGTGGCGCGTAGTCACCTTTCCGCCCTTCCGGCGGGTTACTTTGGTCATGGCCAAAGTAACCAAAGCCGTCGGCTCCCATCATCCGGCCCCTACGCTACGCTCCGGGGTCCCCTCGCTCCGGGCTTGCTCCCGGGAGGACCGCGCTGCAGGCCCCATCCTGGGGCCCAGCGCTTGACGGGCATCCATGCCCGTCACCTCCCTCCGCAAGCCCTGCGCTCGGCCTCCTGAAGTCGCAATCTGCGTCGCCTGGCCTACCGCGCGCTTAGAAGCAAAAGCCAAAGCAAGAGCAAGAGCAAGAGCAAGAGCAAGAGCAAGAGCAAGAGCAAGAGCAAGAGCAAGAGCAAGAGCAACGACGTTCTTCCAGGTACACCAGGCCGAGGGCAGCCATGCCGGCGTATCCTTATCCAGATGACTGGGCAGAACCTCACCGAATGCATCGGCGGTGCCGGCCGATCACCGAATTCGCTTCTCGCTTTTGATCTTGCTTCTAAGCGCGCGGTAGTCCAGGCGACGCAGATTGCGACTTCAGGAGGCCGAGTGGAGGCATTGCGGAGGGAGATGACGGGCATGGATGCCCGTCAAGCGCTGAGGCCCCATGGATGGGGCCTGCAGCGCGTGCTCCCGGGAGCAAGGCCGGAGCGAGGGGACCCCGGAGCGCAGCGTAGGGGCCGGATGATGGGAGCCGACGGTTTTTGGTCCCTTTTTGCCACGATAAAAAGGGACCCGCCGTAAGGGCGGAAAGGTGAGTCGGCGTCGACATCGCAAACGGACTGTACGCCCGATCAGAACCAGCGCTTAAGCTTTGAGCTTTTGAGCTTTTGAGCTTTTGGGCCTTTGGGCCTTTGGGTTGTGCGCTTTCACATCAAGTAGACATTCATTCACGATGTAGGCGCCTATTCTCCTTTCCGCCCTTCCGGCGGGTTACTTTGGTCGTAGTGTGGCAAAAAGGAACCAAAAACCGTCCGGATCCCATCATCCGGCCCCTGCGCTCCGGGCTAGCTCTCGGCCTCCTGAAGTCGCAATCTGCGTTGCCTGAACTATCGCACGCTTAGAAGCAGAAGCAGAACAACAGCACGAACGCTGGGCATCGTGGCCAGCCTGGGGCGAACCCTGCGCGCGCAGTGCGGTCTGCATAGGCTAAGCGTAGCTTCATACCTTCGCAGGTGGGTTTGCCTCCGCGCTTGTGTCATCATGCTCCGACCGCCGGTGAGTCCTCCTATAAGCCTTTCTATGAACAAACCATACGCATTGCTGCTTGCCTTCGCCCTGCTCCAGGGCTGCCAAAGCCTGGCCCCGCAAAAGGCCGAGCCTCCCGTCGCCGAAGCTGGCAAGGGCGAGGCGGAAAAGCCCGTGGTGTATGGCTCGTTCAAGCAGGACACACTCTATAGCCTGTTGGTGGCAGAGCTGGCCGGCCAGCGCAACCGTTTCGACATTGCCCTGGCCAACTACACCGATCAGGCGGCAAAAACCCAGGACCCAGCAGTTTCCGAGCGCGCCTACCGCATTGCCGAGTACCTCGGCGCCGACGAGCCGTCACTGGAGAATGCGCTGGTCTGGGCGCGCAACGACCCGCAGAACCTCGACGCCCAGCGCGCCGCCGCCATCCAGCTGGCCCGCGCCGGTCGCTATGACGAGTCCATGACCTACATGGAAAAGGTACTGCAGGGCCAGGGCGACACCCACTTCGACTTCCTCGCCCTGTCCGCAGCCGAAACCGACCAGAGCACCCGCGACGGCCTGCTACACAGTTTCGAACGCCTGCTGGTGAAATACCCCGACAACGGCCAGCTGATATTCGGCAAGGCCCTGCTGCTGAACCAGGACGGCAAGACCGAAGAAGCCCTTGAACTGCTCGAGTCGCACCCGGCACAAAACGGCGAAGTCGCCCCGATCCTGCTGCGCGCCCGTCTGCTGCAGGCCTTGGACCGAGGTCCAGAGGCCCTGCCACTGCTGCGCGGGGCGATTCGCGACAACCCGGACGACAAACGCCTGCGCCTGACTTACGCTCGCACCCTGGTCGAACAGGACCGTATCGCCGATGCCAAAGGCGAGTTCATCAGCCTGGTCCAGCAATACCCCGATGATGACGAATTGCGCTACTCGCTGGCGCTGGTGTGCCTGGAGAACAAAGATTGGGATGAAGCCGAAGGCTACTTGCAGGAGCTGGTCGAGCGCGACAGCTACGTTGACGCCGCGCATCTGAACCTGGGCCGCATCCACGAGGAGCGCCACGACCCTGCTGGCGCTCTGCGTGAATACGCCCTGGTCGGCCCGGGCCCAGACTACCTGCCGGCACAGCTGCGCCAGGCCGACATCCTGATCGCCAACGGCCGCGGCACCGAGGCCTCGCGCCTGCTCGCCGACGCGCGCGAAGCCCAGCCAGACTACGCCATCCAGCTATTCCTGATCGAATCGGAAAGCTACAGCAACAACAACAAGGACGCCCAGGCCAATCAGGTGCTGCAGCAAGCCATCCAGCGCTACCCGGACGACCTCAACCTGCTTTACACCCGCGCCATGCTGGCCGAGAAGCGCAACGATTTGACGCAGATGGAAAAAGACCTGCGCGCCATCATCGCCCGCGAGCCAGAAAACGCCATGGCCCTGAACGCCCTGGGCTACACACTGGCCGACCGCACCACCCGCTATGCCGAAGCCAAGGCGCTGATCGACAAAGCCCACCAGCTGACCCCCGATGACCCGGCAGTGCTCGACAGCCTGGGTTGGGTCAACTATCGCCTGGGCAACCTCGACGCAGCTGAGACCTACCTGCGCCAGGCCTTTGCCAACTTCCCAGACCACGAAGTGGCCGCCCACCTGGGCGAAGTGCTGTGGGCCAACGGCAAGCGCCGCGAAGCCCGCCAGGTATGGGCCAAGGGCTTCGAAGCCCAGGCCGACAGCCCCATCCTGCGCAAGACCCTCTTGCGCCTGACCGGATCCGAGACTCTTTAACGCCATGTTCCTGCGCCATTGCATCACCTTTACCTTGATCGCCCTGCTGGCCGGCTGCGCCGGCTTCGGTAGCCGTGAGGCCCTGCAGGGCCACGGCGACCCGCAACAGTGGCGCGCCCACAAAGCGCAGCTGAGCAGCCTCGATGGCTGGCAGATCAACGGCAAGGTCGGCATCCGCGCCCCGCGCGATTCCGGCAGCGGTACGCTGTTCTGGCTGCAACGCCAGGACTATTACGACATTCGCCTGGCCGGCCCGCTGGGCCGTGGCGCCGCGCGCCTTACCGGCCGCCCGGGTGGCGTGGTGCTGGAAGTGGCCAACCAGGGCCGCTACGAAGCCACCAGCCCGGAAGCCCTGCTGGAAGAACAACTGGGCTGGCAACTGCCGGTTTCGCACCTGGTCTGGTGGGTGCGCGGCCTGCCCGCCCCCGACAGCAAGAGCAAGCTGACCCTGGATGGCGACAGCCGCCTGGCCAGCCTCGACCAGGATGGCTGGCAGGTGCAGTACCTGAGCTACACCGAACAGAACGGCTACTGGTTGCCCGAGCGCCTGAAGCTGCACGGCAAGGACCTGGACGTGACCCTGGTGGTCAAGGACTGGCAGCCGCGCCAGCTGGGGCATTGATCGCATGCAAAAGCTCACCCTGCCCGCCCCGGCCAAGCTCAACCTGTGGCTGCACATCATCGGCCGCCGCGCAGACGGTTACCACGAACTGGAAACGGTGTTTCAGTTTCTAGACCATGGCGACGAACTGAGTTTTGCCCTGCGTGACGATGGCGTGATCCGCTTGCACACCGAGATCGAGGCCGTCCCCCACGACAGCAACCTGATCGTACGGGCCGCGCGCATGTTGCAAGCACAATCGGGCACCACGCTTGGCGCCGACATCTGGCTGACCAAGGTACTGCCCATGGGCGGAGGTATCGGCGGTGGCAGCTCGGACGCCGCGACCACCCTGCTCGCCCTGGCCCACCTGTGGCAACTGGACTGGGACGAAGACCGCCTGGCCGCACTGGGGCTCAGCCTGGGCGCCGATGTGCCGGTGTTCGTACGCGGCCACGCAGCATTCGCGCAAGGCGTAGGCGAACAACTGACCCCGGTCGACCCGATCGAACCCTGGTATGTCGTGCTGGTGCCGCAAGTGTCTGTCAGCACAGTAGAAATTTTTTCACATCCACAGTTGACACGTGATTCTCTCCCCCTTAAGATGCGCCCCGTTCCCGAGGGAAACAGTCGAAATGACTGCCAACCGGTGGTAGAGCAGAATTACCCAGAAGTTCGCAATGCGTTGAATTCACTGGGAAAATTCACTGAGGCTCGACTAACCGGCACTGGAAGTTGTGTGTTTGGGGCCTTCCCAAGCAAAGCCGAAGCTGATAAAGTTCTGGCCCTTCTTTCAGCGACCCAAACAGGGTTTGTGGCGAAAGGAAGCAATATTTCGATGTTGCATCGCAAGCTGCAAAGTCTGGTCAAGAAGTCGAGCGCATGAGCGTTCGCAGCAACAGATACAGGGGCGTCGCCAAGCGGTAAGGCAGCAGGTTTTGATCCTGCCATGCGTTGGTTCGAATCCAGCCGCCCCTGCCATTTTCCTTATACTCATCCAGGTATACCCTCAGCCTTCAGGTACTGCGCGTGTCCAAGATGATGGTCTTTACGGGGAACGCTAACCCCGATCTGGCTCGGCGTGTCGTACGTCAGCTGCATATCCCTCTCGGTGACGTCTCTGTCGGTAAATTCTCCGACGGCGAGATCAGTACTGAGATCAATGAAAATGTTCGCGGTAAAGACGTTTTCATTATTCAGCCGACCTGCGCCCCGACCAACGATAACCTGATGGAACTGGTAGTGATGGCCGACGCCTTCCGCCGCTCCTCAGCATCCCGAATCACCGCCGTGATTCCCTACTTCGGATATGCCCGCCAGGACCGCCGTCCGCGTTCGGCACGTGTAGCCATCAGCGCCAAAGTCGTTGCTGACATGCTCACTGTCGTAGGTATCGACCGTGTACTCACCGTCGACCTGCACGCTGACCAGATCCAAGGCTTCTTCGATATCCCCGTCGACAACATCTACGGCTCGCCCGTACTGGTTGACGACATCGAAGACCAGCGTTTCGAGAACCTGATGATCGTCTCCCCGGACATCGGTGGTGTCGTGCGCGCACGCGCTGTCGCCAAGTCCCTGGGCGTCGATCTGGGTATCATCGACAAACGCCGCGAAAAGGCTAACCACTCCGAGGTTATGCACATCATCGGCGACGTCGAAGGGCGCACCTGCATCCTGGTAGACGACATGGTCGACACCGCCGGCACCCTGTGCCACGCGGCCAAGGCCCTGAAAGAGCACGGCGCTGCCAAGGTTTACGCCTATTGCACGCACCCTGTTCTGTCGGGCCGCGCAATCGAGAACATCGAGAAGTCGGTACTGGACGAGCTGGTGGTGACCAACACCGTTCCGCTGTCCGCCGCTGCTCAAGCCTGTGATCGTATCCGCCAGCTGGATATCGCACCGGTTGTCGCTGAAGCGGTACGCCGCATCAGCAACGAAGAATCGATCAGCGCGATGTTCCGCTAAGCGGGACACGTGTTGATGTGAAGCGCCCCGCCCCAACCTGTGTTGGGGCGGGGCTTTTTTGCCATCCCCGTTGGCGCTGGTCGCAAACGCCCTCGGGGGGCTATTTTGGAGAAACAAAATGACTGATTTTATTCTGAACGCCCAAGCGCGTACTGACCTGGGGAAAGGTGCGAGCCGCCGCCTGCGTCACTCGCTGAGCATCCCAGCCGTTGTCTACGGTGGTGATAAAGAAGCTCAATCCCTGACCATCCTGGCCAAGGAAATCACCAAGCTGTTCGAAAACGAAGCTGCCTTCAGCCACGTTATCGAACTGAACGTTGACGGTGTTAAGCAGAACGTCATCATCAAGGCCATGCAGCGCCACCCAGCCAAGCAGTTCATCATGCACGCTGACTTCGTTCGCGTCGTTGCTGGCCAGAAGCTGACCGCCAAGGTTCCGGTTCACTTCATCAACGAAGAAGCCCCGGTCAAGAAAGGCGGCGAGATCTCCCACGTTGAGTCCGAGATCGAAGTTTCCTGCGAAGCCAAAGACCTGCCTGAGTTCATCGAAGTTGACCTGGGCAACGCCGAAATCGGCACCATCATCCACCTGTCGGACCTGAAAGCTCCGAAAGGCGTAGAGTTCGTCGCTCTGGCCCACGGTGATGACAAAGCTGTTGCCAACGTTCACGCTCCACGCGTTGCTCCAGAAGCAGAAGGCGCTGCCGAGTAATCCACTCGCACGCCGGCGTTGATCGGGTTACAGTGCCGCGCGCACTGTAACCCACCAACTCCAAGGAAGAGCCCCTGACGTGACCGCCATCCAGTTGATCGTTGGCCTGGGTAACCCCGGCCCCGAATACGAACAGACCCGGCATAACGCAGGGGCTCTTTTCGTTGAACGCCTTGCCAGCGCCCAGCGTGTTTCGCTGACCGCTGACAAAAAGTATTTCGGCCTGACGGCTAAATTCAGCCATCAGGGCAACGACGTTCGTTTGTTGATCCCCACCACCTACATGAACCGCAGCGGCCAGTCCGTAGCGGCCTTGGCCAATTTCTTCCGAATAAAGCCGGAAGCGATACTGGTGGCACACGACGAACTCGATCTGCCCCCGGGCGTTGCCAAGCTCAAGCGCGGCGGCGGCCATGGTGGGCACAACGGCCTGCGCGACATCATCGCGCAGCTCGGCAACCAGAACGACTTCCACCGCCTGCGGCTTGGCATCGGCCACCCGGGTGACGCCAAACTGGTATCCAACTTCGTCCTGGGCCGCGCGCCGCGCGCCGAGCAGGAGAAGCTCGACGCCAGCATCGATTTTGCCCTCGGCGTGCTGCCGGACGTGCTTGCCGGCGACTTCGCCAAGGCGATGCGCGAGCTGCACAGCCAGAAGGCCTGATTTCCTTTAGAGAGGGGAATACCCATGGGTTTCAATTGCGGCATCGTCGGCCTGCCCAACGTCGGCAAGTCCACCCTGTTCAACGCCCTGACCAAGTCTGGCATCGCGGCGGAGAATTTCCCTTTCTGCACCATCGAGCCGAACAGCGGCATCGTGCCTATGCCCGACGCTCGCCTGGCTGCGCTGGCTGAAATCGTCAAGCCAAACCGCATCCTGCCGACCACCATGGAATTCGTCGACATCGCCGGCCTGGTTGCCGGTGCCTCGAAAGGCGAAGGCCTGGGCAACAAGTTCCTCGCCAACATCCGCGAGACCGACGCCATTGCCCACGTGGTGCGCTGCTTTGAAGACGAGAACGTGATCCACGTTTCCAACAGCGTCGACCCCAAGCGTGACATCGAGATCATCGACCTCGAACTGATCTTCGCCGACCTCGACAGCTGCGAAAAGCAACTGCAGAAGGTAGCCCGCAATGCCAAGGGCGGCGACAAGGATGCCTTGGCGCAAAAGGCCATTCTGGAAAAGCTGATCCCGCACTTCACCGAAGGCAAGCCTGCGCGCAGCCTGATGAAGCACATGGCTGACGACGAAAAGGCCGTCATCCGTGGCTTCCACCTGCTGACCAGCAAACCGGTGATGTACATTGCCAACGTGGCCGAAGACGGCTTCGACAACAACCCGCACCTGGACGTGGTCAAGGCCATTGCCGAGGAAGAAGGCGCGGTAGTGGTGCCGGTGTGCAACAAGATCGAAGCGGAAATCGCCGAGCTGGAAGACGGTGAAGAGAAGGACATGTTCCTTGAGGCCCTGGGCCTGGAAGAGCCTGGCCTGAACCGCGTGATCCGCGCCGGTTACGAGCTGCTGAACCTGCAGACCTACTTCACTGCCGGCGTGCAGGAAGTACGCGCCTGGACCGTTCGCGTCGGAGCCACTGCCCCGCAGGCAGCCGGCGTTATCCACACCGACTTCGAAAAAGGCTTCATCCGCGCTGAAGTGGTGGCCTATGACGACTTCATCCAGTTCAAGGGTGAAGCCGGTGCCAAGGAAGCCGGTAAGTGGCGTCTGGAAGGCAAGGATTACATCGTCAAAGACGGCGACGTGATGCACTTCCGCTTTAACGTCTAAGCGGTAACCAGCAGCACACACAAACCCCTTGAGGCTTGCGCTTCAAGGGGTTTTGTTTTGCCCAGACATGCGCGCCCTTGGCAGGGGCGGCCTTGTGTCGTGCCAGGCCGCAAAGCGGCCCCCGCCTTCAGCATCTAAGCTGAGGTTCAGCGCCCTTCTCGCCCAGAGCCGACACCATGCCCCAACCCACTCGTTTCGACTGGCAACGCTGGTTACCCGGCCTGGTCACCCTGCTCCACTACAAGGCAGCCTGGCTACCCAAGGACATCGCCGCCGGCCTGGTGCTCACCACCATGCTCGTGCCTGTGGGCATCGCCTACGCCGAGGCTTCCGGCGTCCCCGGCATCTATGGCCTGTACGCCACCATCATCCCCCTGCTGGCCTATGCCCTGTTCGGTCCCAGCCGTATCCTGGTGCTGGGCCCGGACTCGGCGCTGGCCGCGCCTATCCTGGCTGTGGTGGTGCAATACGCCGCCAGCGACCCGCAGCGGGCGATCGCCATCGCCAGCATGATGGCGCTGGTCGCCGGGGCGTTCTGTGTGATTGCCGGGCTGCTGCGCCTGGGCTTCATCACCGAGTTGCTGTCCAAGCCCATCCGCTATGGGTACATGAACGGCATCGCCCTGACCGTATTGATCAGCCAGTTGCCCAAGCTGTTCGGCATCAAAGTCGACAGCGAAGGCCCCTTGCGCGACCTTTGGTACTTGGGCCAGGCGCTATACGCCGGCCAAGGGCACTGGCCAAGCTTTGTCGTGGGTGCCGGTAGCCTGGCGCTGATTCTGCTGCTCAAACCGTTCAAGCGCCTGCCGGGCATCCTGATCGCCGTGGTACTGGCGACGCTGGCAGTGAGCGTGTTCAACCTCGATCAGATGGGCGTCAAGGTACTCGGGCAATTGCCCCAGGGCCTGCCCGCCTTCGTCTTCCCCTGGGTCAGCGACATTGACCTGGTCGAGGTGCTACTGGGCGGGATTGCAGTGGCGCTGGTGTCGTTCGCCGACACCAGTGTGCTGTCACGCTCCTATGCCGCGCGCCTCAAGATGCGGGTAAACCCCAACCAGGAAATGTTCGGCCTGGGCGTGGCCAACGTGGCCTCGGGGCTGTTCCAGGGCATCCCGATCAGCAGCAGTTCGTCGCGCACCCCAGTGGCCGAAGCTGCCGGCTCGCAGACCCAGCTCACCGGCATCATCGGCGCCCTGGCGGTGACCCTGTTGCTGCTGGTAGCGCCCAATCTGATGCAGCACCTGCCTAACAGCGCTTTGGCTGCGGTGGTGATTGCCGCTGCACTGGGGCTGTTCGAATTTGCCGACCTCAAGCGTATCTTCCGCATGCAGCAGTGGGAGTTCTGGCTGTCGTTCACCTGCTTTGTCGGCGTGGCGGTGTTCGGTGCCATTCCTGGTATCTGCATTGCAGTGGCGGTGTCGGTGATCGAGTTCCTGTGGGACGGCTGGCGGCCGCATTACGCAGTGCTCGGCCGGGCCGATGGGCTGCGCGGCTACCATGACATACAGCGTTATCCACAGGCCCGGCGTATTCCAGGGCTGGTGCTGCTGCGCTGGGACGCGCCGTTGTTCTTTGCCAACGCCGAGCAGTTCCAGAACACAGTGATGGCGGCGGTGGACGCGTCGCCAACGCCTGTGCAGCGGGTGGTAATTGCCGCTGAGCCTGTGACCAGTATCGATATCACTTCGGCGGACATGCTGGCCGAGCTGGACCGGGCATTGGAGGCGCGGGGGGTGGAGTTGCAGTTCGCCGAAATGAAGGACCCGGTGAAGGACAAGATGCGCCAGTTCGAGTTGTTCGAACACATGGGGGAGAAGGCCTTTCATCCGACGGTGGGCGCCGCGGTGGATGCCTATCTGGAAGAGAGTGGGGTTGATTGGCAGCCCTGAATTGCCTGGGGGAGCGGGCTTAACTGCGAAGAAGCCCGCGCCGACTCCGAAGCCGGTCAATCCAGATCAACATGCCGCTGGCATACACCGATACCGCCAGAAACAGCGCCATACGCACCGCAAATGCCTTGTACACATCCTGCCCGGCAGCACTGTCCTGCACCGACTGCCCCAGCAAGATCAGCATGGTCGTCAGGCAACTGACCCAGTACGCCGGGCTCTGCCGGCTCAGCACCGCCTGGTACAGGCGCCGAGCCTGCCAAAGGGCGAACAGCAGTACCCACAAGAAGAACATCCACAGATGAACGAACAGGCTCAGCGCTACCCACAGCGCTATCGCCAACACCCCGGCAAGCAAGGTTGAACCGATCAGCT
This sequence comes from Pseudomonas sp. XWY-1, assembly GCF_002953115.1. Taxonomy (NCBI): domain Bacteria; kingdom Pseudomonadati; phylum Pseudomonadota; class Gammaproteobacteria; order Pseudomonadales; family Pseudomonadaceae; genus Pseudomonas; species Pseudomonas sp. XWY-1. The sequence continues at coordinate 784,320 of NZ_CP026332.1, read as the reverse complement.
CGCGGCTGGCGTGCCGCGCGCGGGTTTCGCCTGCTTGTTGCCCCACACTCACGGCCTTCATGATCAACGGCATGTACTGATCAGGGGCGATCAATGCCAGCAGAAAAGCCGGCATCACGATCAACGTGGCACGCAGCGCCACCCAGCTGACATGCTCGCTGCCCAGCAGCGGCGGCACCGGCGGTGCTGGCGCATTGGCAGGTTCGGGGAACAACGTATGCGCCACCGACGTGCCCAGCACTGCCAGCAGCATGCCTTTGGCCAGCGCTTCAACCACCGACAATGCCAGGGTGAAGTCACTGGTGCCGGCAGCGGCGATCATGGTCAGGCCGACCACCAGCAGGTTGGCCAGCAGGCCGTTGCCGCCCTTCAGCGCATAGCGCAAGGTCAGGAAAACACCCACCCCAACCAGTAACACCCCGGCCAACGGAGCATGACGCAACAGCGGAATCAGCAGCAACCCGCTGCCGCAAGCGAGCAGCACCAGTAGCGCCAGGGCCGGTGCTGCACGCAGGGGCAATGGCTGACTGCGCATGGCCAGCAACAGCACCGCAAACACCGGCGCCAGGATCGGCACCGGCAAGCCGATACCAAAGCTCACCGCCAGGCACAGCGCCACGCCCCAGGCCAGGCGCAGTGCCCGCAGGCGGCGCAATTCAATAGGCATACGACAGCCAGCTCATCAGCCACATGAACAACCGGCCCAGCAGGTTCAGTGGGTTGCCTTCGCTGGGCAGGGCCATGACCTCGGCCTGACCACCGACCCGCAGCACGGTCTTGTCCTGAAGCTGATCGCGCTCCAGTTCGACAATCACCGGAAAGCGCTGCGCCGAACGCAGCCACTCGCGGCTATTCTGCACGGTCGGCAGCGTACCCGGCGGCGTGCTCTGGCCCACGCTCACGCCATAGCCAATGCTGCGTATACGCCCTTTCAACACAGTGCCCGGTAGCGCATCCAGCACCACCAGCACCGGGGTTTCAGGGCGCAAACGACCGAGGTTGTTCTCGGTCATGTCGGCACTTATCCACACGTCATGGATACTGATCAGGGTCATCATCGGGCTGCCCGCCCCGACATAGTGGCCAACGTCTGTGCGCAGGTCGGTGATCAGCCCGTTTGCGTCGGCACGCACCACGGTACGGGCAAGGTCCAGGCGGGCCTTTTCCACATTGGCCGCAGCACTGCGCAGCTGGGCGTTGTCTTCCTGTGCCCCGCCCTGCTGCTCACGGGCGCGCTCCACCTCGGCACGGGCCGCCGCCACTTGGCTGATGGCCTGGTCGCGGGTGGCCTGGGCGCCTTCCAGACGGCGCACTGACACCGTACCGGGGTCTTCGTCAATCAGCCGTTTGAGGCGCTCGGCGTCCTGCCGCGCCTTGCGTTCGTTGGCCTGGGCGGCCACCAGCGCTGCCTGCGCCGAATCGATACCAGCGGTACTGGCGCCGATCTGCCGGCGCACGGTATCGAGGTCGGCTTCGGCACGGGCCAAGGCAATGCGGTACTGCTCCTGATCGAGTTCGAACAGCACATCGCCCTGGCGCACCTCCTGGTTGTTGCCTACGGCCACACGCTTGATCTGCCCGGCCACTTCGGCGGCCACCGGGACCACGTAAGCCTGCAGGCGAGCTTGCTGGGTGTACGGCGTATAGCGGTCAGCCAGCAAGTACCAGAGCAGGCTGACGGCAATCAGCAGCAGCACCCAGCGCATGCCGCGATCCGGGGCTGACGGGGGCGGCGTGGGCGTGGCGTCGCTCATTCGGTTTCACCTTGTGCATGCGCGGTGGGGGCTGGCTCGTCAAGCAACTCGCCCCAGTCGGTGCGTTGCTGCATTTGCTGGCGGGTGGCCGGGTCGATCGGCGCGCGGCTGGCGTCCCAACCACCACCCAGGGCCTTGTACAACGTCACCAGGCTGCTGACCGCGTTGCCACGGCTGACCAGGTAGCCGTCCTGTTGCTGCAACAGCAGTTGCTGAGCATCGAGCACCCGCTGAAAATCGGCGAAGCCTTCGCGATACTGCGAGCTGGCCAGATTCAGCGAGCGCTGTGCAGCCTGAGAGGCCTGGTCGCGAATGGTTGCGCTCTGCAGCGAGCGCACCAGCCCGCTGGCAGCATCGTCGGCCTCACGGGAGGCTTCGCGCACGCCCTGCTGGTACAACTCGATCAGTTGCTGCAAGCGGGCATCTTCCACACGTACGGCGTTCTTGCGCCGGCCATAGTCGAACGGGTTCCAGATCAGGCTTGGGCCAGCCGCCAGGTCGAAGGTGTCGGGCAGATGATTGGCCGATAGAAAGGTCCAGCCGATACTGCCGAGCAAGCTCAGCTGTGGATAAAGATCGGCCTCGGCCACCCCGACCAGCGCCGACTGCGCCGCCACTGCCTGCTCGGCGGCGCGGATGTCCGGGCGGCGCTGCAGCAGGCTGGCAGGTACATCCTGCAACACTGCCCGGTTGGGCAAGGGCAGTTGGCCATGCCCGGCCTCCAGCTGCGGCAGCGGCCCGGGCGGGCGGCCAAGCAGCGAGCACAGTACGTTGCGCAGGGCGTTGAGCTGGTTCTCGAACTCGGGAATGGTGGCCAGGGTCGCCAGGTATTGAGTACGCGCCTGCTGCCAGTCGAGCTCGTCGTTTTCGCCGTGGCGGAACAACCGCTCGGTAATCTCCAGGCTACGCGCCTGGCGCTTGGCGTTCTCTTGTGCGATCGCCAGCCGCGCTTCGGCGGTACGCAGGGCAAAGTAGGTGTCGGCCACTTGCGCACGCAGCAGCAGCATGGCATCGGCGTAGTTGGCCTGGGAGGCGAAGTAGACGGCATCGGCGCTTTCGATGGCGCGACTGAAGCGGCCCCAGAAGTCAATTTCCCAGCCGATGTCGAAGCCCACGCTGGATTGCCAGAACACCGAATCACGGGCCGAAGGCGTACCAGACTGATTCTGCTTCAGGTACAGGCTTTGCGCACTCAGTTGCTGCAGCTGCGGATAACGCCCGGTCTGCACAATGGCCAACTGGGCACGGGCTTCAGCGATACGCAGGCCAGCCACGCGCAGGTTGGTGTTGTTGGCATCGGCCTCGGCTATCAACGCGTCCAGGGTCGGGTCGGCAAACACCGCCCACCACTGGCGCAGGTCGGGCGCCGCCGCGCTGCGCCCTGCCTGCTCCAGCATTGGCGTGCTCCAGCCGTCCAGCCACGGCGCTTGGGGCTTCTCGAAATCCGGACCAACCTGAGTGCAACCGGCCAGCACCATCAGCAGCCCCAGGCCATAGCAGCGGTTGGGCATGGCTCAGGCGGCAGGGGGTGCCGGTTGCTCCGGCACCTGCAGCGCAACCCATTGCCAGAACAGCACGTACGTCACGCCGAGGATTACCGGGCCGATAAACAAGCCGATGATGCCTTTGACCACCATGCCACCTAATGCCCCGATCAGTACCACCGGCATCGGTACATCAACCCCGCGCCCCAGCAGCAGCGGTTTGAGCACGTTGTCGGCAAGGCCGGCGACGAAGGTGTAGATGGCAAAAATGATGGTCGCCACCGTGAAGCCTTCGGCGTTGAACACATAAATGATCACCGGCAAGGTCACCAGCGTCGCCGGGGCCTGTGCAATGCCCAGCATGAGGATGACGATGGCCAGCATCCCGGCACCGGGAACCCCTTTGACGACAAAGCCGACACCGATCAGCAACATCTGGATGAAGGCAATGCCGATCACCCCTTGTGCCACCGCGCGAATGGTGGCCGTGCACAGCGTGGCCAAGGGTTTACCGCGCTCTGCGCCTGAAACCCGCATGGCGATGCGTTGGGTAGCGATTTCACCTCGTTCACCAAAGGCCATGATGACCCCGGAAATGATGATTGCTCCGATGAACAGAAGGAAGGCCCCACCGGCGCTCGCCGCAGCGCCCAGCACCGTTAGCCCGGCCCCCTTGATCTGGGGCATCCACTGATTCAGTACACTGGCCATGTTTTCGGAGGCCGCCAACCACAGCGCGTGCACCTTTGGCCCGATCAGTGGCCAGGCCGCCACGGAATCAGGCGGGACCGGCACGCTCCAGGCGCCGCTCTTGAGTAGCGTCACCAGGCTGTCCACCGATTCGCCGATGGACATCACCACCAGGTAGATAGGCACCAGCAGCAGCACCAGAACCAATAGCACCACCAGCGTCGCCGCATAGCCTTGCTTGAGCCCGGTGCGGCGCTGGATGCGGCAATGCAACGGGTACAAGGTGACCGCCAGAATCACCGCCCACAGCATCAACTCCAGGAACGGCTGGAACACCTGGAAGGCGAAGATCACCAAGGCTGCCACCAGACCGGCCTTGATGAGCACATCGAGCAAGCCCCGCGAAAGGGCGCTGTCCAACTTGAAACTCGACTGCATGATTCATCTCCCGATATTCAATGCACCAGCACGGCGCAATTCACTGCCCCGTTTCAGGGGATGCCTGCACAGGGCTGTCATCGCGCAGCTGCCGCGCCAAGGCCATCATGACCAAAGGCACCACCGCCATCGACAAGGTGATGGCCAGCACCAGCAGGTCGTGTACCGCTTGCGTGAGCACTTGGTGCTCCAGCGCCAGCTTGAACACCACGAAGGCGAACTCGCCCCCCGAAGCCAGCACCACGCCCAGGCAGAGCGCCTGGGCCTTGTTGAGCCCACCCATCGTGCGCCCCAGGCCATACAACAAGGGCAGCTTGATGGCGACCAGCAGCAACGTCAGGCCCAACACCATCAGCGGCATGCCGAACAGCAGACGCAGGTCGGCACTCATACCTACGCCAACGAAGAACAATCCAAGCAGCAGGCCTTTGATCGGTTCGATCTGGGTTTCCAGTTCGTGGCGAAACGGCGACTCGGCCATCAGCACACCGGCCAGGAAGGCCCCCAGCGCCATCGACACACCCACATGCTCCATCAACCAAGCGGTGCCCAGCACGACCAGCAAGGCCGTGGCGGTCGACAGTTCAGGCAGGCCCGAACCCACCGTCCACTTGAATATCGGGGTCAGCAGATAACGGCCAAAAACAATCAGCACACCAATGCCGACAACCACAGCCAGCAAGGGCCAGGCACCTTCGTCAGCAGTGCTGACATCGCCACCGAGCAGCGGCACCACGGCAATCAAGGGAATGGCGGCAATGTCCTGGAACAGCAGGATGGCAACGGCCAGGCGGCCATGAGGTTTGCCCAGGTCCTTGCGCTCGGCCAGTACCTGCAAGCCAAAGGCGGTGGACGACAGCGCCAGGCCCAGGCCCAGCACGATGGCGGCAGGTTTCGATTGGTCGAACAGCCAGAATGCCAGTAGCCCAAGCAGCACAGCGGTCAGCCCCACTTGCAAGCTGCCGACGCCAAATAGCGCCCGGCGCATGGTCCACAGGCGCCTTGGGGACAACTCCAGGCCAATCACGAACAACAGCATGACCACGCCCATTTCCGACAGCCGCGCCACGTTGTCCGGGTTGCCGAGCAGGCCAAACACCGACGGACCAATCAAGATACCCGCCAACAGGTATCCCGGTACTGCGCCCATTTTCAGACGCTGCGCCAGCGGTACCAGAAGCACCACAGCCAAAAGGAATACCACCGTCGCCTGCAACAGGCTGCCGTCATGTGGCATGAGCTCGTACCTTCGCAGCTCCCTGCAGGGAGGGGTTCAGAAACGTTCTTCGACGAACTTGAACGGGTAGGCGACAGCCTTGTACTTGCCGATCTTGCCGCGTTTGGGCAGCTTCACGTGCTGGTCGCGGGTTATATCCTTGTAGGGAATACGGCTGAGCAGATGGCTGATGATATTCAGCCGGGCGCGACGTTTGTCGTTGGAGTTGGCCATGAACCACGGTGCCCAAGCGGTATCAGACGCCTGGAACATTTCGTCACGCGCTTGGGTGTATTCATCCCAGCGGCTATACGACTTGAGGTCCATCGGCGACAACTTCCACAGCTTGCGGCCGTCGTTGATGCGATCCTGCAGGCGCCGGGTCTGCTCATCGGCGCTGACTTCAAGCCAGTACTTGATGAGGATGATCCCTGAATCGACCATGACCCTTTCGAACCCAGGTACTCCGGTCAGAAACTTGTCCACTTGCTCGCCAGAGCAAAAGCCCATTACCCGCTCAACGCCCGCACGGTTGTACCAGCTGCGATCGAAGATCACCACTTCACCCGCCGCAGGCAGATGGCCCAGGTAACGCTGCACGTACATCTGGGTCTTTTCCCGCTCGGTCGGTGCGGGCAGCGCCACCACACGAAACACCCGCGGGCTGACACGCTCGGTAATGGCCTTGATGGTGCCACCCTTACCGGCGCCATCGCGGCCTTCGAAGACAATGCATACCTTCAGGCCCTTGGCGACCACCCACTCCTGTAGCTTCACCAACTCTACATGCAGGTTCTTGAGCGCTTTTTCGTACGCCTTACCGCCCAGCTTTTCTGGCTGTTTTTTGGGGGGCTTCCTGGACGGCTTCGACATGACACGCTCCTGAAGGCTAATGAAGAGTGAGTATGGTCGATTAATGCCAGTTTGCCGCTTCGCTTGCAGATTGATGTGGGGGCTGTCGTGCAGCCCCCGGGAGGCACTATTTGGCCAGCTTGTTGTAGCTGGTCATCAGGTTGCGGTAGTCCGGGATATGGTTGGAGAACAGGGTACCCAGCCCTTCGATGTCGTTGCGCCAGTCACGGTGCAGTTCGCAGGCCACGCCGAACCAGGTCATCAGTTGCGCCCCGGCAGCCTCCATGCGTCGCCAGGCCGAGTCACGGGTCAGTTCGTTGAACGTGCCAGAGGCGTCGGTGACGACGAATACCTCGAAGCCCTCCTCCAATGCCGACAGGGCCGGGAAGGCCACGCATACTTCAGTGACCACACCAGCAATCAGCAGCTGCTTCTTGCCGGTGGCTTTTACCGCTTTGACGAAATCTTCGTTGTCCCAGGCGTTGATGTTGCCCGGGCGTGCAATGTAGGGGGCATCAGGGAACTGCTCTTTCAGTTCCGGCACCAGCGGGCCGTTGGGCCCAGTCTCGAAACTGGTGGTGAGGATGGTCGGCAGCTTGAAGTATTTGGCCAAGTCGGACAGGGCCAACACGTTGTTCTTGAAGCGGTCGGGGTCGATGTCCCTTACCAGCGAGAGCAAGCCGGTCTGGTGGTCGACCAGCAGTACGGCTGCGTTGTTCTTGTCCAGACGCTTGTATTGGAAGGTCACAGTGGATCTCCTTGCTTCAGCGGGTTGGGAGTATCAGCGTAGGCAAGGATGGGGGGTGGGAGAGACCGTCAGTCGGCTTGCCTGTCCTGGCGCCCCCATCACTTCACAAATTCCTGAACTGATTATTTGCCGCCAGCGATTTTTCCCCTCGCCCACCGCCACCAGAATCGCTTCACCACAATCACAATAAACCGTGAGGCCACTCCCGTGGACCAGACACTTCAAGTGCGGCAAGCCGCCGCCGACCTCGTCGCGGCGTTCGCCAGCAACGACACCGCCCGCTATTTCGCTTGCTTCAGCGAAGACGCCACCTTTCTGTTCCACACCTTGCCGTATCCGCTGCTGTCGCGTCGCGCCTATGAAGAGCTCTGGGCCCAGTGGCAGGCCGAGGGCTTTACCGTGCTTGCCTGCGAATCGGGCAACGCCCATGTAAGCCTGCAAGGCGACGTGGCTGTTTTCATGCACGATGTGGCCACGCGTATCCGCATCGGCGGTGAAGAACACCCGTTGAGCGAGCGCGAGACCATCGTCTTCCGCCGCCATGGTGACCAGTGGCTGGCCTGCCACGAGCACCTGTCGGTCGTAACACCGGCCTGATCACCCTTTACGCGGCCCTGCCGCCCTGCCATCGCACCCACAAAAAGGCCCGCGCACTGCGCTGGCTACAACAACCGCGCTGGAGCACCACCATGAGCCACTCGACCGGTATCGAGACCAACGGCGTCGAGCAGATCCCCGCCGATCAACGCGACGCCTCCCCGCTAGACCTGTTCCGCCTGATCTTCGGCGGTGCCAATACCTTCGCGACCGCCGTACTGGGCAGCTTCCCGGTGCTTTTCGGGTTGTCATTCCAGGCGGGTGTGTGGGCGATTCTGCTTGGCGTTGGCATCGGCGCGCTGATCCTTGCACCGATGGGGCTGTTCGGCGCGCTTAACGGCACCAACAACGCCGTTTCATCGGGCGCGCACTTTGGCGTACACGGGCGTATCGTCGGCTCGTTCCTGTCGCTGCTCACGGCGGTGGCGTTTTTCTCGCTCTCGGTGTGGAGCTCGGGCGATGCGTTGGTCGGTGGTGCCAAGCGCCTGGCCGGCCTGCCAGAGACCGACCTGACCCTCGGTCTGGCCTATGGTTTGTTCGCGGTGCTGGTCCTGGTGGTATGCATCTTTGGCTTCCGCTTCATGCTGTGGGTCAACAAGATTGCCGTTTGGGCCTCGAGCCTGCTGTTCCTGCTGGGCATCGTCGCCTTTGCCGGGCCCTTCGATGCCGGCTACACAGGCAACGTAAACCTTGGCCAGGCAGGCTTCTGGGCCGCGTTCGTCGGCGCGGCGATCCTGGCCATGAGCAACCCGGTGTCGTTTGGCGCCTTCCTGGGTGACTGGTCACGCTATATTCCACGCGAAACCCCCAAGGCACGCATCATGCTGGCAGTGATCGCGGCACAGGGGGCGACGCTGATTCCGTTCCTGTTCGGCCTGTGTACGGCCACCCTGGTCGCCACCCAGGCGCCGGACTACATTGCCGCCAACAACTATGTCGGCGGCCTGCTGGCGGTAGCGCCAAGCTGGTTCTTCCTGCCGGTATGCCTGATTGCGGTGATCGGCGGCATGTCCACCGGCACCACCGCGCTGTATGGCACCGGCCTGGACATGTCCAGCGTGTTCCCGCGCCTGCTCAGCCGTGCTGGCGCTACGCTGCTGATCGGCGTGCTGGCGATTGGCTTCATCTTCATTGGCCGCTTCACCTTCAACCTTGTGCAGAGCGTATCGACCTTTGCCGTGCTGATCATTACCTGCACCAGCCCGTGGATGGTGATCATGATCCTTGGCCTGATTACCCGCCGCGGCTTCTACCACGCCGACGACCTGCAGGTATTCACCCGCGGCCAGCGTGGTGGCCACTACTGGTTCCTGCACGGTTGGAACTGGCGCGGCATGGGGGCGTGGATCCCCAGCGCGGCGGTCGGCCTGTGCTTCGTCAACCTGCCGGGGCAGTTCGTCGGCCCACTGGGTGACCTGGCGGGCGGCATCGACCTGAGCCTGCCGGTCACGCTGGGGCTGGCTGGCGTGCTGTACCTGCTGTTGCTCAACCTGTTCCCTGAACCTGCTGGCGTGTATGGCCCCCTGGGCCCGCGATGGGTGCGTTGCAAAAGCACCGCGCATACGCCTGTGACCACCGCCGAAATGGCCTGACTGGAAACCGACCATGACCACTTCCCACTATATCGCCGGCCATTGGGTCGAAGGCCAAGGCAGCGACTGCATCAGCGTCAACGACCCTGCGCTGGGGCAACCGTTCGCCGAGCTGATGGCCGCCAGCGTGAGCCAGGTCGACCAGGCCGTCGCCGCTGCCCGCAGCGCCCTGCCCGCCTGGAAAAGCACCAGCGCCAGTGAACGTGCCGCCTTCCTGCGTGGTTTTGCCGAACAGCTCGGGCAGCGCCGCGAAGCGCTTGTCACCGTGCAGATGCGCAATAACGGCAAACCGCGTCACGAAGCGGAAATCGACCTGGATGACGCCATCGCCACCTTTGGCTATTACGCCGAGCTGGCCGAGCAGCTGCCATCGAAAAACCGCACTGTGCCGCTGGCTGCGCCGGGTTTCACCGCCCGCACCCGTCTTGAACCGGTGGGCGTGGTCGGCCTGATCGTGCCGTGGAACTTCCCGTTGGTGACCAGCGCCTGGAAACTTGCCCCGGCCCTGGCCGCCGGTTGCACCGTGGTGCTCAAGCCTTCAGAGGTCACCCCGCTGATCGAGCAGGCCTACGGCCAGATCGCCGACGCCCTGGGCCTGCCCGCCGGGGTGCTGAACATCGTCAACGGCAAGGCCGAGACCGGCGCCGCGCTGAGCAATCACAACGGCCTGGACAAGTTGTCCTTCACCGGTAGCAACAGCGTCGGCAGCCAGGTGATGCGCAGCGCTTCGGCGCAGTGCCGGCCGGTGACGCTGGAACTGGGCGGCAAGTCGGCCATCGTGGTGTTCGATGATTGCGATGTCGACCAGGCGGTGGAATGGATTGTTGCCGGCATCAGCTGGAATGCCGGCCAGATGTGTTCGGCCACATCGCGGCTACTGGTGCAGGACGGCATTGCCGATGCACTGCTGCCGCGCTTGCAGGCGGCACTGGAAAACCTGCGGGTGGGTAATCCTTTGACCGAAGAGGTCGACATGGGCCCGCTGACCAGCCAGGCGCAATGGCTGAAGGTGGCCAGCTACTTTGCCACGGCGCGGGAAGAAGGTTTGCAGTGCCTGGCAGGCGGCCATGCACTGGACCGTGAAGGCTGGTTCGTCAGCCCGACGCTGTATACCGATGTGCCGAAAGACAGCCGCCTGTGGACCGAGGAAATCTTTGGCCCGGTGCTCTGCGCACGGCGCTTTGCCACCGAGGAACAGGCCATTGCCGAAGCCAATGACAGCCGCTTCGGGCTGGTGGCTACAGTATGCTCCGCCGACCTGGAACGCGCCGAGCGCGTGGCCGATGCGCTGGAGGTTGGCCATGTGTGGATCAACTCGGTGCAGGCGGTGTTCGTCGAAACGTCATGGGGGGGCACCAAGGGCAGCGGGATCGGCCGCGAGCTGGGGCCTTGGGGGTTGTCAGCCTATCAGTCGGTCAAGCACGTAACCCGCTGCCTGGGCTGATATCGCAAGGGGTCGCGTAATGGCACCGGCTCTGCCGGTGTTCGCGGGTAAACCCGCTCCTACACGGCGGCCTGTGTCCAAACTCCGGTGTGTGTCCACCCCCGATCAGGTGTAGGAGCGGGTTTACCCGCGAATACGGTAGCGGCGGCGACAGTGAACGGCGGGGGAAATTGGCCAGCAGGGCCGGCCTCTTCGCGGGTGAACCCGCTCCTACACACGGCCTGTGTCCAACCCCCGAGGTGTGTCCACCACCAATCTGCGTAGGAGCGGGTTTACCCGCGAATACGGTAGCGGCGGCAACGGTGAACGGCGGGTGGAGATTGGCCAGCAGGGCCGGCCTCTTCGCGGGTGAACCCGCTCCTACACACGGCCTGTGTCCAACCCCCGAGGTGTGTCCACCACCAATCTGCGTAGGAGCGGGTTTACCCGCGAATACGGTAGCGGCGGCAACGGTGAACGGCGGGTGGAGATTGGCCAGCAGGGCCGGCCTCTTCGCGGGTGAACCCGCTCCTACACACGGCCTGTGTCCAACCCCCGAGGTGTGTCCACCACCAATCTGCGTAGGAGCGGGTTTACCCGCGAATACGGTAGCGGCGGCAACGGTGAACACCGGGGGAGATTGGCCAGCAGGGCCGGCCCATTCGCGGGTAAACCCGGTCCTACGACGGCCTGTGTCCAACCCCCGAGGTGTGTCCACCACCAATCTGCGTAGGAGCGGGTTTACCCGCGAATACGGTAGCGGCGGCAACGGTGAACGGCGGGTGGAGATTGGCCAGCAGGGCCGGCCTCTTCGCGGGTGAACCCGCTCCTACACGGCGGCCTGTGTCCAACCACCGAGGTGTGTCCACCACCAATCCGCGTAGGAGCGGGTTTACCCGCGAATACGGTAGTGGCGGCAACGGTGACCGACGGGTGGAGATTGGCCAGCAGGGCCGGCCTCTTCGCGGGTGAACCCCTCCTACACGGCGGCCTGTGTCCAACCCCCGAGGTGTGTCCACCACCAATCCGCGTAGGAGCGGGTTTACCCGCGAATACGGTAGTGGCGGCAACGGTGAACGGCGGGGGGAAATTGGCCAGCAGGGCCGGCCCTTTCGCGGGTAAACCCGCTCCTACCAGCTGGACTGCCCCCCCCCGATGCCTACACCGACTCGTCAGCCGGCCGCGCCCCCTCCTGCACCAGCACCATGCTCTGCGGCGAAGACAGTGGAATGCCTTCATCACGCAACCGGCCAAGAATGGTGAACAGCAGGTCGCTGCGGGCTCCCGATACCTGCCGCGGCCCGGCCACATAGCCACTCACACCAATCACCATGCCGCTGGCCGTCAGGTCCTTGAACGACACCGAGGCAGCTGGCGCATCCAGAATCGCCTCATGCTCATGGTAAGCCGCCAGCAGCAGCTCCCGAACGCGGTTGGCATCGGTCTCCAGCGGCAGTGTCAAGGTAATGCTGACCACGCCCAGCGCATTGCCCATGGTCACGTTGCGCACGTTCTGCGAGATGAACTGCGAGTTGGGCACGATCACCGTGGAACGGTCAGACATCTGGATCTCCGTGGCGCGCACGTTGATGCGGCGGATATCACCCTCGACACCCGCCAGGCTGACCCAGTCGCCGACCTTCACCGGGCGCTCGGTCAGCAGGATCAGGCCGGAAATGAAGTTCTGCACGATCTGCTGCAAACCGAAACCGATACCGACCGACAGGGCACTGACCACCCAGGTCAGGCTGGTGAGGTTGATACGCAAGGTCGACATCACCAGCATGGCCAGGAACAGGAAACCCAGGTAACCCACCAGGGTCACCAGCGAGGCCCGCATGCCGGCGTCCATCTCGGTTTCCGGCAGCAGGCGGTCGCTCAGCCAGCGCTTGACCACACGGATGGCGAACAGGCCACCGAGGAAGATCGCCAAGGCCAGCAGGATGTCCTGCGGCACGATGTTCAGGTTGCCGAGCACCTTGCCGCCGGTCCCATCCCAGTCGCCCAGACTCAACAGCAATTCGCTAGGGCTGGTGCCCGACGGCATCAACACCAGCAGCAGTGCCAGGAACAGCACGACAGTGCGGCCGATGCCGGCCAGTATGGTGCTGGCCTGCGCCTGATGGCGAGGCGCCAGGCCCAGGGTCGACGCCAGTGCCAGGCCACCGGGCTGGCGGGGCGACAGCAGGGTTTCGCACAGGTCGCCGAAGAAGGTGGTCAGCAAGTAGGCACAGGTGATCACCAGGCTGACCCACAACAGCTTGGCGGTGAGGAAATAGGCGAGTGTCAGGTAGCCGGTGAGCAGTGCCAGCAGGATCAACGTCAGCCAAATGACCATCACGAACGGGATCAGCCCGGCCAGGCCCGTCGGGCGCTCCAGGTCATGCTTGCGCAGGGTGCGGCGGTAACACAGCAGCGCGCCTGCAAAGGTGAGCGCCACCACCAGCGCGGTCAGCCCGTTGACGGCCACCGTCAGCGCCAGGCTGGCACCGATCACGCTGTTCATGCGCTCCATGGTCATCATGACCATCAGTGCCAATGCCAGCACCTTCGGGAACCAGCCCAGCGCACTGGCGACTTCGTCGTGGATCGCCGGCAACCGCCAGGACGGACGCTGCAGCATCAGCATGGCGCGGCCCAGGCCTGTGATGAAGGCACTGAACACCACCAGGGTCAGAATGTGATTGGTCAGGCTGGTGATATCCGAACCCAATCGCGCATTGCTTTCCAGCCCCCAGCGCAGCAAAGACACCGAGCCGGCGATGGTGCCCAGGGTTGCCAGGCTAACGCCCAGAGCCAAGGCGCTGCGGCGCAGGCGGCCCTCCGGCAACCAACGGATCATGGCACTGGCCAGCAAGCGTTCAAGCACGCGCCGTACCAACGTCCACACCAGAATCGCCGCCACCAGGCTGGCAACGAACAGCCAGCGGTTTTCGGCGCTGAAGGCGCTGCTGATGGCGTCGGCCGCCTCGCCGCGCAGGTCACGCAGGCGCGCTACGTCGTCCTGGGTGGGGCGGATGATGCTCTGCCAGAACGCCGGGCTCAGCGGCGAGGCTGCGCGGCTGGTGATTTGCGAATTGAACTGGCTGCGGCGCAGGTTGACGATTTGCGTGGACAGGTCACGGGCCGACTGGGTCAGCTTGGTGGCCTGATCCTGCTGGGCTACCAGCGCCTTTTTCTCGGCCTCCAGCGCTTTGCGCTGCTGCGTCAGGGTAGCGGCCTCGTCCGGCTGGGCCGGGCCGATAACCTTCAGCTGATCGTCGAGTTTTCCCACATCGGCAGTGCGCAGCGCACTCAATGCATCAGCTTGACGCTGAACCTGCATCGCGCCCATGCGCAGTTGCGACAGCACGTCGTCGTTGGCCTCGCTGGTGACGCCTTGGCGGATGAGGTCCAAGCGGTCGCTCAGTTGTTCGAGGCTGGCGTTTTCGTCCAGTGCGGGCGCCTCGGCAGCCGCCAGGTTGGACAATGGCGTGGCCGGGGCCGACCAAGCTGGGCTGACAAGCAACAGCATCAGGGCCAGCAGGGCAATCAGACCTGGGCAATAACGGGCAAGGCTGACACGCCTCATCGAATATTCCTCTTTGCAATTCGATTTGGCGGGGGATTCTACGCGGCTTCGGGTGGTCAGGAGAGTGCCGTTTCTCGCTTCAGCAATTGCTGTTTGCGCTCCACGCCCCAGCGGTAACCGCTGATGTCGCCATCCCGGCGCACGACGCGGTGGCAAGGGATGGCCACGGCAATACGGTTGGCCGCGCAGGCCATGGCGACCGCCCGCACGGCCTTGGGGGCGCCAATGCGCTCGGCGATGTCGGTGTAGCTGACCCGGCTTCCGGCCGGCACCTCACGCAGCGCCTGCCACACCCGCTCCTGAAACGCGGTGCCTTGCACATCCAGCGGCAGGGCCAGACCCAAGGAGGGCGCTTCGACGAAACCGATCACTTCGGCGACCCTCTGCTCGTAGGCGCTGTCGCCGCCAATCAGGTGGGCCTTGGGGAACTGATCCTGTAGCTCTTGCAACAAGCCCTCGGGGTCGTCGCCCAGCAGAATCGCGCAGATGCCCTTGTCGCTCTGGGCTACCAGTATTGCACCCAGCGAGCATTGCCCAAGGGCGAAGTGAATGGTTGCCCCGGCACCGCCGGCGCGGTATTGCCGGGGGCGCATGCCCAGGCGCTGGTCGGCGCTTTCGTAGAAGCGGCTGTTGGAGTTGTAGCCGGCGTTGTAAATAGCATCGGTGACCGAGTGCTGGTCGTCTTCCAGGTGCGCACGCAGGCGCCGGGCCCGGAAGGCCGTGGCGTAGGCTTTGGGGGTAACCCCGGTTTCGGCCTTGAACAGCCGATGCAGGTGGAAGGGGCTGACGGCCAGCCGTGCACTGAGTTGGCCGAGGCTTGGAACGGGGTCGCTGGTTTCGATCAAGCGGCAGGCGTGAGTAACCAGCTGGCTGTGGCGGGTGGCGCTGGCCTTGCTGATACAGCGTTTGCAAGCACGGTAGCCGGCAGCCTCGGCAGCCGCGGCAGTGTCGTAGAACTCGACGTTCATGCGCTTGGCCTGGCGTGATTTGCAGCCGGGGTGGCAGTAGACGCCGGTGGTACGTACGGCGTAGACAAAGTGGCCTGTAGCGGCAGTGTCGCGGCTCTCTACGGCTTGCCAGCGTTGGTCGGGGGTGGTGTAGAGATTCATCTTTGTTTCCCGGATATGTTGTTGCCTGTACGGGCGATGCAAAAACCTCAGGCCCGCCACAGGTACCAGGCCGCCACGGTACGAAACGGCCGCCAAGCGCCGCCCAGCGAACGCATTTGTGCCGGTGTCGGCGCCGTCTCCAGCCCCTTGAGCCGCCGATACCCCTCGCGCACGCCAAAATCGTCCACCGGCAGAATGTCAGAACGCCCCAGGCTATAGATCAGCAGCATCTCCACCGTCCACCGCCCTACCCCGCGCAGCGCCACCAGGCGTTCGATCAACGCCTCGTCAGCCATGGTTAACGCCTGCTCCCGCGTCGGTACCAGGCCCTCCAGGGTGGCTTGAGCAATGCCCTGGACCGTCACCAGCTTGCTCGCCGAAAAGCCGCAGGCACGCAGGGTTTCCGGGGATACCGCCAGCAACTGCTCTGGCTGGGGAAAATCATCTGCCGGGAACAGTGCCAGCAAACGCCCCAGGATCGCCTCGGCGGCGCGGGCGTGCAGCTGCTGGTAGGCAATCGCCCGCACCAATGCCTCATAAGGCTCACGTCCCGGCGTAGCCTGGTGCAGGCAGGGCCCGATCGCTGCGATATGCCGTGACCAGTCCGGGTCAAGTGCCGCCAGGTGTTGCGCGGCCTCGTGATAGGCCTCGGGCGAAAGGTCGGCCAGCATCATGGCACCTCCATCAAGTCGATTGCAGGTCCAGCTTAGCGCAGCCGTTCATCGGGCAAACGCCGGTTCTTGCGCAGCTAATCTTTGGCATGCCATTGCTCCGCGCCATCTTCCTTGCATAGAATTGAGAACTATTCACAATCGCACACATCACTGGACTGGGCCTTCTCTACGATGCAGATCAACGACACGCTCAAGCCCACCGAGGTCGCTCTGCTCTACCAGTCTCACCATGCCTGGTTGCGTGGCTGGTTACGCAGCCGGGTCGGTTGCAGTGAACATGCCGCAGACCTGGCCCAGGATACCTTCGTGCGGTTGTTGCGCGCCCGCCAGGTGTCGCCGCTCAAAGAACCGCGCGCCTACCTCAGCAGCATCGCCCGTGGCTTGATGATCGACCAGTTCCGCCGCCGCGCGCTGGAGCGGGCCTACCAGGAAAGCCTGGCTCACCTGCCCGAAGCAGAAGTGCCCAGCGAAGAGGATAAGCTCGTCATCCTCGATAGCCTGGAACGCCTCGACCGCGCCTTGCAGCAGTTGAAACCGCGCGTCCGCCAAGCGTTCCTGCTGGCCCAGCTAGACGGTTTGAGCATCGTGCAGGTTGCCCAACGTCTGGAGGTGTCCAGGGCCACCGTCGAGCGCGATCTGGCCAAGGCCTTGGGCGTCTGCTACCGGTTGCGCTATGCCGATGCCTGATGGTACGCCCGCACAGGCGCAGGTCGATCAGGCCATCGACTGGCTGGTGAAGCTGCGTTTCGACACCCCCAGCCCGCGCACCGAGCAGCAGTTTCAACACTGGCTGGCCAGCCACCCACACAACCGCCTGGCCTGGCAGCGAGTCAGTAATCTGGGTGATGAATTGGCCGGGCTGCCCAAGGACCTGAGCCGGCGCACCCTGGACGCTAGCCAGCACCCAAAAGCCAGCCGCAGGGACCACCTGAAGTTGCTGGGGCTGTTGGCCGTGGGCGGCAGCCTGGGCTGGGCCGCGCGCGAACCGCTAGGCCTGCCACAGCTGCTGGCCGACACCAGCACTGCCACAGGCGAACGGCGCCAATGGCAAGGCAGTGACGGCAGCCGCATCCAGCTCAACACCGCCAGTGCCATCGACTTGCACTACAGCGCGGAGCAACGCCAGCTGAAACTGATCCGTGGCGAGGTCAGCCTGGAGAGCAACCCCAACGACAACCGCCCGTTCCACGTCGCCACCCGTGTCGGCCCGCTGACCACCTTCGATGGCCAGCTGTTGCTGCGCGAAAACAGCCAAGGGCTGCTGCTGTCGGTGCGTCGTGGTGAAGTCACGCTGTTCCCTGCCTCGGCCTCAGCGAGGCAAGTGCTGCCCGGTGAAACCTTGCAAGTCACAGCCGACGGCAGCATTCAGGCCAGAACACTGCACAACGACCCCTGGGGTTGGACCGAAGGTGTACTCAGCGTGCAGCAGATGCCGCTTGCCGAGTTTGCCAGCGAACTCGGCCGCTACCGACCGGGCCTGTTGCGCTGCGCTCCAGAAGTGGCGGGCTTGAAGGTTTCCGGCACCTATCAGTTGGCTGACACCGGGCAGATCCTGCAACTGCTCACCCGCAGCCTGCCCGTGCGGGTCGAGTACAGGACACGCTATTGGGTAAGCATCGGCGCGGCGTAAAGGGATATCACTGCGCCACAGCCCGCATCCGCCCACGGCGCCGGTATGACTGCCTGGCAAAGCACACGAACAGCCCGGCCATCAGGGCCAGCGCCATGGGCAAACCATGCGGCGCGACATTCATGGCCGCCCCACTGACCAGCGGCCCGACCAGGCTGCCTACACCCCAGAGCAAGCCCACACTGGCGTTGGCAGTGACCAGGTCCTGGCCCTTGAAGCGCTGCCCGATCAAGACCAGCGCCAAGGTATAGATCCCCCCCGCCACCGCGCCCAGCACCACCAGCAGCGGCCACAGCAGCCAGGTCAGATTCAGCAGCCAAGGCAAACCGATGCCGATCACCATCGCCACCAGCCCGCACGCCAGGTGTAGCCCTGTGCGCTCAACCCGATCGGCCAACCAGCCCAGCGGCAGCTGGAACAGCATGTCGCCGGCAAACACCACCGTCACCATCAACGCCGCCACGCCAACGGCAAAGCCATGGCTGGTGGCGTACACCGGCAGCAGCGACAGCACCACGGCATCGAAGAACGAGAAGAACAGCACCGCCATGCACAACGCAGGTGCCACACGGAAGAACCCGGCCAGGCCGAAGCTTTTTTCGCCCTCTTCGTGCTCGACATGGTCGTTAGGCACCGTCAGCACAATGCACAGCAACGCCAGCCCATAACAGACCGTGACGACACCCGTGATCCACGGGCTATCGGCGCCCAACACTGCCAGCATGGCCGGGCCCAGCACCTGAAAGCCCGTAAAGCTGGTGGCGTACAAGGCCATGATCTTGCCGCGATTATGTTCGGGGCACAGTTCGTTGACCCACGACTCGCCGAGGATGATGGCGATCCCCATGCCGAGCCCCAGGCCCAGGCGCAGCAACGCCAGCAGCCACAACGAGCCGAACGCGGACTCGAGCAAGGCGATGCTGACCGTGCACAGGCTGAAACACAGAAGATAGATAGTGCGCCGGGTGAGATGGCGGCAGCAGGCGTCGACCAGAAAAGCCGAGAGCATCATGCCGGCGGCAGGGATGGCCGAGATGATGCCGATTTCCAGTGTGCTCGCCCCCGCTTCATGCAGGCGCAACGACACCAGCGGCAAGCTGGCCCCCAAACTGAAACCCACGACAGAAACGGCGAACAATAAGCCCGCCAACAAACGCATGTTCATGTACCACTCCTGGCAAACCGAAAAGACGTGCAGAAACAGGCGCGCACGCCAGAATGGCGAGCGACGCGATAGCGCAGATCAGTTCAGGCGAGGTGTGGCGAGAAGGTGAAGGCAAACAGCACGCTGCGGCGGCGCTTGAGCACCGTGTCACTCGGCCATGCACGACGCAGTGCCTGGAAGGCAGGCTGGCGGGCGTGTGGGAGGGACTGGGTACGGCGCATTGCTTTGGCTACTACGCAGGTGATTGAAAAAAGAGGCGGCACTCTAGCCACCTCCGGGGGGCTCGTCAATTGCCCAGGGGCCTCTGCCAGGCCCCCGGCGCGTTCAGCGTTTACCTGTACTTGGCAGCAACACCGCCAACAACCCGAACAATGGCAGGAACGAGCACAACCCATACACATACTCGATACCACGCAGGTCTGCTACGTACCCCAACAGCGCAGCGCCAATGCCACCAAAGCCGAACATCAGGCCGAAGAAGATCCCGGCAATCATGCCCACGCTGCCTGGCACCAGTTCCTGCGCATACACCACGATCGCGGAAAACGCCGAAGCCAGGATAAAGCCGATCACCACGCTCAGCACCGTGGTCCAGAACAAGTCGGCATACGGCAGCGCCAGCGTGAACGGCGCCACACCCAGTATCGAAAACCAGATCACAGCCTTGCGCCCGATACGGTCACCGATCGGCCCGCCAAAGAAGGTGCCCGCCGCCACCGCGCCGAGGAACAGGAACAGATGCAGCTGCGAGCTGGCCACCGACACACCGAACTTCTCGATCAGGTAAAAGGTGAAGTAGCTGGTGAAGCTGGCCATGTAGAAGTACTTGGAGAACACCAGCAAGCCCAGCACGATCAGCGCCGCAATTACCCGATTGCGCGAAATGCCGTGGGTGGCCTGAACCGTCTTGCGCGCCTTGGCCTGATTGAGGTGCTCCTTGTACCAGCCGCGCAGCATCAGGGTAACGCCGAGGAAGAACAGCCCGGCCAGGCCGAACCAGGCCACATGGGTCTGGCCGAACGGAATGACGATGGCCGCTGCCAGCAGCGGGCCCAGAGCGGAGCCGGTGTTGCCACCGACCTGGAAGGTCGATTGGGCCAGGCCGAAGCGCCCGCCCGAGGCCAGCCGTGCAATACGCGAGGTTTCCGGGTGGAAGGTCGACGAGCCAATGCCCACCAGCGCCGACGCCAGCAGGATCATCGGGAAACTGCCAACGAAGGCCAGCATCACGATCCCCACCAACGTGCACAGGGTGCCTAGCGGCAACAGATTAGGCGTGGGCCTGCGGTCGGTGAAGAAGCCGACCCAAGGCTGCAACAGCGAGGCGGTGATCTGGAACGTGAGCGTGATCATGCCAATCTGGGCGAAGCTCAGGTCGTAGTTGGCCTTGAGCATCGGGTAGATCGCTGGCAGCACCGACTGGATCAGGTCGTTGATCAAGTGCGCCAAGGCGCAGAAACCGATGATACGCATCACCATCGGCGAGGCTTGGCTTGCCGCTGCCGGGGTGGATGCGGTGGAGGCACTACTGGTGGCCATTTGCCTGAATCTCCGTCCTCTGGTTTGGGATCCGATTATCAGGAATCAAATAGATACATAGCTACCTTTTTTATCCCCCTGTCGCCACGTACTTGAAAATGGTTCTCAATATAATTAGCATCCTCTGCCAATGACTCCTGTCATCGTTAGGCCAAACGGCCCCTATCGTGAGCAGACCGCCCCCATGAGCCCGATGTCCGCCAAGCAGCTGCAGCCCGATCCACAACAGGAAGCGCTGGCGTGGTTTTCGTTGCTGCGCCAGCCCGGTTGCGACGAAACCCAGCGCCAGGCATTTGCAGCCTGGTGCCAGGTACAAGAGAACGCCCACGCCTACGCCGAGCTGGAGACGTTCTGGCAACAGCTGCAACCCGCACCTGCCCGCCCTCGCCCACGGCATGTCACTGTCCGTCGCAGTCACCTGGGTAAAGGGTTGGCGCTTGCGTTTTTGCTAGGGTTAGCCGCTGCAGCTTACCTGTACTGGCCGCTGATGCAGCGTCTGGCCAGCGAGCTGTACACCGACGTGGGAGAGCGCCGCAGCATACGCTTGGCGGATGGCACGACATTGAACCTGGACAGCGCCAGCGCGATGAACGTCGACCTGCGCGGCCGCACCCGCCAACTGCACCTGGTGCAGGGCCAGGTGCATCTGGAAGTCGTGCTCGACGGGCGCGCCATGGACGTGGAAGTGGGCAACGCACGCATCCAGGTATACGGCACTCGCTTGCAGATAGCCCGCCATGCAGGGCGCGACGAACTCGTGGTATTCAGTGGCAAGGCCATGGTCACCCAGGGGGGTGAGCAGCGGATGGTCTCGGCGGGTGAGCGGGTAACCTTCGATGACACACGCATCGACCCGGTGCGTAAGGCTGATCTGAAAACCGCTGACAGTTGGCGCAATGGCCGCCTGAAAGCCACAGACATGCCATTGAGGCAGGTGCTGGAGCGCCTTGCCGGTTACCAAGGGCAGCGTCTGTGGATGATGGATGAACAAGTGGCTCATCGCCGTGTAAGCGGCGACTTCAACCTCGACCAGCCTGGCCAAAGCCTGCAATCCCTGGCTGCAGCCCAGCAGTTGCAGTTGCTGGGCGTGCTCGGGCACTGGCTTGTGGTGCGCTGAAACCGGGGCTGGCCGCTAAGTTTTTGAAAGCGTGCAAATTTTTTTTGAAATGAGTGTTGACAGAGGGGGCGTTCAAGAGAATAATGCGCGCCATCGGCTACATAGCTCAGTTGGTTAGAGCATAGCATTCATAATGCTGGGGTCCGGGGTTCAAGTCCCTGTGTAGCCACCAAACAAGACGAAGGGCTTACCGCAAGGTAAGCCCTTTTTCTTTGCCTGCGAAAAAGCTGCTGATGCCCGCGCTAACCAATCCCGCAGCAGCCGGGCGCCGAATCACAGGTTTCGGCGCTGCTATCGTCGCCTCAACGTATTCCGGTCACCGCCACAGCCAGGCCAAGCCCGATCAATGCCAGACCAATGGCCCGGTCCACCAGCACTTGCCGCTCGATCATCGCCCTGCGCAATGCCGTACTGGAGAAAAATACCGCCACCAGGCTGAACCATAGCCAATGGGCAACGGACATGAACGCACCGTAGGCGAAGTTCAGCGCCAGCGGGCTGCCAGGCTGCACCACCTGGGTGAAGGCACTGATGACAAACAACATGGTCTTGGGGTTGAGGGCGTTGGTCAAAAAGCCGGTGCGCAGCGCTTGCAGTACGCTGGCAGCAGACTGGCCAACCCCGTCCAGGCTGATACGTTGCGTGTTGGTCAATGACTTGTACCCGAGGTAGATCAAGTAGCCCGCACCCAGCACCTTCATGACGAAGAACAGCGTCGGGCTCTGGCTGATGATCACGGCAATGCCCAACACCGTGTACAACACATGCACCTGCACCCCCAGGGCGATGCCCACAGCAGCAGCCAGCCCGGCCTTGCGGCCCTGCGCATAGCTGCTGCGGGTGACCATGGCGAAGTCCGCGCCGGGGCTGATGACGGCGAGCAGGGTGAACAGGGCGACGGCGATGAGTTCGGTCATGCTGAGGGCTCTCGATAGGCGATGGAAATGCACAGACCGCCGATTATCAAGCGCTTACAGATGCGGAAAAATCGATTTATGCTGAGATGAATCTGATAGTTTTGCTCACAGATATGTACAGCCTGCCTTGGCCTCTTCGCGGGTAAACCCGCTCCTACAGGGAAATATGTGGCCATGTAGGAGCGGGTTTACCCGCGAAGAGGCCGGCACAGCTGAACAGGGATATCATGAAACTGCCGCCACTCAACGCCTTCCGCTACTTCGACATCGCCGCCCAGACCGAGAGCTTCGTACACGCCGCCGAGCACTTGCACGTCACTCACGGCGCGGTCAGCCGCCAAATACGCCTGCTGGAAGAAAGCCTTGGCGTGGAACTGTTCGAACGCCGCAACCGGGCCATTTTCCTCACCCCCGCCGGTCGTGCCCTGCAAAGCACCACCCAGGCGATCTTCGAACAGCTCGAAGGCGCCGTGCAGCGCCTGCAGCAACAAGCTCGCGACAATGTGCTGGTGCTGTCTTGCGAGCCGACCATCGCCATGCGCTGGCTGATCCCGCGCCTGCCGCGCTTCCATGCCACCCACCCCGACCTTCAGTTGCACCTGGTAGCCGCAGGCGGTCCACTGGACTTCGCCCGCAGCGGTGTCGACCTGGCAATTCGCCGCGACGACTTCCACTGGGACAACCAGCTGTACAGCCAGAAAATCTGCGATGAATGGATCGGCCCGGTGTGCCACCCCGCCGCCAGCGCCAGACTCGATGGCCAACGGCTGCTGCACAGCACCACACGCCCTGCTGCCTGGCCCACCTGGCTGCGCCTGAGCGGCCAGCAGGCGCGGCACTGCGAACGCAGCGACTACGAACATTTCTACCTGTCGATTCAGGCTGCCAGCGCCGGACTGGGCCTGGCCATTGCCTCAGCCCTGATGGTGCGCGACGAACTCGACAGCGGGCAGCTGCAGGCGCCGCTCGGTTTTGTGCGCGATGGCTCGGCCTACCACCTGCTCAGCCCGCAGCCTCTGGCCGACAGCGGCAAGCGCCAGCGCTTCGCCGAGTGGATAATGGACGAATGCCGGAAGTGCCTGGCTCATTTGGGGTTGATACAGAACGACGCCCCCGCACCGCCATCACCACCCCAGGTGCGATAACCGGCGGTATCCAAATGGATACGGCCTGATGGGTAGCGGCCCAACCCCATGTTCCAGGCTTGGCCGTGTTGCTGCCAGAAACGGCACAGCGGATTGGGGTCGGCCCAGGCCGGCAGCAGTATATCGACGGCGAAAGCGCGGGTATGCGCACTGTTGGCCGCCCCGCCCGCACAGGCGTTCAGGCGCGGCTCACGGTAGGCCGAAACCACCTCGAACTGGCGCAGGATGCCTTGATCGTCGAGTGCCTTGATCAACGCGAGGGTCGAACGCACAGCGGCCCAATTGCCGGGGGGTGGTACGGCGAAAGGCGATGCGTGGCACAGTTTCCAGTCCGATGCCGAGCGCAGCAACTGGTGAATTGGCACTACACCGTAAAGCCGGGCATCTACCAGCATTTCACGGAAAGGGCGGGTTTGATGATCACCCGCCCACTGGGCGAACATCCACACGTCGCGCTCGTCAGCGTGAGCAGCGCTTGCGATACACAGGCTCGCTGCCAAAAGCAGTTGTCTCATTCTTTATCCGTCCCTGCCGAGAACAAAGCCTGCGCGCCCGGGTACGCCCCCTGCAAAGTCAGTCTTCGAACAGGGTACAGGCCATCACCAGGGCGTCTTCACGGCCGCCGGCAATCGGATAATAGTCACGGCGGCGGCCAATTTCGTTGAAACCGTAACGCTCGTACAAACGATAGGCCGACTGGTTGCTGGCGCGCACTTCCAGAAAGCATTCGCGGCCATTGAGCTGATAGGCCCGGGCCATCAGGTGCTCAAGTAGGCGCAAGCCCAGGCCGCAGCCTTGGTTTTCCGGTTTTACGGTGATGTTGAGCAGGTGCGCTTCGTCGATGATCACGTTGATCACCCCATGGCCCACTTGCTGCTGGCCATCGAACATCAGCCAGACTTCGTACGACTTGAGCGCATCCTGAAAGATTCCACGGGTCCAGGGGTGACTGAATGCGGCATATTCGATCTTAAGTACGGCATCCAGATCCGCCTCGGTCATCGGGCGGAAGCTGATCGAGTCACTCATTCAACGCTCTTCCAGCGCGCCATCAGCTGGCGCATGGCTTTCCAGACGTCCGCCTTGCGTTGCGGCTCGTCCATCAACAGTTCAAGGCCCGGCAATGCCCAGGCGTCGCCCAGGCTGTCGAGCGTCAGGGTTTGGTAATAGGCGTCGGCGTCGACATTGGCGGCAAAACGCAGTGCCGGCAGGCCGACAAGCCACAGACAGGTACACGGTGCGTCTTCCAGGCGCGCCTGAACGAAGCCCTGGACGAAATCGCGCGCAGCCTCCGGCCCCTGGTCCATGTTGCCGCGCACCAGCAGTGGCCAGCGCACCGGCTCGCCGATGATCTGCGGGGCATCGGGCAGGCCGGCGGCGCGCAGCATGTCCTTGAGCAGCAGGTAAGAGGGGTCGCGGCTCTGGAACGGCTGACCAGTGGCCAGCTCCACCAGCAGCAGGCAACTGCCGGCGCGCAACAACTGCAGCGAGAAGCGCGGTGGCGGCACCGGTGCCGGGCGCGGAGCAGCGGGCTGCTCTTGTGCCTCGGCAGGCTTGACGGCGGGTTTAGGCACACTGCCCGGGCGCGGGATCTCGATTTTCGGCCGCTCGCCGGAGCGAGCCTGGGGGGTGACGGGCGTTTCGTTGGCTGCCGATGCCGGCCTGACCTCGAAATCGATGTCCTCGACCGGCACGACAGGCAGCAGCAACTCGGGCCGCGACGGTGCGGCGAACGGCAGCTCGGCGCGCGGCAGCCAGTGCACCACTTGCATGGCGGAAAGGTAGGCGCGGCGACGGGGTTCGGTCAGCAAGGGGCGGATATCCGAGGGGGTGAAGGCAATTGGGCATTCTAACGTGTACGCCGTGGTTTTTGCAGCGCCTATCAGACCGAGCGCCGTCACATGAACAACGTCTTACACCTGCACATCCCATGGTTATTTCTCATTACAGACCAAGGGGTAAAAACCACCCCCGCGAATGCAGTACAATCGCCCCCTTTTTCTTGGCAACGAGTCGAAGCCAATGATCGAACCCAAGCGCGTCCTGCGCGCCCTAGCCGAACACTGGGCCCTGATCGAGCCGCTGTGCGAGCGTTTCGACCAGGGCACCCTGAGCCTGGTCGAACTGCGCCAGCATGTGGCCCGCCAGCAGCTCGAAAGCACCCCGCAGGACATCACCCAGCTACTCGACGTGTGGATCCGCCTGGATATCCTGGTCCCGGTGGCCAAGAGCCCGAACCGTTTCGAGCTCAACGCGCAGATCCACGACTTCCTCGCCTACCTGCGCCGCGAACACCGGCTGGGCCTGTGCCTGGAGATCGAAGCCTACTTGCGCCACCTGGAGCGCCTGGCCGGGCACATCCAGGATGCCTTCGACAACCGCGACAGCGACGACCTGGCACGCCAGTTGCGCCTGCTCGACATGCGCGTGCGCGATGTGCTGAAAAAGCTCGACAACGACGAGCAGGCACTGGTGGCCGTGGCCGAACGGGCCAAGACCAGCAACCGCCAGATTCCGCTGCGCCAGCGTTATGCCGAAGTGCTGGCCACCTGGGACGAATACGTCGAGCCGATGATCCAGCTGGTCAACGCCGACGGCGCCTTCGAGCAGGGTGTACGCAAGGTCGAGACCGTGCTGCTGAAACTGCTGGGCGAACAAGCGCGCCTGGGCCACCTGGTCGACGACGACATGCTGCTGCGCACCCACGCGCGCATCCTGGAAATGCAGACCAGCGCCCAGTTGACCCTGCGCCACGCCCGCGAACTGCTGCTGCCGCTGCGCGAAGAAGCCCGCCGGCACAACGCCGTGACCCGCGGCGCCGCACTGGCCCTGTCGGTGATCCGGCGCAAAGGCATCGATGCCGTGCCGCAGGCGGCCATGCCGATGTTCACCCGCCCGCAAAGCACCTTCCTTGGCAGTGCCAGCCAGGTCGAGGCCTACGTTTACGCACTGGCCCGCTTCGAGCCCAAACCGGCGCGCTTCCCCAAAGCCCACAAGACCCAGTCCGGCGCCCTGCCCCGCGCCCCGCGCACGGTCAAGGAAATGGCCGAACGCTGCGAACAGGCCCTGCCACTGCCCGACTTGATGGTCTGGCTGCTGGAGCAGGAGCCCGAAGGCGCCACCGACGAGCTGCTGTACTGGTTCTCGCGCCTGTCGCGGGAAAAGCGCTTCAAGCGCGAACGCCTCGACCGCCGCGAATACACCACTCAGGAACATTTGGTCAGCCTGCATTCGTTCGCCCTGACCTCCAGCCGCGAAGACGCCCCCAGCGCGCCTACCGAACCCAACGCGAGCCCAGCCCATGCATCTTGATCTTTCCGAACTGTCCCAGCTCGCGCCGATCTTCCGCGAGCTGTTCAAAGGCTTCCACGTCAGCCGGCGCGACCCTGAGCTGTACGCCCAGCTGTCGAACTTCCAGGACCAGTACCGCACCCTGTTCAAGGCCCTGGGCTTCGAACTGGTGTGCGATACCCGTGGTTTCTACTACTTCGTGCCGGACATGACCGCCGCGCAGGTCAACAAGACCGCGCAACGCCTGTCGCTGTTCACCTTCATCCTGGTCGAGCACCTTGCTGACCAGGGCCGCGACCCGATGGCCGTGCTCGACGGTGGCAGCATCGGCCGCGACGAACTGCCCTCGCTGCTGGACAAGTACCGCGACCTTTTCCTGCAGGCCGAAGTGCAGACCGTGGACGAGCTGGAAGAAAAAATCCTGCGGCGCATGACCCAGCTCGGCTTCGCCCATGAGGAAGGCGGCATCTACCGCTTCCTGCCGCCCATGCACCGCTTCCTTGATGTGTGCCTGTCGGTGCAGCAGGACCGCGACCTGGCCGCCACCCTGCACAGCGCCCTGCCGCTGCCGACCCCGGTACTGGTCGAGGAAGAAAGCGCCGAAGAACTCAACCGTACCGACGACCCGCTCGACCTCACGCCTTTCCAGGGCGAGGAAAGCGAAGAGGACGCCCTGGCCCGGGCCATCCGCGAAGAGCAACAGGAGATTGACGCATGAGCCAGGAACGCTACGGCATCCGCCGCTTCGCACTGCTCAACACCGCCGGCTACAGCCTTGGCCTGTTCCCGCTGGAGCACCCGCTGTCGGTATACGGCGCCAACAACCTGGGTAAATCGGCGTCAATCAACGCCCTGCAGTTCCCGATCCTGGCACGCATGTCGGACATGAGCTTCGGCAAGTACAGCCTTGAGCAGTCGCGCCGCTTCTACTTCGCCAGCGACACGTCGTACATTCTTTGCGAACTGAGCCTGCCCCACGGCCCGCACGTGATCGGTGTGGTCGGACGCGGCCCGGGTGGCGGTTTCGGCCACCAGTTCTTCGCCTACAAAGGCGAACTGGACCTGGCCCACTACCAGAAGAACGACACCTGCCTGCGTCAGAAAGAGCTGTTCACCAACCTTGAGCGCCTGGGGATCAAGGCTTACGAGCTGAAGCCGGACGAACTGCGCCGGCTGCTGGTGGGCGGACACACTTCGGTGCCGCTGGACCTGACCATGATCCCGCTGCGCTCCACCAGCGAGCAAAGCCTGAAAACCTTCCGCGCGCTGTTCATCAACCTGCTGCACATGCGTGAGATCACCGCCGCCAAGCTCAAGCAGCTGTTCCTCGACGCCTTCGAGCACAGCCTGCGCTCGGGCAGCGTCGACTACATCGCTGCGTGCGAGGAAGCCTTCCGCGACGTACGCCGCATGGAGCAGGACTACAACGCCCTGGTCGCTGCCGGCCCGCTGGTCGAGGCCCTGGCCGGTGGCGTGGCCCAGCGCGACATCCTGCGTGGCAAGCTGCACCGCATTTCGCCTGTGCTCGACACCCTGCTGGGCACCTGGCAGGAATACGCCATGGCGCGCAAGGAAGAGCTGGTCATCCAGTCCGAGCACTACCGTGGCGAGCAGGACCGCCTGCAGAACGACCAGCGTGGCGGCACCCAGGAGCTGATGCGCCTGGAGCGTGAAATTACCGGTATCCAGCGCTGGCTAGGCGAGCTGTCGGTGCTCAAGCACCGCTTTGCGCTGGTCGATGACGTCAAGGTACTGGAGCAGCAACTGCTGGCGGCCAAAGACGCCCACGACGAGCTGGCCGGCGCGCTGGCCCAGTCACGGCAGTTCAGTGCCGAAGACCTCGACGAGCGCGTACGCGACCTGGAAAAACGCCTGAAGCAGGTCAAGCAGCAGCTGGATCACGCTGACAACAACAGCTATGCCCGCCTGCGCGAAGAGTTCTCGCAGCAGGACGTCGACCGCTTGATGCGCCTGTTCAACGGCGCGCTGTTCAGCCTGCCGCTGGGCGATCGCGGTATCGAGCTGGACGACAGCGACCTGTGGGTAAAATCGCTGGAAGCGGTGCTCGACGGCTTCAAGGGCGAACGCTTCGAGGCCCCAGGCCTGGCCATCGACCTGACCCACATCGACCCGCCGGCCCTGCAGGCCCTGGCCGACCGCGCCGCCCTGCGCGACCAGAAAGAGCGCCTGGAAAAAGAACTCAAGCAGCTCAAGACCCAGCAGGCCGTGGCCGCCGACCGCTCCGCTTCCAAAGCGCAGACCGAAACCCTGTACCAGGAAGTGCTGGACGCGCAGAAGGCGCTGGAAGACTTCCGCCGCAGCCAAACCCTCGCCGCCGAAGAGCCCGAGAAGCTGGAACAGCTCTCGCAGCTGGAAGCGGCCCAGGACGAACTCAAGCGCTCCAGCGACGCCTTCACCGAGCGCGTCCAGCAGCTGTCAGCCAAGTTGCAACTGGTCGGCCGCCAGCTCGGCGACCTCGAGTCCAAGCAGCGCACCCTGGAAGACGCCCTGCGCCGTCGCCAGCTGCTGCCGGCCGACCTGCCCTACGGCACGCCTTACATGGAAGCCATCGACGACTCGATGGACAACCTGCTGCCGCTGCTCAATGACTACCAGGACAGCTGGCAAGGCCTGCAGCGGGTGGACAACCAGATTGAGGCGCTGTACGCCCAGGTGCGCCTCAAAGGCGTTGCCAAATTCGACAGCGAAGACGACATGGAACGCCGTCTGCAACTGCTGGTGAACGCCTACGCGCACCGTACCGACGAAGCCCTGACCTTGGCCAAGGCACGCCGCGCTGCGGTCACCGACATCGCCCGAACCCTGCGCAACATCCGCAGCGACTACGACAGCCTCGAGCACCAGCTGGCCCTGTTCAACCGCGAGATCAACAAGCGCCAGGTTTCCAACCTGGAAAGCTTCCGCGTGGTACTGGCGCCGAACAAGGAAGCGCTCAAGCACATCGACCAGATTATCCACAGTGCCGGCCAGTACGAAGAAGGCGAAACCCTGTCGGTCTTCGACCTGACCCAAAGTGCAGACCAGGACAACAAGAACGAAGAGGCCAAGGAGTACCTGGCACGGCTGGTGGCGGCCAACCACAACCAGCTGGGCCTGAAGGACCTGTTCGAGCTGGCGTTCGAGATCACCAAGGTCAATGGCCAGCCGATCATCCACGCCGACATCGACGGTGCGGCGTCCAACGGCACCACCATGACCATCAAGGCGCTGACCAACATGTACCTGCTGCTGCACCTGATGGACCGTGACCTGGCCGGGCGCATTCGCCTGCCGTACTACCTGGACGAAGCGGCAGACATCGACGAACGCAACCAGGCGGCACTGCTGGAGACCAGCCAGCAACTGGGCTTCGTGCCGATCCTGGCGAGTGTGAAACCACAGGTCTCGGCGCACGTTGCGATCGACCTGGAAGGTGGCAGCGGGCCGAACGGCATCTACATCGACGAGGCGGACTGGAAGTTCATCAGCCGGCTGGATGAAGTGAAGGCGGTTGTGCGTGAGGATCAGGCCGAGGAGCTGGCCTGAGATAGCCGGGGCCGCGTTGCGGCCCATTCGCGGGTAAACCCGCTCCTACGACGGCCTGTGTCCAGTCACCGATGCGTACGACGGCCTGTGTCCAACCACCGAGCGCATGTAGGCGCGGGTTTACCCGCGAATACGGTGGCGGCGGCAACGGTGAACGGCGGGTGGAAATTGGCCAGCAGGTCCGGCCCTTTCGCGGGTGAACCCGCTCCTACGACGGCCTGCGCCCAACCACCGATGCGTATGTAGGAGCGGGTTTACCCGCGAATACGGTGGCGGCGGCAACGGTGAACGGCGGGTGGAAATTGGCCAGCAGGCCCGGCCCTTTCGCGGGTGAACCCGCTCCTACGACGGCCTGCGCCCAACCACCGATGCGTATGTAGGAGCGGGTTTACCCGCGAATACGGTGGCGGCGGCAACGGTGAACGGCGGGTGGAAATTGGCCAGCAGGCCCGGCCCTTTCGCGGGTGAACCCGCTCCTACGACGGCCTGCGCCCAACCACCGATGCGTATGCAGGAGCGGGCTATCAATGAGCCCAAGGCAGGATCGGAATGGCAGTCACCGCATTCTGCGGGCTGCCTTCGATCATGCGGTCGCTGTACACCAGGTACACCAGCGTGTTGCGCTTCTTGTCGAGAAAACGCACCACCTGCATGGTCTTGAACACCAGCGAGGTGCGTTCCTTGAACACTTCCTCGCCATCCTTGAGCTCACCCTTGAAGTTGATCGGCCCGACCTGACGACAGGCAATCGATGCCTCCGCCCGGTCCTCGGCCAGCCCCAAGCCCCCCTTCACCCCGCCAGTCTTGGCCCGGGACAGGTAGCACGTCACGCCCTCTACCTTAGGGTCGTCGAAGGCCTCGACCACAATGCGGTCGTTCGGCCCGACGAACTTGAACACGGTGGACACCTGGCCGACCTCTTCGGCGCCGGCCAACATCGGCAGCACGCACGCTACCACAGCGATTACGTTCTTCAGCAGGCTCATACCAGCACCAGGTTGTCGCGGTGTACAAGTTCCGGCTCGGCGCTGTAGCCAAGGATCGACTCGATGGCTTCGGACGACTGACCAATGATCTTCTGCGCCTCCAGGGCGCTGTAGTTGGCCAGGCCGCGAGCCACTTCAACACCGTCCGGGCCGACGCACACCACCATCTCGCCACGACGGAAGCTGCCCTGCACAGTCTTCACGCCAACCGGCAGCAAGCTCTTGTTGGCCTGACGCAGCGCTTGCACGGCACCGGCATCCAGCACCAGGGTGCCACGGGTTTGCAGGTGACCGGCCAACCACTGCTTGCGCGCCGCGAGCATGCCGCGCTCAGGGGACAGCAAGGTGCCCAGACGCTCGCCCGCCTTCAGGCGGTCCAGCACGCGCTCGATGCGGCCACCGATAATGATGGTGTGAGCACCGGAACGGGCAGCCAGGCGCGCCGCACGCAGCTTGGTCTGCATGCCGCCACGGCCCAGGGCACCACCGGTACCACCGGCCACGGCATCCAGCGAGGGGTCGTCGGCACGGGCTTCGTAGATCAACTGCGCTTCGGGGTTGTTGCGCGGGTCGGCATCGAACATACCATCGCGGTCGGTGAGGATCACCAGCAGGTCGGCCTCGACCAGGTTGGCCACCAGCGCCGCCAGGGTGTCGTTGTCGCCGAAGCGGATCTCGTCGGTGACCACGGTGTCGTTTTCGTTGATCACCGGCACCACGCCCAGATCGACCAAGGTGCGCAGGGTGCTACGGGCATTCAGGTAACGCTTGCGGTCGGACAGGTCGTCATGGGTCAGCAGGATCTGCGCGGTGTGCTTCC
Organism: Pseudomonas sp. XWY-1; assembly: GCF_002953115.1. NCBI lineage: Bacteria > Pseudomonadati > Pseudomonadota > Gammaproteobacteria > Pseudomonadales > Pseudomonadaceae > Pseudomonas > Pseudomonas sp. XWY-1. The sequence goes on along the minus strand of NZ_CP026332.1, from coordinate 752,016 downwards.
CGTGCTCCCCGAAGCTCGACTCCCAGGCCTGCACCAGACGCATCTGGCCAAGCGAGGCAGCCGCCTGCAGCTCGTTCATCGCACTCGGTCGCTTGGTCCAGCCCAGCTGGCTCATGCCGGCAGCCACGGCCCCGGAGGAGACCAGTACCAACTCCACGCCTGCCTCACGCAGCGCGACCATCTGCTCGACCCAAACGGCCATTGCACCGCGGTCGAGGCCCTTGCCATCGGCGGTCAGCAGAGCACTGCCAATCTTAACGACCCAGCGCTTGGCGCCCGTCACCTTGCTTCGCATCTTCTTCCAACCTATGTCGAATCTGTAGATACCGTGGATACAAAAACGCCGCTCCAGAGAGCGGCGTTTAGTGTACTGCAACCGATCAGTCGCGCACGTAAATGATTTCCGGACCGTCTTCGTCGTCCTCGAAATCATCGTCCCAACCATCGTCGTCGCCGATGTCATGCACGCTCTTGACGCCGGTACGACGCAGGGTACGGGCGTCGTCCAGGGCCTGCAGCTGGGCACGGGCTTCGTCTTCGATGCGCTGGTCAAGGTCGGCCAGCTCTTCGGCGTAGGCCGGGTCGTTGGCCAGGCGGTCGGCGCGGTCTTCGAGGTAGCGCATCAGGTCGTGGCTGAGCTTGTCGGTGCCCTGCTTGGAAATAGCCGAGATCACGTAGACCGGCCCTTCCCACTCCAGACGGTCGATCACTTCCTGCACACGCTCGTCGCGCTCGTCGTCCATGACCATATCGGCCTTGTTCAGCACCAGCCAGCGCTCACGCTCGGCCAGCGACGGGCTGAAGCGGGTCAGCTCGTTGACGATGACTTCGGCGGCATCGGCCGGGCTGCTTTCGTCCAGCGGCGCGATGTCCACCAGGTGCAGCAGCACGCGCGTACGCGCCAGGTGCTTGAGGAAGCGGATACCCAGGCCGGCACCTTCGGAAGCGCCTTCGATCAGGCCGGGGATGTCGGCGATGACGAAGCTCTTCCAGCGGTCAACGCTGACCACACCCAGGTTTGGCACCAGAGTAGTGAACGGGTAGTCGGCAACTTTCGGCTTGGCAGCCGAGACCGAACGGATGAAGGTACTCTTGCCGGCGTTCGGCAAGCCCAGCAGGCCGACGTCGGCCAACACCTTCATTTCCATCTTCAGGTCACGCTGCTCACCCGGTTTGCCTGGGGTGGTCTGGCGCGGTGCACGGTTGGTGCTCGACTTGAAACGGGTGTTGCCCAGCCCGTGCCAGCCACCTTGCGCGACCATCAGCTTCTGGCCGGGGGTGACCAGGTCACCGATCACTTCCTGCGTGGAAGCATCGATCACGGTGGTGCCGACCGGCACGCGCAGGAACAGGTCTTCACCCTTCTTGCCGGTGCAGTCGGTGCTACCGCCGTTGGAGCCACGCTGGGCTTCATGGTGACGGGTGTAGCGGTAGTCGACCAGGGTGTTCAGGTTTTCGTCGGCAATCATGTACACCGAGCCGCCGTCACCACCGTCACCGCCGTTAGGGCCGCCGTTCTCGATGAACTTCTCGCGACGGAAGCTCATGCAACCGTTGCCACCGTCACCGGCCTTGACCCGAATGGATACTTCGTCAACAAACTTCATTAAAACCGCCTCTCGTCGGCAGACGAGCTGAATGACTCAAAAACATGAGGCTCTTGCAAAAATGAGCGCGGCGGCCCCGTACGACCGTAGAAACCAACGCCGGCAACCCAGACAAACAGCTTTGCAAGAGGCTCACCACAAACGAAAAAGCCCCGTCGCATGACGGGGCTTCTGGAGCGACGTCGCGATTAAGCGGCGACGATGCTCACGTAACGGCGCATGAACTCGCCTTTCTTCTCGAACTTGATCACGCCTTCGATCTTGGCGAACAAGGTGTGGTCCTTGCCCATGCCAACGCCGTAGCCAGCGTGGAATTCGGTACCGCGCTGACGGACGATGATGTTGCCTGGCTTGATAACCTGGCCGCCATACATCTTCACGCCAAGGCGTTTCGATTCTGAGTCGCGACCGTTACGAGTACTACCACCAGCCTTCTTGTGAGCCATGGTTCAATTCTCCAAATAAATTCAGGGGATCTAGGGGATTAAGCCTGGATGCCGGTGATTTTGATCTCGGTGAACCACTGGCGGTGGCCCATACGCTTCATGTGGTGCTTACGACGACGGAACTTGATGATGCGAACCTTGTCGTGGCGGCCTTGCGAAACGACTTCGGCCACTACTTTAGCGCCAGCAACAACTGGAGCACCGATGGTGACTTCTTCACCGTTGGCGACCAGCAGAACGCGATCGAAGGTCACGGATTCGCCAGTGGCGACTTCCAGTTTTTCGATCTTGAGGAATTCACCTTCAGCGACTTTGTACTGCTTGCCGCCGGTAACGATTACTGCGTAAGACATGGTATTTCTCCGATAATCCTGCTCACCCAGCGCTTTATATGATGAGTATTGGCTGGCATGGCTGCACAGGGCTGGAACGGCCCGGCGCAATTGCGTAAGGCAGGTGCTGCCCAGGAAGTTAGGGTGCGCGATTGTACGCAACCGCGGTTTTGCTTGCAAGTGCCGCCCCCGGCCTGCGGGCACCGCGCCTTGACACACCGGGACCCGCGACCTAGCATGCCGCGCAACCTCACTGGAGCAGCCGATGCAACCCCAAACCTTCTACCGCGCGGTGGCTGATGATTTCAGCGCCGTCGACGAGATCATCAAGAAGCAGCTGACCTCGCGCGTGCCGCTGGTATCGAAGATCGGCGACTATATCACGTCCGCCGGTGGCAAGCGCCTGCGTCCCCTGCTGGTACTGCTGTGTGGCAAGGCCCTGGGCCGCGAAGGCGACGACCTGCGCCTGCTGGCCGCCACCATCGAATTCCTGCACACCGCCACCCTGCTGCACGACGACGTGGTCGACATGTCCGGCATGCGCCGTGGCCGCTCTACCGCCAATGCCCTGTGGGGCAACGCGCCGAGCGTACTGGTGGGCGACTTCCTTTATTCGCGCTCGTTCGAAATGATGGTCGAGCTGGGCTCGATGCCGGTCATGCAGATCCTGTCCAAGGCCACCCGGGTGATTGCCGAAGGTGAAGTGCTGCAGCTGTCGCGCGTACGCGACGCCAGCACCACCGAGGAAGTCTACATGGAGGTCATTCGCGGCAAGACGGCGATGCTGTTCGAAGCCTCTACCCACAGTGCTGCGGCGCTGGCCCAGGCCACCGACGAGCAGCGCGAAGCCCTGCGTACCTTTGGCGACCATCTGGGCGTGGCCTTCCAGCTGGTCGACGACCTGCTGGACTACAAGGGTGACTCGCAGACCCTGGGCAAGAACGTCGGTGACGACCTGGCCGAGGGCAAACCTACCCTGCCGCTGATCTACACCATGCGCGAAGGCACTGCCGAGCAGGCGGCGCTGGTACGCCAGGCGATCCAGAAGGGTGGCCTGGAAGATCTGGAACAGATTCGCGTTGCGGTCGAAGAATCGGGCGCACTGAAATACACCGCCGAGCTGGCGCGCGATTACGTGAAACGCGCCATCGCCTGCCTCGAAGTGCTGCCTGCCAGTGAGTACCGGGATGCGCTGGTTGAACTGAGCGAGTTTGCGGTCGCGCGTACGCACTGACAGACCGAGTCGTCTTCATTCGCGGGCAAGCCCGCTCCTGCACCATTTGTGGGGAGCGCTCTTGCCCGTGGTGCTTTTTGTCCGGACATAATCACTTCCGGAAAAATACCTTTTACAATGTGGGCTTTTAACCGCCCGTCTGTTTGTTTGAGGAACCGAAGTGAGCACTCTGCCACCCTGCCCGAAATGCAACTCCGAATACACCTATGAGGATGGCACTCTGCTTATCTGCCCTGAATGCGCCCATGAGTGGTCGGCCAGCGGCGATGCCGAGGCGGCCAGCGACGATGTGGTGAAGAAAGATTCGGTCGGCAACATCCTGCAAGACGGTGACACCGTCACCGTGATCAAGGACCTCAAGGTCAAGGGTTCGTCCCTGGTGGTCAAGGTTGGCACCAAGGTCAAGAACATCCGCCTGTGCGACGGCGACCACGACATCGACTGCAAAATCGACGGCATCGGCGCCATGAAGCTGAAGTCCGAGTTCGTCCGCAAAGTCTGATCAGGCAAAAAATCGCCAATTGGCGCTTGCTATTCTGGTAATAAGAATTATTCTCATTGGAATTGCTGTCCAAGGAGAATAGCCATGACTTATCTGATCGACGCCTGGCTGGAACGCCCTCACCCCTACCTGCGCATTCTTCATCGGGAAACCGGCGAAGTGTGCGCGGTGCTTGAAGAAGAAGCCCTCGACGAACTGCGTGACCAGGGTGACCTGGACATGAGCGGGCTGAATTCGAGTGAACCGGGGGTGCTCAAGGAACTGGTACGGAATCTGTTTCTGTTCTGCTATGCGCGGGCGTTGCGCCCTGGGGGGACAGACTGGAATTGAGGCCGGCAGGGCCGGCCTCCAGGGCATTACAGAACGTCGAGCAGCTCGACGTCGAACACCAGAACGCTGTGCGGCGGGATGCTGCCAACGCCTTGGGCGCCGTAAGCCAGCTCGCTTGGCACGTACAGGCGCCATTTGCTGCCAGCGTTCATCAGCTGCAGGGCTTCGGTCCAGCCAGCGATCACGCCGCCTACCGGGAATTCAGCCGGCTGGCCACGCTCGTAGGAGCTGTCGAACACGGTGCCGTCGATCAGGGTGCCGTGGTAGTGCGTACGCACGTTGTCTTCGCGGGTCGGCTTGGCGCCTTCACCAGCGGTCAGCACTTCGAACTGCAGGCCCGAAGCCAGCGTGGTGATGCCTTCACGCTTGGCGTTCTCGACCAGGAACTCCTTGCCAGCAGCAGCAGCGGCTTCGGCCTTGGCTGCAGCTTCGGCTTGCATCACCTCGCGGATGACCTTGAAGCTGGCCGACAGGTCGGCTTCGCTGACGCGGCTGTCGGCACCGTTGAAGGCGTCGGTCAGGCCGGCCAGGATGGCTTCCAGGCTAACGCCTGGTGGCGGGTTGTCGCGCAGCTGGCCACCCAGCTGACGGCCGATACCGTAGCTGACGCGCGTTTCGTCGGTAGACAGGTTGAGTTCGGACATTGTCGTGCTCCACTGCAGGGCGCAATGCAGCCGCGCCCTTGATAAAAAGGGCGAGCAGCCTAGCACACTGGGGCGCTGCGAGCAGCTACCAGGCCGAACGCTGGGAAATCGGCACCTTCAGGTCTTCTTCCGGGTGCGTACCCATGCCGCACATTTCGTCCTGCACCGACCAGTGCACCAGGTTCATCGAGACCATGGGGATGGTTTGCAGCAACTTGCGCGCATCCTCCACCGAGTGCACGCGCAAGCGTTCACCGCGGGTATCGGACAGGGGGTGAGGATGGCCTTTGACCCGGGCCTCGAGCAGGTAGTCACCGCCTTCGATAGCGATCAGGTTCAGTTCGTCGACATGGCCAGCCCTGGCCTCGGTATTGAGCTGATGCAGGTTCATGAGAGCACCTCGCGATGGGAACCACGCATGAGAGCTCATTTTTTGTACAGGAAGGGAGAATGCGCAAGGCATGACTGACGCCACTCGTCAGTTGAGCCTAGATCTCTGTGGGAGCGGGCGTGCCCGCGAAGCAGGCCACGCGATGGCTGGCACCGGCTTTGCCGGTGTTCGCGGGCAAGCCCGCTCCCACAGGAGTTGCAGTGAGGCCTGGCGGGACTCAGTGCTTGGTCAGCTTGTCCAGGTAACCCATGCAGAACGCCGAGACCACGAAGGTCATGTGGATGATCACGTACCACATCAGGTAATCGGTGGAGATGTTCTGCGCATCCATGAACACCCGCAGCAGGTGAATGGAGGAAATCGCCACGATCGACGCGGCAACCTTCATCTTCAGCGACGAGGAATCCATCTTGCCCAGCCAGTTGAGCTTTTCCTTGCTTTCATCGATGTCCAGTTGCGAGACGAAGTTCTCGTAGCCGGAAATCATCACCATCACCAGCAGGCCACCAACCAGCGACATGTCGATCAGTGACAGGATCACCAGGATCAGGTCAGCTTCGCTCAACGCAAAGACATTGGGCAGGACGTGGACCACTTCCTGGAAAAATTTCAGCGCCAGGGCCAGCAGGCCGAGGGACAAGCCGAAGTAGATCGGTGCGAGCAGCCAGCGCGAGGCATACATCGCGTTTTCGAGGATACGTTCCATGAAGTTCAGGACTCATCAGGTGACTAAAAAAGCGACGGCGAGTATAGCCAGCCACCTGTTACAGCAAAAGCCCGGGGGCTGCTCCGCAGCCTGATCGCGACACAAGGCCACACTCCCACAGCAAGCCGATGCTGTACCTGTGGGAGCGGCCTTGTGTCGCGATGGGCCGCAAAGCTGCCCCGGCATTCTTCAGGTCTCAGGATGAAACTGGTAATCCCCCAGGTTGCGACACCGCTCACCATTGATCCGCCGCAACTGCGCCTGCAAATGCAGACACCAGATCTGCGGGTCATCGGCCACCTGATAACCATGCATGGTCAGGCTGTCGACGATGGCATTGAGCACCGATTCAGCCACCAGTGGCCCATGAAACGGGCCCTGCGCCTTGATCGCGGAGGGTTGTTCACCGGCCATGCCGGCGGCGAACAGCAGGGTCCACATGCCGTTATCCCCGGCCAGTGGACGAATGCTGCATTCGATACGGGTCACCAGGCCCAGGCACTGGCGTGTGAGGCTGAGGTTGCGCATGGCCGCGTCCCCTCCAATGAGCCTTGTTCAGCCCGAAACCCTCAGGCTGTTTCCATCCTGAACGCTGTACCGTCCTTAAGTTCCAGCATAGAGGAACAGTACAGAAAGATGGAAAACTGGCGCTGAACGGTAGCACATCGCCGCCAGCGCCAGTTTATTGACTCAGGCCGGTTTGGCCTGGGCAATCACCTCTTCCAGGCGTTCCTTTTCTGCCTTCTCGATGTCTTCCTCGCTGATCATCTCGGCAATTTCACGCAGGCGTTCCACCACCCGAGCATTGACGCTGCCCTCGGTGAACAGCCCCTTGTCGTCGAGTACACCGGCCTCCTCCCCTACCAGCAGGCTCAGTGCCTCATCAGCCTGGCTGACCGCGTAGACGTGGAACATGCCGTTCTCCACCGCCTGCAACACACGCTCGTCAAGCATCAGGGTGGCGACGTTGGCACGCGGAATGATCACCCCCTGCTCACCGGTCAGGCCACGCGCCTCGCAAAGGCGGAAGAAGCCCTCGATCTTCTCGTTCACTCCACCCACCGCCTGCACTTCACCAAACTGGTTGATGGAGCCTGTGATGGCGAAGCACTGCTTGAGCGGCGTGCGCGACAAGGCCGAGATCAGCGTGCAGGCTTCGCCCAGCGAGGCGCTGTCGCCGTCCACGTAGCCGTAGGACTGCTCCAGGGCGATGCTCGCGGAGATCGCCAGCGGGAACTCCTGGGCATAGCGGCTGCCCAGGTAACCGGTGAGGATCATCACCCCTTTGGAGTGGATCGGCTGGCCAAGGTTGACCTCACGCTCGATATCGACAATACCGCTGCCGCCCGGGTAGACGGTGGCCGAAATACGCGCGGGCATGCCGAACGCCGAGTCACCCACTTCCAGCACGGTCAGGCCGTTGCACTTGCCGATGGCCGCGCCTTCTGTGTCGATCAGGATGATGCCAGCGAGCATGTCGTCCAGCACCCGTTGCGACACACGGCCGGTACGGGTGGCCTTGGCCTTCAGCGCCCGCTCGATGTGACCCGCATCGGTCATTTCATCACTGGCCAGCTGGCGAATGAAATCAGCCTCGCTGACCAGCTGGAACAGGTCGCCGATACGCGCCGACAGACGTGACTGGTTTTCAGCCAGACGCGCACTGTAGGTGGCCAGACGCGCCACCGCGTCACTGGTCAGCGGCGCCATGCCCTCTTCGTTGGTGCGGGTGCGCAACAGCTGGGCGAACTGCTCCAGGTTCTCGTCGACCATCGGCATGTCTTCATCGAAGTCCACCAGCACGCGGAACATCTCCTGGAAGTCCGGGTCGTGGTCCTGCAGCGCGTAGTACAGCTGGCGCGAACCGATGATCACCAGCTTGACGTTCAGCGGAATCACCTGCGGCTGCAGGCTGACAGTGGCAACACGGCCCAGCTCACCGATCGGCGACTCCATCTTCAGCTTGCGCGACTGCAGCGCACGCTTGAGCGCGTCCCATACGAACGGCTCGCCCAGCATTTTCTCGGCTTCCAGAATCAGGAAGCCGCCGTTGGCCCGGTGCAGCGCGCCTGGGCGCAATTGGCGATATGAGGTATACAGCGCACCTTGGTCGGTGCTGTATTCGATACGGCCAAACAAATTGTCATAGGTCGGGTGCGGCTCGAACACCACCGGCGCACCACCGTCAGCGTGATGGCCCACTACCAGGCTGGGCGCGTACTGCTCTTCGAGCAGCTTGCGGGCCACGGCGTCGGACTTGCTGTCATCGACCAGTTGCTCGACCAACGTACGCAACAGGTTCAATTGCACCGATTGCAGGTAGGCGCAAACCGCCGCGTTTTCGGCGTACTTTTCCGACAGCGGCGCCAGCAACGGCTGCAGTGCCAAGGTGATGGTTTCTTCGTTGAGCTGGCGCAGCTGGTTGTTCGATTCGCGCTTCCATTGCGGCAGACTGGCCAGCTCTTCGTTAAGGCGCTCCTCAAGCAGGGCAATGTCCTCGTGGAACTGCTCGCGCACCTCTTCCGGCAATTGGGCAAACTCTGCTTCATCCAGCGCCTTGCCATCCGCCATTGGCGTGAAGGCGACGTTGCTGGCATCGCGGTACAAGGCCACGTCCTTTTCCAGCGACGCGCGCTCGATCACATCCAGAGCACGGTCATAACGCTGGTTGAAAGCGCGGTCGATGGCGCCCTTCTTCTGCTGGTAGGACGGGTGTTCGAACACCGCCGGGAACGTCGACAGCAGGTTGTCGATCAATCCGCCCATGTCGCTGATGAACTCGGCGGCGCTTCCGGACGGCAGCTCCAGTGCACGTGGTTCACGGGTGTCGTCGAAGTGGTTGACGTAGACCCAGTCGGCCGGGGTCTGCTGGCGCTTGCCCTCGGCCTTGAGGTAGCGCTTGACGAACGAGAAGCGCCCGGTGCCGGGCTCGCCCATCACATACACATTGTAACCAGGACGCGGCATGGCCACGCCAAACTGCAGGGCCTCGACAGCACGTTCCTGGCCCAGAACTCCGCGAAACGGCTCCAGATCGTCGGTATGGGTAAAAGCAAACTGCTCGGGGGAGAAACGCCGGGTCAGGGCTTCAGGCGCAAGACGCAGGCGCGCAGCGACAGGATCGGGCATTGGGTTTCCTTACTTCGGCGGGGCAGATACGCAGCATTCTGGCGCTGCCCGCGCGCGCCTTGCAAGGCTCCACGGGACTTTATGTCGCAGCCGGTGCAGTCTTGTGACAGCAAATTTTTCGCAATCAACAACGCAACCTTTAGATCGTGCCTAAACTCCAAGCTGCGCGGGTGGGTGAAAAGCTTTCCCGACCTGGCAACCGAGTTGCCAGAAACCCTGACCCTTGGTTAAGACAAAGAGAACAAATGCTATGAAACGGATTCTTCTGGGTACTCTGTTCACCGTGGTCTCGCTGAACGCCATGGCCGAAGCGCCAGGCGGCCCGAACTGCGGCTGGGGCAACATGCTGTTCGAAGGCCAGCGCGGCACGCCGGCACACTTCCTGGCCTCTACCACCAACGGCACCTCCGGTAACGCCACCTTCGGCATGACCTCCGGCACCAACGGCTGCTCGACCAAGGCTTCGCTGACCTACGGCGGCAAGTCCTGGTTCGCCATGAACGGCATGATGAACGAGCTTTCCGAAGACATGGCCATGGGCCAGGGCGAAGCACTGACCACCTATGCCGTCGTTCTCGGCGTAGCACCGGAGGACCGCAGCTACTTCAACTCGGTCACCCACCAGCACTTCAACCAGATCTTCAGCAGCGCCGACGTCACTGCCGAAACTGTCCACAGCAACACCCTGGCCGTTCTGAAGAGCGACCCACGCCTGGCCAAATACGCTACCGAGGCCTAAGCACAGCTGCTCCCGCCCCACCCGGGGCGGGTTTCGCCTTTTTCGGCATCGTCAAGAAGTAGTTGCCCGATATGCTCAAACGCCTCGCTGCCCTGGCGCTGTGTGCCTGCGCCCCTGTTCATGCCGCCCCCATGCTGGATCCAGGCCGTCTCCAGCAATTGGCCAATACCCCCTACTGGCTCGCCATTGGACATTACGAAACCGCCAAGCTCGGCGGCTGGCGCAGCTATGTGGATGATGATGCGTTCTTCCTCGCCGAAGATGGCGCGCACCATCCGGACCAGGAACTCAAGGCTACGGTCGCTGCGCTGTATGCCCCGGCCAGCCTCGGTGACAAGCACGCCCAGTGCGTATTCCCCGCTCGCACCCGCTGGCTGCGCGAACAGCTCGACCTGCAAGACTTGCCACAACCGGACTGCCAGGAATTCAAGACCTGGTACCAGTCGATCGACCCGCACAGCGCCGCGTTGATCTTCCCGGCAGCCTACCTGAACAGCCCGTCGTCGATGTTCGGGCACACCCTGCTGCGCATCGACCAGTCCAACACCCGCAGCGACGACACCACGCTGCTGAGCTACGCCATCAACTTCGGTGCCTATATCGAAGGCAGCGACAACAGCATCCTGTACGCCTGGAAAGGCCTGATGGGCGGCTACCCGGGGCTGTTCGCGCTGATGCCCTACCAGGAAAAACTCTCCGAATACCGCAGCCTGGAAAACCGCGACCTGTGGGAATACCAGCTGGACCTGACCCCCGAAGAAACCGGACGTATGGTCGAGCATGTGTGGGAGCTGAAGCAGATCCAGTTCGACTACTTCTTCTTCGACGAAAACTGCTCGTATCGCCTGCTGGAGCTGCTGCAAGTGGCCCGGCCGAGCCTGGACCTGACGTCTCAGTTCCCGCTGACCGCCATTCCCACCGACACGGTGAAAGCCGTGAAGCAGTCCGGCCTGGTCGCCAGCGAAACTTACCGCCCTTCTCGCGAACGTGAATTGCTGGCCAGGGCCGAGCCACTCGACCACGACGAAAAGCGCCAGGTGCTGGCTGTAAGCGCCGACACTGCGCAACTGCAAAGCCCAGAATTCCAGGCCCTGCCTCGCGAACGCCAAGCGTTGGTGCAAGATGCCGCGTATCGCCTTGAACGCTATCGGGCCAATGGCCAGGAACGCGACCCAGGGCAGGCCAAACGCAGCTTCGAGTTGCTGCGGGCGATCAACAGCAACCCGCCGCCGCCCCTGCAGATCGAGCGCCCCGGCCTGCCCGAAGATGGCCATGACTCGCGCACCTGGCAACTGGGCGTGGGCACCCGTGAAGACCGCGCCTACGCCGAATATGGCTTGCGCATGGCCTACCACGACCTGAATGACAACGCCTATGGCTTCCCGCTGGGCGCACAGATCGAAATCCTGCAATTGAAGCTGCGCCAGTACGAAGGCAACGATTGGCAGGTGCAGCGCCTGGACCTGGCCACCATCCGTTCACTGACACCCCGTAACGAGCTGCTCAAGCCTTGGTCATGGCAAGTGGCCGGCGGGCTGGAGCGGGTGCCGGGCAAGCATGATGACGAAGTGCTGGTGAGCCATGTGAATGGCGGCGCTGGCGGCACCTGGCAACTGGCCGACGGTTTGCTGGGGTTTGCCTTGGGCACGGTGCGGGTCGAGCATCACAACGACTTCGCTCAATTCATTGCCCCGGCGGCTGGCTTCAATGGCGGGCTGCTGTGGCGCAATGGGCTAGGCAACATGACGCTGGAGGCCAAGGGCGATTACTTCACCAACGGCGAAGTACGTCGCAGTGTAAGCCTGAACCAGCAGTGGGAGATCAGCCAGAACCTGGGGTTGCGGCTGAGTGCCTCGCGGGAATTCAGCCACCTGGCTACGGCGCAAAACGAGGTGATGCTGGAGCTGAAGTGGTATCACTACTGAGGCCGCTCTGCGGCCTTTCGCGGGCACGCCCGCTCCCACAAGGGTCCCCACAAGATCCTTGGCCTGTGCAAGTACCTGTGGGAGCGGGCTTGCCCGCGAATCGGCCAGTCAGGCTAGTAAAGCAGTGTGACTGAACCAACTCTTTGACACTGTTTTGACACCCACCCGACAAATCGCCACCTAGACTCTCCACCATCAACTGGAGGGCTTTGTGGCTATGTCGCGGTACTGGTTCGGCGTGTGCATTGCGTTGTTGCTGTCGGGTTGCGAAACCACCCACGAGCAGATGGTCAACCACGGTTACCCTCCTGCCTATGCGGATGGCTTCCAGGACGGCTGCAGCAGTGGCCGCCAGGCGGCCGGGCTGATGGTGGGCAACTTCCGCAAGAACGTACCGCGCTACCTGCACGAGCGTCAGTACGAAACCGGCTGGGACGATGGCTTTCGCCAGTGTCATGCCATGCAGAACAGCGAAGAACAGCGCCAATACCACGAGCGCTTCTGGGACCAGCGTGACCGCGAGTGGGAGCAGGAAAAGGACCGCGGCGCTGCCAAGGCCTATCGCCACAATTGAGTCGCAAACGGACATTCCTTTAAACCGGCGGCCTGCCATGATGGTCTCATGCACAAGGAGGCCCTACATGAGCCGAGCATTCGTCAACGAAGACCAAGCCGCCGACCAGGCCGACCAGCCGGTCGAGCGGCGCATCAGCGAACAGCCCAACTATGTGACGGCCAGCGGCCTGCGCCAGCTGCAAACGCGTGTGGCCGAGCTGAATGCCTTGCGCAGCGAACTGCAGGCGCAGGGCGAACGGGGTGACAAACAACGGCTGGCCGATACCGAGCGGGATCTGCGCTACTTCAGCGCGCGGGTGCAAAGCGCCCAGGTGGTACCCGCGGCGACTTCCCATAGCAAGGTACAGATTGGTAGCCGGGTGCGGTTTGTCGACGCGCAGGACCAGGAGCAAGTGGTGCAGCTGGTGGGCGAGGATGAGGCGGATGCCGGGCGGGGGTTGATCAACTGGGGTTCGCCATTGGGGCGGGCGTTGCTCGGGGCTGGGCCGGGTGATGAGGTGGTCTGGCGGCGGCCGGTGGGGGAACAGGTGATAGAGGTGGTTGAGATTCTGGGTGAGGGTTGAGGGCCCTGGGGCTGCTTTGCAGCCCATCGCGACGCAAGGCCGCTCCCACAGGGCCTTGACTGCCCCCAAGGGTTGGATGGGTGTCCAACTTCTCGGGTGCAGTCCAGCCTGTGGGAGCGGCCTTGTGTCGCGATGGACCGCAAAGCGGCCCCCTACGGTCTCAGATCAGACCACGCCCTGAGCCAGCATCGCATCAGCCACTTTCACGAAGCCCGCGATGTTCGCCCCCTTGACGTAGTTGATCCGGCCATCAGCCTCTTCACCGTAGTGCACGCATGCATGGTGAATCGACTGCATGATGTTGTGCAGCTTGCTGTCCACTTCACCGGCCGTCCACAGCAGGCGCATGGCGTTCTGCGACATTTCCAGGCCCGACACGGCTACGCCGCCCGCATTGGAGGCCTTGCCCGGGGCGTACAGAATGCCGGCGTCCAGGAAGATATCCACAGCCTCGAGGGTAGTCGGCATGTTGGCGCCTTCGGCCACACAGATACAGCCGTTACGCAGCAAGGTGCGGGCATCTTCGGCGCCCAGCTCGTTCTGGGTGGCGCATGGCAGGGCGATGTCGCACGGCAGGCTCCACGGGGTCTGGCCCTTGCGGAACTCCAGGCCGAATTGCCCGGCCAGCTCGCTGATACGTCCGCGCTTGACGTTTTTCAGCTCCATCAAGGCGTCCCACTGGGCGTCGGTCAGCCCGGCTTCTGCATACAAGGTACCTTCAGAGTCAGACAGCGAGATCACCTTGCCGCCCAGGTCCATGACCTTACGCGCAGCATACTGGGCGACGTTGCCCGAACCGGACACCGCCACGCGGCGGCCGTCGATACGCTTGTCCTGACGCTTGAGCATTTCTTCGGCGAAGTAAACGCAGCCATAGCCGGTGGCTTCCGGGCGGATCAGGCTGCCGCCATAGGTCATGCCCTTGCCGGTCAACACCGAGGTGAACTGGTTGGCCAGGCGCTTGTACTGGCCGAACATGAAGCCGATTTCGCGGGCCCCCACGCCGATGTCACCGGCCGGTACGTCGCAGTCGGCGCCGATGTGGCGATACAGCTCGCTCATGAACGCCTGGCAGAAGCGCATCACTTCGGCGTCGCTCTTGCCTTTCGGGTCAAAGTCCGAGCCGCCCTTGCCGCCGCCCATGGGCAGCGAGGTCAGCGAGTTCTTGAACACCTGCTCGAACGCCAGGAACTTCAGCACGCTGAGGTTCACCGACGGGTGGAAACGCAGCCCGCCCTTGTACGGGCCAATGGCACTGCTCATCTGAATGCGGTAGCCGCGGTTGACCTGCACCTTGCCCTGGTCATCGACCCAGGAGACGCGGAACAGTACGGCGCGCTCGGGCTCGACCATGCGCTCGAGGATGCCGGACTGCAGATAGTGGGGGTTGGCTTCAAGGAATGGCCACAGGGTGCGCAGCACCTCTTCCACCGCCTGGTGGAATTCCGGCTGGCCTGGGTCACGCTGCTTTAGGCGTGCAAGGAAATTGTCGACAGATTCGATCATGGTAGACATCTCACCAAGAGGATTGGACTTATTGGTTTTTTTCAGAAATGTACCAAGAAGCAATCGCACCGGAATAGGGCGAAATGTCGTTTTTTTGAAATTATTTGGTGCGTTTTATGTAAGTGTATACAAAATACACCTTCGCTTCGCCCTTTATAGCGGTCCGCCAGGCACAAAAATGGGGCCACTTGGGGCCCCATTCTTGTGCATCAGAAAACCGGCTTACTGAGCCAGTTTCTTGTGCCGTACACGGTGCGGCTGGGCTGCAGCATCACCCAGACGCTTCTTGCGGTCGGCTTCGTACTCGGTGTAGTTACCTTCGAAGAACACCACATTCGAGTCGTCTTCGTACGCCAGGATGTGAGTAGCCACACGGTCCAGGAACCAACGGTCGTGGGAAATCACGATCGCGGCGCCCGGGAAGTCCAGCAGGGCTTCTTCCAGCGAACGCAAGGTTTCGACGTCGAGGTCGTTGGACGGTTCGTCGAGCAGCAGAACGTTACCGCCTTCCTTCAGGGTCAGGGCCAGGTGCAGGCGGCCACGCTCACCACCGGACAGGTCCTTGACGAACTTCTGCTGATCGCCACCTTTGAAGTTGAAGCGGCCAACGTAGGTACGCGAAGGGATCTCGTAGTTGCCGATGCGGATCTGGTCGGAACCGTCGGAGATCTGCTGGAACACGGTCTTGGCGCCGTCCAGGTCCTCACGGCTCTGGTCAACACAGGCCAACTGTACGGTTTCACCGATCTCGATGCTGCCCGAGTCCGGTTGCTCCTTGCCCATCAACATGCGGAACAGGGTCGACTTACCGGCACCGTTACCACCGATCACGCCAACGATGGCGCCTTTGGGCATGGAGAACGACAGGTTGTCGATCAGCACACGGTCGCCGTAGCCCTTGGTGACGTTCTTGAACTCGATAACCTTGTCACCCAGGCGCGGACCGGCCGGGATGTAGATTTCGTTGGTTTCGCTGCGTTTCTGGAATTCCTGCGACTGCATTTCTTCAAAGCGCTGCAGACGGGCCTTGGACTTGGACTGGCGGGCTTTGGCGCCTTTGCGCACCCACTCCAGTTCCTCTTTCATGGCCTTCTCGTGGGCGCTCTGCTGCTTGGATTCCTGCGCCAGACGCTCCGACTTGGCTTCCAGCCAGCCCGAGTAGTTGCCTTCGTACGGGATGCCGGCGCCGCGGTCCAGCTCCAGGATCCAGCCGGCGACGTTGTCGAGGAAGTAACGGTCGTGGGTAATGGCGACCACGGTGCCCGGGAAGTCGTGCAGGAAGCGCTCCAGCCAGGCCACCGAGTCGGCGTCCAGGTGGTTGGTCGGTTCGTCGAGCAGCAGCATGTCGGGTGCCGACAGCAGCAGGCGGCACAGGGCCACACGGCGCTTCTCACCACCGGACAGGTGTTCGATGCGCGCATCCCAGGCCGGCAGGCGCAGGGCGTCGGCAGCGACGTCCAGCTGGCGCTCCAGGTTGTGGCCATCGGCGGCCTGCAGGATGGCTTCCAGCTTGGCCTGCTCGGCGGCCAGCTTGTCGAAGTCGGCATCCGGCTCGGCGTAGGCCGCGTAGACCTCGTCCAGGCGGGCCTGGGCGTCCTTGATTACGCTGACCGCTTCCTCGACCACTTCACGCACGGTCTTGGTTGGGTCCAGTTGCGGTTCCTGTGGCAGGTAACCCACGTTGATGTCGGGCATCGGACGGGCTTCGCCGTCGAATTCCTTGTCGACGCCCGCCATGATCCGCAGCAGGGTCGATTTACCGGCGCCGTTCAGGCCAAGTACGCCAATCTTGGCGCCTGGGAAGAACGACAGGGAAATGTTCTTGAGAATTTCCCGCTTCGGCGGCACGACCTTGCTCAGCCGATGCATGGTGTAGACGTATTGAGCCAAAACCAAGCCCTCTAATCAGATAGGTAAAGACATCGCCGATCGCCCCGGCACGCGGTGGCCAGTGGGATGTGTTTACGGGGTGTCATTGAACAAAGTCGACCATTCTACGCCAACGCGCGGCGTTGCATAGGAGGGGCCGATGGTGGGGTGTGATCAGTGCGGTCACTGGGATGAATTCATTGCCTTTGCCGGCCTCTTCGCGGGCATGCCCGCTCCCACAGTGTCACCGCAGAGTCTGAAGAATCCGCGATTCCTGTGGGAGCGGGCGAGCCCGCGAAAGGGCCGGCACAGCAGCCGAAGAGGCTCAGACGTGACGCTGTTTGGCCTTGCCCCGCGGCAGGCGGCAACGGTCGCCCTGCTCGGCCAGGCGCGCGGCCCAGGCGGACTTCACGCTGAAGCCGCCGCTGCGGGCAGGTTGCTGCTCGGCCGCCTTGGCCGGTTTGCCAGGTGCAGGCGCAGTGCTGACCACCTTGGCTGCCGGCTTGACCGCCGCCACTGCAACAGCCGGCTCTGCTGCCACCTTGGCGGTCTTGCGCAGTTCAGCCAGCGATGGGGCCTTGCTTTTTGCGGCAGCGGCCGCCTCGGGTTTGCCCAGCGAACGCTGGCAAGACTTGCAGGATACGTCCTCGGTCACGGCAGTGCTGACAAGGGTCTGACTGCTGCGCCCGCAGGCGGAATCGAGGCCATTGGAGGAAAAGTGAGTAACCAAAACCGAACATCTCCGATGCGTTGTCATGTGAAGCGGGCGCTATTCTCGCACAGGTTACAGGGGCTTGCCGAACCACCGGGCAGCCACCATCGGTCAACATGGCTGGCACTTCGCCATAATCCGAGGCATGCTAGCCGGTTTCGGGTGTCCGGCCTTATAGTGCGCCACCGCGGTGCGCAAGCCGGGCGCCGGCACGCACCGTGCACGATCATTCCCTGCCATCGCCAGCCCAATCGCAGGATCAACGCTTGACCAACCTTACTCATCCGTCGTCATTGCGTTCCGCCCCACAAGCACCCGCGACTCTCCTGCGCGGGTCGATCAAGGGTGCGCTGGCGCTGCTGGCCCTGATCCTGCTGGGCCTGCTGCTGTGGCAGCTGTTCGCCCAGTTCAATCATACCCAGGCCGAATTGCGCAAACAGAGCCTGGACGCCTCCGCGGAACTGGCCGACCACCTGAGCCTGAACATGGCGCTCAAGGCGCAACAGGCCGTGAACGTGGTGCAACCCTACCCTGATGCACCGACACCTGCCGCCCTGCCCAGCCTGCTCGGTACCCTGCGCGAGCGCCTCCCTGCCCTGCAGAGCGTGGCCTGGCTGGACAACGTCGGGCAGCTACGCGCCGACAGCCAGGCCGGCAGCCCCGACCGCCAGTCGCTTGACGAGTTGCTCGTACTGAGCCAGGGTCGCCCGTACTTCTTCACCAATTCGGCCGACAACCACATCCTGTACCTTTTGCTGCGCCAGGATGCCGCACAGGGTAGCGGCTACTGGCTACTGCGCCTGTCACCGGACTATTACCGCGAGCTCACCCTCCACCTCGAGGGCAGTGGCCACCCGCAGTGGCTGCTGGAAAACAGCCGCAGCGGCGAGGTGCTGCAGCGCCATGCCGCAGCCGACACCAGCGACGAACCGCTGCAAAGCGTGATGCTGGCCTTTATCGAAAACAGCACCTGGCAGCTACGCGGTCTGTTCGACGCCAAACTGGCCCAGCAAAAATTATTGCCGGCGCTGCTCGGCAAATGCCTGCTGGTGCTGTTCTGCGCCCTGCTGCCAGTGCTGGCGCTGATCAACATGCGTCGCCGCCAACGGGCGCTGCAGGAAGACCGCCGGCGCTATCAGGAAATTTTTGAAGGCACCGGCGTGGCCCTGTGCGTGCTCGACCTGTCCAGCCTGCCCGGTCAGCTCGATCGCTACCACCTGCGCAACCGGGCCGCACTCAAGCACAGCCTGGCGCTGGACCCGAACCTGCGCCGCTCGCTGCTGCTGGAGCTGAAGATCACCGAGGTCAACCAAGTGGCGCGCCAGCTGCTGAACATCGACTGCCACGAAGGGGCCTGGCAGCGGCTGATCGATGGCACTGGCGACAGCCGCGACAGCATTGGCATGCAACTGATCGATGCACTGATCGAACAACGCCCGTTGCTGGAGCTGGAAGTGCGTCTGCCGACACCCCAGGGAGACGAGCTGCACCTGTGGCTGATGGCGCGCCTGCCGCTGCAGCGTCGTGATTATCAGGCGGTGATCCTCAGCATCAGCGATATCACCAGCCGCAAACAGGTGGAGCTGTCGCTACTGGAACGCGAAAGCTTCTGGTCGGACGTGGTACGCACCGTACCCGACCAGTTGTATGTGCAGGATGTGCCGAGCCAGCGGATGATCTTCAGCAACCGCCACCTCGGCCAGACCCTGGGCTACGACCGCACCGAGCTGGCACAGATGGGCGACCGCTTCTGGGAGCTGCTGCTGCACCCCGAGGACGCCGCACACTACCAGGCACTGCGCCGTCAACAGCGCGACAACTGTCATGACCAACCGCTGCACTGCCAGCTGCGCTTCCGCCACCGCGACGGAAGCTGGCGCTGCTACGACATCCGCGAGCAGGTGCTGACCCGCAACGCCGAAGGCCTGGTGACGCGCATCATCGGTGTGGGCAAGGATGTGACCGTTCAGATCGAGGCCAGCCAGTCGCTACGTGACAGCGAGCAACGCTACCGCATGCTCGCCGAAAGCATCAGCGACGTGATCTTTTCCACCGACAACCAGCTCAAGCTCAATTATGTCAGCCCCTCGGTACAGAGCGTGCTGGGCTACCAGGCCGACTGGATCTTCGCCAACGGCTGGCAGTCGATCGTCGCCAACCCGGCCCAGCTCACCGGCATCTACAGCCTGATGGAGCGTGTCAGCAAGGCCATGGGCGACCCGGCGCAGATGGCGCAACTGTGCAGCCAGTTACCCACCCAACTGTTCCTGTTCGACTGCCTGCGTGCCGATGGCCGCAAGATCCCGATCGAGCTGCGCCTGGTGCTGGTGTGGGACGATGATCAGCGCTTCGAAGGCGTACTCGGGGTGGGCCGCGACATCAGCCAGCAACGCCGTGCCGAAAAAGACCTGCGCATGGCCGCGACCGTATTCGAACATTCCACGTCGGCGATCCTCATCACCGACCCGGCCGGCTATATCGTTCAGGCCAACGAGGCGTTCAGCCGCGTCAGCGGTTACGCCGTCAGTGAAGTGCTCGACCAATTGCCGGGCATGCTCACTGTCGACGAACAGCAGGAAGGCCACCTGCGCTATGTGGTCAAGCAACTGCACCAGCGCGGCAGCTGGGAAGGTGAGGTGTGGCTCAAGCGCCGTGACGGCGACCATTACCCGGCCTGGGTCGGCATCACCGCGGTACTGGACGACGAAGGCGACCTGGCCAGCTATGTGTGCTTCTTCACCGACATCAGCGAACGCAAGGCCAGCGAACAACGCATCCACCGCCTGGCCTACTACGACGCCCTTACCCACCTGCCCAACCGCACACTGTTCCAGGACCGTTTGTACAACGCCCTGCAGCAGGCCGAGCGGCAGAAGGCCTGGGTGGTGCTGATGTTCCTCGACCTCGACCGCTTCAAACCGATCAACGACTCCCTCGGCCATGCGGCCGGCGACCGCATGCTCAAGGACATGGCCCTGCGCCTGCTGGCCTGCGTGGATGACGACGACACGGTGGCACGCATGGGCGGCGACGAGTTCACCCTGTTGCTGCAACCGCGCCCCACCCGTGAAATGGCCCTGAACCGCGCCATCCACGTGGCCGAGAACATCCTCGGCAGCCTGGTGCGGCCGTTCGTGCTGGAAAACCGCGAGTTCTTCGTCACCGCCAGCATCGGCATCGCCCTCAGCCCGCAGGATGGCAGTGAGCTGAGCCAGCTGATGAAGAACGCCGACACCGCCATGTACCACGCCAAGGAACGCGGCAAGAACAACTTCCAGTTCTACCAGGCCGAAATGAACGCCAGCGCCCTGGAGCGCCTGGAGCTGGAAAGCGACCTGCGCCATGCCATGGAGCAGAACGAATTCATCCTCTATTACCAGCCGCAGTTCAGCGGCGACGGCAAGCGCCTGACCGGCGCCGAAGCGCTGCTGCGCTGGCGTCACCCGACCCGTGGCCTGGTGCCGCCGGGTGACTTCATCCCGGTGATCGAGGAACTGGGCCTGGTGGTTGACGTGGGCGACTGGGTGCTGCGCGAGGCCAGCCGCCAGCTCAAGGCCTGGCACAAGGCCAAGGTGCGGGTGCCGAAAGTGTCGGTGAATATTTCGGCGCGGCAGTTCTCCGACGGCCAGCTGGGCACGCGGATTGCCAACATTCTGGAAGAAAGCGGTCTGCCGCCGGCGTGCCTGGAACTGGAGTTGACCGAAAGTATCCTGATGCGTGAGGTGAACGAGGCGCTGCAGATTCTTGCCAGCCTGAAGAACCTCGGCCTGAGCATTGCGGTAGACGACTTCGGCACCGGCTACTCGTCGCTCAACTACCTCAAGCAGTTCCCCATCGACGTCCTGAAGATCGACCGGACCTTCGTCGACGGCCTGCCCGAAGGCGAGCAGGACGCGCAGATTGCCCGGGCGATCATCGCCATGGCCCACAGCCTCAACCTGGCAGTCATCGCCGAGGGCGTGGAAACCCACGAACAGCTGGAGTTTCTGCGCGAGCATGGTTGCGACGA
This sequence comes from Pseudomonas sp. XWY-1, assembly GCF_002953115.1. Lineage (NCBI taxonomy): Bacteria > Pseudomonadati > Pseudomonadota > Gammaproteobacteria > Pseudomonadales > Pseudomonadaceae > Pseudomonas > Pseudomonas sp. XWY-1. The sequence continues at coordinate 730,796 of NZ_CP026332.1, read as the reverse complement.
GGTGCAGGGCTATCTGTTCGGGCGGCCGATGCCGGCGCATCAGTTCGAGGCGCAATTCTCCAACGAGACCTTGTTCATGTTCCATTGACCCGCACACAAGGTCCCCGTAGGAGCGGGTTTACCCGCGAACACCGGCCAAGCCGGTGCCATCCACCGCGCCGCATTCCTGCATAAAAAAGCGGACTTCCAGGTCAACTCCCGCCCCCGCCCAGCCCAGAAACGGCGCGGGATGCAAGATGAAGCCCATTGGTCTGCGACTTGACGCCACTTCATATGCCAGCCGCGAATCAATCGGTTAGAATGCACACCCAAATTACCCCGATCCTTGAGGACCGCCATGTTCAGCCGTGATTTGACCATTGCCAAGTACGACGCCGAGCTCTTCGAAGCCATGCAGCAAGAAGCTCTGCGCCAGGAAGAGCATATCGAGCTGATCGCTTCGGAAAACTACACCAGCCCGGCAGTCATGGAAGCTCAGGGCTCGGTCCTGACCAACAAGTACGCCGAAGGCTACCCAGGCAAGCGCTACTACGGCGGTTGCGAATACGTCGACGTCGTCGAGCAACTGGCCATCGACCGTGCCAAGGAGCTGTTCGGCGCCGACTACGCCAACGTACAGCCGCACGCTGGCTCCCAGGCCAACGCTGCCGTCTACCTGGCCCTGCTGTCGGCCGGTGACACCATCCTGGGCATGAGCCTGGCACACGGTGGCCACCTGACCCACGGTGCTTCGGTAAGCTCCTCGGGCAAGCTGTACAACGCCATCCAGTACGGCATCGACGGCAATGGCCTGATCGACTACGACGAAGTCGAGCGTCTGGCTGTCGAGCACAAGCCGAAGATGATCGTTGCCGGCTTCTCGGCCTACTCTCAGGTTCTGGACTTCGCCCGCTTCCGCGCCATCGCCGACAAGGTCGGTGCCTACCTGTTCGTCGACATGGCCCACGTTGCCGGCCTGGTTGCCGCTGGCGTGTACCCGAACCCTGTTCCGTTCGCCGACGTGGTCACCACCACCACCCACAAGACCCTGCGCGGCCCGCGCGGCGGCCTGATCCTGGCCCGTGCCAACGCCGACATCGAGAAGAAGCTGAACTCCGCCGTCTTCCCGGGCGCCCAGGGCGGCCCGCTGGAGCACGTCATCGCTGCCAAGGCCATCTGCTTCAAGGAAGCCCTGCAGCCAGAGTTCAAGGCTTACCAGCAGCAGGTCGTGAAGAACGCCCAGGCCATGGCCAGCGTGTTCATCGAGCGCGGTTTCGACGTGGTTTCCGGTGGCACCCAGAACCACCTGTTCCTGCTGTCGCTGATCAAGCAGGAAATCTCCGGTAAGGATGCTGACGCCGCCCTGGGCAAAGCCTTCATCACCGTCAACAAGAACTCGGTACCGAACGACCCGCGTTCGCCGTTCGTCACCTCGGGCCTGCGTTTCGGCACCCCAGCCGTTACCACCCGTGGTTTCAAGGAAGCCGAGTGCAAGGAACTGGCCGGCTGGATCTGCGACATCCTGGCCGACCTGAACAACGAAGCGGTGATCGACGCCGTTCGTGAGAAGGTCAAGGCCATCTGCAAGAAGCTGCCGGTTTACGGCAACTGATTGGCGCTTGCCTGAAGTGAAAGAGCCCGGCCCAGTGCCGGGCTTTTTCGTGAACGGACCATGAAACCCGTTCGCAGGCCTGATACACATCCTGTGGGAGCGGGCGTGCCCGCGAAGAAGGCTACGCGGTGGATGGCACCGGCTGCGCCGGTGTTCGCGGGCACGCCCGCTCCCACAGGGAATGATTTCGAGCAGCCACGTGCCATCACGTATTACCCTGTTTGACACCACCAACCACAGGCCACACCTTGACCAGAGAGCAACTCGAAACCCGGCAGATCCCCATCTACTTCGCCGCCGTACTGGTCGCTATCGTCTTCGGCCTGCTGGCCAGCGACACTGCGCGCCAGCTTGAAGCCCTGATCACCCCCGCCATCGCCGTGCTGATGTACGCGATGTTCCTGCAAATACCCTTCCTCGACCTGCGCCAGGGCCTGGGTAACCGCCGCTTCATCACGGCCCTGCTACTGGCCAATTTCATTCTCGTTCCGCTGCTTGTCTGGGCCATCACCCGTGGGCTGGTGGAACACCCGGCGATCCTCGTCGGGGCCTTGCTGGTGCTGCTTACGCCCTGCATCGACTACGTGGTGGTGTTCACCCACATTGGCAAAGGCGACTCACGCCTGACCCTGGCCGCAACCCCCCTGTTATTGCTGGCGCAACTGGTACTGCTGCCGGTGTATCTGGCCCTGATGCTGGGTGGCAGCAGCCAGGTGGCAATCTCCATCACCCCGTTCGTGGAAGCCTTCGTGCTGTTGATCGTGTTGCCGATGGCCCTCGCGGTACTCACCAGCGCCGGTGCCCGGCGCTCGCGCGCAATCGCGACCTGGAACGACGCCTGGGCGTGGTTGCCGGTGCCGGCGATGGCCTTGGTGCTGATGGTGGTGATCGCTTCGCAGATTGTCGTGGTACTGCGTGATTTCGACCGTCTGCTGCCGGTGGTTCCGGTATACATCGGCTTCATGCTGCTGGCCCCGGTGCTCGGCTTCATCTGTGCGCGCCTGCTGCGCCTGCCAGCCAGCGAGGCACGCTCGGTGACCTTCAGCGCAGCCACGCGCAACTCACTGGTGGTGCTGCCGCTGGCGCTGGCGTTGCCAGAAGAGATGCGCGGGTTGGCGGCAGCGGCGGTGATCACACAAACCTTGGTAGAGCTGGTGAGTGAACTGATCTATGTACGGGCAGTTCCACGCCTCGTACGCTGATCGATCAGTACATGCATAAGTTGTAGGGGCCCGGTATCGCGACAGCCGGTCAGGCTCTGTATGAAAAGCCTTGAGGTTCGGTGATGCTGCGTTGAAAACAGCCAGACCTTCGTCTCAAGGCTTAATACAGCCCCTAGAACCTGGCCCGCAACGCCACGTTGAAGTTGCGCGGCTCGCCATAGAAGTTCCAGTAATTGGGGTTACCCAAGGTCTGGTAGTACTTTTTGTCAAACACGTTGTCCAGGTTGTACTGCACTTCAAGACGCTTGTTGATCTCGTAGATCGCATGCAGGTTCGTCAGGTGGTATGCGTCCTGCTGGATCTTGTAGTCTTCGCCAACCTCGGTCTGGGTCATCTTGCTCTGCGCATAGAAGCTGCCACCCACACGCAGCTGGTTGAGCGCGCCTGGCAGGCGGTAGTCGGTCGCAACCTTGAACAGGTGGCGCGGCGAGGCGCCGTTGAAGTCTTCACCTTTCTGCTCGCCACCGATGTACTTGGACTGGGTGTAGGTGTACCCCGCCGATACATTCCAGTTCGCCAGCACCTCACCGGTCAGCTCCAGCTCGATACCTTTGTTGCGCACCTTGTCGGAGGCACGATAGCAAGCCCAAGTCTGCGCACAGGTCACCCGCTCGGCCCGGCCGGTCTGGTCGGCCTGGAACAGCGCGATGGCGGTTTGCAAGCGCTTGTCCAGAAACTCACCCTTCAAACCGATTTCGTAGTTGCTGCCGGTCATCGGCTGGAGCGTGGTGCCCTCCGCATCTTGCGCGCTCTGCGGCTTGAAGATTTCGGTGTAGCTGGCGTATGCCGACCAGTTCTCGTTCAGGTCCTGCACAAGGCCCGCATAAGGTGTGACTTCGCCACTCTTGGAAAAATGCTTATGGTCTGTGGGCTCACGCACGCCATTGGTGTCGTCCAGCGAATCGTGGCTGTACCAGCTCAGGCGGCTGCCCAGAATGAACGTGGTGCTGTCGGTAAGGCTGAACCGGCTGGCCACGTACACGCCCTTTTGCTCCTGAGTGCGGTTGTATTGCCACTGGTTGACGTTGAGGGCTGTCGGCTTGGGCGGATCGAACGCTGCCAGGTTGTTCATGTCGACGATGTAGCGGTAGGTGGCATCGCGCCCCCCGTGATAGTCGAAATCGTCCTTGTTCCAGTTGCCACCCACGATCAGCTCATGCTGGCGGCCCAGCAGCTGGAACGGGCCGGTGAAATAGCCGTCGATGCTGGTCTGGGTGTCATCGAAGTGAAAGTGGCGCGGGTTGAGGGTGAACAGGTCGGGGCCGCCACCCGGGTAGGTGTAGTTACCGAGAAAGTCCGACTTGGCCCACATCTGGTTCACGGCCACCACGCCCTTCCAGCCGTTGGCAAAGGTATGCTGGATGTCGGCGAACACGGTGGTATTGCGCTTGTCCAGGTGGTTCCAGTCGCCGGTCAGCGAGGTAGAGCGCGAAACCGGGTAGAACGCGCCGCTCTCCTTGCTGGGGAGGCCCGACCAGTCATAACCGGAGTTGCGTTCCTTCTGGTAGGTAAACCCGAAGGTGGCCAGGGTTGACTCAGCCAGGTCGGCCTCGATGATGCCATAGAACAGTTGGTTCTCTTTCTGGGCAGTGTCCAGGTAGCTGTTGGCATTGTTGTACGTAATGACCGAGCGGCCGCGCAGGGTGCCTGCTTCGTTCAGCGGCGCAGACAGGTCGACCATGGTCTTGTAGTCGTCCCAGGAGCCGACCGATGTTTCGATCAACGCCTGGCGCTCGGCCGTGGGCCGCTTGCGGACCAGGTTGATGGAGGCCGACGGATTACCCGCGCCTTCCATCAGGCCGGTGGCGCCCCGCACCACTTCCACGCGGTCGTAGATGTCGGTGTTGGGCTTGGAAATGGTATCCATCGAATACGGGTTGCCAATGTTGGTCGGCACGCCATCAATCTGCAGGTTGTCGACCGTCTGCCCGCGAGCCTGGTACAGCGAGCGCTCGCTGCCGTTCTTGATGATGGTGACGCCGGTGGCGTTACGCATTACGTCGTCAAGGTTCTTCATATTCTGGTCGTCCATACGCTGACGGGTGACCACCGTGACCGACTGGGGCGTTTCACGCAGGCTCATCGGCAGCTTGGTGGCAGTGGACGAACGGCCCGTCGCATAAGCCCCTGTAGCCTCCGTCACAGCACCCAGGCCCTGGCCCGAGACGGTGGTGGCGCCCAAGGTCACCGCGCCTGCCGCATCTTCGGCCTGGCTCACCAGCTGGAACTCCCGCTCACCCGTGCGCACGGCCGCCACACCGGTGCCGGCCAGCATCTGCGCCAGCGCCACCTCTACGCTCAAGGCGTGCACCGCCTGGCTCTGCTTGTTGACCGTCAGCGCCGCATCACCGCCGATCAACAGCCCGGCCTGGCTGGCCAACAGGTTCAGTTGGCGCGCCAATGGCCCGGCTGGAATGTCGAATACCACGCGTTGGGCTGCAGCACTGCTGTCGGCCTCGGCGACGGCAACGTGGCCGCCAAGGGCTAGGAAAATGGCCAGGGCCAACGGATGACGGTGCGCGGAAGCAGAGTCGCGAAGCAGCATGGAAGAATCCTTTCGCAAAGAGGATGAAGTAGCGTCATCCCACCAAGCGAATGAGCGTCGCAAAACCGGAAAAAGAATTTTGAAAAAACTTCAGACCGCCTCGATGGAGACCCACCAAGGCAAGGTACGCACAACCCGGATGGGCAACGCACGCTCGAGCATGGCCAACGCACGGTCGGTGTCGAGCAACGGGAAGGTGCCGACCGCACGCAGGCTGCCAATCGCCGGGTCGATGCCCAAGTGGCCATGGCGGTAATCGCGCAGAATGTCGATCATCTGAACCAGCGGCATGTCCTCCGCCACCAATACACCGCGGCTCCAATCCTCGCGCAAGCGTTGTGCAGTTGATGGGGCGCCGACTTGCTGCGCGTCGAACACCATCATTTGCCCGGCTTGCAACGTGGTTTGCCTGCCGCTGCCGGAGCAAGTTGCCTGCACGGCGCCGGCAAATACGCTCAAGGTGGTCTGCAACCCCTGGTCCCGGACACTGAAGCGCGTGCCGAGCGGTTGCACCCGCCCAGCCCTCGTCACTACGGAAAGTGGACGTGGGTCCTTGCCGGACTCGATCAGGATTTCTCCGCGATACAGGCGCAATTGCCTTGAGCCCTCATCGAACTGCACATCCAGCGCCGTCCCGCCGTTCAGCCACAGCTGGCTTCCATCGGCCAGGGTGACCGGCCGCACCTCACCCAGGCCGGTGCGGTAAGTGGCGAACCAGGCACGTGGCGAGTCGACCCAACCGCGCTGCCATCCGCCCCAACTCAACACACCTGCCACACCCGCCACACCCGCCACACAGAGGCTACCGAGCACGGCCCTGCGCGAATGCCGGTCACGGCGCACGCTGTCGAACACTTGCCGAGCCTGCTCTGCCTGGCCGCTGAGGCCGCCAAAGCGCTGATTGATGTTCTCTACGTACGACCAGGCCAGGCGATGCCGCGCATCCTCGTTCAGCCAGGCATGCCACTGCGCCTGGATCGCAGCGTCATTCTGCGCCGCGTGCAGCCGCGCGAACCAACCGGCAGCCGCTTGCAGTACGCCATGGTCGAGTGGCGCCCTGCTCATGCCAGCGAGCCATCCAGTTCGGCTTCCAGCAGCAGGCATTGGTACATAGCCTGAGCCAGGTAACTGTTCACACTGCGCTCGCTCACGCCCAACTGCTCGGCGATCTCGCGTTGCTTCATGCCCTGCAACTGCGCCATGGAAAATGCCTCGGCCACGCGCTGGGGCATACGCTCGAACATTGCCTGCAGTTGCTCGAGGGTTTCGAGGATAACGGCCTGATGTTCCAGCGAAGGCGCAAGTTGCTCGGGCTGGGCGGCCAGCACTTCCAGATAAGCCTGCTCCACCCGCCGCCGTCGCCAGAAGTCCACACACGCATTGCGCGACATACGTCCCAGGTACGCACGGGCATGCTCGTGGTCATTGAACACACGGGGTTTGGACAACAGCCGCACAAATACATCCTGGGCCAGTTCCGCCGCATCATGGGCATTGCCGAGCTTGCGCTGGAGCCACTGGCGAATCCAGCCATGGTGGGAACGGTAGAGTTCCTCCAGGTCGAAACCAGGGGCTGGAGCACTGGGAGAGGCATTCATGGGGCAGGCCATTATGCTAATAGGAATTATTCACAATGGTAGCGTGGATGAATGACGCCGGGCAATTGCGATAAGCAACGCTGCCCGGTTTGGTCATGGCTGGGATGTTTTTGCGATCAGGCCGAGGCCTGCCCATATCAAGCAACTGGTCTGCGCTTTCAGCCTAGCGGTCACAGTGAATCCGGGCACCCAGTGCACACAGCGAACACCTGCACCTCTACCAGGTAGCCATCCCCCAGGGCGGCGCCCACGCAGGCCCGCACCGGTTTTGCACAGCCTTGCAACCAGGCGTCGTACACTTCGTTGACCAGGTCGAAGTGGCGGTAGTCGGCCAGCCACATCTGAACCCGCGTCAGCTGCGCCTTGCCGACGTTGGCTTGCACCATCAGGCCGTCGATCACGCTCAGCGCCTGACGCAACTGCCCCTGCACATCCTGTTGCAGGTCATCCGCCACGATGCCTGCCGTTTCAAACAGGCCCCTGTAACTGACCGCCAGTGACATCCGCGCGCTTGATCCGTAGCGAGTGATCATCGAGGTACCCTCCCCCTCAACCCATCTGGTTGAAGCAGACGACTTTGGGTTGGGTCATGTCCTCGTAGGCAAACCGCACCCCCTCACGCCCAAGACTCCCATACTTGGCGCCACCAAATGGCATGGCATCGAAGCGGTAGTCGGAAGAGTCGTTGATCATTACACCGCCGGCCTCGATACGCCGGGCCAGGCTCAACGCCAGCGACAGGTCGCGGGTGAACACACCGGCATGCAAGCTGTACTCCGGGGCATTGGCCAGCGCTATCGCCTGCTCGACAGTCTCGAAGGGCGCCAGCATCACCACCGGCGCAAAAACCTCCTCAAGCCACAGCCGGCTGACGGGGTCCACGCTTTCGAGCACTGTCGGCGCATAGACCGCCCCCTGACGCTGGTGGCCACAGAGCAGGCGGGCACCGCCCTCAAGCGCCTGGTTGACGCGTTCTTCGATCTGCCGGGCAGCCGCTTCGGTGATCATCGGCCCCATATCGGTTTCGCGCCGGCCCGGATCGCCCCAGACCATCGCCTGGGTCAATGCCACGAAGCGTTCGCGGAACGCCTCATAGATCGAGGCATCTACGAGAATGCGCTGGGTGCCGATGCAGTTCTGCCCGGCCGCCCAGAACGCGCCCGACACACACGACTCGACAGTGGCTTCCAGGTCGCAGTCCTTGAGCACCAGCACCGGGGCATTGCCGCCAAGGTCCATGGCAAGCTTTTTCAAACCAGCCCCGTGCGCAATCTTTTCGCCCGTCGCGAAACCGCCCGTAAAGGAAACCATGCGCACCTCACGCACAGCCACCAGCGCCTTGCCCAGTTCGGCGCCCCCTGTGGCTACGGTGACGACGGCCTCCGGCAACCCTGCCTCCACCAGGTACTGCACCAGTTTCAGGGCAGAAAGAGGGGCCAACTCCGAGGGTTTCAGAATGACCGCATTGCCCCCTGCAAGTGCTGGCCCCAGCTTGTGCGCCACCAGGTTGAGCGGGTCGTTGTACGGGGTAATGGCCAGGATCAACCCCAACGGCTCGCGGGTGAACCAGCCCTGACGCGATTCGGAGCCTTCATAGGCATCGAACGGCACCACCTCACCGGCGTTGCGCCGTGCCTCTTCGGCAGACAGCTTGAGCGTGTTGATGCAGCGTTTGACCTCTTTCTCAGCCTGGCGCAGGGTCTTGCCCGCTTCATCGACGATCAGGCCGGCAAAGTCTGCCGCATCCCGTTCAATGAGCTGAGCGGCGCGTTCCAGAATAGCTGCCCGGCGGTGCCTGGGCAGCGCCGCACTTTCATGCACACCCTGACGGGCACGGGCGAGCAAGGCAGGCACCGCTTCTGCGCCGAGGTTGTCGACGCTGCCAACCAGGCTGCCATCGAAGGGGTTGTACACATCGATCAAGGCGGGTTGCTGAACAAGCACCCGGGAAACGGAAGTCAGGCTCATGAACGTTGCTCCTCAGGCCGAATGGCCGGCCGCGTGAATGGCGACAATGTCCGACAGCAGGGCAAAAGCCGTTTCGATGCGCCCCGCCCCCGGGCCGGACACGGTTACAGCCCCCAGCAACTCCGTGTCGAACGCCAGCGCATTGGTGGCGCCCGAAATACCCGCCAAGGGGTGATGGCCAGGCAGCAGCTTCGCTTCGACGCTGGCACGCACCGAGCCATCGGCTTCACGGCGGGCGCTGCCGATCAGCTTCCAGCGCTCGCCCGCCGCCCGTGCCCGCTCGATAGCCGCGCTGTCGATGGCACTGATACCGCTGCAGGCCACATCACCCACCTGCAGACAGGCGCCGAGCAACTCATTGGCGAGGATCACCACCTTCAGGCGTACGTCATGGCCTTCCACATCGGCGGTCGGGTCAGCCTCGGCAAAGCCAAGCGCTTGTGCCTGGGCCACCGCCTCGTCGAAGCCAAGCCCTTCCTCCATGCGCGTGAGCACATAGTTCGAGGTACCGTTGAGAATGCCCTCGAAACCTACCAGGCCCGCGCCCGCCAGGGTCTGGCGCGCCATGCGCAGCACCGGTGTGCCGCTCATGACGGCGCCTTCGTATTCGAACGACACATTGTTGGCCTTGGCCAAGGCCTTGAGCGCCTGGGCATGCAAGGCAATCGGCCCCTTGTTGGTGGTGACCACGTGCTTGCCCGCCTCCAGCGCCCAGCGGCAGAAGGTTGCCGCCGGCTCACCGTCCTTGGGGTTGGTGAATGTGGCCTCGGCGATGATGTCGGCGCCTGATTGCTTGATCACCGCCTCATTGAACGCCTCGGCCGAACCTTGAGGGATTTGCGCCAGCGCGCCCTTCTGGGCCGGCAGCGCGGCCAGCATGGCGGCATCCAGGCCGTCGCGGTCGATCACCGACCCCAGGAACAAGTCGGTGACACCAACGATTTTCAGGCCAAAGCCCAACTCGTGCTGCCAACGTGCATTGCGTTCGGCGATCAGTTGGGCAAGCGCGCGGTTAACGCCACCAAAGCCAACGAGTGCAATTTTGTATTCGGTCATGGTTTGCTGTCCTGTCCAGGCAGTGGGTCGATGAGGACTAGCGTAAGAGCCGTGCACTGCCAGTTGAATATGGCAATCCGCTGTATTTATTGGCCAATCTGGCCAGTGCAAAGCGCGCACCTGCGCCAGGGCAAAACGCACAACGCCGCCTGGGCGCGAACCCAGGCGGCGTTGTGCTAGCCAATGCAAAGACGCGGTTCAGACCACCGCGGCCAGGACGAACGAAGTCACCGTGTTCTCCACCCCGGGCATGGCAGCGATTTCCTTCCACACATGGTGCACCCGCTCCGGGCTGGAGGCCTCGACGCGCAACATCAGGTCGAACTCGCCGCTGAGCACTTCACACTGGATCACCTCGGGGATCTGCCGCAGCGCATCGAGTACCGCCTCACCGCGCATGCGGTCATAGCGGTAGACGAAGATCACCGCGTTGATCAACGACGCCGGCCGTCTGCCCTCACCGATGCGCAGGGTATAACCCTGAATGGCGCCGTCGCGCTCCAGGCGCTCGATGCGCTGGCGTACCGCATTGCGCGACAGGTTCACCTTCAACCCCAACTCGGCGTGGGCAATACGCGCATTGGCGGTGAGCTCGGCGAGAATGCGCTCGTCCAGGGGGTCGAGGATGCGCTTCATCGCCCAGCCTGCAACCGGGCCAACAAGGCATGAACACCGGCCAGGTCGTCAGGTGCCAACAGCGGCCCATCGCCCGCTGTGGCGACCGCACCGGCGGGCACCTCTCCGTGCCAGGCCCCCAGCTCCGCCAGCAGCCCGGCAGACTTTTCGGGGGCAAATTGCCCCAGCGTGACGATGGGCGCACCGATGTTGCGCCGGTGCAGGCGCCCGGCGAATACCCCTGTCGCGGCATGAGGGTCTACTGCGCTGCCCGTTTCGTGGAACAGCGTGACAATTTCTTCGCGAATCAGCACGTCGTCCACGGCATAGGAGTCGAACAGCATGCGCGCATGCAACCACTGGCGGTTGCCGATGCTCAGCTCGCCACACGCCTCGAAGTGCTCCATCAGTGCCCGGGTTGCCACGCCATCGCGGTCATACAGTTCCCAGACGAAGCGCTCCAGGTTGGAGAACAGCGAAAAGTCCATGACCGGTGACAAGGTCTGGCTGGTTGAGCCACGGCTGTAGCGGTTGCAGTGGATGAACCGGTGCAGGGCATCGTTGCGGTTGGTGGAGACGATGATCTGGTTGATCGGCAGGCCCATTTTCTGGGCAATGAACCCCGCGTAGATCTCGGCAAAACTGGCCGTGGGGATGCTGAACCCGACCGGGCGTATCCCGCCACCGAGCTGCAGCGCCGCATGGAAATAGAACACGATCTGCGCCAGCACACCGACCCAGTTGGTGGAGTTGAAGCTGACCGGAATCAGCCCGGGGCATGGCCAGTCACGCAGCAGCGCCGACACCAGCGACTGGCAATCGTCAAAGCTGCCATCCACGGCCACGCAGCTCACGCTGTCGGACGCGGCACTGCGCATCACTGCCGCGCGGTCGGCGGGCGTGCCTGCGCTGGGGTATAGCGCCAGCAAGCCTGCTGCCGGGCAATGCCGCAACGCTTCGATAGCCGCTACTGCGGTATCGCCGTTGCTGGCACCGACCAGCATGACCCGCTCGCACTCCGCCCCCAGAAAGTGCCGGACAAAACGCGCCTGCAACTGCGCGGCAAAGTCCTTGGAGGACCGGGTAGGCCCATGGAAAAGCTGCAGGATCCATTCGTTATGGCCAAGCTGCTGCAACGGCGCAATGCCGCGGTGGCGGAACCCGCGATAGCTGTCGCTGACCAGCGCCCTGAGCGTAGGCTCGTCGAGGGTATCGCCGACAAACGGTGCCATTACCCGCCAGGCCAGTTCGTCGAAGGGCAACCACGACCAGCTGGCAATTTCCTGTGGGCTGAACACCGGCACCGAGGTGGGTACATAAAGCCCGCCATCGTCGGCCAGGCCAGAAAGCAATGCCGTGCGGAAATCGACCCGTGTCTCGTTGCCGCGCGTGGATGTGTACTGCATCGGTGCTCCAGATAGCTACGTAAATTAACGATGCGCCATGGCCACCAGCCAATGGCTGAACGCCTGGGCATCGGGGGACAACGCTTCACCCAGGCCGCGTACCAGGAAAAACGACTCGCTTGCCTCGATACGCTGGGCAAAGGGAGCGACCAACCGCCCCTCCTGCAGCAGGTCCTCTACCAGCGACGAGCGTGCCAGCGCCACGCCCAGCCCCAGCTCCGCCATGCGCAGGGTCGACACCAGCGTGTCGAACTGCAGGCCGCTGGAAGAATCGACCTGATCGGCGCCGACCCGCTCCAGCCAGTAGCCCCACCCCTCCTCGTAACCCAGCACATGCAGCAACGGCACACGGGCCAGGTCGCGCGGGTCGCGCAGCGGGCAACCGGCCAGCAGCGCGGGTGCGCACACCGGCACCAGCATGTCGCGGGTCAGGCGCTGCGCCTCTACCCCGGCCCACTGCCCGCTGCCCCAGCGGATTTCCAGATCATCTTCGGCATCCAGCTCCTTGACCCACAGGTTGCTGATGTAGCGGATGTCCACCTGCGGGTGCGAACGCCGAAAGTCGGCCAGCCGCGGGGCCAGCCAGAAGTGCAGGAACGACAGGCTGCCCCGAACTTTCAGGGGCCGACGTTGGCGTTGCCCGAAGATTTCATTGGTGCCGACCGCAAGGCGGCTGATGGCGTCCTGCACCACCGGCAGGTAGGACTGCCCTTCTTCGGTCAGCCCCAGCCCGCGCGGCAGGCGCTTGAACAGCGCCACACCCAATTGGCTTTCCAGGTGACGAATCTGTTGGCTCACAGCCCCTTGGGTAAGGTGCAGCTCTTCTGCCGCATGGGTGAAGTTCAAGTAACGCGCCGACACTTCGAAGGCTCTCAGCCAGTTCAGGGGGGGCAGGGTTTTCTGAGTCATCGGCGGCTTCTCGTGGCTAGGTTCCGGTGGCCTAGTATCACCTGCTCAGGCGGCCTCGGAACCTGGGGCGACGATTTCCAGCGGGGCCGTACGGCGGCTGCGGTACTTGCACGTCAGCCAATAGGCCAAGTAGCACCAGGCAATGAAAGGCAAGCCGAAGTACAGGGCAACCCGCTGAGCAGGGTCGAAGGCAATGCCGACGCAGGCCAGTACGCAGCAGAAAATGGCCCCCAGTGGTACGAACGGGTAGCCACGCACCCGGAACTTGAGGTCCTCGAGCTTGCCGCCGCTGGCGATGTAATGACGGCGGAATGCGATCTGGCTGGCCGCGATGCTGATCCACACCACCACCACGGCCAACCCTGAAATCGACACCAGCGCCAGGTAGATGGTGTCGGGGGCAAACACACTGCTCAACAGCGAAGCCATGCCGCCAGCCATGCTCAGCACGATTGCATTGAAGGGTGTGCCGCGGCGCGACAGCGTGGCGTAACGGCGGGGCATGTTGCCTTGGTCGCTAAGGGTCCAGAGCATGCGCGAAGCGGCGTAGAGGCCGGAGTTGGCGGCAGACAGCAGCGCGGTGATGATGACGAAGTTCATGATATCGGCCGCATACGGGATACCAATCATCGCAAAGACCATCACGAACGGGCTTTCAATAACCCCGGCCTGTTCACGCGGCAGCAAGGTGGCCAGTACAAAGATGGTGCCGATGAAGAACAGCGCCAGGCGCAGGACCGTGGTGCGAATGGCCTTGGGGACGTTCTTTTCCGGGTCTTTGGTTTCGCCGGCAGCAATGCCGATCAGCTCGGTACCCGAGAACGCGAAGGCCACTGCCAGCAGGGTCATGGCAATTGACCAGAAACCGGTGGGGAACAACCCTTCACGGGTGAAATTGCCCAGCCCTGCACTGTGCGCCTGCTGGATCTCGAAGCCACCCAGAATGGCCCCGCCGCCCACCACCAGAAAGGCGATGACGGCCAACACCTTGACCAGTGACAACCAGAATTCGGTTTCGGCGAACGATCGCACCGAAATGATATTGCTGATGAACACCGCGGCGCCGAACAGCGCACTCCACATCCATACCGGCGTGTCGGGGAACCAGCGCACCATCAGGATGCCCGCGGCGGTGAATTCGGAGCCGATGGCCACCGTCCAGGTCAGCCAGTACATCCAGGCCACCATGTAACCGGTGCCCGGGCCGAGGTAACGCGTGGCGTAACTGCTGAACGAGCCGACTTCCGGCATGTGTACCGCCAGCTCGCCCAGGCACATCATGACCAGGTACACCATGATTGCGCCAAGTATGTAGGCGATGACCGCGCCCAACGGGCCGGCCTGGTTAACGGTGTAGCCCGACGTGAGAAACAGGCCGGTGCCTATCACTCCGCCCAGCGCCAGCATGACGATGTGGCGGGTTTGCATATCCTGCTTGAAGGTATGCGCCGAGGCATTTCTAGTTGTGGTTGTCTGCACGGACATTGTGGGTTACTCATGAAAGTTGGCGGGCAAGGACGTAGCAACGACCTCGTCTTGGCAGAGCGAATCGAGTTGCCTTGCATATTGTTTTTGTTCGACTTCATGAAGTGGCACCCACCGCACGGGTGAGTGCTACGCGCCAGCCTCAGGCCTGCACCGGGCGCTGGCAGGTGTCTGCGTCAGCGTGCAATTCCTTTGCGACGGCCAGTTCCTCACGCACCGATGCACAGGCCTGTGCCAGGTCCGCCAGCAGGTCATCGGTTTCCTCGATGCCCACTGAAATGCGCACCAGCCCTTCGGAAATGCCCAGCGCCAGGCGTTCTTCCAAAGTGTTCTCGACATGGCTGGTGGTGCGCGCCGGGCCATAGATGGTCTCTACCGCGCCAAGGTTGCCGGCCCGGTGGGCATACTTCAGCCGCGGCAGCAAACGGGCCACGGTCGGCATGCCGCCTTTCAGCACGAAGCTGACAATGGCGCCAAACCCGCGCATTTGCGCCTTGGCAATGGCATGCCCGGCATGCGCCGGCAAACCTGGGTAGCTCACCGCTTCAACCAACGGCTCAGTGCTCAGGTAAAGGGCCAACGCCATGGCACTGGCTTGCTGCTGGCGCAGGCGCACTGCCAGGGTCTTGATACCGCGGATGATCAGGTAGGCCGAGAACGGGTCCAGCGCCGCACCGTTGATTTCCCGGTAATGCCGCACCTGGGCCATCAACGCCTCCGCGCCACACACCACCCCACCCAGCACGTCACCATGCCCGGACAGAAACTTGGTTGCGCTGTGCACCACCACATCCACGCCCAGCGCCAGCGGGTTCTGGTTCAGTGGCGTGGCAAAGGTGTTGTCGGCCACCACCAGCGCCCCCACCTTGTGCGCAGCGGCGCTCAGCCGACGAATGTCCAGCACCTTCAGCGTCGGGTTGGTGGGGGTTTCCAGGTAAAGCAGGTCGCAACCGGCGGCAATCTCGCGCTCCAGCGCTTCAGTGTCCAAGGTATCGCACAGGCACACTTGCACGCCCATGCGCGGCAGGAACTCTTCGAAGATCTTGTTGGTGCCGCCATAGCTGTCGCGGGTCGACACCACGCGCTTGCCGTTAGACAGGAAGGTGTGCAGCACGGCACTGATGGCCGCCATGCCGCTGCTGAACGCGACTGCCGACTCGGCTTGCTCCAGTTCGGCCAGTTTTGCTTCCAGCGTGGCGACCGTGGGGTTGCTCATGCGGCTGTAGATGAAGCCCGGCTGCTTGCCCTGCGCCACGTCGTACCAGGCATCGATATCGTTATAGCCATAAGCGGCGCTGACCACGATCGGGGTCTGCGTGGCGTTGTACGGGTGCTGTACCTGCTCCCCGCTCCACACGACCCGCGTCCCCACACCGGCCGCAGCATTGCCCTCGATTTTTTCGTTGTTGTTCATATCCGCTTCCCGCCCAGCTGAGTTGTGTACACCGATGCAGCATCGGCCTTGAGCGGACTATAGGGAGATGGCGGGGGCCTGAAAAACGATGGAATCCGGGTCTGACTGGCGTTTTTTTTAATGGCTGCGGGCCGGGCGCTGCAAAAGCCGCCCGGCCACGTGGGCGCTTAGGCCAGGTTGCGCTTCAGCTCGGCGATATGCTCCGGGCCGATGCCACAGCAACCGCCGACCATGCTGGCACCGCGCGCACGCCAGTCCTTGGCCCATGCCAGGTAACCCGGCGGATCGAGGTCTTCGCGCAGTTCGTCCAGGCCATCGTTGGCAGTGGCTTCTTTAGGCTGCGGCGGGAAGGCGTTGGCATAGGCACCAATGGCAATCTCGGCGTTGTGCCGCTCGATGACGGAGCGCGCGACATCAATGGCGGCGCCGATCACTTCCGGCTGGCTGCAGTTGAACAACACCGCAGCCACCCCCAGGCTGACTGCGGCTTCGATGGCGTCGGCCACCGGTTCACCGGAACGCAGGCGCGGAACGTCGTCGACGTCCTCGTCCTGCAGGGTGAAGGACACCCAGAACGGCCTGCCGTCTGCCGGCAAATGGCTATGAATGGCCCGCACTTCGGCCACGGAACTCTGGGTTTCGGCTAGCCACAGGTCAACATGCGGGGCCAGGCCCTGGAGCAACGGGGTCAGCACCTCTGCCACACGCTCGGGCTGGAACAGGTCGGGCCGGTAGGACCCGAACAGCGGCGGCAGCGAACCTGCCACCCTGACCGGGTGCGCGCCGCTATCTGCCGCGTACCGCGCAAGCTGGCCTGCGATATGGGCCAGCTGTCGCCCTTCGGCGGCAAAGCGTTCTTCACCGATGTGGAACGGCACTACTGCATAGCTGTTGCTGGTGATGACCTGCGCACCCGCATCGATGAAGGCTGCATGCACGCCCACGACCGCCTCCGGCGCCTCGCTCAGCGCCAGCGCCGACCACTCGGGCTGGCGAAACGGTGCACCGCTGCGCTGCAGCTCTCGGCCCATGCCACCGTCCAGAATTACCATCGTTCGCTCTGCCATATAACTTCTCTGAAGGTTCTTATGAATAAAATTCATTATGGGGATTAGGGTTATAACTATTAAATACCCTATCACCCATTTGCCCAACATATCAGGTATGTACATGCGATTTTCTTCTCTGCTGGGTGCGGGCCTTGTACTGCTCGCAACTGCCACCCAAGCCTTTGCTGGCGCCACGTTGGAGCGGGTTGAATCGCGCAAGGAAATGGTCAACGTGCTGATGGAAAGCTACCCGCCGTTTTCCTTCCTCAATGACCACAACCAGCTCGACGGTTACGATGTGGACGTGGCCAAGGCAGTGGCCGACAAACTCGGCGTCAAACTGCGCCTGGAAACACCGTCCTGGGACGTGATTGCCGCTGGCCGCTGGAGCGGGCGCTACGACATCTGCATTTGCTCGATGACCCCGAGCAAGGCGCGCGCCGAGGTGTTCGACTTCCCCGTGGAGTACTACGCATCGCCCGCCGTGATCGTGGTCAATGCCTCGGATGAGCGCATCCATGGCGCCAAAGACCTGGAAGGCCGCAAGGTAGGTTCGATCAGTGCATCGAGCTACGAAAGCTACCTGAACAAGAACCTGGTCATTGAAGGCAAGGAAGACCAGAAGATCGATTACCCGTTCGACTTCGTGCAGGCTGCGCCCTACGACACTGAAAACGTCGCCTTCCAGGACCTGGGCCTGGGCACTGGCGTGCGCCTGGACGCCATCATTACCAACCTGGTGACCGCGCAGCCGCGCCTGCAGCAAGACAAGCGCTTCAAGCTGGCCGGTGCGCCGCTGTATGAAGAGCCCAACGCGGTAGCCATCGAAAAAGGCGACCCTGAGTGGGATGCCAAGGTACGCCAGGTGTTCGCCGAGCTGAAGGCTGATGGCACCCTGGCCAAGCTGTCGCAGAAATGGATTGGCGCCGACATCAGCAAATGAGCACCTTCCCTCCCTCCCCCAAGCCCGTGGCAAAGCCTGCGGGCGCCGGCCTGTTCGGCTTTCGCACCCGGTTACTGCTGACCTGGCTGGCGCTGTTCGGGCTGTTTGTCGCCTTCTTCCTCAGCTTTGACCTGAAGTTCGCCATCATTCTGGAGAAGTTTCCCAACCTGGCCGGTTTCAAGCTGGGGCCCAATGGTTTTCTGCAAGGCGCCGCACTGACCCTGTTCCTGTGCCTGTGCTCGATGGTGGTATCCGTGCTGCTCGGCTTTGCCGCCGCGCTGGCACGGTTATCCAACAGCGCGGTGCTGGTGGGTGTGGCCAGCTTCTACACCTCGTTCTTCCGTGGCACGCCGCTGCTGATCCAGATTCTGCTGATCTACCTGGGGCTGCCGCAGGTGGGCCTGGTACCCGGCGCCATCAGCGCCGGCATCATTGCCTTGTCGCTGAACTACGGGGCCTACCTGAGCGAGATCTTCCGCGCCGGCATCCTCGGCGTGGCCCGTGGGCAGCGTGAAGCAGCATTGGCGCTGGGCATGCGCACGCCGCAGATCTTCTGCCACATCATCCTGCCCCAGGCCATGCGGGTGATCATTCCGCCCACCGCCAACCAGTTCATCTCGATGCTCAAGGACTCGTCGCTGATTTCCGTGATGGGGGTTTGGGAGGTGATGTTTCTGGCGCAGTCGTATGGGCGTTCGAGCTATCGCTACCTGGAAATGCTGACCACCGCAGCCGTGATCTACTGGGTGCTGTCGATACTGCTGGAGCTGCTGCAGGCGCGCCTGGAACGGCATTTTGGCAAGGCTTATCAGCGCTGAGGGCTGCACGGCTCGTGCAGAACCGACAGGCCTGACCGCGCCCCATGCAGGAGCGGCCAGGCTACGCGTAAGTGAAAATAATCAGCGCGGTTGCCAGCAGGATGTGAATGACCAACAGACTCACCAGCAGTCGTCTCATGCTTGAGGGGAAACGTTTGACTTCATCGAAGTCAATCAACCCCCTGCGCACGAAGAGGCTCGGTATAGCCAGCACCATGGAGATCAAACCCGTACGCATAACCTTGCCCAGAAGGCCTGCATGTTGAAACGTGATTTTATTGCCGGTCACGAAGCTACAGCGCGTTAGCAACGACTCGTAGTACTCAGTGTATTTGTGTGCGATGAAACACTGTACGACCATCGCCAGCATCATGGGGGCAAGAATCAGAATCGCAATTAGCCCAGGCTCAACTTCATTCATTCCGATACTTCCTTGAGATGCTGGCCCGAGCATCTGGCTTCCAGCAGCTTACAACTCGCGCGGTCGAGAAACTTGGTGAACGTGAAGTTGGTCAAGGTGGTACGTCCCGATGTTGCACCGCCCATGCCTACCTCTCCTTGGTAATGGTGGGTCTGAACCCCAATGAACGGGTGTGACAGGTACGGAGGCAAAGTGTTCCCCCACTGCCCGAGCCGCCACACCCGATGCATGACGCTTCAAGCTCTACAACGCCTTCATCTCTGCAATATCCCGCGCCACCTGGTCGGCAGAGTGGTCGAACATCGCCTGTTCCTGCGCATCCAGCGGCAACTCGATAATCCGCGCAAGCCCCTTCTCTGCCAGTACACAGGGCACACCCATGGCGATATCCGTTCGCCCATACTCGCCCTCAAGAATCGCCACCGCCGGCAAAATACGGTTCCGCCCATTGGCGATCGCATCGACCATCTGCGCAATGGCCACGCCCGGTGCATCGCAGGCGCTCCCCGTCTTCTTCAACCCCAGAATCTCGCCGCCGCCCTTACGGGTGCGCTCGACAATCTGTTCGATCTGCTCGCTGGACAGGAAGTGCGACAATGGCACCGAGCCAATCTGGCAGTAGCGCATCAGCGGCACCATGCTGTCGCCATGCCCGCCCAGCACCAACGCCGTGATATCCCGTGCAGAAAACCCGGTTTGCTCGGCGATGAAGCACTTCATGCGCGCGGTATCCAGCACCCCCGCCTGCCCGAACACCTTGTCGCGCCCCTGACCGCTCACGCTCCAGGCGCGGTAGGTGAGCACATCGACCGGGTTGGACACCACCAGCACCGTCGCTGTCGGCGCGTGGTGCTTGATATCCGCCATGATGCTGTCGAGGATTGGCAGGTTGGTACTCAATACATCCTGGCGCGACTGGCCGGGCTTGCGCGGCACGCCCGCCGTGATCACCACCAGCTCGGACCCCTCCAGCATCTCGGCTTTGGCCCCGCCGTGAACATGGGTATCGGACCCTGAATCCACAGCCGCCTGCCAAACGTCCAGCGCCTTGCCCTGCGCCAGTTCACCCTGCACGTCCATCAACACCAGCTCACGGCACAACTCATCCCGGGCGATGATCTGCGCCGCCGCCTCGCCGACCAGGCCGGCACCCACAATCGTTAATTTGTTCACCAGACACCTCCCAGCGGCGCGCGCCACCAGGAACACGCCTGCGTATAGAGAGAAGTATTGCCTGCCGGGGCTAAATGGCCACCCAAGATGATGCGACTACCTTCACTTGACAGTATTCCACGGGAGCGCAAATACTTTGGCCAGATTCATATATATGACCATACAACAAGGTGAATCAACCGATGACCATGCTGCCCAAGCGCCCCGTCGCCACACCGCCGCCCACCGGCCTCAGCGCCACGCCTCCCTGCTGCCCATCTTCCGTTGCCAGGCGGCCGCCTGTGAGCGGCAGCTAGCGCAAAGCCGCGTTCCCTTCCTCGAAACCGCAGCAGCAGCCGCAACGGCAGCCACCTGGCATGCCCCGTGGAAACGCCCGTCACGCCTTCAAACCCTGAGTGCAGCCGAGCGCCAGCCCAACCGAGATTCCTTGAATGACTCCCTTAGATATACAGCTATTACTGACAGCATTGACCAGTGTTCTGGTGCTGGTGGCGCTCATCGTTTCGCGCCTGAAAATGCACCCGCTGCTGGCCTTGCTGGTGGTGTCCATTGGCGTGGGCTTCGCGACGCATATGGCGCCAGGCAGCATCGTCTCCCACCTGCTCACCGGCGCCGGCAAGACACTGGGCGCAGTGGGGGTGGTGATTGCGCTGGGTGCGATGCTTGGCAAGATCCTGGCTGACGCAGGCGTCACGGAGCAGGTCGCGGATGTCATCCTCAAGCGCACCTCCGACCGCATGATCCCTTGGGCCATGATGCTGGTTGCCTTCGTCATTGGCATCCCCATGTTTTTCGAAGTCGGCCTGGTGATCATGCTGCCGCTGATATTCAGCGTGGCGCGCAAACTGGAAAGCAAGGCGCGCTTCAAAGGCTCGGCGTATGTGTATGTAGGTGTGCCGGTCATTTCGGCGCTTGCCGCCATGCACGGCATGGTACCGCCGCACCCAGGCCCCCTGACCGCCATCGCCGTGCTCAAGACCTCGGTTGGGCCCACCATGCTCTATGGCTTCCTTGCCGCCATTCCGGCAATGATCCTGGGCGGCCCGCTGTACGGCATGTTCATTTCACCGCGCATGACCACGCGGCCCGATCAGGCATTGCTGGACCAGTTCACACTGGCTGAAAAAGCCGACGGCCAACCCCGCCCCGGGGTAATGGTCGGCATGCTGGCCGCATTGCTGCCGGCCATCCTGATGCTGGTGCATGCCGTCGCCGAGATGCTGCTGCCCAAAGGCAATGCGCTGCTGGAGATGGCCAGCTTCCTGGGCAACCCGCTGATCGCCATGCTGCTGGGCGTGCTGTTCGCCGGCGCCAGCCTGGTGCTTGCGCGCGGCGGCGACGCCGAACAGCTGCGCGATGCACTGGGCAAAAGCCTCAAGCCGATCGCCTCGATCATCATGATCATTGCCGGTGGCGGTGCCTTCCAGGAGATGCTGACCAGCGCCAAGGTTGGCGATGCCATTGTGCACCTGACCCAGCAATCTGCCTTCCCTCCCCTGATTCTGGGGTGGCTGATCGCGATGTTGCTCTCGGTGTCTACCGGTTCCGCCACGGTCGGTATCGTGGGTGCTGCAGGCTTGCTGGCACCGCTGGCAGGTGCAGACCCCAGCCTCAACCTGCCTTTGCTGGCCTTGTCCATCGGCTGCGGTTCGCTGTTCTTCAACTATGCGAACCATGCAGGCTTCTGGATGGTGAAAGAATCCTTTGGCATGACCATGGGCGAAGCCACCAAGACCATTTCGGTGGTGCAGTCTATTGTGGCGGTGGTCGGGCTGATGGTGGTGTTGATGTTGAATGCGGCCATCACCATAGGTTGAACTCGAGTCAACGGGGGCTGCGCAGCAGCCCCAATCTGGCCCCCCCCTCGAGCAACGATCTGGCCTAACGCTGCAGATCCTGCTCGCTTCGTTCCATTACCTTCCCACACTGCTCACTGGCCAACCGGCTGATGATCCGGATCGCTTGATGGATACCGGCCGTGTTGCGAAAACTCAGACGCGGGTTGTGTTCGCACTCGAGCATTTCATCGTGCTGGACCAGGGCCTCGCCTAGCAGTTCGAGGGTCCAGGCGTAGCTTTGGATGGTGGAGAGGCGTTCTTGGTCAGACATGGCGGGCCTCCGGTTGGGTGGAGACGAAGCGGGGTTGGTTGAGGGTGACGTAGCTGAGGGCCGTTGCGGAACGGCGGAGGAGAACGGATGCGAGGGTCCTGCTTGGACTTGAGATAAGCATGCATGAGGCTCCAAGTTTTAGTTGGAGCTGCCACGATCCTTCCTACGGGATTGGGTGACAGCTGTGTGCGGGGTAGGAATACCGGGAAACTTGGAAACCCGGCCAGGCCGAAGCCTGCCCACACACAGCCGCCATGACACAGCACGGCAGACGCAAAAAAAGCGCCAGCTGTGATGCAGGGGCGCCTAGTGCGTGCGCCAAGTTTACCAACGGGTTCCTACGCCCGGTCACGGGATTTACCGTGACGGAGAGATTTAGCCTCACATTGGTTGGTCGGGCAATAGTAGAATTTGTAGGAAACGTCTACGAATGATGTATGAATCGCGCCGAATAGGATGACGACCATTATGAACCAATGACTTCTGCGCCTATAGCAATCCGTTAGGGATTAATCGCTCATCTGCCAGAGCAGCCGTGGTTTCGACTTCAACGTAGCTGGACTCTCCACTTCCCTGTGCCCCCCGACAACCAACCCCATACGAAATGGAGTGTGGTGCGCCCTGCATCATCGACCCCTACCCTGCCACGTGACCATCTGGCGAGAATTTCGCCGTCATGAGTGATGCAGTGGTAAAGCAGTTCGATAGTATCGGGGCCAGTTACTCGGCCTATCTGGTGGCCGGTACGGATTCGGCTACCAGATAGGTGCGGAGACAGACGGACGGTTGTTGGGCGTCAGGGCCCGGTTTTCACGGGGCTGGAATTTGGTGGATTTATAGACGTACCTCATAGGGTATCTATAAACAAATCAGCTATTTATGGCTTTCAGTGGAATCGAATCGGGACTTGCGAAGGATCCAGTGAGAGCTACGACCGCCGTGGCATCAACGTTCACGCCTTGATGAATCCATAGGTCACCCACATCCAAGCGAAGCCAAAGGCCGTCAGCCACGTGGATACCTGTAGAGCCAACTTAAGTTTTGCAGGGAAGTTTTCTAGTTCTTCGATGTCCAGATGCCCTCGGCGCATATGTACGCCAGGCCAAATGAGTATTCCACAAAGAAACGTTATCAGCAGCCACCGAGCGCCAAAGCGCCGCGTGCCCAAAAACAGTTTCATTTGCTCCAGGCCGGGATGACTTTGGATAGCCGAGGTTGCAACAGTGAAATTTCTTGTACCCGCGATGAATGCACTGACCGCGCAACCGGCCAACGCGATCACGAACGGACACGCCAGCATTAGCCACTTCAGCCACACGGGCCAACTCTCGAACTCAGTCATAATGTGATTCGTAGATCAGCTCGCCCATTTGCTCACCGCCCTCCGCACCGGCGATGCTCCCAGCAAAAGCCCCTCCCCCGACCAGCGCAATGCCACATACCGGCGCCCCGAAACCCGCGGTACCAGCAGAGAACACCCCACATACAGCGAGCGCAGTAATCCCAGCAATCTTGCCACCCACGATCCCTCCCGCCAGCCCCCCAGCGAAAGCACCTGCCTCAGACAAACGAATTTTTTTGCAGCCTTCGGTTTCCCCTGCACGGCAGGCCTCTTGGACTTTCAGATAGGAAGATGTACCACCTAAGCCAATTCCGACATGCCCACCATACCGAAGGTACTTACTAAGCTTCGCCACTTTGTCCAAGTATGTGGCGTACCCAGGAATCTGCCCTGGCCCGCCGGCTTTCGACCAATGATGCACAAGGCTCTTGGTCGAGATATTCAAGCTTTTCTTCAGCCGCTCGTAGGCCCCTAGATTCAGATGTTTATTTAGAAAAGTCGCCTTCAGCTGACCATCTAGCTGCTCCAATAACAGCCGTCGTTCGGCGAAGAACGATGGACTATTCAGATGGCCATCCGTGGCAGATCAGCCAAGATAGCCTCACGCAAGCGCATGCCAGTGGCTCGCGCAAGCAGAACGATCGCGGCGGCCCGCAGCTGATGATGGTGGCAAAGCACATTGACGATCTGCTTAATCTGCTCACGGTTCTGACCTTGCGGCGCCGACTGGCGAACCCTGATGCGCTGCATACCCAACGCCTTGCTCGGGCTGGGCAACTTCACGTACTGATCACCGCGAAGCGCCGCCATGGTTCTGTTAACACTGGATAGCCGATTTTGCGCGGTGCTGATGGCGAGGTCACCGCGCCTAACTACCTCACGCAGATGATCCGCATAGTCGGCCAACACCTTCCGATCAATCTGCCGTGCATCATTCAATCCGGGCCCCTGTTCGGAGCGGCACCATTTGACGAATGCCTGCCAGCGATCACAGTGCGCTTTGACCGTACCGTAGTGACCAGCGCCGAACATGTCTTTCAACGCCTGCGGCCCTGCATAGCTCAGTTGCCTGCCGTAGCCGAAATTACGGCCATCGCGTCTACCCACCAATGCCATGTCGAATCACCTCATCGCCGGTTCTCCTATCCTCGCCCCACGTCATCCCGCCAAGAATGCTGAGTGTTATCAGGGATCAAGGCCCCTGCGACCTGTGGGGAATGTCCTCTACGCGGGACTGGCGGCTCCTTACGTCCGGGAGCAAGGGCATCTCATGATCTGGCCTCCTTAACACCGTTGCCGATGGGCGGGTAGAGGCAGTGCTGGCTGACGAAACCAGCACCTGAAGACCCTGAGCCGGGTGAACGCAGCAATGCGATGACCGGGGCATGCCTGACTGTCAGTCAGGTGCTGTCCATTCCTTGGTCTGCGGCACCATCATCTACAGCGCTGTTGCTGGTGACATCGGCGTTTGTCACGCCGATTGTCACGAGGGGGAATGCCGCAAAGCCTTGTGCGATCAGGGCTGCAGCAGTGGTAGAAGTGCCCGTCTCTTTCCAGAAGAAAGAGACGGGCACAGGTTGGCGCAATAGTCGGCCAAGCGGATAGGTTGCTGCAGGGCAGCGAGGTACGGTGTGTCTGGCGCACGAGCGCTATATGTGTAAGAGCATCCATCACATGGGTAGTGACCGGGCGAGCTGCCGGATGCGAATCGCCCTTGGGGAGAACCACCGCGAGAGCGGCGTGACCTTGAAGGCTCAGGTCACCTGGGGTGCTGTCAACGACAGCCTTTGCACTGTCTTTTCTACGCCCGCAATCCGAGAGGGTCAAGCGACTCGCCCGCTGGATTTTGCAGTTGAACATGACGTTGGGCGTGTACGGAATCCCGTGGTTTCCAGTGGCCGATGTGGTGCTTTTGATCTTTTTAGGTAAGGTCCATCCAAACAGGGCGGCTTTGCAGCCCTGTTTGGATGGACCCGCATGGAAAGCGGATCATCGAAACTTCAAAGCCGTGCGCTCACTCGACTGCGCCACGCCTTGCTCTAAGGCTAGAGACGTTTGTCCCGGTCTGATTCGCGAACTCATGCGGCGAGATATGCTCCTGCCGGTTCGCTTCGAGGTAACGACTCCACCAAATCATGATCATTCGCCGTTCCTCCAGGAACTCGGCCTTGTGGATATATGCCGCCCGAACGTTGTTGCGCTCCCTGTGACTCATCTGCCGTTCGATAGCCGTCTCGGACCAAAGCCCGGATTCAACCAAGGCACTGCACGCCATTGACCGAAATCCATGCCCGCAGATTTCGGTCTTGGTGTCGTAGCCCATGTTCCGCAAAGCGCTGTTGACCGTGTTCTCGGACATAGGCTTCCACGAGCGAGCGTCACTGGTGAATACCAAATCGAAGTACCCCGTGATCGCATGAATCTGTTCGAGCAACGCCACCGCTTGTGGTGATAGGGGAACCAGATGGATGTCGCCTGCCATCTTCGTTCCTCTGGTCGAATACGGAACACCGTCCAACGCGGGCCGCGTGTCAGGTATTTCCCAGATACCGCGCTTCAGGTCGAACTCACTCCAACGTGCGAAGCGCAATTCGCTGGAGCGTACGAACACATGCAGCGACAGCATGACTGTCAGCCGAGTGAGCGTGCGCCCTTTGTAGTTCTCGATGCGGTCCATCAACTCAGGCAGACGTGACAGCGGGAGTGCAGGCCGGTGCGTAACCCGTGGCGCGCTGATGAAGCCCTCAAGGTCATATGCAGGGTTCACCGTGATCAGCCGCAGCCGCTTCGCCTCACGCATGATGCTCTGAAGGTAGTTTTGTACCCTTAAGGCCACATCGATCGTGCCGCGCTTCTTGATCGCCTCAAGCGGCTGCATGAGGTCGAAGGTATCCAGATCAACGATGGCGCGTGCGCCTAGCAGGGGGAATACGTGAGTCTTCAAACGACTCAGCACGGTCCTGGAATGGCCAGGCGCCCACTTCACGGACATTTCCTTATGCCAGTCCAAAGCAACACGCTCGAACGTGTGGCCTCTGACAACCGCCTCGGCCTTGGCCTGCTGCTTGGACGCAATCGGATCAATGCCTTCAGCCAGCATCCGCTTAGTCTCCAGACGCTTCTGCCGAGCATCTGCAAGTCCGATGACGGGATAGTTGCCAAACGAGGTCAGCCCCTCTCGCCCATCCGGTTTCACATATCGGAAGCGCCAGCCTTTGCGGCCATTGGGGTAAACGAGGAGGTAAAGCCCGTCACCGTCGAAAAGCTTGTAGGGGCGGTCAGTGGGTTTGGCCGAGCGGCATACGGTGTCGGTCAGGGGAGCAGTAGTACGAGCCATAAGGGTAAACCCCTTTATCGAATCGACTTTATCCCAAACGTTACCCCTAAATCGGCTGGCAGCTATCGGAATCCGACGGAACGCCATAACGAAAAAACCCGCCAGAAGGCGGGTTTTACGGGGGTTCCAGAGATTTTGGTAGCCTTAACTGGAACCTGAACTGGTGCCGGAGACAGGAATCGAACCTGCGACCTTCGCGTTACGAGTGCGCTGCTCTACCGACTGAGCTACACCGGCGTGTAGCGCAACGTACCACTGCTCACACCCGTAACGCAAACCCCTGTTTCCGCTGGTTTATTGCCCTGCCCTCAAGCCCCCTTGCACCCTTTGGGCGCCAGGTCTTCCTCGATGTCGGTCGTGCACGCCCAGCCGCTGGCCGAACGCGTCAGGGTCAGGGCCTTGCCCAGCACGTTGGCCGGGGCATCCACCAGGGTGCATACAATGCTGCCGCTGCCATCTGCGGCCTTGCCGCTCGCCGTGATCGCACAATGCGCCGTCGCCGGCTGGCCACCCAGGGCGGCTACATCCGCTACATCCTTCCCATCATTCAGCCGCAGATCCATCGCCGTCTTCAGCGCGCTGATCTCCAGCAACCCGGCCGCGGCCTTGGAGCGTGCCTGGTGGTTGGTGTACGTCGGTAAGGCGATGGTCGCCAGAATGCCGATGATCGCGACGACGATCATCAGTTCGATCAGGGTGATACCGCGTTGCCCTTTCATGAACGTAGTTCCTTTTTGATTCGCTTACACATTGAGGTCAGTTGCGCCCCAACCGGCAGCGGCGCAGTAGGCCTGAACAGACACCTTTTGTCACCCCTGCCCGCACGGGCGTCATCTTCGCTGAACTACTCTAGTGAGCATCACGGACGCGTGCCCTTGCATGGACGCGGCAAGCTGTTTCCAGGCTTGTCGCCGGGGCTGAACAAGGACCTTTGCATGACTTCATCTTCACTTCTCTACCGCTGGCACGGCACCGACGCCAATGGCGCGCCGGTCAGCGGCCAAACACCCGGGCGCAGCCCGGCTTATGTGCGCGCCGGGCTGATTCGCCAGGGCATCACGGTGGCGAGTTTGCGGCCGGCCAGCGGGCTGGCGTTCAGTTTGCCAAAGCGGCGCGAAAAGGCAGACCCGGCGGGGTTCAGCCGGCAGTTGGCGACGTTGCTCAAGGCCGGGGTGCCGCTGCTGCAGGCGTTCGAGGTGATGGGCCGCAGTGGTTGCGATGCGGCGCAGGCGGCGTTGATGGAAAGATTGAAACAGGATGTGGCCTCGGGCCTGGGGTTGGCGGATGCGTTGCAGCGTCACCCGGCATGGTTCGATGCGCTGTATTGCAACCTGGTACGGGTGGGCGAGCAGTCCGGTACGCTCGACCGGCAGCTGGAGCAACTGGCCGGCGTGCTGGAACAGCGTCGGGTGCTGCACAAGAAGGTGCGCAAGGCGATGATCTACCCGCTGCTGCTGTTGCTGACCGGGCTGGGGGTGTCGGCAATCTTGTTGCTGGAGGTGATTCCTAAATTCGAGAGCATGTTCTCGGGCATGGGCGCGGCGTTGCCGGCATTTACCCAATGGGTGATCAACTTGTCCACAGGGCTGAGCCGTTTTGCGCCGCTGCTGCTGGTGATGGGCTTAATGCTGGGTGTTGCCGTGCGCCAGCTTTACCGGCAGCACGCGCCAGCGCGCCTGTGGATATCTCGGCGGGTGCTGGGCTTGCCCGTGTTTGGCAAGTTGCTGGGGCAGGCCGCGCTGGCGCGGTTTGCGCACAGCCTGGCAACGTCCTACGGCGCCGGGGTGCCGTTGCTGGATGCGCTGGGTACGGTGGCGCGGGTAACGGGTGGCGACCTGCACGAGCAGGCGGTGTTGCGGCTGCGCCAAGGCATGGCCAATGGGCAAGGGCTGAACCAGGCAATGGCAGGTGAACCGCTGTTTCCCCCGTTGCTGGTGCAGTTGACGGCCATCGGTGAATCCAGCGGCACGCTGGACCAGATGCTGGAAAAAGCCGCCAGCCATTACGAGGAGCAGGTCAGCCAGGCGCTGGACCAGTTGACCAGCCTGCTGGAGCCGGCCATCGTGCTGATCCTGGGCTTGCTGGTGGGTGGCCTGGTGGTGGCGATGTACCTGCCGATCTTCCAGTTGGGTAGTTTGATCTGAACATGACTTTATGGGCTTTGCTGGCTGAACAGCCAGCGTACTTCCTTACTTTCGTCACGGTGCTCGGCCTGCTGGTGGGCAGTTTTATCAATGTGCTGGTGTATCGCCTGCCGATCATGCTGGAGCGGCAATGGCAGCGTGAGGCGCAAGAGGTATTGGGGCTGCCGACCACGCAGCACGCGCGTTTCGACCTGTGCCTGCCCGCCTCCCGGTGCCCACACTGCGCGCACCGGATTCGTGCGTGGGAGAACATTCCGGTCATCAGCTACCTGGCCTTGGGCGGGCGCTGCTCGTCCTGCAAAAACCGCATCAGCCTGCGTTACCCGGTAGTGGAAGTGGCCAGCGCGCTGCTGTCGCTGGTAGTGGCCTGGCGCTTCGGCGCTTCGGTAGAGGCGTTGGTGGCTCTGCCGCTGACCTGGTGCCTGTTGGCGCTGAGCCTGATCGATGCGGACCACCAGCTGCTGCCGAATGTGCTGGTGCTGCCGACCATGTGGCTAGGGCTGATCGTCAATGCCTTTGGTATCCATGTGGCCCTGGCCGATGCCCTGTGGGGCGCAGTGGCCGGGTATCTCACCCTGTGGACGGTGTACTGGGTGTTCAGGCTGGTCACCGGCAAGGAAGGCATGGGCTATGGCGATTTCAAGCTGATGGCGCTGATCGGGGCGTGGGGGGGTTGGCAGGTGCTGCCGTTGACGCTGCTGTTGTCGTCGGTGGTCGGGGCGCTTGTTGGCCTGTGCCTGCTGCGTTTTCGCCGGCATGCCTTGGGCACGGCAATCCCGTTTGGCCCTTATCTGGCAATTGCGGGGTGGATTGCCGTGCTCTGGGGTGATGAAATATACGCCTCATACATGCAACTGCTTGGATACTGATGACCACTGCGGCCTTTACCCCCTGGATTCTCGGCCTGACCGGCGGCATTGGTAGCGGCAAAAGCGCCGCTGCCGAGCGCTTTGTCGAGCTTGGCGTGCACCTGGTCGATGCCGACCAGGCGGCGCGCTGGGTTGTCGAACCTGGTCGCCCGGCCCTGGCCAGCATCGTCGAGCGCTTCGGCCCGGGCGTGCTGCAGGGCGACGGCCAGCTCGATCGTGCCGCCCTGCGCCAGCTGATATTCACCGACCCGGCCCAACGCAAATGGCTGGAACAACTGCTGCACCCGCTGATCGGCCAGGAGATTTTCAGCTATCTGGCCAAGGCGCAGTCGCCTTATGCAGTCTATGTGTCGCCGCTGCTGATCGAATCGGGCCAGCACCACAAGACCCAACGTGTGCTGGTGATCGATGCGCCGCAGGACCTGCAAATAGCCCGAACCCTGGCGCGGGACAACACCAGTGCCGAGCATGTGCAGGCCATTTTGCAGGCGCAGTTGGCCCGTGAGGATCGCTTGCGCCATGCCGATGATGTGGTGGTCAACGACGGCGGCCTGGCCGCGCTGCATGAGCAGATTGACCGCCTGCACCACTTTTACCTGACTTTGAAAGGAGGCCAGCCATGAGCCAGCCATTGACCGTCGATTGCCCGACCTGCGGCGCGCCTGTGGAATGGAGCGAAAAAAACGCGTTCCGGCCGTTTTGTTCGGACCGTTGCAAACTGATCGACCTGGGCGCCTGGGCGGCTGAGGAGCACAAGATTGCGGGGTCGGAAGAGTCCGAAGATGAGCTGTATTCGGGGGACCTGGAGCCGCGGCATTGAGCTGATCCACAAATACAACGCGGGCCCACAACCCGCGCGCTACCTGTGGGAGCGGGCAAGCCCGCGAAGCAGGCGCCGCAGTGGATGGCACGGGCTTCGCCCGTGTTCGCGGGCAAGCCCGCTCCCACAGTGTGAGTGCAACCGCTGAGTGCTGTGCATTACCCCCGAAGAGGCCGGCACAGCCACCACACATTCACCGCTCATCTTCCTTCCACGGCGCCTGCAGGTACCGCGTCCGGTTGAAGGTTTCCAGCCACTCGGGGCAAAACACCACCAGCGCACTGATCACCATGCCGTTGATGAACGCCTCGGGGAACATCATCAGCCACAGGTAGCCAACAAAGTCGCTGAGCCACTCCGGCAGGGCAAAACGCCCGTCCAGCCACAACACCCCTAGCGCTGCGGGGACGCAAATCAGCACAGTCAGGGCGGCCGGAAAAAAACCCGAACAAAAGATGTAAACGAACAGGTTGCGGGGCTGGGCACGCTCCACCAATAGCGCGCACACCTCGGTAATCAGCACCGGCAAGCCAACCAGCAACAAACCATTCACCCCCAGCGCCGCCAGGTCCTGACGCCCCAGCGCCAGCAAGCCGAGCTGGGCCATGAACCCACCCAGCACCGCCAGCGGCCAGTCCAGCAACAGGGTGACCGCCGTCATGCCAATAAAGTGGTACGACACCCCGGTATCAAAGTCGCGCCGCACCAGCCACAGCGCAAACAGGCAGAACACCGTGCCAAACAGCAAATGCTGGCGGCGCCGGTCGGTAAACAGTTCCACCCAGCGAACCCGGCTGACCGCCCAGATCAGCAACGGCACATAACCCAGCCAGCCAAGGGTAAGGGTGGTGCCGGATAACACCTGCGCGCTGATCACCTGAACAATACCCTTTGCGGCCATGTGGATAAAACCGAGTCTACACCCATTCTCCCATTCCTTCGGCTGCGGTAGGCTGACGCTTCCATTTGATGCAGGAAGCATTGGTCATGCTGGAAGGAACCAACCCCGCCCTGCTACTGGCAGCGGCACTCAACGCCATCATCGGCGTACTTCACCTGGCCATCATCGCCGTGGGGCCGCGTTGGTACCGTTTGTTCGGGGCCGGTGAGCGCATGGCGGTGGCCGCCGAAAAGGGCCGCTGCTACCCGGCGCTGATCACCGCCACCATCGCCTGCGTGTTGCTGGCCTGGTCGACCTATGCGCTGTCGGCTGCCGGGGCGATCGGGCGGCTGCCCTTGCTGCTGCCAGTCATTTGCCTGATCACCCTGGTGTACTTCCTACGCGGTCTGCTGGGGCCAGGACTACTGGCAGGCACCGGGCGTTCGCAGCGTTTTATCGTGGTCAGTTCGCTGATCTGCCTGGGCTTTGGCGTGGTGCATCTGGTCGGGCTGGTGCAGCAGTGGCCGATGCTGGGCTGATTCTCACGCTTAAACAGCATCTTACCGTCATCGATTAGCGGCTAAGCTTGTCTGCATGGATGACTCAGACTACCTGCGCCTGCTTACCATCCAGGCCGAACAAGCCAATGCCTTTCTCTCCAACGCCCGTAAGTGGGAGCGGGAGCGTTGGGTGTGCCAGCGCCTGTTGCAGGGGCTGAACATTCCCTACCGCAGCGAGGACTTCACCCCGGCGGGGCAGGAGCCACCAGACGTGCTGTTCCGCGACGCCGCCTTCGAGGTGTTTTTCGTGCTCGACGAGGGCCGCCGGCTGAACGATGAATGGCGCGAGGAACTGCAGCGGCGCCGCAGTGCGTTTTCCCTGGCGCAGCTGGTACGCCGCGAAGCACGCCCGCGGCGCATCAGTGCCACCGAACTGCTGGGGCGCCTGGCGCCCACCTTGCGCAAGAAGGCGCACAATTACCGGGAACGCGGGCTGGAGCTGAACGAGCTGGACATCATCGCGTTCTCCAGCCTCAAGCGCGAAGTGCTCGACCTCAACACCCACTTCCCGCCGCCTACCGAATACCTGCGCCAGGGGTGGCGTTCGTTGTCGCTGGTTGGGCCAACCTTTGCCCGGGTACTGTTTGCCCACCCCGATGCGCCGGATTTCCTGCGCGGCAACCTGGGCCGCAGCATCGTCTTCGACGTAGGCATCAGTCTTTGATCCAGTGCAGCGACTGTTTGCGATGGCGTACACTCGGCGCCAGGGATAGAAAGCATTATCATTTGTTTCAAGCGCCTGCGCGAACGCTGTAGCGTTTGCGCAGTCACAAACGTCTACCTGACGAGGCCCACCATGACCAGTCGCCTGAACCCGGAAGATCAGCGTCGTGTCGATGAGTATCTGCGAGCCCCCCAGCACCAAGTCGAGCGCAGGCCCTTCCGGCCGTGGCTGCTCCTTGTGCTGGTGCTGGCCGTGACCATCGGGTTGGGTCTCATCAGCCGCCTGCTGAGTGGACTGGTGCTATGAGCTGCTTCGCGCTCGCCCTCCCCTCGTGCAGTTTGCGGCCGGCCCCCAGGGCCACGAATTCCGTAAACCTTATGAGATATTCCCATGACTCATCGCATCGTGATTGTCGGCGGCGGCGCCGGCGGCCTGGAACTGGCGACCCGCCTGGGTAAAAGCCTGGGCAAGCGCAAGCAGGCCGAAATCACCCTGGTCGACACCAACCTCACGCACATCTGGAAGCCACTGCTGCACGAAGTGGCCGCCGGCTCGCTGAACTCCTCGGAAGACGAACTGAACTACGTGGCTCAGGCCAAGTGGAACCACTTCAATTTCCAGCTGGGGCGCATGAGCGGCCTGGACCGTGAAGGCAAGCAGATTCAACTGGCTGCCACCCTCGACGAAGAGGGCCGCGAGCTTCTGCCTGCGCGCACCCTGGGCTACGACACCCTGGTGATCGCCGTGGGCTCCAACACCAACGACTTCGGCACCCTGGGCGCAGCGCAGCACTGCCTGTTCCTGGATACCCGCAAGCAGGCCGAGCGTTTCCACCAGCAACTGCTCAACCACTACCTGCGTGCCCACGCCGGCGACGTGGCCAGCGAGAAAATCAGCGTAGCCATTGTCGGCGCCGGTGCCACCGGTGTAGAGCTGGCGGCCGAGCTGCACCACGCTGCCCACGAGCTGGCGGCCTATGGCCTGGACCGCATCCAGCCCAAGGACATGCACATCACCCTTATCGAGGCGGGCCCGCGCGTTCTGCCGGCGCTGCCGGAGCGCATCAGCGTACCGGTTCACAAAACCCTGGAAAAACTCGGGGTGAAGGTGATGACCAACGCCGCAGTCAGTGAAGTGACCGAGGACGGCCTGAAAACCAAGGACGGTGAAGTGATCCAGGCCAGCCTGAAAGTGTGGGCAGCCGGTATCCGGGCGCCAGGTTTCCTCAAGGACATCGATGGCCTGGAAACCAACCGCATTAACCAGTTGGTGGTGCGCCCCACCCTGCAAACCACCCGCGACGACAACATCTTCGCCTTCGGTGACTGCGCCGCCTGCCCGCAACCTGGCAGCGACCGCAACGTGCCGCCGCGCGCACAGGCGGCGCACCAGCAGGCTTCGATGCTGGCGCAAAGCCTGAAGGCGCGCCTGGAGAACAAGGCCCTGCCGACTTACGAGTACAAGGACTATGGCTCGCTGGTGTCGCTGTCGCGCTTCTCGGCGGTGGGCAACCTGATGGGTAACCTGATGGGCAGCGTGAAGCTGGAAGGCTGGCTGGCGCGGATGTTCTATGTGTCGCTGTACCGCATGCACCAGATGGCGCTGTACGGGTTCTTCCGCACGGCGTTGATGATGCTGGGCAGCAAGATTGGCCGGGGTACCGAGCCGCGCCTGAAGTTGCACTGACAGGCGCCCCATGCCCTGCATGGCGCGGGTTTACCTGTGAATGCGATGGTGGCTGCACTGCCGTATTCGCGGGTGAACCCGCTCCTACAAAGGGGCGGTGTGGCAAACAGGTGGGATTTGCACCGATGGGCGCATTTTTCGAGGCAAAAGAAAAAGGGCATCTCATGCGAGATGCCCTTTGTTCATGGTGGGTCGTGTAGGATTCGAACCTACGACCAATTGGTTAAAAGCCAACTGCTCTACCAACTGAGCTAACGACCCAAAAATGGTCGGGGTGAGGGGATTCGAACTCCTGACATCCTGCTCCCAAAGCAGGCGCGCTACCGGACTGCGCTACACCCCGAGTGTTTCAAAAAAAAGGGCATCTCTTTGGAGATGCCCTTTTCTACATGGTGGGTCGTGTAGGATTCGAACCTACGACCAATTGGTTAAAAGCCAACTGCTCTACCAACTGAGCTAACGACCCGGAAAATGGTCGGGGTGAGGGGATTCGAACTCCTGACATCCTGCTCCCAAAGCAGGCGCGCTACCGGACTGCGCTACACCCCGAGATTGGCTCCGCGACCTGGACTCGAACCAGGGACCCAATGATTAACAGTCATTTGCTCTACCGACTGAGCTATCGCGGAACTGAACTTCGGTACAACTCCGAAGACTGTGTTCGCTTCGGACTCTTTAGCTTCTTCGCTTTCGCGTTGTCGCTGCTGAGGCCGGCTATTCTACATTCTTCGTTTTGCTTGTCAACCACTTTTTTTCATTCAACTTACTGATTTGTAAGTTGTTTTGCGATCACCGATGTTGCTGGTGATTCGCTTAGTGCCTGACAACGCGGCGTATATTAGGGGCACTCTAAATTTGATGCAAGCAAAAATTTCAAAAATTTCAGGCGGTTACCCCGGGTTGGCGCAAAGGCCCGAAATAGCTGGGCTGTGCCGGCATTGGCAACAGGCAAAAAAAGCCCCGCAAACGCGGGGCTCATGGTGCAACACAATCAGCCGAAGACGATTTCGTCGCCTTCCACCTTGGCGGTGATCGCCGTACCGGGCAGGAACTTGCCGGCCAGAATCAGCTGCGCCAGCGGGTTCTCGATCCAGCGCTGGATCGCCCGCTTCAGCGGCCGCGCGCCGTACACCGGGTCGTAACCCACGGCAATCAGCTTGTCCAACGCCTCTGGGCTCAGGCTCAGCGACAGTTCGCGCTCCAGCAAACGGCTGCGCAGGCGGCCGAGCTGGATTTCGGTAATACCGGCAATCTGCTCGCGGCCCAAAGGCTCGAACACCACCACTTCGTCGATGCGGTTGATGAACTCCGGACGGAAGTGTGCCCCCACCGCATCCATCACTGCCGCACGCTGTGCCTCGCGGTCACCCACCAGTTCCTGAATCTGCGCCGAGCCCAGGTTGGAGGTCATCACGATCACGGTGTTGCGGAAGTCCACGGTGCGCCCGTGGCTGTCGGTCAGGCGGCCGTCTTCCAGCACCTGCAACAGTACGTTGAACACATCCGGGTGGGCTTTTTCCACCTCGTCCAGCAGCAC
Organism: Pseudomonas sp. XWY-1; assembly: GCF_002953115.1. Classification (NCBI taxonomy): domain Bacteria; kingdom Pseudomonadati; phylum Pseudomonadota; class Gammaproteobacteria; order Pseudomonadales; family Pseudomonadaceae; genus Pseudomonas; species Pseudomonas sp. XWY-1. The sequence continues at coordinate 694,634 of NZ_CP026332.1, read as the reverse complement.
CACCGAGTAAGGCTTGCGCCGCACGGCCTCGGTCAGGTAACCGCCCTCTTCATACCCTACATAGCCTGGTGGTGCACCGATCAGGCGCGCGACGGAGTGCTTCTCCATGAATTCGGACATGTCGATGCGCACCATCGCCTCTTCGGTGTCGAACAGGAACTCGGCCAGCGCCTTGCACAGTTCGGTCTTGCCCACACCAGTCGGGCCGAGGAACAGGAACGAACCACTTGGCCGGTTCGGGTCAGACAACCCGGCACGCGAGCGGCGTACGGCGTTGGCTACGGCGGTTACCGCCTCGCTCTGGCCAATCACGCGCTGGTGCAGCAGCTCTTCCATTTTCAGCAGCTTCTCACGCTCGCCTTCGAGCATCTTGGCCACAGGAATGCCGGTCCACTTCGACACCACTTCGGCAATTTCTTCCTCGGTGACCTTGTTGCGCAGCAACTGGTTGTCGGTCTTGCCGTGCTGGTCGACCATCTGCAGGCTGCGCTCCAGGTCCGGGATCACCCCGTACTGCAGTTCGGCCATGCGGTTCAGGTCGCCTTTGCGACGGGCGGCTTCCAGCTCCTGGCGAGACTGCTCGATCTTTTGCTGGATCTGCGCCGAGCCCTGCACTTCAGCTTTCTCCGAAGCCCAGATTTCTTCCAGGTCGGAATACTCACGCTCCAGCCGCTCGATTTCTTCGGTCAGCTTCTCCAGGCGTTTTTTCGCCGCTTCGTCTTCTTCTTTCTTCAGCGCCTGCGACTCCACCTTCAGCTGGATCAGGCGGCGATCAAGGCGGTCGAGCACTTCCGGCTTGGAGTCAATCTCCATGCGGATGCGGCTGGCCGCTTCGTCGATCAGGTCAATGGCCTTGTCCGGCAGCTGGCGGTCGGTGATGTAGCGGTGGCTGAGCTTGGCCGCAGCGATGATTGCACCGTCGGTGATGGCCACCTTGTGGTGCACTTCATAGCGCTCTTTCAGGCCACGCAGGATGGCGATGGTGTCTTCCTCGCTCGGCTCCTCGACCAGCACCTTCTGGAAACGGCGCTCCAGGGCGGCGTCCTTTTCGATGAACTGGCGGTACTCGTTCAGCGTGGTGGCACCTACGCAATGCAGCTCGCCGCGGGCCAGGGCCGGCTTGAGCATGTTGCCGGCGTCCATGGCGCCCTCGCCTTTGCCGGCGCCGACCATGGTGTGCAGTTCGTCGATGAACAGGATGATCTGGCCTTCCTGCTTGGACAGCTCGTTCAGCAGGCTTTTCAAGCGCTCTTCGAACTCACCGCGGTACTTGGCACCGGCAATCAACGCGCCCATGTCCAGCGCCAGCAGGCGCTTGCCTTTGAGGCCGTCAGGCACTTCACCATTGATGATGCGCTGGGCCAGGCCTTCGGCGATGGCGGTTTTACCCACGCCAGGCTCACCAATAAGCACTGGGTTGTTCTTGGTACGGCGTTGCAGCACCTGCACGGTACGGCGGATTTCATCGTCACGGCCAATGACCGGGTCCAGCTTGCCCTCTTCGGCACGCTTGGTCAGGTCGACGGTGTATTTGTCCAGCGCCTGGCGCGATTCCTCGGCGTTGGCGTCATTCACTGCCGCGCCGCCACGCAGGTTGTTGATGGCATTTTCCAGCGCTTTCTTGCTCACGCCCTGGCTCAGCAGCAGCTTGCCGAGCTTGCTGTTTTCGTCCATGGCGGCCAACAGCACCAGCTCGCTGGAAATGAACTGGTCGCCCTTCTGCTGTGCCAGGCGGTCTGCCTGGTTAAGCAGGCGTGCCAAGTCCTGCGACATGTTCACGTCGCCGGTAGGGTTCTGTATTTTTGGCAGTTGGTCGAGCTCTTTCACCAGCCCCTGGCGCAGGCCATTGATGTCGAAGCCTACCTGCATCAGCAGCGGTTTGATGGAGCCGCCCTGCTGTTCGAGCAGCGCCTGTAACAGGTGCACGGGCTCGATGGCAGGGTGGTCCATGCCAACGGCCAAAGACTGGGCATCGGATATTGCAAGTTGCAGCCTGCTGGTTAAACGGTCTATTCGCATGGTGTACCTTCCTTTAAAGGGCAGGTCGGAGCGATGGACAGCGCCTGTTTATAAAGAAACCTGCCTGAGATGACTTTATAGATAAGGCTGATTCTGGAAGATTCAAGCTTAGCGGGGTTGACCAAAGTCAACCTGTTGGATTAACGGGGGCCATTCGCGGGCATGCTCGCCCCCACAGGTACACCACCAGTTTCAACGTTTGCGGAATCTCTGTGGGAGCGGGCGTGCCCGCGAAGAGGCCGGTACAGGCTAGCGCGGGTCCAGCCAGACCAACGATGCAAAACGCCCACCCTGCGGGGTACGGCGATAGGAGAAGAACCGCGCATCACTGACCGTGCACAAGCCACCGCCATAAACAGCAGTCACGCCACGGGCAGCCAGGCGAATACGCGCCAGCTCATAGATATCCGCCAACAGCTTGCCTGGCCGTTCGCCGTCGACGAATGCCCGAGCTGCTTGCGGGTGCACGGCGGTAAAGGCATCACGCACTTCCAGCCCCACTTCGAATGCTTGCGGGCCGATGGCAGGCCCCAACCACACCAGCACCTCTTCTGGCGGCAGCGCCAGCCGGTCCAGCGTGGCTTCCAGCACACCACCCGCCAGCCCACGCCAGCCAGCATGCGCCGCCGCCACGCGGGTGCCCGCGCGGTCGCAGAACAACGCAGGCAGGCAATCGGCGGTCATCACGGTGCAGGCAATGCCAGGCTGGCGGGTCCAGCTGGCATCGGCCTCGGCGACCACCGCCGGGTCGGCATCCGCCACCACCCGCCCATGCACCTGCTTGAGCCAGGCCGGTTGGATGGTGAACTGTTCGCTCAGGCGGCGGCGGTTCTCGGCGACCGCGGCAGGGTCATCCCCAACATGGTCGCCGAGGTTGAAGGTTTCGTAAGGCGGCAGGCTGACGCCGCCCTGACGGGTGGTGACACAGGCGCGGACCGAAGCCGGGGCCGGCCAGTCGGGGAACAGCAACGCCTGCGTCAGGTCACTCATCCGATGAAGCTCTCGCGGTCCTGGTTCAGCAGCGACAGCAACCAGACGAAGTCATCCGGCAGTGGCGATTCCCACTTCATGACTTCACCGGTAATCGGGTGGGCCAAGGCGAGGAAACGCGCATGCAGCGCCTGGCGCGGGAAGGTCTTGACCGCCTCGACCATGGTCGGGCTGGCAGCGGGCGGAATACGGAAGCGCCCGCCGTATGTCTGGTCGCCAACCAGTGGGAAACCCACGTGGGCCATGTGCACGCGAATCTGGTGGGTACGGCCGGTTTCCAGCTTGACCCGCACATGGGTGTGCGAGCGGAAGCGCTTGAGTACGCGGTAGTGGCTGACCGCCGGCTTGCCGCCGTCGGTTACAGCCATGCGCTGGCGCATGCCGCCGTGGCGGCCGATAGGCGCGTCGATCTTGCCACCGGCAGTCACCACGCCGATCACGATGCACTCGTAGATGCGGCTGACCTTGCGGGCCTGCATCTGCTCGACCAGCTTGGTCTGCGCCTGCAGGGTCTTGGCCACCACCATCAGGCCGGTGGTGTCCTTGTCCAGGCGGTGCACGATACCGGCGCGCGGCACGTTGACGATGTCTGGCACATGGTGCAGCAGCGCGTTGAGCAGGGTGCCGCTGGCATGCCCGGCCGCCGGGTGCACAACCAGCCCGGCAGGCTTGTTGATCACTAGGATGTGGTCGTCTTCGTAGACGATATCCAGTTCGATATCTTCTGCGATCCACTCGCCCTGGGCCTCTTGCTCGGCCTCCAGGGCAAGCTGAGAGCCACCATGAACAAGGTCTCGAGGGCGCACGACTGCACCATCGACCGTCAGGCGGCCCTCTTTGATCCACGAAGTTAGCCGCGAACGCGAGTACTCGGCGAACAATTGGGCGGCGACCTGGTCGAGGCGTTGGCCGCCCAGTTCGGACGGTACCTCTGCGCTAAGTTGAATGATCTCGGACATGCTCGATTCGGCGGGCGCACAGCCTTTGGTTTCGGCTGCGAGCTTGTGGTTAAATACGGCTTCTTTTGTCCCGGGGTTGGCCGGGGCGCTCATCATAACAGGACGGCACCGCCCAAGACAGCGGCCGTCAAAGGGACGCAAGCCGCCATGCGAGTGAAACACCTGCTGCTGATCGCCATCCTCGGGCTTACCGCGGCCTGTTCCTCTAATAAAGAGGTCATTGACGAGAACCTCAGCGAGGCCGAACTGTACCAGCAGGCCCAGGCTGATCTGGACAACTCCAGCTACACCAGCGCCGTGAACAAGCTCAAGGCCCTGGAGTCGCGCTACCCGTTCGGCCGCTATGCCGATCAGGCGCAGCTCGAGCTGATCTACGCCAACTACAAGAATTCTGAGCCCGAGGCCGCCAAGTCGGCCGCCGAGCGCTTTATCCGCCTGCACCCGCAGCACCCGAACGTCGATTACGCCTACTACCTCAAGGGCCTGACCTCGTTCGACCAGGACCGTGGCCTGCTGGCGCGCTTCCTGCCGCTGGACATGACCAAGCGTGACCCGGGCGCCGCCCGCGACTCGTACAACGAGTTCGCCCAGCTGACCAGCCGCTTCCCCAACAGCCGCTACGCGCCAGACGCCAAGCAGCGCATGATCTACCTGCGCAACCTGCTGGCTTCGTACGAAATCCACGTGGCCGACTACTACCTGAGCCGCCAGGCTTATGTAGCGGCTGCCAACCGTGGCCGCTACGTGGTCGAAAACTTCCAGGAAACCCCGTCTGTCGGTGACGGCCTGGCGGTGATGGTCGAGTCGTACCAGAAGCTGCACCTGGACGAACTGGCCGCCACGAGCCTGGAAACCCTCAAGCTCAACTACCCGGACCACCCGAGCCTGGTCGATGGCGAGTTCCAGCCCAAGCAGACCGAGTCTGACGGCCGCGGCTGGCTGTCCAAGGCCACCTTGGGCCTGATCGAAACCGATACCCCGCTGCCGCCAGGCGAAACCCGCGCCAACCAGGACGTGGTCAAGCAGTTCCAGGACGCGCGCGACGAGATGCCGCGAGAGCTGCTGCCTAAAGACGAGAACGGCGACCCGATCGTGCCGGAAGGCCCGAAAGAAGCCGAGAAAGACCGTTCCTGGTTCAGCTACATGACCTTTGGTCTGTTCGACTGACCCACAGCGGTAAATGAAAGGGAGGCCAGGCCTCCCTTTTTTTATGGCCGCGTCCTAGACTGTCGGCTTCTTCAACCGACAAGCTGGACATCATGGTTCGCCTACTTTTCTGGATCGCCCTGATCGCCGCCGCGTTCTGGCTGTGGCGCAAATACAAAGTCAGCCAGCAGTCGCACCCCGAGGCGAAGCTGGATGCGCCGCTGAAGATGGTGCGCTGTGCCCATTGCGGCGTGCACCTGCCCAACGACCGGGCGCTGCAGCAGGGCAATGAGTGGTATTGCAGCCAGGCCCACCTGCAGCAGGGCCCTGGCCACCAAGGCTGAACACGATGTCTGTTCAATCCTGAAACCAATTCGAAATCTGTGGGAGCGGGCTTGCCCGCGAAGCAGGCACCACGGTGTATGGCACCGGCTTCGCCGGTGTTCGCGGGCACGCCCGCTCCCACAGTTTTTATCTGCAATTTCGTGTTCCACATATCCCTCCCCGACCCTTTCACACCATTTACGACCCCTCCCCCCCGCCAGCATTGACCCGTCCGGCCAAAATTCGCTAAATCCTATTTATCCGCATAAATATGAAAAATAGCGAAATGCTCAAACCCAAACGCAAGCGCCAGAAGCTGTCCGATGTGATCGTCGAATCAGTCAAGCGCTCGATCGTCACCGAAGCGCTGCACCCCGGCGACCGCCTGCCTACCGAGCGTGAGCTGATGGAGCATTTCGAATGCTCCAAGGGCACCGCCCGCGAAGCCCTCAAGGCGCTCGAAGTCGAAGGCCTGGTCAGCACCCGCACCGGCCCGACCGGGGGCGCCTACCTGAACGAAGTGGGCACCGAGCCAGCCAGCCGCGCGCTGCGCAACTACCTGCATTTCCAGCACCTGGACGGCGAACAGGTGTACCAGCTGCGCAAAGTCATCGAGGTAGAACTGGCGGTGTCGGTGATGGGCAAGCTGAGCGAAGCCGATTACGCCGCGCTGCAGGCCAACATCGACTTCTGCAGCGCGCCGGAAGACAGCGAAGAAGGCCAGCGTGAGCAGCGCCTGGCGGAGCTTGAATTCCACACCCTGCTGGCCAACCGCTGCCCCAACCCGTTGCTGCGTTTCATGGCGGTGTTCCTCAACGACCTGCTGCGCGACCTGGTGGTGCTGAAAAAGGCCTACCTGCCCAAGCGCCAGCAGTTCGCCGCCGCCAACATCGACTACCACAAGCAACTGCTGACCGCCTTGCGCGCCAGCGACGAACCCGCCGTACGCCGGCTGATGCACGAACACATGTGCGACGCCGAGCACCACATGACCGCGCTGGAAGGCGAGGTTGCCCGTAACTTCCTGCTGGAGTTCGATCACCACCACTGATGCGCCTGCAAAGAGGCCTGCACACAGGCCCGGCCGTACCCGCTTTGTCATTGCCACTCCTGCCTAATAACCACAAACAAGGAGTTACTCATGCAAAGACGTACCCTGCTCAAGGCAGGCCTTGCCCTGGGTGCCTTAGGTAGCCTCCCCTTGGGGGCACACCGGGCATTCGCCGACCAACCGCTGACCTTCTATGGGCTCAAGTCCATGTCGGGCGCCTTCGCCAGCTACGGCAAGTACGCCGACATGGGCTCGCGCCTGGCCATCGCCGAGCACCCGCAGTTGCTCGGCCACCCGCTCAAGTACAAAGTCATCGACACCGAAGGCAACGCCGGCAAGGCGGTGCGCAAGGTGCAGGAAGCCATCGGCCAGGATGGTGCACGCTTCTTCCAGGGGTGCACCCTGTCGTCTTCGGCACTGGCGGTGTCCAAGGAAATCCACAAAGCCGGCGGCGTGTTCATGACGCCTGTGGGCGCCGATGAAATCACCGGCAAGGACTGCAATGCCTCAACCTTCCGCTGGTCGGTGCCCACCTATGGTGCCATCCGCGAAACCCTGGTGCCGATGAGCCGCCAGCTGCCCCAGGCCAAGCGCTGGTACACCATCACCCCGCAATACGTATTCGGCGATGCCCTGCTGGACAACGCCCGCAAAGTGTTCGCCGAGCTCGGCGTGGAACACATCGGCAACAGCTACCACTCGCTGCAGGAGCAGGAATTTTCCGGCTACCTGACCAACGCCATCGCCGCCAAGCCCGACGTGCTGGTGCTGCTCAACTTCGGTAGCCAGGCCTCCAACGCCCTGCGCCAGGCGGTCAACTTCGGCATCAAGGACCGCATGAAAGTGCTGATGGTGTGGTCTGCCGGCCTCGACCAGTTCCAGGAGCTGGGCAGCGACGTGCTCGAGGGCGTGTACCTGGGTGCGCAGTACTGGCACCAGGTCGACACCCCGCTGAACAAACAGTTGGTCGCCGCCACCCGCAAGGCCTATGGCATCAACCCCAACTATCCGCTGGCCGCCGACTACATCGGCACCAAGGTGATGCTCGAAGCCATCGTCAAGGCCGGCAGCCTGGACGGGGCCGCCGTGTCTGCGGCATTGCAGGGCATGCGCTTCCAGGGCCCGACCGGCGAAGAACTGATCCGCCCGGGTGACCACCAGGTGCTCAAGGACTACTACCTGCTGCGCGGCAAGCCCCAGGGGCAGATGCGCGACGAGGACGACCTGGCCGAAGTCATCAGTTCGGGCCGCTCGTTCGTCGAGGTCGATCACACCGGTTGCGCCCTGGCCTGAAGCTGCGGCGTTAGTCACAAACACTTGTACAGGCAGCCGCCCGGCGCGCTGTCGAGGGCACGCTCATGCTCGATTTGTACCTGTTCCAACTGCTCAACGGCCTGGGCCTGGGGATGATCTACTTCCTCATCGCCGTAGGCCTGACGATCATTTTCGGCCTGCTCAACTTCGTCAACTTCGCCCACGGCGCGTTTTTCTTGCTGGGCGCCTACCTGTGCTACACCGCCGTGGCCGTCACCGGCAACTTCTGGCTGGCGCTGCTGATTGCGCCACTGGTGGTGGCCGCGCTGGCCTGGGCGGTCGAGCGCCTGTTGATCAAACGCATCTACCACCTGCCGCACACCTTCCAGATCCTCGTCACCCTCGGCATCGCGCTGATCATCCAGGAAGCGTCGGTGCTGATCTGGGGCCCGGTGGGCAAGAACATTGCCGTGCCACCCGAACTGCGTGGGGTGCTGATACTCGGCGACTTCATCTACCCCTACTACCGCTTGTTCCTGATCGGCTTCGCAGCGCTGATCGGTATTGGCCTGTGGCTGCTGCTGGAACGCACCCGTTTCGGCGCACTGGTGCGGGCCGGTAGCGAAAGCACCGAAACCGTGTCGCTGTTGGGCACCAACATTTTCCGCCTGTTCTCCCTGACATTCGCCCTGGGCGTGGGCCTGGCAGGTGTGGCGGGTGTGCTGTTTGCGCCGCTACGGGGCGCCCAGCCCTTCGTCGGCCCGGAAATCCTCGGCATTGCCTTCGTGGTGGTGGTGATTGGCGGCATGGGGTCGTTCGGCGGGGCGCTGGTTGGCGGCCTGCTGGTGGGTGTGGTGCAAAGCATGATGACCAGTCTCTGGCCGCAAGGCGCCAGCCTGATGATCTACGGCGCCATGGCAGCAGTGATTCTGGTCCGTCCCTACGGCCTGTTCGGGAGAGCCTGAGATGAGCGAGAAAAACCCATTGCCAGTCGCCAAGGGCCGCGCCCCGGCGCTGCTGTCGCTGGTAGTTGCCAGCCTGGTGGCGCTGCCGCTGTTGCTGCCCTCGGCCACCCTGGCCACCGAGATCCTGATCTTTGCCATGGCCGCACTGGCCTGCAACCTGCTGCTCGGCTACACCGGACTGCTGTCGTTCGGCCAGGGCATCTTCTTTGGCGTGGGCGCCTATGGCGCAGCGCTGCTGATGATCCACCTGCAGTGGGGCATGTTCGCCGCGCTGCTTGGCGCAGCTGTGTTCGGCGCCTTCCTCGCGCTGCTGGTGGGCGCACTGGCGATCCGTCGCACGGGCATCTACTTCGTCATGCTGACCCTGGCCTTCAGCCAGATGGCCTACTTCCTGGCCTATACCCTCAGCGGCTGGACCGGCGGTGACAACGGCCTGCTTGATGTGCCACGGCCGAATATCGAAATCGCCGGCCATGTGCTGGTCGACCTGGCCGACCCACGGCACTTTTATGTGTTCGTCGCGGTGCTGTTCCTGTTGATCTTCGCCGCAGCCCTGCGGGTGATCCGTTCGCCATTCGGCAGCACCCTGCTGGCTATCCGTGAGAACGAGACCCGCGCCGCCGCCATCGGCTACGACACCCGCCATTTCAAGATTCTGGTGTTCATGCTGTCGGGCGCCATCACCGGCATCGCCGGGGCGCTGTACGCCATGCTGCTGCACTTTGCGCCGCTGTCGAACATCGACCTGATGATGAGCGAGAACATCCTGATCATGACCATCGTCGGCGGCACCGGCTCACTGTTCGGCTCGCTGCTGGGGGCCGGCGCCATCGTGCTGCTGGGTGACGTGCTGTCGGAGCTTTGGCCACGCTGGCTGATGCTGCTGGGGGTGATCCTGATTCTGGTGGTGGTGTTCATGCGTGGCGGCCTGTGGGGCGGCCTGACCGAACTGGGCAAGCGCCTGCTGGCCACCCGCAATGCCGATGACAAACCCCAGGCCAAGACCAAGGAGACCCTGTGATGAGCGACTACCTCCTGGAAACCCGCCAGCTGGAGCTGGCTTACGGGCCGTTCAAGGCGGTCGCGGGCGTTGACCTCAAAGTGCGAGCCGGCACCATCCACACCATCATCGGCCCCAACGGCGCTGGCAAGACCAGCCTGTTCCACTGCCTGACCGGCGAACGTCAGGCCACTGCCGGCAAGATCCTGTTCAATGGCCAGGACATCATTCGCAAGCCGTCCCACGGGCGGGTGGCACTTGGCATGGCGCGTTCGTTTCAGCTCACCAGCCTGTTCCAGAACCTTTCCGTGCGCGAGAACCTGCGCCTGGCAGCCCAAGGCCGTGATGGCCTGGGCGCGCTGAACTTTTGGCGCAGCGTCGAGCACAAGCGCAGCCACTGGAACACCGCCGACCAGGTGCTGGAGCGCCTGAAACTGAGCGCCCGTGCCGAAACCCTGGCGGGCGAGCTGTCGCACGGCCAGCAAAGGGTGCTGGAAGTGGGCATGTCGATCTGCGCCAAGCCCACCCTGCTGATGCTCGACGAACCCACTTCAGGCATGGGCATCGACGACATCCCGGTGATGACCGACCTGATCAGCGATCTTGGCCGCGACCATACCGTGCTACTGATCGAGCACAACATGAGCATTGTCATGTCGATCAGCCAGCGCATCACGGTGATGAGTCACGGCCAGATCCTGGTCGAGGGTACCCCTGAACAGGTGCGCAACGACGAGCGCGTACGCACCGCCTACCTTGGAGAGGCCGCCTGATGCTCAACGTCGATTCGATCCATTCCTACTACGACAAGAGCCATGTGCTCGAAGGTGTCTCGCTCAAGGTCGAGGCAGGCGAACTGGTAACGCTGCTGGGGCGCAACGGCGCAGGCAAGACCACCACCTTGCGCAGCATCCTTGGCATCGTCCGCCCACGACAGGGGCAGATCAGCTTCAACGGCCAGCAGTTGGTCGGCCGCGAAATTTTCGATATCGCCCGGCTCGGCATTGCTCTGGTGCCGGAACACCGCGGCATTTTCCGCCAACTCAGCGTGGAGGAGAACCTGAAGATTGCCGTGCGCAAAGCCAGCCGCTGGCAGCTGGAGGACGTCTACAGCATGTTCCCGCGCCTGAAGGAGCGGCGCCGCAACGGTGGTTTCGCCCTGTCCGGTGGCGAGCAGCAAATGTTGGCCATCGCCCGCGCCCTGCTCAACGGCCCCAGGCTGCTGATCCTCGACGAACCCACCGAGGGCCTGGCCCCGGTGATTGTCGATGAACTGGTGAAGATCCTGCGACGGATCAAGGACGAAGGGCTGTCGATCCTGCTGGTAGAGCAGAACCTGATGGTATGCGATGCCCTTGCTGATCGCCACTATGTGCTGGAGCAGGGCCGCGTCGCTTACCAGGGCAGTGCGGCGCAGTTCCGCGAGGACCCGAGCATCAAGAACCGTTACCTGGCCCTTAGCGCCTGACCCGACCGTGCTTACCTGTACCGGCCCTTTCGCGGGCAAACCCGCGCCTACAAAGGTGTCACCACCCTCAGCCCTGCGAGGCCTTTGTAGGAGCGGGTTCACCCGCGAATAGGCCGGTACAAGCAACCCAGAAATTTCAGGAGAGATGAACCATGAACACCCGCATCGATCCCTCGCAGCACCTGCTCGGCCAAGGCCCTCTGATCAACCGCGAGCGCCTGTGGCAATCATTGATGGACCTGGCCCAACTCGGCGCCACCGCCAAGGGTGGCGTATGCCGCCTGGCCCTGACCGACCTCGACCGCCAGGCGCGCGACCTGTTCGTGCGCTGGTGCGAAGAAGCCGGCTGCACCGTCAGCATCGACGCCATCGGCAACATCTTCGCCCGCCGCCCCGGCCGCAACCCTGCCCTGGCACCGGTTATGACCGGCAGCCACATCGACACCCAACCCACCGGCGGCAAGTTCGATGGCTGCTACGGCGTCATGGCCGGCCTCGAAGTGATGCGCACGCTCAACGACCTGCACCTGACCACCGAAGCCCCGCTGGAAGTGGTGGTATGGACCAACGAAGAAGGTTCGCGCTTCCCGCCCTGCATGATGGGCTCGGGCGTGTTTGCCGGTAAGTTCGGCCTGCAGGAAACCCTGGACAAGGTCGATGACCAAGGTCTGTCGGTCGGCGCTGAATTGCAGCGCATCGGCTACGCCGGCCCGCGCGTGCCTACCGGGCATGCCGTGGGCGCCTACTTCGAAGCACATATCGAGCAAGGCCCGGTGCTGGAAGACCAACGCACCACCATCGGCGTGGTCCAGGGCTGCCTGGGACAGAAATGGTTCGACCTGGTACTGACCGGTGTCGAGGCGCATGCCGGCCCCACGCCCATGCACCTGCGCAAGGACGCATTGGTCGGCGCAGCCGAAGTGGTGGCTGCGGTCAACCGCGTCGCTCACGCGCACCAACCACATGCCTGCGGCACGGTCGGCTGCCTGACCCTGCATCCAGGTTCGCGCAACGTTATCCCCGGCCAGGTACACATGACCATCGACCTGCGCCACCTCGACCCTGGGCACCTCGACGCCATGGTCAGCGAAGTGCGCGCAGCCATCGAAACCAGCACGGTGAAACATGGCCTGAGCTATCAGCTGACCCCGACAGCCGACTTCCCGCCGCTGTACTTCGCCGAGCAGTGTGTGGATGCCGTGCGCCAGGGGGCGCGTGCGCTGGGCCTGAGCCACATGGATATCGTCAGCGGCGCCGGTCACGATGCAATCTTCCTCGCCGAGCTGGGCCCGGCCGGGATGATCTTCGTGCCATGCGAAGGCGGCATCAGCCACAACGAAATCGAAAATGCCGCGCCCCAGGACCTGGCCAATGGTTGCGACGTCCTGTTGCGCGCCATGTTCCAGGCCGCCAACCCGGGAGCCCGTTGAAATGACCCAGAAAACCGCGATTGGCGAACTCACCGCCGTCGAACTGCTCGAACTGTACCAGCGCCGCCAGTTGTCACCCGTCGAGGTGGTCGAGGATGTGCTGGCGCGCATCGACCTGCATAACCCGGCGGTCAACGCCTTCTGCCATGTCGACGGCGAAGGCGCCCGCGCCGCCGCCCGCGCCAGCGAACAGCGCTGGCAGCGCGGCGAGCCCTGTGGCCGACTGGATGGCGTACCCGCCTCGATCAAGGACCTGACCCTGACCCGCGGCATGCCTACCCGCAAGGGCTCGCGTACTACCTCGGGTGCCGGGCCGTGGGAAACCGATGCGCCCTTCAGTGCCTTCATGCGTGAAGCCGGTGCAGTGCTGGTGGGCAAGACCACCACGCCAGAGTTCGGCTGGAAAGGCGTGACCGACAACCCGCTGTACGGCATTACCCGCAACCCGTGGGATACCAGGCTGACTGCCGGTGGTTCGTCTGGTGGTGCTGCGGCAGCCGCCGCGCTGAACCTGGGGGTACTGCATCAGGGCAGCGATGCCGGTGGTTCGATTCGCATCCCCTGCGCCTTTACCGGCACCTTCGGCATCAAACCGACCTTCGGCTATGTGCCGCAATGGCCGGCCAGCGCCATGACCGTGCTGTCGCACCTGGGGCCGATGACGCGTACCGTGGACGATTCGGTGCTGATGCTCGACTGCGTAGCGCGCCCCGATGCCCGCGACGGTTTGGCCGGCGCACCCCGGCAGGCGCCGTGGCTCAGCCAGCAGCAAGATCTGAGCGGCCTGCGCATCGCCTACAGCGCCAACTTCGGTTACGTGCAGGTCGACCCACAGATCCAGGCACTGGTGGCGCAAGCGGTGCAGCGCCTGGCGCGGCTGGGTGCGCAGGTAGAGGAAGTGGACCCGGGCTTCAGCGACCCGCTGGAAACCTTCAACACCCTGTGGTTTGCCGGTGCGGCGCGGTTGGCAAGTGCCTTGAGCGATGAGCAGAAAGCGTTGCTTGACCCGGGGCTGCGCTGGATTGCCGAACAAGGTGCACAGATCAGCCTTGGCGAATACACCCAGGCGCTTGAGGCACGGGCAGAATTGATTGCGAAGATGAATGCCTTTCATCAGCGATATGACGTGCTGGTATCGCCGATGCTGCCGTTGGTGGCGTTCGAGGCCGGACACAACGTGCCGCCTGGGTCGGGGATGGCGCAATGGATGGAGTGGACGCCGTTCAGCTATCCCTTCAACCTGACCCAACAGCCGGCGGCCTCGGTACCCTGCGGGTTCACCCGCGAGGGGTTGCCGGTGGGCCTGCAGGTGGTGGCCGGGCGCTTTGCCGATGAGCAAGTGCTGCGGGTGTGCAAGGTGTATGAGCAGCATTATCCGACCCGGCACCTGCAAGCACCGATTACTGGCTGAAATCTGTGTTGGTTTCTGCGGCCCTTTCGCGGGTGAACCCGCTCCTACACGCACCGATTACTGGCTGTAATTTGTGTTGGCTTTTGCGGCCCGTTCGCGGGTAAACCCGCTCGTGTAGGAGCGGGTTTACCCGCGAAGAGGTCCTCAGCCCAAACGCCCTTCTGGCGCATACGGCGCCGGGTCGATAATCGGCTCGGCCCCTGTCAGCAAATCGGTAAACAGCTGGCACGAAGCCGGCGCCAGCACCAGCCCATTGCGATAATGCCCGCAGTTCAGCCACAACCCTTCATGCCCTGGCACAGGCCCAATATAAGGGATGCCTTCTGGCGACCCCGGCCGCAGTCCCGCCCAGTGCGCCACCACTGTCGCGCCTTCAAGCTCTGGCAACAACTCCACCGCCGATGCTTTCAGGCTTTCCAGCGCATCCCCGGTCGGGGTCTTGTCATACCCGGCGTGTTCCAGCGTGCTCCCCACCAGAATGTGCCCGTCACGTCGCGGGATTGCATAGCGCCCCTTGGCCAGCACCATGCTCGGCAAGAAGTCTTCAGCGCACTTGAACAGGATCATCTGGCCCTTCACGGGCTCCACCGGCAGTTCAAGGCCAAGGGTACGCAACAGGTCGCCACTCCAGGCGCCTGCGCTGAGCACAACCTCATCCGCCGCCAGTACCCCATCTGCCGTCTGTACACCGGTCACGCGCCCCTTTTCCTGCACGAAGCCGGTGATCTGGCAGTGTTCGCGCAAGCTCACGTTCGGCAGCGCCAGCAACGCCGCCTTCAGCGACTTGACCAAGCGTGGGTTGCGCACATTGGCCACACCAGCCATGTAGATGGCGTGCTTGAAGCCCGGGCCCAGCACCGGCACCGCATCGTAGGCCGCCGAAATATCCACGGCACTGAGCGGCCGCTGCTCGCGCGCGGCCCAGGCCAACGCTTCGGCCTCGTCGTCCAGGTCGAGCCAGTACAGCCCGGTGGTGTGAACTTCCGGGTCGACACCGGTGCTGGCGAACAGACGCTCGCCCAGCTGTGGATAAAAGTCCTGCGACCAGTGCGCCAGAGCGGTCACTGCGGGGCTGTAGCGCCATGGGTACAACGGCGAGACAATGCCTCCGCCAGCCCAGGACGACTCTCGGCCAACCTCGCCCTGATCGCACACCACCACCTGGCCGACCTTGGCTGCCAGGTTGAATGCCGTCAGCAGGCCGATCACCCCGCCGCCAACCACCACTACTTGCTTGCTCATCTGTCGATCCAACACCTGAAGTAAAACCGCGATGCACCGGGCATCATTGAACCTTCAACTTCCCCAACAGTGCGTGCTGTGCTCAACGGCGCCCGGATTGTGCTGCACGCCAGCCTGGTCGAGCTGGAAATCGCCACAGCCATCCTGTGCCATCAGCCCATGCGGTAGCCGCCGGGCGCGCAGCGTGAAGGTGTCACTGTCGCGCTGGGCCTGAAGGCTGTAGTAGCGGGTACCTTCGGGCAAGACCAGGTCGCCCTCGGCGTATTGGCCAGTGCGCACGCGGTGGCGCTCCAGGCGCAGGGCGGCATCATGCAGCAGGCCAATTACTTCGCTGCGCGCGGCTCGCCGAAGCTGGTCGCTGTAACTGGGGTAGGCAATGGCTGCCAGAATGCCGGTCACGGCCAGCACAATCAACAACTCGATCAGGCTCAAGCCTTGCTGCATGTCAGTCTCCTCGCAATCTTTGCCGCCAGGTGATGCGTTGGGTTTGATTGCCGACCACGGCGTAGACCGCTTCCAGCACATGCCGTGAGCGGCTTTGCTTGCTGACGGCGGTAATCCGGAACAGGCTAACCGGCTGCCCTTCGGGCATGTGCGCGGCACGTTCGCTGATACCCAGGTTCTGCAGCTGGAAAAAGCCGGTCTGGGTACTTTGCCACTGCCCAATCAGATCGTGCGGCCTGGGCGGTGGCAGGCACGCGTTACAAACGTCAGGGGGCGCCCGTTCAAGTTCGCGTACCCCGGCCAGCAAAGTGGCCTCAGCCTCTTCCAGCGCCATCAGGCCATCGCTCAGGTAGCCGGTCATTCGCGTTTCCACCAGCGCGTCGCGCAGGGCAGATGTGGCAAGCAGGCCCAGCAGGACGCTCAGGACCAAGGCCAGTAGAAGAACCACGCCACGCTGGTGAGTCATGAAGCGGGGACCGGGTTGCGGATTGCGACGCTCAACTCATGGCGCTGCTGAACCTTGAGCGTGGGTTCGTAGAGCGTCAGGCTGATATCCACCCGTTCTCCCCCCACCATCTGCACACGCTCCACACGCATCGCCTGCACATTATCAACCAACGGTTGAAATTTGCTGTTTCCGCGTTTGAACCTCAGCTTATCGTCCTGGAGCTGGTAGACATACCTGCTGACCGGGTACACCAGTAGGTCCCCAGCCTTGCGCGCTGCATCGACAGACACTTCGGTCAGGCAATTGGTGTGCAGAAACCAGTCAGGTCGGCCAGCTTGCCCAGGCAACTCCGCCACGATCAGGCTGAGGGTGGACGCTTCGATCACCAGGGGGCGAGCGAAGACCTGCTGTAATGCCGGGTCATCGAAATCGGAAGATTTCAGGCGCAAACAGCCAAACATGCCGGCCATGCGAATATCCTGGGCCATGCGCAGCAATGCCTGCCGCGCCTCATCCTGCATGCGCAGCGCAGTACTTTGCAGGCGCCAGGCCTGGTGAGCCGATGCAAAGAGCTGACTGGCGGCCGCCAACAACATCAACCCGATAGTCAGCGCCAACATCAGCTCAACCAAACCAAAACCACGTTGGCCGCGCCTCATCGACGCCCCCGTTCATGCTCGCTGTGCGCCGCCATTGCCGCCTGCCCATTGCGACGCGCGCTGTCCACAGCCTGCAATGCCTGCAGTTGCAGCCCCGCTGCGGCGAACATACCCACGGCCACGACCACAACCGCCAACAACACTTCCAGAAGCGTCATGCCCCCTTGCCTTGCGTGCATCCCTGCACCTCCTGCGACTTTTCCCGTCATTGCTTTCAACTTGGGCGACTGGACCTCTTGTCCAACCGCCAGGAAGCTATAGCCAAGCACGTCCAGGAAGGAATGCACGGTGAAGCAACGCGGCGTAACACTGATACAAATGATGTCAGCCTTGGCCGTGGCGGTCTTGCTGACCCAACTGGGCATGCCGGCCTACGCCAGAATGAGCGATGACCTGCACCGAGCGGCGGCTGCCCGTGATCTGGCACAGGCGCTGCGCAGTGCACGCAGCCATGCGCTGTTGCAGGGTCAGCCGGTGCTGGTGCTGGCGCTGGACGGTAATTGGGGGAATGGTTGGCGGGTAGTGCTGGAGCATAACCGGCAGGTGCTGCGCGAACAGCGCCTTTCAAAGCCGCTGAAAATAACCAGCAATCGCGGTGAGCAGTTCAAATTCAGTGCGCTGGGCGTGCCCATGACGTCGGGCAACAGCTGGTTGGGCGCAAAACTGGAAATGTGCGAACGCGCCGCTGCTCGCAGCCGATATCAGGTGGTGCTGGCATCAAGCGGCAGAGTCAGGTTGCTTACGGAGGACCTGAGCAATGACCGCTGCTAGCGCGGTCATTGCAGGAGCGGTCTTGTGTCGCGCAAGGGCTGCAACGCAGCCCCTGCATTGGCGGCGGTGCTGCCCGTCAGATCAGCGAGCGAACCCGCAGCTCTTTGGGCATTGAAAAGGTGATGTTCTCTTCGCGCCCGTCCAGCTCTTCAGCGCCAGTGGCGCCCCAGGCCTTGAGCTGTTCGATCACGCCACGCACCAGCACTTCGGGCGCAGAAGCACCGGCGGTGATGCCGATGCGCGCGGCCTGGTCAAACCAGCCGCGTTGCAGGTCCTCGGCACCGTCGATCAGGTAGGCCGGGGTGCCCATGCGCTCAGCCAGCTCACGCAAACGGTTGGAGTTGGAACTGTTCGGGCTGCCGACCACCAGCACCACGTCGCTCTCGCCGGCCAGTTGCTTGACGGCATCCTGGCGGTTCTGGGTGGCGTAGCAGATGTCGTCCTTGCGCGGGCCGCCGATGTTCGGGAAGCGCGCACGCAGCGCATCGATGACGCGGCTGGTGTCGTCCATCGACAGTGTTGTCTGGGTGACGAAAGCCAGGTGGTCCGGGTCGCGCACCTGCAGGTTGGCCACATCTTCCTCGTCTTCGACAAGGTAGATGGCGCCGCCGTTGCTGGCATCGTACTGGCCCATGGTGCCTTCGACTTCCGGGTGCCCTTCGTGGCCGATGAGAATGCACTCACGGCCATCGCGGCTGTACTTGGCCACTTCGATGTGAACCTTGGTCACCAGCGGGCAAGTGGCATCGAACACTTTCAGGCCACGGCCAGCAGCTTCCTGGCGCACGGCCTGGGAAACACCGTGGGCACTGAAGATGACGATGACATCATCCGGCACCTGGTCCAGCTCTTCGACAAAGATGGCGCCGCGGTTACGCAAGTCTTCCACCACGAACTTGTTGTGCACCACTTCGTGGCGCACATAGATCGGCGGGCCGAAGACTTCCAGCGCGCGGTTGACGATCTCGATCGCCCGGTCGACCCCGGCGCAGAAGCCGCGAGGGTTGGCGAGTTTGATTTGCATGCTCGGCTCCAGGCTTACAGGGCCTTCACCTCGAGGATCTCCACCTCGAAGGTCAGGGTCTTGCCAGCCAGTGGGTGATTGAAGTCGATGGTGACCTGGTCGTCATCGAACGCTTTGACCACACCCGGCAGCTCGGTGTTGGCGGCGTCGTTGAAGATGATCAGCAGCCCTTCGGACAACTCCATGCCTTCGAAGTTGGACCTCGGCATGACCTGCACGTTCTGCGGGTTAGGCTGGCCGAAGGCGTTCTCCGGGGCCACTGCCACGGTGCGCTTGTCACCGGCCTTGAAGCCGAACAGGGCGTTTTCAAAGCCCGGCAGCAGGTTGCCATCACCTACTTTGAAAGTAGCCGGGGCCTTATCGAACGTGCTGTCGACGGTGTCGCCGTTTTCCAGGTGCAGCGCGAAGTGCAGGGTGACTTCGGTGTTCTGGCCGATACGGGTGTCAGTCATGGACCGGATCCTCGGACTTCTTGCTCTTGAACATATCCAGCGCCAGCATCACCGCACCAACGGTGATGGCGCTGTCGGCCACGTTGAAGGCCGGGAAGTAATGGCGGTTCTGCCAGTGCACCAGGATGAAGTCGACTACGTGGCCCAGCACGATGCGGTCGTACAGGTTGCCAATCGCCCCACCCAGCACCAGCGCCAGCGCCACGGCCAGCCAAGTCTCGTTGCGCCCCAGGCGCTTGAGCCAGACGACCAGTACCGCGCTGACCACCACGGCGATCAGGGCGAACAACCAGCGCTGCCAACCCGCTCCGTCAGCCAGGAAGCTGAACGCGGCACCGGTGTTGTAGGCCAGGGTCCAGCTGAAGTAGTCAGGAATGACCACGATCTGCTGGTACATGGTCAGGGCGTTGTTGAAGTACAGCTTGGTGGCCTGGTCGATGACCAGGACCAGCAAGCTCAGCCACAGCCATGCAAGGCGCCCGAAGCGCCCCGCTGCAGGGTTAGGCATAGTGGCGCACCTCACCCGAGCCTGTCAGGTTGTCGACGCAACGGCCGCAGATTTCCGGGTGCTCCGGATGGCTGCCGACGTCGGCGCGGAAGTGCCAGCAACGGCCGCACTTGGTGTGGCCGGACTTGACCACTTGCAGCTTGAGGCCTTCGACTTCGGTGGCTACCGCTTCGGCCGGCGCCTGTGCGAACGGCACCACGCTGGCGGCCGAGGTGATCAGCACGAAGCGCAACTCGTCGCCCAGCTTGCCCAGGTCGGCACTCAGGCCTTCGTCGGCGTACAGGGTCACTTCGGCTTGCAGGTTGCCGCCGATGACCTTGGCGGTGCGCTGGTTTTCCAGCTCCTTGTTGACCGATGCCTTCACTGCCATCACGCGGTCCCAGTAGGCGCGGTCCAACTCGGTGCCTTCCGGCAGCTCGCTCAGGCCTTGGTACCAGCCGTTGAGCATTACCGACTCGTTGCGCTCGCCCGGCAGGTACTGCCAGATTTCGTCGGCGGTGAATGCCAGGATCGGCGCGATCCAGCGCACCAGCGCCTCGCTGATGTGGTACAGCGCAGTCTGGCAGGAACGGCGGGCGACACTGTTGGCGCCGGTGGTGTACTGGCGGTCCTTGATGATGTCGAGATAGAAGCCGCCCAGCTCCTGTACGCAGAAGTTGTGCACTTTGGAGTAGACGTTCCAGAAACGGTACTCGCTGTAGTGCTCTTCCAGTTCGCGTTGCAGCAGCAGGGTACGGTCCACGGCCCAGCGGTCCAGCGCCAGCATGTCTTCCGGTGCCAGCAGGTCGCGGGCCGGGTCGAAGCCGGACAGGTTGGACAGCAGGAAGCGGGCGGTATTGCGGATACGCCGGTAGGCGTCGGCACTGCGCTGCAGGATCTGCTCGGAAACGGCCATTTCACCGGAATAGTCGGTGGCCGAAACCCACAGGCGCAGGATATCGGCACCCAGGGTGTTGTTGACCTTCTCCGGCTCGATGGTGTTGCCCAGCGACTTGGACATCTTGCGGCCGTTCTCGTCCACGGTGAAGCCGTGGGTCAACAACTCGCGGTATGGCGCATGGTTATCGATGGCGCAACCGGTCAGCAAGGACGAGTGGAACCAGCCGCGGTGCTGGTCGGAACCTTCCAGGTACAGATCGGCGCGCGGGCCGGTGGCGTGGCCGATGTCGTGCGAGCCACGCAGTACGTGCCAGTGAGTGGTGCCCGAGTCGAACCACACGTCGAGGGTGTCGGCGATCTTGTCGTACTGGTCGGCTTCAGCGCCCAGCAGTTCGGCGGCGTCCAGCTTGAACCAGGCCTCGATGCCTTGCTGCTCGACACGCTTGGCCACTTCTTCCATCAGTTCGACAGTGCGCGGATGCAGCTCGCCGGTCTGCTTGTGCAGGAAGAACGGGATCGGCACACCCCAGTTGCGCTGACGCGAGATGCACCAGTCCGGGCGGTTGGCGATCATCGCGTGCAGGCGCGCCTGGCCCCAGGCCGGGACGAACTTGGTGTCTTCGATGGCTTTCAGCGCACGCTCACGCAGCGGCTCGCCGGTGCTCGGCTGCTTGTCCATGCCCACGAACCACTGCGCGGTGGCGCGGTAGATCAGCGGGGTCTTGTGGCGCCAGCAGTGCATGTAGCTGTGGCTGATGGTTTCGGTGTGCATCAGCGCACCGACTTCGCTCAGCTTCTCGACGATGGCCGGGTTGGCCTTCCAGATGAACTGGCCGCCGAAGAATGGCAGCGAGTC
Source organism: Pseudomonas sp. XWY-1 (assembly GCF_002953115.1). Taxonomy (NCBI): domain Bacteria; kingdom Pseudomonadati; phylum Pseudomonadota; class Gammaproteobacteria; order Pseudomonadales; family Pseudomonadaceae; genus Pseudomonas; species Pseudomonas sp. XWY-1. The sequence goes on along the minus strand of NZ_CP026332.1, from coordinate 673,334 downwards.
GACATACACGCCGTTGCTCTGCACCGGGGTAAGGATGTCGTCGTTGACCATGCCGTAGCGCTTGCAGGTGACGAAGTCGTCTTCACCGTAGGCTGGCGAGGAATGCACCACGCCGGTACCGGCGCCCAGCTCGACGTAGTCGGCCAGGTAGATTGGCGACAGGCGATCGTAGAACGGATGGCGGAAGTTGATCAGCTCCAGCGCCGAACCTTGGGTGGTGGCAACGACCGAACCTTCCAGGTTGTAGCGCTTCAGGCACGACTCGACCAGCTCTTCAGCCAGCACCAGCAGGCGCTCGCCGGTGTCGACCAGGGCGTACTTGAATTCCGGGTGGATGTTCAGGGCCTGGTTGGCCGGGATGGTCCACGGGGTGGTGGTCCAGATCACGATGGCGGCCGGCTTGGCCAGCGAGGCCAGGCCGAAAGCGGCGGCCAGCTTGGCTTCATCGGCAACCGGGAAGGCCACGTCGATGGTCTGCGACTTCTTGTCGGCGTACTCGACTTCCGCTTCAGCCAGCGCCGAACCGCAATCAAAGCACCAGTTCACCGGCTTCAGGCCCTTGAACACGAAGCCTTGCTTGACCATCTCGGCCAGGGCGCGGATTTCACCGGCCTCGTTGGCGAAGTTCATGGTCTTGTATGGGTTGTCCCAGTCACCCAGCACGCCCAGGCGGATGAACTCGGTCTTCTGCCCTTCGATCTGCTCGGCAGCGTACTCGCGGCACAGCTCGCGGGTACGGTCGGCGGAAAGGTGCTTGCCGTGGGTAACCTCGACCTTGTGCTCGATCGGCAGGCCGTGGCAGTCCCAACCTGGCACGTACGGCGCATCGAAGCCGGCCAGGGTCTTGGAACGGACGATCATGTCCTTGAGGATCTTGTTCAGCGCATGACCGATGTGAATCTTGCCGTTGGCATAGGGCGGGCCGTCGTGCAGGACGAACTTGGGACGATCCTTGCCAATTTCGCGCAGCTTCTGGTACAGGCCAATGCTGTCCCAGCGCTGCAGGATCTGCGGTTCGCGCTGAGGCAGGCCGGCCTTCATGGGGAAGGCGGTGTCCGGAAGGTTAAGCGTGGCTTTGTAGTCGGTCATTTCAGGCTCTTCGTTAGCGGTTGAGCGTGCCAATGTGCACGTGCGGCGGCGATATCCGCATCGATCGCCGACTTCAGCGCCTCCAGGGAGGCGAATCGCTGCTCTTCACGCAGCTTGTGGTGGAACTCCACCGTCAGGCGCCGGCCGTAAAGATCGCCGGCAAAGTCCAGAAGATGAATCTCCAGGTGCGGGCGCCCATCACCGGCAACGGTGGGGCGCACGCCGATATTGCCGACACCCGGCCAAGCTTTGCCGTCGATCACGATGCTGGCCAGGTATACCCCGGACAGCGGCACGCGGCGGCGCTTGAGCTGGATGTTGGCGGTTGGTGTGCCGAGCTGGCGGGCCAGCTTCTGGCCGTGCAGCACGCGGCCTGTAATGCGGTACGGGCGGCCCAGCAGGTGTTCGGCCAGTTCGAAGTCGCCCTCGGACAAGGCCTTGCGCACTTCGGTGCTGCTGACCCGCAGGCCATCCTGGATGACCGTGTTGGCGGCCTCGACGGTAAAGCCGTACGCGTTGCCGGCCTCGACCAGGAAAGCGAAGTCGCCAGCGCGGTCGCAGCCGAAGCGGAAGTCATCGCCCACTTCGAGATGACGCACGCCCAGGCCGTCGACCAGGATGGCCTTGACGAAGGCATCGGCACTGAGCTTGCTCAGACGCTGGTTGAACGCCAGGCACAGCACCCGGTCGATGCCTTCGGTCGCCAGCAGCTCGATCTTGTCGCGCAGCCGGGCCAGGCGCGCTGGCGCGGTATCGGGTGCGAAGTACTCGCGTGGTTGCGGTTCGAAGATCACCACGCAGGTCGGCAGGCCCAAGGCCTGACCGCGCTCGCGCAGGCGCGCCAGGATTGCCTGGTGGCCGCGGTGAACCCCGTCGAAGTTGCCAATGGTGGCGACACAGCCCCGGTGCTCGGGGCGCAGGTTGTGAAGACCTCGAACCAGCTGCATAACGCGCTTCTTGCTCATAAAGTGGCCGATTATAACCACACCCGGGCGCTGGTGACAGGCAGCAGCGCCCAAGGGCGGCGTGGAATGCGAAAAACCGACGCCTGACCCGCCAAAAGCCTCAGTGCAAGGCCTTGCGAGCGAAATGCCGGGGCCGGAAGCCACACAGGTACAGGCAGCCAAAATACGTCACGACGCCCGCCAGGATCAGCGCCCCAAGCCGCAGGAAGCGCTCAAGCATGATGCCCTGTTCCCAGGCCGGCATATAGTGCATGCCCGCCAGCAGTACTGCCGACATCAGCGCCACCGCCAACACAAGCTTGAGCAGGAACACTGCCCAGCCAGGCTGAGGCTCGAACAGCTGCTGACTGCGCAGCTTCCAGAACAGCAAACCGGCGTTCAGGCAGGCACCGAGGCTGATCGCCAATGCCAGGCCGGCATGTGCAAGCGGGCCGACCAGGGCAAGGTTGAACAGCTGGGTGCAGACCAGGGTGAAGACTGCGATCTTCACCGGCGTGCGGATATTCTGCTGCGCGTAGAAGCCAGGTGCCAGTACCTTGATCAGAATGATCGCCAGCAAGCCCACGGAATAGGCGATCAACGCTCGCTGGGTCATGGCCGCATCAAACGCGCTGAACTTGCCATATTGAAACAGCGCAACGGTCAGCGGTTCGGCAAGAATGGCCAACGCCAGGGTGCAGGGCAGTACCAGCAGGAAGCACAGGCGCAGGCCCCAGTCGAGAATCCGTGAGTACTCCTCGCGGTCCTTGTTGGCGTAGGTCTTGGCCAGGGTCGGCAGCAGGATGGTGCCCAAGGCAACGCCCAACACACCGGAAGGCAGCTCCATGAGGCGGTCGGCGTAGTACATCCACGACACCGAGCCGGCCACCAGGAAGGAAGCGAAGATGGTGTTGATGATCAGCGAGATCTGGCTCACCGACACCCCCAGGATCGCCGGCAGCATCTGTTTCAGTACCCGCCACACACCCGCGTCCTTGAGGTTCAGGCGCGGCAGCACGAGCATGCCGATCTTCTTCAGCGCTGGCAGCTGGTACAGCAACTGCGCCAGGCCACCCGCCAGCACGCCCCAGGCCAACGCCATGATTGGCGGGTTGAAGTACGGCGTCAGCAACACGGCGAAGGCAATCATCGCCACGTTCAGCAAGGTGGGCGTGAAGGCCGGCACCGAAAAGCGGTTCCAGGTATTGAGGATCGCTCCGGCCAGGGAAGACAGCGAGATCAGGAATATATAAGGAAACGTCACCCGCAACAGGTCGGTGGTCAGCGCGTATTTTTCGGTGCTGTCGACAAAACCCGGGGCAGTCGCCCACACCACCCACGGTGCAGCGAGGATGCCGATGGCGGTCACCAGGGCCAGCACCAGGGTCAGAAGGCCGCTGACATAGGCAATGAAGGTGCGCGTCGCCTCCTCGCCTTGCTGGGTCTTGTACTCGGCCAGAATCGGCACGAAGGCCTGGGAGAATGCGCCTTCGGCGAAGATGCGCCGCAACAGGTTGGGCAGTTTGAACGCGATGAAGAAGGCATCGGTAGCGACACCAGCACCAAAGATGCGGGCCAGGATGGTGTCGCGAACAAAGCCCAGCACCCGCGAAATCATGGTGATCGAGCTTACTGCAGCCAGGGATTTGAGCAGGTTCATCGAAAAGATTCACGCCAATGACAGAGGACGCTGCCAGACAGCGTCCGAATGTGCGATACTCCCGCGCCTTCGCAGGGGAGCCAAAAATTCCCGAGTGTACAGGTCGCGCAGCAGAAAGGAATCTTTCCCGCTTGTTGGCGCACCGCTCGGCGGAACCTTGCAGGTGGCCTTGACATCCGCTCGACTGATCGGCATGATTCGCGGCCTATTTTGTTTGCTATTTACCTAAAGTCTTTCGAGGAGCTCGACGGTGGCCAACACACCTTCCGCCAAGAAACGTGCAAAACAGGCTGAGAAGCGTCGCAGCCACAACGCCAGCCTGCGTTCCATGGTCCGCACCTACATCAAGAATGTAGTTAAAGCCATCGACGCAAAAGACGCCGAAAAAGCGCAAGCCGCTTACGTTCTGGCTGTACCTGTAATCGACCGTATGGCCGACAAGGGTATCATCCACAAGAACAAGGCTGCTCGTCACAAAGGCCGTCTGAATGGCCACATCAAGGCGCTGAAAGAAGCTGCCGCTGCCTAAGCGACGCGCTAGTCGAAAAACCGACCCTAGGGTCGGTTTTTTGTTGCCTGCGATTTATGCTTGCGGGCCCAGTTCCATGTGGGACTCGATCTGTGGGAGCGGCCTTGTGTCGCGAAAGGGCTGCGGGGCAGCCCCGGCAATCTCAGCTTCTGCGCTGAGACCGAGGGGCCGCTACGCGCCCCTTTCGCGACGCAAGGCCGCTCCCACAAAAAAGCAGGGCCGCGCTTGGCGGCCCTACTTTTACATCACTTGGCGATCTGAATCTTCGGTGCCCACTGCAGCCATTCATCCTCGGCCTTTTCGAACAAGGCAAAGGTCTGCTGCGGCCGTGCCGGGTTACCCATCTGCTCGCCATCTGGCGTTGCGAAGGCGATACCGCCATCGATCAGGGTTTCCACCGACTCGGTACGCACTGTAGCGCCCTTGAACAGACCCCAGTCGAAACCGAAACCACTGCTGTTCCAGAAGCGGCTACCGCTGCGCACCAAGGCGGCATAGCGCGGCTCGATGAGGATATGAATCAGCACGCGGTCAGCGCTCTGGCCCAGCTCGAAGCCTGTCACCTTGCCCACCGTAACCTCACGATAGGTAACCGGCACACCCGGCTTGATCGAGCCGCGACGCGGTGCACTGAGCGTCAATGGCAGGCCGACCTCTGGCCCAGCTACCTCCGGTGCCTCGGCCAGGGCGATGAAATCGCGCTGTGGCCCACGGTTCTTGGCTGCTGGCTGCACTTCCAGGTACTGCCCACCTATCAAGGTGTCCAGGTTTTCAGTGCGCACCAAGCCAAGGGCTGGCTTGACCACCCAGAACTGCGTACCGGCACGGGCAATGCGATCCGCCGATTCGGTAATGCGCGCCCGTAGCAGCACCGCCTGCAGGTCATCGGTGAGGTCGACGCTCTCGATGCTGCCCACATCCAGGCCGCGGAAGCGGATGGCCGTACCCGGCTTCAGGCCATCGGCACGCTCTACACGGATGGTGATCAACGTACCCGCACGGTTCACCGCTTCCTGGCTGTCATGCAGGCGGAAGCGTGGAATGTGCCGTTTCAGCGGTACATCGGGCCGTGGTGTATCGAACGCAATACCGCCGGCCATCAGTGTTTGCAGCGACTCACTCTTGATCTTGATGCCCGACAGGCCGCCGGTCAGGGTGATCCCACTGACGTTCCAGAAGCGCGACGAACCATTGACCAGCTTCTCGTACTCCTTCTCGATATGCACACCGATCAGGATGCGGTTGCTGTTACGGGCGAACTGATAGCTCTGCACGCTACCCACCTTCACCTGGCGGTACGTCACCGGGCTGCCGATTTCCAGCGAACCCAAGGTGTCGGCGAACAACACCATGTGCAGGCCCGGCGCTTTGAGGTCGAGCGGCGGCGCCTTGGCACGCGCCTCGAACTCACGCTCTGGCCGTGCGCCCTTCTCACCAGGACGAATGGCGATGTAGTTACCTTTGACCAAGGCTTCCAGGCCAGTGATTCCCGCCAGGGAAATCGACGGTTTGACTACCCAGAACTGTGTCCCGTCTACCAGGTAGTCCTCGGTCAGTGGGTCGAGTGTCAGCTCGGCCGAAGCGCTGGCCAGGTTGTCTTCCATCTTCAGTGCTTTCAGCGAGCCCACCTGGATGCCCTTGTACATGACCGGCGTGCGACCCGCCTGCAGGCCTTCATAATCGCTCAGCTTCACTTTTACCCGGATACCCGCCTGGGCGGCATCGAAGTCCTCGTACAGACGGAACGGCAGGCTCGGATCGGTGGGAGGGCTGTCCTTGCGGTACTCCGGCGTGGCGAAGGCGATACCACCCGCCACAATGCTCGACAACGACTCACTGCGCACCTTCACACCCGAAAGCGAAGCATCGATGCTGACACCGCTGGCGTTCCAGAAACGCGTGTGCTTGCGCACCAGGCTGGCGTAGGCCGGCTCGATGAAGACTTTCACCTCTACGGTGCTCTGGTCCTCGGACAGGCGGTAGCTTTTCACCCGGCCTACCTGAATCTGTTTGTAGAACACCGGGCTGTCACGGTTGAGCGAGCCCAGCCTGTCGGCCTTGAGGGTCAGGTGCAGGCCTGGTTCAGAATCCGAGAGCGGTGGCGCCACCTTCAATGCCACAAAGCGTTTGGTACGTTCCCCCTCTCCCGGGCTAACGGCGATGTAGTTACCCGACACCAGTGTTTCAAGGCCAGATATACCGGCCAGGCTGACACTCGGCTTCACCAGCCAGAAACGCGTGCCTTTGGTTAGATGGGGCTCGGCAGCCTTGTTCATCTCGATGGTAGCGATCACCCCCTGCGTGTCGCCCTTGGCGTCGAGCACCAGGCTTTTCACCTTGCCAACCGGCATGCCTTTGTAGATGACCTCGGTCTTGTTGGCGACGATACCCTCTCCCGACTCGAAGCGGACTTCAATTTCCACGCCAGCGTCGCGGTAGGCCTGCCACGCGAGCCAGCCACCGATCATCAGCGCAATCAAAGGCAGGATCCAGATGGCCGACCAGTTCGAGGCTGGGCGGGTTTTAGCCGTTGGCAGGTCACTCATGGTCGTCATCCGACTCCGTGTTATCCCAAATCAGTCGGGGATCGAAAGTTAAAGCGGCAAGCATTGTCAGGATCACCACAGTTGCGAAGGCGACAGCGCCCAGGTTGGCTTCGACACTGGCTATTCGGCCAAAATTCACCACTGCCACCAGGATGGCAATGACGAAGATATCCAGCATGGACCAGCGCCCAATGAATTCGATGAAGCGGTACATCAATATCCGCTGCCGGGCCGAAAGCGGCTGCCGCCGCTGAACGGAGTACAACAGCAAGCCGATACCCACCAGCTTGAACGTGGGGACCAGGATACTGGCAATGAACACCACAGCCGCAATGGGCACCATGCCGTGCTTGAGCAGGGTGATGACACCGGACATGATGGTGTCCGGGCTACCCTGACCGAGGGTACTCACGGTCATGATCGGCAGTATGTTGGCCGGGATGTAGAGGATCGACGCCGCAATCAGCAACGCCCAGGTGCGCACGATACTGTTCGGCCGGCGTGCATGCACGATAGCGCCGCAACGTGTGCAGGTTTGCGAAGTGCTGTCTGGCTCTTGCCTGTTCAGCTCGTGACACTCATTGCAGACAACAATGCCTGCGTCAATCGCCCGCATGCAGGTCCTCCCCCGATAGCGCACTCCAGATCTGGTGGGGCGACATCACCACTTCGAGCCACACCTGAATCAATAACAGACTGATGAAACAGAACAGCCCAAGGCCCACGGTCAGTTCGGCCAGGTCCACCAGTTTGACGATGGCCACCAGCACCCCCATGAAATAGACCTCGAGCATGCCCCAGTCACGCAGGTGGTGATAGATGCGGTAGAAGACCAGGCCGTAGTCACGCCCGAAGTTCAAGCGGATGCTCAACAGCACGGCCAGCTGACAGAGCAGCTTCGCCAGCGGAATGACCATGCTACAGAGCAGTACCACTACGGCAACACCGCGCATTCCCGAGTTGTACAGGCCTAGCACGCCACTCCAGACCGTATCGTCCGAAGTCTGGCCAAGCAGGTGCAACTGCATGATCGGCAGGAAATTGGCCGGCACGAACAGCAAAAGGGCCGTCAGCACCAAGGCCAGGCTGCGATTGACCACATTGTGCCGGTGGGCATAGAGCTCGTAGCCGCAGCGCGGGCATTGGGCTTTCTCATCATGCTGCAGCACGGGCTTGCGCAGCAGCAGGTCGCATTCATGGCAGGCGACAAGCTCGTCCAACGGCAGCTGGGCCAGGGTTTCAGGTTCGACAGAATTGGACATAGAGCGCTTCTGTATAGGTGCGTGGGGGCTATTCTAGTGTTCTGACTCGAATTATGGGAGGCGACGTTGTCCTGAAGGGTGTGCGGGGGGCGCCCCTGCCTGGCGTTGCACCCTTCCCTTGTAGGCGCGGGTTTACCCGCGAACACCGGCAACGCCGGTGCCATCTCCGCTCCCACAGGGATTCAAGCAAGCCCAGGCTTTTTTGCCCACAAAGACAAAACCCCTACCTGCATGCGCAGATAGGGGTTTTGCGAAATGAATCTTGACGATGACCTACTCTCACATGGGGAAACCCCACACTACCATCGGCGATGCATCGTTTCACTACTGAGTTCGGGATGGGATCAGGTGGTTCCAATGCTCTATGGTCGTCAAGAAATTCTGTTGCCAGAATGTCCAGATGGACAGCCCAGCGAATCCGGATATGCGATATTTGTGGTCTTACGAATTTTCGGGTCTTTCGTCTTCACCACCGCAATCTGCGTCAGCAAATTGCTTGGGTGTTATATGGTCAAGCCTCACGGGCAATTAGTATTGGTTAGCTCAACGCCTCACAGCGCTTACACACCCAACCTATCAACGTCGTAGTCTTCGACGGCCCTTTAGGGGATTCAAGATCCCAGTGAGATCTCATCTTGAGGCAAGTTTCCCGCTTAGATGCTTTCAGCGGTTATCTCTTCCGAACATAGCTACCCGGCAATGCCACTGGCGTGACAACCGGAACACCAGAGGTTCGTCCACTCCGGTCCTCTCGTACTAGGAGCAGCCCCTCTCAAATCTCAAACGTCCACGGCAGATAGGGACCGAACTGTCTCACGACGTTCTAAACCCAGCTCGCGTACCACTTTAAATGGCGAACAGCCATACCCTTGGGACCGGCTTCAGCCCCAGGATGTGATGAGCCGACATCGAGGTGCCAAACACCGCCGTCGATATGAACTCTTGGGCGGTATCAGCCTGTTATCCCCGGAGTACCTTTTATCCGTTGAGCGATGGCCCTTCCATACAGAACCACCGGATCACTAAGACCTACTTTCGTACCTGCTCGACGTGTTTGTCTCGCAGTCAAGCGCGCTTTTGCCTTTATACTCTACGACCGATTTCCGACCGGTCTGAGCGCACCTTCGTACTCCTCCGTTACTCTTTGGGAGGAGACCGCCCCAGTCAAACTACCCACCATACACTGTCCTCGATCCGGATGACGGACCTGAGTTAGAACCTCAAAGTTGCCAGGGTGGTATTTCAAGGATGGCTCCATGAGAACTGGCGTCCCCACTTCAAAGCCTCCCACCTATCCTACACAAGCAAATTCAAAGTCCAGTGCAAAGCTATAGTAAAGGTTCACGGGGTCTTTCCGTCTAGCCGCGGATACACTGCATCTTCACAGCGATTTCAATTTCACTGAGTCTCGGGTGGAGACAGCGCCGCCATCGTTACGCCATTCGTGCAGGTCGGAACTTACCCGACAAGGAATTTCGCTACCTTAGGACCGTTATAGTTACGGCCGCCGTTTACCGGGGCTTCGATCAAGAGCTTCGCTTGCGCTAACCCCATCAATTAACCTTCCGGCACCGGGCAGGCGTCACACCCTATACGTCCACTTTCGTGTTTGCAGAGTGCTGTGTTTTTAATAAACAGTCGCAGCGGCCTGGTATCTTCGACCGGCATGGGCTTACGGAGCAAGTCCTTCACCCTCGCCGGCGCACCTTCTCCCGAAGTTACGGTGCCATTTTGCCTAGTTCCTTCACCCGAGTTCTCTCAAGCGCCTTGGTATTCTCTACCTAACCACCTGTGTCGGTTTGGGGTACGGTTCCCAGTTATCTGAAGCTTAGGAGCTTTTCTTGGAAGCATGGTATCAACCACTTCGTCGCCTAAAGGCAACTCGTCATCAGCTCTCGGCCTTGAAATCCCGGATTTGCCTAAGATTTCAGCCTACCACCTTAAACCTGGACAACCAACGCCAGGCTGGCCTAACCTTCTCCGTCCCTCCATCGCAATAACTGGAAGTACAGGAATATTAACCTGTTTTCCATCGACTACGCTTTTCAGCCTCGCCTTAGGGACCGACTAACCCTGCGTCGATTAACGTTGCGCAGGAAACCTTGGTCTTTCGGCGTGCGAGTTTTTCACTCGCATTGTCGTTACTCATGTCAGCATTCGCACTTCTGATACCTCCAGCAAGCTTCTCAACTCACCTTCACAGGCTTACAGAACGCTCCTCTACCGCATCATCGTAAGATGATACCCGTAGCTTCGGTGCATGGTTTGAGCCCCGTTACATCTTCCGCGCAGGCCGACTCGACTAGTGAGCTATTACGCTTTCTTTAAAGGGTGGCTGCTTCTAAGCCAACCTCCTAGCTGTCTAAGCCTTCCCACATCGTTTCCCACTTAACCATGACTTTGGGACCTTAGCTGACGGTCTGGGTTGTTTCCCTTTTCACGACGGACGTTAGCACCCGCCGTGTGTCTCCCATGCTCGGCACTTGTAGGTATTCGGAGTTTGCATCGGTTTGGTAAGTCGGGATGACCCCCTAGCCGAAACAGTGCTCTACCCCCTACAGTGATACATGAGGCGCTACCTAAATAGCTTTCGAGGAGAACCAGCTATCTCCGAGCTTGATTAGCCTTTCACTCCGATCCACAGGTCATCCGCTAACTTTTCAACGGTAGTCGGTTCGGTCCTCCAGTCAGTGTTACCTAACCTTCAACCTGCCCATGGATAGATCGCCCGGTTTCGGGTCTATACCCAGCGACTAAACGCCCTATTAAGACTCGCTTTCGCTACGCCTCCCCTATTCGGTTAAGCTCGCCACTGAATATAAGTCGCTGACCCATTATACAAAAGGTACGCAGTCACCTAACAAAGTAGGCTCCCACTGCTTGTACGCATACGGTTTCAGGTTCTATTTCACTCCCCTCTCCGGGGTTCTTTTCGCCTTTCCCTCACGGTACTGGTTCACTATCGGTCAGTCAGTAGTATTTAGCCTTGGAGGATGGTCCCCCCATATTCAGACAAAGTTTCTCGTGCTCCGTCCTACTCGATTTCATTGACAAGAGATTTTCGTGTACGGGGCTATCACCCACTATGGCCGCACTTTCCAGAGCGTTCCACTAATCTCAAATCAACTTAAGGGCTGGTCCCCGTTCGCTCGCCACTACTAAGGGAATCTCGGTTGATTTCTTTTCCTCAGGGTACTTAGATGTTTCAGTTCCCCTGGTTCGCCTCTTGCACCTATGTATTCAGTACAAGATAACCAGCTTATGCTGGCTGGGTTCCCCCATTCAGAGATCTCTGGATCACAGTCTGTTTGCCGACTCCCCAAAGCTTATCGCAGGCTACCACGTCTTTCATCGCCTCTGACTGCCAAGGCATCCACCGTATGCGCTTCTTCACTTGACCATATAACCCCAAGCAATCTGGTTATACTGTGAAGACGACATTCGCCGAAAATTCGTACGTTGCTCTTTCGAGCAGAACTCACAAATTTTACCTTAGCCTGATCCACCAGCAGTGAAACTGGTGTTCAGTCTATATCTATCACATATCCGAATTTTTAAAGAACGATCTGACAAAAGCCAGAAATCAACATTCGAGCTGAATGTTCATTTCTAAGTTCTGACAAGTAACTGCGTACGGCGAAAGTGGTGGAGCCAAGCGGGATCGAACCGCTGACCTCCTGCGTGCAAGGCAGGCGCTCTCCCAGCTGAGCTATGGCCCCGTATTCTACGGCTGAACCATGTAATGGTAGGTCTGGGCAGATTTGAACTGCCGACCTCACCCTTATCAGGGGTGCGCTCTAACCAACTGAGCTACAGACCTATAACAGGGTCGCGTTACAGCATCGTCTTTTACAATGAATCAAGCAATTCGTGTGGGAGCTCATCAGCAGGCTGATGTCGTCGATTAAGGAGGTGATCCAGCCGCAGGTTCCCCTACGGCTACCTTGTTACGACTTCACCCCAGTCATGAATCACACCGTGGTAACCGTCCTCCCGAAGGTTAGACTAGCTACTTCTGGTGCAACCCACTCCCATGGTGTGACGGGCGGTGTGTACAAGGCCCGGGAACGTATTCACCGCGACATTCTGATTCGCGATTACTAGCGATTCCGACTTCACGCAGTCGAGTTGCAGACTGCGATCCGGACTACGATCGGTTTTGTGAGATTAGCTCCACCTCGCGGCTTGGCAACCCTCTGTACCGACCATTGTAGCACGTGTGTAGCCCAGGCCGTAAGGGCCATGATGACTTGACGTCATCCCCACCTTCCTCCGGTTTGTCACCGGCAGTCTCCTTAGAGTGCCCACCATAACGTGCTGGTAACTAAGGACAAGGGTTGCGCTCGTTACGGGACTTAACCCAACATCTCACGACACGAGCTGACGACAGCCATGCAGCACCTGTGTCAGAGTTCCCGAAGGCACCAATCCATCTCTGGAAAGTTCTCTGCATGTCAAGGCCTGGTAAGGTTCTTCGCGTTGCTTCGAATTAAACCACATGCTCCACCGCTTGTGCGGGCCCCCGTCAATTCATTTGAGTTTTAACCTTGCGGCCGTACTCCCCAGGCGGTCAACTTAATGCGTTAGCTGCGCCACTAAAATCTCAAGGATTCCAACGGCTAGTTGACATCGTTTACGGCGTGGACTACCAGGGTATCTAATCCTGTTTGCTCCCCACGCTTTCGCACCTCAGTGTCAGTATCAGTCCAGGTGGTCGCCTTCGCCACTGGTGTTCCTTCCTATATCTACGCATTTCACCGCTACACAGGAAATTCCACCACCCTCTACCGTACTCTAGCTTGCCAGTTTTGGATGCAGTTCCCAGGTTGAGCCCGGGGCTTTCACATCCAACTTAACAAACCACCTACGCGCGCTTTACGCCCAGTAATTCCGATTAACGCTTGCACCCTCTGTATTACCGCGGCTGCTGGCACAGAGTTAGCCGGTGCTTATTCTGTCGGTAACGTCAAAACAGCAAGGTATTAACTTACTGCCCTTCCTCCCAACTTAAAGTGCTTTACAATCCGAAGACCTTCTTCACACACGCGGCATGGCTGGATCAGGCTTTCGCCCATTGTCCAATATTCCCCACTGCTGCCTCCCGTAGGAGTCTGGACCGTGTCTCAGTTCCAGTGTGACTGATCATCCTCTCAGACCAGTTACGGATCGTCGCCTTGGTGAGCCATTACCCCACCAACTAGCTAATCCGACCTAGGCTCATCTGATAGCGCAAGGCCCGAAGGTCCCCTGCTTTCTCCCGTAGGACGTATGCGGTATTAGCGTTCCTTTCGAAACGTTGTCCCCCACTACCAGGCAGATTCCTAGGCATTACTCACCCGTCCGCCGCTGAATCAAGGAGCAAGCTCCCGTCATCCGCTCGACTTGCATGTGTTAGGCCTGCCGCCAGCGTTCAATCTGAGCCATGATCAAACTCTTCAGTTCAATACTGCTTGGGTTTTTAAGAAACCCTAAACTTGGCTCAGCAATCTCAAATGACTATGTGATTTCTCGCATGGTCACTTGTGATGCTGATAATCTTTTTGACTATCAGTCCATACTCACAAGCACCCACACGAATTGCTTGATTCGATTTGTTAAAGAGCGTTTGGTTAAGAGCTTTTCGTCTCAACCGAGGCGCGCATTCTACGCTTTCCTCAGATCCTGTCAAGCGTTTATTTTGAAGTTTTTTGCGAGAAACTCGTTTAGCTTCAAACACTTGGCTCGCTGCGATCTCTCGTAGCGGGAGGCGAATCATACAGCACTTGGAAGCGCTGTCAACCATCATCTCAACCGCTTTCGATCATTTGATCGTAGCCCTTACAGCACCTTCAGGATTGTCTAACTCATTGAATTTCAAGGAGTTTGTCGTTCCGTTGTCGCTGGAAGTGGGGCGCATTATAAGGGGATTCGAGAGGGCGTCAACCTTTAATTTCAAGAAAGTGAAATATAAGGGGGAAAAACCGTATCGGGGCTGCCAAGTGTTCGCCACGACAGTTTCAGCGCCTGTGAGATCGAGCGCCGCCCGCGCGGCGCTTCGCGGGTAAACCCGCTCCTACGTTTGTTTCGGGCCAATTATGCCTGCGGGATTCGCGCGCGAACGCCTTGGTGCCTGTCTCGATATCGCGTCGTACCAACAAGGCGGTCGCGCGCGCCTGGCACAGGAGGGACTGGCCCGAAACAAACGTAGGAGCGGGTTTACCCGCGAAGCGCCGCGCGGGCGGCGCTCGGTCTCACAGGCGCTGCAGGGGTTGTGGCGGACACATCTCACAGCCAACACCCTCTCAAACCAGTTCCTCCCCAACAGCAACAACCAACCCCAAAAACAAAGCGGGGAGGCCTGACGGCCTCCCCGCTTCATCTACTTCCCTTACAGGCTAGGGAATGCAAACTGCGACGCTTCATGGCTGGCCCGCTGCGGCCAACGCTGGGTAATGGCCTTGCGACGGGTATAGAAGCGCACACCATCCGGGCCATAGGCATGCAGATCACCAAACAGCGAACGCTTCCAGCCACCAAAGCTGTGGTAGGCCACCGGCACCGGCAGCGGTACGTTCACACCCACCATACCCACTTCGATCTCGTCGCAGAACAGACGGGCCGCTTCACCGTCACGGGTAAAGATGCAGGTGCCGTTGCCATACTCGTGATCGTTGATCAGCTGCATGGCCTGCTCCAGGCTATTCACCCGAACCACGCACAGTACCGGGCCAAAGATCTCCTCTTTATAGATGCGCATCTCTGGGGTCACATTGTCGAACAGGGTGCCACCTACAAAGTAGCCATCTTCATTACCCGCCACACGGAAGCCACGGCCATCCACCACCAGCTTGGCGCCAGCAGCAACACCGTCATCGATGTAACCCACGACCTTGTCACGCGCTGCCGCAGTCACCAGCGGGCCCATGTCCAGGCCGCACGAGGTGCCGGCACCAATCTTCAGCGCCTTGATCTGTGGCTCCAGCTTGGCAATCAGGGCATCGGCCACTTGGTCGCCCACGCAAACGGCTACCGAAATGGCCATGCAACGCTCGCCACACGAACCGTAAGCCGCGCCCATCAGTGCACTGACTGCGTTGTCCAGGTCGGCATCCGGCATCAGCACCGCGTGGTTCTTCGCGCCCCCCAGGGCTTGTACACGCTTGCCACGCTTGGTGCCTTCGGCATAGATGTACTCGGCGATCGGGGTCGAACCCACGAAGCTCAGTGCTTTGACTTCCGGCGCTTCGATCAGCGCATCCACCGCTTCCTTGTCACCGTGCACGACGTTGAGAATGCCCTTCGGCAGGCCGGCTTCCAGCAGCAACTGGGCAATGTACAGGGTCGAGCTCGGGTCACGCTCGGAAGGCTTGAGGATGAAAGCGTTGCCGCAGGCGATGGCCAGCGGGTACATCCACAGCGGCACCATGGCCGGGAAGTTGAATGGGGTGATACCGGCAACCACGCCCAGCGGCTGGAAGTCGGACCAGGCGTCGATGTTCGGACCGACGTTACGGCTGTACTCCCCCTTCAGCACTTCTGGGGCTGCACACGCAAACTCGACGTTCTCGATACCACGCTTCAGTTCGCCGGCGGCGTCTTCCAGGGTCTTGCCGTGCTCTTCGCTGATCATCTGCGAAATCTTGGCTTCGTTCTGCTCCAGCAGTTGCTTGAAGCGGAACATCACCTGGGCGCGCTTGGCCGGAGGGGTGTTGCGCCAGGCCGGGAAGGCTGCCTTGGCCGAGTCGATCGCTTCCTGCACGGTTGCGCGGCTGGCCAGTTCGACCTTGCGAACGGCCTGGCCAGTGGACGGGTTGAAGACATCGGCGGTGCGCTCACCCTTGGTAACCAGTTCGCCGTGAATCAGGTGCTGAACAATGCTCATGCAAAACTCCAGATAAACAAAGGAGAGCCAGGCGCGCGCTGCGGGCATACGCCTGGCATCAATATCGGAAAGATCAGTCGATCAGGTTCAGGGTTTCGCCAACAGCATCGAACAAGCGATCCAGTTCCTGCGGCTTGGTATTGAAGGTTGGGCCGAACTGCAGGGTGTCGCCACCAAAGCGTACATAGAAGCCCGCTTTCCACAGCTTCATGGCCGCTTCGTAAGGGCGAACGATGGCATCACCGTCACGGGCGGCGATCTGGATGGCGCCGGCCAGGCCGTAGTTGCGGATATCGACGATATTCTTGGTGCCCTTCACGCCGTGCAGCAGCTTCTCGAAATGCGGCGCCAGTTCAGCCGCGGACTGCACCAGGTTTTCCTTCTGCAGCAGGTCCAGCGCGGCGAGACCGGCGGCACAGGCTACCGGGTGCGCCGAGTAGGTGTAGCCGTGTGGGAATTCCACGGCGTATTCCGGGGTCGGCTGGTTCATGAAGGTCTGGTAGATCTCGCTGCTGGCAATCACTGCGCCCATCGGGATGGCGCCGTTGGTCACCTGCTTGGCGATGCACATCAGGTCCGGGGTAACGCCGAAGGCTTCCGAGCCGGTCATCGCCCCCATGCGGCCGAAGCCTGTGATCACTTCGTCGAAGATCAGCAGAATGTTGTGCTGGGTGCAGATTTCACGCAGGCGCTTCAGGTAACCCTTTGGCGGCGGCAGCACACCGGCCGAACCGGCCAGCGGCTCGACGATGACTGCTGCGATGTTGGAGGCATCGTGCAGCTCGATCAGCTTGAGCATTTCGTCAGCCAGCGCGATACCGCCCTCTTCCGGCAAGCCTTTCGAGAAGGCGTTCACCGGCAATACAGTGTGAGGCAGGTGGTCGACGTCCAGCAGTTGGCCAAACATCTTGCGGTTACCGTTGACGCCACCCAGGCTGGTACCGGCGATGTTCACGCCATGGTAACCACGGGCACGGCCGATGATCTTGGTCTTGGTTGCCTGGCCTTTCAGGCGCCAGTAGGCACGCACCATCTTCAGTGCGGTATCGGCGCACTCGGAACCGGAGTTGGTATAGAAGACGTGATTCAGATTGCCCGGAACCAGCTCGGCGATCTTTTCCGCCAACTGGAACGACAGCGGGTGGCCGAACTGGAACGCTGGGGAGTAGTCCAGCGTACTCAGTTGACGGGTCACCGCGTCAGCGATTTCCTTGCGAGTGTGCCCTGCGCCGCAGGTCCACAGGCCAGACAGGGCGTCGAAGATCTTGCGCCCGTGGTCATCGACCAGGTAGTTGCCTTCGGCCGCCACGATCAGGCGTGGATCGCGCTGGAAGTTGCGGTTGGCGGTGTAGGGCATCCAGTGGGCGTCCAGCTTGAGCTGGCTGGCGATACCGGCAGGACCAGTTTCGGGCATGTTCATCGGCGGTTCCTCGGAAGACGATTAGGCAACGATGGATGTTGTTGCAGCTAAATTGGCACGGCGATAGAGTCTGAAAAAGCCTACATTTCTAACCTTCAGACAGGCCGTGACTAAACTAATGAGCCGACGCCCCGATCCACTCGCCCAAGTCAGCGATTTCGACATCCGCCTGCTGAAGATCTATCGCAGCGTCGTCGAGTGCGGTGGCTTCTCGGCTGCCGAAAACGTACTGGGCATTGGTCGCTCGGCCATCAGCCAGCAGATGAACGACCTCGAGCAACGCCTCGGCCTGCGCCTGTGTCAGCGCGGCCGCGCCGGTTTCTCGCTGACGGAGGAAGGCCGCGAGGTCTACCATTCAGCCCTGCAACTGCTCAGCGCGCTGGAAAGCTTCCGCACCGAGGTCAACGGCCTGCACCAGCATTTGCGCGGCGAGCTGAACATCGGCCTGACCGACAACCTGGTGACGTTGCCACACATGCGTATCACCCACGCCCTGGCGGAACTCAAGGATCGGGGCCCTGATGTGCGCATCCAGATCCGCATGATCGCCCCCAGCCAGGTCGAGCACGGCGTGCTCGACGGCAGCCTGCACGTTGGCGTCGTACCACAGACCAGCCCGTTATCGGGGCTTGAGTATCAACCGTTGTACAGCGAACGCTCGCTGCTGTACTGCGCGGTTGGCCACCCGCTGTTCTACGCCGACGACCAGCAGATAGACGACGAGCGCCTCAACAGCCAGGAAGCCATCACCCCCACCTTCCGCCTGCCGGCCGACATCCAGGCGCACTACCAGGCGCTGAATTGCACAGCCAGTGCTTCTGACCGCGAGGGCATGGCGTTTCTCATCCTTACCGGGCGCTATATCGGCTACCTGCCCGACCACTACGCCATGTTCTGGGTGCAGCAAGGCCGTTTGCGTGCGCTCAAACCCAAGGAGCGTTTTTATGACCTGAGCCTGAGCTGGGTTACCCGCAAAGGCCGGCGCCCCAACCTGGTGTTGGAAAGCTTCCTCGAAAGCCTGGCTGCGACACGTTGATGCCTGTCTGTGCCGCAAACGCTTGTCACTTCGGCACAGGCAGGTAATCTTGTCCCACAGCCGCAGCCACTGCACCGTACGGAATCGTCCATGACCCTAGAAGTCCCTGCGCATCGCCTCTCCGCCTCGGGCAAGCCCGCGGGCCGTATCCGCCAGAAGAACGAACAGGCCATTATCCAGGCCGCCGAAGATGAATTCGCCCGCCATGGTTTCAAGGGCACCAGCATGAACACCATCGCCCTCAAGGCGGGGTTGCCCAAGGCTAACCTGCATTACTACTTCACCAACAAGCTGGGCCTGTACATCGCCGTGCTCAGCAACATCATCGAGTTGTGGGACAGCACCTTCAACGCCTTGAGCGTCGATGACGACCCCGGTGAAGCCCTGAGCCAGTACATCCGCACCAAGATGGAGTTCTCCCGGCGCAACCCGCAAGCTTCGCGCATTTTCGCCATGGAAGTGATCAGCGGTGGCACCTGCCTGACCGAATACTTCAGTGCCGACTACCGCGAATGGTTCCGCGGCCGTGCTGCGGTATTCCAGGCCTGGATCGAAGCAGGCAAGATGGACCCGGTCGACCCCGTACACCTGATCTTCCTGCTCTGGGGCAGCACCCAGCACTACGCTGACTTCGCCACCCAGATTTGCCAGGTGACTGGCCGCAGCCGCCTGACCAAGCAGGACATGGAAGACGCGAGCAACAACCTTATCCACATCATTCTGAAGGGCTGCGGCATCAAGCCGGCTGCCTGACTGTCCTTTATGCCTTCTACCCTGCTCGACCTCTGCGAATACCGCGAGGAAATCCGCAAAAGCCGCTTCATCACCCTCGCCGGGCCGATCAGCAGCGCCGCCGAAGCGATGAGTTTCATCGAACGTCACAGCGACGTGGCCGCTACCCACAACTGCTGGGCCTGGAAACTCGGCGCGCAGTACCGCAGCAGTGACGACGGCGAACCCGGCGGCACCGCAGGGCGGCCGATCCTGGCAGCCATCGAAGCGCAGGACTGCGATCAGGTGGTGGTGCTGGTGATCCGTTGGTACGGCGGTATCCAGCTGGGTACCGGCGGCCTGGCCAGGGCTTATGGCGGCGGCGCCAACAAGTGCCTGCAACAGGCGCCCAAGCGCCTGCTGGTGCAGCGCAGCCATTTCAGCTGCAGTTGCAGTTTCAGCGAGCTGGCGCTGGTGAAGCTGCGCCTGGCCGAGGTTGACGGCCTGGTCCTGGATGAACAGTTCACCGCCAATGGTGTGGACCTGGTGATTGCCCTCGGTGACGCCCACCTGGCGCCATTGCAACAGCAACTGGCGGACCTGAGCCGCGGGCGTATTTTGCTCGAAGCACGCTGAACATTGCCCACAACAACTGTGGGCCTGCCTGTGGATAAGCTTGGGGCACTCTCTTGCAGGCTAGTGATTTCGAGGCCCCCAGAGCTTTGATCATATTTTGATCACTATTTGATGACAGTCGTAAACTGCTGAATGTGCGCGACTTATCCCCAGCGAACCGCCCATCCAAGCCGCACCCCTCTTGCTCACCTTGCACACAATAACTGTGGACCAGCTTGTGGATAACCCGTGCGCCAACGGGCGAAGCGCCCGGCCCCGCAAGGCCCAGACAAAACTGACCATTTTTTAACCAGACGCAAACCAGGCACGCGTATTCGCCGTGACGTATGCTCAATTCCTTTCTCCTACACCGATAAAGGAATGTTCCTATGGCTAATTCAAGAACTGCCCTCATCATCGGCGCCTCGCGCGGGCTTGGCCTGGGTTTGGTACAACGCCTGCACGAAGACGGCTGGCACATCACTGCCACCGTCCGTAACCCGCAGCAGCCCGGCGGCCTGGCGAACGTCCCCGGCGTGCACATCGAGCAGCTGGAAATGAACGACACCGTTCAGCTCGACAGCCTGCAGCAACGCCTGCAAGGCCAGGTGTTCGACCTGATATTCGTCAACGCCGGGGTCATGGGCCCCCTGCCGCAAGACCTGGAGGCAGTACACAACAGCGACATTGGCGATCTGTTCATGACCAACGCCGTGGCGCCGATACGCGTGGCTCGCCGCCTGGTGGGTCAAATACGCGAAGGCAGTGGTGTGCTGGCCTTCATGAGCTCGATCCTGGGAAGCGTCACTATCCCCGACGGTGGCGAAATCTGCCTGTACAAGGCCAGCAAGGCGGCACTGAACTCGATGATCAACAGCTTCTTCGTTGAGCAGCAGCGCCCGGACCTGTGCGTGCTGGCCATGCACCCGGGCTGGGTGAAAACCGACATGGGTGGCGAAAACGCCGAAATCGATGTGCTCACCAGCACCCGCGGCATGATCGAACAGATCAAGGCCCAAAGCGGCAAGGGCGGCCTGCGCTTCATCAACTACAAGGGCGAGCCCTTGGTCTGGTGATTCACCAGGTCGCAGCCCGGCTGGGCGCATTGCCCGGCCGGCCCCTGTAGAATGGCCGCAACCGTACCTGATTGAGATGAACCACTATGTATGACTGGTTGAACGCCTTGCCCAAGGCCGAACTGCACCTGCACCTGGAAGGCTCGCTGGAGCCCGAGTTGCTGTTCGCCCTGGCCGAGCGCAACAAGATCGCCTTGCCCTGGGCCGATGTGGAGACCTTGCGCGGTGCCTATGCCTTCAACAACCTGCAGGAGTTCCTCGACCTGTATTACCAGGGCGCCGACGTGCTGCGCACCGAGCAGGACTTCTACGACCTGACCTGGGCCTACCTGCAACGCTGCAAGGCCCAGAACGTGATCCACACCGAACCCTTCTTCGACCCGCAGACCCACACCGACCGCGGCATTGCTTTCGAAGTGGTGCTCAACGGCATCAGCCAGGCGCTCAAGGATGGCCGCGAGCAACTGGGCATCAGCAGCGGCCTGATCCTCAGCTTCCTGCGCCACCTCAGCGAGGATGAAGCGCAAAAAACCCTCGATCAGGCATTGCCGTTCCGCGATGCGTTCATTGCCGTAGGCCTGGACAGCTCGGAGATGGGCCACCCACCCAGCAAGTTCCAGCGGGTGTTCGACCGCGCCCGTAGCGAAGGCTTCGTCGCCGTTGCCCATGCTGGCGAAGAAGGCCCGCCCGAGTACATCTGGGAAGCCCTCGACCTGCTGAAGATCAAACGTATCGACCATGGCGTGCGCGCCATCGAGGACGAGCGCCTGATGCAGCGCATCATCGACGAGCAGATCCCGCTCACGGTGTGCCCGCTTTCCAACACCAAGCTCTGCGTGTTCGACCACATGAGCCAGCACAACATCCTCGACATGCTCGAGCGTGGTGTGAAAGTCACGGTCAACTCGGACGACCCGGCCTACTTCGGTGGCTACGTCACGGAGAACTTCCACGCTCTGCATACCCACTTGGGCATGACCGAAGACCAGGCACGTCGCCTGGCGCAGAACAGCCTGGACGCAAGGCTGGTTTGAGTAGCATGACGACGTTGCGCTCAACCGACCTGCAACGTCGCCACGCGGGCTATGCGATTGATCTGCTGGATACCCAGCGCCGAAATATGCAATGCCCGCGAGTCCTCCAACTCACGCATCCAGCCAGATTGCAGGAACAACCTGAACAAGGCCTGGCCCAGTACGCCACCCAGATGCGGGCCCTGGTCATTCCATTCGGTGCAGCGGCAGATCACGCAACCTCGTTGCTGGTGTGGCGCCAGGGCATCGATGTACACCCCGACCAAGGCCAACTGCGCCCGCCCCTCGTCACTGACCCTCAAGTGCCGTCCGCTGCCTTCCAACCAGCCAGCCACCACCATGCGATGGTACAGCTCACTGGCCAACTCCCCACCCAGGTGATCGCCACAACGGCGCGCCCGGCGCATCGACAGCGGCAGCGATGATACCGGCGTTTCGGCACGCTCTCCCCTGGCGCTTTCCAGCTGTACGCTGGCCAAGGCCTCTACCGCTGCTCCGACCTGCGGGGTAGCCAGACAGAAGTAACGTTTGCGGCCCCTGGCTTCATGCCTGAGCAAACCGGCCGACGACAGCAGCGAAAGGTGTGCGCAGGCTGACGATGAAGTCAGGCCAGTCATTATCGCGAGCTCATTGGCCAACCGTGGTGTGCCATCGATCAATGCCCACAACATGGCACTGCGCTTGGGGTCGGCCATCAGGCTGGCAATTTGACTGATACTGCTGGCTGCGTTCATGTCCTTGTAACTCCCTGCAAGTTCACGGTGGGGATGCAATGGCCAACCCTGCCAGGGAAGCGCCTCTCGCTGGCACTGGCCTGGCTCGCCAGTATAAGCCGCAGAAAAACGCCGGC
The DNA here is from genome assembly GCF_002953115.1 of Pseudomonas sp. XWY-1. NCBI lineage: Bacteria > Pseudomonadati > Pseudomonadota > Gammaproteobacteria > Pseudomonadales > Pseudomonadaceae > Pseudomonas > Pseudomonas sp. XWY-1. Next base: position 650,701 of record NZ_CP026332.1, on the reverse strand, counting down.
CAGACGGCCAGGTGCCGTCGTACTCATGACGAAAAACCACTGGGTATGCCTACCCATTGCAAGCAGCGAAGCGGCTTCGAAAACGCCCCGGAACCAAGTCAAACAAGGCACCGGTACGCCCATACAAACGCGCTGAAACATCTTGATGAAAACAAACTTGCAGCCATTTCAGATGTGGCCCACAGCAACCTTCCACAAATAGCGCGAAACAAAGCGAAGGTTCTGCGGGTTTGCGGGCATTGCGCCCAAAGTAGGAAACACCGCCAGGGAAATGCACACACTTACCGTCAGTCAGGACGCTGAAGCCGTGTCATGGCAGGCTGGCGGGCCAGCGCTACACTTGAGCGGCTCCCCTTCTTGGAGGTATGCCGCGATGAAAATTATCGTAAGTGCGTCGAGCCGAAACCCCGCCTGCCCCTGGCAAGTCCAGCTCGATCAGCATGTGGTCAGTTTCCGCAGCGAGGCTGAGGCGCGCGCCTTCGTCGCCACGCTGGAAACCCGGCTGCAGGCACCTCACCCGCTCATGCGGGAGCCTTGGCCTGCAAACGCCGGGTCAACAGCGCAACACTGACCACCAGCGCCCCGCACAGGCTGATCACGATTGCCATGGGCACCGCACTGCCATCATGCAGCAGCCCGACCAGCGCCGCAGCACCCGCAGCTACGCTGAACTGCACACAGCCCATCAGTGCCGAGGCGCTGCCGGCACGCGCGCCCTGTCCACTCATGGCGCAGGCCGAAGCATTGGGAATGATGCAACCAAGGCTGGCGATACAGATGAACAGCGGCACCAGTAGCGGCCACAGTTGCGCAGGGCGCAACGCCGCCACGCCCAGCAGCACCAGGCCCGCAACCAGATACAGCCACACCGCACGGCCCAGCAGGAAGGCCGGCCCGCGTTTGGCCAGCAGGCGGGCGTTCACCTGCGCCACCAGAATAAAACCTGCGGCGTTGGTGCCGAACAGCCAGCCGTAGTGCTCAGCGGGCACGCCATACAGTTTGATGAACACGAAAGGTGAACCGGCGATATAGGCGAACATGCCGGCAATGGCGATACCGCCGGTCAGGGCATGTCCGAGGAAAACCCGATCAGCCAGCAGCCGCAGGTACTGGCGCAAGGCGCCAGATAGCGGTTGGCGGGGTATGTGCTCGGGCAGGCTTTCCGGCAGGCCCAGGCTTACCGCCAGCAGGCAGCCGGCACTGAACAGGCTCAGCGCAAGGAAGATCGACTGCCAGCCGGCCAGGTTCACCAGCACCCCACCCAGCATCGGTGCCAGGATTGGCGCCAAGCCCATGACCAGCATCAGTTGCGAAAACACTTTGGCTGAAGCTACCGGGTCGCACTTGTCGCTGACGATGGCCCGCGAAAGCACCATGCCGGCACAACCACCCAGTGCCTGGATGAAACGCGCCACCACCAAGGTATCGAGGTTGGGGGCGTAGGCACAGGCCAGTGATGCCAGGGTGAACAGCGTAACGCCGAACATCAGCGGTTTGCGTCGGCCAAAGCGGTCGGCAACCGGCCCATAGGCCAACTGCCCGATAGACAGGCCCAGGAAGTAGGCGGCCAACGTGGCCTGGACGTGTTTTTCATCGGTGGCGAACGCTTGCGCCATGGCCGGAAAGGCTGGCAGGTAGAAGTCGATCGCCAAGGGCCCGAACGCACTGAGTGCGCCCAGGATGAGCACCATTCGCAGGTTCATCAGGAATCCATAGCAGGCTAAGCAAGTGACTGATTCTACCTGCTGTGGACCCTGTCAATGTGAAAAGATTTGCAACACTGTTAGCGCCGGAGGGAGCAATCAGGTCTTCAGGCGAGTTCGGCCTGATACCCCTCATCCCGAATCGCAGTGAGGATCTGCTCCTGCGCCAACTCGCTCTGCACACGCACCTGTTTGCCTGCCAGATCAACTTCCACCCTGGCTGCCGCATCCTGCTCCTGCACCGCGCGGGTCACGGCTTTCACGCAATGGCCGCAGGTCATGCCTTGTACATTGAACACTTGCATGGGGGTTACCTCCTTCAGGTTTTTCACAAGTCTCAAGCTTGCCATCAGGGCAAGGTCAAGCCCTGCCTGCAACACCCGGGGTGGAAATCCGCGTCCGCGTCGGCCAAGCTGCGCCTTTGACGATCAGGCAAGCAGGAGATTTTTCATGTTCAGGGCAGCATTGGGCGTTGTCGGGCTCTTGGGCGCGCTGGCTGTGGTGCCACCGGCATTCGCCGAGGGCAACTCGGCCTACAGCGTACTGATCATTTCCCGGGAGCGCCTGGAAGTGGCCACCAGTTGCGAAATCGGCGTGTACCTCAACGACCAGCTTTCCGGGCGCGTTTTCCAGGAGCAGTCCACCTCGTTCAACCTGCCGCCTGGCCCGGTGGATGTGCGCCTGCGCCTGCTGCCTGGGCAAATGCCGGGTTGCGCCGCAGGTATAGAGGACCAGCGCAGCACGCGTTTGAATCTGCAGGCGGGCCAGATCAACAAATACCGCATCGCCATGGGGCAATATGGGCTGGAGTTGAAACGAGCCGACCTGGGCTATTGACCTTGCCTGCGTGGCAAGGTTGATGCTGGAGGCCTGTCCAAGGAGGAGAGCCATGCCCGCATCCACCACATACGACCTGCCGATCTCCGGCATGACCTGCGCCAGCTGTGCTGGCCGGGTCGAGCGCGCCCTGCGCAAGGTCACCGGCGCTGAACAGGTCAGCGTAAACCTCACCACTGAAAAAGCTCGGGTTCTGGCCCCGCCTGCCAGCCTGCCAGCCTTGGTCGAAGCCGTTCGCGAGGCCGGTTACGGGGTACCAACCCGCACCCTCGAACTGCAGATAGGCGGCATGACCTGTGCCAGTTGTGTCGGCCGAGTAGAGCGCGCCCTGGGCAAATTGGCCGGGGTCAAGCAGGTCAGCGTCAACTTGGCCAGCGAACGCGCGCACCTCGAAGTGCTTGCGGCCCTTGATGACAACCTGCTGATCGACGCTGTGCAAAAGGCAGGCTACAGCGCCAGCCTGCCGCAATCGACCAAGGACGACCAAAGCGCTGTCCAGCGCCGCCTGCGCAACGAGCGCCTGGCAGTCGGTGCAGCCTTGCTGTTGGCCCTGCCGCTGGTATTACCCATGCTGGTACAACCGTTCGGCTTGCACTGGATGCTACCCGCCTGGGCGCAGTTCCTGCTGGCCACACCCGTGCAGTTCATTCTCGGTGCCCGCTTCTACATTGCAGCCTGGAAGGCCGTGCGCGCCGGTGCCGGCAACATGGACCTGCTGGTGGCCCTGGGCACCAGCGCTGGTTATGGCCTGAGCCTGTACCAATGGGCACAGGCTCCCGCCGGTATGGCCCCGCACCTGTACTTCGAAGCCTCAGCCGTGGTGATTGCCCTGGTATTGCTGGGCAAGTACCTGGAAAGCCGCGCCAAACGCCAGACCGCCAGTGCCATCCGAGCCCTCGAAGCCCTGCGCCCGGAACGCGCCCTGCGCGTGGTCGACGGCGTGGAAGAGGACGTGGCCATCGCCCAGTTGCGCGTGGGCGACCTGGTACTGGTCAAGCCCGGCGAACGCTTCCCGGTCGACGGCGTGGTCGAAGACGGCAGCAGCCATGCCGATGAGGCCCTGATCAGCGGCGAGAGCCTGCCAGTGCCCAAGCAACCCGGCGACAGCGTCACCGGTGGCGCCATCAATGGCGAAGGCCGGCTGCTGGTGCGTACCCAGGCGCTGGGCACCGAGACCGTGCTGGCGCGCATCATCCGCCTGGTGGAAGACGCCCAGGCCGCCAAAGCGCCGATCCAGAAGCTGGTCGACCGTGTCAGCCAGGTGTTCGTCCCGGCCGTGCTGGTACTGGCGCTGATCACCCTGATTGGCTGGTGGCTGGCTGGGGTACCGCTGGAAACCGCGCTGATCAACGCCGTCGCCGTGCTGGTCATCGCCTGCCCCTGCGCCCTCGGCCTGGCCACGCCCGCCGCGATCATGGCCGGTACCGGGGTCGCCGCCCGCCACGGCATCCTGATCAAGGATGCCGAAGCCCTGGAGCGTGCCCATGCGGTCAACCGCGTAGTGTTCGACAAAACCGGCACCCTCACCTCCGGCAGCCCGCGGGTGGTTCACAGCCAGGCGCTGGACGGCAACAGCGCCGACCTTTACCGCCTGGCCGGCGCCCTGCAGCGTGGGAGTGAACACCCGCTGGCCAAGGCGGTGCTGGTGGCCTGTGCAGAGCAAGGGCTGGACGTGCCAACCGTTGCCGACAGCCAGTCGCTGACCGGGCGCGGCATTGCCGGTCGCGTTGAAGGCCGTGAACTGGCGTTGGGCAACCGCCGACTGCTTGACGAAAGCGGTCTGCAGCCCGGCGAGTTGGCCGCCCAGGCCCAGGCCTGGGAAGCTGAAGGGCGCACACTGTCGTGGCTGATCGAGCGCGGCAAGCAACCGAGAGTGGTGGGCCTGTTCGCCTTTGGTGACAGCCTCAAGCCTGGCGCCGCGCAGGCCATCGAAACCCTGCACGCCCAACACATCAGCAGCTACCTGCTGACCGGTGACAACCGTGGCAGCGCCAACGTGGTTGCCGAGGCACTGGGCATCGACGATGTGCACGCCGAAGTGCTACCGGCCGACAAGGCCGCGACCGTGGCCGCGCTCAAGCAGGATGGAGTGGTCGCCATGGTTGGCGATGGCATCAACGATGCACCGGCGCTGGCCGCGGCCGACATCGGCATTGCCATGGGTGGCGGTACCGACGTGGCCATGCAGGCCGCCGGCATCACCCTGATGCGTGGCGACCCGCGCCTGGTGCCCGCCGCGCTGGAAATCAGCCGCAAGACCTACGCGAAGATCCGCCAGAACCTGTTCTGGGCCTTCATCTACAACCTGATCGGCATTCCACTCGCCGCGCTGGGTTACCTCAACCCGGTCCTGGCAGGTGCCGCCATGGCCCTGTCCAGTGTCAGCGTCGTCAGCAATGCACTGTGGCTTAAAACGTGGAAACCCACCAGCAGCACCCAGGAGGCGCCATGAACATCGGCCAGGCCGCCCGCCGCAGCGGGCTCAGCACCAAGATGATCCGTTACTACGAGTCCATCGGCCTGCTCAAACCCGCCACTCGCAGCGACAGCGGCTACCGCCTGTACCAGGCGGAAGACTTGCACAACCTGGCCTTCATCAAACGCTCCCGCGACCTGGGCTTTTCCCTCGAAGAGGTCGGCAAGTTGCTGACCTTGTGGCAGGACCGCCAACGTGCCAGCGCCGATGTGAAGGCACTGGCCATGCACCACATCGATGAACTGAACCGGCGCATCGAGGAGCTGGTGAGCCTGCGCGACACCCTCGGCGAGCTGGTTTCGCACTGTCAGGGTGACGACCGCCCGGACTGCCCGATCCTCAAAGACCTGGCCAATGGTGCTGCAGGCAGCTGCTGTCACTGAGCTGCCACGAGCGTTTGGCATGCCATAAATGTCCAAACACGACCGATTAGTCACCAACCACGACTTTATCCAATAAATACGGGCGTTTCGGCTTCATAAAACCCGGATGCTGCCGATGTAGATGCTACCTGCCTCGTGTGTCGAAAATAACAATTCCGGGAGCGTCGATGAGCATCAAACAGAAATTGACCTGGGCATTCGCGGTCATCGCCGGCTTGCCCATCGTTCTGGTGGCCACCCTGGTGGTCATCAACCTGCGCGGCGAAGCCCGCGACGGATTCCTCGACAGCAGCAGCCGGGAAATCCGCCAGGTCAGCAATGCGATGAACATCTTCTTCCAGGGGATCAACCAGAACGTCGAATACATGGCTTCCCAGCCAATGGTTGCCGCCACGGGCAGCGAGCTGAACAAGTACATGAGCGCAACCCCGTCTTACGAACTGGGCGAGCAGGCCAGCAAAATTCTCGACTTCATGACTCGCCTGGCCAACTCACATCCCGCCTACGCCTACCTGTCCTACGGGGTGAATGACGGCGGCTACACCGGCTGGCCGGCCGGCCAGAAGTTTGTCAATTATGACCCACGCACGCGCCCCTGGTACCAACTTGCCATGGCCAACCCTGGCAAGACACTGCGTACCGGTGCCTACTACTGGGCCGCCGACGATGCGGTGCTGGTCAGCACCGTGCGCACCGTGGCCAACCAGCTGGGCAACCCCGGCGGCGTGGTCAACATCGACGTGTCGCTCAAGGGCCTGACCGAGATCGTCAAGCAGATCAAACTGGGCGAAAGCGGCTACCTGATGCTGGTGGAAAGCAACGGCAACGTGATGGTCGACCCGCGCGACGCCACCCACAATTTCAAGCCGCTGGGAAGCTTTGGCGACGGTTATGCCAAGCTGGCCAAAGCCGGCAAAGGCCTGGTCGAGGTCGAACTCAATGGCGTGCACTACATGGCCAACGTCTACCCCGACCAGCAGCTGGGCTGGACCTTCATCGGCCTGATCGAACAAAGCGAAGTGATGCAGACCACCACCCGGCTCACCTGGCTGATCGGTGTCATCGCTGTGGTGTTGGCCGCGCTGTTCGCGGTGGTCGGTGCGGCCTTCGCCAAACTGATCGTGCGCCCGATCAACAGCGTCACCAATGGCCTGGAAGACATTGCCCAAGGTGAGGGTGACCTGACCCGCAACCTGGAAATCCGCGGCCGCGACGAAACCGCGCAACTGGCCAACTGGTTCAACCAGTTCCTCGGTGCCATTCGCAGCCTGATCCAGCACATCGGTGCTGCCGCCAGCAAGATCCTCAGCACTTCCAGCAGCTCGACCCGCGTCTCCAGCGACATGGCCGAGGCGGCCGGCCGCCAGCGCGAAGCCGTAGACATGGTTTCCACCGCATTCCACGAAATGGTCGCCACCGCCAATGAAGTGGCACGGTCCTGCAGCCAGGCGGCGCAGTCGGCCGACAGCGGTCAGCAGCAGGCCCGCGAAGGGCAGCAGCAGATCGATGCGGCGGTACACAGCGTTGATCGCCTGAGCCACGAAATCGAGCAATCGGCCCAGTCGATCCAACAGCTGGAGCGTGACAGCAACGCCATTCAGTCGATCCTCGGCACCATCCGTTCGATTGCCGAACAAACCAACCTGCTGGCCCTCAACGCCGCCATCGAGGCGGCCCGTGCCGGTGAGCAGGGCCGTGGCTTTGCCGTGGTGGCCGACGAAGTGCGGGCGCTGGCCAAGCGTACTGCCGACTCCACCGCCGAAATCGACGGTTTGCTGGGCAACCTGGCCAGCCGTACCGCCGAAGTGGCCGAGCAGATGCACGCCAGCCTGGAGGTGTCGCAGCAGTCGGTCAGCCGCATTGGTCTGGCCCGCGACAGCTTCGGGCAGATCCGTGAGTCGGTGGATGTGATCCGCGACATGAACACCCAGATCGCCACGGCAGCCGAAGAGCAGCATCAGGTGGCTGAGGACATCAACCGGCACATCAGCCAGATTCACGGGGATGCGCAGTTGGTGGCCGAGCTGGCCCAGGCGGCGCGCCAGGACTCCGAGAGCCTGGCTGGGCTGTCCAATGAGCTGGATATGCTGGTGCGCAGGTTCCGCACCTGATGATGCATGGCCTGTGCCGGCCCTTTCGCGGGTGGTAACGCGCCCTCCGTAGGCGCGGGTTTACCGCGAAGAGGCCGGCACAAGTAACCCTGAACTAAAGCTTCAACTCCCCCGGTGTCGCGCCAAACAGCTGCTTGAATGCCGCAATGTAGGCCGAGGTGGAGTCATACCCACACCCCAGCGCCGCCTCGGTCACATTCTCCCCCGCCTCCAGCAACGCCAGCGACGACAACAGCCGCATGCGCTGGCGCCAATTACGAAAGCTCAACCCGGTCTCCCGTTGAAACAACCGCATCAGCGTCTTTTCCGAACACCCCAGCTCCCGCGCCCACTGCTGCAAGGTCTGCGGCTGGTCTGGTGCAGCGATCAAGCCATTGCACAGCGCCAGCAAACCAGGGTGGCGGGGCAACGGCAGCGAAAAACCGACTTCCGGCAAGGTGCGCAACTGATCGAGCAGCACCGCTACCAGTCGCGCCTCCGCGCTGTCGTCCTCTGGGTAATCCGCCGGGAACAGGCAGAACTGCTTGATCAGCTCGCGCGCCAGCGGCGTCACTTCCAGCACCCGGCATTGTTCCGGCGCCCATGGGCAGGCATCGCGGCGCACATACAGGCTGCGCATCTCGGCTTGCATCGAGGTGACCACTTCATGCTCGGCATCGGCGGGGATCCACACCCCCCACTGCGGTGGGGCAAAGTAACTGCCGTCGCGTGTGTACACGCCGAGTACGCCGCTGATGGCGTAGGAAAATTGCACCCAGTCGTGCTGGTGGCGAGTCGTCCAGGAACCGGCGCCAAGGCTTTCGGCACGGGCGTAGAGCGGTCTGGGCAGGTGTTCCAGCGCGGGGATAGCGCGGGGGTGTCCGATGATCGGCATGGTATTTTCTTTTAGTTCTGACCAGACAAGCCTAACAGCTGGATCATGATCGAGGCACTCGCCGCCTCTGCCGTTACCCTGGAGGTACTTCAGCGCTCGACGATAACGGTCACCCCCTGCCCGCCTGCCGCACAGATCGAAATCAGCCCGCGCCCCTTACCCGCCGACGCCAGCAGCTTGGCGAGGTTGGCCAATATCCGCCCACCGGTTGCCGCAAACGGGTGCCCGGCCGCCAGCGAACTGCCCTTGACATTGAGTTTGCTGCGGTCGATCGCGCCAAGCGGCGCCTCCAGGCCCAACCGCTCACGGCAGTAATCGGCATCCTCCCAGGCCTTGAGCGTGCACAGCACCTGGGCCGCAAAGGCTTCGTGGATTTCGTAGTAGTCAAAGTCCTGCAGCGTCAGGCCATTGCGTGCCAGCAAGCGCGGCACGGCATACACCGGCGCCATCAACAACCCTTCGCGCCCCGTGACAAAATCCACCGCAGCGGTTTCGCCATCGACCAGATAGGCAAGCACCTGCAACCCCTGCTGCTGCGCCCACGCCTCGCTGCCCAACAGCACCAGCGAAGCACCATCGGTCAGCGGCGTGGAATTACCCGCCGTCAACGTGCCCTGCCCGCTGCGGTCAAAGGCTGGTTTGAGTCTGGCCAACTGTTCAAGACTCAGGTCGGGGCGCAGGTTGTTGTCCCGTGCCAGCGAAAGAAACGGCGTCAACAGGTCGTCCTGCCAACCCTCGGCATAGGCAGCGGCCAGCTTCTGGTGGCTAAGCAGCGCCAATTCGTCCTGCTCGGCGCGGCCAACGCGCCAGGTGTGGGCCATGCGCTCGCAATGCTCGCCCATCGACAACCCCGTACGCGGCTCGCTATTGCGTGGCAGCTCGGGTTTCAGGTGATGAGGCCGCAGCTTGAGGAAGGGCTTTAACCGTTCGCCAAGGCTTTTGCCACGGTTGGCCTGCAGCAATATATGGCGCAAGCCTTCGTTGACGGCGATTGGCGCATCGGAGGTGCTATCGACACCGCCTGCAATACCGCAGTCGATCTGCCCCAGGGCAATCTTGTTGGCTACCAGCAGCGCAGCCTCCAGCCCGGTACCACAGGCCTGCTGGATGTCATAGGCCGGGGTCTGCGGTGACAGGCGCGAACCCAACACGCACTCGCGGGTCAGGTTCATGTCGCGCGAGTGCTTGAGCACGGCACCAGCCACCACCTCGCCCAACCGCAGCCCGTGCAGGCGATAGCGTTCGATCAAGCCTTCAAGCGCGGCCGTGAGCATCGCCTGGTTGCTGGCCGTAGCGTAGGCGCCATTGGAGCGGGCGAAAGGGATCCGGTTGCCGCCCAGGATCGCGACCCGGCGAGTTGAACGCATGCGCGTGTTCCTCCTGAAACAATTTGTTCGGTACAGCCTAGGTGTTTTTACCGCATTCGAACGACCCTGCCGCAAAGTTGGTCCACACTTTCAAGCTTGCCTTTCGGGAGACCACTCATGAGCGATCGCTACCTCGGTTTTGCCAACTCCAATCTCGGCCGCCGCCTCGTGGATGCCCTTGGCCTGCCACGCCCGGCGCCACTGGAGCGCTGGCAGGCTGGACGCCTACGGCCGGTGGAAGGTGCCCTGGTACTGGGTGGCGGGCCACTGGCGACGCAGGTCGAAGCCATCGCCCCGCGCCTCACGGACGAGGTATACAGCTTCAATGCCGACAACCTGCAGGCTGAAGCCTGGGTGGCCGGCCTGGGGCCGAAAATCAAGGCCGTGGTATTCGATGCCAGTCACTTGTCCGACAGCGATGCACTGAAGCAGTTGCGTGAATTTTTCCAGCCGATGTTACGCAGCCTGGCCCCATGCGCCCATGTACTGGTGCTGGGCCGTGCACCGGAAGGCCTCGACGACCCACTGGCCAGCGTTGCACAGCGTGCCCTTGAGGGCTTCAGCCGCTCACTGGCCAAGGAACTGCGCAATGGCGCGACTGCCCAGCTGCTGTATGTCGCCCCCGGTGCCGAAGATCAGCTGGAAGGCGCCCTGCGCTTCTTCCTCTCGCCAAAGAGTGCCTTCATCTCTGGCCAGGTACTGCGCCTGCAAGCCTGCACCAGCCAGGTGGAGGACTGGACCCGCCCACTCGGCGGCCGCCGTGCGCTGGTCACGGGGGCTGCGCGCGGCATCGGCGCCGCCATTGCGGAAACCTTGGTACGGGACGGCGCCGATGTGCTGCTGCTGGATGTACCGCAGGCCAGCCAGGACCTCGACGCCCTCGCAGCACGCCTCGGCGGCAAGGCACTGCCACTGGACATATGCGCGAGCGATGCGGCAACGCAACTGCTCGCGGCCCTGCCCGACGGCATCGATATCGTGGTGCACAACGCCGGTATCACCCGCGACAAGACGCTGGCCAACATGACGCCGGAATACTGGGACGCCGTGCTGGCCGTGAACCTCAAGGCACCGCAAGTGCTCACCCAGGTGTTGTATGACAACGGCGCGCTGGGGGAAAACGCGCGCATCACCCTGCTGGCCTCGGTCAGCGGCATTGCCGGCAACCGCGGGCAGGCCAACTATGCCGCGAGCAAGGCCGGGCTGATCGGCCTGGCCCAGGCCTGGGCGCCACGGCTCGCCGAGCGTGGTGGCAGCATCAACGCCATCGCCCCCGGTTTCATCGAAACCCACATGACTGCAGCCATGCCCATGGGCCTGCGCGAGGCGGGCCGGCGCCTGAGTTCGCTGGGCCAGGGTGGGCGCCCGCAGGATGTCGCCGAAGCCATTGCGTGGTTCAGCCAGCCAGGCTCCGGGTCGGTCAACGGCCAGGTGCTGCGGGTGTGCGGCCAGGCACTGATGGGGGCTTGAACATGAGCCGACAATGGCACGACCTGCACAACCCTGCCGCCCGCGCCAGCCTGTACCTGCGCGCAGCCAGCAAACGCTCCATCAGCGGCGAACGGCTGCCGGACGATGGCCTGCGCTGTTTCATTCGGGTCCAGCCGGGCAATCTGGGTGCCTACCGAAGGCTTTGCCACTTTCCCGATGATGGCCGCCTGCCGGGGACCTATCCACATGTGATGGCGTTCGCCCTGCAATTGCAGCTGATGACGGCCGATGATTTCCCCTTCCCGCTGCTTGGCCTGGTACACCTGCACAACCGCATCGAAGTGCTGCGCCCGCTTGGTGCTGTCGAAGGTCTGCGCTTTGCGGTGTACGCGCACAACCTGCAGCGCCATGCCAAAGGTGGCACCTTCGACCTGGTCACCGAGGCTGAAGATGGTATCGGCCTGCTCTGGCGCGAGACCAGCCGCATGTTGGTGCGTGGCTTGGCCCTGGAAGGCGAGGCAAGTGAGCCCGCCGACCCTGAGCCTGATCCGTTGCCCGAGGCCACCCGCTGGTACGCCGACAGTGATATCGGCCGGCGTTATGCCAAGGTGTGCGGGGATTACAACCCTATCCACCTCAGTGCCGTCAGTGCGCGGTTGTTCGGCTTTCCCACGGCCATTGCCCATGGCATGTGGACCAAGGCCATGGCCTTGGCCGCGCTGCGCGGGCACTTGCCGCACAGTGGCTATGCCTTTGAGGTGGACTTCCGCAAGCCGGTCAGGTTGCCTTCGGAGGTGGTGCTCAGTGCCAGTGAAGCGGGCCCTTCGGGCCAACTGCGCCTGGACGGGCACGGGGACGTGCTGCATATGGTCGGCCGTTGGGAGAGCCTGTAAGGCCGGGCCTGTCCTGGCGGTATACGCTTGCTTTGCATCGGGCCTGGGCAGAAGCTATGCAGCAATAGGAGACCCCCGATGAACCTGCAAGAACTCACCCAACGCCTGCATCAGATCCGCGATACCAACGACTGGCGCGGCTTCCACAGCCCGAAGAACCTGGCCATGGCCGCCAGCGTCGAAATGGCCGAACTGGTAGAAATCTTCCAGTGGCTGAGCGAGGACGAATCGCGCCAGCTGCCTGCCGACAAACTGGCCCACGCCGGCCAGGAGATCGGTGACGTGGTGCTCTACCTGTTGCTGCTGTGCAGCGAACTGGGTCTGGACATGGACCAGGTGGTGCGTGCCAAGCTGGCCGACAGCGAGAGGCGCTTCGCCCGATGAACGACCGTCATTTCGATGAGCTGGCCACCCGCTTTGCCGAAAAGATCTATGGCGGCGCCAAGGGTGCGATCCGCCTGGCCGTGCTGCAGGCCGACCTGGCCGAAGCGCTACCCGACCGCCCGCTACGCATCCTCGACATCGGCGCCGGGTTGGGCCACATGGCCTTGTGGCTGGCCGAGCGCGGCCACCAGCTGACCCTGGCCGAACCTGCGGCGCCCATGCTCGACGGCGCCAGGGCACGCTTTGCCGAAGCCGGCCAGACCGCGACCTTCATCCAGGCGCCCTGGCAAGACCTGCTCGGCCAACTGACCGAGCGCTACGACCTGGTGCTCTGCCACGCCGTGCTCGAATGGCTGGCCGAACCCGAGAGCATCCTGCCGGTGCTGCACCAGCTCACGGCCCCCGACGGCTGGTTATCGCTGGCCTTCTACAACCGCGACGCCCTGGTCTATCGCAACCTGCTCAAGGGCCATTTCCGCAAGTTGCGCAGCAACCGGCTGGAAGGTGAAAAGCAGAGCCTGACCCCTCAGAAACCGCTTGATCCACGCGAACTCAAAGCGCAACTTGAGCCTATGTGGCTGGTTGAAAGCGAAAGCGGCGTGCGGGTGTTTCACGACTATATGCCCAAGGAATTCCAGGGTAAGGCCGAGCTGCTCGACCTGCTGGAAATGGAACTGGCCCACCGTCGCCACCCCACCTTCGCCGGGCTTGGCCGCTACCTGCACTGGGTTTGCCGCCCCCGCTAATCCGCCGCGCCGGGAGGAACACATGCCGTACCGTCTGTTGTGCCTGGCCCTGCTGCCCATTGCCCTGGCTGGCTGCCAGGGCAGCAACCCGTATGTGGCCAGCAGCCGCCCGTTACCACCGGCCCCCGCCCAGGCGGCCACCACCTTCGACGCCAGTGCTTACCCTGCGCCCGCTCGTGATTATGGGCACTACCGCAGCTGGAGCTGGCGCAACGGCCAGTTGCCCAGCGGCACTGTCGATGCCGACCCGGCGCAACTGGCCGATGCCGTCAGCGGTGCGCTCGACCAGCATGGCCTGCGCCCCTCTCGCGCAGGCCCTGGCGACTTGCTGGTGAGCGCCGATATGCGCCTGGAAAAACGCTTGCGCCAAGTGCGTGACTACGACACCTACGACCCCTACTACGGGCCGTACCCCTATGGAGGTGTCGGCTATGGCGGCTACCGCCACGGTTATGGAGGCTATGCCAGCGTGCCCATCGTGCGTACCTACGAGGTCGAAGTACTGGTGGTGCGCATCGACCTGTACGACGCCCGCAGCGGCCAGCCGGTCTGGAGCGCCAGCGCCGAAAGCAGCAGCAACAAGGACTCGCCCCGCGAACGCGAAAGTGCCTTGCGCGACTCTGTGCACAAGGCGCTCAGCGGCTATCCTCCCAGTTAATAGCTAACGGAGAACCATCATGTTGCGCCGTCTCGTTCTACTGTCATTCGCGTTGTTGCTCGCAGCCTGCTCCAGCAACAACGTCCAGCAGGATTTCGATGCCAGCCGCGATTTTGCCGCCTACCGTAGCTGGGCATGGCAGGAGCCAGGCCTGCAGTACCGCCCGGATGACCCACGGATCAAGAGCGACCTCACCGAGCAGCGCATTCGCCAGGCGGTAGCAGACCAACTCGACCAGCGCGGCCTGCGCCCGGTACAAGGCGGAGCGCGGCCCGACCTGACAGTACGCACATACCTGATCGTGGAGCAGCGCCAACAACAGATCACCACCAACTACGGCGGTGGCTGGGGTGGCTACTGGGGCGGCTACTGGGGTGGCCCGATGTACAACGAAACCCGCAGTGTCGACTACAAGGTCGCCACCATCCAGGTCGACATGTTCGATGGGCGTGACGGCAAGCTGGTATGGCGCGGCAGTGCCGAGCAGATCATGAACAACTACCCGCCAAGCCCGGAAGAACGTAACAGCGCAATCCGCAACACCGTGGCCAAGGTGCTGGGCAACTACCCACCGGGCAGCAAAAAATAGCGTTGGAGCGCGGCTTTTGCATGCACCGTGGCCCGGCGGGAGCGGGTTTACCCGCGAAGCAATTGGCCCGGTGCATGGCACCGGCTTCGCGGATGTTCGCGGCTGACCCCACGCCTACATAGATGGCGATTCCGAGTACGACTGCGTCACCGGCCTGGCCTGTGTCAGCTACGACAAAATCCATTCCACGCACGCCTTTTTTCCGATGCCAACCGCACTCCCCCGCACGTTCCCGTCTATCTTCTTTTAAGGAAACCTGACTGACCGGGTAGAAGTGTTCAACATTTGGGAAAGGCGACCTGCCAATGCAAAGCATTGTTCTCCTGCTGTGGCTTGCCTTGTGCTCCGAACAGGATGTGCGTCAACGCCAGATATCCAACGTGCTGACCCTGGGGGCGGCTGGCTGCGCCCTGGCCTGGCTGTTCAGCACCGGTCACAGCTGGATAGGCGCCGAAGCCAGCGAGGCCGGTTGGGCGCTGGCCATCGTCATGCTGCTGACCCTGCCAGGCTACATGCTCGGCCGCTTCGGCGCCGACGACGTCAAGCTGATGGGTGCCCTGGCCCTGGCCACCAGCCCGCAATATGTGCTCGGCACCTTCATTGGCGCGGGTGTCACTGTACTGGTCTGGCTACTGACCCGCCGCCGCCTGTGGACTCTGCTCAACCCCAAGGTAAAGAAGCGTTTGCAGGCCCTGACCGAAGAAATGGGCGACAAGCAGGCATTCGTCCCCTATGTGTTATCAGGTTTTCTTCTAACGGCCGTATGGATCCAATAACCCTTCCAGTGGTCCGATGACTTGTACAGACCTTGTACATATTCGCTGAGTGCGACTACTTTTAAGCTGCCAGAGCGTCTGGCACGGGAGCAGGGCCGTATAAGAACAGGGAGTTGATCGTGTCCAGATCAGTGAGTGAAGTAAAGGTGTTGGTGGTTGATGACCAACCGGTCATTGTCGAACAGCTGAGTGAATTCCTTCAAACCAAGGGCTATGCCTGCGTTACAGCCCTCTCAACCGACGAAGCCATCGAGCACTATGTGGCAGACCCGACCATCGGCTTGCTCATCTGTGACCTGCACATGCCAGATCGGGATGGCATCGAGCTGGTGCGCGCCTTGAAGGAAATCAACGGCAGCCAGCGCACGTTCGAAGCCATCATGTTGACAGGGCGTGCCGAGAAACAGGACTTGATCCGGGCAATACGCGAAGGTTTTGCCGATTACTACCAGAAGCCGATGGACCTTGATGAACTGCTGGCAGGCGTCCGTCGGCAAGAAGCGGCTTTGCTGGAGCGCCAGCGCAACCTTCGTGATCTGGGTGGACTGAACCAGCGCTTGCAGGAACTGGCCGAGTCGGTGGACGAACTGTATCAGGACCTGGAAAAAGCCCGTGGCCAAGGCACCCACCGGCGTGCCAGTGATGCAGAAGAAAGCGAAAGCGAGCTGCCAGCAGCGTTCGAGAAACTGTCACCACGCCAACTGGAAGTGGCGCGCCTGGTTAGCAAGGGCAAGACCAATTACCAGATCGCCTGCGAACTGGGCATTACCGAAAACACCGTGAAGCTGTATGTGTCTCAGGTATTGCGTTTGACGCATATGCACAACCGCACCCAGCTGGCTCTGGCGCTGACCCCCAGCTCGTCGCCCGTTCACCAGCGGTTCACGACCCATTGAGTGAATGCTCGGCTTACCATCTGGAGCGGCCTCGTGCTGCAAAGGCTGCTCCTGCAAGCCCATAGTTGCCTGCTACAACTGGATCGCCAGGTTCAACGACAGCCGAGGCCCACGGTCCAGGCTATCCAGCGCCACATCCGCCAACGGCTTGGCCACTTCCAGCGCCACATTGAACACATGCCCACCCCCTAACCGCACACCCAGCGCCACCGAAGCCAGATGGGCGTCCTCCACCGGTCCCCGGTTGTGCCAGGCCTGAGCGGTATCCACCACCGCATAGGGCTGAACCTGCGCAAGCCAGCTACTGCGCACGCTGTAGTGGAGCTCGTAAGCCACACCCCAGCCCTTGTCACCGTCCGCCTGATCGCGCGGGTAACCGCGCCCGAAATTCTGCCCGCCAAACCCCGCACGCTCGCTGTCG
The DNA here is from genome assembly GCF_002953115.1 of Pseudomonas sp. XWY-1. Lineage (NCBI taxonomy): Bacteria > Pseudomonadati > Pseudomonadota > Gammaproteobacteria > Pseudomonadales > Pseudomonadaceae > Pseudomonas > Pseudomonas sp. XWY-1. Next base: position 634,156 of record NZ_CP026332.1, on the reverse strand, counting down.
GGCAAGCGATCATCACTCCAGTACAACGCCCCGGACACCACCCCCTGCCAGTTATCCAACAGGGTGTCGCTCTGCAAACCGGAAAGCCGCACGCGCAGGAAGTCGAGATCGTAGTCAGCATCGCTGCGTGCCCCCAGGTAGTCCAGCCCCTGATGGACCCCGGCACTGACGATACGCAAACGCCCCTGCTCCACCTTGCGCCAATCACCTTCGAATGACAGCGCCCGCACATAGGTGTCGTATTTGCGAGACGGTGGCTGCTCGGCCATCCGGTCTTCATCATGCTCACTGACCGAGTACAGGTGGCCCTGCACCGCTAGCCACTCATTCGGCCTGACAACCACCGGCTGACGCAGGCCGATCGCATAGCGCTCACTGTCGTGCTCGCGGGTGATATCGCGGCCATCGTCCAAACGTATGCGCGTGCCGGGCTCGCTGCGGTAGCGCGACGCCGACAGCAGCAGTTGGCTACCGGCGGCGTCCAGGTACTGGCTGTAATCGAGGCGCTGGTAATAGACCCGGTCATTGCCAGGGGGCAGCAGCCAGCTGGCCGTGACACGTTCGCCATGGCGGGTCTGGGCATTGCTGGCTACGGTGATCAGGGCCTGTGCAGCATCACGGCTGGAGTCGGCCACGGTCACAGCGGCGCTGAGCGGCGTGCGTCGCGCATGCACGGTCAACTGGGCGACACCATCGGCAGCCCGTGCCATTGCCAGTTCGGCCTCTACCACGACCCCTGGCATGCGCGTAGCCAGGCCCAGATAGCGCTCCAGCGTTTCGCGGGTCAGTGGGCGCTCGGCCTCAATGCGCGCCAGCAACTGCTGCAAATACTCACTGGCCGGCCCAATATCGCCGTCCAAGCGGTAATCACGTACGTAACCTTCGACCAGCACCACGTCGACCCTGCCATCGGCCACATCCTGAGGAGGCAGGTAGGCATACGACAGCAAATAGCCCTCCTGCCGGTAGCGTTGGGTCAGGCGCTGGGTGTATTGCTGCAATTCACCCAACGTGGTTTCGCGCCCGATCAGCGGCTGATAGTGTTCACGCAGGTCGCCCAAGGGGTACACCGTGCCGCCCTCGAAGCGCACTTTTTGCAGCACCAGCCGGGTGTTGGCCGGGGCCCAGTCGGGGTTGTCGATAGCCCCCCCTGCCAACCGTATATGGGGGCTCAGAGGGGAATAGTCCGTCATCGGCAGGTTGGCGCTGGGCAGACGCCGCTCGTACTCATGGCTTTCGAGAAACCCCGGCAACGGGTCGGCGTGGGCAGCAAGTGCCCAAAGCAGCAACATCAGGGGCACGACCAGAGGACGCATAGGGCACTCCATGTTCCCATGGGTTGCGGGGCACCAGCCGGTCACACCCGTCACTTGCAAGCGTAGGTGCTGGCCCGGCTGTCGTCGAACACCTACTCACTGACCTGGAACGCCACCCGCGCCGTCTGACCGCTTTCGTCCAGCGCGCTGAGTTCGGCCTGCCCGACCTGTGGCAAACGCAGCAACAAGCTGTCCTGCCCCTGGGTTTCACCCAACGGCTGGCCGTTGAGGAACCACCAGCGCCGTCCACCACCACCCAAGGCAGATACCTGCAATTGCAACGGCTCAGTGCTGGTGGCCGGGCGGCGCAGATTGTCGCCTGGGCGCACGCCGACGATCGACAGCGGTGGTGCGCTGGCCGGCGCCTGCGGCGGGCAGGCCGGGTCGATGGCCGGCAAACGCGCCATGCGCCGCTCGACACGGGGTAGCCAAGGCTCCAGCGGCGCCGGCCACAGGGCGATGTCACGCGCCTTGGCGCCCGGGCAGCTACCATCGACCCGCAAGCCCTGCTCGTTGACCCATACTTTTTCGCGCAAACCCAGGCCCAGCGGCTGGTCGGCTGCCTGCAAGGTTGGCGGCGTGGTGCCGTCCAGGGTCCATGCAAAGCGCTGACGCCGACAGTTGGTGTCCTGCTTGCTCATCGGCTGGCCCAGCGGCCAACAGATCGCCGCAACGCCGATATTCGCAGGTACCGGCGCTACCGGGACGCTGATGCCGCGTTGGCTGTCGCGATTGCTCAACAGATCGTGCACCTGCAACATCAGCGGCGCCGCCGACGCCAGGCCGAACTGCCCAGGCACCGGTGTACCGTCGGGGCGGCCAATCCATACGCCGATCAGGTAGCGCGGCCCCACGCCAATCGACCAGGCATCGCGGAAGCCGTAGCTGGTGCCGGTTTTCCAGGCCAGTAGCGGGCGCTGCACCAGTTCGGCGTGCGGGTCGCGGTCCGGGCGCGCCTGGCCGCTGAGGATACGCCGGATGATCCACGCCGCCCCCGGTGACAGCAACCGGTGCTCCACCAAGGGGGCCTGTGGCTGCAAGCGCACCTGCGCACTGTTGCCACCCCGCGCCAGCGCCGCGTAGCCCCCGACCAGGTCCTCCAGCCGGCTGCCGGCACCGCCCAGGATCAACGACAGGTTGGGCTCGGCAAGGGGGGGCAGTATCAACGGCATGCCCGCCATGCGCAGTTGCGCGGCAAAGCGTTTCGGGCCGTAGGCCTCCAGCAATTGCACGGCGGGCAGGTTGAGCGACAGGGCCAGCGCCGAGCTGGCCGACACCGGCCCGCTGAACCCCATGGAGAAGTTGCCAGGGCGATAGTCGCCATAGCGTCGCGGAACATCCTGCAACAGCGATTCGGAATGGATCAGGCCATCGTCCAGCGCCATGCCGTAAAGAAACGGTTTGAGGGTGGAGCCGGGCGAACGTAGCGAGCGCACCATATCGACATGGCCAAAGCGGCGCTCATCAGACAAATCTATCGAGCCCAGGTACGCGCGCACCGCCATGCTCTGCGCTTCGACCACCAGAATGGCGGCCGAGGTACGCTCCGGCAGCCGTGCGCGCCAGCCCAGCAGCAAGTCTTCGAGGCGCCGCTGAAGCGCGGCGTCAAGCGTGGTACGGATCAGCGGCGGGCTGTCAGCGCTGTTCAGGCGCCGGGCCAGCAATGGCGCCAGGGCCGGCTCCTGGCGTGGCGCCAACACCAGCGGCTCCTCGGCCGCCTCGCGAATTTGCTGGGCCGGCCACACCTGGTATTCAGCCAGGCGCTGCAGCACCTTGTCCCGGGCACGCTGGGCACGCTCGGGGTGGCGGTCCGGGCGCAGCCGGCTGGGTGCCTGGGGCAGCACGGCCAGCAGTGCCGCTTCGGCAGGTGTCAGGTGCAGGGGCGACTTGCCCAGGTACGCCCAACTGGCTGCCGCCACGCCCTGAAGCGTGCCGCCGAACGGTGCGCGGTTCAGGTAGATCTGCAGGATGTCGCGCTTGGACAAGTGCCATTCCAGCTGCAAGGTGCGCCATAGCTGGCGCAGTTTGCCGACCAGGGTACGGTCGTGCGGGTCGAGCAGGCGTGCCACCTGCATCGACAATGTGCTGCCGCCCGACACGACACGCCCCCCGCGCAGGTTCAGCCAGGCCGCCCGGGCCAATGCCAGCGGGTTGACCCCTGGGTGGTTGTAGAACCAACGGTCCTCGTAAGTCAGCAAAGCCTGCAGGTAAAGCGGCGAAACCTCTTCAGGGCTTACGGGGTAGCGCCACACGCCATCAGCATCGGCAAAGCGCCACAACGGCGTGCCGTCTTCGGCCAGCACTACCCGGGCCAGGTCGTCACCCGGCAGCGGCAACGGCCAGACACGGTCAGCCAGCCAGAACAGGCCGCCGAGCACCAGCAGACTGATCAGCGTGGCACGCAACAACCTGCCCGCTCGGCAGCGTGGTCGCGCTAAGCTTGGCATCGGGAACCGACCTGGCCAGGTAATGGCCAAAGGCTTTGGGACGACAACCTCGCCGATTTTTTCATCAGGAAGCAACTATGCATGTAGAAGGTTTTTTCGAGTGGCTGGGCCAGGCACTGGGGTCGTTGATCCGCTTCATCGTCGACGCATTGAGCGGGCTGTTCAACCTGCTGGCCAATGCCGGTGGCAACTTCATCGATGGCCTGTCGCGCACCTTGGGCATGGACACCTCGCTGCTGAGCATCCTGGCCCTGATCATCGGCCTGATGCTGCTGTACTCGGCAATCCGCGCATTCATGCGCGCCTCGATCATCCTCGGGATCATCTGGCTGGTGCTGGGGCTGTGGGTGATGAGCTGGGTGATCCACTGATCTGCGCGGTCTTTGTGGGAGCGGCCTTGCGTCGCGATAGGGCTGCACAGCAGCCCCAGGATTTCAGCTTCGCCGCTTGAATTGTCGGGGCCGCTTTGCGGCCCGATCGCGACGCAAGGCCGCTCCCACATTGTCCGCGTAGAGCGGGCCTCTAGCGGGCCTTCACCGTCATCTCCCCTTGCCCATCGCCCACGGCCTGCAGGTTCGGCCGGTACATCGATTCGACCTGCGGCGGCGGCACGCGGTAAGTGCCCGGGGTCACTGCTCGCGCCAGGTACAGCAGGTGGGTGGTGCCATAGCCGTCAAGCTTGAGCGCGGCAACATAACGGTCATCACGGTACTCCTGATGCACCACGCTGGCGTTCTGCATCGACTCGCGCCACGCCTTCACTGCACTGCTGGCGTTGTCCAGGCTGGCGGCGCTTTGAGCCAGGTTCTGGTTTTCCAGCTCCAGGCCTGCCGGCAGCAGGTCCACCACCAACGCATCCGGCACGCGGTCCTCAGCCTTGAGCGCCAGGTGCACGAGCACAAGGTCGCCACTGCGCAGGTTGTGCAGGTCCAGCGGCTGGCCATTCATACCCAGGTACTCTCTGCGAATCTGCAGGCCGTTGCCGCCAGCAGCAGGCGCCTGCCGTGGGTAGCCCGACAAGGTCAGCTGCTGGTACAGCGTCTCGTTGCCTTCATTCTGCACGCTCAGTGGCGAGGCCAGTAACGGGCCTTCCAGCTTCATACCGGCGTCGGCATTGTTCAACTCGCGCACTTCACCCGCGCTGTCCAGGCGTGCCTGCCACTGGCCTTCCGGCTTGCCCAGCAGGCCACGGCCAGCGAGGAACAGTGCATTGCGCTCTTGGGTCGACAGCCAACGGTTGGCTGCCAGTTCATCCGACAAGGCGAACAGGCGCTGATCGACCTGGCTGCTGGCCAGGTTGCTTTCCTGCAGCAGCGCCAGGATCAGCGCCTGGTCACGCAGGGCGCTGCCATAATCGGCCAGCCAGCCTTTGCCCCGGCTGATGCCCAGGCCCGCCTGCAAGGCTTGCTCGGCACGCGGTTTGTCGCCCATTTTGTCCAGCGCCACTGCCAGTTGTACCAGCGGCAGACCGGAGCGGGCATCGGCGCGACGTTCGAACAGCCCGCGCAGGGCACCCAACGGCGCCTGCTGGCTGCGCGACAGCACCAGCGCCGCATAGGCCTGCACGGCAAAGCGCGTATGGTCGGCATTTTCGCTGTAGTCGACTTCGATCAGGTTGCGCTCCTGCAGGTAACGCAGCAGGCGCTCACTGGCCTTCTTCAGTGCCTCGGCGGGCACGCCGTAACCTTGGTCACGGGCACGCAGCAGGAAGTCGGTCACATAGGCGGTCAACCAGTACTCTTCCTCACTGTCCGAACTCCACAGGCCAAAGCTGCCGTTGTAGCGCTGCATCCCCAGCAAGTGCTCGATGCCCATTTCGATCTTGCGCTTGCGCACATCCGCCGGCTCGCCCTTGATGCCCAGGCGCTTGAGGCTGTCGGCATCGGCGTACAGCGAGGGGTACAGGCCACTGGTGGTCTGTTCGAGGCAGCCGTAGGGGTAGGCTTGCAGCGCGCGAATCTGCTCGGCAAGGTTCAGCGGCGGCCGGCTCGACAAGGCCAGGCTGGCTTCCAGGCCAGCGGGCTCGAAGGCGGCCAGGTCTGCTTCGGGCAGGGTCCACGGCTGGTCCTTCAAGGCCACGCGGTAGTGCTTGAGCATTGCCGGGTAGGCCGGGCGCACGCCCAGCGTCCACTCACGTTCGAACGCCTTGACCGGCTCGTTCGGCAGTTGCAGGCCCGTCACCCGGACATGCACCTTGCCCTGCCCCAGGCCTCCCTGGGCCTGCACCGGAATCATCAGCGTCGAGCGCTGCCCTTCGGCCAGGTTAATGCTCTGCACGGCGTTGGCCGCCAGGCTCAGTTGCCCATCCGTGGTGATTTCGACGCTCAGTTGCTGGGCGCGGCCGGACAGGTTGGCCAGGTCCAGTGCCAGGCTGGTACGGTCGCCACCGGCCAGGAAGCGCGGGGCCGAAAGCTCGGCAATCAACGGCGCGGCGACCACGGTCTTGCCTTCGGCCATGCCGAAGTGCTCTTCGGTCCAGGCCTGGGCCATCAGCCGCAGTTCACCGTTGAAGTCGGGGATGTCGACCGTGGCCTGGCCCTCACCCTTGTCGTCCAGTGTCACCGGCAGGCTCTGCTGGGCGACGATGGTTACCGTAGTGTTGGGGCGCTTGCCCCCCTTGGCCATCGCTGCGTCACCACCGAACGCCAGGCTGGCCAGGCGGCCTTGGCCGGCCTCTATCAACTGGCCGTAGATGTCCAGTTGATCGGCACCATAGGCCTTTCGCCCGAACAGGCTGGCGAACGGGTCGGGAGTTTTGAAATCGGTGATGTTGAGGATGCCCACGTCCACCGCCGACAACAGCACATGCACCTGCTTGGGCACACTGCCATCGGCGTTGGCGGCCTTTACCTTCACTGTCAACGGCTGTTTCGGGCGCATTTTTTCCGGTGCCTGCAGGCTCAGCGCAAGCTTGCGCTCGGCGCGGTCCAGCGGCAGGTGCAGCACGCCCACGGCGCGCTTGGGCGTGGCATTGGCCTTGCGCTCACCAGGGCGGATAACCAACGCGCTGATGTACAGGTCGTGACGGGCCCAGGCCTTGTCCAGTTGCACGTCAAAGGTCTTGCCCTCGGCGGGCACATCGATCTCCTGCCACCACAGCGGGCCATCGCTGGACTCGATCATCAGGTAACCGCTGCCCGCAGCGGGCGGAGTGACGGTGACCTTGGCGGTAGAGCCATCGGCGTAGGAGGGTTTGTCCAGCGCCAGCTTGACCTGGTCCGGCCGTACCGCGCCGCCCTCAGCGTTGTCCTGGGCACGATAGCCGGCCCAGAAGCGCTCACTGGATACCAGACCGGTCTGCGGGTCTTCGACTTCGACGCGGTACGGGCCCCATTCAACCTGGAAGCTGAGCTTGGCGGTGGAACCTGCCTTGACGCTGATCGTCTCTTCGTTCTGGGTCAGGAACTTCTCGTTGTAGGCGTAGCTCCAGCCGTCGCTTTGCGAGTAATTCCAGTAGTAATCGCGGCGTTCGCGAACAAGGCGCACCTTGAGCGCGTCGGCCGCCAGTTTGTTACCGTCGCGGTCGGCCACCAGGAACTCGAATTCCACCGGCCCGTTGCTATCAGTTTCCTCACCTTCGAACAGGCCTCGCAGGCCCGGCAGGCGCTCAGCAGGCCAGATAGGCTGCTCCAGGCGCCGGGTGATCGGCCGGCCACCCGACTCCTGCAGACTGGCCTGCACGGTAAGTTGCAGCGGAGAGCGGGCCTCGGCCCAACGGCTTTCGATATCGACCACCGCCTTGCCGGCCTGGTCAAGGGTGACTTCGTCCAGTTCCAGGTCCTGGTTCAGATCGGTTTCGGTGACCGAGCCGAACTGGTAGCCAGGCAACGCCGGTACGGCCTCGCGCAGCGGGCGTACATAGGCCTGACCGCTCAGGCGGTTGCCGGCGGCCGGCGCACCATAGAGGTAACGGCCATTGACCTGGATACGCGCATCTTCATCCGGCGAAAGCGGTGTGCTGCTGCCCTTGAGCTCCAGCGCCAGGCGCTCGGGCAGGAAGTCTTCAACGAGGAATTCATAGACCTGCTTGCGCCCGCCACCCAGGTCGAGCAGCAGTTGCCAACGGCCAGTCGGGGCCTCGGTGGCCAGTTGCAACTGGTATTGGTACAAGCCATTGCTGTCGGCTTCCCAGACGAACTTGCGGCTCACCTGTTCATCCGGGCGACGCACTTCCACGCTCACCGGCTGGGCTTTGACCGGCTTGCCGTCCTGGTCGCGCAGCAGGCCGTTGAGCAGCACCGTCTCACCCGGGCGGTACAGGTCACGCGGGCCGAAGATGAAGAACTGCAGCGGGTTGGCCTGAGGCCCGGTGATGTCGAATTCGGCCAGGTCCAGGGCTGCGGTGTTCAGGCGCAGCAGCGTGGTATGCACGCCCTGGGTGGCAATCAGGGTATCGGCCTTGGGCGTGATCGGCAGCTGGGCATGCCCCTTGCCATCGCTGGTGGCCTGGGCCAGCAGCTTGCCCTTTTCGTCATGGATTTCCAGGTTGACGCCGCTCAGCGCCTTGCCGCCTTCCAGGGCTTGAGCAAACACGTCGATGCGATCGCGGTAGCGGTGGGCCGACACGCCGATGTCGCTGAGGGTGAACAGGGTTGCCGGCTGAGAATAATCGTAGGTACCCGAGGCGCGCATCACTGCCAGGTACACGCCTGGCGCCTGCAACGGCTTGATGCCGGCAATCGGCAGCAACACGGTTTCGCGCGTGTTGCGCGCCGGGTTGAGATCGAAGCGGCCGCTGTAGACCAACTCAGCCATGTCCAGGGTTTCCTTGGACTGGTAGTAGTACAGGCTGCTGTTGCGTCCCCAGTTGGCCAGGAAGGCCGAGAGCATGTCTGGCTTGACGCGGAAGAACTCGACATCCACTTTGTCGACGTTCAGGGCAATCACCGGCAGGCCCTCGGCCAGGCGCGTAGGCAGCAGCGAACCGCGGCTGGCAAAGCCGATGGTCGGCTGCATGTCGCGGGTTTCCAGGCGGGTGATCGACTCGCTGTCCAGCTGCTTGCCGTTGACTGCCAGCAGGCCCTTGTCGACGGTCAGCACCAGCTTGCGCTGCGGCTCCAGGTGGCGCAAACGCAGCTCCATCTGGTTGTCGGAGAGTTCCCAGGCACCGTCGAGCTTGCCTTTGACGGTGTCTACCAGGTGCACCTTGGTGGTGAAGTCCTGCTTGGCATCCAGCGGTACGGAGAAGCTGATCGACAGCGTTGCCGCGCCATCGAGCTGCACTTCCGATACGTCCAGCACCGTGAGTTCGCGGCCCTCGTAGCGCTTGGCGAGCACGGTCGGGTCCTCACGCTTGGGGGCGGAGGCTTCGGCGGGCGCGGGTGCCACTGACTTCTCGACCGGTGCTGGTTTACCCGGCGTGGAAGAGTCACAGGCACTGAGCAACGCCAGCGCGCAGGCCAGCAACAATCCTTTGTTGAACATGAGATAGGAACTCTTGGGCAGCGTGTACGTGAGGGCAGCAACTATAGCGCAACGTCAGGTGCAGCACCCGGCGTTGCGCGCCAGGTCAGACCATGGTCGCGCTAAATGGTTGCCTGGTCGGTACACTGTGGCCATTCGTTAAAAGGGGGCCGCGTTGCGCCCCTTCGCGGGCTCGCCCGCTCCCACGGGTTTGGCGCCGGCCACCAGAGCAACACTTTCCTGTGGGGGCGGAAGCCCGCGAAGGGGCACACAGCGGCCCCAAAATCTCATGGAATGCACATGCCCCAACTCGCTGCCGACTGGCGCCACCGCCCCACCCACCGCAAGGTCTGGGCGTTGGCCGCGCCGATGATCCTGTCCAACATCTCGGTACCGCTGGTGGCGTTGGTCGACAGCACGGTCATCGGTCATCTCCCGCACGCCCACCAATTGGGCGCGGTAGCTGTGGGCGCCACCTTGTTCACCTTCATGGTCGGCCTGATGGGCTTCCTGCGCATGGGTTCCACCGGCTTCGCTGCTCAGGCCGCCGGCCGTGGCGACGGTGCAGCGCTACGCCAGGTCCTGGTGCAAGGGCTGCTGCTGGCGGTCGGCTTCGCCCTGTTGATCGGCCTGCTGGCCCTGCCCTTCAGCCAGCTGGCACTCCATGCGATGCAACCCAGCGCAGCCCTGCAGCAATCCACCGAAGACTTCTTCCACACCCGCCTGCTTGGCCTGCCTGCGGCGCTGGCCAGTTACGCGCTGGTCGGCTGGTTCCTCGGCACGCAGAACGCCAGGGCTCCACTGGCCATCCTGCTGACCACCAACCTGCTGAACATCGCCTTGAACCTGTGGTTCGTGCTGGGCCTGGACTGGGGTGTACTGGGCTCGGCGCGGGCATCGGTGATTGCCGAATGGACTGCCGCCCTGCTCGGCCTGGCCCTGACCCGCCCGGCCCTGCGGGCCTACCCGGGGCAGATCGTGTGGGCAGCGCTCAAGCGCTGGCAGGCCTGGAGGCCACTGCTGGCGGTGAACCGCGACATCTTCCTGCGTAGCCTGGCGCTGCAACTGGTGTTCCTGCTGATTACCGTGCAAGGCGCACGCCTGGGCGAAGCGACCGTGGCGGCCAACGCCCTGTTGCTCAATGGCCTGCTGCTGACGGCCTATGCGCTGGATGGGCTGGCCCATGCGGTGGAGGCCTTGTGCGGCCATGCCATTGGTGCCCGTGACCGCGACACCTTGCGCCGCTCGCTGGTGGTCGCTTGTGCTTGGTCACTGATCACCAGCCTGGGCTTTGCCGGGCTGTTCCTGCTGGGTGGGCACCTGTTCATCGACTTGCAGACCGACATCGAAAGTGTGCGGGCGGCGGCTTATCCGTATTTGCCCTACCTGGCGTTGCTGCCGCTGATCGCGGTGTGGAGTTACTTGCTGGATGGCTTGTTCATCGGCGCGACCCGGGCGCGGGAAATGCGAAATGCAATGCTGGTTTCGGTGTTGATTGCGCTGCCGGTGGCAGTGGCCATGAGCGGGTTGGGCAACCATGGGTTGTGGATGGCGTTTCTTGGGTTCATGGGGTTGCGGGCGGTGACGTTGGGGTGGGTTGGATGGAAACTGAAACTGGAGGGCAAGTGGGTCACAGGGCCCGGAAACACAATATGAAAAATATGCTCATTACAAGCAACAGGGAAGGCAATATGAGGCTTTAGGTAATTTCAATTATGGCGCAACTGGAACTGCTGCTGGCCTTTCGGAGGAATTCCTGTTGAGGGGGGGCGGGATGGGCACAGAGCCGCGCGGGGACCAGTAATTCAGCATTTGGATCATGGTGGGGCAGTTCCCCTTATGGCGACGACCCCGAGGATCAGGAATGGATCAAGAAAGGGATCGAATATGCCAAGTCATTCGGGTATTAGATGGCTGATTGCTTGCCTGCTTCTGCTTATCCTCGGTCAATCCCTATGGATCTTCTCCAGAGATGCAAGGCCTGTGTTGACCAAGATTGTTTCTGAAACTCCAATTGGCAAGCAGAGTGCCATTTATGAGGTGCTCAGCGATGCTGGTGGGGCGACAGTGCCGCTGACCTACTTGTACTTTGTGGCTGAAAAACAACAGCACGATGATCAGGTCTTGAAAGGCCTTGAAAGGCTGACGCCTTTCCTGGTCACTCGACAATCGGGCGCCGTGCTGCACGTGGAGGGCCTGAAAATAACGGCGCGGACTGAGGAGCAGGTCTACAGCTATTCGAGTACCACTCTTCTCGAAGAGGGTGGCGCAGTATTGCCCATTACAATCGAACTCAACGCGACATCTCACCGAGAGTGATAGTCAAAGGGGCCGCGCAACGGCCCCTTTGCATTTCAGGAGGACAGGTACGAAGACCGGGTCAAGCCCAGGCGCAAGGCATCCAGATACTGGGTCCGCTCACGCGCAGTGATCTTGGCGCTGGCAACCTTGTCGCGGTAATGCGTCATCAACTCTTCCGGCGACAGGTGCACGTAGCGCAGCATGTCTTCGATGGTGTCGTGGGTTTCGATACCGGCGTGGTACACGCTGCCGTCGGCATTCTGGTAGATGTTCACCGAATCGGTGTCACCGAACAGGTTGTGCATGTCACCCAGGATTTCCTGGTAGGCACCCACCAGGAACACGCCCAGCAGGTAATCCTCACCCTCCTTCACCGCATGCACCGGCATGCTGGTTTCGATGCTCTGCTCGTCAACGTACTGGTTGATCTTGCCGTCGGAATCGCAAGTCAGGTCCTGCAATACCGCACGCCGCATCGGCTCTTCGTCCAAGCGGTGCAGCGGGATGATCGGCAGGACCTGGCCGATGGCCCAGGTGTCTGGCAGGCTCTGGAACACCGAGAAGTTGCAGATGTACTTGTCGGCCAGCTTGTCGTTCAGCTCGTCCAGCACCTGGCGGTGCGAGCGCTGGCGGGCTTTCAGCGAGTTGTGCAGGCGGCGGCACACGGCGAAATAGCACTGCTCGGCCAAGGCCTTCTCGCCCAGGCTCAGCTTGCCATCGGCGTACTGCGCGGCCACATCACCCATGTAGTGGGTGGCGCGCCAGTAGGTCTCGGTGACCATCTCGATGTCGGTCGGGCCAAGCAGGTCGACCAGCCACTGCACGGTCTCGGGCAGGGCTTCCTTGTTCTCGATGGTCGGTACGTCGTCGTTGTGTTTCTCGACGTCGGTCACCTGGATCACCAGCATGGCGTGGTGCGCGGTCAGCGAACGGCCACTCTCGGAGAAGATGTGCGGGTGCGGCAAGCCCTGCGCGTCGCAGAACTCCTTGAGCATGCCCACCACCACGCCGGCGTAGTCGTCCATGTCGTAGTTGATCGAGCTGGCATTGCGCGAGTGGGTGCCGTCGTAGTCCACACCCAGGCCGCCACCCACGTCGATGTGGTCGACCGGCAGGCCCAGCGCACGCAGTTCGCCGTAATAACGGATGGCTTCCTTGAAACCGTGCTGGTAGTCAGCCAGGTTGGCGATCTGCGAACCCATGTGGAAGTGCAGCAGGCGGATGCCCTGATCCAGGCCCGCATCGCGGAAGCGCTGCACCACCGAAAGCAACTGGGCGGCGGACAAACCGAACTTGGACTTCTCGCCACCGGTGTCGGCCCACTTGCTCGAGGCCAACGACGACAGGCGAACGCGCAGGCCAACCTGTGGTTTCACCTTGAGCTCGGCGGCCTCTTCGATCACCAGGGCCACTTCCGACTCTTTCTCGATGACGATGAACACATTGTGGCCAAGCTTCTGACCCATCAGCGCCAGGCGAATGAACTCACGGTCCTTGTAGCCGTTGCAGACGATGGTACCGCCCTTCGGCGCCAGCGCCAGCACTGCCAGCAACTCGGGTTTGGAGCCGGCTTCCAGGCCGATGGAAACGTTTTGCGTGGCGATGATGTTTTCCACCACCGCTTCCTGCTGGTTGACCTTGATCGGGTACAGCGCGGTGTACTGGCTCTGGTATTCCAGGCGCGCGATATTGGCGTCGAAGGCACCGGTCAGCTGGCGCACACGGTCCTGCAAAATGTCAGGGAAGCGCACCAGCAAGGGCAGCGACAAGCCGCTCTGGCGCAGTTCGTCGACCTGTTCGAACAGGTCGATCGGAGCGCTTTGAGGGCCGTTGGGGCGTACTTCGACGCGCCCGGCTTCATTGATGGCGAAATAGCCAGCGCCCCAATGGCGGATACCATAAACACTGCGGCTGTCGGCCACGGTCCATTGGCTACCATCGTCTTTGCGTGTGCGTCGTACGGACATTCAAGTCCCCTATAGATAAGTCGAAGACACTGCCCGCAGGCAGCGGGGCGAGTGTAAAAGCTGAAAATGACGATTCATCCGTGCTCAGGCATAGACTCTGACCACGGGAACGAGTTTAGAAAGCGCTGGGCAAAAAATCGCGCGATGGCCTCAGCCGCCGGACTTTTTCGCCTTGAAACCCTGTTTGGTCAGCTCGCCGATCAACAGCTCGACATGGTCGCCCTGGATCTCGATAACCCCGTCCTTCAAGGCGCCGCCGGTACCGCAGCGGCGCTTGAGCGTGGTCGCCAGCTCTTTGAGCTGGTCGGGCGGCAGCGGCACGCCGGTGACAGTGGTCACGGTCTTGCCGCCACGGCCTTTGCTTTCGCGGCGCACGCGGGCAATGCCGTCGCCTTCGGGGATGATTTGCTGCTTGCAGGTGCAGGCGTCCACCGGCTGGCCACAGTCGGGGCAGTGCCGACCGGCGTCGGTGGAGTACACGAGACCGCCAAGGGCGGAAAAGGAAGAAGCTTTCTTGGCCACTTTTGTTCCTCGGTGCTGAGGACAAAAACTGGTCGTGCCTTGGGGTTGAGGCCGACCGCGAAGCCCCACTCTGGCAGGGGCGGCGCTACTGCTGCAAGAATTGCGGCAGCCCGAAAAGGGCGCGCAGTGTAACGATAAATACGCCGGTTGTGTAGGAGCGGGTTTACCCGCGAACAAGGGCAAAGCCCTTGCCCTGCGAAACGGGTGTCTGGGCCGGTATTTCGCTGGCAAACCCGAGCCTACAAAGTGGCCTTGTAGCGCTGCAACGCCGCCAACGAGTCCGGGCAATAAGGCTTGCTCAGGCTTTCCTGCTCAGCCTGTTCCAGACCGATGAAGCGCGCTTCAATAACCTCTTCCGGCTGCAACCGCAACGGCGCATCCGACACCGCCGAATAGACCGCGCACCACAAGCGGTTATCCGGCTGGTCGAAATAGAACCGCTCGTGAAAGCGCAGCTCGGCGCCCTCGATGCCCAGCTCTTCGGCCAGCTCGCGCGCGGCCGACTCGGCATACGCTTCGCCAGCCGCGACCATGCCGCCCGCTGCCACATCCCAATAGCCGGGGTACAGCGCCTTGCTCAGCGTACGCCGGTGTACACACAATTCACCGGCACTGTTGAACAGCAGAATGAACGTGCATCGACCGATCAGGCCACGCTCGCGCAGCTCGGCACGGGGCAAGGCGCCCAGTACCTGGTCGGTTTCGTCCACCCAGGTGACCAGCTCGCGGTCGGAAGCCGCCCGATGGGCGGCCTCGGTTGGGCTGATAGCCATCATCAACCCTGCGACAGCAGCTGACGCAGATCGATAACCGCAGCGTTGGCCCGGGAAATGTAGTTGGCCATGACCAACGAGTGGTTGGCCCACATGCCGAAGCCACTGCCGTTGAGCACCATCGGGCTCCACAGCGACTCTTGCGAGGCCTCCAGCTCACGGATGATCTGACGCACGCTGACGGTGGCATTCTTCTTCGCCAGCACGTCGGCGAAGTCCACCTCGATGGCACGCAGCAGGTGCGACAGCGCCCAGGCTTGGCCACGGGCTTCATAGAACACGTTGTCGATCTGCAGCCATGGGGTTTCCACCAGCTCCTCATCCACCTGCGGCGCCTGGCCGGCAACGACCGACTCGGTCTTCAGCGTGGTGTTGAGCTTGACCCGGCCAACGCTGGCCGACAGGCGCTGCGACAGCGAGCCCAGACGGGTGGCGACGTCACCCAGCCAGTTGTTCAGGTTGTCGGCGCGGGTATAGAAGATAGCGCCCTTGTCGCCGGCAGCCAGACGGGTCTGGTAGCGGGTCAGCGACTTGATGCCCTCTTCGAACTCCGACTCGCTCGATGGCAGGATCCAGCTCTTGTTGTCGAAGTTGAAGCGCGGCTCGGCCTTGGCCAGGTCGGCGTCTTCGGTGGACTGCGACTGCGAACGGGCGAAGTCTTTACGCAGGGCACGGGACAGGTCGCGGACCTGGACCAGCACGCCATATTCCCAGCTTGGCATGTTGTCCATCCACAGCCCTGGCGGGAAGCGGTCGTTGGAAATGTAGCCGCCCGGCTTGTTCAGCAAGGTGCCGGCCACGGTCTTGAGGGTTTCGACGGTGGTATAGCCCACCACCATCTGCTGGCCAGCACGTTCGGCTGCGGCCTGGGCGTTTTGCTGCACCGGGAACAGAGCAGGCTCCTGGCTCCAGTACCAGCCCAGGCCGATACACACCAGCAGGTACAACCCGATCAGGGTCCCCAGGGCACGGCTCCAAAGGCCGCCAAGGTAGCTACGGGCGGCAGCGCCGCGCCCGTCGACACGCTCACGGGGCTCGGCTTTGGCCTCGCGGTTTTTCCAGTCCAGCATGGCTTTGTCCTTATCAGTCACGACGGTTCAGGGGCTTTGACCACAGGCCTGCGCTAGCGTGCCACGGGAAGCCCGAATGGCTGCACTATAAAGCAGACACCACCGTACGCATAAGCGACCATTCAGTCAGCAACTGAATATTCGTTCTGCCCGCTTTGTTGACGCAGGGCACTCACGCACGTGAAAAGAGCTGCTAGCATAGAGCCATCATTGCCCCTGCACATCCCAACCTATAAGTAGCCAGGACATGAGCCAAGCAGTCGAGCCTACCCCGCAGTGCCCCGTCCAACAGTTGACGCGTAACGGCCTGCGCAAGGACGACCCGCTCGACCAACTGCTGCTGCCCGTGCGCAAACCGGTGTACATCCTGCTGCAGGACCACGAGCGCGCCCAGCGCCTGGCCCAGCAACTGGAATTCTTTGGTCTGGTGGTGCAAGCGTTGCCCAGCGCCGCAGCGTTTCTCGCCTCGATCAGCGAGTACCCGCCGTCGGCCATCATCATGGATGTCGACTTCACCGGCGCCGGCCTGGGCTTGCTGCTGGCCGCTCAGGTGCAGCAGGGCCTGGCACGCTCCATTCCGTTGCTGTTCTTCAGCCATCACGAAGCCGACACCCCTACCCGCCTTGCCGCAGTACGCGCCGGCGGTCAGGACTTTCTCACCGGCAGCCTGGAAGCCTCCAGCTTGCTGGAAAAGGTCGAACTGCTGACCAACACCGCCCCGCACGACCCGTTGCGCGTGCTGATCATCGACGATTCGCGCACCCAGGCCATGTACACCGAGCGTGTACTGGCCGGCGCCGGCATGCTCACCCGCAGCCTGACCGACCCGATCCGCACCATGGCCGAGCTTGCCGACTTCCAGCCCGACCTGATCATCCTCGACCTGTACATGCCGGCCTGCACCGGCCCGGAGCTGGCCAAGGTAATCCGCCACAGTGACCGTTATGTGAGTGTGCCGATCATCTACCTGTCTGCCGAGGACGACCTGGACAAACAACTGGATGCCATGAGCGAAGGCGGTGATGACTTTTTGACCAAGCCGTTTCGTTCACGCCACCTGATCACTACCGTGCGCAACCGCGCCGCCCGCGCCCGCCATTTGAAGGCGCGCATGGTCCGCGACAGCCTGACCGGGCTGTACAACCACACCCATATCCTGCAGCTGCTGGAAGACTGCAGCTTCCGCGCCCGCCGTGAGCAGCAGCCGTTGAGCTTTGCCATGCTCGACATCGACCACTTCAAGAAGATCAACGACCGCCACGGCCACCCCATGGGCGACCGAGTGATCAAGAGCCTTGCCCTATTCCTCAAGCAGCGTTTGCGCAAGACCGACTTCATTGGCCGCTACGGTGGCGAGGAGTTCGCCATCGTCATGCCCAATACCGCGCTGGATGCCGCACACAAGGTACTGGACGAAATTCGCCGGCGCTTTGCCGAAATTCTCTACCCGGCGCAGCCGCGGGATTTGCAGTGCACCTTCAGTGCCGGGGTGGTGCAACTGGATGAGGGGCTGGATGCACTGACCATGGCCAGTGCAGCGGACGAGGCGCTGTACCGGGCCAAGCATGCGGGGCGCAATTGCGTCGTTCGTGTAGAGCCCTGAAATTCGCACTCACTGTGCCGGCTTCTTCACAGACTCGCCCGCTTCCCCAGGCATTTCACACACCTCAAATCTGGAGGTAAACCTGTGGGAGCGGGCAAGCCCGCGAAGAGGCCAGTGCCGGCCACACCAATGGAGGCACTGTGCCACTTTTTTTATGACACCAAGCCCCTGGCGTCATCACCCCGTCACAAAATCGCAATAACTTCAGGCGCCTACCTCTCCCCTGCGCAGGAAGTTCGCGGCTATGCGCCTGAAGTGGCTGACCAATTTCAACACGCTGTTGCTGGTGACCGTGTGTATCGCCTTGGGCGCCACCCTGTGGTGGTCACAGCGCGCCCTCGAGCGCCCCTACCAGCTGATGGAGCGCTATCTGGGCCTGTCCCAGCAGTTCCAGAACCAGGCGGCGCGCAATATCCAGGCTTACCTGGGCAGCGGCGACGCCCTGCGCCAGGCCGCCGCCATGGAGGCGAACCAACAGTTGCAGGCCGCACTGACGGACTGGCCGGTAGAGCTGGCCGAGAAGTTGCGCCCCAGCCTGGATAGCCTGCAGGCCTTCACCGCCAACGAACTGCTGGCCGCCGGCAAGCTGGCCGGCGACCCACAAGCCCTGCTGCTGCAAGCCGAGCGGGAGCTGGGGGCGAACTTCGAGCAGATGGCCAGCTACGCCCGCGACAGTGGCAACGCCGAGGCCAATCGCTACTTGCTGCCCTTGCTCGACGCCACCCTGCATCTGGGGCGGCTGTCATTGGCTCGCGACAAGCTGGTCAGCAGCGGCCGCCCAGAGCTGGCCGACGAGGTCGAGCGCGAGCTGCAACTGATCCGCGCCCAGGCCCAGACGGTCGACGGCCTGCCACTGCTCGGCGTAACCCGCACGGCCGAATCCGGAGCCGACGACTTCGCTGCGATGATGGGCCTGGAATCCCAGAGCAGCGCCCAGCAGGAAGACATTGCCGTGGGCCTCAAGCGTGAATTGCAAAGCCTGCTCAACCGCTACCCGGCCGAACTGCAACGCACCCGTGAACAGATCGAGCGCCGCGCCGAACTGGCCGCCACCACCGGCCAGCGCCTGGAAGCCGTACAACAGGCCATCGCCGCGCTGGAACCCGAAGTACGCGGCCAGCATGCGAAAATCGCTGCCGAGGTGCGCATCATCCAAGGCCTGATGATCGGCCTGATCCTGCTGATCGCCCTATTGATCGATACGCTGCAACGGCGCCTGGCCCGGACCCTGACCGGACTGGCCCCGGCCCTGTCACGCTGGGCCGAGGGCGACTTCGCCCAAGCCATCGCCCTGGGCAAGACCAACCGCGAACTGCACGACATCCAGGAGTCGCTCAACCGCCTGCGTCAGTACCTGGTGGAGCTGGTCGGCACCATCCGCCATAACGCCGAGCAGGTGGCCGGCAGCAGCCACGCCCTGGCCGGCATGAGCGCTGCGCTACACGGCGGCGCCGAGCGACAGGCCGGCGATACAGGGCAGATCCGCGATGCCTTGGGCGAGCTGGAAGCGACCATTCAACAAGTGGCTGGTGATGCCAGCGCAGCCGCCGAGGCCAGCCGCGATGCCGGGCGTGCGGTGGAACAAGGCCAGGCGGTAATCGGCCAGAGCCTGTCGGGCTTGCGTGAACTGGTCGATGAAGTGCAAGGCAACGCCCGCATGATCGAACAATTGGCGGAAGAGTCGGCCACCATTGGCGGGGTACTGACGGTGATCCGCTCGATTGCCGAGCAGACCAACCTGCTGGCACTGAATGCCGCGATCGAAGCGGCCCGTGCCGGCGAGATGGGCCGTGGCTTTGCCGTGGTCGCCGATGAGGTGCGCTCACTGGCTCAGCGCACCACGGGGGCTACCGGCGAGATCCAGGCGTTGATCGACCGCCTGCAGCAGGCCGCCAGAAGTTCGGTGGCAGGGATGCGCGCGCAACTGGAGCATGCCGAGGCCACGGCCAACCAAGCCCAGGCGGCGGATGGGGCGCTGGATGAGATTGTCTGTGCCATTCGCACCATTTCCGATACAGCGGTGCGGATTGCCGATGTCACGGCACAGCAGAGTGGCGCGGTGAGCGAGATTCGTGACCACAGCGAGCGGATTCACGAACTGGGTGAAGACAACCTGCAGCGCATTGGCGAGGGGCGTGAACAAGGTGAACAGCTGCTGAGCCTGGGCGGTGAGCTGAACCGGGCGGTGCGAGCGTTCAGGGTCTGAGTCGGCGGGTGGTCGTCAGGACAGGTGTAGCAGCTGAAGAGGGTTTGACGTGACATGTGTTGCGTCTGGGAGATCGAGCGCCGCCCGCGCGGCGCTTCGCGGGTAAACCCGCTCCTACGTTTGTTTCGGGCCAATTATTCCTGCGCATCCGTTATCATGCCGGGCACGTTCCACCTCGCGAGTCCGCCATGCGCCGCCTGTTTTTCATGCTGTTCCTGCTGCTGGCCAGCCCGGCCTTCGCCACAGGCCTGCTCGACAACCGCCCCAGCGCCACCCTTGGCGCCGCTTCGCTGGCCAACAACGCCGACTTCCTGCCGGTACACGAGGCCTTCAAGCTCAACCTGGTCCAGGCCGATGCGCAAACCATCAAGCTGCGCTTCGTTGCCACCGATGGCTACTACCTTTACCGCCACCGCTTCCAGTTCCGCACGGAACCGGCCGATATCACCCTGGGCACACCGAACATCCCCAAGGGTGAGGCCAAGCACGATGAATTCTTCGGCGACGTCGAGGTGTACCACGGCGTGCTCGATATCGAGTTGCCACGTAAAGACCCGCGCGCCTTCACCCTGCTGGTGGGCTACCAGGGTTGCGCCGACAAGGGCTTGTGCTACCCGCCGGAAACCGCACGCCTGAGTATCGATGGCGAAGGCGTTGCAAACACGCCAGCCACCCGCGAACACGGCTGGAACTGGAAGTCGCTGCTGCTGTTCTTCCTCGCTGGGGTCGGCCTGACCTTCACCCCCTGCGTGCTGCCGATGTTGCCGATCCTTTCCGGTGTCGTGCTGCGCGGCCAGGTTGGCGGCGTGCGCGGCCTGGCGCTGTCGCTGGCCTACGTGCTGCCAATGGCCGCCAGCTTCGCGGTGCTCGGCGCACTGATGGGCCTGTTCGGCGCAAGCCTGAACCTGCAGGCGCGCCTGCAGTCGGCCTGGGTGCTGGTACCTTTCGCGCTGTTTTTCGTAGTGTTCGCCCTGGCCATGTTCGGCCTCTTCGAACTGAGGCTGCCCCAGGCCCTGAGCAACCGCCTGAACAACGTCGCCAACCACACCCGCGGCGGCTCGCTGCTGGGCGCAGCTGTGCTCGGTGTGCTCTCCAGCTTGCTGGTTTCTCCGTGTGTATCGGCGCCCCTGGCCGGTGCCTTGCTCTATATCAGCGCCAGCGGCGATGCCCTGGGTGGCGCACTAAAGCTGTTCGCCCTGGGTTTGGGCATGGGTGCACCGCTGCTGCTGGTGGCCACCGGTGGCGCGGCCTGGCTGCCCAAAAGCGGCCCGTGGATGAATACGGTAAAAAACGCCATTGGCGTACTGCTGCTGGGGCTGGCCATCGGCTTGCTCAGCCGTGTACTGCCGGGCCCTGCGACCTTGCTGCTGGTCGGTTTCCTCGCTGCGGGTGTGGCACTGTTCCTCGGTGCGCTGGAATTCGTCGTCAAGACGACGGCCCAGCGCCTGGCGCAACTGCTCGGTCTGGCCTTGCTGGTGTACGCGCTGGCTTGCTGGTACGGCGCCCTCACTGGCCAGGGCGACCCACTGCGCCCACTGCCGGGTGCGTCACTGGCCGCCAGCGGCGGCCTGCCGGCAGCAAAAGCCGATGCCTGGCAGACCATCACCACACCTGATGCCATGGACGCAGCCCTGGCGCAAGCCAAGGCCGCCGGCCAGCCAGTGCTGCTGGACTGGTACGCCGACTGGTGCATCAGCTGCAAGGTGATCGAGCATGAGGTGCTCAATGCACCGCAGGTGCAAACACAGCTGGCCGGCTTCAAACTGCTGCGGTTCGACATCACCGAAAGTAATGCCGAGCAACGCAAGCTGCTCGACCGCTATCAGCTGTTCGGCCCACCCGCCCTGCTGTTTTTTGCTGCGAACGGCAGCGAAATTACCGCTGATCGGGTGATTGGCGAGATAAATGCCGGTGAATTCGCGCAGATTCTGACGCGCGTGCGCGGCAAAGTCGGTCTATAACTTCCCGCGAGCTCGGAAAAATCCTGAAATGAGTGACCGGATTTAATTATCCGGTCACATACTTCGCGCGAACCTCGGACATCGTGCTGGCTATTGCCGGGAACTGGACACTTGCCGTTGCTTTACGGCACACTCGCCGCGCTGTGTCGAATTGCCCTACAAATCCAAGGAATCCGCAGATGGCAACGCTACTGGTGCTCCACGGCCCAAACCTCAACCTGCTCGGTACTCGCGAGCCAGGCCACTACGGCGCCGTGACCCTGGCTCAGATCAACCAGGACCTGGAGCAACGTGCCCGCGCCGCAGGCCACCATCTGCTGTACCTGCAGAGCAATGCCGAATACGAACTGATCGACCGCATTCACGCCGCACGCAACGAGGGTGTGGACTTCATCCTGATCAATCCGGCTGCTTTCACCCACACAAGCGTCGCATTACGTGACGCATTGCTTGCGGTGAGCATCCCATTCATCGAAGTGCACCTGTCCAACGTGCACAAACGCGAACCGTTCCGTCACCACTCCTACTTTTCCGATGTTGCCGTAGGGGTGATCTGCGGTCTGGGCGCCAGCGGTTATCGCCTGGCCCTGGAGTCCGCGCTGGAACAACTGGCTGCCAACGCACAGCCCAAATGATGAAAACCCTGGCCTAAGTGGGCCGGGGTTCGAGAGAAACGTTTCAGATACGTTTTTTGTATTTCGCCCCCTGACCGAACCTTTGGGAGTTGATGATTAATGGATATCCGTAAAGTCAAGAAACTGATCGAGCTGCTGGAAGAGTCTGGCATCGACGAACTGGAGATCAAGGAAGGCGAAGAGTCGGTCCGTATCAGCCGTCACAGCAAGACCCCAGCTGCCCAGCAGTTCTACGCACCGGCGCCTATGGCCGCCGCCCCTGCCGCTGCGCCGGTTGCCGCTGCTGCGCCAGCCGCCGAAGCCACTGCTGCCGCCCCGGCCCTGAAAGGCACCGTGGTCCGTTCGCCAATGGTAGGTACCTTCTACCGCAAGCCTTCGCCGACCTCGCCTAACTTCGCTGAAGTTGGCCAGTCCGTGAAGAAAGGCGACACCCTGTGCATCGTCGAAGCCATGAAGATGATGAACCACATCGAAGCCGATATTGGCGGTGTCATCGACGCCATCCTGGTAGAAGACGGCCAGCCGGTTGAGTTCGACCAGCCGCTGTTCACCATCGTTTGAATCGCGGAGAGCCAACGATGTCTGGGAAGCTCGAAAAAGTCCTGATCGCCAACCGCGGGGAAATTGCCCTGCGGATCCTGCGTGCCTGCAAAGAGCTGGGTATCAAGACCGTCGCCGTGCACTCCACTGCCGACCGTGAACTGATGCACCTGGGCCTGGCAGACGAGTCGGTCTGCATCGGCCCTGCATCGTCCAAGGATTCCTACCTGCATATCCCGGCGATCATCGCTGCCGCCGAAGTGACTGGCGCCACTGCGATTCACCCGGGTTACGGCTTCCTGGCGGAAAACGCCGACTTCGCCGAACAGGTGGAAAAATCCGGTTTCGCCTTCATCGGCCCGAAAGCCGACACCATTCGCCTGATGGGCGACAAGGTTTCGGCCAAGGACGCGATGATCAAGTCGGGCGTACCGACCGTACCGGGCTCCGATGGCCCACTGCCAGAAGACGAAGAAGTTGCCCTGGCGATTGCCCGTGACGTCGGCTACCCGGTGATCATCAAGGCCGCCGGTGGCGGTGGTGGTCGCGGCATGCGCGTGGTGCACAAGGAAGAGGACCTGATTTCCTCGGCCAAGCTCACCCGTACCGAAGCCGGTGCTGCCTTCGGCAACCCGATGGTTTACTTGGAGAAGTTCCTGACCAACCCACGTCACGTGGAAGTGCAGGTACTGTCCGACGGCCAGGGCAACGCCATTCACCTGGGCGACCGCGACTGCTCGCTGCAGCGCCGTCACCAGAAAGTACTGGAAGAAGCACCAGCACCGGGCATCGATGAGAAAGCCCGTCAGGAAGTGTTCAAGCGCTGCGTCGATGCGTGCATCGAGATCGGCTACCGTGGTGCCGGTACTTTCGAGTTCCTGTACGAAAACGGCCGCTTCTACTTCATCGAGATGAACACCCGCGTGCAGGTTGAGCACCCGGTATCGGAGATGGTCACTGGCATCGACATCGTCAAGGAGATGCTGAGCATCGCCGCTGGCAACAAGCTGTCGTTCCGCCAGGAAGACGTGGTGATCCGTGGCCACTCGCTGGAGTGCCGGATCAACGCCGAAGACCCGAAGAAGTTCATCCCGAGCCCAGGCAAGGTGAAGCACTTCCACGCCCCGGGCGGCAACGGCGTACGCGTCGATTCGCACCTGTACAGCGGTTATTCGGTTCCGCCGAACTACGACTCGCTGATCGGCAAGCTGATCACCTACGGCAAGGACCGCGACGAAGCCATGGCGCGCATGCGCAATGCCCTGGACGAGATCGTCGTCGACGGCATCAAGACCAACATCCCGCTGCACCGCGACCTGGTGCGTGATGAAGGCTTCTGCAAAGGCGGCGTCAACATTCACTACCTCGAGCACAAACTGGCCAACCAGGAGTGATCGTGTAGTGTGATGTACCAGAACCCCGGCCCTGTGCCGGGGTTTTTCATTGCCTGCCAGAATCTGGGGCCGCGTTGCGGCCCCAGGGCTCTACCCCTTCATCCGCGGCATGTCGATGCGGTGCTCATGCACTCGCCGATAAAGCGTCGCCCGCGAAATGCCCAAAGCCCGTGCCGCATCAGCCGGCTTCCAGCGATGGCGGATCAGCGCGTCCAGCAACAGCTGCCGGGCCGGGCACGACACCCCGCTTTCAGCCGAGCCAACCGCTTCACCGCGCACCTCCTGCGGCAGATCCTGCAGCCGCACCTGCCCGCCCTCACTCACCGCACAGGCATACCGCAACACCTGCCGCAGCTGGCGCAAATTGCCCGGCCAGCGATAAACCAGCAGCGCCTGCAGCGCGTCATCCGCCAACACCACCTCCACCCCGCAGGCCGCCGCCTCTTCGGCCAGCAACTGGTGAATCAGCCCCAGCCGGTCATCACGCTCACGCAAGGGGGGAAGCTCGAAACGGGCATTGGCCAGGCGGAAGTACAAGTCTTCACGAAATCGCCCGTCCTCCACCATCGCCGCCAGATCGCGATGGGTCGCACAGATCACCTGAATATCCACCCGCTCCCGCCGCGCGGCCCCCAGCGGCGCCACCTCCCCCTCCGCCAGCACCCGTAGCAGGCGGGTCTGCAGGTTCAGCGGCATGTCCCCGATCTCGTCGAGGAACAGCGTGCCGCCATCGGCCTGCTGCAACAGCCCTTGCATGCCTTTACTGGAAGCCCCGGTGAAGGCCCCGGCCACATAGCCGAACAACTCGCTCTCGATCAGGGTTTCCGGAATGGCCGCGCAGTTCAGGGTAACGAACGGGCCATCACAGCGCTGGCTTTGCTGGTGCAGCTGGCGGGCGAATACCTCCTTGCCGGCCCCGGTCTCACCCAGTACCAGCACCGCCAGGTTGCAGTCCTTGACCCGCGTGGCCAGCCGCAGGTGTTGCTCGATACGGGTGTCCTGGGCCTGGCGCACAGGCTGCGCACGCTGGCGTTGCTGCGGTGCACTGACCCGGCCATACAAACCACCCAGACCGGGCAGGCGCTGGGCGGACGACGCGCTCACCCGGCGCAGTTGGTCGATGTCGAACAGTTCGCCTATATGCTCGGGCAAGCGCCCCAGGCGTTCCACCAAGCGTTGCCGCGCCAGGCTGTTGATCGCCTGCAAGCGGCCATCGGCATCCCAGGCCAGCAGGTAGTCGGGCTGGCTCTCCACATAGCCCGGCGTACCATGGGCGCGCATCACCCAGTGGCCTTGGGCGCTGTGCATGAAGAAGGCGTTTTCGATCTCGCGGGCCGTTTGCTCGACCAACTGGCGGATCAGGTGCTGGCTGCGCCGATCGTCCGGCGACTGCAAGGCCGACACATCGACCACGCCCAACAACTCGCCCAACGGGTCGAACACCGGCGCCGCTGTGCAGGTCAGGCCGATGAAGGCGGCGCGAAAGTGATCGCGCTTGTGCACCGTGACCGGGGCCTTGCTGGTCAGCACCGCCGCCACACCGCATGTGCCCTCCTCGCCTTCCGACCAGCAGGTTCCCAGATACAGCCCGGCCTTGCGACAGTCGTTGCGGATGGCCGACTCGACCCGGTAATCGATGGTGCGCCCCTGGGCATCGGTAAGCAGCACACAGTAGTCAGCGCCGCGCACCCGCTCATGCAAGCGCGCCACGGCATCGCTGGCGATGCGCAGGAACAGCTCGGCGCGTTCGCGGCATTCGTTGAGCAGGCTTTGGGAAAGGATACGCGGCCCCTGCTGGGAACCGGGGTCGAGGCGGTACACATCCATGGAGCGGCGCCATGAATCGAGGATCAGCGGTGGTACCGGCGCCTGCGGCAGGCGGTCGGCATTCTTCAACACCCTGCTGACGCAGTCCACATGGGCTCGGGAGTTCGCGGCAAGCATTCAGGCCCTCCGGTTCTCGTTACTGTTTTTATCGTTGTCCGGCCATTAAGCGCCTCTGGGCATGCCCCGACAAGCACTGTGTGATTACCGGCTGGCTTGAGACGCAGCGTCTCAGTGTCTCGGCAACGCAGGCCCGGCGCTGGCACCCGGCGTCTCGCCACCCTACCCGTGTAGACCTCCCCGAACACGACCAGAGCCCTCTAGTCCGGGCACTTCAGCTATTGCGAAGAAAGCTGGCACCCCGCTTGCTCCTGCCCTTGCAAACAAAAATACGAGGTGCGCCATGCCGCTACCCGCCCCGATTGTCGGGATCATTGCCAACCCTGCCTCTGGCCGCGACCTGCGCCGCCTGACCGCCAATGCCGGGCTCTATTCGAGCACCGACAAGGCCTCGGCTATCCAGCGCCTGCTGGCCGCTTTCGGCGCCACCGGCATTGGCCAGGTGTTGTTGCCCAGCGACATGACCGGCATCGCTGCTGCAGTGCTCAAGGCCAGCCAGGGCCCGGGGGCCCGTGACCAGCACTGGCCGGCCATCGAGATCCTCGACCTGCCACTGAGCCAGACCGTGGCCGATACCCGCCTGGCTACCCGGCGCATGGTCGAGCGCGGCGTGGCGATGATCGCCGTGCTGGGCGGTGATGGCACCCACAAGGCGGTCGCCGCCGAGGCCGGTGACGTGCCGCTGCTGACCCTGTCCACCGGCACCAATAACGCCTTCCCCGAACTTCGTGAAGCCACCAGCGCAGGCCTGGCCGGTGGCCTGCTTGCCAGTGGTCGGGTACCGGCCAGCATCGGCTTGCGCCGCAACAAACGCTTACTGGTGAACGTGCCGGAACAACAGCTGGCCGAGTGGGCCTTGGTCGAGGTGGCCGTGTCGCCGCAGCGCTTCATCGGTGCCCGTGCACTCAGCCGCAGCGAGGACCTCTGCGAAGTCTTCGCCTGCTTCGCCGAGCCCCACGCCATCGGCCTGTCGGCCCTGTGCGGTCTGTGGTGCCCGGTGTCACGGCAAGATCCGCACGGCGCCTGGGTACGCCTTGCCCCCGACGCCGAACAGGCGCTGTTGGCGCCGTTGGCGCCCGGGCTGCTGCAAGCCTGCGGCATCACTGCCTGCGGTCCGCTGACACCCGGCGTCGCCCAACGCCTGAGCCTGGCCAGCGGCACCTTGGCGCTGGATGGCGAACGCGAAATCGAATTTGCCGAGCATGACACCCCCACCATCACCCTCGACCACCAAGGCCCACTCAGCGTGGACGTCGAGGCCGTGCTGGCGCATGCCGCCCTCCACCACCTGCTGGCCGTCCCGCGCGGCCACCGGCTGCACCCTGCAAACCCGTGTTGAGACAACCCCGGAGAACAACAAGATGTCCAATCAACTCAGTACTGAACAACTGCTGCATGCCTATGAAGTCATGCGGACCATCCGCGCCTTCGAAGAACGCCTGCATGTGGAGTTCGCCACCGGCGAAATTCCCGGCTTCGTCCACCTGTATGCCGGCGAAGAAGCCTCTGCCGCCGGGGTCATGGCCCACTTGCGCGACAGCGACTGCATCGCCTCGACCCACCGCGGCCATGGCCACTGCATCGCCAAAGGCGTGGACGTGTACGGCATGATGGCCGAGATCTACGGCAAGAAGACCGGCGTGTGCGGTGGCAAAGGCGGCTCGATGCACATTGCCGACCTGGAAAAGGGCATGCTCGGTGCCAACGGGATCGTCGGCGCCGGCGCACCACTGGTGGCCGGGGCGGCGCTGGCGGCCAAGCTCAAGGGCCGCGATGACGTGTCGGTAGCCTTCTTCGGCGATGGGGCATCCAACGAGGGCGCCGTGTTCGAGGCCATGAACATGGCGTCGATCATGAACCTGCCCTGCATCTTCGTGGCCGAGAACAACGGCTACGCCGAGGCCACTGCCTCCAACTGGTCCGTAGCCTGCGACCACATTGCCGACCGCGCTGCCGGCTTCGGCATGCCAGGCGTCACCATCGACGGCTTTGACTTCTTTGCCGTATACGAGGCCGCCGGCGCTGCTATCGAGCGCGCCCGCTCCGGGCAAGGGCCGTCGCTGATCGAGGTCAAGCTCAGCCGTTACTACGGCCATTTCGAAGGCGATGCGCAAACCTACCGCGCCCCTGATGAAGTGAAGAACCTGCGCGAATCCCGCGACTGCCTCATGCAATTTCGCAACAAGACCACCCGCGCCGGCCTGCTCACGGCCGAGCAACTGGACGCCATCGACGCCCGCGTCGAGGACCTGATCGAAGACGCCGTTCGCCGCGCCAAATCCGATCCCAAGCCACAGCCCGCCGACCTGCTCACCGACGTCTACGTCGCCTACCCCTGAGCCGCGGATTACAAGAACAACAGGAGAACCACCATGGCAAGAAAGATCAGCTACCAGCAGGCCATCAACGAAGCCCTGGCCCAGGAAATGCGTCGCGACAGCACAGTGTTCATCATTGGCGAAGACGTCGCCGGCGGCGCCGGTGCGCCCGGCGAGGATGACGCCTGGGGTGGCGTGTTGGGCGTGACCAAAGGCCTGTATCACCAATTCCCCGGCCGCGTGCTTGACGCGCCGCTGTCGGAAATCGGCTACGTCGGCGCGGCCGTCGGTGCCGCCACCCAGGGCCTGCGCCCAGTGTGCGAACTGATGTTCGTCGACTTCGCCGGCTGCTGCCTGGACCAGATCCTCAACCAGGCCGCCAAGTTCCGCTACATGTTCGGCGGCAAGGCAGTAACCCCGCTGGTGATGCGCACCATGTATGGCGCCGGCCTGCGCGCAGCCGCCCAGCACTCGCAGATGCTCACCTCGCTATGGACGCACATCCCCGGCCTGAAAGTGGTGTGCCCATCCTCGCCTTACGATGCCAAGGGCCTGTTGATCCAGGCGATCCGCGACAACGACCCGGTGATCTTCTGCGAACACAAGTTGCTGTACAGCATGCAGGGCGAGGTGCCGGAAGAGGTGTACACCGTACCGTTCGGCGAAGCCAACTTCTTGCGCGATGGCGACGACGTGACCCTCGTTACCTACGGGCGCATGGTGCATGTGGCGCTGGAGGCCGCCAACAACCTGGCCCGCCAGGGCATCGACTGCGAGGTACTGGACTTGCGCACTACCAGCCCGCTGGACGAGGACAGCATTCTGGAAAGTGTGGAGAAGACCGGCCGCCTGGTGGTGATCGATGAAGCCAACCCGCGCTGCTCGATGGCCACCGACATCAGCGCGCTGGTGGCACAGAAGGCTTTTGGCGCACTCAAGGGACCGATCGAAATGGTCACCGCGCCGCATACCCCGGTGCCGTTCTCCGACGCCCTGGAAGACCTGTACATCCCTGACGCGGCGAAGATCGAAGCCGCCGTGCGCAAGGTGATCGAAGCCGCAAGGAGTGCCGCATGAGCCAGATCCATACCCTGACCATGCCCAAGTGGGGCCTGTCGATGACCGAGGGCCGGGTGGACACCTGGCTCAAGCAGGAAGGTGACGAAATCAGCAAGGGCGACGAGGTGCTGGACGTCGAGACCGACAAGATCAGCAGCAGCGTCGAAGCGCCTTTCAGCGGCGTGCTACGCCGCCAGGTAGCCAAGCCGGATGAAACCCTGCCCGTCGGCGCACTGCTGGCGGTGGTGGTCGAAGGCGAAGCAGAGGAGGCCGAGATCGATGCCGTGGTACAGCGCTTCCAGGCCGAGTTCGTCGCCGAAGGCGGCGCCGACCAGAGCCAAGGGCCGGCCCCTCAGAAGGCGGAAGTAGGCGGGCGCCTGCTGCGCTGGTTCGAGCTGGGTGAAGGCGGCACACCGCTGGTGCTGGTGCACGGCTTTGGCGGTGACCTCAACAACTGGCTGTTCAACCACCCGGCGCTGGCTGCCGAGCGGCGGGTCATCGCCCTCGACCTGCCGGGTCACGGCGAGTCGGCCAAGGCCCTGCAGCGGGGCGACCTGGATGAGCTCAGCGAAACCGTGCTCGCCCTGCTCGACCACCTGGACATTGCCAAGGCTCACCTGGCCGGCCATTCCATGGGTGGTGCCGTCAGCCTCAATGTGGCGCGCCTGGCCCCGCAGCGGGTGGCCAGCCTGAGCCTGGTGGCCAGCGCCGGTCTGGGCGAAGCGATCAACGGGCAGTACTTGCAAGGTTTCGTCACCGCGGCCAACCGCAATGCACTCAAACCGCAGATGGTGCAACTGTTTGCCGACCCGGCGCTGGTCACCCGGCAAATGCTGGAGGACATGCTCAAGTTCAAGCGCCTGGAAGGTGTGGACCAGGCCCTGCAGCAACTGGCAGGGGCGCTCGCCGACGGCGACCGGCAGCGCCACGACTTGCGCGGAGTACTTGGCAATCACCCGGCACTGGTGGTGTGGGGTGGCAAGGATGCGATCATCCCGGCCAGCCATGCCGAGGGCCTGGAAGCCGAAGTACAGGTGCTGCCAGAGGCCGGCCACATGGTGCAGATGGAGGCGGCCGAACAGGTCAACCAGCAACTGCTCGCATTCCTGCGCAAGCACTAAGCCCTTTTCGTGAGCCTGGAGAACAACAATGAATGACCTGAGCCACACCCACATGCGCGCGGCCGTCTGGCATGGCCGCCACGATATTCGTGTCGAACAGGTACCTTTGCCGGCCGACCCTGCGCCTGGCTGGGTGCAGATCAAGGTGGACTGGTGCGGCATCTGCGGCTCCGACCTGCACGAATATGTTGCCGGCCCGGTGTTTATCCCGGTAGAGGCCCCGCACCCGCTGACCGGCATTCAGGGCCAGTGCATCCTCGGCCATGAATTCTGCGGCCACATCGCCAAGCTTGGCGAAGGCGTGGAAGGCTATGCCGTAGGCGACCCGGTGGCGGCAGACGCCTGCCAGCATTGCGGCACCTGCTATTACTGCACCCATGGCCTGTACAACATCTGCGAACGCCTGGCGTTCACCGGCCTGATGAACAACGGTGCCTTCGCCGAGCTGGTCAACGTGCCCGCCAACCTGCTCTACCGGCTGCCGCAGGGCTTCCCTGCCGAAGCCGGGGCACTGATCGAACCGCTGGCGGTGGGTATGCACGCGGTGAAAAAGGCCGGCAGCCTGCTTGGGCAAACCGTTGTAGTGGTGGGGGCCGGCACCATCGGCCTTTGCACCATCATGTGTGCCAAAGCCGCGGGCGCAGCGCAGGTTATCGCCCTGGAAATGTCCTCAGCACGCAAAGCCAAAGCCAAAGAGGTAGGCGCCAACGTGGTGCTGGACCCCAGCCAGTGCGATGCCCTGGCGGAAATCCGCGCACTGACTGCAGGGCTGGGCGCCGATGTGAGTTTTGAGTGCATCGGCAACAAACATACGGCCAAGCTGGCCATCGACACCATCCGCAAGGCGGGCAAATGCGTGCTGGTGGGTATTTTCGAAGAGCCCAGCGAGTTCAACTTCTTCGAGCTGGTGTCCACCGAGAAGCAAGTGCTGGGGGCGTTGGCGTACAACGGCGAGTTTGCCGACGTGATTGCCTTCATTGCTGATGGTCGGCTGGATATTCGCCCGCTGGTAACCGGCCGGATCGGATTGGAGCAGATTGTCGAACTTGGCTTCGAGGAACTGGTGAACAACAAAGAGGAGAACGTGAAGATCATCGTTTCACCAGGTGTGCGCTGATTGCACCTTGAAGGCAACGTGGCACCTGTGGGAGCGGGTGGGCCTGCGAACAATGCAACACAGTGGAGGGCACCGGCTTTGCCGGTGTTCGCGGCTGAAGCCGCTCCTACAGGGTACGCGCAAGGTTCAAAGGCTGTGCGCTGGCACAGGGGCTCGCTGTCTCAGGATCCCATTCTGCGTCATACTCGGCAGACCTATTGCCCGGTCCTCGCCATGCGTCCACTGCTCCCCATTACCCTGGTCCTGCTGCTCGCCGCCTGTGGCGATGGCGAATCGCTGCTCCCGCCCGACGCACGGCTGCCTGACGGTGGGCGTTACCGGGGGCAGGTGGTCGATGGCCTGCTGCAGGGTGAGGGCCGGATCGACTACCCCAACGGCAGCTGGTACGCCGGCAGCTTCAAGGATGGCCAGTGGCACGGCCAGGGCGAATGGCATGGGCAGAACGGCGAGGTCTACCGTGGCCAGTTCGCCGAGGGGCTGTTTCAGGGCCTGGGTGACCTGATCACCCCAGGCAGCCACTATAGCGGCACCTTCCGCCACGGCCGCCGCGACGGCGAGGGCACCCTCAAGCAAGCCGACCAGACATACCGCGGTCAGTTCAAGGACGACCTGTACGACGGTGCAGGCCAACTGGAACTGGCCGACGGCAGTCGCTACCAAGGCCTGTTCGCCAAGGGCAAGCCTAACGGCGCCGGGGTGCGCAGCGATGCCAGCGGCAACCAGTTCAGCGGCCACTTCGTCAACGGCCAGCTACAAGGCGCCGGCACCTACGACAGCGTTGATGGCGAGCAGTACATCGGCGAATTCAAGGACAACCGTCTGGAGGGCCGAGGCCGCTACGAAAATGCTGATGGCGACGTGTGGATCGGTGAATTCAAGGACGGCTCGCTGATCGGCGAAGGCGAGTTGCTGGGCAGCGATGGCAGCCACTACAAGGGTGAGTTCGCCGACTGGCGTCTGTCGGGCCAGGGCAGCCTGCAACTGGCCGACGGCAGCAAGTACATCGGCGGTTTCTTGAACGATGCCTACCATGGCCATGGGCGGCTGATTCTGCCCAGTGGCAAGGTCGAAAGCGGAACATGGGCCAACGGCGTGCGCGTGCGCGACCAGAATGGCAAGCTGCTGCCAGACCCACTGGACCTGGCGTTGCTCAACCAGGGCCGGCTGCTGGACGAGGCGCTGGCTCGGCTACCTCGCTCGGCGCCACCGATCCAGCTGTATAGCCTGGTAGTGGCCGGCGATGGCCAGCAAAGCGTATTCCTGCGCGAAGCCGACTACGTAAGCAACATGCTAAAGGTGCGCTTTGGCGCCCGTGGCCAAGTGACCCTGGTCAACCACCGCGACCACATGGCCACACGCCCCATGGCCACACGCGAAAACCTCTCCCGCGCTGCCGCCACCCTGGCAGAGCGCAGCGGCCCCGAAGACCTGGTGTTCATCTACCTCACCAGCCATGGCAGCCAGGACCACCAGCTGGTGCTCGACCAGCCCCGCCTGCAACTGGCCGACCTGGCCGCTGACGAGCTGGCCACTGCCTTGGCGCCGCTGAAGGATCGCGACAAGGTCATCGTCATCTCCGCCTGCTATTCAGGGGGCTATATCGCTCCGCTCAAAGACGAACGCACGCTCATCATGACCGCTGCCCGGGCCGACCGCGTCTCCTTCGGTTGCTCGGAGGAAGCCGACTTCACCTACTTTGGCGATGCCCTGTTCGCTGAAGCGCTGAACCAGACCGACGACCTGAAACAGGCGTTTGAACTGGCACGTGCCAGCGTTGCCGAAAGAGAACAAAGGGAAGGCTTCGAGGCCTCCGAGCCGCAGCTGTGGGCACCGCCGGCCGTGCTTGAGCACTGGCACCAGCTGCGTCAGCAACAAGCCGAAGAAGCGTTGCGTAACGCCACACAGGCCAACGTGAGGGAACAGGAAAAAATGCCCGGCACTCACTAGACTTGTGTGTAACAAGGGAGAGACATCATGTACTTGACGCCTCAGCATGTCCTGCTTGCCGGAGCCACCGGCCTGACCGGTGAACACCTGCTAGACCGCCTGCTCAACGAGCCCACCATCACCCGTGTCCTGGCGCCTACACGCCGGCCATTGGCCGAGCACCCGCACCTGGAAAACCCGGTGGGCGACCCGGCGGTATTCCTTCCGCAACTGGCCGGGCGGGTCGACATCGCCTATTGCTGCCTGGGCACCACGCTGAAGCAGGCGGGTTCCGAATCGGCTTTCCGCGCAGTGGATCTGGACATGGTGGTCGCCTTCAGCAAGCGTGCCCGGGAAATGGGCGCACGGCATCTGCTGGTGATCAGTGCAGTGGGCGCCGATCCTAAGTCGTCAATTTTCTATAACCGGGTCAAGGGCGAGATGGAAGAAGCGCTCAAGGCTCAGGACTGGCCACAGCTGACCATCGTGCGGCCCTCGTTCCTGCTGGGCGAGCGGCTGGAGCCACGGCTGACTGAACAGCTAGTTGCACCGTTTTCCCGGTTCATACCCGGGAAATACCGGGGAATCGAGGCTTGTACCCTGGCGCGGGCGCTGTGGCGGCTGGCGCTGGAAGAAGAAGACGGCGTGCGGGTTGTGGAGTCGGATGAGTTGCGCAAGCTGGGCAGGATCTAGGCTTCGCTTGTGCTGGCCTCTTCGCGGGCACGCCCGCTCCCACAGGGTCTCCATAATCTTCCAGTGACTACTCACCAGTAGGAATGGGCGTGCCGGCGAAGAGGCCATCACAGGCCGCCGCTAGCCTGGAAGCCTATGCCGGCCGCTGTCAGCAAAGACAACGGCAGCAGCAGGGTATCAAGCAACATGCTCCCCGGCAGATCCAGGCGCGGATACGCCGGAGCGTCAGCCCCGTAATGATCCCGCGGGCAACACCCGCCATTGATCACATACAAATCCAGCCGGGTACCGGCATACACCACCGGTGCGCCGGGCTTGTTGGCATCCAGCGTGCGCACCGTGGCGCAGCCACCCAGCATCACCAGCGCCAGCAACCCCGCCAGTGCTCGCTTCAATCATCCACCCCGAAGTGGTGCTCGCCCCAACGCGGCAACATATCCTGGGGGATGTTCAGCAGGTTGAGGATACGCGCCACGACAAAGTCGACCAGGTCGTCGATGGTCTGCGGCTGGTGATAGAACCCCGGAGCCGCCGGCAAGATCACCGCGCCCATTTGCGACAGCTTGAGCATGTTTTCCAGGTGGATGGTGGAGAACGGCGCTTCGCGTGGCACCAGGATCAGCTGGCGACGCTCCTTGAGGGTAACGTCGGCAGCACGCTCGATCAGGTTGTTGCAGGCGCCAGTGGCGATGGCCGACAAGGTGCCAGTGGAACAGGGGACCACCACCATTGCCGCCGGGGCGCCAGAGCCCGAGGCTACCGGCGACATCCAGTCTTCCTTGCCATACACACGGATCTGCCCGTCGGCCGCGCCGGTGTATTCGGTCAGGAAGGCCTGCATCGCCTGGGGCTTGGCCGGCAACACAACATCCGTCTCGGTGGCCATCACCAACTGTGCGGCCTTGGAAATCAGGAAGTGCACCTCGCGGTCTTCGCGTACCAGGCAATCGAGCAGGCGAAGGCCATACTGGGCACCCGAGGCGCCCGTCATGGCCAGGGTGATGCGTTCCGGCCCGCTCACTTCAGCGCCTCGGCCAGCTTGCCGTGCAGGCCGCCGAAGCCGCCGTTGCTCATGATCACCACATGGGTGCCTGGGCGAGCCTGGCCTTTGATCCGCTCGATGATCGCTTCGAGGCTGTCGGCCACCACGCTGGGTACCTTGCACTGCGCAGCGGTGGCGGCCAGGTCCCAGCCGAGGTTGGCCGGCGCATACCAGATCACCTGGTCGGCGTCGTTGACGCTTTCTGGCAGGCCGTCACGATGGGCACCGAGTTTCATCGAGTTGGAGCGTGGCTCGATCACCGCGATCACAGGTGCCTCCCCCACCCGCTTGCGCAGGCCGTCGAGCGTGGTGGCAATGGCCGTCGGATGGTGGGCGAAGTCATCGTAGATGGTCACACCTTGAACTTCGGCAACCTTCTCCATGCGCCGCTTGACGCTCTTGAACGCATTCAGGCCGTCGATGCCCATGGCCGGCACCACGCCTACATGACGCGCTGCTGCCAGGGTGGCCAAGGCATTGGCGACGTTGTGCTGGCCGGTCAGCGCCCAGTCCACCACACCCTGCACTTCGCCCTCGAACAGTACTTCAAAGCGCGAGCCATCTGGGCTGAGCAGGCGGGCTTGCCACTGGCCGCCCTCCCCGGTGGTTTGCACAGGGGTCCAGCAGCCCATGCCGATCACACGCTCCAGCGCTTGCTCGGTGGTCGGGTGGATGACCAGGCCTTCGCTGGGGATAGTCCGCACCAGGTGGTGGAACTGCCGCTCGATCGAGGCCAGGTCCGGGAAGATGTCCGCGTGATCGAACTCAAGGTTGTTGAGGATCGCGGTACGCGGGTGATAGTGGACGAACTTCGAGCGCTTGTCGAAGAAGGCGCTGTCGTACTCGTCGGCTTCCACCACAAAGAACGGCGTGTCGCCCAAGCGGGCCGACACCGAGAAGTTCTGCGGCACGCCACCAATCAGGAAGCCCGGGCTCATGCCGGCGTGCTCCAGCACCCAGGCCAGCATGCTGCTGGTGGTGGTCTTGCCGTGAGTACCGGCAACGGCCAGCACCCAGCGGCCTTGCAGCACGTGGTCGGCCAGCCACTGCGGGCCGGAGACGTAGGGCAGGCCCTTGTTCAGCACGTATTCAACCGCTGGGTTGCCGCGCGACATGGCGTTGCCGATGACCACCAGGTCTGGCGCCGGATCCAGCTGGGCCGGGTCATAGCCTTGGGTCAGTTCGATACCCTGGGCTTCGAGCTGGGTGCTCATTGGGGGATAGACGTTGGCGTCGGAGCCGGTGACGCGGTGGCCAAGTTCCTTGGCCAGCACCGCCAGCGAACCCATGAAAGTGCCGCAAATACCGAGAATGTGAATATGCATGGTCGACCTCGCAAAACATCGAGGCAGGGTAGCCCAGGGCGCGACAAATCGCACCCGCTGTTTCGCTCAGTCGCCCCTGGTAATGCCGTGTTTGCGCAGTTTTCGATACAAGGTATTGCGGCTGATGCCCAAGTGCTCGGCAACGCGGGTGAGATGCCAGTGTTTTGCCTCCAGTACCTCCTTCAGCGCTTGCCGCTCCGCGTCGAGCAGAACCTCGGTCCCTCCAGATTCACCCACAATCTCAGCGGCACCGCCGGACCTGTGGGAGCGGGCTTGCCCGCGAACGAGGGCAACGCCCTCGCCCTCTATTTCCTGGTCGGACATCTTCGCGGGCTCGCCTACCCCCGCGAGAGGTGGGCTGGTGCGGATGACTGCGGGGAGGTCCGCAAAGGTAATGCGGGCATCTTCGCAAAGCGCCACCAAAGTACGCAGCACATTGCGCATCTGCCGCACGTTCCCCGGCCAGTTAAATGCGAGCAGCGCCTGCCGCGCCCGGGGCTCGATGTCTATCCATTGCCCCTGCGTCTCCTGACGCAGCAGAAAGTCCAGCAACTGCGCCTTGTCACTGCGTTCGCGCACCGCCGGCAGCGCGACCTCCAGGCCATTGAGGCGGTAATACAGGTCCTCGCGGAAACTGCCCTGTTCAACCCGTTCCAGCAGGTCACGGTGCGTAGCGCTGACGATGCGCACGTCCACCGCCTGTGGCTCTCCCCCGATCGGCACCACCTGGCGCTCCTCCAGCACCCGCAGCAGTCGGGTTTGCAGGGCAAGCGGCATATCGCCGATCTCGTCCAGCAGCAAGGTGCCGCCGTCGGCCTGCAACAGTTTGCCGCGCATGCCCTCCTTGCGCGCGCCGGTAAAACTGCCGCCGCGGTACCCGAACAGCTCACTCTCGATCAGGCTTTCCGGGATAGACGCGCAGTTGATGGCGACGAACGGCTTGCCGCGCCGCTCACTGGCCTGATGCACAGCCTGGGCGAAGGCTTCCTTGCCACAGCCGGTCTCGCCGCGCAGCAGCAATGGCACATCGCGCTCGAACACCCGCACGCTGCGGCGGAAATCATTTTGCAACGCCGGGTCAAGCAGACAGACCAGCGGCTCCACTTCAGCTGCGGGCCGCGGCTGGGCGGCCGGCACCGACCACACCGGCGCCCGGGCCTGCCCCCGCAGGCTGGCGAACACCTGGCGACCGTCCAGGGTGCGCAGCGGCCAGACAGCACTGCCGCCGGGCGTGGCACGGCTGAACATTTCGTCATGGCTGCACGCGAAAAAGCACGCCAACGGTTTGCCCAGCACGCCACCCCTTACCGTGCCCAGCAGGTTCAGTGCGCTTTGGTTGGCAGCGCAAATACGCCCATCGCCGTCGAACGCCAGCAAGCCTTCGCTGAACAGGCCGACCGACTCGGCTTGCAGGTGAAAACGCAGTAACCATTGCTGCTCGAAATGGCGCAGGAAATAGCAGCTTTCGATCATCTTCGCCGACAGGTTGACCAACGCCATGGTGTGGAACTGGCTTTGCCGCGATACGTCGGGGCGTGCAGAGGACACGTCGAGTACCGCCAGCAGGTCGCCATGCGGGTCGAACACCGGGCTGGCCGAGCAGGTCAGCCCGGTGTGACGGCCACGGAAGTGCTCGTTCTGATGGATGGTAAGCGCCTGGCGCTCGACCAGGCAGGTGCCGATGCCATTGGTGCCCTCGCGCGCCTCGCTCCAGTCGGCGCCCAACCACAACCCGGCACGCTCGAAGCTGCGCCGCTCGGCGGGGGCACTGACGCAATTGAGGATCACCCCGCGGGCGTCGGTCAGCAGCACCGCGTGGCCTGCGCCGGAAAGCTGCCGGTGCAGGCTGTTCATTTCATGGTCGGCAATTTGCAGCACCTGGTGCAGGCGCTCGCGGCTTTCCAGCAGGCGACCATGCTCAAGCACCACCGGCGCTTCGATCACCGCCGGGTCGAGGTGGTAATCCTCCAGGCAGCGCAGCCAGGAACGGGCGATGGACGGGTCACTGCCGCCCTCCCCGGCCCCGCCATGGGCAACGCTATGCACCTGCCGGGCATGGCGCGTGAAGTGATTGCTCTGCATTGTTGTAATTCTCCGCAGATAGAGCGTCAGCCCAGCATCCTCCACCCGGTTAGGCTTTGCAATGCACACGCCTGCGATGTGTCGCAAACGGCACAAAATGTCACCCCAGGCGTACCGGCACCGGTACAGCGGCCCTTGATCAGCCCCGTAAAAATGACTCAAGTCATTGATTTGCCTGGCGTGACCAACACTGGCCCAACCCTTGCTCTATGCTTTCCAACTCCCTAAAAAGCACAATACCAAGGAGACACACCATGCGTTATGCACATCCCGGTACCGAAGGCGCGAAGGTTTCCTTCAAGAGCCGCTACGGCAACTACATCGGTGGTGAGTTCGTTACTCCGGTAAAGGGGCAGTACTTCGAAAATACCTCCCCGGTGAATGGCAAGCTGATCGCTGAATTCCCCCGCTCTACTGCCGAAGACATCGACAAAGCCCTGGATGCCGCCCATGCTGCGGCCGACGCCTGGGGCCGCACTTCAGTGCAGGATCGCTCCAACGTGCTGCTGAAGATCGCCGACCGCATCGAGCAGAACCTCGAACTGCTGGCCATTACCGAAACCTGGGACAACGGCAAGCCGATCCGCGAAACCCTCAACGCCGACATTCCGCTGGCGGTGGACCACTTCCGCTATTTCGCTGGCTGCATCCGCGCCCAGGAAGGCGGCGCTGCCGAAATCAATGAAGGCACCGTGGCCTACCACATCCACGAGCCACTGGGCGTGGTCGGGCAGATCATCCCCTGGAACTTCCCGATCTTGATGGCTGCCTGGAAGCTTGCCCCGGCACTGGCCGCTGGTAACTGCGTGGTGCTCAAGCCTGCCGAACAGACGCCGCTGGGTATCACCGTACTGCTCGAAGTCATTGGCGACCTGTTGCCACCTGGCGTGCTCAACGTAGTGCAAGGCTATGGCCGCGAAGCCGGTGAAGCCCTGGCCACCAGCAAACGCATCGCCAAGATCGCCTTCACCGGCTCTACCCCGGTGGGCTCGCACATCATGAAATGCGCCGCCGAGAACATCATCCCGTCCACCGTCGAACTGGGTGGCAAGTCGCCGAACGTGTACTTCGAAGACATCATGCAGGCCGAGCCAAGCTTCATCGAGAAGGCGGCAGAAGGCATGGTGCTGGCGTTCTTCAACCAGGGCGAAGTGTGCACCTGCCCGTCGCGTGCCCTGGTGCAAGAGTCGATCTATCCGCAGTTCATGGAAGTGGTGATGAAGAAGGTGCTGCAGATCAAGCGCGGCGACCCGCTGGACACCGACACCATGGTCGGCGCGCAGGCCTCGCAGCAGCAGTTCGAAAAAATCCTCTCGTACCTGCAGATTGCCCAGGAAGAAGGCGCCGAGCTGCTCACCGGCGGCAAGGTCGAGAAGCTGGAAGGCTCGCTGGCTACCGGTTACTACATCCAGCCGACCCTGCTCAAGGGCAACAACAAGATGCGCGTGTTCCAGGAAGAAATCTTCGGCCCGGTGGTCAGCGTCACCACCTTCAAGGACGAAGCCGAAGCGCTGGCAATTGCCAACGACACCGAGTTCGGCCTGGGTGCCGGCGTGTGGACCCGCGACATCAACCGTGCCTACCGCATGGGCCGCGGCATCAAGGCTGGCCGTGTGTGGACCAACTGCTACCACCTGTACCCGGCGCATGCCGCGTTCGGCGGGTACAAGAAGTCGGGGGTTGGGCGTGAAACGCACAAGATGATGCTGGATCACTATCAGCAGACCAAGAACCTGCTGGTGAGCTACGACATCAATCCGTTGGGCTTCTTCTAGACCGCGTCGCCTTCTTCGCGGGTAAACCCGCTCCTACAGGTTCACCGTTGGTTCCAGAGCCGGTGCGGTACCTGTGGGAGCGGGCAAGCCCGCGAAGAGGCCGGACTTGCTTTACACAAAACCCAGGGCGGTAACCGTGCACCAACCGCTCTGGCTCGCTTCCTGCAGTACCCATCACCATCGGCCCGGAACCCTTCCGGCCACCAAGAAAAACAACAGGTGAA
Organism: Pseudomonas sp. XWY-1; assembly: GCF_002953115.1. Lineage (NCBI taxonomy): Bacteria > Pseudomonadati > Pseudomonadota > Gammaproteobacteria > Pseudomonadales > Pseudomonadaceae > Pseudomonas > Pseudomonas sp. XWY-1. The sequence continues at coordinate 593,392 of NZ_CP026332.1, read as the reverse complement.
TCTATGCCAAGCGAACATTCCGCCGGATCGCCGGCAGGCTCTTCCGTCGACTTCGAGAAAGTCGGCTCTGACTATTTCCAGCAACGTGAACTGAAAAAAGGCGCCGCCGGCTGGGTACTGCTGGTCGGCCTGGGCGTGGCGTACGTCATTTCCGGCGATTACGCCGGCTGGAACTTCGGCCTGGCGCAGGGCGGCTGGGGCGGCATGTTCCTGGCCACCTTGCTGATGGCAACGATGTACCTGTGCATGTGCTTCTCGCTGGCCGAGCTGTCGTCGATGATCCCCACCGCTGGCGGTGGCTATGGCTTTGCCCGCAGTGCCTTCGGCCCATGGGGCGGCTTTTTGACCGGCACGGCGATCCTGATCGAATACGCCATCGCCCCTGCCGCCATCGCGGTGTTCATCGGCGCCTACTGCCAATCGCTGTTCGGTATCGGCGGCTGGATGATCTACCTGGCGTTCTACATCGTGTTCATCAGCATCCACATTTTCGGCGTGGGTGAGGCACTGAAGCTGATGTTCATCATCACCGCCATCGCCGCCATTGCCCTGGCCGTATTCCTGATAGGCATGGTGCCCCATTTTGATGCAGCCAACCTGTTCGACATCGCCAAAACGGACGCCGTCGGCGCCAGCAGCTTCCTGCCGTTCGGCTATGTCGGCGTGTGGGCAGCCATCCCCTACGCCATCTGGTTCTTCCTTGCCGTCGAAGGCGTGCCGCTGGCCGCAGAAGAAACCAAGAACCCCAAGCGTGACCTGCCACGCGGCCTGATCGGCGCCATGCTGGTACTGCTGGCCTTCGCCTTGCTGATTCTGGTGGTCGGCCCGGGCGGCGCAGGCTCCGAGGCGCTGAAGGCCTCCGGTAACCCGCTGGTCGAAGCCCTGTCGAAGGCCTACGGCGGCTCCACCTGGATGGGCGGCTTCGTCAACCTGGTCGGTCTGGCCGGGCTGATCGCCAGCTTCTTCTCGATCATCTATGCCTATTCCCGGCAGATCTTCGCCCTGTCCCGCGCCGGTTACCTGCCGCGCAAACTGTCGGAAACCAACAAGAGCAAGGCCCCGGTACTGGCATTGGTCATCCCCGGCATCATCGGGTTTGCCCTGTCGCTGACGGGCCAGGGTGACTTGCTGATCCTGGTGGCAGTGTTTGGCGCTACCCTGTCTTACGTGCTGATGATGGCTGCGCACATCACCCTGCGCATCCGCCGGCCAAAGATGGAGCGCCCCTACCGCACCCCGGGTGGCATCTTCACATCCGGCCTGGCGCTGGTGCTGGCGTGCATCGCCGTGGTCGCCGGATTCCTGGTTGACCCGCGGGTAGTCATTGGCGCTGCAGTGATCTATGCGGTATTAATTGCCTACTTTGCTTTCTACAGCCGCCACCACCTGGTCGCGGGCACACCGGAAGAGGAATTCGCCGCGATCCAGAAGGCCGAAGAGGCCCTGCACTGATCGCCGCCACCCGCCGCGGGGCAACCCGCGGCTCTGGAGATTCTGTATGGCAAGTTTCGTACACACGGTCGGCCATCTGGTCTACCGCTTCGACAGCCTCAAGGAAGTGATGGCCAAAGCCAGCCCGGCACGCTCTGGGGACTGCCTGGCAGGCGTCGCGGCCAGCAACGACGGCGAGCGTGTCGCCGCGCAGATGGCGTTGGCCAATATTCCGCTGACGCACTTTCTCAACGAAGCACTGATCCCTTACGAAGCAGATGAAGTTACCCGCCTGATCATCGACACCCACGATGCCCAGGCCTTCGCCCCGGTCAGCCACCTGACCGTGGGTGGCCTGCGCGACTGGCTGCTGAGCGAGGAAGCCAACGAAGACAGCCTGCGCGCCCTGGCGCCCGGGTTGACCCCGGAAATGGCCGCTGCCGTGTCGAAGATCATGCGCGTGCAGGACCTGGTGCTGGTGGCGCAGAAAATCCGCGTGGTCACCCGGTTCCGCGGCACCATGGGCCTGCGCGGGCGCCTGTCGACCCGGCTGCAACCCAACCACCCGACAGACGAACCGGCCGGTATTGCCGCCAGCATTCTCGACGGCTTGCTGTACGGCAACGGCGACGCCATGATCGGCATCAACCCGGCCACCGACAGCATCGCTTCGATCTGCGCCCTGCTGGAAATGCTCGACGCCATCATCCAGCGCTACGACATCCCCACCCAGTCCTGCGTGCTGACCCACGTCACCACCTCGATCGAAGCGATCAACCGCGGCGTGCCACTGGATCTGGTGTTCCAGTCCATCGCCGGCACAGAGGCGGCCAACGCCGGCTTCGGCATCAACCTGAACGTGTTGCAGGAAGGCTACGAAGCAGGGCTGTCGCTGAAACGTGGCACCCTCGGGCAGAACCTGATGTATTTCGAAACCGGCCAGGGCAGTGCGCTCTCGGCCAACGCCCACCACGGCGTCGACCAGCAGACCTGCGAAACCCGCGCCTATGCCGTGGCCCGTCACTTCAAGCCGTTCCTGGTCAACACCGTGGTCGGTTTCATTGGCCCGGAATACCTGTACAACGGCAAGCAGATCATCCGCGCCGGCCTCGAAGACCATTTCTGCGGCAAACTGCTGGGCGTGCCGATGGGTTGCGATATCTGCTACACCAACCATGCCGAAGCCGATCAGGACGACATGGACACCTTGCTGACGCTGCTGGGGGTGGCCGGCATCAACTTCATCATGGGCATCCCCGGCTCCGACGACATCATGCTCAACTACCAGACCACCTCGTTCCATGACGCGTTGTACGCGCGCCAGACCCTGGGCCTGAAGCCCGGGCCGGAATTCGAGGCATGGCTGGCCCGCACCGGTATCTTCACCCAGGCCGATGGCCGGGTGCGCTTCGGGGACAACCTGCCGCCGGCCTTCCGCCAGGCCTTGGCACAGCTTGCATAGGGATGACCATGGACCATCGCACGCCTACCCCCGACAACCCTTGGCTGGCCCTGCGCAACCTGACCCCGGCGCGCATCGCCCTGGGCCGCACCGGCACCAGCCTGCCGACCGGGGCGCAGCTGGATTTCCAGTTCGCCCATGCCCAGGCACGAGATGCCGTGCACCTGGCTTTCGACCACGCCGGCCTGGCCAGCCAGCTGAGTGACCGTGGGCGCGAAAGCCTGGTGTTGCACAGCGCTGCCAGCGACCGCCACCAGTACCTGCAGCGCCCGGACCTTGGCCGGCGGCTGAACGAAGACTCGATTGCGACCCTTCGCCAGCATGCCCAGGCCAACCCCGGTGGCGTCGACCTGGCCATCGTGGTGGCTGACGGCCTCTCGGCACTGGCCGTGCATCGCCACACACTGCCGTTCCTGACCCGCTTCGACGAACAGGCTGCCGCCGACGGCTGGACCTGCGCCCCGGTGGTGCTGGTGCAGCAGGGCCGCGTGGCAGTGGCCGACGAGGTCGGCGAGCTGCTGGGCGCCCGGATGACGGTGATGCTGATCGGCGAGCGCCCGGGACTGAGCTCGCCCGACAGCCTTGGCCTGTATTTCACTTACGCACCCAAGGTCGGCCTGACCGATGCCTACCGCAACTGCATTTCCAATATCCGCCTGGAGGGGCTGAGCTATGGCATGGCGGCGCACCGCCTGTTGTACTTGATGCGCGAAGCCTGCCGGCGCCAGCTTTCCGGGGTGAATCTAAAGGACGAAGCCGAGGTCCATAGCCTGGAGAATGAAGACAGCGCCAACCAGAAAGGTAACTTCCTGCTCGGCAAAGGGTAAAAAATCTGTCACGGAAGGCGGATTGCACTCGTGCCGTGCATTGGGCAGCATGCCCTTGAACGCTGCTGGCATTCCGCTGTTTCCCAAATGGACTCTGAGGGCCGCACATGCGCATCATCAAAGCAACCCTGGAACACCTCGACCTGCTCACCCCGTTGTTCGTCAAATACCGTGAGTTCTACGGGCAACTGCCCTACCCCGACAGCTCGCGCAGCTTTCTGGAAAAGCGCCTGAAGCGGGACGAATCGGTGATTTACCTGGCACTTCCGGATGATGACGACGGCAAACTGCTGGGCTTTTGCCAGCTGTACCCGAGCTACTCGTCGCTGTCGTTGAAGCGGGTATGGATTCTCAACGATATCTATGTAGCCGAGGACTCCCGGCGCATGCTGGTCGCCGACCATTTGATTCGCGAGGCGAAGAAAATGGCCAAAGAGACCAATGCTGTGCGCATGCGCGTGTCGACCAGCGCGAACAATGAAGTGGCGCACAAGACTTACGAATCCATCGGGTTTCGTGAGGATACCGAGTTCAAGAGCTACATCCTGCCAATCAGCCAGGATTGACCGGCACCGCCCGCTTCCACGAGCAAGGTAGTGATCCTTGTGGGAGCGGGCGTGCCCGCGAAGCAGTTGGCAAAGGAATACCCCTCTACCGTAACCCCCCGCTACAAACTCTCCGGGCATGTTCCTGACTTAGCCGTATAATGGCTCACCTGTCATGTGTGAAAATTTACCCTCCCCCCGGTAACCAAGCCTACGCCCAAGAACACAGGTGCTGTACATGGATTTCAACCCGCTGGACCTTATCCTGCATCTCGATGCCTACCTCGATCTGCTGGTCACCAATTACGGTCCCTGGATCTACGCCATCCTGTTCACCGTGATCTTCTGCGAAACCGGCCTGGTAGTGATGCCATTCCTGCCAGGCGACTCGCTGCTGTTCATCGCCGGCGCCGTGGCGGCGGGTGGCGGCATGGACCCGGTGCTGCTGGCCGGCCTGCTGATGGCCGCTGCAATCCTGGGCGACAGCACCAATTACGTGATCGGCCGAACAGCCGGCGAGCGTTTGTTCAACAACCCCAACTCCAAGATCTTCCGCCGCGACTACCTGCAGCGTACCCACGATTTCTATGAACGCCATGGCGGCAAGACCGTGACCATGGCGCGCTTCCTGCCCATCTTGCGCACCTTCGCACCGTTCGTCGCGGGCATCGCCCACATGCACTACCCACGCTTCCTCGGCTTCAGCGTTGCCGGTTCGCTGCTTTGGGTCGGCGGCCTGGTCACCTTGGGCTACTTCTTCGGCAACGTGCCGTTCATCAAGCAGCACCTGTCGCTGATGGTGGTGGGCATCATCATCCTGTCGCTGGTGCCGATGATTCTCGGCTTGCTGCGTGGGCGCCTGGGCCGTACGGCCAAGGCTCACTGAACAGGTAAAGAACAAACGGCATGTGGTCATTCAGCGCCTGGCGGCGCAAGCGTACTCTGGCGCGTTACCCGATCACGCCACAGCAATGGCAGGCCGTACGCGAGCGGCTGCCGATGCTGGACGGCATCAGCGACGCTGAAGACCGCTGGCTGCGCGAAGCCTGCATCCTGTTCCTGCTCGACAAGCACCTCACCTGCCTGCCCGGTGTCGAGCTGGACGACGAACAGCGCCTGTTGCTGGCTGCCCAGGCACAGTTACCCCTGCTTCACCTGGGTGAGCTGAACTGGTACCAAGGCTTCCACGAAATCATCCTGTACCCCGACGACTTCAAGAGCCCCCAGCGCCACCGCGATGCCAGTGGCGTGGAGCACGTGTGGGACGGCGAACACAGCGGCGAAGCCTGGCAACAGGGGCCGATCATCCTGGCCTGGAACGGCGTGCAGGCCAGTGGTGGCTGGGAGGCTTACAACCTGGTCATCCATGAGCTGGCGCACAAGCTCGACATGCTCAATGGCGATGCCAACGGCCTGCCACCGTTGCACAGCGGCATGCCCGTTGATGAGTGGGCAAGCGCCATGCAGCGGGCTTATGACGACCTCAACCAGCAACTGGACGCCAACCCCGACGCCGAAACTGCCATCGACCCCTATGCTGCGGAAAACCCGGCAGAGTTCTTTGCCGTTACCAGCGAGTACTTCTTTAGTGCCCCTGACCTGCTTCATCAGGCTTATCCAAAGGTCTACCACCAGTTGTCGCTGTTCTACCGGCAAGACCCGCTGGCGCGCCTGTGCCGGCTGCAGGCGGAACACCCCGAGTACCGCGAAAGCCACGCCTGACGGGCCCGCACATCAGGCCAAGCGTGGCGTGCCCCGGCAGAATGTGCCTATAATCGCCGCCACTTTTTGGTCAAACACGGGGGCACTGCCCAATGAGCTACAGCAAGATTCCGGCGGGCAAAGACCTGCCGAACGACATCTACGTCGCCATCGAGATCCCGGCCAACCACGCGCCGATCAAATACGAAATCGACAAGGACAGCGACACGCTGTTCGTCGACCGTTTCATGGCTACCCCAATGTTCTACCCAGCCAACTATGGCTTCATCCCGAACACCCTGGCTGACGACGGTGACCCGCTGGACGTGCTGGTGGTTACTCCTTACCCAGTGGCCCCAGGCTCGGTTATCCGCGCCCGTCCGGTTGGCGTGCTGAACATGACCGACGACGGTGGCGGCGACGCCAAGGTCATCGCTGTTCCTCACGACAAGCTGTCGCAGCTGTACGTTGACGTCAAGGAATACACCGACCTGCCAGCCCTGCTGATCCAGCAGATCGAGCACTTCTTTGCCAACTACAAAGATCTCGAGAAAGGCAAGTGGGTCAAGATCGAAGGCTGGGAAGGCGCCGATGCCGCCCGTGCCGCGATCACCAAATCGGTCGCTGCCTACAAGGGCTGATTTCGACTGCAGGGAAACCCCGCTTTGGCGGGGTTTTTCATGCCTGAATGGAACGCGCTCACTGCTGGGAACAAATCCTACACAGTCCTACACCAGCATCCTACAAACAGCCTCTTTTCGTACAAATCCCGTCAACACCCGGTTCATTTCCTTACTGGCAACCCGCCGCTACACTCGCCGCCATGAACACTTCCGGCGACCGCCTCAGAGCCCTGCTCCACGAATGTGGCCTGACCCCTTCCGATTTCGCCGCCCAGCGCAGCGTCACAGCACAGCACGTCAACAACTGGTTCAAACGCGGTGTGCCTTTGGCCCGACTGGACGAACTGGCCGATCTGTTCTGTGTGCACCGGCGTTGGCTGCGCACCGGTGAAGGCCCCAAACACCCCAATCCACTCCTGCGCAACGGCCGTCCACGGCCAGCGCCCGCCAACCCGCTTACCCCGCTGTCCGAACATCGTGGCCGGGTATTGAAGGTGCCCTACTACGAAGTGCGCAACGGCTTGCTGTCGCCGGTGGGCAGCAAGCACCTGCGCTTGCCGGCAAAAGCCCTGAAGGGCTTGGGTGTGCAAGCCGGCAACGCAATCTGCCTGGCAATGCCGGCCAGCAACATGCTCCCGCTGATTCCGCTGCAAGCTACCTTGGCCATCGACCTGGGCATGACCCAGGTGGTCGAGGGCGAAACCTATGCCCTGCTGCAAAACGGCATGCTCAGGGTAAACAACCTCAGTCTTGGCCCGCACGACACCCTGTACCTGCACAGCCATGACCGGCGCAACTACACGGTCGAACGCTACACCGCTGCTCAGCGTCAGGCGCAGGGCCTGGAAATTCTTGGCTGGGTGTTCCACTGGTCACATTTCCGCCAGCAGCGGCCCAGTTGAAGCACTCTGGGCAATTTTTTGCTGGGCATCCTGCGCCCGCCCTTGTATGCTACGCCGCACATTAAGCCCCGACCGGCGCGAGCCGCGTTCCAGAGGGCTCGGCGATATCCCACACGGGCATCTGCCATCTCTTTCAGGCCCTTGATGGCCACACAGTTAAGGCGATTGCGGCTTACCATAAATTAGTCGGAAGCGTCCCCGAGAAGCCGGCCACAAGCCGGCTTTTTAATTTGGCAATGCCCCGTCCTGCATAAGGTTGACACCTCCCGTTGTGCTCAGCCCCCCGCTGTTCACGTTCAGCCCGCAAGCGATTCTGGGGTGTCGGCTTCTTCTCGTCGCGCATATAGATATCAAGTTGATATTTCGAAATCTTCCAATGGAGGGTTTTTTCTGAAGATGAGCGTTTCGCGCCAGACTATAATAAAACGATTAGATGTGCGCTGACACGTGCGGCCATCCTTGGAGATTGCTTATTACTTATATTTAATCTGTAACGGTTTGATGTAGTGATGAGGACTTAGCATGAATGCCTTATTGAAAGAGCTGCACGCCTATCATCATGAGGTGGCTACCAAAATTACTCAGATCAAAGAATTACTGGAGAGGATAAGGCACGGCTCTGCGGGTGCCGATGACTGCAAGCTGTTGTTTAAGCAACTGGAAGCCTTGCATGGTGATGCAGAGCGGCACCACCATGAAAATGAAGAGCTTATTCGGCTGGCCTTGCTGACAACCGACGCACCGATTCACCAACGGGTCATGGCCATCGAGCAAGATCATAAAGCCTTCACGCGAATTGCCGGACAGCTCAAGATGTTGGAGCAGTCAAAGCAAGAGGCCAGAGTAATTGCCGACACGATCGAAGACTTCATCAAGAAATACTATGATCATATGGATGCCGAGGAGAATATTTTCTTTCCGGTGGCAGACAAGTGGTTGTCAGACACCCAATGGCAGGAAATAAAGCATCAATGGCACTCGGAGACTTCTTGAATTAAAACCAAGCGCCTGATTAACACTTACTCTCACAACTTTGTTGCACTGATACCCGATGGTGCAGATACTCTTCTAGATTTCTCATGATTCAGCATCAAGGCCGCGCCCTTTGCAGGCACGGCCTTGTGTACCTAGCGGCAACAGACCCCGTCAGAAGTCATACCGCGCCCCAACCATCATGCTGCGCGACGGCCCGTAGAAGTTGAACGTGGAGGTCGAGCCCACCCGCGACAGGTAGTCCCGGTCGAACAGGTTATTGACGTTGAAGGTGGCGGTCAGCTTCGAAGTCACCGGGTACGACAGCATCGCGTCCACCGTCGCGTAGCCCGGCGCGTCGATACGCACGCCGCCGTTTTCGGAGTAGAAGTTGCTCATCGCGGAAATTCCGCCACCAATCGCCAGGCCGGTCAGCGGCCCTTGGCTGATGGTGTACTTGCTCCAAAGCGAAGCCTGGTTGCGCGGCATGATGAAGAACGTGGTTTCGGCGTCACCCTTGACGGTTTCGGTCTCCATCCAGGTGTAACCGGCCAGCAGTTCCCAATTCGGCGTCAGCTTGCCGCTCACTTCCACTTCCGCGCCCTTCACGCGGGTCTTGCCGGATGCAACGGAATCGGTAGTGGCCACACCATCGGCATCGTACACGGTGGTAGCGCGGTTCTTGTCGGTCAGGCGGAACACCGAGAAGCGCGTATTCAAATCGCCGCCAAAGTAGCTGCTCTTGAGGCCGAACTCGTACTGCTCGCCTTCACGCGGTTTCAACACCCGGCCATTGCTGTCGGTGTCGGATTGAGGCTTGAAAACCTGGGAGTAGCTAGCGTATAGCGCGTGGTTCTCGGTCAAGTCATAGACCAGGCCCCCGTACGGGGTGAAGTGGCCGTCCACACGCTTGCTGTCATTGGTCGATGCACCGCTGGTCAGGGTGGTGGTGTAGAAATCACCGCGGTACCAACTGAAACGGCCACCGGCAATCAGCGCAAGGCGCTCGATCGGACGGAAGGTGACCTTGGAATAAAGGCCGTATTCCTCTTCCTGCATGCCGGTCTCGGTACTGTAGTTGGGCGACGGTTTGGCGAACTGTTTAGGCGAGTAGGTATTGACGTTGATGGCGCCCAGGTTGGTGGTGCCGTTGAGATACTCGGTGTCGTAGTTCTTGTAGTCGCTGCCCACCACGAACTCGCTGACCTGGCCGAAGGTTTCGAACGGCTGGCTGTAACTGGCGTCCAGCGAGTAGGTGTCTTGAGTGAAATCACGGGCGCTGGCGCGCTCGGAGTTGGCGCCTGTGGTGGCATTGGTTGCAGTGAAGGCGTACAGGTAGTTGGTGTCGCGGTGCGAGCCACGGGCCGCGACACGGCCGTAACCACCATTGTCGAAGCGGTGGGTCAGCTCGGCGACCAGGTCGGTGGTCTTGCCGTCGAAGTAGTTCCAGTCGGCGCCCAGGAAACGCGAATGGCTGAAGTCGGGCACCTCGCCGGACAACGTGGCCGGGTAGCCGTTGTGCGGGGTGATGTTCTTCACTTCGTGCATCAGGCCGAACGACAGCGTAGTGGCGTCGTCCAGGTCGATATCCAGCGCACCGTAATAGCTGTTGCTGGTGTTGGCGTTGTAGTCCACTTCGCCATTGGTGTCGTCACGGGATGCAATGAAGCGCCCGCGCACGCGACCGGCGGCGTCCAGCGGGCCGCTCAGGTCGATTTCTTCATGGTTGGTGTCCCAGGTGCCGTAGCTGCCTTCGATGTGGCCCTGAAACTCGGCGGTCGGGCGCTTGCGTACCATGTTGACGATACCGCCCAGTTCGCTGGTGCTGCTGAACAACCCGGCCGGGCCGCGCATGATTTCGACACGGTCGAACGCGGCCAGCGACGGTACGGTGCCAAAGATGCTGGCCATGGGGGCCGGCAGGCCATCGATGTTGAATTCGCTGTACTCGTAGCCACGGGCGTAGATCGACGAACGGCCGCTGTCGTTGGTCAGGGTGCGCAGGCCGGCGGTGTACTTGGCCAGGTCATCCAGATGTACGAACTGGCGATCCTTGACGTAGTCCTGGGTGTAGACGGTGATCGACTGCGGGATGTCCTTGAGCGCTGCCGGCGTCTTGGTGCCCACGGTAGCGGCATCGACGCTGTAACCGCCGGTTTCCTCCGAAGGCAGCATGTCGTACAGGCGGTTGCCTTCGATGGTCAATGCAGGCAGATCAAGCGAGTTGCCTTCAGCCGCCGTCTGGGCCGCTACCGTTTCGGCCACCGCCGATAAAGAAAACGGTGCCAGCAACCCCAGCGCCAGCCATCCCCGAACCCGCTGCAAGCTGCCCACACTTTTGAAACCGGTCATGACACACCCTTCGCCCAAATGATATTGAATCGCAAACGAAACAAGTTGCTTTTTGCGAACGATACCGGAGCGAAAACCAGGGTGCAGCAGGATTAACCTTCTTAACACATCAAGGCGTTGCCCTTTCCCTGCAGCCAGTGGGATGATTCGCAACTGATAAAAGTTCTCATCAAGGCTCGCCGTGCCCACCTCACTTCTCCTTGCCGAAGACGACCCACGCCTGCTTCAGGACCTGGACCGCCATTTCCGCAATCGCGGTTTCCTGGTGCACGCCTGCGCCAGCGGCACCCAGGCCCTGAATGCCATACAGCAATCGCAGTTCGAACTGGTGCTGCTGGACATCATGCTGCCAGGCATCGACGGCCTCAGCCTGCTCGACGCCCTGCGCCGCCAGCAGGCAGTGCCGGTCATGCTGATGTCGGCACTAGGGGCCGAGCAGGACCGCATCAGCGGCTTCACCCGTGGTGCAGACGACTACCTGCCCAAGCCCTTCAGCCTGGCGGAGCTGGACGCACGGGTGGATGCCTTGCTGCGTCGCGTGGCATTCGATCGTGGTACGGCGCTGCGTGCCGACGTGGGGGAGGTGATGCTGGACCACGACCGCCAGGACGTTATCCACAACGGCAACGCCGCTGGCCTTACCGCTTCCGAATTCCGCTTGCTGGTCACGCTGCTGGCCCACCCCGACGAAGCGTTGAGCAAGCCCTTCCTGTACCAGACCGTGCTGCACAGGGCCTATACCCGACTGGACCGAGGCCTGGATGTGCATGTGTGCAACCTGCGCCGCAAACTGGCCGACATCAATGCCCAGCACCTGCAGATCCAGGCCGTGCGTGGCCAAGGGTACATCCTGGTCGACACGGATCAGGCCTGATGCGTCGCCACCCGTTGCTGTGGAAACTGGCCTTGCTACAAGTCAGCTTCTGCCTGTTGCTGATCTGGCTCATCTGGACCTGGGGCCTTTCGGTGGAGCGCAGTACCTATTTTCTATCCCAGGCCGACCAGGACTACCTGGCGCGTTATGCTCAACAGGCCGAACAGGCGTGGGAGCAGGACGGCGCAGCCGGCACCGAAGCCTGGCGCAAGCAGGTGGCACGGGCCGAGGACACCTGGGTGGCCGTGATAGGTCCACACCTTCAGAGCCTTGGCACCACGCCGCTGAGCGCCGAGGAAGCCAGCCACCTGACATTCATGCGCAAGCTCGACTGGCCGATGAGCCGGCGCCTGCAGGATGAACTGCCCTACGTCAGCATCGAATTTCCGCAACACCCCGAGCATGGCCGCCTGGTGCTGCAACTGCCCGAACGGCTGCTACCCACAGGCCTGACACCCTGGACCCATGTGGTCACGCATGGCGTTGCCCCCGCACTGCTGGCCCTGCTGCTAGGCCTTGCGCTATACCGGCATCTTGTCGTGCCGCTGAACCGCCTGCGCGACCGCGCCGACGCCCTGCGGGCCGATGATCTGGACAGCCCCGCCCTGCCCCTGCAGGAGCGGCGTGATGAGCTGGGTGAGCTGGCTCAGGCCTTCGAGCACATGGCCGGGCGCCTGCGCCAGAGCCTTGAGCAACAGCGCCTGCTGTTGCGCACGCTGTCTCACGAATTGCGCACACCTCTGGCGCGGCTGCGCATCGCCCATGACAGCGACTTGCCACCGCCGCAGCTGCGCGAGCGCCTGGACCGTGAGGTGGCCGACATGCAGAAGCTGCTGGAAAACACCCTCGACCTGGCCTGGATGGACACCGAACAGCCCAGCCTGGCGACCGAGCCGGTATTGGTGCTTTCCGTGTGGGAAGCCTTATGCGAGGACGTCTGCTTCGAAAGCGGCTGGGACCGTGCGCGCCTGCCGTGTTCACTTGGCACCGACTGCCTGGTGCAGGCCCATCTGGACAGCCTGGCCCAGGCCCTGGAAAACCTGTTGCGCAATGCCATTCGCCACTCGCCGACCGAAGGCCAGGTCAGCCTCGATGGCTGGCGGGATGGCGCATACTGGCACCTGCGCCTGAGCGACCAGGGGCCAGGCGTACCTGATACCGACCTAGAGCGCATCTTCAAGCCCTACCAACGCCTGGCCGACAGTGGCGCAGGCTTCGGCCTGGGCCTTGCTATCGCCCGTCGCGCCATCGAACTGCAAGGCGGCCGGTTGTGGGCCAGCAATGGGCACCCGGGCCTGTGCCTGCACATGACCTTGCCTGCGGCCTGAGACTGTTTAGAAAGTTAATGCGCTTTACGCTCGATCGGGACTGGTTATCATCTGGGCGCTCAAGCCTTGCGCTCCATGCAAAGCCCTGACGAGACGCCTGATGAGCAAGAAGAACCTGATGCTGGCCTTGGCACTTGCCCTGGCGGCCCCTCTTGTCCTGGCACAGCCCGAGCATGACCAGAAGATGGACACGTCGGTGCTACGGCGCCAGGACCTGGCCTATCACTTCAGCCAGTTTGATCTGGACTCGGCCGATGGCCTGCGTCACTACCGCCTGTGGGTTGGCAAGCCGAATCGTCCAGCGCCGGCATCGGGGTACCCGGTGCTGTGGATGCTCGATGGCAATGCTGCGCTGGGGACGCTGGATCAGCAGCAACTGGACAGGCTCGCCGCGGGCCAGGCGCCCCTGCTGGTGGCGGTGGGTTATCGGACCGAACTGCGCATCGACAGGGCCGGCCGCACGCTGGACTACACCCCGGAGCTGCCGGAGCAGGTGCAGCAGCGTGATCCGCTGACCGGCCAGCCCAGCGGCGGGGTCGATGCGTTCCTGGAACTTTTGACCGGGCGCATGCGCACGATGGTGTCGGCTATGGCGCCGGTCGATCCGCAACGACAGACGCTGTGGGGGCACTCCTATGGTGGCCTGGCCGTGCTTCACGCACTGTTTACCCGCCCCGGCGAATTCTGCCTTTACGCGGCTGCCAGCCCGTCACTGTGGTGGCGCGATGGCGTGATTGTCCGGGAGGCGCAAGGACTTCCCTCACGCCTGGGCGAGGCGCGCCCGCGCCTGCTGCTGATGCGCGGCGGGCAGGAGCCCGCCAACCCGCATGGTTCGCCGCACGAGGACGACGAGTTGCCTGCGCGCCGCCTGGCGGCAGATCTGGCCGCGATCAAAGGCCTCGACGTGCGCTATGAGCGCTTCGACGGTCTGGGGCATGGGCCCATGCTGGCCGCCTCCCTGCGCAGGGTGATCGAAGGCATGTCTGGCCAGTGACCAGCCCTGCGCCTGTCCGACTCAAGGTTGCGCGTACTTGAGCACGTACAGGCACAGTTCGCGGTAGACATCCACAGGCAGCTGCGACATCAGCTTCTGAGCCTGGCCGAGGGTTTTGCAATTGAGTTCGGCCATCGTCCGACGGTGTTTCAAACCCAGCAGGCCGGCATGCACCACCTGCGCATACTGAATATAGGAACAGGGGAAATCGGCCTGGGGGCTGCGCTGGACCTTGAAGTTGATCTTCAGGTCTGCTCCGCGGAAGAATGCCCTGCCTTGGTAGTTCTGCTGGGGCACGAGGAGCCCTTTTTCAGGACAGGTGCTGTGACAGACCGGCAGGCTATTCCTGTCTGTCTCCAGGCCACGTCGATAGATCACGATTTCGGAACCCGGCACCTCGACACAGGCGTTTTCGAAAGCATCGATGATGGCCCTGCCATTGATTTGCGCCTCTTCGATCTGCGTCAGGCTGACCACACGCTCGATCTCCTGATTGCCAACGCTGTTGACCACACGGTCCAGGGTCGACCAGTGGCTGAATTCTTTCTGACACGCAATCAGATGGACCTCGCTCTGATAGCCCTGCCGGGCGGCTTCAGGTGGAAAATCAGCGAAATGAGGGCTGTCGAGCGCGGTCTCCATGATGATGTTGTATTTGTTTTCCATCGCATACGTGCAAATCATTGCCCCCAGGCGCCAGATGAACGACTCGGTATGCTCATAGACATGCAGCACGCCTTTGTCTTCCATCGCCCGATAATGAGGGTGCAGTTCACGAAAATGGGTTTCGTAAAGGCGAACATAATTGTCGTAGCGCCCGCTCTTCAGCAGCGTTTTTTCCAGCAAGTACGTCTTACCCGAGCCTTGTGTACCGGCAATGATGAGCATTTTGGGCTTGAGCACGCCGTCGACGTAGTCGCGCTTCTTGTCGAACAAAGTGTCGACGACCTTTCTGAATGCGAGATGGAGATCGGTATCGGTAAAAGGATAGAGAGAGGACATGACGGTTCGTTTCCTTGGTTTGCCAATGTGACCGTCACGAAGGTAAGCGCTGCGGCAGGTGAGAAAGGAGTAGATGGTTACTGCTGCAAGTCTCGCCGAAGGTAGTAGCACCGCGGGTTGCCACTGGGGTGGCACTGTGCTGTATGCTTGGCCGGTCTTCAGGGCGGGGTGTAAGTCCCCACCGGCGGTAAATCGAAAGATGAGCCCGCGAGCGCCCCGACCATGTCGGGGGTCAGCAGATCTGGTGCAACTCCAGAGCCGACGGTCATAGTCCGGATGAAAGAAGGCGTCATGCAGGGGCCATCCGGGCGCCCTTGCGCGCGCATTTTGTTCGCCCCGAGACGTTCATCGATCATTCACGAGGAGCGTTTCATGTTCACCCAGCACCACGCGCAATTCCCCAATGTTTCCGCCGCCATCGCCGCCTTCCAGGCCGGGCGCCCTGTACTGTTGCTCGACGATGACGACCGCGAGGACGAAGCGGACATCATTGCCGCCGCCGAGAACATTTCGCTGCAGACCATGGCCATGATGATTCGCGATTGCAGCGGCATCGTCTGCCTGTGCCTGGACGAAGCCACCGTCGACGAACTGCAGCTGGCACCCATGGTGCAGAACAACCAGGCCCGCCACGGCACCGGTTTCACCGTCACGATCGAGGCGGCCGAAGGTATCACCACCGGGGTTAGCGCCCAGGACCGCATCACCACCATTGGCGCAGCACTGCGCTCCAGCGCCGAACAGCGCCATATAGTCAGCCCGGGGCATGTTTTTCCGCTGCGCGCCCGCAATGGCGGGGTGCTGACCCGCCGTGGGCATACCGAAGGTTCGGTGGACCTGGCGCGCCTGGCCGGCCTGCGCCCGGCAGCGGTCTTGTGCGAGCTGATGAACCCCGATGGCAGCATGGCCCGTGGTGAGCAGGTGGCGGTATATGCACGGCAGTACAATTTGCCGGTGCTGACCATCGAGGAGCTGGCGCGGTACCGTGAGGCAATGCTGGAACGGGAAGCAGAGCCGGCCTGACCCACCGAACCGGGACGCTTTGCGGTCCTTGTGCGAGCGGCCCTTTCGCGACACAGGGCCGCTCCCATATCGGTCTGCATCAGCCGATGCAGCTGCCGGAAGTTTGCTCCCCCCGCCCCGCTCTGCTAGTGTCGCGCCGTTCTGAATGCCACCGAGACAGTCGCCATGGCCCGCAAAAAAGCCTCCCTCGATTTCGAGCAATCCCTCGCAGACCTGCAAGCACTGGTCGAGCGCCTGGAGAACGGCGAGTTGTCGCTGGAAGAGTCGCTGGCCGCCTTTGAACAAGGCATCGCCCTGACCCGTGACTGCCAGGGCGCCCTGGCCCAGGCCGAACAGAAGGTGCAAATTCTGCTGGAGCGCGACGGCGAACTGGCTGCCCAACCCTTCGACGCGGAGCCGGAAGCATGATTGGCACCTACCAGGCCAGTTGCCAGGCGCGCGTCGACGCAGCCCTCGAACCGCTGTTCATCGCCCCGAGCAAAGAGCTGGAACGCCTTTACGCCGCCATGCGCTACAGCGTGATGAACGGCGGCAAACGCGTGCGCCCGTTGCTGGCCTACGCGGCCTGCGAAGCCTTGGGCGCCCCGGCCGAACAGGCCAACGGTGCAGCCTGCGCGGTCGAGCTGATCCATGCTTACTCGCTGGTGCATGATGACCTCCCGGCCATGGACGACGACGACCTGCGTCGCGGCCAGCCGACCACCCACAAGGCGTTTGACGAAGCGTGCGCCATCCTTGCTGGCGACGGTTTGCAGAGCCTGGCTTTCAGTGCCCTGCTCGACCCTTGCCTGAGCCCTCAGATCGACAGTATTCGCCTGGCCATGGTTCAGGTGCTGGCCAAAGCTGCCGGCCCGGCCGGCATGGTTGGCGGCCAGGCCATCGATCTCGGTTCGGTGGGCCAGAAGCTGGACCAGCAGGCGCTGGAGTTCATGCACCGGCACAAGACCGGCGCGCTGATCGAAGCCAGCGTACGCCTCGGCGCCCTGGCCAGTGCCCGTGCCGAACCAGCGCAGCTGGATGCCCTGCAGACTTATGCACAGGCCATTGGCCTGGCATTCCAGGTGCAGGACGACATCCTCGACGTGGAAAGCGACACTGCTACCTTGGGCAAACGCCAAGGTGCAGACATAGCGCGTGACAAACCGACCTACCCGGCCCTGCTGGGGCTGGAAGCCGCCAAACTCTATGCAATCGAACTGCGCGACCAGGCGCTGGCCGCACTGCAAGGGTTCGGCGAAAAGGCCGAGCCGCTGCGGGCCTTGGCGCGTTATATTGTCGAACGCCGTAACTAAACAGCTTCACCTATCCCTGTAGGATCGGGTTTACCCGCGAATGCGATCTTGAATTTGCCGACGCATTCGCGGGTAAACCCGCTCCTACAGGGGGCCGCGTAACCTGTGGTCGAATGGGCACTTTTCCCACAATGGGGTAAACTGCCGCGTCTTCACACACCTATAACGACTCGCCTGATGCCCACGACGTTTCAAGAGATCCCCCGCGAACGCCCGGTCACGCCGTTGCTCGACCGCGCTGACACGCCTGCCGGCCTGCGCCGGTTGGCCGAAGCCGACCTGGAAACGCTGGCCGACGAACTGCGCCAGGAATTGCTCTACACCGTTGGGCAGACCGGTGGGCATTTTGGTGCCGGTCTGGGCGTCATCGAGCTGACCATCGCCCTGCACTACGTGTTCGACACCCCGGACGACCGGTTGGTGTGGGACGTGGGGCACCAGGCCTACCCGCACAAGATCCTCACCGGGCGCCGTAACCGCATGCTCAGCCTGCGCCAGAAGGACGGCATCGCGGCCTTCCCGCGCCGCAGCGAAAGCGAGTACGACACCTTTGGCGTTGGCCACTCCAGCACCTCGATCAGCGCCGCGCTGGGCATGGCCATTGCTGCCCGCCTGCAGAACAGCGCACGCAAGTCGATTGCGGTGATCGGTGATGGCGCGCTGACCGCCGGCATGGCATTCGAGGCGTTGAACCACGCCCAGGAAGTCAATGCCGACATGCTGGTGATCCTCAACGACAACGACATGTCGATTTCGCGCAATGTCGGCGGCCTGTCCAACTACCTGGCCAAGATCCTTTCCAGCCGCACCTACGCGAGCATGCGCGAAGGCAGCAAGAAAGTGCTGTCGCGGTTGCCAGGCGCCTGGGAAATTGCCCGTCGCACCGAGGAATACGCCAAGGGCATGCTGGTGCCGGGCACGCTGTTCGAAGAGCTGGGCTGGAACTACATCGGCCCGATCGACGGCCACGACCTGCCCACCATGATCGCCACCCTGCGCAACATGCGCGACCTGAAAGGCCCGCAGTTCCTGCATGTGGTGACCAAGAAGGGCAAAGGCTTCGCCCCTGCCGAGATTGACCCGATCGGCTACCACGCCATCACCAAGCTGGAGCCGGCCGACAAGCCCGCCGCGCCGAAGAAAGCCAGCGGCCCGAAATACTCCGCGGTGTTCGGCCAGTGGCTGTGCGACATGGCCGCCGCCGACAACCGCCTGGTGGGCATTACCCCGGCAATGAAGGAAGGCTCGGACCTGGTCGACTTCAGCGAGCGCTACCCTGAGCGCTACTTCGACGTTGCGATCGCAGAGCAACATGCCGTGACCTTGGCGGCCGGCATGGCCTGCGAGGGCAGCAAGCCGGTGGTGGCGATCTACTCCACCTTCCTGCAGCGTGCCTACGACCAGCTGATCCACGACGTGGCGGTGCAGAACCTCGACGTGCTGTTCGCCATCGATCGCGCCGGCCTGGTCGGCGAGGATGGCCCGACCCACGCCGGCAGCTACGACCTGTCGTACCTGCGCTGCATCCCGGGCATGCTGGTGATGACCCCCAGCGACGAGAACGAACTGCGCAAGATGCTCAGCACCGGCCACCTGTACAACGGCCCGGCCGCTGTACGGTACCCGCGTGGTACCGGCCCGAATGCGCCGATCAGCGGTGACCTGCAACCACTGGAGATCGGCAAGGGCGTGGTCCGCCGCCAGGGCGAAAAAGTGGCCCTGCTGGTGTTCGGCGTACAACTGGCCGAGGCCATGCAAGTGGCCGAACAGATCAACGCCACGGTGGTCGACATGCGCTTCGTCAAGCCGCTGGACGAGGCGCTGGTGCTTGAGCTGGCAGGCAGCCATGAGCTGCTGGTAACCATCGAAGAAAACGCCATCATGGGTGGCGCAGGCGCTGCGGTGGGTGAGTTCCTTGCCAGCCAGGCAGTGCTCAAGCCGCTTCTGCACCTGGGGCTGCCGGATATCTATGTCGAGCATGCCAAGCCTGCACAAATGCTGGCTGAGTGCGGGCTGGATGCGGCCGGGATCGAGGCTTCGGTGAAGGCCCGCATGGCCAAGCTCGGGCTCTAGGGCCCTTTCGCGGGTAAACCCGCTCCTACGACGGCCTGCGCCCGATCACCGATGTGTGCCCACTGTAGGAGCGGGTTTACCCGCGAATACGATAGCGGCGGCGACGGTGAACGACTGGTGAAAATTGGCCAGCAGGACCGGCCCTTTCGCGGGTGAACCCGCTCCTACGACGGACTGCGCCCGATCACCGATGTGTGCCCACTGTAGGAGCGGGTTTACCCGCGAATACGGTAGCGGCGACAACGGTGAACGACTAGTGAAAATTGGCCTGCAGGCCCGGCCCTTTCGCGGGTGAACCCGCTCCTACGACGGCCTGCGCCCGATCACCGACGTGTGCCCACTGTAGGAGCGGGTTTACCCGCGAATACGGTAGCGGCGGCGACGGTGAACGACGGGTGAAAATTGGCCAGCAGGACCGGCCCTTTCGCGGGTGAACCCGCTCCTACGACGGACTGCGCCCGATCACCTAGGTGTGCCCACTGTAGGAGCGGGTTTACCCGCGAATACGGTAGCGGCAACAACGGTGAATGACTGGTGAAAATTGGCCTGCAGGCCCGGCCCTTTCGCGGGTGAACCCGCTCCTACGACGGGCTGCGCCCGATTACCGATGTGTGCCCACTGTAGGAGCGGGTTTACCCGCGAATACGGTAGCGGCGGCGACGGTGAACGACTGGTGAAAATTGGCCAGCAGGACCGGCCCTTTCGCGGGTGAACCCGCTCCTACGACGGCCTGCGCCCGATCACCGACGTGTGCCCACTGTAGGAGCGGGTTTACCCGCGAATACGGTAGCGGCGGCAACGGTGAACGACTGGTGAAAATTGGCCAGCAAGCCCGGCCCTTTCGCGGGTAAACCCGCACCTACGACGGCCTGCGACCGATCACCGATGTGTGCCCACTGTAGGAGCGGGTTTACCCGCGAATACGGTAGCGGCGGCAACGGTGAACGACGGGTGAAAATTGGCCAGCAGGACCGGCCCTTTCGCGGGTAAACCCGCTCCTACGGCGGCCTGCGCCCGATCACCGATGTGTGCCCACTGTAGGAGCGGGTTTACCCGCGAATACGGTAGCGGCGACAACGGTGAACGGCGGGTGAAAATTGGCCAGCAGGCCCGGCCCTTTCGCGGGTAAACCCGCACCTACGGGGACAGCACAGTGCTGTGGAAATACTTTGGAACTGCCCATGAAAAAATTAGGTTCTTCACGGATTGCCGGGAAAGTCATTCTTGATCTTCATGAAAAAGAATTCGCTGTCCCGGTAACCGTAAGCCATCCGCTTGATCACCTTGATCCGGTTGTTGATGCCTTCCAGCTGGCCCGTATGCATCGGCCATCGCACCCTGCTCAAGATGCCGCGCCAGTATCCCTTCAGGCGTTTAGCAAACTGCTTCAGTGCCGGTATCGCGCTTTCATCAGCCAGACGCAGCCACTGCTTCCAGGCTGATCGCCAACCCCAGGCGGTGGTGGGCGACCACAGCGCTTTTAACTCTGCTTTCATCAGATAAACCGTCATCAGCGATTGGTTAGCCGACAGCAGATCCCTCAGGTGCACCTGTTGATCTTTTCGCTTGAGATTTTCCGGATTACGCAGCAGTAGCCAGCGTGCTTGCTTGATCACCCTGCGCGCGGGTTTGTCATGGCGCAGACGGTTGGCTTCGTCGACCCGTACCCGGTCAATCACCTCGCGCCCATACTTGGCGACTACATGAAACAGGTCGTAGACCACGCGTGCCTGAGGGCAGTGTTGGCGTACCTCCAGGTCAAATGCGGTGTTCATGTCCATCGCCACTGCTTCGATCCGCGCACAGCCTTCTGGCCCCAACTCCTCAAAGAAGGGCCTGACAGCCGCTCTGCTACGTCCTTCGCCAATCCACAGAACCCGGCGGGTATCGGCGTCCAGCACCACGCTGGCGTAGCGATGGCCTTTGAACAGGGCGAACTCGTCCATCACCAGGCGCCTGGGCTGGGCCTTTGGTAGCTTCTCTAGAGCGGCTTGTAGAGCTCGTCGCTCCAGCAAGCGCACACTGTCCCAATGCAAGTCAAACAGCTCAGCGACGTGCAGGGTAGGCAGCCGCTGGCAAGCCTGGATCACGGCCTCGGCCAAGCGCTGGGTCATACGCGAATAGCGATCAAGCCAGCTGACTGACTCCATCCGCTTGCCGCATGCGCGACACCCAACGCGCCGCAGTTCCACATTCAACCGTACCGCATGGCCAAGAATGGGGAGATCACGGATCGAACGCTGGCAGTATTCGTGGATGGCGGTGCTGGGCTGATGGCAGCCGCTGCAGGTGGGGAACCTAGTGGGCTGCGGAATCAGGTCGATCAGCAGATCGTCGCCGTCAGGCCTGATGGCAATGACAGAAAAGCCCTCCCAAAAGGGCAGAAACGTATTAATATCGTGCACAAGAACGCCGGTTTGTTGATGTGTTTGCTCGCACGAACATCATCCATCAAACCGGCGTTCTTGTTTCTGTCTTTCCCGGGATTCCGTGAAGAACCAAAAATTAGCCTGTACCACGATTCTCTGTGCCCCTACATTCCTTCTGGCCGCTGAGCGCGACGACGCTCTCAAACTCCCCGACGTGCTGATCAGCGCCAGCCGCCAGGTCGAATCGCGTACCGCCACCAGCGCTGCCAACACGGTCTTCACCCGCACCGACATCGACCGCCTGCAACCCACCAGCGTTACCGACCTGCTCTCCCGCGTGCCGGGCGTGCAAGTGGCACCTACCGGTGGCCGTGGCAGCCTGCCGGGCATCTTTATCCGGGGCACCAAGGCCGCGCAAAGCCTGGTGCTGGTCGATGGCGTGCGCATCGCCAACGCCACCTCGGGCGACAGCGGCCTGCAGTTTCTGGACATCGACCAGATCGAGCGCATCGAAGTCCTGCGCGGCTCGCGCTCAGCGGTGTACGGCAGCGATGCCATTGGCGGGGTGATCCAGATCTTCACCCGACGCAGCAATGGCCCCGGCCTGCAGCCACGCCTGCGCATGGCCGCCGGCAGCAACCAGACATTCCAACGCAGCCTGGGGCTTTCTGGTGGCAACGACTCGACCCGCTTCAACCTTGGCGCCAGCCTGGATGAAACTGCCGGTATCGACTCGACCGGGCCATCCTTCGCCAGCGATGGTGACCACGACGCCTACCGCAACAAGGCGTTGAACCTGAGCCTGAGCCACACCTTCAGTGAGCGCTTCGAGGCCGGCTTGAACCTGCTCGACAGCCGTGGTCGCAGCGAGTACGACAACCCGTTCGGCGGCTTCGACCCCGTGACCTTCGAGAGCTTCGGTCAACAACCCTACACCGACTTCAGCGTCAGCAGCCTGGGCAGCTACGTTGACGTTCAGGTCACCGAAACCTGGCACTCACGCCTTGAACTGGCACATAGCGAGAACCGGGACGACAAACGCGACAAGCTCAGCGCTGAGCGCTTCGTGTTCAACACCTACCGCGATCAGGCTACCTGGCAGAACGACCTGGCCCTCGGCGAACAGCACACCATACTGATCGGTGGCGACTGGTACGAAGACCGCGTACACGGCAGTACCGACTTCACTGAGGACAGCCGCTGGAACCGCGCCGTGTTCGCCCAGCACCGCTACCGGGGCGATCAGTTTTCCACCGAGCTGGGGGTGCGCCATGACCGCAACCAACAGTTTGGTGGCCAGACCACCTGGAGCGGCAGCTTGACCGTACCGCTGAACGCGAACAACGATGTGCTGCTGTCCTACAGCGAAGGCTTCCGCGCGCCAACGTTCAACGACCTGTATTACCCACAGTTCAGCAACCCGAACCTGGACCCAGAGCACTCCAGAAGCTACGAGCTGCAATGGCGCAGCCAGCTGACTGCAGAGAGCCGGCTGGAGACTTCGCTGTACCGCACCGACCTGCGCGACGCGATCATCTTTGGCCAGGACTCGATACCCCGTAACGTCGCCTCGGCACGAATCAATGGCGTGGAAATGGCGCTGGCGCAGCAATGGGGCGCCTGGCACAGCCAGCTTGGCCTGGCGCTGATCGACCCACGCGACCGCGACACTGGCCACACCCTCGCCCGCCGCGCCCGCCGCACCTTGAGCCTGGACCTGGACCGAGAGTTCGGGCGTTTCAGCGTGGGTGCCAGCTGGCAGGCGGTCAGCAACAGTTATGACGATGAGGCCAACCGCAACCGCATCGGTGGCTATGGTCTGCTGGGTTTGCGCAGCAGTTGGGCGGCTAGCGACGAACTTAAACTCGAAGCCAAGCTGGATAACCTGCTGGACCGCAGCTACAGCCGCGCCCTTTACAGCTATGAGGGTGCGTATCACCCTTACCGCGAAGAGGGCCGCACTGTGCTCTTGAGCATCACCTGGACACCGGCGCTTTAGCGTCCAGCAACGCACACAAGCGGGCGGTGGCTTCGATCATCTGCCCGCTGGGGCGCTCCAGCCCTTTGTCCGGCACCACCAGCAGACGCCCATCAGCCACCGCCCGAATCTGCGGCCAGGCCTTCCAGCTGGCCAGTTGCGCCTCATCAGCTGCCAGGATGACCTGCGGATTACGCAGCAGCACGGACTCCACATTCACCTGTGGCGCCGGCTGGCCAAGGTCGGCGAACACATTGCGCGCCCCGCACACGGCCAAGGCGTCGGTCACCACCTGACGGCCACCGAGCGTGTACAACGGCCGATCCCAGACTTGATAAAACACCTGCAAGGGTTCGTCACGCCGATACTGCTGGCGCAGCTGCTGCAGCCGCTCACGCAGGGCTCGCGCGTATGAATGGCCTTGCTCGGTACGCCCGACACGCTCGGCAATGGCCTCGATCTGCTCGATCAGCTGGCTGATGTCATGGGGTTCGGCGCTGAAGGTGGCGATACCCAGGCGCTTGAGTTGGTCGCGCTGGGCCGGCGGCACACTGCCTGGCCACAGCAGCAACAGGTCGGGGCGCAGGCTGAGCAGGCGCTCCATGTCCAGTTGCCCTTGGCGCCCGACCGAAGGCAAGTGGCGCAGTGCAGCCGGCCGTTCGCCGCCATCGAGCACGCCCACCAGCAGGTCGTCGGCCTGCAGCTCAAGCATGATCTCGCTCATCGAGGGGGCCAGACTGACGACACGTAGCGGTTCTGCAGCCAGTACGGTGCAGGCGAACAACGCCAGCAGGCCAGGTAGCAGTCGCATCAGCCCAGCTGGCGCGGAATGCGATAGAGGTACAGCACTACAACGGTAGACACTGCGAGGAGGATCTGCGGCACTGCCTCCAGGCCGACCAGCACCGACAATGCGGCAACCCAAGCCGGGAAGCAGGCATACAGCATGGCCATGCGCCGCACCCGCGCCAGTTCGATCCAGGCAGTGGCTTCTTCGCCCGTACCGAGCACCTTTGAGGTGGCAATAAGTGCGCGCTTGTAGGCACCGAAGCGCGGCAGGCTGAGGAACATGGTGGCCGCACCGGCGATGAACAGTGGCATTGCCAACACCGGGATCAGTGCATCACCACCCCCAAAGGCCCAAGCCATGACTGGCAGCGGCACCAGGCCCACCGCCAGGTACTGCCACCAGGCCAGCGCCAGGCGCCGCTTGACCTCGGCGCGGGTCACGCCTGGGGCACCTCGCCCTGGTGTTCGTTGCCCAGCATGTGGCCCAACTTGCCGGCCTTGGTCGCCAGGTAGTAGCGGTTGTGCGGGTTATGCCCGGTGTGCAGCGGCACACGCTCGGCAACCACGATGTTCATGTCGGTCAGGGCTTTGACCTTGCGCGGATTGTTGGTCATCAGGCGCAGCGACTTGACGCCCAGGTGCTCGAGCATCGGCAGGCATATGGCGTAGTCACGCTGGTCGGCAGCGAAGCCCAGGCGCTCGTTGGCTTCGACGGTGTCGGCGCCGCCATCCTGCAGCTCGTAGGCGCGGATCTTGTTCAGCAGGCCGATGCCACGGCCTTCCTGACGCAGGTACAACAGCACCCCACGGCCTTCGCGGGCGATGGCCTGCAGCGCGGCTTCCAACTGCGAGCCGCAGTCGCAACGCTGGCTGAACAGTGCATCGCCGGTCAGGCACTCGGAATGCAGGCGCCCCAGTACCGGCTGGCCGTCCGCGATATCACCCAGGCTGAGCACCACATGCTCACGGCCTGTGGCTTCATCGAGAAAGCCATGCATGGTGAAGGTCGCGAAGGGCGTCGGGAGTTTAGAGGCGGCAACAAAGACGACGGGCACGTTGTGCTCCTGGAGTAAGTAGGAAATTTCTCGTGGGCCGATTGTATCAGCAGGTTGGGGAATGTGGGCTGGCTGTATACAGTGGCTTAAGATCGAAAAGTTCGATACTTATTAAAAGCCATCGCTCAACCCCAAGCCCGCAGCCCAAGAGGGCCGCGATATACCTTGGTGTATTCGGCCTCAGTGTGGGTGACTGTCCGCGCTGAACGGATAGGGCTGTTTCCAGTGCTCGAAAATCGGCTTCAGTTCGCCGCTACGTATCAGCTCCTTCATGCGCTTGTCGAACAGCTCGCACAGAGCCTTGGCCTGGTCGTTACGGGCAAAGGCCAGGTACAACGGCAACTCGGCCACATGGGTACGGCGGAAACGCTCAGGGTGAGAGGTTTGCCCGAGCACGTAGTCGACCTCGGTCAGTGCGTCGATGTAGTAGTCCACCCGGTCATGCTCGAGCATCGGCAGAATGCCCTCGCGACGCTGGATTTCGCGGAATTCGCGCACATTGGGCAAGTAGCTGCCGTAATCATAACCACGCACCCAGGCCAACCGGTACTTGCCGATGGTCTCCAGGGTAGGCACAGGTTTGCTGGCCAGCCCCAGGGCATAGATATGGTCCATGTCGAAGTGCCAGCGCGGGTACAGGTTGTCGTCGTTCTCTTCCTTGTACGAGCCGACCCAGGCATCAGCCTCGCCGCGTTTGACCAGGCCAACCGCCCGGCTGTAGGGCGCGCTCTGGGTAACCACCTCGACTCCGGCCGGTTCGAACACTTTGCGCAGCACATCCCAGGCCACCCCGGTACCGTCGGCATTGGTGTAGTCGAGCCACTCCTCGCTAACCAGATGGATCTGTTTCGGCATGCCCTCGGCAGCCGTCACCCACGGGGCAACGCTCAGCAGCATTGCCAGCAGTACAGTCCTTAAGGCCATTCACGCACTCCCTGTTTCAGGCAACCGCCCACACCAGAACCTGCATGCCCAGCCAGGCAAACACGCCGGCCAGGATATCGTCGAGCATGATGCCGACGCCCCCATGCACATGGCGATCGATCCAGCGAATCGGCCACGGCTTGAGGATGTCGAAGAAGCGGAACATCAGGAACCCTGCCAACAGCCACTGCCAGCCCTCCGGCACCAGCCAGAGGGTGATCCACATGCCGACAATCTCGTCCCAGACAATGCCTTCATGGTCGTGTACGCGCAAATCATTGGCAACTTTGCCGCACAACCAGAAGCCAAACAGCATGCTCACGCCGAGCAACAACCAGTAGCCCCAGTCGGGCAGCAGCTGCCACAAGGGGATGAACGGTATGGCGACCAGCGAGCCCCAGGTACCCGGAGCCTTGGGCAGAGTGCCGGAACCGAAGCCAAAGGCGATGAAGTGCCACGGGTTGCGCCAGACCGAAGGCGGAACGAACTCCGCAGGCACCTGGTTGGGGTGATCGGTCACGGTCTCTCCCTAAAGTGTTGATAGCCCCGCTGGACGGGGGTTATGTCCTGGCCCTGTGAGTCGCGCAAGGTCACACCCTGCCCTTCGAGCACACGACCAATGATATGTACCTCGATGCAACCGAGACCAGCCAAGGGCGCCAGCGCTTCGGGCGGCAAGGTGAAGGCCAGTACATAGTCGTCGCCACCGGTGAGTGCTGCCTGCAACGCCGCTTCGCGCCCGAGGAATGCCTCTAAGGCAGGAGACACTGGCACCTGCGCCAGGTTCACCTCCAGCGCCACGCCGGAGGCCTTGGCGATATGCCCGCAGTCAGCGAGCAGGCCATCGGAAATGTCCAGGGCCGCAGTGGCCTTGCCACGCAGCAGAGCCCCGAGGGTGAGCTGCGGCATCGGTGACCAGTAATGAGCCAGCAGCGGCTCGGCCTGCGCGGCAGGCGCCTCGCGCTCACCCAGCACCAGCGGCAAGGCACCGGCGGCCTTGCCCAGCGAACCACCAACACACAACAGATCACCCGGCCTTGCACCGCTGCGGCGCAAGGCCTGGCCAGCCGGCACGCGGCCGAACACGGTCACGGTGATGCTCAACGGGCCGCGCGTGGTGTCACCACCGATCAGGCTCATGCGGCAACGGTGGGCCATGCGACCAAGGCCGTCGGCATAGGCCGCCAGCCAGTCAGGGCCAACGTCAGGCAGGGTCAGTGCGAGGGTGAAGCCGATTGCAGTCGCACCCATGGCTGCCAGGTCACTGGCCGCCACAGCCAACGAACGCTGGCCAAGCAGCAACGGATCGCAAACAGCAGGAAAGTGCACCCCGGCGACCAGGGTGTCGGTCGACACCGCCAGTTGCTCACCGGGGGGAAGGTCCAGCAGGGCGCAGTCGTCGCCGATACCCAGCGCCACGCCCTCGCCGCCCTGCGCACAGGGCGCTGCGGCGAAGTAATGGTTGATCAGCTCGAACTCACCCATGGCCAGGCAGCGCCAGGATCAGCGCTTGTTCGCCTTGACTTCTGCTTCACGCAGCGCCGGGGCGAGCTTGTCCAGTACGCCGTTGACGAACTTGTGGCCGTCAGTGGCACCGAAGACCTTGGCCAGTTCCACACCTTCGTTGATCACGACGCGGTAAGGCACGTCGACGCGTTTGATCAGTTCCCAGGTGGACAGGCGCAGCACAGCCAGCTCGACCGGGTCGAGCTCTTCCAGTGCGATGGTCATGCAAGGCACCAGCGCTTTGTCGATTTCGCCCTTGATTGCCGGGACCCCATGCAGGATCTCGCGGAAATAGGCACCGTCGACATCGGTGAAATCGTTATCCACCCGGAACTGCGCTTCGATCTCGTTCAGCGAATGCTGGGCCATGTGCCACTGGTAGAGGGCCTGGGTCGCGAGCTTGCGGGCTTCGCGGCGCTTGGCGCTCTTGGAGGGCTTGCCGGCATCCGCAGGTTTTGGATCGCGCGGGTTGAAACGATCGCTTTCGTCGCTAATCACTTGGCCTCCAACTGCGCCAGCAGGCTGACCATTTCCAGTGCGGACAGGGCAGCTTCAGCACCTTTGTTGCCGGCTTTGGTGCCAGAACGCTCGATGGCTTGCTCGATGGAGTCGACGGTCAGTACGCCGAAGGCCACCGGAACACCGAACTCCATGGACACCTGGGCCAGGCCCTTGGTGCACTCGCCCGCCACGTATTCGAAGTGCGGGGTACCGCCACGGATCACGGCGCCCAGGGCGATGATCGCGTCGTAGGCGCCTTGCTGGGCGACCTTCTGTGCCACCAGCGGGATCTCGAATGCACCCGGGGCACGGATGATGGTGATGTCGCTTTCGCTGACACCGTGGCGTACCAGGGCATCAACGGCACCGCTTACCAGGCTTTCGACAACGAAGCTGTTGAAGCGGCCAACCACCAAAGCATAGCGACCTTTGGGGGCGATGAAGGTACCTTCGATGGTCTTCAGGGTCATTCCGATATTCTCATCTTCAAGAGCGAGGCCGCATACAAGCGGCCTCGACAGGGGTCTGGACTCGAGCAGAGGGCGTCAATGCCGCCTCAAGTCACTCGGAGGGCACGTATTCTACAACTTCCAGATCGAATCCGGATATCGCGTTGAACTTCATCGGCGAACTCATCAGGCGCATCTTGCGCACACCGAGGTCGCGCAGGATCTGCGAACCGGCACCTACAGTGCTGTAGGTGGTCGGTGCCTTGGCCGGCGCATCGCCCGCGCTTTCGCGGATGTGCGCCAGCAGCACGTCGCCGTCCAGCGGGTGCCCCAGCAGCAACACCACACCACTGCCGGCCTCGGCCACTGCGGCCATGGCCGCGCGCAGGCTCCAGCGGCCTGGCTGCTTGACCAGCAGCAGGTCGCGCAGCGGGTCCATGTTGTGCACGCGCACCAAGGTCGGTTCTTCCGCGCAGATCTTGCCCAGGGTCAAGGCCATGTGCACGTCGCCTTCGACCGCGTCACGGTAGGTGACCAGGTTGAACTCACCCAGCTCGCTCTCCACCGATTGCTCGGAAACACGCTGCACGGTGCGCTCGTGGATCATGCGGTAGTGGATCAGGTCGGCAATGGTGCCGATCTTCAGGCCGTGCTCGGCGGCGAACACTTCCAGTTCGGCGCGGCGCGACATAGTGCCGTCGTCGTTCATCACTTCGCAGATCACGCCGCTTGGCTCGAAACCGGCCATGCGCGCCAGGTCACAGGCGGCTTCGGTGTGGCCGGCACGCGCCAGCGTACCGCCTGGCTGGGCCATCAGCGGGAAGATGTGACCAGGGCTGACGATGTCTTCGGCCTTGGCGTCCTTGGCAGCGGCAGCCTGCACAGTGCGTGCGCGGTCGGCGGCGGAAATACCGGTGGTGACGCCCTCGGCGGCCTCGATCGACACGGTGAACTTGGTGCCGAAGCCCGAGCCGTTGCGCGGCGCCATCAACGGCAGCTTCAGCGTTTCGCAACGCTCGCGGGTCATCGGCATGCAGATCAGGCCACGGGCGTGCTTGGCCATGAAGTTGATGTGCTCCGGCTGGCAGCATTCGGCCGCCATGATGATGTCGCCTTCGTTCTCGCGATCTTCGTCATCCATCAGGATGACCATTTTGCCCTGGCGGATGTCTTCGACCAGTTCTTCGATGCTGTTGAGCGCCACGCGGCACCCCCTTCTCAATCAGGATTTCAAGAAGCCATTGGCGGCCAGGAAGCTTTCGGTAATGCCACTGCCCTTGCTCGGTTCGGCGGCCTTGTCACCCAGCAGCAAGCGCTCCAGGTAACGGGCCAGCAGGTCGACCTCAAGGTTTACCCGACGCCCTGCACGGTAATCGGCCATGATGGTTTCGGACAGAGTGTGCGGGACAATGGTCAGCTCGAATTCGGCGCCATTGACCTCATTGACCGTCAGGCTGGTGCCGTCGACGGTGATCGAACCCTTGTGGGCGATGTACTTGGCCAGTTCCTTCGGTGCACGCACGCGGAACTGGATGGCGCGGGCGTTATCGCTGCGCGAAATGATTTCGCCAACCCCGTCGACGTGGCCGCTGACCAGGTGCCCGCCCAGGCGGGTAGTGGGGGTCAGGGCTTTTTCCAGGTTGACCTTGCTGCCGCTCTTGAGGTCGATGAAGGCGGTGCGCTTGAGGGTTTCGACGCTGACATCGGCCCAGAAGCCGTCGCCCGGCAGTTCTACGGCCGTGAGGCAAACACCGTTGACGGCGATGCTGTCGCCGAGCTTGACGTCCCCCAGGTCGAGCTTGCCGGTTTCTACGTAGACGCGCACGTCACCACCCTTGGGAGTCAGGCTGCGGATGGTGCCGATGGATTCGATGATGCCGGTGAACATGGGGTCTTCCTCAAAAACGGTTTGCGCGGGGCAAGCCCGGCATTATACGCCGGGCGCCGGCAGGGGGATGGCCGTGACCCGCCAGTCATCGCCCACTGCGCGCATTTCGGTAATTTTCAGCCGTGGTGCTTCGCTCATCTTGTCCATCGGCCAGTCCAGCAGCGGCCGGGCCTGAGAGCCGAGGAAGGTGCCAGCGACGAACAGCTGGTACTCATCGACCAGGCCTTGCCGTGCGAAGGCACCGACCAGGCCGGCACCGGCTTCCAGCAGGATTTCGTTGACGCCGCGGGCGGCCAGGGCGTGAAGCAGCGCCCCCAGGTCGACCTGGCCATTGTCGCCCGGCAAGCTGAGCAATTCGTGGCCGGCAGCGGCATAGCGCGGGTCATCTGCGACAGCAGTCACCACCAGAGCCGGGCCGGCCTGGAAGAACGGCGCCGCCAGTGGCAGGCGCAGACGGCCATCGACCAGCACCCGCAAGGGTGTGCGGCTAAGAGCCAGGGCAGTAGTTTCGGCATCCAGGCCCAGCTCGGCACCACGCACGGTCATGCGTGCGTTGTCTGCCAGCACGCTGGCGGCGCTGGTCAACACCACGCTGGAGCGGGCGCGCAAGCGCTGCACGGCTGAGCGGGCGGCCGGGCCGGTGATCCACTGGCTCTCACCACTGGCCATGGCGGTGCGGCCGTCCAGGCTCATGGCCAGCTTGGCGCGAACGAACGGCAGGCCGTGCTCCATACGCTTGAGGAAGCCTGGGTTGAGGGCGCGGGCCTCGGCTTCGAGCACCCCGCTGGCCACTTCGATTCCGGCTTCGGCCAGGCGCCGCAGGCCCTGTCCCGCCACTTGCGGGTTAGGGTCCTGCATGGCTGCGACTACACGCGCCACACCGGCCTTGACCAGCGCTTCGGCACACGGCGGCGTACGGCCATGGTGGCTGCATGGCTCCAAGGTGACATAGGCACAAGCACCCCGGGCAAGTTCACCGGCCTGGCGCAGGGCATGCACTTCGGCATGTGGCTCGCCGGCGCGAACGTGCCAGCCTTCGCCAACCACTTCGCCATCACGCACGATCACGCAACCTACGCGCGGGTTCGGGTGGGTGGTGTACAGGCCTTTACGCGCCAGCTCCAGCGCACGGGCCATGTAGTGGGCGTCAAGGATGGCGGCTTGGCTGGGCATGTTCACTCTTTAGCTGGCTCACGGGCCAGGCGGTCGATTTCTTCGCGGAACTCGTCGAGGTCCTGGAAGCGCCGGTACACCGAGGCAAAGCGGATATAGGCCACTTCATCGAGTTTGCGCAACTCGGCCATGACCATTTCACCGACCACCAGCGATTTGACTTCGCGCTCGCCCGTGGCACGCAGCCGGCTCTTGATGTGCGCCAGCGCAGCTTCCAGGCGCTCGACGCTGACCGGACGCTTTTCCAGGGCCCGTTGCATGCCAGCGCGCAGCTTTTCTTCGTCGAAGGGCTGGCGCGTGCCGTCCTGCTTGATCAGCCGGGGCAGCACCAGCTCGGCGGTTTCGAAGGTGGTGAAGCGCTCGCCGCAGGCCACGCATTCACGGCGGCGGCGCACCTGCTCGCCCTCGGCGACGAGGCGAGAGTCGATGACCTTGGTGTCGTTGGCACCGCAAAAGGGACAGTGCATGGTGGCAGGCAACAAAAAAAGGGAGGGCCATGGTAGCGCATTGCACTGGCAAGACAAGCCAAAGGGGTTAACATCCATGGGAAATATGCCCGTGAAGGACTCCCCCATGCACTACCGAGCGCTCGTCGTGCTGTGCTGCGCCGCTTTGCTTGCCGCCTGCGGCAGCGACAGGCCAAAGACCGACAACCCGGCGCCCGCGCCAGCCCCCTCGGCCAAGGCCGAAGTACCGGGCCCGTTGCCGGCCTACCAGCGCGAACTGAGCGGCACCTTGCTGGAAATTCCGGCGGGGGCCGAGGTGGAACTGGCCTTGCTGGTGATCGACGAGCGCGACCGCCCGCAGCGCCTGCTGGCCAGCAGCAACCTGACCGGTACCGGCCAGGCGTTGCCCTACCACCTGCGTTTCAACCCCGAAGCCTTCCCGCCCGGTGCCCGGGTCGAACTGCGTGGCCGCGCCAGCAACTCCGGCCAGCTGATCATGCACCTGCCCCCGGTGCGCATTACCCAGGCACAAACCCAGGCCACCGGCCCGCTGCGTTTCGAGAAGGCGCCTTAAGTGATGCCGCTGGCCCTGCAACAGGCCCTCAGCGGCCTGATCGGCGAAGCACGCCTGATCGTCAGCGAACTGCCCGACTGTGACCTGAAGCTATGGCTGATCGACGACCAGAACATGGATCGCGCCTTCAGCAGCGAAGAAACCCGGCGCATTCTTGAAGAACCTCCCTATTGGAGCTTCTGCTGGGCCAGTGGGCTGGCAATGGCCCGCTACCTGGCCGAACGCCCGGAATGGGTGGCAGGCAAGCGCGTGCTGGACTTTGGCGCCGGCTCTGGTATCGCCGGCATTGCTGCTGCACGCGCCGGTGCACGAGAAGTGGTGGCCTGCGACCTCGACCCGCTGGCCCTCGCTGCCTGCCGTGCGAATGCAGCACTGAACGGGGTGACACTAAGCTACAGCAGCGATTTTTTTGCCGAGGAAGACCGTTTCGACCTGATCCTGGTTGCCGATGTGCTGTACGACCGCGCCAACCTGCCGCTGCTGGATGCCTTCCTGAGCCGCGGTCGGCAGGCCTTGGTGGCCGACTCGCGGGTACGCGACTTTCGCCACCCGTTGTACCAGCAATTGGGCGTGCTCGAAGCACTGACCCTGCCGGACCTGGCCGAGCCACACGAATTCCGCCGGGTCAGCCTGTACCACGCCAGCCGCGACACCTTATAGTGGTGCCATACACGAGTTTGCGAGAGTCGCGATGACCCAAGACACGCCTTACATTTTCGACGCCACCGATACCAACTTCCAGCAACTGGTGATCGAGAACTCCTTCCACAAGCCGGTGCTGGTGGACTTCTGGGCCGAGTGGTGCGCGCCGTGCAAGGCGCTGATGCCTTTGCTGGCAAAGATTGCCGAGGGTTACCAGGGCGAACTGCTGCTGGCCAAGATCAACTGCGACGTAGAGCAACAGGTGGTTGCCCAGTTCGGCATCCGTAGCCTGCCGACAGTGGTGCTGTTCAAGGACGGCCAGCCGGTGGACGGTTTTGCCGGGGCACAACCGGAGTCGGCGATCCGCGCCATGCTCGAGCCGCATGTACAAATGCCCGCCGCGCCCACCGCCGCGCCACTGGAGCAGGCAAAGGCACTGTTTGCCGAAAGCCGTTTTGCCGAAACCGAAACGCTGCTACAGGCGCTGCTGGGTGAGGACAACAGCAATGCCGAGGCGCTGATCCTGTATGCCCGCTGCCTGGCCGAGCGTGGTGAGCTGGGCGAAGCGCAAGTGGTGCTGGATGCGGTCAAGACTGACGAACACAAAGCTGCACTGGCCGGTGCCAAGGCCCAGCTGACCTTCCTGCGCCAGGCTGCCAGCCTGCCGGAAGTGGCTGACCTTAAAAGCCGTCTGGCGCAGAACCCGCAAGACGACGAGGCGGCTTATCAGCTGAGCATTCAGCAACTGGCGCGCCAGCAGTACGAGGCGGCGCTGGAAGGTCTGCTGAAGTTGTTCCAGCGTAACCGTGGCTACGAGAACGGGCTGCCGCAGAAGGCACTGTTGCAGGTGTTCGAGTTGCTGGGTGGCGATCACCCGCTGGTTGGTGTTTATCGTCGCAAGCTGTCGGCGGCGATGTTCTGAGTGACCTTGAAGCCTGCGCTGGACCTGTTGGAGCGAGCATGCCCGCGAAGAAACCGACACAGTGGATGGCACCGGCTCTGCCGGTGTTCGCGGGTAAACCCGCTCCTACGGGTGACAGCGCAGGCGTTTCAATTTTCAAGCAAGACAGCGCTCACCCTACCCAGTGATAAACGGGCGCATCCACGCCACTCTCCACCTTGACCTCACTGCTGTGCCGCAAGCGCACCAGCAGCCGCTTACCCGCCGCCGTACTCCCTGCCAGCCCTTCCAGGCGGTCCAGCAATTCCGGCCCGCTCATCTGTCCTGCCAGACGCAACACATCACGCGCCGCAGCCCACTGAGCGTCATTTTGGCGCGGCCCGGCCACCGCAGCGGTCGCCGCAGCCTGGGCGACCACCGGCACCTCGGTCTGTCGCCCCAGTTGCGCCCACTCTTCAGGCGTAAGCTCGATGGTCAGGTCCACCGGCCAGTCACCAATCTGTCCACGAATTCTCATGATGCATTCCTTGAGCCCAAGTCAATGCAGCCATGCTACCGCAACATGAAACATGCGCCACACAGGCTGGCGGCACGCCGAGAAGTTGTTATAACATAACTCGATCTTTCAGCCCGCTCCGGAGTCGTCCATGCGTCGCCTGCTGCTCGCCCTGCCCTTCGCTTTGCTGCCACTGGCCGTAGCCCATGCCCACGATGAACATGACCATGATCATGACCACGCCCACGGCTCCCTCGGCGCCCACGAGCATGGCGTAGCCAAGCTCAACGCAGTGCTCGATGGCAATACCCTGGAACTGGAGCTGGACAGCCCGGCAATGAACCTGGTCGGCTTCGAGCATGCCGCCAGCAGCGATGCCGACAAGGCCAAAGTCGCCGCCGTGCGCCAGCAGCTTGAACAACCCCTGAAGCTGTTCGACCTTTCTGCTGCCGCGGACTGCAAGGAAGAGCAGCAGGCGCTGGAAAGCCCTCTGTTCGGTGACGCAGCGAAGGCCGACAACGATGGTGACGAGCACGAACATGAACATGAACATGAGCACGACCATCAGCACAGCGACATCGGCGCCCACTATCAGCTGACTTGCGCCAACCCCGACAAACTCACACAGCTGGACCTGGCGCCGCTGTTCAAGGCCTTCCCCGCCACCCAGAAAATCAACGTGCAACTGATCGGCCCCAATGGCCAGAAAGGCGTGGAAACCACGCCAACCAAGGCAGCGGTCGCCTTCTGAATGAACCAGCCGTTGATCGATCTGCATGACCTGGTGTTCGCCTGGCCAGGTCACCCGCCGCTGCTGGATATTCCGGCATTGCGCCTGGACGCTGGTGAAGCACTGTTCCTCAAGGGCCCCAGCGGCAGTGGCAAGACGACCTTGCTGGGCCTGCTGGGCGGGGTGAACGTGCCGGTCCAGGGCCGCATCCAGTTGCTCGGTCAGGACCTCGGCAGCCTGAGCCAGGGCGCCCGCGACCGCTTTCGGGTCGATCACACAGGGTATATCTTCCAGCAGTTCAACCTGCTGCCGTTCCTCTCGGTACGTGAAAACGTCGAACTGCCCTGCCGCTTCTCGCGCAGCCGCAAGGCACGCGCCGAGCAGCGCCATGGCAGTGTTGACCAGGCGGCCAGCACGCTGCTGACCCACCTGGGCCTGGGCGACCCTGCCATGCTCGCCCGCCGCGCCGACAGCCTGTCGATCGGCCAGCAACAGCGGGTCGCCGCCGCCCGCGCACTGATCGGCCAGCCTGAACTGGTGATCGCCGACGAACCGACCTCGGCACTGGATGCGGACACGCGCGAAGCATTCATCCGCCTGCTGTTCGATGAGTGCCGCGCCGCCGGTGCCAGCCTGTTGTTCGTCAGCCACGACCAGAGCCTGGCGCCGCTGTTCGACCGCCATCTGTCGCTTGCCGAACTGAACCGCGCCGCCAAGCCCCGGGAGGCCTGATGTACCTGCTCCGCCTAGCCTTGGCCAGCCTGGCCAACCGCCGCTTCACTGCGTTTCTGACCGCCTTTGCCATTGCCCTGTCGGTGTGCCTGCTGCTGGCTGTTGAGCGGGTCCGTACCGAAGCCCGTGCCAGCTTCGCCAGCACCATCAGCGGCACCGACCTGATTGTCGGTGCACGCTCCGGCTCGGTGAACCTGCTGCTGTATTCGG
Organism: Pseudomonas sp. XWY-1; assembly: GCF_002953115.1. Lineage (NCBI taxonomy): Bacteria > Pseudomonadati > Pseudomonadota > Gammaproteobacteria > Pseudomonadales > Pseudomonadaceae > Pseudomonas > Pseudomonas sp. XWY-1. The sequence goes on along the minus strand of NZ_CP026332.1, from coordinate 556,628 downwards.
TGTTCCGCATTGGCAACGCGACCAATAACATCCGCTGGGACAGCTTCCAGCACTATGCACAGGACCCACGGGTGAAGTGGGCAATCCCGATCTCGCTGGGCGACTCGCACCGCGGCTACAGAGTGATGGGCACCACCACGGATTACTTCAGCCATTATCAGTACGGCCGCCGCCAGCATCTGCAACTGAGCCAGGGGCGTGAGTTTGCCAACGACCCGTTCGAGGTAGTGCTCGGCGCCGAAGTGGCCGAGGCATTGCACTACAAGCTGGGTGACAAGCTGGTGCTGGCCCACGGCGTGGCCGCAATCAGTCTGGTCAAGCACGACGACAAGCCGTTTACCGTGGTCGGCGTACTCAAGCGCACCGGCACCCCCGTCGACCGCACCCTGCATATCAGCCTGGGCGGCATGGAGGCGATCCATATCGACTGGCACAACGGCGTACCCGCCCGTGGCGCCGGGCGCATCAGCGCCGAACAGGCCCGTACGATGGACCTGCAACCTGCCGCCATCACTGCGTTCATGCTTGGCCTGAACAGCAAGATCGCAACCTTCAGTCTGCAGCGGGAAATCAACGAATACCGCAGCGAGCCGTTGCTGGCGATCCTGCCGGGGGTCGCCCTGCAGGAACTGTGGAGCCTGATGGGCACTGCGGAACAGGCTTTGTTCGTGGTGTCGCTATTCGTGGTGCTGACCGGTTTGATCGGCATGCTCACGGCGATTCTCACCAGCCTCAACGAACGCCGCCGGGAAATGGCGATCTTGCGTTCGGTCGGGGCCCGGCCTTGGCATATTGCGGGGTTGCTGGTACTGGAAGCACTGTCACTGGCCTCGGTCGGGATCGTGGCCGGGCTTGGCTTGCTATATGCGGGTATCGCCCTGGCACAGGGGTATGTGCAGGCCAATTATGGCTTGTATCTGCCACTGGCTCTGCCGAGTACCCATGAATGGACCTTGCTGGCTATCATCCTGGGGGCCGCGTTGCTGATGGGCAGCGTGCCGGCGTGGCGGGCTTACCGGCAATCGCTGGCCGACGGCCTGTCCATACACCTCTGAGTGCGCGTAATGATCAAACACCTCACCGCCTGCTTCGCGGGCACGCCCGCTCCCACAGAGAGCCCCGCAGGCTTCGGAGCTTGTGCAGTACCTGTGGGAGCGGGCTTGCCCGCGAAGAGGCCGGCAATGCACATGCTGCTGGCCTTGCTGTTGCTGGTAGCGATGCCTCTATGGGCCGCCGAACCCAAGGAGCTGGACTGGCCCGCACTGATCCCTGAAGGCGCCCCGGTCATCCCGCCACAACTGGCGCCGCTGCACGACATGTCACAGCTCAGCAACGCCCTGTCTGCCGAATCCGCACCTCCCGCGCGTCAGCAGGCGCCCGACGCGCCAGTGGTAAAAAGCCTCGACGGCCAACAGGTCAAACTTCCCGGTTACATCGTGCCACTGGAGGTCAGCGAAGAAGGCCGCACCACCGAATTCCTGCTGGTCCCTTACTATGGCGCGTGCATCCACGTGCCGCCGCCGCCGCCGAACCAGATCGTGCATATTTTCAGCGAGATGGGCGTGCGCGTCGAAGACCTCTACCAGCCCTACTGGATAGAGGGAAAGATGCAGGTTAAAGCTTCCAGCAGCGAGCTGGCCGACGCCGGCTACCAGATGGAAGCCGAGAAAATCTACGCTTATGAGCTGAGATGAGAACTGTTTCGAATTCGTGAAGACGCTTCGTTGAGCTGGGTCAAACTTTCCGTTTGACCAGCTCCGTACCATTGGACTACTCGATTAATAACGTCCTTTGGGAGCTTCCATGAACAAGTCCTTGCTGGGTGCCTCGCTTGTGGCCCTTGCGCTCGCCGCCCCTGCCGCCCACGCCTATCAGGCGGGGGACATGATCCTGCGCGCAGGCGCCATCACCACCGCCCCGAACGAGAGCAGCGGCGACCTCAAGTTCGACGGCAACAAGGTGTCGGGCACCAAGGCGACCCTGGACAGCGATACCCAGTTGGGCCTGACCTTTGCCTACATGCTCACCGACCACATCGGCCTGGAGCTGCTGGCAGCTACCCCGTTCAAGCACACCGTCGGCGTAAAAGGTCTGGGCGGCGGGCTGGACGGCAAGCTGGCGGACATCAAGCAACTGCCGCCAACGCTGTCGCTGCAGTACTACCCAATGGAGCCAAATTCGCGCTTCCAGCCGTACGCTGGCGTCGGTATCAACTACACCCTGTTCTTTGACGAAGACTTGAGCAGCGCACGCAAGGAACAAGGCTTCAGCAACCTCAAGCTGCAGGATTCGGTAGGTATCGCCGGCCAACTGGGCATGGACTACATGCTGACCGACAACCTGCTGGTAAACGCCTCGGTCTGGTACGTCGACATCGACACCAAGGCCAGCGTCAACGGCCCGACCGCCCTTGGCTACAGCAAGACCAAGGTCGACGTCGACGTCGACCCGTGGGTATACATGGTCGGCCTTGGCTACAAGTTCTGACCTGAACATTGCAGGGCGGCCTCGGCCGCCCTCGCGCGTTGCAGCCATAGCCAGTAGCACAGTGCGACGGCACTGATGCCCATGCCAAGCCCACACACCGCAACCCAGCCCCAGTGGGCAAACACCCAGCTCGCCAACACCGCCCCCATACCGCTGCCCAGCGAATAGCAACACATGTAGGCGCCGATCAAACGGCTAGCCATCGCACCACGCCCGGCCAGCAACAAGCTCTGGTTGGTGACATGCACTGCCTGCACGGCAAAGTCCAGCATCAGCACACCCAGCACGAAGGCCAGCAATGAATGTTCGACGAACGCTGTTGGCAGCCACGACAGCGTCAGCAGGGCCAACGACACTCCGGTCGTACGCTCACCGCGCCCAAGGTCAGCCAGACGACCAGCATGCGAAGCCGCCAGCGTGCCCGCCACACCTGCCAGGCCAAACAGGCCGATCTCGGTATGGCTCAGTGCCAGCGGCGCAGCACTGAGTGGCATGACCATGGCACTCCACAGCACGCTGAATGCGGCGAAGATCAACACACCGAATACGCCGCGCTGGCGCAGCAACCTGTCGTGCCGATACAAGCTGAACTGGGCCAAGATCAGCGCCCGGTAACCCGGCCGGCTCCCCATCGGCTGCCCGCCGGGCAGACTGCGCCACAGCACCAGCGCCAACAATATCAAGAGCCCTGCGGCGACCAGGTACACACTCCGCCAGCCGGCCAGGTCAGCCAGCCCGCCCGAAGCCAGCCGTGCCAGCAGAATGCCCAGCACCACACCACTGGTGACAGTGCCTACCGCCTGCCCTTGCTGGCCAGGTGAGGCAAGGCTCGCAGCATGAGCCACCATCACCTGCACCATGACTGCCATCAACCCGGTGATCGCCAGAGCCAGCAGCAATATTGCCCAGTTCGGCGCCATGCCAACGCCGACCAGCGCAAGCGCCGCGAACAGCAACTGGCCAAGCAACAAGCGTTTACGGTCGACCAAGTCCCCGAGCGGCACAATCAGTAGCAGCCCCAGGGCGTAGCCCGCCTGGGTCGCGCCGACTACCCAGCCAATCTGCTGCAGCGCTACCCCCAACTCAGCAGCCATCGACTCAAGCAGCGGTTGAGCGAAGTACACCGTCGCCACCGCAATTGCGCTGGTGGTGGCAAGCAACAGGGTTATCCAGCGTGTCAGCGAAGGTGTCATCGGGCAAAGCCTCTGGAATCTGGTTTCAATTTGAAACCACATGCTGGCTATTTAGCAAATGTGGTTTTAATCTGCAACCAGATAATCAAGACAGGCTTGCCCCATGCTCGATGAAAACAATGCGCAGTGCCCCGTGGCCCGGGCTCTGGAGGTGCTGGGTGACCGTTGGGCGCTGATGATCCTGCGCGATGCCTTCGACGGCCTGCGGCGTTTCAGTGAATTTCAGAAGAACCTGGGGCTGGCGAAGAACATCCTCACCTCGCGGCTAAAGCTGTTGGTGGAAAGTGGGTTGCTGATGACACAGCCGGCGTCGGATGGCAGTGCCTATAAAGAATATGTGCTGACCGATAAAGGGCGGTCGGTGTTTCCAGTGGTGGTTGGTTTGAGGCAGTGGGGGGAGCGGTTTCTGTTCGAGGCGGGAGAAGCGCGTTCGGAACTGGTGGACGGCGTGACGGGGCAGGCGCTTGAAATATTGCAGGTCCGTGGCCAGGATGGGCGGGTCTTACATCCCGAAGATTGCCAGCGCAGAAGGGTGCGGCATGGGTGATGTCAGGGCTGCTGAGCAGCCCCGCGGGGCTCAGCCTTTACCTAGAAGCTTTGTCAGGCCTTCAACCATCGGCGTTACCTGTGCAAATTTGAACCGCGCCAACAGCCGCTGGTTATCCGCTCGCGAATGGCGGATATCACCCGATCGCGCCGCCGCATAGCTGATCGCTGGCAAGCTCCCCACAACCTTCTCCAGCGCGGCCAGCAACTGGTTCAGTGAGGTCGCCTGGTTCAGCCCGATGTTCACCGCCCCCTCCTCGACCTGCGGCTGCTCCAGTGCCTGCACCATCACCTGCACCAGGTCGCCCACATAAAGGAAGTCCCGGGTCTGTTCGCCGTCACCGAACACTGTAATCGGCAAGCCCTGCACAGCACGCTCGCAGAAGATGCTGATCACCCCGGAATACGGTGAGGAAGGGTCCTGCCGTGGCCCGAAGATGTTGAAGAAGCGAAACACCACCGGCTCCAGACCATGCTGGCGACGGTAGAAGTCCAGGTACTGCTCACTGGCCAGCTTGTCCACGGCATAAGGGGTCAACGGCGCCTTGGGCGTGTCTTCGGAAATCGACTCCCCTTCACCATTGTTGCCGTACACCGCTGCGCTGGAGGCGAAGAGCACCCGGCGCACGCCATGCACGCGCATGGCTTCGCAAACGTTGAGGGTACCGATGAAGTTACTCTGGTGGGTACGCACCGGGTCTTCGACCGAGGCCTGAACCGACGCTACCGCCGCCAGATGCACCACAGCACGGCAGCCAGCCGCCGCTTGAGTGACCAGCCCTGCATCGGCAACATCACCTTCGATCAGTTCCAGCCGTGGGTGATCGACCTGCAGATTGCTTCGCCGGCCGGTGGAGAAGTCGTCGAGAATGCGTACGGCGTAGCCTTTGTCCAACAACGCATCGCACAGGTGGGAGCCAATGAAGCCGGCACCGCCGGTGATCAGGATGGGGGCGTCAGCCATGGCGGTAGAACCGGTCCAGTAGAGGTGGCAAGCCAGCGCGCCAGGCACGCGGCTTGATACCGAAGGTATGAAGGATTTTCTTGCAGGCCAGTACCGCGTGCTGTGGCTCTTCGCTGGCATCCGGGCGCGCGGCATGGGCCTGCGGCGTGGGGGCCTGAACGGCCAGCTGGCGGTATTGGCCGGCCTCGGCGAGGATCGCCTGGCCCAGCGCCAGCGGCGTGGTCGCCTCATTGCCGGCGTAGTGGTAGGTGCCCCACAGCGGCGCATTGCAATCAAGTTGCTTGAGTACCGACAGGATCACTCGGGCAGCATCATCGACCGGCGTCGGGTTGCCACGTCGATCATCGGCCAGCAGCAGCTCCTGTGGTTGCTCGGCACGGGTCAGGAAGCGGCCCAATGCGCCATCGATGCTCTCGTCCAGCAACCAGCCAAAGCGCAGCAACACATGCTGCGGGCAGGCCGCACGCACGCTCTGCTCGATGCGCCATAGAGCCTGGCCACGCATGCCCAGCGGCACTGGCTCGTCCTTTTCGCTATAGGCCGTGGCCCGCGAACCATCGAACACACGGTAGCTGGATGGCTGCACCAAGGTGATCTGATGGTGCTGGCACAGCTCTGCCAACCGCTCCACCGCCCGCTCCTGTTGGGCCAGGCGCTGCTCGCTGACCGACTCGGCCTGGAACCAGTCGAAGTAGTAGGCCAGGTTGACCAGCGCGTCGGGGCGATGGTCATCGAGCAACTGAGTGAGGCTTGAGGGCGCCCAGCCGTTCTCGGGCGGGCGCGGTGCCAGGAAAGCGATGTCCTCCTCGGCCCCAAGACGAATCAGCGCTTGCCCGAGGGCATTGCCACCACCCAACAGCATTAGGCGCATACGCATAGAGTCAGCAGATCCGGAGAGGTTGATGAGAAAAAAGAGTCATTTTGCGGTTTCCTGCCCGGGAAGTCCAACACCGGACCCATTCGATGCCACAGGGCGGGATTCCACAGTTTCACCGCTCAATACCGCCACAGACAGAAATTTCCTACGACATACGAGGAATGGGCTGACTACCACGTCACGGCATAACTGCATTGAATAGTCGACTCCCCACTTGCCAGCCAGGGAGTTTCACACAAAAACGACAAGGAACGTTCAATGCCTCATTCGGAAGCTGCCTACCTGGATTTCTACCCAGAGCAAAGCCAGGCCATAACCTTTGCAAGCCAAACCCTTGCTGATTTGGGTGGACCGGAGGCTAAAGGAGTAGCACTTCAGGCTCGTATATTCGCCGATCAACTCGAGAAAGGTGCTCGCTGAAGACCCGCTGCTGGTAGGTGGTTGAGCACAGGAAAATACTCCATGATCGAAATCGACTTGACGTTTGTTCTGCTACTCGCACTGGTTGCACTGATGGCCGGCTTTTTTGATGCTATCGCCGGCGGCGGTGGCCTTATCACGCTCCCGGTGTTGTTTATTGCCGGTGTAGAACCCTTGGCAGCTATTGCCACTAACAAGTTCCAGGCAGCTTCGGCTACGGTTTCGGCTACGTGCGCCTTCGCCCGCAAAGGCATGATCGACTGGAGACGAGGCAGTCCCATGGCTGTCATGGCGTTTATCGGTGGGGCGCTGGGGGCCTTGTCGATAACTTATGTCCCCAAAAGCGTTTTGCAGGCGTGCGTCCCACCACTGCTGATCCTGATCGCCGCCTACTTTGCCTTCAGTCCAAAGCCGAATGAACAAGCGCGCAAGGCAAAGGTATCGACCAGCCTATTCTGCGTGACGGCTGCACCAATCATTGGCTTTTATGACGGCATCTTCGGCCCCGGAGTCGGCTCGTTCTTCATGCTGGCCTGCGTGGTCCTCTTGGGCCAGCACCTCATTCAAGCCGTATGCACCAGCAAGCTTTTGAACGCGGCCTGTAACCTGGGCGCACTATCCGTCTTTTCTCTCAGCGGGGCGATCATCTGGCCGCTGGCGCTGGCAATGGCGCTCGCCGCCTTCCTGGGCGCACAATTGGGGGCTCGCTGCGCAGTTCGCTTCGGCTCTCGCCTCATAAAACCGCTGCTGGTCAGCGTCTGCTGCATCATGGCACTCAAACTGCTGCTCGATACCGGCAACCCGCTCGGCGAATGGCTCAACCAGTTCTTCTAGAGAGCACCATGCACATTCAAAAGGCTTCCCCACAGCGCGAGAAGTGGCAGTTTGACGAGCCCGCCCCGGGCAAAGAACTGTTCATCAATGAAGTCTTTGGAAACTACCAGCAACAGGCGCGATTGCTGGTACCTGATATCGAGCGCGCAGCTCCCGCATTCGTCTTGGGGGGCGCGCGTTCCGACTTTACCCGGCTCAACCCCCTGCTTTATCGCCTGCAAGCCGCGGGCATTGGTTCACTCACTGGCAATCTGTCAGGTCACAGCCTCGCCAGCGAGCCAGGCGCAATGGCGCCGTCACTGGCTACGAACCTTGATGAAGCACAGCGTTTCCACGCGCATATCGCGCCTCGATGCCGAACGCTCATAGGCCACAGCCTTGGCGGGGCAATTACGCTTAAGCTTGCAGCACAGTTGCCACAAGTGGACAGCATCGTACTGATCTGCCCCGCAGTTTATCCAGACCATGCCCACCAAGCGCCGTTCGGCCCGGCATTCACTGCGGCCATCAACAAGCCTTTCGGTTTTCTGGAGAGCGATAGCTATACCTTCCTCAACCAGTTTCTTGGAAGAGTATTGATGGTGATCGGCGAGTACGACGGGCTCAACTCCCAGAGATTCGGCAAAGGCCCCGGCACCAGCGCTGGCAACCTGTGGCTTGCCGGCACTGAACGCTATAGCCCGATTCCTGAAGAAGTTAACCTCGCCTTGATGCGAGCAGTTCCAGCGTCGCGTTTGCAATGCCTGTTTCTTACCGACTGCGACCATGGCATCGCGGCACATTTGCGCAGTACTCCGGCAATAGCGGACCAGGTTGCCGACACGGTCGCAACGTTCATCCTCGACAATGCTTAAGGCGTTTAGCATTACTCGATCTCGAACAGACCATTGCGCAATGGCGCCACGCTCAATCGCTCACGCACATCGTCATCTATGCGCGGATCATCCGGCCGGTACAGTTTCACCTGCCGGTACGCATTGATGCGATTGATCTCCTCGCCCAGGTATTCCCACACCACCCGGGTACAGGCCGGGTTGCGCCGGTCGCCGCTGGATACGCCGGCCTTCAGGCCATTCAGCCGGGTAATGCGGCTTTTGAAGCTGGGGATGAGGATGGTCTGGCTCATTTCGTTGAACGTCAGCGACTCGTAGTCGATGAGGAACATCCGGTCCTGCAGCTGGAACGCCGCCCCCAGGTAGCGGCAGCGTACCTCGGCATGCTGATCGGTGGCGCTGGAGCGCTCCTGCCGTTCCTGGCGCTCGAACAGAAAACGGCCGCGTTCTTCCCACAGGTGCACCAGCGACACTAGGATCGTGCCCGGCACCGACATGCAGTTGGAGTACTCGAAGTAGTAACCGCAATAGCGCGAAAGGTTGCCGCCATGTTCGTGCAACGGGCGGAACAACTCGCTGATCGGGTCACTGGGCTGCTGGGGCTGGGGCGATACCCGCGCACCGATCAGACGGGCGAACTGCTCGGCGGGCAGGTTCAGTTCGTAATCCTCGACACCGAAGAAGTCGCCGATACGCTTCAGGTTGAAAGCCGTCGGACGGCTTTGCCCGCTCAGGTACTTGTTGAACTGCGCGCGGTTGATCGAGAGCTGGCGGCAAACTTCTGAAATAGAGCGGTAGTGGCTGCAGGCGAGTTTGAGGTTGGTAGCGAAGTGATCGCTCATATGCGGAATCCAGGTGACGCGAATGACGCCATTGTAGCATCAAGTCGCATCAAGTCAGAGCAATCCGCGAAATTGTAACCAGTCTTGTCATAGCCAACCATGCGCCCCAACGAATAGCGGTGCGCCTGCCGTCCGCTGGTCTTTCCACACGAAGAATAAGAATCGAGGTCATTTTCCAATGCTCGAAGTAATCAACGATTTCCTTTCGGGGAAACTCCTCATCGTGCTGATCGTAGGGCTGGGTAGCTACTTCACCATCCGCTCCCGGTTCGTCCAGTTCCGCCACTTCACCCATATGTTCAGCGTGTTCAAGGAATCGCTGCGTGGCCAGGCAGGCCAGCTGAGTTCCTTCCAGGCCCTGATGCTGAGCCTGGCCGGCCGCGTGGGCGCCGGCAACATCGCCGGTGTCGGTATCGCAGTGACCCTGGGCGGCCCAGGTGCCGTGTTCTGGATGTGGGTCACCGCACTGGTGGGCATGTCCAGCAGCTTCTTCGAATGCACCCTGGCCCAGGTGTACAAGCGCGCTGATGGCGACGGCCTGTACCGTGGCGGCCCGGCCTACTACATCCAGCACGGGCTGAAGCGCAAGAGCATGGCCATCGTGTTCTCGATCTTGCTGCTGGTCACCTACGGCTTCGCCTTCATCGGCCTGCAGTCGTACACCGTCACCCACTCGCTGCAGAATGCCTTTGCCTTCGACCCAAGCCACACCGGTATTGTCCTGGCCGTGCTGCTGGCCATCACCTTCATCGGCGGCATCAAGCGCATCGCGGCGGTGTCGGACCTGCTGGTACCCGTCAAGACTCTGGCCTACATCGGCGTGACCCTGTACGTGATCGGCACCCAGATCGAACACGTGCCAGCCATGCTGGAAACCATCTTCAAGAGCGCCTTCGGTCTCGACCCGGCGTTTGCCGGCCTGCTCGGCAGCGCCATCGTCATGGGCGTGAAACGTGGCGTGTTCGCCAACGAAGCAGGCCTGGGCAGTGCACCGAACGTCGCTGCCGTGGCTGCCGTGAAACACCCGGGCGCGCAGGGCGTGGTCCAGGCTTTCAGCGTGTTCCTCGACACCTTCTTGATCTGCACCTGCACCGCACTGCTGATCCTGCTTTCGGGCTTCTACACCCCGGGCTTCGAGGGCGACGGCATTGTCCTGACCCAGAACTCGCTGGCCGCCGTAGTCGGTGACTGGGGTCGCGTGTTCGTCAGCGTGGCGCTGTCGCTGTTTGTCTTTACCTGCATCCTCTACAACTACTACCTCGGCGAGAACAGCCTGCAGTTCCTCAGCCGTAACCGCGTAGTGTTGATGGTGTTCCGTGGCCTGGTACTGGCACTGGTCGTGTGGGGTTCGATGCAAGACCTGTCGACCGTGTTCGCCTTCGCCGACATCACCATGACCTGCCTGGCCTTCGTCAACCTGGTGGCCCTGGCCATGTTGTTCAAGGTCGGCCTGCGAGTCATGCGCGACTACGACGAGCAGCGCAAGGCCGGTGTAAAGCAGCCTGTGTTCGACTCGTCCAAGTTTGCCGACCTGGACCTGGACCGCAATGCCTGGCCTGCCAATCCTCAGGTGGAAACAGCCACTGACAAAGCAGTCGGCCAAGTTCAGACGCAGCGCTGATATCCTCCCCTGCCCAGCCGCCCCTTCCGCGGGCGGCTTTTCTTTGTCCGCTCACCGCTACGGATGCTTTCCATGCGCGCAGTAAAGAATCTTCTCGTTCTCTATACCGGTGGCACCATCGGCATGCTCGAAACCCCCGAAGGCCTGGCACCGGCCGGTGGTTTTGACGCGCGGATGCGTGAACACTTTGCCCAGATGGCCAATGCACCCCAGGTGCAATGGACACTGCACGAGCTGAACCCGCTGCTCGACAGCGCCAATATGCAACAGCACAACTGGCTGGCGATGCGCGATGCCATCGTCGCGGCGGTGGATGTAGCGGGCCACGATGGCGTGCTGGTGCTGCACGGTACCGACAGCATGGCCTACAGCGCTGCAGCGTTGTCGTTCCTGTTGCTGGGCCTGCCAGCACCGGTAGTGCTGACCGGCTCGATGCTGCCGGCAGGTGCCCCCGACAGCGATGCCTGGGACAACCTGTGCGGCGCATTGCGCCAGTTCGAGCACGGCCTGGAAGATGGCGTGCAACTGTACTTCCACGGTCAGCTGCTGCATGGCTGTCGGGCGTCGAAGCTGCGTAGCGAAGCGTTCGATGCCTTTGCTGCGCTGCCGCGCCATCGTGACGCTGAGCGGGCCGATACGATCCCTGCCGAGCTGGGCTACAAGCAACCGCGCAAACCGGTCAACCTGGCGGTTGTGCCGGTGTTCCCGGGGCTTCAGGCCGGGCATTTGCAGGCCTTGATCGACAGTGGTGTGCAGGGCTTGCTGCTGGAGTGCTACGGCAGCGGTACCGGGCCGTCGGATGACCAGGCGCTGCTGAATGTGCTGAGCGCAGCGCGCCAGGGCGGCGTGATGTTGGCGGCTATCAGCCAGTGCCCGGAAGGCTCGGTGGTGTTCGACACCTATGCGGCGGGCAACCGCTTGCGCGGGGCCGGGCTGGTCAGTGGCGGTGGCATGACCCGTGAAGCGGCACTGGCCAAGATGATGGCGCTACTGGGCGCAGGGTCGGATGCTGACGCAGCAGACCGCTGGTTTGTCCTGGATTTGTGTGGCGAGCGGGCTTGATCAGCGCCCTTGAGGGCCTCTTCGCGGGTAAACCCGCTCCTACGACGATAGCGTTTCCTGTGTAGGAGCGGGTTCACCCGCGAAGAGGCCCTAAAGGGTGAAAAAATGGCGGAAGGCAGCGGGAGTCGAACCTGCCCGGGAACGGCTGCCGTCCCCAACCGGGTTTGAAGCCCGGCCGCGCCACCGGGCGCGATTGCCTTCCTTGAACTCAGTGCCTGGCGTGCTGTTGAGCCAGGGCGCTGTCGGCGCGGATGTGACGCTGGTCGGCCACCCTCCGGGTCAGGCCGATGCGGTCGAAGTATTCCAGAATCTGCACACTGCGCTTGCGACCGATGCCCAACATATCGCGAAACGCGGCAACCTGCACTATCGTCGTTTCACTGGCCTGCCCCAGCATCAACGCTGCCATGCGCTGTAGCGTCGCCTCGGGGTAGAACAAGTCGCGCACCACCTGATGCACCAGGCCCAGCCGGGCCAACTTGCGCAGTAACAGGCGCACATCGGCTTCGGCACGGTTCTCCTCACTCGCCAGCGTCCTGACCCAGGGTGGGTCAAATTGCCCTGCGATCAACTTCGGCTGCAGACGTGCCCACAATGCACTGTCGGCTTCGCTCAACTGTACCTTGTGATCGGGCAGATGCAGCCATGGCCCGCTGCTGGCGATGGCGCTGTCGTCGAGCAGTTCATCCAGCAAACTGACGAATGCCGGCCGTTCCAGAGGCAAGGCTACAAAGCGCCGCAAGCGATCACGGTCAGGGCCAAGCTGGTCGGGCTCTTGCTCGTGAAAGCGCGCCAGCTGCTCCAGGACCTGCTGCTTGAGCGCCTGCCATTGAGCGTTGGCGAACAGCAGTTGGCCCTGCCGGGTGGCCACCACCCGCACATCGTCCGGTAACTGCCAGGTTTCCCGCAGGCGGTTGAACTGCCGCTCGAGCCGCTGCGGGCTAATGCCGCCCGGTGCACTGGCGAGCAGTGCTGGCAGTGCCTGCTCCAGATCCGCTGCGTCGCGCAGCACCTGCAACTGCTGCAGACGGGCATCGCTACGGCGTTGGCGGCTTGGTGCGAACGGGTCGAGCACCTTGCCGCCGCCCAGCGTGCGCTGGGCGCGCTGATCGCGCAGCACCAGGCGGTCGCCGTGCACGGCCTGCAACGGCGCGTTGAGCAGCAACTGGGCAAACATGCGTTGGCCGGCAGCCAGGCTTTCGCCTTCGAGCAAGGCGACCCGGGCCGTTACATCCTGGGTGCCGAGGTGCACATGCACGGCGCTGAAATGTTCGAAAGTACGCTTCTCGTCCGGTAACAGGTACAGCTCGATATCCACCCGAACACTGGGCGCATGCAACCATTCGGGCACCAGCCAGTCGCCCCGGTGCACCTGCTCCACGGCCAGGCGCTCGGCAGCGATGTTCAGCGCCACCCGTTGGCCTGCTTCTGCCACCAACGCGGCCTGGTTCTGCGCATGCAGACCACGCACGCGCACCACCTTGCCGGCCTTGCCCAGCAACAACGTATCACCCGCACTGACCCGTCCGGCCAGTGCCGTGCCGGTGACCACCACACCGGCGCCGGTAACCGCAAAGGCACGGTCGACGGCCAGGCGAAAACCACCGTGCACACTGCGTTGCCGTGTACCTGCTTCGGCCTCCAGCAGGGCCTGGCGCAACGCTTCCACGCCCTCCCCGCTGATGCTCGACAGCGGAAACTGCCGCGCACCGGCATACGGCCCAGGCGCCAGCAGTTCACTGACTTGCATCTGCACCTCGGCCAGACGCGACGGCTCTACCCGGTCGCATTTGCTGATCGCCACCAAGGCCTGGGGAATGCCCAGCAGCTCGATGATCGCCAGATGCTCACGGGTCTGCGGCATGACCCCGTCGTCGGCCGCCACTACCAACAGCACCAGGTCGATGCCATGGGCGCCGGCCAGCATGTTGTGGATAAAGCGCTCGTGGCCCGGCACATCGATGAAGCCGGTCAGCGGCGCGCCTTCGCTCAGCGCCGCATAGCGGTAACCAAGGTCGATGGTCATGCCGCGGGCGCGCTCTTCTTGCCGCTGGTCGCCGGCCTGGCCGGTCAGCGCCAGCAGCAGTGCGGTCTTGCCGTGGTCGATGTGGCCAGCGGTACCAACGATCACTGCACCGGCCCCAGCTGCAGGGCTGGCAACTGGGCCAGCCACTGGGCTTCGTCATCCAGCTGGCGCAGGTCCAGCCACAGGGCATCGTCGTCAATGCGGCCCAGCACCGGCACCGGCAGGTCGCGCAGGGCGCGCTCCAGCACATGCAGGCTGCGCCCGCGCAACTTCTTCGACACTTGCGGGCGCAGGCACAGCGCGGCACTGGGCAGGCGCGCAACCGGCTGGCTGCCACTGCCGATCATGCCCAACGCGGGCTCTACGCTGATTGCCCATTGCTCACCGAGACGCGCCTTGAGTTCAGGCGCCAGGCGCTCGGCCTGGGCCTGAATCTCGGCCTGGCTGCGGGTCAGCAGGCGCAGGCTGGGCAGGCGCTCGGCCAGGCGATCGGGGTTGCGGTACAGCGCCAGCACCGCTTCGAGTGCAGCAAGGGTGATCTTGTCGACGCGCAACGCACGCTTGAGCGGATTTTTCTTGATCCTGGTGATCAAGTCCTTGCGGCCGACGATGATCCCGGCTTGCGGACCACCCAGCAGCTTGTCGCCACTGAAGGTGACGATATCGGCACCATCGGCCAGAGCCTGGCGTACCGTGGGTTCGGCGGGCAGGCCCCAGCGGGTAAGGTCGAGCAGGCTGCCGCTGCCCAGGTCTTCAAGCAGTGGCAGTTGATGTTGGTGGGCGATACGTGCCAGCTTGGCAGTAGGCACCTGGGTGGTGAAGCCCTGGATGCTGTAATTGCTGCAATGCACCCGCATCAGCAGGCCAGTGCGCGGGCCGATGGCGGCCTCGTAGTCGCGGGCGTGAGTACGGTTGGTAGTGCCAACCTCGTGCAGCTTCACGCCGGCGCGGGCCATGATGTCGGGAATACGGAACGCACCACCGATCTCGATCAGCTCGCCGCGAGAGATGATGCCTTCCTTGCGCGCGCCCAGGCTGTTGAGCGCTAGCAGCACGGCGGCGGCATTGTTGTTGACCACGGTGACGGCTTCGGCACCGGTCAGCTCGCGGATCAGGCCTTCGATCAGGTCATCACGGTCGCCACGTTTGCCGGTGGCCAGGTCGAATTCCAGGTTGAGCGGGTAACGAGCGGCGGTCTGCATGGCCTCGATGGCTTCTTCCGGTAGCAAGGCGCGGCCCAGGTTGGTGTGCAGCACGGTGCCGGTGAGATTGAACACGCGGCGAACCTGGCTGCGTTGCTGGAGGGCGAGGCGTTCGCCGCTGCGGCCAAGGAGGATTTCCGGAGCCAGTTCGGCGCTGCCGAGTTCGCCATTACGGGCGGGCTCGCGCAGGTCATCGAGCAACTGGCGCAGGGTATTCAGCACGGCGTCACGGCCGTGGCGATCGATCAGAGGGAGGCAAGCCGGGTGGCGAAGGAGGGTATCGATGGACGGCAGGCGTGGGGTGTCGCTGGCAAGGCTGTTGGACATGCGGTATTACCTTGGACTGATCCGTTGTCTGTGCTGGCCCATTCGCGGGTGAACCCGCTCCTACAAGTACAGCGTGATCCGGAAGGTTGGCGCAATTACCTGTAGGTACGAAGGCAAGTCGGTGTTTCAGTGTAGACCCTCAGCCACTTCCCGGGGCGAGCATCAGGTTGGGCGCCAGGCGATGGAACCCCTCCCCGTCCAGGCGTATATCCAGGGCCAGGCTGGCCAGGTCATCGGCCAGCGGCTCGGCCGCCGCATCGTTCTCCAGGTAGTTCTGCTTCAGGTAGCTGTCGCACCCTGGGCAGCATTCGGCGCGCAGCGGCGCTTTGCCTGGCGCATGGCGATCATCCTCAAGGCTGGTGTAACGCAAGTCCTTGCTCGACTCGCAGTACACGCACTTGACCCGCACCACATGCCATTCACATGCACACAACGAACAGGCCAGGTAACGTAAACCGTTGTGCTTTCCACGGTTGCGCACCACCCCGGCCATCGCCGGCGAACCACAAGCCGGGCATTGGGCCAGGCTGCCGGCAGGCTCGAGCTGGTGTGCGGGCAGCGCCAGCAGCCAGCTGGACCACGCCGCCTGCAACGCGGCCCCGAGGAACGGCACCAGTGCTGCAGGCACACCATCGTACTGGCCTGCCAGCAAAGCAATGCCCCAGCCCTTGCGCTGATTGTCATCACTGCCTCGTAGCACCTGCAGCGCCTCACCCAGCGGGCCACTGCGTTCGCCGCTGAGGTGCTCTAGCAGTGCCTGCAACCAGACCAGCCATGGGCCTTCACGCACCAGGCTGTCAGCCGCCAGCGGCGGCAAACCATGGTCCATGCACAGGCGCTGACGCTCCTCGGCCACGGGCAAGCCGCTGGGCGGGTTATCCACAAGCTGCTGCTGGATGCGGCATAAACGCGCAATCAACCTCAGGTAGTCGCCAAGCGCGTTGCCCTCAGCCAGTTGCTCCAGGCGGGCGGCGCGCAGTTCAAACAGGTTGGCGGCGGGCAGGTGCAGAAATGGCGGCGTGACTGCCGACGCTTCGATCTGCCCGGGTTCGAGTAGGGTGCTCAAGCGCTTATCCTTCTTTTCGTCCGTGATCACCCGGCGTCTTGTCGCCGGTCACTTCGCGGTACCACAACTCATGATGCTTGCGGGCCCAGGCGCGGCTGACCCAGCCATGCAGCATGGCGCCGATCGAGCCCTTGATCCAGATGCCGGCGTAGATGTGCACGATGATGCTGAGAATCAGCACGAAGGCCGCCAGCGCATGCAGCAGTGCAGACAAGCGAATGGCATCGATGCCAAACCAATGGCTGAAGTACGCGCGCCAGATCACCACGCCACTGACCAGCAATACCAGCATGCACACCAGCAGGGTCCAGAACAGCAGCTTCTGCCCGGCATTGTACTTGCCGATCGGCGGTACGCCCTCCTCCTCGTTGCGCATGACCCGGTCCACCCGGCGCAGCCACAGGCGGTCATTGGCGGTGATGAAGTTGGCCCGCCAGAAGCGTAATACCAGGCCGAGGAAAAACACGAACATCGCCACACCGATGAAGGGATGCAGAATGCGCGTCCACGGCCCGCCGCCGAACAGGTTGCTGAGCCAGAATAGCGCCGGATGGAACAGCGCAAGCCCCGACAGCCCAGCCAGGATGAACAGGATCGCCACCACCCAGTGGTTGCTACGCTCGTTGGCGTTGTAGCGCAGGATGGGTTTGTTGTCGTTCATGGCCGCTGCTCCCCTTGCCCACCGGGCTGCTTCGGATCATAGACATGGACCGACGGGTCCACTTGATGCACGCTTTCGTCCGGCGGTCTCGGGTGTTCATCCTCCTCGACACGCTGTGGGCCGATCCGCACATAGTGGAAGAACCCCGCCAGCACCGCCGCGCCCATGGCCAACAGCGCCAGCGGCTTGGTGAAGCCCTTCCACAACCCTACCAACGGGCTGATCACTGGCTGGTCCGGCAGGCCGGCATACAGCTTCGGCGTGTCGGCATGGTGCAGCACGTACATCACGTGGGTACCACCGACGCCGTCCGGGTCGTACAGCCCGGCCTTGTCGTAGCCCCGCGACTTCAGATCGACGATGCGCTCGGCCGCATGCACTTTCATCTCGTCCTTGCTGCCGAACACGATCGCCCCGGTCGGGCAGGTTTTCACGCACGCCGGCTCCAGCCCCACGCTCACGCGATCGGAACACAGGGTGCACTTGTACGCCTTGTGGTCTTTCTGCGAGATGCGCGGGATGTTGAACGGGCAGCCGGTGATGCAGTAGCCGCAGCCGATGCAGTGGTCCTGGTTGAAGTCGACGATACCGTTGGCGTGCTTGATGATCGCGCCCGGGCTCGGGCAGGCCTTCAGGCAACCTGGGTCGGCACAGTGCATGCAGCCGTCCTTGCGGATCAGCCACTCCAGGTTGCCGTCGTCGCGCTCGTGCTCGGTAAAGCGCATCAGTGTCCAGGTCTCGGCAGTGAGGTCCTGGGGGTTGTCGTAGGTGCCGTGGTTGTGGCCAACCTCGTCACGCAGTTCATTCCACTCCGAGCACGCCACTTGGCACGCCTTGCAGCCGATGCACTTGGTAGTGTCGATCAGCTTGGCGACCTCCTCCTGCTGACGCACCGAGGGCGGCACGGTAGTGGTGGCCGAGCGGGCGATGATGTCTTGGCTGGCCATCAGAGTTTCTCCACTTTCACGAGGAACGACTTGGACTCTGGCGTCTGCGTGTTGCCGTCACCGAGGAACGGCACCAAGGTATTGGTCAGGTAGCCATGCCGGGTAGCGCCGGTGAAGCCCCAGTGCAACGGAATGCCGATCTGGTGCACGGTCTGATTGTTGACCTGCAGCGGGCGAATCCGCTTGGTCACCACCGCCACCGCATCGATATGCCCACGCTTGCTCGACACCCGTACCCGGTCGCCGGCCTTGATGCCTTTCTCGTTGGCCAGCACCTCGCCTATTTCGACGAACTGCTCGGGCTGGGCAATGGCGTTGAGCCGGCAATGCTTGCTCCAGAAGTGGAAATGCTCGGTCAGCCGGTAGGTGGTCGCCGCATAAGGGAACTCGTCATGCGTGCCGAGGGTGTCCCACACAGAATCGAAGATGCGCCCGGCCGGGTTGCTGGTGGCCTTCTTGTTCTGCGGGTGCAGCGGGTTGATGCCGATCGGTGTTTCGAAGGGCTCATAGTGCTCGGGGAACGGGCCTTCGGCCATCTTGTCGATGGCGAAGAAACGCGCCACGCCTTCGGGGTTCATGATGAAGGGGTTCATCCCCGCCTCGGGCGGCGAGTCGACCTTGAAGTCCGGCACGTCGGTGCCGGTCCAGGCCTTGCCGTTCCACCATACCAGGCGCTTTTTCTCCGGGTCCCACGGCTTGCCTTGCGGGTCGCTGGAGGCACGGTTGTAAAGGATGCGGCGGTTGGCCGGCCAGGCCCAGGCCCAGTTCTGCACCTGGTGCATGCCATACGGATCGCTGTTGTCGCGGCGAGCCATCTGGTTGCCTTGTTCGGTCCAGCTACCGGCAAAGATCCAGCAGCCAGACGCGGTGCTGCCATCGTCCTTGAGCTGGCCGAAGCCCGCCAGTTGCTGGCCCGCCTTGATCACCGCGCCAGTCGGGTCGGTGACATCGGCCACCGCCCAGCCGTTCATCTCCTTGGCCAGCTCCTCCGGGGAGGGCTCTTCAGGGATCTTGTACGGCCAGCTGATATTCATTATCGCGTCAGGATAGGTCCCCCCTTCGGCCTTGTAACGTTGGCGCAGGCGCAGGAACAGCTCGCTCATGATCTGCACGTCGGTACGTGTCTCGCCCGGGCCGTCTGCGCCCTTCCAGTGCCATTGCAGCCAGCGGCTGCTGTTGACCAGCGAGCCGTCTTCCTCGGCGAAGCAGGTAGTGGGCAAGCGGATCACTTCGGTCTGGATAGAAGCCGTGTCGACATCGTTGAACGGCCCGGCGTTGCGCCAGAATTCCGAGGTCTCGGTGGCCAAGGGATCCATGACCACCAGCCACTTGAGCTTGCCCAGTGCCGCAGTGACGCGGTTTTTGTCCGGCAGCGCGGCGATCGGGTTGAAGCCCTGGCACATATAACCATTGACTTTGCCCTGGCCCATCATCTCGAACATGCGCAGCACGTCGTAGGCCGGTACATCGAGTTTGGGCAGCCAGTCATAACCCCAGTTGTTTTCCGCCGTGGCGTTGGCGCCGTACCAGGCCTTCATCAGGCTGACGTGGAACTTGCCGTAGTTCTGCCAGTACGACAACTGCCCAGGCCGCAGCGGCTTGGAAGCGCGCTTGTCGATGTAGGCGGCGTAGTCCTGCTCGGCGTCACCGGCCAGGGTCAGGTAGCCCGGCAGCGAGTTGGACAGCAGGCCGAGGTCGGTCAGGCCCTGGATGTTGGAGTGCCCGCGCAGGGCGTTGACCCCGCCTCCGGGCATGCCGACGTTGCCGAGCAGCAACTGGACCATGGCCGCACTGCGGATAATCTGCGCACCGATCGAATGCTGCGTCCAACCTAGCGCATAAAGGATCGTCATGGTCTTGCCCGGAACCGAGCAGGAGGCGATCTCTTCCCAGACCTTCATCATGGCGTCCTGCGGCATGCCACAGGTCATGCTCGCCAGTTCCGGGGTATAGCGGCTGTAATGCTGCTTCATCAGCTGGAACACGCAGCGAGGGTGTTGCAGTGTCGGGTCGACCTTGGCGTAGCCGTCCTCACCCAGCTCGTAACCCCAGCCGGACTTGTCGGTGTACACACGCTTGGCCTCGTCGTAGCCGCTGAACAGCCCATCCTCGAAGCCATAGTTCTCTTTGACGATGAACGACACGTCAGTGTAGTTGCGCACGTACTCGTGCTGGATCTTGTCGTTGCTGAGCAGGTAGTTGATCAGCCCGCCCATGAAGGCGATGTCGGTGCCGGTACGGATCGGTGCGTAGTAATCCGCCACCGAAGCGGTACGGGTAAACCGCGGGTCGACCACAATCAGCCGCGCCTTGTTGTGCGCTTTGGCCTCGGTCACCCACTTGAAGCCGCATGGATGCGCTTCTGCTGCGTTGCCACCCATCACCAGGACCAGATTCGCGTTGGCGATATCGGACCAGTGGTTGGTCATGGCGCCACGGCCGTACGTCGGGGCAAGACTTGCCACCGTCGGGCCATGTCAGACACGTGCCTGGTTATCGAACCCCAGCATGCCTGTTGCGCGGATGACCTTGTGGGTCAGGTAGCCAGCCTCGCTGGAAGCGGCGGAGGCGGCAAGAAAACCGGTGGTGAGCCAGCGGTTGACCGTTTGGCCTTGGGCGTTCTTCTCGATGAAGTTGGCATCGCGGTCCTGCTTCATCAGGTCGGCGACGCGGTCCAGCGCCTCGTCCCAGCTGACCCGCACCCACTCTTTGCTGCCCGGCTTGCGAACCTCGGGGTACTGCAGGCGGCTCGGGCTGTGGATAAAGTCCAGCAAGCCGGCGCCTTTCGGGCAAAGTGTGCCGCGGTTGACCGGGTGGTCGGCGTCCCCTTCGATATGGATGATGTTCTGTTTGACGTTCTTACCCGCATCACCCTGGCTGTACAGGATCAGGCCGCAGCCGACCGAACAGTAGGGGCAGGTGTTACGGGTTTCTTTGGTATGCGCCAGCTTGAAGTGACGCACCTGCTCGGCGAATGCCGGCGTCGGGGCCATGCCCAACGCCGCAAGGCTCGAGCCTCCAAGGCCGACGGCGGCGACCTTGAAGAACTGCCGACGGTTCAGGTCCATCGTGCACTCCTGATCAGGTGGTGGACGCGCGGAACATTGCCGGCGCCTCTTGGTAGTCACGGTGGCGGCCAATTGATGGCCGCCAAAGGATAAGACTAGTCAAGAATCCAGAAGGTGCGATGACCTGGGTCAGTAGTGCGGCCCCGATCAGGCACGTGGCAGGTTGCGCACCACATTCAGCGCCGCACTGCTCTGCGCCACAGGCATGATCTCGATGGTATTGATATTCACGTGCGCCGGCTGCTCGGCAACCCAGGCTACCGTCGCTGCGATGTCCTCCGGCAGAAGGGCCTCTACATCCCGATACAAGGCCTGCACGGCGTCCATGTCGCCATTGAGGCGCACCACCGAGAAGTCAGTGCCTGAGCACAGCCCCGGCTCGATGTTGCTCACCCGCACCCGGGTGCCAGCCAGGTCGGCACGCAGGTTGAGGCTGAACTGGCGGACGAACGCCTTGCTGGCGCCATACACGTTACCGCCCGGGTAGGGGTAAGTGCCGGCGATCGAGCCGATGTTGATGATCATGCCGCTATCGGCTTCCACCATCTGCGGCAGGATCTTGTGGGTGACCATGGCCAGGCCGGTGATGTTGGTGTCGATCATCTGCTGCCAGTTTGCGGCACTGCTGGTTTGGGCACGGTCCACGCCCAGCGCCAGTCCCGCGTTGTTGACCAGCAGATCGATCTGCAGCGACGCCTCACGCATCTGCTCGACCGCCTTCTCGAGCGACACTGAATCAGTGACATCCAGCGCCAGCGGAATGAAATTTACGCCCAGTTCGGCCTCCAGTGCTTTCAGTTTGTCCATGCGCCTGGCTCCACCGATCACACGGTAGCCTTTGCCGATCAGGGTGCAGCAGATGGCGCGGCCAAAGCCTGAGGAAGCACCGGTTACAAATGCGGTTTTCATTCGTTGTCTCCTATAAATGGGTCAGGTGAGGTACTTCACGCCCAGGCTGGTGAACAGGCAGAGCATCGAGAACACCAACGCCTTGCGCACCACGTCGTTGCCTTTACGCAAGGCCAGGGAACTGCCCAGGTGGTTACCGAGGATGTTGCAGGCCACAAGTGGCAATGCCAGCAGGTAGACGACCTTGCCTGCGCTGACGAACGCCACCAAAGCACCGATGTTGGAAGCGAAGTTGAAGGTTTTGGAGTTGGCCGAACTGGAGACCAGGTCCATGCGCAGCAGGTAATGGAAAGCGATGATGAACATGCTGCCGGTACCGGGGCCGAAGAAGCCGTCGTAGAAGCCAATGGCCAGGCAAGTCAACGGCACTACGGTGTACAGCATTCGCGAAGACAGTTTGCGCTCCTCGACCGGACGATCCTTGGGGGTAAGGAAAATGAGAATGCCGAGGGGGATCAGTGCCAGGATGATCTTGCCCACCGTTTCCTGCGAGATCGATACGATCAGGTGAGCCCCCAGGTAGGCGCCTAATAGCGAAAACGGCACCCCGACCAACGCTACCTGCCAGACCATCTTGCTGTTGGCCAGGAAGTTGCGGATAGCCGCCAGCGTGCCGAGGGTACTGACCAGTTTTTCCTGGCCCAGTGCCACTTGGGGCGGCATGCCAACCAGCAGAAAACCCGGCACCAGAAACAAACCACCACCACCGGCAATGCTGTCGACGAAGCCCGCAACGAAGGCGATCGCGCCAAGTATGAGGACTGCCAGCAACCAGTGCTCCGCCCAGTAAGAACCCAACATTTCCATAGCGATGTCCATCCAGTGGAGCGTTATGCCAGGCACAGCCCGAGTGTGGCCGGCCTGATCGGTGCGATGATTGTAATTTCAAAAATTGAATCGATTCAATCTAAAATAAATTCAACTCAATTTAGCCAATTACCATCATTACCTGCATCCGAGCTTTCATGCTAGGCTTTCGCGCTCTTGCAAAGCCTGGTGCCATCTCCATGTGGGTCCCCCAATACAGCCATCAAACACAGCCGGTTTACCTGATGATCGCTGATGCCCTTGAACAGGACATCGAAAGTGGTCGGCTTGCAGAAGGCGATCGCTTACCCACGCTCAAGGACCTGGCCGAGGCGCTGAATGTAACCCCCGGCACTGTTGGCAGGGCCTACGACGAAGCAGCCAAGCGTGGTCTGGTGGCTGGCGAGGTAGGCCGAGGCACATTTGTCAGGCAACTGCGGCAGCCATTACCCGCCCCGTCGGTGCCCACACCCGTTGCCGGCGAGAGTAGCCAGATCGACCTCTCGATCATCAAGCCCAACGACGCTCACATGAGCGAGTGGCTAGGCACGGCTATCAGCGAACTGGCCGCCTCATCGGACTTGGGGCAGGTACTCGACTATGTGACAGAGGGTGGTCACACCTCCCACAAACAAGCCGGTGCGACCTGGATACAGCGCTGGCTGCCTGATGCTCGCTGGCAGCAGGTAGTACTGACCGCTGGCGCCCAACATGGGCTGCTGGTGGCCATCAGCAGCCTGTCGAAGAATGACGATGTGGTGCTGTGCGAGTCGCTCTGCTACCCGGGCATCATATCCCTGGCCCACAGCCTGGGCCGGCGCCTGCGCGGCGTCGCCATGGACGAACACGGGCTCATCCCGGAGGCATTGCGCGCGGCCTGCCTGGAACACCGCCCTTCCCTGCTGGTGTGCGTCACCACGCACCAGAACCCGACCAATTCGATCATGCCCCCTGCAAGGCGCCAGGCTATCGCCGAGATCGCTCGTGAGTTCGACCTGTTCATCGTGGATGACGATATCTACGGTTTTCTCGAGCCCAGCCCGGACTACAAGCCGCTTGCAGCGTATGCGCCTGAACGCTCGGTATACCTCACCAGCCTGTCCAAAAGCGTGCTGCCGGCGCTGCGCATCGGCTACCTGTACGCCCCGCCGCAAACCCTGTCGCGGTTATCATCGATGGTACGCAGCAGCGTGTGGATGGCATCGCCTCTGATGGCGCAATTGGCCAGTAACCTGATCAACAGCGGCAAGGCCGACCAGTTGGTGCGTATGCAGCAGCAGGAGGCGGCCGCGCGCCAGCACATGGCCCGGGAGATTCTTGGCCAATACAAGATCCGCAGTCAGCCCCACAGCTTCCATATCTGGCTGGAGCTGCCAGAACCGTGGACCAGCGACGAGTTTGCCAACCTGGCTCGTGACAACGGCGTAACGGTGGTCAGCGGCAGCCAGTTCCTGCCTGAACGCAGCCACGCCACCAGCGGTGTGCGCATCGCCCTGATGGCACCCAGCCGCCAAGAACTGGGCTTTGCCCTGACCAAGCTGGCAAGCCTGCTGGATTCGCCGGAGCCCCGGTTGTTCTACTGAAAGCGATGCCAGATACGCAGTGCTGCCCATAAAAAAACCCAGGGCAACTGCCCTGGGTTTCTGGTCTTGCTGAACGCCCTACCGCTCTGATCAGAACGGAATATCGTCATCGAAGCTGTCGAAGTCAGCCGCCGGCTGCGGCGCAGGCTGTTGCGGCGCTGGGCGCTGAGGGGCCTGTTGCGGGCGCTGGGCCTGCTGGCGTGGCGGTGCCTGGTTGTACTGTTGCTGCTGGCCGCCACCATAATTGCCGCCACCCTGGTTGTACGGGTCGCCGCCCTGCTGCTGGCCCTGCGGACGACCGCCGAGCAGCTGCATGGTGCCGTTGATGTCGACGATGATCTCGGTGGTGTAGCGCTTGATGCCGTCTTTTTCCCACTCGCGGGTCTGCAGCTTGCCTTCGATGTAGCACTGCGAACCCTTGCGCAGGTATTCGCCAGCGATTTCGGCAACCTTGCCGAACAGCGACACACGGTGCCACTCGGTACGCTCGACCTTCTGGCCCGACTGCTTGTCAGTCCACTGCTCGCTGGTGGCCAGGCTCAGGTTGGTCACGGCGTTACCGTTGGGCAGGTAGCGGACTTCGGGATCCTGGCCACAGGTACCGACCAGAATGACTTTGTTAACCCCACGGGCCATAACGTTCTCCTAGGCTTCGCACGCCGAAGAGGCTGGATTCACCAGTCGCTCGAGGGTCGCACGGTCCAAAATTTTCGTATCCAGTTTGATATAGATGGCGGCTTCTTCTTCCACCACCACAGCGTCGGTCACACCCGGCACGGCCATCAGGCGCTCGGTCAGGCCGGCTTCCCGGACCGCCTCAGGCGTCAAGGGCATGCGCAGGCTGGTCACATATGGCGGCTCGTTCATGCGCAAGGCGACGATCAGCCAGATAGCACACAGCACCGCGCTACCGAGGAACACCGTGTTCAGCCCGCCGTGCTGGAACAGCCAGCCGCCAAGAATCCCGCCTAACGCTGCACCGAGGAACTGGCTGGTGGAATACACCCCCATTGCCGTCCCCTTGCCACCGGCAGGCGACACCTTGCTCACCAGAGAAGGCAGCGAAGCCTCCAGCAGGTTGAATGCGGTAAAGAATACCACGGTGCCAATCACCAGTCCGCGCAAACCGTCAGCCCACTCCCAGAAGTATATCTCCGTCAGCAGCAGGACACTGACCGCGCCGGCCAACACACGTTTCATCTTGCGCTTTTTTTCGCCGTAGATGATGAACGGGACCATTGCAAAAAATGAGATGAACAGCGCGGTCAGGTACACCCACCAATGCTGCTCCTTGGGCAGGCCGCCACGCTCGACGAACGCCAGCGGCAGCGCAACGAAGCTGGCCATGAGGACGGCGTGCAGGATGAAAATGCTGACGTCCAGGCGCAGAAGGTCCGGATGGCGCAGGGTCGGGCCGATGGCCTGGCGCGCCACACCCGACTCGCGGTGCTGCAAAATGCTGTGGGTGCTGGGCACGACAAACGCGATCAACAGCATGCCGACCAGGGCAAGCCCAGCCGTGACCAGGAACAAACCTGACAAACCAAAGGCACTTGTCAGCAACGGACCGACGACCATGGCGACAGCAAACGACAGGCCGATGCTCATGCCGATCATGGCCATGGCCTTGGTCCGGTGTTGTTCGCGGGTGAGGTCCGACAGCAGTGCCATGACCGCAGCAGAAATTGCCCCCGCGCCCTGCAGGATGCGCCCGGCAATCACGCCCCAGATAGAGTCGGCCTGGGCCGCCAGTACACTGCCCAGGGCGAAGATCACCAGCCCCAGATAAATCACCGGCCGGCGACCGATGCGGTCGGAAATCATCCCGAACGGGATCTGCAATACCGCCTGGGTCAGGCCATAGGCACCAATGGCCAGGCCGATCAGGGCAGGCGTGGCGCCAGCCAGGTCCATGCCGTAGGTGGCCAGTACCGGCAAGACCATGAACATGCCCAGCATACGAAAGGCAAAGACCAGGGCAAGGCCGCCAGCGGCGCGGGTTTCGCCGCCACTCATGCGCTCGTTGTGGGTGTCGTGCATGGATTAACCTCGTGTGAACCGGCGGCGATTCTATCAGTCCGACAGCTTGACGGCATCTACGCGACGCTTTGCCGCGTACTGGCAGGGCGCCGTATACTTCCTTGTTTATGCCCGCCGAGCGAGGCCGCAGTGGACAAGATCCTGATTCGTGGGGCACGTACCCACAACCTGAAGAACATCGACCTGACCCTGCCCCGGGACAAGTTGATCGTGATCACCGGCCTGTCCGGTTCCGGCAAGTCGTCCCTGGCGTTCGATACCTTGTACGCCGAAGGCCAGCGCCGCTATGTGGAATCGCTGTCGGCCTACGCCCGGCAGTTCCTGTCGATGATGGAAAAGCCCGACGTCGACACCATCGAAGGCCTGTCGCCGGCGATTTCGATCGAGCAGAAGTCGACCTCGCACAACCCGCGCTCCACGGTCGGCACCATCACCGAAATCTACGACTATCTGCGCCTGCTGTACGCCCGCGTCGGTACTCCACGCTGCCCGGACCACGATATTCCGCTGGAGGCGCAAACGATCAGCCAGATGGTCGACCTGGTGCTGGAGCGCCCGGAAGGCAGCAAGCTGATGCTGCTCGCGCCAGTGGTGCGCGAGCGCAAGGGCGAGCACCTGGCGGTGTTTGACGAGCTTCGCGCCCAGGGTTTCGTGCGGGCCAGGGTCAACGGCAAGCTCTACGAACTCGATGAGTTGCCCAAGCTGGACAAGCAGAAGAAGCACAGCATCGATGTGGTGGTGGACCGCTTCAAAGTCCGCGCCGACCTGCAACAGCGCCTGGCCGAATCGTTCGAGACCGCGTTGAAGCTGGCCGACGGTATTGCCCTGGTGGCACCGATGGACGACGAACAAGGCGAAGAGACGATCTTCTCCGCGCGCTTCGCCTGTCCGGTGTGCGGCCACGCGATCAGCGAGCTGGAACCGAAGCTGTTTTCCTTCAACAACCCGGCTGGCGCCTGCCCGACCTGCGACGGCCTGGGGGTCAAGCAGTTCTTCGACACCAAACGCCTGGTCAACACCGAACTGACCTTGGCCGAAGGCGCGATCCGCGGCTGGGACCGGCGTAACGTGTACTACTTCCAGATGCTCGGTTCGTTGGCTGCGCACTACGGCTTCAGCCTGGAGGAGCCTTTCGGCGAGCTGTCAGCCGAACACCAGAAAGTGATCCTGCAGGGCAGCGGCAAGCAGAGTGTCGATTTCAAGTACCTCAACGACCGAGGCGACATCGTCAAGCGATCGCACCCGTTCGAAGGCATTGTGCCGAACCTTGAGCGCCGCTACCGCGAAACCGAATCGGCCACCGTGCGTGAAGAACTGGCCAAATTCCTTGGCACGCAACCGTGCCCGGATTGCCGGGGTACGCGCCTGCGCCGCGAGGCGCGCCATGTGTGGGTGGGCGAGAAAACCCTGCCGGCGGCAACCAATTTGCCGATCGGTGAAGCCAGCAACTACTTTGGTCAACTGACCCTTACTGGCCGGCGTGGCGAAATCGCGGCAAAAATCCTCAAGGAAATCTGCGAACGACTTCAGTTCCTGGTCAATGTCGGTCTCGACTACCTGACCCTGGATCGTAGCGCCGACACCCTGTCCGGTGGCGAAGCGCAACGTATCCGCCTCGCCAGCCAGATCGGCGCTGGGCTGGTGGGGGTGATGTACATCCTCGATGAACCGTCCATCGGCCTTCATCAACGCGACAACGACCGCCTGTTGGCCACCCTCAACCATTTGCGCGACCTGGGCAACACGGTGATCGTGGTGGAACACGACGAGGACGCCATTCGGCTGGCCGACTACGTGGTCGATATCGGCCCGGGCGCCGGTGTTCACGGTGGGCAGATTGTCGCCGAGGGCTCGCCCCAGGAGGTCATGGACCATCCCGATTCGCTGACTGGCAAGTACCTGTCCGGGCGCAAGAAGATCGTCGTGCCGGCCAAGCGCACGCCGCGCAACAAGAAGCTGCAGCTCAAGCTCAAGGGCGCACGTGGCAACAACCTGCAGAACGTCGACCTGGAAGTACCGATCGGCCTGCTGACCTGCGTGACCGGTGTATCCGGCTCGGGTAAATCGACGCTGATCAACAACACCCTGTACCCCTTGGCCGCCACCGCCCTCAATGGCGCAAGCAGCCTGGAAGCCGCACCGCACAGCAGCATGGACGGCCTGCAGCACCTGGACAAGGTGGTGGATATCGACCAGAGCCCGATCGGCCGCACGCCGCGCTCCAACCCGGCCACCTACACCGGCATCTTCACGCCGATCCGCGAGCTGTTCTCCGGTGTCCCGGAGTCACGCTCGCGTGGTTATGGCCCGGGGCGTTTCTCGTTCAACGTCAAGGGTGGCCGTTGCGAGGCCTGCCAGGGCGATGGCCTGATCAAGGTGGAAATGCACTTCCTGCCGGACATCTACGTGCCGTGTGACGTGTGCAAGAGCAAGCGCTACAACCGCGAAACCCTGGAGATCAAGTACAAAGGCAAGAACATCCACGAGGTGCTGGAAATGACCATCGAGGATGCCCGCGAGTTCTTCGATGCGGTGCCGGCGCTGGCGCGCAAGCTGCAAACGTTGATGGATGTGGGCCTGTCGTACATCAAACTGGGGCAATCAGCGACCACGTTGTCCGGCGGTGAGGCGCAGCGGGTAAAGCTGTCGCGCGAACTGTCCAAGCGCGATACCGGCAAGACCTTGTACATCCTCGACGAACCTACCACCGGCCTGCACTTTGCCGATATCCAGCAACTGCTGGACGTGTTGCATCGCCTGCGCGACCACGGCAATACCGTGGTGGTGATCGAGCATAACCTGGATGTGATCAAGACCGCCGACTGGCTGGTTGACCTGGGGCCTGAGGGTGGCTCCAAGGGTGGGCAGATCATTGCCTGCGGTACGCCAGAAGAGCTGAGCGAGATGAAGCAGTCATATACCGGCCATTACCTGAAACCATTGCTGGAGCGGGATAGGGCCTGAGTATTGCCAGCGCAATGAAAAAGCCCCTGGTACCGATGGTGCCAGGGGCTTTTACTTGAGTCTGTGGATAACTTACATCTGCGACTGCAGGTAGTTTTCCAGCCCGATGGCCTTGATCAGGCCCTGCTGCTTCTCAAGCCAGTAGGTGTGATCTTCTTCGGTGTCGGCCAGCTGCGCACGCAGGATGTCACGACTGACGTAGTCCTTGTGCAATTCGCACAGCTCGATGCCTTTGCAAAGCGCACCGCGCACCTTGTATTCGAGCTTGAGGTCTGCCTCGATCATTTCCGGCACGGTGCTACCGACCTCCAGGTCATCCGCACGCATGTCAGGGGTCCCTTCGAGCATGAGGATACGACGCATCAGGGCATCGGCGTGTTGCGTCTCTTCCTCCATCTCGTGGTTGATGCGCTCGTAGAGCTTGGACAGGCCCCAGTCTTCGTACATGCGCGAATGAATGAAGTACTGGTCGCGTGCCGCCAGTTCGCCCTTCAGCAGCGTGACGAGATAGTTGATTACGTCCGGGTGGCCTTGCATCGCCCTGATTCTCCATGTGAAAACGTCTATGCCACATAGTGTGAACCAGCTTTTGTCTATGGTCACTGAAAAACGCGCAATCAGACGCAAAAAATCGGTTAAACAGTAGTGATATTCATTGAAAAACCGCCCAAATGAGGGCGGTTCTTCTTATCACTTCGACTTAGGCGAGATTGATGCCCAAAGCCTTTGCAATCCCTTCGCCGTAAGCCGGATCCGCCTTGAAGAAGTACTGTAGCTGACGCTGAATGACATCTTCGCTGACGCCCGCCATGGTACCGGCGATGTTGCTGATCAGCAGGGCCTTCTGCTCATCGTTCATCAAACGGAACAAAGCGCCGGCATGGCTG
The DNA here is from genome assembly GCF_002953115.1 of Pseudomonas sp. XWY-1. Taxonomy (NCBI): domain Bacteria; kingdom Pseudomonadati; phylum Pseudomonadota; class Gammaproteobacteria; order Pseudomonadales; family Pseudomonadaceae; genus Pseudomonas; species Pseudomonas sp. XWY-1. The sequence continues at coordinate 526,462 of NZ_CP026332.1, read as the reverse complement.
AAGTAGTCGGTGTCCTCGCGGTGATCGTAGCGATCAGCCGAACCATTCATGGCCAATGCTGGCTCAGCATGACGTGGCGACTGTTTCGGGGCATCGCTGTAGCTGTTTGGCTCGTAGTTCGGTGCACTACCGTAACTGCCGGTGGCCATCGAGCCGTCACGCTGGTAGCTGTTCACCGGGCAGCGTGGCGCGTTGACTGGCAATTGCTGGTGGTTGGTCCCCACGCGATAGCGGTGCGCGTCGGCGTAGGCGAATACGCGGCCTTGCAGCATGCGGTCCGGCGAAAGACCGACGCCGGGCACCATATTGCTCGGCCCGAACGCGGCCTGCTCGACCTCCGCAAAATAGTTGAGCGGGTTACGGTTGAGCTCCAGCACACCCACCTCGATGAGTGGATAATCCTTCTGCGACCAGGTCTTGGTCACGTCGAATGGGTTCTCGTCGCGGCTGGCAGCCTCGGCTTCGCTCATCACCTGAATGCAGACAGTCCAGCGCGGGTAGTCGCCACGCTCGATGGCCTCGAAGAGGTCGCGCTGAGCGTAATCCGGATCGGTCCCTGCCAGGCGTGCAGCATCTGCCGGGGTGAGGTTCTTGATGCCTTGTTGGGTCTTGAAGTGCCACTTGACCCAAGTGCGCTCACCCTTTGCATTGATCAGGCTGTAGGTGTGGCTGCCAAAGCCATGCATGTGACGGTAGCCGTCCGGAATGCCACGGTCGGAAAACAGGATGGTGACCTGATGCAACGCTTCGGGAGAGTGCGACCAGAAGTCCCACATCATCTGAGCATTCTTCAGGTTGGACTGCGGGTGGCGCTTCTGGGTGTGGATAAAGTCCGGGAACTTCAGCGGGTCACGAATGAAGAACACTGGCGTGTTGTTACCGACGATGTCCCAGTTGCCTTCTTCGGTGTAGAACTTCACCGCGAAACCACGCGGGTCACGCTCGGTATCTGCAGAGCCGCGCTCGCCACCAACGGTGGAGAAGCGTAAGAAAGTCTCGGTTTGTTTACCGACCTCTTCGAACAGCTTGGCGCTGGTATAGCCGGTGATATCGTGAGTAACGGTAAAGGTACCGTAGGCGCCCGAGCCTTTGGCATGGACGCGGCGCTCAGGAATGTTCTCGCGGTTGAAATGGGCGAGCTTCTCGATCAGGTGGAAGTCGTCGAGCAGCAGCGGACCGCGCGGGCCGGCGGAGCGGGAGTTCTGGTTGTCGGCTACAGGTGCACCGCTAGCGGTGGTGAGAATCTTGCTCATGGGCTCTCCTTTTCGGTCTTCAAGGGCCGGCTAATCGGCTGTAGAGAGAGTATTGACGAGCAAGATTACAGGGACAAATTCATTACATGACTTACATCAATAGAGATAAACAATAGATGTACAAACAAAAAACCGGGCACTAGGCCCGGTTTTCTGTAGCAGACAGAACGTCTTACTCAGCAGCTTCTACAGCACCGCCGACCGGACGATCAACCAGCTCGACGTACGCCATAGGCGCGTTGTCGCCAGCGCGGAAACCGCACTTCAGGATGCGCAGGTAGCCGCCCTGACGGGTGGCGTAACGCTTGCCCAGGTCGTTGAACAGTTTGCCAACAGCGGACTTCGAACGGGTACGGTCGAAGGCCAGACGACGGTTAGCAACGCTGTCTTCCTTGGCCAGGGTGATCAGCGGCTCGGCAACGCGGCGCAGTTCCTTGGCTTTCGGCAGGGTGGTTTTGATCAGCTCGTGCTCGATCAGCGACACTGCCATGTTCTGGAACATAGCCTTGCGGTGAGAGCTGGTACGGCTCAGGTGACGTCCACTTTTACGATGACGCATGATTCATTCCTTACCAAACACTACGTTCGGTGATTACGACGATCAGGCGGTCGCCTTGTCGTCTTTCTTAAGACTTGCAGGCGGCCAGTTGTCGAGGCGCATGCCGAGAGACAGACCACGAGAGGCCAGAACGTCCTTGATTTCAGTCAGGGACTTCTTACCCAGGTTAGGAGTCTTCAACAGCTCTACTTCGGTACGCTGAATCAGGTCGCCGATGTAGTAGATGTTCTCCGCCTTGAGGCAGTTGGCCGAACGTACAGTCAGTTCCAGGTCGTCAACCGGACGCAGCAGGATCGGATCGATCTCGTCTTCCTGCTCGACTACGACAGGCTCGCTGTCACCTTTGAGGTCGACGAACGCGGCCAACTGCTGTTGCAGAATGGTCGCAGCGCGGCGGATAGCCTCTTCAGGATCCAGGGTGCCGTTGGTTTCCAGATCAATGACCAGTTTGTCCAGGTTGGTACGCTGTTCAACACGGGCGTTCTCGACCACATAGGCGATACGACGCACCGGGCTGAAGGAGGCGTCCAACTGCAGACGGCCAATGCTACGGCTTTCGTCTTCGTCGGTTTGACGGGAGTCGGCCGGCTCGTAACCACGACCACGAGCTACAGTGAGCTTCATGTTCAGAGCGCCGTTCGACGCCAGGTTCGCGATTACGTGATCGGGGTTGACGATCTCGACATCGTGATCCAGCTGAATATCGGCAGCGGTAACCACCCCCGAACCCTTTTTCGACAAGGTCAGCGTAACTTCGTCACGACCATGCAGTTTGATAGCGAGACCTTTCAGGTTCAACAGGATTTCAATTACGTCTTCCTGAACACCTTCGATCGCGGAGTACTCATGGAGTACGCCATCGATCTCGGCCTCGACTACTGCACAGCCAGGCATGGAGGACAACAGGATGCGGCGCAGCGCGTTGCCCAGGGTATGGCCGAAACCACGCTCGAGAGGCTCGAGCGTAATTTTGGCGCGGGTCGGACTGACTACCTGCACATCAATGTGGCGGGGAGTCAGGAACTCATTTACCGAAATCTGCATGGATGCACCTATTTTCTAGCCCTTACTTGGAGTAGAGCTCGACAATCAGGTTTTCGTTGATGTCGGCAGACAGGTCGCTGCGAGCAGGAACGTTCTTGAAAACGCCCGACTTTTTAGCAGCATCCACGTCAACCCACTCAACGCGGCCACGCTGGGCGCACAGTTCAAGGGCTTGAACAATGCGCAACTGGCCCAGCGATTTCTCGCGGACTGCGACCACGTCACCCGGACGAACTTGGTAGGATGGAATGTTTACAGTCTTACCGTTGACGCTGATCGCTTTGTGCGAAACCAGCTGACGGGACTCGGAACGAGTCGAGCCGAAGCCCATACGGTAAACGACGTTATCCAGACGGCACTCGAGCAGTTGCAGCAGGTTCTCACCGGTTGCGCCTTTTTTCGAGGCAGCAGCTTGGTAGTAACCGCGGAACTGACGCTCCAGAACACCGTAGATACGACGGACTTTTTGTTTCTCACGCAGCTGGGTGCCGTAGTCGGACTGACGGCCACGGCGCTGGCCGTGGATACCTGGGGCTGCTTCGATATTGCACTTCGATTCCAGAGCGCGAACGCCGCTCTTCAGGAACAGATCAGTGCCTTCACGACGAGACAGTTTGCATTTTGGACCAATGTAACGTGCCATTCTTCTGTCTCCTGATTACACGCGACGCTTCTTCGGCGGACGGCACCCGTTGTGCGGGATTGGCGTCACGTCGGTGATGCTGGCGATCTTGTAGCCGCAGCTGTTCAATGCACGAACGGCGGACTCACGACCTGGACCTGGACCCTTGACGTTAACGTCGAGGTTCTTCAGACCGTATTCCAGCGCAGCTTGACCAGCACGCTCAGCAGCGATCTGAGCTGCGAACGGGGTGGATTTGCGCGAACCACGGAAACCCGAACCACCGGAGGTCGCCCAGGACAAAGCATTGCCCTGACGGTCGGTGATGGTCACGATGGTGTTGTTGAAAGAGGCATGGATGTGGGCGATGCCATCAACCACTGTCTTTTTGACTTTCTTACGAGGACGAGCAGCAGGTTTTGCCATGTCTATATTCCTGGGCGATTACTTGCGGATCGGCTTACGCGGGCCCTTACGGGTGCGTGCGTTGGTCTTGGTGCGCTGACCGCGAACCGGCAGACCTTTACGATGACGCAGGCCGCGGTAGCAACCCAGGTCCATCAAGCGCTTGATCTTCATGTTGATGTCACGACGCAGGTCACCTTCGGTGGTGAACTTCGCGACTTCGCCACGCAGGGTTTCGATTTGCTCGTCGCTCAGATCCTTGATCTTAGCGGCTGGGTTTACACCAGCGTCTGCACAAATCTTCTGTGCAGTTGTGCGACCGACACCATAGATGTAGGTCAGCGAGATAACAGTATGCTTGTTATCTGGAATGTTGACGCCTGCAATACGGGCCATTCAGTGGGACTCCAATTGACAGCTACCTACGCCCCGGAAGCCAAGAAATAGGGCGCGAGATAATATCGCTGTAGAAACGAATAATCAACCCAGCAGCACACTAGCTGCTGGGTTTGAAGCGCAGATCACACTCAGCCTTGGCGCTGTTTGTGACGCGGTTCCGCGCTGCAGATCACTCGTACGACGCCTTCGCGACGGATGATCTTGCAGTTACGGCACAGCTTTTTCACCGATGCACGAACTTTCATTACCGACTCCTCGAACCTTAGGGGCGTATCAGCGCAGCAAACCGCTGCCACCGTAGCCTTTCAGGTTGGCTTTCTTCATCAGGGATTCGTACTGGTGCGAAACGAGGTGCGATTGTACTTGGGACATGAAGTCCATCACAACCACTACCACAATCAGCAACGAGGTCCCGCCAAGGTAGAACGGCACATTTGCTGCCACCACCAGGAACTGGGGCAGAAGGCAGACGGCCATCATGTAAAGAGCACCGAACATGGTCAAACGGGTCAGAACGCCATCAATGTAGCGTGCCGACTGCTCACCAGGACGGATACCCGGAATAAAGGCACCGGACTTCTTCAGGTTTTCCGCTACGTCTTTCGGGTTGAACATCAACGCTGTGTAGAAGAAGCAGAAGAAAATGATCCCTGCACTAAACAGCAGAATGTTCAACGGCTGACCAGGAGCGATCGACTGCGAGATGTCCTGCAGCCAGCCCATACCTTCGGACTGACCAAACCAGGCACCCAGCGAAGCCGGGAACAGCAGAATGCTGCTCGCGAAAATAGCCGGGATAACCCCCGCCATGTTCACTTTCAGCGGCAAGTGGCTAGTCTGCGCAGCGAAGACCTTACGGCCCTGCTGACGCTTGGCGTAATGAACGGCGATACGACGCTGACCACGCTCAATGAACACCACAAAACCGATAATCGCTACTGCCAGCAGACCGATGGCGACCAGGGCGAAAATGTTGATATCGCCTGTGCGTGCAGACTCGAAAGACTGCCCGATTGCTCTCGGAAGACCGGCAACGATACCCGCGAAAATCAACATCGAGATACCGTTGCCCACACCGCGCTCGGTGATCTGCTCGCCCAGCCACATCATGAACATCGCGCCTGCCACGAAAGTGGAAACAGCGACGACATGGAAGCCCAGGCCTACAGAAAACGCCACGCCCTGGTTGGCCAGGCCAATGGACATGCCAATGGCTTGGACCAGTGCCAGGATAACGGTGCCGTAGCGGGTGTACTGGCTGATCTTGCGACGGCCAGCTTCACCTTCCTTCTTCAACTGCTCCAGTTGCGGGCTGACCGCCGTCATCAACTGCATGATGATCGATGCCGAAATGTACGGCATGATCCCCAGTGCAAAGATGCTCATGCGCTCGAGCGCGCCACCGGAAAACATGTTGAACAAGCTAAGAATGGTCCCCTCATTCTGCCGAAACAGATCCGCCAGACGGTCCGGATTGATGCCGGGAACCGGGATATGCGCACCTATCCGATAGACGATGATCGCCATGAACAGAAAGCGCAGACGAGCCCAGAGTTCCGACATCCCGCCCTTACCGAGCGAAGAGAGAGCACCTTGCTTAGCCATTTATTCCTCGAATTTGCCGCCAGCTGCTTCGATAGCCGCACGCGCACCCTTGGTGGCTGCGATACCCTTGATGGTGACTGCGCGAGTAACTTCGCCAGACAGCATGATTTTCACACGCTGAATGTGCTGGTTGATCACGTTGGCATCCTTCAGGGATTGCACGGAGATCACGTCGCCTTCCACTTTGGCCAGCTCGGACAGACGCACTTCAGCGCGGTCCATGGCTTTCAGGGAAACGAAGCCGAACTTCGGCAGGCGACGGTGCAGCGGCTGTTGACCGCCTTCGAAGCCAGGAGCGATCGAACCACCCGAACGGGAAGTCTGACCTTTGTGGCCACGGCCGCCGGTCTTACCCAGACCGCTACCGATACCACGACCTGGACGATGCTTCTCGCGACGGGAACCCGGCGCTGGACTCAGATCATTGAGTTTCATCGATTAGCCCTCGACCTTCAGCATGTAGTAAGCCTTGTTGATCATCCCGCGGTTCTCGGGAGTATCCTGGACTTCTACAGTGTGACCGATGCGACGCAGACCCAGGCCTTTAACACACAGCTTGTGGTTAGGCAGACGGCCCGAGACGCTCTTGATCAGCGTTACTTTTACGGTTGCCATGATCAGAAGATCTCCTCGACGCTCTTGCCACGCTTGGCGGCAATGGATTCAGGAGATTGCATGGCTTTCAGACCCTTGAAGGTGGCGTAAACCACGTTCACTGGGTTGGTCGAACCGTAGCACTTGGCCAGAACGTTCTGAACACCAGCAACTTCCAGGACAGCACGCATTGCGCCACCGGCGATGATACCGGTACCTTCCGAGGCAGGCTGCATGTAAACCTTCGAGGCGCCGTGGGCAGCCTTGGTGGCGTACTGCAGGGTGGTGCCCTTCAGGTCAACCTGGATCATGTTGCGGCGAGCAGCTTCCATGGCTTTCTGGATCGCGGCTGGTACTTCGCGCGACTTGCCACGGCCGAAGCCAACACGACCTTTACCATCACCAACCACGGTCAGCGCGGTGAAGGTGAAGATACGGCCGCCTTTTACGGTTTTGGCAACGCGGTTAACTTGAACCAGCTTCTCGATGTAGCCTTCGTCGCGCTTTTGATCGTTATTTGCCATAACTTAGAACTCCAGCCCGCCTTCACGAGCAGCATCAGCCAGCGCTTTGACGCGGCCATGGTACTTGAAGCCGGAACGGTCAAAGGCAACTTGAGATACACCGGCGGCTTTCGCACGCTCAGCTACCAGCTTGCCAACCTTAGTGGCCGCGTCGATGTTGCCAGTGGCGCCATCACGCAGGTCTTTGTCCAAGGTCGAGGCGCTTGCCAGAACCTTGCTGCCGTCGGCCGAAATGACCTGGGCGTAGATGTGCTGCGAGGAGCGGAACACGCACAGGCGCACGACTTCGAGTTCGTGCATCTTGAGACGTGCTTTGCGAGCGCGACGCAGTCGAATAACTTTTTTGTCGGTCATTTACTAGGCCCTACTTCTTCTTGGCTTCTTTACGACGGACTACTTCGTCCGCGTAACGCACACCTTTACCTTTGTAAGGCTCTGGCGGACGGAAGTCGCGGATTTCAGCGGCCACCTGACCTACCAGCTGCTTGTCGATACCCTTGATCAGGATGTCGGTCTGGCTAGGTGTTTCAGCGGTGATACCGGCTGGCAGTTCGTAGTCCACTGGGTGAGAGAAGCCCAGGGCCAGGTTCAGGACGGTGCCTTTAGCCTGTGCCTTGTAACCAACACCGACCAGCTGGAGCTTGCGCTCGAAGCCTTGGCTTACGCCTTGGACCATGTTGTTGACCAGAGCGCGGGTGGTACCGGCCATGGCACGAGCTTGCTGGTCACCATTGCGAGCGACGAAACGCAGCTCACCAGACTCTTCGGTAACTTCAACAGACGAGTGAACGTTCAGTTCGAGAGTACCTTTGGCACCCTTCACCGAAAGCTGCTGACCGGCGAATTTGACTTCGACACCGGATGGCAGCTTAACGGGGTTCTTAGCGACGCGAGACATGTCTATCCCCCCTTAGAACACTGTGCACAGAACTTCGCCGCCGACACCGGCAGCGCGCGCAGCGCGATCAGTCATCACACCTTTGTTGGTGGAGACGATAGACACGCCCAGACCGCCACGTACTTTCGGCAGATCGGTGACGGCCTTGTACTGGCGCAGGCCTGGACGGCTGGAGCGCTTCAGTTCCTCGATGACCGGACGGCCTTCGAAGTACTTCAGTTCGATCGACAGGGAAGGCTTGGCCTCACCAGTTACCTGGTAGCCAGCGATGTAACCTTCGTCCTTCAGAACTTTGGCAACCGCGACCTTCAGGGTAGAGGAAGGCATGCTTACGACGGACTTTTCAGCCATCTGGGCATTACGGATGCGAGTTAGCATGTCCGCTAACGGGTCCTGCATACTCATGGGCTAGATGCTCCTGATACAAGAATTATTAGCCTTGCGGCTATGACAACCACCCGAACGGTTTGGGCAAAAACCCAGGCTCAGGTGAGCCGGTCATTCTAGACACAAGGCAGAAACGAAACAAGCCCCATATAGGGGCTTGTTTGTTGGCAAGGTCACCGGCGGTCGGAAGATTGCTCCCCTTCCACCCGTGCCTTGCCTGCAGCGATTACCAGGAGGCCTTGACCAGACCTGGTACGTCACCGCGCATTGCAGCTTGACGCAGCATGTTACGGCCCAGGCCGAACTTACGGTATACACCGTGAGGACGACCGGTCAGGCGGCAACGGTTGCGCAGGCGCGAGGCACTAGCGTCGCGTGGCTGCTTCTGCAGAGCGACAACGGCAGCGAAACGCTCTTCTGGAGAGGCGTTCAGGTTGACGATGGTCGCTTTCAGCTCAGCACGCTTCTTAGCGAACTTTGCTACCGTGAGCTGACGCTTCAGCTCGCGGTTTTTCATGCTCTTCTTGGCCATTTTCCTACTCCAATCAGTTGCGGAACGGGAACTTGAAAGCACGCAGCAGAGCGCGGCCTTCGTCGTCCGAACGAGCAGTGGTGGTCAGGGTGATGTCCAAACCGCGCAGAGCATCGATCTTGTCGTAGTCGATTTCCGGGAAGATGATCTGCTCTTTCACGCCCATGCTGTAGTTGCCACGACCATCGAAGGACTTGGCATTCAGGCCGCGGAAGTCGCGAACCCGAGGCAGGGAGATCGCCAGCAGGCGGTCCAGGAATTCGTACATCTTGTCGCTACGCAGGGTCACCTTGACGCCGATCGGCCAGCCTTCGCGGACTTTGAAGCCAGCGATGGATTTGCGAGCGAAAGTCACGACCGGCTTTTGACCGGTGATCTTTTCCAGGTCGGCAACAGCGTGCTCGATGACTTTCTTGTCGCCGATCGCTTCGCCCAGACCCATGTTCAGGGTGATCTTGGTAACGCGCGGAACTTCCATCACGTTCGACAGCTTAAGTTCTTCCTTAAGCTTAGGAGCGATTTCGTTCCGGTAAATCTCTTTCAGTCGTGCCATGGTCTTCTACCTAGCAGTGTTCAAGCATCAACCGCTTTTTGGGTCGACTTGAAGACACGAATTTTTTTACCGTCTTCTACTTTGAAACCAACGCGGTCAGCCTTGTTGGTTTCACCGTTGAAGATGGCAACGTTGGAAGCGTGCAGAGGCGCTTCTTTCTCGACGATACCGCCCTGTACGCCCGCCATCGGGTTAGGCTTGGTATGACGCTTGACCAGGTTCACGCCACCGATAACCAGACGGTCATCAGCCAGAACCTTCAGCACCTTACCGCGCTTACCTTTGTCTTTGCCGGCGATCACGATGATCTCGTCGTCACGACGAATCTTTTGCATGTCGGATCTCCTTACAGCACTTCAGGGGCGAGCGAGACGATCTTCATGAACTTCTCAGTACGAAGTTCACGGGTCACTGGCCCGAAGATGCGAGTGCCGATCGGCTCTTGCTTGTTGTTCAGCAGAACAGCAGCGTTGCCGTCGAAACGAATGATGGAACCGTCAGCGCGACGAACACCGTGACGGGTACGTACGACGACAGCGGTCATCACTTGGCCTTTTTTGACCTTACCGCGCGGAATTGCTTCCTTGACGGTTACTTTGATGATGTCACCGATACCGGCGTAACGGCGGTGCGAACCGCCGAGTACCTTGATGCACATGACGCGACGAGCGCCGCTGTTATCGGCCACATCGAGCATGGATTGAGTCTGAATCATAAAATTTCTCCGACCCTTAGCCCTTAGACTTCAACAGCGCGTTCGAGGACTTCAACCAGTGCCCAGGACTTGGTCTTGGCCAGCGGACGGGTTTCACGGATGGAAACCTTGTCGCCGATCTTGCACTGGTTGGCTTCGTCGTGCGCGTGCAGCTTAGTCGAACGCTTAACGTATTTACCGTAGATCGGGTGCTTTACGCGACGCTCGATCAGAACGGTGATGGTCTTGTCCATTTTGTCGCTGACGACACGGCCAGTCAGCGTACGGACGGTTTTTTCAGCTTCAGCCATGATCACTTACCTGCCTGCTGGTTGAGCACAGTTTTCACGCGAGCGATGTCACGCTTAACTTGCGAGAGCAGGTGCGACTGCCCCAACTGGCCAGTTGCTTTCTGCATACGCAGATTGAACTGGTCGCGCAGCAAGCCGAGCAGTTGCTCGTTCAGTTGCTGTGCCGATTTTTCACGAAGTTCATTCGCTTTCATCACATCACCGTCCGCTTAACAAAGGAGGTGGCGAGAGGCAGCTTTGCAGCAGCCAGGGCGAAAGCTTCGCGCGCCAGCTCTTCAGAAACACCCTCGATCTCGTACAGGACTTTGCCTGGCTGAATCTGGGCAACCCAGTATTCCACGGAGCCCTTACCTTTACCCATACGAACCTCAAGAGGTTTTTTGGAGATCGGCTTGTCCGGGAACACACGGATCCAGATCTTACCGCCACGCTTAACGTGACGGGTCAGCGCACGACGTGCGGACTCGATCTGGCGAGCGGTGAGGCGACCGCGAGCAACAGCTTTCAGGGCGAATTCGCCGAAGCTGACTTTGCTACCGCGCAGTGCCAGACCACGGTTGTGGCCAGTCATCTGCTTGCGGAATTTTGTACGCTTTGGTTGCAACATTTGGCGTACCCCTTACTTAGCAGCTTTTTTACGAGGCGCTGGTGCTTGTGGTTTCAGTTCTTCTTGGCGACCACCAATAACTTCGCCTTTGAAGATCCAAACCTTCACACCGATCACACCGTAAGTGGTGTGAGCTTCGTAGGTGTTGTAGTCGATATCGGCACGCAGGGTGTGCAGAGGCACACGACCTTCGCGATACCACTCGGTACGAGCAATCTCAGCACCGCCGAGACGACCGCTCACCTGGATCTTGATGCCCTTGGCACCAATACGCATGGCGTTCTGTACCGCGCGCTTCATGGCACGACGGAACATTACACGGCGTTCCAGCTGCTGAGCTACGCTCTGCGCAACCAGCATAGCGTCGAGTTCCGGCTTGCGGATCTCTTCGATGTTGATGTGCACAGGCACACCCATCTGCTTGGTCAGGTCCTGACGCAGCTTCTCGACATCTTCACCTTTCTTACCGATAACGATACCGGGACGAGCGGTGTGGATGGTGATGCGTGCAGTTTGAGCCGGACGATGAATATCGATACGGCTTACGGACGCGCTTTTTAGTTTGTCTTGGAGGTACTCACGCGTTTTCAGATCCTTCAACAGGTAATCTGCGTAAGTAGCACCGTCTGCGTACCAGACGGAGGTGTGCTCCTTGACGATTCCCAGGCGAATGCCAGTGGGATGTACTTTCTGACCCATCTGATCGACTCCGTTACTTGTCCGCAACCTTGACAGTGATATGGCAAGACCGCTTGACGATGCGATCAGCACGGCCTTTGGCACGTGGCATGATGCGCTTCAGCGAACGCCCTTCGTTGACGAAGACGGTGGAGACCTTCAGGTCATCAACGTCTGCGCCTTCGTTGTGTTCGGCGTTGGCTACGGCCGACTCGAGGACTTTCTTCATGATTTCAGCGGCTTTTTTGCTGCTGAAGGCCAACAGGTTGAGCGCTTCGCCCACCTTCTTCCCGCGGATCTGGTCGGCGACCAAGCGGGCTTTCTGGGCGGAGATGCGAGCGCCCGACAACTTAGCGGCTACTTCCATTTCCTTACCCCTTAACGCTTGGCTTTCTTGTCAGCCACGTGCCCGCGATAGGTGCGGGTACCGGCGAACTCGCCCAGTTTGTGGCCGACCATGTCTTCGTTCACGAGAACTGGAACATGCTGGCGACCGTTGTGAACCGCGATGGTCAGACCGACCATTTGTGGCAGGATCATCGAACGGCGCGACCAGGTTTTAACTGGCTTGCGATCGTTCTTCTCCACCGCCACTTCGACCTTCTTCAACAGGTGAAGATCGATAAAAGGACCTTTTTTCAGAGAACGTGGCACTGTCGTATCCCTCTAGTTACTTGCGACGACGGACGATCATGTTGTCGGTACGCTTATTACCACGGGTTTTAGCACCCTTGGTTGGGAAGCCCCATGGCGATACCGGATGACGACCACCGGAGGTACGACCTTCACCACCACCGTGTGGGTGGTCAACCGGGTTCATGGCAACACCACGAACGGTTGGGCGAACGCCGCGCCAGCGTTTGGCACCAGCTTTACCCAGCGAACGCAGGCTGTGCTCGGAGTTCGAGACTTCGCCCAGGGTCGCACGGCACTCAGCCAGGACTTTACGCATTTCACCAGAGCGCAGACGCAGGGTCACGTAGACACCTTCGCGAGCGATCAGCTGAGCCGAAGCACCAGCGGAACGAGCGATCTGAGCACCTTTACCCGGCTTCAGTTCGATGCCGTGAATGGTGCTACCTACTGGAATGTTGCGCAGCTGCAGGGAGTTACCGGCCTTGATTGGGGCCAGGGCACCTGCGATCAGCTGGTCGCCAGCGCTCACGCCTTTAGGCGCGATGATGTAGCGACGCTCACCGTCTGCGTAGCACAGCAGGGCGATGTGAGCAGTACGGTTTGGATCGTATTCGATACGCTCGACAGTGGCTGGAATGCCATCTTTGTCGTTGCGACGGAAGTCGACCAGACGGTAATGCTGCTTGTGACCACCACCAACGTGACGAGTGGTAATGCGGCCATTGTTGTTACGACCACCAGACTTCGATTTTTTCTCGATCAGCGGTGCGTGAGGAGCGCCTTTGTGCAGCTCCTTGTTGACCACCTTGACCACGAAACGGCGGCCAGGGGAAGTCGGTTTGCATTTAACGATTGCCATGATGCACCCCTTCCTTACTCAGCACTGCTGCTGAAATCGAGATCTTGGCCTGGCTGAAGGGAGACGATCGCCTTCTTCCAGTCATTACGCTTGCCCAGACCACGTGCGGTACGCTTGGTTTTACCCAGAACGTTAACAGTCGACACGTTTTCAACTTTTACGTTGAACAGGCCTTCGACAGCTTTCTTGATTTCCAGCTTGGTTGCATCAGTAGCAACCTTGAATACGAACTGGCCTTTTTTCTCAGCCAGAACGGTAGCCTTCTCGGAAACGTGCGGGCCAAGGAGGACTTTGAATACGCGTTCCTGGTTCATCCCAGCAGCTCCTCGAATTTCTTCACGGCCGAGACAGTGATCAACACTTTCTCGTATGCGATCAGACTGACCGGGTCGGAACCTTGTACGTCACGTACGTCGACGTGCGGCAGGTTACGAGCAGCCAGGTACAGGTTCTGATCAACAGCGTCGGAAACGATCAGTACATCGCTCAGACCCATGCCGTTCAGCTTGTTCAGCAGATCTTTGGTTTTCGGTGCTTCAACAGCGAAGTCCTGAACCACGACCAGACGGTCGCTACGCACCAGCTCAGCGAGGATGGAGCGCAGAGCTGCGCGATACATCTTCTTGTTGAGCTTTTGCGAGTGATCTTGAGGGCGAGCTGCGAAGGTTACACCACCGCCACGCCAGATCGGACCACGAGTGGTACCAGCACGAGCACGGCCAGTACCCTTCTGACGCCATGGGCGCTTACCGCCACCAGCCACGTCGGAACGGGTCTTCTGCTGCTTGGTGCCCTGACGGCCGCCGGCCATGTAGGCCACGACTGCTTGGTGAACCAGCGTCTCGTTGAATTCGCCACCGAAAGTCAGTTCGGAAACTTCGATCGCCTGAGCGTCATTTACATTAAGTTGCATGTCAGTTTCCCCTTAACCGCGAGCCTTGACAGCTGGACGTACAACCACGTCGCCGCCAGTAGCGCCAGGTACGGCACCCTTGATCAGCAGCAGGTTGCGTTCAGCGTCTACGCGAACTACTTCCAGGGACTGAACAGTCACGCGCTCGGCGCCCATGTGACCGGACATTTTCTTGCCCTTGAACACACGACCAGGAGTCTGGCACTGGCCGATGGAACCAGGAACACGGTGCGACACGGAGTTACCGTGGGTGTTGTCCTGACCACGGAAGTTCCAGCGCTTGATGGTACCGGCGAAGCCTTTACCTTTGGACTGACCAGTAACGTCTACCAGCTGGCCTGCAGTGAAGAGTTCAGCTTTGATCAGATCGCCAGCCTGGAAATCGCCTTCTTCAAGACGGAACTCCCAAACACCGCGACCAGCGGCAACGTTGGCCTTGGCGAAGTGGCCTGCCTGAGCGGCAGTCACACGCGAAGCACGACGCTCGCCGACAGTGACTTGCACTGCACGGTAGCCATCGGTTTCTTCAGTTTTGAACTGGGTGACGCGATTCGGCTCGATCTCAATGACCGTGACCGGAATGGAGACACCTTCTTCGGTGAAAATGCGGGTCATACCGCACTTGCGACCGATTACACCAATAGTCATGTTGTAAACCTCATGAGTGTACGGGGCTTTCACCCGCTATGGCCGCCCATTTCAGAGCGTTACACGACTAGACCGAAGTCTTAGCCGAGGCTGATCTGTACTTCCACACCTGCCGCCAGATCAAGCTTCATCAGCGCGTCAACGGTTTTATCCGTTGGCTGGACGATGTCCAGAACACGCTTATGAGTGCGAATCTCGTACTGGTCACGCGCGTCTTTGTTGACGTGCGGGGAGACCAGAACGGTGAAACGCTCTTTGCGGGTAGGCAGTGGAATTGGACCACGCACTTGTGCACCAGTACGTTTCGCGGTTTCCACGATTTCCTGGGTGGATTGGTCGATCAGGCGATGGTCGAAAGCCTTCAACCTGATACGGATTTGCTGATTTTGCATTGGATTTCAGACTCCAGGCTGTTCCCAACGGACGCACTACGCCCGCTAAAAGGAGGCGTGATTCTATAGACGCCCCCAATTAGTGTCAACCCAATAAAAAAAACCCCCGCTGAGCGGGGGTTTTTTCAATCGGTCGAGTGATTACTCGATGATTTTGGCCACAACGCCGGCGCCGACGGTACGACCGCCTTCACGGATAGCGAAGCGCAGACCGTCTTCCATTGCGATGGTCTTGATCAGGGTAACAGTCATCTGAATGTTGTCACCTGGCATTACCATTTCAACGCCTTCCGGCAGTTCGCAGTTACCGGTCACGTCAGTGGTACGGAAGTAGAACTGTGGACGGTAGCCTTTGAAGAACGGAGTGTGACGGCCGCCTTCTTCCTTCGACAGGACGTAGACTTCTGCGGTGAACTTGGTGTGCGGCTTGACCGAACCTGGCTTGACCAGAACCTGGCCACGCTCAACGTCGTCACGCTTGGTACCACGCAGCAGAACGCCGCAGTTCTCGCCAGCACGACCTTCGTCCAGCAGCTTGCGGAACATCTCAACACCGGTGCAGGTGGTGGTGGTGGTGTCACGCAGACCAACGATTTCCAGCGGATCCTGAACGCGGACGATACCACGCTCGATACGACCGGTAACAACGGTACCACGACCCGAGATCGAGAATACGTCTTCGATCGGCATCAGGAACGGCTGGTCGATGGCACGAACTGGCTCAGGGATGTAGGCATCCAGAGTTTCTACCAGCTTCTTGACAGCGGTAGTGCCCATTTCGTTGTCGTCTTTGCCTTCCAGGGCCATACGAGCGGAACCGATGATGATCGGAGTGTCGTCGCCTGGGAAGTCGTAGGTGGACAGCAGGTCGCGAACTTCCATCTCGACCAGTTCCAGCAGCTCAGCGTCGTCTACCAGGTCAGCCTTGTTCAGGAAGACCACGATGTACGGAACGCCTACCTGACGGGACAGCAGGATGTGCTCACGGGTTTGTGGCATCGGACCATCGGCGGCCGAGCAAACCAGGATCGCGCCGTCCATCTGGGCAGCACCGGTGATCATGTTCTTCACGTAGTCAGCGTGACCTGGGCAGTCAACGTGAGCGTAGTGACGAATGTTCGAGTTGTACTCGACGTGAGCGGTGTTGATGGTGATACCGCGCGCTTTTTCTTCCGGAGCCGAGTCGATCTTGTCGAACTCAACGACTGCCGAACCGAAAACTTCGGAGCAGACGCGAGTCAGAGCTGCGGTCAGAGTGGTCTTACCGTGGTCAACGTGGCCGATGGTGCCGACGTTAACGTGGGGAAGGGAACGATCAAATTTTTCTTTAGCCACGACAGTGAACCTCTTGCCTAAAGGGGATTAGCCTTGTTTTTTAACGAGTGCTTCGACGATGTTCGACGGAGCTTCGGCGTATTTGGAGAATTCCATGGAGTAGCTTGCGCGACCCTGAGACATGGAACGAACGTCGGTTGCGTAACCGAACATCTCTCCGAGCGGTACTTCAGCACGGACGACGCGGCCAGAGACCGACTCATCCATACCCTGGACCAGACCACGACGACGGTTCAGGTCACCCATCACGTCACCCAGGTAGTCTTCCGGGGTTACAACTTCGACTTTCATGATCGGCTCGAGAACCACGCCACCGCCCTTCTGGGCCAGTTGCTTGGTCGCCATCGAAGCAGCGATCTTGAACGCCATTTCGTTGGAGTCGACGTCGTGGTACGAACCGTCGAATACCGCGGCCTTCAGGCCGATCAGAGGATAACCGGCAACAACGCCGTTTTTCATCTGCTCTTCGATACCCTTCTGGATCGCAGGGATGTATTCCTTAGGAATCACACCACCAACGACTTCGTTGGAGAACACCAGACCTTCTGTGATGTTGCCCTTGTCGTCCACGTCCGGCTCGGAGAAGCGAACCCAGCAGTGACCGAACTGACCACGACCACCCGACTGACGAACGAACTTGCCTTCGATCTCGACGTTGGATTTGGTGATCTTCTCGCGGTACGAAACCTGCGGCTTGCCGATGTTGGCTTCGACGTTGAATTCGCGCTTCATGCGGTCAACGAGGATGTCCAGGTGCAGCTCACCCATACCGGAGATGATGGTCTGACCGGTTTCTTCATCGGTCTTGACGCGGAACGATGGGTCTTCCTGAGCCAGCTTGCCCAGTGCGATACCCATCTTCTCCTGGTCCTGCTTGGTTTTCGGCTCTACAGAGAGCGAAATCACAGGCTCAGGGAAGTCCATACGCTCAAGGATGATCGGCTTGTCGGCGTTGCACAGGGTATCACCAGTAGTGACGTCCTTCATGCCGATCAGAGCAGCGATGTCGCCTGCACGTACTTCTTTGATCTCTTCACGCTGGTTGGCGTGCATCTGGACCATACGACCAACGCGCTCTTTCTTGCCTTTGACCGAGTTGATGACGGAGTCACCGGAGGTCAGGAAGCCCGAGTAAACGCGAACGAAGGTCAGAGTACCAACGAACGGGTCGGTGGCAATCTTGAAGGCCAGGGCCGAGAACGGCTCGTCGTCGTCAGCATGACGCTCGTCGAACTGCTCTGGCTTGACTTCGTCCTTAGGCACGTCGATCAGGTCAGGGTGGATACCCTTGATCGCAGGGATCTCGGTCGGAGCTGGCAGGAAGTCGATAACGGCGTCGAGAACCAGGGGAACACCCTTGTTCTTGAACGACGAACCGCAGACAGCCGGAACGATCTCGCTGGCCAGGGTGCGCGCGCGCAGGCCTGCCTTGATCTCTTCGACGGACAGCTCACCTTCTTCAAGGTACTTGTTCATCAGCTCTTCGGTGGCTTCGGCGGCGGCTTCAACCATGTTGTTGCGCCATTCGTTAGCCAGCTCGACCATATCCGCAGGAATTTCTTCCTCGCGGTAGGTAGTACCCTTGTCGTCGTCGTTCCAGTAGATAGCCTTCATCTTGATCAGGTCAACCTGACCCTGGAAGTTATCTTCCGAACCGATGGCCAGCTGAACAGGAACCGGAGTGTGACCCAGACGGTTCTTGATCTGACCTACGACGCGCAGGAAGTTTGCACCAGCACGGTCCATCTTGTTCACGTAAACAACACGCGGAACGCCGTACTTGTTGGCCTGACGCCATACGGTTTCGGACTGCGGCTCAACGCCGGAGGTGCCACAGAACACAACGACCGCGCCGTCGAGTACACGCAGCGAACGCTCTACTTCAATGGTGAAGTCAACGTGGCCAGGGGTATCGATAACGTTTACGCGGTAGTTGTCATACTGACCACGGGAACCTTTCCAGAAGGTGGTAACGGCAGCGGAGGTAATGGTGATACCCCGCTCCTGCTCCTGCACCATCCAGTCGGTGGTCGCGGCGCCGTCATGCACCTCGCCCATTTTGTGGCTCAGACCTGTGTAGAACAGGATCCGCTCGGTAGTGGTGGTCTTGCCCGCGTCAACGTGGGCACAGATACCAATGTTACGGTAGCGGTTAATTGCTGTAGTACGAGCCATAAAGCCCTCGCAAAAAGATTGATGCTTGAATTAGAAGCGGTAGTGCGAGAACGCTTTGTTGGCTTCAGCCATACGGTGAACGTCTTCACGCTTCTTGACTGCAGCACCCTTGCCTTCGGCAGCATCCAGCAGTTCGCCGGCCAGACGCAGAGCCATCGACTTCTCGCCGCGCTTGCGGGCGTAGTCTACGAGCCAGCGCATTGCCAGAGCGTTACGACGGGATGGACGAACTTCAACCGGGACCTGGTAAGTGGCACCGCCGACACGACGGGACTTTACTTCGACCAGCGGAGCGATGGCGTCGAGAGCTTTCTCGAAGATTTCCAGGGGGTCGCTGTTCTTGCGTGCTTTGACGGTATCCAGGGCACCGTAAACGATGCGCTCGGCTACGGCCTTCTTGCCGCTTTCCATCACGTGGTTCATGAACTTCGCGAGAATCTGGGATCCGTACTTCGGATCGTCAAGGATCTCACGTTTTGCTGCTACACGACGTCTTGGCATGATAAGCCCTCAAACGGTCTTCAGGTTAGCCCGGGACCAGGTCATTCGACCCACGCCCGACCTTACTCTTATCGACTCAAAAAAATGGATGTCTGCAAACGACCGATTACTTCGGACGCTTGGTACCGTACTTCGAACGACCCTGGTTACGGCCTTTAACGCCCGAAGTATCCAGAGAGCCGCGAACGGTGTGGTAACGAACACCTGGCAAGTCTTTTACACGGCCGCCACGAATCAGGACGACGCTGTGCTCTTGCAGGTTGTGGCCTTCACCACCGATGTACGAGGAAACCTCGAAACCGTTGGTCAGACGCACACGGCATACTTTACGCAGTGCCGAGTTAGGTTTTTTCGGCGTGGTGGTGTACACACGGGTGCACACGCCACGACGCTGCGGGCAGTTCTGCAGCGCAGGAACGTCGGACTTCTCGACCGAACGCTTACGCGGCTGACGTACCAGCTGGTTGATAGTTGCCATCTACTAGCTCCACTGATTGTCTTGCGACTCTATTGTCTTGCAAGAAAGCCAAAAATTGGCGAGACGGAGCCTCACCAAATTTAAGGGTACAAAAGTCTAAAGAGGATCTTGCACCCAGTCAAGACGAGGCCCCGGCCCTCCCCGCCCGATCATCGGCAACATTTCATGTCGCCGATGATCGCCCGAGGCTTGCCGGGGCCTTGCCCTGTACTTAATTACCGCTGGAATTCAGCGCTTCGGTCAGTGCAGCTTCCACTTCACTGGCGCTTACACGCAGCGGTTTGTCGGCATCACGGCGACGCTTGCGCTCGCTGTGGTAGGCCAGACCAGTACCGGCCGGGATCAGACGACCCACGACCACGTTCTCTTTCAGGCCGCGCAGGTAGTCGCGCTTGCCGGTTACCGCCGCTTCGGTCAGTACGCGGGTTGTTTCCTGGAAGGAAGCCGCGGAGATGAACGACTCGGTGGACAGCGAGGCCTTGGTGATACCCAGCAGCACTCGGGTGAACTTGGAGATGAACTTGTCCTCGCTAGCGAGACGCTCGTTCTCTACCAGCACCTGGGTCAGTTCCATCTGGTCGCCCTTGATGAAGCTGGAATCGCCCGACTCGGAGATCTCAACCTTGCGCAGCATCTGACGCAGGATGGTCTCGATGTGCTTGTCGTTGATCTTCACGCCTTGTAGACGGTAAACGTCCTGGATCTCGTTGACGATGTACTTCGCCAGCGCACTCACACCCAGCAGACGCAGGATGTCATGCGGATCGCTCGGGCCGTCGGAGATAACTTCGCCGCGGTTTACCTGTTCACCTTCGAAGACGTTCAGGTGGCGCCACTTTGGAATCAGCTCTTCGTACGGATCGCTACCGTCGGTCGGAGTGATCACCAGGCGACGCTTGCCCTTGGTCTCTTTACCGAATGCGATGGTGCCGCTGACTTCAGCCAGAATCGAGGC
This sequence comes from Pseudomonas sp. XWY-1, assembly GCF_002953115.1. NCBI lineage: Bacteria > Pseudomonadati > Pseudomonadota > Gammaproteobacteria > Pseudomonadales > Pseudomonadaceae > Pseudomonas > Pseudomonas sp. XWY-1. Next base: position 505,905 of record NZ_CP026332.1, on the reverse strand, counting down.
TTCTTTCGGACGACGCGCTTCGAACAGGTCGGCAACGCGCGGCAGACCACCGGTGATGTCACGGGTCTTCGACGTCTCTTGCGGGATACGCGCGATAACGTCACCAACACCGATCTGAGCACCGTCAGCCACACCGACAAGGGCGTTGGCCGGCAGGAAGTACTGGGCAGGTACGTCAGTACCTGGCAGGTACAGGTCCTTGCCTGCAGCATCGACCATCTTGATTGCCGGACGGATTTCCTTGCCTGCGGCAGGGCGATCCTTGACGTCCAGTACTTCAATGTTGGTCAAGCCGGTCAGTTCGTCGGTCTGACGCTTGATGGTGATGTTTTCTTCCATGCCCACGAAGGTCACGGTACCTTTCAGCTCGGTAACGATCGGGTGGGTGTGTGGGTCCCACTTGGCGACGATGGCGCCAGCTTCGACCTTTTCACCTTCCTTGACCGAAATCACCGCACCGTAAGGCAGCTTGTAGCGTTCACGCTCACGACCGAACTCGTCAGCAATCGCCAACTCACCCGAACGCGATACGGCAACCAGGTTACCGTCGGCACGCTCAACCTGCTTCAGGTTGTGCAGACGCACCATACCGCCATTCTTAACCTGGACGCTGTCGGCAGCCGAGGTACGGCTTGCAGCACCACCGATGTGGAACGTACGCATGGTCAGCTGGGTGCCCGGTTCACCGATCGACTGGGCAGCGATAACGCCGACAGCTTCACCGATGTTCACCTGGTGACCGCGAGCCAGGTCACGACCGTAGCACTTGGCACAGATGCCGTAGCGGGTTTCGCAGTTGATCGGCGAACGCACGATCACTTCGTCGATGCTGTTCAGCTCGATGAACTCAACCCACTGCTCGTCGACCAAGGTACCGGCCGGAACGATAACGTCCTCGGTGCCTGGCTTGAACACGTCACGGGCGATGACACGACCCAATACACGCTCACCCAGTGGCTCTACAACGTCGCCGCCTTCGATGTGTGGCGTCATCACCAGGCCCTGATCGGTGCCGCAATCGATCTCGGTCACTACCAGATCCTGGGCAACGTCCACCAGACGACGAGTCAGGTAACCGGAGTTAGCGGTTTTCAGTGCGGTATCCGCCAGACCCTTACGAGCACCGTGAGTCGAGATGAAGTACTGAAGTACGCTCAGACCTTCACGGAAGTTCGCGGTGATCGGCGTCTCGATGATGGAGCCGTCCGGCTTGGCCATCAGACCACGCATACCGGCCAGCTGACGGATCTGGGCTGCGGAACCCCGCGCACCCGAGTCAGCCATCATGTACATCGAGTTGAAGGACTCTTGCTCGACTTCCTTGCCTTCGCGGTCGATGACCTTCTCTTTCGAGAGGTTGGCCATCATCGCCTTGGACACTTCGTCGTTCGCCTTCGACCACAAGTCGATGACCTTGTTGTACTTCTCGCCCTGGGTTACCAGGCCGGAGGCGTACTGGCTCTCGATTTCCTTCACTTCGTCGGTAGCGTTACCGATGATGCGGGCTTTCTCGTCCGGGATAACGAAGTCGTTAACACCGATGGAAACGCCGGAAATGGTCGAGTATGCGAAACCGGTGTACATCAGTTGGTCGGCGAAGATAACGGTCTCTTTCAGACCAACCACGCGGTAGCACTGGTTGATCAGCTTGGAGATCGCCTTTTTCTTCATCGGCTGGTTGACCACGTCATACGGCAGACCTGCCGGCACAACCTGGAACAGCAGCGCACGGCCTACGGTGGTGTCGACGATGCGGGTGTTCTTGACCACCGAGCCATCACGCTCTTTCACGGTTTCGTTGATACGAACCTTGATTTTCGCGTGCAGGGCGGCTTCGCCGGCGCGGAATACGCGGTCGACTTCCTGCAGGTCGGCGAACACGCGACCTTCGCCCTTGGCATTGATGGCTTCCCGGGTCATGTAGTACAGACCCAGTACAACGTCCTGCGACGGAACGATGATTGGCTCACCGTTGGCTGGCGACAGGATGTTGTTGGTCGACATCATCAGCGCACGCGCTTCGAGCTGGGCTTCCAGGGTCAGCGGCACGTGAACGGCCATCTGGTCACCGTCGAAGTCGGCGTTGTACGCAGCACAGACCAGCGGGTGCAGCTGGATAGCCTTACCTTCGATCAGTACGGGTTCAAACGCCTGGATACCCAGACGGTGAAGGGTCGGTGCACGGTTGAGCAGTACGGGGTGTTCGCGAATCACTTCAGCGAGAACGTCCCACACCTCTGGCAGCTCGCGCTCGACCATCTTCTTGGCAGCCTTGATGGTGGTCGCCAGACCACGCATTTCCAGCTTGCCGAAAATGAACGGCTTGAACAGCTCGAGGGCCATCTTCTTCGGCAGACCGCACTGGTGCAGACGCAGGGTCGGACCTACGGTAATTACCGAACGGCCGGAGTAGTCAACACGCTTACCGAGCAAGTTCTGACGGAAGCGACCTTGCTTACCTTTGATCATGTCGGCCAGGGACTTCAGCGGACGCTTGTTCGAGCCAGTGATGGCGCGACCACGACGGCCGTTGTCCAGCAGAGCGTCAACCGCTTCCTGCAGCATGCGCTTTTCGTTGCGCACGATGATGTCCGGCGCCGACAGATCCAGCAGGCGCTTCAGACGGTTGTTACGGTTGATCACCCGGCGATACAGGTCGTTCAGGTCGGAAGTCGCGAAACGGCCACCATCCAGCGGAACCAGCGGACGCAGGTCCGGCGGCAGCACTGGCAGGACGGTCAGGACCATCCACTCAGGCAGGTTGCCCGAGCCCTGGAAAGCTTCCATCAGCTTCAGACGCTTGGAAAGCTTCTTGATCTTGGTTTCCGAGTTGGTCTGCGGAATTTCTTCGCGCAGGCGGCCGATCTCGTGCTCCAGGTCGATAGCGTGCAGCAGCTCGCGGACAGCCTCGGCACCCATACGGGCATCGAAGTCGTCACCGAACTCTTCCAGCGCTTCGAAGTACTGCTCGTCGTTCAGCAGCTGGCCCTTTTCCAGGGTAGTCATGCCCGGGTCGATAACGACATAGCTCTCGAAGTAGAGCACGCGCTCGATATCACGCAGGGTCATGTCCATCAGCAGGCCGATACGGGACGGCAGCGACTTCAGGAACCAGATGTGGGCAACCGGCGAGGCCAGCTCGATGTGCGCCATGCGCTCACGACGAACCTTCGCCAGGGCAACTTCAACGCCGCACTTCTCGCAGATTACGCCGCGGTGCTTGAGGCGCTTGTACTTGCCGCACAGGCACTCGTAGTCCTTGACTGGGCCAAAGATCTTGGCGCAGAACAGGCCGTCACGCTCAGGCTTGAACGTACGGTAGTTGATGGTTTCCGGCTTCTTAACTTCACCGAACGACCACGAACGGATCATTTCAGGCGACGCCAGACCGATGCGGATGGCGTCGAACTCTTCGACTTGACCCTGGTTTTTCAGCAAATTCAGTAGGTCTTTCAAGGCCTTTCCTCCTGGCGGAGCAGGGAGCGGGCATTACCTGCCCCACTCCCCTTCGCGTCACGTGTTATTCGGTTTCCAGATCGATATCGATACCGAGCGAACGGATCTCTTTGATCAACACGTTGAAGGACTCGGGCATGCCCGGCTCCATACGGTGATCGCCATCCACGATGTTCTTGTACATCTTGGTACGGCCGTTCACGTCGTCCGACTTCACTGTGAGCATTTCTTGCAGGGTGTATGCCGCGCCGTATGCTTCCAGCGCCCACACTTCCATCTCCCCGAAACGCTGACCACCGAACTGCGCCTTACCACCCAGCGGCTGCTGGGTAACCAGGCTGTAGGAACCAGTGGAACGCGCGTGCATCTTGTCGTCCACCAAGTGGTTCAGCTTGAGCATGTACATGTAACCAACGGTCACAGGACGCTCGAACTTGTTGCCGGTACGGCCGTCGAACAGCACCATCTGGCCGCTCTCTGGCAGGTCGGCCAGTTTCAGCATGGCCTTGATCTCGCGCTCCTTGGCACCATCGAAGACCGGGGTAGCCATCGGCACGCCTTTCTTCAGGTTGTTAGCCAGGGCCAGGATCTCTTCGTCGGTGAATTCGTCGAGATTTTCCTGACGACCGCCGATCTCGTTGTAGACCTCGGTCAGGAACACGCGCAGCTCAGCGGCTTTACGCTGCTCTTCGAGCATGCGGTCGATCTTCTCGCCCAGACCCTTGGCCGCGAGGCCCAGGTGGGTTTCAAGGATCTGACCAACGTTCATACGCGAAGGTACACCCAGCGGGTTCAGTACGACGTCAACCGGAGTACCGTTGGCATCGTGCGGCATGTCTTCAACCGGCATGATGACCGAGACGACACCCTTGTTACCGTGACGACCGGCCATCTTGTCACCCGGCTGGATGCGGCGGCGGATTGCCAGGTAAACCTTGACGATCTTCAGTACGCCCGGTGCCAGGTCATCGCCCTGCTGCAGCTTGCGCTTCTTGTCTTCGAACTTGTCGTCCAGCAGACGGCGACGGTCGACGATGTACTGCTGAGCCTTTTCCAGCTGCTCGTTCAGTGCATCTTCAGCCATGCGCAGTTTGAACCACTGGCCATGCTCCAGACCGTCCAGCACCTCGTCAGTGATCACGGTGCCTTTCTTCAGACCTGCACCACCATCAACCACTTGGCCGTTCAGAGCAGAACGCAGACGCTCGAAGGTTGCACCTTCGACAATGCGGAACTCTTCGTTGAGGTCCTTGCGGATCTCGTCGAGCTGCATCTTCTCGATGGCCAGCGCGCGGCTATCGCGCTCCACGCCATCACGGGTGAAGACCTGTACGTCGATGACAGTACCCTTGGTGCCGGTTGGCACACGCAGGGAGGTGTCCTTAACGTCGCTGGCCTTCTCACCGAAGATTGCGCGCAGCAGTTTTTCTTCCGGAGTCAGCTGGGTTTCGCCTTTTGGCGTGACCTTGCCGACCAGGATGTCGCCAGCGCCAACTTCAGCACCTACGTATACGATACCGGCTTCGTCCAGCTTGTTCAGTGCGGCTTCACCCACGTTCGGGATGTCCGCAGTGATTTCCTCTGGGCCAAGCTTGGTGTCACGCGCCACACAGGTCAGTTCCTGAATGTGGATGGTGGTGAAGCGATCTTCCTGAACAACACGTTCGGACAGGCAGATGGAGTCTTCGAAGTTGAAGCCGTTCCACGCCATGAACGCGATGCGCATGTTCTGACCCAGAGCCAGCTCACCCATGTCGGTGGACGGGCCGTCGGCCATGATGTCACCACGCTGAACCTTGTCACCCTTGCTCACCAGCGGACGCTGGTTGATGCAGGTGTTCTGGTTCGAACGGGTGTACTTGGTCAGGTTGTAGATATCCACACCTGCTTCGCCGGTTTCCACTTCGTCGTCGGCAACGCGAACAACGATACGGCTGGCGTCGACCGAGTCGATCACACCACCGCGGCGAGCAACCACGCAGACACCGGAGTCACGGGCAACGTTGCGCTCCATGCCAGTACCTACCAGCGGCTTGTCGGCACGCAGGGTTGGTACAGCCTGACGCTGCATGTTCGAACCCATCAACGCACGGTTGGCGTCGTCGTGCTCGAGGAACGGAATCAGCGACGCTGCAACGGAAACAACCTGCTTCGGCGAAACATCCATCAGGGTGACGTCTTCCGGCGCCTTGACGGTGAATTCGTTCAGGTGACGAACTGCTACCAGCTCATCGATCAGTTGCTTCTTGTCGTTCATCGCGGCCGAAGCCTGTGCGATAACGTGATCTGCCTCTTCGATTGCCGACAGGAACACGATGTCGTCGCTGACAACGCCTTCCTTCACCACGCGGTACGGGCTTTCCAGGAAGCCGTACTGGTTGGTGCGGGCATAGGCCGCCAGGGAGTTGATCAGACCGATGTTCGGACCTTCAGGGGTCTCGATCGGGCACACACGGCCATAGTGGGTCGGGTGTACGTCACGGACTTCGAAGCCGGCACGCTCACGGGTCAAACCGCCAGGGCCGAGTGCGGAGACGCGGCGCTTGTGGGTAATCTCCGAGAGAGGGTTGTTCTGGTCCATGAACTGGGACAGCTGGCTGGAACCGAAGAACTCTTTCACCGCTGCCGCTACCGGCTTGGCGTTGATCAGGTCTTGCGGCATCAGGCCTTCGCTTTCCGCCATCGACAGGCGTTCCTTGACCGCGCGCTCGACACGCACCAGGCCAACGCGGAACTGGTTCTCGGCCATCTCGCCGACGCAACGTACGCGACGGTTACCCAGGTGGTCGATGTCGTCGACGATGCCTTTGCCGTTACGGATATCGACCAGGGTCTTCAGAACCTCGACGATGTCTTCCTTGCTCAGCACGCCCGAACCCTCGATCTCGGTACGACCGATACGACGGTTGAACTTCATGCGGCCTACGGCGGACAGATCGTAACGCTCGGCACTGAAGAACAGGTTGTTGAACAGGGTCTCGGCTGCGTCCTTGGTTGGCGGCTCGCCTGGACGCATCATGCGGTAGATCTCGACCAGCGCTTCCAGTTGGTTGCTGGTGGTATCGATCTTCAGAGTGTCAGAGATGAACGGACCGCAATCGATGTCGTTGGTGTACAGGGTCTCGATACGGACAACCTGCGCCTTGGCGACCTTGATCAGCAGCTCGGTAGTCATCTCGGTGTTGCATTCGGCGAGAATTTCGCCGGTAGCCGGATGCACGATAGCCTTGGCGGTAGTGCGGCCCAGGACGTATTCCATTGGAACGTCCAGTTGCTTGACGCCGGCCTTCTCGAGCTGGTTGATGTGGCGCGCGGTAATACGGCGGCCTTGCTCGACGATGACTTTGCCGGTTTCGTCATGGATGTCCATGACTGCAACTTCACCACGCAGACGCTGCGGTACCAGTTCCAGGCTGAGTTTTTCGCCGGAAATGTGGAACACGTTGGTGGTGTAGAAGGTGTTCAGCACTTCTTCAGTGCTGTAACCCAGGGCGCGCAGCAGCACCGAGGCCGGCAGTTTGCGGCGACGGTCGATACGCACGAACACGCAGTCCTTCGGGTCGAACTCGAAGTCCAGCCAGGAACCGCGGTAAGGGATGATGCGAGCGGAGTACAGCAGCTTGCCCGAGCTGTGGGTCTTGCCACGGTCGTGGTCGAAGAACACACCAGGCGAACGGTGCAGCTGGGAAACGATCACACGCTCGGTACCGTTGATAACGAAGGTACCGTTCTCAGTCATCAGGGGGATTTCACCCATGTAGACTTCTTGCTCTTTGATGTCCTTGATCGCTTTGTTCGACGATTCCTTGTCGAAGATGATCAGGCGCACCTTGACCCGCAGTGGGACCGCGAAGGTCACGCCACGCAGGACACATTCCTTCACATCGAAGGCGGGTTCGCCCAGGCGATAGCCTACGTACTCCAGGGCAGCATTGCCGGAGTAGCTGATGATCGGGAATACCGATTTGAAGGCCGCGTGCAGGCCGACGTCGCGGAAGTGATCCTTGGATGCTCCCGCTTGCAGGAATTCGCGATACGAATCCAGCTGGATGGCCAGGAGGTAAGGCACATCCATGACGTCCGGCAACTTGCTAAAGTCCTTGCGGATACGTTTTTTCTCAGTGTATGAGTAAGCCATCAGCGTTCCCCAGCTTGGTCACCTGCTTGTTTGGCTTCTCCCGGCGGGAGCAGCCAGAAAATCGTGCAAACCCCTTGGTTTGCGCCACCCACATGGGTGTCTTGCAGCTCGTTATCGGGACCGGCCTGACCGGCCACCAATAACGGAAAAAGGCCGGTGGCATAAGCCACCAGCCATCAGCCTTTCGCTCAACGCTCAGGCTGGCATCGCAAGGTCGAGATTACTTCAGCTCGACTTTAGCGCCTGCTTCTTCCAGCTTCTTCTTAGCGTCTTCAGCGGCTTCTTTCGAAACGCCTTCAGCTACAACCTGAGGAGCGCCATCGACTTTCTCTTTGGCTTCTTTCAGGCCCAGACCGGTCAGTTCGCGAACGGCCTTGATCACGTTCACTTTCTTGTCGCCGGCTTCAACCAGAACAACGTTGAACTCGGTCTGCTCTTCAACAACGGCAGCAGCAGCAGCTGGGCCAGCAGCGGCAACAGCAGCGGTAACGCCGAAGGTTTCTTCCATTGCTTTGATCAGCTCAACAACTTCCAGAACGGTTTTCTGGCCGATTGCTTCGATGATTTGTTCGTTAGTCAGAGACATGACTTAAATCCTGTATTGGGGTGACAGCCTACGCAGCCATCAAATTAAACGTATGATTTTGAAAGAATTCGCGCGCCTTAGGCGGCGGTAGCTTCTTTCTGGTCGCGAATGGCTGCCAGAGTACGAGCCAGCTTGCTGGTGGCGCCTTGAATAACGCTCATCAGTCGTGCAATAGCTTCGTCGCGGGTCGGCAGGGTAGCCAACACGTCGATCTGGTTCGCTGCAATGAAATTGCCGTCAAACGCAGCTGCCTTGATCTCGAACTTGTCCTGACCCTTGGCGAACTCTTTGAACAGACGAGCAGCAGCGCCCGGGTGTTCGTTGGAGAAAGCAATCAGGGTCGGGCCTTTGAACGCGTCGTTGAGGATCGAGAATTCGGTGCCTTCAACAGCGCGCTTGAGCAGGGTATTACGCACTACACGTACGTATACGCCAGCTTCGCGGGCCTCTTTACGGAGTCCGGTCATTGCGCTTACAGTCACACCACGGGCATCAGCCACGACAGCGGACAGAGCGACTTTGGCAGCCTCGTTGACTTCAGCGACGATGGCCTTCTTGTCTTCGAGTTTAATTGCCACGGGTTTACTCCTGGTTTTTACCGTTTCATCTGGCCGAGGCCGGATGTCGTTTTGGTGTCTGATTCGGTAACGAATCGGGAGCACCATCTGCGTGGGCTGATGTTTTAAGGCTTGCGCCGCCTACGGTCTTGGATAGCCCCCGCCAGGCAGGGACCCCAATTTTTGCTGGCGGCGCGACTGGTCGCGCCGCCATGTTCTTACACGTTCAGCGAGCTCTGATCGATGACCAGACCTGGGCCCATGGTGGTGCTCAGGGTAACGCGCTTAACGTAGATACCTTTCGAGGAAGCTGGCTTGATACGCTTCAGGTCAGCGATCAGGGCTTCAACGTTTTCCTTCAGCTTGTCAGCTTCAAAGCCGATCTTGCCAACGGAGGTGTGGATGATACCGTTTTTGTCGGTACGGTAGCGAACCTGACCAGCCTTGGCGTTTTTCACGGCAGTGGCTACGTCTGGGGTCACGGTACCAACTTTCGGGTTAGGCATCAGGCCGCGAGGACCCAGAACCTGACCCAGCTGACCTACAACGCGCATGGCATCAGGCGATGCGATAACGACGTCATAGTTCAGGTCGCCGCCTTTCATTTCGGCAGCCAGATCGTCCATACCTACGCGATCAGCGCCGGCAGCCAGAGCAGCTTCAGCTGCTGGACCCTGGGTGAAGACAGCAACGCGAACGGTCTTGCCAGTGCCGTGTGGCAGCACGGTAGCGCTACGTACGACCTGGTCGGATTTACGCGGATCAACACCGAGGTTAACGGCGATGTCGTAGGACTCGACGAACTTGGCAGCAGGCAGCGAGGCCAGCAGAGTTGCCGCTTCTTCGAAGTTGTAGGCCTTGCCTGCTTCGATTTTCTCGGCGATTGCCTTTTGGCGTTTGGTCAGCTTAGCCATTACACACCCTCCACGTTCAGGCCCATGCTGCGGGCAGAGCCAGCGATGGTGCGTACAGCAGCGTCCAGGTCAGCGGCAGTCAGGTCAGCCTGTTTGGCTTTCGCGATGTCTTCCAGCTGAGCACGGGTAACGGTACCGACTTTAACGGTGTTCGGGCGAGCCGAACCACTGGTCAGGCCAGCAGCTTTCTTCAGCAGAACCGAGGCAGGGGTGCTCTTGGTCTCGAAGGTGAAGCTACGGTCGCTGTAGACAGTGATGATCACTGGAGTCGGCAGGCCGGCTTCTTGACCCTGGGTACGGGCGTTGAAGGCCTTGCAGAATTCCATGATGTTCACACCATGTTGACCCAGTGCTGGACCAACGGGTGGGCTTGGGTTGGCCTGGCCGGCCTTAACTTGCAGCTTGATGTAAGCCTGAATCTTCTTAGCCATGAGCTACTCCAAAATCGGGTACGAACGCCTGATGGCTCCCCGGATGACTTGCGTTTTATCCCAGTGACGACAAAACCCCGCAGCACACAGGGCTGCGGGGTATGGGATGCTTCGTCCGCCTAGACCTTTTCGACCTGGCTGAACTCGAGCTCCACCGGAGTAGAGCGACCGAAAATGAGCACCGCAACCTGCAGGCGACTCTTTTCGTAGTTAACTTCTTCGACACTACCATTGAAGTCAGCGAACGGACCATCAATGACTCGAACCACTTCACCTGGCTCGAACAGCGTCTTGGGCTTCGGCTTATCGCTACCGTCGGCAACGCGACGCAGGATGGCCTCAGCTTCTTTATCGGTAATCGGCGCAGGCTTGTCAGCAGTACCGCCAATAAAGCCCATCACGCGAGGGGTGTCCTTGACCAAGTGCCAAGTCCCTTCATTCATCTCCATCTGGACCAGTACATAGCCAGGGAAGAATTTACGCTCACTCTTGCGCTTCTGGCCGTTGCGCATTTCGACGACTTCTTCGGTCGGGACCAAGATCTCGCCGAAACCGTCTTCCATGCCAGCCAGCTTGACGCGCTCGATGAGGGAGCGCATTACATGCTTCTCGTAACCCGAGTAAGCATGCACAACATACCAACGCTTAGCCACGGGACACCTTTAGCCAACGATCAAGGAGACCGCCCAGCCGAGCAGGGAGTCGAGCCCCCACAGCAGCAGTGCCATAACCAGCACGACAGCCACGACAATCAGCGTGGTCTGGGTGGTTTCCTGGCGGGTCGGCCACACGACTTTACGAATCTCGGTACGAGCTTCCTTCGCCAACGCAAAGAACGACTTGCCCTTCGCAGTCTGCAGAGCTACAAAGCCCGCGACAGCAGCAAGGACAAGAAGAACAAGAACGCGATACAGGATTGGAGAGCCGGAGTAATATTGATTACCCACAACACCAACAACCACCAAAGCCACTACAGCCAGCCACTTGAACAGATCAAAACGCGATTCTTGGGCTTCAGTTTTGGGGGTCATCGAGGAGGATCCTGTAAGAAGAAAGCCATCACACCGAGGTGAAATGGCAGGTCAGGAGGGAATCGAACCCCCAACCTACGGTTTTGGAGACCGTCGCTCTGCCAATTGAGCTACTGACCTGTAACGCTGTATCAGGCCGGCCATTATACCGGCCTGATCAAGTAAATCAACTACTTATTCAATAATTTTTGCTACGACGCCGGCGCCGACGGTACGACCGCCTTCACGGATAGCGAAGCGCAGACCGTCTTCCATTGCGATGGTCTTGATCAGGGTAACAGTCATCTGAATGTTGTCACCTGGCATTACCATTTCAACGCCTTCCGGCAGTTCGCAGTTACCGGTCACGTCAGTGGTACGGAAGTAGAACTGTGGACGGTAGCCTTTGAAGAACGGAGTGTGACGGCCGCCTTCTTCCTTCGACAGGACGTAGACTTCTGCGGTGAACTTGGTGTGCGGCTTGACCGAACCCGGCTTGACCAGAACCTGACCACGCTCAACGTCGTCACGCTTGGTACCACGCAGCAGAACGCCGCAGTTCTCGCCAGCACGACCTTCGTCCAGCAGCTTGCGAAACATCTCAACACCGGTGCAGGTGGTGGTGGCGGTGTCACGAAGACCAACGATTTCCAGCGGATCCTGAACGCGGACGATACCACGCTCGATACGACCGGTAACAACGGTACCACGACCCGAGATCGAGAATACGTCTTCGATCGGCATCAGGAACGGCTGGTCGATGGCACGAACCGGCTCAGGAATGTAGCTATCCAGAGTCTCTACCAGCTTCTTGACAGCGGTAGTGCCCATCTCGTTGTCGTCTTTGCCTTCCAGGGCCATACGAGCGGAACCGATGATGATCGGAGTGTCGTCGCCTGGGAAGTCGTAGGTGGACAGCAGGTCGCGAACTTCCATCTCGACCAGTTCCAGCAGCTCAGCGTCGTCTACCAGGTCAGCCTTGTTCAGGAAGACCACGATGTACGGAACGCCTACCTGACGGGACAGCAGGATGTGCTCACGGGTTTGTGGCATCGGACCATCGGCGGCCGAGCAAACCAGGATCGCGCCGTCCATCTGGGCAGCACCGGTGATCATGTTCTTCACGTAGTCAGCGTGACCTGGGCAGTCAACGTGAGCATAGTGACGAATGGTCGAGTTGTACTCGACGTGAGCGGTGTTGATGGTGATACCGCGCGCTTTTTCTTCCGGAGCCGAGTCGATCTTGTCGAACTCAACGATTGCCGAACCGAAAACTTCGGAGCAAACGCGAGTCAGAGCTGCGGTCAGAGTGGTCTTACCGTGGTCAACGTGGCCGATAGTGCCGACGTTAACGTGGGGAAGGGAACGATCAAACTTTTCCTTAGCCATCGATACAATCCTCCGCAGAAGAAATAGTCTTGCGCTGATAAAACAAAGGCAGATATTTTCATATCTGCCTTGTTTATATGGAGCTCTTGAGCGGACTTGAACCGCTGACCTCACCCTTACCAAGGGTGTGCTCTACCAACTGAGCTACAAGAGCGAAACACTTTGTGCAAAATCCGGCAAACTTGGAGCGGGTAGCGGGAATCGAACCCGCATCATCAGCTTGGAAGGCTGAGGTTCTACCACTAAACTATACCCGCGGAGCTTGCGGATCTCGCTAAAACTGGTGGAGGGAGAAGGATTCGAACCTTCGAAGCTCTCGCAACGGATTTACAGTCCGTCCCCTTTGACCGCTCGGGAATCCCTCCAGATGTGGCCGGCATTCTATTTGTCTGCCGTCCTAGTGTCAAGCATTTTTTCAAATTTTTTCAATCAAATCTGAAACTTAGCTGCTTTGACACCGCTTCCAGCTCTACCACCTGAGTGGTGTTCCCTGTGAAGCGGGCGCCATTCTATCAAGCTATTCGTCAGTTGCAATACCCTGGCAGAAAATAATTTTATGTTTTAAGTCTTTGAAATCATTGGAAAGAGCCAAGAGCACCGTTTGGTCCAGCAAACGCTCGCTTTCGGGGGCAACCTTGAGCCAGCGACCATCCGCCCCCGGCAGCTGTCCTGACACCGGCAAGGTGGCAATATCCAGACTCAGCAGGCGTTGACGCAGCGCATCCAACTGCTCCTGCCCCTTCACGCCACCGACCACCAGGCATTCATCACGACGCTTAGGCGGTGCCGACACACCTGTTTCACGCAACAGACGGATTTCTTGCTGATTCCCCTTGTACAGCGACAACGGGGCGACTTCCTTGACCTTCAGCGGGGCTTCCTGCTGATGCCATCCGTAATAAAAGACGTTGAGCACCAGTAACAGCAGAAACAACCAGCGCATAGGCACCTCAATCCAATGGGCAGGCCATTGCCAGGCCAACGAAAACCAGGTCAGGCACGACACGCGCCTGTGGTAGGGCCGCCCTCACCAGTGGCGCATCACCGCCAGTGAGGAACACGGTGAACTCCTCACCCCATAGCACACGAGCCTGCTCAAGCTGGGTGTAGGCAAAGCCCTGGAGCATCAATACGCAACCGCGCTCTACCGCTTCGACAGTCGAGCGACCTGGTGACAAGCTGCTCAATGCGCGCTCCGCGGAGGCGTCGTCATAGCGGATACGACGGGTGTGAGTGCGCAGCTGGCTACGCATCAATGGCATACCCGGGCAGATGTAGCCCCCAAGATGCTCGCCATCTGCAGAAACGAAGTCCGCTTTTGCCGCGGTACCCAGGTCAATCACCAGGCACGCACCCTTGGCCAGGTGAAATGCCCCCAACGCCGCCAGCCAACGATCCATACCCAGGCGCTGATAGTCGTCATAGCCATTGCGCACACCTGCCATTTCACGGACAGGGTGGGCAACCTTCGCCTGCACGGCAAATGCCTGAGCAATCAACGCGCAAAGCGCATCGGTCTCTTCTTCGCTGCGCACACTGACAATACGGCAACCCGTGAGACGCACTGAAGCGAGCGCAGCCACTTCCGCCACCAGCGCCTGATCGGAATCGACGATCCCACCACCTTCAATCACAGCATCGGCGACATGGATCACCCGCCACTTGATGAAGCTGTTACCGCAATCGAGCTCAAGAATCATCACGCAACCTCAAACTGAGCTCACCACCACTGAAGCTCTTTTCCATCCCGTCCACCTCAAGGCGCAAACCACCCTGCCCGTCGACGCCAAGAACCACGCCATCAATACGTGTACTACCAGCAACCAGCGATACATTGCGCCCCTGCCACAAGTGCGCCTGCTCCCACTCCTCCTGGAATGCGGCAAAGCCGTAGCGGCGATGGCGCGCCAATTCGTGCTGTAGCTGCTGACTGAGCAGCGCGACCAAGTGATTGCGATCTATGGCTGCACCAACCTCACGCCGCATAGAAGTCCACTGCTGATCGACCTGTTCGTTTACCTGCATGTTTACATTGATACCAATGCCTAGCACCACATGACAGACATCTGCAGGATCGCCCACCAACTCCAGGAGGATCCCGGTGATCTTCTGCCCACGCACCAACACATCGTTAGGCCATTTGAGCCCGACATCCTTTACACCGAACGCCTGTAAGGTGCGCATTACCGCCAACCCCACTACCAAGCTCAACCCCTCGAGCTGACGCATGCCTCCATCAACGCGCAGCACCAGGCTGTAATAGAGATTTTCAGCAAATGGGCTGACCCACTGCCGGCCGCGCCGACCGCGTCCGGCGCTCTGGCGCTCAGCCAGAACCAGGAATGGAGCCGCCTGCCCTTCACTGGCAAGGCGCAAGCCTTCGGCATTGGTCGAATCGATGGTTTCGTGGATGAAGACCGGCCACTGTTCGCCCACGGCGAATCCGGCGATTGCCTGCGCCTCAAGCAACGCCAGTGGCGCGGCCAACTGGTAACCGCGCCCACGAACTTTGTGAATGGTGAGGTTCAGCTCACTTTCCAGATGCTGCAGCTGCTTCCAAACTGCGCTGCGACTCACCCCTAGGGCTGCCCCCAGAGCTTCTCCGGAATGGAACCGACCGTCCTTGAGGAGATTCAACAACTTCAGCATGCCAGTCTCGACTTGGAATAAGGCAGGCATGATAGCCATGGGCTGTTGGCTTGCATAGGAAAAGGGCCTGCAGGAGAGGCCGCGTATCGCAATCACAGGGAGGAGCATTGGCAAGGCTAGGATTTTTAAGCCCACAAAGACAAAACCCCTACCTGCATGCGCAGATAGGGGTTTTGCGAAATGAATCTTGACGATGACCTACTCTCACATGGGGAAACCCCACACTACCATCGGCGATGCATCGTTTCACTACTGAGTTCGGGATGGGATCAGGTGGTTCCAATGCTCTATGGTCGTCAAGAAATTCTGTTGCCAGAATGTCCAGATGGACAGCCCAGCGAATCCGGATATGCGATATTTGTGGTCTTACGAATTTTCGGGTCTTTCGTCTTCACCACCGCAATCTGCGTCAGCAAATTGCTTGGGTGTTATATGGTCAAGCCTCACGGGCAATTAGTATTGGTTAGCTCAACGCCTCACAGCGCTTACACACCCAACCTATCAACGTCGTAGTCTTCGACGGCCCTTTAGGGGATTCAAGATCCCAGTGAGATCTCATCTTGAGGCAAGTTTCCCGCTTAGATGCTTTCAGCGGTTATCTCTTCCGAACATAGCTACCCGGCAATGCCACTGGCGTGACAACCGGAACACCAGAGGTTCGTCCACTCCGGTCCTCTCGTACTAGGAGCAGCCCCTCTCAAATCTCAAACGTCCACGGCAGATAGGGACCGAACTGTCTCACGACGTTCTAAACCCAGCTCGCGTACCACTTTAA
>NZ_CP026332.1:0-485000 GCF_002953115.1 Pseudomonas sp. XWY-1 | reverse complement strand
TTCGGGCCAATTATGCCTGGGGGATTCGCGCGCGAACGCCTTGGTGCCTGTCTCGATATCGCGTCGTACCAACAAGGCGGTCGCGCGCGCCAGGCACAGGAGAGACTGGCCAGAAACAAACGTAGGAGCGGGTTTACCCGCGAAGCGCCGCGCGGGCGGCGCTCGGTCTCATAGGCGGTGAATGTCTCAAGCCGGACGCGCGCGGCGCTCGATCTCACAGGCACTGCAAGGGTTGTGGCGGACACATCTCACCGCCAACACCCTCTCAAAACAGCCCCCTCCCCCTACAACAGCAACCACCAACCCCCAAAAACAAAGCGGGGAGGCCTACCGGCCTCCCCGCATCTATATAGCTACACCATCCAGGCAATCACTCAGCCTTGAGGGTAACCCGGCCAAACGACTTCTTGCCAGCCTGGCACACATGGGTAGCACCAAGGACAAACATGAAGTCCTTGTCGACCACTGCACCATCAACTTTCACCGCGCCGCTATTCAGCAAGTCTCGCGCCTGTGCCGAGTTCTTGACCAGACCAGCCCGGTTCAGCACCGCAGCAATTGGCAGGTCTTCCGCCGCAGCCACTTCGATCTCCGGCAAGTCTTCCGGCAGCTCGCCTTCCTTCATACGGTTACCGGCAGCACGGTGAGCATTGGCCGCAGCCTCCTCACCATGGAAGCGCGCCACAATTTCTTCCGCCAGCTTGATCTTGATGTCACGTGGGTTGGCGCCATTGGCAACATCGGCCCGGAACTGCTCGATTTCTTCCATCGAACGGAAGCTCAGCAGCTCGAAGTAACGCCACATCAGGGTATCCGGGATAGACACAAGCTTGCTGTACATCACCCCTGGCGCTTCCTGGATGCCGACATAGTTGCCCAGCGACTTCGACATCTTCTTCACGCCGTCGAGCCCTTCGAGCAGTGGCATGGTCACGATGTTCTGCGCTTCCTGGCCATAAGACCGCTGCAGTTCGCGCCCCATCAGCAGGTTGAACTTCTGGTCGGTACCGCCCAGCTCAACGTCCGCCTTCAGCGCTACCGAGTCATACCCCTGCACCAGCGGATAGAGGAACTCGTGAATGGCAATCGGCTGGTTGGTGGTGTAACGCTTGTCGAAGTCATCACGCTCCAGCATGCGCGCGACGGTGTACTGCGAAGCCAGGCGAATGAAATCGGCAGGGGTCAGCTTGTCCATCCACGTGGAGTTGAACGCGACTTCAGTCTTGGCCGGATCAAGAATCTTGAACACCTGCTGCTTGTACGTCTCGGCGTTCTCCAGCACCTGCTCGCGGGTCAGCGGCGGGCGCGTGGCGCTCTTGCCGCTCGGGTCGCCAATCATGCCGGTGAAGTCACCAATCAGGAAGATGACCTGGTGGCCCAGCTCCTGGAACTGACGCAGCTTGTTGATCAGCACCGTGTGACCCAGGTGCAGGTCAGGTGCGGTCGGGTCAAAGCCAGCCTTGATGCGCAGAGGTTGGCCGCGCTTGAGCTTCTCCACCAGTTCCGACTCGACCAGTACTTCTTCCGCACCGCGCTTGATAAGCGCCAGCTGCTCTTCAACCGACTTCATAGACAAACCCGCAAGGCTCAGATTCAGGGGGAGCCAACCATACAAGATCGGCCGTCAAATACAAGTTTCGCAAAGGAATGTGACCCGAACACAGGCTTGCGGCGTCTACGCGCCCTTGCGTGAAAATGGATTTGGTTATATTTTATACAGTTATTTCATCTTCATCATGTCATTCATCTTTTCCATTTCACTTTTTTCAAAGTCACCTTGCCCATGACCAACGAACCGCCTAAAGCGCCCCCGCTTTATCCGAAGAGCCATCTGTTGGCCGCCAGCGGCATCGCCGCCCTGCTCAGCCTGGCTTTGCTGGTATTTCCTTCCAGCGAAGTGGAAGCCAAGAAAACTACCCTCAACCTCGAGCTCGAAAGCCCTGCCGAGCAGCTGAAAGACGAATCCCGCGCCGCGCCACTGGTGCAAAGTGAAGGTGAGCAAGGCTCGCCTTTCGCCCAGATCGAAGGGGCTACCCCCGAAACCCAGAAGGCCGATCAGCAGGCCCCGGCCGCTGAACCGGTTGCCGAGGCCGCCAAGGAGCCTGGTCACCGCGAAGTTACCGTGGCCCGTGGCGATACACTGTCAACCCTGTTCGCCAAGGTTGGCCTGCCAGCCAATGCAGTGCATGACCTGCTGGCAAGTAACAAGCAGGCCAAGCAGTTCAGCCAGCTAAAGCACGGCCAGGTGCTGCAGTTCGAACTCGACAAGGATGGCCAATTGGCCAGCCTGCACAGCAAGGTCAGCAACCTCGAAACCATTCAACTGACCAAGACCGCCAAGGGCTACACCTTCAATCGTGAAATCAGCAAGCCGGTGGTGCGTACCGCCTATGCCCACGGCGTGATCAAGAGCTCGCTGTCGGCATCGGCCCAGCGCGCCGGTCTGTCCCACAGCATGACCATGAGCCTGGCCCGCGTGCTGGGTTACGACATCGACTTCGCTCAGGACATTCGTCCGGGTGACGAATTCGACGTGGTCTATGAGCAGAAAGTGATGGACGGCAAGGTCGTCGGCACCGGCAATATCCTGTCCGCCCGCTTCACCAATCGCGGCAAGACCTACACCGCCGTGCGATATACCAATAAGCAGGGCAACACCGCCTACTACACCGCCGACGGCAACAGCCTGCGCAAGGCCTTCATCCGTACGCCCGTCGACTTCGCCCGCATCAGCTCGCGCTTTTCCGCCGGTCGCAAGCACCCCATCCTGAACAAAATCCGCGCCCACAAAGGCGTCGACTACGCGGCCCCCCGCGGTACACCAATCAAGGCAGCGGGTGACGGTCGCATTGAACTGGCCGGGCGCCGTGGTGGCTACGGCAATACGGTGATCATTCAGCATGGCAACCGCTACAAGACGCTGTATGGCCACATGCAGGGCTTTGCCAAAGGCATCAAGACCGGCAGTACGGTCAAGCAGGGCCAGATCATTGGCTACATCGGCACTACCGGCCTGTCCACCGGCCCACACCTGCACTACGAGTTCCAGGTCAACGGCGTGCACGTCGACCCGCTGAGCCAGAAGGTGCCTATGGCTGACCCGATTGCCAAGAACGAGCGTCAGCGCTTCCTGCAGCAGAGCCAGCCGCTGATTGCCCGCATGGATCAGGAAAAGGCCACCCTGCTCGCAGCGAACAAGCGCTAAGCCATGGCGCTCTACCTGGGGGTGATGTCCGGCACCAGCCTCGATGGCCTGGATATCGCCCTGGTCGAACAAGGCGAGCAGCTTGAACTGCTCGCCACCCACTACCTGCCCATGCCCCCGGACCTGCGCCAGGACCTGCTGGCCCTGTGCAGCAGCGGCCCTGACGAGATTGCCCGTGCAGCACTGGCGGAAAACCGCTGGGCCAGCCTGGCCGGCGAAGGTATCCGCCAACTGCTGGCTCGCCAGGGACTGAAGCCCGAAGCCGTTCGCGCCATCGGCAGCCACGGCCAGACCATTCGCCATGAACCGGCCCGCGGCTTTACTGTGCAGATCGGTAACCCCGCACTGCTCGCCGAACTGACCGGCATCAGCGTGGTCGCCGACTTCCGCCGTCGCGATGTGGCTGCCGGCGGCCAAGGCGCGCCACTGGTACCGGCCTTCCACGAAACCCTGTTCAGCCAGCTTGGCCGACGCCTGGCAATCCTTAACGTAGGCGGTTTCAGCAACCTCAGCCTGATCGAGCAGGACAAGCCGGTTCATGGGTTCGATTGCGGCCCGGGGAACGTGCTGCTGGATGCCTGGATCGAGCGCGAGCACGGCCACGCCTACGATGCAGATGGCGCCTGGGCTGCCTCGGGTGTGGTTCAGCCCGGGTTGCTCAGCGCACTGATGGCTGACCCGTTCTTTGCCGGCAGCGGCCCGAAGAGTACCGGCCGCGAGGTGTTCAACCTGCCTTGGCTGGATCGCCACCTGGCCAACCTGCCGGCATACCGGGCCCAGGACGTGCAGGCGACACTGCTGGAGCTGACCGCACGCAGCATCATCGATTCGCTTGGCAAAGCTCAGCAAGGCACCGAGGCGCTGTTGGTCTGTGGTGGGGGCGCCCGCAACGGCGCGCTGATGGCCCGTCTTGGTCAGCTGCTGCCTGCGGCCCGTGTCGCAAGCACTGGCGCCTATGGCGTAGACCCGGACTGGGTCGAAGCCATGGCCTTCGCCTGGCTGGCTCACTGCTGCCTGGAGGGCATCGCCGCCAACCGCCCCAGCGTCACTGCCGCCAAGGGCCTGCGCGTACTGGGCGCAATCTACCCGGCATAGCCGATACGCCAGAAAGCAAAACGCCGCGCAATTGCGCGGCGTTTTCGTATGCCCAACCCTTAGATCGAAAACGACGACCCGCAACCGCAGGTGGTCGCGGCATTCGGGTTCTTGATCACGAAGCGCGAGCCTTCCAGGCCTTCCTGATAGTCCACTTCGGCACCCGCCAGGTACTGGAAGCTCATCGGGTCGACCACCAGGGAAACGCCCTCGCGCTCGACAATGGTGTCATCTTCGGCCACGTCTTCATCGAAGGTGAAGCCATACTGGAAGCCCGAGCAACCACCACCGGTCACGAACACCCGCAGTTTCAGACGTTCATTGCCTTCCTCATTGACCAGGTTTTTCACCTTCTGGGCTGCCCCATGGGTGAACTCCAGACCGGTAGGGGTGAAGGTTTCGACGCTCATGTTGATTCTCCCGGCGCGGTAGCCGCCATAAAACTCGATGACGCGCATTATCCGCTTTCCCGAGAAAATCGGTCAAGAATTGTGCGGCTTTAGTCGCGACCTGCAAAAAGGCCCGCACGACGCGGGCCTTTTCCAATGCTGGCGGCCTTACGGCAGCAAACCGGCATGGGACAGGCCCATGCGCTCATCCAGACCGAACAGAATGTTGAGGTTCTGCACCGCCTGGCCGGAGGCACCCTTGACCAGGTTGTCGATCACCGAAAGCACCACCACCAGGTCACCACCCTGCGGACGATGAACGGCAATGCGGCAGACGTTGGCACCACGCACGCTACGGGTTTCCGGATGGCTGCCTGCTGGCATCACGTCGACGAACGGTTCATCGGCGTAGCGTTTCTCGAACAGCGCCTGCAGGTCGACCGAGGTATCGACCACGTTCGCGTACAGGGTGGCGTGGATGCCACGGATCATCGGCGTCAGGTGCGGCACGAAAGTCAGGCCGATGTCCTTGCCCGCGGCCAGGCGCAGGCCCTGGCTGATCTCCGGCAAGTGGCGATGGCCCTTTACCGCGTAGGCTTTCATGCTTTCGCCGGCCTCGCAGAACAGCGAGCCCACTGCCGCACCACGACCAGCGCCGCTGACACCCGACTTGCAGTCGGCGATCAGGCGCGACGGGTCAGCCAGGCCCGCCTCCAGCAGCGGAAGGAAGCCCAGCTGGGTTGCAGTCGGGTAGCAACCCGGCACAGCGATGAGGCGTGCCTGGCGGATCTTCTCGCGGTTGACTTCGGGCAGGCCATAGACTGCGTCCTTGAGCAGCTCTGGCGCGCCATGGGGCTGACCGTACCACTTGCCCCACTCAGTGGCATCCTGCAGACGGAAGTCGGCCGACAGGTCGATCACCTTGTTGCCAGCCGCCAGCAGCTCACCGGCCAGGGCGTGGGCAACACCATGCGGCGTGGCGAAGAACACCACATCGCAGGCGGCCAGAGCCTTGCTGTCCGGCACGCTGAACGCCAACCCGTCATAGTGGCCGCGCAGGTTCGGGTACATGTCCGCCACCGCCACGCCCGCCTCGGAGCGCGAAGTGATGACCGCCACTTCGGCCTGTGGATGCTGTGCCAGCAGACGCAACAGTTCGACGCCGGTGTAACCCGTGCCGCCGACGATACCGACCTTGATCATAACGCTTGCCCCTTATCAACGAGCCGTCTGGAAAGCGCACGATAATAGGGGCGCAGGGCGCCTGTAACAACTCTTCGGGTGACCCTTCGGGCGCCTGACCACTACTATCTGACGACCGTGACTATCTGAAGGAACTCCCTCCATGCTTTACCTATGGATCAAAGCGCTGCATATCGTCAGCGTGGTCTGCTGGTTCGCCGGCCTGTTCTACCTGCCCAGGCTGTTCGTCTACCACGCCCAGAGCCAGGACAGCATCAGCCAGGAACGCTTCGTGACCATGGAGCGCAAGCTGTACCGCGGCATCATGAACCCGGCGATGATCGCCACCTACGTGTTTGGCGCCTGGATGCTGTACCTCACCCCCGGCTGGCTGAGCCAGGGGTGGCTGCATGCCAAGCTCACCCTGGTCATCCTGCTGACCGGCTACCATCACGTGTGCGGTGCCCAGCGCAAACGCTTCGCCAACGGCACCAACACCCGCAGCCACGTTTACTATCGCTGGTTCAACGAAGTGCCCGTGCTGATCCTGCTGGCTATCGTCATTCTGGTGGTGGTGAAACCGTTCTGACATAGCCACCCGCTCAAGGAGCCTTGCCATGTCGCTACCTGCCTCGCTCGAACAACGCCTGCGGCTGCCCGTGGTTGCCGCGCCGATGTTCCTCATCTCCAACCCCCAACTGGTGCTGGCCTGCTGCGCCAGCGGCGTGGTTGGCAGTTTCCCGGCCCTGAACCAACGCGACAGCGCTGGCTTCAAGGCCTGGCTGGAAGAGATCGAGGCTGGCCTGGCTCAACTGCAGGCGCCAGCGCCCTACGCCGTCAACCTGATCGTCCACCCGACCAACCCGCGCCTGCAGGCCGACTTGGCCTTGTGCGTCGAACACCGTGTACCAATCGTTATCACCAGCCTGGGGGCGGTAAAGGAAGTGGTCGATGCCGTACACGGCTACGGCGGCCTGGTGCTCCACGATGTCACCACCCGCCGGCATGCCGAAAAGGCCGCCGAAGCCGGTGTCGATGGCCTTATCGCCGTCGCCGCAGGCGCGGGCGGCCATGCCGGCACCTGGAGCCCATTCGCCCTGGCCGCAGAAATTCGCCAGTTCTTCGACAAGACCCTGCTGCTGGCTGGTTGCATTAACCACGGCCACGAAATCCTGGCCGCACAACTGCTGGGGGCGGACCTGGCGTACATGGGCACGCGCTTCATCGCCACCACAGAAAGCCAGGCTCAGGGCGCCTACAAACAGATGCTGCTGAACGCCCATGCCGCCGACATCATCCACACACCCGTGGTGTCCGGCATCCCCGCCAGCTTCCTGCGCCAGAGCCTGGAGCAGGCCGGCTACGACATGAACACCCTCAAGGGGGGGCAGGTGCAAGGCAAGCTCAAACCGATCGATGACGAAGCCAAGGCCTGGAAGACCGTATGGTCAGCGGGCCAGGGTGTCGGAGACATCCATGACCTGCCCAGCGCCAGCGCATTGATCGAGCGCCTGCATGGCGAGTACCGACAAGCCCTGGAACGCTGCCAGGTTTTGCGCGCCCGCGCCTTGTAGCAAAAGGCAACACCTTGCACGGGCAAGTTGTACACTAGGCGCCCTCTTCCGCCCCCAGGAGCCTTGCATGACCCGTTACGCCATGATCACTGGTGCTTCCAGCGGCCTGGGCCTGGCCTTGGCGGAAGCGCTGGCACGGCGCGGGCGCAATCTGATCCTGGTGGCACGCCAACGAGAAACGCTGGAGCCTGTCGCCATCGAGCTGACCCAGCGTTTCGGTGTCGAGGTGCTGTTCCGCGCCTGCGACCTCAGTCAGCCGTTGCGCCTTTCAGGCTTCGTGCTCGAGCTGGAAGAAGGTGAGCGGCGTATCGATTTGCTGGTCAACTGCGCGGGCTTGCGCACCTATGGGCCGTTCCTGGCCCATGAATGGGCCGACGAACAGGATCTGCTGGAAGTCAACGTGCTGGCCCTGAGCCGCCTGTGTCACGCCATCGGTAACCTGATGGCTGTGCAGGGTGGCGGGCAGATTCTCAACGTCGCCGGCCTGGCCGGGGTGGCGCCTGGCCCATGGATGGCCGCCTATGCCGCCAGCAAGGCCTATGTGCTGAGCTTTTCACAGGCCCTGCGCGAAGAACTCAAGCGCACCGGCATCAAGGTCTCTGTACTGTGCCCTGGCCCGGTACGTTCCGCACGCCGGCGCATTGCGCGGCTCGATGGCAAGCCGCGCTGTCTCAGCCCCGAGGAAGTGGCGCTGTACACCGTGCGGGCACTGGACAAGAACCGCGCACTGATCATGCCTGGCCGGCGCAACCGCTGGCTGGCGTTCGCACCGCGGCTGTTGCCGCGCTGGCTGGTGCGCAAGCTGGCCGGGGCCATCCACCGCCGCTATTGCCCCTTAGGCATGGAATAGCCACTGGGCGAGCGGCGCCCGGCTGAGTACACTCGGCCCGACCCTCACCATGGAGCAAGTGCTGTGGACGATCTATTCCTCAAAATCATCAACCGGGAAATCCCGGCAGATATCATCTATGAAGACGACCAGATCCTGGCCTTCAAGGACATTGCACCCGCGGCACCGGTACATTTTCTGGTCATCCCGAAAAAGCACATTCGCACCCTCAATGACCTGACCGAAGAAGACAAGGCCCTGGCTGGCCACATCCTGTTCACCGCCCAGCGCCTGGCTGTCGAACAAGGCTGCGAGGAAGGTTTCCGCGTGGTCATGAACTGCAACCCCAAAGGCGGCCAGACTGTCTACCACATCCATATGCACGTGCTTGGCCAGCGCCAGATGAACTGGCCACCGGGCTGACCCACGGCAAGCGACCCCGCCGCTATTGCGGTAAACTGTCGGGCACATTCTTGCGGAGGTGCCCGATGGCTACCGAACGTCACTACTCGCCGCTCGACCGCTTGTTGCTGCAGGCCGATACCGCCATGCGCACCTTGCTGCCTTTCAGCGGCCAACCTGCCCGGCCATCGCCGGCCATCGTCCAGCCAGACGTTGACCTGGACGAGCAACAGGCCCGCCATATTGCCGGGCTGATGCGCATCAACCATACCGGTGAAGTCTGCGCCCAGGCGTTGTACCAAGGCCAGGCCCTGACCGCCAAGCTGCCCGAAGTGCGCAAGGCCATGGAGCATGCCGCTGAGGAAGAAATCGACCACCTGGCCTGGTGCGAGCAGCGCATTCGCCAGCTGAACAGCCACCCGAGCGTGCTCAACCCTCTGTTCTACGGCATGTCGTTCGGCATTGGCGCACTGGCCGGGCTGGTCAGCGACAAGGTCAGCCTGGGCTTCGTCGCCGCTACCGAACATCAGGTGTGCAAGCACCTCGACGAGCACCTGGAGCAACTCCCGCACGAAGATGAAAAATCCCGGGCCATTCTCGAGCAGATGCGCATAGACGAAGAGCAGCACGCCGAGTCTGCGCTGGAAGCCGGTGGTTATCGCTTCCCGGCCCCCGTCCGCTTTGGCATGAGCTTGCTGGCCAAGGTCATGACCAAGAGCACATACCGCATCTGAAGGCATCACCATGACGGATCGATTCGACGCCAAGGACCTGGCGCGCGCCGTGCAAGCAGGCATTCTCCAACCAGGCCAGGACCAAAGCCTGTTGGCATTCCTGCGCCAGCAACCCGCACCACGTGGCAGCTTTCAGCTGGCCCATGTTGCCTTCTACTTTGGCGCCATGCTGATCATGGCGGCAATGGGCTGGTTGCTCACCGAGGCCTGGATGAGCCTCGGTGACGGCGCGCTGTTGATCATCGCCAGCCTCTATATCCTGCTGATCACCTTGTTCGCCCTCAATCTGCAACGCCGCGCCCAGCCCGTCGCTGCTGGCGTGCTGGCAGCAGTAGCCGTCAGCATCGTGCCGCTGGCGGTATTCGCTATCGAACGCATGCTCGGCTGGTGGCCACTGGACGATGCGCAGGCTGACTACCACCAGTACTACACCTACGTGCAAGGCGGCTGGCTGGCGATGGAAGCAGCCACGGTGCTTGCCGGGCTGCTAATGCTGCGACTGATCCCCTACCCGTTCGTCGTCATGCCAATGGCCGTGGCCTTGTGGTTCATGTCGATGGACCTTAGCGAGTGGTTCTTCGGCTCACCGTTCAGTTGGGAGCAGCGTCGCCACGTCTCCCTGTGGTTTGGGCTGGGCTTGCTGGTGGTTTTCCTCGTGATAGACGGTCGCACACGTGAGGACTACGCACGTTGGGGTTACCTCGCCGGGCTGGCAGCGTTCTGGGGCGGGTTGACGCTACTGGACAGCGGCAGTGAGTTGGGCAAGGCCATGTACTGCCTGATCAACATTGCGCTGATGGGCATGGCGGTGCTGCTGCGTCGGCCGGTGTTCATGGTGTTTGGTGCGCTGGGGGTGGCGGCTTATCTGGGATATCTGTCGTACGAGGTGTTTGCCCAGTCGCTGCTGTTCCCGGTGGTGCTGACCATGATCGGGCTGGGGGTTATCTGGCTTGGGCTGGTTTACCAGAAGCGCCGGGAGCGGTTGAGCCAGGCGCTGAGAAGCAGTCTTCCGCAATGGTTGCGGATGGCCCTTCCGGCCCTGCGCAACTGAAACTCGCCCGGGCCGCGGGTGGGAGCGGGTTCACCCGCTTCCACAAGGGCTGCAAAGCGGCCCCGGAATCTCAGCCTTAACCCAGCTCTACGATTTCATACCCATGGGTAATCTCAACCCCGGCACGCTCGAGCATGATCGAAGCCGAGCAATACTTTTCCGCCGACAGCTCCACCGCCCGCTTGACCTGCGCTTCTTTCAGCCCACGCCCCTTCACCACAAAGTTCATGTGAATCTTGGTGAACACCTTCGGGTCTTCGCTGGCGCGCTCCGCCTCCAGAAATGCCTCGCAGCTTTCCACTGCCTGGCGCGACTTCTTCAGAATGCTCACCACGTCAAAGCTGCTGCAGCCACCCAGGCCCAGCAACAGCATTTCCATCGGTCGCACGCCCAGGTTGCGGCCGCCGGCCTCGGGCGGGCCGTCCATTACGACGACATGGCCGCTCCCCGATTCGCCGAGGAACATTGCCTCACCGGCCCACTGGATACGTGCCTTCATCTACCCGGACTCCTGATTTTCGGAAAAGGGTGTCAGCTTAGACCTTGTGCGGCTGTGGGAAAAGCACGAGATGTGTCGGTTTAGTACCGAAACATCTCGTAGTGTCTGATAAGCTGGCGCCAAATGACTGGCGCTCTCCGTCAGCCAACCTCTAAAAAAGCCTATGCGTCATATCGAACAGGATTTCGTGATGGTTGCCTCCGCCCTACCCGCCAAGATAAAGAACATCGACAAGCTGCTGGTACACTGCCAGCGCCGCCGCTACACCGCCAAAAGCAATATCATCTGCGCCGGCGACCGGGCCGAGACACTGTCGTTCATCATCAAGGGTTCGGTCACCATCCTCATCGAGGACGACGACGGCCATGAAATGATCATCGCCTACCTCAACCATGGCGATTTCTTTGGCGAGCTAGGCCTGTTCGAGCCCGTTGATGGCGAGCAGCAGCGCAGCGCCTGGGTACGCGCCAAGACCGAATGCGAAGTGGCCGAAATCAGCTACGAGAAGTTTCGCGAGCTGGCGCGCCAGGACCCGGAAATCCTCTATGCCCTGGGTAGCCAGATGGCCCAGCGCCTGCGCAACACTACGCGCAAGGTTGGCGATTTGGCATTTTTCGACGTGACCGGGCGAGTTGCCCGTTGCCTGCTGGAACTGTGCAAGCAGCCCGACGCCATGACCCACCCCGATGGCATGCAAATCAAGATTACCCGTCAGGAAATCGGCCGAATCGTCGGTTGCTCTCGGGAAATGGTCGGCCGCGTTCTCAAGGACCTCGAGGAACGCAGCCTGGTGCAGGTCAAAGGCAAGACCATGGTGGTCCACGGTACCCGCTAGTCCTTGGGCAACTCGGCCAGTACCTTGGCGTAGGCCTGCGAAAGGCGCTCGAACCAAGGTGCTGCCGGCGCCACTTCGTGCAAGGCGATGTGCGCATCGGCGCGACAGCGTTGCTCCAGCTCACAGCACTCGTTGAAGCGGTTGACCGCCGCCACCATCGACTCACGCTCGTTGTCCAGCAGCAGCGCACCGTGCACCAGCACCACAGGGCGCTTGCCACCCAGGCCCTGACGCCAGCGCTGGGCGGTACCCACCAATTTGCGGCCATTGAGGTTGACGTTGTAGCGGCCATCGCAGAAGGCCCCGTCGATTTCCCCGACTGACGCTACCCCGCCCCACTCGCGCAGCACATCACACAGCGGCAGACACAGGCGCTCGTAGGCATTTTCGATACGGCCGTGGTCGCCTTCACTGCGCGGTGCGGCGTAGACCAGTGCAACGTTCACCGTCGAATGCGACTGAGGCACCGGCTCACCGCCGGTTTCTCGCAGCAGCACCGGCCAGCCAGCAATAGCCAATTCCGCGCAGGCGACCTCGAAGTTGCCCAGCCGGCTCATGCGTCGAGGCATGACCAGCGCGTGGTCGGTGGGGCGCCAGAACAGCACACCATTCTCGCGTTCGCCGCGGCAGACGGCGGCCAGCAGTTCCTGCTCGGCGTGCAGGCCTTGTTCGACGCTCAGGGCCAGGGGTTGATCGGTCATTGATCCACCTATGATGTTGATTTCAAGGGCCTCTTTGCGGGTAAACCCGCTCCTACAACAGGGCGCATACCTGTGTGGGGGCGGGCTTGCCCGCGACACGGCCATTACAGGTACAAAAAAGCCGGCAAAAACGCCGGCTTCATTTGATCAGTCCAGTTGCTGAACAGTCTTCTTCACCTGCTCGGGGAAGAACAGCCGCTGTAATTCCAGGCCAGGCTGCTCGGCGCGCATGAACGCCTCTCCCACCAGGAACGAGTAAACCTCGTTGATTGCCATCAGCTCCACATCGGCCCGGTTGAGAATACCGCTTTCGGTAATCGCCAGACGGTCACGCGGAATGCGCGGCAGCAGGTCAAGGGTGGTTTCCAGGCTGACCTCGAAGGTGTGCAGGTTGCGGTTGTTCACCCCCACCAGCGGTGTATCCAGGGTTTTCAGCGCGCGCTCCAGTTCATCGCCATCGTGCACTTCTACCAGCACGTCGAGGCCGACGTCCTTGGCAGTGGCGGCCAGTTCAGCCATCTTCACGTCATCCAGCGCCGACACGATCAGCAGTACGCAATCTGCCCCCAGGGCCCGGGCTTCGACGATCTGGTAAGGGTCGACCATGAAGTCCTTGCGGATCACCGGCAGCGAAACAGCCGCGCGGGCCTGCTGCAAGTACTCATCGGCACCCTGGAAATAATCGACATCGGTCAACACCGACAGGCAGGTGGCCCCGCCCTTCTCGTAGCTGACCGCGATTTCCGCTGGCACGAAGTGCTCGCGGATCACGCCCTTGCTTGGCGAAGCCTTCTTGATTTCGGCAATCACCGCGGGCTGCTTGCGCTTGGCCTGCTCGATCAGCGCGTTGGCGAAGCCTCGCGGGGCGTCAGCGGCCTTGGCCAGGCCCTCCAGCTCGGCGAGGCTGACGCGCGCACTGCGCTCGGCCACTTCCTGAAACTTGCGGGCAATGATCCTTTCCAGCACCGTCGGCACACTCATGCTTCGTTCTCCACCTTGAATACTGCAGTAAAGGCACCCAATTCCTGCAGCTTTTCCCAGGCCAGGCCGGTGTGCAGTACATCATGGGCCAGTTCTACACCGGCTTTCAGGCTCATGGCATGGTCGGCTGCGTACAGTGCCGCGCCAGCATTAAGCACGATCATCTCGGCGGCCTTCTGACCGTTCTCGGTCTTGCGCCGGCCCAGCGCATCGCGGATCAACTCCAGCGAAGCCTGCGGGCTCTCGACAGCCAGGCCATGAAGGCTCTGGCTCTTCATGCCGAGGTCTTCCGGCTCTACCCAATATTCAGTGATTTCGTCATTTTTCAGTTCGGCGACGAAGGTGGGTGCAGCCAGGCTGAACTCGTCCAGACCATCCTTCGAGTGCACGACCAGCACATGCTTGCTCCCCAGGCGTTGCAGCACCTCAGCCAGCGGGCGGCAAAGGGTTTGCGCGAACACACCGACCACCTGGTGCTTCACTCCGGCCGGATTCGTAAGCGGGCCGAGCATATTGAACAGGGTGCGCAACCCCAGTTCTCGACGTGGGCCAGCGGCATGTTTCATGGCCGAGTGGTGACTTTGCGCGAACATGAAGCCAATGCCCAGGCTGTCGATGCAGCGTGCCACTTGAGTTGGCGTCAGGTTCAGGTAGATGCCGGCAGCTTCCAGCAGGTCGGCACTGCCGCTCTTGCCCGAGACTGCGCGGTTACCATGCTTGGCCACCGGGCAGCCCGCCGCCGCCAGGACGAAGGACGAAGCGGTGGACACGTTGAAGATGTTGGCGCCATCACCCCCGGTACCGACAATATCGACGACACCATCGAGGCTTTGCAGCTCGACCTTTTCGGCCAGCTCGCGCATCACCGACACCGCACCGACGATCTCGTCGATGCTTTCGCTTTTCATACGCATGCCCATCAGGAAAGCGCCTATCTGCGCCTCGCTGCACTGACCGGTCATGATCTGGCGCATGACCTCGCGCATTTCTTCGGTAGTCAGGTCCAACTGGCCGACGATACGGCTCAACGCACTCTTGATATCCATGTTCGATCCTTAACGGCGGCCGCCGGTCTGTTTGAGGAAGTTGGCGAACAGTTCGTGGCCCTGCTCGGTCAGGATCGACTCAGGGTGGAATTGCACCCCTTCGATATTCAGCGTCTTGTGGCGCAGGCCCATAATCTCATCGACCGAACCGTCAGCATGGGAGGTCCAGGCGGTAACTTCCAGGCAGTCGGGCAAGGTTTCACGCTTTACCACCAGCGAGTGGTAACGGGTCACGGTCAGCGGGTTGTTAAGGCTGGCGAACACGCCCAGGTCGCGGTGATATACCGGGCTGGTCTTGCCGTGCATGACCTGGCGTGCACGTACAACGTCGCCGCCAAAGGCCTGCCCGATTGACTGGTGGCCCAGGCATACGCCGAGGATTGGCAACTTCCCGGCGAAATGCAGGATGGCCTCGATGGACACGCCTGCCTCGCTTGGGGTGCACGGGCCCGGAGATACGACGATGCGCTCAGGGTTGAGGGCCTCAATCTGGGCGATGGTCATTTCGTCATTGCGAATGACCTTGACCTCGGCACCCAGCTCGCCAAGGTACTGAACGACGTTGTAAGTGAATGAGTCATAATTGTCGATCATCAGTAACATGGTGTTAAACCTCTTGAATCTACTGACTTCATGATTCGAACCTTCCGGCACCAGCCACAGGCGCGGCTTTGCCACAACGGGCGGTAAACGAGAAGGCAAACGGGGACGGGCCGGGCGGGCCGGCAGGAGATAAAGTCAGGCGCGCCAACGCCAACGGGCGTGGGCCTTGATTACGCGCATCAAGAGTTTGCTGACGATCAACACAGGATAGGTCTCGCTCATACGTCCCGGCACAGTAGCCTACCGGGGCGACGGGCGCAATATGCCTGTAAACACGGGGAAACGAATGGACTTGGGAGCGAAGCACGACGATTTGCTAAGGTCGATGGGCTTGTCCTGATAAAAACAAAGAAAAGGATGTTCCCCGATGCGAAAAGCCCCGTTATTGCGCTTTACCCTCGCTTCACTGGCCCTGGCCTGCAGCCAGGCGTTGGCCGGCCCTTCGCCCTATTCAACCCTGATCGTGTTTGGCGACAGCCTCGCCGATGCCGGGCAGTTTCCCGATCTTGTTGGCGGTACCCCAGGCGCGCGTTTCACCAACCGTGACGCCGACGGCAACTTCGCCCCGGTGTCGCCGATGATCCTCGGTGGCCGCCTGGGCGTTGCGCCAGGCGACCTTAACCCGTCGACATCCGTAGGCATCCAGCCCGATGGTAATAACTGGGCAGTCGGCGGGTACACCACCCAGCAGATCCTGGACTCGATCACGACAACGTCCGAGACCGTCATCCCACCAGGAAACCCCAATGCCGGGCAGGTGCTGCGCGAGCGCCCCGGCTACCTGGCCAACGGCCTGCGCGCCGACCCCAATGCCTTGTACTACCTGACAGGCGGCGGCAACGACTTCCTTCAGGGCCTGGTGAATAGCCCGGCCGACGCCGTAGCCGCCGGCGCCCGCCTGGCTGCCAGCGCCCAAGCGCTTCAGCAAGGAGGCGCGCGCTACATCATGGTCTGGCTGCTACCTGACCTCGGCCAAACGCCCAATTTCAGCGGCACGCCACAGCAAAACCCACTGTCACTGCTCTCCGCTGCGTTCAACCAGTCACTGATCAGCCAGCTAGGGCAGATCGATGCCCAGATCATTCCACTGAACATCCCTGTGCTGTTGAGCGAGGCGCTGGCCAGCCCCAGTCAGTTCGGCCTGGCCAGCGACCAGAACCTGGTCGGCACCTGCTACAGCGGCGATAGCTGCGTGGAAAACCCGGTGTACGGGATCAACGGCACAACGCCAGACCCGACCAAACTGCTGTTCAACGACTCGGTCCACCCGACCATCGCGGGTCAGCAGCTGATTGCCGATTACGCCTACTCGATTCTCGCGGCCCCCTGGGAACTGACCCTGCTACCGGAAATGGCCCACGCCAGCCTGCGGGCTCACCAGGATGAGTTGCGTAATCAGTGGCAGACGCCTTGGCAAGCAGTTGGCCAATGGCAAGCCTTTGTCGCCAGCGGCGCTCAGGACCTGGACTTCGACGGCCAGCACAGCGCGGCCAGCGGTGACGGCCGCGGCTACAACCTGACCGTGGGCGGCAGCTATCGCCTGAACGACGCCTGGCGCCTGGGCCTGGCCGGCGGTGCGTACCGGCAGAAGCTGGAAGCTGGTGAACAGGACTCGGACTACAAGCTGAACAGCTATATGGCCAGTGCCTTTGCCCAATACCGCCAGGACCGCTGGTGGGCCGACGCGGCGCTGACCGCCGGGCACCTGGACTACAGCGACCTCAAGCGTACCTTCGCCCTGGGCGTGAATGACCGCAGTGAGAAGGGCGACACCGACGGCGAGGCTTGGGCAATGTCCGGGCGGCTGGGCTACAACCTGGCGGCCGACACCAGCAACTGGCAGTTGGCACCTTTCATCAGTGCCGACTATGCGCGGGTGAAGGTGGATGGCTACGACGAGAAAAGCGGGCGCTCGACGGCGCTTGCCTTCGATGACCAGGAGCGCACGTCACGCCGCCTGGGCGTGGGGCTGCTGGGCAGTGTGCAGGTACTGCCAAGTACCCGGCTTTTCGCCGAGGTGGCGCAGGAGCATGAGTTCGAGGACGACGAGCAGGATGTGACGATGCACCTGACCAGCTTGCCGGCGAATGACTTCACCCTGACCGGGTATACGCCGCACAGCGACCTGACCCGGGCGAGCCTGGGTGTGAGCCATGAACTGGTGGCAGGGGTGCATTTGCGCGGGAACTACAACTGGCGCAAGAGTGATGAGTTGACGCAGCAGGGCATTAGCGTGGGGGTTAGCGTGGACTTCTGAATTGCTGGGGGCCGCTTTGCGGCCCATTCGCGGGTGAACCCGCTCCTACGACGGCCTCGTATGCCTGAGGCTTGCGCAACCCTCGTAGGAGCGGGTTTACCCGCGAATACGGTGGCGGCAACAACGGTGAACGGCAGGTAGAAATTGGCCAGCAGGCCCGGCCCATTCGCGGGTGAACCCGCTCCTACGACGGCCTCGTATGCCTGAGGCTTGCGCAACCCTTGTAGGAGCGGGTTTACCCGCGAATACGATAGCGGCGGCAACGGTGAACGGTAGGTAGAAATTGGCCAGCAGGCCCGGCCCATTCGCGGGTGAACCCGCTCCTACGACGGCCCCGTATGCCTGAGGCTTGCGCAATCCATGTAGGAGCGGGTTTACCCGCGAATACGGTGACGGCGGCAACGGTGAACGGTAGGTAGAAATTGGCCAGCAGGCCCGGCCCTTTCGCGGGTAAACCCGCTCCTACACAACCTTGTAGGAGCGTGGTTTACCCGCGAATGAGCTGCGCAGCAGCCCCAATCAATTTATCTGGCGGAAGTCTGCTCGGCCAACGCCACCGCACGGAACATCGCCCGGCGCTTGTTGATGGTTTCTTCCCATTCCAGCGCCGGCACCGAGTCGGCAACGATGCCGCCACCGGCCTGCACATGCAGCTCGCCGTCCTTGATCACTGCGGTACGAATGGCAATTGCGGTATCCATGTTGCCGTTCCAGGCAAAATAGCCGACGGCACCGCCGTAAACCCCACGCTTGACCGGTTCCAGTTCGTCGATGATCTCCATCGCACGGATCTTGGGCGCACCCGACAAGGTGCCAGCCGGCAGAATCGCCCGCAGTGCATCCATCGCCGTCAGGCCTTCACGCAGCTGGCCGGTAACGTTGGAAACAATGTGCATCACGTTGGAGTAACGCTCGATCACCATCTTCTCGGTCAGGCGCACACTGCCGGTCGAAGATACACGACCGACATCGTTGCGACCCAGATCGATCAGCATCAGGTGCTCGGCAATTTCCTTGTCGTCCGACAGCAGGTCGTCCTCCAGCGCACGATCGGCCTCTTCGGTCGCACCACGCGGGCGGGTACCGGCAATCGGGCGTACGGTGACCAGGTTGTCCTCGACACGTACCAGCACTTCGGGCGAGCTGCCGACCACATGGAAGTCACCGAAGTTGAAGAAGTACATGTACGGCGTCGGGTTGAAGCAGCGTAGCGCGCGATACAGGTCAATAGGCGCAGCCTTGAAGTCGATCGACATGCGCTGCGACGGCACCACCTGCATACAGTCCCCGGCCAGGATATATTCCTTGATACGACCGACGGCGTTTTCGTAATCCTCGCGGGTGTAGCTGGAGCGGAACGCCGGCTCGGCCGCCTGCGGCCCGCTCAGGTCCAGGCCGCGGCGCGGGGTGATTGGCTGGCGCAAGGTTTCCAGCAAGCCTTGCAGGCGTGCCTGGCCCTGTTCGAAGGCCTGATCTTCAGCTGGGTCGACCAACACGATGGCGTGCATCTTGCCCGCAAGGTTGTCGAACACCACCACCGCGTCGGACACCATCAGCAGGATATCCGGTACGCCCAGCGGGTCTGGGTTGGGGCTGGCCCCCAGGCGCTTTTCAACATAACGCACGCAG
Source organism: Pseudomonas sp. XWY-1 (assembly GCF_002953115.1). Classification (NCBI taxonomy): domain Bacteria; kingdom Pseudomonadati; phylum Pseudomonadota; class Gammaproteobacteria; order Pseudomonadales; family Pseudomonadaceae; genus Pseudomonas; species Pseudomonas sp. XWY-1. The sequence goes on along the minus strand of NZ_CP026332.1, from coordinate 465,988 downwards.
TCGTAGCCAAAGTAGCCGACCAGGCCGCCATTGAAACGCGGCAGGCCGGGGATATCGGCAACTTTGTAGCGGTCCTTGAAGGTTTCAACGAATGCCAGCGGGTCTTCGACCTCGCAGCTTTCCACCTCGACGCCATCGTGCAGGATGCTGACACGGTAGCCATGCACACGCATCACGGTGCGCGATGGCAAGCCGATCATCGAGTAACGGCCCCACTTCTCCCCGCCCTGCACCGATTCGAGCAGGTACGAGTTGGGCTGGTCAGCCAGTTTCAGGTAGATCGACAGCGGCGTGTCGAAGTCGGCCAAGGTTTCACAGGCCAAGGGAATACGGTTGTAGCCGGCAGCGGCCAGGCGCAGGAATTCTTCGCGGTTCATGAGTGGTCTCGTGGCAAGCAGCAATAGGTCAGGCAAACGGACGGGCCGGCACACGCCGGCAGGCTGAAGTCAGGCGCGCCAACGCCAACGGGCCAAGGCCTTGATGACTTTCATCCAGAATTTGCCAGTAACCGCCACGGTGGACTCTCTGTCTTGTGAGGCTTGAAGGTCCGCCAACGTTATCCCAGTGGCCGGGTCTGCGCAACCGGGCAGCAATGCGCGCAGGTCGTCGATTACCAGGCTGGGGGATTCGTCGTCGATCGGCCGGCCATGGTTATAGCCGTAGGTCAGGCCCACGCATTGCACGCCAGCCGCCTTGGCCGCCTGCACGTCACTGCGCGAATCACCGACAAACAGGGACTGCTGCGGGGTGACACCGGCCATCTGCATGACGAACAGCAACGCCGCCGGGTCGGGCTTTTTCTGCGGCAGGGTGTCGCCACCAATGATCCAGCGGAAGAAATTACCGATCTTCATCTGGTCCAACAGTGGGCCAACAAAGCGCTCAGGCTTGTTGGTAATCAGCGCCATCTCCACGCCCTGCTTGCGCAGCCAGCGCAGGGTGTCGCGCACACCGGGGTAGACCACGGTAAGTTCATGGCTTTCGGCATAAGCGTCCATGAACAGCGCCAGCGCCTGTTCTGCCAGCGCATCGTCCACGTCGGCATGGTCGATGCCGCCCGCCAACGCGCGGCGCACCAGCACCTGGGCGCCATTGCCAACCCAGTGGCGCACTGCCTCAAGGCCAGCGGGCGGGCGCCCCAGTTCGAGCAGCATGCGGTCCACAGCGGCGGCCAGGTCAGGCACGGAATCGATCAGGGTACCGTCCAGATCGAACATCACCAGCCTTGGCAGCGTTCCCGGGAACAGCTGCTCGAAGCCACTCATGGGCGGGCCAGGGCCAGTTCGGCGCGCATCTTGGCGATCACTTCCTGATAGTCCGGGGCGTTGAAGATCGCCGAGCCGGCCACGAAGGTGTCGGCGCCAGCGGCAGCGATCTCGCGGATGTTGTTGACGTTCACGCCACCATCGATCTCCAGACGGATATCACGGCCACTGGCGTCGATCAGCGCACGCGCTTCGCGCAGCTTGTCGAGGGTGCCGGGGATGAACTTCTGCCCGCCGAAGCCTGGGTTGACGCTCATCAGCAGCACCATGTCGATCTTGTCCATCACATACTTCAGGGCGTCCAGGCTGGTGGCCGGGTTGAACACCAGGCCGGCCTTGCAGCCACCATCCTTGATCAGCTGAAGCGAACGATCGATGTGCTGCGTGGCTTCAGGGTGGAAGGTGATATAGGTGGCACCCGCTTCGATAAAGTCGCCAATGATGCGGTCAACCGGGCTGACCATCAGGTGCACGTCGATCGGCGCAGTAACGCCGTACTTGCGCAGAGCGGTACAGACCATCGGACCGATGGTCAGGTTGGGGACATAGTGATTGTCCATGACATCGAAGTGGACGATGTCTGCACCCGCAGCCAATACCTTGTCGACGTCCTCACCCAGGCGGGCAAAATCGGCAGAGAGAATGGAGGGGGCAATAGCGTAGGGCTGCATGGCGCACCTGTTGGCAGAGTCACGGTGGCGCGCATTGTAACTCAGGGAAAGCGATGAAGGCTGATTGGTATCAATTGCTGTCGACCAGCGCAACCTGTGCCGGCCTCTTCGCAGCTTTAGCCGCGAAGAGGCCGACACAGGCAACCCCTCATCAGGCCGGCTGCTGGGTCCTCAGCTTCTCACTACGCCCACGCAACCATTCCAGGGTCAGCAGCAACACCACCGAGAACGCAATCAACAAGGTCGCCGCCGCGGCAATGGTCGGGCTCAGGTTCTCGCGAATACCGCTGAACATCTGCCGCGGCAGGGTTGCCTGCTCCGGCCCGGCGAGGAACAGCGTCACCACCACCTCGTCAAACGAGGTGGCAAAGGCAAACAGGGCGCCCGAGATGACACCGGGCGCGATCAGCGGCAGGGTCACCCGGCGGAAAGCCAGCAAAGGCGAGGCTCCCAGGCTGGCCGCCGCACGCACCAGATTGTAGTTGAACCCCTGTAGCGTCGCCGACACGGTAATGATGACGAACGGCACCCCCAATACCGCATGCACCAGAATCAGCGAGGTGAAACTGTTGCCCATGCCCAGAGGGGCGAAGAACAGGTAACTGGCCACCCCGATGATCACTACCGGCACCACCATGGGCGAAATCACCAGCGCCATCACCAGCGACTTGCCGGGGAAATCGCCACGGGTCAGGCCGATGGCCGCCAAGGTGCCGAACACCATGGCCAGCACTGTGGCCGCCGGGGCAACGATGATGCTGTTTTTCAATGCCCGCATCCATTCGGCCGAGCCGAAGAAGTCCTGATACCACTGCAGCGAGAAGCCCTGCAGCGGGTACACCAGGAAGCTGCCACTGTTGAACGACAGCGGCACGATCACCAGCACTGGCAAGATCAGAAACAGCAGGATCAAGCCGCAGAGAATACGCAGGCTGTAGAACCAGACCCGCTCCACGGGCGACATGTATGGGCTCAGCATGACAGGCTCCTCAGCTCAGGCGCAGACGGCTGGCGCCGACCAGCCAGCTATAGATCAGGTACAACAGCACGGTCGCCAGCAGCAACAGCCCGCCCAGTGCGGTGGCCATGCCCCAGTTGATGCTGGTGTTGGTATAGAAGGCGACGAAGTAGCTGACCATCTGGTCGTTGGGGCTACCCAGCAGCGCCGGGGTGATGTAGTAACCGATGGCCAGGATGAACACCAGCAGGCAACCGGCGCCAACACCGGCGTAAGTCTGCGGGAAGTACACCCGCCAGAAACTGGCGAACGGGTGGCAGCCCAGCGAGATCGCCGCACGCATGTACCCCGGGGAAATACCCTTCATCACGCTGTACAGTGGCAGGATCATGAACGGCAGCAGGATGTGCACCATCGAGATGTAGACGCCTGTGCGGTTGAACACCAGCTCCAGCGGCTGGTCGATGATGCCCATGGCCATCAGCGCGCTATTGATCAGCCCACCCGACTGCAGCAGCACGATCCAGGCCGCCACCCGCACCAGGATCGATGTCCAGAAAGGCAACAGCACCAGAATCATCAGCAGGTTGCTCTGCCGGGTCGGCAGGTTGGCCAACAAGTAGGCCAGTGGGTAGGCCAGTACCAGGCAGATAGTGGTAATCACCACGCCCATCCACAGGGTACGGATAAAAATGTCCAGGTAAATGGCCTGGTCCGGGGTGGCCTTGGCCAGCTCACCAAGGTCATCGATGCGATGGTCCACCGAGGCCAGCAGGTAGAAAGAAGTCACCGAACTGGTATTGCGGCGTATCGCCTGCCAATAAGCCGGGTCGCCCCAACGCTCGTCGACAGCCTGCAATGCCTCTTTATAAGAGGCAGGCTCAGCCTTGAAGGGCAGTGCACGGGCAGTCTTGGTCAACAAGCTGCGGTAACCGGCCAGTTCCATGTTCAAGCGTTTGGAAAGGTCACCAAGGGTCTGGTTCTTGCGCGACTGGGCCAAATCCTGGCTCAGCGCCTTGTAAACGTCCTCGCCTGGCAGGCTCTTGCCATCCCACTGGCTGATGACTTCCACCGTGCGCGGCAGGCCGGCGACTACTTCAGGGTTGCCGACGCTCTTGTACAGCAGCGCCGCAATCGGCACCAGGAACACCAGCAGAAGAAACAGCGCCAGCGGCGCGATCAACGCCTGCGCCTTCCAGCGGTTGACCCGCTCGGCGTGTTTGAGGCGCTGCTTGAGACTTGGACCTGCGCCTTCGTTGAGGGGCACTGCAATGGCCATGGCGAACTCCGCAATACAGGCTGAATTGGGGGCCGCTTTACGGCCCCACACACTGGACGTTTACTTCTTCGCCGCCCAGGCGTTGAAGCGTTGCTCCAGCTGCTCGCTGTTGTCGGCCCAGAAGGTCACGTCGATCTGCACCTGGTTGGCAATGTTCTCAGGCGTGGTCGGCATGTCTTTCTTCACTTCGTCCGACAGCAGGCTCACGGCCTTGGAGTTGGCCGGGCCATAGGCGATGTTTTCGGAGTAGATCTTCTGCTGCTCGGGCTTGACGCTGTAGGCGATGAACTTCTTCGCCTCTTCGACGTTTTTGGCGCCTTTAGGAATTGCCCATGCATCGAAGTCGTAGATGCCGCCGTTCCACACCACCTTGAGGTTGCTTTCTTTCTGCACAGCGGCAATACGGCCGTTGTAGGCAGAGCTCATGACCACGTCGCCAGAGGCCAGGAACTGCGGTGGCTGTGCACCCGCCTCCCACCACTGGATGCTGGGCTTGAGTTCGTCGAGTTTCTTGAAGGCGCGGTCCTGGCCTTCCTTGGTTGCCAGCACTTTGTAGACGTCCTTGGGCGCAACACCGTCGGCCATCAGTGCAAATTCCATCGTGTACTTGGCGCCCTTGCGCAGGCCGCGCTTGCCCGGGAACTGCTTGGTGTCCCAGAAATCGGCCCAGCTGGTGGGGGCGGTCTTGAGCTTGTCGGCGTTGTAGGCCATGACCGTGGACCAGACGAAGAAGCCCACACCGCAAGGCTGAATGGCACCAGGCACGTAGTCTTCCTCGTTGCCGAACAGGGCCGGGTCGAGCTCTTCGAACATGCCTTCGTCGCAACCGCGCGCCAGCTCTGGCGACTCAACCTCTACCAGGTTCCACGACACACTCTTGGTGTCGACCATTGCCTTGACCTTGGCCATTTCGCCGTTGTACTCACCCGCGACAATCTTTCCATTACCCGCTTTTTCCCAGGGTTCGTAGAACGCTTTGACCTGGGCAGCCTTGTTGGCGCCGCCGAACGAGATCACGGTGAGGTCTGCGGCCATGGCCTGGCCAGCGGTGAACAGCCCCAAAGCCAGGGCGGTCAGTTTCAACTGCTTGCGCATTATTATTCTCTCCACAGTACAGGGTTGGTGAAGCAATCCATCAATGGGCTTCGGCAATCGGATCGAGCGCGCGGGCGTGCTCCACCTCCCAGCCCAGCGGTACTACATCGCCCACGGCCAACGCCGGGTCGAGCTCGGCAATCGGCTGCTTCACGAAGAAGTCGCCTTTGCCGCAAACCTCCAGACGCACCCGCACGTGGTCGCCCAGGTAAATGAATTCGGCCACCCGGCCAGAGAACCGGTTGACGCAGCTTTCACTGTGGCCGTTCAGGCGCACGCGCTCCGGGCGTATCGACAGGGTCACCGGCTCGCCGGCCTGGCCGACATTCACCGCCAGCGCCTCGACCCGCTCGCCGCGAGGCAACTGCACCTGGCAACGTTTGCCATCACTGGCCAGCAGGGTGCCGCTGATGCGGTTGTTCTCGCCGATGAAGTTGGCGACGAAGGTGTTGCAGGGCTCTTCGTACAGCGTGCGCGGGTCGGCGATCTGCTGGATTTCGCCCTGGTGGAACACCGCCACGCGGTCGGACATGGTCAGCGCTTCGCCCTGGTCGTGGGTCACGTACACCACGGTCACACCAAGACGTTGGTGAATGTGCTTGATCTCCATCTGCATGTGTTCGCGCAGCTGTTTGTCCAGCGCGCCAAGTGGCTCGTCCATCAGCACCAGCTGAGGCTCGAACACCAATGCCCGGGCCAGCGCCACCCGCTGCTGCTGGCCACCGGACAACTGGCCGGGGTAGCGTTTGGCGAAAGCGTCGAGCTGCACCATGTTCAGCACACGTTTGACCCGCTCGCTGATGTCGGTCTTGCTCAGGTTGCGCACGGTCAGCGGAAAGGCCAGGTTCTCGGCCACGGTCATGTGCGGAAACAGCGCGTAGTTCTGGAACACCATGCCGATATCACGCTTGTGCGGCGGCACGTTGTTGATCGAGCGCCCGCCAAGCTGGATTTCACCGGCGGTGGGCGTTTCGAAGCCCGCCAGCATCATCAGGCTGGTGGTCTTGCCCGAGCCGGACGGGCCAAGCAGGGTGAGGAACTCGCCCTTGCGGATATCCAGGTTGAGGTCTTTGACGATCAGCGACTCGCCGTCGTAGCTCTTCTGCACACCACGGAAGCTGACCAGCGTTTCGCCGGTTGCAGCGTTCGACTTCGCCTCGCTCATGCCTGCACCTTCTTGTTGGATGACTGCGTAGGCAAAAGAGTAGAAGAGACGCAAGCGCCCGAAAATCGGGGGCACTGAGAGAATGCCATCATCCGGATGGAAGATTTGTTGTAGGGATCGCCCTACAAGGATGGCGGGATTGGAATGCCCTTGCGAGCCAACCACGAAACCTGTGGGAGCGGGCATGCCCGCGAAGAGGCCGGCTCAGCCATAGAGATCAGCAGGCCAGGCCCGTTCGCGGGCATGCCCGCTCCCACAGAGGCTTCGGCAAGTTTCGGGCACCCGTATGTCGCAATCAGATCAGCTTGTGCTCCATGGCGTACTTCACCAGCTCCGCCAGCGAGTTCACTTTCAACTTCTGCATCAGGCGTGCCTTGTGGGTGCTGATGGTCTTGCTCGACAGCGCCAACTGCTGGGCGATGTCGTTGACGTTGGCGCCCTGGGCCAGGCGCTCGAACACCGAAAACTCCCGCTCCGAGAGCAGTGTGTGCAACGGCCGGGATTCGGTGAGGCCTACTTCGAACACCATGCGGTCGGCCAGCGACGGGTCGATATAACGCCCGCCACCGGCCACCCGACGAATCGCCGTCAACAACAGCGCGGGGTCACTGTCTTTGGTGGCATAGCCCGCCGCACCGGCCTTCAGCGCCCGCGCCGCCATCTGTGCCTCATCGTGCATCGACAACATCAGGATCGCTGGAGCATCGTGCAGCGCACGGATACGCGGGATCGCCTCCAGGCCGTTCACACCCGGCATCGAGATATCCAGCAGTACCACCTCGCACGGTGTGTGGCGCAGGGTTTCGAGCAACTGCTCGCCATTACCGGCCTCCCCCGCCACTTGCATGTCCTTGGCCAGGCCAATCAACTGCTTGATGCCTTCACGGACAATGGTGTGGTCTTCGGCCACCAGTACTCGAATCACGATTGCTCTCCTACTCCAACGGAATGGCCACACTCAGGCTGGTGCCTTCGCCCGGCTCGCTTTCCAGCGCCATGCTTCCCCCCAGCATCAGCACCCGCTCGCGCACACCCACCAGGCCAAACGAGGTGGGCCGGGTCTGCTCGCGACAAAAGCCTTGGCCATCATCACTGACCGTCATGCGCAACTGTTCGCCCTCACGTACCAGCTCAATCTCTACGCTGTGCGCCTGGGCGTGACGCATCACATTGGTCAGCGCCTCCTGGAGGATACGAAACAGCCCGGTGGCCTTGGCATCACTCAATGCTGGCAGATTATCGGGTACTTGCACCAGACAGGGGATTTGCGTGCGTGCCTCGAAACGCCGCGCCTGCCATTCGATGGCCGAGGCGATGCCGGCATCGAGGATCGGCGGACGCAAGGCAGTGGCGACATCGCGCACCAACTGGAACAACTGGGCGATCAGGCGCTTCATGCTCGCCAGGCGATCATTCAGGCCAGGGTCCAGCTCGGCATAGGCCAGCTCGCACATCGACACTTCCAGCTTGAGCACGGTCAGCATCTGCCCCAGTTCATCATGCACTTCCCGGGCGATACGGGCTTTTTCCTCTTCACGCACGCTCTCCAGGTGGGCCGAGAGTTCGCGCAACTGCTCCTGGGACTTCGCCAGCGCCAGCTCGGCCCGCTTGCCCTGTGTGATGTCCCAGACTACACCGTCCCACACCACCTGGCCGTTGCCCAGATGCCGGGCGCTGGCCTTGATATCGGCCCAGCGCTGTTCGCCCTGCCGGGTGAGGATGCGCCCCTGCCAGGACCAGTCCTGGTCGCTGGCCAGGGCCAGGTCCTGCACCCGGTGATAATCAGCACGGTCCTCGGGGTGCACCAGGTTGCGCAGGCCCATCTGCGGGTGCTGGATCTCGCTGGGTGCATAACCCACCAAAGCCTCGCTACCTTCACTGATATAGGGGAACTCCAGATCGCCCTCGGCCGGGTCACGTTCCAGGCGAAACACCAACCCTGGTACGTTGCCAGCAATGCCCTTGAGCCGCGCCTCGCTTTCGCGAAGGGCCGCCAGGGCACGGTGGCGCTCGGTGACATCGGCGAGGTAGACCACCAGATATTCGGAATCACGAAAGCGCAGAAAGCTCAGCGACAGCTCCACGGGTAGCAAGCTTTGATCAGCCCGCCGGCATTGCGTCTCAAACTGACCGACACCCCCCGCCCCTGTCCGCGCCCCCTTCCACAGCTCTAGCCAACGGTCCATGTTCAGGCTTGGCTCGAAGTCGCTTAGCGGCCGCTCCAGCAACGCCCCTTCGCTGTAGCCCAACATGCGCTCGGCGGCATGGTTGGCGTAACGCACATGGCTGTCCCAGTTGACCCAGAGAATACCCACGGTGCTCTGATCGATGGCGAACTGGCTCAGGCGCAACGCCTCTTCGCGCACCTGGCGTTCAACAAGGCTCTCCCGCGCGGCCAACAGGCTGCGCTCCAGCTGGCGCTGCTGACGGCGTTGCCACACCAGCGTGGCCAAGGCACACAACAGCAACAGACCGAACAGCAAGGCCATGTTCTGCCAGAAGCCCGGCGACTCGCTCAGGCGCGGGTACTTCGGCTGCAACCAGCGCTGATGCAGTTGTTCCAGCTCCTTGGCCGGCACTGCCTGCAAGCCACGTTCAAGTACATCGGCCAGCAGCGGCCAGTCGCGCCGCGAACCGATACGCAACAGTTGCGGCAGGCCGATATCGCCGACCACCGCCAGCTCACCGAACTCGCTCTCGCGCGACAGGCGGCTGAGCTGCGCTTCATCCAGCACGGCGAAACTGGCCTGGCCGCCTACCACCAGTTGCAAGGCCTCACGATCGTCGGGCACCCCCTGCAGGTTGAGGTTGCCGTAGTTGCCGCGCAGGTAATCCGCCAGCGGGCTGGGCATGCGCACCGCCACGCGTTGCTCGGCTTCAAGCTTTTCCAGCTCCACGGCCATGGCCCCGGTGCGCGGCCCCACCACCAGCTGTGGCACGCGCATGTACGGGTCGCTGAATAGCCACAGGCGCAGGCTGGCCGGCGTCTGGGTAAGGCCAGGGGCGAAGTCGATTTCGCCGCTTTGCAGGGCATGTTCCAAACTGGCCTGGTCACTGAAGTTACGCCAGGTGAGGTCCAGCCGCAGCGCCTGCGCCAGGCTGTTCACCAGCTCCACATTGGCCCCGTACAGTTGCTGCAGACGCCGGTCGAACTGGGCGTAGGGCGCCTGCAACACCAGGCCGACACGCAGGCTGCGGTGGGTGTCCAGCCACTGCTGCTGGTCAGGCTCCAGCACCACAGAGGGTGGCGCCTCGGGCTTGGCCCAGGCAATCAAGGGCAGCCACAAGCAGCCGATAACCAACAGGCGACGCACTCGCTTCATCTATACGCTCGACTTGGCAAAGACGGCCATGCAGCATGGCCGTCACGGGCAAATACTATTAGGCTGCCGGTTTCATTCTGGCCTTGGGTTGACTCATGTCCACACTTTATCGCACGACGCTGGCAATGTGCTGCCTGGCCTCGGTCCTTCCACTCGGCGCCCTGGCCGCCGATGCCGAAAAACCACCTGCAAATGCCATGGCACCGGCTGCCGAGGCCCCACGCCCACCCTTGCTGGAACGCAGCCAGGAGGATGCACTGGCGCTGGAACGGCTGCTGCCCAAGGCTGAGCAGCAGACCCTGCAGGCCGGTGCCGACAGCTTCCTGGCCCTGTGGAAGCCGGCCAACGACAACGATCCGCAAGGGGCGGTGATCATTGTCCCCGGCGCAGGCGAAACGGCCGACTGGCCAAATGCAGTCGGCCCACTGCGGCAAAAATTCCCTGATATCGGCTGGCACAGCCTGAGCGTCAGCCTGCCCGACCTGCTCGCAGACAGCCCGCAAGCGCGGGTCGAAGCCACACCACCGGCAGCGCCTGCGCCAGACAAAGGCGAAAGCGCACCGGCCAAGGACGTTCCGGCCGATGCCAACGCCAACGTGGCCCAAGCCACCGCAGCCGATGCCGACACAGCAGAAAGCACCGATGCCGAACAAGCCAGCGAGCAGGCCGACCCGGCAGATGCCGAACGCATCTTCGCCCGCCTGGATGCCGCCGTGGCGTTCGCCCAACAACACAATGCCCGCAGCATCGTACTGATCGGCCATGGTAGCGGTGCATATTGGGCGGCGCGCTACCTGAGCGAGAAGCAGCCACCACAGGTACAAAAACTGGTGATGGTCGCTGCGCAGACCCCTGCACGGGTGGAGCAGGACCTGGAAAGCCTGGCCCCAACCTTGAAGGTACCCACGGCCGATATCTACTACGCCACCCGCAGCGCTGACCGCAACGCAGCCCAGCAACGGCTGCAGGCCAGCAAGCGGCAGAAGGATAGCCAGTACCGACAATTGTCATTGATTGCCATGCCAGCAAACAAAGCGGCGGAACAAGAACAATTGTTCCGCCGGGTGCGGGGGTGGATGAGCCCTCAGGGCTGAGTCAGGCTTGATCCTTGTGGCGGGGCGTCAAAGGCCGCGCCGCTTGCGGATCATGGCATAGGCCTGGTGCAACTCACGGGTACGCGCGGTTGCTTCACGCACCTGCGCCTCGCTGGCACCGGTACCTGCCAGCTTGTCCGGGTGATGCCGGCTGACAAGCCGACGATACGCCTGCTTGACCTTATCGGTGTCGGTGTCTGCGTCCACCGCCAGCAAGCGCAACGCTGCCGCGTAGGTCATGGGCACGCTTTCTGTACCCGTGGCCTTGCGCGGCTCGTACTCCAGGGACATGGCCTGCACCTGGCGTCGACTCATGCCCAGCTTCTGCCCCCAGTCCAGCAGCAACTCACGCTCCTTGTTGCCCATCTTGCCGTCAGCCCAGACCATGCGCCAGCAGGCCCGCAAGGTACCTTCCGCCGCGTGGGGCTGCTGACTGATGCGCCGCAGGTGCCCGCCAAGCCGGTCTTTGCCCGCCTTTCCACGGTTGAACGCATTGATGGCGCGCAACCGGGCTGCCTCGGCCAGGTCCAGGCGCACCATCTCCTGACGCGCCTGCTGGATATGCTGCTCGGCTACCCGGCCATCGCACTTGGCCAGGCGCCCGAGCATCACGAACAACAACTCGTCGTCGCGTAATGCGGGGCGCCCACCCAGGCGTTCGCGCATGTCTTCCCAGCCTTGCAAGCGCAGCCGGCGGTCGATGGCCTGCCCAAGCAACGCACCGAGCAAGGCACCCGGTATGCTCGCAACGGCAAAGCCGGCACCCACGCCTATCACCGTGCCTGGCCACCACATGTCAGGCGCGCTCGCCAATCAGAGACTCAGCCTCGGCCAGGCGTTCAAGCGTGCCAACATCCACCCAGTGCCCACGGTAGTGTTCGCCAGATACCTTGCCGGCCGCCATCGCCTGGCGCAGCAACGGTGCCAGCTTGAAGGCACCCGCCTGGCAACCTTCGAACAGCGCCGGGTGCAGCACGGAAATGCCGCTGAAGGTCAGCGTGCCGGGCGCGTCATCGCCGTCAACGACCTGCTCGCCCACCAGGCGGAAGTCACCACGGCCGTGATGGCCAGGGTTGTCGACCAGTACCAGGTGAGCCAGACCTTGCAGGGGAGCCTGCAATCGCGCGAAGTCGTAGTCGGTCCACACATCGCCATTCACCAGCAGGAACGGCGCATCACCCAACAAAGGCAGGGCCTTGAAGATGCCGCCGCCGGTTTCCAGCGGTTCACCTTCAGGTGAATAGCGAATGCTCAGACCGAAGCGGCTACCGTCGGCCAGATGGTCTTCGATCTGCTGGCCAAGCCAGGCATGGTTGATCACCACTTCGGTCACGCCCGCTGCCGCCAGGGCGCGCAAGTGGTACTCGATCAGCGGCTGGCCGGCGACCGGGACCAACGGTTTTGGGGTGTGCAGGGTCAGCGGGCGCATGCGCTCGCCCTTCCCCGCAGCCAGGATCATGGCCTTCATGCACGCGCTCCGGCCTGCAACTCGGCAATCAGCTCACCCAGCTCCGCCAATTCGGGCCGGCGACCGATCACTTCATTTATATAGGCGAAGAAACGCGGCACGTCGCCCAGGTAACGCGGCTTGCCGTCGCGGTGGCAGATACGGGCGAAGATGCCGATCACCTTCAGGTGCCGCTGCACGCCCATCAGGTCACTGGCGCGGTGGAAGGCTTCGAACTCGGCGTGCACCGGGATGCCAGCCGCCTGCGCCTGCTGCCAGTAGTCGCTCAGCCAACCTTCGACCCGCGCCTGCGGCCAGCTGACAAAGGCGTCCTTGAACAGGCAGGTTATGTCGTAGGTGACCGGGCCGTATACCGCATCCTGAAAGTCCAGCACACCAGGGTTGGGGGTGCTCTGCATCAGGTTGCGCGGCATGTAGTCACGGTGTACCAGCACCTTGGGCTGCGCCAGGGCGCTGTCGATCAGCAACTGGCTGACGCGCTGCCAGGTGGCCTTCTGTGCATCGGTGAAGGTCAGGCCCAGCTCACGCCCCACGTACCATTCGGGGAACAGTTCCACTTCCCGGCGCAGCAGGGCGTCGTCGTAGCTGGGCAGCGGCGCGTCCATTGGCAAACGCTGGAACTTCAGAAGGGCATCGATGGCGTCGGCGAACAGGCCATCGGCGTTGTCGGCATTGATGATGTCAAGGTATGTCTGAGTGCCCAGATCCCCAAGCAGCAAAAAGCCGCGTTCCAGGTCCTGGGCGTGGATCAGCGGCACATGTACGTCAGCGCTGGCCAGCAGGTGGTCGATGGCGACGAACGGTCGGCAGTTCTCCTGCGGGGGGGGCGCATCCATGATCACGAAACTGTGGCCAGCGCCCTGCCAACGGAAATAGCGGCGGAAGCTGGCGTCGCTGCTGGCAGCGGTCAGGCTGCCTGCAGGCACCTCGCCCCAGGCGTTGTCACGGAAAAGATCATTGAGCTGCTCATCGAGCCAGACCGTCAGTTGTTGCAGGCGTACATCGTGTTCAGGCATTGCAAGGGTCTCCGACGGCCCTAGCCGTCAAGCGGGTCATGCTTTATTATCCAGCATCTTTTTCAGACCATCGAGAGGCGTGCGGCCCCACACGCGGGCAGATGGCACGCAGGAAGCCCGGACTAATAAGATGGCATTGAAATCCCCCGCGTTTCGTAGAAAGTTTCCGTTGCTGGTAACCGGCGGTCTGCTGGCCCTGCAACCTCTGGCCACCTCATACGTAGTGGCAGCCGAACAGTTCGACTGCCAAGTGTCCGCCGCCGGTGGTTGGGACTGCAAGCCCAAAACCCCAGTCAACAACTTGCCGCCGCGCCCGGTGCACGAAGGTGCAGCCGTCAGCTCCGGCACCGAAGCGGCGGGCGAAGCCGAAACTGCGGACCGGCCCATGCTGGTCACCGAGGCCAAGGGCCGTGGCCTGAAGTCGCGCAGCGAAGACTACAGCCACCTGGACTGGGTTCCGCGTGAAAAGCTCACCGCCGCACAGCTGGCTGAAACCGGCCCGTACTGCGGTGGCGCGTATATCGAGCCGACCCGCCCGGGCATGGCCGACACCACGCCGAAGGACGAGTCGCCGACCTACATCAATGCCAAGGTATCCAAGTACCAGCAGGAGCAGCAGATCGCTACCCTCGCCGGTGACGTGGTGATGCGCCAGGGCAGCATGCAGGCCGAAGCCGACGAGGCCAACCTCTACCAGGCCGAAAACCGTGGCGAGCTCAAGGGCAACGTCAAGATCCGTGACAACGGTTCGCTGGTGGTCGGTGACGAGGCCCAGATCCAGCTCGACACTGGCGAAGCCCAGGTCGACAACGCCGAATACGTGATGCACAAGTCGCACATCCGCGGCAGTGCCCTGTACGCCAAGCGTGGCGAAAACGCCATCATCCGCCTCAAGGACGGTACGTACACCACCTGCGAACCGGGCAGCAACGCCTGGCAGCTGAAAGGCAACAACATCACCCTGAACCCGGCCACCGGTTTCGGTACTGCGACCAACGTTACACTTCGGGTCAAGGATTTCCCGGTGTTCTATACACCGTACATCTACTTCCCGATTGACGACCGTCGCCAGTCCGGTTTCCTGCCGCCGTCGTTCAGCACCAGCAGCGACACCGGCTTCATGCTGGTCACGCCGTACTACTTCAACCTGGCGCCCAACTACGACGCCACGTTGTACCCGCGTTACATGGCCAAGCGCGGCCTGCTGATGGAAGGCGAGTTCCGCTACCTGACACCTTCCAGCGAAGGCCAGTTCGGCGGCGCCTACCTGAACGACAAGAACGACGACCGCAAAGATCAGACGGATTACAAAGATCAGCGCTGGATGGTCAACTGGCAGCACAAGGGTGGCCTGGACGAACGCCTGATGACCGAGGTGGACTACACCGACATCAGCGACCCGTTCTACTTCCAGGACCTGGAATCCGACCAGATTGGCGTGGAAAGCCGCGACCTGCTGAACCAGCAGGGTGCGTTGACCTACCGAGGCGACAGCTACACCGCGCGGTTGAATGTGCATGCCTACGAGATGGCGACCATCTCGCAGATCACGCCGTATGATCGCCTGCCGCAGCTGACCCTGAACGGTACACTGCCGTTCCAGCCTGGCGGTTTGAACCTTGGGTACGAGACTGAAGCTGTTCGCTTTGATCGTGACCTGAAGGACGATTTCGTTCTGGACGAAGATGGCAATCCAGACGCCAGCGCCGGCGTACCCGGTCGTCGTCTTGACGAAAACATCTTCGGTGTAGCGCGTGCCAACGGTACCCGCCTGAACGTCGCCCCGTCCATCAGCCTGCCGATGGAGGCCAGCTACGGCTACATCACGCCGAAGCTGAAGTACATGTATACCCATTACGACCTTGACCTGGATAGCAAGGGCAAGAGCGACATTGCTGCCGCGAACGCAGACACACTGGACGTGTTCGGCGACTACAAAAGCAACCTGAACCGCGATATCCCGATTTTCAGCGTCGACAGCGGCCTGTATTTCGACCGCAACACCTCGTTGTTCGGCACCAACTACCGCCAGACCCTCGAACCGCGCATGTTCTACCTCTATGTCCCGTACAAGGACCAGATGGACATCCCGCTGTTCGACACGGGTGAAACCCTGTTCAGCTACGACTCGCTGTTCCGTGACAACCGTTTCAGTGGTACCGACCGCATCGGCGACGAGAACAAGTTGTCGCTGGGCGTGACCACCCGCTGGATCGAGGAGAACGGCTTCGAGCGCCAGAACTTCAGCATCGGCCAGGCCTACTACTTCAAGGACCGCAAGGTCCAGCTGCCAGGCATCGACTACCGCACCCGCAAGGACGCGCAGTCCGATGTATCGCCATACGCCCTGATGTACAACTACTACTTCAACCGCGACTGGCGCTTTAATTCGGACTTCAACTGGGACCCGGACAGCCGCAGCACCCGCTCGGGCAGCGCGATGTTCCACTACCAGCCTGAAGACAACCCGAACAAGATCGTCAACCTCGGTTATCGCTACCGTAACGACACCATTGCCTACGACTCGACCACGGGTACCTGGAAAGTGGGCGGCGGTGACTATGGCACCCCGGGCGATCCGAACTACATCAAGGATTACTACAAGATCCAGCAGCACGACTTCTCGGTCATCTGGCCGATCGTGCCGCAGTGGAACGTAATCGCTCGCTGGCAGCATGACTACAACCGCAACCGTACCCTGGAAGCCATGGGTGGTTTCGAATACGACAACTGCTGCTGGAAGCTGCGCCTGATCAACCGTTACTGGATCGACTACGACGATTTCAGCCAGGCCCTTCCACAGAACGAAAAAGGCGACCACGGTGTCTTCCTTCAGATCGTCCTGAAAGGCCTCGGCGGCGTAGTTGGCAACAAGGTCGAGTCTTTCCTCGACCAAGGCATTCAAGGTTACCGTGAACGTGAAGACCAAGCTTATTGATCGTCTGCGCCCAGTGTTGCTGGGCGTCGCTTTGCTGAGTGGCGCGGTGCATGCCGCGGTGCAACCTCTTGATCGCGTGGTGGCTATCGTCGACAACGACGTGGTCATGCAAAGCCAGCTGGACCAGCGTGTCCATGAGGTCCAGCAAACCATCGCCAAGCGCGGCGGCGGCGTGCCGCCGACCAGCGCCCTGGAACAGCAGGTCCTGGAACGCCTGATCGTCGAGAACCTGCAGCTGCAGATCGGCGAGCGCTCTGGCATACGCATCACCGACGAAGAGCTGAACCAGGCCATTGGCACCATTGCCCAGCGCAATGGCATGTCGCTGGACCAGTTCCGCGCGGCGCTGGCCCGTGACGGCCTGTCGTTCGACGACGCTCGCGAGCAGGTCAAGCGCGAGATGATCATCAGCCGCGTGCGCCAACGCCGCGTTGCCGAACGCATTCAGGTGTCCGAGCAGGAAGTGAAGAACTTCCTGGCCTCGGACCTGGGCAAGATGCAGATGTCGGAAGAGTACCGCCTGGCCAACATCCTCATCCCGACCCCGGAAGCCGCCAACTCGGACGATATCCAGAAGGCTGCGCGCAAGGTCGGTGACGTGTACCAGCAACTGCGCCAGGGTGCTGACTTCGGCCAGATGGCGATTGCCAACTCGGCCAGCGAAAACGCCCTGGAAGGCGGCGAGATGGGCTGGCGTAAAGCCGGTCAGCTGCCACCCGACTTCGCCAAGATGCTCAGCAGCATGCCGGTGGGCGAAATTACCCAGCCTATTCGCATCCCCAACGGCTTCATCATCCTCAAGCTCGAGGAGAAGCGTGGTGGCAGCGAGAACGTGCTGCGCGACGAAGTGCATGTACGCCACATCCTGATCAAGCCAAGCGAGATCCGCAGCGAGGCTGCCACCCAGCAACTGGCCGAGCGCCTGTACGATCGGATCAAGAACGGCGAAGACTTCGGCGAACTGGCCAAGAGCTTCTCGGAAGACCCGGGTTCGGCACTCAACGGCGGCGACCTCAACTGGGTCGATCCGAACAGCCTGGTACCGGAGTTCCGTGAACAGATGGCCAATGCCCAGCAAGGCGTAGTGACCAAACCGTTCAAGACCCAGTACGGCTGGCACGTTCTGGAAGTGCTGGGCCGCCGCGCCACCGACAGCACCGAGCAAGCTCGCGAACAGCAGGCCCTGAGCGTACTGCGCAACCGCAAGTATGACGAAGAACTGCAAACCTGGCTGCGCCAGATCCGCGACGAAGCCTACGTTGAAATCAAGCTGCCTGGCGCTGACCAGGCCGCCCAGTGAAGCCCCTGCGCTTCGCCGTCACCCCCGGCGAGCCGGCCGGCATAGGTCCCGACCTGTGCCTGCTGCTCGCCGCAGACGCCCAGCCTCACCCCCTGATCGCCATCACCAGCCGTGACCTGCTCGCCGAGCGGGCCACGCAGCTGGGGCTGGCCGTCAGCCTGCTGCCGGTAGCCCCGGGCCAATGGCCTGACCTCCCGGCACCCGCAGGTAGCCTGTACGTCTGGGATACCCCTTTGGCGGCCCCGGTGGTGCCAGGCCAGCTCGACAAGGCCAACGCAGCGTTCGTGCTGGAAACCCTGACCCGCGCCGGGCAAGGCTGCCTGGACGGGCACTTCGCCGGGATGATCACGGCCCCGGTGCACAAGGGTGTGATCAACGAAAGCGGTATCGCCTTTTCCGGGCACACCGAATTCCTTGCCGAACTGACCCGCACCGCACAAGTGGTAATGATGCTGGCCACCCGCGGCCTGCGCGTGGCCCTGGTGACCACGCACCTGCCACTGCGTGATGTTGCCGACGCTATCACTGCAGAGCGCGTCGAACGTGTAACCCGTATCCTGCATGCCGACATGCGCGACAAGTTTGGCATTGCCAACCCGCGTATCCTCGTGTGCGGCCTCAACCCGCATGCGGGCGAGGGCGGCCACCTGGGCCGCGAAGAAATCGACATCATCGAGCCGACCCTGGCCCGCCTGCGCACCGAAGGCATGGACCTGCGCGGACCGCTGCCGGCCGATACCCTGTTTACCCCCAAATATCTGGAGCACTGCGATGCGGTGCTGGCGATGTACCACGACCAGGGCCTTCCCGTACTCAAGTACAAAGGCTTCGGCGCTGCAGTGAACGTGACCCTGGGCCTGCCGATCATCCGCACGTCGGTTGACCACGGCACCGCCCTGGACCTGGCCGGCACTGGCAAAGTCGACACCGGCAGCCTGCGCGTCGCACTGGAAACCGCCTACCAGATGGCCGAGAACCGACCATGAACGAGCAATACCAACACCGGGCGCGCAAGCGCTTCGGCCAGAACTTCCTGCACGACGCCGGTATCATCGACCGCATCCTGCGTGCCATCAACGCCAAGGCCGGCGAACACCTGCTGGAAATCGGCCCGGGCCAGGGCGCCCTGACCGAAGGCCTGCTGGGCAGTGGCGCACAGCTGGACGTGGTGGAGCTGGACAAAGATCTGGTGCCGATCCTGCAGCACAAGTTCGCCGATCGCAGCAACTTCCGCCTGCACCAGGGCGACGCCCTGAAGTTCGACTTCAACCAGTTGGGCGTGCCGCCGCGCAGCCTCAAGGTGGTTGGCAACCTGCCCTACAACATCTCCACCCCGCTGATCTTCCACCTGCTCAGCCACGCCGGGCTGATCCGCGACATGCATTTCATGCTGCAAAAGGAAGTGGTCGAGCGCATGGCCGCCGGCCCTGGCGGCGGTGACTGGGGGCGCTTGTCGATCATGGTGCAGTACCACTGCCGCGTGGAGCACCTGTTCAATGTCGGCCCTGGTGCCTTCAACCCACCCCCGAAAGTGGATTCGGCGATCGTCCGCCTGGTGCCGCACGAAGTGCTGCCGTTCCCGGCCAAGGACCACCTGCTGCTGGAGCGTGTCGTTCGCGAAGCGTTCAACCAGCGCCGCAAGACCCTGCGCAACACCATGAAAGGCCTGCTGGACAGCGCCGCCATCGAGGCTGCTGGCGTTGATGGCAGCCTGCGCCCTGAACAGCTTGACCTGGCAGCCTTCGTGCGCCTGGCTGACCAACTGGCTGATCAGCAACAAGCCTGATTTAGCCCGTACCGGCCTCTTCGCGGGCCACAAGGGATCGCACAACCCTCAAATCCTGTGCGACCCCTTGTAGGAGCGGGTTTACCCGCGAAGAGGCCGGCACAGACAACACACCCCCCAAGCCCGATCACCGCTGGCCCTCCCCCCTCCCAATGGCCTAGACTGCATTATTGCGTCAGTTCGCCCAAGGCCCTTGCATGTCCGACCCCCGCTATCAAATCGACGTCAGCGTCGTGACCCGCTACCTGAAAGAACAATCCGACCCCGAAAACAGTCGCTTCGCTTTCGCCTACACCATTACCGTGCAGAACAACGGCTCGCTCAGTGCCAAGTTGCTGTCGCGCCACTGGCTGATCACCAACGGTGACGGCGAGGTAGAGGAAGTACGCGGTGCCGGCGTGGTCGGCCAGCAACCCAACATCGACCCTGGCCAGAGCCACACTTACAGCAGTGGTGCCGTCATCAGCACCCGCGTTGGCACCATGCAGGGCAGCTACCAGATGTTCGCCGAGGACGGTAAGCGCTTCGACGCCGAGATTGCCCCCTTCCGGCTGGCAGTGCCCGGAGCGCTGCACTGATGGCCACCTACGCCGTCGGAGACCTGCAGGGCTGCCTGCAGCCGCTCAAATGCCTGCTCGATCGCGTCAGTTTCAACCCCGCCGTCGACCGCCTGTGGCTGGTCGGCGACCTGGTCAACCGCGGCCCCGAGTCACTGGAAACCCTGCGCTTCCTGTACTCGATCCGTCATTCACTGGTCTGCGTGCTGGGCAACCATGACCTGCACCTGCTGGCCGCCTGGCACAACGTCGAGCGCCTCAAGAAAAGCGACACACTGCGCGAGATCATCGAAGCGCCGGACGCCGACCAGCTGTTCGACTGGCTGCGCCAGCAAAAGCTGCTGCATTACGACGAGCCTCGCGGTATCGCCCTGGTTCACGCCGGCATACCGCCACAATGGACCCTTGGCAAAGCCTTGGAACTCGCCGCCGAGGTCGAGGAAGTGCTGCGTGACGACACCCGCCTGCAGCTGTACCTCGACGGCATGTATGGCAACGAGCCGAACAAGTGGAGCAAGAACCTCGCCGGCGTCGAACGCCTGCGGGTCATCACCAACTACTTCACCCGCATGCGCTTCTGCACGGCCGATGGCAAACTCGACCTCAAGAGCAAGGAAGGCCTGGGTAGCGCGCCCAAAGGCTACAAAGCCTGGTACGCGCACAAGGACCGCCGCTCACGCCACGTGAAGATCATCTTTGGCCATTGGGCCGCTCTGCAGGGTGAGGTCACCGAACCCGACGTCATCGCCCTGGACACTGGCTGCGTATGGGGTGGCGCCATGACCCTGTACAACGTCGACAGCGGCGAATACCACCGCTGCGACTGCGCCGACGACGGCACCCTGCGCCAGCCGGCACAACCCACTACACTCAACGACCACACCTGAAGGAAGTAGTACCCATGAGCGAATTCAAGCGCATCCCTCCTGAGCAGGCCTTGGAGCTTCGCAAGAAAGAAGGTGCGGTCGTCGTCGACATTCGCGACCCGCAGGCCTTCGCCGCCGGCCACATCACCGGCGCCCGGCACCTGGATAACCACTCGGTCGCTGATTTCATCCGCAACGCCGACCTCGACGCGCCAACCCTGGTGGTCTGCTATCACGGCAATTCCAGCCAAAGTGCTGCCGCCTACCTGGTAGGCCAGGGTTTCTCCGACGTGTACAGCGTGGACGGCGGCTTCGAACTGTGGCGCGCGACCTACCCGGCCGAGACCGCCCAGGGCAACGCTGAATAATTTTTTATTTTCCCCTGCAGCCCGTGCGCCGCGCGGGCTTGCGGCTTATCTGACGAACGGTCGTTCGTAACTTCTGCCTTTCTCGCCCCTTTACCTTGCAGATAACCAACTACGCTTAAGCTCAGGCCATCCAAAAAGGGGAGAGCCGGTACACCGGCGTGCGGGTCATCGGTAGCGTTACAGGGTGTTCTGGGGGGTATACAGCAATCGGCCAACCCGGTTGCATGCCAGCATCAGCTGACTGATCCGGCGTCGTCTCCACGTATCGAGCGAGGTGACGTCATGAGTATTTTTAGCCACTTCCAACAACGTTTCGAGTCTACGCGCCAGGAAGAACTCTCGCTGCAGGAGTACCTCGAGCTGTGCAAAGAGGATCGCAGTGCCTACGCATCGGCGGCCGAACGGCTGTTGCTGGCCATCGGTGAGCCAGAGCTGATCGACACCTCTACCAACTCCAGGCTGTCGCGCATCTTCTCCAACAAGGTTATCCGCCGCTATCCGGCCTTTGCCGACTTCCATGGCATGGAAGAGTGCATCGACCAGATCGTGTCGTACTTCCGCCACGCCGCCCAAGGCCTGGAAGAGAAGAAACAGATCCTCTATCTGCTGGGCCCGGTAGGCGGCGGCAAGTCCTCGCTGGCGGAAAAACTCAAGCAACTGATGGAAAAGGTGCCCTTCTACGCGATCAAGGGCTCGCCGGTATTCGAGTCACCTCTGGGCTTGTTCAATGCCACCGAAGATGGGGCCATCCTCGAGGAAGAGTTCGGCATCCCACGGCGCTACCTCAACACCATCATGTCGCCTTGGGCCACCAAGCGCCTGCAGGAGTTTGGCGGTGACATCTCCAAGTTCAAGGTGGTGAAGCTGTACCCGTCGATTCTTAACCAGATCGCCATTGCCAAGACCGAACCCGGCGATGAAAACAACCAGGACATCTCGGCCCTGGTCGGCAAGGTCGATATCCGCAAACTTGAGGAATACCCACAGAACGACGCCGACGCCTATAGCTACTCGGGCGCGCTGTGCCGGGCCAACCAGGGCCTGATGGAATTCGTCGAAATGTTCAAGGCGCCGATCAAGGTCCTGCACCCCTTGCTCACCGCCACCCAGGAAGGCAACTACAACAGTACCGAAGGCCTTGGAGCGATCCCCTATACCGGTATTCTGCTGGCGCACTCCAACGAATCGGAGTGGCACACCTTCCGTAACAACAAGAACAACGAAGCGTTCATCGACAGGATCTATATCGTCAAGGTGCCGTACTGCCTGCGGGTCAGCGATGAAATCAAGATCTACGACAAACTGCTGATCAACAGCTCGCTATCCAAGGCCCACTGTGCGCCAGATACGCTCAAGATGCTGGCTCAGTTCACTGTGCTTTCGCGCCTGAAAGAGCCCGAGAACTCCAATATCTATTCCAAGATGCGCGTTTACGACGGGGAAAACCTCAAGGACACCGATCCAAAGGCCAAGTCGATCCAGGAATACAGGGACTCTGCGGGAGTCGACGAAGGCATGAACGGCCTGTCGACTCGCTTCGCCTTCAAGATCCTGTCCAAGGTGTTCAACTTCGACCCACACGAAATTGCCGCCAACCCGGTGCACCTGCTGTATGTCCTCGAACAGCAGATCGAACAGGAGCAATTCCCGGCTGAAGTGCGTGAACGCTATCTGCGCTACCTGAAGGAATACCTGGCTCCGCGCTACATCGAGTTTATCGGCAAGGAAATCCAGACCGCCTACCTGGAGTCCTACAGCGAATACGGCCAGAACATCTTCGACCGCTACGTGCTGTATGCAGACTTCTGGATCCAGGATCAGGAATACCGCGACCCGGAAACCGGCGAAATTCTCAACCGCATTGCGCTCAACGAGGAACTGGAGAAGATCGAGAAACCGGCTGGCATCAGCAACCCGAAAGACTTCCGCAACGAGATCGTCAACTTCGTACTGCGCGCACGCGCCAACAACAATGGCAAGAATCCAAGCTGGCTGAGTTATGAAAAGCTGCGGGTCGTGATCGAGAAGAAAATGTTCTCCAACACCGAAGACCTGCTGCCGGTCATCAGCTTCAACGCCAAGGCCAGCAAAGAGGACCAGAAGAAACACAACGACTTCGTCACCCGGATGGTGGAGCGTGGCTATACCGACAAACAGGTGCGCCTGCTGTCGGAATGGTACCTGCGGGTCAGGAAATCGCAATAAAGCGGCAAGCTACGAGCCGCAAGCTGCAAGCTGCCTGGCGTTGGCATCGCTGCCCGCGTCACAGCTTGCAGCGGCGGTGGCTGCTCTTTCTTGCAGCTTGAAGCTTGTGGCTTGCAGCTTGTGGGTTGCAGCTGCATCCAGTCACCGGAGGGACCATGAGCTACGTTATAGACCGACGCCTGAACGGCAAGAACAAGAGCACGGTCAACCGCCAGCGCTTCCTGCGGCGGTACCGCGAACATATCAAGAAGGCCGTCGAAGAGGCGGTGAGCCGCCGTTCCATCATGGATATGGAACATGGCGAGCAGATCAGTATTCCCGGGCGCGACATCGACGAACCGGTCTTGCACCATGGTCGCGGGGGCAAACAGACCATCGTGCATCCTGGCAACAAAGAATTCACTGCCGGTGAACACATCCCACGGCCGCAAGGCGGTGGAGGTGGCGGCGGTCGCGGCAAGGCCGGCAATTCCGGCGAGGGCATGGACGAGTTCGTCTTCCAGATCACCCAGGAAGAATTTCTCGAATTCATGTTCGAAGACCTTGAGCTACCCAACCTGGTCAAACGTCACCTGACGGGCGCCGATACCTTCAAGACTGTTCGCGCCGGCATCGCCAACGAAGGCAACCCGTCACGCATCAACATCGTGCGCACCCTGCGCTCGGCCCATGCCCGGCGTATCGCCCTGACCGGCAGCAGCCGCGCCCTGCTGCGCGAAGCACAAAAGGAACTCGATCGCCTGCGGGTCGAAGAGCCGGACAATTTCACCGATATCCAGGAAGTCGAACAGGAAATCGAGCGCCTGAAGGCACGTATCAACCGCCTGCCTTTCCTCGACACCTTCGACCTCA
The DNA here is from genome assembly GCF_002953115.1 of Pseudomonas sp. XWY-1. Classification (NCBI taxonomy): domain Bacteria; kingdom Pseudomonadati; phylum Pseudomonadota; class Gammaproteobacteria; order Pseudomonadales; family Pseudomonadaceae; genus Pseudomonas; species Pseudomonas sp. XWY-1. Next base: position 441,782 of record NZ_CP026332.1, on the reverse strand, counting down.
AGTACAACCTGCTGGTCAAGCAACCCAACCCCAGCTCGAAGGCAGTGATGTTCTGCCTGATGGACGTATCCGGTTCGATGACCCAGGCCACCAAGGACATCGCAAAGCGCTTCTTCATCCTGCTGTACCTGTTCCTCAAGCGTAACTACGAGCGCATCGAAGTCGTGTTCATTCGCCACCACACCAGTGCCCGGGAAGTCGATGAAGAAGAGTTCTTCTACTCGCGGGAAACCGGCGGCACCATCGTCTCCAGTGCCCTCAAGCTGATGCAGGAGATCATGGCCGAGCGTTACCCGGCCAGCGACTGGAACATCTATGCCGCGCAGGCTTCTGATGGCGACAACTGGAACGACGACTCGCCCATCTGCCGCGACATCCTCTCCAAACAGATCATGCCGCATGTGCAGTACTACACTTACGTTGAGATCACCCCCCGTGAACACCAGGCGCTGTGGTATGAATACGAGCGTATCGGAGATGCTTTCCCCGACACGTTCGCCCAGCAGCAGTTGGTATCGGCCGGCGACATCTACCCGGTCTTCCGTGAACTCTTCCAGCGCAGGTTAGCCACATGACCGCCAGAGCACAGAGACGCCAACCCATTTCCACTGGGTCCGAGTGGACGTTCGAGCTGATCCAGACCTACGACCGGGAAATCAGCCGTTTGGCCGAGCGTTACGCCCTGGACACCTACCCCAACCAGATCGAGGTCATCACTGCCGAACAGATGATGGACGCCTACGCCTCGGTCGGCATGCCGCTGGGCTACCACCACTGGTCCTACGGCAAGCAGTTCCTCAGTACGGAAAAGTCTTACAGCCGCGGCCAGATGGGCCTGGCCTACGAGATCGTGATCAACTCTGACCCCTGTATCGCCTACCTGATGGAAGAAAACACCATGTGCATGCAGGCACTGGTGATTGCGCACGCGTGCTACGGCCATAACAGTTTTTTCAAAGGCAATTACCTGTTCCGTACCTGGACTGACGCCAGTTCGATCATCGACTATCTGGTGTTCGCCAAGCAGTACATCGCCCAGTGCGAGGAGCGCCACGGTATCGATGCTGTGGAGGACTTGATCGACTCCTGCCATGCCCTGATGAACTACGGTGTCGACCGCTACAAGCGGCCTTACCCTATTTCTGCGGAAGAAGAGCGGCGCCGGCAACAGGAGCGCGAAGAGCATCTTCAGCGTCAGATCAACGACCTTTGGCGGACAATTCCGAAAAACGCCGAAAAGGGTAACGACCGCGATGAGGGGCGCTTCCCCGCCGAACCGCAGGAAAACATCCTGTATTTCATCGAGAAGAACGCCCCGCTGCTCGAACCCTGGCAGCGTGAAGTAGTGCGCATCGTGCGCAAGATCGCCCAGTACTTCTACCCGCAGCGCCAGACCCAGGTCATGAACGAAGGTTGGGCAACCTTCTGGCACTACACCCTGATGAACGACCTGTACGACGAGGGGCTGATTACCGAAGGCTTCATGATGGAGTTCTTGCAGTCGCACACCAGCGTGGTGTTCCAGCCCGGCTTCGACAGCCCGTACTACAGCGGCATCAACCCCTACGCACTGGGTTTTGCGATGTACACCGACATCCGCCGCATGTGCGAAAACCCCACCGAGGAAGATCGCCACTGGTTCCCCGAAATTGCCGGCAGCGACTGGCTTTCTACCATCAAGTTCGCCATGAGCAGCTTCAAGGACGAGAGCTTCATCCTGCAGTACCTGTCGCCCAAGGTGATGCGCGACCTCAAGCTGTTCAGCATCCTCGATGACGACCAGCGCGACGACCTGCTGGTGCCCGCCATCCATGATGAGGCCGGCTACCGGGTGATTCGTGAGCAGCTGGCAGCGCAGTACAACCTGGGCAACCGTGAACCGAACGTACAGATCTGGAGCGTCGACCGCCGCGGAGACCGCTCGCTGACACTGCGGCACCAGCAACACAACCGCAAACCGCTGGGCGACTCGACCGACGAAGTGCTCAAGCACCTGCATCGCCTGTGGGGCTTCGATATCCACCTGGAGACCGTGCAAGGCGAGCAAGTGATGAGTACTCACCACATGCCGCCGCGCGGCGAGCATAGCGAAAGCGCCGACTACGGCCGCATGGACCTGGCTGTTATCCACCACCTCTGATGCGACCCCATGACCGCCGACGGGTTATCCTGTCGGCAGTTATGGAGAGCTGCACATGCACATCTACAAAGTTGGCGGCGCCGTGCGCGACCGTTTGCTCGGCCGCCCTGTCAGCGATATCGACTGGCTGGTGGTGGGCGCCACCGTCGAAGAAATGCTAGCAAAGGGCTATCGGCCGGTGGGAGCCGATTTCCCGGTGTTCCTGCACCCGAAAACCGGTGAGGAATACGCCCTGGCGCGCACCGAGCGCAAGAGTGGGCGAGGCTACGGCGGGTTCACTTTTCACGCCAGCCCCGACGTAACCCTGGAAGAGGACCTGATCCGCCGCGACCTCACCATCAATGCGATGGCCGAGGATGAGGCGGGCACGGTCTACGACCCCTACCAAGGCAAGAACGATCTGGATCAACGCCTGCTACGCCATGTTTCCCCGGCATTCGCCGAAGATCCTTTGCGGGTGCTGCGCGTTGCACGCTTTGCTGCCCGTTACGCACCACTGGGGTTCCGGGTTGCCGATGAAACCTTGGCGCTGATGCGCCAGATCAGTGCCTCGGGCGAACTGCAGGCACTCACTGCCGAGCGCAGCTGGAAGGAAATCGAGCGCGCGCTGATGGAAGTACAACCGCAGGTATTCTTCAAGGTGCTGAGCGCGTGTGGGGCCCTGCAGGAGCTGCTGCCAGAGCTCGATGACAGCTCCCGGACATTGGCAGCGCTGGAGCAGGCAGCGGTGCACGAACAACCGCTGCACGTGCGCTGGGCCTGCCTGTTGCGGGGGTTGCCACCGACATCGATCAAAGCCGTCAACCAGCGCCTGAAGGCACCGCGAGAGTGCCAGGAACTGGCAATGCTGGCCGGGGAATGCCTGGCGCAGGGTAATCAGGCGCTCGAACTGCCTGCCACAGCACTGCTGGAGCTATTGCAGAAGTTCGATGTTTACCGACGGCCGCAGCGATTTGAGGATTTTTTGGCCGTTTGCGAGATGGCGGCGCGGGGCGATGGCGAGCAGGGTTACCCACAGGCCGATTACCTGCGAGGCGCAGCAGCGGCGGCGCGAGCGGTGGATGTGAAGCCGTTGGTGCAAGCCGGGCTGACGGGTCAGGCACTTGGCGAAGCACTCAAAGGTGAACGGCTGAAAGCGCTCGAGGCTTACCAGCGCGGTTAGACCTACCGGCCTCTTCGCGGGTAAACCCGCTCCTACGGGGGGCACACATCAGAGGTTGGGCTCAGCCCGTCGTAGGAGCGGGTTTACCCGCGAAAGGGCCGGACCTGCTGGCCAATTTCCACCCGCGGTTCACCGTCGCAGCCGCCGCAGTATTCGCGGGTAAACCCGCTCCTACAGGGGGCACACATCAGAGGTTGGGCTCAGCCCGTTGTAGGAGCGGGTTTACCCGCGAAGAGGCCGATACAGGCTCAAGCGGGCGTCAACTGCAACCCGCGCCACTCAAAGGCCACCGGGGCCAGTACCTGATCAATCTGCGCTTCCTGCCACAACTGCGCCATGCGCTTGCCCACCCCCGGATGCACCAGGTCGGGCGCCAGCAACGACAGCGGCCACAGCACAAAAGCGTTCTTCAGAATCTCGGCCCGGGGCAATACCAGCCCATCGAAGGTACCGTGCAAATCGTCATACATCAGCACGTCGATATCCAGCGGCAGCCCCTTGCGGTCAGGTGCATAGCGGCCATTGTCGGCCTCGATGAACTTCAGCCGGCGGTCCAGCTCGATCAACGGCAACGCGGTTTGCCCCGTCACCACGAAGTTGATGAACGGCCCGCTCTTGATGCCCACCGCCTGGCTTTCGAAGGCCGGCGAACAGCGCATGTCAGTCAGGATGCCAGCCAACGCATCGAGCCCGGCGCACAAATGCGCCTCACGGTCGATGTTGCTGCCCAGCCCCAGGTAAACCGTGCTCAGAGACATCCGCGCTCGATCTCCACGCCAACACCACCACGGGCCGCCGGCACCGCGCCCGGCTTGGTCAGCTTCAAGCGCACCCAGGGGATGTGGAACTCGTCCATCAAGGTTGCCACCAGGCGCTCGGCAAATGTCTCAACCAGCTCGAAACGGGCCTGTTCGGCAAACGCCTGGATGCGCGCCGACACACTGGCGTAATCCAGCGCCAGGTTCAGGTCGTCTCCGGCGGCGGCCGGGCGGTTGTCCCAGGCAAAGCTCAGGTCCAGGCGCAAGCACTGGCGAATATCCCGCTCCCAGTCATAGGCACCGATGACGGTATCGACTTCCAGGCCTTCGATGAACACTCTGTCCAAGCACTTCTCTCCACAGCACGACAAGGGCGACTGGCGCCGTTAGAATCAGGGCGTCCTCGCCCGGAATAGTTAGCATGTTTTGGTTACTGGCGTTGCTCGCCTACCTGCTCGGCTCGCTGTCCTTCGCCATTGTTCTCAGCCGCCTCTCGGGCAGCCCGGACCCGCGTTCCAGCGGCTCAGGCAATGCCGGCGCCACCAACATGCTACGCCTGGCAGGCCGTAAACTGGCGATCCTGACCCTGCTAGGCGACCTGTGCAAGGGCCTTTTGCCGGTATTGCTCGCCCGCGCTGCCGGGCTGGACCTGCACGCGCAGGCCTGGGTGGGCATATGCGCAGTGCTGGGCCACCTGTTCCCCCTGTACTTCCGTTTCAAGGGCGGCAAGGGCGTGGCGACGGCTGCCGGCATGCTCATGGCCCTGTACTTTCCGGCCGCGCTGCTGGCCATCGGCGCCTGGCTGCTGACCTTCTACCTCACGCGCACCAGCTCACTGGCCGCGCTGATTGCCACGCCACTCACCTTGCCATTGCTGGCCTGGCGCGAGCCCGAAGCCCTGCTGCCGATCAGCGTACTGACAGTGATGATCGTGTGGCGCCACCGCAACAACCTGCGCGACTTGTTTGCAGGGCGCGAACGGCACTTCTGAACCTTCGACGCGCTACCTTACAGCGGCGGCAACTGTTCCATCGGCCAGCGTGCCTGCACGCTGATCGCCAGGTCTTGCTGCTGCCCGGCCAGCAGGCGCTGGCAACCGGCGTAGGCGATCATCGCACCATTGTCGGTACAGAATTGCGGGCGCGCGTAGTACACGTTGCCCTTGATGCTACCGAGCATGTCCTCCAGAGACGCGCGCAGGGCCTTGTTGGCACTCACGCCACCCGCGATGACCAGCCGCTTGAGGCCGGTCTGCTTGAGCGCCCGCTTGCACTTGATGGTCAAAGTCTCCACCACCGCCTGCTGGAATGCCAGGGACAGGTCGCAACGGGTTTGCTCACTGTCGTCGCCAGCATTCTTGCATTGCTGCCAGGTGTTCAGGGCGAAGGTCTTGAGGCCACTGAAGCTGAATTCCAGGCCTGGCCGATCGGTCATTGGCCGCGGGAACACGAAGCGCCCAGGCACACCTTGCTCGGCCAGACGCGCGATTTCCGGACCACCCGGGTAATTGAGGCCGATCAGCTTGGCGGTCTTGTCGAACGCTTCACCGGCAGCATCGTCCAGGCTCTCGCCCAACAGTTCGTACTGACCGATGCCATCGACCCGAACCAGCTGGGTATGCCCACCGGAAACCAACAAAGCGACGAACGGAAACTCGGGCGGGTTTTCTTCCAGCATGGGTGCCAGCAAGTGACCCTCCATGTGGTGCACACCGATCGCCGGGATGTCCCAGGCAAAGGCCAGCGCCTGGGCGCAGGAAGCGCCCACCAGCAAGGCGCCGACCAGGCCGGGGCCCGCGGTGTAGGCGATGGCGTCGATTTCGGTGGCAACGCAGCCTGCCTCGTCCAGCACCTGGCGGATGAGCGGCAGCATGCGCTTGACGTGATCACGCGAGGCAAGCTCGGGCACCACGCCGCCGAAGACGCGGTGCAGGTCGATCTGGCTGAACAGTGCATCGGCCAACAAACCGCGTTCACTGTCGTATAATGCGACGCCGGTTTCGTCGCAGGATGTTTCCAATCCCAGTACTAGCATGGGCTCGTCCCTTGTGGGGGCTGAATTCGAAGCCGCGCATGATAGTCCCCGTGTCGGGTGCCGACCAGCGGTTTTCGATCAGAGGCTTTGCATTCCGGCTTGCTAAGGGTTAACATCCGCAACCCTTGAAAACCGACGTTCTCCAGCACACCTTTGTTTTGCCAGGAGCACGTCTACCCCGGTAATGAATTAAGGTAGCCCTGGATGCCAGCCGTCAAAGTTAAAGAGAACGAACCCTTCGACGTAGCTCTGCGTCGTTTCAAGCGCTCCTGCGAAAAAGCCGGTGTACTGGCTGAAGTTCGTAGCCGCGAGTTTTACGAGAAGCCGACCGCAGAGCGTAAGCGCAAAGCAGCTGCTGCTGTTAAGCGTCACGCCAAGAAAGTTCAGCGCGAACAGCGCCGCGCCGTTCGTCTGTACTAATACAGGCGTTCAACGCAAAGCTTCTGCCCTGCCCGGCTAACCCCCGGGCGATGGCAGTGGTCGTTTCAAACTTGAGCAGCTAGCTCAAGGCCCTGCACAAGCTTCATGCGAACTGCATCATGGGCAACCTGCCTGAAACGTCAGAGCTGGTCCTCCTTGCTGTATGACCAGACGTGCACGTCCGACTGACGAGCCCTTAGGGGCTGGCGACGAGCACACATTCCCTCGCACTTCCCCAAGCAGCACTCGCCCCCTTCGGCGCGTGAGCGATTAGACTTGCCAGTTGCCAGATAACGAGACTGCCATGGCCGGGCTGATTCCCCAGAGTTTCATTGACGACCTGATCAACCGCCTCGACATCGTCGACGTGGTGAGTTCGCGCGTCCAGCTGAAAAAAACCGGCAAGAACTACTCCGCCTGCTGCCCGTTCCACAAAGAAAAAACCCCGTCCTTCACGGTCAGCCCCGACAAGCAGTTCTACTACTGCTTCGGCTGTGGCGCCGGTGGCAACGCCTTGGGCTTTGTCATGGACCACGACAACCTGGACTTCCCCCAGGCCGTCGAGGAACTGGCCCGCGCCGCCGGCATGGAAGTGCCCCGCGAGCAAGGCCGCCGCGACCAGAAGCCGCGCCAGCCCACTGACTCGCCACTGTACCCGCTACTGGACGCCGCCTCGGAGTTCTACCGCCAGGCCCTGCGCAGCCACCCGTCCCGCAAGGCAGCGGTGGACTACCTCAAGGGCCGCGGCCTGTCCGGGGAAATTGCCCGCGACTTCGGCCTGGGCTTTGCCCCGCCCGGCTGGGACAACCTGCTCAAGCACCTGGGTGCCGACACCCTGCAACAGAAGGTGATGATCGATGCCGGCCTGCTGATCGAGAACGCCGAGAGCGGCAAGCGCTACGACCGCTTCCGCGACCGGGTGATGTTCCCGATACGTGACAGCCGCGGGCGCATCATCGCCTTCGGTGGCCGGGTGCTCGGCGACGACAAGCCCAAGTACCTGAACTCCCCGGAAACCCCGGTGTTCCACAAGGGGCAGGAGCTGTACGGGCTGTACGAGGCGCGCAAGCACAACCGCAACCTCGACGAGATCATCGTCGTCGAGGGCTACATGGACGTCATCGCCCTGGCCCAGCAAGGCCTGCGCAATGCCGTGGCCACCCTTGGCACCGCCACCAGCGAAGAGCACCTCAAGCGCCTGTTCCGCGTGGTGCCCAGCGTGCTGTTCTGTTTTGACGGCGACCAGGCCGGGCGCAAGGCCGCCTGGCGCGCACTGGAATCGACATTGTCGAACCTGCAGGACGGCCGTCGTGCGCGCTTCCTGTTCCTGCCCGAAGGCGAAGACCCGGACAGCCTGGTGCGCGCCGAAGGTACCGACGCCTTCATGGCCCGTATCAACCAGCATTCCCAACCGCTGGCCGACTACTTCTTCGAGCAACTTGGCGTAGAAGCCGACCCGCGCTCGCTGGAAGGCAAGGCGCATATGGCGACCTTGGCCGCACCGTTGATCGAAAAGATCCCCGGCGCCAACCTGCGTCAGCTGATGCGCAACCGCCTGAAGGAAATCACCGGCCTCGACCCGCAGCAGGTCGAGCAGCTGGCGCAACAAGCGCCGGCGACCGGCAGCATGCCGGACTACGACCCTGGCTACGACTACGACGCCATGGCCAGCTACACCCCCGACTACGGCGACATGCCGCAGCACGATTTTGCCCCCGTTCATCAGGAGCAGGCGTGGAAACCCAACAAGGGGGGCAGCAAGAAGCCGTGGAGCGACAAACCCTGGGACAAGAACCGCAAGGGCGGCAAGCCCTGGCAGCAACGCGACGAAGCACCTCCCCGCGTACCAGCACCGGTCGAGCCGCCCACCCTGGCCGCCCTGCGCACCCTGCTGCACCACCCACTGCTGGCCGGCAAGGTGGAAGATGCCAGCCACTTCGCCGACGAAGAACACCTGTACAGCCAGCTGCTGGTGGCATTGATCGAAGCCGCGCAGAAAAATCCTGGGCTAAGCTCAATGCAGTTGATCGCACGTTGGCATGGCACCGAACAGGGCCGCCTGCTACGGGCTCTGGCGGAAAAGGAATGGCTTATCGTGGCCGACAACCTTGAACAACAGTTTTTCGACACTATAACTAGCTTGTCCGCCCGCCAACGCGAGCGCAGCCTGGAACAACTGCTCAGGAAATCACGTCAAAGCGAATTGACCAGCGAGGAAAAAACCCAGCTCCTCGCCCTGCTGAGTCGAAATGTTCCCGCACAAACGCCGACCTCATCTGGCGCGTGAGGCCCATGCTCGGGTATAATCCTCGGCTTGTTTTTTGCCCGCCAAGACCTTCAGTGGATAGGGTGTTATGTCCGGAAAAGCGCAACAGCAGTCTCGTATCAAAGAGTTGATCACCCGCGGTCGTGAGCAGGGCTACCTGACTTACGCGGAGGTCAACGACCACCTGCCTGAGGATATTTCAGATCCGGAACAGGTGGAAGACATCATCCGCATGATCAACGACATGGGGATCAACGTATTCGAGAGTGCTCCGGATGCGGATGCCCTTCTGTTGGCGGAAGCCGACACCGATGAAGCCGCGGCCGAAGAAGCCGCTGCTGCGTTGGCGGCAGTTGAAACCGATATCGGCCGCACGACCGACCCGGTGCGCATGTATATGCGCGAAATGGGTACTGTCGAGCTGCTGACCCGCGAAGGCGAGATCGAAATCGCCAAGCGTATCGAGGAAGGCATTCGTGAAGTCATGGGCGCCATCGCCCACTTCCCGGGCACTGTCGACTACATTCTCGGCGAATATGACCGCGTCACCACCGAGGGTGGCCGCCTGTCGGACGTTCTCAGCGGTTACATCGACCCTGACGACAACATTGCCGCGCCAACCGAAGAAGTGCCGATCCCAGGTGCCAAGGCCGCTGCGGCGAAGGAAGAGTCCGACGACGACGAAGAAGAATCCGAAAGCGGTGACGACGAGGAAGAGGCCGAGAGCGGCCCGGATCCGGTCGTCGCAGCCCAACGCTTCGGTGCGGTATCCGATCAGCTTCAGGCAACCTCCAAGGTCCTGAAGAAAAATGGTCGTAACCACAAGGAAAGCATCGAGGCCCTGCAGGCCCTGGCTGACCTGTTCATGCCGATCAAGCTGGTACCAAAGCAGTTCGAGGTACTGGTCGAGCGTGTCCGTGACGCCCTGAACCGTCTGCGACAGCAAGAACGCGCCATCATGCAGCTGTGCGTACGTGACGCCCGCATGCCGCGAGCCGACTTCCTGCGCATGTTCCCAAGCAACGAAACCGACCAGACCTGGAGCGGTGACCTGGCCAAGCGCAACACCAAGTGGGCTGCCGCCCTGGGTGAAAAGAACGCTGCCATCGTCGCTTGCCAACAGAAGCTGATCGACCTTGAGACCGAAACCGGCCTGACCGTTGCCGAGATCAAGGAAATCAACCGTCGCATGTCGATCGGTGAAGCCAAGGCCCGCCGCGCCAAGAAAGAAATGGTCGAGGCGAACCTGCGTCTGGTGATTTCCATCGCCAAGAAGTACACCAACCGTGGCCTGCAGTTCCTCGACCTGATCCAGGAAGGCAACATCGGTCTGATGAAAGCGGTGGACAAGTTCGAATACCGTCGCGGCTACAAGTTCTCGACCTATGCCACCTGGTGGATCCGTCAGGCGATCACCCGTTCGATCGCCGACCAGGCACGCACCATCCGTATTCCGGTGCACATGATCGAGACGATCAACAAGCTCAACCGTATTTCCCGCCAGATGCTGCAGGAAATGGGTCGCGAACCGACTCCGGAAGAGCTTGGTGAGCGCATGGAAATGCCTGAGGACAAGATCCGCAAGGTATTGAAGATCGCCAAAGAGCCGATCTCCATGGAAACCCCGATCGGTGACGACGAAGATTCGCACCTGGGCGACTTCATCGAGGACTCGACCATGCAGTCCCCGATCGACGTGGCCACGGTCGAAAGCCTCAAGGAAGCCACCCGTGACGTGCTCTCGGGCCTGACTGCACGCGAAGCCAAGGTGCTGCGCATGCGTTTCGGTATCGACATGAACACCGACCACACCCTCGAAGAGGTGGGCAAGCAGTTTGACGTAACGCGTGAGCGGATCCGTCAGATCGAAGCGAAGGCGTTGCGCAAGCTGCGCCACCCGACTCGCAGCGAGCACCTACGCTCCTTCCTCGACGAGTGATGACAAAACCCCGGCCCAGGCCGGGGTTTTTCTTTAGTGGCCCGTGACATAAAGCCCGCCTTCCGTTGCACACCTGCGGCAATGCCCGTCTACACTCGACTTCAGACCACCTGAGTGCGAGGCTGCCATGTCCTTGAAGCCGGCCATTCTGTTGCTGATCCTGATTTTGTGGAACACAACGGCCGGCGCCCTGACCCTGACAGATGAGGAGAACGCCTGGCTGGCTGCCCACCCGCAGCTGAAACTGGGCGTAGACGCCTCTTGGCCACCGTTCGAGTTTCGCGACCAGGAGGGCCGGTACCAGGGATTGGCCGCCGACTACATCGCCATGATCCAGCAGCGCCTGGGCGTGACGTTCAAACCGGTCGAACCCAGCAGCTGGACCGAGGTGCTGGCGCAGGCGCGGGAAAGCCGTATCGACCTGCTGCCCGGCATCATGTCCACCCCCGAACGCCAGGGCTTCCTGGCTTTCACTCGCCCGTACCTCGACTTCCCCATTGTCATCCTCGCGCACAAAGGCGGCGCACAACCGCGCAAGCTGGCTGACCTGTACGGCCTGAAAATTGCCGTGGTCGAGAACTACGCCCCGCACGAGTTGCTGCGTACCCACCACCCGGACCTCAACCTGGTTGCCCTGCCAAACGTCAGCTCCACGCTGCAAGCCCTGGCCACCGACCAAGTGGATGCCGTGGTCGGCGACCTCGCTTCCAGTATCTGGAGCCTGCGCCAACTCAAGCTCGACGGCCTCTACGTCAGCGGCGAAACGCCCTACCGCTACCAGTTGGCGATGGCCGTTCCCCGCGACAAGAGCGTGCTGGTCGGCATTCTCGACAAAGTGATGGCCGACATGAGCAGCAGCGAAATCAGCCAGATCCAGCAACATTGGGTGGGCAATGTGGTCGACCAGCGGATGTTCTGGTCCGACCTGCTGGTGTATGGCCTGCCAACGGTGCTGCTGCTGATGGCTGTGCTGGCAGTGGTCATTCGCATCAACCGCCGGCTCAGCTCGGAAATTTCCCGGCGCATCGCCCTTGAGCAAGAACTGCGCAGCAGCGAATACCACTACCGTGGCCTGGTCGAGAGCCTGTCAGCCATCGCCTGGGAAGCCGATGCCAACGACTTCACCTACAGCTACGTTTCACCCCATGCCGAAGACCTGCTTGGCTACCCATTGAGTGACTGGCTCAGGCCCGGTTTCTGGCGCAGCATCCTGCACCCGGAGGACGCGCTCTGGGCTCAGGCCTACTGCGACAGCGAGACCGCAGCGGGGCGCGACCACAGCCTGGACTACCGGGTGATCCGGGCTGACGGTCAGCCCCTCTGGGTACGCAATATCGTCAGCATGATCGAGCACGGCCACCAGCCAGTGATGCGCGGGCTGATGATCGACATCAGCGAAACCAAGCGCACTGAGGACGCCCTGCGCCTGTCCGAACAGAAGTTCGCCTCGGTATTCCAGCAGTGCCCCGATATCTTGCTGATCGCTCGCCACAGCGATGGCTGCCTGCTGGAGGTGAACGAGGCTTTCGAAGAGCAGATCGGCCTGCCCCCAGACCAGGTCATTGGCCGCACTGCCACCGACCTTGACCTGTGGGGCGTAGAGGGCAGTGGCCCGCTCCTGCTTGAAAGGTTGCACCAAGGTGGTATCCGTAACCTGGAAATGAGCTTCCGCCGCAGCAACGGCCAACTGTTCACTGGCCTGACTTCGGCTGAAACCTTCGAACTGGACGGCACGCCCGCGCTGGTAGTGGCAGTACGCGACATCAGCCAGCTCAAGGAGACCCAGCAACAGCTGCAAACTTCGGAAGAAAAGTTCGCAAAGGCTTTCCACGCTTCGCCCGACGGCCTGCTGCTGTCGCGCCAGAGCGACGGTTTGCTGCTGGAGGTGAACGAAGGCTTCTGCCGCCTCACCGGCTACGACCTCAACCCAACCATCGACCAGACCTCGCTGGACCTGGGTATCTGGGTCGACCTCAACGAGCGCAAACGCCTGGTCGACCAGCTCAACCGTGACGGCTTCGTGCGCGACTTCACCTGTCATATCCGCCGCAGCGACGGGCAGATCCGACTGTGCGAGCTTTCCGCCCGGCCCCTGCCGATTACCGGCGTCGACTGCATGCTGACCATCGCCCGCGACATCACCGAGCGTCACCTGATGCAAGAAAAACTGCAGCTGGCCGCCACGGTGTTCGAGAACACTGCCGAAGGGGTGCTGATTACCGACATTGACCAGCGCATCAGTGCCGTCAACCGCGCCTTCAGCGAAATCACCGGCTACAGCGAGATCGAGGCCCTCGGCCAGACCCCGCGCCTGCTCGCCTCTGGCCAGCACGACAGCGCTTTCTACCTGGCCATGTGGCACCAGCTTACCGCCGAGGGCCACTGGCAGGGCGAAATCTACAACAAGCGCAAGAACGGCGAACTTTACCCCAGCTGGCTGACCATCAGCGCCGTGCGCAACAGCGACCGCGAGATCACCCACTTCGTGGCGGTTTTTGCAGACATCTCCAGCATCAAGCACGCCCAGGCCAAACTCGATTATCAGGCCCACCACGACCCGCTGACCGGCCTGCCCAATCGCACCTTGTTCGAAAACCGGCTACAGGGCGTACTCACCTGTGCGCAGGTGTCCAACCGCCAGGGCGCAGTGCTGTTCCTGGACCTCGACCGCTTCAAGCACATCAACGACAGCCTTGGCCACCCGGTCGGCGACCTGCTGCTCAAGGGCATCGCCCAGCGCCTGAAAGAGCAGGTACGCGACGTTGACACCGTAGCCCGCCTGGGTGGCGACGAATTCATCATTCTGCTGCCCGGCTTGCACAAGCCCAGTGACGCCAGCACTATCGCCAACAAACTACTGGCCTGCTTCAACGCACCGTTCCAGGCCGGCGAGCATGAGTTTTTCACCAGCGCCAGCATCGGCATCAGTCTCTACCCACAGGATGGCACCGACGTCTCCACACTCATCCGCAACGCCGACGCCGCCATGTACCGCTCCAAGGCCAAAGGCCGCAACCGCGTCGAAGCCTACACCCGCGACCTCACCGCCCAGGCCAGCGAGCGCATCGCCCTGGAGCATGAGCTGCGCCGGGCCGTCGAACGCAACGAAATGAGCCTGTGCTTCCAGCCCAAGCTCAGCCTGAAGACCCAGAGCCTGGTGGGTGCCGAAGCGCTGATCCGCTGGAGCCACCCGACCTTTGGTGAGGTACCGCCGGAACACTTCATCCACCTGGCGGAAGAGAACGGCACCATCCTGCAGCTCGGCGACTGGGTACTGGAGCAAGCCTGCCGGCAAATGCAGGCTTGGAAGCAGCACTACGAACCCTTCGGCCCGCTGTCGATCAACCTTGCCGGCGCCCAGCTGCGCCACCCACACCTGGCACGGCGCATCGAACAACTGCTCAAGCACCATCAGCTGAAGGCCGGTGACCTGCAGTTGGAAATCACCGAAAACTTCATCATGAGCCAGGCAGAAGAGGCCCTGGCCGTGCTGTACCAACTGAAGAAACTCGGCGTACAGCTGGCCATCGATGACTTCGGCACCGGCTATTCCTCGCTCAGCTACCTCAAGCGCCTGCCGCTGGACATCCTCAAGATCGACAAGTCGTTCATCCGCGGCCTGCCCGACGATCCACACGACGCCGCCATTGCCCGGGCGATCATTGCCCTGGGCCGCAGCATGCAGCTGACCATCATTGCCGAAGGCGTGGAGAACCAGGCCCAGCAACGTTTCCTGGCGGCCGAGGGCTGCGAGCAGATCCAGGGCTACATCGTCAGCCTCCCGCTACCACCAGAGGAATTCGCAGCCGCGTTTCTTCGCATAGCACTATCGGATCTTTCAGATGGCACAGGTGCGAAACCCTCGTTATAATCCGCCCACTTACTGAGGGCCTATAGCTCAGTCGGTTAGAGCAGAGGACTCATAATCCTTTGGTCCACGGTTCGAGTCCGTGTGGGCCCACCACACTCAAAGCCGCGCACTGCGCGGCTTTCGTGTTTTTGGCGGAACCACCTCAGATACAGTCCTATGGTCTAAAGGTACAAATTAGGTACAGTGCGGCTTCGCTTGCACGCCTTTGGAGTCCTTCAGATGGCTACAATCGTCAAAACCCCTGCCGGCACCTGGAAGGCCGTTATCCGCAAGACCGGATGGCCGACCAACGCCAAAACCTTCCGCACCAAACGCGACGCTGAGGATTGGTCACGACGCACCGAAGACGAGATGGTGCGCGGTGTGTACATCCAGCGCAGCGGCTCTGAGCGCATGACGCTGGAAATAGCGCTCAAGCGCTACCTGACCGACATTACACCTACAAAGAAGCCTACGACTCAACGCGGTGAGATCTCCAAGGCTAAAAAGCTAACGGAGCATCTGGGCAAGTATTCTCTCGCAGCCCTTTCCGCTGAAACCATTGCCAACTATCGCGACAAGCGCCTTAACGAGCCAGGCCGCGCAGGCACGACCAGCAACAACACCGTTCGCCTGGAGCTGGCTCTACTGAGCCACGTTTTCACGGTCGCGATCCAGGAGTGGGGGCTGGGCCTGACGTTTAACCCCGTGTTGAATATACGCAAGCCAAGCCCCGGGGAGGGTCGCAATCGTAGACTCTCGCCGGATGAGGAACGGCGGCTGTTCGCAGAGGTGAATCGGCATAGCAATCCAATGCTTGGGTGGATCGTTGGCATCGCTCTGGAAACTGGTATGCGCTCAGGTGAAATCGCGTCGCTACGCAGACCTCAGGTGGATACAGAGCGACGCATCGTAAGACTCGTTGACACGAAAAATGATGGTCAACGAACTGTGCCACTGAGCAAGCGAGCGACTGCGCTTTTCAAAGCCGCGATGATGAATCCCGCTCGCCCTAGCGATTGCAATCTGGTGTTTTTTGGTGAACCTGGGAAGGACGGGAAACGTCGCCCCTACGCGTTCACAAAAATCTGGGGGCTACTGGTCAAGAAGCTCCAGCTATCCGACTTCAGATTTCACGACTTGAGACATGAGGCGGTAAGCCGCCTTGTGGAGGGCGGTCTCTCCGACCAAGAGGTATCGAGCATCAGCGGCCACAAATCAATGCAAATGTTGAAAAGATATACGCACTTACGCTCCGAGGATCTAGTTGCCCGACTAGATAGCATGTCAAAAAGAAAGAAAAATTTAGCTAAACCCCAAAAGGTAGTTTAGCTAAAGTCCTTAGCTATTCTATCGCGACCCACAAGCTGAAAATAAATTTTAGCCGCTAAAAAAACTACAACCCTGGAAAAGTTTAACTAAACAATTAAGAGGCACTATAGCTAAACTTTTTCACTGTCAAGTAGAGTTTGAAAAAATACTTTTAAAAATCGCGTTAGGTGTCATAGGATATCCGAAATTAAGCGGAGGACACCTAACATGACCACGGAAGAATACATACGCGACTTATTCTCTGGGGCTCCACTTTTGTCCCTTGAGCAGCTTGCAGAGGTATTACATAGAAGCAAGGACGGCCTGAGAATCAGCCTGAGTGGCGATAATGAGGTATCGAGAAAATTTCTTCCTTGCAAGGTCAGAATTGGCAGAAGGATTTACTTTAGAACCGCAGATGTAGCCAAGGTTCTCGAGCAGGGCTGACGACGATGTCTATATCCCTAATTGTAAAAAGGAAGGTATCCAGTCATTTCACAATCATCCCTAACGATGTAATAAGTGACCAAAACTTGAGTTGGAAATCGTTAGGACTATTGGTGAAATTGCTTTCCCTACCCCCAGGCTATCCGTATCTGACAATGGAATCGCTAGCCAAGAAAAATGGCACTGGTGCCGCCGCAACCAGGAGCGGACTGCAAGAGCTTGAGACCGCAGGCTATTTGAGCATCGAGCGCACCCACGACTCCCGAGGTCGATTCGCAAAGACGGTGTGGCATATCTCTGACGAACCGTCTGAAAGGGCCGACTCTGCACCATATTGCGAAAACCCAAACGTGGATAAACCGAAGACGGATCAGCCGCACCCGGAGAAACAAGCACATATAAATACTAAACAAACAATAAAACCAAAAAATAAAAAAACTACTACGTCGCCCAACCCAGCCCCGGCGGCCGGGGATCCTCCGCTACGGTTGGCGGCATTGGTCTCCGCGGAAACCAGGAGCCAAATTTTCAAGGCGCTGGAGCAGGTTGCGCCCATTGACCAGCAGCGGATGCTGAACGAGCTGTCAGCTGCAATCAAAGCAGGATCGATCAAAACCACAGCGATCAGGTGGTTCCACGGAGTGATCAAGCGCTACCGAGACGGCAGTTATAACTTCAAGGACCAATCATCTTCATGGGAGCCAGCGAGTTCCGATAACGCGCCTCCAAGGACCCCGACAGCAAGTCCGAAAGAAAGCCCCTCAACTGTCAAGAACGAGAGTCGGTCTACCGTAGGAAAGGAATATTT
The DNA here is from genome assembly GCF_002953115.1 of Pseudomonas sp. XWY-1. Taxonomy (NCBI): domain Bacteria; kingdom Pseudomonadati; phylum Pseudomonadota; class Gammaproteobacteria; order Pseudomonadales; family Pseudomonadaceae; genus Pseudomonas; species Pseudomonas sp. XWY-1. The sequence goes on along the minus strand of NZ_CP026332.1, from coordinate 424,647 downwards.
AAAGAAGTTAAAGGTAAACAGGTCTAGCTCTGGCTTATCACCAGTTCGGATTTTGACAGTTGAGGGTCCAGAGCCTAGCTCTGAGACATAGTCGCCCAAGAGGTTGAAATGAAACCACTTACTGTACGGATCGCGGAACGAGTAGCTGCAACCTATCCGCCCTCAAGCCCTGCTACCAACTTGGCCAAGTTCATCCTGCTACGCGAGGATATTCTGCAAGCGATTGAAGGTGGTTGGTCTTTGTTAGGAATATGGACGACCTTGCATGATGAGGGATCTATCGACTTTGGCTATCAAGCGTTTCGTCGCTACGCCAAGCGATTGCTACCCGTACACTGCGGCGTTCAATAGCTATTGCAGACCGTTGCTGAGCTGAACAATCGTTGCCCAGGCGTTCAATATTCGATCAATACCATTGTTTCAGCGATCACCTCATAACTGAACGCTGTAGCAACCCTATTGTTTACCCGAGATCACTGCTGACATTCATGCCAGCCATACGAATATTCAGGGCAAGACAGGTGAAGTTAGCTAACCGACAAGTCGGCTATCTAATTTCACTCTCGCGTAATCGCGCCTTCGGCGCTCAATGCTGTCTTGCTCTGCGAGGCAGTCGCTGCCGCGACTCTGTGAACACCAAAGAGAGGTCAGACCATGAACCGCAATGAAGCTGCGAGAGATACACGTAAACACGGAAAGCATTTACGTGTGCCGGTATTACCGAGTGAGGAGCTAACCATTAAAGAAAACGCATCCAAGGCGAGCCTGACGGTCGCTGAGTACCTGCGGCGCCTGAGCCTCGGCTATGAGATTACAAGCACGCTCGACTCCCAGTACGTAGCGCAGATAGTAAAGATCAACGCTGACCAAGGCCGCCTTGGTGGGCTTCTGAAGCTATGGCTAACCGATGACGCCAAATTGACGGCCTGCGGTACTCCGCTAACACCAGGCATGGTACGAGCGCTGCTGAAACGCATTGAGGCCAATCAAGACGAGATGCTTCGCCTGGTCCAGGCACTGAAATTTTAGCGGCTAAAAAAATCGAGCCTTCGCTTCTGGAGTCCCTATGAAAAGATCGAAGAAACAGCAGTGGATTTTCGCGATAGCCAGCGCCCTGCCCTTGCACCTTGCATTCGCCGGAATCCCTGTGGTGGATGGAGTGAATCTGAGCCAGACGACTGTCAGCGCGATTCAAAATGTCGCTGCGGTGACGAAGCAGATCGAGCAGTACAAAACCCAATTGCAGCAGTACCAGATCATGCTGCGAAACTCAGCGGCTCCAGCAGACTACATCTGGAGTCAGGCCGATCAGACGATTTCTATGCTTCTCGCTGCTCAGGACACGCTCAGCTACTACAAGACCCAAGCTGGCAGTCTGGAGAAATATCTTGAGCGTTACCAGGATACGGCCCACTACGAAAGCGCACCTTGCATAGGCTCGGACGCGTGCGGTGTATCGGATCAACAAGCCATTGCACAAGCACAGAAAGAGGCCAGCTCCACAAAGAAGCGCGCGAATGATGCCCTACTGACCAGCGTCTCAAAGCAACAGGAAACATTGCGCAAAGACGCTGGTGAGCTCGTAGGCCTACAGCGACAGGCAACCAGCGCGGAAGGTCAGATGCAAGCCATCCAGGCAGCCAATCAGCTTGCTAGCGCACAGGCAAATCAGCTTCTGCAAATTCGCAGCTTGCTGATCGCTCAGCAAAACGCCCAGGCCACAAACGCTCAAATCCGTGTTGATCGCGACGCTCAACACACCGCCGCTGACAACCGAGCACTGAGTAGCCGAAACAGCCCAAGCGCTGATAAAGGCTGGTGAGGGAAAGAGCATGCACGCACAACTTAAACGGATCCTCATTCTGAGCGCGCTGCTGCTCAACGGCTGTGAGGCTCCAGAAACTCCTACCGCTATTGAGTGCGATTCATCGACGGCAGGACGGGCTACATCTCAAAAAAATAGCTACGACGCTTGCGTCCTTGGGCATAAAAACACCCAAAGCGATGATAGGAAATGGTGACCCATGAAAAGATCTTTGACCATCTACCTAGCCATGACAGCACTTTCGTTTAGCAAGACCGCCCTCGCTGGCGGGCTCGATAGCGGAAACATGCTCAATAAAATCCTCGACAGCTTCTCGACCGTTGCCACCACTTGGCAATCCGAGATCACCTCCAGCGCGTCATGGCTGTTCTGGAGCCTCGCGCTGATCAGCATGGTGTGGACTTACGGCCTCATGGCATTACGAAATGCTGATCTACAGTCATTTTTTGCCGAAACCATCCGCTTCTTCGGCACCTTGGGTTTTTTCTGGTGGCTGCTCCAAAATGGCCCAGCTATCTCAATGTCCATCATCAACACAATGCGGACGATAAGCGCCAAAGCGGCGGGGCTAGGTACCGGATTATCTCCATCAAGCATCGTGGATATCGGATTCGGCATCCTGACTAAGGTCAGCGCTTCTGCCTCGGTGTTGTCCCCAGTGGTATCAGCATTGATGCTCGCAGCAGCAATAGTGGTTCTGGTGATCTTGGCACTCATTGCCGTGAACATGCTGCTGTTGCTCGTATCAGCTTGGCTGCTTGCTTACGCGGGGATCTTCCTCCTGGGCTTCGGCGGTAGCCGATGGACGTCAGATATCGCGATTAGCTTCTACAAAACGGTACTCGGGATTGGCGTCCAGCTTTTCACCATGACATTTTTGATTGGAGTAGGTAAGTCATTCCTAGACCAGTACTACAGAGCGTTTGCGTCTGGAACCCCGGACTTGAACAGCCTGTGCGTGTTACTGGTTGCTTCAGTGATTCTGCTTTCTCTGGTCAACAAGCTACCACCGATGCTGGCTGGAATCGTAGGCACAAGTCAAACCTCCGGGATCGGTAGCTTTGGGGCCGGAGCCGCAATTGGTGCAGCTACTGTGGCTGCCTCAGCAGTCGCATCAGCAGGCACATCCGTGCTAGCAGGAGCAAAAGAAATTGCTGGCGGGAGCTCAGCTCTTTCAGCGGCCTTCAAGGCCGCTCAGGCCGGAATCGACTATACCTCCAATGACAGCGGTAATATTGATGTTGGTGGTGAACAACAATCCCAAGGCACCCCGACGCAGTCCGCCTTTGCGCAAGCTATGGGGGAGACCAATAAAGACCAGGACTCTGTCTTCCGTCGCTCTAGCGCTCTACCGATGGCTGCAAATGCAGGCTCACTCCTGGCAGCACATGCCGTCCAGGGTATTCGCGATAAGGCCAGTCTTGCGGTTGCAGATACTGTAGGAGGACGCCTAGCGGCTGCGATAGATCTGAGCAGAAGCGCAGGTGCACAATCCGACTCCGAAATGGAGGAGCAAAACGATGGTGCAGAATCAGATGAAATTGCGAGCTTTGTGAACAAAAACCAAACCGATGAATAAATAGAAGTAAAAGACCCTTATTAAACTTCAAATCTACCGGAATAACACCATGAAAAAGGAAAAAACTTATCCAGCAGTGCGGTTCATCGAGGAAGATAAAAGCCATATCTACCCAATGCCAATTTTTGTAACAAGAACCAATCTTCGATCAATTCTCCGAGAGAATGGAGTAGCAGCGCTAACAAGTCTTGATGTTCGCGCCGCCGCAACTGAACTTAAGAAACATTAAAAATTAAGTTAGCATGGCATTTATATAAACTAGAATATTCTACACAACAGAGGTGCATTGGTTGCACCATATCAAAGAAGAGCCCGAACTAAGCGGGCTCGTGTAGTCTGACCAAGCTAAAACATCTATAAAACTACCCATTCATAATTCGACACCGTGTATGCGGATCTAGAATGTCGAGCAAATGGTCATGACCAATTTTACTTGTCAGCCCTACTTTAAATGTACAGGACGGCGAATAAAAAATATCAAGATGATCTAAAGGATGAGTCACCGCATCATAATTATCTGGATCGTTATCATACCGCAGATACCCTTCCTCCAACATCATGAGACGCCTTACGACTTTCCAGACATCATCAGAAATCACTTCGACACCCTCTACATCAGAAACAGTAAAGCACGATATAACGCTATCTGCGAAATGGTAAATATCTTTATCGTCGACTAACCCATTCGAGATTGCTGTAGCAGCTCTCGACAGCATATAGCTATCAATCGCAACACCATTCATATCGAATGAGTGCGGCACCGCCGGATCTTCACTGCGCCGAATAGAAAATGGAAATAACACCGAAAATATCTTTTTCTCTGATATGAAAAAGATTCTTTGGAACTTCCCTATCGCTACCACGATATCAAAATCAGTCGAATTCTCGACCGTAAAGGTGAGCTCTGCTATCGCGTCAGCAACCCTAGTAATCAACTCGCTTTTAGTTCGACAAGGAATAAATATCCTGTCTCTTAGGAATTTTGACATTTTGTAACGGTAGACATCCATGCTCACCGCTCCGCAAATTGCCTGTTAAACTCAAGGAAAATGCGCAAGCCGGCTCGAAACTCCTCAATATCTTGCGCCGTGTATTGTTCTTCATACTGAAGACCACTTGCCATTGACACCAGCTTATTTCGAACAGAATCATGCTGAATACCTAGCTCATCTAACATTTCAACAAATGTATCCATATAAGATAGCTTGCGTGCGTTCCGCATAATTCTTGTACGAATTTTTTCTTTTTCCTCAGCAGTGGGTTCCTCAGCCACTATAATATCATATTGGCGTATGGTCTCTATCCCAGGGCAAATCTTACTCAACACTGCCTTATTTCGTTCTTCATTTACAACTAAATAGCTTTTCAAAAATGACCGCGTCAACACCATGTACAGCGAGTTACGCAAATTCAAGCTGGTGGCATTTATATCAGAAACACATATGACAAATGGAAACTCCAGCCCTTTCACATGGTTCTTATTACTGATAAATAACGAGTCAGACACAGGTGTTTTGGTCTCGTAAGCTTTATTGAGTGACCAGTTCCACCGCTCATAGATAGCTCGTTGCAGCCTGTCCGCTAACAGGGCCACAGCTTTACCGTTATTTAAAACGACAACACAAATGTCATCAGGCCGTACGCTTGGGTTCTGCTCAACAATTTCTTCCAAAATCTCCATGATATTTGTCAAAGCTCCCTTTGGAGACTCCATCACGATTTGCAGACTATCGCTGTTCTCAACATCTTCAAAACGACGTAGCGGTTTTCTGCTGAAGCTGTAAGAGTGTATGCCCCGCGTCGCAGTCATTTTCTTTTCGTACACGTATCCGCAGTGAGTCCATTCGTCATCATCGAGCCACTGAAGTTTTGTCTGCTCAAACAGTCCCATCCCAATAGCATGCGCAGCCATTAACGTTCTAGGATCCGTCCGATAGCATTTACTCAACAAATAATCACTTCCAACAGCTTGGCCTCGACTAGTATCAAAGATACTTTGGAAAATATCCCCTGCAATGTAAAGATGTTTGCCCGCCGCAAGCTCGCAAAGCTTAAAGAAACTTTCTCCGAAATCTTGACTTTCATCTATTAAAATATAGCTAAGCAATGGCGGCACGGCATCTTCTGACCCATACTTTTTTAAAATATGAGTCAATGTGAGACGAGCAGCTGCCTCTAAACTTGGGACCTGCTGAAAATTATAGAAGGGTACGTCATACTTAGCACAAATATAGGCATACATTCCTGAGCTAGCGGCACCCTCGGAACCCCAGGCGTGAGTACACCAGAGCCGTTTCTGCCATTCGATCTGCTCATCAACTTTCATGAAATTAAAGAACGCAGGAATACGGGACCTTAAGCTACTTGCCAATATTTTACTATTACATGTAAAGAAGATTGTTCCACTTGCATCTTTAACATAAATTTCTTTCAACTTATGGAGCAGCAACTCAGTTTTACCCGTCCCCGACAGGCCCTGAATTCGTATAATTTTTTTATCAGGCTTGCTGTAGATAAACCTGGTCTGATCTCGATCAAAAAGCATAATTTTTTGCTTGACTTTATCGAGATTGCTTACCGGTATGTCTGCTTTGACTTTCTCGATGTCATTAATGCTGCCAGTCAGCAACGAAATAAGCAGATCTGACTTCTTTATTTCCTGTGGATCAATTAGCGCAAATTTATCAACTAGATCCATCAGATAACCTTCTGTTAAATCTGATGGATCAACCTCCACGACCTCAACGAGATCACGCCAGGCAGAGCTACGCCCCATTATTTTGCTATATTTAAATTTCTTAGCGAATGCAATCAGGTCTTCGACAAACTCTTGCTTGAGTTCTTCAGCTAATTCATTTTGCCCGGAAAAGTCGAAGATAACTATTTTCTTTTTAGGCGACAAGTACACCAAGTAGTTATCATGGACGTACTCCTCACCTTCCTCCGAAAGCGGCTTCTGTATAACGTACGTCTGCTGCTCCCTCGCTTCCGCCATACTGCAAAATATGTCGAGAATCTGCGGGTCAATCCGCTCACTCTCAATCTGGCTGAAAAAATACGTTGATTCCATGACGCGTGAGCTCCTGCTGGTTCCTTTCCCTAGATAATGCCCCAGTATGGCCGTGACCGCCATTCCTAAAGGGTCCTGGACGCGGTCATTGGCTCACTAGGATCGTGGGGCAAAAACTACAGGCGCTCGGTAAGGGAGTAGAGGTGCGGCCTAGAACTGTGTGAATCCTGCTTGTCGCACGTCATAAATTGTCTAAGTCGGGAGTTAACTCGTAGATGCAGAAGTCAAAGATCTACGTTTACGAGAAATACAGTAAAAATCTGGTTTCGTTAGCATCCTAGAGAATACCTTGAATATCAATATGTTATCCAAACTATCGCAACATAGCCTCTACATTTTACAGAATATGCGGAGTGATTGAGACCTACGTATTTTGAACGCTAGCCATAAGCCTTTAGATGCTGAACGTCTTTAATGTTTTAGTAACTAGTGCTGACTATTCTACCTATGCTGTTGTAGAATCAGTGATTCGGCGTATGATGCTTCTGATAGCCGCGTCAATCATTTACTTGTGGGAAAAATGAAAGAAATTGATATAAAACGAGCTCTGTCCTACCACCTTCTGAAGCAAGGTACTACAGACGTTGTTTTCTTTGAATACCCATTTCACTTCGGTCGTCGACGCGCAGATATCATTTCGTCTGATGCCGGCATGATAACTGGGTACGAAATAAAATCTGTTAATGACCGAATCGACAGGCTGGGCGAACAATTAGAGTCATATACCCTACTATTCGACTATGTCTATGTCGTCTGCGATAGTAAGCATCTTTCAGCCATCCGCAAAACAATACCAAACAGGGTTGGAATTTATTTATGTGCCACTTCTGGGGTCACCAAAATTCGTCAGGCGAAGCAAATAAAAAATTTTGACAGCGTCGTAACTTTGGATGCCATGCCTATCGAAGCTCTCCGGAAAGAATTTAAATCCACCGGAAAATCAAAGTTAGAGATCTGCAAAAGCATTGCTCAGAACTATAAACGAGAGCAGATCAAGGAGACATATAGGGAATTCATACTTCATAAGTATGGAGCCCAGACCGCCCACTTAAAAAATGAAACTAGCGAACTCCTAACATTGGATGATGTATATTCTTTAAGCTTAGCACCAAACAGACTAAACTCTTAGGTCCTTTACTCGACGAATCATATAGTTGCAGGCGCGAACAGAAATCCAAAAGGATGGATTAATTCCGGAAGGGGTGCCTGCGGCGGCATTGATGATCTCACCATCGCCCCAGCTGCTATTAGATACGTAGTTCGGATCAGCTAAAACTTTTCCAGCACACCAAACATAAGAGCCCACATCACGCCGTTTTCGATAGTAATAGAATTTTGCCGAGGAACAAAAATCTACCCTAGGAACGAAGGTACCACCACGCATCTCAATTTGTTTGACATTAATTGACGCATAATCACCAAACTGCAGGCCTGGGCGATTATGCCTTAAAGATACGTAAAGTGAGTGTTCATATATTGGAAATTCACCAACATCATCTTTCCCTTCAGCAGAGACAAGATAGGGAAATGATCCAGATATACAGATCACTCGTTCTAGCCAGCTGTTAGCAGTTGGCAAAACAGAAATTATATCAAAGGCTCGTTGATAAAGATCCGTGATCGGAGCCAACCCAGAGACCTTCACTCTATCGCGAATACACCCTTCGTCTAACAGTATGTACAATCGCGTATCGCCAAGCCCCGAAATAATGGCGCCCAGTATTTCCTCATACTCTTCCTGATCCAAGTCTGCTGGCAAACGCAGAGCCATTTTCTTGTACTTATGAGTTACTGCAGCTACAAAAGCCTTCGCCTCAGACAGATCCTCGTCTAACTCGAAGTTCACATGAATCATCGGCACAATTTGATCGTTACAGTTCAAATCCAGCCAATGGCGCCAACACTCGTATCCATTTATAGGTGACAACAAGCTTTCTATCTGAGAATTTTTCTGTTTCAGATCAGTAGTCACATCCAAAATGTACGGCAGCTCACCTTGGATAGCTTTGATCTGATTAAGCCGTTTCAGAATATCGCCGAGCGAATCATTTTTCGTAATTCGAGACTTAGTGATCTCATAAACAGGAAGCATAAGTTTTCTGTAAGACACATCAATGGCGGAAATCGCTCGAAGCTCTGCATCTTTGGTTTTGAGAACGGGGAAATAAATAAAGCTAGTCCAATCCATGTCCTTTCATTCCTAAATTTTTCGCACGGACTCGCACCGCCAAAGTTGAAACCTTGAAGAAACTTGCGATATCTTCAATGCTACCAGAAAGCGCTCTTACTTTATCCCTAAAAATCGACTCCGGCATCAGAAGCTCACTCGCAAACCGGTTAGCTTCCACCTCCATCTGATTGCTCTCACCATTCCTAAAAAAGTTAAGATCCTCAAACTTAGCTTGCAAAAACCTATGCCTACAAAAATGCGCAATTTCATGCGCGATTGTGAAACGCTGCCTATTGGGATGGTGTAGCGCGTTGACCTTTACAACCCAGTCCTTACCGTTATCCGATAGAGATAGCATCCCGGAAATATCATCTTCCATTGGGATACTTATCAAACTAATACCCAGCACGCCAAGCAAAGCCTTAACATCTAAAGGGGAGGTTTGAACCCCACCTTGCTTTGCAATATCTAAAACCTGGGCAACGCTAAACCGTCCGTCTCCCGAGACAGCTTGGCCCTGTTCGAAACGCTCAGGGATTTTCGGTTTAACGCTTTTCCGGATAAAAGCCATATATGAACCTATTCAGAAATCTTAGCGCCACCTTCAACACAGCTTTCAGTTTTATCAAGTTCTGCAAGGCGGTTACTCACCTGCATTATAGCATCTTCGGACTGCTTTATTCTACTTTCATGTTCTGAAACTATAATAGCCTGAGCTGAAAGCCCATCAAACATATCACCGTATGTCGCATCTAATTTCTGAATTTCCTTTTTGGCTTTTTTCTCAATTATTCGAGTGAACTCGCCAGCTTTGGAAAACTCTTCAAAGTGAGTCTTCGACTCCCTTACAACTTCAGCCCTTGACGAGCTCCTGATAACAACGAATGCCCCACCAACAATAGCCGCGTTTAGCGCAATCAGTACGCTAATCATGGTCTGATAGAATGAAACCTGCATAGACCACAGTGAGTCCACTGTTATTAGAGATTTTTCTCTAATCATCCGTTCAATTACAATTTGCTCATAGGAGTCTAGCTCCGAGATATTTCGAGCAGGTACATATTTGAAATGGCTAATCAGAATATCGGTAATCGGTGCGAAATGCAGAAGCGCCAGCACAAACACTAAGGCGATGCAAGTAGAAAGTAGGGTGCAAGCAAGGAGATCCTTCGTTCGCAATTCCGTTCATCCTGAGTGGATGGTCCTATAAGACCGCAGCGTTGAGCGATGGCATACCAGTTCACGAATCTGTGAGCACCAGATGGCAATTTGATGCTACCTCCGCGCGCATCCACGTGTCCATCGTTCAGGTGGCACCTACCCTGTCCTCCGACCTCAGGACAGCGAGCCTGAGGAACCCACACTCGAGCATACCCCCACAGCCAGAAAAAGGTACAATCTGAGTACACACTTCAGATTTTCTAAATTACGCGCAATTACGCTTAACACCACAGTTGATGGGGCCTTCAGCTATGCCAGGTTACGTTCAGTTTCGGACGTCTTCTCTAGCCATACCTACACGCCCGGCAACTCATAATCCTTTGGTCCACGGTTCGAGTCCGTGTGGGCCCACCAGATACGACAAAGCCGCGCGATTGCGCGGCTTTTTCATGCCCGCAAGAAATAAATGGTCAGGGGCGCGTACATCCAGCGCAGCGGCGCCGAGCGCATGACCTTGGAAGTAGCGCTGAAACGGTATCTCAGCGAAATCAGCCCCACCAAGAAGCCGGTCACCCAGCACGCCGATAATCGCGGAAAGGTGCCCTATCGATACTTCAAGCCAAACACCCTAGCTTGAGGATCAGACAATGAGCCGAATAGCCGCCATTATCAGCTCACAAAATGAGCCGAATATGCTCGCTAATCGGCTCACAGATGAGCAAACCTATGAATGAACCTGGGCCTGCCCCGTGACAACGGACGCCAGGAAGCTGGCTACAGAGCCAACTGCCTCAAGCCTTTGCGTATTCGTTCGGTGCGCTCATCACTGGCGCGGCGCCTGGGGATAAACGAAGAAGGCCGCACCACTGCACGATCCCGTCCATCGGGCGATGCCATCAGCCATGGGCAACCCCATAAGAACCCTCCCAGCCTGCTCCACCACCCCCTCTGCCAACGTCCGCAAATGTACCGCTGTTGGTTAATCCCCTACCGGACGCATCTCGACCTGCCGTGGGTTGTAGAAGGTCATGCCAGGCGGAATATCCCGCGTAACCAACGACATCGCGCCAATCACCACGTCATCGCCAATGTCGATGCGATCAGCAACGATGCAACTGTTGGCGCCCATGCTCACGTTGTCACCAATGCGCAGTGCGTACTCCTGCAACCCCAGGGTCTTGATGCCGATCGAGCAGTTCTGCCGGATGAAGAAGTTGCGCCCAATGCTCACATACCGGGTAATCACCACCCCCGGCAGGTGCGCGATGCGCAGGCCGGGGGCAATCTGGGCGCCGATGTCGATGTCCACCCCATACTTGAGGTTGAGCCGCTGTTGCATGCGCCGGGCGTGACGCCGGGCAAGGCCGCCGCGGGCGTCGAGGTACTGGGCCAGGCGATAGGCGAAGAGGAAACGCAGTTTGTTGTCCTTGCGTGCGCGGCGCAGCACGTTGAACAGCAGGCTGATAGGGCGTCCGGGCCTTTTCTTGTTGGAGACTTCCAGTCGCCAGCATTCGAGCAGATGGTCGAGGTTCACGCTGAGGTTCCCGTTGGACTAGCACTTCATCATGCCGAATTAGTGCCGAAGACGCAGCCTTCAGACATACGCAGCCGTGTTCACAAAAAGTGCCAAGCCGGCGCGTCAACGGTGATCGACTGTACCTGGCCTTGCCCTGATTGGCACAGGCTGGCTAGGCTAGCGGGCCAACCGTAGAGACTCGCCATGTCGGATTCCCGCTCCATCACGCTGGATGAAATCGATCGCCAGCTGATCGCCCTGCTGCAGATCAACGCCCGCGAAAGCGTCGCCACCCTCGCCCGCCAGTTGGGCATCGCCCGCACCACCGTCAATTCGCGCCTGGAGCGGCTGGAGAAAAACAAGGTTATCTCCGGCTATGGCGTACGCCTGGGCCAGAGTGTGATAGGCGGCGGGTTGCAGGCGTATGTCGGGATCAAGGTGCAGCCGCGTTCCGGCAAGGACGTGGTGCGGCGCCTGAGTGCCATGGGCCAGGTGCAGCAGCTGTGTGCGGTAAGCGGCGAATTCGACTATGTGGCCTGGCTGCGTACGGACTCGCCCGAGCAGCTGGATCAGTTGCTCGACCAGATTGGCAGTGTCGACGGGGTGGAGAAAACCACCACGTCGATCATTCTCAGCAGCAAGGTGGACCGTGGACAGCCGCTTTGAACGGACTGGCGCTCGGGTGAGGTTAGCGGGCGTGGGTCAGTTCTAGATTTCACGGCAGGAGCCGGTTGTAGGAGCGGGTTTACCCGCGAATAGGGCAGAGAATCTACCGACGCATTCGCGGGTGAACCCGCCCCTACAAAGGGCCAGGGCGGTTTTTGAACTACCTCGACCGCCTGCCTCGTCTTAATGAACATGAACTTAATCATTACGACGAAACTAACTACATTCAGACAACACTCTGCACCTTAATAACGAACACCTCACTCCCTAAAATGACAGCCGGGCATCTCCTATACTCAGGCTCCGCTCCTCGCGCAGCCTCTCTGGCAAGGTCATTTCATGAACAAGAAGAACCGCCACCCCGCCGACGGCAAGAAGCCGATCACCATTTTCGGCCCGGACTTCCCTTTTGCTTTCGACGACTGGCTGGAACACCCGGCAGGCCTGGGCAGCATTCCGGCTGAGCGCCATGGGGAAGAGGTGGCCATTGTCGGTGCCGGTATCGCCGGCCTGGTAGCGGCCTACGAGCTGATGAAGCTGGGCCTCAAGCCGGTGGTGTACGAGGCTTCCAAGCTGGGCGGCCGGCTGCGCTCGCAAGCCTTCAATGGCACTGACGGGATCGTTGCCGAGCTGGGTGGCATGCGCTTCCCGGTGTCGTCCACCGCCTTCTACCACTACGTCGACAAGCTGGGCCTGGAAACCAAGCCCTTCCCCAACCCGCTGACCCCGGCTTCGGGCAGCACGGTGATCGACCTGGAAGGCCAGACCTACTACGCCGAGAAGCCCACCGACCTGCCACAACTGTTTCATGAGGTAGCCGACGCCTGGGCCGATGCGCTGGAGAGCGGTGCGCAGTTCGCCGATATCCAGCAGGCCATCCGCGACCGTGATGTACCGCGCCTGAAGGAACTTTGGAACAAGCTGGTGCCGCTGTGGGACGACCGCACCTTCTACGACTTCGTCGCCACCTCGCGCTCTTTTGCCAAGCTGAGCTTCCAGCACCGCGAAGTGTTCGGCCAGGTCGGTTTCGGCACCGGCGGTTGGGACTCGGACTTCCCCAACTCGATGCTGGAAATCTTCCGCGTGGTGATGACCAACTGCGACGACCACCAGCACCTGGTGATCGGGGGCGTGGAACAAGTGCCACAAGGCATCTGGCGCCACGTACCGGAACGCTGCGTGCATTGGCCAGAGGGCACCAGCCTGAGCACGCTGCATGGCGGCGCACCGCGTACCGGGGTCAAGCGCATTGCCCGCGCTGCCGATGGCCGCCTGGCGGTCACCGACAACTGGGGCGATACCCGCCACTACAGCGCAGTACTCGCCACCTGCCAGACCTGGTTGCTGACCACCCAGATCGACTGCGAAGAATCGCTGTTCTCGCAAAAGATGTGGATGGCCCTGGACCGTACCCGCTACATGCAGTCGTCGAAAACCTTCGTCATGGTCGACCGCCCGTTCTGGAAGGACAAGGACCCGGAAACCGGCCGTGACCTGCTGAGCATGACCCTCACCGATCGCCTCACCCGCGGCACTTACCTGTTCGACAACGGCAACGACAAGCCCGGGGTGATCTGCCTGTCATACTCGTGGATGAGCGACGCGCTGAAGATGCTGCCGCACCCGGTGGAGAAGCGCGTACAACTGGCCCTGGATGCGCTGAAGAAGATCTACCCGAAGACCGATATCGCCGGCCACATCATCGGCGACCCGATCACGGTTTCCTGGGAGGCCGACCCGTACTTCCTCGGCGCCTTCAAAGGCGCGCTTCCGGGCCATTACCGCTACAACCAGCGCATGTACGCGCACTTCATGCAGCAGGACATGCCGGCGGAGCAGCGCGGTATCTTCATTGCCGGTGACGACGTGTCATGGACCCCCGCCTGGGTTGAAGGCGCGGTGCAGACGTCGCTGAATGCGGTGTGGGGTATCATGAACCACTTTGGTGGCCACACCCACCCCGACAACCCCGGCCCGGGCGATGTGTTCAACGAAATCGGGCCGATCGCCCTGGCGGATTGAGACAAGGAGGCACCATGCGCATCGCTCTGTACCAGGGCGCACCCAAGCCACTGGATGTGCCCGGCAACCTGCAACGGCTGCGCCACCAGGCGCAGTTGGCAGCCGAACGCGGCGCACAGTTGCTGGTGTGCCCGGAGATGTTCCTGACCGGCTACAACATCGGCCTGGCCCAGGTCGAGCGCCTGGCCGAGGCCGCCGATGGCCCGGCAGCCATGACCGTGGTAGAGATCGCCCAGGCGCACCGCATCGCCATTGTCTATGGCTACCCGGAGCGCGGCGATGACGGGGCGATCTACAACAGTGTGCAGCTGATCGATGCGCACGGCCGCAGCCTGAGCAATTACCGCAAGACCCACCTGTTCGGTGAACTGGACCGCTCGATGTTCAGCCCTGGTGCGGACCACTTCCCGGTGGTGGAACTGGAAGGCTGGAAGGTTGGCCTGCTGATCTGCTACGACATCGAGTTCCCGGAGAACGCCCGACGCCTGGCGCTGGACGGCGCCGAGCTGATCCTGGTGCCGACGGCGAACATGACGCCGTACGACTTTACCTGCCAGGTGACCGTGAGGGCACGGGCGCAGGAAAACCAGTGCTACCTGGTATATGCCAACTACTGCGGCGCGGAAGAAGAGATCCAGTATTGCGGGCAGAGCAGCATCATCGGCCCGGATGGCAGCTTGCTGGCCATGGCTGGGCGGGATGAGTGCCAGTTGTTGGCAGAGCTCGAACATGAGCGGGTGGTACAGGGGCGCAGGGCGTTTCCCTACCTGACCGATTTGCGCCAGGAGCTGCACCTGCGTAAAGGCTGACAGGGGCCGCTATGCGGCCCATTCGCGGGCACGCCCGCTCCCACGGGATCTGCGCTGCCTTTCATACCGGCGCCATACCCGCGAAAAGGCCGGGCCTGCAAACAAATCGGTTAGCATGGAGCGCAGCCACCGGAGCCCCCATGCCTGACGCCATCCGCCAACTCACCCTCGCCAACGGCTTGCAGTTGACCCTGCGCCACGCCCCTCGCCTCAAGCGCTCGGCCGCCGCACTGCGGGTGCACGCGGGCAGCCACGACGCGCCTGCCAAATGGCCCGGTCTGGCGCACTTCCTCGAACACCTGTTCTTCCTCGGTACCCCGCGCTTCCCGCTGGAAGACGGCCTGATGCGCTACGTGCAAGCCCTGGGCGGCCAGGTCAACGCCAGCACGCGCGAACGCGCCACCGACTTTTTCTTCGAGGTGCCCCCCAACACGCTCGGTGGCGGTCTCGAGCGCCTGTGCCAAATGCTGGCAGAACCGGATCTGGGCATCGAACGCCAACGCCGTGAACGCGAAGTGATCCATGCCGAATTCATCGCCTGGTCGCGCAATCCAACGGCCCAACAGCAGTTCGCCTTGCTGCAGTCAGTGTCGGCCAAGCATCCACTGGGCGCTTTTCATGCTGGCAATCGATACACCCTGGCCTTGCACGACGCGGCTTTCCAGCAAGCGCTTGCGGGCTTTCATCAACGCTTCTACCAAGGCGGCCAGATCTGCTTGAGCCTTTGCGGTCCGCAGCCGCTGGATGAACTTGAACACCTTGCCCGGCAGCATGCCGAACTGTTCGCCGCAGGTGAGCGCGTGCCGCAAATGCCGCCGCCGCCACTGCCAGCAATGGCTAGCTCTTTGACCTTCACGCACCAAAGCCTCCCCAGCGGCGCCGAGCACGCCCTGGAACTGCTGATCGCTTACCTGGAGGACAGCCGCCCAGGTACCTGGCTGGGCACGCTGCGCGAGCGTGGCTGGCTACAACGTTTCACGGCCGAAAGGTTGTATGCGTTCGCCGGTCAGCTGCTGTGGCACCTTGACCTGAAGCTCAGTGCCGACGCTTGCCCGGACGAAGCCAGCGCCCTGCTGCAAGGTTGGTTGAGGTTCATCCGCCAGGCCGACCGCGAACAGTTGAACCACCAATTCGGCCTGTTGCAGCGCAGCCGTGCGCACAGTGCCAGCGCGCTCGAGCTGGCCCGCCGGGACAGCACAGGCCAGCCGTTCGCCAAGCTGGATGCCCAAGGGTTGCAGGCGCTTGGCGCCCTGCTGGAAAGCCTGCCTGGTAGCGACCATGGCGATTGGCAGCTTTTGCCAGTCGACCCATTGCTGAAGGCTGACCTGCCCCATGCCAAGGCGCAGCCGCTGCCGGCAGCGCTGAAGATCAGTGACCAGCTCCCGCCCGCGCGCCAATACGCTGCGCTGTACCTGCGCTGGCATGTACCTTCGCCGTTGCGCCAGCAGCTACAGCTTGTGCTGGAACTGGCCCTGGCACCGCTGCAGGAACGCTGTAACCGCGCCTCCGTGCAACTGCATTACAGCAGCGCCGGAGAATACTGGCAGTTGCACTGCGCCGGCCTGCCAGCAGCAGTGCTGCGGGCAGTGGAACAAGCCTTGGCCTTGATGCTCAAGCCACCTGCCAGTTGCTGGCTGCCCTGCACGGCGCTGCCCCCGGCCCTGATCCCCATCAGGGCCCTGCTCAAGCAACTGCCAGACGCGGTACGGGGTAGCCTGCCCGCAGCGCTGCCTGCCTGCACGCTTACCCAGCAGCAACTCGACAGCCTGTGGCTGCACACCGAGTGGCATGGCATGGCCGCAGGCTTCGAGGATACCGCGCTAAAGGCCTTGGGCACTGCGCTGCAGCAGTGCCCTGGGCAAGGCTGGCGACCTGGCCCCCTGCCAACCTGGGCAAACCACCGCTGGCAGCATGTTCAAGTGCCAGGCAGCGAACATGCCCTGCTGCTGTTCTGCCCGTTGCCTGCTGCCAAAGAGGCCGCAGGCCGCCTGTTAGCCCAATTGCTGCAAGGGCCGGTTTACCAGCGCCTGCGGGTAGACTTGCAACTCGGCTACGCGGTGTTCAGCGCCTTTCGTCAGGTCGAGGGGGTCGGTGGGCTGTTGTTTGGTGTGCAGTCCCCCCACACCGGTCAGGCACAGGTGCTCGACCACCTGCTCAGCCTGCTGCGCCATGGCGTCACCCTTGACCCGGCCGCTCGCCAGGCATTGGCTGGGCAATTCGACGAGCCCGCCATGGCCAATGCCGATGTCGCCGAATGGGCGTGGCAGACACACTTGGCCACACAAGCCGATCGGCTGGATGTGCTGCGCAGGTCTATCCTGACTACGCGGCAGACGGATCTGGACCACCTGCTGAGCGCCCTGCTCGACCCAGGTTCCGCTTGGCTATGTTTGGCCAACGCTGCCGCGCCAGACACTTCCTGGCAGGGCGAAAATCGATGATTATTACGCGAACTGCAACGGCGCTTCTCGAATAATTAACCTTCCGGTTCAAATTTTTCTTGTAAGATAGCGCAATCCCGTTTTCACGGAACTGCCAACGCATGGCGGTACCCAAGTAGTAGCTGAACAACCCAACCCTCATTCGGAAGGAGTAATTCCATGTGGACCAAACCTGCATACACTGACCTGCGTATCGGCTTCGAAGTCACCATGTACTTCGCTAACCGCTAAGCCAGGCTTAGGGTTTCACGCCTCGGCCTGCCGGGGCGTTTTCGTTTTTCAGATCCGGTTTCTGCATAGAGAGTGGCCATGTACATCCAGGTTCTCGGCTCCGCCGCCGGTGGCGGGTTCCCGCAGTGGAACTGCAACTGCGTCAACTGCAAGGGCTACCGTGATGGCACCCTGAAAGCCACGGCGCGCACCCAGTCATCCATCGCCCTGTCCGACGACGGTGTGCACTGGATATTGTGCAATGCCTCGCCCGACATCCGCGCCCAACTGCAAGCCTTTGCGCCGATGCAGCCGGCCCGGGCACTGCGCGACACCGGTATCAACGCCATCGTCCTGCTGGACAGCCAGATCGACCACACCACCGGCCTGCTCAGCCTGCGCGAAGGCTGCCCGCATCAGGTGTGGTGCACGGACATGGTCCACCAGGACCTGACCACCGGTTTCCCGCTGTTCAACATGCTCAGCCACTGGAACGGTGGCCTGCAGTGGAACCGTATCGAGCTGGAAGGCAGCTTCGTGATCGACGCCTGCCCCAACCTCAAGTTCACCCCCTTCCCCCTGCGCAGCGCCGCGCCGCCTTATTCGCCACACCGCTTCGACCCGCACCCGGGCGATAACCTGGGTTTGATGGTCGAAGACACCCGCACCGGCGGCAAGCTGTTCTACGCCCCGGGCCTGGGCCAGGTAGACGAAAAGCTGCTGGCGATGATGCACGGTGCCGACTGCCTGCTGGTCGACGGCACTCTGTGGGAAGACGACGAAATGCAGCGCCGTGGCGTGGGCACCCGCACCGGCCGCGAGATGGGTCACCTGGCCCAGAACGGCCCTGGCGGCATGCTGGAAGTGCTCGACGGCTTCCCGCGCCAGCGCAAGGTACTTATCCACATCAACAACACCAACCCGATTCTCGATGAAAACTCCCCCGAGCGCGCCGAAGTCCTGCGCCGGGGCGTCGAAGTTGCCTTCGATGGCATGAGCATCGAGTTGTAAAACAGTCTGTGAGGCGACACCAGACCCTGTGGGAGCGGGCATGCCCGCGAAAAAGCCAACACGGTCCATGGCACCGGCTTCGCCGGTGTTCGCGGGCACGCCCGCTCCCACAAGGGAGAGGGTGTGCCAGGCCAGATAATCGTTCTACAGGAGCCAGCCGAATGAGCGACGCACTGCCAATGTCCCCTGCCGAATTCGAGCAGGCCCTGCGCGCCAAGGGCGCCTATTACCACATCCATCACCCGTACCACGTGGCGATGTACCAAGGGCGCGCCACCCGCGAGCAGATTCAGGGCTGGGTGGCCAACCGCTTCTATTACCAGGTCAACATCCCGATGAAGGATGCCGCGATCCTGGCCAACTGCCCGGACCGCGAAGTGCGCCGCGAGTGGATCCAGCGCCTGCTCGACCACGATGGTGCTCCCGGCGAGGATGGCGGCATCGAAGCCTGGCTGCGCCTGGGCCAGGCTGTCGGGCTGGACCCGGACCAATTGCGCTCGCAAGAACTGGTATTGCCTGGCGTGCGCTTTGCCGTGGACGCCTACGTCAACTTCGCCCGCCGCGCCAGCTGGCAGGAAGCCGCCAGCAGCTCGCTGACCGAGCTGTTCGCCCCGCAAATCCACCAGTCACGCCTGGACAGCTGGCCGCAGCACTACCCGTGGATCGACCCCGCCGGCTATGAGTATTTCCGTACCCGCCTGGGCCAGGCGCGACGCGATGTGGAACACGGCCTGGCGATTACCCTGCAGCACTACACCACCCGTGCGGGCCAGGAGCGTATGCTGGAGATACTGCAGTTCAAGCTGGATATCCTCTGGAGTATGCTCGATGCCATGAGCATGGCCTACGAACTGAACCGCCCACCCTATCACTCCGTCACCCAGGAACGGGTGTGGCACAAGGGAATCACCCTATGAGTTTCGACCGTAACCAGGTACCCAACTGGCGCCCCGGCTACCGCTTCCAGTACGAGCCGGCGCAAAAGGGCCATGTGTTGCTGTACCCCGAAGGCATGATCAAGCTCAACGACAGCGCGAGCCTGATCGGTGGCCTGATCGACGGCCAGCGTGACGTGGCAGCGATCATCAGCGAACTCGAACAGCAATTCCCCGGTGTCCCGGAAGTGGCGGACGACATCGAGCAGTTCATGGAGGTGGCCCGTGCCGAACACTGGATCGTCCTCGCCTGAGTTGCCGCCCACGCCCGAGGTCGGCCTGCCGCTGTGGCTGCTGGCCGAACTGACCTACCGCTGCCCGCTGCAGTGCCCTTACTGCTCCAACCCGCTGGACTTCGCCGCCCAGGGCCAGGAGCTGAGCACCGAACAGTGGTTCAAGGTCATGGCTGAAGCGCGGGAAATGGGTGCCGCACAAATCGGCTTTTCCGGCGGTGAACCGCTGGTACGTCAGGACCTTGCCCAGCTGATCGCAGAGGCCCGTCGCCTGGGTTACTACACCAACCTGATCACCTCGGGCATTGGCCTGACCGAGGCGCGCATCGCCGACTTCAAGAAGGCCGGCCTGGACCATATCCAGATCAGCTTCCAGGCCAGCGACGAGCAGGTGAACAACCTGCTGGCCGGCTCGAAAAAGGCTTTTGCACAGAAGCTGGAAATGGCCCGCGCGGTGAAAGCCCATGGCTACCCGATGGTGCTCAACTTCGTCACCCATCGGCACAACATCGACAAGATCGACCGCATCATCGAGCTGTGCATTGCCCTGGAGGCCGACTTTGTCGAGCTCGCCACGTGCCAGTTCTATGGCTGGGCGCACCTCAACCGCCTGGGGCTGCTGCCAACCCGCGCGCAGCTCGAGCGGGCCGAACGTATCACCAACGAATACCGGGACAAGCTCAAGGCCGAGGGCAACCCGTGCAAGCTGATTTTCGTTACCCCTGACTACTACGAAGAGCGCCCCAAGGCCTGCATGAACGGCTGGGGCAACCTGTTCCTCACCATCACCCCGGACGGCACCGCATTGCCCTGCCACGGCGCCCGCCAGCTGCCGGTGCAGTTTCCGAATGTACGCGACCACGACTTGCACCATATCTGGTATGAATCGTTCGGTTTCAACCGTTTCCGTGGCTATGAGTGGATGCGCGAACCGTGCCGCTCCTGCGACGAGAAAGAAAAGGACTTCGGCGGCTGTCGCTGCCAGGCCTTCATGCTGACCGGTGATGCCAGCAACGCCGACCCGGTGTGCGCCAAGTCGACCGAGCACGGCATCATCCTCAAGGCCCGCGAGGAGGCAGAAACCGCCCAGCTCGCGATCGAACAGATGACCTTCCGCAATGATCGAAACTCCCGTGTCATCGCCCGCGGCTGAATTCAGCGCGGCCCAGGCGGTTGCCGCCGGCACCGACTTCGCCGAACTCAAGGTCAGTGCCGACGGGCTGTTCTGGAACGAGTTCCGCCCAGCCGATGGAGCGTGCCGTATCTGGCACTGGCTGCACTACCAGGCCCGCTGCCTGACCCCGGACGGCTTCAGCGTACGCAGCCGGGTCTATGAGTACGGCGGCGGCAGCTTCTGCCTGGGTGGCGACGGGCTGGTGTTCGTCAACGAAAAGGATCAGCAGGTCTACACCCAGCCGCTGGACGATCTGTTACCACGTGCACTGACCCAGGATGCCAGCTGCCGCTATGGCGATGTGCAGTGGCACGACGGCCACGTGCTGGCCGTCGAAGAGCGCCATGCCGAGCAGGTAAAGCACCGCCTGGTCGCTTTGGGTGACAGCAGCCGCGAGGTGCTCGCCGAGGGCGCGGACTTCTACGCCTCGCCTGCCGTCAGTGCCGATGGCCAGCGCCTGGCGTGGATCGAATGGGACCGCCCGGCGCAGCCCTGGACCGTCACCCGGTTGATGTGCCGCGTGCGCGATGCCAGCGGCCACTGGGGACCGGCGCAATGTGTAGCCGCCGCCGAAGAATCGCTGCAACAACCACGCTTCGATGCCGAAGGTCGGCTCTACTGCCTGTCCGACCGCAATGGCTTCTGGCAACCCTGGGGTGAGGTCGATGGCCAATGGCAGGCGTTGCCTGCTGCACCGGCGGACCATGCTGCTGCGCCTTGGCAATTGGGCACCTGTACCTGGCTGGCACTGGGCCCGCAAAGCTACCTGGCCAGCTGGTTCGAAGACGGCTTCGGGCAATTGGGGCTGCGTGGTGAAGATGGCCGTATGGAGCGTTTCGCCAGTGCCTACACACGCTTTCGCAGCCTGGCCATGGACAGCGAACACCTGTATGCCATTGCCGCGTCGCCCATCAGCCCACCGGCAGTCATTGCCATTGACCGCGGCAACCATGAAGTACGCGTACTGGCCGGTGGTGCCGAAATACTGCCAGCAGGGCAAATCAGCCTACCGCAGCCGATCCACTACGGCAGTGGCGGCGAGCAGGCCCATGGTTTCTTCTACCCGCCAGCGCAGCCGCAAGGCGCCGCACCGCTGGTGGTGTTCATCCACGGCGGGCCAACCTCAGCCTGCTATCCCGTGCTCGACCCGCGCATCCAGTACTGGACCCAGCGTGGCTTTGCCGTGGCCGACCTCAACTACCGGGGCAGCACCGGCTATGGTCGGGAATACCGCCAGGCACTGCACCTGCGCTGGGGCGAAAGTGACGTGGCCGATGCCTGCGCGGCGGTCGAATACCTGGCTGCTCAAGGCCTGGTCGACAAGCACAAGGCGTTTATCCGCGGTGGTAGCGCCGGTGGCTACACTACCTTGTGCGCCTTGGCGTTCCATGACGTGTTCCGCGCTGGCGCCAGCCTCTATGGGGTCAGCGACCCGCTAGCCCTGGGCCGTGCCACGCACAAGTTCGAAGGGGATTACCTGGACTGGCTGATCGGCGACCCGCAGCGGGACGCTGAACGCTATCGCCAGCGCACGCCGCTGCTGCATGCGCAGCGCATCAAGGTGCCGGTGATTTTCTTCCAGGGTGAGCTGGATGCGGTGGTAGTGCCGGAGCAGACACGCGCCATGTTGACGGCGCTACAGGCCAACGGGATCGACGCTGAAGGGCATTTTTATGCGCAGGAGCGGCACGGGTTCCGCAAGGCCGAGAACCTGGCGCATGCCTTGGAAGAAGAGTGGAAGTTCTATTGCCGGGTGTTGGCGCAGTAGTTCCAGGCGCCCCGAGCAGGAGCGACCTTGCGCTGCTCCTGCAGGGGCCAATCTCTGCCTGTATCAACGCTTGGCGATGATATACACCGCATGCACGATCCCCGGAATGTATCCCAGCAAGGTCAGCAGAATATTCAGCCAGAACGCCCCGCCAAACCCCACCTGCAGAAACACGCCCAGCGGTGGCAGAAGAATGGCGATGATGATGCGAATAAAGTCCATGCGAGTCTCTCCTGAAGGGTTACATCAAAGACTAGTTCCCAGCCGTAGAGGTTCCACAGGCAAAAAAAAAACGCCCCGGGCCGAATGAAACAGGCCAGGGGCGATGCGCAGGAACGCCAGACGGTTCGTTGAATTCTTTGGCAGGCCGCTACGCCGGCACTTCGCGACGCGCCTGCTGCCGGGCATGCAGGCGGGCGAAAGCGCGCGCCAGGCGCAGCAGCATTTCGTCGATGTTGCCTTTGCTCACAGTCAGCGCCGGTGAAAAGCGCACTACATCCACTTGCGGCGCGTTGAGCAGCAGGCCTTCGTGCAGGGCCGCGGCCACCAGTTCGCGGGCCAGGTTTTCTTTCAGTTGCAGCGCCCATAACAGCCCGTGACCGCGCACTTCACCCTGACCATAGCGCCCGGTCAGGCGGCTCAGGCCTTCACGCAGGTGACGACCGTTGTCCTGGACCTGGGCCAGAAAGCCAGGTTCCAGCACGCTGTCCAGCACCGCCAGGCCGGCGGCGCACATCAGCGCGTTGCCGTGATGGCTGCCTTCCAGCTCACCAGGCTCGGCGCAGCATGCCTTGCCCCTCGCCAACAAGGCGGCCAGCGGCACGCCGCCCCCCAGGCCCTTGCCCAAGGTGATGATGTCGGCACGCACGCCATAGAGCTCCTCGGCCAGCAGCGCACCACAGCGACCAATACCGGTCTGCACCTCATCAAGGATCAGCAGGATGCCCAGTTCGCGGCAGAGCGTTTCCACGCCCTTGAGGTATTCCTGAGTAGCGGGAATAACGCCCGCCTCACCCTGTATCGGCTCGAGCATGATTGCCACGGTGCGTGAATCCACCTCGGCGTGCAGCGCCGCCAGGTCATTGAACGGCACCTTGCTGAAACCCGGCAGGCCAGGTTCGCAGCGATTGCACGGCAACGGGTCGGACGCGGACAGCGCGCCCAGGCTACGGCCATGGCAGGCTTGGCTGGCAGTAATAATGTGGTAGGCGCCATTGCGGTGCAGCTGGCCCCACTTGCGCGCCAGCTTGATCGCCCCTTCACAGGCCTCGGCACCGCTGTTGAGCAGGTAGGCCTGGTCACTGCCGGTACTCTGACACAGCCGGTTGACCAGCCCCAGCAGGCCACGGTTGTGGAAGCCCGAGCCCGGGTTGATCAAGGCCTGAGCCTGGTTGCCCAACGCTTTGACCAGCACGCTGGGGCTGTGGCCCAAGCTGTTGACCGCACCGCCCTGAGTGAAGTCCAGGTAGGCATGCCCTTCGTTGTCCCACAACCACGAGCCCTGGCCACGCACGAATACCTGCGCTGCACGTTCGGCGCCGGGCATCAGGCGCTCAGGCGACAGCTCAGACGCGTGCGGCACGATCACCGGCGCACGCTTGGGCTCGGCGACGGCGGCAGGAGCCGAGCGGCGCAGGTTGAACAGGTTCATCAGGGCTCCAACCAATCACGGTAAAGGGCAGCCACGGTGCGGTCTTGATGCCGGCACTCGATATTTTGCCTTGCCTATCAAAAGTGTTTTTCATCCGGGGTAACAATCGACCGAATCATCGCTGTAACCCTTTGGAATACGGCGATAGACTAGGCTTCAGCAGGGTTTTCGACCATTTCGTTTTTCCAGCATTTTCGATAAGTGTTGCTTATGGATTTCCGCCAACTGCGTTATTTCGTCGCGGTGTACGAAGAAGGCCACGTAGGCCGTGCCGCCGAACGCCTGTCGCTGTCACAGCCGGCGCTTTCCCAGCAGATTCGCCAATTGGAGCACAGCCTCGACCTGAGCCTGTTCGAGCGCAGCAACAAACGCTTGCTGCCGACCCTGGCTGCCCACACCTTGTACAACCATGCCCTGCCGTTGCTCGACGGCCTGCAGCGGGCCCACGAGGCCATGCGCAACTTCAAGGGCCAGTCGCTGCGCACCTTGGCTATCGGTGTATTGCAGACCGTGCGCCCAAGCCTGATACCGCAGCTGCTTGAACGGCTGCGCAAGGCTCAACCTCACCTGGTCGTGCAGATTTACGAGTTGTCGGGGTTGGAGATCGAACGGCGCCTGCTCAACGGCAACCTGGACATCGGCATCAGCTATTTGCCGCCGCGCCAGCCAGGGCTGCATGGCCTGCTGCTGTACGAAGACGAGCTGCAACTGGTCATACCCGACACCCACCCGCTGAAGGACTTCAAGAAGGTGTCCATCCGTCAGGCCGCCGAGTTGCCCATGCTGATGCTGGGCGAGGAGTTCCAGATCCGTCAGATCTGGCAGGCGCAGCTGGCCAGTCAGGGCCGACGGCCGCAGGTGCAGGCAGAGATGAACAATATGGCAGGGATTCTCGATAGCCTCGCGCACACTGCGCTGGCGACCATTCTGCCGGGGCGCGCCAAGGAGGCCGCCGAAGATGATCAGGGGCTGCTGTGGAAGCCGTTGAGCGAGCCGCGCGTGCCGTTGAAGGTCGGCCTGGTATTTCGCGATGCCCAGCGCCAGCAGGCCTCTGTAGAGCTGCTGCGCACGTTGCTGGAGGAAGAGACGGACGCTCGCCTGATGGGAGCATCACCGCTGGATGTGCTGGCCTGAAAAACACGCACGCAAAGAAAACCCCGCCGAAGCGGGGTTTTCCAGACTGTTTCCCTGTGACATCCGTATCGCCCCGCCTTCCTGGCAGGTGGTCCTTCGTCGTCGTCCTTGATCTGTCCTTTGCGCTTCCTGCGCAACGTCCATGTGGTAAAGATTAACCGTGGATCCAATCTTAGAACAGTGGTGAAAAGTCACCACGTCGTGTAGGAAAAAGCTTACACAGGAGATTCATTGACAGATATGCGATGGCTTGGGGCCGCTTCGCGGCCCAGTCCCGACGCAAGGCCGCTCCACATATCCAAACTTAGGCGATACCTGTGGGAGCGGCCTTGCGTCGCGATTGGGCTGCGCAGCAGCCCCAAAAATCGATCAGAACTGCTCGGCTTCCAGCAGGTACAGCGACTCACTCCCCGCCTTCACCGAAGCCACCAGCGAATCCACCCGTGGCAGCAACCGCGCAAAGTAGAACCGCGCCGTACCCAGCTTGCCTGAATAGAACGGCGCATCCCCCTCGCCCGCCAGCGCCGCCCGCGCCATCAGTGCCCACATGTAGCCATAGGCAACATAGCCAAAGGCATGCAGGTACTCGACCGAAGCCGCGCCAATTTCATTCGGGTTGCCCTTGGCCTGCTGCAATACCCACTCGGTCAAACCGTCAAGCTGGTCGAGCGAAGCGCCCAGTGGCTTGGCGAATTCGTCCAGTTCGCTGCCTGCACCGGTAATGAACTGGCGAATCTCGTCAGAGAACAGCTTGTAGTATGCCCCGCCGCTGGCCACCACTTTACGCCCCATCAGGTCGAGGGCCTGGATGCCATTGGTACCCTCGTAGATCTGGGTAATGCGCACATCGCGCACCAACTGCTCCTGCCCCCACTCACGAATGTAACCATGCCCGCCGAATACCTGCTGGCCATGCACTGTGCACTCCAGGCCCAGGTCGGTGAGGAAGGCCTTGGCCACCGGTGTCAGCAGTGCCACCAGCTCTTCGCTGCGTTTGCGCACGCTGGCGTCTTCGCTGTACTTGGCACTGTCCAGTTGCATGGCCACGTAGGTGGAGAAAGCGCGGCCACCCTCGATCAGCGCCTTCATGGTCAACAGCATGCGACGCACGTCCGGGTGGACGATGATCGGGTCGGCAGCCTTGTCCTTGGCTTGTGGGCCGGTCGGGGCACGGCTTTGCAGGCGATCGCGGGCGTACTCCACGGCGTTCTGGTAGGAGCGCTCGGCCGAAGCCAGGCCTTGAATGCCGACGCCCAGGCGCTCGTAGTTCATCATGGTGAACATGGCCGCCAGGCCTTTGTTCGGCTCACCGACGATGTAGCCGACAGCTTCGTCGAAGTTCATCACACAGGTAGCCGAAGCCTGGATGCCCATTTTGTGCTCGATCGAGCCGCAAGTGGCCGGGTTCCGTGCGCCGAGGCTACCGTCTTCATTGACCAGGAATTTCGGCACCAGGAACAGCGAAATCCCTTTCGGCCCCGCCGGTGCATCCGGCAACTTGGCCAGCACCAGATGGATGATGTTCTCGGTCAGGTCGTGTTCACCACCGGTAATGAAGATCTTGGTGCCGCTGACCTTGTAGCTGCCGTCAGCCTGGGGCTCGGCCTTGGTGCGGATGATGCCCAGGTCGGTGCCGGCATGCGGCTCGGTCAGGCACATGGAGCCGGCCCAAACGCCGGCATACATGTTCGGAAGGTATTTTTCCTTCAAGGCCTCGCTGGCGTGGGCGTTGATCGACAGGCAGGCGCCGGCGGTCAGCATCGGGTACAGACCGAAGGCCAGGCTGGACGCGTTGACCATTTCCTCGACCTGGGCCGAGATGGCCTTGGGCATACCCATACCACCGAACAGCGGGTCGCCGCCCACGCCCACCCAGCCGCCTTCGGCGTAGGTGTTGTAGGCCTCGATGAAACCGGCTGGGGTGCGTACCGCGCCGTTGTCCCAATGGCAGCCCTCCTCGTCGGCGGCGCGGCTGAGAGGCGCAATGGTCCTGGCGGTGACCTTGCCGGCTTCTTCCAGCACGGCCATGGCCGTGTCGGCATCGACAACCTCGGCCAGCCCGGGCAACTGCGTCCACTGCTCGGCCACGTTGAAGACTTCATTCAGTACGAAGCGCATGTCGCGCAGCGGCGCTTTATAGTCAGCCATGACAACCTCTCGCTAGTCGGGTCGGGGCGGTCTCGGGGAACCGCGACACTGGGGTTACTGGCAGTGTAACCGAACAACTTTTGCGAGACATAGGGTCATCAATCGACTGCATAGTCTAATTCGGTCACGCCGTGCGCACTGCCCCACGCGGTGATTGTCGCCCATGCACCATGACACAATTGCGCCCCGCGCCTTTGGCACTGTAAAGCGCCTGGTCGGCGGATTTCAGCACCGCCTCGGGGTTGCGATGATCGGCCTGGCGCTCGGCCACGCCGATACTGATGGTGACCGAGACCGTGCCGCCGGCGCTGCCAGCCCGGCGCTGGCGCCCGGCGGTATCGTCCTGCGGGCGGTTGTGCTGATCGCGCAGGTGCATCACGTAATTGGCGATCACTTCACGCACGGCTTCCACATGCGGCACGCATTCCGCGGCGGTCTTGCCGGCGAACACCAGGGCGAACTCCTCCCCGCCATATCGGTAGGCACGGCCACCGCCGGTGACCTTGGACAAGCGGCTGGCGACCAACCGCAGCACCTGGTCCCCGACGTCATGGCCGTGGGTGTCGTTGAATTTCTTGAAGTGGTCGACATCGGTCATGGCGATCACATAGTTACGCCCCAGGCGCTGCATGCGCTCGTTCAGCGCACGGCGCCCCGGCAGGCCAGTCAGCTCGTCACGGAAGGCCATCTGATAAGCCTCGTGCGCCACCGCTGCGGCGATCATCAGCATTACCTGGCTGCACATGATGTTCAAGGTAAACGGCAGGATGAAGGTTTGCGGCAGCATCCAGAAAATCCCCAGCAGACCGATCAACTGCGCGGCGTGCAGCGGCCGGGGTGCACGCAGGTACTGCACCACCAGCAGAATGAACACACCCAGGAACAGTGGGTAGACCATCTGGATCAGGCTCATCCAGTGGCCATGCAAAGCCGGCCAGCGGATCTCCGCCAACCAGGTCAGCAACGCCTCGGGGTAGCTTTGCTGGAGGGCCACCGCCACACTGCCCACGGCAAACAGCACCGCACCGCGGGCGACCAGGTCCTGCAGCAGGTGCGTACGCTCCTGCCAGGCGCCATACAGCCCGAACAGCGCCGGCAGCAACAGGCAGACAAGGTGGAAGATCACCGCGGCGTCCTCACGCACGCGGCCATGGTCACGGTAGAAGTCGGTCTGGGTATCGAGCAGGAAGTAGGCGATGTACACCGTCAGCATCAGGAACAGCTCACGCTGACGGCGGTAAACCGCGCAGTAGGTGCCACCCAGCAGCAGAACCAAGGTAGGCAGGACATTGAACAGCGATGTGAAAAAGACGCTGAGGTCTCTCACATAGGCTGCGGCGAGCCCTGCCAGCAACAAGAACAGCGACGGCAGGAAGTGGCTTGCGCGAACAGCGTTAAGACGAAACAAGGGTAATCTCCAACCCGGCAGATCAATAATGGCATTGTGCCCTCACTTCATCGGCAGTGCACTGGAACAGTTGAATTTGCGGTTGGATGAACGAACTTCCCATGCACCGTGTCGCATCCTTCGCGGGTAAACCCGCTCCTACGACGGCCTGTGTTCAACCCCTGATGTGTGGCCACCACCGATCAGTGCGGTAGGAGCGGGTTTACCCGCGAATACGGTGGCGGCGGCAACGGTGAACGGCGGGTGGAGATTGGCCAGCAGGGCCGGCCTCTTCGCGGGTGAACCCGCTCCTACACGACGGCCTGTGGCCAACCCCTGATGTGTGGCCACCACCAATCTGCGTAGGAGCGGGTTTACCCGCGAATACGGTGGTGGCGGCAACGGTGAACGGCGGGTGGAGATTGGCCAGCAGGGCCGGCCTCTTCGCGGGTGAACCCGCTCCTACACGACGGCCTGTGGCCAACCCCTGATGTGTGGCCACCACCAATCTGCGTAGGAGCGGGTTTACCCGCGAATACGGTGGTGGCGGCAACGGTGAACGGCGGGTGGAGATTGGCCAGCAGGGCCGGCCTCTTCGCGGGTGAACCCGCTCCTACACGACGGCCTGTGGCCAACCCCTGATGTGTGGCCACCACCAATCTGCGTAGGAGCGGGTTTACCCGCGAATACGGTGGTGGCGGCAACGGTGAACGGCGGGTGGAGATTGGCCAGCAGGGCCGGCCTCTTCGCGGGTGAACCCGCTCCTACACGACGGCCTGTGGCCAACCCCTGATGTGTGGCCACCACCAATCTGCGTAGGAGCGGGTTTACCCGCGAATACGGTGGTGGCGGCAACGGTGAACGGCGGGTGGAGATTGGCCAGCAGGGCCGGCCTCTTCGCGGGTGAACCCGCTCCTACACGACGGCCTGTGGCCAACCCCTGATGTGTGGCCACCACCAATCTGCGTAGGAGCGGGTTTACCCGCGAATACGGTGGCGGCGGCAACGGTGAACGGCGGGTGGAGATTGGCCAGCAGGACCGGCCTCTTCGCGGGTGAACCCGCTCCTACGAGGGACCACGCTGAACCTGAAGACAAAAAAACCGCCTGCCGGTCAGGGCAGGCGGGTTTTGGCTACAGCGCCAGTATCAGTACGACAGGCCGAAGTGCTCTTCGTCCATCGCCATCAGGTTGTTGGCGCCCGACAGCATGGTCGCCACATGGGTACGGGTACGTGGCAGGATGCGCTGGAAGTAGAAGCGGGCAGTCTGCAGCTTGGCGGTGTAGAACGCCTCCTCGCTGGTACCGGCTGCCAGTTTCTCGGCGGCCAGGCGGGCGATGTCGGCCCAGAAGTAGGCCAGGCAGGCATAGCCGGAGTACATCAGGTAATCGACCGAAGCCGCACCCACTTCTTCACGGTCCTTCATGGCAGCCATGCCCACTTTCATGGTCAGCTCGCCCCACTCCTTGTTGATGGCCGCCAGCGGTTCGACGAACTCCTTGACCGCTTCGTTACCTTCCTGCGCCTGGCAGAACTTGTGCACGATCTTGGTGAAGCCCTTCAGTGCTTCGCCCTGAGTCATCAGCACTTTGCGACCGAGCAGGTCGAGGGCCTGAATACCGGTAGTGCCTTCGTACAGCATGGAGATACGGCTGTCGCGCACATTCTGCTCCATGCCCCATTCGGCGATGAAGCCATGGCCACCGTAGATCTGTACGCCGTGGTTGGCGGCTTCGAAACCGACTTCGGTCATGAATGCCTTGGCGATCGGGGTCAGGAACGCCAGCAGGGCGTCAGCCTTCTTGCGCTCTTCTTCGTCCTGGCTGTACTTGACGATGTCCACCTGCTTGGCAGTGAAGTACACCATCGCGCGGTTGCCTTCGGCGAAGGCCTTCATGGTCAGCAGCATGCGACGCACGTCCGGGTGGACGATGATCGGGTCAGCGGCCTTGTCCGGTGCTTTCGGGCCGGTCAGGGAACGCATCTGCAGGCGCTCACGGGCGTACTTCAGGCCACCCTGGAACGCCACCTCGGCGTGGGCCAGGCCTTGCAGCGCGGTACCCAGACGAGCAGTGTTCATGAAGGTGAACATGCAGTTCAGGCCTTTGTTGGCTGGGCCGATCAGGTAGCCGGTGGCAGCATCGAAGTTCATGACGCAGGTAGCGTTACCGTGGATGCCCATCTTGTGTTCGATCGAGCCGCAGCTCACGCCGTTGCGCTCGCCCACGCCGCCCTCGGCGTTGGGCAGGAACTTCGGCACGATGAACAGCGAAATCCCCTTGGTACCGGCCGGTGCGTCCGGCAGGCGGGCCAGGACGATATGGACGATGTTGTCGGCCATGTCGTGCTCACCGGCCGAAATGAAGATCTTGGTGCCCGACACTTTGTAGCTGCCGTCGGCCTGTGGCTCGGCCTTGGTGCGCAGCATGCCCAGGTCGGTGCCGCAGTGCGGTTCGGTCAGGCACATGGTGCCGGTCCACTCGCCGGACACCAGCTTGGTCAGGTAGGTGTGCTGCTGCTCGGCAGTGCCATGCGCAGAAATAGTGTTCATCGCGCCATGCGACAGGCCTGGGTACATACCCCACGACCAGTTCGAGCCACCGACCATTTCGCTCAGGGCCAGGCCCAGCGACTCTGGCAGGCCTTGGCCGCCATGCTCGACGTCATGTGCCAGGCTCGGCCAGCCGCCTTCGACGAACTGCTGGTAGGCTTCCTTGAAGCCGGTTGGGGTTTTCACCCCCGATTCGCTCCAGGTGCAGCCTTCCTGGTCACCCACGCGGTTCAGCGGCGACAACACCTGCTCACAGAACTTCGCGCCTTCTTCAAGGATCGCGTCGACCATGTCGGGCGTGGCGTCCTGGCAGCCCGGCAGGCTCTGATAGTGCGCCTCATAGCCAAGCAGCTCGTCGCGAACGAAGCGGATATCACGCAAGGGGGCTTTGTAGTCAGGCATTGCGATGAACCTCTAGGTGAGTTCTGTGGGGTGACCCGCGCTTGGCGGAAGCCGATCAAACAGTTGTTTGAAACTTACGTTTAGCTCAGCTTTCTGTCAAGGATGGACTATGGTGCCATTTACGCCACGAAAAATGGCAAATCAGTCATGCCATGGCACAAACCCTTGTAGGAGCGGGCTTGCCCGCGAAGAGGCCCGACCAGACAAAATTGTTGTCTGATCGGACGCATTCGCGGGCAAGCCCGCTCCTACAAGGGCAGGCGCTGAAATAGGGGATGACGCAAGTGTTCAGGCGTAGGTGTCGATGATCCGGCCAAGCATTTCGTCGGATGCCTTGGCGACCTTTGCGCCGAGTTCGACTTCGGTCTTGCCCACCGCCTGTTGCACGACACTGGTGGCCATGTCCATCTGCTGGCTGCGGTCGACCGCGCGCAGGCGTTCTGCCTGAAAATCGCTGGACTGGCTAGTGGCGGTACGTTCGGCAGTGGTGTTGGCGATCTGGCTGGCGGCCTGATCGACGCGGTTCTGGCCGGTCTGGATTGCGCTCAGGCCCGCGTAGTAGGCGGAGCTACCGGTGATTTCCATGTCAGGACTCCATTGACGCTGGATGACGAACAGCCCCAATTAAAACAGGCTGGGGGCAAAAAGGCCCGTTTAAATCCCTAATGGCTCAATGCCAGTTGATAGGCCTTGGGTATTCCTGTTCTGGCCGCTTCGCGGTTAAACCCGCGCCCACAACGGTATGCGTTCCCTCGTAGGAGCGGGTTTACCCGCGAAGAGGCCGGGCCTGCAACACACTAATCCAGCAGATCCAGCTGCAGATGCTCCGCCACCATGTCGGCACTGGCCTGCTTGAGCTTGGGCACCCGCCCCAGGCAAGGCGCTGGCAGGCGCTCTGCAAGGCTGGCCAGGTTCTCTTCCAGGCGTGAGGTGCGCGGCTCGATGATGTTTGCCACCCAACCCGCCAACTGCAGCCCATCACGCTCGATCGCTTCGGCGCTGAGCAAGGCATGGCTGATGCAACCCAAGCGCACGCCTACCACCAGAATCACCGGCAACCGCAGGGCAACGGCAAGGTCGGACAGGTTCTCCAGGCCCGACAGCGGTACGCGCCAGCCGCCGGCCCCCTCTATCAAGGTGAAGTCGGCATTTTGTTGCAGCACATTGCGCATCGCCGCGAGCAGTTCTGGCACAGCCAGCGTCACCCCTGCCTCGCGCGCCGCCACATGCGGGGCTATAGCAGGCTCGAAGGCAAACGGATTGACCTGCTCATAGGGCAGCTTGACCGTGCTTTCGTCGATCAGCGCCAGGGCATCGCTATTGCGCAAGCCTTTCGGCGTCATCGTGCAGCCCGAGGCCACCGGCTTGGCACCCAGCGTGCTCATGCCCTGCAAACGCGCCGCATGCAGCAGGCCGGCAGCGATGGTGGTCTTGCCGACATCGGTATCGGTACCCGCAATGAAAAAGGCCTGGCTCATCGTGCTCCCCTTACACCTG
The DNA here is from genome assembly GCF_002953115.1 of Pseudomonas sp. XWY-1. Lineage (NCBI taxonomy): Bacteria > Pseudomonadati > Pseudomonadota > Gammaproteobacteria > Pseudomonadales > Pseudomonadaceae > Pseudomonas > Pseudomonas sp. XWY-1. The sequence goes on along the minus strand of NZ_CP026332.1, from coordinate 391,287 downwards.
TGGCTTGCGCAACACACCATAGACCACTTGATAGGTGGCTGGCAGCCCCGCGGGCTGGCGAAATGCCTCATAGGCCTGCAACAGGCCCTGCATTCGCGCCCGGCCGGTGAGGCCGGAAGGTCGCCCAGGGTTCAGATTGTGCGCCCCCAACGCCTTCAGTTCGTGGGTCAGGCTGCGCACATCCGGGTAGTGCAGCACATGCGGGCACCGCTCCAGCTCAAGCTGTTCAAAACCGCTGGCTGCGCACAGGCGCTGATAGTCTTCGAAACGGCGGAAGCGGTTTACATGCACCAGGCCATCCACCGCCTGCCAACTGGCGCGCAGTTCGTCGAGAGTGCCCACGCACAGGCTGCTGAAGGCCAGTACACCGCCTGGGCGCAGCACCCGCTGCGCCTCGGCCAGCACACTGGCGAACTGATCGCACCACTGCACCGCCAGGCTGGAAAACACCAGGTCGACACTGGCATCGCGCAGCGGCAGACGCTCGGCGTCGCCAACCACGTGATACTGCGCTCCACCCTTTACATGACGGGCATGAAGCAACATGCCCTCGGCAATATCCACCGCCACGCCACTGGCCTGGGCGAAACGCTCAGCCAGCATGCGGCTGAAATGGCCGGTGCCGCTGCCCAGGTCCAGCCAGTGAGACGGCTTCAGGCCTGCCGGCAACTGCTCCAGCAGGCTCAGGCCTACAGCACGCTGAAGGGCCGCCACGCTGTCGTAGCTGGCCGCGGCGCGGGAGAACGAGGCCGCCACCTGGCGCTTGTCGGGCAATGCGCCGGGCAGGGTCGGACGGGAAAGGTCAGTCATCGCCACTCTCATGCAGAAAACTCTTGATGCCCGCCGCCAGCTCCTGCGGGTACTCCAGCAGGAACGCGTGGGAACTGTCTTCGACCAGGCCCACTTCTACATCGGGCAACAGCTCGCTCAACGCCTTTGCCGCCTCTGCCGGCACTAGCGCATCGCTGCCGGCGAACAGGTGCAGTTGCGGGCCACCATAGGCCTGCAAGGCTTCACGGGTGTCCAGCTTGGCCAGCACTTCAAGGCCAGTGGCCAGGTACAACGGGTCGGTATCCGGCACGCCGACACCCAGCTGACGCAACAAGGTGCGCGGCTGCAGGGCGCCGTCGCTGCACAAGGTACGGAAGCGCTTGAGGGTGACCTGGGTATGGTTGCGGCAGCCGTCGAGGAAGGTGCCGAAGGTGTCTTCGGCCATGCCATGGGGCCAATCTGGCCGGGCCAGGAAGCTGGGGTTGCTGGCCAAGGTCAGCAGCCCGCAGCAGTGGTCGCCACGCTTGTGCGCCAGCGCGCTGGCCAACATGCCACCCAGTGACCAGCCACCCAGCCAGACATTGCTGGGCAGCTTGCGGTCCAGATGGTCGATCCAGGCCTGCACATCGCTGTGGGCCAGTTCTGGCAGGGGCATCAGCTCTACCTGCAGGCGGGCGTCCTGGGCACGCAGGCTAGCGGCCAGCGGCTCCAGCGCAGCAGTTCCCAAGCCCCAGCCGGGCAATAGAACAAGTCGATTACGCATCGGCGTTCTCCAACTGTGGATAACACTCGGCCAATGCATTCAACAATAGCTGCACCTGCGCCTCGCTGTGTGCGGCGCTCAGGGTTACCCGCAGGCGTGCGCTGCCAGCCGGCACGGTGGGTGGGCGGATGGCCGTCACCAGCAAGCCGCGCTCACGCAGCAGGCGTGACAGGCGCAACGCCTGCGCACTGTCGCCGATCACGATGGGCTGGATCGGCGTCGGGCTGTCCATCAACTGCAGCCCCAGCTGCTGCGCGCCTTCTCGGAACTGGCGAATCAAGGCTGCCAGGTGCTCACGACGCCAGGTTTCGCGGCGCAGCAGCTCCAGGCTCTTGAGTGTGGCGCAGGCCAGCGCCGGTGGCTGGCTGGTGGTGTAGATATAGGGGCGGGCGAACTGTACCAGCGCCTCGATCAGCGCTTCGCTGCCAGCAACAAAAGCACCCGCGGTGCCGCAAGCCTTGCCGAGCGTGCCGATCAGCACCGGTACGTCATCCACGCCCAGGCCAAAGTGCTCGACGATGCCGCCGCCCTGTGCGCCCAAGGTGCCCAGGCCATGGGCATCGTCAACCATCAGCCAGGCTCCGCGGGCACGGGCGACATCGGCCAGCGCCGGCAGGTCGGCCAGGTCACCGTCCATGCTGAATACGCCATCGGTCACCACCAGGGTATTGCCGACTGCCTTGTCCAGGCGGCTGGCCAGGCTGGCCGGGTCGTTATGCAGGTAGCGGTTGAAGCGGGCACCACTGAGCAGCCCGCCATCCAGCAGCGAGGCATGGTTGAGGCGGTCTTGCAGTACCGTGTCGCCCTGCCCCACCAGCGCGGTGATGGCGCCCAGATTGGCCATATAGCCGGTGGAGAACAACAGGGCGCGCGGGCGGCCGGTGAGTTCAGCCAGTGCCTCTTCAACCTGATGGTGCGGGGTGCTGTGGCCAACCACCAGGTGCGAGGCACCACCACCCACACCCCAGCGCTCGGCGCCGGCCTGCCAGGCGGCGATCACCTCGGGGTGGTTGGCCAGGCCCAGGTAGTCATTGCTGCAGAAGGCCAGCAACCGCTGGCCGTCGACCACCACTTCCGGCCCTTGCGGGCTTTCCAGCAATGGCCGCTGCCGATACAGGTCTGCGGCGCGCCGTTCGGCCAGGCGCGCTGCCAGGTCGAAAGCCATATCAGGCTGTCGCGGCGTCGTAGAACATCTCGCTGCTGCGCTGCTCGACCAGCGCTTGCTCGATGGCTGCCTGGTGCACTTCGTCGGCGTGCTCTTCACGCGCTTCGGGCTTGATGCCCAGGCGTGCGAACAGCTGCATGTCCTTGTCGGCCTGGGGGTTGGCGGTGGTCAGCAGCTTTTCGCCGTAGAAGATCGAGTTGGCGCCCGCCATGAAGGCCAGGGCCTGCATCTGCTCGTTCATCTGCTCGCGGCCGGCGGACAGGCGCACGTGAGACTTGGGCATGAGGATACGGGCCACGGCCAGCATACGGATAAAGTCGAACGGGTCGACGTCCTCTTCCTCAGCCAGCGGCGTGCCGGCCACCTTGACCAGCATGTTGATCGGCACCGACTCCGGGTGTTCCGGCAGGTTGGCCAGCTGGATCAGCAGGCCGGCGCGGTCATCCAGCGATTCACCCATACCCAGAATGCCACCAGAGCAGATTTTCATCCCGGCGTCGCGCACGTAGGCCAGGGTCTGCAGGCGCTCGCTGTAGGTACGCGTGGTGATGATGCTGCCGTAGAACTCCGGCGAGGTGTCGAGGTTGTGGTTGTAGTAGTCCAGCCCAGCCTGGGCCAGGGCCTTGGTCTGCTCCTGGTCGAGTTTGCCGAGGGTCATGCAGGTTTCCAGACCCATGGCCTTGACGCCTTTGACCATCTCCAGCACGTAGGGCATGTCTTTGGCCGACGGGTGCTTCCACGCCGCCCCCATGCAGAAACGGGTAGAACCGATGGCTTTGGCGCGGGCAGCTTCTTCCAGCACCTTCTGCACTTCCATCAGCTTCTGTTTCTCCAGCCCGGTGTTGTAGTGACCGGACTGCGGACAATATTTGCAATCTTCCGGGCAGGCGCCGGTCTTGATCGACAGCAAGGTCGAAACCTGCACGCGGTTGGGGTCGAAATGCGCGCGGTGCACGGTCTGCGCCTGGAACAGCAAGTCATTGAACGGTTGCTGGAACAGCGCCTTGACCTCGGCCAGGGCCCAATCGTGACGTGTTGTTGCAGTTGTGCTGGCGCTCATCGGCGTTTCCTTGTTTAGGCTGTAGCTGGCGCCGGGACAGGAAAGCCCGCCAGCGCATCACGGATAGCTCGCATAGTCATGGAAGGCCTATGAACTGTCAACTGCAGTGGAAGCGACTGGTTTACAAGTGCTCACTTATTAATCAGACGTGCTTGTTATGCGATGAGCCTGCCGAGCAGCATTACCCGCTGTGCATCACCTGCGAACAGGCGCTGCCCTGGCTGGGTGATCAGTGCCGGCATTGCGCCCTGCCCTTGCCCATGGCCGGCTTGACCTGCGCCCCGTGTGGCCGCTGCTTGCCGGCCTTCGACCAGGTCATTGCCCTGTGGCATTTCGGCTTTCCGGTGGACACGTTGATCAGCCGTTTCAAACACAATCGCCAATGGCCTTTGGGGCGCCTGATGGCTGAGCTGCTGGGGCAGGGGCTGCAGTATCGCTATGCCGAAGGGTTGCCTCGCCCTGACCTGCTGTTGCCTGTGCCTTTGGCCAGGCGTCGACTGCGCGAGCGGGGGTTCAACCAGGCGGGGATGCTTGGGCGGTGGTTGTCGTCGCACGTCGGGGTAACCTGCAACGAGCGTTTGCTGGCCCGCACCCGCGAGACACCGGCACAGCAACATCTGGGCGCCAAGGCACGGCGGCGCAATTTGCGCCAGGCGTTCGCGGTACAGGGCGAACTGGAAGGCAAGCATGTCGCCATCGTCGATGATGTGTTGACCACCGGTGCCACTGCGCAGGCTATCGCCCAGGCACTGCGCAAGGCAGGTGCGCGGCGGGTGGATGTGTATTGCCTGGCACGTACGCCCAAACCGGGGTATGTATGACCAGGCGCGACCTGCCCATTTGTAAAGCACCCTTGTATACGGAATACCCATGTCCCTACCCCCCGTTCTCACCCAGCACATCGCCCGCCGCCCACAGCGCATCGCGCTGCTGCAGCACATTGCCGAACAAGGCTCGATCACCCGCGCCGCCAAGGCCGCGGGTATCAGCTACAAGGCGGCCTGGGATGCCATTGACGAGCTCAACAACCTGGCCAGCCAGCCCTTGGTCAAGCGCAGCACCGGTGGCCGCGGCGGTGGCGGTGCGCACTTGTCGGCGGAAGGCGAGCGGGTGTTGCGCCTGTACCAAAGGCTGCAGGCCCTACAGGCACAAATCCTTGAAGCCGCCGAAGAATCCGGCGACCTCGACCTGCTCGGGCGCCTGATGCTGCGCACCAGTGCGCGCAACCAGTTGCAGGGCCAGGTCAGCGGCCTGCGCCCTGAAGGCCGGTATGACCGCGTCAGCCTGGCATTGGGTGGCGGGCTGGAGATCGATGCACTGATCACCCACGACAGCACGGCGCGCCTGGAGCTGACACCGGGAACGATGGTGGTGGCGCTGCTAAAGGCCGGGTGGGTGCGCTTGTTGGCGGAGGGGGAAGAGGCCGAAGCGGGGAGCAATTGCCTTTGCACGAAGGTGGAGGAAGTGCTGGCAGAGGTCGATGGGCCCAGTGAAGTCAGGCTGGCGTTAGGCAACGGGCAGACCCTGTGTGCAATGGCTGATGCGCACTGGTTGGCTGCCCAGCAGGTCGTGGATGGCAGTGTGGTGCGGGTGCAGTTTCACCCGTCTTATGTGTTGATCGGGGTTCCCGCATAGTCTGGCCGCGCGGTGCGCGGTTCGCGGGCTTGCCCGCTCCCACAGGGACCGCACCACCCGATGCATCTGGGCCGTAATGTGCGGGCACGCCCGCGAAGGGGCCGGCACCGGTATAAAGCGGTACCATGTCCCCACGCCGCTTACCCTCCGGAGCCACCATGTCCCACCCCTTCGACACCCTCACCCCCGACCTGGTCCTGGACGCAGTGGAAAGCCTGGGCTTTCTCAGCGACGCTCGGGTGCTGGCGCTGAACAGCTACGAGAACCGCGTGTACCAGGTGGGCATCGAAGACGCGCAGCCGCTGATTGCCAAGTTCTACCGCCCAGGCCGCTGGAGCGATGCAGCCATCCTTGAAGAACACGCCTTCACGGCCGAACTCGCCGACTGTGAAGTCCCGGTGGTTGCGCCCCTGCAGCACGATGACCGCACCTTGTTCGAACACAAGGGCTTCCGCTTCACGCTGTTCCCCCGTCGCGGCGGCCACGCCCCCGAGCCTGGCAACCTCGACCAGTTGTATCGCCTGGGCCAGTTACTTGGCCGCCTGCATGCCGTGGGCGCCAGCAAACCGTTCAAGCACCGCGAGGCACTGGCTGTGGACAACTTTGGCCACGCCTCGCTGAACACCTTGCTGGAGGGTAATTTTGTCCCACGTGAACTGCTGCCGGCGTTCGAGTCCGTGGCCCGCGATCTGCTCAAGCGGGCGGAGGAGATCTACGCTCGCACACCACACCAGCTCATTCGCCTGCACGGCGACCTGCACCCCGGCAACCTGATGCACCGTGACGAGGTGTATCACGTGGTCGACCTCGACGATTGCCGCATGGGCCCAGCGGTGCAAGACCTGTGGATGATGCTGGCCGGCAACCGCGAGGAGCGCCTGGGGCAACTGGCCGAGCTGATCGACGGCTACAACGAGTTCCACGACTTCGACCCGCGCGAACTGGCCCTGATCGAGCCCCTGCGCGCCCTGCGCCAGCTGCACTATAGCGCCTGGCTGGCAAGGCGCTGGGACGACCCCGCGTTCCCGCCCAGCTTCCCTTGGTTCGGCCAGCCACGCTACTGGGGCGACCAGATTCTCGCCTTGCGCGAACAGATGGCTGCGCTGGATGAAGCTCCGCTGAAATTGTTCTAGAAGCACGCCCGCCTCTGTCTACAATAGGCGTCGCTTTATTTAGCAACCTAAGCAAGGATTCTGCATGCACGCCGCAAACCCGCGTCGCGGGTACATACTGGGCTTGAGCGCCTACATCATCTGGGGCCTTTTCCCCCTCTACTTCAAGGCAATCCAGAGCGTCCCGGCGGTGGAGATCATTGTCCACCGGGTGCTCTGGTCAGCACTGTTCGGCTCGCTGCTGCTACTGGTGTGGAAACACCCCGGCTGGTGGCGTGAACTGCGCAACAACCCGCGCCGGCTGGGCATCCTGGCACTGAGCGGCGCACTGATCGCCGGTAACTGGCTGACCTACGTGTGGTCGGTGAACAACGGCCGTATGCTCGAGGCCAGCCTGGGCTATTACATCAACCCGCTGATCAACGTACTGCTGGGCATGCTGATTCTTGGCGAGCGCCTGCGCCGCCTGCAATGGCTGGCGGTGGGCATGGCTGCCGTGGGTGTGGCGCAGCAGGTGTGGCAAGTGGGCAGCCTGCCGTGGGTGTCACTGGTGCTGGCGTTGAGCTTCGGCTTCTATGGGCTGATCCGTAAGCAGGCACCGGTGGCTGCGCTGCCCGGCCTGGTGGTGGAAACCTGGATGCTGGTACCGCTGGCCCTTGGCTGGCTGCTACTGCACCCGACAGCGATGAGTGCCCAGGGCGCGTTCTATACCAGCAGCGAGGCGCTGTGGCTGATGGCGGCCGGGCCGGTGACGCTGGTGCCGCTGGTATGCTTCAACGCCGCCGCACGGCACCTGCCGTACACCACGCTGGGCTTCCTGCAGTACCTGGCACCGACCTTGGTGCTGTTGCAGGCCGTAGTGCTGTTCGACGAGCATTTGTCGTCGAGCACCCTGGCGGCCTTCATGTTCATCTGGGCAGGTTTGGCGATTTACAGCGTCGATGCATGGCTGAACTTGCGCAAACGTAGCTGATCAGAAAACGATCAAAACTCTGCAGGTCATGTAGCGCCTGGCCTGCAGAGACATCTCCATAGGTTATCCACACCCTCGTCCCCGCGCTTTGTGCACAAGCTGCTGATAATTGGGCATTTTTTGAGCAAAACAGTACAAGGCACGTGATACCTGGGCTGGAGAGGTACACCCCCAGGTTATCCACAGGGCCTTCCCCGTGATATCGGGATAACCGCAGGTGGCCGCTTCGCAACACAAGGCCGCCCCACATTTGTCCGGTGTACGCAGGACCGTGTGGGAGCGGCCTTGTGTCGCGATAGGGCCGCAGAGCGGCCCCGGCAATCGCTGATCAATCCTCTGCCCGCAGCTTCAACTCCACCATCAAGTCATCCGCCAGGCTCTCCAGCCGCTGCTGCAGTTCTTCCAGCGGCAAGGTCAACGGCAACGCCAGCAATGCGTCGGCGTGGAACAACGGCTCACTGCTCATCGGCGCCGGCCGCACTTCTGTGGAAAACCGCTCGACGTTTACCTGCAGCTCAGCCAGCAAGCGGGTAATGTCCCGCACGATCCCCGGCCGGTCGTTACCCACCAGCTCCATGGCAATTGGCTTCCAGGTGCACGACGGCTCAATCCCGCTCTCGGCGATCAGCACGCGAATGTCGTACCTGGCCAGCCCCTGCAGCGAGGCCACAAGCTCGGCGTAATTCTCTGCCGGCACCGCCACCCGCAGAATGCCAGCAAACTGCCCGGCCATACGCGACATGCGGCTTTCCAGCCAGTTACCACTGTGGTCGGCGATGCACTGGGCAATACGTTCGACCTGGCCGGCCTTGTCAGGGGCAATTACAGTCAGTACAAGATGATCCACAAGCCCTTCCTCGTGTCGGACCGCGCCGGGCGGCAGAAAATCGGGGGATCGAGTCAGTATAGGCAAGGCGCGGCAACCTGCCGCAGGGCAATCTGCACAGCCAATCGTGTACTGTTTCAAGATTTATCTGGAACAATCCACCTGTTTTTTGCGAACATACCTACTCCCAGCGTGACCATACGCGACCAACGGGTCGCATAACGGCGCTTTTAGTCTGATTTTGCCCCGCCTACTGCTTCATGTAGTATCCCGTGGCGCGGACTACAAAACGTCGTTTGGATGTCTGCCAAGGCGCCTGTGAAAATACGCACACTGCCCGCCAGCCTGTCTGGCAGGCCGCACCCAGCCGCCCCCGAGCAAAACCGGGAGCATGCACTGGTGCCGTGTTTAGAGAAGCGCTACAGGCTTAATACAGAAGAGCGAAATAGCTGAGCAGAGTGAGGCAAGCAATGACTGGATACGTTCAAGTCGGTGGCCTTCAGGTCGCCAAGGTCCTGTACGACTTCGTGAACAACGAAGCCATCCCCGGGACCGGCATCGTCGCCGAGCAGTTCTGGGCGGGTGCAGAGAAGATCATCAATGACCTCGCTCCAAAGAACAAAGCCCTGCTCGCCAAGCGCGACGAGCTGCAAGCCAAGATCGACGCCTGGCACCAGGCACGCAAAGGCCAGGCCCACGACGCCGCAGCCTACAAAGCATTCCTCCAGGAAATCGGCTACCTGCTGCCACAAGCCGACGATTTCCAGGCCACCACCCAGAACGTGGACGAAGAAATCGCCCACATGGCCGGCCCGCAACTGGTGGTGCCGGTGATGAACGCCCGCTTCGCCCTGAACGCCGCCAACGCCCGCTGGGGTTCGCTGTACGACGCCCTGTACGGCACCGATGCCATCAGCGATGAAGGCGGCGCCGAAAAAGGCCAGGGTTACAACAAGGTACGCGGCGACAAGGTCATCGCCTTCGCCCGCGCCTTCCTCGACGAAGCCGCGCCACTGGCCGCCGGCTCGCACGTCGACTCCACGGGCTACCGCATCGAAGGCGGCAAGCTGGTTGTTGCCCTGAAAGGCGGCAGCAACACTGGCCTGCGCGACGATGCGCAACTGATCGGCTTCCACGGCGACGCCGCCGCGCCGACTGCCGTGTTGCTCAAGCACAACGGCCTGCACTTCGAAATCCAGGTCGATGCCAGCACCCCCGTCGGCAGCACCGACGCCGCTGGCGTCAAAGACATCCTGATGGAGTCGGCACTGACCACCATCATGGACTGCGAAGACTCGGTTGCAGCCGTAGACGCTGACGACAAAGTCATCGTCTACCGCAACTGGCTGGGCTTGATGAAAGGCGACTTGGCCGAAAGCGTGAGCAAGGGTGGCAAAACCTTCACCCGCACCATGAACCCGGACCGCGAGTACGCGGCGCCTAACGGCGGCAGCGTGACCCTGCACGGTCGTTCGTTGCTGTTCGTGCGCAACGTTGGCCACCTGATGACCAACCCGGCGATCCTCGATGCCCAAGGCAACGAAATCCCCGAAGGTATCCAGGACGGGCTGTTCACCAACCTGATCGCCCTGCACAACCTCAACGGTAACACTAGCCGCAAGAATACCCGCAGCGGCAGCGTGTACATCGTCAAGCCGAAGATGCACGGCCCTGAGGAAGTGGCCTTCGCCGCCGAGATCTTCAGCCAGGTCGAAGACCTGCTGGGCATGCCGCGCAACACAGTCAAGGTCGGCATCATGGACGAGGAACGCCGTACCACGGTCAACCTCAAATCCTGCATCAAGGCAGCCGCCGAGCGCGTGGCGTTCATCAACACCGGCTTCCTTGACCGCACTGGCGATGAAATCCACACCTCGATGGAAGCCGGCGCCGTGGTGCGCAAAGGTGCCATGAAGAACGAGAAGTGGATCGGCGCCTACGAAAACAACAACGTCGACGTTGGCCTGGCCACCGGCCTGCAAGGCCGTGCGCAGATCGGCAAAGGCATGTGGGCCATGCCTGACCTGATGGCCGCCATGCTCGAGCAGAAGATCGCCCACCCACTGGCCGGTGCCAACACCGCCTGGGTACCGTCGCCAACTGCCGCCACCCTGCACGCCCTGCACTACCACAAGGTGGACGTACAGGCGCGCCAGCGTGAACTGGCTTCACGTACCCCGGCGTCGGTGGACGACATTCTGGCCATCCCGCTGGCTGCCGACACCAACTGGTCGGCCGAAGAGATCCGCAACGAGCTGGACAACAACGCCCAGGGCATTCTCGGCTATGTGGTGCGCTGGATCGACCAGGGCGTGGGTTGCTCGAAGGTGCCGGACATCAACAACGTCGGCCTGATGGAAGACCGTGCCACCCTGCGCATCTCTGCCCAGCTGCTGGCCAACTGGCTGCGCCACGGCGTGGTCAGCCAGGAACAGGTGCTGGAAAGCCTCAAGCGCATGGCCGTGGTGGTCGATCAGCAGAACGCTGGCGACGCCCTGTACCGCCCGATGGCGCCGAACTTCGACGACAACGTGGCGTTCCAGGCGGCTGTGGAACTGGTAGTGGAAGGTGGCAAGCAACCGAACGGTTATACCGAGCCGGTACTGCACCGCCGTCGCCGCGAGTTCAAGGCGCGTAACGGGTTGTAAGTAACATCTGCGCCAGGGGGCCGTTTTGCGGCCCCCTCGGCGCATCAACCCATTTTCAGTTCTTTCCTCACCAGCTCCAACAGCTTGCCCAAATCCACCGGCTTGAGCAGGAAGTCCACCACCCCCAGGTGCATCACATCCACTGCTTCTTCCACATCGGTGTCACCCGACACCACAATGATCGACAACGCCGCCCGCTCCGACGCGCGAATTGTCCTGATCAAGTCCAATCCACTTTCAGGCTGCATGCGCAAATCGGTAATCATCAAGCCGATACGCTTCTGGTAGTGCAGGTACAACCTGGCTTCCTCGGCCCCATCCGCCCCCACCGCATCGATGCCCCGGCTTTTCAGGTACAGGATCAGCGCCTCCCGGTTAACCGCGTTGTCATCCACCACCAGCACCAACGGTCTGGCTGCCACAGGCGCACTTTGGTTTATCACGGCCAAGGCCTCGCGCTCGGCGTCGCTCAGGATGTCGGTGTGCTCGGGCATGCTTGTCTCGTCAAAATAATTCCGCTTCAGCATTAGGACCGCATTACTTGCGTAACCCGTTTCGCCTTTCGTCGGGTCTTTGACAAGGGCGCTCATAGACTTACGTCCAATGGGCACCACCCCGCCGCAAGCCGACCATGGAGGCAGAGAACAACATGGCCGGTACCTATATATAGATATATATAGTTCGGCATAGCGATACGGTCAGTTTCATGAGCAAAAAGGACGCCTACAGCCAGGCGGGCAAGACAGCGGTACTGCAAAACATCCAAGGCACATTGCAGTTCCTGCAGCGCTTTCCGCCGTTCAACCAAATGGAGCACAGCCACCTGGCCTTCTTGGTCGAGCAGTGCCAGCTGCGCTTCTACGCCTGCGGTGAAAGCATCGTCAAACCTGCCGACGGGCCGGTCGAGCACTTCTACATCGTCAAGCAGGGCCGCGTGGTTGGCGAGCGCCAGCACCTGGCCAAACCAGGCGTCGAGACCACGTTCGAGATCACCAGCGGCGAGTGCTTCCCGCTGGCAGCCCTGCTGGGTGAGCGGGCAACCCGCACCGAGCACCTGGCCGGGGAAGACACCTTCTGCCTGCAACTGAACAAGGCCGCATTCATCCGCGTGTTCTCGATGTCTGATGTGTTTCGGGATTTTGCCCTGCGCGGTGTCAGCAGCCTGCTTGATCAGGTCAATCAGCAAGTACGCCAGCGCGCTGTGGAAACCCTCGGCACCCAGTACTCGCTGAACACCCCTCTGGGTGAACTGGCCATGCGTCACCCGGTGGTGTGCAGCGCCAATACCCCCCTGCGCGAAGCCGTGCGGCTGATGCACGAGCAACAGGTGGGCAGCATCGTGGTGGTCGACCCGCAGCGCTACCCCATCGGTATCTTCACCTTGCGCGACCTGCGCCAGGTGGTGGCGACAATAGATGCAGACCTGGGCGCCGCCATCGACCGGCACATGACCGCCAAACCGTTCTACCTCCCACCCCAGGCCAGCGCCTTCGACGCCGCCATGGCAATGACCGAGCGGCATATTGCCCATGTATGCCTGGTGGAAAACCGGCGCCTGTGCGGCGTGGTTTCCGAGCGCGACCTGTTCTCCCTGCAACGGGTCGATCTGGTTCACCTGGCGCGCACCATACGCCATGCGCCACGCCTGGATACGCTGGTTTCACTGCGCGGCGAAATCAGCCAGCTTGTGGAACGCATGCTGGCCCATGGCGCATCGTCGACGCAGATCACCCAGATCATTACCTTGCTCAACGACCATACCGTGTGCCGGGTCATCGAACTGGCCCTGGCCGAACGTGGCGACCCGGGCGTGCCGTTCAGCTGGCTGTGCTTTGGCAGCGAAGGGCGACGCGAGCAGACCCTGCACACCGACCAGGACAACGGCATCCTCTTCGAAGCGGTCGACAGCGCCGAGGCCGACGCGATCCGCGCTCGCCTGCTGCCGCTGGCGCAATACATCAACCAGTGCCTGGCCCAGTGCGGTTTTACCCTGTGCATGGGTAACGTCATGGCCGGCAACCCCGAGCTGTGCCTGTCGCGCAGCGAGTGGGCGCGACGCTTTGCCGGGTTTGTTCGCGAAGCCAGCCCGGAGAACCTGCTGGGCTCGAGCATCTACTTCGACTTGCGGGTGGTGTGGGGCGACGAGCAAGGCTGCGAGCAGCTGCGCCAGGGCCTGCTGGCACAGGTAGCCGACAACCGCATCTTCCAGCGCATGATGGCTGACAACGCCCTGCGCCAACGCCCGCCGGTGGGCCGATTGCGCGAGTTCGTGCTGACACGCCAGGGCAACGACAAGGCGGCGACCCTCGACCTCAAGGTCCAGGGCCTGACGCCCTTCGTGGATGGTGCCCGTTTGCTGGCCCTGGCCAATGGCATAGCTGCCTGCAATACCCTGGAGCGCCTGCGCCAACTGGTAGCCAAGGGCGTGATCGAACCGTTGGACGGCGCCGCCTATGAAGAGGCCTACCACTTCATCCAGCAAACCCGCATGCAGCAGCACCAGCGCCAGATACGCGACAACCTGCCTTACTCCAACCGGCTCGACCCGGACAGCCTCAACCACCTGGACCGGCGCATCCTGCGCGAATCCCTGCGCCAGGCTCAGCGCCTGCAAAGCAGCCTGGCCTTGCGGTATCAGCTATGAGCCTGTTCGCCTGGCTGCGCCCAAGTGCGCCCGAGCTGGACCACGCCAAGCGCCAGCGCCTGGCCCGGTTGCCCAAGCCCGTGCCGTTGGGGGTATGTACCCTGCGCGAGCAGCGCTGGGTGGTGCTGGACCTGGAAACCAGCGGGCTCAACCCCAACCGTGATCAGGTACTGTCGATCGGGGCGGTGGCCATCGAAGACGGTGCCATCGACTTTGCCCAGCAGTTCGAACGCACATTGCACCGGCCTTTGCAGAAGACCAACGCCAGCGTACTGATCCACGGTTTGGGCCCCAGCGCCCTGGCTGCCGGTTGCGACCCGGCCGAGGCCCTGCTGGATTTGCTCGATTTCATTGGCAACAGCCCGGTGCTGGCGTTTCACGCGCCATTCGACCAGCGCATGCTGGCGCGTGCGCTGAAAGAGAGCCTGGGTTACCGCTTGCAGTCGCCATTCCTCGATATCGCCGAGCTGGCGCCGATGCTCAACCCCGACACCGTGCTGCGCGAGGCAGGGCTGGATGACTGGGTTGCACGGTTTGGCTTGCAGGTTGAAGAACGCCATCATGCCAGTGCCGATGCCCAGGTGACCGCAGAACTGGCGCTGATCCTGTTCAGCCAGGCCCGGCGCCAGCAGCTGGACAGCCCGCTGCAGCTGGAGCAACGGTTGCGCGGATGGCGACGGCGCAAGATGCAGAGTCATGGTTTGTAGGGATAGGCACTGAAAATTCCAAGGCATACCCTTCAGCCTTTTCTATGATGGCGATCCGATAAGCGTCCATTGCACCCACCCCCTCCCCTCTGCAACAATCGCGAATAATTATCGTTAGTTAATGCATTCGTTCCGGGGGGACGCTGCTTGTCTTCTGCACAAAGCCCACACGCCGATCTGGTCGGTGCGCTGTACCGCGACCACCGCGGCTGGCTGCTCGCCTGGCTGCAACGCAGCATGGCCTGCCGCCAACGTGCTGAAGACCTGAGCCAGGACACCTTCGTGCGCCTGCTTGGTCGTGAGCAACTGGACACCCCCCGCGAACCCCGCGCGTTTCTGGCCGCCGTGGCCAAGGGGCTGATGTTCGACCACTTCCGCCGCGCCGCGCTGGAACAGGCCTACCTGGCCGAGCTGGCACTGATCCCTGAAGCCGAACAGCCCTCGCCAGAAATGCAGCACCTGATCCTTGAAGACCTCAAAGCCATCGACCGCCTGCTCGGCAAGCTGTCGAGCAAGGCTCGCGCGGCGTTTCTGCACAGCCGTCTGGACGGCATGGGCCATGCCGAGATTGCCGAGCGCCTTGGCGTTTCGGTGTCGCGGGTGCGCCAGTACATCGCCCAAGGGATGCGCCAGTGCTATGTAGCCCTGTATGGGGAGCCGACGTGAGCAACGTCCCGGTTTCGTCCCGGGTCCTGGAAGCCGCGATTGCCTGGAAACTCAGCCTCGGCGACAGCAGCAGCACGCCTGATGAGCGCAATGAATTCATGCGCTGGCATGCCGCCAGCGAAGAGCACGCACGTGCCTGGCGCCAGCTCGGCGCCATGGACCAACGCGTTAGCGCGGCGGCTGGCCCGGCACGCCAGGCGCTGCTGCAATCGCGCGCCAGCCTGCGGCGACGCATTGGCAAGGTTGGCGGCGGGCTGGCCGGCACGTTTCTGCTCGGCGCGCTGCTGGCATGGGTCGGCGCCCCGTCGCTGGCACCCAGCTACTGGTTGGCCGACCAGCGCACCGCCACGGGTGAATTGCGCACCTTGCGCCTGGAAGACGGCACACTGCTGAGCCTGAACACCCACACCGCCGTGGACATCGACTACGCCGGCGCGCAACGGGTGATCGTGCTGCACCAGGGCGAAATCTCGGTCGAAACCGGCCACCAGGACCCGCGCCCGCTGCTGGTACGCACTGAGGACGGTCGCTTGCGGCCACTGGGCACGCGCTTCCTGGTGCGCCGCGAAGCCGGCGGTACGCGCCTGGAAGTGCTGCAAGCCTCGGTCGCCGCCATGCCGCATGACAGCGGCGACGAACAGGTGTTGCGCGAAGGCCAGCAGGTGTTGATGAACGCCAATGGCCTCGGCGAGGTTGGCACGGTGCCTGCCGGTGCCGATGCCTGGACCCGCGGCATGCTGGTGGTCGACAACGTACGCCTGGGCGACCTGCTCGCCACATTGGGCCAGTACCGCAGCGGCTACCTCGGGGTGGATGCCAAGGTCGCCGACCTGCGCGTGACCGGCAGCTTCCCGCTGACCAACACCGACCTGGCGCTGGCCTCGCTGGTGCCGGCGTTGCCGGTGAAGATCGAGCGGCATACGCAGTGGTGGGTGAACGTCACTTCCAAATAGGCCGGGCCTGCTGGCCAATCTCCGCTAGCCGTTCAGCGTTGCCGCCGCCACCGTATTCGCGGGTAAACCCGCTCCTACCACGGTGGTGGACACACATCGCGGTCGTCGTAGGAGCGGGTTCACCCGCGAAGAGGCCGGGCCTGCTGGCCAATCTCCACCAGTCGTTCAGCGTTGCCGCCGCCACCGTATTCGCGGGTAAACCCGCTCCTACCACGGTGGTGGACACACATCAGGGTCGTCGTAGGAGCGGGTTCACCCGCGAAGAGGCCGGGCCTGCTGGCCAATCTCCACCAGTCGTTCAGCGTTGCCGCCACCACCGTATTCGCGGGTAAACCCGCTCCTACCACGGTGGTGGGCACACATCGGGGTCGTCGTAGGAGCGGGTTTACCCGCGAAGAGGCCGGTGCTGGCAAAATACCTTTTAAATAATTCTCAATATTTTTCAGATTCACCCTGTCACTTTTCAGATCTCGCTCGGCAAGGAAGCAGCAAGCACTTACCCGTCGAGGAACCGCCGCATGTCCCGTGCCGTTGATCATATCCTGCGCCCCAGCCTGATGGCCCTGGCCATCGGCCTGGCTGCCCCGCTGACCAGCCCTGTCTTGTTCGCCGCCGAGCAATCCACGTCGCGCGCCTACAACCTGCCCAGCGCGCCACTGGCCACCACCCTCAACCAGATCGCCAGCCAGGCCGGCATTGCCTTGGCCATCGACCCGGCACTGGTCAGCGGCCGCACCTCGGCCCCGGTCAGCGGCCAATACGACGGCCTGGGCGCCCTGCAAGCCGCCCTGAGCGGTACCGGCCTGCAGTTGCAGCAGAGCACTGCGGGCAGCTACAGCCTGGTGGCCGTGCCGGATGGCACCCTGGCCTTGCCGGAAACCACCGTGAATGCCCCCAGCGCCAGCGAAAGCGCCTGGGGCCCGGTTGAAGGCTACGTGGCCAAGCGCACCGCTGCTGGCACCAAGACTGACACGGCACTTGTGGAAGTCCCCCGCTCCATCTCTGTCGCCACCCGCGAGCAAATGAAAGACCGCGGTGTACACAGCCTGGATGATGCAGTGCGCTACATGCCAGGCATCGTCTCCGCCAGCTTCGGCAGCGACACCCGTTATGACTGGATGCGCGTGCGCGGCTTCGAGCCAACGCAGTTCCTCGATGGCCTGCCGCTGCCCCGCGGCGTGTACGCCAACCCGAAAGCCGAAACCTGGAACCTCGACCGCCTCGCCCTGCTGCGCGGCCCGGCCTCTTCGATCTACGGCCAGACTCCACCTGGCGGCCTGCTGGACATGGTCAGCCGCCGCCCGCAAGCGGAAAGCGCTCACGAAATCGAGCTTCAATACGGCAGCGACAACCATCGCCAGATCAACTTCGCCAGCACCGGCAAGATCGACGATGAAGGTCGCTTTCTCTATGGCCTCAGTGGCGTTATCCGTGACAGTGGCACGCAAATTGACCACATTGACAACAAGCGCTACAACATTGCCCCAAGCCTGACCTGGAACATCGACGAAGACACGACGCTGACCTTCCTCACCCAGTTCACCCGTGACGATACCGGTGCCACCAGCCAGTTCCGGCCCATCCAGGGCACCAAGATCGACATGCCGTTCGGCAAGATCTCGCACCACAAGAACCTGGGTGACCCGGATTACGAGTTCTACGACCGCACTTACTACGCGCTGGGTTACGCCTTCGAACACCGCATCAACGACGTCTGGCAGTTCCGCCAGAACCTGCGCTACACCAAGTCGGACCTGTCGTTCCAGACCATCACCCCTGGCAGCTACAACAAGAGCTCGCCGCCGGTGCAGGACGATGGCACTGTCAGCCGCATGTCCACCAACACCGATGAAGACATCAGCCAGTTCGCGGTGGACAACAACTTCCAGGCAGACTTCGCCACCGGGGACATCGACCACACGCTGTTGATCGGCCTGGACCACCAGCGCATCAACACCAACTACCTGTCGATCTTCGACTTCAACGTGCCGGACAGCAACGTCAACAACCCGGTCTACGGGCTGCCGATCACTCGCCCTGATCGCTCGACCGCGTTTTACGACTACAACCAGAAAACCCGTCAGACCGGCCTGTATGTGCAGGACCAGATGGCGCTTGGTAACTGGCGCCTGACCCTGGGCGGTCGTGAAGACTGGGTGCACACCGGCACCAAGTTCTTCAACCAGGGCGATGCCACCAATACCCAGCGGGACAAGAAGTTCAGCGGCAACGCAGCCATCAGCTACGTGTTCGATTCGGGCTTCGTGCCGTACCTGTCCTATGCCGAGTCGTTCCAGCCGTCCAGCAATGCCAGTGTGTCGGCCTCGGACTCGTTCAAGCCCACCGAAGGCAAGCAGTGGGAGCTGGGCGTGAAGTATCAGCCGCCGGGGTCCAATACCCTGTTGTCGGCAGCCGTGTACGACCTGACTCAGAAAAACGTCTCGGTCACCAACACGGTCGGTGGTGTGACCATCACCAGCCAGACCGGTGAAGTGAAAGTCCGCGGCCTTGAGCTGGAAGCGGTTTCCGATGTGACCGACAACCTGAAGGTCATTGCCGCCTACACCCTGGCCAAGTCCGAGGTGCAGGACGGCGATTTCAAAGGTAACCGCCTGCAACTGATGCCTAACCAGCAAGCGTCCATCTGGGGCGACTACACCTGGCACTCAGGCGTACTCGACGGCTTCGGCATCGGCCTGGGCGCGCGTTATACCGGCAATACCTACGGCGACCAAGGCAATACCTACCTGGGCAAGGCCAAGGCCTACACCGTCTTCGATGGGTCGGTGCATTACGACCTGGGTCGCCTGAACGGCAGCCTGAAGGGCGCGTCGGTCGCGGTCACCGCCACCAACCTGCTGAACAAGGATTACCTCTCTACTTGTGACGCGTACTACTGCTACTACGGCGATGAGCGCAGCGTCGTCGCCAGCGCCACTTACAAGTTCTGAGTGAGCTGGGGCCGCCTTGCGGCCCCGGGTTCCAACCGACAACAATCGGTACCGTGATGAAGAGCCCCACCATCCGCCGCTGGTCCTTGATCCACACCTGGAGCAGCCTGGTCTGTACCCTGTTCCTGCTGTTGCTGGCAGTCACCGGCCTGCCGCTGATCTTCCACCACGAACTCGAACACCTGCTAGGCGACGCCCCTGAACTGCGTGAAATGCCGGCAGGCACCCCGCACCTCGACCTGCAGCAACTGGTGCTCAAGGCCGAACAACATCGCCCCGGCGAGGTCATGCAGTACTTCGGCTACGATGAAGGCGAGCCCAACGGCGTGGTCGCCATTACCGCCGCCACCGCCGGCACCGACCCCAACCTGTCGCACACCTTCATGCTCGATGCACGCACCGGCGAGGCGGTGGCCATGCCGGCCGCCAATGGTGGATTCATGATGGTGATGCTGCGCCTGCATGTGGACATGTTCGCAGGCCTGCCGGGCAAGCTGCTGCTGGCCTTCATGGGCGTATTGTTCATTGTCGCGATTGTCTCCGGCACCGTGCTCTATGCGCCGTTCATGCGCCGCCTGGAATTCGGCACCGTACGCCACAAGAAGTCCCGCCGCCTGCGCTGGCTCGACCTGCACAACCTGATCGGCGTGGTCACCCTGGCCTGGGCATTGACGGTGAGCGTGACCGGGGTAATCAGTGCCCTGTCCGACCTGGTCATCGCGACCTGGCGCAACGACAGCCTGGCTGCGATGGTTGCCCCCTACCGCGACGCCCCGCCGCTCGTCGAGCGCGCCCCAGCCACTCGCCTGCTGGAAATTGCCGAGCAGGCCGCGCCCGGCATGCGCCCGGATTTCATCGCGTTTCCAGGCACGCGTTTCTCCAGCGAGCACCACTATGCGGTGTTCATGAACGGTGCCACCCACCTGAGTTCCCACCTGTTCACGCCGGTACTGATCGATGCTCGCACCCTTGCAGTGACTGCCGTCGGCAACCGTCCCTGGTACATGGATGCCATGGGCCTGTCGCAGCCACTGCATTTCGGCGATTACGGCGGGCGACCGATGCAGATCCTCTGGGCGTTACTCGACGTGCTGACAATCATCGTGCTCGGCAGCGGCCTCTACCTGTGGTGGGGCAAGCAGCGTAACCCCAGGGACGCACGCGCATGAGCCACAGGTCGCAACCCACGGCACGCCTCTTCGCCTGGCCAGCGTTGATTGCCCTGCTTGGCTTCCTGGGCCTGTTCGCCGCACTGCTCGGCGACGGTGGCTGGGACGTTCTGGCATGGGCTGGCCTGGGCCTGCCGGCCCTGCTGAGCCTGCGCGGGCTGTTCTGGCGTCGGGGGCGCTAGCCCGCTACCACCCCGCAACCGCAGGTATTGCCAAGCATGGGGTTTTCCTCAACCAAGGAACCGCCTCATGCGCCCCCTCGAACAACTGGAACAGATCGATCGACAGATCGGTGACCTGCTCGACGGCCTTCCGACCCTCGACCCTCAATACCCCATTAACCCCGACACACGCACCTGGCTGCACGGCGAACTGGCCAGCTTCTGGACCACGGCCGATGAGCATGGTGAAACCCCCAAACAAAAGCTGCTGGCACTGCGCAAAGCGCTGATGCTGGCCGAGGTTGAACTGCGCCTGGGCGACGAGACCTTGGGCTACCGCTCAGCCGATCAACTATGGGCCTGCCTGCAACAGCCACTACCCTCCCAGCGCAGGCATATGCCCCTGGCCAAAAGGCCACAGGTCTACCGCGTTCTGCTGGAAGGCCTACGGCCCAACTGGCGCAGCTACCTGCCAGGCACACTGATCATCGTTGCCGGTACCGCCGAAGGCCCTATGCTCACGCCTCAGGATGCCGCAGGCGCTGCCTTGCTGTGCAGCCTGTCACAAGGCATAGAGGCCTTCGACTCCCTTGCCGCACTGCATTTGGAGCTTTGCGAACGCCTGGAAGCCCCCCTCCAGAGCAGACCGCTGCTGCAGCTGTACTCTGACGCGCAGGCAGACCGCGCTCGCCGGTCACAGCGCCTGCGCTATGACTGGTACGCCGACAGCCTGCTGGAGGCCCAGATCGACAGTGCGATAGAAGCCCAACGCCAACGCTTGAGTGACACCGGCTTGTGGAGCAACGCCTCACCCGACCAGCACACCCGAATACATAAAGCCCTGGCGCTATGGCACGAAGTCGGCGCCAAGCCCATCCTGCAAACACGCTACTCCCAACTGCTTGAGAAGCACCTGCCCAACTGGCTGCGCAATACATCTGCGCAAGGCCTGAGCCATATGATGCAGGCCATGCAAACGCTGGTGGCAATCGCCGAGCAGGCTGCTGCCCCGGGAGTGCTGAGCCTTGACGACTTCAAGCAACGCAATAGCCTGCTGGCCTGGGCCAACGCACGCCTTCGCGAGCGCCTGAGCCATGACCTGGGGTACGACACAGATCCTCGCGAGATCAAGATCGTGGTCGTACGCGCCCGCCGCACGGGCGCCATCATGCATCCCTTCGCCCTCTCATCCTATGTCACCTATGCAGGCATGCGACGCGTGGGCCACGAGATGGTGGAGATGGTCGAGGAAATCAACACCCTCGAAGAGATCGCCCTCAAGAACTTGCCGTGGTTCGATACCGACTACTGGCTGACTGCCCGGGTGATCCATGCCCACGGCAAAGCCATGCCCGCCGGGCTCACGCCGCAGTATGTCAAGCACATGGTCCGGGAACTGAACGTGGGTGACAGCTACGCAAAGTACCTGCACACCCAACTGATCAGTTCCAGAGCAGGCAAATGGCGCCTGACTGCGCACAGCAAGGTCAACCATGCACGCATGCACGCTGAAGCCGTGAAGGCGCGCTACGCCGGACACTTTGGCGAAGACCCTTTCGAACATGGCTACAACTGGGTGCGCGCAGTGCTGGACCAACCACACAATGCCTTGCGTGCGCCAGTAGCAGGCTACCCGGTCACTGTTCGGCAGTTGAACATCATGGGCCACACCCTGCAGGGCGTGCTTCTGCTCAACAGCCTCCCCTACAAGTCTCCGGCATGCGTACTGTACACCCCGGATGCCCCGGACCGCAGGGCCTGGCGCCGTTTTCGCACGACCCGCGAACTGCTTCGCACATTGCGCCAACAGCCCACGTTGAGAGCATACGTAGCCCAGCGCCTGCCATTGCTGCCTGCCGCCACGGTGCAGCGGCTGCTGGAGAAGGGTCGCATGAGCACACATTTGACGACACCCGAGATCCAGAACGACCTGTTCTTCGTCTACTACATGGCCGAGGCCCGGGCACTGATTGCCCAGGCCGACGCCGACAGCATGACGACCAGGGAAGTGAATACGGAATCGGTCATGGCGTTGAGCTGGCGCTTGCTGGACTTCATCAGCCTGCTGCTGCCGAACCGGGCGCTGCTGGTGCTGTCGATCGGCCGCATGGCAATCGATATCTGGGACGGCGCCGAGGCCTTCAAGCAAGAGGATGTCGAGGGGGTGATGCGGCATGCCTATCAGGCGCTTAGCCACCTCAACGATGCGGGTACCAGTTTCATGGGTTCCAGAGTGCTACGCCGATCCCTGCGCGGGATCCCCAAACCACCGCCACTGCCGCTGCCCGCACGCCTCCAGGTACAACCGGGCAGCGGCAGCCTGCGCTATCGCATAGACGGTATCTACGGTGAAGGTGTCTACGAGCAAAGCTCGGCGTTTGGTGGGCAATCGCTGTACTTCGTCAAGGACAACGACAACCGCTATTACCGGGTCAGCTTCGACGGCTACCGCTGGCGAGCCATCGACCCTGACCAGCCAGATGCCTATCTGCAGCAACCGCTCAAGCGCAAAGCCGACGGGCAGTGGGTCATCGACTCACCGGTGCTCTGGTACGACGGGCTGCCCGACCTGAAGCAATTACTGCAGGACTGCTATCTACAAACGCCTGTGGCCGGCCTGCCGGTAAACATCGAACAAGGGCTTTTTCAGGCTGACGATCAGCTGTACCTGGCGCTCGAGGACGGGCAGTTGCCTGTGCGCCGCCACCTGCTACCGGATCATTACCACTTGCAGATTGCCGTTGCCAGCAACGCCGGGGTGGTGCCGTGGGCGGTGCTGCGCCACGAAAACGGCCAGTGGCTGATACGCGTTCGCCAGGCAGGGCGCAGCAGTGACTGGCTGACACTGCCAGATCAACCACCGCCGGCCCACTGACAGCCGGAACCGGCGGCCTCAGTCGACCAGTTTCGGCAACAGCCGGTCCAGTCGCTGATGCAAGGCACTGCCATTGGGCCAGTTGCGCAGCAGCCGTGCCCGGTCACGGGCATAGGCCGGGGCGAAGCTGAGCTGGGTGGCGTGCTGGCACATGGCATCGAGGTCGATCAGCGACCACTGGCCGTTGTGCCAGAACAGGTTATGGCCTTTGAAGTCGCCGTGGCTGATGCGCTCTCGAATCAGCTGCTGCATCACGTGCACCAAAGCATCCACCTGCTCCTCGGGCGCATCGCCGCTTTCGACGTAGGGCGCGAAGCATGCCGTCAGGTCCGGGCCGTCGACATACTCGGTGACCAGGTAAGCACGGCTGCGCAGGCCCAGCACCCGCTGTTCCAGCACCGCGAGGGGGCGTGGCGTGGCGATGTCGAGGAATTCAAGGCGGTTGCCTTCAATCCAGGAATGCCAGGCCCGGCTCGGGCGCCAGAAGCGCTTGAACCAATGTGCGGTGTTCTTGATGTTGTAGCGCTTGATCACCAACTGGCGACCATTGACCTCGATGCGCGCCACGCTGGCAGCGCCACCGGTCTTGTACAAATGGCCCTTGTCGATCAGCGCATCGGCCTGCTCCAGTACAGGCTGCATGGCCTCGACCTCACTGCGGCGGATCGCCTGCAAGCCCGAGAGGGTGCGCTGGACGCTGAACAGGCTGCACTCGCGGCCAGCCTTGTCCAGATAGTCCTTCTGGCGCCAGTTGCGCACCTTGTCCACCTGTTTCTGCAGCGCTTCCAGCGGCAAGGCATGCTCGGCATTGGCCAGCAGGTAATGCACCAGCAGCTCTTCGATGAACGGCTCCAGGCGCTTGGGCAACTGGGCGAAGAACACCCCGAGGTTTTCCAGCACGCGTGGACGCGACAACTGCTGACCGGGTGTTTCCGCCCTGATGCCCGCACCGTCGATCAGGTACAGCTTGTCGGCATGGCGCAGCAGGTTGTCCAGGTGCAGGTCTTCCTGCCAAAGGCCTCGGGCGTGCATGTGCGCCACAGCCGTGAGCGCTTCGCCCAGTACCAGGTGCTGCTCGTCCGCCAGCACTGGCAGGTTTTCCACTGCGGCCCAGGCATCGGCCAGGCTTTGGGCACCGTCAAGGAACTCGAACAGCAGCCAGCCGCCCTCGCCTTCCTTGAGGCCGTCGGCCAGTAGCGTCGGTGTGGTCAGGCCTTGTTCGGCCAGCAACTTCACACCCTGCAGTTCGCGCTGGAAATGCCGCGCGGCGTTACCCCCGACCAGCAACTTCGCCAGCACCGGTGTGCCACGCCAGACACCAGCGCCCACATAACGCTGGCCCGGCAGCACGCGCAGCAGGCTGAGCAATTGCAAGTCGGCGCTGCCGGCGGCATCAACCAACGTGATACTCAGGGGCAGCGCCGGGCTGCGCCCGGCATCCTTCAGTTCAGACAAACGCATCAGCGGGCCTCTTTTTCACGACGGCGTTGCGTCAGCCGTTGCAGCCAGGTGTCGACCAGCGCGCCGTCAGCCGGCTGCCCCAGGTAGGTAGCCAGCAAAGTACGTACATCCTGCACGCGCCAGGCCTGCGCGCGGCGCAGCAGCGGTTCCAGGTCCTTGAGGCGGTCACGCATGCCGAACAGCAGCGGCCGGGTCTTTTCCAGGTCGATCAATTGCGCGTCCCAACCCTCGCGGCGTTGACGCAGGAAAATGTGCTTGGGGTAGAAGCAGCCATGCACCTGGCCGGCGCTGTGCAGGGTACGCGCCAGCTGACCGCAGGCCTGCAGGATGCCAGTGCGCTCGGCTTCACCCAACCGCGGCCACTGCGCCAGCAGGCTGTCGAGGTCGGCCCACTCGTCCAGAGCGCGGGTCATCAGGATGGCCCGGTGCTTGCCGCCCTGCTTGCGCTCGCCGTAGAACACCGCCTGCAATGCCGGAATGCGCAGCTTCTGGTAGCGACTGATGTTACGGAATTCGCGGGCGAAGGTGGGCTCGCCGAACGGCCGGTGCAAGGTACGGGTCAGGTAGTCGCTCTGGCGCTTGAGGTAGTAGCCCTTGCCTTCGAGTTCCAGACGGAAGACGCTGCTCCAGCCACCACGGCCGGTGTTGGGTTCGTCCACAGCATCAAGTTGCAGCGCCCACAGCGCCTCGAAGTTGTCCAGGCCATGGCGCTTGAGCAGCGCGAGTTCCGCGCTGGCCAGGTAATCGGTCATTCCCTTCCCTCGAAAAAGCCCAGCACCCGATGAATGCGCTTCTTGTCACGCACATTCAGGCGGTCGCGGCCACGGTATTGCAGGTAGAAGCGCAGGCGCTGGGTAGCTGACAGGTGGTATTTGGCCACTTTGTCCAGGCATGCCAGGTCCTTGATCATCCGGTGGCGCCACATGAAACCACGCCAGAAGTCGCCGGTAGGGCAGTCGATGAAGAATAGCGTGCCTTGGTCATCGACCAGCAGGTTGCGCCACTTCAGGTCGTTATGGGCAAAGCGGTGTTCGTGCATGACCCGGGTATGGCGCGCCAGTTGACGGCTGACATGGTCGACCCAGGCGCGGTCGGCCAAGCGCGCATCGTTGTGTTCGGCCAGGGCCGACAGGTCTTCGGTGCGCGGCAGTTCACGGGTGATCATCGCGCCACGGCCAAAGGCCAGGCCGTTGCGCTCCAGGCCCCAGGCCACGACTTCGGCAGTGGGGATACCCCATTTGGCGAACTGCTTGAGGTTTTGCCATTCGGCCTTGATGCGTGGCCGCCCCAGGTACCGGCGCATGTGCTTGCCGGCCCCGGTGTAGCGCTTGACGTAGTAGTTGATCCCGTCACGCTCGATGCGTACCACTTCACTGAGCGGGTCGCGGGTCAGCCGTTCGCCCTGGAGGGCGAACACCGCGTCGAGGCTGCCGAAGTCCGCCGCCAGGTGTTCGTACCCCGGCGCCAGTGTCCAACTCGCCATCAGAGTGCATCCCCATAGCGTTGCTTGCGATCGTAGAGTTTCTGGGCCTTGCGCTCCAGCCAGGCGAGCAGCGCGGCTTCGTCCTTCAGCACCTGCCGCAGCGGACGCTGGAAGTAACCACGCAGGAAGCGCAGCTTGTCGCGTTGGGTCAGGCCGATGTCCAGGGCCGAAAAGTACAGCGCAGCCAGGTCTTTGTCGCGCCAGCGGCGGCTGATTCTGGCACGGGTTTGCGCACGGTGCAGGTCGATCACCGACAGCTTGAAGTCATCCGCCGTCACCGGTCGGTCGGTGTGCAACAGGAAATGGCAGATGTAGCAATCGCGGTGGTTGACCCCGGCGCGGTGCATGCCGCCGGTCATCTTCGCCACCTCGGCGATAAGTGCACGCTTCAGGCGCGGCTCGGGCGGCTGTTTGACCCAGTCGATGCTGAAGTCTTCCAGGCTGATGGTCGGCGCCAGCTCTTCGGTGATGATGAACGAGTGCTGCGCGGCCGGGTTGCTGCCACGCTCGCCGTAGGCGACTGCGGTCATGGTCGGCACGCCCACTTCATGCAGGCGTTGGATCGCCCGCCATTCCTGGCCGGCCCCGAGCACCGGCAACTTGGCGGTGAACAGGTTCTTGAAGATCTCGCCCCAGCCGATGCCACGGTGGATCTTGACGAAAAAGCCCTCGCCAGCCACTTCGGTGCGCAGCGTGCGGCGCCCTTCCAGCTCGCGATAGACCTCGCCTTGCAGCGCCTCCACGGCGTCGAAGGCATCACGCCCGGCCCACAGGCGTTTGAAGGGTTCGGCCAATATCAGCTTCATGCGGTCTTTTGCCCCAGGATCACGTCGGCAGCATGCTGCGGCATGCTGTACAGATCGGCGCTATCAGCAAATGCCAGGCCATTGCGCGACCAGCTGGCACGCGCCTGCGGGTCTTCGAGCATGCGCTGCAGATAGCCGTTGAGCTGATCTTGTTCGAACGGCTCGTCCAGCACCAGGCCGCTGTCGGCCTCGGCAATGTAGTGGGCATAACCGCACACCTTGGACACCAGCACCGGCAAGCCGGCGACCAACGCTTCGAGCAGCACCGTACCGGTATTCTCGTTGTACGCCGGGTGAATCAGCAGGTCGGCGCCCAGCAGGAAGCGCGGGATATCGCTGCGGCCCTTGAGGAACTGCACCTGGTCGCCCAGGCCCAGGGTAGCGCTTTGCAGCTGGAATACCTTGGGGTCGTCCTGGCCGATCACCATCAGCCTGGTGCGTTTGCGCAGGGCTGACGGCAGCGCGGCCAGTGCCTTGAGGCTGCGGTCCACACCTTTGGTCTTGAAGCCTGAGCCAATCTGCACCAGCAGCAGGTCGTCATCCCCCAGGTTGAATTCCTTGCGGAACTCGGCGCGGATCTCGGCGGCATTGGCCGGCGCACGGCGATCCTGGGAAATGCCTGGCGGCAGGAGGTGGAAACGTTCTACCGGGGTGCCGTAATGCTTGATGAACAGCGGCTGCTGCACTTCGGAAATCATCAGCACTTCGGTATGGGCGTCCTTGGCAAACACCGCACGCTCGTACTCGGCAAAGTGCCGGTAGCGGCCCCAGCGGCGGTACAGCCCACCGCGCAGGGTCTGCGCCTTGTCTTCGAAGCAGCCGTCGGCGGCGTAGTACACGTCCAGCCCTGGCATCTTGTTGAAGCCGATCAGGCGATCGACCGGGCGCTTGGCCAGGTCGGCGGCCATCCAGGCGCTGAGCTTCTCGTTGCGGCGGTGGTTGAAAATCGCCTTCACCGGCGCCACCAGCACTTCGAAGCCCGGCGGAATGTCACCCTCCCAGATCAGCGTATACACACGGATCTGGTGGCCCCGCTTCTGGCATTCCAGGGCAATGCGCATGAAATCGCGCTGCAGCCCGCCGAAGGGGAAATATTTGTAAAGCACGAAAGCCAGTTGCATCAACGGACATCCTCAGCCAGCAGCAACGCGCTCAAGCGGCTCGCCACATGCTCGGGATTCAGGCGAGTGAAGCACAGCGGCCACTCGCGTTTCAGATCGAACCGGCGCAGGTCGTCGGCGCTCGGTTTGTAGGTGCACTTCTTCTGCAGGCAGGGAGCGCAAGGCCAGTCACTGGCCTGGTGAATCTGGGTCCGTCCGTAGGCGCCAGTCAGGCCCGGATTGGTAGGGCCAAACAGCGAAAGGGTGGGCACATCGAGTGCCGCCGCCAGGTGGCCAAGGCCGGTATCGACCGCCACGCAGGCCTTTGCCGCCGCCAGAACACGAGCGACGCCGGCAAGGTTCAATTTGGGGAGCACCTGGCAGTTGTTCAAGCCTTGGGCAATTCGCTCGGCCCGCGCCTTCTCAGCCGGATTACCCCAGGGCAGGCGCACTTCCAGCTTGCGCCGGCCCATGCGCTCGGCCAGTTCGCGCCAGTAGGCTTCGGGCCAGTGCTTGGTCGCCCAGGTGGTGCCATGCAGGAACACCACATAGGGTGCAGCTGGCGGCAGTTGCAGGCGGTCGAGGTCCAGGCCGTAGTTGCCGATGCCTTCTGGCAGGTCATAAGCCAGGGCCATGGCAAACAGTTGGCGCACCCGCTCCACCGCGTGCTGGCCGGTAGCGACCGACAGAGGCCGGTCGTAGAAGCGGCTGGCCCAGCCTTCGCGCGCCGAGTAGCGGTCCAGGCCGGCTACGGGTGCCTTCACGTAACGGGTCAACCAGGCCGACTTGACCAGGCCCTGGGCGTCGATCACAAGGTCATACTTGCGCTCGCGCACGCGCTGCTTGAACGCCTTCCACTCGCCACTCTTGATGGTTTGCCAGAGGTTCTTGCGCCAGCGACGGATCGCCACCGGGATGACCTGGTCGACCGCAGGGTGCCAACCGGGGATTTCGGCGAAGCCTTCTTCCACCACCCAATCGAAACGGATGCCGGGAATGGCATGGGCGGCATCGGTAAGCGCCGGCAGGGTGTGGATTACGTCCCCCAGCGACGAGGTCTTGATGATCAGTACCCGCACTTAGTCGACCTCGGCCACGGTATCGATCAGGTCCGGTCCGCTGAGGCTGTGCAGGGCGGCGATCACTTTGCCCGGTTCCAGCAGACGCAGGCAATTGTAATGGCCGAAGCGACAGGTGCGGTCAAAGCACGGGCTGCACTCGATACCGGTGCGCACCACTTCCACCTGTTCGGCCAGGGGCGGGGTGAAGCCGGGTGAAGTCGAGCCGTACACCGCCACCAATGGACGGTTCAGCGCAGCGGCCACGTGCATCAGGCCGGAGTCGTTGGACACCACGGCATGGGCGCAAGACATCAGGTCGATGGCCTCGGCCAGCGAGGTCTCACCGGCCAGGTTGTACGACTCTTCACGGAGCCCCGGAATCAGCCGGTCGCGGATCTGCTCACCGACCGGGTGATCGTTCTTCGAGCCAAACAGCCACACTTGCCAGCCTTGGCGAATCATCGCATCGGCCACAGCGGCATAGTGCTCTGCCGGCCAGCGCTTGGCTTCGCCAAACTCGGCGCCAGGGCACAGCGCCAGTACCGGACGGTCCAGTTCCAGGCCGAACTTGGCCAGGGCGGCGTCACGGCTTTGCGCTTCGATCTGCAGGTTGGGGCGGGGGTATGGCTGCGGCAGCTCGGTGTC
This sequence comes from Pseudomonas sp. XWY-1, assembly GCF_002953115.1. Classification (NCBI taxonomy): domain Bacteria; kingdom Pseudomonadati; phylum Pseudomonadota; class Gammaproteobacteria; order Pseudomonadales; family Pseudomonadaceae; genus Pseudomonas; species Pseudomonas sp. XWY-1. Next base: position 361,652 of record NZ_CP026332.1, on the reverse strand, counting down.
GGGCGCATAAGCCAGGGCCATGAAGCGCTCGATCATCAGCGGGTAGCGGGCCTTGTCCAGCTTGCGCACATCGTTCAGCAGGCCGAAGCGCATTTCACCACGCCAGCCGGTGCGTTTGGGAATGCCGGCAAAAAAGGGCACCAGCGCCGACTTGAGCGAATTGGGCAGCAGGATGGCCTGGTCGTACTGGCCGGCCAGGGACTTGCCGATGCGCCGCCGCGTGGCCAGTTCCAGCGCACCGTGGCCGAGCGGGAAGCTCAAGGCCTGGCGCACTTCAGGCATGCGCTCGAGGATCGGCCGGCTCCATTCAGGGGCCAGCACGTCGATCACGCAGTCGGGGTGCTGCTGTTTCAGGCACTGGAACAGGGTCTGCGCCATCACCATGTCGCCGACCCAGCTGGGGCCAATGATCAGTATTCTCATGCTTAGTCCAGAAACGCTCGGGGAGGCTACAGGCTGCGGTACAGCCTGGCCTCCCCTCTTTATATTCAGGCTATGTGGCGGACAGTGTACCACTCACATGGCCTATTCGCGGGCAAGCCCGCTCCCACAGGGATTGCACACTGCTCAGGGCCTGTGCAGTACATGTGGGAGCGGGCTTGCCCGCGAATAAGCCAACACGGTATCAGCTTAAACCCAACTCACCCCAGATCCGCCGCACTTCACGGCGTTCATCGGCAAACTGCGCCGCATCGATCACCCCGGCCTCCTTCTGCAGGGCCTGGCGGTGGGAGGCCGAGCGGAACGCCTTGTACACTTCACGCAACAGCACCGCGTCACTGGCCGGCATCAAGTTCGCCTGCTCCAGCTCTTCCAGAATGCGGATGTTATCGGTCCATCGAAGTATGGCCGGATGGTCATGGGACCAGGCCAAAGCGGCGTATTGCACCATAAATTCGATATCGACGATACCGCCGGCATCCTGCTTGATATCGAAGGGTACACCGGCGTCGAAGGCGTTCGCCGCAGTACCGGCAGCCGTAGCCTTGGTACCGAGGTTGTCACGCATCTTGGCGCGCATTTCACTCACCTCGCCGCGCAGTTTTTCCAGGTCGCGGGCCTGGCCCAGTACCTTGGCACGCACACCTTCGAATGCCGCCCCCACCTGCTTGCAACCCACCAGCACACGGGCCCGTACCAGCGCCTGGTGTTCCCAGGTCCAGGCTTCGTTCTGCTGGTAGCGCTCGAAGGCGCCCAGCGAGCTGACCAGCAGGCCCGAGGCGCCGGACGGGCGCAGGCGCATATCCACGTCGTACAGTTGGCCCGAGTTGGTCTGGGTGGTCAGCAGGTGGATGATGCGCTGCCCCAGACGCGTGAAGAACTGCGCGCTGTCGATAGGCTTCGCACCGTCGGTTTCCGCCTGCGGATCGCCGTCATGGATGAAGACCAGGTCCAGGTCCGAACCGTGGCCTAGCTCCAGGCCGCCCATCTTGCCGTAACCGATGATGATGAAACCCGGGTCGCACAGGCTGCCGTCGCTGCGCTTGGGTTGGCCGTGGCGGGCCACGGTCTGGCGCCAGGCCAGGGCCAGCACCTGGTCGAGGATGGCTTCAGCCAGCCAGGTCAGGTAGTCGCTGACTTTCATCAACGGCAGGTTGCCGCTGATTTCCGAGGCGGCCACGCGCAGGCTGTGGGCCAGCTTGAAATGGCGCAGCGCCTCCATCTGCTGCTCCAGGTCGTCCTCGGGGATGCGAGTCAGGCGCTCGCGCAGCTCGCTGGCCAGTTCTGGCGCCAAGGGCGGGCTGAACAAGCGGCCCTCATTGAGCAGTTCGTCGAGCAGCAGCGGGTAAAGGGCAATCTGCTCGGCAATCCACGGGCTGGCGGCGCACAGCGTCAGCAAACGGCGCAAGGCACCGGGGTTTTCGGTCAGCAGTACCAGGTAGGCCGAACGCCGTGCCACAGCCTCGACCAATGGCAACACCCGCTCAAGCACCAGGTCAGGGTTGTCATGCTCCACCGCCTGGGCCAACAGCCGTGGGATGAATGCGTCAAGTCGCTCACGGCCGATGCGCTGCATCGAGCGCAACTGCGGGCTGGAACGCAGCCCGGCCAGGCGCCGCAAGGCTTCGGCGGGTTGCTTGAAGCCAGCCTCTTGCAATTGCCGGCCAGCGGCTTCTTCATCCTGCGCCTGCTCCCACAACGGCGACCACTCGCCACCCACCACCAGTTCGCCTTCGCCGTCTTCATCATCCGGGTCGGCAATGACCTGGCGGAAATGCCAGTCGATACGGCCACGCCAGTACATCAACTGGTCGTGGAAGCTCTGCCAGTCGGCAAAACCGAGCACGTAGGCCACGCGTGCCTGATCGGTCTCACCTTCCGGCAACATTTGCGTCTGGCGGTCGGCAATGGCCTGGATGGCGTGCTCGGTATAGCGCAGGAACTCATAACCCTCGCGCAACTCGGCCACCACTGCTGGCGGCAGGTAGCCTTGGCCTTCCAGGGTGGCCAGCACCTTGAGCAACGGCCGCTGCTGCAGGCTGAGGTCACGCCCGCCGTGGATCAGCTGGAAGGCTTGGGCGATGAACTCTACTTCGCGAATACCACCGGCACCCAGCTTGATGTTCTCGGCCATGCCCTTGCGCCGCACTTCCTGCTGGATCAGCTGCTTCATGGTGCGCAGCGCTTCGATTGCGGAAAAGTCCAGGTAGCGGCGGTACACGAACGGGCGCAGCATCTCCTGCAACTGCGCGCCGGCCGCCTGGTCGCCGGCCACCACCCGCGCCTTGATCATCGCGTAACGTTCCCAGTCACGGCCCTGGTCCTGGTAGTACTGCTCCAGTGCATTGAAGCTGAGCACCAGGGCACCCGCCGAACCATAGGGACGCAGGCGCATGTCAACGCGGAACACAAAGCCGTCGACGGTAACCGGGTCCAGTGCCTTGATCAGCCTTTGGCCCAGGCGCGTGAAGAACTCCTGGTTGTCCAGCGAGCGCTTCACCCCTTCGGTTTCACCTCCCTCGGGGAAACCGAAGATCAGGTCGATGTCCGACGACAGGTTAAGCTCTACCGCTCCCAGCTTGCCCATGCCCAGCACCACCATGTGCTGCGGCTGGCCGCTGCGGTTGCCGATGGGCGTGCCGAATTGCTGGCAATGGCGCGGGTACAGCCATTGGTAGGCTTCGTCGATGGCCGCATCGGCAAGGTCCGACAGGTCACGGCAGGTTTCGCCAAGTTCCGCCTGACGGGTAATGTCGCGCCAGATAATGCGCAGCTGCTGGCGGTTGCGCGCGCGGCGCAGATTGCGCGCCAGCTCGTCCTCGCTCTGTGCCGCCTGGGCTGTTGCGGCGATTTGCCCGCGCAGCTCACCCGGGGCGTAACGCCGCTCCAGCTCGCCGCTGGCCAGCAGGGCGAACAGCATCGCGGGCTCGCGCTGGGCCAAACTGAGTACGAATTCACTGGCAGCAGCCACCTGATCGAACTGCTGCCGGTGCAGCGGGCTCCAGGCCTGCAGGTCGAGTTCGGGGTGGCCGGCCACGGCATCGCTGATGAACTGCTGGTTGCGAGTGACCAGCGGCTGCAAGGTGGCAGGCAGATCGGAGGGCAAAGGTAGGCGCATGGTCTATCCTTGATCGGCGTGAAATAGAGGGGAAAAAGCGGCCAAGGGGAAGCCGGACCACGGTTGGACTGTCGTACAAAAGTTGGAAATAGCTGAAAAAAACGAAAACTTGGCAACAAACATCAAGAACCACCCGTTCGCGACACAATGCCAACCAACATGAACGTTTTTCCTCACAAGCCAAGGTGCGACCAAACGTCGCACAAATGTAGTTTTACTACTACTCGTGTCGTGTAAAAGCATGAAATGCGAAAGCAAATGTAGTAAAACTACAACGCGCCGGAAGACACCCCGGTAATCCAAGAATTCACGACGTCTGCCCATAAGGCCAGTCGCAATCTCAGGCAATCGATTCTGGTTGCCTTTCCGCCCTGGAGCAAGCCATGCAAGACCTCGATCCAATCGAAACCCAGGAATGGCTGGATGCCCTGGAGTCGGTCCTCGACAAAGAAGGCGAAGACCGCGCTCATTACCTGATGACCCGTATGGGCGAGCTGGCCACCCGTAGTGGCTCCCAGCTGCCATATGCGATCACCACGCCATACCGCAACACCATCCCTGTCACCCACGAAGCACGCATGCCTGGCGACCTGTTCATGGAACGCCGCATTCGCTCGATGGTGCGTTGGAACGCGCTGGCCATGGTCATGCGTACCAACCTGAAAGACTCGGACCTGGGCGGACACATCTCTAGCTTCGCCTCCAGTGCCACCCTGTACGACATCGGCTTCAACTACTTCTTCCAGGCCCCTACCGAAGAACACGGCGGCGACCTGGTCTTCTTCCAGGGCCACGCATCGCCAGGCGTCTACGCCCGTGCCTTCATGGAAGGCCGCATCAGCGAAGACCAGATGAACAACTTCCGTCAGGAAGTGGACGGCAACGGTCTGTCTTCGTACCCACACCCATGGTTGATGCCTGACTTCTGGCAGTTCCCGACCGTTTCGATGGGTCTGGGCCCGATCCAGGCGATCTACCAGGCACGCTTCATGAAGTACCTGGAAGCTCGTGGCTTCATCCCGGCCGGCAAGCAGAAGGTCTGGTGCTTCATGGGCGACGGTGAGTGCGACGAGCCGGAATCCCTGGGTGCAATCGCCCTGGCCGGCCGCGAGAAGCTGGACAACCTGATCTTCGTCATCAACTGCAACCTGCAGCGCCTCGACGGCCCGGTTCGCGGCAACGGCAAGATCATCCAGGAACTCGAAGGCGTGTTCCGTGGCGGTGGCTGGAACGTCAACAAAGTCGTCTGGGGCCGTTTCTGGGACCCACTGCTGGCCAAGGACACCAACGGTGCCCTGCAGCGCCGCATGGACGAAGTCATCGACGGCGAATACCAGAACTACAAAGCCAAAGACGGCGCGTACGTTCGCGAGCACTTCTTCAACACCCCGGAACTCAAGGCCATGGTCGAAGACCTGTCCGACGAAGAGATCTGGAAGCTCAACCGTGGCGGTCACGACCCGTACAAGGTCTACGCGGCGTATCACCAGGCTGTTAACCACAAAGAGCAGCCGACCGTCATCCTGGCCAAGACCATCAAGGGTTACGGCACCGGTGCTGGCGAAGCCAAGAACACCGCGCACAACACCAAGAAGGTCGACGTCGACAGCCTGCGTCACTTCCGTGACCGCTTCGACATCCCGGTCAAGGATGCCGACCTGGAGAACCTGCCGTTCTTCAAGCCGGAAGAAGGTTCTGCCGAAGCCAAGTACCTGGCCGAGCGCCGTGCTGCCCTGGGCGGTTTCGTGCCACAGCGCCGTGCCAAGAGCTTCAGCGTGCCGACCCCGCCACTGGAAACGCTGAAAGCGATCCTGGACGGCTCGGGCGACCGCGAAATCTCCACCACCATGGCCTTCGTGCGTATTCTGGCGCAGCTGGTCAAGGACAAGGACATTGGCCAGCGCATCGTCCCGATCATCCCGGACGAAGCCCGTACCTTCGGTATGGAAGGCATGTTCCGCCAGTTGGGCATCTACTCGTCGGTCGGCCAGCTCTACGAGCCAGTCGATAAAGACCAGGTGATGTTCTACCGCGAAGACAAGAAGGGCCAGATCCTCGAGGAAGGCATCAACGAAGCCGGCGCCATGTCGTCGTTCATCGCTGCCGGTACCTCGTACAGCTGCCACAACCAGCCGATGCTGCCGTTCTACATCTTCTACTCGATGTTCGGTTTCCAGCGTATTGGCGACCTGGCCTGGGCCGCTGGCGACAGCCGCACCCGTGGCTTCCTGATCGGCGGTACCGCCGGCCGTACCACCCTCAACGGTGAAGGCCTGCAGCACGAAGACGGTCACAGCCACATGATGGCGGGCACCATCCCGAACTGCCGCACCTACGATCCGACCTACGGCTACGAGCTGGCGGTGATCATCCAGGACGGCATGAAGAAGATGACCGAAGAGCAACAGGACATCTTCTACTACATCACCGTGATGAACGAATCCTACCAGCAGCCAGCCATGCCGGCCGGTGTCGAGGAAGGCATCATCAAGGGCATGTACCTGCTGGAAGAGGACACCCGCGAAGCTGCACACCACGTACAGCTGATGGGCTCCGGCACCATCCTGCGCGAAGTCCGCGAAGCCGCGAAGATCCTGCGTGAAGAGTTCAACGTCGGTGCCGACGTGTGGAGCGTCACCAGCTTCAACGAACTGCGCCGCGACGGCCTGGCCGTGGAACGCGCCAACCGCCTGAAGCCTGGCCAGAAGCCACAGCAGACCTACGTCGAGCAGTGCCTGAACGGTCGCAAAGGCCCGGTCATCGCCTCTACCGACTACATGAAGCTGTTCGCCGAGCAGATTCGTCAGTGGGTACCGAGCAAAGAGTTCAAAGTCCTGGGTACCGACGGTTACGGTCGCAGCGACAGCCGCAAGAAGCTGCGTCACTTCTTCGAAGTCGACCGCCACTTCGTGGTGCTGGCTGCCCTGGAAGCCCTGGCTGACCGTGGCGAGATCGAACCCAAGGTTGTCGCAGACGCTATCGTCAAGTTCGGTATCGACCCGGACAAGCGCAACCCACTGGACTGCTGAGGAGTATTTTTAAGTGAGCGAACTCATTCGCGTACCTGACATCGGCAGCGGTGAAGGTGAAATCATCGAGCTGTTCGTCAAGGTCGGTGATCGTATCGAGGCTGACCAGAGCCTGCTGACCCTGGAGTCCGACAAGGCCTCCATGGAAATTCCGGCGCCCAAGGCTGGCGTGATCAAGGAACTGAAGGTCAAGCTGGGCGACCGCCTGAAAGAAGGCGACGAACTGCTGGTCCTGGAAGCCGAGGGCGCCGCTGCTGCGGCCCCTGAGGCACCGGCTGCTGCCGCTGCTCCAGCTCAGGCTGCTGCGCCGGCTCCGGCCGCCGAAGCTGCCCCTGCTCCGGCAGCAGCCCCGGCTGCCGCCAGCGTGCAGGACATCCACGTGCCGGACATCGGTTCGTCGGGCAAGGCCAAGATCATCGAAGTGCTGGTCAAAGTCGGCGACACCGTCGAAGCCGACCAGTCGCTGATTACCCTGGAGTCCGACAAGGCTTCCATGGAAATCCCGTCGCCGGCCGCCGGCGTGGTCGAAGAAGTGCTGTGCAAGCTGGAAGACGAAGTCGGCACTGGCGACCTGATCTTCAAGCTGAAAGTGACGGGTGCCGCCCCGGCTGCCGCGCCGGCACCGGCTGCTGCTCCTGCACCAGCCAAGGCTGAGGCTGCTCCGGCTGCCGCACCTGCTGCTGCAGCCCCGGCTGCTGCCCCTGCACCGGCTGCTACCGCACCGGCCGCTGGCAGCAATGCCAAGGTTCACGCAGGCCCTGCTGTTCGTCAGCTGGCCCGTGAATTCGGTGTCGAGCTGGGTGCAGTTGCTGCCACCGGCCCGCACGGTCGCATCCTGAAAGAAGACGTGCAGGTCTACGTCAAGGCCATGATGCAGAAGGCCAAGGAAGCGCCGGCAGCCGCCGGTGCGACCGGTGGTGCTGGCATCCCGCCGATCCCTGCCGTGGACTTCAGCAAGTTCGGTGAAGTGGAAGAAGTGGCCCTGACCCGCCTGATGCAGGTCGGTGCTGCCAACCTGCACCGCAGCTGGCTCAACGTGCCGCACGTGACTCAGTTCGACTCTGCCGACATCACCGAGCTGGAAGCCTTCCGCGTTGCGCAGAAGGCCGTGGCCGAGAAGGCTGGGGTGAAGCTGACCGTGCTGCCACTGCTGCTCAAGGCCTGCGCCTTCCTGCTCAAGGAACTGCCGGACTTCAACAGCTCGCTGGCGCCAAGCGGCAAGGCCATCATCCGCAAGAAGTACGTGCACATCGGCTTCGCCGTGGACACCCCGGACGGCTTGCTGGTCCCTGTGATCAAGAACGTCGACCAGAAGAGCCTGCTGCAACTGGCTGCCGAAGCCGCTGCACTGGCCGAGAAGGCGCGCACCAAGAAGCTGTCGGCTGACGAGATGCAAGGCGCTTGCTTCACCATCTCCAGCCTCGGCCACATTGGCGGCACCGGCTTCACGCCGATCGTCAATGCGCCGGAAGTGGCTATCCTGGGCGTCTCCAAGGCGACCATGCAGCCAGTCTGGGATGGCAAGGCCTTCCAGCCAAAGCTGATGCTGCCGCTGTCGCTGTCCTACGATCACCGTGTGATCAACGGCGCTGCCGCCGCGCGCTTCACCAAGCGCCTGGGCGACGTGCTGGGCGATATCCGCACCATGCTGCTGTAAGCCAGCACACTGCCCCTCCTTGCGAGGGGCAGTACCCTTTTCGAGCTGCCACGCTCGTACCTCAACCCCGTCGATTGGCGGGGCTTTTTTTGCCTGGGAAAAGCTGGGAGGGCTTCGCCCTCCTTTCGCGACACAAGGCCGCAAAGCGGCCCCAAAATCTCCAGCCAAACTACAGAATCGGCCACGTCAGCCGATAACCTGTCCACAGCATCAAGCATGGCCGCTTGCCAGCCCTCGGGACATGATGCAACCTTGCCAAATCCGCCGCAGCCACAAGGCAGCGTTCCCTCTTCAAGCGAGTCTTCGATGAAAAGCCAACCCGATGCCGCCAGCCGTGTGGCGGCCGAGGTCGTGACACAGTTACCCGTGCCCTCGCGGCTCGGCATGCTGCGTTTCGAAAGGCTCAACGAAGCCACCTGGGCCATGCTCTACCTTGACCCAGCCTGTGAGCGCCAGTTCGGCCTGAAAACCGGCGAGCTGTGTGCCCTGATTGACGCGCCCTACGCCAGCCTGATGGAACCCGAAGCACGCTACCGGCTGCACGACGAGATCCAGTTGCAACTGGCACAGCGCGGCTACTACCGCGTGCGCTACACCCTGCACACACCGAGCACCTCGCTGCGCCTGCTGGAAGCGGGTGAAGCCTACAAGCAACACAACCGCCAGCTGTTGCGCGGCTACCTGAGCGTGCTCGACGACCAGCAGGAAGAGACCGGCGAAACCGGCGCCAGCGACCTGGAATCACGCAACAACCGCCTGCAGCTGGCCCTGCAGCTGAACCAGCGCACGCAGCAAGAACAGCTGGAGCACCTGGAGCGGGTGCGCGGCCAGCAGGACCTTATCCTGCGCCTCGCCCGCCATCGCTACAGCGCGGGTAACTCGCTGCTCGAAGCGGCCCAGCTGATCACCCAGAGCGCCTGCGAAATCTACAAGGTCGACTGCGCCAGCATCTGGCACCTGGAAGACCAACGCCTGGAACCGATCATCGCCTGGTACCGCGACGCACAGGAGCACCGCCAGCCCGAAGCCATCGATGCCAGCCGCTTCCCCGACTACCTGGATGCACTGCACGCAAGCCGCGCCATCGACGCTCACAACGCCGGCCACGACCCGCGCACCCGCGCCCTGGCGCAAAGCATGCGCCCGGAAAACAAGGCCATGCTCGACGCCAGCATCCGTGTCGATGGCCAGGTGATCGGCGTGTTGTGCCTGGAGCAAAGCGGCCAGCCAAGGGCCTGGCAGTCGGACGAGATTGCCTTTGCCGGTGAGCTGGCCGACCAGTTCGCCCAAGTGATCACAAACCACAAACGACGGGCCGCGGCCAGCGCCCTGCACCTGTTCCAGCGTGCGGTCGAGCAGAGCGCCAGTGCCTTCCTGCTGGTGAACCGCGACGGCCGGGTGGAGTACGTCAACCCCAGCTTCACCGCCATCACCCAGTACAGTACCGACGAAGTGCAGGGCCGCCAGCTGGGTGAGCTACCGGCACTGGAGAACCTCAGCGAACTGCTGTTCGACTCGCCGTCGAGCCTGGCCATGGGCAACAGTTGGCAGGGCGAGTTCAAGAGCCGGCGCAAAAACCTGGAGCCGTACTGGGGCCAGCTGTCGATTTCCAAGGTGTACGGTGACAACCGTGAGCTGACCCACTACATCGGCATCTACGAAGACGTCACCCAGACCAAGCTGGCCCAGCAACGCATCGAACGCCTGGCTTACACCGACAACCTCACCAACCTGGGCAACCGCCCGGCGTTCATCCGCAGCCTGGACGAGCGCTTCGCCCGCGATGGCGAAAGCTCGATGTGCCTGCTGCTGGTGGACATCGACAACTTCAAGCGCATCAACGACAGCCTTGGCCACCAGACCGGCGACAAGCTGCTGATCAGCCTGGCCAGGCGTCTGCGCAACAGCCTGCACAGCGGTGGCATCCTGGCGCGCTTTGCCAGTAACGAGTTCGCCGTGCTGCTCGACGACACCAGCCTTGAAGATGGCCAAGGCGTTGCCCAGCAGTTGTTGTGCACCCTCGACAAGCCGATGTTCGTCGACAACCAGCTGATCAACGTCACCGCCTCGGTAGGCCTGGCCTGTGCACCGTTGCACGGTGTCGACCCGGCCAGCCTGATGAAGAATGCCGGCCTTGCATTGCACAAGGCCAAGGCCAACGGTAAACACCAGGTACAGGTGTTTACCGAAGTGCTCAACGCCGAAGCCAGCTACAAGCTGTTCGTCGAGAACAACCTGCGCCGTGCCCTGACCCAGAATGAGCTGGACGTGTTCTACCAGCCCAAGCTGTGCCTGCGCAGCGGTCGCCTGCTGGGCCTGGAAGCGCTGCTGCGCTGGAACCACCCCGAACGCGGCATGATCCGCCCGGACCAGTTCATCAGCGTGGCCGAGGAAACCGGCCTGATCATCCCTATCGGCAAATGGGTGGTGCGCCAGGCGTGCTGCATGAGCCAGCAACTGCGCAAGGCCGGCCTGGGCAACCTGCATGTAGCCATCAACCTGTCGCCCAAACAGTTCTCCGACCCGGACCTGGTGGCGTCGATCAGCACCATCCTCAAGGAAGAAGCCCTGCCCCCGCACCTGCTGGAGCTGGAGCTGACCGAAGGCCTGCTGCTGGAAGCCAGCGAAGACACCCACCGCCAGCTGGACGAACTGAAGGCCCTGGGCCTGACCTTGGCCATGGACGACTTCGGCACCGGTTATTCGTCGCTGAGCTACCTGAAGAAGTTTCCGATCGACATCCTCAAGATCGATCGCAGCTTCATCAACGAAATCCCCGACAACCAGGACGACATGGAAATCACCTCGGCGGTGGTGGCCATGGCCCACAACCTGAAGCTGAAGGTGGTGGCCGAAGGAATCGAGACGCCGGAGCAGCTGGCGTTCCTGCGCCGTCACCGCTGCGACGTGGGCCAGGGTTACCTGTTCGACCGGCCGATTCCCGGGCGCGAGCTGGCCGAACGGCTGAAGCGCTATCCGCGTGGCCCGGTGGCCTGACAGCTGCGTAATCCTCGGGCACTATAGAAGCCATTCGGGCCCTTTCGCGGGCACGTCCGCTCCCACAGGAAACCACAACCTTTGGAACCTGTGCTGTACCTGTGGCAGCGGGCATGCCCGCGAAGGCCCAAACCCCTACCCCACTGAATAAACACAGAGGAACGGCCATGGTCCTGCGTTCGGAAATCCTGGTGAACAAAAACGTCATGCCCACTGCGGAACAGGCCCTGCCTGGCCGCGACACGCCAATGAGCCTGCCCGAGTTCCACTACGTCTTCAAAGACACCCCACTGCTCGGCCCGTTCTTCGAAGGCGCCATCGACTTCGCCATCTTCGGCCTGGGCTGCTTCTGGGGCGCGGAGCGCCGCTTCTGGCAGCGTGAAGGTGTGGTCAGCACCGTGGTCGGCTACGCCGGCGGCTTCACCCCGCACCCTACCTACGAAGAAGTCTGCTCGGGCCTGACCGGCCACACCGAAGTGGTGCTGGTGGTGTTCGACAAGGACAAGGTCAGCTACCGCGAACTGCTGGCAATGTTCTGGGAGCTGCACAACCCCACCCAAGGTATGCGCCAGGGCAACGACATCGGCACCCAGTACCGCTCGGCCATCTACTGCACCAGCCCGGAACAGCTGGAACAGGCCAAGGCCAGCCGCGACGCCTTCCAGGCCGAACTGAGCAAGGCCGGCTTCGGTGAGATCACCACCGAAATCGACCAGGCACCGACCGTCTATTTCGCCGAGGCCTACCACCAGCAGTATCTGGCCAAGAACCCGGACGGCTACTGCGGCATCGGCGGCACCGGCGTGTGCCTGCCACCCAGCCTGCAAGGTAACTGAAGCATGAGCACGATGACCCTGTTCCACTCGCCGTTGTCGCCTTTCGTGCGCAAGGTCATGGTGGTGTTGCACGAGACCGGCCAGCTTGAGCGTGTGCAGCTGCAGCCGGTGAACATCAGCCCGGTGAGCGGCGACCCGCAGCTTAACCTGGACAACCCGATCGGCAAGATCCCGGCCCTGCGCCTGGAAGACGGCACCGTGCTGCATGACAGCCGGGTGATTTGCGAGTACCTCGACATGCAGCACGTAGGCCTGCCGCTGCTGCCACGAGAAGGCTCGGCGCGCTGGCGGCGCATGACCTTGGTATCACAGGCCGATGCGATCATGGATGCGGCGGTGTCGAGCCGTTATGAGAGCTTCCTGCGGCCAGAAGACAAGCGCTGGGATGGCTGGCTGCAGGCGCAGGGTGACAAAATCCGCCGGAGCCTGGCCAACCTGGAGCAGGAGCACTTGCCTGAGCTGATGTCCGGCTTCGACCTGGCGGCGATTGGCGTGGCCTGTGCGCTGGGCTATCTGGATTTGCGTCAGCCCGGGTTTGGCTGGCGTGAGCACCAGCCTGGGTTGGCGGCGTGGTATGCCGAGGTGGTCAAGCGGCCATCGATGGTCGCTACAGCGCCAGTGGCATGACAGGGCCCCTTCGCGGGTGAACCCGCTCCTACAAGGTTCTCCACAGTGTTCGCTATCTGTGGTGGGCTTGTGGGAGCGGGCGTGCCCGCGAAGGCCTCACCTCGGTATCACAGGAAACAACAGCCCGATCCTGAGGGCCAACCAGCGCCCGATCTCTTTGTCCTCCCTCATGTCGCCCTCCCCACCCGTGCCCAGTCCAGCCGCCGGGTCAGCACCATGAACACCCCAAGCAAACCGAAACACAGCAACGACCCCATCAGCAGCGCATAGTCTTCGGCACTCAGCAGCCCGTAGAGCAGCGCGTACAACGCCGCCAAACCCGCTGCAAAACCCACCCCTCGCCCCAGACTGCGCAATACATGGCTCAGGTAGAAACCGATCAGCAGCACACAGGCTGAAGCCGACAGCCCATACGCCAAACCAAAGCCAATGTGCTCGGACAACGACAGCAGCAACAGATAGAAGAACGCCAGCGCCACGCCCACCAGGCTGTACTGCACCGGGTGCACACTCAGGTTCTTCATTACCTCGAACAGGAAGAAGCCGGCAAAGGTCAGGGCAATGAACAACAACGCGTATTTGATCGCCCGCTCGCTTTTCAGGTATTGGTCCACCGGGTCTATAAAACTCACGCCAAAGCTGCGCTCACTGAAATCTGTACACTGCCCGGCGTTAGCGCACTGGCGTATGGCATCCTCAAGGTTGGTGGCAAAGAACGAGGTTTGCCAATGGGCACTGAAGCCTTGAGCATCGATTTCGCGGCGGTTGGGCAAGTAGTTGCCGACGAAGCTCGGGTGTGGCCAGTTGGCGCGCATGTCCACGCTGCTGGTACGGCCCACGGGTACCACGTGCAACTGGCCGGTACCTTGCAACGCCAGGTCAAAGCCATAGCTGAACGCTCGCGCCTGTAACCCGTCCAGCCCCGGCAGGCTGGCGTGCACGCCGCCGCGCATCCAGTCGAGCTGGGTGCCGGGCTCGAACGGCACTTTTTGCTCGTCCATACTCAGCTCCAGACCACTTTCGATACCGCGGATATCACTGATGCCCACCACCAGGAACGGCTTGTCGAAGCGGTAGTCGTCAAAGTCCTTGTCGATGCCCCAATGCGCCGGGAGCTTGAAGCGGCCGCTGATACGGCCTTTGGTGTGAAACAACCGGGCCTGGTAGATGCCGCGGGCGCGCAGTTCGGTGTCCACACCCAGGTCGGCGTCGAAGGTTTCCGGCAGGAAGTACAGGTGGCCGGCGATCGTGCTGGTTTCCTGGGTACGCTCACCGTCCTTTTCGATCCAGCGGCGCTGGTACTTGCGGTACGGCACCACCAGCAACGGGCCGGTGAGTTGCTGATCGAAGCTGGTGCTCTGGGCAATATCGCGCAGCACGCCGTCGCGCATGGCCTGGCGGTCGTCGATCAGGCCGTTGATCAGCAGTAGCGGGATGAGCAACAGCAACATCAGCATGGCGATCATGCCGAGTTTGAAACCGAGGGTCTTGTTCATGTGGCCTCCTGTGGCAGTGGGCGCAGTGTCTGCGCCTTGCGTGGAGGCTTTGTGGAGCACGTGTGTGATTTACGTGTAATTGAGACTGCTGAGCAGCCCGGCTATCTCAGCTAATGCGCCGCAGCGGCAGCCACAACCGCACCCGTACCCCGCCATCGACGTTGTCCACCGCCAAGGCCCCGCCGTGCAGCTGCATCACCTCGGCCACGAAGTTCAGCCCCAGCCCGGTGCTCTTGCGCCCGCTCCCGGGCCGCGGCAGCGAGTAGAACCGCTCGCTGACCCGCCCGATGGCGTAGGCCGGTATCGCTTGCCCCTGGTTGAACAAGCTCAACGCCACGCGTTCGCCAGCGCGCTCCAGGTCGAACAGCAGCGTGCCCCCTTCCGGGGTGAAGTCCAGTGCGTTGTCGAGCAGGTTGGCCAACGCCTGGCGCATCAGAAACGGATCGCAAAGCAAACGCAAAGTGGCAGGCACCCGCTGACGTACCTGCAAACGGGCGCCTTCGATCCGCGCCGCATGGGCCAGCAGCAACTCATCGACCAACGCCGCCAGCGCCACCTGCTGCTCGTCCTCCAGCGCCTGCATCTGCTCGACCCTGGCCAGGTTGAGCAGCCGCTCGATCATCTGCTGCAAACGCTCGCTCTCGCGCTCGATATTGCCGGCAAAGCGCGCCCGCTGATCAGCGGGCATGTCCTCGCCCTGCAACAGCTCGGAGGCACCGCGGATGGCTGCCAGCGGGCTTTTCAGCTCGTGAGTCAGGGTGTGCACGTAGCGCTCGACATAGGCCTTGCCTTCCAGCTGGGTGCGCATGCGTTCCACTGCCTGTGCCAGGTTCGCCAGCTCGCCGCCCTTGTAATGCGGAAGCTCCGCACGCTCACCTTCGCTGACCGCCTGCGCATAACCTGCCAACTTGCGCAGCGAGCGCGCAAGCCACCACGACAGAGCCGCGCCGATCAGCAAGCCCAGGCCGATCAGCCCCAGCCCCAGGGTGAGCAGGCGTCGCTCGGAGCGGTCGATGTAGGGTTGCAATGAGCTATTGGGCTTGGCGACGGTGACGACGCCGATGATCTTGCCGTTGTCGATGATCGGCGCGCCAACGTGCATCACCGAGGTGCTTTCGTCGTTGGGGTCGCTGCGGGTGGAGCGGGCGCCATACTGGCCACGCAGGGTCAGCAGCACGTCATTCCACTGCGAGTAATCCTTGCCCAGGGCCTCGCCGCTGGAGTCCAGCAACACGATGCCCTTGGCGTCAGTGACGTAGATGCGGTGGCTGACCTGGTTCTTGGCCAGCCCCCAGATCTGTGCGCCCGGGCTGCGCGAGCCGTAGGCCTCGAGCACCTCGGGCAGGCGGCCCTGGTTCAGGGTGCCGGCCTTGACGTCATCCCGCAGGATTTCTGCCAGCAGATTGGCAGTGTCTACCAATGTTTCTTCGGAGGATTGGCGCACTACCGGGCGAATCTGTTCGCGTACGGTATTGAGCAAGAAGTAACCGGCCAAACCGACGAACAGGAAGTACACCAGGAAGATGCGAATACCCAAGCGCATCAGGCGTGCTCCGGGCTATAGCTGTAACCGAGGCCGCGATGGGTCTGGATCGGCTCGGCATCACCCGCTACCTGGCGCAGTTTGGCGCGCAGGCTCTTGATATGGCTGTCGATGGTGCGCTCATAGCCCACGTCGGAGGCAACGCCCAAAGCGTCGAGCAGCTGTTCGCGGCTGAACACCCGCTGCGGTTGTTCGAGCAGGCATTGCAGCAGGCGGAACTCATGCCGGGTCAGCGTGAGCGGCTGGCTGCGGTAGGTGATCTGCATGCGCAGGGTGTCGAGCTGGAACAAGGAGGTTCCGCCGACAGCCTCGGCCCTCGGGGCCATGCGTTTGAGGATCGCCCGAACGCGCGCTGCCACTTCACGAGGACTGAAAGGTTTTACCACGTAGTCGTCGGCGCCGATTTCCAGGCCTACTACGCGGTCGATTTCACCGTCCCGGGCGCTGAGAAACATCACTGGCACCTCGGTGAACCGGCGCAGCTGGCGACAGGTTTCGAAGCCGCTGATGTCGGGCAGGCCGATGTCGAGAATGACCAGGTCGGCCGGGCGCTGGCGCTGCTGGTCGAGGGCGGCACTGCCCAGGGTTACCCACTCGGTGCTGTGACCATCGGCCTGCAAGGCGTAGACCAGGGTGTCGGCGATGGCGGCTTCGTCTTCGACGATGAGGATATGGGGCATGGCGTCCGGCCTTGCGGTTTTGAAGGTTGGCACATCTCAGTGTAGGAGCGGGCTTGCCCGCGAACACCGGCGAAACCGGTGCCTGACACCACATCATGTGTGTTCGCTACATTGTATTGCGCCCGCTTCAAATCAACAGCCTGGCTTGCCAGCAGTGAACTTCTTCGCCGGGTTGACCGCCGCCTTGAACTCGCGCAGCGCCTTGGAACCCACCAGCAGCGGGTAGTTGAAGTTGCTGCGGTCCACCAGATTCACCTCGACGGTGCGCTTCACATCCCCCAGGCACAACTCCAGGTCGACCACCGGGCGCTTGGAGACCTCTGGCGCATCCCCTTCGTCCTCTTCATCGGCACGGCCCTTGATCTTGCTGATGCGCGAGACCTTGTGCTCGTACACCTTGCCGTCCGAGTCCTTGGTCGCCAGGCGGAAGCGCACCCACTCGTCGCCATCGCGGGTGAACCGCTCGATATCCTTGGCCGACAGCGACGCGGTGAAGGCGCCGGTGTCCATCTTGGCTTTCAGGGTTTCGCCCAGCTCGGGCAGGGCGATGTTCTCGTAACGGCCGTAGAGGGTGGGCTCGGCGGCCATTACCGGCAGCGCCAACAACGACAACAGGGCTAGCAGTGGTTTCACAGGCAGGCTTCCTTGAAAAGGGTCAGTGCTTAGACTGCACTGGCAAGATAGGTTCGCTTTCACAAGACTAAACAACATAACGTGAAACATTTGTTCCCGCCGCCGGGCATTGGACATTTGGCGTAGACGACCGCCCTGCTTATCATTGCCAACCGTTTATCTCCCACAACAAGAGTCTTTTTATGCGTCGCCTGCTGACCGGCATTCTCACTACCACCCTGCTGCTGCTCAATACTGTGGTATTGATCTGCCCGCTGCTGGTCTTCGCCCTGCTCAAGCTGGTGTTGCCGGGCCGTGGCCGTGACTACGCGTCCTGGGCGGTGATGTGGGTGGCCGAAACCTGGTCGGAAATCGACAAAGCCATCTTCGCCCTGTGCATCCCTACCCAGTGGGACATCCGCGGTGTGGAAAACCTGCGCAAGGACACCTCGTACCTGGCCGTGAGCAACCACCAGACCTGGGTCGACATCCCGGCGTTGATCGAAAGCCTCAACCGCCGTACACCGTTCTTCAAGTTCTTCCTGAAAAAGGAACTGATCTGGGTACCGTTGCTGGGCCTGGCCTGGTGGGGGCTGGATTACCCGTTCATGAAGCGCTACAGCAAGGCGTTTCTGGAAAAGCACCCGGAGCTCAAGGGCAAGGACCTGGAAATCACCAAGGCGGCCTGCGAGCTGTTCAAGCGCCAGCCGGTGACCGTGGTCAATTACCTGGAGGGCACCCGGTTTACCGAAGCCAAGCGCCAGGAGCAGCAGTCGCCGTATCGCTACCTGCTCAAGCCCAAGGCGGGTGGTGTAGCGTTTGTGCTCGCGGCATTGGGCGAACAGCTGGATGCCCTGCTGGATGTGACCATCGTGTACCCCGGTAATAAGGCGCCGGGGTTCTGGGACCTGCTCAATGGCAGCATTAGCCGGGTGATTATCGACATTCAGGTGCGGGAGCTGGACCCGGCGTTGTGGGCGGGGGATTACGAGAATGATCCCGAGTTTCGTCAGGCGGTGCAAGCTTGGGTGAACCAGCTGTGGGTGGCGAAGGACCAGCGGATCGAGCAGCTGCGGGCGGAGATGGGCTAACACCTCTGCCGCCTGAACTGGCCCATTCGCGGGTGAACCCGCTCCTACAACCGCTACATTCAGGCATGCGCTGCCCCTTGTAGGAGCGGGTTCACCCGCGAAGAGGCCGGACCTGCCATAGCCAGAATCCGATCAAAACCCAGGCTAATAATCAGCATAAGGATTACTTTTTTGTCTTCCCCCACCTAAGTGGATAAAAATCGACCACAGCACAACTACAAAAATGCCTGGATCGATCAATGGCCAACCCACCCAGCTCTAACCCCGCCCAGCTTCGCCGTGTTCTCGGCCTCCCCGCCCTGGTGTTCTTCGGCCTGGTGTACATGGTCCCGCTGACCATTTTCACCACCTACGGCATCGTCACCGAACTTACCGGTGGCCGCACCGCCGGCGCCTACCTGGTCACCCTGGTGGCCATGCTGTTCACCGCCGCGTCCTACAGCTTCATGGTCAAGCGCTTCCCGGTCGCGGGCTCGGCCTATTCCTACACCAACATGGCCTTCGGCCCCAATGTCGGCTTCCTGGCCGGCTGGTCGCTGTTGCTGGATTACCTGTTCCTGCCGATGATCAACTACCTGCTGATCGGCCTGTTTCTCAACATTGCGTTCCCCGCAGTGCCTGCCTGGGCCTTCGTGCTCGCATGCATCGCTTTGGTGACAGTGCTGAACGTGGTCGGTATCAACTCGGTGGCCAAGACCAGCAACCTGATCGTCGGCGCGCAGATCGTGTTCATTGGCGTGTTTGTCGCGCTGTCCTGCCAGACATTGGCTGGCCAGCCGCTCGACCTGCTGTCGCCGCTAATCGGCGATGGCAGCAAACCTGGCTTTGGCCACCTGATGGCTGGCGCAGCGGTGTTGTGCTTGTCGTTCCTGGGCTTCGACGCCGTATCGACCCTGGCCGAAGAATGCCGCGACGCACGCCGCGACGTGCCACGGGCGATCATCCTCACCACCCTGTTCGCCGGGTTGCTGTTCACCGTGCTGGCTTACGTCAGCCAGTTGGTGCTGCCAGGCAGCAGCTTCGCCAATGCCGATGCAGCGGCCAACGAAGTGATGTTCAAGGCTGGCGGGCAGTTTCTCACCAACTTCTTCACCGCTGCTTATGTGGCGGGCAGCCTGGGTTCGGCGCTGGCCTCGCAGGCCGCGGTGTCGCGCATCCTGTTCACCATGGGGCGTGACAACGTGCTGCCACGGCGCAGCTTTGGTTACCTGTCGCCGCGCTTTGGTACGCCGGTGTTCGCCATTGCGCTGGTGTCGGCGTTCTCGCTGCTGGCGCTGGTGATCGACCTTTCTACCCTCGCCTCGCTGATCAGCTTTGGTGCGCTGGTGGCGTTTTCGGCGGTGAACCTGGCGGTGGTGAAAACGCACCTGATGGATGATGCCTCGCAGCGCAACTTCAAAGGCCTGCTGAGCTATGGTCTGGTGCCGCTGGTAGGGCTGGGGTTGACCTTGTGGCTGTGGACCAGCCTGTCGGCGCTGACGCTGGTGATTGGCCTGTGCTGGTTTGCCTTGGGCCTTGCGTACCTGGCAGTTCTGACAGCGGGCTTCCGCCGCCCCGTCCGCCTGGTGGATTTCTCCGAAGCTGTCTGACCTGATGCAATTTCGCTTTTGTGGGGGCAGCCCTTTCGCGACGCAAGCCGCCCCTACAGCACTCAGCCCATGGCTTGAGGGCTGTCGCTAGAATCCTCAGACCGAAGGCTGGGCCAATGGCGCTGGGGTAGTCCACAAACTCCCCAGATTCTGCAACAACGACCCGGCAATGCCCTGCTGCCCCAGATACTGCAGAATCAGTGGCGCAAACTGCCCGATCATCCCGGTATCCATCCCCAGCGCCTTGAACGCATTGTCCAGGTCGCTACGGTTTTCCACGTTGTTGCCCAGTGCGTTGCTCAGCGCTGACTGGCTCTCGCTGTTCTTGCCGAGCAAATCCCCCAAACCACTCAACCCGCCCAGCGCATTTGCACCGGCCAGCAGGTCCAGGCCCGGCACCGCCTTGGTCAGTTGCCCATAGTCATCGCTGCTAAGGTTGTTGCGCGCCAGCCCCAGCATGGCTCCTGCTCCGCCTACCGCCTGTTCGGGGGTGATGTTCAGCTGGCTGCCCAGGGTGTTGAGCAGATTGGCCTGCGCTTCGGGTGCCTGTACCTGGCCCTGCTGTTGCTGGTTCTGCATGGCGGACACGGCGTTGGCGGCGTCGCTGAGGTTGAAGGCGAACACCGGGCTTGCAGCCAGGGTCATCAGGGTTGCCAGGGTAATTGCTTTCATCGGAAGGGACCTCGTTGGCCGGGATGGCCAAGTAAACGATTGCTTTGACTGATTGTTACAGGGTTTGTTCCGAACTGCCTGTCACCTGACAAATTTGCCAGTTGTGACCCTATGCACATTAGCGCAGATTGAGAATCTCAAATCGTCTCAGAGGCATCAGAAAATGACGAGCAACGTGAGTAACGAGACAATAGCGCCGGCGGCGTCATGTACAAATGAGCAGCCAAGAATAACGGAGGACGGGATCACATTCTTTTATAAAAATCGTAACTTAGCAAGCTTCATATCTACAAATTACAGTGGTCGGATAGTAGCAGAACAAAACATAAAACTGGCGCAATTAGATCAAGCACAGACAGCCAAAATAATGTCGGTAGATCGAGCTAACTCCGTACTCGGCATAGGCCATGGCTCGATGAAATATTCACCCTATGGCTATATTGAAAGCGACAGCCTGTCAACATTACTCGCATTCAGCGGACAGCGCTTCGATAGGGTTCTCCAAGGATATGTATTGGGCAATGGCTATCGAACATACAACCCAAGACTACGGCGATTTACTAGCCCTGACACACTTAGCCCCTTTGAGGTCGGAGGATTGAATCCTTATGCATATTGTTTGAACGACCCTATCAACAATATCGATCCATCTGGGCACAAGGCATTCAATCTATCTAAGTCATTTAAAAATCTTTTTGGACGAAAAGCCAAAAAAATTGAACGTATCAATAATTACAATAAGTCTGCCACCGACTTCAACAACGAGCGCAAAGAGATGGGACTACTCGACCCATTTGACGAAGAAGGAAATCTTGATATTTATAGATTATATAGGAATAGAAATTTAATCAATAAAATGCCTTCAAAACCCAGCCAAACACTATCAGGAAAAGATAAGGCCTATGCCGCCAAGCATGAAAAAACCCTCGAAGATATCAGTAATGACCAAATCCCCTATTTGAAGCAATCGAAAGATCTAATAAAAGAGCATTCAATCGAATTAGATAAAATTGCAAAAGATGTAGAATACTGGAAGCCTTCGCAGGGTGCGCAACAAAATAGAAACATTCGAAGCACCGCATCCACGCCAAGCCACTTTTGGTTCAACAGCAAACGAACAGATAAGTACGACTAGCAAACTCATGTCAAGCCATTATCAATGAGAGCGTGCAACACTTAAGGCAGCGGCCCTTTCGCAGCGCAAGGCTGCATCTACAGTGCGCCAGTGCGGACTTTGATCAGTTATATATAAAAAAGCCCCTCAAATTGAGGGGCTCTTGTCAGACAACTGCTTTTTACGCAGCACCCCACATCTTGTGCGGGTCGATCACAAACTTCTTAGGCACACCCGCATCAAACTCGCCATACCCTTCCGGCGCCTGATCCAGGTTGATCACCTGCACACCTACAACCTCAGCAATGTTGATGCGGTCCCACATGATCGCCTGCATCAACTGGCGGTTGTATTTCATGGTCGGGGTCTGGCCGGTGTGGAAGCTGTGCGACTTGGCCCAGCCCAGGCCAAAGCGGATGCTCAGCGCGCCGATCTTGGCAGCGGCATCCACCGCGCCTGGGTCTTCGGTTACGTACAGGCCCGGGATACCGATGTTGCCGGCCACGCGGGTCACTTGCATCAGCGAATTCAGCACGGTGGCCGGGGCCTCGTGCTTGGCACCTTCGTGGCCATGGCCACGGGCCTCGAAGCCGACGGCGTCGACAGCGCAGTCCACTTCCGGCTCGCCGAGGATGTCGACGATCTGCTCGTGCAGCGGGGTGTCCTTGGACAGGTCGACCACTTCGAAGCCTTGCGACTTGGCATGGGCTAGACGGGCCGGGTTGAGGTCACCGACGATCACGCAGGCGGCGCCCAGCAGGCGCGCCGAGGCCGCGGCGGCCAGGCCGACCGGGCCGGCACCAGCAACGTAGACAGTGCTGCCTGGGCCAACGCCAGCAGTCACGGCACCGTGGTAGCCGGTGGGCAGGATGTCGGACAGGCAGGTCAGGTCACGGATCTTTTCCATGGCCTTGTCGCGCTCAGGCAGCTTCAGCAGGTTGAAGTCGGCGTAGGGCACCAGCACGTATTCGGCCTGGCCGCCGGTCCAGTCGCCCATGTCGACGTAGCCGTAGGCACCGCCGGCACGGGCCGGGTTTACAGTGAGGCAGACACCGGTGTGCATCTCTTTGCAGGAGCGGCAGCGGCCGCAGGCGACGTTGAACGGGACTGATACCAGGTCGCCGATCTGCATGCGCTCGACGTCGCGGCCCTTCTCGACGATTTCACCGGTGATTTCGTGGCCCAGGACCAGGCCGACCTGGGCAGTGGTGCGGCCACGGACCATGTGCTGGTCAGAACCGCAGATGTTGGTGGAGACCACCTTCAGGATGACGCCGTGTTCGATTTTCTTGCCGCGCGGGTCCTGCATTTTCGGGTAGTCGATGTGTTGCACTTCGACCTTGCCGGCGCCGAGATATACCACTCCACGATTGCCAGACATTGCTTGTACCTCGCTTGATTATTATTTATGCAGCGTTGGTTGAAGCACCGCCATCCGTGGGCGGCATGTACTACTGGAATGCAGGGAATTGTGGGCCGGATGGCGCCGGACGCACTGACTGGAAGCGACAGGGAGATGCCTTTTAGCGGCAGGGGTGTCGTTGGGGAATATGGGCAAACGGAGGGGCGGCCTGTGCGGGCCTCTTCGCGGCTAAAGCCGCTCCTACGGGGGACCGCATCAACCCGAGGGCTGTGCTGTACCTGTAGGAGCGGCTTTAGCCGCGAAGAGGCCGGTACCGGTTATTACAGAACGACAGTCCGGTTGGCGTTCAGGAACACTCGCCGCTCGATGTGATAACCCACCGCCCGCGCCAGGGTCAGGCATTCGATATCCCGCCCTTTGGCAATCAGGTCTTCGGGATAGTGACTGTGATCCACCACCTCGACGCCTTGGGCAATGATCGGCCCTTCGTCCAGGTCGTTGTTGATGTAGTGCGCCGTGGCACCAACCATTTTCACGCCCTTGTTGTACGCCTGGTGATAAGGCTTGGCGCCTTTGAAACCCGGCAACAGCGAGTGGTGAATATTGATCGCCCAACCATCCAGACGGCGGCAAAGCTCAGGCGACAGCACCTGCATATAGCGGGCGAGGATAACCAGCTCGGCACCGGTCTCCTCGATCACCTGCAGCACCTTGCGCTCTTGCCCCGGCTTGTCCTTGGGGTCGAGGGCGAAGTGGTAGTAAGGGATCTTGTGCCACTGCGCCAGCGGTTCGAGATCAGGGTGGTTGGACACCACCGCGACCACATCCATGCCCAGTTGGCCAATACGCTGGCGATACAGCAGGTCATTCAGGCAATGGTCAGCCTTGGACACCATGATCACCACCTTGGGGCGGTGGTTGGGTGCGGTCAGCTCGAAAGCCATGCCGAACGCTTCGCTGCGCTCGGCGAGGCCGGCCCGGAAGCCTGCCTCGTCGAAATCGTCCGGCTGGCGGAACTCGACGCGAATGAAGAAGCGTCCCGACTGCCGGTCATCGAAGGAGTGGTGCTCCGTCACGTAGCAGCGCTGCTCGAAGAGGTAACGCGTCACCACGTCGACGGTGCCGAGCATGCTCGGGCAGTCGGCGGTGAGAATCCAGGTATCCGGTGCCCGACTCATGTTCTTGCTCCTTAGGCTTCGATGCTCAGGCCGTATTCGGCAGAAGCGTCCTGCAGCCACAGCCACCAGTAGTCGGCGAAGCTGCGGCGAATCACCAGCTCCCAGGTGTCTTCTGCAGTGCGGCGGATCACCAGTTGCGACTTGGCGAACACGGTGCCCACGGCCTTGCCCACCGGGAAGTTGTTCGGGTGAACATCATAGCTGGTGGACTTCATCAGCACGTCGCGCACGTTCGGGCCGCGCAGTTCCAGCAGGCTTTGCCCGCCACTGACATTGACGACCTGAATGTGCTGGCCTTCAAGGGCCGCACGCAGCTTTTGCTCCGCTGCCAGCTCCTGGCCGCCGGGCACGATCAGCAGCCACTCATCTGGGCCGACCCATTGCAGCGACATGTCCTTGTTGGCGACCACGGTCAGCGCCACGGGCAGCTCCAGGCCAAGGGCCTTGTGCACGCCGGCGGCGAATTCCGGGTTGTGGCCATCACCGCGCAGGGTGAGGTGGCCGAGGAACTTGCGTTCACGCAGGGTCACGCCTGCGTTCTTGCGGCCTTTGCCTACCAGGCTGGCCAGGTCGGCATGGTGCAGTGGCGACTGGGCTTTGGCCTCGGCGCCGGGGTTTTGCTGGAAGACGTTGATAGCGCTCATTTCTTACCTGCCTTGAATTCTGGATTCGACCACGATGCCTGCGGGAGACGGCCATCCTGTGGGAGCGGGCATGCCCGCGAATGCGATGTTGAATTCACCGCCCTCTTCGCGGGCACGCCCGCTCCCACAGAGACCTCATTCCACGCCTGGCACCGGTTGGACCGGGGGCCTTAGACGTTCTGCCGCTCACCCTTCGGATCGAAGAACACCGAAGACACGATTTCCGCCTCGATCACGCTGCCATCTGCCTGCGGCGAGTAGACACGCTCGCCCATGCGCTTGAGGCCGCCTTTGACCACACCCATGGCGAACGAGTAGCCCAGGGAGTTGGACGCGTAGCTGGAGGTGACGTGGCCGACCATGTCCATCGGGATCGGCTGTTTCGGGTCGAACACCAACTGGGCGCCTTCCGGCAGCCACTTGGTCGGGTCGACCGGCTTCAGGCCCACCAACTGCTTGCGGTTCTCACGTACGCAGTCTTCGCGGTTCATGCCACGCAGGCCGATCCACGAGAACGGCTTGTTGCGGCCAACGCACCAGCTCATGTTCAGGTCGTCCGGGTTCATCGAACCATCGGTGTCCTGGCCAACGATGATGAAGCCCTTTTCTGCACGCAGTACGTGCATGGTCTCGGTGCCGTACGGGGTCAGGTTGTACTTCTTGCCGGCCTCGATGATCTGTTCCAGCACGCCCATCGCGTAGTTGGCCTGCACGTTCACTTCGTATGACAGCTCGCCGGTGAACGAGATACGGAACACGCGGGCCGGCACGCCACCGACGTTGCCTTCCTTCCAGGTCATGAACGGGAAGGCTTCCTTGTCCATGTCGATGTCGGTCAGCTCGCTCAGCAGCTTGCGGCTGTTAGGGCCGGACAGGGTCATGGTGGCCCAGTGGTCGGTGACCGAAGTGAAGTACACCTTCAGCTCTGGCCATTCGGTCTGGTGATACAGCTCCATCCACTGCAGCACGCGGGCAGCGCCGCCGGTGGTGGTGGTCATGATGAAGTGGTTGTCGCCGACGCAGGCGGTTACGCCGTCGTCGAAGACCATGCCGTCTTCCTTGCACATCAGGCCGTAGCGGGCCTTGCCCACGTCGAGCTTGGTCCAGGCGTTGGTGTAGATGCGGTTGAGGAATTCGCGCGCGTCCGGGCCCTGGATGTCGATCTTGCCCAGGGTCGAGGCGTCCAGCAGGCCCACGCTGTCGCGCACGGCCTTGCATTCGCGAGTCACGGCAGCATGGATGTCTTCACCGGCTTTCGGGAAGTACCACGGGCGCTTCCACTGGCCGACGTCTTCGAACTCGGCGCCGTTCTTCACGTGCCAGGCATGCAGGGCAGTGAAGCGCACGGGCTCGAACAGGTGACCACAGTGACGGCCCGCTACCGCGCCGAAAGTGACCGGCGTGTAGTTGGGGCGGAACATGGTGGTGCCCATTTCCGGGATGGTGATGCCGATCGAACGGGCGGCGATGGCCAGGCCGTTGATGTTGCCCAATTTGCCCTGGTCGGTACCGAAGCCCAGCGCGGTGTAGCGCTTGACGTGCTCGACCGACTCGAAGCCTTCACGGGTGGCCAGCTCGATGCCGGCGGCGGTCACGTCGTTCTGCTGGTCGACGAACTGCTTCGGCCCCTTGGTGCCTTTGTCGTGTGGCACCAGGAACAGTGCCACAGTGGCCTCTTCCTTGCGCGCAACGGTTTTTGGCAGGGTGCCGACAGTGGCCTTGAAACCGGCCTCGGTGGCTGCGCGGACGCCGCCTTCGAAGCCATCGGCAATCACATCGCCCAAGGCATACACGCCGTTGATACCACCGACGCACTCACGCTTCTGCGGCGCATCGCCCGGCACGAAGCCAAGGATATCGTCACGCCATACCGGGCGACCGCCCAAGTGCGAAGCCAGGTGCACGATCGGGCTGTAACCGCCCGAGGACGCGATCAGGTCGCACTCGAGGACTTCGCCTGGGCTGGTGACTTTGTGCGCCTGCACATCGATCGCCGCCACACGGGCGCCGGTGACGTGCTTGCTGCCTTTGGCCTCGACCACGGCGCTGGAGGTGAGGATGCGAATGCCTTTGGCACGCGCTTCTTCAACCAGCGAGCCACGTGGGTTGTGGCGGGCGTCGGCGATGGCGACCACTTGCAGGCCTGCGTCGTGCCAGTCCAGCGCGGCGCGATAGGCGTGGTCGTTGTTGGTCGACAGTACCAGCTTGCGGCCCGGCGCCACGCCATAGCGGCGAACATAGGTGGAAACAGCACCGGCCAGCATGTTGCCCGGCACGTCGTTGTTGCCGTACACCAGCGGGCGCTCGTGGGCGCCGGCAGCCAGTACCACGCGCTTGGCGCGAACGCGGTGCACGCGGTGGCGAACCTGGCCAATCGGGGCGCGGTCGCCGAGGTGGTCGGTGAGGCGCTCGTGAATGGTCAGGAAGTTATGGTCGTGGTAGCCGTTGACCGTGGCACGTGGCAGCAGGGTCACTTCCGGCAGGCCTTCCAGCTCTTTGACCACGGCGTTGACCCAGTCGGCAGCAGGCTTGCCGTCGAGGGTTTCGCGGGTGTCGAGCAGGCTGCCGCCGAACTCTTCCTGCTCGTCAGCCAGGATCACGCGGGCACCGCTACGCGCAGCGGCCAGTGCGGCAGCCAGGCCAGCAGGGCCGGCGCCGACGATCAGCACGTCGCAGTGCCGGTTCATGTAGTCGTAGCTGTCAGGATCGTTCTGCAGCGGCGCACGGCCCAGGCCGGCGGCTTTACGGATGTACTTCTCGTAAGTCATCCAGAACGATTTGGGGTACATGAAGGTTTTGTAGTAGAAGCCCGGCGGCATCATGCTGCCGCCAACCTTGCCGAGGATGCCCATGACGTCGTTGTTGACGTTCGGCCAACCGTTGGTGCTGGTGGCGACAAGGCCCGCGTACAGTGCCTGTTGGGTGGCGCGCACGTTGGGGATCTGGGTAGCTTCGCTGGAGCCGATCTGCAGGATGGCGTTCGGCTCTTCGGTACCGGCGGCGATGATGCCGCGCGGGCGCGAGTACTTGAAGCTACGGCCGACAATGTCGACGCCGTTGGCCAGCAACGCGGCGGCCAGGCTGTCACCGGCATAACCCTGGTAGGTCTTGCCGTTGAAGGTGAAGTTCAGGACCTTGCTGCGGTCGATACGGCCGCCGCTGGCGAGGCGATAGGTCTGGCTCATACTTTTTCCCCTTGGCCTTTGACGGTCGACGCGGCGCTGGTGGCTTTGCCGCTGGCGGTCACTTGCGGCTTCTCGCCAATCTTGTAGGTTTCCAGAATTTCGTAGGTCACGGTGTCACGGGTGACGTTGAAGTACTGGCGGCAGCCGGCAACGTGGTCCCACAGTTCATGGTGAATACCGCGCGGGTTGTCACGGTAGAACATGTAGGTACCCCACTCCTCGTCGGAGCAGGCGTTAGGGTCCAGCGGGCGGGCGATGTGCGCCTGGCCAGAGGCGTGGAACTCTTCTTCGGAGCGCAGCTCGCCGCAGTGGGGACAGAAAATATGCAACATGACGGTGTCTCCGGTTAGTGGGCGACGGCGGCGGCGCCGTGTTCGTCGATCAGTGCGCCGTTGTAGAAACGGTCCATGGAGAACGGCGCGGCCAGTGGGTGCATTTCGCCCTTGGCCAGGCTCGCGGCGAAGACGTTGCCCGAACCCGGGGTCGCCTTGAAGCCACCAGTACCCCAACCGCAGTTGAAGAACATGTTCTTGACCGGGGTTTTGGTGATGATCGGGCAGGCGTCCGGCGAGGTGTCTACGATGCCGCCCCACTGGCGGTTCATGCGAACACGCGACAGGTTGGGGAACATCTCGACGATGGCCTGCAGGGTGTGCTCGATCACCGGGTACGAACCGCGCTGGCCGTAGCCGACCCAGCCGTCGATACCGGCACCGATCACCAGGTCGCCTTTGTCGGACTGGCTGATGTAGCCGTGTACGGCGTTGGACATGATCACGCTGTCGATGATCGGCTTGATCGGCTCGGATACCAGCGCTTGCAGCGGGTGCGATTCCAGCGGCAGGCGGAAGCCGGCCAGCTTGGCCATGTGCCCGGAGTTACCGGCGGTGACCACGCCGACGCGCTTGGCGCCGATGAAGCCTTTGTTGGTTTCCACACCGATGACCGCGCCGTTTTCCTTGCGGAAGCCGATCACTTCGGTTTGCTGGATCAGGTCGACGCCCAGGGCGTCGGCAGCGCGGGCGAAGCCCCAGGCCACGGCATCGTGACGGGCAACGCCGCCACGGCGCTGTACGGTGGCGCCGAGGATCGGGTAGCGGGTGTTCTTCGAGCAGTCCAGGTAGGGGATTTCGGCCGCAACCTGGGCAGTGTTCAGCAGCTCGCCATCCACGCCGTTGAGGCGGTTGGCGCTGACCCGACGCTCGGAGTCACGCATGTCCTGCAGGGTGTGGCACAGGTTGTAAACGCCGCGCTGGGAGAACATCACGTTGTAGTTGAGGTCCTGGGACAGGCCCTCCCACAGCTTCATGGCGTGCTCGTACAGGTGCGCCGACTCGTCCCACAGGTAGTTGGAACGCACGATGGTGGTGTTACGGGCGGTGTTGCCGCCGCCCAGGTAGCCCTTCTCGATCACGGCGACGTTGGTGATGCCGTGCTCTTTGGCCAGGTAGTAGGCCGTGGCCAGGCCATGGCCGCCACCACCGACAATGACCACGTCGTAAACCTTTTTAGGGGTTGGCGTGCGCCACATGCGCTGCCAGTTTTCGTGGTGGCTGAGGGAGTGCTTGAAAAGGCCGAAGCCCGAGTAACGTTGCATGGTGTGTGACTCCACTCAGCGGTAGACAGGGAAATCTGCGCACAGGGCCGCGACGTTCTTCGCCACATCGGCTTCGACGTCTGCGTCACCGAGGTTGTCGAGGATGTCGCAAATCCAGCCAGCCAATGCCACACACTGGGCGACCTTGAAGCCGCGGGTGGTGACGGCCGGGGTGCCGATACGCAGGCCCGAAGTGACGAACGGCGACTGCGGGTCGTTCGGCACGGCGTTCTTGTTGACGGTGATATGCGCACGACCCAGGGCGGCGTCGGCGTCTTTGCCAGTCAGGCCCTGACGGATCAGGCTGACCAGGAACAGGTGGTTGTCGGTGCCACCGGAAACCACATCGTAGCCACGGTCGATGAACACCTGGGCCATGGCCTGGGCGTTTTCGATCACTTGCTGCTGGTAGGCCTTGAATCCAGGCTCCAGCGCTTCCTTGAAGCACACCGCCTTGGCAGCGATCACGTGCATCAGCGGGCCACCCTGGGCACCCGGGAATACAGCGGCGTTCAGCTTTTTCTCGATCTCTTCGTTCGACTTGGCCAGGATCAGGCCGCCACGCGGACCGCGCAGGGTCTTGTGGGTAGTGGTGGTGACCACGTCGGCGAACGGGATCGGGTTCGGGTACAGGCCAGCGGCAACCAGGCCGGCAACGTGGGCCATGTCGACGAACAGCAGTGCGCCCACCTTGTCGGCGATGGCGCGGAAGCGTGGGAAGTCGAGGGTCTTGGAGTAGGCCGAGAAACCGGCAACGATCATTTTCGGTTTGTGCTCGACCGCCAGGCGCTCGACTTCGTCGTAGTCGATCAGGCCGGTGTTGGTGTCGATGCCGTACTGGACTGCGTTGTACAGTTTGCCCGAGGACGACACCTTGGCGCCGTGGGTCAGGTGACCGCCGTGGGCCAGGCTCATGCCCAGGATGGTGTCACCGGCTTGCAGCAGGGCCAGGTAGACCGCGCCGTTGGCCGACGAGCCGGAGTGCGGCTGGACGTTTGCGTAGTCGGCACCGAACAGCTGCTTGGCGCGCTCGATGGCCAGGGCTTCTACCTTGTCTACGTGCTCGCAGCCACCGTAGTAACGCTTGCCAGGGTAGCCTTCGGCGTACTTGTTGGTCAGGCCGCTGCCTTGGGCCTGCATGACGCGCTTGCTGGTGTAGTTCTCCGAGGCGATCAGCTCGATGTGATCTTCCTGGCGCTGTTCTTCGGCATTCATCGCCGCCAGCAGTGCATCGTCGTAACCCTGGATCTGGTCTTGCTTGCTGAACATTGTGTATCTCCCGGCAGCGATCGTTTTTTGTCGTGGGGCACTGTGGCCCTTTGTGGCGATGTTATGACTGGTGGGGTCGGGTCAGATGCCTGCGCACGCCTTGCAATGGCGCGTTTACGACATTCTCTTTGTGCCGCCCATGCGGGCCCCTTCGCGGGCGCGCCCGCTCCCACAGTGATTGGCGTTTGCAGGACCATTGTGGGAGCGGGCGCGCCCGCGAAGAGGCCGGCACAGTAATGAACAGAAATCGCTGCACGGGTTGTATAGGCAAGTGCTGAATCGATGGTTTAGAGTGCTGATCTGCGTCGTTCACAGGACCGTGCCATGACAGACAAGAGCCAACAATTCGCCAGCGACAACTATTCCGGCATCTGCCCCGAAGCCTGGGCGGCGATGGAAAAAGCCAACCGCGGCCACGACCGCGCCTACGGCGACGACCAGTGGACCGAGCGTGCATCGGAGTACTTCCGCAATCTGTTCGAAACCGACTGCGAAGTGTTCTTCGCTTTCAACGGTACCGCGGCCAACTCCCTGGCCCTGGCGTCGCTGTGCCAGAGCTACCACAGCGTGATCTGCTCCGAGACCGCCCACGTCGAAACCGACGAATGCGGTGCGCCGGAGTTTTTCTCCAACGGCTCCAAGCTGCTGACAGCGGCCAGCGTCAACGGCAAGCTGACGCCACAGTCTATTCGTGAAGTGGCGCTCAAACGCCAGGATATCCACTACCCCAAGCCGCGCGTGGTGACCATTACCCAGGCCACCGAAGTCGGCACGGTGTACCGCCCCGACGAGCTGAAGGCGATCAGCGCCACCTGCAAGGAGCTGGGCCTGAACCTGCACATGGACGGCGCACGCTTTACCAACGCCTGTGCTTTCCTGGGCTGCAGCCCGGCCGAACTGACCTGGAAGGCCGGTGTGGATGTGCTGTGCTTTGGCGGCACCAAGAACGGCATGGCGGTGGGCGAGGCAATTCTGTTCTTCAACCGTCAACTGGCCGAAGACTTCGATTATCGCTGCAAGCAGGCCGGGCAGCTGGCGTCGAAAATGCGCTTCTTGTCGGCGCCATGGGTCGGGCTGCTGGAAGGTGGCGCCTGGTTACGCCATGGCAACCACGCCAACCATTGCGCGCAGCTGCTGGCATCGTTGGTCAGTGACCTGCCGGGGGTAGAGCTGATGTTCCCGGTGGAGGCGAACGGGGTATTCCTGCAGATGCCGGAGCACGCCATCGAGGCGCTGCGGGGCAAGGGCTGGCGCTTCTATACCTTTATCGGCAGCGGTGGCGCGCGCTTCATGTGCTCGTGGGATACCGAAGAAGCGCGGGTGCGAGAGCTGGCGGCGGATATCCGCGCGATCATTGGTGGCTGAGCGAGTGCTGGGGCCGCCTTGCGGCCCCGGCGATCTAGAGCCTGAACCCACCCATCTGCCGCGCCAGGTCATCAGCCAACCCACGCAACGCCTGGCACTCCTCGCGGCACCCTTGCACCTCCGCCGCCGTCTCACGCGCCAAATCGGAAATCCCCTGCACCGTCCGGTTTATTTCCTCGGTCACAGCCGACTGCTCCTCGGTAGCCGTGGCCACCTGATGGTTCATGTCGCTGATGTGCTCTACCTGGTCGGTAATCGCGCTCAGTGATGCCCCGGTGCGCTGGCTCGATTCCACGCCACTGCCGGTCGCCTGCTGCCCTGCCTGCATTGAACTCACCGCCGAACCTGCACCTAGCTTCAGGCGCTGGATCATCTGCTGCACTTCATCGGTGGACAGTTGTGTGCGCCGGGCCAGCGTACGTACTTCATCGGCCACCACAGCGAACCCGCGCCCCATCTCCCCTGCCCGCGCGGCCTCGATGGCAGCGTTCAACGCGAGCAGGTTGGTTTGCTCGGAAATGCTGCGGATTACCGCGAGCACTTCATCGACCGAGGCGACTTCGTCGGCCAGCTGGCTAACCGCATCGGCCGCCTTGCCGATGTCGCCCGACATGCCCTCGATGCCACGAATGGATCGTTGCACCACCTCGCGGGCCTGCAACGCCTCGTCTCGTGCCGACTGCGACGCCTGGGCCGCATCGCCGGCATTGCGGGCGATGTCCTGCACGGTCAGGCCCATCTCGTGTACAGCAGTGGCGACCATTTCGGTCATCTCCTGCTGGCGCCCGGAGCGCTCGGCGGTGTTGTCCACCACCTGGGTTACCTGCTCCACGGCCCGCCGCAGCCGCTCGGAGGTATTCAACACCTCGCCGATCAGGCTGCGTTGGCTGTCCAGGAAGCGGTTGAAACCACGGGCCAGGTCACCCAGCTCATCCTGACGCGAATCGTCCAGGCGGTGGCTGAGATCACCCGCTCCACTGCCAATCTGAACCAATGCGGCGGTAACGCGGCGGATCGGCCGCACCAGGCCACGCGCCAGCAGTACCACCAACAGCAGCGACACCAACGCGACGGCGCCACCGATCAGGCTGGTCAGCCAGACGGCCTGATGCATTTGCGCGTAAATTTCCGACTCTGGCACTTCGGCCACAAGGGTCCAGTTGAGGTCGCGCAGCGGCAGGCCCAGCGCCAGGTAGCGCTCACCGTCACGGCTGAAGCGGCTGCTACGCAGGCTCTCGCCTCCGGTCATGACGCCTTTGGCTGCGTCCGCGCCAAGCTGCTCGGCAAGCTGGCGCTTGCCACTGAAGGCAGCATCGGGATGCACCTGGATCAGGCCATCGTTGCGCACCAGGAACACCTTGCCGTGCTCGCCAAAGCTGAAGTCGTGGATCAGCTTCGATAACTCGGTCATGCGCAGGCCCATGCCGGCCACACCCACCAGCTTGCCTTCCTTTTCCACGCGATAGTCGATGAACAGAGCCAGTTCGCCGGTGGCACCATCGATGTCGATGTTGATGAAGCGCTCGGCGCCGCTGTCGATGTAACCGTAAAACCACTTGTCCTTGGGGTTGCTGCGGCTGAGGGTGCGGTCCAGGCCGTTCTCGTTGTAGTAGTGGCCGGTTTCGGTCGAGGCGAACAGCGCAGTGAAGGCGTGGTTGCGCTGTTTGGCGGCGGCCAGGTATTCGATGAATTGGGGTGCCTGCGCGGGATCTTCACCGGCAGCAAGCCAGTCGCGCAGCAGGGTGTTACCGGCAATGTCCGCGGCAGCGACCAACGGTTGGCCCAGCATGCGCTCGATGTCGTTGCGGATGGCTTCGATGCTGGCTGGCAGGGCAGTGTCGACCAGGTAGCGGTCGGTGAGGCGGTTCAGCGCCACAGTGAAGATAATGACCACCACCAGGATGCTCGCCAGCAGGGCAGCGCCCATGCTGGTGATCAATTGCAACTGGATGCTCTTACGCCAGATACGCATGCCCCTACTCCCCGCACATTATTGTTTTGCGGAAAGTGTATACACTTGCGTATCCAGTTAATCCAGTGATCTGAGGCAATCAGATGCACCCTGTAGGAGCGGGTTTACCCGCGAATGCGGTGTTGAAGCCACTGACGCATTCGCGGGTGAACCCGCTCCTACGGGGGGGCGGTGTACGGGCTTATTGTTGAGCGATGGCCGCACGATGGCATCCACCGTGGCGTCGATCTGCGCTTGAGTTCGCGCAAGGGTCTGCTGATGCCTGTAGGAGCGGGTTTACCCGCGAATGCGATGTTGAAGCCACTGACGCATTCGCGGGTGAACCCGCTCCTACGGGGGGACGGTGTAAGGCCTTATTGCTCAGCGATGGTCCGCACGATGGCATCCACCGTGGCGTCGATCTGCGCTTGAGTTCGCGCAAGGGTCTGCTGATGCTCCTTCTGCAGTTCAACCTGCTTGGAGCACAGGTTAAGGGCAGCCAGCACCAGCAGTTTGTCACCGATCAAGGTCGGGTACTGACGCTTGGTCTCGTTAAGGGCTTTGTTGAGCATCCGTACCGCCTGGGCCAGGGTTTCTTCCTGGCCTTCGGGCGCCTTGATCGAATAGTCGATGCCGAGGATCGACACGACATTGATCGGCTGCTCCTGCAGTCTCATGCGCCAACAACGCCCGCGCTGGCGCGCTCGACCAGGGCCTGGATGCGTGCTGCGGTAGCGCCGTTCTTCTCTTCCTGCTCCATCAGCGACAGCTGCAGGGTTTCGTTCTCTTCCTTGGCCTGGGCCAGTTCCTGGCCAAGGGCGGTGTTCTGCTCGATGAGTTGAGCGTTTTTCTGCATCAGGTCGCTGACCAGTTGCTCGATTTGATTCAGGGAAGCTTCCAGCATGGGTCTATCTCAGGTTGTTGCGAGGGGCACACACGATAAAGAAAAGTGCGCCCTATCGCCATTAAATATCGGATTCATAAGGTGTCGAACCCGCAGATTGACAGGGTAATCGACCCCTTGTTCCGACCTGGATCAACCGCCGGTCAGGAAAAGGTCAGCGGTTGCACCATTTTCCCCGAACGCATTCAAGACTAGCCAGTCACGACCGATAGCCCGGCAAGTCATGTTTTGTCGCTCTTTCCCCACTTGCCTGGATCCTCCTCTCCATGTCCCTACGCAACATGAATATCGCCCCGCGCGCGCTTCTCGGCTTCGCGCTCATCGGCCTGCTGATGCTCGGCCTTGGTATCTTCTCCCTGGTGCAGATGGGCAACATCCGCCAGGCGGGCGTTGCCATCGAGCAAGTCAGCGTGCCCAGCATCAAGATCCTCGACGAACTCACCGCGCTGAACCTGCGCATGCGCACGCTTTCCTACCGCCTGCTGCTCAACCGCGAGCCGGCAACCCAACGCGATACCCTCGATCTGCTGGACCAGCGCAACAGCCAGATCGACCGTGCACGCCAGGCCTACCTGCCAATGATCGTCGCCGCCGACGAACAGGCAGCATTCGACCAGTACGGTCAGTTGCTCAACCAGTACCGCCAGTTGGAATCGCGCATGCGCACACTGAGCCAGGCCGACCGCCTGGATGAATTGCGTGACCTGCTCAACCGCGACCTGCTGGCCAACTCCGAGCAGATCAACAAGGTCATGGACACCTTGGTACGCATCAACACTGACCAGACTCGCGCCACCAACGAAAAAGCCGCCAACCAGTATGCCGGCGCTTTCGCTCTGGTGATCGGCCTGCTGGTTGCCGCCACCGTACTGACCTTCGCCTGTGCTTTCCTGCTGACCCGCAGTATCGTCAAGCCGATCGAAGAAGCGCTCAAATGCGCCGAGCAAGTCGCCGACGGCGACCTGACCCACGTCATCCGCGCAGAGGGCACCGACGAAGCCGCCCGGCTGTTGCGCGCCATGGCGCGCATGCAGGACAAGCTGCGCGACACCTTGCAGCAGATCGCCGGCTCCGCCACCCAGCTGGCCTCGGCGGCAGAAGAGTTGAATGCCGTCACCGACGAAAGTGCCCGTGGCCTGCAGCAGCAGAACAATGAGATTGAACAGGCCGCCACAGCAGTCACCGAAATGACCAGTGCGGTGGAAGAAGTGGCGCGCAATGCCGTGAGCACTTCAGAAGCCTCCAGTGAAGCCAGCCGCTCCACCGGTGATGGTCGTGACCTGGTGATGGAAACCGTGGGTGCGATCGAGCGCATGAGTGGTGATGTGCAGGCCACCGCCAAGCTGATTACCCACCTGGCAGAACAGTCGCGCGACATTGGCAAGGTGCTCGACGTGATCCGTGGCCTGGCCGACCAGACCAACCTGCTGGCACTCAACGCAGCCATCGAAGCCGCGCGGGCCGGTGAAGCGGGCCGTGGTTTTGCCGTGGTCGCCGATGAAGTGCGGGCATTGGCCCATCGTACCCAACAGTCGACCAGCGAAATCGAGCGCATGATCGGCAGCATCCAGGGCGGTACGGAAGAGGCGGTAGAATCGATGCGCACCAGCACCGAGCGTGCGGAGTCGACACTGAACATCGCCCGGGGCGCAGGCATGGCACTGGACACCATCGCCGGCGCGGTGGCGCAGATCAACGAACGCAACCTGGTGATTGCCAGTGCGGCGGAAGAGCAGGCCCAGGTAGCGCGGGAAGTGGACCGCAACCTAGTGAACATCAATGACCTGTCGGTGCAGAGCGCTACCGGGGCACATCAGACCAGCGCAGCGAGTGCCGAGCTGTCGCGCCTGGCGGTAGACCTCAATGGCCTGGTAGCCCGGTTCCGCACCTAGAAGCATTCGCGGGCACGCCCGCTCCCACACGGTTCACCGCAGTCCTGAAGATAGCGATGACCCTGTGGGAGCGGGCGTGCCCGCGAAGAATCCAGACTGGCCACTGGATCAGTAATCGATCCGCACATCCCCTTTCGGCACGCTGCAGCACGACAGGATGTAGCCCTCGGCTTCGTCCTCTTCGGTAATCCCGCCGTTGTGCTCCATCTCCACCTCGCCGCCCAGCTTGAGCACCTTGCAGGTGCCGCAGATGCCCATGCCGCAGGCTTTCGGGATCATCAGGCCAACCTTGGCTGCCGCCGCATGCACGGTCTCGCCCGGGGCGATGCGGATGCTCTTCTCGCTGCCGATGAACTCCACCAGATTGAGGTCGGAAACGTCCAGCTCCGGTGCATCGGCCGCCTGCTCGGCGTGCTCCACGGCATCGGCCTTGGCTTCCGCCGGCGTCGCGCCGAACGACTCCTCGTGGTAATTCGCCATGTCGAAACCGACCGCTTCGAGCAGGCGCTTGACCGCTGTCATGTACGGCGTCGGGCCGCAGCAGAACACCACGCGCTCCATGTAGTCCGGCGCGATCAGTTCCATCAGCCGCTGGTTCAGGTAACCGCGGTAACCCGCCCACGGCTCGCCCAGGCCGTGCTTTTCGCAAATGATGTGCAGGCTGAAGTTGGGGATGCGCGAAGCCATCTGCTCCAGCTCGCGGTGATAGATGATGTCCTTCGGCGAACGGGCGCTGTGCACGAACACCATGTCGACATTGGCGTTGGTGTCGTAGAACCAGCGCGCCATCGACATCACCGGGGTAATGCCCACGCCACCCGACAGGTACAGCACCTTGCCCGACGGGAAGTCGATGGCGTTGAACAGGCCCACAGGGCCGTGCACCGGCAGCTCGAGGCCTTCGTGCATGGTGTCGTGCAGGAAGTTGGAGACCAGGCCGCCCGGCACGCGCTTGACGGTGATCGAGAAGCTGTAGGGCACTGACGGCGAACTGGAGATGGTGTAGGACCGCATCACGGGCTTGCCTTCGATCTCCAGCTCCAGGGTGACGAACTGCCCTGGCTTGAAGAAGAACATGATCGGCTGGTCGGCCATGAAGCAGAAGGTGCGCACGTCCCAGGTCTCCTGGATGACCTTGACGCAGCGCACAATGTGGCGGCCGTTGGCCCAGGTCTGGGTAGTGACCGGATTGAGGAAGGTATCGGACATGTTCATCTCCAGCGGCCGACTATGGCCCTTTTCATGGCTGCGATAATGCGCAAGCTGAAGACGACGCACATTCCTGCCTGCGACATCGACGTGCTTATCGCGACCAGCCCCGTGGCACAAGGGCTGGCGCGTCGTTATTCAAATCGGCCATGTCGCCCATGGATACGGTTCGCGGCGTCTTCGGACGCACACTCCACGGCAAAAGAACTAGCTGTTTTATCTGAAGCAGCCTTGCGGCACCACAACAACGATTAGCCACCTTTTGCCGGCCGCATACGGCCCCGAGGAATACACGATGGACGTCACCGCAACCCTGAGCCTGGGCGATCCACTTGAACCTGCACGCAAGGCTACCGCCGAGATGTTGCAGACCCGCGAGCGCACCTACTCGCTGCCCCAGCCTTTCTACACCGACGAGCGTCTGTTCCAGATCGACATGCAGGAGATCTTCCATAAAGAATGGTTGATCGCCGGCATGACCTGCGAGATCCCGGCCAAGGGCAACTACATCACCCTGCAGATCGGCAAGAACCCGATCATTGTGGTGCGCGGTGCCGAAGGCAAGGTGCATGCCTTCCACAACGTCTGCCGCCACCGCGGTTCGCGCCTGTGCGTCAGCGAGAAAGGCAAGGTGGCCAAACTGGTGTGCCCATATCACCAGTGGACTTACGAGCTGGACGGCCGCCTGCTGTTCGCGGGCACCGAGATGGGTGCTGACTTCGATATGAACCAGTACGGCCTCAAGCCCGTGAACGTGAAGGTGGCCGGCGGCTACATCTTCATCAGCCTGGCGGAAAACCCGCCTGCCATCGACGAGTTCCTGGCCACGCTGGACCATTACATGGAACCGTACGACATGGAGAACACCAAGGTGGCGGTGCAAACCACCTTGATGGAAAAGGCCAACTGGAAACTGGTGCTGGAAAACAACCGCGAGTGCTACCACTGCAACGGTTCGCACCCGGAACTGCTGCAAACCCTGCTGGAGTGGGACGACACCAACGACCCGCGCGCCAGCCAGGAATTCAAGGACCATGTGGCCGCCTCCGCCGCTGCCTGGGAAGCCGAGAAGATCCCGTACCTGCACAAGAGCCACGGCCTGCGTAACCGCATCGTGCGTATGCCGCTGCTCAAGGGCACCGTGTCGATGACCATGGACGGCAAGCAGGCCTGCCAGAAGCTGATGGGTCGCATCAAGAACCCGGACCTTGGCTCGATGCGCATCCTGCACCTGCCGCACTCGTGGAACCACTGCATGGGCGACCACATGATCGTGTTCACCGTGTGGCCGATCAGCGCCCAGGAGACCATGGTCACCACCAAGTGGCTGGTGCACAAGGATGCCGTCGAAGGTGTGGACTACAACCCCGAGAACATGCGCAAGGTATGGGACGCCACCAACGACCAGGACCGCCGTCTGGCCGAAGAGAACCAGCGCGGGATCAACTCCACGGCGTACCAGCCTGGCCCGTATTCGAAGACTTACGAGTTTGGTGTGGTGAACTTCATTGACTGGTACAGCGGGCGGCTACTGAACAACCTGGGAGCAGAGCCTGCGCCGTATCTGAAGGAAGTGCAGGCGCAGTAACCCGTACCACCCACTGGCACGGCAAATTGCCGTGCCAGTTGGTTTATGGTCGCCTTATGTCCCGATTCGGAGACGGAGGCGGCGCACTGGGTTCAGTACCCCAGCGACGCCACGCATCCGCAGCTGCTCGACCTGCCGAAGCGATCCTGGCCCCTAGTGCCATGCCTCTGCCCCACACGTACGAAGCCCCTTCGACAACCATGCGCACACCGGTGACTTCATAGAATGTCTCCCAGGCTACCCTTACCCCCGACACTCCGGGCTGTCCTACCCCCCTCCACACAGCCTGTGCCGCCTCGGCGTTGGAGAACAAGCCACCGCTGATGTTCCCAATTGCGTTGCCCAGCCCCAGGCGACGGCCGTGACTGGTCAGTACATTACCAATCCACCCTTGTTCGACTCCGCTCATTGCGGTGCCTGCAACCCCCATTACTCCTGTGTAGAAAAGGCTAGTATTACCAATCCGGGATCTTAGGCTCGGCGCGGTATATTCCGGACCGGAATGCGGTCTTTGCAAGTCGGCGACCACGTTTCTGGCCGTTCGCGCGATAGCCCCGCCCAGCGTCACCGAACTTGAAAACATGCTTATGCCACTGATCGCCGGGCTAATCACGTCGACCTGGGGGCGGGCGGACCGGATGGCCGGGACGGCGCCACTGGGGTCGACCCGGTTGATCGGGTCGCCACCGCAGTAGGCATAGGCATTCAGCCCACCCTCCGAGAAAGGGCTGAGTGAGTCGGCAGAGTGAAAGCGCATCAGCACAGGGTTGTAGGTTCGCCGGCCATTGCCCAGGTGATAGCAACCCGTCAGGCGATCGACCATCTGCCCGGCGAAGGCAATATTTCTTGCACCAGCATAGGCCCCGTATGCTGAATACGACCTTGGAATCCCGCCCATGTGGGTAGGGATAACGGGTTGCAGCATGCCATGCATGATGAACGCTCAGCCGATAGTGATCGCTCATTCTACTCGCCTGAAACAGGACTGCTAACTGATAGAAATGATAGGTTCTTGGTACTTATTCACAGGTTTTGACTCAGGTGATCCTGAATTTTTACCTGCCCTCAGGGTTCAAGCGTGTGTGAGCCCCGATTGGCTGTTTTCTGATCAAAGCACTCGAAGACAGGAACGGCGGGGCCTACAGCCGGTATCAAACAGATTATCCACAGACCGGCTCACAGAGATTGTGGGAAAATCCTGGCAAAAAGCAGCATGCCCGCATCAGGCGATGCCAAGGGAAGCTGATCATTTTATGATCTAAACCGTGTAAGCGCCGTTATATAAGGCTTCCAGCCATGCACCAACAATTTATCCACACCTTGGCGAACAGATTCCGTGGGCAAAACGGAGCGTACCTGACATTCGGCCAGTTTGCTGGAA
Source organism: Pseudomonas sp. XWY-1 (assembly GCF_002953115.1). Classification (NCBI taxonomy): domain Bacteria; kingdom Pseudomonadati; phylum Pseudomonadota; class Gammaproteobacteria; order Pseudomonadales; family Pseudomonadaceae; genus Pseudomonas; species Pseudomonas sp. XWY-1. The sequence goes on along the minus strand of NZ_CP026332.1, from coordinate 320,624 downwards.
TCCAGGCATGTGAGGGGGGAAGTGAATAACTTATACACAGGGGACTGGGCTATGAATTGTGTCGCAGGGGCCGCAGCGGGCCCCAGGATCTCGAGTCTGGCTCAGGATTGTCAGGGCTGCTAAGCGGCCCATCGCGTCACACAGGCCGCTCCCACGGGACTCAGCGCAATACGCCCTCTTCCACCAGCAGCTTGAGGATCGCCTCAGCGCCTTCCTGCGGCGAAACGTCCTTCAGCACCTTGCCACCACCGCCACTGGCCTTGGCCGTCGCGGCCTTCATGCGGTCGGCGCCGCTCTTGGCCTTGATCACCTTCAAACGCTTGGGCCTTGGACGGGCCGGTTGCAGCTCGGCTTCAGCCAACAGCTCATCTTCGACAATGGCCACGTTACGCGCCGCCAATACCCCCCGGCGCGCAGGCCCAAAAGCGCTCTGGCGCGGCTTGGGCGCAGCGTTATCCACAGTCGCCAGCAATGGCAGACGTACCTTCAGCCGACGCCGCTGACCACGCGGCAGGGCCTGCAATACCTGCGCGGTGCCGTTGTCGATCGACTCCACCTCAGCCAGCCCGACAATCAGCGGCCAGCCGAGCTTTTCGGCCAGCAGGAACGGCAACATGCCCGATCCCTCGCCAGTCTCGGCCTGGCTGCCGGTCAGCACCAGTTGGGCCCCGGCGTCGCGCAGATAATCGCCCAGCACGCCCAGCACATCGGCCCCGGCCGGTTGCTCCAGCACGTCGAGGTGGTCCAGGCCCATGCCCAGGTAAGCGCGCAAGGCCTCTTCCTGTGGATCGCCCGCATGCACCACCTGCAAGTTATCCCCAGCCAGCTGCAAACCCAACTCCACGGCACGGGCATCCTGCTCGGCGCGGCGGGCGCGGCCAGAGCTGGGGTGGGCACCAATGGAAACCAGGCTGATCACTTTCGTACTCATGCTCGTGCCCTTATGCCGCGTCGCGCTGGCCGCCGCTGCGGTAGTTGTCCACAGCCTCGATCAGCGCCTTGAGAATCGCCGAGCTGTCGCCAATCACCGACAGGTCAGCCCGTTTGATCATGTCGCAGCCCGGATCCATGTTGATCGCCACCACCTTGTCGCAGGCACCGATACCCTGCAGGTGCTGGATCGCACCCGAGATACCCACAGCCACGTAGACACGCGCGGTAACCCAGGTGCCGGTAGCCCCCACCTGGCGGTTGCGCGGCATGAAGCCGTCGTCCACCGCCACCCGCGAGGCACCTTCGGTAGCGCCGAGGGCTGCGGTGGCCTTGTGGTACAGGTCCCAGTCCTTGACACCGTTGCCGCCCGAGACGATGAACTCCGCTTCGGCCATGGCAATGGTGGCCGGGTCGACGGCCACCGAGCCAAGGTCTTCGATGCGCGGCAGGCTGCGTGCCACGCTTGTGGACAACTCCACCGGCAGCGCTTCGTGACGGGTTTCGCTGACCGGTTCGGCGCACTCGGCCGCCGCCAGGATCAGGCGCGGCACAGTGCGTTGCAGGTCTTGCTGGCCGGCACCGGCGCGGCCGATGCACTGGCCGTCCTTGACCTGCCATACCCGCGTTGCCGGGCGCTCGCCCAGCGCGGCGCCCAGGCGCCGACCCAGTTCGCCGCCACCGGTGCGGCTGTCAGGCAGCAGCCAGTGGCGCGGCGCGAACTGGTTATCCACAGCCCGCAGGCCTTGCACCAGTTGCTCCGGTGCATAACCTTCAAAGGCCTCGCCTTCGATAACCAGCAGGCGATCGACACCGGCTGTGGAAAAGTTGCTTTCCTTGTGCTCGTTGAACACCACGGCCAGCACCGCCCCGTCGCTGCCGGCCAGGCTGTGGGCCAGGCCAAGCAGGTCGCGGTCGTGGCTGCTCAGGCGGCCGCCGACCATGTCCGGCACGACGGCAATGTAGAACGCCGGCGCCGCCACCTGGTGCAGTGGCAACTTGACCTCGGCTGCTGCCGTGCGCCGCCCGCCCGCGCCGGTGCCCTGCTGGGCGCCGCTGCGGTCGATGCGCTTGATGCCGGCCGGGCCGACAAAGCCTGCGGCAATCGCATGTGGGTTCTTGCGGATGATGCCGTTGGGCCCCATCCAGCTGGTCTGTTGCGTCTGCATCGCGGCATGCAGCGGGTGCAGACGGTTACGGGCGATCCACTCGGCGCGTGGATCGCGGCGGATAATGTCGCTCATCAGTGCACCTCCGCAGGTTCACGTTTAGCCGTTTGCGGCTTTGGGACAGTGGATGCGTCCTCCTCGATCAGCACGTCGGCCACCAGTTCGGCCAAGTCCTTGATCTGTGGGCGCGGCTCGACCACGCCTTCAAGCATGGCGGTGCACTGCGGGCAACCCACGGCTACCAGCTCGGCCTCGGTCTCACGGATGTCGTCCATGCGCATATCGGGAATACGCTGCTTGCCAGGGATGTCAGTGATCGGCGCACCGCCACCACCACCGCAGCAACGGGAACGGAAGCCCGAGCGCTGCATCTCGCGCACCTCGATACCCAGCGCCTTGAGCACTTCGCGCGGGGCTTCGTACTCGCCGTTGTAGCGGCCCAGGTAGCACGGATCGTGGTAGGTGACGCTGCCGCCCTTGTGCTGGCCCAGGTTCAGCTTCTTGGCCGCGATCAGTTCGGCGATGTAGGTGCTGTGGTGCTGCACCTGGTAGTCACCGCCCAGGGCGCCGTATTCGTTCTTCAGCACATGGAAGCTGTGCGGATCGCAGGTGACGATACGCTGGAACTTGTACTTGGCCAGGGTCTGGATGTTGCGCTTGGCCAGTTGCTGGAAGGTTGCCTCATCGCCCAGGCGGCGCGCCACGTCGCCGCTGTCGCGCTCTTCCAGGCCGAGTACGGCGAAGTCCACGCCCGAGGCTTTCAATACTTTGACAAACGAACGCAAAGTGCGCTGGTTACGCATGTCGAAGGCACCATCACCGACCCAGAACAACACTTCGGTCGCTTTCACTTCAGACAGCAGCTGCAGGTTAAGGTCGGCAGCCCAGTTCATGCGCCCGCCGGGGGCGAAGCCGCCGGGGTTGTCGGTGGCGATCAGGTTGTCCAGCACCTCGGCGCCCTTGTTCGGGGTGGCGCCCTTTTCCAGGGTGAGGTGGCGGCGCATGTCGACGATGGCATCGACGTGCTCGATCATCATCGGGCACTCCTCGACGCAGGCACGGCAGGTGGTGCAGGACCACAGCGTCTCGGCGTCGACCAGGCCATTGACGATCGGCTGGTGTGGATTGCCGCCGTGTTCGCCGATTGGTTTGCCAGGGTATGGGCTACCGGCGAATTGCGCGTCAGTGCCACCGGCAAGGCCGATGACCATGTCCTGGATGAGTTTTTTCGGGTTCAACGGCTGGCCAGCGGCAAAGGCCGGGCACATGGCTTCACATTTACCGCACTGCACGCAGGCATCGAAGCCCAGCAGCTGGTTCCAGGTGAAGTCCACCGGCTTTTCCACGCCAAGGGGCGCGTTCGGGTCTTCCAGGTCCAGCGGCTTGAGGCCGGTGGAGCGGCCGCCGCCGAAGCGTTCGGCACGGCGGTGCCAGGCCAGGTGCAAGGCACCGGCGAAGGCGTGCTTCATCGGGCCGCCCCAGGTCATGCCAAAGAACAGCTCCGACACACCCCACAACACGCCCAGGCCCAGAACGGCGACCATCACCCAACCACCGGTGTTGGCCGGCAGGATTCCGGCGACCGGCAGGGTGGCAATGAAGAAGCTCACGGCGAACGCCAGCAAACTCTTCGGCAGGCGCATCCACGGGCCCTTGGACAGGCGAGAGGGCGGGTTGAGGCGGCGTTTGAAGACAAAGATGGCACCGGTGAACATGATCACCGTGGCGATCAGCAGTGCGTAGCCGAGGATCTTGCTCTGCAGGCCAAAACCATGCACCAGAATGGCCAGGACAGCAGACAGCACAAAGCCGCCCGCAGTGGCCACGTGGGTCTTGGACATGTATTTGTCGCGCTCAACCACGTGGTGCAGGTCCACCAAGTAGCGGCGCGGCATGGCCAGCAGGCCGCCGATCAGGTTGACCTTGGACGGCCGGCCACGGCGCCACATGCGCACCCGGCGCAAGGCACCGAGCACTGCCAGGCCAAGGGCAGCGAACAGCAGGATGGGTAGAAGGGTGTTCAACATGGGAGGCTCCCACAAACAGCTGGATTCTTGCGCCGACCAGAGGGCGAGACTGGCCCCATGTAAGAGCGGGTTCACCCGCGAATGCGTCCGGTCAGGCAACAGTGTTGTCAGTGCTGACGCATTCGCGGGTAAACCCGCTCCTACAGGGATCGCGCCCGATGGCGGCGACTGTTAACGATCAGAAGTCCTTGCACAGGCGCAAGGCGTCGTAGATCGCCGCATGCACGTTGCGCTGGGCCACGCAGTCGCCGATGCGGTACAGCAGGTAGCCTTCGCCCGGCTGGCTGAGGATCGGCTGTGGCTTGATGGCGAACAGCGCCTCCACGTCGATCTGGCCCTTGTTGCGCGAACCTTCCTTGAGCGCGTAGTACAGCTCTTCGTCAGGACGCACGCCGTTTTCAACCACGACTTGATCGACCACGCGCTCTTCCTTGGCGCCGGTGTATTCGTTCTCCAGTACCGCCACCAGCTTGTCGCCTTCGCGGTAGACCTTTTCCAGCATCATGTCGCCGGTCATAATCACTTCTTTGGGGTACATGCTGCGGTAGTAGGTGGGGAAGGTGGTACCACCCATGGCCACACCTGGCTTGATGTCGTCGGTGACGATCTCGACCTGGCTACCCTTGTCGGCGATGAAGTCGGCGACCGACATACCGGTGAATTCGCAGATGGTGTCGTACACCAGCACGTTCTTGCCCGGCGCTACCTTGCCATCGAGCACATCCCAGCTGCTGACCACCAGCCCTTCAGCGGCGCCCCAGTGCTCGTTCTGCTCCAGGAACGAGTGTCCACCTACGGCCAGCACGATGACGTCCGGGCGCAGGTCCTGGATGGCGGCCACATCAGCGGCAGTGCCCAGGCGCAAGTCGACTTTCAGGCGAGCCAGCTCAAGCTGGTACCAGCGTGTGATACCGGCAATCTGGTCACGCTGCGGGGCCTTGGCGGCAATGGTGATCTGCCCGCCAATCTGGTCCCTCTTCTCGAACAGGGTCACGTCGTGGCCGCGTTCAGCAGCCACGCGGGCCGCTTCCATGCCGGCAGGGCCTGCGCCAACCACCACCACCTTGCGCTTGACGCCGGTGGTCTTCTCGATGATGTGCGGCACACCCATGTACTCACGGGAGGTCGCGGCGTTCTGGATGCACAGCACATCCAGGCCCTGGTACTGGCGGTCGATGCAGTAGTTGGCACCGACGCACTGCTTGATCTGGTCGATCTGGCCCATCTTGATCTTGGCGATCAGGTGCGGGTCGGCCATGTGCGCACGGGTCATGCCGACCATGTCCACGTAGCCGCCTTCAAGGATGCGCGTGGCCTGGTTCGGGTCTTTGATGTTCTGCGCGTGCAGCACCGGGACCTTGACCACTTCCTTGATACCGGCCGCCAGGTGCAGGAACGGCTCCGGCGGGTAGCTCATGTTGGGGATGACGTTGGCCAGGGTGTTGTGGGTATCGCAACCCGAGCCGACCACGCCGATGAAGTCGAGCATGCCAGTGGCGTCGTAGTAGGCAGCGATCTGCTTCATGTCCTCGTGGCTGAGGCCATCAGGGTGGAACTCGTCACCGCAGATACGCATGCCCACGCAGAAGTCGTCACCCACTTCGGCGCGCACGGCTTTCAGTACTTCCAGGCCGAATTTCATGCGGCCTTCAAAGGTGCCGCCCCATTCGTCGGTACGCTTGTTGACCCGCGGGCTCCAGAACTGGTCGATCATGTGCTGGTGCACCGCCGACAATTCCACGCCGTCCAGGCCACCCTCTTTGGCGCGACGCGCAGCCTGCGCGTAGTTGCCGATTACCCGCCAGATCTCTTCCACCTCGATGGTTTTGCAGGTGGCGCGGTGTACAGGTTCGCGAATGCCCGATGGCGACATCAGCGTCGGCCAGTTGAAGCCGTCCCAACGCGAGCGACGGCCCATGTGGGTAATCTGGATCATGATCTTGGCGCCATGCTTGTGCATGGCGTCGGCAAGGTTCTGGAAGTGCGGGATGATGCGGTCGGTCGACAGGTTGACCGATGCCCACCATTCCTGCGGGCTGTCGATGGCCACCACCGACGAGCCGCCACAGATGGCCAGGCCGATGCCGCCCTTGGCCTTCTCTTCGTAGTACTTCACATAGCGGTCGGTAGTCATGCCGCCGTCAGTGGCGTAGACCTCGGCATGCGCGGTGCTGAGCACACGGTTGCGGATGGTCAGTTTGCCGATCTGGATCGGCTGGAACATTGCTTCGAATGCCATGACGCTATCTCCGGCTTACAACGGCTTTGTAACGAACAGGCCATCTTCGTGGCCTTCTTCCGACCCGCCATAGACCTGCTCGGCCACGGTGCGGATCTTGCTGCCGCGGGCAGCGAGAATCTGGTCCATCGCGCCAGCGAACCAGCCGGTGAACATGTAGTCGACCTTGCGGCCGCACTTGCCATAGACGTACACGAACGCAGAGTGCTTGAGCTTGACGCTGCAGGTACCTTTATCCAGGTCGATATCCTGGATCTCGAACAGGCCCCAGCCACGCTGGCTCAGGCGCTTCATGTAGTGCTCGAACACCGCCACGCCTTCCAGGCCATGGCACTCGGCCTCTTTTTCACACCAGTGCCAGGCAGACTTGTAGCCAGCCTTGTAGAGGATCTCGGCATAGGCGTCGGCGCCCAGCACTTCCTCGATGCCCATATGGTTATTGACGAAGAAATGCCGAGGCACATACAGCATCGGCAAGGCGTCGCTGGTCCAGACACCGGTCTCGCTGTCGACTTCGATTGGCAATTGCGGGGCGATTTTGGCCATGGAAACTCAACTCCATAAAATTTTTTGTGGGTGCCCCGGCGTTGCTGGCAGGGGCTATCAGGCTTGGAGAGCGGCTTACTCGCCCCAGACATCCTTGAGGACGTTTACCCAGTTCTCGCCCATGATCTTGCGCACCACGCGCTCGGAATGGCCGCGTTTGAGCAAGGTCTCGGTGAGGTTGGGGAATTCGCCGACGGTGCGAATGCCCAGCGGGTTGATGATCTTGCCGAAGTTGGTCAGACGGCGGGCGTAGCCCTTGTCATGGGTCAGGTATTCGAAGAAGTCCTGGCCGTGACCCTGGGTGAAGTCGGTACCGATACCGATGGCGTCTTCACCGACGATATTCATGGTGTACTCGATGGCCTCGGCGTAGTCATCGATGGTCGAGTCAATGCCTTTGGCCAGGAACGGCGCGAACATGGTGACGCCGACGAAACCGCCGTGATCGGCGATGAACTTCAGCTCTTCGTCCGACTTGTTGCGCGGGTGCTCTTTCAGGCCCGAGGGCAGGCAGTGCGAGTAGCACACCGGCTTTTTCGATTCGAGGATGACTTCTTCGGAAGTCTTGGAGCCGACGTGGGACAGGTCGCACATGATGCCGACACGGTTCATCTCGGCAACGATCTCGCGACCGAAGCCGGACAGCCCGCCGTCACGCTCGTAGCAGCCGGTGCCCACCAGGTTCTGGGTGTTGTAGCACATCTGCACGATGCCCACGCCCAGCTGCTTGAACACGTCCACATAAGCAATCTGGTCCTCGAACGCATGGGCGTTCTGGAAGCCGAAGAGGATGCCGGTCTTGCCCAGCTCCTTGGCCTTGCGGATGTCGGCGGTGGTGCGCACCGGCATCACCAGGTCGCTGTTGTCGCGGATCAGCTTCTGGCTGGACGCGATGTTGTCGACGGTAGCCTTGAACCCTTCCCAGACCGACACCGTGCAGTTGGCCGCAGTGAGACCGCCTTTGCGCATGTCTTCGAACAGCTCGCGGTTCCATTTGGCGATGATCAGGCCATCGATGACGATGCTGTCGGCGTGTAGTTCGGCTGGGCTCATCAGGCTGTCCCCTTTTATAGAGTTGGGTCGCGCCAAACCTTCTGCCGGCGCTTTGAGGCCAGCATATGCCTGTGCCCCGAGGCGCCCCGGTGCAAAAACGACAGGGGGTTTGCCGAAAGCGTCAATGCGCGACAAGAGCGCGTCTGGCGCGTGTTCCGGGGATGAGAGACAGTCTCGATAACGACATTCGCGGCCGGTACATGAACATTTGGTCAGGGAGCTACCACCTGACCTCTGGCTGAGCGAGAATCCCTGCGATTCGACAGCCTGTTGAGGAGAAAACGGATGAAATCAATGGCATGGCTGGTGCTGCTGGCCATCGTGAGCGGGGCCCAGGCCGGTGAGGAAGAAAGCACACCTTGCGACAATGTGGAGACCGACCAGCAAACCTTCGCCTGTGCAGCATTCAACAAGCAGGTCGCCGAGCGTGAGCTGCAGTCGGCCTATGACGACCTGATCGAGCGCATGCGTGATCAGTTTGGCGACGAGGCAGGCCTGATGTCGCGAATAGAGGCAGCCGAGAAAGTCTGGAGCCAACTGCGCGATGCAGACTGCAAGGTCGAAACCCATGCTGAACAACCCGGCAGCAACGCCTACCAGATCGCCTGGAACAGCTGCATTGCACAGCGCAGCGATGAGCGGGCGGAGTATTTGCGCAGCCTGGGCTCGCAAAACAGTGACGAGCCGGCACCCGAAGATTGATCAGCACGCGCGAGTGAAGGATCAACTCCAGAGGAACAACATGCCGCTGATGCCCCCTGCGTAATTGCTCGATAGTGCCCTCAGACCACGTGCTCACCATGTGTGTCTTGGAACTCACAACTATCAAGGAATTACAAAGTGGCTGACATCAAAGTTGAAATGGAAAAAATCCGCAAAGAGGGTCAAGAGCGCGTAGCCGCTACCGGCCAGACCATCTGCATCTTCGCTGACAATGTGCCTGCCAACATTGCAGAAGACATCCTGGCCGGCATGCGCTTGATGACCGAACTGGCCAACAAGAAGTTCGACAAGGAAACCCAGCAGCGCGAGTGGTACAACTTCTACAACGATGGCCTGATCAAGTTTGGCTGGACCATGACGGGCGCAGCACATGCCGAAGATGCCATTGATGAGGACAACCTGACCCTGGCAGAGCTGATCACCAAGTCCGTCACCATCAGCGTCTCCGCGGACCCTCGTCGCGCCGCCTGCGCCCGGCGTGTTCTGCAAATTGTCGTGCAGAAACCGGAAGTCAAGGCGCACCTGGAAAAGCACAGCCATAGCGAAACCGGCAAATCGAGCAACTTCGTGGTCGCCCAGTGCGAAATGACGCCACAAGGCCTGCCTGCGATGCACATGACCAGCTTCCAGGCCAGCTACGACTCGAAAGTCGAGCGTGAAGGCGCCCTGACCCGCAAGGTGGACAAAACCTCTACCCGCGTCTATCGCGCTTCGCAACAAGGCACGTTCAGCGTTCGTCACTTCGACGCTGCGCGTGACCTTGTGAATGAGAAGATCAAAGGCGACCTCGGCGCGTTTCTCGCTATCTGATTAGCGAGGCCGGGTACCAGAGCGCGCTGGTACCCGGTTCTGGTCATCTGCATCCATCGAGGAGCAATGCCACATGGACGATACGAGCCTGGACACCCGAATATTCGAGGAGCGGCTAAGCATCAAGCCTGCGCCCTGGCTGACACTCGATACATGGGAAGATTTGCAGCTATGCCTGCGTTATTCGCAAGCAGTAGCCAATGAAAAATACTCGATGGAAACCCAGCCTCAGCAATGGTTCACTGTCGCTATCGCCACCTTGCAATCATTGAAATTCACCCTGCTCGAACATACACATAAAACCATTGTGTATGAGCCGCACTTGCTTGCATTAAGCGATGTGTACAGTGGCTTTCTACCCCCACCGCGCGAAAAAGGGCCTTGGTTCAAGAGCCTCGACGAAAATGTTCAAGCCGCTCTGCAGTCGGCAGGTACGCGTACCTTCACCGTCATGAACGCCTCTTCACATCTCAGTATCGAAATGGACCATGAAGGGGACCAGGTCCCGGTTGCGATCCTGTTCTATGCCTACTGCATTACCGACCCGATCGAGCCCACCAGAAAGTTGAACCTGATATTCGATCACCTGGGTGCACGCTTCAATGCAGCGGGTTTCGCCCCGCTTCGCAAGGATCTGCAAGCAAGGAATCGCGAAAAGCTAAGGGCCATTCTCGAGCGTGAACTGGATTGAAGCTCACTTTGTACCGCTGGGCCGTCGCTCTTCCCGCGGGCACCGTCCAAACCTCAGCTTGTAGCGCCGCGTGAAATAGGATGGCAGTTCAAACCCGCACGCAAGGCTGACTTCAGTCACCGACATGTCGGTCTGGGCCAACAGCTGGCGCGCCTTGTCCAGCCGTAACCCGAGATAGAAACCGCTCGGTGTTGCATCCAGGTGCATGCGAAACAAACGCTCCAGTTGACGCCTTGTCACCTTGATCGCGGCAGCCAGTTCCAGCGTACTCAGCGGTGGCTCGATGTGTTTTTCCATTTCGCCAATGGCATGGACCAGCTTCTTGTTACTGATGCCATAACGTGCACCGATCTGCATGCGCTGGTGGTCCTGGCGCTGACGGATACGACCCAGCACGAACTGCTCGGACACCTTGACCGCCAGTTCGCTGCCGTGAGACTGGGCAATCAGGTGCAGCATCAAATCGATCGAGGCCGTTCCGCCGGCACAGGTGATGCGGCTGCGGTCAATCTCGAACAGCTCCTGGGTGGCTTGAAGGCCTGGATAGCGTTCCTTGAATGCCTCAAGCGCCTCCCAATGCAATGTCGCCCGGTAGCCCTCGAGCAGCCCTGCCTCGGCCAGCACCATCGCGCCCGTATCGATGCCACCGAGCATGACAGCTTCGTGGTTGAGCCGGCGCAACGCATGCAGCAGTTTGGGTGCGACATTGGCCAGTGGTTCGAAGCCCGCGACCACCAGCAGGATGTTGGCCGGCTCGCCCTCCCCCAAGGCGGCATCGGCATTGATCGACATGCCATTGCTCGCCAGCACCGCCTCACCGTCCAGGCTAAGCACCTGCCACCGGTACAACTGCCCCCCAAAACGATTGGCCACCCGCAGTGGCTCCACCGCCGAAATGAACCCCATGGCAGAAAAGCCGGGCACCAACAGAAAGGCAATCGTCTCCATCATCCCCTCCTCCACAGAAACTGGTCGCCCCGGTGCTAATTCCTGTCGCTAGCGTGCGCTTGGGCAAGGTACCGCCAGCGTAGCGTATTCACACGGTCCGCAGAGGCCGCCCTCAATAACAATATGCACTGCCGATGGAGAGCCACCATGCACAGCTTGATCCGCCGCAGCCTGTTGCCCCTTGCCCTGAGCAGCATCGTCGCCACCCCGCTTTTCGCCGCCGAGCCCGCCGCCTGCAAAAACGTGCGCCTTGGCGTGGTCAACTGGACCGACGTCATTGCCACCAGCGCCATGGCCCAGGTACTGCTCGACGGCCTGGGGTACCAGACCAAACAGACCAGTGCCTCGCAACAGATCATCTTCGCCGGCATACGCGACAAACGCCTGGACATGTTCCTGGGTTACTGGAACCCGATCATGACCCAGACCATTACCCCGTTCGTCGATGCCAACCAGGTCAAAGTGCTGGACAAGCCAAGCCTGGAGGACGCGCGCGCCACCTTGGCCGTGCCGAAATACCTCTACGACAAGGGCCTGAAGACCTTCGCCGACATCCACAAGTTCGAGAAGGAGCTGGGCGGCAAGATCTATGGCATCGAACCGGGTTCCGGCGCCAACACCCAGATCAAGGCAATGATCACCAAGAACCAGTTCGACCTGGGCAAGTTCCAGCTGGTCGAGTCCAGCGAGGCCGGCATGCTCGCCGCCGTCGACCGCGCGGTGCGGCGCAAGGAGGCCGTGGTGTTCTTCGGCTGGGCGCCGCATCCGATGAACGTGAACATCGACATGGCCTACCTGGGTGACAGCCAGGATGCGCTTGGGCCTGACGAAGGCCGTGCGACGGTGTGGACGGTGACGGCGCCGGACTATGCCGAACGCTGCCCCAATGCCCACCGCCTGCTGGCCAACCTGAAGTTCAGCGCCGAGGACGAGAGCCGCATGATGCAGCCACTGCTCGACCACAAGGATGCGCTGGAATCGGCCCGCCAGTGGCTCAAGGACCACCCCGAGGACAAAGCCCGCTGGCTTGAGGGTGTGACCACCTTCGATGGCAAGCCGGCTGCGGACAACCTCAAGCTTACCGCCAACTGACAGGGCCCTTTCGCGGGCACGCCCGCTCCCACAGGTACAGCGCCACACTCGGGATCACATTGATCCTGTGGGAGCGGGCATGCCCGCGAAAAAGCCAACACAGACATCACAAGGAACTGCACCATGAACCACGACGTCATCATCACCTGCGCCCTCACCGGTGCCGGCGACACCGCCTCGAAAAGCCACCTGGTCCCGGTCACCCCCAAACAGATCGCCGAATCCGCCGTAGAGGCTGCCAAGGCCGGCGCCACCGTGGTCCACTGCCACGTCCGCGACCCGCAGACCGGCCGTTTCAGCCGTGATGTAAACCTCTACCGCGAAGTCATGGAGCGTATCCGCGAAGCCGACGTGGACATCATCGTCAACCTCACCGCCGGCATGGGCGGCGACCTGGAAATCGGCCCGGGGGAAACGCCGCTGGCGTTCGGTTCGGGCACCGACCTGATCGGCCCGCTGGAGCGCCTGGCCCATGTCGAAGCACTGTTGCCGGAAATCTGCACCCTCGACTGCGGCACCCTCAACTTCGGCGATGGCAACTCGATCTACGTGTCCACCCCGGCCCAACTGCGCGCCGGCGCCAAGCGCATTACCGAACTGGGGGTGAAGGCCGAGCTGGAAATCTTCGACACCGGCCACCTGTGGTTCGCCAAGCAAATGATGAAGGAAGGCCTGCTCGAAGACCCGTTGTTCCAGCTGTGCCTGGGCATCCCGTGGGGCGCACCTGCCGACACCACCACCATGAAGGCTATGGTCGACAACCTGCCTGCCAACGTCACCTGGGCCGGCTTCGGCATCGGCCGCATGCAGATGCCCATGGCCGCGCAGGCCGTGTTGCTCGGCGGGAATGTGCGGGTGGGCCTGGAAGACAACTTGTATCTGGACCGTGGCGTGCTGGCCAGCAATGGCCAACTGGTGGAACGCGCCAGCGAGATCATCACCCGCATGGGTGGCCGCGTGCTCAGCCCGGCAGAAGGCCGGGAAAAAATGAACCTCAAGCGCCGCTGATTCAACGATCGCAAATGCGCCGAAGACCCTGTGGGAGCGGGCGTGCCCGCGAAGCAGGCAACGCGATGGATGGCACCGGCCGTACCGGTGTTCGCGGGCATGCCCGCTCCCACAGGGTTAGCCATGAACCCTGATGACTGTGTTTTACCCTGAGGACTAGCTATGCCCTTTATCACTGAAATCAAAACCTTCGCCGCCCTGGGTAGCGGCGTGATCGGCAGCGGCTGGGTCGCCCGCGCCCTGGCCCATGGCCTGGATGTGGTGGCCTGGGACCCGGCGCCCGGCGCCGAACAGGCACTGCGCAAACGTGTCGCCAACGCCTGGCCGGCACTGGAAAAACAAGGCCTGGCCCCTGGCGCATCGCAAGACCGCCTGAAGTTCGTGGCAACCATCGAGGAATGCGTGCGCAACGCCGATTTCATCCAGGAAAGCGCACCAGAGCGCCTGGACCTCAAGCTCGACCTGCACGCCAAAATCAGCGCCGCAGCCAAGCCTGACGCAATCATCGGCTCAAGCACTTCGGGCCTGTTGCCCAGCGAGTTCTACGAGTCGTCGACTCACCCTGAACGCTGCGTCGTCGGCCACCCGTTCAACCCGGTTTACCTGCTGCCGCTGGTCGAGATCGTCGGCGGTAGCCGCACCTCACCCGAGGCCATTGAAGCTGCCAAAACCATCTACACCGCACTCGGCATGCGCCCGCTGCATGTGCGCAAGGAAGTGCCAGGCTTCATCGCCGACCGCCTGCTCGAAGCGCTCTGGCGCGAGGCCTTGCACCTGGTCAACGACGGCGTTGCCACCACGGGCGAAATCGACGACGCGATTCGCTTCGGCGCAGGCTTGCGCTGGTCGTTCATGGGCACGTTTCTGACCTATACCCTGGCCGGTGGCGATGCCGGCATGCGCCACTTCATGTCACAGTTCGGCCCTGCCCTGAAGCTGCCCTGGACGTACCTGCCAGCACCGGAACTGACCGACAAGCTGATCGACGATGTGGTGAGCGGCACCTCGGAGCAACAGGGCGAGCGCAGTATCGCTGCACTGGAACGCTACCGTGACGATACCTTGTTGGCGGTGCTCGAAGCGGTGAAAACCAGCAAGGCCAGCCACGGCCTGTCATTCAGCGATTAAGGAGGCCAAGATGCCCGCTCTGATCACCTACCGCACCACGGTCCAAGAGGACTGGGTCGATTACAACGGGCACCTTCGCGATGCCTTCTACCTGCTGATCTTCAGCTACGCGACCGATGCCCTCATGGAGCGCATTGGCCTGGACGCCGATAGCCGCGGGCAAAGCGGTAATTCGCTGTTCACGCTGGAGGCGCATATCAATTATCTGCACGAGGTGAAGCTGGGCACCGAGGTGTGGGTGCAGACACAGATCCTCGGCGTTGATCGTAAGCGTCTTCATGTGTATCACAGCCTGCACCGGGCAGGGTTCGACGAGGTGCTGGCGGCGAGCGAGCAGATGTTACTGCACGTGGACCTGGCGGGGCCGCAGTCAGCGCCTTTTGGGCACGCGACTGTTTGCCAATTGAATCACTTGGTAGAGCAACAGGAGGGGACGCCGGCGCCGCAATACATCGGGCGCACCCTAAAACTTCCTTCTTGAAGGATCAGGGAGCTGGCGCCAAGGTCTCCATAGATACGAAGCACCCTGGCGCCTTCACTCGCAACTATCAGACAGAACAGAAGCGAACAACCAAAACGATCACTCGTATGACACTCTATAGACTGGCCCTATCAGCCTTCTTGTAAATTTGAACCCTTCTGGTTTCCCACCGCCAGAATGCACACTCGTGATGAGGAAGTCCCCAGAGAAGTTACTTCCCGTATAGCAGCTCTTTACCGTATACAAAATGTTGGCGAAGCATAATTTTCTCGGGATTGAGCCACTGTAAAAGTCTTTTACCTCAACCCGTACGGGATCGACATTATTATCTTTGCATTCGGTATACCATGAGAGCAGGGCTTGTTCACCCGGTTTCAAATCAATGAAGCAACCCCGGTTCGCCCCATACAACCACAAACGAACGCGATGAGCAGGGTCCGGATAAAAATTGGCAACAGTGTCCCGATTTTCATTCAAAGTCCGCGCCACATCATTTTTATCTACCGTACCCATAGGAACCCCTTGATACTGCAACCGCGGGTTTGAATGATAGGGGATGGCGCCATGCGACGTTCGCATCTGCGTATGAAAATTTGGCGATGTATGCTTGTACCCATAAGCGTAAGCGGGTATGTCCTTATCGGGAAACTCGTCACTATGCATAGCCCCCATGTTATGCCCTAATTCGTGGCCTAACGCACCAAAGCAACTAATGGACGAGAAAGCCGTCTCCCTGTACGCTGGCATCTTCGCTATACCGCAGTAAATACTATACGTAGAAAGCATAGATACCAGATCGGCGCGCACTTTTTCACGTTCGATATGAATTTTCGCCCCTAATGGTCTATCGGCTATCATATCATTAAGCTGAGTACTGGGTTCTTTGCCTGTTTCATCGTAGTCAGAGTCGTAAATATTCGACAGCTCGTACACGGCATCGACTTTACTATTAATCAAGTATTGGTTGGCGTTCTGTAACGCCTGAGCCAATTCGAGCTTGTAATTCGGAAACGTGGCCCTCGACTGCTGCGTTGTAACGAATAGCACCCTAATAGTGCTTTTTGGCGACTGAGACGTACTGAGTGACTTGGTTTTTGCCTGCGCTTGCACAGGAACAGCTATCGGCGCTGCTTCTGGTGGTAATTTAGATTCATCCACCTTGACCAAGACTTGTTGGCCTTTGCCAACCGCCGTTAACCGGTAGAGCTGCCCATCCACCCGGACATCCCCAACGACCAGGTTGCCGTCACTCACTAACGAAACCCAGTTGAGCGGATCCATATCGATTTCCGCAGGTGAGGGGTAGAGTTGTCTGCGATTGGAAGGCAAATCGCCAACCCACCCTACCATTCCCGAAGCAACACTATCGCTTCTTGACAACTTGAAACTCACCGTTCGGCCGTCAGTCAGAGGCATTGATAGCATCGCCGTATCTTTCGATACAAGCCCAGGATTGACCTGCACTTCCTTAACTTCAGCGTCTTCTGCCACACTCAACAAAAGCTTCAAATACTGGTCAGTACCCGATTGCCGCTCAAGGGCGGCGAGGTTCTGGTCTGGCTTGATCTGAAACAGCGTATCCGCCGAACTGTCGAGATAGTTTGTAGGGTCCGAAGCGGTGCATCCTCCAAAAAGAAACACAGCACCTAGCAAGCAGAATTTCAATTGTTTCCGGTTCATGTTCATGCTCCAGCTATCGGAGCTTTACTGGACCACGGGCATCGATTCCCAACAACTGACATAAATAACAGTTGCAAAAAAATAACCCCGGAAAGCCGTGAGCTACCGGGGCCAAGAGCGAGCAACATCCACTGCGTGTGAGCGAGGGTGACCAAACCCTCTGTACCGTGAATGGCTTCAGTGTGCGTGCTTGCCTGGCAGGGGATTTAGTCGTAAACGACCTGTTCTTAGCCAAAGCAGCCATGCCGACATTCTGTCCTTGCGAGGCTGTCGCGCACGTCACAGAATCGGTCGTAAATCACAGCAGCACTCTCTTAGCGATAAAAGGGACAACAGCCATGATGCATGCGGATTTGATTGATCAGGACGACCTCGCCGGCCACCTGCGCGCGCGCGGTTTCGATATTCCTGCCGGGGCCAGTGCCGAACAGGCGTGTGAAGCGGTGGTTCGTGGGCTGACCGAGCCCAATGCGCGGGCGCTGAAGGGGATGGTGGAGCAGATGTACACCGGTAGTGCGACGATCCTGCCTGCGGTGCGCCAGGCCATCGACAAGCAACTGTTGCCAGCGTTGGCGCAGTTCAACAAACGCGCGTAATTCTTTTACCCAGGCCCGGCCCCTTCGCGGAACAAGCCCGCCCCCACAGATCACCGCTGGCTCAGTTCAGCGGGTGACCTGTGGGAGCGGGCGTGCCCGCGAAGAGGCCGGCGCGGTATCAGAGCCTTACACTGGCAAATGTCGACTCATTGCGCGCCTGGCTCAGGGCCGCCATCGGCCCGCTGTGTGGCGACAGGGTCATGGCCTGCGGAATCGGCATCATGGCTACCTGCTGTGCGGTGTTGGAGCCCACACGCTCGTCACGCGGCGGAATACCGAAGTACTCGCGATAGCACTTGGAGAAGTGCGGGGTCGACACGAAGCCGCACACCGATGCCACTTCGATGATCGACATCGGCGTCTGCTTCAGCAGCTGCCGCGCCCGGATCAGGCGCAACTTCAGGTAGTAGCGCGACGGCGAGCAGTGCAGGTACTTCTGGAACAGACGCTCCAGCTGACGTCGCGAAACCGACACATAGACCGCCAGTTCGTCCAGGTCGATCGGTTCCTCAAGATTGGCCTCCATCAGCGCGACGATTTCCTGCAACTTCGGCTGGTTGGTGCCAAGCATGTGCTTGAGCGGCACACGCTGGTGGTCCTGCTCGTTGCGAATACGCTCGTAGACGAACATCTCGGAGATCGCCGCCGACAGCTCGCGGCCGTGATCACGGCTGATCAGGTGCAGCATCATGTCCAGCGGCGCGGTGCCACCGGAGCTGGTGAAGCGGTTGCGGTCAAGGGTGAACAGGCGGGTGCTCATGTTCACCCGCGGGAAGGCTTCCTGCATTGCGGCCAGGCATTCCCAGTGCACGCTGCAATCGAAGCCGTCGAGCAGGCCGGCGCAGGCCAGTGCCCAACTGCCGGTGCACACGGCGCCCAGCCTGCGCGACTGACGGGCCTGGGCTTGCAGCCAGGTGACGTGTTCACGGGTGACGGAGCGCTGGATGCCAACACCACCACAGACAATCACGGTGTCGATAGGCGGAGCATTGCTGATGGCAGCATCCGGTGTGATTTGCAGACCATCGCTGGCCCACACCTGGCCGCCATCGATGGTCAGCGTGTGCCAGCGATACAGCTCACGACCAGACAGCTGGTTGGCCATGCGCAGCGGCTCGACCGCCGATGCCAGGGAAATCAGGGTGAAATTGTCCAATAGAAGAAACCCGATGGACTGGGGTGCTGTGCGGTTCTGGGTTGGATTCCCGGAGGTGTACGACGTCATCGCGATTTCTCCTCACACAAATGCAGGGTGTGCCTCAGGCGGGCACTTACTTCTTGTTATGACCCCTCGGTCATTTTCCGGGGGTAGGCTTGCCAATCTCAACGCAAACGCCGTGCCTAAACTTGAACGGCCATCCAAAAAAACCTGAAAACGACGCCTTTATGGGGCAATTCAAGTGCTTGCATCGTGTTGGCCAGTCGTCCAGAACAGGCGAGCTAGCGCGTTGCCTGTAACGGTTGAGCAGTTTAGTGACACGCGCCGCGTGGGTTTCCCAGAAGCGACACCTTTAAGTGTCACCGACAACGCCTACACTGATCGCGACATCCGACGATCGGTAGGCGGGCCGCCCATCACCGCACCATAAAGAGGCATAGGCGGTTGTGTTGCACCTGCATCAGCCTCAAGGGCCTCTTCGCGGGCAAGCCCGCTCCTACAGGGATTTGCACAGTTCCTGTAGGAGCGGGCTTGCCCGTGAAGAGGCCCAGAAGGTCAGTTCAGGAAATCAGCACTCGATAGCGCTGACCGCCAGGCCGCCGCGCGAGGTCTCTTTGTACTTGTCGTGCATATCGGCGCCGGTATCGCGCATGGTGCGGATTACCTGGTCGAGGGAAATGAAGTGCTCACCATCGCCGCGCAACGCCATCTGCACCGCGTTGATGGCCTTCACCGCAGCAATCGCGTTGCGCTCGATGCAGGGCACTTGCACCAACCCGCCCACCGGGTCGCAGGTCAGGCCAAGGTTGTGTTCCAGGGCAATTTCAGCGGCGTTCTCAACCTGTGGCGGGGTGGCGCCGAGCACTTCGGCAAGCCCCGCTGCGGCCATCGCGCAGGCCGAGCCGACTTCCCCCTGGCAGCCCACTTCGGCACCAGAGATCGAAGCGTTCTTCTTGCACAGGATGCCCACAGCGGCGGCAGCCAGGAAGTAATCGACAACGCTGGACTCATCCACCGCATCGCTGAATCGCATGTAGTAATGCAGCACTGCCGGGATGATGCCCGCCGCGCCGTTGGTAGGCGCGGTCACCATGCGCCCACCGGCGGCGTTTTCTTCATTGACCGCCAAGGCGAACAGGTTGACCCATTCCATGGCACTCATGGTCGAGCCGATCACGTTGGGCTTGCCGATTTCCTGCAGGCTGCGGTGCAGCTTGGCGGCGCGGCGGCGCACGTTCAGCCCGCCGGGTAGCGTGCCCTCGTACTTGAGGCCGTTGTTGACGCATTCCTGCATGGCTTCCCAGAGCTTGTGCAGGCCAGCGCGGATGTCTTCCTCGCTGCGCCAGACCTTCTCGTTGGCCATCATCAATTGCGACACGCTGAGGTCGTTTTGCTTGCACAGCCGCAGCAGTTCGGCGGCGCTGTTGAAGTCGTACGGCAGCACTGTCTGGTCAGCATCCAGCACACCGCTGGCGGCTTGGGCTGCATCGACCACAAAGCCGCCGCCCACCGAGTAATAGGTGTCGCGGTGCAACTCGCCCTGCTCGCCTTCGGCAATCAGGGTCATGGCGTTGGGGTGATAGGGCAGGTTCTCGTCCAACAGCAGCATGTCGCGGGCCCAGACAAACTCGATGGGCAAGCGGCTATCCAGCTGCAGGGTGTTGGTTTCGCGCAGGTCGGCGATACGCGGCACGATCTGGGTCGGGTCAATGGCGTCAGGCCACTCGCCCATCAGGCCCATGATGGTGGCGTTGTCGGTGCCATGGCCGATACCGGTGGCCGACAGCGAGCCATACAGGCGCACTTCGATCCGTTTTACACGCTCCAGCTCACCGCGTTCTCGCAGGCCCTGAACGAACAGGGCGCCAGCACGCATGGGGCCGACGGTGTGGGAGCTGGAGGGCCCGACACCGATCTTGAACAGGTCGAACACGCTGATGGCCATTGTCGAATCACCTCTTGCTGGGCTTGTCTCTGCGCGCCATGCGCAGGGCGGGGTAGCTGCTAGTCTCAAACAGCGGGCCGCCTTGAATGCCAGCATCATCGGGCTTTTACCGCCCACCTCGCCGTCTGCAACCGACGTACTTTTGTCCAGCAGCGCCGCGCTGTTTTCAACCAGGAACTGCGCCCACCGCGCCGTTTTCCAGCGGCCTGGTGACGCAAAAATGCGCGCGAGGGGGTGGAAAAATCCATAAGCGACATCGCCCATACTGGATACGACCCGTTCCGTACTGGATACGACCCCACCAGTAGGCGATTGCCCGGCGCTGGAGGATTATCGAAAGCGACTCGTAAAGCACGGCCACGCATCCTGCCCTCTGCAGGCCTGGTCGACCGGACCCTCAGAAAGCCCGGCGACCCACGCGAACCCGAAGACAATATCTCAGGAGTCCATCCATGAAAGGTTCACCCTCGCTGTTGCTGGTTGCGTTACTGTCCGCGCCATTGCTGGCCCAAGCAGCCGAACCCGAGCAATGTCAGACTGTACGCTTCTCCGATGTCGGCTGGACCGACATCACAGTCACGACCGCGACCACCAGCGTTGTGCTCGAAGCCCTGGGTTACAAAACCCACACCACCATGATCTCGGTACCGGTGACCTACAAGTCGCTGGCCACCGGCAAGGACCTGGACGTGTTTCTCGGCAACTGGATGCCGACCATGGAGAACGACATCAAGCAGTACCGCGATGCCGGCACGGTAGAAACCGTGCGCGCCAACCTGGAAAACGCCAAGTACACCCTGGCAGTCCCCCAGGCGCTGTACGACAAGGGCCTGAAGGATTTCAGCGACATTGCCAAGTTCAAGAAGGAACTGAACGGCAAGATCTACGGCATCGAACCGGGTAACGACGGCAACCGCACCATCCAGAGCATGATCGACAAGAACGCCTTTGGCTTGAAGGACGCCGGTTTCAAGATCGTGCAGTCCAGCGAGGCGGGCATGCTGTCGCAGGTTGATCGCGCGCAGAAACGCGGCGAGGCCTTGGTGTTCCTGGGCTGGGAGCCACACCCGATGAACACCCGCTTCAAGATGCAGTACCTGACCGGCGGGGACGAATTCTTCGGCCCCGACTTCGGCAAGGCGACCGTGCTGACAAACACCCGCAAGGGATATACGCAGGAATGCAGCAACGTTGGCCAACTGCTTAAGAACCTGTCGTTCGAGCTCAAGGATGAAAGCACCATGATGGGCTATGTCCTGGACGACAAGATGAAACCCGAAGCCGCCGCCAAGAAATGGATCAAGGACAACCCAGGCAAGCTGGATGCCTGGCTGGCCGGCGTTACCACCGTGGATGGCAAACCTGGCCTGGAGGCGGTCAAGGCCAAGCTTACGCAATAACGAACTACGCAGTAGCGCTACCTCGGGGCAGGACCGTGCCTGCCCCGGGTTGATTTCAATCTATGCAGGTGGAAGCTCGCTATCATGCTTATCGATCAGAAAATACCCCTGGGCCAGTACATCGCGTCGTTCGTCGAATGGCTGACCCAGAACGGCGCGAATTACTTCGACGCCATCGCGCAAGGCCTGGAGTTCATGATCCATGGCGTCACCAGCGCCCTGACTTTCTTCAACCCGTTCGTGCTTATCGCCCTGTTCGCCGCCCTGGCGCATTTCATCCAGCGCAAGTGGGCACTGACCGCATTTGTCGCCCTGTCGTTCCTGCTGATCCTCAACCTGGGTTACTGGCAGGAAACCATGGAGACCCTGGCGCAGGTGACCTTCGCCACGGTGGTATGTGTGGTGATCGGCGTGCCACTGGGCATCCTCGCCGCGCACAAGCCGATGTTCTATACCGCCATGCGCCCGGTGCTCGACCTGATGCAGACGGTGCCCACCTTCGTCTACCTGATCCCTACCCTGACCCTGTTCGGCCTGGGCGTGGTGCCGGGGCTGATCTCCACCGTGGTGTTCGCCATTGCCGCGCCCATTCGCCTGACCTACCTGGGCATCTGCGACGTGCCGCAAGAGTTGATGGACGCCGGCAAGGCCTTTGGCTGCTCGCGTCGTCAGCTGCTTACCCGTATCGAACTGCCGCACGCGATGCCAAGCATCGCCGCCGGTGTCACTCAATGCATCATGCTGTCGCTGTCGATGGTGGTCATTGCCGCCCTGGTTGGCGCTGATGGCCTGGGCAAACCTGTGGTCAACGCACTGAACACCGCCGATATCTCCCTGGGCTTCGAAGCGGGCCTGGCGATCGTGCTGCTGGCAATCATGCTCGACCGTATCTGCAAGCAACCGGAACTGCCGGTAAGGGGTGAGGCATGAGCATCATTCGTTTCGAAGACGTCGACGTCATCTTCTCCAACAAGCCGCGCGAGGCACTGGCGCTGCTGGACCAAGGCCAGACCCGCGAGCAGATCCTCAAGCAGACCGGCCTGGTGGTGGGTGTCGAAAAGGCCAACCTCGATATCAACAAAGGCGAGATCTGCGTGCTGATGGGCTTGTCCGGCTCGGGCAAGTCGAGCCTGCTGCGCTGCATCAACGGCCTCAACACCGTCAGCCGTGGCAAGTTGTTCGTCGAGCACGAAGGCAAGCACATCGACATTGCCAACTGCTCCGCGGCCGAGCTGAAGATGATGCGCACCAAGCGCATTGCCATGGTGTTCCAGAAGTTTGCCCTGATGCCTTGGCTGACGGTGCGCGAGAACATCAGCTTCGGCCTGGAAATGCAGGGTCGCCCGGAAAAGGAACGGCGCAAGCTGGTCGACGAGAAGCTTGAGCTGGTGGGCCTGACCCAGTGGCGCAACAAGAAGCCGGATGAGCTTTCTGGCGGCATGCAGCAGCGCGTGGGCCTGGCCCGGGCGCTGGCGATGGATGCCGACATCTTGCTGATGGACGAACCGTTCTCGGCCCTGGATCCACTGATCCGCCAGGGCCTGCAAGATGAGCTGCTTGGCCTGCAGGCCAAGCTGAGCAAAACCATCGTGTTCGTCAGCCATGACCTGGACGAGGCGCTGAAACTGGGTACCCGCATTGCGATCATGAAAGACGGTCGGATCATCCAGTACAGCAAGCCGGAGGAGATCGTGCTGAACCCGGCTGACGAATACGTGCGCACCTTCGTCGCCCATACCAACCCGCTGAACGTGCTGTGCGGGCGCAGCCTGATGCGCAGCTTGGACAACTGCAAGCGGGTCAATGGCTCGGTGTGCCTGGACCCAGGTATCGATTCGTGGCTGGACCTTGGCGAAGGCGGCGCGCTCAAGCGTGCACGCCAAGGCCAGAACGGGCTGGACATGCAGAAATGGGCACCGGGGCAAGATGTGGAGCTGCTGGAGCGCAGGCCGACCGTGGTGCACGCCGACATCGGCATGCGTGAGGCACTGCAGATTCGTTATCAAACCGGCAACAAGCTGGTGCTGCAGGATAACGACAGGGTGGTGGGGATACTCGGGGATACCGAGCTTTATCACGCGCTGCTCGGCAAGAACCACGGTTGAGGCAATTGGGGCCGCTTCGCGGCCCTTCGCGGGCACGCCCGCTCCCACAGGTTTGGACTGCCCCCAAGAAGTTGGACACCAATCCAACTCTTGGGGGGCAGTCCAGGTTTGCTGAGATCTCTGTGGGAGCGGGCGTGCCCGCGAAGGGCTGCAAAGCAGCCCCGATCAATGGATCAGCGAACAACAATCCCGCGCGAAGCCATGTAAGCCTTGGCTTCAGGCACTGTGTACTCGCCAAAGTGGAAGATGCTGGCCGCCAGCACCGCGCTGGCATGCCCTTCCAGAATGCCGTCTGCCAGGTGCTGCAGGTTACCCACACCCCCCGAGGCAATCACCGGAATCCCCAGCGCATCACTGATAGCGCGGGTAACGCCCAGGTCGAAGCCGTTCTTCATGCCGTCCTGGTCCATGCTGGTCAGCAGGATCTCGCCAGCGCCCAGGCCTTCCATCTTCTTCGCCCACTCGACTGCATCCAGCCCGGTCGGCTTGCGCCCGCCGTGAGTGAAAATCTCCCAGCGCGGCGCTTCACCTGGCCCGGACACCTTCTTGGCATCGATGGCGACAACGATGCACTGCGAACCGAAACGGTCCGCCGCCTCACCGACAAACTCTGGGTTGAACACCGCGGCGGTGTTGATCGAGACCTTGTCGGCACCGGCGTTGAGCAGGTTGCGGATGTCCTGCACGGTCCGCACGCCACCCCCTACCGTCAGCGGGATGAACACCTGGCTGGCCATGCGCTCGACGGTATGCAGCGTGGTGTCGCGCCCATCGACGCTGGCGGTGATGTCGAGAAAGGTGATTTCGTCGGCACCTTGCTCGTCGTAGCGACGGGCGATTTCCACCGGGTCGCCGGCATCACGGATGTTCTCGAACTTGACGCCCTTGACCACCCGGCCGTTGTCCACGTCCAGGCAAGGGATAATGCGCTTGGCCAGTGCCATGGTTCAGTCCTCAGCCTTGGTAGTTGTCACAGAAGGCCTGGGCCTCAGCGACATCCAGGGTGCCTTCGTAGATGGCACGGCCGGTGATGGCGCCGATGATGCCCGGGGCCTTGGCGTCCAGCAGGGCCTTGATGTCACCCAGGTTGTGAATGCCGCCCGAGGCGATCACCGGAATACGGGTGGCTTCAGCCAGTGCCTTGGTGAAGGGCACGTTGCAGCCCTGCATCATGCCGTCCTTGGCGATGTCGGTGTAGACGATCGCCGAGACGCCATCGGCCTCGAAACGCTTGGACAGGTCGATGACCTGCACCGAGCTCACTTCGGCCCAACCGTCGGTGGCGACGAAACCGTCCTTGGCGTCCAGGCCGACGATGACCTTGCCCGGGAAGGCTTTGCACGCTTCAGCGACGAACTCGGGCTGCTTGACGGCCTTGGTGCCGATGATCACGTAGCTGACGCCAGCCTTGACGTAGTGTTCGATGGTTTCCAGCGAACGGATACCGCCGCCGATCTGGATCGGCAGGTTCGGGTAGCGCTTGGCGATGGCGGTAACCACTTCACCATTGACCGGCTGGCCTTCGAAGGCGCCGTTGAGGTCGACCAGGTGCAGGCGGCGGCAGCCACCTTCGACCCACTTGGCGGCCATGCTCACGGGGTCGTCGGAAAATACCGTAGAGTCTTCCATGCGGCCCTGGCGCAGGCGCACGCAAGCACCGTCCTTCAGATCGATAGCGGGGATAATCAGCATCTTGGGAACCTGTCTATTTGTTGGGTTTCAGGGCTTCTCGAGTGCCCACAGGTCGCTTTCGATGCTCTCGAACCGCTCCTTGAGGTGCAGCTGAACATCGGCAATCGCCCTGTTGTAGTAATGGGGTGCAATCTCTTTGCTGAACAGCTCGAGGACCTCGGCCACCTCGAACGACCCCAACTGCAGCTCGAAGCGGTCTTCGAGGAAGCGCTTCAAGGTGTCGAGCGCTTCGCGCTCCTGCTCGGGGGCCAGGGTGATGGTCGGGGCCTTGGTCTTCGACCTGCTCATTTACCAGCGCCCGTCCCAGGCGATGAAGTTCTGCAGCAGCTGCAGGCCATGGGTATGGCTCTTCTCCGGGTGGAACTGCACGGCAAAACGCGAACCGTCGGCCAGCGCTGCGGCAAAGTCGACGCCATAGTGACCGCGACCCACCACCTGGCCCGGCTTGCCGGCATTGATGTAGTAGCTGTGCACGAAGTAGAAACGTGCGCGGTCAGGGATGTCGTGCCACAGCGGGTGGTCGATGGTCTGGCTGACTTCGTTCCAGCCCATGTGCGGCACCTTCAGGTGCTCGCCCTCTTCTTGCAGGTCTTTGCCGAAAAAGCGCACCTGGCCAGGGAACAGGCCAATGCAGTCGACGCCGGTGTTTTCCTCACTGTGCTCGAGCAGCGCCTGCATACCGACGCAGATGCCGAGGAACGGGCGGTCCTGGCTGACTTCGCGCACCAGGCTGTCGAAGCCCAGGCGGCGGATCTCGGCCATGCAGTCGCGAATCGCGCCCACGCCCGGAAACACCACACGGTCGGCCTCGCGGATCACTGAGGCATCGCTGGTAACCAGCACTTTACCGGCACCTACGTGCTCAAGCGCCTTGGCCACCGAGTGCAGGTTACCCATGCCATAGTCGATTACGGCTACCGTTTGCATTTACAGGCACCCTTTGGTGGAAGGCATCTGCCCGGCCATACGCTCGTCGAGGGTGATGGCCATGCGCAGTGCGCGGCCGAAAGCCTTGAATACGGTTTCGATCTGGTGGTGGGTGTTGTGGCCACGCAGGTTGTCGATGTGCAGGGTTACCAGGGCGTGGTTGACGAAGCCCTGGAAAAACTCCTGGAACAGGTCGACGTCGAAGCCGCCAACGCTGGCACGGGTATACGGTACGTGCATCTGCAGGCCTGGGCGGCCAGAGAAGTCGATGACCACGCGTGACAGCGCTTCGTCCAGCGGCACGTAGGCGTGGCCGTAGCGGAAGATACCTTTCTTGTCACCGATGGCTTGGGCGAATGCCATGCCCAGGGTGATGCCGACGTCTTCGACGGTATGGTGATCGTCGATATGCGTATCACCCTTGCACTCGATATCCAGATCGATCAACCCATGGCGGGCGATCTGGTCCAGCATGTGTTCAAGGAAGGGCACACCGATATCGAATCGGGCCTTGCCACTGCCATCGAGGTTGATCGAGCACTTGACCTGGGTTTCCAGGGTATTGCGCTCGACGGAAGCCTTACGTTCAACCATCACCAGCTCCGCAAAATCATTGGGCGAAAAGGGTTTCATTATAGGCCCAGAACGCGCCAGCTTGAAACGCGGATGACATATGGCAAAGCCAGGTTTTACGCGGGCTGGATGCCGCTACAGGTCTATACAACCACAACGGCCCGCTCCTGCATCTGCGAAAGGGGCGCAACGCGCCCCCCCCCTGCTGATCAATGGAACAGCACAGCGGTCTTCTGCAAGGTCACCCAGACACCCCAGGCCAACGGCACGACCACCACCGCCCAGGCCAGCAGCACCAGTGGCAGGCTGCCTGGCGCCGCTTTCCACTCCAGCGACCGCGCCCCATCGGCGCCCTTGTCATGGCTCAACGCCCGCTCGGCCGCCAGTTCGGCATCACTCATGAAGTGCTTGTCGGCCACCGGGCGCACCAGCATGTTGCAGATAAAGCCCAGCACCAGCAGACCCGCGAGGATGTACAAGGTCATGTCATAAGCCGCCGCCCGCTCCACGCCCGCTGCCAGTTGATACTCGCGCAGGTAGGTGATCAGCACCGGCCCCAGCACCCCCGCTGCCGCCCAGGCGGTCAGCAGGCGGCCATGGATGGCACCCACCATCTGCGTGCCGAACAGGTCGGCCAGGTAGGCCGGCACTGTTGCAAAACCACCGCCATACATCGACAGGATGATGCAGAACGCTGCCACGAAAAGCGCCACGTTGCCCAGGTGACCCATGTTAGGCACCAGGCTGTACAAGCCCACGCCCAAGGCGAAGAAGGCAAAGTAGGTGTTCTTGCGGCCGATGTAATCGGAGAACGATGCCCAGAAGAACCGGCCACCAATGTTGAACAGGCTCAGCAGGCCGGTAAAGCCGGCGGCGATCGCGGCAATCTGCGCCAGCTGCGCAGTGCTCAGCTGGCTGAAGGTCAGTTCGTTGCCCAGTAATTTACCGGCGAACACTTCCTGCAGCAGCGGTGACGCCATGCCCAAAATGCCGATGCCCGCCGACACGTTCAGGCACAGCACCAGCCAGATCAGCGCGAACTGCGGGGTCTTCCAGGCCACACTGACGTGCACATGACGGTCGGTGACCATGGCGTTACCGGCATTCTTCAACGGCGCAGCCCAGCCCTCAGGCTTCCAGCCGGTCGGTGGTACGCGATACGCCAGGGCGCCAGCGGTCATGAACACAAAGTAGATTGCCGCCATGGCGACAAAACTCTGCCATACGCCAACCTCGTGCTCATTGCCAAAATGCCCCATAAGCGCGGTGGCCAGCGGCGCCCCGACCATGGCCCCGCCGCCGAAGCCCATGATCGCCATACCGGTGGCCATGCCGCGTTTGTCCGGGAACCACTTGATCAAGGTCGACACGGGTGAGATGTAGCCCAGGCCCAGACCGATACCGCCAATCACGCCCGAGCCAAGCCACATCAGCCACAGCTGATGGGTTTTCACACCTATCGCCGAAAGCAGCATGCCACCGCACCAGCACAAGGCCGACACCAGGCCAGCCTTGCGCGGGCCGGCGTGCTCCAGCCAGCCGCCCAGCACCGCCGCCGAGCAGCCGAGGAAGACGAAGAACAGGGTATAGATCCAGCTCAGCATCGAGATTGGCCAGTCGCATTCGGCGCTGAACATCCGGGCCATGAAGCCCATGTCTGCCGCACAGGCGACGGGGGCGGTGATCCCCAGGGCTTGCGACAAAGGCAGCCAGAATACCGAGAAGCCGTAGGCCATACCGATGCACAGGTGAATGGCCAGGGCAGCTGGCGGGACCAGCCAGCGGTTGAAGCCCGGGCGGGCGATTATGCGTTCCTTCGACAGGAAGCCTGGCTCACTGGCCGAGCTTCCCGTCGCGACGGTACTGGTCATGAATCTGATCCTTGTTATAGGGAGGGTGCTCGCAAAGCGGCGCAAGGGTAGCAGCATCAAGCAGCATGAAAGCAATCTGCCATCGTTCATTTTTGCCTGACTGAAACGGTCATGTTCCCGGCAAAAGCTCAATATTAGGCTGTCGAAAGCCATACTCTCTGATACAGGCGTAGGAATTTCCTACATCTCTAGTCGTACAAGCGGGGGTAACCGCGACAGCGTTATACTCTGCCGCCTGAACTCACTAACGGACTAAAAGGACTCGCCCATGAAAGCGTTCGGCAAAATCCTGGGACTGGGGCTTCTCGGGTTACTGCTGATCATCGTGGCGCTGGGCTTCGCCCTGACCCACCTCTTTGATCCCAACGACTACAAAGACGAGATTCGCCAGCTGGCACGCGACAAGGCGCACGTCGAACTGACCCTCAACGGTGACATCGGCTGGAGCCTGTTCCCGTGGCTGGGCCTGGAGCTGCACGAAGCCAGCATCGCCACCTTGAACAAACCCAAGGAACCGTTCGCTGACCTGCAGATGCTTGGCCTTTCGGTCCGTGTGCTGCCGCTGCTGCGCCGCGAAGTGCAAATGAGCGACGTACGTGTCGAGGGCCTGAACCTGACCCTGGCGCGTGACGAACAGGGCCATGGCAACTGGGAGGACATCGGCAAGCCGCTGCCCGCGCAGAATGGCGCAAGCACCGATGCATCCGCACAGGCACCTGCCGAGCAGACGCCTGCGACCACCAACAGCAACGACCGCGCCATCAAGCTGGACATCGACAGCCTGACCGTGAACAACGCCCGCGTGCAGTACACCGATGCCAAGACCGGCCACAGCTACAGCGCCGAAAGCATCCAGCTGAGCACCGGCCCGATCCATGAAGGCGCAAACATTGCGCTCAAGGCCAGCGCCTTCATCAGCGCCAGCCAACCGAGCATCAAGGCCCGTACCGAGCTGGCCGGCGAATTGCGCTTCGACCGCAAGCTCAAGCGCTACAACTTCGAAGACATGCGCCTGTCGGGCGAGACCTCGGGTGAGCCTACCGGCGGCAAGACCGTGACCTTCGCCGCCCAAGGCCAACTGCTGGTCGACCTGGCCGCCAATGTCGCCTCATGGAACGGCCTGAAAGTCTCGGCCAACCAACTGCGCGCCCTCGGTGAGCTGAATGTGCGTGATCTGGACAAAGCACCCCAGCTGAGCGGCGGCCTGTCCATCGCCCAGTTCAACCTGCGCGCCTTTCTTGAAAGCATTGGCCACCCGCTGCCGGCCACCAACGACCCGGCCGCCTTCGCCAAGCTGGAGCTGGTGACTCGCCTGCAGGGCACGCCCAGCAGCCTGGCCCTGGAAGACCTGGCAGTGAAGCTGGACGACAGCACCTTCAGCGGCCGCGTGGCCGTCGAAGATTTCGCCAAACAAGCCCTGCGCCTGCAGCTTAAGGGCGACACCTTCGACGCCGACCGCTACCTGCCGGCCAAGAGCGAAGAAGCCAAGGGCGCCACCGCTGCGCGCCAGGCCGAGGTCAAGCAACAAGAGGCCAGCGCCGTAGCCGGTGCCGGCACCACACCACTGCCCAACGCCCCAACACAAGTGGCATGGAGCGACGACAAGCTGCTGCCGGTCGACCGTCTGCGCGCCCTCGACCTGCAGGCCGACCTGGCCTTCGGCTCGTTGACCCTGGACAAGCTGCCGATCGAGGGCGCCCAGCTCAAGGCCGTTGGCCAAGGCGGCCTGCTGACCCTGCAAACCCTGCGCGGAGAGCTGTACAACGGCACCTTCGAAGCCAAGGGCACGGTCGACGTGCGCCCTGCCGTGCCACAGCTGGGTGTGAACACCAATATCCAGCGGGTGCCGGTGGAACACTTCATCAAGACCGAAGGCAAGGAACAGACGCCACCGGTCAAGGGCCTGCTGACCCTGACCAGTGATCTGACAGCCACCGGTAACAGCCAGAAAGCACTGGTCGACACCCTGAACGGCAGCGCAAACTTCGCCATCAACGATGGCGTGCTGGTCAATGCCAACCTGGAACAGCAGCTGTGCCAGGCCATCGCCACGCTCAATCGCAAGACGCTGAGCAGCGAACCACGCGGCAAGGACACCCCGTTCCAGGAGCTGCGCGGCAGCCTGGTAGTACGCAACGGCGTCGCCAGCAACCCGGACCTCAAGGCGCGCATCCCGGGTCTGACCGTCAATGGCCATGGTGACCTCGACCTGCGCGTGCTGGGCATGGACTACAACATCGGCATAGTCGTCGAAGGCGACCAGCGTGCCATGCCGGACCCGGCCTGCCAGGTCAACGAACGTTATGTGGGTGTTGAAGTCCCCCTGCGCTGCCGTGGTCCGCTGGAACTTGGCGCAAAGGCCTGCCGCCTCGACCAGAACGGCCTGGGCAAGGTTGCCGCCAAGCTGGCCGGCAACCGCCTGAAAGACAAGATCGATGAAAAACTTGACGAGAAACTTGGAGACAAAGTGAGCCCGGAACTGAAAGACGCGCTCAAGGGGCTGTTCAACCGATGAGCCCCGAGCAGTTCTCCAGCGCAGTGCTGGACTGGTATGACGAGCACGGCCGGCACGACCTGCCCTGGCAACAGGGCATCACGCCGTACCGGGTGTGGGTGTCGGAAATCATGTTGCAGCAGACCCAGGTCAGCACCGTGCTCAATTACTTCGACCGCTTCATGCAGGCCCTGCCAACCGTGCAAGCCCTGGCCGAAGCACCGGAGGACGAAGTGCTGCACCTGTGGACGGGCCTGGGCTACTACACCCGCGCACGCAACCTGCAAAAGGCCGCCAAGGTCGTCGTCGAGCAACATGGCGGCGAATTCCCGCGCAGTGTCGAGCAGCTTACCGAGCTGCCCGGCATTGGCCGCTCCACTGCCGGCGCCATCGCCAGCATCAGCATGGGCATCCGCGCGCCGATCCTCGACGGCAACGTCAAGCGCGTGCTGGCACGCTACACCGCCCAGGCCGGCTACCCTGGCGAACCCAAGGTTGCCAACCAGCTATGGGCCACCGCCGAGCGCTTTACCCCGCAACAACGCGCCAACCACTACACCCAGGCGATGATGGACATGGGCGCCACGCTGTGTACGCGCAGCAAGCCCAGTTGCCTGATCTGCCCGTTGCAGCGCGGCTGCGAAGCGCACCTGCACGGCGAAGAAACCCGCTACCCCGAGCCCAAACCGCGCAAGGCGCTGCCGCAACGGCGCACACTGATGCCACTGCTGGCCAACCACGAAGGTGCCATCCTGCTTTATCGACGCCCTTCCAGCGGCCTTTGGGGGGGCTTGTGGAGCCTGCCGGAACTGGACGACATCGCCCAGCTCGACGACTTGGCCTACCAGCACGGCCTGCGCCTGGCTGGCCGCCACGCCATGGACGGCCTGACCCATACCTTCAGCCACTTCCAGCTGGCGATCGAGCCCTGGCTCGTGCACGTCGACCCGGTCGGCGAGCACGTGGCCGAGGCCGACTGGCTCTGGTATAACCTCGCCACCCCGCCGCGCCTGGGCCTCGCCGCCCCGGTGAAAAAGCTGCTTGAACGCGCGGCCGACGAACTGATCGCAGGAGACGCCCGATGACCCGCACCGTGATGTGCCGCAAATACCAAGAAGAACTGCCAGGCCTGGAACGCCCGCCCTATCCCGGTGCCAAGGGCCAGGACATCTTCGAACACATCTCGCAGAAAGCCTGGGCCGACTGGCAGAAGCACCAGACCATGCTGATCAACGAGAAGCGCCTGAACATGATGAACGCCGAGGACCGCAAATTCCTCCAGGCTGAGATGGACAAGTTTTTCGCCGGCGAAGAATACGCCCAGGCCGAAGGCTACGTTCCACCGGCCGAATGACCCCAAAAATCGTAAGCGACGGAATTAATTTAAAATTTTTTCAAAAAGTCGTTGACGAGCGGTCCGGAAATCTATTTAATTCACCTCGTCGCCCAGATAGCTCAGTCGGTAGAGCAGAGGATTGAAAATCCTCGTGTCGGCGGTTCGACTCCGTCTCTGGGCACCACCTTCAAGCTTCTGGTGGTTGCAAAGTTACCCGAAGCGACAACAAGAAACCCGCCTAGTGCGGGTTTTTTGTTGTCTGTGATTTTTAACTTCAGGCGGCTTCGAAGAACACCAGATTTCACAACGCAACCTGAAGGCTCGCCATGCAATCGAGAAACCCGCAGCCTAAGCAGACTGCGGGCCAACCCTTACTCGTCCGACATGGAACGAAGATGATTGAATGCGTCCTCGGTCATGTGCCCCATGTAGGAGATGCTGTGCAACTGAAGGTGGCCGTGTTGCTTGCCTTTTTCGATAATGGCGGCGATGTCAGCCTTTGTAATCCTTTGCTCGTCGCAACCGGCGAAACCGGTTGGATAGTAAACCCTGCCATCGTCCGTGTAGCCGTACAGGGTGACCAGATAAAAGTGCTTCATGACTCCTCCTTTGTAGCGCAAACGTGCGCATCACTCACAGACGCCGAATTGGCGCAGTGACAGGCTGCCAGCCAGCATGGCTGGCAGCAGGAGAGAAGCTACGCAGGGCCCACGGTCCGCATAATCTGGATATGTATCCCACAGACATCTCAAGCTGCAGCGCCCAGGCGCGCTGCTTGGGTTTATCGGGCAATTGCGCTTCAATACGCGCACTTTCAGACTCACCCAAGGATTTCCCCATGGCCACCCCTACCAAGCAACAGAAACGCGCCAAGCGCGCCGCCAGCAAGGCCAAGCAGAACCGCATGGTACGCAGCGGCCAAGCGGTCAAGGCCAGTGCCGGCGACAGCGCCAGCGTCGAGCAGGTGTACAACAAGGCCATGGAGTCGGGCAGCTACGACGCGATGTTCAACAAGATGAAGGAAGCCCAGGAAGGCGGCCTGGTGCCAATGATCTCGGTGTTCCTGGTGGACCCGCTGCTCGCCCTGGTGCTCAAGGGGCACAAGGAAGAACACGCCACCGACTACATCGTGCTGGTGTTCAACGCCTACCGCAAATGGCTGGACGGCGCTGACGAAGATACCACCATGGCCTGGCTGGAGAGTGATGAGTTCCAGGACGCCTATATCGCCGCTTCCGAACTCGTGGCCAAGCAGCAGCAACAGCAGAAGCAGTTCGGCTGACAGGGCCATATAACCTGTTGCGCCCCCTGTAGGAGCGGGTTTACCCGCGAATACGATGGCGGCTGCAACGGTGATTAGCCAAGGAAATTGGCCTGCAGCCCCGGCCCTTTCGCGGGTAAACCCGCGCCTACGGGCCTGTGGTGAACCTGCGGGCTTGCCCGCGAAAGGGCCATCACAGGCCACAAAAAAAGGCCGCACCCTTCACAAGGTGCGGCCTTTTCATTTCAGCCAGCGCCGATCAGCTGTCCAGCGCCGCCCGCCCGGCAGCCTCGCGCTTGCGGTGCACCAGCAAGCCAGCCGCCACCACACCAATACTCAGCAACGCAGTCGCAATGATCTCCGCACGGTGATCCTCACGCAGCGCCATGACCACCAGAATGGCAACGATGAAGGCAATGGTCGCCCAGGTCAGGCCCGGGAACAGCCACATCTTGAAGGTGATCTTCTCGCCGCGGGCTTCACGCTGGGCGCGCATGCGCAGCTGCGAAACGGCAATCACCAGGTACACCAGCAGCGCGATGGCGCCAGAGCTGGCCAGCAGGAACTCAAACACCTGGGCCGGTGCCACGAAGTTGGCGAACACGCAAAGGAATGCCGCTGCGGTGGACAGCAGTACCGCCACGTGCGGGGTCGCCGCCTTGGTGGTGCGCTGGGCGATGGCCGGGGCGTCGCCACGCTTGCTCAGCGAGAACAACATGCGCGAAGAAGTGTACAACGCCGAGTTCAGGCAGCTGGTCACGGCAATCAGCACGACAATGTCGACGATCAGCTTGGCATTCGGCACACCGATACGGCTCAGCACGGTCTGGTAGGAGCCCGTCTCGGCCAGGGCCGGGTCGTTCCACGGCACCAGGGCCACGACCAGGAAGATCGACACCAGGTAGAACAGGCAGATCCGCCAGATTACCGAGTTGGTGGCACGGCTGATCTGCTTGCCCGGGTCCTTCGACTCAGCAGCGGCGATGGTGACGATTTCGGTACCCATGAACGAGAACATGGTGGTCAGCATGGCTGCCAGCACCGCGCCCAGGCCGTTGGGCATGAAGCCCTGGGTATCGAACAGGTGGCTGGCACCGCTCACCTGGCTGCTCGGTACAAAGCCGAACAAAGCAGCACAGCCCACGGCGATGAAGCCGATGATCGCCAGCACTTTGAGCAGGGCAAACCAGAACTCGAACTCACCGTAGTTCTTCACACTGCACAGGTTGGTAAGTGTCAGTGCCAAGGTAATGACGAGGGAGAACGCCCACAGGTCAACCGCCGGGAACCAGGCATGCAGAATGGCTGCGGCGGCGTTGGCCTCCAGCGGAATCACCAGCACCCAGAACCACCAGTACAGCCAGCCAATGGTGAAACCAGCCCAGCGCCCGATGGCGCGGTCGGCATACGTAGAGAACGAACCGGTGTCAGGCGAGGCGACTGCCATTTCACCCAACATACGCATCACCAGCACGACCAGCGTACCGGCGGCAGCGTAAGCCAGCAGCACGGCAGGGCCGGCAGCTGCGATGGCATGGCCGGAGCCTACGAACAGGCCGGCACCGATGACGCCAGCGATGGACAGCATGGTCACATGCCGTTGTTTGAGCCCCTGAGCGAGGTCATTGGAATTGTTACCGCTCATTGAAACTACCTTTGTAAGGAGTGGACCACGCCGACTGCGGGTACAGAGCGCGCCAGGGTTGACCTAGGCGTCGCTGCAATCGGCGGTTTCCAACTGGCAATAAGCGCGCCATATGACGAATGCACTCGTCAGAAAATTCTGCAGGCCTTTTAGGATGCGGCCTGGAGGGCTTTCGGCCATTGCATGACCGAAAGGGCATCAAATCAGCGGATTACTGAAATACCCACTTACAAATGCACCAAAGGTGCTCCTCGGTAACACCTGTGCACCACTGCAATGCCAAAAAGTGCAACCCATGGGTACAACCTTGTGACATCAACATGGCATTCCTGGGTGAACCCGTTTGCACTGGCAAAAGGTCGGGTTTACCCCTTCAATGGGTCAAAACAGCTTCCATGAGCCGGCCAAAGCTGGCACCATCGCGCCTTTTTTCATCAAGGCTCTGGTGCTGGGCGACACCTTCGCGGACATCTGCGCGACGTTACGCTGTAGCGATGCGACAAACTGCCCCACCAGCGCCCCCAGTCCCCGGCGACCCTGTTGGCCGTCATAATGCCGCTATGCTAGCTTGGCGCACGCCAGGAAGGCCGCCAACAGCTGGGAACGCACCCGAACACATGAGGACCGCACATGGCTCAGGCCACGCCCGCGCTGGAAATCCGCAATTTGCACAAACGCTACGGCGAGCAGGAAATTCTCAAGGGCATTTCGCTGACCGCTCGCGACGGTGACGTGATCTCCATCCTGGGGTCGTCCGGCTCCGGCAAGTCCACCCTGCTGCGCTGCATCAACCTGCTCGAGAACCCGCACCAGGGCGAAATCCTGGTCGCCGGCGAAGCCCTCAAGCTCAAGGCCGCCAAGAATGGCGACCTGATCGCAGCCGACAACCGCCAGATCAATCGCCTGCGCAGCGAAATCGGCTTTGTCTTCCAGAATTTCAACCTGTGGCCGCACATGTCGATCCTCGACAACATCATCGAGGCGCCACGCCGCGTGCTCGGCCAAAGCAAGGCCGAAGCCATCGAAGCCGCCGAAGCGC
Source organism: Pseudomonas sp. XWY-1 (assembly GCF_002953115.1). Classification (NCBI taxonomy): domain Bacteria; kingdom Pseudomonadati; phylum Pseudomonadota; class Gammaproteobacteria; order Pseudomonadales; family Pseudomonadaceae; genus Pseudomonas; species Pseudomonas sp. XWY-1. The sequence goes on along the minus strand of NZ_CP026332.1, from coordinate 284,056 downwards.
TGCTGAACAAGGTCGGCATCTACGACAAACGCCACAGCTACCCCGCCCAGCTTTCCGGTGGCCAGCAACAGCGCGCCGCCATTGCCCGTACCCTGGCCATGAAGCCCAAGGTCATCCTGTTCGACGAGCCCACTTCGGCCCTCGATCCGGAAATGGTCCAGGAAGTGCTTAACGTTATCCGCGCATTGGCCGAAGAAGGCCGTACCATGCTGCTGGTGACGCACGAGATGAGCTTTGCCCGCCATGTGTCCAGTGAAGTCGTCTTCCTGCACCAGGGCCTGGTCGAAGAGCAGGGATCGCCGCAGCAGGTCTTCGAAAACCCGACCTCGGCGCGTTGCAAGCAATTCATGTCCAGCCACCGCTAACGGAGCAATACATGCACACCTACAAGAAGTTTCTCCTGGCAGCTGCTGCCACGCTGGTTATGTCGGCAAACGCCATGGCCGCAGAAAAACTGCGCATGGGCATCGAAGCCGCCTACCCACCGTTCAACAACAAGGACGCCAGCGGTAACGTGGTTGGCTTCGACAAAGACATTGGCGACGCCCTGTGCGCCAAGATGAAAGTCGAGTGCTCGGTCGTTACCTCCGACTGGGACGGCATCATCCCGGCCCTGAACGCCAAGAAGTTCGACTTCCTGGTGTCGTCGCTGTCGATCACCGACGAACGCAAGCAGGCTGTGGACTTCACCGATCCGTACTACTCCAACAAGCTGCAGTTCATCGCGCCGAAAAACGTCGACTTCAAGACTGACAAAGAGTCGCTGAAAGGCAAGGTCATCGGCACCCAGCGCGCAACCTTGGCCGGCACCTACCTTGAAGACAACTTCAAGGACGTCGACATCAAGCTGTACGACACCCAGGAAAACGCCTACCTCGACCTGGTTTCCGGTCGTATCGACGGCATCCTGGCCGACAAGTACGTGCAGTACGAGTGGCTGAAAAGCAAAGACGGCTCGAACTTCGAGTTCAAGGGCGAGCCGGTGATGGACAGCGACAAGATCGGCATTGCCGTGCGCAAAGGTGACACCAAGCTGCGCGACGACCTGAACAAAGCCCTGGCAGAAATCAAAGCCGACGGTACGTACAAGAAAATCAACGACAAGTACTTCCCGTTCAGCATCGAATGATCCGCCCTGACCGGCGCGCCCTTGCGGCGCGCCAGTCCCTAAAATGACCTGCCCATGAATATCGACCTGCACGGATTCGGTCCGGCCATGATGGCCGGCACCCTGATGACCGTAAAACTGGCGCTTTGCGCCTTGCTGCTGGGGCTGGTCCTGGGCCTGCTCGGCGCCCTGGCCAAAACCTCACCGCTCAAGCCGCTGCAATGGCTTGGCGGCTTCTACTCGACCCTGGTTCGCGGCGTGCCCGAACTGCTGTGGGTACTGCTTATCTATTTCGGCACCGTCGGGCTCATGAACAGCCTCGGCGAAGCCCTGAACATGCCGGGCCTTGAGCTAAGCGCCTTCGCCGCGGGCGTGATCGCCCTGGGCCTGTGCTTTGGCGCCTACGCCACCGAAGTGTTCCGTGGCGCCATCCTCGCAATCCCCAAAGGCCACCGCGAAGCTGGCCTGGCGTTGGGCTTGTCCAAGGGCCGCATCCTCTCGCGGATCATCCTGCCGCAGATGTGGCGCATCGCCCTGCCCGGCCTTGGCAACCTGTTCATGATCCTGATGAAGGACACCGCCCTGGTATCGGTAATCGGCCTTGAAGAAATCATGCGTCATTCGCAGATCGGCGTGACCGTGACCAAAGAGCCGTTCACCTTCTATATGGTCGCGGCCTGCATCTACCTGGGCCTGACCGTGCTTGCCATGACCGGTATGCATTTCATGGAAAAACGCGCCGCTCGCGGCTTTGCGAGGGCTGAATAATGAATTGGGAAGTCATCTTCAAATGGCTGCCACGCCTGGCCGAGGGTGCGGTCCTGACCCTGGAGCTGGTGGCCATTGCCGTGGTTGCAGGGTTGATCCTGGCCATCCCGCTGGGCATCGCCCGTTCCTCGCGCCACTGGTACGTGCGCGCGGTGCCGTTCAGCTACATCTTCTTCTTCCGTGGCACGCCGCTGCTGGTGCAGTTGTTCCTGGTCTATTACGGCCTGGCGCAGTTCGATGCGGTGCGCTCCAGTTCGCTGTGGCCGTACCTGCGCGATCCGTTCTGGTGCACGGTGCTGACCATGACCCTGCACACCGCCGCGTACATTGCCGAGATTCTACGCGGCGCACTGCAGTCGATCCCCAAAGGTGAGATCGAAGCGGCCCGGGCGCTGGGCATGTCGCGGGGCAAGGCGCTGTTCTACATCATGCTGCCACGCGCTGCGCGCATCGGCCTGCCGGCGTACAGCAACGAAGTGATCCTGATGCTCAAGGCCAGTGCCCTGGCCAGTACCGTGACCCTGCTGGAGCTGACCGGCATGGCCCGTACCATCATCGCCCGCACCTACCTGCCGGTGGAAATCTTCTTCGCCGCAGGCGTGTTCTACCTGGTGATCTCGTTCATGCTGGTGCAAGGCTTCAAGCTGCTGGAGCGCTGGTTGCGCGTGGATGCCTGCCAAGGCCGCTGACATCTCCTAGCCTTCTTCGCGGGCACGCCCGCTCCTACAACAGGCCTATGCTGAACCTTCGTAGGAGCGGGTTTACCCGCGAATAGGCCCTCAACCCCAACACACATCCCCATGCCCAGCCCCCTCCACAGCCACCACCTAAGCACCCGCTTCCAGGCCCTCGACCAGTTCCTGATCGAGCACCAACAGCTGTGGAAACCCCGCCCCTTCACCACCCTGCAACTGCCTTGGGAAACCACCCACCCAGAGCTTGCCGGCCACCTGCGCCAATGTTCCCTGGCAGACGCCGAAGCCGACAGCGCCCCTGACCGCTTGCCTGCCCCATTCCCGCAACTGGCCGAACAAGCCCGACAGCTCGCCACGCTCGGCAGCCTTGCGCAAACCAATCTACCGCCTGCCGCCCACCGCCTGGACGTCGCTGTCCCCGGCCGCAAATGGCAGCAGATCGAAGCCTTCGCCAGCCACCTGGCCTTCCGCGAGCAGCCCCGGCACTGGCTGGACTGGTGTTCTGGCAAAGGCCACCTCGGCCGTCGCCTGCTGCAACCCGGGCAACACCTGACCTGCCTGGAGTACGACGCCGACCTGGTCGCTGCCGGTCAGGCCCTGAGTGCACACCACCACTTGCAAGCACAGCACGTACATCAGGATGTGATGGCCAGCGACAGCGCTCGCCACCTGGCTGACGATAAAAGCGTGGTTGCCCTGCATGCCTGTGGCGATCTGCATGTACGCCTGCTGCAACTGGCCAGCCAGCAAGGTTGCCGGCAACTGGCCATAGCCCCCTGCTGCTACAACCGCATCGCCGCGCAGCAATACCAGGCGTTATCCACAGCCGCGCAGGCGTCGAGCCTGCAGCTGTCGCTGGACGACCTGGGCCTGCCCTTGAGCGAAACCGTCACTGCCGGCGCCCGCGTGCGGCGCCAGCGCGACACCTCGATGGCCCGGCGCCTGGGCTTCGACCTGCTGCAACGCCAGCAGCGCCAGAGCGATGAATACCTGCCGACACCTTCCCTGCCGGTGGCCTGGCTGGAGAAGCCCTTCGAACAATACTGCCGTGACTTGGCTGAACTGAAGCAATTGCCAGTGAGCGGCGACCCGGACTGGGCAATGTTGGAAGCTGCGGGCTGGCAACGCCTGGCCGAGGTCCGCAACCTGGAGCGCGTACGCAACCTGTTCCGTCGGCCACTGGAGCTGTGGCTGGTACTCGATCGCGCCCTGTTCCTCGAAGAGCAAGGCTATGACGTGCGCCTGGGCCTGTTCTGCGATTACCCACTGACCCCGCGCAACCTGCTCATTCTTGCGGAACGCGACGGTTAGCCGCAGCACAACCTGTGGATAAGTCTGTGAACAAGCTTGTGATTACCTGTTGGATCCAAGCGCTATTTCAAGCGCTTGGCTTATTCCTGCGTGCGGCTGCAGCCCAGTAAAAACAGGCGTTTGCGCAAAGACCAGCGGCGTAGCGATCCGGCATGCCTTTCGCTCAGGTCCCAAATGCCACTTGTGCATAAACATTTCTTGTGGTTAGCGCAAGCGGCTTTTGTGGGACCGGCCTTGCGTCGCGAAAGGTCCGCAAAGCGGCCCCCGTTTTCGGCACAATCTCTGAAATCGCCGGGGCTGCTCTGCAGCCCCATTCGCGACGCAAGGCCGCTCCCACAAATGACCGCGTCAATGCCTAATGCGCCTTGCCCTTGGCAATCTCGATATCGTTCATCAGCGCCTTGGCCATGTCGCAAAGGTAATCGGCTGCACCCAGGAATTTATGGTCGTCCTCCATATCCCCCTCGCGCACCAGGTGCTTGATGTAGCCCATCAGGATCGAGACATGCTCGTAGGCCGCGTCGACGGGGACGCCGGGCTCTACGCGTAGCAGATTGAGGGATGGGTTACCGGCTGCGAGGAAGGTTTCCACGCCTGCGGTTGTGATTGGTTTGGGGCTGTTGGGATCAGAATCGATCGTTTTCACTTTTCAAACTCCCTAGTTCAAAAGGAGTTGCCGTGTTCATTCTTTCTCACGGAACAAAGGCGGCAACCGTGCACGAGGTGAGAAACCGAGTGAACGTAGGAAGCTCGGCCAGACCAAGGTCTGCCCGCGCACAGTCGCCATTACGCAGCCGATACGTTCAAAGTCGGGTTCTCACACCCGGTCGCCAGAGCGACCCGAAAACGGTATCCGTGAGCCACTTCCCCGACAACAGCGTTACTTCGGCGGCGCGCGTAGGATACTTCCGAAGCATCCAAACCCTGAAGCTTTTGACCCCATGGTTCAGAATTCCCTTACACAGATAACCCGGCTTACCCGCCCCCTTGTAGGAGCGGGTTCACCCGCGAAGAGGCCATACCAGACAACACAAGGCTAATGCTCCACCGCCGCAACGGTGTATCATCCGCCCCCCAAATCATTAAAAAGTGACGTCGCGCGCTGCCCGCCAGCCCTGCGATCTTCTGGCGTTGCGCCAGAACCGACAATGGACCACCGGACCTGAGCATCGTGACCCGAGCCAACCCCCTCGCCCTGTTGACCTTCGCCCTGGCCCTGACCGGCTGCGCCGGCGGCACCTCGCCCCACCCCAACAGCAACCTGGGCTGGAACCACCCCGGCATGCAGCTGGGCGGCGACAACGGCCTGCCCCTGCGCACAGAAGCTCCATGCCGCAAGCGCGGCTGCGACAACGACAAGCTGTTCTTCAACCCGGGTAAAAGCGAGCCTAGCGTCACCACCATGCACCGCGGCTGGTAGGAAAATTCTTCTTTTAGGCCGGTGACTTAGGTCTTTTGCGAACATTCGCAAGGAAGTGGTTTACAGGCGCCAAACGATCGCTATAATGACGCCCCATTGCCGGTATAGCTCAGATGGTAGAGCAACTGACTTGTAATCAGTAGGTCCCGGGTTCGATTCCTGGTGCCGGCACCATACGCAGTATCAAAAAAGGCTCACCGAAAGGTGGGCCTTTTTTGTTTTCCCCCCGCAGCCCCAATCCCCTGCCTTACAGATGCCCTGAAGCCACCACGATCGGTGTAGGAGCTGGCTTGCCTGCGATGGGCTGCGCAGCAGCCCCAACCACCCCAAGCAGAAGCAATTCTCTGATCACCAGCCCAGCTCAAAAACAGACACACCCTCCAACACAAACGCTTTGACTCGCCAACCAATCCCCACTACGATTTATCGCAAATTTTAGATATTTCCGCCGAGGCAAGCCAATGGCGCTTCAATTCCACGAAAGCCCTTTCCAAGCCACCCACGACGCAGATACCGCCAGCAAAATGGCCTTGAAAATGGACTTGTCCATTTTCATCACTGACTGCATCAAAAAAATGGGCCTCAAACAGCATGATGCCGCAGCCAAGCTGAACGTAACCCAATCCCGCATATCCGAGCTTGCAAATGGCAAGATCGAGAAATTCACCTTGGACGCCATGATGGATATGCTGGACAAGCTCGGCTTTCGCACAACCCTGACCCTGCCCTCGAACGATGCCGGTTCACCGCCCCAGATCGTGATCACCCAAATGCCTGGCAGCTAAACCCTGTATCCCATTTTTCTCAGTTCTTGCTTCAACTTGGGGATTCCATGCGCACTTGGACACCCAGTCCACGCTGACTTGGACACTCATTCCACGGCCACTTGGACACTCATTCCACGGCCACTTGGACACTGATTCCACAAGCACTTGGACAGTGATGTTCCACTGATCCGATCCATGCTCAGGCAGGCAGCAACGCAGGATTATTCACTACCATCGACCTCTTTTCTCGAAGCGAAGAGGTCATCGTGGAGCGTATATCCATGCGTAAAATCCGAGAGGTACTACGTCTAAAGTTCGACGCTGGCCTGTCCGTGCGCAAGATCGCCGCCAGCCTGCGCATCAGTAGCGGCAGTGCGGGCAATTACTTGCACCGTTTCAACGCTTGCGGGCTGAGTTGGCCGACATTGTTATCGGATGCCGAACTGGAGCGATGCCTGTTCCCTCCAGCACCAACAGTTCCCAGCGATCAACGTCCGATGCCTGACTGGTCTTGGGCGCATGCCGAGTTACGCCGCCCCGGCGTCACTTTGGCCCTACTCTGGCAGGAATATCGACTCGCTCACCCGCAAGGCTTCCAATACAGCTGGTTCTGCGAGCACTACCGCCTCTGGGCCGCCAAGGTCGACGTTGTCATGCGCCAGGAGCACCGTGCCGGCGAAAAGCTGTTCGTCGATTACGCCGGACAGACCGCGCCCATCATCGACCGACAGACCGGTGAAATCCGTCAGGCCCAGATCTTCGTCGCCGTCCTCGGCGCGTCCAGCTACACCTTTGCCGAGGCCACCTGGTCGCAGAAACTGCCCGACTGGCTGGGCTCGCACGCCCGCTGTTTTGCTTTTTTCGGCGGCACATCGCAGATCCTGGTGCCCGATAATCTGCGCAGTGGCGTCACCAAGGCGCATCGCTACGAGCCGGACATCAACCCCAGTTACCGCGATCTCGCCGAGCATTACGGCGTAGCCGTACTGCCCGCGCGTTCGCGTAAACCCAAGGACAAAGCCAAGGTTGAAGTGGGTGTGCAAGTGGTCGAGCGCTGGATCCTGGCAGTGCTGCGCAACCGCCAGTTCTTCTCGCTCGGAGAACTCAACACGGCAATCAGCCTGCTGCTCGAACGCCTCAATCAAAAGCCCTTCAAGAAGCTGCCCGGCTCACGCCGCTCGGCCTTCGAGACCATCGACCAACCCGCACTGCAACCGCTACCAGAACATCCGTATGTCTACGCCGAATGGAAAAAGGCGCGGGTGCACATCGACTATCACGTCGAGGTCGAGGGCCATTACTACTCGGTGCCGTACCAGCTGGTGAAGCACCAACTCGAAGTGCGGCTAACCGCTAAGACCGTCGAGTGCTTCCACGCCAACCAGCGGGTGGCCAGTCACCTGCGCTCGCTGCACAAAGGCCGCCACACCACCCAAACCGAGCACATGCCCAAGAGCCACCGGGAGCACGCCGAATGGACACCGCAACGGCTGATCCGCTGGGCCGAGCAGACCGGGCCTAACACCGCTGGCGTTATCGCCTACATCCTTGAGCGCCGAATCCATCCTCAGCACGGCTTCCGCGCCTGCCTGGGCATCCTGCGCCTGAGCAAGCAGCACGGCGAAGAGCGGCTGGAAGCCGCTTGCCAGCGAGCGCTGGCACTGGGCGCGTGCAGCTACAAAAGCCTTGAATCGATCCTGCGCCAAGGGCTGGAAAAGCTACCGCTGTCCCAGCAAAACCTGCCGCTACTGCCCGACGAACACATCAACCTGCGCGGCCCTGGCTACTACCACTGACCTGAAAAAGGAGCACCAAAATGCTGCCCAACCCGACACTCGACAAGCTGCAAACCCTGCGCCTGCACGGCATGATCAAGGCGCTGAGCGAGCAACACGCCACGCCCGATATCAATGATCTGAGCTTCGACGAACGCCTCGGCCTGATGGTCGACCGCGAGCTGACCGAACGTGAAAACACGCGTCTGAGCAGCCGCCTGAAACTGGCACGACTGCGCCATAACGCCTGCCTGGAAGACATCGATTACCGCAGCCCACGCGGCCTGGACAAGTCCCTGATCCTGCAACTGGGCAGCGGCCAATGGCTGCGCGACGGCCTGAACCTGATCATCGGCGGCCCAACGGGCGTAGGCAAAACCTGGCTCGCCTGCGCGCTGGCTCACAAGGCCTGCCGCGACGGTTACAGCGTGCGCTACCTGCGCTTGCCGCGCTTGATGGAGGAGCTGGGCCTGGCTCACGGCGACGGCCGTTTCGCCAAACTCATGGCCGGCTATGCCAAGACCGACCTGCTGATCCTGGACGACTGGGGCTTGGCGCCGTTTACCGCTGCGCAGCGGCGCGACATGCTTGAACTGCTGGACGACCGCTACGGCAACCGCTCGACGCTGGTCACCAGCCAGATGCCGGTGGACAAATGGCATGCGCTGATCGGCGACCCGACCTTGGGCGATGCGATCCTCGACCGGCTGGTGCACAACGCTTATCGGATCGAACTGAAGGGCGAATCGATGCGCAGACGCGCAACGAAATTGACGGCGACAGAGACTTCAGACTAACAATGCAAACCTGCGTCGCTGCGCTCCGACTGCCTGTCCAAGTGGACGTGGATCAGGTGTCCAAGTGAGCATGGAACGAGTGTCCAAATGATCGTGGGCTGAGTGTCCAAGTGTCGTGGAATCCGCATTCAACTCCTTCATCCGCTGTTCGGCGACCTGCCGCGTGCCGGTCGGACCTGTTGGTCGTTTTTATGAACGAATGCAACACGACGACCATGTCTGCAAATTTGGCCACATACACGCATCGGAATGCAGGGCTGCCGTTGATGATGAGCTCAATCGCACCCGCCCCTACCGACTCGGTCAACGACTTGATCGGCCGCTCTGGGTCCTGGCCATACTGGATGCGTCGCAGGTCTTTACCAAAATCGTCCTGAACGTCCTTGGGAAGGTCTTTGTATTCACGCTCAGCAGCTGCACTCACAAACGCAAACTTTTCAACGGTCTACCCACGGCGATATGCTGGATTGGGGACGGCATGGATGCCAGGAGGAGGGAATCTAGCGCAGTGGCTTGCAGTTGGCGGAATTAGAAATGTTTCGCGGTATAACCCTGAAATATCGTGTTTCTCTCGCCCGCTGAAATCAGTTCGACCTCATTTGGGGCCGGCTACATCACGTTGTACCCCGCCGCATGCAGTGGCCTTGCTTGGGCAGATCCACACGATCACTGGCAAATTCGACTTGGTGTTTGCGGGGGTTGCCGCACTCAGGACGATGGCTACGACACCAAGGCGGACATCTGCGGCCACGGGTTCCGAGCCATGGCTGCAGTGCGCTGGTCGAGTCTGGGTTGTGGTCGGAGACGGCTATCGAGCCTGTCAAACCACCCCATGCATGAAGAACTCAACCGGTACGCTGAAAAACTCAGCAAAGCCCTTTATCTGGGCAACCGTCATCTTCCGCTTGTTGTTCAGAATCTCGGATACCGCGCTCTGGGTCGCTATCGCCGACAGGTCCTTCTGCTTCACGCCCCTGTCCGACAGCAGAAAGGCCAACGCTTCGGCCTGGCTCGCGAACGGCACCAATACAGACTCACTCTCATACTCGTAGACGCGGTCCGCTACCATCTCGGCAAAGCGTGCCGCAGCGTGGCCTTCGCTGTCCGCATGGGAGTAGAGCTCGTCGATCAAGGCCATGCGTGCCTCAAGCTCGGCATCGTCCTTGATGGGGTCATGGCAGGCGGCTAGAAGCTGGGCCATGGTTGCCATCTGAGTGTTCAGGCCATCGAGCATGGGTGAAATATTAGCGATGAAGGCATCTAGTCCATTGGCTTCGATTTTATCCCGCTTCATGTTGTCACCTGTCGAATTGAAATATCGCGCGGCCCAGGTTGCTACCTGATATCGCTTCTGCACCATTTGTCGTACTCGGCGTGCGACAGAATGGCCTTGATGTAGAGAGTGCCCGTTCGCGCATTGAGCCACGCGATCAGACGGCATTCGTTTTTCTTGATATCGAACACGTAGATATCAAGCGGCCCTTTGCGGCTGACGGGCCTGAGTTTTGAGTGGGGGATGCGATCAACATTCCAGCCAGACACAGTGGCCCACGTCTGCCTCAACTGTTCAAAAGATTCAAACCGCAGCGTCGCCCTGTCGAAGGTCGTCAGCCACAGGCTTAGGGGCGCTTTCCACTGGCCGTGAACTTCAATCGCCTTGGTAACCGCCGCTTTCGTTATGACCCGCATTGTGTTGTCCCGGCGCACCAACATAGGGTGGAAAATATCTCTGATCCAGATATCTGTCAACCAGATATCTGGATGCGCGATGTACGGTGACCTGGCGATCGCCAATGGATTGATGCCCGTCAAACGACGGGCTGGGCGAGGAGTTTACGGTCAGAACAGGCAGCCCTGAGGGAGGATGAACATGGCCAAGAGATTCCCCACAAACCCTCGCCACCCCGAGCGTATCTGCTGGGGTTGCGACCTGTACTGCCCTGCCAAGGCGCTAGCCTGTGGCAATGGCGCAGACCGGACCATGCATCCGGTGGAGCTGTTTGGCGAAGATTGGAATAACTTCGAGGGCCAGTTGGAGAAGCCGGTTGATCCAGGGCAAGCGGTAGAGCCCAGGTAAGAAAGGGCCGCTTGGCGGCCCAGCGCAGGCCTTGAACCCAGCGCTGGTTCCGTGTGCGGGCGTGCCCGCGACGCTGGCGATGCGGTTGCAGGCACCGGCTGCGCCGGTGTTCGCGGGTGAACCCGCTCCTACAGGTACAGCGCCAGGCCTTGTGGAATGGCTGATCAGAACGCGGTGCTCACCGTCAACGACAGGTTACGCGGGTCACCATAAATCGCCCCGGCATAGAACCCGTACTGGCTGTAGTAGTGCTTGTCGAACAGGTTGTTGGCGTTGAGGCTGACACTGGTGTTGTCGGTGAGCTGATACTTGGCCATGGCATTCCAGATGGCATAACCGGACCAGTTCACGTCAGTGGCACCATTGCTCACACCGTTCGTGGGCTGGCCAGCCGGGCTGGAGATGGCGCGGATGTTGGTCTGCGCAGTCACGCCGGCGCCCAGGGTCAGGCGGTCGAGCGGGCCGCTCAGGCGGTAGGTGGTGGAGGCCTTGAACAGGTGCGACGGGTCGCTGCGGCCGTCGCTGTCGACGCGGCGGAAGTGCAGGTAGGTGTAGCCGGCGTAGACGTTCCAGTTGGGGGTCAGGGCGCCTGCGACTTCCAGGTCGATACCATCGGTTTCCTGCCCGGAGCCGGCCTTGTAGGCGCTGCCGCCGGTCGGGGTGGTCAGGTCGCCGTCCAACACGGCCTTGTTTTCCTGCTTGGTGCGGAAGTAGGCCGCCGAGGCGTTCAGGCGGCCATCGAACCACTCACCCTTGATACCTGTCTCGTAGCTTTGCCCACGAATCGGCTCGACCTTGCTGCCGCTGCTGGTTTCAGACGTTTGCGGTGTGAAGATATCGGTGTAGCTGGCATACACCGAGTAGTTGTCGTTGAGGTCATACACCGCGCCCAGGTAGGGGGTGACGATGCCGTTTTCTTCCTGGCTGCTGCGCTCGCCGGCCACGCTGCGGGTGACCGAGGAATAGTTGCTGGTGCGCACGCCAACGATCACCGACAACGGGTCGGTGATGCTCAGGCGGGTGGCGGCGTACATGCCCTGCAGGCGGGTGGTGGTCTTGCTGTGAAGGCCGGTGCGCGAGGCGATGAGGTCGTAGTCGTCATCCACGCCATTGTGCCAGTCGGTCACCGGGAAGCCGTTGTTGGCGCGGAACTGGCAACCCAGTGCAGGCGCGCTGGTCATGCCGTCGCCGACCATGGTGCAGGTGTACTGAGGCGACCAGCCGACGGTGCGGCTGTCGTTGTAGCCGACCATGGCCTGGTGGGTGCGGCCGAACAGCTGGAATGGGCCGGACAGGTCGATTTGCGCGGACTGCTGGGTGGTGTCGCTGGAGCTGTGCAAACCGTTCAGCACGGCGCCGCTGCCGTCCTGGTCCCAATAGCCACCATAGCTGCCGCGCCCGGCCGAGTTCACCTTGGCAAGGCCCCGATGGTTCAGGGCTTCGGTGGTGGCCTGGGCGGCTTTCAGGTCCAGGGTCCAGTCGTTGTCGAAGCGGTGCTCGAGCGAACCGAACGCAGTGCGGGTGGTGTACTCGCCAAAGCTCCAGCTGGGCACCACGTTGGTGCTGCGCGGCAAGTCGGTCTTGCTGCCGTCGCGGTACCAGATCGGGATGTTCGCGCCCCAGCCGCCACCCACGACCTTGTTGTACTCATACTGGTAACCGGCGCCGAGGGTGGTGGCGTCGTCCAGGTCGAACTCGAAATTGGCCAACGCGGCGCGGGAACGTTCGGACTGGTTGTCGCGGAACGAGTTGGCATCCTGCTGGGTCATCACGAAGCGCGAACGCAGGCGGCCATCTTCGGACAGAGGCAGGTTCAAGTCAGCACCCAGACGACGCTTGTCCCAGCTGCCATAAGTGGCATAGGCACTACCGCCGAAGGTTTTGGTGGGTGCCTTGCGGATCAGGTTGACGGTGGCCGAGGGGTCGCCGGTGCCGCCCAGCAGGCCGTTGGCGCCGCGTACGATGTCGATGCGTTCGTACAGGTCCATGTTCAGCGCATTGCCGCTGCCACTGAAATCGGAGCCGCCCTGAGTCTGCAGGCCATCGACCTTCCAGTTGCTGATCGAGTAACCACGCGCGCGGTAGTCGGTGCGCCCACCCACCTCGGACTTGTTGGCCGTTACGCCTGGGGCGGTTTCCAATGCCTGCTCGATGGTATGGATGTCGCGGTCATCCATCTGCTGGCGCGTGATGGTGGTAACCGATTGCGGTGTCTGCCGTGGCGTCAGTGCCAGGCCAGTGGAGCTGCGGGTGCTCTCGACCGTGTAGCCCAACTGACCGGCCTCGTCGGCAGGCAGTAATGCACTGTCTTCGATCTGTGTGGCGTCGAGTTCAAGGGGTTTACCGTCGGCAGCCACTGCACCACCGCTGATGGCGACGGCGACGCAGAAGGCCAGCGGCTTGAGGCAATTGCCGCTTTGACTGAAGGGGGTGAACACTGTCGTGATGCTTTGGGGATTCATTTGGGAAGGCTTCGTATTTGCAGATGATTTTTTGTTAGGATTCTAGGGATCAGCCCTCCGGGCTCCAGACCCGACATGTACGGGGATGTAATTGAACGTAACGAGCGCCAAGGGCACTCACCTAACAGGTGTTTTTCTGCATGAGCACGACCCTGCTGGTTGTCGATGATGACGACGAGATCCGCGAACTTCTTTGTGATTACCTGACCGATGCCGGCTACAACGTGCTGGCGGCAGCCGACGGTCAACAGATGCGCGACCAGCTGGCCCGGCACAAAGTGGAGCTGGTGGTGCTCGACCTGATGCTGCCGGGTGAGGACGGCCTTAGCCTGTGCAGGCAGTTGCAGGCCACACCAGGGTTGGCAGTGATCATGCTGTCAGCCAAGGGCAGCACACTGGACCGCATCATCGGCCTGGAAGTAGGCGCCGACGACTATCTGGCCAAGCCCTTCGAACCACGCGAACTGATCGCCCGGATCAAAGCCGTACTGCGTCGTCCGCAACGCCTGGGCACCTCTGCCGAAGAACCCGTGGTGGACGCCCAGCTGTTCGCAGGCTTTCGCCTGGAACACGTCAAGCGCCTGCTCACCCGCCCGGATGGCGAGACCCTGACCCTGCCGCGCTCCGACTACCGCGTGCTGCGCGAACTGCTGGAAGCCAACAACCGAGTGGTCTCCCGTGACCAACTGACCCGCAGCGCGTTCGGCCGCGATCACCTGCCCGACGACCGCTCGGTGGACATGTGTGTCAGCCGCCTGCGCCAGCAGCTGCGCCGGGCGCCGGCGGGCACCGCGCAAATCCTGACCATCCGCAACGAAGGCTACCTGCTGAGTCTCGCCCCCCTCGCGGCCGGTGCCTGACATGCGCTGGTTTCACCGGCTATGGCCTCGCACCTTGTTTGGTCAGCTGCTGCTGATCATGGTCAGTGGCACGCTGGTGATCCAGTTGATGTCGAGCAGCATCTGGTTCGATGTGCGTTTCGCTCAGGCGCTAGAGGTGCCCGTGCGACTGGTTGCTGCACGCAGCGCACCCCTGATTACCCAGGCCGACTGCCACGGCGGTACGCTGCAGGCGCCAGCCCACTACCAGCTTCACTGCGTCGAAAGCCCGCCTGCGCAAGAGCATGACGAGCGCCGCGGGCACAGGCGGGTCGAGCTGTTGTTGCAGCAGGCCCTGAAGTACGAGCTGGGGCATGCCCAGGACGTGCGCCTGATGGACGTGCAACTCACCGACGAACTGGGCCAGCCGATCGTCTGGCGCAGCCTGTTCGGCCTGCGCACGGCCCAGGCGCATATCCAGTTCGCGGTGCCGTTACCCGATGGCCACTGGCTGACCATTGCGGGCCAGGAACTTCAGGGCTGGAGCGGCGAGTCGGCCTGGGTGCTGATCAGCGATTACCTGCTGCGGGTATATGCGCTGCGCATCGTCGCGGTGCTGCTGGTGTGCCTGATTGCCGTGCGCCTGTGCCTGCGCCCGTTGCGGCGCCTGGCCGATGCCGCACGCGGCCTGGGCAGCAACCTCGAGCAGCCTCCCCTGGCGCTGGATGGCCCGGAGGAAGTGCGCCAGGCGGCGCAGGCGTTCAACGCGATGCAGCAGCGGCTGATTGCCATGGTCAACGACAAGGCCTACTTCCTGGCCGCCGTGTCTCATGACCTGCGCACCCCACTGACCCGCATGCGCCTGCGACTGGAGCGCTTACCCGATGACGAACACCGCCAGCGCCTGCAGCAGAACATCACGCAGATGGACAATATGATCGGTCAGGTTCTGGATTACCTGCGTGCCGGAGAGCAGCAGAACTTGCAGCAGGTGGACCTGGACCGGCTGGTGACGCGCCAGTGTGCGGACCTGGCGACTGACCAGGAACCACTGCCGGTGCACGGCCGGGTGAACAGCCTGCGGGGGGATGCCCTGCTGCTGCAGCGCTGCCTGCAGAACTTGTTGGTCAATGCGTTGCGTTATGCCAAGGATGTTTCTGTCACGCTGGAGCGGACCACCACAGGAGTGTTCATCCACATCGACGACCGTGGACCAGGCATTTCGCCAGCGCTGCTGCCGACCATCACCGACCCGTTCGTGCGCGGTGAGGGATCGCGTAACCAGGCATCCGGCGGATATGGGCTGGGGCTGAGCATTGCCCAGCGGATCGCCGCCAGCCATGGGGGTGAGCTGATATTGTCGAACCGTGAGAGCGGTGGATTGCGGGTCAGCATACTGCTGCCTGGCTAACGCGATCTTCTGTGGGAGCAGCCCCACACCATAGGACTGCGCAGGCCTGGGAATTCGCAATCAGGTAACAGTCTTTTACCGATTACCCAGGTTTTCCGTCCCCTGCGTTTGCCTATCCTAGGCCCGGTCATCCTGCCTGCGATGGACCCATGAAACACTCTCTTCCCAGCCGCTACGCCTGCCTCGTACTCTGCCTTGTCTTCACTTTCGCCAGCCTGCCCCTGCTGGCCCAACATGCCTGGCTGTGGCCGGTAACGCTGATCACCGCGCTGCTCAGCCTGGTCGGCCTGAATGACCTGCGTCAAAGCCACCATGCGGTGCGACGCAACTACCCGATCCTGGGCAATATCCGTTACCTGATCGAAACCATCCGCCCGGAAATCCGCCAGTACCTGATCGAAGGTGACGACGACAAGCTGCCGTTCTCCCGCTCGCAACGCTCGCTGGTCTACGCCCGCGCCAAGAACGAAAGCGCCGAGAAAGCGTTCGGCACGCTCAACGACGCCTACAAACCTGGTTTCGAATTCATCAGCCATTCCATGCTACCGGTGGCCACGCCAGACCCTGCGTCGTTCCGCATTGCCATCGGCGGGCCGCAATGCCGAATGCCCTACTCGGCCTCGATCTTCAACATCTCGGCGATGAGTTTCGGCGCCCTCAGCGCCAACGCCATCGCCGCGCTCAATCGCGGCGCGCGCATGGGCCGGTTTGCCCATGACACTGGCGAAGGCAGCATCAGCCCGTACCACCGTGAACACGGCGGCGATCTGATCTGGGAAATTGGCAGCGGCTACTTCGGCTGCCGCACCGAGGACGGTCGTTTCGATCCACAGCGCTTCGCCGAACAGGCCCGCTCAGCACAGGTGAAGATGATCGAGATCAAGCTCAGCCAGGGCGCCAAGCCTGGCCACGGCGGCATTTTACCGGGGCATAAGGTCAGCCCCGAAATTGCCGAGACCCGTGGCGTACGCGCAGGCGAGGACTGCATCTCGCCGGCGGCGCACAGCGCCTTCCGCACACCGGTCGAGCTGCTGCGGTTCGTAGCCGGCCTGCGCGAGCTTTCGGGCGGCAAGCCCGTTGGCTTCAAGTTCTGCCTGGGCCACCCTTGGGAATTCATGGGCATTGCCAAGGCCATGCTCGCCACCGGCATCACCCCTGACTTCATCGTTGTCGATGGCAAGGAAGGCGGCACCGGCGCGGCACCTCGCGAGTTCAGCGACAACATGGGCGTGCCGATGCGCGAAGGCCTGATGTTCGTGCACAACACGTTGGTCGGCCTGAACCTGCGCTCCAGCATCCGCATTGGTGCGGCGGGCAAGATCGTCAGCGCCTTCGACATTGCCAGCGTATTGGCCATCGGCGCTGACTGGGTCAATTCGGCACGCGGTTTCATGTTTGCCATTGGCTGTATTCAGTCGCAGAGCTGCCACACCAACAAGTGCCCGACCGGCGTAGCGACCCAAGACCCTCTGCGCCAGCGCGCGCTGGTGGTGCCAGACAAGGCCGAGCGGGTAGCCAGCTTCCACCGCAACACACTGCACGCACTGGCCGAGATGCTGGCTGCCGCAGGCCTGGAGCACCCTTCGGAGCTCAAGCCCAAGCACCTGGCGCGGCGCATCAGCCCCAGCGAAATCGGGTTGTTTTCGGACTTGCACACATTCCTCAAGCCGGGCGAATTACTCAGTGGCTCGATCGAAAGCGAGTTTTATGCGCGGATGTGGCGGATGGCGCGTAGCGACAGCTTTGCACCGGAGACGGGGCATACTGAAACACGAACTGTGGCGTCAAGACTGCGCCACGAAGAGACTGAACCTGCATGACAAACATGACTGGGGCTGCCCTGCAGCCCTTCGCGGGCGTGCCCGCTCCCACAATTTGCAGCGCCATCGAAGGCGGCGCTTTACCTGTGGGAGCGGGCAAGCCCGCGAAGGGCCGCAGCGCGGCCCCAGCTTTCATGCAAAGAACTGCGGATCAGAAGATGCTGATCGGGTACTCGACGAATACGCGGACTTCGTTGCCGTCGTCGTTGTAACCGTTCTGCTGCACGGCGTTGTTGGTACGCAAGAACGAGCTACGCAGCTTGATCGACAGGTCCTTGGCCGGGCCGTCCTGCACCACGTAACGGATCTGGTTGAAGATTTCGCGCTCTTTACCTTCGCCGAAGCCTTGCGGGTTGGCGACGTTGCGGGTGTTGATGTTGTCACCCACCACGTAAGCCAGCTTGTAGGTCAGGCCCGGAATGCCGTAGGCACCGAAGTCCAGGCCGTAGCCCAGCTGCCAGGAGCGCTCGTCTTCGGCGTTGAAGTCGGACCAGTACGAGTTGGCCAGGTAGATGGTGGAACCACCGTCACCCACGCCGCCAGCGTTCTGGTAGAAGCCGTAGTTGTAGCCCGTGCTGCCAGTGCTGCGCTGGTGAGCGAGGGTGAACGAGTGCGCACCGTACGCGTAGGTGGCTGCAAGGCTCCAGATGGTGTTGGAGTCGCCGTTCAGGCCTGCGGCTTTTACGTACTTGTTGTTGATGTCCGACTTGTAGCCGTTGAAGTCCAGGGTCAGGGACTGGTCGCTGGCGATCGGGAAGACGTAGTTCAAGCCCAGGTAGTGCTTCTTCATCACATCTTCGTTGTCGGCGGTGTACAGCGAAGCGGTGAAGTTGTCGGTGAACTTGTAGCTGCCACCTAAGACGTTGATCGACTTCAGGCCACCACCATCACGGCGCTCGGCGCTCTTGCGCGCTTCCTGGGTGAAGCGGCCGGCGTTCAGTTCCAGGCCCTGGATCTCTTTGGAGGTGATCAGGGTGCCGGTGAAGCTTTCTGGCAGCAGACGTGCATCGTCGTACTGCAGCACTGGCAGTGCTGGCATCTGGTCACCGTACTTCAGCACGGTGTTGGAAATGCGGAATTTCACAGCAGCACCACCACGCGCCAGGTTGTGCGGCGAGCTGGCGTTGCCTTCGGCATTGGTGGTTTCGTGCGGTTTGAAGAAGTCGACGCCGCCACCACCGTTGTGGCCTTTGCCGCCATCCAGGCGCACGGCGTACAGGCCGAATGCGTCAACACCGACGCCAACGGTGCCTTGGGTGAAACCGGAGGAGAAGTTGGCGATGAACGCCTGGCCCCATTCGATCTGGTCGTCGGTGCCATGCTTCTTGTCACGGTTGATGTAGGCGTTGCGCAGAAGGACGTTGGCGTGACTGTCCTCGATGAAGCCCTTGCTGTCAGCCTGGTCATTGGCCTGAGCCTGGGTCGCGGCGATCATCGCCAGGGCGACCAGGCTGATCCTGGTTTTCAACATGTTGTTTTCCTTATTTCTTAATCAAAAACGCACTGCAATATGACGCCAGGAACCAACGCCCCTTCGTAGGTTCGACGCTATGCGGATCCAGCCGGGTGGGCCGACCGGTAATTTCACGGCGGCCCTTGGCAGCAGCTTGGCCAATACCATGGCCAGCAGGCGTTGGCCGAATCCTAGCCGTGTGCGATTACAAATGTCAAAAAGTCGTGAAATGCAGGTTGATATAACCAAAATTACCGGCCTGTCTGGTGCATTTCCATGCAGGTTTGCGCTATCAGCGGGCAATTTATCTTGTGTAGGAAATTGCCTTTTGATCGAACGGACAATTTCCTGGGAGCAGGCAGAGCGTGGCCGCAGAGGCTGTTACAAACGGACACATATGTAAAGACAAGCCTTTACAAATACCCAAGCAGGAGTAAATAGCAAGCATTACCATTCGCACTTAATTTTCAACTGTCCGGTTTGAATGTGCCCATGCTTGTACCCTGCCGTCTTTCACCCCTGACGCTTGGCCTGTCGCTGCTGTTCAGCGCCAGCCTGGCCAGTGCCGCCACCACCACACTGCCGGAGTCGTCGGTTACCGCCGACAGCGAACGCGAGAAGGACAACCCGCGGGTCAAGGAGGTGAGCACCGCAACCCGCACCTCAACGCCCGTGCGTTATGTGCCGCAGGCCATCGATACGGTGAAAACCGCCAATGTGCTGGATTACGGCAGCAACACGCTGGGCAAGGCGCTGGAGGGTATCCCCAACGTCAGCAGCGGCGCCGACACCCGTTTTGACAGCGTACGCATCCGCGGCTTCGAGGCCAGCAACGACTTCTACCTGGACGGTATCCGCGACGACAGCCAGTACATCCGCGACCTGCACAACATCGAGCGGGTCGAAGTGCTGAAGGGGCCTGCAGCGGTACTGTATGGCCGTGGCAGCCAGGGCGGCATCGTCAACAGGGTCAGCAAGGCACCGGAGCCGGGTCGCCGCTCGACCATCGAAGCGCAGGCCGGCAGCGAAGACCTGCGCAGCCTGTATGCCGACCTCAGCGCCGACCCCAGCGACACGGTCAGCCTGCGCCTGAACATGGGCAACCAGGACAACAACAGCTTCCGCGATGGTATCGACGGCAGCCGCCAACTGTTCGCCCCGTCGATCAGCTGGCAGATCACCCCCGACCTGAACTGGCTGGTGCAGTACGAATACAGCCGCTACAACCGCACACCAGACCGGGGCATCCCGAGTGTCAACGGCCGCCCGGCAGACGTCAGCCGCAGCGCCACCTACGGCGACAATCGCGACTACATTGACGACCGCGCCCAGTCGCTGCGCTCGCGCCTGAACTACCAGTTGAACGAAACCTGGCAGCTGCGCCACACCCTGGGCCTGTTCAAACTCGACAGCGAGTTCGACAACACCTATGTCACGGGCTACAACGCCGGCACCAATACCTTGACCCGCCAACGCTGGCAGCAGGACCTGAACACCCGCAACCTGTTCAACAACCTGGAGGCCGAGGGCGACTTCGACACCTTGGGCCTTGAACACAAGCTGCTGCTGGGCCTGGAGTTCGGCAACCAGCGGCGCGATCCGCTGCTATACAGCGCCGGCAGCCAGAGCCTGCCAGGCCTGGGCAAACCCAGCCAGCCGCACAATGGTACGTTGGCGGTATCGAGCAACAACCACACCGTGGTCGACAGCCGCGGGGTTTATCTGCAGGACCAGATTCGCCTGAACGATCAGTGGCAGGTTCTCGCCGGCGTGCGCTTTGACCAGTTCGAAGTGGAAACCACCAACAAGGATGGCTTGCGCGAACCGCAGGACAGCAACAGCACCAGCCCACGCCTGGGCGTGGTCTACACGCCATGGCGCGACCATTCGTTCTACGCCTCGTGGAGCAAGACTTTCTCACCGGTGGGTGGCGGCTTGATCGGCATCACCCCAGGGGCACAGGGCAACACCAATAAAACCGACCCGGAAGAGATCCGGCAGAAAGAAATAGGCGTAAAGAGCGACTGGTTGGATCAGCGCCTGACCACCACCCTGGCCATCTACGAGCTGGAACTTTACAACCGCCGCACCCGCGACCCAAACGACCCGAACATCATCTTGCTCAGCGGCATGCAGCGTTCGCGCGGCATCGAACTGACGGCCACCGGCAACATCGTCGGCAACTGGTATGTACGCGGCGGCATTGGCCTGCAGGATGCGATCATCGTCAAGGACAATAACGGCCAGGAAGGCAACCGCATCAATGACGTGGCCAAGCGCAATGGCAGCCTGTTCGTGACCTGGAAGCCAGAATTGGGGTGGTACGCCGAAACCGGGCTGACACTGGTGGGCGAGCGTTATGCGGACAACCAGAACACCACGGTATTACCAGGGTATGGCCGTTGGGATGCACTGGCGGGGTATCGGACCCATGACTGGGATGTGCGGGCGGCATTGAGCAACATTGCTGACAAGACCTACTACAGCTCGGCGACCAGTGCGGCGCAGATCCAGGTGGGCGATCCGCGTAGCCTTGTGGTGACGGGTAGCTACAGTTTCTGATTTTAAGTTGCCTGTACCTGCCTCTTCGCGAGCATGCCCGCGAAGAGGCAGGTACAGGTGCAATAGATCAGTGCCACACCGCCATCAGCGCCTGCATCTCTGCTTCGCTGATCAACCCTTGGGGGTATCGCCCGGCAAGCAGACGTCGTGGGTCGGTCGTCCTGACCCTGATGCTTCCATGGTGTTTCAACCGCTTCGCCAAAAGCCTGAGCGATTGGCGATCAACTGCCGATGGGCGCAATGCCGACTCACTTGCTGCGTTCATGTCCACACGTACTCCCTGGCCCGTGAGCGGCTAATTTACGTAGGTATTGTTACAGATCAGAGGCGCGGCCTGACCGTGCCATCTCGCTATCTGCTTGAAAAACAATACAAAACGTATGCCAGCTCGGCCTCCGGGCGTCGCCCGCGCAAAAAAGAGGCCCGTCACATGACGGGCCTCTCATTCATTACGGGCTCAGCGCTTGACCGGCGCCGGCTGCTGTTGGGTCAGGCAGTGAATGTTGCCGCCACCCAAGAGCAGCTCGCGGCCCGGGATCATCACCACCTCATGGTCGGGGAAGATCCTTGCCAGGATCGCTCTGGCTTCAGCATCTGCCGGGTCGTCGAAGCTTGGGGCAATGATGCCACCGTTGACGATCAGGAAGTTCACGTACGAACCCGCCAGGCGCACCGACGGGTCACGCTCCTGGCTGCCGGCGACCTGGTCGACACCGGCGCATTCTTCGGCAGTGGCGAACAGCGGGCCCGGGATCGGCATCTTGTGCACGATGAACTCGCGGCCCTTGGCGTCGCGGGTGTTCTTCAGCACATCCATGGCCGCGTGGCAGCGCGCATAGTTGGGGTCGTTGGAATCATCGGTCCAGGCCAGTAACACTTCACCCGGGCGCACGTAACAGCAGAAGTTGTCGACGTGGCCGTCAGTTTCGTCGTTGTACAGGCCATCGGGCAGCCATACCACGGTGTCGACCGCCAAGTGATCACGCAGCACCGCTTCGATCTGCTCGCGGCTCAGGTGCGGGTTGCGGTTGCGGTTGAGCAGGCATTCCTCAGTGGTGATCACGGTGCCTTCACCGTCTACGTGGATCGAACCACCTTCCAGCACAAAGCCTTCGGTCTGGTAGCGCTGGCAGCGCTCCATTTCCAGCACCTTGGCGGCCAGTTCCTCGTCGCGGTTCCAGGGTGCGTACAGGCCGCCATCGAAGCCGCCCCAGGCGTTGAAGCCCCAATCTACACCGCGCACTTCGCCATGGTCGTTGATGACGAAGGTAGGGCCGGTGTCACGCACCCAGGCATCGTCGTTGCTGATTTCAACCACACGAATGTTCGGCTGGTCGAGCTGGCGCCGGGCGTTCTCGTACTGGCCGGCGGAGACCGCGACGGTTACAGGTTCGAAACGGGCAATGGCCTTGGCCAGGGTTACGTGGGCAGCCTGCGCCGGCTTGCCGCCCAGACGCCAGTTGTCCGGGCGCTCCGGCCAGACCATCCATACCTGAGTTTGTGGGGCCCACTCGGCGGGCATGTGGAAACCATCGGCACGGGGCGTGGAGTTGAGGGTTTTCATGGGTGACCTCTGTGATGGCCCTGAGCCGGGTATGCTGGGGCGTTTGTCAATTTATAACCGATATATATCGATATTTGAAGCCTGAAAATCGAAGAATTCCGCGCCATTCGGCGAATTTAAATCGATAACAATCGACACATGTCAGCACTGGTCTGGTGAAAGGAACGGCCTGCTGTCTACCATAGCCACACCTTATGCATCCTGTTACAGCTACGCGCGGAAATTTCCGGCAAGGCCGACTAGGGTCAATACTTGAACGACGGGCCAGCGAGCCGCTATGAACATCATCCCTACAGCAATCCCTGAAGTACTGATCATCGAGCCGAAGGTGTTCGCTGACAGCCGTGGTTTTTTCTTCGAGGCATTCAACGCCCGTGAGTTCTCAGAGCAAACCGGCGTGAACGTGGCGTTCGTCCAGGACAACCACTCGCGCTCCATCAAGGGCGTGCTGCGTGGGCTGCACTACCAGGTGGCAAACACCCAGGGCAAGCTGGTGCGCGTGGTGCACGGGGAAATCCGCGATATCGCCGTGGACGTGCGCAAAAGCTCGCCAACATTCGGTAAATGGGTCGCGGTGCACCTGTCAGCCGACAACCATCGCCAGCTGTGGATTCCGCCTGGCTTCGCCCACGGTTTTGCGGTGATGAGTGAATCGGCCGAGTTCCTCTACAAGACCACCGACTACTACAACCCTGGCGCCGACCGCTGTATCCGCTGGGACGACCCGCAACTGGCCATCGACTGGGGGCTGCAGCAGCCACCGCTGTTATCGGACAAGGACAAGGTGGGCTTGCCATTGGCAGAGGCGGAAGTGCTGCCTTAACTAGCGCATAATTGCGTCAGACTTTTCTGGCGCATTTACCTGATGATTGCAAAGCCCACGCCCCCACGCCGTCCCCGCTGGCGCAGCCTGGCCCTACTGGCGCTGATCTTGGCCCCATTACTATGGCCACTGCATCACTTGGCCGAACGCTATTACCAGGAAGAACTGGCCTCGCAGAACCGCCAGACCCTCGACCTGTATGTCGCCAACCTGCTCGGCACCCTGCACCGTTACGAGACCTTGCCGCAAATTCTCGGCGACTTGCCGGCGCTGCGTGGCGTGCTGGCCGACCCTTTCCGCCTGGAAGCGGTGACCAACGCCAACCGCCTGCTCAAGGACATCGTGCAGAAGACCGGTGCCGAGGTGATGTACCTGATGGACGTCAGCGGCAACACCTTGGCCGCCTCGAACTGGGACAAGCACGACAGCTTCGTTGGCCGAAACTTCGCCTTCCGCCCTTACTTCAACGAAGCCATGGCCGGCCACCTTGGCCGCTTCTTCGGCCAGGGCACCACCTCGGCCAAGCGCGGCTACTTCTTTGCCGCGGCCGTGCGCGACCGCGAGCGGATCGTCGGCGTGCTGGTGGTCAAAGTCGATCTCGACCACACCGAAACCCTGTGGGGCCGTACGCCCGAGCAGCTGTTGCTGACCGATCACAATGGCGTGGTCATCCTGACTTCGCGGCCCGACTGGCGCTTCCGTGCTACCCGCACGCTGACCGACGCCGAGCGCCAGGCCATCATCGCCATCCAGCCCTATCCGACCCAGGCCCCACAGCCGCTGGTTCTCAACCCGCAGGCCTGGATCACCCAGACCCGCGACATCAAGGAAACTGGTTGGCAAGTCAGCATCCTCGCCCCGCGCACGCTGGTTGATCGCTCGGTGCAGACGGTAATGGCCATCGGTGCCGGTACGCTGCTGGTACTGATGTTGCTGGCAGGCCTGGTGATGCAACGGCGGCGCCATTACATCGACCGCATCGACTTCGAAGCCCGTGGCCGCCAGGAACTGGAAAAGCGCGTGGCCGAACGTACCGCCGACCTTGAAGGCCTGAACACCCGCCTGAAAAATGCCGTGCTGGAGCGCGAAAACGCTCAGCAGGAGGCAGTGCGCGCACAGGACGAACTGGTGCAGGCCGGCAAGCTGTCGGTGCTCGGCACCATGTCGGCCAGTATCAGCCATGAGTTGAACCAGCCCCTGGCCGCCATCCGCAGCTACGCAGAAAACGCCGAGATCCTGCTCGACCACCAACGTACCGAAGACGCCCGCGGCAACCTCAAGCTGATCGGCGAGCTGACCGGGCGCATGGCCTCGATCATTGCCCACCTGCGTGCCTTTGCCCGTCGTGACCGTCATGCCCCGGAGAGCGTGGCCCTGCAGCCGGCCCTGGACGATGCTCTGGCGCTGCTGGCCAAGCGCCGCCGGGCGATGGCCGTAGAGCTGATCCGCGACCTGCCGGAAGCCACCTTGTGGGTACAGGCCGGCGAAACCCGCCTGCGCCAAGTGCTAGGCAACCTGCTGGCCAATGCCCTCGACGCCCTGACCGAAAAAGCCAACCCGCGCCGCCTGTGGCTAAGTGCCGAGCAGCGTGATGACTGCGTCTACCTGTACATCCGTGACAACGGCCCCGGCTTCAGCCGCCAGGCCCTGGAGCACGCCAAGGAGCCGTTCTTCACCACCAAGACCCGCACCCAGGGCCTGGGCCTGGGGCTGGCCATCTGTGAAAGCCTGATGCGCGCCCTGGGCGGTGAACTGCTGCTGGCCAACCACCCGGAAGGTGGCGCAATGCTGACCCTCCAGCTGCGTGTGGCCGCGTCTGGCGCTACTTTGCCCAATTCGGAGGACCCCTCGGCATGACCACCGAGACACTGATCGACAGCCGAGCCCAGGTCATCCTGGTGGACGATGACCCCCACCTGCGCCAAGCCTTGAGCCAGACCCTGGACCTGGCCGGGCTCAAGGTAGTCGCCCTGGCCGAAGCCCAAGGCCTGGCCGAGCGTATCGAGGCCGACTGGCCCGGCGTGGTGGTCAGCGACATCCGCATGCCGGGCATCGATGGCCTGCAGTTGCTGGAACAACTGCACGGCCGCGACAGCGAACTGCCGGTGCTGCTGATTACCGGCCATGGCGATGTGCCGCTGGCGGTGCAGGCGATGCGCGCCGGGGCTTATGACTTCCTGGAAAAACCCTTTGCCACAGACGCCCTGCTCGACAGCGTGCGCCGCGCCCTGGCTTTGCGCCGGCTGGTGCTGGACAACCGTAGCCTGCGTCTGGCACTGAGCGACCGCCAGCAGCTGGCAACCCGTCTGGTCGGCCATTCACCGGCCATGCTGCGCCTGCGCGAGCAGATCGGCGCCTTGGCCGGCACCCGCGCCGACGTGTTGATTCTGGGCGAAACCGGCGCTGGCAAAGAGGTGGTGGCCCGCGCGCTGCACGACCTGTCCAGCCGCAGCGAAGGGCCGTTCGTGGCGATCAACGCCGGCGCGCTGGCCGAATCGGTGGTCGAAAGCGAACTGTTCGGCCACGAGCCCGGTGCGTTCACCGGCGCGCAGAAACGCCGTATCGGCAAGTTCGAATTTGCCAACGGCGGCACGCTGTTCCTCGACGAAATCGAGAGCATGAGCCTGGATGTACAGGTGAAGTTGCTGCGCATGCTGCAGGAGCGAGTGGTCGAACGCCTGGGCGGCAACCAGTTGATCCCGCTGGACATCCGCATCATAGCCGCGACCAAGGAAGACCTGCGTCAGTCTGCCGACCAAGGGCGTTTCCGCGCAGACCTGTATTACCGCCTGAACGTGGCGCCGCTGCGTATTCCGCCACTGCGTGAACGCGGCGACGACATATTGGTGTTGTTCCAGCATTTCGCCGATGCTGCCAGCCAACGTCATGGCCTGTCGCCGCATGCGCTGCAACCCGCGCAACGCGCCCTGCTGCTGCGTCATGACTGGCCAGGCAACGTCCGCGAGCTACAGAACGCCGCCGAGCGTTTCGCCCTTGGCCTGGAGCTGGCACTGGATGGCCAGGCACCCTCGGCAGCAGCCCCGGCAGCGCCCATGCTCAGCGGCAACCTCAGCGAACAGGTCGAGCAATTCGAACGTTCGCTGATCGCCGCCGAACTGGCCCAGCCACACGGCTCCATGCGGAGCCTGGCCGAAGCACTGGGTATCCCCCGCAAAACCTTGCACGACAAGCTGCGCAAGCATGGCTTGAACTTCGACGGCGGCAGCGGCGGGCATGACGATCAAGAGGACAACCGTTAATGAGCACCGATAGCCAGTACCTGCAGTCCGTACTGCACAGCGACATCCCCCTGACCCGCGAAATGGGCCTGGAAGTGATCGATTGGCAGCAGCACACCCTGCGCCTGCAACTGCCGCTGGCGGCAAACGTCAACCACAAAAGCACCATGTTCGGCGGCAGCCTGTACTGCGCAGCAGTGCTGGTGGGTTGGGGCTGGCTGCACCTGCGCCTGCGTGAACTGGGGATCGATGACGGGCATATCGTCATCCAGGAAGGGCAGATCAGCTACCCGTTGCCAGTGACCGGCACGGCGGTGGCGCGTTGTGCAGCGCCCGACGAAAAGACCTGGGAGCGATTCCTGGCCATGTACCAGCGCCGTGGGCGGGCGCGGTTGACGTTGGAGACCACGGTGAGCAATGACGGCAGTGACGAGCCAGCGGTGAGGTTCAGCGGCCAGTACGTCTTGCACCGCTAGCCCAGCAGCCGCTGAAAGCAACCGCGCTGCACAAAACCCAAAGGCTGGCGCAAAACCTGTGGGAGCGGGCAGGCCCGCGAACACCGGCGAAGCCGGTGCCATTCACCGCGGTGCCTGCTTCGCGGGCTCGCCCGCTCCCACAGGGTAGGGTGATACTCCGTCAAATCAGGTTCAGGAAGGCCTGGCGCCATGCAGCATTGGCGGGCAATGCCAGGAAGTACGGGTTAAGCAACGACTCGCGCGGCGGATACCGGAATGGCAAGCCATCCAGCCCGATCACCTCGCCGCAGGCCCCTTCCACCACGCCCTGCGCCGCTGCAGTATCCCACTGCGAAGTCGGCGCCAGGCGCGGATAGCAGTCTGCGCTGCCCTCAGCCAGCAGGCAGAACTTCAACGAACTGCCGATATTGGCCAGCTCCAGCTCTCCCACCGCAGCCCCAAGGCCGGCCAACAGCGCTTCCTGCTCCGGGCTGGAATGCCGACGGCTGGCAACCACGGTAAAACGCTCGCCCTGCGCGGGTTCGTTGCGTACTTGGATCAGCTGGGCTGCCTCGCCGGCATCTGCACGCCAGGCCCCCATCCCGCGCCCACCGAAGTAGCAGCGTCCATTGGTCGGCATCGACACCACGCCAAACACCACGTCGCCGTTCTCGATCAGGGCGATGTTGACCGTGAACTCTTCGCTGCCGGCAATGAACTCCTTGGTGCCGTCCAACGGGTCGACCAGCCACCAGCGGCTCCAGCTTTGCCGCTCGGCCAGCGAAATATTGCAGTCCTCTTCGGACAGCACCGGAATCTGCGGCGCCAGCGCCAGCAGGCCATCGGCAATTACCCGGTGCGCCGCCAGGTCGGCGGCGGTAACCGGCGAATCGTCGGCCTTGTTGGTCACCGCAACATCGGCGCGCCAGAATGGCAGGATCGCCTCGCCTGCCGTCAGCGCCAGCTTGACCACTTCGTGCATCAGTTGCAGGTCGTTCATAGCTCCAGCAACCCCCGCTGAATCAGCAGGTCACGGGCCAGGTACAGCGCCGCCAGGGCGCGGCCCTCGGTGAACTGCGGATGCATGGCCAAGGCCGACAACTCACGCAGGTTGACCTTGTCGACCCGCATCGGCTCGGGCTCGTCGCCTTCCAGGCGCTCTTCGTACAGGTCGCTGGCCAGCACCACCTGAATCTTCTGACTCATGTAGCCCGGCGACAGCGACAGTTCCGTCAGGTGCTCCAGCTGGTGTGCGCCAAAACCGGCTTCTTCCTTGAGCTCCCGGTCGGCTGCCGCCAGCACGTCTTCGCCCGGCTCGATCAAGCCCTTGGGCAACGACAGCTCGTATTCATCGGTGCCACCGCAGTACTCCTCCACCAGCACGGCGTGCTCGGCATCGAGCATGGCCACGATCATCACCGCGCCGTAGCCATTACCCCGGCCCACCAGACGCTCATAGGTGCGCTCGGCGCCATTGCTGAAGCGCAGCTGTACGGCTTCGACGCGGAACAGGCGGCTACTGGCGACAATTTCGCGGCTGAGTACGGTGGGTTTCTGGCGCATGGGGCGGCTCCTTGGCGTGAACGGGTTACTATACCGTGGCTTGCCGACTGATCGAGAGTTTCCCATGCCTGTTCTTCCCTGGTCTGCCATCGATACCGTCCTGCTGGACATGGATGGCACCCTGCTCGACCTGCATTACGACAACCGCTTCTGGCTGGACCACCTGCCCCAGCGCTATGCCGAGCTGCACGGTGTAAGCCGGGCCATGGCCGAAATGGAGCTGCAACCGCTGTTCGAACGCAATGCCGGCACATTGAACTGGTACTGCCTGGACTTCTGGAGCCGCGAGCTACGCCTGCCCATTCGCGAGCTGAAGCGGGAAATTGCCGACCTGATTGCCCTGCGCCCGGATGCCGATACCTTCCTGGCGGCGATTCGCCAGGCCGGCAAGCGTGTCGTGATGATCACCAATGCCCACCGTGACTCGCTGTCGCTGAAGCTGGAACGGGTGGAGCTGGCGCCGTACTTCGAGCGACTGATCAGCTCGCACGACTATGGCTACCCGAAGGAAAGCCCGCAGTTCTGGGATGCCCTGCAGGCGGATATCGGCTTCGAACCGGAACGCAGCCTGTTCATCGATGACACGCTGGCGATTCTGCGCAGTGCACGGCGGTTTGGTGTGGGGCACTTGCTGGCGGTGCGCCAGCCGGATAGCCAGGCACAACCACGCGATACCGAAGAGTTTGCAGCGGTCGAGGATTACCGGGCGTTACTGGAAGGCCTGTAAGGCCCCATTCGCGGGCATGCCCGCTCCCACTCAGTGCTGGCGCTGTACCTGTGGGAGCGGGCGCGCCCGCGAAGAGGCCGGTACAGACTTCAGCGATCAGTCAGGAATACGCAGCACCTGCCCCGGATAGATCTTGTCCGGGTGCTTGAGCATCGGCTTGTTGGCCTCGAAAATCTTGTTGTACTGATTGGCATTGCCATACACGACCATGGCAATGGCTGAAAGTGTGTCGCCCGATTTAACTGTGACGAACCTTGCCGCCTGGACTACCGGCCCGGTCACGGTGATCTGGTCCTCGACACTGGCCACGCCGCTGATGTTGCCCGCCGCCAGGATGATCTTCTCCTTCTCTTCCTGGCTGGCCACTTCACCCTTGAGGATGATCTTGTCTCCTTCTACAGTGGCGGTGATGTTAGGGTTGCCCAGGCCAACAGCTTCCACGTGTTTCTTAAGCTGCTCCTCGGCATTGGCGTTGCCAGGGGTCAGCAGGTCGATCAACTTCTCGCCGGCTTCCTTCACGAAACTGAACAGGCTCATTGCGCTCTCCTTGTTGACGAAACCTTGGACACAGGAGTCTAGGTCAGCTTTACCACTTCCGCCCTGCGCTACCAATCGACGCGGTCTATCAAGGCATAGACCCTAGCGATTAGACGCCGCCGGCCCACGCGCCTAGGCTTGTGCTATCAGAAAGCCGCCGGTATTCAGCGCCCCGATGAACAGCAAGCCTCCGGTCTGCGCGGCCTCATCGCCCTTGTCCATGCCCGCCGCCAGCAACACCTACGATTACGTCCAGCTCAGCGACGCCAAACGCGACAGCACCCCGCTGGCCGAGGAAGTGGCCCTGGCCATTGTCTATAACGGCCTCAACCAGGCAGTGATGCTGGTCAGCCCTACCGATCTGGAAGACTTCGCCGTCGGTTTCAGCGTCGGCAGCGGCATTGTCGAAGGCACCGCAGAAATCTACGACCTCAAGCTCTCCGGCAGCGGCTCGGCACTGTACGCCGACCTGGAAATCTCCAGCCGGGCGTTCTGGAACCTGAAAAACCAGCGCCGCCAACTGGCCGGCACCAGTGGTTGCGGCCTGTGTGGGGTCGAGGCCCTGGAGCAGGCACTACCGGATCTGGCCGTGTTGCCGGGTGCGCCCCTGCCCCCGGCCCAGTGGCTGGTCGGCCTGCGCGAGCGCATCGACGCCTTCCAGCCACTGGGCCAGCATTGCGGTGCCGTGCATGCAGCATTGTTCATGGACCGCCAAGGCGAACTGCTGCTTGGCCGCGAAGACATCGGCCGGCACAACGCCCTCGACAAACTGATCGGCGCGCTGCTGCGACAACGCATCGACACCCAGGGTGGCCTGGCCATCGTCACCAGCCGCTGCAGCCTGGAGCTGATCCAGAAAGTACTGCGTGCCGGCATCCAGACCCTGGTCAGCCTGTCGGCGCCCACCGGCCTTGCCCTGCAATGGGCGCGCAAGCACAACCTCAACCTTATCCACTTGCCCAAGCACAGCGCACCGCGGGTCTACAGCCCAGCGGCGGAGTCGTAACAGTCGTGACCTCGTACCAACAACTTCCGGACAACACCCCAACCTCCCCCCCTCGCTACAAGCCCTACCACGGCCCCGCCGGCGGTTGGGGCGCACTGCGTAGCGTGGCCAAGGCCTGGGTCGGCAGCGATAATGCGCTGAAGAACATTCGCGCCCTGCTCAAGACCAACCAGAACGGCGGTTTCGACTGCCCCGGCTGCGCCTGGGGGGACTCGCCGGAAAGCGGCATGGTCAAGTTCTGCGAGAACGGCGCCAAGGCGGTGAACTGGGAAGCTACCAAGCGCCGTGTCGATGCGGCCTTCTTCGCCCGTTACAGCGTCACCTCGCTGCTGCAACAAAGCGACTACTGGCTGGAGTACCAAGGGCGTCTGACCGAACCGATGGTCTATGACGCTCCCAGCGACCGTTACCTGCCGATCAGCTGGGATGCCGCCTTCGCCCTGATCGCCCGCGAACTGAACAAGCTGACCAACCCTGACCAGGCCGAATTCTATACCTCGGGACGTGCCAGCAACGAAGCGGCGTACCTGTACCAACTGTTCGTGCGCGCCTACGGCACCAACAACTTCCCTGACTGCTCGAACATGTGCCATGAGGCCAGCGGCGTGGCATTGGGGCAAAGCGTCGGGGTCGGCAAAGGTACAGTCACCTTCGACGACTTCGAGCACGCCGACGCCATTTTTGTCTGGGGCCAGAACCCCGGCACCAATCACCCGCGCATGCTCGACCCACTGCGTGATGCGGTAAAGCGTGGCGCCCAGGTGGTGTGCATCAACCCGCTCAAGGAGCGTGGTCTGGAGCGCTTCCAGCACCCCCAGAACCCACTGGAAATGCTGACCAACAGTGACCGCCCGACCAACACCGCCTTCTTCCGCCCGGCCCTGGGTGGCGACATGGCGATGCTGCGCGGCATGGCCAAGTTCGTCCTGCAATGGGAACGCGAAGCCCAGGCCAACGGCGAACCGGCCGTGTTCGACCACGCCTTCATCGCCGAACATGGCCATGGCGTCGATGAGTACCTGGCTGTGGTGGACGCCACGCCGTGGTCGCACATCCAGGCACAGTCCGGCCTGACCTTGGCCGATATCGAACTGGCCGCGCGCATGTACTGCCGGGGCAAGCGGGTGATCATGTGCTGGGCGATGGGCATCACCCAACACCGTCATTCGGTGCCGACCATTCAGGAAATCGTCAACCTGCAGATGCTGCGAGGCAACATCGGCGCGCCCGGGGCCGGCCTGTGCCCGGTGCGTGGCCACAGCAACGTGCAGGGTGACCGCACCATGGGCATCAACGAGCGCCCGCCAGAGGCGCTGCTGGATGCCATCGAAAAGCGCTTTGGCTTCCCTGTGCCACGGCGCAATGGCCATAACACCGTCGAAGCCATTCACGCGATGCTCGATGGCCGGGCCAAGGTTTTCATCGGCTTGGGCGGCAACTTCGCCCAAGCCACACCCGACACCGAGCGTACCGCCCAGGCGCTGCGCAACTGCGAGCTGACCGTGCACATCAGCACCAAGCTCAACCGTAGCCACCTGGTCCATGGCAAGCAGGCACTGGTCCTGCCGTGCCTGGGCCGCACCGACATCGACCTGCAGGCCGAAGGACCGCAGGCAGTCACGGTTGAAGACTCGTTCAGCATGGTCCACGCCTCCAACGGCCAGCTCAAGCCGCTATCGACGCAAATGCGCTCAGAGCCTGCGGTGATCGCCGGCATCGCCGCCGCCACGCTGGGCAAGCAACCGGTGGACTGGCACTGGCTGGTGGCCGACTACGACCGCATCCGCGACCTGATCGGCGACACCATTGCCGGTTTCAGCGGCTTCAACCAGCGCCTGCGTAATCCGGGTGGCTTCCATCTGGGCAACAGCGCGGCCAGCCGCGAATGGGCGACCAGCACCGGCCGCGCCAACTTCAAGGCCAACCTGCTGCCCGACACGCTGCTTGACGAACGCGTACGCGCCAGCGGCCAGTTGCCAGACTTAATCATGCAATCGATGCGCTCGCACGATCAGTACAACACCACTATCTACGGCCTGGACGACCGCTACCGCGGTGTGCGCGGCCAGCGCGAGGTGCTGTTCGCCAACGAAGCCGACATCATCCGCCTGGGCTTCCAGCCGGGGCAGAAGGTCGACATCGTTTCGTTGTGGGGGGATGAGCATGAGCGCCGGGTGCAAGGCTTTACCCTGCTGGCCTTCGACATACCTGCCGGGCAGGCGGCGGCGTATTACCCGGAGGTGAACCCGCTGGTGCCGCTGGAGAGCATTGGCGTTGGTAGCCATACGCCGACATCGAAGTTCATTGCCATCAAGCTGGAGCGTGCGAGCGAGGACAGGCGTATCCTGTAAAAACGACAAAAGCCCTGTTCCGTGGCGGCTCAGGGCTTTGTCATAAAGGTCTCAGACAGCCTAAAAACGATAAAGTTTCATAGTAAATACAGCAAGTTAGAGAATTGTGTACAACTCGTGTTACTCGTCGGATTTCCGTTGCCAGCCACGCCTCTTAGCCTCAAATTCGCCCTCGTCATCCCTATGAGGCTCTCTTGATGAAGAAGTACTCCTCGATTCTGTTGTTGTCTTTCAGCTTGCTCAGCGGCGTTGCCATGGCAGGCGGCACCACCGAGGCCGGCATTGGCGGCGCACTGGGTGGGGTACTGGGCTCTGTCGTGGGCAACTCCATCGGTGGCAGCACCGGCGGCGCCATTGGTGCCGGTCTGGGCGGTGCGGCAGGTGGCGCTCTGGGCGCAGACAAACGCCAGCGTGGTGAAGCCGCTATCGGCGGCGCGCTGGGCGCCGCAGGTGGTAACGTGGTCGGTCGCTCCGTGGGCGGCACCACGGGTAGCTACATTGGCGCGGCAGCCGGCGGTGGTGCCGGTGGTGCGCTGGGTAACTACCTGGGCAAAGAGGCCGACAAAGACGATTACCGCGATGGCCGCCGCTATCGTCGCGGTTACGACGACGACCGTCGTCACTGGGACCGTGGCCGCCACTACGGCCACCGCAAGCACAAGCGCCACTGGCGCGACTAACGCCTGAGGGCCCTGCCCCCGGCAACAAAAGCCCCGCCCCTGCCAGCGGGGCTTTTTTATGGTTCTTCACGGAATCCCGGGAAAGACAGAAACAAGAACGCCGGTTTGATGGATGATGTTCGTGCGAGCAAACACATCAACAAACCGGCGTTCTTGTGCACGATATTAATACGTTTCTGCCCTTTTGGGAGGGCTTTTCTGTCATTGCCATCAGGCCTGACGGCGACGATCTGCTGATCGACCTGATTCCGCAGCCCACTAGGTTCCCCACCTGCAGCGGCTGCCATCAGCCCAGCACCGCCATCCACGAATACTGCCAGCGTTCGATCCGTGATCTCCCCATTCTTGGCCATGCGGTACGGTTGAATGTGGAACTGCGGCGCGTTGGGTGTCGCGCATGCGGCAAGCGGATGGAGTCAGTCAGCTGGCTTGATCGCTATTCGCGTATGACCCAGCGCTTGGCCGAGGCCGTGATCCAGGCTTGCCAGCGGCTGCCTACCCTGCACGTCGCTGAGCTGTTTGACTTGCATTGGGACAGTGTGCGCTTGCTGGAGCGACGAGCTCTACAAGCCGCTCTAGAGAAGCTACCAAAGGCCCAGCCCAGGCGCCTGGTGATGGACGAGTTCGCCCTGTTCAAAGGCCATCGCTACGCCAGCGTGGTGCTGGACGCCGATACCCGCCGGGTTCTGTGGATTGGCGAAGGACGTAGCAGAGCGGCTGTCAGGCCCTTCTTTGAGGAGTTGGGGCCAGAAGGCTGTGCGCGGATCGAAGCAGTGGCGATGGACATGAACACCGCATTTGACCTGGAGGTACGCCAACACTGCCCTCAGGCACGCGTGGTCTACGACCTGTTTCATGTAGTCGCCAAGTATGGGCGCGAGGTGATTGACCGGGTACGGGTCGACGAAGCCAACCGTCTGCGCCATGACAAACCCGCGCGCAGGGTGATCAAGCAAGCACGCTGGCTACTGCTGCGTAATCCGGAAAATCTCAAGCGAAAAGATCAACAGGTGCACCTGAGGGATCTGCTGTCGGCTAACCAATCGCTGATGACGGTTTATCTGATGAAAGCAGAGTTAAAAGCGCTGTGGTCGCCCACCACCGCCTGGGGTTGGCGATCAGCCTGGAAGCAGTGGCTGCGTCTGGCTGATGAAAGCGCGATACCGGCACTGAAGCAGTTTGCTAAACGCCTGAAGGGATACTGGCGCGGCATCTTGAGCAGGGTGCGATGGCCGATGCATACGGGCCAGCTGGAAGGCATCAACAACCGGATCAAGGTGATCAAGCGGATGGCTTACGGTTACCGGGACAGCGAATTCTTTTTCATGAAGATCAAGAATGACTTTCCCGGCAATCCGTGAAGAACCTTTTTTATGCCTGCCGCTCCAGCACGAGGCCGGACAGAATCACCTGCAGCGCCTCTGGCAACGCCACAGGCCGGCCACTGTCGCGCTCGATGAACACCTGCACTACCGTGCCTGCTGCGCACGCCTCCGGTTCGCCCGGGCGATACAGCGCCAGCCGGTACTCTACCGTGCTGCCCGCCAGTCGCGTCACTCCCAACCCCACCTCCAACAAATCCGGGAAGCCCGGTAGCGCGTAGAAATCCGCAGCCGAACTGACCACGAAGGCGGCCAGTTCACCGTGCCGCAGGTCCAGTTCGGCCTGCTCGACGAGAAACGCCTGGATCGCGGTTTCAAAAAAACCGTGCACCGTTGCACCGGCGATGTGGCCGTTCAGGTCGTTGTCCTGGGGGCGGGTAAGGATCGGGTGGAAGTGGGAGAAGGCAGTGCGCTGAGGGGCTTCGGTCATCTGGCTGGCTCTTGTCTTCGCAATGGATGCTGACAGTGAAACAGAAAAACCAGAATTTCGCTGCCTATGCGGGCCCCTTCGCGGGCAAGCCCGCTCCTGCAACGGCCTGCGCCCACCACCGATGGTGTGTAGGCGCGGGTTTACCCGCGAATACGATGGCGGCTGCGACGGTGAAGCACGGGTGGAAATTGGTCAGCAGGTCCGGCCCTTTCGCGGGTAAACCCGCTCCTACAACAGCCTGCGCCCACCACCGAGTGTAGGAGCGGGTTTACCCGCGAATACGATGGCGGCTGCGACGGTGAACCACGGGTGGAAATTGGCCAGCAGGTCCGGCCCTTTCGCGGGTAAACCCGCTCCTACACGACGGCCTGCGCCTACCACCGATCAGTGTGTAGGAGCGGGTTTACCCGCGAATACGATGGCGGCTGCGACGGTGAACCACGGGTGGAAATTGGTCAGCAGGTCCGGCCCTTTCGCGGGAAAGCCCGAACCCACAAAAAAGCCGCCCCTGGGGGTAATGCCAGTCAGTTAAGACTGACGCATTGACCTTTAGCCCATAGGCCGCAAAATCCGATGCTTGGAAACGAGCATCGGATTTTTTATGCGCCTGTCAAAAGCCCTGTCCCTCACTCATGAAATGGCATCGCGGCCACATGCCCTCGAAGGGCTTGGAGCCTTGCTTGATCCAGACATTGTGAAACAGGCCTTCGAAACGGCAGGTGTCTCGACTATACGTAAGCGCCGGTTGCCGTTGGAAAGCCTGGTCTGGTGCATCATCGGCATGGCGTTGTTCCGCCGGATGTCGGCTTGGGATGTCGTGAATCACATGGACATCATG
Source organism: Pseudomonas sp. XWY-1 (assembly GCF_002953115.1). NCBI lineage: Bacteria > Pseudomonadati > Pseudomonadota > Gammaproteobacteria > Pseudomonadales > Pseudomonadaceae > Pseudomonas > Pseudomonas sp. XWY-1. The sequence continues at coordinate 247,217 of NZ_CP026332.1, read as the reverse complement.
CTGCCGGGCAAGCGACCGCTGGTGGCGCCCAGCGCTGTTGTTCAGGGACGGCAACGGCTGGGTAGCGAAGCGGTTCGCGAGGTGTTTTCGCTCACCCAGCAGCGATGGCATGCAGAAGTCCAACACCCTCAATGGTTGGGGTTAACACTTTTGGGTGTGGATGGCGTCGTCTGGAATACCCCCGACACCGCAGAAAATCGGGCGTGCTACGGCGGCGCGACCAATCAGCATGGCGATGGCAGTTACCCTCAAGTCCGAATGGTCTGCCAGATGGAACTGACTAGCCATCTGCTGATAAGCAGTACTTTCGAGAGCTATCACAGTAGCGAAATGAAGCTGGCCGAACAGTTGATCGCTACCACGCCTGATCACTCGCTGACCCTGTTCGATAAAGGTTTCTACTCGTTGGGTTTGCTGCATCACTGGCAATCACAAGGCGAGCAGCGTCATTGGCTTATTCCTTTGAAGAAGGGTAGCCAGTACGAAGTCGAGCACAAGCTTGGGCGCAACGATGCCGTAGTCATTCTGCGCACCTCGCCACAAGCCCGTAAGCAATGGCCCGGCCTGCCGCTGGAGACTCGAGCACGGCTGTTAAGCAAGACGATTAAAGGCAAGGTGGTGAGCGTACTGACCTCAATGGTCGATCCGCTGCGTTTCCCGGGTGATGAGATCGTCGACCTTTACAGTCAGCGTTGGGAAATCGAACTGGGATATCGAGAGATCAAGCAAGGGCTTTTAGGTGGTGAATATACGCTGAGAAGCAAGACGCCGGAGATGATTGCGCAAGAGCTATGGGGCGTACTGCTGGGCTACAACCTGTTGCGTTATCAGATGGTGCAAATGTCTCGACAGTGCCCTGGTGTGTACCCATGCGAGATGAGTTTTACTGCCTGTAGCTGGGCAATACTGGGCTTGCTGCATGGCACATCCTTGAACCACCCCGGAAATTTGCCGGGATTTTTGTCGGATCTGCAGGCTTCGGCGGCACAATATGTCTTGCCACATCGACGGCCTGACCGATGGTTTCCGCGAACGGTGAAGCAACGTCCAGCGAAGTACCCCACCCGAAAATGAAAAATGCCAGTCAGCTTAACTGACTGGCATTAGCCCCTGGGGGCGGCTTTCTCGTTGCGGCTGAGCTCGGCTTACAGCTGCGGGCCAGCGGCCTTGATGGCGTCGGAAACTTCGAACTTCTTGAAGTTTTCGATGAACAGCTTGGCCAGACCTTTGGCAGCCTCGTCGTAGGCCGCTTTGTCAGCCCAGTTGGTGCGCGGGTTGAGCAGTTCGGTTTCAACGCCCGGAACGGCCTTCGGCACGTCCAGGTTGATGATGTCCAGGTGCTCGGTTTCGGCACCGACCAGTGCGCCGCTCTGGATTGCAGCGATCACGGCACGGGTGGTGGGGATGCTGAAGCGCTTGCCAACGCCGTAGCCACCACCGGTCCAGCCGGTGTTGACCAGGTAGACCTTGGAGTTGAAGCCGTTGATACGCTTGATCAGCAGCTCGGCGTACTCGCCAGCCGGACGCGGGAAGAACGGTGCGCCGAAGCAGGTGGAGAAGGTCGACTTGATGCCGCCGCCCGAACCCATTTCAGTGGAACCGACCAGCGCGGTGTAACCGGACAGGAAGTGGTAGGCCGCCTGCTCGTTGTTCAGGATCGAAACCGGAGGCAGAACACCTGTCAGGTCGCAGGTGAGGAAGATCACTGCGTTAGGCTCGCCGCCCAGGTTCGCTTCCGAACGCTTGGCAACGTGCTCCAACGGATAGGCCGCACGGCTGTTCTGAGTCAGGCTGACATCGGTGTAGTCGGCGTGCTTGTTGGCGTCGAGAACGACGTTTTCCAGTACTGCGCCGTGCTTGATGGCTTTCCAGATGACCGGCTCGTTCTTCTCGGACAGGTCGATGCACTTGGCGTAGCAGCCGCCTTCCATGTTGAAGACAACGCCTTCGCCCCAACCGTGCTCGTCGTCACCGATCAGGTAACGGCTTTCGTCAGCCGAAAGGGTAGTCTTGCCAGTGCCGGACAGGCCGAAGAACAAGGTCACATCGCCTTCTTCGCCGATGTTGGCCGCGCAGTGCATAGGCAGTACGTCGGCAGCCGGCAGCAGGAAGTTCTGCACCGAGAACATGGCTTTCTTCATTTCGCCGGCGTAGCGCATGCCAGCGATCAGCACTTTCTTCTGGGCGAAGTTGATGATCACGCAACCGTCGGAGTTGGTGCCGTCACGCTCAGGCTCGCACACGAAGTTGGCGACGTTGAGGATCTGCCACTGGTCGCGGCCAGCCGGGTTGAACTGCTCCGGGTTGATGAACAGGCAACGACCGAACAGGTTCTGCCAGGCAGTCTGGGTGGTCATCTTCACCGGCAGGTAGTGCTCGGCTGCGGCCCCTACGTGAACATAGGAAACGAAGTGATCCTGGGCGTTGTTGAACGCCTCGACGCGAGCCCACAGGGCATCGAACTTGTCGGCCGGGAACTTGCGGTTGATCGGGCCCCAGGAAATGGCGTCCTGGGTGGAAGGTTCTTCGACGATGAAACGGTCAGCCGGCGAACGGCCGGTACGGTGACCAGTCTCCACGACCAGTGCGCCAGTATCGGCTAGTACGCCTTCACCGCGTTGCAGCGCTTCTTTTACCAGCTCATCGACGCTCAGGTCGGTGTACACGGTGTTGTTGGCTTGCGTCATGAGATACCCCATCCGGCCCGAGGCCGAGTGCTCCAAACGTTTTGTAGTTGTCTTGAAAAAACTACTACAGCGAAAAAAGTGGCCGGATTATGCCAGAAACGCCCAAAAAAAGTAGGCCCCTCCTGTCAGAACTGCGCTTTTGCGCAATTCGACAGGAGATTATCCTGTGATTTAACGTTTCAGTGACGAGTTTCTGAGGCCACGTCAGTACCGCCACCCGCAAACAATTGCGCCACATCGCTGGCATCGAAGAAGTAGCGCTCGTTGCAGAACTGGCAATCGATCTCTACCGTCCCGCCACATTCGTCCACCAGCGCCTTGGCGTCGTGCTCGCCCAGACTGACCAGCGCATTGCCGGAGCGTTCCCGCGAACAGCTGCAATTGAAGCGCAGTGGCTGGATATCGAACAGGCGCACGGCGTCTTCGTGATACAGGCGGTGCAGCAGGGTTTCGTTGCCCTCTGTCCACTCTTCAGGCTTGAGCGTCTTGGCCAGGGCGACCACATGCTGCCAGCTGTCTTCGCGCTCTTCATCATCCGGCTGGCGATCACGCGGCAGTTGCTGCAGCAATAGCCCACGGGCCTTGCCGCCTTCGGCATTGAGCCAGAAACGGGTATTGAGCTGCTGCGACTGGACGAAGTAGTTGGTGAAACATTCAGACAGGTTGACGCCATCGAGGTCGACGGTCCCCTGGTAGCGCTGGCCCTTGACCGGGTCGATGGTCAGGGTCAGGTGGCCGTCGGGCATCAGCTGCGACAGGGTGGCACCAGCCGGAATCTGGTCCGCTTCGTAGCGGGCCATGCCACGAATCTCGCGCTCACTGGAACATTCCACCATCAGCAGCGGAATCGGCCCGGCCGAACGCGCCTGCAGAATCAGCAGGCCATCGAACTTCATCGCACCCACCAGCAAGGCGGTGGCGGCCATCAACTCGCCGAGCAGCACCTTGACCGGCTGGGGGTACTCATGACGCGCCAACACCGCGGCGTAGCTGTCATCGAGAGACACCCACTCGCCGCGCACATCGCGCTCGTCGAAGATGAAACGTTGGGTGAAATCGGTATCAGGCAAATCGCTCATAGGTTTCGGCTATCTAAAAAATGATGACAAAATGGTTACAAGGGTTGTCGAAAACCGGCGAGAACCCGTGACAGAGCGCTCACAAGGCGCTCCGATTCCTGTTTGCAATAGAGGTATTTTATGGACAATCGACCACTGTTCCAAGCAAGGTGGTCCTGGGGGCCATTGGCAGCCTGTACGCTGCTTCCCATCGCTCTACTGTGTTTCTGGTTATGGCCTTTTGGCCAGATCCTGTGCCTGACTTTCGACGAGTGGCTGTTCCGCAGCCTGAACGCGCCGCTGGCCGATAGCACCACCTGGCGCTACATCTGGACCATCGGCAGCCTACGCCCGTTCGACATCGTCGTCGGCCTGATCCTGCTGGCAGTGCTCATTCGTGGTGACTGGGTGTTCAAGGCTGCTCAGGTTCGCCAGGCATTTTTCGGCTTTCTGGTCACGCTACTCCTCTTAGTGGTGATTCGCGCGCTGTTTTCCAAGTGGGTGGATGCAGCCGGGTGGCAACACAAGAGTCCATCGATGATCTTCGACGACGTCGTGCACCTGAGTGACTATTACCCGAACCTGGAGGCTGCCTGGGAACTCAAGGACCGCTCCAGCAAGAGTTTTCCGGGTGATCACGCCTCGGTGCTGTTGATCTGGGCGCTGTTCATGAGCGTGTTCAGCCGCGGCCTTGCGCAATACCTGGTGGTCTGGGGGCTCGCAGCGCTGTTCATGCTGCCGCGCCTGGTGGCCGGAGCCCACTGGGGGCAGGACGACTACATCGGCGGCTTGCTGATGGCCGTACTGGCGCTGGGCTGGAGCTACTACACGCCGCTGGCGGCCAAAGGCAGCGAGGCGTTGATGCGCTGGACAGCGCCGTTGTTCAAGCTGCTGTCCACGTTACCGTTGGTCGGACGAATGGCGGTGTTGCGCTAGATTTTTGGGGCTGCGCTGCAGCCCCATTCAATCGTAACTTCCATGCAGCTGGTGAATCTGCCGCCGCTGCTTCTTGGTCGGCCGGCCATCGGTGGTCACGCCCATGGCCCCGGCCTTACGCATCTCAGCCGCCTGTACACGGCGACGCACACTTTCTTCGGTTTCCTCGTACAACGCCTGCGCCTCTGGGGCACCACGACGCACCACCGACAGCGCCTTCACCACCACCGTGCGCTCATCGAAGCCGGTACGCAGCACGAACTCGTCGCCCACCCGCGGCTCCTTGCCCGGCTTGCAACGCTCGCCCCGGCAATGCACCTTGCCACTCTCGATCGCCGCCTTGGCCAGCGCTCGCGTCTTGTAGAAGCGCGCCGCCCACAGCCATTTGTCCAGGCGAACCTTGTCGTCGTCTTCGGCTTTTTGTGCCATCCCGTTACCTCGGATTCTGTCTTTCATCGAACTGTACTACCTTCACATACGGATGCAAAAAGTCCCCGCCGTGCTTAAAGTTCACCACCTCATTCGCAGGGTGCGCTTCGTGAAGACATTTGACCATTTGACTGTGATCGGCCTGCGCGAGTGGGTCGCCCTGCCTGACCTCGGCGTGGCCGGGCTGCGCGCCAAGATCGACACCGGTGCCAGCACGTCGAGCCTGCATGCCACCGAGGTGGAACCCTTCGAGCGCGACGGCCAGCCCTGGGTTCGCTTCACTGCGCACCTGGGCTCGGTGGTGCAGTTGCGCCACCGCCGCTGCGAGGCACCGTTGGTGACGATGAAAACCATCAAGAGCTCCAACGGCCACGCCCAGACCCGCTACGTCATCCGCACGTCACTGGCGCTGGGTGATGGTGTGTGGGAGGTGGAGTTCACCCTGGCCTGCCGCAAGAACATGCGCTACCGCCTGTTGCTTGGCTCCAAGGCCCTGATACACGGCCAGCTGGTAGTGAACCCAGGCCTGAAATACGTACAAGACAAACCGGCCTTCCCGGCCACCCTTTCCCCTGTCACAGGTGCTGCATGAAGATCGCTGTGCTGTCGCGCAATCCGCGTCTGTATTCCACCCGCCGCCTGGTCGAAGCCGGTACCCAGCGTGGCCACGAAATGGTGGTGATCGATACCCTGCGGGCCTACATGAACATTGCCAGCCACAAGCCGCAGATCCACTACCGCGGCAAGCCGCTGGAAGGCTTCGATGCAGTGATCCCGCGCATAGGTGCTTCGGTTACGTTCTATGGCTGCGCGGTGCTGCGCCAATTCGAAATGATGGGCGTATACCCGCTCAACGAGTCGGTAGCCATTGCCCGCTCGCGCGACAAGCTGCGCTCGTTGCAACTGTTGTCGCGGCGCGGCATAGGCCTGCCGATCACCGGTTTCGCCCACTCGCCGGACGATATCCCCGACCTGATCCAGATGGTCAACGGTGCCCCGCTGGTGATCAAGGTACTGGAAGGCACCCAGGGCATTGGCGTGGTGCTGTGCGAAACGCCCCAGGCGGCCGAGTCGGTGATCGAAGCGTTCATGGGCCTCAAGCAGAACATCATGGTGCAGGAGTACATCAAGGAGGCCGGTGGCGCAGATATCCGGTGCTTCGTGGTAGGCGACAAAGTGATTGCTTCGATGAAGCGTCAGGCCAAACCAGGCGAGTTCCGCTCCAACCTGCACCGGGGTGGCGTCGCCAGCCTGATAAAAATCACCCCTGAAGAGCGCATCACCGCCATTCGGGCGGCCAAGGTGATGGGGTTGAGCGTGGCGGGTGTGGATATCCTGCGCTCCAACCACGGGCCGTTGGTGATGGAGGTAAACTCGTCGCCAGGGCTGGAGGGCATCGAAGTCACCACCGGCAAGAACGTCGCCGGGATGATCATCGAGCATCTGGAGAAGAATGGCGGGCCCAATCAGACCCGGACCAAGGGCAAAGGCTGATTCAAGCCTGTACCCGCCGCTTCGCGGCCAAGCCGCTGCCACAGGTACTGCGCAATCCCTGTAGGTGCGGCTTTAGCCGTGAAGAGGCCAGTGAGCCTCACACAGCATTACGCGGCAGCAGCAGCCCCAGCGGTAACCTGACCCGCGCCTCGATCCCGCCGCCAGACCGGTTACGCAACTCCACGTTCCCGCCATGTTGCGCAGCAATCCGCTTGACGATCGCCAGCCCCAGCCCGGTGCCCTTGCCGCCCCGTGCCCGGTCACCGCGAATGAACGGGTTGAAGATGGTTTCCAGCTCCGACTCGTCAATACCGGTGCCCCGGTCCAGCACACTGAGCACCACATACGGCGCACTCTCGTCACCTGACACATAGGCAGCCACCTCGACCCCCTTGCCAGCATGGTGCAGGGCGTTGCCGATCAGGTTACCCAGCATGCGCTTGAGCGAAACCCGGCGCAGCGGGAACGGTGGAATCGGCTCCAGACACAGGCGCACACGCTCTACCGGCTGGTTGTACGGAGCCACCACCTCACGCACCAGGTCAGCAAGGTCGACCTCTTCCACCGGCTCGTCACGGCCATCGCGGATGAAGGCCAGGAACTGATCGAGAATCGCGTCCATGTCCTCGATATCGCGAACCATGTCATCGCTCAGCTCGTTGTCGCTGTTCAGCAAGGACAGCGACAGACGCAGACGCGTCAGTGGCGTGCGCAAGTCGTGGGAAACCCCGGCCAGCATCAACTCACGCTCGCGCCCGGCCTGCTCGACATCCTCGGCCATCTGGTTGAACGCCTTGTACACCTCGGTCATCTCGCTGGGGGTATCGCTGATCGGCAGGCGCACACTGCGCCCCTGGCCAAGCTGGCGGGCGGCGAACACCAAGCGTTTGAGCGGCTGGTTGAGCTGACGCACAAAAATCCACGCCGAGGCGGTGGACAACAAGCCAATGGCCAGGAACCAGCCCAGCACGTTCCAGATCTTCTGCCCACGCAATGGATGCGGGTACAGCGGCACTTTCAGCCAACCCGGACCCAGGCTTGGCGCATTGACCCACAACGCGGGCGGTGCATGGATGCGCAGGCGCACTTCGGTGTCGTCACCCAGTTCGGCCTGCATCTGCCGTTGGTAGATTTCACTGTAGGGCCAATGCTGCTCGCCTTCGGGCACACCCGAGCCGGTCACCCGGATAAGACCTGCCGCCTCGGCGATCTTGTCGCGGTCTTCTTCGTCGGCGGCCCAATAGGCGCGCAAGGTCAGCGCCACACCATGGCTGTACTGACGGTCGACCAGCACGTCCTCGTTCATCAGCAGGTAGACCAGGGTCAGCGCCTTGGAGAACAGAACGACGATCAACACCAGCCACAGGGTGCGGGCGAAGAAACTTTGCGGAAACCAGAGCGGTGTTTTCATCGACGTCCAGGCATCATTTTCCGGCGTTTCCGTCCGGTACGAACACGTAGCCCACGCCCCAGACGGTCTGGATGTAACGCGGCTTGGACGGGTCCGGCTCGATCATGCGACGCAGGCGCGAAATCTGCACGTCGATGGAGCGCTCCAGCGCATCCCATTCGCGGCCGCGCGCCAGGTTCATCAGCTTGTCGCGGGTCAACGGCTCGCGGGCGTGCATCACCAGAGCCTTGAGCACAGCGAACTCGCCGGTGGTGAGCATGTGCACTTCGTTGCCACGCTTGAGCTCGCGGGTGGCCAGCGACAGCTCATAGTCGCCGAAGGTGACCGACTCGTCCTCGCTGCCCGGCGCTCCCGGCACGCTCGGAGCCTGGCGACGCAGCACCGCCTTGACCCGGGCCATCAGTTCGTCCGGGTTGAACGGCTTGCCCAGGTAGTCGTCGGCGCCCAGCTCCAGGCCCTTGATGCGGCTGAGCTCGTCGCCCTTGGCGGTCAGCATGATGATCGGGATCTGGTTGTTCTGCTGGCGCAGGCGCTTGCAGGCGGACAGGCCATCCTCGCCTGGCAGCATCAGGTCGAGCACCACCAGGTTGAACACCTCGCGCTGCAGCAGGCGATCCATCTGCTCGGTGTTGGGCACCGCACGGGCACGGTAGCCTTTGCTGGTGAAGAAACGTTCCAGCAGGCTGCTAAGCCCCGGATCGTCGTCGACGATGAGAATCTTGTCACCTTCAGCGGTGTTTGGCGTGCCGGTCATGAATAACTCCTCTGATATCGCCGCGCATTATGGCGTAGCCATTGCTGCACGTTGCGTGAGCATTGTTAGCAGATTTTTCCCCCGGCGCCAGTTCTGGCTGGCCGGGCGCCATCACCGCAAGCCGTTTGCGATGGGTATAATGCGCGGCTTTCATCCAGCGCCGCCGGGCAAAAAGCCCACAGGCGACCCCCGTATTCACAAATGTCAGGTGGTTTACATGGACAGCATCAACAGCCGTATCGCCGAGGAACTGGGCGTACGCCCGCAGCAGGTCGAGGCGGCCGTGAGCCTGTTGGACGAAGGCTCGACCGTGCCCTTCATCGCCCGCTATCGCAAGGAAGTGACCGGTAGCCTTGACGACACTCAGTTGCGCCACCTGGAAGAGCGCCTGCGCTACTTGCGCGAACTCGACGAGCGCCGCGCCAGCATCCTTTCCAGCATCGAGGAACAGGGCAAGCTGACCCCGGAACTGGCCCGCGAGATCAAGCTGGCCGACACCAAGACCCGCCTCGAAGACCTGTACCTGCCGTACAAGCAGAAGCGCCGCACCAAGGGCCAGATCGCCCTGGAAGCCGGCCTTGGCGAACTGGCCGATGGCCTGTTCAACGACCCGACCCTGGTCCCGGAAAGCGAAGCCGCACGCTTCGTCAACGCCGAAAAGGGCGTGGCCGACGTCAAGGCCGCGCTGGAAGGCGCCAAGTACATCCTGATGGAGCGCTTTGCCGAAGACGCCGCCCTGCTCGACAAGCTGCGCAGCTACCTCAAGCAGGAAGCCGTGCTCAGCGCCCGCGTCGTGGCCGGCAAGGAAGAAGAAGGCGCCAAGTTCCGCGACTATTTCGCTCATGACGAGCTGCTGCGCACGGCGCCATCGCACCGGGCCCTGGCGATCTTCCGCGGGCGCAACGAAGGCGTGTTGAGCGTCTCGCTGAAGGTCGGCGAAGAGCTGCCCGGCACCCTGCACCCGTGCGAGCTGATGATCGGCAACCACGTCGGCATCGAGAACCGCAGCCGGCCGGCCGACAAGTGGCTGGGTGAAGTGGTGCGCTGGACCTGGAAGGTCAAGCTGTACACCCACCTGGAAACCGACCTGTTCGGCGAGCTGCGCGACAGTGCCGAAGGCGAGGCGATCAACGTGTTCGCCCACAACCTGCACGATCTGCTGCTGGCCGCCCCGGCCGGCCCGCGCGCCACCCTGGGCTTCGACCCGGGCCTGCGCACCGGCTGCAAGATCGCCGTGGTCGACGCAACCGGCAAGCTGCTGGACCACACCACGGTCTACCCGCACGCGCCGAAGAACGACTGGGACCGCACCATTTCCATCATGGCCGCACTGTGCGCCAAACACTCGGTGGAGCTGATCGCCATCGGCAACGGCACCGCCAGCCGCGAAAGCGACAAGCTGGTGACCGAGTTGGTCAAGAAATATCCCGCCCTGAAAATCACCAAGATCATGGTTTCCGAAGCCGGTGCGTCGGTGTACTCGGCATCGGAACTGGCCGCCCGCGAGTTCCCGGACCTGGACGTGTCGATCCGCGGCGCCGTGTCGATCGCCCGCCGCCTGCAGGATCCGCTGGCCGAACTGGTGAAGATCGATCCGAAATCCATCGGTGTCGGCCAGTACCAGCACGACGTGTCCCAACTGAAACTGGCACGTGGCCTGGACGCGGTAGTCGAGGACTGTGTGAACGCCGTGGGCGTGGACGTGAACACCGCTTCGGTGGCGCTGCTGACGCGCATCTCCGGCCTCAATGCCACACTGGCACAGAACATCGTCGCCCACCGCGATGCCAATGGTCCGTTTGCTACCCGGGCAGCGCTGAAAAAGGTCAGCCGCCTGGGTGAGAAAACCTTCGAGCAGGCCGCCGGCTTCCTGCGCGTGATGAACGGAGACAACCCGCTGGACGCCTCTGCGGTACACCCTGAGGCCTACCCGCTGGTGCAGCGCATTGCTGCCGATACCGACCGCGACATCCGCTCGCTGATTGGTGACAGCAGCTTCCTCAAGCGCCTGGACCCGAAAAAGTTCACCGATGAAACCTTCGGCCTGCCAACCGTCACCGACATCCTGCAAGAGCTGGACAAGCCCGGCCGCGACCCACGTCCGGAGTTCAAGACCGCCACCTTCCAGGAAGGCGTCGAAGACCTCAAGGACCTGGAACCGGGCATGATCCTCGAAGGCGTGGTGACCAACGTTACCAACTTCGGTGCCTTCGTCGACATCGGCGTGCACCAGGACGGCCTGGTGCATATCTCGGCACTGTCGGAGAAGTTCGTCAAAGACCCGCGTGAGGCGGTCAAGGCCGGCGATGTGGTCAAGGTCAAGGTCATGGAAGTGGACATCCCGCGCAAACGCGTCGGCCTGTCCATGCGCATGAGCGACACCCCGGGCGAGAAGGTCGAAGGCAACCGTGGTGGTAATCGTGGCAATGGCGGCAATCGCCAGCCGCAGGCACCACGTCAGCGCGAAACCGCCACCGCAGCCCCGGCCAACAACGCCATGGCCGCCCTGTTCGCCAATGCCAAGCAACTGAAGAAGAAGTAATGGACGTACCTCGCGAATACGTCGAAAGCGCCTTCAGCCAGCTGCTGGGCTGCCGCCTGCAACACCTGGACACCGGTGTTGCCGAGGTAGCCCTGGCGCTCGAGCCACAGTTGCGCAACCGTGGCCAGAAGCTGCACGGCGGGGCGATCTTCAGCCTGGTGGACATCGCCATGGGCCTGGCTTGCTCGGCCAGCCATGGCTTTGACCAGCAAAGCGTCACCATTGAGTGCAAGATCAACTACATGCGTGCCGTCAGCGACGGCGAAGTGCTGTGCACCGCCCGTGTGCTGCACGCCGGGCGGCGCACCCTGGTGGTCGACGCCGACGTAGTTCAGGGCGACAAGCTGGTGGCCAAAGCGCAAGGAACCTTCGCGGTTCTCTAGCTCACCAAGCAGTATCTGCGGTATTTTCAGCAGTGCGCTGGCACTGCTGGAACCGCGTAAACCAGGCGACAACGCCAGTTCCTTTCTTCCTACCCTTGTAGACCGTTATCTCTACCCCCATATTGGGGCGACTGACGCGTGAAGGAATACATCTTGAGCGAACTCCTCAACCGCCGCCTGAGCCTGCTCGGCGCCAATCTCCCCCTGCTCAAGCAGTGCCTGCACGGTATTGAGCGCGAATGCCTGCGCGTGACCGATGAAGGTCGCCTGGCCCAGACCCCGCATCCGGAAGCACTGGGATCGGCGCTGACCAACGAGCAGATCACCACCGATTATTCCGAGTCGCTGCTGGAGTTCATCACCCCAGCGCTGGCCGACCCGGCCAAGGTGCTCGAAAGCCTCGAAGAGACCCACCGTTTCGTCTACAGCAAGCTGGGCGACGAATACCTGTGGAGCCCGTCGATGCCGTGCACGCTGCCGGCCGAGGAGGATATCCCGATCGCCGAGTACGGCAGCTCGAACATCGGCAAGCTCAAACACGTCTACCGCAAGGGCCTGGCCCTGCGCTACGGCCGCACCATGCAGTGCATCGCCGGTATTCATTACAATTTCTCGCTGCCCGAAGCGCTTTGGCCACTGCTGCGCGAAGCCGAAGGTAGCACGGAAAATGACCGCGACTACCAGTCGTCGGCCTACATCGCGCTGATTCGTAACTTCCGCCGCTACAGCTGGCTGCTGATGTACCTGTTCGGCGCCTCGCCGGCCCTGGACAAAGGCTTCCTGCGTGGCCGCCCGCACCAGCTCGAAGAGCTGGATGCCGAAACCCTGTTCCTGCCTTATGCCACCAGCCTGCGCATGAGCGACCTGGGTTACCAGAGCAACGCCCAGGCTGGTCTTACGCCCTGCTACAACAACCTGGCCAGCTACACCGACAGCCTGCGCAAGGCCGTTGGCACGCCCTACCCGCCTTACGTTGAAATCGGCACGCATGTGGATGGTGAGTGGGTTCAGCTGAACACCAACATTCTGCAGATCGAAAACGAGTACTACTCGAACATCCGCCCCAAGCGCGTCACCTACACCGGCGAGCGGCCGATCCAGGCCCTGACCTCGCGGGGTGTGCAGTATGTGGAAGTGCGCTGCCTGGACATCAACCCGTTCCTGCCGGTCGGTATCGACCTGACCGAGGCGCGCTTCCTCGACGCATTCCTGCTGTTCTGCGCGCTGGAAGAAAGCCCGCAACTGGACAACGGTGAGTGCGGCCAGTGCACCAGCAACTTCCTGACCGTGGTCAAGGAAGGCCGTCGTCCGGGCCTGGAGTTGCACCGCAATGGCCAGCCGATCAGCCTGAAAGACTGGGCCAGCGAGCTGATCGAGCGTATCCGCCAATTGGCCAATCTGCTCGACCAGGCGCAAGGCTCTGATGAGCACGCCAAGGCCCTGGATGCGCAGCAGGCCAAGGTCGACGACACCTCGCTGACCCCGTCGGCCCAGGTGCTGGCACGCATGACCGAGCATGACGAAAGCTTCGTCCAGTTCTCGATGCGCCAGAGCCGTGTGCACGCCGAGACTTTCCGCGAGCAACCGCTGAGCAACGAAAAGCAGCAAGCATTCGAGACGCTGGCCCGCGAATCGCTCGCCAGGCAGTCCGAGCTGGAGCAAGACGAAGTCGGTGACTTCGACCTGTTCGTCGGCGCCTACCAGGCCAGCATCCTGGCAATCAGCAGTTGATGAGCCGCACCACCACCCCGCGCAAACCGCGCGCCAGCAGCCAGGCCAGGATCGAGGCGATCCTGGCGGCTGCGCGTGAGCTGTTGGCCGAACAAGGGGTGGCAGCTCTTTCTATCTACAGCGTGGCCGAGCGGGCGCAGATTCCGCCTTCGTCGGTGTATCACTTCTTCGCCAGCGTGCCCGCCTTGCTGGAGGCACTTACTGCAGATGTGCACCGGGCGTTTCGCGAAGCCCTGAGCGCTCCGATCGACAGCAGCACGTTCAGCACCTGGCACGAACTGTCACGGCTGATCGAACAACGCATGCTTGATATCTATCACGAGGATGCCGCGGCGCGGCAGTTGATCCTGGCGCAGCATGGCCTGAGCGAGGTAGTGCAGGCCGACCGGCAGCACGACATGGAACTGGGCGACTTGATGCACAAGTTGTTCGACCAGCATTTTCACCTGCCGGTGATGCCACCGGATGTGGATGTGTTTGCCCTGGCCATGGAGTTGAGCGACCGGGTGTATGCACGGTCGGTGCAGCTGCACGAGGCGATCACCCCGCGCATGGCCGAGGAAGGCAAGCGGGTGTTCGAAGCGTATCTGGGGTTGTATCTGCCGCCGTTTCTGGCCAAGCGTTCCAGCTGAGAAATCTGGGGCCGCTTGGCGGCCCTTCGCGGGCAAGCCCGCTCCCACAGAGCCCGCGCGCACCCTGGAGCTTGCGAAGTACCTGTGGGAGCGGGCGTGCCCGCGAAGGGCTGCAAAGCAGCCCCAATATCGACCCGCCGCATCACAGCTTGGCGATAGACACTTCGGTCGACTTCACAAAGGCAATCACTTCACTGCCCACCTGCAACTCCAGCTCCCGCACGGAACGGGTGGTAATCACCGAAGTGACGATACCCGAAGCCGTCTGCACGTCGATTTCCGACAGTACCGGGCCTTCGAGGATTTCTTTCACAGTACCTTTGAACTGGTTGCGAACGTTGATGGCTTTGATAGTCATGGTTTGTTTCCTTTTGGCTTCTGGGATTCAATGCGCCCAGCGCAGTTGCGTGGGCAGAGGGGCTACAGGATCCGGCTCGGGCGCAGTGCCCGGGGTGGACAGAACACGGTTGAGCACTTCGCTTTCCAGCGCGGCCAGACGGTGCGAACCACGCGCCCGGGGCCGTGCCAGGTCAACAGTGAGGTCGAGCCCGACCTCGCCGTCCTCGATCAGGATCACCCGGTCAGCCACGGCAACCGCCTCGCTGACGTCGTGGGTCACCAGCAGCACAGTGAAGCCGTGCTGACGCCACAGGCGTTCGATCAGTTGCTGCATCTCGATGCGGGTCAATGCATCCAGCGCCCCCAGTGGCTCGTCCAGCAGCAGCAGGCGGGGTTGGTGAATCAAGGCTCGGGCCAAAGCCACGCGCTGCTTCTGGCCTCCCGAGAGCGCTGCCGGCCATTCGTTGGCGCGGTCGGCCAGGCCAACCGCATCCAAGGCCTCCAGCGCACGCTGACGCCAGTCGCCAGACAGCCCAAGGCCAACGTTGTCTATCACCTTCTTCCACGGCAGCAGCCGCGCGTCCTGGAACATCAGGCGGGTTTCTTCACGGGCCTCTTCCAGCGGCGCGGCACCCGCCAGTAGTTGCCCGGCGGTGGGCTGGTCCAGCCCGGCCAGCAGCCGCAGCAAAGTGCTCTTGCCGCAGCCGCTGCGGCCGACAATGGCCACGAACTGGCCGGCCGGAATGTGCAGGTCGATACCCTTCAGAACTTCGCGTTGGCCAAAAGTCTTGCGCAGGCCCTTGGAGGCCAGCGGGGTGCCACGCAGCAGGCGTGGCGGCTGTTCCTTGAGCACGGTCATGCGCCCTCCTTCCTGGCAACTTGATAGGCCGGGTGCCAGCGCAGCCACACACGCTCCAGGCCTCGGGCCGCAAGGTCGGCAAGCTTGCCGAGCACGGCATACAGGACGATGGCCAGCACTACCACGTCGGTCTGAAGAAATTCGCGAGCATTCATTGCCAGGTAACCGATGCCGGCGTTGGCCGAAATGGTTTCGGCAACAATCAGCGTCAGCCACATGAAGCCAAGGGCGAAACGCACACCCACCAGGATCGAAGGCAGCGCCCCCGGCAAGATCACCTGGCGGAACAGGCCGAAGCCGGACAAGCCGTAACTGCGCGCCATTTCCACCAACGCTGGGTCAACGTTACGGATGCCGTGGTAGGTGTTCAGGTAGATCGGGAACAACGTGCCCAGCGCGACCAGAAAGATCTTTGCCGATTCGTCGATACCGAACCACAGAATCACCAGCGGGATCAGCGCGAGGTGCGGCACGTTGCGGATCATCTGTACCGAGCTGTCGAGCAGGCGCTCGCCCCAGTTCGACAAGCCGGTGATGAAGCCCAGTACCAGGCCGATGCTGCCGCCGATGACAAAGCCCAGGCCTGCACGCCAGCCGCTGATGGCCAGGTGGGTCCAGATTTCGCCGCTGCGTACCAGCTCGACGCCAGCGCTTACCACTGCGCTAGGTGCCGGCAGGATACGCGTCGACAGCCAGCCCGCGCTGACGGCCAGTTGCCATATGGCCAACAGCAGCACCGGCAGCGCCCACGGCGCCAAGCGCTGGGTCAGATTGGAAGAAGTTGCACGACTCATGGCCAGGCCCTCAGCTCTGCGACACAGATTTGGGCAGGATGTCGTTGGCCACCATTTCGCCGAACGGGCTTACATAACCACCGGTTTTCGGCTGCTCTGGGCGCTGCACATCCAGGTGCGGGAACAGCAGCTCCGCCACGCGGTAAGACTCTTCCAGGTGTGGATAACCCGAGAAGATGAAGGTATCGATGCCCAAGTCGGCATATTCCTTGACCCGTGCTGCCACGGTCGGGCCGTCGCCCACCAGCGCGGTACCCGCGCCGCCCCGTACCAGGCCAACACCTGCCCACAGGTTGGGGCTGACTTCCAGGTTGTCGCGGTTGCCGCCATGCAGGGCGGCCATGCGTTGCTGGCCCACCGAGTCGAAACGCGCCAGCGAGACCTGGGCGCGGGAGATGGTGTCATCGTCCAGGTGCGAGATCAGGCGCTCGGCGGCGGCCCAAGCCTCTTCGTTGGTTTCCCGCACGATCACGTGCAGGCGGATACCGAAGCGTACTTCGCGCCCTTGAGCAGCCGCTTTTTCGCGCACCTGTGCGATCTTCTCGGCAACGGCTGCCGGTGGCTCGCCCCAGGTCAGGTACAGCTCGACCTGTTCGGCCGCCAGGTCCTGGGCGGCCTCGGACGAGCCGCCGAAATACAGCGGTGGCCGTGGTTGCTGAATCGGTGGGTAGAGCAGCTTGGCGCCCTTTACCTGGATGTGCTTACCGTCGTAATCGACGTTTTCGCCTTCCAGCACCTTGCGCCAGATACGGGTGAACTCGACCGAAGCTTCGTAGCGCTCCTGGTGGTTCAGGTACAGGCCGTCACCCGCCAGCTCGTCCGGATCACCACCGGTCACCAGGTTGAATAGCGCACGGCCATTGGACAAGCGATCGAGGGTGGCCGCCTGGCGTGCTGCCACGGTCGGCGAAATGATGCCCGGGCGCAGGGCTACGAGGAACTTCAGGCGCTGGGTCACGGGGATCAGCGACGCGGCCACCAGCCAGGAGTCCTCGCAGGAACGCCCGGTCGGGATCAGCACCCCACCAAAACCAAGGCGGTCGGCGGCCTGCGCGATCTGCTGCAGGTAACCGTGGTCGACCGCACGTGCGCCTTCGGAAGTGCCCAGGTACTTGCCGTCACCGTGGGTTGGGAGGAACCAGAAAATGTTAAGGCTCATTGGAGTCGTCTCCTCAAGGGTGGCTCTAGCCGGAGCGGCGCCCCGGCACTGGCAGTCAATCAACGCGCGCTAGCGACTTTGGCAGGGGGTGTCCAGATCACGTCCTTGATGCTCAGCGGCTTGGGTATCAGCTTGAGCGCCTGGAAGGTGTCGGCGATCTTCTGTTGCGCGGCCACCACCTCTGGGGTCAGCGGCGCAGCGCCGTAGCCTTGGCGTTTGACAGAGGTCAGGGTGATGCCGGCAGGCAGGCCGAGCAGCGGGGCAACCTGGTCGGTCACCTCTTGCGGGTTGGCCTGGGACCATTCACCCACGGCGCGCACTTCCTCGATCACGGTGTTGATCACCGCTGGGTGCTGTGTCGCATAGTTGCGGGTGGCGAGGTAGAACTGGTGGTTGTCGACCAGGCCCTTGCCGTCACGCAGGGTGCGCGCTTGCAGCTGCTGCTCGGCGGCGGCCTGGTACGGGTCCCAGATCACCCAGGCATCCACGCTGCCGCGCTCGAAGGCGGCGCGGGCGTCGGCCGGCGGCAGGTAGACAGGCTGGATGTCGTTGTACTTGAGGCCGGCGTCTTCCAGGGCGCGGACCAGCAGGTAGTGCACGTTGGAGCCTTTGTTGAGGACGACCTTTTTACCCTTGAGGTCCTTCACCGACTGGATCGGCGAGCCCTTGGGCACCAGGATCGCTTCGCTGTGCGGCGCTGGCGGCTCGTAGGCCACGTAGAGCAGGTCGGCTCCGGCGGCCTGAGCGAACACAGGCGGGGTCTCGCCGGTGACACCAAAATCGATGGAACCGACGTTCAGCCCTTCAAGCAGCTGCGGGCCGCCGGGGAATTCGGTCCATTGCACCTGTACTCCCTGCTCGGCCAGGCGCTTCTCCAGCGTGCCCTTGGCCTTGAGCAGCACCAAGGTGCCGTATTTCTGGTAACCGATACGCAGGCTCTCGGCCTGGGCTTGGGTAATGGCGCCGAAGGACACAGCCGCCGCAAACAGGGCGACCAGACCACGACGCAAGAAGACTGTGCGCATGGCGCTCTCCTGTGCGAATGGGGTTCGGGTTGCACCTGCTTGCCTCGTTAACGGGCGAGTAAGGTGGTGAAGCGGGTAATGCCGTTCAGATGCTCCAGCGAGCGCTGATCAGACGTTCGTTCAGTACGCCGGGGGCCACGGGGCGCGGCCGACGGGCCAGGGCAACGTGGAAGGTTTCCAGCGAGTCGTGCAGGCGTTCTTCCAGCGCCTGTACCAACTGCGCGGGCTTTGTGCCTTCTGCGTAAGCCACCTGGCTGTCGTCGGCAAAGATCCCTTGCAGGGTCTCTTGTGCCTTGAGTGCCGACAGCACCGGCTTCAATGCGTAATCCACCGCCAGCATGTGGGCGATGCTGCCGCCAGTGGCGATGGGCAACACGATCTTGTGAGCCAGGGCGCGCTCGGGCAGCAGGTCAAGCAAGGTTTTCAGGGCACCGGAAAACGAAGCCTTGTACACCGGGGTGGAGACGATCAGGCCATCGGCCTGGGCCACCAGCTGTTGAAAGTGTTGCACATGCGGGCTGTCGAAACGGGCATGCAGCAGGTCTTCGGCGGGGAAGTCACGCACCTGGAACGTCACCACTTCAACGCCGCGATCCTGCAGCCACTGGCGCGAACGCTCGAGCAGCACGCCGGAGCGTGAACGGAGACTTGGGCTACCACCGATTGAGACGACCAGCATTGCTGCGCTTCCTTGTGTTCTGTTGGAGGTGACATTAACAGCTGCTACATATATCTAGAAATCATATTTTTTCATTTGTTTATTCCATTATTGTCTTTATCCACGAGAGCCTCTTCGCGGGCGCGCCCGCTCCCACAGGTTTTTTGCAGGCATAAAAAAGGGCCGTCGAAACGGCCCGAAAATCCCTGCTTGGCTAAGAGCAATGCAACGAGGAATCCATTAACGATTGGGTTGAGGGGTCAGGCGCAGATAGGGTTTGACCGCCCGGTAACCTTTGGGGAAGCGCTGCTTGATCTCCTCCTCATCCTTGAGCGAAGGCACGATCACCACTTCGTCGCCGTCCTGCCAGTTACCGGGTGTGGCGACCTTGTGGTTGTCGGTCAGCTGCAGCGAGTCGATCACCCGCAGAATTTCGTTGAAGTTGCGCCCGGTACTGGCCGGGTAGGTGATGGTCAGGCGCACCTTTTTATTCGGGTCGATGATGAACAGCGAGCGCACGGTCAGGGTGTCGCTGGCGTTCGGGTGGATCAGGTCGTAAAGGTCGGACACCTTGCGGTCAGCGTCAGCAATGATCGGGAAGTTGACCACGGTATTCTGTGTTTCGTTGATGTCATCGATCCACTTGTGATGCGAGTCGACCGGGTCCACCGACAGGGCGATGGCCTTGACCCCGCGCTTGGCAAACTCGTCCTTCAGCTTGGCGGTCAGGCCCAACTCGGTGGTGCACACCGGGGTGAAGTCGGCCGGGTGGGAGAACAACACCCCCCAACTATTGCCCAGCCACTCGTGGAAGCGGATCTTGCCTTCGCTGGAATCCTGTTCGAAATCGGGGGCGATATCACCGAGTTTGAGGCTCATGGGCTGCGGCTCCTGGGCTAGGTTCTGTACCTTATGGGTTCAATGTGCCTGCAATCGGTTAAAAACAAAAAGAATAAATAACAATTTATTTATAACCAAAATACATATAAATCTGCAGGCACAAAAAAGCCTCGCATCAGGCGAGGCTTCTTTTTCAGCTACGGCTTACAGGAAGTTGTAAGTGTAGTTGAAGATCAGGCGGGTCTGGTCCTGGTCAGCCAGCGAGCTGGTGCCGGTGCCACGGTAGACGCCGTGACGCAGGCTGGCGCCCAGGCCCTTGAAGGTGCCGTCCTGGATAACGTAGTCGACACGGGCGTCACGTTCCCATTCGCTGAAGTGGCCGTTGCCATTGGCATTCTTGCCATCTTCACCTTTCAGGTAGGAAACCGACGCTTTCAGGCCCGGCACGCCCAGGCGAGCGAAGTCGTAGGCGTACTGACCGAAGGTGGTGTTTTCACCGGCCTTGGCGAACTGGTTGATCATGCTGTCGGTGAACAGGTAGAAGCTGGAGCCACCGGCGCCTTCGTTACGACCGTTGCCGTCAACCACGCCGCCCTGGTTCAGCCAGACGAAACCACCGTCGTCACTAATTTGCTGATGGCCCAACAGCAGCGAGTGACCACCCAAGGTGTACGTGAACATTGCGGACCAGGTCTTGTTGTCGACCTCGCCATTGGTTTTGGCGTAACCCTTGTTGTTATCGAAGTTGTAACCACCGCCGCTACCGTTCTTGCCGTCGCTGCTGCTGTCGAAGTAACGCAGGTCGGTTTTGAACGACTGATCGTCAGCGATTTTGAATACGTGAGTCGCGCCCAGGAAATGCTGCTTGTAGAAGTCTTCCAGGTTCGAATAGTAGTACTGCAGCGTCAGGTCTGGCGTGAGCTTGTAGTCCAAGCCACCGTAGCGGAACTTGTTGCTGTCAGCAGACGCGCCGGAAACAGACAGACCGGTACGGTTGCTCGAAGCACGGCCCATGGCGTGGGTCAGCTGACCGGCGTTGATGGTCAGGTTGTCGATTTCCTTCGACTGGATGGTGCCACCCTCGAAGGTTTGAGGCAGCACACGGCCGTCGTTGGCGACCAGGATCGGCAGGTTAGGCGCCAGCGCACTACCGTAGTGCACTTCGGTTTTGGAGAAGCGCGCTTTTGCGTTAGCGCCGAAACGAGCCCACTGGTTTACAGAAGAACCATTGCTGTCGTCTGGCATGAAGCCGCTTTTGTGGTAGCCACGGCCACCATCCAGGTGGATACCCCACAATGCCTGGGCATCAACACCAAAGCCAACAGTCCCCTCGGTGAAACCCGAAATATAGTCAAGTTTGAAACCTTGGCCAGTTTCGCGCTGATCCGGACGAACAGTACCGTGGGCTTCACGGTTGTTGTTGTCGTAGTACATGGTGCGCGAGCTGAGCGACAGCTTGCTGTCCTCAACGAAACCGGCAGCGCCTGCTTGTTGGGCGAGAACCCCCAGTGCCACGGCCAGAGCCAGGCTGGACTTGTACATGTTTTGCTCCTCTACGTTCTAATTTTTGTGTATCTCTGGCGGAGGGGTCTGATGCCCCGCTCACCGGGATGGGCGATTTAGTCCCAAAGCGTGACCGTTAAGTCAATCGTTTCTAAACGTTTCGCGACTTTGGTCTAAGACGCCACCTGCGCTACAGGATAATGACAATCCTATAAATCCAAAATGACTGTTTTATGAATTTGTAAGACTTTTAAGGAATATGTTAGGAACCTTTACTGCCATCCGTTGTAGCAGAGAATCTTCTAATAACTTTTGGTTATTTGCAAACGTTTGCTCATAACCTAATGCCAAATCGTTCTATAGGGTCTTGCAGGCACCTCTGGCTTCGTCAGGGGTCATGGCTTTAAAGCGTTTGGCTCCTAAGCTAATGCAAAAAAGTTATTTATTTTAATTTTCTTAGATCATTTAGCCTTCTCGTTATCCAACACGACTTGCCTGACGAGAGGTTCAACCATGATCCCGCACGCTCCGCTGCGCCTGTTCGCCGCCCTGACCCTCGCCAGCACCAGCTGGTTGGCCCAGGCAGCCGACCTGACAGTGGCCTACCAGACCACTGTCGACCCGGCCAAAGTGGCTCAGGTCGATGGCGACTACGAAAAAGCCAGCAAGGCCAGCATCGACTGGCGCAAGTTCGATAACGGCGCAGACGTGATCACTGCAGTGGCCAGCGGCGACGTGCAGATCGGCTACCTGGGCTCCAGCCCGCTGGCCGCTGCCGCCACCCGCAAGCTGCCGGTCGAGACCTTCCTTATCGCCACCCAGATTGGCGCGGGTGAAGCGTTGGTGGCCCGTGACAGCATCAAGTCGCCGCAAGACCTGATCGGCAAGAAGGTCGCCGTCCCGTTCGTGTCCACCGGCCATTACAGCCTGCTTGCCGCACTGAAAAGCTGGAATATCGACCCTTCCAAGGTACAGATTCTCAACCTGGCGCCGCCGGCCATCATTGCCGCCTGGAAGCGCGGCGACATCGATGCGACCTACGTGTGGGACCCGGCTCTGGGCGTGGCCAAGGAAAACGGCAAGGTCCTGATCACCTCCGGCGAACTGGCGCAGAAAGGCGCGCCTACCTTCGATGCCTGGATCGTGCGCAAGGACTTCGCCGAGAAACACCCTGATGTGGTCAAGGCCTTTGCCAAAGTCACCCTTGATGCCTACGCCGACTACCGCAAAGACCCGAAAGCCTGGCTGGCCGACAAGGGCAACGTAGACAAGCTGGTGAAGCTGTCCGGTGCCAAGGCCAGCGACATCCCGGTGCTGCTGGAGGGCAACGTCTACCCGCTGGCCGCTGACCAGGCCCACGCCCTGGGCGCGCCGACCACCCAGGCGCTGACGGACACCGCCAACTTCCTCAAGCAGCAAGGCAAAGTCGAAGCAGTGCTGCCGGACTACTCGCCGTACGTCAGCGCCAAGTTCCTTCCAAACTGATCCGGAGCCCGTCATGGCCTTGCTCGAGCTGGAGCGCATCAGCGCACAGTACCCAGGCGCCAGCACCCCGGTGCTGGCCGATATCAACCTGAGCCTGGGGCCACGCCAACTGCTGGTGGCCCTGGGGCCTTCCGGCAGCGGCAAGACCTCACTGCTCAACCTTATCGCCGGCTTCGTCGCCCCCAGTGGCGGTCACATCACGCTCGATGGTGTGCCGGTGCAGGGCCCCGGTGCAGAACGCGGCGTGGTGTTCCAGGACGATGCCCTGCTGCCATGGCAGAACGTGCTGGGCAATGTCGCCTTCGGCCTCGAACTGGCCGGCGTACCCCGCGCCCAGCGTGAGGCCAAGGCCCGCGAAATGCTCACCCTGGTCGACCTCGATGGCTTCGGCGAACGGCGTATCTGGCAATTGTCCGGTGGCCAGAAGCAGCGCGTGGGCCTCGCCCGGGCGCTGGCGGCTGACCCTCGGGTATTGCTGATGGATGAACCGTTCGGTGCCCTCGATGCCTTCACCCGTGAGCAGATGCAAGAGCTGCTATTGCAAGTTTGGCAACGCACCGCCAAGCCAGTGTTCCTGATTACCCACGACATCGAAGAAGCGGTGTTCCTCGCCAGCGAACTGGTACTGCTGGCGCCCAACCCGGGACGCGTAGTGGAACGCCTGCAGCTGAACTTCGGCCAGCGCTATGCCGCTGGCGAATCGGCCCGGGCCATCAAGTCCGATCCAACGTTCATCGAAACCCGCGAGCATGTGCTGGCGCGGGTGTTTTCCCAACGCCAAAGCCTGCAGGAGCGCGCATGAGCAGCCTGGACCTGCCGGTCGCCGGCAAACACGACGCCCAAACCCGGCCAGCTGCCACGCTACGCCGCCCGCTGTCTACCCGCTGGATCAGCACCCTGACCCTGGCCAGCCTGCTACTGGTCTGGTGGCTGGTGACGGCCGCCGGCTGGGTAGAGCCCCTGTTCCTGCCCTCGCCCGGCGACATCCTGGCCAAGGCATGGACCTTGCTCACCCAAGGCTACATGGATGCCAGCCTGTGGCAGCACCTGAGCGCAAGCCTTGGCCGCATCGGTCTGGCGCTGGTGGCTGCGACCCTGACCGCAATACCAGTCGGCATCGCCATCGGCTACAACCGCGTGGCCCGCGGCATTCTCGACCCGCTGATCGAGTTCTACCGGCCCATCCCGCCGCTGGCCTACCTGCCACTGATCGTCATCTGGTGCGGTATCGGCGAGCTGTCGAAAGTGCTGCTGATCTACCTGGCAATCTTCGCCCCCATCGCCATTGCCACAGCCACCGGTGTGCGCACGGTAGACCCGGCCAAGCTGCGGGCGGCGCAGTCGCTGGGTGCAACCAAGGCCCAACTGATCCGCCACGTCATTTTGCCCAGTGCATTGCCAGACATCCTTACCGGCATCCGCATTGGCCTGGGGGTCGGCTGGTCGACCCTGGTGGCCGCCGAACTGATAGCCGCCACCAGCGGCCTGGGCTTCATGGTGCAGTCGGCGGCGCAGTTTCTGGTCACCGACGTGGTGGTGCTGGGCATCCTGCTGATCGCTCTGATCGCCTTCGCTCTGGAAATGAGCCTGCGTGCCCTGCAACGCAAGCTGGTGCCCTGGCATGGGCAGATTCACTGAACTCCATTGTCCACGCCAGCACACTGGCGCCCGATTGAAGAGACCGACATGAGCCTGACCATCACTCCCCTAAGCCCAGCACTCGGCGCCCAGATCAGCGGCGTGGACATCAGCCGCGATATCAGCGCAGAAGAGCGCGATGCCATCGAACAGGCACTGCTCCAGCACCAGGTGCTGTTCCTCCGCGACCAGCCGATCAACCCGGAACAGCAGGCGCGCTTTGCCGCACGCTTCGGCGACCTGCACATCCACCCGATTTACCCCAACGTGCCAGACACCCCACAGGTGCTGGTGCTCGACACGGCGGTTACCGATGTGCGCGACAACGCCGTGTGGCACACCGACGTGACCTTTTTGCCGACCCCGGCACTGGGCGCGGTACTCAGCGCCAAGCAATTGCCTGCTTACGGTGGTGATACCCTTTGGGCCAGCGGCATTGCGGCCTTCGAAGCCTTGTCGGCGCCGCTGCGTGAAATGCTGGACGGGCTGACCGCTACCCACGACTTCACCAAGTCGTTCCCGCTGGAGCGCTTTGGCACCACGCCGCAAGACCTGGCGCGCTGGGAGGCCACCCGGCGCAACAACCCACCGCTGTCGCACCCGGTGGTGCGCACGCATCCGGTGAGCGGGCGCAAGGCGTTGTTCGTCAATGAAGGGTTCACTACACGCATCAATGAACTGAGCGAACTGGAAAGCGATGCGCTGCTGAGGCTGCTGTTCGCCCATGCGACGCGACCGGAGTTCAGCATTCGCTGGCGTTGGCAGGAGCATGACGTGGCGTTCTGGGACAACCGCGTGACCCAGCATTTTGCGGTGGATGATTACCGGCCGAACCGGCGGGTGATGCACCGGGCAACCATCCTTGGGGATGCACCCTTCTAGCGGTTGCCCGTCCTGGCCTCTTCGCGGGCCGATCCCGCAGGTACGACACAGGGTTCGAAACCGGTGCCGTGCCTGTGGGAGCGGGCAAGCCCGCGAAGAGGCCAGGACAGGAGAGCTTGGTCAGCGGACCAGGTGCAGGTACTGCATGTGCCGCTCATACTGGTCGAGGATGTCGTTGATGATCTGCTCCTTGCTGTAGCCCACCAGGTCATAGTTCTGGCTGCCTTCGCTCAGGTGCACCTCCGCCCGGTAATAGCGGCGGTTCTTCAACTCCTGCGTACCCAGCCCCCCCAAGGCGAACGATGGTGTGAAATAGCCACGCATCTGCACCTGGTAAATGAACGGCTGTTCCTCGCCATGGCCAATCTTCAGGCTGACGTTGTCATGGCTAGGGTCGTCCTGGGTAATCAGTACCAGGCCTTTCTGCTCGAACACTTCACGCACATCGGCAATCGCCGGGCGCACCACATCATCCATGAAGCGGTACACCTCATCACGCGACGGGAAGTGCACCGCCTGGCTCAGGCGCTGGCGCCAGCCGCCACGACCGCGACGTGACTGGGCGAACGGGGCCAGCGAGTGCATCTGCGCGATCTGCCGCTGCGACTCCAGGTAGAACGCCTTGTGCAGCCCCCACATCATGCACAGCAGAATGAGCGAGAACGGCAGCGACGTCAGCACCACTGCCGACTTCAGCGAATCGATGCTGCCAGCGAACAACAGCGCGCTGGTGATCAGTGCAGTCATCGCCCCCCAAAAGATACGCAGCCAGTT
The DNA here is from genome assembly GCF_002953115.1 of Pseudomonas sp. XWY-1. Lineage (NCBI taxonomy): Bacteria > Pseudomonadati > Pseudomonadota > Gammaproteobacteria > Pseudomonadales > Pseudomonadaceae > Pseudomonas > Pseudomonas sp. XWY-1. The sequence goes on along the minus strand of NZ_CP026332.1, from coordinate 221,204 downwards.
CGGCCCATCTTCATCAGCGTCACCACCCTTGGCCGACAAGGTCGACAGCACCACGGTGCCCGAGTCAGCCGAGGTGACGAAGAACACGAAGCTGATGAACACCGTGGTGGCGATCACTGCCTTGCTCCAGGGGTAGGTTTCCAGCAGCAGGTACAGGCTCATCGACGGGTTATCCAGCGCCGACTGACCCAGTGCGGTCATGCCGTGGTTGATCACCTGGTCCAGGGCGCTGTTGCCGAAGATCGACATCCACGCCAGGGTGAAGCCCAGCGGAATCAGCAGCACGCCAAAGACGAACTCACGGATGGTACGGCCACGGGAGATGCGGGCGATGAACAGGCCCACGAACGGCGCCCAGGCAATCCACCAGGCCCAGTAGAACACGGTCCAGCCGCCCAGCCAGCCACGGTTTTCACCATAGGCATACACGTCGAAGCTCTTGCGCGGCAACGCACCCAGGTAGTCGCCCAGGTTCTGGATCAGCGTGTTGAACAGGTGCTGGGTAGGCCCGGCGAACAGCACGAACAGCAGCAGCGCACAGGCCAGGAACAGGTTGATATCGCTCATCACCCGCACCCCCTTCTCCACCCCGGCCACGGCTACGGCCACAGCCGCGCCCATCATCAGGGTGATGAGGATCACCTGCACCCACTGGCTGTGGCTGATGCCGAACAGGTAGTCCAGACCGGCGTTCAGATGCAACACCCCAAAGCCCATGTCGGCGCCCAGGCCGAACACCGTAGCGATGATGCCGAAGCCATCCACCGCATAGCCGATTGGGCCGTTGATGCGCTTGCCAATCAGCGGGTACAGCGCCGAACGCAGGGCCAGCGGCAGGTTGTGCCGGTAGGCGAAATAGGCCAATGCCATGCCGACGAAGGCGAACACCCCCCAGCCATGCAGGCCCCAGTGCAGGAACAGGATCTGCATCGCCTGGCGCCCGGCCTCGACCGTGCCGGCTTCGCCTTGCGGCGGTTGCAGCATGTGGGTCAGCGGTTCGGAGACACAGAAGAAGAACAGCGTGATGCTGATGCCGGCGGCGAACAGCATGCCGGCCCACGACAGGTAGCTGAACTCGGGTTCGTCGTGGTCGGCACCGAGTTTGATCTTGCCGTAGCCAGACAAGGCGGTGACCACCACGAAGACCAGGTACAGCGTCATCGCCAGCATGTAGTACCAGCCGACCGTGTTGGCCGCCCAGTTCTGCGCCGCCAGCAACCAGTCACCTGCGGCTTGCGGGTTGGAGATGACTACCAGGCCAAAGATGAGGATGAAACTCGCCGCAAAGTAGAACACCGGGGGGTTCATGCGGATCTTGCCATTGGCAAGGGAAGGGTTCGGTGCACTCATAGGGCGTGCACCTCGTCGAATGACGTGAGGTTCGGAATGAACGGGTTCAGCAAAGGAATCCTCCTGTTGAACACCGGCAGCGGACCAGCGTTTTTTCATTGAACAAGCGTTCAAGTTAAACATGGATCGGATTTCAATGCGAATTGGGGCGCTGATTGGTGTCGTCCTGCTCCGGCCTTTTCGCGGGTTAGCCCTCCCCTACATTGGTATGTTCTTTGTAGGAGCGGGCTTGCCCGCGAAGAGGCCAGCACAGGCAATTGCAATGCGGGATCAGTTCTTGTCCTGGCAATCCAGTTGCAGGTTGGCCTGAGTAATGTTGCTTTCAGCCGGCACACTGCGCGTCAGCCACACATTACCGCCAATGGTCGAACCCTTACCGATGGTAATACGCCCCAGCACCGTGGCCCCGGCATAGATCACCACATCGTCCTCGACGATCGGGTGGCGTGGCAGGCCTTTATGCAGCGTACCCGACTCATCGCTGGGGAAACGCTTGGCGCCCAGGGTCACCGCCTGGTAGATGCGCACGCGCTCGCCGATGATCGCGGTTTCACCAATGACCACACCCGTACCATGATCGATGAAGAAGCTCGGGCCGATCTGCGCCCCCGGGTGAATGTCGATACCGGTGGCCGAATGCGCCAGCTCCGAACTGATCCGCGCCAGCAGCGGCAGCCCAGCCTTGTACAGGTGGTGTGCCAGCCGGTGGTGGATAATCGCCAGGATGCCCGGGTAGCACAGCAGCACTTCATCGACGCTGCGCGCTGCCGGGTCGCCGTGGTAGGCGGCCAGCACATCGGTGTCGAGCAGAACGCGCAGTTCCGGCAGCGCAGCTGCAAAGCCCTGGATCAGGCTCAGCGCACGGGCGTCGACGCCCGCCAGCTCAGCCTTGCTTTGCCGTGCTGCGTAGCGAAGTTCAAGACGAGCCTGGGCCAGCAAGGCGGTCAGCGCGGCATCCAGGGTATGGCCGACGTAGAAGTCTTCACTTTCTTCGCGCAGGTCGACTGGCCCCAGGCGCATGGGGAACAGCGCCCCGCACAATTGCTCCAGAATCTGTCGCATCGCTTCGCGCGACGGCAGCTCGCGCCCGCCCTGCTCGCCAATACTGCGGCCATTACGGGTGCGCCATTGCTCACGGGCCCCGCGCAGGCCAGTGACAATGCTCTGCAACTGCCAATGCGCGGATGAAGGTTGTTCGCTCACGGTTTTCTCCTGCCGTATAGGCCATCTGATTTTGTTGCCAGGCCCGCGAAAGGGCCGAACCTGCCTGCATGCAATCCACTTTACGGCAAATCCGAGGCTTGGAAAAAACAACGCTTTATTCCATCCTGCGCTAAGTCAGGCATAAGCCGCGATGACGGAGTGGGTATCGTCGCCTACCCTCAAAGCAGCCGGCACCTGGCAAAAATCAAAAAATGGAATATTAAAGTGATTTTTTAGTATTTCCCGGCCTAATCAGCCAACCCTATAGTCGCCACCTCACTACCTAGACAACAAGCGCGGGGCTCTGCCATGTCGAAATTCGCCAAACCGCTACTCAACGCCAGCCTGGCCCTCCTGCTGGGTGCCGGCCTGCTCAGCCAGGCTTTCGCCGGCGAGCAATTGAAGACCATCCAGGAAAAAGGCGTCATCAACGTCGGCCTCGAGGGCACCTACCCGCCATTCAGCTTCCAGGACGAAAACGGCAAACTGACCGGCTTCGAAGTGGAGCTGTCCGAGCTGCTGGCCAAGGAGCTGGGGGTCAAGGCCAAGATCCAGCCGACCAAGTGGGACGGCATCCTCGCCGCGCTGGAATCCAAACGCCTGGATGTAGTGGTCAATCAGGTGACCATTTCCGAAGAGCGCAAGAAAAAGTACGACTTCTCCGAGCCCTACACTGTCTCCGGCATCCAGGCACTGATCCTGAAGAAGAAAGCCGAGCAGCTGAACATCAAGGGCGCACAGGACCTGGCCGGCAAAAAGGTCGGCGTAGGCCTTGGCACCAACTACGAACAGTGGGTTAAAAAGGACGTGCCGCAAGCCGATGTGCGCACCTATGAAGATGACCCAAGCAAGTTCGCTGACCTGCGCAACGGCCGTATCGACGCCATCCTGATCGACCGCCTGGCGGCGCTGGAATACGCGCAAAAAGCCAAGGACACCCAACTTGCCGGCGATGCCTTCTCGCGCCTGGAAAGCGGCGTGGCCATGCGCAAAGGTGAGCCGGAACTGTTGGCAGCCATCAACAAGGCCATCGACAAGCTAAAAGCTGACGGCACGCTGGCCAAGCTGTCCGAGAAGTACTTCGGTGCCGATGTCACCAAATGATCGCTGAAAGCCTGCAACTCGTTGTCGACTCCGCGCCCTTCCTGCTGAAGGGCGCGGGTTATACGGTGCTGCTCAGTGTCGGCGGCATGTTCTTCGGTCTGGTGCTGGGCTTTGCCCTGGCGCTGATGCGGCTGTCGAAGATTCTGCCGCTGAACTGGCTGGCTCGGGTCTACGTGTCGTTCTTCCGCGGCACGCCGCTGCTGGTGCAGCTGTTCGTCATCTATTTCGGCATGCCGCAAATCGGCATCGAGCTGGACCCGATCCCCGCTTCGCTGATCGGCCTGTCGCTGAACATGGCGGCCTATATCTGCGAGATCCTGCGCGCAGCCATTTCCTCGATCGACCGGGGCCAGTGGGAAGCAGCCGCCAGCATCGGCATGACCCGCGTGCAAGCCATGCGCCGGGCGATCCTGCCACAGGCCTTGCGCACCGCGTTGCCACCGCTGGGCAACAGCTTCATCTCGCTGGTAAAGGACACCGCCCTGGCGGCGACCATCCAGGTGCCCGAGCTGTTCCGCCAAGCCCAGCTGATTACTGCGCGCACGTTCGAAGTGTTCACCATGTACGTGGCGGTCGCGGTCATCTACTGGGTGCTGTGCAGCATCCTTGCGCACTTCCAGAACCGCATGGAAGCGCGGGTCAACCAGCATGACCAGGAGCATTGAGCATGATTGAAGTCAAAGGCCTGACCAAGCGGTTCAAGGGCCAGACCGTGCTCAACGGTATCGACCTGACCGTGCAGCCCGGTGAAGTGGTGGCCATCATCGGCCCCAGTGGCTCGGGCAAAACCACCTTCCTGCGCTGCCTTAACCTGCTGGAAACCCCCGATGCCGGGCAGATCCAGATCGGCGCCATCAGTATCGATGCCAACCGCCCTTTGGGCGGGCAACAGAGTGCGATTCGCCGTTTGCGCCAGCAGGCCGGGTTCGTGTTCCAGAACTTCAACCTGTTCCCCCACCGCACCGCCCTGGAGAACGTGATCGAGGGGCCGGTGATCGTCAAGAAGACGCCCCGCGAGCAGGCCATCGAGCTTGGCCGGCGCCTGCTGGCCAAAGTCGGCCTGGCGGGCAAGGAAGACGCCTACCCACGGCGCCTGTCCGGCGGCCAGCAGCAACGCGTGGCCATCGCCCGTGCCCTGGCCATGGAACCGGAGGTAATCCTGTTCGACGAACCGACCTCGGCGCTGGACCCGGAGCTGGTCGGTGAAGTACTGGCGACCATCCGCGGCCTGGCCGAGGAAAAGCGCACCATGATCATCGTCACCCACGAGATGAGTTTTGCCCGGGATGTGGCTAACCGGGTGATCTTCTTCGACAAGGGCGTGATCGTGGAGCAGGGCGAGGCCAAGGCCCTGTTTGCAGCGCCGAAGGAAGAGCGTACGCGGCAGTTCTTGCGCAAGTTCCTCGGGACTGCGGCCTCCGAGTAAACCTGTTCCGGCCCATTCGCGGGTAAACCCGCTCCTACAGTGCACAGATCTTGAGGCATATGTGTAGGAGCGGGTTTACCCGCGAAGAGCCCGGCACCTCTGTAACCAATCCCCCTTCTATAAATATTCCAAAAAGTTAGTTCATAAAATTTTTATAAATCATTAGGGTATATATACCGGACCACCGGACCAGCACACGTCTGTCGCGATCAGCTGTAGCGACATAACTATTTTGTGAGGTCAGGAATGGTCAGGATCACAATCACCCCAGTGCGTAACGCCAGGGCATTGAGTGCAGCCAAGGAGCGGCACTGATGCCCAGCCAAGCCAACACCCAATTCCATAGCGATCTCGACAGCTCGCCCCCGCTGCTGCCGGCCAAGGTACTGCGCAACGACGCCGAAGCCCTGCAAGCGGCCCGCGAGCTGGCCGAGGTCGCCCGTGAGCAAGCTGCCCGACGCGACCAGCAACGCAAACTGCCCTGGGCCGAAATCGAACTGTTTACCCGCAGCGGTCTGGGCAGCATCACCGTACCCAAGGCCTACGGTGGCCCCGACGTGTCGTTCGCAACCGTCGCCGAAGTGTTCCGCCTGATCAGCGCCGCCGACCCCGCCCTGGGGCAGATCCCGCAGAACCAGTTCGGCATGCTGCAACTGCTGCGCCTGACGGCCAGCGAGGCGCAGCAAGCGCTGATCTTCCGCAGCGTGCTCGACGGCTGGCGCATCGGCAATGCCGGGCCTGAACGTGGCACCAGGGATACCCTCACCCTCAAGGCCCGAATCACGCGCGCCGGCGACAGCTACCGCATAAGTGGCGAGAAGTTCTACTCCACCGGTGCCTTGTTCGCCCATTGGGTGGCGGTAAAAGCCCTAGACGATGAAGGCCGCCAGCGCCTGGCATTCGTGCGCCGGGGAAGCCCGGGGTTGCGCATTGTCGATGACTGGTCCGGGTTCGGCCAGCGCACCACCGCCAGCGGTACCGTGCTGCTGGACCAGGTGCCGGTGGACGCGGAACTGGTGATCGACAACTGGCGCCAGCGCGATATCCCCAACATTCAGGGCGCCGCTTCGCAGCTGATCCAGGCGGCGATCGACGCCGGCATCGCCGAAGCAGCTATCGATGATGCGATCACGTTCGTGCGCGAAAAGTCCCGGCCGTGGATTGAAGCCAACGTCGACCGTGCCAGTGACGACCCTTATGTAATTGCCGACATCGGCCGCCTGAAACTCGAGCTGCACGCCGCCGAAGCACTGCTGCGCAAAGCTGCTCGGGTACTCGACGAGGTCAATGCTGCGCCTATCGACGCAGCCAACGCGGCACGGGCCTCGATTGCGGTGGCCGAGGCCAAGGTGCTGACCACCGAGATTGCCCTGCAGGCCAGCGAGAAGCTGTTCGAGCTGGCCGGCAGCCGCGCCACCCTTGCCGAGTTCAACCTCGACCGCCACTGGCGAAATGCCCGGGTGCACACCCTGCACGACCCGGTGCGCTGGAAGTACCACGCGGTGGGCGCTTACCACCTTAACGGCACCCTGCCTGCACGGCATTCCTGGATCTGATTTGCTGCCTTTGGGGCTGCTGCGCAGCCCTTCGCGGACTTGCCCGCTGCCACAGGATTGTCACCGCCTGAACCGGCATCACTTTACCTGTGGGAGCGGGCAAGCCCGCGAAGGGCCACGAAGCGGCCCCCGGAGAACTCCATGACAATTGCTATCATCACCAGCGACGCCCAAGCCCTGGCCGTCGCCGAAGACATCGCCCAGCAACTGCGCCGCGACAGCGCCTTGCGCGACCGCGAGCGCCGCCTGCCGCTCGCCGAACTCGAGCTGTTCACCCGTTCCGGCCTGTGGGCCATCAGCGTGCCCAAAGCCTTCGGCGGTGCCGGCGTGTCCAACGTCACCCTGGCCAAGGTCATCGCCCGTATCGCGCAGGCCGACGGTTCGCTCGGGCAGATTCCGCAGAATCATTTCTACGGTCTGGAAGTGCTGCGGGTAAACGGCAGCCCCGAACAGCAACAGCGCCTGTACGCCGAGGTACTGGCCGGCCGCCGTTTCGGCAATGCCCTGGCCGAGCTGGGCACCAAGACCGCCCACGAGCGCACCACCCGCCTGAGCCGTGACGGCGACGGTTTCCGCATCAACGGGCGCAAGTTCTATTCCACAGGCGCCATCTATGCCCAGCGCATTCCAACCTCGGTCGTGGATGAACAAGGTATACAACAGTTGGCCTTCGTCCCGGCCGACAGCCAGGGGCTGCAGGTGATCGACGACTGGAGCGGCTTCGGCCAGCGCACCACCGGCAGCGGTTCGGTGGTGTTCGATAACGTGTACGTCAGCGCAGCGGACGTGGTGCCGTTCCAGAGCGCCTTCGAGCGCCCCACCCCGGTTGGCCCGCTGGCGCAGATCCTCCATGCCGCCATCGACACCGGCATTGCCCGCGCCGCCTATGAAGACGCCCTGCACTTCGTGCGCACCCGCAGCCGTCCGTGGGTCGACTCCGGCCTGGACAAGGCCACGGATGACCCGCTGACGCTGAAAAGTTTCGGCCATCTGGCGGTCCGCTTGCACGCGGCCGAAGCCCTGCTGGAGCGCGCAGGCGAATACCTCGACCGCGCCCGCGACGACAGCACTGCCGACAACGTGGCCGCCGCCTCCATTGCCGTGGCCGAAGCACGCGCCATCAGCACCGAAATTTCCCTCGCCGCCGGTACCACCCTGTTCGAACTGGGCGGCAGCCAGGCAACATTGGCCGAACACAACCTCGACCGCCACTGGCGCAACGCTCGCGTGCACACCCTGCATGATCCGGTGCGCTGGAAGTACCACGCCATCGGCAACTACTACCTCAACGATGCCAACCCGCCACGCCGGGGGACCATCTGATGGCCACGCAGATTCTGCTCAATGCCTTCAACATGAACTGCATCGGGCACATCAACCACGGTTTGTGGACCCACCCACGGGACACTTCGACCCAGTACAAGACCCTGGACTACTGGACCAACCTGGCACGCCTGCTGGAGCGCGGTCTGTTCGACGGGCTTTTCATTGCCGACATCGTCGGTACCTACGACATCTACGGCGAGTCACTGGACGTCACCCTCAAGGAGTCGATCCAGCTGCCAGTCAACGACCCGCTGCTGCTGGTGTCCGCCATGGCTGCGGTCACCCGTCACCTGGGTTTTGGCCTTACCGCCAACCTCACCTACGAGGCGCCGTACCTGTTCGCCCGGCGCCTTTCCACACTCGACCACCTGAGCAATGGCCGGGTGGGCTGGAACATTGTCACCGGCTACCTCGACAGCGCTGCCCGGGCCATGGGCCTGGCGCAGCAACCGGAGCATGATCGCCGCTACGACCAGGCCGATGAATACCTGCAGGTGTTGTACAAGCTGCTGGAAGGCAGCTGGGCCGATGACGCAGTGGTCGCCGACCGCGAGCATCGCGTCTATGCCACGCCCGACAAGGTGCGCAAGGTTCAGCACCAGGGCGAGTTCTACAAGGTCGAAGGCTACCACCTGTGCGAGCCCTCACCGCAGCGCACCCCGGTGCTGTTCCAGGCCGGCAGCTCGCCGCGTGGCCTGGCCTTCGCCGGCAACCATGCCGAATGCGTGTTCATCAGTGGCCAGGACAAGGCAGCCACCCGCGCCCAGGTCGACAAGGTTCGCGCGGCCGCCCAGGCCGCCGGCCGCGACCCGCAGGCGGTCAAGGTGTTCATGGGCATCACGGTGATCGTTGCGGCCACCGAGCAACTGGCCCAGGCCAAACATGCCGAGTACCTGCGCCACGCCAGCGCCGAAGCGGGCGTCGCGCACTTCGCCGCGTCCACTGGCATCGACTTCGCCGCCTATGAATTGGACCAACCCATTGCCTTCAACCAGGGCAACGCCATCCAGTCAGCCACGCGCCAGTTGCAAGACAACGCCTGGACCCGCCGGCGCCTGTTGCAACAGCACGCCCTGGGCGGCCGCTACGTAACCCTGGTCGGCGCGCCTGAACAGGTGGCCGAGCAGTTGATCGCGTGGATCGATGAAACCGGCCTGGACGGTTTCAACCTGACCCGCACCGTCACCCCGGAAAGCTTCGAGGACTTCGTCGAGCTGGTCATCCCGCAACTTCAGCAGCGTGGCCGCTACAAGACTGCCTACACCGAAGGCACCCTGCGCGAAAAACTGTTCCATACCGACCACCCGCACTTACCCGCCGACCACCCTGGCTCGGCTTACCGCTTTACCCCTACCCCGACTGGAGCCCTGCACCATGCTTGAGAAACTGTTCCGGCCCGTCGCGGCCATTGCCATCACCCTCGGCCTGTGCGCCGGTACCCTTGCTGCCGAGCCGTTGAAGATCGGCACCACCTCGGCCTTTGCCATTCCGCTGGAAGCCGCGGTTGAAGAAGCCCACAAGCAAGGCCTGGAAGTGAAGCTGATCGAGTTCAGCGACTGGATTGCGCCCAATGTCAGCCTCAACAGCGGCGACATCGACGCGAACTACTTCCAGCACATCCCGTTCCTGGAAAACGCCAAGGCTGCTGCAGGCTTCAACCTCGTGCCTTACGCCCCGGGCATCATCAACAACGTTGGCCTGTACTCGAAAAAGTACAAAAGCTTTGCCGAGCTGCCTGAAGGCGCCAGCGTGGCCATCGCCAACGACCCGATCAACAGCGGCCGTGGCCTGCTGCTGCTGGCCAAGGCCGGGTTGATCACCCTGAAGCCCGGCGTGGGCTACAAGGCCACCGAGGATGACATCGTCGCCAACCCTAAAAAGCTGAAGATCCTTCAGGTCGAGGCGGTGCAACTGGTACGTGCCTACGACGACGCCGACCTGGTGCAGGGTTACCCGGCCTACATCCGCCTGGCCAACACCTTCGATACCACCTCGGCGTTGCTGTTCGACGGGCTGGAAAACAAGGAATACGTGATCGAGTTCGTCATTCGCCCGCAAAGCAAGGACGATCCACGCCTGGCCAAGTTCGTCGACATCTACCAGCATTCGCCAGCGGTGCGCGCTGCGTTGAACAAAGCTCACGGCAAGCTCTACCAAGCCGGCTGGGAAGGCTGAAATGAGCCAGGCCAGCGCGCTCAGAGCGCCCACACCCCAAGCACTGCCGCCATTGGCCAGGGAACAGGCCCTGCGCCCCGAGGTAAATGAAGCTCACGTGCGCTTCATCGGCCTGGGCAAGACCTACCCGGGCCAGGCGCAACCGGCCTTGCAAGGCATTGACTTGAACATCCGCCATGGCGAGATCTTCGGCATCATCGGCCGCAGCGGCGCCGGTAAGTCATCACTGCTGCGCACCATCAACCGCCTGGAGCAACCCAGCCAGGGCCGCGTATTGATCGACCAGGTGGATATCGCGCCTTTCAATGAGGACCAGCTTGTGGCCCTGCGCCGGCGCATCGGCATGATCTTCCAGCACTTCAACCTGATGTCGGCCAAGACCGTGTGGCAGAACGTGGAATTGCCTTTGAAGGTCGCCGGCGTGCCCAGGGCCGAGCGCCAGCGCAAAGTGCACGAACTGCTGGAACTGGTCGGCCTGCAGGAAAAACATCACGTGTACCCGGCGCAACTGTCCGGCGGGCAGAAACAGCGCGTGGGCATTGCCCGGGCACTGGTGCACAGCCCCGAGATCCTGCTGTGCGACGAGGCCACCTCGGCGCTGGACCCGGAAACCACCGCCTCAATCCTGGAGCTGCTGCGCGATATCAACCAGTGCCTGGGCCTGACCATCGTGCTGATCACCCACGAAATGGCAGTGATTCGCGACATCTGTCACCGGGTAGTGGTGCTGGAACGCGGCGCAGTGGTCGAGCAGGGCGAGGTCTGGCGGGTGTTTGGTTCACCTCGTCACGAGGTTACCCGCACCCTGCTCGCCCCTTTGCAGGCCAAGCTACCCGCCGCACTGCAAGCCAGCCTCCAGGCCCACCCGGCGAGCGGCAACAGCGCCGTAGTGCTGAAACTGACGGTGCTCGGCGAGCCAGAGCTGTCTGCCCTGTTCAACGACCTGGGCGGGCGTGTGCGTCTGCTGCAGGGCGGCGTGGAAACCATCGGCGAACATGCCTTGGGGCAACTCATCCTCTCGGTGCAACACTCGCCGCACGACACCCATCAATTGCTGGAACGTGCCCGCCGTTGGGCCGAGGACGTGGAGGTATTGGGCCATGTGGATTGATCGCCTGCTGGAAGGCTTGCTGGATACGCTGCTGATGGTTGGGGTTTCGTCACTGATCGCCCTGCTGGTGGGTGTACCCATGGCGGTGCTGCTGGTGACCAGCGACAAGGGCGGGATCTTCGAGGCGCGGCTGCTGAACCGGGTGCTGGGCGCCTTCGTCAACCTGTTCCGCTCGATTCCGTTTCTGATCCTGATGGTTGCGCTGATTCCTTTCACCCGCCTGGTGGTGGGTACCACTTATGGTGTGTGGGCGGCAGTGGTGCCGCTGACCATTGCCGCCACACCGTTCTTTGCGCGGATTGCCGAGGTCAGCCTGCGTGAGGTCGACCATGGTCTGGTGGAAGCCGCACAGGCCATGGGCTGCCGGCGCTGGCACATCGTCTGGCATGTACTGTTGCCCGAGGCGCTGCCGGGGATCGTCGGGGGCTTCACCATTACCTTGGTGACCTTGATCAACTCGTCGGCGATGGCCGGGGCGATTGGTGCCGGCGGGCTGGGGGATATCGCCTATCGGTATGGCTACCAGCGTTTCGACAGCCAGATCATGCTGACCGTGATCGCCATGCTGGTAGCGTTAGTGGCGTTGATCCAGCTGGGCGGGGACCGCCTGGCGAAGGGTTTGAACAAGCGTTGAAATCTGAGGGCTGCTTTGCAGCCCGCTCTCAATCCCAGCGAAGATCCTCAGCCGGCACTGGCCGCCCGAACCAGTACCCTTGACCCAACTGGCACTCCTCCTGCAGCAGGAAGCTGGCCTGTTCCGCCTGCTCGATGCCCTCGGCATGCACCTGCATACCCATGCTACGGGCCAAGGCGATGATCACCCGCACAATTGCGATGTCATCCTCATCCAGTGGCAACCCAGCTACAAACCCTTGGTCGATTTTCAGCTTCTGCACCGGCAAACGCTTGAGCCGTAGCAGTGACGAATACCCGGTGCCAAAGTCGTCGATGGCCAGGGTCACCCCCAGTTCGCGCAAGCGGTGCAGTTGCTCCAGCGCCACCTCAGGGTCTTCCATCACCGCGCTTTCGGTCACTTCCAGCTCCAGCAAGGCCGGGGCGAGGCCGGTGTCGTGCAGCACTTCGGCTACCTGCCGATACAGCTCATGCTGGCCAAACAGGCGACTGGAGATGTTCACCCCCACAAATGCCAGCTGCCGGCCTTCAGCCTGCCACTGCACCATTTGCCGGCAGGCCTGGCGCAGCACCCAGGTATCGATCTCGGCAATCAGGCCGGTGCGTTCGGCAATCGGGATGAACTCGCCCGGCGGTACCAGACCGCGCCTGGGGTGCTGCCAGCGCACCAGCGTCTCGACCCCGACCTGTCGGCCTGATGCCAGGTCGTGTACCGGCTGGAAGTACACCCGCAGTTCATCCTGCTCCAGGGCCCGACGCAATTCAGCGGCGGTCTCGACCCGATGCTGGGCGTGGGCGGTCAGCTCTTCGGTGTACAGCGCATAGCAGGCCCGCCCGTTGCTTTTGGCCTTGTACAACGCCGAGTCGGCATTGCGCAGCAACTGCTCGGCACCCAAGGCATCGCTGGGGTAAAGGCTGATTCCGACGCTGGCGCTGATGAACAGACGATTGCCGTCGAACTGAAACGGCTCACGCATACGCTCGATGATGCACTGCGCCAGCTTGCCCGCCTGGCCGACCTGCTGGCAGTTCTCGACCAGCACGCCGAATTCGTCGCCGCCCAGACGCGCCAGGGTCACACCGTTACCCAACACCTCCCCCAGACGCTCGCCCACCAGCTTCAGCAACTGGTCGCCAATGGTATGGCCCAGGCCGTCGTTTATGCTCTGGAAGTGATCCAGGTCCAGCAGCAACAAGGCGCAACCGCGCTTGTTGGCCTGCGCAGCCGCCAATGCCTGCTCCAGCCGGTCGGTAAACAGCAGGCGGTTGGGCAGGCCGGTCAGCGGGTCGTGGTGGGCGAGGTAGGCAAGCTCTTGTTCCGAATGCTTGATGGCGCTGATGTCACTGAACACCGCCACGTAATGGCTGAGCTCACCCTCGTCATCACGAATGGCGCAAATGGTCTGCCACTGCGGGTAGATTTCCCCGCTTTTGCGCCGGTTCCAGATTTCACCACTCCACTCGCCCTTCTCGGCCAGGGTGGCGAAAACCTCCTGGTAGAAGGCCAGGCCATGGTGGCCCGACTTGAACTTGCTCGGGCGCTGGCCGATAACCTCATCCTGCTGGTAGCCGGTGATGCGCATGAAGGCACGATTGACGTGCACGATCAGGCCTTGGCGGTCGGTCACCAGCACACCTTCGAGGGTACTGTCGAACACTGCGGCAGCCATGCGCAGCCGTTCACGATCTTCACAACGCAAACGCGCGCCATGGCCGATGAAATTGAGCAGGCGCACGCGCGACACATAGATCAGCAAGGCACTGAGCAGCACCCAGACCACCACGTTGATCTGCCGCCCCACGGTCAGTGCCAAGGGATCGTCAGTCATGCTGTGCAGCATCACCTCCGCCAGCGCAAGCCAGAGGATCGAGAGCACCACATACAGCGCAGCCATGCGCAAGGCGTCGCGAACGGAAACAGACATGTCGGGTGGGAAAGGCCATCAAAAAGGAGTGGGCATTATAAAGGCTGAAACATGTCGTGACCTCCTATCTCAACGGTTGACTGGTTTTATTTCCCCGCCAAGGGATAATCAGCCCTTCCCCCTGCATTTCGAGGGTATTTGCACCTATGTGGTATAACGGCCTGCTCGACCTGTCGGCCTGGCAACTGGTCGGCATCACTCTGTTGATGACCCACGTGACCATTGTCAGCGTCACGGTCTACCTGCATCGCTACTCCGCGCACCGGGCCCTGGAGCTCAACGGCGCGCTCAAGCACTTCTTCCGCTTCTGGCTGTGGCTGACCACGGCGCAGAACACCCGCGAGTGGACCGCCGTCCACCGCAAGCACCACGCCAAGTGCGAAACCCCCGACGACCCGCACAGCCCGGTGTACAAGGGCCTGGGCACAGTGCTGCGCAAAGGTGCCGAGCTGTACCGTGAAGAGGCGCGCAACCCCGAAACCCTGCGCATCTATGGCAAGAACTGCCCGGATGACTGGATCGAGCGCAACCTGTACTCGCGTTACAAACTGGGCGGTATCGCACTGATGGCGGTAATCGACCTGCTGCTGTTCGGCACCCTGGGCATCACCATATGGGCGGTGCAGATGATGTGGATTCCGTTCTGGGCCGCCGGTGTGGTCAACGGCCTGGGCCATGCCCTCGGCTATCGCAACTTCGAATGCCGCGACGCCGCCACCAACCTGGTGCCCTGGGGCATCGTCATCGGCGGTGAAGAACTGCACAACAACCACCACACCTACCCCAACTCGGCCAAGCTCTCGGTCAAACGCTGGGAGTTCGACATGGGCTGGGCGTGGATCCGCCTGTTCTGCCTGCTGCGTCTGGCCAAGGTGCAGCGCGTGGCGCCCATCGCCCACCGGGTGGCCGGCAAGGCCAGCCTGGACATGGACACCGCCATGGCCATCCTCAACAACCGCTTCCAGATCATGGCCCAGTACCGCAAGCTGGTGATCGGCCCGCTGGTGAAACAGGAACTGGCCCGTGTCGACGCCTCGGTGCGTCACCGCTTCCGCCGTGCCAAACGGCTGCTGTCTCGCGAAACCAGCCTGCTGGAAGACCGCCACCACGTGCGCATCGAGTCCATGCTCGCGCACAGCCAGGCACTGAAAACCATCTACGAAAAGCGCCTGGCCCTGCAGCAGATCTGGGCGCGCACCAGTGCCAACGGCCACGACATGCTGGCAGCCATGAAAGACTGGGTACATGAGGCCGAAACCAGCGGCATCCAGGCACTGCGCGACTTCGCAGCACAACTCAAGACTTACTCGCTGCGCCCGACCGGCGCCTGACCGCCGTTGATCGGCACGCCCCGCAGCGGGGCGTGCCATTCGGAACTTCGCCCCTACCTCTCCACTCGAATCCGGAATATCGCCTGCGTGGCGGGCCGGATGCTGGCCGCACGCTTTCACGTTGAGACCTGCTCCGTGCACATGGCCAAGAACATTCCAACGATTTTCCCCGGCACCCCTCCTCCCGAAGCCGCCCAGACTTTACTGGCGTTGCTCCACGCCCAAGGAGAGGTTGCCCGCCTGAGTGAGCGTGATCAGCTGTTCAGCTCGTTGCTCGACAGCGTCAACGCAGTGCTCTGGGCCTTCGACTGGGAAACCCGTCAGGTGCTGTACGTGAGCCCAGCCTACGAGCGCATCTTTGGCCGCCCGGTCAGCCTGGTGCTGGCTGACTACAACGAATGGCGTGACAGCATCTACCCCGACGACCTCGAGTTCGCCGAACGTAGCCTGGCCCAGGTACTGCTCAAGGGCGCGGTGGAAGACCGCGAGTACCGCATCCTCAATGCCGACGGGCAACTGCGCTGGCTGAGCGACAAGTGCTACATCAACCAGCAGCACGATAGCGACCGGGTAATCATTGTCGGTATCGCCGAAGACATCACCGAGAAGAAGCAGCTTGAAGGCGAACTGCAGCGCCTGGCCACCACCGACGTGCTGACCCAGAGCAGTAACCGCAGGCACTTTTTCGAATGTGCCCAGCAAGCCTTCGACAGTGCACGTGAGGACGGTACACCGCTGGCTTTCCTGCTGTTGGATATCGACGACTTCAAACGCATCAATGACAGCTATGGCCACCAGGAAGGCGACCAGGTGCTACAACACATCGCCGACAGCGGCAAGGCCGTGCTACGCCGGGGCGACCTGTTCGGACGCATTGGCGGCGAAGAATTTGCGGCAGTGTTTCCGGGCTGCAACGCCCAGGTCGCGGAGCAGATTGCCGAGCGCTTGCAACGACAGATTCAGCACTTGAGCTTCACCCATGGCCAGCAGACGTACGGGGTGACGGTGAGCCAGGGGCTGACCGGGCTGACCGACGAGGATGTGGCGCTGGACAGCCTGTATGCGCGGGCCGATGCGGCAATGTACCGGGCCAAGCGGCAGGGCAAGAACCAGATAGTCCGCGGCTGATCAGGCGGCACGGGCACTGGCTGTGGCCGCTATTCGCGGGCCTGTGGGAGCGGGCAAGCCCGCGAAGGGCCGCAATGCGGCCCCGAATCTCAGCTGGAAACCTCGGCCCCAGCCACCGGCGGTTCTTCCTGCGGCTTTACTTCCGGGTTCTCCACTTTGCGCAACCGCCTCAGCTCCGGCAGGCCAAGCTTGAGCAGCCGCGCCGTCTTGCCGCTGGCCACCTTCTCCAGCCCCTGCCCGGCCGGCAGCCGCGACAACTGCCCAGCCAGGTTCATGGCCAGGATCTCCAGCGAGTAAACGCCACCACCCAACTGGTAGATCGCAGCGATCAACTCGCGCAGTGCCAGCGGCAAACGCCAGCGAGTACGCAACGCCGAGCCGAATGCCGCAGCAAACTCTTCCAGCGATTGCTGCACATTGCGCTCGTCCAGATCCCCCCCGGCCAACCGCCACTCTTGCAGGCAGCGCAACACCGCCAGGTCGCCCAGGCAATGCAGCAAGCCCGCGCAGTAACAACGCCCCTCGTCCAGCTCGAGCATGCGCGCCAAGGTGCGGCCATATTCGGCAGTGTGCAGTGACAGGTCCCAGTAACGGGTCGCGTGCTCCGCCAACAGCGGGTCACTGAGGCGGGCGCTGCGCTTGAGGGTCATGCCCAGGATCAGGTTCATGCTTTGGGTACTGCCAAGCTTGTTCAGGGCCTGCAGCAACGTCTGCACCGGGACTTCACGGTGCAATGCCGCACTATTGGCGGCAGCGATCAGCACCGCCGTAACTTGCGGATCGTTACGCACTTCCTCTTCGAGCACCCTGAGGTTCAGGCCCTGGGGGTTCAGCGCTCGATTGATCGCTACCTGCACATCGGCCAGCAGCGGCCCGCCATCGGCGGTAGCGCGACGCTGCTCAAGGTAGGCTGACAGGGTGGCCCCCGCCTGCAACGCCGGTACCGGGCAGGCGATCTCCTCGCCAACGGCCAGCAGCAACTCTTGCAGGCGCTTGCGCAGGTTATCCAGGTTCAGCGGCTTGCTCAGGTACGCCGTGGGGTGCAGGGGCAGCGCTTCGCGCACACTGGCGCTGTCATTGCGGTTACTCATGAGAATGAACGGCACCCCTGGCCCTTTGGCGCGCACCTTGCGCAGCAGGTCGAGGCCGTCGACACCGGCCAGCTCACGGGCGGCGATGATCAGGTCAGGCTTGCTGGACAAGGCACTGAGCGCCTGCGAGCCGTCCGCGCATACCTGCAGGCGGGCGTCACAGCGCACGCTGAGCAGCATCTCGCTGAGCATGTCCCGTACCCAAGGATCGCCTTCGACAATCAGTACGCTTGGTGGGGTGGGGGCTGCAGCGCTCATCGCCAACTACTCCTGAATAACCTGACACACAGTCCGTCGCAGCTTCCAAAGCCAGTCCTCCGATAACCATAGCGCCACACGGCTTATCTGGGCATAAAAAAACCCGCCTAGGCGGGTTTTTTCTGAAGCGCGTCACATCAGGCGATTTCAGCGAAGCACTCTTCGATGATGGCCAGGCCTTTGTCCAGCAGCGCGTCTTCGGCGGTCAGCGGAACCAGGATACGCAGGACGTTGCCGTAGGTGCCGCAAGACAGCAGGATCAGACCCTTTTCACGAGCCTTGGCGACAACCTGGCCAACAGCAGCAGCGTTCGGGGTGTGAGTGCCCTTCTCGAAGACTTCGACGGCAATCATCGAGCCCAGACCACGGACGTCGCCGATGATCGGGTACTTCTTCTGGATTTCGCGCAGGCCGGCGGTCAGGCGCTCACCCACAGCCTTGCTGCGGTCCAGCAGTTTTTCTTCTTCGAACACTTCGATCACGGCCAGGGCCGCGGCGCAAGCGATCGGCGAACCGGCGTAGGTACCGCCCAGGCCGCCAGGCGCGATGGCGTCCATGTATTCGGCCTTGCCGCACACACCGGCCAGCGGGAAGCCGCCAGCGATGGATTTGGCGAAGGTGGTCAGGTCAGGCGCAACGCCCATCTGTTCCATGGCGAAGAAGGTGCCGGTACGGCCAGCGCCAGTTTGTACTTCGTCGGCGATCAGCAGGATGCCGTGCTGGTCGCACAGGGCGCGCAGGCGTTTCATCAGCTCTTTCGGCGCTGGCAGGAAGCCGCCTTCGCCTTGTACTGGCTCGAGGATGATTGCGGCGATGTCGCGCGGCTCGGCGTCGTTCTTGAAGATGCGCTCGACCGAGGCGATGGCGTCGTCAACGCTGATACCGTGCAGTTCGCTCGGGAACAGGGCGCGGAAGATGCCGCCTGGCATCAGGCCCATGCCAGCGGAGTACGGCACGACCTTGCCGGTCAGGCCCAGGGTCATCATGGTACGGCCGTGATAACCGCCGGTGAAGGCGATGACGCCAGCGCGGCCAGTGGCAGCACGGGCGATCTTGACGGCGTTTTCAACGGCTTCGGAGCCGGTGGTGACCAGCAGGGTCTTCTTGTCGAAGTCGCCTGGGACCAGCTTGTTGATCTTTTCGCACAGCTCTACGTAGGGCTCGTAAGCCAGCACCTGGAAGCAGGTGTGGCTGACCTTGGTCAGCTGCTCTTGCACAGCTGCAACCACTTTCGGGTGCAGGTGGCCGGTGTTCAGTACTGCGATGCCGCCAGCGAAGTCGATCAGTTCGCGGCCTTCAACGTCGATCACGGTCGAGTTCTTCGCGGTGTCGACGAAGATCGGGTGGATCTGGCCGACGCCACGTGGGACGGCAGCTACACGACGTTGCATCAAGGATTCGTTGGTTTTGCTCATAATGCCCTCATTGCGCCGACAGGAATGGCGCTTTTATTCGGGGGCGGCTGGGAGTGCTCGCGAACAGTATTCGTTGATCGACTGTCGTGAACGCCCTGGCCACCAGGTACTGCAATGTAAAAAAGGCCAGCGAGACGTCGCTCTCGCGCCCCGCTGGCAGAGGTAAAGCCTTTACCGTGCTATCAGACGCTGATGCACAGGTATTTGATTTCGAGGTAGTCCTCGATACCGTACTTGGAACCTTCGCGGCCCAGGCCCGAAGCCTTGATACCACCGAACGGCGCGACTTCGTTGGAGATCAGGCCGGTGTTGATACCCACCATGCCGTACTCCAGGGCTTCGGCGACACGGAACACACGGCTCATGTCGCGGGCGTAGAAGTACGAGGCCAGGCCGAACTCGGTGTCGTTGGACATGGCGATGACTTCGGCTTCGTCTTTGAAGCGGAACAGCGGCGCCAGTGGGCCGAACGTCTCTTCCTTGGCGACAGCAGCGGTCTTCGGTACGTCAACCAGGATGGTCGGCTCGAAGAAGTTGCCTTCGATCAGCTTGCCACCGGACAGCACTTTGGCGCCTTTGCTGACGGCGTCCTCGATGTGTTCCTGGACCTTGGCGACAGCCTTGCCATCGATCAGCGGGCCAGTGGTGGTGCCTTCTTCCAGGCCGTTACCGATCTTCAGCTTGGCAACTGCAGCGGCCAGCTTCTCGGCGAACGCGTCGTAGACGCCGTCCTGCACGTAGATACGGTTGGCGCAGACGCAGGTCTGGCCGTTGTTACGGTACTTGGAGATGATCGCGCCCTCGACCGCCTTGTCCAGGTCGGCGTCGTCGAACACGATGAACGGGGCGTTGCCACCCAGCTCCAGGGAAACCTTCTTGATGTCCTTGGCGCATTCTTCCATCAGCTGGCGACCGATTTCGGTCGAGCCGGTGAAGGACAGCTTGCGTACCAGGGAGTTGCCGGTCAGTTCGCCGCCAACTTCGCCGGCGCTGCCGGTAACCACACTCAGCACGCCAGCCGGGATGCCGGCACGGTGGGCCAGCTCGACCAGCGCCAGAGCGGAGTATGGGGTTTGCGAAGCCGGCTTGAGGACCATGGTGCAGCCAGCGGCCAGGGCCGGGCCGGCTTTACGGGTGATCATGGCGGCCGGGAAGTTCCACGGGGTGATGGCCGCGGTAACGCCGATTGGCTGCTTGATGACAATCAGGCGCTTGTCTGGCTGGTGGCCCGGGATGGTGTCACCGTAGATGCGCTTGGCTTCTTCGGCGAACCACTCGATGAACGAGGCAGCGTAAGCGATTTCGCCCTTGGCTTCGGCCAGCGGCTTGCCCTGTTCGGTGGTCATCAGGCGAGCCAGGTCGTCCTGGTTCTCGATCATCAGTTCGAACCAGCGACGCAGCTTGGCCGAGCGCTCTTTCGCAGTCAGGGCACGCCAGGCCGGCAGGGCCTTGTCGGCGGCCTCGATGGCGCGGCGGGTTTCCGCGGTGCCCATCTTCGGCACGGTACCGATGACTTCGCCGGTGGCCGGGTTGGTCACCTTGATGGTCTGGCCGTTGTCCGCATCCAGCCACTCACCATTGATATAGGCTTGCTGGCGGAACAACTGAGCGTCTTTGAGCTGCATGTCGGCTTCCCGAATTGTTGATTGTTGAAAAGCGCCCAAGGCAGGGCATCGAGCGTTTGAAATCTCAAACGAATGCTAAGCGGCTGCTGGGGTGTTGGACAATAGGCTGTTCGAAAAAAAGAACGAATGGTTGCACAGCCCATCTGAAATCGCCCGCAGAATGGCCGCTGAAGGGTAGACGATGCTGCGGCCGGACGTGGGGCGAAACCAAAATTCGTTTCACTGCTTGTCACGGCTAATTTCCCCCCGCCCTGATGCTGGGCTGAAACGATGATGCTGTCGTCATCGGCGCCGTAATCGATGGCATTGGCGTGCGCTCGGTTACGGCCGGTCCCCCCGGCCCACCGTTGTTCATTTCCGATCGGTATTGTCGTGTATCCGCCCCACAGGGATCTGCACAGCCAACACGGTAAAAACAGCTACAGATCAAGGCGATGGACGTCAACGACACAGATGGGTATCATGCGTGCGCGTTGCACTCGTAGCTCAGCTGGATAGAGTACTGCCCTCCGAAGGCAGGGGTCGTGGGTTCGAATCCCGCCGAGTGCGCCATATCAAGAAAGCCCTGGGCCTGAGCCCGGGGCTTTTTCGTTTGTGCGCCATGTCACCTTTCTGGTACTCCCGTGCCACGGGTCATTGATGTTAGCGTGGGCGTCTTCCCGTTCTCCGAACGGGTAACCCATAACAATGATTGGCGAAGGAATGCGCACAACCATGCAGTTGAAAAAACTCACCGCCACCACCCTGTTGCTGGCCAGCATCGGCCTGTTCACCCAGCCTGCCCAGGCCAACCTCACCCAGCAGCAGTCCGCAGCTATCGTCAAAGCCTTCGACGGCAGCGACCCAAGCGACTTCAGGCAATTCCTCGGCAAGCTCAAAGGCAGCGACCTGGGCAAGGCCGACGACCTCGAGGCAACCGTCGACGCCTACCTGGCCGACAAGCCATTGGCCGCCGGGCAACAAGACGAGATCAACCGCCTGCTCGGCCTGTATACCCGCATCAAGTATGGCAAAGCCGCAACCGAAACCCTGCGTGAACTGGTAGCCATCCCCACCTTCAATGTCGAGGGTACGCCGCAGTACGAAAACCCTGAATTCCTCAAGATCGCCGACAAGATCAAGGCCTTGGCCGACCGCTTCGGCCTGGCCTTCCGCAACATCGACAACCGGGTGTACGAGATCTCGCTGGGCAGCGGGAAGGAAGTGATCGGCATCCATGCCCACGCTGACGTCGTGCCGGTCAACCCGGACAACTGGAAGCTGGCCGACGGTACGCGCCTGGACCCGTTCAAGGTCACCCTGGTGGGTGACCGCATGTACGGCCGCGGCACCGAGGACGACAAGAACGGCATCGTGGTGGCGATGTACGCGCTGAAAGTGGCCAAGGACGAAAACCTGCCGCTCGCCCGGCAGTTCAAGCTGCTGATCGACACCACCGAAGAAACCAGCGGTGATGCCATCCCCTACTACTTTGAGCGCAACCCTACGCCCGATTACAACCTGGCCCTCGACGGCGGCTACCCGGTAGTGATTGCCGAGAAAGGCTACGGCACGGTCATGGCCAGCTTCACCAAGCGCCCGGCCAGCGGCAAGGGTGCCGAGATCGTCAACCTGACCGGTGGCCTGGCCACCAACCAGATCCCGACAACGTCGGTTGCGACCCTGATTTCTGACAACCCGGCACAGCTGGTCAAGCACCTGCAGCAAGCCGGCGCCAGATATGTGAAGCAGCATGGAAGCGACTTCAGCATCGACGCCAAGGCCGACGGCAAGCAAGTCTTGCTCACCGTGACCGGTGTTTCCGCACACTCTTCGGAGCCGGAATCCGGCATCAACCCGGTGGCGCGTATGCTCGACTTCATCAATGGCCTCGGCCAGCAGGTGTCGCTCAAGCACAACCACTTTACCGACGCGGCCCGCTACGCCGCCGAAAACTGGGGCCTGGACTACCTGGGCAACAAGCTCGGCGTGGCCTTCAAGGACCCGTTCATGGGCCCGCTGACCACCTCGCTGACTTTTGTCGGGGTGGATGACAAAGGCTTGAAACTGGCGGTGAATCTGCGCATTCCCAAGGGGAAGCCGATCGCCACGATCAAGGACGAACTGGCCGACAAACTGGGCAAATGGACCCGGCAAAGCAACACCTCGGTGGCATTCGACTTCAGCCTGGACGAGCCGATGTACCGCAACCCTGAAGGCGAATGGGTCAAGGCTCTGCTCGCTGTGGCCACCGAGAACCTGGGTATGAAGCATGAGTTCGGAACCTCGGCCGGCGCGACTTCGGTGCACGATCTTCCCAACGGTGTGCAATTTGGCCTGGCCATGCCGGACGTGAAGTACACCGGGCACAACGACAACGAGTTCAAGACCGTGGAGCAGTTCATGCTGGACTTGCAGGTGGTGAGCGAAATGGTGGCGCGGATCGGCCAGATGCCGAAGCTTTGATGCGCAGTACCGGCCTCTTCGCGGCTTTAGCCGCGAAAAGGCTGTTACAAGCGAACGGCAATGACGTTTTTCAATCGCCTCCATGCCGTTTCCTGCATTGCCGTGCAGAGCGCCGTACCGGATGCTTTAGTTAAACCGAGACAGCGTTTTTTCACCCGCAGAGGCCCGTATGAAGAACGTCGAACAAATCCTCAAGACCAAGTCCCAGCACCAGACCGTGTACACCATCGGCCCGGATGACTCGGTGCTCGACGCCCTGAAACTGCTGGCGGAGAAAAACGTCGGTGCACTGCCCGTGGTTGAGGGTGGCCAGGTGGTGGGTATCGTCAGTGAACGGGACTATGCGCGAAAACTGGTCCTCAAGGGCCGCTCTTCCGCCGCCACGCCGGTACGCGAAATCATGAGCGCACCGGTGGTCACCGTGGAGCCCAAGCAAAAGCTCGATTTCTGCATGAATCTGATGACCGACCGGCACCTGCGTCACCTGCCGGTGGTCGACAACGGCAGATTGCTCGGCCTGCTGTCGATCGGCGACCTGGTCAAGGAAACCATTGACGAACAGGCGAGCCTGATCAAGCAAATGGAGCAGTACATCCGCGGCGAATGAAGCGCCTCAATGGTAGGCGCGCTCCAGCTCGTCCAGCTGATGGTCGAAGCTACGCAAGCGCGCCGACCAGGTGTACACCAGCACTTCCAGGTCACGGTTGAGCACTGCCGTATTGCCGTGGCCGCTGTGCGTGGGCTCGCCGAGGTCCAGCTGGTAGCGTTCGCGGGCCATCGCCTGGGCCACGCTGGACAGGTCGCGAGCGTTGGCCAGCCAGTGGTGATGGCGGTCATGGATTTCGCGGTCGAGCACCCGGCACTGGCGCTTCAGCGCATCCAGGCTCTGCTCCAGCGGAGTGCCCCTGAGCTCGCCCATGACCTCTTCGAAGGTACGCCCCGAATGCCAGTAGCTGCCCCAGAAATAACGGTCGAAAACCGTCTCGACGCGGCGTAGCGCAACCTTGGTATTCCAGATGGTCAGCAACGTTCGCCCCTGCACCACTTCGCGCTTGTTCAGGCGCAACTGCTGCCAGGCGATCCATGTCAGCGCCACCAGTGCAACCGCTACAGTGACTGCGGCAGCGGCGTACAGGAAATGCACGGCCTGGTTCATCTGTTGCGTCTGTCTGATGCCATAGAAGTAACTGGCCGTCAGGGTGCCCAGGATCGTCACGGAACACCAGAAACCTGGTGCGTAGGGATCTTTCATCGCGCTATCCCCTTATTGTTTTCCTGAGCATAGCAACGGCCGATCACTCGTCAGGTGCCGCTCGGCGCTTTATTTTCGGGGGCGGCGCAACGCTTCGTTGAGTTGATCGAAGGGCACGGCCCAATCGGAATCTTCAATGATGCTGTCCTGGAGAAATGCCCGCTGAGAGTCGCTCCAGAACGGCGCATCCACCAGCTTGATTTCGTTCTTCAGCGGGGAATGGCTGGTGATGAACTGATCGATACTCGTGGGATCGTCGGGCAAGCCCAGCTGCTTGAACAGTTCGGCAAAGGGATGGATCGGCGCTTCCATGGTTCCTCCTGAGCGCCAGGCAAGCCGTCCACGACGCCCGCCTGGCATTGGTTTGAAAACATCAGCACAGCTCGCGCACTTCGGCGTGCGGCACCAGTTTCATGTACTGCTCCATGCTCATGTGAATCAGGTGATCGTGGTCACCCGCCTCCAGGTAGACATCGCCTTGGCGGGTAAGACTCGGGTCGAGCAGCATTTTTATCTGGTAAGCATCGCCAAGGGCCGGCACGGCACCGCGTTCGCAGTCATTGAACAGGCTCGGCAGACCACTTTCACGGGTCAGATGCCAGGCCCCGGACATACGCACCTTGGTCATGTCCAGGTGCCGGTTGGCCGGTAGAACGGCCATGATGTAGTTGCCATGACGGTCATCGAGCATCACCGACTTGGCCACCCGCTCGGCGGGCACGCCGGCCGTTCGGGCCGACTCCAGGCTGGTGGCCGAATGTGGGTGGGGAATGATGTCGTAGTCGCAGTTGGCCTTGTCCAGGCTGGCCTGCAGGGTCTTTGCCATACGCATGATGCACCTCCGGTTTCGCCCCCCAATTCTCAATTTTAGGCCGGGTACGGGTGGGCGGGGCTAAACTTGTGTAATACGCGCAAATGAGGTGACGACAGGTGATCGCCCGCTGCTGGCGCTGGCTGTTGCTGCTGTTGTTGCTTGGCATCACGCCAGGTGGCCAGGCAGCGCCCGGCGCGGTGTGGGTGCTGAACATCGACGACGCCATCGGCCCGGCCAGCGCCGACTACCTGGTGCGCAGCCTCAGCCAGGCCCAGGCGCAAGGCGCGCAACTGGTGGTTATCCGCATGGATACCCCGGGCGGGCTGGACAGCGCCATGCGCCAGATGATCAAGGCAATTCTCGCCAGCCCTGTACCGGTCGCCAGCTACGTTGCCCCCAGCGGAGCCCGCGCCGCCAGCGCCGGCACCTATATTCTCTACGCCAGCCATGTCGCGGCGATGGCGCCCGGAACCAATCTGGGAGCTGCCACGCCGGTGCGGATCGGCGGTGCGCCTGGCACGCCCAGTGACGACAAAGCCAAAAGCGGCGACGATGAAACCCTCGCACGCAAACAGGTCAACGACGCTGCCGCCTACATCCGTGGCCTGGCGCAGTTGCGCGGCCGCAACGCCGACTGGGCGGAGAAGGCCGTGCGCGAGGCGGTCAGCCTGTCCGCCAGCGAGGCCTTGCGGCTGAACGTGATCGATCAGGTGGCCGATGACCTGCCTGACCTGCTGCGCAAGCTCGACGGCAAAACGCTTCAGGTGGCCGGCCAACCACGGCAGTTGCAGACCGCAGGCGCCAGCGTGGTCGAGCATCTGCCGGACTGGCGCACACGGTTTCTGGCGGTCATCACCAACCCCAGCGTAGCGCTGATCCTGATCATGATCGGCGTTTACGGCCTGTTGTTCGAATTCATGAACCCAGGTTCTGCGGTGGGCGGTGTGGTCGGTGGTATCTGCCTGCTGCTGGCGCTGTATGCGCTGCAGCTGTTGCCGGTGAGTTTTGCCGGGGTGGCGCTGATCCTGCTTGGCATCACCTTCATGATCGCCGAAGCCTTCTTGCCCAGTTTCGGCGTGGTCGGCTTCGGCGGCATCGTTGCCTTTGTGGTCGGCGCATTGATCCTGATCGACACCGACGCCCCCGGTTTCGGCATCCCCCTGGCCTTGATCGGCACCTTGGCGCTGCTCTCGGCACTCCTGATCGGTGGCGTGCTGGGCATGGCTCTCAAGGCCCGGCAACGGGCGCTCGTCAGTGGCGACGCCGGCCTGGTCGGCAGCCTGGTCACCGTCACCCAGGTGATGGCAAGCGACCCCTTCTGTGGTGTCGTGCTGGCTCAGGGCGAGCCATGGCAAGCGCGGTGCGCAACGCCGCTGCAAACTGGCCAGAACGTACGGGTGACCGCGCGCCATGGCGTGATGCTGGAAGTGAGCGCCGCCGCGCCTGCGACGCAAGGAGAATGAGCATGTTCATGCAATTCGGTTTCGGCGCTGTGTTGATCGTGCTGGCCATGCTGGTGCTGTCGGCGTTTCGCATCCTGCGCGAATACGAGCGCGGCGTGGTGTTCCAGCTGGGGCGCTTCTGGCAGGTCAAAGGGCCGGGGCTGATCCTGTTGATCCCGGTGATCCAGCAAATGGTACGGGTCGACCTGCGTACAGTGGTACTGGATGTACCGCCGCAGGATGTGATCACCCGCGACAACGTTTCGGTCAAGGTCAACGCAGTGTTGTACTTTCGCGTGCTCGACCCGCAGAAAGCGATCATTCAGGTCGAGGATTTTCTGGTGGCGACCAGCCAGCTGGCCCAGACGACCCTGCGTGCGGTGCTGGGCAAGCACGAACTGGATGAGCTGTTGGCAGAACGCGAGCAACTGAACCTGGACATCCGCCAGGTACTGGATGCGCAGACGGATGCCTGGGGTATCAAGGTGGCCAACGTCGAGATCAAGCACGTTGACCTGAACGAGTCGATGGTACGCGCCATCGCCCGCCAGGCCGAGGCCGAGCGCGAACGTCGGGCCAAGGTGATTCATGCCGAGGGTGAACTGCAGGCGTCGGAGAAACTGATGCAAGCCGCGCAAATGCTGAGCAAGGAACCGGGGGCGATGCAGTTGCGCTATATGCAGACGCTGGGGACGATTGCCGGGGACAAGAGCTCGACCATCGTCTTCCCGCTGCCGATAGATCTGCTGAAGGGGTTGGTGGACAAGGAGAAATAGTGATGGGCCAATCGCGGGTTTGCCCGCGAATGGCCTGTATGCGGTCTGTCAGACCGGCGCGCGGCGCAAGGTCGCCAGGAAGGTGGCTGCACCAATGAACAACCCGGCAAAGGTGCGGTTCAAACGCTTCTGCTGTTTGGGCGTGCGCAGCATGCGCAACACATGCGAAGCCAACCCGGTGTATCCCGCCATCACCAGCAGGTCGACCGTGACCATGGTCACGGTGATCGCCACATATTGCGGCAGCAGCGGCGCATGGGGATTGAGGAACTGCGGCAGCACCGCCAGCATGAACACCAGCGCCTTGGGGTTGCTGATGTTGACCAGGAAGCCACGGAACACCAGGCTCAGCGGCTTGCCGATCGGGCGCACGCCTGATTCATCGCTCATGTCCATCGGCAGGGCACGCCACTGCTTGTAGGCCAGGTACACAAGGTAGCCGACGCCAAACCACTTGATGACCTGGAACGCCGTGGCCGAGGCAGCCAGGACGGCACCGACGCCGGCGGCGATGATGGCGATCTGCATGATCAGGCCCAGCTGCAGGCCCAGGGCGTTCCAGTATCCACGCCAGAAGCCGTATTGCAGGCCGCTGGACATCGAGGCAATCGCCCCGGCACCGGGTGAAAGGCTGATCACCCAGCAGGCGGCAAAAAAGCCTAACCATACTTCCATCGACATCACACACCTCGCTCGAACATTTGTTGCAAAACGTTAAGCTAAGGTTTTGGCGAAAAAATAACCAGTGATTTCTGATGGATTTGTGTGGCCTGACCTCTTCGCGGGCACGCCCGCTCCCACGCCTACAGTGCATTTTCAGACGCTGTGAAATACCTGTGGGAGCGGGCGTGCCCGCGAAGGGGCCAGAACAGGCTCAGTCCGCTTCCGCAGCTGTTTCTTTGTGCAGGGCCTGTACCTCGGCCCCGCGCCAACGCCGCACGGACTTCTGGAAGAACTGACTATTGGGCACCTGCACCAGCGCTCCGCCCGCTTCGGGCACTTCCAGCAGGGTGGTGAACAGCAGGTTGATGGCGATCACCCGGCCTTTGACGCCAGGCTTGTCGAGGGTGTCGACCAGCTCGACCACATCGCCGATGCGAAACGGCCCGACCGTGAAGATCAACACCGCGCACAACAGGTTGGACAGCACGCTCCACATGGCGAAGAAGGCCACCGCCGCTACCGCTACGAAGCCGGAAAGTGCTGTCCACAACACGGTTGCCGAAACACCCATGCGCTCCAGCACGAACAGCAGCGCGCTGCCCATGATCAGCCAGCGCAAGCCACCGCGCACGGGCACCAGCAGCTCCGGCGGTAACGGGTAACGCTGGCCCAGGCGGCTTAGCCCGCGAGCGACGATACGTTGCAGGATGAACGCCGCTGCCAGGATCAAGAGGATCTGCAAACCCAGCCAGAAGGTGTCCATCCATTGCCCTGGCAGCAGCGAACGCAGTTCCTCCATCAGGACAACGCCTCGAGTTCGGCCTGCATGCTTTCTAGGGTTTCCAGCGCTTCCATCCAGGCCTCTTCCAGCTCGCCTTCGCGTTGCTTGAGCCGGGTCTGGCGCGCCAGCAGGTCGCGCAACTCGTCCTTGCGCGCCGCATCGTAAAGGCCACCATCACCCAGCGCGGTCTCGATCTCGGCCAATTGCGCGTGCACCTGGTTGAGCTCGGTTTCCAGCTTGTCAGCAGCCTTCTTGTGCGGTGCCAACTGCTGACGCAAGGCTGCGGCAGCCTGGCGCTGGGCTTTCTTGTCGGTCTTGTCCGGGTTGGCCGGTGCAGTACTGGCCGGCGCACTGCGCTGGCGGTACTCGACCAGCCAGCGGCTGTAGTCCTCCAGATCACCGTCGAAGGTGTCGACCTTGCCGTCGGCCACCAGCAGGAAGTCGTCCGTGGTGCTCTTGAGCAAATGACGGTCGTGGGACACCACCACCACTGCACCGGCAAACTCCTGCAAGGCCATGGTCAGCGCCAGACGCATTTCCAGATCGAGGTGGTTGGTCGGTTCGTCGAGCAGCAGCAGGTTTGGCCGCTCCCAGGCAATCAGCGCGAGTGCCAGGCGGGCCTTTTCGCCACCAGAGAAGTTAACCACCGGCTCGTCGCAGCGGGCACCATGGAAATCGAAGCCGCCGAGGAAGTCGCGCAGCGTCTGCTCACGCTCGGTAGGGGCGATGCGCTGCAGGTGCAGCAGCGGGCTGGCCTTGTCGTCCAGCGAGTCCAGCTGGTGCTGGGCAAAGTAGCCTACAGCCAGGTTCTCGCCACGAACCAGGCGGCCCGACAACGGCTCCAGCTCACCTGCAAGGTTCTTGATCAGGGTCGACTTGCCGGCGCCGTTGGGCCCGAGCAGACCAATACGAGCACCCGGGGTCAGCTGCAGCTTGACCTTGTCGAGGATGGCCTTGTCGCCATAACCCAGGCGACCTTCGGAAAGGCTCAGCAACGGGCTGGAAATTTTCTGCGATTCACGGAAGACAAAGTCGAACGGTGAATCGACATGCGCCGCCGACAGCTCTTCCATGCGCTCCAGGGCCTTGATCCGGCTTTGCGCCTGGCGGGCCTTGGTGGCTTGCGCCTTGAAGCGGGCAATGTACTTCTCCATGTGCGCGCGCTGCGCCTGCTGCTTCTCGTAGGCCTGCTGCTGCTGCGCCAGGCGCTCGGCACGGGTGCGCTCAAAGGCGGTGTAGCCGCCTTTGTACAAGTTGAGCTTGCGCTGCTCGACGTGCAGCACATGGTCGACCACGGCATCGAGGAAGTCACGGTCGTGGGAGATCAGCAACAACGTGCCGGGGTAGCCCTTGAGCCAGTCTTCCAGCCACAGGATAGCGTCGAGGTCGAGGTGGTTGGTGGGCTCGTCGAGCAGCAACAGGTCGGACGGGCACATCAGTGCCTGGGCCAGGTTCAGGCGCATCCGCCAGCCACCAGAGAAATCGCCGACACGGCGGTCCATCTGTTCGTTGGTGAAGCCCAGCCCAGCCAGCAACTTGCGCGCACGGGCGTCGGCGGTATAGCCGTCGGCGCTTTCCAGCTCACTGTGCAGACGCGCCAGGGCGGTGCCGTCATGGGCCTGCTCGGCCGCGGCCAGTTCGGCCTGGACCTTGCGCAGGCGCACGTCGCCATCAAGCACATAGTCCACAGCCAGGCGGTCGAGGGTGTCGACCTCTTGGCGCATGTGGGCGATGCGCCAGTCGCCGGGCAGTTGGCAGTCACCGGCATCGGGCGACAGCTCACCGCGCAGCAAGGCGAACAGGCTGGATTTTCCGGCACCGTTGGCGCCGATCAGGCCGGCCTTGTGACCGGCGTGCAGGGTCATCTCGGCGCCTTCTAGCAAGCGCTGCGGACCACGCTGTAAAGTGAGGTTGGATAGTCTGATCATGATGGTCGCGGAGTCTACCAGCTTCCTCGGCCCATAGCGCGAGTGGAACCATGCACACCGACCTGTGGAATTACGCCCTGGCCCTGTATGCCAGGCCCGGCGTGGAAGCCGCCTGCCTTGAACTGCAGGCACTGGGTGGCGATGTCTGCCTGCTGCTGTGCGCGACCTGGCTGCAAGCACGTGGTGTGGCCGTACTAGGCGAACGTGCGCAAGCACTGCAAGAACTTGCCGAGCCTTGGCAGCGTGACGTGGTCGCCCCGCTGCGCAGCCTGCGCCAGCAATGGCGAACCCCAGCATCGGGTGATGCACAACTGGCCGCATTGCGTGAACAGGTGAAGGGGTTGGAGTTACAGGCAGAAAAAGCCTTGCTGGAGCGCTTGCAGGAACGCTCACAACAGTGGCCCGTGGGCTCCCATGAGCCCGCGGACGACTGGCTGGCCCGGCTGGCACCGGACCAGGCTCTGCATCATGACGCGCTAGTTCAGTTGCGCGTCGCAGCGGCTGCGCTTCAGGACGCCGAAGGTGCCTGAGCCGGAGTACTCACAGGTGCCGACGGTGCAGCAGCAGCCGGGCTCACCGAGTTGGTTGCGGCGGCCGGTGTAGCGGGTTTGGCTTCAGCAGGTTTGGCGGCGGGTTTGGCGGCCGTGCGTGCTGGTGCCTTGGCGGCAGCTGGTTTTGCGGCCGGCTTGGCAGCAGGGGCTTTGGCAGCTGGCTTGGCCGCAGGTTTGGCTGCCGCAGTCGCCTTGGCAGCCGGTTTGGCCGCAGCGGTCGCCCTGGTAGCCGGTTTGGCCGCAGGCTTGGCGGCAGCGGTCGCCTTGGCAGCTGGTTTGGCCGCAGGCTTGCGGCAGCGGTCGCCTTGGCAGCTGGTTTGGCCGCAGGCTTGGCGGCAGCGGTCGCCTTGGCAGCTGGTTTGGCCGCAGGCTTGGCGGCAGCGGTCGTCTTGGCAGCTGGTTTGGCCGCAGGCTTGGCCGCAGGCTTGGCGGCAGCGGTCGTCTTGGCAGCTGGTTTGGCCGCAGGCTTGGCGGCAGCGGTCGCCCTGGCAGCTGGTTTGGCCGCAGGCTTGGCAGCAGCGGTTGCCTTGGCAGCCGGTTTGGCCGCACGTTGATCAAGGGCCTTGCCTGCAGCTTCGCGTACTTTACCTACACCCTGAGCCAGCTTGAGGCTGTCCTGAGCATCGCGTTTGAGTTGCTGAATGTAAGAGCGCGTCTGGGTTTGACGTTCCTTGAGAGACTCGAGCAGTTCTTCAAGTTCACCGATGGCTTTTTGCGCCTTGCTTTGCGCCTTGGCTTTACCTGCCTTGGCCGCGTCTTGCAGTTTCAGGCGACCGTTGTGCAGTTTTTCCTGCGCCTTGCCACGCTGCTTTTCCAACTTCGCCAGCAGTTTTTCCGCATCAGCCAGCGCTTGCGAGCAGGCCTCTTCCAAGTGTTCGAGCAAGCTGCCCGAAAGTTGCTGGAGCAGGTGTAACGGCGTACTTACTGGCTTCTTTTTGGCCGACATGGTTTACCTCCTGGCTGACGAGATTGCGGCTCATACTATGCTTCTGCTGCTACCGCCGCTAGGGCATGTTGACCGTAATGTTTACGCCGCGTTGCATGCCTGGGCAAAGTTGTTATCTTGCAGCTGCGTGAAAGTGTAGTTGCTGAATTAATCATTGCTGGTATTTGGGAGTCAGGCGTTGCCTCGATATCTTGTTTTGGGTTTATGCCTGATGGCGCCCCTCGCCTTGGCCGACAACGACGACCACGATTTGGCCTACAGCCTGGGTGCCAGCCTGGGTGAACGCCTGCGCCAGGAGATGCCGGGCTTGCAGCTGGATGCACTGGTCGAAGGCCTGAAGCAGTCCTATCAGGGGCAACCCCTGAAACTCGACAAGGCACGCATGCAGGCAGTGCTGCAGCAGCATGAAGCCCAGGAAGGTGACGCCGCTGCGCAAAAGCTGCAGGCCGCCGAAACGCGTTTCATGGCTAATGAACGTGGGCGTTATGGGGTGCACGAACTAACGGAAGGTGTGCTGTACAGCGAATTGCAGGCAGGCACGGGTGCACAGCCAAAAGCGGGCGGCAAAGTGCAAGTGCGCTATGTGGGCAGATTGCCGGACGGCTCAATATTCGACCAGAACCAGACCCCCCAATGGTTCAACCTGGATTCGGTTATCGAAGGCTGGCAGGTCGCCTTGCCGAAAATGCACACCGGCGCCAAATGGCGCCTGGTAATTCCTTCAGCGCAAGCCTATGGCGCCGAGGGGGCGGGAGACCTGATTGCACCCTACACCCCCTTGGTATTCGAGATTGAACTGCTGGCGGTTGGCGACTGACGCCAACCTCAGGCCTGCACTGCACCCTCTTCCTTGTGTGCGTTGTGCAGCACTTCGATCAGGCAGTCTTCAAGCTCGAAGCGCTCATGCAACAACCCGCCCAATTTGGCCAGCTTCTCGGCAAAGCGTTCGGTGTCCTTGCACTCCCCCTTGGTGCAATGGTCATTGAAGGCCAGTGCGATCTGAGTACTGTCGTTGATCCGTGGGTTGATCTCTTCGGCCAGTTTCAGCGCCTTCTCGTCTCCGAACGCCTTGGCCTCGCTGACCAGTTGCTCGCAGACTTCGAAGTGCCACGCCGAAACGTAGTCGACCAGAAGGGCGCAAAAGTCCCCGTTGGTGTCCTTGTCGGCGAAGGCTGGCCTCACATCGCGCAGGGCGCGAAAAGCCTGCACCAGTTCCTGGCGCTCCTCCAGCCAACGGTCGATCAGCTTGTGAACCCCACCCCAGCGTTCCTGGGCGTTCTGACAACTATCGAGCATGGCGATCTCTTCCCTTCTGGGTAGATGCCGCTGCACCTCGCACCACGACCGCGCAGCACAAAGGTGACATCAGCAGGACGGCATCGAGCAGTTGTTTTTCCGGTATGCGTGCTGGGAGATTATTCCCGCGCGTGCTGCCCTTCAAGGTACGCAGCACACAAAGTTCATACAAGTGTTTAATACCCTGTTACATCACCATTGGTCGCGCTAATGGCACAACCTTGCGCCAGGTCATGTTCTTGCCAAGGTGCGGAAACGATACGCCAGCAGGCAACTCAAGGGCAGCACCGCCAGCAGCAGGAAGGCCAACAGGCTCCATTCCGGTAGTGTCAGATCGAGAAAACTCCAGGCAAGCGAACGGCAATCCGGGCCACCCAGCAGCAGTTGCCGTGCCGCCTCACTCCAGGATTGCTCGAACACTCGCCCGATCGGCACCGGGCATACCTCATTGACCCCCTCAGCCCCCTGCAACCAGACATGCCGTGCTGCCAGCAATGCGCCGGCCAGCGAGCAGCCCAGGGCCAGCCGAGCATAACGAAGGATGCCCCGAGTGCCCGGCGCCTGCAGCACGGCTGCGAAACACAGGAGCGCGTACCCGCCAAGCAGCAACCGTTGGCTGAGGCACAATGGGCACGGCATCAGCCCCACTGTGTTTTCCAGACGGAAGGACGCAACCAGTACTGCCAGTGCGACCAGGCAGGCAGGAAGAAAAAAGGTGCGCAAACGGGCCGGCAGCATGGGCGGTGAAGGTCCCGGGGAAAAAGTAGTGGCTTGAAACGGTAGAGGAAAGACACGCTTTGTTTCAAGGCACGACAGCAACGACAAGTCACTGAATCGCGTAGGAAATTTCCAGATATGCCGTAGGAGGCGACGGAAGAAATGGACTTCAGATCAAACTGACAGCGAAAGATAAATTACCTGCCCCCAATGCCCGCACCTTTGCGCGGGCCTTGGGGTAGGTCAGGCGCGCACGCCTTCTGGCAAAGGCAGCGCCAGCAGGCGCTCGTCCAGCAGGCCGAGGCCCTCCTGGAACAGCTGGTTGCTGCGCTCGGTCTCGCCCAGCCCCGCGAGCAGGCGGGCCAGCTCAGCACAGGCCTCGGGGTTGCGCTCCATGCGCAGGCTGCTTTCCAGGTAGTCACGCGCCTTGCCCCACAAGCGGTTTTGCAAGCTCAGACGGCCCAGGGTCAGCAGCAGGCTGGCGTCTTGCGGGTGAGCCTTGAGCCAACCTTCAGCGGTTTGCAGCTGACGCGCCGGGTCATCACCACGCACCAGGCCGTAAAGGCGGGCCAGGTGGCTTTCGTAGTCGCGCTTGAGGGCCGTGCGCAGTACTTGTTCGGCCTCGTTCTGGGCACCTACCTGGCGCAGTTGCTCGGCGTACGCCAGCACCAGTTGTGGCTCCTGGCGCTGGGCTGCGGTCAGCTGCTGCCAGGCGCGCTCCAAGGATTGACGTGCACTGAGCGCATCTTCGCCACGGGTGGTCGCCAGGCTCAGGTTCTGACCCCATGCACGTTGCTCCAGAGCAGCCAGCTCGGCGGGCGGCAGCACCTTGCCCTTGCGCAGGTCGGGCAGCAGGCGGATCAGTGCAGACCAGTCGCCGCGCTCCACGTACAGGCGTTGCAGCAAGCGCAGCACCTGGCCGTTGTGCGGGTGGCGCTCCTGCATGGCCAGCAGGGTTTCCAGGGCCCCATCGTTTTCGCCACGGTCCATTTGCAACTGGGCATGGGTCAGGGCAATGGCCAGCTCCGCTTGCGGCTGGCGCTCCAGGGCACGCTCCAGCAGGTTGTCGCTGTCTTCGGTACGGCCTTGCTCGTTGGCGGCACGCGCGGCACCAAGGTAGTACAGCAACGGTTGGCGCTCCGCCTCGGCGGCACGGTGCAAGTGCCGTTGGGCACTGGCCCAGCGGCCTTCGGCAAGGTCGAGCTGGCCCTGTTCGATGGCCAGGCGGATACGTCGGCTGCGGTTACGCCGTGACCACGGGTTGACCACACCACTGGAAGTCAGCACCAGGCCGACCAGATAGCGCAGCAACCACAGCAGCAGGACGACCGCCAAAATACCCGCCAAGGCTGCCCACAGCCCCGACTGATAACGGAAGCCACCATAGGAAATCAGTACATAGCCGCTGTGCTTGGCAACCGCGATGCCCAGTGCCGCAGCAACCACGATCGCAAGCACGGCCAACAGGTAGACACGCTTCATGGCTTGCCCCCTTCAGCCTCGGCCGGCAGGTGACGGCGCTGAATATAGGCCTGCACTGCCGCCAGGCTTTCACTAAGGTCAGGGGTAACCACCGACACCGGCTGATCGGCCAAGGCATTGAGGCTGTCGAGCATGGCCTTGCTTTGCGGATTGTCTGCGTTGAAGTTGGCCAGCAGTACGCTGCGGGCGTCGTCCAGCGCCTGCGTGTAAACCTTGGCATCAC
The DNA here is from genome assembly GCF_002953115.1 of Pseudomonas sp. XWY-1. Lineage (NCBI taxonomy): Bacteria > Pseudomonadati > Pseudomonadota > Gammaproteobacteria > Pseudomonadales > Pseudomonadaceae > Pseudomonas > Pseudomonas sp. XWY-1. The sequence continues at coordinate 185,231 of NZ_CP026332.1, read as the reverse complement.
CATTGAGCGCCGCCCACTGGGCCTGCTCGATAGTCAGGCTCAGGGCCAGACGCAGCTGGTTCAGTTGCTGCCCGGCCAGCAACGGACGCACGTTTTCATCGGCATTGAAGTCGATCTGGAAGTACTTGGATATTTCTGCCCACCACTGCGACAGCCTGCTGGCACCATCACCGTCGGCGGTCAGGGCGCCAAGCGCATCGGCGTTACTGTCGAACTCGGGGGACTGGGCGCTCAGCTGCTGTACCAGCTCACGCTGCGCAGCCAGTTTCAAGAACAGGCCAGTACGGTCCGGTTGCTGAGTGCTGTTGAGCGTGGCCAGGCTGCGGGCCAGTTGCTCGCGGGCGGCGAAGGCACCCGGGTCGCTCTGCTCGCGCAGGATCTCGTCGGCGCCTTCGACCAGGGCTTTGGCACTGGTGATGTCCTGCAACGCCGAAAGGCGCAGGGTAGCCAGCCGCAGGAGGTGCTCGGCTTCAGCCAGGCGCCACTCTTTGCGGCTTTCTCCCAGCACGGTTTCCAGGCGCTGGCTGAGACGCTGCTGGTCGCCCTGCAGTTGGGCTACCAAGCGCCGGCGGTCTTCCAGCTCGCTGGCGGCTGGCAGACTGGCCAGTTGCGCACTGATCTGCTGTTCACGTTGCTGCAGCGCCTCGGCGCGCTGGTTCAGCGCCTCGATGTGCTGGCCCTGGTTGAACTCACTGCCCTGCAGTTGACGCACCTGCCAGACACCCCAGCCACCTACCGCCACCCCGGCCGCACCAAGCAGCAAGGCCAGCGCTGCCAGGCCACTGCCGGAGCGCTTGGCAGGTGGGGTGGTAACGGGTTCCGCAGGCGCCTGCGCCGACGGTTTATCGTTATTGGACAAGACAGTCTCGCTCACGTATCCATCCTTTGCATGGGGGCGCACCGCATTCAGCTTAGCGCCTTAAGAGGCAGGTGCAGCGCTACGCTGCACGGCTGCCAGCAAGGCCGTGGCACTGGCGCCACGGCAATCCACAACCTGTTGGGCCCCAGCGGCCTTGGCCTGCTCGGCGACCCGCGGGCTGGGCACGAACAGCGGCAACTGGGCCAACCGCTGCCAATCGGCACCGGCCATCTGCTGCAAATGTTCAAAACCCTGCCCACTGCTGACCACCAGGCCATTGAGGCGTTCCGCTTCAATGCGGCGCATCAGCGTACCCGCCGGGTAGGCCGGCAGGCAGCGACGATACAGTTCCAGATATTCGACACTAGCACCTTGCTCTGCAAGACGCTCTGCCAGCAGTTCGCGACCTCCGACGCCGCGAACGATCAAGACACGCGGTGCCGGCTCGGTAAGTGCCTGGCGCAGGGCCGGCAGTGCCAGCAAGGCTTCGCTGTCATCGCCACGCGGCGGAAAGCAAACCTTCAGCCCAGCACCCTGCAGCACCCCGGCGGTTGCCTCACCCACGGTGAACCAGCCTCGCTGCGGAGGCCGGTTGCTGGTCTCGGCCAGATGCTCAAGCAACAGCCGGGCGGCCGGCTTGCTGACCACAATGATCGCCTGGAAGTCATGCAAGCCTTCCAGCGACAGCCGCTGTGGGGCTTCCACGGTAATGGGTTCAATCTCCAGCAGGGGCAGGCAACTGCTGCCCACGCCTGCTGCCGCCAGGCTTTGCGCCAGCGCCGCGCAGTCCTCGGCAGGCCGGGTCAGCAACAGGCGCCATTGGCTCACGGGTGACCGGCCTCGCCGTAGACTTCCTTGAGAATGGCCTCGGCGCCCTGCCCCAGCAGGTCTTCGGCCACCTGCACGCCCAAGGCCTCGGCAGCAGCACGGGGTGCACGGGCATCGGCCACCAGCAAGGTCCCGCCGCTAGGCTGGCCGACCAGGCCACGCAGCCACAGCTGGTCACCTTCAAGAACCGCGTAGCAGGCGATCGGCACTTGGCAGCCACCATTCAGGCGTTTGTTCAGCGCGCGCTCGGCGATCACCCGGTCAGCGGTGTCGACATGGTGCAGTGGCGCCAGCAGTGCATGGATCTCATCGTCGGCACTGCGGCACTCGATGCCCACCGCGCCCTGACCACCTGCCGGCAGGCTGTCATCGACGCTGATGGTGGAGGTGATGCGGTCTTCGAAGCCCAGACGGATCAGGCCCGCGGCGGCGAGGATGATGGCGTCGTACTCGCCGGCATCCAGCTTCGCCAGGCGGGTGTTGACGTTGCCGCGCAGAAAACGGATTTGCAGGTCCGGGCGGCGCGCCAGCAACTGGGCCTGACGGCGCAGGCTTGAGGTGCCGACGATACTGCCGGCGGGCAGCGCTTCGAGGCTGTCAAAGGTATTGGAAACGAAGGCATCACGCGGGTCTTCACGCTCGCAGATGCAGTAAAGGCCCAGGCCCTCGGGGAAGTCCATGGGCACGTCCTTCATCGAATGCACGGCGATGTCGGCTTCGTTGTCCAGCAGCGCGGTTTCCAGTTCCTTGACGAACAGCCCCTTGCCGCCAATTTTTGCCAGCGGCGCGTCGAGCAACTTGTCACCGCGGCTGACCATGGGTACCAGGGTCACCTGCAGACCGGTGTGGGCCTGCTCGAGGCGGGCCTTGACGTATTCGGCCTGCCACAGGGCCAAAGCACTTTTACGGGTGGCAATGCGGATTTCGCGAGTGGACATGAAACGCCCCGATCCAGAGAAATACCGTCGATCATAACAGCATCGCCGGTATCGCTTGCAGATACGGATCAACAGGTCATACGCAGTCAGGTGCAGGTGCGGGCCGAGTCCAAGGGCCTCAGAGGGTCTGCATCATCTTGCGCACACCGGCCACATGGCGACGGCTAACGGTCAAGGCATCGCCGTCCAGGCCTTTCAGATACAGCTGAAAGTGACCCAGTGGGGTGCGCTGCAAGCGTTCGATGCGCTCGCGGGCGACCAACGCATTGCGGTGGATGCGCACGAAGCGTTCGCCAAATTCGTCTTCCAGGGCTTTGAGTGGCTCGTCAAGCAGCACTTCACCGGCTTCGTGACGCAAGGTCACATACTTGTGGTCGGCAATGAAATAGATCACCTGGGGTAACGGGATCAGTTCGATGCCTTTGCGCGTGCGGGCGCTGATATGGCTGCGTGGGCCGCCGCCTTCATTGGCCGGCCGGGTAAGCGCCGCCAATTGGGCGCGGTTGGGTTTTTCGGCCTTGCGCAGGGCATCGCGCAAGGCGTGGGCCTGGAAGGGCTTGGTCACATGGCTGAGGGTACTGTCCTTGAATGCCTCTGCACCGTATTCATCATCCCCGGAGCAAAACACCACCGCGGGCGGCGCCTCGCGTTCGCACAGGCGAGCGGCAACCTGCAGGCCATCCAGGCCTGGCATGCCGATGTCCAGCAGGACCACATCGGGCTTGAGGCTTTCAATCAGCGCCAAGGCCTCATCGCCGTTGGTGGCGCTGGGCTCCAGCACAGTGTAACCCTCCAGTTCGCCGAGCAGCCGGGTGAGGCGTTCACGGCCTTGGGGTTCGTCATCAACGATCAGGACATTCATAATTGCGCTGGATTCCTGAATGAGTCTCGCACAGGTATAGCGTAGACAGGTGTGGTTCGAGCGACACTGCGGTCACGCTCTAGACCGGTGCGATGGCCAAAGATTCACTCGGCCCGGCAGATTCACTGCCAGTCCTTTGTCCAACTGTAGACGGTCCGTGGAACACTGCCGTTCATTCCTTGAAATCCTTCTCTGCGATTTTCCGGGCATTTCTCTCGACCGGCGCCCTGCGGCAGCCAGCCCAACCCTGCTATCATCGACGCCACTTTTTCGTTCACGCCTGCAATGAGTGAATCCATGAGCACCGAGAAGACCAATCAGTCCTGGGGCGGCCGCTTCAGTGAGCCCGTCGACGCCTTCGTCGCCCGTTTCACCGCCTCGGTAGATTTCGACAAGCGCCTGTACCGTCACGACATCATGGGTTCGATTGCCCATGCCACCATGCTGGCGCAGGTCGGCGTGCTCAGTGATGCCGAGCGCGACACCATCATCGATGGCCTGAAAACCATCCAGGGCGAGATTGAAGCCGGCAACTTCGACTGGCGTGTCGACCTCGAAGACGTGCACATGAACATCGAAGCACGCCTGACCGACCGCATCGGCATCACCGGCAAGAAGCTGCACACCGGGCGTAGCCGCAACGACCAGGTGGCCACCGACATCCGCCTTTGGCTGCGCGACGAAATCGACCTGATCCTGGCCGAAATCACCCGCCTGCAGCAGGGCCTGCTGGAGCAGGCAGAGCGTGAAGCCGAAACCATCATGCCTGGTTTCACCCACCTGCAGACGGCGCAGCCGGTCACCTTTGGCCACCACCTGCTGGCGTGGTTCGAAATGCTCAGCCGCGACTATGAGCGCCTGGTCGACTGCCGCAAGCGCACCAACCGCATGCCACTGGGCAGCGCCGCGCTGGCCGGCACCACCTACCCGATCGACCGTGAACTGACCTGCAAGCTGCTGGGCTTTGAAGCCGTGGCCGGCAACTCGCTGGATGGCGTGTCGGACCGTGATTTCGCCATCGAATTCTGCGCCGCTGCCAGCGTGGCGATGATGCACCTTTCGCGCTTCTCCGAAGAGCTGGTGCTGTGGACCAGCGCGCAGTTCCAGTTCATCGACCTTCCGGACCGCTTCTGCACTGGCAGCTCGATCATGCCGCAGAAAAAGAACCCGGACGTGCCAGAGCTGGTACGGGGCAAGAGCGGCCGCGTGTTCGGCGCCCTGACCGGCCTGCTGACCCTGATGAAAGGCCAACCGCTGGCCTACAACAAGGACAACCAGGAAGACAAGGAACCGCTGTTCGACGCCGCCGATACCCTGCGCGACTCGCTGCGGGCCTTCGCTGACATGATCCCGGCGATCAAGCCCAAGCACGCCATCATGCGTGAAGCGGCCCTGCGCGGTTTCTCCACCGCTACCGACCTGGCCGACTACCTGGTTCGCCGTGGCCTGCCGTTCCGTGACTGCCACGAGATCGTTGGCCACGCGGTGAAGTATGGTGTGGACACTGGCAAGGACCTGGCCGAGATGAGCCTGGACGAACTGCGCCAGTTCAGCGACCAGATCGAGCAGGACGTGTTTGCCGTGCTGACTCTGGAAGGCTCGGTGAATGCGCGTGACCACATTGGTGGTACGGCGCCGGCGCAGGTGCGTGCTGCCGTAGTGCGTGGCAAGGCCCTGTTGGCGTCTCGCTAACCCCCCAAGGCGAGGGCTTCGCCCTCGTTCGCGGGCACGCCCGCTCCCACAGGTATTGCACAAGTTTCAAAAACGGTGCAGACCTGTGGGAGCGGGCATGCCCGCGAAGGGCTCAACACCAGACTCAGCGCTTGCCGCTGCGGATCATCTCCATGAAGGCCGGCATCGACGCTTCCTTGTCCGCCAAGATCCGCGGCATGTGCGGGTTCTCCCCCATCAGTTGCAGCAACGCCTTGGCCTGCGGGAAGTCCGCCAGGAAGTCGATGTCCAGCACCTTCTTGCCCACCGCGTTGGCCAGGTCGACCGAGAAGCAGAACATCAAGTCTGCCAGCGTCAACTGCTCGCCCGCAACATAGGGGGCAAAGCGCCCGTTGCGCTTGAGCGTGGCAAACCCGGCCAGCAGGTCCGCACGCGCTTTCTCTTTGATCAGCGGGTCGACCGACATGCCAAAGAACGACTCGGCATAACAGGTACGCGCAGGCAGCTCGATGTACAACTCGATTTCCTTGAGCAGCTCCCGCACCTTGGCTTGGCCGAACGGGTCGGCTGGTAGCAGTGCCTTGCCACCCTGGGTCTGCTCGATATAGTCGAGGATCACACTGGTTTCGCTGAGGAAGCCATGTTCGGTTTCAAGCACCGGCACCTTGCCCCGCGGGCTCACTTCCAGCGCCTGTGGCGCCTGGCCGCCATAGAAGGTGACTTCCTCGAAAGGCAGGCCTTTTTCGAGCAGGGCCAGCTTTACCATGTTGTAGTAGTTGCTGACCGAGAATCCATAAAGCTTGAGCATGACGAAACAGCCTCCAGGCCGTAAGGGGTTGGCGTGGACTTTATAGACTGAACACCTGCCACTGACCAGCGTCATGCACCCCGTCAATGCCCGGGCATTGCCGCCACAGGCATGGCACACTGTTGCATCCCATCCTAGGAGTACCGCGATGAGCGAGCCCACCGACATCGACAATGACGACGACGAAGCCTTCGCCGAGGCAACGCTGACCCAGGCCATCGAAAACCAGATCGAAAGCGGCGAGCCGCCTGCAGCAAAGGCCACTTTCAACAAGCTGACGCTGGTCGGCTATGAGCGTGAAGACATTCTGAACCTGATGGCCCATGTGCTGGCCTTCGAGATCGACAACATGCTGGTAGAGGACCGTGCGTTCAACGGCGAGTGGTATGAGAACGCTCTGCGGGCACTGCCGGAGCTGCCGCCTGAGATGGATCAAGGCGACGACGAATAACCCGGCTACACTCGAAGATCAGGCACCGTAGAAAGTGCCGCAATCCTTGTCTGGAAGTCAGGAGTCGTCATGCCTTTTACCCCCGATTTGATCGACGAAATGGAAGTACTCGCGCTGTTCAAACACGACAGCAGCCAGGAAGGCATCAAGATAACCAGCACCGCATCCCCTGCCCTGATCGCGGCTGCGCAACGCCTGCATGAGAAGGGGCTGACCGATCAGCCGGATGGCGGCTACCTGACCAGCCTGGGTCATGACGCCGTTGAAAGTGTCCAACTGCTGCAGAACATTCTCAAGGCGCCACAGCCAGCCTGAGCATCAGGCTTGCGCAAGATCTGAGACCTTGCGCGGTCCCTGTGGGACCGCGCAGGCTCCAGTCAGTTGGCCGCAGCACTGCGCTTTTCCGCCAGCCACGAGCGGCCGTAAAGGAACACGATGGCCAGCAAGGCCACCGCTTGCGCCGACAGCGAGTAGGCATCGGCATGAATCCCCAGCCAGTCGAACTCAAAGAACGCCACTGGCCGTGTGCCCAGCACACCGGCCTCTTGCAGCGCCTTCACGCCATGCCCGGCGAATACTACCGACAGCGCGCACAGCAGCGCGGCGTTGATGCTGAAGAACAGCGATAGCGGCAGCTTGGCCGAACCCCGCAGAATCACCCAGGCCAGGCCCACCAGCAGCACCAGTGCCGTCGCGCCACCCGCCAGCACCGCCTGATGCCCGGCGGGGCCTGCCTGCAGCCACAGGGTCTCGTAGAACAGGATCACTTCGAACAATTCGCGGTACACCGAGAAGAATGCCAGCACAGCAAAGCCGAAACGCCCGCCACCGCTGACCAGGCTGCTCTTGATGTAGTCCTTCCAGGCGGCAGCGTGGCGGCGGTCATGCATCCACACGCCAAGCCACAGCACCATTACCGCGGCGAACAACGCCGTGCAGCCTTCCAGCAGCTCGCGCTGAGCGCCCCCCACATCGATCACATAGGCCGCCAGCGCCCAGGTGGCGAAGCCGGCAACCAGCGCCAGGCCCCAGCCGATGTTGACGCTACGTACTGCCGACTGCTGCCCGGTATTGCGCAGGAAGGCCAGGATCGCCGCCAGCACCAGAATCGCCTCGAGGCCTTCACGCAGCAGGATCAGCAAACCGGAGATATAGCTCAGCGTCCAGCTCAGGCCATCGCTGCCCAGCAGCTTGGCCGCCTGCTCGAGCTTGGTTTTGGCGTCGGCCAGACGCTGTTCGGCCTGGGCCACGGGCAGGCCGTCCTGCAGGGACTGACGGTAGGCCATCAGCGATTTTTCGGTGTCCTTGCGCGCCTGGGTGTCGATGTTGTCCAGCGAGCTTTCCACCAGTTCGAAACCCTCCAGGTAGGCCGCCACCGACAGGTCATAGGCCTGATCGTGGTCGCCTGCGCGGTAGGCCGCCAGGCTCTTGTCCAGAGTGCTGGCAGTGTATTCGAGCAATTGCGCCGGCCCGCGCTTTACCTGCGGCGGCTGGGCACGCTGGGCGCGGAATGCCTCGACGGCCGCAGTGCCTTCGTTGACGGCGACTTCGGCCGGGGTTTGGCGAGCCAGGTCGGCGAGGTTCCAGGTCTTGTCACCTTTGCCCGCTTCCGGCTTGGCGGTGAAGCTGGCGATATACGCGGCCACATCCCAGCGTTGGCGGTCGTCCAGCTGGTCGGCAAACGACGGCATTTCGGTGCCGTCTATACCCAGGGCCAGGGTGTTATAGAGGTCGAACAGGCTTAACTGGTCCAGGCGCGAGACATCGCGCAGGTTGGCGGGTGCAGGCTCCAGGCCCACGCCAGCCGGGCCATCGCCGGCGCCGGTGGCGCCGTGACAGATCGAGCAGTTCTGTGCGTACAGCGCAGCGCCGCGGGCGGGGTCCGGGGTAATCACCGGGGCCTGGCTGACCTCGTAGGCCACCGCCAGTCGCGCACCCAGCTGCCGGGCCTGTTTGGCGACCGCAGTACCTTCCTGACGCTGGTCGATGGCCTGGCGCAGCGCCTGGACGCCCTGTTCCAAAGCCGCTTGTTCAGTATTTGCGGGCAGGCCTTTGACCAGGTCAGCCAATACCGCGCTGAACTCCTGTTGCTCGCGGTATTCGCCCTCGTCGATCACCTTGCCGTCCTGCACGGTCGGCGGGTAGTCGGCGCCAATGTAGTCCAGCAAGTGCTGGGCTTTGGCAGCCTCGGCGGGGGACTCGGCCAGCGCCAAGGTGCTGCACAGCGCCAGCACCGGGCCGAGCAATGCAGCCGGCAGCCAGGCAAGCAGACGGGAACGGGTTTTCATGGCCAGTCTCGAAGGAAATGCGAAAGAGAACATTGTTCACTTCCACTTTGCTTCACTCAAGGGTGCTGGGCAGATTTCATGAAAAATCTTGCTACAAATCAGATGAAGTGGAGGGCATAGCGGACCAGCCCTCAAGGATCGCATCAGGGCTTGGCGGTGCCCTTCCAACCACCACCCAACGCCAGGAACACGGCAATTTGCCCCTGCGCCACTTGACTATTGGCTGCAGCCAACTGCGCACGCATATCGGTATAGGTTCGCGTCGCCTGCAAATCCGCCAGGAACGACTCACGCCCTGCCTGGTAATACCGGTGCGTCTGGTCCGCGGCTTCCTTCGCCGACTTCTCCGCCTCGGCCAGCGCATCGCGCCGATCGAGCAAGGCGCTGTACTGTGCCAGCCGGGTCTGGGTCTCGCGAATGGCGTTCAGCACCACGCCATCGAAGTGCGCCAGGGCCGCCTGGGTCGAGGCCTCGGCCATGCGAATGCGGGCACGGGTGCCGTTGGTGGGGATGCTCCAGCTAATCTGCGGGCCAAAGCCCCAGCGGTTGGTCGAAGGCTCGCCAAGGTTCTCCAGGATACCGATGGTGCCAACCTGGGCGCCAATGCTGATGTCCGGGTACAACGCGCCGGTAGCCACGCCAATATAGGCGGTGGCGGCAGCCAGCTGGCGTTCGGCCTGGCGCACGTCGGGGCGGCGCTTGAGCAGGGCCGCGCCATCGCCCACAGGAACCAGCTGGTTCAGGTGCGGCAGCTCGGCGCAATCGGCGGTACCGGCAGGCAACTGGTCGACCGGCTTGGCCAGCAGCGCGGCCAGGGTGTACATGCCCGTCTCGCGTTCGGCCTTGAAGCGTGGCAGTTCGGCACGCAAGGATTTGAACTGGGTCTGCGAGCGGGTGACCTGGGTTTCATCGCCACGCCCAGCATCGCGCAGGCGCTGGTTGAGTTTCACGCTTTGCTCCTGCAAATCGAGGGACTCGCGGGCAATGTGGTATTCCTCATTGGCCGAGCACACCTGGGTATAAGCCTTGACCACGTCCGCCACAAGCGTGATGCGGGCAGTGTCGGCAGCGGCCTGCACCGCGTCGGCATTTGCCTTGGCAGCCTCGGTACCACGCTTGAAGGTGCCCCACAGGTCGAACTGGTACGAGGCACTGATGATGGCCTCACCGATGTTGGCTACCGGCACCTTCTCAGGCTGCAGGAAGGCTTCGCCCGACTCCTGCAACCGCTGAGCGCCGAGTTTGACGCCACCGTTGAAGCCGCCTTGCGATTCAGCCACCTCCACCTGGGCGCGAGCTTTGGCGATGTTGGCCGCCGCCACGCGCAGTTCGGTGTTGGCACTCAGCGCCTGACGCACCAGCTCGTTCAGCCGCTGATCCTGATACAGCTGCCACCAGTCCTCGGGGACCGGTGCCGATACGACGCTGTCGGCATCCTGGCGCAGCGGGCCGTTCAGGTCATTGCGTTGCACGGCCGCATCCCCAGGCACCTCATAGTCGGGCCCCACCATCATGCAGGCACCCAGCGACAGGCACAGGCCAGCCAGGATCAGCTGTTTCATGGGCGCTGGCCCTCGATGATCGACACCGTCGCAGTACGCCCGGCGATCATGCGGAAGTCTTGCGGCACTTCGTCAAAGGCGATGCGCACCGGAATGCGCTGGGCCAGGCGTACCCAGCTGAACGCCGGGTTGACGTTGGGCAGCAAGTTGGCGCCACTGCTGCGGTCGCGGTCTTCGATGCCAGCGGCGAAGCTCTGCACATGGCCACGCAGGCGGGTGTTGTCGCCCATCACGCGGATGTCCACGGCATCGCCGATGTGTATACCGCCCAGCTTGGTTTCCTCGAAGTAGCCATCGACGTGGTAGGAGGCACTGTCGACCACCGAAAGCACCGGGCGGCCAGCAGTGACGAACTCGTGGTTACGCGGCGCGCGGTCGTTGAGGTAGCCGTCTACCGGGCTGCGCACCACCGAGCGGTCAAGGTTGAGCTGGGCAGTATCGACAGCCACTTGCGCCTCGCTGACAGCCGAACGGGCACGGGCCTCGCGGGACTGGCTTTCTTCCAGTTGCTCGGCGGCCACCAGGTTGCCCAGCTTGCGGTTGCGCTGCGCTTCGCGGGAAGCCTGGGCCAGGGTCTCCTGGCGCTCGCCAAGGGTTGCCTTGGCTTGACGCAGGGCCAGGGTGAAGCGGTCCTGGTCGATGGTGAACAGCACGTCGCCACGTTTGACGGTCTGGTTGTCGCGCACCTCGACCTTCTGGATCAATCCCGACACATCGGGGGCGATCTGGATCACGTCGGCGCGTATGTGGCCGTCACGGGTCCAGGGGGCAAACATGTAGTAGACCACCATCTGCCACACGAGCACGGCGGCGAAGGTCACTACCAGCAAGGTCAGGACCACACGGCCCAAGGTCAGCAAAGGTTTTTTCATGGCAGCATCAGGTTTCGACAAAAGTGGTCCACCGCACCAAGCAGCACGGCATACAGAGCAACGTTGAACAACGCCCGGTGCCAGACCAGGCGGTAGAAATGCAGGCGCACCAGCACCGCGTGCACCCCCAGGAACAGCAGGTAGGTGCCAAACATCATCACCAGCAGCGTGGGCAGAAACACCCCGCTGATATCCAGTTCACCAATCACAAGGGCGCTCCGTCGAGCCCGGGGGGCAGTTGCGGTTGTTCGGCGGGTTCGAGCATCACCTCCACCCCCGGCAGTAGCGCCAGGCGCAGGCCACTCAGGGCATGCAGCAGGTGGGTGCGGGCATCGCCGCGCTCGTACAGCTCATCCAGGTTCAGCGCCAGGCGAGCGCGTTCCATGTTGCGCAGCAGTGCGGCCGGGGCATGCAGGCGTTCGCCAGCACGCAGGCAGGCGGCGTAGTGCGCGCCAACTTCCTCGACCACAGTGTTCAGGCGCTCGCGAGCCTGCTGGCCGGCGCGCGGCATGTACGCCAGCAGGTCGAGCAGGTTCAACCCCACGCGCAGGTCACGCAGTGCCACACCACTGTCCTGGCCGGTTTGCGACAGACGTGGCAGGTGCTGCATCAGGCGGTCGAGCATCTGTACGCCAACCTGGCGATGTTCGGCCAAGGTCGCAGGCTCGGTCATTTCGACGATGTCGCGCCAGGCGAAGCGGGTCATGCGCTTGGCCGCCAGTTCCACGCCGAACGGGCGCATCACCAGGGTCCAGATAAAGGCGAACAGAAGGCCCGCGGGGCCGGCAAGGTTGGAGTTGAGGAAGGTAAAGAAGTCGGCGTCGTAGGCACCCTGGATGCTGATGAAGGTCGACGTGTTGACGATGGTCAGCAAGGTGCCCAGGTAGAAGCGCGGCTGTACGGTCAGGGTGCCTATGCAGATGAACGGCACGGCAAAGGCCAGCACCAGCATCGGGAAGTCGTGCAGGTTGGGCAGTACCAAAAACAGGTACAGACTGGAGAAGATGACCGACATCAGCGTCCAGAAAAAGAACCGGTAGATCTGCGGTGCCGGGTCGTCCATGGCGGCGAAGAAGCTGCACGCAACTGCCGCGAGGATTACCGCACTGGCGCCGTCGTTCCAGCCCAGGCCGATCCACAGGCCGCAGGCGACCACGATCGCCAGGACCGTGGAGGCTACCGAGTAGAGCATCAGGCCACGATCGAAAAACGCTGTCAGGCGGCCCAGCCGCCAGTGGCGATACACCGCACGCCAAGGCTTGGCATCATCGGTACGCAGGGCGTGCTGCAGGGTGCAGCAGTCCTGCCACAGGTCGGCCCATTCGGTCAGGCGGTACAGGGCGTTGGACAACAGCAGCTCGGCGCGCTGGTCGAGGGCGGCTGTAGCGGGCTGCAAGCGGCCGATCTGCTCATGCAACGTGGCCCAGTGCGCTACCGAAGCGCTGTCGGCGGTGCCTTTGAGCCATTCACGAGCGGCTTCCAGCACGGGTTGAAGCTGGGCGAACTGGGCCGGGGCGCGGCCTTCCAGGGCAACCAGTGCATCGTCGAGGGCGTCGATCACCGGCAGCAGATGGATCATCCGCCCGCGCAATTCGCGGGCGTTCTTCAGGGTATGCGGGCCGGCACCTTCGTGGGCGAGCTGACCGATCATCAGCTCCAGCGAGTTGAAGGTAGTGACCATCGCCCCGCGCATACCGCCGACCTTGTCAGCGCTGGCATCGCGGGCCAGGTAGGTGTCGCTGTAGCGAATCGCCTCGGTGAACCAGTTTCCGGTGGCACCGACTACCACCGGCGCCAGCCGGCGTGGCCAGAAGATAGCCCCGACGACTGCCGCGCAGACAATTCCCAAACAGATTTCCTGCGCGCGAGAAGAAGCCACATCGAACACTGCCAGCGGATTATCCACCACGGCCAAGGCAATCATCGGCAGGGTATAACCGGCCAGCATCAGCACGTAGTTGTTGGCCGTGCGCAGGTTCAGCGAAAGGAACAGCAAGGTGCCGGTCCACAGGGCAACGGCGATGCTCAGCAGCAACGGTGACTGCACCAGCGGCGGCACCAGGAAGATTGCCCCGCCAGCGCCGAGCAACGTGCCTACGGCACGGTACAACGCCTTGGAGCTGGTCGGGCCGACGAAGGGGCTGGAGACGATGTATACCGTCGCCATGGCCCAGTAGGGGCGCGGCAGTTGCATGAGCAAAGCAATGTACAGGGCAATCATGGACGCGCCGAAGGTGCGCACGCCGTAGAACCAGTCACGGGCCGGAGGGACGGAGCTGAAGAAGCCGTTCATGCCACCCCGCCTGCACTGCCCAGGCCGGCAGCCTCGAAGGCACGAAGCACACGCAAGGCAGCTTCCAGGTCGGCCTGATCGATACCGCCGAGCACATCGCGGCGCAAGCGCACCAGTTCGGCTTCGATGGCTTCGGCCAGGGCACGGCCTTCGGCAGTCAGGCTCAGTGCCTTGGCGCGGCGATCCAGTGGGTCCTCGCTGCGGCACACCAGGCCAGCTTTGCACAATTGGTCAAGCAGGCGTACCAGCGACGGGCTTTCCAGGCCAGCGGCCTGGGCCACAGCTACCTGGTGCACGCCGTCGCCCAGGCGCACGATCATCAGCAGCGGTGCAGCGCAGGCCTCGGAAATGCCGTAGCCGGTCAAGGCGGTATGACAGATGCGCCGCCAGTGGCGGGCAGCGACTACCAGGCCACTGCTGACTTGCAGGCGCAGGAAATCAAGGGACATGAAGAGAACCAAATATATTCATAGTTTGCTAACTATCAATATACGCCCCGACATCCCCCTGTCGTCAACAGGGGGCGACGGATAGCCTGGGTTAAATGTTGTTCATTTTTCAGTCAGCACTGAAGAGACATACTCAGGGATGGATCTGGTCTTCCAGCTTCATGGTCAAGGCCAATGTGCTGCCCATCTGCACCGCCCGGTCCCGCCACTCCTGATACCGCACCGCATCACGGCTGCTGAAATGCACCGCCAGCTCCTCTGCCGCTTGCACCACCCCCGCCGCTGCCGCCAGCTCAAGCCAGTACAGCGCTGCCTTGAGGTTGGCCTCTACGTGCAGCCCATGCATCAACCGGTAGCCCACTTCAAAACGACAACGCGCTTCGCCCTGTTCGGCGCCACGCAAGAACCACTGATAGGCTTGCACCAGGTCAACCTGCCATTCCAGGTCACCGTCGCACACCTCCTCCTCATACAGGTCACCCAGGGCGGCGGCGGCATGCAGCATGCCGCGGTCGAAGGCCTGCCGGTAACACTCCGCCGCCTGCACATAGGAAGGGTCGATGCCTTTGCCGAAGTAGTGCTGCTGGCCAAGGTTGAACCAGGCAGCAGCATTGCCCTGCAGGGCCGCCATGCGCAACAGGTGCCCGGCCAGCACGGTATCGGCCCGCCAGTACTTGCCGTTGAGCCAGATCCAGCCGAGGTCGTTCAATGCGGACACGCTGCCTTGCAATGCCTGACGACGCAGGTCGACATACACCGCCTGCAGGTCGTTGGCCTCATCCAGGCGGTTGACCAGCAGCGACCGCTGGCTGGGCAAGCCCACACCGGAAAACAGCCGCTGTCGCCTTCCTGCAGGGGCAGGAGGGGCGATGACCCGCTCGGGCAGAAGGCGGGCAAGTAGCGAATGGATATTGCTGGCAACAGACATGTTCATCCTCATTGAACGACGCACAACCCCAACCTTCGGCTGTGATGAGGCGTGATTCTGCGTGATGTCACGTCAAAACCTGTCGCGAACGATTCGGCACGAGGCAACCAAATGCGACTTCCTTGATCTGAGCAGGCTGTGGCCAATTGCCATGCCCCACGCATGCCGCCATCCTATTGCGGCAAGCCTAGACAAGGACGTTATCTTTTGCCGTTCGCCACCACTCGCGCCACCCTCAGCCGACAGTGGGCGCTGCTGCGCCAGTTGCCCAGCCGTTCCCCAGGCATAACCAGCGCCGAGCTGGTCTGGCGCCTGCGTGACGTGGGGTTCACGGTCAGCAAACGCACTGTCGAGCGTGACCTCAACGAGCTTTCGCTGATATTCCCGCTGGAGCGCAATGACAAGAGCATTCCGTTCGGTTGGCACTGGTCGGCCAGTGCCGTGGGCGAATTGCGCGGTAATTTCGACTTGCTGACACATCTGCGAGGGGATGCGTTGCAGCCATCGCAGGGTGAGGGCGTGGAGCTGGTGGCACGAGTCAGCGATGCACTGGCGCGGCAGTTGCGGGATGCGCCATTGAGCAGCGACATGCAACTGACGGCGCTGGAGCATGGGCATCGGTTACGCGGCACGGTAAGTGACGGCTGGCCATTACGCTGGTGGCTGTTGAGCCATGGGGACAGGGTGGTGGTAGAGCAGCCTGCCGGCTTGCGGGAGGAGATTGGCAGGATTCTTAGCAATGCGGCAGCTCAGTACCAGAATTTGTAGCCAGTACAGGGTCTTTCGCGGCGGTTCGGCGCGTCGCGCCTCTTTCAAGGACGAAGATCCCGCAGACGCGGACTCTAGCGTCAATCTGCCGCGAAAAGGCCGGTACTGGCTTACCTGCTAGCGCTGCATCCCCCATCGCCGCACAGTCAACCGCTCCAGCGTATTGAACACCAGCCCTTCCACCAGCAGACCGATCAGGATCACCACCGCCAACCCGGCAAAGACCTTGTCGGTATACAGCTCGTTGCGGTTCTGGAAGATGTACCAACCCAACCCGCCTTTGCCACTGCTGGCACCAAACACCAATTCAGCGGCGATCAGGGTACGCCAGGCAAACGCCCAGCCGATCTTCAACCCCGACAAGATCGACGGCAGGGCTGCTGGCACGAGGATGTGCAATACCAGCCGCAGGCCCTTCAGACCATAGTTGCGGCCAGCCATGCGCAGCGTCTCCGACACACCGAGGAAGCCGGCATAAGTATTCAGCGCCAACGCCCATAGCACCGAATGCACCAGCACGAAGATCAGGCTGTTGTCACCCAGCCCGAACCACAGCAAGGCCAGCGGCAGCAGAGCAATGGCCGGCAACGGGTTGAACATCGAGGTCAGCGTGCCCAGTAAGTCTCGGCCCAATTGGGTCGACACCGCCAGGCTGGTCAGGCCAAAGGCCAGGACGATACCCAGCACATAGCCTTTGAGCAGTATTACCAGCGAAACACCGACCTTGGCGGGCAGTTCGCCACTGATCATGCCGTCCCATAGCGCCGTGGCGGTTTGCAGAAAGCTTGGCAGCAGCAGGTCATTGTCCTGGTAGCGGGCAACGGCTTCCCATAGCACAGCGATCACCAGCAATATGACCGCCTTTCTCAACCAGCCTTGCTGCCACAGGCGTTGGGCCAAGGGGAGTTGTCGTTCTACAGGCACACTGAGCAGGGGCTCCAGCTGCACCTCGTATTCCTGGCGTACAGGTGTAGTGGTCATGGCTGAGGCTCCTGTCAGTAGGCGATACGAATATCGTTGAACCCAAGGTTGTCAGGCTGTTCCGGGATATCGGCTTCATCGAACAGCAAACGGTGGATACGCCGGGCACTGGCCTGGAAGTCGCTGCCACCCAGGCTGCCCAGGCCGTATTGATGGCTATGCACCTCGGCGCGCACCCGCCCCGGGTGCGGCGACAACAGCAGGATACGATTGCCAACCACCAGTGCTTCTTCGATGGAGTGGGTGACGAACAACAGGGTGAACCGCACTTCCTCCCACAGCAGCAGCAGCTCTTCCTGCATCTTGCGCCGGGTCAGCGCATCCAGGGCGGCGAACGGCTCATCCATCAACAGGATCTTAGGCTGGGTGGCCAAGGCCCGGGCAATTGCCACACGTGCCTTCATACCACCGGACAACGTGTGTGGATAAGCATCGGCAAAGGCGGCCAGACCGACCTTCTCCAGATAATGCAGCGCCCGCTCCTCCGCTTCCGCACGCTTGAGTTGGCCAGACACCAGCAGCGGAAAGATGACGTTCTGCTTCACCGTTTTCCACGGCGGCAACTGGTCAAACTCCTGGAACACCACGATGCGGTCGGGGCCTGGGCCACGAACTGTCTGGCCCTGCAGCAGAATCTGGCCTTCTTGCGGCTGGATAAAACCGGCCACGGCTTTGAGCAGGGTGGACTTGCCACAGCCTGAGGGGCCGAGCAGTACAAAACGATCAGTGCGGTCGACTTCGAAGCTGACCTGATGGGTGGCCCGCACCACGCGTTGCGCAGTACGGTATTCGAGGCTGAGGTTATCCACCTTGAGCAAAGGCGGCGTTGCAACACGGCTCAGGTTGCTGGCCGTGTGGCCTGGCAATGGGGCGGTCATGATCGGTCAGCTCCCCTGCAGCGGGCGTTCATCCTGGAAGAAGTAATCCTTCCACGATTGCGGCTTGTGCTTGATGGCGCCTACCCGATAGAGAAAATCGGCCAGCTTGTAGGTGTTCTTGGGCGTAACGGTAAATTCGTACTGCGGGTTGTCGATCAGCTTGATCAGCGCGTCGCGGTCGATCTTGGCCTTGGTTACGCGGATATAGGTGTCGGCGGCAGCGGCCTTGTCTTTCTGGGCGAAGTCTGCGGCTTCGGCCAGGGCATCGACGAAGGCCTTGTAGGTCTTGGGGTTGTCCTTGCGGAACTTCTCGGTAGCAAACAGCAAGGTCGGCGAGTTGGGGCCGAGCAGGTCGTAGCTGTTGAGCACCACGTGCACATCCTTGTTGGCCAGCACCTGGTCCTGGAACGGCGGGTTGGAGAAGTGCCCGTTCAGCTCGGTGCCGCCCGCCAACAGTGCGGCGGTGGCGTCCGGGTGCGGCACGGCCAAGGTGTATTTGTCGAGGCGGTTGTATTCCTTGTCGCCCCACTGCTGGGCAGCGGCGTACTGCAGGAAGCGCGACTGCACCGAAACACCCACCGCCGGAACGGCGATACGGTCTTTGTCGGAGATGTCGGCGATGGTCTTCACGTTGGGGTTGCTGCTGACCAGGTAGTACGGAAAGTTGCCCAGCGAAGCCACGGCCTTCACGTTCTGCCGGCCCTTGGTGCGGTCCCAGACGGTCAACAGCGGCCCGACACAGGCGCCGGCGATGTCCACCGAACCGGACAACAATGCGTCGTTGATGGCCGAGCCACCCGACAGCTGCGCCCAATCGACTTCGATGTCGATGCCCTGCTCCTTGCCGTGCTTCTCAATCAGGTGCTGGTCACGCACCACGTTCAGCAGCAGGTAGACGATGCCGAATTGTTCGGCAATACGGATCTTGCCTTCGGCCTGGGCCACGGCGGGGGCGGCTAGGCTGCCGACGACCAGGCTTGCGCCCAGGCCGATGCTTGCCGCCAGGCGGCTGATGGATTTGCGCATGATGGTTTCCTCAGTCGTCAGAACGGGGCATCGCCCTGGATGGTGGTGCGGTACAGCTTGCGCCGCAGGTGCGCGGGGCAGCCGGTGGCCAAGTGGATCAGCGAGCGGTTGTCCCAGAACACCAGGTCATGGGGCTGCCACTGGTGGCGGTAAATGTTCTGCTCCAGCACGCTAAGGGCATACAGCTGCTGCAGCACGTCGCGGCTTTCATCATCAGGCAGGCCGACAATGCGGGTGGTGAAGCCTTCACTGACGAACAGGGCCTTGCGGCCGTTTTCCGGGTGGGTGCGGACTACCGGGTGAATGACCTCCTTTACCTGCGCCAGTTGCTCGGCAGTCAGGGTCGGGCGCCAGTTGCCTTCGAATTTGGTTTCAGCGTAACGGGCGGTATAGGAGTGAGCGGCACTGCGGCTCTCGACCACTTTGCGCAGGGTGTCAGGTACAGCGTCCCAGGCTTTATGCATGTCGGCGAACAGGGTGTCACCGCCTTCACTGGGCAGTTCCTGAGCATGCAGCATGGAACCGAGGCTTGGCAGCTCTTTGTACGACAGGTCCGAGTGCCAGAATTTGCCGGCATCACCCAGGCCGATGTTCTGGCCATTTTCGATGATGTTGGAAACGATCAGGATCTCGGGGTGGCCAGTCAGCAGGAACTGCTTGAGCACATGGATCTGTAACTCACCGAAGCGGCGGCTGAAGGCGATCTGCTGTTCCGGGCTGATACGCTGGTCGCGGAACACCAGCACATGGTGGTCGAGGTGGGCGCAATGGATACGGGTGAAATCCTCGGCGCTGACTGGTTTGGCCAGGTCCAGGCCTATGATCTCGGCGCCGACGGCACCCGAGAAGGGGCGAACTTCAAAAACTTGCGGCTGGGCGCTGTCGATGGACGACAAGGCGTTCAAGGCGGCTGACATTTTTCACTCCCACGCAATGCGCGACCTCAATGGCGCGCAACGATCAGAAACGCACGGGGATTTCCCGTGTGGGTTCAAGTCGTGCGGCGCATCGATTGGTCGACGGGTACGCAGTGAAAGTGACTATAAAGTCATAAATCCAATATTTTAAATACCATTAAGGAATAACAATATCACTGTCGCAGGAGCGTCCGGCAGTCAGATCAGCCCGCCCTGCTCTTCTTCGTCAATCAGGTTATTGAGGCTGCTGAGCGCCTTGCGCGCCGTGGAACGGTTGAGCAGCTTGGCCTGCGCGCCGGCGGGCAGGTCGGTGATCTTGAACACGCCCTTGGCGGTCAGCACGTCGATCAGATCCTCAAGCACGCGGATCATGTCCAGGTCGCTTTGTTTGAGCTGGTTGAGGCTGTTTTCCACGACATCATCGGCAAACCATTCCTGGATATCGGCATGGTCTGAAGGGAGCATTTCGGTGAACTGATCAAACGCGGCTGCTTCCACCCGCAGCAACTGGCCGGCGGCGTTGCGTTGCACGTAGAACATGGCGATGTCCCTCGTCACGTTGGTTCCTTGTTGGTAGACAGCAGCATAGGCAAAGATCGCCGGGCGCGCAGGCCCGGCGCCAGAGTATGCGCTGTGGTGGGGGTTGCGGGAAAGAGCTGGTAATGGCCTTGCCTGCCTGATGCCATCCCTGTAGGAGCGGCCTTGTGTCGCGAACGGGGCGCGAAGCGGCTCCAGCGATCTCGGCATTGCTGCTGAAACCGTGGGGGCCGCTTCGCGCCCCGTTCGCGACACAAGGCCGATCCTACAACGGACCAGTGTCAGCCAGTGATGAGCGATTGGGCTGCAGAGCAGCCCGCTAGCGCATCAGTTGTCCTTGTTGTCGATGCGGATCAATGGGTCGCTACCGGTGATTAACGAGTTGATCGAGTTGCCCGACCAGTTCACACCTTCAAGTTTGATGGTTACGTCCGCGTTGGCAACACCACCCGCAGCGTTGAGCTTGCCTTCGCTGCTGATCTGCAAAGTGGTAGAGCCGTCTGCGAAACTCATCTTCAGGTAGTTGTCGATGGTCTTGCCGGTTTCATTGACAAGCAAATCCTTCAGGTCGATCCGGTCACCTTCAGCGACCTTGAAGTCCTTGATTACGTCATTGCCGTAATCGCCGGCCTTCCAGATGAAGGTGTCCTTACCTGCTCCACCGATCAAAGTATCGTCGCCATGGCCACCAATCAGGAAGTCATCGCCGCTGCCACCCAACAGAATGTCGTTACCTCTGCCACCATCGAGCCTGTCGATGCCGCCTTGCCCGAAGAGGATATCGTTGCCATTTCCGCCTGTGAGGATGTCATCACCGTCGTTGGCACCCGAGATATCAAATTCGGTGTAGTGCTCGGCGATGTACTGATGCACGTTCTTGGCAGTGATGGTGCTGACATCCACATTACTCTTCTGCGCGACGTACTCCTGCAACCCTTGATAACCCTCGCTGACAACGCCGTTGAGGGTAATCAAGTCACCGAAGATGATGTCGTTGCCATTGCCACCATCGATGCTATCCGAGCCCGGAACGGTGGCCTCGGTATGTCCGAGAATTGCCGCCGCCAGTTTGGACGGGTCGATATTGGTTTGTGGTTTACCGGCGCTGTCATAGTCCTTGAGATCGTTCCAGCTGACATCGTTGTTAAGCCCGATAGCCTGAACTTTAGTCAAGCCAGAAAGCAGCTTGAAGCTGGCCGCCGAACCGTCACTCGCGCTATCCCAACTGCTCGAGTTACCGGAGCCCGCCCGAGAAGAAATCTCGTAGGTGCCATCCCCTTGAGCATGGATCGTCCCCAAGGATTTGTAAGAGTTGTTGACGTAAACATCACCGCTGGAGGTAATAGTAAGTCTTTGACCGTCGATCACCTTGTCGAAATAGTCACCGATCTTAAAGTTGTTGACGTTCACAACATCATCCAAATACATGCCGCGCCACAGCCGAGGATTAGTATCCTCATGGTTCTGCCAGAAGGTCGGCTTACCATCGGTGATGAAATACGTCAGGTTCTCCGCCCCTGTGTTACTGGTGGCCATGGTGCTCTTGAAGAAGTTGGCCGTTGCCTTGAACACATCTTCATAGTTGGTACCGCCACCATAGTACTCACCGCCCACCATCGAATTGAGCACCGCCTGCAGCTTGCTGAGGGCATTCGAATCGGCAAGGTTGACCGAGACGTTCTTGTTAACCTGACTGTCGAAGTCAGCCAGGAAGATGTTCACCGTACCCGAGGCATCAGATCCCAAGCTGGCTTTGAGTGAATTGAACACCGATGCAAGCTGTGCCTTGGCATCGGCAATCGATTTTTCGCTCATACTGCCGGAGCTGTCGACCATGAATGCGATGTTGTAGTTTTTGCCCTGAACCACGTTCAAGCCAGATACATCTGCCACGATGATATCGTTGCTTTCGCCACCCGTGAGTGTGTCGTTGCCCGTGGTGCCGACTGTTGGCTTGTAGTCAGCCTTGTAGACCGTAACCGGAATCTGGCCGGGGGTGCTATCCGAACCACCAAGGCTTTCAGTAGCGGTAGCGGTTACTGCGATAGTGAACTTGCCCTCGTAGTAGGCTGGCGGCGTCAGTGTCAGGCTGCTGAGTTTCCAGCCAGTCACATCTACAGGCGTACCGCCCACCTTAATCGTGTGGCCCGCACCATCGCTCAGCACCGAACCAGCCGGAATGCCACTGAGGGTTACGCTCAAGCTTTCAGAGCCGTCGGTGTCAGTAAGACCAGCAGTAATGCCAACCAACTTGACCGAGCCACCTTCCGGTCCTTCGTTCAGCTTGTAGCCGTCGTAGTAGCTCTGGCCATTAACAGTGTGCAAGTCAGACGCGGTCAGGCCTGCGGTGGCCATGTCCGCCACGCTCTGGTACATCGGGATGTTGGCACTGCTCAGGTCAACCGCAGTACCCGAACCCACCTTGATATTAAGGTCATAGCTACCAGGACCTGCCTGGTTAGCATGGTAAACCTCGATCGGGTAGTAGCCGCTGGCTTTAGCCGTGAAGGTACCCGAAATCTGTCCACCGCCACCCCAAGTGGTGGTTACGACCGTAGTACCGCCCACGGTGACCACCAAACTATCATCGGCAGTGCCGCTGAAGGTGTAGGTTTTGCCTTCTTCCAGATAGATCAGGCCAGAGGTTTTCGAGCCACTGCCAGCGTTGACGCTGCCATCAGACTGTACATTCGTTGTAGAGCCCGTTGAGGTCGCGGTACCCGAGTTGGCGAATACGGTCTTCAATGCGTCGCCCGTAATGCCATTGCCATCGGTCCCCAGTCCTTTCAAAGAAGTCCAAACTTCCTTGATCAAAGACTTGGACACGACATCGGCGCTGCCGATGCTCAGGGTGGGTTTATCAACCTGCGGAGCGATGTCGACTTTCATGGTCACTTCGCTGCCGGTATTGGTGCCATCGTTCGGTTTGTACTTGAACTGGGCGTAGTCAGCCTGCTTGTTACCAACGCCGGCACCACCGTATCCATCAATACCCGACTCGTTCAACTTTGGTACGAACTTGAGGTAGCCCTTATCAATATCCGCCTGGCTGACAACCTGTCCTGAAGTCACGTTGTTCCAGGTGTTGGTAGTGCTGTTGTAGGCCTTGAGGCTGCCGTCGACCGGGAGCGATGTGATAGTCACTGACAAGCCGGTGTTACCATCGACATCGGTGACTTTGAAGTCGCTCCAATTAAAGAGGTACTCGGTATCCTCTACACCTTCGACGGCACCGCCAGTCGAGACAGGCAGATGGTCGTTGTCGAGGACCTTGGTGGTGGCCGCAGCCGGATCCAGAGTCAGTTTCTCGAACTTGCCGTCATCTGCACCGCCAACGGTGGCGATCGAGTTGACCACTGCCGAGTTGGTACCGACGTAGACGTTGTCCGGGGCAATCACAGTAGCCGAACCGGTGGTGCTGTTGGCCGCCACGACAATTGTGGTCTTGTCGCTCAGGGTGAAGGTCAGTTCACCGTGGTTGTTGATCGGCAAGCCGTCTTTGTTGGTCAGCGTGATGGTGTAGGTGATCTCGCCGCCTTCGGTCACCGAAGGCGTCGCGGTCAGCTTGGCCACTACTTCGTCAATGGTATCGGTCACCTGGACAGTGGCCTCACCGCCCAGTTGCAGGTTCTCGAAGGTCGCGCCGGTAGCGTCTACCGCCGATCGATACCGCTTGATGCACCCTTGTCATGTAGACGTCTTCGCCTTGCCGTCAGGATGTACGCGCGCTGTTCGCCGGCTGGTGACTGGCGTTGTGTTCAGGTCGACAGTCGTGGGCACTTGGTGTTGATGTCACGTGACGCGCTTGACGTTCTCACCGAAGGCTGATCGCGGTTGGTCACCGGACAGTCGCCTTCGTACGTCTGGGACCCCGGATGCTGGCGTCGGTACTGGTTACTCGGTCCAGAGTCAGTTCTCGACTTCGTATCTGCACCCAACGGGGCATCGAGTTGACCACTGCGAGTTGGTACCGAGTAGACGTTGTCGGCAATCACGCGAACCGGTGGTGCTGTGCCGCCCGACTTGTGGTCTGTCGTCAGGTGAGGTCAGTCACCGTGGTTGTTGTCGCGCCGCTTGTGGTCAGCATGGGTGTAGGTGATCGCCGCCTTCGGTCACCGAGGTCGCGGTCAGCTTGGCCACTTCTCAGTTCGGTACGGACAGTGGCCTCACGCCGTTGCAGTTCGAAGTCCCGGTAGCGTCTACCGCCGATCGACCCAGCTGATGGCACTGTCGATGTACTCTTCGCCTCGTCATGGATGTACGGCGCGCTGGTCTCGCCGGCCTTGATGGTGACCTGGGCGTTGTTGCTCAGGGTCACGACCAGGTCGTGGGCCAGCTTGGTGTTGATGTGCACGGTGAACGCCGCTTTGACGTTCTCGGCTACCGAGGTCTGATCGGCGGTGATGGTCACCAGGACCAGATCGCCTTCGTTACCGTCTGGGACACCCGGAGTGCCTGGCTCGTCGGTAACCTGGGTTTTGACCTCGGTCTTGTCCAGAGTCAGTTTCTCGAACTTGCCGTCATCTGCACCGCCAACGGTGGCGATCGAGTTGACCACTGCCGAGTTGGTACCGACGTAGACGTTGTCCGGGGCAATCACAGTAGCCGAACCGGTGGTGCTGTTGGCCGCCACGACAATTGTGGTCTTGTCGCTCAGGGTGAAGGTCAGTTCACCGTGGTTGTTGATCGGCAAGCCGTCTTTGTTGGTCAGCGTGATGGTGTAGGTGATCTCGCCGCCTTCGGTCACCGAAGGCGTCGCGGTCAGCTTGGCCACTACTTCGTCAATGGTATCGGTCACCTGGACAGTGGCCTCACCGCCCAGTTGCAGGTTCTCGAAGGTCGCGCCGGTAGCGTCTACCGCCGACTCGATACCCAGCTTGATGGCACCCTTGTCGATGTAGACGTCTTCGCCTTGCTCGTCATGGATGTACGGCGCGCTGGTCTCGCCGGCCTTGATGGTGACCTGGGCGTTGTTGCTCAGGGTCACGACCAGGTCGTGGGCCAGCTTGGTGTTGATGTGCACGGTGAACGCCGCTTTGACGTTCTCGGCCACCGAGGTCTGATCGGCGGTGATGGTCACCAGGACCAGATCGCCTTCGTTACCGTCTGGGACACCCGGAGTGCCTGGCTCGTCGGTAACCTGGGTTTTGACCTCGGTCTTGTCCAGAGTCAGTTTCTCGAACTTGCCGTCATCTGCACCGCCAACGGTGGCGATCGAGTTGACCACTGCCGAGTTGGTACCGACGTAGACGTTGTCCGGGGCAATCACAGTAGCCGAACCGGTGGTGCTGTTGGCCGCCACGACAATTGTGGTCTTGTCGCTCAGGGTGAAGGTCAGTTCACCGTGGTTGTTGATCGGCAAGCCGTCTTTGTTGGTCAGCGTGATGGTGTAGGTGATCTCGCCGCCTTCGGTCACCGAAGGCGTCGCGGTCAGCTTGGCCACTACTTCGTCAATGGTATCGGTCACCTGGACAGTGGCCTCACCGCCCAGTTGCAGGTTCTCGAAGGTCGCGCCGGTAGCGTCTACCGCCGACTCGATACCCAGCTTGATGGCACCCTTGTCGATGTAGACGTCTTCGCCTTGCTCGTCATGGATGTACGGCGCGCTGGTCTCGCCGGCCTTGATGGTGACCTGGGCGTTGTTGCTCAGGGTCACGACCAGGTCGTGGGCCAGCTTGGTGTTGATGTGCACGGTGAACGCCGCTTTGACGTTCTCGGCCACCGAGGTCTGATCGGCGGTGATGGTCACCAGGACCAGATCGCCTTCGTTACCGTCTGGGACACCCGGAGTGCCTGGCTCGTCGGTAACCTGGGTTTTGACCTCGGTCTTGTCCAGAGTCAGTTTCTCGAACTTGCCGTCATCTGCACCGCCAACGGTGGCGATCGAGTTGACCACTGCCGAGTTGGTACCGACGTAGACGTTGTCCGGGGCAATCACAGTAGCCGAACCGGTGGTGCTGTTGGCCGCCACGACAATTGTGGTCTTGTCGCTCAGGGTGAAGGTCAGTTCACCGTGGTTGTTGATCGGCAAGCCGTCTTTGTTGGTCAGCGTGATGGTGTAGGTGATCTCGCCGCCTTCGGTCACCGAAGGCGTCGCGGTCAGCTTGGCCACTACTTCGTCAATGGTATCGGTCACCTGGACAGTGGCCTCACCGCCCAGTTGCAGGTTCTCGAAGGTCGCGCCGGTAGCGTCTACCGCCGACTCGATACCCAGCTTGATGGCACCCTTGTCGATGTAGACGTCTTCGCCTTGCTCGTCATGGATGTACGGCGCGCTGGTCTCGCCGGCCTTGATGGTGACCTGGGCGTTGTTGCTCAGGGTCACGACCAGGTCGTGGGCCAGCTTGGTGTTGATGTGCACGGTGAACGCCGCTTTGACGTTCTCGGCCACCGAGGTCTGATCGGCGGTGATGGTCACCAGGACCAGATCGCCTTCGTTACCGTCTGGGACACCCGGAGTGCCTGGCTCGTCGGTAACCTGGGTTTTGACCTCGGTCTTGTCCAGAGTCAGTTTCTCGAACTTGCCGTCATCTGCACCGCCAACGGTGGCGATCGAGTTGACCACTGCCGAGTTGGTACCGACGTAGACGTTGTCCGGGGCAATCACAGTAGCCGAACCGGTGGTGCTGTTGGCCGCCACGACAATTGTGGTCTTGTCGCTCAGGGTGAAGGTCAGTTCACCGTGGTTGTTGATCGGCAAGCCGTCTTTGTTGGTCAGCGTGATGGTGTAGGTGATCTCGCCGCCTTCGGTCACCGAAGGCGTCGCGGTCAGCTTGGCCACTACTTCGTCAATGGTATCGGTCACCTGGACAGTGGCCTCACCGCCCAGTTGCAGGTTCTCGAAGGTCGCGCCGGTAGCGTCTACCGCCGACTCGATACCCAGCTTGATGGCACCCTTGTCGATGTAGACGTCTTCGCCTTGCTCGTCATGGATGTACGGCGCGCTGGTCTCGCCGGCCTTGATGGTGACCTGGGCGTTGTTGCTCAGGGTCACGACCAGGTCGTGGGCCAGCTTGGTGTTGATGTGCACGGTGAACGCCGCTTTGACGTTCTCGGCCACCGAGGTCTGATCGGCGGTGATGGTCACCAGGACCAGATCGCCTTCGTTACCGTCTGGGACACCCGGAGTGCCTGGCTCGTCGGTAACCTGGGTTTTGACCTCGGTCTTGTCCAGAGTCAGTTTCTCGAACTTGCCGTCATCTGCACCGCCAACGGTGGCGATCGAGTTGACCACTGCCGAGTTGGTACCGACGTAGACGTTGTCCGGGGCAATCACAGTAGCCGAACCGGTGGTGCTGTTGGCCGCCACGACAATTGTGGTCTTGTCGCTCAGGGTGAAGGTCAGTTCACCGTGGTTGTTGATCGGCAAGCCGTCTTTGTTGGTCAGCGTGATGGTGTAGGTGATCTCGCCGCCTTCGGTCACCGAAGGCGTCGCGGTCAGCTTGGCCACTACTTCGTCAATGGTATCGGTCACCTGGACAGTGGCCTCACCGCCCAGTTGCAGGTTCTCGAAGGTCGCGCCGGTAGCGTCTACCGCCGACTCGATACCCAGCTTGATGGCACCCTTGTCGATGTAGACGTCTTCGCCTTGCTCGTCATGGATGTACGGCGCGCTGGTCTCGCCGGCCTTGATGGTGACCTGGGCGTTGTTGCTCAGGGTCACGACCAGGTCGTGGGCCAGCTTGGTGTTGATGTGCACGGTGAACGCCGCTTTGACGTTCTCGGCCACCGAGGTCTGATCGGCGGTGATGGTCACCAGGACCAGATCGCCTTCGTTACCGTCTGGGACACCCGGAGTGCCTGGCTCGTCGGTAACCTGGGTTTTGACCTCGGTCTTGTCCAGAGTCAGTTTCTCGAACTTGCCGTCATCTGCACCGCCAACGGTGGCGATCGAGTTGACCACTGCCGAGTTGGTACCGACGTAGACGTTGTCCGGGGCAATCACAGTAGCCGAACCGGTGGTGCTGTTGGCCGCCACGACAATTGTGGTCTTGTCGCTCAGGGTGAAGGTCAGTTCACCGTGGTTGTTGATCGGCAAGCCGTCTTTGTTGGTCAGCGTGATGGTGTAGGTGATCTCGCCGCCTTCGGTCACCGAAGGCGTCGCGGTCAGCTTGGCCACTACTTCGTCAATGGTATCGGTCACCTGGACAGTGGCCTCACCGCCCAGTTGCAGGTTCTCGAAGGTCGCGCCGGTAGCGTCTACCGCCGACTCGATACCCAGCTTGATGGCACCCTTGTCGATGTAGACGTCTTCGCCTTGCTCGTCATGGATGTACGGCGCGCTGGTCTCGCCGGCCTTGATGGTGACCTGGGCGTTGTTGCTCAGGGTCACGACCAGGTCGTGGGCCAGCTTGGTGTTGATGTGCACGGTGAACGCCGCTTTGACGTTCTCGGCCACCGAGGTCTGATCGGCGGTGATGGTCACCAGGACCAGATCGCCTTCGTTACCGTCTGGGACACCCGGAGTGCCTGGCTCGTCGGTAACCTGGGTTTTGACCTCGGTCTTGTCCAGAGTCAGTTTCTCGAACTTGCCGTCATCTGCACCGCCAACGGTGGCGATCGAGTTGACCACTGCCGAGTTGGTACCGACGTAGACGTTGTCCGGGGCAATCACAGTAGCCGAACCGGTGGTGCTGTTGGCCGCCACGACAATTGTGGTCTTGTCGCTCAGGGTGAAGGTCAGTTCACCGTGGTTGTTGATCGGCAAGCCGTCTTTGTTGGTCAGCGTGATGGTGTAGGTGATCTCGCCGCCTTCGGTCACCGAAGGCGTCGCGGTCAGCTTGGCCACTACTTCGTCAATGGTATCGGTCACCTGGACAGTGGCCTCACCGCCCAGTTGCAGGTTCTCGAAGGTCGCGCCGGTAGCGTCTACCGCCGACTCGATACCCAGCTTGATGGCACCCTTGTCGATGTAGACGTCTTCGCCTTGCTCGTCATGGATGTACGGCGCGCTGGTCTCGCCGGCCTTGATGGTGACCTGGGCGTTGTTGCTCAGGGTCACGACCAGGTCGTGGGCCAGCTTGGTGTTGATGTGCACGGTGAACGCCGCTTTGACGTTCTCGGCCACCGAGGTCTGATCGGCGGTGATGGTCACCAGGACCAGATCGCCTTCGTTACCGTCTGGGACACCCGGAGTGCCTGGCTCGTCGGTAACCTGGGTTTTGACCTCGGTCTTGTCCAGAGTCAGTTTCTCGAACTTGCCGTCATCTGCACCGCCAACGGTGGCGATCGAGTTGACCACTGCCGAGTTGGTACCGACGTAGACGTTGTCCGGGGCAATCACAGTAGCCGAACCGGTGGTGCTGTTGGCCGCCACGACAATTGTGGTCTTGTCGCTCAGGGTGAAGGTCAGTTCACCGTGGTTGTTGATCGGCAAGCCGTCTTTGTTGGTCAGCGTGATGGTGTAGGTGATCTCGCCGCCTTCGGTCACCGAAGGCGTCGCGGTCAGCTTGGCCACTACTTCGTCAATGGTATCGGTCACCTGGACAGTGGCCTCACCGCCCAGTTGCAGGTTCTCGAAGGTCGCGCCGGTAGCGTCTACCGCCGACTCGATACCCAGCTTGATGGCACCCTTGTCGATGTAGACGTCTTCGCCTTGCTCGTCATGGATGTACGGCGCGCTGGTCTCGCCGGCCTTGATGGTGACCTGGGCGTTGTTGCTCAGGGTCACGACCAGGTCGTGGGCCAGCTTGGTGTTGATGTGCACGGTGAACGCCGCTTTGACGTTCTCGGCCACCGAGGTCTGATCGGCGGTGATGGTCACCAGGACCAGATCGCCTTCGTTACCGTCTGGGACACCCGGAGTGCCTGGCTCGTCGGTAACCTGGGTTTTGACCTCGGTCTTGTCCAGAGTCAGTTTCTCGAACTTGCCGTCATCTGCACCGCCAACGGTGGCGATCGAGTTGACCACTGCCGAGTTGGTACCGACGTAGACGTTGTCCGGGGCAATCACAGTAGCCGAACCGGTGGTGCTGTTGGCCGCCACGACAATTGTGGTCTTGTCGCTCAGGGTGAAGGTCAGTTCACCGTGGTTGTTGATCGGCAAGCCGTCTTTGTTGGTCAGCGTGATGGTGTAGGTGATCTCGCCGCCTTCGGTCACCGAAGGCGTCGCGGTCAGCTTGGCCACTACTTCGTCAATGGTATCGGTCACCTGGACAGTGGCCTCACCGCCCAGTTGCAGGTTCTCGAAGGTCGCGCCGGTAGCGTCTACCGCCGACTCGATACCCAGCTTGATGGCACCCTTGTCGATGTAGACGTCTTCGCCTTGCTCGTCATGGATGTACGGCGCGCTGGTCTCGCCGGCCTTGATGGTGACCTGGGCGTTGTTGCTCAGGGTCACGACCAGGTCGTGGGCCAGCTTGGTGTTGATGTGCACGGTGAACGCCGCTTTGACGTTCTCGGCCACCGAGGTCTGATCGGCGGTGATGGTCACCAGGACCAGATCGCCTTCGTTACCGTCTGGGACACCCGGAGTGCCTGGCTCGTCGGTAACCTGGGTTTTGACCTCGGTCTTGTCCAGAGTCAGTTTCTCGAACTTGCCGTCATCTGCACCGCCAACGGTGGCGATCGAGTTGACCACTGCCGAGTTGGTACCGACGTAGACGTTGTCCGGGGCAATCACAGTAGCCGAACCGGTGGTGCTGTTGGCCGCCACGACAATTGTGGTCTTGTCGCTCAGGGTGAAGGTCAGTTCACCGTGGTTGTTGATCGGCAAGCCGTCTTTGTTGGTCAGCGTGATGGTGTAGGTGATCTCGCCGCCTTCGGTCACCGAAGGCGTCGCGGTCAGCTTGGCCACTACTTCGTCAATGGTATCGGTCACCTGGACAGTGGCCTCACCGCCCAGTTGCAGGTTCTCGAAGGTCGCGCCGGTAGCGTCTACCGCCGACTCGATACCCAGCTTGATGGCACCCTTGTCGATGTAGACGTCTTCGCCTTGCTCGTCATGGATGTACGGCGCGCTGGTCTCGCCGGCCTTGATGGTGACCTGGGCGTTGTTGCTCAGGGTCACGACCAGGTCGTGGGCCAGCTTGGTGTTGATGTGCACGGTGAACGCCGCTTTGACGTTCTCGGCCACCGAGGTCTGATCGGCGGTGATGGTCACCAGGACCAGATCGCCTTCGTTACCGTCTGGGACACCCGGAGTGCCTGGCTCGTCGGTAACCTGGGTTTTGACCTCGGTCTTGTCCAGAGTCAGTTTCTCGAACTTGCCGTCATCTGCACCGCCAACGGTGGCGATCGAGTTGACCACTGCCGAGTTGGTACCGACGTAGACGTTGTCCGGGGCAATCACAGTAGCCGAACCGGTGGTGCTGTTGGCCGCCACGACAATTGTGGTCTTGTCGCTCAGGGTGAAGGTCAGTTCACCGTGGTTGTTGATCGGCAAGCCGTCTTTGTTGGTCAGCGTGATGGTGTAGGTGATCTCGCCGCCTTCGGTCACCGAAGGCGTCGCGGTCAGCTTGGCCACTACTTCGTCAATGGTATCGGTCACCTGGACAGTGGCCTCACCGCCCAGTTGCAGGTTCTCGAAGGTCGCGCCGGTAGCGTCTACCGCCGACTCGATACCCAGCTTGATGGCACCCTTGTCGATGTAGACGTCTTCGCCTTGCTCGTCATGGATGTACGGCGCGCTGGTCTCGCCGGCCTTGATGGTGACCTGGGCGTTGTTGCTCAGGGTCACGACCAGGTCGTGGGCCAGCTTGGTGTTGATGTGCACGGTGAACGCCGCTTTGACGTTCTCGGCCACCGAGGTCTGATCGGCGGTGATGGTCACCAGGACCAGATCGCCTTCGTTACCGTCTGGGACACCCGGAGTGCCTGGCTCGTCGGTAACCTGGGTTTTGACCTCGGTCTTGTCCAGAGTCAGTTTCTCGAACTTGCCGTCATCTGCACCGCCAACGGTGGCGATCGAGTTGACCACTGCCGAGTTGGTACCGACGTAGACGTTGTCCGGGGCAATCACAGTAGCCGAACCGGTGGTGCTGTTGGCCGCCACGACAATTGTGGTCTTGTCGCTCAGGGTGAAGGTCAGTTCACCGTGGTTGTTGATCGGCAAGCCGTCTTTGTTGGTCAGCGTGATGGTGTAGGTGATCTCGCCGCCTTCGGTCACCGAAGGCGTCGCGGTCAGCTTGGCCACTACTTCGTCAATGGTATCGGTCACCTGGACAGTGGCCTCACCGCCCAGTTGCAGGTTCTCGAAGGTCGCGCCGGTAGCGTCTACCGCCGACTCGATACCCAGCTTGATGGCACCCTTGTCGATGTAGACGTCTTCGCCTTGCTCGTCATGGATGTACGGCGCGCTGGTCTCGCCGGCCTTGATGGTGACCTGGGCGTTGTTGCTCAGGGTCACGACCAGGTCGTGGGCCAGCTTGGTGTTGATGTGCACGGTGAACGCCGCTTTGACGTTCTCGGCTACCGAAGTCTGGTCGGCTGTGATGGTGACCTTGACGATATCGCCTTCGTTACCTGGAGTGCCTGGCTCGTCAGTGACGGTAGTGCTGACCGGGGTCTTGTCCAGGTTCAGGTTTTCGAACTTCCACGCATCTGCGCCGCTGACGGCGTCAATGGCATTGACCACCGGCGCGTTGGTGCCGACATAGACGTTGTCCGGGGCGGTTGCAGTGGCCGAACCGGTGGTGCTGTTGGCTGCCACGACGACAGTGGTGCCGTCGGTCAGCTTGAAGTACAGCTCCGAGTGGTTGTTGATCGGCAAGCCGTCTTTGTTGGTCAGGGTGATGGTGTAGGTGATCTCGCCGCCTTCAGTGACCGACGGGGTCGCGGTCAGCTTGGCCACCACCTCGTCGAGGGTGTCGGTGACATCCACTTTCGCGGCACCGCCCAACTCGAGGTTCTCGAACGCAGCACCAGTGGCGTCCACCGCCGAGTTGATGCCCAGGCTGATCTGGCCCGCATCCTGATAGACGTCATCGCCTTGCGCGTCGTGGGTGTACGGCGCGCTGGTTTCGCCAGCCTTGATGGTGACCTGAGCGTTGTTGCTCAGGGTCACGACCAGGTCGTGAGCCAGGGCGGTGTTGATGTGCACGGTGAACGTCGGTTTGACGTTCTCGGCCACCGAAGTCTGGTCAGCAGTAATAGTGACTTTGACGATGTCGCCTTCGTTGCCTGGGGTGCCTGGCTCGTCGGTCACCTCGGTGCTGACCGGGGTCTTGTCCAGGTTCAGGTTTTCGAACTTCCACGCATCTGCGCCGCTGACGGCGTCAATGGCATTGACCACCGGCGCGTTGGTGCCGACATAGACGTTGTCCGGGGCGGTTGCAGTGGCCGAACCGGTGGTGCTGTTGGCTGCCACGACGACAGTGGTGCCGTCGGTCAGCTTGAAGTACAGCTCCGAGTGGTTGTTGATCGGCAAGCCGTCTTTGTTGGTCAGGGTGATGGTGTAGGTGATCTCGCCGCCTTCAGTGACCGACGGGGTCGCGGTCAGCTTGGCCACCACCTCGTCGAGGGTGTCGGTGACATCCACTTTCGCGGCACCGCCCAACTCGAGGTTCTCGAACGCAGCACCAGTGGCGTCCACCGCCGAGTTGATGCCCAGGCTGATCTGGCCCGCATCCTGATAGACGTCATCGCCTTGCGCGTCGTGGGTGTACGGCGCGCTGGTTTCGCCAGCCTTGATGGTGACCTGAGCGTTGTTGCTCAGGGTCACGACCAGGTCGTGAGCCAGGGCGGTGTTGATGTGCACGGTGAACGTCGGTTTGACGTTCTCGGCCACCGAAGTCTGGTCAGCAGTAATAGTGACTTTGACGATGTCGCCTTCGTTGCCTGGGGTGCCTGGCTCGTCGGTCACCTCGGTGCTGACCGGGGTCTTGTCCAGGTTCAGGTTTTCGAACTTCCATGCATCTGCGCCGCTGACCGCGTCGATGGCATTGACCACCGGCGCGTTGGTGCCGACATAGACGTTGTCTGGGGCGGTTGCAGTGGCCGATCCGGTGGTGCTGTTGGCTGCCACGACGACGGTGGTGCCGTCGGTCAGCTTGAAGTACAGCTCCGAGTGGTTGTTGATCGGCAGACCATCTTTGTTGGTCAGCGTGATGGTGTAGGTGATCTCACCGCCTTCGGTCACCGAAGGGGTGGCGGTAAGTTTGGCCACCACTTCGTCGAGGGTGTCGGTCACTTGAACCGAAGCAGCACCGCCCAGTTCCAGGTTCTCGAAGGTGTGACCGTCTACATCCACAGCGGACGTGATGCCCAGACTGATCTGGCCAGCGTCCTGGTAGACGTCATCGCCTTGCGCGTCGTGGGTGTACGGCGCGCTGGTCTCACCGGCCTTGATGGTGACCTGGGCATTGTTGCTCAGGGTCACGACCAGGTCGTGGGCCAGCGGCTGGTTGACGTGCACAGTGAAGGTTGGCTTGACGTTCTCGGCTACCGAAGTCTGGTCGGCCGTGATGGTGACCTTGACGATGTCGCCTTCGTTGCCTGGGGTGCCTGGCTCGTCGGTCACCTCGGTGCTGACCGGGGTCTTGTCCAGGTTCAGGTTTTCGAACTTCCATGCATCTGCGCCGCTGACCGCGTCGATGGCATTGACCACCGGCGCGTTGGTGCCGACATAGACGTTGTCTGGTGCTGCTACAGTCGCCGAACCGGTGGTGCTGTTCGCTGCCACGACGACAGTGGTGCCGTCGGTCAGCTTGAAGTACAGCTCCGAGTGGTTGTTGATCGGCAGACCATCTTTGTTGGTCAGCGTGATGGTGTAGGTGATCTCACCGCCTTCGGTCACCGAAGGGGTGGCGGTAAGTTTGGCCACCACTTCGTCGAGGGTGTCGGTCACTTGAACCGAAGCGTTGCCGCCCAATTCCAGGTTTTCGAACGCAGCACCAGTGGCGTCCACCGCCGAGTTGATGCCCAGGCTGATCTGGCCCGCATCCTGATAGACGTCATCGCCCTGCGCGTCGTGGGTGTACGGTGCGCTGGTTTCGCCGGCCTTGATGGTGACCTGAGCGTTGTTGCTCAGGGTCACGACCAGGTCGTGAGCCAGGGCGGTGTTGATGTGCACGGTGAACGTCGGTTTGACGTTCTCGGCCACCGAAGTCTGGTCAGCCGTGATGGTGACTTTGACGATATCGCCTTCGTTGCCTGGCGTACCTGGCTCGTCGGTCACCTCGGTGCTGACCGGGGTCTTGTCCAGATTCAGGTTTTCGAACTTCCACGCATCTGCGCCGCTGACCGCGTCGATGGCATTGACCACCGGCGCGTTAGTGCCGACATAGACGTTGTCCGGGGCGGCTACAGTGGCCGAACCGGTGGTGCTGTTGGCTGCCACGACGACGGTGGTGCCGTCGGTCAGCTTGAAGTACAGCTCCGAGTGGTTGTTGATCGGCAGGCCGTCTTTGTTGGTCAGGGTGATGGTGTAGGTGATCTCACCGCCTTCGGTGACCGAAGGGGTCGCGGTCAGCTTGGCCACCACTTCGTCGAGGGTGTCAGTGACATCCACTTTCGCGGCACCGCCCAACTCGAGGTTCTCGAACGCAGCGCCAGTGGCGTCTACTGCCGAGTTGATGCCCAGGCTGATCTGGCCAGCGTCCTGGTAGACGTCATCGCCTTGCGCGTCGTGGGTGTACGGTGCGCTGGTTTCGCCGGCCTTGATGGTGACCTGAGCGTTGTTGCTCAGGGTCACGACCAGGTCGTGGGCCAGCGGCTGGTTGACGTGCACAGTGAAGGTCGGTTTGACGTTCTCGGCCACCGAAGTCTGGTCGGCCGTGATGGTGACCTTGACGATATCGCCTTCGTTGCCTGGCTCGTCGGTGACCTCGGTGCTGACCGGGGTCTTGTCCAGATTCAGGTTTTCGAACTTCCACGCATCTGCGCCGCTGACGGCGTCGATGGCATTGACCACCGGCTGGTTGGTGCCGACATAGACGTTGTCTGGTGCAGCTACAGTCGCCGAACCGGTCGTGCTGTTCGCTGCCACAACGACAGTGGTGCCGTCGGTCAGCTTGAAGTACAGCTCCGAGTGGTTGTTGATCGGCAGACCGTCTTTGTTGGTCAGGGTGATCGTATAAGTGATCTCGCCGCCCTCGGTGACCGACGGGGTGGCGGTCAGTTTGGCCACCACTTCGTCGAGGGTGTCGGTGACTTGAACCGAAGCGTTGCCGCCCAGTTGCAGGTTCTCGAACGCAGCACCAGTGGCGTCCACCGCCGAGTTGATGCCCAGGCTGATCTGGCCCGCATCCTGATAGACGTCATCGCCTTGCGCGTCGTGGGTGTACGGCGCGCTGGTTTCGCCAGCCTTGATGGTGACCTGAGCGTTGTTGCTCAGGGTCACGACCAGGTCGTGAGCCAGGGCGGTGTTGATGTGCACGGTGAACGTCGGTTTGACGTTCTCGGCCACCGAAGTCTGGTCAGCAGTAATAGTGACTTTGACGATGTCGCCTTCGTTGCCTGGGGTGCCTGGCTCGTCGGTCACCTCGGTGCTGACCGGGGTCTTGTCCAGGTTCAGGTTTTCGAACTTCCATGCATCTGCGCCGCTGACCGCGTCGATGGCATTGACCACCGGCGCGTTGGTGCCGACATAGACGTTGTCTGGTGCTGCTACAGTCGCCGAACCGGTGGTGCTGTTGGCTGCCACGACGACAGTGGTGCCGTCGGTCAGCTTGAAGTACAGCTCCGAGTGGTTGTTGATCGGCAGGCCGTCTTTGTTGGTCAGGGTGATGGTGTAGGTGATCTCACCGCCTTCGGTGACCGAAGGGGTCGCGGTCAGCTTGGCCACCACTTCGTCGAGGGTGTCAGTGACATCCACT
This sequence comes from Pseudomonas sp. XWY-1, assembly GCF_002953115.1. NCBI lineage: Bacteria > Pseudomonadati > Pseudomonadota > Gammaproteobacteria > Pseudomonadales > Pseudomonadaceae > Pseudomonas > Pseudomonas sp. XWY-1. The sequence continues at coordinate 148,561 of NZ_CP026332.1, read as the reverse complement.
TTCGCGGCACCGCCCAACTCGAGGTTCTCGAACGCAGCACCAGTGGCGTCCACCGCCGAGTTGATGCCCAGGCTGATCTGGCCCGCATCCTGATAGACGTCATCGCCCTGCGCGTCGTGAGTGTACGGTGCGCTGGTTTCGCCGGCCTTGATGGTGACCTGAGCGTTGTTGCTCAGGGTCACGACCAGGTCGTGAGCCAGCGGCTGGTTGACGTGCACGGTGAAGGTTGGCTTGACGTTCTCGGCTACCGAAGTCTGGTCGGCCGTGATGGTGACCTTGACGATGTCGCCTTCGCTGCCTGGGGTGCCTGGCTCGTCGGTCACCTCGGTGCTGACCGGGGTCTTGTCCAGGTTCAGGTTTTCGAACTTCCACGCATCTGCGCCGCTGACAGCGTCGATGGCATTGACCACCGGCGCGTTAGTGCCGACATAGACGTTGTCCGGGGCGGCTACAGTCGCCGAACCCGTGGTGCTGTTGGCTGCCACGACGACAGTGGTGCCGTCGGTCAGCTTGAAGTACAGCTCCGAGTGGTTGTTGATCGGCAGGCCGTCTTTGTTGGTCAGCGTGATGGTGTAAGTGATCTCACCGCCTTCGGTCACCGAAGGGGTGGCGGTCAGTTTGGCCACCACTTCACTTATAGTGTCCGAGATCTCAACGGTAGCCGGGCCACCCAAGGCCAGCTTCTCGAAGGTGGCACCCGGTACTGTAGCGTCGGTAACACTGAGCGTGATGGAGCCTGCATCAAGATAGACGTCATCGCCCTGAACCGAGGTCTTGTACTCGACTTCGGTCTTACCGGCTTCGATCGTCACGGTGTCGCCGTTAGACAGGGTTACGGTCAACGGACGGTCCAGCGCCTGGCTTACTTTCACAGTAAAGGAAGGCTGCTGGTCTTCGGTCACATTGCCATTGCTGACAATACTTACGGTGACGGTATCGATGCTGTCATTGATGACAGTCGAGGCTGGGGTCGGATTCGGAGTCAGCTGTTCGAAGTTGCCGCCCGTGGCGCTCTCGATGGTGACGCTGACGGTCGAGCCGTTGTTGTAGACGTCATTGGCCGGGGTCTGGAATCAACGCTGCCCTGGGTTTTGCCGGCCTCAACGGTGATGGTTTGGCCGTTGGACAGGGTCACGGTCACCGGCGTCTGGGCAGGATTGCTCAGGGTCACGGTGTAGGTGATCACGCCGCCTTCGGTCACGCTTGGCGAGGCGGTCAGGGTCGCGGTGGTGGTATCGACCGAGTCGTTGATCGTGGTCTGAGCCGGGGTCGGATTCGGGGTCAGTTGCTCGAAATTACCGCCCGTGGCGCTCTCGATGGTGACGCTGACAGTCGAGCCGTTGTTGTAGACGTCATTGGCCGGGGTCTGGAAATCAACGCTGCCCTGGGTTTTGCCGGCCTCAACGGTGATGGTTTGGCCGTTGGACAGGGTCACAGTCACCGGAGTCTGGGCAGGATTGCTCAGGGTCACGGTGTAGGTGATCACGCCGCCTTCGGTCACGCTTGGCGAGGCGGTCAGGGTCGCGGTGGTGGCATCGACCCGAGTCGTTGATCGTGGTCTGAGCCGGCGTCGGGTTCGGGGTCAGTTGCTCGAAGTTGCCGCCCGTGGCGTTCTCGATAGTGACGCTGACGGTCGAGCCGTTGTTGTAGACGTCATTGGCCGGGGTCTGGAAATCAACGCTGCCCTGGGTTTTGCCGGCCTCAACGGTGATGGTTTGGCCGTTGGACAGGGTCACAGTCACCGGAGTCTGGGCAGGATTGCTCAGGGTCACGGTGTAGGTGATCACGCCGCCTTCGGTCACGCTTGGCGAGGCGGTCAGGGTCGCGGTGGTGGTGTCGACCGAGTCGTTGATCGTGGTCTGAGCCGGCGTCGGGTTCGGGGTCAGTTGCTCGAAGTTGCCGCCCGTGGCGTTCTCGATAGTGACGCTGACGGTCGAGCCGTTGTTGTAGACGTCATTGGCCGGGGTCTGGAAATCAACGCTGCCCTGGGTTTTGCCGGCCTCAACGGTGATGGTTTGGCCGTTGGACAGGGTCACAGTCACCGGAGTCTGGGCAGGATTGCTCAGGGTCACGGTGTAGGTGATCACGCCGCCTTCGGTCACGCTTGGCGAGGCGGTCAGGGTCGCGGTGGTGGCATCGACCGAGTCGTTGATCGTGGTCTGAGCCGGGGTCGGATTCGGGGTCAGTTGCTCGAAATTACCGCCGGTGGCGTTCTCGATGGTGACGCTGACGGTCGAACCGTTGTTGTAGACGTCATTGGCCGGGGTCTGGAAATCAACGCTGCCCTGGGTTTTGCCGGCCTCAACGGTGATGGTTTGGCCGTTGGACAGGGTCACAGTCACCGGAGTCTGGGCAGGATTGCTCAGGGTCACGGTGTAGGTGATCACGCCGCCTTCGGTCACGCTTGGCGAGGCGGTCAGGGTCGCGGTGGTGGCATCGACCGAGTCGTTGATCGTGGTCTGAGCCGGGGTCGGATTCGGGGTCAGTTGCTCGAAATTACCGCCGGTGGCGTTCTCGATGGTGACGCTGACGGTCGAACCGTTGTTGTAGACGTCATTGGCCGGGGTCTGGAAATCAACGCTGCCCTGGGTTTTGCCGGCTTCAACGGTAATCGTTTGGCCGTTGGACAGGGTCACGGTCACCGGCGTCTGGGCAGGGTTGCTCAGGGTCACGGTGTAAGTGATCACGCCGCCTTCGGTGACCGACGGGCTCGCCGTTAGGGTCGCGGTGGTGGTGTCGACCGAGTCGTTGATCGTGGTCTGAGCCGGGGTCGGATTCGGGGTCAGCTGTTCGAAGTTGCCGCCAGTGGCGCTCTCGATGGTGACGCTGACGGTCGAGCCGTTGTTGTAGACGTCATTGGCCGGGGTCTGGAAATCGACGCTGCCCTGGGTTTTGCCCGCTTCAACGGTGATGACCTGGCCGTTGGACAGGGTCACGGTCACCGGCGTCTGGGCAGGATTGCTCAGGGTCACGGTGTAGGTGATCACGCCGCCTTCGGTCACGCTTGGCGAGGCGGTCAGGGTCGCGGTGGTGATGTCGACCGAGTCGTTGATCGTGGTCTGAGCCGGCGTCGGGTTCGGGGTCAGTTGCTCGAAGTTGCCGCCCGTGGCGTTCTCGATGGTGACGCTGACGGTCGAACCGTTGTTGTAGACGTCATTGGCCGGGGTCTGGAAGTCGACGCTGCCCTGGGTTTTGCCGGCTTCAACGGTGATGATCTGGCCGTTGGACAGGGTCACGGTCACCGGCGTCTGGGCAGGGTTGCTCAGGGTCACGGTGTAGGTGATCACGCCGCCTTCGGTCACACTTGGCGAGGCGGTCAGGGTCGCGGTTGTAGTGTCGATTGTATCGGTCACTTGGGTAACCGCTGGCGATTGCGGCAATGTCACCGTCAGCCCGCCACCACCGGTACTACCTGTCACGGTGGCCGAAATCTGGCCACCGTCGATGTAGGGTGTGTCGTTTGCCGGAACTGCGACGTTGACGCTACCACTGGTCTGCCCAGCCGGAATGACGATCACGGCACCGTTGGACAGAGTAATTACCAGGTTGGTGGTCGGCGCCTGACCAACGGTGGCGGTATAAACGATTACGCCACCCGCTTCACTGATGGAAGGGGTTGCGCCAAGCGTCAGCTCAGTAGCGACGGCGGTATCCGTCGGTGTGGTCACCAGGTTGTTGCCGTTAGTGTCCAGCAGGCCCACTTCTTGGTTATCGGGTACGCCCGCAAAGCCCAGCCCGTCAGTCGGGAAGCCAACCGTCGGGTCAACTCGGCCAGCCGTCTCTTCGAGCATCACGAAGCTGTGGCCACCGCCCAGCGCACCACCACCCGCTGATGACGGGCCAGCGGCGGTAGCTTCAAGCTCAGTAGTCGGGTCAACACCAGCAGCAATTGCCTGCTGCAGCTCTTCCACCGAAGGCGCGGCCTGAGCTGCCGCCTGGCTCAGGTCGGTGCTACTGTCAGGCGCATCGGCGCTCCATTGGCTGTCACGTCCAAGATCGAGCAGTCGGCCATCAGCCAGCTCCAAAGTAACTGCGCCACCCGGACCGGTGAGCACTTCCTCACCGGCCAACAGGCGGTCACCTTCGATAAGTACACGCCGGATGCCCTCTGGGGATACCGCAATAACCTGGCCGACAATGCTTTTGACGATGGCTACAACGCTGCTCATTGGACTCTCCGTGTGACCCGATGGGGTACTTCCCTGCCAGAGCGGCGCTTGCTAGCCACTTCAGGCGGAACTATGTCGATGATCTCTTGACGTTTTTGACGTCAATATTCCGTCTATAACTTTTTGGAATTGCCTAACTGCCAAACTATTGACCTTATACATGCCATCCTAAACAATCGGCAATGTAATGTCACATTGATATTTGTACCTTAGCCAAGCGTTTCCTGAGGACAAATGTCTTACATCATCAAAAAGGTGTTAAGCCATCAGTCGTAGCACTTTTTCATACACCTCAGCAGCCGTAAATCATGCGGCGCGACCCTCATACTCGGCAATGTCAGCGTTACTGGCGTCAATATCCAGATTACTGTCAATCGCCCGGACACTGATTGCCAAATAAGCACAAACCTTGCCGGAATGCGGCCAGGCAGAGGTCGATAGCCAGCCAGAGCCGGGGCGCTTGCTCACCCGAGGCCCACCAGGCTTTCAGCGCTGCGCGAGTCACAAGCAGCGATGTGTCGCAAATCAATGAGATGACGTACGAGTGCGTGAATAATGGTATCCCGATCATTGAAAATCGCTTGCGGATATTGAATGCAAGAAGGCAAGGATCCGCGCTCTATAGATGAATTCTGACTAACAAGCCACAGATATGCGCCAACAAACCAGCGCCTGTTTACTGACAGTGACTAAGCTGGAACCCAAAGCCCTTGCATGCCTTGGCTGAGTGGCAGGCTATGCTGCAACAAGCTGGATGATGGCTGGATCAAAAATGAAACAATCATTGCCCCGCTAAGTCTGGTGAAAATGAAGCACGTAGAATTGTTTACTCAACACCGATTCAAGGCGAACATTGGCCAGCTGCTCCAGCACCAGGGCGTGATAACCCTTATCAGCACAGCTTCGCAGCACCAAAGAATGCCAGGGTGAGCCGGCCTGACCTTAACGACGGCACACCCACCCCACCCACCACAAGGATGAAGAGAGCGCCGCGTGGAATCCGAAGTCAGTCGAGTTCAACTCAGCCACGATCCACGCAGTCAGCATGACGATCCCCTGCTGGATAGTCTGCTGAGCCTGTGTGTCCTGCACCAGAAGCCCGCCAGCCGGGTCATGCTGACAACAGGCCTACCGCTACCCGCCCAGCGCCTGAGCCCTGAACTGCTGCCCCGCGCTGCAGCCCGGGCAGGCCTGCAGGGGCGCCTGCTTCAGCGAAAGCTGGAGCAGATCCCAAGTATCGCCATGCCGGCCATGCTGCTGCTCAAGGAGGGCCGCAGCGCCGTCCTGCTCGGCTGGGAGAACGATGACACCGCGCGCCTGCTACTCAGCGAGAGCGACGGTGGCGAGGTGCACGTCAGCCGCGAAGCACTGCTAAGCGACTACAGCGGCCGCGTGTTCTTCGCGCAGCCGCAGCACAAGTTCGATGTCAACCACGGCAACCTCATCCCACGAGCGAAGTCGTGGTTCCGCGACACCCTGCTGCGCAGCAAGTGGTTGTATATCGACGCCATCGCCGCCAGCCTGGTGATCAACCTGATCGCCTTGGCCGCGCCGCTGTTCGTGATGAACGTGTATGACCGGGTGGTGCCAAACCAGGCCACCTCGACGCTCTGGGTATTGGCCATCGGTATCGCCGGCGCGTATATCTTCGACCTGATCCTCAAAGGCCTTCGCGGCCTGTGCCTGGACCTGGCAGGCAAGAAGACCGACCTGATCATCTCGGCAACGCTGTTTGAACGTATCGTCGGCATGTCGATGAAGTACCGGCCGGCGCGGGTCGGCAGCTTTGCCCAGAACATTCACGAGTTCCAGGGCCTGCGCGACTTCCTCGCCTCGCTGACCCTGACCAGCCTGATCGACCTGCCCTTTACCATACTGATTTTGATCGTCATCGCCATCATTGGCGGGCACCTGGTGTGGATACCGATCATCGCCTTCCCGCTGGCTCTGGGCATCGGCTACGCCCTGCAGCGGCCACTGATGGCGACCATGGAGCGGACCATGGCTTTGGCATCAGAGCGCCAGTCCAGCCTGATCGAAACCCTCGCCGGCCTGGATGCGGTAAAGGTCAACAACGCCGAGAGCGAACGCCAGTACATGTGGGAACAGACGCTCGGCACCCTAAGCCGCCTGGAGCTGCGGGTGAAGGTGCTGTCGAGCCTGGCGATGAACATCACCCTGCTGATCCAGCAACTGGCAGGCGTGGCAATGATCTGCGTCGGCGTGTACCTGATCATTGATGGCAACCTCAGCATGGGCGGCCTGGTGGCTTGCTACATGCTCAGCGGCCGCGCCCTCGGCCCGTTGGGCCAGCTCAACGGCCTGCTGGCCCGCTACCAGCAAGCCAAGGTGACCATGGTCTCCACCGACCACATGATGGATCTGCCGCAAGAGCGCAACTTCGAAGAGCGCCCACTGAGCCGCAAGGTGCTGCAGGGCAGCGTCGAGTTCCGCGGGGTCGACTTCACTTATCCGAACCAGCAGAACCTGGCCCTGAAGAATATCAACCTGACCATCCGCCCTGGCGAGAAGGTCGGTATCATCGGCCGCAGCGGCTCCGGCAAGAGCTCGCTGGCCAAGCTCATTGTCGGCCTGTACGAGGCCGATGGTGGCTCGCTGCTGGTCGATGGCGTCGACATTCGCCAGATCGATGTCAGCGAACTGCGCCACAACATCGGCTACGTCCCCCAGGATATCCAGCTGCTGGCCGGCACCTTGCGTGACAACCTGGTCAGCGGCGCCCGCTACATCGAGGACGAATTGATCCTGCAGGCCGCTGAACTGGCGGGCGTACATGAATTCGCCCGGCTGCACCCCGACGGCTACGAGCTGCAAGTGGGTGAACGCGGGCAGAACCTGTCCGGCGGCCAGCGGCAGAACGTCGCCTTGGGCCGTGCGCTGCTGCTCAACCCGCAGATCCTGCTGCTGGACGAGCCGACCAGCGCCATGGACAACACCGGTGAAGAACGCCTCAAGCAGCGCCTGCAAGCGGTGGTGGAGGGCAAGACGGTACTGCTGGTCACGCACCGTGCCTCGTTGCTGTCACTGGTAGACCGGCTGATCGTGATCGATCGCGGGCAGATTGTCGCCGACGGCCCGAAAGCCGCGGTCATGGATGCACTGAAGAAGGGGCAGATCAGTGTTGCATAAGCTGGATATGGGGCAGTTCAAGGACGGCCTGCGGCGCTATTTCAAAGGCAGCGACTCGCTTGGCGGCCAGCCGCTGCCCGAGGTAAACAAAGCCCTGATCGAAGATGCACCGCGGGTGGTGCGGCTGACCATCTGGGGCGTGATCCTGTTCTTCGTGTTCTTAATTGTATGGGCCAGCGTTGCGCCCATCGACGAAGTTACGCGGGGTGAAGGCAAGGCCATTCCGTCTTCCAAGGTGCAGAAGATCCAGAACCTGGAGGGCGGCATCGTCGCCGAAATCTTCGCCAAGGAGGGGCAGATCGTCGAAGTGGGCCAGCCATTGCTGCGCCTGGATGAAACCCGCTTCGCCTCCAACGTTGGTGAAACCGAGGCTGACCGCCTGGCCATGGCCCTGCGAGTCGAACGTTTGAGTGCCGAGGTAGAGGACCGCCCGCTGATTATCGACGAAAAGCTGCGTAAAGCCGCGCCAAACCAGGCGGCCAGTGAAGAGTCGCTGTACCAGAGCCGGCGCCAGCAACTGCAGGACGAAATTGGCGGCCTGCAGCAGCAGTTGGTCCAACGCCAGCAGGAGCTGCGCGAATACAGCTCCAAACGCACCCAGTACGCCAACAGCCTTGAGCTGCTGCGCAAGGAAATCAGCATGTCCGAACCGCTGGTGGCAACCGGCGCGATTTCCCAGGTTGAAGTGCTGCGCCTGCGCCGTGCTGAAGTGGAAAACCGCGGTCAGCTGGACTCCACTGCGCTGGCGATCCCGCGCGCAGAGGCGGCGATCCGCGAGGTGCAAAGCAAGATCGAAGAAACGCGTGGCAAGTTCCGAAGCGAAGCGCTGACCCAGCTGAACGAGGCACGCACCGAACTGAACAAGGCTACCGCCACCAGCAAGGCGCTGGACGACCGGGTGCACCGCACACTGGTCACTTCGCCCGTACGCGGTATCGTCAAGCAACTGCTGGTGAACACCATTGGCGGGGTAATCCAGCCAGGCAGCGATATCCTCGAAGTCGTGCCACTGGACGACACGCTGGTCATCGAGGCGAAGATTTTGCCCAAAGACATCGCCTTCCTGCACCCTGGCCAGGAAGCGACGGTCAAGTTCACCGCGTATGACTACACCATCTACGGTGGGCTAAAGGCCAAGCTGGAGCAGATTGGCGCCGACACCATTACCGATGAAGACAAGAAGACTACGTATTACCTGATCAAGCTGCGCACTGATCGCAGCCACCTGGGGACTGACGAGAAGCCACTGCTGATCATTCCGGGGATGGTGGCGACGGTGGACATCATGACAGGCAAGAAAACCATCATGAGCTACCTGCTCAAGCCGATCATGAAAGCGCGTTCGGAAGCGCTGCGGGAGCGGTGATAGCCAACCTGCAGGTTTCGCCATTGCTTTAGGAGCGGCCTCATGTCGCGACAAGGCTGTACAAGCAGCCCTGCAAATCGCTACGTGAACCTGGGGGCCGCTACGCGGCCCTTTTGCGGCTCTAGCCCACGCCTACAGCGGCACGCGGGAGGCCATTCAGCGCCAAGGCGCAGGCTCACCCACCAGTTTCCCCTGAATCCCGCCTACTCCCATCTCCAGCAACACCAACCGCTCTCCTTCCGTCTCGACTCGCTCGGCAATCAGCGGCAGGTCGATGCTATGCGCCGCACGCTGGATCGCTTCGATGAACAGCCGCTTGTGCTGCTCATGATCGATGTTGCGGATGTAACTGCCGTCAATCTTCAGGTACGCCAGGCCCAAATGCGCCAGGTTGCCAATCATGCTGAAGCGCCCACCGAAGCGTTGCAAAGCCAACCCGAAGCCAAGCCCATGCAGGCGCCGGGTGAGTTGCTCCAACGCGGCCTGCTCAGGCAACTGCTCCTCGCCAATTTCAAAAACCAGCCGCGGACCGAGCGCCGCATTCTGGCCCAGCAGCTCGAAAACGCGCTGAAGGGCCTTGGGGTCGGCCAGGGTGGCGGCGGACAGGTTCAACGCCAGCACCTGGTCATGCCCTCGCAGGTGCGCCAACACTTTCTCCAGCACCAGCACATCCAGCCGCGGCATCCAGCCGAAGCGCTCCAGCCAAGGCAGGAAGCGGCCCGCCGGCAAGGCCTCGCCCTGGCCATCGCGCAAACGCGAAATAACTTTGTGGTGCAGTACCCGTTGCGAGGAAGCGCACTCTATCACTGGCTGGAAGAACAACTCGAAATGCCCATTGATGAACGCCTGGTCGAGCCGTTCGTGCCAGGCATGCTGGCTATCTGCAGCAACCGCAGCAACACCTTGCTCAAGGCATACCCAGCCCGGCGTTGGCTGATTCTCAGCGCGGGCCAGAGCCTCGTCGGCCAGCTTCAGCAATGCCTGGGGTGAATCACCAGGGCTGAATGGTGCCAGGCCTATACAAGCCACCGGGTCGATATCACTGGCCCCCGTTTCGTGCAGGCTCTGCAACGTTGCCTCCAGAGCCTGGGCAAGGTGTACTGCCTCCTCATGCACCATGCCCGGTGCCAGCACTGCAAACTCGCCGCCGCGGCTGCGGGAAATGAGGTCGTTGGTTTCCGGGTAGCTGGCACAAGTACGACGCAGCTGTTCACCTACCGCTTGCAACAACTGGTCGGTACGCTGGCCGCCAAGGCGGGCGTTCAGGCCAGCCAGGCCCTGAACCCGCAGCAACAGCAGGTAGCCGGCGCGCGCGTCTTCCAGGTTGCTTACCCGATTGTTCAGCTGCATTTCAAAATAGCGGCGGTTCGACAGCCCGGTCAGGCTGTCCTGGTAGGACTCCGCACGTAGCCGCTCACTGCGCTCGGCCTGCTCGGTGAACAGGGCTTTGAGTTTCTCGACCATCTGGTTCATCGCTTGCACTACGCGGCGTAGCTCCGGCGTGCGTGGCAACTCTGGCAGGCTGAGGAATTCGCGGCGGGCAATAGCGTGGGATTGCTCGACCATGTAGTCCAGCGGCCTCAACTGGCGGCGCAACAGCAAAGCACCGAGCACGGCACTGGCCGCACCGCACAACAGCAACCAACCCAGGCTGCCCAAGGCGCTTTGCCAAAGCTTGGCAATGGCGAACATCGGGTGGCTGATCACTTCAACGCGCGCGGCCTGCTGCCAGCCACGACTGACGATTGCATCGCCGCCGGCGGCCTCAAGGCCGATCAGGCGCACGAACCAAAGCGGCACACCGCCAGGGTCTGGCTCGGCGTGACGCTCCACCAGCACGGCGTTGGAACCCAGGTCGACGACCTTGATGCTTGCATAGTAACCACTGTCGAAAATCGAGCTGACCATCAGCTCGACCATCGCTGGGTCGTCGATATTCGGCGTCAGCGAAAGCGCCAGCGCGGTGGCCGCATCCTGGGCGTGCGAGCGCAGCTGGTTGACGTACTGGCTGCGCGAGCTTTCCAGGCTGACCATGAAACTGCCACTGAAGGCGACCACCAGGAACAGGCAAATGGCCAACAGCAATTGTTTGAACAGTGACATCTGTGCTCCTTCAGTAAACCGGCTCGGCCGGGAACCCTTCGGCCTGCATTTTCTTCAACAAATCCTGCCAGCGTGACAGCCGCTTGGTATCACCAACCTTCTTGTTCCCTGCCGCGCCCGTCAGCCACAACCCCTCGCCATTGAAGGCGTACACCGGCAGCAGGTCGGTACGCTGGCTTGCCGGCTTTATGGCATCCATCAGACTGTCCAGCACCAAAGGTTGGGCCTGTGGGCTTGAATAATAGGTCAGGACCATGTGTGCCCGGTTCTGCCGCAGCGCCTTGACGTAGGTGATGCGCAGTTTCTCGCTGGGGATTCCCATGCGCCGTAGACTGAAATATTTGGCGATGGCGTAATCCTCGCAGTCCCCTGCACCTTTGATCAGTGCCTGCACAGGTGTGGCCCAGTAGTCGACCTCATGCCACAGATCGATATCCTCGACATAACGCAATTGCTGGTTGAAGAAGCGGTTGACCACTTGCAACCGTTCAAGCTCAGTACCCTGCTTCTGCGTGGCCATCAGGCTCTGCCAAGCATCGATGCGACCCTGCCCGGCACCTAGTGGGCCGTACAGAGCCTGCGACTTGCGGCTGATCTGGGAGAAATCCCAATCCGCGTGCAAGCCGCCCAGCAGAAGACTGCCCAGCAGCGCGGCAAAGCCGACATATCGCACTACGGTTTTGAGCAACCAGGATATCGCCACTGCGAAGCCCTGTTCAGACCAGTCGAAAGCAGCGATGGTGGGGCTTGCCACCGCAAAAGACAATGGCACCCTGCAATCACGCACCCGGCTGTCAGCCCGCCTATACTTTCTGCTTACATCTTTCTATAGGCAGCTTCCTTTGACGTGCGACTTCCTCCACCATAGCCGCGCTTTTGGGGCGCCCGTACCAGTGTGGGTGCAGGTTTGACACACTCACAAGCTGTTACTAGTTTAATTGGATCCAATATAGTCATCGTTGAGGCAGGCGTCGCGTGGCCAAGAAAATCAAATTGAGCAATGTGCTGGCCAGCGAGCAGTTGTTGCCGCATCAGGCCCGTGGCGTGATCGAAGAACGCCTGCGCAGCGCCATTCTCGATGGTCGCTTGCCGCCTGGTACTGCAGTTCGCCAACAAGAGCTCGCCACCTTGTACGGCGTCAGTCGCATGCCCGTGCGCGAGGCCCTGCGCCAGCTCGAAGCGCAATCCCTGTTGAAAGTGGAGATGCACAAGGGCGCCGTCGTTGCACCGCTGATCGGCGAGGATGCAGTGGACACCTATGCCCTTCGCGTATTGCTCGAGAGCGAGGCGCTGCGCCAGTCTATCCCGCTGCTTGATGCCAGCGACATCGCCAGCGCCCGCGGGTATATCCAGCAACTGGAGAACGAGACCAGCCACACCGAAATTGGCCGCCTCAACCGCCTGCTCCACATGGCGCTGTACAGCAAGGCGCCGAACAAGAAACTACTGCGCCTTATCGAGAACGAACTGAACGAGGAAGAACGCTTCCTGCGCTTCCATCTTTCGTCCATGGGCCTGGGCAAGCTCACTCAGGACGATCACAACGCACTGGTAGATGCAGCCAGCGACAAGCTGGTGGACGAAGCGGTAGCGGTGCTGGAACGGCACCTCAATGGCGGGGCGCGGGTGATCCGTAATTACCTGGATACGCAATTGGGGCGTTAGCCCATTACCGGCTTTACGCGTTAATTGATGGGTTGCAAATTAATCTTGCTCCGCCAACAATGAGACTAATTATCATTAACGTCCATTGATGCCGGCGCCCTCCTCCATGCCCAGCAACGATTCCGTGCAAACGCTCTACAGTGACCACCACGGCTGGTTGCATACCTGGCTGCGTAGCAAGCTCGGCAACGCAGCCGATGCGGCTGACCTCGCCCAGGATACCTTCGTCCGCTTGCTACAGCGTCGTGAACAATTGCAGCTGAATGCTCCCAGGGCCTTCCTGCGCACGGTAGCGCGTGGGTTGGTGATCGATCATTGGCGCCGCGAGGAACTGCACAGGGCCTACCTGGAGGCTTTGGCCCATGTGCCGGAAGCACTGGTCCCCTCAGTCGAGACCCGCGAGCTGCTGCTGGAATTGCTTGAACGTATTGCACGCATGCTCGACGGCCTCAAACCCAAGGTACGTCGCGCATTCCTGCTGGCTCAATGCGAGGGGCTGAAGCATCAGGCCATCGCCGAACAGATGGGTATCTCCGTGCGCACCGTTGAGCGCTACATCGCCGATGCGCTCTATCACTGCTACGTGCTGCGCTATGAAGACGACTGCTGATTCCATGACCGTCGCACGCCCTGATCCAAAAACGGTCAGGCAGGCCATTCAGTGGATGCTGCGGCTACGTGAGAGCGGGCACGATCCAGCTCTGCAACAACAGTGCGCGCAATGGCGCAGCAGCCACCACGAAAACGAACAGGCCTGGCAGCGTATGGTTCACCTTCATAAGGACCTCGACCTGCGCGCTATCCCGGGTGCCGGGCTGGCATTGCAGACACTGGAAACCAGCCAGCAGCGCCTGCGCCGTCGACAGGCGCTGAAGCTGCTTGGCGGCGTTGTCATGGCAGGATCAGCGAGCTGGCTGGCCAAAGACCTCGATACTGTGAGTGCCTGGACGTCAGACTATGCCACCGGCACGGGCGAGCGACGCGTCTTCACCCTGCCCGATGGCTCACTGATGCAACTCAATACCTGCAGTGCCGTGGACCTGGCCTTCCATGATCAACAGCGCCTGGTCCGCCTGAAGCATGGGGAATTGATGATCAACTGCAACCCCCGGAATCCCCTGCTGGTACAAACCCGCGACGCGCTGCTTGAAGGCTTCGAAGGACGCTTTGTGGCCTATCAGGATAGCGACTACACACGTGTCAGCGTCAGCCACGGCAAAGTGGCGATACACCGGCCTGGTGCTGGCCAACTTCAGTGGATCGAAGGTGGCCAGAACTGGCGCCTGGATGCTCAAGGTGCGCACCGGCTCGCGCACATGGACATGGATGCGATGGCCTGGACTGAAGGGTTGATCGTCACTCAGGACATGCGCCTCTCCAACTTCCTCGCGCAGGTCAGCCGCTATCGCCATGGTTACCTGGGCTGCAGCAATGATATTGCCGACCTGCGCCTGTCGGGGGTGTTCCGCCTCGAAGACCCGGAGCAACTGCTTCGGCTGCTACCGCAGACGTTGCCCGTACGACTTCGTCGACGTACACGCTGGTGGGTGCATGTAGAGAGCATCACCTGATAAGGCGTTATCGATTTCTGGCGGGTTTTGAATCCAGGTCCGGCTAGGACAGTAAGCAACACTTTCTGCCCTCGACACTTTAACGGACCCTTCATGTCTACCAACCCGGTGTTAACCCACACTTTCAGCCCGAATGATTTTCGTCCAGTCCTGCAATCAGCTCACTTGCGCCATGCCATCCGGGCTGTTCTGTTTGGTACCGCCCTGGGCCTGGCAACTGTTCCGCAACTTTCCGTTGCGGCCGACACAGCCGAAGTGAGCCAACACTATGCAATACCAGCTGGCCAACTGACCGACGTGCTCAACACAATCGCTCGCCAGGCCGGGATCACCCTATCGAGCACGCCTCAGCTGACCGATGGCCTGCATTCCAACGGACTGCAGGGGCAGTACACAGCCGATCAGGCGCTGCGCCAGTTGCTAAATGGCAGCGGACTGGAAGCCGTCAGCCAGGGGGGACGTAACTATGTGCTGCAGGCACAGCGTCAGAACGCTGCCCTGGCATTGCCAGACACCGACATCCGTAGTTTCTCCCTCGGCAACGCACTGGGCAGCATGGAGGGTTACAACGCCACGCACAGCCAGGTGGCGACCAAGACCAGCATGCCCTTGGTGGAGACATCCCAATCGGTCTCGGTGGTTACTCGCCAGCAAATGGATGATCAGGGCTCTCAGACCGTTGCCCAAGCCATGCGCTACACGCCTGGAGTACTGACCAACCCGTACGGTGCCACTCATCGCTATGACTATGTAGCCATGCGCGGCTTCAACGACGGTTCGGTGGACAACATCTACGTCGATGGGCTCAAGTCAATGGGAGACAACGGCACCTACAGCACAATGCAGGTAGACCCATACTTCCTTGAGCGCATCGACATTCTCAAGGGACCGTCCTCGGTACTGTACGGGCGAAGCTCGCCGGGTGGCCTGGTAGCCCTGACCACCAAGAAGCCACTCTTTGCCCCTTACCATCAGGTTCAGGCCACGGTAGGTACTCAGGGCCAGCGTGGCGTGGGCTTCGACTTCAGTGGGCCTGTGAATGACGACAAACGCATTGCGTATCGCCTGACGGGTTTGGCGGATGCTTCCGACACTCAGTTCGACCACAACAAGGAAGAACGTTACGCCATCGCCCCTGCTATCAGTGTCGACTTCACCGAAGACACCTCACTCACGCTGCAGGCCTATTTGCAGCACGACCCTAACGGTGGGTACCACGGCGGCAACCCTGCAGACGGCATGCTGCACAAACGCAACGGTTTTCGCCTGTCAGACCATTTCTTCGAAGGCGAGCCGAGCATCGACAACTACGAGCGCACGCAGCAATCCTTCAGTTACCAGTTTGAGCACCGCTTCAATGATGTTTTCACCGCGCGGCAGAACTTCCGTTATCAGGATTCCGACGTGTCGATGGACCAGGTGTACGCCGCCGGCTGGGCAGATGTTGACAGCAACATGCTAAACCGCGCCTATACCGGCGGCGACGAGCGTCTGCATTCATACATCATTGATAACATGCTGCAGGCAGAGTTTTTTACTGGGGCCGCCAAGCACACCCTGCTCTTGGGGGCTGACTACCAGCGGCGCAAAGCCGACGTGACATGG
The DNA here is from genome assembly GCF_002953115.1 of Pseudomonas sp. XWY-1. NCBI lineage: Bacteria > Pseudomonadati > Pseudomonadota > Gammaproteobacteria > Pseudomonadales > Pseudomonadaceae > Pseudomonas > Pseudomonas sp. XWY-1. Next base: position 132,932 of record NZ_CP026332.1, on the reverse strand, counting down.
CGTTATGGCACCGTCGACCCGCTGGATGCTGGCAATCCGCAGTACGGCAATGGCAACCTTCAGGTACTGAGCGAGAACCGCTACCAGCGGCGTTTGCAACAAACGGGTGTGTACCTGCAGGATCTGGTGGAGCTGGACCAGTGGCGCTTTTCCTTGGGACTGCGCCAGGACTGGGTGAAGGTGTCCGAAGAGAACCGTGACAGCGACAGCAAGGTCAGTGATCAACGCTCCAGGTTCACCTCCCGGGCTGGAGTGCTCTACCTGTTCGAGAACGGCATTGCGCCCTACATCAGCTACTCGGAGTCGTTCAACCCGAACACCGTGTCCGACCAGCAAGGCCGGCCGCTAGCACCGACGGAGGGCACTCAGTGGGAAGCCGGCATCAAATATCAGCCACCAGGGAGCGACAACCTGTTCACCGCATCGGTGTTCCGCATCGAGCAGGAGAATTTGGCGTCTAAACAGCCTGACGAAGACTTCTACCGCCCTGTCGGTGAAGTCCGCTCGCAAGGGCTGGAGCTGGAGGCCCATGTGCAACTGACCGACAGCCTCAAACTGCTGGGTGGCTATACCTTCACCGATATCGAGTATTCGAAGTCAATGCCGAGCCTTGTGTCGGGCAACTTGGACAACAAGGGTAATTCGCCGACTCAGGCGCCGAAACAGATGCTCTCGCTGTGGGCCGACTATAACTTCCGCCAGGGGGCACTGGATGGCCTGCGGCTGGGCGGTGGGGTGCGATATGTGGGGTACAGCTGGGTCGATGCGGAAAACAGCATGAAGGTGCCTTCCTACACCCTGTTCGACGCCTCGATCGGCTATGACCTGGGCAAGGTCGGCCTGACGGGTGTGGATGTGCGCTTGAACGCCAACAACCTTACCAATGAAAGCTACATTACCTCATGTGCCAGCCTGAACTACTGCTACATGGGTGAAGAGCGCAATGTGAGCGCCACGGTCAGCTATCAGTTCTAACCGATATTGAAACCCGGAAAAGACAAAGCCCCTGTCTGCATCGCAGACAGGGGCTTTGGGTTTGAATCTTGACGATGACCTACTCTCACATGGGGAAACCCCACACTACCATCGGCGATGCATCGTTTCACTGCTGAGTTCGGGATGGGATCAGGTGGTTCCAATGCTCTATGGTCGTCAAGAAATTCTGTGTGCTGGCCCGTCCCTAGGACGTGCCTGCGAATCTGTGTAGTTCCTACTTAAAGACAAAACCCCTACCTGCATGCGCAGATAGGGGTTTTGCGAAATGAATCTTGACGATGACCTACTCTCACATGGGGAAACCCCACACTACCATCGGCGATGCATCGTTTCACTACTGAGTTCGGGATGGGATCAGGTGGTTCCAATGCTCTATGGTCGTCAAGAAATTCTGTTGCCAGAATGTCCAGATGGACAGCCCAGCGAATCCGGATATGCGATATTTGTGGTCTTACGAATTTTCGGGTCTTTCGTCTTCACCACCGCAATCTGCGTCAGCAAATTGCTTGGGTGTTATATGGTCAAGCCTCACGGGCAATTAGTATTGGTTAGCTCAACGCCTCACAGCGCTTACACACCCAACCTATCAACGTCGTAGTCTTCGACGGCCCTTTAGGGGATTCAAGATCCCAGTGAGATCTCATCTTGAGGCAAGTTTCCCGCTTAGATGCTTTCAGCGGTTATCTCTTCCGAACATAGCTACCCGGCAATGCCACTGGCGTGACAACCGGAACACCAGAGGTTCGTCCACTCCGGTCCTCTCGTACTAGGAGCAGCCCCTCTCAAATCTCAAACGTCCACGGCAGATAGGGACCGAACTGTCTCACGACGTTCTAAACCCAGCTCGCGTACCACTTTAAATGGCGAACAGCCATACCCTTGGGACCGGCTTCAGCCCCAGGATGTGATGAGCCGACATCGAGGTGCCAAACACCGCCGTCGATATGAACTCTTGGGCGGTATCAGCCTGTTATCCCCGGAGTACCTTTTATCCGTTGAGCGATGGCCCTTCCATACAGAACCACCGGATCACTAAGACCTACTTTCGTACCTGCTCGACGTGTTTGTCTCGCAGTCAAGCGCGCTTTTGCCTTTATACTCTACGACCGATTTCCGACCGGTCTGAGCGCACCTTCGTACTCCTCCGTTACTCTTTGGGAGGAGACCGCCCCAGTCAAACTACCCACCATACACTGTCCTCGATCCGGATGACGGACCTGAGTTAGAACCTCAAAGTTGCCAGGGTGGTATTTCAAGGATGGCTCCATGAGAACTGGCGTCCCCACTTCAAAGCCTCCCACCTATCCTACACAAGCAAATTCAAAGTCCAGTGCAAAGCTATAGTAAAGGTTCACGGGGTCTTTCCGTCTAGCCGCGGATACACTGCATCTTCACAGCGATTTCAATTTCACTGAGTCTCGGGTGGAGACAGCGCCGCCATCGTTACGCCATTCGTGCAGGTCGGAACTTACCCGACAAGGAATTTCGCTACCTTAGGACCGTTATAGTTACGGCCGCCGTTTACCGGGGCTTCGATCAAGAGCTTCGCTTGCGCTAACCCCATCAATTAACCTTCCGGCACCGGGCAGGCGTCACACCCTATACGTCCACTTTCGTGTTTGCAGAGTGCTGTGTTTTTAATAAACAGTCGCAGCGGCCTGGTATCTTCGACCGGCATGGGCTTACGGAGCAAGTCCTTCACCCTCGCCGGCGCACCTTCTCCCGAAGTTACGGTGCCATTTTGCCTAGTTCCTTCACCCGAGTTCTCTCAAGCGCCTTGGTATTCTCTACCTAACCACCTGTGTCGGTTTGGGGTACGGTTCCCAGTTATCTGAAGCTTAGGAGCTTTTCTTGGAAGCATGGTATCAACCACTTCGTCGCCTAAAGGCAACTCGTCATCAGCTCTCGGCCTTGAAATCCCGGATTTGCCTAAGATTTCAGCCTACCACCTTAAACCTGGACAACCAACGCCAGGCTGGCCTAACCTTCTCCGTCCCTCCATCGCAATAACTGGAAGTACAGGAATATTAACCTGTTTTCCATCGACTACGCTTTTCAGCCTCGCCTTAGGGACCGACTAACCCTGCGTCGATTAACGTTGCGCAGGAAACCTTGGTCTTTCGGCGTGCGAGTTTTTCACTCGCATTGTCGTTACTCATGTCAGCATTCGCACTTCTGATACCTCCAGCAAGCTTCTCAACTCACCTTCACAGGCTTACAGAACGCTCCTCTACCGCATCATCGTAAGATGATACCCGTAGCTTCGGTGCATGGTTTGAGCCCCGTTACATCTTCCGCGCAGGCCGACTCGACTAGTGAGCTATTACGCTTTCTTTAAAGGGTGGCTGCTTCTAAGCCAACCTCCTAGCTGTCTAAGCCTTCCCACATCGTTTCCCACTTAACCATGACTTTGGGACCTTAGCTGACGGTCTGGGTTGTTTCCCTTTTCACGACGGACGTTAGCACCCGCCGTGTGTCTCCCATGCTCGGCACTTGTAGGTATTCGGAGTTTGCATCGGTTTGGTAAGTCGGGATGACCCCCTAGCCGAAACAGTGCTCTACCCCCTACAGTGATACATGAGGCGCTACCTAAATAGCTTTCGAGGAGAACCAGCTATCTCCGAGCTTGATTAGCCTTTCACTCCGATCCACAGGTCATCCGCTAACTTTTCAACGGTAGTCGGTTCGGTCCTCCAGTCAGTGTTACCTAACCTTCAACCTGCCCATGGATAGATCGCCCGGTTTCGGGTCTATACCCAGCGACTAAACGCCCTATTAAGACTCGCTTTCGCTACGCCTCCCCTATTCGGTTAAGCTCGCCACTGAATATAAGTCGCTGACCCATTATACAAAAGGTACGCAGTCACCTAACAAAGTAGGCTCCCACTGCTTGTACGCATACGGTTTCAGGTTCTATTTCACTCCCCTCTCCGGGGTTCTTTTCGCCTTTCCCTCACGGTACTGGTTCACTATCGGTCAGTCAGTAGTATTTAGCCTTGGAGGATGGTCCCCCCATATTCAGACAAAGTTTCTCGTGCTCCGTCCTACTCGATTTCATTGACAAGAGATTTTCGTGTACGGGGCTATCACCCACTATGGCCGCACTTTCCAGAGCGTTCCACTAATCTCAAATCAACTTAAGGGCTGGTCCCCGTTCGCTCGCCACTACTAAGGGAATCTCGGTTGATTTCTTTTCCTCAGGGTACTTAGATGTTTCAGTTCCCCTGGTTCGCCTCTTGCACCTATGTATTCAGTACAAGATAACCAGCTTATGCTGGCTGGGTTCCCCCATTCAGAGATCTCTGGATCACAGTCTGTTTGCCGACTCCCCAAAGCTTATCGCAGGCTACCACGTCTTTCATCGCCTCTGACTGCCAAGGCATCCACCGTATGCGCTTCTTCACTTGACCATATAACCCCAAGCAATCTGGTTATACTGTGAAGACGACATTCGCCGAAAATTCGTACGTTGCTCTTTCGAGCAGAACTCACAAATTTTACCTTAGCCTGATCCACCAGCAGTGAAACTGGTGTTCAGTCTATATCTATCACATATCCGAATTTTTAAAGAACGATCTGACAAAAGCCAGAAATCAACATTCGAGCTGAATGTTCATTTCTAAGTTCTGACAAGTAACTGCGTACGGCGAAAGTGGTGGAGCCAAGCGGGATCGAACCGCTGACCTCCTGCGTGCAAGGCAGGCGCTCTCCCAGCTGAGCTATGGCCCCGTATTCTACGGCTGAACCATGTAATGGTAGGTCTGGGCAGATTTGAACTGCCGACCTCACCCTTATCAGGGGTGCGCTCTAACCAACTGAGCTACAGACCTATAACAGGGTCGCGTTACAGCATCGTCTTTTACAATGAATCAAGCAATTCGTGTGGGAGCTCATCAGCAGGCTGATGTCGTCGATTAAGGAGGTGATCCAGCCGCAGGTTCCCCTACGGCTACCTTGTTACGACTTCACCCCAGTCATGAATCACACCGTGGTAACCGTCCTCCCGAAGGTTAGACTAGCTACTTCTGGTGCAACCCACTCCCATGGTGTGACGGGCGGTGTGTACAAGGCCCGGGAACGTATTCACCGCGACATTCTGATTCGCGATTACTAGCGATTCCGACTTCACGCAGTCGAGTTGCAGACTGCGATCCGGACTACGATCGGTTTTGTGAGATTAGCTCCACCTCGCGGCTTGGCAACCCTCTGTACCGACCATTGTAGCACGTGTGTAGCCCAGGCCGTAAGGGCCATGATGACTTGACGTCATCCCCACCTTCCTCCGGTTTGTCACCGGCAGTCTCCTTAGAGTGCCCACCATAACGTGCTGGTAACTAAGGACAAGGGTTGCGCTCGTTACGGGACTTAACCCAACATCTCACGACACGAGCTGACGACAGCCATGCAGCACCTGTGTCAGAGTTCCCGAAGGCACCAATCCATCTCTGGAAAGTTCTCTGCATGTCAAGGCCTGGTAAGGTTCTTCGCGTTGCTTCGAATTAAACCACATGCTCCACCGCTTGTGCGGGCCCCCGTCAATTCATTTGAGTTTTAACCTTGCGGCCGTACTCCCCAGGCGGTCAACTTAATGCGTTAGCTGCGCCACTAAAATCTCAAGGATTCCAACGGCTAGTTGACATCGTTTACGGCGTGGACTACCAGGGTATCTAATCCTGTTTGCTCCCCACGCTTTCGCACCTCAGTGTCAGTATCAGTCCAGGTGGTCGCCTTCGCCACTGGTGTTCCTTCCTATATCTACGCATTTCACCGCTACACAGGAAATTCCACCACCCTCTACCGTACTCTAGCTTGCCAGTTTTGGATGCAGTTCCCAGGTTGAGCCCGGGGCTTTCACATCCAACTTAACAAACCACCTACGCGCGCTTTACGCCCAGTAATTCCGATTAACGCTTGCACCCTCTGTATTACCGCGGCTGCTGGCACAGAGTTAGCCGGTGCTTATTCTGTCGGTAACGTCAAAACAGCAAGGTATTAACTTACTGCCCTTCCTCCCAACTTAAAGTGCTTTACAATCCGAAGACCTTCTTCACACACGCGGCATGGCTGGATCAGGCTTTCGCCCATTGTCCAATATTCCCCACTGCTGCCTCCCGTAGGAGTCTGGACCGTGTCTCAGTTCCAGTGTGACTGATCATCCTCTCAGACCAGTTACGGATCGTCGCCTTGGTGAGCCATTACCCCACCAACTAGCTAATCCGACCTAGGCTCATCTGATAGCGCAAGGCCCGAAGGTCCCCTGCTTTCTCCCGTAGGACGTATGCGGTATTAGCGTTCCTTTCGAAACGTTGTCCCCCACTACCAGGCAGATTCCTAGGCATTACTCACCCGTCCGCCGCTGAATCAAGGAGCAAGCTCCCGTCATCCGCTCGACTTGCATGTGTTAGGCCTGCCGCCAGCGTTCAATCTGAGCCATGATCAAACTCTTCAGTTCAATACTGCTTGGGTTTTTAAGAAACCCTAAACTTGGCTCAGCAATCTCAAATGACTATGTGATTTCTCGCATGGTCACTTGTGATGCTGATAATCTTTTTGACTATCAGTCCATACTCACAAGCACCCACACGAATTGCTTGATTCGATTTGTTAAAGAGCGTTTGGTTAAGAGCTTTTCGTCTCAACCGAGGCGCGCATTCTACGCTTTCCTCAGAGCCTGTCAAGCGTTTATTTTGAAGTTTTTTGCGAGAAACTCGTTTAACTTCAGACACTTAACTCGCTTCGATCTCTCGTCGCGGGAGGTGAATAATACAGCATTCAAAAACACTGTCAACCACCTTTTTACTGCAGCTGGTTGACCTTGCGGCTTACCAGGACGAAGCATGAGCTTCTACTTAAAGACAAAACCCCTACCTGCATGCGCAGATAGGGGTTTTGCGAAATGAATCTTGACGATGACCTACTCTCACATGGGGAAACCCCACACTACCATCGGCGATGCATCGTTTCACTACTGAGTTCGGGATGGGATCAGGTGGTTCCAATGCTCTATGGTCGTCAAGAAATTCTGTTGCCAGAATGTCCAGATGGACAGCCCAGCGAATCCGGATATGCGATATTTGTGGTCTTACGAATTTTCGGGTCTTTCGTCTTCACCACCGCAATCTGCGTCAGCAAATTGCTTGGGTGTTATATGGTCAAGCCTCACGGGCAATTAGTATTGGTTAGCTCAACGCCTCACAGCGCTTACACACCCAACCTATCAACGTCGTAGTCTTCGACGGCCCTTTAGGGGATTCAAGATCCCAGTGAGATCTCATCTTGAGGCAAGTTTCCCGCTTAGATGCTTTCAGCGGTTATCTCTTCCGAACATAGCTACCCGGCAATGCCACTGGCGTGACAACCGGAACACCAGAGGTTCGTCCACTCCGGTCCTCTCGTACTAGGAGCAGCCCCTCTCAAATCTCAAACGTCCACGGCAGATAGGGACCGAACTGTCTCACGACGTTCTAAACCCAGCTCGCGTACCACTTTAAATGGCGAACAGCCATACCCTTGGGACCGGCTTCAGCCCCAGGATGTGATGAGCCGACATCGAGGTGCCAAACACCGCCGTCGATATGAACTCTTGGGCGGTATCAGCCTGTTATCCCCGGAGTACCTTTTATCCGTTGAGCGATGGCCCTTCCATACAGAACCACCGGATCACTAAGACCTACTTTCGTACCTGCTCGACGTGTTTGTCTCGCAGTCAAGCGCGCTTTTGCCTTTATACTCTACGACCGATTTCCGACCGGTCTGAGCGCACCTTCGTACTCCTCCGTTACTCTTTGGGAGGAGACCGCCCCAGTCAAACTACCCACCATACACTGTCCTCGATCCGGATGACGGACCTGAGTTAGAACCTCAAAGTTGCCAGGGTGGTATTTCAAGGATGGCTCCATGAGAACTGGCGTCCCCACTTCAAAGCCTCCCACCTATCCTACACAAGCAAATTCAAAGTCCAGTGCAAAGCTATAGTAAAGGTTCACGGGGTCTTTCCGTCTAGCCGCGGATACACTGCATCTTCACAGCGATTTCAATTTCACTGAGTCTCGGGTGGAGACAGCGCCGCCATCGTTACGCCATTCGTGCAGGTCGGAACTTACCCGACAAGGAATTTCGCTACCTTAGGACCGTTATAGTTACGGCCGCCGTTTACCGGGGCTTCGATCAAGAGCTTCGCTTGCGCTAACCCCATCAATTAACCTTCCGGCACCGGGCAGGCGTCACACCCTATACGTCCACTTTCGTGTTTGCAGAGTGCTGTGTTTTTAATAAACAGTCGCAGCGGCCTGGTATCTTCGACCGGCATGGGCTTACGGAGCAAGTCCTTCACCCTCGCCGGCGCACCTTCTCCCGAAGTTACGGTGCCATTTTGCCTAGTTCCTTCACCCGAGTTCTCTCAAGCGCCTTGGTATTCTCTACCTAACCACCTGTGTCGGTTTGGGGTACGGTTCCCAGTTATCTGAAGCTTAGGAGCTTTTCTTGGAAGCATGGTATCAACCACTTCGTCGCCTAAAGGCAACTCGTCATCAGCTCTCGGCCTTGAAATCCCGGATTTGCCTAAGATTTCAGCCTACCACCTTAAACCTGGACAACCAACGCCAGGCTGGCCTAACCTTCTCCGTCCCTCCATCGCAATAACTGGAAGTACAGGAATATTAACCTGTTTTCCATCGACTACGCTTTTCAGCCTCGCCTTAGGGACCGACTAACCCTGCGTCGATTAACGTTGCGCAGGAAACCTTGGTCTTTCGGCGTGCGAGTTTTTCACTCGCATTGTCGTTACTCATGTCAGCATTCGCACTTCTGATACCTCCAGCAAGCTTCTCAACTCACCTTCACAGGCTTACAGAACGCTCCTCTACCGCATCATCGTAAGATGATACCCGTAGCTTCGGTGCATGGTTTGAGCCCCGTTACATCTTCCGCGCAGGCCGACTCGACTAGTGAGCTATTACGCTTTCTTTAAAGGGTGGCTGCTTCTAAGCCAACCTCCTAGCTGTCTAAGCCTTCCCACATCGTTTCCCACTTAACCATGACTTTGGGACCTTAGCTGACGGTCTGGGTTGTTTCCCTTTTCACGACGGACGTTAGCACCCGCCGTGTGTCTCCCATGCTCGGCACTTGTAGGTATTCGGAGTTTGCATCGGTTTGGTAAGTCGGGATGACCCCCTAGCCGAAACAGTGCTCTACCCCCTACAGTGATACATGAGGCGCTACCTAAATAGCTTTCGAGGAGAACCAGCTATCTCCGAGCTTGATTAGCCTTTCACTCCGATCCACAGGTCATCCGCTAACTTTTCAACGGTAGTCGGTTCGGTCCTCCAGTCAGTGTTACCTAACCTTCAACCTGCCCATGGATAGATCGCCCGGTTTCGGGTCTATACCCAGCGACTAAACGCCCTATTAAGACTCGCTTTCGCTACGCCTCCCCTATTCGGTTAAGCTCGCCACTGAATATAAGTCGCTGACCCATTATACAAAAGGTACGCAGTCACCTAACAAAGTAGGCTCCCACTGCTTGTACGCATACGGTTTCAGGTTCTATTTCACTCCCCTCTCCGGGGTTCTTTTCGCCTTTCCCTCACGGTACTGGTTCACTATCGGTCAGTCAGTAGTATTTAGCCTTGGAGGATGGTCCCCCCATATTCAGACAAAGTTTCTCGTGCTCCGTCCTACTCGATTTCATTGACAAGAGATTTTCGTGTACGGGGCTATCACCCACTATGGCCGCACTTTCCAGAGCGTTCCACTAATCTCAAATCAACTTAAGGGCTGGTCCCCGTTCGCTCGCCACTACTAAGGGAATCTCGGTTGATTTCTTTTCCTCAGGGTACTTAGATGTTTCAGTTCCCCTGGTTCGCCTCTTGCACCTATGTATTCAGTACAAGATAACCAGCTTATGCTGGCTGGGTTCCCCCATTCAGAGATCTCTGGATCACAGTCTGTTTGCCGACTCCCCAAAGCTTATCGCAGGCTACCACGTCTTTCATCGCCTCTGACTGCCAAGGCATCCACCGTATGCGCTTCTTCACTTGACCATATAACCCCAAGCAATCTGGTTATACTGTGAAGACGACATTCGCCGAAAATTCGTACGTTGCTCTTTCGAGCAGAACTCACAAATTTTACCTTAGCCTGATCCACCAGCAGTGAAACTGGTGTTCAGTCTATATCTATCACATATCCGAATTTTTAAAGAACGATCTGACAAAAGCCAGAAATCAACATTCGAAGCGAATGTTCATTTCCAGGTTCTGACCAGGGAAAACGTCTTCGACAATGAATCAAGCAATTCGTGTGGGAGCTCATCAGCAGCTGATGTCGTCGATTAAGGAGGTGATCCAGCCGCAGGTTCCCCTACGGCTACCTTGTTACGACTTCACCCCAGTCATGAATCACACCGTGGTAACCGTCCTCCCGAAGGTTAGACTAGCTACTTCTGGTGCAACCCACTCCCATGGTGTGACGGGCGGTGTGTACAAGGCCCGGGAACGTATTCACCGCGACATTCTGATTCGCGATTACTAGCGATTCCGACTTCACGCAGTCGAGTTGCAGACTGCGATCCGGACTACGATCGGTTTTGTGAGATTAGCTCCACCTCGCGGCTTGGCAACCCTCTGTACCGACCATTGTAGCACGTGTGTAGCCCAGGCCGTAAGGGCCATGATGACTTGACGTCATCCCCACCTTCCTCCGGTTTGTCACCGGCAGTCTCCTTAGAGTGCCCACCATAACGTGCTGGTAACTAAGGACAAGGGTTGCGCTCGTTACGGGACTTAACCCAACATCTCACGACACGAGCTGACGACAGCCATGCAGCACCTGTGTCAGAGTTCCCGAAGGCACCAATCCATCTCTGGAAAGTTCTCTGCATGTCAAGGCCTGGTAAGGTTCTTCGCGTTGCTTCGAATTAAACCACATGCTCCACCGCTTGTGCGGGCCCCCGTCAATTCATTTGAGTTTTAACCTTGCGGCCGTACTCCCCAGGCGGTCAACTTAATGCGTTAGCTGCGCCACTAAAATCTCAAGGATTCCAACGGCTAGTTGACATCGTTTACGGCGTGGACTACCAGGGTATCTAATCCTGTTTGCTCCCCACGCTTTCGCACCTCAGTGTCAGTATCAGTCCAGGTGGTCGCCTTCGCCACTGGTGTTCCTTCCTATATCTACGCATTTCACCGCTACACAGGAAATTCCACCACCCTCTACCGTACTCTAGCTTGCCAGTTTTGGATGCAGTTCCCAGGTTGAGCCCGGGGCTTTCACATCCAACTTAACAAACCACCTACGCGCGCTTTACGCCCAGTAATTCCGATTAACGCTTGCACCCTCTGTATTACCGCGGCTGCTGGCACAGAGTTAGCCGGTGCTTATTCTGTCGGTAACGTCAAAACAGCAAGGTATTAACTTACTGCCCTTCCTCCCAACTTAAAGTGCTTTACAATCCGAAGACCTTCTTCACACACGCGGCATGGCTGGATCAGGCTTTCGCCCATTGTCCAATATTCCCCACTGCTGCCTCCCGTAGGAGTCTGGACCGTGTCTCAGTTCCAGTGTGACTGATCATCCTCTCAGACCAGTTACGGATCGTCGCCTTGGTGAGCCATTACCCCACCAACTAGCTAATCCGACCTAGGCTCATCTGATAGCGCAAGGCCCGAAGGTCCCCTGCTTTCTCCCGTAGGACGTATGCGGTATTAGCGTTCCTTTCGAAACGTTGTCCCCCACTACCAGGCAGATTCCTAGGCATTACTCACCCGTCCGCCGCTGAATCAAGGAGCAAGCTCCCGTCATCCGCTCGACTTGCATGTGTTAGGCCTGCCGCCAGCGTTCAATCTGAGCCATGATCAAACTCTTCAGTTCAATACTGCTTGGGTTTTTAAGAAACCCTAAACTTGGCTCAGCAATCTCAAATGACTATGTGATTTCTCGCATGGTCACTTGTGATGCTGATAATCTTTTTGACTATCAGTCCATACTCACAAGCACCCACACGAATTGCTTGATTCGATTTGTTAAAGAGCGTTTGGTTAAGAGCTTTTCGTCTCAACCGAGGCGCGCATTCTACGCTTTCCTCAGATCCTGTCAAGCGTTTATTTTGAAGTTTTTTGCGAGAAACTCGTTTAGCTTCAAACACTTGGCTCGCTGCGATCTCTCGTAGCGGGAGGCGAATCATACAGCACTTGGAAGCGCTGTCAACCATCATCTCAACCGCTGGCGATCATTTGATCGTAGCCCTTTCAGCTTTTGCTTTCACTACTTAACTCATTGAATCCCAAGGAGTTTTTCGTTCCGATGTCGCTGGAAGTGGGGCGCATTATAAGGGGATTCGAGAGGGCGTCAACCTTTAATTTCAATAAACTTTGATAGCGCTGAAAAGCAAAGCGGGGAGGCCTGACGGCCTCCCCGCTTTTCATCTAGAGCACCCCAGCATCACGCAGACGCTGTACCTCGCCAGCATCCAGCCCCAACACTTCCCCCAGCACCACTTCGGTATGCTCGCCCAGCAGTGGTGGCGCCCGGCGATACTCCACTGGCGTCTCCGACAACCGTATCGGGCTCGCAACTTGCGGCACACTACCCGCCAATGGATGCGGGATATTCAACGCCAACCCGCGCGCCAGCACCTGGGGGTCCTGGAACATCTGCGCCAGGTTATTGATAGGCCCACATGGCACTCCTGCAGCCTCCAACTGGGCCACCCACTCAGCCGTGGTCTTGAACACCGTAGCCTGGCGAATCAAAGGTATCAGCTCAGCCCGGTTGGCGACCCGCAGCTTATTGGTAACGAACCGAGGGTCCTCCGCCCATTGCGGCTGCCCGGCCACCTCAGCGAACTTGCGGAACTGGCTGTCATTACCGACGGTAAGAATGAAATCGCCATCTGCCGTCGGAAAGTCCTGGTAAGGGACTATATTAGGATGCGCATTACCCAGCCGACGGGGAGGGGTGCCCGTGGTCAGGTAGTTCATCGCCTGGTTCGCCAGACAGGCCACCTGCACATCGAGCAATGCCATGTCGACATGCTGGCCGACCCCTGTCTGATCCCGGTGGGCGAGGGCAGCCAGCATGGCGACCGTGGAATACAACCCGGTCAGAATATCGGTAAGCGCCACACCCACCTTGACCGGCCCTGCGCCTTCTTCACCCTCCGGACGACCGGTCAGGCTCATCAGCCCACCCAACCCCTGGATCATGAAGTCATAGCCAGCACGCTTGGCATAGGGCCCGGTCTGACCGAAGCCGGTAATGGAGCAATAGATAAGCTGCGGGTTGATCGCCTTCAGGCTCTGATAGTCCAGGCCATAGGCAGCCAGCCCACCTACCTTGAAGTTCTCTATGACGATGTCGCACTTCGCCGCCAGTTCCCGCACCAGCCGTTGCCCCTCCGGCTGGGTAAAGTCGATGGTCACTGAGCGCTTGTTGCGGTTGGCCGACAGGTAGTAAGCCGCCTCATTGGTATCCTCACCTTCAACATCCTTGAGGAAAGGCGGCCCCCATGAGCGGGTATCGTCGCCACTGCCTGGGCGCTCGACCTTGATCACGTCGGCGCCAAGGTCAGCCAGAATCTGACCAGACCATGGGCCGGCCAACACGCGCGAAAGGTCTAGCACCCGCAGATGTGATAGCGCGCCCATGGCTTGCTCCTTATTAATAGAACGCCTGGATACCAGTCTGCGCACGCCCCAGGATAAGTGCATGCACGTCGTGGGTACCTTCATAGGTGTTGACCACCTCCAGGTTAACCAGGTGGCGGGCCACACCAAACTCGTCGGAGATGCCATTGCCGCCCAGCATGTCACGCGCCATACGGGCGATATCCAGCGCCTTGCCGCAGGAATTGCGCTTCATGATGGAGGTGATTTCCACCGCAGCCGTCCCTTCATCCTTCATGCGCCCCAGACGCAGGCAGCCCTGCAGCGCCAGGGTGATTTCTGTCTGCATGTCGGCAAGCTTCTTCTGTATCAACTGGTTGGCGGCCAGTGGACGACCAAACTGCTGACGGTCCAGGGTGTATTGGCGGGCGGTGTGCCAGCAGGCTTCAGCGGCACCCAGCGCACCCCACGAAATACCATAGCGAGCCGAATTCAGGCAGGTGAACGGGCCCTTGAGGCCACGCACGTCCGGGAAGATGTTCTCTTCTGGCACGAACACATTGTCCATGACGATTTCGCCAGTGATCGAGGCGCGCAGGCCAACCTTGCCATGAATTGCCGGGGCACTCAGGCCTTGCCAGCCTTTTTCCAGTACAAAGCCACGGATATCGCCCGCATCATCCTTGGCCCACACCACGAACACATCGGCGATGGGGCTGTTGGTGATCCACATCTTGCTGCCGGTCAGCCGGTAGCCACCGTCGACCTTTCTCGCCCGGGTAATCATCGAGCCAGGATCGGAGCCATGGTTAGGCTCGGTCAAACCGAAGCAACCGATCCACTCGCCACTGGCCAGCTTGGGGAGGTACTTCTGCTTTTGAGCTTCGGTGCCAAATTCGTTGATCGGCACCATCACCAGCGACGACTGCACACTCATCATCGAGCGATAACCCGAGTCGATACGTTCCACTTCGCGAGCAATAAGGCCGTAGCACACATAGTTCAGGCCGCTGCCACCGTATTGCTCGGGGATGGTTGCACCCAACAGGCCGACTTCACCCATCTCGCGGAAGATCGCCGGATCGGTCTGCTCGTGGCGGAAGGCCTCGAGCACACGCGGCGCCAGCTTGTCCTGGGCGAACTGATAAGCGCTGTCACGCACCATGCGCTCTTCTTCAGTGAGTTGCTGATCCAGCAGCAACGGGTCGATCCAGTTGAAGCTTGCTTTACCGGCCATGAGCGAATCCTCGAAATAGGGGTCAGTTTCTTGTGCCTTTGAGCCTAGGCCTGATCGGCTGCGGGGACAAACGAGGATTGCGCACCGATTAGTGATATTTTGTCACTCCGTAAATCGGCAAAACGCCTTATTGACAGCCTTACAAGTGAGGTTGACGTACATGCGCCGCAAGATCCCCAGTACCGCCGCCCTGATTTGCTTCGAGGCGGCAGCCCGTAACGAGAGCTTTACCAAGGCTGCCCAGGAACTCGCGCTGACCCAGGGTGCCGTCTGTCGGCAGATCGGTGGCCTGGAGGCCTTCCTTAATGTGGAACTGTTCCGTCGCTCGCGCCGCGGCGTAAGGCTGACCGAAGCCGGCCTGTCCTACAGTCGCCAGGTGGCGGCCCAACTGGACGCCGTGGAGCGCGATACCTTGTCGGTGATGCGCCAGCAAGGCGCCAATGTGATCGAGCTGGCGGTAGTTCCGACGTTTGGCACTCAATGGCTGCTACCACGGCTCAAGGACTTCCAGCAGCGCCATCCGGAGGTCACAGTCAACCTCACCAACCGCACCCGGCCATTCTTGTTTGCCGACACTACCTTCGATGCCGCCATCTATTTTGGTGATGCGGACTGGTCAGGCACCCAATCGCACCAACTGATGGGTGAAAACCCGGTACCTGTGTGCAGCCCGGCGCTGCTGAACGGCCAAGGCATGCTCGAGGCACGCCACATCGCGCAGCTACCACTGCTGCAGCAGAGCACGCGCCCGTATGCCTGGCGGCAATGGTTCGGCAGTGTGGGCATGAATGTGGAGCGCGACATGACAGGCCCGCGCTATGAACTATTCTCGATGCTCGCCCAGGCGGCCATGCACGATATGGGCATTGCCCTGATACCACCGTTCCTGATCCAGCGGGAGTTGGAGGAGGGAAGGCTGGTGGTCGCTAACAGGCATGCCCTGAGTAGCGACAAGGCCTACTATCTGATGATTCCAGAGCGCAAGGTGGAGTCGGCGTCGCTACGCGCCTTCCGCGACTGGCTGGTAAGCCAGGCTCAGGCCTACATAAATAGCTCAGGGACAAACGCGACAAATTGACCCTGTAGTCAATTATTTTAAACACCTACAGATGTATGTATATGTCGCATATTCGCAAACTGTAACGCAAGCACAAAAACACCCTTTAACCGTGCTCAGTACGCGGCTTTGCGGGTTATTTTGCGACATCCAACTAGTCGTAAGCGAATTGGCCGCTTTTTTTTGATTTTTTCTCCTAATCTGCCAATGGCGCATGTTTGACGGGCTGCAACCCTATTGCTGCGACAAGCGGTCACAGGGTGACTTGTAGTTTTGACTTCGTTTCGCTCCAGAACCGGTTGAAGGCCTTCGGGTTCGTCTGCAAAATGCTTCGCCCCGCCCGGGATCCGGCGGGTTGGCGCTCCACAGCCGCCCCAGCGCACCATCCGAAGTGTGTTGGCTTCTACAAAGACAAAAGGTCACCGCAGGAGAAATAGTCGTGCACATTGGTGTTCCTCTCGAGACGCAGACCGGTGAGACAAGGGTCGCTGCGACCCCCGAAACCATCAAGAAACTGATTGGCCAGGGCCATCAGGTCACCGTTCAACGGGGGGCAGGGCTCAACGCCGCCATTCCGGACAGTGCCTATGAAGCCGTGGGTGCTTCCCTTGGGAGCGCCGCCGATGCCTACGGCGCCCAATTGGTACTCAAAGTGGTCGCCCCCAACGACCAGGAACTGGCCCTGATCAACAGCGGCAGCCTTCTGGTGGGCATGCTCAACCCCTTCAACGGTGAACTGATCGGCAAGATGGCCGAACGCGGCATTACCGCCTTCGCCCTGGAAGCCGCGCCGCGAACCTCGCGGGCGCAGAGCCTGGACGTGCTGTCGTCGCAGGCCAACATCGCCGGCTACAAGGCCGTGTTGCTGGCAGCCCATCACTACCCACGCTTCATGCCAATGCTGATGACCGCTGCCGGTACCGTTAAGGCCGCACGCGTGCTGGTACTGGGCGCCGGCGTTGCCGGCTTGCAGGCCATCGCCACAGCCAAGCGCCTGGGTGCAGTGATCGAAGCATCCGACGTTCGCCCGGCAGTGAAAGAGCAGATCGAATCACTGGGTGCAAAATTCATCGACGTGCCATACGAGACCGACGAGGAGCGAGAATGCGCCGAAGGTGTTGGCGGCTATGCCCGACCAATGCCGGCCAGTTGGATGCAGCGCCAGGCGCAGGCCGTGCACGAGCGCGCCAAGCAGGCGGATATCGTCATCACCACCGCGCTGATCCCCGGGCGCAAGGCGCCGACCCTGCTAAGCGCCGAAACCGTGGCGCAGATGAAGCCCGGCTCGGTGGTCATCGACCTGGCTGCAGCCCAAGGCGGCAACTGCCCGCTGACCGTCGCAGACCAGGTGGTGCAGGAAAACGGCGTGATCATCGTCGGCCCGACCAACCTGCCGGCCCAGGTGAGTGCCGATGCCTCGGCACTGTATGCACGCAACCTGCTGGACTTCATGAAGCTGCTGTTCGACAAGGATGGCGCGCTGATCATCAACCTCGAAGACGACATCGTCGCGGCCTGCCTGATGTGCCGTGATGGTCAGGTCGTCCGCAAAAACGGCTAAGGAGCACGACAATGGAAGACATGCTGATTTCCCACGGCATCTATAACCTGATCATTTTCGTGCTGGCCATCTATGTGGGCTACCACGTGGTGTGGAACGTCACCCCGGCGCTGCACACCCCACTGATGGCGGTCACCAATGCCATCTCGGCAATCGTCATCGTCGGCGCCATGCTGGCCGCGGCCCTGACCGTGACCCCAGCTGGCAAGCTGATGGGCACCCTGGCCGTGGCCCTTGCCGCAGTCAACGTGTTCGGTGGCTTCCTGGTCACCCGCCGCATGCTTGAGATGTTCAAGAAGAAAACCAAGAACGAGGCGAAGAAGTAAGCATGAGCATGAATCTGGTAACGCTCCTCTACCTCGTCGCCTCGGTGTGCTTCATCCAGGCGCTCAAGGGCCTGTCGCACCCGACCACCTCGCGGCGCGGCAATCTGTTCGGCATGATCGGTATGGGGCTCGCCATCCTCACTACGGTTGGCCTCATTTATAAGCTCGGGGCTGAACTTGCCACTGCCGGTATCGGCTATGTCATCGTCGGCCTGCTGGTCGGTGGCACCGCCGGTTCGATCATGGCCAAGCGCGTCGAAATGACCAAGATGCCCGAACTGGTCGCCTTCATGCACAGCATGATCGGCCTGGCCGCGGTATTCATCGCCATCGCCGCCGTACTGGAGCCGCAGTCGATGGGCATTGTGGCTGCCATCAGCGACCCGATCCCCACCGGTAACCGCCTGGAACTGTTCCTCGGCGCCGCCATTGGTGCCATTACCTTCTCCGGTTCGGTGATCGCCTTTGGCAAGCTGTCGGGCAAGTACAAGTTCCGACTGTTCCAGGGCGCACCGGTACAGTTCGCTGGCCAGCACAAACTGAACCTGATCCTTGGCCTGACCACCATCGCCCTGGGCCTGCTGTTCACTTTCACTGGCCACTACAGTGCCTTCACCCTGATGCTGGTCCTGGCCTTCATCATGGGTGTGCTGATCATTATTCCGATCGGCGGCGCCGACATGCCAGTGGTGGTGTCGATGCTCAACAGCTACTCGGGCTGGGCAGCGGCCGGCATCGGCTTCTCGCTGAACAACTCGATGCTGATCATCGCCGGTTCCCTGGTAGGTTCGTCCGGTGCCATCCTCTCGTACATCATGTGCAAGGCGATGAACCGTTCGTTCTTCAACGTCATCCTTGGCGGCTTCGGTGGCGATACCGACACTGGCGCGGCGCAAGGTTCGCAAGAACAGCGGCCGGTGAAGTCCGGTTCGGCTGACGATGCCACCTTCCTGCTCAGCAACGCCGACAGCGTGATCATCGTTCCGGGCTACGGCCTGGCGGTAGCCCGCGCACAACACGCGCTGAAAGAGCTGACCGAGAAGCTGACCCACAACGGCGTGACCGTGAAGTATGCGATTCACCCGGTGGCGGGCCGTATGCCCGGGCACATGAACGTACTGCTGGCCGAGGCTGAAGTGCCGTACGATCAGGTATTCGAAATGGAAGACATCAACGCCGAGTTCGGCCAGGCCGACGTGGTGCTGGTGCTGGGCGCCAACGACGTGGTCAACCCGGCGGCGAAGAACGATCCCAAGTCGCCAATCGCCGGCATGCCGATCCTCGAAGCGTTCAAGGCCAAGACCATCATCGTCAACAAACGCTCGATGGCCAGCGGCTATGCCGGCCTGGACAACGAACTGTTCTATCTGGACAAGACCATGATGGTGTTCGGTGACGCCAAGAAGGTCATCGAGGACATGGTCAAGGCGGTGGAGTGACACCAGCCGCTGCAAACCAGCTGATATAAAGGAAGCCCCGGTCAGAATCTGCCGGGGCTTTTCTTTTATTGATCCGGATCAACGGCTCAAATACAAGGCTTCTCATACGACCATGGTCGTGGGACGGCAATGGGCGAAATCTCTAGACTGCGCTGCAGTAGTTTCAGTAGCCCGAGATAACAATCCATGTACCGTGATCGTATCCGCTTGTCCTCCCTGCACAGCAAGGTAATGAGTGCGGCTGATGCCGCTGGTCTGATCGAGGACGGCATGACTGTCGGCATGAGCGGCTTCACCCGCGCCGGCGAAGCCAAGGCCGTACCGCATGCACTGGCCGAACGTGCCAAGCAATCGCCACTGAAAATCAGCCTGATGACCGGCGCCAGCCTGGGCAATGACCTGGACAAACAACTGACCGAGGCCGGTGTGTTGGCCCGCCGCATGCCGTTCCAGGTCGACAGCACCCTGCGCAAAGCCATCAATGACGGCCAGGTGATGTTCATTGACCAGCACCTGTCGGAAACCGTCGAGCAACTGCGCAACCAGCAGCTGAAGCTGCCGGACATCGCGGTCATCGAAGCCGTGGCCATCACCGAGCAAGGCCACATCGTGCCAACCACTTCGGTGGGCAACTCGGCCAGCTTCGCGATCTTCGCCAAGCAGGTGATTGTGGAGATCAACCTCTCGCACAACACCAACCTCGAAGGCCTGCACGACATCTATATCCCAACCTACCGCCCGACTCGCACGCCAATCCCGCTGGTAAAGGTGGACGACCGTATCGGCAGCACCGCGATCCCGATCGATCCGGCCAAGATCGTCGGTATCGTCATCAGCGACCAGCCGGACTCGCCGTCCACTGTGCTGCCGCCAGATGATGAAACACAGGGCATCGCCAACCACCTGATCAACTTCCTCAAGAAGGAAGTGGATGCAGGCCGTATGACCAACAAGCTCGGCCCACTGCAAGCCGGCATTGGCAGCATTGCCAATGCGGTGATGTGCGGCCTGATCGAGTCGCCGTTCGAAGACCTGACCATGTACTCCGAAGTGCTGCAGGACTCCACCTTCGACCTGATCGACGCCGGCAAGCTTAGCTTCGCATCCGGCAGCTCGATCACCCTGTCGACGCGCCGCAATGCCGATGTGTTCGGCAACCTGGAGCGCTACAAGGACAAGCTGGTGCTACGCCCGCAGGAAATCTCCAACCACCCGGAAGTGGTACGTCGCCTGGGCATCATCGGTATCAACACCGCACTGGAGTTCGATATCTACGGCAACGTCAACTCCACCCACGTCTGTGGCACCAGGATGATGAACGGCATCGGTGGCTCCGGCGACTTCGCCCGTAACGCCCACCTGGCGGTGTTCGTCACCAAGTCGATTGCCAAAGGCGGGGCGATTTCCAGCGTGGTGCCAATGGTCAGCCATGTCGACCACACCGAGCACGACGTGGACATCCTGGTCACCGAGCAGGGCTTGGCGGACCTGCGTGGCCTGGCGCCGCGCGAACGGGCGCGAGCGATTATCGACAACTGTGTGCACCCAGACTACCGCGCTGCGCTGAACGACTACTTCGACCGCGCCTGCCAGCGTGGCGGCCATACCCCGCACATCCTGCGTGAAGCCCTGAGCTGGCACGAAAACCTGGAAGAAACCGGGCGCATGCTGGCCAGCTGATCCAGATGTGGTACGGAACGGCGGCCCTGCTTCCGCTGTTCCGGCCTCTTCGCGGGCTTGCCCGCGAATGGGCCATAACAGTCAAACCCTTCTATCACTACGCCACTCCTCTACTAGTAGAATAATCTGTACTACTGTACTGGTTCTTTCAGACCTTCCCGACTGACAAATCCCCTTCTTCGAATCAAAACGCACCAAATAAGTGCGGACCAGTACAGTTACGCCTATTTCGAGTGCAACAGTAGGGTTACACAGTTAACTGAGCCATCGTCTTTCAACCGAACTGTATCTACTGTTATGGACGACAGAGGAGGATCATTGGCATCAGTTAAATCACTACCTAATGCCGCCATAAGCGGAAGGATGAAGCATCATGGAACGTACCCTCAGTTCCGGTCTGGTTTTTGAAAGCAACGCCCAGCAATCCAACACTTCGCTGCCACTGCGCGCATTGTCGACCCTGCTGCTGTGGCAGCGCCGTATGACCAGCCGTCGTCAACTGGCTCGCCTGGACTCCCGCCTGCTGGCAGACGCCGGTATCAGCGAGTCGCAGCGTTACGAAGAGCTGAGCAAGCCTTTCTGGCGCTAAGCTCCCGGCTTGCCGGCTTCGCCGGCACCGTGAATTCCTCAAACCCGTTGCAGGTGACTGCAGCGGGTTTTTTATTGCCCGAGAGACGCGCAGTCGCGTGCTTCAGATTGCGACCAGTACAGTTTTACAAAAATGAAAATTCGCCTTAACAGTTGTCTGGCACAGCAGTCGTTGTCATCTCTACGCAGCACTGCGTGATACGCTTGGCCTAACCGTCTGCTAGAACCCGTTGATGAAAACGTACCGTGACGAGCCCTGCAAACGTCCGATACAGCAGAACCAACCTGACCTACCCAGGAGTCCACATCATGAACCGTAAACACCTGCTTGGCGCCGCCCTGCTGCTTGGCCTGGCTGGCACTGCCAATGCCACCAGTTTCGTTGTCACCACCGACGCGGTAGTGGGCGCCGTTGCTGCCTCCACCGACGCCACATCCGACGTGAGCTCTTCCTTCCGCGACGACAAGATTGTCCAGGCAGCCCGCGATGACGCAGCCAGCTTCGTCGGCACTCAGGGCGCTATCCGCGGCGCCCGACTGGAAAGCGCCTTTGTGCACATCCGTTCGAACATGCCGGCCCTGCAAGCCAGCGATGCACAGCTGGCCCAGGCCATCCTGGCACTCTGATACGCGCCATGCACAACAGGTGCGTTGGCTTCGGCCCTCGCACCTGAGGTAGGCTTCGCCGTTCATTTTTCCAGCCTTCAAGAAAGCTCATGCGTTATCTGTTGCCATTGCTGTTCGCCGCCGCAGGCATGGCCAGCGCCCATGCCATGGATACCACCACACAAAGCCTGGTCATCACCGGCTATGTCACCAGCCAGGTCACAGTCGCACCATTCGATCGCAAACTGCTTACACAGGCCCGCGACGATGCCGCCGCATTCGTTGCCAGCGACGGGCTGATCCGTGGTGCGCGCCTGGAAGCCGCCCTGGAATCATTACGCCACAATTGCGCACGGCACGCCGTCGGCGATCTGGAACTGGCGCAGGCAATTCTCGTCCAATAACTACATCTGACTCCCTGTATTTTTCGGAGATGCTCCATGCGCAAACCGCTGATTGCCGCTTCCCTCGGCATGCTGCTGCTGGCCGACCTGGCCCAGGCACAGACCCTGGTGGCCACCAGCAACATCATCGTGCGTGCCTTTGGCCGCTCGATCGACTTCACCTCAGACACCACCACCTCGATCCGCGACTCCAAAGTGGTGCGCGAAGCCCACGACGACGCTGCAAGCTTCGTCGCCAGCAACGGTGACATCCGCGGCGTCCAACTCGAGGCGGCCTTCAGTACCCTGCGCGAGCGAGTACCGGAAGCGCGCGGCGCCAGCGACCAGGTATTGGCTGAAGCCATACTCGCACTGTGAAGCGCGTGCGTGCCTGGCTGCTTGGCTGCGCCCTGACGCTGCTCGGCACGCCCGCCTTGGCCGACCTGCAGCTTGAGCTGCAGGCGTCCGGCCTCGACCCACAACAAACAAAAGCCTCCCAAGCCCTGCTCGACGAGGCCATGGGCAAGCTGCCACCGCGCTTCAAGCAACAGCTGGACCGCCGCGTGCGGGTCAGCTGGAGCGACAACATGCCTGCCGACGCCTATGGGCAGGCATCACTGATATCCACCCTCGAGCTCAACCGCCGCTTGCTGCCCAGCCTCGCCGATGGCAGCGCCGCCGCTAAGCGCACCGACCGCCCACATGGCACGGTGCGTGAAGAGCTGCTGGCCACCGTGCTGCACGAGCTCACCCATCTCTACGACCGTGCCCGCCTGTGGCCCAGCGCCGAAAATGCGCTGATTGCACGCTGCAAACGCCAGCAAGGCACGCTGGGCAAGGTCGGCCTGCCGGAAGAATGCCGCGGGCAGGCCGAGCGCCGCTTCACCCTGAGCGACGACCCACGCCTGCTCGACCTGGCCGGGTGGCAGCAGTACGTGGGCCGACGAGGCGAGCGCGAACAGCACAATGGCCAATTCGTGCGCAGCCCCGACAGCTATGAGTTGAGCAGCCCCAAGGAATACATCGCGGTCAACATGGAGTATTTCCTCCTCGACCCGAGCTACAGCTGCCGTCGCCCGGCGCTGTATCAGTACCTTCGCGAACACTTCGGCTGGGCACCCCAACAGGACACCTGTGCCAAGGGCCTGCCATTCATCAATGCCGGCAGCGACTTCGCCCGCCAGCCCCTAGGTGAAATAGACCCGGAAAGGGTCTACGAAGTGGACTATCTGCTGGCTGAAGCCAATCAGAACCTGGTCAGCCGCTGGGGGCACAGCATGCTGCGCCTGGTGATCTGCAAGCCGGGCCGCCCACGCGGACCAGACTGCCGCCTGGACCTCGATCAAAGCCTGGTGCTGTCGTACCGCGCCTTCGTCAACGACGTGCAACTGTCCAGCTGGGACGGCCTGGTCGGCAACTACCCGTCGCGGCTATTCGTGCTGCCGCTGGGCCAGGTGATCGACGAATACACCAAGACCGAGCTGCGCAGCCTGGCCTCGGTGCCCTTGAAGCTCAGCCGCGACGAAATCGAGAACCTGGTGCGCCAGGCCGCCGAGATGCACTGGAGCTATGACGGCAACTACTGGTTCCTGTCCAACAACTGTGCCGTGGAGTCGTTGAAGCTGCTGCGCAGCGGCACCGCCAATCCACGCCTCAACGACCTGGACAGCATCATGCCCAACGGTTTGCTGGCAGTGCTCAAGGGCAGGGGGCTGGCAGATACCAGCGTGCTTGATAACCCGCGCGAAGCGTTACGCCTGGGCTACCGCTTCGATTCTTACCGCGACCGGTACCAGGCCATGTTCGAGGTGCTGAGAAAGCAGTTGCCAATCAAGCAAGCTCTGGTTGAAGACTGGCTGGCCCTCAATGCCGAGCAGCGCCGTAGCTGGTTCGCCAAGGCTGACCTGCGCACCAGTGCGGCACTGCTTCTGCTTGAGCAGGCCAGCCTGCGCCGGCAGCTTCTGCTGGCCCAGGACGAGGTCAAGCAGCGTTACCTGAATGCCGCAGCCTTGAAGGATGGCAGCATCAACAAAGCCGATGCCACGCTCAAGCAAATGCTTGCCAACAGCGGTTTTCTCAGCCGCCCGGCAGAGTTGCTCGATTCCAAAGGCTACGGGCTGCCGCAGCCAGAAGAGCGCAAGCACCTGGAGCAGGTGAGCAGAGAGCGCCAGGCACAGCTGTTGCGCTTGAGCACAAGCCTGGACAAAGAGGTGAGGGCGCTGCTGGAGCCGTCGCGAGCCAAGGAAATTGCAGCGGTCGAGGCAAACGTGAAGCAGATCGGCGAGCACTTGCGAGCGTTGCACAAGGCTGCTGGTGGCCTGCAGTTGTGATGTATGAAGGGCTGGCCCTTTCGCGGGCGAGCCCGCGCCTACAGGCGCTCCTCATCTTCCGAGGGCAAATCCTCATCCAGATGCAGCCAAGCCAACCGGCTGCCTGCCCAGATATGTCGGTTGGCTCGTACCCGCTCAGGGTGATCCAGCGTCGCCACCGTCACATCGATCGTCTGCGGGCTATGCGTGGTCACCAGCGCCACATGCGCCCCACACTGCCCACAGAAGTAGCGGCTGCAACTGGCAGGCGCCACATAGCAGCTCGGCTCGCCCCTTAACCACTGGAACCCAGAACGGGGCAGGGTAAGCCAGGTGACCACCAGTCCACCGCTGACCCGCCTGCAGATCGAACAATGGCAGTGGGCAATGTCCGTCAGGTTGCCCTCCAGCCGATAACGCAGGGCTCCACAATGGCAGCCACCTTCGGTTACATCCTGCATCACCTACCTCTCGTCACCTTTGCTTCAGCGAAAGCTGGCTGAAAGCTTGCCCTTTTAGGATAGCGCCCACTACCGGCACAAGACCGGTCAGCCAGGGCACCCGGTCAATACCGCGCCCGGCCCAATCAACAACAACAATGGTGATTCTGATGTCTTCCTGTGCCCGCCTTTTCGTAGTCCCCCTCCGCATGCTCCCCGCACAGCGCCCTACGCGCTGATACGCCCGAATCGACTGTCCTTTCGCCGCGCCACGCCTGGAGTATTGCCATGCTGACCTTCCTCGGCTTTGCCATGGTCATCACGTTCATGTACCTGATCATGACCAAGCGCCTTTCGGCCTTGATCGCGCTGATTCTGGTACCGATCCTGTTCGCCCTGTTCGGTGGTTTTTCCGCCAAGATCGGCCCCATGATGCTAGAGGGCATCAGCAAGCTCGCACCTACCGGCGTGATGCTGATGTTCGCCATCCTCTATTTCGCCCTGATGATCGATTCCGGCCTGTTCGACCCGGCCGTTCGCAAGATCCTCAAGCTGGTCAAGGGCGATCCGCTGAAAGTCTCGGTCGGCACCGCTGTACTGGCCCTGGTGGTCTCGCTCGACGGTGACGGCGCCACCACCTACATGATCTGCTGCGCCGCCATGCTGCCGATGTACAGCCGCCTGGGCATGAGCCCGCGGATCATGGCCGGCCTGATCATCCTCGCCGGCGGCGTGATGAACATGACCCCATGGGGTGGGCCGACCGCGCGTGCTGCCAGCGCCCTGCACGTAGACCCGTCAGACATCTTCGTGCCGATGATCCCGGCCATGCTGTTCGGTGTACTGGCGATCCTGGCCATTGCCTACATGTATGGCAAGCGTGAGCGTGCCCGCCTGGGCGAACTGCATCTGCCTACCGACGACATCGACCACAGCGAAATCACCGTCTCGCAGTACCCGGACGCACGCCGGCCCAAGCTGCTGTACTTCAACGGTGCCCTGACCGCTGCCCTGATGGTCGCGCTGATCGCCGGCCTGCTGCCGCTGCCAGTGCTGTTCATGATTGCCTTCAGTATCGCCATGATCGTCAACTACCCGTGCCTGCAACAGCAGAAAGACCGCATCGCCGCCCACGCCGGCAGCGTACTGGCCGTGACCGGGCTGATCTTCGCCGCCGGCATCTTCACCGGCATCCTGTCCGGCACCGGCATGGTCGACGCCATGTCCAAGAGCCTGCTGGCGGTCATCCCCGAGGCGCTGGGCCCATACTTGGCCGTAATCACCGCGATCGTGAGCATGCCGTTCACGTTCTTCATGTCCAACGATGCGTTCTACTACGGCGTGCTGCCGGTGCTGGCCGAAGCCGCCAGCCACTATGGCATCACCCCGGTGGAAATGGCCCGTGCGTCGATCGTCGGGCAGCCGGTACACCTGCTCAGCCCGCTGGTACCCTCCACCTACCTGCTGGTAGCCCTGGCCGGTATCGAGTTCGGCGATCATCAGCGCTTCACGCTCAAGTGGGCAGTGCTGGTATGCCTGTGCATAATGCTCGGCGCACTGCTGATGGGGATTTTCCCGCTGTTCAGTAGTCTTTAATACATCCGTATCACGTACGCGACGCGCCCTGACCGGGGCGCGTTGCCATTACCGCTCGAAGGAAAATACATGGAATGGCTGACCAGCCCGGAAATCTGGGTTGCCTTTTTCACCCTTACCGCGCTTGAGATCGTCCTCGGTATCGACAACATCATAATGATCTCGATTCTGGTCAGCCGCATGCCCAAGCACATGCAGCCACGCACCCGGATCTTCGGCCTGGCCCTGGCCATGGTCACCCGTATCATGCTGCTGCTGTCGATTACCTGGGTCATGCGCCTCACCGCCGACCTGTTCGTGGTCTTTGGCCAAGGCATCTCCGGGCGTGACCTGATCCTGTTCTTCGGTGGCCTGTTCCTGCTGTGGAAGAGCTCGCAAGAGATCTACCACGGTCTGGAAGGCGAGGACGAGAACGCAGAGGAGCCCAAAGGCGCAGGTGGCAAGTTCTTCTACACCATCATCCAGATCGCCATCATCGACATCGTGTTCTCGCTGGACTCGGTGATCACCGCTGTGGGCATGGTTTCCCACGTACCAGTGATGATCGCCGCCATCGTCGTGGCCGTGCTGGTGATGATGCTGTGCGCCGGCGCCATCAGCAATTTCATCGACAAGCACCCGTCGCTGAAGATGCTCGCGCTGTCGTTCCTGATCGTGGTCGGTACTGTACTGATCGCTGAAGCGTTCGATGTGCATGTGCCGAAGGGCTATGTCTACTTCGCCATGGCCTTCTCGCTGGGGGTGGAAGCCATCAACATACGCATGCGCACCGCCATGGCCCGCAAGGAAGGCAAGGATCATGAACCGGTGAAACTGCGCAAGGACATTCCGGGTCAATAAGGCCAAGGAAGTGCAGCACAACAAGGGCCCTTCGCAGGGCCCTTTTTAATGCCTTTTTTCTGTGCGTTTTTTCCTGCGCGTTGTCACTGTGGAGGCTTGCCCGCGAAGCAGCCCCCACGGGCAGTCATTCGTTTCAAGATCTGTTTCAAATAAATGACTGCCATGCGAAGCTGGCGACAGCTGGGCAAAACAACTAAAGCTTTGAGTGAGCACCGAAAATTCTTCAAATGCTCACGTTTCTTTTCTTGGCCCGATGGGCCTATGCAACAGGGGGCCTTCGCCATGCTGACCCTGCTCAACCTGCTCTCGGCCGTGACGCTTCTGGTCTGGGGTACCCACATTGTGCGCACCGGCATCCTCCGGGTATTCGGCTCGAACCTGCGGCGCATCATCAGCCAGAACATGGATAAGCGCCCGCTGGCATTCATCGCCGGTATTCTGGTCACGGCCATGGTTCAAAGCAGCAACGCTACGGCCATGCTGGTCACCTCGTTCGTCGGCCAAGGCCTGATGGCCATGACCCCGGCCTTGGCGATCATGCTGGGTGCCGACGTGGGTACCGCACTGATGGCCCGGGTACTGACCTTCGACCTATCCTGGCTGTCGCCGCTGCTGATCTTCCTTGGCGTGATCTTCTTCCTTTCGCGCAAGCAGACACGGGCCGGCCAACTGGGCCGGGTGGGCATCGGGCTTGGCCTGATCATCCTGGCACTCGAACTTATCGTGCAGGCAGCTGCGCCGATCACCCAAGCCCAAGGCGTGAAAGTGCTGTTTGCCTCACTGACCGGCGACATCATGCTCGACGCTCTGGTCGGGGCAATGTTCGCCATGATTTCCTACTCCAGCCTGGCTGCGGTTCTGCTCACAGCGACACTGGCCGGCGCCGAACTGATCAGCCTGCCGGTCGCCATCGGGCTGGTGGTCGGCGCCAACATCGGCAGCGGGCTGCTGGCCTTCATCAGTACCAGCATGCAGAACGCCGCCGGGCGCCGGGTGGCCTTGGGCAGCCTGCTGTACAAGCTGATCGGCCTGGTGCTGATCATCCCTGTGCTGCACCCGCTGGTGGCATGGATGGACTCGCTGAGTTTCAGCCCTCAGGAACTGGTCATCGGCTTTCACCTGCTCTACAACACGCTGCGCTGTCTGATCATGCTGCCCACGGTCAAACCGATGGGTCGGCTGTGCAACGCCCTGCTACCTGAACGGGAAATCGGCAATGGTCAGGTGCGCCCGCGCCACCTTGACGCCTCGGCCCTGGAAACGCCCAGCCTGGCCCTGGCCAACGCCGCCCGCGAGACTTTGCGCCTGGGGGACATCGTCGACAGCCTGCTCGAAGCCATGCTTGGAGCCCTGCGTGGCACCCAGACCGCCATGCCACAGCAAGTTCGCGCCTTGGGCGAAGACGCCGAAGCCCTGTACAGCGCAATCAAGCTGTACCTGGCGCAGATGTCACGGGAAGACCTCAGCGAACAAGACAACCGCCGCTGGGCCGAAATCATCGAGCTGTCGATTAACCTCAAACTCGCCTGCGACCTGATCGAACGCATGCTGCGCAAGGTCCAGCAGCAGAAAACCAGCCAGCGTCGGGAATTTTCCCAGGTAGGCCTGGAAGAGCTGACCGGCCTGCAGGAGCAATTGCTGGCCAACCTGCGCCTGGGCCTGTCGGTGTTCCTCAGTGCCGACCCGGAAAGCGCCCGCTTGCTGCTGCGGGAAAAACGCCGGTTCCGGGCCCAGGAACGGCGCCTCGCCCACGCCCATGTCAGCCGCCTGCAGCGCAAGGTCGTGCAAAGTATCGAGACCAGTTCGCTACACTTGGAGCTGATCGCCGACATGAAGCGGTTGAACTCTTTGTTCTGTAGCAGTGCCTATGTGGTACTGGGCGGCTCGGACACCGGAGGGCTGATGCTCGACAGTGTGCCCGATGAAGCCCGCCTGCCGTGATTTCTCCTAGCTGAGGACCCTCGCTCGCCCATGCGTTGCCTGATGTTCGTTTGCCTGCTGATCTGCAGCCTGCCCTCGTTCGCCCTCGACCGCTCGCGGGTTGAAGGCTACCTGTTGCCCAATGGTCTGCAGGTCATCCTGAAAGACGGCTACGAACGTGACCATGTGGCGATTCGTCTGGTGGTCGGCGTGGGCCTGGATGATTTCGACTGCGAGCAGAAAGAGCTGCCACACCTGCTTGAGCACCTGCTGTTCAGTGGCATCGACGAAACAGGCGAAGGCGGGCTGGAAGAGCGCCTGCAAGCGCTCGGCGGCGAGTGGAACGCCTATACCAGCAGTGCCGACACCACCTTTGTCATCGAGGCCCCGGCACGCAACCAGCGCAAGGTCCTCGACCTGCTGTTGGCAGTCATCCGCGATACCACCATCGACGCCAAGGCCCTGGCCACCGCCAAGCGCATCATAGAGCGCGAGGACGGCGGCCACTATGGCCATCTGCAGCGCTGGCTCGACCGCCAGGATATCGGCCACCCCGCCAGCGACCAACTGGCCACCGAGCTGGGGCTGAAATGCCCGGAGCGCTCCAACCTCGACGACATGACCTTGGCGCAAGTTCAGGCGTTGCGTGACCGCTGGTACGCCGCCAACAACATGACCCTGATCATGGTCGGTGGCCTCGACCGCCTGCTTCCGGTCTATCTGGAGCGGTCGTTTGGCGAACTGCCCGCCACTGAACCCGAAGAGCGCCGCAACCTTGAAAGCATCACCCGACAGGCCGAGCAGCGTCGCAACCTGACCCGCGGCTGGCTGGGTGATGGCGTCAAATTGCACTGGCTGTTCATCGAGCCGGTGCTGGACAACGACCACCAAGCCACCCTCGACCTGCTGTCGCGCTACCTGGACTGGGCGCTGTACGACCAGCTGCGCCTGCGCAACGAGCTGTCCTACGGCCCCTCCGTGCAGCGTGAGAGCTTTGGCGACACCGGCTTGCTCAGCCTCAATGCGGACCTTGAGCGCGATGACATCGACAAGGCTGTCAAGGTGATGCAGGCCCTGTTCGACCACCTGCGCAAGGAAGGCCTGGACCCGGACACCTTCGCCCGCATCAAGGAAGCCAGCATCGCCAAGGAAAGCTGGAGCACCCAAGGCAACAGCGCCTTGGCCGACTACTACTGGGGGGCGCTGAACGACTATACCGACGGGCGCTTTGCCAACCCGATGCGCAAGCTGCGCCAGGTCAGCCTGGAACAGGCCAACGAGGCACTGAAGGATCTGCTCAAGGAAGATGGCTATGTGCGCATCGAAAAGCCGTTGCTAGGCTATGACGAGCTTTACGGGCTGATGGCCTTGCTTGTGGGGCTGGGCCTGGCGGCGGGGCTGTTGCGCTGGCGGCGGCATGGACCTGAACGGCCCAGTGGTGCTACACGGCAGCGGTAAATCGGCGGTATCCTTTTGCCAGTACCGACCCTTTCGCGGGCTTGCCCGCGAAGAGGCTGGCACAGCCACCTCACTTTTCTGTCGTAGCCCCCAATGCCCCAAATCCCCCATATCGTCCAGCGCATCATCGAACTCCTCAAGCGCTACCCCGGCATCATTGCGCTCGGCGGTTTCCTCTCCGGTATCGGCAGCTTCATCCTGGTCGACCGCCAGGCTGGCCTGGCCAGCTGGGTCGCCGTGCTCATGCTGGTCAGCTGGGTCTGGCTGATGCTGGAGAACACCCTCACCGGGCTGTTCGCGCGCACTTTCAACCGCGAGATTCCTCAGCCGCTGCTGCGCTACGCAACGCAGATGATCCACCAGGAAACGCTGTTCTTCGTGCTGCCGTTCTTTTTCATCACCACCACCTGGAACAGCGGTCAGCTGGTCTTCACCGGCTTGCTCGGCGCCGCCGGCCTGGTTTCGATCACCGACCCGCTGTACTACAAGTGGCTGGCACCACGGCGCTGGCTGTTCCTGGCGCTGCATACCCTGACGTTGTTCGCCGCTCTGCTGACCGCGCTACCGATCATCCTGCACCTGACCACCGCACAAAGCTTCAAGCTGGCCCTGATCGCAGCCATGGCCTTGTCGTTCCCCAGCCTGGCCAGCAGCTTCCCGATCAACAACTGGCGCCGCGCCGTGGCACTGGTGCTGGTTACCCTGTCGGTCGGTGCCGGCGGCTGGCTGCTGCGCTCCTGGGTACCGCCGGCAACCCTGTGGATGACCGAGGTGGCGGTGAGTACCGAAGTAATGAACCGCCAACCGGGCGACTCGCTGGACGAAATTGCCGCCAGCCGCATCCGCAGCAGTGGCCTGTATGCCTACACCGCCATCAACGCGCCACGCGGCCTGAACGAGCGGATCTACCACGTGTGGCAGAAGGACGGCCAAGAGGTCGACCGCATTGCCCTGGACATCCACGGCGGGCGCAAGGAAGGCTATCGTGCCTGGACCCACAAGCAGAACTTCCCGCCCAACCCGGTAGGCAAGTGGCAGGTGAGGGTGCTGACCGAGGATGGGCAAGTGATCGGCGTGCTGCGCTTCAAGGTGGTCAATGATGCACCCGCGGGTAGTTGACCCCCTGCCTTGCGCAGCACAAGGCGGCTCCAGGTCACTGTTGCCAAGCGTACACACAGCACATAATCACCAAACAGCCCATGCCCCCTGCGCTATGATCAGCCCCTAAGCCTTAGCGCCGAGTCAATTGCATGGAGCCTATGACCAACCCCAGCGCCACCCTGGACACCAGCAGCCAACCGGCCTGCCTGCGTATTACCGGTGACTGGACCCTGGCACACTACGCCAACCTCAAGCGCGAGAGCGAGCGCCTGCGCTCGCAGTGCCCTGCCGACACCGTCGCCGACCTCAGCCAGCTGGGGCGCCTGGACACTGCCGGCGCTTCGCTGCTGGCCGAACTGCTAGGCTCCGAGCGCCTGTCGCGCTGCACCCACGCGCTGCCTGAAGCCAGCCAGGCGCTGCTGAAAAACGTCTACTGTTCGGTCCAGGATTACTGCATCCCGGTCAAGGAGCCCGAGCGCAATGTGCTGTTGCTGCTGCTGGAGCGTATCGGCCGCGCCGTCGGCACGCTGTGGCAGGACAGCATGCAACTGCTTGGTTTCGTCGGTGTGATTCTGGAAACCTTGCTGCGCCGCGCCTTCCAGCCACATCGCTGGCGCTTCACTCCTGTGGTGGCACATATTGAGCAGACCGGGCTGGACGCCGCGCCCATCGTTGCGTTGCTGACCTTTCTGGTAGGCGCCGTAGTCGCTTTTCTCGGTGCCACGGTGCTGGCCGACTTCGGCGCGACCATTTTCACCGTCGACCTGGTTGCGTTCTCGTTCCTGCGCGAGTTCGCCGTGCTGCTGACAGCCATTCTCATGGCCGGCCGCACTGCCAGCGCGTTCACCGCGCAGATCGGCTCGATGAAGGCCAACGAAGAAATTGACGCCATCCGCACGCTGGGCCTCAACCCCATGGAGCTGCTGGTGGTGCCGCGGGTACTGGCCCTGCTGATTTCGCTGCCGTTGCTCACCTTTGTCGCCATGATCTGCGGCATCGTTGGCGGGGCGGTGGTATGCGCCCTGACACTGGATATTTCACCGGCCATGTTCCTGTCGCTGCTGCAAAGCGACATTGGCGTGCAGCACTTCCTGGTAGGCCTGGCCAAGGCACCGTTCTTCGCCTTCCTGATCGCTGCCATCGGCTGCCTGGAAGGCTTCAAGGTCAGCGGCAGCGCCGAGTCGGTGGGGGCACACACCACCTCGGCAGTGGTGCAGTCGATTTTTGTGGTCATCGTGCTGGATGCGGTGGCAGCGCTGTTCTTCATGGAGATGGGCTGGTGAGTGGCCAGAATTGCGTAATCGAAGCCCGCGGCATCTGCAACCGCTTCGGCCGCCAGGTGGTGCATGAAAACCTTGACCTTGACCTGTACCGCGGCGAAATCCTCGCCGTGGTAGGCGGTTCAGGCAGCGGCAAATCGGTGCTTCTGCGCAGCATCATTGGGCTGCGCCGGCCCAATGAAGGGCAGATCAAGGTGCTCGGCCAGGACCTGACCGGCCTGCGCGAAGAACAGCGTTCACTGATCGAACGGCGCTTTGGCGTGCTGTTCCAGAAGGGGGCGCTGTTCTCTTCGCTGACGGTGACCGAAAACGTGGCCTTGCCGCTGATCGAGCACGCTGGGCTGTCTCGTAGCGATGCCGAGCACCTGGCCGGGGTGAAACTGGCCCTTGCCGGGTTGCCGATCTCGGCTGCCGACAAGTACCCGGCCTCGTTGTCGGGGGGCATGATCAAGCGCGCAGCGCTGGCCCGCGCCTTGGCCCTGGACCCGGACATCCTGTTCCTCGACGAACCCACGGCAGGCCTGGACCCGATCGGTGCCGCGGCATTTGACCAGTTGATCCTTACCCTGCGCGATGCGCTGGGCCTGTCGGTGTTCCTGATCACCCACGACCTCGACACCCTGTACACCATCACCGACCGCATCGCGGTGCTGTCGCAAAAGAAGGTCCTGGTGGCCGGCCCGCTGGCCGAGGTCGAGAAGACCAACGACACCTGGATCCAAGAATACTTTCACGGCCCACGCGGGCGCGCAGCCGAACAGGCTGCCACCCGTACCGGGCAGGAGCGCTGAGCAATGGAAACCCGAGCCCATCACGTCCTCATCGGCCTGGTCACCGTTCTGGTGGTGACAGGGGCCATGCTGTTCGGCCTGTGGCTGGCCAAGTCCAGTGTCGACGACGCCTTCAAGGATTACGAAGTGGTGTTCAACGAAGCCGTGTCCGGCCTTTCTCCCGGCAGCACGGTCCAGTACAACGGCATCAAGGTGGGCGACGTGTCCACCCTGCGTCTGGACCCGAAAGACCCGCGCCGGGTACTGGCACGCGTGCGCCTGAGCGCCGATACCCCCGTGAAGGAAGACACGCAGGCCAAGCTGACCCTGGCCGGCGTCACCGGCAACTCGTTCATCCAGCTCAGCGGCGGCACCCCGCAAAGCCCCGAGCTTAAAGGCAAGGATGGCAAGCTGCCGGTGATCATCGCTTCGCCATCGCCAATCTCGCGTCTGCTCAACGACAGCAGCGACCTGGTGACCAACATCAACATGCTGCTCCATAACGCCAACCAGATGTTCTCCGAGGACAACATAGGCCACCTCAGCAACACGCTGGCCAACCTCGACAAGACCACCGGCGCCTTTGCCGGCCAGCACGGCAGCATCGCCGAGGCCATCGCACAGCTGGTGCAGGTGGGCAAGCAGGCCAGCGCCACCCTGGCCGAAACCCAGGCATTGATGCGCAATGCCAACGGCCTGCTGGATAGCGAAGGCAAGCAGGCGATCGGCAGCGCCGAACAGGCCATGCAGTCACTGGCCCAAAGCACGGCAACCATCAATAACCTGCTCCAGAACAACAGCGAGGCTATCGGTGACGGCGCCCAGAGCCTGAACCAGCTTGCCCCGGCCATTCGTGAACTGCGCGAAACCCTGAACGCACTCAAAGGCATTTCCCGGCAACTGGAGGCCGACCCAAGCGGCTACCTGCTTGGCCGCGACAACAACAAGGAGTTCCAGCCATGAATCCGTCGCTGCGCCTGCTGACCCTGGCGGCCTCGCTGAGCCTGGCCAGTGCCTGCTCGATCCTGCCGCAGAGCGAACCTGTGGATCTTTATCGCCTGCCGGTGAACCAGCCCAGCCGCACAGCGCCGCCGCTGGACTGGTCATTGCGCCTGAACAAGCCGCTGGCCAGTGAAGTGTTGGCCGGGCCAAGGATTGCCGTGGTTCCCCAGGGCAATGTGGTGAGCAGCTACAAGGGCGCGCGCTGGAGCGATGCGGCCCCGGTGCTGCTGCGTAACCGCTTGCTCGACGGGTTCCAGCGTGAGGGCCAGGTACAGCGCCTGAGCGCTGACGACAGTAACCTGCAGGCAGACTACGAGCTGGCCGGCGAGCTGCAGGCATTTCAGAGTGAATACCGCACGGATGGGGCAGTGGAGGTGGTGATCCGCTATGACGCTCGCTTGGTCCAGGGCCGCAACCAACGCATCCTGGCCAGCAAGCGCTTCGAAATCCGCCAACCGCTGGACGACAAACAGGTATCAGCAGTGGTCGCCGGCTTCGGCCAGGCCAGCGACCAGCTGGTGGGGCAAGTCGTGAACTGGACCATCACCCAGGCCAACCAGGCACAACTGAAGCTTCAGGCAAAGAACCAGTAGCAGACGAAGATCGCCGCGACCACCCCTGAAAACTCGGCCAGCAGTGCGCAACCGACCGCATGGCGCACGCGCTGGATGCCCACGGCACCAAAGTACACGGCCAGTACGTAGAAGGTGGTTTCGGTGCTGCCCTGAATCGTCGCTGCCACCAAGGCAGCGAAACTGTCCACGCCTTGGGTCTGCATGGTCTCGATCAGCATTGCCCGCGCTGCGCTGCCAGAGAACGGCTTGACCAGCGCGGTGGGCAGGCCCTCGACGAAGCGCGTGTCCAGTCCCATCCAGCTAACCGCATGGCGGATACCGTCCAGGGCCAGCTCCAGGGCACCAGAGGCGCGCAGCACACCCACCGCCACCAGCATCGCCACCAGGTAGGGCAGCAGGCTCTTGGCCACATCGAAGCCTTCCGTGGCGCCTTCGACAAAGGCTTCATACACCTTCACCCGCTTCAGGGCGCCCACCACCAGGAACAGCATGATCACGCCAAACAGCGTGAGGTTGCCCAGGAGCGACGACAGGCTGGCCAGCGCGGCGGCCGACAGGGTGCCAAGAAAAGCCATGAAGCCTCCCAGCAGCAAAGCGCCGGGGATGAAGTAGGCAAGCACCACCGGGTCCCACAGACGCAAACGCTGCATCACTGCCACCGACAGCAGACCAACCAGGGTCGAGACGCTGGTCGCTAGCAGGATTGGCAGAAACACCATGGTCGGGTCTGGCGCGCCTTGCTGGGCCCGGTACATGAAGACAGTTACCGGTAGCAGGGTCAGCGACGAGGCGTTGAGCACCAGAAACAGGATCTGCGCGTTGCTCGCGGTGGTGCTGCCGGGGTTCAGCTCCTGCAGCGCGCGCATGGCCTTCAGGCCAATCGGCGTAGCAGCGTTGTCCAGTCCCAGGCCGTTGGCAGCGAAGTTCATGGTGATCAGGCCCAGGGCTGGGTGGCCGGGCGGCACCTCCGGCATCAGGCGGGCGAACAACGGGCCCAGCACCTTGGCCAACCATTCGACGATGCCGGCCTTTTCGGCGATTTTGAGAAAGCCCAGCCACAGGGTCAGTGTGCCGAACAGCAGCACCATCACCTCGACCGACAGCTTGGCCATGGCGAAGATGCTTTCGACCATTGCCGCGAAGATGCCTGCGTTGCCACCCACCAGCCATTGGGCTATG
Source organism: Pseudomonas sp. XWY-1 (assembly GCF_002953115.1). Lineage (NCBI taxonomy): Bacteria > Pseudomonadati > Pseudomonadota > Gammaproteobacteria > Pseudomonadales > Pseudomonadaceae > Pseudomonas > Pseudomonas sp. XWY-1. Next base: position 95,987 of record NZ_CP026332.1, on the reverse strand, counting down.
GCGGACAACGCCGCCACCAGGAAAAAGCCGAGCCAAAGGCCGTTGAGCATCCGTATGTTCCCCCTGAAAAGTGCCCGAATAATAGCGTATCGCAGCTGGTGACTGGAGACCGCGGGCCTGACACAGGGACTGTATAACCCTTAAGACTGCGCGCCCCCTCAGCGTTCGAGCAAGACTGTCGCTGCCACTAGAGGCCCAGGTTCTCGCAGATAGCAAAAAGCCCCGACAAGTCGGGGCTCTTGGTCAAACAGCCATCAGGCTCAGCGCTTGGCGGTTTCGCCAACCACTACAGCTCCCTGCTTCTCGGCCATCAGCGAGGCGTAGTACTGCTCGCCCTTGACCGCGTCGTACATGCCTTCCCAGCGAGCAATGACCAATGCAGCCAAGGCGTTGCCCACAACGTTCAGTGCAGTACGGGCCATGTCCATGATGCGGTCCACGCCCGCGATGAAGGCCAGGCCTTCCAGCGGAATGCCCACGCTGCCCAAGGTGGCCAGCAGTACCACGAACGATACGCCCGGCACACCCGCGATACCTTTGGAAGTGACCATCAGGGTCAGCACCAGCAGCAGCTGCTGGCTCCACGACAGGTCGATACCGTACAACTGGGCAATGAAGATCGCCGCGATGCTCTGGTACAGGGTCGAACCGTCGAGGTTGAACGAATAGCCGGTCGGTACCACGAACGAGCAGATCGACTTCGGCGCGCCGTACTTCTCCATCTTCTCGATCACCCGCGGCAGCACGGTTTCCGAACTGGAGGTGGAGTAGGCCAGGATCAGCTCATCTTTCATGATGCGCATGATCTTGATCACCGAGAAGCCGAACAGGCGGGCAACCAGGCCCAGTACCATGAAGGCGAAGAAGGCGATGGCGAAGTACACCAGCACAACCAGCTTGGCCAGCGGCAGCAGCGAGCTGAAACCGAAGTTGGCCACGGTCACCGCAATCAGGGCGAACACGCCGATCGGGGCGTAGTTCATGATCATGTGGGTGACCTTGAACATGGTCTCCGAAACAGCCTGGAAGGTACGCACCAGCGGGTCACGCAGCTCTGCCTGCAGGCTCGACAGACCCAGGCCGAACATCACCGAGAAGAAGATGATCGGCAGCATTTCGCCACGCATCAGAGCTGCGAAGATGTTCGACGGAATCAGGTTGAGCAGGGTTTCGATGAACGCGTGCTCATGTTGCACTTCGGCCGCTGTCGCCTGGTACTTGGAGATATCCACAGTGCCCAGGGTGCTCATGTCGATGCCGGCACCCGGATGGAACAGGTTGGCCAGCACCAGGCCTACGACGATGGCGATCGTGGTCACCACTTCGAAGTAGATGATGGTCTTCAGGCCGATGCTGCCCAGCTTCTTCGCGTCGCCAACACCGGCGATGCCCACGATCAGCGACGAAATCACGATCGGGACGACGATCATCTTGATCAGGCGGATGAAGATGTCACCAGCGGGCTGAAGGACGTTGCTGATCCACCATGCCTTTTCTGCACTGAAATGATTCAGTAGCGCGCCGATTGCAACACCCAGGACCAGACCGATAACGATCTGCCAGGCGAGGCTCAGTTTTGCCTTCTTCATGTCTTTACCCTTTGTTTTAGTGGTCATGGCACCTGGCGGAAACACGCGTAACAGAGCCATAGGCAAGGTCACGAGCAGTAAGGACTTCCGTCAGGCGACGTCATGTAAGGACACCGCAGGCGAGCGACAGGGCGCTCTGGCCAGCGAAAAAGGCGGCAACTATTGCGACGGCAAGGGGCGAAAGCTAATGCCTGAAACGCATAGCCCATGCCGTTTATGCATACTGCTTTCGACCTAGCCGGCAGCTTCGCAAGTGCTTGATTTATAACATTCGGAATCCCGAACAAGACCAAACCGCCATATTTCGGCAGATTTGGCGGGACAGATAGGACACGAAAGATGGCCTGTTCGACAATCCGAATGGCGGAAATGCCACTTGTAGCAGCGCCAGGAAGGTCGAAAAAAAATTGATGTACGGTCGAGACAAAATGTGTCCCAGGGGAAAAAACGCGCAAGAGAGGCGACGTTTCCTACATGGCTCCTCGGAAGTCAGGTCTGGCAAGGTATCCCTGTGACACCGCCGACCTGAGACTTCCGATTCCGCCTTTCCTGACCCGGCCCATTACTGGAGGCACTCCCTGTACCCCTAGGCCACTCCGGTCCTGTAACAATCAGAGCAGCCCGACCCCTTGGTCATGTGCTACCCCTCCTCGGGGCGGCGCATCATAGAAGGCTGAACTATAGAAAGCTTCAGCTTCTATTACGTGACAGTGAGTGACCTTTTATCCGTACCGGCAACAATGCTCAGTACCAGTTCGGGTCACGCTTGAGCTGCTCCTGCAGCATTGCCTTCATGCCGTCGTCAGGTTCGCCCAGCCAGCGGTACTGCGCATGACGGGTGGGCGACTTGTCGCTCGGCAAACCTTCGGGCACCTCGACGAGCATCCCGTAGGCATCATCCTTGTCCCAGCTGAACGCCACGATCAGCCGCTTGTAGGTGCAATTGTCCTGTTTTTCGCACAGCGGCCCGACCAGGTACTTGTCGCCGTCCTCAGTAACGGCAGACATCTGCTGCTGGGCACTGCCGGTCAGATTGACCACCCAATCGGGCAGGCGTTCCTCGCCTTCGAGGGTGTCCTGCCAGGTTTCCCGGTACTCCGGGTCGGAGCCGAGCAGTTGGTCGACCCGAACCTGGCCGTCATTGGCCGCCATGGCCGCCGCGCTGCCGCCCAGCAACAGGGCGGCGACCACGGCTGAACGAAGCTTCCTGCTCATCTTCAACCTCGTCCGCGTCCAAAGAAGAAGGAGGCTACAAACAACACCAGGAAGACAATGAACAGGATCTTGGCGATACCTGTAGCAGCGCCCGCGATACCACCGAAGCCCAGTACAGCGGCGACAATGGCGATGATGAGGAAAGTGATAGCCCAACTCAGCATGGTAGTTCTCCTTTCTTTTTGCGGAATCGATCCGGCCGCCTGGTCAAAAAACCCAGCGTTCCTGGGGAACAACTTTTTCCACAGTGGCCGGTGAGGCAATGGCCTGGCCAGCGGGCTGCCAGTCAGCGGCCTTGACCAAGGTGTTGGCACGAGTTGCCTGAATTTGCGTCAACAGGGCAGTCTGAGCCGCCACCTGCTCAGCCAGACGCGCCGTCTGCAAGCTGTAATAGAAGAGGCCAGCGGCCAAGGTCAGCAGCATCGCCATGCCGAGTGTCAGCATCTGGCGCAAAGGCAGTGCAGCGCTCTGCGAGCGGTTGACGGATTGGCGGTTCATGCTGGCTCCTCCTGCTGTATTTTTTGTTCAAACCTGAACAGGTAATTGCAGCCTGCATGCCAGCCTTTTGATTTAAATAAAACCCTTACAAATCAACTAGTTAGTGATTATTAAAAGACACCGTGAGGACGTATCCTGCACGATGACGCCTGTGTGGTCGTGCGAATTGCACGATCAGCCTTCCACCTTGGTCGCGACTTTCAGCAGGTCAGCATCCACGCCCCGTACGCCGATGATCTGCCGGGCGATCTCCACGGCGATGGTTTTCTGCTCCGCGCTGACCACCTCGCCCGAGAGCCGCACCATGCCTGCTTCGCTGGCCACCTTCAGGTTCAGGCCATCGAGGTTGCGGCTGAAGCGATAGCTGCTCTGGATCTTGTCGACGATCCAGCTGTCGCTTGGTTGCGGCCCGATTGGCGCGCCCGCCGGTGTTTCCCGCGCCTTGGCCATGGCGGCGGTATCGAGGCTGACCAGGTTGTTGACCAGGTACACGCCGTCGGTGGTACGCGCTACCACGCCCGCCAGCTCCTTGGCTTCGGCACTGTCGACCTTGCCACGCAACGTCACCACACCCTCGCTGCTCTGTACTTCTATAGGTGCCTTTTCGGTGGTACGGCTCCACAACAGCCGAGCACGGATCACCGCCGCCAGGGTCACGTCCTCCTGGCGCTGGGCGTAGGCACGCAGTTCCTGCGGGCGCTCCACCAGTTGGGCATTGAGTTGCAGCAGGTTCTCTACCTGTTCGATGCCCCGGGTAGCACGGGCCACGTCCTCGGCCAGCTGCCGCTCGACCTCGTTCTCCACCTCACCGGAAAGCCGCGCCTGCTTGCCGTCCACTTCCACCTTGATGCGAAATGAATCAAGCATGCGGTTCAGTGACAAGGCGGTTTGCAGGGCGCCTTCCAGGCGCGCGTCCTGCACAGGGTCGGCGAATGCCGGGGTAAAGATTGGCAGCAGGGTGGCGGCCAAAACGGCTGTACGCAGGGAAAAGGGCATGACAGCGCCTCCTTCGTGGGCAAAATCTGAAAATCATCGCAACCAATGTGCCAGCGCGTGCCTCTAAGCAAATCATTGAAGAATCACGGCTTGTAGACATCGTTTGGCCACTGGCTAGCATGCAAAGGACAGAATCCTTCAGAATTGACCATGCAACTTGCCCGATTTTTCCCACACTAAATAAAGATCTTTCCCTAAGGAGCACAGGAAATGGAATCAGCCCAGGACAACCAAGGCCGAATTCTGCTGGTGGATGACGAGTCCGCGATCCTGCGCACGTTCCGCTACTGCCTGGAAGACGAGGGCTACAGCGTGGCCACGGCGAACAGCGCCGCCCAGGCAGAAACCCTACTGCAACGCCAGGTGTTCGACCTATGCTTCCTCGATTTGCGCCTGGGTGAAGACAACGGCCTCGACGTGCTGGCACAGATGCGTATCCAGGCCCCGTGGATGCGGGTGGTGATCGTCACCGCACACTCGGCGATCGACACCGCAGTAGACGCAATCCAGGCCGGCGCTGCCGACTACTTGGTCAAGCCATGCAGCCCCGACCAGTTGCGCCTGGCCACTGCCAAGCAACTGGAGGTGCGCCAGCTTTCTGCACGCCTGGAAGCGCTGGAAGGTGAAATACGCAAACCCAAGGACGGCCTCGACTCCCATAGCCCGGCCATGATGGCGGTGCTTGAAACCGCCCGCCAAGTCGCCATCACTGACGCCAACATCCTCATCCTTGGCGAATCGGGTACCGGCAAGGGCGAGCTGGCACGGGCCATCCATGGTTGGAGCAAGCGTGCACGCAAAGCCTGCGTGACCATCAACTGCCCGTCGCTTAACGCCGAGCTGATGGAAAGCGAGCTATTCGGCCATACCCGCGGCGCCTTCACCGGCGCCAGCGAAAGCACCCTCGGGCGGGTCAGCCAGGCTGACGGGGGCACGCTATTCCTCGACGAGATCGGCGATTTCCCGCTGACCTTGCAGCCCAAACTGTTGCGTTTCATCCAGGACAAGGAATACGAACGCGTCGGCGACCCGGTTACCCGGCGTGCCGATGTACGTATCCTGGCTGCCACCAACCTCAACCTTGAAGAGATGGTGCGCGAAAGCCGCTTTCGCGAAGACCTGCTGTATCGCTTGAACGTGATTACCCTGCACCTGCCCCCGCTGCGCGAGCGCAGTGAAGACATCCTCATCCTGGCCGACCGCTTCCTCGCCCGTTTCGTCAAGGAATACTCCCGGCCCGCCCGCGGTTTCAGTGACGAGGCGCGCACTGCCCTGCTCAACTACCGCTGGCCTGGCAACATTCGCGAACTGCGCAACGTAGTGGAACGGGCCAGCATCATCTGCCCGCAGGAACGCGTGGAAATCAGCCACCTGGGCATGGGTGAACAACCCGCCGGCAATGCCCCGCGCGTAGGTGCCGCGCTTAGCCTGGATGAGCTGGAGCGTGCCCATATCGGTGCCGTACTGGCCGCCAGCGATACCCTCGACCAAGCCGCCAAGACCTTGGGCATCGATGCTTCTACCCTGTACCGCAAGCGCAAGCAGTACAACCTATGAAATGGCCGCCCATGAAGCTGCGTACGCGGCTTTTCCTCAGCATCTCGACGCTCGTCACCGTGGCGTTGCTGGGGCTGCTGCTGGGTCTGGTCAGCATGCTGCAGATGGCTACAGTGCAACAGCGACTGGTGCGCGATACCACCCATGCCCTGGAAGTGGGGCTGAAGTTGCGCCAGAACCTGGGCGAACAGCTGATGCTGATTCTCGATGAAGACACCGCCCCAGAAAGCCTGCGGCTGCTGCAGGACAACTTCCAGGACCTGCTCAACCAAGGGCTGGAACAAGGCGGTGAGCGCACCGGTTTCAGCAAGGCGAGCAGCAATTACCAGGCCTTCCTCCAGACCTATCGCGACAGCGCCACACCCGCTCGCAGCATGGGTGTCGATCAGCCGCTTGGGGCCGCGTTCAATCAGGTGCGCACCGACCTCATCGATTCCCACAAGCAGGCATTGGACCTGATTACCCGTAGCGAGGAACGCACCCGTGACCGCGCCTTGCTGGTCAGTGGTGTACTCGGCCTGATGGGGTTGGTGGTGTTGGTACTGGGCTTTATCACCGCGCACAACATCGCCCGGCGTTTCGGCCAGCCGATCGAAGCCTTGGCCAAGGCGGCCGACCAGTTGGGCAAGGGCAATTTCGATGTGACCTTGCCGGTCACCCAGGCCGCCGAGCTCAACCAGCTGACCCGCCGTTTTGGTCTGATGGCCGATGCCTTGCGCAAGCACCAGGCCACCAACGTCGACGAGCTGCTGGCCGGCCAGCAGCGTTTACAGGCGGTACTCGACAGCATCGACGACGGCCTGCTGATCATCGACCGTCAGGGCCGCCTCGAGCACCTCAACCCGGTGGCGCAGCGCCAGCTGGGCTGGAACGACAGCCGCTTGGGCAGCAGCCTGGTCGAAGCCCTGCAGCGCCCCGAGCTTGAGCAACAACTGCGCCAGGTTCTGCGCGGGGGCAGCCTCGACCGGCCACCGGACGACCTGAACATGGAGGTCGATGAAGAATCACGTCTGCTCACCTACAGCCTGACCCCGGTCAGCCACCCGCAGGGACCAATCCTCGGCGCGGTGATGGTGCTGCACGATGTGACCGAGCAAAGGGCCTTCGAGCGGGTGCGCAGCGAATTCGTGCTGCGTGCCTCCCACGAACTGCGTACCCCGGTGACCGGCATGCACATGGCCTTCGGCCTGCTGCGCGAGCGGGTCAAGTACCCGCCCGAAGCCCGCGAGAACGACCTGCTGGAAACTATCGGCGAAGAAATGCAGCGTCTTACCCAACTGATCAACGACCTGCTCAACTTCTCCCGTTATCAGAGCGGTTTGCAAAAGCTCGAGCTGGCCCCCTGTGCCATCGACGACCTGCTGGACCACGCGCAATCGCGCTTTGCCGAACAGGCCGCGCACAAGCAGATCGAGTTGATCAAGGAACTGGACCCGCCGCTACCGCGCATCCAGGCCGACGTCGCCCAGTTGGACCGAGTGCTGGACAACCTGCTGCACAACGCCATCCGCCATACCGCCAACGGCGGGCGCATCCGCCTGCATGCCCGACGACATGCAGAACGGGTGATCATCAGCGTCGAGGACAACGGAGAGGGCATTTCCTATGGGCAACAAGCGCGCATCTTCGAGCCTTTCGTGCAGGTAGGTCGCAAGAAAGGCGGCGCTGGGCTGGGGCTCGCACTGTGCAAGGAAATTGTGCAGCTGCACGGCGGGCGCATGGGCGTGTTTTCGCGGCCGGGGCAGGGGACCCAGTTCTACATGGCGTTGCCGGTCTGATCGCTTCGACGCGCCTACACCCGCCGCGGCAGGTGCCCACGAGTCACCAACTCGGCAAACTGCCGGGCGTTCAACGGCCGGGCAAACAACCAGCCCTGGCCATAATTGACCCCCTCGCTGTTCAGCAGCACCGCCTGGTCCTCGAACTCGATTCCTTCGGCAATTACCCGCAGGTGCAAGTCATGGGCCATGCGGATGATATGCGGGGCCACACCGCTACTGGCGGCATCGTGGCCCAGAGCGTCGATGAATGCCTTGTCGATCTTCAGGCAGTCCACTGGCAGGGTTTGCAGGTAGGCCAGGCTGCAATAACCGGTACCAAAGTCGTCGATCAGCACCTGGTGCCCCACGGCACGTAGCGCCTGCAGATTGTCACGGGCGACCACCACGTCGATCAGGCCGCGCTCGGTCACCTCGAAGGCAATCTGGCTGGGCGCCACTCGATGCAAGGCCAACAAGCGCGCCGCCACGCGGCCAATACGTGGCACCATCACATCGCAGGCCGCCAGGTTTATCGATATGTATAGCTTGGGGTGCGAGCGCAGTAGCTGTCCGAGCTGTTCAAGCACACGCTGCAGGACAAAGTCGGTGATCTGACGAATCTGCCCGGTATTCTCCGCCAGCGGAATGAAAAGGTCCGGGCTGGTCAGGGTGCCGTCCGGGCGGCGCCAGCGCACCAAGGCCTCGGCGCCCACACAGCGCCGGCTGTCGAGCTCGATGATTGGCTGGTAGAGCACCTGCAGCTCTCCACGGCGCAAGGCATTCTGCAACTCTGAACTCATCGACCGTCGTTGCAGAATCAACTGCAGTACCAACCAACCGATGCAGCAGGCCGCCAGCACGCTACCGGGGAACAGCAACCAGAGCATGCCGTTCATCTTCAACGGCAGACTGGCCCTCGGGGCAATCAGCACCAACTGGTAATCCGGCGACTTGGTCGGCATTCGGTAGATCAGCCGATCACTGAGTTCCAGCAGCGACTTGTGGCTGGTCGACCAGGCCGAGGGTGGTGGCCATACCTGTGGCGGGCCGAGCACCGGAATGGCCCGGGCGCCGTTGTCCAGCACCACCACCAGGCTGCCACCTGGGGGCAGGTCCACCACATCGGTCAAATGCCCACGGGAGGTGGAAACCAGAAACTTGCCCCGACCCAGCATCAGTGCTGCCAGGTTCTCGTTCGGCTCGGTGGTGGTGTTAAGCCAGTAGCTGTACGTCGGCCCCTGGATATCTGGCGCCCGCAAGGGAACGAACGCTCGCTCATCACCGCGGTTGGAGCAGGCAACATTGCCATCTACATAAGCCGCTTCATAGATGAAACGCGAGTTCAGGCCAACCTGCTGCAAGGCTGCCAGCATTGCCGGGCTGCAGCCGCGCAAGGGTTGGGCCTGCAGCAGGTCGACCCCTTCGCGCAATTGGCCGAACACCTGTTCGAGCCGTTCCAGAAAACGCTCGCCCTGGGCATTCATCTGTTCGCTTTCGCTTTGTTTCATTTGTTGCAGGGCAATGCCGATGCTGGCAGAGAGCAACACCGCGGCGCTGGCCAGCGCTGCCAAAGTGGCCAGCATCCAGGGACGGTAAAAAATTTGGCGCAGCAAGGCGATGAAGGCTGACATCGAAGGCATCCAGTTGATAACCAAGGTATAGCAACGGAATCAATAATCACCCTCACCGTTTGGCGCTTCGCTGCAATCCAGCCACGCTCTTTGTAGAAGCAGCCTTGTGGCTGCGATGAGACCGTCAAAGTCTATACAACTGCATCGATCCAACTCGCCTCTTCGCAGCGCAAGGCTTTGCAACAAGGACCCCGCCCGCCGTGACTCAACGCATGCGGTTTAGTACCTGCAGCATCGCTGCTGTCTGCGCATCAGGCATGCCGTCGAAGCGCTGCGGGCGGAAGCGCATCTGGAAGGCGGCGATCACATGACGTGTGGCGACATCCAGCACGCCGGTCTGCTCGATCTGATAGCCAAACCGTGCCAGCTCCTGCTGGTACCAGCCAACGCTTGGCGGGTTGACGCTGAAGTAGGCTTGCTGCCGTGCCACGGCGTTGGCATCCGGCCAGATACCCAGCCCGGCGTCGGCCAGGCGCTTCCACGGGAACAATGGCCCCGGGTCCAGCTTGCGCAGCGGGGCGATGTCACTGTGGCCGATGATATGGCGTGGTTCGATGTTGTTGCGTTTGACAATGTCCTTGAGCAGCGCGATCAGCGCCTGGACCTGCGCCTCGCTGTAAGGGTGCCAGACCCGGCCGTTCGGGGTGTCGGTGAAGCCCGGGTTGACGATCTCGATACCAATGGACGAGGAGTTCAGCCAGGTGCGCCCCTGCCACTGGCTCTCACCGGCATGCCAGGCGCGACGGTTTTCATCCACCAGCTGATACACAGTAGCCGGGCCATCGCCGATCAGGTAATGGCTGCTGACTTCACCATGGGTAAGCAGCGCCAGGGAGCGCTCCAGCGAAGCATTGGTGTAATGCAGGACAACGAACTGGATGCGGTTGTCCTGATTGGCCGAAGGGTGACTGCGGTCGATACGCAGGCCCGTCGAGCAACCGGCGACAGACAACAGCAAAAAGGAAATCAGGGTTTTTTTAAGCGTGGAAAGCACGTCAGTGGCCTCAGCGTATGAGCGCTACAGTATAACGTGCTCACCTGCGCTGTGCCTGCCGGACAGCGGCTGGCTAGCCATGCTCGACGCGATTACGCCCCAGCTCCTTTGCCCGGTACAGCGCTGCATCGGCCCGTTTGAGCACCTGGTCGCTGCGTTCGCCAGAACGGAATGCACCCAGGCCGATGGAGGTGGTGATCACCACCCGTTCTCCCTTGAAGTGGAATGGGCAGGCTTCGACTGTGGCACGCAACACCTCGGCCACTTGCGCAGCGACTGCGGGCGTAGTCTGCGGCAGCAGCAAGACGAATTCCTCGCCGCCAAAACGGGCGATGAAATCCCGGCCCCGCAGACGCTTGCGCAACTGGTCGGCCACGATCTTGAGGACCTTGTCCCCAGCCAGATGACCATAGTTGTCGTTGATGCGTTTGAAATGGTCCAGGTCAAGAATCGCCATCGCCAGATGGCCGCCGTTTTCCTGCCAGTCAAGCATTTCGCGTTCGACTCGCTCGCTCCAGGCCGCACGGTTGGGCAGGCCGGTGAGCGGGTCCAGCAGGGCTTTCTGGCGCTGTTCTTCCAGGTGCTCGCGATAGCCAAGCGCCTCATGCTCCATGCTCGCCACCCGCTCCGACAAGCCTTGCAGGCGACCGGCCAGTTCCTGCTCGCGGCGATCACGCTCGTGCTTGTGTTCGTCCATCGTCACCAGCAAGCCTTCCAGGCGGTTTTCCAGAATGTGCTTGAGGCTGTCTACATCGGCGGCACCTTGCACGCTGCTCTGCAGGCCGTCGACGTGCTCACGCAGTTGGCTATCCAGCTCGCGGGCAGCGGTGCTGTTGTCCGCGTGGCCGGCGCTGGCCTCGTGCAGGTGGCTCTGGAAACCTTCCAGGCGTTCATTGAGCTGCTGCAGGTAGGTTTCGAATTCGTGCTGGCCGCTGTCGGTGATCGCCAGCATGAGTACTGCCAAGTCATCCAACACCGGGATCAGTTCATACCAGTTCAAGCCGCGAGCAACCCGCTCGCGCATTTCCAGCGCCTGAGCCTTGTGTCGCTCGGGCAGGCTGAGGTCATCGAGCAGACCGATCAGGGTCTGCTCGATGTGCGCGGCAACCTGGCTGTAAGGCGGCTCCACTGCGTAGGGCAGGGCATAGGGGCCGTCTTCACCAAAGGTTTCTTCAAGGGGTTGTAAGGGTTCTGCCTCAGCCAACGGCTCGCTGGCGGAAACTTCAGCTTCCGGCAATGGCGCCTTGTCCCTTGGCAACGGGGCTGGCGGCATTTCGGCCGTTTCGATCAGCGCCGGGCCAAATGCCTCCAGCTCAAGCTCGGGCGCTTCGGCCACCTCGGCAGTCGGAGCAGCAGGGGCCGGCAACGGTTGTAGCGCATCGACGTCATCGTGCCGCAATGGCTCGGCACTGCCGGCTGCCTGGGGCACAACCGCGGCTGCAGGCAACGCTACCGGCGCAAGCTCTGCTCCTGCCTGTGCATCTTCCTCACGGCTTCCAAACAACCGCTGCAGAAAACCGGGTCGGGCTTCTTCACTCGGCTTGCCAAGGGCCGACAGCGCGCGCCCCTGCAAGCCGCTCAACTCGCCCAACAGCGGCGGCAGCTCGCGTGACTGGGCAACCCCGCCCTCGAGCTTCTTCGCCAGTTTTTTCAATGGCCGCGAGATATCGCTGGGCAGGGGCAGGCCTTGCAGTTGGCCAACCAGTGCGGTCAGCGCATCGCTGACCTGGTTCATGCGGGTTTCGCGACGCTGTTCGGAATCCAGTACCGCTTTCTCAAGGCGCGGAATCAAGCCAGCGAGGCCGGCGTCCATATTGTCGCTGCGAATGACATCGCGCATTTCCTTCATGCACTCGTCTACCACCTTGTCACTGCCTTCAGCAGCCAGGGTGCTGCGCACCAGGCCTCGGCGCAGCAGGTCAAGACGGGCATCCCAACGGCGCTCGAGCTTTTCTTGCTGCTCGATGCTTTTAAGGTATTTTTCTTTCCAGCGCTCAGCGTCTTCAGTCATGCCCGGGTCCGCAAACGGTGATGGCAATTAGCTCAAAACCGGCAGCGTATCCACAGTCAATGCATCAGGCAATCGAATCTCGACAGCAACGGGAAGGTGGTCCGAAATTGGCTGCGCCAGCACCTCGACACGCTCCAGCGTGAGGCTTGAACTGAGCAGAATATGATCGAGGCAACGCTGCGGTCGCCAGCTGGGGAAGGTGGCCTCGACTTGTGGGGCGACCAGGCCCAAATCGCGCAGCGGCGAATGCTCCAGCAGGTCAGTGGCATGGGTGTTCATGTCACCCATCAGCACCTGGTGACGGTAACCGCCTATCAGCTCGCGGATATAACCCAGCTGCAGGGCGCGGGTCTTGGCCCCCAATGCCAGGTGCATCATCACCACTATCAGCGCATCTTCGCCTTCGCCAAACCGCACCAGAATCGCGCCACGCCCGGCCGGGCCAGGCAACGGATGGTCTTCGAGCAGTTGCGGCTTCAGGCGGCTGAGCACACCGTTGCTGTGCTGGGCAAAACGCCCGAGGTTGCGGTTGAGCTGCTGGTACCAGTAGGGGAAGGCCCCCAAGTGGGCCAGGTGTTCGACCTGGTTGACGTAGCCCGAGCGCAGGCTGCCACCATCGGCTTCCTGCAGGGCCACCAGGTCGAAGTCGCCCAGCAGCCTGCCGATCTTCTGCAGGTTACCGGCACGCCCGTTATGCGGCAGCAGGTGCTGCCAGCTACGCGTCAGGTAATGGCGGTAGCGCTCGGTGCTGATGCCCACCTGGATGTTGAAACTGAGCAGCCGCAGACGGCCATCCTCGGGCAGGCCCGGGGCCTGCAGGTGATGCTCGTTGACCTGCGGCTCGTGCAGGCCAATGCCACGCGTAGCTCTGAAGCGGGGCATGGGTGACGCCGCCTACTTGGCAGCGCGCTCCTTGTCGATCAGCTGGTCGGCGACATTCAGCACGCCTTCCGGTCCGCCGGCAGTCCCCAGGTCGAAGCGGTACTTGCCGTTGACGACCAGGCTCGGTACGCCGGTGATCTCATACTTCTTCGCCAATTCCTTGGCCTGTTTGACCTGGCCCTTGATGGCGAACGAGTCGAAGGTGGCGAGGAACTTGTCCTTGTCCACACCTTGAGTGGCGAGGAAGTCGGCCATCTCGTTCTTGTCGGTCAGGCGCTTGTGCTGGTTCTGGATGGCATCGAACACCGCAGCATGAACCTTGTGCTCGACGCCCATGGCTTCGAGGGTCAGGAACATCTGGCCGTGTGCATCCCACGGGCCACCGAACATGGCCGGTACGCGCTTGAAGTTGACGTCCTTCGGCAGCTTTTCAGCCCAAGGGTTGATGGTCGGCTCGAAGTGGTAGCAGTGTGGGCAGCCGTACCAGAACAGCTCGACGACTTCGATCTTGCCAGGCACGGAAACCGGAACAGGGTTGCTCAGCTCGATGTATTCCTTGCCGGCGACAGGCTCAGCGGCCTGAACGGCAGTCATACCGAATACGCTGGCGGCGACCAGCGCAGCGCTGAGAATCAGTTTACGCATGCTTTACTCCTGAGCAGTCATGGGTCGCCACGACGCGACCTGCACTGAGACAGGCCGGGAAGGGCTCGAGTTCTGTAGTGTAACGGCTGCGGACGGAAAAAAGGGCAGCCCGGCCACCCTTTCATCATTGACCTACAACATTAACCGAAAGTTAATGCAGGCCCTGGATGTAGCTGGCCAACGCTTCGATGTCATGGTTGCTCAGCTTGCCAGCGATGGTGCGCATGGTCATGGCATCGCCATCGTTGGTGCGGTTGCCTTCGCGGAAGTCAGTGAGCTGCTTGGCCACGTACTGCGAGTGCTGCCCGCCCAGGTGCGGGAAGCCGGCCAGGGCGATGCCCGCGCCGTTGGGCGAGTGGCAGCCAGTGCAGGCCGGCATGCCCTTTTCCAGGTCGCCGCCATTGAACAACGCGCGGCCGCGCTCGACCAGCTTGGGATCGGCGGCACCCACGCTGCCTTTCTGGCTGGAGAAGTAGGCGGCGATATCGGCCAGATCCTGGTCGCTGAATGCGGCCAGCATGCCGGTCATTTCCAGCACGGTACGCTTGCCCGACTTGATATCGTGAAGTTGTTTTTCGAGATAGCGCTGGCCTTGGCCGGCCAGTTTCGGGAAGTTCGGTGCCAGGCTGTTGCCGTCGGGGTTGTGGCAGGCGCCACACACGGCGGTCTTGGCCTGGCCAGCGGCGGCATCGCCTTTGATAGGTTGCGCAGCAGTGGCCGCACCAGCGACACCCAAGGTCAACAGCAGACTCACGACTAGTTTGTTCATCAGCTAATCCAACACGGCTAAGGGTGAAATGTTATGTATCGGGACTGCCGCTCATCCAAAGGATGACCAAACGGTAGTCCTCGGCACTGCAGTCCATGCACAATCCACGCGGCGGCATAGCCTTGAAACCCTGGGTCACGTGCTTCACCAGTACATCCATGCCTTGCGCCAGCCTTGGCTCCCATGCTGCCCGGTCACCCCGTCTGGGTGCCTGTGGCAACTGCCCGGTGTGACAGGCCGCACACGTGCGGTTGTACAACACCTCGGGATCCTGTGTAGCCTGTGCGCTGAAAAACGGCAGGAACATACCGACAGCAAGCAGCCATTTCGCCATGCGGAACGACCTTCAGGGTTGGGGGCCGCGCTGCGTTCTGTTGCGCGAGCTATTGTTCGACACCCCATGCCCGTTCTCCTTCGCTGGGAGAATGAGCACACAAAAACTGGGGCATTATATACTTCCGCCATCCAAACGGAAACGACACCGCTTGCCAGGCTTGGCTCTACAAAGTCAGGCAACACCCACATCGGATATCCCATGCAAGTCAAGAACCCCATCCTCGGCCTCTGCCAGAAAGCCAAATTCGCCCTCAGCGCAGCCAAGGTCGAACAATGCCCGGACGACCAGGGTTACGAGGTGGCTTTTGCCGGCCGTTCCAACGCCGGCAAATCCAGCGCCCTCAATACCCTGACCCATGCCAGCCTGGCGCGTACCTCGAAGACTCCCGGGCGCACCCAGCTGTTGAATTTCTTCAGTCTGGACGATGAACGGCGTTTGGTCGACCTGCCGGGCTATGGTTATGCAAAAGTCCCGATTCCGCTCAAGCAGCACTGGCAGAAACACCTGGAAGCCTACCTGGGCAGCCGTGAGTGCCTGCGTGGCGTGATCCTGATGATGGACGTGCGTCACCCGATGACCGACTTCGACAAGATGATGCTCGACTGGGCCAAGGCCAGCAGCATGCCGATGCACATCCTGCTGACCAAGGCCGACAAGCTGACCCACGGCGCGGGCAAGAACACATTGCTGAAAGTGCAGTCGGAAATCCGCAAGGGCTGGGGGGATGGCGTGACCATCCAGCTGTTCTCGGCACCCAAGCGCCTGGGCGTGGAAGACGCCTACCGTGTGCTGGCGGACTGGATGGAACTGGAAGACAAGCCGGTCGTTTAGTGGTTTGCGCCTGACCCGGGTTTACCCGCGAAAGGGCCGGGCCTGCTCTCCACCCGCCGTTCACCGTTGCCGCCACTACCGTATTCGCGGGTAAACCCGCTCCTACACCTGATCGAGGTTGGACACGCTTTGGTGATTGGGCGCAGGTCCTTGTAGGAGCGGGTTTACCCGCGAATGCAGCGGTGAATTCGACATCGCATTCGCGGGTAAACCCGCTCCTACGGGGGCTCAGTACAAGCCATCCGGCAAATTCCGGGCAAAAAAAACCCCGGACTTCGTATGGGGAGGGGGAAGTTCGGGGTCCAAGTCCGGACCGCTAGGGCGGGGTCCAGATATCTGCCAACACTTAACACAACATAGGAGCATCGAAGGGCTTCACCAGCCATTCAGTTACTCTGAGTTCCGCTTCACCGGTTTAGTTCCGAAGCCCATAAAACTATTTGCGATAGTTTCATGAAACTTAAGCACCCCCGGCACTGAGCGGTGCTCGGATCCGCGTCACTACGTCGCAGATCCTACACAGTTTTACCTGCTCAATCAGTGAGCTTCGTCCCAATTCGCACCAACGCCTGCTTCGACAAGCAGCGGCACATCCAGCTGCGCGGCCTGACTCATGTGCTGGCGAATTTCATCTTTCACCTGCTGCACCAGGTCCTCGCGTACTTCAAGCACCAGTTCGTCGTGCACCTGCAGGATCACCCGGGCATCCAGCCCGCTCTCGCTCAACCAGTTATCTACCTTGACCATGGCACGCTTGATGATGTCGGCAGCAGTACCCTGCATCGGGGCGTTGATCGCCGTGCGCTCGGCGCCCTTGCGCAGGGCAGGGTTCTTGGCATTGATGTCTGGCAAGTACAGCCGGCGGCCAAACAGGGTTTCGACAAAGCCTTGCTCGGCCGCCTGGGCGCGGGTGCGCTCCATGTAGGCCAGCACGCCTGGGTAGCGGGCAAAGTAGCGGTCGATGTAGTCCTGTGACTGCTTGCGGTCGACGCCGATCTGCTTGGCCAGGCCAAAGGCGCTCATGCCGTAGATCAGGCCGAAGTTGATGGCCTTGGCGCTGCGGCGCTGGTCGGTGGTCACGTCTTCCAGGGCCACACCGAACACTTCGGCTGCTGTGGCGCGGTGCACGTCCAGGTCATTGCGGAAGGCATGCAGCAAGCCTTCGTCCTTGGCCAGGTGGGCCATGATGCGCAGCTCGATCTGTGAATAGTCCGCCGCCAGAAGCTTGTAGCCCGGACTGGCGATGAACGCCTGGCGGATACGCCGCCCTTCAGCCGTGCGGATCGGGATGTTCTGCAAGTTCGGGTCGCTCGACGACAACCGGCCGGTGGCCGCCACGGCCTGCTGGTAGGACGTGTGGATACGCCCGGTGCGCGGGTTGATCTGCCCCGGTAACTTGTCGGTGTAGGTGCTCTTGAGCTTGCTCAGGCTGCGGTACTGCATCAGCACCTCTGGCAGCGGGTAGCCTTGTTCGGCCAGTTCGTCGAGCACTGCTTCGGCGGTGGATGGCTGGCCCTTGGCGGTCTTGCTCAGCACCGGCATGCCCAGCTTGTCGTAAAGAATCGTGCCCAGCTGCTTGGGCGAGCCGAGGTTGAACGTCTCACCGGCGAGCTCGTAGGCACGCAGCTCCAGCTCAGCCATCTTCACGCCCAGCTCACCGCTCTGTACTTTCAACAGCTCGGCATCGACCAGCGCACCCTGGCGCTCGATCCTGGCCAGCACCGGCACCAGCGGCATCTCGATATCCATCAGCACCGGTTGCACGCTCGGCGTCTGTGCCAGGCGGGCCTGCAATGCATGGTGCAGGCGCAGGGTGATGTCGGCGTCTTCGGCGGCGTAGGGGCCGGCCTTGTCCAGGTTGATCTGGTTGAAGGTAAGCTGCTTGGCACCCTTGCCGGCGATGTCCTCGAAGGCGATCGTGGTGTGGTCGAGGTACTTCTGCGCCAGGCTGTCCATGTCATGACGGGTGGCGGTGGAGTTCAGCACGTACGATTCGAGCATGGTGTCGTAGGCCACGCCGCGCATCTCGATGGCGGGGGAGCCATTGGCGAGGATGTTGATGTCGTACTTGGCGTTCTGCCCGACCTTGGCCTTGGCCGGGTCCTCCAGCAGTGGCTTCAGCGCCAGCAGCACGGCCTCGCGGTCCAGCTGGGCCGGCGCGCCTTCGTAATCGTGGGCCAGCGGCACATAGGCCGCTTCATGCGGCTCGACTGCGAAGGACAGGCCGACCAACTGCGCCTGCTGGGCGTCCAGGCCGGTGGTCTCGGTGTCGAAGGCAAATAGCGGTGCCTGGCGCAGCTTCTCCAGCCAGGCGTCGAAACGGGCCTGGTCGAGAATGGTTTCGTATTTGGGCTCGATCTTGGCCGCAGGCTCCACGGCCGGGGCGACATCATCACCAGCCTTGGCCGCATCGCGCTGCACTTCGGCGACCCAGCTCTTGAACTCCATCTCGGTGTACAACGCCAGCAACGCCTCGCGGTCAGGTTCACCGCACACCAGCGCCTCGACCTCCACATCCAGCGGCACGTCAACCTTGATGGTGGCCAGCTCGTAGGACAGGAATGCCGCGTCGCGGTGCTCCTCCAGCTTGGCCGGCAAGGTCTTGGCGCCGCGAATGGCCAGCGCTGGCACCTTGTCCAGGTTGGCGTAAAGGTCGCTGAGACCGCCGCCGATACCGGTCAGCAGCCCCACCGCCGTTTTTTCGCCCACACCCGGCACGCCGGGGATGTTGTCGACCTTGTCACCCATCAGGGCCAGGAAGTCGATGATGTGTTCCGGGCCGACGCCGAATTTCTCGTGCACGCCAGCCACGTCCAGCACGCTTCCGGTCATGGTGTTGACCAAGGTAATGTGACCGTCCACCAGCTGCGCCATGTCCTTGTCACCGGTCGAGATGATCACCGGGCGACCCAGGGCGGCGCTGCTGCGCGCCAGGGTGCCGATCACGTCGTCAGCCTCGACGCCCTCCACGCACAGCAGCGGGTAGCCCAGCGCCTTGACGCTGGCGTGCAGCGGCTCGATCTGTACCCGCAGGTCGTCCGGCATGCTGGGGCGGTTGGCCTTGTACTCGGCGAACATGGCATCGCGGAAAGTGCCGCCCTTGGCGTCGAACACCACGGCGAAGAGGCTGTCGGGGTATTGCTTGCGCAGGCTCTTGAGCATGTTCAGCACACCCTTCACCGCGCCGGTCGGCATGCCCTTGGAGGTGGTCAGCGGTGGCAGCGCGTGGAAGGCGCGATAAAGGTAGGAGGAACCGTCCACCAGGACGAGGGGCGCTTGGCTCATGAGCAGAATCAACCTTTTCGACGGGTCCGGCGCTAGAATAGCCAGAATCATTGACGACAAAGGGACTAGGTTATCATGCGCACACTCAATCGCCTGTTACTGCTCGGCCTGTTGGCAACCATGCCTGTCGTCACCCTGGCGGCGGACGACGCCCCCTCGGCCGATCCCGAGGTGACCATTCGCACGGAAGGCGATAAAACCATCCAGGAATACCGGCAGAACGGCTTCCTGTATGCGATCAAGATCACGCCGAAAAACGGCAAGCCTTATTTTCTGGTACGCGCTGATGGCACTGATGCCAATTTCATTCGATCCGACCAGCCGGACATGCTGATTCCGTCCTGGAAGATCTTCGAGTGGTAAGCTGACGCGCACCGTTCACATCAACCCGGCACTTCCCGGCGGAAGTGCCCGTATGGGCAATTTTTCATCATGTCAGTCTTCACCCCCGTGACCCGGCCTGAGCTGGAAACCTTTCTGGCGCCGTACGAGCTGGGCCGTCTGCTCGACTTCCAGGGCATTGCCGCCGGTACCGAGAACAGCAATTTCTTCGTCAGCCTCGAACAGGGGGAGTTCGTCCTGACGCTGATCGAGCGTGGGCCCAGCGAGGACATGCCGTTCTTCATCGAGCTGCTCGATACCCTGCACGGTGCCGACATGCCGGTGCCCTATGCCATTCGTGATCGCGACGGCAACGGCCTGCGCGAGCTGTGCGGCAAGCCGGCATTGCTGCAGCCCAGGCTGTCGGGCAAACACATCAAGGCACCCAACAACCAGCACTGCGCCCAGGTCGGCGAACTACTGGCACACATTCACCTGGCCACCCGCGAGCACATCATCGAGCGCCGCACCGACCGCGGCCTGGACTGGATGCTGGCCTCGGGTGCCGAGCTACTGCCACGCCTGACTGCGGAGCAAGCCGCATTGCTGCAGCCAGCGCTGGACGAAATCAGCGCACACAAGGCGCAGATCCTGGCCTTGCCGCGGGCCAACCTGCATGCCGACCTGTTCCGCGACAACGTGATGTTCGAAGGCACCCACCTGACCGGTGTGATCGACTTCTACAATGCCTGCTCCGGGCCGATGCTGTATGACATCGCCATCACCGTGAACGACTGGTGCCTGGATGAGCAGGGCGCGGTGGATGTACCACGCGCCCAGGCGCTGCTGGCAGCTTATGCGGCGCTACGGCCGTTCACTGCAGCCGAAGCCGAGCTGTGGCCGGAAATGTTGCGGGTAGGCTGCGTGCGTTTCTGGCTGTCGCGTCTGATTGCGGCCGAGTCGTTCGCCGGGATGGATGTGATGATCCACGATCCGAGCGAGTTCGAAGTGCGTCTGGCGCAGCGCCAGCAGGTGGCATTGCACCTGCCGTTCGCGCTGTAGACCGCGTCTGCTTCTTCGCGGGCACGCCCGCTCCCACAGGTACAATGACAAACTCAAGGTTTGAGTTTATCCCTGTGGGAGCGGGCGTGCCCGCGAAGGGGCCGGCACAGGCTTACAACTGCTCCAGGCAGCCTGCCAGGTCACCGCCCAGCTTCTCCAGCAAGCGCTCATACCCTTTGCCATCCACCGGATCGGTGCCACCCAAGGCATCCAGCTCGGCAAGGCGTACCGGCAACCCGGCAGTCAGGGTCTCGGCCAATCGCGGCCGCAGTGGCGGCTCGCTGAACACGCAGGTCTTGCCCACTTCCTGAAGACGCTTGCGCATGGCCGCCACATGTTGCGCTCCAGGCTGCACCTCGGATGCCACGCTGAACACGCCCGCGTGCTTCAAGCCATATTCAGCTTCAAAATAGTCGAAGGCTTCGTGGAAGACGAAGTACGGCTTGCCGGCAATACCGGTCACGCGCGCCTTGATACGCCCATCCAACGCATCCAGGCGTTCATCGAAGGCCTTCAGGTTGCTCTGATAGCGAGCCGCATTGGCTGGGTCGACCTGGGCCAGGTCAGCTGCCATTTTTGCCGCGATTACTCGCGCATTGACCGACGATAGCCACAAATGCGCATCCAGGCTGCCTGGGCGGTGATCGTGGTCATGATCGTCATGGTCTTCTTCCTCATGGGAATGGCTGTCCTCGCCAAAGTGGCGCAGCTTCATGCCCGGCAGCGACTGCACAGCCACTGTGGCCTTGCTGCGGCTTCCCAGCACACGCGCAAGGAAGTTCTCCATGTCCGGGCCGATCCAGTACAGCAGGTCGGCATCGCCTACCCGCCGCACGTCGGAGGGACGCAGCGCATAGTGGTGGGGTGAAGCGCCGGGCGGCAGCAGCACGTCAGGGCTGCCAACACCCTCCTGCACGGCAGCGGCAATCTGCTGCAAGGGCTTGATAGTGGTGAGCACACGCACGTCGGCCTGCGCGGATAATGCGATGAAAGCGACAAACAGAGCCAGGAATCGGGACACGGTGGATACTCGAATCTTCAGAAACAGGTAACATAATAACGTCTCTGTCCAGAACCGTCGCTGCCCATGTCCATCACACCGCTGGCCAACCGTCCTCACGACCACTCCCATTGCGTACACAGCGCACTGGCTGAAGCCGACACCTTGTGCACCCGCCAGGGCCTGCGCCTGACAGCCCTGCGCCGCCGTGTGCTGGAGCTGGTGTGGCAGAGCCACAAGCCACTGGGCGCCTACGACATCCTCGCTGTGCTCAGTGAGCAGGACGGCCGCCGCGCCGCGCCGCCCACGGTGTACCGCGCGCTGGACTTCCTGCTGGAAAACGGCCTGGTACATCGCATCGCATCGCTGAACGCCTTCATCGGCTGCAGCCACCCCGAGCACGTGCACCAAGGCCAGTTCCTGATCTGCCGGGCTTGCCATGTAGCCATCGAGCTCGAGCAGAGCAGCATCAGCGAGGCCATCATCAACAGCGCCAAAGGCGTGGGTTTCACGGTCGAGACCCAGACCGTGGAAGTGGTCGGCCTGTGCGGTAACTGCCGGAGCGCGGCATGAGCGACGCCCTGATTCGCCTGGATCAGGTCGGCGTCACCTTTGGCGGCGAGGCGGTGCTCGACAGCATCGACCTGTCGGTCGCCCCAGGCCAGATCGTCACCCTGATTGGCCCCAATGGGGCAGGCAAGACGACCCTGGTGCGCGCCGTACTTGGCCTGCTCAAGCCACATCGCGGCAAGGTATGGCGCAAGCCCAAGCTGCGCATTGGCTACATGCCGCAGAAGATTCAGGTTGATGCCACGCTACCGCTGTCGGTGCTGCGCTTCCTGCGCCTTGTGCCCGGCGTAGACCGCGCGGCAGCCTTGTCGGCGCTGCAGGAAGTGGGCGCCGAGCAGGTCATCGACAGCCCGATCCAGACTATTTCCGGCGGCGAAATGCAACGCGTGCTGCTGGCCCGCGCCTTGCTGCGCGAACCCCAGCTGCTGGTGCTCGACGAACCGGTACAAGGTGTGGACGTGGTCGGCCAGACCGAGCTTTACAACCTCATCACCCGCCTGCGCGACCGCCACGGCTGCGGCGTACTGATGGTGTCCCACGACCTGCACCTGGTCATGAGCGCCACCGACCAGGTGGTGTGCCTGAACCGCCACGTGTGCTGCTCGGGCCACCCTGAGCAAGTCAGCGGTGACCCGGCGTTCGTCGAGCTGTTCGGCAAGACCGCACCGAGCCTGGCCATCTACCACCACCATCACGACCACAGCCATGACCTGCATGGCTCGGTGGTCGCCCCTGGCACCCATGTTCACGGAGAGCACTGCAAGCATGGCTGATTTTCTTCTCTACGCCTTGCTTGCCGGCTTGTCCCTGGCACTGGTTGCAGGCCCACTGGGCTCCTTCGTGGTATGGCGGCGCATGGCCTATTTTGGCGACACCCTGTCTCACGCCGCGCTGCTCGGTGTGGCCTTGGGCTTTGCCCTGGATGTCAGCCCCGCACTGGCGGTAACCGTGGGCTGCCTGTTGCTGGCGATTCTGCTGGTGACATTGCAGCAACGCCAGCCGCTGGCCTCCGACACCCTCCTGGGTATCCTGGCCCCCAGCACCTTGTCGCTGGGCCTGGTGGTGCTGAGCTTCATGCACGATGTGCGCATCGACCTGATGGCTTACCTGTTCGGCGATCTGCTGGCCATCAGCACCACCGACCTGGCCTGGATCCTCGGCGGCAGTGCACTGGTCCTGCTGCTGCTCGCTGTGCTGTGGCGGCCGCTGCTGGCGGTTACCGTGCACGAAGAACTGGCCATGGTAGAAGGCCTGCCCGTGGCCGGCTTGCGCATGGCGCTGATGCTGCTGATCGCGGTGGTGATTGCGGTTGCCATGAAAATCGTTGGCGTGTTGCTGATTACCTCACTGCTGATCATTCCTGCCGCTGCGGCACAGCGTCACGCCCGCTCACCAGAGCAGATGGCCCTGGGTGCCAGCCTGCTGGGTGTCACCGCAGTGTGCGGCGGCCTGGCCATGTCCTGGTTCAAGGACACCCCCGCCGGGCCCTCGATCGTGGTCTGCGCCGCGGTGCTATTCTTGCTGAGCCTGGCTCTGCCAAAACGCTGAAAAGCAAGGCGTGTGCAGGCACGCCTTGCAACCTTCGGCCCGTAAAGGGTCTGTAAGGCCTATTTTCGAGCGTGCGCACCTGGGTGTAGACTTGCTCGCTTTTTGCGCAAATAGAGAGTCGCAGGAATGAAGCCGTTCGCCTCCCGTTATCTGCTTGTTGCCGCGTTTTCCCTGATCCTGGCTGCCTGTTCCAATGCGCCGGTCGAACAGGCCACCGCACCTGCTCAAGCAGATGCCTGGCAGCAGTTGCAACAGAACATCGCCAGCAATGAGCTGGCTACCGCCGAAGACCAGCTTGCTGCACTGCAGGCCCAGTCGCCGGATGATGCACGCCTGGAGCAATACCAGCGCCAACTGGCCGAAGCTTACCTGCAACGTAGCCAGATCGTTCTGCAGAAGGGCGATGTAAACGCGGCAGCTACCGCGCTGGCCCGTGCCCGGGCACTGATGCCGCAGGCGCCAGCGGTCACCGGCGGGGATGCCGTGACCCAGGCCCGCAAGGCCGAGCTGGAAAAGGCTGAAGCGGCGCTGAAAGCCGCCGAGGCCAAGCCCGAGGCACGCATCATCGACCCGACAGCGCCAAGTACCGTGGTGGCCTTGAAGACCACTGACAGCCGTGCGCTGCGCCGCCAACTGGACGACATTGCCGCCGATGTGGTGAGTTACCAGTGTGAGGTGGTATTCCAGGTACCGCGCACCGAGGATGCGCCTTGGCTGAAGACCTTGCTGGAAAAGCGCGTGCGCAAGATTGACAGTGGGTTCGAGCTGAAGCAGAAGCATCAGATCCAGCGCTCGCTGCCGGCGCAGGTGGTGCTGGTCCCGCATCAGCAGTAAAAGCTTCGCGGGTAAACCCGCTCCTACATCAGGAGGGGGTTTACCCGCGAAAAGGCCTTGTCAGGCAGGAACAGCTTCAGCTGCCGCCTCCCGCTCCCACACCCGGTGACCTTCTACCGCTTTGACAAAGGCATCCACTGCCTTCTGCTCATCCCCGAGCAACAGCCCCTTGTCCTCCTTGAGCCCCAACGCTTTCGCCAATTCCTTGGTCAGCACCAGCGCCTTCAGGTGCTTGTAACCCTCCAGCACGAAGTGCTTGGCCAATCCGCTAGCCGCCAGCGCATCCGTAGAGGCCTTGCCCGCTGGCACGACAATCCCGTCGAACATGATCGAAGGCATCCCCTCCATCGACGCCGCTACCGGCAGTTGCTTGCCATCCGCCGCCTTCACCGGCGCCGAGGTCGGCCCCAGCAGCATCGGCCGGGCACTGTGCGCTTCCAGGGCCTTTACCAGTTTGTCCACGCTGACAGCGTCCACGCCATCGGCCACCAGCACAGCAATCTTGCGCCCCTTGATACCCACCGAACCTGGGTGGTTCATCTGGCTCAACGCAGGCGATTGCGCCAACTGGCTACCCTTCACCTTCACCGTACCCGCTTTCGGCGCAGGGAGGCCCAGGTTGGCCGCAACTGCCGCCGCCAGCTTCAGGTCGATGTTGGCGAGAATTTCATTCACTTCCCGGGCGCGAATATGTTCACGCTCCACTTTGCCCAACTCGAAGCTGTAAGCCTTGATGATGTGCTGTTGCTCGGTCGGGCTCATGCTCTGGAAGAACAGCCGAGCCTGCGAGAAGTGATCGCCGAACGACTCACTGCGCTGGCGAATCTTGTGCGCATCGATACGCTCCTGATAGCTCTCGAAGCCGCCGTCTTGCGCCGCAGGCGGGGTTTCCTTCGGCCAGCCGCCGTCAATCGAGTTGGGCTCGTAGGAAGCCCGGCCCTTGTGCACGACGTGCTGGTGCAGCGCATCACGCTGGTTGTTGTGGTTTGGCGCTACCGGCCGGTTGATCGGGATCTGGTGGAAGTTCGGCCCACCCAGGCGGCTGATCTGGGTATCGGTGTACGAGAACAGCCGGCCCTGCAGCAGCGGGTCGTTGGTAAAGTCGATACCTGGCACGATATGGCCTGGGCAGAACGCCACCTGTTCGACCTCGGCAAAGAAATTGTCCGGGTTGCGGTTGAGCACCATCTTGCCCAGCGGCGTGACGGGTACCAGTTCCTCCGGGATGATCTTGGTCGGGTCCAACAGGTCGAAGTCGAATTTGTGTTCGTCTGCCTCAGGCACAATCTGCACGCCCAGTTCCCATTCGGGGTAGTCACCGGTTTCGATGGCTTCCCATAGGTCACGGCGCTGGAAGTCGGTGTCCTTGCCCGCCAGTTTCTGGGCTTCGTCCCACAGCAGGGAATGCACGCCCTGGCGTGGTTTCCAATGAAACTTGACGAAGCTGGCCACGCCCTCGGCATTGATCAGGCGGAAGGTATGCACGCCAAAGCCTTCCATCATCCGAAGGCTGCGCGGGATGGCGCGGTCAGACATGGCCCACATGACCATATGAGCCGACTCCGGCACCAGCGAGACGAAATCCCAGAAAGTGTCATGAGCCGAACCGCCGGTCGGTATTTCGTTGTGTGGCTCTGGCTTCACCGCGTGGACAAAATCGGGGAACTTGATGGCATCCTGGATGAAGAACACCGGCATGTTGTTGCCGACCAAGTCGAAATTGCCTTCATCTGTATAGAACTTGACAGCAAAGCCCCGCACATCTCGCACCGTATCGCCCGAACCGCGTGGGCCCTGAACCGTCGAGAAGCGGACAAAAACCGGGGTGATCTTTTCCGGATCTTGCAGGAAGCCGGCCTTGGTCAGCTCGGCGTGGTTGCCATAGCTCTGGAAGAACCCGTGTGCCCCGGTACCGCGGGCGTGCACGATGCGCTCGGGGATACGCTCATGGTCGAAGTGGGTGATTTTCTCGCGCATGATGAAGTCTTCAAGCAGCGAAGGTCCGCGATCACCCGCCTTGAGGGAGTTCTGGTTGTCAGCAATGCGCACGCCTTGGTTGGTCCGCAGCGCCTGCCCGGTCGCATCGCTGCGGTCGGCCTCCAGGCTCTGCAGCTTGGCATTGGTGTTGGCCCTGTCAGGGGTCTGGGTACCGGCGGCCTCGCTGTGCTTGGGCGCATCCGTTTTCTTGCTGGGCATGATCGGCTCTCCTCATCAGTCTTAAGGCGTGCCCGTTCAGGGCTTGTCCAAGTAGTGACTGGAGGGCGTTGCCGAGCGTTCAATCAGGATTACCGGTTGTCGCGATATGCCCGATGGATTGGTGCATGACGAAATAAATGCTAAGAACAGCTATGGGAAAAGGCTAAAATGCGCGACCCCAGCTAACCGCTGACCCAAATTTCAATGCGCCCCACAAGGTTCGCTACGTGATCGAGTTCCAACAGGTACATAAAACCTACCGCGTTGCCGGTAGGGAAATCCCCGCACTGAATCCGACCAGCCTGACCATCGAAGATGGCCAGGTGTTCGGCCTGATCGGCCATTCCGGCGCTGGCAAAAGCACCATGCTGCGCCTGATCAACCGCCTAGAGGAGCCCTCCGGCGGCACGATCATCGTCGACGGCGAAGATGTCACCGCGTTCAACGCCAGCCAGTTGCGCGGCTTCCGCCAGCAGGTCGGGATGATTTTCCAGCACTTCAACCTGCTGGCCTCCAAGACCGTCGCCGACAACGTCGCCCTGCCACTGGCCCTGGCCGGTGAGCTGTCGCGCAGCGAAATCGACAAGCGCGTCACCGAGCTACTGGCTCGCGTTGGCCTGTCGGACCACGCCAAAAAGTACCCGGCGCAGCTGTCCGGCGGCCAGAAGCAGCGCGTCGGCATCGCCCGCGCCCTGTCCACCAACCCGAAGATCCTGCTATGCGACGAGGCCACCAGTGCCCTCGACCCGCAAACCACGGCCTCTGTCCTGCAACTGCTGGCCGAGATCAACCGTGAACTGAAGCTGACCATAGTGCTGATCACTCACGAGATGGACGTGATCCGCCGTGTCTGCGACCGCGTGGCAGTGATGGACGCCGGTCAGATCGTCGAGCAAGGCTCGGTGGCCGAGGTGTTTCTGCACCCGCAGCACCCCACCACCAAGCGCTTCGTCCAGGAAGACGAGCAGGTCGACGAAGGCGAGCAGCGCGACGACTTTGCCCACGTGCCAGGCCGCATCGTACGCCTGACCTTCCAGGGCGACGCCACCTACGCGCCGCTGCTGGGCACCGTGGCCCGCGAAACCGGTGTGGACTACAGCATCCTCGCCGGGCGTATCGACCGCATCAAGGATGTCCCCTATGGCCAGCTCACTCTCGCCCTGATCGGCGGAGACATGGAAGCGGCGTTCGCCCGCTTCAAGGCAGCTGACGTACATATGGAGGTACTGCGTTGATGGACGCCCTGAATTTCTTTGCCAACGTCGACTGGGCCGAAATCTGGCTGGCCACCGTCGATACCATGATCATGCTGTTCGGCTCGCTGTTCTTCACCGTGCTGCTGGGCCTGCCACTGGGCGTGCTGCTGTTCCTCTGCGGGCCAAAGCAGATGTTCGAACAGAAGGGCGTCTATGCGCTGCTGTCGCTGGTGGTCAACATCCTGCGCTCGCTGCCATTCATCATTTTGCTGATCGTGATGATCCCGTTCACCGTGCTGATCACCGGTACCTCGCTGGGCGTTGCAGGCGCCATCCCGCCGCTGGTGGTGGGTGCCACGCCGTTCTTTGCGCGCCTGGTTGAAACCGCCTTGCGTGAAGTGGACCGCGGCATCATCGAAGCCACCCAGTCGATGGGCGCCACCACCCGCCAGATCATCACCAGTGCGCTGCTGCCGGAGGCCCGTCCGGGCATCTTCGCGGCCATAACGGTAACCGCCATCACCCTGGTTTCTTACACTGCCATGGCCGGTGTGGTGGGTGCCGGGGGCCTTGGTGACCTGGCTATCCGCTTCGGTTACCAGCGTTTCCAGACCGATGTGATGGTAGTGACCGTGGTACTGCTGCTGGTACTGGTTCAAGTCCTGCAGAGCGTGGGCGACAAACTGGTCGTGCATTTTTCCCGTAAATAACCCCAATGGGGTCGGCCTGGCCGACCCGTTCGGGGGCCGTCGCGGCCCTCACAAGGAGTGATCAATGAAGAAGCTGCTTGCTGTCGCTGCCGCTGTCGCGGCCTTCTCGGCCCAGGCCGATACCCTTACCGTCGCCGCCACCCCGGTGCCGCACGCCGAGATCCTCAACTTCGTCAAACCACAGCTGGCGAAAGAAGGCGTAGAGCTGAAGGTCAAGGAATTCACCGACTACATCCAGCCGAACGTGCAGGTGGCGGAAAAGCGCCTGGACGCCAACTTCTTCCAGCACCAGCCTTACCTGGATGAATTCAACAAGGCCAAGGGTACCCAGCTGGTGAGCGTGGCCGGCGTGCACATCGAGCCACTGGGCGTGTATTCGACCAAGATCAAGAAACTGGACGAGCTGTCCTCCGGCGCCACCGTGGTCATCCCCAACGACGCCACCAACGGCGGCCGCGCCTTGCTGCTGCTGGACAAGGCGGGCGTGATCAAGCTCAAGGACAACAAGAACATCCTGTCGACCGTGAAGGATGTTGCCGAAAACCCGAAAAACGTGAAGTTCCGTGAGCTGGAAGCCGCCACCATCCCGCGTGTGCTGACCCAGGTAGATGCTGCCCTGATCAACACCAACTACGCGCTGGAAGCCAAGCTGAACCCGGAAAAAGACGCGCTGGCCATCGAGGGCAGCGACTCGCCTTACGTGAACATCCTGGTTGCCCGCCCGGACAACAAGGACTCGGACGACATGAAGAAACTGGCGGCGGCACTGCACTCGCCTGCGGTGAAGCAGTTCATCATCGAGAAGTACAAAGGCGCTGTGGTTCCGGCGTTCTGATCCGACCTATCACGCTCTATTCTTCGCGGGTAAACCCGCCCCTACACACATCGTTGTAGGAGCGGGTTTACCCGCGAAGCTTTTGGGGCTGACTCAATCCCGCTTGACCAGCCCCGGCAACTGCGCCCCCAGCTTCTGGTTGTTGAACGGCGCCCGAATGAACCCCCGCTGTCGCCCATCCGGCCCGACGATCGCCAGATTACCGCTGTGATCCACGGTATACCCCGGCTTGCTGGTATCCGCCGGAATGAACGGAATGCTCAAGGCATTGGCCAGCTTCTGGGTATCCTCGATCGACCCCGCCACGCCGACAAAGTCCTTGTCGAAATAGCCCAGATACTGCTTTAGCTGGTTCGGCGTATCGCGGTTAGGGTCCACGCTCACCAACACCACCTGCAGCCGGTCGACGGCATCCTTGGGCAGCTCGCTCTTCACCTGGCGCAGCTGGGCCAGGGTGGTCGGGCAGATGTCCGGGCAGTAGGTGTAGCCAAAGAACAGCAGCGACCATTTGCCCTTGAGGTCATCCATCTGCACCGGCTGGCCGTCCTGGTTGGTCATGGTGACATCAGCCACGGCTCGGCTCTGCGGCAGCAGGATGATGCCCGCATCGATCAGCTCGGCAGGGTTGGGCTGGTCACGACCATTAAGCACCTTGTTGACGGTCAGGCCCAGGATCAACGCGACCAGGGCAACGAGGATGAAGACGGTTTTCTGGGTTCGGGTCATAGGTTCAGCAACAGGTAGTGGTCAAGAAGCAACGCAATGAACAGCGCGAACAGGTAGCCGATAGAGTACTTGAAGGTGCCGATCGCCGCGTGCGGCCGGCTGCTACGGTACAACACCCAAGCCCATTGCAGGAAGCGCAGGCCCAAGGCCAGGGCACAGACCAGGTACAGCGGGCCACTCATGTGGATGGCATACGGGAGCAGGCTCACTGCCAAAAGGATCAGGGTGTACAGCAGGATATGCAGTTTGGTGTAGCGCTCGCCGTGGGTCACCGGCAACATCGGGATATCGGCCTTGGCGTATTCCTCCTTGCGGTGGATGGCCAGCGCCCAGAAATGCGGCGGGGTCCAGGCGAAAATGATCAGCACAAGCAGCAAGGGTTCGGCGCTGACATGGCCGCTTACCGCCACCCAGCCGAGCAACGGCGGAGCGGCCCCGGCCAGGCCACCGATGACGATGTTCTGTGGCGTGGCGCGCTTGAGAAAGCCGGTGTAGAGCACCGCATAACCGAGTAATGAGGCCAGGGTCAGCCAGGCGGTGAGGGCGTTGGTGAACACCAGCAGCAGGACCATGCCCAGCAGCGCCAGGGCCAAGGCGAACAACAGCGCCGGCAGGGGCTCGACTCGGCCTTGAGCCAAAGGCCGTTTGTGGGTGCGTGCCATCAGCGCATCGATGCGCCGATCCACCACATGATTGACCACTGCCGCGCCACCCGCGCACAGGCCGATACCCAGGTTGCCGAACAACAGCACGCTCCAGCTGACGCCCGCCCGGGTGGCCAGGAACATGCCCGCCAGCGAGGTGATCAGCATCAGCACCACCACCTTGGGCTTGGTCAGCTCGAGGTAATCGCGCCAGCGGGCCCGTCGTACGCTTAGAAGCGTCGCCACGAGTCGTTCCTCATATGATGGGAAATGCCCACCCCGACCACCGGCCGCAGACGCCAGCCATGGCCGACACCCACTCGAACCTTGTCGACCACTCGAATGCGGTAGTTCACCAGCACCATGCTCAGCAGCAGCATCGCCCCGCCGGCATTGTGCGCAACAGCCACCGCCAGCGGCAGGTGGAACACCACGTTGCTGATGCCCAGGCCCACTTGCAGGGCCAGCGCCAGCAGCACCAGCCGCGACAGGCCGGGGAGACCACAGCGGTGCAGCTTCCAGCTGAGCATCAGCAGCACGCAGGTCACCAGCAGCGCGCCCAGCCTGTGGCTGATGTGGATGGCCGTACGCGCATCACTGTCCAGCTGTCCGCCCAGGTAATTGGGGCCGACGTGCTGGGTCAGGTGGAAGCCGTTGCTGAAGTCCGCCGCTGGCCACCACTGGCCATGGCAGGTCGGCAGGTCGATGCAGGCCACGGCGGCGTAGTTGGCGCTGACCCAACCGCCCAGGGCGATCTGGCCGATTACCACCAGCAGCGCCAGCGCAGCGATCCGGCGCAGGCTCAGCGGCAGTTTCGGCAAGGGCGCAAAGGCCCGGGACAGACGCAGAGACAACAGAAACAGCAAGCTCAACGTGGTAAAGCCACCCAGCAAGTGCGCCGTGACCACCTGCGGCCATAGTTTCAGGGTGACCGTCCACATACCGAAGGCTGCCTGGGCCAGCACCACACCCAGTAGCAGCATCGGCAGGCGATAAGGCTGCCCATCGCGTGCATGCCGGCGCATTGCCTGGAAAGCGAGCAGGGCGATCACCACGGCCAGGCTACCGGCAAAGTAGCGGTGGACCATCTCGGCCCAGCCCTTGGCAGCTTCCACCGGGTGCTCAGGAAAGTGCAGCTCGGCATGGGCCAACTGCGCTTCACTCTTGGGCACGCTGATAAAGCCATAGCACCCGGGCCAGTCGGGGCAACCGAGGCCGGCGTGGGTCAGGCGGGTATAGGCACCGAGCAGGACGACCAGCAGTGCCAGCAGGGTGGCGAACACAGCAAGGCGAAATCCAGGTCTGGCCATGGCAGGCTCCTAGCCGATATTGGACAGCTTGAGCAGGTGGCGCAGGTCATCCAGCACATGCTTGCCGTTGACCTTGCCGTCGTAGCGCAGCACCAGGTTGCCGTGCGGGTCGACGATCCACAGCTGCGGGCCGGGCTCGGCAACCTTCTGCTGGTAGCGTTGCGCATCCAGCGGGTAGCGCTGCAACTGCGGGTACTCGCGGCCGAGCAGTGCCTGATAGTCGGCACTCAGCGGCTGGGCGGCGGCCAGCGCATGGCTGGCGCGGCTGGCATCACGCCCCAGCCCGACCTGAATCTGCCGAGCCAGGTACACCAGGCGCTGACAGTCTTCGGTGCAGGCCTGGGGTGCGCTGACCAGCAACTGCCAGCGATCGTCCTGCCCCGCCACGCCGAGATCGGCACGGCTTTCCCCATTGCCAATCATGGCGCCATGGTAGCTGCGGCCTTCCGGTACCCAGAATTTGAGCTTGTACATGCTGGTGGCCAGAACCATTGGCCCAAGCACCACCAGCAGGATCAGCAAAAGCTGCAAACGCCCACGGGCTCTGGGTTTGCTACGTTCAGGCGCGTCCAGTGGAGTGGCGGTGGCCATGGCGTTTCTCCTTGTTTTGATGCCAGCCGAAGTAGAGGTAGAGCAGAACCAGAGCGGTAGCCAGGGCAAACCACTGCACGGCATAGCCGACGTGTTTATCGGGGCTCATGGCGACAACCGGCCAGTCCAGGCGATAGCTCGCAGGGCCCGGCTCCAGGCGCAATTCCTGGGCGAAGCCTTCGCGATCAAGCTGTTGCCATAGCTGCGCGGCATCGATAGCGGTCAACAGATGCGGCCATTGCCCGCCGATGGGGTCCGGGTGCAGCTGGAAGGTGCTACCGGGCGCGACATACACAGAGGCATCCAGCGCCAAGGCCTGGGCAGGGGTTTCGAAGTGCACCGGCACCCGGCGGTCCAGCCATGGCAGCCAGCCACGATTGATCAGCAACCACAGGCCGCTGGCTTGGTCGTGAAAGGGCTGCAGCAGCTCGACACCGGCTTTGCCGTCGCGCATGCGGTTGTCCAGCAGCACGCTGTGCTCGGCGTCGAAGCGGCCATACAGGTGCACGCGGCGGAAGGCGTTGTCTTCTTTCGAGAAGAGCTGGGCGGTGGCGATCGGTGCTTCAACCCGCCGTTCTGCATAGGTGGCCAGCAGCACGCGCTTTTCCTCGGCACGGCCGAGTTGCCAGCAACCAAGCGCAATCAGCCCCGGCAGCAATGCAAGCACCACCAGCGTCGGTACCCAGCCTGGGCGAAACGGCCTCACGGGCGCCTCGCTATACTTATCCACATCACCGCATCCCCCGGGAGTAACGCCATGCTCAAGGCCGCGATTGTCCTGATGCTGTTGGCCACGATTGCCAGCCTGTTCAGTGGCCTGGTGTTTCTGGTCAAGGATGATGAAAACTCGACCCGTCTGCTCAAGGCGCTGACCATACGGGTGACCCTGGCAGCCCTGACCATAGGCCTGGTCGCCTGGGGCTTGATCAGCGGTCAACTGGTCTCCCACGCCCCTTTCTGAAGCGCTCACCCGCCCCTACAGGGTTTTCGTATTCACAACACATAGACAAAGATGAACAACCCCACCCACACCACATCGACGAAGTGCCAGTACCAACTGGCTGCCTCGAAGCCGAAGTGTTTTTCTGGGTTGAAATGCCCGCGCAGAATGCGCACGAACATCACGATCAGAATGATCGTGCCCAATGTCACGTGGGCGCCGTGAAACCCGGTAAGCATGAAAAACGTCGCACCGTAGATCCCTGAACCCAGTGTCAGCCCCAGCTTGGTATAGGCCTCGTGGTACTCGAAGGCCTGCAGTGCGATAAAGCTGATGCCCAGGACAATGGTCAGCGCCATCCAGAATTTCAGCGGGCCGCGGTGGTCACGGCGCAAGGCGTGGTGGGCAATGGTGATTGTCACACTGGAACTGACCAGCAGGATGGTGTTGATCAGCGGCAGGTGCCACGGGTCGATCACTTCCTTGGGGGGTGGGAACAGCTTGGGGTCGGGGGTATGCAGCAGCGGCCAGGTGAATTCGAAGGTTGGCCACAGCATGTGTGCAACACCTTTGGCTCCTTCGCCACCCAGCCACGGCCCCGCCAGTACGCGCACATAGAACAGCGCACCGAAGAAGGCCAGGAAGAACATCACTTCGGAGAAGATGAACCAGCTCATGCCCCAGCGGAACGAGCGGTCCAGTTGCGGGCTGTACAACCCGGCGCGGCTCTCCTTGACCACTGCCCCAAACCAGCCGAACAGCATGTAGGCCAGAAAAAACGCACCCACGAAGAAAATCAGCGGCCCGTGGGAATCCGGGTGGCCCGCCTTCATGTCGTTGAACCAGGTGCCCAGGCCGAATACCGTGATGAACATGCCGATGGTGGCGATGATCGGCCATTTGCTCTGCGCCGGAACGTAGTAGTGCTCATGACTTGCCATTGCTGTTCTCCTTCCCTTAACGGGCGCCCTGGACGTCCTGCGCCGCAACGTGCGCGACCGGCGGGTGGCGAGCGGTGATGTCGAACAAGGTGTAGGCCAGTGTCAGGTGCTTCACGCTGGCCGGCAGGTCGCGGTCGACGATGAAGCGCACCGGCATCTCGATGCGTTCGCCGGGCTGCAGCACCTGCTGGGTAAAGCAGAAGCACTCGGTCTTGTGGAAGTAGGCCGCGGCCTCGGCCGGGGTAATGCTGGGTATTGCCTGTGCACTCATCGGCCGGTCGGTCGGGTTGTGGGCGATGAAGATCATCTGGTTCACCGCCCCCGGGTTGACCTCCAGCTGGTCGGCAGTGGAGTAGAAGTCCCAGACCATGTCGCTGGCATTGGTCGACATGAACTGCACCCGCACAGCACGCGTCGGGTCACTGACCTGGCTACCTTCGTACTGGCCGCCGGTCTTGCCGTTGATACCGAAGGCTTTGCACATGACGTCGTAGATCGGCACCAGCGCGAAGCCGAAGGCGAACATCACCACCGTCAGCATCAACAGGCGCGTTACCAGGCGTTTCACCGACAGGCCGTTCATGGCGGGTTCCTATTTCACTTCCGGGGGTGTCTGGAAGGTGTGGTAGGGCGCAGGCGAGGGTATCGACCACTCAAGGCCCTCGGCGCCATCCCAGGGTTTGGCCGGTGCCGGCGCGCCACCGCGGATGCACTTGATGACAATGAACAGGAAGAAGATCTGCGTGGCGCCGAACATGAACGCGCCGATCGACGACACCATGTTGAAATCGGCGAACTGCAGGTTGTAGTCGGGGATGCGCCGTGGCATGCCGGCCAAGCCTACGAAGTGCATGGGGAAGAAGGCCATGTTCATGCCGACGAACGACAGCCAGAAGTGCAGTTTGCCGAGGGTTTCGTCGTACATGTGGCCGGTCCATTTCGGCAGCCAGTAGTAGGCCGAGGCAAAGATGCCGAAAATTGCACCAGGCACCAGTACGTAATGGAAATGCGCCACCACGAAGTAAGTGTCGTGGTACTGGAAGTCTGCCGGGGCGATCGCCAGCATCAACCCGGAGAAACCACCAATGGTGAACAGGATGACAAAGGCGATGGCGAACAGCATCGGCGTTTCGAAGGTGAGCGAACCTTCCCACATGGTGCTGACCCAGTTGAATACCTTCACCCCGGTGGGCACGGCAATCAGCATGGTGGCGTACATGAAGAACAACTCGCCGACCACCGGGATGCCGACCACGAACATATGGTGGGCCCAGACGATGAATGACAGGAAGGCAATGGCGCCGGTGGCATACACCATCGAGGTATAACCGAACAGCGGCTTGCGTGAGAATGCCGGGATGATCGAGCTGACCGCACCGAAGGCGGGCAGGATCATGATGTAGACCTCAGGGTGGCCGAAGAACCAGAACACATGCTGGAACAGCACCGGGTCACCGCCACCTGCGGCACTGAAAAAGCTGGTACCGAAGTGGATATCCATCAGCATCATGGTTACCACGCCGGCCAGTACTGGCATCACCGCAATCAGCAGGAACGCGGTAATCAGCCAGGTCCAGACGAACAGCGGCATTTTCATCAGCGTCATGCCGGGAGCACGCAGATTGAGGATGGTGGCAATCACGTTGATCGC
Source organism: Pseudomonas sp. XWY-1 (assembly GCF_002953115.1). Classification (NCBI taxonomy): domain Bacteria; kingdom Pseudomonadati; phylum Pseudomonadota; class Gammaproteobacteria; order Pseudomonadales; family Pseudomonadaceae; genus Pseudomonas; species Pseudomonas sp. XWY-1. The sequence goes on along the minus strand of NZ_CP026332.1, from coordinate 59,912 downwards.
CCCCATGATCGAGCTGATACCCATCAGGTGGATGGCGAAGATGAAGAAGGTGACGCTGGCTGGCGCATAGGTGGTGGAAAGCGGAGCGTAGAAGGTCCAGCCAAAGTTTGGCCCTCCGCCCGGGCTGAACAGCGTCGATACCAGCAGCAGGAAGGCCGCCGGCAGCAGCCAGAAGCTGAAGTTGTTCATCCGTGGCAGTGCCATGTCGGGCGCGCCGACCATCAGCGGAATCATCCAGTTGGCCAGGCCGACGAAGGCCGGCATCACCGCGCCGAACACCATGATCAGGCCATGCATGGTAGTCATCTGGTTGAAGAATTCCGGCTCCACGATCTGCAAGCCAGGCTGGAACAGCTCGGCGCGGATCACCATGGCGAACGAGCCACCCAGCAGGAACATGATGAAACTGAACCACAGGTACATCGTGCCGATGTCTTTATGGTTGGTGGTCAGCACCCAGCGCATCAGGCCCTTGGCCGGGCCGTGCGCATGGTCGTGGCCGTGGGCGTGGTCGTCGATCACTGCACTCATGTCCTGTCTCCTGCAATCCATTGATTGCCGCGAGTAACCCGGTTCACTTGGCTTCTGCCTGCTTCAGCGCCAGCACGTCCTTCGGCGTCACCATGTCGCCTTTGTTGTTGCCCCAGGCATTGCGCTCGTAGGTGACCACAGCAGCGATGTCGACTTCCGACAGCTGCTTGCCGAAAGCGGCCATGGCCGTGCCGGGCTTGCCATGGAAGACAATGCTCAGGTGGTCTTCCTTCGGCCCGGTGGCAATCTTCGAGCCTTTGAGCGCCGGGAACATTGGCGGCAGGCCCTGGCCTTCGGCCTGGTGACAGGCCACGCAGGCGGTGTGGTAGACCTTGTCGCCTCGCGCCACCAGCTCTTCCAGGGTCCATTCCTTGCTGGTCAGCTCCTTGAGCTTGGCGGCTTCAGCCTTGCGCTCGCCCAGCCAGGTGTCGTAATCCGCCTTGGACTTGACCTCGACCACCACCGGCATGAAGCCGTGGTCCTTGCCGCACAGCTCGGTGCACTGGCCGCGGTAGATGCCTGGCTTTTCGATACGGGTCCAGGCTTCGTTGACAAAGCCTGGGATGGCGTCGCGTTTGACCGCGAAGGCCGGCACCCACCAGGAGTGGATCACATCGGCAGCAGTGACCAGGAAGCGCACTTTCGCGCCCACCGGCAGCACCAGCGGCTGGTCGACTTCCAGCAGGTAATGCTCATCCTTGGGCGCCTTGTTGTGGATCTGGTCGGTGGGGGTGGCCAGGTTGCTGAAGAACTCCACGTCCTGGCCCAGGTATTTGTAGTGCCATTTCCACTGGTAGCCGGTGACCTGGACGTCGATGTCCGACTCGCTGGCGTCATAGATGTCGATCAGGGTCTTGGTAGCCGGAATGGCCATCACCACCAGAATCAGGAAGGGCACCACCGTCCAGAGAATTTCCACCCACGTGTGCTCGTGGAAATGCGCGGCCTGCTGGCCAGTGGAGCGGCGGTGGATGACCATCGACCAGAACATCGCGCCAAACACCACGATGCCGATGATCACGCAGATCCAGAAGATGGTCATGTGCAGGTCGAAGACGGCGTTGGAGACTTCCGTCGCCCCTGGGTGCATGTTCACGGTCCAGGCGGCGTTGGCCTGACCAAAAACCGACCACAACAGGAGGCCCATCCAGACATGTGGATGTCGCATCATTGCGGGTTCCCCTTCTAATTCTTGTTGTCCCGGAGGCATGGCCTGCGGCAAGAGGGAACGGCGGTCAAGACTGCATGGCTTCGACGACCGAGCCCCTGCTAAAAGCAGTCGGGCCTCATCAACGAATCACGTTCAACGGGAGTATAGACAGCGACCAATGGCACGCAATGAAGCCTGTGAAATGAACTTCATGAAATGGCCGAATGGCCGGAAAACCGCGTGCTTGACAGGGCATGGCGTAATAATGGCACGTCGATATGCCTGATAGCGCACACGTTTGCGAGGCTTATAACAAATACGTCTTAGGTATTCTGTATACCGAGCTAATTTAGTGTCTTCCGTTTGAAACGTAATGTCCCTGGAGTTGTCATGAACATCGCTGCTGTACGCGAGCAGGTAAGCCAAGCCCATCAACATGAAGGCCAGACCGGCCAATTGAAACAGCGTCTCGAGCTGCAACTGCCCCACCTGCACCCCTCGATCCAACTGCCTGAGCAGGACGCCCAGGGTACTTTGGCGCGCTTCGTCAGCGCCTACATCGATCAGGTTCCGGAATTGCTGGAGGCCGCCCACGAGGTCGCCCGCGAAGCCGGGATTGAATCGCAGATCAAACCTGTACTGAAAATTGCCGAAGCCTACTTCCTGCAGCCGCCCAGCGTGATGCAAGGGCATGTCGGCCTGGACTGCCTTTTGGATGAAGCATACCTGGCGCACCGCCTGGTGGAAGAGGTGAATGACTTGTACATCCGCCACTTCCAGCAGCCGTTGATCCCGGTCGACACCACGGTCGCCAACCTGATTGCCCACCAGTTGATTGGCGAAAGCTTTGCCAACCAGCTGGATGAGGTGGTGCACCACTCGGTCGACGAAATGCTCAATGACGAGAGCTTTGCGGTTGAATCGGTGGAGGCTTATCGAGAGAAGCTGAGCAGCCCGGCAACTGGCGCGGCGTGGAAGCGCTGGCCGTGCCTGTCGCGCCAACTGGGTGTCGAGCTGGGTCAGCCGGCCTGATATACCTGTCACGGCCTAGGTGCATCGGTGGTTCGGCGCAGGCCGTGGTAGGAGCGGGTTTACCCGCGAAAGGGCCGGCCCTGCTGGCCAATCTCCACCCGCCGATCACCGCTGCCGCCGCTACCGTATTCGCGGGTAAACCCGCTCCTACAAACACGCATCGGTGGTTCGGCACAGGCCGTCGTAGGAGCGGGTTTACCCGCGAAAGGGCCGGCCCTGCTGGCCAATCTCCACCTACCGATCCCAGTTGCCGCCGCCATCGATTACACGCATCGGTGGTTCGCCACAGGCCGTCGTAGGAGCGGGTTTACCCGCGAAAGGGCCGGCCCTGCTGGGCAATCTCCACCCGCCGTTCACCGTTGCCGCCGCCATTGATTACACGCATCGGTGATTCGGCACAGGCCGTCGTAGGAGCGGGTTCACCCGCGAAAGGGCCGGCCCTGCTGGCCAATCTCAACCCGCCGTTCACCGTTGCCGCCGCTACCGTATTCGCGGGTAAACCCGCTCCTACGCCCCAACCCCCGCCGTCGTCCGCAACCGCCCCTCGATCCGACGCTTCAGGCGCCGCTGCTCGATCAACAAGCGCGAACCATTGGCAGAATTACTGCGGCTCCAGTCCTCCAGCAACTCAAGGCACGAGTGGTCGATATAGCTCAGGTTCCCCAGCGGCACATGCAGCGTGGTGCCCGCCGGTACGGTATCCAGCACCTGGGTCAGCGCCGGCACCTTCAGGAAGGTCGCCGCACCACTGAGGCGCAGTTCCATGTGCCCATCCTTGGCCAGGCTCACCAGGTTGATCTTCAGCCGCGCCGCCTTGAACGCAAGCTTCAGCAAGGTCAGGGCAAAGCCCAGCAGCACACCGGTCAGCAGGTCGGTAAAGATAATCGCCAGCGCAGTCGCCGCGTAGGTGAACATCGGCATGCGCCCATAACGGCCCAGCCCGCGAAACGCCTTGAAGTCGACCAGTTTGACCCCGGTAAACACCAACACCCCCGCCAAACTCGCCACCGGGATCTGCTGCAGCACGCTGCTCAGCGCTACCACGAAGGCCAGCAACCACAAGCCATGGAAGATTGCCGACGCCCGGGTTTGCGCCCCCGCCTGGACGTTGGCCGAGCTGCGCACGATTACCCCGGTCATCGGCAGGGCACCCAGCACCCCGCACAGCATGTTGCCGATGCCCTGCGCCGACAGTTCGCGGTCGAAGTCCGAACGCTGGCCGCTGTGCATGCGGTCCACTGCTGCGGCCGACAGCAAGGTTTCGGCGCTGGCAATGAACGCCAAGGCAAAGGCGGCGACCAGCAGGGTAGGGTCGGCCAGTTGCAACAGGTCCTCCGGACGAAGCCAGTCGATGGCCTCGGACAGGTCGGCCGGTACCTGCACGCGGTTCACCGGCAAGGCCAGCCACATGCTGATAGCGGTCATGCTGGCCACGCCGAGTAATGCACCCGGCACGAAACGCAGCCGCTGCGGCCGCAAGCGCTCCCAGCCCCACATGATGGCGATAGTCCCCAGGCCCAGCGCACCGGCCATCCAGCCGGCGCCGGTGCTCTCCTGAGGCAGGGCTGCCGACAAAGTTGCCGGGAACGCCAGCAGGTTCTGCAGGCCCGACGGTTGCGGCGCGGTGTCGAACATCACATGCACCTGCGAAAGCACGATCAACACGCCAATCCCGGCGAGCATGCCGTAAACCACCGCCGGCGCGGTCACGCGGAACCAGCAGCCCAGGCGCAAGCGACCGGCAAGCAACTGCAACAGGCCGGCCAGCAACAGGATTGGCCCGAGCATGGCCATGCCGTGCTGGCGTACCAGCTCGAACACCAGTACCGCCAGACCGGCAGCAGGGCCGCTGACCTGTAGCGGCGATCCAGCAAGGAAACCGACGACAATGCCGCCGATAATCCCAGTAATCAGGCCTTTTGCCGGCGGCATGCCAGAAGCGATCGCAATGCCCATGCACAACGGCAAGGCCACCAGGAAGACCACCACCGACGCCAGCAACTCACGCGGCAGGGCCGCTTTCAACTGTGTAATGTTCACCGTGTTTCTCCTTTCTCTAGTCGTACGGCCATTCCCCTGGCCGTGGGCACGTTTGCCCCTGACAAGCGCGCAGGCGCGGGCCGCCAGCGAGCACGCCGGCAGGGCAGTCAGGGAATTCAAGGCAGCCGAAGGCCGCGCCACACCCCTGCAGGGTGCAGCCGGCTATCAAGGTTCTAGCGGCGGACGGGTCGCTTAGTAGCGGCCTCTCGGAGTGGCGCAGGGAACGGGTTCACCCGCGGCCAAGGGCAGGAAGCTGTCGCTGGCGGCGTCGTAGGCTTCGATCTTGCTGGTCTCGATGTCGTACACCCAACCATGAATGAACAGCTCACCGGCTGCCAGGCGCGAGGCCACCGAAGGATGGGTGCGCAAGTGATGCAGCTGGGCGATGACGTTCTCTTTGGTCAGCACTTGCATCGTCTCGTGTTCGCTGCCGCAGGAGCAGTTGTTCTCGACCACGGTGCGGGCCACTTCAGCGTGGCGCAACCAGGCGCCAACGGTAGGCATCTTGGTCAGCGACTGCGGGTTGAGTACCGCACGCATGGCGCCACAGTCGGAGTGGCCACAGATGATGATGTGGTGCACTTTAAGCGCCATTACGGCGTACTCGATGGCGCTGGAAACGCCCCCGTTCATCTGGCCATAAGGCGGTACCACGTTACCCACGTTACGGGTCACGAACAGGTCGCCTGGCGAGCTCTGGGTGATCAGCTCGGGAACGATGCGCGAGTCGGCACAGGTGATGAACATGGCGCGTGGTGTTTGCGCGGTGGCGAGCTTCTTGAACAGCTCTTGCTGATCAGGGAAAACATCATGGTGAAAGCGCAGGAAGCCGTCGACGATGTGCTTGAGGGCAGCATCGGCGCTTTCCGCGGGGACCTGCGGTACGACCTTGGATGGGTCCTTGACGGGCATGATTCATCCTCTTGACGGTGTGTAGGTAAATCCATTTTACCGGTGAAAGATTCAGGCTATGCAGGGTTTTAGATGACACGCACGGGCCATAGATCACAGTCGCTGTGAACTTGTTACCTACGCTAGCGGGGAAAACTTAACTGAAACTTAATTCGAAGGCTCTAGAACGGGCGTTCCAGATGAAAAAGGCGGGAACTGGATAATAGCAAAAAAACATCAACTGCCAATATGTATTAGTGCAATTATTGGTTGTTATTAGTTGCGTTGTGAGCAATGCGCAGCCCCCTGTGGGGGGTGGGTTCATGTCAGAACAGCGCCATCTGCCCACCCGGAGGGCAAAACGCCGAGCAATCCAGCGCCTGCGCCTCGCGCCCTTCGAAGTCCAGCCGTTTCATCGCCTTGGCAAAGCGCTGCGCCAGCAACTCGGCAAATACCCCTTCACCACGCATGCGCACGCCGAACCGGCTGTCATACAGCTCGCCACCGCGGCTCTGGCGGATCAGGCTCAACACATGCGCCGCCCGCTGCGGGTAATGGTCCTGTAACCACTGCTCGAACAACGGCGCCACTTCCAGCGGCAGGCGCAGCATCATGTAGGCCGCACTCTGGGCGCCAGCCTCCTTGGCCGCCTCCAGCAGGCGTTCCAGTTCACTGTCGTTGATCATCGGAATCATCGGCGAACACAAAACACCCACCGGTACGCCCGCTTCACGCAATACCCGGATGGCCCTCAACCTCGCACCGGGTGAGGCCGCTCGGGGTTCGAGCACCCGTTTGAGGCCGTCGTCCAGCGTGGTCAGGCTGATCATCACCCGTGCCAGGCGCTGGCGGGCCATCTCGGCCAGCAGGTCGAGGTCGCGCAGCACCAGTGAACCCTTGGTGACAATGGTCACCGGGTGACGAAAACGCAGTAACACTTCGAGCAAGCGCCGGGTCAGCAACTGTTCCCGCTCGATCGGCTGGTACGGGTCGGTGTTGGAGCCCAGATTGATCGGCGCGCACACGTAGCCCGGTTTGCTCAATTGCTGTGCCAGCACCTCGGCGGCGTTGGTCTTGGCAATCAGTTTGGTCTCGAAATCCAGGCCGGGAGAAAGGTCCCAGTAGGCGTGTGAGGGGCGGGCATAGCAGTAGATGCAGCCATGCTCGCAGCCACGGTAAGGGTTGATGGAACGATCGAAAGGGAGGTCGGGTGAAGTGTTGCGGCTGATCACCGACTTGGCTGTCTCGATTCGCACCTCGGTACCCTGGGTTTGCGGCACTTCCTGGTACCAGCCATCATCTTCCGCCACCGAACGACCAGGGGCAAAGCGGTTGTGTGGATTGTGCGCCGTGCCACGGCCCTTTTGCGGTGCTGGAGGAATCATGGCTCACCCGAGTACTGTATTCATATACAGTATCGTGCATGCCGGGATCTTTCCAGCACCTCTGGTCTGACTACTTCAGGCCATGCCAGCCGAGATACGCTGCCTGGCTCGATTGCCGCCCAAGAAACGCCTCGATGCCTTCACGCAATGGGCGCGATGCCCCTGGGGCGAACAGTGCTTCCTGCAGTGCCCGACCCGTAGCTCCGTTCAACAGGCCCTCGGCTTCGAAGCGGGTGAACACATCGAAGGCATGCACATCCGACCACAGGTAGGCGTAGTAACCTGCATCGTAGCCGTTCACAAGGTGGTCGAAGGCATGCGCCGGATGTTCGAAATCAGCGAGTGGCCAGTAACCGCAACGCGCGCGGGCATCACCCAGTCGCTGTTCAAAGGTCCTGCCATCGTTTGGTGTGCCATGCAGGTCCATGTCGAACAGCGCCAGGCATAGATCACCCGCGATCTCCTCCACGCTCTGCTGCCGTAGCTGCCGCAGGCACTCATCGGCTTGCTTGCGGGATAGTTGGTGGCCATCGTGGGTGCGCGCCGAGATCGCCACCAGGTAGTCCGCGTCCCAGACCCAACGTTCGAACAGCTTGCCGAACAACTCCACACCATCGGTGCCCAGCTCGGTCACATTGGACATGACGTGGTTCGTCGTACGTACCAGCAGGTGGTGCAGGGCATGGCCGAATTCATGGAACAGCTTGCGCAGTGACAAATGATCGAGCAACGGCTGTGAGCCTGATAGCGCTTGCGGCACATCACTGAACACCACCACCGAGGCTGCCTGGTAGATACCCTCTGCATCGACCCGGCGATTCCTTGCATAGGTGGTGAACACCGCGTCTGGCTGCTTGCCTGCGTGTTGCACGGCATCCAGATACAGAAAGCCAATGAAAGCGCTGTCCTGCCAAACCTCGAACGGCTGCACGCTGTCATCCCAGACAGGCAGCGCTTTGGGCTGCAGCACTGCACCAAACAACGTCTGCGCCAATTGCTGCAACGCACTGACAACAGTATTCAGCGGGAAGTAATCGCGCAGCGCTTCGGCAGGAAACTCGCTGCGCGAAGCACACCGCAGGTACTCGAAATCCCAGGGTTGGGGTTTGCCCAGGCCCTGCTCGGCAGCCCAACACTCCACCTGCGAACGCCACCGCAACATGGCAGGTCGCACATGATCGGCCAGATCGTGGAGAAAGCTGCACACCTGGGCTACCGAACCCGCACTCTTCACCTGCAGGCTCTGCTCCAGATGGCCGGAATAACCGAGCAGGAGGGCCTTCTCCTCAAGTAATTGCGCCAGTTGCTGCAAATACGTGCGGTTGTCCTGTTGCCGATCATGGCTGACGCCACGGGCGTGAAAAGCCCGGTACACGCGCTCACGGAGCTGGCGGTTGTCAGCATGTTTGAGCACCTCACGCGTAGTCACCGTGTCACACGCAATCAACCACCCCTGCTTACCTGCTTGCTGTGCGCTTGCAGCCAATTCGTCACGTACCCGCTGCGGGATGCCGCTCAGCTCCGCTTCATCGGTGATATTCAACCCAGGCCGGTCGATGTTGCTGCGGAACGCCTCGCGTGCAGTGCCAATCTGCGCTTGAAGGTCTGCCAGATGCGCTTTGCCTGCGGTGTCGAGTAAAGCCCCGCTAGCGGCGAACTTGCCCAGGTGCCAACGCAAAGTGGCACGCTTCCCGACATCCAGTTGCTTGCCGATGTCACTACCGGCCAAGCGTGCATACAGGTCATGCAAAGCCGTGTTGGCGAATTTTTGCTCGAAGCGCGCCGTCACTTTCCCGTAGAAATGAATGATGGCGTTGGCCCACGCCGTATCCCGGCCGACCAGTGGTGAGGCGGCATACAACACTGCCAGCAGCCGGCTATCCAGCCCATCCACCGCCAGCACCATGTCATCCCAGGTGGGCATGGTTCGTTGATCACGGATGATGCGTTCGACACCGTTCTCGTGTGCCTGCAGCACGTGAGCGAATGCCGCCTGCATGTTTTCGAGGGTGATGGAAGAGTAATCGACGGGGATATGGCTATCTTGCAGAAGAGGGTTGGCCATGGTGCATCACCTTGCTGATAGAAATGAGCAAGAGAGCTTGCATGGCCAGCATGCGCCAGGTGGCCTGACTATCTAACACCTGTCCATGCCTGCCCGGGCATTGCACCCGGGCGGCATGACAGGATTACTCAGCCGGCTTTTTCAGCTTCGGATTTGGGAAGAACTGCACGGTCTGCACCTTGGCCGGCGCGGCTTTCGGCGCCAGGTGGTTGACCCGCGTGCCCAGTTCCTTCGGCACCGACAAGCCCTGCTCGTTGAGGGTGTCGGTAAAGCCGCAAGCCACACACTCGCGGTGCGGTACGCCGCCTTCGTTCCACATCATCAGCTTGTCGGGCTCGCTGCACGCCGGGCACACGGCACCGGCAATGAAGCGCTTCTTGGTCTTGTTCACAGCTACCTCACTCATGCTGCAGCGTCCTCGGTGAGACCACTGTGGCGCAGCAATGCATCGATGGAAGGCTCACGGCCACGGAAGTCGACGAACAGCTCCATCGGCTCGCGCGAACCACCACGGGCCAGGATCGCCTCGCGGAAGGCGCGGCCGGTCTCGGCGTTCAGCACGCCTTCTTCCTCGAAGCGCGAGAAGGCGTCAGCCGACAGCACTTCGGCCCACTTGTAGCTGTAGTAGCCCGCCGCGTAACCGCCCGCGAAAATGTGCGCAAAGCTGTTGGGGAAGCGGTTGTAAGCCGGCGGGCGCATGACCGACACCTCGTCACGCACACCTTCGAGCACCTGCAATACGCTGCGGCCGTCGCCATGGCTGGCGTGCAGCTCGAAATCGAACAGCGAGAACTCCAGCTGGCGCACCATCATCATGCCCGACTGGAAGTTTTTCGCGGCCAGCATCTTGTCCAGCAGGTCCTGGGGCAGGGCGGCGCCGGTTTCGTAGTGACCCGAAATCAGTGCCAGGCCTTCCGGCTCCCAGCACCAGTTTTCCATGAACTGGCTTGGCAGCTCGACCGCATCCCAGGCCACGCCGTTGATGCCGGACACGCCGGCATGCTCGATGCGGGTCAGCATGTGGTGCAGGCCGTGACCGAATTCGTGAAACAGGGTGGTGACTTCATCGTGGGTCAGCAGCGCGGGCTTGCCGGGCGCGGCCGGGGTGAAGTTGCACACCAGGTTGGCCACCGGGCTTTGCAGCTGGCCGCCGGCGGTGCGGCGACGGTCACGGGCGCCGTCCATCCAGGCGCCGCCACGCTTGTTGGCGCGGGCGTACAGGTCGAAGAAGAAACGGCCAACGTGCTGACCGTTTTCCTTGATCTCGAACAGGCGTACGTCCGGGTGCCAGCTGTCGAAGCCTTTGAGCTCGGCGATTTCGATGCCGTACAGGCGCTGCACGATGCTGAACAGGCCGCCCAGCACCTTGTCGATCGGGAAGTAGGCGCGCAGGGCTTCCTGCGACACGCTGTAGCGCTGCTCGCGCAGCTTCTCGCCAAAGTAGCCGGCGTCCCAGCTGGCCAGCTCGGGGCAGCCTTGTTCGGCAGCGTAGGCCTTGAGCTGTTTCAGGTCCTGGGCGGCGAACGGCTTGGAACGCTTGGCCAAGTCACGCAGGAAGCTCAGCACCTGGTCGCTGGACTCGGCCATCTTGGTGGCCAGGCTCAGCTCGGCGTAGTTCTTGTAGCCCAGCAGTTCGGCCAGTTCCTGGCGCAGGTCGAGGATTTCGCGCATCACCGGGCCATTGTCGAACTGGCCGGCATTCGGGCCCTGGTCGGAGGCGCGGGTGCAGTAGGCGGCGTAGAGCTCTTCGCGCAGGGCGCGGTCGCTGGCGTAGGTCATCACTGCGTAGTAGCTGGGGAACTCGAGGGTGATCAGCCAGCCGTCCAGGCCCTTGGCCTGGGCTGCAGCGGCCATCTGCGCCTTGGCCGAATCGGTCAGGCCGGCCAGCGCAGCTTCGTCGGTAACATGCTTGGTCCACGCCTGGGTGGCGTCAAGCAGCTGATTGGAGAAACGGCTGCCCAGCTCGCTGAGCTTGCTCTGCACTTCGGCGTAACGCTGCTGCTTGTCCGCCGGCAGGTCGATACCCGACAGGCGGAAGTCACGCAAGGCGTGCTCGAGGATAGTCTTTTGCGCCACGTCGAAGCCGGCAGCCTCAGGGCTGTCGATCAGCGCCTGGTAGGCTTCGAACAGCGCGCGGTTCTGGCCCAGTTCGGTAGAGTAGGCGCTCAACGCCGGCAGGCACGACTCGTAGGCCTCACGCAACTCGGCACTGTTGCACACCGCATTAAGGTGGCTGACCGGGCTCCAGGCGGCGCCCAGGCGGTCGTTCAGTTCGTCCATGGCCAGCACCAGGCCGGCCCATGTAGGGTTCTTGCCCTGCTTTTCAAGGATCTCGGCAATGGCTTTACGGTTGTCGGCCAGGATCGCTTCGATCGCCGGCAACACGTGTTCGGCACGAATTTGCGAGAAGGGCGGCAGATCGTGGGATTGCAGAAGCGGGTTGTTCGCAGTCACGGTTTGGATACCTTGGCAGAAGAAACACTGCCCCATCTTAATTACAATCGACGCCGACCGCAGCAGGCAGCCTGCCTATCGGCACAGATGAGAGACGCTATCATGGCCATTCGCAGCTTCCAGCAACACACTCCGAAAGTTGGGCCCAGGGCCTTCGTCGACCGTTCGGCGGTGGTGCTGGGCGACGTGGAGATCGGTGAAGACAGTTCGGTCTGGCCGTTGACCGTGGTGCGCGGCGACATGCACCGCATCCGCATTGGCGCGCGCACCAGCGTGCAGGACGGCAGCGTGCTGCACATTACCCACGCCGGGCCTTTCAACCCGGACGGTTTCCCGCTGATCATCGGCGACGAAGTGACCATCGGGCACAAGGTGATGCTGCATGGCTGCACCCTGGGCAACCGTATCCTGGTGGGTATGGGCAGCACCATCATGGATGGTGCCATCGTCGAGGACGAAGTGATCATTGGCGCTGGCAGCCTGGTGCCGCCGGGCAAACGCCTGGTCAGTGGCTACCTGTACATGGGCAGCCCGGTGAAACAGGCCCGGCTGCTGAACGACAAGGAGCGCGCATTTTTCTCCTACAGCGCCGGCAACTACGTGAAGCTCAAGGACCAGCACCTGGCCGAAGGCTACGATCAACCTGAATGACCGCATTCACGGGCACGCCCGCTCCCACAGGTTCAGTGGAGCCATCAAGGCCTGCGCTGTACCTGTGGGAGCGGGCATGCCCGCGAAGAAGGCCACGCAGCACTCAAGTGGAACCCTGTACATGCACCAGCAAAACATCCTCTTCGACCTCGACGGCACCCTGACCGACCCACGCCTGGGCATCACCCGCTCGATCCAGTACGCCCTGGCCAAGCTGGGCATCGACGAACCAGACCTGGCCCGCCTCGAACACTTCATCGGCCCACCCCTGCTGCAGGCTTTCATGCAGTTCTACCGCTTCGACGAAGCCAAGGCCTGGGATGCGGTGAACTTCTACCGGGAGCGTTTCCGCGTGACCGGTCTATACGAGAACCTCGTGTTCGAAGGTGTGCCGGAGTTGCTTGAGGCCCTGAACGGGCAGGGCCGCACGCTGTACATTGCCACGTCAAAACCGTGGGAGTTCGCCCGCGAAATCGCTCGGCATTTCGCCTTCGATCATCACTTCAAGGTGATCTACGGCAGTGAACTGGACGGCACGCGCACCAACAAGGTCGAGCTGATTCGCCATTTGCTGGATGAAGAAGGGCTGGACCCGACGCAAACCCTGATGATCGGGGACCGCAAGCATGACCTGATCGGCGCGCGCAGCAACGGGCTGCAAGCCGTCGCGGTGGGATACGGGTTTGGGAGCCGGGAAGAGCTGATGGCAGAAGAACCCGCTTTCCACTTCGCCACGGTAGCCGATTTGCATCAGGCTTTTATCAAGGCTTGAGCGCCAGCAGGGCTGCTTTGCAGCCGGCCCTCCCACCTCGATCGGCGTACGCAGGGCCTTTGTGGGGGCCTTGTGTCGCGATGGCCCGCAAAGCGGCCCCAAAATCTCAAAGGCTAACCATCAGACGCTGCAACGCCGCTTTCCTTTCTTCAATCGGCAACCGCCCCAAATGCTCGACCCGCGCGTAAAACCGAACCCAATCCCCACCCACCTCACGAAACAGCGCCGCAAACGCCGGCACCCACTGGTCATAGAGCCCGAACGGCAACAACTTGGCATTATTCATCGGCCCATACATCCACGCGTCATAGCGCTTGTCACCACCCCACTGGCCATCACGCACCTGCCGGTATTCACGCCTCAAACGCTCAAACTCGGCCTGCTTGGCCCGGCGCTTGTGCGCATCATCCAAAGGCCCGGCATAAATGGCCTGCAACCGCTCACGACAGGCCAGCACCAGGCGGATGAACTGGTCACGCTGCTGCTGCCTCTGCCCTGCGTCAACCGCCGCCAGCCCACGCGCCGCCCGCCATTGCCGCGTGCCTTCCTGCTCGACGAACGAGGCAAACGATTCATTGAACTCGGTATCGTCCTGCACATAGAAGCGCTGGTGGGCCAATTCATGAAAGATCAACGTAGCCAGGCGCTCATCGCCCCAGCCCACCATCGACGACAAAATCGGGTCATCGAACCAACCCAGGGTCGAATAAGCTTCCACGCCACCCACGTACACATCCAGGCCATCCTGACGCATCAACGCCGCCGCGCCTCGCGCCGCGCCTTGCTGGTAGTAGCCGCGGTACGCCACGCACCCGGCAATCGGAAAGCAGTGCGTTACCGGTTGCAACGACAACTCGGGCGTGGCGAACACGTTCCACACCACGTAGGGGCGTCCAAGGTCGGCGTATACCCGGTAGCTGCGGTTGTCTGGCAGTTTCAATTGCTGGCTGGCAAACAGCCGCGCCTGTTCGGCCTGTTGCAGGTGCGCGCGCAAGGGTGCAGGGGTAGCAGGGTCGGCCAATACCTGCTCTACAGGCTGCCGCGCCCGCAGCAACTGCCACTGGCCCTGCGCCAGCTGCCCGTAGTAGGCGGCATTGCTGCAACCGTTCAGCAGGAGCGCCGCAAGCAGCGGAACCAAACGGGTGAAAATGCGGTCGAGTGCCCCAAGGCCTGAGCGCTGCATAAGAAAAAGTCGAAGCATCCGGGACTGTCTGACTCGCTCAACACCATTTCGCTCCAAGACTATCTCGCCAAGGGGGAGTTTCGCCATGCGTGCATTGTTGGTCGCCGGCTCACTGTTATTGATCTCTGCCTGTTCAACCTTGCCAGACCCAGATCCGAACCAGGCCTGGATCGACCTCACCCGTTACGACAATACGTCGCTGGACGCCGTGCAGGTCGATGAGCGTGACTGGGCTGACAGCCGCTATTTCGAGGTTCAACCCGGCAGCCACGAACTGACCGTGCGCTATCAGTTTCCGGTTAACCCCAGCAATATCGGCCCCGTCGAGGAGCCATTGTGGCGCGATTGCCAGGTCAAGCTGACCTTCAAGGACTTCAGCGCCGGGCAGCGTTATCAGCTGCAAGCCGGCAGCATTGGCTTCCGCCCTTGGATCAAACTCTACGACCACCAGCAAAAACTGCTGGGTCAAGGGCTGCCGGCGGGTTGCCAGCGCACCTGAACCGCACAAACGGCGCTATGCTTGTTACTTGTAAATCGCAAGTGGGAGTTTTGCCATGCGCCAGCCCATGATGCTGATCGCCCTCAGTACACTGGGGGCTTGCGCCAGCCCCTTGCCGCCCGTCGACCCCAAGCAGGCCTGGGTCGATCTGTACACCATGACCCCCGGTCGGGTGATCATGGCCGACCGCCTCGACGGCAAGCGCCTGGACGATGGCCGTTACTTTCAGATGACACCGGGCAAGCATGAACTGGTGGTGCGCTTCGATTATGAAATCTACTCGGGCGGCCTCATGTCACAACCCAGGGACCGAACCTGCTACCTGACCGTCCGCTTTGACAACTTCAAGGCTGGCGAGCGCTATCGCCTGGAAGCGCGGGCGCCGGTGATGGAGCCGCAGGTGCTGCTATATGACGCCAACCGCAAGGTGGTGGTGAACGAGCCTAGCGAAGTGTTCTGCATCCCGTGAGTGTGGGGCTGCTTCGCAGCCCCGGGCCCTGATGCTTATCGATCGTTCTTCTGATAGATGATCTTCTTCGTCCCGCCATCGCAGGTCCCGACGACCATGTTCTGGTCCTTGACCTCGCTGTTGGGCACGATCTCCAGCGTGTAGGACGAAACCCCTTGGGCCTGGATCTTGGCCTCGATCTCGGCTTTCAGCTCCTCGCATGGCTTGACGGCCGCCAGCGCAGACGTGGCGACAAGGGAAGCCAACACAGCGATAGCTAAGCGAATCATGGAACGGCTCCTGGAAAGGGCAGTGGCGCTGCCGACGTTCTTTAGACTACAGCAAACCACCACCGTTGCACCGTTTCACCCCACCAATGCCGCATCCAGGCTGATCTTCGCATTCAAAACCTTGGACACCGGGCAGCCTTCCTTCGCCTTGTTGGCAATCTCCAGGAACTGAGCCTCGCTGGCCCCAGGTACCTTGGCCCTGAGCACCAGATGCACCGCGGTAATGGCAAAACCGTCAGCTTGCTTGTCGAGCGTCACCTCTGCAGCCGTGTCGATCCGCTCTGCGGTAAGCCCCGCCTCGCCGAGCATCATGGATAGCGCCATCGAGAAACAACCGGCATGGGCCGCGCCAATCAGCTCCTCCGGGTTGGTGCCGGGTGTGCCCTCGAAACGTGTGTTGAAGCCATAAGGGTTCTGCTTGAGTGCGCCGCTTTCGGTAGAAAGCAGGCCTTTTCCATCCTTCAGGCCACCTTGCCAGATCGCCGATGCTGTCTTTTTCATGATGCCTCCTGGTCACTGGGTTGCTTACCTAGGGTTCAGAGGCCTGCCGCCTGCCGCAAGTTCAGAGCAATATGCTTGCAGGCATTGAATCCAACGAACGCGCCCATACAGAGTCAAAAAGGCCTCTGGCCAATCACTTTTGCGGAGGCTCCATGACGCAGCTGCGTGACCTGAAGATTTCCACCCTGGACCTGGTGCCCGTACGCGCCGACGCTGGCCCCGCGCAATCGCTGCGCAACTCGCTGGACCTGGCGCAGCATGTCGAGCGCTTTGGCTATAACCGCTTCTGGGTGGCCGAGCACCACAACATGGACGGCATCGCCAGTTCGGCGACTGCGGTGCTGATCGGCTACCTGGCCGGGGGGACCTCACGTATTCGCGTGGGCTCTGGCGGGGTGATGCTGCCCAACCATGCGCCACTGGTGATCGCCGAGCAGTTCGGCACCTTGGCCAGCCTGTATCCGGGGCGTATCGACCTTGGCCTGGGCCGTGCACCGGGTTCGGACCAGATGACGGCCTATGCCCTGCGACGCGACCGCGCTGGCGGCCCGGACGACTTCCCGGACGATGTCGAGGAGCTTTCGCGCTACCTCGGGCCACGCACTGATGATCAAAAAGTGATCGCCGTACCGGGGTACGACACCGACGTGCCGATGTGGTTGCTGGGATCCAGCCTGTTCAGTGCCCAGCTGGCGGGCATGCGCGGCATGCCCTACGCCTTCGCCTCGCATTTCGCGCCACGCTACATGCACGAGGCCATTCGCGTGTACCGCAACCATTTCAAGCCCTCGACCACGCTGGACAAGCCGTATGTGATGCTGGGCATTCCCATGGTGGTGGCGCAAACCGACGAGAAGGCCGAATACCTGGCCACCTCGGTCTACCAGCGCATCCTGGCGCTGATTCGTGGACAGAGCCTGATGCAGAAGCCACCCGTGGAAAGCATGGATGGGCTGTGGTTGCCCCATGAGCGAGAGACGGTGGGCAGCTTCCTGGGGCTGGCCATGATCGGCAGCCCGCAGAAGGTAAAGGCCAAGGTAGAAGTGCTGCTGGAACAGACGGGTGCGGATGAGCTGATCTTTACCTGTGACCTGTATGAGCATGCGGACCGCATTCGGTCATATGAGCTGATGGCGCAGGCCCTCAAGACCGAGTGACCCTCGTCGCGGGCTCGCCCGCTCCCATAGGTTGACTTGGGAGCGAGCAAGCCCGCGAATGAGCAAAAACATTAGCCGCGGCGGTAAACAATCTCCTTGGTACCGGCCTCGCAGCTACCAATCACCTTGCCCGCCGGCTCGCCTTTCTTGACGATCTCCAGCTTGTAGCCAGTGACGCCCTTGGCATCCAGTTTGGCCGCAATTTCCGCCTTCAGTTCCTCGCACGGTTTGCCCGCTGCCAGCGCACCACCGGCCAGGGTCATCAGGCCCAGCGCCAGAATCAGTTTGTTCATCACTCGCGTTCCTTGTGCAGATGAAATCAGAAGGGGCCCCACCAAGGCGCCCCTTTTCTGAATACCTCATCACGCCGGGATCATACAACCCGACGTTGTTTCAGCTATTGGCGATACGGAAGCCGACCTTCAGCGTGACCTGGAAGTGCGCCGCTTTGTTGTCGCGGATATGGCCGCGGGTATCGACCACTTCGAACCATTCCAGGTGCTTGATGCTTTTAGCGGCTTCGGCCAAAGCATTGTTGATCGCCTCTTCGATACTGGTGGGCGAAGACCCGACCAGTTCGATTTTCTTGTAGGTGTGATGATCGGTCATGAGTGCTCTCCATGGGTGACAGTGAGATTCAGCCTAGCAGCGCAGGCCTGGTTTACCTGCGAGCGGTCACTGTCAGCGAAAGTTCGATCGCACTTTCACGCAGCCCAAGGGTCGCAATCTTACAGCCCATACTGCAAAGGAGAGTCAACATGCACCGCAACTCGCTGCGTAAAACGTCCCTGGAAAGCATGGAAGCGGAGATCGAGAGCCTTCTGAAAAGCTTGGAAAACCTCAAGCATGATGCGTCGGAAGAGTCCCAGAAGTCGGTGAAGGCAATCCGCAGCAACGCTGAAAGCGCACTGCGTCATTCGCGCAGCCTACTGAGCGATGCGTACGAGGAAGTGAAGCAGCGCACCCGCCAGACCGGCAAAGCCACCCGGGACTACGCCCAGGAACACCCCTACACCACCGCCGGTGTGGCCATTGGTGCGCTGGGCCTGCTGGCGGCCTACCTGATATGCAAGCGAAACTAAGCGCTCTGCCGCGCAAGTTCCGCCCTTAACCACTGCGCCAACTGCTCGGCGCGCCCGTCTGCGGCGCGCCGTGGCACCCACAATGCCAGCGCCGCCTGGGTAGGTGAAAAGCCCCAAGGCGCACTCAAACGGCCCGCCCGCAGGTCATCAGCGACCAGCGGCTGCGGTGCTATCGCCACGCCCAATCCGGCCACGGCAGCTTCCAGCAGGTAATACAGGTGCTCGAAAGCCTGGCCATAGTGAATGGCCGCCGGGTCCAGGCCCTGTTGCACCGCCCAGGTCGGCCAGGCTTGCGGGCGTGAAGTGGTGTGCAGCAAGGCTTCACCCAGCAGTGCCTTGGCGGGCGCGCCCTGCAAGCGCTGGAAGCCTGCGAAATGCGGGCTGAGCACCGGCCCGATGCATTCCTCGGCCAGCACATGCACCTGCATGTCCGCCGGCCACGGTGGCTCGGCATACACCAGCAACGCATCCAGCCCAGGCCGCCGCGGGTCAAGGTCGCCCTCACCCGCCGACAGGTGCAAGCGCAGCTCAGGCAAATCCGCCTGCAACCGCCCCAGCCGCGGAATAAACCACCGCGCCAGCAGGCTGCCCGAGCAGCCCAGCACGAATGGCGCCTCGCTCACATCACGGCTGAGCTCGGAACACACGCTGCGCAGCCGGTCGAAGGCCTCACCGCTGGCATCGCGCAGACGCATACCGGCATCTGTGAGTTTGATGCCACGCCCGTCCTTGACGAACAGGGCTACGCCCAGATGCTCCTCAAGCACCTTGATCTGCCGGCTGACAGCGCCGTGGGTGACGTGCAGCGCTTCCGCCGCCTGGCTGACACTGTTCAGCCTGGCGGCAGCCTCGAAGGCGCGCAGGGCATTGAGGGGAGGGAGGTCGTGGGCCATTTTACCTGTGAGTTTTTCTGACAAGTTTACGCAATCTTATCGGTTTTCAGCCGAGCTTGCCGTGGTTAGAGTAAAGCCCATCCCTCATTCACTACGCCTTGGAGCGCCCCATGACCCAGTCCCAATACCGCCCCGGCCCCGACGCCAATGGCCTGTTCGGCTCGTTCGGCGGCCGCTACGTGGCCGAAACCCTGATGCCACTGGTGCTGGACCTGGCCCGCGAATACGAAGCGGCCAAGGCAGACCCTAAGTTCCTTGAAGAGCTGGCTTACTTTCAGCGCGACTACATCGGTCGCCCCAACCCGCTGTACTTCGCCGAGCGCCTGACCGAGCATTGCGGCGGGGCGAAGATTTTCTTCAAGCGTGAAGAGCTCAACCATACCGGCGCGCACAAGGTGAACAACTGCATCGGCCAGGTGCTGCTGGCCAAGCGCATGGGCAAAAAGCGCCTGATCGCCGAAACCGGCGCCGGCATGCACGGTGTCGCCACCGCCACCGTCGCCGCGCGCTTCGGCCTGCCTTGCGTGATCTACATGGGCGCCACCGACATCGAGCGCCAGCAGGCCAACGTGTTCCGCATGAAGCTGCTGGGCGCCGAGATCGTGCCGGTTACCGCCGGCACCGGCACCCTGAAAGACGCCATGAACGAAGCCCTGCGTGACTGGGTTACCAACGTCGAAGACACCTTCTACCTGATCGGCACCGTGGCTGGCCCACACCCGTACCCCGCCATGGTCCGCGACTTCCAGTCGATCATCGGCAAAGAGACCCGTGCCCAGTTGCAAGAGAAGGAAGGCCGTCTGCCAGACAGCCTGGTTGCCTGCGTCGGCGGTGGCTCCAATGCCATGGGCCTGTTCCATGAGTTCCTCGAAGAGCCGAGCGTGCAGATCATCGGCGTTGAAGCCGGTGGCCACGGCGTACACACCGACAAGCACGCCGCCAGCCTGAACGGCGGCGTACCGGGCGTGTTGCACGGCAACCGCACCTACCTGCTGCAGGACCAAGACGGCCAGATCACCGATGCCCACTCGATTTCCGCGGGCCTGGACTACCCGGGCATCGGCCCGGAGCACGCCTATCTGCATGAGGTGAAGCGCGTCGAGTACGTCAGCATCACCGACGACGAAGCATTGGATGCGTTCCACGCAACCTGCCGTCTGGAAGGCATCATTCCAGCCCTGGAAAGCTCCCACGCCTTGGCCGAAGCGATCAAGCGCGCACCGAAGCTGCCCAAGGACCACCTGATGGTCGTGTGCCTGTCGGGCCGCGGCGACAAAGACATGCAAACCGTCATGAACCACATGGCCGCCCAGGAGAAACACGCATGAGCCGTCTTGAACAACGCTTCGCCGAGCTGAAGGCCGAAGGCCGCTCGGCACTGGTCACCTTCGTCACAGCTGGCGACCCGGGCTACGACGCCTCGCTGCAGATCCTCAAGGGCCTGCCGGCTGCTGGCGCCGACGTGATCGAGCTGGGCATGCCGTTCACCGACCCGATGGCCGATGGCGTGGCCATCCAGCTGGCCACCCTGCGCGCCCTTGAAGCTGGCCAGACCTTGGCCAAGACCCTGCAGATGGTTCGCGAATTCCGTGTGGATAACCAGACCATGCCGATCGTGCTGATGGGTTACTACAACCCTATCCACCGCTTTGGCGTGGACACGTTCGTGGCTCAAGCCAAGGAAGCGGGCGTCGATGGCCTGATCATCGTCGACCTTCCGCCAGAGCACGACGCCGAACTGGCTACCCCGGCCCAGGCCGCAGGCATCGACTTCATCCGCCTGACCACCCCGACCACCGACGACGCGCGCCTGCCGCGCGTGCTGGAGCGCAGCTCCGGGTTCGTCTACTACGTGTCGGTGGCTGGTGTGACCGGTGCCGGTTCGGCGACCACCGAGCATGTGACCGAAGCCATTGCCCGCCTGCGCCGGCATACCGATCTGCCGATCAGCGTTGGCTTCGGCATTCGCACGCCGGAACAGGCTGCGAACATTGCCCGCTTGGCGGATGGTGTGGTGGTGGGCTCGGCACTGGTCGACAAGATCGCCCAGGCCAAAAGCGCCGATCAGGCGGTGACCGATGTATTGAGCCTGTGCTCGGCATTGGCTGAAGGGGTGCGTGGCGCACGCCGCTAAACCGCGTCGTCTGCTTCGCGGGTAAACCCGCTCCTACGGGGCCAGTGCCACCCTCTGGCTCTGCGATATCGTTGTAGGAGCGGGTTCACCCGCGAAGAGGCCAGCACAGGCAACCCCCGCCTAGCCCCCAAAAACCGATAGATTCAATGGCCGCACGGCCCCCATCCAGATCGCATGATCCCGGTGATCCGCCAGTTCATCCCCGGTTTCCGGATGCATGAATACCACCAGGCCCTTGCGGTACAGCGCCAACCAAGGCAAAACCACTCCCACCACTTCCGGCCCGAACGCCAGCTGGCAACTCCAGTCCGGATGCGGCCCAACCGGTTTCTGATGCATGCGCCCCATGGTCACCGGGAACAGCCGCGCCGCCTCCTCGCACAGTTCGCGGGCCTGCTCCATGGTGGCTGCGTCGTAATAAACGTGGGCGTGATAACCCTTGATCCTCTGCACGATAACTCCTGATTGCGGTCCAACCATCACCACCTGCAACGGGAGTGATGCAGTGAAAAACGCCGAAACCCCAGTGTTCAAACTGGTCCTGTTCGGGCCTGAAAGCAGCCTGGGCAATGCCCTGATGGTCGAGCTGCTGTCGCGCCAGCACGAAGTCATCGCCGTGGTCGACGACCTCAACCGCCATTCGCCGCGCCCGGGCCTGCACTTCAAGATAGGGGGGCTGGGTGATGCCCACCAGGCGGAGCAGGGCGCAGCGGGCGGCTCGGCGGTGATCGCCCTGTTACCAGCGCTGGCGCCGGGTGACCTGCCGGGGCAGGCACGCTTGAGCGAGGCGCTGGTGGCGGGGCTTGCGCGTACGACTATACGCCGGCTGCTGCTTGTGGGCGATTTCGATGTGCTGGATAAACCGGGCAAGTACAGCGAGGTGGAGCGGGAATGCGTGGCCCAGGTGGTTGATGGGTTGCAGCGCAGTGCCTTGCACTGGACGCTGATCAATGCACCGCAGGAACTGGCCGGGTTGGGCATGGAGCATTTTCGCAGTACCGAAGGCACGCTGGAGCCTGGGCTGGCTGAGCCGTTGCGGCGCTTGTCCAGGATCGCAGCGGGGATGGTGGACATGCTGGAGCTGGACTTGCACCGGGGCGAGCACCTGAACTTCGTGGTCTAGATTGCCGGGGGCTGCTGCGCAGCCCATCGCGACGCAAGGCCGCACACACATGGGCCGGCGTGTGCAGTGTTTTTCTGGGAGCGGCCTTGTGTCGCGATGGCCCCCAAAATCTCAAAGGCTGCGCTCCTGCTCCAACCAATCCACGAACCGCTCGATCAACGCCCCACGCCGCTTGCGCGGCGGTAAGACTACGTAATAGCCGCGTTCCGAGCGCAAACTCCCCTCCAGCGGCCGGCACAGCAACCCTTGCTCCACCAACCTGTCCACCAGGTGCGCCCAGCCAATCGCCACCCCTTGCCCGGCAATCGCTGCCTGAATCAGCAAGGTATAGTTATCAAACCGCAGCTGCCCCGCCGGCGGTGAGCTTTCCACACCAAACCCACGAAATACCCCCGCCCAGTCAAACCAGCGGCTGGCCTGCTCGCCCTTCAAATGCAGCAGCGGCAATCGTTGCAAAGCCACAGCTGACAAGGCTTTGCCATGAGTCAGATGGGGGCTGCACACCGGGAACACTTCCTCATCGAATAGCCAGCGGCTTTCTCCTTGGTGAAAGCGTCCATCGCCAAACAGCACCGCCACATCAATGTCCGGGCGCAACATGCCCTGGCTGCGCTCACCCGTCACCAGACTCACATCCACCTGTGGATAAGCCTCATGAAAGCGCTGCAGCCTTGGCATCAGCCAGAACGCCGCAAAGGCAAAGTCGGTGGCGACCTGCAGCACTTCGCGCTGGCCGCGCCCGCCGGCCTGGGCAATACCGTCATCCATGGACTGCAGCCCCTGATGCACCTGTTCGAACAGCAACTGGCCAGCCTCGGTCAGCTCGATGCCCCGGTAAATGCGGTCAAACAGGCGCGTGCCCAACTGTGCCTCCAGGCGCTTCACCTGCTGGCTCACTGCCGGCTGCGTGGTACCCAACTCCAGCGCCGCAGCGGTAAAGCCACGCAGGCGCGCAGCAGCCTCGAATACGCGCAAGGTATCCAGCGACAACCCGGCAAGGTGCTCAAACATAAGCTTGGCTAATCCCAGTCATTGCCCGCCATGGGCTTTACCCATGTTATCCACAGTCGCATCTTGGTAGGCAAGCGGTTCGCATAACCCTCAACGATGGAAGCCACCATGACGCGTCCGAATATCCTGTTCATCATGGCCGACCAGATGGCCGCGCCCTTGCTGCCGATCTACGGCCCTTCGCCCATCAAGATGCCGCACCTCGGCCGTCTGGCCGAGCAAGCCGTGGTGTTCGACTCGGCCTACTGCAACAGCCCACTGTGCGCGCCATCACGCTTCACCCTGGTCAGCGGTCAGTTGCCCAGCCGCATTGGCGCCTACGACAACGCGGCCGACTTCCCTGCCGATGTGCCGACCTACGCCCATTACCTGCGTCGCCTGGGCTACCGCACCGCGCTGTCGGGCAAGATGCACTTCTGCGGCCCGGACCAGTTGCACGGCTATGAAGAACGCCTGACCAGCGACATCTACCCGGCCGACTACGGTTGGGCGGTGAACTGGGACGAACCCGATGTGCGTCCAAGCTGGTACCACAACATGTCCTCGGTGCTGCAGGCCGGTCCATGCGTGCGCACCAATCAGCTGGATTTCGACGAGGAGGTGGTGTTCAAGGCGCGCCAGTACCTGTACGACCATGTGCGCGAAAACGATGGCCGGCCATTTTGCCTGACCGTTTCGATGACGCACCCGCACGACCCCTACACCATTGCCAAACGCTACTGGGACCGCTACGAAGGTGTGGATATCCCCATGCCCCGTGCCGAGTTCAGCCAGGCAGCACTCGACCCGCATTCGCAGCGCCTGCTGAAAGTCTACGACCTGTGGAACAAGCCACTGCCTGTGGATAAGGTTCGCGACGCCCGCCGCGCCTACTTCGGCGCGTGCAGCTATATCGATGACAACATCGGCCAATTGCTGCAGACCCTGGAGGAATGCAACCTGGCCGATGACACAGTGATCGTGTTTTCCGGCGACCACGGCGACATGCTTGGCGAACGTGGCCTCTGGTACAAAATGCACTGGTTCGAAATGTCGGCGCGGGTGCCGCTGCTGATCCATGCGCCGAAGCGCTTCGCGGCGGGCCGGGTCACTGCCTCGGTGTCGACCTGCGACCTGTTGCCAACCTTGGTCGAACTGGCTGGCGGCGCTGTGGATAAAGACCTGCAGCTGGACGGCCGCTCACTGCTGGGCCATCTGCAAGGGCAGGGCGGTCACGACGAGGTGATCGGCGAGTATATGGCCGAAGGCACCGTCGGCCCGCTGATGATGATCCGCCGCGGGCCCTACAAGTTCGTGTACAGCGAAGACGACCCATGCCTACTCTATGACCTGAGCCGCGACCCGCACGAGCGGGAGAACCTCACCGGCAGCCCGGACCACCAGGTGCTGCTGCAGGCATTTGTCGATGAAGCACAACAGCGCTGGGACATCCCCAGCCTGCGCCAGCAGGTGCTGGCCAGCCAGCGCCGCCGCCGGCTGGTGGCCGAAGCGCTGGCCATCGGCAAGCTGAAAAGCTGGGATCACCAACCACTGGTGGATGCCAGCCAACAGTACATGCGCAACCACATCGATCTCGATGACCTCGAGCGCAAGGCACGTTATCCACAGCCCGCCCCCCTGGATTGAGAAGAGAGGCCGCCATGCACAAGTTCTCCGCCGCCGTGTTCGTCCTGGCCCTGAGCGCCACCACGGCCAACGCCGCAGACAGCGATGCGCAATGCAGTACCGTGAAAATGGCCGACCCCGGCTGGAGTGATATTGCCTCGACCAATGCCGTGGCACGCCTGTTACTGGAAAGCCTGGGTTACCAGGTGAAGATCGACAGCCTGGCCGTACCGATCATCTACGGCGGCCTCAAGGACGGCCAGGTCGACGCCTTCCTCGGCAACTGGATGCCGGCGCAGCAAGGCTTCCATGACAAGTTCATCGCCAACGGCGATGTGCAGCAGCTGTCGCGCAACCTGGAGGGAACCGAGTTCACCCTCGCAGTGCCCGACTATGTGTGGAATGCCGGGGTGAAGGACTTCGCTGACCTGCAGAAACACGCCGGGCAGTTCGACAGAAAGCTGTACGGAATCGGCTCCGGCGCCCCGGCCAACCTGTCGCTCAAGGCAATCATCGACAAGAATGAATTCAACCTCGGCCAGTGGAAGCTGGTGGAGTCCAGCGAGCAGGCGATGCTGGCCCAGGTCGACCGGGCGGTGAAGAAGCAGCAATTCATCACCTTCCTTGGCTGGACCCCGCACCCGATGAACGTGAAACTGAAAATGCATTACCTGACCGGTGGGGAAAAGTGGTTCGGCAGCAAGGGCGAGGTATACACGCTGACGCGCAAGGGTTATCCACAAGCCTGCCCGAATGCCGCGAAGCTGCTGGGTAACCTCAAGTTCACACTGGACATGGAAAACAGCATCATGGCCGAGGTGGTAGACAAGAAGATCAGCTTCGATGAAGCGGCCAAGGCCTGGGTGAAAGCGCATCCTGAACGGTTGGATGGGTGGTTGGCCGGAGTTACCACCAAGGCCGATGGGGATGCCCTGGAGGCCGTCAAAGCCAAACTGTAATCTCACAAAGCAACACACCAACCCTGTGGGAGCGGGCGCGCCCGCGAACACCGGCAAAGCCGGTGCCAAGCAACGCGTTGGCTTTTTCGCGGGCATGCCCGCTCCCACAGGGCTTGGCGACCCCTTAAGGATTGTGGATAACCCATGCATCGCCTCTCTTTACTGCTGCCCTTCCTCACCTGGCTTCCCCGCCAATCGGGCCGCAGCCTGCGCCAGGACCTGCTGGTAGGCCTGAGCGGCGCCATCCTCGCCCTGCCGCAATCCATCGCCTACGCCCTGATCGCCGGCCTGCCCGCCGAATACGGGCTTTACGCTGCCATCGTGCCGGTACTGATAGCCTGCCTGTGGGGCTCTTCCTGGTACCTGATCTGCGGCCCGACCGCCGCCATTTCCATCGTGCTCTACGCCAGCATCAGCCCGCTGGCCGTGGCCGGTAGCGCTGACTACATCACGCTGGTGTTGCTGCTGACCTTCCTCGGCGGCATTTTCCAGCTGCTGCTCGGGCTATTGCGCTTCGGCGCGCTGGTCAACTTCGTCTCCCATTCCGTGGTGCTCGGCTTCACGCTGGGTGCCGCCATCGTCATTGCCTTGGGCCAGCTACCCAACCTGCTGGGCATGGCCCTGCCCAGCCAGGCCACCGCGCTGATGACCGTACAGGACCTGGCCAGCCACGCAGGCGAGGTCGACCTGCCTTCCTTGCTGCTGGGCCTGGCCACCGTAGTGATCGGTGTGGCCTTCAAACTCTGGCGCCCACGCTGGCCGAGCCTGTTGATAAGCCTGATCCTGGTCAGCTTGCTGGCCTGGCTGATGCCGGGCTTCTTTGGCCATGTACCGCGGGTGGCAGCGTTCACCGGGCAACTCCCGCCTTTCAGCCCGCTGCCTTTGCTGGACGTGGAGCTCATGTTGCGTCTGCTGCCCAGCGCTGTGGCGGTAGGCATGCTGGGGTTGGTCACCAGTCTGTCGATTGCCCGTTCGTTGTCGGCACGTTCAGAACAACTAATCGACCCGGACCAGGAAATACGCGCACAGGGCCTGTCGAACATTGCCGGTGCATTTTTCTCTGGTTACCTGTCTGCCGGTTCCTTCACCCGCTCGGGCCTGAGCTACGAGGCGGGCGCCCGCTCGCCCATGGCCGGGGTGTTTTCAGCGCTGTGGGTGGCGTTGTTCGCGGTGACCGGCGCCGGCCTGATCGCGCACCTGCCGATACCGGCCATGGCCGGCAGCATTCTGCTGATCTGCTGGGGGTTGGTGGACCACCGAGGGATCCGTGCATTGTTCCGGGTCAGCCGCTCGGAGTTTCTGGTGATGGCGCTGACGGCTGCAGCGACATTGCTGCTGGAGCTGCAGACGGCCATCTATGCCGGCGTGCTGGCTTCGCTGTTCTTCTATTTGAAGCGCACCTCACGACCACGGATCCAACAAAGCCGTGAAGGGGACGCGGATGTATTGCGGGTAGGTGGGTCGATTTTCTTTGGTGCGGCGCATTACCTACAAGTGCGCTTGCAGCGCTGCCAAGGTCCGCATGTAGTGATCGATGCCCGGCAGGTGAATTTCATCGATTACTCGGGTGTGGACATGTTGCACCGCGAGGCGCGGCGGTTGCGGCGATTGGGGGGGAGTTTGACCTTGCACCGGGCCAGGCCGCAGGTGATCGAGGAGTTGCAGAAGCTGGAAGGGGTGGAGTTGTGCCCGATCCGGTTTGAGGAATGAGGTTGGGATTCTGGGGCTGCTTTGCAGCCCATCGCGACGCAAGGCCGCTCCCACAGAGGATCGGCGTACGACGTACTTTGTGGGAACGGCCTTGCGCGCGATAGGGCCGCCAAGCGGCCCCGGCCATCTCAGCCCCGAGCGAGTTGCCGGCGCAGTTCAGCCAACACCGGCGCCGTATCCGGCCTCACGCCACGCCAGATAAAGAAGGCTTCAGCCGCCTGCTCAGCCAGCATCCCCAACCCATCCAGTACCTTGGCAGCCCCCAGCTTGGTAGCCCACTGGCAAAACGGCGTCGGCTCCTTGCCATACATCATGTCGTAGCAAACCGTACGACCCGCCTCGACCAGGCTGTCGGCAATCGGTGGCAACTCCCCGGCCAGGCTCGCCGAGGTGGCGTTGATGATTACATCCACAGGCTCCTGCAACCAGGCAAATCCGCTGGCCACCACCGGCCCCAGTTCATCGAACTCGCGCGCCAGCTGCTCGGCCTTTTCCACGGTACGGTTGGCAATCACCAGCGACTGCGGCTTGTGCGCCAGAATAGGCTCCAGCACGCCGCGCACGGCGCCACCGGCACCGAGGATGAGAATGCGCTTGCCCGCCAGCTCGACCCCGGCATTCACCGTCAGGTCGCGCACCAGGCCAGCGCCGTCGGTGTTGTCGCCCTGCAGGGTGCCATCAGCCAGCTTGCTCAGCGTGTTCACTGCGCCTGCGCGCCGGGCACGTGGGGTCAGGCTGTCGCACAGGCGGAAGGCCTCTTCCTTGAACGGCACGGTGACATTGCCGCCACTGCCTTGCTTGAAGAAGCCGCGCGCGCAGTCGCTGAACTCGTCCAGTGGCGCCAGCAGCGTGGCATATTCCAGGTCCTGACCGGTCTGCTCGGCGAACAGGCGGTGGATCAGCGGCGACTTGCTGTGGCCGATGGGGTTACCAAAAACGACGTACTGGTCCATGACGGCTCCTTGTTTATCCACAGGCTTACTGGCCGAGCCAGTCGCGGTCTTGCAGGAAGTACTCTGTCAGGCGCGCTTCTTCACTGCCGGGCGCGGCCTTCCAGTCATAGCCCCAACGCACCTGCGGTGGCAGCGACATGAGGATGGATTCGGTGCGGCCACCGGACTGCAGGCCGAACAGGGTGCCGCGGTCATAGACCAGGTTGAACTCCACGTACCGGCCACGGCGGTATTCCTGGAACTCGCGCTGCTGCGGGGTGTAGGGCGTGTTCTTGCGGCGCTGGACGATTGGCAGGTAGGCGTCGACGAAGGCATCGCCGATGGCGCGGATGAAGGCGAAGCAAGTGTCGAAGTCCCACTCGTTCAGGTCATCGAAGAACAAGCCGCCGATACCGCGTGGCTCGCCACGGTGCTTGAGGTGGAAGTAGCGATCGCACCAGGCTTTGTAGCGCGGGTACACGTCGGCGCCAAACGGCGCGCAAGCCTGCTCGGCCACTCGGTGCCAGTGAATGCAGTCTTCTTCGTTGCCATAGTATGGCGTCAGGTCAAAGCCGCCGCCAAACCACCATACGGCCTCTTCACCTTCCTTTTCGGCGATGAAGAAGCGAACGTTGGCGTGGGAAGTGGGCACATGCGGGTTGTGCGGGTGTATCACCAGCGACACACCCAAGGCTTCGAAGCCACGGCCTGCCAGTTCGGGACGGTGGGCACTGGCCGACGGCGGCAGGCCGCTACCAAACACATGGGAGAAGTTGACCCCACCTTTTTCGATCACTTTGCCCTCACCGATAACCCGCGTGCGGCCCCCGCCACCGGCTTCGCGCACCCAGGCGTCCTCGACGAAGCGGGCACCGCCGTCTTCTGTTTCGAGGGCAGAGCAGATGCGGTCTTGCAGGTCGAGCAGGTAGGCTTTCACGGCCTCGGTGCGGCTAGTCATCGGGTCACCAGGAACGGGCAGGGAAGAATTCGCCGCGTAGCATACCACCGCCAGCGCGCGCGCCGCAGTTGACGACGACCAAGCAAAGGCGTCCGATAGAAGGCCTTTCCCGATCCCGACTACAGGAGTGCGAGATGGCCAAGCGTATCCAGTTCAGCCAGCATGGCGGCCCGGAAGTGCTGCAGTTTGTGGAATTCGAACCCACCCCGCCTGGGCCACAGCAGGTGCGTGTGCGTAACCATGCGATCGGCCTGAACTTCATCGATACCTACTTCCGAAGCGGGCTGTATGCGCCGCCGTCCCTGCCTTCTGGCCTGGGTACCGAAGCAGCAGGTGTGGTAGAGGCCGTGGGCGAAGGCGTGTCCCGGCTGAAGGTAGGAGACCGTGTGGCACATGCCGGCGGCCCGCTGGGCGCCTACAGCGAGGTGCATACGCTACCGGAAGCCAACCTGGTCAAGCTGCCGGACACCATCAGCTTCGAGCAGGCGGCGGCGGTTATGCTCAAGGGTTTGACCGTACAGTACCTGTTGAAGCAGACCTATGAGGTGAAGGCGGGTGATGTGATCCTGTTCCATGCCGCAGCCGGTGGTGTAGGGTCGCTGGCCTGCCAATGGGCCAAGGCCCTGGGCGCCAAGCTGATCGGCACCGTGAGCTCTGCCGAGAAGGCCGAACGGGCCAAAGCGCTGGGGGCTTGGGCGACCATCGACTACAGCCGTGAAGACCTGGCCAAGCGCGTACTGGAGCTGACCGACGGCAAGAAATGCCCGGTGGTGTATGACGGCGTGGGTGCCGACACCTGGCTGACCTCGCTGGACTGCCTGCGCCCGCGTGGGTTGATGGTGAGCTTTGGCAACGCTTCCGGTGCGGTGAGCGGGGTGAACCTGGGGATCCTGGCGCAGAAGGGTTCGCTGTATGTCACCCGGCCGACCTTGGCCACCTATGCCAACAATGCCGAGAACACCCAGGCCATGGCCGATGACCTGTTTGCGATGATTGCGAGCGGGAAGCTGGTTGTGGATATCCAGCAGCGGTATCCACTAAGCGAGGCGGCCAAGGCGCAGGCAGAGCTGTCGGCGCGGCGGACTGTAGGATCGACTGTACTAATCCCCTGAGCCACACACATCCCCTGTAGGAGCGGGTTTACCCGCGAAGAAGCCACCGCAATGGATGGCACCGGCTTTGCCGGTGTTCGCGGGCAAGCCCGCTCCCACAGGTACTGCGTCGGCTTCGATAGCTTCGCTATGCCTGTGAGGGTCGGTTTGTCGGCGGTGGAGACGACTCGATGCCATCGAGTATCGCCTCGATCACACCCTCTGCCATCTCAATCGCATGCAGGTTCGACCAGAACATGCCACGGCCTTCTTCACGCATGTAGTCCAAAGCTTTGTAGCCGGTTTCGTAAGCGCTGCGCAGGTAAAGGGCTACGTGGACCAGAGCGTCCTCGGCAGAAATGTTTGGGTTGACGGTGAAGAGTGGATCGTGGCCGGCATCGCAGTGGCCGAAGGGGCGGGTGGAGGTGCATGGGAGAGGTGGATCGGGGACTATTTTCTTCATCATTGGAAAATGCTCCTCAAGGCCGCCAACCCTCACTACCACGTGAATGGGTGGCGACTGTACGCGAGGTGGTAGACCTGGGCATTTTCCAATCCAGGCAGGCTCGAAAGCCTCCCACGCACAGCCACCATAGACTGTCATGGAAAAAATGCATCCGGGCTACCACACCCGATCGCCAAGTTATTCGGCGACGGATAGAGCCTAAAGACACTGGTTCCTACTGAACAGGTGATGGCAGGGGACGCGGGTCGTAGGATATTTCCCAATCCTCAAACCGGACAACCATTCGAGACAAAATCAGAAAAATCTCCGGTGGCTAGGCCCGAACCTGTGGGAGCGGGCATGCCCGCGAACACGGGCGAAGCCCGTGCCAGGCACCGAGTTGTATTCTTCGCGGGCGCGCCCGCTCCCACAGGGGCCCGAGTCCCGAGCCAGGCCTGTGGATAGGTATCAACCCGGGCGAACGACTTCGCCGGTTGCCAGGTTGCGAATCACACTCGGGTTCTTCCGCCCGCCCAGCGCCCCGCCAAGCACCAGGTCCAACTGGCCATGGAAGTACTGCTCAACCCGCAAGCGGGTCTTTGCCGCCGGGCGCCCGCCAGGGTTGCACGAGGTGGAAATCAGCGGCCCCACCAGCGCGCACAGCTCACGCACCACCGGGTGATCACTGACCCGCAGCGCCACCGTGTCATGCTGCCCGGTCACCCATTCGGGCAACAGGTCCTGGTGCGGCACCAGCCAGGTGTTCGGCCCCGGCCAGGTGCTGCTCATGCGGTCGATCCAGTCCTCGGGGAAATCCTCGAACAGGAAGTCGAACTGACGGATATTGTCAGCGATCAGAATCAGCCCTTTATCCACAGGACGCGACTTCAGCGCCAGCAGGCGATACACCGCGTCCTCGTTCCATGGGTCGCAGCCCAGGCCCCAGACCGCTTCCGTCGGGTAGGCGATCACCGCGCCCGCCCGGATCTCACGTGCGGCTTGTTGCACACGAAAACTGCTCACCATTGCTGTTTCTCCGCCTATATACCTTGCATGTGAGCAGTGTACTTAGCCCGCGCGGGCAAACCAACGCCCGGCTTCATTGCTGACCCGGCCTTCCAGCTCCAGCTCGGTCAACTGCGCCAGCACGTCGGCCAGCGGCTGCTCGCTGCAGTGGGCCAGGCTTTCACTGGTCTGGGGTGCGGCATGCAGCAGGGCGAGCAGGGGGTGGTCGAATCTGTCCACAACCGCAGGCGGCAGGTTCTGCCAACCCTGCAAGCTTTCCAGGATCTGTTCCACAGTTTCCACCAGCAGCGCCCCATCACGGATCAGCTGGTGACAGCCCTTGGCCCCCGGGTGATGAATGGAGCCCGGAATGGCGTACACCTCGCGGCCTTGTTCCGCCGCCAGACGCGCCGTGATCAGCGAGCCGCTGGCGAGGCTTGCCTCGACCACCAGCACACCGAGCGACAGCCCACTGATGATGCGGTTGCGCCGGGGGAAGTTGCCGGGCAGCGGCCCGGCATCCAGGGGATACTCGGAAACCAGCGCGCTGCCGTTGTCGATCATCGCCTGCGCAAGGTCCCGATGGCGCTGTGGATAAAGTTTTTGCAACCCCGTCCCGAGCACGGCAATCGTGCCGCCGCCAGCCTGCAACGCGGCCCGATGAGCGGCACCGTCGACACCTACCGCCAGCCCGCTGGTAATGGTGAAACCAGCCTGCGCGAGGTAGCGGGAAAATGCCCGGGCGGTGTCGAGCGCCGGGGGTGTGGCACGTCTGCTGCCCACGATGGCCAGCTGAGGACGATCGAGCAAGGCAGGTTCGCCAGCGACAAAAAGCAGCGGCGGGGCATCGTCGATTTCTGCCAGCAAGGCTGGGTAGTCTGGGCCGTCCCACATCAGCAAATGCTGGCCAGGGCGCTCCAGCCAAGCCATAGCAGCCAGTGCGCCATCGCGTACCTCGGCACTGCGCCGGGCATCGATGGTGGCTTGGGGAATGCCCAACGCTCGCCAGGCCGAAGCGGGAGCACTGAGCGCGGAGGAGGCACTGCCGAAGGCTTCGAGCAACGTTCGAAAGCGTCGCAGTCCAGCATCGGGGAGGCGATGCAGGCGTAAGCGTGCCTCCAGTTCGGCAGGCGGGCAGGGCGACGAATGGTGACTGGGCATTGAGATCATCCTTGATCGAAACGGGGCCAATTACGTGGCACAACCTGTGGATAACTCTGTGAGTAACACTTTGAAAAGCTGTCCATTGATTGGGGGCTATCAAGCCCATAGTCACCCTAGACGAGCTTGCCAGGTGCCGAAATCCCCGTTTCCCTTTATTATGTGTGCTCAGTTTTCAACCGAACGCACAGTGACTGCCTGACCTTATGGCCATCTTGAACATTCTCGAATTCCCGGACCCGCGCCTGCGCACCCTCGCCAAACCGGTGACGGAGTTCGACGACGCCCTGCGTCAGCTGATCGACGACATGTTTGAAACCATGTACGAAGCCCCTGGCATCGGCCTGGCCGCTACCCAGGTGAACGTGCACAAGCAGGTTGTGGTCATGGACCTCAGCGAAGACCGCAGCGAACCACGCGTCTTCATCAACCCGTCGGTCGAAGAGCTCACCCATGACATGGGCCAGTACCAGGAGGGCTGCCTGTCGGTACCGGGCTTCTACGAGAACGTCGACCGCCCGCTGCGTGTCCGGGTCAAGGCCCAGGACCGCGACGGCAAGCCGTTCGAACTGGAATGCGAAGGCCTGCTGGCGGTGTGCGTACAGCACGAATTCGATCACCTCAACGGCAAGCTGTTCGTCGACTACCTGTCGCAGCTCAAGCGCGACCGGATCAAGAAGAAGCTGGAAAAGCAGCATCGCCAGCAAGCCTGATCCCCACCTTCCTGAAGGCTTGCTCCGGCAAGCCTTTTTCTTTTTTGAAGCGAGAACTCCATGCGCATCGTCTTTGCAGGCACTCCAGAGTTTGCCGCCGAACACCTCAAGGCCCTGCTCGACAGCCCCTACGAGATCGTGGCCGTCTACACACAGCCCGACCGCCCGGCCGGCCGTGGCCAGAAGCTGATGCCAAGTGCGGTCAAGGCACTGGCCGTGGCCCATGACATCCCGGTGTTCCAGCCGCAGACCCTGCGCAATGCCGATGCGCAGGCCGAACTGGCCGCACTGAAACCAGACCTGATGGTAGTGGTCGCCTACGGCCTGATCCTGCCGCAGGTGGTGCTGGATATCCCGCGCCTGGGTTGCATCAACAGCCACGCGTCCCTGCTGCCACGCTGGCGCGGTGCCGCGCCGATCCAGCGTGCCGTGGAAGCCGGCGACGCCGAAAGCGGCGTGACCGTGATGCGCATGGAAGCCGGCCTGGACACCGGGCCGATGCTGCTCAAGGTAGTCACCCCGATCAGCGCCGAGGACACCGGCGGCACCTTGCACGATCGCCTGGCCGAAATGGGCCCGCCCGCAGTGGTTCAGGCCATCGCCGGCCTGGCTGACGGTTCGCTGCAAGGCGAAATACAGGACGATGCCCTGGCCACCTACGCGCACAAACTGAACAAGGACGAAGCGCGTATCGACTGGACCCGCCCGGCTGTCGAGCTGGAACGCCTGATCCGCGCCTTCAACCCATGGCCGGTGTGTCACAGCACTCTGGATGGTGAAAGCGTCAAGGTGCTGGCCGCCAACCTGTCCACAGGCCAAGGCGCCCCAGGCGAGATACTTTCCGCCAGCAAGGACGGCCTCGTAGTTGCGTGCGGTGACCAAGCCCTGAGCCTGACCCGCCTGCAACTGCCTGGCGGCAAGGCATTGAGCTTCAGTGACCTGTTCAACAGCCGCCGCGAGAAGTTCGCCGCCGGCAAGGTGCTGGGCCAATGAACCCACGCCTCGCCGCCGCCCGTGCGCTTGCCGCTGTGCTCAGCGGCAAGGCTTCGCTGAACAGCTCGCTGCCGGCGCAACTG
Organism: Pseudomonas sp. XWY-1; assembly: GCF_002953115.1. NCBI lineage: Bacteria > Pseudomonadati > Pseudomonadota > Gammaproteobacteria > Pseudomonadales > Pseudomonadaceae > Pseudomonas > Pseudomonas sp. XWY-1. The sequence continues at coordinate 24,965 of NZ_CP026332.1, read as the reverse complement.
GACAAGGTAGATGAACGCGACCGCGGCCTGACCCAGGACCTGGCGTTCGGCACCGCACGCTGGCAGCCACGCCTCGACCTGCTGGCCGCACAGCTGCTGCAAAAGCCCTTCAAGGCAGCCGATGCCGATGTTCAGGCGCTGCTGCTGGTCGGCCTGTACCAGCTGTTCTACACGCGCATTCCGGCCCATGCCGCCATCGGCGAGACCGTGGGCTGTGCCGACAAACTGAAGAAGCCGTGGGCCAAGGGCCTGCTCAATGCCGTGCTGCGCCGTGCCCAGCGCGAAGGCGAGGAACTGCTCGCCGGCATGGAGCGCGACCCGGTGGTGCGTACCGCGCACCCGCGCTGGCTGCAGAAGGCGCTGAAAGCCTTCTGGCCAGAGCAGTGGGAGGCCATCTGCGCCGCCAACAATGCCCACCCTCCGATGATTCTGCGGGTCAACCGCCGTCACCATAGCCGCGATGCCTACCTGGCACTGCTGGCCGAAGCAGGCATTGGCGCCAGCGCATGTCAGTACAGCCGGGATGGCATCGTGCTGGCTGAAGCCTGCGACGTGCGCGGCCTGCCAGGCTTCGCCGAAGGCTGGGTGAGCGTGCAGGACGAAGCCGCGCAGCTATCTGCCGACCTGCTGGAACTGGCCCCCGGCCAACGCGTGCTCGATGCTTGCTGCGCACCGGGCGGCAAGACCTGCCACCTGCTGGAGGCCGAGGCTGGCCTGGCGCACATGGTGGCCATCGACCTCGAAGCCAAGCGCCTGACCCGCGTGCGAGAAAACCTCGACCGCCTGCAGCTGGACGCCGAGCTGATCGCCTGCGATGCCCGCGACACTGCCAGCTGGTGGGACGGCAAGCCATTCCAGCGCATTCTGCTCGACGCGCCGTGCTCGGCCACCGGCGTGATTCGCCGCCACCCGGACATCAAGCTGACCCGCCAAGCCGACGACATCCCGGCTTTGGCCACACTGCAAGGCGAGCTGCTCGATGCCCTGTGGCCGACCTTGGAAGTGGGCGGCATGCTGCTATACGCCACCTGCTCCACATTGCCGACCGAGAACACTGAAGTGATCAAAGCCTTCCTCGCGCGCACCCCGGGCGCTCGTGAGCTGGACCTGGCGACCGAAGCCGGCCTGCGCCAGCCCCACGGCCGTCAGTTGCTGGCCCTGGAAGGCGGCCACGACGGTTTCTACTATGCCAAGCTGATCAAGATCGCCGCCTCGCGCGGATAAGAACAAAGGATAGGGAGTAGCGCATGAAGATCATCATCCTCGGCGCAGGGCAGGTAGGCGGTACGCTGGCTGAACACCTGGCCAGCGAAGCCAACGACATTACCGTGGTCGACACCGACGGCGACCGCCTGCGCGACCTCGGCGACCGCCTGGACATCCGCACCGTCCAGGGCCGTGGCTCACTGCCGACGGTACTGCGTCAGGCCGGTGCCGACGACGCCGACATGCTGGTGGCGGTAACCAACAGTGACGAGACCAACATGGTTGCCTGCCAGGTGGCCTATTCGCTGTTCCATACCCCGACCAAGATTGCACGGGTGCGCGAATCGTCCTACCTGACCCGCGAAGAGCTGTTCGACAACGACCATATCCCGGTCGACGTTCTGATCAGCCCCGAGCAGGTGGTGACCAATTACATCAAGCGCCTGATCGAACACCCAGGCTCGCTGCAGGTGATCGATTTCGCCGAGGGCAAGGCCCAGCTCGTGGCAGTGAAGGCCTACTATGGCGGCCCGCTGGTCGGCCAGCAATTGCGCCAGATCCGCGCGCACATGCCCAACGTAGATACCCGCGTGGCGGCCATCTTCCGCCGTGACCGGCCGATCACCCCGCGTGGCGACACGGTGATCGAAGCCGACGACGAGGTGTTCTTCATTGCCGCGAAGAAGGATATCCGTGCGGTGATGGGCGAACTGCGCCGCATCGACGAAACCAATAAACGCATTGTCATCGCCGGCGGCGGGCAGATCGGCGAGCGCCTGGCGGAGGCCATCGAAAGCCGATATCAGGTGAAGATCATCGAGATGAGCCCGGCGCGTTGCCGGCACCTCTCCGATACCCTGGAAAGCACTGTGGTGCTGCAGGGCAGCGCCTCGGACAAAGACCTGATGCTCGAAGAGAACATCGCCGACGCCGATATTTTCCTGGCCCTGACCAACGATGACGAAGCCAACATCATGTCGTCCTTGCTGGCCAAGCGCCTGGGCGCAGGCAAGGTGATGACCATCATCAACAACCCGGCTTATGTCGACCTGGTGCAGGGCGGCGATATCGACATTGCCATCAGCCCGCAGCTGGCCACCATCGGCACCCTGCTGGCGCACGTCCGTCGTGGCGACATCGTCAGTGTGCACTCGCTGCGCCGTGGTGCAGCCGAGGCTATCGAGGCGGTGGCACACGGTGACTCGAAGTCGAGCAAGGTGGTCGGCAAGGCAATCGAGGACATCACGCTGCCACCGGGCACCACTATTGGTGCGATCATCCGTGATGAAGAGGTGATGATTGCCCATGACGACACCATGATCGAATCAGGGGACCATGTGATCCTCTTCGTTGTGGATAAAAAGCATATTCGCGATGTGGAGAAGCTGTTCCACGTCGGCTTGAGTTTCTTCTAGGAGAAGAGGGCATGCGCGAATCGCTGGAGAAGATGCTGGCCAAAGGTGTGGATAACCCGCTGCTGAGGTTTGGCCTGGGCAAGGCCTGGCTGGATGAAGGCAACGGCGCTGAAGCAGCGGTGCACCTGGCGCGCTGTGTAGAGCAGGACCCGAAATACTCGGCAGCATGGAAGCTGCTGGGCAAGGCCTATCAGCTGCAGGGTGAGCTGGCGGCGGCGCGCAAGGCGTGGGAAGACGGGATCGTGGCGGCGCAGGCCCATGGTGACAAGCAGGCCGAAAAAGAAATGACCGTATTCCTGAAGAAGCTCAACAGAGCAGCGGGTTGACGCGGCCCCTGTAGGAGCGGGTTTACCCGCGAATGCGATGTTGGATTCACCGACGCATTCGCGGGTAAACCCGCTCCTACAGGGGCGGTGAATGGCTTAATACCAGCGCGGCTCGCCAGCCGGGCGCTTCTTGAAGCGCTTCATGCTCCACATGTACTGGCTGGGGTACTCGCGCACATAGCGTTCGACCACCTTGCTCATCGCCGCCGCCGACACATTCACATCGGTGCTGTACATCTCTTCCGGCGCAGCTTCGAGGAACACCTTGAAGCCCGAGCCATCCGGCAACCGCAGCGCATGCAGGAACACACCTACCGCCTTGCCACCGGCCAGCATGTTCGGCACGAACTTGCTGGTCAGCGCCTGGGTGCCGAGGAACGGTACGAACACGCCCGCCGATTCCGCCGGCTCCGGGTCGGCAGGAATACCCACCTGGCCACCACGGCGCACTTCCTTGATCACGCTGAGGATGCCTTCCTTGGTCGACGGTGCCACGCGGTTGCCCATCTGCACGCGCTGCTCGCGCAGCAGGTCATCCACCGCCTTCAGCTTCGGCGGGCGGTAGAAGATGATCGGTTTGCACTGGTTGCAGTAGAAGTGGTTCAACACTTCCCAGTTGCCCAGGTGGCTGGTGATGCCGACCACGCCTTTACCCGAGGCCAGGGCCTGCTCCAGCACTTCCAGGCCATGCACTTCCTTGACCAGCTCCAGCGAGCGTTGCGGCGGCCAGATCCAGGCACAGGCACTTTCGACAAAGGATTTACCGATATCCCGCAGCGCCTGGCCCACCAGTTGCTCACGGGCAACCGGGTCCATCTCCGGGAAGCATTTGGCCAGGTTGATCCGTACCACGTTGCGCGAACTGTTGGGGATTTTCCACATCAGCCAGCCAATACCGGCGCCGACACGCTGCACAGCGCCCCAGGGCAGCTTGGCAAACAGGCGCAGCACCCCGACCATCAGGGCGCCCTTGAACTTTTCCACAGGCGAATTCCTTATTTCAGCAAGGCGCGCATTGTAACCCCTCAGCGCAACAAGGCGGCGTAGCGATCGCAGTCGGTGGTGTGGTCCATGACCATGCCGGTGGCCTGCATGAAGGCGTAGCAGATGGTCGGACCGACGAACGTGAAGCCAGCTTTCTGCAAGGCCTTGCTCATTGCCTTGGCTTCATCGGTAACAGCTGGCACGTCGCCGCGCGCCTTGAAGTGGTTGATCTTCGGCGAGCCGCCGACGAACGACCACAGCCATTCGGCGGGGTTATCCACAGCCAGCCAGGCCTGGGCATTGCGCCGCGCAGCCTTGAGCTTGAGGCGATTGCGGATGATGCCTGCATCCTGCATCAATTCTTCGATGCGTTCGTCGCTCATGGCCGCCAGCTTTACCGGGTCGAAGCCGTACATCACCTCGCGATAACGCTCGCGTTTGCGCAAAACGGTAATCCACGAAAGCCCCGCCTGGAACCCTTCGAGCAAAAGCATCTCGAAGAGCAACGCCGGGTCGCGCTGTGGCATTCCCCATTCCTGGTCGTGGTAGGCCTGGTACAACGGATCGTCGGTACACCAAAAGCAGCGTGGCATAAGGCTCCAATGAGTAGAGGGCGAGGCGAATCAGGTTATACTCCCGCTCTTTACATCCGCATCCCCAGATACAGGTGAATTTCGTGAGCCAGCCTACGCCAGCCGTGCGTACCTTCCAAGACCTGATCCTCGCCCTGCAGAACTACTGGGCAGCTCAAGGTTGTGTGGTACTTCAGCCCTACGATATGGAAGTAGGCGCCGGCACTTTCCACACCGCTACATTCCTGCGCGCCGTGGGTCCAGAAACCTGGAACGCCGCCTATGTGCAGCCTAGCCGTCGTCCTGCCGACGGGCGGTATGGCGAAAACCCCAACCGCCTGCAGCACTACTACCAGTTCCAGGTGGTGCTCAAACCGAACCCGGCCAACTTCCAGGAGCTGTACCTCGGCTCGCTGAAAGCCATCGGTCTGGATCCGCTGGTGCACGACATTCGTTTCGTCGAAGACAACTGGGAATCGCCGACCCTCGGCGCCTGGGGTCTGGGCTGGGAAATCTGGCTCAACGGCATGGAAGTCACCCAGTTCACCTACTTCCAGCAGGTTGGCGGCATCGAGTGCTACCCGGTCACCGGTGAAATCACCTACGGCCTGGAGCGCCTGGCCATGTACATCCAGGGCGTCGATTCGGTGTACGACCTGGTGTGGGCCGACGGCCCGTTCGGCAAGGTCACCTATGGCGACGTGTTCCACCAGAACGAGGTGGAGCAGTCGACCTACAACTTTGAACATGCCAACGTCGACAAGCTGTTCGAACTGTTCGATTTCTACGAAAGCGAAGCCAACCGCCTGATCAAGCTGGAGCTGCCGCTGCCGACCTATGAAATGGTCCTGAAGGCCTCGCACACCTTCAACCTGCTGGACGCCCGCCGCGCCATCTCGGTAACCGAGCGCCAGCGTTACATCCTGCGTGTACGTACCCTGGCCCGGGACGTGGCGCAAAGCTATCTGCAAGCCCGCGCACGCCTGGGCTTCCCGATGGCCACCCCTGAACTGCGTGACGAAGTGTTGGCTAAGCTGGAGGCTGCACAATGAGTGCTCAAGATTTCCTGGTAGAACTGGGCACCGAAGAGCTGCCACCCAAGGCCCTCGCCAGCCTTGGCGACGCCTTCCTGGCCGGTATCGAAAAAGGCCTGCAGGCTGCTGGCCTGAACTACACCGGCAAGCAGGTGTACGCCGCGCCGCGTCGTCTGGCCGTGCTGATTCGCCAGCTGGACGTGCAGCAGCCTGACCGCAGCATCAACATCGACGGCCCGCCCCTGCAGGCTGCCTTCAACGCCGAAGGCGAGCCGACCCAGGCTGCGCTGGGCTTCGCCAAGAAGTGCGGTGTGGAACTGGCCGAGATCGACCAGAGCGGCCCCAAGCTGCGCTTCTCCCAGCACATCCCGGGCAAGGCTACCGTTGGGCTGCTGCCGACCATCGTCGAAGATTCGCTGAACGACCTGCCGATTCCCAAGCGCATGCGCTGGGCGGCCAGCCGTGAAGAGTTCGTGCGCCCGACCCAATGGCTGGTGATGCTGCTGGGCGATCAGGTGGTCGATTGCACCATCCTGTCGCAGAAGGCCGGGCGTGAATCCCGTGGCCACCGCTTCCACCATCCGGAAAACGTGCTCATCACCACCCCGGCCAACTACGTCGAAGACCTGCGCAAGGCCTACGTCCTTGCCGACTTCGCCGAGCGCCGCGAGCTGATCAGCAAGCGTACCGCAGAGCTGGCCATGCAGCAGGAAGGCACGGCCATCGTGCCACCGGCGCTGCTGGACGAAGTGACCGCTCTGGTCGAGTGGCCGGTGCCGCTGGTGTGCTCGTTCGAGGAGCGTTTCCTCGAGGTGCCGCAAGAAGCCCTGATCACCACCATGCAGGACAACCAGAAGTACTTCTGCCTGCTGGACAGCGAAGGCAAGCTGCTGCCGCGCTTCATTACCGTGGCCAACGTCGAAAGCCGCGACCCGAAGCAGATCGTGCAAGGCAACGAAAAAGTCGTGCGCCCGCGCCTGACCGACGCCGAGTTCTTCTTCAAGCAGGACAAGAAGCAGCCGCTGGAAACCTTCAACGAGCGCCTCAAGAACGTGGTGTTCCAGGCTCAGCTCGGCACCGTGTACGACAAGGCCGAACGTGTTTCCAGGCTGGCCGCCTTCATTGCTCCGCTGATCGGCGGCGACGCCCAGCGCGCTGGCCGTGCCGGCCTGCTGTCGAAGTGCGACCTGGCCACCGAGATGGTCGGCGAATTCCCTGAAATGCAGGGTGTTGCCGGTTACTACTACGCGCTCAACGACGGTGAGCCGGAAGACGTAGCCCTGGCCCTGAACGAGCAGTACATGCCGCGCGGTGCAGGCGCCGAGCTGCCGCAGACCCTGACCGGTGCTGCCGTGGCCATCGCCGACAAGCTCGACACCTTGGTGGGTATCTTTGGCATCGGCATGCTGCCTACCGGCAGCAAGGACCCGTACGCCCTGCGCCGAGCTGCTCTGGGCGTGCTGCGTATCCTGATCGAGAAGCAACTGGACCTGAACCTGACCGGTGCGGTCGAGTTTGCGGTCAAGCAGTTCGGCGCCAAGGTCAAGGCCCCCGGCCTGGCCGAGCAAGTACTGGAGTTCATTTTCGACCGCCTGCGCGCACGTTACGAAGACGAAGGCATCGACGTCGCCACGTACCTGTCGGTACGCGCACTGCAGCCAGGCTCCGCCCTGGACTTCGACCAGCGCGTACAAGCCGTGCAGGCGTTCCGCAAACTGCCGGAAGCCGAGGCCCTGGCCGCGGTGAACAAGCGCGTGTCGAACCTGCTGAGCAAGGCCGAAGGTGCCATCGCCGAGCAGGTCGAGCCGAAGTACTTCGACAATGCCAACGAGTTCTCCCTGTACTCGGCCATCCAGCAGGCTGACCAGGCCGTGCAACCGATGGCTGCAGCACGTCAGTACAGCGAATCGCTGGCCCGCCTGGCGGCCCTGCGTGACCCGGTCGATGCCTTCTTCGAGGCGGTCATGGTCAACGCCGAAGACGCCAAGGTACGTGCCAACCGTTATGCCCTGCTCAGCCGCCTGCGCGGCCTGTTCCTGGGCGTGGCTGACATTTCGCTGCTGGGGTAAGCCTTGAAACTGCTGATTCTCGACCGTGACGGGGTGATCAACTACGACTCCGATGCGTACATCAAGACGCTGGAAGAATGGGTGCCGATCCCCGGTTCGGTCGATGCGATCGCGCAGTTGAGCAAGGCGGGCTGGACGGTGGCCGTGGCCACCAACCAGTCCGGCATTGCCCGTGGCTACTACCCGCTTGCAACCCTTGAGGCCATGCACGCGCGCCTGCGCGCGCTGGTGGCCGAGCAGGGCGGCGAGGTGGGCCACATCGTGTATTGCCCGCATGGGCCGGACGAAGGGTGCGATTGCCGCAAGCCCAAGCCCGGCATGCTGCGGGCGATCGCCGAGCATTACCAGATTGGCCTTGAAGGCGTCTGGTTCGTCGGCGACAGCAAAGGTGACCTGGAGGCCGCCCTGGCCGTCGGTGCACAACCCGTGCTGGTGAAGACCGGCAAGGGCGAGCGGACCCTGGAAAAAGGCGTCCCGGAAACTACACTGATTTTCGACGATCTGGCAGCTATCGCCAGAGAACTAATTTAAACAGTGCGCCTTCTGGCGCATTTTTCTCAGGCGGGCATGCCCCGCAATGGTACAAGCCACTATGTCGATCCTGCAGGCGATCAGAATCTTTCTTTTTTACCTGCTGCTGGGCACCAGTTCGCTGCTGTGGTGCTCGCTGAGCTTCTTCGTCGCGCCGTTCCTGTCGTTCCCCAAGCGCTACAAGTTCATCAACGTGTACTGGTGCCGCTGCGCGCTGTTTCTGGTGCGCACCATCCTGGGCATCGACTACAAGATCACTGGCGCCGAGAACGTGCCAGCTGAGCCTTGCGTGATTTTGTCCAATCACCAGAGCACCTGGGAAACCTTCTTCCTTTCCCAGTACTTCTCGCCGCTTAGCCAGGTGCTCAAGCGCGAGCTGCTGTATGTACCGTTCTTCGGCTGGGCCATGGCCATGCTGCGGCCCATCGCGATCAACCGCGACAACCCCAAGGAAGCGTTGCGCCAAGTGGCGAGCAAGGGTGACGAACTGCTCAAGCAGAAGACGTGGGTGCTGATTTTCCCAGAAGGCACCCGTGTGCCGTTCGGCACCATCGGCAAGTTTTCCCGCGGCGGTACGGCACTGGCCGTGAATGCCGGGCTGCCAGTGCTGCCGATTGCCCACAACGCCGGCAAGTTCTGGCCCAAGACCGGTTGGGGCAAGCGCGCCGGTACAATCGAAGTGGTAATTGGTGAGCCGATGTACGCCAACGGCACAGGGCCACGTGCCATCGCCGAACTCAACGACCGCGCTGCAGCTTGGAACGAAGCGACCCAGCGGGCCATGGGATCGCTGCCGCCAGCGGCGGAAAAACCTCAGGAGCAGATGGCTTGACCTTCTGTGGATAACTTGTGTGCAGTTTTTGGATTAAATGCTTGAATTGATATCTAAGTGTATGAATTTGCTAGTTATTTCTTTGTATGAATTTTTTCTGAAAATCGTGCATAAGTTTTTTTGAGGCATAAAAAAACCGGCTTTTACAGCCGGTTTTTTTATGGCATGTGGACATCAGACTTTGTCGATATCTACATCCTTGGTTTCTCTCAGACAGAAGATCCCAACCACCAGGCTGATCCCGGTCACCAGCACCGGGTACCACAGCCCGTAGAAGATATCCCCGGTATAGACCACCAGCGCAAACGATACGGTAGGCAGGAAACCACCAAACCAGCCATTACCAATGTGATAGGGCAGCGACATCGAGGTGTAGCGGATGCGGGTCGGGAACAGCTCGACCATCACCGCCGCCAACGGGCCATAGGTCATGGTCGCGATCAGGATCATCGCCACGATCAGTACCACCACCATTACCTGGTTGACCTGCGCAGGGTCCGCCTTGGCCGGGTAACCAGCCTGCTCGATTGCAGTACGCATGGCGGTTTCGTCAAAGCCGTTGATGGTCTTGTCACCGATGTTGACCACCACCTCACTGCCGGCCACGCTTACCGAGCTGTACGGCAGGCCCTGCTTGACCAGGAAGGTCTTGACCTTGTCGCACGGGCTGTCAAAACGAGCCTTGCCCACTGGGTCGAACTGGAATGTGCAGCCTTGCGGGTCGGCGGTGACCACGATCGGCGCCTGACGGCTGGCAGCGTCGATCTGCGGGTTGGCGTAGTGGCTCAGCGCCTTGAACAGTGGGAAGTACAGTACCGTGGCCAGCAACAGGCCGAGCATCAGGATCGGCTTGCGGCCGATACGGTCGGACAACCAGCCGAAGAACACGAAGAACGGCGCGCCAATCACAACGCTGATGATGAGCAGGGTGTTGGCCTGAGCCGAGTCCATTTTCAGCATCTGGGTCATGAAGAACAGAACGTAGAACTGCGCCGTGTAGAAGGTCACAGCCTGCCCCGCGTTGATGCTGAACAGGGCGGTAAGCACCACTTTCAGGTTTGGCCAGGAGGTGAATGACTCACGGATGGGCGACTTGCTGACCTTGCCCTGAGCCTTCATTTTCACAAAGGCCGGCGACTCGTGCATGCTCATGCGAATCCAGGTGGAGATCGCCAGCAGCACGATCGACAGCAGGAACGGCAAGCGCCAGCCCCAGGTTTCGAACTGATCGCCACTGATATACCGGCTACCCAGCACCACCAAGAGCGACAACAACAGGCCCAGCGTTGCGGTGGACTGGATGAAACCAGTGTGCAAGCCCCGCTTGCCGGGCGGCGCATGCTCGGCCACGTAAGTGGCTGCACCGCCATACTCGCCGCCCAGCGCCAGCCCCTGCAGCATGCGCAGGATCACCAGGATGATCGGTGCGGCGATGCCGATGCTGGCGTAGGTGGGCAACAACCCCACAGCGAAAGTGGACAGGCCCATCAGCACGATGGTGACCAGGAAGGTGTACTTGCGCCCGATCATGTCACCCAGGCGGCCGAACACCAGCGCGCCAAACGGCCGCACCAGAAAGCCCGCAGCGAAGGCCATCAGGGCGAAGATGAAAGCGGTGGTATCGTTCACGCCAGCGAAGAACTGCTTGCTGATGACCGCTGCCAGCGCACCATAGAGAAAAAAGTCATACCACTCGAAAACCGTCCCGAGGGATGACGCGAAAATGATCTTGCGTTCTTCACGGCGGCTGGAGCTGCTGGCCGCCGCCCCCTGCTCTTGGATGTAATCCGACATCGTTGCTGTCCTCGGCCCTTAGGCCACAGTGATTATTCTTGTTGTTCCACTGTCGGCGACTTCTGACCGCAAGCCGCCGGTACTGCACGCACCCGGGTCAGGGCGTCGGTAACGCGTCTTGGTTCAGGTAGGTCTGGGTAGCAGCTCCTTTGAGGATCAGTTGCGCCGCCTTTTCGGCGATCATCAGGGTGGGGGAACACGTATTGCCGGAAGTTATCTGCGGCATGATCGAAGCATCGGCTACACGTAGACCGGGGATGCCATGCACGCGCAGCTGGTTATCCACAACGTCCATGGCACCGTTGCCCATGCGACAGGTACCGACCGGGTGGAAGATGGTGGTGCCGATCTTGCCAGCGGCCTCGAACAGTTCTTCCTCGCTTTGCAGCGCCGGGCCCGGCAAATATTCCTTGGGCTCGAAAGCGGCGAGGGCAGGGGCCTGGACGATGCGCCGGGTAAGGCGAATGGCATCGGCAGCAACCCGCAAGTCCTGCGGAGCACTGAGGTAATTGGGGTCGATCCGCGGCGTGCTGTTCATGTCGGTGCTGCAGATGTCGATGCGCCCGCGGCTGGCCGGGCGCAGGTTGCACACCGAGGCAGTAAAGGCCGGGAACTGATGCAACGGCTCACCGAAGCGTTCCAGTGACAGCGGCTGCACGTGATACTGAAGGTTGGCGGTGGCCTGTTCAGGGCTTGAACGCACGAACGCGCCTAACTGGCTCGGCGCCATGGCCAGCGGCCCGCTACGGTCGTAGAGGTAACGCAGGCCCATGCCCATCTTGCCCCACAGGCTGTTGGCCATCTGGTTCAAGGTACGGGCGTTGCGGATCTGGTAGATCAGGCGCAGTTGCAGGTGGTCCTGCAAGTTGCCACCAACGCCTGGCATGTCGTGGCGAACACCAATACCCAAGCTTTCCAGCAACTGACGTGGGCCGATGCCGGAGCGCTGGAGGATGCCCGGTGAACCAACTGCCCCAGCACAGAGAATGATCTCGCGGCGCGCCGCAAACTCATGCCAGGCCCCTTGCCAGAGTGCCTTCACTGCCCTTGCGCGGGTGTTGTCGAGCAGTACCTGATCAACCTCCACGCCGGTCAGCACAGTGAGGTTGGCGCGATCCTTGATCGGCCGCAGGAAAGCTTTGGAAGCGTTCCAGCGCACACCACTGCGCTGGTTGACCTGAAAATATCCACAACCCTGGTTGTCGCCGGTGTTGAAATCGTCGACCTTGCCAATACCACTCTGCTCGGCGGCATCACGGAAAGCATCAAGGATCGGCCAGCTGTAGCGTTGCCGCTCGACCCGCCATTCGCCCTCCGCGCCGTGGTGCTCGCTGGCGCCTGCAAAGTGGTTTTCGCTGGCCTTGAACAGCGGTAACACATCTTTCCACGCCCAGCCGTCGTTGCCTTGCGCGGCCCAATGGTCGTAGTCGGCGGCTTGGCCCCGCATGTAGATCATGCCGTTGATCGACGAACATCCACCTAGCACCTTGCCCCTTGGATAACCCAAAGCGCGACCGCCGAGGCCAGGTTGTGCCTCGGTCTTGAAGCACCAGTCTGTGCGCGGGTTGCCGATGCAGTAGAGGTAACCAACGGGGATGTGGATCCAGGGATAATTGTCACGGCCACCCGCCTCCAGCAGCAGCACGCGGCAGGAAGGGTCGGCGGACAAACGATTGGCCAGCAGGCATCCGGCGGGGCCGGCCCCTACGACCACGTAGTCGAAGACAGAATCGGCTGATGGCATGTGCAACCTCGCGCCTGTTTTTTATTCTTGTCCCGATCCATCTTAGTGAGTAATTTCGTGGATGAAACACGAGATTTCGCGCAGCCGCTGTGCGTTTTAGCACAGTGGCAAGCCTGTACCGACCTCTTCGCGGGCTCGCCCGCACCTCAGGGATCACGTTACCTTCAGGGTGTTCACCGCACCTGTGGGGCATGCCCGTGAAGAGGCCGGAACGAACTGCCATAAGGGACAAGCATGTTCGACTGGAATGATCTGCGTTTTTTCCTCGAATTGCAGCGCAGCGGCCGCCTGCTGACCGCCGCCAAGCGCCTGAACACTACCCACAGCACCGTGGCCCGGCATATCGAGAGCATCGAGCAGAGCCTGGGGACCGCGCTGTTCGTGCAACATGCCCAGGGGTACGAGCTGACCCCCTCGGGTCAAGCCCTGCTCAAGCATGCCGAAGCCATGGAGAACGTCGCCCTGCTGGCACAGGAGGAAATCACCCAGGCCATCACCCCGCTGGGCAAGATTCGCCTGGGGGTAACCGAAGGCATCGGCATCATGTTCTTCACCCCACGCATGAACGCGTTGTTCGAGCGCTACCCCGGCCTGGAGGTGGAACTGGTAGCGGTGCCGCGCTTCGTCAGCATCCTCAACCGCGAGGCAGAAATCAGCATCCATCTGGAGCGGCCCAACGCCGATCTGCTGATCACCCGCAAACTCACCGACTACCGCTTGGCGCTGTACGCCAGCCAGGACTACCTGGACCGCGCGCCGCCACTGCGCCACCGCGAAGACCTGGCCCGGCACAGCTGGATCGGCTACGTTGACGATTTGCTGTTCAGCCAGGAACTGCTGTTTCTCAACAGTTTCTGCCGAGCACCCAACGTGGTGTTTCGCAGCACCAGCGTGATCGCCCAGCAAGCCGCCGCCCGCGCCGGGCTGGGCATCGCCGTGCTGCCCAACTACATGGCCCGCCACGACCCGACACTGGTGCGCGTGCTGCCGGGTGAAACCATCCAGCGCAGCTACTGGATCTGCACCCGCCGTGAGCTGCACAAGTCTGTGCGCCTGCGGGTGGTGTGGGACTACCTGCTGGCGTTGTGCGCGGCCGAACAAAGCGAGTTGCTAGCCGAGTAGAGCCTTGCCGGCCAACAACAGGGCAGCGGCCCAACCTGCCACGGCAAACATCTGCTGCAGACGCGGCCCGGCCAACCTGGCTGCCAAAGGCCGCGCCAGCAGCAGACCGAGCACTGCACCGACGGCAAACGGGGCGCCAACCTGCCAGTGCATGACGCCCGCAAAGCTGGCGCTGACCACACTGCCGGTAGAGACCAAGGCAATCACCGCCAGCGAAGTGGAAACGATGCTGGCCATGCGCAGGTTGGTGTAGCGGTTCAGGGCAGGGATGATGACGAACCCCCCACCCACGCCCAGCAAGCCGGACAACAACCCGGACAAGGCACCCGTGAATGCCAGTGCGCGCGCGCAGGGCAGGGTCCAGCGCAAACGACCCTGCAGCGGGTTCAGCACACACGGCTCGATAAAGCGATGAGCGTCATTGGCTTCGCCACGCAGCTCTTTGGCCGCCTTGCGCCAGATGCGCAGGCAGGCATAAACCAGCACGCCGGCGAATACCACCTGCAACGGTGCATTCGGCAGGCGGTGCGCCAGCATCAGCCCGAACGGCGCTGCTGCCACACCAACCAACGCAATGAACAGCGCAGCCCGATAACGCACCAGCCCTTGGCGCAAGCCCAGCACCGCACCAACCGCTGCAGCCATACCTACAGCCAACAGGCCCACCGGTGCCGCTTCGACCATCGATAGCCCCAGGCCGAACACCAGCAAGGGTACTGCGAGAATGCCACCGCCTGCGCCGGTCAGCGCCAGCACCGCGCCGATGATTGCGCCCAGGCCCGCCCCTAACAGTTGATGCTCGATCACTGCCCACCCTCGGCTACCAGCTGCGGGCGTGCCAACCACTCGCGCCCCTTGAGCATGCCTTGCCAGTACAGCGGTGGCAGCGCCTGTGCCTTGAGCAGCCAGGCCAGACGTGTCGGCTTGCGGCCATCCAGTAACCAGTTAGGGAAGCTCGGTGCCAGCTTGCCGCCATAGGTGAACTCGGCCAGGACGATCTTGCCGCGCTCGACGGTAAGCGGGCACGAGCCATAGCCGTCGTACTGGGCCAGGGTCGCCAGCCTGCCCAGCGCCACCAGCACATTGTTGGCGACCACCGGTGCCTGCTTGCGCGCCGCAGCGGCGGTCTTGGCATTGCTGGTGTTAGCCACGTCACCTAGGGCATGAACGTTGGTGTATTTGCGATGACGCAGGGTATGCGGATCGACGTCAACCCAGCCGGAGCTATCAGCCAAGGGGCTTTCGCGAATGAAGTCTGGCGCCACCTGTGGCGGTACCACGTGCAGCATGTCGAAGGCCTCGATGCGCGTTTCGCTGCTGCCATCGGGCAGGGTACGCAAGAATGTAGCGCGCTTTCCCGGGCCGTCTACTGCAACCAACCTGTGGGAGAAGTTGAGGTCGACGGCGTATTTCTCGATGTACTTCATCAGCGCGGGCACATAGTCGGCGACACCGAACAGTACGGCACCCGCATTGTAGAAGCTGGCTTTCACCGCCCCCAAATGGCCATGGCGCAGCCAGTGGTCGCAAGACAGATACAGCGCCTTCTGTGGTGCACCGGCGCACTTGATCGGCATGGGCGGCTGGCTGAACAACGCGCGTCCTTGCTTGAGCTTTTGCACCAGTTCCCAGGTATAGGGTGCCAGGTCGTAGCGATAGTTGGAGGTGACACCGTTGCGGCCCAGGGTCTCGCTGAGCCCATCAATGGCCGCCCAGTCCAGCTTGAGGCCGGGGCAGACGATCAGCTGTTCATAGCTGATGGCGCGACCATCATCGAGGATGACCAACTGGGCCAATGGGTCGAATCCCTTTACCCGCGCCTTGACCCAGCGCACACCGCGAGGAATGGTCGACGCCATGGTGCGGGCAGTGCTGGGTGCCTTGAACACACCGGCACCGACCATGGTCCAGCCGGGTTGGTAGTAGTGCACTTCGGCAGGGTCGATCAAGGCGACGTCCAACGATGGGTCGCGGCTGATCAGGCTGGAAGCAGTGGCGATCCCGGCGGCACCGGCACCGACGATGACCACCTTGTGGTGGTCGGTATTGGCAGGGGACAACAAGGCAGGCATGGCGGTAAATCCTGGAAATCTGATTATGGGGGCAGGGCGCTTACAGCTTGTTCAGCGGGATCTTCAGATAGCTCACACCGTTCGCCTCCGGTGGGGGCAGTTGGCCGCTACGCATGTTCACCTGCACTGAAGGCAGGATCAGCACAGGCATTTCGAGCGTCTTGTCGCGGGCTTCGCGCATGGCAACGAAGCTGTCCTCATCGATACCCTGATGGATGTGAATGTTGTGGGCGCGCTGCTCGGCGACAGTTGTGACGTACTGCATGTCGCGGCCACCTGGCAGGTAGTCGTGGCACATGAACAACCGCGTCTGATCGGGGAAAGCCAGCAGGCGACGGATTGAGCGGTACAAGGTGCGGGCATCGGCCCCGGGGAAGTCGCAGCGGGCGGTGCCATAGTCGGGCATGAACAAGGTGTCTCCAACGAACACCGCGATCTCGCCGGCATCTTCGATCATGAAACTCATGCACGCGGGTGTGTGCCCAGGCGTGTGCAACGCACGGGCCTGCAGGTTGCCAATCCGGAAACCTTCCTCGTCTTCGAGCAGCACATCGAACTGGCTGCCATCACGGGCGAAGCCGGGCTCTGCGTTGAACAAGGCGCCAAACACTTTCTGCACCTGGGTAATGTGCGCGCCAATTGCGGTATGGCCGCCCAGCTTTTCCTTCAGGTAGGCAGCGGCTGAAAGGTGGTCGGCGTGTACATGGGTTTCCAGCACCCACCGCACACTGGCATTCAGCTCGTTCACACGCTCGATCAGGCGATCAGCCGAAGCGCTGCAGGTGCGCCCGGACTTGGGGTCGTAATCCAGCACGCTGTCGATCAATGCGCATTGTCGGGTTTCACGGTCCATGACCAGGTAGCTGATGGTCGAGGTCGCCTCGTCGTAGAAGGCGTCCACGTGAAGGTTGTTGCCGATGATCATCACGTTCTCCAATTTATCCGCCCCGCCTTGTACAGGCGTAGGCAGTGACAGGAGCTTTATCAAGATGCATGCCAGGCTTTTTGCCACTCACTGGCCAATAAAACCGGCCAGTTGCAGACTGCTGCCGGCAAAACTGGCAGCCCAGGTGGCAGTCGACTGACAGCCAATGGCAGTGTTTGGCAGTCCTTGTTACCCTGCGTCGGTCATCCATACGGTGCCGTCATGCCTGAAGCCCATCCCCTCATCCTAGCTCTGGTTTCCTACCTCGAGCACGATGCCCTCCCGACCATCGTGTTGGACACCGACTACAACATCCTCGCGGCCAATGCGGCCTATCGCCGTCAGTTTGGGCGGCATGATCAGGCCCCACTGGGCGAGAAGTGCCACAGGGTTTCGCATCACTACGCTGTGCCGTGCGACCAGGCTGGCGAACATTGCCCGATGCGCAAGGCGTGGGACAGCAAGGTACCGGAGCGGGTATTGCACATTCATCACACACCACGCGGCCCGGAGCATGTGGATGTCGAGTTGCGGCCGATCCTGGATGAACAGGGCAAGGTAGTGGCCTTTGTCGAACGCCTCACCACCATCACCCTCGCCTCGGCGCAGCCTCAGGAGCAAGGGTTGGTCGGCCGCGCGCCAACCTTCAAGGCCGCGCTGGCCAGCCTGCAGCGTGCGGCACCGGCGCAGATCCCGGTGTTGTTGCAGGGGGAGTCGGGGACCGGTAAGGAGCTGTTCGCCCGTGCAGTGCACATGGGCAGCCCCAGGGCCAATGGCCCACTGGTGGTGGTCGACTGCACCGGTCTGACCGAGTCGTTGTTCGAGAGTGAACTGTTCGGCTATGAGAAGGGTGCGTTCACCGGGGCGAATCAGCGCAAGATCGGCTTGGCCGAGGCAGCCCATGGCGGCACCTTGTTCCTCGATGAAATCGGTGAAGTGCCGCTGGCGATGCAGGTGAAGCTGCTGCGCCTGATAGAGTCCGGCAGTTTCCGTCCTGTGGGTAGCCTGCGCACTGTCCATTCGGATTTCCGCCTGATATCGGCCACCCATAAACCACTTAAACAAATGGTCGCGGATGGCTCCTTCCGGGAAGACCTGTATTACCGCATCAGCGGCTTCCCGATTCGTCTGCCTGCATTGCGCGAACGGGTGGAAGATCTGCCGCTGCTCGCACAGAGCCTGCTGCAGCGCATGGCCGGCCAGCCGACGCCCAGGCTGAGTGAAGACGCCTTGCAGCAACTTGCGTTGCATCCGTTTCCGGGCAATATCCGCGAGCTGCGCAACATTCTGGAACGCGCGCGTTTGTTTGCCGATGACGGAGTAATCAGACCGGAGCATTTACCGGAAGACACTGGGCTGACTGGCGCGGCTAAAGGAAGCGGCCGTCGCAATGACTTGGGTGAGCTGGCGCAGGCGCTGGAGCAGTTCAAAGGCTCGCGCAGTGAACTGGCCAGTCATCTTGGCATGAGTGAACGCACGCTGTATCGCCGCTTGAAAGCGCTCGGGCTGAACTGAAAGAACGCCAGACTTTACCGGACCTTTACCTGCGCCCTGACATTGAAAGGGAAAAATCGTGGTCTGATCAGTTAACCGAACCTGGCACTCAATACCTGCCAGGCGATTAACAGGCAGAGGACCGCATCAAATGAAGAAAGCCCTAACCGTGATCTGCGCCGCGCTCATGCTCAGCACACCGCTGGCAAGCTTCGCGCAACCGGGCCCGCCTGATCGGCATGATGGCGGCCCATCGCACCAAGGCAACCCGCCACATGGTCAACCACAGCACCAGGGCCGACATGACAATGGCCGCGGACCTGCTTACCGTGATCCAAACTTCCGCCCACAACAAGGCATGCCGATACCTCATAAGCAGTGGCAGCGTGGTCATGCCGTTGATCCACATTACCGTGGGGACCGTTACTGGGTAACTGACTGGAAAGCGCGCCACCTGTATGCGCCACCTCGTGATCATCGTTGGCTGTATGTGAATGGCGACTATGTGCTGGTGGCCATTGCCAGCGGTGTGATCGTGAACATTCTCACCGGCTACTGATTGTTTGCAGGCACTAAAAAGCCCGCATCAGCGGGCTTCTTATTGTCTGGCGAATTACACCTGATCAGAAGTCCAGGTTCGACACCGACAGCGCGTTACTTTCGATGAAGTCACGACGCGGCTCGACCGCATCACCCATCAGGGTGTTGAAGATCTGGTCAGCGGCGATGGCATCTTCGATAGTGACCTTGAGCATACGGCGAACGGTCGGGTCCATGGTGGTTTCCCACAGCTGGTCCGGGTTCATCTCACCCAGCCCTTTGTATCGCTGAATCGTATGGCGCTTGGTGGTCTCGTTCATCAGCCAATCCAGGCCCTCTTTGAACTCGACGATTGCCTTGCGGCGTTCACCGCGCTGCACGTACGCACCTTCACCCAACAGGCTCGAAAGCTTGGCACCAATGTTGACTACGGTACGGTAGTCATTGCTGCCGAAGAAATCGCGGTTGAAGGTGATATAGCTGGCCAGACCGTGAGAGGTAATTTCCACTTCAGGCAGCCATACGTTGCGCTCTTTGTCTTCACGCAGGCTGGCGTTGTAAGCCAGGCCAGACTTCTGGCTGGAGTTCAGACGCGCCTGGAACTGGGCCAGCCAGGCCTGCATCACTGCGTGGTCACCCAACTGCTCCAGGGTCACCTCAGGCAGGTAGACGAAGTGCTCAGTCAGCTCTTCGGGGTACAAGCGCGACAGGCGCTTGAGAGTCTTCATGACACTACGGAACTCATTCACCAGCGCTTCCAGCTGCACACCGGAAACTGCTGGCGCCGATTCGTCCAGGTGCAGGCTGGCATCTTCCAGAGCCGACTGGGTCATGTACTCTTCCATGGCCTCATCGTCCTTGATGTACTGCTCCTGCTTGCCTCGTTTCACCTTGTACAGCGGCGGCTGGGCAATATAGATGTAGCCACGCTCGACCAGCTCCGGCAGCTGACGGAAGAAGAAGGTCAGCAGCAGCGTACGGATGTGCGAACCGTCAACGTCAGCATCGGTCATGATGATGATGTTGTGATAACGCAGTTTGTCGATGTTGTACTCTTCGCGGCCGATGCCACAGCCCAGCGCAGTGATCAGCGTGCCCACTTCCTGGGACGAAATCATCTTGTCGAAGCGCGCTTTCTCGACGTTGAGGATTTTACCCTTCAGCGGCAAGATCGCCTGGGTACGACGGTTGCGGCCTTGCTTGGCCGAGCCACCCGCAGAGTCACCCTCCACCAGGTACAGTTCGGAGAGAGCAGGATCTTTCTCTTGGCAGTCGGCCAGTTTGCCCGGCAGACCCGCGATATCCAGCGCACCTTTACGGCGGGTCATTTCACGGGCTTTACGGGCGGCTTCACGGGCGCGAGCCGCGTCGATCATCTTGCCAACGACGGCCTTCGCCTCGTTCGGGTTTTCCAAGAGGAAATCGGCGAAGTACTTGTTCATCTCCTGTTCCACGGCGGTTTTCACCTCCGAGGAGACCAGCTTGTCCTTGGTCTGCGAGCTGAACTTCGGGTCCGGTACCTTCACCGAGATGATTGCGGTCAGGCCTTCACGGGCGTCGTCGCCAGTGGTTGCCACCTTGTTCTTCTTGGCCAGGCCTTCCTGCTCGATGTAGCTGTTAAGGCTACGGGTCAGCGAGGAACGGAAACCCACCAGGTGGGTACCGCCATCACGCTGCGGAATATTGTTGGTAAAGCACAGCAGGTTTTCGTTGAAGCTGTCGTTCCATTGCAGGGCGACTTCAACACCCACGCCATCGTCACGCTGAACGTTGAAGTGGAAAACCTGAGAGTTCACCGGCGTCTTGTTGGTGTTCAAGTACTCGACAAACGCACGCAGACCGCCTTCGTACTTGAAGAACTCTTCCTTACCGCTGCGCTCATCCTTCAGCAGAATGCCAACGCCCGAGTTAAGGAACGACAGCTCGCGGATGCGCTTGGCCAGGATGTCCCAGCTGAAGTGAATGTTCTTGAAGGTTTCAGCCGATGGCTTGAAGTGGATGTGGGTACCCGTGGTTTCACTGTCACCGACAACCGCCATGGGCGCTTGTGGAACACCGTGAACGTAAGTCTGTTCCCAGATCTTGCCGCTACGGCGAACGGTCAGAACCAGCTTCTCGGACAGGGCGTTCACAACCGACACACCTACACCGTGCAGACCGCCGGATACTTTGTAAGAGTTGTCGTCGAACTTACCGCCGGCGTGCAGCACAGTCATGATGACCTCGGCTGCGGAAACGCCTTCTTCCTTATGCACATCGACCGGAATGCCGCGACCGTTGTCGCGCACACTGATAGATTCGTCCGGGTGGATGATGACAGTGATGTCATCGCAGTGACCGGCGAGGGCTTCGTCGATCGAGTTGTCGACCACCTCGAAGACCATGTGGTGCAGGCCACTACCATCATCGGTGTCGCCAATGTACATGCCGGGACGCTTGCGTACGGCATCCAAACCTTTCAGCACCTTGATGCTGGAGGAGTCGTACGTTTGATTTTCGCTCATGCCTTCACTCCCGATGGTCGTGGGTCTGGGTGATACGGCCTTGTTCCACGTGGAACAAAGCAACTGGCGTTTCCGTCTGCCAGCCTTCCCTCAGTAATTCGTGATCTACACAGGTGATGAACACCTGGCAGCGTAATTCTTCAAGCAAGCGGCACAGTGCGCGGCGATGCTGGTCATCCAGTTCGGACGGCAAGTCATCCACGAGATAAATACAGTGACCGCGGCGAGCCTGACTAACGAGGTGGCCTTGGGCAATGCGCAATGCGCATACCACCAACTTTTGCTGACCACGCGACAGGATGTCGGCTGCATTGTTGCCAGCCAACCGCAAACGCAGATCAGCACGCTGCGGACCGGCTTGGGTATGGCCCATCTGCTGATCGCGAAGGAGGGAGGAGGCGAGCACTTCTTGCAGTTCCCGGTCCTTGTCCCAGCCTCGGTAGTAGCTCAGGGTCAACCCGTCCAGCTCGACCAGTTCGCTCAGGGTTCGCTCGAAGACGGGCTTCAAGGCCTTGATGTAGTTGCGACGGTATTCATCTATTTCCGCGCTAGCCAGGCACAATTCCCGGTCCCAGGCGGCTTGCGAAGCTGGGTCAAGTGTACCATGACGCAACCATGAGTTCCGCTGCCGCAGCGCCTTCTGAAGGCGTTGCCAGGCTGGCAGAAAACGAGGTTCCACGTGGAACACCCCCCAGTCCAGAAACTGGCGGCGTATTTTTGGGGCACCTTCCAGCAGCCGGAAACTGTCTGGGTTGATAAGCTGAAGCGGCAGTAACTCAGCCAATTGCGCGGCGCTGCGCGCATTCTGCCCATCAATGCGAATAGTAAACTCCCCTTGTCGCTCACGGGACACACCCAGGTTGCTCGTACCACCCTCCGTCAGCTGAACCTCGCCGAACACAGTACAGGCAGCCTGTTCGTACTGAATAACCGGATTCAGGCGGGTGCTGCGAAATGAACGGGCCAGGCCGAGCAAATGCACGGCTTCGAGCACGCTGGTCTTGCCGCTGCCGTTGGAGCCGTAAAGGATGTTGATGCGGGGGGAGGGTAAGAGTGTCACCGGGTGCAAGTTGCGCACCGCGGTGACCATGATACGTCGAAGGGACATTTCGCCTGCTACAGGTTACAGGCGCATCGGCATGACAACGTAGGAAGAATCGTCATTGCCAGCTTCCTGCAGCAGCGCACTGCTGTTTGAATCGGACAAGATCAGACGAACTTGCTCAGTAGTCATCACGCCCAGCACGTCCAGCAAGTAGCTGACGTTGAAACCGATCTCCAGCGAGCTACCGTCGTAGTCCACGCTGATTTCTTCTTCAGCTTCTTCCTGCTCGGGGTTGTTAGCCTGGATCTTCAGTTGACCGGCAGCCAGCTGCAGGCGAATACCGCGGTACTTTTCGTTGGAAAGAATCGCTGTACGGCTGAAGGCTTCACGCAGCGCCTGGCGGTCTCCGACGACCAGCTTGTCACCGCCTTTGGGCAGTACGCGCTCGTAGTCCGGGAATTTGCCGTCCACCAGCTTGGAGGTAAAGGTGAACTCGCCAGTAGTGGCGCGGATGTGATGCTGACCAAGCACGATGCTGACCATGCCTTCAGGATCGGTCAGCAGGCGCGCCAACTCCAGAATACCTTTACGCGGCACGATGACCTGGTGTCGATCTTCCTGCTCGATCGGCGCGCTCATCGAGCAAAGCGCCAGGCGGTGACCGTCGGTGGATACAGCGCGCAACGTGTTGCGGGAAACCTCAAGCAGCATGCCGTTGAGGTAATAGCGCACATCCTGCTGGGCCATGGCGAAGCTGGTTCGCTCGATCAGGCGGCGCAGCTTGCTCTGCTCCAGGTTGCAGGTCAGCGAACCCGGGCCTTCTTCCACAGTCGGGAAGTCATTGGCAGGCAGGGTCGACAGGGTGAAGCGGCTGCGGCCGGCCTTTACCAACAATTTCTGCTCATCGACCTTGATATCGATCAGGGCGTCGTTAGGCAGGCTTTTGCAGATGTCCATCAGCTTGCGCGCAGGAACAGTGATCTCGCCAGGCTCGGCCGGCTCTTCCAGTTGCACGCGGCCTACCAGCTCGACTTCCAGGTCGGTACCGGTCAACGACAGTTGCTGGCCTTGTACGACCAGCAATACGTTGGACAGGACCGGCAAGGTCTGACGGCGCTCGACGACACCGGCGACCAGTTGCAGGGGTTTCAACAGGGCTTCGCGTTGAATGGTGAAATGCATGGTCTAGTCCCTTGCCTTCAATTAGCTGCGCAGACGGCCATCAGGTCGTCAGCGTCCGCAGCAGGTTCTTGTAGTCCTCGCGGATGTCCGCGTCGGATTCCTTCAGTTCATTGATTTTGCGGCAGGCGTGCAGCACGGTCGTATGGTCGCGACCACCGAACATGTCGCCGATTTCCGGCAGACTGTGGTTGGTCAACTCCTTGGACAGGGCCATGGCTACCTGACGCGGGCGCGCGACAGAACGCGAACGACGCTTGGACAACAGATCGGAGATCTTGATCTTGTAGTACTCAGCGACGGTACGCTGAATGTTATCCACACTGACCAGTTTGTCTTGCAGCGCCAACAGATCCTTGAGCGATTCACGAATCAGCTCGATGGTGATGTCACGCCCCATGAAGTGCGAGTGAGCGATAACCCGCTTCAGTGCACCTTCCAGCTCACGGACGTTGGACCGGATGCGCTGAGCGATGAAAAAGGCTGCGTCATGCGGGAGCTCGACTTTGGCCTGGTCGGCCTTCTTCATCAGAATCGCTACGCGGGTCTCCAGCTCTGGTGGCTCGACAGCCACCGTCAGGCCCCAACCAAAGCGCGACTTCAGACGCTCTTCCAGGCCTTCGATTTCCTTGGGATAGCGGTCAGAGGTAAGGATTACCTGCTGGCCGCCCTCAAGCAAGGCGTTGAAGGTGTGGAAAAACTCTTCCTGCGAGCGCTCTTTGCGAGCGAAGAACTGGATATCGTCGATCAACAACGCGTCCACCGAGCGGTAGAAGCGCTTGAATTCGTTGATGGCATTGAGTTGCAGCGCTTTAACCATGTCCGCGACGAAACGCTCCGAATGCAGGTACACCACCTTGGCGTTCGGATTTTTCTTCAGCAGATGGTTACCCACAGCATGCATAAGGTGGGTTTTACCCAAACCCACACCGCCATAAAGGAACAGTGGGTTGTAGCCATGCTTAGGGTTGTCCGCAACCTGCCAGGCAGCCGCGCGGGCGAGCTGGTTCGACTTACCTTCGACGAAGGTGTCAAAGGTAAAGGTCCGGTTCAGGTAACTGGTGTGCTTGAGCGCACCTTCAACCTGCACGGTGCGTTGTTCAGCCCGGCCACCACCACTGGGCGGCGCCGCAGCGGGCTCGGCCATGGCATCAAAGCTGTCACGCGAAGACGTCTCGACCAGTACAGGCTCGGCTGCAGCCACGGCAACGGGTTCAACCGCTGCGGCCGGGGCCGTCTTGTGTGCCTGAGTCTGCGCCAGCGAAGCCGCAACGGCAGCGCTGACCGGCGCGTTGGGCGCAGCCCTTGGGGCCGAGCTGCGACGGCTACCTATTAATAAGGAAAGGGCTGGTGCAATGCCGCTACCGTTCTCACCCAACAGCTCGAGCAAGCGACCCAGGTACTTTTCATTGACCCAATCGAGAACGAAACGGTTAGGCGCATAGACGCGCAACTCGTCGCCTTCGGCTTCGACCTGTAGCGGACGGATCCAGGTGTTGAATTGCTGGGCAGGCAGTTCATCGCGCAGAAGCTCCACGCACTGCTGCCAAAGTTCCACTGACACGGATATCCCCTGA